>CAWCVR010000001.1:0-718422 GCA_963799105.1 Bryobacterales bacterium
CCCCGGAAGTCCTTCTCGGAACGCAGCGGGCCGCCGCCAGAGCCGCCGGTCCCTTCGAACAGTCCGTCCTCATCGGAATCGTTGGCGCGGGTGTCGAGCAGGTCTGCGTCCTGCGTGCCAATCGGCAACTCCAGCCCGTTCTCCACGGCATGGAGGCAGATGAAGTTCCGCAGAATGTGGCGCTCTACCGAGAGTAGGAAGGCATTCCCGCTGCTCTCCAGACGCTTGAAGAGGTTCGTTCGGCAGAAGCCCATCAGCCGGTTACCGGCCACGGAAAGGTTGGCCAGCAAGTCGTCTTCTTCCGCGGTAGGCGTCGCTTTGGGCCTCTCCAACACGAAGTTGCCAAGACCGTACCGAGGCAAATCGAGGTGGTTGATGAGATCCACGACCGCCGGCGCGTAGAGCTTGGCGTACTGGTCGTTCGGATCGGAATCGTCAACCTTAAACGACGCTTTTTTTGGAAGGCGATCGGGAAAATAGGAGCGCCCACCGTCCGAGAAGGAAGATACTTGCGGCCGTTGGCGGGGTCGGTCTCGGCGTAGTTCTCCTTGATGAAGCCGCGCGTTCGGCGAACCATGTAGAGGCGCATCAGCTCGCGCCAGTCGTCAGGGTGTGGGCTGTGCTCAAAGGCTGCAAGGGTGCGGACACCGCACTGGTGCTGCCGAACGAACTCGATCTCGCCCATTTCCTGCAGAAGCTGCTCCGGCCCGACGCCAAGGTCCTTGTCCGGGGGCACGAAGAGCCGAAGTTGACTTGCGAGGTCGAGATAGTCCTTGTTGTAGGGCGTGGCCGACAGCAGGATGCACTTGCTGTCGTTCTTCTGGATATAGTCGGCGATGACCTTGTACGTCTTGCCCTCGCGATTCCGAAGGTTGTGGCTCTCGTCGAGGATGACCAGGCGATATCTGCGCAGTTCCGGAAGCTGGCCAATCACCTTCGAATACGAGAGCACCCTGCAAGAAGGCAAACGGTACTCATGACAGTAGTCCTGCCACATCGAGACGATGTTCAGAGGGCAGAGGATCAGCGTTTCGAGGAGCAGGTCGTCCGCCAGAACCCGGGCGAGCGCCGTTGCCATCAAGGTCTTCCCCAGGCCGACCACGTCTCCAATGAGGACGCCGCCGCGTTTGTGGACGTGATGGGCCGCGATTTTCACGGCCGCAACCTGGAAGTCAAAGAGCCTATTGCCGAAGTCCTTTGGGATGGTGTGTTGAATGATGCCTTCCCGCGCCTCTTGAGAGAGGTGGTAAGCCATCTTCACGTAGATATGGTGCGGCGGGATTGCGTCTGGCCTGGCCCAGCTCTGGTCGATGATGTCGGCGATCTCCTTCGAAATGTCGATGCACCAATGGTCGGCCCATCGGTCTTCAAACCACTGCGCGAGCTTGTTGCAGGCATCGTGGTCCGTGACGTCCACGTTCAACTCGCCCTGCTTTGACAGCCCGGCGAACGTGAGGTTACTGCTGCCGAGGAAGCCGATGGACGGACTCACTGGATCGTGCCGGAAGAGGAGGTACAGCTTCGCGTGCAACGAGTGGCGAAGATGCAGCTTCACTACGACCTTGCCAGCTTTAATCTGGGCCGCCAGCCTGCGGAGCCCTGCCTCATCGGCGCCGGTCGGCGCGCCCATCGTCAATTGGTCGCGGAAGTGGCCCGCCAGCGACTTCTTCAGGCGTACGGCGGTCTGGTTGTCCAATTCGCCGTCCTGTTTGATGATGCTGTAGGCTTCGGCAAGCTCCTGCTGGGGGAGGGCCTGCATCCCAACGAGCAGCCGGCAACACTCGCCATCCCCTCCGGCCCACTGCTCGATATGCTCGTCAAGTTGCCGCCATCCGCGCAGGTTGAAGTACCCAACGCAAAAATCCGCACGGTGTGAGACGGCCAGGGTGGTCTTGAGGGTCGGCAAGAGCTGCTGATCGATGTTGTCGAAGATCCGCGGCATGGTGGGCGCGATCCACGCGCTAGTCTCCAGAAACCTAAAGAAGTACGATTGTATCTGAAACCGACGCTGGTCGCGCCATTTATCCACCACGCCGGGGTGTTCAACAGGCATACAATAAGCAATCTTGGGGTATTCGGTCGACGGGACTCGAATCTCCTCTTGGCTTTGCCCGTTTCGAAGCGAACCTCAAGAAGCCCATTCAGACACGGGGAGGTCGCAGAGATGGAACCAACCACCGCAAAGGTGACGGCGGCTGTTGAAGTAATCCGGAAGCGAATTCAGCAGGTCCGCGAACGGAAGGAACTCATCGGCGAGCAGAACACCAAGGCGGCGCTGATTGATCCGCTGCTGTCGGCCATGGGGTGGGAACTCCAGGAGATTGATGAGGTTCGCCGGGAGTACCGGCGCAAGCCGCAGGACAACCCCGTGGACTATGCGCTCTTCCTGAACCGCACGGAGTGCCTGCTGATTGAGGCGAAGTCGCTGGAGAAGGACCTCGGCGACAGGAAGTGGATTTCGCAGAACATCAGCTACGCGGCCGTGGTCGGGGTCAAGTGGTGCGTGCTCACAAATGGGGACGAGTATCGGATCTACAACTCGCACGCCGAGGTCGACGTCGATGAAAAGCTGTTCCGCAAAGTGCGCATTTCGGACAGCGAGCCGAAGTTCATCATCGACACCCTCGTGTTGCTGTCGAAGGAGAAGATGCGCGGGAGCCTGCTCGATGAGATGTGGAAGGCCCACTTCATCGACCGCAGAGTCAGGCTCGCGCTCGAGAGCTTGCTCGGTGAAGACGACGCGCCATTGATTCGGGCCATCTGCAAGAAGGCGAATGGCGTCACGCCGTCAGAAGCACGCGCTTCTCTCAAGCGCGGCAAAGATTACCATCGATTTCCCGTTGCCGAAGGTTCTCGAACAGCCGGTGGCGCCCGCCGCGCCGCCTGTCACAGCCGAAGGCAGAAGCCTCCACCGCTCGCCGGGAAGCTGGCAAGAAGGCGTGGGAGACCATGACCGCCATGGCCGAGGCGACTCTGCCCAACCTCATCGCAGCCGGATTTGTAAAGGCGCCACTGGAGCTGGAGCGTACGTACAAGGGTGTTCAGCTTAACCGCATCAATTCAGCCGGACGGAACGGTCTCGTTCGGCGGCGAGACCTGCCTGACCCTGTCGGCCGCCGGCGGCATCGCCCGGAAGTCGGTACTCGGCACATCCACACACGAACCGCCGCCAGCAACTAACGGCTGGACCTTCTGGCAGTTTCGGGAACCCGAAGACAGGCAACCTCCGGGACATGGACAGCCTGCGGCAGGAGTTTCTGGCGGAGAAGAAGTAATGCCAGCGGGCACGAATGGCGGCTAACGCTGGTCCGGAGCGCAAAATGAGGATCAAGAAGAGCACCCGACACGCCAAGATTACCGGCGATTTCGGCGAGATGGCGGTCCTCTATTGGTGTAACCGGCCACGCTTATTGCCCGCGTAGCGGGCAGTTTTTCTCACACTGACGCCGGTCTTCCCCGGCGGCATCGCGACCGCTTGACGGCGGCCAGCCTGCACAAACCACCAATCCAGCGCTAGGATGTCGAAGTGTGTGCGGGAGAGTTCCAAAAGCCTCACAGCCCGGACCCTCCCGCCAGAGCAACCCCGGGAGTTAGCGCTCCCTGAAGGCCGATCCTACAATGCAAATCCTACACCCTTTCGCCGGGTCCGTGGCGGACTACCTCGCGCAGCTCGACAACCCGGATCAGTACCGCCCCCATCAATGTCCACTGTGCCATGCCAAACATCCGCTGGCGGCGCACGGTTTCTACACGCGCACCATCGCCGATTCCACGTTCGAAGGATGGATCCGCGTGCGCCGCTATCTGTGCGAGTCCTGCCGGCGTACCGTATCGTTGCTGCCGGACTTCGCCTTGCCGTACTTGCGCTTCAGCCTCACCGTGATCGCCGCGTTCCTGGTGGCGCGGCTGGTCCACGGCAAGACACTCGGGGAAGCGCTTCCGCCGGGAGCGCCCTATCAGCGCGGGCAGTCGTGGATCCGCCGTTTTCGCGCCCAGGCCGCAGCTCTCGCGGCCGCGCTGTCCGCGCTTGCCGATCCGCCGCCCGCGCCGAATTTCGTGGCTCGTGCACTCGCCATGCTCAACGCGGCAGGGTGGATTCCCGCGCATCGTTTCCTGTTCTCCAGCCTTCGACAACATCTGCTGGGCTGGTCCCGTTCGCTCATTCCCGGCGGCCGCCACGCCGCGATCCCGCCCGCCGCCGCGCCCGCCTGAGCGTCCCCACACACCATTTGTCTGGAACCGGACCGCTTTTCGCCCTACGCTCGAACCCAAGGAGAAAGCAGTCACCCGATGCCCGACGACAAGACCGAAAAGACCGCCCTGTTCCGCTATGGGCTCATTGCACCGCTGGTGCTGGAAACCCTCCCGCGCGGCGAACTGACACGCCGCGCCCAGGAGGTTGCCTCGCGTCTCTACGATATTCCGAATTCCACGCGCCGCCAGGTTTCGGTGGACACCTTGCTGGAATGGACGCTGCGCTACCGGCGCAACGGCCTCACCGCGCTCATGCCCAAGCCGCGCGAGGATCGCGGACGGATGCGCGCCATCCCCGACGCCACCGCCGCGCTCATCGAACGGCTCAAGCGCGAAAGCCCGCATCGCACCGGAACGGCCTTGCTGAACCACCTGGCCCTGGCCGGCGATCAGGCCGAAATCTCACCGTCCACGCTCTATCGATTCCTGCGCGCCCGTGGACTCACCGAGCGCCAACTGGTGCTCGACAAAGCCACCGCGCACAAGAAGTACGAAGCCGAGTTCGCCAATCAGATCTGGCAGTCCGACATGCTCTTCGGCCCGTGGGTCGAGCGCGCCGGCGGCGGCAAGATGCAGGTGTTCCTGCAGGCCGCGCTCGACGATGCCAGCCGCTTGATCCCGCACGCGCAGTTCTATCCCAACCAGGGCCTCGACTCCTTCCTCGACTGCCTGCGTCAGGCCATCGCCGCGCGCGGTCTGCCTACTCGTCTCTATATGGACAACGCCAAGATCTATCGCTCGCCGCAACTGTCGCGGATCGCCGCCTCCATCGGCATCCTGATCGTTCACACGCCGCCCTATCAACCCGAAGGCCGCGGCAAGATCGAACGCTTCTTCCGTTCCGTGCGCGAGCAGTTTCTCTCCAACCTCGACCCCAAGGCTTTGCTTTCGCTCGATCAGTTGAACGAACGACTCTGGCACTGGCTCGATACCGTCTATCACCGCCGCGAGCACAGCGCGCTTCAAACCACCCCGCTGTTGCGCTGGCAACGGGACATCGCGCAGGTGCGGCAACTGCCGCCGGCCACCGACATGCGCCGTCTGTTCTTCCATCGCGTTGACCGCCTGGTGCGCCGCGATTCCACGTTCCTGCTGCGCCATCGTTTCTTCGAAGCGCCGCCTTATCTGGCCGGCAAGAAGATCGAGGTGCGTTTCGATCCGCTCGATCTGGCACAGTTGGAAATCTACTGCGCCGGAAAGCCGGAGGGCGCGGCGCGTCCGGTCGATGCGGTGGTCAACGGAAGGACCTACCGGTAATGTGGGAATCTTTCTTCGGCTTCAAGAAGACGCCGTTTTCCGACAACCCGGACGGCAAGCAACTGTTCGCATCGGCGGCCTGGCAGCAAGTCAAGACACGGCTCGAGTTCCTGACGCGGCATCCCGGCGTGGGGTTGCTCACCGGCGAAGTGGGCGCCGGCAAATCGACAGCCGCGCGGATCTTCACCGCCTCGCTGAACCCCAACCTTCACAAGGTGCTCTATGTTCACTTCTCCTCCGGCACGGCGCTCGACCTGTTGCGCCAGATCGCGCTCACTCTCGATCTGGAGCCCGCGCACTTTCGCGGCGACCTGGTCCGCCAGATCGCCGAGGCCGTCGTACGTCTGAACCAGAGTAAGAAGCAGCATCCGATTCTCATCTGCGACGAAGCGCACTTACTGCCACATCCGGCGCTCGAGCAGTTGCCGCTGCTGCTGAACTTCGACATGGACTCTTCGCGTTATCTCACGCTGCTGCTGGTCGGTCAGCCGCTGTTGCGCCGGACGCTTTCGCTGCAGATGCATGAAGCCTTGCGCCAGCGCATCGGCACGCACTATCACCTGGAGGGACTTTCGCGCGAGGAACTCGACGCCTATCTGGCGCAGCAACTCAAAGCCGCGGGCGTGACTCAGCCGTTGTTCGATGACACCGCGCGCCAAGGTCTCTATCAGGCCACCAAGGGCATTCCCCGGAAAGTGAACAAGTTGGCGGCGGCGGCATTGCATCTGGCGGCCGCGCGCCAGGCTCCGCTGGTTGACGAAGCGATCCTGCTGGACGCCACCGCCGAGGCGTTGCTATGAAGTAACGAAGCACCGTATCGATCTTCCGTCCGGGGTCGCGCCTGGGCGGAGCCCAAGGCCGAGGCGACGGGCTGGCTCCGTTACTGATCGGCACAACAGAACCCCCGGGCAAGTCTCGGGGGTTTTGCTTTTTGTGGTTGACATCAGGGTGGTGATGTCCCCGAGCTGAGGCCTTGGGCATTAAACGCGAAGATCGCCGTAGGCGTTCCCTATTGTTCCGCCGAGACGCTCCGGCGCCACATGGCCCGCCAATAGCTTGACCAACTCGCCGGAAAACAAAGTGAGAATCTCGGGGGGAAAGATCGTGACCCGTTACAATTGGCTCTCGAAGTACGGGTTCGAGTGCGCTCTGGTGGACCACACGGGAATCGACATCATCGCTCGTAACCCGCATACGAATGAGATCATGGGCATCTCCGTCAAGAGTCGGAGCCGGGCCGAGGAACAAGAAGATGAGTACGTGAGCATCCCGAACGACAACTTCGACAAGGCAGAAAAGGCGTGTGCCGCGTTCGGGTGTGTTCCGTACTTTGCCATCGTCGTCGATGCGGGCGAGATGATCCGTGGGTTCATATTACCGATGGCCAAGGTCCTCACCCTCTTCCCCAAAGGCAAGGCGGGTTCTGGTTGGAAGATGACAGAACGATATCTGGCCCGTTATGCGGCAGACCCGGCGATTCAGGTTTTTGCGTTTCAGACAAAGACGATGAGATGGTGGGGCCAAGACGTGGGCGCAGCCAGCGTCCCTACCGCGCGCGGCTGACCCTGCGGTCGTTAGCCGGCGGCGCGTTGTCGCCCCAGGGCCGCGCCCGGATCATCGCGGCGACCAAACGGCGATGGGCCAAGGCGCGGAGGTTGAAGCGAGCGAAGGGATAGAGGTGGGCCGACACGGGCGGCGAGTCTGGCGGGTCGGAGGGGGCGGATGGCCGAAAGCACCTCGTCCTTCCACAGCACGACCTGCTTCAGGAGAGATACCTCCAGGCCGGAGGCGTCAGCCTTCATCTTGGCTTGAAACGCAGCCATGGCGGCTCAGTTGGATAACAAAACCGCCACAATGGCACTTTAAGCGCACTAAAAATGTGCTTAAATAACAATATGGCCGGTTCACAATCGCAATCACAGCCCAGGAATCCGGTCACTGGAGGTTGCAATTGCCGCTTTCGAAGGAATTAAGGCTTCTGGAGAACCGTTGGAAGAGTGGTCAGGGATGGCCTAAACGGTTAGAGTGGATAGAGATAGAAGGACTCAGGGGCTGGACTGGCGAGAGAATTGAGTTCCAGTTCCCCATCGTTGCGCTCGTGGGAGAGAATGGCATAGGGAAGAGCACTGTGCTTCAAGCGGTTGCCGCATCCTACAAGGGGGAGTCACAGCGGCAACATTATGCGTCGGATTTCTTCCCTGACACGCCGTGGGAGCAAGTCACTGGCGCGGAAATCAGGACTTCCATGCGGGAGGGCCCTACTTCAGGCTCGATTTCGGTTAGCATCCGGCGACCTTCCGAGCGCTGGCGCGGCAACGATGAACGCAGGGAGCGAGATGTCGAATACATCGACCTCCGTCGAATCCAGCCGATTGCATCTAGAACTGGTTATGCGCGAATGGCGAAGCGTGAAGTTAAAGAGAGAGCCGTCCAGGCATTTGACGTTGCCACAGTGGAACGCCTGTCGGGCCTAATGGGTCGAAACTACGACTTGGCTAAAGTTTCCACGACGGATGTTGACGAATTTCGAACCGTTCCCGTTTTGTCTAAGAACGGTAGATGGTACTCCGGTTTTCATGGCGGTGCAGGTGAGACGGTTATGGCAGAACTGCTCCAGCGCCGCATCAAGAAGTACTCTATCGTTTTGATCGATGAGGTCGAAACCTCCCTTCATCCGAGGACTCAGCGTAGGTTTATTCGGGATTTGGCTACTATCTGCCGGAACCTTGATGTCCAGTGCATAGTAAGCACTCATTCTCCGTATGTATTGGACGAACTGCCGCCAGAGGGCCGGATCTACCTAATGGAGAGCGACGGCCAACGAAAAATCATGGTAGGGGTTAGCCCGGCATTTGCTATGTCCAAAATGGACGACGAACCTCACCCCGAAGCGGACGTTTACGTTGAAGACGAGCGAGCCAAGACACTGGTGAATGAAATCGTCGCCTTCTCCGACAGAAAGGATCTGATCACTCGGTACCAAGTAGTTCCCTTTGGCGCGGCGAACGTGGGAAGAGCGCTTGGATCGATGGTTAAGGGGAAGCGCTTCCCTCGCCCTTCAGTTGTGTTTTTGGATGGCGATCAAGAGGCGAGCGAGGGCTGCCACTTGTTGCCCGGAGAAGACGCACCGGAGCGGGTCGTATTTGATCAACTGCAAAAGAGCGGTGTTGATGGTCTGGCCGCGAGGCTGGGCCGTTCCGCTTCGAATATTGCCGAAGCCTGCATCGCCGCTATGTTGATTGGGGACCATCACGAATGGGTACGCTACGCAGCGGATCGCCTTACCGTACCGGGCAATGTCTTGTGGCAGGGAATGTGCGCGGAGTGGTCTATCCGGTGCCTCTCACCGATAAGCGCCAATAGGGTTGGCGACGCGATCCTTGAGGCAATTATTCAGTATGGCGGCTCACAGCATGTAGAGCAGACGCCGCCGCAGTCGAGACTCTTCTAGCACTAGTTACCCCTTGCGCGGCCTGCCGCCGCCGTCTGTGCTTGCGTGGCCGCGATCTTGGCGACGTACTCAGGCCCGCGCATTGCCGTCACTTTGCCTCCCTTCGCACCCAGGACGACTGCGGGCGACGTAGTGCGCAAGAGCGCCACAGCCACGCGTAGTAATCAGCCGTGCTCTGCGCGGGTGCTGCATTCTTACGGGACTTCATCGCCAACTTGCCAAAACAGATGGCTTGTCACTCCTGCGGGTCCGTTGGGAACAGCGCATCGACAAGCGGCTTTAGCCATCGGCGATCCGCATTGGCTGTGTACGAGTCCCAGGTCTGGAGGGCGGCTTTGATGCGGGCCGTCTCCAGATCGGAGAACTCGAAGTCTTGGGGCGGGATCGAGAGCGCGGGGTTCCACACCATCCGCTCCGTCCCGTTCACCATCTCGCGCTTCAGTTCGATGAGCTTCTCCTCGTCGGCATCGAGGGCGAGCTTGTCCTGCACCGCCCAGATCGCGCGAATAGACCCCACGTCTGCCCGCTGCGCGCCCAGGAGCGCGTGCAGGTTCAGACGCTGGGTATGGTCCAGCGTCAACTTCATTCGATTTGTCCTTTCGGGGGATTACGGGTTCGAGTAGAGGAGGATGTAGCCCGCCGTGGCTCCGGCAGGCGTTCTTCACTTTGAGCACGCCAGACCATCCGGACGGGTTGGTGGCGCCCATCAGTTCGGCGAGGCGGTAGCCATTGCCGGTGCCGCCCGCGAGGATCAACTCGCCGCCGGCGGTGACCTCCACCAGCCTGTGGTCCGCGAGGTTCGAGCCGGGACCGTAGATCCGAAGTGGCGACTCCGCGTTGTCCTTGGCAGCGATCACGGTCGCGCCGCACGCGATTCCTGCCGCAACGGCGGCGGTCTGCGACGCCCACGTACGGGCGTAGCCAGCCTTCGGATCGTTGCCCTGCTGCAGGCATGCGCCCCACAGGTAGATGGCGCCGCTGGTCCAGTTGTCGCCGTTCCCGGCGAACTGGCGCACGACGATCCAGAGTCCGGTCTGCCCGCCCGCCAGCGTGCCGGTGATCTTGAACCGCTGCCACGCCGTCGTGAGCGTGATGCTCGTCGGGCCCGCGAGGTATCCGGCATAGGCGTTGTCCACGATGGCGATGGACACCTGCTTCGTTCCGGACGCGACCTTGGCCCAGACGTAGAACGTGTACTGGCCTCCGGACGCCAAGCCCGCGATCTGCTGCTGGACGATAGGCGTCGCGGTTACCGCCGTGATGGTGTCCGCGGTCGCGTTGCCATCCGGTGCGGCGGTGCTGTTCGCGGTGGCCGAGCAGGAACCGCCGTTCTTGTCCCAGGTCGCGACGGTGAAGTCCTCGGAGTACTTCGCCATGTTCTCGAAGGGACCGCCCACCGTTTGGAACGCGCCGCACTCGAACGATTGGAAGTGGGAGTCCAGGTAAGCCCACTGATTGTTGGCGGCGACATAGCCGAATGACGCGCCGCCGGAGCCATCGCGCAGCACCAGGGTGCTGGCCGTCGCGCTGGCTGTGCCCGAGGTGCGCGCGTTATCGAGAGTGCCACTGACGATGTCCGTTGCGGCGTGGGTGTGGGCCGTGTCCGCCTTGGCTGTGCTGCTGCCGTTCACCAAGACGCAGTCCGTGACAGTTCCGGCTGCGCCGTCCAGTTGGCCGGAGGAGTTGATTACCGCCGCCTTGGAGACGGCCCACGCGGTGCCCTTCACGGGGCGGTTCGTCAGATCGGTCGCCAAACTGGTCACGTCCGATTCGGCGTGCGTGTGCGCCGGGAGATCGCCAGCCAGAAGGCTATCCCACGCCGGCGCAGCGGACACCGTCCCGGTCCCGGTCTGCCGCAGGAACTTCCGGCTCGCGGTGGTGTTCCCCGCCAGGCGCGCCCAGGCGGGCGTCCCGTTCGCCGCGATGAGGTCACCCAGGACCGGCGCGGCAGCCACGGTGTCCGGATGCGTCGCGGAGAGCAGGTTGTGCGTGGTGGCGCCGCTTGCAGCCGCCACCGTAACGTTCACGCGGTCGTTGCCTGCATCGTCCGCGACCGTCAACGTCACGTTCGCCCCTTCGATCAGGTTCAACGCCCGGCGCGTCCCAACCGCTGTGCCCGCCTTCTGGATCGTGAACGGCAGCGCTCCGGAAACGATGTCGGTGGCCACATGGGTGTGGGCGGGGAGGTCGCCAGAAACCAACGCCGCGCCGCCTGTGACGCGCCCCTTGGCGTCCACGGTGACCTTCGGGTACGTCCCTGCCACCACGCCCGTCGCCGCCAACGAGGCCACCCCTGCCGCCACAGCAAGCCCGCCGACCGGGTCCACCTGGACGATGCCCTTGCTGGTGGTCGTGGCGTCCGGGTAGGAGAACGCGCCGAAGGTCTGGCCCGCCGCGAAGTCGATAATGGCGTCCATCGCCAGGTGGTTGCTGGCGTTCAAAGCCATCGCCGAGGTCGCCCGAGTTGTCAGCCTTGCGCCACTTGACCGCGCCGAGGTTGGGCAGGCGTACCAGGCCCGTGGCGGCTTTGTTCCCCGACCCGAATTCCGCGCCGTCCTGGAACGTCTTCAGGCCGGTGATGGTGACCGCGCCGTTCTTCTGGACGTAGTTGCGCGCCGCCGCCGTGCCGAGCTCGTTCTCGATGGCCAGCACCGCCGACTGGAGCGCGGTGATGAAGCCGGAGACCATGTTGGCCTTCACCGGGACGCCGCTGGCGTGCGTGGCGGCGGTCGTACCGAATGCCCCGCGCTGGCAGCCGGTGAACTGCGTGCCGGTCTTCGCAGTGTAAACGATCAACTCGTCGTCGATGGAGAGGATGCCGTAGCGTGGCGGCGAATCCGCCCGCCGTGGACTGCACGGAGATTGTGGAGTCGCCGGCGCCGATGGCCGCCGTGGCTGTGGTTTCGAGCGGCTTGGTCGAGAACGCATCGACCGGCGAGTACAGCGTGGACGGCCCGTCAATCGCAGTCGGAAAGTCAGTCATTGCATTTTGCCTTGTTCGCTTCGAAGCGATTGAGTGCGCCGCCAGCCACCGCTCCCACTGGTACCGCGATGACAGATCTCGACCGCGCGCGCGGCCATGGGCTTGAAGTACTGCGCGCCGGTCACCTGCATCTGGCCGGCGATTTCGAGCGGGACCGGGCGGGAGTTCAGGCAGAACTGATCGAAGGCCCAGTAGCAGAACGAGTAGAGCTTCAGCGGGAGCCACATCCCGTACGCCTGCGCCATAGGCGGGTCCGGTGGGCCGTACAGACCCGCTCAGGAACATGCATTCCGACGCCGGCCTCCCGAGCGCGATGCTTGCGAACGTGATGGCCTGCTTCATCAGGCCGGAGTTCTTCTGCCACACGTCATAGTCGAATCCCTCGCACCGGAAATACTTGATCCCGTACGAGGAGTTCTTCCATTGGTTCGGCAGGTTCACAGAGAAGTTGAGCGCCCGGAACTTCGTGCTCGGCTTGGGCGCGCCCTGGTTCGCATCGAGAGGCCACAGGCACTCGAACACGGCGGTCGGATGATACCCGCGGACGTATGTGATCACGTCCTGGCAGTAGGCCCAAATGCGGTCGCGCAGGAAGTCGGCGGATCTCGTTCTGGTGCGCCGGGTCGCCAGCGGGATCATCGGTGTTTGCCCGGAATGGCCAGATCTGGTGGCCCTTGGCGGCGGCGAAGTCGCTGATGGTGTCCTGGTCGTAGTAGGGCATCCCGCCGTTCGCGTCCTGTGCCTGATTGTCGAAGTACCACCACTGCGTCTCCCCGAACTGAAGCACCACCGGCAGGCCCGCCGCCTCGATCTGGTCGGCGCACTCTTTGTACATCTGGCGCAGGTACGTCCGGACGCGGGTGCCAAAGTGCATCTGGTGCGAGGGGACGCCCAGGTCCACGTCCGCGCCTGGCGACACGACGCCGCCCGAGTAGGAGAGGTACTTGGCGCGCATCGCGGCAGGAGGGAGGTAGCACTCCATCGAGAAAGCGAACGACGCCATGATGCCCGCCGCCTGGAACTGGCCGGCGAGATCGCGAATCCACTTTCGCGCGCCCTCGGTCATGACGGGCGAGACGGCGTCGATCATGTCCCAATCGCCGTCGGCGCCAGCCGTGCCAAGGTGGTCCGTGAGCGTGAGCGTCACGGAGTTCGGCGTGCCTACCGCGACGCCGGTGTACGTCCACGAAGGCGCCTTCGATTGGATGCGGAGCGTGGTGCTCGATCCGAAGTTATCGTCGGCCCACACGCCTGAGAACATCCCGTTGATGATCGCGCGCATGTCGGAGACGATCCCCTGCAGCGTCTCGCCGTACCCGATGGCGTGGTTGATCGTGGTCCCACCAATCGAGAACGAGACCACGTCGCCCGCGACGGGCGTGCCGGAGAAATCCACCGTGGCGTATGGATAGGTGGCGTTGATGCGCCGCCGCTTGTTGTTCCAGAAGACGCCCATGTACACATCGGCGTGGCCCTTGAAGCCGAGCTTCTGGAGTTGCCAGAGGTGCCATGCCGGAGGCTTCTTGTAGCCGTGGTCGGTGTCAAAATCCATGGCGAGGGACACGTCGGTATAGATCTGCGGGGCGTCCGGAACGTCCTGTGGCTCCAACGGCCAGAGGTAATCGAAGTAGAAGTAGTACCCGCTGCTGGCGGCGTTCTTGCTGAACAGGGCGGTGATCTCGACGGTGTGGTTGCCCGCCGCCACGCCGCCCCGCACTTTCAGATTCGCCGTTGTGCCGCCGTACTCGTTCAAATACAGATCGTGGGTGGTCGCCACGCCATCGACGGACACGCTGACCTTGCCGCAATCGGTGTTGAGAAAGGTCCCAAGGTAAAGATCGTGCTGGCGCGGGTACGAGTAGCGGAGCGTGACCTTGCGAACGTCGAGCGAGTTCGAGGCCGCGGTGCGCTTCGCGTGTCCCTTGCTCCACCACTGCGACGGCCACCCCACCGCGCCGTACTTGTAGTCCTCCCAGAAGCCGGTGTATTTGCATCGCGCGTCCCCTTCCTCGATCCGGTCCGACCCGCCGCCCACCTTCAGGCTGCCGTCACCGCTCACCGCGATATTGGAGATCGTGCATCCCCACTCGACGTTGCCGGCGAAGCCGGAGACAGGAGAGAGCTTCTTCAGGCGCACGCCAGCCGACCACGTGCCGGGCGTAGAGGCTTCGAAACCGCGCGCCACGGTGATCTGGGTTCCCGAGACGACGGACAGCAGTTGGATGCGCTCCTCGCTGGTCGGCGTGCCAATGAAGTACCGGCCACCGGTCAACTTCGTCGCGTCGTCCACCGTCCACGTCGCATCGGAGGAGCCCACGCCCGCCGTGAGGAAGCAGCCGTCCTGGAGGTCCTGCTCGACGTTCTCGAATCGCGGCGCGAAGACCATGTACATCTTGCGGCAGTCGCTCATCGGAACGGACCGCGCCATTCTTGTCCAGCAAGGTCTGCGTGAAGTCGAGCGTAACGTGGTACTTCGTGTTGTTGTCACCGTTCGCGAACATGAAACTCGAACCGCTGCCCGCCGTCCACTGGAATCCCTGCCCGCTGCTGACCGGGACGCCGGCCAGCGTGCGGCCATGAGCGACGAAGACGCGATCCAGATTCCCGAGTTTCCCGTACCGCGCTGTCGGCCCGGTGCCCAGCACGAAGGTAAGAGTAATGCCGCCGGTGCTCGGGCCACTGGCCCAAGCCTGCGCGTGAATCACGCCGCTCTGGTCCGGACCAAATCTGCCGGCAACGGAAGCGCCCACCGTGTTGATGATGTCCGCGAGCTTCTTGGCGACATGCCATGCCTTCGTCTTCCGTGTCACGAAGGAGCCACTCGGATGGCCCATCGATACGCTCGCGTGGAGCGCGCCCGCGCCCACTCCTATTACGGTGGTCTGTTCCTCGTTGCGGCCGGTGCGCTCGATCCAGATGCCATCGCCTGTGTCGAACCCCGCAGAACTCTGCACCGGCAGGGTGATATCACCAGCGTTCACATTGGCTCTCAGTTGGGTTTCGACCCGGCAGTCCGAACTGGTCACCGTGTACCGGGTATCGCGGAAGTAGAGGTGGAGCCAGTCGATTCCGCCATCCATGTTCTCTTCGCCGTTGATATCGACGAGGACGGTGGCAGCGGTCTCGCTGCCAGAGAAAGCGGTCGCGTGGTCGAGCAGACGCACTTCGTGGGTGTCGCCGGCGCCGGTAACGAACGTCATGGCGTCCCAGGAGACGGACGGATACTTCGCCGCATCGAACCGCATCGCGCCGTCGAGAGCCTGATCGTATTCGATATCGAATTCCAGTTTCAGGCCGGAGAGATCGGTCTTCGGCAAGTGCTTCAGGCGCAGGTGGTTGAAGTAATCGTAAGCGTTCCACCAGCCCAGCACCGCGAAGTCCTCCGCAGCCTGGAAGATGCCGGAGATCGAGACACCGGTCTGCGGTGGCATCGTGGAGAGTGGTCGTCGCGCCGCGGCCAGTGAATCCCTGCAACTGGAAGTTGCGGCGGGGGTCGAAAATCTGGAGTGGTTCAGTCGACATGGAGCCAATCGCTACGTCAGGACCTGGTGCAGAGGGAGAAACCCAACGTCTGCGCATTCTGATACCATCGGCGAAGATCCAATGGACGAACGATTACGCCTGCTCGTTGAACTCGAGCATAGTCTGAAGACCCCCCTACTTGCCGCGATTCGAACAGCGGACATGGCCATTGATCGCGGACAGCCGACTACTGAAGATCTCGTTGTCATTCGCGCCTTCTGTACGAGGATGTATGCGCAACTCTCGACAGCCCGAATCTTTGCCCGAATTGCCTCCGGTGAGCAAGTAAGCGTTGATGTCGTTCCGGTGTCTCTGTCTCAGGTTTTGAGAATGCTTCATATCACGGCGCGGGACGCTGAAGCGTTGGAGAGGCGGGACAACCGCAACAGGATCGAGGTGGAAACGGATGCACCTCAGGATATCTCGGTCGATGTTGACATCAGTCTGTTCGAGGTCGCAATCAGGAATGTCCTCGACAATGCGATCAAGTACAGCTACCATGGCACGCCAATCCGGATTACAGTAGCCGGTCGTGCCGGACTGGAGATTGCTGTTGCCAACAAGGGACTACGCCTTCAACCCGCTGAGGTTCAGCAAGTGTTCGAACGGGGCTGGCGATCTCGCTCCGCTATGTCTGTGCGTGGAGAAGGGTCCGGGATTGGCCTGTGGATTGTCCAGCAGGCAATGAAGGCGCTCGATGGAAGCGTGTCGATAGACGTTGCCGATGATTTAACTACAGTCAAACTCTGTCTACCGTACTCAAAACATGCGACTACTGATCGTTGAAGACGAAGATACTGAAGCTCAATACCTGCGGACTGAGCTATCAAAGGCGTTTCCCGGCCTCGAAGTATTGACGATATCGACTGAGAGCAGTTTTCGTCTGGAGCTACCCAAGATTGCGGCGGCCCCTCCAGACGTCATTATCCTGGACATGCTTCTGCGCTGGTCAGACTCTTCGGACGAGACTGCGGAACATGATTTCTTGCGGGCAGGTCTTCGATGCCAAGAACTGCTGGCGTCCGATCCTCGCACTCGGTCAACGCCGATAGTGTTCTATAGCGTGGTCCCACGCGCCGATATTGCAGGGCTGCAACTCCCAAGTAATGTGTTTTACTGTCAAAAGACTGCCGAGCCTTTCGACGTTATCCGGAACGTGCGCAGCCTCCTCGCTGCTCAGGGAAAGCGGCCAGTGACCGACGCTGTGCAAACACCGCGAGATGGCGTGTTCATCAGCTACAGCCACAAGGATAAGCGCTGGCTGGACGAGCTCCTCGTGACGCTCACACCTTATGACAAGGGCGGTCGTCTGTGCCTCTGGTCGGACAGAATGCTCAAACCCGGCGAGGATTGGCGACAGTCGATCACACAGAACTTAACCCGGGCGAAAGTCGCGGTGCTGCTGGTCAGCAGGTACTTCCTTGATTCCAAGTTCATACAAGAGAATGAACTCCCTCCTCTTCTTGACGCGGCTAAACACCACGGTCTACGTGTCTTCTGGATACCAGTGAGCGCTAGCGGCTATCACAAAACCCAAATTGCCGGATACCAAGCGGCATCGGACCCCACGAGGCCCCTTGATTCGCTCGGTCGCGCAGACCGCGGCAGGGAACTTGTTCGTATTGCGGACTTGTTGGAGGAAGCCATCAGTAATCAACGGAGCCTTTGATTTTCGACGTTACGTCTGGATCACCACCGTCAGATCGGAGCCAGGATCGGGCGTGGCAACCGCCTTGATATCGAACGCCAAGTCGTTTCCTTCGATCAGCACGGCGGTGGGCCAGATCGAAGGCCGGATGGTCGATCCCGCCGGATGGTTTTGGGCCACGATGGCGGTGAAGGTCTGGTTCGCCGCATCCACCGAGATCACGTTCACATGCTCCTCGTTGGCCTGGCCGAACTCCAGGAACACGAAGTCGCCGGGTGCCAGGCCACTGGTCGATCCGTCATAGGATGCCGTCGCCACCGCTTGCGCAACGCCGCTGCCGGTGATCGGGGCGGTGGTGATCAGCCCGTAGTCGTCATATGGCAGGCGGCGCGTCTCCGGCTTACCGTAGCCTTGGGAGACGAGGAAGTCCCAAGTGTTCTTGAACGGCGTCCCGAGGTTCTGCGCGATGCCCATCTTCTCCAGCACGTTCCACGTCGCGCCGCCGTCGGTCGAGTACTTCACGACGAAGGCCGACTGGCCATCGCTGGTCCCTTGCTGGAGGTACGCATAGACGCACCGGATCGAAGCGGCGTTCTGAACCTTCATCGGGATCGCGACGTTGTCCTGGACCGCGAGCGCGCCGGGAATTTGGAATGTGTAAGCGCCGCCGGAGCAGGTGCGGTCGCCCGGCATGAAAGGCTCGTTGTGGTGCGAGAGCGGAAACGTCGTGAACGGCCCATACCCGAAGTGGTTCGCCACACCCACAACCGCCGCGACCACGCACGCCGAGGGAAGCGTCGCCTCGATGCGCGGCGGGCAATCCGGGGGTCCGGAAGAAGCCCTTTTTCACGGAGTATGTGAAGATCTTATAGTCGAGCCTGAAGAATCGGATGCCCTTCGCGTGCGGGCACCGTAGCGTCTCGAACGACGCCCAATCTTCCGGCTCTCCGGCCCAGTATCTCTGGAACTGGAAATTCCCGGTCGGGACCACATCGCCGGTATTACCGGGACCGACAATCTGGGCGCACTCGTATGATCGCCGGTAACCGACGTTCGGGTCGCGCGATTCGTCGTTGAAGATCACGAAGTCGCCCACCTGGAATGACCGGGAGGTGCTGGGGTTCACGGTGCATGTCACCGTCACCGGATCGGTGTCTTTGTCGATGGCGGAGTCGAGGCTGGCCCACAGGTCGGTCGCAAGCTCGTCGATGTAGTACAGAGACATCGCAACCTCGTTCGCGCCCACGATATTCGCGTTGCCGGAGGCGTCCGGAAGCACCTCCATCTGATCGAGGGCGAAAGTGCCGTAGTCGGAGAGCTTCGGCGTCCCAGTCTACGATGCCGGGAACTCCGTTGTCTTGCAGGTTCTCGTCCGGCACCGGCGCGGCGGCAACGTCGGCGGGCTTCGGGCCGGCGACCAGATCGTACATGGAGTCCGTGGTCGTGCGGCCCTGGATGTCGATGGAGTAATCCTTGTTGAGCTTCCAAGACGAGACGCGAAACTCGCCCGAGCCGCCCGGCATATCCGGATGCGTCATCGAGCAGACCATCCCCGGCTCGGTGTTGAGCGCCAGGACCGTGGTGCGGAAGACCAACTGGCGCGCTGCCTTCCACTCCGCGATGCTGGTGCCGCCCAACTCCTCGCGCAGCCGGATGCTGATAATCCGCGCCGCCTGCGACTTCGTGCAGGTGCCGGATAAATTGACGTTGGATTTCAGGAACAGCGGACCCGCTGCACCGCCCAGTAGCGTGGCGCGGTCGATATCGTAAACCGTGACTGAGTTGTTGACGAACTTGTAATCCTGGTCCGCGAAGTTGGCGGTGAGGTGGTCGAACGAGGGCTTCAGCGGAGCCAGTTGGAGGGAATTGAAGACGATGTTCCCGACGGTAAAGGCCTCCACGGTCGAGGAGTTCTCCCGCACGCCGATCTTGAGCTTGCCGAACGAGAACGTGTAGTAGCCCAGGCAGTTCATCAGCACTTCCTGGAGCCAGTCACGGAGGGGCTTCGCCGCTTCGCCGAACTTCACCAGCCAATCGGAGTTGTCCTTCAGGAAGCCCACAAGATCGCGCAGATGGCCGACCCACGACCGCAGATACCCCTGGAACTGCTCGCCCACCGCCTCCTTCAGTTCATTCACTTCGCGGGCGAGTGCGGCGGACTGCTCCTCCGCGCTGCCAGTCGCAGCGGCGTGGGCACCTTGAATCTTGGCGGCCTCGCGCATGACCGCGTTGTACCGGAGTTGCAGAACCTCATTCTCGCCGAGGGTCACTTCCTGCCTGCCAAACGGCATGTCGAGCAACCGCGCGAATCCGCGCCGGTACTCGAACACGTCCTTGGCTGAGGGCATCTTCAGCAGGTGGACGGTCGTCGCGCCCAGGACCCGGAGAGTGACCTTGAAGGAGTCGCCGTCCGGAACTACATCGTCCACTTCCGCCAGGCTCAACTGCTCGACGACCTTCATAGCCTCGAAGGCATCGATCTCCGGGGCGTCGCCGTCGGTGGGCTTCGCTTGGATGAGGGCTACCAGCGCGGCATCCACATCCTCTCCATTGGCCACGGTGGTCTCGGAGATGCCGCGCCCCAACTGCTTCACCAGCACCTTGCGGCGTCGCTGGCGTCCGATCCATTCGTCATCGGAGGGGAAGCGGACGCGCACGGCTTTCACGCCGCCCGGCGTCCGCAGGTTGATCGTAATCGGCCTGCTTGCGTCAAATACTGGGGTTTCCATTTTCGGTCCTTTCTACTGGCAGATGGCGTCCACATTGCATTTCGCGACCGCCGTGATGATGCCGTTGGTCGCGTCGTAGATCGGCGTCGCCTCCACCGCGACGGTAACGATCTGGTCCGTCTCGCCCACTTCCGCCGTGGCGAACGCCACCTTCTGCCACGTGATATCGAGCGAATTGTTGGCGTCGAACTGGAGATGGATCACCGCCGTGCCGGTGGTCTGCGCCTTGAGCAGAGTCAACTCCGTAGAGCTGTGATCGAAGCGGGCTACGAACTTGAGCGCGCCCGCCCGGTTACCGAATTCCAGCCTGCCGCGAATCGCGCCGGTGGTCGCGTCGCCCGACGTCTGGAAGCCGGAGCCAGGATAGAAGCCCGCGTCCATGCGGATGTTGTTTTTCCACGACGTTTCGAGCGAGACGATGTTCTTGTTTGTGACGTAATCCACGCCGTTGATGGTGAGCGTCAGGGACGCCGACGGCAGAAGCTTCTCCACCGTCGCGGCCGGCATGGTGATAGCGGAAGGCTCCGTGAGTTTCCCGCAGCCCTGGAACTCGACGCTGATCTTGCTGTTCGCGCGGCCCGGCCCGGAGCCAATCGAAATCGTCCATCCCTCGACGGCGCAGCCGGTCAAGAGCCGGTCGATGACCGAACTGGCGCCCGGACGGATCTGCTCGACGAACGAAAAGTACGGCAATTCCGTCGCGTCGCCGTTCGCCGGGATCAGGGGAGTGCAGGTGTAGACCCAGTTGGGCGTCGTGCCCGACTTCACTACCTTGCCCAAGCCGAAGCACATGGCCCATGCCGCCATCTCCGCGCTCAGGTACTTTTCCAGCGTGCCGCCCGTGTCCCACGAAGTCTTGAACGTGGTCGTCGCAAACTCGTGGCCTTTGCCGTACTCCTCGGCGTCGTTCTCCGTGTTGAGTTTCGGGTTGGCGAGTTGGGCGTTGAGCTTCTTCAACCGCCACATCGCCGCCACCAGATTGGCGGTCGCGATGTCGGTCTGCTTGCCGGAGCCGAAGCAGATTTGTACTTCTTGCAGTCTAGTCGTTGACATGTGTCGTTACCTCCTGGGTGTTGTTGGCCGGCGGCTCGCACTGGCTGTAGCCAGAGGCCATCAGCGGCGTGAGAATTTCGGGCGTCGCATCGACCTCCATGGGTTCGCCTAGCCCCCACGGCGGCATTAACCAGACCTTCGACATTTCAGTCGTCTCCTATTTCCGTGAATGAAAGTGGTACTTCGAAATAGTCCAGCCCTTCCGCGTCCGTCTGCCGCTGGATCTGCGGCAGGTCCATCGGATAGCAGGACTCGTGGACCGTAACGTTGAGCATCTCGACGCCGGCCGCGGTGGGGACGCCTTTGGTAATCAAACGGAACAGCCGGTAATAGGCGGTGGGAGCATCGCCTTCGAATGTTTCCTTGGCGCGCAGGAACAACGTGATCTGGTGCTTCCACACGTCAACGCCGCCGAACGAGCCTGGCTGCGTCCCCTGCCAGACCACCATCAGGCCCGGCGCCGGCATGCTGTGGATCGCATGCACCAGGCTGACCTTCTTCGGGTACGAGTCGTGATACGGGTAGATCCGCTCCGCATCGCCGCCCATCTCGACGACGAGATCGGGCATGTCGCGCAGCGTCGCCACAAGGTTCGTGATGATCTCGGAGGGATCGATCATAGGTGCTTACCGTCGAGCGCGCGTTCGAGGATCAACTTCGGCCTCATCTCCCGCAGCACCCGCCGCGCAGACTCCGCGACCGCCGCCTTGTTTTTCGGGGAGAACACCACCCACGGCTCGATCTTCTGGTTGATCCACGCCTTCAGCCGGTCCTTCCGCGTGGAGTTATTGGCCTTCGCCTTGTTGTCCGAAACCGTGCGCACCTGAAAGTTCCGCAGCATGTCGCCGGTCATCATCAGGTTGCGACGGTTCCCTTTGCCGAGCTGCGTCTTCCGGATGGCATATCGCTTGGTAAGAGGCTTCGCGGAGGAGTCGGTCGGACCCTGCGCGGCCGCCAGGCGGTTTTTAACGGCGGCCACGCCAACAGTCCCGATCTTGAGCATCGACTGCTGGCGGAAGTTCATCTGGTCGATCCGCACTTGCTTCTTGTAAAATACGCGCACCGACGCCATCAGATCTTCTCTCGAATGGAAAGCCAGCAACCGCCGGCGGGATCGTTCAGTACTTCGAAAACGGTGTAAATCGCGCCGTCAACAGTGACCTCGTCACCGTGGTCAGGCGGCGCCGAGAAATCGGAGAGGTTCACGAACAACCGTGCGTAGACGGTATCGGGGTGACGCTCCTCGTCGGTCCTCTTGTCCAGGATGCCGGTGACAGTGAAAGCATCACCGGCGTCCGGTTGATAGGAAAACGGCTGGCCGAACGCGGCCATGACAGCCGCGTTTGCCAGACCGGACTGTAGATTCCACGCCGCCATGGGATTACGCCGCAGCGGTGGTGTAAAGCACCCAGACCTCGATCACGCCAGCGGTCAGCGGGCCGGTGGCGATCGTGACGTTGATCTTGCCGGCCGCCGTCATCTTGAACGGGGTGGCTTGGCACGTCGGTACGACCACCGCATCCAAACCGAGCGACGCCTTGCCGGTGGCCGTCAAGATGGAGTTGGCTGCGGAACCCGCGGCGGTTCCAATCGCGACCGTGGCCGATCCGGATGCGGTCACCGCGGCGGTGGAGTTGACCACGCCGCCCAGCACCACGGCATTGTCGGGAATGGTGTCGCTGTTGGCCGGAGTGCAGGTGGCGCCGCCGTCCACGGAATAGTCATAGAGCGCATGCGCCACTTTGACGCCGTGCGCCTGCCCCGAGAAGCCGGGCACGCCGAACAGGTTGACCCGCACAGTGGCGACACCCGTCGCGGCGGCCACCTCGACCGCTCCGATCAGCAGGTTGCTGGCGACCGTGGACGTTACCTTCTTCGCCGAGTCGTCCCAGTAGGCCAAATCGCCCTGCGCAAAGGTGCTGCTGTCCTTGGCCAGGTCGTAGACGCCCTCGACGTTGCACTCGACGTCGGCGCCCGAGAGCGTGTCGTTGGCTGCCACACCGAAGACGTTGCCCACCTTGAAGCCGCCCCCGGACAGCACGTCGTAGGGCGCGGCGAGGGTGAGATTATCACCGCTTTTCACGAAATTCGTCATGATCCATTTCTCCTTTTTGTCTGTCTGAAATGTTGCGCGCGGACACGGAGGCCCGCGCGCGCCTGTTGGCTCAACCGCCCTACGCTGCCACCGTGTTCTTGCAGAGGCCACGGTAGTCAATCGCGCCCGCCGCGAAGTCCAACCGCGCCTTGATTTCCACGCCGTCCACCTCGAAGCCCTGGCGGGTCTCGATGTAAACGCCCTGCTGCCCTTCGAGGTAGCAGTACTCGATGGTGTCGATCTGCGAGGGATCGACCGCCATAAACCAGTTCGTCACGCCGAGCGAGGCGACCGCATCGAGGCGGCCTTCGACGATCTTCACTAGGGACTGCACCCAGGGCGGAACGACGCCCGTCACAGCGGTCGAGGCCAGGTTGATCGGGATAGATCAACTGGTCGGCGGTCTGTTCGAGCGCGGCGGGGACGATCAGGTACCGGGGCTGCAGATTCAGGACCGTGCCCTTGGGCGCCTTCTGCACGCGCAGTGCGGCGCGGGCTGTGGCCAGTGCGCCGAGCGCGAGCGCGTTGCTGCCGTTCAGGTTCTTGTGGTTCGCGTGGAACAGCGGGTTGCCGTCTGCCATGTTCGGGTTGCCGGTGATGACTGCCCAGACGGTGTCGCTTTCGAGTTGGGCAGCCGCCTGGCCGAGGCCGGCAGGAACGCGGGTCAGCGCCTGCAGGTCGTCGTTGACGATAACCTTGCGCGTGATGGCCACGATCTCGCCGAAGGTAGCCAGCGAGTAGGTCTCCTTCGAATCCGATAGCGCCGTGCGATGGAACTCGCCTTTTTCGTTTACCTTGGGCAACGTCGGAACGTCGCTCAACTGCACGCGGTTGATGGGCTTGAAGTCCGCGGCCGACACCTGGCGGCAGAACGGTACGAAGGTGCGCGGCGCGGCCTCATAAGCCTGGCGCAGCGTCTTGTTAGCGACGTTCGCCAGGATATTGGGGAAGTCGCTGGTGGTCGCCATCCCGCCCTCAAAATACTCTTCGGCGCCATGCCGGCCTTGCAGAGCCACTCGCGCGATTTCGTTGCGGCTCATCCCCCGCGTTTTCACGCCGACGGCCTCCAGGCACTCGCGTGCGATATCCACGAGCGTCAGGCCGGCGTACTCCCGACCTGCGTCGCGCAGCTTCGAGTCGCCGGGATTGCCACGGAACAGAATGCCGGCCTCCATTCCCTCCCGCCGCTTGTCTCTCGCGTCCGCACCCATCGTCACGGTCGGGTTGACCGGGTCGGTATGGTGCTCGCCCCACTGAGCGGCAAGCTTCGTCATGATGCGCTCGCGCGCGATCTCAACGGACAAGCCCTCGTCGATGATCGCGTTGACGAACTTCTCCTCCAGTTTGAAGGGGTTGGCCATCGTGCGAATCGTGGTCGCACGAAGGCGTTCCGTCTTCACTGCCTCGTCGCGCGCCGCGGCGAGTACTACTTCGTTCTGACGGGCCTCTTCGCCCGCAACCTGCGTGCTTGGTTCCACTGGGGTCTCCTTATGGGCAGATGCCCGTTGCGTTTCAACTACAGTCGATTGCGCCGGTGGCTGCGTTCCTGCCGCCGACATGAAAGTCGTGTTTGCGTCGCCGGGAATCGGTGTGAGAGATATCTCAAACGGCTCCCAATCGACTGCCGTGAATTCCTTGCGCGCCTGGTTCTTGGGGGTAGTATCGACCTTTTTGTAGATCCACATCCCTGGGCTCAGGTTTTGAATGATGCCGGCGCGAACGTCGTTCCAGATGGGCGTCACGGAGTCGCGCTTACTGAACTGAATGGTTGCCTTGCCGGTTGCGCCCACGGCCCACGCGCGCCTGATGACTCCCATCTGGCTCTCGACGCCACACGCCACGTGGGAGTCCAGCACGGGCCCGCCATTGTTGAGGCGATCCAGGCGGCAGCCTTTCATCGAGAGGATGAGATCGTACTCCTCTCCACTGCGCCAGTCGAACCGGGGAACCTTCGCGCCGGTGTACCAGACGGCGTCGATCATCCGGTTGTCGTCATCTGCGGATGAGGGCGCGAATGCCACCGCCACGGCGAAATGTTCCACCTCCACCCCCGGATCGACGGGGGTGCTGCCCACGGCACTCAAGCCTGCTGCGACAGCATCCGGCCCGGTGCTGGCGCTAGCGGCGATCACCTCGGCAGGCGCCTCGGCCTCCTGGCGTTCAGCAATTTCGTCTGGCATGAAAAGTCTCCTTGGGTTATGGCGCCTACGAACGGTAGGTTCTTGTAATCCGCGCCGAAAACTCGGCGGACGCCTTCACTGCCGGTTTCTGCTTGGAATCCCCAGGCGTCGCCTCCCCGCTGCTGGTGGGCTGCTCGACGCCCTTGTCGTTAACGTTGCGGGGGTCGCAGTCGAGGATGATGTCGTACTCGTCGAGCAGCTCGTTTACCCGCTTGATTTCGAGCAACTGCTTTTCCGGATCGTAGCCGTTCTGCGCGATGGCCTCGGGCAGAGTCAACGTCCCGGTGCGGATCTTCTTAAGTTCCGCCATCGCGTCCTTCAACGGATCGACGGACTCAAACTTCGGCGCTGTCCACTGGACGCTGTAATTCGCCTCGGGCAGCCTCCCGATCAACACCAGCGTGTCGATAAACCTGCGCCAGGTCGGGCGGCAATACATCGGGATCAGCGTCAACCACCGGAACGCCTCGATGGCGTTGCGGAAGCCCAGCATGCCGGCCCGGTAAGACGAATAGTTGACGTTCGAAAGGTCCCCGGAAAGCAGTTCGTATGGCACGTCCACGCCCGCGCCGACGCCCTGCAGTTCCGTCATCAGATACTCGCGGTAGCCGCCGGCCGCCGCAGGCGCGTTGAACTTGATATCCTCGCCCGGCTTCAGATACTCGATCATGCCGGGATACATCCGCTCCAGCGTGTTCCCGGTTTTCGGGTCGGTGGACTTTGCGCCGATGGGCAGGCCGCCCGATCCCTCGGGGCGCGTCACGATCCCCGCCAGGCACGCCTCCGTCTTCTTCCGCATGCGCTCCGCGTCGCGGTAGTCATCGAGGTCGCGGAGCGCCAGCATCACCGGCGCCAGCCACGGCACGCCGCGAACTTGGCCCGGTCGCAGGATGCAGTACGTGTGCATGACCTGGTCCGCCGGCACGGGCTGGCTGAGAATCCCGCCACGCGGGTTCAGCATGTAGACGCCGCCTGGGTGGTAGTTGTAGAGCCAGTACGCCTCGCGTTGGCCGAACAGATTGAACTGCACCCCCTGAACGACGCTCCCGGTCGCGATTCCCATCGTGCGGGAAATGTCCAGGTAGTCGCCTTCCAGCACCTGCAGTTGCAAAGGCACGCGGAAATTGTCCTGCGGCAGCCGGCCACGGAAACGAACAATGCCGTCTCCGCTCTCGGCGGTGGTCCGCACGATCAGCGCCTGCATGCCGTAGAAATCCAACTGGCCGCCGGGGTCGCAGTTCTCCGCAAAGTACGGCCACTCCCCGTCGATGATGGCGTCGAGCGTCGGGTTGCCGGTCTTTGCCTGGGGCACGATCCCCGTGCCGACCGTGTTGCCAACCAGTTCCGCGACCGCCTTGCTGGCATACGGGTTGTTGCGCAGCAGGTCGCGCGAGCGGTTCCGAAGTGCGGCCAGGCCAGCGCCTACCTCGGTGTTGGCGTCGCCACCGGCAGCAATCCAGCCGTCCGTACGACGCCCCGACTTCGCGCCGTCGTATGCGAAGACCTGGGTCGCGGCGCGATACTGCGCGCGGCGGTAGCCTCGCTCAGGCGAGAAATAGCCGATCATCCTGTCGATGGTGTTCACTTACTCCCTGCTGTGCACGGCCAAGCTGAAAGAGGATGGCGCAGGTCCCGATACCCTGGCGATCTCGGCATTGATATCGGCCAGCGCCTTCCGCTTGTCGTCGATGCTGTCATAGTCAACCGCGCGGTCGGCGAACTGCACCCGGCGAGTCCCGCTGAAGATCGCGCGCTGCAGCGTGTCGCGCGCGGAAAGAAGCTCGGAGAGTTGCATCATTTAAACCAGTCCCCACCACCCCTGCGCGTGCCCCACATGTCATCGCGCCCACCCCAGTAGTCGCCGGTGCCGGACGGGCGCGGCGCGGCGGTTGGAGTGGCGCCCTCCAGCGCTGCCCAATCCTCATCCGAGAAACGATCAATTCCACAGACCGCCGCAGCCGCGCGGCAGAGCACCGCGAGGTCGAGTGGTTCGTTTCTGATCGACTTGTCGGGTATCCACTCCACCTTGCCGCTCGACCGTATGATCCGCGACTCGGAGCAGAGCCCGCGATAGAAGTCCTGATCCTTGTATGCGTAGTGCTGGTATCCCGGAGGGTACGTGCCATCGTCGGGAAGCACGATTCGCAGCCAATCGTAGAACTCCTGCTTCGCCCAGTGCGTGCCGATGTGCCAGATCCGAACGTTCTGCCGTTTACGCGCGGCGTCCGTAGGCGACACCCGTGCGATCAGTTTTAGAAAGTCCGGCGTGCCCTTGGTCGCCACCACGGTACGCGGCGCCGAGATCCTGTCACCAGCCGGGCCGTGAGCCGGTTGTGGATGGCGCGCGGCGAACTCGTACACCATCTGCGGCCGGAATCCGGTGTCGATTGTCATGGCCATGATGGGCATGGTCCCGCCCGACTCGCACGGCCAGTCCGTCGCCAGCAAGGCTTCCAACTCTTGCCAGACTTCGGGCGACGACGTTTTGAGGGGTTGTCCGGAGTGATCGGGAACCTGGATCACCCGGTAATCCACCGACCACGACTCCTTACCCCGGCCATACGCCTTGATCTCCACCTCGAGCCGGTCGTCCTGAACGTCAACGCCAGCCACCAGCAGCCACGCCCTCGCCGGCACGATCCCCAGGGCGTAATCCTCCCGCCGCAGATAGATCTTTTCCCAGTCGGGGGCCGACCCGCGTTCCGTCCAGAGTTCCGCCAGCACCGTGTTCAGGAACGCCTTGAGCGTCTCCGTCGAATCCTTGGCGACCAGGAACTCAGCGGCGATGGTTCCCCAGGACCGCTTCGGGGAGATCAACTGCGACACCCGGAACCCCGGAATCGGCGACCCAGGATTCTGCGGACGGTACTCGCCGCGCTCCACCATCCATGACTTCTGGTTGTGCGGGATGAGTTCGCGGCACTTCTCGCAGCAGTAGGCGGCCTTCTCCGGCTCGCCTTCCGGCCACACGAGCCCGCCGTCAGTGCCGTCGCTGAATACCAGGGTCTGAAAGTGGTTGCATAGCGGGCACGGCACGAAGTACTCGCGCTGGTCGCTCGTGTTCCACGCGGCTTGAATCCGGCTCTCCCCATCGACGGTCGGCGTCGAGCACATGATTACCTTCTTGTTGTGCTCAAACTCTCCGGTGCGCTGCATCGCCAGCGATACGGGATCGCCCTCCGATCCTGCGCTCAGGGGATACCTGTCCACCTCGTCCAGCAACAGATACCGGATCGGACGCATGGCAAGGCCGGACGGCGAGATTGCGCCGGTGAAGGTGATGTGCCCGGAACCGTTGGCGAAAACCTTGTGCATCGCCGTGTTGTTCGAATCCCGCGACTTGACCGCTGCGAGTTTCCCGCGGAGTGCCGGCGAGTGCCGGAACAACGGGGCAACGCGATCCTTCGAGAGCGCCTTGGCGTCTTCCGCTCGCGGCTCCACCGCCAGCGTCGGGCCCGGATCTACGTCCGCGATGTAGCCCAGGAAGTTAACCATCACGCTGGTTTTGAGCATCTGTGCAGCGGACATCAACACCACCTGCTTGCACGGATGGCTTGGGCTGAGGACATCCATCGGTTCCCGTTGGTACGGCCTGGTCTGCCACTGGCCCCGTTCCGCCGATCCGGAACCGGTGAGGACCACGTTCTCGTCGGCCCACTGCGACACGGAAATATCCCGTGGTGGCAGCAACGCCTCCGATCCAACCTGGTACATCGAGAATGGGGTGGTCATCAGTAGCCAGCGTCCGAGATCGCTTTCGCCATCTTGCGGCGCAGCGCGTTCGTTTCGCCCGCGAGTATCCGGTGGATCTCTGCTTCCGTTTTCGCGGCGGCCACCAGCGGCGCCACGCGATCCGGGTAGGCTGACAGCGCATCACCGACGATGGCGGACCAATGCGCGGCATACTCACCGGCCTTGGTAGCCTGGATCAGCTTGCCGGCGCGCTCTTCATACTCCAACTGCGCCGTCTTCGCCTTGAACGTCTCGCTCACGGCGCGGGCCCGCAGATAGGCAGTAACAGGATCGCTCGATACGTCGGGCTGGCTCGACATGCCCAAACTGCCACGCGGGGGTGGGGGCGTTCTGAGCGGGGCCACCTGCGGTCTGGTCGCCTGGTGCAGCGTCTTGCCCGCGAACGTGTTCATTTCCCATTCCTGGTTCGCTCGCTCCGGATCGATGCTCCCGTCAGGGTTCGGCGTGATCCGCTTGCTCGCGATGGCCTTTTGGACTGCGCTTAGAGCCACGCCGCGCAACCGCGCATACGCCCGCTGAGAGACTCCAGTCATGTGGACACCGGGCGGTCAGCCAAATCTCACGACCGCCGCCATCGAAGCTTTCTTCCGAAACGCTGAACTTCAGCCTTGCCTTCCGGGGGCACAAGAGTGATGAATCGTCATGCGCGGATCAACCGCCGAAAGGACAAGCAAAACGATGAAGACCAACACCGAAGCCACCCAGAACGAAGCCACAGCCGCCGCCGTTGCGGAACAGGGCGCGAACGCCGCGCCGGAGCAGGCCGCCGCGACGAAGAAGGCCACCAGCAAGAAGGGCGCGCCCAAGGGCCAGAAAGCAGCCAAGAAAGCCGCCTCCAAGAAGGAAGCCAAGCCCGCCAGCAAACCCGCCGCAAAGAAGGAGGCGAAGCCCGCCAGCAAAAAGGCCGTCAAAGTGAAGGGGCCCAAGGTGCCGCGCGAGTTCTCGAAAAAGAGCATCGTCCTGGACCTCCTGCGCCGCCCCAAGGACGGCGCGACGATGGCCGAGATCGCCAAGGCCACCGACTGGCAGAACCATTATGCCGACGTCCGGATTATGCCGACCTGTGTTGGCAACCCGGCCTGTGGGGCGGGGATCGCTGCGATGGAGTCGGCATAATCAGAGAGCCTCGAGGAAGGCGAGCAGTTTGTCGGTCGGTCGGAAACGGCCGGGTTTTGTCTCTATCGGAGCTGTCTTGTCCAGAGCGCGTTCCTTGATCTCCAGATCCGCGTGTAGATAGATTTGGGTCGTCTCGATCTGTTCGTGGCCGAGCCAGAGTGCGATCACCGAGGTGTCGATGCCGGCGCGCAGCAATCGCATGGCGGCTGAATGCCGCAATACGTGCATGGTCACCGATTTTTGTGCCAGCGCCGGACAAGCGTCGGTGGCTTTCCCGACGTATTTGGCAAGCCTGTGCTCCAGAGCATCCCGGCTGAGTCTTCTTCCAGTCTGTGTGCTGAACAGCGGGGCTTCTGGCTGACCGGCCCGCTCGGCCAGCCAGGAACGCAAGACGGCGACTGTGCCCGAGGTGAGCGGCGTGATCCGTTGCTTTCGTCCCTTCCCATTGCAACTCACATGCGCACCGGTTCCGAGATGGACATCGGCGCAGCAAAGGCCGGTCAGTTCAGACGCCCGAAGGCCGGTCTGGACAGCGAGGCTGAACAGGGCGGTGTCGCGCCGCCCGGCCCACTTCGACCGATCGGGCGCGGCGAGCAAGGCGTTGATTTCCGCCTCGGTCAGGAAGGTCACGAGCCGTCGCTCGAAGCGTTTTGGTGGAATGGCAAGAACGCGCTCGATGGCAGAAGCATGCTCTGGATGCCGCAGCGCCGCGTATCGAAACAGGGAACGGATGGCAGCAAGCCGCGCATTGCGGGTGCGCACGCTGTTCTTTCTCTGCTGTTCCAAGTCGTTGAGGAAGGCGCCGACCAGCGGAGCATCAAGATCGCCGATATCCAGCTTGCTTGGCGCATTGCCTTTCCTGTCTGATGCGAAGACCAGCAACAGCCGCAGGGTATCCCGATATGCACAGAGCGTGTTCGGGCTGACCTGACGCTGAAGGACGAGGCGATCAGTGAAGAACGCCTGCAAAGTCGTGGCAAGTGCGGTCATGCGTCACCTCCAAGGTGGCGCTCAAGCCGATCGCCGGCCAACCCCAGCAATTCCGGTGCGGCCGAAAGATACCAGTAGGTATTGGCAGGGTCGACATGGCCGAGATAGGTTGACAAGATCGCCATGCGGGTCCCGGGTTCGCCTGCCTTGTAGCCATCAATGATGGTGTTGACGGCGAAGCCATGTCGGAGATCATGGATCCTCGGCCTGCATGCGGCCGAACGTGGTGAGATACTGCAATGGCGCAGCAGTTTCTGGAATGTCGGCATCACGTTGTTGTAGCGCAGTCGCCTGCCTGCAGAAGACGACAGCAATGCCGACGTGCCCGCCTGATGAGGACGATCATTGCGGCGCAAGTAGTCCTGCAGTGCCGTGACCACGGTTGGGTGCAACGGCAATTCGCGCAGCTTGCCGAATTTGCCATTGCGGATCGTGAGCAGGCCATTGATCGCGTCGAAGTCATCGCTGTCGAGGCCGATCGCCTCTCCGACTCGCATTCCGGTTGCCGCCAGCACGCCAATCAGTGTCCGATACGTTGCCTGCAAGTGGGACCCGCGCACGATCGCTGTCGCCGACATCAGGTTCGAGATTTCGTGTGGCGAGTAGAGGTACGGTGTTGCTCTGCGCGTTCGACCTGGCAGGATACCCATTGGCGGCACCTGGGTGGCAGGGTCGAGCCCATGGAGGTGTCGGGCGAAGATACGAACTTCGGCAAGTCGCCTGGAAGTCCAGCTTGCGTCGGCGCCTGCGGGGAGACTTGCCCAGGCCAGCGCAGTTTCGGTTGTCAGACATTTTTCGCCGCGATTTTCGACGAAGGAAACGAACTGGCCGAGAAGTCGCTCTGTTTTGTCGAGCTTGTAACCAAGGGCGCGACGCATGGCCAGATACTCTGTGAGAGCTTGGCGAAGGGCGCTCATTGGACGTCTCCCGGCCATGGGCGCGCAATCGTGCGCAAGCCGTTACGGTCGACCTTCGCATAGATCGCTGTCGTCCCGGCACGAACGTGACGCAAGAGTTGACCGATTTCCGGTAGTGACGCACCGGTACGTAAAAGTTGCGTGGCTGCGGTATGGCGCAGGCGATGCGCGTGGACGCGCCCGAGATCGGCCCTCCGTGCGGCATCCGCCACGATCGTGCTCACGCGAGTCGGAGTGAGATGGTGATAGGGAGCGACGCATCTTACGAATACGGCCCGGCCCTGTGCGTTCATGGGGCGGGCCTGTTCCAGGTATTCGACCAGCCTGAGGCCGACGTCCTGCGGCAAGGGAATGCGTTCTACACAGTTTCCCTTGCCGCGCACTACGATCGTGCCCGCTCGCCAGTCGATATCGTCCAACATGAGCTTTGCGACCTCGCCGCGTCGTAGTCCCAGCCGGACCAGCAGGGTCAGAACGGCAAGGTCCCGACAGCCGACGGGGGTATTTGCATGGCATGACGCAAGTAGGCGCTGAACCTGATCGGGCTCAAGTCCCTTGGGCAAACCCACCAATCGACGACGGGCAACCGATGGCACGGCGCAGACGAGCGATCTTTCCGTGATGCCTTCAAGATGAAGAAAGCCAAGGAACGACCGAAGCGCCGTGACTGTCAACTTCGCCATGCCGCTGGTTTGGCGAGGACACCGCGCCACCACAAACGAGATGATATCGGCCGGGCTCAGGTTGCCAAGCTCCAGGGCAAGGCCATCTGCAGAATTCCTGCTATCCAGAAATGGGCGCAGGCGATTGACATACCCCTCGACCGTAGTGGCTATCAAGGAACGCTCCATGGTCAAAAAGCGCCGATACCGGTCCAGAATTATGCTTGCAGGGCCTTCGCGCACAGGCGCCTCAAGGGGAGGAGCCAGCTTCAGCCGGTGGAGATAATCAAGGATCGGACGCAGGGTCATGTGCGTCTTGTGTCTAGCGAAGCCTGCGGATCTACGGTCGCGTAAGAAACGATCCGCCAGTCTGAATGACAGATCGCCCGCGGTTAATTCCTGGGCCTGCAGCCAATCGCTCAGATCGGCAAACAGTCTCTTCTTTCTGTGAACGGTACTTGGTGGGTATCCTTGCTGCAGCAGTTCGCCTTCAAAGCCCTGCAAAAGGGCGTCGCGTGAGCATACGGCCGGTGTTTCGATGGGTTTGACCAACATGAAAACTCCTCTTCTAGGTTTGAAAGAGGAGACCGTAGCACGTGGTCAAACGTCTCTGATTATGCCGACTCCATCGCGGCGATTCCCGCCCCACAGACCGGGTTGCCAACGCAGGTCGGCATAATCCGAACGTCGGCATAATGCGCCTTATGCCGATGTCGGCATAAGGCCCACAGCATCCGGGGCTTTATTTCCGGCAACCTGATGAAGAAGATGGACCTGCCGGTCGAGTCCTTCAAGAACGAGGCCGGCGAACGCACGTATCGCCTTGCCAAGTAGGGCGCGCAACGCACCACGCCGCCAGCCGCGAGGTTGGCGGCTTTTCTTCGGCTTCCCGCGATTATTCGCTTGATGTTCCGCGCGACCGGAGTGATGAATCGAGGTGCCATGAAACATACCACCAAGAAGCAGCAGAAACAGACGCCCACCAACGGGTTCGCAATCCCGCTGACGGACACGACCGACTTGGGCCTCGCGATGCTGATCGCGGAATCCGAAGACGGCCAGTACGAGCCGGTGGGAGTCGTATGCAGCATCGGCGAGGCGCGCGAGATCGCGGAGAGCGACCTCAAAGGCCGGATGCGCCGCCTGGATCGCGACCAGGATCCTGGCCTTTGCCCCTACACCTACAAGGTCTGGGCCAACGGGATCGACGGCGACTACCGCATCGCCATTGAACTAACAGCCACCAAACTGTAGGGTAGCCGTCGCACAACCGCCGCCAGCCGCAAGGTTGGCGGCTTCTTTCGCTTCAGTCCACTTCTACGATAACCACTCGCCTGGCATGATCTCTTCTTTCCGAGTGCCCGGCGACCTGACCGGCGCGAGTCGGGCGCAGGCTCCCGAGTTTCGGGAACGGCATCGGCAACGCGCCCGCGATTATCGGCGCCTCCATGGCAAGACCTCTTCGTGAAACGCCTGAGCGGCCAGTGCGGATGGCTGGCCTTGACATGCTTCATTGAGGCGGCGTGGAGGTTTTCGTTCTGATGCTGCTTAGGATCTCTGGGAAATTCTCTCTCAGGTAATCTGAGAGCGTCAGCTCCTCGGACTTCTGCTTCAAATGATCACGAACTAGCTGCATTTCTGCGCGAGCGTTCGCAATAATCTCCGACCACTCCAGCGCCCATAGCGTCATGTTGTCCCATTCGAACAGCACGCCGTGGGGCTTGTCCTTCTGGTTGCGATCCCGCTCAATTTCCTTGCCGCAGCGGCTCGATACCAAAAAGATGTCCCACCGGGTGGAAGTCGTATCGAATTCATGGGATTCAAGGATAGTTTCTGCGTAACGGCGGATCTGCTCCGCTTCTTCGCGCCCAAGGCCCACTCTCGGAGCCTTCAGCTCCACCAATAGATGATGGTGTTTCGGATGAACGGGGAAATCGCGCGTCGAAGCCAGAAACAGATCTGGTATATCATCGACGCCGCCGACGTTTTCTAAGGCCTGATCATCGATATCCGCCAGACCGGCCTTTTTCCTGTGACGCCGGATCACTTCCCGAAAACTCTTATCACTGGTTGCAAGGTGGAACTGCGGGCCGAAAATCCAGCAATGGGGGTCGACGATCTTGTGAAGCTGGCTTCTCTCCCTCACCGTCTTTGCGTCTGGGCCGTATACCAGGATGTGCAGGAGGTCGAGAAACGTCAGCCGGTTCGTAACCTCGGAAGACAGCTTTATGATAGACTCCAGCGTTGTCCGTGCCAGCACTTTGCGGAAGCGCTCGATATCCGCATCCGAGAGTTTTGCGACCTCCTGCAACACCTCCAGTAGATTCTCATTTTCCAGGGACCGCTTGAGGAGCTTGAAAACAAGCTCCTGCTGCTTCCGCGTCATGTTTCCAAGATTCGCCGTCTCGTTTATTTTTTCGAGAGCAACATCATATACGGCCTGTTCGACTTCAGCGATCGGGTCCTCGCTCTTCTCGCGATAAGGGTAAAAGTCTTCTTGACGTGCCTGTTCAATGAACGTTGTCTTCCGCTGAGCAAAGATCCTTCTCCCGTATTCATTGATCCGATCCAGTGCCGCTTCTTTCAGGACGGCGTAGCCCTCATCCATATCGATTAGCAGCTCGCGGTTCGAGGTCACGATCGAATCCAGATACGGGCATTCGACAATGCTGAGATATTGGACTGGAGGGGGCTCTTCGGGTTGAACGCTTGTGACCGTGCGCCCCTTTGCCGAAAACAGGACTTGTTTCGGGAACCGCGACTGATCGACGGGCCGCTTTAGCATCAAGTGATTAAGCGTCGCCTCCGTCGAGACCTTCTCCGAGGCGGGAATGATTTCCTTTTCGCGGGACGCGATCAGCTCCTCAACGGCCAACTCCTCTCCATTGACGCGAATGCGGCGATTGGGGTGGCCAAGCAGGAAGCTGCAATATTGGGACAGTAGATCATTCCCAACGCGGGTCGGCGTTAGGTGATCTTTGCCGGTATCCAGAACGTTGAAAATCTCTATCGTCGTTCCGCTCGGAGACTCCGCGGAAACGCTCTCCTCCTCAACTTTCAGCCGCTTACTATTGTCTGTTCGGAGCGTGAAGGCAGAGCGCACCTGCCCTGCTGTGCTAGTCCACGTGCTCACACTTCCGATTCGGTGAACGGCCAAGCGCCCTACCCCTAGCCGGCCGAGGCGCGTTCCATCGCCTTCACCCGTTGGTTCCACGCCAACGACTACAAACCGCTCGCGTAGTTCCTCCGGGGAAATCCCTCTGCCGTTGTCAGTGATTACTACTTTCTCGGTGCCACCGAAAGCGTTCTCGACGATCTCGATATCAATGAGCGTCGCTCCCGCATCCAGACCATTTGCCACCAGCTCGCCGATTGCTCGGCTGCTAGTGGAATACTTTTGGCTCCCTAGATGCTGTGTTGCAACCCGACTTTCGTAGCGCCAAGCCAGTTCGTAGGACCGTTTTCTTGCAGTCTTCATCTTCATCAGATCGAACACTCTACAACTACCGCAACTCACCACTGCCGTGCAAACATGCGTTGGATAGTGTTATGAGCAACATCAGTATTCGGCTCGCATTTCTGCCTCCAGAATCCTCAACTCGGCCGACCAGTCTGCCAGCGCCATGCATAGGCCCTCGACGTCAGGGTGCCCGGCGAGGAGCAACAACTCCGCGGCTGCAATCTCGTCGCGGCACCGGTCCACCTCACGCTGCCACTGCGCTTCGCTCTGCGGCGACCACGCTGTGGCTTCTCCCGTCGGAGTCAAGCTTCGCCTCTTGACCGGTGAATTCCTGCCAACGCCGAATAATCACGTCGCAGTACTTCGGCTCCAATTCGATCAGCCGCGCCTGGCGCCCGGCCTTCTCGCACGCGATCAACGTCGTGCCAGACCCGCCAAACGGATCGAGTACCGTATCGCGCGCCCTTGCTACTGTTGCGCACGGCGCGCTCGACCAGCTCGACCGGCTTCATCGTCGGGTGCAGATCGTTGACGTGGGGCTTCTTGATGAACCACACGTCGCCCTGGTCGCGGGCGCCGCACCAAAAGTGATCCGCGCCTTCCTTCCACCCGTAGAGGATCGGCTCGTACTGCCGTTGATAGTCCGACCGCCCCATCGTGAACGTGTTCTTCGCCCAGACGACGAACGTGGACCAGTGGCCGCCCGCATCGCGGAACACCCTCTGGAGGGTGTGGATCTCCGAGGACGACATGCAGATGTAAAGCGCGCCCTTGCAGACCGCCAGCATGTTCACGCTGGCGTCGCGCAGGAACCGCTCGAAGTCGGCCCCCAAGTTATCGTTTGCGATTGGCCGGTGCGTGCCGCGGAGCGTGTCCTTCATGGTCGCCCCGTAGTTCACGTTGTACGGTGGATCGCAGAAGACCATGTCGGCCAGGCCGCCGGCCAGCACCTTCTCCACGGCTTCCATCTGCGTGGCATCGCCGCACAGCAGCCGGTGCTCCCCGAGAGTCCAGACATCGCCGGGAAGGGTGACGGCGGTCTCCGGCGTCTCCGGAACGGCGTCCTCGTCGGTCAGGCCCTCGTTTGTCCCCTCCGGGTCCGCCAGGATGATCTCCAATTCCTCTGCGGAGAACCCGATCAGGTCGAGGTTGAATCCGTTGACCTCCAGATCCTGCAACTCGACCCGCAGCATCTCCTCGTCCCATCCCGCGTTGAGCGCGAGTTTGTTGTCGGCCAGGACCAGCGCGCGCCGTTGCGCTTCGGTCAGGTGGCCGAGGACGATCACCGGGACCTCGGCCATCTTCAACTTGCGGGCGGCCAGCAGGCGGGCATGACCCGCGATGATAACGCCGTTCGCGCCGACCAGAATCGGAGACGTCCACCCAAACTCCACGATGCTGGCAGCGACCTGGGCGATCTGCTCGTCGGAATGCGTCCGCGAATTGCGGGCGTACGGGATCAGCCGGTCGATCAGCCACTGCTCGATATGGAGATCGGTCTTCAAGATGCCTTCCTTCGAGGGCCATAGTGAGGGTTAGGCCCGTTGTGCTTGATCGCACCGGAGTCCTGCGCCTTCGGGTTCAACACCTGCTCCGATCCACGATGCACGCAGCCGCGACGGACGCGAACGTCTGTCCGGTGGCTTCGAGCGTCGGTTCAGGGCGTACGGCAGCAGCCGGTCAGCGCGGCGCAAGGTTCGATTTGCGTGGGTGGGTCGATAGTATGTACGTTAAGCAACCCCAGGCGCTTGCGATGGTGATAGGATAAGAGCCGTAAGCAGGTAAATTGCAATCCAGGAGGAACCGCCAAATGGCGAATGTAGGTGATAAGTGTTCCGTGGGGACTCACGCGCCCGATACGGGCCGCTATAAACACTCCGCTTGCCAGAATACGGAGATTTTCAACAAAGGCAACATCTTAGCTCCATGTGCAAATGGGCAGTGTCCGAACAAAGGGGCGGACTGGATTCTCCAACAAAAACTCACTTAGATCGCTCAATAAAATTGACTATCTCGCGATCTGCATATCCGAACAATTTTCCCATGCTCCATATACCCAGTTCCGATGTGGGAGCGGATTGCAAATGGTCAACAAGGCGTTTCGCCAACTTGTCGCGATAGATCCAGAGTGAAACGCGGCGCGAATTAAGTCGTTCAATCGCCGACTTACAGCCCTCTTGCGCGACGAGAGGGATTAGTTTGCTTATGTATACGCTCGGGCAGTTTATTTGTCCGGCGAGACGCGAGCCTGTTTTTACCTGCTCGCAGTATGCAACTACTTGCCCGGCTAAATAGCCCTCAACATACTGATCTTTTCCGAGTTGACGCGGCTGGCGCTTCATTTGAATCCCAGGGGAGCGCATTGCGGCCATGAGCGGAGCAATCCCAGAATCAACATCCCGGTCGGTCTGCAGGCGTCGGAATCCCTCTTCTTGCGCGGGCCGTAATACGGATTGACGCCGTGGTGCTTGATCGCACGCGAGTCCACGGCCCGCGGGTTCAACGCGTCCTCGAGCAAGACGCCGCGCGCGGCAGCGACCTCCGCCAACGCCTGGCCCGTAGCCTCGAGAACCGGCGCATCACATCCGAGATTCATCAGGCGGCGTAGGATCACGTCGCAGTACGCTGGCGAGATCTCACAGCCGTATCCGTTACGGTCAAGCACCTGCGCCGCGGCCATCGTCGTCCCGGACCCCATGAACGGATCGAACACCGCGTCGCCGGCGTCGCTGAACGCCAGGAGGAAGAATTCCACCAGAGCGCGCGGGAAGGGAGCGGAGTGGCTTCCCTGGCTGCTCTCCGTCTTGACCTCGATCACATTGCTCGGCCGCGCGATGCCCTCGTGCCGCCCGTCCACCAGTTTGCGGCGCATGTGACCCCACGCCTGCGATCCCTCCGGCGGGAGCGAGGCGGCCGCGCCGCGCGGTCCAGTGCCCAGCAGCCCGCTCCCGGACCTCGATACCGGATTGTCCGGGGAGTAATCGAAGCAATCCTCCGAGGCGTGTCCGACCGCCTCCGCGCGGAACTTGATCTGCTGCTGGCGGCAAAAGTGGTAGATAGGCTCCCAGGCGTTTTTGAATCGGTTCCCCCACCCGCCAGGCACGCCGTTGTCGGTTTTCCGCCAACAGAACTCATCCACGAATCGCCAGCCCCACTGGCGCCGGTGGGCCAGCACCAAGTCCATCACGTACAGATTCCGCTCGCCCTCGTCGGCATGTGCCTTGATGTTCAGGAAGTACGACCCATCGGGAGCCAGCACCGACTGGACGCCAGCCGCTACGGCGCGGTACCACTCGACGTACTCCCCGGGCGGCACCGGCGTGAACCCGCTCGTGGGATCGTACTCGCGCTGCGTGGCGTACGGCGGCGACGTGATCGCGACCGCCGCCCGCGCGCCGGCCAGCAACTTCTCCACGACCGCCAGATCCCGGCAATCGCCGCATATCAGCCGGTGCTTCCCGATTTGCCACACGTCTCCGGGCTGGGTGACCGGCGTGGCTGGCGGCTCGGGGATTTCTTCGGCAACATCCTGGTCCTGTTCCCCGCCATCGTCGAGTAGCGCTTCGAGTTCCTCGTCGCTGAAGCCGATCAGCGTGAGTTCCACGCCGGCCCTGGCGAGGTCGCCCAGTTCCGCGGCCAAGGCCTTCTCGTCCCATCCGGCATTCAATGCGAGCCGGTTGTCCGCAAGGATATAGGCCCGCCGCTGGGTCTCGCTGAGGTGGTCCAGCACCACCACCGGAACCTCCGCAAGGCCCAACTGGCGAGCAGCCAGGAGGCGGCCGTGGCCGGCGATAATCCCGTTGCTGGTATCGACGAGGATCGGGTTGACGAAACCGAACTCCACGATGGACGCCGCAATCTGAGCCACTTGCTCGGGCGAATGCGTCCGCGCGTTCTTCGCGTAAGGCACCAGCCGGTTAATCAGCCAGATTTCAATGCGGCGCGCCATGACGGGCGTAATGGTTGCTGGAGGTGTTGGCATCTACTGTGAGGCCCTTCGGCCAACCGTGGCGCGGCCAGGGTGACCGACCTGCCCTGACCGCCTAGATAAGTGCAACTAACTATGAGACTTTGTGGGCCCATGCCACCCGCCGGCCGAAAGTGGAAGGCCAGGTCCCAGGATTTGCCCCGCGCTGCGTCTAACGCGGTAGACTACTGCCACCCTTTTGCGCACGGGTGCGCGAAGTTGCGCTACGTCACGGCCTCCGGGTTGGCCTGGAGGTCCACGGCTTTAACAGGCGCGCCTGGCGCCACGGAACGCGCCACGAGCTCGCGCGATGTGCCGCCCGCCGATCTGGCGTCGGCTTTCATCCGACCGACAATCCTTAGCACCTGGAGGAAGACGCCGCGCGTGATCACGGGTACGCCATCCTCGTCGCGCCGGTCCAATCGCCGAAGGCTCCAGCAGCGGCCCGTTTGGATGTTCTCCAGGAAGCTATACCGAGTGCCACCGCGCGCCTGTGTCTCAACGGGGTTGCCGCCGTCCTCCTGGAGTAGCCAGATCGCCTTCAGGTGGCCCTTCCGGCCGTAGGCAGGTTTCACGTAGCCACTTGCGATGAGTCGCTTTGCTGCCTCGATGGTGCGGAAGCCCAGAGAAGTCCCGTCCGCCGCGTAGATCGGGATCTGTTCGCGCTTTGAAGACACTTTGGTTGTTTGGAGCGAAGGGAAGGAGTTTTTGGAGAGTCCCGTCTCTCGGGCCAGACCGCAGCTTACATCTCCTGAATATCAGGTGCGGAATTCAGTCGTCAACAGTAAAGTTCGACGGGCACAGAGGAGTCGCGGACGTTGGGCGCGGTGGGCATCGTCCTTATATAGAAACGAAATGTTGTCGTCTCAGGAAGACGACGACACGCGCGGAAAACGGTGCCCAAGGTGCCCAAACTCGCCACCGTCATTGAATCGGTTGGCTTGATCGTGGGCAGGCATCGAAATCCACACGATGCCCATGGCTGCCCATGCTCAAAATGGGTTTTGGACTCCAGTTGGACTCCGGTGGCTACGTTCTGGCGGGCGGGGAAACGGTAAGTGTTTGAAACGTTTTGGTGGACCTGGTGAGATTCGAACTCACGACCTCTTCCATGCCATGGAAGCGCGCTCCCAACTGCGCCACAGGCCCGATTCACGCTTGCGTTTAGTGTAACATAACCGCGGCCGCCCCTTCAGTAGAAGAACTCACACACGCGGCGGAGCCAGCCCCGCGGCTCGGCCTCCCGGCTCTCCACGGGAGCCTCCCTCTTGAAACCGGCACAGGCTTCGGACAACAGGATCGGGCACTCGCTCACCTGCTGCCGTTCCACCCGCGAGATCGCCGGCTCGTCGCGGTCCTGCGGCGCATACTGGCCAGGCGATGTGCGAATCAGCCCTGTCCACGGGTCCTTCAGGCCGTGTTTGAAACACAATCCGCAGGCGCGCGGAGCCAATTCGGCCAGCCGCTTCCGGCTCGCCAGGTACACCCTCTGCGGTTCTTCCAAATCGCCGCTGATCTTGCACGAGGGGCCGGCCAGACGATAGTACTTCCGATTCGCCGCTTCCCAGACATCCACTGCGGCCAGGTAGCCCGCAGTGGCCGCGCGGAGCTCGGCTACAAACTCGCCGGGCGCTTACCGGCGAGCCAGCACGGCCCCCAGCCACACCGCCGCATACCCGAATGCCACGCTGCCCATCACATTGGCCAGGCCCACCCACGGACTGCCGTCGCGCGCCGCCGCGTACGTCTCCCACTCGAAACTCGAAAACGTCGTGTAGCCGCCCAGAAAACCGATCACCAGCAGCGGCCGCCAGTTCGTGGCGGGCGAGAAACGCTCGGTGAGCAGCGTCATCAGAAAGCCGATCAACAGGCAGCCCGTGACGTTGACCACCAGCGTGCCCCAGGGGAAACGCGCGCCCAAACGCGTCATCACGGCCGTTCCCGCAATGTAGCGAACCAGCGAACCGGCGCCGCCTCCAGCCGCGATCAGCACGTATTTCATCGGCGCTCTACCCCGGCTGCAGACATTCGGCGATCTCTTTCACGCCCACCGCCCCGGTCTTGATGACACGCCATGCCGGTTCGGTGATATCCACCGTCGTGGCGCCCTGTCCCGCGCAGACGCCGCCGTCCAGCACCAGGTCCACGCGGCCGTCCATCGTGCCAAACACGTCGATGCCGCTGTGGCAGGTGGGGCGGCCCGACATGTTGGCGCTGGTGGCGATCAGCGGCTGGTTCAGCAGGTTGATGAGCTGGTTGGCCACCTCCGACCGCGAGTGCCGCAGCGTCATCCGTCCCGTGTTGCCGGTGACTTTCAGCGGAATCTTGGCCGATGCCGGAACGATAATGGCCAGCGGGCCCGGCCAGAAACGGCGGGCCAGAAGCGTGAATCGCTTGGTCAGTTCCCCCGCCAGATCCTCCGCCATCAACAACCCCGAGATCAGAATCGGCAACGACCGGTGCGGCTCCCGGCCCTTGGCTTTGAACACCTGCGTGACAGCCCGCAGGTTGAACGGGTCGGCCACCAGTGTGTACAGGGCGTCCGTGGGAATGCAGACTACTTTGCCGCGGCGAATGGCGGCTGCGGCGCGCTCCAGCACTTCCGGCTGGGGCCGCTCCAGATCGATCTCCACCAGGTCGGTTGCCATTGACGATTCGCTCTCAGCGCGGGCCGATCGCCTCGGCAACGTCCAGGGCCATCTGGTAGCGGCCGAACGGCGCGCTCAATTGGACGCCCTGAACCATGCCCCGCACCCGCGTCACCATCTCGCGGGCGATCGCCACGCCTTCGTCCCGCGCTTTCTCGGCGCTCTCCACCCGCCGCATCCGCTCCATGTACTCTTCCGGAACCGGCACGCGCAATTCGTTCACCATGAATTCGGCGTTGCGGAAGCTGGTTAGCGGCCAGATGCCGCACACCACCGGAATCCTCACGCGTTCGATCCGCCGCAGAAACGCTTCCAGCAGGCCCAGATCGAACACCGGCTGCGTCACCACGTACTCCGCGCCGGCTTCCACCTTCCATTCGAACCGGCGGATCTCTTCGTCCATGTTGAGCGCGCCCGGATTGGCGCCCACCCCGATCAACAGCGCCGTCTGCGACCCCATCGGATTGCCCCCGATATCCAGGCCGTGGTTGAGGTTGTTGACGATGTTCACCAGGCCGATGGCGTCCACGTCGAAGACCGCCGTGGCGTCCGGATAGGAGCCCATGCGCGGCGGATCGCCGGTGATGCATATCAGGTTGCGCACTCCCGTGGCGTGCGTCCCCAGCAACTCCGATTGAATCCCCAGGATGTTCCGGTCGCGGCAGCAGAAATGGTTGACGGCCTCGATCCCGGCCTCCCGTTGGATCAGGTGGCAGGCAATCTGCGCGCTCATGCGGGCGCTGGCGCGCGGCCCGTCCGGTACGTTGATGCAGTCGATGCCGCGTTCGGCGCAGCGGCGCGCGCCATCGATTTCCCGCGACGCATCCACCCCGCGCGGCGGCAGAATCTCTACGAATGCCACGAACTTCCCGTCCGCCAGCTTTCGCCCCAGTTGGGATTTCTCCGCCATCGGAACCGGCTTCAGCGCCTGGGAACGCGCCTCCGGCTCGTCCACGGTGACTCTCAATTTCGGCTGCCCCGGAGACAGCGATCGCGTCTCCGACCGGATCAGCTTGATGTGCGCGGGCGTCGTGCCGCAGCAGCCGCCCACGATTTTCACGCCGGCCCACAGCATGCGCCGCGCGTACTGCGCCATGTATTCCGGGGAACAAAGATAAATGTTGCGGCCCTCCACCCGCATGGGCAGCCCGGCGTTGGGCATGGCGCTCATGGGCTTGGAGGAATACTGCATCATTTGCTCGATGGTCTCGAGCGTGGCCTTTGGACCCACCGAGCAGTTCAGCCCGATCGCATCCACCGGCCAGGAGTCCATTTCGCGCGTGAACGTCTCCGTGTCGGTGCCGCCCGGAAGGTGTCCGAAGTCGTCGATGGTCACCTGGGCGATGACCGCCAACTCGCTGCCCGCGGCCTCGCGCGCGGCCGTTACCGCTTCGCGCAGCTCGTCCAGGTTGCCGAACGTCTCCAGAATGAGCAGGTCGATGCCCGCCTCCAGCAGCGCATCGATCTGTTCGCGAAACGCCGCCCGCGCCTCGGCGAACGACGTGGGGCCGAGCGGCTCGATGCGCACGCCCAAAGGTCCCACGGCGCCGGCCACGAAGATGCCGTCCTTGGCCGCTTCCCGCGCCAGCCGCACTCCCGCCTGGTTGATGGCCTTCAGCTTCTCCGCCATTCCGAACCCGGCCATGCGCATCCGGCTGGCGCCGAACGTGTTGGTTTCCAGAATCTCCGCGCCGGCCTTGGCGTACTCCTGGTGAATCTGGCGGACCAGGTCGGGCTGCGAGAGGTTCAGCTCGTCGAAGCAGCGATTGATGAACACCCCGCGCGAGTACAACATGGTGCCCATCGCTCCATCCGCCACCATCACCCGGCGGGTCAATTGCTCGCGGAATTCCCTGGCGCTGTCTGGCGTAGCGGTAGTCATGGGCGAGGGTCGAAAAGCCGTTTCAGATACACAATGGGATATTTGTGATTTTAGCGCAAGTGGACCGGTCCGTCCCGCCGCTCCTAATTCTCGATGGCCTGCCCAATGCAGGCGTCCGTCTCGGTAAGGCGCATCAGCTCCAGGCGGATGGCGTCCACCAGCGCCTTCCAGCTCGCCTCGATGACGTTGTCGGAGACGCCGGCGGTGGACCAGCTCTTGTGGTGGTCGCTCCACTCGATCAGCACGCGGACCTTCGCGGCGGTGCCCTGGCGCGAGTCCAGCACGCGGACTTTGTAATCCGTCAGGCGGACCTCGGCGATCTGCGGGTACAGCTTCGACAGGCACTTGCGCAGGCCCAGGTGCAGCGCGTTGAAGGGACCGTGGCCCACGGCGGCTTCGGTATGCACCTCGCCACCCACTCGCAACGTGACCGTGGCCGTGGTGTGCGACGCGGCGGCGCCACCGGCGCGCGTCGAGACGTCGTAGCCTTCCACTTCGAAGAAATGCGCGTCGGGCCGCAGCGCCTCGCGCACCAGCAGCTCGAAGCTGCCTTCGGCGGCCTCCAGTTCGTAGCCTTCGTACTCCAGTTGCTTGACGCGCTCCAGCAGCACGCGGCGCGCGTCCTCGCTCAGACGGCCGGCCAGGCCTTGCTGTTGCAGCTTGTAGAGAATGTTGCCGCGGCCCGAGAGGTCGCTCACCAGCACGCGCTGGCGATTGCCCACCAGCTCGGGCTGGATGTGCTCGTAGGTCGCGGAGTCCTTCAGCACGGCGGCCACGTGAACGCCGCCTTTGTGGGCGAACGCGCTCTTGCCCACGAAGGCCTGGTCGTTGGGGAGCGGCAGGTTGGCCAGCTCGGCGATGAAGCGGCACACGCCGGTAAGCGCGGCCAGTTTTTCGGGGCCCACCGTTGTGTGTCCCATTTTGAGTTCCAGGTTGGCGATCACGGAGGCCAGGCTGGCGTTGCCGCATCGCTCGCCGTAGCCGTTCATGCAGCCTTGCACGTGGGTGGCGCCGGCCTCGACGGCGGCCAGGCTGTTGGCCACGGCCACGTCCGAATCGTTGTGGGTGTGGATGCCGACAACGCCATCGAAACGCCGGCACACCTCGCGGACGATCTCCGCCAGGCGGCCGGTGAGCGTGCCGCCATTGGTGTCGCACAGGCAGAGCACGTCGGCGCCCGCGGCCCGCGCGGCTTCCAGCGTCTCCATGGCGTAGGCGGGATCGGCCCGGTACCCGTCGAAAAAGTGCTCCGCGTCGTAAACCACTTCCTTGCCGTGGTCCTTGAGGTAGCGGACGGTGTCAGAGATCAGGCGCAGGTTCTCGTCGCCGGTGATCCCCAGCGCCCGCGTGACGTGCAGGTCCCAGGTCTTGCCGAAGACCGACACCACGGGCGTGCCGGCCTCCACCAGCTCTTTGACGTTGCGGTCCTGCTCGACCGGGTTCCTGGCCAGGCGCGTGGAACCGAAGGCGGTCAGCTTGGCGTGAGACAGCTTCAGATCGCGCGCGCGGGCGAAGAACTCCTTGTCTTTGGGGTTGGAGCCGGGCCACCCGCCTTCAATATAGTCGATGCCCACCTCATCCAGTTTCTGCGCCACGATCAGTTTGTCGTCCACGGAGAAGCTGATGCACTCGCCCTGCGTGCCGTCGCGGAGAGTGGTATCGAAGGTGAAGATTTTCATGGTGTGGCCCGGCGCCGAAGTTACTCCTGGGGTACGCCGGCCTCCTTTTTCTTTTTGAGGAACGTCATCATTTCGCGCAGCCCCTTGCCCACCTCTTCGACGGGCTGATGGCGCGCGGCTTCGCGCATGGCCAGGAACTTCTTGCGGCCGGCCTTGTTTTCGGCGATCCACTCGCGGGCGAATTCGCCGGACTGGATCTCGCCCAGGATCTTCTTCATCTCGGCGCGCGTCTGTTCGTTGACGATGCGCGGGCCGCGGGTGTAATCGCCATACTCGGCGGTGTCCGAAATCGAATACCGCATGTAAGCCAGGCCGCCTTCCTGAATCAGGTCGACGATCAGCTTCAACTCGTGCAGGCACTCGAAATAGGCGATCTCGGGCGCGTATCCGGCGGCCACCAGGGTCTCGAATCCGGCGCGGATCAGCTCGCTCGCGCCGCCGCACAGCACGGCCTGCTCGCCGAAGAGGTCGCTCTCGGTCTCCTCTTTGAAGGTGGTCTCGATCACCCCGGCTTTCAGGCAGCCGAGCGCCAGGGCGTAAGCCAGCGCGCGCTCCAGCGCCTGTCCGGTGGCGTTCTGGTGGACGGCCACCAGGGCCGGCACTCCCACGCCCTCGGTGTACAGCTCGCGGACGCGATGGCCAGGGGCCTTCGGCGCAATCATCGACACGTCGATATCCTTCGGCGGCACGATCTGTCCGAAGTGGATGTTGAAACCGTGCGCGAACATGAGCGTCTTGCCGGCGGTCATGTGGGGGGCGATGTCCTTATTGTAGAGGTCGCCCTGGATGTGATCGGACACCAGGATCATCACCACGTTCGCGGCTTTGGCGGCTTCCGGCGTGCTCAAAACCTTCAGCCCGGCGGATTCGGCCTTGGCCCACGCCGCGGTGCCGGGCGCCTCGCTCACCACCACGTCCACGCCCGAATCGCGCAGGTTCAGCGCGTGCGCGTGGCCCTGGCTTCCGTATCCGATAATGGCGACCGTGCGCCCCTTCAGGTATTCCAGACTTCCGTCTTTTTCGTAAAAGCGTCTTGCCATTCTGCCTCCTGATTTCGATTTCGATAAGCCGCGCGCGGGCTGCTCGTGCCCCACGCTAAGATTGCGGCTCGGTTTGCAACTCTTCCTTGGTCCCGGCCTTGGTCGGCACGGGGGGCTGGAGGCGCAGTTTCCGCGCTTCCAGCGCAATGGCCAGGGCGCCCGAGCGGGTCACCTCGACCTCGCCGTAGCTGCCCATCACGTCGATGAATTCTCCCAGCTTCTCGGGATCGCCGGTGACCTCGATGACGAACCCCTCGGTGGAGGAATCCACCACGCGGCCGGCGAAGATCTCGGCCTCTTTCAAGACCGCGGTACGCGATTCCTGAGCGGTGCGCACGCGCACCAGAACCAGCTCGCGCACCACCGCCGGCGTCTCCGTGAGGTCGGTCGCCTGCAGCACGTTGATGAGCTTGTTCATCTGCTTGATTACCTGCTGGCGCTGGACGGAATCCACGTCCACCACGATGGTCATCCGCGAAAGCTCGGGATCGAGCGTGCGCGCGACAGTCAGGCTTTCGATATTATAACCGCGCTGGCTGAGCAGGCCGGTGACACGCATCAGCGCGCCGGGCTTGTTCTCCATTAACAAGGATATGACTTGCAGCATATGTCTCCTTCGCTCGACCGCTATTTGGACGGCACCGCCACCGGCTCGGGCGGCCCGAGCACCATCTCGTTGATGGCCGCCCCGGCGGGCACCATCGGATACACGTTCTCCATCTGCGCCACCTTCACGCACAGCAGGTACGGCCCGGGCTCGCGGACGGCCTCCTCGATCGCGCCGCGCAGTTCCGCGGGCTTGTCGACGATCCTGCCCTTGAACCCGTAAGCGGCGGCCAGTTTTTCGACGTCGGGGAAACAGTCGAGCTGCACCGCGCTGAGCCGGTTGTTGTAGAACAGCGTCTGCCACTGCCGCACCATGCCCAGGTGGCCGTTATTCATCACGATGATCTTGATGGGCAGAGCGTTGCCGGCGATGGTGGACAACTCCGGAATGGACATCTGGAAACCGCCATCGCCCACCAGCGCGAAGACCAGCTTGCCGGGATTGGCGAATTGCGCGCCGACGGCGGCCGGTAGGCCGAACCCCATGGACCCCAGCCCGCCCGAGCTGAGCCACAGGCGCGGCTCGGAGAAGCCGATCAACTGCGCGGCCCACATCTGGTGCTGGCCCACGTCGCTGGCGATGATGGCCTTCCCACCGGAGGCGCGGTCGATTTCGCCCATCAGGTGCTGCGGCATGATCTCCGTTTCGGAGGTCACCACCTGCAGCGGATGCTCCCGCTTCCACTCCCGAACCTGGCCCCACCACGCTTTCCGCGCGGCGGACCGCTTTTCCGCGGCCGGGGTCTTGCCCTCCGCGGCGGCCAACTCGGCCAGCAGGCGGTTCAGCTTGGGGAGGATGCGCTTCACGTCGCCCACAATGGGCACGTCCGGCGTGCGGTTCTTGCCGACTTCGGCGGGGTCGATGTCCACGTGAACCACCTTGGCGTGCGGCGCGAAGGCGGCCAGCTTGCTGGTGACGCGGTCGTCGAAGCGCGTGCCGAGGGCGATCATCACGTCGCAACCCATGAGCGCCATATTGGAAGCGTAAGACCCGTGCATGCCGGGCATGCTGATGAAGTTGGGGTGATCGGCGGGCAGCGCGCCCAGTCCCAGCAGCGTGAGAACCACCGGAGCGTCCGTCAGTTCCACCATCTCCCGCAGTTCGCGCGATGCGTCCCCGGCAACCAGTCCGCCGCCGCCGTAAACCAGCGGCCGTTCGGCTTCGTGGATCAGTTGCGCCGCGCGGCGGATCTGTCCGGTGTGGCCCTCGGTGAAGACCTTGTAGCCCGGCAGATGGACGGCGGTCACCGGCTGGTAATGGCCCTGCCCCTGGAAGACGTCCTTGGTGATGTCCACCAGCACCGGGCCGGGCCTGCCGCTGGCGGCCACGTAGAAAGCCTCGTGGATGGTCTGGGCCAGGTCCTCGAGCCGCTTCACCAGGTAGTTGTGCTTGGTGCAGGAGCGCGTGATGCCGAACGTGTCGCCTTCCTGGAAGGCGTCGCTGCCGATGAGTTTCGAGTTCACCTGGCCGGTGAGGGCCACGATGGGAATCGAATCCATCAGGGCGTCCACCAGGCCGGTAGTGAGGTTGGTGGCGCCCGGGCCGCTGGTGGCGCAGCACACGCCCACCTTGCCGGTGGAGCGGGCGTAGCCCTCGGCCGCGAAGGCGGCGTTTTCCTCATGGCGCACCAGCACGTGGCGGATCTGGCGTTCGTACAGAACGTCGTAGAAGGGGATGGTGACACCCCCCGGATACCCGAAGATACAATCGACGCCTTCCCGTGCCAGGCATTCCAATAGCATGCGGGCGCCGCTCATCAGTGTTGACATATCGTCCATCTCACAATGAAGTCGTTACACAACAAAAAAGGCCATCAGCCGGTTGCTTTCGCCCCGCCGATGGCCTTGGGAATTTCTTCCGGCTGGCCTACGCGGGGCCGGCTACGATGACCAGGATAATAATGCTTACGGGAACCGCAAGAATGTTGCCGAGTGGAAGGGACCGGTTTGTGGCGGCGGGCAACATCGGAGTACCGAACTTTGAGTGTAGCCGGAAAATTCCCTTAATGCAAGGGCGGGGTGGTATTAACAGAGTTAATGGGAGAATTAGCGGGCGCCAGCCAGCGCGTCCGCTCTCCTGGGCAGCCCCACGGAACCGCGAGCGTAAGCGAGCGGCCCGAACGCCACGACCGAATCGCCGCGGGGGCTCGTCTCCCGTCCGGGCCGGGAAGGAAAGCGAGCGCCGGCCACGCGCCGTTACCCCAATTCCAATATGCGGCGCACGGCGGCCTCCACGGCCAGCAGATCGGACGCGGAAATCTCACCCATGCGCTCGTGCAGCCTCTCTTTAGCGACGGCGCGAATCTGATCCGTCACGGCCACTACTCGCCGTCCGGCGCACTCCACCGGCACCAGAATTGGCGGGCTCGGTTGCGGCGATGACGAAAGCGGCACCACCACCGTGCGCCGGCGTTCGTTCAGAATATTGGCGGAGAGAACCAGGCACGGGCGGGTCTTCCCAATTCCCGACCCAAGTGTGGGCTCCAGCCGGACCCACCACACCTCACCGCGACGGGCCATTTGTCCACGGCTCGACGATTTCGGCTGAGATCACATCGAACTCCCGTTCTATCGAACGAACGTCTACGCTCCGGTTGGCGACATCGCACGCCAGCGCCAACTCCTCGTCCCAGGCGGACAACCGCGCCCGAAGCGCATCGGCGACATAGCGGGACCTGTCCCTCGCCGCGACACTCTTGATCAGCTCAGCGGCCAGGGCGTCGGGAAGTGAAAACGTCATCTTTCTGGCGGCCATATCGGCAAAATACCATAATGGTTCCACCGGACGCTGTCCCACTGGATTTTGCCCACGGAAGCCGCCCCAGCAGCGCGCGGGAGGTCGACTCGCTGGCTGGCGGCAAGACCGGCAAAACCTGGCAAACGTCCTGACGCATGTTGCGCGCCTTGCGGCCGTGGATGCCCACCTGCATGTCTTTGTATTCCGTGTAGATGTTCGCGCCGACCGCGGCAACTCCGGTGAGAAGCAACGCCCAGGGATTCGCCGCAAGCGCGAGCGCCAGCCCTTGCACAGCCGTGGCAATGACCGCAATCTTCGTGCAACACGCACGTCACTGGTTGCATGACGGCAATTGGCACGGCTGCTGGCGGTCCCACCGAGTTCGGACGTTGCCGACCGGGACTATACAATCCCGTCGAGGTTTTCAGCGGGTGCCGCGCATTCCAAGGATAATCTTCAGGCCAGTGTCTCGTGTGCGACGGCTATCGCTGCATCCCGGCCGTTCGTCCAGGGAGTGCTTGGGGCAGCCCTGATGAGACGGGAAAAAACGTTACGACGAGCAGATATGTCACGGCTTGAGCAGTCGTAGCGAATTTAGAAACGCAGCAACGCGGGGTTCAGCACTCGAATCGTTAACGTCCGCCACAGCGGTGAGCAGTCTCAGCGGTAATTTCACCCAATTATGTTCGTAGCACCATTAGTCTCTTATTCGCCTTCCACCGAATGCGGATTTCGCGGCCTGGATTTCCATCGAGAATAATGTCGGTTTTAGTGACGAGTGTATTGGTGTAGTCCCTAACGTGGGCTCTGACGAAGTTGCCCTCGATGCGATCAAACTGCCACTTAGCATCGTCAACGTACTTGCCTGACATAGGCTCGTACACAAGCATGTACCTTTCGTCGCCGCCTGTTGATTTGATCTCGTAATCGTCGAGGGTGATTCCATTGCGAGCCTGAACAGGAGTTCCAGGCATCCGCGCAGCAACACCGGCTTCCTTCCAGACGTACTCGTTCCCTTGAGCTTGGGCGACTTGGTACGGTGCGAGCAGAAAGAACGCACCCACGAAGATGGCGCACATCATATCACCTCACATCAATTGGACCCCATCAGCCAACTGCCGAACTCGTACTTGGGGCCCTGCGAAGCCCCTTCATCCGGTGAGCCTAACACAAATCCGCAAGGCGATGCGGTCACATAGCGCGGTGATTCGACGATCCCTGCGACTTCTCTCGTTCCAGCAGGTCCCGCTCCTCCGCGATGATCAGCATTGCGCAGAACTCGTCGGCGCGAATCTCGTCAAGGCCGATGTGAACCCCCAGTTTTGGCGCGCCAATCAGGTCGAGCGCGCGCCGGATGAGCAGTCCCTTCTCCGTGCACTGGGCGGCGTCCAGTCGGTCCAACGGGCAATGGTCGCACCGCTCGCCATCGTCCTCCGGCGCGTCGGGGCACAGGCCGGGATCGCACAGTTCCTCTCGGCGCAGCGCCCAATGTACCAGGAACGGGAACGATAGACTATCCAGCTACGGTCAGTGGCTGGAAGCAATCAATTCCACGAACCGTGGCACCGTCTTTCCTAGGATGTTCAGAAGCTCCGGTAGGCTACGGTTTCGGTCGGCGGCCTGCTCTCGCAGTTTCGCCATTACGGCGGCCGGCTCCTGATGGTAAAGCGCGCCGAGGAATGACCCAGGGTGCAGGGCTGCGACTCCCCACGGATCGAGATGTTCTTTCCGGAAGTGCCGGAGATTGAAGGTCACGATGATGGGAGCCCCGCAGGAGACCGCCGCGGCAAGGACGTGCCGGTCCTTCTCGTCGTTCTCCATGCGGGAAACCAGTGGATTGTGGCCCGTCACCCAGGCATCTCCAAAGTGCGAAAGAAGCTCGCTCTGGAAATGGGCCGTGAGCGTGGAAGGCCACGCCAGCCTGGATTCCAGCGTGCGGACGGTTTCGGCCATGATCTCCGCCGACCATCTTGGCTCGTAAAGCGAAGGGGCCTCCGCAAGCCGGAGCAGTGTGTCGCATAGGGAGAAGTTGGCAAGAACGCAGGCGTCCAGAATAGCCTGTGGAGCGCCGCTCATTCCTGGCTGGGAACGAGCACGCGCTCATAGAGGCCCGCATCGTTCACGGCCTGGCCGACCCTGCGAAGCGCTTGGGTCCGCTCCCGGTTCCGTTCATTCTGATCGAGAAAAAACTGAACCGCGGTGTCGAAGAACTGATTCGCATCGCGGTACTGGCCGGCGGCCAATTCACCTTCTACTCGCCGCGCAATCTCAGGGGACAGGTTCACGTTCATGGCCGTTCCTCTTGCTTCGATTCTACGATATCCCTCAATCCAGCGTTTTATGGAACCGCGCCGTGCTCAGGCCCAGCACCACCTCCTGCTACCACGAATGCCCCGTACTACTGCTGCTGCGGCGGAGCTACGCAGATCGCCGCGCCATCGAACGACATCAAACCACCGATATTCACCGTAAGGTTCGTCGAGGTATACGCCGTTGCGCATCGCGCTATGGGCACGGGAGGCGCTGGTATCGTAGCGTTGATTTGATACAGACCAACGTAACCCGGAGCGAAATAAGCTGGCAAGACGGTTGCGTTGACATGCGGGTCCTCCGCCCTTGGCGACATCGCGGCCGCGGCCGGTATCGGCGGCGGATACGGCAGACTTGGCACGGCGTTTGGCCGGAATTCGAAATCCACATTCGCCAGGGCGTTTGCCGGAGGGACCGGGCTCGCTTGCCCGGTCTTCACCGAGCCGTTCGGCTGCCCAAGCCCCACGACGTATATGGAGATGGTCTCCCCGATCTTCGCCGGATTCGTGCCGGTCACGTTGCTGCCGTCCGCGTGAATCACGGCTGGCGGCAGTTGCGACGGGGCCAACCCGGCTGCGGGCGGAGACCCCGGAGCAGTCAGCGTGTCGCCCATGCGCACCACATGGACGGCGTCCGTCTGCATGGTAGCTGAATTGAAGCCCGGTTCGACTGGTCGTCGGAAACCGTGAGCACGGCGGAGTTCGAGCCAGGGCCGGCGAGAGAGAAGCCGGGCGGAACCAGTTCGAACGGGAGTTGCACGGTGACTCCTGTGAGGGCCGGGCACCCCGTCGAACCTGATGGGGCGCCGCACGCAATCGGGGCCGGAAACACCGCAAGAATTGGAACTGCGAGCGGCCCCTGTGGGCTAAGATCCTGGGTTACAGACGCCGATATGTGGGCTAGCGTCGAGGGCAGTGGCAGGCTGTTTGCCCGCACCGGACCCGTTAACGCCGCCCCCACGCCGTGCACGAATACTGTAAGCAACTGGCCCGGCGCAGCCAGTACTGGCGAGGGTTGAGCGTATCCAGCGCCCGCGACCAAAGCATTCTGCGCCAAAGCGGGCGGGCCGGCTATGACTGCCAGTCCGATCACGATTGCCAAGTTCCAGAATTGCATTCGCCCTTCTTCACTCTAGCGGGAGTTTACTACTACTACGGAGGTGCCGCGATGCGAAGTGCATGCCGCCAGGTCGGCAGGCCGCGCCGCGCCCGATATCCCTCAATCCAGCGTTTTGTGGAAGCGCGCCGTGCTCAGACCCAGCACCACCACTCCGTACACCACCAGGCACAGCATCTGCGGCCAGAGCACCGCGATCCCCGAGCCCTTCAGAAAAATGCCGCGCACGATCTCGATGAAGTAGCGCAGCGGGTTCAGATACGTCAGGTACTGCACCACCACCGGCATATTGCGGATCGGGAAGGCGAACCCGCTCAGCATGAAGGCCGGCGTGGTGAAGAAGAAGCTCATCATCATGGCCTGCTGCTGGGTGTGCGACACCGTCGAGAGGAACAGCCCCGCGCCCAGCGACGTCATCAGGTACGCCAGCGAGCACACCAGCAGCAGCCACGGGCTGCCGCGGAACGGGATGTGAAACACCGCGAGCGCCACGGTGGTGATGAGCACCACGTCCACCAGGCCCACTACGGCGAAGGGCAGCGTCTTGCCGATCATCAGCTCCAGGGGCCGCAGCGGGGTGACCATCAACTGCTCCATGGTGCCGATCTCTTTCTCGCGCACGATGGCCAGCGCCGTCAGCATCAGCGTCACCATCATGATGATGTTGGCCACCACGCCGGGGACGAAGTAGTTACGGCTGTAGAGATCGGGGTTGAACCACACCCGCGTGCGCGCGGAAACCTGCGGAAACACCATGTTCACGGGAGCCGCCGCGCCACGGCTGAGGATCTGCGAGGTGCGGCGGTCGGCCATGACGTCGTTCGAGAACGCGGCGATGATCTCTCCGCCGTAGCTGGCCACCAGCGACGCGGTATTGGAATTGGTGCCGTCCACCAGCACCTGCACGGCGGCTGGGCGGCCGCGCCGCACGTCGCGCTCGAAATCCGCCAGTACCCGCACCACGGCCTGCACCCGGCCGCGGTCGAGCGCCTGCTGCACGTCATCTTCGCTTGCGGGCAGCGCCACCACGTCGAACTTGCCGGAGCCCTCGAAGCGCGCGCGCAGGTCGCGGCTCATCGGGGTGCGGTCCAGATCCATCCAGGCGATGCGCACGTGGTCCACGTCCAGGTTCACCGCGAAACCGAACACCAGCAATTGAATGATCGGAGGGAGGAACAGCAGCGTGCGCATGCGCGGCTCGCGCAGCGCCTGTATGAATTCCTTGCGGATGACGACTCGGATACGTTCCCACATAGTTCACGCCAGTTTCTGATTCACCTTGCGCACCGCCAGCAAAAAGATGATGGTGGCGTACAGCGCCAGGAACCCCAATTCGCCCCACAAGATCCGGAAGCCCACGCCCTTCAGGAAAATGCCCTTCAGAATCGTCACCACGTAGCGCGCCGGTATGATCCGCGAGATTACCTGGATCACCGGCGGCATGTTCTCGATGGAGTACACGAAACCCGAGAGCAGGAACGCCGGGAGGAACGAGCTCAGGAGTCCCATCTGGTAGGCCTGCAACTGCGTCTTGGCCGCAGCCGAAACGAAGATGCCCCAGAACAGCACGCCCACCAGGAAGACGCACACCGAAAGCGCCAACAGCGGGATGCTGCCGCGCAACGGCACGGTGAAGACGAACAGCCCCACCAGCACCGCCAGCACCGCGTCCGCCAGGCCCAACACGAAATAGGCCAGCATCTTACCCAGCACCATTTCGGCGGGCCGCAGGGGCGTGGAGAGCAACTGCTCCATGGTCCCCATTTCCCATTCCCGCGCGATGGTCAGCGAGGTCAGCAGGGCCGCGATGATTTGCAGGATCACCGCGATCAGGCCGGGCACCACGTAGTTCTTGGATTCGAGCGAGCTGTTGTACCACACCCGCAAACGCGCGTCCACGGGTGGAACGGCGCGCTCGCCGCCGCGCCGGTTCTGCATCTGCGCGCGAACGTCGAAGGAATAGCTCCGCACCACGGTCTCGGCGTAACCCAGCGTGATCGAGGCCGTGTTGGAGTCGCTGCCATCCAGCAGCAGTTGCACCGGCGCGTCGTGCCCGGAGCGGATCAGCTTCGAGTAATCGCGCGGAATCACCACCCCCATCAGCACCTGGTTGCGGTCGATGGCCCGTTCGATGGCCGCGTAGTTGGCCACCACGCCCTCGATCTCGAAGTACTTCGATCCCCGGAACTCGTCTGTCAGGTCGTGGCTGGCCTGGGTGTTGTCCTGGTCGTAGATCAGGGTGGAGACGCGGTCCACGTCCAGGCTCAAGGCGTAGCCGTAGAGCAGCAGCATCATCACCGGGACGAACAGGGCCAGCCCCAGGCTGCGCGAATCGCGCACGATGTGGTGCAGTTCCTTGACGAACATGGCTCGCAGCCGGCGGGCGCTCATGCGGCCTTCCTATCCTCGGCCTCGATGAGGGCGACGAACACGTCCTCCATCGAAGGCGCGATTTCCTCCAGGCGGGTCACGCGAACCCCCTTGGCTTCGAGCGCGGCACGGAGCGCGCCGGCCCGCGCGGTGTTGTCCACTGTGACATGCAGGCCGCTGCCGAAGACCGCCACGTCGAACACGCCTACCGTGCCTTCGATGGCGCGCATGGCTTCCAGCGGGTCCGACGATTCGAGGCGCAGAAGCTGGTGCTCCGTCAACCCTTTCTTCAGCTCGGCGGGCGCGCCGAGAGCGATCACCTTGCCGCGGTACATGAGCGCCAGGCGATGGCAATACTCGGCCTCGTCCATGTAGTGCGTGCTGACAAAGATGGTGTGGCCGGTGCGCGAAAGGTCTTGGATCAGGGCCCAGAAGGACGCGCGCGCGATGGGGTCCACACCCGAGGTCGGCTCGTCCAGGAACAGGACGGGCGGGTCGTGGAGAATGGCGCATCCCAGCGCCAGCCGCTGTTTCCAGCCGCCCGACAGGGTGCGCGTGAGGGCGGAGCGCCGCTCGGCGATGCCCGCCATTTCAAGCACGTAGTCCTTGCGCGCGGCCCGCTGCGCGCGCGGCACGCCGTAGATCCCGCTAAAGAAGTCGATGTTCTCTTCCACCGTGAGATCGTCGTAGAGCGAGAACTTCTGCGACATGTAGCCGATGTTGCGGCGCACTTCCTCGGGCTGCGTGGCCACGTCCAGGCCGTGCACCGAGGCGCGGCCAGCGGTGGGCGTGAGCAGGCCGCACAGCATGCGAATGACGGTGGATTTCCCGGCGCCGTTCGGCCCCAGGAAGCCGAAGATCTCGCCCTTTGAGACGCGCAGCGACACGTGGTCCACGGCTACGAATGCGCCGAAGGTTTTCACCAGCCCGTCGATTTCGACCGCATATTCCGGGGGCATCATTCACCCTCCCTGTGGGGCGGACCCCCTGGTCCGCGGCCGGCCCCCTGGCCGGCCATTCGCCAATTGCGGGCGCTTGACTCCGCGGCGAAGAGCGGGACGAGGGCGTCCCGCGCGGACCAGGGGGTCCGCCCTACAAATCCCGAGGAGATCCCGATGCAGGCAGAAGTCCGCGGCGCACGGCGGCGCAGCCGCAAACAAGCCAGGCTGCGGTGCTCCGGTTTCGGGGGCCGGTTAGTTTTGCGGGCAGGCGAGCTTCGCTCGCCGGGCGGGTTGACAACCCGCCGCAGGCTGCCAGCCTGCCCCACATAAGACCGTAGCGGCGCGCGAAGAATTTGACGGGTAGTAGTACATAAGATCCTCATGCGGCGGCCTCCGCTTCCCTGATCCGTTGGATGAACGCGGCTTCCAGCGTGGCCGATCCGCTCTCCCGCTTGATCGCCTCGGGAGGGGCGCAGCGAATCAGCTTCCCCCGGTGCATCAGGCCCACGCGGTTGCAGCGTTCCGCCTCGTCCAGGTAAGCCGTGGTCATGAAGATGGTGATGCCGTCCTTCAGAAGCTGGTAGAGGATGGCCCAGAACTGCCGCCGCGACACCGGGTCCACGCCGTTGGTCGGTTCGTCCAGAAACAGAATCCGCGGGCGGTGAAGCAGGGTACACATCAGCGCCAGCTTCTGTTTCATGCCGCCCGAAAGCCGGCCGGCCTGGCGCCCGCGGAACTCCTCCATGCGCGTCATCGCGAGCAGTTCCACGGTGAGACGCTGGCGTTCCGCGCCGGTGATGCCGAACAGGTCGGCGTAGAAATCCATGTTTTCCTGGACCGTCAGGTCGCCGTACAGGCCGAACCGCTGCGCCATGTAACCGATCTGATCCTTGACGGCCCGCGACTCGCGCGCCACGTCGTGCCCCGCCACCCGCGCCGAGCCTTCGCTCGGGTCCATCAGGCCGCACAGCATGCGCAGCGTGGTGGTCTTGCCCGCGCCGTCCGGCCCCACGAGGCCGAAGATCTCGCCGGTGGGGATGCTGAGGTTCAGGCGGTCGACGGCGGTGATGGCTCCGAAACGGCGCGTCAGGTCGTGCGTTTCGATGATGGGCCGCTCGGGCCGCTCGACCCAGAGGGTACCCCCGGTCGCGGTTCCGTGAGTGGGCGCTTCCGTCATTCCAGCACGATCTCCGCGTCCGCCGGCATGTTGGCCTTCAGCTCGCCTTTCGGATTATCCAGGTCGATCTTGATGCGGTAGACCAGCTTCACGCGCTCCTGCTGGGTCTGGATCTGCTTGGGCGTGAACTCGGCTTCGTCGGCGATGAAGCCCACCCGTCCCCAATAGACTTTGTCCGGCGAATCGGTGGTTACGCGCGCTTTGGCGCCGATCTTGACCCTGGGTTTGTCGGTCTCGTTGATGTAGCCGCGCAGCCATGGGTGGGCCATGTCGCCCACCGTCAGCACGCTGGTTCCCGGCGCCAGAATTTCTCCCACCTCGGCGGCTTTCACCAGCACCACGCCGTCCAGCGGACACACCGCGATGGTGTCGGCCAGTTGGGTATCGATCATTTCCAGGCTAGCCCGGGCGCGCTCCACTTCCGCTCGCCGCGTGGTGAGTTCCTGCTCGCGCCGCTTCATTTCGATGCTGTTGGCCTCGGCCATTTTGAGCGCGCCGCGAGCGTGTTCCAACTGTCCCTGCTGCGCCTGGATCACCTCGGCGCGCGGCCCCGCGTCCACCAGGGCCTGCTTCTCCCTGGCCGACCGCAGCGCGGCCGCGGCGCTTTCCCAGCGCATGCGGTATTGGTCGTATTGCGCCTTGGAAATGTCGTCGTCCCGGAAGAGCGGCTGCGCGCGGTCCCAGTCCGCCTTGGACCGCTGCGCCTCGCTGTCGGCCGCATCCACCGCGGCTTTGGCGTCCAGCTTCTCCTGCGGCCGCGAGCCGTTTTTCAATTCCGCCAGGCGGGCTTCGCTGGACGCCAGATCGGCGGTGCGCTGCTGGATATCCGCCGCCAGCGTGGCTTTTTCCCATGCCAGCGCGGATTCCGCCTGCGCCAGTTGGGACTGCGCCGATTCCAAACCGGCCTGCTGCATCTCCTTCTGCGCCAGGAGCTGATCTCGGTCGAGCCGCGCGATCACCATGCCCCGCTTCACCGCGTCGCCTTCGTCGGCATTCCGTTCGATCAGGCGGCCGGAAGTCTTGAAGGCGATGTTCACCTCCGTCAGCTCGATGTTTCCCGAGATCATGATCCGGTTGTCTGGCTGACGATTCATGCCTCGAAACGCGTAGACTCCCGCGCCCGCCAGGGCCAATACGATGACGATGATGACGATTCGCTTTTTCATGCTATTGCACCGTGCTCCTGACCTTGCCCATGGCCTGCGCCAGGTCGATGCGCGCCACATTGAACAGGTATAAGGCCGCGGTCCGATTGTCGCGCGCCCGTTCCAGCCGCGTCTGCGCGTCGGTCACTTCGATACTGTTAGTCACGCCCGCCTCGTACCGGCGGCGCGCCTGGGCCAACTCGTTCCCCGCTAGGTCGAGGCCCTCCTTGGCCACCCCCACCTGGTCGCCGGCCGATTTCAGGGCGTCCAACGCCAGCCGCACGTCCAGCGAGATCTGCGCCTTCAAATCGTTGGTGCGAACCTGCTCGGCGCGGTACTGCGAGAAGGATTCCTCGCGCCGCGAGTCGAACGCGTCCGCCGTCGAAAATCGGCACGCGAACCGAAATGCCATACGTGCGCGTGGGCAAGGCGTTTTCGAGGCCAGACCCGCTGGAACCATAGTCTCCGAACGCCGCCACGGTTGGCAGCCGTTCCATCTTCGTGGCGCTGGCCGAATAGCGCGCCGTCCGCTCGCGCTCCTGCTGGGCCTCGAAATCCGGCCGGCTTTTCAACGCCTCTGCCTGGGCCTGATCCACGGTGACGGCGTCCGCCGGCGTGTAGGCCAGTTTGTCGGTCAACTGCACTTCCAGGTCGAGCCGCATGTTCATGGCCCGCAGCAGGCGCAGGTAGGCGGCGCGGCGTGCGTTTCCGGCTTCCAACTGGTGCTGACGGTCGTTGGCCAGTTGCACCTTGGCGCGGGTGATCTCGATGCCCGTGCCGGTGCCGGCGGCCTTCTGGTTTTCGGCCAGTTGCAACACCGCCTCCGAGAGCGTCACATTGGCCTCGGCGGCTTCCACGTCGGCGTCGGCCTTGACCGCGGCCAGGTAGGCGCGCGCCACCATGCCGGCCACTTGCTCGCCGGCGGTCTCCGCGTCGCCGCGCGTCGCCGCCACCCCGGTCTTCGCGGCCTGGTAGCGGCGGATGGCGCTCAGGTCGAGCACGCTCTCCGAGCCCGACAGCCGGGCATCCATGACCGTGAACGGACCCACAAACTGCGGGAAGTGGAAACCCGGAATGGGTATGTCGAGCTTGTTGAGCCCCTGCGCCGCCAGATCCGCCGTGCGGCTCTGGTAGGCGAGGGCGCCACTCACGTTGGGCAGCAGCGCCGAGCGCGCCTGGATGGACCGCTCCCGCGCCTGCCGCAAGGCCTCGCCCGCCAGCTTGATGCTGGCGTTTCCGTCGGGCGCGAGGGCCACCTCGACGGCGCGTTTCATGCTGAGCGGAACCGGCCCCGTCCCCGCCGCCTGGTCCGCCGCGGCGCTATCCGCCGCAGCCAGCGGCGCGACCGTCAAGAGAATTGCCAACGCCAGTCTCATCTACCTGTCCTCGCTCCTTGCTTCGATGGTTTCGGGGGCGGTTTGGGGCGCCCGGAAACCGGCGCTTAAGAAGGTCACCAGCAGCCCCATCCGCGTCCGGAAATCGCTTCCGGCACCGCCCAAGCTGGGGAAAAGGCGGGCGCCGCACATGGTATGCGCCATGGCCCCCGACATGAAGTGCATCCGCCAGGCGAACTCCTCATCCGTCAGGTTTGGAACCGCCCGCCGCAGCGCCCCCATAAGCCGAGCGGCAACCTGCTGAAAGTGCCGCGCCAGGATGGTTGGCATCAACCCTTCCGCCAGCATGCGGCCCATGAACGGCACAAACGCCGGGGTGCGGTCGGCGACTTCCGCCATGGGCATCAGGAAAGACTCCAGAACGGTGTTTACGGGCGGCGCGCCGGGCGCGGCTTCCCGCTCGATCCTGTCGAGCCACGCCAGGCGCCGCTCGTTGACCGGTTTGGCTTTGCGCTGAATGATCTCGTCCAGCAGCTCTTCCTTGGACCCGAAATGGTAGTGAATCGCGGCCAGGTTGACGCCCGCCTCGGCGATGATGTGGCGGAGCGACGTGGCGGCGTATCCCTGTTCGGCGATGAGCCGTTCGGCGGTGTCGAGGATCTTCTGCTTCGTGTCAGTCATCCGATTCAAGCGAATGATTCAATTATACGCATGAATGACGCTGTGTCAAGAGCCGGGTGAGGGGCGGAGTTCCAGCCCCGGAAACGGGTTCGTTTGGAAGTTCCATAAGTGGCTTCATTGCTTATGGTTGGAGGGGACAAATGGGTTCGTTCGGTATTTTTTTGGGCACGGGTTCGAGGAGGGCGTGGTGGCATAAGTTCTTCCAACTCGAGCTATAGCACGGGGGTGGATGGAGTCTGAAACCGATTTCGTGTAGGTAACTGAGGGAGAAGGAGTTATTTTTGGAAAACCGGGGTGACTGAAAGAGGTTTACTCGGTTTCGCGGCGCCGGAAAGCCGAAGTGCGAGATGGTGCTGAACGCCGCCGAATCGAGTAAGCCCCTTTCAGTCACGCGGATCAACGAGCTGAAAGTCGAGGACTGGACGAGGCGATGACCGGTGCGGGCTGCACTCAGGCGCCCGGAGAGCTTCGTTCGAGCCACCGGCCCGCCCGACCCTCTACAATGGATGTAAAGACGAGGCAGGATGAACGGCCAGACAACAGAACCGGCGGATTTCGCGGCCCTATACCGCCGGGCGTTCACGGAATTCGGAACGCAGGCTCTCTGGAACAAGCGCCTGCTGGAGGAACCGGCGCCGGAGGATGCTCTGGTGGTGGCGCGGGCCTTGCGCATCGAGGGCGACCGCGAAGCCCGGCGTCTGGCGGAGCGGATCGAGCAGGCCTGCCGTGCCGCTGTCTAAGATTCAGATCGAAGTTCTCCGGCTGCTGGCCTCGCACCGCGACCCGGAAAGCTATGTGGCGGATGCCACAGCCTGAAACGGGGACCCGCCGCGGTATTCCGGCGATATTGACGTTTTCCATGATCGCGAGGAGCGTGTTGTGTCTGCTGCTTTAGACGATGCGCAGGCGCTCGAAGCGGCTGGTTACGGCGTCAGGTGGTTGCGGCAACTGCCCCTCATTTGCGCAGCCGAAGTTGCGCGGCAGGGCGCCGGCACGCGCCTCGAATGGGTGGCTGACAGCGACTTCCGCTTCTTCCCGACGATGAGGGAAGAGACTTTCGGCTATGTTCTTCACCCGGCCGACCTCGCCATGAACAAGGCGATGGCTGCTGCGGGGCGGCGTGAGGTACGCGACCTGGTTGACTTGGTGACGATTCACACCGCCATTCTTCCGCTGGGGGCCGTGATCTGGGCCGCCGTGGAAAAGTCGCCCGGCTTCACGCCCGAGGGACTGATCGCTGAGATCCGCCGGAACGCCCACTATCCCGCCGCCGAATGGCGGGCGCTTGTAACCATTGAGCCGCTCGACCCTCAAGTAATTACGGCGCAACTGCGCGGCGCCCTGGACGAAGCGGAGGCTTTCGTCAGCCGTATGCCGACTGACAAGATGGGGCTGCTGTTTCTGAAGGACGGTCAGGTAGTGCAGCCCGATCCGGGCCGGTTGCAGGAGTACCAGACCCACGCGGGGCAAAGGCGCGGCCAATGGCCGGCCAGCGCCGAGATCAGTGCGGCTATGTTGGAGCGGTACAAGAAGCCGTAAAGCTTGTAAGTTCGGCCTAAAAGGAGACTCTTGCTCCAGGCCCTGACCAGCCCGGCGTATCCTGAAAGAGGAAACCACGGCTACGGAGACTCGCGGCCGGTCACAGAGCCCCGAAGAAGGGCGAGAAAGGAGTGACCATTGCCACCAGACGACGGTTTCACCGCACACGACTACGTGGTAGTGAGCGCGCCGCGGCTTAGACGGCTTCTCCCGATCGCTCAGCACCAACGCCGAGATCCAAAGCAGAGAGGATTGGCCGGGAACTCCAAAAGGGGACTGGAGCCGCTGGGTGAGAGGGGAGTAGGGGACGATCTCAGGAACACCTGGCCGGCGGCGGGGGCAAAGCTGTGGCGCCGCGCCCTGCCGCCGAGATGCTTCCGGGCTTAACGAGCGCTCGCGGCGCTGCCGCGCATCTTCCGCTCAGGTTTCCACGAGAGCAACGCCTGATTCCAGCGCCGCTTTCCGCAGATCGCGGTCGAAAGTGGCGAGGGGCGCTTGCAAGCATCGCACCGTGGCTAACCGAGCCAGCGCAATGCAAAGCCGGTGAGGTCTTTCGCGGCGGCTGGGGAGCGCGGAAGATCCTTGCCGCCCGCGCCCAGTGCCAGGACGCGATTCGAGTCGCACGCCGCCAGGAGCGTGAGCGTGTGGCCGGGATAGCAGGCCACCCGCTGGGCTGCCAGATAGACGTAGCGGGCAAGCAGCAGCGCGTCCGTCAGCGATCCCGCGGGGTCTTCCTGATTGGCCACCGGGTTGGCGCGGTTCTGATCCTCGAAGAGCACCAGGCTGCTGAACGGCTTGAGCTTCTGGCGCAGGCCGAAGGAGGCGATCAGCGCCTGCGGCTGCGCGCGCCGCAGCGCCTCCGACGCACCCCACTCGACGAACGAATTCGGGAACACCAGCGACCCGTTGCCGCTCAGCAGAAGGCCGCGGAGAAACTCCCGCACGCGCGCATTCGAGGCCAGCGCCTGAGGCATCAGGCGGCCGATGTCGGCGCGTCTCAGCTCCTCGCTCGTCTGGTCCACCGAACGGAGGTCTCTCTGCACCGCGTTGAGGCGGCGCAGAAATTCGCGCCGCAGGGCGTCGAGATCCGCCCACGACAGCACCGGCACGCCGGGGAGAGCGGAGAACCGGGATTCGCACTCGAAAACCCAGGTGCGCTCGTCCGGGTCCAACTCGGGCAGGCAGACCCGTTTTGCGATGGCGGCGGCGAACGCCCATAGAATCTCGCCGAACGGCCGGTCGAGCGAGAGCCATGCGCCCTCGGCGGCCAGGTCCGGCCAGAGCGGCTGCTCCTGCAAAGGGATACCCGCAGGCAGTACGCAGACCACCAGGCGCGGCAGACTCCGCAGCCCGGCGGGCGCGACCGCTCGCTCATCGATACGGCTGAAGACTCTCTCCACTTCCGCGCGCCATCGCGGATAGAGCGGAGAACGCGCCAGAATGCCCGCGTCCCGGACACTCAGTCCCGCCGCGCTCGAATCCAGGCGCGGCAGAGCCATGCGTTTCTCGATGTCCAGCAGGGGACCGAAGAGCCCATCAAACTCCTTCGGCGGCAGCCCCGAGAGCCAGTCCAGTTGCGCTTGAAGCTGCCGGCGCTCGGCGCGAAACAGGAGATTCCATTGCGCGAACTGATCGCGCAGCGCCGGACCAAACGTGGCCGGCAGGCGCCGGATCAGATCCACCGGGACCGGCGGCTGTTCAGGCATGGAACTCCGGCAGGAGGACGCCCGGCGCGCGGCCGCAGTCCACTCCCATCCACGCGGCCATCGAAGGCGTCAGGTCGATCTGGCGGATCTCCCGCTCCACCACTCTCGGACCGCCCGCCGCCGGGCCGAGAACCATGGCCCAGGCCAGCCGGCAGGACTCCGTGTCGGTGCGATGGTTGAAGAATCCGTTGGTGGAGGAGCCGTCCGGGTCGCGTCCGAATTCGTTCAGGATGACCAGCGTGGTGTTGCCGCGCAGCGCCGGGGACGCCTGGATGAACTGCCACATACCGTGACACAGCCGGTCGCTGCGGCCGATGCCGCCCAGGTGCAGCGAATAGCTGCCGGAATGCGCCACCTCCATGTCGGAGAAATTGACCATCAGCAGGGCCGGCGCCAGGCGCGTGAGCACCTCGCGGGCGATGAGAAAGGTAAGATCGTCGCCGCTGGCCGGCGCGTCCGGTCCGTGAATGAAGCTCCCCAGCGCGGAGAGAAACGTCTGCTTCACCGCCGGGTCGCGAAACGCCGATTCCGAGGGGACGCCCCAACCGATCCGTTCGTAATCGGTCTCGAGAACCGCGGTCATTTCGTCCAGAATCTGCTGGCGCTCCAGCCGGCTCCGGTGGCTTTGCCCGTTGATGATCCTCTCCACCGCTTCGACCATCAGTTGCTTGGAGAGAATCACGTTCACGCCGGGGCTGATATTGGCGGTGAGTTGCTTGTTGCTGGTGACCACCCAGGTTTGCTCCGGGCCGCAGTGGGTCTGCGCTTGCAGGTATTGAAACAGCGTGGGATTCGCGGGCTTCTCGCCGCCCCAGTCGTCCACGTGCTGCCAGAACCCGGTCAGAATGCTGGATATGGTATTGAAGTGCGAGGTAACTCCCTCATTGTGCGCATAAGGATAAAACAGGGATTGGGGCAACAGGTCGTTGTAGAGGTGCGGGATGTAGCGCAGCCCCGGCGGCGACCAGCTCTCCTGCCGGCGGATTCCCCCAAGCGTGATCAGCACCATCCTGCGGGCCGGCACGCTCGCGGCCGGGAGGGCCCGAGGCAGCCGCTCGGCCAGCAGCGCGACCAGCATGCGAGACAGATCTCTGCGCGTCATGACCCCAACCCCCGGGACCGGGATACCTCACAGCTTACAGCCTCGCGCAACGCGCAACAACCAAAAACCGCGCACTGCGGCGATGCGGGTGATGTAAACTTGCACGAGAGGCGAGATGCCGACTATCAAAGACGTTGCCAGGCGGGCCGGAGTGGGCATCGCCACCGTCTCGCGGACGCTCCACAACAGTTCCCGGCTACGGCCGGAAACCGCTGAGCGCGTCCGGCAGGCGATCAAGGAGTTGGGATACCGGCCCAACACCTACGCCCAATCGCTGGCCTCCGGGCGCAGCCACATGCTGGGCCTGGTGGTCTCCGATATCTCCAATCCCTTCTTCCCCGGACTGGTCAAGGGATTCGAGGAGGTGGCGCTCGGAAACGGCTATGACGTGTTCGTCGCCTCCACCAATTACGATCCTGCCCGGACGGCGCTGTGCGTCGAGCGGATGATCGAACGCAAGCTCGACGGGGTGGCCATCATGACCTCGGAAATCGACCGCGGCCTTACCGACGGCTTCGCCCGCCGCAAGGTACCACTGGTTTTCCTGGATGTCGGTAAGGTCGGCCGCGGCGTCAGCAACGTGCGGATCGACTACGCCCGGGGAATCGCCCAGGCCGTCGGGCACCTCCGCGAACTGGGGCATCGCCGCATCGCTTTCATCTCCGGGCCGGTGAACCTGCGCTCGGCGTTGGAGCGGCGCGAGGCGTTCCTCGATCGGCTGAGCGGGTTTGGGAACGGCCAGCCCGGCGAACTGCCGATCGAGGAAGGGAACCACAAGGTGGACGGCGGCCTGCAGGCGATGCTGCGCCTGCTGGCGCGCCACCCCCACCCCACCGCGGTCCTCGCATCCAACGACCTGACGGCGATCGGGGCCTTGCGCGGCATTCGCCAATACGGGCTCCGGGTTCCGGAGGACATCTCGGTGGTGGGATTCGACGACATCCAGATGGCCGAGTTCACCGAGCCGCCGCTGACCACCGTGCGCCTCCCGCAGTCGGAAGTGGCGAGCCTGGCTTGCAACGCGCTGTTGCAGTTGATAACGGCCCCGGGCATGGGCTCGGAACTGGGGGTGGGCACCTCGCTGGTGATCCGCGCCTCGACCGCGCAGGCGCGCTTAGACGCTTGAAAACCGTATGAAATCCACCGCGGTCGCCGGGTGCGCCGGCCCGGCCATCCACCAGCCTATGGAAAACTTCTACCCTGGGTGGTTCCGGGGGCCGGGAGCCCGAGGGAAACACCTGAAAGATAAGCCCTTACCATCTACTAGCCTACGTGAAACGTTTATCCCTGACTGTACGGAAAGGAACCTCAGGGAGACACCCGGAAGAATACCTATTGACTCGCATTCGTAATACATTTACACTACCCTAAAGCTCCGGCTGTGAAAACGTTTCCACAGTTGCGAGTTGGGGTTCACGCAGTATCAGCAAGCCTAGAGAGAGGTCAAATGCGAGAGAAAAGAGGTAGTCTCCGAATGACAATTCCCAGCGTCTGTCGGCTATGCCTATGGCTGACGGTTTTCGCTTTGGTTTTCGCTACTATCGCCTTTGCGCAACGCGATATGGGCACCATCACCGGCACGATCACCGACGCGCAAGGCGGCGTCGTGCCGAATGCAAAAATCACCATCACAGAGGTTGCGACCGGGCTGAAGTATGAGGTCACATCGGGCACCGATGGACTCTACATCCGGCCGGCGTTGAAACCCGGAACGTACACCGTCGCCGCCGAGGCGAAGGGCTTCCGCCGCGCCGAGCAGCAGAACGTCGTCCTCACTGGCGGCGACCGCGTCGGCGCGAACCTTACGCTGGCGGTCGGTGACATCACCCAGTCGGTAGAGGTGAGCACCGAGGCGGCGCTTCTGGAAACGGAAAGCACCACGCTCGGCGGCAACGTGACTGCCCAGGGCATGAGCGATCTTCCGTTGGGCGGCACGCGCACGTTCAGCTTCCTGGCGCGGCTTTCTCCGGGCGTGCTGGTGAATGAGCAAGGCGCCCGGGACGCCACCGGCGGCGGCTTCTCCGCCAACGGCGTGCGCTCCAACGGGCAGAACAACTTCCTGCTGAACGGCGTCGACAACAACGTCAACGTGATCGACTTCCTGAACCAGACCTCGTTTGTGGTCGGGCCTTCGGTGGAAGCCATCGGCGAAATGCAGGTTCTCACCAACGGGTACAACGCCGAATACGGTCGCGGCGCCGGCGGCGTGGTCAGCGTCAGCATCAAGAGCGGCACTAATGCGCTACATGGCACGCTGTTCGAGATCCTGCAGAACGCGGATCTCAACGCCAACCGCTGGGAGAACATTCAGGCGGGAGTCAGCAAAGGGCCCTTCCGCCAGAACCAGTTTGGCGCAGCCATCGGCGGCCCCATCATCAAGAACCGGACGTTCATTTTCGGCGATTACCAGGGCACCCGCATCGCATCTTCGGGCGGCACCATTCAGAACCTGGGCTATGGCGGAGCGTACACCATTCCGACCGCGGCGATGAGGCAGGGCAACTTCCAGTCGCTGCTGGGTGCGGCGGTTGCGGCCGGCGGCCCGGCGGCGGGCACCATTTACGATCCGGCGAGCACCGCCATTAACGCGGGCGTGTACTCGCGCACTCCGTTCCCCAACAACATCATCCCCACGACCCGGTTCGACCCGGCGGCGGCCAAGATCGCGGCGCTCTATCCCGCCACCAATCAGCCCATCGCCACCGGCCAGTTCCCGGTGAACGACTATTTCGTTTCCACGCCCGGCACGCAGACCACCGATCAGGGCGATCTCCGCGTCGACCACCGGCTGACCGACAAGGACAGCTTGTTCGGCACCATGAGTTGGGCCGACACGCCCAAGGCGAATGCCCCGCCCTTCCCCGGAGCGCTGGATGGCGCGCCGTTCCAGGGCGCCAGCGAAGTTGACCTGAACCGGAATGCCATGTTGAGCTGGACTCGCGTCTGGACTCCTCATCTCATCACCGAAACGCGCGTGGGCTTCTCCCGTCTGGTTACCTCGCGCACCCAGGCCAACTCCGGCACGGATGAATTCAAGGCGTTCGGAATCGCGGGCTACGACCCGACCACGACCTTGAACGGCGGCTTGCCGCAGATCCAGTTCTGCAAACAGTCGTTCCAGGCGCAGTACTGCGGCACGAGCTACAGCCAGATCGGCGCCAATTCCTGGCTGCCGTCCAAGGAATACAGCAACGTTTGGGACTTCATCGAGAACGTGAGCGTCAACAAAGGCACGCACGCCCTGAAGTTCGGAGCCGAATACCGGCCCATCCAGTTCCCCTTCTTCCAGGTTCCGTATCCGCACGGAGAAATGTATTTCGGCCCCCAGGAAACCGCCTATCCCACGTCTGCCTATGGCAACTCCGGACAGACGGGCGATCCCATGGCTTCGTTCCTGCTCGGCAACGTCGATTGGGGACAGGCCTCCACGAACAACTTCATTTCGTCCATCAAGAGCGCGTATGCGTTCTACGCCCAGGACGACTGGAAGGTCACTCCCAAGCTGACCGTCAGCCTTGGCCTGCGCTATGAGCTGTTCTCGCCCATCGGCGAGAAGTTCGGCCGCCAGTCGAATTTCGATATGCAGGCCATGACCCTGTATATCCCCAGCGGGCCGAACTCGAATAGCCCCCTGCCTCCGGGCTTCGCTACCACCTTCCCGGACGTCCATGTTTCCGTGGGTGCTGTGAATAAGTACCTGATTCCGTGGGACAAGAAAGACTTTGGCCCGCGCATCGGCTTCGCTTACAGTTGGCGGCCCAAGACCGTCTTCCGCGGCAGCTACGGCATCTTCTACGGCGGTGAAGAGCAACAGGGCGGCAACCCCAACCGGGGAGAGAGCGTTCCGTTCAACGAGTCGCCCGTTCTGCAGCGTCCGGCCACCGGTGCGGGATCGAACATGTTCGATACCAACCCGTACTTTGCCGGCGGCCTGTCGGCCGGTTTCCCGACTAACATCTTCGGGCAGCCGGCGCCGGTCAGCTTCCGCAGCCTGGCGGTGGACTTCCGCAATTCCATCGTCTACAAGTGGAACCTGGCCGTGCAGCATGAGCTGGGCAAACAGTGGGCCTTGGAACTTGCCTACGTCGGCAATCACCAGGCGCACTCGCTGCTCCAGCCGGATCAGAACGCCAACCCGAACCTGGCTACCGCGAACTCTGCCATCAGTTCCAATTCGCTGCGTCCGCACCCGGATCTGGGTGGTTTGAGCGGTACGGCATCCAACGGTTTCGGCAACTACGCCGGTTTGACCCTCAAGATCGACAAGCATTTCTCCGACGGTCTGATGGTTTCGGCCGCGTACACCTATGGGCACGCCCTGGCCAACTCCGGCACCACGCTGGGTGGCTCGGTGGGCTTTGGCAATTGGGACAACACCAACCTCAGGGAAAGCTACTCCTCCGCACCGTGGGACATTCGCGAGAACTTCGTCGCCAACTTCGTGTATGACATCCCGTTTGGCAAGGGCAAGAAGCTGGGCTCCAACCTCAACCCGGTACTCAACGCCATTGCCGCCAACTGGCAGGTGAACGGTATTCTTACGCTGCACACCGGGAACCCGTTCACCCTGGACTCGGGCGGTTGCATCGGCATTTGGGCAAGCTGCTTCCCGGATCTGGTCGCGGGCAAGAATCCCAATGCGGCTCCTTCCGGCGGGCGGTCGCCGGCTCAGTGGTTCGACACCAGCGCGGTCATGGCAATCAGCAGCGCTGCGGTCACCAACAAACTCCAGGAAGGCAACCTGGGTCTGCAGAGCAATTGGGCGCCAGGGCTGAAGTCGCTGGACTTCTCGGTCTTCAAGGATTTTGTGCTCACCGAGAAGTTCAAGTTCCAGTTCCGCGCGGAAGCTACCAACCTGTTCGACACGAACGAGTACAACTATCCGGACAACAACGCGTCGGATGGGAACTTCGGCAAGATCACCAGCACCCTGGCTGGTACCGAGCGGCACATTCAGATGTCGCTCCGGTTCATGTTCTGACGCTGTAGAGACACGCCCTCCGCGGCTCGCCGCGGAGGGCTCGATTTCAGAAACGCATCCCGGCCCCCGTCGTAATGGCGGGGGCTTTTTCGTGGTGGGAGCCGCTGTGCCGCGGCGCTTCCGGCGCCGTGCGCGCCCGCTGCCACGCCGCGGGGGATACCCAGTTGCTGTAGAATCGAGGGTGGCGTGAGACCGTCCTTCGCATTGCTGGCGTGCATTCTGGCGGGGGCGCTGGCGGCCCAATCCTTCGACGACGAGTTGCGCCGCGGCCTTCTGGCGTTGAGCGGTAACGACCTCCCGCAGGCGCGGCAAAGCCTTGAGACCGCATCCCACCTGCAGCCCGAAAACGCCATGGTGTGGGCGGCGCTGGCGCAGACCTACCTGCGCGCCAGGGAAGCGGCGCTGGCCAATGAAGCCGCCGGCCGGGCAGCCCGCCTGGCGCCCGCGGACTCGCCCGTGAAACACGCCCTCGCCATGTTCTATTCCGAAACCGGAGATCTCGCCAAGGCGGCGGACGCCGAGCGTCAATATGCTTCCGGCAAGAGCGCCGATCCTCAAGCCGCCGCCCGCGCGGCCGATCTGTCGCTGCGCGCCGGCGAGGCGCAGCAGGCCATCCTGTGGGCCACCACCGCGCTTTCCAAGGGCGGCGGCGCCGCGCTGCACCACCTGCTCGGCCAGGCCTACGCCGCCGCCAATCAGCCCGACCCGTCCCTGCGCGAGCTGCGCGCGGCGGTGGAGAGCGATCCCAAAGTGGAAGAGTTCGTCTTCGATCTTGGGCAGATGCAACTTCGGGCGGGCGATTTCACCGACGCCCTGGCCACTTTCGACCGGGGCCGGCAGCGCTTCCCGGCGAGCGCCCAGATCGAACTCGCCTATGGCGTGGCCGCCTACGGACAGCGCCGCTTCACCGAGGCCATCGACGCCTTCCTGCGGGTGATCGGCCTGGATGCCTCCGTCGAGCAACCCTACGTATTCCTGGCGCGCCTTCTCGACCAGGCCGAAGACCGGCTACCGCGCATCGCGGCCGCCTATGCCGCCTGGGAGAAGGCCGAGCCGGGCAATCCCCTGCCGCCCTGCCTGTACGCCAAAGCGCTCGGCGCGACGGGCATCGATCCCGCCAGGGTCGAAGCCGAGCTGCGGCGCTCCATTCAGCTCAGCGAGCGCTACTGGGAATCCCACTTCGAGCTGGGCGTTCTGCTGGAGAAGAGAGGCGATTGGCGGGCGGCGGCGGCGGAGTTGAAGCGCAGCATCGAGTTGAACCCGGAACACGCCCCGGCGCACTTTCAGCTCGCGCGGGCGTACGACAAACTCGGCCAGCGGGAGTTGGCGCAGGCGGAGCGAGCCGAGCATGAGCGCTTGACCGCGGCCGAGACCGGCGTCGGGGAGATGCCGGCGCCCGGGACCACGACCGTGAGGGAGTGGCCCGAGCCAAAGGGGAAGCCTACCCCATGAAACGCCGCGACAGTTCTTGTCCTGCTGCCTCTCAGCTTTCTCGCGCACATGTGGGGCGGACCCCCTGGTCCGCGCGGGACGCCCTCGTCCCGCTCTTCGCTGACGGAATCAAAAGGTACTTGCTACCGGAGAGAAGCCGGCCAGGGGGCCGGCTGCGGACCAGGGGGTCCGCCCCACCATGAAGCGCCGCGAATTCCTGGCCGCCTGCGCGGCGGCGCCGTGGCTCTCCAGGTCCGCCCATGCCGCGTCTCCGTTCCCGGTCAAGTTCAAGCGGCAGTCGCCCGACGCCGCCGTCATGGCCTTCGCCGAGCCGGGAAGCGACGAATTCCCCGGCGAGAAAACCGCCATGGAAGTGGAGGCGCGCCTGGCCTCGGCGCTCGAAACCGGCGAGCTGCCGTTGGCTGACGGGTGCGGCGGCGCATCGCCCGCGCCCGTCGAATACCGGAACATCGCGCCCGACGTGGCCGTCGCCGTCTTCGATGGCCGCGGCGATCCCATCTCCGGTTGGAAGAAATGGCGGGCCTCGCTGGGCGCCGTCCGGCGAGCGCGCTTCTACTCCCTGCCAGGCGGCCTGCTGCGCTATGACATCCGCAGCCAGAACTCGGGCGAACTCCAGCACCGCATCGGCATCTGGAAGTTCGCCTGGAACGGCGCACTGACGCACCTCGAGCCGGTCGAGGAAACTCTCACGCGCAGCGCCGCACGTTGGTTTCGCGATGTGACCGGAGCGGCGTTCGCGGGCGTCGCCTCCTTCGACGAACAGCTCGCCAGGGGCGTTCCGTACTGGCGGTCGCGCCTGGACCCGGCGTGTGGCCTGGATGTCTACGGCGAGAACGGGATCGCGGTGGCCGACATCGACAACGACGGCGCCGACGAAATCTACGTATGCCAGCAGGGCGGCCTGCCGAACCGCCTTTACAAATACGATGGCCGCGGCCGCTTCCACGACATTTCGAAGGAGGCCGGCCTCGACATCCTCGACGATACGGCCTGCGCGCTGTTCGCCGATCTGCGCAACTCCGGGCATCAGGACCTGGTGCTGGTGCGGCCCACCCAGCCCATGCTCTTCCTCAACGACGGGCACGGCCATTTCACGCCGGTTCCCGACGCCTTCCGCTTCGCCACCGCGCCGCAGGGCACCTTCACCAGCGTGTCAGCGGCCGATTTCGACCGCGACGGCCGCCTGGATCTGTACCTGTGCAGCTACGTGTATTACCAGAGCGAAGCCCAGTACCGCTATCCCACGCCCTATCACGACGCGCAAAACGGCCCGCCCAATTTCCTCTTCCGCAACCGCCTCGACCAGGACCCGCCGCGCTTCGAAGACGTGACCGCCGCGACCGGCATGGATCACAACAACAACCGGTTCAGCTTCGCCGGCGCCTGGTGCGATTATAACGGCGATGGCTGGCCGGATCTCTTCGTCGCCAACGATTTCGGCCGCAAGAACCTGTACCGCAATACCAACGGCCATTTCCGCGACGTGGCCGAAGAGGCCGGGGTGCTGGATTTCGGCCCGGGGATGAGCGCGGCATGGCTGGATTACGACGGTGACGGGCGTCCCGATCTGCTGATCTCCAACATGTGGAGCTCCTGCGGACAGAGGATCGTCAACGACCCCGAGTTCGGCCCGGCCAAGCTGGACCCGGCGATTCGGGACGTTTACCGCCGGCACGTTAAAGGGAATTCGCTCTTTCACAACGAAGGCGACGGCACTTTCACCTACACCGGGGATTCGCAGGGCATCGAGATGGGCCATTGGTCGTGGGGCTGCGACGGCTGCGATTTCGACAACGACGGCGCGCCGGAACTCTACATCGCCTGCGGCATGCTGACCAACAACAGCCGCACCGACCTGATGAGTTACTTCTACCGCCAGGTGGTGTCGAAATCGCCGCTGAAGTACGAGCGGGCGCCGGCTTACGAGAATGGTTGGAACGCCATCAACCAGTTGGTCCGCGAAGACTACAGTTGGGCCGGCCCCGAACCCAACGTGCTGTACGCCCGCCGCGCGGGGCGTTACTACGACTTTTCGTGGGCCAGCGGTATCGATGTGGCCGAAGACAGCCGTGCCTTCGGGTTTATCGATTTCGACGGCGATGGGAATCTGGATCTGGTGGTCAAGAACCGCGTTGGGCCGCAACTCCGTCTGTTCCAGAACGTGCGCGGAGCTTCACGCGAGCGGCTGGTGATCGGGCTGCGCGGAACCCAGTCCAACCGCGACGCCATCGGCGCGCGCGTGGAAGTGGACGGCCAGGTCAAATGGCTGGTGGCCGGATCGGCGTACCTGTCGCAGCACACCAAGCGGCTGCACTTCGGCCTGGGCGGGCGGAAGCGCGCGGAAACGGTTCGCATCGCGTGGCCCTCGGGCCTGGTGCAACAGTTGCCGCCGCTTGAGGCCGGGTTCCTCTATGAAGTAACCGAAGGCGCGGCGGAGTTCCGGCGCGAGCCGCTGCATCCGCGCGCCGAGTTGGCCGCGGATGTGCCGCTCGCGGTAGACAACCGGTCGCGCCTCTTCACCACCTGGCTGCGCGAGCCCGTGCCTCTGCCGGAGAAGCGCCAAGGGCCGGCCCTGCTGGTGCTGCACGCGGGCGAGCCGCTGCCGCGCTATGCCACGCCGGCGCAGCTTCTGGATCTGCGCACGGCGCCCGCCGATCTGGCCGCGGCCTATGCCATTCTCCGCCGCTATCTGTTCGACTATCGCGCCCCGCTCGAAACGCCGCTCGCGATGCTGATCGATTCCGAAAGCCGCGTGCGCCGCGTGTACGCCGAGCCCCCGGAAGCGACCGCGGCGGACGCCGACCTGCGCACGGTCGACGGGCCGGTGCCCGATCCGCGGGCGTTGCCCTTTGAGGGCGCCTACTACGGCCGGCCGGCGCGGGACTATTTCAAGATCGGCGGCGCCCTGTGGATGGCCGGCTACCCCGAGCAGGCGCTGCCCTACCTGGAGGAAGCGTCGCGGCGCTCGCCCGCCAACGCCAAGACTGTGGCGGCTATCGGCCGCATTCACCTGGAAGCCAAGCGCCTCGGCCCGGCGCGCGAGGCCTTTGAGCGCGCCACGCGGCTCGATCCCGCGTCCCCCGAGTTCTGGAACGATCTGGGTGGCGTGGAAGCCGCCGCGGACAACCCCAGGGAAGCGTTGCGCCTGTACCAACGGGCGCTGGCGCTCGACCCCGATCTTCCCTACGCGCTGGTGAATGCCGCCCAGATGCAGGAGAAACTGGGCTCGACGGGCGAGGCCGAGCGGCTGTATCGCCATGCGCTGGAGGTGGACGCGCGCAATGGCGAGGCCGCCAACAAACTGGGGCTGCTGCTGGCCAAGGCAGGGCGCAGCGAGGAGGCGCGCAAGCTGTTCGAGACTGCCATCTCCATCCGCCGCGACGATGCCTCCGCCATCAACAACCTGGCGGTGCTCTACGCCAATCTCGGCCAGACCAAGGACGCCATCGCCGCCTTTCAGTACGGGATTCAGGTGGCGCCGGACGAAGATATACTATACTTGAACCTTTCGCGAACCTGGGTGCGCCTGGGCGAACCCGATAAGGCGCGCGCCGTGATGCGCCAGTTGCTGGACCGAAAGCCGGGGTATCCGCTGGCCGAAAAGGCGCTTCGGGAGTTGGGGGAACCATGACGATCCTGGTCTGTTTCATGCTGGCCGCGAGCGGCGGCAACCTCGACCGGTTGACTGGTGAGATTGCCGCTTCCGGGCAGGTGGTCGAACTGGCTGCGACGCCTTCCCAGCGCGTGGCCCCGCGGCCGGAGATCGCGCCCGGGCCGCCTCCGCTGCTCTCCTTCCGCTATTACGAAGGACAGCAGCGCCATCGATTTTCCAACGCGGAGCTGATGCTTGACGATGCCGGACACTGAGCGATCCCCAAAGCATAATTGGCCGCGGATGAACGCGAATGAACGCGGATCGAAGAGAATTGCTTATCTGTGTTCATCTGTGTTCATCTGTGGCCTATTTCTTCTCTTGCCGCTCGCCGCCGCCGACTCCCTCACCGAGCAGGGCATGGCCGCCTTTCAGCAGGGGCGCTACCTGGAGGCAAGCCGGCTTCTGCAGGATGCTCTCCGCGCCCAGCCCGGCGACGAACATGCGCGCACGTTCCTGGCGCTGGCGCGCGCGGCGACCGGCCATTGCGCCGATGCTATCCCGGATCTGGCGGACCGCTTCGACAAATCCGCCAACCAGGATCTGTCCCGCCTCGCCGGCCTGGCTCTGGCGCAGTGTTTCATCGCCCAGGAGGAGACCGTCAAGGCGCTTCCCATCGCCGCCCAGCTCGAAGCCAGATTCCCCGACGACGCCGACGTTCTGTATCTCGCCGCCCGCGTTCACATGCGGGCGTTCAATGACGCCACGCGGCGGATGTTTGAGAAGACGCCGGCCTCCTACCGCGTCAACCAGCTTTCGGCGGAGATCTTCGAGACGGAGAACAAGTTCGCCGAAGCCGCCGCCGAGTACCGCAAGGCCATCGAGAAAAACCCGCGGGCGCTCAACCTCCACTTCCGCCTGGGCCGCGCCATCCTGCTCGAGTCGCACAGCCCGGAAGCCCTGGCCAAGGCGCAGACCGAGTTCGAGGCCGAGCTGGCGCTCAACGCCGGGGACGCCGCGGCGGAGTTCCAGATGGGGCAGATCCACAATGCCAGCGGCCGCGCCGCGGAGGCGCTTCAGCATTTCCGGAAGGCGCTGGAGCTGAGCCCCGACTTTCCCGAAGCGGCCCTGGCCGTGGGCAAGATTCTGGTGCAGGCCAAACAGTACGCCGAGGCCATCCCGCTGCTCGAACGCGTGGTCAAGATGCAGCCGGCCAATGAACCGGCCCATTACAGCCTGATGATCGCCTATCGCAATTCCGGCCAACTGGAAAAGGCGCGCGGCGAGCAGGAAGCGCTCGAAAAGCTCCAGCGTCCGCCCGAGGGCGAGTTCACCGACTTCCTGAAACGCCTCGGCGAAAAGGCGCCCACGCAGTGAAGGTCTTCGCCGCCCTGGCCGCCGCCCTGGCGCTGTTGGCGGCCGCTCCGCCCGGGCCCGATTTTCGCGACATCGCCAAGGAAGCCGGCCTCACCGCCTCGTTCCCCAACGGCGGCGAAACCAGCAAGCAGTACATCATCGAGACCACCGGCAGCGGTGTGGCCTTCATCGATTACGACAACGACGGCTACCTGGATATCTTCGTCCTTTCGGGCGACGGCGGCACCAACCGCATGTACCACAACGACCACAATGGCCGTTTCACCGACGTCACCGCCTCGCTCGGTCTGACCTCGTCCGGCTGGGCCGAAGGCGTATGCGCGGGCGATTACGACAACGACGGCTACACCGACCTGTTCGTCACCTACTGGGGCCAGAACCGTCTCTACCGCAACGTGAACGGCAAACGCTTTGAAGACGTCACGGCGAAGGCTCATCTTACTCAGGACCGCGTCCGCTACAACACCGGCTGCGCGTTCCTGGACTACGATGGCGACGGCCACCTCGACCTGTTCGTGGCCAATTACCTGAAGTTCGACTTCGCCACCACGCCCAAGGCCGGCTCCAATCCCTACTGCTTCTACCGCGGCATGGCGGTCAATTGCGGTCCGCGCGGGCTGCCGTTCGAAACCAACCTGCTGTACCACAACCGTGGCGACGGGACGTTCGAAGACGTGTCGGTGAAATCCGGGATCGCCAAGGCGAACGGCCACTACTCGCTCGCCGTCCTCGCCCAGGACGTGAACGACGACGGCCGTCCGGATATCTACGTGGTTGGGGACCAGACGGCGGCCACGCTCTTCATCAACCAGGGCGACGGGACGTTCTCGGAGGAGGCCGTGATGCGGGGCGTGGCTTACGATGAGAACGGCCGCGAGCTCTCCGGCATGGGGCTTGCCTCGGCGGACTACGACGGGGACGGACTGCTCGACATCTTCCGCTCGGACTTCTCCGACGAACGCTCGCTGCTCTATCGCAACACCGGCAACGGCCAGTTTGACGACGTTACCATGACGGCGGGCCTGGCGAAAAACACGCGCTTCGTAAACTGGGGCTGCGCCTTCCTCGACTTCGAGAACAGCGGCTGGAAGGGCCTGGTGGTGGTGAACGGCCACGTATTCCCGGAGATCGACCGCCAGAACATCGACATCCACTCCCGCGACCACGCCACCCTCTACCGCAACACCGGCAAGGGAACCTTCGAGGACATATCCGCGGAGGCCGGCCCGGCGTTCGCGACCCGCCACTCGGCGCGCGGACTGGCCATCGGCGACATCGACAACGATGGCACGCTCGAGATCCTGGCCAACAACCAGAACGAGCCGCCGTCGCTGTGGAAACAGAGCCGTCCCGCGGCGGGCCACTGGCTCCTGCTGCGGCTCGCCGGGACGCGCTCGAACCGCAGCGCCATCGGCGCGCGCGTCTGGGTCACGGCGGGCGGCCGCACTCAGGTGGACGAAGTGCGCAGCGGCGGCAGCTATCTCTCGCAGAACGATTTGCGGCTGCATTTTGGCCTGGGCGCCGCCGCGCGCGCCGATTCCATCACTGTCCGCTGGCCCTCCGGCGCGAAGACGGTCATCAAGGACGTGGACGCCGACCGCGTCGTTACCCTCACCGAAAAAGGGGTCTGACCCCTTTTTTAGCCGCGTCCGGCAGAACTTGCGGGATCAGCCGATAAGGAACAAGAGGATACGTCCGACGCCGGCCATGAACACCGCGAATAGGTGCGAAGAGAGCGGCTCACGGGTTTCATGGAGCTGGCTGGCGTTCCTTTTCTCTGGCCTGCTGCTGGTGGCGCACAGCCAACCCGCCGGCTTGCCCACCCTGACGACGGCCCGCGCCGCCCACCAGTTGCCCGTTGAAGAATCGAGGCGCGCTTACCCGGTCCGCATGCGGGGCGTGGTCACCTACTACGACCGCCACATGATGGGCCAGGGGACAAGCGCCGATCCCTGGCGCGCGGCGTTCTTCTTCTGCGACACAACGGGCTGCGTCTTCGTGATGCTGGCGGCAGCGCCCGCGGCTCCCCTGGCGCCGGGCCAGTTGATCGAGGTGACGGGGGTGAGCCACCCGGGCGATTTTGCCCCAATGCGTGGGCGATGCCTCGGCGCGCGTGATCGCGGAATCCCACTTGCCGGCGGAGGCGCCCCGGGTGAACCTCACCCGGCTGAAGACCGGCGCCGACGACGGACAGTGGGTGGAACTGGAGGGGGTGGTACGGGCGGTCACGAAGTATCAGGACAAGGCCGACTTGAAGCTGGCGCTGGACGACGGTCTGATTGGCGCCATGGCGGTGATTTCGCCGGGCGTCGATTACGCCGGCCTGGTCGACGCCACGGTAACGATTCGCGGCAATGTGGGCCCGTCTTACAATCACCAGCGACAACTCACCGGGGCGCACATGCTGTTCCCCGGCATGGCCGCGGTGAGAGTGAAAGAGCCGGCGCCGGCGCATCCCTTCTCGACGCCGGTCGAGCCCATCGGCGGCTTGCTGGTCTTCTCGCCGCATTCCGATTTCCGCCACCGCGCCCATGTTCGGGGCACGGTGACGCTGCTCTGGCCCGGCAGCGTGCTCTGCCTGCAGGAGGGCGCGCGGGGCGTGTGCGGGCCGACCGCCCAGGCCACGCCTCTGAAGCCGGGTGTGGCGATCGACGCGATTGGTTTCCCGACGTTGGGCGAGTTGTCCCCGTCGCTGGCGGACGCCACCTACCGCCCGGCGGGTGGCTGGCAGCCGGTTCCTCCGTTGGCGGTCACCGCCGAAGAGGCGTTGCGAGGGGAGCACGACGCCCAGTTGGTGGCCATCGAGGGCCAGTTAATCGGCGAGAACCGGGCGGCGCCGGACCCGGTGATCGTCCTGGTTTCCGGCGAGCATGTTTTTTCCGCGATCCTGCCCGGCCAACCTCCAGGGCAGGCTCTTCCCGCCTGGGAGGTGGGGAGCACGGTTCGGGTGACGGGAATCTGCGCCGTGCAGGGAGAAGCCGACCCATCCATTTTGCGGGTGGGTTTTGCGGCCGACAAGACGTTTCGAGTCCTGCTGCGGTCGCCCGCCGACGTGGTGGTGCTTCGCCGGCCCTCCTGGTGGAACCCCGCCCACACCCAGCGGGTGCTGGCGCTGGCTCTAGCGATCACGCTGGGTGTGCTTGGCTGGGTGATCATCCTGCGAGGCAGGGTCAAGCGCCAGAGCGAAGTCATCGGTTCCCAATTGGAGGTCATCGGCTCTCAACTGAAGGAGGCGGACGCGCTGAAGGAAGCGGCCGAGGCCGCCAACCGGGCCAAGAGCGAGTTCCTGGCGAATATGAGCCACGAGATTCGCACTCCCATGAACGGCGTGACGGGAATGATCGACCTGACGCTGGATACCCGCCTGACCGGCGAACAACGCGAGTTTCTCGAGACCGCCAAAACCTCCGCGGACGCGCTGCTGACGGTCGTCAACGACATTCTGGATTTCTCCAAGATCGAAGCGGGCAAGCTGGAAATGGACCCCGTCGAATTCGATCTGACCGGGCTGATGGAAGAAACCGTCCGGACGTTTGCGCTGCGGGCGGCGCAGAAAGGCATCGAGCTCACCTGCGAGATCGGTCCCGACGTTCCGGAAAGAGCCGCCGCCGATCCAACCCGTCTCCGCCAGGTGATCGTCAACCTGCTCGGCAACGCCCTGAAGTTCACCGAAAAAGGCGAGGTTGCCGTGAGTGTCCTCACGGAGGAGCGTTCCGCCGGAAAGACGGCCCTGCACTTCGTCGTCGCCGACACCGGGATCGGCATCCCCATCGAGAAGCGGCAATTGATCTTCGACGCCTTCGCGCAGGAAGACGCGTCCATGTCGCGCAAGTATGGCGGCACCGGTCTGGGCCTGACGATCTCCTCCAAGCTGGTGAAGATGATGGGCGGCAGGATCTGGGTCGAGAGCGAACCGGGGAAAGGCAGCCGCTTCCATTTCACCGTCGCAGTCGAAGTGGCCCCGGCGTCCGGCGGCAGGCACGTGGAAGTGGAGACTCTCCGGGGGATTCCCGTGCTGGTGGTGGATAACAACGCGACCACCCGCCGCATCCTGGCGGAGACCCTTTCCGGTTGGGGCATGAAGGCGAGGGCGGCGGCCGATGGCGTGTCGGCGCTCTTGGAACTCGGCCGGGCGGAGCGGGCCGGCCGGGCGTTCAAGCTGGTGCTGGCGGATTCCCAAATGCCGGGGTTGAGCGGTACCGGCCTGGTGCGGTCGATGCGGGAGTCCGGCCCGCAATCCGGCTCCATCGTCATGATGTTGAGCTGCGCCGAACAGAAGGACGGTGCTGCCCGCTTCCGGCAGCAAGGGGTGGCCGCGTGTCTGGTCAAGCCGGTGCGCCGGGCGGAGCTCAAGGCGGCCCTGCTCGCCGCACTCGGCGTGCCATCGGGCGAAGCGTCCCCAGGCGAAGAGGCCGCCACCGGCGCCGCGCCACCCAGCCATCCGCTGCGCATTCTGCTGGCGGAAGACAACGCCGTCAATCAGCGCGTCGCCCGGGTGCTCCTCGAAAAGCGGGGGCACACTGTCAGCGTCGCCGGGAACGGACGCGAGGCGGTACGCCTGGTCGAGGAACGGGAATTCGATCTGGTTCTGATGGACGTGCAGATGCCGGAGATGGACGGCCTGGAAGCCACCATGGTGCTCCGCGCCAGGGAAACCGGCGCTGGCCGGCGTCTTCCCATTGTCGCCATGACCGCGCACGCTATGAAGGGCGACGCGGAACGGTGTCTGGAAGCCGGAATGGACGCCTACGTGTCCAAGCCCATCAGACCGGAAGTGCTCCTCGCGGCCATCGAGACGGTTCGGTCCCGAGCGGTTCAAAACGTGGGATAACGCCGGCCTCGCCGCCGCCGGCCGAAGCCCGCCCTGCGCCTATAATAAAAACTCAGATGGCCGCGCTCCGCATAGCCTGCGTCTCGATCCCCGCCGCGCTGGCGCTGGCCGCCGCATGGCAGGCGCCGCCCCAAAACGCGGAGAGCCCCATCCGCTTCGTCTACCAGCCCATCGGATTCACTCTCGACAGTTGCGAAACACCCGAACGGCACGCGCCCGAGACCATGGCAGGCGGCGTTGCGGTTTTCGACTACGACAACGACGGCGCGCTCGACCTGTTCTTCACCAACGGGGCCGACATTCGCAGCTTGAAGAAAACCGGGCCGAAGTACTGGAACCGCCTCTTCCACAACGACGGCAAGGGCCGCTTCACCGATGTTACCGAAAAGGCCGGCCTGGCCGGCACGGGCTACGATACCGGGGTCGCCATTGGAGACTACGACAACGACGGCTACGAGGACATCTTCGTCGGCGGCGTGCACCACAACACGCTCTACCACAACAACGGCGACGGAACCTTCACCGATGTCACCGCCAAAGCCGGATTGAACCAGCCGGACGCCGAGTACGGCCCCCTCTGGTCGGTGGGCGGAGCCTGGGTGGACATCAATAACGACGGCCTGTTGGACCTGGTCGTGGTGAACTACCTGAGCTGGAACGTCGCGACCGAGCCCGCCTGCCCGGAAGCCGGCCACAACGAATACTGCCATCCCAAAATGTACAAGCCGACGCCCAACCAGATCTATCTCAACAACGGCGACGGGACGTTCCGCGATATCTCCGCCGCCTCCGGCGTGCGTGCGCACCCCGGGAAGGGGATGGGGATCGGCATCGCCGATTACGACCTCGACGGCAAGATGGATTTCTTCATTTCCAACGACAAGATGTATAACTGGCTGTTCCACAACCTGGGGAACGGCAAATTCGAGGAGGTGGCGTTTCCCGCCGGCGTCGCCCTCCGCGAGAACGCCGAGCTGATCTCCGGCATGGGCGTGGATTTTCGCGATCTCGGCAACACCGGCTATCCGGACATTTCGCTCGCCGCGCTCGACGACGAGACGTTTCCGCTGTTCCGCAACACCGGCCAGGGCGACTTCACCGATTCCACCGGCCCCAGCCGCATGGCCGCGCTCAGCATGCCCATGGCCGGATACTCGCCCACCATCTTCGATTTCGATAATGACGGCTGGAAGGATATCTTCGTCTCCCGCGGGCACGTGCAATCGCTCCAGGCCGCGCCGCGGGTGCGGGTGGAGCAGCCCAATACCGTATTCCGCAACCTCGGCAACGGAGCGTTCGCCGCCCTCACCGCCGAAGCCGGCTTGACGGCGCAGCCGCCGAAGAGGCATCGCGGATCGGCGGTGGGCGACCTGGATGGCGACGGGCGGCTGGACGTGGTGGTGACCGCCATCGGCGGCGCGGCCGAGATCTGGAAGAACCGGAGCCCCGGAGCCAACCACTGGCTGGAACTGCGCCTCCAGGGCACGCGCAGCAATCGCGACGCAATCGGCGCCAGAATCAAGGTGGCCACCAGGATCGGGACGCAGTACAATCACGTGACCACCGCTTGCGGCTACGCCTCCTCCAGCGCCGGCCCGGTGCACTTCGGACTGGGCGCCGCTGCTTCGGCCGATCTGGTGGAGATCCGCTGGCCGTCGGGCGAAGTGCAACAGTTGAAGAACGTGCCCGCGGACCGCCTGCTTCACGTAAGGGAACCGTCACAATAAGCCGGGAGCGGATGCCCGATGTTATACTCCGGGTTCGCCCGCCCCCGCGTCCTCGGAAGTCCGGAGGAGATCTCGTGCGACCGCTCGTTCTGCTGGCCGCGGCCCTGCCGCTGTATTCGCAAATCACTGTCAACACGTTCGCTGGGGGCGCCATCCGCTCCGGCGTGCCCGCGAAAAACGTTTTCCTCGACAACATCGCCGGCCTGGCCTGGGATCAGACCGGCGACGTGGTCTTCTGCGACCAGACCAATAACGTCATCCGCCGCGTGCGCGCGGATGGAATCCTCGAAACCATCGCGGGGACGGGAGTCACGGGCTTCGCCGGCGATGGCGGGCCCGCAACCGCCGCGCTCTTGAACGGCCCCGCCTCGCCGCATTACGACTCGGCCGGTAACCTGTATTTCGCCGATCAAGCCAACTACCGCGTCCGCCGCATCGATTCCAAGGGCATCATCAGCACGGTGGCCGGCGATGGCATCCCGTTCGCCGCCGGCATGGACACCAGCGGGCCGGCGCTCGAGCGCTCGCTGGGCGGGATCGAACTGGCAATTGGCCTGCCGGGCAAGGTCTACATTCTGGACACCTCGCTCGGCAGGCTGCGGCTCCTGACGGCGGACGGCCAATTGCAGGATTTTGCCGCTTTCTCGCCCGATCAGTTTTCTACCAGTTCCCTGACGTCGGACGGCGCCGGCAACCTGTATGTGATCGAGACCAGTGGTTACCGATACGAGGCTATCGTGCGCATCGCTCCGGACGGGACGTTCTCCACGTTCCGCGAGTGGCAGGCAATCGGCTATTTCTTCTTTGCCGCGGTGGGCTCGATCACCGCCGATGCGGACGGCAATGTCTACGGCGTCCAGAGCAGCTCGATCGTGCGCTTTAGCCCGGATGGCAGCGACACGGTGATCGCCGGCGGCGGGCAGGGCTATGCGTCATCGCCGGACGGCCCCACGCTGCCGTCCGTCATCAACCCATCCTTGCTGGCCGTCGATGCCCAGGGCAATATCGCCTTCGCCGACACGTTCGTCTTTGTCAATCACTACCTGGCCCTGGCCGAGATCCGGGAAATCACCCCCGCTTCCCAGTTGCGGACCCTGGCCGGCAACGCTCCCCAGATCGTCCCCGACGGAACGCCGCTCTCCAGCGCCTGGTTCGAGCAGCCATCCGCCATCGCTTTCAGCCGCACCGGCGACCTGTACCTCGCGGAGTTCCGGGCCTGCCTGATCCGCAAGATCGGCGCCAGCGGCGTGCTGTCCACCTTCGCCGGAACGGGCAACTGCGCCTATCCCGCGCCTTCCGGACGCAACGCCAAGACGGCGGACATCGTGCAGCCGTACAGCCTAGCCGTGGATAGCCAGAACCGCGTCTGGGTGGCGGACTATTACCTGAACCTCTACTCCATCGCGCAGGATGGCAGTATATCGCCGATCCTCCAAACGCCGGTCACCGGCGGCAAAGGGCTGCTGGCCATCGACGCCAAGGACCGCGTCTATGTCCTCGGCCTGGATTCTCTCTACCGCGTGCTGGGGGATGGCAGCTACCAGATGATAATTCCGGCGCCCTCCGCCAGCGCCGCCGGTTGGCTTTTTGCCGGCGGGACCGGGATCGGCGCGGATGCCTCGGGAAACATCTATTTCGCGGCCGCTGGGACGGTTTTTTCCGTGGGTGACGACGGCACGTTTGTCCCGATTTCCGCCAGTCCATTCGACGGGGGCAACTCCCTGGCCGTCGATTCGGCGCACCGCATCTGGCAAGGTGAATACACGGATCTCACTGCTGCCGGCCCCGCCGGTGTGGCGGTGCTTGGGAACCTGTACCCGGGATTCTCGGGCGATGGCGGCCCGGCGATGTCCGCGCGGTTCTCCAGTGCCTCCTCGCTGGCCTTTTCCCCCGCCGGCGACCTCTATATGGTCGATGGCAACCGTATCCGCAAGCTCAGTGGCATTTCGAGCACCCCTCCCACGCCGGCCATCGATTCCGGAGGAATCGTAAACGCGGCCAGCTATCTGGGCGGCGCCATTGCTCCGGGCGAGCTGGTTGCGGTCTTCGGCTCCAATTTCGGCGCGGAGACCCTCGAGATCGCGGCACTCGGGAATAACGCCTATCCCACCGCGCTCGGCCGAACCCGCGTTCTTTTCAACGGCACCCCGGGCGCCATCACCGCCCTCACGCCAAACCAGATCAATGTGTTCGTGCCGGCCAACTACCCCTTTGACACAACCGCATCGGTGGTGGTGGAGGTGGACGCCGCCCTCTCGCAACCCGTCACCGTAGCAGTTTCCGCCACGGCGCCGGGCATCTTCACCGCCGATTCCAGCGGCTCCGGGCAAGGCGCGATCCTCAACCAGGACGGTTCCCTCAACTCCGCCGCTAACCCCGCGGCCCGCGGCTCCATCGTATCCCTCTTCGGCACCGGTCTCGGACTGAGCACACCGCAACTGCCGGATGGAGCTTTGGCGCTATCCACGCCGTACCCGGCGCCGCAAGCCGCGGTCACGGCCTTTATCGGCGGCCAGCCTGCCGACGTTCTTTACGCCGGCGCGGCGCCCTTTTTGCCCGGCGGCGTGTTCCAGATCAACGCCCGCATCCCCGCCGCAATCGCCCCAGGCAATGCCGCCGCCTCGGTCAGCGCCGCTGGCATCGCCCCCGCCGAACGGGTCACCGTAGCGGTGAAGTGAGAATCGCGAAGCCAATTAGGATGGCGTTTCGTCAGCGTGGTGGACGGCGCGTCCCTGGCCAGTAAGGCTGAGGCGATATCGATAAAACGGCATCTGAGCAAAGCGTCCAACCGCGCCGCGCTTCATGCAGCTCGCCTGAGCCGGGTATGCCAACATGCGCTACCTCCTCTTGAAACCACAGCGTATGGCCGTGACCAGCACCGAATAGGTCGCTTTTGAGAAGACCGGGAAAGCCGCGTAGAATGCCATTTCTCAATTGAATCCCCGCGGAGAGCCAAAAGAATTACCAAAAATTAGGGGTTGATTAACGTTCCGGCCCGGCGCACACTCGTTCTACAGAGCGACTCACGTGAGTCCTGGAACCCGGGCTGAGCCATAGTTATGTTAGTTATCAGTGCATTGATAACCCGCGACTGTGCCGCCTCCTGGGGGGTCGCCCCGGAGGCCTAAATGGAAACGATCCTGTTTGTCGATGACGATATTCGGGTGGTCAGCGCTTTACAGCGGCGCCTCTACAAGAGTTACCAGGTGGAAATTGCAGGCTCCGCGGCGGAGGCCCTGGAAGCCATCGCCGGAACTCCCTACGCGGTGGTGGTTTCGGATCAGCAGATGCCCGGCATGAACGGCATCGAATTCCTAGGCAGAGTGAAGGAAGTCTCTCCCGAAACCGTCCGCATTCTTCTCACCGGACAAGCGGATCTCGGCACGGCGATTGCCGCCGTCAACGAGGGCAGCGTATTCCGCTTCCTCACGAAGCCGTGTCCGGACGAGCTTCTCACCAGGACGCTGGATGCCGCGCTGGGTCAACATAGCCTGATAGTTGCCGAGCGGGATGTCCTGCAGGAGACCTTGACGAGCACGGTGCGGGTGCTGGTCGAGATCCTGGCCGCAATCCAACCGGCTGCATTCGGCCGGGCCTCACGCGTGCAACGGCACGTGCGGATGATCGCCCGGGAGATGAAACTCAATGACTTGTGGCAGTTCGAGACGGCCGCCATGCTGTCGCAAATCGGGTGTATCTCCGTCGATCCGGAGGTGTTGCGGAAATACGATGCGGGTGAAGAGCTTTCCGCCGCGGAAACGGCTCAGATGCTATCGCAAGCAAAAGTGGGCGAGAAGTTGCTGCGGCAAATTCCCAGACTCCATCTCGTCTCCCAGATGATCGGGCGTCAATGCGATTCGTTCGATTTCGGCGCCGATCTTCGGCCGGAGTCCTACGAAGTCTTGTTGGGCGCTCAATTGCTCCACGCGGCGCATGAATTCGACCGCTTGACGGGTAAGGGCCGATGGGCGGGTACGGTCCGTTCGGCGAAGGACGCTCTCATAGAAATGCGGCGCGAGGCGCGGCAATTCAACCCGGACGTGCTTGCCGCGATGGAACGCGTACAGGAAACCGAGCCGGGCGCCACCACCGAAGTCCGCCATTGCGAACCGACCGATGTGGAACGGCAGTTGTTCCAGCCCGTCGCCGAACAGGTGCTCCGCTCTTTGAAGGTTTAGTTCATGGAACCCGCGGCGGCTGCGTTCAACCCCGATCCGGAAGCGCTTAGTTCTGGCGCCGCGGATGCCGTGGGTCCGGGCCCCGACCCGTGCGGTTCGCTTTTTGGCCGCGCTCCGGTCCCCATGTATGTCTTCGACCCGGAGAGTCTTGGCTTTCTTGCGGTCAACGATGCCGCGGTGGCGAAGTATGGATATTCGCGCGAGGAATTTCTGGCGTTGACCCTTGCGGACATCCGGCCCCCGGTAGAAGTCCCGCGGCTCCGGGAGCACGCCTCAAGGGCCATCCAGGATGTCTGGCCGGTGAAGGCCGGCACGTGGAAACACAGGTCCAAGGACGGCCGGACCTTCGATGTTGAAGTTACCTCCACGGCCGTTCGATTTCAAGGCCGCGACGCCCAGATGACGTTGGCCTACGACGTGTCGGATCACGCGCGCGAGCAGCACGACGCTTCGATTCGCTATGCGGTGACGCGCCTGATCGCGGAGAGTTCCACCGACGTCACCGGCAACGCCATGCGGGTTCTCTGCGAATGGTTCGACCTCGTCGAATTGTGGCAGCCCTGCTCAGCCGGCAAAACACTCTTTCGCAAGACGTTCCGGCAGCCCCCCGGCGATGAAGCCGTCAATCCGGTCAATCCGGCCGCTGCGCCCATTCCGCTGGAACCCGGCGAAGGCACGCTGGCGCAGGTCTGGATCGGCGGTCAGCCGGCCTGGCTCGCGGACTTCGGCAACGAGCCGGGCTACCAGGACAGAGTGGCGGACCTGCGGAGAGCGGGAATATCGGAGGGCATTGCATTTGCCGTTCGGGGCCGCGGAGCCACCACCGGCGTGATCGTCTTGTTGAGCCGCGGACGGCGCCAGAGGGATGCCCAGACGATCGAGCTGATGAGGGATATCGGCGCTCAGATCGGGCAGCACACGGAACGCTGCGGGGCCGAAGAGGAATCGCGCAAATCGACGGAGAGCTTCCGCGCCCTCTTTGACGATGCGCCGCTGCCTTACCACGAGATCGACCGCAATGGACTGTTGGTCCGTGTCAACCGTGCCGAATGCGATCTGCTCGGCATGAGCCCCTCCGGCATGATTGGGAAGCCGGTCTGGGATTTCGTCGTTCCCGAAGAGCGCGAGGAGAGCCGCGCGTCGGTCGGACGGAAGTATGCCGAGGGGCGCGTGCAGGCCCCTTACGAGCGAAGATACACCGCGGCGAACGGGGAAGAGCGCATCTTCCAGGTTCACGAGCGATTGATCGTCCAGCCAGACGGCGAAGTGACGGGTATCCGCACCGCCATGCTGGACCTGACCGGGGTGTACGAGTCCGCGAAGAAAATCAAGTTTCAGGCCGGCCTGCTGGAACAAATGGGCGATGCCGTCGTCACCTTGGATCGCGACTACAAAGTTACCTACTGGAATGAAGCCTCCGAGCGATTGTTCGGCATAGCGGCCGCGGAAGCGCTTGGCATGGACTACCGGTCCCTGGTCAGCGCGGAACTGGGCGGCCCGGAGCGGCAGGCGGTCTTCGCACCGGTCTCCGGGCGGAGGTTCTGGAAAGGCGAAATCGCGATCACCAATCGCAACGGCGAGCGGACGGCGGTGGACGTGTCCGATTCAGCCTGGCGCGACCGGAGCGGCGCTCTGCAGGGGATTATCGCGATCCTGAGGGATGTCACTCAGCGCAAGCAGGCCGACGAGACGTTGCGCGTCACCGAGGACCGCCTGACGCTCGCACAATCCGCTCTCGCCATCGGGAGCTGGGAAGTGGATCTCGAGACCGACGTGTGCAAGTGCTCGCCGCAGCTCCTTCGGCTCTTCGGCATATCGGACTCCCGGGAGGAGATGCCCCACGCGGAATTGGCTTCTTTCATCCATCCGGAGGACCGGGAACGCGCTCTGGCCGAAGCGGCGGCGAGCGCCGGGAGGCGAGATAAGTTGGACCGGCAGTATCGCGTAATCTGGCCCGACGGCACCGTTCATTGGCTCCACAGCACGACTCGGGTCCTGGCGGGCGCCGATGGCAAGCCCGCCAGGCTCGTCGGGGTGAATTTCGATATCACCCAACAAAAGGCAGGGGAGGAAAGGCTGCATATCCTCTCCGATGCCGTGGAGCAGAGCCCGGTCAGCATCGTGATCACGGACTTGGAAGGCAACATCGAATATGCCAATCCCAAGACCACCGAGATCACAGGCTACACATTCGAGGAGTTGAAAGGGAAGAATTCTCGCATCCTGAAGTCGGGCCACACGTCGGAAGAGGAGTACCGGCAGCTTTGGGCTACCATCCCCACCGGCGAGTGGCACGGCACATTTCACAACAAGAAGAAGAACGGCGAGCTGTTTTGGGAAGCCGCGAGTATCCGTCCCATTCTGGACGCTTCCGGCAAACCCACGCACTATCTGGCGGTGAAGGAAGATGTCACCGCGCGCAAACTGGCGGAGAACAAGATCGCCTGGCTGGCTTCATTTCCGGAACAGAACCCCAATCCCATTGTGGAAATCGAAGTGCCAAGCGGGGTGGTCCAGTATGTCAATCCGGTAGCCCGAGACCTGTTTCCGGACCTGCACCAGCAGGGATTGGCTCATGCCTGGCTGGCCGGTTTGGAGCAGTTGGCGGAAGGGTTGACCCGGGCAGACGAGCACGAAGCGCGGCGGGACGTAACCGTGGACGATCGCTGTTGGGCTCGCACCATTCAGTACCTTCCGGAGGCGCGGCGGGTGCGAGTCTACGGTACCGACATCACCGATTTTAAGCGGGCGGAGGAGGCCCTCCGCCAGAGTGAAAGACAGCTCCTTCTGGCGCAGAAGTTGGAGTCCATCGGACACCTTGCGGCGGGCATCGCCCACGAAATTAATACCCCCATACAATACATCGGCGACAACTCCAGGTTTCTGGACGAAGCGTTCCGCGACCTGATTCGCTTCGTCGAGTCGCGTGCGGAACTGGCCAGCGCCCCTCGCAACCCCGGCCGGGCCGATCTCGTAACCGCTCCTGAACGGACCGCGCATGACGTGGACGTGGACTACTTGCGAGCCGAGATTCCCAAAGCCACCGAAGAGCTGCTCGGAGGCGTGGCCCAAGTCGCCCGCATCGTTCGAGCGATGAGAGAATTCTCGCATCCGGGTCCCGTGGAGAAGGCGCCGGTAGACATTAATCGCGCCATCGAAAGCACCATCCTGGTCTCCAAACACGAATGGAAGTACGTCGCCGTCGTGACGACCGATTTCGATCCCGAACTGCCGCCGGTTCCCTGCGTGGGTGGCGAGTTCAACCAGGTGATCCTTAACTTGATCGTGAACGCGGCCCATGCGATTGGCGACGTGGTGCGCGGCTCGGACCGGAAAGGCTCCATCCGCATCGGCACCCGCCGCGATGGCGGGTGGGTGGAAGTCAGGGTGAGCGATACCGGAGCCGGCATTCCCGAAGACATCCGGGCCAGGATTTTTACGCCGTTCTTTACCACCAAGGAGGTAGGTAAAGGCACCGGCCAGGGCTTGGCGATCGCGCACTCGGTCATCGTAAAGAAGCATCAGGGCACCCTCCACTTTGAGTCCGAAATCGGCGTTGGCACAACCTTCGTGGTTCGACTTCCGCTAGGATAAGAGGGGGAGAAGCCGTGAAGATAATTCTGTTCGTCGACGATGAACCGAAGGTCCTCGATGGCCTCAGGCGGATGCTCTACCCGCTGCGCAACGAGTGGCAAACCGTATTCGCTTCCAGTGGCCAGCAAGCCTTGCAGTTGCTCTCCGAATCGGATTACGACGTGCTCGTGACCGATATTCGTATGCCAGGCATGAGCGGAATTGAACTGCTCCAGCATGTAGCCAAGCAGTTTCCGCGGGTGGTAAGGCTGGTCCTGTCGGGTACCGCGGATCCGGCCATGACGCTGCGTTCCGCCCCGCTTGCCCACCAGTACCTGGCCAAACCATGCGATCCCGACACGCTACGCGCCACCGTAGAGGAGGCCATTCGCCTGCGTGAGACACAGGAAGACGGGCGTGGAAGCAGTTGAGCGGGCCGGTATGAAACCGCGTCTCCAATTCGCTGCGGCGGCGGCCCCGCGGCAGCACATCGAGCCCCTTGCGGATTTAACCGATCGTCACGGCGCTCAGGAAGAGCGTCGCCACAGGTTGTGTCTTGAGCCACTGCGCGACGCGGGGCTCCGGATTGAGGCCCCGCAACGGGGCAAAGAGACCGCTCGCTAACGCGCCTCCGTTCGGAGCCACGACGAGGTGCCCTGTGGGCCTGGAGTGGTTGGCCGGTTATAAACGCCAAACCGCACGATCGAAGACCCAGGCCGCGGTTTCGGCCTGAAGTAGCTGAATCGCTGTACTCTCCCGGCCTCCAGGACGGCGGGTTTATCCGGAAACGGTTTGAGCGATGTAAGCTACCCGCCGAGCCTACCAGCTATAATCGTCTTGTCTCTCGCAGCCCCGGGTTTTCACGAGAAGGAGCGCACCCACCATGCAGTCGCGCCGCAAGTTCATTGGCAACGTCGCCGGCGGCCTGGCCGGCACCCTGGCCGCGTCCAACGCGCTCGGCGCGGGCGACCGCATCCGCATCGGCATCATCGGGCCGGGCGACCGCGGCAAGGAGATTCTTCGTCAGGCGCTGGCGCTGGAAAACGTCGATTGCATCGGCGCCGCCGACGTCTACACACGCCGCCTGGACGAGGCCCGCGCCATCGCTCCCAACGCCAAGACGTATGCCGACTACCGCCGTCTGCTGGAGGACAAGGACATCGACGCGGTGCTCATCTCGACGCCGCAGCACCTGCACGCCGAGTGCTTCACGGCCGCGCTCGACGCGGGCAAACACGTCTACCAGGAAAAGACCATGGCGTTCACCGTGGAGCACGCCAAGCGGATGCGCGCGGCGTACCAGCGCGCCGGCGCCGGGCGGGTGGTGCAGATCGGCCACCAGTGGGTCTCCACCGGCCAGTTCCCCGACGCCGCCGGCTTCCTAAAGCCCGAGCTGATGGGCAAGATCACCGCCGTCCACGGCCACATGTACCGCAACACGCCGCACGGCAAACCGCAGTGGGCGCGCCCGGTCTATCCCGATATGACCGCAGCCAACATCGCCTGGAAGGCGTTCCTGGGCGAGGCGCCGGACCGGCCCTTCGACGCCAACCGTTTCCTCAACTGGCGCTTCTTCTGGGATTACTCCGGCGGCAACGTCTTCGAGAACATGTGCCACCAGCTCTCCTTCTGGTACAAGGCGATGGGCTTGAGCATTCCCGCCAGGGTCACCATGACCGGCGGCCTCTACCTGTGGAAGGACGGCCGCGAAGTGCCCGACACCATGAACGTCTCCATGGAACACGCCGAAGAGCTGCTCTTCACCTGGGACTCCGGGTTCGGCAACGAGCGCCTGGCAGTGACCGAGGACGTGCTGGGCGACAACGGCTCCATTTCGCGCACGCCGACGAGCGTCCGCTACCAGCCGGAGAAGAAGACGCGGCCCGATGGCAACGACATGACCGGCATGACCAAGGCCGATCCCAAGGCTCACATGCAGAACTTCCTGGACAACATTCGTGGCACAAGCCGGCAGTTGGCCTGCCCCTTCGATCTGGGATTCCGCGTGGCCATCGCCTGCCGCATGGCGGTGGAGAGCTACCGGCAGCAACGCACCGTGCGCTGGGACGCGGGGAAGGAAGAGATCGTCTAGAGTGGGACCGATGGTGATCCGCGTGGCTCTGTGCATGGTCTTGTTCGCCGCGGCATGTCCCGCCCAATGGAAGAGATATGCGGAAACGTATGAGCGAGGAGGGATAGACTCGCCGCTTGCCCACGACTTGCAATATTTCAGGGTCCACCCGTGCTCCCGAAGCGACAAGAAGGACCGTTTCACGTACTGCGAGGAACCGCCTTCCGAAGCGGAGACTCCAACGGCGGGCTCAGACCCGCACGAACCTCCGATTGTGGGGAAGATCGGCGACTTCACCATCTACGACTTGGAGTATTTTCTTGGTTTCGACTATCCGGGCCCCCATATGAGATCGACGCTCGTCGAGACGCCTGGCCACCAGTTTCACGAGATCTACATGCAGGAGAGCCTGAGCGGCGGAACTCTGTTTCCAACCGAGATCTTGAAGGCCGGGCAACAGCCCGTCATCAAGTTGAAGTACGACGACGGGGGCATGTACCACATCGTGATTGAGAGCTACTTCGTCATCCTGGACGGAGTCCGCGGTGCTGCTGATTTTGGACCCGTGGATTCGCGCTGCCGAGGAAGCCGTTCCCGACGGCATGAGGACGTATCAACCCGCGTCGGGAGTTCAACTTCACATCCCTGGTATACTCCATCGGGACCGAACGGCTGGATGCGAACATCGGCCCCAAAGTCGCGTGTTGCGAGGGCCAGGTCACGTGCCATTCCGGATCGAGAAGGGGCTGGGTCGTGAGTTGCCGGAGAAAGCGGAGTACTCGCCCGAGTAGCACCAGGCGGGCAATGATATTGAATTCGACCCAGGAGAACCTAACGTGACAGCGGAAATCGGAATCATCGGCGGCAGCGGACTTTACTCCATGCCCGGGTTCGAGGCGGAGGAGCAAGTTTCGCTCGATACGCCCTTCGGCCCGCCCTCGGGCCCCTTCGTGTTGGGAAAGTTGGCGGGCCGCCAGGTGGCGTTCCTGTCGCGGCATGGCCGCGGCCATTCCATCTCGCCCTCGGAGCTGAATTTCCGGGCGAACATCTATGGCATGAAACGGCTGGGCGTGGAGCGCATCCTCTCGCTCAGCGCGGTGGGTTCGCTCCAGGAGGAACACCGGCCGCTCGATTTCGTCATCCCCGACCAGTTCTTCGACCGTACCCGCGGCCGCGTCTCCACCTTCTTCGGCGAAGGCCTGGTGGCGCACGTCAGCTTCGCCGATCCCGTCTGCCCGGAGGTGGCCGGCGTGGCGATGAGCGCCTGCCAGGCGGCCGGCGTCAACGCCAAGCTGGGCGGAACGTACCTCTGCATGGAGGGGCCGGCGTTTTCCACCAAGGCCGAATCGCGCACGTACCGTAGCTGGGGCATGGATGTGATCGGCATGACCAACCTGCAGGAAGCCAAGCTGGCGCGCGAGGCCGAGATCTGCTACGCCACCGCCGCCATGGTGACCGATTACGACTGCTGGCATCCGCAACACGACGCCGTCACGGTGGCTGACATCGTCGCTAACCTGGTGCAGAATGCCGCCAACGCCTGCAAAGTGGTGGCCGAGGCCGTGGCGCGCATGCCCGCCGTACGCTCGTGCCAGTGCGGATCGGCGCTCGAAAACGCCATCCTCACCGACCGCAAGCTGGTGCCGGTAGCCACTCGCGCCAAGCTGGGGATCCTGATTGACAAGTACTTCCAGTAGCCGGATCGCGCAGGAAGTCCTGGACCAGTGCCTGGCGGGATCGGTCCCGGGCGAACTGCCCCGAGAGCTGATTGACGACCCGGACGGCCAGGCTCTGTTCGGCATCCTCGCCGAAGGTCTGGCGGACCGCTTCGAGCCGGCCCTGTGCAACGCCTACGCGCAGCTTTTCGCGCAGGCCATCGCCGCCGTTCGCGAGGGCGCGGGCGCGGCGGATCTGGTGGCGCGTTACGAGCGGGTGCGCCGGCCGCGCGCCGCCGCCGGCGATCCGCGCCGCGTGTTTGTGCTGTCGCGCGTGACGCTGGGCGCGGACGTGGCCGTCACCAGCGTCCTGCTGGATGCCGCCAAGCGCCGCTTCCCCGAGGCCCAGGTGGTTTTCGTGGGGCCGCTCAAAAACTACGAGCTGTTCGCCCGCGATGCGCGGATTCAGCACGCCCCGGTGGCCTGGCGCAGAGGCGGCCTGCGGGAGCGCCTGGCGGTGGAACGGCACCTCGGCGAGTTGCTCGCGGACCCCGATTCGCTGGTTCTCGACCCCGACAGCCGGCTCACGCAATTGGGCCTGTTGCCGGTGTGCGCCGAGGAGCGCTATCACCTGTTCGAGAGCCGGCGCCACGGCGGCACGAGAGCCCGCCCGTTGCCGGGACTCGCCGCGGACTGGGCGCTCGACACGCTGGGAGTCGGCGGGCACCCCTACCTGGCGCTGGCCGGCGAACCGCCGATGCGCGGCGCGGTGGCCGTGAGCCTGGGCGTGGGCGACAACCCCGCCAAGCGCATCCCCGACCCTTTCGAGCAAGACCTGCTCCGCCTGCTGGCGGGCCTGGGCGCGCCGCTTTGCATCGACAAAGGCGCCGGCGGCGACGAGGCCGCGCGGGTGGAGCGCGCCGTCGAGCAGGCCGGCGTGACGGCGTCGTTCTGGGACGGCTCGTTCGCCGGTTTCGCGTCGATCATTGCCGCCAGCCGCCTGTATGTCGGATACGATTCGGCCGGCCAGCACGTCGCCTGTGCCTCCGGCGTCCCGCTGGTCAGCGTGTTCGCCGGCTTCCCGTGCCAGCGCATGTTCGACCGCTGGCGGCCCGTGGGCCCGCGCTGCGTCGTGCTGTGCGTAGAGCGGCCCGATCCAGCCGAGGTTCTGGAGCGTGTGCGGCAGGCGATCGAGGGGATGTAGGGCGGACGCCCTCGTCCGCAGCCGGCCCCCTGGCCGGCTTTTCGCGCGCGACGAAACGGCGGGTCCAGGGGGACCCGCGCCGACCTGGGGGTCCGCCCCACGGGCCTCACCGGAACGCTTTATAATTGGCCATCATGGACCGACGTTTCCTGCTGGCCACCCTGCTGTGCGCCGTGGCGTTCGCGCCCCTGGCGCCCGCCGCCGATACCTGGAAGGTGGCGCCACCGCCGCCGGCCTCCTGGAAACTGGACCGCCCGGGCGACCTGGCGGCGCGGCGCAAGGCGGTGGCAGCACAGATAGGCGAGAAGGGCATCCTCATCTTGTACGCCGCCGAACCGCGGAACTATGCGGGCGACGTGGATTGGCCGTATCGCCAGGAGAACGACTTCTTCTACCTGACCGGCATCTCCCAGGAAGGCTGCGCGCTGGTGATGATCCCCGGCGCCGCGAGGATTCGCGAGATCCTCTTCATGCCGCCCTCGAACCCCTCGCAGGAGAACTGGACCGGCCACATCCTGACCGCCGCCGAGGGCCGGGACATCTCCGGCATCGAGACCATCTGGGATGCGCGCCGGCTCGGCTCGTTTCTCTCCACCCTGCTGCCCCAGGCCAAGACCGTGTTCGCGGGGCCGGCGGAACGCGGAGAACGCGCCGGCGCCCGTGGCGAAGCGCCGCCACCCGCTCCGCCCATCCCGGTGGATGTCGCTAGCGAATTTGCGAATCGGATCGGGTCGCCGGGCGGCAGGAAATCGACGGTCTTCATGCTGCTGATGGGGCGCGCCGCGGCGGCGGAGTTTCGCCGCGAAGCCGCCATCGCGAAGCAACTCGGCGCGCTCGATCCGCCGCTGAAGGTCAAAGATGCCGTGCCCATCTTCAACCGCCTGCGGGCCGTCAAATCGCCGCGCGAGATCGACCTCGTGCAGCACGCCGTGGACATCACCGCGGAAGCTTTCGAGCGCGCCTATGCCGTCTCCGTTCCGGGCACGCCGGAGTATGAACTGCAGGCGCAATTCGAATTCACCTTCCTGCGGCGCAACGGGCACTGGGGTTACCCCTGCATCGTGGCTTCGGGCGTCAACTCGACCACCCTGCACTACGAAACCAACCGCGACAGCATGAAGGCCGGCGACCTGCTGTTGATGGACGCCGCCGCCGAATTCGACGGCTACAGCGCCGATGTCACCCGCACCATCCCGGTGAGCGGCCAGTACAGTCCCCAGCAGGCCGACATCTACCGCCTGGTGTGGGCGGCCCAGAAGGCCGGGATTGACGCGGCCCGGCCCGGACGCACGCCCGCCGAGGTTCTGGCCGCGGCCGACAAGGTGCTGGGCGAAGGACTGTTCCATCTCGGCCTGATCACCAGCCCCAAGACCACGCGTGAAATCCGCATCTGGATGAACCACGGCATCAGCCACGGCATCGGCTTGAACGTACACGATTCGGCCGCGGGCGGCGCCGGCGGCTGGCGCGAATACCGCCCGGGCATGGTCATCACCATGGAACCGGGCCTCTACTTCCGCCTGGACGCTCTCGACAATCTTCCCAAGACCGAAGAGAACGGCAAGTTCATCGCCGCCGTCAGACCGGCGTTTGAAAAGTACAAGGGCATCGGAGTGCGCATCGAGGATGACATCCTCATCGCCGATGGCGCGGCCAAGGTAATGTCGGCGGCCATTCCCTCGAAGCTGGAGGACGTGGAAGCGGCCATCGCGCGCCTTCGCGACGCCATGAAGTCGTCGCCCCCGCGCTAAGGGCGCGCGGACTGCCGGGTTGACGGACGAAAGCGTCTGTCCCACGCCGCCGCCGAAGGACTTGCCGGAAGGTGGGGCAGGCGCTTTCGCCTGCCAACCCTCTTCTCGCAGCTCCTCAGGGAGCGGTGGGCGCGGCCGTGTGTCTGCCCGTGCCACTCGCTCCCCGGCAAATGCCGGCGCAATCCCTATAATGCGTGGCCGCGTCTCCGCCGATAGATGGGTCATGACAACTGGCGCGGCAACCAAACTGGTGACCTGGAGCGACCGGTACAGCGTCGGCATCGCCAGGATCGATTCCGAGCACCAAAAGCTGATCGATCTGGTGAACGATCTTTACTCGGCCATGCTCGAAGGCCGGGGGAAAGCCGCAATTGGCCAGGTTCTCGACGGCATGGCGGACTACACCATGTCGCACTTCGTGAACGAAGAGCGGCTCATGCGGGTGCACTCATACCCCGGCTTCGAAGCGCACAAGGCGGAACACGAGAAACTCGTGCAGCAGGTGAAACGCCTGCAGGAGGAGTCTCGCTCCGGAAAGGTGGTCATCTCCATGGAGGTGATGCGATTCCTTCAGCACTGGCTGGTCGATCACATCGCCGGGGTGGACAAGCAGTACTCGGCGCACCTGCGGGCGGCGGGGGTGAAATAGGCAGCCGGGGCTCCCCGATTCACGCAGTTTTCACACAATTTTCACTTGATTCCGCCCCCGCTTTCGCCTATGATCGTATGGCGAACAAAATACGAAGCTCCCCAAATGGAGAAGACTCATGCCGATCACCGATTCTCTGCTACCCGAGTTCGACCACGAGATGGCCAACACCCGCAAGATGTTGGCGCTCGTCCCCGACGATAAGCTGGGCTGGCAGCCGCACCGGAAATCCATGGACCTGGCCGCGCTGGCCAGCCACGTCGCCACCATTCCGCACTGGGTGTCTGGCATCGTGACCACCGATTCGTTCGATTTCATGCCGCCCGGAGGGCCGCCCTACAGCGTGCCGAGAGCCGGCTCGGCCGCGGAGTCGCTGGCCATGTTCGACCAGTGCGTCGCCGAAGCCCGCGCGGCGCTGGCGGGCGCAACCGACGAACGACTCGCGCAGCCCTGGTCGCTCCTGGACGGCGGCCACACCATCTTCAACATGCCGCGGATTGCATGTATCCGAGGCATGGTGATGAACCACCTCATCCATCATCGCGGGCAGCTTTCGGTGTACCTGCGGCTGCTCAACGTCCCCATACCCGGGATGTACGGCCCGTCGGCCGACGAACCGAATCCCATGGCGGGGTAGCGGCGCCGCTCACTCGAACCGGAACGTCCGCGCCAGCACCCACCCGGCCGCCAGTGCCAGGGCGACGCTCACACACACGTGCGGAATCACGGTGGCAGGCGAGGCCCCGAAATTCACCAGCTTGTGAAGCGCGTCCATGGTCCAGCCGGTGGGCAGGAACAGCGCCAAGTGCTGCGCCCACCGCGGCGTGATCTCGATCGGCCACCAGCAGCCGCCCAGACCCGCCAGCAGGTTGCTCGATATCACGCCCACTCCGATCACCTGCGGGACGCTGCGCCCGAAGTTCCCCAACAGCATGGCCAGCGTCGCGGCCAGGCCGCCGTATGCCAGCATGACCACCACCACCATGGGCAGGTTGGGACCCCAGTGAACGCGGAACAACACGCTGCCGGCAATCATCGCGACGGCGATCTGCAGCGCGCCGATCGCCATCCGCGCCGCCCATTTCCCCAGCACCACCGCGCCGCGCGACATGGGCGTGAACGCCAGCCGGCGCAGAATCCCGTGGACGCGCTCCAGCATCAGGCTCACGCCGCCGGCGGTGAACAGCACCGTCAGCGTGAACATCACCATGACGCCGGGCACGGATTGCTCGTAGCCCGATGGCGGCACGATGCGGTGGCCGGCGGTACGCACGTCCAGTTGGAGCGTGCGCGGCTCGGCGGCCAGTTGCCGGAACCGCTCGGCGGTGGGCTCGCGCGCCGTCCTTGCGGACGGCGATCAGGTCCGCCAGCACGGTGTAAGTGGCGCGCGAAATCCGCACGCGGTCGTAGTCCGCGCCCTGGTCTTGCCCGGTGCGGGAGAAGCGGATTTTCATGGGCGTTCCGGCCAGCACGGAAGCCGTGAAGCCCGCGGGGATCTCGAGCCGCCGGCCATATTGCAGGAATTTCTCGCGGCTCTCGGGGACGACGATCAGAAAATCGCGGCTGCCCAGACGGCGCGTCAACTCATCGGCCAGAAAACCGGCGTCGGGCGCGGCGCTCACCGCCAGCGTATCCTTCCGGTCCGGCGAGCCGCCCTGATTGACCATGCCGATGAAGTAGAAAAAGACCACCGGCATGACGAATGTCCACACCAGGACTTCGCGGCTGTGGAGCAAGCGCCAGACGTCCGTGCGAGCCAGGTACCAGGCGTCGCCGATCATGTGGTTCATTGCAGGAAAGCTCCTCGCAGGCCCCGCAACGCCAGCAGAAAGGCCAGCAATCCCGCGGCGGCCAGCCCCACCAGCACCGCGGCCAGGTGCGCCGGGTTCACCGAACCCAGCAGCACGTCTTTGAACTGCACCACCGCCAGCCCGTTGGGGGTCCACCGCCCGATGCGCGCCAGCCACTCGGGCATCGATTCGAACGGGAAGAAGCAGCCGCCCGCCATGGCCAGCGGAAAGACCAGCAGGTTGCCGCGCACGTCCGCGCCGCGCTGGCCGGATGAGTAAACCGCCAGCGGCAGCAGCAGCAGATAAAACACCGTGCCCGAGAGCGCCGCCCATCCGGCCGCCTCCGCCATGTTGGCCACCGTGACCCCGGCCAGGTACTTCGCCGCGGCCACCGCCGTCAGGCCAACGGCGCAATACACCATCGCCACCATCGCCAGGCGCCCCGCCAGAAACGCCGCAATCGATGCCGGCGACATCGCCAGGCGCCGCAGCGTGCCCAGCGTGCGCTCCTTCCAGATGTCCGTCGAAAGGCCGTTGGCCATCAGCAGCAGCGCCAGGAAGATCATGTTTGGAAAGAAAAAGTTCCCTGCGCCGGCGCTCCGCTTCTCCTCGACCACGGTGGTTTCCAGATCGATCAGCGGCGGCGAGAGATAGCGGCTCATCTCCAGCGCCAGGCGGCGGGTCCGGATGGCGCGGAGGACGACCTCCGCCTCGCTGGGCTCCCGTCCGCTATCGAGCCCGCGCAGTTGATCGCCGGCCACGCGCTGCAGGTAGAACGCGCCATCCACCATCCCTTGCAGGGTCTCCTCGACGATCTTGGGAAGGATGCGCTGTCCGGCATTGGTGAACAGCCGAAGCCGGTACGGCCGGCTATTCAGAAGCGCATCCTGCAGGCCTTTGGGGACGATCAGGAGCGCCGACCCGTCCCCGCGATCGATGCGCGCGCGCCCTTCCGCCGCGTCCACCTTTTCGACCGTGAACATCTTCCCCAAGGCGTCGCTGCCGAAAGCGCCGGCCAGCATGCGGCTGGCGAAGGTGTCGTCCTGGTCGGCCACCAGCAGCACGCCCTGCGGCTGCGCCTGGCCGCCACTGCCGCCGAAGATCACGTGGATCAGCAGGCCGATGCACAAGGGGATGCCCACCCAGGTGAGCACGCTGAACGGGTCGCGCCGCAGGATTCGCAGGTCCTTCAACGCGCTGATCCAGACGAAGCGCATGGCTACTCGCGTAGTTCCTTCCCGGTGAGCCGGATGAACAGGCTCTCGAGGCTCGGCTGCGTGAGGGTGGTGCCGCGCACGTCCGCGCCGGCCGCCGCCAGCGCCGCGAAGATGGCCGGCAGTTTGCGCGACGCCTCGGAGACGGAGAGAAGCAGCAGCCCCTCGTCCGCTTGCAGCACCTCGATTCCCTCGACGCGCTCCACCGCCGCGCGCGCCGCCGCCGGGGCGAACACACCCATGAAGCGCAGCAGGTCGCGCTCGGCAAGCATGTTCCGCAGCTCCGTAAGAGTCCCCGCGGCGATGATTTTGCCGTGGTCCATGATGGCCAGGCGGTCGCAGAGGGTCTCGGCTTCTTCCATGTAGTGGGTGGTGTAGAGAACGCACCTGCCGGCTTGCGCTTCCGACCGCACCAGTTCCAGCAGGCGGACGCGGCTTTGCGGGTCCACGCCCACGGTGGGTTCGTCGAGCAGCAGGACCTGGGGCGAGTGTACGATGGCGCAGGCCAGGTTCAAGCGCCGCTTCATGCCGCCGCTGAAGCGTTTGACGGGCTCACGGGCGCGGTCCTGCAGGCCGGTAATCTCCAGCACCTCCTGGATGCGCGCCTTGAGCAGCGGATTTCGCATGCGCTGCGCGCCGCCCCAGAAGGCCAGGTTTTCGATGGCGGAGAGATCCTCGTACAGCGCGATCTCCTGCGGCGCCACGCCCAGCGCTTCGCGCGCCGCCGGGCCGTCGTGCACAACGTCGTGTCCCATCACGCGAACGTGTCCGGCGGTGGGCGTGAGCAGTCCCGAGATGCAGCCGATGGTGGTCGTTTTCCCGGCGCCGTTCGGCCCCAGCAGGCCGAAAATTTCGCCCGCGCGGGCGGTGAAGGAAACGCCATCCACCGCGGTCAACTCGCCGAAAGACTTGCGCAGTTGCTCGACTTCGATCATGGAAAGACCACGGTAGCAGCTTCCGCAGCCCGGAGTGCGTCCGGGTTCCGGCATGCCGGGCTCAATTCGGAGTGGGCAATTCCACGTGGTCAATCACGATAACCGGCAGGGGACGCTTCTTGAGTTTCGTTAGATCGATGCTCAGCCCCAGTTGTTTCTGAAACGCGGCCGTGAAGTTGCGTTGATACTCGAACTCACGGTTTGACCTCTCCTCCGGGTCGTCGCTCGGAGGAGGCGATAGCGCCGTCGAAATCGTGACATGGATATCGTAGATGCCCTGTATCCCCGTATCGTTCGACAACCGGTCCGTTGGCGGACAAAGCCGCGGCCAGGTCGCCCATCGAGACTGACCAGCCGCTGTACTCGTGACCGATGACATCGTCATGGATCTGCACGTGATGCTCGACCACGCCGCAGCGGTGCCGATCGGGCGGCAGGGTGGCCGATTGCGGGGCCTGTTCACACTGGCCGCTGGCGGGTTGCAGTTTGGGGCCTCCCTTGGCGACCTCGACAGTGTATGCCGGGAGGTCCCGCGTCTCGCGATGCATGACGAACTTGAACCGGTCGGCCAGGAGCGACTGCAACATCATCCGGAACCGTTCGTGGGAAACGTCCGCCGGCATTTTGGCCACGATGTTGAAAGCTGTTTGCGGCCCCTGGAACGAGCCTGGAACACCCACTACCTGCTCCAGAGACACGTGGTATGCGTACCTGACGAGGAAGGACAATGGTATACGAGTCCACCTCCACGTACCGTGTTCCGGGAACTCGTCTCCCGCGCCGCCCGTGCCCGCATAGTCTACTTTGACCGAGACGACATCGAATCTGGGCGGCCCCGGTTCGTTCTGCGGGGCGTTCTGGGTGGCGACGGCCACCTCGGAGAAGTCCGCAAGATACAGGTTGCCGCTGGCGTCAACAGCCAGCCCGCTCGGCCAGTTCAACTGGGCCGCCGTCGCCCGGGAAGCCGGCGTGGCAAGTCCCGGCCACCCGCCGCAGAGAGCCGCTGGAATCCAGTTGGAGCACGCACTCGCGAGCCGAGCTGAAGCAGACGTTTCCCGCGCGGTCCGTGGCCACGCCGCTGACGTGCCCGACCGACACGTCCAAAGCCGGCATGGGACCCGGCCGCCCACCACGGCCGATACCCGATAGTTCTGAGCGCATGCGATGCAGGCCGTCATCCAATACAACGCGGTGGCAATTCGAGTCGCCGCGCTAACTCCCGTCGCCGCCATAGTTACTGTCTCTCTGTCGATCTGAGTATAGCTTGGCGCTCCAGTCGATTCCCCCGGTATTCCCCGGTCGGCGCACTCGCGACACCCACCTCCAGAGCCCGCACGCCGGAAGCGGCAAAGAGTTATGATCGATAGGCGCATGTCTCCCCGGTCCATTTCTCATTACGAGATCCTCGACAAACTCGGCGAAGGCGGCATGGGCGTGGTGTGGAAGGCCCGCGACACCCGCCTCAATCGCCTGGTCGCCATCAAGATGCTACCGGCCGACAAGCTGGCGGATGAGGGCCGCCAGCGCCGCTTCATCCAGGAGGCCCAGGCCGCCAGCGCCCTCAACGATCCCAATATCGTCACCATCTACGAGATCGCCTCGGAGAACGGCAGCGACTTCATCGCCATGGAGTACGTGGACGGCCAGACGCTCGGCCATCTCATTCCCAAACGGGGCATGCGCATCGAGGAGATCCTGCGCTACGCCATCCAGATCTCGGGCGCCCTCGCCAAGGCGCACGCCGCCGGCATCGTTCACCGCGATCTCAAGCCCGGCAACATCATGGTCAACTCCGAGGGCCGCGTCAAGCTCCTCGATTTCGGACTGGCCAAGCTCACCGAGCCGGACCCGCCCTCCGCCGCCGGCGAAGACGCCCCCACCCGTACCCTGCTGGCGCGCTCCGAAGAGGGTACCATCGCCGGCACGGCGGCCTACATGTCTCCCGAGCAGGCCGAAGGCAAGCCGGTGGACGCGCGCTCCGACATTTTCAGTTTCGGCGCGGTGCTTTACGAAATGGCCACCGGCACGTGCGCGTTTCAGGGCGATTCGAAGCTTTCCACGCTGAGCGCGGTGCTGCGCGAGAACCCCAAGCCCCCCAGCCAGGCGGTCTCCGGCGTCCCCCTCGAGCTGGACCGCATCATCGCGCGCTGCCTGCGCAAGGACCCGGCGCGGCGCTTCCAGGCCATGCCGGACCTGAAGGTGGCGCTTGAAGAGCTGAAAGAGGAGAGCGATTCCGGAATCGCGGTCCCAGCGGCTGGCGGCGCGCCCGCGCCCGCCCCCAAACCGCGCCTCAGGCTGATGCTGGCAGTTGGCGCCGCCAGCATGCTGGTGGCGGCCACTGGGACCTGGTTCTTCTATCGTTCCGTGTCGAAGCCGCTGCCCCCCATGCAGTCCGTGCCGCTCACCACCTACACCGGCTATCAGGGCCACCCCAGTTTCTCGCCCGACGGCAGCCAGGTGGCCTTCGAATGGACCGGCGAGGAGGGGGGCCACTCCGACATCTACGTCAAGCTGGTCGAGGGTGGCACGCCCTTGAAGTTGACCACCAGCCCCCAGCGCTCCTCCAGCCCCGCCTGGTCGCCCGACGGCCGCCAGATCGCATTCCTCCGCGCGGGCGGCTTGTACTCGGTCTCTCCACTGGGGGGCCCCGAACGTAAGCTGGCCGACGCGCCCGTTTTTTCATTGGCATGGATGCCCGACAGCCAGTCGCTGCTGGTCGGCTCCGAGAAGAGCGCCGGCCAACCCCGCGCCATCTTCCAACTTTCGCTGCGCACCGGCGAAATGCGCCAGGTCACCTCGCCGCCGCCGCCGGCCAACCCCGGCGATGGAGATGGCGAGCCCGCCGTGTCTCCGGATGGCCGGACCCTCGCATTCCTGCGGGAGGTGCGTGTGGATGCGGACGTTTACGCGCAGCCGCTGGCCGGCGGACCGGCCCGCCGCCTCACCCAGCGCAGCCAGCAGCGAGGTGGCCTGGTTTGGGCCAGCAACCGGGAAGTGCTTTTCTGTAACTTCGCCGCGCTGTCCGGCTCCATGCGGCGCCTGGCGATCGATGGAAGCTCCCAGGAGCAGCCTGTGGAGGGCGTGCTGGACGGCGCCCTCGATCCGGCCATCGCCCGCCCGGCCAACGGCCCAGTCCGCCTGGCTTATGCCCGCCGGGAGGCCGACACCAATATCTGGGGCATGGAGATCGCTCCCGACGTCCACGGCGGCATCCGAACGGTCATCCCGCCCACAATGGTCATCGCCTCCACGCGCGCGGACCTCTCCCCGCAGATCTCGCCCGATGGCAAGCGGCTTGCGTTCGTGTCGGACCGCGGCGGCTACCCGGAGATCTGGGTCGGCTCCGCCGATGGCGCCGGCCCCTCGCAGTTGACCGCCCTGAAGAGCCCGCGCTGCGGATCGCCGCGCTGGTCTCCCGATGGGAAGTTCATCGTTTTCGATTCGCTGGCCGCGGGGAGCAACGACATCTGGATGGTGGGGTCCGATGGCGGCGCTCCCAAACAACTCACCACCGAACCTTCCAACGACGCCCGGCCCAGTTTCTCGCGCGACGGCCGCTGGATCTACTTCCGCTCGGATCGTTCCGGCTCCCAGCAGATCTGGAAGATCCCGTCGTCCGCGCCGTTTCGGCCGGCGGTGCAGTTGACCGAGAACGGCGGCGCCGATGCGATCGAGGCCCCCGATGGCAAGCTCCTCTACTACACCAGGCCGCAGGGCGGGCTTTTGAGCATACCGGTGGAAGGCGGGCAGGAGAGTGTGGTCCTCGACCACGTCTGGCCGGGACTCTGGTCGGTGGCCGATAACGGCATCTATTACCTGGATGCCGGGGCTCACTCGCCCGACGGCACGCCGATCGTGTGGTTCAGCTTCGCCACCCACAAGCCGGTTCAAGTTGGAGCGGTCCGCAAACCGGTTCCACCCTCCACGCCGGCCCTATCCGTGAGCGGCGATGGCCGCCGCATCGCCTGGACGCAAATCGACCGCTGGCAATTCGAGCTCATGCTCATCGACAACTTCCGGTAGCCGGCGCCGGCCCAGACCGGCCGAAAGCCTGGTCCGCGCAGGCCGTGACCGCGCGGGACCCGCGTCCCAAAAGGTAATTGGGGGATGCAGGAAGTTCATATGGCGGTTGCGTCTCGCGTCCCGACCTGCTCCACATACCGCTGCGGCGAGCCCAGTGCCCTGTTCCCGCTGCTACCGGAATGCTAGAATCTGCGACCAGGGGATAGTATGCGGATTCTGGTGTTTGCCGCTCTTCTTTCCGGTGGCCTCTGCGCTCAGACGCCACCCGTTAAGCCCGTCGAACCGGCTCCGGCGCCTCAGGCCGCGGTTGCCGTTCAAACCCCGGACCCCGCCGCCTTGGAGCAGAACTGGGAACTCCCTCGGCGTTTCGTCCCGCCCCCCACCTCGATAATCGTTACGCCCGATGACACGGGACGACTGGTGTTGCCCGCGATCACTCCCTACGTCTCCGGGCATGTGACTCTCGCTCCGGGCCATGACGTGCTCCATCCCGTTGATCAACGTGGCGCCCAGAGGCGGATTCACCGGCGACCCCAAGATCGTGCTCCCGGGATCGAAACGGCTCGGCAACGTCGACCATATGCCGGTGATCCAGGGTTCGCCTCCCTGCCCGCAGGTTCAACGATAAGATTGCCGATACCTGGAAGGGTCAGGAGGCCGATTAACAATCGGCCGCAGGTTGACAACCTGCCCCACAAAAAACTCCTTGCATCTCTCAATAAACTGTATTATCGTATCGATACAGTGATATGGTTCAACTGAAGCTCGATCCGGCCAGTCCGATTCCCATGTACCTGCAGATCGTCGAGCAGGTCCGCCGCGCCGTCGCGGCCGGGGGGCTCCAGGCCGACGACGAAATGCCCTCGGTGCGGGCGCTGGCCTCGGAGCATCTGATCAACCCCAACACGGTGGCGCGCGCCTACCTGGAGCTGGAGCGCGAGGGCCTGTTGACGAAGCGGCGCGGCGCGGGAACCTACGTGGCGCACGACGCCGCCGGGTTGCGCGACGCCCAGAGAACGCGCATCGTCACCGGGCTGATCGACCACGCCCTGGCCACGGCGCGCGAATTCGGCTGGACGCCCGGGCAGACTCGCAAAACCTTTGAGGAGCGGCTGGATCACATGAACACGGAGCGCAAACGATGAGTCAACCGGCCATTGCAGTCGAAGGCTTGAGCAAACGGTTTGGAAAACGGGCCGCGGTGGACGGCCTCTCCTTCGAAGTTCCCACTGGCGGCGTGTGCGGCTTCCTGGGCCGCAACGGCGCCGGGAAAACCACCCTCATTCGCATGCTGATGAATCTGACGGAACCCTCGGCGGGGCAGGCCCTGCTGCTCGGCCTGGATTCGCGGCGGCATCACACGGAGCTGATGGCGCGCGTCGGGTACGTCGCCGAGGTGCCGATCCTGTACGACTGGATGACGGTGCGCGAGATGGTGCGCTTCACGTCGCAGTTCTATACGAATTGGAACACCGCGGCCGTGGACGCGCTGCTGGGGCGGTTCGGCATCGATACTCGGCAGAAAGTGCGCCATCTCTCGCGCGGCACTCAGGCGCAGCTTTCGCTCGCCCTCGCCATGGGTCACGACCCCGAGTTGCTGATTCTCGACGAACCGGCCACCGGTCTGGACGTGCTGGTGCGCCGCGATTTTCTGGAGAGCATCATTCAGATCATCCAGCAGGAGGGCCGCACGGTGCTGTTGTCGTCGCACCTGGTGCATGAAGTGGAGCGCGTGGCCGACCAGATCGTGGTGATCGACCAGGGCCGCCTGCTGACTAGCTCGCGCCTGGACGACTTGAAACAGCAGGCGGGCCAGAGCCTGGAGGACATTTTCGTGGGCCTGGTGGGCGCCCGACGCGGCACGGAGGTGCGCCAGTGAAACCGCTCTTGTGGAAAGAGATGCGCGAGTTGCGGCCGTTCCTGGCGGTCGCCGGCGCAGCGTGGCTGGTGCTGGCGCTGCTGTGTCTCGACCGGCGGTTCGCGGAGGGTTTCCTGAGCCCGTACCTGGCGCTGATGCCGGTTCTCGCCATGGTGGCCGCCATCGGATTGGGCGCGAGCCAGATGGCGCGCGAGCGGGCATCCAGGACGCTGGATTTCCTGGTGGCGCGGCCCATCGCTCCGGGGACAATCGTATGGATCAAGTTCCTGGCCGGAAGCGTGTCGCTGGCGCTGCTGCTGGCGGGCATGGCGGCTCTGTGTTATGTCAACCCGGGGTCGCCCCCCCGCGACTATGAGGTCATCGTTCGCAATGCGGTGGGCTTCCCACAATTGGCCGCGGTGCTGTTTCCGCGCTTGTGGTGCGCGTACGCGCTCACGCTGCTGCTCTCGGCGCTGGTGGATCGGACGGCGAAAGCCGTGGTGGCCGGCTTCTTCTGCCTGCTGGCCCTGTGGGGAGGGTTGATCGGCAAGTATGAGAACCTCCTCCCGTTCTCCAACGTGGGGGCGTGGCAACTGTGGGGCGATTCCTTCGGCCTGTGCTTCCGCCTGTTGCGCGATCCGGCGCTGTTCCGCCTGACCGGTTTCACGCTCTGTGCCCTGGCGCCGCTCCTGGCGCTGGCGGCGGCGCGCCTGTTCCAGCGGTCGCCGGGCTGGACTCTGAGCAATCGCCGGCTTATCCTGGGCGCAGTGGCGCTGGCCGGTCTGGCCGTCCTTTCCACCTTCGCCGCCGCCAACCGGCTCCCCGTGCTATCTCCCGTGGGCTCGATGGAATTGGACTTGCCGAGTAACGGAGTGACCATGAACGCCGGAGGGGGCATGGTCGCGGTGGTGGCGGGGGAGGACGGCATCCAGTTTCTGGACTTCACCGATCCCGCCAGGCCCCGCAAGGCCGCCGAGGCGCGCATACCGCTTTGGAGAACCAGCGAGGTGGCGGTCTCCGGCTCTCGGGCTTACATTCTGGGCACGAAGAAGGCGCTGCCGGTGGACGAGATAGAGATCGCCATCGCCGGCCTGACTCCCGCCGGCTCCGTGCAATTCGCCGAGCCCATCCCGCTGGGCGCCATGGACAGGGCGTGGTTCAATGGCTCCATGGCCGTTGCCGGCCACTTCGCCTATGTCGGCCTGATTCGCCAGCGGCAGTGCCGGATAGAAGTATACGACCTGTCGCCGGGCGCTTCGGGCCGTCAGGTTGCCGCCATGGTGGTGGACGAAGTCCGCGTGCGGCCGTCGGACGTGCACGAGCATGTTCTCATCGAGGCAGTCATGCGGATGCGGCTGCAAGGCCAGTTCCTCTACGTGACGTCGCCTTCGGCGCTGACGGCCATCGATATCCGCGACCCCAGCCGCCCCGTGGCCGCCAGCCGCACGGAGTATCGCGAACTGATCCCGATGTCCCGCGGCTTGCCGCGCGGGCTCGTCTCCGACGGGCGCTGGCTGCTGGAAGCGCAGCCTCTACTGGGCGGGTGGGACCTCTACGACCTCGCCGATCCGGCCCGCCCGGCGCTACGCGGCCACGCCCCCCGGCAAAGTGGACGCAGCATGGTCGATTCCGGTCCGCTGCTTTTCGAGACATGGCGGCAGGGCGCGCTCGAGTTCCGCGCGGCCAACGGCGGCTTGGACGCTGTGCGCTACCTGACCGATGGGCGTGACGCCTACGCTTGGACGATCGCCGCCGCGGACGGAGCCGTCTACATGCTGAAGCAGGTGAAAGACCGGTGGTTCATCTCGGCGTACCGGGTAGGAGTGTAGGGCGGACGCCCTCGTCCGCGGCCGGCCCCCTGGCCGGCCATTCGTGCACACCAGGCGTTTGATTCTTGCAGGGAACAGCGGGTCCAGGGGGACCCGCGCGGACCAGGGGGTCCGCCCTACGGCTCGAACTTCACCGGCACTGTAACCACGAACCCCGCGCGCCTTAGCTGCTCGGCATTCCGTATCACAACCCCCTCCACCGTCACGTGCTTGAACAGCACCTCGCCGACGTTCTTCCCCGCAATCAGGCTGGGCCGGGTCGCTTTGAAGAAGGTGCAGTGGTCAAAAACCAGGTTTGTAAACGGAGAATCCCCGGCGTCGATCCAGATATGCCCACCGTCGTTTTCGAACGAGCAGTTCACAAACCGCACATCGTCGGTGGGAGCGGGCTTGCCGATACCGCGGCCCTCGGGATAGCCCCGTCCCGTCCAGTACCGCGGCGCATGTTGAAACCAGACGGCGTAATCCACCGTGTTGCTGACGAAGTGCACATCCTCGAAGCGCAGGTGACTGACCGAAGCGGGATTGCCATACCCGGTCCCCACACCCGTGTCGTAGGTGTAATTCACAAATCCCTTCACCACGATATCCTCCAGGCCCGCGCCCGCGGCCCGGTTGCCGTACAGCGCCCAGGTATCGTCCATGCCCATGGCGAGCCCGTCTTCAATCAGGATATGTTTGCTGCTGCCGGTTAAGTCATAAATATCGTCGTGGTGCTGCCGCTTGCGGTTCACAATCTTTATGTTCCGGGTGGTGAAGTGCTCGGTGTCGATCACGTGCACGGTCCATTCGGCGCTGCGGAGCAGCAGCAGGTCCTCAAAAGTAATGTTGCGGCAGTTATCGATCACGTAACCCCTGGCTCCGGCGCCATGAGGATCTTTCACGATCCCATCTTCGTTCCGGGCGCGTCCGTCCGCGGTGTCGGGAGCGAAGTCGTACCACAACCTGGGATAGCCATCCATGTCGATGGCGCCCCGCCCCATCAGGCCGGCATTCTCGACGTGGTCGAAGATCACCTGGGCTCGCAGGGGCCGTGCCCTGGGGGGCTGCCCGGGAGGCGCCGGCGCGGAGGTGTAATCCGCCATTTTACCGGTTCCCTTGATCAGGGCGCCCGCATCGACGTACAGCCTGACGTTGCTCTTCATCAGCAACGTGCCCGTCATGTAGACGCCGCCAGCGGGAAAGTAGAGGACGCCGCCGCCGGGTTTGGCCGCCACGTCGCCGATGGCCCGATTGATGGCCGCGGTTTCGACGGTCTTACCCGTGTTGTCCAACTTGTAGTCCAGGATGTTGACCACGTTCGGATCGCCAAGTTTGGGAGGGTTCTGCTCGGGCGGTTCGGCGAACAGCATCAACCCGGCTGCGCCGAAGGCCGCCATCTCGTTCGGGAACACGAGGAGATAGCGTGGCCGGTCGAGGTCGAAGCTGCACGTATTCCCGCCGATCCGCGGCTTGATGCCGTAAGCCAGCGGCCGGATGTCGCAGGTGAGCACATCCATTTCGCCCACCAGATTGGTGACCGTGACCCGGACCTTACCGGTCATGGAGAAACTGGCATAATCCATGAACTGGAACTGATCGTAGGTCAGGAACCGGTGCACGAAGACCGGCTGGCCGTCCACGGTCACCTGGAAAGCCGGGCTCGGCTTCGCCCCCGGGTACGGGGGATACGGGGTGACGGCGGCGAAGCCCGCCACTGGCCAGAGCATCGAAAGCAACAAACTGGAGCGTGCCAGTGCCTTGACCGCGAGAAACTGTTCCTTTGCCACGGGCCGCTCGCTCACGCTCGCGGTTCTGTCCGGAACCGCGAGCGTGAGCGAGCGGCCCGGTAATGGCGCCAAATCATACGGTCGAAGACTTAGCAACCTGGAGCCCATGGTGTTCTTCTCCTATTGCATTAGCGGCCCGGCGACTTGCCGGAGATGCAGAGAGTAAGTATATCTCCCTGCGGGATTCCCCGATTCGATGCCATCCTGCCCCGCAACGGAACGCGATCCGGGCCGTTTTGTGCGGACGCACAAAAAATCGGCCTTAAGTCCTTTGTTCCCGTTCACAATTTGTGCGAACGCACAAAAATCCGCCCTCAGCGCTTCCTGGCGACGATCAAATGCTGAGTCAGAATCAGCGGCCAGAGTGTCTTCCGATACACGATGTCGCCGCGCTCGCGGATCGCTTCGGAAACTTCCGCCGCCCCGAGTGGCCGTTCGTCGTGGAACTTCCACATGCCCAGCATCTCGATGAGCCGGCGAGTGGCGCGGTAGAGCGGCGTGGGCGTGGGAAAGGTGAGGATCAGCGTGCCGCCGGGACGCAGCGCGTCGAAATGCGCCAGCACCGCCGCGCGGGTTCCCGGCGGATCGAAATGCTCCACCAGGCCGACGCTGAAGACGATGTCGGCCTGGCTGCCGAGCGACATATCGAGCACGCTCTCGCGGTGCAGGTGCACCTTGTCGTTGCCGCCCAGCCGCTTCTCCAGCAGTTCCAGACCATACCGGTTGGTGTCAACAATATCGTAGCGGGCGCACCGCACCGCGGACAGGATGCCGTCAAGAAAGCAACTGTTGGCGCCGCCGATCTCGACAATGGACAGCCCCTGCTCGCCCGCGGCGGATGCGTGGCGGCGAATCGCGTCGAGGAGCGTGGCCGTGGTGTAGCGGCGCGTCAGTCTGGCGGTGGCCGGGACGCTGGTATAGTAGCTGTCCCAGTCGGTTGCGGCGGGCGCGGTCTTCCGCCGCGTGAACACGAAATCCCGCTGGATGGCGAAATTGGCGATGAACAGCAGCCCCTCGGCGGTCAGCTTGGCGGGAATTGCGCTCAGCCCCAGCAGCCTGATGAACAACTGGATCAAGGCATACGAGAGAAAGCCGTTGACGACCACCAGGAACACGTACTTCGGCAGCACCACGGCGTGCCGCTGCTGCGAATGGAAGACCACCCGCCGCGCGCCCAGGTAGTTGAACACCATGGCCACGAACCGCCCGGCGATCTGCGATTGCCCGATGTTCCGGGTGTGCGGCAGGGTTAGGGCGAACACCACGTTATCCAGCACCGCCGTGAGGACGGACAGCACGCTGAAGCGGAACAACAGAAAGTAGATCCGCATGGAATCGAAAATCGGGTGGAAGTGCGAGCTCTTGTTGCCCTCCAGGTAGATGGTGCGGATGGGAGACTGCACCACCGGGCAGCCCTGGTGTTTGCAGGCGATCAGCATGTCGAGTTCGAACTCGTACCCCGCCGACGCCAGGCGCAGGAGGTGCGGAATCAGCGCCGCCGGAATGCCGCGCAGGCCCGTCTGCGTATCGGCCAGGTTCTGGCCCAGCACCACGCGCATGAGCACGCGCGTGACGTCGTTCCCCAGCCGGCTTCTCAACGGCACGCGCTCGCCGAAGCTGCGCACGCCCATCACCAGCGCCTCGGGGTGTTCGGCCAGGCGCGCGGCCACGCGGACAATGTCCTCGGGGTGGTGCTGCCCGTCGGCGTCGGCGGTGACCACGCCCGGGCAAGCGGGGAACTTCACCAGGGCGAAATTCAATCCGGTCTTCAGTGCCGCGCCCTTGCCCAGGTTGACGGCGTGCTCCACGAGATGGACGCCGGGGAGCGAGGCGCGGCGGAAGAGATCGCGGTACTCGGGCCCGCTGCCATCGTCCACCACCACGATGTTCCGCACGCCGAGCGCGAGGAGCGCGCGGACCAGCTCCGGCAGCGACTCGCCCGGCTTGTACGCCGGAATGAGAATCGGCACGTCAGACATCATTCGTGCTGTTCGCCCGCCCGCTCACGCACCTCCCGTTGTATCACAAGTGCCGGGAATCCTCAGGGCCACGGCCCATGGCGGGTGTGCACCGCCCGCTCAACCCCCATCCCGCCGTTTTACAATTGGAATCACCATGGCTCGTGAACTGCTGATTCAATGTCCCGACGGACAGATGAGAACCGTTCCCCTGACCGAACGCGTGGCGGTGGGGCGGTCGAGCGCGGCCGAATTGTGTTTCCCCGAGGACGCCGGCCTCTCGCGCCAGCACTTCGCTTTCGAACCGGAAGGCGAGGGCTGGACCGTTCAGGACCTCGGCAGCAAGAACGGAACCTTCGTCAACCAGATCCCGCTCAAGGGCAAGCTGCTGCTGCAACCGGGCGACCGGATCGCGGCGGGGCACCTGGCGATCGTATACTCGCCCGAATCCGTGCAGCCGGCGCAGGGTTTGGTGATGTTCGATGGCGGCGATCTCTCCATCTCGCCCGCGTCTTCCACCGTCGTCACCAGCCTGGAAGGGGCGCTCGCCAATCCCGCGCTGGCGTTCCCCGGAGCCGGGTCCAAGGCGCCGGCGTCCATGCAGGCGCTGATTCGCGCGGGCCAGGAGCTGACCAAGAATCAGAAACTCTCCGAGCTGTTTCCGGTCATTCTGGATCTCGCCATCGAAGCGGTGAATGCCAAGCGCGGCGTGCTGATGATCCTGGAAAACGGCGGCCTGGTCCCCAAGGCTCACAAGGGCGAAGGTTTCCGCATCAGCACCGCCGTCAGAGACCGCGTCCTGCGGGAGAAGACGTCCATGCTGGTGCGCAATGCCCAGTTGGACGACGCCTTCAAGGAACGCCTGAGCATCGTGGAGCAGAAGGTCCACACCATGATGGCCGTGCCCCTGCAGACCACGGCCGAGATCATCGGGTTGCTGTACGTCGATTCGCCCTTCATCCTACGCGAATTCACCGCCGACGACCTGAGCCTTCTGACGGTGATGGCCAACGTGGCCGCCATCCGCATCGAAACCGCGCGGCTGCTGGAGATCGAAGAGGCCGAGCGCATTCTGAAGCGCGATCTCTCGCAAGCCGCCGAAATCCAGGGACGCATGCTGCCCGATAAGGCGCCTGCCGTAGCCGGCGCGGACCTGGCCGGCTTCAACGCGCCGTGCCGCACCGTGGGCGGCGATTACTACGACTTCTTCCCGTACGCCGATGGCCGCGTCGGCCTGGCGCTGGGCGACGTTTCGGGTAAGGGCATGCCCGCCTCCCTGATGATGATGGCGCTGCACGCCCGCGTACAGGTGCTGGCCGAAGACCCCTCCAGCCTGGCCAGCTTCATGACGCGGCTCAACAAGGCCACTTGCGCCAACTGCCCCAGCAACCGCTTCATCACGTTCTTCTTCTGCGTTCTGGACGCGTCCACCGGCGCGCTCGGGTTCGCCAACGCCGGGCACAATCCGCCGATCGTGATTCGCGCCTCGGGGGAGGCGGAACTGCTGGAGGGCGGCGGCCCCGTGCTGGGCGTTCTCCCCATCGCGCCCTACGGCGAGATGCACGCGCAACTGGAGCGCGGCGACATGCTGGTGCTCTACAGCGACGGCGTGACCGAGGCCACCAACCTGGCTTACGAACAGTTCGAGGAGGAGCGCTTCATCGACGTCCTGAAGCGGCACCGGGCCGGCCCGGCGGCCGGCGTGGTGCAGGCGGTCGTGAATTCGCTGGCGGAGTTCACCGCCGGCGCTCCGCAGGCCGACGACATTACGCTGGTGGTGGCGAAGAGGCTTTAGCCGGTGACCGCTCGCTTCCTGCCCGTGCTGTGGTTTCTGGCGGCGGGCTGTCTCCCGGCCGCCCAGAATCCCCCGGCGCCGGCGAACTCGAACCCGACCGAAGCGGAACTCCGCGAAATTCTGAAGAAGTCAGTGGAAGAGGACAACCTGAATTTCGAGCCGTCCCGGAACTACGTCTACATCGAGGACACGGAAACGCGGTTCGTGAACGCCCAGGGCAAGGTGACGAAGTCGAATACCAAGACGACCGAGAGCATGGTGCTCTACGGCGAGCGCTATGAACGGCTGATCCGCAAGGAAGGCAAGCCGCTGTCTCCCAAACAGGAGCGCGCGGAGCGGGAAAAGCTCGACAAGGAGACCGACAAGCGCAAACAGGAGCCCGCCGAGGCCAAGGCCAGGTCTTCGACCGTGTGATTTGGTGCCATTACCGGGCCGCTCGCTCACGCTCGCGGTTCCGGACAGAACCGCGAGCGTGAGCGAGCGGCCCGTGGCAAAGGAACAGTTTCTCGCGGTCAAGGCACTAGGCGGTTGGAGGCCGAGCGCCAGAAGAGCCTCGCCTGCGACGCCGAGTTTGTCGACGGGTTCCATTTCCACCTGATGGGAGTGGAGAGCGTCAACGGACGTCCGGCATGGAAGGTGGCGGCCGACCCCATTCCCGGCGGATCGCCGCGCTGCGAGGGGATGAAGAAGGTCAAGCTGTTCCGGCTGCTGATCTGGATCGACCAGGAGGAATCGCAATGGGCCCGCGTGGAAGCCGACAACGTGGCTCCCGTCGCCGCGGCGGCGATTCTCGTCCGCGTCCCGGCCGGCGCGATGCACATCACGTTCGAACCGACCCGCCGCGACGACGGCGCCTGGTTGCCCGCCCACCTGCATGTGCGCATCGACGCGAAGGTGATGCTGATGGCGACCGTGCGTTTGGAAATCGTAACGGCGTACGGCAATTACCGCAAGTTCCAGGCGGAGTCCAGGATCGTGGAATGAGCCCCGGCCGGCGGGCTGCCCACCCTGCCCCGCACAGCGGCCCGATGCTATGGTATGGTTTCCCGGAATGCCTGAGATCTCCTTCGAAGTGGTGGCCGAGTGCCCGCACACGCGGGCGCGCGCCGGACTCCTCCATACCGCGCACGGAACCATCGAGACGCCGGTGTTTATGCCGGTGGGCACGCAGGCTTCCGTCAAGGGGCTCAGCGAACGCGATCTCGCCGAAGACCTGGGCGCGGGAATCATCCTGGCCAACACCTATCATCTGTATGTACGGCCGGGGCCGGCGCTCATCCGCAAACTCGGCGGGTTGCACCGCTTCATGGCCTGGCCCAACGCCATCCTCACGGATTCGGGCGGCTACCAGGTGTTCAGCCTGCGCGGCCTGCGCAAGATCTCCGAAGAGGGCGTGACGTTCCAGTCGCACCTGAACGGCGATCCGCACACCTTCACGCCGGAATCCACGGTGGACGCCCAACTGGATTTTGGCAGCGACATCCTCATGGCGCTCGACGAGTGCACCGAATATCCGGTGAGCCACGAGTACGCGCTCGAGAGCATGCGCCGCACCCTGCGCTGGGCGCGCCAGGCGCACGTCCATCATGCGCGGCGTATGGCGGAGGAGGGCCGGCGTGGCAACGCGCTGTTCCCCATCGTGCAGGGGTCCATGTTTCCCGGCCTGCGGCGCGAATGCGCTACCGCCCTGCTGGACCTGGACGCCGACGGGTACGCCATCGGCGGCCTCTCGCTGGGCGAAGCGCGCAACCTGAGCCTGGAGATGGTGGAAGCCACCGAAAGCATCCTGCCCCGCAACCGGCCGCGCTACGCCATGGGCGTGGGGATGCCGGCCGAACTGCCCGAATACGTGGCGCGCGGCATCGACATGATGGATTGCGTTCTGCCGTCGCGCAACGCCCGCAACGGCTGGCTGTTCACCTCCGAGGGAAACGTGGTCATCAAGCACGCGCGCTACAAGGACGATGAGCGGCCACTCGACCCGAACTGCGGATGCTATACTTGTCGGAGATACTCCCGAGCCTACCTTCGCCATTTGTTCCAGTGCGGGGAGATTCTGTATTCGGTGTTGGCGACCCGTCACAACATCCAGCGGTACCTTGACATCATGCGGGGCATCAGGCACGCTATAATATCGAATTCGTTTCCAGAATACTTGAGGTGTGTCCGTTCGGTCCCGGTTGAGGGCGGGGACGCGCCGGTGGTGTGAATGTGCTCTTAACACTGTTTCTCTTCGACGCGGCGGCGCCCGCAGGCAACCCCCTCGTGGGTTTTCTCCCCATCCTTCTCATCTTCGGGATTTTTTACTTCCTGTTGTTCCTGCCAATGCAGAAGCAACGGAAGAACACGCAGAAGATGCTGGCCGGCCTGCAAACCGGCCAGGTGGTGGTGACCAGCGGCGGGATTGTGGGCACCGTCGTCGCCATTGAAGCCGATGACACGCTGGTCTTGCGCGTTAAGCCGGACAACGTGAAGATCCAAGTGGCGCGCAGCGCCGTTTCCAGCCTGTTCTCGGGCGAAGGCAAGAAGTAGACGTACCGAATTATTATTTGGCAAGCGCTTAACTCCCATGAAAAAGAATCTGAACACCCGGACGATCGTCATCGTTGCGACGATCCTGATCTGCGTAGTCGGCATCATCGGGATCCCCAAATCGATGGCGGAACTGAAAAAGAACTTCCGGGACAATATCCGCCTGGGCCTGGATCTGCGGGGCGGCAGCCACCTGGTGATGCTGGTCAAAGTGCACGAAGCCGTAGAGGGCGACGCCGACCAGACCATGGACCATCTGAAGGACGATCTGAAGAAGGCCGCCATCACCTGGACGGACATGTCCGTCAACGAAGTGCAGAAGGTGGAGGAAGCCGGCGATGTGGCCCTCACGGTCAAGGGCATCCCCACCACCCAGTCCAGCGCGTTCCGCAGCCTGGTATCGGACCATTATCCGACGTACGCCGTCACCGTGCTCACCTCCAGCGATTACTCCCTGAAGCTGAAACCCACGGACCTGATAACTCTCGAGCGGGAGACCGTGCAGCGCACCATCGACACCATCTCCAACCGCATCGACGCTCTCGGCCTGGCCGAGAAGACCGTGACCGCCTACGGCCGGTCGGGCGCGGACTTCCAGATCCTGGTGCAGCTTCCCGGCGTGGACGATCCGGCGCACGTGCAGGAGTTGATCCACACCGCGGCCAAGCTGGAGATCTGCGCCGTCAAGGACGGACCGTTCGCCTCGAAGGACGAGGCGTTGGCCAAGCACAGCGGCGTGCTGCCATTGAATACCAGGCTGCTGATGGCCAAGCCGCGCGGCGAAGCCCCCGGCGACCGGTGGTACCTGGTGGACCGGCATGCCGTGGTATCGGGCAACGAATTGCGCAACGCCCGGGCGGGGCAGGGCGACATGCGGAAATTCCTCACCACGTTCTCGCTATCGCCGGATGCCGGCGCCCGGTTTGGCCGCTACACCGAGGCCAATATCGGCAACAACCTGGCGGTGGTGCTGGACGACCAGATCGTGAGCGTGGCCGTGATCCAGTCGCGGATCGAGGATTCCGGAGAGATTAACGGGCTGGGCTCCGAACAGGAAGCCATGGACCTGGCGAGCTACCTGAAGTCCGGTTCGCTGCCGGCCGGGATGGAATACCTGGAGGTACGCTCCATCGGGCCGTCCCTGGGCGCCGATTCCATCAGCGAGGGCATGCGGGCGGGCATCGTCGGGCTGGTGGCCGTGGTGCTGGTCATGCTGATCTACTACCGGCGCAGCGGCGTGAACGCGGTGCTGGCGCTGGTTCTCAATACCATCATTCTGTTGGCGGCGGTGTCCTATTTCCACGCGGTTCTTACCTTACCCGGAATCGCGGGCGTGATTCTGACCATTGGTATGGCGGTCGACTCCAACGTGCTGATTTTCGAGCGCATCCGCGAGGAGCTGCGCACCGGGAAATCGGTAGTTGCGGCCGTGGACACGGGGTTCAATAAGGCTTGGTGGACCATCGTGGACACCCACGTCACCACGGTGGTCTCCTGCGCGTTTCTCTTTTTGTTCGGCGAAGGGCCGGTGAAGGGGTTTGCGGTGACCCTGACGATCGGGTTGATTGCCAACGTGTTTACGGCCGTGTTCGTTTCGCGAACGATTTTCGACTACGAGTTGTCGGGCAGGCGGCAACTGGAGGTATTGAGCATTTAGGCGGGCCCGGGAGTGGCGGGGGCTTGGCGGGCCTTTGGGGTTCGAGGCCGGGAACAAAATCTAACGGGCTGGTGTCCAACGTTTTTAGGGACACCCAGCATGGCAAGGTTCGATGGAATTATTTAAGAGCACGAACTACGACTTTCTGGGCAAGAAGTGGCCCTTCATTATTGCGTCGGTGATTTTGTCGGTGGCCGGGATCGGGAGCATTATCTTGCGTGGCGGGCTGAATTACGGCATCGATTTCAAGGGCGGAGCCCAGGTGACCGTGAGATTCGCCTCCACGCCGCAGTTGGACAAAATCCGCGCGGTCATGCAGAAATCGCCCCAGATCCACGGCGGCGTGAGCGTCCAGAATTTTACCGGCGGCACGCAGCCCAACACCGTACTGATCGAGACGGAAATCCAGGAAGAGCAGCAGTTGAATATCAACCGCCAGGCGATGGAAGACGTTCTGCGGAACAGTTTCGGCCAGCCGGACAACCCCAAGCTGGACCTGAACAATACGCCCACGGGTCCCCTGGCCGCCGGGCTGCGCGACGCGCTGGCGCGGAACGGCGTCCCCATGAACGAAACCCAGTTGCAGACGCTGGTCAAGGGCATCCTGGACTACCGCGACAAGGAAGTCTCCGGGTTGGTGGCGAGTTTTCGGGAATTGTCCTCCGTTGCGGGCATGAACTCTGGTACTATGAACGCTCTCCAGCAGGAGTGCTACCTGGGCGCGTACCATGTCGGCGAAGTGCAGATGGTCGGGCCGAAGGTGGGCGCTCAGTTGCGGTCGCAGGCGGTGCTGGCCACGTTGTACGCGCTGGCGGGCATGTTGGCGTACATCGCCTTCCGGTTCGAGTGGATTTATGGATTGGGTGCGGTAATCGCGTGTTTCCACGACACCATCATCACGATCGGGTTGTTCTCGATCTTCAATCAGGAGATCTCGATGACCGTGATCGCGGCGCTGTTGACGCTGGTGGGCTACTCCATGAACGATACGATCGTGATCTTCGACCGTATCCGCGAGAACCTGAAGCTCTCGCGGCGCGAGCCCCTGGAAAACGTGATGAACAAGGCCGTCAACCAGACGTTGAGCCGGACGGTGATGACCTCGGGCCTGACGTTCCTGACGGTGATCGCGCTGTTCGCTTTCGGCGGACCGGTGCTGCGCGGGTTTTCCTTCGCGCTGGTTTGCGGCATCATTGTGGGCACGTATTCATCCGTGTTTGTGGCCAGCCCGATCGTCCTGTTCTGGCACAACTACATGGACAAGCCGAAGAGGTTCCCGGGCGCGGGCGGCGCCGCCGCCGCGCGTAAGGATGTGCCGCGGACTGGCGGCGCAAAGCCGGTGAAGGGTGAAGGCAGTAAGGTGGTAAAGTAACGGGTTGTGGCCAGGCGCATCGGGTGGCGCCGGGCCGCGCCAGGGAGATTGGGAAAGGCAAGTTCCTATGTTTGAACAGACATTTGTACAGACTGGTAAAACTCACACGACGTGGACGGTGCTCGCTTCGGCTCTGATCCAGATCGGACTGCTCGTCGTGGCGGTGATCATACCGATGATCTATTTCGACGTGCTGCCGGCCGCGACGTTGACGAGTTTCCTGGTGGCGCCGCCGCCTCCGCCGCCGCCTCCGCCTCCGCCGGCGGTCGCTCCGGTGGTGATGCATGTTAAGGTGATTCCGCGCCAGTTCGATGCCGGCAGGCTGCAGACGCCGAAGTCGATCCCCAAAGATATTGCGGTGATTAAGGAAGACGAACTGCCGCCCTCGAGCGCCGGTCTCGGCGTGGTGGGTGGCGTTCCGGGTGGCATGGCCGGTGGAACCCCTGGTGGCGTGCTGGGCAGCATTTTGACCCAGGGCAACGCTCTGGCCCCGCCTCCTCCGCCGAAAAAGGCCGAGGCGCCGCCACCCCCCAAGCGCGTCCAGATCGGCGGCAACGTGCAGGCCGCGCTGCTGATCTACGGTCCCAAGCCGTCCTATCCGCCGCTGGCCAAGCAGGCGCGCATTTCCGGTGTGGTGCATCTGCACGCCTTCATTTCGAAGGAAGGCACCATTCAGAGTTTGTCGGTGATTCCGCCGGCCCACCCGCTCCTGGCGCCCGCGGCCGTGGAGACGGTGCGCACATGGAGATACAAACCTACCATGCTGAACGGCGAACCGGTGGAAGTCGAGACCACGATCGACGTCAGCTTTATGTTGGCCCAGTAGTAACCCGGGGCTCCCAGAGGAGCGCCGGATAGAAGAACGAAACTTTCAACTCGCAGGAGAGAACTAGAATGCTTTTGCAATCGCAAGTATGGTCGCTGTTTCTGTTCCAAGAGGTCGGGTTTGATGTGGTGCACCTGTGGACCCAGATGGGCATCCTCGCCAAACTCGTTGTGGGATTGCTGTTCGTCATGTCGGCTTACTCCATCGGCGTCATGATCGACCGCCTCATGGCGTACAATGCCGCCCGTAAGCAGTCGCGCCAGTTCGCACCGGCCGTGGCCGGCGCCCTGCGCGAAGGAAAACTGGACGAAGCGGTGAAGATTGCCGACCGCTACAAGAAAAGCCACCTCGCCAAGGTCGTGGTTGCCGGTTTGCAGGAATTCCAGGCGCATCAGCTCAGCTCTGAGATCCCTGGAGAAGAAATCGATGCCTCCAAACGCGCGCTGGAACGCGCCGAAGCCATCGTTCACGCCGAATTGAAGCGCGGCGTCAGCGGTCTGGCGACGATCGGTTCGACCGCCCCCTTCGTGGGGCTGTTCGGCACGGTCGTGGGTATCATCAACGCTTTCAAGGGAATTTCCGCCGAGAAATCGAGCGGTCTGGGAGCCGTGGCCGGCGGTATTTCCGAAGCCCTGGTAACCACCGCTATCGGACTCTTCGTGGCTATCCCGGCAGTCTGGGTGTTCAACTACTTCACGAGCAAGCTGGAAGCATTCGACGTGGAGATGGGCAACTCCAGTTCCGAGCTGATCGACTACTTCCTGAAGCGCTCGCAGCGCGGCGCCACCAAGTAGCGTCCCGCATGCCCGGGACGGAAGCGGTTCGGGTCCGGCCGGGGATGCGCGATGGGAATTCGGCGAGTTGAATTCCGGGGAACTTCGCAAGGAGTTCCCCGACACTTTCGCCGGGTTTCATGGAGAATACGATGGCAGAAAAGAAATCGAACGAAACGAAGTTCAAGACCGCGCCGCCCGTGGCCGACATCAACGTCACGCCCATGGTGGACGTGATGCTGGTGCTGCTCATCATCTTCATGGTCATCACGCCCATGTTGTCGAAGGGCGTCAGCGTGACCTTGCCGAAGACCGACAACCCCATCCCCATGAAGGCCGCCGACAAGAGCGACGCGATTGTGGTGGCGGTTACCCACGACGGCCACGTTTTTCTGAATACCGACTCGGTCAAGCCCGAGGATCTGGCGCCCAAGGTGAAAGACCTCCTGACCGGCCGCACCGACAAGACGGTTTTCGTGAAGTCCGACCAGCGGGCCAAGTATCAGGTGGTGCTGGACGTGGTTCAGAATCTTCAGGCCGCGGGAGTCGACCAGTTGGGACTGCTGACGGAGCAACAGCAAGACAGACGCCGGCCCGCGACCGGCGCGGCGGGCGGCCCGCCGGCGGAAGCGAAGTAACGGGATCTATTTAAAAGGAGCAATCTTATGTCAATGGCAGTCGGCGGCGCCGGTGGTGTTAAATCGGACATCAACATGACGCCTATGATCGACGTGCTGCTGGTGCTGATCATCATTTTCATGGTCATCACTCCTCTGACACCGAAGGGCCTGGATGCCCTGGTGCCGCAGCCGCCTCCACCGGGACAGCAGGCCAGCGCGTCGGATTTGCGCACGGTGGTGATCGTGGTTGACGCCAATCACAAGGTTCAGGTCAACCAGCAGGACACCGAATGGGACGCCCTACAGGCGAAACTCGAAGATATTTTCAAGACGCGTGCCGAACGGGTGGTCTTCGTCAAAGGGAATCCCGACCTGGACTATATGTGGGTCGCTAAGGCGATCGATATCGCCCACGGCGCCGGCATCGACAAGGTCGGTCTGATGCCTTTCAAGGACCTTGGAGAATAGGAGATCGTAGTCCATGCGGAAATTCGCATTGATCCTGGCAGTCGCCGCCTTGGCGGCCATGGCCACAAGCTGCACGCAGTTGAGAGCGCGCGATCAGATTAACAAAGGCGTGGCAGCCTTCAGGAGCGCCCAGTATCCGGAAGCGGTGGAGCATTTCAAGACGGCCGTCGAGCTCGATCCGAACTTCATCACCGCCCGCCTCTACCTGGCGACCGCCTACATGCAACAGTACATCCCCGGCTCGCCGGAACCGGAAAACGTCAAAATGGCCGACGAAGCCCTGCACCAGTTCAACATCGTGCTGGAACAGAAACCCAACGACACCGTGGCCATCGCTTCCATCGCCTCCCTGTATCTCAACCAGAAGAAGTGGGACGATGCCGAGGCCGAGTACCGGAAGCTGATCGCCGTCGATCCGAACAACAAGGACGCCTACTACAGCATCGGGTTTATCGTCTGGTCCAAGTGGTACATCCCTTATCAGACCGCCCGCGCCAACGCCAATATGAAGCCGGAAGATCCCGGTCCCATCAAGGATAAGAAGATCCGGGAGGATGTGAAGGCCCAGTACGACAGCGTGATCGACGACGGTTTAAAGTGTCTCGACAAGGCGCTCCAGATCGACCCCGAGTACGTGGACGCCATGGCCTACGAGAACCTTCTGATCCGCGAACGCGCCGACCTGACCGCCGACAAGCAGGACTACGAGGCGCAGATCAAAGTCGCCGACCAGTGGATGCAGAAGGCCCTGGACACCAAGAAGTTGATCGCCGAACGCAAGGAAAAGAGCGGCACTGCCGGCGGTATCACCTTGGATACCGGCGCCGCCAAGTAGTATTTCCAGTTTCCACCGGCCGCCGCCGCGGCCCCGGCTCCAGGCCGCGGCGGTTTGGAGGGAAGCTGTATCACGTTACAATTGGAGCAGAGTGGCCGCTGAAACCCTACCCCCACCGCAATCGCCCGATCCCATCGATTCCCTGTACCGCGAACTGGAAGCCAAGATTCGCGAGTACCGCCCCAAGGACGATCTCGACCCGCTCCAGGCCGCCTTCCGCTACGCCCGGAAATATCACGAAGGACAGTCGCGCGATTCCGGCGAGCCCTTCATGGCCCATCCCCTCAAGGTGGCCCACATCCTGGCCGACATGCGAATGGACGTGGTCGCCATGGAAACCGGCCTGCTGCACGACGTGGTGGAAGACACCAGCGTCACCGTCGAGCAGGTGCGCAAGGAATTCGGCGACGACGTGGCCCGTTGCGTGGACGGCGTCACCAAGCTGACCAAGCTGGACTTTTTCTCCGCCGAGGACCGCCAGGCGGAGAGCTTTCGCAAAATGCTGCTGGCCATGGTGGAGGACATCCGCGTCATCATGGTCAAACTCGCCGACCGCATGCACAACATGCGGACCCTGGGCTTCCTCTCGCCGGAACGGCGCGAGCGCATCGCGCGCGAGACCATCGAAATCTACGCCCCCATCGCGCACCGCCTGGGAATGGGCAAGGTGCGCGGCGAACTGGAAGACCTCGCCTTCCAGTACCTGGAGCCGGATGCCTACCGGGAAATCGTGGCGGCCATCGAATCGCGCCGCCATTCCAACGAGGGATTCCTCACCGAGATCCGCCGCACGGTGGAAGCGGAACTGCGGCGCGAGGGCATTCCCGCCCGGCTGGATGGGCGCGTCAAGCGGCCCTATTCGGTGTTTCAGAAACTGCGCCGGCAGAAGATTACGGTCGACCAGATCTACGACCTCACGGCCCTGCGCATCGTCACCGATTCGGTGAAGAACTGCTACGCCGCCCTGGGCGTGATTCACAACGAGTGGCGGCCCATTCCGGGCCGCATCAAGGATTTCATCGCCATCCCGCGTCCCAACCTCTACCAGTCGCTGCACACCTCGGTGGTCGGACCGCACGGCCAGACCTTCGAGGTGCAGATCCGCACCGAGGAGATGCACCGCATCGCCGAGGAAGGCATCGCGGCGCACTGGAAGTACAAGGAAGGCCGCAAGGGACCGGCGGCCGACGACCAGCGCATCGCCTGGCTGCGCCACCTGGTGGAGTGGCAGCGCGACGTGCAGGACCCCGCCGAGTTCATGTCCACCCTCAAGGTGGACCTGTATCCCGAAGAGGTCTACACCTTCACCCCGCGCGGCAAGGTGATCGTGCTGCCGCGCGACGCCACGCCCATCGATTTCGCCTACGCCATTCACTCCGACGTGGGCCAGACCTGCACCGGCGCCAAGGTGAATGGCCGCATCGTGCCGCTGCGCTCCGGGTTGCGCAACGGCGACATCGTGGAGATCATCACGCAGCAGGGCCACGAGCCCAGCAAGGACTGGCTGGCGTTCGTCAAGACCTCCCGCGCGCGCAACAAGATCAAGCACGTCATCAACGCCAGCGAGCGCATCAAGGCCATCGACATCGGCCAGAAGTACCTGGACAAGGAGGCCCGCCGCCTGGGCGTCTCGCTCGGCAAGGTCACCCGGGCCGACACCGAAAAGGCCGTCTCCGATTACGGCTACGCCAAGATGGAGGACCTGTACGCGGCTCTCGGCTACGGCAAGTACTCGGCGCGCCAGGTGCTGAGCAAACTCGCCCCGGGGTTGGTCAAGGACGACCCAGCCGACGTGCGGGGCGCTGCCGCGTCCCCGGAAGCCGCACCCGGCGCGGCTCCCGCCGGCCCGGGACGGCCGCGGGACGGCGACTCCGTCATCAAGGTCCGCGGCGTCGACGACCTGCTGGTGTACCGCGCCAAGTGCTGCAACCCGATTCGCGGCGAAGCCATCGTGGGTTACGTCACGCGCGGCAAGGGCGTGGCCGTGCACTCCCGCATGTGCCCCAACGTGCAGAGCCTGATGTACGACGTGGAGCGCAAGATCGAAGTGGAATGGGCGCGGACGGCGGAGGATTCCTTCCCGGTCCGCATCGTGGTGCACACCGACGACCGGCCCGGCATGCTGAACTCCCTCACCGGCGTGCTCTCCGACGAAAACACCAACATCCGCAGCCTGGAGGCCAAGGCCGACACCGACCAAGCCGGCGGGGTGGTGGAGATGACCGTCGAGGTCCGCGACAAGAAGCAGCTCGAACGCCTGGTCGGGGCCATGCGGCGCATTTCCGGCGTGCGCGACGTGGAGCGTCTCTTCAACTGAATATGTCTTTCTCTACCGATCCCGAACACATCGCCATCTCCAAGTCCAAGGGCATCAAGATCGATTGGAAGGATGGCCATCGCAGCGAATACGCCCTGCAATATCTGCGCGACAAGTGCCCATGCGCGGGTTGCACGGGCGCGCATGGAACCCCGCCGCGGCCGCCGGGCCCAGAGGCGGAACCCTCGAATCCGTTCCCCATGTACCAGCCCGCGCTGAAGATGCTGGACGCGAAGCCGGTCGGAAACTACGCCATCCAGATCGACTGGAGCGACGGGCACAAGGCCGGAATTTACTCCTACGAGCATTTTCGCAACATTTGCCCGTGTTGCCAGTAGGGCGGACCCCCTGGTCCGCGCGGGTCCCCTGGACCCGCTGTGCGTTCGAAGAGTGAGTTGGCTTAGAAGGAAAGGCCGGCCAGGGGGCCGGCCGCGGATGGCCCAGCGGGCACCCGGGTCCGCCCTACAACAACCGGAAGTTTACGGCAATCTGCGCCTGCACCGCTACCGGCTTTCCATCCTTGGTGCCGGGTTTGAAGCGCCACTGCTGCACGGCCTTGATGGCCTGCTCGTCCAGGCCCAACCCCAGGCTGTGGACCACCGAAATATTGGTGGGGAGACCCTTGGCGTCGATAATCACCGCCAGAATCACTTCGCCGGAGTACTTGGCCTTGCGGGCTTCCTCGGAATACTCGGGTTCCGGCTTGTAGATCGGAATCGGCGCCGTAACGCCGTTGCCCACCTTATAGGCGCCGCCGCCGAACCCGCCGCCGGAGCCAGGCCCCATGCCGCCGCCGTTGCCGGAGCCGATGCCGCCGCCCTTACCGGAGCCGATGCCGCCGCCAGAACCGGTTCCGTTGGACGGAGGTCCGATCTTGCCCAGCGGATCGCCGTAGTTCGTGCAGGTGGGGCAATCCGGCAGCTTGATGCTCGGATCCGCCAGGATCGAAGGCTCCATCGACAGAAGCGGGTGGTCGTTGTTCACCACGGCGGAAGGCGGAGTGAACTGGCGAAATGCCTGCTTCGGCAACTTGCCCTTGCTGGCCTCCAGCAGGGACCGGTCGCCGCCGCCGCCGCCGCCCTTTGGCGCCACCTTGTCGGGCTTGAATGGCGTATCCGGATCCATCGAAGGCATGACGATGCTGACCGCGGCCTTCACCGCCTGTTGTCCCGGCTTGGTCGAGAATACCGTGAACACCAGTACGACCATCGCAATCTGGAAGCCGGTCGACATCATGAAGGACTTCTTCTGGCGACCGTACAGGCCCCAGATATCCTTCACCGCAACAGGCTTGGAAGTCACCTCGAGTGGCGGCAGTTTGGGCGGATGAATGATCTCGCCAATGGAGGTGGCGAGCAACTTGTACCAGGGCTCTTCGACGGAGTCGGCCAGCAGGCGGGAGAGGTGATCTTCCGCGGTATTATAATGCGGGTTGTTGGGTTCCGACAGGTTAGCCATCTTCCTTCACCAGCCCCCCAAGCTTCCTCAGGGCCACTCCTAACGACTATTGGACGCTTTCCAGACCCTTGCCGTTACAGGTTTTGGAAACACTCCATTCGAAATGATAACTACTCAGTATACCACCCTTTGCCCCGATCTGCTTTGTAAACACGTATATATAGACGTTCGAGGCGAGAAAACGGTTCACGGCAGTGCGCTTCCGGAACTGGAAGATGAGTGGATCGGTTCCGTCCCATTTGCGGCTGGCGCGTATCTCCGGCAGAATCAATACTGATGAAGATCTCACTCGAGTTTCAACCCGCCGAGCGAGTCGACGCCGAAGCGTTGATCGTCCCGGTTTTTGAAGGCCGGCCGGAAACCCGGTTCGGAGCCCCCGGCCTGGCTGGCGAAGTCACCGGAAAGGCCTTGGAGTTCACGCTCCTGCACCACGTTTCCGGGGTTTCGGCTACTCGTGTTCTGCTGGCCGGAGCCGGGAAATCGGAGAAGTTCACCGCTGCGGAGCAGCGCAACCTGGCGGGCGCCGCGGTCCGCTACTTGAAATTGAAATCGGTGGGCCGGGTGGCCCTGGCGCTCGATCCGGCTTTCGCCGCGCCGGAGTTCGCACAAGCCGCGGTGGAGGGAGCCATTCTGGGCGATTTCGACCCGGACACGTACAAGACCGGCGAGAAGAAGGCGGTGGAACGGTTCACCGTGGTGGCGGCGGAGGGCGGTGAGCCGCTGGAGCGAGCCGTGGAGCGGGGCCGGATTGTCGCCGAGGCGCAGAACTCGACGCGCGCCCTGGTCAGCGAACCGGCCAATAAGCTGATGCCGTCGGGAGTGGCGGCGGCGGCGCGCCAGGTGGCCGCGGAATTCGGCCTGGAGTGCCAGGTGTTGGAGCGCGAAGAGATGGCCAGCCTGGGAATGCGCGCCCTGTTGGGCGTGGCCCAGGGCAGCGCCCAGCCGCCGGCCCTGGTGATGCTGCGCTACCAACCCTCCGGCGCGCAGCCCAAGGCCCATTTGGGACTGATCGGCAAAGGCGTCACCTTCGATAGCGGCGGCATTTCCATCAAACCCTCCGACGGCATGGAGAAGATGAAATACGACATGGCCGGAGGCGCGGCCGCCATCGGCGCCATGCGGGCCATCGCGCAACTGAAACCCTCCATCCCCGTCACCGCCTTCATCCCGTGCGTCGAGAACATGCCGGGGGGCCGCGCGCAACGGCCCGGCGACATCGTCGCGGCCATGTCCGGGAAGACCATCGAAGTCATCAACACCGACGCTGAAGGCCGGCTCATTCTGGCCGACACGCTGACCTACGCGCGTTCGCGGGGCTGCACCCACCTGGTGGACGCGGCCACGCTCACCGGCGCCATCGTGGTGGCGCTGGGGCATCTCCGCGCGGGACTGTTCTCGAGCCACGATGGGCTGCGCGACCGCGTGCTGAGTGCCTCGCAGTCCGCCGGCGAACGCATGTGGCCGATGCCGCTCGACGAGGACTACAAGGACTACCTGAAAAGCGCCTTCGCCGATCTGGCCAACGTGGGCGGCCGGTGGGGCGGCGCTGTCACCGCCGCAATTTTCCTGAAGGAGTTCGCCGGGGAGACGCCATGGGTCCACCTGGACATCGCCGGCACGGCCTGGCTGGACGACGAGAAGCCGCACCTGGCCAAAGGCCCGACTGGACTTCCCGTGCGGACGCTGGTCCGCCTGGCGCTGGACTGGGAGGAGTAGATTGGATCAAGTTGGTGCCATTTTGAGACAGGCTGCGCTTTAGTTTCAGCAAGTTACAGGATCTGATTGGACCAACTCGGTCCAACTGTCCCGGCAACCGTTGTGGGGCGGACCCCCAGGTCCGCGCGGGTCCCCCTGGACCCGCTGTCTCGTCGAAGGATCCATTGCCGGGCGCAAGAAAGGCCGGCCAGGGGGCCGGCAGCGGACCTGGGGGTCCGCCCCACAACCTCGGGTTGTCTGCCATGGTTCTGAAATGGCCATGCTGCTACAATCTCCTAAACCACTACGTGGACGACCTTATGACACCTCAAACGTATTACTGTTCGGAATGCGGACGGCCCGCGGCCCCCGAGGAACTGGCTCGCTTCGGCGACCGGCTGGTGTGTCCAAACTGTAAGAACGCCTATGCGCAGAAACTGCGCGAGGGCGTGGCGCCGGCCGGCTACGTGCGGTACGGCGGATTCTGGATGCGCTTCGTGGCATACCTCATCGACTACACCATTGTGGGGATCCCCTTGGGGATTCTATCCGCGATTCTGATGGGCGGGTCCATGCTTGCGTTGACGCGGTTGGGGCCGAACCCCTCGCCCGAGGATACCCTTGCGGCCATGATGCCCATGTTCGGGGCGGTGGCCGTGCTGAGCCTTGTCGGAATGGTGCTGTACTGCTCCTACGAAACGTTCTTCCTGGTCAAGTACGGCGCCACGCCGGGCAAGATGGCGATGGGACTTAAGGTCGTCCGTCCCGATGGATCGGGGATTCAGGTGGGGCGCGCCATTGGCCGCTATTTTTCGAAAGTCCTGAGCGGCATCATCCTTTACATCGGGTTCATCATGGTGGGCTTCGACGCCGAAAAACGGGGGCTGCACGACATGATCTGCGACACCCGGGTGATCAAAACCAGAGGTTGATGCGGCCAGATGCCCGTACCCTGCGCCTGCTGTAGCATGCCGTTGCCCAAATGGGAGTTGCTGAACGGCGACACCGCTACCTGCCCTTCCTGCGGGCGCCGCAATACCGTGCGGCTCTTTCCGGCCGCCCTGGCGCGGACCACGGCGGCGCACGCCGAGACGGCGGTGGATGGCGAGGGCGCGTGCTTCGACCATCCCGCCAAGCGGGCGGTTGCGGCATGCCAGCAATGCGGACGTTTCGTGTGCCAGCTCTGCGCGGTGGAATTCGGCGGCGGCGTGTGGTGTCCCTCCTGCGTGGCCGCTTCCAGCGGGAAAGCCAAGCCGGCCAATTCCGACACATCGCGCATGCTGTACGATACCTGGGCGCTGGCGACGCCCCTCGCCTTGCTGGTGATCTGGCCGCTCACCATTCTTTCCGCGCCCGCGGTGGTGGCGCTGGCCAGCATGAAGTGGAAGCGGCCCATCAGCCTGGTGCGCCGCTCGCGGTGGCGTTTCGTGGTGGGTCTGGCGGTGGCGCTGGCGCAAGGCGGTGCCTGGTGCTGGCTGATCTGGTACCTGGTGGCCAAGGCAAGGTCGGGGGCGTGAGCATGGAGCAGAACCGCGAACGCTATCGCAAGCTTCCCGGACGGCGGCGGGGCTTCATTTTCGGCTCCAGCGTGTGGATGGGTTCCGACCATTTGCTGCTGGTTAAGTCCCAGCGCTTCCGCGAGGAGTACAAGCGATTCTATTTTCGCGACATCCAGGCCATCGTGACGGCCAAGGCGCCGCGCTTCCACATTTCCACGCGCGCGGTGCTCATCGCCGCGCTGTGGTGTGCGGCGTACGGCCCGCTGGCGGTCGGGCTGGCCGCCGTGGGGCGACTCGGACTGGCCACCGCTGGGCGACTCGGCTGGTTTTTCTGGGTTGTGGCTGCGGCGCTGCCGATCGCCTGGGTGTACGTCTCCGCCTTCCGCAGTTGCCGCTGCCGCATCTACACCGCCGTCAGTTCCGAGGAACTCCCCTCGCTGTATCGCACCTGGACGGCCCGCCGCTTTCTGGCGAAAGTGGAACCCGCCGTGGCGCAGGCACAGGGCGCTATCGAAGGCAATTGGGCGGAGGCGGTGGACGACAAGCAGATCGGGCCGCCGGCCGAGGGCAGAATCGGGCTCATGATGCCGGGCGCGGCCGCGCCGCTCGCGCCGCCTCCGCCACCGGCGCAAACGGCGCGCAACCCGGTATCGTTTTTCTTCGTCGCCAGCCTGTGCCTGGGAGGCCTCGCCGACCTGGTGACGTTACGCGCCAGCGTCAACGCCGGCCACTGGATTCTGATGGGTTTCCTGCTGCTGCAGATCGCCGCGGCGGTGGCCGTCGTGGTGCAGACCTACCAGGGCCTGTTGCGCCCGGCCATGCGCAACCTGGCGATCACCTTCCTGGCGTCCGTGGGCATCTGGTATTATGCGGTTCAAATGGCGGCAGGGTTCGCAATCAGCTACCAGAACGCCACCTCCCACGATCCCAAGGTGACTCAGGTCGAACTGGCGCCGTTGGCTCTGATCGGCTACCCGGTGTCGCGCGGGATCGCCGGCGGAATCGCCCTGGTGCTTGGCTTGGCGGGCGTGGCGCTGCTGCTGCGCCGGGAGCGGCCAGCCGAAGAGAAGGTTTCCTTCAATGTGTGAGCGGGGCGAGCCGATGTGGGGCAGGATGGCATCCCGCGGCCTCGCCCGGAGGGCACCCGCAACCGGCCTTCCGGCCCCTGCATGCTGCCGCCCAGGCAGGTTGCTAGGTCCTCGACCGTGTGATTTGGTGCCTTTGCCGGGCCGCTCGCTCACGCTCGCGGTTCCGACCGGAACCACGACCGTGAGGGAGTGGCCCGTGGCAAAGGAACAGTATCTTGCGGTCATGGCACTAATCTGCCCCTCATTGCAGCATCGCCGCAACCCGGCCAAGTGGGACGTTCCAACCCTCGGGGACCGGTTCATCACCCGCGCCGGCGAGCTTCGCCCGCCGGGCCGATTGCGGGTGCCCTTTGGGCGGGGCCGCAGGTTGACAACCTGCCCCACAGAATCGTCGCAACTCGCGAAGAAATCGCCGCATACCAGTGCATGCTTCTTATGACCAGCCCGCCCATCCAAAATCGTTGCTGGAATCACGAGGCGCGCGAGGCGGTGTGCCGGTGCCCGCAGTGCGGGCGCAGTTTCTGCCGCGAGTGCGTCACCGAGCACGATACCCGGCTGTTATGCGCCGCGTGCCTCCGCAACGCGGCGCAGGCCGGGGCGGACCGGCGCGGCAGGCTGCGCCGTCTGTCGGCCGCGGGCCTGACGCTGGCCGGCGTGGCGCTGGCCTGGGCCATCTTCTTCGGGGCCGCCGAAGGCATCATCACCGTCACCGAGCGCTTGGAACGCATGGCATGGCAAGGCCGTTAGAACAGCCCGGGCCGCTCGCGCTGCTGGAAGACGCCGCGCACCTGCTGCGCCGCGCTCCGCTCGATACCTTGCTGTGCCACTGGATCGGCAGTGTGCCGTTGGCCCTGGGGCTGCTGGTTTTCTGGAACCGCCTGACGCACCCGCCCGTGCCGGATCTCGCCTGCGCCGCGGAATCGCTGGCGGTGGCGCTGCTGCTGATCTGGATGAACTGCTGGCGCGCGGTGTTCGCCGGCCGCTTGCACCGCCAACTCAGCGGCGCCCCCGAGCGGCCGTGGAACCGGCGGAGGGTCTGGCGCCTGGTGGGCAATCAGGCGTTTCTCGGGGCCACGAAACTGCCGATGCTGCCCATCGCGCTGGCGGCCGTGTACCCGTTCGCCCGCGTGGTGGCGTTCTACCGCTATGCCCCGGTGCTGGCGGACCGCGAGGACCTGGACCCGATCGAGGCGATCTCCCAGGCGCGGCGCCTTTCGGGCATCGACAGGTTCCAGTGCTTCCTGCTGCAGACCCTGCTGCTGCTGCTGTCGCTCGTCGCCTTGCTGAATGTCACGCTGGTTTTCGCCACTTTGCCGCAACTCGTCAAGATGCTGACGGGGTACGAGTCGGTATTCAGCCGCGCCGGCGAGAGCTACATCTGGAACCGTCTCTTCCTGCTGCTGGTGCTGGCCGCGACCTGGCTGGTTTTCGATCCCTTCGTGCAGGCGGTCTATTGTCTGCGCTGCTTCCAGGGAGAGTCGATGGGGACCGGCGAGGATTTGCGCGCCGGCCTCAGGCGCGTGCGCGCGGCCATGGCCAAGGGAGCGGCGGCGGCCGCGGTGGCGCTGGCGCTGGCGGTGTTGCCGATTGCGGCGCGGGCGGCCGATTCCGTGGCTCCGCGGGAACTGGAACGGGCCGTGCGCCAGACCATGCAATCGCCCGAGTACAACTGGAGGATTCCTCCGCCGGCCACCGCCGTCTCCGATACGCCCTGGATCATCCTGGCGACGGATCGCGCCATCGCCGCCGTGCAGTCCGCGGTCAAGTGGATGGGGATGGAAATCGCCAAGCTGCTGCGGTGGATCTTCGGCGGGCTGGGCCTGGGATCCCTACCGGGCGGACAGGCGCCGGCCGCCGCGTTGCACTGGAGCGTCTGGGCGATGATCGGGCTGGCGCTGGCGATGGCGGGTTGGGTGCTTTGGCGTGCCCACAGGCTGCGCCGCATCAAAACCACAACCGCCGCGCGTCCTTCCGCCGCGGCCATCAAGCTGGACGATGAAGGGCTCACCGCCGACCGCCTCCCCGAAGCCGGATGGCTGGAGATGGCGGAACGCGCGATGGCCGAAGGGAACTTGCGCCTGGCGTTGCGGGCGTTCTTTCTGGCCAACCTGGCATGGCTGGGACGGCGGGAGTTCCTCGGCATCCATCCCGGCAAGACCAACCGCGAATTCGAGATGGAACTGCGGCGCCGGGCGCGGGAGGCGCCGGAAGCGCGCGAGCTGTTCTCCGCGAACGTGCGGGCATTCGAACGCGCGTGGTACGGCCTGCACGAAGTTCTCCAGGAGGACGCCGAACGGTTCCGCCAGCGGGCGGAAGAAATCAAGACTCTTTTGAGCGCCGGAGCCGCCGCATGAGCCGCGCGTCGAGATCGTGGGCGCTGGCGCTGGCGGCCGCGGCGGTCTTCCTGTGGGGCGTGATCGGCCTGTTCAACCGGCAGTTTGCCTCGGGCGAGCTCTACCCGGAATTCTCCACCATGCGCACCGACGGCATGGGCGCCAGGCTGCTCTTCGACAGCCTGGGGAAGCTGCCGGGGATCACGGTGGAGCGCAGTTTCCTGCCATTCGAGTTTTTGCCGCGCGATGGCGCCACGCTGGTGCTGCTGGGGATGAAGCCGATGCAGGTGGACTGGAATTACGCTCTCTTCCTCGGTCCGGTGGAGCGGATGGCCGCGCGCGGCAACCGGGTGGTGGTGGCCATGTGGATCGATCCCGACGGCTCCCGGCCCACGCAAGCGGACCTCGACCATCCGGAGGAGCCGAAGGCCAAGGACGCGAAGCAGAAACCCAAAGCGGCGACTCCTCAGGACCCGCCCATCCGGACTATGTGGAAGGTGAGCCTCAAAATCGACTCCGACGCGAAGAACCCGCACCCGCTTTATTTCGGCCAGGCCGAAGGCTGGAGGGTCCGCGAGCAGATCGGCTCGAAGATTCTGGCCATCGAACGCGATTTCGGCAAGGGCAGCGTGGTGTTGATGGCGGAAAGCTCGGACTTCACGAATCAATCCGCGGTCGCCCTGGACCGCCTGCGGCAAGTGGCCGAGGCGCTCGGCGGGTACCGGCGGATCGTCTTCGACGAGGAGCACCTGGGTATTGCCGAATCGGGGAGCGTGGTGGGACTGGCGCGCCAGTTCCGTCTGATGGGCCTGGCCATCGGGCTGGCGCTGTCGGCGGTGCTGTTCATCTGGAGGAGCGCATCCAGCTTTCCCCCGCCCGAGCCGGCCCGCGCGGGCGAGCGCTCGATCGGGAGGACCTCGCAGGCCGGGCTGCTGACGCTCTTGAAGCGGCACATTCCACCCGCGCAATTGGCCGCGGTCTGCTGGCGGGAGTGGCTGAGCGCGAACGGGGGTGAGGTTTCGCCCGAGCGCCGGAAGCGGGCCGAAGACATCCTGGCCGCCTCGGCCGGGCGGCCGGTGGAGGCCACGCGCGAAATCCAGGCTCTGTTGCACGCGAAAGGAGAACTTTGAACTTCGAACAGTTTCAATCCGTCATGGACACCGCGATTGCCGGTATCCAAAAGGTCATCATCGGGCAGGAGGAGGCCATCCGCTATTCGCTGGTGGCGGTGCTCTGCAATCAGCACGCGCTCATCGAAGGCGTCCCCGGATTGGGGAAGACGCTGCTGGCGCGCACCCTGGCCGCGGTGCTGGGTTCGGAATTCAAGCGCATCCAGTTCACCCCTGACCTGATGCCGGCGGACATCACCGGGACCAACGTGTTCAACCTGCAGCGCAACGAATTCTCGCTGGTCAAGGGACCGCTGTTCACTACGTTCCTGCTGGCCGACGAGATCAACCGCGCGCCCGCCAAGACGCAGTCGGCGCTGCTCGAAGCCATGCAGGAACGAACCGTGACCATCGACCGCGAGAGTTTCCGCCTGTCGCCGAACTTCACGGTATTCGCCACGCAGAACCCCATCGAGAGCGAGGGCACGTATCCGTTGCCCGAGGCGCAGAAGGACCGCTTCATGCTCAAGATCAACATGGGCTGGCCGGCCAACGACGAAGAGCTTTCGCTCGGCCGGCGATCGCTGGGCGGCGACGCTCCGGAAGCCGTATTGCAGCGGGGCGAGGTGACGCCGTGCCTGGCCGAGGCCGACCTGGCCGCGCTGCGCGGCGTGCTGGAAACGGTGCAGGTGAGCGACCAACTGGTGGACTACGCGGTGCAGGTGGTGCGCCGCACGCGCACCGACGACGCCATTCTGGTGGGCGCCGGCCCGCGCGCCACGCAGGGGCTGCTGCGCGCGGCGCGGGCCTGGGCGGCGCTTTCGGCGCGCGACTTCACGACCCCCGACGACGTCCGCGCGGTGGCCCTGCCGGTGCTCGAACACCGCCTGCTGCTGCGTCCCGAATCGGAACTGGAGGGCGTGCGCGCGACCGAGGTGCTGGACCGCATTCTGCACGAAGTGCCGGTGCCAAGATGAAGCCACGCCTTGTCCCGCTGCGCAGCGAGTCCCCTGCACGCGCCGGTTCTGTGGGGCAGGTTTTCAACCTACGGCCGATTTTTAATCGGCCAGGCGAGCGAAGCTCGCCTGTGTTGGCGAGCACCCGTCCCCCGAGGCCCGGGAAACCCGAGTGGCCCGGCCGCGTACAAACCCCGGCGGGCGGATTAGCGGGTTACCCCCTTGGGGTCCGCCGCAGGTTGACAACCTGCCCGGCAGAGCGGCATAGCCGCAACCGAACCGCGCGGGATGTTCCGGGCTGCCGGGGGCCAGTTCGTCTCGCGCGCAGGCGAGACCAGCTCGCCGGGCGGGTTGAAAACCCGCCGCAGGCTGAAAGCCTGCCCCACATAAGACCGGCGCGGCGCGCGACAAAGCATGGACGTGCGGAGGGTCCGCCGTGCTAGCTCCCGCTCCACGTCTGCTGCTGGTTTCCGTGGCGGTGGCGCTGCCGCTGGCCTCGCTCGGCGGGATGTTCCCGAGCATGACCGTGGCCTGCGTTGCGGGTTTGGTGGCTTGCGCCGCGGTGGCGATGTACGATGCGGTTGCGGCCCTGCGGCACATTGCCGGAATTTCGCTGAGCGCTCCGCCCTTCATTCGCTTCACCAAGGACGTGGCGGCGGCGTTCCCGGTCACCATCGAAAACCGCGGAGACGCGGCCTGCCTGCTGCGCCTGGGCGTCATCCCGCCACCGGGCATCGAGACCGATTCGCCGGTGCTCGATGTGTCCGCTCCGCCCGGCGCGTCGCAAGTGGAGTGGCCGTGCACCGGCCGTGCGCGCGGCGATCATCCCCTGCGGGAACTGCACGTGGAAGCCGGTTCGCCGCTGGGCCTGTGGCTGGCCCGCCAGCCGCGGCCGCTGGAGTTTTCCTTCCGCGTCTATCCCAACCTGCGCGACCACGCCACGGCGGGGCTGTTCCTGCGCACCGCCAATACCGGCCTGCGCGTGCGGCGGCAGGTGGGGAAGGGCAGGGAATTCGAGCACCTGCGCCATTACCTGCCGGGCGACAGTTTCGAAGACATCCACTGGAAGGCCACCGCCAAGCGGGGCTTTCCGGCGGTGAAGCTGTACCGCGTGGAGCACGCGCAGGAAGTTTACGCGATCCTGGATTCGTCGCGGCTGTCGGCGCGCGAAGGGATTCTGGAATCCTTCGTGGACGCGGCTTTGCACCTGGCGCTGGTGGCGGAGAAGCAGGGCGACCGCTTCGGACTGGTGACGTTCAGCGACCGCACTCATAAGTTCGTGCGCGCCCGCAACGGCATGGACCATTTCCGGCTGTGCCGCGAGACCATTTACAATCTGCGGGCGGAGCGCGTGAGCCCCGATTTTCGCGACGTCTTCACCAGCCTGCAGCTCAATCTGCGGCGGCGCTCGCTGCTGGTCTTCTTCACGTCGCTTGACGACGCGCTGCTGGCCGAAGTCTTCGAGCGCGACATCCCGCTGCTGGCGCGGCGCCACCTGGTGCTGGTCAACGTGCGGCGCAACCGCGGCCCTGCATCCGCTCTACACCGGCGAGCCGCCCGCCGACCGGGATGCGCTCTACTCCGGCCTGGCCGGCCAGATCTTGTGCAACCGCATGCGCGCGCTCCGGATCGCCTTGCAGAACCGCGGCGTGAAGCTGACCGTCACGGACGCCGAGCGCATCAAGACGCAGGTGGCGTCGGGTTACCTGGACGTGAAGCGGAGGCAGGCTCTATGATCATCGATCTTCCGCGCTTCGTAGCGGCGGAACGGGCCTACTGGGACGAGTTGCACGCCGTGCTGGCGAAGATGGAAACCGAGCCGGAGCGGCGCCTGCCGCTGGCCGAAATCGAGCGTCTGCACTACCTGTACGAGCGCTGCTCCTCCGACCTGTCGCGGCTGGACACCTTCGCCACCGAGCCGGGGCTGCGGGCGTTTCTGGAATCGCTGGTATCGCGCGCGTACTCGGAAATCCACGAAACCCGCGCCCCCGTTAAGATTCGCTGGAAGAACGCCGTGCTCGAGTTTCCACGGGCGTTCCGGCGTCATCTGGCGGCGTTCCGGCTGGCGGTGGGGGTCACCTTGCTGGGGTGCGCCTTCGGCTGGTTCGCGCTGCACGTGGACCCGCGCAACAAGGCGATCCTGATGCCGTTTTCCGGCCTGATGGTCCCGCCCGCGGAGCGCGTCGCCAAGGAAGAGAGCGCCAAGGAGGACCCGCTCAAAGGCGTCAAGGCATCCTTCGCCGCGCAACTGATGACGCACAATACCCAGGTGACCGTGATGGCCCTGGCGCTGGGCGTGACGTACGGCGCGGGAACGCTGATCCTGCTGTTCTACAACGGGGTGATTCTGGGCGCGGTGGCGACGGATTACATCGTGGGCGGGCAGGGCGTTTTTCTGGCGGGCTGGCTGCTGCCGCACGGGTCCATCGAGATCCCGGCGATTCTGCTGGGCGGACAGGCGGGCTTCATCCTGGCCGGCGCGCTGATCGGATGGGGCGACCGCACGCCGCGCGTCCGGAGGTTGCGGGCGGTCTCGGGCGACCTGGTGGCCATCGTGGCGGGCGCGGCGGTGCTGCTGATCTGGGCGGGCATCGTGGAAGCGTTCGTGTCGCAATATCACCAGCCGGTGATTCCGTACGGTCTGAAGATCGCCTTCGGGTTGTGCGAACTGGCGGCGCTTTCCTTCTTCCTGGGATGGGTGGGCCGCGAATGAGCGAAGGGCGCGCCACATCGCTCACCATCGAAACGCCCGAGGGCGTGGAGTTTTCGTACGATCTCGCCTCGCCGGTGACGCGCGCACTGGCCTGGATGGTGGATGCCGCGGCGATCATTGCGCTTTCCAAAGGGGCGGGCAAAGCCTGCGAGTGGCTGGCGAAGGTGAACCAGGATTGGGGCACCGCCATCTCCGTGATTCTCTATTTCGCGATCTCGGTGGGCTATGGGATCGCGCTGGAATGGCGGTGGCACGGCCAGACTCTCGGCAAGCGGGTGGTGGGCCTGCGCGTGGTGGATGCCCAGGGCCTGCGCTTGCAGCTTTCGCAGGTGATTCTGCGCAACCTGCTGCGGCTGGTGGACATGCTGCCCGCGATCTACCTGGTAGGCGGCCTGGCCTGCTTCTTCAGCCGCAATTGCCAGCGGCTGGGCGACCTGGCGGCGGGCACCATCGTGGCCCGCATTCGCACGCCGCAAGCTCCCGATCTGGAGCAAATTGCGCCGGCCAAGTACAATTCCCTGCTGGCGTATCCGCACCTGGCCGCGAGGCTGCGAAGTCTCGCGAGCGCGGAGGCGGTGAGCATCGCCGTGCGGGCCGTATCGCGGCGAGACGGCTACGAGCCGCTGGCGCGCATCGAGCTGTTCGGGGACCTGGCGGAGTATTTCCAGGGGCTAGTTAAGTTTCCCGAGGCGGCGCGCGAGGGACTTACCGGCGAGCAGTATGTTAGGAGCGTGCTGCGGGTGATTTATGGGGGCGGGAGAGGGTGACAACGGGGCGCGCATCCGATAATGTGAGAGGAGAGGGGGTGTACGCCATGAACGTATCCATCGAAATTCCCGACGACCGCGCCGCCCGCTTTCAAGAGCTGGCGCACGCCCGCGGCCTGACCGTGGACCGCTGGTTGCTGGAACTCGCCGAGCAGAGCGCGCCGGCGTTGCCGGATGAGATCTCTCGCAAGCGCACGTTTGCCGCGGTGTGCGCGAAGGTCAGGGGTCTGGCGGACGACCTGGATTTCACCCGCGATCCGTCCCCCGGCCGTCCCATCGTTCTATGAGCGGTTTTCTGCTCGACACGAACATCCCGTCGGAGATGATTCGCACCCGCCCGGACCCTCGGGTGGATGCCTGGGTTTCCGCGCAGGAAGACGCAGTCCTTCATTTGAGTGTTATCACCATAGGCGAGCTACGGAAGGGGATTACCGTCCTGCCCAAGGGCAAACGGCGATCCCGGCTTCAAGATTGGCTCGAGGGCGAGGTCCTGCCACTGTTCACGGGGCGGATACTGCCCGTGACGCAGGCTATCGCCGACCGATGGGGCGTGTTGAGCGCCCAGCGCCAAGTAGCTGGCCGCCCGCTCAGTATGGCGGACGGCATTTTGGCAGCCACAGCGCTGGAGCACGGTCTGACGATGGTGACGCGAAATGTCAGGGACTACGAGGGCCTGGGCGTTGAGATCTTGAGTCCGTGGGATGCGGTGTAGCGGCATTTGGCTTCGGGGCGCGTCACCGTTCGGCTGGAGTTGGAAGGAGACTTCTTGCCAGGCAATCTCGCGCTATCCTCCGGAACGCGGTTGGAGACCGCGGCCGGCACAGGTACTTTCTGGCGACGTTCCGGACGGATGCCGGGCCTGTCCGGAGGTGTTCTGCGTGAGCGGAGCCTTCACACTCTCATTCGAAGCAAAGGTTCCAATCATCCCACGGTTCCCCGGACTGCAAGCCCGCCTCAACACGTGGGCGAATTCCCTCGCTATAAATCGAACTGGGCCACATCCGCATGGGCCCCGTGCCGAATCCCGCAATCTTAACGCTCCGATAGTAGTCGGCGAGATCACGAAGCGACGCATCCTCCCGCGCAAGTTTCCGCGTGAGATGCGAGACGAGCACACCGATTGGAGTGAAGTGCTGGACCTGTTGCTCGTGCGTACGGGTGTAGGCGTTGTACGAGCTGCCTGCTGAGCCGTCCCGACCACAGATCGGTTCCAACGCCGACCAATCGGGCACCTGGCGCGGGCCCAGGAACACCATCGTTGAGGATATCCATGCGGCGAGATCCGCAACACACAACATGTCGAGCTGCAGACGAGGATGAGACACGTGCAAAGCATCAGCCTCTTGCAGCCGTTGCTCGACGTTCTGCGCGGGCGCCGCCTTCCCGCCCTTCCACACGTGAGAGTGGGCCAGCAAGCCATAGACAAGCGGCGAGTGCAATTCCTTGTACGGAGTACCGATCCGATTCGGGTACAAGCCCTTGATCTTCGTGCAGTTCTCCACGGCTTTCGTAATGTGCGGCGCCCTCAGGGTGGTCTTGCACTCAAACGCGGCAGCGATCCCCGCGGCGAGATAGAGCTTCTTGTTCAGCAGTCTTTTGGGATACGTGCCTTTCAAAACGAGCACATCGATCTGGGGACTCGTGGCGCCCTCTTGGCTAATGATGCGGCCCTTCGTGACTACCTCTTATGTACGCGGAAGCCACTCTCGCAGGAGTTCCGCCCAATTCTCCTCACCCTGGTCTCCAGCAGTGCCAGGGTCCTCGGCAGTACGCTTCCGGATTCGGTTGTACTCAGCAGCCATCTCTGCGTCAATCTGCCGCATGAAGTCGTACAGGTCGTGGGTTTTCTGCTCGGGCATTCGCACCTTCGTTGCGGCTCGCAGCATCTGTCGTAGCGCGTCAGAGCCGCCTCGGCCCTTGGCTGGGTTCTTCAAGGCGCCGATACACCTCGGGATGTTCATTCCACCTAACAGGGATTGGACCACACTTCAACTGTCTGGACAAGGCGCTGGCGGCCGACGCGAACGGCGCTTCCCACGGGGAGTCAGGATGCTGGACCAAGTGCGGCGGCGTTGGGGAAGGACAAGCCGGAACCCTCCCACATGGCCACGTAACGCGCGTCTCGGAGACTGCCAGTCGTAGCCAAGTCCTGCCCCTCCACGCGTCTTTCTTACCCGCGTTCGAGTTGCTCCCGCAGTTCACCGGGGTACAGAGCCTTCAGCTCGGGGTAGGCCTCGGCGAGCCGTATCAGGTCCAGTTCGTCCTTCTTGCGCTTGCTCAGCCGCCGGTGGGGGTCGCCGTACGCCCAGAGCTTACCCTGGGTAACATCCTCCCGGCAAGCGACTTTCACGCGGACTCCCAGAACATTGGCCTCCACTGATCGCGCCGGGAACGTCCGGTACCGTTCGTCGGTCGTGAACTGAATCCGAAGATCGCTTCCAGGCGCCACGGCGTTCAGCGAGTGTTCTTGCAAATCGGTTTTGAAGCCGTGCGCTTCGAGGTGTGCCGTCAGCTCGGGCAGACTGGCCGCGATCATGACGATGTCGGCATCCAGCGTGTACACTGGCTCGACGTAGCAATTGACGGCTAAACCACCGATCAGACAATATGGTCCGAACGACTCGCACGCACCGATTAGCCGCGCAAAGTCGGTCGAACCTCCGTGGCTTGTCAATTCGTACGCCTCGACTGCAGTCACAACTCCACTCTATCCACAGGAGACGCCACAGGCAAGCTCGTGCCCGGGCGCGGCCCGTAGAATACCTACGCCCCATGGTGGCGCCCTCTTCTCCGAATTCTCGTGCAGCGTCTACCGACCGCACCGTGGCCGAATTGCAACCTACCCGCCCGCCCGCCTACCACCGCAGGTTGGCGTCGCGGGCCAGGCGGTTCGCAAGCCCCGGTTTGAGATTGCTATTCCCGTGGACCGGGACAGAGAGGGTCTTTCGCTCTCCGGGCTTCGTGTAGATCTGATGGCTGCCGGAAATCCGCTGGAGTGTCCAGCCCTTGCTCTCAAGCAGACGGCCCAGTTCGACGCCGGTGATCGGCTTCACACAGCGACATCCAGGATCTGAATGTTCGATTCTGGCCGGTTTCCCTGCTCCTTCATGACGTCCAGCACGCCGGCGATTGCCTCCCGCACGTTCTCCAGTAGCTCTGCAACTGAATCCCCTTGGGAGTAACAGCCCGGCAAAGCCGGCACCTCGGCCCAGAAGCCACCTTCCGCCTCTTCGTGAATCACAACGGTGTACGTGGTCACATCCACATTTTTGCATGGATCGGGTCTCGACTGGCAGCTCTTATGTCCATCGCCGTTAGCCGTCCCCGATTGGACTGCCTGCCAGGTCCGCGGGGAGTCACGCAGCCACATGCTCCGCTCACCCCCCAACCCAAAGCGGCCCGACCCGCGTACACTGGAAAGAAATGCCTGCTTATCGTTCAAGAACCACCACGCACGGCCGGAACATGGCCGGGGCACGCAGCCTCTGGCGCGCAACCGGAATGAAGGACGGCGATTTCGGAAAGCCGATCATCGCCGTCGTGAATTCCTTCACGGAGTTCGTTCCGGGACACGTCCACCTCAGGGACCTCGGACAACTGGTTGCCCGCGAGATCGAACGCGCGGGCGGCGTTGCCAAGGAGTTCAACACCATCGCCATCGACGACGGCATCGCCATGGGACACAGCGGCATGCTCTACAGCCTTCCGTCGCGGGAACTGATCGCCGACAGCGTCGAGTACATGGCCAACGCCCATTGCGCCGACGCCCTGGTCTGCATTTCGAATTGCGACAAAATCACGCCGGGCATGCTGATGGCCTCGCTGCGGCTGAACATTCCGGCGATCTTCATTTCCGGCGGCCCCATGGAGGCGGGGAAGATCCGCCAGGGCGACTCCGTGCGGTACATCGACCTGATAGACGCGATGGTGGCCGCCGCCGATCCGAGCGTCAGCGATGAAGCCACCGCGGAAATGGAGCGCTCGGCGTGTCCGACGTGCGGGTCCTGCTCGGGGATGTTCACCGCGAATTCGATGAATTGCCTGATGGAGGCGCTCGGCCTGGCCCTGCCGGGGAATGGGACGCTGGTCGCCACCCACGCGGACCGGGCTGGTCTGTTCCGCCAGGCGGGCGGCACAATCGTGGAAATGGCCCGCCGCTTTTACGAGCGGGACGACACGTCGGCGCTTCCACGCGCGATCGCAACGCTGGAGGCGTTCGAGAACGCCATGACTCTGGACATCGCCATGGGCGGCTCCACGAACACGGTGCTGCACTTGCTGGCGGCGGCCCAGGAAGCGGGCGTGCCGTTCACCATGGCGGATATCGACAGGCTGTCGCGCCGCGTTCCGAATCTGTGCAAGGTGGCTCCGTCCTCGCCGGTCGTTCACGTGGAAGACGTGCATCGCGCCGGCGGCATTCTGGGCATCCTCGGGGAGCTCGACCGGCTCGGGTTGATCCATCGAAGCGCGTACACGGTTCATGCACCCACCATGGGCGACGCCATCGAGCGCTGGGACGTCCGCCGCAGCCGCGATCCGGAGGTGGAGCGGTTCTACCGCGCGGCGCCGGGCGGCGTCCGCACCACGCTTCCGTTCAGCCAGGAAGCGCGCTACGAGAGCCTGGACCTGGACCGCGAACTGGGAGCCGTGCGCGACGCCCAACACGCGTTCAGCCGGGATGGCGGACTGGCCGTGCTGTACGGCAACCTGGCCGAGGAAGGCTGCATCGTGAAGACGGCCGGAGTGGATTCCTCGAACCTGGTCTTTTCCGGCCCCGCGCGCATCTTCGAGAGCCAGGACGACGCGGTGGAGGGCATTCTCGGCGACCGGGTTCGGGCGGGTGACGTGGTCGTCATCCGGTATGAAGGCCCAAAGGGTGGGCCGGGCATGCAGGAAATGCTGTATCCGACGAGCTACCTGAAATCGAAGGGCCTTGGAAAGCGTTGCGCGCTGATTACGGACGGCCGTTTCTCCGGCGGGACTGCCGGTCTGTCGATCGGCCACGTCTCGCCGGAAGCGGCGGAAGGCGGCGCACTGGCGCTGGTGGAGGACGGCGACCGGATAGAGATCGATATTCCCCAGCGGTCGATTCGCCTGGCAATCGGCGAGGCCGAACTCAACCGCCGCCGGGAGGCCATGGAATCGAAGGGGCCGGACGCCTGGAAACCCGCGGCGCGCGAACGCACGGTCTCCGCCGCGCTGCAGGCATATGCGGCGCTGGCGACCAGCGCCTCGCGCGGAGCGGTACGCGATTTGGGCGGCCTGGCGCGGCGTTGCCGGTGATGCGGCGCGATGGTGGAGACGTTAAGCGCCCGTTTCGCCCATTCACCGGCGCGGTCGATGCGGGTCTACGATGGCTCCGGGGAGCGCCGGGACCTTGGGCTGGCCGATGCCCAAAAGCGCGGCTGTTGCCTGTGGCAACCCGCGCCGCTCGATGAGGCCATTGATCGCCATGGCCAGACGAACCTATGTCTGCCGTTCGCCGGCGTCCGCTAGTCCGAGGTCGGCGAAAACGTTCCCCGAACTCCTCTCGATTTCCCGGCTCGATTTTGCCATATCGTTCCTCGAAGTTCCGCCACATTTGCCACTCGGTCAGACCTGGGTTCCCTTGGCCGCCTGGCCGCGGAGCAGAAACGTCTTCGGGAGCGAGCCGTGGCCGCAAATTTTGAACGAACCAAAGTCCTTGTATCAGTCACCCTCCGGCACTTCCGGTTTCGATTCGACCCAGCGGCGAAGCCGGTTGAGGTCGGCCATGCCGATCGCCCGGTCGCGCATCCGGTCAATCAGGTGCTGGCGCACGGCCGCCGGCAGGCTGTCCCAATTGTCGATTCCAGGCATCAACCTCCGAAGACCGTGCGGCCCATTTCATCGCCCAGGCGCCTGACTTCCTCGGGATCGGTAGCGGCGCGGAAGCGCTCGGCAAGGTCGAAAAACTCCTGGTGCTTACGCTTCTCGGCCTCAATGCCGCGCTCGATCAGTTCAACCATCATCCTGTTCGCGCTTAGCCTGCGGGCCTTCGCCAGGCTGCGGACATGCACCGCGACCTTGGACGGCAAGCTGACGCTCTGCCGTACCGTCTTGTTGCTCGTCCTCATGTCACCATTATGCACCAAAGCGGTGCGACATCGGGAATGCGCGGGTCAAACCGGGTACACCACGTACGCCCGCACCGGAAACGTCGCGCCGCCCACCCACGCGATCGGGACCGCGTGGAGGAAGCCGCCCTCGGGAGCCAGCGCGTCCAGGTTAGTCATGTGCTCGCAAATCGGAATGCCGGCGCCCAGCAGGATGGTATGCGCCGGACGCGACGGGTCCCCGATGTCGTCGATGTTGAGCGAGTCGATGCCCACGAAACGTGCGCCGCGCGCCACCAGAAGTTCGCAGGCGCCGGCCGTCAGGTACGGGTTGTTTTCGAAGTAGCGGTCCGTGCGCCAGTGGCGGGACCAACCCGTGTCCACCAGCACGGCCTTCCCGGCGGCATCCACGTCCGCGAAAACTTCTGCGCCCAGGCCGCGCGCCTCCGGCTGCCCGCGGGCGTCCACCCTGACCACTGGAACGTGAGCCACCGATTCGAGGGGAAGCTCCGCCAGGTCGGCGCCGCCGCGATGCCGGTGGCGCGGCGAGTCCACGTATGTGCCGGTGTTGCCGCACAGATGCAACGAGGCGATCAGAAACTCCGCCTTTCCGGCATAGCGCTCGCGGGAAGCGTCGTAGTCCAGGAGGATTTCGGCCCTGGGTTCGGGCAACCCAGGGTAGGTCTTCATGCCGGGCTCGATGCGATGACTGACTTCCACAAGCTTGGCCATGGTTCGAATGGTAACTTGTATTCGACTCTCCCGACGGGGGCAGCCTATCCGCCTTGCGCGCTCCGGCTTCAACCATCCAGCGCCCGCGGCAACTCGCGAAACGCGGAGGAAGCGGGCCGGATCGAGTGGCGTCTCCCGCTGGACCGCGCCCACGCTGAACGGCGCGCTTGGGAGCGGCGGCCGCGCTCGGCTGGTGGTGGCGGGGGGATGGTGCCCGGGGTGGGGATCGAACCCACACTCGCCTTACGGCGAAAGGGATTTTAAGTCCCTTGCGTCTGCCAGTTTCGCCACCCGGGCGGGTTACGGCACAGGCTCGACCTTTAGTGTAGCGGAGGCGCGGCGGCACTTGCCTGCACGCCGCGGAAATACTCCACCGTGAGGGCCGGCCCGTCGTCCGGACTTGCGGGTGCTACGCCCCGCCGGAATCGCCTGGTGGCAGTGGCGCCGGCTCCGGGTGTGGACCCGCGTAATAGACGGTCACCTTTCCGAGCTTGGGATCGGGAACGTAGAAAACCCGGTCGCCGCCAGTGACTTCATATTCCCAAGCTCCCGCATATCGCTTTCCCCGGAGCGGAAAAGCGCGCCGCGGCCTGGGGACCATGGGCGTCGTGCGGAGATAGTCGTAACACTTCGCGGCGTTCTCGCCGGCCGTCCTTGTCAGGTTTATCCAGGCGCGGTTCACGCGCTCGTTACGCGCGACCAACGTCCACATCGCTGTGGCGCCCGCGTCCGCCTTTGGCGGCACGGCCAGCGACTCTTCAGGCATCGGGGCTGGTGCAGCCGGTGGCCGTCAAGACCGGCTGCGTAAGCTGAACCTCTTCACCCGGTCCCGAGAATGCGGCGGCCAGCGCGGTACTGCGGGTGGCTATGGCGCTCTCGTGCCACTCATGGAGCACGGCTTCAAAGCAGTCCCAGGAAATTTCGGCATCCCCCGCACGTCGGAAGGAAACATGCGCCTCGGTCAGAAAAGTCCTGAGTTCATCGATATCGAACGCGTTGAGCCACTCGAATGCGTGTCCGGCTGGGATCTGCGCGCCGGCCAGGCTATACATCGAGATCGCCGTGACCAGGTCAACCATCAGTCTGGCGTTCGAAGCGGCCTCCACCATTCGGGAAGCGACCTTCCGATCGAGAAGCGCGAAAGCCTCATCGTTGCGAGTGATCGTTACGGGCCGGTTCGCAGCCTCGTCCAGAACATGACCCGCGCGACGATTGAGATCCGTGGCGGTGAAGATCGCATCTCGAAATACCGTAGTTGGGGCGGACATCCTGAACTCCCGGACGCCTCCAATGACGTCTCTACGTAGTATTATACGTATAATCTCCAGGAAGCGCAAGCAGAGAGGCTCGCCTATTCATTAACCTGTTGATAATAAATCAGAACGTCGTTCCAATGCCAGTTCTTCCGTTAGTTCCCTGGCGTCTGCGGCGGCGCGGCGGCGCTTGCCTGCACGCCGCGGAAATACTCCACCGTAATGGCCAGCCCGTCGTCCAGATCCACCGCCGGTTCCCATCCCAGCAGGGCGCGCGCCTTGGCGATATCCGGCTGGCGCTGCTGCGGGTCGTCCTCGGGCAGGCTGTCGAAAACGATCTCGGACGACGCCCCGGTAACGCGCAGGATGTGCCGGGCAAACTCCAGAATGGTCATTTCGCGCGGGTTGCCGAGGTTGACGGGGTAGCGTTCCTCGGAGAGCATCAACTTGCACAGGCCGTCCACCAGGTCGCTCACGTAGCAGAAGCTGCGCGTCTGCGATCCATCGCCGAAAACCGTCAGCGGGGCGCCGCGCAGCGCGGCATCGAGAAAGGCGGGGACCACGCGGCCGTCGTCCAGTTTCATACGCGGGCCATAGGTGTTGAAGATGCGCGCGATGTTGGTTCGCAGCCCGTGCGTGCGGTGGTAGGCCATGGTGAGGGCCTCGGCGAAGCGCTTGCTTTCGTCGTAGCAGGAGCGCGGACCCACCGGGTTCACGTTGCCCCAGTAGGTCTCGGCCTGCGGGTGGACCAGCGGGTCGCCGTAGCATTCCGAGGTCGAGGCGGTCAGGAAGCGCGCGCCCTTGGCCACGGCCAGGTCCAGCATGCGGCGCGTTCCGGCCGAGCCCACATCCAGGGTTTCGATGGGGTGCTCCAGGTAGTCCCTGGGACTGGCCGGAGACGCCATGTTGACCACGCGATCCACCGGCCCCTCGATGGAAAAAGGCTGCGTGATATCCTGCTCGCGCAACTGGAAGCGGGATTCGCCGGCCAGGTGAGCGACGTTGCGCGGGCTTCCCGTCAGAAAACTGTCCAGCCCCAGCACCGCGTGGCCTTCCTGCAACAGACGGTCGCACAGGTGAGATCCGATGAATCCGGCGGCCCCGGAAACGACTATTCGCAAATGACCCCCAAAACGTCTATTCTACCCGGCCCGTGGCCGCGGCACATGTTACCCTCGAATTTCCCGCCGGTGGCCACATGGTTATGAACGCCGCATCCTGGTTGGAACGCGCGATCCTGGTGGTGTCCGCGGCTGCGTCGGCCGGGTGGTTCGGACTGCGGGTGCGCAAGCCGCTCGATACCATCCGGCGGTCGCGCCCCACGCCCGATTTCGAGGTCCGGCCGGCCGGCCCGCGCATCCGCCGGTTCGTGTGGGAAGTGATGGCGCAGGCGCGTGTGATCCGCGAGCGTCCGCTGCCCGGCATCGCACATGCCTTCGTCTTCTGGGGATTCGTGGCGTTCGCGCCGGTCACTCTCAACCACTTCGCCAGCGCCTTCGGGCTGCGCTTCCTCGATCCCGCGAGCCGCGCCGGCGCCTGGTACCTGGGTTTCGTGGCGGTGTGGGCGGTGGCGGTAGCGGTGGCCATCGCGGGACTGTCCGTGCGCCGCTTCGTGGTGCGTCCGCGCTGGCTGGGAACGGTATCGCCGGAATCGGGCTTCATCGCGCTCCTGATTTTTCTGCTGATGGCGACGTACCTCGGCGGGCTGTGGATCGGCGATGGGAGCACCGCGGGCGGCCGCGCCTGCTGGTGGCTGCACACCGCCGCGCTGCTGGTGTTTCTGCCGCTGATCCCGCATACCAAGCACTTGCACCTGGCGCTCGGCCCCATCGCGGTGTTTCTGCGCCGCGACGGTTTCAGCCGCATCCCGCCGCTTTCGGGCGACGAGGATTTCGGCCTGGACACCGGCAAGGATGTCACGCGCATCGACGCGCTCCAAGCCTACGCCTGCGTGGAGTGCGGCCGATGCACCGAGCATTGCCCGGCCAACCGCACGGGCAAGGCGCTCAACCCCAAGGAGATCGTGCTGGGGCTGCGCGGCTACCTCAACGAATTCGGCCCGGCCGCCGAGGCCCCGCTTCTGGGAAAGCACATCTCCGCGGACGCCGCGTTTCAGTGCACCACCTGCGGCGCCTGCGAGTATCAATGTCCGGTGGGCGTTCAGCACTTGCCGCTGATCGTCGGCCTGCGGCGCGGCGCGGTGAATACCGGCAAGTGGGAAGACGACCGCGGCGCGCGGCTGTTCCTCAACCTGGAGCGCCACGGCAACGCGCTGGGCTTCGCCGCGAGCGAGCGCGGGGCGTTCATCGAAAGAAGCGGCCTGCCGCTCTACGACGGCTCCCAGGAGTACTGCCTGTGGCTGGGTTGCATGGGCGCGTACGATCCCGAGGGCCGCGAGATCGTGCTCGCCCTGGCGCGGGTGCTCCGCCACGTGGGCGTGACGTTCGGCGTATTGCGCCAGGAAAAGTGTACCGGCGATCCCGCCCGCCGTCTGGGCAACGACCTGGCGGCGTCGCAGGTGGCCGAAGCCAACATCGAGACGCTGCGCGCGGCCAAGGTGGGCAAGATGGTGTCGATTTGCCCGCACTGCGTGCGCACCATCGGCACGGACTGGAGGGAATACGGCGCGGCGTTCGAGATCGAGCATCACAGCGAGCTGCTGGCCCGGCTGTGTGCGCGCTTGCCCTCCGCGCAGGGGGCGCGGGAGAAGACCGTATTTCACGATCCCTGCTACCTGGGCCGCTATCGGGATGTGTACGACCAGCCGCGCCGCGTGGTTGGGCGGTACGCGGAACTGAGGGAGCCCACCCGCACGCGCGAGCGGTCGTTCTGTTGCGGGGCCGGCGGTGGGCAGATGTTTTTGGGCGAAGAGAAAGGCGTGCGGGTGAACGCCGAGCGCGCGCGAGAACTGGCGGCGACGGGAGCGCGGACCATTGCCACGGCGTGTCCCTTCTGCCGCACGGCGCTGCGCGACGCGCTGGCCGAAGCGCCCGGACCGCCGCCGGCGCTGCTGGACATTGCCCAGCTTGCCGAAAAAGGGGTCAGACCCCTTTTTTGAGGGCGCGAAATGCTATAATCTTTCAGTCGGCGGGGCTGCGGCGTCCGCCGGTTCCAGCCATCTTCAGAGAGCGGGCGCGTAGCTCAATTGGCAGAGCAAGTGACTCTTAATCACTAGGTTGTAGGTTCGATTCCTACCGCGCTCACCACCCGAATCAATCACTTACGGACTACTGAATCACTTTCGAACCGCCCACTGTGGGGACTTTTGTGGGGACCCCATCTGAATCCGCCGTCTCAGTGGGGACTGGCACTGGCTTTTCGACCTTCGGCGCCGGTTTCAGGGAAAGCGCCTCTACCGCCGTCCGCTTCGCCGCCATTCGGATATGCGAGTACCGCTCCATCATCGCTCGGCTCATGTGGCCCATGAGCGCAAGCATGGTGCTCTCAGGAGTGCCCGCTTCGGCCATCTTGGTGGCCGCAGTGTGGCGCAAATCGTGGAGACGGCACTTCACTCCGGCATGGTCCCGCAAGGCGTCCCACGCGCTGGAAATGTCCGTAATTGGCCGCGCGGGATCGCTCGGCATCGGTTTCCCGAAAGGGAAAAGGTAGTGTTGCGGTTCGGTTGTGCCGAATCGGTCTGTGAACCATGCCGCGTGAGCCGTGAAGACCTCGAAAAGTTCCGGATTCATCGGGATCTGCCGCCCGGTCCCCGATGAAGTTTTCGCGCGGCCCACCGTGACAACCCGTGTCGAGAGATCCACCTGTCCCCACGTCAACCCGGTAATTTCGCCGGACCGCATCCCGGTGAGAAGTGCTACTCGCACGAAGGTACCGATGAATGGAGAGCGGACCTGGGGGACGGCTTCGAGAAGCCTCAATTCCTCAGCCGGTGACAGCGCGCGGCCCACGTCCTTCCGCTCCTCCAGTTTCCGCACCTTTGGCCAGAGAACGGACCACGGCTTGCCCACCGCGCGGCTGAGTTCGCCCGCCTCCATGTTGATCGTGCGCCCGCAAGCGCCGTCCTGCATCCGGGTTTGGATGTACTCCCGGATTCGCGTTTCGGTCAAGTCGGGTAGCAGCGTGCTTCCCAACAGGCGCGTGACGTGAGCAAGCCGCCCCTTCGAGAACTGAACGGATTGCTTGCGGTGGTTGATGCCGTAGTGCTTCTGGTATTGCTTCACCACGTCGGAAACGGAGTTGATGCGGTTCTCACGCTTTTCCAGGGGCATTCCCGAAAGCGTCTTTTCCAGTTCCATCCGCCGGTTCCGCTCAGATTCGATTGCGATGGTTTTCCGGCTTGTCTTTGCGGACTCGCGGACCCTCCGGCCCGCAAAGATGAATTCGTACCACCACACGTTTCCCCGCTTGAAGACCGCCATGGTTTACTGTTCACTCCCTTCTTCGAGTTCCCGCTTCAGTTGCTCTTGCCGGTCCGGCGGCAACTTCTCCAGTTCGGCTTTCAGTTCGGCCACCTTGCGCGCGAACCATGCCCGATCATTCTTCGGCCCCGTCTTCTTCGCACTACCCGTTCGCTTCTTCATTCGCCACCCTCGAATCTTGCCGCCCGCCTATGCCGCCCGGAGTGCTTCCGCCACATACTGAAACCGCCATGCCGTCCCGCGCCGGGTTGTGAACCCCTGCCGGTTCAATTCGTCAGCAATCCGCCGGGTGGTGTAGCCAGCCGCCTTCAACTCCCGGATGCGGGACAGGATGCCTTGCTCCGCCGGGTCCGCCTCCAGGTGCAAGCCGTCCGCCGCCGTGCGGTATCCGAAAGGGACCGTCCCCACCCGCTCACCGTTCGCCCGCTTGTGGTGCATGGCGTCCCGCGTCCGCTCTCCGATGGCTTCCCGCTCCCACTGGGAAACGCTCACCATGATATTGAGCACCAGACGGCCCGCCGCGGACCGCGTGTCCAGGGAGTCCGCCACGCTCACCAGCGACACACCACGCTTTTCAAACCGCTTGAGCAATTCGGCCAGGTCCGCAACGGAGCGGGTGAGCCGGTCAAGCTTCGCAATGATTACAGCATCCACCGCGCCCGCGTCCACCAGGGACATGAGCCGCGCCATGCCCGGACGGTTCAGGGACTTTGCGCTTTCGCCCGCGTCAATGATGACTTCCGCCAATTCCGCGCCTTGTACCACCGCCATGGCCCGGACCTTCTCCGCTTGCGCTTCGAGCGAAACGCCGAAGTCCGCCTGTTTTTCCGTGCTCACTCTGACGTATCCGATTGCCTTCATGTTCTAATCTTACCTAAACCCCCTATAGGTGTCAAGAGAATTCTTTACATGAGCCCTAAACCCCGTTAAGATTGAGGCATGGCGAAGAGACTGCCCCCCGAAGTGCTTGAGTTCTTCCGTAAGCAAGGCGCGAAGGGCGGGAAGATCGGCGGGAAGCGTTCCCTTGAAACCATGACGCCAGAGGAACGCGCGGCCCGTGCGAAGAAGGCTTCGGATGCCGCCTCCGCAGCGCGCAAGGCGGCTGTGAAGAAGAGGCCATCCTAAGGGGTAGTCGGTGCTGCCCCGTCGGTGCGGATGTTATTGTACTAGACCCAGGAGGCATAATGAGATACGCAGTTCTGCTTGTCCCACTGTTCGCGGGCACTATTGTTATCGGCCAACAGATACCGGAGCCAACATACAACGACGTGTTTTTCGGCCTCGATTCGGCAGCCGGAAAACTGGTCCCCCTCGAACGCCAAACGGCTACCATCCGAGGCAAAGCCAAGTTCGGCGGCTATGGAGGGATCAAGGTGGCCTCGGAGTTCAAGCCCGGAAAATCGCCTGTTCGATTCAAGTCGGGTGAACAACCGCAGTTCGTGGTTCGTTCCTTTGCTACTGCTGCCTCAACGCTTGATCCCAACACGCTATATGTCCTACGCACGCTGAAGAAGAAAGGGGACAAGAGGGAACTGGTTATGACCGAATCGCACGGCCCACTGGGACTTGGGGGAGCAACCTCGAATCTTGCCGAAGGCGTCTTGCCAGTGACATTCGAAAGGTTTGGCGAGCACTCGCTGAAGATTGCGCCCGAAAAGCCCCTGCCTCCGGGCGAATACGCTCTAAGTCGCCGCGCTGGAATGATGGACCTTTTCTGCTTCGGCATAGACTAATAGCCCGGCTTCCGTGCGGTTCGGCACCTGAAGTTCGACATTGGTCACAATGGACTTCAGGCGAATGCTAGCCGCCGCCCTCGCTTGTCATTCAACGGACCCGTTGCATGACAAGCCCGTCGTTTCTAGCCGCGTTCCTTCTCCCTGGGACGGCGCGGCACGCTTCGCTATTCGCCGCCGGACGGCGCGTTCTGACAGTAGGCCCGGACGCTCTCAAGGTCAAGTGGGTAGCGGTCCTTTCCCTGAGAATCCACCAGCCTGCTTTCCACCGCGCGCCGCTTGGGGTGGACGTATTGCGCCAGTTCCGCGTACATGCGGGCGCGGAGTTCCACCGCATTCCGGGTGTCTGCTGCTATCGCTGCCATGCCCTCGATTGGGTCACAACTCAGTTCCGCGAGCCGCGCGGCAACCTCTCCCGTGATCCTGTTGAGCGTTCCCTTTCTGCGACCACTTCCAGACGGCTTAGGTGCTCCACGCTTAAACGGCATACTACTCCTATGCTACTTCAGCGTCCCGCCGCACGATCTGGATAATTTGGCCGTTGCCGCGCGTCTTCTGCTCACCGTGCCGGATCGTTGCCGCCGTGATGCGCCCCGCTCTCCCGGTGGCACCTTGCTCCTGAAACAGCCGGTTGAGCGCCGCCGCCGTCCATTCCGCCCAAGCCATGCCCGCCACACACCAGCCCATTTCGTTCGACTTCCGATCCCGGACCTTCCACGGTTCCGCCGCGGCCTGTTCCATTGCAGCAAGCACGTTCAAGGGGACGGGGTCACCGTCCGCCCGCCGCAACTTGTACCGCATCGGGATACCGGCACCATCCAAGTAGCGGGTGGGTAGCCCGTCAGATCCGAAGGCGCGCAACGCCGCCCGGACTTCCGGCCCGTCCAAATCGCTCCACACCCCGATGGTTGCGCCGCCCTCAAGCGCCATGATGCGGACGCCGGCCCAGTTCAGCACGGCGGACGCGCGCGCCAGTTCCGCCGGGTCCACTTCGGCCAACAGCGTGAGCGCTTCCGCCTTGCCGGTTCGCAAGGCGTCAACGGCTGGCTGGAGTTCGGAACGTGCAGTTTCGGGAAATCGCAACCTGAGAGTGCCCGCGTGGTTCTCAATGGCGCCCACCTGCCAGATTGCGTTCAGCGCTTCCGCCACGGTCACAGTTCCACCTCCACGATGGCCGCTTCGGATTCCCGAAGGTGCCCAACTTTCCCGAAGGTGCCCATGCAATTTTGTTGGGCATCTTCGGATGTTTTGGGCATCTTCGGACGGAAGTGACCACACCCAGCCCGCCTTCATTCCGGTCTTTCCCTTGACGATTCTCAGCGACTCAGATGCCCGCCTGAGGGTCTTTCCTGAAATGCCCGCGTCCGACGCCATGCGGGCAATCTCCGCTGCGGGAGTCGGTTCGCTCAGTGTCTCCCGGAGCCATTCCTCCGCCTCTCGGAGTGCTGAACCGTGTTCCGGTACCTGCGTTCGCATGACTTCATCGGCGGTAGTGGTAACCGGCTCTGAGTCCCACACCACCAGCGAAGTTTCCAACGGCCCGGCGGCGCTTTGAACAGTGGCCCCTTCGATGCGGAAAGCCAGGCCCGCCGAATCGGGTCCGATGTTGTTCTTCATCGGGAGAAAGAACCGCCGCGCCGGGTTCTCAGGGTCTTGTGCCACCAGATACGCCGCCCGCGCCGCTGCTACGAATGCAAGCGACCCGGTAACGCGCATCAGCGCATCCGTCCCTGCCGACTTGTTCAGGTGGGATACCCCAATGATGGCTGTGCCGTGATTTGCGGCAAGTTCAGACAGTGGAGCCAGAAGCGCGCGGACTTCGGCATTGCGGTGGCTGTCCACATCCCCGAGATACGCCGTAATCGGATCAATGACCACGGTGGCCACGTCCCCGAGTTCGGAGAGTTTCGCCGAAAGAGCCTCCACGTCCCGCTGCAAACTGAATGCCCTGTTTTGCTGCTGCCCTTCGCCCGTGTAGCCCGAGATGACGGCTTCCATGACATGAACGCGGTGAAGGTTGGCGCCAGCAGCTTCGAGCCGTGGCCGTAGGGTGTCGGCTGGGTCATCCTCCGCCGAAAGGAAAACCACGTCGCCCGGTTTGCATTGGTTGCGGTCCACGGGCCAACGCCCCCCCGTCGTTACAATCGCCGCGATACTGGCTGTGACCTGAGATTTCCCCAGTCCGGGGTTTCCCGCGATAATGCTCACCTTGCCGCGTGCGATACGTCCAGGCCAAAGCCAGTTTACGGGTTTCGCCTCGATATCCGCCATTCGCCGGGTGACAAGCGAGCCTGCTTCCGCGCGAGTCGGGTGGTTCGGTTCGCTGTCCGCTAGTGCCCACCGCGCCCGCAGTTCGGAGAGCGCCGCCGCGTTCATCGGCGCCGCCGCGTCGGTCAGTTCCCGGAACCGTTCGAAGGTGCCGCCCGCGTCCCGCCAGTCGGTGATGTCGCTTTTGGGCGGAAGGCCAGGAATCTCCACCATGCGCACGGAAGCCGCCACACTCAGCAGAGCCGCCGCCACCGCCGCCGCGTGCTTCCTACCCGGTTCGTCATTGTCGGGAAGAATGACGATGTGCCGGTCCCGGAAGTGGTCCGTCCATCCCGCGTACAGGTGACTGTTGCCGGACCCTCCGGGATTGCAGACGGACACCAGTCCCCATCCTTCCAGGGTGTGAACGTCCTTTTCCCCTTCGGGCAGGTAGACGGTTTCGGCACTGAGCAACTTCGGCAGACGGTACGGAACACGCTCAACGCCATCCAAGTTCCAGGTGACGCCGCCCCGCCCGTCGGGTCTGCATTGCTTGAAGGCTTTCCCGCCGTCCGGCCTCAAATAGCGGATGACTTCGAAAAGAAGGCTTCCGTCCCGGTCCACATACGGATAGCGCGCCATTTCCCGCCAGCCGCCCGCCGTGTTGGCAGGCTTCGTAGCCGCCGTATCTCGATTCGTGCGGGCGCCGTGGTGCCGGTTCTCGGGTTCGGTACGCCCAACCAGCCGGAAGACTTCGGCCTTCTGTGTCGGAAAGTCCCCGCCGGTCAGAGCCGCTTCGAGGTCCAGAATGTCCCCGCCGCGCCCGCAAGCCGAGTGACAGAACCATTGTCCGGTTGCCGGGTCCACCGCGAAGCTGTCGCCCTTGCCGTGGTGGATCGGACAGGCCCCGCGCCACTCAGCCGCCCGCCGCTGTTGCAAATGCGGAACGCGGGCCGCGTAGTAGCTGGAGATTTCGCCGGGAGTGAATGTGATGGCTGAATCCGCCATCTACCGCGCCTCCGTCTGGTGCCCGCCGCCAGACGGGCGAGATTCGAGCCACGCCGAAATGTCTTCGGCCTTGTAGCGGACCGCCGCCCCGATCTTCAGGTATTTCGGCCCCTGACGGAGAAGCCGCCAGCGCCGGACTGAGGCCACGGATAGGCCAGTGACGCGCGCAACGTCATGCTCATTCAAGAGTGTTTCAAGGGTGTTGTTTGTCGTTGCCATTTGATCCTTTTCCGGGTGGCTGTTTTGCCTACCCAAGAGAAAGGTAGCTATCCCCGCATAGCGGGGAGCAAGACAGGAGGAATGCGGGAAAACACGGGGAACAGCGGGGAGATGCGGGGAAACTTACTTCGCCGCCGATTTCTTGTCCAGCAATCCAATGAAGGCTTCGGGCGACATGCCGAGAACCCGCTTGAATGCCGCCGCCGCACTTTGGGTGGTGCGGGTGTCGCCACGCTGGAACCGCTCAAACTCTGTCGCGTTCGTGTAGCCGGCCACGGTCCATATGTTCTTTCGCGTGATCTTCCGTCCGGCTTCTGCCAGCTTCGAGATGAAGGCATTTATCGCCGCCCGTTGGTCTGTGCAGTTGCCGTTCGTCGCGTTCACCGCCGGCCCCGCCTTCGCGGCGGTTGATACATCCCCGCTCGGTTCGACTGCGTCGGTCGGGTTCGCTTCCGGGAAGCCGCCTTCCGCGGGCAATTTGGCAATTATCGTTCCCTTGGGCGTTTCGCCGGCTTCGCGCGCCGCCGCCCGCTTCCGAAGTGCCATGACGCGCCAGCCCTGTTTCTCTGCATCAAACCAGGCGCGCTTCACGCGGAACTTTCTGCAAACCCAATCGCCGATAGCCTCTAGCTTGGCGTCAAACTGGTCGGTATCCAGGTTGCCATCTCTGATGTACTCCCCGGCAGCCCCGCCAAGCAGATGGCGCGCCGCCTGTATGCTGCCCTGGTGAAGGCTATCGCCAGCCGCCGCATCGAAGAGACTTTGTTCAAAACGCTTTTGTTCTTGAATGGGGCCATCCGGCCAAGCCTCGGGTTTAGCCCACGGGATTCCAGCTCGGATACGAGCCACCTTAGCGGGAATCTTGCTGCGCTTAAGAATTGACTCTGCTTCGATCTCGATTGCCGCTATCCGGTCTTGGGCAGACTGAGGTAAATCCGAAAGATCCATGATCGCTCCCTTAGCGATTCCCTGAAATGGTGTTGCCGCCAACCGGGCAGGGTCCCCGGCTTGTCGCCCCGTCGAGCTAGGCGGCATTCCCAGTCTTCAGTTTCCAGCGGTGCCGTGTTCTAACGGTTCACGGCTTCCAATGCCACCCAGCATTCCTTGTCCGGTGGCAGAAGAGCAGATAGCTTGTCGGAATCGAGTACCCGCACTTTTCGCAGGAGGAAACTCGAATCGAGGATCTTGACTCGGGTTCCCGGCATCAGCAGCGTGGACCTAGTTTTGGCCAAACTCCGAGCCATCTCCAGTTGGTCATTCAGTACGGCCCATTTCATGGCTTCGTCATAGGCATCCTTGGATGAGCCGCATATGAAGGGCCTTGCACCTCCGACAGTGACCGTGTCGCCGATATGAGCCGTCCGGGAAGGCGAAGGCGGGGTCTGGCGTGTGGAAGGAGTGTCGGCAGAAACTTGTGGGGAACTCCGGCGGCCACTGGACAGCAACACCGCTACAGTCAATGCAAAGCACCCGGCGCAAACTACGAGGATCACTACTACGATGGGCGGGATGCCGGACCGCGCCCGTGCGGGCGGCGCCTGCATCTGAACGCCGCCCAAGACAGGCGTTCCGCAACGGGAGCAGTATCCTGCAAATCCTGAAACCTGCGCCCCGCATCGCTGGCAGAACATAATCGAGTCGCCGTTACTTCAGAGTCGATAGTACCGCAACTCGCGTCCCCGCGTGCTCCCCGTGCCGAAGTCTGTGCCCAACCCGCACATGGAAGCCTCCGAAAGTCCGGTCCGCTAAGTGTGGGGACTTTTGTGGGGACTCCACTTGAAAATGCTTCGTACCAGCGAACAACCGAGAACACGGGACGCCCGCCGCAAGCCCTTGAAACTAGCAGCCTTACGCAACCGCAAGCAACTGAGCTGCAACGGGTTGGCCCGACTCTTAATCACTAGGTTGAAGGTTCGATTCCTTCCGCGCTCACCAGCATTATCAGACCGTTGCCGTGATTCCGGGTGGGTTCCCACGCCCTGCTCAACCGGCTGATTGGCGCCGGGTGACCCAATGGCTTCCCACGACCGGCGCGGATGCCACGAGCGTGCGGCGTACTCCTACGCGGTCTGTACCGGACTGTTGAAGAGTGGGGACGTTTTGGCCAGGGCTGATCGGATACTGCCCGGAACGCCGCTTCGGGGGAGTTTTATCGCCGAGCCTTCGTGCCCGGTGGAGGGAAGTTCTTGTCCGCATCATCGAGCGCCAGAACCCAGTCGTTTCCGGGGCCGCTCGACGGCGGGGTGAATTCCCGGCTGATGTCCCCGCGTCGCACATCCGCCAGCCTGTCTCCAGGCTCCGTCCTCGAAAACTGTCCGATAAGAGTTGACGTGCCTTGCCGGGGATCGTACCAATAGGCCTTGTAAGCCTTGCCCGACAGATTGTCATGTATCTTGTCTCGAAGCCGGACACGCACGGGCTTGCCGGAAGCGCTATAGACGAGGATGTAACTTCCGTCCGACGACCGGCAGGCCTGGATGCGGTCCGTTGTGCTCAGAGGGTCGTTGACGATCAGCCATTGGTCTGGGACCCTGGTGAGCATGGGCCTCGACTCAATCAGAGCCCGCAGATATTGCATCTGAGAACCCGCCGGCCGCTGCAATGCTTCCTGGAAGGATACGGCGGGGAGGCCATATCCCGAACCCTTCCTGCCCGCCTGGGCTGCAGCGCCCGGAGGTGGGCTCGAATATCCCCATACCCCCTGGCTCCCGTACGCGTATCCGGCGGCCCCGGCAAATACCGAACAGTAAGCCGCCCGCCGGACGTCCCGGTCCTGGATGATCGGCACTCCCGGTTGATAGGCGATCAGTTCGTCGACAATCCCTTCGTAAACCGACTCACCCTCGACTACCGGCTTCACCGGCGTCCGGTCCCAGTCCGTCGCGATCAGGTCGTATGTCCGGTTCAGCACCATGTGCCGGGATTGAACCATGTTGAAGTCCAGCCAGGCATCGTTCTGGAACCAGTTGCCTGAGCTTTGTATCCCGGTCGGATGGTATGTTTTGAGGTGCGCTCCGCCGTCGCCCGCGGCAATGCCGGCCGCCAGCGCCCTCCAGATGTCTTCCGTTTTGTCCGGGTACCAGTCGCCGCCCAGAACGAACATCACACGCTTGTCGCGGTACCGGCTGCCGAGGAACTTTCCGTAATCGTAAGCGCTGGTATTGTCCAGCACGGACTGCTTCTCGTTGACGTACTCCTTCCCCCATATGGCCACTATGGCCACGTACAGCCCCAGGGAGTTGGCTTTGTTCACAGCATAGTCGACGTTCTTGAAGTACTCCTCATTCGGTTCCGCCTTAGTCCCTTTGACAAATGTCGTCGCTCCGTATGGATTCGGCCTGTCCAGACCACCCATGTTGCCGGCGACGGCTTGAATGACGTTGAACGTCTTGCCCGCCCGGTCTTTCAAATACAGATCGATATCTTCGCGGGTCATGTGAAACATCCCCCACGCGGTATCGGCCAGGTAAAAGAACGGCGTGCCGTCCTGGGTGACAAAGAACCGGTGGTTGTCGGAAACTCGAATCGCTGGCGGCGCCTGTGCGTAAGCCGGAACAAAACTCGCGCCCAGCAAAATAAGACCTGCGACCAGCAGGGTTCTTCCGATGTTTTCCATGCGGTCCGTTATTCCCAGGATTCCCTCTGTGCTAAAACGGCGATCATACTTCCAACCGGCCACACCAAGGGATAGCCGGCCTTGTCGCTGGCCGCGGATAAACGCCGCTCGCGTCGCGAATTGTCTCCCCCACGTGTAGGCGTGCACCAATCGATACTGGCCCCAAGGTCCCGATCTGGGAAGCCTGCGGAATCCAGTCGATCCGCCCCCATGCGAACGGATCGCGGCCACTCGGAGAGAGCCCTTCCTCCGTAACGCCCCCGCCAGTTCCCGCTACCCCTCGAACACCTCGATCTCGAACGACCGCCGGACGATCTCCCGCGCCGCGGCCAAGTCGCGCACCTCGCCCGCGCCGATCGCCTGCACCAGCACGTTCCCCGCCGCCGTCGCCTCCACCGGCCCGGCGATCACTCTCCGTCCCGTCCTCGCCGCCACCAGCCGGTTCAGCACCGCATTGCGCGAGCCGCCACCCACGATGTGGATCGTCGCGATCTTGCGCCCGATCAAACCCTCCAGCCCTTCGAGCACCTGCCGGTATCGCTCCGCCAGGCTCTCCAGGATCACGCGGCAGATCTCGCCCTTCGTCGCGGGCGCCTTCAGCGAATGCGCCTGGCACCACTCCACGATGCGGCGCGGCATGTCGCCCGGTTGCAGGAAGCCGTCCACATCGATGATGCAGGGCGCCGGACCCGCCGCGTCCGCCATTTGGGCCAGTTCGGCGTAGCTGTGCTCCTCTCCCTTGGCGGCCCAATCGCGGCGGCATTCCTGCAACAGCCACAGTCCGGCGATGTTCTTCAGCAGGCGCGTGGTGCCGCCGAATCCGGCTTCGTTGGTGTAATTCAAGGCCGCCGACTTCTCGTCGATCACCGGCGCCGGCAACTCCACGCCCATCAACGACCAGGTGCCCGAGCTGATGTAGCACCAATCGTCTCCCTGGGCCGGAACGGCGGCCACGGCGGAGGCGGTGTCGTGGCTGGTGGTAGCGTACACCGGGACGCCGCCCAGGCCGGTGGCCTCGCCCAAGCGCGCGAGCAGCGTTCCCAGCCGCTTTCCCGGTTCGATCAGCTCCGGCAGAATGCGCGCCGGAATCCCCAGGCGCTCGAGCAATTCGGCGTCATAGCGCCGCGCCTTCGGGTCGTAGAACTGCGACGTGCTGGCGATGGAAACCTCGTTGCGCGTCTCCCCCGTCAGCCAGTACAGGAAAAGATCCGGCATGAACAGCAGCTTATCGGCCGATTGCAGCGCCGGCACGCCGGCCAGCCGCATGGAATAGAGCTGGAACAGCGTGTTGAAGACCATGATCTGGATGCCGGTGCGCGCGAAGAGCTCGGCACGCGGCACCACTTCGAAGAGTTTCTCCGGCACGCCATTGGTGCGCTCGTCGCGGTAGCACCGCGGACAATCCACCAGGCCGCCGTCGGCGCCGATGAGGCCGTAATCCACGCCCCAGGTGTCCACCCCGATGCCGTCGATCGAGAGCTTCCGCCGGCCGGCGATGGCCAGCCCTTCCACCATTTCGTGGTGCAGACGGAACGCGTCCCAATAACGGCCCGAGGGGAGATGCACCGGCTGGTTTGCAAAACGATGCAATTCCTCCAGAGACAGTCTGTCTCCGTTCAGGCTTCCGAGCATGACGCGCCCGCTTTCGGCGCCGAGATCGATGGCGAGATAGTTTGACATAACGAGGCGATGGGGTCCGCCCGCCATTGTAGTTCCCAGGCGGGCACGTGTGCAACGGGCGCTCGAATTTGGCGTTATAGTATTCCTCGAAGGGAAGAACCATGCCGGATCTCATCTATCTAGTCGCCAGCGGCGACCTCCGGTTGTCCGCCAACCGTAGCTGCTGGGCCGCTCAGGAGAAGGCCGAACAGGCTGTCATGGAGGCGATCCGCCGCGAAGGCCGCACCATCCAGCGCGGCCACCCGTACGACCCCCAGCGTCAGCACGGGCTGATCGACAGCCAGAAGTACGGAAACCAGGTATTCCGCGACATTCCCGAGGACGCGCCCCTGGTGGTCTGCGAAGCCATGTGGCAGTACAGCCATCACGTTCTGCCCGGCCTGGCGGCGCACCGCGGCCCCATCCTCACCGTGGCGAACTGGAGCGGCGAGTGGCCGGGCCTGGTGGGCATGTTGAATCTCAACGCCTGCCTGACCAAGGCCGGGGTGAAGTACTCCACCCTGTGGAGCGAGGATTTCACCGATGAGTTCTTCCTCTCCGGCCTGCGCCAGTGGCTTCGCCATGGCGCGGTGGAGCACGACACGTCTCACGCGCGTCCGCTCGAGTCGTTCCGCCTGCCTGAAGAAGCCCAATCCGTGGGGAGCGAACTGGCCGGCCGTCTGCGGCGCGAAAAGGCCATCATGGGCATCTTCGACGAAGGCTGCATGGGCATGTACAACGCCATCATCCCCGACGAGAATCTGATGCCCTTCGGCGTTTTCAAGGAGCGCCTGAGCCAGTCGACGCTGTACGCCGCCATGCGCACCGTGCCCGATGGCGAGGCGCAAGCCGTCCGCGCCTGGCTGGACGCCAGGGGCATGCGGTTCCTCACCGGGCCGAATCCCGAGACCGACCTCACCGACGCGCAGATTCTGGACCAGTGCAAGATGTACATCGCCGCCCTGCGCATCGCCGACGAGTTCGGCTGCGACGTCATCGGCATCCAGTACCAGCAAGGGCTGAAGGACCTGGCGCCGGCGTCCGACCTGGCCGAGGGCCTGCTCAACAACGTCGACCGGCCGCCCGTTTCGGCCGCCGGAAATGGCCGCGTGCTGTATGAAGGCAAGGCGCTGCCGCACTTCAACGAGGTGGACGAGTGCGCCGGCCTGGACGCGCTGGTGACCAACCGGGTGTGGACCCGCCTGGGCCTGGATCCCGAAACCACCCTGCACGACGTGCGCTACGGCGAACTCTACGGCGGCGAGTTCGTGTGGGTGCTCGAGATCTCCGGCTCGGTTCCTCCCAACCACCTGGCCGGCGGCTATGCCGGCGCGGTGAGCGAGCGCCAGCCGGCCATGTACTTCCACCTGGGCGGCGGCACCATCAAGGGCGTCAGCAAGCCGGGCGAAGTGGTCTGGAGCCGCATCTTCCTGGAGGGTGGCCGGCTGCACGCCGACATCGGCCGGGCCAAGGCCGTGGAACTGCCGGCGGAGGAAACCGAGCGCCGCTGGCGCATCACCACGCCGCAATGGCCCATGATGCACGCCGTGCTGCAAGGCGTTTCCCGCGACCAGTTCATGGCCAGGCACAAGGCCAACCATATTCAGGTGGCTTACGGACCGGACAGCGCCGCGGCCAACCGTGCCTTGGCAGCCAAAGCCGCCATGTTCCAGGCGATGGGCATTGCCGTCAACATCTGCGGCACCGGGCACGGCCTGGCCGGGAAGTAGGGCCGCGTTTTGTGGGGCGGACGCCCTCGTCCGCGGCCGGCCCCCTGGCCGGATTCCCGCCAGTGGCAAGCACATGACCCCGCGGGCTGGTAGCGGGACGGGGGCGTCCCGCGCGGACCTGGGGGTCCGCCCCACATCATCGTGTAACCCGCCTGCGGCTATACTACCCGTGAGGTGCTCATGCAAATCCTGATAGGCGCATTCCTCGGCTTCGCCGCTTGGTTCGTGTTGCGGTTCCTGGTGATGGGCCTGTACACCGTGGATCAGAACGAACGCGCGGTCAAAACCAGTTTTGGACGGGCCGTGCGGGTTGCCGGCGGCAAGACCACACTCGACGATCCCATCGCGGAGTTTCTCCGTCCCGAGGAACGCCCGCGCTACGCCTACCCGCAGGTCCGCGTGGTTCCACCCGGCGGACCCTACTTCAAGATGCCCTGGGAGAAAATCCACAAGGTCTCCATCGCCACCATGACCGTCAACATGGCGCTCGACCTCGAAGATCCCTCGGCCAACGACGGCGGCACGCGCCTGGAAGCCGTCACCAAGGACCAGCTTAATACCGGCTTGAGCGGGCAGATCCGCTACCGCGTCAGCGAGGCCAACCTGTACGCCTTCCTGTTCGGCATCAAGAAGCCGTTCGTCCATGTGATGGCGTACTTCGTTTCCGTGCTGCGGCAGCGCATTTCCAATTTCGAGGCGAAGGCCGCCGCGTTGCCCGCCGCCGCGGCCCCGGATGGCGCGGCCCCTCTGGCCGGCGGCGAAATGACCGGCATCTCGATCAACGACCTGCGCAAGAATCTCCGCGATCTGAACGAATACATGGACACCGAATGCCGCGCCACCCCGGCGCGCTACGGCGTCATTTTCGACGCCTCGCTCATCACCGGCATAGACCCGCCGCCCGACGTGGAATCGGCGCTGGCCGCCATCAACACCGCCCACAACCAGGTGTCCAGCGACATCAGCCTGGCGCAGGCCGCCGCCGATCAGCGGGTGGTGCAATCCCGGCGCGCGGTGGAAATCGAAACTCTCCGCGCGCAGGCCGAGGTGGAACCGGTCAAGAGCCTGGCGGCCGAACTCTCCGTGCTGCACAAGGGCGGCGCCGACGTCCTCGGCGCTTACCTGCGAAACGTGCGGCTGGCGCTGTTCGACAAGGCCCAGCAGATCTACCTGGAGGCTGGAAAATAATGGACTCGTCTATCGTGGGTCTTCTGACTGCCGCGCTGGTTGTCTTCGCCGGCCTCTTCATCGCCGCGCCGGTACTGCTGGCGGTGTGCCGCATGTTCGGCCTCTACGCTGTCGTGAAAGAGCGGACTTGCCGCGTTTACATGCTCTTCGGGAAGGTCGCCGGCGTGCTCGACGAGCCGGGCCTGCACTTCCTGCCCGCCAAGCTCGGCTTCCAAGCGTTCTTCATCAACATCCTGGGCTCGTGTTACGTCCTCGATCTGCGGCTCGACCAGGAGTACCTGCGCAGCCAGCCGGTGAACTCGGAGGAAGGCGCGCCCATGGGAATCGGCATCTGGTATGAGATGTGGATCAGCGACCCGCTGGGGTTCCTGTTCAAGAACACCGATCCGCGCGGCTCGCTGCGCGCCAACGTCAGCAACTCCACGGTCCGCTGCCTGAGCAACATGCCGTTGGCGGAGATGCTGCAAACGCGGCACAACATGAGCCAGACGGTGCGCGCGGAGGTGACCGGCAAGTCCACCGAGTGGGGATACCAGCTCGGCAGCGTATACATTCGCAAGGTGCATTTCCGCGACATCGGCATGATCAAGCAGATCGAGGAAAAGGTGGTCAACCGTCTGCGCCAGGTGACGTCCGCCATCAAGCAGGCCGGCGCCAACCAGGTGAGCGTGATCACCAGTTCCGCCGAGCGCGAGGCGGCCATCGAGTTCGCCAAGGCGGCGGCCATCCGTCCCGCCACGCTGGGGCAGGCCTTCCAGGAAATCGCGCGGGAGCCGGCCGTCGCCGAAGCTCTGTTCGACGTTCTGGAGACGCAGAGGATGCTGGCCTCGAACGCGCGCCTGGCGCTGCTTCCGGGCGGAGCGCACGCCAGGATGCTGGCGAACCTGATGGCGGCGGAAAGCGGCGGGCTCTCTCTCGCCCGGCCGGCCCAGCCGCCGCCGCCCGCGCGCACGTAGTTCGCGTGGTCCGCCGGTCTTGTCGGAACGCGGCGAAACCCGGCGGCTTCGCCGCTCCCGCGTCCCGCACCCGGCGTCTTGCCGCCGTGCCGCCCAATCGCCGAAAGTGTTCCCGGACCGCGGGCAATGCTAAACTGGACGTTTCCAGGCGATGCTGTCGATTGTCATCCCGGTCCACAACGAGGAGCGCTCCATCCTTCCGCTGTACGACCGCTTGACGTCGGTGCTGGATCAGGTGCAGCGGCCCTACGAGATTCTGTTCGTCGACGATGCGTCCACGGACCGAAGTTTCGATCTGCTGGCCAACCTGGTGGAGACCGACGGGCACCTGAAAGTCATCCGCCTGCGCCGCAACTTCGGCCAGACGGCGGCGCTCTCGGCGGGTTTCCACGAAGCCAAGGGCGAGGTGGTCATCGCCATGGACGGCGACCTGCAGCACGCTCCCGAGGACATCCCCGCCCTGCTGAAGAAGATCGACGAGGGTTTCGATATCGCCAGCGGCTGGCGCCAGCACCGCGTGGACAACGCCATCATGCGCAAGATTCCGTCGCGCATCGCCAACTGGCTGATGGCCAAAGCCTCGGGCATCGAGCTGCGGGACTTCGGCACCACCTTCAAGGCCTACCGCGCCGAGGTGCTGAAGGACGTCAACCTGTACGGCGAGCTGCACCGGTTCATTCCGGCGCTGGCCAGCTTTTACGGGGCGCGCATCGTCGAGGTGCCGATTCGCAACACGCCGCGCTCCGCGGGCGGTTCGCACTATGGCATCGGCCGCACGTTCCGCGTGATGTTCGACATCCTCACCATCAAGTTTCTGTTGAAGTACTTCACCCGTCCGATGCACTTCTTCGGCCTGCTGGGCCTCATCGGGACGATGCTCGGCGGCGGCATCATGGCGTACCTGCTGTGCGACAAACTGCTGGGGCACGACATCGTCGCCGACCACGGCCCGCTGATGATGGCGGGCGGGCTGCTGCTGCTGGCCGGGCTGATGATGTTCAGCACGGGATTGATGGGCGAGATGATGATGCGGACGTACTTCGAGAGCCAGGACCGGCGAATCTACGCCGTGCGCGAGATCCTGACGCGCAAGCAGCGCGCCGCCGGCAATCCGCGGTAGAACCTCCGGCCGGCCCGCGGCGCGGTTCAGGCTCGAAAACTTCGCAGCGCCTCCCCGGTGCCCCGTTCGTAGGCCTCGATTAATTTGTCCCACTTCGCGTTGGCTTCCTCGTCGATCTGTCTGCGGGAGGCGTCGGCATCGAACCAGGCGATGGTCCGCCGGATGCCCTGTCCAAAAGGCACCGTGGCGCTGAATCCGGGGACGAAGCGCTTGATCTTGCCGTTATCGAAAACCACGCTGACGGCCTTGTCCCCCATCAGTCCGCCGCGCGCTTCGGGCAGGCAGGCGGCGATGAAATCGGAGGCCATGTGCACCAGTTGCGGCTCCGCGCCGGCGGCCTCCGCGACGATCCGGTAGAACTGGTCCCAGCACATCACCTCGTCGCTGGTGATGTGGAAGGCGTGCCCGATGGCCTGCTCCAGGCCCAACAGCCCGACCAGCCCCTTGGCGAAATCGGTGTTGTGGGTGATGACCCATAACGACGAGCCGTCGCCCGGAACGATCGCCTTCTTGCCGCGCCGCATGCGATCCACCACCGTGTACGACTTCGACCAACTGTTGATGCACAGGGTAACCTGGGTTTCGCCGTAGGTCAGCGACGGACGGACAATCGTGATGGGGAAGCCTTCCTCGCGATACGCCCGCATCAGCCGCTCTTCGCAAGCGATCTTGTTGCGTGAATAGTCCCAGAAGGGGTTGGCAAGCGGGGTGGACTCGGTGATGAGATAATACGTCGCGGGCTTCTGGTACGCGCTGGCGGAACTGATGAAAACGAACTGCCGCGTGCGGCCGCGAAACAGTTCGATGTCGCGTTCCACGTGCCGCGGTTCGAAAGCGATCCAATCCACCACCGCATCGAACGATTGCCCCGCGAGCGCCAGCGCCACGCCGGCGGCGTCCTCGATGTCCACGCCGATGGTACGCACGCCGCTGGGGAGGGTGGCCGCGCGCTGCCCGCGCGTCAGCAACGTGAGTTCGATGCCGCGCTCCGCCGCCAGCCGGGTGCAAGCCGTGCTGATGATGCCGGTACCGCCGATGAAGAGAACTCGCACGCCCTTCCTCCTTCTTGCCCCGGCCGCCGGATTCCGTGCAGCCAGGAAACCGCTTTGAACCGCAATCCTAATGATAGCCAAGGGCTGCGCCCGGGCGTTCCCCAACCGCCGCAGACAGCGCCCGGACGGAGCGACGGGAAGTCCTTCGTGCTGGAGCAGCCGGCCAAGAGGGCGAATGCCGGACGCCACCCTCGCGCCGGCAAGCGGCCACGCCGGTCTGTGGAAGGAGCGATCCCGGATCGGCGCTCTTCCCAACTTCTCGGGAAGGCGAGCCGGCCTTCGGCCGTATAGACAAGGGGTATTCGCGGCCACCCCAGGGTTTGCGCACAACGGCGAGCGTGCCGCTTTCGCTCCCGGCAACCCCAGCCAGCCGGGCTCCGTGCTTCAGAGTTCGCGGGCTCACCGGTTCCACGGGTTTTTCGGGCTGGACGCCGCGTCTTCCAGGAGGCCACGGAACGTACGCGGCTCTCCTGAATGCTCGCGCCTCAGGCACGCGCAGCGGGCGGACCGGGTTGGACTAGTGCCTTGACCGCGAGAAACTGTTCCTTTGCCACGGGCCGCTCGCTCACGCTCGCGGTTCTGTCCGGAACCCCGAGCGTGAGCGAGCGGCCCGGTAATGGCACCAAATCACACGGTCGAAGACCTAGACCAATGCGTCAGGGAACCCGATACGCCGGTTCTTCCTCCGGGAAGCGGCCGGCCCTCCGGGTGCGCCGCTTGTAGCGCCGGAACGGCCCGTTACGGACCTACCCGTCGATCCCCCGGGCAGGTTCTGGCAGGGCATGCGTACGAGAAGCGGTTGCTCCGTCCCGTCCGATGGCGTTTCATTCGCCGGCACGCATGGGCAGCGGCTGAAGACCGGCCTACCCGGCGGAATCCATTGCGTCGGCGGAGGTTCGCGAGGGAGAGGGGGCCGGGGGGACGGCTGCCCGGCCGGCCGCCTCGGCCATGTAGAGGAGGGCCTGGCGGGTAAGCTCGGGGACGGATGGGTCGGGGTGGCGGAGGAGTTGAACGAGAGTTCTGATCCAGCGCAACTCGTTGGCATTGATGCCAATCATGGAAACGTTCTGGGCCATGACAACCTTCAGGGATCTTTTCGGCCGCGGCGGCGGATTCTACAGGAAATGGCCGGCTTACAGCTTCTTCGATGGGTGCCGATAAGAATAGGTGAGCAGAAGTCCAGCAGGGTTGGCTGGAAGATCTGTCTCGAAGGGGGCGTTATGGATATCACACCAGTAGACCGCGCCGCGGCGGTGCCGGCACCGGCGGCAAACACGGCGCCGGTGGACAAGGCGGCCGAGAACCGGGAAGTCGTGCAAGCGGTAAAGGCGCTCAATGGCACGGAGATGTTCGGCGATAACGAACTGGACTTTCAGCGGGACCCGCAGACGCGGCGCATGGTGGTGCGGGTAGTGAACCGCAAGACCCAGGAAGTGATCTCGCAAGTGCCGCCGGAGTACGTCCTGCGCCTGGCGGAGAGCATGAAACAAACCAAAGCCTGAAGGCTCCAGAAGCTGACCCATGGGCCGATAAGGGTTGTGGAGACAATGAAATGTGGCAGAGCGCCCATGACACGTATTTCGATAGCCGTATTCTTTCAGCCGACCCCCTGGAACTGGTGAAGATGCTGTACCAGGCCGCCATCGCAGCGGTACGGGATGCGCGGTGCCACCTGGCGAATCGCGAGATCGCCGCGCGGGCGCGCGCCATCACGAAGGCCTGCGCGATCCTGACGGAACTGACCGTGTCGCTCGATCACGAGTGCGGCGGGGACCTGAGTCGCGGGCTGGCGCGGTTGTACGACTACATGAGCCGCCGGTTGATCGAGGCCAACTTCCGTCAAACCGACCAGCCGCTCGAAGAGGTCCTGGGGCTGCTGGCGACGCTGGTGGAAGGTTGGGAAGGGATCCAGCCGGCGGCCAAACCGGAACCGCGTGCGGCGAGCCCGTGGGGGCAGGCGCAGGCGCCATCCGAGGCACTCCCGGAATACAGCTCGCATGCGTGGAGTCTGTAAGAGGTTTCCGTCTCCGGTCGCTGCCGCCATGCACGTCGGTAGTTTCCCGCGGGTTTCCGGGCGAACGCCGCAGGGCCGCGCGGAGCGCTCTCCGAGCCGATGGCGGCGCTCCGGCGGGTAACCGCCCATCCGCCGATGGCCGGCGGCAATTACCGGCTGCGCTGGAGGCCCTTGGAGATCAGGTCGGCCAGGCCGAAGCCACCCTGACGGGCCATGGAGAGCGCCAGTTGCTGTTCGGCGAAACCGCTGGCGCAGCTCCCCGCGGAATCCTCGCCGCTTCCCAGCCAGCCGCCCTCTCCATGCGCGCTCTGCAGAACCTGCTCCAGAAGGATGGCTTCGAACTGTTGGGCGGCGTCGTGGATCTTTGCCGGGTCGTCGGCCTTGCCGGGTTTCGGTTCGATCCCCGGCAGCGGAACGGCGGTCGAAAGGGTGACATCGCTCATGGGATCACATCACCTCGATGTCGGCTTCCAGGGCGCCAGCGGTGCGCAGGCTTTGCAGGATGGCAATCACATCGCGCGGCGTCGATCCGATGGCCGCCAGAGCGTGCACCAGGTCCTCGACCGTGGCCCCCTGCTTTAATAGCACGTTGCGGGCCTTCTCTTCCTTCGCGCCGACGGTGGTCTGGGGAACTACCTCGGTGGTTCCGTTGGAGAGCGGAAGAGGCTGGGAAACCGCGAACGAGGTCTGAATTTCCACGTTCAGATTGCCGTGAAGAATTGCGACCGGAGCGATGTGCACGTCCTTGCCGAAAATGATGGTCCCGGTGCGCTCGTTGATGACCACGCGGGCGGGCCGGTCGGCTTCCACCGTGAGGTTCTCCAGCTCGGACAGGAATGCGGTGGCGCGATCGGCGTAGGCCGGCGGGATGGCGACGCTGACCAGTCCGGCGTTCTCGGCCTGCGCGGGCGCGGCCTTGGCGCCGGCGGCGTTGGAGCCGAACTTGAGATTGACGGCGTCGGCGACGCGCATGGCGGTGGTGAAATCCGCCTGCTGGAGTTGCAGCCGCACCACCGACTTGGGAGTCACCGAGGGCGCCGTCCTCTCGACGGTGGCTCCATTGGGCGAGCGCCCCACCGTGGGATGGTTGACGGTCTGCGTCGAGCCGCGCCGGCCGGCCGCGAATCCACCGGTCACCACCGGACCCTGCGCCACGGCGTACACCTGGCCGTCGGCGCCGCGAAGCGAGGTGAGGACCAGGATGCCGCCTTGCAGATTGCTGCAGTCGGCGACGGCGGCCACGGTGGAATCGATGTGCAGCCCCGGCTGGGCGAAGGGCGGAAGCGTCGCGGTCACCATCACGGCCGCCGTGTTCTTGACGCGAATGGCGGTGGGACTTACGGAGACGCCCATGCGCTCGAGCAGGTTCGTCAGGCTCTGGTTGGAGAAGACGGTCTGCTGGGTGTCGCCGGTCCCGGCCAGGCCGACGACCACGCCGTACCCGATCAACTGGTTGTCGCGCACGCCTTCGATCGCGACCAGGTCCTTGAGGCGGGCCGCGGACGCGGCGCACGATAGCAGGGCCAGAAGCGCCATCCATCGCAGAGGGGTTGGGGAAGTCATGGCTAGAAGGGCAGCAATCCGAGGAGCAGGCGGTACAGGATAAACGGCCGGCGGATGGCATCGCCCACCACGCCCTTGCCGTTCACCCGCACGTCGATATCCGCGAGCCGGTTGGACTGGATGCTGTTGGTGGGGTCGATATCGGCGGGGCGGACCACGCCGCGAACGGTGATGGTCTGCCGCTCGCCGTTGATCTCCACGTTCTTGGTGGCTTCGACCACCAGGCACCCGTTGGGCAGCACGTGAGTGACGCGCGCGGTCAGGGTGGTGTTCAGGGTGGTGGTCCGGGTGGTGGTGCCCTGGCCGTTGAGCTGCTGATTGCCCGAGATGTTGGCCAGGTTGGTGAGCGCGGCAGCGGTCTTGGGAATGCCCGGCACGCTCGCCAGCGAGCTGGTGGCGGCGGAGGCGCGCTGCGTCTTGGTCGTTCCGGTGGATACCGCCGAAGCCGCCTCGGCCACCACCACGGTGAGAACGTCGTCCACCTGGCTGGCGCGCATGTCGCGCGCGGCATCGGCCAGGCGGGAGCCGGGCTGCCAGATGGCGCCGGGCGTGGCCGGCGGGGCCACCGCCGAGCGCGCATCGGCTTCCGAGACGTAGCGATCCAGGGGGGACTGGGCCGGCGTGGCGGGCTTTTTCCTGGCGGCGTCGAGCGGCGCAATCGCTATGAGGAACATACAGATCGATATCGGGAATTTCATGGTTTTGCTCCAGCCGGGCTCCCGGCGGCGTCCACCGAGACCCGGCCTCTTCCATCTACGCGCGCGCGAAACCGCTTCCCGGAGGAAGGATTCCGTACGGAGATGAACTCGCCAACCGCGCCCGAGGTTTCGGCGAGGGCGTCCAACTCGAGGCGGGCGGCCCCGTTGCGCACATCGACGTGCACCGTGCTGCCGCGCATCACGTCCCGGGGCTGCTCCAGTTGGTCGGTGCGAATCGGGGAACCCGCGCGGATGGCGAGGCGCGGCCAGCGGCCGGCGACCTGATCGACCCTCAGCGCAAAGGGCGCGGCGGAGGGGAATTCCTCGCGCGTTTCCGCGGCCAACTGCTCCGCGCCGATCGGAGAGCCCGGGCGGAGGTCCGCCACCGCCAGAACCCGGGGAACGGTGACCCGCACCGTCGCCGTAGCCCAGATGGCGAAACGGCGCGTCCCGGCGTAGAGCACGGCGCCACTCCAGAGAGCCGCCATGGGCTGGCTGCCGGGCGCGCCGGCGGCGTGCAGGCCCGCGGCGGGAAACTCGATTTCGCCGGAGGGCGCGGGCTGCCGGCTGAACTCCAGCACCTCGATGCGCGCCTCGGGCAGCGACTTGCGCATGGCCGCCAGCAACCGCGGGGCGTCGAGAGGAGCCACGGGACGTTCCACGCAGATGGGCGGATCGGGGGCGGGGGCGGCGTCCAGATGAAAACGCGCGGCCAGCAGGCGCAGATCGGAGGCGCGAAACACGCGCGTTACGCCGGGCGCGGGAGCCAGCGCGATTTCGGTCGCGGGGGCTACGCCGGAGAGCGGAGGGAATGCGGCCGCGAGGTCCCGCGCCAGAATGCGATCGGCGCCCGGCTCTACGGCCAGGCAGGCGAGCGCGAATGCCATGGGGAGGATCATCGGGCGCCCCTCACCGGGTGAGGTTGTTGACCTGCTGATACATGTCGTCGGCGGCGTTGACCACCTTGGAATTGGCCTCGTAGCCGCGCTGCGCCTGGATCAGGTTGATGAACTCGTCGACGATGGTGACGTTGGACTGCTCGTAGTAGCCCTGCAGCAGCGTGCCCATGCCTTCGGGGCCGCCGGGAGTCCCGGTGGTGGCGTCGCCGGAAGCGTCGGTGGGTGTGTAGAGCCCGTTGCCCATGGCTGTTCAATCCGGCCGGGTTCTGGAAATTGGCGAGCATGGATCTGTCCGGCCTGTTGCGCGGCGCTCTGGTTGGGCAGGGTGTAGGTGACGGTGCCGTCGCCGGCGATGGTGATGGTCTGCGCGTTGGGCGGGATGGTGATCTGCGGCTGCACCATATTGCCGCTGGCGGTCACCAGGTTGCCGCTCTTGTCGAGCTGGAACTGGCCGCAGCGGGTGTAAGCCAGTTCGCCGCTGGGCAGGGTGATCTGGAAGAAGCCGTTGCCCTGGATCACCATGTCGAGGGGATTGTCGGTCTCGGAGAACGATCCCTGGGTGAAGACGATCTCGTTGGAGGCGGGGCGCGTGCCCAGGCCGAGCTGCAGGCCGGTCGGCACGACGGTCTGCTGCCCCGCGGCCGTGCCCGGCTGGAGAACGCTCTGGTACATCAGGTCCTGAAACTGGGCGCGCCGCGACTTGTAGCCGGCGGTATTGGCGTTGGCCAGGTTGTTGGCGATGTTGTCCACGTTCATTTCCTGGGAGCGCATGCCGCTGGCCGCGCTGTAAAGTGCTCGAATCATTCCATACTCCTGTCGTTACGAACCCACCCTGGCGACCTGTTCGATCGCCTGCTTGCTCATGTCGGCGCCCAGCGTCATGGCCTTCTGGAGCATCTCGAACTGCCGCAGGATGCTGACCAGGCGCACCGCCGATTCCGCCGTGCCGCTGTTGGACGCTTCCAGGCTGCCTTGCCGCACGGCGACGCCGCCGGCCGGCGAAGGCTGGAGCGCGGGGTCGGAAACCCGAAAATAATTGTTGCCCTGCTTGTTCAATGCACCCGCACTGGTGAAATCGGCAACTTCGAGCTGGCCGATTACAGTGCCGTCCTGGGTCACGGTGCCGTCGCTCGAGATTTCGATGGGCCGCGATGCATTCAACGTCAGGGCGGCGCCCCCCGTGCCGCGAACCGGGTACCCGTCGGCGGTCACGAGCTTGCCGTCGGCGGCCAACTGGAAATTCCCGTTGCGGGTGTATAGCGTGCCGCGCGCGGACTGAACGGCGAAGAATCCCTTGCCGGAGAGAGCTACGTCGAGGGAATTGCCGGTTTGTTGCACCGGACCTTGCGAGAAATCGGTCCACTGCCTCTCGATCACCGGCATGGTGGATACGGGATCGCCGCCCGCGGCTTCGGGCGCGACATACAGGCTGTAGAATTCGCGATCGGCCTTGTATCCGCCGGTGGACGCGTTGGCCACGTTGTTGGCGAGGAGGTCGAGCGATTCCATGCGGGCTCGCATGCCGCTGGCGGCGAGTGCCGTGAGTGGATCCATGGCAATGGGGGATAAGCACGTGGCGTGCCACGCAAAGAAAACGGGCGGAGCGTTCAAAACAGACGCGCTGCGGGCGATAAGGAAGGATGGGAGAGGGCTCGTCGAGACAAGATTCTGCCGCGAGGCGCGGCTGGCGGCAATTCTCTGGCGCGGCCGGAGCGGTAACCCCTTGAGAATCCGCTTGCGCAATTTGGCCTCTGATCTGCAATTCCCGCGGCGTGACCGCTGCCCCATCCCAAGCCGTTCCGCCGGACCTTCTGTCGCAACTGGCGCTGGCGATGGCGCAGCCGGCTGGCCGCAGTCAGACCAAGACCGCGGGCCAGCGGGTGGATGCACGGACTTCGCCCGCGTCATCGTTTCCCGAGGTGCTGGGGGTGGTGACGGATGCGGAGTCTCCCTCGCCTTCACCCGGTGCCTGGCGACAGAGCGATCTCGCGGCGGCACTCGCGGCGCCGCAAGCCGGGACGGGCCAGGCGGACGGACGGCCGCGGACACGGCTGGCGGCGACGATGCTGGCCGGCCTTCCGGTTGCGGTCCCGCCGGCGAGTCCGCGTGGCGCGGGGTCCGGGACCACGGTCGCGGATGCCGGCCGCGGGGCGGCGCTGCGATCCGCACAACCATCGCTCGCAGCCCTACCGCGGGAAACCGCTTTCCCGGATGCCGCGCCGGCATCCACCGCGGAACTTCCGCCGCAGGCGCCGGTGCCCAGCCAGCATCTCGCGCAGACCAAGCCGGCATACGATCCCGAGGAGTCCACCCCGGCGCAGGACCCTCCGGCGGTTGCGGATGGCGCAGCCCCGTTACGGCTTCCGATGCAGTTCGCGCCGCCGATCCCCCTGGGGCACGTCGATCCCCGGACGCCGGTTGCGGCTCCCCGGATCGACGGCGAGCAACCGAATCCGGATGAACTCAGTGCGGAGCGCGCCGAAGATCCGGCGGTGGCATCCGCCGCCACACGGCCGGCGGATGCGCCCTCCGCGCTCGCGGACGAGCCGGCTGGCCGCGTGGCCACGGCGCGCCCTCTGGAAGATCCGCAGCCGGTGCGCCCAACCGCCGCGCCGGAACGGGCGGCTGATCCGGCCGGTCCGGTTCCCTCCGCGCTCGCGGACGAGCCGGCTGGCCGCGCGGCGACGGCGTGCCCTCTGGAAGATCCGCAGCCGGTGCGCCAACCTGCCGTGCCGCCGGAACGGGTGACTGATCCGGCCGGCCCGGTTGCCGCCCCGCGGACGAACTGGCCGCCGGTCGATGAGTCCTCCGGCCTCGCCACGGGGCCGGGGCGGCCAGGCGGCCAGCCCGCGCCACGCGCTGCGGCGGAGCCCGGAGACGCGCGGACTGTGGCGCCGAGTTCCCCGGTGCAGACGGTGCCGACGGAGCCATTGCCGGACCGGGGCGCGAGTCCCGTTGCTCCCGGGAGTGTGACGGAGCGGTCCGCCATTCGGGCCGGCAGCGGGATCGCGGCGCCGCCCGCCCGCAACCCACAACCCGCCAGAGTGTTTGCGAGGAACGGCGGGGATGGATCGACGGCGCCGGTCATGCCGTGGGTTCCGCCCGCGCTGGCCGCCGCGCAGGAAGCGCCGGCAAATCGAGTTGCGTCTCCCGAGGAAACCACGCCTGCCGCCGCGCAAGCGGTGCCGCCCGCCTCACCCGGGAATCCCTCCGCGGACCAGGGCCCGGCCAGCGGAATGGTGAGCGCCGTCCCGGATGCCGCGGCGCCCGCCATCGCGGCCACACGGCGGGCGAGGGATCGAGAAGCCGCGGCGCCCGGGGAAACGCGGCCGGGCACAGCCGCGGAAGCGTGGGCTTCGGCCAGCGTCCTGGAACCGGGAAAGCCGGCTGCGCACAGCGATTCGCTGCCGGCCGGTGGTCCAACGCCGGTACCGCTTTCGTCCAACATAACCGTGACTCCAGTTCCGGTTGCTCCCTTCGCGGCGGATGCGGTTTCCGTCCCAGACGCGGTGGATTCCGCGGCAGGACCCCCCGACCGGATCTCGCCGTCGCACCTGCCGGCGGCGGAAGGCGCGCGCGGCGCTTCCCGCGCTCCCCAAGGCATGCTGGTGGCGAACTTGGCGGACGGCGCCGATGCCGACCCTTCCCCGACTCGGTCCGCAGCCGGCCCGATCGCATTTGAAGCGCGACTGACACCCCAGCCGCAGGCGGCGAGCGGCGGCGCCGGCACTCCCGCAGCGGGAAGCGCGGCACAGGGGACCGCGACGCTCCGGGCGCACATGGAGGTCCCGGCGGCGGGGATCGTTCCGCAGGTTGAGGCGGCCGGGGATCTCTCCTCGCAGGTACGGGACGCCGGGCCGGACGGCGGCGGCCTCGCGTCGCCAGCCGGACAGAAGCAGCACCCGGCTTCCGGCGTTGAGAAGACCGATGCCGCCGCGCGGCCGGATGCCCGGAAGCAGACGGCCTCCTCCGTGACGGCGCCCCCCGCAGCCGCGCCCGACGCGCCGTTGGCGACGGCTGTGCGCGGCACGGCAATCGACGAACCGGCCGGCGCCGGGAATCGTCCCGACGCGGCGGCGCCGCGAGCCGCCGAAGCCGCGGACCGGACGGCGGATGCGCCTCCGGCTCCGGAAGCGCCGAAGCCTTCCACGCTGGCGGGGGGCTTGCAGTTCGCGGTGGGCGGCGGGGACCAGAGAGTGGAAGTGCGCGTGGCGGAGCGCGGCGGCGAGCTTCACGTGGCCGTGCGCACTCCCGACCAGCGTCTGGCCGGGAGCCTGCGCGACGATCTTCCCTCTCTGACGGCCAAGCTGGAATCGGCCGGCCTGCGCACCGAAACCTGGCACACGGGATCTTCGGGCAGCGCCGGGCGCGAGCGGCCGTTGGAGACCGCCAGCCGGACACTATCCCAGAATTCGCAGGAGCAGCCGGGGCAGGATGGGCGCCGGCAGCACGACGATCCTCCGCCTCAGCGGGCCAAACGGCCCGAAGACTCTTCCCATCCCAAACCCGACCGAAAGGACTTCCAATGGCTCTTAACTTCTCTTCGATAAGCCCGCTCCACACAGCGGACCGCGCGGCGGCAAGAACGCCAGCGGCGCGACACCCATCCACCCGGCCCTCGCTGGCGCAACAGGAACTGGCGCAGACCCTGGCGGCGGCCTCGACGCCTTCGACCACCGCCTCGAGCGGTTCGCCTGCGGCCGCCACGGCGACCACCGCAGCCACCACCGCCACGGCGACCACCGCAGCCGCGCCGGCGGCGACCGCGGCCAGCCCGGCGGGACCTCCCACCGCGGAATCCGTTTTCGGGTCAAACCCCTGGGAGACGAATCCGACGGGTACGGGTCCCACGGGCACGTACACCTACAACCCTTACTATTTCGCGACTCCGCAGACGGCTGCGGACGTGGCCGCCATGGTGGGCGGTACGGTGGTAGCCTTCAACGCACTTGGCGGCCCTTCGGGGAATCCCTTTGTCCAGAGCCAGCCAAACGAGATGGTGCAGTTGTCCAACGGCGCCATGATCAATCCCGGGCTGGTGGCTTCGTTCTACACCCACGGCTACCCGCTATCCATGGTCAACCAGATGGTTGCCAACGAGGTAACCAACGTCACCAAGGGGACTTAGGAGGAATTCCATGATCGCACCGATCGCAAATACATCCGGCTCGCAAACGGGTGGGACTTCGCAGACCTCGTCCGCCAGCGCTTCCGGCACCGTGGCGGCAACCCAAAACATGTTTCTGCAGCTTCTGGTGGCGCAACTGAAGAACCAGGACCCCACCCAACCCATGGACAGCACCACGTTCGTAACCCAACTGGCGCAGATGCAGCAACTGGAACAATCCACGACCACCGGCCAGGATGTCACGGCCATGCACACCGACCTGGACGCTATCGTGACCGACCTGAAGGCATCCACTTCCCAATCCTAGACGGAGAGACATTATGTTTACTTCCTTTTCGACGGCGTTATCCGCATTGAGCGCCACCAGTACGGCCATCGACGTGGTGGGCAACAATCTGGCGAACATGAACACGCCGGGTTTCAAGACCAGCGAGGTGGAGTTCCGCGACCTGGTGACCCAGTCCTTGGGGGCCGGACTCGGCGACACCCAGGTTGGATTCGGCACCGGCACCCCGCTGACCGTGCGGGAGTTCACCCAGGGCGCGATACAGACGAGCAGCGGCGTGCTGGATGCCGCCATCCAGGGCGACGGGTTCTTCGTGGTCAAGGATTCGGCCGGCAATACCAACTACACGCGCGCCGGCAACTTCCAGACCGACAGTTCCGGCAACCTGCTTACCGATACCGGCGACTTCGTGCAAGGATGGACGACGATCGACTCCAGCACGGGCGCGGTGGATACCAATGGACCGGTCGGCAATATCGTGGTTCCGGTGGGCTCGCTTAAACCACCGACGGTCACCACCACCATGAGCGCCAATCTGAACCTCAACTCCAATGCCACGGCCGACTCCACCTCGGCATTTTCCGAGCCCGTAACGGTCTACGACAGCCTGGGAACCTCGCACATTCTGACGGTCAATTTTCAAAAGACCGGCGCCAACCAGTGGAGCTACGACGTGACCGCTCCCGGACAAGATGTCAGCGGCGGCACGGTGGGAACGCCCTATGACACCGGGGCCAGCGGCACTCTGACGTTCGGCGCGAATGGCCAGTTGACCGATCCCGCGGCAGGCAGCCCGATAACGGTCGCGCTCAGCGGGTTGAGCGACGGGGCGTCCGACATGAGCGTATCCTGGAGTCTGTACAACAGCTCGGGCGCGGGGGACGTCACGCAGTTCGGGCAGCCGTCGCAGGCCTCGGCCAGCGCACAGAATGGCTCGCCGGCAGCCGAACTGGACCACGTGGGCCTGGCCGACGGCGGCCAGATCCTGGCCCAATACACCGACGGCACGCAGGTCGTAGTCGGCCAGGTGGCGCTGGCCTCGATCCGCAATCCGAGCACGTTGATAGCGACCGGCAACAACGATTACCAGCTCAGTGAGCTGACCGCCAACCCATCGATCGGCGTCCCGGGCACGGGAGGCCGCGGAACCATCGTGGGCGGCTCTGTCGAGGCCTCGACCGTGGACATCGCGACGGAATTCACCAGCCTGATCGTGTACCAGCGGGCGTACGAGGCCAACGCGCACGTGGTGACTACGGCGGACACTTTAAGCCAGGACACTATCAACCTTATCCACTAATCCGCCGATGAATCCTCAGGAAGAAATTGCGCCGCTGGGCGAAGTCCCGGTGGATATCGAAATCGAACTGGACCGGCTGGTCATGCCGACGCACGATGTCCTGCGGCTCGAGGAAGGCAGCGTGATCAGTACCACGCGCTCCGCGGGCGAGAACATCGATATCTACATCGGCGGCGTGTTGTGCGGTTCCGGTGAAGTGGTCGTAATCGAAAACACCTTGGGGGTGCGCATCACCGACTTCCGCGACGACTGAGGAAGGTGGTATGGAACTAATCGGACAGATGACGGCGGCGGCAGGGGTTCTAACGCTGCTGATCGCGGTCTTGTGGTGGCTGCGCCGCCGCGGATTCGCCCAGGTAGGCGCGATTCGGCCCCGCCGAGGCCGCCGCATGGAGCGTCTGGAGCGGTTGGCGCTCTCGCCCCAGCATACGCTGCACCTGGTGCGGCTGGGCGATACCGCGCTGGTGGTGGCGGCTTCGCCGGCCGGGTGCTCGTTGATTCGGAGCCTGCCTTGCGCCGCCTTTGAAGTAACGCCGCCAACGCCGCCAACGCCGCCAACGCCGCCAACGCCTACGGGCAGGAGGCAGCGCGATGAAGCCGATGCGCGGGCTGGCGTTGCTGGCGGCCGCGGCGCCGTCCATGGCCGCTTCCGCCGACGCGCTCTCCATGCTGGGCGTGAGCGCCGGGAAGAACGGTTCCACGCTGAGCATGCCGATGCAGATCGTGATCCTGCTGACGCTGCTGACGCTGCTGCCGGCGGCGGTCATGTGCGTCACGCCGTTCTTGCGCATCACCATCGTGCTGCATTTTCTGCGGCAGGCGTTGGGCACCCAGACCGCGCCGTCCAACCAGGTTCTCGTGGGGTTGGCCCTGTTCCTGACGATCCTCATCATGCAGCCGGTGGTGGCGGACATGTACCACCAGGGGTGGGAGCCCATGGAATCCGGGCAACTGGACGCGCAGCAGGCGATGGACCAGGCGTCCAAGCCGTTGCGCGCCTTCCTGGTACGCTTCGCACGCGACAAGGACATTCGCTTGTTCGTCGAGCTGGCGCGCCAGCCGGCGCCCCACACGCCGGCGGACCTCGACCTGAAGATTCTGATTCCGGCTTACATCCTGTCCGAATTGAAGACCGGGTTCCAGATCGGCGCGGTGCTGTTCCTGCCGTTTCTGGTAATCGATCTGGTGGTGGCGTCGGTAACGCTCTCGGTGGGCATGATGCAATTGCCGCCGGTAATGATCTCGTCCCCGTTCAAGATCCTTCTGTTCGTGCTGGTGGACGGCTGGAACCTGGTGGTGGGGTCCTTGATGAAGAGCTTCTACCAATGACGCCGGATAGCGTAGTCGAAATCATGCGTCACGCTATCCTGACGGCATTCTGGCTGTCGGCTCCGCTGCTGGCCATAGGGTTCGCCGCGGGAATCGTGGTTAGCCTGGTGCAAATCACAACGTCGATGCAGGATACCGCCTTCAGTACGATTCCACGGCTGCTGGCGTTTCTCGGCGGGCTGCTGGTCTTGATGCCGTGGATGCTCCAGAAGATCATGGCATACGCCGTTTCCCTACTGGGCGATCTGGGCCGCTATGCCCGTTAACCTGACTTTCTCGATGGGAACGCTATTGGGCTTCCTGCTGGTGTTGACGCGCGTTGCGGGCGCATTCGTGTTCGTGCCGTTGCCCGGTCTCAGCAGCATGGTCGCGCCGGTGCGGGTCGCCTTCATGCTGGGGTTCACCCTGGCGCTGTCGTCCCGTTGGCCGGTGGTGGAAGGCGGGACGCCGGCGCTGGGGGTGCTGGCGGGCTGGGTTGGAGCCGAGGCGGCCGCGGGAATCGCCGTGGGAGTCTCGGTAGCGATCGTGATCGAAGCGTTCACGCTGGCGGCCCAGGTGTTGGGGTTGCCGGCCGGTTACGGCTATGCATCCACCGTCGACCCGACCACCCAGGCCGATGCGGGCATTCTGGTGGTGCTGGCGCAACTGGTGGCCGGCATGCTCTTTTTCGCCCTGGGACTGGACCGGGAGATTCTCCGCTTATTCGCGGAGAGCCTGGACCGGGCGCCGGCGGGAACGTATCTGTTGAGCGCCAACTCGGCGGCGGCGATGATCCATCTCGGGTCGAGTCTCTTCTCGGTTGGCCTGCGGCTGGCTCTGCCGGTAGTGGCGCTGCTGATGATGGTGGACGTAGCCCTCGGGCTGATGGGCCGGCTCAACGCGCAACTGCAACTGTTGCACATGGCGTTCCCCGCGAAGATGCTGGTGGCGCTGCTGGTGCTGGCGTGGACTGCCCCCTTGTATCCGCGGGTCTTCTGGGAGCTGAGCGGACACGCCTGGGCCACGGCGCGGAAGCTGTTGGGGATGTGACGTGGGGGCTATGACGGCCGATGGCGGACCAATCCGGAAAAACCGAGCAACCCACACAGCGGCGTTTGGACAAGGCGCGCGAGGAAGGGCAATTCCCCGCCGCGCGGGAATTCGTGTCGGCGCTGCAGTTCGTGATCTTCCTGGCGTTGCTGTCGGCGGGCGGCGCGCATTGGCTCGGGCAGTTTCGTTCGACGGCGCGCGAGTTGTTCGTCATGGCGTTCGCCCGCGAATTGCGCGCGGAGGATTTGACCCATCTGGCCTGGCAGATCTGCTGGCGGCACTTTCTGCCGCTGGCGGTGGGTGGAGCGGCGGTGGTGGCGGCAACCGTGATGTTCCGGTTACTGACCACGCGCTTCGGCCTGAGCCTCAAAAAGCTGACTCCCGATCTGGGGCGGCTCAGCCCGCTTTCCAAGTTAAAGGAGTTGCCGCGCCAGAACCTGCCCTCGCTGGTTCAGGCGCTGGTCCTGCTCCCGGTGTTCCTGTGGGCGGTTTACGTGGTGGCGCGCGCCAAGATCGAGAGTTTCCTGACGCTGCCCCTCGAGAGCGTGGAGAGCGGCTGCGGTTTGATCGCCTCCTCGCTGATGGAGTTGTTCTGGAAGGCCAGCGGGGTGTTCCTGGTGTTCGGAGCGGTGGACCTGTTCCGCCAGATGCGCCGGCACAAGAAAGACCTGCGCATGAGCAAGCAGGACATCCGCGAGGAGATGAAGGACGTCGAAGGCAATCCGCAGATGAAGGCCCGCATCCGGCGCATCCAGCGCGACAACGCCCGGCGCCAGATGATGAAGGAGGTTCCCAAGGCGACCGCGGTGGTGGTCAATCCCACGCACTTCGCCGTGGCCATCCGCTACAGCATGGAAGAGATGGCGGCGCCCACTGGTGGTGGCCAAGGGAAAGAACTACCTGGCGCTGCGCATCCGCCAGAAGGCCGTGGAAAACCAGGTTCCCATCGTCGAGAACCCGCCGCTGGCGCAGGCGCTCTACAAGTCGGTCGACGTCGGCCAGGAGATTCCCGCGCACCTCTACCGCGCGGTGGCCGAGATCCTGGCCTACATTTTCAAACTCATGAACGGGAGACTGCCGGGATGAAGCCGCGGAGAGAGTGCCCATGACGCCGGCGAAGGCGATACCGGTTCCCGGAGGAGGGCGGTGGCTGGAGGCCGGTCCGCGCCGCCTGCTGGCCGACATGGCGGTGCCGCTGGCCGTGCTGGGGATCGTGATCGCCCTGATCACGCCGCTTCCCGGCTTCGTTCTGGACCTGCTGATCGTGACCGACATCCTGATGTCGGTCACCGTGCTGATGGTCTCGCTGTACCTGGTGCGGCCGGTGGAGTTCACCTCGTTTCCCACCACCCTGCTGCTGCTGACGCTGTTCCGGCTGGCGCTGAACATCTCGTCGTCGCGGCTGATCCTGCTGAACGGCAACACCGGCACCTCGGCGGCGGGCGAGGTAATCGGCGCCTTCGGCAGCTTCGTGGTGGGCGGCAACTACATCATCGGCGCGGTCATCTTCCTGGTGCTGATCGCCATTCAATACGTCGTGATCAACCACGGCGCGGTGCGCATTTCGGAAGTGACGGCGCGCTTCACCCTGGATGCGCTGCCCGGCAAGCAGATGTCCATCGATTCGGACCTGAACGCCGGCCTGATCGACGAGACCGAAGCCAAGCGGCGGCGCAAACAGCTCTCCACGGAAGCCGAGTTCTACGGCGCCATGGACGGCGCCTCGCGCTTCACGCAGCGCGACGCCGTGGCCAGCATTCTGATCACCAGCATCAACATCGTGGCCGGATTCCTGATCGGCGTTCTGCAGCACGGCATGGACTTCCTGCAAGGCGCTGCAGACTTACACGGTCCTGACCATCGGCGACGGCCTGGTCACGGTCATCCCGGCGCTGATGATTTCGATATCGGGCGGCCTGATCGTGACGCGCGCCAGCTCGGACGCCCGTCTGGGAACGGAGTTCCGGCGGCAGATCTTCGGCAATTCGCAGCCTCTGCTGCTGGCCGCCGGCGTCCTGGTGGCGCTGGCGCTGTTGCCCGGGATTCCCAAGTTGCCGTTCCTTCTGTTGGGGGGCGGGGCGGGCGCGGTGGGCTGGAGGATGCGGCGCAGGGAAGTTCTCCCGGCGGCGCTCGCGGAGGGCAAGCCGGCGCCGGCGAAGGAGAACGTGGAGGCCCTGCTGCGGGTCGAACCGCTGGCCATCGAAGTGGGTCTGGGGCTGGTAGGGCTGGTGGAAGGCGCGGCGGAGTCTCCGCTGCTGCGCCGGATCGCCGCCATACGCAAGCAACTGGCCACGCGAGCTGGGCTATCTGCTTCCGCCGGTGCGGGTCACCGACAACCTGTCGCTGCGCAGCCGCGAATACGTCATCTTGCTGAAGGGCGTGGAGATCGCCCGCTACGAGATGCCGCAGGGCTGCGAACTGGCCATCTCCACCGGAGCAAGGGAGTCCCCCGCTGGAGGGCCGGCCCACGCGCGAGCCGGCTTTCGGCATGGCCGCCTTCTGGATCCCCGCCGATCGCGCGGAACGCGCGCGCAACGTCGGGCTACACCGTGGTGGACGCGGTCAGCGTGCTGGGCACGCATCTTTCCGAGCTGATCCGCCGCTACGCCCACGAGCTGTTCTCGCGGCAGGACGCCAAGCGGCTGCTCGACCGGGTGGCGGTGGAACATCCCAAGGTGGTCGAGGACCTGGTCCCCAAGGTCGTTGCCGCTGGCCGTGGTGCAGAAAGTGCTGCAGAACCTGCTGCGGGAACGCGTTTCCATCCGCGACGCCGTATCGATCCTGGAGGCGATGGGCGAGGCTGCCGGGTCCACCCGGAATCCCATCCTGCTGACGGAGTACGTGCGGCAGTCGATCCGGCGCGCCGTGGTGAAGCCATACCTGAACCGGGCGGGCGAGCTGCCGGCCTGGTTCCTGGATCCGGCGCATGGAGCATGCGGTGGAGAGCGCCGCCGAACACGGCGAGCAGAACAGTCATCTGGCGCTGGCGCCGCAGACCATTCGCGAGATCCTGAATCGCATTTCGGCGAGGGTCATCCAGCCGGAGACCGCGGTGGCGGCGATTACGTCGTCGGGCGCCCGCTATTTCCTGCGGCAGATCGTGGAGCCGGCGTTGCCCAATCTGTTCTTCCTGGCGCACAACGAAGTGCCGCCGGGACTGCGGGTGCAGTCGCTGGGGAGCATCCAATGAGCCTACAGCCGGTGATGGAAACCGCCGATAGATTTTACGTGTGCCGAGATGCATGTCCGGGTGGAGAACCTGCGGGAAGGCGCCGATGAAGATCAAGTCCTATTTCTCGCGCACACCGGAGGCCGCCCTGACGTTGGCCCGCCTGGAGATGGGGCCGGAGGCGGTGCTGGTGGACAGCCGCAAGGCTCCGCCGGAATCCCGGCACCTGGGGGAGTACGAGGTGGTGTTCGCCGTCGACGCTCCGCGCGAGGAGCCCGCGCCGGCGCCGGTCTCCGACCGGCTCGCCTTCGAAGTGGTGGAACTGAAAAAGGAACTCGAGGGGATGCGGCGCACGCTGACCCGCACGGCGTTTGCGCCAGCCAACTGGTTGGGCGCATCGGCGAACCTCTCGGATGCGTACGCGATTCTCACGGCGAACGACGTGACGCCCGAATTGGCGCGCGAGGTGGCCCAGGGCGTCGAATCGCGGCTGGCGCGTTCTTCCGCCAAGCCGCTTCCCCCGATTGCCCGTCTGGCGGAGGGGCCGGGGCGGGCAGCCGACAGACCGTCGATCGAGCAGGCGCTGGTGGAAGAGTTGGAATCCCGCTTCCAGGCGGAGCCGGCGCTCGGCAGGGGAGAGGCGAGACCGCGCGTCGTGGCGCTGGTGGGTCCGCCGGGCGCGGGAAAGACCACCACGCTGGTCAAGCTGGCCGTCAACTACGGGCTCGCCAGCCGCCGTCCGGTCCTGCTGCTTTCCATGGACACGTATCGCGTAGCGGCGGCGGAGCAACTCCGCTCCTTCGCGGCCATCCTGGGCGTAGGCGTCCAGGTACTGGAAACCGTCACCGCCTTGGCGCAAGCCATCGAGGAGAACCGGGGCAAGGAGCTGATTTTTATCGACACGCCCGGCATGGCCGCGGACGATCTGGGCGACTCGGCCGGGCTGTCCCAGTTCCTTTCCACGCGGCCGGACGTGGACACGCAATTGGTCCTATCGGCGTCGATGAAATCCGCCGATCTTCGCCGTGTGGTGGACTCCTTCGAGGTCTTCCGGCCGCAGCGCCTGCTGTTCACCAGGTTGGACGAGACGGCCACGTTCGGTTCGATCTTCAACGAAGCGGCGCGCACCGGCAAGCCGCTTTCGTTCTTCACGAACGGCCAGCGAATACCCGAAGACCTGGAAGCCGCCAGCCGGAACCGGCTCAGCGAACTGATCCTGGCGGCGCCTTCCCGTGGCCGGACCGGGGGAGCGGCAAGGCTGGGATAGGGAAGCGTCAAACCATGGCGGAAGCATATGCACTCCTACGCGGCATCTGAGAAGATTGCGGAAAGCGAGAGGGAACGGCTCATCCTGGAACACCTGCCACAGGTGCGGTTGATCGCCCGGCGGATTCAGGAACGGTTGCCGGATAACATCAGCCTCGATGACCTGGTCTCCACCGGCATCATCGGTCTGATCTCGGCCATCGACAATTTCGATCCCGGCCACAATGTCAAGCTGAAAACCTACGCGGAGTACAAGATTCGCGGCGCCATCCTCGACAGCCTGCGGGGTTTGGACTGGGCGCCGCGCCAGAAACGGCGCAGGGCGAAACAGATCGAAGCCGCCATCTCCGCCGCTGAGCAGCGCCTGCAGCGTTCGCCGACAGAGGAGGAAATCGCCGGCCAGTTGGCAATTCCGATCGACGAGTACCACGGGTGGCTGGTGGAGATCCGCGGCTTGAACATCGCCAGCCTGGAATGCGCCGGATACGACCAGGGGAAGGACCTTCTCCACTACATCGCGGACGGGCAGGACAATCTGCCGTCCACGCTGCTGGAGCGGTCGGAGTTGGAACGGCTGCTGGCCAAACACATCGACGAAATTCCGGAGATCGAACGCACGGTGCTGAGCCTGTACTATCAGGAGGAGCTGACGCTGCGCGAAATCGCGCAGATCGTCAACCTGCATGAGTCGCGCATCTCGCAACTGAAATCGCAGGCGATCCTGCGGCTCCGCGGCCATCTGGCTTCGCAATGGCCGGCGCCGAGGGGAGCTCTGACAGCATGAGCGCGGGCGAGCGCAGCGTACCCGTTCGAATGGATTCGGAGGAGTCCTCGCGCCAGATCCTGGATCAGTGGGCCGAAACCCTGGCCCAGGTCCTCGAATCCATGACCGACCAGCGGCCGGCCGTGCGCTGGCAAGCGGCCAGCGGAAGCCTGGCGGAAGTCGCCCCCCCGGAGGCCGCGGAGTCGGAGATTCTCTGGTGGGAACAGCCGCTGCAGGTGTCTCCCGACGCGATTGTCTGGGTGGCTGCGCCCCACGCTACCTGGGAGCACGCCGGCACGCTCACGCTCAAGGCGGCGGGTCTGGAGACCGTCGAGGCCAGCGAGGCCAGGAACACCTGGCTGGAGATCCTCGGGCAATCGCTTTCGGCTTTGGCCCGGGCGGTGGGCGGCCTTCTGGGCCGCGAAGTTACGTGCGATGCCGGCCGGGAACACGACCCCGATGCGGAAACCAGGGAATGGGCCGTCGTCACCATGGCGTTCGGGGAAAGCAGCCTGCCCCCCTTGCTGGTGGCCTTCAGCCCCAAACTGCAGGATCTGATTCTGACACCCCCGGCGCCGCCGGCCGACCCGCCTCCCCGCGCCGCTCGTGCCGATCCCGGAAACGAACCTGCCCCTGCCAGCGTGGTCCGCTCAAGGACCATGGACCTGTTGCTGGACGTGGATCTCCCGGTCAGCATCTCCTTTGGCCGGACGCAGCTTCCCATGAAGGATGTTCTGAAGCTCACCACCGGGTCCATCGTGGAACTGAACCGGGGCGTCAACGAGCCGGTGGAAGTGCTGGTCAACCGGTGCCTGATCGCGCGCGGCGAGGTGGTGGTGGTGGACGGCAACTACGGCGTCCGGATACAGGAAATCGCCAGCCGTCAAGACCGCTTGCGAAGTCTGCGATGACCTCGATCGCGATTATCATCCTCGTGGCGGCCGTCCTCTCCCTGACCGGAGTCGCTCTGGGCGTCTTTTCCGTATGGCACGTGCGCGCGCTGGCAAGCTCGGTGGAAGCCGGTATGGGGGCCGTGCGTGACGACTCCGAAACGCTCGCCGAGGGCCTGCGGGAACGGTTGGACGTCCTGACCGCCCAAGTACGGGAACTGGAGCGGCAGCCCGCCGTCACCTTAACCCCGGGCCTCCCCAAGCCGGGGATGAATGTGGTGAAGCGATCGCAGGCTCTGCGCATGCACCGCCGGGGAGACCGCCCCGAGCAGATCGCAGCCGCGCTCGATCTTCCCCGCCAGGAAGTTGACTTGCTATTAAAGGTCCACAGCATCGTCATCAGCAGCATCTGAAGGCAACCCGCGGCTCGATGCCGGGCGCTGAGCGCGCGGGGGTTCGCCCGAAGATAGCCTGCCGCATCGACGAAGAATCCTGCGAGGCGATCCTACCGGGTTGTGGAACTGCGGCGGCTTTGCGGCGAACGGGAGAGGCGGGAACTGAAGTGTGCGGCGTGGCGGCAAAAATGGCCGCTTCCGGTCCTTCAAACTCGGGCCGGAAGCGGCCGTTGGGTTGCTGCAAGCCGGGCTAGTGTCCTGACAGCAAGATACTGTTCCTTTGCCACAGGCCACTCCCTCACGCCGCGTGGTTCCGTTCGGAACCGCGAGCGTGAGCGAGCGGCCCGGCAAAGGCACCAAACCACACGGTCGAAGACCTAGGCTAAAAGATGAACTTGAACGAGATCTGGAGGCGGCGCGGATAGCCCGCCTGGTTCGAGCCTATGATCTGGCCAAAGGTCGCCGAGGTCACGGTGGTCTGGACGTTTGGGTAGCTGTTGCTGGAAAGGAGCGGGTGGTTGAGCGCGTTCAGCGCTTCGAAGCGGAACTGAGCCTGCATCGATTCCCTGATGCGGGTGTTCTTGATCAGCGAGAGGTCCACGTTGTTGGGACTGGGCTGGCGGATCTGCGGGAAGCGCAGCGGGAAGGTGCGTAGGTTGTTCACCAACTGGTCCGCCGAAAGCGTATCGAACGCGGAGGTGTTGAAGTAGTGGTCCGTGGTGCGCTGGGCCTTCGGCAGCAGGATCTGCTCCGGATGGAGACAAACGAAATTTCCCGCCCAACCGATGGGGAAGCCCATCTGGTAGCTCCAGATACCGGAGAGCTGCCAGCCGCCCACCAGGCGCGAAAGCACCGGGTTGGTCACCTTGATCGGCTTATCCGGGCCGAACGGCAGTTCCGCCACTCCGCTCATCGTAAAGCGGCGCGGCGAGTCCTGGTCGGAGATCTCGCGAACCGGCTCCGCATCGCCCCCGTTCAGCAGGTTGATGGCCTGCATGTACTTCGAGAGGGTGTAGTTGGCCATTACGGTGTAGCCCTTGGCGAACCGCTTCTGGGCTCCCAGTTGCAGCGAGTGGTACCAGGAGTAGCCGTCGTAGGTAGTCGTGGTGACGCCGCTGAACTCGGGATACCTGGTCATCAGGCCCGACCGGGCGATCGTCGAGTTGGCGAAGATCGCCTGTGAGTTGCCGGGCTGCGTGCCATAGAACGGATTCGGTATCTGGGCGGTGAGGAAGCTGTTGTTGGCAGCGTCGCGGAACGGGTTGGTGCTCAGGTACTGATCCGGAAGCGCGTCCGCATTGCGGCTGATCTCGAGGCGGTAGCTCTTGTTCCCCACGTAGTCCACTTGCACCAGGAAACCGCCCTTGAGCTCGTGCTGCAAACCAGCTTCCCACCGGAACACGCGCGGCATCAGGGGATTCTGGTTGAAGTAGCTGATGCCCTGCCCCAGGTAGGTCGTGGGGCCGCCGGCGGCGCCCGACGGGGCCTGGATGCCGCTGGGGTATGGGTTGGAAAGGGTGCCGACGAAGTTGATGTTGTCGATGGTCGGAACGATGTTGGTGTTCTGGGAGAACCCGGCCTGGTTCACGGCGACGTGCCGCACACCCAGAAAGCCCTGGAACATCCCCATGCCGGCGCGGATCAGCGAATTCCTTCCGAACTGCCAGGACAATCCCAAGCGCGGCATAAAGCCGTTCTTCGGCGTGTGGTACAGTCCGGTGGAATTGCCGCCCACGCCCTCGAACGTCAAGCCGCCCTTGGCCGAGATCGACGGGATCTGCGGAGTCGACGCCGCGTCGTTGGCCTGGAAGAAGGCCGCCGCGGTCGCCGAGAAGGACTGCACGTAGTTGGGATCGAAGCCCTCCACGCTCCGGTTGAAGCGCTCGTGCAACGGCTGCTCGAACTCATAGCGCAGTCCGAGGTTGACGGTCAGTTTGCTCGAGACCTTCCAGTCGTCCTGCACGAAGAAGCCCCAGGCGTTGCTTTGCTCGGCGAAGCTGGCCGCCCTCGTCACGGCGGACGAAGAGGAGGGCAGACCCAGCAGTAGCGCCGCCACCGATTGGCCGAGGTTGTTCGGCGCGCCCGTCGCGTTGTCCAACGGTCCGCGGGTAAAGGTGGTGTCGAAATTGAATTGACCGGTCTCGGGGCCACCGAAGTTTAAGGTTGTCTCCTGGTACGCGCGGAATTCCGCGCCCATGCGGATGGAATGCGTTCCGGCGATCTTGGTCACCGTGGCGCCGGCCATGTGAATCATGTCCGGCTGGTATAGGCCGTTAGCGTTGTATCCGGTCGAGATGTAGAGGCCACCCAGGCTGATAATCGGATAACGGCGATCCGACTCCGCGATCGAGCTGGCATAGGACGCCGGGAAACCGAGCGATGCGAGGTCGAATCCCCAGGCCGCCGGCCGCTGGTCCTGGTAGCGGATGTAGCGGCTGTAACTGTAGTGGGTGTTCAAAATGGTGGTGGGCGAAAGGGTGTAGATGTCGTCGAATACGCCGGCCCTGGCGGGGAACGCGAAGTGCACGCCCGTGCCGATATCGTTGAAGTAGTTGTCGTATTCGCTGTTCCGGTCGTAGATGCTGGCGCGCACGAAGAAGCGATGCTTCTCGCTGAGGTTCTCATCCACGCGCCACAGGTGATTGCGGAACTTGAGTGGCTCGGCAAGGTCCGGCTCGAGCAGGTTGGCGGTGCCGTCCGCCGCGGGGGTGCTGGTGGGCGAGGGGTAGACCTTGACGATGTTCTTGGCCACCGGGTTAAAACGCGCCTGCGGGACGATGTTGCCCGCGAAGGGGGTTTCCTGGATTCGCCCGCCGGCCACGGCCACGCGCGTGCCGGGATCGTAGATCTGGTAGACCGATCCCAGCGGCAGCAGCGACGAGAAATCGCCGGTCAGATTCGCCGGAGACGGCACCGTGTTGGCAGTGCCGTCATACCGCGGGCGGCGGTCGTGAATGCCTTCGTACGCATAGAAGAAGAAGGTCTTGTTCTTGCCGTTGTAGAGTCTGCCTAGCCAGATGGGTCCGCCCACCGAGCCGCCCCAGCGGTTGTAAGTGAACGGCGGCCGCGGGCTGCCCTTCTTGTTGTTGAAGAAATCGTTGGCCCACATGGACGGCCGGTAGAACGAGAAATAGCCGGTACCGTGCAGAGCGTTGCTGCCGCTCTTGACAGCCATGTTGACCGAGCCGGCCTGCGTCTGGCCGAACGACGCGTCGAAAGTGGCCGTCTGGATCTTGAATTCCGCCACCGCATCGGTGGGGGGCACATAAGCCGCGATCACCGAGGCGCCGGTCCTGGCCGTGGTGGGGGCGCCGTCAATCGTGACATCGCTCAGGTTGCCGCGCGAGCCGCCGATGGCGTAGCCCACGATGTGGGTCGGCTCAAAGGGCCGGTCCAGCCGCGGATCGCCGGTGAAGGAAACGCCCGCCGCCAGCCCGATCATGAGCATCGGGTTGCCGTAGGAAAGAGGCAGATCCGCCACGCGCCTCGAGTCGATGACGGTGCCGACCGAGGCCGATTCCGTTGACATCAGCGGAGCCTCTCCGGTGACCACAACCGATTGCTCCGACTGCCCCACTTCGAGCGTCAGGTTGACCTCGAGGTGTTGGCTTACCTGTACCGTAACGCCCTTTCGGACCGCCGTCTTGAAGCCCTGTGCCACGGCCTCAAGGTCATACTGGCCGGGAGTCAGGAAGGTGGCTGCGTAAAAGCCGTCTTGGTTCGAGTTTAAACTGGTCTTCGTGCCCATGGCCGCGTTCGTCACGGTCACCTGGGCGTTTGGAACTACCGCTCCACTCGGGTCCGTTACGCGGCCCACGATGCTGCCCCGCGTATCCTGCGACCACCCCATGCCCACAATCAGAAGGCACGCAATGGCAAGAACCGGCAAAATGCGATTCGGCATTGAATATCCTTTCAATCTCAGTTGTGAGTAACCGGCCACGCGATGTGCCATCCACGTGTTGTGTCCAGCCGACAAGCGCATGCTTCGACCGCCTGGAAGACACTCTCACCCAATCGGTTGGGAAAAGTATACCCGAAACTCTGAAAGAGGGCTTCCAATCTTTCGGCTACTGCGCTGCATTATGCATTGGTGAACAATGAGTGGCCGTTCGCGCGATTAATATCTATCTATAAATCAATCGGATAGCCGGTTTTTCGGCCGATCGTCTGCCGGGTGCTTGTGGGCTTTTGGGCCCCTCATCCTGGAAACCCGCGTGCTGCAGATGCCGGTCCGAACGCCGCGCGGTAACCTTGATTCGTTCTCGCGGAGCCAAGGTCTTGGCGCACCCTGGCAAGGGTGTAGCCAGCGCTGAGTAAGCACCAGGCGCCGAGAAAGCGGTCATTTCGACGCGCGCCGGTTGGGTAGCGGCGGCGAGGGAGCCCGGCGAGGACAGTCTTCGGCTCGGCCACAGCCCCCGGTTAGCCCGCATATCTCACGGACGCCGCCCTTCGTCCTGGCGAGAGTCCGCGAAAACGCGGGGACTGACGACTCCGTCCCAAGGCGCGCACCATCTCCCGGGAAAGCAGCCTGTCTACCCTGCGCCGCGTGGACGGAGCCGTCTGTCCCCCAGTGTTTTCGCCCCGTCCGAGTACTTCCGCTTCTCCCGTATGAGAAATGCGGGTTAGTAACTCAATCCGAACCCGTATGGGAACAGGACTTCGAAACCCGCGCCGCCGCGGGGCCACGCGTGCGAAAGCTTACCCGTCGGCGGGTAGTCGCCGAAGAGCACGTCGGCGATCCCATCGCCCTCGGTTCCCGGAAGCCAGGCGGCCACCACGGCGTCGGCTTTGTCGAGAACCTCGCCGAGCACCATGGGCCGTCCCGAGATCAGGACCACCACCACCGGGATGCCGGCGGCCTTCACGCGGTTCACGGCATCCACGTCCTCAGGGTCCAGGTTCAATTCGGTGCGGTCGCCCTTGGTTTCGGCATATGGCCGCTCGCCAATCACCACCACGCCCACAGTGGCTCCCGCGGCTCCGGTTCCATCCTTTGAAAAGGTGACGGTAGTGTCTTTGGAGACGGCTTTCCGGATGGCCTCGCGCACGGTGGTGCCGCCCGGCGTCACGTTGCCGCTGCTGCCCTGCCAGGAGATGGTCCATCCGCCGCACTGATTGCCCAGGTCGTCGGCGCTCTTTCCGCCCACGTGGATGCGCGCCGGGTTCTTCGCCATCGGCAAAACGCGGTTCTGGTTCTTGAGCAGGACCAGCGATTGGCGCACGGCGTCGCGGGCCACCTGCCGGTGCTGGGGCGAGCCGAAGCTCTTTTGCAGGCTGCGGTCCGCCAGTTGCGAGCGGCCGGGGTCCATCAGGCCCATGGCGAACTTCACGCGCAGGATGCGGGTCACGGCGTCGTCGATGCGCGACATGGGCACCACGCCCTCCGCCACCAGCGCCTTCAAATCGGCGATGAACTCGCGGTAGCGGTCCGGGACCATCGCCATGTCCATGCCCGCGTTGATCGAGATTCCCACCGACTTCTTGTAATCGGGGTCGATCTGGTCGATGGCGCTGTAATCGGAGATCAGGAAGCCCTGGAAGCCCAGCTCCTGCTTCAGAATTTCGGTGAGCAGCCGCTTGCTGGCCGAGCATTTCACGCCGTTCCAGCTACTGTACGACGGCATGATGGAGCCCACCCCGTTCTCGATGGCCGCAATGTACCCCGGCAGGTGAATGCGGCGCAGCGTGGCTTCATCCACCTGCGTGTCGCCCTGATCGAGGAGTTTGGCGCCCTGCGTGCCGCTCCCGTAAGCCGTGCCGCCATCGCCCACGTAGTGCTTGGCGCAGGCCAGAACCGCCAGCGGATCGGCCAGGTCCTTGCCCTGCAAGCCCCACACCGCCGCTGAGCCCAGCGTCCGGACCACCCGCGGATCTTCGGAAAACCCTTCGTACGTGCGGCCCCAGCGTATGTCCCGCGGCACCGCGATGCACGGCGCGAAGGCCCACTGAATGCCCGTGGCGCGGACTTCCTCGGCGGTCACGCGCGCCACCAGTTGCACCAGCGCGGCGTTGCGGGTGCAGCCCAGACCGATGTTGTGCGGAAAAATCACCGCGCCCAACACGTTGTTGTGGCCATGCACGGCGTCGATCCCGTAAAGAAGGGGGATCTTCAGGCGCGTCCGCTCGGTACGGCGTTGGATGCGCTCGTAGAGATCGGTCCAGTTCTGGAGCGTGTTGCCTTCCTCGGGATCGGAGTCACCGCCGCTCAGGACGGAGCCGACCATGAGATTCTCGATGTCCGAGAGGTCCTTGATGTCTCCCTGGTTGGGCTGGGTCATCTGCCCGACCTTCTCGTCGAGGGTCATCTGCGCCACCAGCGGCCGCACCTGCGAATCGAAGGACGCAAGCGGTTTCAGCGGCGGTACGGCCCACGGCGGGGCCCCGCAGCATACCAGGAGCGCGAATGCGGCCGCCAGGCACGGCAGCCCCGCCAAGCGGAGGTTTCGGAGGTGGTTCATGAAAACTAACGATATCAGGGATCGAGGCGGCCAGCCAAAGCGCATGCCGCCGCGGCGACGGATCGGCTACCATGAGCGAAGATATGAACGCGCTTCTGTTGACCGAATACATGCGCCTGGAGTTGACGGAGATGCCGGAACCGTTGCCCGGTCCGGACGACGTCCTGGTGAGGGTGCGGGCCTGCGGCATCTGCGGAAGCGACGTTCATGGCTTCGACGGAAGCACCGGGCGGCGGATTCCGCCGCTGGTGATGGGGCATGAAGCGGCCGGCGAAGTGGTACAAATCGGCTCGGCCGTTGCCGATCTGCGCGTGGGCGAGCGGGTCACCTTCGACTCCACCATCTCCTGCGGCCGGTGTTTTTTCTGCGCGGCCGGAGAAGTCAACCTCTGCGACGACCGGCAGGTGATGGGCGTCTCGCCCGGCTCGTACCGTCGCCACGGAGCGTTCGCCGAGCTGGTGGCGGTCCCGCGCCGCATCGTCTACCGGTTGCCGGAGGCGATCGGCTTCGAGCAGGCTGCGCTGATCGAGGCCGTTTCGGTAGCCGTGCACGCGGTCGGACTCATCCCCGTTCGGCTGGGCGAAACGGCGGTGGTGGTAGGCAGTGGGATGATCGGCCTGCTGGCCGTCCAGGCGGCGCGGCTGGCGGGTTGCGCGCGCGTGGTGGCCGTTGACATCGACGAAGGCCGCCTCGAACTGGCGCGGCAACTGGGCGCCACGGATGTGCTGAATCCGCGCGCCGTGGAACCTGCCGACGCGGTTCGCGAGTTGACCGGCGGACGCGGCGCCGGCGCGGTTCTGGAGTGCCTGGGGGCGGCCGCGACTGTGCGCACGGCCATCGCCTGCGCGCGCAAGGGCGGCACGGTCGCGCTGGTGGGGAACCTGGCGCCGGCCGTCGAGTTGCCTCTGCAGGACGTGGTGACGCGCCAGATCCGGCTGCAAGGCTCGTGCGCGTCGAGCGGCGAGTACCCGGCCGTGATCGATCTCCTTTCCAGAGGCGCCATTCGCGTGGATCCGCTTATCAGCGCGGTAGCGCCGCTGGCCGAAGGTCCGGCGTGGTTCGAACGCCTGTACCGGCGCGAGCCGGGCCTTATGAAGGTGATCCTCCGTCCGTGAAGTCCGGTGGCCGGCCCGACACGCCCGGTGCAGCCTTCCCTGCACTCAGCCGGACAAGTGGTCCTCCGCCCACTCGTCCGGTCTGGCTCCGATAGGGGAATGGCCCCACGGCAAGCTTACGTATTGCAAGCGTGTGTCCAACCTTGAGCTGCGGGTAAAGGATTCTTTATGAGCGTCTTACAAGTTCCTCTAAGATGTCAAGACCGTGGACGGGCGTCAACGAATTAGACAGGCTGTCTACCTCGTGGACAGCCACTGCGGGATGGGTTAGACTGGATCGCGATGAATCCCACGCGGTTGCCGGACCTGGATGACAAGTTGGCGGCGATTCTCGCGATCTGCCAGAAGATGAACTCCGAGCGGGATTTGGGCAGCCTGCTGGACCTGATTGCGCACGAAGCCACTCACCTGCTGGATTGCGACCGGGCCAGCATCTTTCTGCTCGACCGGGAGCGCAATGAGCTGTGGTCCAAGGTGGCACTGGGCAGCACCGAGATTCTGCGCTTCGACGCCGCCGAAGGGATCGTCGGCCACACGGTCCAGACCGGCGAAACCACCAATGTGGAAGACGCCTATTCCGATCCGCGCTTCTACGCCGCCGTCGACGGCCGGACCGGCTACCAGACCCGAGCCGTATTGGCGGTCGCGGTGAAGAACCAGGCCGGGGACATCGTCGGGGCTTTTGAAGCCTTGAACAAACACGCCGGGGTCTTCACCGCGCGCGACGAACAATCCCTGACGGCGCTGGCGCTGCACGCGGCCACGGCCATCGAGACCGCGCAACTGGTGGGCGAAATGCGCCGCAGCCAGGACGAACTAGTGCGGCAGAACGTCCACCTGTGGCGTGAGGTGGAAAACCGGTACGCATCGCACGGCATCATCGGCACGGGGCACCGGATTCAGCAGATCGTGCGACTGGTGGAGCGCATCCGCGACAGCGCCGTCAACGTTCTGATCACCGGAGAGAGCGGCACGGGGAAGGAGATGGCGGCCAAGGCCATCCACTTCACCAGCCCGCGGGCGCGGCGGCCCTTCGTGGCGCTCAACTGCGCGGCCCTGCCCGAGACCCTGATCGAGAGCGAACTCTTCGGCATCGAGAAGGGCGTGGCCACGGGAGTGCAATCGCGCATCGGCCAGTTCCAAAAGGCCGACGGCGGCACGCTGTTTCTGGACGAGATTGCCGACCTGAGTCCCACCGCGCAAGCCAAGATCCTGCGCGTCCTGCAGGAGCGCTTGCTCGAGCGCGTGGGTGGCCGTGCGCCCATTCCCGTGGACGTGCGCCTGCTGGCCGCGACCAACAAGGACCTGGAAGCCGAAATCGTCAAGGGAAGTTTCCGCGAGGACCTGTACTACCGCATCAAGGTGGTCCACATCCACATGCCGCCGCTGCGCGAAATTCGCGAGGAGATTCCGCTACTGGCCACGCATTTCCTGAAGGAGTACGGCCGGGAGAACGGGCGGCCCGCCATGGAGTTCGCTCCCGAAACGATGCGCCGGTTGTGCGCCGCCGCCTGGCCCGGCAACGTCCGGCAGTTGCGAAACGAAGTCATGCGGCTGGCGGCGTGCGCGCGGCAGGATCTCATCACCGACGACGATGGCTGGGAAGAATTGCCCGGTCCCATCGGAGCGGGCGCCACCCCGGCTGGGCCGGCGCGGGCGCAGTCCCTCAAGCAGGCCGTGGAACAACTGGAACGGAAAATGATCGGGGACGCCTTACGCTCGACCGGCGGCAACCAGCAGCAGGCGGCCAGGGTGCTGGGCCTGAGCCGTCAGGGACTCATCAACAAGATGAAGCGGTACTCGTTGGGGGCATGACCCGGGCCGAACACCGGAACTTGGGGAAGGGAACTACGCGACCTTCAGAACCTTGCCGGCGCGGATGCAGGACGTGCAGACGCGGATGCGGCGGCCGGCGCCGTTCACCAGCGCGCGAACCGACTGCAAGTTGAGGTTCCAGCGGCGCTTCGTCACATTGTGGGCGTGGCTGATGCGGTTCCCGAACCGGGGGCCGCGGCCACAGACTGCGCAAATTTGAGCCATAACGACAGAGATCTCCTGCGGAATTCCAAAAGAGAATTATAGCACAGGCGAACCGCACGGAACCGCGACTGTAAAGCAGCGGCCCGAGCGGCGTGGACGAACCGCGGAAAGCCGGCCCTTCTCACCCGAACCGCACGGAACCGCGACTGTAAAGGAGCGGCCCGAGCGGCGTCAACGAACCGCGGAATGCCGGCCCTTCTCACCCAACGTGTGGACCCATCCCCCACTCGGGCCGCTCGCCGACCCTCACGGTTCCGGGTGGGACGGGAAGCGTGAGCGCCCTGCCGCTACTTCAACTTGGCCAGCGTCTTGCGAACCTCCTGGGCCGTCTTGGAACTCGGGTCCAGTTCGAGATATTTGCCGTAGGCTTCCTTGGCGCCCTTGCCGTCATGCAGCTTCTGGCGCGCTTCGCCCAGCTTCAGCCACGCCTCGGTGTTGCCGTCGTTGCGCAGGGTCGCGGTCTGATAGCGGCGCGACGCCGCGGACCAGTTGCCCTTCTTCCGGTACCCGTCGCCAACCTCGACATCCCGCTTCGATTGCAGCGGATTGAACGAGTAATCGTCCTTGGCGAGCGAAGTGTCCTCTTCCGGCGGCACTTCTTCCTTGCCGGAGTTGGCCGCCGGCGTCCGGTCTCGCTTCAATTGGGGCGTATCCTGCGCGCACAACCGCAGCCCGGCCAGGAATGCCAGGGCGATGACCCAGCGTGACATAATCCGATTATAGCTTCCCTTCCATGGACCTCCGAGAAAAGGCCGCGCAACTCCCGTTCGCGCCCGGAGTGTACCTGTACAAGGACGCCTCCGGGCAGGTGATCTACGTTGGCAAGGCCAAGATCCTGCGCAACCGCGTGCGCAGCTACTTCTCCGAGGACAAGCTCGCCGACGTCAAAACCGGCACGCTCATCTCCGAAGCGCGCGACATCGAGTACATCCTGGTCAACAACGAAAAAGAAGCCCTGGCGCTCGAAAATAACCTGATCAAACAGTACCAGCCGCGTTTCAACGTCCTGCTGAAAGACGACAAGACCTATCCCTACGTCAAGCTCACCCACGAACGCTTCGCGCGCGTCTACGTGACCCGCCGGCTCCGCAAGGACGGCGCCACCTACTTCGGCCCGTTCTTCCCGGCCAACCTGGCGTACCGCCTGGCGCAGTTCATTCATCGCCACTTCCTGGTGCCTTCATGTACGGTGGATCTGACCCGTTTCCACCCCAGGCCATGCCTTCAATATCACATCCACCGCTGCCTGGGACCGTGCGTGGAGAACCTGACCACCGACGCACTCTACACCGCGGCGGTGCGCGACACCAGGCTGCTCCTTGAAGGACGCCATGGCGACCTGGCTCGCGGCCTTCGCGCGCGCATGGAAGCCGCCTCCGCGGAGATGCGCTTCGAGGAAGCCGCTTCGCTGCGCGACCTGCTGGCCACCGTCGAGGAGATGGACGAGCGGCAGAAGATGGCCGCGGCCTCCGGCGACGACACCGACATCCTGGCCTGCTACGCGGAACCGCCCCTGGTGGCGCTGAACGTGTTCCACCTGCGGAACGGGCAGATCGTGGACCGGCGGGAGTTCTTCTGGGAGAACCAGGAAGAGTTCGACGAGCCGGAGTTTTTCTCGTCCCTCTTGCAGCAACTCTACCTCGACGCTCAGTACATTCCCAGCGAGATTCACGTTCCGGTGGATTTCGAGGGCCGCGAGGCGCTCGAAGAAGCGCTCTCCGAGAAGCGCAACCGCAAAGTGGAGATCCGCACCCCGCAGCGCGGCCAGAAGAAGGCCCTGCTCGACCTGGTCCACACCAACGCCAAACACAGCTTCGAGGGGCGGTTCCGCGTGCTGAAGCCGTCGTCGCTCGCGATCCGCGAGGCCTTGCGCGACGCCCTGAACCTGCCCGCCGCGCCCTCGCGCATCGAGTGCTTCGACATCTCCCACATACAGGGAACCGACAAAGTGGCCAGCATGGTGGTGTGGGAGGACGGGCGGATGAAGAAGTCCGACTACCGTAAGTTCATCATTCGCACGGTCGCCGGCAACGACGATTTCGCCAGCATGCGCGAAGTGGTGACGCGGCGTTACTCGCGGCTCAAGGACGAGGGGAAGCCAATGCCCGGGCTGGTGCTGGTCGATGGCGGTCTGGGGCAATTGCACGCCGCCGCCGAGGCGCTCGAAGCCATCGGGGTGACCGACCTGCCGCTGGCGTCGATCGCCAAGCGCGAGGAGATCGTCTACGTGTTGGGGCAGGAGGACGAACCGGTCACGCTCGACCGCTTCTCGCCCATCCTGCACCTGGTGCAGATCATTCGCGACGAGGCGCACCGCTTCGCCGTCACCTTCCACCGTTCGCGGCGCGCCGCCCGCCAGCTTACGTCAGAACTGGACGCCATCCCCGGAGTGGGCGAGAAGACCGTGCGCAAGCTGCTGAAGGCGTTTGGCAGCTCGGAGCTGGTGCGGGCGGCTACCGAGGACCAGTTAGCCGCCGTAGCGGGCAGGGCGGCGGCGCGGAAGGTGCGGGCGCATTACGGGGGGTGAAGGGCGGTGGCAAAGAACTGTGGATCGCCAGCTTCCCTGACCACTCATTCGGAAGACCGTTCAAGGTCCAGAGCAAAGGCCAGCGCGTCCTTGAGCCGCTCCATTATCCCCGCGGAAAGCCTGCCAATCTTGCGTTCAAGACGAACGGTTGGTAGGGATCCTAATCCTTGAACATTGGCTACGGATTCACGATCAAGGAACGGAAGCCGCGGCAGCGGCACTTCATACGGACTGTTTCTCCGCTGCGTGGTGAGAGGCACGTACAGGACGAGAGATCGTGGCGGGTCAGGGTCTTGCCGGGAGACGATGACGACGGGACGCGTTTTGGCAGCGAGCCCCAGGTCCGCCAGCCAGATCTCACCGGGTTGGGGGTTCATCGAGCAGGTCGAGGACCTCCTGTTCGGCGGCGCGCGAGCGCGCGATATCAAGGACGTCGTGATCGGCGAGATCTATAACCTCAGCGATGCGCTCCCTGGCCTCGGCCGCCGTCTCCGGTTTCCATTCGAGCAAACGCGCGTCAAGTCTCTCCGCCAAGGCGTCCACGACGATCTCCTGCCCTCCTCCCTAGTGTAGCGCCATCTGCCCTCGGCGATATCGCCACGTACTCCACTGCATCGAGTGCTTCGACATCTCCCACATACAGGGCACCGACAAGGTGGCCAGCATGGTGGTGTGGGAGGACGGGCGGATGAAGAAGGCGGACTACCGCAAGTTCATCATCCGCACGGTGGAGGGCAACGACGATTTCGCCGGCATGTGCGAAGTAGTGACGCGGCGCTATTCGCGGCTCAAGGAAGAAGGAAGCGCGATGCCCGGGCTGGTGCAGGTCGATGGCGGGCTGGGGCAATTGCACGCCGCGGCCGAAGCGCTGGAAGCCATCGGGGTGACCGACCAGCCGCTGGCGTCCATCGCCAAGCGCGAGGAAATCGTCTACGTGCTGGGGCAGGAGGACGAACCGGTGGTGCTCGACCGTTTCTCGCCCATCCTGCACCTGGTGCAGACCGTCCGCGACGAGGCGCACCGCTTTGCCGTGACCTTCCGCCGCTCGCGGCGCAACGCGCGCCAGCTTACATCGGAGCTGGACGCCATCCCCGGCGTGGGCGAGAAGACCGTGCGCAAACTGCTGAAGGCGTTTGGCAGCTCGGAGCTGGTGCGGGCGGCATCGGAAGACCAGTTGGCCGCGGTAGCGAGCCGGGCGGCGGCGCGAAAGGTGCAGGCGCATTACGGGGGGTGAAGGCCGAAGGTTCGTGGGAAGCCGTTGGATGCGCTCCGGCCGTTGGCGGGTTGCGGATCCGGGTAGGGTTACTGACGTGAACGAGACTCCAAGGGATCGACCTCCCAGCACGCCGTTTGATAACCGGTTGGATGCCGCCCAAATCAATCCGGTACCGGGTCTTGCGGTATAGTAGTGAATGTCACTACATTGTGGAGACGACTATGAACAAAGCAGTCTCGGCCGCGGACGCCAATCGCCGGTTCTCGGAACTCCTGCGAACCGTGAAGACGGGCCGAACCGTCGTCGTGACGAGTCACGGCAAGCCCGTGGCGAGGATCTCTCCTGTCACTGAGGGCGAGCGGGCCGCGGAAGGCGCGCGCTCCGCCCTCCTCGCCCGGCTCCGTAGAGAGCGGGTTGGGAACGCCGGCCGCTGGACGCGTGACGAGCTGTACGACGATAACCCATGAGAATCGCGTTGGACACTAATGTCCTGGCCTACGCCGAAGGCGTCAACGGTGCGATCATGCGAGACAAGGCGCTGCAACTGATCCAGCGATTGCCACCGGAGGCTGTCGTGCTTCCGGCTCAGACGTTGGGCGAACTGTTCAATGTGCTTGTTCGAAAAGCCAAGCGGCGCCCAGTTCGTGCGCGGGAAGCCGTGTTGAGCTGGCACGACGCGTACGAAGTGGCCGAGACGTCGGCAGCCGTAATAGTCAACGCAACGGATCTGGCGTCCGATCACGGCCTGACGATTTGGGACTCCGTCGTGCTGGCCGCGTCGGCAGAGGCCGGGTGCCGTTTGCTATTGTCGGAAGATCTTCAGGAAGGGTTTACGTGGCGGGGAGTAACCGTGACCAACCCGTTTGCGGCTGCCCTTCACCCCAAATTGGTGGCACTTCTGACGCCGATCGAGGAATAATCCCGCAGGCGTTTGGCTCGTTTGACGGCAGCAACCGGGCAGACTTCCGGAGAGGACCCCTCTCTGGGCTGCCGGCGGCCACAGTCCGACTTGCGGTCCGAGCGGACGCACCATCCCGAACTTGGGCTGTTCGTTGTCAAGTTGACCACGAACGCGCGGACTCACGTGGCCGGGAAGCGGCCGGCTCGTACGACCGCCCCCGACGGTACACCCGGGGATTCGCGCTCCGTGAAGTGTGTTCCGATTCGGAAGGACCCATCGGGTGAGGTCGAGGCCCTGCCCGTCGCTCAGTGATGGAACCCCGCCGCCTGCGCCGTGCTGCGGAAGCCCGGCTGGGCGGCGAACCAGTCCAGGTGGCGGCGGATGTCGCGCACCAGCATGTCGGCCAGGTCGCAGCGTGAAGCCGTTGCGCACCACCACCCGCTGCACCACCAGGTCCTGGCGGTTGGCGGGCATGCGGTAGGCCGGCACCTGCCAACCGCGGTCGCGCAGGCGGTCGGCCAGATCGTAGAGCGACCAGTGCGCTTCCTCTTTGAGCCGCCAGGCGAACACCGGAAGATCGGTGCCGCGGCTCACCAGTTCGAATGGGCCGAGCGCGGCAATCTGCCCGGCCAGGTACACGGCCACGTCCTGACATGCCTGGTGGATGGCGCGGTAGCCCGACTTACCCAGGCGGATCAGGTTGTAATACTGCGCCACCACCTGGCTGGCCGGGCGCGAGAAGTTGATGGCCAGCGTCGGCATGGTGCCGCCCAGGTAATCGACGTTGAAGATCAGATCCGGGTCCAGGTCGGCCGCTTCCCGCCAGATCACCCAGCCCACTCCCGGAAATACCAGGCCGTACTTGTGGCCGGATGTGTTGATCGACTTCACGCGGGGAAGACGGAAATCCCACACCAGCTCGGGTTGCAGGAAGGGCGCCACGAAGGCGCCGCTGGCGCCATCCACGTGAATGGGGATGTCCAGCCCGGTCTTCTCCTGAAGACGGTCGAGCGCGGCGCTCAAGGCCGCGACGTCTTCGTATTCGCCGGTGAAGGTGCTGCCCAGCACGGACACCACGCCGATGGTGTTCTCGTCGCACATGGCCGCGGCCCGTTCGGGATCGGTGACGAAGCTGTCGCCTTCGAGCGGAACCGCGCGCTCCTCCACGTCCCAATACCGGGCGAACTTGTGCCAGCAGACCTGGGTATTCGTGCCCATGACGATGTTGGGCCGGCCGGCGGACTTGCCAGCCTGGCGCATCTTCTTTCGCCAGCGCCACTTGAGAGCCAGGCCGCCGAGCATACAGGCCTCGCTCGATCCGATGGTCGAGGTTCCCATGACGCCTTCTGCGGCGGGCGAGTGCCACAGCTCGGCCAGCATGTGGACGCAGCGCATCTCCAGCTCGGCGGTTTGCGGATACTCGTCCTTGTCGATCATGTTCTTGTCGAACGTCTCGGACATCAGCTTGCAGGCTTCCGGCTCCATCCATGTGCCGCAGAACGTGGCGAGGTTGAAGCGCGAGCTGCCGTCCAGGATCAGTTCGTCGTGAATGAGATGATAAGCCGTGTCCGGCGGCATTTCATCCTCGGGGATGGCGTGCCGGGGAGACGGTCCGAGCAGCCACTGGCGGGCGTACATGGGCCGCATGACGCGCAGGATCTGGTGTTGGGGATGGGGTTTCTCGTCCATGATCGGATACGACTCTACCATTCCTTCGGGGCGCGGGGAAAGTGCGCGGCCCGCTACCGCACGGCCAGCGTCACGCCGTCCTGACTGGGCACGCCGCCGATGGTAATGTGGACCGGCACGCTCGGGCCCGCCGCCACAGTGGGCGAAATCTGAGCGTTGATCTGCAACACCCCCGGCATCATCCCCGGGGCGGCTCCCACATACTGAACCGCGGCCGGCTGGCCACCAATGTCCACCGACACGGCGGCCACCGGCTTGGGCAGAACATCCACCGCCAGCCGCCCGTCCACGCCCGGTGGGTCGGTGAGACCTTCGCCTGTGGCCCACAAGGCGACCACCGAGCCGCGGCCGGCGGGATTGGCCGCCGAATTGATATTGTTGTCCTGGTTGAGGATGGACCCCTGCCCCGTTCCGCTGGCGTTTGCGGTGAACAGACCGGGCGCAGTTGCGCCGACCGTGACCGGGAGCGGATCGCTGCGCACCCCCTGGTACTCCACCTGCACGTGCGTCGTGGCCCCAGCGGCGCCGAAATAGGGTGCCACGGCCGAACACTGCGTGGCCGAAACATATACCAGCGGAGCCAAAACGCCGTCGAACAGGACGCGCACGCCGGCCACGGCGGTGCTCACCATGCCATTCGAATCGAGCGCCAGGCTGGCGCCGGAGGCCGGCCCCAGACCCGTGCCCCAGATGTCCACCATCTGTCCGGGTGCGACGGCGAGGCCGTACGAGGCCGCGTTGGTTACCGCCTTCACCACCGGCTTGGGCGCCGGAAACGTTGCCGGCGGGATCGCCAGCAGGGTAATGGAATTGGCGGGGAACACGGTGGTCAGGGAGCCGGCGCCGATGGGGGCGTCGGGCTGCCGCACGATCGCGCCCAGGTTCGCGCCGCTGTATCGCCACACCTGCGCAGCGGAGCCGGCGGCGAAGTTCGCCAGCGTCAGCGTGCTGCTCAAGTCGCTCGCGGTCTTGTTGATCGCGATGGCGGTGAGGTACAGATCCGAACGCAGCGCGCCGAACACCGAGAGGCTGCCGAGGTCCGTGCTGGTGGAGGAGACGCCGGTTTCGCCGAACGCGCCGCCCATGCTGTCGTAATTGCGGTACATCCGGAAGGCGAACGCCACCGGATCGGTGGGCCCCGGCGGTCCCCACAGCGTCGCCATGTCCAGCCCCTCGCGCCCGAACACTCCTAGCAGCTCGGCTTGCGCCAACCCGCCGTTCAACGTGCCCTGGCCACTCCAGTTGTATTCGGAAATGGCGATCCTGGTGCCCGGGTAGTACTGCGCCACCATCTGGCGCAGCCGCGGAATCAATTGCGGCGCGATGGGCGCGCCGTTGTGATCCGGGTCCACAATCCAGTAGTCGCCGCTGACTACATAGGTGGGATCCCAGAATTCGCGCGTGGAATCCAGGCGCAACGCGTCGATGGCCGCCGATTCGGTCCCGCTGTCCAGCGCGCTCGGCTCGTAATACGCGTGGATGTCGAGGATATCCAAGAGCCGCGTCCCGTGTTGCTTCTCGTACTGCTGCATCTGGGTGAGATACCAGGGCATGAACGCCACGCCACCGTGCGCGTTGCGGTCAACCGGGTTCGACCAGTACTGGCCGCCGCGCGAGCTCCATCCGGCGGTAATGTCCTTCTTCGAAAAGTACAGCGACGCCCAGTTATCCGCCACCGGTCCGGAAACCAGCGCGGTCGGGTCGGCCTGCTTGATGGCCGCGGCGTAGGTGGTGTTGAGGCTCAGGTTCTCGTCGTAGGTGTAGGGATTGGGATGGATGTCGCGATGGGTCGAGTCCCACCAGATCGGTTCGTTGTCCAGGCTCCAGATAGCCACGCCACCCTGGCCGCCTTTGCCGTAGCGGCTGACTAGATACTGGACCCAGGCGGCTTGGAACGTCTGGTCATACTGGGCGTAGGCGTCGGTGGGATCGTTCTGGACGTACACCGGACTGGACGGTGCCTTCCCGTCGTTGACCGAAGGAGTGCCGCAGGCGGAGGTGTACTGGATGCCATCGCCGCAGGTCATCGGGTGAAACGCATAATAGGGGTCGATCTTGCATTGGTTCGGGTACTTTGCCTGGTTGAAGCTGCACATCTCCTGCCGGGCCTTGGGCAGCCAGCCCAGAATCGGCACCGTCGCCAGGATTTTTCCGCCCGTGATGCGCGCCTGGTCCGCGAAGGCGTTGAACGACGAACCGGCCGGCAGCTTGGAAGCGTCCGCGACCGCGCCGGGCAGCACTTCGTAGAACCAGTCGGAGTCGAGGTTGGAGACGTCCAACTGCCACTGGTAGGTGCTGGTGTCATTGCCGCCCCAACGGCGCACGGTGGGCCGCACGCCGGCCGCGGCGGCGGCCAGCGCGGCGTTCACCGGGCTTCCTACGTTCCAGTAGAAATTGATCCCATAAATGTCCGGAGAGATGGCGTGCTGGCCGGCGCCGGCATCGATGGAAAGCGCCGGACCGGCCAACTGCGCCGCGCCCGGCAAACCCGCCCAGCAACCTACCGCGATTGCGAGGATAGTCCTCATCAGTCCACCATTTTATAACCTTGCGGCTGCGCCCGCCATTTCCGGACACCGCGAGGCGCGCGACGCGGAAGTGGGCGTGGAGACGATTCGCCCGCAAAACCGCTGGAATCCGAGCGTACGGGTGCGCAAGGCCCGCAGCACCCTTGTGGGGCAGGTTTTCAACCTGCGGCCGATCTTCAATCGGCCTCTCGCGAGCGTCTGCCAATGCCGCCCAGGCGGGCCGCAAGCCCGCCGCTGGTTGAAAACTCAATGCCACGTACTCTTCCCGGTACCGAACATCTGCGCAGTTTGTGGGGCGGACCCCCAGGTCCGCAGCCGGCCCCCTGACCGGCTTCTCGCCAGTGGCAAGCGCTTGATTCTACGAGCTGGTAGCGGGACGGGGGCGTCCCGCGCGGACCTGGGGGTCCGCCCCACAAAGCGCCGGCAAATCCACTTCTGCGTCGCGCACCCACACCGCGAGGCGTGTCGCCCACCCCACGGCGGCGGGAACTCCCCGGACCCCGCCCGTCTGTGAAATCCTGTATCTGATGACCACTCTGAATCTGCTTCGGGCGGGGGTTGCCGCCCTCCTGGCCGCGGGCGTCGCGCCGCGCGCCCTGGGCGAAGTCAAACTGCCGGGAATCCTCGGCAGCCACATGGTGGTGCAGCGAGATCTGCCGTTGCACATCTGGGGTTGGGCTGCGCCGGACGAAAAGGTCGCCGTCTCCTTCCACGGTGTCACCCGCCAGGCCACCGCGGACCGCCTGGGAAACTGGAACGTCTGGCTTCCGCCGGAGTCCGCGGGTGGCCCCTACCGGCTCACCGTGTCCGGCACGAACACCATCACGCTCGACGACGTTCTGGTCGGCGACGTGTGGTTCGCCTCGGGCCAGTCGAACATGGAAATCCAGTTGAAAGGCTGGGCCAACGCGCCTATCAACCGCTCGGCCGAGGAGATCGCCGCCGCGAACCAGCCCAACATCCGGCTGCTGCTGATGAAGCAGAAGACCTCCGAGTATCCGCTGCGCGATAACGACTCCGCCTGGACTGCGTGTACGCCCGCCACCGCCGCCAACTTCTCCGCCGTCGCCTACCTCTTCGGCCGCGAGTTGGCCGGCCGGGAGCGCGTGCCCATCGGGCTGATCGACTCCACCTGGGGCGGCACGGTGGTGGAAGCCTGGTTCAGCCTGGATGCCATCGGCGCGGATGCGTCGTTGATGCCCGCCTTTGCCACGCGCGCGCGGATGATGGACGAGCAGGCCGACGTGCCGGCGATCCTGGCCGCCGAGAAGCGCGAGGATGCCGAGGCGAAGCAGGCCGGCCGCGCCCCCGCCGATCACGTGTGGCGCCCCAATCCGTCGTCGTGGGGTCCCGCTGCGCTGTTCAACGGCATGATCGCGCCCGCCACTCCGTTCGCCATCAAGGGCGTCATCTGGTACCAGGGCGAATCCAACAGCAAGCTGGCCTTCGCGCCCCTGTACGAGCGCCTGTTTCCGGCGCTCATCGCCGACTGGCGCGCGCAATGGCATGAGGGCAATTTCCCGTTCCTCTTCGTCCAGATCGCCAACTTCAAGTCGAATTCGACCGAAGCCTACCACATCATTCGCGAAGCGCAACGGCGCACGCTCTCGGTGGCCAACACGGCCATGGCGGTGACCATCGACATTGGCAACCCCGACAACGTACACCCGGCCGACAAGCAGACCGTGGCCGCGCGCCTGTCGCTGGCCGCGCGCGCCCTGGCTTACGGAGAGAAGGTGGAGTACTCCGGCCCGCTCTTCCGCCAGGCGACCCCGGACGGGCAGGGGATCCGCGTCTGGTTCGACCACGTGGCCGATGCGTTGCTTGCCAAAGGCGGCGACCTGACGGGATTCGAAATCGCCGGCGAGGACCGTTCGTTTGCAAAGGCAACCGCGAGCATCGATGGCGCGACCGTCCTGGTGGCCAGCCCGCAGGTCGCCGCTCCGAAGTATGTCCGCTATGGTTGGTCAAACGCGCCGGAGGTCAACCTGTTCAACTCAGCCGGCTTGCCCGCCTCACCCTTCACGTCCGAGGACGCCATCCCGGCGCCGTAAACCTATGCCCGATTCACACGGATCTTTGGATGTGCCCCGCCGCGCCGTTCTCAAGCTGATGGCCGGGGCGCCGCTCTCGCAAGCCCTGCTGCACGCTCAGACCGCCGCGCCGCCGCGGTTGTTAATGCTCGACATGGTGCACAACAACCCCGGGGAAGAGCCGTACCGGACACGGTACAACGATCCCGCCGTTCTGCGCGGCATGGGATACGATGGCAAGGTCTATTCGCTTTTCGAATCGCCCATGCTGGCCGTCAATTGGGAGTCCGTGGACCCGGACATCTTCCCGGCCGGTTCGGCGGGGCGGCGGTGGGTGGATGCGAAGGCCGCGCAGATAGACGCCCAGCATGCGCGATGCCAGGCAGCCGGGCTGGCCGCCTATGCGATGGCGGATCTGATTCTGCTCCCCAAAAGCCTGGTCGAAAAGTACCGGATTCAGGATACCTTTGGCGATGCCGGCGATCCGCAGACCGTGAAGTTCCTCCGCTTGTTGCTGAACCAGACGTTCGATCGCTTTCCCAAGCTTGACGGTCTGGTGTTTCGCATCGGCGAAACCTACTTGCAGGATGCGCCCTATCACCTGGGCAAGATCTCGCAAAAGAACGATGCACAGAAGACCATCATCCCGTTGATCCGGCTTCTGCGCGAGGAGATCTCTGTCAAGCGCGGCCGGCAGGTGATTTTCCGCAGTTGGCTGAGCTTCGATCGCGATTTGGCAACCTACCGCCAGGTGAGCGCGGCGGTGGAACCGCACGCGAACCTGGTTATCGGTGTGAAGCACTGCGAGGGCGATTTCCATCGCGGCAATCCGTTCAGTAAAGTGCTGGGTGAGGGCCGCCATCGCCAGATCGTGGAAGTACAGTGCGCGCGCGAGTACGAAGGTAAGGGCGCGTATCCGAACTATGTGGCCAACGGAGTGATCGAGGGCTTCGAGGAACACCGCCTGCAGTTGCCGCCGGAGAAGATTCGCAGTCTGCGGGATCTCGAGCGGCGCAGCCCGCTGTTCGCAGGGCTGTGGACCTGGACGCGCGGCGGCGGTTGGAGCGGTCCTTACATTAAGAACGAGCTTTGGTGCGACCTGAACTCATGGGTACTGGCGCAATGGTGCCGGAACCCCGCGCACACTGAAGAGGCCATTTTCAACCGCTACGCCGCTTCCAAACTCGGATTGCAGGGGGACGATGCCGCGAAATTCCGGCGGCTCTGCCTGCTCTCGGCCGATGCGGTGCTGCGCGGCAAGAACTCCACCCATAGCGACATCGATCCCATCTGGAGCCGCGACAACGGAATCAACCGGCCGGTATTGCCGCACGATCCCGAAGCCAGGGCGCGGGTGATTGCCGAAAAGGCGGAGGCGGTGCGCATGTGGGAACAAATCGTGACCCTGGCCCGGGCCATCCGTTTCCGCGATGCCGCTACGGCCGAGTACGTGGTGACTTCGTCCCGATACGGACTCTATCTGTATCGCATCTACCGCATCCTCTTCGATCTGGATGGCCTGGGGCGCGACGGGGACAAGACCCGCATGCGAGCTCTGCTGGGCGAGTACGACAGCGCCTGGGCGGAATACCGGAAACTGGCCTCCGAAAGCCCGAGTTGCGCCACGCTGTATGAAGAGAAGAGCGCGCCGGTTGGCGCACACGGCGATGGCATCGACAAAGTCATCGCGGAATACCGCGCCGCGGCCGGGATTTGAGCCGCCTGGCGTTCCCGCCGTGGGTTGCCTTCTGAAATTGCTGTACGATAAAGCAAATTATGCGCATTCAGGACATTCGGGCCACCACGGTAACGGTTCCGCTGGAGGCTCCGTTGCGCCATGCGAACGGCTGCCATTGGGGGCGATTCGTCCGCACCATCGTGGAGGTCGAGACCGACAACGGAATCGTGGGACTCGGTGAAATGGGCGGTGGCGGGGAGTCGGCCGAGGCCGCGTTCCGAACCATGAAGGCGTATCTGGTGGGCCACGATCCGGCGAGGATCGAGGAAATGCGGTTCCTAATCGCCAACCCAACCGCGTCTCTCTACAACAATCGTACTCAGATCCTGGCGGCGCTGGAGTTCGCATGCCTCGACATTCTGGGGCAGGCCTGGGGCGTTCCGGTTTGCGAGATCCTGGGCGGACGCCTGCGCGACCGCGTGCGCTTCGCGGCGTACTCGTTTTTCCGCTATCCGAATCCGCGCACCGGAGAAGGCGAGGTCAGGACCATCGACCAGGTGGTCGAACACATTGGCTCGCTCAAGCGGCGGTTCGGATTCACAACCCATAAGCTCAAGGCGGGCGTGTTCCATCCCGACTACGAACTGGAGGTGTACCGCGCCGTGGCCGCGGCGTTTCCGGAAGACTCGCTGCGCTTCGACCCCAATGCGGTCTGGTCTACGGAACAGGCGATCCGTTTCGGCCAAGCCATCGAGGGTCTGCGCAACGACTATCTGGAAGACCCCGTTTACGGTCTAAACGGTATGCGGCGAATGCGGCAAATGGTCCGCGTGCCGCTCGCCACCAACACCGTGGTGGTGAATTTCGAGCAGTTGGCGGCGAACGCGCTGGATACGGCTGTGGATGTGATTCTGCTGGATACGACGTTTTGGGGCGGCATCCGGGCCTGCGTGAAGGCCGCGGCGGTGTGCGAGACGTTTCAGCTCGGCGTGGCCGTCCACTCCTCGGGCGAGCTGGGAATTCAGTTGGCGACGATGCTGCACCTGGGCGCCGTCATTCCCAATCTTTCATTCGCCGCCGATGCGCACTATCACCACCTGACCGACGACATCATAGAGGGCGGCCTGATGCGATACGACCAGGGCGCGATCCGGGTGCCGGAGGGTCCCGGACTGGGCGTCAGATTGGATCGGGAAAAGCTGCGGGAGTATCATGAACTCTATCGGCGGCTGGGAGGCTACCCGTATGATCGGGATCCCGGCCGGGAGGGATGGACTCCGATTATTCCGAACGACCGTTGGGCGGATCCGTCGGACAGTCGGCCCGCGCCGGTTCCCTACTGACTCGCATGTGAAGAACGGTCTCTGCCTTCGGGACAAGGTCGCCGTGCCGGGCTAGCGTAGTGCGACCGTAACCAGTAACGAGCAAGGATTACAAGGCGTCCCTCCATGATGCGGAGGCCTGTGGATGCGTGTTGCCCTGCCGGTAGTGCTCAATAGGGAACAGCGCGGCGCTGAAGGGTTCCGCTGAAGCGCGTGAACAAGACGTCGAATTCGGGGCTGACCAGAGACTCCGGGAAGGTGTTCACCGGAAAGAACCCGATCGGCACGAAGCCGATCTGCGAGTAGTACTCGATCAGTTCCGGCATGGAGTGCATGCCGTCATAGATCCGGACTGCTGGCAACTCGCTCTGAAAACCGCGGAGGACATCCAGAATCCCCGATGCGCCCTGCGGAACCTCCAGGTCGTGGCCCTGCGTATCGATCTTGACGAAAATGCGCGCATCGGAAGAGATGCGCGTTCTCAGTTCCCGCATAGCAGTGTCGAGGCGGCGTAATTCGATATCGACTTCGCTCCGTTCGGACGCATTCAGGCCATAAGCCTTCGCGGCATCGTCCCGGAGGCTGAGAAGAGAATTGAAATCGCCTTTGGCGTAGGTTTTCATGGTCGCCCGGCGGTTCTCATTGCTCAAGCCATACGGTTGTCCAATCCACAAAGGATCGGCCTTCATTTTTTCCCGAAGCAGAGCGTATGAAGCGGGAACGGGCTCGAAGCTGATGATCAGTCCCCGGTATCCCCAGCCTCTCAGTTCTTTTGCGTAAGTGCCATTGAAGCCGCCGACATCGAGAACGCAATTAACGCTATTTTGCCGGAAAAACCCGTTCAGCAGGCGCTGGTGAGTTCCCGGCGCCAGGTGCCAACCGATGCTCAAACCCGCATGGGCGAACACTGCCTTCACGAGATCGAGAGTATCCGCTTTCAATGACATCTTCCCTCGCATTAATACACGCGGCCTCGCGGCATGCGGCTCGCGGGGGAGAGCATCGCCATGCAGGAGCCGGTCACGCGCGTCGGCAGCCCCATAAACCTCTTGCGTTGGCCGTATTGCTTCAGCGCCCGGCTCAGGTGAACCAGCACCGATCCCGGCCCATAGATGCCTGCGCTGACCCGTCTGTATTGGAGCGCAAGCCTGCATGCGCACAGAAAGTACTGCCAGGCATTCCCGCTGATGTTCTGGCCGTTGCGCCGGATGCGGGTGGCGACGGGAGAATCCAGAAACACCACGCGCAGCCCCTTCAGGCCGATTTCGATCGCGAAGACCTGATCTTCCAGAATCGCCAGGCTATCGTCGAATCCGCCAAGCGTTTCCAGCGCCTGCCGCCGGATCATCAGTGTCGGCAACGTCATGCTGGCATCCACAAGACCCGTAGCTGCGTCCACGACGGGCGGCCGGTCGTGCGCCCACGGCTGGGTCCGCCCGTCCGGGAAGAACGCCATCATCGGCCCATAGACGCCGTCCACTTCGGGATGCGCTTCGAGATACCCGGACTGCAGACGTGTCTTGTCCGGCTCCCAGAGATCGTCGCTGTCGCTAAATGCGATGAGATCGCCTTTGGCGTGCCGCCATCCCCGGTTACGGGCTCCGCCGGCGTTGCCCGGTCTTTCGGTGTGCAGGACTGTGACGGGACCGGGCGGCGGATTCTCCGCGAGGTGATTCTCTACTGGAATCGAAGAACAGTCGTCCACGATCAGGACCTCGTCGGGGACGCGTGTCTGTGAGAACACCGAGGCGAGGGTTTCGTTCAGAAACTCAAACCTGTTGTGCACCGGTATGACAGCGCTAATCAGGGGCATGTCTTCACCTTCGGCTTCCTGCCGAAAAAGCTTTTAGCCCCATTTGCTCACAGGGGGGCTGAGGGTGCTCGCTCACAGGCTGGCGAGGATCGCCCGATGTGGATCGATGGGAAGTTCTTTCCCGCATTCCGGTGGATGTCGGGAATCCGTTTCACGGGCTATCATGAATGTGGCGGGTTCTTACATGACACATTGCCTGCGCCGCTGCGCGCTGGGTTTCTCTCTGGCGGCCGTTTTTGCGCTGGCCGTTCCTCCCGGACTGGGCGACGCCGGTCCGCCCGCGCCGCAGGCGCGCGGCGGTGAAGACGCTGGAGATCGCAAAGACGGCGTCCGGTTGCCCAACGGCAAGCTGCAGACGGACGAAATCCTCAAGGCGGAGCACGAGCAGAACATCAAGGACGCCGCCCGGTTGGTTGAACTCGCGCAGCAATTGCAGCAGGACCTGGAGAAGTACGACTACACCGTTCTTTCCATGTCCACTCTGAAGAAGACCGAAGACATTGAGAAACTGGTCAAGAAAATCCGCACTCGTCTGCGGCACGATTAGCCTGCTGGCGGGTTGGAGCGCGAGAGCGCAAGGCGACCTGCCCGAGCCCGCCGCGACGGCTCCGCCGAAGACGCCCGCCGTCGCGCTGCTGGACGCCGCCGACGCGCCGCAATGGCAGGCATGGGTGGGTGACCTCGGGTGGAAGGTGATTGCGCCGCCGACACCCGCGGCATCGGCTCCGGCGGGCGGCCTCGACGCGCGGGTTCAGGCGCTGGACGCCGCCGTGCACGACGCCATTCGCGATGCCGGCGTGGACCCCGGCCGCATCTACCTGGCGGGGCGCGGCGCGACGACGGCCGCGGTCTTTTACGCCATCTCGCGCGTGCCGGACCCGTGGGCCGCCGCCCTGGCGCTGGGCGGGTCGCCCGAAGCCGCGGTGGCGACGGGGCGGGTGTTTGCCGCCAATTTCACCAACGTTCCCGTGCTGTGGATCGGCCCGGGGGCCGGCGAACCGGAACTGGCCGGGAAACTGAAGGAGGCGGGGGTGAATCTGCAATGGCGCGCCTCGGCGGGCATCTCCAACGCGGCGGTTTTCGAGTGGCTGGCCGGCCATCGGCGCGACGAGTTCCCGGCTTCCATCGATTGCGAAACCAATTCTCTCGCCTTCGGCCGCTGCTACTGGATTCGGATTACCAGGGTCGATACGGGCGAGCGGAACGACATTCTGCCGACGACCCGCGTGCCGCCGGGTTCGGGCGCTTCGCTCGATCTGGGCAACTTCGGCTTCAAGCCGGACGACCCGGGCCCCGGGCTGCTGGTTTCCTTCCTGGGCGAGAAGTACAACGGCCCGCTGAAACTCGGAGACCGCATCGTAGAGTTGGAAGGCAAGCCCATCGAGAACCCCCGGCAGTACGCCGATACCATGAATCGCAACGTGGAGAACCGGCGGGTGACGGTGATGGTGGAGCGCGGTAAGGATCGCATTCGTCTGGAAACCGGCATCGTGGTGCCGCGCCGCGATCCGGCCGTGACGGCGCGCGTGCAGGCCCGGTTCGACGCCGCGAGCCGGACGGTCGAGATCGTCAGCCGGCAAATCGCGGAGATGCGCGTCACCGTTCCGCCGCACTGGATTCCCGGCGGCCTCAATTGGAACGGTTTGTCGATCGAGGCAATCGACAAGCCGGGCTGCATTCTCTTGAGTATCGAGGGTGAGTTGCTGCACGCTTCCGCATGCTCCGCGAACTGAAAGCCCGCAAGAGCGCGCAACGCGACGCCGCCATCCGCGGGACGATCCGCCAGATCCCGCGCGGGAAGGTGGCTACCTACGCGCAGGTGGCCGCCGCGGCGGGCTATCCGCTGCACCACCGCCAGGTGGCCCAGTTGCTGCGCGCGTCGCCGCCGGGGAGCTTGCCGTGGCAGCGCGTGCTGGGCGCGGGAGGCCGGATCAAGCTGCGCTTCGAAGCCGGCCTGGAGCAGCGCACCCGCCTGGAACTGGAAGGCGTCCGCTTCCGCGGCAAGTGCGTGGACATGGTGGAGCACCAAAATAAATGGGGTCAGACCCCTTTTTCGGCATGAAGCTTGGGCCGGCCCCGCGGGAGCAACCGGAGCCGCCGTCCCACCTGCCTCTCCAGCCCCACGACGAATTCCGGCGAGCCGAGCGGTTCGCCGGTTCGCGTGGCCTCACGGACCGCACTGGATTCGCCATCGGGCATTCCGGCCAGCAGCAGATCCCGCCACTCGCGGTAGTCCCAGAAGCGGCAATAGCCCGCCCAGTCGCAGTCCAACACCGCGTCACGCGCCAGTTCGACGGTGTGGGCGCGGGCGCTCGACCAGGGCCACTCGCATGGCGTCGCGGTCAGGCCCGCCCGCACCGGATTCAGGTCGATGTAGAGTAAGGCGGTGATGAGATGCCGCTCGTCCAACGGGCAGGAGTAGAAGCGGTTCTGCCAAAGGTGGCCGCAGCGGCCTTCGGCGCGATTGTGCGCCAGGGCGTACTCGGAGTGGACCCGCGCCAGGCACTGGGCGAGCGAGTTCTCGCGCTCGGGCACGGCCACGAGGTGGATGTGGTTCGTCATCAAACAGTAGCCCAGGACGCGCACTCCGGAGCGCACGGTCTGCCGCCTGAGAAGGTCCAGGTACAGACGCCGGTCGTCGGGCGAGTGGAACACCGCCTGGCGGTCGTTGCCGCGCTGGGTGACATGGTGGGCTACGTCCGGAAAAACTACGCGTGGGCGGCGGGGCACAACCAGATGGTGGGATGAGGGGCGGGAGCCTCGCAAGAAAAATGGCGTCTGACCCCTTTTTCCTTTTTACACACCCCAGAGGTAGTCTTCACTCACCGGGGCGGCGCACTTGCGCATTTCCTGGCGGCCCAGATCGAGCGCGGCGATGTCCAGGTCGTACCACTTCTGGCTCTTGACCAGGCGGCGGAGCGCGCCTTTGACGGACTCGTCGTCCAGCAGGCCGGTGGCTTCCATGAGGGCGCCCAGCATCACGATGTTGCCGGCCTTGGCGGCGCCCAGCCCGTCGGCCATGCGCGTGAACGGCAGAGCCACCGCGCGCACGTCGCGGCGCACGCAGTCTTCGGGGAATGCGTCCTCGTTATAAAGTACCGTGCCGCCGGGTTCCACCGACGGCAGGAACTTCCGCAGCGAGGGCTCGTTCAGCGCCAGCAGTACGTTGGGGCGCGACACCATGGGCGAATCCACCGGGCGGCTCGCCAGGCGCACGCTGCAGTTCGACGTTCCCGAGCGCATCTCCGGCCCGTAGGACGGCAGCCAGGAGACTTCGCATCCGGAATCCAGGCCGGCTTCCGCCAGCACTTCGCCCAGCATCAGAACCCCCTGGCCTCCGAAACCGGCCACGCGAATCCGCACATCCAGGCTCTTGGACGCGCTGTGATCGACAGGTCTGGCGGACTCCGCGGAGCCGCCGTCGACGAGGCCGAGCAGGCCCGGCAGATCCCCCAGCGCGGGCGGCGGCGCGGGAGCGGGACGCGGCGTGGCCGACGCGGTGAGGTCGCGCACGTTGCCCAGAGGGAAAACCGAAGCCATGTCCTCGCGCACGAAACGCTGCGCCTCCACCGGATCCAGTTTCCAGATGGTGGGGCACGGCGACAGCACTTCGACCAGCGAGAAACCGAGGCCGCGCACCTGGTTTTCGACCGCGCGCCGGATCACCTTGGCGGCGTTCATGATCTGCTTGTTGTTGCCCAGCCCGACGCGTTCCAGGAAAACCGGGGCTTCCAGCGTGGCCAGAAGTTCGCAGACGCGCAACGGGTATCCCTCGTTGAGGGCGTTGCGCCCCAGCGGCGACGTGGTGCTCTTCTTGCCGAGCGGGGTGGTGGGCGCCATTTGCCCGCCGGTCATGCCATAGATGCCGTTGTTGACGAAGATGACCGTGATGGGCTCGCCGCGGTTGGCGGCGTGCACGATCTCGGCTGTGCCGATGGCGGCCAGGTCGCCATCGCCCTGATAGCTGATCACGATGCTCCCGGGCAAGCTGCGCTTCACTCCCGTGGCCACTGCGGAGGCGCGGCCGTGGGACGCCGAAATGTTTCCGACATCGAAGTAGTAGTAGCCGAATACCGAGCAGCCCACCGGGCTGACCAGCACAGTGCGCTGCTGAACTCCCAGTTCGTCCAGCGCGCGGGCCAGCAGTTTGGTGACGATGCCGTGGCCGCAGCCCGGGCAATAGTGCGTCTGGTACTGCCCTTCGGCCTTGCGTTCGAAGCGGTCGTAAAAGATCTCGGACCGTTCGTGTGTGACCGTGAACCCGGGAACGGCGGTGCTAGACATGGACAAGAACCTCCCCGGCGATCGCGCCGAATTTCCGCTCGACAAACTCGAGGACCTCCTCGGCCGTGGGAACCATGCCGCCCATCCGTCCGAAGAACTCCACCGGGCGGCTGCCGCCAAGCGCCAGGCGGACATCGTCCACCATCTGGCCGTTGCTCAGCTCCACGGTCACGAATGCCTTGGCCTGGCGGGCGGCCGCGCGGATCTGCTCCACGGGGAACGGGTACAGCGTGATAGGCCGGAGCAACCCGGCGCGGATCCCGTTGGCGCGCGCCATTTCTACCACCGCTTTCAGAATCCGCCCGACAATGCCGTAGCCGACCAGTACGATTTCCGCATCGTCCGTGCGCCAGCACTCCGCGCGCGTTTCGGTGCGTTCGGCTTCCTGGTACTTGGCCTCCAGCTTGCGGACGAACTTCTCCTGCAACTCCGGCTCCAGGAAGATGGATTTGATGACGTTGTGGCGCGTCTCCGCCGTGCCTGTCACGCACCAGTCGGCCGGGGCCGGCACCGGGCGCGGCGCGGCGAACTCGACCGGCTCCATCATCTGGCCCGTGGCTCCATCGGCAAGGACAACGACCGGGTTGCGGTAGCGATCCGCCAGGTCGAAAGCCAGCGTCGTGAGGTCGGCCATTTCCTGAACCGAAGCCGGCGCCAGGACCAGCGTCCGGTAATTGCCATGGCCGCCACCCTTGACCACCTGATGGTAGTCGCCCTGCTCGGGCGCGATGTTGCCCAGGCCCGGGCCGGCGCGCATGATGTCGGCCACCACGCAGGGCAGTTCCGCGCCCGACAGGTAGCTGAAGCCTTCCTGCATCAGGCTGATGCCCGGTCCGCTGGACGCGCTCATCGAGCGGACGCCCGCCGACGCGCTGCCGTACACCATATTTATGGCGCCCACTTCGCTTTCGGCCTGGATGAACACGCCGCCCGCCCTGGGGAAGTAGAGCGCCGCGGCTTCGGCGATCTCGCTGGCCGGCGTAATGGGGTATCCGTAAAAGGCCCGCGCGCCCGCCAGCACCGCCGCCTTCACGATGGCTTCATTGCCCTTGGTCAGTTGCTTTTCCATGGTTGCCTCCGGCCGTCTCAGGCCACCCGCCGCAATACCGAGATGCCGCCTGGTTCGGGACAGGCATAGAAGCAGATGCCGCAGCCGGTACATCCCGACCCGAGGTACTCGGCGGGATGGTATCCGCAGTGATTGAGGTGGCCGGAAAGGTGCAGGACCTTGGGCGGGCAAGCCTCCACGCAAAGACCGCAACCCTTACACTCTTCGGAATTGAATTGCACCAGCCCCCGATCAGGCTTCCCGTTGCTTCCCATGGCTCACTCCCGTAGCACCACCACTTGCAAGAGGTGCTACTTCCTGTCTGTGTTGATTATATATCCAGTCTTAGAGAGCTTCAACACCCATTATGCAGGATAAACCGACATCGGGCGAGTCCAATTGTGTAGACGTGCGGGATTTCCGTTCGGGCTGGTTCCCATGAGGTGAGACAGCGGTCGGGCGCCGGCGTAAAACGTGCTATAGTCAACCCTGAATTGTGGCGGACGAGCACCCCACACAACGACCAGACTCAGCCCTAGGCGGCGAGCCCGCCCCCGTCGTGAAGGCGCCTGATCCGGTCGTCCAGCCGGACTCGCTCTCCGAATCCAGCTTCCCGGCGATCCCGATTCTGTTGGCCTCCGCCGTCCTGGCGACGCAAGGGTATCTTGCCATAGAGCGGGACTTCGCCAACCTGCTCGAAACGCCGTTTCTTGCCTACTGTCTGCTGGGCACGTTTTCCATTCACATGGCCACCCGGCCCGGCCTCAAGGAGCGGCTGTGGACCGTGGCGCTAGCGGTCTTGTCGATAGCCTGCTTCGTCGCGTTCAGTGGCAGGTTCCGGCCAACCTGGTCCGGAATCATTACCTGCGGCGCGTTTTTCGGACTCTCCAGCCTGACTGTATTGGCGGTTCAAGTACTGCGCCTGCGCGGCATCCCGCAGACCGGGAAACTGAACACGCTTTTTGCGGGAAGCGTCTTCGGCTATAGCGCGCTGCTGATTGCCGCTGTCCTCAACCTCACCACCAAGCTCCACCCCCAGACCTACGATCTTTATCTATATGCGGCGGATCGGGGTTACGGCATTCCGATCGCCGCCTGGACCGCCCAGTTCCTGGCCCACCAGCGGTGGCTTCTCAGGCCGTGCACTCTGGTCTACGATTCCCTGCCGCTAGCGGTGAGCCTGCTCTACGCCTACCAGCGAAGTGGCACGAAACCCCTGGGAATCCGCGTATTGCCCGCGTTCATCGGCGGGGGCGTGGCAGTCTATGTCCTGTACAACATCCTGCCCGCCGCGGGACCGTTCTACACGTTCAGCACGGGCTTTCCGTACCACCTGCCACAAGCGGTCGGCCTGCACCCGGTGACGCTGCTCCGAGAGGGCGTGCGCAACGCCATCCCGTCGATGCACCTGGGCTGTGCTCTGTTGATCTTCTGGAACTGCCGGCGGCTTCCGCGATGGGTCTACGCCGTCTCAGCCCTGTACCTGGCGATCACGATCCTGTCCTGCCTGGGCTTCGGCGAACACTATGTCATCGATCTGGTGGCCGCGGTTCCCTACGCGCTCGCACTCCAGGCCGCGTGTGCGCCGGCGGCGCTCCGCTCGCGGCCCGAATGGAAACAAAGCCTGGCCGCCGGTCTGGCTCTTACCTTCGCTTGGATTGCCGTTGTCCGGTTTGGCGCGCCACTGTTCCACTCGACTGTGTTTGCGTGGACGCTGTCGATTGCCACCCTCGTCCTGTGCGGAGTGGCGCGGCATCGCATGCTCCCCGCCGAATCGCTCCAACCCCAGGCTGCCGGCGCCACCTTGACGACTTCCCCAAGTCCTTCGAGCGGGCAATAGAGAAGAGGGCCGCGGCTTTCAACCCGGAGACATTCCTGTCTTCCGGTACGACTCCCATGACGGCCGAGTTGGTTTTCGATTGTCGGGACGGGAAAGTGACGAGAGATCTTCAGGGCGAAGCCCCGTATCCTTTCCGATCCTCGAGAGCGCCGCCGGGCCGACTTCTTCGCCGTCGTGAAAGCAGAATGTGAAGTTGTTCCAACCCGCACGCTGCAACTTCCGATGTGACCCAACCTGCTTCTTGACCGTCCAGCCGAGCCGCGGCAAAGCCGCATAGACTCGCTTGGCATTAGTGGCGCGCCAGGTGCTCACGCGGCAAAGAGGACACTAGGTCTTCGACCGTGAGAATTGCTGCCATTGCCGGGCCGCTCGCTCACGCTCGCGGTTCCGGACGGAACCGCGAGCGTGAGCGAGCGGCCCGTGGCAAAGGAACAGTTTCTCGCGGTCAAGGCACTAGCGGCTCGGGAACTCCTCGCCGCTGTCGATCATGTCGGCCAGCACCTGAAGCGCGATCGACTTCACCTTTCGAACCGCCTCTTCTTCGCTGGCGCCATAGGCCATCACGCCGGGAAGGTCCGGCACGGAAGCCAGGACGCGACCGTCTTCCTCCCGTTCCAGTTCGACGCGGATTGGCTGGATCTCAACCATGGGCCGGCCCAATTGTAGCGGAATTCCGTTGTGAACTGGGTCTCCCCTCTGGTCCAGCCCCCTGCTCCTTCGGCCCAATCACCGGCGTCTTCATCTGGCGGCACAAGTTGGCGCGCTCCGGGTGACGCGGCCTTCCCGCGGGCTGCCGGTGCGGCCGGGCCACCCGGCCGGCCGCATTGTGTCACTCGGCGCGCAGGGCCGTCAGGGCATCGACGCGCGCGGCGCGGTGGGCGGGGATGTAACCGGCGGCGACCGCGGATGCAGCCAGCAGCAGGGACAGTCCGATGAACGTCCCGGCATCGATTCGCATGACGCCGTACAACGCGCTCGACATGGCCCGAAGCATGGCGAGCGTGGCCGGAACGCCGATGGCCAGACCGATCGCGCCCATGCGGACGGCGGCGGCCAGAGCCATGGCCAGGATGTCCGCCCGGCCGGCGCCCAGCGCCATGCGAATTCCGAGACGAAGCTCGACGTGTTGACTCCGATGCCGAGCGCCAAAGCGAGAATGAGAACGGCGGTCGCCAGCGGGCTCTTCTTCCACCCGCGGAAGGCGAAGCGTAGATCGTGGAGGAGATTCATGGAAGTCACCGGAACGGAGAGTAACCTTGGGGCCGTTTGCATGGTGGCCAGAGCTGGGATGGCGCAGGGCCGGAGCGGGCGCGGGTGTCCGGTTTCGAGACGGGCTGTCCGAATGCGGAGGGCGGCAGGCGCGGGCTATGATGGTCAACCGGGTGACCACATGCGTGTCAGCACCGTTCGGGAGTTCCGCGATAACGCGACCGGGATGTTGGAAGCCAATGCGCTCGTCCGCGCCAAGTCCTTCGCCGCGCTCTGCAGTGCCCGGTCCGAAGACAGCTTCCATGGGAATCCGCAGTGTTTTCAACGGAGCGCCCAAGGGAGTAGAATTAGGCATCCATGATTGTCTCGAAGTTGGTACTAAAGAACTGGCGCAACTTTCGATTTGTTGAACGTGTCGCTGACTGACCGGGTCTTTGTAATTGGCCCCAATGCTGCCGGGAAATCGAACCTCCTCGATGTCTTCCGCTTCCTGCGCGACATAGCCAAAGCGGGGGGTGGCCTGCAGGCAGCCATTACGGGGCGGCGTGGCCTCTCGAAGATCCGGTGCCTTGCGGCGCGCCGTGAGCCCGATGTTGAGATTGAGGTCGAACTGTCCGAGGGATCGAGGCCGTCCTACCGGTACGCTATTGGGCTGACCCAGCAGGTTCGAGGATACCGCCAACCTATTTTACGCTACGAGAGAGTTTGGAGTGGAGATCGCATCGTTCTCGACCGTCCGGATGCTGACGACAAGAAGGACGAACTCCGGCTGACGCAGACCCATCTTGAGCAGATCAGCGCGAATTCCTCCTTCCGTGAGGTTTCCCGCTTTCTTGAGTCAATTCGATATCTCCATCTCGTACCCCAGCTATTGCGCCATCCGGAATCCTACCGGGGACCGAGCATTCCCGAGGACCCCTACGGACGGAATTTTCTGGAACTGGTGGCGAAGACACCAGACAAGACGAGGAAATCCCGGCTGCGCAGAATTGAGACGGCATTGCGTGAGGCCGTTCCGCAACTGACGAAACTGACAGATACCAAGGATGACGCGGGAATCCCGCATCTTGAGGTGCTTTATGAGCACTGGCGTCCCAACGCGGGAAGGCAAAGAGAAGACCAGTTCTCAGATGGAACACTGCGCCTTATTGGATTGTTTTGGTCCCTCCTCGACGGCGACTCGCCCCTGTTGCTCGAAGAGCCGGAGCTATCTCTGCACTCTGGAATTGTAAAGAAGTTACCATCGCTTTTTTCACGGTTGCAAAGGAAGCGGAGCCGTCAGTTGTTTGTAAGCACGCACAGTTGGGATCTACTGTCTGAAAAAGGAATAGGCGGCGAAGAGGTCCTCATGCTAACACCAGGAGCTGAGGGCACTGACGTCAGGCAGTCTTCGACCGTGGAGGACGTGCGCGAACTGCTCGACGCCGGGCTTAGCGTTGCGGATGCTGCGCTCCCCCATACGACTCCCGCCAACTTGGGGCAGCTCGACCTATTCCAATGAGAACGATACCGGTCCATCTCGCCGTCGAGGACGAACTGAGCGAGGCGGTGCTCAGGCGTATACTTGAGCACGCAAATCGCGGATATGCGGTCGGCATTACTTTCGGGCGGAGCGGCTATGGATACCTACGGAACTCCATCGGGGGCTGGAATCGGGCGGCGCGGGGAGTTCCGTTTGTTGTTCTTACGGATCTGGACACATACCCATGTCCGGCCGCGCTTCTTGATGATTGGATACCTAGCCATCGGCACACAAATCTCCTCCTGCGGGTTGCGGTTCGTGAAGTTGAGCCCTGGGTTCTCGCCGATCCTGGCAACTTGTCGGTGTTCTTGCGGGTGAAACCCAGCACCATTCCCCGGGACCCCGACTCCCTACCCGATCCGAAGGCAGTGCTCGTCGATGCCGCAAGTCGATCCCGGTCACGGGAGATTCGTAGCCGGGTGGCGCCGAGGCGAGGCAGCACGGCGAAGCAAGGCCCTGATTATAACGCCTGCCTGATTCAATTTGTCGATGGCGACTGGAACATAGACTCGGCCGTGGCAGCATCACCGAGTCTGGGGCGAACGGTGGCACGGCTGCGGTCCTTCGCGCCGTCCTGGGATGTCACATCGTAAAATCTGTTGTACACGGTGCGTGTTCAATTCACCCTCGGAACGGCGGTCTGAGTGAACTCGGGACATCGGAGAATCTACGGCTTGCCCTTGTTCGGAGGTGACGGAGAGTCCGATTCCCGGCGGATTCGACTGGCGCGGCGCCACATCTGGCCGGAGATATCGCCGCACATGCGCTCGTGGCTACGTGCCGGGTCCGCTTGGCCGTAGCACAACCTTGGACATTCGGCCCGCATCCGCTCTCCCCCCTACTCCTTCGGCCCCACCCCCAGCGTCTTCATCTTCCGATACAAGTTACTCCGCTCCAGCCCCAGTAACTCCGCCGTCCGGGTAACATTGCCATTAGTCTCTTCCAGCTTCTTAAGTATGTACTCCCGCTCGGCCGCCTCGCGAACCTCCTGCAGGCTCCCAAAGCGCTCGAGCGGACGGTCGTGCTGCCGGCGCGCGGCGTGCAGCGGGATGTGCCGCGCGTCCACGCGCACCTGCGGGTTCAGAATCACGATCCGCTCGATCAGGTTCTTCAACTCGCGCACGTTGCCGGGCCAGTGGTATTCCCCGAGCGCCTGGTAGGCTTCCGGCGTCAACTCCTTGGGCTTTCGCCCGTAAGCGGTGGTGAACTCCTTGAGAAAATGGTCGGCCAGCAGGGGAATGTCCTCCAGGCGTTCGCGCAGCGGCGGCACCACGAAAGGAATCACGTTCAGGCGGTAGAACAAGTCCTCGCGGAAATTGCCGCGCTCGATTTCCTCCTCCAGGTTCTTGTTGGTGGAGGCCACCACGCGCACGTCCACCTGTAGCGATTCGGCCGCGCCCACCGGTTCGAAACGCTGCTCCTCGATGGCGCGCAGCACCTTGGCCTGGGTGCGCAGGCTCATGTCGCCCACTTCGTCCAGGAAGACCGTGCCGCCGTCGGCCTTCTGGAACTTGCCGGTCTTGTCGTCCAGGGCGCCTGCGAAGCTGCCCTTGCGGTGTCCGAACAACTCGCTTTCGATCAGCTCTTCGGGAATGGCCGCGCAGTTCACCTCGACGAAGGGCAGGGCCGCGCGCGGGCTCATGGCGTGCAGGGCGTGAGCCACCAGCTCCTTGCCGACGCCGCTTTCGCCGAAGATCAGGACGCGGCCGTTGGTGCCGGCCATGAGGGAAAGCTGCTGGCGCAGGGCCTTCACGGGCGCGCTTTCGCCGATGATGCGGTAGCGCGACTCGGGGTCTCCCTTGAGCTGGGTGTTCTCGAGCGTCAGGCTGCGGTGGTCGAGCGCGTTCTTCGCCACCACCAGCACCTTTTCGATGGAGAGCGGCTTCTCCAGGAAGTCGAAGGCCCCCAGCTTGGTGGCTTTGACGGCCGCCTCGATGCTTCCGTGGCCGGAGATGACCACCACCTCGGGGCGCTCCGGCAGGGGCATTTCCTGAATGCGGTCCAGCACCTCCATGCCGTCGATGCCGGGCAGCCAGATATCCAGCAGCACCAGTTCGAAGCCGCCGCCGGGGAGCAGCTCCAGGCATGCCTCGCCGCTCTGCGCGGCTTCCACCGAATAGCCTTCGTCTTCCAGCACGCCGCTGAGAGACTGGCGGATGCCGGGCTCGTCATCCACCACCAGAATGCGCCGCTGTTTCATAATTTGACTTCCACCGGCCGCGTCGCGGCGTCGCTATCGGCCTCCATCGGCACGGGGATCTCCACGGTGAAGCGCGCCCCCACGGGACGATTGTCTTCCACGCGAATCTGCCCGTTGTGTTCGGCCACGATGTGGCTGACGATGGCCAGGCCCAGGCCGGTGCCGCGGTTCTTGGTCGAAAAGTATGGCAGGAAGAGTTTCTCCTTGTCGTCGGGGCTCACGCCGCATCCGGAATCGGCCACCACCAGCTCGACGGTCTCCGCCGCCCCGGGCTGGGTGGCGATATACAGGTTCTTGACCAGGGCATCCTGCATGGCTTCGGCGGCGTTGTCCACCAGGTTGATGACCACGCGCTGAAACTGTTCGGGGTCCAGGTTCACGGGCGGGAGGTTGGGCGCGAAAGTGGCGCGCAGGGAGATGCCGTCGAGGCGTCCCTGGAAAACCAGCAGAGCTTCTTCGACAACCCGGTTGAGATCCGAGCGCACGAGCTGCGCCGAGGGGAAGCGGGCGAACTGCGAGAACTCGTCCACCAGCGTCTTGACCGATTCCACGGATTTCGAAATGGTTTCGGAACACTCGCGCAGAATGGCCGCTTGGGCGGGCGGCAATCCCAGGCGCTCCACCTGGCGGGCGATTCGCTCGGCGGAAAGTCCGATGGGCGTCAGCGGATTCTTGATTTCATGCGCCACGCGGCGCGCCACCTCGTGCCAGGCCGCGGCCTTCTGGGCGTGCAGCAACTCGCTGGTGTCCTCGAGGACGATGACGAATCCGCTGGTGAGCTTGTCATCGAGCGCGCTGACCGTGGCGGCCACCTGGCGGACGCGGTCCTCGGTGCGCAGTTCGAGCTGGCGGGTGGCCACGCCGGTGCGGCGCGCGCGCTTCATGAGGTACTTGATCTCGGCGGTATCGTCGCGCGAGAACAGGTCTTCCAGGCGCGCGGCGCGCTCCACCAGCCCGGCGGGGAAGATCTTCAGAAGGGGACGGTTGGTGCGCTGGATGCGTCCGTCCGAGGAGATGGAGATCACGCCCGTGGGAATGCTCTCCAGGATGGCTTCGGTGAAGCGGCGGCGGCGGTCGAGCTCGCGCTGGTTGGCTTCCATCTCCTGGGTCATCTGGTTGAAACCGCGCACCAGCAGGCCCAGTTCGTCGGCGGCCTGGACTTCCACGCGGTGCTTGAGGTTTCCCTTGCGCACCTCGCGGGCGGCTTCCAGCAGGGCGGTAATGGGCACGCTGATCTGCTTGGCCAGGAACAGCGCGATCCAGGTGGCCACGAAGATCACGAACAACGTGATCAGGGCCATGAGCAGGACCAGTTGGTTGCGGATGTCCTTGCCGTGCTCCCTGAGCTGATTCGAGGTCTTGGTCTGCTGGTCGATCTGGGCCACGCCGGCGGCATCGTCCAGGGGCATGCGGGCGCGAACCACAACCAGGCCGATGATACCCGAGGCGCCCGGCACGGAAGCCTTCGATTCGAACGCCTGCTTCTCGGACGGCTGGCCGCGCGGACTGGCGCCGGGAGGGGTCTGCCAGGAATCCAGCGGGGCGCCGCCGGAGGGGCTATAGATGGCGGCGGAGTCCAGACCCTGTTCCCTGGCGAAGCGTTCCAGAAATCCGGGGGTGCGCTCGCCGTCCTCGATGAGCCGGCGGGTCTCGACCTGGAGCGCCAGGAGAGTGGCCTGGACCGCGGCCCGGTCGGCCACCTCCTTCTTGAGGCTGGTGGCCAGACCGATGAACAGCTCTCTCCGGATTTCGGCCGGCTCGGTGAACCACTTGTTGGCGTTGAAGCTGATCACTTCGTAGCTGAAGAACACCAGGAAAAAGACGGGGACGACGCTGAGGGTGAGGGCGCCGGCGACCAGCTTGGTGCGAATGCGCGAGCCTTCTTCATTGGCCTGGCGGGCGACGTACAGCTTGAGAAACTCGCGCGCCAGGTTGAAGGCCAGCACCACGATCAGGATGAAAATAAGTACCAGGGTGGCCCAGTAGATCAGGGCCTGTTGGGCGCCTTCCGGACTGAACCGCCCGAGGTGGAACGAGCCCTGCCACACCACCAGCACCACGGACACCACCAGCAGGACGATCGCCAGGCCGTAGAGGACGCGCTTTCTCATGGTGCCGCTCTTACCTTTTGATTATACGTGCCTGCCCGGCGGCCCACGCTCCGCGCCCGCCGCATCCTAAGACGGTTGCGCACGCCGTTCCCACGGATGCGCCCTGCGTTCCGGCGGGGCTTCGGAACCTAAACCTTTGGGGAATTCGTCCGATATAGAAACTTGGAAGTACGCTCTTGGGAGGCAGGATGATTCGCAAGGGAAGGACCGTTTGCGGGCTGGCGCTGCTCGCTTTGCTGGCGGTCGGTCCTGGTTTCACCCAGGAGGGTGTTAAGAAGGTGAGCCGCGCCGAAGCCATGCAAGCCGCGACGACAAAGGTCCAGCCGGAGTATCCGCCGATTGCCAGGCAGCTCAAGGTGGAAGGCGCCGTGGAGCTGGAAGCCTTGGTTGGGGAGAACGGGAAAGTGGAGAAAGTCAACATCGTGAGCGGCAACGCGATGCTGACCCGGGCGGGTGCGGACGCCTTGAAGCAGTGGAAGTTCACGCCATTCACGGAAGACGGCAAACCGGTGAAGGCGCTGGCGCCCATCACCTTCGCATTCAAGATGTAAGAGGACAAAGATGAGCCTGACGAAGAAACTGCTTGGGGCCTTCGGCCTGATGCTGGCGCTGGTGTTAATTCTTAGCGCGGGGGCGCTGCTGGTGACGCGGAGTCTGAACCGGGATCTGGACCGCGCGGCGAAAGTGACGGCGCGCAGCCAGTACCTGGCCGGCGATGTGGATGCCTCAACGTCGGCACTGACAAGCCTGGAGAGGGGAAATGTGATGGCGGCCATGCTTGGCGACAAAGAGCATGCCTCCGGTTATGAGCGCGGGTTTCAGGAGCGCGCAGTCGCTCTACAGCGGGCGCTCGCCAGCTTGCGCGAGGTGGCCGACTCGGCGGAAACTTCGGGGTTGGTGGCTACCCTCACCCAGCAAGCCGGACTGGTGAACCAGGCTCACGCCGAATTGAGCCAGGCGATGGCCAACCAGCAAATGGATGCGGCGATGACCATCTTTTCGGAGAAGGTGCTTCCGCGGCTGGAGGAGATCGGCCGCCGCGCCAACGAACTGGTGGAGCAGGAGAACCGCGAACTGACGCTGGCCGCCGAGGAATCGGCGGGAACCGCCGCGCGCGGCCGGGCCATCACGCTGGGCCTGGCGATCGTCGGGCTGGCTGTGGGCGGCCTGCTCTTCGTGGTCGTTCGCAAGGCCAATTACTCGCTGCGCGGGTTGGCGCAGCGAATCGCGCAAAGCGCCGAACAAGTGGCCAACGCAGCCTCCCATGTCTCGGAATCCAGCAATCAACTGGCGGAGGGCGCCAGTCACCAGGCAGCCTCCCTGGAAGAAACCTCGGCATCCACCGAGGAGATCGGCTCGATTACCCGCAAGAATGCCGACCATGCTTTACAGGTAGCCGCCCTGGTTAAGGAGTCCGATAAGGGAGCTGCGCAGGTTAACCAGACGCTCGATGGGATGGTTGACAAGATGAAGGAGATCGACGCATCCAGCAATAAGATCGCGCGCATCATCAAGGTGATCGATGAGATTGCCTTCCAGACCAACATTCTGGCACTCAACGCCGCCGTGGAAGCGGCCCGCGCCGGAGAGGCCGGGCTGGGCTTTGCGGTGGTCGCCGACGAAGTCCGTAACCTGGCGCAGCGCTGCGCCCAGGCGGCCAGGGATACCGCCGGGCTGATCGAGGAATCCATCGCCACTTCACGGCACGGCAACGCCCAACTCGACCAGGTGGCCGGCGCCGTCCGTTCCATGACGGACAACTCCGCGCGAGTCAAGGCGCTGGTCGATGAGGTCAGTCTCGGCAGCCAGGAACAAGCCCGAGGCATGGAACATATCTCCCGCGCCGTGATCCAGATGGAGCAAGTGACCCAGAACAGCGCGGCTGCCGCCAAAGATGGAGCGACTGCCGGGAGCGAGTTAAGCGGCTACGCCGCCACGCTCAAAGAACTGGTGGAGGATATGCGGGAAATGGTGGGAGCGGGATAAAAGCCATCAGCCATGGGTGCCGAACCGCGGCTTGGGCGCGCCCCCAAGTCCGGCTCGCGGCTGACTGAGCCCGCGGAGCCGGCAACTGTTATCTTCGATCGGTCGCCTAATAAAACAGATACTTCTGCCACTGCGATTCGCCCTTCCCAAGCATGCGCATCAGGTGGCGGCTGGTGTGCAGGCTGAAGGGATGCGGCTGACGGCCCAGTTTCATGCCGGCTTCCTCGGGAGTCCGGCTGCCCTTTCGGTTGTTGCACGGGTGGCAGCAGGCCACCAGGTTCTCCCAGGCGGTTTCTCCGGCACGGGAACGCGGAATTACGTGGTCGAGGGTCAATTCCCCGGACGGCAGGATGCGGTGGCAATACTGGCACGTGTAGCGGTCCCGCATCAGAATGTTCTTGCGCGATAGCGCCCGCGTCTGGTGGGGAATGCGCCGGTATTCCAGCAGCCGAATCACCGAAGGCAGCCGCACCGCATTCCGCGCCGAGTGGATGGCGTGCATCGATTCCTCTTCGGCCGATGCCACGCCTTTCAGCACCAGCACCAGCGCCCGCCGGGCGGCGCAGATATTGATCGGCTCGTAGCTGGCGTTGAGCACCAGTACCGGCCGCTGCAATCGATCACCCGTCATCGGGAACGTCCTCCTAGTGTGGAATCGGGGGCCGATGCGCGAACCCCATTCATTCTCCGGTCGACTCGGGCAATTGTGAGCAGAGCCACGCGCGCGGCGCCAGCCCGTTTGAGAGCATTAGCGCAGGCGGCGGCGGTGGCTCCGGTAGTCAGAACATCGTCAATCAGCAGGATACGCCGGCCCGCCAACTTCCGCGCAAAGCCCCCGGCGCGCCGCACGCGGAAGGCCGAGGCCACGTTCTTCCGCCGCGACGAGTTGCTGAGACCGGCCTGCGCGGCGGTGGAGCGCGTCCGGCGCAGAGCCGGCACCATGGGAATCCCCGAACGGCGCGCCAACGCGCGCGCCAGCAACTCCGACTGGTTGAAGCCCCTGGACCAAAGCCTGCGCCAGTGCAGCGGAACCGGCGTGATCGCGTCGAAACGCTCGTCGCGCGGCAGGGCGCGCGCCAGCAGGCCGGCCAGCGGACGGGCCAGAGTCTTCACACGGCCATACTTATAAAGGTGGATCAACTGCCGCAGCACGCCTTCGTAGCCGCCGAAGCAGTACGCCGCGTCGAAGCCGCGCAGTCCGCCGCGGCACAGGGCGCAGCGGCCCTCGGCATCCAGCGGGAACGGATTGACGAACGGAGTGCGGCACGCGACGCAGAAGAACTCGGCGCTGAGGGGCTCGGGCTGGCTCAGGCAACCGGCGCACACCGGGATGCGGCTGATGGCGTGCAAAGGACGGCCGCAAACACGGCAATCATCGGGGAAAACCAGGGAAAAAAGGGCGCGGGAGGTTGTTCGGACTACTGAAGCACCGGCTTTCGCAATTGCGGCTCGGCTGCTACTCGAGAAGACCCACCTCCATCGAATTCTCATTGTAGCGGAAAACCGCGCGGGACGCTTACGCCGGGGCCCATGGCGGCCGATCGGAGGGTTGCTTCGCCCACCCGAGTACGCCGCTCACCCAAACCGAAGTGGAGCGCTGTACAATACGCGGCAGAGCTTCTCTATGCCCACACGGCGCGCAATCGTTCCGATACCCGGGGCCATCCTGGCAGCGGTGCTGGCGGCCATCGCCCTCGCGGGGCAGGTTTCCATCACTCCTCGCTCCAGGTCCCCGCAGAAGAAAGAGGAAGGTCAGCCGTCCTCGGCGAACCTGCGGGTGGATACCAACCTGGTGCTGATTCCCGTGTCGGTTTCCGATCCGCTGAACCGGCCCGTGACCGGCCTGGAGCGGGAAAACTTCCGGCTGTACGAAGACAAGCAGGAGCGGAAGATCGCCACGTTCAGCATGGAGGACGAACCGGTCGCCGTGGGCCTGGTGTTCGATACCAGCGGCAGCATGGGCGACAAGCTGCGCCAGTCGCGCCTGGCGGCGCACACGTTCTTCCGCACCTCCAATCCCGAGGACGAGTTCTTCCTGGTGGAGTTCGACAAGTCGCCGCGCCTGGCCGTCCCGCTCACCAGCAATACCGGGGCCATCGAGAACCAGTTGGTGTTTACTAAGTCCGAGGGATCCACTGCGCTGCTGGACGGGCTCATGCTCGCGCTGCATGAGATGCGAAAGTCCAAGAAGAACAAGAAGGCGCTGCTGCTGATCACCGATGGCGGCGACAACAACAGCCGCTACACCGAGGCGGAGATCAAGGGCATCCTGACGGAGACCGACTGCCTGGTGTATGCCATCGGCGTGTTCGAGTCCAGCAGGGCGTTCCGCACACCCGAGGAAGCCAGCGGCGCGGACCTGCTGACGAAAATCGCCGAATCGACGGGTGGGCGGTTGTATCCCGCCATTTCCTCGGATCTCGCCGACACCGCCCAGAAAATCGGCGTGGATCTGCGCAATCGCTACGTCCTGGGCTACTCGCCGGCCAGCCAGCAGCGCGACGGGCGGTATCACCGCGTGCAGGTGGTTGTCGTGCCTCCGCGGGGACTTCCGCCGCTGCACGCGCACTGGCGCACGGGGTACTACGCCCCCGTCGAATGAACCGTACTGGGGGGTGCTTTTGGGCCTGAGCCGGACTACAATACGTTGCTGAAGGTGCCCGTGATGCGCATGCGCCAGGTTTGCGGATGGATGGCGGGTCTTGGTTTTCTGGTTCCGCTTTTGTTTGCGCAGGTGGCGATTGCGCCTCGCCTGGCGACGAAGGCTCCGCTCGACGTCAAGCTGCCCACGGCTAACCTGCGAATCGATGCGAACCTCGTGCTGGTTCCCGTGTCCGTGTGCGACGCCATGAACCGGCCGGTCACCGGTCTGGAACGGGAGCACTTCAAAGTTTTCGACGACAAAGTGGAGCAGACCGTCACTCACTTCGCCATGGAAGACGAGCCGTTGGCGGTGGGACTGGTCTTCGATACCAGCGGCAGCATGGGGACAAAACTCCGCCGGTCGCGGATGGCTGCGTCGGCATTCTTCAAGACCGCCAACCCGGAAGACGAGTTCTTCCTGGTGGAGTTCAACGACCGGCCCAAGCTGGTAGTGCCGCTGACCCGGGACTACGAAGAGATTCAGAACCAACTGGCCTTCGCGCCGTCGAGGGGCCGGACGGCGCTGCTCGACGCCATTTTCCTGGCGTTGCACGAGATGAAGAAGTCCACCAAGGGCCGCAAGGCGCTGCTGATTATCTCCGACGGCGGCGACAACAGCAGCCGCTACTCGGAGACCGAGGTCCGCAACCTGGTGCGCGAGAGCGACGTGCTGCTCTACGCGCTGGGGATCTACGAACCCTACGGAGCGCGCGGCCGGTCGCCCGAGGAAATGGCCGGGCCCGGGCTTCTGAGCGACATCGCCGAGCAGACCGGCGGACGGCACCTGCCGGTGGAAGACCTGAACGAACTGCCGGACATCGCCGCCAAGATCGGTATCGAACTGCGCAACCGCTACGTGCTGGGCTATGCGCTGCCCAGCCAGCCGCGCGACGGCCGGTATCACCGCGTGCAGGTCAAACTAACTCCGCCGCACGGGCTGCCCACACTGAAGGCGTTCTGGCGCCTTGGGTACTACGCTCCGGCGCAATAAGCTGACGAGGGATGAAAGAGGGGCCAGGTCACCCAAGACATTCCTTACTCACCCTTTTCTCCCGTCGCCAGATGCCCATGATCGACTTTCCGACCGAGTGGAAGAGGCCTCTGTCGAGGATTCGCGAGATCGGGATCATATATCGGTCCCAAAAACGAAGCTGCGCTTTGGTGGGCATGGACTGCCGCAGGAGTAATAAGTTGGCGGTGGAAAGAAGAAGGCCGGCGGAATCGAGATAAATCAGTTGCTCCATGCGCAGGTTTGGCGGAGAGATGTTTCGCAGCATGGGGCGGTTGTACCGCCGGTAGTGTCCAATAGCGGCATCGAACGGAGTGAACAGCCTTTGGTGGGCAGGCGATAAGACGATGATCCTTCCGCCCGCCCGAAGGTGCGACGCCGCTCTCTCCAACTCTTCCCGATCGTTCTCGATATGCTCAAGAACGTCGATGTAGATAATGGTGTCGAACTTCTGGCTTGCGTCCAGGCTCTGTAGCGTGCCGGACACGGTTTCGTGCCGGCGCCGGCTCGCTGTTTGCCCCAGGTTCCGGGTCAGTCGATCGATCAGCCGCGAATCGGGCTCGAGACAGACCCATCGTCCATTTCCACCGGGATCGAGGAACGGCGTATTGGATCCGATTCCAGCGCCCACCTCGAGGACGTCGCCGGTAACGAAGGGCTGAATCCGTTGTGACCAATAGGACTTCCAATTGTGGACGGCCGCGAACAACTCCAGCTCCGAGCCCACGTACTGGAAATCAGTCATTGCGGTAGATATCCTGGGGCTCGGTCACAAACAGCTCGTAGTCACGGAGCGGCACGAAGCTAAGTTGGATTCGATTGGAAAGCAGAGTGAAGGTGAAACTGGCGGCCATGGTTATAAACTGAATGAGGATGATGACCAGCGCTCCGATGGAATAGGTGGCCCAGCCCGGGATCGCCCGGTCGGTGAAGATCCGGATTGCGGCGACGGCAAGAATGCCGAGGGCGGCCATGAGTGAGCCGGCCATGCACGCGATCAGAAGCCGCACGCCGACCACATCTCCAAACACCGAAATCGCACTCATTCCATGTGCGGTCAGCGAAACGAAGTTCATCCTCGATGTTCCAGCGATCCTGTATCCTCGCGGAATCCGTGTCGTCGTGAACGGAAGGCCGGAACGAAAGACCGCCGCGGCATAGTGATTCCACATTTCCGACATGACTACCAGCGTGCCGAGGTAGCGTGACGGCACAATGCTGAAGTTTCCCACTCGCACGCCGATGCCGGTGAGTATGCGATGCAGAACCTTATACAACCGATAAAACACCCGGAAAACAAACGACTCCGTCCGCCGGCTCCGTTCGGCGAAGATCGCCGTCGTTCCCGAGAAGGCGCGGAGGAGCTGCAGGGCGCCGTCCGGAGTATCCTCTCCGTCGCCATCCATCACGAGGACGGCGTCGCAGGAGATGGCCTTCTCGACGTGGACGAGACCGAGCGCGATAGCCCTTTGGTGGCCAAGGTTGCGGCGTAGGCGCAGTACCCGTATGCTCCGCACCACGGCGAACCGGGATTGGAAGTCCGCCGGATTGACGCCTTGAACCGACCCGTCGTCCACCAGCAAGACATCGACAGTACACGGATACGAAGATATGGCCTGATCGAGCAGGCGGATGAGTTCAGCGGCGGAAGCCCAGTCGTCGCGGAGAGGCATAAGCACGACGACGCGAAGCGGAGATGGTAGCGGAACCATTGGAGACCTTCAAGCGCTCCACAGAACCAACGTGTCTTGGAATGTTCATTATAGCGATTAATGTGCCGTGTCCCATGCACCGGAGTTGGATTGGGTGCGCGGCATGGAAGTGGGCGTGGGGCGAATCGCCCGCAAAACCCCACGGAACCGCGAGCGTCAGCGAGCGGCCCGGGCGGCCCGCAGCGCCCTTGTACTACTACCCGTCAAATTCTTCGCGCGCCGCGACGGTTTTATGTGGGGCAGGCTGGCAGCCTGCGGCCGATTGCGGGAGCCCCCTGGGCGCGGCCCGGCGAGCGGAGCTCGCCTGCACGCGAGACGATCTGGCCCCCGGCAGCCCGGAATATCCCCCGCGGTTGGGTTGCGGCTCTGCTGCTCTGCGGGGCAGGTCTTCAACCTGCGGCCCCGCCCAGGGGGCACCCGCAATCGGCCCAATGCCGGCTTTGTACAAACGCCAACAGGCGGGTTACAAACCCGCCGCAGGTTGAAAACCTGCCCCACATCACACCGGCGAATCCACTTCCAAGTCGCGCTTGACCGGCCAATCCCCTGACTACGAGAGGCCCAATTGCGCGCTATCCGGCGCGGCAGCGCCGGTCAGCATCACAACCAACAGGCAGAAGGCAAAGAACTTTTCTTTTTCGTTTGACTTCTTCCAAAAACAGGTCACACTTGATCGCGACCTTCCGGCGCCCTCACGGAAGAATGAGGAAAGATTGGCCGGTCAAGTCGCGTACCCAGTTGGGTTCCACTCCGCACTGCGATCCCAGGTCTGCGCCACGATGTGGAGGACAAGCGCGGGGCCATTGATACCGCATTGCAACCCAAGAGGCCGAAAGTCGCCCGGCATCCGCCCATGCGGCGGCTGCGGCCGCACGGCCCACTCGGCGACTGAGCCACGTGGCGGAAAACGGCCTTCAGCGCCCACGATATACTGAAATCTCGGGCCTCGGAGTTTTCGGATCGCACATGGCTGAAATGAGCGTTATCTGGCTGCGCGTGGCCGCGGCGTTGTACTCGCTGGGCCTGCTGCACGCCATCCTCACCCTGGTCCGCCGCCGCGAACAACTGTTCCGCGTGGCGCTGGGCGCGTTCGGGCTCGGGTCGGTCTTCCACTTGGTCTCCATCGTCGAAGAGGGCATCCTCAGACACCACTGCCCCATCAATAACTTCTACGAGACTTTGTCGATGTGCGCGTTCCTTGTGGTGCTGCTCTACCTGGGCGCACACTGGCGTTACCGGCTGGAGAGCCTGAGCGTGCTCATTTTCCCGCTGGTATTCGTCATGGTGCTGGTGGCCACCATGGGAAACCCGGTCGGCGCGTGGAGCAGCCAGGTGGTGCGCAAGACCTGGCTGACGGCCCATATCGTTCTCGTTCTGTTGGGTTATGCCGCCCTGTTGCTGACCGCCGGCGCATCCGTTCTGTACCTTATTCAGGAACGCGAATTGAAGAGCAAGAAGCCGCACACCTTCTACTACCGGCTGCCGCCGCTGGGCACGCTGGACGACCTGATTTCCAAATCCATGGCGGTCGGCTTCGTGCTGATGACGCTGGCCGTGATCGCGGCTAGCACCTGGGCGTTCATCGAGCACCGCACCGCGTGGATCGCGCAGCCCAGCATCGCCATTTCCTTCTTCACCTGGGGCACTTACTTGGCGCTGGTATTCCTGCGCACCGCGGCGGGATGGCGCGGGCGAAAGGCCGCCATCATGACCGTCACCGTTCTGGGCCTTTCCGCGCTCACCTGGGTGGCGCATGTCCGGCTGGGGACGATTCTGAAGCCATGAAGCTTCTGGTCACAGGCGTGAGTCACAAGACGGCCCCCGTGGAGGTGCGCGAGTCCCTGGCATTCCGCGACGAGACGCTGCCCGCCGCGCTGGCGGACCTGAAGCGGCGCGAGGGCGTGACCGAAGCCCTGATCCTCTCCACCTGCAACCGCGTGGAAATCACCGTCACCACGGACGACTCCGCCGATCCGCGAGCCCTGGTGGATGCCTTCCTGGCGGAACGCAAGAACGTCGATCCGCAGGCGATCGCGCCGCACCTGTACCACGCCGAGGGCCGCGACGCCATCCATCATCTCTTCCGCGTGGCCGCCAGCCTGGACTCCATGGTAGTGGGCGAACCGCAGATCCTCGGCCAGCTCAAAGCGGCCTACTGCGCCGCCAAGAGCGCCGGGACGGTGTGCGGCTGGCTGGAGGCCCTGCTGGCGCGGACTTTCCGCGTGGCCAAGCGCGTCCGCTCGGAAACCGGCATCGGGCAACTGGCGGTTTCGGTGAGCTACGCCGCCGTCGAGCTGGCGCGCAAGATTTTCGGATCGCTCGCCGGCCGCACCATCATGATCGTGGGCGCCGGCAAAATGTCGGAACTGGCGGCGCGCCACCTGCGGCGCTCCGGCGCGTCGCACGTCTTCGTCACCAACCGCACCCACGAGCGGGCCGTGGAGCTGGCCGCGCTCTTCCAGGGCACGCCGGTGGAATACGCGCGGTTCGTCAGCATGCTGCCGGAAGCGGACATCGTGATTACATCCTCGGGCGCGCCCGATTACGTGCTCCGCAAGGAGGACATGCGGCGCGCCATCGCCGCGCGCCGCAACAAGCCCATGTTCGTGATCGACATTGCCGTGCCGCGCAACGTGGAGCCTTCGGTCAACCAGATCGACAACGTCTTCTTGTACGATATCGACGACTTGCAGGAAGTGGTGAATGCCAACCTGCGCGAGCGCATGAAGGAAGCCGAGCACGCCGAGCGCCTGGTGGCCGAGGAAGTGGACCGCACCATGGCGCGGCTCAAGGTGGCCGAGGTGGCTCCGCTCATCGTGGGACTGCAAGACCAACTGGAACAGATCCGCGTGGGCGAGATGGAGCGCGTCCGCCACAAGTACGGGCCGTTCACGCCGCAGCAGGAAGAGGCGCTCGAATCCCTCACGCGCGGCATCGTCAACAAGATTGCGCACGGCCCCATTTCCGAGATCCGCAGCCACGCGGGACACCCCGAGGGAGCGCACGTGATCGCAGCCATCCGCAAGGCGTTTCACGTCCAGGACTGATTCATGCACAAGAGCGCCATGCTCGTCATCGCCACCCGCGGTTCGCAACTGGCTCTCTGGCAGGCCCACCACGTGGGCGCGCGCCTCGCCGAACTCGGCCACGAGTGCCGCATCGAGATCGTCAAGACCACCGGCGACCAAATCACGGACGTGCCGCTGGCCAGGATCGGCGCCAAGGGCCTGTTCACCAAAGAGATCGAGGAAGCGCTGCTGGACAACCGCGCCGACCTGGCCGTACACAGCCTCAAGGATCTCCCCACGGAGCTTCCCGAGCGCTTGGTGCTGGCGGCGGTCGCGGAGCGCGAAGACGCTCGCGACGCGGTGGTAGGGTGCAAGATCGCGGAGTTGCCGCACGGCGCCGGCGTCGGCACCAGTTCGCTGCGCCGCTCCGCGCAGCTTCGGCGAATGCGCGCGGACCTCGAGATCCAACCCGTGCGCGGCAACCTGGACACGCGCCTGCGCAAGCTGGACGACGGGCAGTATCATGCCATCCTGCTGGCGGCCGCCGGCCTGAAGCGCCTGGGCTGGGGCGGGCGGATCGCCGAGATTCTGGAACCGGAAGCCATGTGCCCGGCTGTGGGACAGGGCGCGCTGGCCATTGAAACGCGCTCGAGCGGCGCCGGGTTCGACGCGGCGCGCGCGCTGGACCACGCCGCCACCCGTGCCGCGGTAACGGCGGAGCGCGGCGTCCTGGCCGCGCTGGGCGGTGGCTGCCAGGTTCCCATCGGCGCGCACGCCGTGGTGGATGGCGAACGGCTGCGTCTGCTGGCGGTAGTGGCGTCGCCAGCGGGCGACGCCCTGATCCGCCTGGATGCCGAGGGCGCGGCCGCCGACGCCGCGCGCATAGGGCACGACCTGGGCGAACGGCTCCTCTCCGCCGGCGCGCGCCAGATCCTCGAATCGGTCTATAAATGAGGTATGAGCGTGCCGCCGTGGCTTGGGCTCTTTGTACCACTACCCGTGAAATTCCTCGCGCGCCGCACCGGTTTTATGTGGGGCAGGCTGGCAGCCTGCGGCCGAGTGGTACTCGGCCCGGCGAGCGAGGCTCGCCTGCGCGCGAGACGATCCGGCCCCCGCGGCCCGGAATGTCCCGCGCGGTTGGGTTGCGGCTCTGCTGCTCTGTGGGGCAGGCTGGCAGCCTGCGGCCGATTGCGGGTGCCCTGTGGGCGCGGCCCGGCGAGCTGGTCTCGCCTGCGCGCGAGACGATCCGGCTCCCGGCAGCCCGGAATATCCCGCGCGGTTGGGTTGCGGCTCTGCTGCTCTGTGGGGCAGGCTGGCAGCCTGCGGCCGATTGCGGGTGCCCTGTGGGCGCGGCGCTGCGAGCTGGTCTCGCCTGCGCGCGAGACGATCCGGCCCCGGCAGCCCGGAATATCCCGCGCGGTTGGGCTGCGGCTCCGCTGCTCTGCGGGGCAGGTTGTTAACCTGCAGCCCCGCCCAGAGCACCCGCAATCGGCCAGGCGAGCGCAGTTCGCCCGCGCGGCCGGCCAACCGGTCTGGGCGGCCCCGTGCAATCATCCGAAGGCGGGTTACCAACCCGCCGCAGGTTGCCAACCCGCCTTACAAAGCCATGACTTATGACTAAGGTCTACCTGGTGGGCGCCGGCCCGGGCGATCCCGATCTCATCACCGTCAAGGGCCGCCGCCTGCTCGAATCCGCCGATGCCGTGCTCTTCGACCACCTGGCTCCCACGGCGCTGCTCGCTCTCGCCCCCGCCCACGCCGAGCGCATCTACGTCGGCAAGAAGAAAGCCGATCGCGTGTACTCGCAGGACGAGATCTGCGCCATGCTCATCGACCGCGCGCGGCGTGGCTGGAACGTGGTCCGTCTGAAGGGCGGCGATCCGTTCCTGTTCGGACGCGGCGGCGAGGAGGCCGAAGCGCTGGCCGAGGCCGGCGTGCCGTTCGAAATCGTTCCCGGCGTCACCGCGCCGCTGGGCATCGCGGCCTACACCGGCGTTCCTCTGACGCACCGCCAGCACACCTCCGCCGTCACCTTCGTGACCGGCCACGCCGTTGGCGCGATCGATTGGGACCGCGTCGGCATGTCCGAAACGCTGGTGATTTTCATGGGCCTCACCACCTTCGGCGAAATCGCCCGGGAGTTGATCGCCCGCGGCCGCGACCGCGACACGCCGGCCATGGCGGTCCGCTGGGGCACGCGCCCCGACCAGCAGACGCTGACCGGCACACTGGCCACGCTGCCCGGGATCGTCGAAGAGCGCGGCATGAAGCCGCCCGCCACCATCATCGTGGGCGAGGTGGTCCGCCTGCGCGAGAAGCTTAACTGGTACGAGCGGCTGCCGCTGTTCGGCCAGCGCATCGTGGTGACGCGCTCGAGCGGCCAGGCCGGCGCGCTACGAACGCGCCTCGAGGCGCTGGGCGCCGGGGTGATCGAGATGCCCACCATCGAGATCCAGCCCGCCGCCGATCACGGGCCCGCTCGACCAGGCCATCGCGCAGCTCGACTCCTACGACTGGCTGATCTTCACCAGCGCCAACGGCGTGCGCACTTTCGTGGAGCGCATGGACCGCTCGGCCGCCGACTTTCGCACTCTGCGCGCGCGCATCTGCGCCATCGGACCGGCCACGCGCGCCGCCATCGAGGCGCTGCACCTGAAGGTGGATCTTATGGGCACGGAGTACGTCGCCGAGGGCTTGCTGAAGGCGTTCGAGAGCCACCAATTGGAGGGCGCTCGCATTTTACTGCCGCGCGCCGCCGTGGCCCGCGACCTGGTTCCGGCGGAGCTCGCCCGCCGCGGCGCGCAAGTGGACGTGGTGGAAGCCTACCGCACGGCATTGCCGCCAGACGCCGCCGCCCGTGCCCGCGAGATCTTCGGCGGCAACCGCAAGCCCGACTGGATCGCATTCACCAGCTCATCGACGGTGCAGAATTTCGTCGCCGCGGCGCCGCCGGATGCGTTGCTGGGCGTCCGCGTGGCGTCCATCGGACCGGTCACCACGCGCACCGCGCGCGATCTGGGGATCGAGGTCGCGGTGGAAGCGCGCACGTTCACCATTGACGGGTTGGTGGAAGCGATCTTGGGATGAAGAGCCGGACAGAACCGCGAGCGTTAGCGAGCGGCCCGTGGCAAAGGAACAGTTTCTCGCGGTCAAGGCGCTAGCGCAACTTGCGTCGCAGACAGTTCGCCCCGACGATCGACAAGGAGCGCCAGCAAGAACGACAACCATCGCCGGAATCGAGGGCTGGGAAAAATGGGCCTGCCCCCAGCACTGCCAAGGCTATCCGATAGCTCCGGCGAGAGGATATTCGGTAGGTGGCGAGTAAGGGCTTGTACTTGCAGGTGGATCGACCTCCAAGCCAAGCACGGCCTGGCGGTTGCCGAGGATGCCTTGAGCAGGCGGATCGAGCGGGAAGTTCTGCCCCGGCCGGCGGTGTGAAACCGGCGCGGGAAGCCCGCCGGTGCGCCTGGAAACCGCCACGCGCGTGGCGGTTTCCCCTCGTAAGTGCCTGATTCTAATCAAGACGGTCCGCCACGCGGAGCGGTTCTGGGTTCTCCCGCCCTCCGCAGCGCCTTACGGACATAGATGGAAACCCGCGCGAAACATCGTAAGCTCAGAGAAGTGACGCGCGATACCCAGGCCCCCATCGCCATCCCCACGGGCACGAAGGTCCTCACCAAACCGGAAGGACGCGTGGGCATCGTGACGCACGCACCGGAAGCGGCGGACCACGGCTACCGCGTCCGGTTCCCGGACGGCCCCGAGCGAAGTTACCGGCGGGCCGACCTCACCATCTTCAAGCACGTCCAGGCCGAGGTGCCCGGCGCTGCGGATTCGGCGGACCTCTACCGCTTCGTCATCTACCGCTGCATCGTCGGGTCCACCGCGTATGGGCTGGCGCAGGAGGGCTCGGACACGGACCGCCGCGGCTTCTACCTGCCGCCCGCGGACGCCGAATGGTCGCTGGCCGGCGTCCCGGAGCAGTTGGAAACCGGCAATGAAGAGGTCTACTGGGAGATCGGGAAGTTCATTCGCCTGGCCCTCAAGGCGAACCCGAACGTTCTGGAATGCCTGTACTCGCCCCTGGTCGAAACATGCAGCCCGCTGGCGCGCGAGTTACTCGACATGCGGGGTATCTTCCTTTCGCGATACGTCCATCGAACTTACAATGCCTACGTGCTGTCGCAATTCAAGAAGATCGGGCAGGATCTGCGAACGAGCGGCCAGATCCGCTGGAAGCACGTCATGCACCTGATCCGCCTGCTGCTCTCGGGCGTCGAGGTTCTCGAGCACGGTTTCGTGCCGCTGCGCGTGGACGAGCACCGCGACCGCTTGCTAGCCATCCGCCGCGGTGAGACGCCGTGGGAGCGCGTCGAGCAGTGGCGCCTCGCCCTGCACCGGGAACTCGACGATGCCCTCGGATCGACTCCGCTCCCTGAGCACCCGGATTTCGGGCGCGCCAACGAATTCCTGATCCGGGCCCGCCGGCTGGCGGCTTCGCCGGAGTACGCACAATGATCGACTACCAACCATTGCGGGCCGAAGTGGCCCGCCACCCATATCCCTTGCTCTTCGCCACCGTCAGCGGGGCGCACCTGTACGGTTTCCCTTCGTCCGATTCCGACTACGACTTACGGGGCGTCCACATCCTGCCCGCGAAGGAAGCCGTCGGGCTGCTTCCGAAGCAGGAGACCGTGGTGGTTTCCTCCATGCGCGAAGGCGCGGAAATGGACCTGGTCACCCACGACGTTCTCAAGTTCTTCGAGATGCTGCTGAAGCGGAATGGCTACGTCCTGGAGCAACTCTACTCCCCGCTGGTGGTGCGCACCACGCCGGACCACGAGGAACTCAAAGCCATCGCCTCCGGCTGCATCACGCGGCACCACAGCCATCATTACGTGGGCTTCTCGGCGACGCAATGGGAGCTGTTCCGGAAGGAGAATCCTCCGCGGGTCAAGCCGCTGCTGTACGTCTACCGCGTGCTCTTGACGGGCATTCATCTGATGCGCACCGGAAAGGTGGAGGCCAATCTCCTCACGCTGAACGAAGAGGCGCGCTTGCCATACATTCCGGAGCTGGTCGAGCGAAAAGTGCACGGATCGGAAAAGGGGTTGCTGGACGCCGGCGAGCGGGAGTTTCACCGGGCGGAATACTCCAGGCTCCTGGCGGCACTGGAGAAAGCTGCGGAGGAATCCCAACTACCCGATGAGGCGACCGCTCGCGACGCCCTGAACGACTTGCTCGTCCGTGTGCGGCTGCGGCCCGAGGAACGCCCATGAAGTACGCTCTTCCCGCATTGGCGATTCTGCTCCTGTCCGGATGTGCGCCGGCCCAGACCTTAGGCGGCTGCGCCATGTATCCCGCCAACAACGTCTGGAACACGCCCATCGACACCCTCCCGGTCTCTTCCAACTCCGCGGCCTACATCAACTCCATCGGGCCATCCACCGGCCTTCACCCCGATTTCGGGTCCGGCACCTGGGATGGCGCGCCCATCGGCATCCCCTATGCCTTGGTCACCGGCAGCCAGCCGAAGGTGAGCGTGACCTTCGATTACGCCGGCGAGAGCGATCCCGGGCCTTATCCCATCCCCGCCAACCCGCCCATCGAAGGCGGCTCCGGTTCCACGGGCGACCGCCACGTCCTGCTCGTCGACACCACCAATTGCATTCTCTATGAGCTGTACGCGGCCTATCCCCAATCGGGCGGCGCCTGGCAGGCGGGCTCCGGCGCAATCTTTGACCTCAAAGGGAACCAGCTCCGGCCGCTGGATTGGACATCGGCGGATGCCGCCGGCCTGCCCATCCTGCCCGGCTTGGTCCGTTACGACGAGATCCTGGCGGGGAAAATCGCTCACGCCATCCGTTTTACGGTGCAGGTGACGCAGAAGGCGTACCTCTGGCCAGCGCGCCACTACGCATCCAGCAACACGTCCACGAGCGTGCCGCCCATGGGAGCGCGCTTCCGCTTGAAGAGCGCCTTCGATGTGTCGGGGTTCCCGCCGGAAGTGCAGATCATTCTGAACGCCATGAAGAAATACGGCATCATCGTGGCCGACAATGGCTCCAACTGGTTCATCTCGGGCGTGCCCGATGACCGCTGGAACAACGACAACCTGGCCAGGCTGGGCAGTGTCCACGGCTCGGATTTCGAGGCCGTCGATGAATCCGGGCTCATGATGAACGTGAACTCCGCGCAGGCCAACGTTCCCGGTGGGAATGCGCTGCCGTCGATCCAAGCCGGCGGCGTCGTGAACGACGGCAGCTACGCAGCCCCGGTCGCCCCCGGCAGTATCGCCGCGGCCTTCGGAAACTTTCTTTTGTCCTCGCCGGCGGGCGCCGCCCAATCGCCGCAGCCCACCAGCATTTCGGGCCTCTCGCTTCAGTTCGCCGGCGGCACACTGGCGCCCCTCTTCTTCGTCTCCAGTGGGCAGGTCAACTTCCAGGTCCCTTGGGAATTGGCCGGTAAATCGCAAACCACCCTGGCTGCCACTCTGAACGGCCAGCCAGGCGCGGCCCAGACGGTAAGCCTCGCGCCGTTCGCTCCGGCGATCTTCAGCACCAACGCCGAAGGCACTGGCCAGGGAGCCATCCTCGACGCGTCCTATCGCCTGGCCGACTCCGCCAACCCGGCGAGGGCTGGAAGCACCGTCGTCCAAATCTACTGTACTGGCCTCGGCGCGGTCACCAACCAGCCCGCGACCGGTGCGGCCGCATCCGGCAGCCCACTCTCCTGGACCACGACCGTTCCGGCGGTGACCATTGGTGGAGCGCCCGCGACGGTTCAGTTCTATGGGCTGGCTCCCGGCTATGCGGGCCTGTACCAGGTGAACGCCCAGGTGCCCGCCGCTTCGGCGAAGGGCAACGCGGTGCAGGTGACGATTTCCATCGGCGGCATTACTTCGAACGCCGTCACCATCGCCGTGCAGTAGGTCTTTACTACTACCTGTCAAATTCTTCGCGCGCCGCGACGGTTTTATGTGGGGCAGGCTGGCAGCCCGCGGCCGATTGTTAATCGGCCCGGCGAGCGGAGCTCGCCTGCGCGCGAGACGATCCGGCCCCCGGCAGCCCGGAGTATCCCGCGCGGTTGGGTTGCGGCTCTGCTGCTCTGCGGGGCAGGTTGTTAACCCGCCTGCCGGGAGTTTGCACAGAGGCCGAAGCAGGCCGATTAACAATCGGCCGCGGGTTGACAACCTGCCCCACACAACCCCACCCCCCTATAATCGAAAGAGGTGGGGAAATTCTTCGTCCAAAATTTCGGCTGCCGGGCCACGCAATCCGACGGCGCGGCCGTGGAAGCGCTGCTCGCGGCCAAGGGCCTCGACGCATCCGCCGACCGCGCCGCAGCCGACCTGGTCGTGCTGAACACCTGCACGGTCACCTCCGCGGCCGATGACGACGTGCGGCAGACCATCCGCCGCGTGCATCGCGAGAACCCGCTGGCGCGCATCCTGGTTACCGGCTGCTACGCGCAACGCGCCCCGCGCGAACTGGCCGGGATGCCGGGCGTCGAGTGGGTAGTGGGCAACTCGCACAAGAGCCAGATCGCCGACCTGGTCACCCTCGACGCCGCGCCCGCGCAGCCGCCCGGAGCCGCCCCCTACCACGGCAACATTTACGTTGGCGACATCTTCGCCCAACGGGACTTCCTCTCGGCGCCGGTGGAAGACGCCTCCGGCGACCGCACGCGGCCGAACCTGAAAATCCAGGACGGCTGCAACAACCGCTGCTCGTTCTGCGTCATCCCGTTCGTGCGCGGGCGGAGCCGCGGCGCGCCCGCCGATCAGGTGGTAGCGCAGGTGCGCGCGCTGGCCGCGCGTTACCGCGAAATCGTGTTGAGCGGCATCAACCTGGGCCGCTGGGGACGCGAGCCCGGCAGCACCGTTCGCCTGGCCGATCTGCTGCGCCGTCTGCTGGCCGAAACCGGCGTCGAGCGCTTGCGGCTCAGCTCGGTGGAACCCATGGATTTTTCGGACGACCTGCTGGGGCTGATGGCCTCCGAGCCGCGCATCGCCCCGCACGTTCACATGCCCTTGCAGAGCGGTTCGGACCGCATCCTGCGCCTCATGCACCGCAAATACCGGCCGCGCCATTATGCCGACCGCGCCCTCAAGGCCCGCGCCTGGATGCCCGACGCCGCCATCGGCGCCGACGTGATGGTTGGATTCCCCGGCGAGACGGATGCGGATTTCGCCGAGACCGTGCAGTTCGTCGAAACGCTTCCGTTCACCTACCTGCACGTGTTCACCTACTCGGAGCGCCCTGGAACGGCGGCCGCGGCATCCACGGACAGCGTGCCCACGCCGGTGCGCAAGCAACGCAACCGCGTGCTGCGCGAGTTGGCGGAAGCCAGGAACCGCGCCTTCCGCGAGCGCATGGTTGGCCTCACGCTCTCGGCCGTTACGCTGCACGAGCCGGGGACGGCGCTGACCGGAAACTATCTCAAGGTCGCGCTCGCCCGCGAGCGAGAGCCCAACGCCATCGTGAATCTGCGGATTGGCGGGACGACAAGGCTGGGGCTCCGGGAAGCCGCCGGGTAGCCTCCGCAGCCGGCAACGCTGCAATTGAGATGTCGAGCGGTACTGTCAGACGCGCGCTGAAGCGGTACGCGATAGGAGGGCATGAGGCGAAAGCGTCCCGCGGTGCCCCGATCGGTTTGGCAGCCGTGTTCCTTTGCGTCCACGCGCCGCGGCTAAGCGAGGAACTGCGGGATCGACTGGCACGAGAGAAGTGGAAACTGGAGTGGCCCGGCGTCGTCCGCAATCTGGACAACCTGAATGAAACAAACGTCGCGATCGACGGCAAAAGCTTCGCTCTTCGCGGCCAGCCTCCGGGAGTGGCGGGCAAGGTCTCTCAGGCCTGCGGCGCCGCCCTCCCGGCCGTGCTGCGCTCAAGCTGAGCTTGCGTCCGATTCGGCTCACGTGGAGAGAAAGTGTGTCGCTACACCGGTATCGAAGATCAGTGATGGCGAGAATCCGTTTTCGCTGGCCGGCGATGCCGACGCCGCGTGGGTGCGATGGCAGCAGAGCTGGCGTGGGGCGGGATGACGGGCGCAGCGCGATCTCTTGGAGGTGCACCCGTCTTTAGCGCGCTACCAGCCGGACCGGACCCAGCAAGCCCGAAACCGGCGGCTGCGCCGCGCCACGGCCTCGTCCGCCGGACCCGCCCGCTCCGGTCGCGCCTTGCGCCCGGCCACCGCGGCCGCGCGCACCGGAATTGGCGGATGCCGCGGAGGGAGGTGAAACGCCAGCGCCCGCGCGAGCGGAAGGCGCCGCACCCACCTGTATCTCCAGATCGTTGGATCCGGCTTTCAAAGCGTTGGTCACCTCCCAGCGGTAGGGCTGCCAGGCGCGCGCTTCCAACTCTATCCCGTTCAGCTTCACGCGTGCGTAGTCGCGCACGTCTGCGATTTCCAGAAACAGCCGCGTGCCGGCCGGTGCGGCGGGAGCCAAGAACTGCTTGCGGTAGGTAGCCGGGCCGGCGAATGACCTCGTGCCCAGGTCCTCCCACGATTTCAGAAGCGTGGCCAACTGCTTGCCGTCCAGGTCCACCATCCAGTCTCCGTCCAGTTCAGCCAGCGTAGTGCCGGACGCCCAGGATGGCTCCGCGGCGGCGACGCCCCCGGGGAGCGGTCCGACCACCACGACTTTCGTCTCGTAGGGAGCGAGCACCAGCGGAAAGCGCACCGAATCGCCCTCCGCCGTGGCGGCGGACATGGGATGAATCTCGCCCGTGCCCAAGTCCCACACCTGCGCCTGTCCGCGGCCGGCGATGGTTGCCATGCGCGATTCCGCCTGGTTGCTCTCATTGAAGAAGAAGTACATCTCGGCGTCTTGCCAACTCCGGTGGGTGTACGTCAATCGCGGGAACGCGGAATCCAGCTTCACATCCGGATGGGGAAGCGCCGCCAGCACCCGCGCAGTGATGTCGCCTGAAGGCTCGATCAGCGTGGCGAAGCTCAGGTCGGGCGTGTCCTTGGCATTCAGAAACGTCTTGTCCACCACCAGCGCTGGCGTCTTGCCAACGAAAATCACCTTGCCTCCCGCTTTGACGAAGGCCCGAAAGCGCTCCAGACCGGTCCGCGTGATCACCGTCGAGGACGGAACCACGATGGCCCGGTAAACCTGTCCGCTGAGATTCTTGAAGCCCCCGTCCTCGATGGTGGCCACCGAACTGAGCGACTGTTCGTCGAAGTAATCCCAATCCACCTGGTGTTCCAATAACTGCCAGCCGAGCTTGGTGGTGCCGCGGTCGGCATCCTGGTCGCCCATCCACATGCTGTTGGTGGGATGATACAGACCCACCTGCGCGGCCGGGCGTCCGATGGCCATCAGGTAGCCGGCCCGGTTGGTGTACCACGCCAGCATGGACGCCTGTGGCGGCGCCGGAGGCGGGGATATCGTCCCGGCAGGGCCGCCCAGCACGCCCGGGATGTCCTTCAGCCAGTCGGCCCCCGAAGAGAGAATGCCCACAGCCTGGCCGGGGCCGCCGCGCACCCCCGGAACTTGGATCTGCAGCGCGTTGACTCCCCTCACGAGTTGAAAATCCAACTGGAACTTGCGGTCGATGCCCAGTCCGCCGCCTTCCTCCGACCAGACCTTGGGCTTACCGAACAGGTGCGCGGCCGACGAGGCGAGCTTGGGGAAATTGTTATTGACGTTCCAGGTCCCGTCGGCCGCGTGGATCGCACCCGGCGCGAGCTGGTTCAGGTTATCGATCCCCGGCACCTGCACGTAGCGGTTGTCGCGGAAGTAGTCGCCCTCGCTGCGAACCAGGGCCATCATGGTTTCTTCGTGGTTCAGATGAACCAGATACTCCACGTCGTTCCTGGCGCACCAGTCGGCCTGCACGCCGAAAAAGCTGCTGCGAAAGATGCCGCTCCACACGTCGTAGTAGTCGGCTCTGGCCCGTTGCGCCTCATCCGTCAGCCGGCCGGCGAAGAACCGCGGGATATAGGGCGTCAGATCGTAACCCTTCCGCCGCTGGAATTCCTCCAGCAGTTTGGGAGTCCACGGGATGAACCCTGTGTAATCCGGCTCATCGCCGAAGAAGCCCAGAACGGTCCTGCCGAATTCGTCGCCGAACACCGCCTTGTAGGCCTCGTGGGTGGTCTTGAGGAAGGCGCGGGTGGCCTCCGGATTCAGGTAGTCGATCAGCGTGTACAGGCTGTCCTTGGCGATAGTCCCGTCGTCGCGATTGGAGTTCCGCGTCGGCGAGCTGATGAAAACATGCCGCACGAAAACCACCTCCCAATCGAAGTGGGGCTCATTCGGGGTCGAGCCTTCGGCCGGCACGGTCCACTTGAGCTGGAGGTTCGAGGGGATCGCAATCGGGACCACGCCTTCGAGCGTTTGGCTGGGCGATGTCTTCAATGCCATGATGCCGAGAGTGTCCGCGGGCACCGGCATGGTGAGCGTCTGCCCGGGCACGACGTGGACGCGGATATCGGCCACGATGCCCTGCATGCCGAGTTGCGGATATTCCTTGCCGATCAAGCCGCCGGCGAACCCGCTGGGGTAGCTGGCCTCATCCGCGAACCAGAGCTTGATGCCGCGCCTGGCTGCCTCCTCGACGGCGAACTTCATAAGGGCGAAATACTCCGGCGAAAGGTACGCCGGGTTCCCTCCGCGCGCCACCGAGAGGTTCGCGACGAATATGCCATTGGCCGCGAGCCGGTCGAAATCCTGGACGATACTCTCCCTGGCATGTGGACCGTTCCAGCCAATCCACGGCTGGATGGCGCCGTACTCGCGCGGCGGCGTCTTGAAATTCGCGGCTACGTCGCTGGCCGCCGGCACGGCGATCCGTTGCCATGGACGCTGCGCCAACAACGCGCCCGCCATTAGCGGAACAAGAACAAGTGCGTTTGAGATTCTCATCCGACCTCCGAGGGACGCCGGAGCCGCGAGCGTGAGAAGCTGTGAAGAAATCGGTTGGCAGGCGGAAGCGCCTGCCCCACCTCGCTGCAAGTCCTTCGAGTGCAATGTGGGACAGACGCTTTCGTCTGTCAACCCGGCAGTCCGGCCGATTTCTTCACAGCTTCTGAGCGAGCGGCCCGGTACTGGCGCCGAATCACACGGTCGAAGACCTGGCATGCACCTGTATTCTCCCACCGGGCGGGGCGCCTTCAAAATGCGCAGTATCGGCGGCGGCCGCTGTCGAACTGCGGCCAGCCGGCAGAACGATCTCAGCTAAGGTCCAGCCGGCCCCCGGTGTCTCCGCCCAGCCGGGCGGCGGCCTCCAGGTCGGCGCGCGCGGACGATTCTCGCCCGAGCAGGGTGAAGACGTGGCTGCGGAGAACATAGAGGTGTGGTTCCCCGGGCGCCAGCCGAATCGCCTCTGTGAAGTCCTGGAGCGCGGACTCCGCGGCGTCCGGTTCTCCGAGACGGATTTCGCCGCGGTACTGCCGCGCCTGCCAGAGACGGGGGCTCAGCCGAAGCGCTTCATTCAGCAGCGCGATCCCTTGGCCGGTCTCCCCCGACGCCGCCAACCGGACGGCCTCGCCCAAAATCGCGGCGGAATCGGGGATTGGGGGCCGGCTCTCTCGCCCGGCAAAGTAGAGATACGCTGCCGCAACCAGGCACAGGCACGCTATCCCGGACGCGCCGTCGAACGCCCAACTTCCTAGAAGCAACTTGCTCGCCAGTGGCAAACTGGCGAAAAGAAACGCCAGCGCCAGGGCCGCCCGCGACCATTGGCGAGCCCGTGAAGGCCACGCGTCCGCGGGGGGTCCTAGCCGCTCGTCATGCTGCGGAGCAGGCATGCTTTCACCATACCGCTTCCCGCTCCCCGGGGCGCCGGATATCGCGCATCCCCGGAAATGTTCCGCCAGAGTTGTAGCACCTCCATCGGATCGATGCGCGTCGCACGCCACGCCGGAAGGTGGTTCGCGATCAGCGCCACCGCGCGGGGCAGTGAGGTCAGGGTGAGCGTTTCCATCCGCCGGCTCGCCGGCCGTACTCCCGCGGCGTGGGCTGAACGGCAGCGGTGGCTCCCGCCGACGGCGTCAAGGTACGGTTCCTCTAACGGAAACGATCGATCCGATCTCAGGTGACGATCGGAATGTCTGGGCGGTGGCGTTAGAATCGAAGCTGGCTCAAGCTGGCTTGCGAGACTGATACCACTCCATCATCTTTCGGAGGCCTACGTCGAACGGCGTAGTTGCACGGAAGCCAAACTCCCGCTCTGCGCGGCTTACGTCCAGGCACCGGCGAGGCTGCCCGTTGGGCTTGGTGGCATCCCAGATAATCCGTCCCGAGAAGCCGGCGGCGCCGGCAATCTTGGCAGCTAAGTCCGCAATAGAGATTTCCATGCCGCTTCCAAGATTGACCGGCAGTGGTTTGTCATAATGTTCGGTCGCGAGAATGGTGCCTTCGGCGGCGTCCTCGACGTAGAGAAACTCGCGCGTCGGCGAGCCATCGCCCCAGAGGACGATCTCATCGCGGCCTCCATCGACGGCCTCCACGCACTTGCGGATCAGCGCTGGTATGACGTGGGACGATTCCGGGTCAAAGTTGTCGCCCGGTCCGTAGAGGTTGACTGGCAGAAGGAAGATGGCGTTCATGCCATACTGCTCGCGGTAGGCTTGGCACTGGACCAGGAGCGCCTTCTTGGCGAGTCCGTACGGCGCGTTGGTTGCCTCCGGATATCCGTTCCAGAGGTCCTCTTCGTTGAACGGCACGGGCGTGAACTTGGGATACGCACAAATCGTGCCCAGGACGACCGTCTTCTCCACTCCGTGGCGCCGCGCGGCCTCGATGAGCTGGATGCCCATGATCGCATTCTCGTAGAAGAAGCGGCCTGGGTTGGCACGATTTGCGCCGATTCCACCGACCACTGCGGCCAGATGAATCAAGACCTCCGGCCGGTGCTCCGCGAACAGGCGCTCAGTAGCGTCGTTGCGAGTGAGATCGTACTCGGAGTGAACCGGAACGAAGACGTTGCGGCAGCCCATCCACTCAAGCCGCCGAACGAGATGGCGTCCCAGGAACCCGGCGCCGCCAGTGACTACGATTCGCTTCTCCGAAAGAGCAATCACGAGTGTCTCCCTTCAGCGGCCGCCGCGAGCCGAAGCGCATCCACGCCGCCCTTGAGCCGGGCTTCGACAGCCTTCATGTCGGCCTCGACCATAATTCGAACCAGTTCGCCAAAGGTCACCGTCGGCTCCCATCCGAGCACCCTCCGGGCCTTGGAGGCGTCCGCGCACAGGAAATCGACCTCGGCCGGCCGGAAGTAACGGGGGTCCACCTTTACATACTCCTTCCAATCCAGACCGGCACACGCAAACGCCAGTTCGACAAATTCGCGAACCGTATGGGCTTCCCCAGTGCCCACGACAAAATCGTCCGGCATTTCCTGCTGCAGCATGAGCCACATCGCGCGAACGTAGTCGGGAGCGTAGCCCCAGTCGCGGCGTGCCTCCAGGTTGCCCAAGTATAGGTTGTGCTGGACGCCATGTTTGATGTGGGCGACGGCGCGAGTAATCTTACGCGTGACGAAGGTCTCACCTCGGCGGGGAGACTCGTGGTTGAACAGGATACCGCTCGACGCGTGAAGCCCGTAACTCTCCCTGTAATTCACCGTGATGTTGTGGCCGAAGACCTTGGCACAAGCATAGGGGCTGCGCGGATGGAAGGCGGTAGCCTCGCTTTGGGGAGGTGGTGCGCTGCCGAACATCTCGCTCGATGAAGCCTGATAGAAGCGGCACTTCAGCCCCGTTCGGCGCATGGCCTCGAGCAGGCGAAGGGCACCGCAAGCCACCACATCGACGGTGAATTCCGGGATTTCAAAACTAACCTTTACGTGGCTCTGCGCACCGAGGTTGTAGATCTCGTCGGGCACGATGTCATAAAGGAGTGCGGCGAGCGAACTGCCATCCGTAAGATCGGCGTAGTGGAGGAAGAAACGCGCTCCCGTCTCGTGGATGTCCTGATAGATGTGGTCGAGCCTTTCCGTGTTCAGGCTGGATGCACGGCGCTTCACCCCGTGCACTTCGTATCCTTTGGAAAGAAGGAACTCGGTGAGATAAGAACCGTCTTGGCCGGTAGCCCCGGTGATTAATGCAATTGGCATAGAGAAATCATTCAATCGGAGTTTTCATTCTGGACCGCCGGCTTTTGTTGAGTATACACCCAGCCGCCATCGCTTCGACGCTGCCCCCTGCGCGTTTTGCTCATGGCGCCGCCAGGCGCCGCTTTGTGTTCAAATATGCCAAACGGGTTGCCGGTGGCTTGCATCCGGACGCTGAAAGTATGAGAATCATGGGGTCGAACGGGGGTGGGTCTTCCATGTTTAAAACCGAAATACCGAGTCGGGATCTCGGGGTTAGCCCGGGTCGGGCAACACCGGCGGCGGAGGAGATTCGCCGGCAACTTCGCAATATTCTGGCGAGTCCGGTCTTCCACGGCAGCAAGCGTTGCCAGCAGTTCCTCGAACACGTCTGCGAAAAAGCCCTCTCAGGCGAGGCGGGGGCGCTGAAGGAGAGAATGATTGCCATCGAGGTCTTCGGCAGACAGCCGCAGACCGAGTTGGGCGAGGACACGATTGTCCGGGTCGGTGCGCGGGAAGTCCGCAAACGGCTTGCGCAATACTATGTGACGCCGGAAGGAGCGGCGGCGGAAGTGCGAATCGACCTGCCGCCGGGATCGTACTCCCCCGATTTCCGGTATGTCATCGCGGTGCACGAAGACGAACCGCGGGTGGCCGCGTCAATCGTAGCCGGCAGTTGGGGGAACAGGCTGCGCAGAGGGCGTCTTTATGTGGCGTTAAGCCTGGGTTTGCTCCTCGGCGCTGCGGCTTTTGGATCTGTGGAGCTTTTCAGCGCCAATCCGAATGTGCAAGCGTTCCAGCGCTTTTGGAATCCCGTTTTCCGCTCGTCCGACTCTCTTCTGGTGGCCGTGGCGCACCCCCTGGTCTACCACCCGTCGGGGAGGGCGCTCAAGCTGAACGAAGACAGCCTTCCTCCCCAGGAAGTGCCTTTGCAGCGGGCGCTGCAGGTGCCGCCGAAATCTCTGACTGGCGCCGATATGGTTCCCGTTTTCAATCAGTACGTCGGATTCGGCGACATGGTGGCGGTCACGGAAGTGTCGAACATGCTGGCACAGAGGTCAAAACATGTGCGTATCCGTCTGGCCAGCACCATCGAATTCGCGGATATGAGGCGGGCGCAGACCTTCCTGGTCGGCGCCATTACGAATCGGTGGACGATGGAACTGCAGAGGGCCTGGCGATACCGGTTCAGTTGGACGCCGGGCGCGGTGACGGTGATTACCGACACCCAGAGCGGCGGCGGCAAACGCGAATGGTCCATTCCGCAGATCGATGACGGATCGGCGCAAGAGGACTACATAATGCTGTGCCGTATCCGCAACTCCTTGACCGGAGGGTTTACGCTGGTCGCCGCGGGCCTCAAGCAATTCGGAACGGAAGCCGCGGGCCGTCTGCTGGCCGATCCGGATCAGCTTGGCGTCATTTTGCAAAAGCTCCCCGCGGGTTGGGAATCGAAGAACATGCAGGTTGTGCTCCATGCGCAGGTGGTGGGCAACACTCCCGCTCAGCCGGATGTGGTCGCCTGGCACGTCTGGTGATGCGGACGCTGCGCCATGAGGTTGCGGCTCCGGACCCCCTAAAAGGCAAGAGGGCGGCCTCACGGGGAGGCTGCCCAAGTTACGGGAGTTACTGTGCCGGCTGTGTTCCGGGCTAGAACCTAATACGGAACGACAGTTGCATTTCCGACGGTCCGCCTCCGGTGGAATCCCCGAAATCGTTCAGACCGGGTCTTGCGAAAGTGGCTGGGCTGTTCTGCGCCGTCGTGGTACTCAACTGACTCCAGTTGAACCACTTGAACGGAGGGAGGATGCCGTTGAACATCGGGGCTGTGAAGGTGGGTTCGCCGGACGCGACCGATTGAGTCAAAGTCAACGCCCAGCGGCGCTTTGGCTCGGTGGAGGCATGCGATCTTCGGAATCTTCGTTTCAGGTATGACGAATGATCGCACAACCAGATAGGATATAGGGCTGGATTATGCCGTGGGTGTGAGGAAGAACAAGGCGAAACGCGACGAAGTTCCGGTCCACAACGCGCACTACGGGGCAACGTGGGCGTTGCTGGTGTGCGCTACCCTGGTTGCTTACCTGCCGGCCCTTCATGGAGGCATGCTCTGGGACGATCGCAGCCACGTGACCGGGCCGGATCTCCAGTCGCTTCACGGTCTGTGGCGCATTTGGTTCGACCTGGGAGCCACACAGCAATACTATCCTCTGCTGCACACCGCTTTCTGGCTGGAGCACCGCATCTGGGGTGACGCCGTGCTGGGTTATCATCTGGTCAACGTCGCCCTGCATGCTCTCGCGGCTTGCCTTGTGGTGAGGATCGTCAGGCGCCTTCGCCTGCCGGGCGCGGTCCTGGCAGGCTTCGTTTTTGCCCTGCACCCGGTATGCGTGGAGGCGGTGGCCTGGATCTCGGAGCAGAAGAGCACCCTCTCCGGGGTCTTTTACCTGGCGGCCGCACTCACCTACCTGCACTTTGACCAGACGCGGAGGAAGTCCCGATACTTCCTGGCGCTCGGACTGTTTCTTCTGGCCCTCATGAGCAAGACCGTCACGGCCACCCTGCCGGCCGCGCTGCTGGTGGTCTTCTGGTGGCAACGCGGCCACGTCGGGCGAAAGCGCGACGTGCTGCCGCTGGTTCCCTGGTTCGCCGCGGGCGCCTCCGCGGGGCTTTTCACGGCGTGGGTGGAGAAGAACCCACAACTGATCGGCGCGCAGGGAGCGCACTACGCGCTCTCGCTGCTGCAGCGTCTCCTCCTTGCGGGCCGCGTGCCGTGGTTCTATGCCTGCAAGGTGCTCTGGCCGTCGAACCTGATGTTTGTTTATCCCCGCTGGACGATCGATCCCGGCGAGTGGTGGCAATACCTCTTTCCGCTTGGACTGGCGGCGCTGGCGGTGGCTTTCGGTCTGCTGGCCCGGAGAAACCGGGGGCCGCTGGCCGGCTTTCTGATTTTCGCCGGCACGCTGTTTCCCGTGCTCGGTTTCCTGAATGTGTATCCTTTTCGTTACTCCTACGTTGCCGATCATTTCCAGTACCTGGCCGCCCTGGGCATCGTCGTTCCGGTGGCTTCCGGGCTGACGGTCCTGGCAAGGCGGATCTCGCCGGGCAGGATTGGGGCCATCGCTCTGCCGGCTCTCTTGTTGACGGCGCTCGGGGCCGCGACCTGGCAGCAGAGCGGTATCTATCGCGACTACGAAACCCTCTTCCGGGAAACTCTCGCGCGCAATCCTAACAGCGCTTTCCTCCACAATAATTTGGGGGTTGAGCTGATGCTCATGCCGGGACGGGTGCCGGAAGCGCAGACCCAATTCCAGGCGGCGGTGCGGCTGGAACCCGATGCCGCCGACTATCACGACAATCTGGGCCTTGCTTTGGCCTCGATGCCCGGGCGTCTTCCGGATGCCATCGCGGAGTATCAAACGGCCTTGCGGATTGACCCCGGCTTCCAGGCGGCGCACCTGAACCTGGGACTTGCCTGGATGTCGATGCCCGGCCACCAGCAGGATGCGATCGCCGAGTATCGGAAGGCGATCGCGGAGTATCGGAAGACGCAAGGGAGCGCGCCCAATTTCTGGGAGCCGCACCTCAACCTGGGGATTGCCTACGCCCAGATCCCCGGCCGGCAAACCGACGCAATTGCGGAGTTCCAGGCGGCTCTGCGGATCAAGCCCGATTCCGAGTTGGCGCACTTCCAGCTTGGAAACACTTTCCAAACCATGGGCCGGCTGGAGGAGGCCATCGCGGAGTATCGAGCAGCGCTGCAAATCAAGCCGGATGCCACGGACGCGCGCTATGAACTGGCGTATGCGCTGGCGCAGATCCCCGGACGCGTGCCGGAGGCCATCGCCGAGTGCCAGGAACTTCTGCGCATCAGCCCCAACGACGGGCCGGGGCAGGAGCTGATGGCGTCATTGCTGGCGTTTCAGAACGGTCGTCACCAAGTTCCATAGATGACGATCCGTGAGTCTATTGAAATCCATAGGGGCCGGCCGCCTGCACGGTCACTTGCGGTTATTTAACGGTGTATTACGTTGCGTTTGGCATCGCCTGGGCGTATTATCTTCCCGTCCGCCAAAGTCTGGGTTCGTTTGCCGATCCCGCTCACGCTTAGGGAGAACTGCCAAGCGAAGAATCGGGTTCGGGTTGCGTGTCGGGAGTTCTGCCGGGCGAGGAAACACTCGGGTATCAGGGAGAGCCACCGGCCAGCCATAAGGTTCAGAGGCAGGTTCAGAGGAGTAGCCAAAGGTTCCACCTTGTCGTGGTGGCTATTCCCCCAACGAGGAGAAAAGATGAGCAATCGTACAGCAACGTTGGCAGTCCTAGTCCTTCTGTTGACAATGGTCACATTCGCTCAGAACAACACTGGCATTATCTCCGGCAAGATTACCGATCCGACCGGGGCGGTAGTGCCAAACGCGCAGCTTACAGTGACCCAAACCGATACCGGCGTGGAGAGCGTCAGTGCGAGCAATTCCGACGGCCTGTTCCGCGTTCCAGGCCTCCGGGATGGACCCTACAAGGTGGCTGTCACCGCCACCGGATTCAAAAAGGAAGTACGCGAGGGCTTTAGCCTGCAGATCGGCCAGATTCTGGACGTGGAAATCAAGCTGGAAGTAGGCGCCGCCACCGAGTCGGTTACGGTCGTCAGTTCCATCCCCCTGCTGGACTCGCAAACCTCATCCACCGGTCAGGTGATGGAGGGCGACTATTTCTACGAGCTGCCGAACTATCAACATTGGGAGAAGGGCGTCCTGTACTATACACCTCAAGTCCAGACCAACAACGCCCCGTGGCCCGGATCGCTGGGCAATTGGAATATCAATGGCGGCAACAGCTACCAGACCGCCACATATGAGGATGGGATGTTGTCCACCAGCATGGATGGTGGCACTACCATCAACTCCGTCTCGGTCGCGGATGAGGAAATCAAGGTCGTGACCAGCGCCATGCCGGCCGAATACGGCCACGCCACCGCGGGCGCCCTCATCGTGGTGAAGAAGGGCGGCACCAACCAGCTCCACGGCGAGGGCGGCGAGTTGTTCAAGAATAACGCCATGTTCCACCGCCGGTTCTTCCAGTTGCAGACCAATACCCAACAGGGTGTTCAAGACCTGTTCCAGATGCCCGATTTCGTGCTCAGCGGACCGGTCGTTATCCCCCACATTTACAACGGCAAGAACCGGACGTTTTTCGAGATTGGCGGATCGTACCACGTGGACAGCTCGTCCAACGCGAGCACCTATGCGACCCCCACGTCCGACATGTTGGCCGGCAACTTCAGCGCGTTCACCAACCAGCTCTACGATCCAGCCTCCACCAGCGGCACCTTCGCCGCCGGCAACCTGGCGCGCACGCCCTTCCCCGGCAATATCATTCCCACCAGCCGGTTCAGCACGATGTGGAATGCCATCGCGGCCAACAAGCCATTCGCCGCGCCTCAGGCGGGTGCCGGGAGCTTCACAAATAACGCGCCCCTCGGGAACATCGTGGCATCCGGCTCGGGGAACTACTACAATCTCACCAACCAGGTCCGCATCGACCACAGTTTCAGCGACAAGTTTAAGGTGATGGGCAGCGTTACGTGGGGCAACCAGCATCAGCCCGCGAACAACGTCAACATTCTCTACGCGCCGTACGATCAGTACCAGGTGTTGACGTATACCGTCCAGAACGTCGCTGTCCTCAACTTTGTCTACACCCTCACACCCCACCTGATCAGCGAGACCAAACTCGGTGAATACCGGCGGACCGGTAACCCGCGGTCGCGCACTGGCGAGGACTACACCTATGCGATCGCCAAGACCGTTCCCAATCTTCCTTCCAACGTGTATGTCAATCCGATCGGTTTCGGGCTGTCCGAAGGCTCGAACGGCAGCTCCCAGCTTGGTGTTGGCACCCTGAGCGTCCAGGTGAACAACAACCATCAGTTCAACCAGGACTTCACCATGGTGAAGGGCAGGCACAGTATCAAGTTCGGGTACGAATGGCTGTGGGAGAACGAGGTTTCGCACAACATCGGCAACCCGCGTCTGACCATCGGGTTCGGCCAGGGTGGAAATTCCCAAACCGACGGAACCACCGGCATCGGTCCCACCGGCACCCAGATGCCCAACACGGGAGGCATTCAGCTCGCAAACGTTATGCTGGGATACGTTACCAGCTATAGCTATGCCCAGCAGGGGGCGAGTCTGCTCCCGGTAGACTCCAACCAGAGCTTTTATGTTCAGGACGACTGGCGGGTCCTGCCCAATCTTACCCTCAACATCGGTCTCCGCTACGAGAATGAAACCCCGGCGCACAGCAAGTTCCCGGGCCAACTCAGCGTGGGGAGCCTCACGGTGCCGGACAACTACTACACCTCCGGATCGGTCCCCGGCCTGCTGACCTGCCCGGCCGGCGGGTGCATGGGCGCGTGGACCCAGCCCAAGGGCTTCCTCTGGAACCGCGACAACCTGGACTTCCAGCCCCGCTTTGGCCTGGCCTGGAGCGTCAAGGAAGATACGGTGGTCCGCGCGGGCTTCGCGTGGATGACCCTGGACTGGAACCTCGGGTACACGAACCAGAGCGAGATCGGCGGCGGCAGCTTCTATAACCAATCGGTTTCTCAACCGGCTAATACCTACACGCCGCTATTCAACATCAACCAGGGCGTGCCGGCCTTCGTGTCGGTGGCGCAGTTGCCGAACGGAGAAATCCCCACCTCGGCCTCCACGCCCTCGGCCCGCCCCACCATCACCGTGGTCCCCGCCAACTACCACCATCCCTACACGCTGAACTGGAACATCAGCATCCAGCATCAGCTTAAGAAGAACTACCTGCTCGAATTGAGCTACGTGGGTCTGCACAACATCGGCTTCAGCGGCAACTATAACTGGGAGTCGCGTCCGTACGGGACTGGCATCGACGCCAACGGGAACGTCATCGACCTCACGCAGCAGGCCAACTGGTCCTACCGGAACACCTGGGTCGGCAATTCGTCGGGTGTCAACGGCACGCAAGCCTACAAGCCATTTCCCAACCTGGGCGGCGTCAACTATCAATGCAACTGCGTCCGCATGATCTACCACTCGGGAACCGTGAAGCTGCAAAAACGGTTCTCGGACGGCCTGACCTTCCTGACGTTCTTCACCATGCAGAAAGGTATCCAGAACTCCCCGGGTAACCTGTACCTGGATCAGCAGGAACAGCGGGCGGTAACGGGGCTGACCCAGAAGTATCGCTTTGTCAGTTCCATGACCTACGAGCTGCCATTCGGCAAGGGCAAGCGCTGGGTGAGCCATGGCCGCCTGATGGATTGGCTCTTTGGCGGTTACAGCTTCGCGTGGAACTTCTCCGTCTGGGCTCCCACTCCCGCGGGTCTCGGCTACTCGGGCGGAACCTACCTCAACCCCGCAACGGGTGCTACGGGCGGCCGTCAGGATTACCCGAGCTACGAGCCGCTGCCGGGAGGCAGCCTCTTCCTCGTCCAGGACCCGAAACTTCGGAACGACTGGCAGGACATCGGAACCGCCCGGTTCTCTCAAGCGACGCAGAACCCCATCGTCACCAACTGCGGTGTTACTCCGATCTTCGAGTTGCCGAATAATGCCGGACCAACCTGGGGCAACCAGTGCGAAGTGGTAGCTCCGTCGTTTGTAAACGGAAACATGCCTGGAAACGAGTGGATCGAGCAGCGGATCATCGGGTCCAACGCTTCGATGTACAAGGACTTCCGTATCAAAGAGAGGTTCAAGGCGCAACTCAGGCTGGATTACTTCACCCCGTTCAAGTGGTTCAACTGGAGTCAGGTGAACACTACCATGACTCAAACCAGCCCGGCGACCTTCATGACTCCCGGTCTCAACGACAACGGGGATTCGACCGAAGGCGGACCGTCTGAAATGCAGCTTTCGTTCCGCGTCAGGTTCTAGCGGCCGGGTCTGACGGCACCTGCGTTTAGTAAGAGAGTGGGCTCCGAACTTTGGAGCCCACTTCGTTTCATTACCCTCGTCCCCCACTCCAAGCCCCGAGGAAGGTCCGATGCCGCAGTCCTGGACGCCAATGCGCTGGCCAAGCCAATGGAAGGACCCCGCTACCCTGGACCTGTTGAAGGGCTGTGCCATCGACTACCTGCTCATCGGAGACGAACCGGTTCTGGCCGGCGTCCGTAAGCGGGCGCTGGCGGACGGTCTGGCTGCCTCCGCCGCCGCTCCTCCGGGAGTCGAACTGGTGACCGGCACCTGGCCCGGAGTGAAGATGGGCCGGCGTGGCGCCGCGGGCGCCGGGCCGACCGCCGCCCCCTGGGTGGATTCCAACGGCTGGGCCGTGCGGCTGTCGCTGGCCCTGCACCCCGAAGCCGCCGTTTGGGTGGATGCCGCTCCCGCGGCCGGGGCCTGGATCACCGCCGATTCCTACCGCCTCGCCATCGCCGATACCGCCGCGTACGGCGGGCGATGGGTCGTCTCATTGGATAACTCCCTGGCCGTTTCCCTGGCCTCGGGGGATTCCACTGCACTCGCCACTTGGCGGAAGCTGTCGGCGGCCACCGGGTTCTTCGCGGAGCGCAAACAGTGGCTCACCTACGCCCCGCTGGCGGTGATCGGGGTGATTTCCAGTTTCACCGGGGACGACCAGTTCTTCGGCCAGGAGATGTTAAATTTGCTGGGCAGAGTGGGCTGCCATTACCGCGTGCTTCCCAAGGGCGCTGTTGCGGATGGCTCCTTCGAGTCCCTGCGCGCCCTCCTGTACACCGACGCCGAACCGCCCTCCGACGCTCTGCGCAAACGCGTACTCGATTTCGTGGCGGCGGGCGGCCTGCTGATCGCCGGGCCAAACTGGGGCAGCGCTCCCGGCGCTCCCGCCGGCGCCGGGAGCGTGCCGAACTTCTCCATGCGCTCGCTGGGCAAAGGGCAAAATCGCGGTTGCGGGCGCCGCCCCGGACGATCCCTACGAATGGGCCGGCGATTCGGTGCTTCTGGTGAGCCATCGCTACGATTTGGTGCGATTCTGGAACAGTGGGGCGACCGGCTCGTACTGCGCCGTGTCGCCGGACGGGAAGCGAAGCGTAGCGCACCTGCTGTTTTACACCGGCCGCGCGACGGATTCGGCGGCGGTGCGCATTGCCGGACGCTACCGGGCGGCTCGTGCGTCCACAATGGACCAGCCGGAAGTGCCGCTGGTGGATACCCAGCGGGGGGCGGATGCGATCGAGGTGCACTTGCCGCCGGTGGCGCAGTACGTGGCCTTGGAACTGGAGAACGATTGAGGTAACCAAATGCATCTTCATACGCGCAGGGAATGGCTATGGAGGACGGCGGCGGCGGTGTCCGGCGCTTATCTGGCGGGTTCACGGGCGGGGGCTACCGCCGCGGCTCCAGGCGCGCGGGTGGCGGTGGGACGCTCGAAAACCTACGACCCCGCCGAACTGCTGCCCGCCATGCAGAAGATGGTCGACCAGTTGGGCGGGCTGGGAAAACTGGTCAAGGGCAAGACCGTCGCCATCAAGATCAACCTCACCGGCGCGCCCCAACGGCTGGGACACCTGCCAACGGAGGACACCCACTACACCCATCCCCATGTGGTGGCGGCCGCGGTGTATCTCCTGGGGAAGGCCGGGGCCGCCCGCATCCGGATTCTGGAAAGCGCCTGGAACACCGCCGACCCGCTCGAGGAGTGCCTGTATCAGGCCAACTGGGAACCCCGCGACATCCTCAGCGCGGCGCCCAAAGTGGAGTTCGAGAACACCAACTCCCTGGGCCTTGGAAAGAGCTACTCGCGCCTGGTGGTGCCCTCCGGCGGCCTGGTCTTCCCGGCCTTCGATCTGAATCACTCCTACCAGGATTGCGACGTGTTCGTCAGCATCGCCAAGATGAAGGAGCACGTCACCACGGGCATTACGCTCTCCATGAAGAACTGCTTCGGGATCACGCCCTGCACGATTTACGGCGTGGGCTCGGGCGTCGACGAGCCATCGAAGAGGCCCGCCGGCGGCCGCAATGGCATGCACTACGGAAGCCGCCAGCCCTCCAAGAGCGCGCCCTCCGAGAAGGACCCGAAGTCGCCGCGGCAGGAGACCTGGCGCGTGCCGCGCATCGTGACCGACCTGGTGGCGGCGCGTCCCATCCACCTGGCCATCGTCGAGGGCATCAAGACCATGACGGGCGGCGAGGGGCCGTGGGTTCGCGAGGAGCTGAAGCCCGTGGCCCCCGGTGTCCTGCTCGCGGGGTTGAATCCGGTGAGCACCGACGCGGTGGCGATGGCGGTGATGGGGTTCGACCCGCAGGCTAACCGCGGCACGCCGCCCTTCGAGCGCTGCGACAGTACCCTGCAAGCGGCGGAAATGGTGGGCCTGGGGACCCGCGATTTGAGCCGCATTGAAGTGGTGGGCACGCCCATCGCCGAAGCGAAATTCGATTTCGCGGTCATCCGCCAGAAGCGGCCGGCCGCACCGCGGCCATTTTGGCAGCGCTAGGAGCCGGGAGGCAATCATGAGCATGCGTGTATCTCGCAGACAACTGATACGGACCGCGGGCGCCGCGGCATTGGTGGCGCCGGGCGCTCGGGCCGCGGCGGCCACGCCATTTTGGCAGCGCTAGGAGCCGGGAGGCAATCATGAGCATACGTGTATCTCGCAGACAACCGATACGGACCGCGGGCGCCGCGGCATTGGTGGCGCCGGGCGCTCGGGCGGCGGCGGCCACGCCATTTTGGCAGCGCTAGGAGCCGGGAGGCAGTCATGAGCATACGTGTATCTCGCAGACAACTGATGCAGGCCGCGGGCGCCGCGGCATTGGTGGCGCCGGGCGCTCGGGCGGCGGCGGCCACGCCGGCGCCGGTGGTCGAAGGGAAGGACACACCCAAGATCTGCCTCTCTACGGGGGATGGAGGAGGCGGCGGACAGGGTGGACGCGGCGCCGCGCCCGCTCCCGCCCCGGCTGCCGTGCCGGGCATCCCCGCCCTCAGCCCTCAGGAGGCCGGGGCGCGCCGCATCAGACAGCTCGGGGTCAGCTACGTGCTCGCCGGCGGGCCGCCGATCCCCTGGACCGAGGAGCGCATCAAGGCCCAGATGGATACCCAGAAGGGCTACGGCCTGACTCTGGCCAACCTCATGATCGCGGGCTTCAACAACGCCATCTACGGCCGCCCCGGGCGCGACGAGGAGATCGACAAGGTCATCGAATCGATCCGCGTGGCGGGCAAGCTGGGCCTGCCCGTCATCGAGTACAACTGGTACGCGCATCGCGCCATGGAAGGCTACTTCGAGGAGACCGACGACGTCCGCACGGGCGTGAGCTGGACCGGCTTCGACTACGAACTGGTGCGCACCCCCGGCGGCGTGTACTCCGGCCCGCTGCGCCCGGAGGATGCCGGCATCAAGTTCAAGGACCTGCCTCCGCTGCCCAACGAAGGCGCCCACACGCTCGAGGAGATGTGGACCACCATCGCGTACTTCCTGAAGCGGGTGATTCCGGAAGCCGAGAAGGCCGGCGTGCGGCTGGCGCTGCACCCCAACGATCCGCCCGCCCCCATCAGCCGCGGATCGCAGCAGATCATGGGCTCGATCGAAGGCTGGAAGCACCTGATCGAAGTCGTCAAGAGCCCGGCCAACGGCATCACCTTCGATTGCGGCGTCACCCGCGAGATGGGCGGCGACGCGGCCGAAGTGGCCGCCTACTTCGCCTCGCGCGACCGCATCAACCACGTGCATTTCCGCAACGTGAAGGTCAGGAAACCCTACGAGCGCTATTCCGAAGTGATGATCGACGAAGGAGAGAACAACATGTTCGCGGTGATGAAGGCGCTGGTGAAGAACAAGTATACCCGCCTGATTTACCCCGAGCACCCGCGCGCCCTGGATTACGACCGCGAACACGGGCGCATTGGCGGATATCCGGGAGGCGGCGGGTACACGTCGTTCGCCTTCCAGGTAGGATACACGCGCGCCATGTTGCAGGCGGCGCTGGCAAGCTGATAGATATGGTGGGGCGGACCCCCTGGTCCGCGCGGGACGCCCCCGTCCCGCGGTTCGTACGGTAGGGTAGGCACCTTACAGGGCGCGCGAAGGCCGGCGGGGGCGCCGGCCGCGGACCGGGGGGTCCGCCCCACGTAGCACAGGAGCCGATTATGAATGGAAGACGCTCGTTTCTGAGACGCGCCGCCGGGCTGGGCGCGGGATTGTGGGCGGGAGAGGCCCTCGAGGCCTATCCGCAAAACGTCAACACCAACTCCAAACCGTCGGAGTTGAAGATCGTGGATCTGCGCGTGGCCACCGTGGCACGGGCGCCCATGACGTGCCCGCTGATTCGCATCGATACCAACCAGGGAGTCTACGGCCTGGGTGAGGTGCGCGATGGCGCCAGCAAGAACTACGCGCTGATGTTGAAGAGCCGCATCCTGGGCGAGAACCCCTGCAACATCGACAAGGTGTTCCGCAAGATCAAGCAGTTCGGCGGCCACTCGCGGCAGGCCGGCGGGGTCTGCGCCGTCGAGATGGCCCTGTGGGACCTGGCGGGGAAAGTCTACAACGTCCCCATTTACCAGATGCTCGGCGGCCGCTTCCGCGACAAGATCCGCATCTACGCCGACACCACCGAGTCGCGCGATCCCAAGGTTTTCGGCGCCCGGTTGAAGGATCGCATGGACCAGGGTTTCACGTGGCTCAAGATGGACCTGGGCGTGGACATGGTGGCCGGCACTCCGGGCGCGGTCACCAGGCCGGCGGGCACCAGTTTCGCGTATGGCGATCCCACCCAGCACATGTTCACGGGGACCGAGATCACCGAAAAGGGCTGCGCCATGATGGCCGACTACGTGGCGCAGGTGCGCGAGGTGGTGGGCTACGACGTGCCGCTCTCGGCCGATCACTTCGGCCACATCGGCGTCAACAGTTGCATCCGCCTGGGTCGTGCGCTCACCAAGTACAACCTGGCGTGGCTCGAAGACATGATCCCCTGGCAGAACACCGAGCTACTGAAGAAGATCAGCGACGCCGTGGACATTCCGCTCCTGACGGGCGAGGACATCTATCTCAAGGAGTCCTTCATGGAGCTGTGCCGGGCGCACGCGGTTGACATGATCCAGCCGGATCTCTCCACTTCGGGCGGGATTCTCGAGACGAAGAAGATCGGCGATGGCGCGCAGGAGTTGGGCGTTCCCATGGTGATGCACTTCGCCGGGACTCCGGTGGCCTGCATGGCGAGCGTGCATTGCGCCGCCGCGACGGAGAATTTTCTGGTAATGGAGAATCACTCGATCGAGGTGCCATGGTGGGGCGACCTGGTGAACGGCGTGGACAAGCCGATCGTCAACAAGGGCTTCATCACGGTGCCGGACAAACCGGGGCTGGGAGTCACGCTGAACGACGACGTGGTGAAGCAGCACCTTCAAGAGCCCGGCTACTTCGAGCCGACGCCGCAGTGGAACGTGGACCGGTCCAACGACCGGCAGTGGAGCTGATTCCTTATGTTTCGCATGCCGCATGCAAGTGCGAGTCTGGTGGCGGCCGTCCTGTTCGGGGCAGCAGCAGCGCCGGCGCAGATCTTTACGCTGAGCAAAGACCAGATGATCGAATTCACCGCCAAGAATCCGTATGAGCGGTTCCCCGATGGCCGGCCGAAGATCCCCGACGCCATGCTGGAGCGCGCGCGCGGCCTTTCCGCGGAGGAAGTTTTCGGAGCCCTCGGAGGCGGCGGCCGCGGCGGGTTCCGCAATCAGTACGCCGACGGGTTTCAGGTTTTGCACCCCGCCAAAAAACTGGTCGGGCGCGCGTTCACCGTCCAGTTCATGCCTCTGCGGCAGGACCTGGAGGATGTCGCCCAGGCGCACGCCCAGGCCGCCGGCTACGGCCACCTGAACAACCAAACCGCCATCGACATGTTGCAGCCGGGCGACGTGCTGGTGGTGGACCTGTTCGGCAAAAACGAGGACGGCACCATCGTCGGCGACAATCTCTTCTACTACATCATGAAGACCACCAAGACGGGCGGCCTCGTGGTGGATGGCTCCATTCGCGACCTCGAGGGCATCTCGGAAATGGACATGCCCCTCTATTACCGCCACGCGCACCCCAGCTACATCGCCAATGTGACGCTCACCGGAATCAATATTCCGATCCGCATCGGCAATGCCACCGTGATGCCCGGCGACCTGGTGATCGGCGACCCCGAGGGAGTCTACTTCGTTCCTCCGCAAATGGTACAACAGATGCTCGACGGCGCCGACCGCACCCACATCCACGACGAGTGGACGAAGCGGAAGTTCGACGAAGGCAAGTATAAATCGAGCGACATTTACGGCTCGCCGAAAGACCCGGCACTGAAGAAAGAATACGAAGACTACTTGAAGAAGAAGCTGGACGAGCTCAAGGCCAAGCAGTAGCGCCAGCCCAAAACCGCTACGCGCTTGGCGGTTTTTCACCTGGAATCAATAACTTACGAGCGAAAACCGCCACGCGCGTAGCGGTTTTGGGATTTTCGCCCCGCGGCGAGACTCCGCGAAAACGCGGGGGCTGACGACTCCGTCCCAAGGCGCCCGCCGTTCCCAGCGGAAGCCCCGAACCTCACAGCGCCGCGCGGACGGAGCCGTCTGTTCCCGATGTTTTCGCCCCGCAGCGACAACCTCCGCTTGTCCCGTTCGAAAAATGCGGCCGGGTGCCGTGACCGGTAGATTCGGTGCCTCCGCGAAACCGCTCGCTGACGCTCGCTGCCCGGTTCGGAGCCACCACGCGGTGCCCTCTGGGCCGGAAGTGGATTCCGGCAGAGGCACGACACCCAGCGGTCCGCGACCTATATCCTCCCGAACTTTGCCACCGCCTCCTTAATCGACCGGTACTTCTCTATATACGGCAGCATGGTATGTTCGGAGTCGTCCAATGCCTGCGCTTTCTTGAGGACTTCCTCGGCCTTGGCGCGCGGCACCACGGCGATGCCGTCTTCGTCGGCGGTGACGATATCGCCGGGATTCACGCGCACCCCGGCGCACGTCACGGGGATGTTGACGCCCCCGAGCCGGTAGTGGTTGATGGTCGTCGAGGGCACCACGCCGCGGCTGTAAACCGGGAACTGAAGCCGGCGGATCTGAGGCGTGTCGCGCACCCCCCCGTCGATCACCGCTCCAACCAGGCCGCGCACCTTCATGGCGGTGGCCATCAGGGCGCCTATACCGGCGTAATCGGCGCCGTCCTCCAGCACCATCACGTAGACGGAGCCCGGCTTGGCGTTGTCGATAGCGTCCAACATGCCTTCGGACGCCTTGGATCCTTCCTGGTGCTCTTCCTTCTTGAGTAAGACGGTGACCGCCGGTCCGGCAAACTTAGTCGGAGAAAGCGCCCGCATCTCGTGCGACATATACGCGCGCTGGTGGTAGAGCTGTTCGATGGCGTCGGAGACGGAAGCCACCTCGACCAGCCGCAGTCCCTCGACGATCGGATCGGCGGCCGGCTGCGCCACCAGGCGCGTGACCGCCCAAACCGAAAGAACCAGGCCGGCAGCGGCGGCCATCCGCAATGTCTTCTTCATTCGAACTCCTCGTTTTATGGCTTTACGAATACGATACAAACGGGCGAGGCGACGTCCACCGTTTTGCCCGTGACACTCAAACGGCCGCTTTCCGGGTCGATGCGGAACGGCGCCACCGAACCCGAGTCCTGATTCGCCGCCAGCAGCCAGGCCCCCGTGGGGTCGATGGCGAAGTTGCGCGGCGTCTTGCCGCCGGTGGGGGTGCGCTCGACGGCGGCGAGCGTGCCTTTTGCCTCATCCACGCGAAACACCGCGATGGTGCTGTCGCCGCGATTCGAAGCGTACAGGAACCGGCCGTTGGGATGCACGGCGATTTCGGCGCCGCTCTTCGCTCCCGTGTAATCCGCGGGAGTGATGGACACGGTCTGCAACTCCTCCAGCCGGCCGCGCGCTGCGTCATAGCGGAACGCCGTTACGGTGGCGAGCATCTCGTTGACGACATAGGCGAACCGCCCGTCGCGGGAGAAGGCCATATGCCGCGGGCCGGACCCGGGCGCCAGCCTGGTGAACGGCGGATCGCCGGGAGCGAGCGAGCCCTTTTCGCCGTCGAGCCGGTAGACCAGGATCTGATCCAGCCCCAGATCGGCAGCAAGAAGGAAGCGGCCGTCGGGCGCCAGGTTTGCCGAATGCGCGTGCGGACCGCGCTGCCGCTGCGGGTTCACGCTGCTCCCCGCGTGCTGCACGCTCCCGCCGCCGTCACCCAGGGAGCCGTCTTCGCGGATGGGGATCGCGGCCATACTGCCGCTGTTGTAGTTGGCGGCGTAGAGCCAGTGCCCGGCCCGGTCCACCGCCACGTGACAGGGTCCGGAGCCGCGCGACGAAACCCGGTTCAGCAGTTTCAACTGGCTGGTGGATGGGTCGATGGCGAAGGCGCTGACCGCGCCGTCCGGGTTCTCATTGGCCGCGTAGAGAAACTTCCGGTTCGGGTGTACCGCCAGAAACGTCGGGTTGTCGGTTTCCGCCGCCACCCCGAGCGGCGTCAGTTGGCCGCTGGAGGGATCGAAGCGGTACGCGGAGATGCCCTTCGACGGCGGCCGCGTGTACGCCCCGACGTAGACCAGCGCGGTCTGGGCCAGGACTGGCCCCGAGATCTGTGCCGCCAGTACCGCGATGGCAAGCAGCCTAGGTCTTCGGCCGTGTGATTTGGCGCCTTTGCCGGGCCGCTCGCTGACGCTCGCGGTTCCGGACAGAACCGCGAGCGTCAGCGAGCGGCCCGTGGCAAAGGAACGGCATCTTGCGGTCATGGCACTAGTGAACCGAATAAAACTCATATGATATTCGCCAGTTGCTTTCCTTCTGCGGTTCGATCCGCAGATCGATGTACGCTTCCGGGCAAACCGTGGTGCGGATGGACCACAGCATCAGCTTCGAGATTGGACGGTCGCAGGTCTGCCGCACGCCCGCGCCGGTCTTGCGATTCTCCACACGAATATCGTAGTCCCTTGCACTGCCGCCGTAGCCCTCCAGGCCGGTCGACACGGTTTGGCCGCGCGCCAGTTCGCGCAGGAAGACCACTTCATTCCCGCGGGTCTCCGCAAGACCCGCCAAGCCCTGGGTGGCGCGCACCGCAAACGGAAATGAAACCACCACGTCCGGGCCCGTGGGCTGCGAATCCAGCATGAAGAAGTCGTGTTCGTAGACGGAGGTTTCGATGGCTTTATGGCCGGTGTTCCCGAGGCTGTGCTCCAGCACCAGCCCGGGAGGGTTGTCGCGCAGAGTTACTTTCTTGCGGTAGACGTACGCGTACCCGTTGACGGCGGGGAGTTCCTGGACGAATTCCATCCAATCCGGCCCGCGCCGGATCGCTCCACTTGCCGCCATCGCAGATCTCGTACGTGTGAAACTGGTGGAAGGCGGCTTCGTCCGGCTTGCGAAGAGCGCCGACACCGATCTTAACGAAGCAATCCCCTGGCTTGGCCTCCGCGTAGCCCAGGCCGGCTCCCCCGGTCAGGAACTCCTCCACGGGTCCCGTGATGGCGTCGTTGAGTTTCGGATTCCAGCGGTCGAACCACTTGCCGAAGTAGGAGTGTCCCTTCCATTCCAGTTTGGCGAGCACGCCCGACCAATCGAAGCGGGTGGCGCGGTAGTAGCCGTCGTTCGCGTCCGGCGGATAAACGGTCGCGCTCACAGCGCCGCTGGCGATATCGGCTTGCGGGATCTCCGCCGCGGCGAACAGGCAACTCGAAACCGCCAGGAGAATTGCAACCGTCTTGGTTGTCTGAATGCTGTCCATAGTGCCTTCGGAAAGACGGGGTCGCCACGGCCGGTGGGCGGCGCCAGGGCCGCCGCGATTACCCGCCGAATCGGGATCAGTAATCCGAGGTCTGCTCGTTCACCCAGACGCCGTCCACGTTGAAGTGCGGCCACGGTCCGCCGCCGCCCCGTCCGGTGATGCTGTCGTCCCACTTCGTAGTCGGGTCGAAGTAACCGGGCCGCCGCAGGTGCTCTTTCACCACCGGTTCGTTCAGTTCCACACCCAGGCCCGGGGCATCCGGAACCGCGATGTACCCCTTGTCGATCAGCGGCTGCGGCACGCCCGTGACCAGTTGCTGCCACCAGGAGAGGAAATCCACCGCATGGCATTCCATGGCCACGTACGCATCCAGCGTGGCGGCCGTGTGAACGGCGGCGATGGTGGCCAGCGGCGACCCCGCCATGTGGATGGCCGTCGGGATGCGCTCCCGGTCCCAGGCGTAGTCGGCGATCCGTTTGGTCTCGCGGCAGCCTCCGGAAGTGCCGTGGTCCGGCGTGGATAATATCGATGGCGCGGTTGTCGATCAGCGGCTGGAATCCTTCCTCCAGCCCGAAAGCGTCTTCGCCGGTGAGCAACGGCGTGGTGGTCTGAGCCTTGATCTCCTTGAACTCCTTCCATCGCCAGAAACCGCCGGTGTAGAACAGATCTTCCAGCCAGGAGAGGCGGTACTTCTCGAACGCTTTGGCGGCGCGGATGCCGTCGTGCACCGTGCCGCAGCGCAGGCTGGCGGCGTCCACCGCCAGCGGCTTATCCCAGCCGATGGCATCGCGCACCGCGCCGATCAACTCGCCTCCGTACTCCAGCCCTTTGTCCGTCGGCACGCCCTCGGTATCCAGATACCCCGGCTTGACGCCTACGAAGTTGGTGGTCACGTCCATCTTGAAGAAGGTGAATCCCAGCTTCATGCGCGCCACCATCCGCTCCCCGTACTTCTTGGGGTCGGAGGTTCCGGTGGTGTCGCAATACATGCGCACCCGGTCGCGCTTCTTGTCGCCCAGCAACCGCCAGACCGGCACGCCGTATACCTTGCCCGTGATGTCGTGCAGGGCGATATCGATGGCGCTGAAACCGCCGCCCTGGCGTCCGGGGCCTGCGTACGGGCGGACGGTTTGGAGAATCCCGGATATGTCGAGGGGATTCTTCCCAACCAGCAGCGGCTTCATGCCGAGAGCCAGGTTCTCGTTCCCGGCATCGCGCACTTCTCCCAGCCCGTAGACATCCTGGTTGGTGAAGATCTTGATGACAGGGTAGTCGAAATTGGCCGCGATCCTGAGCGCCCGTATGTCCGTGATCTTCAGGTCGCTGGGCGAGGAGTACTTATTGATGGGCCCGTAGTGCACCGCCGGGCCGCGTCCGGCTCCGGGGAGTGGGGGCGCTCCGGGGCCGCCGGTCGGCACTCGTGGAGCGGGCGCCTGCTGCCCCGCTGCGGTCATTGCGAAGATCCCACCAAGACCGCTGGCAACGGCTGTCCGGCACAGCATGGCGCGCCGGCTCAAGTCTCTGTATCGATTCGGTTTCATTTGGCGCCTTCCCCTTGTCCTATCCCCTTTGCCGCCGCTTCTTGAAAAGCGATTCGCACGTCGGAGTTGTCCGGATTCCCATGTCCATCGCGCTCGAACATCAGAACCCAGATCAGGTTCTTGGCCGGGTCGGCCCAACTCTGAGTGCTGAACGCGCCACCGTGGCCGAACGAATTGGGCGACAGCGCGCTGTTGGCCGCCATCCGATCCGGATCTTCCACCACGCAAAATCCCAGCCCCCAGGGCATCCCCGGCCGGGCAGTGAGCGCGCCGGTTTGTTTGCGCGTCATCTCCGCCACTGTCTCGGGCTTGAGGATGCGCGCGCCATCGAGAGTCCCCTGGTTGAGCATCATCCGGTAGAACCTGGCGATGTCCCCGGCCGTCGAGAAGAGCCCGGCCCCGCCCAGCGGCGGGCGCTGGCGGTCCGTCACGGCCGTGTTGTAAAGGTATGGGATGGCCGTCTCTTCCAGCTTGCCGGTTGGCGCGTTCCAGCGATAGGTGTGCGCGTAGCGCGATTCTTTCCCCGGCGCAATCCAGAAGCTCGTGTCCTTCATTCCCAACGGGTCGAGCACGCGCTTCTGCAGGAACTCGTCGAACGGCATCCCGCTGGCCACTTCCACCACGCGCCCCAGCACGTCCATGCCCGCGGTCGAGTACGCCCAACGGCTTCCCGGCTGGAAGCGCAGCGGCTGCTGCGACAGCTCGCTGGCTGGTTTCGGCCAGCGTGAGATGGGGCTCGCGAGCCGTCATCTCGCCCAACCCGCTGGTGTGCGTCATCACGTCCCGCAGGGTGACGGGGCGGGATGGCTTGACGGTCTCGCCGTTCTGGCTGACCATCAGGCCGGCAAACTCCGGCAGATGCTTCGCCAGCGGGTCATCGAAGCTCAGCTTGCCGTCATCCGCCAGGATCGCGATGCACACCGACGTGATCGGTTTGCTCATCGAGGCTATCCAGAAGATGTCATCCGTCCGCATCTTCCGATCCTCGGCCAGGTCGGTCTTGCCAACCGCGCTGAGGTGGAGGATCCGATCCCTGGTGGCGATGAGCGTCACCACGCCGGCAACTTCGCCCTTATCGACAAACTCCTGCATCCGCGGCGCTACGGCCGCAAAGCGATCCGCCGGCTGCGCACGCAGCAGTCCCGCCGTGACGGCGATGCCCAACAGCGGCGCCAGCGCCGAAACGGCCACGATCCTCTTGTGCAATCTCACGCAACCTCCGGCCGGCAGGCGGAAGCGCCTGCCCCACCCTAACTGCAAGTCGTTCGGCGGCAACGTGGGACAGGCGCTTTCGCCTGTCAACCCTGCGGTCCGCCCGAATGCTCCCTACCGGTACCTGTACAGCTTCACCCTCTGAATCGTGTAGCGGTCGCCCCCGAAAGAGAGGGCCTTCCACTCGGGGGTCTCGTCGCCGTTCAGCCGGCGTCCGGGAACCCAGCGGCCGTCGACGTATTGGCCTTCCTCGACCACCGCCAGCCCCACGCTCTGGGTTGGGTCGGTAGCCGTCTCGAAGTAGACGCCCATGCTTCTGCCCACGATCGCGTAGTCGTCCGGGCCCAACTGGATAAACAGGCCGGTCACGGCATCCACCGCTCCGGCGCCGGGCGCACCCGCTCCCGGGCCGCGGCCCTCACGGAACCGGGCCTCGAGGGTGTAGTCGCCGAGGCGCACCTTGGACCGGGGAGTTGCCTTGTCCATCAGCACGGCCGTCACCTTCCCAAGGCCCTGCCTTTCCAGAATCAGCGGAGCCACCTGGGCCAGCACCTGGTAGCCTTTGGCAAGCTCGCCGTCCGGGGACGTAAGCCGGTCGATCCCAAACGGCGAGTAGCCGATGCCGTCATATTTGCCGGCGGTCGCAAAGGCGTAAGCCACGCCCCGCGCGTCGCCCCTGGATTCGGGGATGAAAAGCGGGTTGCCGGATTGTGTGTACCAGCCGCACCAATCGCTGTAGTTCGGCACATGGACGTCCGGCGAGAGAATGTCGATCGCCGGCCCCCCGGCTCGCCAGGCATCCAACACCTGGGGCAGCGGACCGCCGCTGGGATAGCCGCCGGGCTTGTCCTCGCCGGGTTTGTCCGGTCCCTGCCGCAGCCAGGTGTTCACGAACATCGGCAAGGGATATTCGGCTTTGCCGGCCGCGGCCACATGGCCCACGTATCGGCCGTAGTTCCACGCCATGAACAACTCGTCGGTTTCCATGCCCGCGCCGAAGACCTCTTCCCAGCTTCCGGACGTCTTGAAGCCGGCGGCTTCCCAGCGCTTGCGCAGTTCCGGGATCAGGGTGTCCTTGTGTTTCTGAAGGTAGTCCATGAACTCCTTCGGCACGGGCCCCGCAAACGCCTGGTTCGCCGCGGGCGAATGGTCGCGCGAGAGTCCCAGAACCCCCACTTCGTTCTCCACTTGCATCATGATCACGGTGTGCGCATCGCCGTCAAACTCGCGGATGTGCTTCATCAGCGCGGCAAAGGCGCGCGCATCGGCGTCCCGATTGGCGTCGCTCAGCGTGCTCAAGGTCGGCAGGCCCTTGCCCTTCTCGTCCTGAATGATCGGAAACCGCTGCTGGTTGGTCTTCACCCACACGGGCTGGTAGGTGGACTTGCCATTCTTCCAGCTCCCGAACCAGAGCAGGATCAGGCGCAGGTTTTGCCGCCGGGCATCCTGAATCAGGCCGTCCACCAGGCTGAAGTCGAAGCGGCCCTCCTCGGGCTCCATCAACTCCCAGGAAACGGTTGCCAGCACGGTATTCAGATTGGCCGCCGCGATCTTGGGCCAAAGCGGCCGCATGTACTCAAGGCTGGAGGCGCTGGAGTTGTTCAATTCGGCGCCCAAGACAAGGAACGGCTTGCCGTCCACGATCAATTGCGTGGCGGTTCCCTGCTTTTCGAGGTGCGGAATTCCGGTCTGCGAAAACGCCGCCGCCGGCACGAGCGATATCAGAATTGCCGTAGTTACGAGAGTTGTCAGTTTCGGATCGGAAAGCATCTTCCCCATAGGCTACTACACGCCGCGGGAACTTTGGTTTTGGGGGACAGGTTGTCAACCCGCGGCCGATTGTTAATCGGCCAGGCGATCGAAGCTCGCCCTTGCGGGTGACCAACCGGCCTCCGGAAGATCCGACAATTCCGGTTGGTTTGGTTGCGGCTTGCCGCTACACGGGGCGGGTTGTGAACCGGCCTGGCCGGCGAAAAGACGGGTTAACAACCTAATGCCGCATACTTTTCCCGCTACCGAACATCTGCACAGATTGTGGGGCGGACCCCCTGGTCCGCGGCCGACGCCCCCGTCGGCCTGCTCGTACCCTGCAAGAGGCTGATATCGTAGTTCCGGATGCGGGACGAGGGCGTCCCGCGCGGACCAGGGGGTCCGCCCCACGCCGAACACGGCTCCGGGTTCTCCCGGGAGAACGGTTCCGTCACTGGATCCGAATATTATCGAGCTCGAACTCAAACTTCCCAATCTCCGGTCCGCCGGACCAGACGATTGCCATGATGTCGCTGCCATCGACGCCGCCGAAACTGGCGAAGGGCAGCGTGAACTGCTTCCATTCGGGTCCGGCTACGAAGGTCAGCGTCGCGGGCCGGTATCCAAGGCGCTGTGAGAAGAGCATGATTTGATAGGTATGGCCGTCACCCTTGGCCCAGAATTGGATTTCCTTCCGCGCGGAGAGGTTCACCGGCGCCATCGGACTGGGGCCTGGCGAGAACATCACACCGGACCACGGGAACGCAAACCCTATCGCGACCTCGCCTGTCACCCGCAGGGCGTTCTTGCTGCCTTCCGCCCCGCCTGGAATAACCTCCATTTTCGCGGTTGATTTGCCGCCCGCCACTTGATCCGTCGAAACCATCCAGCCCGCGCCAAACCTCGCCTGCGGTGCGCCTTCCTGCTCGAAATCGGCGATCCAACCGGATTCCGACCCGCGCGGCGGCGCTGCATTCTTCGCGCCAGCCTGGTCTTCGATCTGTTTGGCGACCGACGCCTTCCACGCCGCCCGGTCGATCGCGTGCCCGGCTTTCCAGACGGCTACGATGTCGCGCGTCTGGCGGATATCGGTGGTGGGGTCGCCATTGACGAGCACCAGGTCGGCTCTCTTCCCGGGAGCGATCTGACCGCGGTCGTCGAGGCGAAAGGCAGCGGAGGAGGCGGCTGTGGCCGCATGCAGGGCTTCGGCCGGCGTGAGGCCGGCGCGTACCAACAGTTCCAACTCGCCGTGAATGCTGGCGCCTTGGGTGGTGCCCGGGTTTCCGGCGTCGGTGCCGGCGAGGATTGGAACCCGCGCCGCCTTCAATTGCCGCACGGCAACACTCGCGCCTTCGCAACTCACCTTCACGGGGAGGCCGAAATGGGCTTGCATGGCGGTGGTCTCGGATGGGGGCAGGTACGGCTTGAGCCGCGGATCGCTTGCCAGATCCGAATCGAAGTTGGTGGCGCAGATGGTGTTCAGGACGGTCAGCGTGGGGACGACAAAAATGCCATGCGATGCGGCGAGTTTGCCGAAATCCGGGGCCGACGCAGGCCCGGCAAACAGGTGCGCCAGACCGTCGGCGCCCGCGTCGATGGCGTCCAGCGCCTGTTGCAGGCTACCGATGTGCACCACCACCAGCTTGCCCCGTTTGTGCGCCGCGTCGGTCAGCGCCTTCATGACCTCTTTGGTGAGCGTCGGGCTCGGCTTTCCGATCCCATATTCGAGCATGTCATCGTAGACGATCTTGATGTAATCCGAGCCCTCGGCGATCCGTGCGTCCACCCATGACTGCGCTTCCTCCGGCCGGGTGAGGGTGGGCACTTTGATACCGTACTCCGTGCCGTGGCCACCCGGAACGGTCGCCAGGTAGCCCGCGGACCGGAGATCGGCATAGTCGAGCAGGTCTCCTTCCTTCTGCCGTTTCTTGATGCTGGCGGCAACGGCCGGATCGGTGAACATGTCCAGGTCGGTGGTCACGCCGAAGACTGGCGCCTGCTGGAGCGAGGCTTCCACGATGGTGTGGGTGTGGGCGTCGATCAGACCGGGGAGGAGCGTCTTCCCGGCGCCATCCACGATGGTTGCATCGGGAGGGCGGGGGATCGTGGCGGCCACGGAGCGAATGACGCCGCTCTCGACCAGGACGCTGCGGTTGTCGAGGATGCGGGTTCCATCGAACACGCGGACGTGCTCGATCAAGAGCGGTCCGGTTGCGGGTTGCGCGATCGCGGCTGCCGCGCCAACCGTGCAGGCGATCAGGATGGGGAGTACTCGGTTCATGATGTTGATTTCCTCTCGATACAGGTTCCCATTATTACGGAATGGCCGGTAGTGGAGAGTGTCAACCACCAGCGGTGACAAACGTCAGGTTCAAACGTCAGGTTCATACCGTGGCGGCGCCGCCCGGTGTACACTCGGTACTGGCAAGGATGGCCAATCGGGATTTGGCCGATGTCATGCCTGTTGCGAATTTCCGCTTCTATGCCGAACTCAACGACTTTCTCCCGCCGGAGCGCCGCTTCACGGAGTTTGCGCACGGCTTCCTGGATACCGCAACCGTCAAGGACCGCATCGAGTCGTTCGGCGTGCCCCACACCGAGGTCAACCTGATCCTGGTCAACGGTGAGCCGGTGGATTTCGCCTGCCGGGTTCAAGACGGCAACCGGATCAGCGTCTACCCGGTATTCGAGGCGTTCGACATCTCCGGACTGACCCGATTGCGGCCGGCCCCGCTCCGCGATCCACGGTTCGTGCTCGATGTGCACCTGGGCCGCCTGGCTGCGTACCTGCGAATGTTGGGGTTCGACGCCAGTTATCAAAACCACTCCACCGACGAGCGCCTGGCGGAGGTCTCGCGCGGCGAACACCGGATTCTGTTGACCCGCGATGTGGGTCTCCTCAAACGCGGCTCGGTGACGCACGGGCATTACGTCCGGGCAGCCAAACCACGGCAGCAACTCCTGGAAGTGGTCGGGCGATTCGATTTGGCGCGCCTGACAAGGCCCTTCTCGCGGTGTCTGCGATGCAATGCACTGCTGGAGCCGGCAGGCAAGGACGAAGTGCGCCATGGGATCCCTGCCCAGGTTGCCCTGCTGCACGAAGAGTTTCCGCGCTGCCCCGAGTGCGGCCGAGCTTACTGGAAGGGCGGACACTTCCGCCGCATGCGGCAATGGATCGATGAGAGCATCCAGGCGCCGGCTGTGGTCCTTTAATGCGCATGTCCGCCGCCGCCAAGGTCCCGGTGCAGATCCTGCCTCCGGCGGTGCAGCTTTCGCTTCTTTGGGGCTTCATCGCCCGGTGACTCTGCTTGTCTTGCCTCTCGATTCGAAATGGAAGTCAACGTGCCCCATCTTTCCAATTGGGGCATGCGCACGCAAGCCATTTCAAACTTTGGAGGAACACCTTGAGCACTTTAATGACACTGACGGAAACGGCCTCGGAGCTTGGCAAAGAGGCCAAAGAGTCCATGGACGAGTTGGGCAGGTCCGCTGGCAGGAAACTGGATAAGGCGCGAAATGACACAGGCGATGCGCTCCATACGGCGGCCTCGTCCGTTCGCGAAACCGGGCGCAGGGGTTCCAAGGCCATCGACGACCTGGCTACCGGAACGGCGGATCGGTTGGATGCAACGGCGTCCTATGTCGAAGATCACGATCTGAGCCAGGTGTATGCCGGCTTGCGGAAGTTCGGCCGCCGGCATCTGACTGGCTCTCTGGTAGCCACGGCCGGGATCGGCTTTCTGGCCGGACTCGCCTTATGCCGGGTGACACACCCGTTACGCAAGAGTGCCTGAAGATCGTGAACGCTGGCTTTGCCGGCGGGACCGCCCTTCAGGAAGGACCTCCGCCGGCGAATCGACCCGGTCCCAAGGGTGCGACGCAGGAGTGGTTTCGCTGGCGTTATGTGGGGCGGGTTTGTAACCCGCCTGTTGGCGTTTGTACAAAGCCGGCATTGGTCTTATTGCGGGTGCCCCCTGGGCGGGGCCGCAGGTTGAAAACCCGCCCCGCAGAGCGGCAGAGGCCCAACCCAACCGCGCGGGATATTCCGGGCTGCCGGGGCCAGAATCGTCTCGCGCGCAGCGCGGGCTCGCGCTCGCCGGGCCGATTAACAATCGGCCGCAGGCTGCCAGCCTGCCCCACATAAAACCGTCGCGGCGCGCGAAGGATTTGACGGGTAGTAGTACAAGGGCGCTACGGGCCTTGCGCTCGCGTACGCTCGGATTCGAGCGGTTTTGCGGGGCGAATCGCCCCATCGGCGAGCCAACCCGGTCCCAAGGCGCGGTAGTTGACTGGCTGCTCAGGCGATAGAATGGTGAGGATTGCCAGTCCGCAAGCCGGGGTTCCGGTCCCGGAATCGGCAACCCTGTCATTGCAGCGATGAATGGAGCGTAAATGGGGAAAAAGATAGCCATCGGTTGTACCGGCGTGGTACTCGTCTTCATACTGATCCTGGCGGTTTCCATCGGCGGAACCTACAACTCGCTGGTGCAACTCGATCAGGCCACCCAGGCGCAGTGGGCCCAGGTCCAAAACGCCTATCAACGGCGCGCCGATCTGGTGCCCAACCTGGTGGCGACCGTCAAGGGCGCTGCGAACTTCGAGCAGAGCACCATGACGGCGGTTACGGAGGCGCGCGCCAAGGTCGGCCAGGTCACACCTGCCGCCATGGCGGACATCACCAAAGATCCGGCGGCCTTCCAACGGTATCAGCAGGCGCAGCAAGGACTGTCTTCGGCGCTGTCTCACTTGCTGATGGTCACCGAAAACTATCCGCAGCTCAAAGCGACCGCCAACTTCCGGGACCTTCAGGCGCAACTCGAGGGCACCGAGAATCGCATTACCGTCGAGCGGCAGAGATTCAATGAGGCGGCGCAAGCCTTCAATACCCGCCGAAGCAGTTTTCCAACGGTGCTGATCGCCGGTTTCTTCGGCGATAAGTTCGCAACCAAGCCTTACTTCCAGGCACAATCGGGAAGCGAAAAGGCGCCCGAGGTGAAGTTTTAACTTGCTCTTGCGCCGCAGTTTGGTTGTCTTCATCGCCCTCGCTTCGGCCGCCCTCTCATACGCGGCTGAGACGCCCATCCCTCCATCGCCCACCCAGTGGGTCACGGACACCGCGAACTTCCTGTCGCCGGATACGGTGCGCGCGCTGGACGCACGCCTCGCCGCCTACGAGCAGGCTACCGGCCATCAGTTGATTGTGTACATCAGCCCCACCACGGGCGATGTGCCGATCGAGGACTGGGCCGTCCGGGCCTTTGCGAAATGGAAGGTGGGCCGTAAGGGGCTGGATGACGGGCTGGCCCTGTTCATCATGCCCCAGGATCGTAAGATGTGGATCGAGGTCGGCTACGGGCTCGAAGCCGTAGTGCCCGATGCGATCGCGTCCCGTGTGATCAACGAGGTGCTGGCGCCTGGGATTCAGGCCGGCCATCCCGATGACGCGGTAACGGCGGCGATCGACTCGCTGACCGGAGCGATCGGCGGGCAGGCCGGTGCGCCGCCGCCCACGCGGCCGCCCGCGCAGTCGAAGCCGTTAACCCTGTTCCAGTGGATCTTCTACGGCATCGTCGCCATCCTGATCCTGGCCTTCGCGATTACCCATCCGGCACTAGCCTTCTACTTCCTGGCCAGCATCATGTCCGGCGGCGGCGGCGGTGGCGGGGGAGGCGGCGGATTTAGCGGGGGCGGCGGACGGAGCGGCGGCGGAGGAGCGGGCGGCTCATGGTAACCATCGACAAGGACCGGATCAAGCAAGCGATTCAGAAGGCCGAGAGGCGGACTTCCGGCGAGATCCGCGTTTCCGTGTCACCGCTATTCTGGGGCGACGTTCGGAAGGCCGCCGAGAAGGCATTCGAGCGGCTGGGCATGACCGCCACGAAGCATCGCAATGCCGTGTTGCTCTTCGTTGTGCCGGCTCGCCGCAAGTTCGTCGTGTTGGGCGACCGCGGCATCCACGAGAAGGTCGGCCAGGAGTTCTGGCATCGCATCGTCCGCACCGTGACCGAAAAGCTGAAACAAGGCGATTATACGGGCGGCCTTGTGGCCGGAATCGAAGCGGTCGGCGAAGACCTGGCAAAGCATTTCCCCTACGACGCCACCGGCGACACGAACGAGTTGCCGGATGACGTCGACTTCGGCCCCGGGAGCTGAGGCGCTATTGGGCGGGACAGGCGCCGTCGCCTGTCATTCGTGTCACTTCGACACCTTGGTCAGCCACCCGTTCACCTTCAGCCACTCCTCCAGTCGGTCCAGGTAGCGATCCGCGCCGCCGCCCTTCTTCCCGAAGCCGTGCTGGCCAGTCTGGAATACGTGCAGTTCGGCAGGCCGCCCGGCTCTTCTCCAAGCGCCAAACAGGTCGATCGACCCCTGGTATCCGACCGACTGGTCGTCCGCCGCCACGGCTATGAACAGCGGCGGCGCTCCTTCCGGCGGCGGATTCGAACTCGCGCCGGCGGCGTAGATCGGGGCGGCGAAATCCGGCCTTCCATCGGCGGGCCCGTACACCGTCGAGAGAACCACCGCGCCTCCGGCCGAGTAACCGATGATGCCGATCCGATCGGGGAGCACGCCGAATTCGGCGGCACGCTGCCGCAGCAGCCGCACGGCTTGTTGCCCGTCCGCGCCGCCCATCTCACGCACGTTTTGGCCCGCCTGCGGACCTGTGGTGGCAGGCCCCCTTCCGGCCGCGGCAGGTGGCGCATCGGGGTCGACATAGGTCGTGCGGTACTTCAAGACAAACGCGTCCACACCCATCTGGTTCAGCCGTTTGGCGACATCCACTCCTTCATAGGACATCATCAGCGTCCGGAAACCGCCGCCCGGCGCGACAATCATCGCCGTTCCCACCGCGGTGGCCTTCTCAGCCGGGTAATAGAGCAGCACCGGCCGAACGATGTTTTGCGCCTGCGGCCGGTCCGTGGTGCCGGCGGTTCTCTCCGGATAGTTCCAGTTCTCCGAACCGGGAGCCACACCCGGATACAGCGGGATTTCACGAGCCGGCGGGGCCAGTTGAGCCCAGCCCGCGAGCGCCGATCCAGCCAGAAGACAGATCTTTGGAAGGTTCACCCTCGGCATTCGAAACCTCTTTCTCGGACAGTGATATGTTACATCACGAGCGTTCCCAGCCGTGCTTGACGGAGATCGGCTCTGCCGCCCGCGGCGCCCGGTTCGACCAGCAGCCGAGCGTATACTCACGATGGTACGCGGCCGAGCGATTCCGGATTGTCACCTTCACGATGCCGCTCGAATCGCACGAGTATTCCTCTTCCGCTTCGCAGTCTATGCCTTCGCCGTTGCGGCTCACTTCAGCCAGTGCCATGTCACCGGCGCCGCGCAGCGCCGGGTCGAAGGGAAACTGGATGTCGTCCCACAATGTGAGGTCGCCCGAGGGCTGGCCGTCCTCGCCGATTCGCGACGCCTCCGCGTAGCGGAAGTGGCCGATGTTGTGGACCGGCCGGTAGGAGCGCACCACACGCAGCGGAGGCGCGCCGCGCGGCGGCAGTTCCAAGCCGCCGGGGAAGATCGGATCGAACGCCACGGCGCGGCCGTGGTCGGCTTCGCGCCATACCCCGAAGTGCCGCGCGAAGCGGTCGCGCAGCACATAGCCGGAGCCGGCATCGGCGCCGATGGCAAGGCCGATAGCGGTGGCCGAGCGCATGTAGGCGGAGCGCCGCACGCTCCGTCCGAAAGTCTCCTTGAGCACGCGCGCCACGGCGGGAAGTTCGGAGCCGCCGCCGGTCACGTAGAGCGCTTCGATTGGCCGGCCGGGGTTCGCCGCAAGCAGTTCCTCCACCACCTTCGCCGTCCGTTCCACCAGCGGGCGGCAGCGCTCGTAGAACTGCGCCACGGCGATCGAAACCTCACCCCAGGCCTTCGCGAACGGGCTCCAGATCCACGACAATGCGGCGCGTATTGGGATTGATCGCTTCTTTGCGCTCGCGGCACTCCTCCAGCAGGCGGAACGCCTCTGAATCCGAAAACGCTGCGCGCCCGGCCGCGCAGCCCGCCGTCTCCAGCGCCAGGGCGGCCAGGATTTCGTCGAAGTCGTCGCCGCCCACATCGGCAAGGCCGGCGCTGGCCACCACGGTGTGGGTGTCGTCCTGCATCTCGACCAGCGAGGCGTCGAAGGTGCCGCCGCCGAGGTCGTACACCAGCAGCGACCGTCGCGGAGATCCCTTGCGCCGTCCCCGTTCGCGATGGCCGAACTCCACGCTCGCCGCCGAGGGCTCGTTGAGCATGCCCAGCACATGGAAGCCCGCTGCGCGGAAAGCGTCCGCCGTCAGAAATCGCTGGTTGCCGTTGGCATTGGCAGGCACGCCGATCATGGCCTCGACCGGCTCGCCGGGATCGAGCGCCAGCGTGGAAGCCTGGCGCAACTGCCGGTGGAACGCCGACAGCAGCCCGGTTGCCAGTTCCATCACCGGCACCGCGCGGCCGGCGAGGACCAGCCGCGCAGTGGGGCCGGCGCGTTTCAGCAGCCGCTTGAGCGAGCGCAACACCGTCCAACCGCGATCGCCCTGCACCTCCCACGCGCTCCAGCCGAAGCGGCGTTCGTCAGCGCGTATCGCCACGAGCGGCGGGAACCACTCGCGCGTCTGGCCATCGGGCGATTCGAGACCGGCCAGCGGGTAGTTTCCACGGTCCGCCGCGGCGGCTACGATACGCGTGGTGCCGAAATCGATTCCCAGTCTCATCGGGACGCTCCAACGCCGGCAATCTTAACGCCCTGGAAAGCGCCGCGGTGCACAGACTCGCCTGCGGCCCTTGTGCCGGGCAGCCGCTAAACCGGCTTCTGCCAGCTTGTGATCTGGTCCCAGGTTTTGGGCAGTTGATAAGTCCTGGCGACGTCTTTGATGGGCGGCCCAAGGATCTCGATCCTGCTCAAATCCCCTTCGCCGCGGTCCCCCGCCGCGATGCAGTAAGTCAGGTAGCCGATCTTGCCGACGTCAACGCCCATGAGTTCCGCGCCCACGCGGTCGGCGGCAAGCCAATCCATGCTGGCCACGCAGACTCTCTGGTTCACGGGCGTTCCATTCACCGGGCCGGTGCCTTCCATGCCTTCGTACCCGTCGATCACCGCCAGGTGCGGATGCAGTTTCGGCGAGAGGGCAAAGAGATTGTAGTTGATACCGTGCGAGCCGCCGCCGTGGGTGAGGGGCTTGTCGGACCTCCCGCCGCCCGCGCCGCCGGGGCGAAGACCGGCGCCCGCGTCCTTGATGGGCGCGCCAACCACGATGTTCTTCAGCGACAGGGTGATGCCCACGAGGTCGTGCGTTTTGAGCTTGGCCGCGGAAACGATGAAGTTGTTCGGATCGAGCATCAGCTTGGACATGCGGCAGGCATGCGGCTGGAAGTCCTTTTGGTCGATGCAATGGAGAATCGTGAAACCCTCGGTGTCGAGGTCGATCAGCTTCACGCCGTATTTGCCTGCGAACTTGTTGTAGCCGTAATTGGCGAAACTGACGACAGCCGAACCGTTGGCCGGCGACTCGGCGATGGCGACGTTCGTCTTGCCGATGGACTTCAGGAATTCCAGGATGCCTTCCAGATTGTCGGCGTGGCTGGCGCACAGCGGCTTGTCGATGATGACGTTGTTGGGTTTGACGATGACGCGCTTGCTCCCGATGGCGTCGGCGATTTCTTTCTTGAACGGCTGCAGCGCCTGGAACGCGATGTTGGCGCGGTCCTCGCCGGTGGTCAGCGCGACACGGCTGGTGAACTTCCCGGCGGCAGCGGGGGTGGCCGAAGACGCCGCTTCGGCGGCCAGCGCGGCAGTACTGCCAAGCAGGCAGGTTTTCAGGAAATCTCTGCGGGGGGTAAAGCAGTCAGTTGTCATAACCAAACTCGGCTCCATTGTAGCAATCGGCATGGACGATATCTTCGTCGAACGCTTGTGGGGCTTGCACCACAGCCTCGAATGCCGGACGCCGCCGGCGGTCTGCCTGGCCTGAGGGTAACCGGCAGCGGCCGCTTCTCCGGTGTCCCTTCAATCGCGGTTCCTTCCCCGGTTCCAGTGGACGCGGTTGGGAGTATAATCGCTCGTGACCCGGAGTTCGAAGTGGAAATCCCGGGCAAGGCCCGATTTGCCGGCTGCTCTGAGTCCTCGCGCGGCGCCGGCGGGGGCGGGTGGCGGATGGTATCGAAAGGAGTCTCCCATGCTTGTGCGAAAGATCTGTCCGGCAGTTCTGCTGGCTCTGATCGCCGTGGTTGAGCTGTCGGCTCAGAGCAAGCCGCTGCCCCGGCTGCGGGTATCCGAGAACGGCCGCTTCTTCGTCAAAGAGGGCGGTGCTCCGTTCTTCTATCTCGGGGATACGGCCTGGTGCCTGTTCACGCGGCCCACACATGAGGAAGTCGACCGCTACCTCACGGATAGGGCGTCGAAGGGCTTTACGGTGATTCAAGGCGTCTTCCTGATTTGGGACGGCCTCAGGCGGCCCAATCCCCTCGGCCAGACTCTGCTGGTCGACGGGAATGCGGCCCAGATCAACCAGGCCTTTTTCGAGAACGCCGATTACATCGTCAACAAGGCGGAGTCCCTCGGCCTCTATGTCCTGATCCTGCCTCTATGGGCCAAGACCTTTCTCGGTAGGGAACCTTATCTTTTCGACCCAACCACCGCTTACGACTACGGCAAGTTCATCGGGGCGCGCTATCGCCAGAAGCCGGTGCTCTGGATGCTGGGAGGCGACCGGCCGGGAAAGGGCGTGGAGGAGGTCACCGCTGCCATGGCGCGCGGATTGAGGGACGGAGACGGCGGAGCGCAACTGGTGTCGTACCATCCCACCGGGAGACAGAGTTCGTCCATGTGGTTCCACAACGAGTCCTGGCTGGATTTCAACTCGATTCAATCCGGTCACTCCTCTCAAAACCGGAATTACGAGCTGGTCGCCTCCGACTATCAGTTGAAGCCGGCGAAGCCGGTAATTGACGCCGAGGCGGGGTACGAGAACATCACCGACGGACTGAAGCAGGCCGTGCCCGATATCAAGAGACTTGGCGCCTGGGATGTCCGGCGTTATGGCTACCTGGCCGTTCTTGCCGGGGCGGCGGGATACGCCTACGGCTGCGGCGAGGTCTACGAATTCTGGAAGCCCGGGATGCAGCAGACACGCTGGATGGCGGGATTGCCCTGGCAGGAGTCCATGCAACTCCCCGGCGCGTCTCAAATGAAGCACCTGAGGGCTCTGATCGAATCCAGGCCGATGCTCGTCCGCATCCCGGATCAGTCCATGCTCGTTAGCGACCCTATGGCTACCACCGACCGCATTCAGGCGGCCCGCGCATCGGATGGGAGCTACGCGTTTATCTACACCGCCTCCGGCCGCCCCATCGAGGTTCGCCTGGACTCCATGTCGGGCAAGACTATCCGGGCCTCCTGGTACGATCCCCGGACAGGCGCATCGAAGTCATTGGGCGAGTTCCCAAGGACCGCCACCCGCGAGTTCAAGCCTCCGTCAAGCGGAGAGAACAACGATTGGGTCCTGGTGCTGGACGCCGCCGCCAGTAAGTTCCCCGTCCCCGGAGAGTGAAGCGGACTTGCGCCGCCCTGCCTCGCTCCGCGCCATCGTCCAGGTCTTCGACCGTGTAATTTGGCGTCTTTGCCGGGCCGCTCGCTCAGAAGCTGTGAGGAAATCGGTTGGCAGGCGGAAGCGCCTGCCCCACCTCGCTGCAAGTCCTTCGAGTGCAATGTGGGACAGACGCTTTCGTCTGTCAACCCGGCAGTCCGGCCGATTTCTTCACAGCTTCTCACGCTCGCGGTTCCGTTCGGAACCTCGAGCGTGAGCGAGCGGCCCGTGGCAAAGGAAGAGTATCTTGCGGTCATGGCACTAGATCCCGCTGGCGCGCACCCAGAAACTCCCGGTCCAGCGTGCACCGGCGGGAATGCTCTCGAACCCCGCATACTTTCCCTCGTGCGCCAGGTTGGCGCCGCTGGTGATGGCGGTCATCGGCTCGAAGCAGATGAACTCGCGCGTCTGGCCCGGAGGCGGGGCGGGTTCCCAAACCACGGCCACCGGGTACTTCGGCCCGAACATCGTCTCGACAACGCGGCCCGCCGCTTCGATGGAGAAGTGGGCGCGGCCCGCGGAATCGCGCTCCAGGTCGATAAAGCCGTCATCGAGGGTGCGGCCCTTGAGCGCGAGCGGCGATGGCAGATCCATCGGCACGAACTTTCCGGTGGGGATGAGCCGCTCGTCGGCCACCACCCGCTGGCGCGCCGGAATGCGCGCCACCCATTCGTCGCGCGGAATGCCGGGGATGCGGTAGTAGGGATGGAAGCCCACCATCAGCGGCATGGGCTGCGAGCTGAGGTTGATGACCGTCAGCCGCACTTCGAGGACGCCCTTGGCCAAGCTGTAGGTCATCTCGTATTCGTGGGCGAACGGCCATTGCGCCATCAGGTCCGGTTCCTTCCAGAACTCCAGGCGGCTGGTGACGCGGGCGGAATCGGCGTCGGCTGCCACCTGGATCACGTGCCATAGCGGCGAGTTGCCCAGCAGGCCGTGCATCGGCAGGGCGCCGCGCAGGTTGCCCAGCCCCATGTTGAACGCGTACTTTTTGCCGTTGGCCCAGAAGCCCAGTTCGGTCATCCGGTTGGCCCACGGCGCCAGCAGCGGAATGGCGCATTGCCCGGGCTGCCTCGCGAACTCGCCGGCGTCGGCGTAAGGAAAATACAGGATGTTCTGGCCATGCACCTTCATTTCGTAGGCGAAGTTGCCTATCGAAGGGACAATCGAGACTTCCACCCCGTGAGCCGCGTCGCTCAGCCGCACCACGGCGATCCCGTGGTCCTCGGTCTGCCGCGCGGTATAAGGCTGGGCCAGGCTGGACACCGTGGCCAGCAGGAGAGCGGCGATCCCCAAAACCTTTGCTTGCATATGTCCCATATTGTCCTGGCTCGCCGGCCGTTCGCAAGTCGGGCGGGTTCGCCGCATCCAGGTTCGCGGCGCCGGACCATTATGCCTCCGCCACCCGTGTAATCTGTGATGAGATGAGCGGACGTAGCGAGACTTATGTGGATTGCTTTCGCCGCCCTACTCTCGGCCGCACAGTCAGGTAACCCGCCACCATGCAAGGCCAGCCCGGCATTAGGTTAGGAAACCTGTGCCGCCGGCTGGCGGTGGGGTAGGGGGAAGGGACGGGCACAGCGGCATCGGGCGGCCAGGTCTTCGACCGTGTGATTAGGTGCCATTACCGGGCCGCTCGCTCACGCTCGCGGTTCCGGACAGAACCGCGAGCGTGAGCGAGCGGCCCGTGGCAAAGGAACAGTATCTTGCGGTCACGGCACTAGAGCGTGCGGGGCGGAAATGGTATCTGTGGAATGCGCTGGAAATGCGGGATTCCCCGGTTTTGGACCTTTCCGGGCTGCCCGCGGGGACGAGAGTTGGCCCCATCCCGGGCCGCTGGAGTCGCCCGCGTTGGAAGAGTCAGACCGGCGGCTTCGGTTGCGCCATTGCAAGTAGAATCGTTGGCCGCCAGGAGACTAAAATGGAAATCCTGGTTGAAACGTGAGACTCCTGCGCCACATCTTCTGGCTTGCCATCGCCGTTGCCGCCGCCGTGTGCCTGGGCGGCGTCGCCCTGTATCGCGGGGAACACATCAACAGCATCTGGCTGGTGCTGGCTGCCGCCTGCACGTACGCCACCGCGTACCGCTTCTATGGCAAGTGGCTGGCAACGCGCGTCGCGGTGCTGGACGACCGGCGGGCCACTCCGGCGGAGCGGCTGCGCAACGGCCACGACTACGAGCCGACCAACAAGTGGATTCTGTTCGGCCACCACTTCGCCGCTATCGCCGGTCCGGGGCCGCTGGTGGGGCCGGTCCTGGCGGCGCAGTTCGGCTACTTGCCCGGCACGTTGTGGATCGTGATCGGCGCGGTGCTGGGAGGAGCCGTGCAGGACTTCATCCTTCTGTTCGCCTCCATGCGGCGCGACGGAAAGTCGCTGGGCCAGATGGCGCGCGAAGAAATCGGCAAGCTGGGCGGCTTCGCCGCGTTGGTGACGGTGCTGCTCATCATGGTAATCATGCTGGCGGTCATGGCGCTGGTGGTCGTCAATGCCTTGCGCGGCAGTCCGTGGGGCACGTTCACCATCGCCGCCACCATGCCCATCGCCCTCTTCATGGGCCTGTACCTGCGCTACTGGCGGCCGGGCAAAGTGCTGGAGTGTTCCCTCATCGGGTTTCTGCTGGTAGCCACGGCCATTTTCGCGGGACGCACGGTGGCGGAGTCGGCCACGCTGGCGCCCTGGTTCACGCTCAGCGGAATGACGCTGGCCCTGGCGATCGTGGTCTACGGGTTCTTCGCCAGCGCCCTGCCGGTGTGGCTGCTGCTGGCGCCCCGCGACTATCTCAGCACGTTCGTCAAACTGGGAGTGGTGACGATGCTCGCCGCCGGGGTGTTGTTCGTGCGGCCGGAGCTGCAGCTTCCGGCGTTCACCCGGTTCACGGATGGCACCGGGCCGATTTTCGCCGGCAAGATTTTCCCCTTCTGCTTCATTACCATCGCCTGTGGCGCGGTTTCGGGTTTTCACTCTCTGATTGCGTCCGGCACCACGCCCAAGATGATTGCGAAAGAGTCGCACGCCAGGCCGGTGGGGTACGGCGCCATGCTGCTCGAGAGTTTCGTCGCCTTGATGGCCATGATTGCGGCCAGCTCGATGTCTCCGGGCGTCTACTTCGCCGTGAACTCTCCGGCCGGCGTGGTGGGGACCGCGCCGGCGGCGGCCGTGGCCACCATCAGCGGCTGGGGCTTTCCGGTGAGCGTCGCGGATATGACCACGCTGGCGCGCGACGTCGGCGAGCGCAGCCTCTTCTCGCGTACCGGCGGAGCGCCCTCGCTGGCACTGGGCATGGCGCACATCTTCGCGCGCACGGGTGGCGGACGGGCCCTGCTCGGCTTCTGGTATCACTTCGCCATCATGTTCGAGGCGTTGTTCATTCTGACGATCATCGATGCCGGCACGCGGGTTGGGCGATTCCTGTTGCAGGACCTGCTCGGCCAGGTCTCGAAGCCCCTGGGACGTACGAGCTGGATGCCGGGCGTGATCCTCTCGAGTGGCCTGATTGTGTCGGCCTGGGGATATTTCCTGGTGCAGGGCGTGCGCGATCCGCTGGGCGGCATCAATTCGCTGTGGCCGCTGTTCGGCATCGCCAACCAGTTGCTGGCGGCCATCGCGCTGTGTCTGGCCACCACCATTCTGCTCAAGACGCACGGCCTCAAATACGTCTGGATCACGTGCCTGCCGCTGGTCTGGCTGGTCACGGTCACGTTTACCGCGGGCGGCCAGAAGCTCTTCTCCCGCGCGCCGGCGATCGGTTTTTGGGCCCAGGCCGGGAAGCTCTCCGCCGCCTTACGCGCCGGCCCGGTGGCGGATGCCGCCTCGACGCGCACGCTGATCTTCAATGCCAGGCTGGACGCCGTACTGTGCGGAGCGCTGCTGTCGCTGGTGGCGGCCATTCTATTGGACTCGCTGCGCGCGTGGACCGGGATTCTCCGCCACACCCGCAAGACCGCGCTTTCGGAAGCGCCGTTCGTTGCCTCGCAGTTGCGGGCCGGGGAACTATGAAAGATTGGCGCCGGTTTTGCAAACTCGTAGTGGGCCTGCTGCGGGAATTGGCCGACGAGAACGCCTATGTCCGTTATTTGAAAGCCCACGGCCGCGAGCCTTCCGGTGAGGAATGGCGGCGCTTTTCGGACGAGCGGCTCCGCCGGAAGTACACCCGGGCCAAATGTTGCTGAGAGGCGCAGGAACGGATCGGCAAACCGCGGCGCCTGCCTTTCGGCCGCCGCGGCGCTGGCGCTCCGGTTCGCGTTCGCCGCGATTCTGAACCGCACATGCCATGCCACGCGCCGTAGCCGCGTAAATCCGGTCCATCCCATCGGCGTACCGGCCTTCGAAGACGCTCACAAAGCCCGGTTAACGCCGTGGGCTTCGTCAATGATGCGCGAGCCTACGCAATTCAGACTGTGTCCACTGGCGACAGCCAGCCCGGGGTGATGCGGCGAGCCCGTGTCGAAGCTGCCAGCCCGAAGACCATTTGCCCGAGGGAATAGCGCGCTGCGGACGAAAAGGCTTCTCGACTACGGACATGCATCCAGGGGGTGGCGGCCCATGATGGCATCGTTGTGGATGGAGCAGACCAATCCTCGCTCGCTACCGTCATGGGTGCCACGATGATCGTGGATGGTGACGCAGGAATCCAACCCAAGCGCCGCAATCAGACCTTCACAGTCGAGCACCGCGTCAAAGAAAACCCAGATGTGACAGTTTTTCGACCACGGGCGGCCGACCGAGAAGAGCCTGGTCCCACGGTCCCGGAGATGCCGCTCCACCGGTTGCAGGTGTTCGCACAGGCCGGTCTCGCGATGCAGCGCCATCGCCGCGTCTTCGTTGCCTGCCAGGCGGTAGAGGAACACCAGAGCCTCACGCTGGTTGAGGAAGCGCACGTCATCGGCTGGAAAGCGCTGGCGGACGTGAGCGAAGACGCGCTCGCCGAGCGCGATGGCTTCGTCGAGGTGGCCGAGCGAACCGAGCATGCTGGCGAGGTTGGCGGCGGCCGCCATGGCGGCCGGAGAAGCCGGTCCGGCGAGTTCCTGCAAGACGGCAAAGACGGCGCGGAAGTAGGGCTCCGACGCCGCGGCATCGCCGGTACCTGCAAAGAACCCCTTCCAGGCGACCAGGGAGCGGGCGGCCTCGATCAGGTGCTCCGGGGATTCCGCTGCCGCTTGGCGCAGCCCTTCGATGGCCAGCCTGGCCGCATCGTCATACCGGCACTCATTCAGTGACCGGATGGCTTCCGGAATGGCGCTCATGGCGCCGGGCTCCGCTGTTTCAAGTCCGTGAGCCAGGCCGGAAACCCTTCGCGCGCGGGCGTTGCGATGCAGCTTCGCACGGCTCGGTCGAGAAGGTCCAGTTCCGCACCGCAATCGCACCAGTGCGAGCGCAGCCAGCCAATGGACGGCCGATAGGGCGCGATCTTCCACGCCAACTCGTCGAACGAGGTCCGGTTCGCATCGGTGGGGCGAAGTCCCGAGTCACCTTCCGCGGGATGGAACGGGCTCCCTCGCAGAGTGCCGGCGTGTTGGCAAGACCCCGGGTGGCGCAGTAAACGACCGCGGCGCGTGGCACCCTGGCGGGATTCAGCGGCGTTGCGCTGGAGTTGAGCGGCCGCGGGACGCAGCCCTTCGTCCGCAACGCCGACGAGCGCATCCAAGGCGACCAGCAGGCCCTCGACCGATTCGTCCGGCAGGCTCCCCAGCAGGCGGACGATGGACTCGATAGCTTGCTGGCCGTCCATTGGTGAAGTGTAACGCAGAATGGCGTCCAAGCCCCGAAGGTCCGGCCAGAAACACCCGTGCGCGCCGCCACCGGATTCCTCGACAAGTTGCGCGGCTTAACGGGCTGACGCAGGCTTTCTCCGTGGTGTAATGGAAGCTGTCCGTTTCCGGCGGAAAGCGATCGCATGGATCTGAGCTTCGGCAAAGGCGCGCTCTTGCTCCTGCTGGTGGCCGCGGTGGTCGCCATGCTGACGCGGCGCCTGCGCCTTCCCTACAGCGTCGGCCTGGTGCTGGCCGGCATGGGATTGGCGTTCCTGCCGCTGGCCCCAAGGATCGCCTTCACCCGCGAAATCCTGTTCGATGTGCTTTTGCCGCCGCTGCTCTTCGAAGCCGCGTTGTCGCTGCGGTGGGACGAGTTGCGGCGCCAGTTGCCGGTGGTGCTCACACTGGCGAGCGCCGGCGTGGTGCTGTCGGGGGCGGTGACCGCGGCCGGGATGCGCTACCTGGCTGGTTGGACGTGGCAGAGCGCGCTGGTATTCGGAGCGTTGATCGCAGCGACGGACCCGGTGTCGGTGATCGCCACCTTCCGCGAGGCCAGGGTCCAGGGGCGACTGCCGTTGCTGATCGAGTCGGAGAGCCTGTTCAACGACGGCACGGCGGCGGTGGCGTTCGGCGTCGCCGTGACGCTGGCGGCGGGGCAGAGCCTCTCGGGCTGGGCGGTGGCGGGGACCCTGCTAGCGACCATCGGCGGCGGGCTCCTGTGCGGAGCGGCCGCCGGCATCCTGGCGCTGCTGCTGGCCGGACGCACGGAAGACCACCTGGTGGAGTTGACGGTCACCACGGTGGCGGCCTACGGGTCGTTCCTGCTGGCGGAACGCCTGCATTTCTCCGGCGTGGTGGCGACCATCGCGGCGGGATTGCTGATGGGGAATCTACGCCGGCCCGGAGGGCTGTCGGAGCGTGGACGGGAGGCCGTGCTGGCGTTCTGGGAGTACGCCGCCTTCGCCGCCAATTCGCTGATATTCCTGCTGATCGGCATGCAGGAATCCGGCCAGAACTTCGCCGCGGTCGGGAGGCCCATGGCGGTGGCGCTGGTGTTCGTCATGCTGGGGCGGGCGGCAGCGGTCTATCCGCTCTGCGGGCTGTTCGGGCGCTCCGCCTTGCGCGTGAGCCTGTGGCATCGGCACGCGCTGTTCTGGGGCGGATTGCGCGGGGCGCTGGCGCTGGCGCTGGCGCTCGGCCTGCCCATCGGGATGCCGGGGCGGGCGGAGATCGTCACCGTGAGTTTTGGGGTGGTGGCCTTCTCGGTGTTCGTCCAGGGGCTGACCATGCGGCCGCTGCTGCGCCGGGCGGGAGAGATTCCGTAGAGGTCGCGGGAACACGCTTACCGTGGAGAGAGCCCGAGTTGAATGCAGACAGCCCGCTCCGCGGAACGGACGTCGTCGAGCGATAGGGTCGCCAATTTGGATTTGAGCCGCCGCTTGCCGACCGTTGCAATCCGGTCCGCCATCGCCTTGCGGGGCTCGCCGTGCAAGTCGATTGCGGCCTCACACGGGTAAACGCGCGCGAGGTTACTCGTTATCGGAACAACCTGAACGCGGTTGAGATTGCGGTTGGACGCGTCGTGCTAACGATGACCGCGGGACGGGTCTTCTTGATCTCACCGCCCAGCGACGGATCGAAATCCACCCACCAGACCTCACGGCGAAGCATGGGGATCCGTTGGGGAGGAGTCGGCTATCGCTCCCTCAGACCAATCCAGCGCCTCTTGCTCGCGCTGCTGGTCGGCGGCCATGTCGCGGTAGGATGCTTCGATATCCGCAGGTACCACGTGGGGACGAGCCAGCTTCTCGATGAACTGGCTGATCCGGCGGCGGCCGATGGTGCGGTGAAGCCCCTCATAGACGCTTTCGCTGACAGTGATTGTTAGCTTTCGGTTCATCTCGTGGCCTATACGTATTGTATGTGTATAGGCAGTTGCGGGCTCGCGTGCCTCCTCCGGAATGCGCTCGTGCTCCGCTGACAATGGCTCTAGTGCCTTGACCGCGAGAAACTGTTCCTTTGCCACGGGCCGCTCGCTCACGCTCGCGGTTCTGTCCGGAACCGCGAGCGTGAGCGAGCGGCCCGGTAATGGCACCAAATCACACGGTCGAAGACCTAGCAGCGCCTTTTCAAGGCACGCTTCGATCATCCACGGGGTCACTCGTTCAGCGTCGTTGCGGATTGGAAGATGCAGGCCGTCTCGAAAACCGGCAAGAAGATCGAGGAGCACGAGGGCCTCGGCTTTGCCGATGGCGATTGTTACGGATTCATCCCCAGTACGAGCTTACCGGGAGGGGCCGTGGGATCGTCGCGGCAAGACGAGTCAAGTATCGAGATGCCTTGTCTGGTAGCTCACGGATGCGGGCGGGTCCGGATGCGGAAGAACATCGAGCCGATGTAGACATTGTCGTTGACCCCGTTCCCGCCGGGGCCGGGCACGAAGAGGTTCACCTGCATAACGCCAGCGACCTGGCCGACGGCGGCGCCCAGGAACACCGGCTGCTCGATGCGGCCGTTCACGGTGATGGTGGGAGTTATGCGAGGTGGATAGCGCCCAGGTTGCGCCGCCGTCGGAGCTGCGGTAGAGGCCAGTGTCGGTCCCCACCAAGATCACGCGGCCATCACCCGATGCCACCACCGTATTCACTTCCGGCGTAGAAAGCGTCGCGGGGACGAAGGTGCGGCCATCGGCGGAGACGCGCAGAGCGGGCTCGGGAAGCTGCTGGAAGAGCGCCTGGGTGAGAGGGAAATCGGGCGAGGTGGTGGCGCCGGCGATATCGACATTGGCCTGGGGATCGGTGGCGATGGCGGTGGGCGTGTCAGTGGCGGCGCCGCTCAGGTCTCTGGTACCGAGCAGGGTTTGGGCGGCGAGGATGGCGCCGGATGCCACACCAACCGAGGCTGTTCGCACCAGCAGAGCGAGAACGGCAAAGCGGAAACGCTTGGTTTCCTCGCGGGGCTGGGACATCACCAACGATCACGGGCAATTGCGGGGCCACAGGCCGAATGCGGGACGGGGGCGTCCCGCGCGGACCAGGGGGTCCGCCCCACAACTCATTCGCACGAGGATTCGTACGCCGCCATGACCACCCAGGCCACTTTCTGGGGATCCTTGGCATAGAACGACAACCAGTAGGGGCGATTGACCACCACCGTGTAGCTATCCTTCTTGCCGGCGGGCTTCCATTCGTAACTAATCCGTCCTGGCGATTTTCGCGCCTGCGCCATGGTGATAGCGGTCCCCGGATCGAGCTTCAGAAGGCCGATCAGGGCATCCGAGGCAACCCGTATGGGGTCGTCGAACGACCACGCACGCGGCCCCGCTTCGGCTTGCCGCTGGGCTGCGATCTTGCCGCCGGAGGCTCCCTCCAGGACGATCTTTACCCCACATCCGTCCTTACTAACGGTTGGCTGATCAGGCGCGGTGCGGTAGTCGACATCGGTGCGGGTCTGGGGATCGACCGACACAACCTGCTGAATCATCAACAGGCTGCAACATCCCATGTGTCCGTAGGTGGCGCCGGGCTTGGGAGCCTTAGCCTGTGCCCCGGCAAAGAACCAGCCGGCCAAGGTGGCGTGGGCGATGGAATCGGGCGGCCTCTGAATGAGGCGGTCGAAATCGCGAAACGCCTTGTCATCGCTCATCGGGATGGGGATTCCCTCGATCTCGATCGACTTCGCCCGCTTTCGGCTTTTCGGCGCATCGCAGCAGTAGGTGGTACCGGAAGAGTTGGTGCCGCCATACTCCAGCCAGATTTCGGGCCAAGACTGGCAGTCGGGATCGAAGAGTGTGAAGTTCTCGAACCCGTGCGAGGCGAAGGCGGTCACTTGTACCAGCTTGTGGTCGTACGCGGAGGGATTGCTCTTGATCTGGCAGACCGTCGTCTGCTGGGGCGCTTGGGCGCGCGCGGCTGCGCCGGCGGCCAGAATCCACGCCAGGGCCACCCAAAACCCGGGCTTTCGAACAAAAACTGAGCCCATCTGTAGGCGACTGTACATCTTTCCCTTGCCGGGAGCAATAGGGAACGGGGAACGCGGTTTGCTGGAGGATGGTACCGGTACCCCTCAACTGTGGCCACCGGGCCTCGCGGTCGCGGTTCCGATGCGCTCCAGCTTCGCGGCCGCGACGGACGGTGACCGGCGATGGAACTCGCGGTTTCCTGACAGCCCCCGGCGATCTGGTAGACTGGAGTTCTCTGGTTTGAATCTCGGTTTCGGGGTCTGTGCTTGAAGGTCCGCGTACTGGTTGTGTCCCTACTGTCGGTTGGTGCGTGCTCCCTGGGCGCCGAATCGCCCGAGGCGACGCCCGCCCTGGCGCCCGACGTGATCGTCCGGAATTACTGTTCGGCGATGCTCGGCCAGGCTGCCGCGGCGAAGGGCGCATCCATGGAAGTGCAGATCGAAGCCTCGCTTCCCAGCTTGAAAAAGCACGGCAAGCTGCACGCCCTGCGGCACATTTCGAAGGTGGGCCGTATCACATACAAAGTGCTGGGGTTCGAAGGCGACAACACGGTCAAGAACGAGGTGATCGCGCGCTTCCTCCAGGCCGAAATCGACGCCCAGAACGAACAGTCGGTGTCCTTTGCCGTGACGCCGGACAACTATAAGTTCTTATACAAGGGCCGCAACCAGTTCGGCGGGCGCCCGGTGCACGTCTTCCAAGTGACGCCGAAAAAGAAGCGCGAGAACCTGTTCAAGGGCGAGATCTGGATCGACGCCGAAACCTACCTGCGGGTGCAGGAAACCGGTTACATGGTCAAGAATCCGTCCATCTGGGTGAAGAAGTTTGCCTTCACGCGGCAGTACGACGTGCGCGACGGGATGTCGGTTCCCCGGCTCGTGGCCGGCCGCGTGGATACCCGGCTGGTGGGCCCGGCGGAGCTGAAGATGGACTTCAGCAATTTCAGCGTCAACACCACCGCCGACGAGGATATCGACGCGCAATAACGCGGCGCCTGGCCGCCCTCGCGGCGGCTGCGTGCCGGTGTGGAGGCTCGATGCGAACGTTGTTTCTGAATCCCCCCTCTTTTGAAGGCTTCGATGGCGGCGCCAGTTCCCGCTGGCCGGCCTCCCGCGAAATCGAGTCCTATTGGTATCCGGTATGGCTTTGCTACCCCGCCGGCATGCTGCCCGACAGCAAAGTGCTGGATGCCCCGCCGCACAAAATCTCCATCGCACAAACCGTGGAGACGGCCCGGCAGTTCGAACTGCTGGTGCTCTACACGTCCACTCCCGGCTTCCACGTCGACGTCAAAATGGCGCAGATGATGAAGGACGCGAACCCCAAGCTCAAAGTGGCTTTTGTGGGCCCGCCCGTCACCATCGATCCGGAGCAGACGCTGCTGCGCAACAAGGCCATCGACTTCCTGGTGCGCCGCGAGTTCGATTACCAGATCGCCGGCTACGCCCAGGGCAAGCCGATCGAGGACATCCCCGGCGTCAGCTTCCGTAAGAACGGCAGCGTGATCCACAACCCCGAAGGGCCCGCCATCGAAGACCTGGACGCGCTGCCCTGGGTGACCAAGGTTTACAAGCGCGACCTGGACATCACGCGCTACAACGTCCCCTTTCTGCTGAACCCGTTCCTTTCGTTCTACACCTCGCGCGGATGCCCGGCGTTGTGCACCTTCTGCCTGTGGCCCCAGACGCACTCCGGCCACCGCTGGCGCCTGCGCTCGGCCACCGACGTGGCCAATGAAGCGCGCTACGCCCTGGAGCAGTTTCCCAACCTCAAGGAAATCTTCTTCGACGACGACACCTTCAATTACCGCAAGGAGCGCACCATCGAGCTTTGCAAGCACCTCGCGCCGCTCAAGTTCACCTGGAGCTGCACCTCGCGCGTCACCACCGACTACGAAACCCTGCGCGCCATGAAGGAGGCCGGCTGCCGGCTGCTGATCGTCGGCTACGAGTCCGGCGACCCGCAGATCCTCAAGAACATCAAGAAAGGCGCCACCGTCGAGATGGCGGAGCGCTTCACAGCCAACTGCAAGAAGCTCGGCCTGCTGGTGCACGGAGATTACATTATCGGCCTGCCCGGCGAAACCCGCGAGAGCATCCGCAAGACCGTCGATTTCGCCAAGCGCATGGATACCGATACCATCCAGGTCTCCATCGCGCACCCCTATCCCGGCACGGAGTTCTACGAGTACGTCAAGAAGAACAACCTGATCACCATCGATTCCATGACCGACGAGACCGGTCATCAACTCCCCAACATCATCTACCCCGGCCTGGACCGCGGCGAACTGGTGGAGTGGGTGGAGAAGTTTTACGCCGAGTATTTCTTCCGCCCGCGCGTGGTGTGGCGCATCGTGCGCAAGGCCATATTCAACGGCGAAGAGCGGCGCCGCCTGACGAAGGAAGCCCGCGAATACATGGCGCTTCGCTCCAAGCGCAAGAAGTTCGTGGCCGAGCAGAAGTCGGCCGCGAAGCCGGCGCCGGCCCCCGCCGAGTCGGGCGATTAGCCTTGGCGGAACCGGGACAACACGCGGCGGGCGGCATGAACTACTACCTGTCAAATTCTTCGCGCGCCGCGACGGTCTTATGTGGGGCAGGCTGGCAGCCTGCGGCCCCGCCCCACATATCAGCGCACTCCCATGTCCTCTGAAACCGCGCGTCTGCGAGCCAAGACCTGGACCTGCGCCACGGTGGTGGTGCTCTCGAACGTCCTCGGCAACTTCTTTCTGAAGCGCGGCATGCCCGCCGACTTGCCCACGCCGCTGGCTTATATCGCGGCGCTGTTCCAACCGTGGGCGGCGCTGGGCGTGGTCCTGCTGATAACCTGGATGCTCTCGCGCATGACCTTGCTGAGTTGGGCGGACCTGAGTTACGTGCTGCCGGTCACCTCCATCGGATACGTGCTGGTGGCGCTCGAGGGCAAGCTGTTTTTGCACGAGGAGATTAGCCTGAAGCGCTGGGCCGGCATCGTGCTGATCATGGCCGGCGTGGCGCTGGTGGGCAGCGCAACCGCCGTGCAGACGGCCCGCCGGGGCGAGGAGCCGGCGCGGTGAAACTGCTGCTGCTCGCGATCATCGTGGCGGCCACGGCGGCGGGCGAGGTCCTGGCCGCCATGGGTATGCGGCGGCACGGCGAGATCCGCGACTTCCGCCCCGGAGCCCTACGCCGCGCCGCGAGCGTCCTGACGCGCAACCGCTTCGTCATCGGATACGTCGCCGCCATGGCCGTCTCGTTCTTCGCCTTCATGCGGCTGCTGACCATTTCCAATCTGAGCTACGCCGTGCCCGTCACCGCCGTCACTTACGCGCTGGAAACCGTAATGGCCAAGTATGTTTTAAAGGAACACGTCAACTGGCTGCGCTGGGCGGGCGCCGCGCTGGTGATCTGCGGCGTGGCGCTGGTATCCCTGTGATCTGGCTGGCGGCGCCGGCGCTGGCCGCGGCGGCCTACTACCTGCTCGCTATCATTGCCGCCGCCCGGTGGCGCGGCGTCTCGGGCGCCGCGGCGCAACCGGCGGACCCGCCGCCCGTATCCATCCTCAAGCCGGTGCGCGGCCGCGACCCGCGGTTCTACGAAGCTATCCGCTCCCACGCCGAACAGGACTACCCGGAATTCGAAATGCTCTTCGGCGTGGTGGACCCGCGCGACCCGGCCATCGAGGATATCAAGCACCTGCGCCGCGAGTTTCCCGAGCGGCGCATATCCCTGCACGTGGTCCCGACCGCCGCGCCCAACGCCAAGGCCGGCGTGCTGGCGGAGTTGACGCGGCATGCCCGCTTCCCCGTACTGCTGGTCAACGACAGTGACATCCGCGTCGGGCCCGGGTACCTGCGCGCGGTGACGGCACCGCTGGCCGGCGCGAAGGTGGGTCTGGTCACGTGCCTCTACCGGGCGCGTGCGGACTCCTGGCCGTCGCGCGCCGAAGCCCTGGGGATCGCCACCGAATTCGCTCCCAGCGTGCTGGTGGCGCGAATGCTGGGCCAGGCGGAATTCGCCCTGGGCTCGACTATGGTCTTCCGCGCCGAGGTGCTGCGCGAGGCCGGCGGCTTCGAAGCCATCGCCGAGTACCTGGCCGACGATTACCAACTCGGCTGCCACATCCACCGCCGCGGCTACCGCATCGTGTTTGCGCCCGAGATTGTCGAGACGGACCTGGGCGGCGAATCCTGGGCGCAAACCTGGAAGCACCAGGTGCGATGGTCGCGCACCATCCGCGTTTCCCGGCCGCAGGGATACTACGGTTACGTGGTGACGCACGCCACCCTGTGGGCGCTGGTGGCCTTCGCCGCGGGCCAGTGGTGGGCGGGCGCGGCGGCGCTGGGATTGCGCCTGGTTGCGGGAGTGTGGACCGGCGCAGGCATCCTGAAGGACCGCCGCGTGCTGGCGGACGCGTGGCTTATTCCGCTGCGCGATCTTTTCGGCTTCGCCGTGTGGCTGGCCGGATCGGTGGGTAAGACCGTGGAATGGCGCGGCGAGACGCTGCGGCTGTCGGCGGATGGGAAAATCCGGCGGGCGTGAGCGGGACCGCGAGCGGGGCGGCTCGCAGACGAGTCGCCGGCCGGAAGGCATCTCGGACACTGCGGCCCCCTCGGCTGCACTTCCGCGGTTTTGGCGTTATGCGTCAACTTGACGCTCAAACAGTCAGCGGCCCAGCAGACAACGCGGAACAATGGGAGGTTGCTGGGCGGTCAGCGACTTGGGTTGATTCACGTCCCGAACGCCTTCGCACCAGAACATCGTTTGGCCGCAGGGCAAAATCACTGCGCTTCACAGTGGTTAGTCTGTTTGCCGCACTAGAGTGGCCAGTGTGTGGAGTTTTTCGACTAGACAATCCTGTCCTCCGTGGCGTCTATCTATTGAATGACTCGTATACTGCTGTTCGTAGTCCTTCTCTCGTCCCGCGCGTTCCCTCAGATTGCCGGATCCGGCCAGCCTTGGGACAGGCTCTTCATACAATCATGGATCGCCCAAAAAAACGGGGAGCTTTCAAAGGCGCGAAGTCTCACGGAAGAAGGCTGGACCCTGGTGAAGGCCGCCGGTCCCTCCGCGTTCGGATATGCAGACGGAGTCGAGCAAGCGTATGCAACTTATGTCGCCGTCGCGGGACCGTTGCCGGCGTCGCGATTCTATTCGGAAGCGCTCAAGGCGACAGAATCGCCGGGCTTTCTCCTGGTCCGTTTGCAGATCCTCATCCACAAGGCCTTTCGCTATTCTCACCACGAGGAAGTTGAGGCCAATTCTGCATACGAAGAGGCATTGGCGCTCATTCAATCGATGCAGACTCCTCCCGGCTATTTCGCGCAACTGCTCGGCGATTTCGCCGAACTAAAAGGCAGAATGGGCGATCCGGAAAGCGCCGGAAAACTGCTCGCGCGCGCTGCGTCGGCGCCCTCCTATGCGCCGATCCCCTATCCGCGATTCGGGATGCGGGATGTCCCGACCGACCAAATCTCCGGCTACAATCCTGACGTCATAGCACTGGCAGATGAAGTCAGTTCGACTTCTTCGCGAACGGCAGTATGAACGCGCCCGCGTCACCGCCGATCTGGCATTCGCGGTCATTGATGCGCTCCCCGGAAGGGAACGAGGCCCGGAAGACGAATATTATGAGCGTATTGCCTCCGGCTACAGCGCCAGCGGCCACAAAAGCGATGCAATCGCGGTCTATGAGCGCGAAATCGCGGCATCGGAGCAACTCAGTGGACCGGAAAGCCCCGCCGTTGCCCGCACTCTTGAACGAGTAGCCTGGCGATACATCAACGACCTGCGAATGCTTGGGCCCGCTCGCGAGCTGGTCGAGCGAGCCGCCCGGATCGTCTCAGTCTCCGATGGTGAAACTTCCGACGCGATGTCATTTATCGAAGACACCAGGTTGCGCCTCGCCCAGCTCGAAGGCAACTCGGACGCTGTCGCGGAACTGAAGGCCAAGATACGAGGGATATGGGTCGCAGTCCACGGCGCCAATACGAAACCCCTTGTGGTGAATTGATCGCCGCCCCGCCTGATTGCCGCTGACGGTCTCGTAGCGTTCGGCGGCGGGCAGATGGCAGCATCGTCCCCACGCCATGCGCTTGAGCCCGCACCCTGACATGGCCGAAAGCTGGAATACGGGGATTTGGCCGTGTGCGCATAATGAAGTGTGGGCGAACGCGTTCCCGCTCTAGTATTGCGGGGCTCATCGGATGCTGGCATCCGATTCCACGACCTCCGCGCGCTTCTCCGGCGGCTCGACTTCGCGGAGCGGATCAAGGGCAGCCACCATATCTTCCCACTAGCAAGGTGTTGACGAGATTCTCAACCTCCAGCCGAGGGGCTCTATGGCGAAACCGTACCAGGTCAAACAAGTACGCAGACTGTTGGGTCAATATATGCTGGCGGAAGAGGGGCAATGACGAAGTACGAGATCATCCTGTATTGGAGCGGCGAAGATGATGCGTTCATCGCCGAAGTGCCGGAGTTGGCCGGCCGCGCGGCAGATGGCGCTACCCGCCAGGAGGCGCTCGCCAACGTAGAGGTGGTCATCGCCGAATGGTTGGAAACGGCCCGGGAGCTTGGGCGCTCCATCCCGCATCCCAAGGGCCGGCTTTTGTTTGCGTGAGGAGCGTCGGGTCCGCCACTTGGACGTTGCGCCCCCCCACCCGCGGAACTGCCGCGCGGCGGGGCGCCCGGGAATCCTCGCTCCGGGGGAGTATCCGCCCGGTGAGGGCTGAGTCCTTGAGTGAGGTCGGGGCAGTGTTCTGCTCCTATTTGGCCCCGAGCGGACGCCGCCGCAGCTTCTTTTCCAAGGCGGTCCTGCATTACATCGAGAGCCAGGGCCGTCGGAGCCTCAGGGAACGGCTCAAGGCCGGCTACCAAGCCAATTCCGCTGAGAGCCTCCGCATGGCGCTGGAGTGGTTTCCGATCGAGGGTAGGCATGGCAAAGATCTCACGGCACCAGCACAGGCAAGTAGTAAGCAGCCTGAGGCGGGGCGACGTCTGCCTGGTATCGATCAACCCCGCCGTCGGACACGGAATCCGGAAGACCCGTCCCGCACTGGTCATCCAGAACGACGTGGGCAACCAGTTCAGTCCGCTGACCATCGTTGCGGCAATCGCCTCGAAGGTGTCGCCGGAACCGTTTCCCGTGGAAGTCGTGGTCGATCCGAGCCGGAACAACGGGCTGTCGGTGCGGTCGGCCATCCGGCTCGACCAGGTCCGGACCATCGGCCGGAGCCGCGTGCTCAAGCGTCTCGGCGCGATCAACGCCGTCTCCATGCGGAAGGTGGACGAGGCCATCAAGATCAGCCTCGGACTGATTGAGATCTAGCGGCCTGTCCGCGTATGGGCTGACGGTGAGCGCAAGAGCGCGACCAGGGGGTCGCGCGCGGACGAGGGCGTAGCCAAAGGATCGCGGAGTATTCCACCGGAACTTCTGATATACTCTTGGCGCGGCGCCCCCGGCTCGAAGTGTAGCCAGGCGCCGGCTTCATAATATCCATAGGTAGGGTACTTCATTCCTTGGGGGTTCATTCATGCTCGACATTATTCTGATCCGTGGAGTCTTCATTCTGGTTCTTGGGGCTGCGGGATACCATTTGAAGCCGTTCGACCAGCCGAACTGGGTAGCGGGCCTGGGCGGGGCGGTTCTGGGCGGAATCATCGTCCTTTTTGAGGTACGGCTGGAACACGTCACCCTGAAGCGCCTGATCGGCGCGGCCTTCGGGAGCGTGCTCGGCATCGTCGGGGCGTACCTGATGTCCCTGATTCTCGACAAGGCCGGGGCCGATAAATTCCTGCAGGTCTGCCTGCTGCTGTGGATGACCTACATCGGGCTGGTGGTGGGCGCCAAGAAGGGCGACATGCTCAACCTGGCTGCCTTGGGCCTATTTGGCGGCGAGAAATCCTCGAAGAGAACCTTCAAGATTCTGGATACCAGCGTGATCATCGACGGCCGCATCGCCGATATCGCGGAAACCGGGTTCCTGGACGGCGTGCTGGTGATACCGCAGTTCGTGTTGCGGGAACTGCAACTGGTGGCCGACTCGGCCGACTCCATGAAGCGCAACCGCGGCCGCCGCGGGCTGGACATCCTGGCGCGCGTGCAGAAAATGGCGCACCTCAGCGTGCAGATCGTGGAAGAAGACTTCCCCCAGGTCCGCGACGTGGACATGAAGCTCATCGAACTGGCCAAGGTGTTCGACTGCAAGATCGTCACCAACGATTTCAACCTGAACAAGGTGGCCCAGTTGCACGGCGTCGATGTTCTGAACATCAACGAGCTGGCCAATTCGCTCAAGCCCATCGTTCTGCCCGGGGAAACCATGCGCGTGTTCATCCTTAAGGAGGGCAAGGAGCACAACCAGGGGGTGGCTTATCTGGACGATGGCACCATGGTGGTGGTGGACAACGCCAAGAGGATGATCTCCAAGACCATCGATATCTCCGTGACCAGCGTCTTGCAGACCACCGCCGGCAAAATGATTTTCGGCAAGCACGACGAGCGCCCGCACAGCGTGGGCGCGCCCGACCGGCACGAGAAGCCGGCGCGGAGGAACGATGCGCTGCCCGTGTCCACCGCCGGACCGGAAAAATCCACGATAGAATCGTAGAACCGATGAAAGTTGCCGTCATACTGCCCGCCGCGGGCCTCGGAACTCGTATGGGCCGCGGCTCGGCCGAGAAAACCGGAACCAGCCGGAAGCAGTTCATGCTGCTGGAGGGTTCTCCCATCCTGGTGCATACGGTCCGCAAGTTCCTTGCCTCGGAGCACGTGACCGAGATCGTGGTAGCCGTGCGGCGCGAAGACATGGAGTGGGTGGATCGCGTGCTGACGCAGGAGTTTCCCGGGAGACGGGTGCGCGTGGTGGAAGGCGGCAACAGCCGGCAGCAGTCGGTGGAGAACGCCCTGGCCGCGCTCGACCCGGCCACCGAACTGGTAGCGGTGCACGACGCGGTGCGGCCATTCATCGACGCGGAGACCATTCACAAGGTCTTCCAGGAAGCAGCCGTTACCGGCGCCGCCATCGTGGGCGTGCCGGTGGTGGACACGGTGAAGCAGGTGACCCGGGGCACCGGCGCCGTGCGCATCCGCGGCACTCTGCAGCGCGAGAAACTGGTGCTGGCCCAGACTCCGCAGGTGTTCCGCTACGACCTGCTGCGGCGGGCCTTCGACCTGGCCCGGCAGGACGGGTTCTTCGGCACCGACGAGGCCAGCCTGGTGGAGCGCCTGGACGACGCCGAAATCAGCGTGGTGCTGGGCAGCGACCGCAACATCAAGATCACCAAGCCGGCCGACATGGACCTGGCGCACCTGTTCTTCCGCGAGGACCTGGCCAAGGATACCAGGCCTTGAGCGGCGCGCGGCGCGGCGAAATCCGCACAGGGCTGGGATGGGACGTGCATCGCCTGGCGGCGGGCCGGCCGTTGATTCTGGCGGGAGTGCGCGTGCCCAGCGAAGCCGGACTGGATGGCCATTCCGACGCCGATGTGCTGGCCCACGCCATCACCGACGCCATTCTGGGGGCAGCGGCGCTGGGCGACATCGGAATGCACTTCCCCGACACCGACCCGCAATGGAAGGGCTGCGCCAGTCTGGAGTTCCTGCGCCACGCCAAGGCGCTGATGGAAGAGGCCGGCTTCCGTCTGGTCAACGTGGATTCCACCGTCGTCCTCGAACGGCCCAAGCTGAAAGACTATCGGCAGGCCATCCGGGAGAAACTCGCCGGGACTCTGGGCCTCTCACTCGACCGCGTTTCGGTGAAGTTCAAGACGGCCGAGAAACTGGGACCCGTGGGTGAAGGCCGTTCGGCGGAGGCGCAGGCGATCGTGACGCTGGAAGCCCGTTAAACCGGGCAGGCAAAACGCCGCCGGGCGTCGCGAGTGCGGCGCCGCCCTAGCTGGCCTTCAGCAGGCACAACCGCCGGGCAGCGCGGCGGGCTTTCAGACGCTCATTGGCCTTCTTCTGCTTCTCGGCGGAAACTATGGCCTGACATGTATCGCACCGCTTGCGGATGCGCGAACGCGTGATGAATTCGGCGCCGCACCGGCGGCACTTCTTCGTCATCGTCTCCTCCAACGGGAGTATCCCCGGCTTCTTGGGGAGCAGGTGAGAATAATGAAAGTCGCAATGATTCACGTCAGGCACCTCTCAAAATCGCTTCGGTAACCATGATATTTCAGGTCCGGTACACCCAAACTGGGGCATATAGCGCACGAAATCCCGTCCGTGCCTAAACAGCCACCACCCCATGGCGTCGGACCGGCATCAGCTTGTTTTCGGAATGAAAGCCGTATCTTGAGTACGCATAACGACTTCAACCGGAAACGCCCACTCAGGCCAAGCCCGAACTCCAGCCCGCCGGTCAACTCCAATTGTTTCCGTTCATACGGTTCACAGCACGCCACACTCCGAACTCAGGCCGGGAGTAGCGGAAACCGGCCGGTACAACTCCTCGGCGGCCAGCAGTTCCCATCGCAAGTGGTTGATATAAAAAACCAGGAGTGCATCCGGGCAGGCCCCATGAAATTTCTCGTAAACGCGTTGTTCCCATCCCTCGGTGAAATAGGGCTTGGGATCCATCTTTTTCGAAAAAAAACCGTTCTCGTGCGGAATGCCCAGAGCATCCAGCACGGAGGCGACCAGATCCAGGTGAGACACCAGGACCGCCTGGGAGAGGTCCGTGGCAAACTCGTCGTCGCGCTCGCCGATGCGGGTCCAGAACCTGGGAAGCGCTTTTCGCAACGACTCGGTATTCAGCTTGTGCAGGCGCGCTCGAACCTTGAAACCTTCGTAGATCTGGTAGGTCCGAAGCTTGCCGATCGAGATGCCGCGGACCAGTTGCCCAAAGTCCTCCTGGCCCATCCCCAGGAAGACGTCCGAAATCTGCATAGACTGTCAGCGTATCATGACCGAACGCGATTTAGGACGGCGCGGTAGCTTTTGGGTTTTGCGGAGCGAAACGTGGAAGGGCGGGCGGAGGGCTTGCGCCGAGGCCGGTTCCCCTCCGCCCCGGCCCCGGCAAATGGAGTCAGCTTGCCGGCGCGCCGCGAAACCTCTCGCGACCGCGCCTACGCAGCCAGTTTCCACTTCAAAAGAAGGAACAGCATCCCGGCGACAAAACCTGCCCCGGCTTGATATTCCTTGTTCGTTAGATACAGGCGGATGTCGAAAGGATGCGGATATTTTTGCGGGCTGGGCGTGAGCCGCGGAAGCAGCGCGGGAACCGAGGCCGCATACGCGGCATACTCGGGGAACAAACGCCGCAGATGCTGCTGCTCCAGTTGAATGACGGGGAGGTAGACGAACAGGAACACGGCGGCGAACAGCGCTCCCAGGCCGGGGTTGCGCGAGGCGACTACCAGTCCGGCGGCCACCAGCAGCGTGCCCAGATACAGCGGATTGCGGGTGTGGGCGTACGGCCCGCCGGTGGAGAGCCGCTGGTTCTTGGCGAGGCATCCGGCCGCCCAGGCGCGCAGGGCCAGGCCGGCCAGCGCAATGGGAAGCCCGCAGGCGAGCGCGCGCGCGCTGGGATGCGAGAACCAGGCGAACACGACCACCAGCAAAAACCCGCTGGGAACCCGCAGCCGGGCCACGAAATCGGCGTAGGGTTTGGGAAACCGGGTCATCGGGCGTAACACCCGGCGGCGTGGCGCGGCTGGCCCAACGCGGCGCGCAGGGCCTCGAAAACCTGGTCCGGCGTAACCTGCTTCATGCTTTCCTCGATGGATGAATCCCGCTTGTACGTGGTGACGGCGCCCTCGGCGCGCAGTACCCGGAGAGTGCCGCCGTAAGGCCCGTTGCGCGCCGGGTCGGTGGGCCCGAAGATGGCCACGCCGGGCTTTTCGAGCGCCGCGGCCAGGTGCAGCGGGCCGCTATCCACGCCCACCACGGCAGCGGCGCGCCGCGTGGCGTCGATCAACCCTTCGAGACCGGAGACATGCGCCACGGCGTCGGCATCCATGCCGGCTTGCCGCACCCAATCGTCGTTTCCGGGAGGGAGATTCGCCACCAGAGGAATTCCCAGTTCGGCGCGCAGCCGGGCGGCGAGGGCGCGGTAATGTTCCGCGGGCCACTGCTTGGACCGCCATCCGGCGAGCGGCGAAGCCAGCACGAAAGCGTCCGCCGGCAACTCGCCTTCGGGCCGTCCGGGTGGCAGCGGAAACATGCGCAAGGGGGTGGCGCCGCCCGCAGCGGCCGCCAGGTCCAGATTGCGGTCCACCACGTGGGCTGCGCGGGTGAGGGTTCTCTGGGAGTAGAACAACGCCGCGGCCCGCTCCCGTAAAAGCGCCGTGTCGAAGCCGAAAATACGGTCGGGGCGCGCCAGGGTCGCCACCAGCGCGGATTTCAGCAGGCCCTGGAAATCCACCGCAAGCTGGTAGCGTTCGCTGCGCAGTTCGCGCCAGGATTGGAGGAGCGACGCGGCGGACTGGCGGCGGAGCAACACCACGCGGTCGACGAAGGGATTGCCCTCAAGCAGCGGCGCCCACCTGGCTTCCACCACCCAGGTGAGGCGCGAGCCCGGATGGCCGGTCTTGAGCGAAGCGACGGCCGGCAGGGCGTGGAGGATATCTCCCATGGCGCCCAGACGGACCACCAGGATGCGGGCGTTCTCAGGTTTGCCGGCGGTGAACATGTTCCCTTAATTCGCGGGCGCGGCGGGCATCGGCGGCTTCCAGGCGCACGATTTCCACGGGCTGGAGCGAATCGGCGAGCCGATGGGCCTCGGCGGCATCGGCGATCACCACGTAGTCTATCACGCGTAAGGCGGCCACCAACTCGGCGCGCGCCCGCTGCGCGAGGATCTCGTCAGGGGCGGGCAGCACCACCGCCAGGAGCTTGGCGCCGCCCGCGCGGCGGTGCAACTCAACGAGCGCGCGGATGTGGGCGGCGCGGAGGACGTCGAAGTAGCCGGTCACGATGGCCAGCGGCCCGGCGAGCGACGCGGCATCGGCGAGTGTCAGGATTTTGCTTCGGGTGTCCATGCGGATGCCTGCTCCTCCAGAAGCCGCCACGCCTCGGCCACCACCCGCTTGGAGGAGACGCGCGTCATGCAGCGGTGGTCGATGGGGCATTCCCGCAACAGGCACGGGCTGCACTCGGCGTGTTCGCGGACCACGCGCGCCAGCGGCCCCGCCGGGCCGGTGGTGGTGTCATCGGTTGCGCCGAAGACGGCGACGGTGGGAACGCCCAGCGCCGCGGCCATGTGCATGGCGCCGGAGTCGTTGGTCAGGAACAGCCGGCAGGCGGCGGCCAGGTCGACAAATTGCCGCAGCGTGGTTTCTCCGGCAAGGTTGAAGACCTCGATGCGCGACTTGCGCACGGCGGCGGCCACGGATTCGGCGAGGTCACGCTCGGCGGGCGAGCCGAACACCAGCACGGCGAATCCGCTGGCGCGGGCCAGTTGCACGGCGGCCTCGGCGAAGCGCTCGGGAAGCCAGCGCTTGGCGTTGCCATAGGCGGCGCCGGGGCTGACGCCGATGGCGGGGCCGGAAACGTTGAGCGCCCGTAAATGCGCACAGCCAGCTTCGCGAGCCTGGGCGATGCCTTCGAGCTGTATGGGTGCGGGCTGCGGAAACCGTTCGATAAGGCCGGCGCGGCGCAGCAGTTCCAGGTAGTAATAGCGCTGGTGGCGTGGGATGTCGCCCGGCTCGGGGACCGGGATGGCGCGTGTGAGCAGCAGCCCGCGGCCATCGCGGCGGTAACCGATGCGCCGCGGGATGCAAGCGAGCCACGCCATCAGCGCGGCGTCGAAGGCGTTTTGCAACAGGATGGCGGCGTCGAAGGCGTGGGCGCGCAGACTTCGGGCGAATCGGACGCGGGTGTGCCAGCCCTCTTGCGCGGGGTAGGGGATTACGGCGTCGATGGCCGACTCGCGGGCGTAGAGATCGGCCACCCAGGGGCGAGCCACGAGCGAGATGTGGGCCTTCGGATACACGCCGCGGATGACGCGCAGGGCGGGGAGCGACATGACGGCATCGCCCAGCCAGTTGGTCGAGCGCACCATGAGACGCGAGATGGCCGCGGGGTTCTCGGACACTGTTTCCAGTGTAGCGGGTGGCCGCGGCCGGGCCGGTATCCCCCAACGGGTCTCCGGCGGGCGCCCTCCGGGCGGGGCCGCAGGTTGACGACCTGGCCCACAGAGCAGCAGAGCCGCAACCCAACCGGGGGCCAGATCGTCTCGCGCGCGCGCGAGCTCCGCTCGCCGGGCCGCGCCCAGAGGGCACCCGCAATCGGCCGCAGGCTGCCAGCCTGCCCCACATAAAACCGTCGCGGCGCGCGAAGAATATGACAGGTAGTAGTACAAAGGCAATGGCTATAAGCTGTAGTGATGGGCTTTCGTCTGGCGGTCAACTACCAGCCGCGCGGGGATCAGGAGAGCGCCATCGCGGAGTTGATCCGCGGCGTGCGCGACGGCGAACCGCACCAGGTGCTGCTGGGCGTCACGGGATCGGGAAAGACCTTCACCATGGCCAAGGTCATCGAGGCCATGGGCCGGCCGACGCTGGTGCTGGCGCACAACAAGACGCTGGCGGCGCAACTCTACCACGAGTTCAAATCGTTCTTTCCCGATAGCGCGGTCGAGTATTTCGTCAGTTACTACGATTACTACCAGCCGGAAGCCTACATTCCGTCGAGCGACGTCTACATCGAAAAGGAAGCCACCGTCAACAGCGAGTTGGACAAGCTGCGCCTGGCGGCCACCAAGTCGCTGTTCGAACGGCGCGACTGCGTGATCGTGGCCAGCGTGAGTTGCATCTACGGCCTGGGGTCGCCGGAAGCTTACTACGGCATGCTGCTGATGCTGGAGAAGGGACAGACCATCTCGCGCCAGCAGATTGTGTCGCGCCTGGTCGAGATCCTCTACGAGCGCAACGACACGGCCTTCGAGCGCGGTAACTTCCGCGTGCGCGGCGATGTGATCGAACTCTACCCGACTTACGACGACGACGCCTACCGCATCGAGCTGTGGGGCGACGAAATCGAAAGCCTCTCGCGCATCGACCCGCTGCTCGGCCAGGTGAAGCAGACCTACGCGCGGCTGCCCATCTATCCCAAAACGCACTACGTGATGAGCGAGGAGACGCGCGAGCAGGCGATGGGCAGCATCCGCGTGGAGCTGGACTGGTGGCACAAGGAGTTGGAGAAGCAAGGCAAGGCGATCGAGGCGCAGCGGCTGCGGCAGCGGACCATGTTCGACCTGGAGATGATGAAGGAGATCGGCTACTGTCACGGCATCGAGAACTACTCGCGCCACTTCTCGGGGCGGCTGCCGGGCGAAGCGCCGCCCACGCTGCTGGACTACCTGCCGCACGACTCGCTGCTGATGATCGACGAAAGCCACCAGACCATTCCGCAACTGCACGGCATGTATCACGGCGACCGGTCGCGCAAGGAAACGCTGGTGGGCCACGGCTTCCGCTTGCCGAGCGCGCTCGACAACCGGCCGCTGACCTTCGAGGAATTCGAGCACCGCGTCAACCAGGTGATTTACGTTTCGGCGACGCCCGGCCCGTACGAGCTGACTAAGTCGGCGGGCGAGGTGGTGGAACAGATCATCCGCCCCACCGGGCTGGTGGATCCGAGCGTGGAGATCCGCCCGGTGAAGGGGCAGGTGGACGACCTGCTGGGCGAGATCCGCAAACGCACGGCGGCAGGCCAGAGGGTGCTGGTAACCACCCTGACCAAGCGCATGGCCGAGGACTTATCGAGTTACTATTCCGAAGTGGGCGTGAAGTGCAGCTATCTGCACTCGGAAGTCACCACGTTCGACCGCATCAAGATCCTGCGCGATTTGCGGCGCGGCGTGTTCGACGTGCTGGTGGGCATCAACCTGCTGCGCGAGGGTCTGGACCTGCCGGAGGTGTCGCTGGTGGCGATTCTGGACGCCGATAAGGAGGGCTTCCTGCGCTCGGCGGGGAGTCTGATTCAGACTATCGGACGCGCGGCGCGGCACGTGGAAGGCCACGCGATCCTGTACGCCGACGTGATGACGGACAGCATGCGGAGAGCGCTGGACGAAACCGGCCGGCGGCGCCGCACGCAACTGGAGTACAACGAGCGCAACGGGATCGTGCCGCAATCCATCGTGAAGCCGATCGACATGAGCCTGGTGGCCGTGGCGGAGGGCGATTACGTGACGGTGCCGCTCGAGGAAGACGAGGAAGTGGAGAACCTGACGCCCGAGGAGCGCGCGCGGTTTGTCGCCGAGTTGGAAGAGAGGATGCGCGACGCGGCGAGGAAGTTCGAGTTCGAAAAGGCGGCGCAATTGAGGGATCGGGTGAAAGCGCTAAGGGAGCCGTGAGGGAGGCGCGCTACGGGAGTTTCCGTTGGGGCCCCACGAAGTTGCGCAGGTTTGAGATCTCGGGAAAACGGTGGGGCGCTCGCGGATCGTAGTCGACCACGTCCAACAGGACAATTTCGCCGTCGCGTCCCCAAAGGATCAGGTCGGCCTGCTGGCCATCGGGATAAACTGCCCGGGCGTCCGCGACGATGCAGGCTCCAACCCACCCCTGCCGATGCGGCTGGAAATCCAGGCTGAAGCAGCCGCAATCGCATCCTTCAAAGACGCGCGAATCGTGCAGCGGCTGCCGCCGATAGGGCGTCACGTCGCCAACCGGCGCGTGCTCCAACAGCCACGCGACGACGGCGGCTTCGAGTGCGGTAACGGTTCGCTCCATGCTTGAGGCCTTCTGTTTCCATCATGCCAACTCGTGGCGAGCATCATGGCGAGCAACGCCCTCGAGGGCGTCGGCCACCGCTTCAAGCGGCGGCTTTCACAGCCCCTACAGCTTGCGGCCGACGATCGAGTAGTCCAGCCCGCCGAAGAACGCAGTGCGGAAGTCCTCGGGCAGGCTGGCGAGCGCGGGGATGGATTCCACGGCGGGCGACAGGCGATGCAATTGAATGTTACCCACGCCGAATTCCTCCAGATAGAAAGCCAGCAGAGCGTGCGGCACCGGCCGCGTGTGCGTGGGGTCCAGGTAGAAGTGGGTGGCGAAGATCGCCAGGCATTCCGGATCGGGAGTCTCGATGGCGATGACGCCGTTTCGCGTGAGCCGGCTGGCCGAGAGCCTGACCATCTCCGGCAGACGCTCCGGGGGCAGGTGCTCGACCACCTGCGAGCAGAAAATGCCGTCGAGCGAGGCTTCCGGAAGATCGGCGAGGTAGGCGTACAGGTCGGCCGGTTCGGCTTCCAGTCCCTTGTGCCGGCAGGTGGCCACGGACTCCTCGTCGAGATCGATTCCACGGGCGGGAACGCCGGCCTCGCGCATCGTCTCCAGAAACTCCCCGCGGCCGCAGCCGATATCCAGGACGTTCCGGCAGCCGGCGAAGTACGGCGCGTACATCCGCTGGCCCCGCTTGACGTAATCCTCCGAGCCGCGGAAGCGTTCGGCGAAGCGCCCGTAGTCGAATGCCGGCGGGGCGGGATTCGCGGCCGCGGACCGATCGCCGGGGACGGAGCCGCCGGCGGCGGTGCGGCTGGTTCCGGTCACCTGGACGCGCTGGCGGATGGTGCGCAGCTCGGAGAAGATGAGCCGCTCGTACTCCAGGCGGATGCGCTCCAGGTCGGCCCACAAACGCTTCTGAATCTCCAGGGAATTGCGCTCCAGGCCGGCGGCGAACTCGCTGTGCTGGGCATGCAGGGCGTCGCGGAAGCGGCCCTCGATGATGTCGGCGCGAAACTGGGAGGCGCCCTTGGAGGTCCGCCAGGGCGCGCAGGAACTGCACCTCGTAGTCCTGCAGCTTGCGTTGCCACTCGGGCCGCCAGTCCGACCAGTGACGGCGCAGATCGCCGAGTTCGCCCTGCATAACCTGGGCCCCGCCCTGGACGTCCGCCAGGCGCCCGGCAATCTCGGACAGCGTGCGGTTGTTCTCCGTCAGCGCCTCGATGGTGGCGTCCATGGAGGCGACCGCCTTGCGGTTGAATTCCACCTGCTCGCGGACGTGCCAGTCGAGCGCGCGCGACACCAGGCGCTTCCCCGCCTGCGCCAGGAGGTTGAGCGGGCCGCCGCGGCGGGGGTTGACGGAGCCGATGGCGGCCACTTTGCCGAACGCGGAATCGCGCGCATGCACCAGCGGCATCAGGTCCGGCAGAGGAATGTCCGGGGCGGCGGTTTCGGGATGGCGCACGCGCACCTGCTCGCGCACCTCGCGCAAAATGGCGATGAGTTCAGCGCTTTCCACGCGGCCTGCTCCAGGTGGCGGTGACCACCGTGCTAAGGCCGCCGCGCGGCGTGAATTCGCCGGTCACGACGGCCATCCTGGGACGCGCCGCGCGCACCACGTCGCGCAGCACGCGGTTCACGACGTTCTCCTGAAAGATGCCCAGGTCGCGATAGGCCAGCAGGTACATTTTGTACGACTTCAGCTCCAGGCATCGCCGGTCGGGGACGTAGCGCAGCGCGATCCTGCCGAAATCGGGGAGACCGGTTTTGGGACAGACGGAGGTGAATTCCGGCGTCACGATTTCGATCTCGTAATCCGCGAACTGGTTGGGCCAGGTTTCGATTTCAGGCAGAGGCGCATCCACGCCGGAAGCGGCATGTTCATCGGTATAAGCGGGTTTTCCGCGAGGGTTTTTCATACGAGAGCCTTTGCAAGCAGGTCCAAAAACATGCCGACGTCGGCGACCACTCCCACGGCCTGCCCGGTGCCGCGGTCGCTGACCTTGGTGGCGACCGCCGGGTTGATATCCACGCACACGATCTTGACCCAGCTCGGCAGCATGTTGCCGGTGGCGATGGAATGCAGCATGGAGCCGAGGCACAGGACCAGGCCGGCGCCCTTGAGCTGATGGGCATAGGCGTCCTGGGCGGCGTTCATATCGGTGATGGTCTCCGGCAGCGGGCCGTCGTCGCGCAGGCTGCCGGCCAGCACGAAGGGGACGTGGGCGCGCACGCACTCGTAGAGGATGCCGGAGCGCAGCCGGCCGCTGGCCACGGCCTGCTCCACGCTGCCGGCGTGATAGATGGCGTTGATGGCGCGCATGTGGTTGCGGTGGCCGTGCTCCTCCTGCCGCCCGTCGGAGAGCCGGATGCCCAGCGAGGTTCCGAAGAGCGCGGCTTCGACGTCGTGCACGCCCAGCGCGTTGCCGCTGAGCACGGCCTGCACCCAGCCGTTGCGGATGAGGGACGCGAGGCCCGCGACGCCGCCGGTATGGACCACCACCGGGCCGGCCACCACGATCACTCGGAAATGGCTCTCGATGGCCTGGCGCACCAGCGCGGCGGTCTGCCGGACGGCGGTATCCACCTGGCGTTCCGAGGAAATGCCGTTGGACATGAAGGCGAACTCCAGGCGGTCGCGCTCCTTGCTTCCGGCGCCACGCGGATGCCGCGCAGACCCACCACGATGCGGTCGCCGCGCCGTACATCGCGCAGGCGGCGGCAGAAGGCCTGGGCGCCATCGACCACGATCATGGCGTCCATGCGCTGATTCTGAACTTCCACCCACTCCTGCCCGAGGCGCACATAGGTGCGGTGGTTGGTGGTGGAGTAGAAATCCTCGGGAGCGCAGCGGTCGCTTTCCACTTCGCGCAACACGGCGTCGGCGCTGCCGACCGGGGTGCAGCCCAGCTCCAGCAGGCCGGCCAGCAGGCGGTCGAGCGCGGGAGCGTCCGAGGTTTCCACCTTCAGCCGGAGATACGAAGGCTCACTGTTGGTGCGGCCAATGCGGAACTGTTCGACTTCGAACCGGCCGTGATACTCGACGACCTTATCGAAGACGTTCTCCATGATATGCGAGTCGATGAGGTGGCCTTCGGTTTCCACCACTTCCTGGAATGGCATAGAAGAGACCATTGTCCCATGGCTGGCCAAAACCCGGGGCCAGACGGAACGTTCACCGGTTCTTTGGGCGGATGGCTTCAGCCAAGTTCAGCGTTATCAGTACGGGCTTCCCGAAAACCTGGTGAACGTTCCGTCTGTCCCCGGGTTTAGCGGATTGCCAGCCAGGCCAGGAATAGCCCGTCGGGCGGCACGTCTTCCCAGTAGGAAATGAAGCGGCTGGTGACCGTGCGGCAGTGGCGCCGGAAGAGCCGCTCCAGTTCGCGGCGCGTGAACCAGCGTTCCCACTCGGAGGTTTCGAGGCGGCCCCACTCGCGGGCGTTCTTGTCGATGACGGCGATGCGTCCCCCCGGTTTCACCACGCGGCAGATCTCGGAGACGGCCTTTTCGATTTCCACCGCGTGTTCCAGGGATTCGGTGGCGTAGGCGGCGTCGAAGAACCCGTCCTCGAACGGCAATTCGGTCATGCTCCCGGCGCGCGTCCGGATGCCGGGGGGGACGAAGCGCAGCATTTCCTCGGAGATGTCCAGGCCCCAGATCTCGGCGGCGGGCTCGCGCTCCTGAAACAGGCGGGCGAAGCGGCCTTTGCCGCATCCCACGTCGAGCACGCGCTTGCCGGCCAGCGGCCCCAGGTGCTCGCCGATCAGCTTCACGTGGTAGATGCGCGGATCGATGGTGGAGGGAAAATGCTCTTCATCGCGCGACGCCTCGTCGAACGAAGCCTGAATGCGCGCGCGCAGCTCGGGGGTGAGCTGCGCGCGCGGCTGGTACTGGAAGAGGCGTTTCCAGTCGAATCCGGGCATGCGCGGCCTAGGCCCGCGTCAGGAAGATCGGCAGACCCATCTTGTGGTCGTATACGGGGCGGTATCGCTGGGTGTTGTACATGGTCTCGACTTCCACGCAGCGCGGTCCAAGCCCGGGATCGGGAATCCCCACCAGGTGGTAGCAGCCGTTGCTGATGGCGGTCATGACGCCGTGCTTGCCTTCCGCGATGGCGTCCATGGCCATGCCGGCGAAGGTGGAAGCCACCATGCGGTCTACGAAGTCGGCGCTGCCCGAACGCAGGTCGTAGGTCAGGTCGCTGACGATGGTCTCCTCGCCGGTGGCTGCCTTGATCTCGTTGCTGAGGTCCTCGGCCACGCTCATCTTCTTGCGGTGCCCGAAAGCGTCCGGCTCTCCGTATTCCTTGACGGTGTAGCCTTCCCACTCGGCCCCCTCGGAAAGAATGGCCAGGGAGTAGTTGCTGGGGTTGTTGCGCTTGTCGGTGACCAGCAGGTCGATCAACTTCTTGAGGTCCACCTTGTACTCGGGGATGCAGCAGCGCACGCTGGTGACGTAGGCGGTGTACAGCGCTGTGTATCCGGCGTCGCGGCCGAACACGCGGAACAAGCCGATGCGTTCGTGCGACCCGACCGTGGTGCGCTGCCGCTCGATGGCGTCCATGGCGCGGGTGATGGCGGTCGAGAACCCGATGCAGTACTCGGTGTTTCGCACGTCGTTGTCCATGGTCTTGGGCACGGCGATCACATGCATGCCCTGGCGGTCGAGTTCGGCCGCGTAGCTCAGCGTGTCGTCGCCGCCGATGGCCACCAGGTAATCCAGGGCGAGAGTCTCGATGTTCTTGAGGACCGCCGAGGTGACGTCGAACACCGTCGAGGTCACGCCCTTCTTGGTGGTTTCCTTCTTGGGAAATTCCCGCCCTTCCAGAACCGGCGGGACTTTCTTCATCTTGGACGGATTGGTGCGCGAGCTATGCAGGTAGGTGCCGCCCGTGCGATCGATGGTTCGGGTATTCTCCCGGTTGAGGGGAAGAACGTAGCGGGACCGGCTGGCGGGGTCCTGGAGGTTGACGTGCGTCAACCCTTCCCAGCCCCGGCGAATGCCGATGACCTCGCACCCGATCTCGCTTCCGCGGTAGACCACCGTCTTGATCACGGAATTCAGTCCTGGGACGTCGCCGCCTCCCGTGAGGATACCAATGCGCTTCGCAGCCATGAAAACTCCTAAATGAGGGATCTAAGTTTCAGATTGGAAAATCTCATTATAGCGGGCCACGCCCGGCGGCGCATTTCCGCAAAAACGATCAAGATACGCGCGTCCGATAAGGCTAGACTCGATCTCATGAAGCCCGATACCGTGAACTCCTATCAAGAGCGCATCTCGCAGGTGCTGACCCACATTCAGCAGAACCTGGACGGCTCCCTGACGCTGGAGGAACTGGCGGAGGTGGCGTGTTTCTCGCCATTCCATTTCCACCGGGTTTTCCGGGGCATGGTGGGCGAAGCGGTGGCGGAGCACGTGCGGCGGCTGCGGCTGGAGCGGGCCGCGCGGCAGTTGCGGCGCACGGAAAGCGCGGTCCTGGAGATTGCCCTGGAGGCTGGGTACGAAACCCACGAATCGTTTACGCGGGCCTTCGCGGACATGTTCGGCATGCCGCCCTCGGAGTTTCGCAAGGACCGCGAAGCCTCGCTCGAGGCGCGCCTGCCCGCCGGCGCTCCGTCGCACGCCAGCGGGTTCCGCGTGCGGCGGCTGGATGCCATGCGGGTGGCGTTCGTCCGCCACGTGGGACCCTACAACGAAGTCGGCAAGGCCTGGAGCAAGCTCTATCCCTGGGCGGCGAGGCAGGGCCTGCTGGGTCCGGGGACGCGCGTCGTAGGCATCTCCCACGACGACCCCGACATCACGCCGCCGGACAAATTGCGCTACGACGCCGCGTTGATCGTGAACCGGCCGGTGGCGCGGGCGGGAGAGATCGGCGTGATCGAGATCCCCGCCGCGGAGTATGCCACGGCGATACACACGGGCCCGTACAGTTGCCTGTCGGATTCCTACGCGGAGCTGGCCGGAAAATGGCTGCCGGGCGCGGGACGGGAACTGCGCAGCGCCCCGGCCATCGAGTTCTATCTCGATTCGCCGCAGACGGTGCCGGCCGATGAACTGCGCACGGAGATCTGTCTGCCGCTGGTGGCGGAGTCGTAATCGTAATCGAAAGGAGCTTTCATGCACAAGATACTTTGGATTGGCGGCGCGATCCTGTTGGTGGCCATCGCGGCGCTGGCGGCCTGGATGTGGCACGCCATGATGGGGCCGATGTACGAGCCGGGCAACGTGCGCGCGGGGAAAGATGTCGCCGAACCGTTGACGCCGGCGGGGGCGAGCGCCGCGCGATGGCTGGTGGCGCCGGGCATCGAATTGCATCACTTCGAGGAAGGCGCGGGGACGCCCATTCTGGTGATCCACGGCGGGCCGGGCTTTCCTCCGGCGGGGCCGTGGCGCGCGGGAGCGCTGCTGGGGCGGGACTACCGGCTGATCTACTACCACCAGCGCGGCTGCGGGCTTTCCAGCCGGCCCATCGCGCGGTTCTCCGGTTCCAATATGTACGCCAACATGAAGATGCTGAACCGGACGCTGGGACTGCCCGCGCAGGTGGCCGACATCGAGCGCATCCGCCGCATCCTGGGCGTCGACAAACTCATTCTGATGGGCCACTCCTTCGGCGCTCTCCTGGCCGCGTTCTACGCCGCCGAGTTCCCGGAACACGTGCGCGCGTCGATCTACGTGGCGCCGGCCGACCTGACGGTCCTGCCTAACCCGCGGACCGATCTGTTCGACCTGGTGCGCCGCCGGTTGCCCGCCGGGATGCGGCCTGAATTCGAAAGCTACATGGCGGAGTATTTCGATTTCCGGCGCGCCTTCGCACGCAGCGAGAGCGAATCGGGCGAGTTCTACGGGCGGTTCGCCAGGTTTTACGGAGCGGCGGCGGGCGGGCCGCCGCCACAAACCGGCGATGTGTCAGAAGCCGGCTACGTGCCGCTGGCGATCTATTGCGGCATGGGCAAGCACCACGATTACTCGGCGGCGTTCCGCGCGGTACGGACGCCGGGTCTGGCGATCCACGGAAGCCTCGACATGCAGCCGGAGAGCGTGACCCGCGGCTTCGCGGCGCGCTTCCCCAATTGCCGACCAGCGCAGATCGAGGGCGCCAGCCATTTTGTGTTTGACGACCGGCCGGAGGAGTTCGCGGGCCAGGTGAGGGAGTTTCTGGAAGGGATCTAGGTCTCAGCCCGCGTGTTTGGCGCCAATGCCGGGCCGCTCGCTCACGCTCGCGGTGCCGGACAGAACCGCGAGCGTTAGCGAGCGGCCCGCGGCAGGAAAGCGGGCAGGCAACCCGAAGGCCGCCTGCCCGCCGCAAATCAGAAGAAGAACTTCGCGGACAACTGAATAATACGGGGTGAGCCGAAACCGGTGATTTCGCCGAACGTGCTGGCCGTAAGGCTGCTCGACGGGCCATTCCAGTTGGCGTGGTTCATGATGTTGAAGAAGTCGGAGCGGACATCCATGCTCATCCGCTCCTTCAACTTGAAGCGCCGGCTGAGGGCCATGTCCCATTGAATGGTGCCCGGAGCATAGATGGAGTTGCGCCCCAGGTTGCCGAACTGCCCGCTGAACACGGTGCAGGAGCCGGTCGCATTTTGAGCCACATTGCCGGCGCACCCGAACGAGCCCTGGTTGAGGTAAGTGCCGAGGGACTTCGGAGAGCCGTAGACGGCGCCCGGAACCAGCACTTCGGGGCGGTCCAGGAGCTGGGCGCTGAGGGAGATATCCTTGCCGCCGTCACTAAGCTGGATGGGGGCGCCGGTGAACAGGTTGACGAGGGGCGAAAGCTGCCAACCCCGCGTGATGTTCTTCGCTACGCCGGAGCCGACTCCGCCGCTGGTGGCGACCAGAGTGGCTACGAAGTTCTGCCGGTGGTCGAAGCCGCAGGCGCCGCGCTCGCCGGTTTTCCGGTTGGTGGGATTCTGGTAGAGCACGCCCGCCAGTTCTCCGGCGTAATCCCAGGAGCTGGAGCAGTGGCTCCAGGAGTAGTTGAGGTTGAGGTTGACTCCGTGGGAGAGACGGTGCAGGGCCGATACCAGCAAGCCGTGGTATTCGCCGTTGCCGCCATCGTCGGTCTGCTGAATGTCGGAGTACATGGCTCCCAGCGTGGGGTTGGCCAGGACGGTGAGCCGGCGGCTGTTGGCATTAGCGGCGGTGGCGCCGGGGATGGTGGGAACGGAGTAGTTGACGTCGGTGGATCCCCAGATGTGACGGGTGGCGTTGCCCATGTAGTTGGCGGTCACCAGCCAGTCGGCGGCCACCTGGCGCTGGTAGCTGAGGTTCCACTGCATCATGTACTGCGGGATGACGCTAGGCGGAACGCTGACGTACGTGCCCGCGGACGGGAAGACCGCGTGGCCGGGGAACGGGTCGCCCCCCGGGTAGCCCAGGAAGGGATTGGAGAACGGTCCGCTGGTCGTGGAATACTCGCCGCTGTTGATGGTGAGGGAAGAGACGTACGGCGCGTTGGTGGTCCAGCGCTCGGGGTAGAACATCTGGGCGGTGTCGTGGATCAGAACGAACGCCGCGCGGATGGTCTGCTTGCCGTCGCCCTTGGGATCCCAAACCAGTCCGAGTCTGGGCGAGAACAAGGCCCAATGGTTGGCGGTTAAAGCCTTGCCGTAGGGATCCTGCGCGGTGTCGGTGGTGAAGATCAGGCCCGCCGGCGCAGTGCCGTTGTAAGCCGTACTGTGCCAGCCCTGCGCGAACAGCGGCCAACTGAACTGGTTGCCGCGGCCCTGCTTATCGTAAGCCGACTCGGACGGTTCCCAACGGATGCCGAGGTTGACGCTGAAGCCTTTCGCGACGTGGATGGAGTCCTGCGCGTAAGCGGCCACGGCGGTGTCGCGAATGTAATCGGAAATCACGTTGCCGTCGGTCAGCCCGCTGAAGCGGCCGGTCAACAGGTCCGCCAGGCCGTCGCCCGAGTAGGTGCCGTTGAAGGTGAACTGGCCGTTGGCCTGCTGGTAGTTGAAGGAATTGAACTGCACCTTGCGGCCGTCGAAGCCGAACTGGAACTGGTGCTTGCCGCGGATCATGGTGAAATCGTCCGCCACCTGGTAGGTGTTGTCGTCGAAAGCCGAAAGAGCGCAGGAGCCGCAACCGACGTTGAACCCGCCGCCCGAGTACCCGCTGACGCTGAGCTGCGTGTAGTCCGAAATATTGATGAACATGTTCACGCCCAGATCCTTGGGGCTGAACAGGTTGGTGGCGGCCGAGCGGTTATTGCGGCGCCGGTTGGCGGTGGCGTGGAAAGAGTTCACATCCTGGCCGGCGGCGAAGGTGTAGGTGTCGCCGATGGTCCCGGTCTGGGAACGCTGGTTGTTTCCGTTCGCCGAGGTGGTGAGGGCGTTCTTGCCGTCGAATACGGCTTGCGCGATGTAGTCGTACAGGTAGTAGCGGCCGTAGAAGTTGTGCCGGTCGCTGACTGCCCAGTCGATGCGTCCCACCCACTGATCGTCGGGGTTGTTGGCGGGGTTGCCATAGAGTTCCTTGCCGCAAGGATCGGACGAAACCGGGAGATAGGACGAGGCCAGCTTCAGCCCGGCGGCGTCGAACGCGGTAGCCGGGATCTGGTTGCCGGGGTACGGCGTCTTCGTGAGGTCAACCAGGGTCTTCGCCGCCTTGAGGCAGGCGGTGCTGTCCACCACGCTGAAGTCGCCCTTGAGCGTCGCCGCGGTGGGGGTGTAGGCGGTGTTTACGCCCGGGTCGCTGCGCTGGCGGGTACCCTGGTATCCGCCGAAGAAGAACAGCTTGTCCTTGACGATCCTGCCGCCGGCGGTGCCGCCGAACTGGTTGCGCTTGAGCGTGTCGCGGACCGGTTGCGATGCATAGGCGTCGCCTTTGGGCCGGGCGTTGAGGTCGCCGTTGCGGAGGAACTCGAAGGCATCGCCGTGCAGGGCGTTGGCGCCGGACTTGGTCACGATATTGACCACGCCGCCGGGATGCAACCCGTACTGCGCCGGCAAGCCGCTGGTCTGCACATTGAATTCCTGGATGGCATCCGGGAAAGGAATCGGCAGGTTCACGTTGCTGAAGTTGTCGTTATTGTCGCCGCCATCCAGCAGGAAATTCACGCCGTTGGCCTGGCCGCCGGCCACCGAGAACTGGCCGGAACCGTTGGACCCGCCCATGTTCTTGCTGCCCGTCAGATCGCCGCCGTTCAGGTTCATGGTGGTCGTTCCGGCGCCCGTGAGTTGGAGCAACTGGGTGGGATTGCGGCCATTCAGCGGCAGGTCCTCGATGGACCGCGTGCCGATGACCTGGCCGATCGAACTATCCTTGGTTTCGACCATGGCGGCGTTGGCGGTCACCGAAACGCTCTCGGTGACCGCGCCGATGGTCATCGTGACGGGGATCTCGATGTTGCTGGCGACTTGCAACTCGATGCCCGTCTGAACGTACTCCTTAAATCCAGGGGCCGCGACTTCCAGCCTGTAGGGGCCGATGGCCAGGTTCGGCATGGAGTACCGGCCGGTGGAATCCGTCGTGGCCGTGCGGACCTGGTGCTTGTCCAATTGCGTCATCTTCACCGTGGCGCCCACGATAGCCTGGCCGCTGGGGTCGGCAACGTGTCCGTCTACTTCGGCTACGGCAACCGCCTGGGCTTTGGCTTGCGGCGTGACAGCGCAAAACATCAGCACGGCGCCCACCAGGGCCGCCGCGAGATTTCGATCTCCTCGGATCATCCTAAACAACATGGTTGTTGTCTCCTCATGAAGTCTCAACTCGGGTTGCAGACTGGAGCCGCGAGAATGAGAACAGTCACCCCGCCGTACGCCAACCCGCTCCAAAACGAACACACCGGGCCCTGCGGAAACCCCTTGTTTCGCATGGTGGACCGGACTAACCTCGAAACCGGAAGAACAGATCCGGTTACACGAATGACAACGAATTGTAATCCGAACCAGATCGGAAGTCAATGAAAAAAATGATGAAACAGTGAAATCGCGAGCTTCGCCAGCGCGCTTCCGCGGGACTGGCCGGAGGGGACGGACTGTGCCCACGCGCTTCCAAAATACGCCGCAAACCGAAAGACAGCTCCAGGGCGCAGTAATCGTGTCCGCCGTATCCTCCATAAAGGCGAAGTGCCCCTGCACGGGCGCGCGGACTCGGTTAGAATGAAGGTTATCCACTCCCACGGAGGAACAACCTAACTTGAATTCCGCAATGCTCGCCCTGGAAGACGGTTCGGTCTTCGAGGGCCGCGGTTTTGGTGCGTCCGCCGAGCGCTCGGGAGAGGTGGTCTTCAATACCGCGCTCACGGGCTACCAGGAGGTTTTCACCGACCCCTCCTACTCCGGCCAGATCGTCATTCTCACCAACCCGCAGATCGGAAACTACGGCACCAGCGCGCAGGACGACGAATCCGCGCGGCCCTACATCGAAGGCCTGGTGGTGCGCGAATTCTCGTCCATATCGAGCAACTGGCGGTCGGACACCGATGCCAACCGGTTTCTGGGCAGGGCGGGAATCCCAGTGGTCAGCGATCTCGACACGCGGGCGCTGGTCCGCCACCTGCGCACCCGCGGCGTGATGCGCGGCGTGCTGTCCACGGCCGATCGGGATGCCGGGCGGCTGATCGAAAAAGCGCGCTCCATCCCCAGCATGGCGGGGCTCGACCTGGCCAGCCGCGTGAGCACCGCCGAGCGCTACCAGTGGACCGAGGGCGTGGAGGCCTGCTCGCCGTCGGAAGGCGTGGGCCGCGCCGCCGAGCCGCGCTTCCACGTGGTGGCCTACGATTTCGGCATCAAGCGGAATATCCTGCGCCGCCTGGTCCACACCGGCTGCCGTGTGACCGTGGTGCCCGCGCTTACTTCCGCCGAGGACGTGCTGGCGCTGGCGCCCGATGGCGTATTCCTCTCCAACGGGCCGGGCGATCCCGAGCCGCTCACAACGCAGGTGGCCAACATCCGCAAGCTGATCGGCCGCAAGCCCATCTTCGGAATCTGCCTCGGCCACCAGTTGCTCGGGCTGGCGCTGGGCGGCAAGACCTACAAGCTCAAGTTCGGCCACCGCGGCGCCAATCACCCGGTGCGCAACAACGTCACCGGACGCGTGGAAATCACCTCCCACAATCACGGGTTCGCGGTGGACCCGGACTCGCTCGACGCCCGCCGCATCGAACTCACCCACGTGAATCTCAACGACCACACGCTGGAAGGCTTCCGCCACCGGGAATACCCGGCCTTCTGCGTGCAATACCATCCCGAGGCCGCGCCCGGCCCGCACGACTCGCACTACCTGTTCGACGATTTCGTGAAACTCATGAGCGGAAAATAGCCGATGCCCAGACGCAATGACATCCACCGCATCCTGATCGTCGGCTCCGGCCCCATCGTCATCGGCCAGGCCTGCGAGTTCGATTACTCCGGCACGCAGGCGGCCAAGGCGCTGCGGGCCGACGGCTACGAAGTCATTCTGGTCAACTCGAACCCGGCGACCATCATGACGGACCCGAACCTGGCGGACCGGACCTACGTGGAGCCGCTGACGCGGCCGTACCTCGAAGAGATCATCAAGCGCGAGCGGCCCGACGCGCTGCTCTCCACGGTGGGCGGGCAGACCGGCCTGAATCTCTCGGTGGAACTGGCCGAGGCGGGCGTGCTGGACCATTACGGCGTGGAACTCATCGGCGCCAAAATCGACGCCATCAAGAAGGCCGAGGACCGCCTGCTGTTCAAGGACGCCATGCGGAAGATCGGCCTGGAGACGCCGCAATCGCAACTGATCCGCAACATCAAGGACGGCGAGGCGTTCGCCGAGCGCATCGGCTACCCGTGCATCCTGCGCCCCAGTTTCACGCTGGGCGGCACGGGCGGCGGCATCGCCTACAACCGCGAGGAACTGGCCGAGATCCTGGAGCGCGGGCTGGCGCTCTCGCCGGTGCACGAGGTGCTGATCGAAGAGAGCGCGCTGGGGTGGAAGGAATTCGAGCTGGAGGTGATGCGCGACCTGGCGGACAACTGCATCATCGTCTGTTCCATCGAGAATTTCGACCCCATGGGCGTGCACACCGGCGATTCCATCACGGTGGCCCCGGCGCAGACGCTCACCGACCGCGAATACCAGATGATGCGCGACGGCGCGCTGCGCTGCCTGCGCGAGATCGGCGTGGATACGGGCGGCAGCAACGTGCAGTTCGCCATCAACCCGCAGAACGGGCGCATGGTGATCATCGAGATGAACCCGCGCGTGTCGCGCAGCTCGGCGCTGGCGTCGAAGGCCACCGGGTTCCCCATCGCCAAGATCGCCGCCAAGCTGGCCGTGGGGTACCGGCTGGACGAGATCCCCAACGACATCACCCGCAAGACCCCGGCCTGTTTCGAACCGACCATCGACTACGTGGTGGCCAAGATTCCCAAGTGGGCGTTCGAAAAATTTCCCGGTGCGGACCCGACCCTGGGCACGCAGATGAAGTCGGTGGGCGAGGTGATGGCCATCGGCCGCACCTTTAAGGAAGCGCTGTGGAAAGGGCATGCGCAGCCTGGAGACGGGCAAGGCGTTCGGCACGGATAAGCTGGATGCTTCCCTGATTCCGCAGAAGCTCATCACCCCCACGCCGGACCGCCTGAACTACATCCGCTTCGCCATGACGCAGGGCTGGACCAACGAGCAGATCCGCGAGCACACCGCCATCGACCCGTGGTTCCTGGAGCAGATGAAGCAGGTGGTGGATTTCGAAATGCAGCTTCCGGGGGCGGGTTTGGAGACGGCCACCGCGGAGTTGTTCCGCCGCGCCAAGCGCTTCGGCATCTCGGACGTGCAACTCGCCAAGACCTGGGGGAAGGACGAGATTGCCGTACGCCAGCGGCGCAAGGAGCTGGGCGTCCGGGCGGTCTTCAGCCGCGTGGATACCTGCGCCGCGGAGTTCGAAAGCTTCACCCCGTATCTCTACTCCAACTACGAGAGCGCCTGCGAGGCCGAACCGTCGGCCCGCAAGAAGGTGATGATCCTGGGCAGCGGGCCGAACCGCATCGGCCAGGGCATCGAGTTCGACTACTGCTGCTGCCATGCGTCGTTCGCGCTGCAGGAATTGGGCGTGGAATCGATCATGGTGAATTGCAATCCGGAGACCGTCTCGACGGATTACGATACCAGCGACCGGCTGTACTTCGAGCCGCTGACGCTGGAACACGTGCTCAACATCGCCGACACGGAAAAGCCCGACGGCGTGATCGTGCAGTTCGGCGGGCAGACGCCGCTCAACCTGGCGCTGCCGCTCAAGCGGCTGGGCGTGCCGATCATCGGCACCGATCCGGCCGATATCGACCTGGCCGAGGACCGCAAACTGTTCGGCGCGCTGCTCGACCAGTCTGGCCATTCCGGCGCCCGAAAACGGCACGGCCACCAGCGTGGAAGAGGCCTGCGAAGTGGCGCGCCGCATCGGCTACCCGGTGCTGGTGCGGCCCAGTTACGTGCTGGGCGGCCGCGCCATGGTGATCGCCTACGACGAGGAAATGATCCGCCAGTACATGCGCGAGGCCGTCACCTTCTCGCAGGAGCGGCCGGTGCTGGTCGACCGCTTTCTGGAAGACGCGACGGAAATCGACGTGGATGCGCTGGCGGACGGCGAGAGCGTTCTGATCGCCGGGATAATGGAGCACATCGAGGAGGCCGGGCGTGCATTCCGGCGACAGCTCCTGCGTGCTGCCGCCGCAATCGCTCGAGCCGGAGACGATCCGCACCATCGAGGACTACACCGTGCGCCTGGCCAAGGCGCTGCGCGTGATCGGGCTGATGAACGTGCAGTACGCCATTCAGAACGGCAAAGTGTATGTGCTGGAAGTGAACCCGCGGGCCTCGCGCACGGTGCCGTATGTGAGCAAGGCCACGGGCGTGCCGCTGCCCAAGATCGCGGTGGGCCTGATGTGGGGCCGCAAGCTGGCGGACTACGCGCAGCTTACGGGCGGCAAAACGGAGGGGACGCTCCCGGTGCCGCAGGACTTCGTGAAATCGCCGGTATTCCCGTTCAACAAGTTCCACGGCGTGGACCCGGTGCTGGGGCCGGAGATGCGTTCCACGGGCGAGGTGATGGGCGTGGGAGTCAACTTCGGCGAGGCGTTTCTCAAGGCCCAGATCAGCGCGGGCACGCCACTGCCCGAGAAGGGCACGGTATTCATCAGCGTCAACGAGCATCACCGGGCGGAAGGCGTGGACGTGGCGAAGAAATTCGCCGCCCTGGGCTTCCAGCTTGTGGCCACGCGCGGCACGGCGGCGGCGTTGCGCAACGCGGGCCTGACCTGCAAGACGGTGTTCAAGGTGAACGAAGGGCGTCCCAACGTGGTGGACCTGCTGAAGGGCGGGTCGATTCAACTCGCCATTTACACCACCAGCGGCGCGCCGGCGTTCCAGGACGAAAAGGCGATCCGGCGCAGCGCGGTGATCTATCGCGTGCCCTGCATCACCACCATGAGCGGGGCGCGGGCGGCCGCCAGTGCCGTGGCCGCCAAGTTGCGCGACCCCATCCGCGTGTGGAGCTTGCAGGAAATCCACCAACCCAAGACGGTGGCCTGAGGCCGGCCGCGCTACGGCATCTTGAAAGAATCGTCGAACGCGACGGTGATTTCGGCGGTCTTCCCGGGGTCGATTTTCACCGGCCCGGGCGCTCCGGAAGCGTCCATGTACATGCCCATTGAGGCGCCGGATGGCGGTGGGCCGGACATCCCGTCATACTTGCCGGTGGGGTCGAACGCGGCCACCACGTAGACCGGCGAAACGGAGAGGTTCGATACCGTCACGGTTCCGTCCTTGGCGGCAGTCACGCCTCCACCGATCGGCATGGATCCGCCCTGAATGAAGCTCGGGCTATCGAACACGAATAGGAAGATCTTGTGTTTCTCGTCCACCGTGCCGGCGCCGGTGTAGTTCATCTTGACTCTCAGGGTGCGGCTTTCGGCGGGTTTCTCCTGGGGACTCGGCGGCTGGGCCATGGCGGCCAGCGAGGTGAGGCCGAGCAGGCCGGCGGCGAACAGCAGACGTTTCATCGAAATTGTCATCCAACGATCCCTTCTTGATCGAATACGCGGGAACCCAGCGCGAAGTTCCGGAAACTCCGGCGGGAAAGCGTGGCGCGGGCTTCCCGGAAACCCGGTGAACGTTCCGTCTGTCCCCGGGTTTTGCGCACGACCGCATCGCCAAAGTAAAAAAACCCGGCGGGGTTTGTGAGCCCGCCGGGCCGCGTCGTTCGAATTCGACCCTGTATCGATAACTTCCTGGTCCCCTTCGGATCGGGGCGGGGTCTTTATTACTGTAGCACAATGGTCGCGGTTTTGATGTAGTCGAGATGGGGAAACTGGGCGGTCAAGTAGGCATTGCCCTGGGCGTGCATGGCCGTCTGATCGGGTGCCTCGCCGTAACCGGCCCAGAACTGGTCCACCGCCTCCATGCCGGAAGTCACCATGCAGACTGGCGTGAAGCCGTCGGGGTCCAGCCGGCTGTTGTCGCCGTAGTTGATGAACAACTGCGTGCTGCGCGAGTTGGGCGCGCCGGTTCTTCCGTAGGTAACCATGCCGCGGGTGTTGTGCCGTCCGGCGGGCGGGTCGTCCAGAATGTTGGCGTCGGCCCAGAGGCGGTCCGTCATGGGCGTGCCGTTGATGCCGAACTGGGCCATGAAGCCGCGGATGACGCGGAAGAAGCGCACGCCGTCGTAGAAGTGCATCTTCACGAGGTCGTAGAAGTGATCGGCGCCTTTGGGCGACCAGGCCTTTTGGCACTCCATCACCACCATACCCTTGGAGGTGTCCATATTCACTTTGTAAACGGCGGGGGCCTTGTCGGGCAGCGCGCCCGCGGCGGCCTTGTTAGCTTCGGGTTTCGCCGGTTCGGCGGGCACGGGCGCCTCGGCGGGCTTGGGGGTTTCGGGCGCGGCGGCGGGCGGCGCCTGCCGCTCCTCGGCCTTCTTGGATTCGTTGGACGACGAACATCCGATCAGCAGCGCGCAGGCTGCCGCGGCGAGTGTCAAGGTCAGGTGTTTGCGCATCAAACCAACAGTATGCCACGACCGGGCGCACGCCGTCAGTTGGCCGACGGGACCCGTTCCACATGGTCCACCACCAGCGTACGGATGGTAACCTTCTGGGCACGCAAGCGGAGGCCGAGCTGATCCTGCAGCGCGGTGAACAGGGACGGCGCCGGGACGTCTTCGGACGGCGCGGCGGGCGCCTCGTCGGGCGTCCAGCTCAGGTCGAGATTGAAGACGCCCGGCATCCCGGTCAGATCCTGCACGGGCCGGTCGAGAGCTTTCTCCAGCAGGCGGGCAAACCCCTCCATCGATATTTGCCGCACCTGGATCATGCCGTCGCCGGTGGAATTGGAGCTTTCGCCGGTGGACTCGACGGGCCGGATCTTGACCCCCTTCACGGCGGCCACCAGGGCATAGCCCGAGATCTGCTTGGGTTCCCAGTGGAACGCCAATCCGAAACGGCTCTTGAGAAGCTCCTGGAGCATGGCCGGGACCTGCGCCCGGCTCGCGGAAGCGGGAATCTTGGCCACGACGTCGAACCGTTCGGAATCCAGCCAGGACGGGCCGGAGAGCGAGTAATCGCGGACGTTCGAACGCCAATTGGAGCAAGGCGCCCAAGGAGATGTTGTCCAGGCGGGTCTGGCCCCGGGAGGTGCTGGTGCCCGAACGCCTTTCGCCGGAGGAGTTGGGCTTGACGGAAGCCGCCTCGAATTCCGGCGGCTGGGCGGGAACCGTTTCCACGAACACTGTGGCGAGGGCAGCGGCCGCCAGCAGCACTCCGCGGTGGATCACGCCACGCTGGCCCGCGCGAAGGCGCGCAGGGCGGCGGCCATCATCCTGTCGGCCACGGCAAGGTGGTCTTTCATCCATCCCGAAAGCAACTCCAGCAGTTCTTTCACCGCCCGGCGGTCGCCTGCTTCGATGCGTGCCACCAGCGGCCTGGCGGCGTTGCGAGCGGTCTCGTGCTGGCGCTTGTGCCAGTTCAGGAGGGGATAGCGCGCCTCTTTCATGAGCCGTTCCTCATGGGCGAAATGGTCCTCGGCGGCGGCCAACAGAGCCCGCACGGACGGAATCATCGCCTCGGACGGAGCACCCGCGCTCCACCCCTGGTGCAGACTCTCCCCCAGTTGGTACAGGTTCCGATGTTCCGCGTCGAATTCGGGCATGAATACCGATTTGGCACGGGTCCAATGGAAAAGCCGCATGGTCCATTTTAGTCCATTTCGAAACGGAGATTCCCATCCGGGCGGGTGCGGCAGAAGACGAAGCGGCACGACGGAGCGGGGCGCCCGGTCGACACGCGGGGTGCCGACTCGGGCCGCGGCAAGAGACGAAACGGCACGACGGAGCGGCGCGCTCGGTTGAACGCGCGGGGCGCCGAATCGGGCCGCAACAAGAGACGAAACGGCACGACGGAGCGGCGCGCTCGGCCGACGCGCGGGGCGCCGAATCGGGCCGCGGCAAGAGACGAAACGGCACGACGGAGCGGCGCGCTCGGTCGACGCGCGGGGCGCCGAATCGGGCCGCGGCAAGAGAGGGCATGGCACGACGGAGCGGGAGCCTTTGCAGCCCCCGCTTACCGCCGCAATGGGTGGCCCGGCGCGCGTCCGGGTTCACCGGGGAGAGTTGTGGCGCCGCGGCGTTCAGGCGACCGAGTGCATCACGGCGGGGCGCCCGCCTTCGCACTGGTTCCAATGCGCGCAGGCCAATCCGGCGATGCGAACCACCTCGGAAGCGTCGAACGGCTTGGCGATGACGTCATACGCGCCCAGGTTGAGGGCCTCGGCCCAGAGGCGGTCGTCGGCCAGGCGGGAAGTGACGATCAGCATGGGTGGCCGGTCAAGGCCGGCGAACTGATCGAGCAGGGATTTCCAATCGTCCTCCACCCAATCGCGGTCGCAGATCACGATGGCGATGGGCTCGCGGTGGATGGCCGCCAGAACCGATTGGACGCTCGACTCGGGCTGGACGTGCCATGTGAAAGCCGGGGCGTGGGGGCTTTGGAAACCCCTCAGAATCATTTTCAGGGAAGCTTGATCCTGAGCGTTCAGGCCGACCAGGGCGACAGTGGTGGAATCGAGTCGATACCCGTTGGCCCCGCGTTCCGAACGGGCTTCCATGCGATGCACGGAGTGGCGGGATGCCGCGGGGGAGGCTTCACCCGCCGTACGCCCCGCGGCGGAAAGGGAGCGTGCCATGTTTTCCTTCCTGAGATTCATAAGACGGTACCGGGTTCACCGGCTCCTTGCCATTTCGGTGCGAAGGAAATAGCGGTTCAGGCGGCCACTTTAAGGGTTTCGGTCGTGCCCGGCAGGCCGGTGTTGAATGCCAGCCGTAACGGAACTTCCCGCAGGTAGAGAGGATCGATGCCGTGGGCGGGCCGGCGATCGTGCCAGCCTTCCCGACGGGCTGGGAACATGGTCCAGCCGGTAGCCGGTGAATAGGCTATCCAGTGGTCGAAATGGATCGCGCTTCGATACAGCTTGATCATTTTCAGCCCTCCTTTTCGAGGTGAGTCAGCGGCCGGGCCCGGTGATGGGTTTTCGAATTGGGAGAGCCATGCGCCTCCCGATTCCCGTTCCCGCACACCGGATAGGCCAGCGGTTTCCTCATGTGGTTTAAAAAGTATCCGATATCAAAACCTTATTCAACCGCTATTATGTGGGTAGGTTGACCTAACCCTCCGAGGGTAGAGCTGATACCTGCAATTGTTTGTAACCGGCGCGGCGAAACACTTGGAAACCGGCGGAGGTAAGCTAGGGACGGTACTTGCAAGAGGTTGAACAGGCTTGACTCACCTGATGGGTGTATCTCGTAGTCGATTGAAAACAAACTGCTTATCGTAGTTCATCCGCAGTTTCCGGTGACTCGGTACCGCCGTCCGGATCTAACCGGAAACCGCTAAGGTATATCCCGCCATCGAACCGGGGGCAACTGCTTGAGTTACTGCTTGCAAGTCCAATTCAGTACCTTTTTGAAGATGCGCAGGGGGTGGCCGGCTCTCAGCAGTCAGCATTTTTGCATCCACTTCGACGCGGCGCACTAAGCTGCCGGAAGTCATCGGATTGCTTCGATTCTCCATTGGGGAGCAGCCGTTTGGTCGCTCCTTTGCGGTAGCGGCTCCGCGTGAGAGCGCAGCCTCGCACGGTCGAAGACCTATGCGGCCGTGGGGGCAGTGGGAGCCGGCGTCTTGTGCTTGCACTCGGCGTTGGGGCACTGCCACACGGCGCCGGCTTTGAGCCACTTCTCCACCATGTATGGGCTGCCGCATTCGGGGCACTTTTCGGGAACCGGCTTGCCCCAAGCCACGAACTTGCAGTCGGGATAGCGGTTGCAACCGTAGAACGTCTTGCCCTTGCGGGAACGCCGCTCGATGATCTCGCCCTCGGAACACTCCGGGCATTTCACGCCGATGGTTTTCTGCTTCACGTACTTGCAGGCGGGGTAGTTGCCGCAAGCGGTGAATTCGCCGAAACGCCCGGTCTTGACAACCATCTGATTGCCGCACTGCGGGCACTTCTCGTCGATGAGCTGGTCGGGCTTCTTCTGCGCCCCGCCAATCTGTTTAGTGGTCTTGCAATCGGGGTATCCGGTGCAGGCCAGGAACGTGCCGAAGCGGCCCTTCTTGAGCACCATGGGCCGGCCGCAGTTCTGGCAATACTCCTCTTCGCCCTGTTCGGAGAGATCCGCGTTGTCGACGTCGGGCAGGTCCACCGTCAGTTCGCGGGTGTAGGTGCACTCGGGATAGCCGGTGCAGGCGATGAAGCTGCCATGGCGTCCCCACTTGATCACCAGGGGCTTGCCGCACTTGTCGCACGTCTGGCCGGTGGGTTTCTCCATCCGCTTGACGTTGGTCATGTGCTCTTCGGCGTGCTTCAAATCCTTGTCGAAGCGCTCGTAGAACTCGCTCATGGCGGCGCGCCAGTCCAGCTTGCCGTCCTCGATTTCGTCGAGTTCCTCTTCCATGCGCGCGGTGTAGCTCACATCGAAGATGTCGTCGAAGCTCTCGAGCAGCAGGTCGGTCACCACCATGCCCAGCTCTGTGGGCGAGAAGCGGCCGCCTTCCTTCTTGACGTACTCCCGCTCCTGGATGGTGGACAGAATGGACGCGTAGGTGGACGGGCGTCCCACGCCGTCGGCCTCGAGGCGTTTCACCAGCGTGGCTTCGTTGTAGCGCGGCGGAGGTTCGGTGAAGTGCTGTTCCGGCTTGATGGCTTTGAAGCGCAGACACTCGCCTTCGGCCACCGCGGGCAGCCGATGCTTCATCTCCTCGTCTTCCTCGTCGGCCTGGTCCTTGCCTTCCTGGTAGACCTTGAGGAAGCCCTCGAACTTGAGGACGCTGCCGGTCGAGCGGAAGGTGTAGTCCACGCCGTCGCTGCCGCGGGCGCCGACGTCGATGGTGGTCTGGTCGTAGAGCGCCGGCAGCATCTGGCACGCCACGAAGCGGTTCCAGATGAGCCGGTAGAGCTTCATCTCGTCCTCGGCCAGGTACTTCTCCACCATCTCGGGAGCGTAGGCCATGGAGGTGGGCCGGATGGCCTCGTGGGCATCCTGGGCGTCCTTCTTGGACTTGTAGAAATTGGGCGCATCCGGCAGGAACTCCTTGCCGTAGCGCTCGTCGATGAAGAAGCGAACGTCGTGGATGGCGTCTTCGGAGATGCGCGCCGAGTCGGTGCGCATGTAGGTGATCAGGCCCACGGATTCCTTGCCCACCTCGACGCCTTCGTACAGGCGCTGGGCCAGCATCATGGTCCGCTTGACGCTGAAGCGCAGCTTGCGCGAGGCTTCCTGCTGCAAGGTGGAGGTGATAAATGGGGCCACGGGATGGCGCCGTTTCTCACGCGTGGCGACGCTCCGGACCGTGTACTCGGCGCCTTCCAGGGCCTTGACGAGGGCGTCGGCGGTCTCCTGGTTGCCGACTTCGGGGGTCTCGTCATTGCGCTTGAGGAGGCGCGCAACCAGCACCGGCGGCTTCTTGGCCGCCAGGTCGACGTCGATGGTCCAGTATTCCCGCTTCAGGAAGGCGCGGATTTCGCGCTCGCGCTCGACCACCAGGCGGAGCGCCACGGTTTGCACGCGGCCGGCGGAGAGTCCGCGCCGCACCTTGTCCCACAACAGCGGGGAGATCTTGTAGCCCACCAGGCGGTCGAGCACGCGGCGCGCCTGCTGTGCGTCCACCAGCGCCACGTTGACCTGGCCGGGATTTTCGAAGGCCTTCAGAATGGCCTTCTTGGTGATCTCGTTGAACATCACCCGGTAGATGTGCGGGCCGTTCTTTTTGCCCTCCCGCAAAACTTCCTGCAGGTGGCTGCAAATGGCCTCGCCCTCGCGATCCGGGTCGGCCGCGAGGTAGATGTCGTCCACACCCTTGGCAGCCTGCCTGAGTTCCTGGATGAGCTTCTTCTTCCCTTCGATCACCTCGTACCGCGGTTCGAACCCATGGTCGACATCGACCGCCAGATCCCGCTTGGGAAGATCCATAATATGCCCGAGCGAAGCCTTGACCACGAACTGCTTGCCCAGGTATTTGTTGATCGTTTTTGCCTTCGCGGGCGATTCCACGATTACAAGAGCTTTTGCCATAGGAGACTTTTTGAAATTTCGCGAACCCTCCATCGCGACGGTGGCGCTGCCACCGGATTACCCAGTTGACGTTACCACACTTTAACGAAGTTCTTCCCGGGGAGCTGCTTCACCAAGCCTAGCATTTCCAGCTCGAAGAGCGCCGCGATCAGCTCGGAAGGCGACGTATCCGGCACAACCTCCAGGAGATCGTCCAGGTGGATGGCGCTGTCGACGCGCAGCGCCGCAAGCGCCAGGCGGGCGGTTTCATTCAGCTCCGGCCCGGCCCCTTCCAGTAGAGACGCCTGTCCCTGCCCGGCGGTTGCGCCCTCTTCGCCGAGAATGCGTTGCCGCCCCTTTTCAATGAGATGGCGGCGCGCGTCGGCGGGAAGATCGGCGATCACGTCGTTCCAGTCCTGCACCAGCCGGGCGCCCTGCTTGATCAGAAGATTGGGGCCCCAGCTCAGTTTCGAGGTGATATTCCCGGGCACGGCAAACACTTCCCGGCCCTGGTCCATGGCCAGTTTCGCGGTGATTGCCGATCCGCTGTATTGCGCCCCTTCGACCACCATCACGCCCACGCTCATACCGCTGATGATGCGGTTGCGGATGGGAAAGTTCTGCGGAAACGCCACCGCGCCCATGGGGAATTCGGAAACGATCAGCCCCTTCGCCGCGAGATCGGCCGCCAGCTTGCGGTTCTCCGAAGGGTACACCACATCGACGCCGCAGCCGAGCACGGCGATGGTTTCGCCGCCCACCGAGAGCGCCCCCTTATGGGCGGCGGTGTCGATGCCGCGCGCCATCCCGCTGACAATCGCAAGACCGGTGTGGGCCAGGTCCGCCGAAAGCCGCTCCGCCGCCGCCAGTCCGTAGGGCGTGGGGCGGCGCGTGCCGACTATGCCCAGCGACAGCGGCCCGAGCAGTTCCACCCGGCCGCGCGCGAACAGCGCAATCGGCGGATCGAAAATCTCCCGCAAGGGCCGGGGATAGCGCGGATCGCCCAGGGTAACCAGCACGGCGCCGGCTTCCATCATCCGTTCCTGCTGCACCACGGCGTCTTCGAAGGTGCAGCCGCTGGTGATGGACTGCGCCACCCCGCCGCTCAGCCCGGCGCCTTCTAGCTCCGAGCGCGACGCGCGGAAAATGGCCTGCGGGGTCCGGAAACGGTCCAGCAGTTTCCCCGAGTTCCTGGTACCCAGACCGGGGATCAGTTTGAGAGCCAGCCAGTGAAGTTCTTCTTCCTTGCCGGCGATGGTCGAAGTCATGGAGTGAGTCTGACTGACTCGACGATAACAGCAGGCAGGCGGAGGGCGCAAGGGCGGATGCGGCTCCGGGTGCGAACTAAAAAGTTGAGAATTTACACCGGCGCGAACACTGCGACTGCGTCTACACCACCCGCGCCACCGCCGGAATGCGGCGGATTCCCGACGCCGCGCCCCAACTTACCGCCAGCGCCCCGAGGAAAACGGCGGCGCCCTTGACAATCGCGGGGAGCGACGCAGGGAGGAGCGCGTATTGCAGCCAGCTCACGCACGGGTAGTGCAGCAGAAAGATCCCGTATGAATTCGCGCTCAGACTGTCCCACAGGCGGGAGCGCCGGCCCCCCCAACGGATGAACAGCGCCAGGAATGCGAAGCTCGATGCCGCCGAGGAGAGAACGAATCCAACGTCCGCCGCCCACCTCCACGATGCGCCGCCGCGAATGGCGGGCGCCTCGGCGACTGCGAACAGGACCAGGGCCGCCAACGCCCAGAGCGGCCAGCGGCGCGCGAGTTTTCCATCCCGCGCAAGCAGCCCCCGGTCCACACCCCAGGCTCCGGCGCAGGCCCCGATCAGGAAGTACGCCAGGTAATGAAGAATCCGGCTGGTCTGAAAAGCGAACGGGCCGAAACCCGTCCAGGAGTCGGGCGTGAAGAGGAGCGCCATGGGGATGTAAGCCATCGCCGAGATGCCGGCCAGCGCGGCAAAGAAAACCACCGGCCTGCGGGACGCTCCCGAGGTCATCCCGCCGAGAGTTTCGCCCCACCGCGGCGCCACGGCGAAGAGGAGCGCGGCGAGACCATCGAACGCCAGCAACACCCAGACGAACCAGGCGGGCCCGGCGGGCCATTGCCCCAGCGATAGCCATTGGCGCCAAAATCCGGCCATGCCCGCGTGCCCGGGGATCTGAAGATACGCGGGGTAGTACGCCAGGGGCGCGACGACGGCGGCCGCCGCCACAAACGGCAGACCGAGCCGGAGCAGGCGATCACGCAGGAATCTGGCGCCGCCCTTCCTTTGCAGGCCGTGCCAGACGAACAGCCCCGAGAGAAAGAACATCAACGACATGAAGAAGATATCGTTGAAGCCCACGAACGGAGCGAATCCGCTCCATCGCCGGGCATCGGCGACCGGGAACGCTTCCCACGAGCGGGCCACGGCGGCGAGCGACGCGGGGGGCGGCGGGGTGAACGGACAATACGCCAGCACGGCGTGGTGCGCGACCACCATCACGACAATGAAGGCGCGCAGGTACCCGATCGCAGGATTGTACTTAGCCGTTGGAGGGGCGGGAGCGGCGGCTGTGGGCGCTGGCTGTGAAGGAGTCATTCCGGTTGTCGCCGAGGTATCGGGCCGCCCGCGCCGGCCACAGATGCGCCTGCGCGGCGAGAACCAGGATAACACCGACCGCCGCCGCCGCCGCTACGCCTCCTCGAGCGCCCGGATGCCCAGGCTCTTCAGAAAGTCGTCGTCGTAGCCGCAATCGGCGGCGTGGACAACGGGATATTGCGGCGGGCCGGTGCTGCCGGCCTCGGGACAGTCCCACCAGCATTCGGTCAGCGGCTTGGAAGCGTAGACCACCCGCTGGCACGCGTCGCACCACCAGTGGATCACCAGTTCGTGATCGTGGCTCAGCCCCACCTCGTCGATGCGCGAGGGCGCAAGGCCGCATCTGCACAGAAGCGAAAGATGACGGTAGCCCATGCCGTATCTATCGTCCTTTTTGCCGAATGTCTTTATGGCGGGAATGCGATTGGCGGGAAGCGGCGGGACCGGCGGGCCGCCGGCGGCCTTCACTCTATAGTCGAGCGGGAGGCAGGGCAGTCCGCGCTGACGCATACCTCGACGACGAGTCCGAGCTTGTTGTTCTCGGCCATGGGGGATCGGTAGTAAAATGAGGCATGGCAAAAGCAGGGCGAAAGGCGCCCGCCAGGAAGAATGGTACCGCGCCGAAAGATCGCGTCTCCGAGTTGGGTAGAGCTCTCCGTGAGATTTCGGACGCCTACGTGGCCTCGGGTGGCAAGCTGCTTAATCGGCGGGAACTGGAACGCGAGGTTGCCGAACGCCGGGGATCGCGGTAGTGGCCCGGCCGATCCGGACGTTCCTCGACAGCGGAGTCTTGATCGCAGCATTCAAGGGCGCTCCCCAACTCAGAGAGTCGGCATTACGAACTTTGGAGGACCCAGGCCGGCTGTTTCTGACCAGCCCGTTCGTGCGCTCTCGAGGTACTGCCCAAAGCGATCTTCAACAAGCAGGCAGATGAGGCCCGTTTCTATGAGAGGTTCTTCGCTCGTGCTCTGGCCGTTACGGATCTAAAAGCGGTTTTCACGCTCGGCGAGAAGGAAGCCGCAAACTCGGGAGTCGGCTCGATGGATTCCCTCCATATTGCCGCCGCTCATCTGTTGAGGGCTGATGCGTTCATCACGACCGAGAGGCCGAACAAGTCCATTTACCGGACCTCGCTCGTCAAGGTCGTCTACCTCTTCGGCTAGCCCAGCGCCGCACCGGACGTGCGTGATCGATCTCCTGGGGCCAAGCGCCAACCTATGACTGCCAGACTGCGGGGACCTTTCACGCTCGCGGCTGCATGCTCTTCACCAGCCGGTCGATGGCCTGCAGCCTGCTCCAGAATCCCTCCAGCATGCCGATTCGCAGAGCATTCGGGCCGTCCGACAGAGCTTTCTCCGGGGCGTCGTGGACTTCCACGAAAACGCCGTCCACTCCGGCGGCCACGGCGGCGCGCGCCAGCGGCTCGATGAACTGGGGCTGGCCGCCCGACGCGTCGCCGGCCCCGCCGGGGAGCTGCACGGAGTGCGTGGCGTCGAAAACCACCGGCCAGCCGGCCTCGCGCATGATCTGCAGGCCGCGCATGTCCACCACCAGGTTGTTGTATCCGAACGAAGACCCGCGCTCGGTCAGAATCACCTGCCGGTTCCCCGTAAAGGCCACTTTTTCGGCGGCGCGGTGGATGTCGTGCGGGGCCACGAACTGGCCCTTCTTGATGTTCACGATGCGGCCGGTGCGGCCGGCGGCTAGCAGCAGGTCGGTCTGGCGGCACAGGTAGGCGGGGATCTGCAGGATGTCGGCCACCTCGGCTGCCGGCTCGGCCTGAGCGGGCTCGTGAATGTCGGTGAGGATGGAGAATCCCTCGGCCTTGACGCCCGCCAGGATGCGCAGCCCTTCCTTCAATCCGGGGCCGCGGTAGGCGCCGATCGAGGTGCGGTTGGCTTTGTCGAAGGACGCTTTGAAGACGAACTCGCCCACCACCTGGCGGATAGCCCGCGCCAGGCTGTGGACGTGCTCTTCGCTTTCGATGACGCACGGTCCGGCGATCAGCGCCAGCGGCTGGCCATATCGGCGGGAGGACGTACGCCCTCAGCAATCAGTGGAGCGTCAACACCATCTCGGTCGTGGACGAAGCAATCGATCAACTCCCTCCCGGTAGTCTGAGCTACGCGAAGACTAGCGAATCGACGTGATCACTGAGGATGCTGGCGGCGCCAGATCACCGCTGACGCCCCACTTCGAGCACGCGCGCAGTATGGAATAGGCTTGGCACTCTGGTTTGAGCAGTGTGATAGCATCCTCGTTCCATGGAGTATTGGATCTTTCAGAGCAACCTTGACAACTTCGATCTCCTGGCCGCACTCGGAAACGCGCCACATCAACCAATCACTGCCTTGTGCGATCAACCACCAGGACGTACAATGGGTTTTGCGCGACATGCCTACCGAAAAGGATTTTGAGACCGCGTTGGCGAAGTATCCGGAACTGATCGAAGATGGGCTGCGACTGACCGGGCGTCAGATGACCATGTACGGCCGAAGGATGGATCTGGTGTTCTCGGATAGATTCCACCGCACTCTGATCACCGAGTTGAAGTGGGGGCCTATCAAGGATGCTCATATGGGGCAGATCATGGCGTATGAAGGCATCCTCCTGTCGAGTGCGGATCCGAGCATTCGGGTAATGCTCATCGGAACTCGCGTGCCCCCAGGTCTCCGGGTCAGTATGGATCATCATGGTATCGCTTGGAAGGAGATAACACCGGCCGACCTCGTCAGCTTCCTCCACTCACAGTGCGACCTCGATCTCCTTGCCGTTTTTGAGGAAGCGGCGGCGCCGCCCTTGGGCGTCTCTCAAAAACCGGGCCTCGTGCGTCCCGGCCGCGTGAAGGCGGCTCCAAGAATGAAGCACCCGGGCGACGATGAGACGGGAGAGGCTGGGGACTCTTTCGAGAAGGGGGTAAGGCAGTGCCAGAATCCACAGGAGCGTAAGTTCCTGGAAATAGCTCAAGCGCGGAAGCAGGCAAGAATAAGTAACGCCTTGAGTTACGCTGACGCGCGCGGTCGCGTTCGATGGTACCTCATTCCCCAGATTCAGAATGCACGCGTTATACAGAAGGGACGTTTCACAGGGGATGAGGATTTCTGGCGATCACGTCTGTCGGCACCCGCGTCGGTAAAACCGAAACGAAAGACGAAGCACGATGCTGACCTGAGATTTCACCTCATTACCGCCGCTGATTTTGCATCTTTCCAGGAAGTCTTGGACAGGGAAGCTAGAGCCGACGCGCTTGATTGGGAGCCCAAGGGGCGGAAGTGACCCGGAGAAGGAAATGGCTTTGGATGCCGACTTCCAGGCCAAACCTCGATCCGATTCCTCACGAATCGCATGAGCCAAACCGAACGTGTACTGCGGATTCAGCAGATGTTGCAGGCCAAGAAGGTCATCCCGCGGGAGGAATTCCTTGGGGAGTTGGAGGTTTCGCTTGCGACCTTCAAGCGCGACCTGGAATTCTTGCGTAGCCGTTTTCAGGTCAACATCGAGTGGAGCCGGGAGCGCGGCGGATACTACTGCGAAGACCTCCGTTCAGGGAGTGGGCGAGGAAATCTCCCAGGCCCAATGTACAGCGCAGGTGAGATCCATGCACTGCTGCTCATGCAGGACCTGCTCATCCAACTCCAGCCCGGTCTGCTCGAAGGGGATCTCACGCCCCTCCGGCAGCGACTCCAACTACTACTTGGCACTAAGCATTTTGAACCCGACCAGATTCGGCGTCGGATTCGCATCCTGCACATGGCATCCCGTCCGGTCGATGCCAAATGTTTCCAGTCTGTAAGCATGGCGACGTTGTCCCGGCGCCGCCTGGAGCTAAGGCACTGGAGTCGCTTCCGTAACGAAGAAACCGTTCGCGAGGTTTCACCGCAGCGTCTGGTTTACTATCGGGCGAACTGGTACCTGGATTCCTGGTGCCATTTGCGCAACGGCCTCCGCAGCTTTGCCTTGGACATGATTCGGGATGCCGAAATCAGCGAAACTCCAGCAGACGAGATCCCCGATGAAGCGCTCGATGCCAATCTGGGCAGCGGCTATGGGATCTTCACAGGTGCGCCCCGGAACACCGCGGTGTTGCGCTTTGAACCTCACATCGCGCGCTGGGTCTCCCGTGAGATCTGGCATTCCAAGCAGACGCAGCACATCGAGCCGACCGGCCATCTGGTGCTGACCGTGCCCTACTCCGCGGACTACGAGCTCACGATGGACATCCTTCGCTACGGCGCTAACGTCGAGGTCCTCGCACCTGACCGCCTCCGCCACCGTGTGGAAGAGCAACTTCGAGCCGCCGCCAACCGGTATCAGACACCCGCCAAATAGAAATTCGTCCATCTGGCTCACGCCCTGAGCTACCTACCGGACTAGACTCATTGTGTACTGGAACCTATTGGTGCCGCCATTTTAGGCGGAAGGAGCATCAGGCAATGCGAATTAAGTTGATGTTCGATGGACGCGAGGTGCAACTCGGGTGGGAGGCACTCGAATCGCTGGTCGGCAATCTTCCTGATGAGGACGAATCGTCAGTCGATCTATTCCATGAATTGGCATGCTCGAATATAGCTGGGGTGCGACGCGCCGTGGCTCAAAAGGCCGCCATCTCGGCGGAAACCGTCGCAAACCTGGCATCCGACTCGAGTCCAGAGGTGATCGAAGCCCTCGTGGGTAGCCAGTGCGCAAAGCTCAGCGAATCGGCTCTTGCCCAGATCATCCAGCGCAATTGGAGCGGGGTGAACCGAGACATCGCGCGAAACGTGGAGAGCTACGATCAGAGCGACACCACCGCATTAGCGAAAGTCCTGGCGAGCAGCGCCGATCCTTCGGTTCGTGCCGCCCTTGCCTCTAACTACAGCGCGCCCAAGGCTATTGTGCGGCAGCTTTTGAAGGATCCCGATCCCGAAGTGCGTCGCTCGGCCCAAAACACGCTGAAGCGGTGACGCTAACTGTTATGACGCGTACACCTTTTGCCAGGATCTAGGGAGCGGATTCACCGATAGGGGGAGGCCGTGCGGTAACTCGCGCTGGTGCAACCCTGTCAACACTTGGCGCGACCATCCCGAGTTTACGGCTGGGCTCGCGGGAGGCTGCGAGCCCAGCCGCGCAGAGATATTCTGGCGGCTCGCGCGGCGAGCTTGTATTTCGGACGAACGGTCCAATAGGTGGGATTATGCGAAGAAACAGCGGTTTCCAAACGCCGGTGCGGTGCTTGATTGCAGTACGTCCCGGCGATCGATTTACTATTACCGGACTTGCAACAACTTTCCTGAAGATAGGCGTGGCCAGTCTCCTGGTTCGAGCGGTCCTCGCGCTAGGGGCTGGGCTGCTCTTCCTGATTTTCGTGGCAATCGTTTACGTCGCAACGTAAGATGCCCTCCATGACCGTGACAACGAACATAAAGATTGACGAAATGGCGCTACCTGCGGTCTGCGGACAGACCGGCAAGCCGTTGTTGATGGTGGTTCTGCCGCACGGGCGCGCGGTGCTTGAACTCATTCGAGCGGTCGCGATTGCGGCCGGACCTTCGGTGGCCGGATTGCCAGTGCGCCGTTCGGATCCGCCGCCTCCGACGCAAGGCCGCGTCCCGAGCCGCGCTACGCTTGGTAGGGCTACGGGTGGAGGAATGTCGGAAGGAATATTCTTTCAGCCACTCAATATGCGCGCCAGAATTCATATCAGCGATCTCTACGATGGCTGTCCGTATTGCCGGGCGCGTGGATATTTCCACTGCCGCAATTGTGGGCTGTTCTCTTGCTGGAGCAGCCACAACCGGAGAACACACTTCGATCACACCGATATTTGGTGCGAGGGCTGCCAGCTATGGAGGTGCACCTCGCAGAAAGGCGACGACGATTCGTTAACCGAGGTGACGGCGTACGCCGCACGCGGGAACACGATTGACCCACGAAGCCGCATTGATCCCGGATCAACAAGGCAGGACCGGATTGACCGCTCAACTTCAATAAGAGGTTACTTGGAATAGCGATTACGCCCGCAGGGGTGCCGGCTGCCGGCGTTCGGTGACTCGCGTGCGCGCCGAAACCCACCTCTTAATTCCGATTTCGCCCCCCTTTCGGCTCGCGCCCGCGAGCCGTTAGTTCCGATAGAGGCGGCCGTCGCGCGCAGAGACGAGGACCGCCGCCCTGCGTGAAAGGAGAGCCAAGCCGCAGGGGAAATCGGTCACGCGAACACGTGCGCGTTCCTGGCGCGTTCCGCAGCGCGCCCCGCGCAGCCTTCCCGGCCGCCTGCTCCATTCTTGGCAGGCCCGTGTTGATGCTCTTGATCGAAGCGTTCGCCTTGTTGGCGTCCACCTCGACGACGAGCTCGAGCTTGTTCTCGGCGGGCATGGGACCGGGCGTAGAATGGAGTCATGGCGAAACCAGGGCTGAAGGCCCCCGCTAGACGAAACGGTCGTCCGCTGAAGGAACAGCCGGAGATCTCCGAACTTGGCCGAGAACTGGACCGGCTCCGTGCACGCTATGTTGCCAGTGGTGGGAAGTTGCTCAACCGGCGCGAACTGGAGCGCGAGATCGCCGAGCGCCGGGGACTGAGGTAGTGGCGCAAGCGCCAATCCGTACCTTCCTTGACAGCGGTGTGTTGATAACGGCCTTCAAAGGCCAACCGTTGCCGGGCGGACCGGCAGTCGCGGTTCTTAGGGACCCTGATCGGATCTTCCTCAGCAGCCCCTATGTGCATCTGGAAGTATGTCCGAAAGCTCTCTTTAATAAGCAGCGGGCTGAGTACGCCTTCTACCAACGGTACTTCGAACGGGCCGTCATGGCGCGGAGTCTGAAGGCACTGCTTACGCTTGCCGCCGATGAAGCCGCTCGCTCGGGAGTGGGCCCCATGGATGCCCTCCATCTCGCCGCAGCGCACTTGCTGAAGGCCGACGAATTCATCACAACGGAAAGACCTGGGAAGTCCATCTACCGCTCTGCTCTCGTCAGGATCGTCTACCTGTTCGGGTAGCCTCTGTTTCCAAACGGACTGCCGCTCTATCACGCGCGCGCTGCATGCTCCTTCACCAGCCTGTCGATAGCCTGGAGCCGGCTCCAGAATCCCTCCAGCAGCTCGACACGCAGGGCGTTCGGCCCGTCCGAGAGCGCCCTCTCCGGGGCGTCGTGGACTTCCACGAAAATGCCGTCCACGCCCGCGGCCACGGCGGCGCGCGCCAGCGGCTCGATGAACTGGGGCTGGCCGCCCGAAGCGTCGCCGGCGCCGCCGGGGAGCTGCACCGAGTGGGTGGCGTCGAAGACCACCGGCCAGCCGGCATCGCGCATGACTTGCAGGCCGCGCATGTCCACCACCAGGTTGTTGTATCCGAACGGAAGACCCGCGCTCGGTCAGAATCACCTGGCGATTCCCCGTGGAGGCCACCTTTTCGGCGGCGCGGTGGATGTCGTGCGGCGCCACGAACTGGCCCTTCTTGATGTTGACGATGCGGCCGGTGCGGCCGGCGGCCACCAGCAGGTCGGTCTGGCGGCACAGGTAGGCGGGGATCTGCAGGATGTCGGCCACCTCGGCCGCGGGCTCGGCCTGCGCGGGCTCGTGAATGTCGGTGAGGATGGCGAACCCCTCGGCCTTCAAGCCCGCCAGGATGCGCAGCCCCTCCTTCAATCCCGGGCCGCGGTAGGCGCCGATCGAGGTGCGGTTGGCTTTGTCGAAGGACGCCTTGAAGACGAACTCGCCCACCACCTGGCGGATAGCCCGCGCCATGCGGTGGGTGTGCTCTTCGCTTTCGATGACGCACGGTCCGGCGATCAGCGCCAGCCCCTGGCCGTGTGCGAAGCGGCTGAACTCAATCGCCACGGGTGTATTGCGGCTCCGTCCGCTCTCCGGCTTCCGTCCGCCGGAGGCGCTGCTGGTAGGCGGCGCCGATGAATGCCTTGAAGAGCGGGTGCGGTTCCATGGGTTTGCTCTTGAACTCGGGGTGGAACTGGCAGCCCAGGAACCAGGGATGGCCGGGGATTTCGCAGATCTCGACGTAGGTGTTGTCGGGGGTCTCGCCGGTGATGCGCAGGCCGGCGGCCTTGAGGCGCTCCTCGTACTCGCGGTTGAACTCGTAGCGATGGCGGTGGCGCTCGTGGATCTCGCGGGTTTCGTAGGCGCGGGCGGCGACGCTGTTCTCCGCCAGGCGGCAGGGCCAACTGCCCAGGCGCATGGTGCCGCCCAGTTCGTCGACGCCCTTCAACTCGCGCAGTTTGAAGATGACGCGGTGCGCGGCGCCGGGGTCGAATTCCGTGGAATGGGCGCCTGCCAGGCCGCAGACGTTGCGCGCGTACTCGATGACCATGGTCTGCATGCCGAGGCAGATGCCGAAGTAGGGGACCCGATTCTCGCGGGCGTAACGGATGGAGTTGATCATGCCCTCGATGCCTCGCTCGCCGAAGCCGCCGGGCACCAGGATGCCGTCGTATCCCTCGAGCCGGCGCTCCCAGCCAGGACCTACAACGCCCTCGGCCACGATCCAACGGATGTTGACCTTCAACTGGTGGGCCAGGCCGCCGTGCAGCAGGGCTTCCTTGAGGCTCTTGTAGGAGTCCTCGTATTCGACGTACTTGCCGACCAGGCCGATAGTCACCTCGTCGCGCGGGTTCTGCAGGCGTTCGAGCATCTCGGTCCAGCGGCCGAGATTGCGCGGCGGAGCGTCGATCTTCAGCAGGCGGAGGACGATTTCGTCGACGCCTTCGGCGGCGAAGGTGACGGGCACTTCGTAGACCGATTTGACGTCGCGCCCGGTGACCACGGCTTCCACGTCGACGTCGCAGAAGAGCGCGATCTTCTCCTTCATCTCCTGGGGGATGAAGCGCTCCGAGCGGCACACCAGGATGTCGGGCTGAATACCGAGCGCGCGCAGTTCCTTGACGCTGTGCTGGGTGGGCTTGGTCTTCATCTCGCCGGCGGCGGCGATGTAGGGGACCAGGGTGACGTGCAGGAAGATGCAATTGGAGCGGCCCTGTTCGTGGCGCATCTGGCGGATGGCTTCCAGGAAAGGCAGCGATTCGATGTCGCCCACGGTGCCGCCGATTTCGACGATGACCACGTCGACGTCCTGGGCCACGCGCTTCATGGCGGCCTTGATTTCGTTGGTGACGTGGGGGATCACCTGGACGGTTTTGCCGAGGTAGTCGCCGCGGCGTTCGCGGGCGATGATCTGCTCGTAGATGCGGCCGGAGGTGACGTTATTGCTCTGCGTGAGTTTGGAGTGGGTGAAGCGCTCGTAGTGGCCGAGGTCGAGATCGGTTTCCGCGCCGTCGTCGGTGACGAAGACTTCGCCGTGCTGGAACGGGCTCATGGTGCCGGGGTTGACGTTCAGGTAGGGATCGAACTTCTGGCAGGCGACCTTCAGGCCACGGCTTTCGAGCAGGCAGCCCAGGGACGCGGCGCAGATCCCTTTTCCGAGCGACGAAACCACGCCGCCCGTAACGAATATGTACTTGGCCATAACTAGTTTCCCTCCGTTACGCACTGGTCGAACATTCGTGAAACCCTTTCCAGATCCTCGGGGGTGTCCACCCCCACCGATTCGTAATCCGTTTCCACCACGCGGATGGAGTACCCGTTTTCGAGAGCCCGCAACTGCTCGAGGCGCTCCGAGATTTCCAGGGGTCCGGGCGGTAGAGTGGGATAATTCAACAGAAAATCCCGGCGATAAACGTACAAACCTATGTGCTTGAAACAGGCGGTGCGCCCGCCCGCATCGCGATCGAAGGGGATGGGAGAGCGGGAGAAGTAGATGGCGTCGCCGCGCCGGTTGGTGACCACCTTGACCACGTTGGGGTCGGCCATCTCGCGGGGATCCTCGATGCGCTTCTTGAGGGTGCTCATGACGATACCGGAATCGTGGGTCAGGGGGAGGATGGCAAGGTCGATGGCGTTGGGGTCGATAAGCGGCTCGTCGCCCTGGATGTTGACCACGATGGAAGCGTCCTCGGCGGAGGCCACTTCGGCGACGCGGTCGGTGCCGGAGGGGTGATCGGAGCGGGTCATGCGCGCCGGAGCGCCGAAACTTCTTGCAACTTCGTAGACCCGCCGGTCGTCAGTGGCTATTATCGTGTTGGAAAGGTAGCGGGCCCGGGAAGCACGTTCGTAGACGTGCTGGATCATGGGTTTGGAGGCGATGGAGGCGAGTACTTTTCCAGGAAAACGGGAGGATGCCAGGCGCGCCGGAATGACGCCCAGAATTTTGCACGGCACACGCGATCATACCACAAAACCGCCATGGTAGACTCTAGGAAGAGAGGCTGCCCGGCCGTGATGCTGTCCTTCTGCCGCAAGCTGCTGGTGGTTGGCGTCCTGATGCCGGGACCAGGCTTTCTCGCGGTTTCCCAGCAAGGTCCGATCGCTCCCCGCTCGCAGTCCGTCGAGAAGACGCCGGTCCTGCCGAAGGCGGACATTCGCATCGACAGCAACCTGGTGCTGATCCCGGTGACGGTGACCGACCCGATGAACCGGTTCGTCACGGGTTTGGAGAAGGAGAATTTTCGTATTTTCGAGAACAACAAGGAGCAGGCGATCAGCCAGTTTTCGAGCGAGGACGCGCCGCTTTCGGTGGGGGTGATCTTCGACTGCTCGGGCAGCATGGGGCAGAAGCTCCAGAAATCGCGCCAGGCGGTGGCGCAGTTCTTCAAGATGGCCAACCCGGAGGACGAGTTTTTCCTGGTAACGTTCGCCAGCGACACCCGGCTGGTGCAGCCGTTCACCTCCAACCTGGAGGAGGTTCAGAACCGCCTCACCTTCACCCAGTCGAAAGGCCAGACCGCGCTTCTGGACGCCGTGTACCTGGGTCTGCACGAAATGAGAAAGGCCCGGAATCCGCGCAAGGCCTTGCTGCTGATCACCGACGGAGGGGACAACGACAGCCGCTACACGCAGTCGGAAATCAAGAACCTGGTGCGCGAAGCGGACGTCCAGATCTACGCCATGGGAATTTTCGAAGGCGGAGCGAATCGCGGCCGGACACCGGAAGAAGCCGCGGGACCGGGGTTGCTGACGGAGATCGCCGAGCAGACCGGGGGGCGCGAGTATCCGGTGGAGGATATGAACGAGATGGCGGACATTGCCGCCAAGATCGGCACGGAACTCCGCAACCAGTACCTGATCGGCTTCCGGCCGGAGAACCAGGAGCGCGACGGGAAGTACCGCAAGGTGACGGTGAAGCTGGTCCAACCTCGCGGCATGCCCCTGTTGCGGGCATTTTTCCGGCAGGGGTATTATGCGCCGTCTCATTAGGGCCGGGTCATTGACCGCGTGGCGGGGTTGGCAGGCGAAAGCGCCTGCCCCACCTGGCCCCAAGTCCTTCGACGGTTATGTGGGGCAGGCGCTTTCGCCTGCCAACCCCGCGGGCGCTACCCTTCGCCCGCGGCTCCGCCGCGTGGCGGCGCTGGCCGCGCTGGCCGCCGTGGCGGCGGTTTATGCGCAGCAACAGACAGCCGCCAAAGTGGTGGTCTGCTACGCGTCGGTGATCGACAAGGCCGGTCACCTGGTAACGGGTTTGCCGAAGAGCGCGTTCCACGTGACCGAGGACGGCACTCCCCAGGAAATCAAAGTACTCAAGGCCGAGGACATTCCGGTGGCCATGGGCCTGGTGATCGACAACAGCGGCAGCATGCGGGACAAACGTGCGAAAGTGGAGGCGGCGTCGCTGGCGCTGGTGAAGGACTCCAACCCCGAGGACGAAGTCTTCGTGGTGAACTTCAACGACGAAGCCTATCTGGACCTGCCGCCCGGCATGAATTTCACCAACGATATCGACGTGCTGAAGCACGCCCTCGCGCGCATCGATTCGCGCGGCGGAACGGCCATGCGCGACGCCATCGCCCATTCGATCGAACACCTGAAGGAGCACGCCAGCCGCGACAAGAAGGTTTTGGTGGTGGTGACCGACGGCAACGACAATTCCAGCCTGATCGCGCTCGAGAACGTGGTGGAGGCGTCGCAGCAGGCCGGGATCCTGATCTACTCGGTGGGGCTGCTGACCGGAGAGGGGCGGCTCGCGGCGGGAGAGGCCAGAAAAGCGCTGAATGCCCTGGCCGAATCCACCGGGGCGTCGGCGTTCTTTCCCAAAGGCCTGGCCGACGTGGATCGCATCGCGCACCAAGTGGCGGACGATATCCGCAACCAGTACACCATCGAATACACTCCGACCAATACCAGAATGAATGGCGAGCTCCGGGCGATCAAGATATCCGTCAACGCCCCGGGGAAGCCAACCGTGCGCACGCGGCCGGGCTACCGGGCGGCAGACAGCGCCGTAAGAAGGGGGCGCTGACGCTGAAGTGATCCGCATCCTCTGGTGGGCCGGCGAGGTGGCCAAGACATGGTGAACCCGGCGCGGGAAGCGCGCGTCAAATTCGGTAGGATGTCAGGGCTCGGCAATCGATTGGCGTACCTGGCGGCGCTGGCCGTGGCGGCGGTTCATGCGCAGCACCAGACGCCCCTCAAAGTGGAAGATCCCGGGGTAATCTTCCGCGCCGACACGCGGCTGGTGGTATGCCACACGTCGGTGATCGACAAGGCCGGCCACCTGGTGACGGGTTTGCCGAAGAGCGCGTTCAGCGTCACCGAGAACGGCGCTCCCCAGGAAATCAAGGTCTTCAAGGCCGAGGACGTTCCGGTCTCGATGGGTCTGGTGATCGACAACAGCGGCAGCATGCGGGACAAGCGCGCGAAAGTGGAGGCGGCGTCGGTGGCGCTGGTGAAGGACTCCAACCCCGAGGACGAAGTCTTCGTGGTGAATTTCAACGAGGAGCCTTTTCTGGACCTGCCGCCGGGCATGAATTTCTCGAGCGATATCGAGGTGCTGAAGCAGGCGCTGCAGCGCATCGATTCGCGCGGCGGAACGGCCATGCGCGACGCCATCGCGAGTTCGATCGTACACCTGAAGGAGCACGCCAGCCGCGACAAGAAGGTTCTGGTGGTGGTGACCGACGGCAACGACAATTCCAGCCTGATCACGCTCGAGAACCTGGTGAAGGCGTCGCAGCAGGCCGAAGTTCTGATTTACTCGGTGGGGCTGTTGGCCGAAGAGGAGCCGCGCGCGGCGCGAGAGGCCAGAAGAGCGCTGAATGCCCTGGCCGATTCCACCGGGGCGTCGGCGTTCTTTCCCAGGGAACTGGCCGAAGTGGATCGCATCGCGCACCAGGTGGCGCACGATATCCGCAACCAGTACACCATCGAATACACTCCCGCCAATACCAACATGGACGGCCAGTTCCGGGCGATCAGAATATCCGTCAACGCCCCGGGGAAGCCGGCGGTCCGCACGCGGCCGGGCTATTGGGCGACCGACAGCACCGTGCCGAAGGGGGCGCAGACGCTGAAGTGATCCGCATCCTCTGGCGTTTGAGCCGCGGATACCGCCTCCGGCCGTGGCGGAGTCCCTACCTCAGATGGCGAATCGAGACCTATTCGGGCTTGCACGCCGAGCGAATCGCCTTTCGGCAGTTCTGGGAGTTCACCTGGCGGCAGCGGAAGGAATTGACGCGGTACTTGAGGTGGGCCGGCGGGATGGCCAAAAAATATGGAAAACCCGGCGCGGAAAGCGCGCGTCAAATTCAATAGGATGTCTGCTTTCGACAATCGATTTGCGTTCGCCGGCATTCTGGGAGCGGTGGCGGCCTGCGGCGCGGCGTTCGGACAACCGGCTCCCCTGCTCACTCCGCCGGGAGACGCGGGCGTGGTGTTCCGCGCTGACTTGCGGCTGGTGGTGTGCCACACCACGGTCGCGGACCGCAGCGGCCACCTGGTGACCGATCTTCCGCCGAACGCGTTCTCGGTGCTGGAGAACGGCGTGGTGCAGCGGGTCAAGACCGTGAAACGCGAGGACGTGCCGGTGGCGCTGGGCCTGGTGATCGACAACAGCGGCAGCATGACGCCCAGGCGGGCACAGGTGGAAGCCGCGTCGCTGGCGCTGGTGCAGGCGTCCAACCCGGACGACGAAGTGTTCGTCGTGAACTTCAACGACGAAGCCTACCTGGACATGCCGCCCGGGGTGGGCTTCACGCACGATCTGGCCGTGCTTCAGCAGGCCTTGAAGCGCATCGACTCGCGAGGGGGAACGGCCATGCGCGATGCCATCCAGATGTCGGTCGAGCACCTCGGGAAAGCGCACCTGGACAAGAAGGCGATCGTGGTGGTGACCGACGGGGACGACAATTACAGCGGCACCACTCTGGAGGAGCTGGTGAAGAGCTCGCAGCAGGCCGGAGTGCTGATCTATTCCATCGGACTTCTGGCGGAGGAAGAGCCTCGCGCCGCGCGGCAGGCCAAACGGGCGCTGGAAACGCTGGCGGAAGCCACGGGAGCCTCCGCGTTTTTCGCCAGGGACGCGACGGAAGTGGACCGGCTGGCGCACCAGGTGGCGCAGGACATCCGCAACCAGTACATCGTCCAGTACACCCCCGCCAACCAGACGATGGACGGCAAGTTCCGCAACATCAAAATCGCCGTGAAGGGGCCGGGCGGATTGACGGTGCGGACGCGTCCCGGATACTGGGCGACGAACTAAGGCTTTCGGCCGCACCCTGGCGGCCGCCGCTTCCAACGGCCATCGCCTCCCGATGTTATGCTTCCATCGTGGGATCCAATCTGAAGCTGTTGCTGCAATTGTTCGCGCGGCCCGCGGCGGCCATGAGCGACATCCTGGACCGGGGCAGCCTGTCGTTCGCCGGCGCCGCGGTGGTGTGCGTCTCGCTGCTGTTCACCTGGAACGCGCCGAATTGGTTGCCGTTCAACTTCTACACTCCGCTGCTGATGCTGGTGGGGGTGTACGTGCCGGGCGTGCTCGCGTTGAGCTGCCTGCTGGGGCGATTGGGCAGCCTGCGCGTGCTGTTCCAGCGCGACTACGCGCCGCTGCTGACGTGCGCGGCCATGGCTTGGGCGGCGGCGTTTCTGCCGCTGGCGGTGCTGGCCGGGATGGTCCCGGGGTTCGCGGTCATGCTTCTCTTCTGGCCCTGCTGTGTGTACTTCGCGGCGCTGATGTTCTTCGCCGTGCGTACGATGTTCGGGATGGGCGATGCCGCGGCGGGGGGCGTGGTGTTGCTTTCCTGGCTTCTGCCGCCGGCCGCGGCCTTCCTGCTTGGGCCGCTCAGCCTCCTGCTGAGCATGGTGGCCTCGCCGTTTTTTCTGATCTTCGCGATTTACTATCTGCGCAGCGATTTTGCCCGTCTGGGCGACGGTCTGCGGCAGCGGCAAAGCCTGCGGCGCATGCTGGAGGCGGCCGCGCTGAATCCGCACGATGGCGAGGCGCAGTACCAGATCGGACTGATCCAGCAGTCCCGGCGGCGCTACACCGAAGCCATCGCGCGATTCAAGGCCGCCGTGGCTATCGATTCCGGCGAGACCGACGCCCACTTTCAACTCGGCCGCATCGCACTAGCCCAGAAGCGGTTCGCCGATGCCCTGGAATGTTTCCAGACCGTGCTGGCGCAGGATGAGAAGCACAGCCAGAGCGAGATCCGCCGCGAGCTGGGCGCGGTCTACCTGGACCTGGGGCTCCGCGAGGACGCCCGGCGCGAGTTGGCGATCTACGTGGAGCGCCGGCCGTACGACCCGCAGGGGCTGTGCTATTATGGCCGCGCGCTGGAGGAACTGGGGGACGAGAGCGCCGCGCGCAAGGCGTACGCGCAGGCGGTGGAGGCGGCGCGCACGGCCCCGCGCTACCGGTGGCGGGTGGTGGCCGAATGGAGCCGCCTGGCGCGGAAACAGGCGCGGCGATTGGCGGAGTCGGCCCGCGCGGGCCCGCAAATGGGAAGCCCCGCCGGCCCTCAGTGAAGGCGGCGGGGCTTCCGGCCGGCGGGTTGCCGGTTATTACTTCACGGGCACGGTGGCCGCCGGAGCGGCCGTGGTGGCGCCGGTCTTGGCGACGGGCTTTTTGGCGGTGTCCTTGTGGCCCTTCTTCACGGTCTTGTCCGCCGGCTTGGCGGTGCTGTCGGTCTTCGCGGGCGGATTCGCGGCGGCGAACGTCAAGGGCATGACGGCGAATGCCAGGGCGATTGCGAGTACGGTCGTTTTCATTTTTTTCTCCTTGGCGGGCCTTCTCGCCCGCTTACAATTCCATACTGCTCCGGATGGCGGAAAACCTCGATAGCCCGCACAAGCTATGCGGCATGACCAAATGGGATGGAAGGCGATGAATGAAGTTTTATACATGTGGAAAGCGGCCGGCGAACGAATCGCCCGCCCCAGCCGATCCGCGCGATACTGAGATCGGCATGTTCCCGCGGCCGATTACACACCGCAACATCTTCCGCGTGCTGATCGCCGGCTTCGCGCTGGTTATGATGCTGCTGCTGGCCGCCGCCGTCGTGGGCGTGCGGAATATCCAGTCGATTCAGCAAAATGCCCGCAGCCTGTTGCGCGAGCAATCCGTCACCAACGGGCTGATCGACGAGCTTCGCCGCCAGCAGACCAGTTTGAGCGAGGTGTTCTCGATTCTCGCGCGCGATCCGGATTCCCTCGATGCCGGCGCCATCATTGCGCAACTGGACGCCGCCGACCGCGACATCGAGCGCATCTCCCAGGCGGGCGCGCGGACCGCGGAGTGGGATTTGTGGGCGCGCCTGCGGCTGGCTTCCGCGGATTTCTCGCGCGAAGCGCGCCGCATCCTGGCGGTCGAAAACCCGCAAACCTACGCGTCGCTCGACTTGTTCCGCAACCACGAAGCTTTCGTGTCGGTAGCCGGCAAGCTGATCGAATCCGAATACCGCAAGGTGAGCGCGGCGCAGGCGCAGATCGACCGGCGCAGTTCGCGCCTGCGCGACGTGTCGCTGCTGTTCGCGTCCCTGAGCGTGGCGCTGGCCCTGGTCTTCGCGGCGGCGACCGTGCGCCTGGTGTCGCAGCTCACCCGCGCCTTGGAATGGCAGGCCGCCGAGTTGAGCCGCGTCTCGTGGCACATGCTGGAGCGTCAGGAGGCCACCGCGCGCCGCTTTTCGCACGAGCTGCACGACGAGTTGGGGCAGGCCCTGACGGCCGTCAAAACCAATCTCACGGCGCTCGACGGCGGGCCGGAGGGTCAACGGCGCCTGGCCGACTGCCTGGCGCTGGTGGATGGCGCCATCGGCAACGTGCGCGAGATGTCGCAACTGCTGCGGCCCACCATCCTCGACGATTTCGGCCTGGAAGCCGGCGTGCGCTGGCTCACCGAGGGCTTTGCCGCGCGCACTGGCTCCGACGCGCGCTTCCAATCGAACTTCTCCGGACGCCTGCCGGACGAAACCGAGACGCACCTGTTCCGCATCGCCCAGGAGGCGTTGACCAACGTGGCGCGCCATTCCGGCGCCAAGCGCGTGGAGGTCGGCCTGGAATCGCGGGACGGCGAAATCCGTCTGACGGTGCGGGACGACGGCCGCGGCATGAACCTCGACCGGCCGCTGGCGGCGGCGCTGCCCGCCGGCGGGCGCCCGGCGGCGATGGGCATGGTGGGCATGCGCGCTCGGGCGCGTAGCGCGGGAGGCGACCTCACCGTGCGCTCGCGCGAGGGCGAGGGTGTTCTAATTGAAGTGCGGGTCCCCGTATCGCATGAAACGAATTCGCATCCTCCTGGCTGACGACCACGCCGTGGTGCGGCAGGGCTTCCGGATGATCCTCGCCGCGCACCCCGACATGGAGATTGTGGGCGAGGCCGGCAACGGCCGCGAGGCGGTGGAACTGGCCGAGCGGCTGAAGCCCGAGGTGGTGGTGATGGACGTCTCCATGCCGGAGCTGAACGGCATCGAGGCCACGCGCCGCCTGGCCGCCTCCACGCCGCACTCCCGCGTGCTGGCGCTGAGCATGCACAAGGATTCGGTCTACGTGCGCGAGATTCTGCGGGCGGGCGCGCGCGGCTACCTGCTCAAGGACTCGGTGGCGGACGACCTGGTGTCGGCCGTGCGCGCGGTGGCGTCGGGGGAAGGCTATCTCAGCCCGCAGGTGTCCAACGCCGTGCTGGACGATTACCGGCGCCACGCGACCAACCCCATCGACCTGCTGACCAGCCGCGAGCGCGAGGTCTTGCAGATGCTGGCCGAGGGCAAGACCAACAAGGAAATCGCCGGCGTGCTGAATCTCAGCCCGTATACCGTGGAGGCCCACCGCGGCCGCGTCATGGAGAAACTGAACGTGCACACCATCGCCGATCTGGTGCGCTTCGCGGTGCGCAACGGGCTGGTGGATTAGAAAATGGCGTCTGACCCCTTTTTCCTTTTGGATAAATGGCGTCTGACCCCTTTTCCTTTTTACCTACCGCTTGTAGGCCAGCGTGAGGCCGTCGCCGAGCGGGACGATGCTCAGTTCGACGCGGAGGTCGCCGCGCAGCTTGCGGTTGAAGGCGCGGATGGCTTCGGCGTCGGCGTCGCGGAGGGAGGCGTCGGCCACGCCGCCGTGCCAGAGAACGTTGTCGGCCGCGATCAGGCCGCCGGAGCGCACCAGCGCCAGGACGCGGTCGTAGTAATTCGAGTAGTTGGCCTTGTCGGCGTCGATGTAAGCGAAATCGAACGCGCCGGCCTGCCCGGCGGCGAGCAGGCCGTCGAGCGTGTCGAGGGCGGGGCCGAGGCGCAGTTCCACGCGATCCTCCACGCCGGCTTCGCGCCACGTCCGGCGGGCGCGGCGGGCGTACTCTTCATTGCGGTCGCAGGCGATCAACTTGCCGTCCGGGGGCAGTGCCAGCGCCACCCAGGCGGAGCTGTAGCCCATGAAGACGCCCACTTCGAGGGCGCGGCGCGCGCCTACAGCCAGCGCCAGCAGGTGCAGCAACTGGCCCTGTTCGGGAGCCGATTGCAGGCTTGCCTCGGGGAGCCGCTCGGTTTCCTCGCGCAGGCGCCGCAGCGCCTCGGGTTCGCGCAGCGTGACTTCGCGGATGTAGCGGGCCAGATCCGCGGTGACGGGCGTATGATCTCGCGACATGACGGGAGTAGCCATTCTATCGCGTCCGGACAAAAACCCGGGCAAAAATCCCCCTTGACACGCCCGCCGTTTGGCGCTACATTTAGTAGCGCTACAATGTTTAGCGAAAAACATCCCCGAAAACCCCTGAGCGCGCTGGAACACCTCGTCATGGAGGCGGTCTGGCGGCGCGGGACGGCCTCGACGGAGGACATCTGCGAAGAGCTGGCCGGGCGGCACCCGGTGAAGGAGTCGACAGCCCGCACGATTCTCTCCCGCCTGGAGGAGAAGGGCTACGTGGCGCATCGCGTAGACGGCCGCTCCAACATCTACTCGGGGCTGGATGGGCCCGAGAACGTCGCGGCCAAGGCGGTGCGGCAGATCATCGAGCGGTTCTGCGGCGGCTCGGTCGAGCAACTCCTGGTGGGCATGGTGAACAACGACGTGGTGGACGAAAAGGAACTGCAGCGGCTGGCGCAACGCATCGCGCGGCGCAAGATCCGCGAAGGAGACTGATATGCATCCCGGTTCGGCGGTGGTCGAGTTCCTGGTGGATTTGAGCCTGCGCTCGCTCGGTCTGGCGGCGGCGGCATGGGCGGCGATCGGGTTGCTGCGAATCCGCAGCGCGGCGGGGCGTCACGCGGTCTGGACCCTGATGACCGCGGCCATGCTGCTGATGGCGGTCCTGGGGCCGGTGCTTCCGCCTCTCACGCTGCGTGTCTTGCGGCCCGCGCCCGCGGAGCCCGTGGCGGCAACGGCCATCATCGCGCCCACCCCCGTGGTCGCAGAAGAGCAGCCGGCAACCCAGCCCGCGCCGCGCCCCACGCCCATCGACTGGCGGCAGGCGGCGGCCGCGGTTTATGGCGCCGGCGTGCTGGTGTTCGCGGCGCTGCTGGTGGCGAGCTACGCGTTCACGCGCCGGCTGGTGCGGGCCAGCCGCAGGGTGGATTGCCTGGGAGCGGACGACGTTTTCGAATCGGATTGGATCGCCGTGCCCATGACCGTGGGGCTGGCGCGTCCCAAGATTCTCCTGCCGGCGGGCTGGCGCGAGTGGCCGGCGGACAAGCTCGACGCCGCCATGGCACACGAGCGGATGCACGTGCGGCGCGCGGATTGGGCGATCGCGGCGTTGGCCGGGCTGAACGCGTGCCTGTTCTGGTTCCATCCCCTGGCCTGGTGGCTCCGCCGGCGGCTGGCGGCCCTGGCGGAACACGCGTGCGACGACGCGACGGTCCTCGAACTGGGCCGGCGCGAGTGTTACGCGCAAACCTTGTTGGATATGACGGCGGCCGTGCAGAGCGGACGCGGCCGAATGGTATGGGAGGCCATGGCCATGGCGAGAACTGCCGAAGTGCGGAATCGGATCGAGCGAATCCTGGATGAAACGCGGGAGATCCCGCGCGGATGGACCCGCGCACGATGGATTGCGGTGGCGGCGTGCAGCCTGCCGCTGTTCTATATGACGGTAGCGGTGCGGGTGACCGCGGCGCAGGAAGCCCGTTCGGCGCCCGAGACGGTAAGCCAGCCGGAGCCGGGACAGGCGGCCGCGCCGGCTCCGCAACCCGCGCAGTCCCCGTCCGCCAATCCGGCGGCAGCGGCGAGTCCGCAGCCGCGGAACCTGTCCCGAATCGACGTTCCCGGCGCAGATATGGAGCGCCGCCTGGTTCACATAGTGGAGCTGGCCTATCCTCCCAAAGCCATTCAGGCGGGCATACAAGGCGAGGTGATCCTTGAGACCGTGATCGGAGCGGATGGGCACGTGAAGAGCGCGCATCCGATCTTCGGCAACCCGCTGCTGGCTGCCGCGGCGCAAGCGGCCGTCCTGAAGTACGTGTACCGCACGCAGCCGGGGAGCGCCGGGTCGGACGCTGAAATCGGAAGCACGGCCACGGTGGTGTTCCGGTTGCCGGCCGAGGCCCACCCGCCGGGTTTCCAGGACCCCGTCGTTATCTATAAGAAGGAGGGTGAGTATACCGAGGAGGCGCGAAGGGCCCGCGTCAACGGGGAGGTTGAGCTTGAGTTGGTCGTCGGCAAAGACGGCGTCCCCGGCGACATTCTAGTGGTGAAATCCCTACCCCTCCTCGACGAAGCGGCCATCGAGGCGGTCGGCCATTGGCGATTCAAGCCGGCCCTGCTGAACGGTGTCCCGGTGGAAGCGAAGACGAGGGTCACCATGACCTTCAGGCTTTTGCCAGGACCAACGGCGCCCACGCCCGATGCGCCACAGGGTTCCGTCTCACGCCCCATCCTCGTATTCAGGAAGGAGCCGGTGTATCCGAAGTTAGCGCAGCAGATGGGCCAGCGTGGGGCTGTCGAACTCGTGGCCACCATCGGCGTGGATGGCAGAGTGAAGGGCCTCAAAGTGCTGAAGGGACCGCCGATGTTGATGAAGGCTGCCCAGGACGCGGTGATGCAATGGGTCTTCAAGCCGGCATTGGTGGACGGGGTCGCGGTGGAGAACGAAGTCATGGTCGTGGTGTACGTCCCTTCGCCGTCAGAGTCACCGGCAGCCGCGCCCGAGCCGTCTGGCGGTTCCAAGGAGCCTGAGCATCCCAAGGAAGCGCAGCCCGCCGGAAGCGGCGCCACGGTCGTCCGGCCGCCCGGCGGCGACACGGCACCCAAGCCCCCGGCGCCCCAGATCAGCCAGGCCGTGTTGGTATACAAGCGGGATCCCGAGTATCCCAAGGAAGCGCAGCAGATGGGCGAAGGTGGGATGGTCGAGCTGGTGGCCACCATCGGCGCGGATGGAAGAGTCAAGGCCGTCAAAGTGTTGAACGGACCACCGGAGTTGCAGAAGGCCGCCCAGGAGGCGGTCATGCACTGGGTATACAAACCGACGATGCTGAACGGCACGCCGGTGGAAAACGAAACCCACATCAGCATTACTTTCAAACCCAAGGGCACGGCTGCGCCCAAGCCGCAAGGGGCCGGCACGGCCACTCAGGCGCAGCCAGCATCACCGGCGCCCGAGCCGTCGCGGCCCTCTATCGCCGAGGCTATGCTCATTCACCATGTGGACCCCGAGTATCCGAAGATGGCGCAGGAGATGGGTCAGCGAGGCGTCGTCGAACTCGTGGCCACCATCGGCACCGACGGCAAGGTCAAGAGCGTCAAAGTGCTGAAGGGCCCACCCATGTTGCAGAAGGCCGCCCAGGAGGCCGTAATGCAGTGGGTTTACAAGCCGACTGTGGTGGACGGCGTCCCAGTCGAGAACGAGACCCACATCTCGATAACCTTCGGCGGCACGAACTAGCCCCGTTCAGGCCAGCCCGGCAACGGCTTCGGCGATGGCCTTGGCCACCTGCTCGGGCGGCGCCGCGCCATCCACTTTGCGGACCAGCGCGGGGCCGTAGTAGTTCAGAATCGGCCCGGTCTGCTCTTCGTAGGCGTGCAGGCGCTGGCGGATCACAGCTTCCTTGTCGTCCTCGCGGGTGAGCAGTTCGGCGCCGTCGTCGTCGCAGCGCTCGGCGACCCGCGGCGGCTGCGACGTCAGGTTGTAGATCCGCTTGCACTGCGGGCACTGCCGGCGCGCCGTCAATCGCGCGACCAGCACGGAATCGGCCACATCCAGGTGGATCACCACCGGCTCGGGCAGCCCGCGTTCCCGCAGCAGCGCGGCGAACATTTCGGCCTGCGGCACGGTGCGCGGATAGCCGTCCAGCAGGAACCCGCCGGCGCAGTCGGGCTGCGCGATGCGGTTGGCGACGATGCCATTGACGATGTCGTCGCTCACCAGCGCGCCCGAAGCCATGATCGCCGACGCCATTTTGCCCAGCGGCGTCCCGGCTTTGATCTCGGCGCGGAACACTTCTCCGGTGGAGATGGCGGGAATGCCGAAACGCGCCGCCAGCGACGTCGATTGCGTGCCTTTGCCGCAGCCGGGAGGTCCGAAAAGAAGAAGAATCACAGTGGGCTCCAAATGGATCGATGGAAATAAGACCTAATGATCGACAACCAGGGTAACTGGCGGCGGCGGCGGCCGTCAAGGAGTGGGGCGCACCCCTTTGGCTATGCGGCGGAGACCGCCTGCGGGCCCGTGCTACTCTCATTCGTATGCCCGCGGAGACTGCCCCCGTTCCCTCCAGGGACTCTCGCTCCAGTTTGCCGGCCCTCGCTTCCATAGGAGCCGTGGCGTGCATCGCCGCGGACATGGTCCACGAGGCGCTCGGCCATGGAACCGCCTCCTGGATCGCGGGCGACCGGATTCTATCCCTCTCGACGGTCGCCATTCAGTGCGCCACACCCAGCCGCTTCGTTTCCGCCGCCGGCACATCGGCGAATTGCATCGCAGGCTGCCTGTCCCTTCTGGCGCTGCGCCATGTCCGGAAGCTGACCCCATGGGCGTACTTTCTGTGGATCTTCGGCGCCTTCAACCTGTTAAACTCCGGCTACCTGGTGGCTTCGGCGGCGATGAATAGCGGCGATTGGGCGATGGTGATCGCCGGCCTTTCGCCGCCATGGCTGTGGCGGTGCGTCCTCGGCCTCGCGGGAGCGTCCGTGTACGTCCTGGCCATTCGCTGGATAGCCAGCCTCCTGATCGGCCTGGTGAACCGCGGCGAGCTCGCCGTAACGGGCTTGCGGGATCTGGTGCTGCCCGCCTGGCTCTCAGGCGGAGCGGTCATGACCATCGCCTCGGTCTTCAATCCGATCGGCCCAAGCTTGATCCTGCCATCGGGCGTGGGGCCTTCGTTCGGCCTGAGCGCCGGTCTGCTGTTTCTCCCCGGAATTGTCGCCGCCCATGCGCGCAGCCGGCCGCGGATCGCACACCCGATGCCCTTCAGCTTCTCCTGGCTCGCCCTGGGGCTGGCGGCGTCCGCGGCGTTCATCGGCGTCCTCGGCCCCGGCATCCGTTTCGCCAATTGAAAATCGGGCCGAAATCCCTGCACCAACGGCCTTCCGGCCGGAACTCCGGTATATCCCTCGGGATTGCCCTATGATGGAGATCGTGGGGACCCGGAAACCCGCTGCGAAGAGAAGCCGCACGCTGTATATCGAGAATCCCGCCGCTCATCGTCTGGCTGAGCAGGTAGGCATTCGAATGGGTGCGACCCTCAGCGATGCCGTCATCGCCGCCCTGGAAGACTGGCTCCGCAAAACGGACCGGCCCGTCAATCGAGCGAAAGTGGACGCCCTCTGCGCCAGAATTGCCGCGCTTCCGGTCCTCGACGCCCGCACTGCGGACGAGATTCTTGGGTACAATGCTTTCGGGATTCCGGGCTGATGGTGATCGCCCGTGTCTCAGTCCCTATTGAAGGATCTCGCGACGGATTCGCATGTTCCCAGGGCTCAGTACAGCGAATGCGCCAGCCAATTCGTGCCCATCTTCTTGGACCGCTCTGGAGACTACCGCCGCCTTCGTATCTGGCTGCAATCCCCACAAACGTACCAGCAAAACCCCGGCCGATGCCTGCCGCCGCCGGAAGACGAGTTCGCCGAAATCCTTGTCGGCCGTAAGCGACACGCTCTGCGAAATCCGGCTCTCCATCAAGACGACATCGTCGATGATCCCCGGCGACATCTCGGCCACGTACGCGACCTCATACCCATCCAGGCGAAGGCGTTCGACAATCTGACGGTCGACGCCCTCATCGGCGAAAAACGTCACCGCGGGATCGTCTCAAGAGGGTAACTGACATCGGCGCGGAGGACCTCGGCCGCAAACTCGAGCGCCGCCCGAACCGCGTCCTCGTTCAGCCGCGGATGCGCATCGAGTATCTGCTCGACCGATTCCCCGGCGGCCAGTTTCTCCAGTATCGATTCGACGGTGATGCGAGTGCCTACGATCACGGGCTTGCCCATCATCACTTCGGGATTGGAAACGACCGTGTCTCGGTAATCGCGCACATGTCCCCCTTGAGACTAGGGTATCGCGTCGCAAGGGCGAAGTCATTCCGGCTGGGCGTCCGCGAGCTTCGCTCTACGGGCCTGCTGGCCGTTTGGCTGGTCCTCTGTGCGGCATCAACGCGCCGTGCCCACCCGGAAGCTCAGCCGAACTACGCGCCCCAACTGCGCTAACATACGGAGTCATGGCGGCCTCCTGGGACGTCTTCTTCAGCTATCGCTGGCACGATCTTGACCGTGCGCAGCCGCTGTTGGACTCGCTCGCCGGCGCCGGAATCCGCGTCTGGCGCGACCGGACCCGCATCCCCGACCACGAATCCATCACCGCCGAAATCCGTCACGGGCTGGCGAATTGCAAGGCCTTCCTGGCCTTCTACTCGCGCACAGCAAGCCGTGCCAGCAGGAAAGCTCCATCGCGTGGCTCGCGGCGCAACAGATCGACCCGAACGCCAACCGCCGCGTCTGGATCGTGAACCCGGAGGATGGCTTCGGCCACATACCGGAGCTGCTTCGCGATCAAAACATCCCACTCGTCACCGGTGACGACTCACGCGCCGCCGCGGTTGCCCAGGCGCTGAAGGAACGCCTGGCCTCCCTCGATGCAACGCTGCTGGGCAGTGGCGTCCGCAACCTGCCCGAGTATCGCGGCATGAGCCCGGACCAAGCCAGGTTCTTCACCGGGCGCGCGCGGGAACTGTGGGACCTGCACGGGAAACTCATTGCCAATCGCATCGGCATCATTACCGGCGTATATGGCCAGGCTGCCGCCCAGGTTCGCGGCCTGGGCGGCAACGGCAAGTCGCTCCTGGCTCGCGAATACAGCATCCGCTTCGGTCCCGCTTATCCGGGAGGCGTGTTCTGGTTGAGGGCCTTCGGGAACGACGACGCGAAGGGGTCCGTCAACGCGCAGCAACGGGAGTCGCTTCGCCAGGATCAGATCCGCGAGTTTGCCGTCCGGTCGGGCGTTCCGGTGGAAGGACTGAAGCCGCCCGAGATCGAAACCGTGTTTTGGCGGGCGATCGCGCGGCGCGGCGAACCCTGCCTGTGGATCGTGGACGACCTGCCTTCCGGGCTGAGCCCTGGCGAACTGGAAGACGTTTGGAACGCCCGCTGGCCGGGAGCCTCCACCCTGGTCACCACGCGAAGCAAGCAATACGGAGCGCTGGGCAGCGCCCTCGATCTCGGCGTCCTGTCGCCCGAGGAAGCGTTCGGACTGCTTCGTTCGCATCGTGAGCCGGCCAAAGGCGAGGAAGAAGACGCCGCCAGGCGGATCGTCGAACTGCTCGGGTATCATCCGCTGGCGGTGGAAGTGGCCGCCAGTTACCTCGCTCTGGGGGTCGAGGGGTTCGAGAGCTACGCCGCCGCCAAGCCATCGTAAAGTCGGTACTGGAAGACAGCGAGCCTAGACAGCTACCCTTCGTCGGTTCAGCCTCAATGGCCGACCCCGTCGCCGGCTTGACCAACAGCATTATTCAGACGACACGGTTTTCGCTGGACGATTTTCGACGGTGCGGGTCAGTCGAACTCGCCTTTGACTATCTTCGAGAGAGGCTCGAAGCTGCCGGAATATTCGTTCTGCTTCTCGGCAACCTCGGCAGTTATCACACCAACATACCCTCCGACACGTTTCGCGGGTTCGCTATAGCCGACCGCGTCGCTCCTTTCGTGGTGGTGAATGACCAGGACGCAAGGGCTGCCTGGTCGTTCACGGCGCTTCACGAGGTGGTCCATTTGTGGCTCGGCACCACCGGCGTCAGCGGAGCAAGCGCCGAGGTGGGGATCGAACGCTATTGCAATGATGTGGCGGGCGAGTTGCTACTCCCCGCCGCCGAGATCGGCCAGATCGAGCGCGTCGGCCGGTTAGCTCTGGAGGATGCCGTAGAAGCGGTGTCGGAATTCGCAAGGCTCCGAAGGATCAGCCGAGCCATGGTCGCCTACAAACTGCTTCGGACAGACGCGATTACCGAAGCCAAGTGGAGGGGCCTGTCCGACCGCTTTAGGCGCGATTGGTTGGCCAGCCGCGCGAGGCAGGAGGACGAGCCTCGGAACGCGGGAGGGCCTAGCTACTACGTCATCAAGCGGCATCGGTTGGGAGGCGCTCTACTGGACCTTGTGAGACATTCGCTTGGCGACGGCATTCTCACTTACACAAAGGCCGGACAGGTGCTCGGAGTGAAGGCGAGAAACGTCGATCCCCTCCTTCACGGGAGTCCGCTCCCGGCGGGCCAATAGATGCTCTACCTCCTGGACGCGAACGTTCTGATTACGGCGAACAGCTCCTATTACCCAATAGACCAGGTTCCCGAATTCTGGAGTTGGTTGCAGCATCAAGGTGCGTCTGGGCTCGTGAAGATTCCCCTGGAAATCATGGAGGAGGTGATCGCGGGCCGCCAGGACGACGATCCTCTGATCGACTGAATTTCGAAGGCCGAGAATGCGGATGCCCTTACGTTCGACGGCATTGTCGATGCGAAACTGGTGCGGCGCGTTGTCTCCGAGGGCTACGCGAACGATCTCACGGATGTCGAGGTCGAGAAGCTTGGGCGTGATCCCTTTCTGATCGCGCACGCGCTCGCGAGCCGGGAGAATCGATGCGTTGTGAGCACAGAAATATCGAGACCTTCAGCACAGCGGCAGAACCGAAGGATACCGGACGTGTGCCGCGCTCTTGACTTGCAGTGTATAGGTCCGTTTGCCCTCAATCGGGTGCTTGGCTTCAAGACCACATGGCGAAGAATCTAGCCGCCTTCTGACAACTAACCCCGGCGAATCCGTGGACCCGCCATGGGCCGCCGCCAAACTGGAGTCGGCCCGTCGGGGGTGCCCCGCGGCTGGACTCTAGCCGTTTCGCCCCGCCGTCCGCCTGTGTGTTCGGCAACTTACGCTCTTTCCGGGGCTAGGCTCTAGCCTCACCCCACCCGCCGCTGCCCTGCCGCCCCGCGGCGCTCCATCGTCGTCAGCAGCAACTCCGCCGGCAGGCCCAGCTTCGCCAGGCGCGCGCCGATCTTGCGAATGGTCTTCCCCACCGGCTCCGCCACCGGGTCCAGCACCATCAGCACCGATGGCCCCGCGCCGCTCAGCACCGCGCCCAGCACGCCGGTACCAGCCTCCGCCATCGCCCGTAGCGGCTCCAGCAGCGGACACAGCGGGCCGCGATACGGCTCGTGAAAACGGTCCCGCAGGGCGTGCCGTAACAAATCGGAATCGCCTTCCACCAGCGCCGCCGCCAGCAGCATGGCGTGTTGCACGTTGGCCACGGCGTCGGCGCGCGGGTAGCAGTCCGGCAGCACCGCCCGCGACCGCTCCGTGAGCAGCGTCTCGTGCGGCACCGCCAGCAGCAGCGGCCACTTGGCGCGCGCCCGCAGACGCAGCGCGCCGCCCGGATACACCAGCGCCACGCCGCCCAGCCAGCAGGCCGCGGCGTTGTCGTGATGCCGTTCGCGGTCTGCCGCCTCGGCCAGGATGCGGTCGTCCTTCCACTTCAATCCGCCGAAGTGCACCGCCAGGGCGATGGCCGCCAGCCGCGCGGCGGCGCTCGACCCCGTGCCCCGGCCGATCGGCATGTCGTTCGAAATGGTCAACGCCAGCGGCTGCGCCTTGCGGCCCTCGCCTTCCAGAATTTCGCGGTACGTTTCCAGGATGAGGTTCGGCTCCACGCGCCCGCAGGTTTCGGCGTCGCGCCCCGTGGCGGCGATGGAGAACTCCGGCGCCACCACCGCCCGCAGCCGCAGGTGCAGGCGCAGCGCGATGGCCGCGGAATCGAAAGCCGGGCCGAGATTAGCGGACGTCGCCGGCAGGGTGATGGCAAAGGGCGGCGGGGTCTTCGCCATCGCTCACATCCCCATCCGGTTCAGCAGGTCGATTACGGCGGCCGGATCGGCGTCCAGCAGCACCGGCGGCTTGCGCAGCGATTGATCGCCGGCCGCCGCGTCGCGGTGAAAGTCCATGGTGTACTCGGGGTCCTTCAGGCAGTGGCCGGTGAGCACCAGCACCACCGATTCGCCGCGCTTCACGAACCCGCTGCGCACCAGGTTCTTCAGGCCGGCCAGCGTGACCGCCGAGGCCGGCTCGCAGCCCACGCCATCGGCGCCAATCTCGGCTTTGGCCACGCCGATCTCCTCTTCCGACACATCCTCGCAGGCGCCGCCCGTCTCGCGCAGCACGGCGACGGCTTTCTTCCACGACGCCGGATTGCCGATGCGAATGGCGGTGGCGCGGGTTTCGGCGCGCACCGGTTCCATGCGCTCGCCCGCGAATTCCTTCATGCTGCGCACCAGCGGGTTGGCGCCGCGGGCCTGGATGATGGAAAGGCGTGGCAGCTTGCGGATCAGCCCCAGCGCCAGCATCTCGCGGAAGCCCTTGCCGAGGGCGGACGAATTGCCCAGGTTGCCTCCCGGCACGATCACGTGATCCGGCGGCTCCCACGCGAGTTGCTCCATCATCTCGTACGCCGTGGTCTTCTGGCCTTCCAGGCGATACGGGTTCACGGAATTCAGAAGGTACAGCGGAAAGCGGCGGATCGCTTCGCCCAGCACGCGCACGCAGCCGTCGAAATCGGTCTTCAACTGGCAGGTGATGGCGGCGTAGTCCAGCGACTGCGAAAGCTTGCCCCAGGCGATCTTTCCCTCGGGGATCAGCACCAGCGCGCGCATCCCTGCGTGCGCCGCGTAGGCGGCCATGGACGCCGACGTGTTGCCGGTCGACGCGCAGCCCACCCACTGGAAGCCCTTGACGCGCGCCATCGAGAGCGCCGTGGTCATGCCCGTATCCTTGAACGAGCCGGTGGGGTTCATCCCCTGGTGCTTGGCCAGAAGCGCGTCCACGCCCGCCGATTTCGCGCAGCGCGCCAGCGGGTAGATCGGCGTATTGCCCTCGCGCAGCGTGACGGGCGCGGCGCCGGCGGGCAGGATCGGCAGCGCCTCGCGGAATCGCCACACCCCACTCAGGTCCGTGGGCGCCGATGACACCTTGCGGGCGTGCCACAGGGTCTTCAGGACGTCCGCGTCCGGCGCGCCGCGGCGCCGGTAAGCCACCTCCAGCCGGTCGCCGCACCCGGGACAGGCGAAGTCCTCGGTGGGCGCCGTGACATCCGCGTCACAGCCGATGCAGCGCAGGTAAGGGACGCCGATGGTGGCGTCGGGCAAGTGCGTAACTCCGGCTTCCGCCGGCATTTTCGTATTCATCGCGTTTAAGAATGAGAAAGCCCACCCGCGGCCGGGTGGCCTTGTCGTGGAACTTCTATGATACTAGGCCCGGCCTGCGGCTTGCGAAACGTCAGGCAGTACATCCAGCCCCAGGCAATCTCCCGGCAGCGGATCTCCCCCATCCCGGCGGGCGCCAGCGCCAGCGGGCCGGCCACCGCTTCCGTCCGATTGCGGAAGTAGCGCCGCAGCACGGGCAGATTCTCGTACATGCGCCGGACCATCTTCTCGGTCTCGTCCACGATGACGATCTTCGTGCCCGGCCGCGCCACGCGGATCGTCTCTCCAATGGCGCGCGCCTTGTCGTTGAAGAAATTGATGCCGCCCACGTGGAAGACCACGTCGAACGAATCTTCGGCGAACGGCAGACGCTCGGCTTCGCCCTGAAACAGCGCGGCGGAGCGCTTCATGCGATCGAGCCGCTTGCGGCACTGCCGCAGCATGCCCCACGACAGATCGAGGCCGAAGAACTCGGCGTCCGGCCGGAAATATTTGAGATTCGCGCCCGTGCCCACCGACACCTCGAGCACGCGGGCGCCCGCCGGGATCTCCAGTTCGCGGATGAACTCCAGCCGGGTATCCCGGTTGAATTTGAGCCAGCGGGCGACGGCACACACAGGATCGTAAAGCGCCGCCGTGCGGTCGTACAATTCCTGGTACTTGCGATTGCGGCCCGAGGTGTCGCCGACGAAAACCGGGATTCCCTCGCGGATGGCGTAACGCGCGCCGGAGGCCGCATTCACCAGGCAGTCCTCAAGCAGTTCAAGCCGGTCCCGCGTGTCCGGATCGCGAAGCACCGCCAGTGTCCGTTGGCCGATCATGGTCCACCGGAGTGCATCGTAACACGGGCCGCGTGTTTCCGGACAGAACCGCGAGCGTCAGCGAGCGGCCCGGCAACGGCGCTAAACCACACGGTCGAATCCCTAGCTTCCCGACCACGTGGTTTGATGCCTTTGCTGGCAACCACTCCCTCAGAAGCTGTGAAGAAATCGGCCGGACCGCCGGGTTGAAAGACGAAAGCGTCTGTCCCACATTGCATTCGAAGGACTTGCAGCGAGGTGGGGCAGGCGCTTCCGCCTGCCAACCGATTTCTTCACAGCTTCTCACGCTCGTGGTTCCGGACAGAACCGCGAGCGTCAGCGAGCGGCCCGGCAAAGGCGCCAAACCACACGGTCGAATCCCTAGCTTCCCGACCGCGTAGTCTGATGCCTTTGCTGGCAACCACTCCCTCAGAAGCTGTGAAGAAATCGGCCGGACCGCCGGGTTGAAAGACGAAAGCGTCTGTCCCACATTGCATTCGAAGGACTTGCAGCGAGGTGGGGCAGGCGCTTCCGCCTGCCAACCGATTTCTTCACAGCTTCTCACGCTCGCGGTTCCGGACAGAACCGCGAGCGTCAGCGAGCGGCCCGGCAAAGGCGCCAAACCACACGGTCGAATCCCTAGCTTCCCGACCGCGTAGTCTGATGCCTTTGCTGGCAACCACTCCCTCAGAAGCTGTGAAGAAATCGGCCGGACCGCCGGGTTGAAAGACGAAAGCGTCTGTCCCACATTGCATTCGAAGGACTTGCAGCGAGGTGGGGCAGGCGCTTCCGCCTGCCAACCGATTTCTTCACAGCTTCTCACGCTCGTGGTTCCGGACAGAACCGCGAGCGTCAGCGAGCGGCCCGGCAAAGGCGCCAAACCACACGGTCGAATCCCTAGCTTCCCGACCGCGTAGTCTGATGCCTTTGCTGGCAACCACTCCCTCAGAAGCTGTGAAGAAATCGGCCGGACCGCCGGGTTGAAAGACGAAAGCGTCTGTCCCACATTGCATTCGAAGGACTTGCAGCGAGGTGGGGCAGGCGCTTCCGCCTGCCAACCGATTTCTTCACAGCTTCTCACGCTCGTGGTTCCGGACAGAACCGCGAGCGTCAGCGAGCGGCCCGGCAAAGGCGCCAAACCACACGGTCGAATCCCTAGCTTCCCGACCGCGTAGTCTGATGCCTTTGCTGGCAACCACTCCCTCAGAAGCTGTGAAGAAATCGGCCGGACCGCCGGGTTGAAAGACGAAAGCGTCTGTCCCACATTGCATTCGAAGGACTTGCAGCGAGGTGGGGCAGGCGCTTCCGCCTGCCAACCGATTTCTTCACAGCTTCTCACGCTCGCGGTTCCGGACAGAACCGCGAGCGTCAGCGAGCGGCCCGGCAAAGGCGCCAAACCACACGGTCGAATCCCTAGCTTCCCGACCACGTGGTTTGATGCCTTTGCTGGCAACCACTCCCTCACAGACGTGGCTCGGAACAGAACCGCGAGCGTCAGCGAGCGGTCTCGCCGTGGCACCGGATCTCACGGTCGCGGCCCTAGTGTAGTGCGACCGTAATTCCCGCCGAGTAAGAATGCGCTGCCCAACAGGGGTCTGACGTGATTTTCCGCTGTCTTTGCGGAAAATCGGGTCTGACCCCTTTGGGCCCCGTCGCGAAGCTTACCCATTACAATCAGCGACGCAGACGGCTAGTGCCATGACCGCAAGATACTGTTCCTTTGCCACAGGCCACTCCCTCACGGTTGCGGCCCTAGCTTCCCTGCCGGCGCAGCGACGGTTCGATGGCGGCGGCCGCGGCCCGGGCGTCGAAGGGCTCGCCGAGGAAATGCGCCATCCGGGCCGCCGCCGCCGCGGGGTCCGCCAGCGCCTCCGCGTAGCTCACCGCCAGCACCGGGATTTCCGTGCGCCGCCGCAACCACGTCTGCACCCGAACGAGCTGAGAAGTGTACGCGCGCATCAACCGCGCATCGGCCAATTCTCCGCCCTTGCGGCCCAGGCGCGCCAGCATGACCTTTTGCGACGCCACCACCTCCCGCATGTCGCGGTGCATGAAGATCAGGCGGTACTCCTCGCCCTTCGGAAGAAACGGCAGCAGATGCGCGACGATCTTCACGGCCTTGCCGCGCGCTTGGGGGATCCACGAAGCGTCCCGGTGCAGCCGCGTGGCCTGCTCGTGCTCGAAATAGCCGCGCGGATTGTCGGGGTCCGGCGGGCGGTGTTCGTCGACGAACGCCTCCAGGCCGGCGGCGGCCAGCATCTGCATCGCCATGGACGTGCCGCTGCGCGGCAATCCCGCTACCACCGTGACCACGCGCGAGCGGTCGGCGGGCGCGGCGGCGTGGCTGCGGTCGAATTGCGGCAGACCTGCCGGCGGCGGCGCGGGTTCGGCGGGCGGGGCCGGCGGGGCGGATGGCCGGGCCGGGCGCCGCTCCTTGGCGCGGCGGCGGAGATCGGCTGCGCGGGCCATGAACAAGCTGCCTTCGCCGATGCGCGGCCGGTCGCGCGAGATGAGCCGGCCCAGCGCTTCGAGCGCCGCCGGATATTCCGGCGCCTGCGCCAGGGCCGCGCGGTAGGCCTGCTCCGCCTTTTCCTTTTCGCCCAGGCGTTGCAGCGACATCCCCAGCAGGTGATGCAACGCGGGTTGGAAATAAACCAGCGAGAGGGATTCCACGGCCCGGTCCACGGCCGGCTCGTAGCGGCGCGCCTGGAAGTGGATGCGCGCCTCCAGGCTGAGAGCTTCCCAATTGTCGGGGTCGGCGCGGCGGACGCGCTCGAGCTGTTCCAGGGCGCGGTCGAAATCCTTGAGCGCGGCGAAGCCCTGGGCCAGGAACAGGCGCAAGCCGGGGGATTGGCGGCGAGGCTTGGCAAGGCCATCGAGCAGCGCCCGGGCCTGCTCCTTGCGGCGCGCGGAGCGAAGCTGGCCCAACGCCAGGCGGCAGTGCAGGAACATGCGCCCCAGGGAAAACCCGCTGGCTTTCTCCGCCAGTTGCCGCCGCTCGAAGGACTCGCGCCGGGCTTTGGCCTGCTCGCGGCCTTTGAGTTCCGCCTCGGGCTCCAGCTTCGCGTCGGGCTTCTGTTCGCGGCGGCGCTTCAGCTCCGCGGCGGCGCGGGGCGCGAACTCCGCGCAGGCCGTGTCGAAATCCTCCAGCAGGCGCAGGCAGCCCTCGCGATCCTGCGCCTGCATCAGGCAGGCGGCCAGGGTGAAGTAGTAGCGGCCCTGTTCCGGATCCCGGGCAATCGACTCGCGCAGCAGCGGCTCCGCCAGGTCGGGCCGGCCGGCGTCGGAGTGCGCACGCGCCAGGTTGTAGCGCTGCTCGGCCAGGCATTCTTCCACGGCGTTGCGCCCACCTTCGCCGGGCGGGGCCACGTAACCGAGCGCCACCAGTTGCTTGAGGGACTCGGCCGCGGCCGCGCTGTCGTACTGTTCGTCGGCGCCATGCCGCCCGTCGTCGCCCTCGACGGCATCCCAGCTCGCGATCTTCTCCACCGCGCGCCCGTCCTGGAAGGCGTTGACCAGCACCTTGCCGTCCATGTCCAATCCCGCCGGAAGCCCGAGCACGTGCAAGGCGGTGGGGGTGGCATCCAGCACGGTGGCGCCGTACACCTGGGCGCCCGCCTTCACGCCCGGAGCGCGCAGGCAGAAGATGCCGAAGGAGCGGTGCTCCACGGCCGGCCCGGCGGCTTCGGCGGGGATGTAATCCGGCAGCAGGCGGTCGGAGTGGAAGCCGTGGTCGCTGAGCAGCATCAAAGCGCACTCGGGGCCGGCCAGCGCCATCAACCGCCCCAGCATGACGTCGTGGTAGCGGTAGCCGTTCTGCACGATGCCCGCGAACAGCGCGGGGTCGGTCCCGGGCCCGGAGGGCGCCCGCCGCATGCGCTTGCCGGCGTGGTAGCGCATGAAGCGGTGGGAGAAGTGGTCGATGCCGGCGTAGTAGACGGCGGCCAGGTCCCACGGCTCGGTTTCCATCAGGTCGGTGGCCGCCGCGTGTACGCTCATGGTTTCGGCGACGATCGCGGCCAGGTCGTGCAGGCTCTTATCTTTCTTCTGGTCGATCTGCTGCCAACCGGGTACGAACAGGCTGAGGATATCGCCGGAGATTTCGGTGGGATGTACGCGCAACTCGGCCATGCGGCCGGCCAGCGAAGCCGGCGACACAGCTCCGATGGGCATGGCCGCGCCGGGCGGGTGTTCGCGCTTCAGCGGATAGAGGTCCGACACCATGGCGCCGCGAATGGGCTCGGCGGGGTGCGAAGGCCACCATCCCACCACGATGCTGCGCTTTCCGTTCTGGTTGACGATGTTCCACAGCGCCTTGGTGGTGCGGCCCAGATTGCTGACGGGGCGCACGCTCAAGCCGTCGGGCGTGGGCTCGGTGAAACCGAAGATGCCGTGCTTGGGAGGCCGCTTGCCGGTGGCGATCGAGGTCCACACCATGGGACTCAGCGGCGGCTGAATGGTGGCGACGTTGCCGCGGACGCCCTGTTGGAGGAGGCGGGCAAGATGGGGCATCTCGCCCTTGGCCAGCAACGGATCGATGACCTTCCAGTCGGCCGCGTCCCAGCCGACCAGAAGCAGGCGGCTCATGCCGCGGGTTTACGCGCGGCGCGCCAGCGGCGAAGTCCAGTTGCGCCCAAAGCCAGGGCGGCGAGGCCGCTCAGGCCCAGCGTGGAGGGTTCGGGGGTGCCTTGGTCGGGGAGATCGTAGCCATAGGCCACCAGGTCAACGTTAGGGCCATAACCGGACGGATCTAGCCCCCCTCCGCCGCCTCCTTCGTTCACTGAGTCGCTGAACTCCAACCAGCCGTACACGGGATTCCCGAGGTACGGAAACTCGAACTGGGCGTATACGTTGCCGCCAGTGCTGCCTTGGGCCCACCAGTCTCCGCTGAGGGTAGTGAAGTGGCCGCCAGTAGTTCCAGTGCCAGTGCGCCAGATATAGCGGGTTGGAGCCCCACTGGTGCTGCTGTGGTAGAAGTATTTGTAGTGGGTGGGGTTGCCCGCGACAAACGTCGTGTACTGCGTGTAGCCTCGCGATCCGACGATGGCCCTTCGGGCTGATTTGAAGGAAGTCAGCGTGCTCCACTTCCTTCCCGCGCTCCCAAAGACCAGGAAGGGGCTTGTGCCGGGGCCGGAAGCTTTGAACTTGACGCCGTTGAATCCCGCCACGGATGCCAGTGTTCTGAAAGACGAGCTTCTGCCGCCCCTGGAAGTCCACCGAGCCTGGAAGCCGGGACTCCCCAGCAAGGTGGAACCGCTAGACCCCCTGAAGGTAACGAACGTCAACGCAGCACAACAGGGTCCGACAGTGACACCGATGGGATTGGAAACGATGGTGCCGGCTTCGGCCGTGCCCGCGGCCACGCCCAGCGCACCCGCCCCGAGGGCCGAGATGGATGCCAACCGCGCGACGTTCTTCTTCTTGATCCGCATAAGCCTCCTCAGTACCAACGGGCCGGGTTTACTCCTTCATCCGGGATTGCCGTTTGAAGCCCCCCGGATGCCCAGCCATGGCGAACGCACACCACCATAAGGTGGTATTTTGCATCAAAAGGGCGCTTGAATCAAGCTATTTTAAGGACTTTAGGACCTGAATAGTACCAGCACGTCGCAGTTTTCAACAGTACACACAACGACACGCTCGGCCTTGAAATGCGCAGTTGCGAGGTTGCCCGCGCGCACAATCGAAAGCGCGACGCCCGAATCCGCGGATGCGAGGTCGCCGAGGCGCGCCCATCACCCGTGTCCGCGGCGAAGCATCGCCCGGCGGCGGCCCCAGCCGGCAAGCGCCCATCACCCGTGTCCGCGGCGAAGCATCGCCCGGCGGCGGCCCCAGCCGGCAAGCGCCCATCACCCGTGTCCGCGGCGAAGCATCGCCGGCGGCGGCCCCAGCCGGCAAGCGCCCATCACCCGTGTCCGCGGCGAAGCATCGCCCGGCGGCGGCCCCCGGCCGGCAAGCGCCCATCACCCGTGTCCGCGGCGAAGCATCGCCCGGCGGCGGCCCCAGCCGGCAAGCGCCCATCACCCGTGTCCGCGGCGAAGCATCGCCCGGCGGCGGCCCCAGCCGGCAAGCGCCCATCACCCGTGTCCGCGGCGAAGCATCGCCGGCGGCGGCCCCAGCCGGCAAGCGCCCATCACCCGTGTCCGCGGCGAAGCATCGCCGGCGGCGGCCCCAGCCGGCAAGCGCCCATCACCCGTGTCCGCGGCGAAGCATCGCCGGCGGCGGCCCCAGCCGGCAAGCGCCCATCACCCGTGTCCGCGGCGAAGCATCGCCGGCGGCGGCCCCAGCCGGCAAGCGCCCATCACCCGTGTCCGCGGCGAAGCATCGCCCGGCGGCGGCCCCAGCCGGCAAGCGCCCATCCCGTCTCCCGGCTACTGGTTGGCCAGGTGGCGAACCAGGGCCAGGAAGAACAGCGTGCCGATGGCGATCACCGCGCCGTGGGGCAAGCCCACGGCTTTAGGGCTGCGCACGTCGAGCTCTGCCTTGCCGGCGTAGGCGGGACGGCCGCTTTTCATCTCGTTCAGAATAAACCCAACGTTGAGCAGCGTCGTCTTCAGGCGCTTGCGCAGAACCACCAGGATGATCCCCATGATGCCGCCGAGGATCGACGTCACCAGGAAGAGGAAGAGCCAGTTCGGCCAGCCGACAATGGCGCCTACCGCGGCCATCAATTTCGCGTCGCCTCCACCCATGGCGCGCAACGCGTACAACGCAAAGTAGACTGCGAAGGCGACGCCGAAGCCGATGAGCGACGCTTTGAACATGCCCGCCCGCGCCTGGCTGAGAAAGGCGTTCAGGGCAAGCCCCAGACCCGCGCCACCGGCCGTCAACCAGTTGGGGATCCGCCGGTAGCGGATATCGTACAGGGCGGCCGTCATTACGACCAGCAGCAAGACCAATTCGACGCCACGCGGAGGCAGACTGGGTTCCATGCAACATAAGTATAGCGTGACTACCGCTGGGGCGCGCGCGTGGATGGCGCCCCGGCGGCATGGGCGGCCTCGGTGTCCATGCCTTCTCCCAACCGGGCAAGCGAAGGGATGGACACCGGCAGGCGCCCGTGCATTCCGATCTCTCCCCACAGCGCCTTCACCGCCGCCACTTCGGAGGGCGGCACGGTGGTGAAGGTTGCGACGTAAGCCGCCACCTGGGGGAAATCGCGAAGCAGGTAGGGGTTTCCCAGGGCCACCAGGGCGACCGGCTTTCCCAGCGAAAAGATGGTCTCGATGGCGCCCGGCAGCTCGCCCGCCAGTCCGGCCGATCCGCGGTTGGCGCCCGTGGAGGCGAAGGCCGCCACCACGTAGGCGGTGCACCCCGCGGGCAGGCGGCGAATCGCATCGTCGATATCCTGCCGCGAGAGCGATGGGTCGAGCGCGGCCACGTTGGCCCGGCCGCGCTTGCGCAGCTCGACCGCGAACGCCAGCCCCTCGGCGGAATACCTGGATTCGGACATTGTCACGTAGCAGGCGCGCTCGGGCGCGGCCAGCGGCAACAGGTTGTCCTGGTTGCGCACCAGGGTGAGCGCGCGTTCGGCAATCTGTTGGGCGCGCTCGTTGGACTCGGGGGAATCGATCACATCGCCGATCGCTTCCAGGTCGACGAAGCGTTTGCGGTCCAGCCCGAGGCGTTCCTTGGCGCTGAGGAGCTTGACGACGCTTTCCTGAATGCGCTGCCGGGAGAGGCGTCCTCCGTTGACCGCGGCCACCACGGCGCGGATGGCTTCGTCGGGATCGGCGGGCATGAGCAGAGCGTCGGCGCCGGCCTCGAGCGCCCGCACGCAGGCATCGCCGGTGGGGAAGCCTTTGGCGACGCCACCCATATCCAGCGCGTCGGTGACCACCAGGCCGTGGAATCCGAGATCCTTGCGCAGCAGGCCGGTGAGGATGGCCGGGGACAGCGTGGCGGGCAGAGTGGGCGGCGCCAGCGCCGGGACGGCGATGTGCGCCGTCATGATGGCGTCGACCCCGGCGGCGATGGCGGCGCGGAAGGGGACCAGCTCCAGGCGGTCGAGACGCTCGCGGCCGGCCGAAATGATGGGCATGTTCAGGTGCGAGTCGGTCTCGGTGTCGCCGTGCCCGGGGAAATGCTTGGCGGTCGCCAGCACCGGGTTCCGTTTGTCGGAGTGCGCGCCTTCTATGAATGCCGTGACGTGCGCGGCGACGGCCTGGGGATTCTCGCCGTAGGAGCGGATGTTGATGATGGGATTGTCCGGGTTGTTGTTTACGTCGGCCACCGGATAGTAGATCCAATGCACGCCCAGCGCGCGGGCTTCGCGGGCGGTCACTTCCCCTTCGAAGCGGGAGAACGCGGGATCCGCGGCGGCGCCGAAGGCCATGGCGTGCGGGAAAACCGTGGTGCCCTCGACGCGCATGGAGGCTCCGCGTTCGAAATCGCCGCCCACCAGGAGCGGCATCGCGGCGAGGCGCTGCACGCGGTTGAGAAACGCCGCCAGAGCGTAAGGCTCGGCCTTGGCCACCACGCGCCCGTTGGAGACGTTGACGAGGATGAGCCCGCCCACCTTGGTGGTGCGGATAAGCCTCAGAATTTTCGCGTACTCCCGCGATCGCGAATTAGGCGACTGGCCGTAGAAAGGTATGAAAACGAGCTGCGCCACCTCGTCGCGCAGGGTCATGGTCTTCATCCATCGGCGGACCACCGCGGAGGGCTTTGCCTGGGATGCGGGCGCCGGAGCAGCGGCGGGAGCCGGCGCGCGCGCGGGCCGGGAACTCTGGGCCACGGCCACGGTGGCGGCCGATAAGAGCGCCAGGCCGAGGACCGCGAGGGAACCGGCGGCTTTCCCGGATTTTCCGCCGCGCGACGCTGGCAGGCAGTAACGCAATTGGCCGCCTATGAACGCCGATGGACGCGGATTGAAGAAAACCGTCTTATCGGCGTTCATGGGCGGCCCAAAATGTCTTTTTCGAGATCCTCGACCGCCGGTTCTCGCGCGAGCGCCGAATCCCGTGGCCACTCTCTTAGCATCTGTAAGGAAAGAATTGTAGCATTACGATCGAGGCGCAATGGCGTAGTTCCATTAGCCGTGGAAAGTGTCGGGGCGCAGTTGGATGGCGGCAAACGCCTGCCTTCCCACCTTGATCCCTTTCGGGTACGTGCCGGTGTCCGACTGGCTTTGAACGCGCAGACCGGTTTTGACCGATCATCGCGGATAGCAAACCCAGCGGGAACGAGAATGGTGTATACTACTGCCAAAGGTTGGAAACCAAGGAAAACTCCAGCCATGACTTAGTGACCGAGCGTCGCCCGAGCGCGGCTTCTGGGTAGGCTGGCGCGACGCGGAGTTGCTGGTTTCTTAGGAGGGTTGCATGTCTCTCAGTTCGTCTGTCAGACCCCATGTCCTTCGTCTTCTGCGAAGTCGCGAGGCGCACCGCGTCCGATTTCAATACGGCGGTTTGGGTGGTGTCACCATTTCCGTTGGCCCCGAGACCTTCGAACGGGTCGCTCGGGCCATCGAAACCAACTCAATCCTTTTGGATGATTCGACCAGTCTGCTGCCCGGGGTAGATGCCGGATATTCCGGCGGCAATTTCACCGACTCGACCGGGCACCGGTTCTCGGGGCGGTTCCGTCTGAGGCCCAATACCGGTTCGCGAATTTGGGACGCGATTTTCATTCATGAGGCCGTCCACGCTTCTTTTGACCTTACCGGTTCAAGGCTGTCGCTTGCGGACAACGAGGCCGCTGCCTACCTCGCTTCCGCCATGTATGGTCATCTGACCGGTGTTCCGCTTAGTAGATGGCAGACCCAGATGGGCAATGAACTGCTGGTGAGGACTACGGCGTTTCGGGCATTGCGGTCGGCTACCGTCACGAGCGCGTCGGAAATCAGAACGCTTCGGGAGGTTTTGATTCTCACCGGTAACGATGGCACGCCCGAAAACCCGAATCCCATGGGCACTCGCGAGAGTCCCCGGTTCTATTCTGGGAACCGCTGAGTCGTAATGCTCGCGGTTTCTCCGCGGAGTGGGAGAACCATGTGCGTTGGGAACCGCCCTCACTCCTCGCGGAGCGCTCTCATTGGATCGATCGGTGACGCGTACTGCGCCCGCACCCAGGCGGCGGGCGCCGCAATGAGAAGACGCGGTAGCGCGATGCCGGCGGCAGGGGAAGACGCTCACCACCAGCCCGGCTCCAACCCCGATGGCGCCCAGTGTCAGCCCCTGCCCCAGGACCATCCGGACCGCCTTGCCTTGGTCCGCGCCCATTGCGACGCGAATGCCGATCTCGCGAGTCCGCCGGCTCACCGAGTAAGCCACCAGGCCGTACCGGCCGGTCATCGCCAACGGCAGCCCCATCTGGCCCGGGGCGGCTACGATCTGAACTGTCGCGTTCGGTTGCGTCACGGCACGCTGTTTGCAGGATTTCCGCATGGTGCGAACGTCGAAACCTGCATGTCCGGATCGAGCCGCTGCACAACCTCCCGCAGTCCTGGAGCAATGGTTGCGGCATCTGAGGCCTCCGATTCGGCCACCAGTGTCAGCCCGGAATGCGCGTGCTGCCGGAAGGGCAGGCCGGTTGGCCACAGAAACGTTCCAGGCCAGAAATGGTTTGGTTGCTACGCCAACTTTCTTACAGTCGCTTAGTTTGCCGGATTCGAAGGCGAGGCTGGCCCGTCAGACGGCGCCGGCGCGGGCGGCAGGGGCGGTCCGCTTCTTCTGCGATGCGGGCGGCTTGCGCTGCGGGGCGCGATTCGAGAGCCGTCTCACCCAGCGCTGCAGGTGGGCGGGTTCGCTGGAACTCTTGGCGATGACCGCGTTGGCCCCGGTGCTCTCTTCGGTTAGCGCCAGCGGTTCGACCATCTTGGAGAGGAGCACGATGCGCGCGTTCGGGTCGATCTTGCGGATTCGCTGGATCAGCTCTACCCCATTCATCCGCGGCATGCGGTAATCCGTGACCACCACGTCGAAGCGGGTGTTCTCGAAGAGTTTCAGACCCTCTTCACCATTGATGGCAATCTGTACAGTGCAGCCCATCTCTTCCAGGAGTGCCTTGCGAACCAGCAATCCGTCCTTGCAGTCGTCCACGAGCAGAATATTGGGTACTGAGATCGATGAGGGTTTCATCCGCGAGTGCTGGTGAGAGTAACAGTTCCGTAACGGGCCTGTCAAGACTTTTGCATCGTCTTGTAAAATGGGCGGATTCAGTTCTTGACAAGCGGCGCGCGCATAGTGCACGCAAGGCGCATCGCTATTCCACTTCGCGCTGCGCCTTGTAGCCGCTCTTGGCGATGACGGTGTACTTGATGGGCTTGCCCTTCGGATCGCGAAACGCGGCCGGCTTGCCGTCGGTGTCCACCAGATCCACTTTCAATTTGCGAAACGCGCCGTCGTGGACTTTGTTGCTGGGCGAATAGGTGATCACGTACTGATTCCGCAGGGCTTGTTGCACTTGTTGAAAGATGCCGGAATACTCGCCTTCAAATCGCGGAAAAAACGTCTGGCCGCCGGTTTCCTTGGAGAACGTCCGCAATTCGTTGTCGGCCTGGAGGAAGGTGATGTTGTCGCCCCTCGGCGACATGGCGCGCTGCATGCCCATCAGGCTAATGGCGTAAACCGGCACGCCGGACTGCTGCAGGGACTTGCGGGTCTGATCGTACGTCAGTTTACTAAAGGTATCGATACCCGAAGTTATCATCAAAATCGCCTTGCGCCCCTCGATCCCCGACATGCGGTCGGCGGTGTCGGTGACGGCGTCGAACATGTTGGCTTCGTGCCAGGCGGGAATGCTCAAGCGGTGCAGGGCTTCCTCGATCTTGTTCTTATCGTTGGTGAAGTCGCACAGGATCTCGGGTTTGAGGTCGTAGGCGATCACTGCCAGGTAATCGGTGGGTTTGAGCGAGGTCGCGAAACCCCAGGAGAGTTGCAGCGTCTGGTACCACACGCTGCTGTAGAGGCGTTGAAACAAGTTGCTGAATTCCACCAGCAGCGCGACCGTCATGGGCGCCTCGCCCATGTCCACTTTGCGGACCTGCTGCGGGACGTTGTCCTCGAGCACGCGGAACTTGACCGGCGGGATGCCGGGGATGAATTGCCCGTTGCCGTCCACCACGGCGACATCCAGAGTGACCACGTCCACGTCGGTTTTGAAGGTGGGAATATCGCCCAGGTCCTGTTTGTCCTTCTTGTATTGGGATGGAATCTTGGGCAGGCTGGTATCGGCGGGGGCGGCCGTCGAGTCCGTATTCTTCTTCTTGGTGACGGTCTGGCCGGGTTCCTGTAGCGGGCCTTGTTCCTGGCCAACGCACATCCAGGCCGGAACGAAGAGCGCGAGAGCGAACGGAATGGCGAGTTTCAGGGATCGCATAGGCGTGCTTCCGATGCCACTATATCAGACGCAAGGGACGGAGCGGCGGTTGCGCGGGGCCCGCCGCGACGGTTTTTTGTGGGGCAGGCTGGTAGCCTGCGGCGGGTTGTTAACCCGCCTTCCGATCTGTGCGCAAGCCCGCAGGCTGTCAGGCCAATGCCACATAGTTTTGCCGTCATCGGGAGTTCTGCGGAATTTGTGGGGCGGACCCCCTGGTCCGCGCGGGACGCCCTCGTCCCGCTCTTCGCTCTCAGATTCAAGTGCTTGCCACTGGCGAAAAGCCGGCCAGGGGGCCGGCTGCGGACGAGGGCGTCCGCCCTACAAGCCGGGCGGATGTCCGGCAGCGGCAAAACTATGTGGCATTGGGCTGACAGCCTGCCCCACAATTATCGTCGCGGCGGGCGAAGCACTGGGCGGATGGTAATACATCGCGCCAGCTAATTCACTCCTACGTCGCGCACTCGGAATGATCGCGAAACGCCTGGTTCGCCAGCCGCGCCGCTTCCGCGATGGCATCGGAAGAGACATCGCCGCGCCATTCCTCGACGATGGTCTCCCAGGCCCCCCCCGCAACTTGTTCCGTGACGTCGGCTACCAGTATCCGCGTCCCCCGGAAGGTGGGCCGGCCGTGGCAGACCTCCGGATCGGCGACGATGAATCGTCCGATCATCCGCTTCGCCACAGTGAGTGCCTCAGGCGCGATTATAACCGGGATCGCCAGCCAAGCAGCGAAGGGAGCCGCGGTTGCGCGGTCGCGCTCAGTTCACCCACGGGCCGTTGCCGCGCTTGCGCATGTAAACCTGGAATTTCTTTTTGGCGCGCAGCACTTTCCAACGGCGGTACGCGCCGCCGATGTCGGGCATGTGCAGCGCCGGCAAGCGCGCCTTCAGGTAGATGAACCCCACGGCCATGCCGCCCAGGTGGGCGATGTTGCTGACGCCGCTGTTGCGCGCGGCAATCGAAGCCCACAGCTCCACCGCGGCATAGATCATCACAAAGTACTTGGCCTTGATGGGGAATAGAAACTCCATCAGGATGGTCTGGTTGGGGTAGAGGACGCCGAACGCCAGCAGCAGCCCCATGATGGCTCCCGAAGCGCCCACCGTGCTGGTCCTCCAGTCGCCCAGCACGGCATGCATCAGCACGTCGCAGACGCCCGCGCCGACTCCGCAGATGAAGTAATACTTCAGAAACTGCCGCGTGCCCCAGTCGCGTTCCAGTTGGACGCCGAACATCCACAAGACCAGCATGTTGACGATCAGGTGCCAGGGTCCCGCGTGCAGAAAGAGATAGGTGAAGAGTTGCCAGAAGGTGAAATCGTGCACCACCGTGTCGGGCGTGAGTTTGAGCACGGCGATGTGCGGTTGCAGATCCAGGGGAGCCAGGCTGGTGAACAGAAACACGGCCCCGTTGGCGATCAACAGCCATTTCACTCCGGCGAGGGAAATACTCGCTGGAAGGAGGACTGGCGGCGCGAGTACCCAAAGGGAGAGCGGGGCATGAAACGTCTCTGAACTTAGAATATCAGAACCCTTCGCGATCTTAGAGAGCCGCCGTGCTCCCGCTTTTCGAGTAGCGGTTCAAGAGCCGCGAACAGACTTGAAGAACGGCCGCGGCGCCCAGCCAGACCTGCCAATAGGAGAAGAAACCGGACGCGATGGCGAAACTGCGGGTGAGATGCAAATCGGCGGTGATCCGCCAGACCGCGAAGGCCGCGGCGGTGACGGCGGCGGGATTCAGCAGCGTGGCCGCCACCGCTGCCAGTCGCTTGTTCTTGCGGCGCCCCTTTTCCACTTTGGCGCCTTTTCCGAAACGAATTCTGACGATCATCGGCGCGCTCCCCATCACTGTAGCACCGGGCGCTTGTGGGGCGGACGCTCCGCGCATGCGCGGCGTGCAAGCGGACGCCAAGCCGATCACCCGCAAAATCGCTCGAATCCGGGCGTGCCGATGCGCAAGGCCCGACGCGCCTTTGCGGGGCGGGATGGCACCCCGCCTGAGCGGCCTTGTGCGGATGCCGGCCAGGCCGGTTACCAACTGGCCGCGGGATGCCAGCCTGCCCCGCAGAGCCGCAGAGCCGCAACCCAACCGCGCGGGATACGCCGGGCTGCCGGGGGCGAGATCGTCTCGCGCGCAGGCGAGCTCCGCTCGCCGGGCCGATTAACAATCGGCCGCAGGCTGCCAGCCTGCCCCACATAAGACCATCGCGACGCGCGGAGAATTTGACAGGTAGTAGTACATAAGACCATCGCGGCGCGCGGAGAATTTGACAGGTAGTAGTACATTGCGCCGACGCGCACCGGGGGGAAGTTCCGGGGGCGCAAATCTGTGATAGCTTAGTGCCAGAAGGCGCGGTATGAAAGAAGGCGCTGCAGGTCCGCAAATCAACATGTCGAAGATACGTGTTGGCGGGGGCATCGCAGGGGCGATTTTCGCCGTCAGCAGCATGCTGATATTTCTCATCGGCATTCCCGAGATACGGTACATGTTTCCCGCCGCCATCGTTTTGGGTTGTGGAGTGGCGCCGGTTCTTCACTTCATCCCGCCGCCCCGCGTCACTTCCACGCGCTCCGTTCATATTCGGCATTGAACTCGCAGCCGATCAGGGCGATCACCGCCATAAGGTACATCCACACCAACAGGGCGATGCCCGCGCCCACCGAGCCGTACATCACGTTGTAGTTCCCCATGTTGCGCACATACCAGCCGAATCCCATGGTCGCCAGCAACCAGCCGAAGCTGGCCAGCATGGCCCCGCGCCACACGCCGCGCCATCGCTGCTTCCGGTAGGGACCGAAATAGTAGAGCAGCGAGGTCACCACCACGGTGGTGGAAAATGCCAGGACGAACCGCGCCAGGCGGCTGAGCCACACCCAGATCCACGACAGCGGGTGGAAGAGCGGGTCCAGATTCATGGCGTTGAAGACGACCCGCTCCGTCTGGCCGCCGAACAGAATGAGAAGCGACGCGCAGACCAACGGCGCGGCAACCAGAATCACCAGGCCGATGGAGAGCGCGCCGCCGTGCAGGAATCCGCGGTCGCGCGGGACGCGGTAGGCGGCATGGAAGCCGTCGATCAGGCTCTTGATCACTCCCGACGCCGCCCAGACGGAAATCAGACCGGCTATCACCAGCACGGAAATGGGCCGCGCTCCGGTGGCACGGAACTGTTCCAGGACCAGGCCCTCGGTCCCCGGAGGGACGATCTCGGAGAGCGTGTCCTCGATGGCTTGCGAGACCAGTTGGTTGCGCGTCTGGACCAGAATGGCGGCGGTGGCGGAGAGCACCGGAAAGAACGAAAGCAAGGCGGAATAGGCCGCCCCTTTGGCGATGGCGAGACAGTTGTCGTCGAAGGCAGCCACCAGGGCTCGACGAAACAGCCACAGAACGTTCGGAATTCTCATGGCTGAATGCCGCAACGGCCGCCGGCATGGGCGTGCCGGGCAAGAAGAGGCGGGACGAGGGCGTCCCGCGCGGACCAGGGGGTCCGCCCCACCAAGGCAGTAGGTGGCATTGGTCTCATGGCGGGCTACTTCAGGATCACTTTGGCCAGGCCGGTATTGTTGGCGCCGTCGGCCACGCGGATCACTACCAGGTGTTCTCCGGGAGGCAGGTTCGCGAGATCGAGCGCGAAGTCCTCGCGGGGCGAATCGATCACCCCGTCGGCGGCTTCCACGGGGACCCAACTGGCGGCGTCGAGGGAGTACTCGCAATGGCGCAGCGACGACGCCGCATCGCGCGCCTCCCACTCGATGTGGGCCGCGCCGCCCGAGTAGCGCACGGTTCCCACCGTCACGGTGGGCGGGGTATTGTCGATGATCACGGGAGCGCTCACCAGTTGCGCTTCGCGCGCGGTGGAGGGCGGATTGCTTTCGCGGTCGGAAGCGGTGACGCGGAAGTAGTACTTGCCGTCGGCCAGCACGTCGCCGTCGAAGGTGAGGGAGTTTTCGTGCATCCCGGCCTTGAGCAATTTCCACTGGGTTTCGTCGTCGCCGCGAAAGTAGACGGCGAACACCAGCCGGTCCCCGTCCGGGTCGTCGGCCTGCCAGACGATCGAAATCTGCTGCAACGAAGAGCGCGGCAGGGTCTGGGCCGGCGTGCCGGAGGATGTGGCGGAACTGCCGTCGCCGCCATCGGTCACGGTGACGGTATAGGCGGCGCCGGACGCCGCGTTGGAGGCCGGCTTGGCGGCCTGCGCGGCCGGGGACAACTGGGTCGAAACGCTTATGCTCCGCACCACCGGCGGCGAGTTCTGGGGCAGGTACGCCAGCGTGACGCTGTTGAGCGCGGGCGTGGCCCCGCCGGCGCCCGAGAGTTCCGCCTTCCATTGGATGTAGCGCGCATTGGGACTGGCGATGCGCGAGCCAGCCGCGCCCGTCAATGGCTCCGACCATTCGCTCCAGGTGCGGTCGGGTTTCGCCGAGTTGCCGGCGCGGGTGCGGAACTGAATCGAGCAGCCCTGGGGAAGATCGGCGCGCCAACTCAGGCTGCCCCAGCGCGACGCGGTGCCGGAATCGTGCACCGGGGCTTCGTAGGAGCCTGTCGCGCCGGGCACCTCGCCGAGCCGCAGGATGCGGCCCATGTTGCTGGTGGCCGCGAGGATGGAATGGTCCGAGGGCAGCAGGCGCGTGGTTTGGCCTTCGTTGGTCTGGGCCACCAGGGTGACGCGGCGGTCCGGCGCCAGCCCGTAAATGCGGCCGTTCACATCGGTGGAGAAGAGAAGCTGACCCGCGAGCGCCAGCAAGTCGTAGACGTTTTCCTCCTTGGAACTCCACAGGGTCTCGACGGTGTTGTCGGGATTGATGCGATAGACCGCGGACCGGTCGACGCCCGTGAGGTCGACGCTGGGGGTGAACTGCGTGCTCACGGCGGGCAAGCCGGCGGCGGGAGACACCTGCGGCGGCTGCTGGGGCTGGACGGGCGGTTTGATTTCGCCGGCCTGGGCCTCGACGGTGATGCTGGTAGTGACCACCCCAGCGCCCGACGCCGCGCCCGCGGCCTGGGCCGCCTGGCTGGCCGCCTGCGCCTGCCGGGCGACGGCGCCACCGAGGGCGGCGGCATACACCGAACCGTCCGGCATGGGGACGATGGCGCGGATCTCCGGCAGGTTGGCATCGTAGAGCACGAAGGCCTTATCCTTGGCGGAGATGCGGTAGAGGATGCCGTTGGGCTCGGTGCCGGCCAGCAACCTTCCTTGCGAATCCACGGCCATGCCGGTGATGTGGGCCTGGCCGGTCTCGTAGTACACTTCGCCATTGCCGGCGCTTTCCACGCGGAAGATCCTGCCCTGGTCGCCGGTCCCTACGTAGAGCGCGCCATCGGGCGCCACGGTGAGGCACCAGATGTAGCGCGCCTTGGGAGCGAAGTACTCGGAAGCCTTGCCGTCCTCAATGCGGTAGACCTTGCCATCGGGAGACGAGCCGGCGTAGACGACGCCCTTGGTATCCACCGCCAGGGCGAACACTTCGGGCTGGTCGGCGGTCCACAGCAGCGTGGACTTGCCGGAGCGATCGATGCGATAGACCCGTCCGCGATGCCCGGTGGCGGCGTACACGCTGCCATCGGGGCCAACGGCCGCGCTCCAGATGGCGGGCTGATCGGAAGTGAAGACCGTGTCCATCTTCGGCGCGAGCGAAATGCGGCCTTCGCGGCTGAGCGAAATTCCGGTGAAGCGGCCGCGCACAAAATCGTTGAACGATGTCATCTCCCAGGTGGCCGTGCCGCTGGGGAGCAGAAGCGAGGGCAAGGCCGCGGCGAGCGTGGCGCAGCGGGCGAGAGCGCGAGCGAAAAACGTCATTCCTTGATTTCCACCTGTATGGTTTTGACACCGGAGACGACCATGTCGCCCCCGTCCAGCTCCATTTCCCCGACCTTGGAATTTCGCGTCTGCGCGATACCGGCGACGGCGGTAACGGAGCCCTCGAGAACCAGCACGGCGGAAGGCGGCGGCGCCGGCAGGTCCGCGCCATCGAGCTGGAACGCCGGTTCGGCGCGCCAGACGCGCACATAGGCCTTGTTGTTGGGGTGCAGACCGTTCACGGTGTTGAGAAGCTGCCCGACGCTTCGCGGAGTGGCCGCGAGGGTCTGGCGGAAGTCGGCCAAATTGCTGACGTTGGCGTCGGCAACCGTGAAGAAGAGCGGCCCCGGCTGGGCGCCGATGGGCACCTGGTATTCCACCTGGCGCGTGGTTTCGGCGCCATCGTCCCCCAGCAGCAGCACGTTCAGTTGCAGCTTCTCTCCGGGGCGCACTTCGCGGCGGGAGGCGGTGACCGAATCGATGGTCAACTGGTTCTTGCGATCGAAGGCTTCCACGCGCAGGGTGGCCTTCTTCAGACGCAGCGAGCTGAATCCGCTTTGCATCACGTAGGCCATGGGGATGGCCGTGGTGAGCGAGACCAGGGTGGCCGCGCCGTTATCGGCGGAGTAGATGTTGTTCAGGCGGAGGGGCGCGGGGGCATTCTGAAACTCGATCTCGCCGGTGACGCGGACGCTGGCCGCTCCGACGCTGCGCTCGGTGGAATCGATGGCGGAGAAGACCGCCATTTGCAGCAGGAGCGGGGACAGCAGCGGGTCGTCCACCATTTCGAACTGGTAGGACTGGACGGGCCGGGCATTCCGGGAAACGGCGATGGAGATTGGCGCCATGGGCGCGCGCCGGCCCAGAACGCCGGAGATGGCGGCGTCGCGGTCCTGGGAGATGGCGCCCATCCACTCCTTGGGCGTGGCGAGTTTGAACGACGTATTAAGGTTGGGAAGCAGGGTGACAACTTCGGCGCGGGCGAAGGGCATGGCCGTCGCGCCCACGGCCAGGAAGCGGTGGCCGAAGGCGTAGATGCGCGATCCCTCGATGCAGGTGACGGTGCCGCTGGCGCCCAGGCTGAGGTCTCCGGCCAGTAGTTGCACGCTGATCATGGAGCCGGGCTTGAGATCGGCCGGGTTGCCCATGGCGGCGCCCGGGCTGCCGCCCGTCGAGATGGCCTGGCGCGGGTCGAGACCGAGCGAGCGCAGTTGCGGCGCGAAGGCGTCGAGGGTGGCGCGGCTGAATCCGCCGAAAGAAAGCGGCGTCGAGATTTCGACCATGCGGGGCTGATCGGCCGACGCGGGTTCGGGACGCGGAAGGGCGCCGGTGAGGTCGCCGGCGAGCAGGGCTGCGGGGCGGCGTACGGGCGGAGGCGTGCTATCGGCCAGAGGCGAGGCGGAGCGAATCATCTCCTCGATGGGGCGGATGCCGGCGATGGGGTCCTTGGCGAAGGGAAACGCCATGGCGACGGCGCCGGCCAGTTTGCCGTCGATGTAGACGGGGCTGCCGCTCATGCCCTCCATGACGCCGGTATGTTCCAGGGGGCCGCCCGAGAGCCGGGCCAGGATGAGCGATTCTTTGGGTCCGAAATTGTCGAGGACGCCGAGGATTTCCACCTGGAATTCCTCCACGCGGTCCCCGGAGAAGACCGTGCGGCCGGTGGCGTGCATGCCCGCGCGCACGTCCTTCAAAGGGAAGTAAGAGGACTGCGCCGACAGGACGCCGAGGGACGCGAGGATTGCGGGTAGCACCAGCCGGGGCACAAGACCATTGTACAGGGGCGGTGGATGGGGGTCAGCGGAGTCACTGGCAGAGAAGAACATGATGGGCCGCAGATGAACGCAGATGAATGCGGATAAGCAGAGAGTGGGTCTATCGGTGTTCATCGGTGGCCTGGAGTTCATTTTGGGGAAATTCCCGATCGCGGCGTCAGCTCCGCCGGTTATCTTCATGGCTCCCGGCGAGCGGGGCCATTCGTCGGGAACGGCCGGTCCGAAACAGGCGATTGGCGCGGGCGGTGGTCCGGTGGCGGCGGTGTGTCGAAGCCCGGCGTGTGGCAGGGAACGGGCGGCAGGTGGAGACAGCCGGCGCGGCGCGGGCTTGCAGCGGGGCGGGGGAGCCGGCATGGCTGCGGAATGGCGGAGGCGGGATGGGGATCGGGTGCAGGATTGCGGCGGCGGCCGGGACAACGGTGGACGGCGCGTTTGCCGGGGGCGACGGGTTCGTTTCGGAAGGGGTGTAAGTGGTTGACGGGTGTTGGGGTTGGGGCGGGGAAATGGGTTCGTTCGGTAAGTCTTGGATTGGCAGGCCGGGGCGGAGGGCTTTGAGGCGGTCGAAATCTTCGAGGGCGCGGCGGTATTGGCGTTCGGCCTGGGCCTGGTAGCGGAGGAAGAGCGTCCAACCGTTGGACTGGCGGGCGAGGCGGAGGAAGCCTTCGCCGAGTAAGTAGTTGCGGTTCTGGGCGCGGGTGATTTCCATTTCGCCATCGCCGGAGAGTAGCTGGGTCATGGGGAAGGCGGGGTGGTCGTTGGCGTCGAGGGTTTCGTTGAGGCAGGTGGTGAAGAGGCCGGACTCGAGGCGGGCGGCGCGGAGGATGGCCTGTTGGGAGATGGCCATGCGCTGGAGGGCGAAGAGTTCCTGGGAGTTGACGGGCTGGTAGACGGAGACGAGGTCGGAGGCGAGGTGGGCGACTTCTTGGAGGTCTTCGAGGCGGACGACGGCGAAAGTGGAAGCGGTGAAGCCGTGCTTGACGGAATTGCGGGCGGAGCGGGCCTTGCCCTCGGGGGTCTTGGGACCGGCGGAGAGGGCGGCGTTGGCGCGATTGGCGGCGAGTTGTTTGGGAGAGACGGGCTTATGGGTTCGTGGCATGGTGTATCCGATTTGAGATGTAGCACGGGGAGGGGGTGGAGTCCGAAATAGGGTTTAGGGAAGTGATTGAGGGGGAAGGAGATATAGGCGGGGTTTTGAGGGGACTGATAAAGGCTGGCGAGGTTCGGGGGGGCGGAGGGGTTGGTGGTCGTGGGGGAGGCGGGGCGTGTCAGGGGAGGGATCGTCAGCTTGCAGTTGAGGGACTTCGCGACCGCGGGTTCGAATCCGTGAGGTCTACACGGTATCGAAGTTAGTTAACCGCCCAGAGCAAGGCGGATCACGGTCCACAAGCCGACTTATCGTTCCTAATCCGGGATAGGGTCGCCAATAACCGCAAAGGCCCTTCGCATGAGCCGTCAAGAGCTTGACAGACCATGCGAAGGGCCTTGTGCGTCCAATCCTGGCGGAGGAGGAGGGGATCGAACCCTCATCACCCTTTCAGGTGAACCTCAGAGTTACAGTCTGATGCCTTACCAATTCAGCCACTCCTGGAGAAAAGCTTCCATGGGGAGCCTCTCTCCAGGGGGAGCTGCCAGATTCAGGGTATCACGTCTTGCACGCGCTGGTAAACGTGGCTTGATGGGATCACTAAAAAACCAGCGTGTTTGGAGCTATCCTGGTAGGTCCCCGTCCCAGGAGAAGCAAATGTACGATAGCTCCGAAGTTCGAAAGGCTCTGTTCCGCGGGAAGTTGCAGCGTGCCGCTTCGCTGCTGCAGCAGACTTCCGGCCTCTCGGGAGCCGAAACAACCATACTCGTTCGGGACGTCATCCAGAGTGGCTGCCTAATCTTGAAACACAGGGGCGCGGAAGCCGGGAAAGACCGAGGCGCAATCCTCCTCGCTGTTCTCCAATGTCTTGAATCGTCACAAGATCCCTCCGCCTTGATACCCCTTGCGAAGCATGTCGCGCATTCGCTACTCCTCGAAACAGCTTACTGCGCCATTCTCGAAACGCTCGGCCGCTCTGCCATCAGCAATTGCACGCCAGCACAACAGGCATGGGCTGCGATCCAGTTCGCATCCGAAACGGTAAAGATCGCAGTTGAGCGACTTCAGCAGAAGATCCAGTCAGCAGACCGGAACGCCCTTCATACGCCATCTACGACGATATCCGACCCCGGTTCTCCCCACGCCGACGTTGACGGCGTAGTCGCTGGGGTCGCATCCGTGGTATGGGCCACTCTGCACATGTTGGCGTATCGGGAACATTGGTTCAGTGATGAAAGACTTGTTCTTCCCGCTCCCCTCCCTGTCGATGAGGATCTCGTGTTTAAGTCAGGTTCTAACGCTTACCTCGCGGACACCTGGCTCGCCCTGGAGATGGCTGATGAACACTTGCGGTATTTCGGTGGCGAGCTGACGAAGGTTGACGTCCCGCTGGAGGAAGGCGAGCCACAGGACCGTTCCATATTGAGATTCGAATTCACTTTGGCATCAAAGTGGTACGAGGACGTCGCACGTGACCGATTGGATCAACTCGCGCTTGGCTATTATCTAAATCTGCTCGCCGCCGACCTTTCTGGCGTCATCGAGAAAAACGCTCTCGCCTTAGTTCCCGAGCAATTTATGTCCCGCGACGAATTGCTTGCATATGGAGTCCTTAAGGACGCTTACCACTTGGATGTTGATAGCGCGTCTGAACGCTATGGCCCGCTGTCCGTCCGAGAATGGCTCCGTGGATACGCGGTACTAAAGGAGCTGTGTAATCCGGATTCGCCTCGCCCGAAGTTAGATATCTTGCGAATGCGCCGAGCAGACCTATTAGCATCTCTCCAATCCGCCGGACTCAGTCAGGCCGGCGCTGAGGGCTTTATCGATGCGACTACCCTTTCGCGAGGCAAACGAGACCTATTCGACGCTCCACTAATAGCTGACACCGAAGGCGATTTGCATCTGATGACTCCAATCCTGTTTAGCGCTGCTCTCCCGCTGGTCGTGGTTTCTCAGATTGGGACATTCGGTGTCCAGCCGGAGAAAGGAGCTAAATTTGAAGCCGCAGTGCGCCAACTGTTTTGTGAACATGGCGTTACGGCAAAGCGGGTTACATACCGCCACGAGGGAATCGACTACGAGTGCGATGCATTGGTGCTTTGGGGTGAGCACCTGTTCGTGGTTGAATGCAAGAATCACATACTGCCATCGTCGCATGCTAGTCATCGTTTCACGTTCTGGGAAAACGTTCGAAACGATATAGCACAGTGCAAACGGATTGCAGCCCAGATATCCATAAGGGAGGACGTCGTCGTTGACGCGTTTGGCGTTGCGATCCGCGTTGGTAAAGTACATCCAGTTCTCCTGAATTCGATGCCATTCAGCATTCCGGGCGGCATTGACGGTGTCTATATTTACGACTACTCTGCTCTTAGCCGATTCTTCCGTGACCCCTTTATAACGTTCAGCTCGCCCGTTATTCGAAAGGACGGCTCCAGTGCCGTAGCGGTTCACCGCCTTGATCGCCTTTGGGCTGCTGATCAACCCTCTCCCGACGATCTGCTTCGGGAAATGGATAAGCCGGTTCAACTCGCGGGCCACGAAGGTAAATGGTTCGAACAGAGAATCAGGCGTGCTCTGTCGGAAACGCTCGCAATCGATGTGCCAACGTTAGTGAAAGATGACATCGATTTCCGAGACGTGCTACGAGCGCGTGGCTTTAGCGAGGAATCGATCAGTCGGTTCGAAAAGGCTGCGTTAAGTACTCTCGATTCGATCCGCTCGGATCGGGGTTCTGAGCAGCCTGGGTAAGGCGATTTACATGGCCAAAGACGACGGGGCAGCGTGTGCGGTCCTCTTCCTGAACCAGAAACCGGACAACGTGGACTTGCCACAGAACACCACTCTGTTGGATCGGATCCACCCGAGGTGCAAGTTTGGTTGCGGAAGGCTGGCCGGATTACTCCCCATAAACACGCTTGAATCAGCCGACGGCTGCTCCGGCCGGATCGTCCCACTCGGAAAGAGCCTCATATCCTGCGTTCGGGGCGATTGCGCCAGCGCAGGCGCTTCAGGGCGGGTCGATCCCGGGTTCATGGACAGGGCCGCCGAGGGTGCGATATTGCAGCAGGCGCAGGGAAAGATGGCGGCCCCTGCCGGCCCGGAAGGGCCGGAGGCCGGCGATGAGGACCGGACAATCGCGTTCCAGGGCGAGCGCGAGGTAGACGCAATCCCATAGGGACAATCGGTATTGCAGAGACAGTTCGAGGGCGCGGACAAGCCGCGGGCGCGTCTCGAACAGGCGAGGCGCGCATTAGAGCCGGGGCGCGGTGCGGTTCAGGGCGCCGCAAAAGGACCAGCCGGTTTCGTGCGCGGTGGAGAGCGCATTGGGAAAAAGCGGCTCATTGGGGAATCGATTTCCAGATCGGGATTTTTGTTCGTCCGGACTTGGAGAATTCGCGGCGTCGGCGGGCCTGTTAGTGGGATCTACTCGAGAAGATCCAAACAGTTCGTCCCCGGCCGCGTGCCGATTACAGCGAGTGCCATTCGAGCCCGCGCGGCTAGTTCCAGCGGTCTGGTCTTTTGGACGAACCAGGCGTGGGCTATGCGGTCCATGCCCGCGCCCACCAGTGGCGCCGCGGTGCGGAGTCCTGCGCGAAGGGCAACCGCGTCGGTCTTGCCCCAGTGGAGCACCAAGTTACGCTGGCGGTAGAGCCGGAGAAGGGCGTTGGTGGCATGCCCTTGGATCTCGCGCAGTTTCGCATGTGGCGCGGAGAGGACGCCCCGGATGCGCTCCACGGCTGCGAGGTCGGAAGGGTTGCCGAGGCCGAGCGGCCTATCGTTCTCCAAGGCGTTCGCGACAATCGCGCACCGGTCCCGGTTCGTGCCACAGGCGCCGATTTCCACCGCGAGGGGGCCAGCGTGTTGCTCCATCAAATATGAGAGGTAGGTCAATTCGGCGCGAGGGAAGGAGCAGGCTACCAGCGACGCGAGTCTTTCCGCGGCGACCGCGTGGTCCGTGGGCTCGCTTAGCAACGCTTCGATTGCGGCCCACCCCCCGGCGACGGCGGCACTTGGCGAACTGGCTTGGAGGGGAGCGAGCAATTCCAGAGCTGCATCTACAATGCTTGGGTTCGAAGCCGAGTAGATCAGTGCCTCCCGTTCAAGGGCGCGGACCTGCACTTTGCGGGTTCGGCGCGTGAGCTTGAACGAACGATGCTCGTTTGCGACCCAGGCAGTTGGGAGCGGTGGCTTCCAGGCTAGGTTGGTGCTAAGTTCAAGTCGCGCGGCGAAGTTATCCAGAAGTTCCATCGCGGATTCGACGGCGCTATCGGCATCGCGGGCGGGGATGTGAAATAGCATGCCTCCGGCCTGGCGCACGCCGCGCGCGTCAAAGCGATTTTGCCTCAGCCATTCGGAAGCCGCCGGCGCATCTATCCAACGAGGAGGGAGTCCCGTCGGATTGCGCGGTGCGGTTTCGAAAGCGATCAAAACGTCGAACGTGCGTATGGCGCCGTGTGCGAGGCGATGGGCATCGTGCAGCACGTCGCCCAGAGATCGCGTGTCTGGTTCGTGGCGGATGCGGTAGGTCCACCAGCGATGTAGGAAGTTCGAACTGAATCCAAGGTCAAGCAAATGTGAAGCGACGGCGCGTGCGGTACGCTCCGGACGAGGGCGCGTGGCAGGGTCCGCCAGTGCGGTTTCCCAGCGGGCGAGGTACTGCGTCTCGATGTCCTTGGCGATGCCCGCGACCGTAAGGAAATCCAGCCCGTCATGTGGGATGGACGTGGCCAGTGCCTGTTGAAGCAGTTGGCGCTGCTTGGGTTCGCCCGTCCCCGGATCCGTGCCCGCGAGTTTCGCCGCGTGGTTGAGGAGGTTCTTCAGGGACTTTTCTCCTCGCGCGCTGGCGCGGAACGCCTCACTCGCTTCCAGAACCTCTTTCAAGGTAAGGACGAGGCTCGGATTCCAAAGCGATCTGTGCCAGGGCGTTGCGACGTTGAAGAAGTCGAGGACCCTGGCTCCAACATGCTGGTCGTAGGCATTGACAGGAGAGAGCATGAGCGGTACTCTTTGGTTAGGACACAGGTCCGAGATCTAAAGGAGCACGTCCCACGGAGCTTTAGCCTTCAGGCTTAGCGAAGTGGCACAAGCTCCTTTTTCATTTTGTCCCTCAGTTCCTTCCATTCTCCACGATCGCCACAATATCACAGTACAGCAAGTGAACGGGTCGAATTGCAGTTGCGCCGAGGCTCTGCGCTTCGTTCCGCGAGCAATTGAGCAAGGATGTCTTGCGACTCACCGAGGGAACGGCCGGTGCTTCCCTGTTTGGTTCGGTCCGGGATGGTCCCGCCGGCGTCATGCATGCCCGCAACACGGGGTTCAAGGAAGCAGGAGGACTGGGCGGACAGAACGCCGATCAATGGCAGGACTGCGGGTAGCTGCAGTTTCTCGCAGCCGACGAGCGGAAGTGCGCGGACGGGGCGAGAACACCCTGGTAGCGGAGGAAGAGCGTCCAACCGTTGGACTGGCGGGCGAGGCGGAGGAAGCCTTCGCCGAGTAAGTAGTTGCGGTTCTGGGCGCGGGTGATTTCGATGTCGCCATCGCCGGAGAGTTGCTGGTTCATGGGGAAAGCGGGGTGGTCATTGGCGTCGAGGGTTTCATTGAGGCAGGTGGCCGGATTTGAGGCGATCCCTGAGGGAGTGAGCGCTATGTGCGTCATTGCCGAAGCGGAAACATTTCGCGGAACGGTCCCGATGGGGCACCAGCGGTTACGAAGCTTCGTCAGGAGTGGCCGAGCGACACGATCCCCTCGGCCATGGTTTGACGCTCCACTCGCCTTATGCCAATATAGGCATGTACCCGCGGATGAAGAAACTCACGTGGCTCGCCGATTCCCGTTCGAGAGTGAAGTCGTTTCCGGCGGGCGTTCAGGACGACATCGGCTATGCGTTGTAGGTTGTGCAGTTGGGCGAACAGAGTGTAGAGGCCAAGGCGCTGCATGGTCTTGGCGGCCAGGTGATGGAGATTGCGGCGTATGACGCCAGTGGAACCTATCGCGCGATCTACGGAACTTGTCAATGGCTTTGAGACACCTGCCCGCATAAATTAGTGTTGCTCCTGCTCGCTCGCCGCCCCCGCGGGAGGCGGCGGGTTGATCCAGACCGCCGTGGGCTTCTCCGGCGGTCTGGGGTGCGCCCGGACAAAACGTTCGGGATTTCGTTGGTAGGCCTGGCTCAGGACCGCTTGGCGCTGGCCGATGACCTCGTCGGCCCGGCCGTAGTGCAGGACCTCGGGCGTGAGCAGGCCGATGCCTGAGTGATGGTGCTCGGCGTTGTACCAGGGGAAGAAGACCTGGCAGAAGCCGCGCGCGTCCTGGATGGAGCCGAAGCGTTCGGGGAACTCGGGCCGGTACTTCAGGGTCTTGAACTGGCTTTCCGAGAACGGGTTGTCGTCGGAGACATGGGGCCGGCTGTGGGTCTTGGTGACGCCCAGGTCAGCCAGCAGCAAGGCAACCGGCTTGGAGCGCATCGAGGCGCCGCGGTCGGCATGGAGGGTGAGTTGGTCGGGGGCGATCTGCTGCTTGTGGCAGGTCTCGCCGATCAGCCGCTTGGCCAGTTCGGCGCTTTCGCGATCGGCGACCATCCAGCCCACGACGTAACGGCTGAAAATGTCCAGGATCACGTACAGGTAGAAGTAGGTCCATTTGACCGGCCCGAGCAATTTGGTAATGTCCCAACTCCAGACCTGGTTGGGTGCGGTGGCCAGCAACTGCGGTTTCTGGTACTGGGGATGCTGAAGTTGATCGCGGCGCTCGCGTACCTCTCCGGCCTGTTCGAGTATCCGGTACATGGTGCGGAGCGAGCAGAGGTACGTACCTTCATCCAGCAGGGTGGCATAGATCTCGGCTGGCGCCTTGTCGCGGAAGCGTTCCGCATTGAGGTGGTCGAGGACGAGGTCCCGTTCGGCCGGGGCCAGCGCGCGAGGTGGACTGGGCCGAGGGGCAGGCGGATCGGCCTGCCGGATGGGCGGGCGAAGGTGGCGGTACAGCGAAGCCCGCGGCACACGGAGAGCCCGACAGGCGGCCGCCCGGCCTACCTTTCGGCCAAGCTGGTGGGCGGCGTTCATAAGTTCGCCTCGCCGGTCTTGACTTCCGGCAGGGAGATCCCCAGCAGGGCCGATACTTTTTTTTGCACGTCGATGATGAGCTCGGCCTGTTCCAGGCGGCGGCTCAGGCGCGCATTATCCGCGCGCAGCTTCTGGTTCTCCTCGGCCAACGGGTTGGCCGTCGGTTTGCGGCCACGCTTCTTGGGGGTCAGCGCCTCGCGTTCGCCCTGTTCGCGCTGGCGGCGCCAGGTCGTCAGATGGGACGAGTAGAGCCCCTCGCGGCGAAGCAGCGCGCCGATGGCCCCATCATCGCGGCAGTCCTCCGCCCGATCCAAGATGGAGCGTTTGTAGTCGGCAGTGAACTGGCGGCGTTTGGGATTGGCCGGGACCTCCGGATCGGGGACCGGGACCGGCGGGACACAAGCGGAGTCGGCAGCCCCTCCGCTCCGGTCGGGCTCGCTACGCTCGCCCTCCCTGCGCTGCGGAGCTGCCGACTCCGCTTGTGTGGATTCCAACTGCTTGAGATTCGACTTGAGCATAGAACATGAATTCCTTCTCCGCCCTCGACAGTAATTACCGGCGGGGAAGGTGTCTCAGTCATATTGACACAGAGGGCTATACGGCTTCTATCGGAGAATCAATTTACGTGATCCACGCCTTCCAGAAGAAGTCCAAGGTTGGGATCGCGACACCGAAACCGGAAATGGACCTTATCCGGCGGCGGCTCAAACAGTTGAGAGGTGAGGTGAAGAGTGCAGAAAAGAGAGGTTCTTGAACAGGAACCCAGTACGGGCAACGTATTCGCGGACCTCGGTTTGGCCGATCCCAGCGAACATCTGATCAAAGCTGGACTGGTAGTTCGGATCGACCGGACCATCCGCCAACGAAAGCTGACCCAAGCAACCGCGGCAAAGCTTATGGGCATCGATCAGCCCAAAATCTCAGCCATGCTGTCTGGTCAGTTCCGGGGATATTCGGTCGAGCGCCTCATGCGTTTTCTGGTCGCGCTGGGGCACGATGTAGAGATCGTCGTAAAGCCCAGAAAGCGCGGTCCGGCCGAACTTCGCGTTGCGTAGATGCGGCGACCGGCAAGTCGGTGTTGTGCGCCATTAAGGACGGATTACGCCCCGCAAGTCGGCTTCCGTCCACCGATGCGACAGGCAGGCTGACGGGAAACACCCAGCTCGGAGACTGCCCCACTTCTCAAAAATGCAACAACACGCGCAGGTGACATGGATCGCATGGCTGCTGGACGACAGGGTTCGCGGAGAGCTCGATGTCCCGCCGGCCGACATGAAAGCCCGTTTCCGCCGGATAGCCGAGACGATCGGAGTTACGGCTTCGATCGGCTCCGCGAGCCCATGTGAGACATCTCGAAGGCTGGCTGTGGGAGATGCGCATGATAAGGAAAGGACGGCATCTCGCGCGCGATATACGTTACGGCGAAGGGGCGCCGGGTTGTCGTCGCTCGGGTGTTCGTCAAGAAAGGCCGGAAGGCGCCAAGGAGGGAAATCGATGTGGCTCTGGAGAGCGCGAAGGAGGTAACGAAACGATGAGGCGCACGCAGGGCAGCATTCCGCGAGTTGCGCGAGACTCGACTGGAGCACTGGATGGCGGCGCGGAGCCGGCGGCAAATCATCCGCTACCGCTCATTGGCAGCGGTTACTTGGGAGGATCGCGGCGTTGCGGGAGCATTGGGACGTCAAACAGTTTGAAGGTCAAATGCGAGCGGGCTTAATGCCCCGCGCCGGGCATGCGGCCGCCGGCCACCACGTGCTATAAAATGGGACGAGGCTTCCGGCCACTATGTCAAGGACACACCAGAAGATCACGCTTCTGCTGGTGCTCGCAGCCGCGGTGCCATGTGCGCAGTCGGTCACGCCCCCCGCGGGACGCCAGCAGGATCTCAACTATATCGCCAATACGCTGCCCCAACTGGACCGCAATTTCTTCTACCAACTCGATCCGGGAACTTATCAGCAAGCGGTTGGGGCGCTTCAGGCCCGAATCACCACTGCCACCGACGCGGAGTTCTACGTCGGCCTGCAGCAATTGGTGGCGATGTCCAACGACCCGCACACCAACCTCAATCTTGCGTACGTCTACGGATTGTTGCCGCTTTCGCTCTACTGGTTCGAGGACGGTCTGTTCGTTACGGCGGCCGCTCCCGAATATGCGAAGACGATCGGAACGCAGTTGATCGCGGTGAACGGAATGCCGATCGACCAGGTGGAGCAGCGTCTGGGAACGACGTTTCCTTACGCCAACAATCAGTGGTTCCATTCCCAGATCCCGACGTACGTTACGTCCAGTTTCATGTTGCAGGGGCTGGACATCATCCCGGCCGGACTCGCCGCCGTCCCCATGACTTTTCAGAACGTCCAGCGGGCAGCAGTTCATCGCGACGATCAGCAGTAGCAACAACGCCCAAGTGACGGGGAGTCCCGGGCCGACTCCGGATTATTTGCAAAATCCAAACAGTTACTATTGGTACACCTATGTTGCCGCGAATCGGATGATTTACGCGAAGTACAACGTTTGCGAAGACGATCCCAACGGCATTACGGTAGCGGCGTATGCGGCTCAAATCTTACAGACCCTGGATGCAAATCCAGTGGATACGGTAGTGATCGATTTCCGCGAAAACGGGGGAGGCAACGAGTACCTGCTGTACCCGTTGGGGGTTGGTTTGTTCCAACGCCTCGCGTCGCTGCGGGCCAATCCGAATTTCCGTATCTACCTGGTTATCGACCAAGGGTCATTCTCCTCGGGCATGTACACGCCGATGGCGTTCAAGTCGGGGTTTTTGGCGTCGATGGAGCACATTCCCATGCCGGACACGAGCGGAGTCATGTATGTGATTGGCGAACCCACCGGGGGCAAGCCGATTGGCTTCGCCGATATCGTGGTTTTCAAACTTCCTTACTGGGGGGCCACGGGCTACTATTCGACGGACTACATCGACCAGAATGAGGGAGTAATCCCAGACCTTCCGAGCTTCAATCCCGACATCTACGTCCCTACGCGGTCAACCGACTATTTCGCCGGATTCGATCCGGTCATGGCGGCGATGCTGGCTCGTTTCACGGGCGCGCCGCCGCCTCCATCCGGCACGGCGATCACGGTGAACGGAGCGAACTTCCGCCCCGCTCAGGGGCTGGCGCCCGGGTCGATTGCCGCGGCATTCGGCAGTTTCTCCGCGACGCCCGACCGGGTTCTGGTGAACGGCGCCGCGGCGACGATGTACGGCGCCAGCCAGACGCAGGTCACCTTCGCAATCCCAGCTTCAGTCTCGCCGGGTCTGGCAACGATCTCAGTGCGAGCGGCGGCGCAGGAGCTAGCCAACGGGCAGGCGACGATCACCGCGGCGGGACCGGGGATCTTTGTCCTGGACCCGGCGAATCCTTCTCAGCCGGGCGCCGTGGAAAATCAGGATTACGCGGTGAATTCGAGCCAAAAGCCGGCGTTGCGGGGATCGGCAATCTCGATCTATGCCACGGGCTACGGGCCTCTCGATCTCTCCGGGAGTGCTGCCGTGCGAGTGTACTTCGGAGATACTCCGGCGCAGGTGCTTTACAGCGCACCGGTGGCAGCCAGTCCGGGGCTTTGGCAGATTAACGCGCAAGTGCCTGCCGACATTCCGCCGGGAGTAAGTTCGTTGTTTCTAGTGGCCGGAAACATCGCGAGCAACGCCGTCACGATAAACGTGCAGTAGAGGCAGCCGGGCAGCCCGAGCCTGTCTCCGGGAGGTAAGACTTGCGGTATCGGTCTCACTTGGCCACGCGGCCTGGCTCGACCCGGGGGACAGGTTCCTGGTGAGTCAGTTCCAGGTAACACTTAGGCCGCCCGGACGTTGGCCTGAGCGCCAGTACCTCTCAGCGAGGATTACGCCCCCTGACGCCGCAGCGTTTACCGGCGGTTCCGGCCGGATGGCCGGACACTCGGAGAATGGTGTGGTTGTGCTCTCGCCGAGGATCGCTCCCGATCAGTTTCAGGTCGATTGCCATCGGTTCTCCTAGTCTCCGCTATCCGATGGCCGTTTACACAGTCAACTTTACGCCCTCCTTCCCACTCTTCCCACAGCTCCTTGGAAATCTCGCCCAAACCGCGAGATCCCCACATTCCCACAGCCCCCAAGCGCCTGCGGCGCAAGGAAAGAACGTCAAAAAGAGGCGTGAACCGAAAGGCCGTTTACACAAAGGTCTTGACACCGCCTGGTAACGAAACGATTCGCCCCCCCGCCGCGCCTACTTCCAATTCCCAATCAGAATGAACGGCGCCCAGTAATACGGATGCGTCCAGCCGCTCGCTCCGCTCTTGCCGCCCAGCGCGTGAACCCCACGGTCCGCCGCCCCTCCGGCCTCCGGCTTCAGCACCCCGCTGGCCATCCGCTCCTGCGCCTGCCGCAGCGCCTCGCTCTTCCCCAACTCCGGCTGGCTCTCCCGAATCCGGTACATCGTCTCCATCAGCCGCGCCGTGGCTTCGTCGTTCACGCTCCACAAACTCGCGATCACGCTCCGCGCCCCCAGCCGCTGCGCGATGGTGCCGAAACTGTCCACCTCGCGGCCGTCTTCCGCCCCGCCGGTGAATGCCGTGCTGCACGCCGACAGCGTCAGCAGATCCACCCCGCTGAACAGCCGCGGCGTTGCCTCGATCTCCGCCAGGCTCATCTGGCTGCCGTCGCCCAGCAGCAAGTTGGAATTCGCCGCCACGCCCGGGCGCGAGTCGAAGTGCGTCGCCACATGCACCACCGCCTTCTCCGGCTGCCGCATGGCCGCCTCGAACGCCTCGCGCGTAAAGTCGCCGTCCAGGCTCACCCGCCCCGTCACCGGCGCGTCCCCGCTGTCCCCTTGCCGGAAGATCCGCCGCAGTTCCTCGGGCACCCCCGGCAGCGCGCTGAAGCCGCCATTCGCCTGCGAGACGCCGAAGCCGACGCCCTTCGAAACCGCCTGCGACTTCTCGGTCAGGCGCGTGAGGCTCGCCGGCGTGATGAGCGAGTTGCGAAAGCGCGCCACCAGGTACTCCTTGCCGTCGTGCAGCGCCGCCATCGGCACATACCGGATGGTGCTGTCGATCGACCACATGATGGTCTTCGCGCCCATCCCGTCGAGGTCCTGCCGCAGTCCCTCGGGAAACAGAATCCGGTACAGTTCCCGGGCCAGCGGCACTGGATTCGAGGCCGGATCCTGCAACTGCTGCCGGAAATCGAAGATCTTGCGGTTCAGCTCCGCTTCCGGAATGATGGTCGAATACGCCTTGCGCGCGCCGCTCGTCACCAGCAGCGCGGTGTACCGGTCCGGCAGGACCAGCGTATAGATCGCCACCACATCCGCTCCGAGCGCCTGCAGCGCGTCCTGCAAACCCTCGCTCTCGCGCAGTTCGCCGACGCGTTTGGCGGCTGCGGAATTCGCCGCGAAGCTCTTCTCCTCTTCCGCGAAATACCGCAGCAGGACGGTGTTCGATGCCGCCAGGTCGCGGTCGAGTTGCTGCGACTGCTTCGACTCCTCGGCGTTCAGCGCCGTCTTCGCCGCCTTGGCAACCAGCGCCGATTTCGCCTCGCCCTCGGAGACGATCTTCGTGAGGACCTGTTCATAGCGTTGCAGCGCCTGGCGTTCGGAATCGAGCAGCGTGGCCGGCTTCAACTGGTCCGTCACGGAGTCCCGGCGGATGAAATCGGCGGCTTCTTTGTCCTTGAGGAGATCGAGGACTTCCTCGGCTTCGCCGTACCGCTGCCGGTCCACCAGCAGACCGGCGAGATAGCGGTAATGGAACTCGATGGACTTTTCGTAGCTCTTGCGCAGCGATTCTTCGATGTCGCGATTGTCCCGGCGGATGGTTTGCAGCAGGTTGACGGTCTGCTTCGCGAAGAGGATCGCCAGCTCCGGTTGGGACTTCTTGAAGGATGAACTGATGTTGCCCAAAGTGACGGCTTCGCCGCTCCGGTCGCCCACGGCGTGGTGAAGTTCGAGCGCCTGTCCGTAGTAGTCCAGCGCCTTCCGCTTGTCGCCCAGGGCATCGTAGACGGAGCCGATGTTGTTCAGAGTATAGGCTTCGCCGCCCCGGTCGCCGGAGGCGCGGCGGAGCGGCAGTGCCTGGCCGTAGTAGTCCAGCGCCTTCTGCTTCTCGCCGAGATCGTCGTAGACGTAGCCGATGTTGTTCAGAGTGTTGGCTTCGCCGGAGGGGCTGCCGACGGCGCGGTTCAGATCGAGCGCCTGTCCGTAGTAGTCCAGCGCCTTCTGCTTTTCGCCCAGAGCGGAGTAGACCAGACCGATGTTGCTGAGAGTGGCGGCTTCGCCGCTCCGGTCGCCCACGGCGCGGCGAAGTGGAAGGGCCTGGCCGTAGTAGTCCAGCGCCTTCTGTTTCTCGCCGAGATCGTCGTAGACGCTGCCGATATTGTTCAGAGCGGCGGCTTCACCAGGCCGGTCGCCGACGGCGCGGCGAAGTGGGAGGGCCTGGCCGTAATAGTCCAGCGCCTTCCGCATCTCGCCGAGATCGTCGTAGACGTTACCGATGTTGTTCAGAGTAGTGGCTTCGCCGCTCCGGTCGCCCGCAGCGCGGCGAAGTGGCAGCGCCCGGTCGAAGTAATCCAGCGCCTTCCGCTTTTCGCCGAGATCGTTGTAGACGCTACCGATGTTGTTCAGAGTGGTGGCTTCGTGGGACCGGTCGCCGAGGGCGCTGAAAATGGGCAGCGCCTGGCCGAAGTAATCCAGCGCCTTCGGCTTCTCGCCCAGAGCCGAATGGACCACGCCAATATTGGTCAGAGTGATGGCTTCGCCCCACCGGTCGCCAGAGGCGCGGCGTAGCGGCAGCGATTGGCCGTAGTAGTCCAGCGCCTTCCGCTTCTCGCCGAGATCGTCGTAGACGCTGCCGATATTGCTCAGAGTGGCGGCTTCGCCCCGCCGGTCGCCGGCGGCGCGGAGGATGAAAAGCGCCCGCTCGAAGGATTCCAGCGCCTTCGGCTCCTCGCCAAGGCCTTTGTAGACGCTGCCGATGCCGTTCAGCGAGTTGGCTTCGCCGAAGCGGTTGCCGGCGGCGCGGAAAATGGGGATCGCCTGCTCGAGGTATTCCAGCGCCTTCGACGGCTCGCCAAGACCGGTGTAGGCGCCGCCGATGGCGCTCAAAGTGGCGGCTTCACCGCTCCGGTCACCGGAGGCCCGGAGAAGTGGCAGCGCCCGCTCGTAGTACTCCAGCGCCTTCCGCTTCTCGTCCAGATCGCCGTAGACGTAGCCGATCGTGAACAAGCCAAGCCCCTCTTCGTAGGCATCCCCCAAACGGCGCCAACTGGAAACCGCGCGCTCGTACAATTCAATCGAATGAAGGCGCGCCTCCCGGTTGCCTTGAAGCCCGCTCCCAGCTTGGAATTGCGCCCTTTCCGCTTCGATCCGGGTTCGATCCGCCTGGTTCGGCGTTCGCAGCTCCAGGAGTTCCATCCGGTAGCGCCCGGCGGCTTCCGAACCACTCGAAACCCGGACGCGATACTCTCCGGACGCCTCTCCAACAAACGAAGCCGCCTCGGGTCCATAGTCGCCGTTGAGCCGGTCCGCTTCCGCCACGGTCTTACCCAGCGGATCGAGGACGGCCACCGCAACATCCACGCCCATCTGCCGCGCCACCACGCGCACGAACTGCCCGGAGGCCACCTTCACCGTGTACTCGTCGGTTTGCCCGGGCCGCAACTCCCGCTCGATCGCGCCGTGCAATTGCAACTTACCCACCGTCCGAACCGGACCGGCGGATTGACCGGCCAACCAGGGAGCCGCCAGGAGAGAAAGGGCGGGAATCGCCCACCAGCCGCGAGTAAGAATCATAAGAACAGGACCAGCCGTAGTGTAGACGAATCCGAATCCTGGAACAAGTATCCGCCGCCGCATGCGGCAAACCGGAGGATGCCTGGGCCGCCGGGCGCCCGGAAGCCGGGGTTCCTATGGAAGGGCACGGACTGGCGCAACGTCCGGCTGTTGCGGCCTGGGCAGCCCCGGCGCCATCGGCACGGCAATTCGGGGACCGCCCTCCGGCCCGTGTGCTTGAAGAGCAGCGCGAACCGGCCCCCAGGGCACGCGGCGCCGCCGCGCCTACTTCCAGTTACCGATAAGAATGAACGGCGCCCAGTAATGCGGATGCGTCCAGCCAGTCGCGACCACCTGGCTCCCCGCGCCGCCCTGCGCGTGAATCCCGCGGTGCCCTTCACCGCCAGCCTCAGGCTTCAGAATCCCGTTCGCCATCTGCTCCTGCGCCTGCCGCAGCGCCTCGCTCTTCCCCAACTCCGGATGGCTTTGCCGGATCCGGTACATCGTCTCCATCAGCCGCGCCGTGGCTTCGTCGTCTACGCTCCACAAACTCGCGATCACCGCGCTGGCCCCCAGGCTCTGCGCAATTGTGCCGAAACTGTCCACCTCCCGGCCGTCTTCCGTGCGGTTCGTGAATGCCGTGCTGCACGCCGACAGCGTCAATAGATCCACGTCGCTGAATAGCAGGGCCATGTCCTCGATCTCCGCCAGGCTCATCTCGCTTCCATCGCCCAGCAGCAGGTGCGAATCCGCGGCAACGCCGGGCTCGGAATCGAAGTGCGTCGCAATATGCACCACCGATTTCTCCGGCTGCCGCATGGCCGCCTCGAATCCCGCGCGTGTAAAGTCTCCGTCCAGCTCCACGCGGCCCGCTACCGGCGCATCCCCGGTTTCTCCCTGCCGGAAGATCCGGTGCAGCTCCTCGGGCACCGAAGGCAGCGGGGTGAACTTGCTATTGCCTTGCGAGGCGCCGAAGCCGACACCCGTCCAGACCGCCGGAGAAACGTCGGTGAGCCGCGACAGGCTGGCCGGGGTGATGAGCGAGTTGCGGAAGCGAGCCACCAGGTACTGCTTACCGTCATGCAGCGCGGCCATCGGCACGTAGCGGATGGTGCTGTCGACGGACCACATGATGGTCTTCACGCCGATGCTGTCGAGGTCCTGCCGCAGTCCCTCGGGAAACAGGATCTTGTACAGTTCCTGGGCCAGCGGCAGCGGATCCGAGGCCGGATTCTGCAACCGCTGCCGGAAATCGAAGATCTTGCTGTTCAGTTCCAGCTCCGGAATGGCCGTCGAATAGGCCTTGCGCGCGCCGCTGGTCACCAGCAGGGCCGTGTACTTGTCCGGCAGAACGAGTGTGTAGATGGCCACCACGTCCGCTCCGAGCGTGCGCAGCGTACGCTGCAAACCCGCGGTGTCGCGCTGTTCCTCGTGGACGCTTCTCGCCGCGGCCGAATTCGCCGCAAAGGCTTTCTCCTCTTCGGCGAAGTAGAGCCGCAGCACCGTGTTCGCCGCCGCCAAGTCCTTGTCGAGTTGCTGGGACTGCTCGGACTCCGCGGCGCTCAGCGGGGTCTTGGCGGCCTTGGCGACCAGCGCCGACTTGGCGGCGCCTTCGGAGACGATCTTCGTCAGGGCCTGCTCATACCGTTCCACCGCCTGCCGTTCGGAATCCAGCAGCGTGGCCGGTTTCAACTTGTCGGTCACGGCGTCGCGGCGGATGAAATCGGCGGCTTCCTTGTCCTTGAGGAGATCGAGGACTTCCTCGGCTTCGCCGAAGCGCTGCCGGTCCACCAGCAGACCGGCGAGATTCCGGTAATTCGACTCGATGGACTTTTCGTAGCTCTTGCGGAGCGATTCTTCCAGTTCACGATTGTCGCGGCGGATGGTTTGCAGGAGATTGACGGCCTGCTTGGCGAAGAGAATGGCCATCTCCGGTTGGGACTTCCTGAACATTGCACTGATGTCGCCCAGAGTGGTGGCTTCACCACTCCGGTCGCCGACGGCGCGGAAAAGCGGCAGCGCTTGGCCGTAGTAGTCGAGCGCCTTCTGCTTCTCGCCAAGAGCGGAGTATGCGATGCCGATGTTGTTCAGAGTCAGGGCTTCGCCGTCCCGGTTGCCGGCGGCGCGGCTGAGTGGAAGCGCCTGGCCGTAGTAGTCCAGCGCCTTCTGGTGCTCGCCGAGGTCGTCATAGACCAGACCGATGTTGTTCAGAGTCAGGGCTTCGCCGCTCCGGTTGCCCGAGGCGCGGAGAAGCGGCAGCGCCTGGCCGTAGTAGTCCAGCGCCTTCCGCTTCTCGCCAAGGGCGGAGTATACGGTGCCGATGTTGTTCAGAGTGACGGCTTCGCCGCTCCGGTCGCCGACGGCGCGGCGAAGTGGAAGCGCCTGGCCGTAGTAGTCCAGCGCCATCTGCCGCTCGCCGAGTTCGTCGTAGGCGTAGGCGATGTTGTTCAGAGTGCTGGCTTCGCCGGACCGGTCTCCGACGGCGCGAGAAAGCGGGAGCGCCTGGCCGTAGTAGTCCAGCGCCTTCCGCATCTCGCCAAGAGCGTCGTAGGCATTCCCAATGTTGTTCAGAGTGGTGGCTTCGCCGGAGGGGTTACCGACGGCGCGGCGAAGCGGGAGCGCCTGCTCGTAGTAGTCCAGCGCTTTCCGCTTCTCGCCGAGACCGTCGTAGACGCTACCGATGTTGCTCAGAGTGGCGGCTTCGCCGCGCCGGTCGCCGGCGGCGCGGTGCAGCGCCAGAGCCTGGCCTAAGTAATCCAGCGCCTTCTGTTTCTCCCCGAGAGCGCTGTGGACACCGCCAATGTTGTTCAGAGCCGCGGCTTCGCCCAACCGATCGCCGGCGGCGCGGTGAAGTTCGAGCGCCTGGCCGTAGTAGTCCAGCGCCTTCTGCTTTTCGCCAAGATCGTCGTAGACACTGGCGATGTTGTTCAGGACGAAGGCTTCACCGGGCCGGTAGCCGGCGGCGCGGAGGATGGAAAGCTCCTGCTCGAGGTAGTCCAGCGCCTTCGGCTTCTCGCCAAGATCTTTGTAGACGGTGCCGATGCCGTCCAGGGCGGCGGCTTCACCGCTCCGGTCGCCGGCGGCGCGGAAGATGGGGAGCGCCTGTTCGAAGTAGTCCAGCGCCTTCGGCTTCTCGCCAAGAGCGGAGTATACGGTGCCGATGGCGCTCAGAGCGGAGGCTTCGCCGCTCCGGTCGCCGGAGGCCCGGAGAAGTGGGCGCGCCTGCTCGAAGTAGTCCAGCGCCTTCCGCATCTCCCCCAGATCGCCGTTGACGGCGCCGATCGCGTACAAGCTAAGCCCCTCTTCATAGGCGTCTCCCAAACGGCGCCAACTGGAACCAGCGCGCTCGTACAATTCGATCGAACGCAGCCGCGCCTCCCGGTTGCCTGCTTGATGCTCGCGCCCAGCCTGGAATTCCGCCCGCTCCGCTTCGATCCGGTTTCGATCCGCCTCGGTTGGCTCCCGCGACTCCAGCAACTCCATCTGGTAGCGCCCGGCAGCTTCCGAACCGCTCGAAACCCGGACCCGATATTCTCCGGCTGTCTCTCCAATAAACGATGCCGCCTCGGGTCCAAACGCGCCGTTCATCCGGTCCGCTTCCGCCACGGTCTTACCCTGCGGATCGAGGATGGCCACCGCAACATCCACGCCCATCTGCCGCGCAACCACGCGCACGAACTGCCCGGAGGCCACTTTCACCGTGTACTCGTCGGTTTGCCCCGGCGCCAACTCCCGTTCGATGGCGCGGTGCAATTGCAATTCACCCACCGTCAGAACCGGACCGGCGGGTTGAGCGGCCGCCCAAGAGGCCAACAGGAGAGAAACGGTAGGAATCGCCCACCCGCCGCGAATAAGAATCATAAGAACACGACCAGCCGCAGTATAGACGAGTTGGAATCCTGGAACAAGTATCGGTCGTTCCATGTCCCAAAGCGGGTGCCCAGGGCCACCGGGCGGGGGCATAGGCTGGCGCTCACGTCCGGCGGATGCCGATTCGGAACGCGTCTGGCGCAACGCGCAAGTGTACTACTCAGGCGGCGTGCCGGCTACCGCCACCAGGAATCGCGCATGGCTCTGGCGACATAATCCCGGGCCCGCTGCACGTGGGCCATGGAAGCCGACCGCCACGCCGCGGCATGCCGGTTGTCTTCTTCGTAGGACAGGTCGCGCTGCGCGGAGTCGAGCAGTTCCATCGCCTTGCGGAACCGGCTTTCCCAGCCGAGACGGACATCGAGCGGCGGATGATCGTTGATGTTCCTGCCGTCGTCGATGGCCGCGCGCTTGGCTTCGTCGATGGCGCGGTCGATTTCGTCGATGGCTGCCCGCTGGTCGCGCATGACGTCGCGCCAATCCTGCCGCCACAAAAGGGCCCGCGCGTAACGCAGGTCGGATATCGCATGCAAATACCCGGGATGAATCGCGCGCATGGGCGGAGGCGGAGGCGGGGGCGGAGGCGGGGGCGGAAGCGCGGCGGCCTCGTCGCGGAACTTGTCGTAGCCGCCGCGGCGCACCATGTCGATGGCTTCGTCGATGTTGCGGAAAGCCCGGAGGCGCCATTCGGCTGCCCGCGGGTTGTCTTCCTCCTGGGCGATATCGCCGCGGGCCGCGCCCAGCAATCGCAGGATCTCGCGGAAGCGGCTGCCGCGGCCGAGGCGCGTGTCAACGGGCGGGTTGTCGTCGATGTCGCGGCGGTCCCACATCGCGGCGTTATCCAGTTCGCGGATGGCGCGCCCCACGCGGTCGGCGGCGGCCTGCATGTCGCGCATGACGTTCGGTTCGTCGGGGATGAGCATCAGCCGGGTAGCACGCCGCAGGTCGCTGCGGGCATGGAGATAGCGGGGATGGCGGCCTTGTGCCGCGAGGTCGGACGGGAGCAGCGTCGCGATCGATACGGCCACAAGCAGGGCGGTTCTGTAAGGAAAGTTCATATCCTGAGGCATTATAGACCGGCGGGCTCCGCGGAACCAGCTATCTTCCGGACCCAGGCCCGAGGATGTACGGTTTCGTCCGGTTGACGGCGGCTACCTGGCCTCCAGCAGGTTTCTGCGCAGGAACTCGAGCACCTTGGGCATGGCGTCGAGCGACGATTCGGCATCGCCCTGGGGCGATCCGCCCAGGTCCATCTCGCGCCCCGAAAGCGGCTGCCGCACGCCCGCGTGCCAAGCCGGGGTGATGTCCGGGCGTCCGGCGGAGTGGCCGGCGTCGGCGTATTTCAGGGACACCACCTCGTATGGGAACCGCGCGGCCTTGAGCCGGGAAACCACCATCCCGGCCATCATCCACGATCGCCAGACGCCGTCTTCTTCGCCCGAGATCATCAGGATGGGGCCCTTGGCGCGCTCCACCTCGATGGCCGCCCGCGGCGCCAGGTCGGACAGCGGGCCGGCGCCCAGCGGCAGGAAAGGCAGCGGCTGGCCGCGCCACGTCCAGGCATACGGAACGGCGTTGCCGCCGCAGCAGGCGGGTCGGCGCGTATTGGAGGGCACATAGGCCACCACGGCGTGAATGGCCGGGAACATGGACCCCAACTGCAAGGCCAGTTCGCCGCCGCGCGAGGTTCCCGAAACCGCCAGCTTGCCGGCCAGGATCTCCGGCCGCCGGCTCATCCATTCGAGCGCGCTTTGAAAGTACTCGAGCGGGATACCCTCCAGCTTCGCCGGCAGGTCGTCATAGCGGAAATAGGCCAGGGCGAGCGCCGCGTAGCCATGGGACGCCAGCCAGGCGGCAGGCCGCACGGGGACTCCGCCGTTCGATCCGCCCACCACCAGCACTCCGGGATGCTGCGCCACGCCCGCCGGCGCGAAAAAGACGCCGCGCAGGCTGCCCTCGTGAACCGTGGTGCGCTCGACGCCATCGCCGATGGCCGCCTGCTCCAACTGCGCGCTGGAGACTTCCCGCCCTTTCCGCAGCAACTGGAAGCGGATGATCTGCGGGCCGAGGTTGCGCGGCGGCTGGTACATGGCCGCGTCCTTCTCCGCCGGCAGCATGGACCAGACCAGGCCCATGGCGGAAACTCCCTTGTAAGAGCCAGCCACCGGCGCCTGTTTGGACACGTTGACGGAGCCGGCCGCATCGGCGGTGAATTCGGCGTGGGCCGCCCAGGCGTGGCCCGCGCCGTCGGAAAGTTCCGCGTGGATGGCGATGCGCTCACTCGGATCGAGGCCGCTGGCACGGATGGCGGCGGGTTCATCCACCAGCACGCGACTGGGAAACACCTCGATGGTTTGCGCGCGAAGATCGCCCGCACCCATGGCGCAGAGCGCGAAAACCACCGCCGCCGGGAGTCGCATGGCCGGTTCCATTCCCCCTTTCGAGCGAGTATGACGCGTCTCGGCGGCGTGCGCAACGGGACGCGGATCTGGCGGATTTTGTGCGTCCGCACAAAGAAACAGACCTAAGTTCTTTGTTTTCGGTTGATTTTTGTGCGGACGCACAAAAACTGCGTGGTTCTTGGGCCTACCTTGGCACTGCGGCCCGCAGCGCCTCGCGCCGTTGACTGAGCGCGTCGATCTGCGATTGGATCAATTCGGGCACGGGGATGGGCGAGCCGTCGGGACGCTTCCACGCGGTGGACAGGGCCGCCACCACCGGGCCCCGCACCATTTGGATGCAGTTGGCCAATTCGCTGTCGTCCGCGCCGGAGGCCTCCGACATGAGGGAGTTCTGGAACAGGGCGATCAGGTCCTGGCGCGCGAGCCCGTCCTTGGCCGCCTCTTTTAGATCCGCGATGGATTTGTTGAGGCTGACCAGGGTGTAATTCCGGCGCTCGAAGATGCTCCGCACCACGTTCGGTTCGCCGAACGAACCGCCGCCGGCGAACAAGCCGGCCTCGGCGCCCACCATGGGCGTGGCCCCGCTGAATGGAATCCGGTGCGGCACGCGGACTTCCTGGCCGGGCTTGATGGGCGGTTGAGTTTGCGGGTCGGTGGCGCTGTCGTAATAGCCCGTGGCCGCATACAGCACGCCCCCATCGGCGTTGCGCATCGTATAGATGTAGACGAAGGCGGTGACGGTGACGCCCCCCGTGTTGCGGGCCACGATGCTGCCGCCCGCGGCGTCGGCAACCGCGCTGGCGGCGATCGCGGTGTTGGCGGGCGGCCCGGGCTGCGCATGCGCCGGCAACCACGCCGCAACCATCGCCAACGCCGTTATCGGGACGATACGCTTCATCTAGGTCTTCGACCGTGTGATTTGGCGCCATTACCGGGCCGCTCGCTCACGCTCGCGGTTCCGGACAGAACCGCGAGCGTGAGCGAGCGGCCCGTGGCAAAGGAACAGTTTCTCGCGGTCAGAGACCCAGCCTCCGCTTCCGGTATACCGCGGCGATGGGGTTGAGGCAAATTCGGCGGTGGCTCCGGCCTCTTCACGGAGTGGTCGAGTCCGGGGCCGCGCGGCTGAGGCGGATGCGCACGTCGCTGGAATGGTTGATCGAGAAGGCGGGCGGATCGCCCGGTGCCGTGACCGCGATGAAGTCGGCGCGGTGCACGTCTTCGAGGTAGAACGACGCGCGCGGGTCGGCCGCTACCGGCTGGATCTCGACGTGGCTCACTTCCACGTTCTTCATGTGGCGGAGAAAGAAGCCCTGCGAGGGAGTAGGGCCGAACATGCCCGGCTCGGGATACTTGGTCTCGTTCTCGGGCACCTGAATCTTAGGCGAATCCGCGCCAGCGCCGCCGACGTGCTGCACGTAAATGTCCGATAGCTTAACGTCTTCGATGGCGTAGCCCGGGATTCCGCTGAGGACGGAACTGTAGCGCGAGGGGGTATTGAAGGAGTTGACGTTGTTGATGAGCACGCGGCGCAGGGTGCCGACCTTGGTGGTCTCCTTCGGCCCGCGCAAGCGCCCGCCCAGCCGCAGGAAAATGGGGGCGTTGTTGATGTCGCGCATGGTGAGGTTGGTGACGGTGATGTCTTCCAGCAGGGCGCCGTCGACGGTCTCGAGCGCCAGGCCTCCGCAGCCCTCGAAGACGCAGTTGGAGATGGCGATATTGATGAATCCCCCGTTGGATTCGGTTCCACACTTGATGCGGCCGGTGCCGCCGCCCCTCCTCTTGAAAGTGCCGTCGAGGACCGAGCCTAGTTCCCAGCAGCCGGTGACGTAGCAGTTGGTAATGGTGACGTTCTGGGTGGGCCTGGCGAATCCGAGTGCGTAGCTGGACTTGGGGCAGATGGCGTCGTCCCACGGGGAGTTGACGGTGCAGTTGGAAACGTGGACGTTCTTGCAGCAATCGATGTCCATGCCGTCGCGGTCGGTGTCGATCTTGAGGTTGTCGATGGTGAGATTGTCGACCCCCGTGAGCAGCAGGCCGAAGTGGCCGCCCTTGAGAATCGAGAAGTCGCGGAGGATGACATTGCGGCAGCTCTTGAGGGCGATGGCCTTGTTGCCGGCGCCGGCCTGCTCCGCGCGGTAGATCGGGTAGCCGCCGCGAGCCGCGCGCCCGGCCCCGAAGCTCAGGCCCTTGCCCCAGATAAGCCCTGGCCCGGTGATCGAGAAGTCGCTGATGTTCTCGCCCCACATGAGCGAGTTGTGCCAATGGTTGTGGCCGTAGTCCTGGTACGCGTCCCAGGCGGTCTTGGGCTCGGCGGTGTCGTAGGTTCCGCCCATGTAGCCGGTGGTCTGGCCGGGAAGCGGAGACTCGGCGGCGATGATGGCGGAACCTTGCGAAAGGTAGAGGTCAACGTGGCTCTTGAGACGGATGGAGAACGAGACGTAGTTTCCTCTGGGGAAGACCACCGTGCCTCCACCAGCGGCCGCGGCTGCCTCGATGGCCGCGTTGATGGCGGGCGAGTCGACCGTCTTGCCGTCGCCGGAGGCTCCGAAGGCGCGGACGTCGAAGAACGTGGGCGTGGCTGGAGCAGCAGATTCTTTCTTCTTTGCGGCGCCAAGGGCGGGGAGCGCCGCGGCGGCCGACGCGGCAAGTCCAATGCTGCTGAACTTCAGCAGGTCACGGCGGGCGGGATTGAATGGGTTCATTTCGACCGCCATACTATCACGGCGCGGCTTGCCGTCTAAGCGCGAAGCGACGCTTCCCGCCGTGGTAAAATGAACAACCGGCTCATGCAACGCGCCAGCCAGCTCATCCGCGGCTTGCAACTCCCCGGAGACACCTTCAGCCCCGAGGAACTGGCGTGCGCCTGCTGGCCGCAGGCGGTGGGACGGAAGATTGCGGCCCATACCCGCGCTATCCGCATGGTGCGCATGCGCCTGATCGTCGAAGTCGAGGACGCCATCTGGCAGCGGCAGCTCTTCGGCCTCTCGCACCAGATTCTCCGCAACCTGGTGCGGAGTCTCGGCGCGGGCCTGGTGGAGGAAGTGGAGTTCCGCGTGGCGCCGCGCAAACGCGAGCCCGAGCGCGCGCGCGTGGCCGCGCCTGGCCTGGCGGCGGACGAGGCCGACGGCATCGCCGATCCCGTTCTGCGCGGCATCTACAAGGCATCCAGGAAAAAGGCACTGGCGTGAAACTGACGGAAGCGAAGGTGCGGTACGTGGCCGAGTTGGCCAACCTGGCTCTCAGCGATGCGGAAATCGGCAAGCTGCACGCCGATCTCGATGGCATCCTGGAGCATTTCGACAAGCTGAGCGAGATCGACACCAGCGGCGTCGAGCCCATGGCGCAGGTGCTGTACGGCGCCGGCGTTACGTCCGGCCTGCGCGAGGACCGGGTGCGCACTCCGCTCGACAACCGGACGGCGCTGGCCAATGCGCCGCAGCCGGGCGCGGGTTACTTCAAGGTGCCGAAGGTGATCGAACGGTGAACATCCCCTCTCTGACCATCGATAGCGTGCGGGAGGGTCTGCTCTCGCGGCGGTTCAGCGCCCGGGAACTGGCGGAGGAGGCGCTCCGCTTCGCTCAGGCCGAGAATCCCAAGACCGACGCCTACCTGCACTTTTCGCCCGAGCGGGCGCTCGATGCGGCGGCGCGTGTGGACCAGCGCCTGGCGGCCGGCGAAGACCCGGGACCGCTGGGCGGCGTGCCCATCGCCGTGAAGGACGTGATCCTCACCAAGGGCGTGCGCACCACCTGCGGATCGAAGTTGCTGGCGCGGTACATTCCGCCCTACGACGCCACGGCCATCGAGCGCGTGGAGCAGGCGGGCGCCGTGATTCTCGGCAAGACCAACTGCGACGAATTCGCCATGGGGTCCTCCACCGAGAACTCGGCCTTCGGGCCGACGCGCAACCCGGTGGCGCTCGACCGCGTGCCGGGCGGATCGAGCGGCGGCTCTGCGGCGGTGGTGGCGCAGGGGACGGCGGTGGTGTCGCTGGGCAGCGATACCGGCGGCAGCATCCGGCAGCCGGCCTCCTTCTGCGGCGTGGTGGGCGTGACGCCGACTTACGGGCGCGTCTCGCGCTATGGGCTGACGGCCTTCGCCAGCTCGCTGGATCATATCGGGCCGTTTGCGCGGACGGTGAAGGACGCGGCGGCGTTGCTCGGCGTGATTGCGGGCCGCGATCCGATGGATGCCACGTCGGCGGAAGCGCCCGTGCCGGATTACAGCGCGTCGCTCGACGGCAACGTGAAGGGCATGAAGGTCGGCCTGCCCCGCGAGTATCTGAAAGACCTCAAGGGCGAGACCGCGGAACTGCTGGGCCGCGCGGTGGAATCGCTGAAGGCTCTGGGGTGCGACGTGCGGGAGATCGGCCTGCCCGCCACGGATTACGCCATCGCCTGCTACTACGTAATTGCCACCGCCGAGGCGAGTTCCAACCTGGCGCGCTACGACGGCGTCCGCTACACCACGCGCCCGGCGGATGTGGAGACGTTCGCCGATTTGTACCGCAACACCCGCGGCGAGGGATTCGGGGCCGAATGCAAACGCCGCATCATGCTGGGCACGTACGTTTTGAGCGCGGGCTATTATGACGCGTACTACAAGAAGGCGCAGCAGGTGCGTGCGCTGATAGCCCGCGACTTCGCGCAGGCATTCGAACAGGTGGACGCCATCGTGGCTCCGGTATCGCCGTTCCCGGCTTTCCGGCTGGGCGAGAAGGTGGACGATCCGGTGGCCATGTACCTGTCGGATATCTATACGATCACCGGCAGCCTGGCGGGCATTCCCTGCATGAGCGTGCCCTGCGGAGCCACGTCGGAGGGCTTGCCGGTGGGGATGCAGATCCTGACCCGCCATTTCGACGAGACCACCATGTTCCGGCTGGCCCACGCGTTCGAGGCGAGCCGCGCGTAGCTTGTCCTACTGCCTGTGCGGTTCCTCGCACCCCGCGCCGGTTTTATGTACTACTACCTGTCAGATTCTCCGCGCGCCGCGCCGGTTTTATGTGGGGCAGGCTGGCAGCCTGCGGCCGATTGTTAATCGGCCCGGCGAGCGGAGCTCGCCTGCGCGCGAGACGATCCGGCCCCCGGCAGCCCGGAATATCCCGCGCGGTTGGGTTGCGGCTCCACTGCTGTGCGGGCGGCGGGTTGTTAACCCGCCTTCTGACGGCAAGCTGCAATCGAATCACGCGGGGTGTTTCGGACTTCGAGGGCCGGTTCTTCTCCCGCCGGGCCGAGTGCGGGGTGCCCTCTGGGCCGGGCCGCAGGTTACCAACCTGCCCCACATAACAGCCAAATTGCTTGAGCCGTACGGTTCTTCCCGGCATCAGAAAGGGTAGAGGAGAAGAGATGCCATTTACCCTACCTGCCCTGCCGTACGCGCCCGAGGCGCTGGAGCCGCACATCGACAAGCTGACCATGGAGATTCACCACGGCAAGCACCACAACGCCTACGTGACCAACCTGAATAAAGCCCTGGAATCGGCTCCCGAGCTGGCCGGCAAGACCATCGAGGAGTTGCTGGCGAACAACCTGGCCATCGTTCCCGAAGCCATCCGCACGGCGGTGCGCAACAACGGCGGCGGCCATTACAACCACTCCCTGTTCTGGCGGATCATGGCGCCGGGCGGCGGTGGCGCTCCGGTGGGCAACCTGGCGCAGGCCATCCATGGGACCTTCGGCAGCTTCGAAGCCTTCAAGGAGAAGCTCGGCCAGGCCGCCGCTACGCGCTTCGGCTCGGGTTGGGCATGGCTGGTCAAGGCCGGCGGAAAAATCGACATTTTGTCCTCCGCCAACCAGGACAGCCCCATCTCCGAATGCAAGGCGGTCGTCCTCGGCCTGGATGTCTGGGAGCACGCCTACTACCTGAAGTACCAGAATCGCCGGCCGGACTATATCGCCGCGTGGTGGAACGTTGTAAACTGGCACGAGATCGAAGAACGGTTCAACGCGGCCAAGTAGGGGCCGCGGTTTGCCGGGGCGGCCGCTTGGGCGAGCCCCCGCGCACATGCAGAAATACGACCTGATTGTCATCGGCTCCGGGCCGGCCGGCCAGCGGGCGGCCATCCAGGGAGCGAAGTTCGGACACCGCGTGGCGGTGATCGAGCAGCGCGCCATCATCGGCGGCGCGTGTATCAACACCGGCACCATTCCCAGCAAGACCATGCGGGAAGCGGTGCTGCACCTTTCCGGCTATCAATACCAGGGCATCTACGGCGTCAACTACAAGGTGAAAGAGAAGATCACCATGGCCGACCTGGGCTCGCGCGTCAACCAGGTGATCAAGACCGAAGTGGACGTCACCCAGGCGCAGCTTTCCCGCAACGGCGTGGACGTGATCTACGCCCGGGCCAGCTTCCTGGACTCGACGCACATCCGCACCGAGAACGCGCGCGGGCAGGCGGACATGGAAGCGCCCATCGTCATCGTGGCTTCCGGCACCAAGCCGGCCGTGTCGGAGACGGTGCCCATCGACGGCCGGACCATCATCAATAGCGACCAGATTCTGCAGATGCCGGAACTGCCGCGCACCATGATCGTAGTGGGCGGCGGCGTGATCGGCGTGGAGTACACGTGCATGTTCGCCATTCTGGGAACGCGCGTGATCCTGGTGGAGAAGCGGCCGCGGCTGCTGGAATTCGCCGACGCCGAGATGGTGGAGGCGCTATCCTACCACCTGCGCGATCAGCGCGTGACCATGCGCCTGAACGAAGAAGTGGCCGGCGTGGAAGCCACCCAGGACGGCGGCGTGGTGGCCAATCTGAAAAGCAACAAGCGCATTTCGGGAGACGCGCTGCTCTACGCCGTGGGACGCCAGGGCAACGTGGACGAATTGAACCTGGCCGCGGCCGGGCTCGATGCCGACGCGCGCGGGCGCATCGCCGTGGACTCCGACTACCGCACGCGCGTCGCCAACATTTTCGCGGTGGGCGACGTCATCGGGTTTCCCAGCCTGGCGTCGGTCTCCATGGAGCAGGGCCGCATCGCCGCCGGCGCCGCTTTCGGAGTGAAGATTCCCTCCAACCCGGCCACTTATCCGTACGGCATTTACACCATTCCGGAAATTTCGTTCATCGGCAAGACCGAGGAGCAGTTGACCGACGAGGACGTTCCGTACGAAGTGGGCGTGGCGTACTATCGCGAGACCGCCCGCGGCCAGATTCGCGGCGATACCACGGGGCGGCTGAAACTGATTTTCCATCGCGAGACGCGCGAGTTACTGGGCGTACACATCATCGGAGAAGGCGCCGCGGAGTTAGTGCATATCGGGCAGGCCGTGCTGGTGTTGAAGGGCACCATCGATTACTTCGTGGAGACGGTTTTCAATTACCCCACGCTGGCCGAATGTTACAAGCAGGCGGCGTTCAACGGGATCAACAAGCTGCAACGGTTGTAAGTGAAGAAAGGAAGCCGGAAATGGGCCGCGCCATCGGCGTGCTGGTTACACGGTACATCTGGGTGGGGGTGGTGGAAGGAACCACGCTCGGCGAGGTGCGCATGTACCCGGCGGCGGGCGAACCGCCCGTTGACCTGAAGTCCCTTTCGGTGGACGCCATCGTCGCCCGCATCCGCGAAGCCGTGGTGGCGCTGGCCGCGGCGGGGCCGGTGGATTCCGTGGGCGCGGGGTTTCCGGGCATCGTGCGCAATGGCGTGATCGACGAATCGCCGAACCTGGGACAGTTCAAAGGGGAGCGCATTCAGGAGCGCCTGGCCGCGGCGCTGAAAGAGGAAGGCATCCAGGCGCCCGTCACCGTGATCAACCATGCCGACGCGCTGGCCGCCGGAATCGCCGCCACCCACGGCGCGCTGGAGAAAGTGGTGCGCGTGTGGAACCTGGGCGACGGCGTCGGGTTCGGCCGCTATCCGCGCGGTGAGGGCGTATTGGAGGCGGGTCACGTGGTGGTGACGCTCGATCCCAAAGAGCGCTACTGCGGCTGCGGCGGCGAGGGCCACCTCGAAAGCATCGTGGGCTACCGCGCCATGCGCCTGCGCTTTCTGGACCTGGAACCCGAGGAGGTATTCGCCGCGGCGCGAGTGGGCGAACCGCGCGCGGCCGAGTTCGTGAAGCTGTGGCATCGCGCGCTGGCGGCGGCGACCGCGACCATCGTGCACCTGGACGGTCCCGGACGTTTCTACCTGGCCGGTCCGCTCGCCGATTTCGTGGACACGCGCCGGCTGGGGATGGAGTTACAGGACATGGTGAAGATGAGCCCGCTGCAAGGGTCGTACTTCGAGATAGTGCCGACGAGTCATGATTTAGCGCTGATCGGGGCGGGGGTTACGAGCGGGATGGGGTAAGGGCGGTGGCTGGTATCATGAGAGAGGACACTCTTTATGCGGTTCGAGCGAATCACCGTTGACCCCGTCGTGGCAACCGGCAAGCCCTGCATTCGAAATCTGCGCTTCCCGGTATCCCGGCTGCTCGGTATGCTGGCGGCTCGCGAGACCAGGGAGTCGATTTTGGCTGCCTACCCCTACCTGGACGAGGCGGATATCGACGAGGCCTTACAATACGCGGCCTGCCTCTCGGAAGACGAGACCGTTGAGCTGAGCCGTTGAAGTTCCTGGTTGACATGCCGCTATCGCCGCTCCTGGCGTAGTGGCTGCGAACCGAAGGCCATGACGCCGTCCATGTAAGCGAGCTCTCGATGAACCGGAGTCCGGACCCGGAGATTCTTCAGTCCGCGGCGCGCAGCGGTCGCGTCGTCATCACGGCGGACCTGGACTTCCCGAGGCTTCTGGCCGGGCTGGGTTCGACCGGACCAGGGCTGATCCTGCTGGCGGGAACTACAGCGATGCCGAGAGCCGGGACTGTGTGCGGCGCGTCCTGATGTCGATCGGGATGCCGAGGTTGCCGTCCGCAGTAAGCCACGGGCTCGCTGCCCAGGGCAGGTGTTTGTCACGGCTGCCCAAGAGGGCTCTGTCGCGCGCCGCCACCGCCGGAACGGCAATCTAAAGTGCTACAATTATTCTGACTAGACTAGTCAGAAACGGGGCGTACCATGAGCCGAACACCGAACAGTTCTTCCCCGCGGACCTTGAATCCCCGACGTCAGGCGGTCCGCAAGGAGTGGCAACTGCAGGAGGCGAAAGCCCGGTTTAGCGAAGTGTTCCGTCTTGCCCGGGAAAGCGGCCCGCAACGCGTGACCAAGCACGGCAGAACGGCGGTGGTGGTGCTTCCGGCCGAAGAATATGAGCGCCTATCCAGGCAGGGCCCGCTCCAAGGGAGCCTGGTCCAGTTCTTCGCGGATTCGCCGCTGGCCGGATCGGGTATTCAACTGGAACGGCAACGCGATTTCGGACGAGCGATCCGGCTATGAGCGCCTTCCTGCTGGATACCAACGTCGTTTCCGAACTGGTCGGTCCCAAGCCCGATGACAAGGTGCTTCGCTGGGTCGAACAGACGGACGAATCGATCCTGTTTCTGAGCGTGCTCACGCTGGGCGAAATCAGGAACGGTGTGGAGCGTTTGCGCCCGGGGCGGCGCCGGGGACGGCTGGAATCCTGGCTGCAGGTGGATCTCCCACGCCGCTTTCAGGACCGGATTTTGCCGGTCACGGCGGCGATCGCGGACCGATGGGGCGCGGTCTCCGCAATTGCCGCGGCGAAGGGGAAGCCGGTTCCCGTAGTCGATGGCCTTCTCGCGGCAACGGCATTGCATCACAACCTTACGCTCGTCACCAGAAACACCTCGGACGTTTCCGGCACCGGTGTTCCAACGCTGAATCCGTGGCTATGAGAAGCCACTCGAATCGAGGCGGGCCGGCTCGCGCCTCGGACCTTTGCCACCACCAACGACCACTCGCTTTTGTGCCGCGCTTCCAGGACAGGCGGCAGCCCGCCGGGGCGGCGCACGCGCCGGAAGTCGGGCGCGACCGCGATACTGGCCTACGGACTGACGTTAGCCACGAGCGGGACGTTTCTACCTGGCCGGTCCGCTCGCCGATTTCGTGGACGCGCGCCGGCTGGGGATGGAGTTGCAGGACATGGTGAAGATGAGCCCGCTGCAGGGGTCGTACTTCGAGATCGTGCCGACCAGGTCTTCGACCGTGTGATTTGGTGCCATTACCGGGCCGCTCGCTCACGCTCGCGGTTCCGGACAGAACCGCGAGCGTGAGCGAGCGGCCCGTGGCAAAGGAACAGTTTCTCGCGGTCGAGGACCTAGCCACGACCTGGCGCTGATCGACGCCGGGGTTACGGGAAGGATGGGGTAAGGCGCGGGTGGCCGGAGTGTCCCCTGGTCACCGGCAGCCCGCCATGCCAGTCCCGGAGGTGTCGCCTCTGCGGCGGATGTTTCCTCGCGGCAAGGCCGGGTAAAGCGCCATCAAGGCACTCGCGGCCCGCATCGACCGGTTGGCTGCCGGCTGGCGAAATTCCGAGTGCGGCCTTTTCGATGTATTGGGGCGGCCACGGCTGGAAGACGCCCACCTATCGCTTGGACGGCGCGCAACCTATCTATGTGGTGCGGCCGTTGTGGGGCAGGCTTTCAGCCTGCGGCGGGTTTATAACCCGCCCTTTTTCGGGCTCAGACGCGGGCCGCCTATCCTTCGGTCTCTACCGCCGCCCGCTTCCCTGCATCTGCCGCCCCCGGAATTGCGGCAAGGGCACGGCCTGTCCGATGATGCCGGCCAGGTTGCCGGTCATCGCGCCGGCCAGACTTCCGCCAAGCAGGTTGCTTCCGGTCGCCACCGTCAGGCGGTCCGGCTCGCCGTATGCCGCAATCAGGCTCGGCTTCATGGTGGACAGGCCCTGCACGAACCCCCCCGCTTGGCCGCCTCCCTGCTTCGGCAGGAAGGAGCCGAGCAGGCCGGCAATGGGCGCGATGCTCGGAGCCAGGTTCTGGTAGATCACGCCCGAAAAGTCGGCATAGTGGTCGCGCGGAGCAAGCTCGGCGAACTGCGACGAGCGCGCCAGCGAAATCCGGGTGGCCTTGGCTTCGAGCGCCCGCGCCACCAGGGCGCGCGACGGCGCCGCGATCAGGTACCCGTCGGCGAAGGTGTAGTGCGCTTCCGTCAGCGGATTGGGATCGCCGCCCGCCACCATATAGTATGTCCGGCCGTCCACCGTCTCCTGCCCGGTGCGCAGCGGCTTGCCGCCGGTCTTCGCGGCTTCGCGGTTGAAGGCGTCCATCAGTTTTCCGAGCGCCGCCTGGAAGCGCGCGCTGTCGTAGACTTCGACCACCAGCTTCCAGGAAGGCGTGGGGATGACCGGGCCGTCCAGCGCCACGCCGAATTCGCCGCCCAGCGGCGCCGCCAGGCCGTCGCGCAAGCCGGCGGTTTCCTCGCCCAGGTTGCCTCCGAAGCCCTTCAACACCCCGCCCAGTTCGTCCACGATAGCCGCCGGGCGCCGCACCACGAAAGCCGCGGCGAACGCCGTCTCCGGCGAGAAGTAATCGAGCGATCCCATGGGGGCGGGAGCGGCCAGCCACGCGGCCATACCCTGGCGTTCCCCATCGAACCCCAGCGCGGCGCGCGCCTCCATGCGGTGGTCCACTTCCTTCTGCTCGGCGATCAGGTAGCGCGCGCCGTTGAGCGGCCCGGGCGCGCCGCCCGAGAGATCCACGCAGAATAACAGGCCGGCGCCCTCGCGGTACGCCTGCTCGATGCGCTTCTCGAACGGCGTCCCCTGGAATCCTCCCGACGCCGAATCCATGGCGGGCGCGAACGCCGTCACTTCGGCGCGGTCCGGACCGAACACCGCCATTCCGTTACGCGATTCCACGGCCAGCGGCAGGCCGGTCTGTTTCAGGAACTCGGGGAATCCGTCGCGCTTCACTTCGGCGAAAAAGACTACGCCGCGGTGGCCGCCGCCCTTGGCCCCGCCGAAGCCCGCCATCACGATCTCGTCGCCCAGGTATCCGCTCGCCGCCCGCAGTTTGTCGATCACCGCCAGCGCATCGGATCGCTTGTCCGCCGCGATCTCGAACGACGGATTCTCCGCCAGTTTCTGCCGGAACACCGCTTCGGCCGAGCCCAGGTAGTCCGCCAGGTTGGGAATCGCGGCGTACACCACCGTCTCCGCGGGCAGGCGGCCCAGCAGGCGGCTGGAGTAGCGCAAATCCGGCAGCGGCACGCTCGCGATGCCGCTGCGCAGCGCGGCCAGCATGGCGTAATACTTGTCGCGGTTGCGGCTCCAGGAGATGTCCTCGCGGATCGGCTCCGGCTGCAGTCCTTCGCCGGCCACCGACTGGTCTCCGGGATGGAGCGTCTTGTCCCGGTTGTCCTGGGAGACGCGCACCTCGCCCTGCAGCACGGAAACCCGCGACCCTTTCACGCCCGCGCTCACGCTGAAGAGAGTTCCGGTGACCGAAACGCGGCACTCCGGCGTCGCCACATACAAGTGGCCGGTGCTTCGCTTGGCCGCCTGCACGATCACGCTGCCGCGCGAAAGCTGGATAGTCAGATCGGCCGATCCGCTCTGCGTCGACATTCCCGAACGCTCGCGCAACTCCACCACGCTGCCGTCGCGCAACCGCAGCATGGCGCCGGCTTCGGGCGCGGTGCGGATCTCCACTCCATCGCGCAGATCCTCGCCCGCGCCGAGCGGCCGGATTCCCGCGGCGGAAACCTCATACAGCGTCCCGTTGACGGTTTGCACGATGGCCCGCCCGGTGCGCACGCCGTTCCGATCCACGGCGATCCACACGGCCAGCCCGGCGGCTGCCACTACCACCGCGGCGGCGGCCCATCGCACCGGGTAGCGCACGCCCATTGCCGGACGCGGTTGGGGAATGGGAATGGCCGTCACCCGGCCTTCATGGACGTGGCGGCAGGCCACGCACTGGTGCAGATGGTCCTGGAGCAGCAGCGCGCGGGCAGCGGAGAGTTCGCCGGAGCGATACCCGGGAATCAGCGCCTGGAAATCGGCGCAGCTTCGAATAGCGGGCTGATGTTCGGCGGCTGCCATCCGCAGTTTCGCCCACACGCGGGCGGCGGCGGCTTCCACCACCGCGGGGTCGATGGATTCTTCGCGAATTTCCAGCACAGCTTGCTCCAGGGCAGGGTTCGAAAACTGGTTTTCCGCGTTCATGCCGCTCCTCCCAGGTAAGCAAGATACTCCTTCTCCAACCGGTCGCGCGTGCGGGAAATGGTCACCGCCACGGTGCCCGGAGTCGTCCCCATCAACCTGGCGATCTCGGGGTTCTCCTTCCCGTCGAAGAAGCGCAACATGAAGATCTCCGCGATTCTCGGATTCAGCCGGGCCAGTGCCCCGCGCAACCACTGCCGCACCTCGCTCGAATCCTGCACGCGGTCGGGATTGCGATGGGCCGGTTCGGCCAGTACCGGCTCCACGGTGTCGAGCGGTACGCTGCGGACGTGCTGCCGCGTGCGGACCAGGTCGAGCGCGGCGTTGACGGCGGCGCGGTGCAGAAAGCTTGCGATATTTCCAACCGGCTGGGCCGCGGGATCGCGTTTGATCATCCGCAGGAAAACCGTCTGCAGCGCGTCTTCGGCGTCGTCCGCATTGCCGGTGATGCGGTAGGCGGCGCGAAACACCATGGCGTGGTGTTCGCGGAAGACCCGTTCCAGGTCGTTCCCGGAATAGGGGGCGGGTTCCATTGTGGCGGCCATCAGCGCTTTCATCCTAGCAGGCTCATCCACTTGAAGGACGTCCGGACCCGCCCGGAATTAGCGCCCCCCGAAAAAGGGGTCAGACGCCATTTTCGAAAAAAGGGGTCAGACGCCATTTATTGACGCCATCATTGCGCGCTGCCGCAAAAAATGCCCCGTGCCTGAGACAGGAACGGGGCAGAGTTCTCTTGCAATCTGTCTCGGAGGATGACAGACCGCTATCGATAGTAACATCCCTCCACTTCGCAAATCAATTCAAAAATCGCGGTGATATCAAATTCCCCGGCTACCGCAACTCCTCCATTACCGCGTCCAACGCGGCTCTGGACGGGCGCACCGTGGATTCCGGCAACGTGGCCAGCGGATGTTCGCAGAGCCCCAGCAGTTCGAGGAAATCCGGCTTCCGGGGACTCACATATAGTACCCCCGTCAGGAGTTCCCCGCCCATCTCGGCCGCCCCCAGGGCCGCCATGGCCGCCAGCCGGTCGGTGGGGTCGAAGTCGCGGGACAGTTTGCGGATGCGCAGGTGGCTGCCATCGTGCATCTCGACATCCATGGTTCCGCCGTCCGGAATCTCCACCGAGATGTCCTCGAAAAACGGCACGAAATCCAGCTCGTGCAGCGCCTCTTCGTGGTCCCGCACGTAGCCGTAGCTCTTGGTCGACCCTTCGTGATCGTTGAAGGTCACGCAGGGAGAAATCACGTCGATCACCGACAGGCCCTTGTGCGCAATCGCGGTCTTGAGGATGGCCTGAAGCTGTTTCTTGTCGCCGCTGAAGCTCCGCGCCACGAAGGTCGCGCCCCATTGCAGCGCCAGCGCGCAGCAGTCGAAGGGCGGAAGATCGTTGGCCGCGCCGCCTTTTTTCGTCGATCCCAGATCGGCCGTGGCCGAAAACTGGCCCTTCGTCAGGCCGTAAACCCCGTTGTTTTCGATCACGTAGATCATCGGCATGTTGCGCCGCACCAGGTGCATGAACTGGCCGATGCCGATGGATGCGGTGTCGCCGTCGCCCGTCACGCCCAGCCCCATCAGCGTGCGGTTGGCCAGCAGCGCGCCCGTGGCGATGGCCGGCATCCGCCCGTGGACCCCGTTGAACCCGTGCGACATCCCCAGAAAATACGCGGGCGATTTCGAGGAGCAGCCGATCCCCGAAAACTTGGCCACCGAAAACGGGTCCACCCCGAGCTCGTAAAAACATTCCACGATGCGCTCGGAAATCGAGTTGTGCCCGCAGCCGGCGCACAAGGTCGATTTGCCGCCCTTATAGTCGATTACCTCCAGCCCGATGTGGTTGACTTTTCTGGGCGGAGTGGGAAGCGTGGCGCTCATTGGCCCTCCTGTCTGACGAGATCGTCGGTAACCGTGCGCGCATCCAGAGGCAGCCCGCCGTAGTAGCGCACGCTGCGCAATTTGGCGAGCAGCTCCACGTCCAGTTCCAGGCGCATCAGCCCCAGCAACTGCGCATCGCGGTTCTGGTCCACCACGTAGACCCGTTCGTGGCGGCCGATGAAGTCCGCAAGCTGGTGCGTGAACGGATACGCCTTCAGCCGCAGATAACTGGCCTCAATGCCGTGTTCGCCCTTCAACTGGTCGCAGCTCTCGCGCACCGCGTAGTCGGAAGTGCCGCAGCAGACCAGGCCGATTTTGGCTTTCGGGTTCACGCCCACCGCCGGCTCGGGAACGTGCCCGCGCATGGCTTCGAACTTGTGCGCCAGGCGATCCATGTTGTGGATGTAATCCTCCTCGCGCTCGCTATACTGCGCTTTCTCGTTGTGGCCGCTGCCGCGCGTGAAGCACACGGCCTTCGGGTGCCTGGTGCCGGGCAGCGTGCGGTAGCCCACGCCGTCGCCGTCCACATCCTTATAGCGCGCGAAGCCGCCCAGCCTGTCCAGGTCTTCCGCCGTCAGAACCTTGCCGCGGCGGATGGGCGCTTCGGGATACGGAAACGGATCGGACATCCAGTTGTTCATGCCGAGGTCGAGATCGGTCATCACGAACACCGGCGTCTGAAACTGCTCGGCCAGATCGAATGCCGCCATCGCCATGGTGAAGCACTCCTCCGGCGAGCACGGGAAGTACATGGGGTGCCGCGTATCGCCGTGCGAGAGGATGGCGGTTGTCAGCAGATCGCCCTGCTGCGTGCGCGTGGGCAGGCCGGTGGACGGGCCGACGCGCTCCACGTCGAAGATCACCGCGGGCACTTCGGCGTAGTAACCCAGGCCGATGAATTCCGACATGAGCGAGATGCCCGGCCCGGAAGTAGCCGTCATCGACCGGGCCCCCGCCCAACCGGCGCCGATGGCCATGCCGATCGACGCCAGCTCATCCTCGGCCTGCACGATGGCGTAAGTCGACTTGCCCGTCTCCGGGTCGGTCCGGAAGCGCTTCATGTAGCCGATCAGGCTTTCCACCAGCGTCGAGGACGGCGTGATGGGATACCACGTCACCACCGTCACGCCCGCGAACAGGCAGCCCAGCGCGCAGGCCGAGTTGCCGTCGATGATGATCTTGCCGGCGGTCCCGTTCATGCGCTCCGCCCGGCACGGATCGGTCTTGGTGAAGGTCCTGGCGGCGTACTCGAAACCGGCCTGGGCCGCGCCCCAGTTCATCTCGGCGGCCTTGGCTTTGCGCGCGCCGAACTGCTTCATCAGGGCCTTGTGCACTTCCTGCATGTCGATGGAGAGCAACTGCGCCACGACGCCGTCGTAGATCATGTTGCGGACCAGCTTGCGCAATTTGGCCTCGGGGCAGACCGGGCCCACCAGCTTGTCGAAAGGCACGGGGTAGAAGTGCAGGTCGCCGCGCAGTTCGTTGAGTTTCAGCGGCTCGTCATAGACCACCGCCGCGCCGCCGTCCAGCTTCATGACGTCCTCGCGCGCCGTCTCCGGATTCATGGCCACCAGGAAATCGATTTCCTTGCGGCGGCCGATGTAGCCGTGCCGGCTGGCGCGTATGGTGAACCAGGTGGGCAGTCCCGCGATGTTGGACGGGAACATGTTCTTTCCCGAAACCGGGATGCCCATCTGAAACAGGGCGCGCATCAGGACCGAATTGGCCGTCTGGCTGCCCGAGCCGTTGACGGTGGCAACCTGGATGCTGAAATCGTTGACGACGGAAAGGCTCGCCGGGCCGGGCTGCGAGCCGGTTGGTGACGCTTCTAGGGTTGGCATCGATAGGGAATCCTTGTGCGTTTGCACTAGCGACATCCGTTATTATAGGCCATCCGGAACCGGACGCAACCCGCTATCTCACTGAAAAAACATGGGTTAAATGAGATCTAATAATCCGAAAATGCTTGCGAAGGTCGTGACCTTGCCGACCGCAAGTGCCAGTGCTCGATCGCGTGCAGCGGCCGCCCCTCCCGGAACTCCGGCGCCCGCAATCTCCGCGCGCCGCGACGGTCTTATGTGGGGCAGGCTGGCAGCCTGCGGCCGATTGCGGGTGCCCTCTGGGCGCGGCCCGGCGGGCGGAGCTCGCCTGCGCCCGAGGCGATCCGGCCCCCGGCAGCCCGGAATATCCCGCGCGGTTGGGTTGCGGCTCCGCTGCTCTGCGGGGCAGGTTGTCAACCTGCGGCGGGTTTGTAACCCGCCTGTTGGCGTTTGTACAAGGCCGGCATTGGGCCGATTGCGGGGTGCCCCCTGGGCCGGGCCGCAGGTTGACAACCCCACCAGGGCGCATCGGGCCTTGCGCTCGCCTACGCTCGGATTCGAGCGGTTTTGCGGGCGAATCGCCTCCCCTCCCACTTCTCCGTCGTGCATCCCCCATCTTCGGGAGCATTGCGCAATGCGCGGCCATTCGTTAAGCTTTCGACATGTCCAGATCTCTCGCTCCCGGTCTGATCCTGCTCTCCTTCGGCATGGTTGCAACGGCGGCCGACTGGCCCCAGTGGCGCGGGGCGAACCGCGATGGAAAGTCCGCGGACACCGGCCTGCTGGAGTCGTGGCCCCAGGGCGGGCCGCGCCTTCTCTGGAAGGCGCAGGATCTGGGGGACGGGTACTCCGGGCCCGCCGTTGTGGGCGACCGCCTCTACATTCAGGGTCAGCAGGGCGGGCAGCAGTCCGTCATGGCCTACGACGTGCACAGCGGCAAGCAACTTTGGAAGACGCCGGCCGGCAAGGCCTTCAACGGCGACCGCGGGAACGGTCCGCGCGGCACGCCCACCCTTGATGGCGCGCGCTTGTATGCCTTGTCCGCCGATGGCACGCTGGTGTGCCTTGAAACCGCCACTGGCAGGCGCGTTTGGGAGCTGAATCTGGTGGAGCAGTTCAGCGGCCGGCCGCCGAACTGGGGCTACACCGAATCGCCGCTGGTGGATGGCGACCGCCTCATCGTCGCGCCCGGCGGCCCCGCGGGGGCTGTCGTGGCGCTGAACAAGAGCACCGGCAACCTCGTGTGGAAGTCGCAGAACGACCGCGCCGGCTATTCCTCGGCGATTGCCTTCGATATCGGCGGCACGCACGCCCTCGCACTGCTCACCGCCGAGGCTGCCATCGGGTTGGACTCCAAAGATGGCGCGCTGCTCTGGCGGTACCCCCGCATCGCGAACCGGACCGCTAACATCGCCACACCCATCGCTCACGATGGATTCGTGTTCTACTCCACCGATTACGGCACTGGCTGCACGCTGCTCAAGCCCACGCCGGACGGCAAGACCGCCGAGGTCTATTTCAACCGGGACATGCGCAACCACTACACGACCTCGGTGCTGGTGGGCGGCTACCTGTACGGTTTTTCGAGCGAGATCCTTACCGCCATGGAGTTTCAGACGGGGAAGGTTGCGTGGCGCAATCGCAGTGTCGGCAAAGGCAATTGCATTTATGCCGGCCAGCAGCTCTATTGCCTGAGCGAGGACGGCGTGGTGGGGCTGATCGACGCCACGCCCGCCGCCTACAAGGAAGTGTCCCGGTTCGAAATCGTGCGCGGCGCCTTCAATACGTGGACCGCGCCGGTGGTCGCCAACGGCCAGCTTTACCTGCGCGAGCAGGGCAATCTCTATTGTTACAACGTCAAGAGGTAACCGATGCGCCGAATCGCATTACTTGCTTTCGCGGTATCCCTCGGCTTGCGTGCCTGGGGCGTTAATGAGGACCTGCTGGAGGCCTCACGCGTGGGAGACCTGGCGGCTGTCCAGGCACTGATCGGGAAGGGTGCGGCGATCGAGACAAAGACCGAGTACGGCCAGACGCCGTTATATCTGGCGGCCTTTAACGGCCACGAGGAAGTGGTCCGATATCTTCTTGACAAGGGCGCCAGTCCGGATGTTCACGACACGTTCTACAAGGCGTCGATGCTCGATTTCGTCCTCATGCGCAAGCATTATGGCATAGCCAGGATGCTGGTCCGCAAGTTATCGGCGAATCCCGACGAGGTGCTGGCATCGGTGACGCAATCGGGGAATGCCGATCTGGTCGCAGCCTTTCTGGAGGCTGGCAAGCCGGGCCAGCCGGCATTGGACAAGGCCTACGCGGCGGCGCTCGACGGCAAACAAACCGAGGTCGCCGCCCTGTTGAAGAAGGCGGGTGCGAGCGAACCCGCGCCGGCGGTCGCCGTGGATGTCAAAACGCTCGAGTCGTATGCGGGCACTTACAAATCGGACCAGCTTCCGCTCGATATCAAGGCATCCGTTAAAGAAGGCAAGCTGTACCTGCAGGCTACCGGCCAACCCGAGTTCCCTCTGAAGCCCAAGAGCGCGACGCAGTTCGAATTCGCCCCGGCCCACCTGGAAGTGGAGTTCGATTCCCCTGGCAGCTTTACGCTGAAGCAGGGCGCCATGAGCTTCCATTTCAAAAAGGCGGTGACCCAATGAACCGGCGTCCTCGCGCTTCGTGGCGCCCGCTCGCTCTCTGCGCAATGGCCGCGGCCAGCCTGGCGACAGCGGCGGATTGGCCGCAATTCCGCGGGCCATCGGCCTCGGGCGCTGGCTCCGGCGCCAAGCCGCCCATCCACTGGGACGCGGCGAAAGGAACCAATGTCGTCTGGAAGGCGGACATTCCGGGCCTGTCGGTGTCGTCGCCCATAGTCTGGGGCGACCGCGTGTACGTCACTACGGCGATCTCCGGCGACCCCACGCAAAAGATCCGCACCGGGGCGTATGGCGACACGGACTCGGCCAATGACCTCAGCCCGCACCAGTGGAAGGTGATGGCGCTGGACAAGCTCACCGGGAAACTGCTGTGGCAACAGACCGCGCACGAAGGCGTGCCCAAGACCAAGCGCCACCCGAAATCGTCGCAGGCCTCGCCGTCTCCCGTTACCAACGGCAGCGTGGTCGTCGCCTATTTCGGGTCCGAGGGCCTCTATGCCTATTCGTCCGCCGGGAAGTTACTCTGGCAGAAAGACCTCGGCATCCAGAATGCGGGTTGGTTCTTCGACCCCGATTCGGAATGGGGCGCGGGCAGCTCGCCGGTGATCTACAAGAATTCCGTGGTCGTGCTGTGCGACCGGCAGAAGGACTCGTTCATCGCGGCTTTCGACTTGAGGGACGGCAAGGAGCTTTGGCGCACGGCGAGGGCGGAGATTCCGACCTGGGGCACGCCCACGGTCGTCGAAGGCAAGGACCGCGCCGAGATAGTTACTAACGGTTCCAAGGCGATTCGCGGCTACGACGCGGATACCGGGAAAGAGCTGTGGACGCTGGGTCCCAATTCCGAGATCGCTTGCACAACTCCGGTCGCGGGCCAGGGTCTGATCTTCGTGACCTCCGGCTATCCGCCGGTCCAACCGATCTATGCGATCAAGATAGGATCCACGGGCAACCTCACGCTTCCCAGCGGCAAGGATTCCAGCGATGCGATCGCCTGGAGCACGCAACGCGGCGGCGTCTATCTGCCCTCGCCGATTGTCTACGGCGATCAGTTCTACACCCTCAATAACAACGGCATCTTGACGGCCTACGATGCCAAGACCGGAAACCGCATATACCAGCAACGGCTCGAAGCCGACTCGTTTGTCGCCTCACCCGTGGCGGCGGCGGGCAACCTGTACCTGGCGAGCGAGGATGGGAACGTCTTCGTCGTGAAAGCCGGACCGCGGTTCGAACTGCTCGCGAAGAATCCCGTTGGCGAGCCGATTCTGGCCACCCCGGCATGGGCGGACGACATACTGATCGTACGCGGGGCCAACCACTTGTTCGCCATCGCGGAACAGGCGCCGAAGCCATGAAACGGGCCGCCCTCTTGTGTCTCGCGGTTTCCGGCTGCCTGTTGCTCGGGTCCGGTTCCGGCGGCGACTGGCCGATGTGGGGCGGCACGCCGGACCGCAACATGGTTTCCTCCATGCAGGGAATCCCCGCTTCCTGGGACATACAAACACGCAAGAACGTGAAGTGGGTGGCGAAACTCGGATCGCAAACCTATGGCAACCCCGTGGTGGCCGGCGGTCAGGTGTATGTGGGTACTAACAACGCTCTGGCGCTCAACCCCCAGGAAGGCGGCGACCGGGGCGTGCTGATGTGTTTCCGGGAATCGGATGGCCGCTTTCTCTGGCAGCACACCAACCAGAAACTCGCGGACTCCAACAAGGACTGGCCCGAAACCGGAGTCTGCTCCGCGCCGCTGGTGGATGGCGGCCGCGTGTACTATGTGACGAACCGCTGCGAGTTGGTGTGCCTGGATGCGCTCGGCGATGGCAAAGGCAACGCCAAGGCGATCTGGAAGCTCGACATGATCAAGGAACTCGGCGTGTCGCCGCACAATAAGGCGGCTTCCTCCCCGGCGTCCTACGGCGCCCTGGTGTTCGCCGCCACCTCCAACGGCCGGGATGCGAACCACGAACACGTGCCCGCGCCGAAAGCGCCGTCCCTGATCGCCGTCGATAAGCAATCCGGTAAGTTGGTTTGGCAGGTGAATAGCGTGGGCGATCGAATCCTGGACGGACAGTGGTCGTCGCCCGCGGTCGGCTCCATCGGTGGCGTAGTTCAGGTAGTAATTGGCGAAGGCGACGGCTGGGTGCGCGGGTATGAGGCACTTACCGGAAAGAAACTCTGGGAATTCGACACGAACCCCAAGGACTCGGTCTGGCCGCGGACGCGCAACGAGATCGTCTCGACGCCGGTGATCTGGCAGAGCCGGGTCTTCATCGCCAACGGCCAGGACCCCGAGAGCGGCCAGGGCCCCGGGCATCTCTATGCCATCGACGCAACCAGGCGCGGCGACATCACGGAAAGCGGCCGGCTCTGGCGGTACGACAAGATCAAGCGCTCCATTTCAACCGGCGCCGTTGCGAACGGGCTGCTGTTCTACGCCGATTTCACCGGCTATCTCCACTGTCTGGATGTCAACACCGGCCAGCCGTACTGGACTCACGACACGCTCTCCGCCGTGTGGGGCTCACCCATCGCCATAGAAGGGAAAGTGTACCTGGGAGACGAAGACGGCGACGTGCTGATTATGGAAGCGGCCAAGCAGGAGAAGTTGATCGCCACCGTCAACATGGGGAGCAGCGTCTACTCCACGCCGGTTCCCGCTAACGGGACACTGTTTGTGACGAACCGGAACCAGCTTTTCGCGATTGGCCGGAAGCCGTGAATAACCCGGTTGGCAGGCGGAAGCGCCTGCCCCACCTAACTGTGGATCCCTTGGCGCCAATGTGGGGCAGGCGCTTTCGCCTGCCAATGCGGCCGCTGCTCCTGTTCTTCGTTGCGGCCTTCCTGGGCGCGGCGGACGATTGGCCGCAGTTCCGTGGGAACCCGCAACTCACGGGCGTCGCCGCCGGCTCCGTTTCGGCGAATCTGCGTCTGCTGTGGACTTATGACGCCGGCGAATCCATCGAATCCTCCGCCGCCATTGCGAACGGAACGGTCTACGTCGGGTCGCAATCGAAGGACTTACTGGCCATAGACCTGGAAACCGGCAAGCTGCGTTGGAAGTACCGCGCCACCGATTCCATCGGTGAATCCTCCCCGGCCGTGTCCGAGGGCATCGTGTATGTGGGCGATCTCGCGGGCGTGTTGCACGCTGTAAGTGCCGCCGGCGGGAAGGCCGTTTGGACATTCAAGACCGAGGCCGAAATCAGGTCGTCGCCGGTGATCGCGGGCGACCGGGTTCTAATCGGTTCCTACGACGCCAACCTCTACTGCCTCTCGCGGCGGGATGGCAAGCTGGTCTGGAAATTCACCACCGGCAGTTACGTGCACGGCACGCCGGCACTGGCGGGCGGCGTGGCGTATGTCTCCGGCTGCGATGAAGTCTTTCACGGAATCCGCCTGGCGGACGGCCGGGAAGTGGTTCGGTTCCCCGCCGGCGGCCCGTCCGCCGCATCTCCGGCGATGCTTGGGCAGTGGGCGTATTTCGGCAATTTCAACAATGAAGTGGTGGGGGCGGACGTAAGCCGGAAGCGCGTTGTCTGGCGCTACCAGCGGCCGGCCGCGCAGTTCCCGTTCTACTCCTCCGCGGCCGCCTCCGGCGACCGCATCGTTGTGGGCGGCCGAGACAAGCTGATCCATTGCCTGAACGCCAGAACCGGCAAGGCCATTTGGACCTTCGCCACCAAAGCCCGCGTGGATTCGTCGCCCGCCATCGCCGACGGCCGGGTGTACATAGGTTCCAACGACGGCCATTTTTACGTGCTGGATTTGGCCACCGGAGGGAAGTTATGGGATTTCGAAGCCGGCGCGCCGCTCTCGGCTTCTCCCGCGATCGCCGCCGGCCGGGTAGTGATTGGTTCGCAGGACGGGCGGGTTTACTGCTTCGGGCGGTGAGGCTAAGGCAAGCGCACCCTAACGAGTCTGCCCACTCCCGATTCCCGGCAGAAAGCAATCCTGACTGCGCTCGAAGTCAGCCTTCCGCAAGAGTGTCGGACCAACGACCACCATTTCATATAAGAAGGCTTTCGAATCGTCTTCGGTTGACAGCACGGCCGCCCCTACTCCGACTTCAGCGCGTCGAGCAACGGCGCCCGCAGCGCCACGGCAGTGGCGACGGCGGACGACGCGATTCCGGTGGCCGCCACCAGGGCCAGCAGAACGGCCAATGACGTCACCGGCACATGACCGCCGCGCGCGGAAACGGCCGGGGCCGCGGCGAGCGAGGCGCACACGGCGCCGGTCGCGAGTCCCATCAGCAGCAGATACGCGTTCTCCGCCAGCACCATCGTGAACAGGTGGCGGCGGCGGTATCCGGCGGCGCGCAGCAGGGCGAATTCCCGCCTGCGCTCCAGCACGTTGCGCATCAGCACCGCGGCTAATCCCACGGTGCCCAGCAGCAGGCCCAGACCGCCGAGGGCGCGGAACGTCGATAGGTACGTGTTCTCCACTTTGTGGTAACTGGCCAGGAGCGCCGCGGTGGGCTGGATGTCGAATCCGTAATCGGAGAGGGCTGCCGTCAGCGCGCGCGCCACCGCTTCCGCCTGCCCTGGCGGGGTGTCCAGGAGGAAGAACCGGTAACCTTCGGAGTCCGGAAACAAGCGCAAGAAGTTCTCTTCGGAGACGATCAGTTCGCCCTGAAAGAGGCTGTCCTGGAGCGCCGCCACGATGCGGTAGCGGACCCCGGCGAGTTCGAACTCCTCGCCCAGTTTGCGGTGCAGCGAATAGGTCATCGAATTGGCGTCGGCGATGGCGGGAACGGCGCCGCCCGCGGGCTTCGATTCGAGCAGCAGCCAGGGATTCGGCGCGCGGCCTTCCACGCTCTGAAACGCGAAGCGGGCGGTGCGCAGAAAGGCCGGGGGCGGCGCCATGATGCGCGGGTTGCGCGGTTGGTAGAGATTCAGGCAACTGGCATCGTCCCCCGGACGCACGCGGAACGGAACGAACTGGACGCACGCCTGGTCTCCGGCCGCGGGCCGCTCGCTTACGCTCGCGGTTCCGAACGGAACCGCGAGCGTAAGCGAGCGGCCCGGCAGCATTACCGAATCACACGGTCGAACTCCCAGGGGCGGAAGGTTCAGCGCGGCGCGTCCTGATTCGGTGTTCGGATCGTGAATCAGCGGCAGTTCGGCATTCGCAAGCAGAGCGAAACCGCCAGTGCCGGCGGAAGCGCCATCGCGGCGGAAGGCGTCGAGCGAAGCGATCACAAAAGTCGCCGAGGCGATCAGCGCGATGCACAGGACGCTGCGGCCGGGGCGGTACCGAACGCTGCGCAGGCCGAGCGCGACCAGCCCGCCGACGACCACATGTCGGCGCGCGTGCAGCCAGGCCGATTGGAACAGCAGAGCGGCGATGAGCAGCAGCGTGCCCGCGCCGAAGAAACCGGCTGTCTGGCCGAGCGAGACGGAAACGGCGGCGCCCACCACCGCGGCGCCCGCTGCGAGCCATCGCCACCGCGCGGGCCGGCTCGCCGGCTCGCCCGCCAGCAAACCGCGCGGCGCGACCGCGTGCAGGCCGCGCAGCGACCACGCCACGGAAGCGAGGCCCGCGGCGACGCCGGCAGCGGCTCCCATGGCCAGCGAGGGAACGGAGGCGTGCAGAGAAATCAGCCGGGTCCCCACGGCGTCGAACCACCAGGTGCGCAGCCCCAGCAGGACGAGCGCGCCGTATGCCAGCGCCACTCCGACACCGGCCACCGCGCCGGCAGAGGCCAGCGCCGCGCCTTCGAGCAGAAACAGGGTCCGGATCCGCGATGCCGAAAACCCCAGCGAGCGCAGCACGCCGATTTCGCGCGTCCGCTGTTCGATGCCGAGCTTGAAGAACAAGCCCGTGAGCAGCAGCGCCGAAACCATCAGGAAGAAACTGAAGTACACGAAGTACTCGCCAAAGTCAGTCGCCCCCTGCGCCGCCTTGAGGCTCTCGGCTCTCACGGGGACGACGGTGAGGCCGGCTAGCGCGGGGTCGAGCGCGGTCCGGAGCGCCTCGGCAAAGGCCGGGGACGGCGGGAAGACGCGGATGGAAGTCAGGCTGCCGAAGCGCGTCCCCCAGAGTTGGCGCCCACGGGCGAGGCGAACGAAGGCTTTCGGAGTGGTGCGGTAGCGATTCCAGTACTGCTCGTCGGCCGGCCGGATGCGAGTGAGGTCGAGGGGAAACGGCGGGTCCCAATCGCGGAAGCTGCGCGATTCCGTGATGCCGGGATACTGGGGGGCCAGGTCGGGGTCGGCGGCGTCTCCGGACAGCGGGACGATGCGCTCCACGCGGAATTGCGCCGTCCCGGTGTGCAGGCGCGCGTCGGAGCGCCACACGTAGTATTCCAGCGTGGCCGTGTCGCCCACTCGCGCGCCCAGTTCGCGGGCAGTCCAGTCGTTCAGCGCGATGCCATCCTCGCGGGCGGGGGCCAGGCCGGAGTCGAGCGCGGTCACTACCGAATAGGGAACCTCGCGGCCGCGGATGCGGATGCCGTTCACCAGGTAGGTCAGAAGCGGCTGGGTGCGCAGACCGAGCGAATTGGCGGCGGAGAGGGCCGCCGCGGCCACCGCGTCGCCGATCAGCGCGCTGTCGCTTTCGAGCGACAGGCAAGCGGGCTTTTCGAGGGTGCGCGTGCGGAGGCCAACGTCGGCCAGGGTGTAGCGCTGCTTGAGGCGGAGCGTCAACGGGGCTTGGCGTGCAGCACGGCTCACCAGGAGCGTGTTGATTTTTCCCGGCTGATTCAGGTCGCGCTGAAGGCGGGCGAGCGGCACGTAGGCGGCGCGGACTTCGCCTTGCTGCTGGCGTAGCGAGAACTCGTGGAACGGCGCTGGGGACGGGCTGACGGTTAGGCGGATGGTCTTGCCGACGTCGTCCTTGCGGCCATGAAGGGACTCGAGCGGGATGGGCGAGGGCTTGGGAATGCGGAGGAGGATTTCGTCCCCGGGGTGGGCATTGAGTTCGCGGGCCAGGGCGGCGGAAAGGATGACCTGGGAGGCCGACCAGGGGGTCGGCCGCGGACCAGGGGGTCCGCCCCACTGGACCCCATAGACCTGTACGGCGGTGGCCCGTAGGCCGCTCGGCTCGCGTTCCACAACTCCGTCCAGGGCGATCACCGGGGCGGCTGGTTGGAGGGCGGCGGCCAAGTCCTCGCGGAAAAAGCCGTTGCGGGTGACGATGGAATCGGTGTCGCCGAGGCGATCGAGCACCAGGTCGCGCAGAGTGGCGCGCACGGATTCGCCCACCAGGGCCGCGCCGCCGAGCACGCCCGTGGCTACTGCCACGCCCAGCAGCACGGCCAGGTTGGTGCGCCAGTACCAAGTTAGATTACGCGCCAGCAGGGTGTAGGTTCGCATGACGCAGTTCGTATCGCTTGGGAAATCGCGCGGCCAGCGCGGGGTTGTGGGTCACCACGATGAGGATGGTCTCCTGCCGCGCGTGCAGTTCAAACAGCAGGCCGGCCACCATCTCCGCCGAAGCTTCATCGAGGTTGCCGGTGGGCTCGTCGCAGAGCAGCAGGCGCGGCCGCAGGACGAGGGCTCGGGCCAGCGCGACGCGCTGCTTCTCACCGCCCGAAAGCTGCGCGGGACGGTGATCCAGCCGGTCTTCCAACCCCACTTGCTCCAGCAATTCGCGTGCGCGCACCGGCAAGCCTGCGCGGTCCTTCGCCACCAGCGTGGGGACGAGTACGTTCTCCAGAACCGAGCACTGCGGCAGCAGGCAGGCGTCCTGGAAGACGAAACCGATGGCCTGGTTGCGAAACGCCGCCAGCTCGGTTTCCGCAACCTTATAAGGGTTGACGCCATCCAGGGTCACCGTGCCGGAGGTGGGCGGTTCCAGGGCGCCGGCGATGTAGAGCAGGGTGCTCTTGCCCGCGCCGGATGGCCCGCAGATGACCGCCGCGTCGCCGCGGTTCAAGGAGAGCGACACCTGGGAGAGCACGGTCAGAGGGCCGCGCGGCGTGGGATACTGCTTGCCGACGTTCGAGATTTCAAGCATGGGCATGGTCCGTGGCGATGGCCTGGTAGGCTTCGAGCGCGCGCGCCGCCATCTGCGAGGCGGTGAAAATCGCGCGAACGCCCTGCGCGCCGCGGCGGCCGAGTTCGGCGGCCAGCGCGGGGTCTTTCCACAGGCGGTAGATGCCGTCCGCCAGGCTCGCCGGATCGCCGGGTTCCACCAGGATTCCGCCCCCGGTTTTCTCCAGGATCTCCGGAAACGCCCCGCGCCGGGGCTGGACCACGGGCACGCCGCTGGCCATCGCCTCCAGGAGGAAGATTCCCTTCGGCTCATCGCAGGTGCTGGGGACGCTCAGGACGTCGAGGCTCCGCAGGAACTCGATCTTCGCCGCCCGGTCGAGCTCGCCGCGATAGTGGAATTCGTGCGCCAGGCCGGCTTCCTTCATGCGCCGTCCGACGGCAGCGCAGGTAGCCCCGATGCTCCGGCGCCAGGTAACCGGCCGCCTCCAGCGCCGAGGGGCCGAAATCCGTCTCGCGCCGCAGATGGAGGTAGCTTTCGGCGAGGAAGTGGAGTCCTTTTTCGGGCGCCACGCGCGCCAGGAAACCGACGGTGAAAGGCGCGCCGGGAACGCGCGCCGGCGGGCCGTACCCCTCCGGGTCGATCCCCAGCGGGACCACGTGCATCCGGCGGCTGGGAATGCCCAGTTGACGCTGCCAGTAGTCCGCGGAGAACTCACTAACCGCCACGAAGCCGTCCACATACCGGCTCTTGGCGCGGATCAGATCCAGCGCCTGGGCGCGATACGGCTCGGGTAACTGTCCGAGGAAGATCTCTTCGCCCTGGAGGGTGCAACATATCGGCCGGTTCAACGCGTCGCGGATAGGCCGCGCCAGGCCGATCAGAAGCGAGTTAGGTAATGTTACTATCTCGGGCGGTTCCTCGCCGCGGAGCCGGGCGGTCAACTTACGAATGTCCTTGAGCTGATAGCCCTCCTCGCCGCGCAGCATGGAAACCGTCATGGCGCCGAGCGAATGCGGGTTGACGCGGATCGAGGTTTGGGACGCCAGGCGCAGCATCCAGGGCGCATCCCACAACCGGTCGAGCAGCGGGCGGGGCCGGCGGAAGAACGCCGCCTCCTGGCAGAGGCACACGCTGATGCCGTTGAGGAACACCTCGGGCGAGCTGACGTTGGGCTCGTCGGTGCGGGTGGGCGTATAGAGGGGAAGCAGGGTGATGTCATGGCCCTGCCGCATGAGTTCCGCCGCCAGGGTATTGTCGCGGAGGCAACTGCCGCAGTACATGCGAGCGGCGCCGGCTGTGAGCGCGAGGATTCTCATGAGCGATCCGGGGCGGGCATGGCGATGTCTCTTAGTGTAGACGGAGTGGGCATGGTTGCGGTTCGACCGGGGATTGGCGGGGGGAAAGCGGGTTCGTTCTGCGGGGCGCAAGTGGTTGTGTTTTGTTCGGGTTGGGACAGGAAAATGGGTTCGTTCGGGAAATTCGCCTGGAGGGGTTTGGGAGGGGCAAGCGGGGCGATGGCGGGGGCGCGATGGAGTGAGAGCGGCATGGCGTTGGTGGCCTCCGCTTTGAGGATTGCACGGGGAGGGGCTGGAGTCTGAAATTGGGCGGTGTGGGGCGATGAAAGGAAAGGGATTGTTGAGGGGGAGCGGGTGTGAACGACGATCGAGCCCGATCCGGCAAGCCTGTTTCCCGACGCGAACGCGGTGAATCGCGCGATCCGGGTGATAGCCGAGGCCGCCCGGTCCGCAGCCGCCTCCAAGCGGCGGCGCACGCGATAAGTCGACTTCCCGATAGCCGTGGCCGGCGCCTATTTCACACGCGATCTCGGTCGATATTTACTCCGCGTGGGCTTCAGTCTTTTCCATGATCCTCGTTTTGACGGGTTAGTGCACTGCGTCCGAAATCCAGCCGTTTTCGGTCTCCCCGTCGGTGTCGCCGAGGGTCTCCTCAAAAGGCATCTTCAGCCACAGATGAACACAGATGAACACGGATAAACCCATTTTGCTTATCGGTGTTCATCTGTGTTCATCTGTGGCCATTCATGTTTTGCCGTTCTCAACGGCGCCCTTGAAGCGGCACACGCTCCAACAGTACTCGTCATTCCGCATGCCGCAGACCGCTGGTCTGTCTCAAAATGCGTGAGAGTTGTGAGCCGGCGCGAGCGCCGGTCTGCGCGCGTGGCCATGTGCGCCTAGCCAGGCGCGGGCCACCGGTTCGGCTTACGCCTCACGGATGCCAGCAAAGGAAAGGGCGAGCTGCTAAAATTGTTCTTGACATGCGCCACGTGACACGTTGCGGTGCCGGATGATTCGGACAATCCGCCACAAGGGACTGAAACGGCTTTTTGAACAGGACGACCCGAGTGGCGTAAACTCGGAACACGCCGGCAAGCTGCGGAATATTCTGGCGACGCTTCACGCTGCTCAAACCGCCGTCCACATGGATTTGCCGGGGTTCCGGTTGCATCCGCTCAAAGGCGCGATGAAAGGTTTTTGGGCCGTAACTGTCCGGGCCAACTGGCGGGTAGTTTTCCGCTTTGACGGTGACGCGGAGGACGTAGATTATGTCGATTACCACTGAACGGAAGCAGCCCATGACCATGAAAAATCCCCCGCACCCGGGCGTTGTCGTGTTGCAGGAGTGCATTGAGCCTTCGGGTTTGAACATAACGCAAGCAGCCGGAGCCTTGGGAGTGACGCGCAACACGCTTTCGGAACTCGTCAATGCGAGGCGCGGCATATCTCCGGAAATGGCCGTGAGGCTCTCGAAGGTTTTTGGCGGCACCGAGCAAGGCTGGCTTGTCCAACAGGCGCAGTATGACCTCGCACAAGTCCGCCGTGACGACATAAAACTGAAACGGCTGCAACTGGCTTAGCACCGCTACCGCCAGGCGAGGCCGGGGCCCGCTTTCCGATAACGCCGTTTTTCTGCCGTTATCGGAAAGAACGCCCTTTATTGCCTCGAAATGAGCGCACCGCGATTCCGTATACGCCTCTCACAGCCTTAGAAAGATCAGTCGATTCGGAAACGGGTCGCGTGAACTTGCAAGCCGCCGAGCACCTGCAACCGCAGACCCAGCACCTGCAACCGCAGACCCAAAAATGAGACCCCAAAGGGCCATGCCTCCTACGCTTCTGTCCAGGGTTATGGATCGGTCCCACGTCAAATCCGGGTCCAACGGTACGGGTCCGCCGGTACGGGTCCGCAGAAATAGGTGTGACCTAACAGTTCTTCCGCGACAATTGAATCAGCCGGCTGTAGGACTATGCCAACGCACGTACGAACAACGCGCACGAACGTGCCCGGCAACGTTCCTAAAGCTCTCGCTCGATCCCGCGCCAACTCCTCGTTCGGGTACTCGAACACAACCTCTGTCATGGCCCCAGCGGGGGTTTCGAATTGCGCCGTTCGCCCTTTCGCACCCAGATGGAGACCCGCCACCGAAGGTGGGATCTGCCCGACGAACCTCTGTAAGCTCACCGGACCGAGAATCGCTCGCGTAGAAAGCGCGTCCGAGTATCGGCCCCGGGGAAACCGGTTCGTGGGGAGTAGACCTTTTTCAGTCACACAAATTGAAAATATTTTTAAGCCCCTACGAATGACGGGATTGGCCGGAAACCGGACGGGGCGCGGGCGCGGTTTTCGACGGGTCGGGGAGGAAGATGGTGGTTGAGGAGGGGGATTTTGTGCGGTCGCACAAAAAATGGCACCTAACTCCTTTATTCTCGGTAGAGCTTTGTGCGTCCGCACAAAGCTTCAGGAGGTCCAATGAAGCAGGAGTCACAAGTCGGGCAATCGGCCCCCGAACAAACGGCCGAGGGCAAGCTCAACGCGGGCCGGTGGCTGGGGCGCCACGAAGCTCTCGACATGGTCGCGCACAGTTGTTCCGGAGTGGACGCGGCATGTCTCAAAAAGATCCGCGATGAGAAACTGTATCTGGATGTAGCCCCGAACTGGGATCAGTTCTGCAGGAAGGAACTGCGCACCACGCGCAAAAGGATCGACGGCATGATTCGCCGCCTGAACGAATTCGGGCCGGCCTATTTCGATCTGTTGCGGCTGACTCACGTGACGGCGGACGAGTACCGCCAGATCGCCCCGGCCGTCAGCGCCGAGGGAGTCAAGATCGACGGGGAGGTGATCGCCATCGCGCCCGGGAACAAGGACAAGCTCGATGCCGCCCTGGCCGGGGTTCGCAGGAAGCGCGGCAAACCGGCGCCGGAAACCAAGAGCTTCAACGCCGTTCTGGATGCCTGCGACGCAGCGCTGGCCCTGATCGAGAAGCCGCCCTGCTGGCCCGACGGGTTGCAGAAGCTCTGGCTGGCGGGCGTACTCCTGCGGATGCACAAGGCAGCCGAGGGGCTGGGCGCCATAACTATCGACATCAGGCTGTAGGGGTGAGAGTGGGATAGGTTGTCAAACCGCATCTGCATGGGTGCTCTGGGCAGCAAGGGCGAGCTTCGCTCGCCGGGCCGCGCCCGGAGGGCACCCGCAATCGGCCGCAGGCTGCCAGCCTGCCCCACATAAGACCGTCGCGGCGCGCGAAGAACTTGACAGGTAGTAGTACATAAGACCGTCGCGGCGCGCGAAGAACTTGACAGGTAGTAGTACATAAAGGCAAAGAAGTAACAGGCGGCCCTACGAGCTGGTGGGTAGGACAGGCAGGTAATATTACGAGGGGAATGCTATGCGAACGCTCAAGTTACAAACGCCGCGGATGACGGGCAGCGATGTTAGCAGGTGGCAGCAGTTTCTGACGGGCCGGGGAGTGTTTTCCGGCGCGATCGACGGTGTTTTCGGGCCGGCGACCGATGGGGCCACGCGCGAGTACCAGACGAGCCGCGGCCTCGGCGCGGACGGAGTGGTGGGGCTGGCGACTTATTCGCAGGCGGTGCGCGACGGGTTCGCGGGAGCCTCGGCCGGAATGGATGCCAGCGTCGATTGCGCGCCCTTCGCCAGCGGCATCGTGGCGGCGGGAATGAAGTTCGTGGCCCGCTACTATTCGAAGTTCGCCGGCAAGGCCATGACCCGAGCGGAGGCGCTGGGGTTGTCGCAGGCGGGTCTTCAGGTGGCCGCGGTCTACCAGGACATCCAAAACGACATCCAGTATTTCAGCCCCGCCCTGGGACAGCAGAGCGCGGCCAGGGCGCTGGCGCAGGCCGCCGCCGTGGGCCAGCCGGCGGGCAGCGCGATTTACTTCGCGGCCGATTTCGACCCCACGCCGGCCCAGTTGAGCGGTCCGATGATGGACCACTTCCGGGAGGTGGCGCAGGCCTTTTCGGCGGGGCCGGCGCAATATGCCGTGGGTGTTTACGGGTCGGGGCTAACGTGCCGCACCATGCGCGACGCGGGGCTGGCGGCGTTCACCTGGTTATCGGGATCGACGGGCTTCCGCGAGTCGGAGAGCTTCCGGCCGCAGGCGAACCTGGTACAGATCGCGCCCAGCCGCACGATTTGCGGCGGCCGGCTGGCGATCGACGACGATGTCGCCCAGACCGCGAGTTTCGGGGCGTTCCAGGTGAAATGAAGGCGGCGGGAGCCGCGGACAGCACCACCTGGCGATTGTTTTGACGAGCCTCTTGCGGCTCAGGATGGGTAATGCCGCCGGGGTACTTCATTTGGGGTTGGGCGGTGAGAGAGGTGGCGCCGGCGAGGAACAAGAGGAAGACGCGCAGGTCTCAGGGTTTCGCGGCGGATTGTCGAAATCAAGCCCGCCTTACCAGGCCAAGCGGGTACGGGGCGTTACGGCCGGGATTGGCCGGATCGTACAGGACGCAGAGCACCGAGCCTACCGGCGGCTTGGCGGTGGCTTCGGCGCGGCCGTGGCACGCGTCACCGCCGGGCGGCGAGAACTGGTAGTACATCCAGGTCTGAGACGCGCCGTAGTTGACGTACATGCTACGGTAGCCGGTCACCACGGCAGGCGCGGGGAGTCCGCCGGCCAGAAGACGGCGCTGGCGGCGCACCTTGAGGGGCAGCACCACGCCCGTTCCGGCGACGATCCCGCACATGAGAAACGCGAACCACAGGGGGATGCGAATGGGCGGATCCGCGCTGGGGTAGTTGCGGGCAGGGTCTGAGGCGAGGTAGCGGACGGCGATGGGCGACCCGATTTGCAGGCTCTTCCAGCGCCCGTGCCCGACGCCGCCGCTGCCGGTGAATTCGCGGCCGTCCACGGTAAACCGGTAGAACACACCGTAGCCCCTGAGATACCGCAGGCCTGTCACCACGGCGGCGGTCTCCCGGCCATCGGCCGCCATGCGGCGCGCCGTGGCTTCCGCCGTGAGGGACTCGCGGGCAAACGGAACCGCCAGGGCCACGCCGCCCACCATCAGAAACACGGATACCAACCATGACGCCGTGCCGCGGGTGGTCAGACGAACCGGGCGCGGCAGGGGATGGTCGAGTTCTTCCGGAGGCTTCCAGCCTTCCCACAATTTCGACGGGGACATACGGATAACAGTCTACCGCTCATAGATGTCATCGAGCGGGGCACCCGGGTGGGGCAGGTTGTCAACCCGCTTGGGCGGCGTTGGCGGACGACCGCGAGAGGCCGATTGACAATCGGCCCCGCAGAGTAGCAGAGCCGCAACCCAACCGCGCGGGCTGTTCCGGGCTGCCGGGGGCCGGATCGGGTCGCGCGCAGGCGAACTCCGCTCGCCGGGCCGATTAACAATCGGCCGCAGGCTGCCAGCCTGCCCCACATAAAACCGTCGCGGCGAGCGAAGAATTTGACAGATAGTAGTACATAAGACCGTGGCGGCGCGCGGAGAATTTGACGGGTAGTAGTACAACGCGCCGTTCAGAAGCTCAGCTTCAGGGCGAACTGGATTTGCCGCGGCGGAAGCTGGTTCTGCACGATCCCGAACGTGGGGTCGTTCACGATCCGCCCGATCAGGTTGTAGTTGGAATGGTTCGCCAGGTTGAAAAACTCCGCGCGGAATTGCAGCGTGGCGCGCTCGCGCAGGCGGAACGACCGGGCAAGGGTGGCATCCAGGTTGGTGAGCCCGTCGCCGATCATGGTGTTGCGCCCCACGGTTCCAAAGGAGTAAACCGGCTGTACGAAGGCGGCGGTATTGAACCATTCGGCGGTGGAGCGCTGGCTGGAGGAGAAGTTGGGATCGACCGGCGCGCCGTTCGGGCCGAGCACATAATTCGGCCGCACCAGGATGCCGCCGCTGCCGCCGCCGATGTTGATGGGGTCGCCCTTATAGTCGATGGTATAGGGGAATCCGCTCTGCACCTGGTAGACGGCGGAAAGCCGCCACCCGCCGAGGATGGCCGCCGGCGCGCCGCCGGCCACCAGGCGATGGCCGGGGCCGAACGGCAGATCGTAGACGCCGCTGGTCACCCAGCGGAACTTGGCGTTGAAGTAGGCCAGGCCGCGGTCGGCCGCCAGGTTGAAGGAGTTCTGCGGGGGAGAGTTTTCGTCGCCGGTGATGCCCCCGGCATTGCGATACTGCGGCGCGTTGGTGATGGCCTTGGAAAAGGTGAACGAACTCAGGAGCGAGAAGCCGCCCAGGAAACGGCGCTCCAGGCGCGCGGTCAGCGCATGATAATTGCTGTGCGCCGAGTGCGGAAAGTAGTTAATGGTGGTCACCGGCACGGTGGAGGCGCTCATGGGAAATGCGAGGGCCGCCTGCACGGCGGGCGACAACTGCAAGCCGTAATACGGCCGCTTGACCGCCGTCCCGGGCATGGAATTATTCACCTGGACGTTCTGTTCCATGTGCACGCCGGAGGTTCCCAGGTAGCCGATTTCGAGCGATGTGTGCTGCGCCAGCGCCCGCTGCACGTTGAGGCTCCATTGCGGGGAATAGGGGGTGCCCTGGCGCGGGTCGAGCGCGGCCGCCTGAATGGCCTGCGTGCCGACGATGGCGGAGGTGAACACGTTCAGCCCCGGATTCTGCGGAACGTAGGCGTTGAACGTGAGCGTCTGCGCGTAGGTGGTGGGGAGCGTCTGCGCCAGCTTCAGCAGGGTGTTATTGTCCTGCGTACCGTAGTACAGGCCGGCTCCGGCGCGGACGACGGTCTTGGGGTCCACGGACCATGCCAGGCCCATCCGCGGGCTGAAATTGCGCCAGTTGGTGTAGGCGCAGCCCTCGGGATATCCGCCCTTGCCGCAGACGAAAAGGGTGGGGCTGTAAATGCCCTGCTGGCCCGCGGCGAAAATGCTAATGGGCGAGGGGGCGGTGCTGAAATCGATACTCGACATCTGGTTGCGGATGTCTTTGAGGGGCGGCGAGACCTCGTATCGCAGGCCGGCGTTCACGGTCAGGTTGGAGGCGAGGCGGATATCGTCCTGGACGAATGCGGCATAGTTTCGCTGCCGCCCGTCGATGCGGTTGGGACCGAGCGTGCGGGTGGCGGCGCTGGGCAACCCGAGCAGGGCCGTGGCCATCGAGTCGCCGCTGCGATCGCCGGATTTGGGCGCGGCGGCGGTGGCATTGGTGTAGCCGCTGGTGAAGGTGAGGGAGCCCAGGGGGTCGGCGTATTCGAAGCGGACATATTGAAAATCGTCGAACTCGCCGCCGAGCCTGATGGAATGGCGGCCCTTCTGCCAGGCAAATACATCCCACAGTTGGTAGGCGTTGTCGCGGGCCCGGGCAATGCCGCCCTGGCCGGTGGCGTTGTAGGGGCCGGCGCCTCCGAAATTCAAACTGCCGACCAGGAAATTCGGCAGTTGGGTGGCCGCGCCGTTGACGTCGAAATTCAACTCGGGAAGCCCGTAGAGGAAATTGAGACGGCTGAAGCCCAGCCGGATATCGTTCACCTTGTTGGCGGAAATCACCTGAGTCAGGCCGACGGCGGCGTTGCGCGGGGCGGCGTTATCCAGGTTCGCCCGGCCGGGGAGCACCACGGGAATGGAGGCGTCCTCGCCGGCGCCCGAGACGCGCGTGAAGAGCTTGAGGTTGTCATCGATCTGGTAATCCACACGGCCGGAGTAATTGCCGTAATTCTGCATCAGCACGTCGGTGGAATCGATGTAGAGGCCGCCCGGCAGATTGGGAAGCGGAAGCGCCCGCATGGCCGCGGATACGGAGGGATTGACGAGGCTGGCGGGGATGACGTTTCCGGGGAACGGCGAGCGCGCCGTGCCCGCGGTCGAGGTGGGGTTGTAGATCGAGGTGGTGGCCATTTCCTCCGAGAAGTTGCCGGCGCGCTGCAGGGCGTCGGGCACGGCGATGGTGGTCAAATTGGCGGCGGCCTGGCGCGTGCGCAAGCCTTCATAGCCGAAAAAGCCGAACAGCCGGTTCTTGACGATGGGGCCTCCCAGGAGCGCGCCGAACTGGTTGCGCCGGAACTCCGGCAGATCGCTCGAGGTGGTGAGGTTGAAGGGCCGGGCATCCAGCCGGTTGTTGCGCAGGAACTCCCAGGCGGCGGCGTGCCACTGGTTGCCGCCGGACTGGGTGAGCACGTTGATCTGTCCGCCGGAAGCGCGGCCGTATTCGGCGCTGTACTGCGCCACCTGCACCTGGAACTCGGCGATGGCATCCACGATGGGGACGTAGTTGAGGGCGTTGTAGTCGGAATCGGTGTCGATGACGCCGTCGAGCAGATACGCCGAATCGTTGGTGCGCGTGCCGGCGACGCTCAAGCCGGCGATCTCGCCCTGCCGCAGGGCGTTCTGCTGGACGGCGATGCCGCCCGAATTCACGGCCGGCGAGAGCAGCGCCAATTGCAGGAACTGGCGCCCGTTCAAGGGCAGCGCCTGCACTTTTTCCTGGCCGATGACGGTGCCCTGCGCCGCCGTCCCGGCTTCGAGCGGGGAGACTTCGGCTGTCACCATGACCGCCTCGGTCGAGGCCCCCACCGTCAGGCGAACCTCGAACTGGGAGGTCTGCGCCACGGGCAGGTGGATACTGGAATCCTCGAACGTTTTGAAGCCGGGGACGCTCACCTGAATGGAATAGTCGCCGGGATCGAGCAGGTCGAGGCGGTACTCTCCCTGTCCCGAAGACAGAGTTTCGCGGGCGGCCCCGGTGGACTGGCGGGTCAGGCGGACGCGGGCGTTGGGCACGCCCAGCCCGGAGGGATCGGTGACGCGGCCCGCCAGAACGGCGGTTTCATTCTGCGCCCACAGAGTGGCGGCGCACGCGATGAGGACCAGGGGGATAACGGTATTGCGAATCATGGTAATCCCCGACGGTAGCAGCGGTTTGTTGACGGCGGATGAAGAAACGATGACGAAACGGTTGCAGACGGCGCGGCGCCGCTAGCGGTACACGAAATTGAGTTGCAGGACGATGCGGTTGCCCTTGAAATCCCGCGGCAGGGGCGGCAGCGGATTGGAAGCGCTGACCCCGGCCACGGCGGCGCGGTCCAGGGCGCTGCTGCCCGACTGTTCGGCATAGACCACCTTGTCGATGTTCCCGTCCCTGGCGATGACGAACTGGAGCGAAACCTTGCCCCGGCGCCCCATCCGGGCGCTTTCCGGGATGACCGCCAGCCAGTTGCGCTTGATGGTGGCGATGAGCTGCATCAGGTAGGGCTTGAAATCCACGCCCTCGGTGTCGCTTCTGAGCTGCACATTGGCCAGCGGATTCCCCGGCGTGGGCGACTGGGAAAAGCCGTTGAATCCCGTACCCGAAGCTCCGGCATCGCCCACGACCGTCCCGACCGGCGATCCGCCGCTCCCCGCCGCTTCTCTGGCGATGTTGCTGAGCGCCTCGGTGGGCAGAGGAATCCTGCGCTGATCGAGCGGCAGCGGCCCGGTGGGCTGCGGCGGGTTCTCGAACCGCAACTTGGGCTTCTCTTCGGTCTGGATTTGCGGAGGTGGCGGAGCGGCGGTCTGCTGCACCGGGCGCGGCAGTTCGGCGGGCGGCGTCTCGCGGGCGATTTCCACTTTGGGCGGCTCCGGGAGGGGAGCGGGCGGCGCAGGCTTCGGCGCCTCTTCGCCTTTCAGCGGCGGAGGCATGGGCGGCATCTGAATCGCCCGCCGCGGCGCCTGGGGCGCTTGAACCTCGAATTCCCGGCTCACCTTGCCGTGGTTGGGATCTCTCTGCGTCAATTCCGGCAGCGGCATCATCAGCGGGGTAACCCGCTGCACCACTTCGGGCAGGTCGGGCGGCTTGAAAAAGGCCTCGGGAAGCAGCCACATCGCGGCGACAATGGCGACGTTGATCCCAATAGCCCCGGCGGCGGCCATGCGATGCCGCGACCGGGCATCCGGGTCGCTCCAATCGGTCAGGAGGTGCAGTTCGGCTTCCGCCGGAGGTTGGCCTACGGTTTCCATCCGTCTTTCAAGGACTTAGCGACGACGCAGGAGTGCTCTTCGATTTTATCAAGAATCGTCAGCGCCACTCCCAGACTTAGACGCGCGGCGCGGCCGGAACATTTCGGCGATTTTCGGGTTTCCACCGAGTCCAGGAAGGCGTCCAACTGCAGTTTCAGCGGTTCGGCCTGCGACACCCGCGCCTTCTCGAATCCGATGCGCTGGCCGTCGCCGACGGTGAAGATGGTCAGGTCCTGACGGGTGTAATCGAGCGACAGGTACTGGGTGGGCTGGAACAGCCGCAGTTTGCGAACCCGCTCGGTGGAAACCCGGCTGGCCGTCAGGTTGGCCACGCAGCCGTTGGGGAACTGCATACGCACGTTGGCGATATCCACTTTGGGCGAGAGGATGCTCACTGCCCGCCGCGCGCACTTCGGCGGGCTCGGCCCCGGTCAGCGCCAGCACGATGTCCACGTCGTGGATCATGAGGTCCAGCACCACGTCCACATCCAGGCTGCGCGGGCTGAAGAGGTTCAAGCGGTGGATCTCGAAGAACAGCGGCAGGGTGGCGCGCCGCTCCAGTTCGACCACCGCCGGGTTGAAGCGCTCCAGGTGGCCCACCTGGAGGATGCGGCCATGCCGCTCGGCGGCCTCCACCAAGCGGCCGGCGGCGTCCGGGGTCGGGCGCGATGGGCTTCTCGATCAGGCAATCGATGCCGGCCTCCATCAGCCCGCGGCCGATCTCCTCGTGCAGCGGTGGTGGGCGCCGCCACGATGGCCGCGTCCACTTTGCCGCGCAGCTCGCGATAGTCCGTGAAGGCTTCCGCGCCGTATTGGGCGGCCGCGGCCGAGGCGCGGCCGGGTCGGCATCCACCACCGCGCAGAGGTGCGCGCGCCCGCATTCGTCGACCACGCGGCAATGGTTCGCTCCGAACTGTCCGGCGCCGACCACCGCCAGCCGCGTCTGTGTCATAGAGCTACTCTTCCACTCCTAAGGGACCTGTCGAGGGCTCCGCTCCGGGAGAAGGGCATGAAGAAAACGGTTGGCAGGCGAAAGCGCCTGCCCCACATTACAGCTTTGCGCCGCCGGAACAAGGAGAGTTTCCCGAGTTTCCGAGGCCGGCTGGTCACCCGCGAGGGCGAGCTTCGCTCGCCGGGCGGGTTGCTAACCCGCCGCAGGTTGAAAACCTGCCCCACATAAGACCAGCGCTGAGGCTTCACTCTTCCACTCCCAGAATCGCAATGCCGGCTTCATTGGCCGCCTCGATCATGGCTTCGCGGTCGAGCATCAGCGTGCGGCCGGCTTCCACGGCCAGCGCCGTGGTTCCGGTCTCGCGCATGGCGGGGATGGTGGCGAGGCCCACCACGGGCACGTCGAACAGCAGGTGCTCGCGGCGCCGCGCCATCTTGACCAGGGTCAGCTTGCGGCCGTTCGCCAGGCTGGCGGCGCGGCGCAGCATGGCGTCGGTGCCCTCCATGGCCTCGACCGCCACGCAGGCGCGTTCGCAGATGGCCACGCTCTGCCCCACGTCGAAACCGGCCAGCGCATTGGCCACGCGCCGCCCGTAGGCGATGTCCGCCTGCTCTTCCTTATCGGGCTTGCGGCGCGTCATGGCGCCCCCAGTGGCCAGCAGGGGTTTGAGCAGCCAGGTGGAATCGCGAAGCTGGATGCCTTCGTCGGCCAGGATCTTCGCCACGCCGCCGATCAGCCCGTCGGTGTTCTTCGAGGGCAGGGAGGCCAGCAGCTTGACCAGGCGCCAGTCCGGCCGGATGGACGAGAAGATTCTGGCGTGCTTGACCTGCCCGCACATCACCACCTCGGCGATGCCTTCCTCTTTCAGAATGTCGATGAGCTTGCCGAGTTGCCCCAGCGAGATCCAGTGGCAGCGCGGGCGAGCGGCGGCCACCTCTTCGGAGGCTTCCTCCTCGGATGGCGATCACCGTGACGTCGTGCCCCAATTGCCGCGCCGTCCGGAGCGCCAGGATGGGGAAACGTCCAGTTGCCGGCGATCAGACCGTAGCGCATCTACTTCTCGAAGCCCCGCGTGGAAGCGCCGATGAATTCGATCAGCTCATCCACTTCGGCGCAGGGCGGCACCTCCGCGCGAATGCGTTCGATGGCCTGCGTGGTGTTGAGCTTCGACCGCGCCAGCAGCCGCAGCGCCGTCTGCAGGGCTTCGATGGTGGGCTTGGGGAACCCGCGCCGCTCCAGGCCGATGCTGTTGGCGCCGAAGACGCCGACCTCCGGCTTATTGCTGGTGAGCGAGTACGGCAGCACGTCCTGCTTGATGACGCTGTAGGGCCCGACGAAGGCGTGCCGGCCGATGCGGCAGAACTGGTGGACGCCGCTGAACGGGCTGAGGTCGGCCCAGTCGCCGATGGTCACGTGCCCGGCCACGCCGACGGAGTTCCCCAGGATTACGTGGCTGCCGATGCGGGCATCGTGCGCCACGTGGCAGTAGACCATCAGCAGGTTGTCGTCGCCGATGGAGGTGAGCAGGCCGCCGCCGGCCGTGCCGCGGTGAATGGTGACGAACTCGCGAATGCGGTTGCGGTGGCCGATGCGGGTTTCGGCGCGCTCGCCCTTGTACTTCAGGTCCTGCGACGCCACGCCCACGCTGCTGAAGGGGAAGAAGACGTTGTCTTCGCCGATCCAGAGGGGGCCTTCCAGGTAGTTGTTGGCCATCAGGCGGGTGCGCGGGCCGATTTCCACTTCCGCGCCGACGATGGAGTACGGGCCGATTTCGGCGCTCTCCGCGATCCGCGCCAGGGGGTCGACAATGGCGGTCGGATGAATGGGCATGGCTTACGATGCCGAGGGCTCGGACGGCGGCTTCTCCGGCTTATCCTCGAGCTTGCACATGACTTCGGCTTCGGCCACAACCACGCCATCCACGGTGGCGACGCCGGCCATCTTGGCGACGCTGGCCTTGCGCTTGATAACCTTCATTTCCATGCGCAGGGTGTCGCCGGGCACCACCGGGCGGCGGAAGCGCGCGTTTTCGATGGCCACCAGCAGCACCAGTTTCTTCTCGCGGTCGGGGATGCTCTTCAAGCACCAAGACGCCGGCGGTTTGCGCCATGGCCTCCACGATGAGCACTCCGGGCATCACCGGGAAATCCGGGAAGTGGCCGGTGAAATGGGGCTCGGAGTTGGTGACGTTCTTGATCCCCACGATGCGGTCCGGCTCCAGTTCGACGATGCGATCCACCAGCAGGAACGGATAGCGATGGGGGAGAATTCCCCGGATGTCGTTGATGTCCAGAATTGGCATGGAACCCGTCATTGTAGCACCGGCGTGGGTGCGGAACGCGCGCGAGAGCAAACGGGGGGGTGCGCGACGTGGAAGTGGGCGCGGGGGCGATTCGCCCGCAAAACCGCTCGAACCCGAGCGTAGGCGAGCGCACGGCCAAGCGCGCCCTGGTGAGGCAGGTTTTCAACCTGCGGCCCGGCCCAGGGGGCACCCCGCAATCGGCCTCCCGCGAGCGTCTGCCAATGCCGCCCAGGCGGGATGCCATCCTGCCCCACAGAGCAGCGGAGCCGCAACCCAACCGCGCGGGATATTCCGGGCTGCCGGGGGGCGGATCGTCTCGCGCGCAGGCGAGCTCCGCTCGCCGGGCCGCGCCCAGAGGGCACCCGCAATCGGCCGCAGGCTGCCAGCCTGCCCCACATAAGACCGTCGCGGCGCGCCTGGCGGATCGTAGTCAGTACTGGAGTTTGATGGAAGCCAGCTTCACGATTGCCGGGATGTCCCTGGCTCCGGTTGTATCCAGGCGAACCAAGGTTCCCTCCGGATAGCGCTTCCCTTCCGCGACGATTGCCGCCACTTTCCGGGGAAACTTGCTTTGGCGCGCGGCCTCCATAGCCCGGCCGCCAAGTACGAGCGCCACGCTGAAGCCGCCGCGGTGGGGGGCAAGATACAAGATGTTTCGCTTCCTAAACTTCAGACGCAGAGACCACCCGGCCTTGGGCGAGTAGGAGTTCCACTCCCCGACGAGCATGTTGCAGTCTGTCGCCAACCGGACTATCAGTTGGTCCCAAACCGCCCTGGCGGGACCCAACACCGCGGTCAGCTCGTCTACCGCCGGTATCTCCGTCTTTCCGATGAAAGCATTGGGATGCATGTTCCAGTTCTCCGGGTACGGCTACGGCTCCGAGGGTTTCGTCGCGGACCAGTGCGAGTGTATGATGCGCCAGCCCTCTTTCTTTCGCTGGTACACCTGAGTTGCGTTCCAGCGGGAGGTTGCCGATCCCGTGTGCCTCACCAGGATATAGGTCAGGACCGCGATGTCGCCGCTGGTTTGCACTTTCGGGCCGGCCATTTCGTAACTGTCGAACAAGGGCATGCCGCGGTAGCTCTCGAAGAGCGCTTTCACTGCCGGGAGACCATCCAGCCGCTTGTCCGTCATGATATGGAACCAGGTAATGTCAGGGTCCGAAATGGCCAGCATCGGATCGGGATTCCCCGTCTGCCAGCCGTCCAACGCCTGGCGCTCGAGCGAGAGGATTTCGCGCCCGGCCGCATCCGTCCCATCGGCCGCCGGCATCGCGCCGCACGCGGCGGCCGCCATCGCGCAAGCCAGAATCGCTTTCTTCATTCGAATACCTCCAATAGATTAGACAACGGCCGGACCATCCTGTGACAGTTGGCGCGAGCGAAATCAGGCCGGCGGCTCCAGCGAAACCGTTTTCAGCGCCTCGCGAAGCATCTCCACCTGCTCGGCAGGCTCGTAGAACGGGTGGTCCCGATACACCTGCGCGGCCACCTTCATGTAGGCGTCGATCAGTTCGCCGGCCCTGCCGCCGGCAACGTCCCGCACCTTGCGCTGGTGCCCGACCCTGAATTGCAGCTTCCGCGGGTCGACGAAGCCGCCTTGAATGAAGGCACGGGTTTTCTTCGCGCACTTGCAGGGAGCGCCGGGAGTCACCAGGCTGCAATTGCCGCGCAGATACTCGTACAGATCGCGCCGGGCGCGCGACAGGATCTGGCGGAAGTTCATGGGCGTCACCCCGGCGATTTCCGCGCCCACCTGGTCGCCGACGCCGAAGACCTCGCCCAGGATGAACACCAGCCGCTGCCGGCCGTCGAGGCAGAGCAGGGTTCCCATGGTACACACGATCTTCGTCTCTTCGACGAGAATCTCCACCGGGACCGGAACCGTGCGCGGGTCGGGGAGATCCAGGTCGGGAGTTCGCTCGAGGCCGCGCGCGGCGTCTTCGAACGAGCAGACGGCAGCCGCGGCCTTTTTGACATTCAGAATGTGATTGACGGCGATGCGATACAGCCACGTGCGGAATTGGCTGCCGCCGCGGAATGTGGGCAGGGATTTGAAGGCTTTGATCAACACTTCCTGGGTGGCGTCCTCCGCGTCGGCGCGGCGGAGCATCATGCGGACGGCGAGATTCAGGATCCAGGGATGATGGCGGGCGAGGAGCAGTTCGGCGGCTTCACGGCTTCCGGACTGCGCGCCGCGGACCAGGTCCTCATCGGGGGTCTCGGCGGGCGCGATCATCGGGACCAGTGTAACCCAGGGCCGGTCCCGAGGGTTCTCTTGCCGGGAGCCCTAATTCCCGGTGCGAGAGCGGCTTGTGGGAATGGCCCGGCAGTTCGACCTCGGCCGTCACGTCTTCGCCAACCTGAAATGGGCATGGGCCGCGCAGGCCCACCAACATGCCCGAACTGCCGATGCCAGTGACATCCACTGGAATTGGCTCGCCGTCTCCCCTACGAACGATCGCTCCGGTGTCGATCCGGCAACGCTCCGCCCGTCTTCTTTCCACGTTCAATTCCATCGGCGGTCGCCGTTCTGCCGCCGCCCAGGACATTATCGTCCGTTTCCCATAGGAACATTAGCGGCGGGGATCAACATCCGGAGCACTACTACCGGGTGGTTCTACCGCCGCCCGGATGCAAGCCGCGCGATCACAGGCAGATGGAAGTTGAATGCCATTTGCCCCGGTACTCCGGCTCACTGGAGACTGTCACTTGCCGGACAAACCCCGGGGAAGCACCCTAATGCAACCTCCCGGACCGGCCGATAAGTTAATCGATTGATGAGACGTGAATCAGCCGGCAGAAACCTGCGATGGCAATTACAGTTGAGCGACAGGAACCCGACTGGGTGATCAGGATCGAAGGTCAGGCCACCCTTGCGTCCGCGGGGGAGTTGAAAGCCGTACTGCTCGAATGGCTCTGCGCCGGGAAGGACCTGCACCTGGATCTGGGGGGCGCCGAGGAGATCGACATTCCGGTCATGCAACTGCTCTGGGCCGCCGCGCGAGAGGCTGCGCGCACGGGGGTGGAGATTACGTGCCGTGCGTCGAAGCGCGGCTGCCGCCGCGGTGCGCGACTCGGGTTTCGCCGGGGTCCCTGGGTTCCCGATTTCCGGGGAGAGCCATGAGTAAGGTGATTCTCGCGGTGGACGATTCGGCCAGTCTCCGGCAAATGGTCAACTTCACGCTTTCCGAAGGCGGGTACACGGTGATCGAAGCGGTCGATGGCCAGGATGCGCTGGAGAAGCTGACGGACGCCGTGAACCTGGTGATCACGGACTTGAACATGCCGAACCTGGACGGGATCCAACTGATCCGGCGGGTGCGGGCCAACCCGGCATACAGAGGACTGCCGATCGTCATGCTGACCACCGAGTCCTGCGAGTCGCGCAAGCTGGAAGGCAAGGCGGCCGGCGCGACGGGGTGGATCGTGAAGCCGTTCACCAGGCAGCAGATGCTGGCTGTGGTGAAGAGGGTAGCCGGGTGATCGACAAGTTCAAGCAGGGTTTCCAGGACGAAGCTCGCGAGCTGCTTGGCGAACTGGAGTCGGCGCTGCTGGAGATGGACGAGAAGCGCGCCGACCCGGAAGTTATCGGGCGGGCGTTCCGGGCGCTGCACACCATCAAGGGATCGGGCGCGATGTTCGGCTTCGACGACATCGCGGGATTCGCGCACAACCTGGAAGCGGTTTTCGACCAGTTGCGCATGGGGAAGCTGGCGGCCACAGCCGACCTGATCAACCTGACGCTCGCCTGCGGCGACCAGATCAAGACCATGCTGGATGCGGCCTCCGGCGCGGGCGCGGCCGACCGGGACCGCTCCGCCGGGCTGCTTGCGGAGCTACGCAGGCTGACGGGGACGCCGGAACTTTGCGTGGACGCGGCGCCGGCGCAGGCGGCGAGCGCCGCCGAACCGGGTTTGCCCGAGGAGTGGCGCGTCCGCTTCCGGCCCGGTCCGGACCTGTTACTGCACGGGACGAACCCGCTATACCTGCTGCGCGAGATGGGGGAATTGGGAGAGCTCCGGGTCGAGCTCGACCCCAGCGCGATCCCCCCGCTTGGCGAAATCGATCCGGAGCGCTGCTACCTCGTCTGGGACATGGTTCTGAAGACCGCCGCGGGGCGGGACGCGATCCGGGACATCTTCATATTCGTGGCGGACGACTGCGAACTGGAAGTCGAGCCGGTGTCCGTCGATCCGGGAACCGCCGCCGCGCCGGAGGCGGCGAGGCGCGACTCGGGGAGTGCCGCGGGCGCCGCCGGGCAGGGAGCAACCTCGAACATCCGGGTATCGGCGGAGAAGCTGAACCAGCTTGTGAACCTGGTGGGCGAACTGGTGACCGTGCAGGCCCGCCTGAGCGAGGTCTCGGCGCGCCGGGACGACCCGGAGATCCGGGCCATTTCCGAGGAAATCGACCGGCTGACGGCGGAGCTCCGCGAGAACTCGATGGGCATCCGGATGATGCCGCTCCGGAACACCTTCGAACGATTCCGCCGGCTGGTTCACGATCTCGGCATCGAACTGCACAAACAGGCCGACCTGGCCGTCGAGGGGGCCGATACCGAACTGGACAAGACGGTGATCGATCAACTGAACGATCCGCTGGTTCATTTGGTTCGCAACAGCATGGACCACGGCATCGAGACGCCGGAGGCGCGCCGCGCGGCGGGCAAGCCCCCCACGGCGACGATCCGGCTCTCCGCCCTGCATTCCGGCGCCCAGGTGTTGATCCAGGTATCGGACGACGGGCGCGGTCTGGACGCGCAGGCGGTGCGGGCGCGCGCCATCGAGCGGGGGATGATCGACCCCGCGGCTCAGCTCACGGAATCCGAACTGTTCTCGCTGATTCTGGAGCCGGGATTCTCCACGGCGCGGGAAGTCACCAATGTCTCCGGACGCGGCGTCGGCATGGATGTGGTCCGCCGCAGCGTGGACGCGCTGCGCGGCGCCATCGAGATAGCGAGCACACCGGGAGCCGGGATGAGCGTGACCCTGCGCCTTCCCTTGACGCTGGCCATTATCGACGGGCTGCTGGTCCGCGTGGGCGGCACGTTTTTCGTATTGCCTCTGGCGAACAGCCTGGAATGCGTCGAACTGACGCGGCAGGACATTCAGGATGCACATGGGAACCACCTGGCCAACGTTCGCGGCGAGACCATTCCCTACATCCGGCTCAGCGAGCACTTCGGGATCCGGAGGCCGGCGCCGGAACGCGAACAAATCATGGTAGTCGAAACCGGGGACGGGCACTACGGGCTGGCCGTGGACGAAGTCCTTGGAAACCATCAGACCGTAATCAAGAACCTGGGCAGGTTGTATCGCGATGTGGCAACGGTTTCCGGAGCCACCATCCTCGGCAACGGAACCGTAGCCCTGATTCTCGATCCGCATCGGCTGGTACAAAATGCAATCCAGGCAGCGTCTCAGGACCAGCGTTCGGGAGCCCGCCGCTCCCAGCGCGATCCCGGCCCGCGCGGCCAAACCCCAACCCACGCTAACGCATTCATGCGAAAGGAACACCAAAACGATGTCAAATAAGGCGAACGGAAGAAACAAACCGCTCGGTTCGGGCAACGGCAGCACGGCCGTGGCCGAGCCGGGTACGATGGATGAGCGCGCCACCCGCGGCGGCGCCCAGAAGGCGGGAGATCAGGAACTGAAGCTCGTCTCCCAGGAGATCCTGCGGCTGGTGGACGCATCGCTTCAGGGCCGCCTGGAAGAACGCGGCCGGCCCGACCAGTTTCACGGCGTTCACCGTGAGATCGTTCAGGGCGTCAACGATATGCTCGACGCCATTCTCCTCCCGATCGGCGAGGGAAACCGCATCCTGGCGCAGGTCTCGAACGGCCGGATCGACGAACTGATCACCCAGACCTACAAGGGCGACCACGAGAACATGAAGCTGGCGGTCAACAACGTGGCCCTTGCACTGCAAGGCCTGCAGAAGGAAATGGGGCGGCTGACCGAGGCATCCCGCGAGGGCCGGCTCGGCGACCGCGGCAAGCCGGAACAGTTCAAGGGCGCGTACGCCGATATCGTGCAGGGCGTGAACACCATGCTGGACGCGATTCTACTGCCTATCGGCGAAGGCAACCGCATCCTGGCGCAGATTTCGGGAGGGAAGATCGACGAGTTGATCGCGCAGACCTACAAGGGCGATCACGAGAAGATGAAGCAGGCCGTCAACAACGTGGGCATGGTGGTGCAGAACCTCCAGAAAGAGCTGATGCTCCTGACGGCGGCGTCGAGAGAGGGACAGCTTTCCGAGCGCGGCAAGCCGGAGCACTTCCAGGGCGCCTACGCCGACATCGTGCGCGGCGTAAACGCCATGCTGGACGCGATTCTGTTACCCATCGGCGAAGGGAACCGCATCCTGGCGCAGATTTCGGGAGGGAAGATCGACGAGTTGATCGCGCAGACCTATAAGGGCGACCACGAGAAGATGAAGCAGGCCATCAACAACGTGGGCATGGTGGTGCAGAACCTCCAGAAGGAACTGATTCGCCTGACCGAAGCGTCGAAAGAAGGGCAGCTCTCCGAGCGCGGCAAGCCGGAGCATTTCCAGGGCGCCTACGCCGACATCGTGCGCGGCGTGAACGGCATGCTGGACGCGATTCTGCTGCCCATCGGCGAAGGCAACCGCATTCTGGCGCAGATTTCCAATGGAAAGATCGAGGAGCTGATTTCGCACACCTACAAGGGCGACCACGAGAAGATGAAGCAGGCCATCAACAACGTGGGTGTGGCCCTGCAGGCTCTTCAGAAGGAACTGGCCCGGCTGACCGACGCGTCGAAGGACGGAAAACTGACCGAGCGCGGCAAATACGATCAATTCCAGGGTGCCTACGCCGACATCGTGCGCGGCGTAAATGCCATCCTCGATGCCGTGATCATGCCGCTCAACGTGGCGGCCAACTACGTGGACCGCATCAGCAAGGGCGACATGCCGCCGCAGATCACCGACACCTATCATGGCGAGTTCAATACCATCAAGAACAATCTCAACGCCCTGATTGCCGCCATGAACGATATCACGCGGGCAGCCGAGGAGATTGCCCATGGCAACCTCACCGTTACCGTCAGGGAGCGGAGCGCCCAGGACAAACTCATGCAGGCACTGAGCAGCATGGTGGGGGGGCTTACCCGCACCGTGAGCGAGATCCGCAATATTGCCGGCGAAGTCGCTTCCGCCAGCCAGGCGATCAGCACGTCCTCGGTGCAGGTGTCGAACGGCGCCACCGCACAGGCGGCTTCGGCCGAGGAAGCCTCGTCCTCGATGGAGGAAATGGTCTCCAACATCAAACAGAACGCCGACAACGCCCAACAGACCGACAAGATCGCCACGAAATCGGCCAGGGACGCACAGGAGAGCGGCAAGTGCGTGCTGGGGGCGGTGGCCGCCATGAAGGAAATCGCCAGCAAGATCTCCATCATCGAGGAGATCGCGCGGCAGACCAACCTGTTGGCGCTGAATGCGGCCATCGAAGCGGCGCGCGCCGGCGAGCACGGAAAGGGATTCGCCGTGGTGGCGGCCGAGGTCCGCAAGCTGGCGGAGCGCAGCCAGAAGGCGGCGGGCGAGATCAACCAACTCTCCGATACGACGGTCAAGGCATCGGAGAAGGCCGGAGAGATGCTCGACAAATTGGTGCCCGACATCCAGAAGACGGCGGAACTGGTGCAGGAGATCACTGCCGCCAGCAAGGAGCAGGACACCGGCGCCGAGCAGATCAACAAGGCGCTGCAGCAACTGGAGAAGGTCATCCAGCAGAATGCCGCGGCGGCCGAAGAGATGGCCTCGACGACGGAGGAGCTCACAGGCCAGGCGGATCAGCTCATAACGTCTCTCGGGTTCTTCCGCACGGGAGACACCGGACAGGCGCCCGCGGCGCACTCGGCCGCGCCGAAGTCCGCCGCCTCGCTGGGGAAGTTGCGGGAGGCGGTATCCAATGCCGCTCCGCCTTCCGCGGCGAGGACGGCGCGCAAATCGGGAGTCGCTCTGAAGATGAGGGAAACGGGCGACCCGGCGGATAAGGACTTCGAACGCTACTAGACCGGCGCGGCGCGGCTCCCGTGCGAGCCGCGCCGCAACCGGGCATGCGAAAGGAAACCGAATCATGAGCGTTACCGAAATAACCGAAACACGGCAGTACCTCACATTCCGATTAGGCAACGAGGTGTTTGCAACCGACGTCGCCAAGGTCCGGGAAGTGCTCGACTTCACGACCATCACAAAGATTCCGCGGACGCCGGACTTCATGAGCGGCGTGATCAACCTCCGCGGCAACGTAGTGCCCGTAGTAGACCTGCGGCTCTGTTTCGAAATGTCGAGAACGGAGAAGACGGTGAACACCTGCATCGTGGTTGTAGAGATGCTGGTGGACGGGGAGAGCAACGTGATCGGCGCGTTGGCGGACTCGGTCGAGGAGGTGATCGACCTGGAGCCGGAGCAGATCCAGCCTCCACCCAGAATCGGCACCAAGATCCGGACCGATTTCATCAAGGGCATGGGCAAGCGCGATGCGCAGTTGATCATGATCCTGGACATCGACCGGGTGTTCTCGGTGGAGGAATTGACGGCGTTCCGCGGCGCTGAAGCGAGCGCCGCCTGACAAGGGGCGGGGCGGGTTCCGCTCCGCTTCACCGTAATTCTCATCGACATGCAAAGCGAATGTTTGTCGGCTTCGGATTTCGAAAGGCTCCGCGCCCTGATCCATGCGGAGTCGGGTATCAATCTGAACCCGGACAAGAAGACGATGCTGGAGGTCCGGCTCAGACGGCGGCTTCACGGCCTTCATCTATCCTCGTGCGCCGAGTACTGCGAGTATCTGTTCACGCCCGACACGCAAGACGGCGAACTGGTCCATCTGCTGAACGCCGTTACGACGAACAAGACCGACTTCTTCCGGGAGCCGGACCATTTCGAGTTTCTGGCGTCGAGTGCGCTCCCGGAACTGGAACGGCGAATGGGCGCGGAACGGAAGCTCCTGGTCTGGAGTGCCGGATGCTCGACGGGAGAGGAGCCCTATACGATCGCGATGGTGCTCAGCGAGTATGCGCAAGGCCACGCCGGCTTCCGGTTCGGCGTGCTGGCAACCGACCTCAGCACCGCGGTGCTGGACAAGGCGCGGGCGGGGATCTTCAAGTCCGAGGTGGTCACGCCGGTGCCCGTGAACCTGCGCAAGAAGCACCTCATGCGCAGCCGCGATCCGGCATCCGATCTGGTTCGCGTCGTTCCAGAGCTTCGCGCCAAGGTCGAATTCCGGCGGCTGAACTTCATGGACGAGGACTACGGCTTGTCCGAGACGCCGGGTGTCATCTTCTGCCGGAACGTCATCATTTATTTCAACCGGCAAACGCAGGAGCGCCTTCTCAGGAAACTCGTCCACCATTTGGCGCCCGGCGGGTACTTCTTCGCAGGCCACTCCGAGTCGCTGCAAAGCATGGACCTGCCACTGGTATCGGCCGGGCCATCGGTTTACAGGAAGTGCGGATAATGCCCGAACTGCCGGAACACAGCGTGCAACCGGGGCATCTCTATCTAGCCCGAAGCCCCATGATGCTGCAAACGATACTAGGGTCGTGCGTAGGCGCCACCATCTGGAGCGAGCGGCTGGGTGCCGGCGCCCTGTGCCACGGCGTTCTGCCCAAATGCCCTCCTGGAACCGGCCCGCCGGAGGGCCACCGCTACGTGGATTACAGCATTCGCTATCTGCTGGAGCGGTTTGACGCGCTTGGGGCCTGCCGGCAGGAACTGGAAGTCAAGCTGTTCGGCGGCGCCGATGTGCTTCCGGTCTCCGCCGCCAGGGCGCACATTGCGACTGTCGGCGCGATGAATTGCAAGGCCGCACTGGAGGTCCTGGAAAAGGAAGGTCTCCGGGTGGCGGCTTCCGATCTGGGCGGACCGAAGGGTCGCACAATCCACTTTGACACTGGAACCGGCGAAGTGCTGGTGCATCGGCTCGCCAGACTACGGGTTACCGAAGCCCATCATGCCGATGACGCCCAGCCTGCGAGAAGACGGAAGGACCGGCCGTGACGGAGAAGAAGATTCGCGTTTTGATTGTGGACGATTCCGCGCTGGTGCGCCAGACGTTGAGCCAGGTTCTCTCCACGGACCCGATGATCGAGGTTGTGGCGACGGCCGGCGATCCGTTCGTCGCGGCCGAGCGCATCGCCGAACAACTGCCGGATGTGATTACGCTGGATGTCGAGATGCCCCGCATGGACGGGCTGACCTTCCTGCGGAAGATCATGACGCAGCACCCCATACCGGTGGTCATCTGCTCCAGCCTTGTCGGAGAGGGGGCGCAGAGCACGCTGAAAGCCCTCGAATACGGGGCGGTGGAGATCATTGCCAAGCCGCGGCTGGGGAGCAAGCAGTTCATCGAGGAATCCCGCGTGATGCTCTGCGAGGCCGTCCGGGCGGCGGCGCAGGCGCGGTTGCGCGCGCCCGGTCCGAGCCATGTTGTCGAGCCCAAGCTCACCGCGGATGCCATTCTCTCCAGGTCCACGGGCGCTATGATCGAGACCACGGAGAAGGTGGTTGTTATCGGAGCGTCCACGGGGGGAACCGAAGCGCTTCGGGCGGTGCTGGAAGCCTTGCCCCCGGATGCGCCCGGAATCGTGATCGTGCAGCATATGCCGGAGGTGTTTACCCGCGCCTTCGCCGATCGCCTCGACGGTCTGTGCCGGATCACGGTTAAGGAGGCCGAACGCAACGACACTGTGTTGCGGGGACGGGCGCTGATTGCGCCCGGCAACCACCACACCCTCCTCAAGCGAAGCGGCGCCCGGTACTTCGTGGATATCAAGGACGGACCCCTCGTCTCCCGGCATCGTCCCTCGGTGGACGTGCTGTTTCGCTCGGCAGCGCGCTACGCCGGAGCCAATGCGGTTGGCGTGATCATGACCGGGATGGGTGACGACGGCGCCAGCGGGATGCTAGAGATGAAGCAGGCGGGAGCGGTGACGATCGCCCAGGACGAAGCGACCTCGGTGGTCTTCGGGATGCCCAACGAGGCCATCAAGCGCGGCGCGGCCGACATCATCCTCCCGTTGCAGCGGATCGCTGGATCGATGCTCGCCCACGCAGGACCGGGGTTCTCCGGAGCGCGCTCTTCGAACACCCCCGGGCCGCGCGCGTAGACCTGGCGCACGGGGAGTGGCGAGAACTTCCCGAGTGTCCTGGCGTTCACGGGAGAAGCCGTACTTCGCCCGCGCGCGGCAAGCCGCAGTTCGCTCCTGCGCGCCAGTCGGCCCATCTTCCCCCGCGCGGCGAGCCGGACTACGTTCCCGAGTGGCAAGCCGCCCGGCGGCGTCGCGCGGTGAACCGCGGCGTCCCGCGCGGCGAACCGGACTGCGTACCCGAGTGGCAAGCCGCCCGGCGGCGTCGCGCGGTGAACCGCGGCGTCCCGCGCAGCGAACCGCCCTGTCCTTCCGCGCGAGCGAATTGCCGCGTGCCGCGCCTCCCCGAACCGCGCGACCCGAGAGCGACAGACTCTCCGCAACTGCGCCGCCATGGGCGTGTTAGGAAGGGTGTGCGCTTTCGACGCTGGTTTTGTGTGCGAATTGTCTGCCTGGCCGCCGCCGTAGTGGCCGGAGCCGCGGCCCAATCGCCGGCGCCGCTGGCGGTGGTGAACGCCGCCAACTACGCGTCGCAGATCGCACCGGGAGCGATCGCCACCGCGTTTGGCGCGAACCTCCCCACCGATTCCGCGACCACGGTCAACATCTGCGCGCCGGGCAATCCACCTACCGCGTGCCTGGCAGCCACCGTGTTTGCCGCCTATCCCAGCCAAATCAACTTCCTGGTTCCGGACCCGCTGGCGCTCAGCCAGGTGGTGGTTCAGGTGGCGCATTCGGGCGTGGTGGTGGCCTCGGGAAGCGTGCCGGTGTCCAGCATCAGCCCCGCCGTGTTCACCGCGGACAACAGCGGCACGGGCATCTTCAACGGGCAATCCTACGATGGCGGCCAATACAACGCCGTCTTCACGGCAGGCTCCACCGCACCCGGGATCGCGCCGCGGGCCGTCTCTCCCACCAGCGGCTCCGGGCCCAACGTTCTCATCCTATACGGTACGGGCTGGAAACACGCCGATTTGGCGAATGTGCGGATTACGGTGGGCGGCCTCCAGGCGGCGCCGGACTATGCCGGGCCGTCGTCGTACGCGGGGCTGGATCAGATCAACGTGCGGATACCCTCCGGCCTGGCAGGCAAGGCGGCGCAGATGGTCGACATTTCGCTTTCGCTGCTCGACGCCGCCGGCAGCGGCACGGGCGCGTACGGCGCGCGAACGGTTCAATTCTGCCTGGCGGGACAGACCGGCGACGCGGATTGCCCGGCGGCGCCAGCGCCCACGCCATCCTGCACCGAGCCGCTGCCGGCGGTCGCGGCGCCCTACGCTCCGCACGGTATCTTCGTCCTGCAGCCCGCCGGCGTGGACCCCGCGCCCATCACCAACTATATTCAGAAACAGCCCACCGTCTGCGGCGGCAACTTATACGTGGTCTGGAGCACGGTGGACCAGGGCAACGGGAACTATAACTGGACTTCCGTGGACAACCAGGTCAACCAGTGGGTCCAGGCCGGCAAGAGAGTCAACCTGATCGTATGGGGAGTAAGCGATTCGCGCCCCAATAATGGAACGCCGGCTTACGTTTTAGGCGATCCGAACTACCAGTCCGTTACCTGCCAGGAAAACGGAGTGACCCTGCAGTATCCGGTGTATTATGCCGGAAGTTATAGGAGTAACTACAAGACATTTATCCAGGCGGTGATGAACCGCTACGGCGGCAACGCCAACGTGGGCTACATCCGTTTCGGCCTGGCGCGGGGCGGCGAGGTCTTTCCCACCTGCCTGGCCCAGATGATGACGTTTTCCGGTTTCTCCACCACGACCGAGTTCAATACGCAATGGGAAAGCTATCTGGCGGAAATGACCCAGTTCCAGCAAGGCATCGAGACGCAGATCGTCAACGCCAGCGGCCGCGCGGCGCAACTCATGGCGGCGCTGGACCAGTACGGAAGCCCGACGCAGTATGCCGTCACCGATTTCGAGGCGGCCAACGCCAAGAGCCTCGGTTTCGGATTCGGCAGCCAGGGCTTGAGCGCGAGCGACATGGCCGCCTATAAAGCGGGCCAGCCTTGCGCGGCGGATTGGTGCGCCATGTTTCAGAAGGAATCCGGTTTGGTCCCGCTGGAGTTGCAAACCATTGCCGCCAGCGATCCCACTAACACGCCGGGCGGAACGGGGACCCTGGTGAACCTGCTTCCCTTCGCCCTCGGACTGGGTGCGCAGATCTTCGAAGTCTACATCCAGGACCTGCAAGTGGCCTACGATCCCACCAGCGCAAACTACGCCCAGTACAGCCAGGCGTATCAAGCGGCGTTCCAGCAGACCGCGTCGAAGCTTGGGTTTGCACCCGCGAGATAGGGCGGCCTAGCGCCCGCCGGGCCGGAGCCCGGCGCCGTCCATTACTTCGAGGGCGAACCTGGCGGACACGGCCGCGGGGCCGCCGCCCATCTCGATGGCTATCTCGATAGCCTCCAGCACCTCTTCAAAAGACGCTCCCAACCTGGCCGCCTGCTCGATGTGCCACTGCATGCAGGATTCGCAGTCTTTCACCACCGAGATGCCGACGGCAATCAGTTCCTTGTGTTTCCTGGGCAGGGCTCCATCGGCGTACGCGGCCTTTTCCATCGCCAGAAAGCCCGCGTAGACTTTGGATTGGAGCGCGACCAATCGCGCATGGGCTTTCTTGCGTCTCTCCGAAATCGCTTCGAATTCATCGATTGGGTTCATAGGTATTGTGTACCATAAGGCTGCGCGCGGCTTCAGGCGCGCCTGTCCGCGGACACGGTGCGGTTCGCGACCGTTTCGGGAGACACGGCGAACGCGAAGCTTTTCCCCGGTTTGCGGACACGGCTGTTGTATCATCGGAAGGTTACAGGTAAGGAAGGCGCTTGCCGCTTCGGCCGGCGAGCTCCTGTGGGCGAGTCGAAAGCGTTCCTCATGAAATTCACCGTCGTCAGTTCCGCAAAATCACCGCGCGAGCGCGTGGCCAGGTTGTGGCCGCGCTTGACGCTCGCCGCCTTCGGCGCGGCTTCCTCGATCCGGTCCCTGCTGCGCGGGGCGGCCGCGCGCCACCGCGTGACAGCCGCCGCCGGCTGGACGCTGCTCTGGATCGCGAGTGGCGCCGCGGCGCAGACCGGTGCGCCGGCTCCCGCTGTGCTGCCCGGCAGGGGTCTCGCGCAGCACGATTTCTTCTACGCGGGCGAGTCGAAAGAGGAGCGGATGTCCATCGTTCGCGGCGGCCACGTTGTCTGGTCGTACACGCATGCGGGCCGGGGCGAGATCAGCGACGCGGTGTTGCAGCCCAACGGGAACATTCTTTTCGCCCACCAGTATGGCGTCACCGAAATCACCCTGGACAAGAAGGTGGTCTGGAATTTCGACGCTCCCGCGCAAACCGAAATCCACACCGCGCAGCCCATCGGCGCCGGCAGCGTCTGGTTCATCCAGAATGGCAATCCCGCGAAGTTCATCGTCATGAACAAGGGCACCGGCAAGATCGAACACCAGTTTGAGTTGCCGGTCAAGAACCCCGCGAGCGTCCACGGCCAATTCCGCCAGGCGCGTTTGACGGCTGCCGGGACGATTCTGGTGGCGCACATGGATTCGGGAAAAGTGGTCGAATACGACTTGGACGGCAAGGCGCTCTGGTCGCGGGACGTGCCGAGTTGCTGGTCGGCCGCTCCGCTCGCGAACGGAAATATTCTGATCGCGGGCAGCGGCGCGAAGTTCGTGCGCGAGATCAATCGCAAGGGCGAGACCGTCTGGGAATGGACCGCGGCCGACACGCCGGAGTACAAGTTCACCAACGTACAGACCGCCACGCGCCTCCCCAACGGAAACACCATCATCAACGAGTGGTTCAACCAGTGGTCCGACAAACTCGATCCGAACACCGCGCCGGTGCAGGCCATCGAAGTGACGCCGGACAAGAAAGTCGTGTGGGCGCTGCGCTCCTGGGCGCCCCCAGCGGACCTGGGCCCATCCACGACCATTCAAATTCTGGACGACATGTATGGCCCGGCCGTGTTGCCCGGCAAGGGCCTGGCGCAGCATTCGTTCCTGTACACCGGCGAGTGGGATTTCCGGAAGAAGGAACAGACCCTGTTCGTGGTCCGCGACGGCAAGTTGGCGTGGAGTCATTCGATTCCCACCGACGACGAGCATGGCGTGATGGAGGAACTCGGCGACGCCACCATGCGGCCGAACGGCAACGTCATTTTCTGCCGCAAGGTCGGGGCCAGCGAGATCACGCCCGCCAAGAAGATCGTGTGGGACATTCTGGCGCCCAAAGGCGCGGAGATTCACTCGGTGCAACCCATCGGGAACGACCATGCGTATGTCATGCAGAACGGCAATCCGGCGAAGCTGATGTTCATCGACACCCTCACCGGCAAGACGGAAAAGGAATTGACGCTGCCGGTTCCCAAGCCGGACCAGCCGCACCTGCAATTCCGGCGGGTGCGCCAGACCAAGGCCGGCACGTTCCTGGCCGCGCATCTGGACGACGGCAAAGTGGTGGAGTACGACGCGAGCGGGAAAGCCATCTGGACATACAGTATCGGCGGCCCGTGGTCGGCTGCCCGGCTCGATAACGGCAACACGCTGATCACGTCGTATCCTACCACCGTGGTCGAGGTGAACAAGCAGGGCGAGGCGGTCTGGAAGTTCACGCAGGAGGACGCGCCGCTGTACAGGTTCTTCATTCTCCAGGAGGCCACCCGCCTGGCCAACGGCAACACCGTAATTACTAACTGGTGTCCCAACGATTTGAAGGACCCGAAGAAATGGCCCGGCTCGGTGCAAGTTATCGAGGTCACGCCGGAGAAGAAGATCGTCTGGGCGTTGAGCGAATGGGGTAGCCCCGACCTAGGTCCGGCGTCTTCCATACAGTTACTGGACCAGCCGGGGGCGCCAAGGTAGGTCTCAACCACTCGCTGACGGTCGTGGCTCCGAAGGGAGCCGCGAGCGTCAGAAACCGTGAAGAACCGGACCCGCAACCACAATCGCACGCAAAGGCGCGGAGCCCGCAAAGAAGACAAAACAGGTTCTTCTTTGCGGCTCTGCGCCTTTGCGTGACCAGTGTCTTTTTCGCGGCTTCTCAGCCAACGGGCAGCCGCCTACGGCAAGACGGCCACGGGCGCGCGCCAGAAGGCGACCTTCTGGGACTGCGGGTCGATGACGCTGACCTGGCAGGTGTACCGGCCGGCCTCGAGCTTCGAGAGCGGGATGCTCATCTTCACCGGCTGCACCTTGGCTTGGGCTTTGAAGCCGTCCTTGGCCAATTGCATGGGCGTTTCGAAAACCTTGGCCGTGCCGCGATAGAATGCCACGGTGGTCTGGAGCGGCTGCGGCGCGTCGGGTTCGAAGGCCTCCAGGTAGACGTACAGCGTCTGGTCGCGGCGGAACGCGCGCGTCACGCTGGGGACGATTTTCTGGCCGTTCTGGATGAGCGGGTGATCGGCCATGGCCTTCTTGTCCTGATCGCCGGTGGCGAGGGCTGCGCCCTGGGCTTCCATCTGGTTACTCAGCACCACCGAGCTGATGGGCAGCCAGGATTTCTCGGCGGCCAGATCGGGAATTATCAGCTTAGTTTCGAAGGTCCCCATCTTACCGGTAAGATTCTCGCGAGCCAGGAACTTGACGGTGTAGGTGCCAGGCGGCAACTCGAAGCCGGCGTCGTAGGCCAAGTTCTTTTTGGCGAACTCGGCGGCATTGACGCCTTTCAGCTTCACTTCGAGGTTATCGCGAACCTGGCGCACCACCTTGTTCTTGCCGTCGGTGACCTGGCCGATGAAATCCAGGCGGACGCTCTCCACGTCGCCGTGCCGGGCCAGGTCGATTTCGGATGCGGGGATCTTGGCTTCGAGCGGAATGAAGTAGCGGTCCTGCGCCAGACGGAAGTAATTGAGTTCCAGCTTGAGCGAGAGATCGGTCATGGGGTCGCCCAGCAGCAGGGCTTCCTGTAACTGGCGCTCGCGGTCGGATGCGGTGAACTGTTTGAACTCCTTGCCGGCGAAGTAACCGGAGCGGTAGTCCAAATGGGCTGTCTTGTTACCAGCGATCTCCAGCTTGATGCGGCGGAACTGGCCGTCAAGCGCCTGGTTGGTGCTGTAGTAACCGAGGATGTAATAGTCGTTGATTTCCTTCTGTGCCTGCACGATGCCAGCGGCCAGATCGTTGCTGTCGAGCAGTTCCTTTCCGCCGGTGTCGGCGGCCATGGTGTGAAGCGTCTCCTGGGAAGCGCGGTAACTGGAAATGGCGGAGATCGCGGCGCCGGCGAAAGCACTCGATGCGCTGCCGGAGCCCTTGGTGGCATCGCCCGCAAGGGAGGCGGAGAGGCCGCGCGCATCCACCGGGAACAGCGCCACATTGTAGCGGATGGCGGCGTTGGTGGTGGCGCGCATCTGGGCTTCGTTATCGACGCCGGACTTACTGAAGCCGCTGGTGAAGTACATCAGGCCCTTCTTCTCGGGCAGCGCGCCGAGGGCTTTGATAGCCGATTGCAGGGCCACCAGTTTGCGGTCGGCGTTGAAGATGTCGAATTCGGTGGAGTCGGCGGTGTAGGCGGCGCCGGTGATGGAAGCGTCGTCGGTGGTGGCCGCCATGTCGCTGCCCTCTCCGGCGATCAGGCTGTCGATAGCTTTGGCGAGGAGGTCCCGGTCCGTGGTGAAGTCCTGCAGTAGATTGAGCCGGCTGGTGAAGCTCATGACGGAGACGGTGTCGGCCGCGGTCATTTCGGTGCGGACGAACCTCAAGCCGTTCTCCTGGGCGCGAATCTGGTCCTGCAGGGGCATGGAGGTCATGTCGAAGTAGAGGACCAGGAGGCGGCGGTCCTTGTACTTGATCTCGCCGGGCTTGCCGGTGGCGATGGTGGTGGGCGCCGCGGCGGGCGCGGGAGCGGCGGACGCGGGGGCGGCGGGGGCGGCGGGGGCGGCGGGGGCGGCGGGGGGAACGGCGGGCGCGGCGGCGGGAGTGGCGGGAGTGGCGGGAGCGGGCGGAGCGGCGGGAGCGGCTGCGGGCGCGGCGGGCGCGGCGGGAGCGGCGGCGGGAGCGGCGGGAGCGGCGGGAGCGGCTGGCGCAGCGGCGGCGGGTGCGGCGGGCGCGGCTGGCGCAGCGGGCGCGGCGGGAGCGGCGGCGGGAGCGGCGGGAGCGGCGGGCGCGGCGGGCGCGGCGGGCGCGGCGGGCGGAGCGGCGGGAGCGGCGGGAGCGGCTGGCGCAGCGGCGGCGGGTGCGGCGGGCGGAGCGGCGGGAGCGGCGGGAGCGGCTGGCGCAGCGGCGGCGGGTGCGGCGGGCGGAGCGGCGGGAGCGGCGGGCGCGGCGGGCGCGGCGGGAGCGGCGGGAGCGGCTGGCGCAGCGGCGGCGGGTGCGGCGGGCGCGGCTGGCGCAGCGGCGGCGGGAGCGGCGGGAGCGGCGGCCGGAGCGGCTGGCGGAGCGGTGGTTGCGGAGGCGGCCACGGCTTCGAGCGGCGTATTGTCGAGCTTCTGATACTCGCAGATGGCGATCTTCTGCTTCTTGCCGTCCTCGGTGAGAATGATGTCGCCGGGCTTCAGGCCGGTGATGGGGTTGCCGTCCTTGTCCTTGGCGGAGAGGTTGAGGGTCACCAACTGCGTGGTGACGGTGAACTTGACGGGCTCCCTGGGCGCGGGTGCGGGAGCGGCGGGATTCTGCGCCAGCAGCAGCGTGGCGGTAAGTAGGGCGGCCAGAGTTTCTTTCATGATTAGAACCTGAAGCGAAGATTCGCGGTCATGCTGCGCATGGGCTGGGTCCCGGTGGGCAGGCCGTAGTTATAGGCGTTCACCACCGTGCTCCAGCCGTTGACGACGACGTGATTGATGACATTGTTGGCGTCGAAACGGAGATCCGCGCTGCGCTTCTCGCCCAGGCGGAAGACGCGCCCTAAAGAAGCGTTGAGGCCCCAGATGGCGGGGCCGGGGATGGTGTTGCGTCCGGCGTTGCCCCAGTGCCCGGAGGCCGGCGCGGCGAAGGCGGCGAGGTTGAAGGGCTGGCCCGAACCCCATGGCGCGGCGATGGATGCGCCGGTTGAATCGGCGCGAACCGTGCCGGTGATCCCGGTTCCCGTCACCGCGGCCAGGTTACCGCCAACGGTGGCGGTCAACGGAGTGCCGGTCATCCAGGTGACACCGTTGGTGAAGGTCCAGTCCTTGAGCGCCGCGCCCTTCCAACCTTTGAGAAGAGTGCCGCCGGCTTTGCCCTGGCCGGTGCTGTACTGCCAGTTGCCGTTGAGCTGAGCTTTGCGAAGCAGGGCGGAGGTGGATTTCTCGGCGTTGAGATCCCGCCAGTTCTGGGCCATACCCGCGCCGCCGCCCATGCCGGCCACGGAACCGTTATCGATGGTGCGGCCAGTCTGCAGGCCGGCATTGAACGAGAAACCGCTGGTCATGTTGCGCCCCACCTGGAAGAACCCCACCTTGGCGTTCAACCTCGCGTTGGACTGCTCGTAGATGTAGCCCACCGGAAACCCGTTGACGGGCGCCGTCAAGCCGGGCGGGAGCGAGTTGGGCAGATAGGTTTGGTCGAGGTGAGAAGCGGTGACGTAAACAAACCCGTCCGCGGTGTAAAAGGTCTTGGACAGCGGCTGCATGACGTAGACTATCCCCTCATTCAGGGTGAGCAGCTTGTAGTTAGGATCGACGGCGTAGGTATTGGACACGGCCGGCGTGTTGAGGAACGCGGTCTGCATGGCGAGCGGGTTGGCCGGCGAACTCGCGAGGCTCAGCACCTTGGCGAACGGGGGCTGGCCGGAGAGGTTGTTGGCGATGGGCGAGTAGGCGTCCATCGGGTGCATCTGCATGAACATGAAGCGCACCGTGGTGGGCATCTTGGGATTCTTGTAGAAGGGACGCCACGCCAGCCCGAGGTTGGGCGAGATGGCCGTGCGGTCGCCGCGGATGAGCGACCTGGGGAGCGATCCGGAAAACGGTCCCGATTCTCCGCCGCTGACTACGGCGACGCTTCCGAATCCGGGGCCGATATCCAGGTTGGCCATGCGGTTGTAGATCTCGGTGTAGGGCGCCGTGTAATCGTAGCGGAGGCCCAGATTGGCCGAAATCGCCTTGCTGACGGTCCAGTTGTCGGACACGTAGCCATCCAGTTTCCAGGTGCGGAAGTACTTGTCGGCGTTGCCGTAGCGGATGGCGGCGGTGCTGGGCAGGTCGAGCAAAAAGTCCGCGAAATCGTAGCCGCCGGCGTTGCCGGGGCCGGTGGTGGCCGCGCCGGTGAAGACAAACGAGCCGCGCCCGTTGGGGTCGGAGAACGGGTTGATCTGCTGCCGCCGGAAGTCGCTGCCGAAGGTCCACTGGTGTTTGGCGCGCACCAGGTTGAGGCTGTAGCCGAGGTTTGCGGTCTGGTTTCGGGAGAGAGACGCCGCGCCGTCGGAGACGCCGGAGAAGCCGCTGGTGAAGCCCAGGTTGGGCGGTCCGAAGTTCTGCGGCAGGCTCGACGTGCCCTGAATGCCGAGTTGCTGGCCGATATTCCGATCGAGCGAGGCGAAGTAGGGCGACAATTGGGTGCGCGAGCGGCTGAAACTGAAACTCGCGTTCTGAACCAGCCGCTTGCTGTACGTGTGCGCCCAGGCAACGTTGGCGTTGACGCCGTAGTTGCTGGTGCCGTCGATGAATCCCAGGTAGTTGGGATTCGTGCCGGTGGAGCGTTGCCACCCCACGCCGCCGCTCAAGCGGTTCTTCTTGCCGAGAGTCTGGTTGAGCCGCGCGTTCAGGTTGTCCTGATTGCTAGTGCCGACGAGCGAGGTCTGGTAGTTCAGGCGCGAGCCGGATGCGTTGGGCAGAGGATAGTAGCTTGCCAGGGTCAAGGCCGCGGCGTTCACACGCAAGGCGGGGATCTTACCACCCGGGAACGGCGCTCCAGTGGTGGGATCGTAAACGGTCACCGGCCCCTGCACCACCGACTGGGAGAAATCCCCGGCGCGCTCGAGGGCGGTGGGCACGGTGTAACTGGACGTGGTGGCGTTGCGGGTGCGGCCCATCGAGTAGTTGAGGACAAACGTGCCGTGTTTGCCGTCGATCAGGTGCGGTATCTTCAGCGGTCCGCCGAAAGACAGATTGATCTTGCCTTTGGCGAAGGCCGGTTTGGGAGTCTGGATGCCGCTGAGCGAATAGGAGGCGGCGTCCCAAACGGAATTATCCAGGGAAAACGCGGCGTTGCCGTTGTACTGCGAGCCGCCGCCGACGGTGTTACCGAAAGACATGGCGCCCCCGCCACCGCCGCCGACTGAGCCCGCCAGCACCATGGAATCGCCGCCGCCCGCGGGAGCCGAGGTGGTCGCTGCCACGGCGGCGGCGCGCGACTGGGCCTTGTCCTGAGCCTCCATTTGGGCCGCGGCGCGGGCGCGGGCCGCGGCCTTGGCCTGTTCGGGAGTCAACTGCGGACCGCCGCGGCCTCCGCCAGCGGCGCCGGGCGGGGCGGGCGGACCGCCGCGGCCACCCGCAGCGGCGCCGGGCAGCGCGGGCGGAGCGGGCGGAGCGGCGCGGCCACCCGCGGCGGCGCCGGGCGGGGCGGGCGGAGCGGCGGGGGCCGGTGGCGGCGCCAGTTTGAGGTCCCAGGCAGGCGGCGGAGCGCCGGGGGCGACGCCGATTTCGCGCGAGAGTTTGGCGAAGCCGGTCATTTCGACATCGATGGTCCAGGCTCCGTCGGGCAAGTCGCGGAAAGAATACGTGCCGTCGTCGCCGGTGGACGTGGTGATTTTGCGGTCACCCTGTATCGCCGTGACGACAGCGCCGGGGACCGGCAACCCGTGATAGGTTACGATCCCGTGATGTTCCGAAGCCGTGAGAGCGGTGACGGCGCTTCCGGCCATACAAAGTAAGATGAGGACGCGTTTCAAGATCGTCATGCCAGCCATGTGCTCCACTACCCCGCAGTCACAAGCAAGATGCTTGCCAAATGGAGATATCGGCAAGTCGTGGCTGGTGACGAGGCATATTCATAGGGATGTGTCCGCTTTCGGGAAACCTATGTCCGAAAGCGCATTCCCGGCGAATCCAGTCTACGTAGATAGACGGAGATACGAACGAAACATTAGCCAGGTTCGCAAGAATACCGCGCGCGCCGCGGTTCCGTGGGGCGGGCCCCCGGGTCCGCGCGGGACACCCTCGTCCCGCTCTCCGCGTGCGGAATCGGGTGCTTGCCAATGGCGAAAAGCCGGCCAGGGGGCCGGCTGCGGACGAGGGCGTCCGCCCCACAAGCTACTCCTCGGGAGAGCCCTGTTCGGGCACGGACGAGCGGAACTCCACGTCGTGCTTGAGATCGTCCACGATGGTCTGGGAGCCGCCTTCGGCCAGCTCGGTTTCCAGGCGGCGGAGAGCCAGGCCCAGGACGTCGCGGTGGTGCAGCTTGGGCCCCAGGCCGCAATCCATCAGCTTCAGCCAGATGCGGTGGGTGAGGTCGATGTCCTCGGGCCAGAGACGCGGCGGATGCGGGCCGAGGTTGAAGAAGACGGTGTCGCGCTGGTTCTCGAGCACCAGTTCGAGAGAAAGCGAGGGACGCGGCTCGGGCAACTTCTCCCAGTAGCGGCCCACCTCGGCGCCCTGCTCGGAGGGCGTAAGTTTGGGCGACAGGCCCATCACGATGCGCGAGCTCTTGATGCGCGCGGCGGTCTGGACCACGGCTTCGTAAGGATCCAGACCGGGAACCACCATCAGTTCGACGTGCTTACCGGCCTTCTCGGCCAGCGTCACGACGTGCGTGAACACATTGGTTTCGTCGTCGGCGAAGAGTTGTGCGGCATCCAGCGGGTGCTCGCCGGAGCCGGCCTGGGTGACGCGGCGCACCGAAAGCACCACGATGTCCATCTTGCGCGTGTCGGTCTTCGTCAGAACGCGCTGCAGGTGCTGCAGCCGGTTGGGATTGCGGACGGCCACGAGGATGTTGCCGGGGCGCACGCCGCAGGAATCGACCGAGATGTCCGAGCGGGTATTGAGGACGAACTTCTCGGGTTCCTGTCCGTGTCCGGCGCGGCGCTTGCGGTTGTAGATATCGGAAAGCTCGAAGACGATGAAGAACGCGATGGTGAAGCTGACGCCCGAAATGGTGGCCACCTTCTTGGTGAGCACGTTGATGATGGCCAGCCCGAACAGCGCGATGGTGATGAGGCCCAGGCCGACGGGCACTTCCTTGCCGGCTATGTGGAAGTTGAGCGGCACCTTCCACTCGCGGCCGCCGGGCTGTTTGTAGCGCAGCACCAGCACGGACAGCGCCTTCATGGCGAAGCTCCAAACCACGCCGAACGCGTAAGCCTCGCCCAGCATATAGACATCGCCGCGGCTGATGAGAATGGTGATCAGTTGCAGGCCGACGATGGTGTTGATAAGCCGCGAGCTGGTGCCGTACTTCTTGTGGGGATGGCGGAACCAATCGGGAAGCACGCCGTCCTCGGCCACGCGGTTGAGCACGCCGTTGGAGCCGATGATGGCCGTGTTGACCGCGCCTGCCAGGATCATCGTGCCCACCAGAACCACGAAGGCGTGGAACAGCAGGCGCACCGAGATGGGGCCGACGAGATACATCGAGAGGCCGCCGATCAGGTTATCGAGGAAGTTCTTGCGCGCGGAGTCGGGGATGATCATCACCGCGAAGAACGAGACCAGCGATGTGAACAGCATGCTGTAGATGAAGATCACGAAGCCGGCGCGTTCCAGGTTTTTGAGCTTGGGATGAGCGATTTCGCGGTTCACCTGCGCCAGGCTCTCCTCGCCGCTCATAGCCAGCAGCGAGTGGCCCAGACCGATCATGATGGCGATGACCGTGATGGACGGCCCCACCGTTCCGCGCAGCCATCCGAGCGCCTCGGGGCTGAACTTGAGGTTGGCCGGGACCGGCAGCGGAACCGGGTTGTAGCCGTTCTTGAAGATGGTGACCAGGCACCAGGCGATCAGGATCACCACCATGACCGTGGTGATTTGCATGATGCGCAGGGCCTTCTCGCTGGATTCCTCGATGCCGATGATGTTCTTCCGCCAGAAGTACAAAGTCACCACCGCGGCGAAGACCGCGGCAAAGTAGGGGGCGTGGACGCGCATCCCGGAGATATGGAGATACTCCCCGGTTTCGTTGATCAGCCCGCCGAGGTACAGCCCCGCGCTGACGGCGCTGATGGGGCCGGTGAGCACGTAGTCGAACATCAGGGCGGAGACCGAGAACTTGGCCAGCGTGCCGCCCATGGCTTCGTGCACCACTTTGTACACGCCGCCGCGCACGAACATCGAACAGCTTTCGATGTAGATGGCGCGCACCGCGTAGGAGAACAACATGATGGAGAGGATGAACCAGGGCGCCGCCTTGCCGATGGCCGTCTCGGCGATGCCGCCGACGTAGTAGGCCGATGAGGCCAGGTCGCTCAGAACGATGGCGGCGGCCCGCCAGAACGAAATGAACGACAACATTACGGTGGTGGCGACCACCACCTGTACGGTTCCCCGACTGCGTTCCGGTGTCAATGGATCTCCTGGAGGCGAAGTGCGAAAGTTCATTTTAGGACATGTGGGGGGGGCGGCGCAGGAACAGGCCGGTGGGACGCGGCGCGATGGTCACACTGAGCAAATCGATTTCAATGCCGCAATATGGTTCAATATCATTTATTTCAATTTGGCATGGAGGATGCCGTGAGAATTCTGCTTCGCTACAGCGCTGTGTTGGCACTCGCCAGTTTCGGGGTTTGGGCGCAATCCTCGGCCCCGGTGATCACGGGGGTGTACAGCGAAGGGTCAACCCTTTCGGGCCCGATCGCTCCCGGGATGCTCGCCATGCTGAGCGGCTCGAACCTGGCGAGCTCGACTGTGATGTGCAACGGGACAACCCCGTTGCCGTTCTCCTGCAACGGTATCTCGGTGCTGGTGAATGGGAAGGCCGCGCCGGTAGCTGGCGTCTTCACCTCGGAGGTTGACTTCCAGGTGCCGTTCGGTGTCACGGGGACCATCGCGACCATCCAGGTGACGAATCAGGTGGGCGGACAAACTCTGCAATCCGCTCCCGTCACCGTGGCGGTGGCGCCGATCGCGCCATCGCTTTTCATCAACGGCACCGGCAGTTGGGGAGTGGGTTATTTCAAATCCACCCACGGGACAATCGCGGCGACGAACCCGGCCAGAGCGGGCGATTCACTGATGGCGTATGGAACCGGATTCGGCGCCACCAATCCGGTGGTGGCGGACGGCACTGCTCCGGCGCCGTCCCCGCCCGTGGCTGCCAAGGTTACGGTGACGGTGGGCGGAGAGAGCGCCACCGTGGTGAGCGCTGTCATGGATTGGCCCGGCCAGGACCAGGTGAATTTCACTCTGCCCACCGACCTGCCCGGCGGAAACCTGCCCATAGCGATGAATGTGGGAGGGGTGAACACGCAGGCCGGGGTGGTGATTCCGGTCTGCGGGCCCCCAGTGACGATCAGCGGGGTGTCGAACAATGCCAGCGGCGCGCTCACCGTGGCCAGCGGATCGTGGGTGTCGATTTACGGGACCAACCTGTCATGCAGTGCGCGGCCGTGGGCGGCGGCGGATTTCTCCGGTAGTAACCTGCCCCTGGCGCTGGATAGCGTGAGCGTCAAGATCGACGGCAAGGCCGCGGCGGTGTGGTATATCAGCCCGACTCAGATCAATGTCCAGGCGCCTACGGACACCGCTGCCGGCGCAGTGCCGGTGGTGGTGACGAACGGGAGCATCGGGACGGCCACTGGCGCGGTGACGCTGGCAACCTACGCGCCCGGCTTCTTCCAGGGGACGAAATATGTGGCGGCGCTGCATACTGACTACACCTATGTCGCACCCGTGGGCTACTACGGCAGCGGCGTGAGTTCGCGGCCCGCGTCGCCGGGGGAAACGGTGCTGTTGTATGGGACCGGCTTTGGGCCCACCACCCCGGCGGTGCAGGCGGGAGTGATATTCAGCGGAGCTGCGCCACTGGCGGACCTGACGCAGTTGCACATCAGCATTGGCGGAGCGCCGGCCACGGTTTCGTGGGCGGGGATTGCGGCGGCGGGCGAGTATCAGCTCAACGTGGCGATTCCGCCACTGGCGGATGGCGACCAGCCGATTGCCGCCACCATCGCCGGCGTGAGCACCCAGAGCGCGCTGTTGATCCCGGTCAAGAACTGAGGGGCCGCGCTACCAGCGCACTTCGGTGGCGTAGGAATGTCCCTGCATCGATAAGGCTTCGCCGTGCAGGTGCTCGAAGGCCGATTGTACGGCCACGCGGCCGGGTCCCACCACGCGCAGCCATAGATAGCGGTTGCCCCACGAGCCCCATGACCTGAAACCGGTCTGCGGATGCTCGAAGTGCAGGTGCATCTGCACGGCGGGGTCCTTGAAGATGAGCGCGGTGGGCTTCACCAGCATGGTCTCGCCGGACGCCAGAGTGCGCACGAAGACGTTGCCGCCGGCGTGCAGCAGCAGGAGGCCGGGCTGCCCGGTGGCGGAGAAGCGGTCCATGAACGCCCCCACGGGATAGTGCGTCTCGGTGTCGTCGCCGCTCTGCGTGCTGAACCAGATTCCGGTCTGGAACCAGTCGTAGACCACGTTGCCGGTGGCCGTGAGGAAAAGATGCTCGCGCACATCCACCGACTGGCCGGGATGGATGGGCACGGCGATCAATTCGCCGGGGAGGTCGCGCGAGAAAGCGATGCGGCCGGGACCCGCCACCTGGGTCATGATGAGCGGCATACCCGCGAAGACGCGCTTCCATGCGCCCTTGAGGGGCATGGTGGTGATGGCGATCTCGGGGTCTTTCCACAACAGCACGTGGTGCGCGAAATAGATGCTGTCGCCGGCGGCCAGTTTGAAATCGGCCACGGGAACGTAAATGCCTTCGATCTGGCAGGTGGACTGGCCGAATTGCAGCTTGGCCATGTCCTTGCGGCCGGGCAACTGGAGCCATCCCGAGTGCGTGGAGACGGCCATTTCGGAAACATTGCCGCCGCAACCGGGACAGCTCATGGCCGCGGCGTCGAGAGGCGATCCGCACCAGGAGCAGCGGGCCGCGCGCTGCTGCGGCGCGGCGGGCGGGGGCACGGGCCGGGCAACGGAGGGTGGCGGGCCGTATGCGGGCGGCGGCACGGGCTGGGCAACGGAGGGCGGCGGGCCGTATGCGGGCGGCGCAGGCTGGGCAACCGGGGGCGGCGGGCCGTACGCGGGCGGCGCGGGCCGGCCAACGGAGGGCGGCGGGCCGTATGCGGGCGGCGCGGGCGGCACAAACACGGGCGGCGCGGGCTGGGCAACCGGGGGCGGCGGGCCGTACGGGGGCGGCGCAGGCGGCTGGACGGCGGGCGGCACCGGCGGCGGGCCGTAGGCGGGAGGCGCGGGCGCCGAGGGAGCGACCATCCCCCCGCAAGCGCCGCAAAACCGGGCGTCCTGAGGCAATTTCGATCCACATTTCGCGCAGAACATAGAGGCGTCTCCGTTGGCGTTACTCGGTCTTGTGGTGCACGTACATGGACTGGATGCCCACGCGGCCGGGTCCGGTCATGCGCGCCAGGCTCATGGTCGTACCGCCGAAGAAGCCGGTGCCCAGCTTCTGAAACTCAACGTCCATGGTGACGGACGAATCCTTGTAGAGGAACGCGCCGGGTTCCAGCATAATGCTCTCGCCGGGCCTGAGAACGCGCTCGAAGACGTTGCCGTAACCGTGCAGGATGAGCAGGCCGGGACTGCCGGCGGTGACGAAACGGTCCATGTACATGCCCTGCCCGCCGAACAGGATATTGGCCAGTCCCTTGATGCGCACGAAGGAGTACTGGATCTGGTGCGAGGACAGCAGGAAGGCGTGCTCGCGGACATCCACCTCCATTCCGGGATGCAGCGGCAGCACCACCAGTTCGCCGGTCGAGTCGCGGGAGAACGCGATGCGGCCGGGGCCGCTGGCCACGCTGATGAGGAACGGCATGCCGGCGAAGGCGCGCTTGAAGCCGCCGGTAAGCGCCATGAGGGTGAGCGGGACGGATTGGTCCTTCCAAAGCATGACGTGGTGTTCGAAGAAGATGGCGTCGCCGGGCGAGAGATTGATCTCGGCCACGGGCACGATTTCGCCTTCCACCTGGCAGGTGCTGTTGCTGAAGTGGATCTCCGTCATATCGCGGATGCGCGGGGTTTCGCGCCAGCCGGATTCGGAGACCAGGCTGCGGACGTCGAGGGGCGCGCCACAAGAGCGGCAGGCAAGAGCGGACTTCTCGTTGAGACTCTGGCACCACTGGCACTGGAGGCGCTCGAGCGGTTCGGCTATGGGAGTGGACATGGTGGTATCTGTTATCTTACCCCGGCTGAGCAGCGGCCAGCTCAGCGCTCCCAGAGGATCGCCGGCCATTCCGGGATAGCTCACTCGGCCGGTCTGTTGCCATCCCCGGACGCTTGCGTTGCGAAGCCGTGCCGCGGGTAACCGCTACGTCAGCGCCAGGACTCGCAGATCGTCGATATCTCCGAAATCGCCGTCGCGGCTGACCCGTGTCGGGCCGAGCGCGAGTGCCGTCGCGGCTACCCATAGGTCGTTTTCGTCCAGCGTGAGGCCGCGCCGTGGTCCATCATGACGCCGTGGAGTGACGGGTTGATGGGTGGTGCTTCACGCATTTTACGTGTAAGCTGGGAAGAGACGTTCATGAAACAGAACATCACCTTGGCCCTCGATAAGCAGGTTCTGAAAAGGGCGCGTGCCTATGCCGGGCGGCGGGGGACGAGCGTCAGCGCCATGCTCGCGGAAGAGCTGCGAAGAATGGTCGAGGCGGAAGCGGCTTACGAGACCGGCAAGGCTAGGGCGCTGGCGCAACTGAGCGCCCCGTTCCGGCTGGGCGGAGCGAAGATAACGAGCCGCGAGGCTCTGCATGATCGACGAGCTCTTCGTTGATTCCAATATCCTCATCTACGCTCACGACGCCGACGCTGGCGCGAAGCGGCAACGCGCGGCCGGTACTCTGAGAGAACTCTGGGAGATGCGCTCCGGGCGGTTGAGCACGCAAGTGCTCCAGGAGTTCTACGTCAATGTCACGCAAAAGATCAAGACTCCAATCCCCAAGCCTCTGGCACGCGAAACGGTCCGGAACTACGCGCCCTGGGTGCAATCGCTGATCACGCCGCAGACGGTGGTCCGGGCGTCGGAGATAGGCGAAACGTGGCGCCTTTCCTTTTGGGACAGCATGATTCTGGCTGCCGCCGAACAGAGCCGGGCCGCTCAGTTGCTGACCGAAGACTTGAAACACGGCGATGTCATCGCCGGTATCCGGATCGTGAACCCGTTTCTATAGGGCCTGCCGCAGAGAGTTCGCTCTCATCCAACCCTCGTTGCGCCAGAATTCGCGAGTACCACTTCCGACGCCAGCGTCCGCCCCTATAATGACAGTGCCCGCGAACGAACGGGCCGCCGCTCACTCATGCCGCAACGCCGCCATGGGGTCGATGCTTATGGCGCGGCGGGCCGGAAGGTAGATGGCCAGCGATGCGGCGGCGGCGAGCGCCACCGGAACGGCGGCAAACGTGACGGGGTCGCCCGCGCCCACGCCCCAGATCAGCGAGGCCATCAGGCGCGCCAGCGCAAACGCCACCCCGAGGCCCGCCGCCAGGCCCACGGCGGTGGCCGCAAACCCGCGCCGGAATACCGTGCGCAGTACGGTCGTGCGCGGCGCGCCCAGAGCCATGCGGATGCCGATCTCGTGAGTCTGCTCGGAAACCGTGTAGGCCATCACCCCGTAGACGCCGATCGACGACAAGACCAGCCCGATGACGCCGAAAATCCCCAGCATCGCGGCCACATAGGTGAGGCCCAGGGCCTGGTCGCGGATCTGCGCATCCACCGTGCGGACATCGGTGACGGGCTGCTCGGGATCCACCGAGTGGATGGCGGCGGCGATGGAGGAAACCAGGCGCGCGGGGTCGCCGGAGACCCGCACGCCGATATCCATTTTCTCGCGCGGCGCCTGAGCGTAGGGCACGTACAAAGTGGCGTGCGGCGCGCGGTCGAAGACCCTGAACATCTCGTCACCCACCACGCCCACGACGGTCGCCCATGGGCGCTCGCGGCTGGCATCGCCAATGCGGATGCGCCGCCCCAGCGGGGACTCGCCCCCTGGCCACCATTGGCGCGCCAGGCGCCGGCCGACCACCGCCACGCGAGGCGCGTCGGCGGTGTCGCGGTCCTCGATCCGGCGTCCGGCGATGAGCGGCACGCGCATGGTCTCGAAGTAGTTGGCGCTGACCGCCTGGAAGGCCGCCTCGGGCGTATGGCCGGGCGCGGGCGGGCGGCCCTCGATGGTGAAGAGCCGCGTGGTGACGTGGTCGGAGTAGGGCGTGGACGTGGCTCCGGCGGCGGCTCGCACGCCAGGGACGGCGCTGACGCGCTCCAGCACCCGGCGGTAGAAATCGGCCAGTTGGTAATCTTCGCTATACTTGGCGTCGGTCACCGCCAGGCGCAGGGTGAGCAGGCTGGCCGGATCGAGCTCCGCGCCGCTGCGGGTGAGCGCGCCGAAACCGCGAATCATGAGGCCCGCGCCAGTCAGCAGCACCACAGTCAGCGCGATCTCACCGGCCACCAGCGCGGCGCGCAGGCGGTGCCGCGCGCGCCCCGAAGCGGAGCCGCCGCGTTCCTTGAGCGCGTCGTAGAGGTTGGGCCGCGCCCACTGCCAGGCGGGCGCCAGGCCGGACAGGATTCCGCTGGCCACCGCGGCCAGCAGCGCGAACAGCAGGGCGCGATGGTCCAGTGCGATGGCCGCCAGGCCCGGCAAGCTCTTTTCGGCATCGGCCGGCAGGCTGGCGCGCCAGGCGTCCAGGCCCCAACTGGCCACCAGCAACCCGAGCGCGCCACCGGCCAGCGCCAGCAGCACGCTTTCGGTGAGCAGTTGCGCCATCAGGCGTCCGCGGCCGGCGCCCAGCGCGGCTCGCACGGCCACTTCGCGCGTGCGGCCCAGGGCGCGGGCGAACTGCAGGTTGGCCACGTTGGCGCAGGCGATGAGGAGCACGAACAGCACCGCGCCGAACAGCAAGGCGATGTACCGGCCGCGGACCTCGCCCATCAGGAACCGCTGCACGCCCATGACACGAAACGCGCGGCCCTGGTTGGTGGCGGGATACCGTTGCGCCAGGCGCGCTCCAATGGCGGCAATTTCGCGGGCAGCGTCGCTTTCCGCCAGACCTGGCTTCAGCCGGCCCATGGCCACGAACTCGGGCGAGGTGCGAGAGGCGGCGGTGGACGGGTCGAGCGCCAGCGGCGTCCACAGTTGCGCCCGTTTGGGGAATCGGAAGCCGGGCGGCATGACGCCTATCACGCGATAGGTCCTGTCATTGAGATGGACGAGCCGGCCGGCGATGGCTGGATCTGCGCCGAACCGCCGCCAGAGGTCGTCGCCGAGGATGACGACCAGCTCGCCGCCGCGCTGGTCCTCGCCCGGCAGGAACGCGCGGCCCCGCGCCGGCGCGACGCTCAGGACATCGAAGAAATTGGCGGACACCGAAGCCGTGTCGATGCGCTCGGGCGCGCCGCCGGGCTCGACCAGGTTGGCGTAATTGTCGTCCCAGGCGGCGAGACCGGTGAAGGCGGAACTCTGGCGGCGGATGTCGTCGAAATCCGCCGGCGTCAGATCGCGCCCGGCGGCGGGGCTTTCGGGATCGCGCTCCGTGATCATCGCCAGCGATTCCACGCGGGGCAGGGGCAGCGGTTTCCACAGCAGGCCGTCGCAGAAGCTGAAGGTGGCGGTGGTGGCGCCGATCCCCAGCGCCAGTGTCAGGATGGCCGTCGCGGCATAGCCCGGTGAATTGCGCAGGGCCCGCATGCCGGTTTTCGCATCGCGCCAGAGATTCATAGGTGCACGGTATTCTGGGCACGCGAGGGGCCATGGCAAGTCATTGAAAACAGGCCGGCGAGACAGAGCGGGATTGTCCGGTTTTGGGACAGGCGGCCCGAATCACTCGTACCGCAAAGCCACAATCGGGTCGATGCGCATGGCGCGGCGCGCGGGAATGTAGATGGCCAGCGCGGCGGTCGCGAGCAGCGTCAGCGGGATGCCCACGAACGTGGCCGGGTCGCCGGCGGAAACGCCGTAAATCAGCGAAGCAACCAGCCGGGTGGCCAGCCAGTAAGCCACCGGAATGCCGGCCGCCAGCCCGGCTAGAGTAGTTACCAGGCCGCGGCGGAAGACCATGGTGAGCACGGCCGCGCGCGGTGCGCCGAGCGCCATGCGGATGCCGATTTCGTGGGTCTGCCCGCTCACCAGGTAGGCCATCACGCCGTAAACGCCGATGGCCGCGAGGACCCAGGCCAACCCACCGAACACGCCCATAATGGCGGCAACGAAGCTGAGGGGAGAGTCCATGTAGATGACCTGTTCGAGGGTGTGAACCTGGGTGACGGGAACCTGGGGATCCACGGCGCGGATGGCGGAGAGAATGGCGGGCGCCAGGCGCAACGGGTCGCCCGCGGTGCGGACGCCGAGATCCATCCAGAGCCTCGGGGCCTGAGAGAGCGGCAGAAAGACCATGCGGCGGGCCACGCGGTCGAAGGTGCTGTGGGGGATGTTGCCCACCACGCCGACCACGGTCAGCCAGGGGCTTCCGGAATCGGGCATTCCCAGCTTGAAGCGGCGGCCAGTGGGAGACTGGCCCTTCCATTCTCTTTGGGCGAACCGCTCGTTGACCACGGCCACGGGGAGGGATTCGGCGGTGTCGCCATCGTTGAGCAGACGGCCGGCGCGCAGCGGCGCGCGGAGGGTGGCAAAGAATTTTGGACTGACCGACTGGCACATGGCCCACGGCACATCGCCGTTCCGGGCGGGGATGCCCTCGATGGTGACGTCGCGGTCTTCGGAGTGGTTGGAAAACGGCATGGCGGTGGCCACGGCGGCCGATTGCACGCCGGGCAGGGCGCCGACGCGGTCCACCACCTCGCGATAAAACGCGGCGTGCTGGAAACGTTCGGGGTACTTGTTCCCGGTGATGGCCAGGCGCATGGTCAGCAGGGAGGCGGGATCGAATTGCCGGCCGGAAGCAACCTGGTTGCGAAAGCCGCGGACCATCAGCCCGGCGCACACCAGCAGCACCACGGCGAGCGCGATCTCGCCGGCCACCAGCGCACTGCGCAGCCAATGGCGGGCGCGCCCGGCGGTGGCTCCGCGTCCGCCTTCCTTGAGGGCGCCGGTGAGATCGGGGCGGGAACACTGCCACGCCGGCAGCAGTCCGGCCAGAATGCCGCAGGCCACCGCGGCCGCGGTGGTGAAGGCCAGCGTACGGCCGTCCAGTCCGACTTGCTCCCAGCCGAAAAGGTGCTGGGCGATCTCCGGCGGCAGGTTGGCGCGCAGCAGGGAGACGCCCCACTCGGCCACCAGCAGGCCGGCGGCGGCGCCGGCGAGCGAAAGCAGCAGGCTCTCGGTAACCAATTGGGCGATCACGCGCCCGCGCGACGCGCCCAAAGCGGTGCGCACGGCAATCTCGCGCCAGCGGCCGGCGGCGCGCGCAAACTGCAGGTTGGATACGTTGACGCAGGCGATCAGGAGCACGAAAACCACCGCGCCCAGCAGCAGGAGCAGGTACGGGCGGGTCTCGGTGAACAACAGAAAGCGGGGGATCGGCCAGAGCATGAACTGGCGGTTCCGGTTGGTTTCGGGATACATTTCCGCCAGGCGCCGCCCGATGGCGTCCAGTTCGGCGGAGGCCTCTTCGACGCGGTGGCCGGGCTTCAGCCGCGCGGCCAGCGGCAACATCGGCGAGTTGCGCGAGCCGAGTTGTGCGGCATTCAGGGCCAGGGGAGTCCACACCTGGGTGCCCTGGGGGAAGTCGAAGCCGGCGGGCATGACCCCGGTTACGACGTAGTCCTGGTCGTCCAGCAGAATGGTGCGGCCGATTACCGACGGGTTGCCGGCGTAGGCGCCCTGCCAGAGCCGGTGGCTGAGGATGACTTCGCGGTCGCGGCCGGGCTGGTCTTCGCCGGGGCGAAACGCGCGGCCGAGCGCCGGCGGCACGCCCATGAGGTCGAAGAAGTTGGCGGCCACGGAGGCGTGGAAGGCGCGCTGCGGCTCGCCGCCCGCCCCGGCGAGATTGGCGATGCCCTCCTGGAAACCGGCCAGGCCCGCCAGCGATTTGGATTGCCGGAGGATGTCGGCGGCATCCGGAGGGGAGACGGCATTCCAGGAGTCGGGATCGCCGGGAACCCTGCCGAGAAGCATGACGAGCGATTCCGGGCGCGGCAGCCGCATGGGTTTCCACAAGAGGGCGTCGCAGATGCTGAAGGTGGCGGTGGTGGCGCCGATTCCGAACGCCAGGGTGAGGATGGAAGCAAGCGTGAAACCGGGAGACGCGCGCAAAGTACGCAGGCCGTAGCGGAGGTCGTTCCAGAGGTTCATAGGCGCGCCAAACTGGAGGCACGTGGCGAGCCATGGCAAGTGGTTGAAAACAGGTTTAGGGAGCGGAGGGGGCTGTCCGAAACTGGGACGCGAGGCGCCGGATTCGCGCGGACAAACCGGCCCCCCGGAATCCCCGTCAACTTCCTTCGTGCTTCCGCAATTGCAGCGTGATGGTGCCGATGGTGAACTGCATGCGGACGCGGATTTGCACGGGGAGCCGGCGGCGGTCGTCGGTCACCCAGATGTTGAGGTGCGCGGGGCGGCGGTAGAGGACGTTGTTGAACAGGTAGGCTTCGTAGCAGATGGTGTGAAACGCGCCTTCGGGGGTTTTGATGTCCTCGCGCGACTGGGCCTCCACCCTGGCCATCACACTGCGCTTGCCGTCGCTGACCGGAACCATCACGCTCTGGCCGGGCTCCAGATTGAGGGTGCGGAGCAGAAGAATGCCGCCCACCACGTCGTGGACACACGGGGGGATCTCGATCTCCTGTTGCAGCAGGATCGAGTCTTTGAGGCGGTCGCGCTCCAGGTAGGCGGCGCGGTGCGCGGCGGCATCGAAAGCGATTTTGCTCTCGCGCTGGCGGCTGCCCTCGTGCGAGACCTGTTGCACGCTCTCGGCGCACAATGACGGGTTGAGGTAAGCGAAGTAATCGTCCTCGACCTTGAACAGGGTGGAAACCAGCCCCGCGGATTCCAGGCGCAGATTGACCTGCCAATCGGCGTTCGGCTGGCGGATCCACTCCACCCTGGCCCGGCCGGCGGTGACGAGGCGCCATTCCACGTTGTAGTAGAACGTTTCCCTGGCCGGCAACTCGCCGATCGAGACGCTCCCGCCCGGCAGCACGACGCCTTGCGGCGACAGGACGGACACCGTGGTCAGGAACAGGAGCGCCAGCTTCATGCACAGCCAGTTTCTCAGATGCGGCATGCGCGGCGCAATGAACGGGAACCTTCCGCGTCTACGATTCGTAGCCTGGCTTTGCGGAAAGACGGCGGAGGCCGCTCCGCACAGGGGATAATACGGGAGATATGTCATTCGGCGCATTTGTGCGGCGGCCGGCGGTGCTGCTGGCGTTGGGACTCTGCCTGGTAGGCGTGCTGGTGAGCGTTGTGGGGCGGCTGGCGAGCGGACCGCCGCGGGAACCCAGCCGTGCGCCATTTACCAGCGAAGCCGGGGAGCACGCCTGGCCGGCGTTCTCGCCCGATGGCAAACAGGCGGCGTACAGTGCCCGCCTGGACCCGAAGGACGAGGCCTTCCACGTATTCGTGCGGGCGTTGGCGGGCGGCGCCCCGCGGCAGTTGACGAGCGGCGAGGGGAGCGACATCGGACCGGTTTGGAGCCCCGATGGCGGCCGGCTGGCATTCCTGCGGGTCGAGGAGGATGTCTGGCGGATCATGGTCATTCCGGCGGCCGGCGGCGAGCCACGCAAAGTGATCGACTTCGCCGCCGCGGGGGACGAGACGCCGCCGCTGCCCTCCGCCGCCTGGACGCGCGACGGGAAATCGCTGGTGGTGGCGGGCGCGGAGAAGGGTAAGCCGTCGGCGCTTTGGACGGTCGCGGTGGACACCGGAGAGGCGCGGCAGATCACCCACCCGGCCAGCGGAACTCCCGGAGACTTCAGCCCGGCGGTGTCTCCCGACGGCGCAAGCGTAGCCTATGTGCGCGGCGAGGAAGCGGAGGACCGCGAGGGCCGCGCTGTCTACGTTCGCGACCTCTCAAACGGCTCGACGCGCCGCCTCACGTTCGACGATCATGCGATCCGCGGCATCGCCTGGACGCCCGACGGCCGCGAACTGGTGTACGCCTCCGACCGTGGCACGGGCTGGCGCTTGTGGCGCCTGACGGTGTCCGGCGGGAATCCGCGGGACCTGCTGATCGCGGGCAAACAGGCCCAGTTTCCGGCCATTTCGCGCGACGGCCGCCTGCTCTTCACCGAGCGGAGGGAGACGTCTTCCATCTGGCGGGCGGAGTTGAGCGCCGCGGGTACCGCGGACGCGGACGCGAAGGAAAGACTGCTGATCCGCTCCGACTCGCGGGAAATCGAGCCGGCCATTTCGCCCGACGGCAAGCGGATCGCCAACGTCTCGGACCGGGGCTTGGAGCAGCAGATCTGGCTGGGCAATGCAGACGGCGCCGGCGAGCGGTACCAGGTGGCCGCCATGTTCGGCACGTTTCGGTTGCGGCGCCTGCGCTGGTCGCCTGATGGAGCGCAACTGATGTACGAATCCCTGTCGCAGAGAGGATTGGAGACGTATCGGATCGAGGCGAAACCCCACGCCCAACCGGTTCGGGTGCTGGAGCAGGCGGGGGGCGGGTCCTGGTCGCACGACGGGAAGTCGATCTACTACGAGTCGCAGACGCGCATCTGGAAGGCCGCGGCCGATGGCAGCGGGGCGCGGACCCTCACCGAGAGGCGCCGCGGCGACTCGCCGGAGGAGTCGGAGGATGGCAAGTACGTTTACTTTCGAAGCCGGAGGTCCATCTGGCGGGTGCCTTCCGATGGCGGCCAGGCGGAGGAGGCCATCGTGCCGGAGCACGATCTGGCGCAACCGTCCGTGCAGCCGGCGGGTGGCGGCGTGTACTACCTGGAATGGGAGCGGGCGGAGCGCTCCGGGGTGCTCGAGTTCTACGATTTCGCGGCGAAGAAGTCCACGGTGCGCCTGAGGATGAAGGATGCCGACATGGATGGCGGCGCGTTCCGGGTGTCGCCGGATGGGAAGTACGTGCTGTATTCTAAGACGGACAGGAACGAGAATCTGGTGTTGGTGGAGAACTTCCGGTAAGGCCGCGGACCATGAAGCAGGACGCATCGTTCTTCGAAAACAAAGAGCCGGTTCTGATCTATATCGCCAAGAAGCTGCGGGACGCCCTGCGGCTGGAGAGCGCGCTGGCCGCTTCCGGCGTGGACTACGGCGTGGAGACCGACGAGTACTCCGGCGGCGTGGTGTTCAAATCGGTGCGCGCCGGAGCGTTCTTCTACGTGTTGCCGGAGACCGTGGACGCGGCCCACGCGGCCATGCGGCAGGACGGGTTCAAGCCGCACGCGGGGTGAGGGGGCGGAGCGGGAATGCGCGCGGGCTTGCACAGCCGCGCGGTTAGGCTAGACGATTCATGAAGCTGCCGAACGGCGAGCACGCCATCGTGGAGATTCGGAAGCTGCTGGAGTACTGCCTGAATCCACAGCATCCGCGTGGCCGTAACAAGGCACGGGTGTTTGCCTCGGCTGGAATTCGGGAGGCCGACGCCGAAGAACTCAGGACGGCCCTCCTCGCGGCAGCCGGGGGTGGCGAGGCTGAGGCCGGCGTCTCAAACGCTTACGGGCAACGCTATATCGTCGATTTCGATCTGGTGCGCCAGGGGAGAGCCGTGAGAATTCGCAGCACATGGATTGTGCGGATCGAAGACGACTTGCCGCGGCTGACCAGTTGTTATGTACTATGAGTAGGACGGATCGTCATGATCGGCATTGACATACATTCCGTGGTCGCGCTGCTCGAAGACCTGCCCGGAGAGGGCCTGGTGCGCGGCCAAGTGGGCACCGTAGTCGAGAACTGGGCCCCGGGCGTTTTCGAAGTCGAGTTCGCCGATGACAACGGAAAGACCTACGCCATGGTCGCGCTGAAGGCGGAACGGTTGATGCGGCTGCACCACGAGCCGGTCCACCAAGCCGCCTAGCCCGACTTTCGTAGGACAACGGCCATTTTCGTGGGTACAGGGTGCCGCGCGGGATCGCCGTAGGGCGTCCAGGCTCGTTGCCCTCGATGCTGGAATACTATCGCAGGCCGGGCGATCAGGGGCTACGGTTGGTATGATTATTCTTTCATCTAGCCTTCGAAGCTCATGCACATTGAACGAAGGCCCTGTCTGACGGGCCCTCGGTGGCCCGTCGGCGGTGCCGCACCGGCCCAGTTCTGAGAAAGTCCCGCTAGCGGTATCCGGGGCTTACTCGCTCGCCTGGCAGCATGTCCCGCTCCTCCGCGACGATCGGCATGGCGCGGAACTGGCCGGCCTTCAGGCCGCGGGCAGCCGCGGGCGAGTGCGCGCGCATGGGGTGAGCTATGCTGATGTCTTGTTCACGAAGCTTCACACCCTGATCGTGTGCGCCGCCATCGCAGCCCCCCTGCTGGCTGCGGAAGACCAGCCCTCCGGGGGTTCGTGGAAAGGGGCCCTGCGTGACGCCCACGGCGCGGCCATCGCCGGCGCCGTCGTCCGCGTGCAGTCCGCCGGCACGAAGGCGGCGGCCACCACGGGCAGTGACGGCCAGTTTGCGTTTGCGGCGCTCGCAGTCGGCGAGTACTCGGTCTCGGTGGACTACCAGGGCTCCACGGCGACGTGCTCGCAGCCGGTGCGCCTCGCGGGCGGCGCGGCGGCGGCCGTTCTCGAATTGTCGGCGGATGGGGCTCTGTCGCTCCTGGCCGCCACGGAATCCCGCGCGGGCACCGGGGGCGAGCAGTTGTCCGCGAAAGCCGTTTCGGCGATGCCCCTGAACAAGCGCGACTTCAGTCAATTGCTGCTGCTGGCGGCCGGCACCATGACCGACACCAACGGCGCGTCCAATTTCACTTCTCAGTTCGCGGTGAACGGGCAGCGCGGCACCGCGGCGGTGTTCGCCATGGACGGCGCCGACAGCACCGATCCCGAAATGGGAGGAGCCACATTCACGAACTTCAACGTGGATGCGGTGCGGGAGATTCGCTCCAGCTCGGGGTGGATGCCCGCCGAAATCGGGCGTGGAGCGGCCGGCTTCACCGATATCGTCACCAAGTCGGGCGCCAACTCGGTGCATGGCGCCGCGTTCGAGTTTCTGCGCAATGCCGCGCTCGATGCGCGCAACTTCTTCGACCACGGCACCCTCGCCAGCCCCGGCCGCATTCCGCCCTTCATCCGCAACGAGTTTGGCCTCGCGATCGGCGGTCCCGTGGCAATTCCGAACCTCTACAACGGCCGCAACCGGACCTTCTTCTTCGCCGAGTATCAGGGATTCCGCCAGGTGCTCAGCGCCACCGAGGTGCTGCCGGTCCCCACGGCCGCCGAACGCCAGGGCCAGGACACCACCGCATACCCCGGCGATACGCTGATTGTCCCGGTGGATTCGCGCATCGCGCCGGTGCTGGCGCGGTACCCACTGCCGAACGAAGCGCAGGGCCCCTACGGCGCGCGCACCTGGGCCGGATCGTCGAAGGTGACCACCGTGGCCGATCAGTTCTCCGCGCGCATCGACCACAACCTATCGAGTAAGTCGAAGTTATTCGGGCGGTTCACCATGGAGAACGCTACGGGTCCGGACACGAATCCCGATCAGACCGCTCTCTCTCCCGAATTCGCGGTGGGGTTTCTCGACCGCCAGCGCAACGCCGTCATCACCCTGGTGCGCACGCCATCGCCGGCTTCGACCCAGGAGTTCTCGGTCAGCGCCACTCGCGCCACGCCATCGTTTCCGACGCCCGACCGCGGCGACCCCTCGCTGGTGTTCGGCGACGGGCTCTACGAAGCCTTCAACGCCGCGGGCGGCTCCGTCATGGCGGCATACGGCAACCTGTTCCAGGTGCGCTCGAACTTCACGCGGACCAGCGGGAAGCATGCCTTCAAGGCCGGCGGCGAGATTCGCTCCAACCGCGATACCACGCTGTTCGGAATGGACCCCAACGGGCAGTTCCAGTTCGGCGGCGGGGTGGCGTATTCGCCCGTCGAGGTCCGCTCCCTTAGCGGGGCGCACGATATTCACGTGGGCGATCCCCTGCCCGACACGCTGACCGGCCTGCTCACCGCCAGCGCGTTCACTTACACTACCGCCGTGGCGCCGCCGATGTTCGCGCAGGGGGACTCCATCGGCGATTCGGCCATCCACCGCGATTCGTACAACGCGTATTTCCAGGACAGTTGGAAGGCTACCGGCCGGCTGACGCTGAACTACGGCCTGCGCTACGAAATCACTTCGCCCATTCGCGAGACGCAGAAGCGCACCTCCGCGCCGGTGCTTTCGGGCGGAGCCGGATCGCCCGGCTCGCAGTTGATCGTCAACCCCCAGCCTGGATACCGGCTCGACAAGAATGGCTGGGGCCCCCGGCTGTCGGTGGATTGGCGCGCCGGCGCGAACACCACCGCGCACGTGGGCGGCGCCATCACCACGCTGCTGGTCAATCTATGGCAGGACAACGCGCTCACCGGCGGCACGCCGTTCGTGGTGTATCCCCGCCTCACCGCCGCGCCGGGCCAAGCCATCCGCTACGGCATGACCATCGCGCCGCGGCAACTGCCAGCCGTGTACACGCCGGACGGGAAACCGGTGTTCGCCTCGGGCGACTCGAAACAGGTGGCCCCGAACACCCCGATGGACGTGCTCCGCTTCGAGCGGGACATGGCGGCGCTCTCCGCCGATCAACCGATCACGCCGCTCGCCGTGGCCGGCATCTCGCCCGGCTTCAGCGGCGGGTACGCCGGCACGTGGACGGCGGGCGTCGAACAGAAGGTACGGGGCGTCACGCTGGATGGGGCTTACGTGGGAACCGCGGGGATCAAGCTGCCCAGCATGGATTTCCCGAACGGTTTCACGGGAGCGGACCCCGCCTTCGCGCCCTACACGCAGTTCGATTCGTCGGGCCGCGTAACCGGCGGGTACGGGCCGGTCACGGAGATGACCAACCGCTCGCACTCCACTTACCACGCCCTGCAACTGTCCGCGCAGAACAACCTGACCGCGTTCGGCCTCGGGTTTCAGGCCAGCTATACGTGCTCGAAATCGCTCGACGATTCGAGCGCGGTGATAGGCGGCTTCGTCTCCGGATCCTCGGGCGCCGTCGCCCAGACCGCGCCCATGAATCCGTTCCATCCGGGCGTGGACAAAGGGCCGTCCGGCTTCGACGTCAAGAACGCGGCCAGTTTCAGTCTTTTCCAGGATCTGCATGCGGATTCCTTGGGCCTGCTGCGGCCTTTGGGCAAGACGCTCACCCGCGGCTGGCAAGTGCTGGGCATGGGGACTTTCCTCACCGGTCTCCCCTTCACCGTCTACTCGGGCGTGCAGCAGACCGGAGTTGGGGCGGGCGGCACGGACCGGCCCGACCAGACGGGGATCCCCGACTTCTCGACCAGCCGCGCAATCCGCGAGGACTATTTCGGGCTGGGAGCCGGCAACGCGTCCCTCTTCCACGTTCCGATCGAGGTATCCGGCGGAAGCGGACCGAATCGCGGGCGCTTCGGCACGCTCGGCCGGAACACGTTTCGCGGACCGGGGCTCCGGAATGCGGACGTCGCCCTGATCAAGGACACGCCCATCGGCAAGCCAGGGGCGGCGGAATCGGGCACCCTGCAGTTTCGCGCCGAGTTCTTCAACCTGTTCAACATCGTGAACTTCGGCCTGCCCGCCAACACCGTAACGGGTCCCGGCTTCGGCATGATCAGCCGCACCGCCGGCTCGTCGCGGCAGATCCAGTTTTCGCTCAAGCTGATCTTCTGAGGGCAAGGGGACGAAATCGTGTCAATGCCCGAGCGGGCAGAACGCCTTTTGACCAGCCCCAAGACCGTGGCCTACTCCGGCGCGGCTGGAATTGCCGGCGCCAGTGGATCATCGCGGTGGATGAGATGATTGGTTCAGTGAACGAAAACCTCGTGAGCGTGGGAAACGTCCTGGGATCGCCTGGCGCCGGTATCTCCCGGCCCGTTCGTGCGGCTGTATCGGCAATTGACCGCGTGCACAAGGTCCCCGAATTGGCGCGCTCAGTTCCGGTCGTGAGCGACGCGGCGATGGTTGAGGCGGGAAAATACCGCTGGGAGAAAGAAACGGGGCATCCGCTGGATATCCGCTTGAACCCCGGAAGCGGCCACCCGGCGCTCACGGCCGTCCTGGAGATTGGTCACCTGCTGGATCATCAGGCGATTGGGGTGGCAGGCGAGTTCGCTTCGGAATCTCACCCGCATCTGGCCGGCTGGCGAAAAGTCATCGACTCGACACGAGCGGTACAGAAGCTCGAAGACCTCCGCGCCGCAGGGTCTATCCCATTCGCGTTTTCCAATGGGAGTGTGCGCCAGGTCAATGTGGAGCGCATTGCCGGATACCTGCTTGAGCCGCCCGAACTGTTCTCCCGGAGCTATGCCCAGTTCATTGCCGGGGCCTCGGATAGTGCCAGGCTGGCTTCGCAGATCCGCGGATTTCGTCGGCTCGAAAACCCCGGTTCCGTCGTCCCGCAATTCTGGGATGAAGACGATTTTGAAGACGTATCGGAGGCTTTCGAAAGTCTTATAATCGAATTGGGATGGAAGAAATGAGTCTCACGCGAGAGCAGGAGATCGAAGCGGCGATGGGCATCTTCGGTGGAGACCGCATGACGGCCGAGGCTCTCGTGGCGCGGCAACACGGCGAGTCGGCGGGCTCTTGCGTTGCCGTGGATGAGCATGGGAAGGAAATTCCCGCATCCGTAGCTATCCGCGAAAAGAAGCCAAAGGTAGCGTAGACGCGGCGAAGTCTCGAAGCGCTGACCGCCCGGGAACGGCGACTGCGCGACCGACTTGACGCCATCGGGCGCAAACTGGAGGATCTCTACGTCTCGGGCAAACTGGGCTTCGCCGCGCATCGTGGCATCTCGATTCCTGGTGGCCCCCCAGGCGGCGGCCGGCGCCGGTTCAGTCTTTAGTCGGCGGCCCTGGCGGTCTGCAGGAAGCCGAGGTGCGGCCAGGTGGTGCCGCGCAGCACCAGTTCGGCAGGCAGCACTGACTCGGGCAATGCCACGCGCGGCGACGACGCTTTTTCGATGGCCAGGCGGGCGAGTTCGCGCCCGAGTTCGAGGAACGGCACGTGGACCGTGGTCAGCGGAGGCAGCGTCATGCGGGCGTCGGGAATGTCGTCGAAACCGAGCAGCGAGATATCCTCCGGAACGCGCAGGCCGCGGCGGCGCAACTGCTCCCATGCGCCCAGCGCAATGTGATCGGAGCCGGCGAAGATCGCGGTAATTGGCGCGCCGCTCTCCAGAACCGCCTCGGCCGAGGAGAAGCCGTTTTGAAAGTTGTCGGGCGACAGGCTCACGGTCTGCGCCAGCGGTTCCAGCCCGGCGCCGGTCATCGCTTCGGCGTAGGCGCGGTAGCGCCGTTCAAACCACGGCTGCGAGATGTCGCCGATATAACAGATGCGCTGGTGGCCCAGGCGGATCAGGTAGCGGGTGGCTTCGCGGGCGCCCGGGATTTCGCTCGAACGGGCCTGGTCGAATCCGGGGTTCGGCGCCGAACCCACCAGGTTGGTGCCGAAGAAGACGTAGGGGATGCCGGCGCGCCCGGTGGCCTCGATCAGATTGGGGTAGTTGGTCCCGGCCAGGATCAGACAGTCGGCGATCCCGTGCTCGTGCAACAGGGCGGGCAGTTTGAAGTCCTCGATGGCGGCGCCGGGGGAATAGTCGAACCGCTTGAACACCAGGAAGTAACCGCGCTCCTCGCAGTACTGTTCCGCTCCCAGCAGCAGCCGGGCATGCATGGGGTGAAGGAAGTCGCGATTGCTGAGGATGAACGTGATGATGGGACACGTCTCACGCAAGGCCTTGCGGGCATTGGCCGCACGCACGTAATGCAGCGACCGGGCGGCCTCGGTGACCTTGAGGCGGAGTTGCGGGTCGACGCCTCGCCGGTTGTTCAGGGCTCTGGACGCGGTGCCCAGGGAAACTCCCGCCAGGGCCGCAACGTCGACGATCGTGGCCCGGTTGTCGTGTTTGCGACGTCTCACGCCAGAGATAGTACCACACCTGGGTGTTTTCCAGCCTGACCGCTCCGGACCCGCTCAATTGGTCCGTATTCCAGGCGCACGGGAGCTGAATCGCCGATGCCCACGGTCGCACCCGTATGCGAGTTTTTGGCGTAGAGCGAAACGGCGCCCGGAAGGCCTGCGATGCGCGCGCGCAGGCCGGCCCGGGGAACCCGAACAGCCATGCGAGGTGACGCATGGAATCGGCGATAACGGACCCTCCCGTCCGCGCTCAATCGGGTAAAGAGCGCCGAGGCCGGTTGCGCGGTCTGGCACTTTGCGGCCGATCGAGTGGACACGGCGTTGCGGAAGTGTATCCTGGAGAGTAGAGGGACGCGGTAAATGGACGTCAGGCAGGAGATCGCTAAGCAAGTCGAGACATTGCCCCCGGACATGCAGGAAGCGGTGCTCCGGTTCGCGACTTCACTCTCCGCTCCGGCGCCGGTGGGCGAGAACGGCGCCCGGTTGCGCCAGTTTTCGGCGTGTTTGGACCCCGAATCCGCCCGGCAGATGATCCAGGCGATCGATGAGGAGTGCGGGTGCGTTGACGCCGGCGAGTGGTAGAGTTCTGCTGGACACCAACATCGCGATCGCCCTCCTGGAAGGCGACGAAACGGTGCTGTCTCATCTGGACCGGGCGCCCGAGGCGTTCATTCCAGCGGTCGCACTGGGCGAGTTGTTCTTCGGAGCTGCGAAATCCGGCCGCCCGTCCGAGAACACGGCCAGGGTGGAACGATTTGCCGCCGGCAGGGCAATTGTCTCGTGCGATATCGAGGTTGCCCGCGAGTACGGCCGTTTGAAGCAACGCCTGAAGCAGAAGGGGCGGCCGCTTCCCGGGAACGACATGTGGATTGCCGCCGCGGCGAAACGTCACGGGACGGTCCTGGTCACCCGGGACCGGCGCTTCCGCGGAATCGAGGATTTGCAGACGGCGGATTGGGCCACTCAGCCGTGAGAAGTGCCGCGCTTCGTCCGGGGCCTCGTGCCAAGTGACGTGGTTTCTCGATCCTGGCGTCCGGGGTGGGCCTGAGGCGGGCAAGGGGTAACTCCACCCGGTTCGTTCGGTTTCGGCGGCCCGCGTAGCGCATCCACATGCTTGACGCCGCTTTTCGCCGGAAGCCGCCGGCACCCAGCCATGTTGACCGAACACGAAGGCCGGCGCCCCCATTCCCCTCCCGCCGGGATCGAGGAACGGGTTTCGCGAGGGGCTTGTCTCCCCAAAGGCTCGCGGCTGGTGGGACATATCGACAGGTGTCGCCTCTGGCGGTTGGCACATCTCCCACGACGGCGGTCCGGGGGCTGTGTGCCAGATGGGTGGTGACATGGGCTGTCGGCGACGGGAATCGGTAAACGCTGCGACCAGGGAGGATCTATCGTAGGCCACGCGGTTTGAGACCGGCTTCCGAGTGGCAATCCGGATGGAATCGATCCGTCGCCAGTTCGTCGGGCTGAGTGTTCGGCAGTTTCTTCGAAAACGCTGACGCTTGTGCGCGATAGAGCCCGCAAACGGCGCGGACATCCGCGATCCGCACGACGCGCTAGTGGCTAAGACGGGCGGGCTCCGCGGCGGCAGGCGCGCCGCGAAGTAGGCCTTCAGTGCTCAAGTCCTCGTCAATGTCCGGCCAGTGAATCCCATAGCCTGCTCCGCTTACTTTCCAGCGAGATCGCTGTTCCATGGTAGCGCTCAGGAGCCGGGGATACCACGTCAGGGGAACGATGATTGTGCGCCCGTCTGCGAGGTCCACCGCCAGTGTGTCCTCAGTGACGCGCACGTCTCGTATGCGTTCTCCGGAATTAGGATGGGAAGCGTTCATGCCATTTCTCCAACAAAAACTCGCCCGCCTCGAAGATCCGGATCTTTGCAGCATAGTCCTCAAACATTTGCTGGTATGGATTCGACTCGGCGAAAGCGACGAAACCAAGACTGACGAAACCAAGACTGACGAAACCAAGACTGATGATCCAACAGCCGCACTGGAGAAGTGTTCGCGGAAGCATGGTGCCGCTTCAATCTTATCGCCAATTTTGCACTCCGCACAATTTCTAGACCGCCACGGAATGAGCTTCCCGTGCGAACGTGCCTGCCAACTTAAGCGGCCTCTGGCACCGTGATAGCTCGGCGTCATTCCGCCTTGCGCAAGGGCCGGTGACACGGCGCTTCCGGAATGCGTCCGAAAAAACGAGGTGCCCATTACCCGCCGCCATAGCGTTTAGGATCGCGACTCGCGGCGCAATCCCGTTCCACCCGGCAAACGCCCCTGAGGCCCCGTTATGGCGAGGCTGAGGGTTCCTCCCCTGACACGCCCATCTCTCCGCCAATCCGCGGATACTCACGTCCGAAGATCAACCTGCCCGCTTCGTCTTGAACCACCAGCGGGTTACCTGGCACGCCGCCCGAGCCGGGACTCAACCTTCGCGTCGCGCACCCCGCGGCCGCCGATCCCCGCCGCCGCCCGTGAAATCCGCTATAACGGAGTTGCATGTCCGGTAGCGGTGCAGCCGTGCGAACGCTCCTCTGTCTTCTGACATTCTCCGTTCCGCTGCCCGGCCAGCAGGGCGGCGGGGAGCCGGCCAAGCCCGCAACCATCTCCTCGGCCGAGAAGAACAAGCTCGCCGCCTTGCTTCCCGCCGCGCCCGAGTTCTTCGGAAAGTCGGAAGCCCCGGCCAAATTCTATTCGAGCGACCTCTACCGCTACATCGACGGCGGGGCGGACGCGTATCTCGATTGCGGGTTGGTGGCCATGATCCACCGCGAGTTCAAGGCCGTGACCGTGGACCTCACCGTCAACATCTACGATATGGGCGACCCGCTGCGGGCGTTCGGCATCTACTCCGCCGAGCGGTCACCCGACTACCTGTTCATCCCCATCGGAGCCGAAGGCCACGTGGACATCGGCAGCCTGGGTTTCCTGCAGGGCAACTACTACGTGAAGCTGCAGGCCTTCGGCGATAACGACAGGACACCGCCCGTGCTCGAATCGGCGGCCAAGAGCATCGTGGCCAGAATCGGTCCGGCGGGCAAGGTGCCGCAGCCGGTGGCCTGGTTCCCGGCGGCGGCGCAGGTGCCCGCCTCGCAGAAGTACGTCGTGAAGGCGCCGCTGGGCTACGACTTTCTCGCGCCGGCCGCGACCGCGATCTACCGCTTCGACGGCAAGGACACCACGGTGCTGGCATCGCGCGCGCCCACCGCGGACGAGGCTGCCAGCCGGCTGGCCAGGTTGAAAGCGGATGTGGCGCGCTCGGGCACGGTGACCGCGGCGCCTGGTTTGCCCGGCGAGGTGTGGCGAAGCACCCGCCCGCCGGATGGAGACATGGTCTTCTTCGCGCGCGGACGGTACGTGGTGGTAGTGCAGGCTCCGCCGGCCGATGCCGACGCCTTCCTGAAGGAACTCTACTCCAGTGTCACGGACTGACTCACAATGCACTTCTCCCGACGGCAATTCCTGACATCCGCGGCTTCGGCAGCCGGCCTGGCGCGAGGCGCGGCTGTGGCAGCGGCCGGCACGGCCGCCGCCGCGGGCGTGGTGCCATCGGCCGGCACGGCCCCCGGTGCGGGCGTGGTGGCAGCGGCTGGCACGGCCCCCCGTGCAGGCGCGGTGGCGGCGGCTGGCACGGCCCCCGGCGCGGGCGTGGTGGCGGCGGCCGGCACGGCCCCCGGCGCGGGCGTGGCAGCGGCCGGCTTGGCCCCCGGCGCGAGCGCGGCGCCATCGGCCGCCCCCAGCCTTGCCGTAGCGCACTACAAGAGCCCGGCCACCGCGCCCGAGGCCATCGCGGAGGAAGCCCGGCGGCTCACGCGCGCCGCCATCGACGCCCTCGGCGGCATGGGCCGCTTCGTGTCCAAGGGCAACGCGGTCTGGGTGAAGCCCAACATCGGCTGGGACCGCAGGCCGGAACAGGCGGCAACATCGAATCCCGATGTGGTGGCGGCGGTGGTCGAGCTTTGCTACCAGGCGGGCGCCGGGAAGGTGACGGTCGGCGACAACCCTTGCGTCAGCGCGGAGAGAAGCTTCGCGCGCAGCGGCATCCAGGCGGCGGCGCAAAAGGCCGGCGCGCGGTGCTTCTACCTGGACGACCGCAAATTCCGGCGGATGGCCATCCGGGGCCGCACTCTCAAGGAGTGGGAAATCTACACTGAAGCCGTGGAAGCCGACCGCCTCATCAACCTGTTCATCCCCAAGCAACACAGCCTCTCGAAGGCCACCCTCGGAATGAAGAACCTGATGGGCCTGGCCGGCGGGCCGCGCAACCGGTTCCACCAGGATATCGCGAGCACGCTGGCCGATCTCGCCGCTTTCCTGCATCCGCAACTGGTGGTGATGGACGCCGTGCGCGTGCTGGTGGCCAACGGCCCCACGGGCGGCAACCTCTCCGACGTCCGGCGCAAGGACACCGTGGCGGCCGGCGTGGACCAGGTGGCCATGGACGCCTGCGGCGCCGCTTTGCTGGGGCTGCGGCCGGCCGAAATCGGGTACATTTCCGAAGCCCACCTGCGCGGCCTCGGGACCATGGACTTCCAGGCGCTGGCGCCTGCGTTGCTGGAGCTGTAGCGTGGCGCGCGAAGCCCCCACAATCCGGGTAGTCTGGCTGCGGCGCGGGGTCCAAACCGCCGTCCTGCTGCTGTTTTTCTATCTGTTTCTGGGAACCGTGGAGCAGCCCACCAACCAGCCCGGCGCGGGCGTGCGGCTGTTCTTTCAGCTCGATCCGCTGGCCGCGCTGGCCTCCGGGCTGGCCGCGCATGCCATCGCGGCGGGCATGCTGCTGTCGTTGGCCACGCTCGCCGTCACGATGGTGTTCGGCCGCTGGTTCTGCGGCTGGATCTGCCCGTTCGGCACGCTGCACCACTTTTTTTCCAGCCTGCTCCGCGGCCGCGTCAAGGACCGGATCGAAGCCGGCTACTCGCGCTGGCACAAGGCGAAGTACTACGCGCTGGCGGCGTTTCTGGGCGGCGCGCTGCTGGGCGCCAACGTGGTGGGATGGCTCGACCCGTTGGCGTTCTTCTTCCGCTCGCTCGCGACCGCCGTCTATCCCGCCGTGAACCACGCCATCGTGAGCCTGTTTACGTGGCTGTACGACGCCAGCCCGGGAGGCGGCCCGCTGCGCGTCACGGCGGTGAGCGAGCCGGTTTACGAATTCCTGCGGCGGCATTTTCTGGCCGTCCACCAGCCGCACTACTTCGGCAACCTGCTGGTGGGGGCTTTGTTCACGGAGGTGGTGGCGCTCAATGTCCTGCGCGCGCGCTTCTGGTGCCGCTACGTATGCCCGCTGGGGGCGCTGCTGGGCCTGGCCGCCAAGTATCCGGTGGTGCGACTGCGGAGGAACGCGGGCGCCTGCAACGATTGCCGCCTGTGCCTGGCGGATTGCCAGGGCGGCGCCAGTCCCGGCGGCCAGTGGCGTCCCGAGGAGTGTTTCTACTGCTTCAACTGCCAGTCGGATTGCCCGCCGGGCGCCATTCGGTTCGAGTTGGGGCGGCCGCGGAAGAGCGCGCCGCTGGACCTCGGCCGCCGGCGGATGATGGCGTGCGGGGCGGCCGGCGCCGCCTGCGCGCTGCTTTTCGACACCCATCCGCTGGGCAACCGGCGATCGTTCAATCCCGCGCTGGTGCGTCCGCCCGGGTCGCTGGGCGAGGCGGAGTTTCTCGCCAGGTGCATTCGCTGCGGCGAGTGCATGAAAATCTGTCCCACCAACGCCATCCACCCGGCGGCCCTGGAGGCGGGCGTGGAAGGCGTGTGGTCGCCGGTGATGAAGATGACCCTCGGGTACTGCGAATACGAATGTACGCTCTGCTCCGCGGTGTGTCCCACGGGCGCCATCCGGCCGCTGGATATCGCCGCCAAGCAGGCCATCCGCATCGGCCTGGCGTACATCGACCGCAACCGCTGCCTGCCGTATGCCTACGCCCGCTCGTGCATCGTGTGCGAGGAGCACTGTCCAACGCCCAGGAAGGCTATCTGGTTGGAGGAGGTCGAGGTGCTGGGGCCGCGCGGGGAGCGTGTCACGGTCAAACAGCCGCACGTGGACCCGGACCTATGCATCGGCTGCGGGATCTGCACCAACAAGTGCGTCATTGAGGGCGACCCGGCGGTGCTGGTTTCGAGCGTGGGAGAGACTCGCAATCCGGGCAACGGCCTGCTGCTGGCTTGACGCAACCTTGAGCGGGTTGTTGTCAAGTAGTATAAGGTTAGTTGACTCAATGTGTTACGCGGAAATCTTGTCACTCTCGGGGTGAGTGTGCTAATAATGGTGTTGGAACCACGCGAACAGCAAAGGCGTGGGTCCACTCGTAAACCAGGCTATTTCAAACATTCATTTAGGGAGGTTTCGTCCATGAAAATTCGTCCGCTTTATGACCGGATCGTGGTCAAGCGCATCGAACAGCAAGAACAGATGCAAGGCGGCCTGTACATCCCGGATTCGGCCAAAGAGAAGCCCCAGGAGGGCGAAGTTGTGGCCGTGGGGAAGGGCAAGCGGCTGGAAAACGGCAGGTTGGTTCCGCTCGACGTCGCAGGCCGGCGACCGCATTCTGTTCGGCAAGTACTCCGGCAGCGACATCAAGCTGGATGGCGAAGAGTATCTGATCATGCGTGAGGACGAAGTCCTCGGAATTCTCGAAGCCGCGAAGAAGGCTTCCTAAGGAGTCGATGAACGATGGCAAAACAAATTGTCTATTCCGAAGCATCCCGCCAGGCGATTCTGCGCGGCGTCAACCAGTTGGCCGACGCGGTGAAAGTGACGCTGGGCCCCAAGGGCCGCAACGTGGTCCTGGAGAAGAAGTTCGGCGGCCCGACCATCACCAAAGACGGCGTCACCGTGGCCAAGGAAATCGAGCTGAAGGATCCGCTCGAGAACATGGGCGCCCAGATGGTGCGCGAAGTGGCCTCCAAGACCTCCGACGTGGCCGGCGACGGCACCACCACCGCCACCATCCTGGCCCAGGCGATCTATCGCGAAGGCGTGAAGGCGGTTGCCGCCGGCGCCAATCCGATGGCCCTCAAGCGCGGCATCGAAAGGCCGTGGAAGTGGCCATCGAGGAAGTCAAGAAGCTCTCCAAGCCGGTTTCCGGCGACATGATCGCGCAGGTTGGCACCATTTCCGCCAACAGCGACGCGACCATCGGCAACATCATCGCCGACGCCATGAAGAAGGTCGGCAAGGACGGCGTCATCACGGTCGAAGAATCCAAGACCATGGCGACCGAGCTGGACAACGTGGAAGGCATGCAGTTCGACCGCGGCTACCTCTCGCCCTACTTCGTGACCGACGCGGAACGCATGGAAGTGGTGCTCGAAGATCCCTACATCCTGATCCACGAAAAGAAGATCAGCAACATGAAGGACCTGCTGCCGGTGCTCGAGCAGATCGCGCGCTCCGGCAAGCCGCTGCTGATCATCGCCGAGGAAGTGGAAGGCGAAGCCCTGGCCACCCTGGTGGTGAACAAGCTGCGCGGCACCCTGAACGCCTGCGCCGTGAAGGCTCCGGGCTTCGGCGACCGCCGCAAGGCCATGCTGGAAGACATCGCCATCCTGACCGGCGGCAAGGCCATCATGGAAGAGACCGGCATCAAGCTGGAAGGCGTCCAGCTTGGACGACCTGGGCCGCGCCAAGCGCGTCACCGTGGACAAGGACAACACCACCATCGTGGACGGCGCCGGCAAGCAGAAGGCCATCGAAGGCCGCATCAAGCAGCTCCGCGCCCAGATCGACGAAACCACCTCCGACTACGACCGCGAGAAGCTGCAGGAGCGCCTGGCGAAGCTGGCCGGCGGCGTGGCGGTGATCAAGGTCGGCGCGGCCACCGAGACCGAAATGAAGGAAAAGAAGGCTCGCGTGGAAGACGCCCTGCATGCCACCCGCGCCGCGGTTGAGGAAGGCATCGTTCCCGGCGGCGGCGTGGCCCTGCTGCGCGCGGCCGAGGCCCTCAAGGACCTGAAGCTGGAAGGCGACGAGCAGATCGGCGTGAACATCGTGCGCCGCGCCTGCGAAGAGCCGCATTCGCCAGATCGTGGCCAACTCCGGCACCGAAGGCGCCATCGTGATCGGGAAGGTTCGCGAGAACGACGAACCCCAACTTCGGCTTCAACGCCCAGACGGACACGTACGAAGACCTGGTGGCCTCGGGCGTCATCGATCCGACCAAGGTGACCCGCACGGCGCTGCAGAACGCGGCGTCCATCGCCTCGCTGATGCTGACCACCGAAGCCATGATCGCGAGATCCCGGAGAAGAAGCCGGCCATGGGTGGCGGCGGCCCCGGCCACGGCCCCGAGATGGATTACTAGGAAGCAACCGGCGGATATCCGCTTTCCATTACCGCGCTCCGGAGAGATCCGGAGCGCGGTTTTTTGTGGTGTGCCGAGCATGTTCGACAGCTCGGGGGTGAAAGTCCCCTTGACAACCTGATGGAGGTGAAGTCATAGCGAAGCGCAAGGGCGTCGCCGCGAGGCGGGGTCTGAAAGAAGCGTGGAGCAAACGTACGAGTCGATGTACAAGAACCGGATTCGAGGCATACGGTGTCGGGCGAGCTGGCAACTGACAGCGAAGCCCATATCCATCAAAGGCACTGGTTGTAAATTCCGGCGGTTGCGTACGGAAGGCGGTCGAGCTTACCTCGGGAGATCTGTCGTTTGTCCGGGAATCCGGACTGAGGGTGGAGCGATTCATCCTGACCGGACGGCAGAAGTCAGCAGCGGGCGTAGTAGTCCGGCAGCGGATGAAGGCCCAAACGGTCCTCCGCAAGGAGGGTAATAGGAGCGGTGAGTAAGCGGCGCGACTCATGGGCGACAAGCGGCAGAAGAACCAGCTAGTGTTGGCCTTCCTGGAGGAGGATAGGGGTGAAGCCCCGAAATGCCTTCCGGAAGGGACCGAATCGTCTGCGGGAAAGCGCGGGACGGAAAGCCCGGCCATCACCGAACAGTTGATGGAAGAAGTCTGCGGGCGGGAAAACTGCAAGCAGGCATTGAAACGAGTCAAGGCCAACAAGGGGAGTGCTGGCGTGGATGGGATGACCGTCCAGCAGTTGCCAGAGTACCTGAAGCAGCAATGGCCAGCCATTCGGGAACAGTTGTTGAGTGGGACCTATAAGCCGCAGCCGGTGAGACGGGTGGAAATCCCCAAGCCGGACGGAGGGGTGCGAAAGCTTGGCATCCCCACGGTGTTGGATCGGTTTATCCAGCAGGCGGTGATGCAGGTGCTGCAAGGCAGATGGGACCGGACGTTTTCCGATCATAGCTACGGGTTTCGGCCCGGGCGCTCGGCGCATCAGGCGGTGCAGGCGGCACAGCAGTATATTGCGGCAGGCTATCGCTGGTGTGTGGACTTGGACCTCGAGAAATTCTTCGACCGGGTTTCGCACGACAAACTGATGGCCAGAATCGAGACCAGGGTCAGCGACCGGCGGATGTTGACGTTGATCCGGGCGTTTCTGAAGGCCGGAGTGATGGAAGGCGGGCTGGTGAGTCCGGTGGATGAGGGGACGCCGCAGGGCGGTCCTTTGTCGCCCTTGTTGTCGAACATCGTGCTCGACGAGTTCGACCGGGAGTTGGAGCGGAGAGGTCTCCGGTTTGCACGATACGCGGACGACTGTAATGTGTACGTCCGCAGCCGGCGGGCCGGGGAGCGAGTGATGGCGAGCATCACGCGATACATCACGACGAAGCTCAAGCTCAAGGTAAATGAGCAGAAGAGTGCGGTGGCACGGCCATGGGAGCGAAAGTTTCTGGGCTTCAGTTTCACGGCGAACCGGGAGCCAAAGCGGCGCATAGCGCCGAAAGCGGTGATCCGGTTCAAAGCGAAAGTCCGGGAAGTGACGCGACGGACGCGAGGCGTGAACGTGGAGAGGATGGCCGAGGAGTTGGGCCGTTACCTTCGCGGCTGGATTGGCTATTTCGGCCGATGTCAGACACCCTCGGTGCTGCAAGGTCTTGAGGAGTGGACCAGACATAGGCTTCGGTCTGTGATCTGGAAGCAGTGGGATCGGGGACCGGTTCGATTCACTGAACTGCGGAAACGGGGAGTGGGCAAAGATCTCGCCGCCCAAACGGCGGGCAGCGCTCACGGTCCGTGGAGGCTGGCGAATAGCCCGGCACTTCAGATTGCGCTGCCCAATGCTTACTTCGACTCGCTCGGGATTCCAAGATTGACTGTCGGACGGTAGCTCAACCCGCCGAACCGCCGGATGCGGACCCGCATGTCCGGTGGTGTGACAGGGAAAGCTGGCGACGGCCTACCTATGTCGATCGCCGCGCCTGTCTCCCGGCCAGACGGCTCCATCCTGGCGCAGCGAAAGCGCCGAATAACAGGTTGATGGGTTGATGCTCGGGCTATAATCCGTGGGAGATCAGCTTGAGACCCGGTACGCCCAGATAATCGCTGCCGTTGTGTGTAACCAACGGAGTCTCGTACAGCAACGCCGTGGCGGCGATCCAGGCATCGGCTGTCTCGATCCGGCGTCCGGCGGCCTGCGCGGCCACCATCACCTCGGCCCACTTGCGGCAAAGATCCGGGCTGGAGGGCACGACGGTGAATCGCTCGAAGTAGAGGCGCAACCAGTGAACGCGCTGGGAACCCCAGCGGTATTGAAGCGCCCAACGCTCGACCTCAGCCACGGTCATGAACGAGACGCCCGCGGCACGCCCGGCGAGATCCGCGCCGTAGAGTTGTCCGATGGGATGGTTCTTGAAGAGGAACGAAACTACGTCAGTATCGACAATGACCTCGGTCATGCAGTCGGTTCAGTCCGCTTGTGGCCGCGCCATTCGTGGAGGGTCGCCAAAAACTCCTCGATGGACTCCTCCTTGGGCCAGAAATCGCCGTGCAACAGGGAGACGTCCGTGATAGGGCCGGTGCCCTGCTCGGCCATGAGCTGCGCGAACGAAGGGTGCCCGGCCGCAGAGTAGCCGGCATCGGCTGGCCGGCCGCCAACCGCCGGTGTTTCGCGCTGGATATTCTTCTCAGCCACAGGTCACCTCCATCTCTCCGAATATAGCATCTCGGGAAAAGAGCCGCTTTGGTCAGAAAAGCAGCAGGAGTTAAACGTATAAGCGAAAACCCCATTCACAACCTGCCCCACATCATCGCGGCACCGTCAGCCGGGAGCCGCCGGCTACGGGTTACAACTCCATCTCGGCGGCGCCGCGGGATGGGTCTCGCGCGCCAGGAGCAGGAAGTGGCCGGGAGGCATGGGGACGATCTCGTGGGCGGCCGAGGCCGCCGCGGAGACGGCTTCGCGATAGCCCTCGGGAATGAAGAAATCGCTGCTGGGGTGGTTGCGAATGGTGCGCGCCAGACCGGCCGCGGACGAGCCCACGATCAGCGTGCCCACGGGACCGGTGGATTCCATTCCCCAGTCGCGGAGCTGCCGGCCGAAGAAGGGGAGCCAGCGGCCGAGATCGTCGAACCGATCGGCGTCGAGAACGATGCCCATGGCGGCGAAGTCCATACCGTACCGGCCGGAGACGGGAGTATGGCCGATCAGGTAGTAGCGGGCCCTGGGGAGCGGCAGCACGCTCGAGTACATCTCGTCGTCAAGCTGCACCAGGACGAGCTCGTTGGCGCGGCCCATGCCGCAGTACTCCGAGAGCATGGGAGCGGCCGGGACGACCGTGCCTCCGCGGAAGGAGATTCCCCAGGGCTCGCCGGGCGTGGCGGCCTTGAGGGCGAACCCCGCCAGCGCCACGGCCAGCAGCCACTTCCCCGAACGGACCTCGGCCAGGGTTCCGTAGCAGGCAGCCAGGATGGCGGCGGCGGGCACGAGCGGCAGGAGGTAGGTGACATTGCGGTACTGCCAGAAGAACACGGCCGCCAGCACGACGCTTATCCAACAGGCCAGCAGCACGGCCGGCGCGGAGCGGCGTTTCAATTCCGCGGCCAGCGCGGGGAGCGCGACCAGCGCGAGGGCGGCCAGCAGCGGGTCGATGCGCAACATGCGCATCAGGTAGAAGAGCGCCTGGTTCTCGTGGGTCGTTTGCGGAGGCGCGCCCGCGCCGTGCCCCAGGATTTCGATGTCCACGTGCTCGGCCCAGAACCATCGGTGGTGGGCCACCGCCTGGTAGACGAACCAGGGCGCGGCCAGCGCCAGGGCCAAGGCCGCGGCGGCACACATGCGCCCCAACGCGGGACGCCGGTTTCGCGGCGCCAGCAGCCAGTACAGCGCCAGTATCCCCAGGGGAAGCGCGCCGGCCACGCTCTTGGTGAGAATCGCCGCGGCGACCGAACCGGCGTAACCCCAGAAGGCCGCGCGCGACTCCAGCCACGGATCCGCGAAGAGGCAGTACACGGCGGCCGTCGTAAAGGCCACCAGCAGCCCGTCGGTAAGACACATGCTCCCCAGCACGTGCCACAGATGATTGGATGCCAGCAGCAGGACTGCGGCGGCTCCCGCCTGCCAGGAGCGGACTTCCGCCGCCCACCAGAAGACCAGTCCGGCGGCCAGGGCGCACAGGAGCGCGATAGGAAAGCGCAGCGCCAGCCGCGAGACGCCCGCAAGACGCGCCGAGAAGCCCGCCATCCACATCAGCAGTGGCGGCTTATAGAGCGCCATCCGCCCCATGAACATGGGAGTGAGCCAACCGCCCTCGACAGCCATGTGGATGGCGCTGGATGCGTAGACCGCTTCATCCTGTGCCCTCACGCCGCCGACGGGATCGAGATAGTCGCCCGCCAGTCCCACCCGTGCCGCCCGCGGGAGCAGGCAGGCGAGCGCGAACAGGGCGGCGGCGAGAAAGGCGCGGTGCATGGGCGGACTGCTAATAGTCTACTGCCCGGCGGTGGTGGGGCGGACCCCCAGATCCGCGCGGGACGCCCCCGTCCCTCTCTTCGCCTGTGTAGGGTCAAGTGCCGGCTACGGGCGAAGAGCCGGCCAGGGGGCCGGCTGCGGACCAGGGGGTCCGCCCTACCGAGGGTCGATGTGGACGATTTCGGAGCTGTCGGGGTTGGGCAGGGGAACGGGAACGCCGCCGGACATCAGTTGGGCGCCGGGCAAGGAATACACGGCGGGGCTTACCTCGAACCATACGGTGTAACGCTGGGCTGGATTCAGACCGGGCGGGAGGAAGGTGTATTGGGGAGCGTCGGATGGGGCGCGGGTGATGATGGCCACGGCGCTGTCGAGAGCCGGGTTGTAGCTCATGATCGCGTCGGTCGAGGTGGGCGAGGGCGGTTGAATGTGGAATACCTTGCTCCCGTTGATGCGGCCGCGCGTGGTCTTGTAATTGGCGATTTGTTGGGACAGGAAGCCCGCCTGGCCGCCGGAGATCCCGTCCAGGGGAAGCATCAGGACCCAGTTGCCGCCGAACCTGTAGCTGTTGGTGGCGGACGAGGTGACGCCATCCGAGGCCGGCATGTAGCGGTCGGCATAGCGCGGCGGGAACGGATAGGTGGCCCCGTACACGGCCTGCCGCCCCGCGAACGAGCCGGATGCGTCGTTGGTGATGGAGGTGACGTAGTTCTTCACCATGTTGAACGTCATCATGTTGCCGCCGTCTTCGCAATTCTCCCAGGAGACATTGGGGCGGGCCGCCTCGATGGCGGACACCACGGCGTCGATCCCCTCGACCGCGTTGGCGTAGTTGCTGTCGCCCGGATCGTGCGTGTGGGTGGTCTTGGTGCACTCCTTCACCATGTTCTCGCCGTCCTGCAGGATCCAATCCACCTGATAGTCGTCGATGATGTGGAGCGCCTGCTGGGTCACCCAGTTCCGCGTGTCCGTGTTGGAGAGGCACAGCGAGACGGCGCCGAAGTAGCCGTCGCTCACGCTGGACGTCCAGTCCGGGTTGGCCTGGAGCACGGGACTGTCCGGGTCGGCGTCGGTGAGGGCGAAGTGCAGTCCGAACTTCATGCCGAGCGAATGGACGTAACCGGAGACGGCGGCGAGCCCGTGGGGAAACTTCACCGGGTCCTCGTACCAGTCGCCGATGGAGCGCGCCCAACCCAGATCGACGATGAAGAGTTCCACGCCCAGATTCGCCGCCACCTGCGCGTTGCGCATGAGGGTGTCTTCGTCGATGGCCGCGCCGTACGACCAGGAGTCCCACGCCACGTAGGGAAACGCATTGGCGTCCGGCATGGGCCGGGCGAGCACGCTCTCGACGAAGGACTGCGTGCGGTATCCGGCTTCGTCGAAATCGCCGTGGAACAGTCCCAGGAAGCCGTGCGGCGTCTCGAAGCTATCCATGTACGCCACCGGATGATTCAGGCCGGGCACGCTGGAGTAGAACTGCAGAATTCCCTGGCTCGCCTGTTGCTGCACGGTGACTTCGGCGCGGCCGTCGAATTCCCAGCCGGCGAACAATCCACGGTCGTTGGCGTCGCGAACCGCCAGCCATCCGCACTGCTGCCCGTGCGCGCCGGAGTCGACGGTCACGGGAGTGCCGTCGGGAGCGAGGTCGGACTGAACCGTCTCGAAATTCCCGGGGACGCCGGACACGGACCACTGGTTCACGCGCAACGCGGTGTAGTTCCGGCCGCCGTCGCCGAAGGCCCAGGGAAGCATGTCGATCCCGGTGACATAGGCCGTTCCGCCGGTCAGGTTGCGGTAGCGCAGGTGGTACCGCAGCACCGGCTGATTATCGTACATGTCGAAGATCGCGGTGATCTGCGCCGCCCCCGCCAGATCCTGAAGCACAATCACCTGCCGGATGCCCGAAGGGCTGGCCGTCGCGGTGTACTGGTCCAGCAGGGAGTATTGACGGCTGGCGTCGAAGACATCGTGGCCGGCTTGCAGGTGAATCGGCGAAGAGGGTTGGTTGGCGGGAGCCGTCCAAAGGTCTCCATCCTGTAAATCGTAGATGGACTGCGTGAGGAAGCGTCCGTCGGGTGTGAGCTGGAAGGTCGCCTGAACCCAGCCGTTGCCGATCACCCAGGTGTTCAAGTTGGGATCATAGACGGACTGCGCGGCATGGCTCACGGAACCGGCCAGCGCCACAAACGCCATGAGTACAGACTTGAGCATCGCAACCCTACTCTATTGAACGCGGATCCGCGCCAAAGGTTGCGTCCAATTAGATAATTTCGTATGAAAATCGGGGAACTAAGTGTAATTTGTAAGGAAACTAACGAAACCTCCGTGGAAATCCGCGATCCCGGGCGGCAGGCTATCCCTTGAGACGGGGTTGACGCTGGATTTCCCGGTGATTCACCTTAACCTTGAACCCGGCCCCGGCCAGGTTCTTGCGGATTTCCTCGGCCATCATGACCGACCGGTGCTGTCCCCCGGTGCAGCCGAACGAGATCGTCAGATAGCTCTTCCCTTCGCGGATGTAATGCGGCAGGAGATACGTGAGCAGGTCGGTGATGCGGCGGATAAACTCAACCGTCTGTGGAAAAGACCGGATGTATCGCGCAACAGCGAGGTTCTTGCCGGTCTGGTTCTTGAAACGGGGTATGTAATTGGGATTTGGCAGGAACCGGACATCGAACACCAGGTCGCTGTCGGGGGGCACTCCGTTGCGGAAACCGAAGCTGGTAACGGAGATGGCGATTCGGGACTCGCCTCGCTCGCCGCGAAAGCGTTCGCCGATGAACTCGCGCAGTTCCTGGACGGTGAATTTGGAGGTGTTGACGATCAGGTCCGCCATCGCCCGGATGGGGGCGAGTTGGGCGCGTTCGGCGCGAATGCTGCGCAGGACGGACCGGTTGGTGCCGAGCGGGTGAGGACGGCGGGTTTCACTGAAGCGGCGGACGATGGCTTCGTCGTCGGCTTCCAGGAAGACCAGCCTGGCGTTCACCGAGCGGCGAATGCCGGCCAGCGCCTGGGGAAACCCCTCGAGCCCTTCGCGCTCCCGAATGTCCACCACCAGGGCGGCCGCCGGGATATTGGCGTTGTCGCGGGTCAACTCGGCGAACTTGGGGATCAGGCCCACCGGGAGATTGTCGACGGAATAATAGCCGAGATCCTCCAGGGCTCTTAGGACCGATCCTTTTCCGGACCCGCTGAGGCCGGTGATGATCGCCAGTTCCGCCTTGCGCGGGACCTTTCCCGGCGGCGCGGATGAAGCGCTCTTCGGCGGCATCGGCCGCTACGCCTCCACCATGTCCAGGTGGCCGTCGCGCCGCCGGATGAGAACCACTGTGCGGCCGGTATCGGCGTCGCGGTACACCACGTAGTCGCGGCTCTTGTCGAGGTCCAGAACGGCTTCCTCCACGGTCATGGGCTTGCGCTTCTTGTGGTGGTCGACTTTGTACACCTGCTGTTCGGCCTCCGGCAACTGGTCCATGGTCTTGGCGACCACCCGGCGGCCGCGCAGCTTGGCCGGCTTGGAGACCGCGGCCGGAGCGGCTTCGGTTTCCTTCTCCTCCTGGCGGGGAGCGCGCTTGGTATCGCGCCACCTTTCGCGGGTCTTGATGGCCTGCTTTTCGAGTTTCTCGGCGGCGGAGTGAATCGCGGTGAATAAATCGGCGCCGGACCCCAGCCCGGCCAGTTGGTGGTTGTAATAGTTGACGGTCGCCTCGGCGCGGTGCAAATGACGCTCCAGCGACAGGATGACGTGCGCTTCGCACTCCCGTCTGCCATCCAGAAGTTTGCCGATTTTCGAGAAACGCGCCTCCAGCTTCCTGGTCTGAGCCGGCGCCAGTTCAACCTGCCTGCCTGTATACGTGATTTTCATGAGGTCTCCATTGGTCGGGTCACTTCCCCTAACGCGGCATTCACCACTCACTACCGTTATAGCTCATCGGCCGGCGCGGTGTTGTGCGGCAAGGTCCGCGCGCGGCATGGAAGTGGGCGGAGAGGCGATTCGCCCGCAAAACCGCTCGAACCCGGGCGTAGGCGAGCGCAAGGCCCGCGGCGCCCTTGTACTACTACCTATCAAGTTCTTCGCGCGCCGCGACGGTTTTATGTGGGGCAGGCTGGCAGCCTGCGGCCGATTACGGGTGCCCTCCGGGCGCGGCCCGGCGAGCGGAGCTCGCCTGCGCGCGAGACGATCTGGCCCCCGGCAGCCCGGAATATCCCCCGCCGTTGGGTTGCGGCTCTGCTGCCCCGCATCGCGCCAGCGAATCCACTTCCATGCCGCGCGCCCGTGCGGGATCGCCCGGCTAGCCCGCCGCCCTCCCGGCCAGCGCCCGCGCAATGATCAGCGATTTCTCCAGCGCCGACAGCCTTATCCGCCGCGTGAAGACGTCGCAGTTCCTGGCTTCGATCCGCTCGAGCAGCCGCGAATAGATTGCGATCAGCGCCCACAGCGACCGGCGGCTGCGCGGATGAATCAGGTCGAGCAGCGGCTTCGATTCCCGGTAGTAGCTTCGCGCCCGGCCGGCCTCGAAGCGCATCAACTCCAGCAGGCCGCCGCCCTCGCGGATAGCGCGGCCGCCGTCGAGCAGGTCCGCTTCGGTGACGCCGAAGCGGGCGAGGTCTTCCGCCGGCAGGTAGACGCGGCCGCGCTCCAGATCCTCCCGCACGTCGCGCAGGATGTTGGTCAACTGGAACGCCACGCCGCACTTTTCCGCCAGCGGCAGGGCGCTGCGCGTGTCGAAACCGAAAATATGGATCGAGGTCAGCCCCACCACCGACGCCACCTGGTAGCAGTAGCGGTACAGCTCGGGAAAGGTCTCGAAGCGGCGCGGCGCAAGATCGCCCAGCACGCCGTCGATCATTTCGTGGAAGTATTCCGTGGGGATGCCGAAGCGGCGCACGGTATGCCGGAAAGCGGGCCACACGGGGTGTCCGCTGAAGCGGCCGTCGAGCGCATCCGCCATCTCGCCGCGCCAGGCCTCCAGGGCTTCGCGCGACGCGCCCGGCTCGTCGCTCAGGTCGTCGCAGTGGCGCATGAAGGCGTAGATGGCGCACATCGCCTTGCGCTGCTGCGCGCTCAACAGGACGAAGGAGTAATAGAAATTCCTGGCGCGGGAGCGCGCCACCCGCCGGCAGTACTCGTAGGATCGGTCGACTTCGTTCATCGCGCCGCCCGGCGAAACGCCGCGCGGGCCAGCGACCCGAGCAGCAGGCGGACCCGCTCGGCGCTTGGAGATCGCTGGGCGCGCGGAGAGCACGTCGTAGTCCCGCCGTTCGATCTTCTCGAGCACCCGCATGCCGCCGCGGCTGAACAGGTCGAGATCGAGCGCCAGCCGCCGGTCCAACCATGCCGGCCAGCGGCAACCCCTCCAGGAACAGCCCGCGGGCCTGGCCGACGGCTTCCCGCATGGCCTCGCGGAAGGCCGGGCGTGAAGCGGCGCGCGAACAGCTCGTCCACCGTGTAGCCATGGCGCGCCAGCAGATCGAGCGGCAGGTAGACGCGGTCCTTGAGCGCGTCCACGGTCACGTCCTGCCAGAAGTTGGCGAGTTGCAGGGCGGTGCAGGTGGCGTCGGAGAGCCGCTGCCGCTCGGCGTCGGAGTAGCCGCAGAGGTGGAGCACCAGGCGGCCCACGGGGTTGGCCGAGTAGCGGCAGTAATCGAACACGCTCGTCCCAATCGCGGTAGCGCGTGACGGTCTGGTCCTGGACGAAGGCGCGAGATCAGATCGCGAAACGGCTCGGGCGGGATGGCGTGCCGGCGCACGGTGGCGCCGCAGCGCCACGAACACGGGATGGGTGGCGCGGCCCTGCGTACATGGCGTCCAGTTCGCGCGCGCCACCACTCCAGCAGGCGCAGGCTCTCGGCGCGGTCGCCGATTTCGTCGCCCAGGTCGTCGGCCCAGCGGCAGTAGGCGTACACGTTGTAGAAATCCTGGTGCAGCCGTTTGGGCAGCAGAAAGCTGACCACGTGGAAGTTCTCGTAATGGTGGGTGGCCAGCCAGCGGGTGTACGCGCGGGCGGCATCCGGGCGTCCAGCCCCGGCGGAGCGCCTCGCCGGACCGCACGAATTCCGCCGGCCCCAAGAACGCGGGTGCGCCCGAGCCCGGCATTTACGGAACGATGGCCGTCTTCAGGTGCCCGTTGTGGCTCATCAGGTGGCGCATCACTTCCAGCAGGTTGGCCAGCGGCTCTTCGCTGTTGACGAAGAAGCCCGCGGTGATGTGACCCGCGCACACCAGGTCGAGCGCCTTCTGGATATAGGCCGGGGTGTGGTGGAAGCTGGCCTTGCAGGTGATCTCGGAGTAGTGCAGCAGGGCCGTATCGAGATTGACCTTGCTGTCGTTGGGGCAGCCGCCGAAGAAGTTCACCGTGCCGCCGCGCCGCACCATGTTGACGGCCCACTCCCAGGTCTGCGGTTTGCCGACGGCTTCGATGGCGATATCCACGCCGCGGCCGTGCGTCAGGTTGCGGACGATCCGAACGGGATCGGATTCGTCGCGGCACAGAACCAGCTCGTCGGCTCCCAGGGCCGCGGCGCGATCCAGTTGCTGCTGGCGCCGTCCCACCGCGATCACGCGGCAGTTGCCCAGTTTGGCCAGTTTCACGAACATCAGGCCGATGGGTCCGAGACCCATGATGGCGATGGTGTCGCCTTCCTGCGGGTTGGTCTCCTCGAATCCCCGCACCACGCAGGCCAGCGGCTCGATCAACGCCGCGTCCTGATAGCCCACGTGCGCCGGGATGAGGTAGGTATTCGATTCCACGATGCGCGCCGGAATGCGGATGTACTCGGCGTAGGCGCCGTTGTTGAACAGAAGGTCTTCGCAGAGATTCTGCAAACCGCGGCGGCAGAAGAAACAATCGCCGCAGGGAGCGGAATTGGCCGCCACTACGCGATGTCCGATGGAAAACCGTTTGACATCCTCGCCCACGGCGACTACATCGCCCGCCAACTCGTGCCCGAAAACAGCTGGGGGGACGATCATTCGCGCGTGGTATCCGCGGCGGAATACCTTGACGTCGGTGCCGCAGGTCAGCGCCACCTTTACTCGGACAAGGATGTCTCCGCTATGAATTGTCGGAACGGCTACCGGCTCAACCTGCAAGTGCTCCTTGCCGTAAAGCACGGCAGCCATCATGTGGCTATTCACTTATGACCACCTCTGTGGCTGAACGATTATTTTCAACGAATTAGGTCCCGGATGCAAGGCCAAATCAAATCCTGAACGGATTTTAACCAGCGGCAAGCAATGCGAAATCAACTCCTCCACCGGCAGTTCGCCGCCAAAAACCAGATCTGCCGATTCCTTCTGTAGGTCTACAGAAGCACTATAGCACCCAAAGAGGGTGCGCTCACCTACACAGATGTCGGCACCCGACGCTTCGATGCGTTCAGTCGTGGAAGTCTGTGCAAACAAAAGGATACGAGCTCCCGGCCGGGAAGAGGCGATGGCCCGCTCGACAATCCCCGGAACCGACGCCGCCACGATTACCAGGTCGGCGCCGCGTCCGTCCGTCAGCCGCTTCACTTCCGAGGCCACATCCACTGCGTCCGGATCCCAGGCAAACTCCGCGCCGCAACGCGTTGCAATCGCCAGGCGTTCGGCGATCCTGTCGGTAGCCACGATACGCGCTCCCGTGCGATTCACGAGCATGGTGAACATCAGCCCGATGGGTCCCTGGCCCAGGATCAGCACTCGCTCGCCGGGCTGAGGATCGCATTGTACCACCGCCTTGAGGCAGGTATTCAGCGGTTCCACCAGGGTGGCGCGTTCGAAGGAAACGCCCTCCGGAATCCTCTCCACTCCGCGCTCCACAATCCAATCCATGACGCGAACGTATTGCGCAAATCCGCCGCCGGCGGGCTCGAATCCGGCGGTCACTCCGACTCTCTTGTACACCGGGCACTGCGCGTAGTTCTTGCGAAGGCAGTAGAAGCAGTTCAGGCACGGAATATGGTGAAATGCGACCACCCGGTCACCCGGCTGAAAGCGCGTCACGGCGGCGCCCACGGCAGCCACGATGCCCGCCGTCTCATGTCCATAGACGCGCGGCGGGTCCAGCAGGTTGTGCTCGATTTTTTTGAGATCGGTGTGACAGATCCCGCAGGCTTCCACGCGGATGAGGATCTCTCCAGGCGAAATGGCAGGCGTCGGGATCTCTTCGATGCCGACCAGACTCTGGCCGCGATAGACCGCCGCGTGCATGGTTTCGGGAATGACGCTCACGTTAGAATCGCAGATCCGCAAAGAAATCCCCCAGCGAACTCGCCGCCCGGGCACACCGTTTCCGCAACCGGAGAAGTTCCCGGACCCGGATCAGCGGCTGGCGCAATGTACCCCTTAAGAGAACAATTGTATCGAACTGCCCGTCGTTCCGCAGGGCCTTGTTGAAATCGTTGGCCAGGGTCTCGTCCGCCAGGTCCGAAACGGCCTTCACACAATAGAACGGAAGCCCGTGGGCAAAGGTTCGTTCCGCCACCCCGGCGGCCTCCATTTCCACCACCCAAGCCCCGGATTCGGCCAGCCGGGCCTTCTCTTCGGCAGAGCGGATCACCCGGCCGGCGGAGCGGACGGTGCCAGACCGCCAGGCCGCCCGCCCGGATACCGGGCGCGCGGCGAAGCGCCGGTCGCCATCCGTCACGAAATCGGCCACCACCACATCGCCTGTGGCCAATTCGGGCCGCAGCGCCCCGCAAATGCCGATGCTCACCACGGCTTCGGCTGCAAACACCTCCAACGCCCGATCCACGGCCGCCGCGGCCCGGGCGGCCCCGACGCCATTCGCTACCAGCAGTACCTCGTGTCCGGAGAGCCATGCCGAGCGCGCCCAGCGGACCGGCAGCGCCACCCGGCGCACCTGTACGGCATGCGCCAGGATGCCCGAGAACTCCGACTTGTCCGCCGCCACCACCAGAACCTTCATGGCTCAATCGTCTCGCCGTCCATCGTGGGGCGGACCCCCTGGTCCGCAGCCGGCCCCCTGGCCGGCTTTTCACGCCCCCGGCGTTTGATCTGTCGATAGGACAGCGGGTCCAGGGGGACCCGCGCGGACCAGGGGGTCCGCCCCACCAAACCATTCCACCGCGCGCCGCAGGGCCGCCTCGGCGGGCCCGGGATTGAAGCCCAGCTCCCGCCGGGCCTTCTCGTGGGTGACCCACATCTTCTTGCTGGCCATGCGTACCGCGTCCAGGGGAACGCGGGGCGGCGTTCCCGTCACCTCCGCCCAAGCCGTGCTGCAGGCGCCCGCGCAGTACGCCACCAGGTAGGGCAGACGCACGGTGGGCGCTTTCCGGCCGGTAATGGCGGCCAACTTTTGTAAAATCCGCGCCAGCGTCAGGTTCTCGCTCCCCAGGATGTACCGCTCGCCATCGCGGCCGCGCTCGCAGGCGAGGAGGTGCCCGTCCGCTACGTCCCGAACGTCCACCACGTTCAAACCCGTGTCGATAAACGCCGGCATGTCTCCCTTCAGAAAATCCAGCACGATCTTGCCGGTCGGCGTGGGTTTGACGTCATGATCGCCAACCGGCGCCGTGGGATTGACAATCACCACCGGCAGCCCCGCCCGGGCGTACTCCAGCACCACCCGCTCGGCCAGGAATTTCGACCGCTTGTAATCCCCGGCCATGTCCACCAGCGAGACCGGCTGCTCTTCGTCGCCAATTCCCTCGGGGGGGACGCCGATGCAGCCCACCGTGCTGGTGTAGACGACGCGCTCTACCCCGGCTTTCCTGGCGGCCTCCATCACGTGGCGCGTGCCGTCCACGTTGGACCGGTACAGCTCGCCCGGATCGGCGGCCCACAGGCGGTAGTCGGCGGCCACGTGAAACACCAGGCCGCAGCCTTCGATGGCGCGCTCGACGCTGGCGGCGTCGCGCAGGTCGCCAGGGACGCACTCGGCCTCCAGTTCCAGCGCCCGGCCGGGGGCACGCACCAGCGCCCGCACCTTGTATCCCCGGCACAGCAGCACACGCGCCACGTGCCAGCCGAGGAAGCCCGAAGCGCCGGTGACCAGGACGGGTTTCATACGCCCGGACCCCAGGCCGGCGGGCAACGTTGCACACTCGCCGGAAGGCCGGTTCCGGGTGCCCCCCGGGCGGGGCCGCAGGATGCCATCCCGCCCCGCACTAGCGCAGCATCCAGGCGATCATCTTGAAGTTGTCGGCGAACTTCGCGTTGATGCCGTATGCCGCGGACGGCTCAAAACCGCAGTGCATCATACAATGCTCGCACCGCGGGTCGTTGCCCGGACCGTAGCTGTCCCAGGGCGTGCGCGTCATCAGATCCTCGAAGGTCTTGTAATGGCCGTCGGTGATCAGGTAGCAGGGGCCTTTCCAGCCCTTGGTATTGTAGGTGGGGTTGCCCCACGCGGTGCAGGGCAGCTCGCGCTCGCCCTTCAGAAACTCCATGTAAACGGGGGTCTGCCGCACGTTGTACTTCCTGGCGATGCGATCGAAATCGCGAAATTTCCGGTGGATGTCGTCGCGCGTGAGAAAGATCTCGCGGTCGTCCACCGCCGAGTAGCCGTAGGCCGGAGCGATCTGGTGGCCGTCCACATGGAACTGCTTCAGGTATTCGAACAGCTCCTCGATCTCCGCCATGTCCGTCTCCTTGTAGACGGTGGTATTGGTGCAGACCAGGAAGCCGGCGGCCTTGGCGGCTTGGATGCCATCGATGGCGGCGCGGAATACGCCCTCGCGCTCCACCGCCAGATCGTGGTTCTTCTCCATGCCGTCCAGGTGCACGTTGAAGTAGAAGCGCTTGTCGGGTTTGAATTCGCGCAGGCGCTTGCGGATGAACATGCCGTTGGTGCACAGGATGATGTGCCGGTTGCGCTCCAGGATGCCGGTCACCAGTTGCCCGATCTGCGGGTACATCATGGGCTCGCCGCCGCAGATGGAGACCATGGGCGCGCCGCATTCCTCCACCGCGGCCAGACACTCTTCGAGCGGAACCCGCTCGCCGATGGTGGCTTCGTACTCGCGGATGCGCCCGCAGCCGGTGCAGGTCAGATTGCAGGCGTGCAGCGGTTCGAGCATCAGCACGATGGGGAAGCGCCGGCCGATCATGGGATGCGGCTGGTGTTTCCCGCCGGCCTTGGGAGGCAGGATGCGGAACGGGTTGGAGGCGTCACCGGGCGCCGCGGCGTTCTTCTGCCACTCCGGACGCGGCCGCTTCTTGTTCCTGTAAATGTATCCGGCCATGCCGGCCACCATGGAAATCGGGAATTTCATAATCTATCCATTCTCGTTACGCGCGCTTACGAACGAAGCGAGCGCCAGCAGAGGGAAATAGTCTTTGTAGAGGTGGTAGCGCAAATAGAAAACCTTGGGAAATCCGGTTCCAGTAGCCAGCTCCTCGTCCCAGCTTCCATCCTCGTTCCGGGTTTCCAGCAGGTACTCGATGCCCTGCCGCACGCTGAGGCTGCCGGCGTCGCCGCCGGCCACCAGGCCCATGATGGCCCAGGCGGTCTGGGAAGGCGTGCTCTCGCCCGCGGTGAACGCGCCATTGTCGTAGCTGGCGCAGCTTTCGCCCCAGCCGCCATCGGCGTTCTGGATGGAGCGCAGCCACTCGCCCGCCCGCAGGACGTGCGCTTCGCGGTCGCTCTCGCCCGCCGCCGCCAGGCCGCGCAGCGCAAAGCAGGTGCCGTAGATGTACGCCACGCCCCAGCGGCCGTACCAGCTTCCATCGGCCTCCTGGTGTTTGACCAGCCACTCGACGCCGCGCCGCACCGCCTGGTGGCCGCGGTCCAATCCGTGCGCCGCCAGAGCTTCCAGCGCGCGCCCGGTGATATCGGCGCAGGTGGGATCGAGCATGGCGTTGTGATCGGCGAAGGGGACCTGGCGGAGGAACTCCCAGTTGTTGTCGGCGTCGAAGGCTGCCCAGCCGCCATCGCGCGATTGCATGGCCAGCAGCCAGTCCAATCCCCGGCGGTGACAGGCTTGCTGCGCCGCCTCGTCGCCGCCTTTGGCCCGGCTCAAGCCCAGCATCACCATGGCGGTGTCGTCGATATCCGGATAGAACGGGTTCTCGTATTCGAACGCCCAGCCCGAGGGTTCGATGTGGGGGCGCTTCACGCTCCAATCGCCCTGGCGCCGGACTTCGCGCGCGATCAGCCAATCGGCGGCTTTCCCGATGGAGCGCGGCGCGCCGGCCTGGGCCAGCGCATAGGCGGCGATGGCGGTATCCCAGACCGGCGAGAAGCACGGCTGGAAGAAGAACCGATCGCCCGCGTCCACCATCAGGCGGTTGAACTGGCGCAGGGCTTCCACCCGAAGGGGATGCCGCGGCGCGTAGCCCAAAACGTCCAGCGCCATCACCGAGTACATCATGGGCGGATAGATCGCGCCCAGGCCGTCGGAATGCTCCATGCGCTCCACCATCCACGCTTCGGCGCGCCGGATGGCTTTCCGCCGCAAGGTCTTCGAGCCGCCGGTCTCCCACCACTTGAAAATCCGGTCCACGGTGAGAAGCGCGTTGTGCCAGCCGAAGCGCCGCTCCTTGCGGCGAAAATCCAGGCTGACGCCGGGCAGCCGGATTTCGTCGAGATGGAAGCCCTCGGGCAGCGGGCGGCGCGGATTGGCGGCATGCACGACGGCCAGCGACAGCACGATGGCGCGCGTCCAGGACGACATCTGGTACAGCAACCGGAACGGCAGCAGCGCCACTTCGGGCGGAATGCTGGGACAGTACTCGCGCGGGTACAGGCCGAAGAGGCTGAGATTGACCTTGACGAAACTGTTGGCCGCCTGGATGCCGCCCAATTCCAGAATGCGCCGCCGCAGGCCCGCCATCCGCGGATCGTCCGCGGCCAGGCCGGCCAGTTTGAGGGCGACATAGGCTTTCACCGAGGCGCTGACTTCCGGCGGGCCGCCCGGGTAAATGTTGAAACCGCCGCCGGGAAGCTGCCGGTCGAGAATGCTCCGCGCCGCCTTCTCGATCAGGGACCGCGTTTCCGGCTCCCAGCGGCCACTGGTGGGCGGATAGAGCCACAGTTGGAACAGGATGTAATCGGACTCCAGAGTGGTGTCGGCGGTCAACTCCGCGCACCAATGGCCGTCACGCTGCTGCAACCCCTCCAGGCGCGCGGCGGCGGCCCGCATGGCGGCTTCGGCCGCGGTTTCCAGCGTCGTCCGGGTCTGCACGTGTGCGCTCATCGAATCGAAACCACAAGCTCCGAGGGCAAGGAAAACCGCACGTCTTCTTCCACCAGCTCGATCTCTTCCATCTCCCGGAAACCGAACCCACGCAAGTATTCGACCAATTCCGAGACGAGGTGCTCGGGCGCCGAAGCCCCCGCCGTCACGGCCACGTTCCTGACTCCCTCGAACCACTCCGTGCGCACGTCGCCGCGATCGTTGACCAGGTGCGAGCGGACCCCGAAATTGTCGCCCACCTCCACCAGCCGTTTGGAGTTGGAACTGTTCTCCGAGCCCACCACCAGCAGCAGGTCGCAGAACTCCGACACCGCCTTCACCGCCATCTGGCGATTCTCGGTGGCGTAGCAGATGTCCTGCGCGGGAGGGCCCTGGATCAGCGGAAACCGTTGCTTGAGGCGGTTGACGATGTCGCGGGTTTCGTCCAGGCTCAGGGTGGTCTGCGTCAGGTAGCGCACGCGGGTGGGGTCGGGAAGCTCCAGGCGGTCGGCATCCTCCACCGTCTCCACCAGGTGGCTGCGATCGGGCACCTCGCCCAGGGTTCCGATCACCTCGTCGTGGTCCTTGTGCCCGATCAACACGATACTGAAGCCGTCGCGGGCAAAGCGCACGGCTTCCAGATGAACCTTGGTGACCAGAGGGCAGGTGGCGTCGATGACGTTCAGCTTCCGCTCTTGGCTTTCGGTGCGGACCGCCGGCGCCACGCCGTGGGCGCTGAAAATCGCCCGGGCGCCCACCGGCACTTCTTCCAGCTCTTCGACGAACACCGCCCCCGCCTCGCGCAGTTCGTCCACCACGTGTTTGTTATGCACGATTTCCTTGCGGACGTAAACCGGCGGCCCGTATAAGTCGAGCGCGATCTTCACTACGTCGATCGCCCGCACCACCCCGGCGCAGAACCCTCGCGGTCGAAGCAGAAATATCTTCTTGTCGTGCCCGATGTTGGGCAAAATGGGCTTAAGCGGCATAAAGACAGTTGTTTACGATTATAGCAGGCGTTTCCATGATGGCCTGGACCGATGAGATATTGATAGATGGCGTAAACCTCCGGTTGGTTGCGTCCGATAATGGGATTCTGCGGATACTGCTCCGCTTTTCCGGGCCGCCGGAAGGGCGATACGAGCGGGAGCATCCGCTATTGGTGGAGGCCGCCAGCCAATTGCGGGCTTACTTCGCGGGCCGGTTGCGGGAATTCCACTTGCCGCTCGACCTGCGCGGCACGGATTTCCAGTTGCGCGTCTGGCACCAGCTTCTGACGGTTCCCTACGGGGAAACGCGAAGCTACTCCGGGATTGCCCGCGCCATCGGAGCGCAAGGAGCTGCGCGCGCGGTCGGGGCGGCCAACGGCGCCAACCCGATTTCGATCGGGGTGCCGTGTCACCGCGTGATCGGAGGCGGCGGCAAACTGGTAGGCTATGGCGGCGGCCTCCCGCTCAAGAAACGGCTGCTCGACCTGGAGCGCGAGACGCCGCTGTTCCGATAGGCGATGACCAAACCTGGCCCTTAGGTGGCGCCCCGGAGTGATACAGTGAGTAGAGAATCGCGCATGATCCGCCGTGCCTGTCGCCGGTTCTCGGACTCCAACCCGTTCTCCGGGAATCCGCCGGACGGCGGGACCGGCCGCTGGTGCGCACGCGGAAGCGGACTTATGGAACCACCATACCGCCATGGCGTTTAGAAGCGCGTTGCCCTTGCGCAGAGTGCCAATCCGCCGCGCCGCCGGCGTGGGCCGCAAGTGTGGGGGATCGATTGCCCCGGCTTGCCTGCGAGCTAGGATGTTCCCGCGGGGGCCGGTTTCAGCCGCCGGCGGCGAACTGGCGCCGTCTGAAATGGCCCGGCGATGGAAGTCCTGGCGGCGCGGGCGCACGCCAACACTTCCGCTTCGTGGCCTGCTGCCAGCGGCTCCGGACAGAGGCCCCCATCTCGACCCGGTCTTTCCGTACAACGCTAGTGCCATGACCGCTAGATACCGTTCCTTTGCCACGGGCCACTCTCTTACGGTTGTGGTTCCGTTCGGAACCGCGAGCGTGAGCGAGCGGCCCGGCAATGGCGCCAAATCGCACGGTCGCAGACCTAGGTCTCCGGCCGCGTGGTTCAGTGCCTTTGCCGGAGACCACTTCCTCAGAAGCTGTGAAGAAATCGGCCGGACTGCCGGGTTGACAGACGAAAGCGTCTGTCCCACATTGCATTCGAAGGACTTGCAGCGAGGTGGGGCAGGCGCTTCCGCCTGCCAACCGATTTCTTCACAGCTTCTCAGCGAACGGTTTCGGAATAGCGCCGAACCTCGCGGTCATGGTACTGGTGCCATGACCGCAAGATACTGTTCCTTTGCCACGGGCCACTCCCTCACGGCCGTGGGTCCGTTCGGAACCGCGAGCGTGAGCGAGCGGCCCGGCAATGCCACCAAATCACACGGTCGCAGACCTGGCCAGCCAGTACGGGCCCTGTGGACCGCCGGGAGAGCCTCGTGCCGACTCGTGCCATGAAGCGCCTCAATACGATTGGGGCATTGGCGGTCCTGGTTTTTGCCGTGGTGTTACTCGGATTGCTTTGGCTGCACGGCAACCGCCTGCTCTTTTCCAGCGACGAAGGCATCTTCCTCGATGGCGCCGAGCGCATGCTCCACGGCCAGGCGCTCTATCGCGACTTCTTCGCCTGCATGGGGCCGGGCAGTTTCGGGTTGCAGCTTGCCGCCTTCCGCGTTTTCGGCCTGACCATGTGGGCTGGCCGAGTAGTGGTCATTTTCGATTTCGCCCTCCAGTGCGCTCTGGTCTTCTGGCTTACCGCGCGCCTCGCCGGACGGCGGGCGGCGTGGGGCACCCTAGCCCTGTTCTTCGCGTTTCGGGCCTCCATGCCGTTGCTCCTGGCCGCGCACCACCGGATGGATGGCGCGGCTCTCTCGCTGGCGTCGATAGCCTTGTGCATCGAGGGGCAGGAGCGGCGGAAGGCATGGTACTGGGTGGTGGCCGGCATTCCGATCGCCGGGGCGGCGGCGTGTACGCCGTCCCTCGCGCTGTTCGCGCCTGCGACTCTGGTTTGGCTCCTGGCGGTGAAGCCGCTCCGCCGGTTTGCGATCCCTTACTTGTGCGGTGTGTGCGCGGGCTCGGCGGCGATTGCCGCGGCCTTGGCGGCCACCGGGTCGCTGCTGCCCTGCATCCGCCAGATGATCTGGCTCCAGCATACTTACTCGACCATAAACGTCGTGCCCTACGGCTCGGTAATCGGCGGCTACCGTGCGGCCTTTGGCGCGGCCACGGCGGCGGGCCATGGCGTGGCCGGAGCGCTCGCCTTGTTCTGCTTTGCGTTGCCTGCCGCGCTCCCGCTGGCGGCACTTCTGGCATGGGGTCTGTCGCTATCGCTCAATCGCGCGGAGCGGCGCTGGGCGGCGGATAACGCCATTCCCTATCTGCTCGGATGTACGGTGCTCTATGTCGTTACCGCGTTTCCGCGAGCCGATTTGCTGCACCTGGCATATGTCGCGGCCGTGCCGTCGGCGCTCATGGCCGCATGGATCGTCCGCTACGCTCCGCGCTTGCTGGTGGCCTGTGTTTTCGGCTTTCTGGCGGTCTGGGCGGGAATCTTCCTGGCGCAAGCGGCCAGCGGCATGGGAAACGAGGTTTCCGTCGCGACGCCCGTGGGTACTCTCCGTGTAGAAGCTTCCGAAGCGCCGGCGGTTGACGCGCTGCTCAAGACGGTACATCCGGGCGACTCTCTGTATGTACATTTTATCATGCCCGATTTCTACTTCCTGACGCAGGGCGACAATCCGACGCTCTACTCCGAACTCGTGCCTGGGATGATGGGGGGCGGCGAAGAAACCGCCGCGCTGAGTGCTCTCGATCGCTCGCCGCCGGCATGGGTTCTCTACTATCCGATGCCGCGCGCCGATTTTCTCAGGGTGTTTCCAAACGCCACCCACATCGACCACCGTTTCTCCGCGATCGAAGCGTGGATCCTGCGCGAATATACTCCGGTGGAGCCCCCGCTGATCGTTCGATACTACCAGTTGTACCAACGCCGCACGGCTCCCGGCCGTCGCTGAGGGATCGCGTGGGACGGCCATCCCGCCCACGGGTTGAGCCTACACGCCGCTGCGGCCGGACGCCGCGCCCGCCTGCGCCCGCCTCATGATCTCGTCGGCCAGCGCCTGGGGATCGTCCACGTTGGGAATTGTCAGCCGGCTGGCTTCGCCCGCGGTTTCGAGCGAAAGGTTGCCCACACCGCAGAAGCGTTGCAGCAGGCGCTGTTCCACGCGCGCGTCCTGCAGCTTGGGAAGCTGGATGTTGCGCGTGGTGCGGGACAGCACGCCGGTTTGATACCGCAGGTGTTCTCCGCTGATCGTGGCCTTACTGCACTGCCGGCGAATCCAGCGCTCAAGCGGCCACAGCAACACCAGCGGCGGAAGCGCCATCAACCAGTCGTTCCCGCTGCCGTAGCCGCAGCAGCGAAAATAGGTGAAGTACAGAAACTCCAGCCCCAGAAACGCGATGGCCGCGAGAGTCGCGCCCACCTTGATGAACTTCAGCGTCGGCCGGATGGTGAGATCGTTCACAGTACCCTCCTCTCCGATCTGTCATTGTATCGCGCGCATTCGTGTCATACGATAGGCGTCAGGAGGGTTTATCGTGACTCGTCATTTCGTAACGGGAACTGTCATAACGGTCCTGGCCGCTTCCTCGCTGTTGGCCGACTTCAGCTACCAGGAGAAGACCGCCATCACGGGCGGCGTAGCGGCCGCTGCCATGAAGGTGGCGGGCGTCTTTTCCAAGCAGGCCCGCGAGCCGATGGTGAGCACTATATCCGTCAAGGGCGACAGAATGGCGCATCGCTCCGCCTACCGCGCCTCCGTCATCGACCTCGCGAGCCAGACCGTCACGGAAATCGATCTTCAGAAGAAGACTTACTCCGTCGTGACGTTCGACGAAATGAGGCAGATGATGGAACAGGCCTCGCAGAAAATGGAGCAGCAGAAGGGCGGCGACGTGAAGTTCAAGGTGTCCGCCAATCCGACCGGCAACACCAGGCAAATCGGCGGGCTCGATACCAGGGAACTGATGGTGAAGATGCAGGCGGAGGCCACCGACCAGCAGTCCGGTCAAACCGGAGGCCTGGTCGTCAACCTGGATGTCTGGCTGGCTCCGTCCGTGCCGGGATACCGGGAAGTGCGCGATTTTTATCGCCGCATGGCGGAGAGGCTGGATTGGACCCCCGGCTCCCAGGCGGCCGCGGGCCGCGCCGACCTGGCCAAGGGCATGGCGGAAGCCTTCAAGGAAATCGGCAAGCTGGATGGCGTTCCGGTGTACCAGACCATGAGCATGACCGGCGCGGGCCAGCCCTCCGGGCCGTCTGGCGACGCGTCCCAGCCGCCGCCGCAGCAGGACCAACAGCAGCAGCAGCAGTCCGCGCGGCCTTCGCTGGCCGGCGCCCTGGGCGGCCGGTTCGGATTGGGCCGGAAGAAGCAGGACGACACGTCCAATGCCTCCTCCTCCGGCAACGGGAACTCGCAGGGCCCCGGGTCGCTCATGGAAACCACCACCGAGCTCAGCGGCTTCTCCGCCGGCCCGGTGGATGACGCGCAGTTCGCCGTTCCCGCCGGTTTCAAAAAAGTGGAGCCGAGCCAACGGCGCGGCGCGCGGTAGACGGGCAGGCAGATCGCCCGCCCCACAAACACCGGGGCCGCTCTTTCTTTGAGGCGCAGCCGGTTCGCCTGCGCCTTTCTACTCTTTCTTCCTGACGGGCGGGGGCGCCGGCTTCCACTGCGAGTTGGTCTTCTTGCTGAGTTCGGCAATCATCCCCTCGATGTCCCTTCGCAGCTCGGCATACATCGGATCGGGCGGATCGAGCGGCTTGAGCGCCCGCTGGTACAGCGCGATCACCGCGGGCTTGTCGGGCTTATCTCCCTGCGTGAGGGTGTCGGCGGCCTGCTCGGCGAGGCCCGTGGCCAGGTGCAGCGCACGGATGGCGATTCCCTTGTCGTAGGCTTCCTTGGCGAGATCGTACTTTTTCTGCGCGGCGTAGAACACCCCCAGCTTCTGCCAGGCCACCGCCAGCATGGGATGATCCGCGGCCGTGGACGCAATCCACAGGTCGATCAGCCGGTGGTACAACGGCTCCGCCTCGTCGTACTTCTTCTGGCCGAACAGCGCGAAGGCCAGTCCATCGAACGTCGGGAATCAGGCCGGCGTCGTCCTTGCCCAGGAGCGACTCGCGGATCGTCAGGGCGTGACGGTACGCCTCTTCGGCTTTCTCGTACGCCTCGGTCCCGGTGTACACCGCTCCCAGCCGGTCGAGATCGAAGATCAACGTTTCGTCCAGCGGACCCGCCAGCTTGGTGCGGATGTTCAGTGCCACGGTCAGCGACTGGATGGCCGCGTCCGGCATCTTCATCAGCATGTAGACCTGCGCCAGGCGGCTGTGGTCGTCCGCGACGTTGGTGTTCTCGAAGCTGCGGTCGGCCCCCAGGTGCAGACCGATGACACGGCCCAGCACCGCGACGGCGCCATCGTAATCCTTAAGCGCCTTCAGATACACCACGGATTGCAGCAGGTCGCCGGGGATTTTGGGATCCGCCCGGCCGCTGTACATGCTCCAGCCACCCTATCGCCAGCGCCAGGTTCGAATTGGCCGCGTCGTACTGCCCCAAGGCGGCCAGCGCCGCGCTCAGCCGCTTGGGAGCTTCGTACTGCACCGGATCGTCGAAGGGACGGAGCTTGGCAAGATCCCGGGCCTTTTCGTACGATGCGCGCGCCGCATCGTAATCGCCATGCAGGTAGCTCGAGTTGCCCGCCGTCAGCAGGGGCTGAATCTCGTCGGGCGCGGCCTCCTGCGCCATCGCGCAAAGACCGAATACCACGGCCACGGCGCCTGTGCGGAGCATCATGTTTTAAGATTTAGTACTAATTGCTTAGCTTGTCAAGCGCGGTGGCGTCCGGGCGGCCGTCTTTTCGCTCAGATAATGGAACTCCGCGCCACATTGCCGTTGCTGGAAGGCGGCATGCCGAAACCCGTAAACTGTAGTCTTGGAGTGGCAATGATTCCTCGCGGATTGCTTTTCGTTATCGCCCTGGCTTTGCCGGCGGCGGCCGATGAAGGACTCTGGTTGTTCAACCAGTTTCCCAAGGACGCCGTCGCCAAGAAGTACGGCTTCGACGTCACCGATGCGTTCCTCGCGCACATACAGCTCGCCTCCATGCGGCTGGGCAGCGGATCGGGATCTTTCGTCACCGCTCGCGGGCTGGTCTTCACCAACCACCACGTGGTCACCGATTGCATCGCCAAGTTGAGCGCCGCCGGTCACGACTACCTGCGGGACGGTTTCTACGCGGCCACGCGGCAGGAAGAACTTCGCTGCCCCGGCCTGGAGGCCGCCGTCCTGCTGAAACTCGAAGACGTCACCAGCCAGATCAAGGAACCCGCCGCCGAAGCCTCCAAGACGCCGGTGAAAACCGCGGCCGCCGAGAAGGCCGCGTCGCAGGCGCTCGAGAAGCGCAACGCCGCCATCGCACGCCTGGAGAAATCCTGCGCGGAGACTTCGGGCAACGTCTGTTCCGTGGTCAACCTTCACTCCGGCGAGCGCTACGATCTCTACCAGTACAAACGCTACGCCGACCTGCGCCTCGTATTCGCGCCCGAGCGGGCCGTCTCTTTCTTCGGCGGCAATCCCGACAGCCGCACGTTCCAACGCTACGGCCTGGATTTCGCCTTCCTCCGCGCCTACGAGGGCGGCCAGCCCGCCGAAACGCCCAACTACTTCAAGTGGAACTCCGAACCGGTCAAGGACGACGACCCGATATTCGCCGCCGGCAGTCCCGGGGCGACCGCGCGCCTCTCCACCGTGGCGCAGCTTACCTTCTACCGCGACACGCAACTGCCGATAGCGGTCACCCGCCTGGCCAACCGCATCGCCGACCTGATCGCCTTCGGCGGCAAGAGCGCCGCCAACCTGCAAGCCGCCCAGTTGACGCTGGTCACGCTGGCCGGCGAGTACAAGTTCACCGCCGGCCGCCTCATCGGGCTCAAGGACGACTTCCTGTTCGCCCGCAAGGCCAACTTCGAGCGCAAGCTCCGCTCCGCCGTGCAGCACGATCCCAAGCTGGGCGTGGAAGGCGTCAAAGTGTTTGACGACGTGGCCACCGCCTACCGCACCTGGGGGACATCGTCCGAGCGGCAATACGAAGTCCTGGAAAGCCCCGGCGCAGTGGGTTCCGATCTGTTCCGCATCGCCCGCCAGGTGGTCCGGCTGGGGGAGGAGCGCGGCAAACCGAACGACCAGCGGCTGGCCGAGTTCCGCGACACCGCGCTCGATTCGCTCGAGCAATCGCTCTACGCGCCGTCGCCCATCGAGGATGGCGTGGAGATCGCCCTGCTTACGCGCTACCTCGACGAAATCAAGCCCATGAACGAGAAGGAAGTCCCCGTCAAGGCGATCTTCGGCAACAAGACCTCTGCGCAGGTGGCCGAAGAGGCGGTGCATTCCACGAAGCTGCATGACGTGGCCGAGCGCAAACGGCTGGCCGGCGACAAGGCCGCCGCCGCGGCTTCCACCGATGGCATGATTCGCCTGGCTCGCCTGCTCGATGAACCCGCGCGACGCGTCCGCAAGCGGCACCAGGACGCCATCGACTCGTTGGAAGCCTCCGCCGCCGAACGCATCGCGCAGTACCGCTATCGCCTGTTCGGCGCGGCCGATTATCCCGACGGCACCGGCACGCCGCGCCTCGCGTTCGGCGTCGCCAAGGCGTATAAGGACCGCACCGAAGCCCCCGTGCTGGACGCCACCACCTTCGGCGGTCTGTTCCACCTGGCCGCCAACAGTCAGGAGCGGTACACCCTGCCGCCACGCTGGATGGATGCCAAGCCCTCGCTCGACTTGGTGACGCCCATGAATTTCGTAAGCACCTGCGACATCACCGCGGGCGCATCCGGCGGCCCGGTGGTGAACACCAAGGGCGAGATAGTGGGAGTTACTTTCGACGGTAACCTGGAAAGCATCGCGCTGACTTACATGTACGCCGACGACGCCGCGCGCGCCGTTCACGTATCCACGACGGGAATCGTGGCGGCGTTGCAGAAGATCTACAAGGCCACGGGGCTGCTGCGTGAATTGGGGATCGCGGCGGGGGAGTGACGCTGCGGATGGGACATCGGGAGACCGGGGGTGAATTCTCCGTTCGTCTTCCTTATCCAGCGGCCGTCCCGAGGCGTTCGAGGTGTTGGCGGCAGCGATCGCCGCACTTGCTTTGAGGATCCAGGTCGCTCGCAATCCGGAAGTGCTCCCGCGCCGCATCGGTTTGTCCCATGGCGAGGAACGCCTCGCCGGCGCGCCAATGGACCCCGGCCAGACAAAGCGACGCCGGGGTAGTGGCCGGCACTTTGTAACTATCGCTGCGGGACAGCCCCATCAGGACGGGAGCCACCAGCTTCAAGGCAAAATCGATGGACTCCTGGCTTTCCGCCTGGCGCTCCAGCAAAGCCAGCGCCCACGCCCTCCGCGCCCACCGCCCCGCGCGGATAAAGCTGGCTAAGCGCTCACCGATACCCTCGCCGGAGGCCAGGTCGCCAAGCTCATCTTTACCTGCCTCAATGGCTTCTTCCGCCAGGTTGAGAGCTCTCCGCGGATCGGCGCCCCGCAGCAGCGTCAGGTCCGCCAGGCTGGCACGGCACTCGCCCTGTGGGTCATCCATCACCAGCGCCGCCTCCAGGTATTGCCGCGACTCGTCCTGGCGGTCCAGATCCATCAGCGTTTCGCCGAGCGCGACCAGCAACCTCGCCCGCAAGAGAGGCGAGAGATTCGAATCGTCGGCCAGGGCCTTGCGAAAGCAGGCTTCCGCCTCGGCGTAGCGGCCCGTTATCGCCAGCCGGGCGCCTCGCCGGAGCAAGACATCCGGCCCCTTATTGCCGCCAGCCAGGAGCCAGATCCCGCCTGCGCCCAATGCCCCGAGTATTACCAGGATCGCGATGGTGGTGGCATCGAAGAACGGCGCGGCGGGCCGACCGACAGTGAGCGCGTATAGTGACGATGGCAACAGCATAAGCACGCAGGGCCGAACCCTGCATTGTACAACGCCGGCTCGGGCGCCGCCGCTACTCTTACTCCACCGTAACGTGCGTGCCCTTGTGTTCTTCCTCTTTGCTCAGATGGGCGATGCGGGCGTCGAGCAGGCTTCGCAGCCCCTTCAGAAATTCCACCCGCGACGCCCGGAAATGGTCGCGCGTGGCTTCCGGAAAGCAGCTTTCCAGCAGCGGCAGCGCCATGGTGCACAGCAAGCAGCCATGATCGTGAGCCGGGGCCGGCGCCGCGGCGGAGGCGGTTTTCTCTTCCATTTCAGTTCTCCTTCATTTCCACGGTCAGTACCTTATTCTCCAACTTCGCGCGGCCGGGGGAAAGCCCCGCCATCGAGGTGGGCAGCCCGATGTGCCGGCGCAGCGTGCCAATTTCCACCACCAGCTCGTCGCCCTTCTTGAACAGGCTCACTTCGCCCTTGGCGGCAAACGGCAGGCTGAGGCGCACCTCGTAGCACCCGTCCCGTTTGGTGAAGGTATAGGGCGCTTCGGTCCGCACCACCGCCGCCGGGTCTTCCGTTTCCGCGTAGAGCGCCCGCGCCAGTTCCGCCAGGCGTTCGCCGCCCAGCACCTCGTGGGTGAACAGCGGCACGCGCTTCACCGGCACGGGAGCGAAGTACTTGTCGATTTCGTCCAGGATCGCCGCCTGCGATTTGCGCCACTCCTCGAAGTACGCGTCCGTCACCGACGCCGGCAGCACCCGGTTGGCGATCACGCCATCCACCGTCAACCCGTGCAGCGAGAAATACACGAAGGCCCGCTGGGTTTCGCGCAGCACCATGCGTTCGGGATTAGTCACCAGCCGCACGCTGGTGGTCCGCGGATCTTCCAGCAGTTCCGCGATGCCTTCCAGTTTCGCGAACAGCGATTGGATGTTGACGAAGTAGTTATCGGGCGGTAACTCCACCGGCGACACGCGATTCGCCAGCGGCCGCACCGCCTTCAGTATTCCGCGCTGGAACGGGAAGATATGTTTCATGTACCACTCGAGAGTGGTCGGCATGCTGACGAAGCGCAGGGATTCCGCCGTGGGCGCGCAATCCAGCACGATGACGTCGTAAGTCCCCTCGCGCCGGAACTGGTTGACGTACATCATGGCGGTCAACTCCTCCATGCCGGGCAGGATGGCCAGCTCCTCGGCCTCGACGTCGCCGATGCCGGTGGTGCGCAGCACCGCAGTTACATAGGAGGAAATATCGCGCCAGTTCCGTTTGATCTCCTTCTGGATATTGACTTCGTGGATAGCCAGCCGCTCGTCGATGGGGTAGGGATCGCCGGCCTTGCCGTGGAACAGGTCGGTCGCGAGGTCGAACGCGTCGGCGAGGCTGTGCGCCGGATCGACGCTCATCACCAGCGTGCGGTACCCTAGCCGCGAAAGTTGCAGACCCGGTGGCCGCGGCGAGACTGGTTTTGCCCACGCCCCCTTTGCCGCTGAAGAGAAGGATGCGCATGGTTCGATTGTAGCGGGGCGAGGAAGGAAAGGCGGCGGAGTGCGGACGGCGGTGACAGGGCCAAGTCGCCGGAGGCGGGGATGGCGTCGAGGGGAGTATCTCCGGGGGGGCGGATTTCGGATCGCGGGCGCGGGACCACTTCCCGGGGGTCGGGCGTTTCGTTCCGTTGACGGGAGCCGGACTTCAGAGGAGAAATCGCCCAGAGCGCCGTTTCGGCGGTCAGAATCCCAATTGTTTCAGGGCGTCGCGGTCACGCTCAAAATCTTCCATGGTGTAGTCTTCGTATACGCCATGGGACTTGAGGAACCCGTCCAGCCGGTACCGCGTCCCAAAACCCAGCATGCGCCGCAACTCCGGCTTGGTGAGATGTCCGCTCTTGAATTCCTCAAGAGCCAGCGCTTCCAGGGCGCGCCGCGCCAGATCCCCACCGGCAGCGCTCATGCTCCTGGCGACATCGTCCGGAATCTGAACCGTGAGATCCATGCTGTCTTAACTTATCGTACCGCCCGGAGGCAGTCAATTGGTCGGGCCCCCCTCCAGCAGTCTCGGAATTGGCGCGAGACAGAAATGGGGGCAGTGGAGTGGATGTGGGTCGCGGGGGGGGCAGCGTTCCTACTGGCCGTCGAACGACGGGGGTCTCCTGGCGGGGCATGACTCCACGGGAAGAGGGTCGAGTTGTCAAAGAGCAACGGAGCGGTGCCAGCCGTCCGCACGGCGTGGGCGTCAACCGGTGTCGGGCGGACTGCTGCTCCCCAAGCTCAACCAGAGATAGGTGAACAAGTCCATGGCGGAGCGCACGCCATGCTCGCCACGGTGCAGGTAGCGCAACCGGTAGAGGCGTTCGATCACCAGGGCCAGTGCGGTCAGCAGCCATACGATCAGGATGCTGTTGGGATGGTGATGGCAGATGTGCTCCATGCCATAGCGGTTCTTGCCGTCGTTGAAGCCTTGATTCTCGATCTCCCAGCGGCTTTTGGCCATGCGGTAGAAGCTCAGGCTGCCCAGTTTGGCAATGGAGAAGTCGGTCAGCCATTCGGCTTCGACGACGGTGCCGTCGCGTTTGTGCTGGTGGTAGCGCAGCACACGCACGGCAGGCCAGTCGAGGGTTTCCCAAGGGGCGAAGTCATCCGCGTCCCAGACCTCGACGCGGTCGTGTCCCACCTGGTACACAGCCTGAGGTGGTTGGCCATCGAAGCGGGCGCGCACGGCGGCGGCCAGCAGGGGCAGGTTCTCTTTGAGGCGTGCCACAACCGGCAGTCCGACATCCCCGGTGGTGTGCAGGAAAGGGGCCGTGGCGTAAGCGCCGTCTCCCACGACATAGTCGGCAAAGCGCGGTCCCAGGTGGGCTGCCGCGCGCCGCAGCAAGCGCTGTGCGGCGGCATACTCGCTGTCGCCCGGTCCGTAGGGCTCCACATCCACTGGCAGTGTTAAACCGGTGCCCACCACACTGATGAGCACAAAGTGATGCAGCGAGCCGTGGACCTCGCCCTTGGGATCCTTCACCGGGTCGCACAACGCGCAAGGCTCTTTGTACGTACGTCCCGCGCCTGTTCCGTCCAGCGCCAATCCGATGAAGGGGCTGTTTTCGAAGGCCTTGTTGCGCTTGGCCTGGTGGAGCGCGGACGCCAGAGCCAATCGCGTCGTTTCAGGGTCCATGCGCTCGGTGCAGTAGGCCAAGGCGTCATCCCCGAACCGACCTTTCAAGCTCAGTTCCGTGCGCACCGGGGAATGCGCCAACCATTCCAGGCGCAAGAAGCTCACGGCGCGCAGAATATGTCCGATCACCACTGCCCAGACCAGATCTCGCGCGGGGATGTGGGGGTGGACCCGGCCGTCGCCCGGCCGGTGGAAGTAGGACTTCAGGCCCAGACAGTGACAGGCGTAGTTTTGGATTTGGCGAACATGCGGTCCCTTCAACGGGGCTGCTGCTTGCGCCGCAGCACGAGCAACTCGGCGTTGGCGGCGAGGACCTCGCGCAGAGCGTCCTGAAAGGCGCGGCCGGCCGCGACGCGCTGGCGGACGTCGTCCACCCAGTCTTTGGGAATGCGCTCGACCCGCTTCTTACCCGCGGCCATAAAAGTCAGCGACCAAGCGGGGTGGCCGTCTCCCTTGGCGCAATGGCAGGTGGGCTTCCCGCAGCGGGTATGGCTGACGGACAGAGAGCCCGGAAGCAGATCCTGGGGGAGTTGGAATTGGCGAAGCAGCGCAAATTTGCGTTGGCGGAGGCGGGCAGCCTCGGGGCCTTTTGGTTCAAACTCCATCTTGACGTAATACTACTACAAGAACAGTCGCAGTGCAATGCAAATTAGCGAGCGCGAAAATAGGCGGGTTCTGAGACAAGCTACGTCCGAGCCACCCTGTCCCGTCTTCTCAATGGCTTATCGGATTCTGCGTTATTGAGGTTCCGAAACGGCTGGCCCCCCTCGCCCCTGGAAACGGGCGCCTTGTTCGTCACACCTGAACCGCATCGACACCAGCCGCCAGCGCAGCTCTCGACAACGCTTTGTCGAGCGACGCGATGGGCAGTTTGTGACGATTCGCCAGTTCAAGATACGCTGCGTCGTAGGCGGTGAGTTGGTATCGGCCGGCCAGTGCCCGCACATCCACGAACACCTGCGTCCGGCTCGGATCTTCGACTTCGATTGGCAAGTCGGCAAGGCTTTCGAGGAAGGCGACTGCCTTCTCTCCCGGAATACGGCCCTTTCGGACCGCGAGTTCGACCACGTTGACCACTTCGTACAGCCACAGGGCGGGAACCACCGCGCTATCGGTCAGGTTTGACAGGCGGCTCAGCAGCATTCTCGTGAAGTCGGTCGCTTCCTCGGTGAAGCACCACGCCATGGTTACGGTGTTATCGAGGACAAACCGGCTCACGGACGCCCTTCATCGATCAGGTCCCTGATCGTCAGGCCGCCGAGCGTTAGCCCTTTGCTCAATTCGCGGATGCGTGCGCCCGCCGCCAGCGCCCTCTGCCTGTCGAGCACCGGTCCCGTCTCCGGCGCGGACGAGCGGAGCGCCTGAAGGATGACGTCCTGGGCATCCACGAACGCTCCGCTCTGAAGGCGCTGGTGAATCAGCGATTCAATCTCGGGCCGGGTAATTTCGATGGTCATGCGAGTGCTTCCTGTTTCTACCCTAGCCCGGCCTCAGATCCGCGTCAAGCGTCCGGCGCACCGTTGGCCGCTCCCCTCCGCCTTGCCGTATCTTATAAGGAATGCCTCTCGACACCACCACCCCATCCCCCGCCTTGCCGCTCTGGCAGCGGTACGCGGACCAATTCCCGGTCTCCAAACGCCTGCTCTACCTCAACCACGCCGCCGTGGCGCCGCTGTGCAAGCCGGCCGCCGACGCCATGAAGTGGCTGGCCGACGATTGCCTGCAGTTCGGCAGCCTGCACTACGACAAGTGGATGGCCTGTTACCAGGGCGTGCGCGACGGCGCGGCGGCGCTGATCGGCGCCCAGGCCGGCGAGATCGCCCTCGTCAAGAACACCTCCGAGGGAATCGCCACCGTCGCCATGGGCCTGGACTGGAAACCGGGCGACCGCGTTGTGGGCTTTCGCGAGGAGTTCCCCGCCAATTTCTATCCCTGGAAGCGCCTGGAAGAGCGCGGCGTCGCGGTCACCTGGCTCTCCGCCGAGGACCCGCTCGACCGAATCGACCAGGCCAGCCGCGGGGCCAAACTGCTCGCCATCAGCTTCGTCCAGTACCTCAGCGGATACCGCGCGCCCATTCCGGCCATCGGCGAAATCTGCCGCCGCAACGGCTGCATCTTTCTGGTGGATGCCATTCAGGGGCTGGGCGCGTTCCCCATCGACGTGCGCTGCGGAATCGACGCCCTGGCGGCCGACGGCCACAAGTGGCTCCTCGGGCCGGAGGGTTGCGCCATTCTCTACGTCAGCCAGGCGCTCCAGGACCGCGTGTTTCCCGTCGAGTTCGGCTGGACCAACGTCGCCCATTATGCCGACTACGCCTCGCGCGACATGTCCCTGCGCCAGGATGCCGGCCGGTATGAGTGCGGCACGCTGAATACCATCGGGCTCTTCGGTCTGGAAGCGGCGATCAAGTTCCTGCTGGAGGTCGATCCGCGGGAAATCGCGCCCGTGGTGCAGGGCCTGGGCGACCGCATCGCCGCCGGTGTCCAGGCGCTGGGCTACGAAGTGATGGGCAATCGGACTCCGGAAAACGGCGCCGGAATTGTCAGCTTCCGCAAGGCGGGCATCGAAGCCGGAGCCATCGTCCGCGGGCTTCGAGAACGTGGCATCATCGCCGCGCCGCGGGCCGGGTGGGTGCGGACCTCGCCGCATTTCTACATCGACCCGGCGGGGATCGACCGGTTTCTGGAAGCTCTGCCGTGACCCGCGGCGATGCTTCAGCCCTCGACTGGACGCTCCCCAGCCATCCCGAAGCGGCACCGGAACCATCCGCCGTCCCCGCTTTACCGGCAACCGATTCGGAAGTTCTTCCTTTTGGGACAGCCGTATCGAAAGGTCCGAGCCGAGGACGTCGATGGCCTTTTCCATGGCTTCGCGCACGTCCTTGCCGTCCGTGGCAACGCGCGGAAGCTCTACGAACTCCCTCGGCACGCGCCCGTCACTTGCGGCCTTGAATCTGGCGGGACAGGAAAAGAGGAATATCATCGGGCGCACCGCATGATTGTTCGCGCGGCTTGGTCTTCAAATCGCGGCGCGCACTGGAAACCAGGCTGCGGCGGGTTTCGCGAGCCCTGCGGAATCTCACCCGCCGGTTTCTCGCAGGTCGTCGCTCGCGCTGCGAATTGCCCGGATGAGATGGTGGAAGCTCTTTGACCGGGGCGCCGTCAAATTGAGATGCGGAGCTATCGCACGTGAGCCAGCGACTTTCTGGTAGCGTTTGCCGGTAAGCCTCTGCAACTCGCGCGACGGGCAGACCAGCCGGTCGGGCTCGCGATATTTTGCCCGATCTTGCTTGCCCGCGAGTCCGTCAATGCCCAGCCCCGACTCGACGGCCAGAAGGTCACCAAGGTAGAAGGCCTCCAATTCGCGGCAAGCGATTCTCACTATGGCCTGAGCGCGTCCAGCCTTTGCACACAATCTCGCAAGGGACTTTTTCACCTTTCGGCAATCGGCCTGGTCTTGATCCCGCATCACGATAAAGCGCGCCCGCGGATTCAAGTACCCCCGCAGCCTGCCCGGCAACTGCTTCTCAAGATCCTGTTTACCCTCGAACACGATGAAGCGCGGACGAATCCGGCTTTCCGGAGGTATCATGCGGGGAAAGATACGTTCCAATAGAACCTTGGCGGATTCTTCCTCAAGAAAAAACACGAGTTCCCTCATGCCGGATCCGCCCCAGTGAAGAACCCCTGCTTCCAGAGGTATCCCATCTTGTCTCCATGCTCCATGTAATGCTTGACCTGCGGGTCGTCCTTAGCGCGGCGGATCTCCGAAAGCCCATCCTTCTTTACGAGCCACAAAACCTCCTCCAGCAGCACGGCATTCAGGAGGTCCGGGGAATGCGTTGACACCATCACTTGCCCGCCCCTCCGGGCATAATCGCGAAACTCCTCGGCAAGTTCGCTCATCAGGGTCGGATACAGTTGGTTCTCCGGTTCCTCGATGCAGAGTAGGGGGTGGGGCTTGGGATCGTGGAGCAGCACGAGATACGCGAACATCTTGATGGTCCCATCGGAGACATAACGGTCCAGGAAGGGGGTCTTGAATGTGCCGTCGCGGAAACGGAGGATGAGATAGCCGTCCTGTGTGAGTTCCGGTTCCACACCGCTAATACCGGGAACGCGCTCCTGCATTCGGCGGAGAATCTTCTCGAAGATTGGACGGTGGTTCTCGTAGAGATACTGGGCAACCCGCGGCAGATTCTCGCCTGTCTCCGAGAGGTGCTCTGTGACACCCGTGGCTTCCTTACGCCCCCGCGCGGCGCTTATGTGAAAATCCGAAACGTGCCAATTCTCCAGCAGTTGGCGCAACGCGCTGGCGGCGCGAAACCGCTGAAACTGCCCGAGCCCTTTGATAGCGAGAATGTCCGGCGATTCCAGATGCTGCTCTTCCCGCTGGAGCTCCTCGTCGGGCTTGTCAAAATCCTCCTCGTTCCTGATGGCATACCCAGAGCCATTACGGAAATCCAGGAAGTAGAAGGGCGCTCCGTAGCGGCCTCGCTTGTACTTGAGGAACTCACGTCTGACCACCGGCCGGTCGTCGGCAAGCCCGACCTCCAGGTGGTACGTAACCAGCCGCGGTCTGCCGGCGATAGGCAGACCGACTTGCAGTTCTACGAGAATCGATTCGCTCTCGTGGCCTCTAGTGACAACCTCCAGGAAGCGTCCGCGCGCATCGAGGGCCTGGCGGACGTTTCCCGCTAGAGAGTCGCGCAGGAAGCCGAACACGTCGAACAGGGTAGATTTGCCCGATCCGTTGGCGCCCACAACAACCACAAAGTTGGGGATTTCGGTGAGCTGGATGTTCTGGAGCGCTTTGAAGTTGCAAATCTTGACGGATTTCAGTTCCATGGCGGTGCCTTTCCGGCCTTCAGGCCGCCGACCACGCCATCGGGATCACATTTCTCCGAGCACCCCGGTGCGTCCGGTCCTGCCTTCAATCGTATGGTACGACAGCGAATCGTCGAACGGCATTCAGACAGCCAGCCCTCAGCCCTCGACCGGCTGGTCTCCGCCCATCCCGAACAGCGCCCGGTACCTCACCGGGCACCGCGCCTTCTGCATGCCTGCGCCGACGAACACGTGCCGCGTCTCGCCGGTGGCCACCAGCCGCTCGCCCTCGGCCACCCGCATTTCATAGTGGAAGGTCACCATGCGCGAGCTGGCCTCTTCCACCCATACGCGGATGGCCACCTCGTCGTCGAAACGCGCTGGAGACCGGTACCGGCAACTGGCCTCCGCTACCGCCAGAGCGACGCCTTCCTCCCGTTCCATCTGGCGGTAATCCACGCCGCGGGCGCGGCACCATTCCATGCGCGCCACTTCCATCCACACCAGGTAGTTGGCGTAGTAGACCACGCCCATCTGGTCGGTTTCGGCGTAGCGCACCCGGATGCGGGCTTCGACAAGCGGCCTGTCGGCGGGAGTGTTCATGGGGAAATTCATTGTAACTCGCTGCAACCGAAGGCCCCGCGGAATCGTCTGGTAGACTGAAAGCCGGGTTCCAAGAATGCGCGTTCGTGTCCTGTTTTTCGGCCAGTTGAAGGACCTCGTGGGGACCTCCAGCGAGGAGATCGATCTGCCCGCGGGCTGCGACCTGCGCGCCGTCTTCGACCTCTACCAAACCCGCCAGCCGCGTCTCGGCGAACTGGCCCGCAGCATTGTCATCGCGCGCAATCGGGAGTTTGCCGCGCCTGCCACGCCCGTCTCCGAGGGCGACGAGATCGCTTTTTTGCCGCCGGTTTCGGGAGGCGTCTCGCCCGATCCGCGGGAAATCCAAAGCGCCGGGAATTACTTCGCTCTCACCCGCCAGACGATCGAACCCAAGGCCATCGTCGCGCGGTTGCTGACGGGAGCCGAGGGGGCCGTGGCCACCTTCGCGGGCACCGTCCGCAACCACACGGGCGGCCGGCCGACACTCTGCCTGGATTACGAATGCTACGAACCGATGGCGCTCAAAATGATGGCGCAGATCGGCGGCGAGCTCGCCCGCGACTTCTCGCTCACCCGTGTGGCGCTGGTGCATCGCCTGGGCCGGCTCCTGATCGGCGAGACCAGCGTGGCCGTGATTGCCACCGCGCCGCATCGCCGCGCCGCGCTGGAGGCCGCCTCCGCCGGCATCGACCGGTTGAAGAAGCGCGTTCCCATCTGGAAGAAGGAGCATTTCGCCGACGGCGAAGTGTGGGTGGAAGGGGAGTGGGACCGCGATGTTCCGGTGGCGGGCTAGACCGGCGCAACTCGCCGCGCCCGCCGTGGCGCTGGCGGCGGCAAGCTGGCTGGTAGCGCAGCAGACTCCCGTCATCCGCGTCAACGTCAACCTGGTCCGCATCATCGCCACCGTCAAGACCCGGACGGGGGCGATCGTCGGATCTCTCCGCAAGGACGATTTCGACGTCTACGATAACGGCGTGCGGCAGGAAATCGCGCACTTCGAGCGGCAGACCGACCAGCCGCTTTCCGTGGCCCTGATGGTGGACGTGAGCGGCTCGACGGCCAAAGACCTCGCCTACGAAATCGATTCCGCCGGCAAGTTCGTGCGCGCCCTGCTGGCCGAGGGCAATCCGGAAGACCGCGTGGCCGTCTATGCGTTCGACGACCAGGTGCGGCAGGAGCACGGGTTCACCCACGACCACGCCTCCCTGAACCTGGCGCTCAAGCGCATCCACGGAACGGCCGGCACTTCCCTGTACGACGCCATCTGCCTGGTGTCGCGGGAACTGGAGCCGCGCCAGGGGCGCAAGGCGATGGTCATCGTCAGCGATGGCGGCGAAACCACCAGCAAATGGAATTCCCACGATGCCTTGCAGGCCGCGCAACTGGCCGACGCGGTGGTCTACCCGGTGGTGGTTTTGCCGGTTACCAGCGACGCCGGACGCAACCGCGGCGGCGAGGCTTTCCTCACCTACATCGCCCAGGGCACCGGCGGGCGCCCGTTTTTCCCCGAGCCGAATGCCCAGTTGGACAAGGCCTTCACCCAGATCGTCGCCGACCTGAGGACCGAATATGTCCTGGGATTCTATCCCCACGACGTGCCTCTCACCAGGGACAAATGGCATAAGCTGGAGGTGCGCGAGAAAACCGGCAAATTGCAGGTGTTCGCGCGTAACGGCTATTATGGAGAGGCGGAGAGTAGCGGCGGCGGCCCGTCGGACCCCAACAATTCGGTAGACGCCGATATCCGCGCGAAGAAGAAACGGTAGGCACACAGTGAGCACGACGCCACAGCAGGCTGGAAAATCCGCGCGCGCCCCGGAACAAACCTTCGAGGAAGCCAAGTACCTGAAGCGCCTGATCGAGAACGCGATACCGGTTCGCGTCAGGATGGCCGACGGGGAAGAGGTGACGGGCACGATCGAGTACTACGATCAGTCCTTCATCCGCCTGACCCGCGACGGCCAGCCGAATCTCTTCATCTTCAAACACGACATCAATTACCTGGTGGAAGAGTAGCCGGGCCCGCTCGAATCATGCCCTATCTGGAAACGGCCGTGGAGATTGCGCGCGAGGCCGGCGCGCTGCTGGCGAATTACTTCGAACGCCGCGTGGCTTTCGAGACCAAGGGCGATTTCGACCTGGTCACCGAGGCCGACCGGGCTTCCGAACGCCTGGTGGTGGAGCGGCTGCGCACTCATTTCCCGTCTCACTCCATCGTGGCCGAAGAGGGCGGCGGGCACGAAAGCGCATCCGAATACCGCTGGTTCGTCGACCCTCTGGACGGCACCACCAACTTCGCCCACAGCTTCCCCGTCTTCAACGTCACCCTGGGGCTGGAACGCGCCGGTGAGTTGATCGCCGGCGTGGTCTTCGACCCCACCCGGCAGGAGATGTTCACCGCCGAACGCGGCTCGGGCGCGTACCTGAACAACCGCCGCATTCGCGTTTCGGCCGTGAAGCGCCTCTCCGGCAGCCTGGCCTCCACCGGATTCCCCAGCCGCAAGCGCCACCACAACGTGAACATCCATTTCTATTACCAGTTGGCCATGGCCTCGCACGGCGTCCGCCGCACCGGTTCGGCGGCTCTCGACCTGGCCTACGTGGCCTGCGGCCGCCTGGATTTCTTCTGGGAATTCGGCCTCAAGCCCTGGGACGTGGCCGCCGGATCGCTGCTGGTTTCCGAGGCCGGCGGACGCGTCAGCGACATGCGCGGCGGACGCCACAGCGCGACCGCATCCGACGACATGCTGGCCGATAACGGCGCTCTGCACGACGAAGTCCTGGGCATGTTCTCCGAGATCTTCCACGGCAACCTGCCGGTGCCGCTGCCCAGTCTGTAGGCGGGCGCGCCATTCGATCCGGCGATCGCGTCAAGCTCGCACCGGCCGGAATCGCTGGCGAAGGCGTGCCGGCGGCGCGATGAATCCAGGAGATTGTGCAAAACCGCGCAGGGCAGTATCATCGGGCTGGACAACTGGAATCTTGCGAGCCACGAGGATTTCCAGGGCAGCCGCGGGAAAGCGTTCAACGGCGTGTGCCTGGCCATCGTGCAATCGACGGCCAAAGCGGGCCGGATTCAACTGACCGCGACTTCGCCGGGGCTGAAGTCAGACACCGTCGCGATCACAACCAAGGCATAGTTAGGAGACAATCGTGAAACTTCGCACTCTGTTCCGCTGCACTCTCATGTGCGCCCTCGCCGCCGTTGCGGGCCGGAGCCAGAGCAACCCGGCGGCAGCCGCCGCCGCTTCGGAAATCCCCCACTTGCGGCATCACGGGACGGCCACCCAACTGGTCGTGGACGGCAAGCCATACCTGGCGCGGGCGGGAGAATTGAGCAACAACGCCGCTACCAGCGTCGAGTACATGGCGCCGCTCTGGCACAATTTCGTCGAAGCCAAACTCAACACCGTCCTGGCGGGCGTTTCCTGGGCACAGATCGAACCCCAGGAAGGCAAATTCGACTTCAGCGTTCTCGACGGCATCGTCCGGGATGCGCGGAGTCACAACCTGCGCCTCGTGCTCTTGTGGTTCGCCAGCTATAAGAACGGTTCGTCCAGTTACCCGCCCGACTGGCTCAAGAAGAATTTCGAGCGGTTCCCGCGCGTCCAGGTCACAGGCGGCAAGAGTATCGAAATGCTCAGCCCCTTTAGCGATGCCAACCGGGACGCCGATGCGCGCGCCTTCGCGGCCCTCATGCGCCACGTCAAGCAAGTGGATGGCCGCCAGCACACCGTCATCATGATCCAGGTGGAGAACGAAGTGGGAATGCCGGAGGACTCCCGCGACCGCTCGCCCGTGGCCAATAAGGCCTTCGAGGGGCCGGTGCCCAAGGAATTGATGGACTACCTTCAGGCGCACAAGGATGCCCTGATTCCGGAGCTTCGCCAGGTGTGGCAGGCGGCCGGCTTCAAGACCGCCGGCGGCTGGCAAGAGGTATTCGGCAAGAGCGTCGCGACGGATGAAATCTTTATGGGCTGGAGCCTGGCGCACTATGTAGGCCGGGTGGCCGAGGCGGGCAAAGCCGAGTACCCGCTGCCCATGTACATGAACGTATGGACGTACGGATTCGAACCCGTGCTCGCCAGCGGCGCACCTATGCCCGACCTGATGGACGTCTGGAGAGCCGGGGCGCCGCGCATCGACATGTACTCGCCCGACAATGCCAAGAACTTCGTGGTGATGTTGGAAAAGTACACCCAAAGCGGGAACCCTCTGTTTATACCCGAGGAGGCGCCTGGGGTGGAAGGCGCGGCCCGGTCGCTCTACGCCTTCGGCCGCCACGATGCCATCGGTTACTCGCGTATGGCAGGGGGAGTCGACAGGTTGGAGACTCCCGACACGGATCTGATCGGCAGTTACAACCTGATCGAGCAATTGGCGCCCCTGATCCTGGAGCACCAGGGCAATGGCACGATGTCGGCGGTCCTGCTGGGCCCCAACGACCCGCCGCAGAAAGTCCGGGTGGGGAATTACACCATCGAGGCCACGTTCCTGGGGTCCCGTCGAGTCGGTCCCAGCGCCACGGCGCCGGAAACTCCGGCTCGCGCGGGGGCAGTTTTCATTGCCGTGGGGCCCGACGAGTTCTTCGCGGCTGGCAACGGCGTAACCGTCACCTTTACTCCTGCCACACCGGGGCCGCCGCTCGCCGGACTGGCCACCGTGGAAGAAGGCACGTTCGCCGGCGGCCGCTGGGTTCCCCGGCGCCGGCTGGCTGGCGACGACACCATAGAGGGGGATTGCCTGCAACTGCGTTGGCCATTGGGAAGCAAGGTGCCCCTATGGGCACAACGCAGGAGTGCGGAGGGCATTCAGCACTTCACCCTGTACCGCTACCAGTGAGGCGATGCCGGCGATTCGATGCGGCCGGCCGTTCAATCGGCGCCGCGCCTGAAGATCGGCCCTCTTCCATCCACGCTCACCCACCTCCGCCGGCAGCTTGCAGAAGCTTCCGAAAAGGTCGAGACCCGGCTCTTCGAGAGTCGCCGGAAAACGCGGGGTCGAGAACCAAAATGACAGGAATCCTGTCAATGTGTTTTTTAAGTCTTTCCGCTTCAATTACTTACGAGGCACTTTGACAGGCGCGCCTGCCAAACCCGAGGAGCGCGAACGAGAGAGCCGACTACCTGGCGCGCGCCGGCCACGGGATCGATCCCCTGACACGCCGGTCGCCGCGCACGGCCCCGCGTCCGCGCCATCGCCGCCGCCACGCAAGCCGGAGACGAACTGGACCGCGCCCCGGAAGCGCTTCGAAACCCTGGCGGGAGGCGCGGGGCTGGATCAGAACACCAGGCTCACACCGCCCATGGGCGTGATCTGTTGCAGCAGCCCGGACAGCGTCGCGCCCGCGGCCGGTGCAATCTGCTGCTTCGGAAACTGCGTCACGTAGTCGCGGATGTCGAAGCGCAGCACGATGTGCTCCCGCACCTTCACCTTGACGCCGCCGCCCACGCTGCCCACCAGCGTCCATTGGCTCTTCCCCAGCAGCGCCGCAACCTTGGGGAGCGGTTCCGGACTGGGCGCCGGACCTGGCGTGACGTAGCCCTTCACTCCCGCTCCGATGGCAACATAGGGCCGGATTCGCCGCTCGCGGCCGCGCACCTGCAACAGCGTGTCATAGACGAAGGTGTGCGACTTGCCGGCCATCGCGCCCTTCACGCCGCCGAGGGAGACGAAGGGCTGCCCGCCCTGGTACAGGTAGCGGAATTCGCCGGAGACATGATTGTACATGTCGTCGCAGACCACCACGCTGGGCGCGATCGCGTTGCCCATGCCGGCCTGGGCTTGGCCGGACGGCGCGGTGACGGTGGCGTTATGGTAGCTGCCAGATCCAACGGCGGCGCCGATCTCAAAACTCTGCGCGGAGGCCGCCGCCGCGGCTATCGCCAGAGCCGCAATCGTCTTCAAAGTCACCTCCAAAAGGTAACATGGGGCGGTGGCAAACCGGGAGACAAAACCGGGGGAGGGTGCGCGGCGTGGAAGTGGGCGGAGAGGCGATTCGCCCGCAAAACCGCTCGAATCCGAGCGTACGCGAGCGCAAGGCCCGCAGCGCCCTTGTGGGGCAGCAGAGCCGCAACCCAACCGCGCGGGACAGTCCGGGCTACCGGGGGCGAGATCGTCTCGCGCGCAGGCGAGCTCTGCTCGCCGGGCCGATTAACAATCGGCCGCAGGCTGCCAGCCTGCCCCACATAAAACCGTCGCGGCGCGCGAAGAATTTGACGGGTAGTAGTACATCGTCACGCACCCACCGGGGGACAGACGGCGAATTTCCGGCAAACTGCGCCGGAAATTCATGTCTGGCCCCCCAGCACGCTGGCGATCAGCGCGCTGCGCTTCTTCTTGGATCTGGCGCAAGTGCTCTTCCCCGGCGAAGCTCTCGGCGTAGATTTTGTAGACGTTCTCCGTGCCCGAAGGCCGCGCGGCGAACCATCCCCGGCGCGTGGACACCTTGAGCCCTCCCAGCGGCGCGCCGTCCGATGGCGCGTGGGTCTGGATCGCCTCGATCGGGTCGCCGGCCAGATCGCCGGGCGGGACCTCGGCTGCGGACAGCGCCAGCAACCGCGCCTTCTGTTCCGGCGTGGCCGGCGCGTCGATGCGCTGGTATACCGGCGCGCCGAACCGCTCCGTGAGCCCGCGGTAGATCTCTCCGGGGTCCTGGCCCGTCCGCGCCGTCATTTCGGCCGCCAGCAGCCCCATCACGATGCCGTCTTTGTCGGTGGTCCAAACGGTGCCGTCGCGCCGCAGGAAACTGGCGCCGGCGCTCTCTTCTCCGCCAAAACCCAGCGCGCCCGTCAGCAGGCCGTCGACGAACCACTTGAAGCCCACGGGGACTTCGACCAGCTTGCGGCCAAGAGACGCCGTCACGCGGTCGATCATGCCGCTCGAAACCATCGTCTTCCCAACGCCTGCCTGCGCGCTCCAGCCCGGCCGGTTGGCGAACAGGTACCAGATGGCCACCGACAGGTAATGGTTCGGATTCAGCAGCCCGGCGCCGCGCGTCACCACGCCGTGCCGGTCGTGATCGGTATCGCAGGCGAAGGCCACGTCGAAGCGGTCCTTCCACTCGATCAGGCCCGCCATGGCGTAGGGCGACGAGCAGTCCATGCGGATGCGGCCGTCCCAGTCCAGGCGCATGAAGCGGAACGTGGGGTCCACGTCGGCATGGACCACGGTCAGGTTCAATCCATAGCGCTCCGCGATGCGTCCCCAGTAGGCCACGCCCGCGCCGCCGAGCGCGTCCGCGCACAGCTTGAGTCCCGCGCCGCGCGCCGCCTCGAGATCCACCACCGCATCGAGATCGCCCACGTAATTCGACACGTAATCGTGCCGGTGCGCGAGGCCCAGCGCGCGCGCGTACCCCACACGCCGCACCCCGCCCAGACCCGCGCCGAGCAGCGCGTTGGCACGGTTCTCAATCCAGTCCGTGGCGACGGTATCGGCCGGCCCGCCCGACGGGGGATTGTACTTGAACCCGCCGTCTTCCGGCGGATTGTGCGACGGCGTGATCACGACTCCGTCCGCCAGCCCCGTCTTGCGCCCGCGGTTGTAGCCGAGGATGGCGTGCGACAGCGCCGGCGTCGGCGTGTAGCCCAGGTCCTGATCCACCATGACCTCGACGCCGTTGGCCGCAAAGACTTCGAGCGCGGTGGCGAAGGCCGGTTCCGAGAGCGCATGCGTGTCCTTGGCGAGGAACAGCGGGCCATCGGCGCCCGCGTGAGTGCGGTATTCGCAGATGGCCTGGGAGATGGCCAGGATGTGATCTTCGTTGAACGAGGCGTGGAAGGACGAGCCGCGGTGCCCGGAAGTCCCGAAGCTCACGCGTTGCGCCGGCTCGGCGGCGTCGGGTTTGACGGTGTAGTAGGCCGTGAGAAGCCTGGCCACGTTGACCAGCATGGCGGGCGTGGGCGGCTGTCCGGCGAGTGGATGAAGAGCCATTCGACACTACGGTACCGCGTCTTGCCGCCTTTTGCCCAAGCATGTTAAGTTGAGGTTTAGGTCCCACACGTAATCTTCTGCTCGAATTTCTTTAAGGAGAATTTCTTCGATATGCCACTTTGCTCGATGCGGCAGGTTCTGGACGAAGCGTCCAAGGGCGGCTATGGCGTTGGCGCGTTCAACGTCAACAATATGGAACAGATCCAGTCCATTATGGAGGCGGCCCGCGAAACCCAGTCGCCGGTCATCATCCAGGCCAGCCGGGGCGCGCGCGCCTATTCGCAGGATAACTTCCTGTATCACCTGATGATCGCCGCCACGGAAGTCTACCCCGAGATTCCCACGGTGCTGCATCTGGATCACGGCAACAGCGTCGAGACCTGCAAGAGCGCCATCGAGATGGGCTTCACCAGCGTCATGATGGACGGCTCCCTGATGCCCGACGGCAAGACGCCCTCCAGCTTCGAGTACAACGTGGATGCCACCCGCCAGGTGGTGGACATGGCCCACGCCAAGGGCATCACCGTGGAAGGCGAGATCGGCTGCCTGGGCGGCATTGAAGACGGCCACGGCACCGGCCTCGATGGCCTCAGCCACCTCACCGACCCAGCCCAGGCCGTGGAGTTCGTGAAGGCCACCGGCCTGGACGCGCTGGCCATCGCCATCGGCACCAGCCACGGCGCCTACAAGTTCAGCAGCAAGCCCACCGGCGAAACGCTCAAGATGGACCGCCTCATCGAGATCCACAAGCGCCTGCCCAACACCCACCTGGTGATGCACGGCTCTTCCAGCGTGCCCAAGGAATTGCAGGACATCATCAACCAGTACGGCGGCAAGCTGAAACCCACCTGGGGCGTGCCGGTGGAAGAGATCCAGCTCGGCATCAAGAACGGCGTCCGCAAGATCAACGTCGATACCGACAACCGCCTGGCCATCACCGGCGCCATCCGCAAGGTGTTCTTCGAGAAGCCCGAGGAATTCGACCCGCGCAGCTACATGAAGCCCGCCCGCGAGGCCATGAAGAAGGTGGTGGCGCAGCGCATGGCGCAATTCGGCCAGGCCGGCCACGCCAAGGATTACGCCCCTATCCCGCTCGCCGAGATGGCCAAGACCTACTGAGGCGTACGCCCGCGGGCCACGCCGCCGGAAGCCGCGACGAAACCAGCGCCAAAACTACAATCTCACGCGAAGGCGCAAAGCCGTAAAGAAGAACCCGTTAGGCTTCTTTGCGGCTTTGGTGTGCCAGTGCGTGACGCGTTGTTTCTTTCGCGGCTTCTTGCCGAGTGGCGCCCGGCTGCACCCCTACATCTTCCCGATGCGGACCCGGGAGATGCGATTGCGCTCCATTTCGAGGACCGTGTAGCGGCGGCCGTCGAACTCCACCGTGGCGCCGGCGCGCGGGATTTCGCCCAGGCGGAACGGCAGGAAGCCGGCCAGCGTTTCGAAATCGTCGTCGGCGGGGATTTCGATCCCGTATTCGGTTTCCGGATCCGGTGCTGTCGCGCGGCCGCTCGCTGCTCGATTCGGAGCCACGACCGTAAGAAGCCGCGAAAAAACCGGTTGGCAGGCTGGCGCGCCTGCCCCACCCACCTGCAAGTCCTTCGGCCCCAATGTGGGACAGACGCTTTCGTCCACCCGGGAGTGCGCTCGTTTTTTCCCCGGCTTCCTAAGTAATGGTTTCCCGCAAGGGCGCATCGTCACACGGTCGAAGACATGGCCGCCCTCGTAATGTAGGCGATGGTCCACAGACGGGGCTCGGCCGGTCGAAGCCGACTTCCCGTCCCGTGCTTTCTGTGACCGGCGCTTCCCGGGAGGAACCGGCGGCTTCCGATCTCCGGTTGACGGCGCCGCTTCCAGGAAGCGGCCGGCCTTTCGGCCGCGCACTGCCGAGGTGCGGACCCGTCCCGAGTGTCTCAAGAATGGCCGCTACCGTTGAAAGACTCTTCTGCGATGGCCCGCCCCGTTCCAGAGGGGGATCGGAAATGTCTACCCCGCGGCCCGCGCTCGCTTGCAGCCCGTCTAATCGCATCGTTTTTCCAACGCGACGTCCCGCACAAGCGGTGGGCGGCGTTTTTCGACACCATCGGTCCTTTGTGCAACCGGTGGCGAAGACGGTCGAACGCTGTGCCGGGTGGCGGCGAAGCGGCGCGGATTCAGTGCGCAATCAGATACAAAATGCCGAAGTAAGCAACCGCAATCCCGGCAATCGAGAAGCTCACAGCCAGGAACACGGGCACGGAACGCCGTACCGCCGGCTCCGTCCCTCCCTGCTGGTTCAGCCCGTTCTCACTGACCAAGACTCTCATGGTGTTGGCCTCCCAATCCAACGCGGCAGGCCCGGCCCCGGCCATGTTACCTGCCTGCCAGCCGGTCTCCCTTGGTTTGCGCCTGCCGCTCCAAATCGCCCACCTTTAAACGGAAAGCGGCTACTCGGATTCGATACCAAACCTGCGAGTCGGACTTCTCACCCGCGAGTTGAAGCATGCGCTGGACGAACGGCCGGGCACTTTCCGGGTTGACGGAATACTGCGTCGCATACTCGATCAGTTGGTCCAGTGTTCCAAGCTCCATCATCTTGGCCGTCACGACGGAGACCACCCTGCTCTCCTCGCTTTGTTCCCGCGACCCGGCGCCGCCAGGGAACACTCCGATTGCCGCACGCATCACCAGCAGCAGCTCTTTCCCGTTTGACGCCTTCTCAGCCATCCGCAGGATCACCTTCTGCTGCGCCGCGGACTGCGGCGGCGCCGCGCTGGCAGCCATGTAAAGCTCCTGCATGGCTGCGCTTACCGCCTGCTCCGCCTCGGGTACAGGTTCCACGGCGCTTCTCGCAGCGGTGCCGCAGGAAGCCAGGTTCCAGGCGACCATCAGCACAACTGGTACACCACGAGAACAGCTCCACATATTGGGAGCGTACATCCAAATTGGTTTTCTGAACAGAAGTTTTTCACAGCTTGACGCAAATTGCAGCACAGTATAGGATTAAGAGGTCGTTGTATCCCGTTTTGGAACTTCGAAACGGCTGAATCGTTGAAAACTACCACACCATGACGGCCGTGACCCTTCTCCGGCTCGCTGCCATTCTTACTCTCCTGACCGCCGGTCTCACCGGTCAGCAGGCGGCGCAACTGCGTTCCGAGGACTGTGCCGGCTGCCATGATCCCGGCCCGCGCACCGGCAAGCGCCAGCCCGGAGTGCCCCCGGGCTTCAACGCGGCCGCCCTGAAATCATCGCCCCATGCCGCCCTGGATTGCGTGGCCTGCCACAGTGGCATCAAAGAACTGCCGCATCCGGAAAAACCGGCCCCCGTCGATTGCGGCCAGTGTCACAGCGAAGAACAGAGCCAGTATGGCGCCAGCGTCCACGGAAAGAAGGCGGCCCAGAACGACCCGTATGCCCCCGAACTGCAAGCTCTGCCACGGCACGCATGACATCCTGCCCCCGTCCAACATGAAGTCGCCGGTGGCCACCATCAACGTTCCGCGGCTCTGCGGCGGCTGTCACAGCGAAGACACCGAAGTCAGCAAGACGCGCGCCATGTCGCAGACCAACATCCTGGAGAATTACAAGGACGGCCTTCACGGCGTCGGCCTGTTCAAGCAGGGCCTGACGGTCACGGCGGTCTGCACCAGTTGCCACACGGCGCACAACCAACTCCCTCACACCGATCCCCGCTCCTCGATCGCCAAGCAGAACATCGCCCGAACCTGTACGCGGTGCCACGCGCAGATCGAGGCGGTGCACCGCCAGTTCATCCGCGGCGAGCTATGGGAGAAGCAGCCGCACCTGATCCCGGCGTGCGTGGACTGCCACGAGCCTCACAAGATCCGCAAGGTCTTCTACACCGAAGGCATGTCCAACGGCGATTGCCTGAGCTGCCATTCCAATCCCAGCCTCCGCGGAACGGTCAACGGCCAATCCGTGCCACTGTACGTCAACGCGGCCGAGCTGGCGGGCTCGCGGCATTCCCGTATTGCCTGCGTGCAATGCCATACCGGCGGGACACCGTCTGACGTGAGAGCCTGCAGCTCCATCAAGGATAAGGTGGATTGCTCCATCTGCCACGAAAAGGTCGTGGACCAGTACCGCGAAAGCACGCACGGCGCCCTGGCCGCGCAAGGCAGTCCCGACGCGCCCCTCTGCCAGGACTGCCACAGCCCGCACGGCACCCTGGGCAAGCTCGATTCCGCCTCGATCCTACGTATTCGCGCAACGTCCCCGCCTTGTGCGCGAAGTGCCACCAGGAGGGGCACAAGGCCGCCGTCCGCTATTCCGGCAAGCAGGACCACATCGTGGACCGTTATCGCGAGAGCATCCACGGCAAAGGGCTCCTGGAGGCCGGCCTGACCGTCACCGCCAATTGCGCCGACTGCCACACCGCGCACCACGAGCTTCCCAGCCGCGACCCGCGCTCCAGCGTGAGCCGCGCCAACATTGCCGAAACCTGCGCACAATGCCACCGCGGCATCTACGAGTTGTTCATCGCCAGCGTCCACAGCCCCAATGTCACTCACTCCGGGAAACCGCTGCCGGTCTGCGCCGATTGCCACTCCGCCCACAGCATCCAGCGCACCGATCTCTCCGAGTTCCGCCTGAACATCATGGATCAGTGCGGCCGCTGCCACAAGCAGATTACCGAGGCCTACTTCGAGACCTTCCACGGCAAGGTCTCAAAACTGGGATACCTCAAGACCGCCAAGTGCTACGACTGTCATGGAGCGCACGACATTCTGCCGGTCAACGATCCGCGCTCACATCTCAGCCGGACCAACATCGTCGCCACCTGCGGCAAGTGCCATACCGGCTCCCACCGCCAGTTCGCCGGCTATCTGACGCACGCCACCCACCACGATCCGAAGAAGTATCCTTTCCTGTTCGTCACCTTCTGGGGCATGACCACCCTGCTGATCGGAACGCTGGTGGTCTCCGGCGCGCACACCTTGCTGTGGCTGCCCCGATCCTTCGAATACCGCAAGCTGAACAAGATCGCGGAGAAGGAATCCAAGACCTATGTGCGCCGTTTCCGGCGGTTCCATCGCAACCTTCACCTGATGGTGGTCTCCAGTTTCCTGGGGCTCGCTCTGACGGGCATGATTCTGAAGTTCTCCTATGCGGGCTGGGCGAAAGTCCTGGCCCATCTTCTGGGCGGTTTCGAAGCGGCGGGTCTGATCCACCGGTTTTGCGCCGTCCTGACCTTCACCTACTTCGGCCTGCACGCGTACGATCTGGTGAAGCAGCGGCGCGCCAGCGGCAAGAGCTGGCGCCAGTTCATCGCCGGCGAAGAGAGCATGCTCTTCAACCGGCGCGACTTGCACGAACTGGCGGGCTCCCTCAAATGGTTTTTCAACCGCGGCCCGCGTCCCGAATACGGCCGCTGGACCTATTGGGAAAAATTCGACTATTTCGCGGTGTTCTGGGGCGTGGCCGTGATCGGTGGCACCGGCCTCCTGCTGTGGTTTCCGGAGATCTTCACGTATCTGTTCCCGGGCTGGGCCGTCAATGTCGCCACCACCATCCACAGCGACGAGGCCCTTCTAGCCGTGAGTTTCATTTTCGTGGTGCACTTCTTCAACACGCACTTCCGCCCCGAAAAATTCCCCATCGACACCGTGATCTTCACGGAGGGGATGCCGCTCGAGGAGTTTCAGCGCGACCGCCCCAGAGAGTACCGCCAACTGGTGGAGAGCGGCGAGTTGGCCCAAATGACGATGCCGCCGCCCGCGCCCCGCGACGTGAGATTCTGGCGCCGCCTCGGCTTCACCGCTCTGACGATCGGCCTGGTTTTGATCGGCCTGATCGTCTACGCCATGCTCTTCGCCTATCGCTGACCTGGTGCGGTGTCCGCAAAATAACCGGACAATTCATGGTTTCCGCTTTCCGGACTTGGGGTTGGCGCAGCCGGGCTGGATCCGCTCCAAGGTCCGGCGGCACAGGGCGATCTTTTCCTGGATGGATTCGACGGCTGCGGGCCACTCCCTCACGGCCGTGATACCGAACGGAACCGCGAGCGTCAGAAGCTGTGAAGAAATCGGCCGGACTGCCGGGTTGACAGACGAAAGCGTCTGTCCCACATTGCACTCGAAGGACTTGCAGCGAGGTGGGGCAGGCGCTTCCGCCTGTCAACCGATTTCTTCACAGCTTCTCAGCGAGCGGCCCGGCCGCACCCCTACATCTTCTCGATGCGGACGCGGGAGATGCGATTGCGCTCCATTTCGAGGACCGTGTAGCGGCGGCCGTCGAACTCCACCGTGGCGCCGGCGCGGGGGATCTCGCCCAGGTGGAACAGCAGAAAGCCGGCCAGCGTCTCGAAACCGTCGTCGGCGGGGATCTCGATCCCGTATTCGGTTTCCAGATCGCGGATGCGGGTGGCGCCGTCCAACTCCGCTTCGTCGGCTTCCACGGGGAGCGGCTGGCTCTTCTCGTCGTGTTCGTCCTCGATCCGTCCCACCAGTTGCTCGAGCACGTCCTCGACCGTAAGCATCCCCACGATGGTGCCGAATTCATCCACCACCATGGCCATGTGCGAATGGCCCTGGCGAAACTCCTCCAACATCTGCGAAAGGGGCTTGGTCTCGGGAACCACCAGGTGCGGGCGGATGAGCCGGGAGACGTGAAACGGCCGCATGGGCCGGCCCGCCAGGCTGGCGCGCCGCCGCTCCATCCACACCGGAAGCAGATCCTTGTGATGCAGGATGCCGAGGATCTTCTCGGGCGTCCCGTCGTAGACCGGCAGACGGGAATGCTGCGTCCGGGCCATGGCGGCCAACACTTCGTCCAGCGAAGCGTGGATTTCGATCGAGACGACGTCGTTGCGCGGCACCATGATCTCGCGGACCGCGATGACGCCGAAATCGAGCACCCGGTGAATCATGTCCTCCTGGATTTCGGGCAGGTACCCCAGTCCGCGGCTGGAACTCACGATCAGTTTGAGTTCCTCGGCCGAGTGGCCCACGCCGGTCGCCGTTCCGCTCAGACCCAACATCCGCGTGATGGCGCCGGCCGAACGCTCGATGACCACCACGAATGCCATGGACAAGCGGTAGAACACCAGCAGCGCGGGAGCCACCAGGGCCGCCAGCCGGTCCGCTTTGGCGATGGCGAGTCTCTTCGGCACCACTTCGCCGAGCACCACATGCAGGAAGCTGATGGCGAGAAACGAGACCAGCAGAGCGGCGCCGCGTAGAAGCTCGGCGGCCAGCGGCGTGGCGGGCGGATGGAAGGCGCCCAACAGGGTCTGGTACAGCGCGCCCTCCCCGGCCCAACCGAGTCCGAGGCTGGCCAGGGTCACACCGACTTGCGTTACCGAGAGGAGCCTGCCGGGATTAGAAAGCAGGTTGAGAGCGGCCTGCGCGCCCGCCGACCCTTCTTCCGCCATCTGGCGCAGCCGCGAGTGTCTCACCGACAGCAGGGACACCTCGGCGCCCGCGAAGAAAGCGTTCACGGCGATCAGCCAGGCGACGAGGAGAAAATGAAACAGGTCGAAATTCACACGGCCCCGAAAATTAATTCTAGCGGCTTTGTGGGGCGGACGCCCTCGTCCGCGGCCGGCCCCCTGGCCGGCCTTCCCGCCGGTGGCAAACAGCGGGACGGGGGCGTCCCGCGCGGACCAGGGGGTCCGCCCCACAAGGCGCCGGGTCTCCCGTTATCATGAAGTCTAGCCATGGCTCTCTCCCCGCTCCGGCGCGCTGTCAAAGCCGTTAACATTGCAATAGCCATCCTGCTGGCGGCCGCCCTGGCCGCGGCGTACTGGTTCGTGTGGCGACCGCTTCCGCAACGGTCGGGGACGCTCGGTGCTCCGGTCTCCTCGGCCGTTCCGGTGATTTACGACCGCCAGGGAACGCCCCACATCCGCGCGGGCAGTCTGGACGACGCGTTATTCGCGCAGGGATACGTCACCGCCCAGGACCGGCTGTTTCAAATGGACGGGCTGCGCCGACTCGCCGCCGGCGACCTGGCGGAGGTTTTCGGCCCGGCGTTGCTCGAAAGCGACCGCGAGGCGCGGCGGTTCCGGTTCCGGCGAATCGCCGAGGAGGCTTACGTCACGCTGCCGCCGGCCGACCGCGCTGCGTTCGCCGCCTATACGCGGGGCGTGAACTTCTACATTGCGACCCACCTTCGCAGCCTTCCGCTCGAATTCACGCTGCTCGGCTACCAGCCGCGCCCCTGGAGCGCGGTGGACAGCCTGCTGATCTGCTTCCACATGTTCCGCGACCTCACCACCACGTGGCGGGAAGAAATCGCCAAGCGCGACATGCTGGCCGATGGCGATGCCCGAAAGGTCGAGTACCTGTGGTCGGTTCGCGCCGGCACCGAGCCCCAACCCGGCTCCAACGCGTGGGCCCTTTCCGGGCGCCACACCGCCTCGGGGAAGCCGCTGCTCTCGAACGACATGCACGTGGAGTATTCGCTGCCCGGAATCTGGTTTATGACGCACCTGCGGGCGCCCGGACTGGATGTGGCCGGAGTCGCCCTGCCGGGCACTCCCGGCATTGTCGTGGGGCACAATGCGCGGATTGCCTGGGGTATTACCAATCTCCAGTTCGACGTGCAGGACCTGTACATCGAGAATCTGGACGCCCGCGGCGGCCGCTACCTCTACCGCGGCCAGTGGGAGCAGGCGCGCGGGGAGCGCGAAATCATCCGCGTCAAAGGGCGGAAGCCGGTCGAACTCACGGTCTGGGTGACGCGCCACGGCCCGGTGTTCCTCGGCGAGGGAAACCGACTCATGGCGCTGCGCTGGACGGTGGCGCAGCCCGGCATCATCCAGTACCCCATTCTGGACATCGACCGCGCCGGGAACTGGCGGGAATTCACCCAGGCGCTGGAACGCTACCCCGGTCCGGGGTCGAATTTCGTGTACGCCGACGTGGACGGCAACATCGGCTACCATGCCGCCGGGAAGCTGCCCAAGCGTCGCGGATACCTGGGCAACGTCCCGGTGGACGGCTCGACGGGCGAATTCGATTGGGACGGGTACATTCCATTCGACGAGCTGCCGTCGGTCTTCAACCCGCCGAGCGGCATCGTCGCCACCGCCAACCAGGATCCGTTCCCGCCGGATTACCCGTACCCGGTGAACGGCAATTTCGCCCCGCCGTACCGGGCGCGGCAAATCCGCGACCGGCTCGCGGCCCGCTCCGGATGGCGCGCGGCGGATCTGCTGGGCGTGCAGATGGACATTTATTCGGCGTTCAGCAAATTCCTGGCGGGGCAGCTCGTGGCGGCCTACGATGCGCGCCATGCCCGAAACCCGGGCCTCGAAGACGCCGTCGCGCTGCTGCGCCAATGGAACGGGCGCATGGAAGCGGACAAGCCGGCGCCAATGCTGGCGGCGCTGGCGTTCCCCCACGTACGGACGTCGATCGCCGAAGCCGCCGCGCCGGGCAAGGGGCGCTCATACGAAACCAAGATGAGCAGCGCCATGGTGGAAAAGCTCCTGCGCGAGCGTCCCGACGGCTGGTTCCGCGACTATAACGAGATGCTGCTGCGGGTGCTGGTGGACACGGTGGAAGAAGGCAAGAATCTCTACGGACAGGACGTCAAGCACTGGCGCTATGGCGCATCTCTGAGGGTCGGCATCGTCAACCCGGTATTCCACCGCGTGCCGGCGATCGGCAGGTATTTCGACCTCGCGCCCGTCGCCGTGAGCGGATCGGGCACCACGATCAAGCAGTCCACTCAGGTCCTGGGGCCGTCGATGCGGATGAACGCGGACCTGGGGGATTGGGACGCGTCGCTGCTGAACATCGTGACCGGGCAATCGGGCCAGATTCTGTCGAGCCATTACCGGGACCAGTGGGAAGACTACCTGGCCGGCCGCAGCTACCCCATGCAGTTCCACGACGTGAAGCCGGCGAGCACGCTGGAGTTTCGTCCGCAACGGTGATGCCATGATGTCCTGGTTGTTTTCGTCTCCCCTGCCCGCCGGCACTCCCGCGCCCGATTTCACCTTGCCGGACGAATCCGGCCGCATGGTGGCGCTTTCGGCCTTGCGGGGCCGCGACGTGGTGTTGGTGTTCTACCCCGGCGACGATACTCCCGGCTGCACGCGGCAGCTTTGCGAATTCCGCGACGGATGGGAAAGTGCCCGCGCCCGCGGCGTGGAGATCTTTGGGATCAACCCGTGGAGCGCGGAGAAACACGCGAAGTTCCGCCGCAAGTTCGGGCTTCCGTTTCCGCTGCTGGTGGACCGCGGGCAAAAAGTAGGGGCGCTGTACCACACCCGGGGACTGTTCGTGAAGCGCACGGTATACCGCATCGGCCCCGATGGCGTCATCCGCTTCGCGCGCCGCGGTTCCCCCGCGCCGGCGGAAGTGCTGGCGGTGTGAAACTACCGGGCATCTATTCAGTTCCGGATGCCGCGTCGCCGGCGGTGAGGGTGCGGATTGGGTGGCGCCGATCACGGGTCTGCCGCCGCCGGAGCCGGCGGCGTGAAGTGGGCTGGCCGGAGCCAGCGCCGTTCACTGAACGCGCAGCGGCGGGGCCGGAGTCCCTTCGAAAGTACCGGTGGGATTCCGGCCGCGCTACGCCAGATTCGCTGCCTCGTCAGGACTGAGTGCGGCCGAAGCTATTTGATTTCGATCTTGAGCAGGGCGTCGGAATGCTCGTGACGCCAGTTCCAGTAATTCTGCTGATCTTCCTCTTTGAGCGTGGAAAACTCGGCGGCTTTGCGATGGTTCTGTTTTGCATAGACACGATACGCCTTGTCTTCCTGACCGTTCCATGCATGGTCGTCATTGTGTTGTTTGTCGTGGTAGGTGCGAGCGGCCTTCTGATCTTCGGCTCGCAACACCCTCGGCGCCAATGCTATTGGGGCCATAAGGGCGGCGCTCAGCAGAGCGGTACTCCAAAAACGGGACATAGTTATTTTGTTCTCCTGTTCGGGGACTCAGCACTTGTCGGGCCAAGTATTCCCTGACACCAGTGGCGAATGCAACTAGCGGAATACAAAGGCGATCGTGATCACCGAAGGGCCCGTGCCCCAAGGCATCTGCAAGTCTTGCCAATGGACAGGCAAGAACTGCGCACCACCGGTTCCCCGGTGGCCGATTCGAAACCGCCGGCGCGGGAAACCGGGAACGGGCCTTCCGCACGCCGGCAGTTGAAGCTGCGGCATCTATCTCTCGTACCCCATTTGCATGCCCCGCTGCAAGTACGGTTTGGGATCATTCCGTTTTCACTGGCAGGCCGGGATTACCGGGCGAGATCAGGAGATCTGACGTACCAGCCGAGGGCCAACTCGAGCGCGACCGCGGCCTCGAGCATCCACGGAACCGGCGCCCAGAGCCGGGTTAGCGCCCCGCGCAGTGGGTGCAGCGCGGTGTCGGGCACTGCGTTTGGACCGAACTGCTCGAGCCGGCGGCGGGCGTCGCCGCTGGTCAGGCCGGCCGGGGCCGGGACATCCTTGGCGGCGGCCATGATTCAAACCTCACTTCGCTAACAGCTTGCGGATCGATTTCAATTCCCGCCTCCGTTTCGCGGCGGTCTTGGGATACGCCATCTTTAGTTCCTTGAGCGCATCCAGGACGATTTGGGAAACGATGAACCGGGCATTTTCCTTGTCGTCCGCGGGAACGATGTACCAAGGCGCGTGGTGGCTGCTTGTGGCATTCAGGCAGTCCTCATAGGCCTTCATATACTCATGCCAATGTTTTCTCTCGTGAATGTCGGCAAGGCTGAATTTCCAGTTCTTGTCCGGCTCATCGATGCGATCGAGGAATCGCCTCCGCTGTTCACCCTTCGAAAGGTGGAGGAACACTTTGATGGTCCGGGTGCCGTTGCGATACAGGTGGCTCTCCAGGTCCACGATGGAGCGATACCGCCCCTCCCAGACGGTTGTTTCATCGCGTAACTCCTCCGGCAGTCCCTGGCCGCGGAGAATCTCCGGATGTACCCGAACGATCAGCACTTCCTCGTAATAGGAACGATTGAATATGCCGATCTGCCCGCGTTCGGGTAGCCGGCACGTCGTACGCCAGAGAAAATCGTGTTCCAACTCGCCGGCGCCAGGCTGTTTGAAGCTGGAAACCTGGCAGCCTTGCGGATTGACTCCGGACATGACGTGACGGATGGCGCCGTCTTTGCCGGCAGCGTCCATGGCCTGAAAAATGAGCAGCAACGCATAGTGGTTGGACGCGTAGAGAAGGCGCTGCAGCGAACTCAACTGCTCCACGTGATCTTCCAGGAGTTTTTGATACTGCTTCTTCGACTCGCAGAACGGCTTCACGATGGTCGGCCGCTCCCCAAGGTCGATCTTATCTCCCGGCCGCACCAGGAAAGCTCCTGAATCGATTTTCATATCCATCCTTTCGGTATCGCGATCCGCGGCTCGCCTACCATCACCGAATCTCGCGCTCCGCCTCAAGCCAGTCTTCGTCTGCCTGTCCGTCGGCGCGGCCGCGATGCTCATAGAGTTCATAGGCCCGTCTGGCGATCTTCGGTGTAAGATCCACCTGATCCCTGGCCAGCAATGGGGCTTTAGTAGGATCGAAAACCCGATAAGCGAGCAGTTTTACCCGGTCATTCAGCAGGAACCAAGCCAGAGCGTAGCCCCAAACGAATGCTGCCCAGCCCCAGCCAAGGGGCGTCATGAACAGCCCATATACCGCGATTAGAGTCGCCACCGTTTGCGTGCCGAGCACCGCCGCCCACAGAACCCGTGCGGGGCGTATGGACCAGAACGGGCCGCGCGTGCGCGTCAAAAAGATCGTCAGGTGTCCGGCCACGGACAACTTCAAGTACATCAGAGTCTGGATGTGCGCACGGTCGAGATGAAAGACGCGTTCGCCGAGATAAAACAGCCCGAAGGCGGAGACGACCCCGACGAAGCCCAACACCGAGGAGACTCCCAGCACCAGGCGCATGTTCCATTCCTCGGGCTTGTCCTTGTAGTGAACGTTGTCATAAGCGATGGACAGGATGGCTCCGTCGTTGAGCAACGCCAGTATCACGATCATCGCCGCGGTCAATGGATAGAAGTTGAAGACCAGGATCGCCAGCGTCATGAACAAGAGCACGCGCAGCGTCTCGGCAATGCGGTAGATCGCGTAGCTGTTCATCCGCTGGAACGTTTTCCGGCTCTCCTTGATCGCGTCGATGATTACGGCCAGACCGGAGGTCAGGAGCACGATGGACGCCGCCGCGCGCGCCGCGTCCGTCGCGCCGGAGACGGCGATGCCGCAGTCGGCTTTCTTGAGCGCGGGGGCGTCGTTCACCCCGTCGCCGGTCATGCCGACAATATGGCCACGCTGCTGCAGGACGTCCACAATGTGGAACTTGTGTTCGGGGAATACCTGGGCGAAACCGTCCGCGTTTTCGATAGCCTCCGCCGACTGCGCCGTCTCCTGACGGTGTGTGTCGCCTAGTCCGCTGGCATCCAGGATGTTCGTACCCATCCCCAGTTGCCGGGCGGTTTCTCGAGCGATAGCCGCTTGATCGCCCGTCACCATCTTGACGCTAACGCCCATCCGCCGGGCGCTCGCAATGGTGGCCTTGGCCTGCTCGCGAGGCGGATCGAACAATGGCAGCACGCCAATGAATTGCCACTTGCCATCCCGATCCGCACGGGCCACGCCCAATGAACGGAAACCGCGGGCGGCGAATTCGTCAACGGCTTTCTCGACGGCCGGCCTCACCTCGCCGGCGTTGGCCGACATCTCCAGAATGACCTGCGGCGCTCCCTTGGCCACTTGGAACTGCGTTCCGTCCGCTGCTTGGACTGTGGCTTCGGTCCGCTTATGAACCGGGTCGAAGGGCTGGAAATGGACGACCCGATAAGGCTTCAAGGCTTGGTCGTTCTTCAGGCCGCCGATTACCGCCAGGTCGATGGCGTCTTTGTCTTCCGCTCGGGAAGCCAGTGCCGCGCAGAGGATGACCTGGCCGGTTGGGATACCGTTGACGCTGAACGGATCGCCCAACGTCAGCTTGTTCTGGGTCAGAGTGCCGGTCTTGTCCGAGCACAGCACGTCCACGCCGGCTAGTTCCTCGATAGCGGCCAACCGGGTCACAATCGCTTCCTTCTTCGCCAGCAGACGCGCGCCGACTGCCATGGTCACCGACAGCACCGTGGGCATCGCCACGGGAATTGCGGCCACCGTGAGCACTAAGGCGAACTGCAACGTGGCAAGGATGGGGTCGCCGCGGAAGAGCGCGACGGTTATAATGACGGCCACCAGAGCCACCGCAAGAACGATCAGATAGTCGCCAATCTTCAGTACGGCACGCTGGAAATGGCTGACGGTGTGCGCCTCCTGCACCAGTTGCGCGGTCTTGCCGAAGTAGGTGCTCGCACCGGTCGAGTAGACCATAGCTTCGATTTCCCCCCGGCGCACAATCGATCCCGAGAACACTACCTCGCCGGGCTTGCGCTCAGCGGGCAAGGATTCGCCTGTCAACGCGGACTGGTCCACCTCCACCGGATCGCCCGCCAGCAGGCGCGCATCCGCCGGCACAATGTCGCCCAGGCGCAGGCGGATGACGTCGCCTGGCACCACTTCACGCGCCGCGGGGTCGGTCCACTTCCCATCGCGTCTGACCTTGGCCTTGATCGCGAGCTTGGCCCTCAGGGCAGCGATGGCGTTGCCCGCCTGCCGTTCTTCCCAGAATCCGACCGCGGCGTTGGAAACCAGCAGAAGGAGGATGATGAAAAGATCCGGCCAGTGCCCGACTACGCCCGACAGGATCACCGCGATTTCGATCATCCACGGGATGGGACCCCAAAAATAGCTTAGGAATTTCAGGAACGGGTTGGTTTTCTTCTCTTCAATTTCGTTAGGCCCGTACTGAGTCAGCCGTTTCTGCGCCTCAGCTTGAGTGAGCCCGTCCGGCGACGCCCCCATCTTTGCCAGCAGTTCCGGCATGGGAAGGGATCTCAGATCATCCTTAGACTTGGGCCCCTCGGCATTCGGTTTCACGATAACGATCTCCTGAACGCGTTAGACCTTCGCTTCGGGTGGGTCAGCGACGCCGCCTGGCGGCAGCAACTCTGGCACGTCCAGGCGTGCGACGCCAATCCGGCAATCCGCCATCCCGTAATACACGTCGAAGCGATCCGGCGAACCAAGATCGTCGCGCCGGTCGATGCCAGTGGGGAATACGACGTTGGCGACGGTCCCGTGCCGTTCTTGCGCCAGCACCGGCGCCAACACCGGCTCCGCGGAACGATAGCGGACCACCCGTGGATGTTCCTTCGAGAGCACCATCACCCCGGCCGAGTAGCATAGTTCGTGACTGGCGTTGCCCGGCTCCCCTAATTCGCACACGCCGTGATAAACCACCAGCCAACCGTGCCGGGTCAGGATGGGCGGAGTGCCGCCACCGATCTTGAGCCGTTCCCAGGGCGACACCGGAGTGGCCAGCCGGTGATGAGAGGCGAACGGGCCGAGGCGATGCGGTTCGCGGCCTTCCAAGGCCATCCGGCAGTAGGAAATCCAGATGCTCTCCCGGTCGAGATCCACGTCGCGGGTGGCGGGGTGGCACGCGGTTTCCTCCGGCCGAGTGCCCGGAAAAAGCGGCCGGTGAAGCATGGCCAGTTCCGGCCGCCCGGATGGATTAGGAATGGCGACAGGGAAAAGACTGGCGTCTTTGTTATCCACATCGCCGATTTCGATGCCGTGATAGCAGCCAAAGGTCGCCAGCCCCAGACGCTGCCAGTGGAAGAGGTCCGCCGATAGGGCCAGGGCGATTCGTGGGCCTTGCGATGAAAATGCCGTATAGGTCATCATGTAACGCCGAAGCGGTTCCACGAACGTAATTCGAGGATCCTCGCAGCCTCCGGCGCCTCCGGGCCGCCGCTCATAATCGGCTTCCGGCTCCAGGGCGATGCCGAGCCGATCCACGCCCTCCGGATCGCCGGCTTCATTGAACCGCACCCGCGCGATTCCGATACGCGAGTAATTCCCCCGTGCAACCAGCCGCGGGAAAAGGTAGAGTTCGCCATCCGGGCCACGAGCGACAGCCGGATTCAGGACGCCTTCCACCTCCTGTGGATTACCAGGCTCCGGCTCCATCACCGTTCCCAGGCGCTGCAACTTGAATCCACTCATAGACTCCCCAAACAAGCGATGATTGCCTTGGTAACCGGCTTAGTCTCCCGCGGGCCGCGAACCGGGATGGAAACAACGCCTGCCTCTTCAGCCGGATAGTCGTTCCCTCCCGGAAACAACGCATCACCTATGAAGACCATCTCTTTCAATGAGATGCCCAGCAGGTCTCGCAGCTTCCGGATTCCGTAGGCTTTGTCAATCCCAGGCTTGGTGACATCGATAGATGTCGCACCGCCCATTCGGACGGAGAACTCGGGAATCAAGGTGTCGAGGATCGCTTTGATCTTCTTGCGCTTGGTAAAATCGGCGTCCCATTTGTCCTTTTCTTCCAAGGGCGCCTGCTGACCTAATGCGGAAAAGGTAATCTGGCTTCCGCGGTCCTCAATGACATCTCCCCAGACCCTTTCGACCTTGAAACCAGCCGTTCCGAGCGCCTGCTGAAAAGAACTGGTGATCTTATCCCTCTCATCCGGGGTGAGATCTTCCGAATAGAGTTTCTTCCAACCGTCTGTGTACTGGAAGAACTTTGTTCCACATGTGGGCAAGAGGGATAGATTCACCAGCCGTTCGTCATGGGGAAGATGAGACAGCAGTTGCTTCTCAAACTGCGGCCAGCCGCCTCCGGAAATCACCGCCACTTTGACCACGCCGAGAAGGTCATGTAGCAGCGCCGCCATTTCGGCATCGAGAGGCGATTTGCTTTCGGCGAGTGTGCCGTCCAGATCGAACACAATAAGTTTCTTCACTATCCTTCCACCCCTGAACTCTCCGGCAAGGCAATTTCCAACACACTTACCGCGCCGCACGGCTGAAACGCACACGCTCCAACCACCGCCGGCAAGAACCATACGTCGCCTCTTCCGACGGCATAAGCGGAGCCGCTGTGCTCAATCCGTCCCGTGCCCTCGATACATGTGATCACGCGCGGCACACCCTCGGCGCCAACGGTGAACGGCGACTGTCCGCGCAGGCGCCATAGCCTGAAGTGCTGGCACTGAAACAGCCTCTCGCGCGTCACCGGTGTCGCCGCTTCGATTACTGGCGCTACCGGGCCGGCCGCACCAGACGCAAAATCGATGCAGGCAAGCGCCTGCTCGACCTGGAGGGCGCGCGGTTGGCCCGTCTTCGCATCGACATGGCCCCAGTCGAACAGGCGAAACGTCACGTCGCTGTTCTGCTGAACCTCGAACACCACGACACCTCCGCCCAGGGTATGAACCGTTCCAGCCGGCAGGAAAACGCCGTCGCCGGGCTTCGGAGTGAAGTATGCAAGGTGGTCCGCCAGCGTTCCGTCAGCGAGCGCCCGCCGCAGGTCGTCCGCAGTGGCACCTGGCTTCAGACCGGCATAGATACGGCTCTTCGGCCCCGCTTCCAGCACGACCCATGCTTCCGTCTTCCCGCTCTCGCCCGCTGGCAGCAGGTCGATATTCGAACCCGAGGGATGCACCTGGATCGAGAGCATTTCACGAGCGTCCAGGAACTTCAGCAGCAGTGGGAATCGGCGAAAACGCCGGGCCAGCCTTCCCATCATTTGCACGGGCGACTCGTCCAGCAATTGAACGATGGTCCGCCCTGTGAGCGGCCCGTTAGCGACCCGGCTCGGATGGTCCTCGCGGTCGCTGAGTACCCACGCTTCGCCGATTGGGCCGTCGCCCGGCAACGGTGCGCTCAGCAGATCGGCCAGACGCCGCCCACCCCAGAGCCGATACTCATAGATCGGTTCGAACCGCAAGGGATACAGAGGTTCCTGACTCATGGCCTCCGCTATCTTTCGTTGGCGTGCGACAGCGGCGGCGCCGGCCGCCCGCGAGGAAAGAACGACAGGTTATTGCTCATCACGTAAATCGCGATGGCCGCAAACATGAAGAACAGGCCGACCCAAACGCGCCAGTCATGGTGCGCGCGTTTCCAGTAAGGATCCGGTTCATGACGAACGCTTTCGCGAGCCGGCGTTCCGTGCTGGTGAGAACTTACTTTCGGGTCGTTCATTGGGATGAGCCCACAGCCTTCACGCGCATCTCCTCTTCCATCGCGGCATTGTACTCGCCGCGCCGCGCAGCCCGGTTGCACCTCGCCCGGTGGTCCAAAGCTCGCTGCGCCTCCAGGACCCCGGCCTCCTGGCCTCGCCAGATCTCCAACGCCGGTTGCTGGATGGCGCGGGCAAACGAAAACGACAGTGCCCAAGGTAGTCGCCCCTTGAATCTCACGTTCATGGCATTCAAACGCGCCGACGCCAGTTCGGCGGGCTGGCCGCCCGACAAGAACGCAATTCCCGGAACGGCAGCGGGGACGGATCTCAAGAGACATCTTACCGTCGAGTCCGCCACTTCGTCCACCGCTTCTTGCGTGGGGCACGTCAATCCCGGAACCACCATGTTAGGTTTGAGGATCATACCCTCCAGCGTCACGCCTTGTGTGTAAAGCTGGGTGAACACCGTTCGTAGAACTTCCTCCGTTGCCTGGCAGCACCGTAGCAGGGTGTGCCCTCCGTCCATCAGCACTTCCGGCTCGACGACGGGGACCAGTCCGGCCTCCTGGCACAACGCGGCATACCGGGCCAACGCCTGCGCGTTGGCCTCGATGCAAGCCCGGCTGGGAATTCGCTCGCCCACTGCGATCACCGCGCGCCACTTGGCAAAACGCGCGCCCATTTGAGCATACTCAGCCAGGCGGTTGCGCAATCCGTCCAGACCTTCGGTTACCTTCTCTCCGGCGTGACCCGCCATGTCCTTCGCACCGGTATCGACTTTGATGCCGGGAATGATTCCCGCGTCGTTGAGGGCTTTGACAAAGCTAGTGCCGTCCTTCATATGCTGACGGATCGTCTCGTCAAAGAGAATGGCGCCACTAATCGACTCTCCGAGGCCGGGCGTGGTCACGATCAACTCCCGGTAGACGCAGCGAACCTGCTCAGTCTGGGGAATCCCCAGCGCGGCAAAGCGTAGGTTGCAGGTTGGAGTGCTCTCGTCCATCGCCAGCAGTCCCTTGCCGCCGGCGACCAGCGCCTTCGCGGTGTGTGTCAGCTCTTGCGTATGCATTCCGGGTTACTCCATTTCCAGTTACGAATCTCCGGTAAGTCCTCGCCGTTCTTGTCGATGTACTGCTTGTGCTCGATGAGCTTGTCCTTGAGCTGCTGCTTCAGGTAAATGCCCCTGTCGCCAGTCTGTGGCAAGCGGTCGATGGTGTCCATTACGAGGTGGAAGCGGTCCAGTTCGTTGAGGACTGTCATGTCGAAGGGGGTTGTGATCGTGCCCTCTTCCTTGTAGCCGCGGACGTGAATGTTGTCATGGTTGGTGCGCCGGTAAGTCAGCCGGTGAATCAGCCATGGGTAGGCATGGAAAGCAAAGATGACGGGTTTGTCCCTGGTGAAGAGTTCGTCGAAATCGATGTCGCTCAGCCCATGGGGGTGCTCGTTCTGCGGCTGCAGTCTCATCAGATCGACGACGTTGACCACCCGGATTTTCAGGTCGGGCAGACGCTCGCGCATGATCGAGACGGCGGCGAGAGTCTCCAGCGTGGGCACGTCGCCACAGCAGGCCATGACCACGTCGGGTGCGACGCCCTGGTCGTTGCTGGCCCACTGCCAGATGCCGATGCCCTCGGTGCAGTGTTTTACGGCGGCGTCCATCGTCAGCCACTGCGGCGCCGGGTGTTTGCCCGCGATAACCAGGTTGACGTAATGGCGGCTCCGCAGGCAATGGTCCATTACGGACAACAGGCAATTGGCATCCGGTGGAAGGTAAACGCGCACGATCTCGGCCTTCTTATTGACGACGTGGTCGATGAAACCGGGATCCTGGTGCGTGAAGCCATTGTGATCCTGCCGCCAGACATGCGAGGCCAGCATGTAGTTCAGCGAGGCAATTTTGCGCCGCCACGGCAGACCCAATGTAACCTTCAGCCACTTGGCATGCTGGTTGAACATCGAATCGACGATGTGGATGAACGCCTCGTAGCAGTTGAAGAGGCCGTGGCGGCCGGTGAGAAGGTAGCCTTCGAGCCAACCCTCGCATTGGTGCTCGCTGAGCATTTCCATCACGCGGCCGGCGGGCGCGAGAAACTCGTCGTTCGCGACAGTCGCGGCGTCCCACTGGCGCTCGGTCACTTCGAAGAGGGCTTCCAGCCCATTGGACAGTGTCTCGTCGGGGCCAAACACCCGGAAGTTTCGCTGCTCACCGTTAAGCTTCGCCACGTCGCGAAGGAAGGGCCCAAGCACATGCGCGTCGCCGATACCGCCGACCCCGGGCGAGGGAACGGCCTCCGCGTAGTCGCGGAAATCCGGCATTCGCAGGTCGCGCAGTAAGATCCCGCCGTTAGCGTGGGGATTGGCGCCCATGCGCCGTTCCCCCTTGGGCGCCAGTTCGGCCAGTTCCGGTTTCAGGCGGCCCCGCTCATCGAAGAGTTCCTCCGGCCGGTAGCTCCTCAGCCAGTTTTCCAGCAGTTTGAGGTGCTCGGGATGGGTAGCAGGGTCGGAGAGCGGCACCTGATGCGCGCGGAACGTCCCTTCGACCGGAAGCCCATCGACAATCTTGGGCCCGGTCCAGCCCTTCGGCGAATTGAGCACGATCATCGGCCAACGCGGACGGGCAATATTTCCATTGATCCGCGCGTCGTGCTGGATCTGTCCGATCTGTTCGATCGCGGTGTCGAGCGTCGCCGCCATCGCTTCGTGCATCGGCGCGGGCTCGTGACCCTCCACGAAGTAGGGCGTCCACCCATAGCCGCGCAGCAACTGCTCCAATTCCTCGCGAGTGATGCGGGCCAGAACGGTCGGGTTGGAGATCTTGTAACCGTTGAGGTGCAGGATCGGCAGCACCGCGCCGTCCGTGGCCGGGTCCAAGAACTTGTTGGAATGCCACGCCGTGGCTAGCGGTCCGGTTTCCGCCTCGCCATCTCCTACCACGCAGGCAACGATGAGATCGGGATTGTCGAACACCGCCCCGAACGAGTGGCTGAGCGAGTAGCCCAACTCACCGCCCTCATGGATCGAACCTGGGCACTCCGGCGATGCGTGGCTGGGAATGCCGCCTGGGAACGAAAACTGAAGAAACAGCTTCTGAAGTCCGGACTCATCCTGACTGACGTTCGGATAGATCTCGCTGTATGTGCCCTCCAGGTACGTATTGCCCACGACCGCGGGACCGCCGTGTCCCGGACCGGAGACGTAAATCATGTCGAGATCGTATTTCTTGATGACCCGGTTCAAGTGGCAGTAAATGAAGTTCTGGCCGGGTGTCGTGCCCCAGTGGCCCAGCAGCATGTGCTTCACATCCGCCAGAGTCAGCGGCCGCTTCAGCAGTGGATTGTCGTAGAGATAAATCTGTCCGACCGACAGGTAGTTGGCAGCGCGCCAGTAGGCGTCGATCTTATGGAGTAGGTCTGGTGTGAGTGTGCTGGTTTTCATGGTTCAGTCCTCCGGCCCGCAATCCGAGCAGATCCAGTTTCGCACACGTAGATTCGTAACCCGTGTGAAGAATGCTTCGAATCCCCAGACCTTCGGCGACCTGGACGAAGAGCGGCGTGTTGTCGACATACACTACCTGCCGGACTGGCGCCTGGGCGACGTCCAGAGCGAGCCGATAGATGTCCGCGTCGGGCTTGCGGATGTGGACGAAGCACGAGGAAATGAATGTATCCACAAACTCGTCGAGCTTGAACTTGTGAATCCGATACGCGTTCACCTCGCGCGATTCGTTGCTGACGACGGCGATCTTCAGGCCGTACCGGGCCTTTAGCTGAGCGAACAGGCCGATCGTCTCGGGGTATGGCTTCGATTGGGCGAACATGAACCGCCGAAACTGAGCCCGGGTGAAGGGCCGCCTTTTGTAGAAGACCACTCGACCCAGGTACTCTTCGAAGGAAAGCTTTCCCTCCTCGTGAGTTTCGAAAGTCAGGCGATGCCTCTCCTCCAATTCTGCCCACTCCAGCTCGAAGTTGGTGGCCGCCCGTCTGCGGGCGCGATGATCCCACCCGTTGTTGAGCAGGACCCCGCCGATATCCAGAAACGCGTGGGTTATGGGTGGAGCTCTCTTCATCGCCTATCCTTCCCCGCCCGCCAGGTTGTCTTCACCGTTACTGCTTGGTTTCCCCAACCGGGGCGGATTGCCGACCGGCGGCAACTCTACGGGACACCCGCACCGAGATAGACGGCGGTAGTCGCAAAGGAAGGCGCGTGGTCAGCTTCGATTAGCCAATATGGCGGCCGGCCGTAGTGAAGGTGAAGCCGGTTCTCATATTCACGGGTGATCGGCGTCGAATCGTCGTACTCCGGGCCGTTCCTGATGGACTCGCGGGAGAGGCCGACGTAGACTCGCGAATCGGTCCAGCTCACGCGCTCAACCCAGGCCGGGGAGATCAGGACCTTCCGGCCCGGCCACCAATTCCGCGTGGCCACCTCGACATAGCGAATCGCCCAGGCTTCGTCGTCCATGAGATAGCTATCCACGTGGCCGATTTCGCCATCTATCGCGTCAATGTAATACCCGGTTACGGCTTCGCTACTGCGCAGGTGGGAATCCTGAGACTCTCTCGCAATCCTGTCAGCCGCCGCTTCCGCCGAAGCGGTGTCCGGAAGCGCCAGGCCAGCCGGACTGAACGCCGCGCCCCACAGATAAGGGCCGCCCCAATAGTAGGGGTACCCGTAGTAACCGAGGAATGCCGCCTCGTGCTGCCGGGAGACGGGCAGGTGCGTGTCGACGCCGGGACTATGTTCAACCTGGGATTTTGTTAGCGCGATATCCAGACGCTTGGCCTGCCAATCGGCATGAACGACGGAGATTGGCGAGATCAGCACCTGCCGGCCGCCCAGCCAGCCGCCGGTCTCTACCGTGAGGTAGCGGATGCCCCATGTCTCATCGTCGAAATAGAACTGAACCACGGTTCCAAGCTCGCCGTCCGTAGCTCGAATCGCAAGACCTTTCAAATTCCTGGCATTCGTTAACATCGTCCCGGCCCTCGCTGCCCCGCATCCAACTGCACGCGCAGCGCCAACCTCATCCCGGTGGGAAAGCCGTTACGTGGCGCCGATTCCCTGGGTTCCGTGCCCCCGCCTTAGAACCCGTACCGCGAAGGCGGCGCAGAAACTGTTACCGGAGAATGCAGAATCTGCACTGGAAGGCAGTTTCTACTGGGATGTCGCCGCGTTCGATTACAACATCGTAGCGGGCTGGAACTGGTCTGGCGATCAGATCGTGATCTACGAGGATCCCGACCACGTTGGCTGGTACCTCGCATACAACCCGCGTTTGGGTACGTACGTTCACGTTGAGTACTTGGGAGGCCGACCCCCGTAGCGGGAGCCCTTGGGCCAACAGCAGTTTCCGCCCTTCCGGGTGCAGTTGCCGCACCCGGCGCCAGGAACGATATGCCCGATAGCTCAACAACGGCGGCATAAACGCTCCTCGAACCTCGAGAGCCGGTGGCAGTTCCGTCCCCTCGCGCCCCTGTCACCGCCCCGGCCCCAACGGCGAGTGCTCAACCCGGGAGACCAATTCCTTCCCGCCGGCGCCACGGCTGGTTGTGGCTGTCGCTAGCGGTCTGCGACCGCTGATTGTAATGGGTAAGCTTCGCGACGGGGCCCAAAGGGGTCAGACCCGATTTTCCGCAAAGACAGCGGAAAATCACGTCAGACCCCTGTTGGGCAGCGCATTCTTACTCAGCGGGAATTACGCCGCACTACACTAGCAGCCCTTTCGTGCTGGGGCGGCTATGTGTGGTCGAGGGTTGCCGCTGCCAAGGCCGCAGCCGCAAAAGGGCCGCCGCCCATACCCGTGGTGGCGGCAATCGCCCGGAAGGGAGACATCGGTGTCTATCACTCGGGCCTCGGCGCAGTTATGCCCCTCGCCACCGTCACAGTTAGAAGCCAAGTCAACGGGCAGTTAACGAACGTTCGCTACCGTGAGGGTGACACCGTTCAGAAGGGCGATCCGCTGGTAGAGATTGACGGCGGGCCGTATCAGGCGGTACTGACCCAACCCGAAGGGCAACTCATCCGGGACCAGGCAGCCCTGGACAACGCGCGCATCGACCTGGTGCGCTATCAGCAGTTGGTTCCGCAAAGAGCCGCCCAGGAGCAACAGCTTGCTACGCAGCAAGCCACCGTGCATCAGGACGAGGGCGTGGTGAAACCGGATGAGGGTCAAATCCAGAGCGCCCGTGTCAATCTTGCCTACTCGCGCGAGGCAGCCTGAGGGAGCGGAACGACGGAACCCCCGGTGTTCAGGCGAGGCATGCCCCACAACTCTCCGGGCGCCAAAGCCGCCAGACGCGCGTTTGTTCTGCAGGGCCGCTTCCGCAGGTTCTTCTCGAATCTCGGCCCAGGGTTGATAACCGGCGCCGCGGATGACGACCCGTCCGGCATCGCGACCTATTCGGTCACCGGCGCCGCGCTCGGCTACGCGCCCTTGTGGACCGCGATCTTCTCCTTCCCCTTGATGGCGGCCATACAGACGATGTGCGCCCGCCTTGGGATGGTCACCGGACTCGGGCTGGCAGGCGTGATTCGAGTGCGCTATCCACGGTGGATCCTATGGAGCGCCTGCTCGTTGCTCGTCATCGCCAATACCGTCAACATCGCCCCTTTTCATCAGCGCGAAGCCGAAGATCGTATGCCTTGGCGCGGGCGGTTGCCGGGGCCGCCCGTGCAGTCGTTAAGCTGTGCGTCAACGTGGGTTCTTAACGACCCCATATCGAACATGGCTCCGGCGGGATAGTCGGATTTTAGGGGCACAGTCGCGGCGATGGCGCGGCGGTAGGCGTCGGATCGGAGGCCGCAGTTGACGGGTCGAATTCGTCCGTACAGGTCGCCGAGTTCCGACCAGGTTTCGGCGAGGTGCATACGTGCGTCGTCGTTGGAGGCGTCCCGTTCGAGCGCGGCGGAAAGGATGCCGGTGGCATCGCGCAGCGCGGCGACGGCCCGCTGCCGGTCTCCGGAAAGCTCCAGCGCCGGCGCCGCGGCCATCTCCAGCTTGGCCACTTCCACGCGGGCCAACTGATTTCGGGCGTCGGCCGAGACGATGGAGCGCAGCAAATCGAGCGCCCGGTCGAAGTCTGCCACGGCGGCGGCGTCTTCGTGCCGCTCATGTTCAAGCCATCCAGTCTCGGAGTAGTTCCAACTGACATCGAACTTCACCTGGGTCGCGCCGGGCGCACGGGCGAGCCGATCGAGATTGATGCGCAGCGCCTCGCGGTGATGCTCCAGCGCGGCCGGCACGTCGTTCAGCGCATGCAGCACCTCGGCCAGCGCGCTGTGGGTCCGCGTCAGCATCCGGGCGGCCCAGTCGTTCGCCGGTTCGGCGGCGTGGTATTCCAGCGCCAGGGCGAGCAGGCGTTCGTAGGAGGCGCGCGCCCTCGGCCAGTCGTGCTCTCCGTCCAGAGTGGTAGCCTCGGCCCAGAGCGCGCGCAGGCGCAGCGCGCGGTCGTTCGGGTGGCGGGCGGAAAGTTCGTCCAGCCAAGCGCCGGTTTCGGCGCGCAGTTCGCTCCACTGGCGCGATTCACCCCGCTGCTCGCGAATACCGGCCTCCTGAGTGTCGGCTTCGACCAGCGCCTCGGAGGCCGCCTCATCGCCGGGCGAGCGCCGCAACACCGCGTGCAGAATGGCGCGCGCATGTCCGTAGCTCGCCACCGCCCCGGTGAAGTCGCCCAGGCTCGCCTCGCCCTTACCGGCCTGCACCAGGCCGATCTTCGTGTAGGCCTGCGCCAGCTCGAGTTGCAGGTCGCGATTGCGCGCGCTCGTCGCTTCCAGGTTCTTCAGATACTCCAGCGCGCGCTCCACCAGCAGCTTGCGCGCCGCGGTTGAACCCGGCAGTTCCGCGATGGAATCGTGCAGGTCGAACACCACCGCGTGCGCGAGCTGGCGCACCTGGTTGAAACGCATTTGCGCCACGCGCTCGGCCCGCCAGATGGTCCAGACGGCCACGCTGCCCAGCGCCGCGGCGAGCACGCCCGTGGCCACGCCCCAGCGGCGCCGGGCCACGAACTTGCGCAGCCGGTAAAGCGTCGAGCCGTGCGCCGCGCGCACCGGGAACCCGCCCAGATAGCGGTCCAGGTCGTCACGCAGCTCGTCCACGCTGGCGTAGCGTTCCCCGGGCGCTTTGCGCAGCGTTTTGAGTACCACGTGGTCAAGTTCGCCGCGCAGTTGGCGGGGCGTGAATGGCATTTCGCTCTCCACGCCGCGTCTGCGCAGCACCGTGCTCGGGCGTTTTGGCTCAACGTCGCAGATCGCCCGGCACAGCTCCATCGGCGACTGCCGGTCACCGTCGTACGGACCTTCGCCGGTGAGTAGTTCGTAGAGCACGACGCCCAGCGAGTAGATGTCGGTGGCGGTGGTCAGACGCTCGCCGCGCACCTGCTCCGGGCTCGCGTAGCCCGGCGTCAACAGCAGCAGCGTCGGCGTCTCGGTTGACGCCGTGCCCGGCGTTTGCAGGATGCGTGCCAAACCGAAATCGACCAGTTTCGGCGCGCCATCGGCGCTTACCAGAATGTTCGCCGGCTTGATGTCGCCGTGAATCACCAGTTGGCGGTGCGCCGACGACACCGCGTCGCAGATGCCGCGGAAGAGGTTCAACCGGCCGCGCAAATCCAGTCCATGACCGCGCGCGAACTCGGTCACCGGCACGCCCGCGACGTACTCCATGGCGTAGTACGGCTGCCCCGCTTCGGTCGTGCCACCGTCAATCAGGCGCGCAATGTTCGGATGGTCCAGCCCGGCGAGCACCTGGCGCTCGCGCCGGAACCGGCGCGCGAGTGCGGCCGCCTGGGATCCGCCCTTGAGCACCTTCACGGCGACCTCGTGCTGGTACGCGCCGTCGTCGCGCGCGGCCAGGTACACCACGCCCATGCCGCCTTCTCCCAGCCGCCGCAGAATGAGGTATGCGCCGACGCGCTCCGGGTCGGCCGGCGGCTCAGCCGTCTCGGTCTCGCTCGCCGCTTGCCAGCGCGCCACGTCGAGGCCGGCCGTGATGCCTTTGGCGTTTTCGAAAGAGAGCAGATCTTCCACTTCGCGCCGCAGCTCGCCCTCGCCCGCGCAGCTCTCGTCCAGAAACTCGCCCCGCTGTTCGGGCCGAAGCTCCAGGGCCCCGTTCAGCACCGCCTTGACGCGTTGCCACTCGGCCGGCGTCATCCGCGGCGCTCCGTGCCCAGCCTCCGCCGCAGCCACATCCGCGCCGTGGCCCACTCGCGCGCGGTCGTCGCCGCGGAGATCTCCAGAACGGCAGCCGCTTCTTCGATGGTCAAACCGCCGAAGAATCGCAGTTCGACCAGCGCCACGAGCCGTTCGTCCATCCGGCTCAACTCTTCCAGCGCGCGATCCAGGTCGATCAGGTCTACCAGATTCGGACCCGCCGCCGCGCCGGCCAGGGACAAGGTCACTGCCGCCTGCGCATCGGGCCGCTTGGCCGCATTGCGCCGGTCGGCGTAGTCCAGCAGCACGCGCCGCATCATCCGCGCCGCCAGGCCCAGAACCTGCGCCCGGTTCCGCCAGTCCACCTGCTGCTGGCCTACAAGCCGCAGATACGCCTCATGCACCAGCGCGGCCGGTTGCAGCGTGTGGCCCGCACACTCGCCGCGCATGTAGCCCTCGGCCAGGCGCCGCATTTCGGCATAGACCGCGGGCATCATCTCGTCGAGCGCCGTGCGGTCACCGTTTCCGAGCTGGGAAAGCAGCTCTTGGAATGCCTGGCTCATTTTCTACCATTGTGTCTCAAATCGGCCCGCCGCGGCGGTGTCGGAAAGGTGCGGGAAGGTGGTTCTTTGAGGGGGCGCCGCGGTTCCCGCGTTATCGAGTGGTCGAGGCCTCGGGAAGTGCGCGAACTGCACCGGCGGACGCGTCGGGGCTGAGTATGCCGCCGATCTGGCGGAGGAGGCGGCCCGATTCCTGGAACGTCTGTCATTGTCATTCGACCTGAAGAAACAATGGCCGCAGGGCTCCCGGTTCGAAGGCGAGCGCGGCAGAATCGTCACGGAATATAGGGGCAGGGAGGGGCGAGCCCTCTGCAAATGGGGCGACGCGGGTTTCGGCATCTTGGTGCGCGACGGCAAACGCGGCGGGCATTTCCCTGACCGTCTGGTGGACGGCGCGGCCGACTTGATCCAGCGCCGCTGGAACCCGCAACCCCGGCCAGAATGGGTCGCCTGCGTTCCGTCGAACCGGCACGCGGAGCTGGTCCCCGACTTCGCCGCGCGATTGGCTACCCGCCTCGGGCTGCCGTTTGTGGAGTGCATTCGAACGACCCGCGTCACGGACCTCCAAAAAACCCGCCAAAACACTTTTCAGCAGGCCCGCAATCTGGAGAACGCATTCGCCATCGACGAGAGAAATGTCCGCCCCGAGCCTGTGTTGCTGGTCAACGACATGGTGGACTCCCGCTGGACCCTCACGGTTTTGGCATGGAAACTCCTAAAGGTTGGCGCCGGCCCGGTCTTCCCATTTGCCTTGGCCGACTCTTCGGCAGATGATGGGAAGTAGCGAACGGCAATGAACGAAGCGTTGAATCCCGACACGCAAGCGGTACTCCTGCTGTGCAGCCAGCTCGGCCAGAGGGACAACAGCGGCGTGAAGCCCCTCACCCCGAAGAAGTATGGCGTTCTGACCCGGTGGCTGCGTGAGCGGTCCATGCGTCCGGCAGATCTTCTGGACCACGCCGGCCGCGCCCGCCTCGCGGAACTCCAATCCACGGAACTTGTCCCCGAAACTCTGGGGCAGCTACTCGACCGTGGCGCGGCGCTGGGCATCGTGGCTGAACGGTGGACGAGCCGCGGTCTCTGGGTGCTTAGCCGCAGCGACGACGCCTACCCCGCCCGCCTGAAGAACTATTTGGGCCAAGCGGCGCCTCCACTGCTCTACGGGGCCGGCGACCCCTGCCTGCTCCAGGCAGGCGGCCTGGCCATTGTGGGTTCGCGCGATGCTTCGGACGAGGAGATCGAGTTCGCCCGGAGTGTAGCGGCCGCTTGAGCCTCGCAGAATATACCCGTGATCTCGGGCGGCGCGCGTGGTGTGGACCTGGAAGCCATGGCGGCAGGATTCGAAGCAGGCGGCAGAGCGATCGGAGTCCTCCCCGACAGCCTGGCGCGGAACGCCGTCTCCGCACGGTATCGGGAGGGCCTCATGTCCGGCCGGCTTGCTTTGGCATCGCCGTACGAGCCAGAAGCGCGCTGGTTTGCGTTCACTGCTATGGAGCGTAACAGGCTGATCTATGCCTTGAGTGACGCCGCTTTGGCGGTCAGTTCCGCGGCGGACAATGGCGGAACGTGGGCTGGAGCCATCGAGGCGTTGGACGCCGCGCGAGTCGCGGTCTACGTGAAAGCGAACGGTACCGTGAAAGAAGGCAACCGCAAACTGCTGGCGCGCGGAGGACGTGCGTTTCCCGAAGGACCATGGACCGATTTGCGGTCTCTGTTTGCGTCTCTCGGGCCCGGACCGACCCTGTTCGATGCCGGGGGGACCTTCCAGGAGACCCAATCCGGTGCGTCTGCGCCAGCCCCGGCGACAGACCCATTCGAGAGTGCTTTGCCGGCATTGATGCTCGCTCTCTCGGCGTCAAGCGGCGAAAAAGATCTCGCGCAGACGCTCGGCGTCGCCCAAGCGCAGGCAAGGGAGTGGCTAAAGCGCGCCTGCGACGAGGGGCATGTCCGAAAGCTGCACCGGCCGGTGCGGTACGTCGCATCGCAACAAACTCTTCCGTTATTCGGCGGTACGGTAGAGTCCGCCGATGAATCCCACCCTGGACCTCGTGCCTGAACGCGAGGGCGGAGTATGCTCCTGATGTGCCGCCGCCGGCGCCTGCTCGATCATGCCGCCCTTCAAGACGAAGACCTGCAATTCGTAGTTCTCAGTTGCCATCGGGAACGCTATCTCGGCCTGCCGAAACTCGCGCTGCGCCGTACGGACAGGCTGCATTTGCCGCACGCAGCCGGAAGTCGCCAAATAGCGGTCCAGCACCAACTCTCCGGGAAGTCCGGTTAGTTCGCCGGGAGGCCGGGGCCCGCCGGGTCTATCCTCTTTACAAGTTCAGAAGATCACCCTGCTCGGGAGTAAGTTGCGCCGTCTTCCAACATAGCGGAAACTGGCTGCACCTCCAGAAATCGCCTCGCGTCCCTGTCCTGATCGCCATCAGGTGACCCTGCGGACAGAGCCGCGGATTCTGCTCCAAAGCGTGGATCCGTCCGCCTAGCCGGAACTGCCGGTTCGCCTCGTCTCTCGCCTGAATCGCCGGCAGCTTTTCGCCGAGTTCCCTGATCGCCTTCGCCACCCTTTTCCCTACCGGCAAGTCGGCGAGAGCGCCCTTGGCGTGAGTTAGCCGGGTCAAAATGCCCTCGTATTCCTTGACCGACCCCACATCGACCGCCTCTTCCCTCTGTTCCGCGAATGCGCGGAGGTGAGTCGTACCGGCCGGGAAGATCGGCAACTGCAACTGTGGCATGTCCCAGTCTTACGCCGCCACCGCTCACTGCGCAAGCGCAATCCGGGGTCAATCCAATTTCCGCGCCACCCGCGGAATCACGGGGACGAGATCGGGAGTTCTGTGGTTGGGTTTTGGACCCAACGGTTTGCCCGTTCCAGAGCCAGCTTTGCAGTCCGTGTCGGCTTATAGGACTTACGGATACCGGTTAAGATTAGCCTGCGAGAACTACCGGAGAATCTGGGCGTCGGCGCGTGTCGACGGTGCTGCACCGGTCTTGTCGCAGCGAGGAGTTGGAAGGATGTTGGTTTGGCGCAGGAGGCCTGAAATGGACCCGCATTTCAAGCAGTCTGGTAGCAGGCTCTTTTTGCTCTGTTTTTGCTTGTCTTGGAAGTCGTTGATTAGGAAGGGGGGTTGGTTGCGGGGGAAGGATTTGAACCTTCGACCTTTGGGTTATGAGCCCAACGAGCTACCAGACTGCTCCACCCCGCACTCACATGGTAGCGTACGGCGGCTCACAGGTCAATGTCGCGAAATTCAGCGCCGCGCTTTCAGTGGACCGGCGGACTCCAGCCGAACGGCCGCGTCTCCGGCGGCCCCAGGTACGACGGCCGAAGGCCGCCCAAATCCACCACAACCCGCTCCAGCACAATCCCCGGGTCCATCGCCCAGACCGTCAGCGTGTGCAATCCCGCGGCGTTCACCGTACACTGCGACGAACCCACCACGGCGTCTGTCAGCACGTTGCGCGCCCACGGCCCCGAGTCCTCCAGGTTGACCACCACCGGCGCCTGGCCGTCCACGGCCACCGCGTATCGCAAATGCCGGCCGGGGTGGATGCGGTACGTTGGAACGGCCGAGATCTCGACGCGCGCCGGCCCCGCATGGAACACCTGGAACTCGTACTCCAGGCTGGGGGCGCGCTCGCTCAACTGCCCCACGTCGTCGATGCTCGCCATGGTCACCGGCAGAATCGCCACCGACCCGCCCGCGCGCCCCAGTTCCGGGAGCGCGCGCCACCCAGCGCCGCCGCGGTCCGTCCGCCGCGTGAAGTTCCCGGCCTCCATCGCCACCACCCCCGCGCTTTCGACGAAGGCGTTCGGATGCCCCGCCGCCAGCCCGGCCGGGTTAAAGATGCGCACCTTCACCGTGCGCTCGGAGCCCGCGCCGCCAATCCGTATGGCCGCCGCCGCCGTCTCGCCCGCCGGCGCCTTGGCCCAGTCGATATCCACCCAGATGCGCGCTTCTTCCTCGATCCGCCCGGATGTCTGGCTCAGCCTGACCCAGGGCGCATCCGCCGATGCCGTCCAGGGGAACGGCGTGGTGCCGGTGTTGAAGATGTCCAGGAAATGCTTCGCCCGCGTCGCCGCATCGAACTCCGGCAGCGTGTCCGGGTTCGACTCCGCGGGCGCTCCCCACTTCGCGGTTTGCGCCGCATACTCCGGCCGGCCGCGCGCCGGGCGGTCCGCCATGGCGGCAACGTGCCCTTCCACCGCAACACCCATCGCGCCCCCCACCACCGGCGTGACCGCCGCCGTCACGGGCATATCGAAAACCGCCAGCCGCCGCGGGTCCGCCGACATCATGCCGCGCCATTTGCCCTGCGCCAACCGGTTGTAGCGTTCCGTGTCTTCTTCGATCCCGACGAAGGCCCGGCGCGCCAACCCGGCCCAGGTGTTGGCGCTGCGTCGTCCCTGCACGGCATAGAGGAAGCTGCGGTCGGCGTCGAGCATCTTCTGGTTCATCAGGCCGGCGGCGCGCACCGGGTAGAGCACCAGTTCGAAGAACGCGTCCTTGCGCGCCTCGGGAATCGTGGCGAACACCCGCTCCGCCCGCGCCGTCAGCGAGGCGCAGGCGTCCAGGCGGCGCTGCGCTTCGTCGCCGTAGGCGATCGGCGTGAACTCCGTGCGCGACACCGGCGCCTCGTCTTCGTTCCATCCCATGTGTTCCGGCTTGCGCGCGAACCCCAGCCGGTAGTATTCCGTGAGGATGCGCGCGATCTCCGGCGCTTTCTCCGCGCCGAATTCCCGCGACGCCCAGGAGGTCAGAAACGCCGTCTGGTTCTCGGTCTCGTAGCCCGTCACGTCCCACGCCATGCGGAGAAAGTAGTCCGTCGCAATCTCGCCGGGCTTGAGATCGCCCACGTTGAGCACCCACAGCGAGCGCGCGTTGTACGCCCAGGCTTTGCTCATCTCCTCCCAGATCAGCGCCGGAGGCGTCGTGTTCAGCCAGAGATAGTCGTGCGGCGCGCCATAATACGAGATGTGGTAATACACGCCCGCGCCGCCGGGACGCTTCTGTTCCTCCGGGCTGGATAACTGGCGGATGTAGCCGAAGTTATCGTCCACCCAGCCGAGCATCACGTCCTCGGGAACCTTCAGCCCGGCCTGGTACAGCGGCAGCACCTCTTTGTACGGCACGAAAATCTGGGGCACTTCGGCGACGCGCGGATTCACCCGGTTCGCCAGGATCTCCCGCTGGTCGCGGAATATCCGTTCGAGCAGAGCCACCTTGTCGGGCGTGCCGCCGCTGCCCGGCATGGGGTCGTCGTGGATGCCGCGCATCCCCATGGTGAACACGTTCTCGTACTTGCCGTTCTCGGCGGCGCGTTCGTCCCAGTACTTGCGCACGCCGTCGCCGTTCGTCTCATAGTCCCATTCGCCCCTGACCTTGTGGTCCCATTCCGTCACGTTATTCCGTAACATGGGCTCGGCATGCGAGGAACCCATGACGATGGCATACTCGTCGGCCACTTCCTTGTTACGCGGGTAGTTATTAAAGGCCTGCGTGCATCCGTGCATCGCCGGCCAGAGGAAGTTGGCCTTGAGCCGCAGCAGCAGTTCGAAGACGCGAGCGTAGGTCTTGGGCCCGATGTCGCCCAGTTCCGGATCGAAGGTCTTCCCCGCCCACGGGCGCAGCCCCCAATCCTCGTCGTTGAGGAAGATGCCGCGGAACTTCACCGATGGCGGCCCCTGCCGGTATCGCCCGCTGCGCACAAAGATGTCCTTGCGATGTTGCGGCGGCACGTCGGCCCACCAGTTCCAGGGGGAAACGCCCATCTGCCCGCTGAGGTCGTAGACGCCGAACGCGGTGCCCCGCCGGTCGCTGCCGGCGATCACCAGCGCGTCCTCCACTCCGGGTAGTGGCTGGCGGACCACGGTCAGCAGGAACGTCTCCCACTTGCCGCGGATCTCCGCAACGTCGAGTTTGCCCTGACCAGCCAACCCGTCGAGGATCGGGCTGTGCCCCAGCGTTCCGATGAGGACGGCGTGCGGTCCCAATCCGGCCGCCGCGCTTCGGACCGCGGCCCGGACTCCGGTAACCCGCTCGACATCTTTCGCCAGGTCGCCCGCGGCGAGTTTCGCCACCTGGTAATCCTCCGCCGCGACCCAGATGGTGGCTGCGCCGCCGGCCGCGACAAGTTTGAAATCCCCGTCATGAAACGCCGCATCGACATACGCCGTCTGGGCCGGCGCCGTGGCCGCCGCCAGCAACCAGGCGGCCGCCAGGAGAGTTAGTTTCGACATCGCAGTATTCAGGATAGCGGGAAGCGGAGGGAGTGATGCGCTTGCCGGACATCGGCGGAGCCGTAAGCCGCAATCCAGCCGCCTGGCCGGGAGCCATCTGATTAGGCGCCTGCTTGCGGGAATGGCTCGGCGGATCGGGGTGCTGACAGCGGCGAGCGGGTAGCAGCGGGGCGATGGTACGGGCAAATCAGGCAGACCGAAGGCGGGGGCCGGAGAGGCATTTGTGAAAACCACTGAAATGAAGCGACCTTCCGATCTCCGGTCTTTCCGGTGGGGCGAAACTGGCGCTTGGTGTTGGCAAAAGACGGCTCCCCGAGAAGAAGCTTCCAAAAACTGCAATTCGGATGTCGGAGGTTGGCGGCCTGTGATAAGATCCATGGAATCCGGGAGTCGAAAGTGGAATTCCCGGGTATATTCGGTCTGACGATGAACATTGCCTCGAAACAAGCCATCCGGCTCGGCGCGGCGCAGGAGACCCTGCTGGTTCCGCTCTTCGCCCGCGCGGTCGAGAGCCGCAGAAAGCGCCCCATCCTGGATGATCCCAAGGCCGCCGAAATGGTGGAATCCATCGACTGGGATTTCCAGAGGTTCAACCAAAGGATCCGCGTCATTGCCTGTACAGGGCGAAGCGCCATGTTCGATGAGTTTGTCAAGGGCTTCCTCCGCACCCACCCGGAAGGCACCGTCGTCGAAATCGGATGCGGACTCAACACACGCTTTGAGCGGCTCGACAACGGCCGCCTCCATTGGTTCGACCTCGATCTTCCGGACGTGATTGAACTGCGGCGGAGGTTCTTCGCGGACAATGAGCGGCGCACGACCCTGGCCGCGTCGGTTCTCGATGCGGACTGGATGGCAGCGGTTCGCCAGAGCCCTGGACCTTACTTCTTTGTCGCGGAAACCGTCTTCGTCTACCTGAAAGAGCGGGAGGTCAAGGCCGCGCTGGCGCAGATCGCGGGAAGCTTTCCGGACGCGAACATCGCCTTCGACACCGCCGGCCGCAAAGCCGTCGATAGCGGAAACAGGGACTTTGTGCGCCGGAATATGGCGGCCCGCTTCGCATGGGCCTGCGACGATCCGCGCGAGGTTGAGAACTGGGGTATCGGACTGCGCCTGGTGGAATCCCGCTCCGCGGCGGACTTCCCGGTGCCGTTGAAGTCGCGCTTTTCCTTGCCCGTACGTGCCAGCTTATGCGTCATTCGCAAGTTGTTTCCGAAGCTGATGCAGGTGTACAAGCTCAATTTGTTCGCCGGGCGGCCTGCCTGCTGAACGCCTGACTTACTCGTTGCGCAGTGCCGCAATCGGATCGGCTCGCACTGCCCGCCGCGCGGGTATGGCGCAACCGGACACTCCGGCAGCCGCCGGCGCGGCCACCGCCGCGGCGCGATGTACTGCTACCTGTCATATTCTTCGCGCGCCGCGACGGTCTTAGGTGGGGCAGGCTGGCAGCCTGGATAGCGTCGGGATAAACCGGCGTGAAGTAGCGAATGAAAGAGTCGTACAGGAAAGGAGTAGCGAACCATCCTGACCCCGAGCCATGTGAGGGCGGTGGGCAACCCCGCACTTGAAGCGTTGGAAAGGGGCACATGCAGGCAGGGTATCCCGAAGTTGTGAACTCCGAAATAACCAAAACCAGAGGCGCCGACGGTGTCAGGTTGACCGGAAGGCAATACTGTGGCGCGCGACAGTTCGCGAGTGCGACGCAGGCTCTGCGGAGTCGTAGACCCCAGGCATGCATGGAAACTTCACGCGCGAGAACCGAGAGACCCTGTTGCCATCCGCAGCCGGAAAGGGGCGGATCGGTGGGAGAAGGCGATGAGCTATAAGGCCCACGCGCACGGCGATAGGGAGTCGCACAGCGGCGTAGTACCGGCGAAGCGGTCGAACGAAGGCAGGGGAGGGCCGAAGGAGATCGTGGAGGGAAGGCCGTTGACCAAGGAGAACGCGGAAGAGCCAAACCCGAACCGGACACCGAGCCGGGCGAACGGGCCAAGCGGGCTGGACCGTGTACGAGAAGCAGCCAAGGGAGACCCAGAGATGCGGTTCACCGCCCTGCTGCACCATGTCAGCACCGGCTTGCTCCGCAGCAGTTTCTACAGCCTGAAAAGGCGGGCAGCGGCGGGAGTGGACGGGATGACATGGCAAGAATATGGAGACGGGCTGGAGGAACGGATCGCGGACCTCCATGGCCGAATCCATCGTGGGGCCTATCATGCGAGACCGTCACGGAGAGTCTGGATACCGAAAGCCGATGGTCGGCAGCGGCCATTGGGGATCGCGGCGCTAGAAGACAAAATCGTACAGGCCGCGGTGGTGGAGGTCCTCAACCAGATCTGGGAAGAGGATTTCCTGGATTTTTCGTACGGGTTCCGGCCGGGGCGAAGCCAACACGACGCGTTGGATGCGCTCTATGTCGGGATCACTCGCAGGAAGGTGAACTATGTCGTGGACTTGGACATCCGGTCGTTTTTCGACAAAGTCGGACACGATCACCTGGAAAAGTTCGTGCGGCATCGGATCGGAGATGAACGGGTCGTCCGCCTGATCCTGAAATGGCTGAGGGCGGGCGTGATCGAGGACGGGCAGTGGTTCGAGACGAAGGAAGGGACGCCGCAAGGGGCGGTGATATCGCCGCTGCTAGCCAATCTCTACCTGCATCATGTACTCGATCTGTGGGTGAAAGCATGGCGGAAAAAGGTGGCGCGCGGCGAGATGATCGTGGTGCGGTACGCCGACGACGCGGTGCTTGGGTTTCAGTACCGGGAAGAAGCCGAGAAGTTCCTGGAGGATCTGCGGGAGCGCGTGCGGAAATTCGGACTGGAACTGCACCCGGAGAAGACGCGTCTGATCGAGTTTGGACGCTATGCCGCTGAACGGCGCGGGAAACGTGGGGAAGGGAAGCCGGAAACCTTTAACTTTTTAGGTTTCACTCACATTTGTGGGAAGAACCACCAGACGGGGTACTTCCAGGTGTACCGGAAGACGATCGGCAAGCGGATGGCGGCGAAGCTGAAGGAGATTCGGCGGAAGCTGCGCGAACGCCTGCATGAGAGGATCAAGGGCACGGCGGAGTGGCTCCAATCGGTGGTTCGCGGATATTTCCAATACCACGCAGTACCGCGAAACGAGGATCGGCTGAAGGCGTTTCGGCACGAAGTGCTGCACATGTGGTTGTGGCATCTTCGCCGGCGGAGTCAACGGAGCCGCTGGACCTGGGGGCGTTTTCAGGAAAAACTCGCACACTTGATCCCGGAAGTCGAGGTCTTGCATCCATATCCGGAGGTGCGCTTTGCGTCAAAGCATCCAAGGTAAGAACCGTGTGCGTGAGGAGCGCCCGCACGGATCTGTGCGGGGGGCGCCGGGTAACCGGCGTCCCTACCGCGACCGGCCCCGCCCGAGGGCACCCGCAATCGGCCCGGCGAGCGGAGCTCGCCTGCGCGCGAGACGATCCGGCCCCCGGCAGCCCGGAATATCCCCCGCGGTTGGGTTGCGGCTGTGCTGCTCTGCGGGGCAGGATGGCATCCCGCGGCCGGTTGGTAACCCGCCTGGGCGGCATTGGCACATGGCAGCCCAGGCCGAACGGATGATCCCCTTCTTTGCTTATCCGTGTGTATCTGTGTTCATCTGTGGCCGTTCGTGTTTTGCGGTCTTCAATGCCGCGGACCACTGGAGCCTATGCCGGCGTTCTGTGGTTACCGGATGGTTAGCGGGGCAGGCGGAAGTATGTCACTGCCTCCCACGAAGAGCGCCAGCAGGTCCTCCTGGCCGTCGCTTCCCTGCTGTCCCCAGGGAGAGTCATTCCGCGGCGCACCGAATGCCGAGTTTGCCGCCGCGGTGGCCCGGCTCCACCCAGCCGCGGTACGACGCGCGCACCAGCCTGGAAGCACTGCCCCACGAACCGCCGCGCGGCTCCTTGTACTGGCCGCTCTCGGGCCCGGACGGATCGGCCTGCGCCCCGGACGGATAGTCCCCGTGCCAGTCCGCGACCCACTGCCACACGTTCCCCAGCATGTCGTACAGCCCGAAAGCATTCGGCAGTTTCCGCCCCACTTCGTGAGACTGCCCTCCGCTGTTCTCCGCGTGCCAGGCAATCTCATCCACATTGCCGTAGCGCGCACCCGTGGAACCGGCCCGCGCCGCGTATTCCCACTCCGCTTCCGTCGGCAGCCGCCCTCCGGTCGCCTCGCAGTAAGCCTTCGCTTCGTTCCAATCCACGGTTTCAACGGGGAGGTTGTCACCCTTGTGGGCGCTCGGATCCTGTCCCGTCACGCGCCGATAGGCCCGCTGCGTGACGGGCGTCTGCCCCAGCCAAAAACCTCTCGTGACGGTGACCTCGTGCGCCGGCCTCTCGTCGTCGCCGCATCCCGCGTCTCCAGGCGAACAGCCCATCTGAAACTTCCCCGGCGGAATCCAAACGTACGTCAGCCCGTCTTTCGGGTTCATCTTTTTCGTGCCCGCCGCAATGCCGGCCTTGGGCCCCTGGGCGGAAAGCAGCCCCGCGGCCGCCCACGCAATCGCCACTACGGAAACAGTTCGCATCGTCTCGATACTCATCGGAAGCCATCGCGGCGCCCACCTGGCGCGGGCGGCAGCGGACGAGGCTAGTTATAGCACCACTCACAAAAGAGAAACAGAGAGGCGGCTGCGCGATACCGAAGTGGATCTGCCGGCGCTATTTTGCGGCGGGTTTGCAGCCCGCCTGGGCGGTGTTGGCAGACGCTCGCGAGGGGCCGGCTGAAATCGACCGCGGGTTGTCATCCTGCTCCACAAAGGCGCGCCGGGCCTTGCGCACGGGTACGCTCGGATTCGAGCCATTTCGTTGGCGAATGGTGTGGCGTCCACTTCCAAGTCGCGCGCCCTCCACACCCGGGTGTGCGACATGGAAGTGGATTCGCTGGTGTTATGTGGGGCAGGTTTTCAACCTGGATAGCGTCGGGTTTGTAACCCGCCTGTTGGCGTTTGTACAAAGCCGGCATTGGGCCGATTGCGGGTGCCCCCTGGGCGGGGCCGCCGGTTGAAAACCTGCCCCACAAGGGCGCTGCGGGCCTTGCGCTCGCGTACGCTCGGATTCGAGCGGTTTTGCGGGCGAATCGCCCCCCGTCCACTTCCAAGTCGCGCACCCTCCACACCCCCGCTCAGCATATTCCAATCGAAAGATGAGCCTGAAAGCGGAATTTGTTTCCAACAGACGTGAGCCTGAAGGAGGGTGACGAGGGATACTCCTTTCTGTGGTGTTGAGTTGTTCCGATGAGCTGTGGTAACGCCCGAAGGCCGACCAACGGGAGGCCGTTGAGCGCGCCGGTCGCCGACGGTATGGCCTTTGCGTTTGGCCCCTTTCCCTTGTCCTGGGAAGCTCTTCGGAACGGCCCGGAGCAGTCAAGGGCGCGCGGTTTTTGCGCGGCGGAGCGAACCCTTGACGGCGAGGACCGTTCCGGAACTTGGAGCCGAAGGGAAAGGGGCCGGGGGTTTCAGGGGGTGTCCCCCTGGCGGGGGTCCGGGGCAGCGCCCCGCGCACCTTACCGCGCGCGCTGTTTGCGCGCGGCATCAAGAACTCAACTCGCCCCTCAGGCATATCTTGCATAGTCAGACCCTCAGTCCCGCGGCGGCACCGGCGCTTCCACCTTCACCGCACGCAACAGCGCCGCCTTGGCCTGGCGCATCTTGCGTGCCGCCTCGGTATCGCTCATCTGCCCGGCGCGTCTGTCCAGTTGCTTGAAGCTGATCCCCGGCTTGAGAAACTTCTCCGCCTGGGGCAGCGATTTCAACTTCTCGTAGGGTGTGGCGTAGTCCCCCAACCGGTACACTTTCCTTCGCTTGCCCCGCTGGCCCTCCACGACTCGGGCGAAGCCGCTGGGACGATGGAAGTTCAGATACGGGTTGAAGTGCGCCGTGTAGAACTGGTGCACCCGCTCGGCCTGCCCTCCCGGGATGTGCCCGTAGCCGATGTGCTTGCGGATCACCGCCCCGTTCTTGCTTTCCACCTGTGCGTTGTCCTGACTGCGGTTCGGCCGCGAGCGCGTGAACTCGATCAGCAACTTGTTCAGCAGCTTGGCTATCTTGTAGTTGACGAACTCCGAACCGTTGTCGGAATGAAAGCCCTGGATGCGGAACGGAAACTGGTGCAGCATCGCCTCCAGCACCGGAATCAGGAACCGCTCGCTGATTGCCTCGGCGCACCCCACCACTTCCCATTGCGTCACCTCGTCGACCGCGTTGATATGGAAGACGCCCTTGACGCCTTCCCAATCCCCTTGGTGAACCGTGTCCACCCGCAGGTAGCCGGGCTCCCCGTTCGGGTCCGGCCGCCGCCGCTGTCCGATCGGAATCGCCGTGGGATGCGTGGGCACGAACACCGCCGCCCGCTTCCGGTACGCGGCCGTCCCTCTCAAGTTGTACAGGTGCGCGACCGAAATCCCCGCCAGCCGCGCGAATTCCTTCTTGTTGTACTGCTGGTACTCCCGCTCCAGAATGTGGCGCGTCGCCGGCCCGCTGAGGCGCTCGTGCGCGCGGTCGACCTCGGCCAGCAACCGGATGTCGGCTGCGGTGTACTTGCGGCCGAACCGATGGCGCCGGCCGGCTCGCGACTTCAGCTCGCCGGTCTGGCGGTATCGCTGGATCAGGCGCGCGATCTGGGCCCGGCTTCGCCCCGTCACCTTCTCGAGGTAGGCGCGGATCACGCCTCGCAGCTTCTTGCCGTGGTGGAAGTACTCCTGCTGAATCAACGTCTCCTTCACCCAACTGTAGATTTCCTCCTGGCTCTGCCCGGCGAACTCGATCTTCTGGCTGGCTTCCAGAAACGCGCCGATCGCTTCCGGTTCCAGGGACTCTGCATTTCGCATTCGAATTTGCATTCCCTCGCAGGATGCCCCACCCGGCGGCGGACCGCCACTTTTCAGGCTCATCTTGTATTGGAAAGCGTTTCCGCTTCAGGCTCATCTTGTATTGGACAAGTCTGCTCCGGAACCCGCCAAATCATCTGTGTTACCCTGAGGTTTCCACGTGTGCCAGCGCGTGTCAGCGAAAGTCTCGTGCTCCGTACCTATCCGCTGAAGGAGGCCGACCTCGTCGTTAGCTTCTTCACGCGGGATCAGGGCAAGTTACGGGGCGTGGCCAAGCGGGCGCGGCGTCCGAAGAGCGCTTTCGGCGCGGGGCTGGAGCGGTTATCGCACGTGCGGATGGCGTATTTCCAGCGTGAAACGCGCGAACTGGTTAACCTGGATTCCTGCGAATTGATCCAATCCCAATTCGGGCTGGCATCCGATTACCGGGCGAGCGTCGCGCTGGACTATTTGGCGGAGGTTTCCGATCAGTTGTTGCCCACCGCGGAGCCGGGCGAGAAGGTTTTTCCGGCTGCTGCTGGCCGTTCTGGAGGCGTTGCGGAACGATACGGCGGCGGGGCCGTGGTGCGCCGTCACCTATTTTTCATACTGGGCGGCGCGGCTCTCGGGGTGGCTTCCCGAGTTGGATGTCTGCCTCGGGTGCGGGAGCCTGCTGGACGATCCGGAGGCTCCCGAGCGGGCGTATTTCAGCCGGGGGCAGCCGGGATTGGTGTGCGGCCATTGCCGCGGGGCGGCGGGCGTGGGCGGCGGCTCGTCGGAGTTGAGCGCGGAGTCGCGGGCCATAGCGCGGGATATCGCGCGAAGTCCGCTGGCGCAAGTGGCGGCGGCGGGTTGGACGCAGGGGAAGGCCGCCGATCTGCGGCGGTTTCTGGTTTCTCAGATCGAGTCGCACGTGGAACGGAAGTTGATTACGGTTTCCCTGTTGGAAGCCGGGTGAAAAGCGGAATGCAATCCTTTCAAGACATCATCTTCAAGCTGAAACAATACTGGGCGGAACGAGGATGCATCATCCAGGAGCCCTACGACGTGGAAGTGGGCGCGGGCACCATGTGTCCGGAAACGTTCCTGCGCGTGCTCGGTCCCGATCCGTACCGCGTGGCCTACGTGCAGCCCAGCCGCCGGCCGGCCGACGGGCGCTACGGCGACAATCCCAATCGCCTCTTCAAACACTCCCAGTTCCAGGTGATTCTGAAACCGTCGCCGGATGACATTATCGAGCAATACCTGGGCAGTCTGGAAGCCATCGGCATCGACCTCAAGGCGCACGACATCAAGTTCGAAGAGGACAACTGGGAAGCGCCCACGCTGGGCGCCTGGGGCATCGGCTGGCAGGTGATGCTGGACGGGCTCGAGATTTCGCAGTTCACCTATTTCCAGCAGTGCGGCGGCATCGACCTGGACGCCGTGCCGGCCGAGTTGACCTATGGCCTGGAGCGGCTGACGGCGTTCCTGCAAGTGCGCGACAGCGTGTACGACATCGAGTGGGCCAAGGGCTTCTCCTACGGCGACGTGCGCTACCGCGACGAGTTGCAGTACTCGGTGTACAACTTCGAAATGGCCGACATCAAAACGTTGTGGAAGCTGTTCGACCTGCACGAGGGCGAGGCCACGCGCCTCTTGGGCGCCTACGACCCGAAATCTCCCGGGAAGAAGCGCTTCCCGCTGCTACCAACTTACGACCACGTGCTGAAGTGCTCGAACCTGTTTAACACGCTCGACGCCCGCGGCGCCATCAGCGTCACCGAACGCGTGGGCGTGATCCAGCGGGTGCGCAAGATGGCGGTGGGGGTGGCGCAGGCCTGGGCCGACCAGTCGCGGGTCGCGCCGGTGGCGGAGGTGGCGGAATGAGCCTGCCCTTCCTGCTCGAAATCGGCACCGAAGAGATTCCGGATTGGATGATTAAGAACGCGCTGGAGGATTTGCGCGCGAAGTTCGTGGGCCTGGGAATTCCGCACGAAACCGTGCAAGTGGATGCCACGCCGCGGCGGTTGGTGCTGCGCGCCTCGGGGTTGCCGGAGCGCCAGGCGGATAGTGTGGAGCGGGTGCAGGGGCCGTCGAAGAGCGCGCCCCCGCAGGCCGTCGAAGGGTTCGCGCGCAAGCAGGGCGCGGCTCCCGCGGACCTGGCCGTCGAGACCACGCCCAAGGGCGAGTACTACGTCTTCCACAAAAAGATGGCGGGACGCGCAACCAAAGATATTCTGGCGGCGGCGCTGCCCGGCGTCGTTCTGGGAATCTACTTCCCCAAGACGATGTACTGGACGGGCAAGAGCGGCCCGCGGTTCATCCGCCCCATCCGCTGGCTGGTGGCGCTGCTGGGCGACGAGGTGGTGCCGTTCGAGATCGGCGGCGTGCGCGCGGGGAATCTGTCGGCGGGACACCGGCGGCTGGGCGCGGCGCAAGTGGCCGTCACCTGCGAAGACTACGAACGGCGATTGCGCGAGAACTGCGTGATTCTGTCGGCGGACGAGCGGCGGGCGCGGATTTTGCAGGGGCTTGGTTGGCAGGCGGAAGCGCCTGCCCCACCTGTGGGACAGACGCTTTCGTCTGTCAACCCGGCCGTGCCGGGGGCGGTTGCGGGCGCCAAGGTGGACCCCGCCCTGCTCGAAACGCTGACGTACCTGACGGAGTATCCCACCGCCATCGAAGGCGGGTTCGACCCCGCGTTCCTGGAACTGCCCTCGGAAGTGCTGGTCACGGTGATGCGCCATCACCAGCGGTACTTCTCCGTCGAGGACGCCGAAGGGAAGCTGCTGCCGCGCTTCTTCGCGGTGATGAACATCGGCAGCCGATCCCCAGGGCTTCGTGCGGCGCGGCAACGAGCGGGTGTTGCGGGCGCGCTTCACCGACGCGCGGTTCTTCTGGGATTCCGATCAGAAGAAGACGCTGGCCGACCGGCGGAAGGACCTGGCCAGCGTGACGTTTCAGGCCAAGCTGGGATCGTACCGGGACAAGGCCAGGCGCATGAAGGCGCTGGTTAAGGAACTGGGCGGCAAGGCATCGGCCGTGCGCGCCGCGGACCTATGCAAGTGCGATCTCACCACCGAATTGGTCAAGGAGTTTCCGGAGTTGCAGGGCGTGGTGGGCGGTTTGTACGCACGCGCACAGGGCGAGCGCGAGGACGTCTGGCAGGCCATCTACGACCATTACAAGCCGGTGAGCATGGAGGATTCCATTCCGCGCAACGCCGCCGGCCGGTTGGTGGCGCTGGCGGACAAGCTGGATACGCTGCGCGGCTGTTTCCGCGTGGGGCTGATCCCCACCGGGTCGCGCGACCCGTTCGCGCTGCGTAGGGCGGCGCAGGGCGTGGTGAAGATCCTGGTGGAAGGCGGGATGGACCTGCCGCTTCTGGACCTGCTGGAGGGCAACGCGGAGTTGACGGCGTTCTTCCAGGAGCGCGTGAAGTTTTATTTCAAGGACGCGCGCGGATTCCAGTACGACGAAGTGAATGCGGCCATGGCGGCGGGATGGAGCAACCTGGCGGACCTGGGCGCGCGCCTCACGCGTATTCAGGGTCTGCGGCAATCGCCCGATTTCGAGCCGCTGGCGGCCAGTTTCAAGCGCATCCGCAACATTCTGGAGAAGGAGAATTTCGAGGGCGCCGCGGCCGGCCTCCGCGAGGACCTGCTGGAAGAGGAGCCGGAGAAGGAGTTGTATCGGGAGTATCAAGGCATCGCCGGGCAGCCGATCGAAACCGTGATTTCGCGGCTGCGTCCCAAGGTGGATTTGTTTTTCGATAAGGTGCTGGTGAACGCACCGCGTGAGGAGGTTCGCCAGAACCGCCTGCAATTGTTGTTCGAACTGCGGAGAGAATTCTCCAAGGTCGCGGACTTTTCGGAAATAGTAACTACATCATAGGAGCGAAGAATGAGCAAACATGTCTACTCGTTCGGCAACGGAACGGCCGACGGTGACGGAAAAATGAAAGATATTCTCGGCGGCAAGGGCGCCGGCCTCGCGGAGATGAGCCGGGCGCAGTTGCCGGTGCCGCCCGGATTCACCATTTCGACGCAGGTCTGCAACATCTACTTCGAGAACGGAAACACCGTGCCCCAAGACATCGACAAGGAGATGATGGGCGCGCTGGCCACGCTGGAAGGGCGCATGGGGCAGAAGCTGGGCGACGTCGACGACCCGCTGCTGGTGAGCGTCCGCTCGGGGGCGAAGTTCTCCATGCCGGGCATGATGGACACCATCCTGAACCTGGGCCTGAACGATCAGACGGTGAAGGCGCTCGAAGCCAAGAGCAACAACCCGCGCTTCGCCTACGATTGCTACCGCCGCTTCATCCAGATGTACGGCAACGTGGTGCTGGAGATTCCCAAGCACGATTTCGACGAGGTCTTCGATGGCCAGAAGAAGAAGGCCAAGGCCAAGCTGGACACCGAGCTGACGGCCGAGGACCTGCAGCAGGTGATCGCCGGCTACAAGAAGCTGGTGGAGAAGAAGACCGGCAAGCCGTTCCCGCAGGACGCCATGGTGCAGTTGCAGGGCGCGCGCGATGCGGTGTTCCGTTCCTGGTTCAACGACCGCGCCAAGTATTACCGCAAGATGAACCAGATTCCCGACGACCTCGGCACGGCGGTCAACGTGCAGGCGATGGTGTTCGGCAACATGGGCGTGACTTCGGCGACGGGCGTGGGCTTCACCCGCAATCCGGCCACCGGCGAGAAGGTGTTCTACGGCGAGTTCCTGGAGAACGCGCAGGGCGAGGACGTGGTGAGCGGCGTTCGCACGCCGCACCCCATTTCCGAGCTGGACAAGTGGAACCCCGCGGTTTATAAGCAGCTTCGCGAGATCACCACCATGCTCGAGAAGCACTACCGCGACATTCAGGACTTCGAGTACACCATTCAGGACGGCAAGCTGTACATGCTGCAAACCCGCAACGGCAAGCGCACCGGTCCGGCCGCGGTTCGCATCGCGGTGGAGATGGTGGGCGAGGGCCTGATCGACAAGAAGGAAGCCATTCTGCGCGTGGAGCCGCAGCAGCTCGACCAGTTGCTGCACCCGGTGCTCGATCCGGCGTCGAAGAAGTCGCTGACCAGGTTGGCGGTGGGTCTGCCGGCGTCTCCGGGCGCGGCGGTGGGCACGGTGGTGTTCACGGCGGACGAGGCGGTGGTGGCGTCCCAGAAGGCGCCGGTGATCCTGGTGCGCAAGGAGACGGTGCCGGACGACATCCACGGCATGGAAGTGGCCAAGGGCATTCTGACCTCGCGCGGCGGCATGACCAGCCACGCGGCGGTGGTTTGCCGCGGCATGGGCACGCCCTGCGTGGCGGGCGCCGAAGCCGTGGACGTGAACGAGCACAAGAAGACCGTCACGGTGACGGTGGGCGCGAGGACCGTCGTCCTGAAGGAAGGCGACTGGGTGTCGCTGGACGGCTCGACGGGCGAAGTGTTCGAGGGCAAGGCCAACACGCTGGACGCCGACCCGAAATCGGGCGTGCTGGCCAGCTTCATGAGCTGGGCCGACGAGTTCCGCGGCAAGTTCGGCATCCGCGCCAACGCGGACATTCCGCGCGACGCCAAGGCGGCCCGCAAGTTCGGCGCCGAGGGCATCGGGCTGTGCCGCACCGAGCACATGTTCTTCGCCGAGGATCGCATCGAGCACATGCAGGCCATGATCCTGGCGAGCGACGAGAAGACGCGGCGCAAAGCGCTGGCCAGGCTGCTGCCGTTCCAGCGCCGGGATTTCGCCGGCCTGTTCGAAGCCATGGACGGCTTGCCAGTGGTGATCCGCACGCTCGATCCACCGCTGCACGAATTCCTGCCCAAGCGCGAAGAACTGATGGTGGACGTGGCGTTGCTGCCGTACGCCGACATCAAGCAGAAGAAGGCGCTGGTGGAAAAGTACAAGGGCTTCGGCGCCGAGGTGAAGACTCTCAAGACGGTGATCCCCGCGTTGCTGCACCGCGTGGAAGAACTGCACGAGTTCAACCCCATGCTGGGACTGCGCGGCTGCCGTCTGGGCATCAAGTATCCCGAGATCACGGAAATGCAGGTGCGCGCCATTTTCGAGGCCGTGGTGCAGGTGGCTAAGAAGGGCAAGAAGGTGATTCCGGAAGTGATGATTCCGCTGATCGGCGGCGTCAAGGAATTCGAGAATCAGAAGGAGATCGTGGTCAAGGTGGCCGAGGAAGTTCTCGGCAAGGCCGGGATGAAGGACCTGAAGTACCTGGTCGGCACCATGATCGAGATCCCGCGGGCGGCGCTGACGGCGGGCGACGTGGCCAAGGAAGCGCAGTTCTTCAGCTTCGGCACCAACGACCTGACGCAGACCACTATGGGCCTCTCGCGCGACGACTATACGAAGTTCCAGCAGGACTACCAGGATCGCAAGATTTTCTCCAACGATCCGTTCGCCGTCCTGGACCAGGAAGGCGTGGGCCGGCTGGTGAAGCTGGCGGTCGAGGAAGGCCGCAAGGCGAATCCGAAGCTGGAAGTGGGCATCTGCGGCGAGCATGGCGGCGAGCCCAGCTCGGTGCAGTTCTGCTTCCGCGTGGGCATGGACTACGTTTCCTGCTCCCCGTACCGCGTGCCCATCGCGCGGCTGGCGGCGGCGCAGGCGGCGATTTCGGGAGACAAGTCGGAGACCCAGCGGACGGCGTAAAGCGCCGGTACAGGCGGTTTCGAGGCCGGGGCGGAAACGCTCCGGCCTTTCTTTATGGCGTGGCGGGAACGTCGGGCAGCCGATGAGCCACCAGGATTATCCGTGCCAGGCCGGATCTCCAGGCGCCGCCAATCCACAATAGGGAAACAGGTCGTCCCACCATGGCAACAGCGTTGGCAGATCCCACTCCCTCCCACATTTGGCGTTACCGCACTTGTACGAGTAGTTGCCCTCTCCGTTTTTTCGCGGAGCGAGCGGGCTGCCGCCGCAGTCGCACACGATGCCGGGGAGCTCGTTCAGCCCAATATAGGCCGGCTTTCCGCACTTGAGACAATTCTGCGAAACGAACCCGCCGTCTCTACTTCGCACGAGCAGCGCCTTGGCCTGGCAGCAGGCGCTGAGGCCGTCGGCGAAGATCAGACGTAGTGCTTTCATGCTGCCAGAAATGATAGCCGAGAGCCATGGAAGATTCAAGCGCCAGTGTGCCGCTGTGTGCCGCGAGGTTGCGCTTCCAATCTCAAGGCAACTGCTTCAAGACCACTACATAGATCTCCGGCAAGTTCGCCAACTCAGCATCGTTCGTCAGAAACCAGGAGGCGCCGGCGCGGATGGCGGTCGCAAGTTGTATCGCATCCGGTGTTCGGATGTTATGGCGTGCGCGCAACGCGGCGGCTACTTCCGCGATGCCCTCATCCAACGGAATCGCGGTGAGAGCGGGCGACTGGGTGAGGACATTGCGATACTCGTCAGCCAGCTCAGGCCGGCCTTCGCGAAGTGGGTGAACCAGGACCTCGACGAGCGTCACGAACGAAGTGACAACACGAAACTCGTTGCGCTGAGCGGCCTCGAAAAATGGCCTGACCCTAGCGAGGAAATACCGGATGTTCCTCGATGAAATAGATGAGCGGCCCAGTGTCCAGTCCGACGGTCGAGCCGCGAAGCGCTTCTATCCACCCCACGAGGAGCGTTCCCCGCGCAGGTACTCTTCCACATCGACACCTTGCCAGACATCCTTGCCCAAGCCCTGAAGTTCCAGCAGACTCCGGTGTGGCTGGTGCTCGGCGGTGCTGCTCAGCCGCCCGGCGAGTTCGGCGATGAGACGCAACTGGTCCGCAGGATCGAGAGCCTGCACGGATCTCTTGGCCTGATCGTAGCGTGGGTTCGGCATGTCGCTCATCTCCATATCCACACCATACCGCGCTTCGTGGCCGTGGCGCCACCCGTCTGGTCAACCGCCGCGCTCTGGCGGCGATGGGTCGCTCTGGACGATTTGTTCGAATTGTTCGCCCTCCCACTTCTCCCACCAATCGGCGCAGCGGGGGCAGATTTCCCTCCCTGAGGAGTCGCGGCCACTCTTTTCGGCGTGTTCCCTCTCGTCTAGCTCGTACCACTTTCCGCATAGGGTGACGAGGGCAGGCTCCCCAAACTCATCGCTGTATGTAACGTGAAGCTTGCGGGCGCGCCTGAGTCGAACTTTCCAACCGTCAGGTTCGCCTACGCGGCGGCGGGCAGGTGCGCGCCCACGCTTCGCCGATCCTCAGGGTTTCCGGGGCGGCGCCAGGAGATTGCCTACTGCATCGAGAACGCGCGTGGCGATCGCCACCGCCTCAGCCGCCTCCCTTTCGTCCGGTTCTCGCGGAGCATCGAGGTACCGGAATACGACGGCGTAGTCGGTCAGATCGGAAGCCTCCTGGAACGGAGGGGCAAGGGACGCATTCAATAAGGCGCATTGGCCGCCAAGTTCGTTCAGGTCATGCGTCTTGTGGAAGAAGACGTCGTGAAGTGTGAGGAAGGCTTTGGCAGCCTTCTCGGCCGCCTGCTGGCTGTGGAACGCCGATCTGGACGGTTCCGCCGATGCCAGCAAGCGCGCGGCGTTGAGGTCCTTCCGGTCCTACGCGTGCCAGCGATCGGCCTCGTCACGCCGCGACTCTTCGGGCGTCATAGAGTACTCTTCCCTCTCGGGTAATGGTTGCCGGCAGGGATGCCCTTACATGGGCGGCGCGAGTATCGAAGTCGCTTGCCGGCCATCGGACCACGTCCGCAGCCGTGCCCAAATCCCATAGGGCGCGATGCACACCTGGCCGGTAGAGGCCCGGCGGGGCGTCGTCCGGCAAGACCACGCAGAAATCGAGATCGCTGTCCGGACCGCCATCGCCGCGGGTGGCAGAGCCGAACAAATAGATACGCTCGGGGTGGTAGTAGTCGACCAAACGGCGCGTAATCTCGGCGATGAACTGGTCCCGGGTCATCCACCTATATTGTGCACTGAAAACCCGATGACGTGTGAGGGGGCTCAACCCTCGGGTGGAAGCCGGATTTGGAATCAGTTGGGCACCCCGCCAGCGCCAACCCAGTCCAGTTCCAACTGATCCACGCGGCGGAATTCCGGGTCTCCCGTCACCAGCGGACAGTTGTACTTCTGCGCCAGGGCGGCGGCAAATGCATCGGCGTACGCGATCGGGAATCGGGCCTTAAGCGAGGCGGCGCTCCAGATGTCGTCGGCCAAGGGCGTTTCGATGGTGGCGGGCAGCGTCCGCGAGGATTCGCGCCAGGACTCGGCAAGGGCCTCGGTGTGATGCTTCCGGAGGAAGTAGTAGACCTCGCCGACATTGATGGCGCTCATCAGGAGCCTGGCGCGGCCCTCCTCGGCCTCCGAGAGCAGGCTCGCGACATAGTCGCAGGCGGGTTGCCGGCCGCTCATCCACTCGAGAATCGCCCACGAATCAAGAACGCGAGTCTTCACGTTCGCGCTCCTGTTGCTTGAAGGCAGCGAATGCGCTCATCAAGTCGCGATCCGCGGCAGCGCCCTGGAGCTTCCTCCAGGCGGGTTCTTTGGAGAGCACGATTTCCTGGCCCCGGACATCTAGGGTTAGCCTCGTGCCCTCGGACAAGTTCAACGCGTCCCGGATGATCTTCGGAATCGCGATCTGTCCCTTTGACGATACCGTAACAGTATCCATAAGAGGATCTTACCATACGTAAGATTGTGGATGGCCGGTCGCGTCGGACACTGCGCCACCGGGCCGGAAGCGGTCGCGCCGGCAATCCGAAGCTGGAAGTGGGCATCCGCGGCGAGCACGGCGGCGAGCCCAGCTCGGTGCAGTTCTGCTACCGCGTGCCGATCACAAGGTTGGCGGCGGCGCAGGCGGCGATTTCGGGAGATTCGTCGGAGACGCAGCGGACGGCGTAAAGCGTGAGTGGTTTCGAGGCCGGGGCGGAAACGCTTCGGCCTTTTTTTATGGGCGGAAGGGGTTGCGCGCCACGACCGCCCCATATTGTTGCCCGTCGTTCAGATCCTCCGTGAACAGGACTTCGGCGCCTCCGGATTCGGCGGCTGAAAGAATCAGGGCATCCCAGAAAGATATCTTGTGGCGTTCTTCATTCCGCATGGCCGCCAGGATGTGTGGCGGGCCGACGATGACGAGCGGGCAATCGAGCAGAGCGGCGGCGGCGTCCCGCAACTCGGGGCGGGGCATGCCGAGTTTCCGCGATCCAGCCGCGTAGAACTCCTGAACCACCTGTGTGCTCAGGAGCATGCGGCCAGTCCGGGCGTACTGCCGGAACAGCTCTTTGGCGCGTGTTTGTTTGCCGGCATCGCCGCCGTACATATAGAGCAACACGTTGGTGGCGAAGAAGGCTTTAGCGCCGTTCATGCAGCTCCTCGCGGCGAATCGAGCCAGGGTCGGCGGTGAAGTACGGCCCTTGATCGGCGAGAGCCAGCAACCGGTCGGCCGCGGCCCGTGCGCGCCCTTCGCGGATCAGCGCTTCCCGCAATAGCTCCCGGACGAGAGCGTTGACGGTTATGTCATGTTCCGCGGCGTAGACCTTGGCCTGACGGACCAGATCCGCGGGGAGACTGAACGTGATGTTGCGAGTTTCCACATAAATAAGTGTACCGCATGATTATGTGGCCGATGTGAGTGCGTGGCAATCACGGCGGGCAGGAGCGGCAGGCGGTGGTATTGTGGTTGTGGGAGCGGCCAATGTCCAGTCAACCGAAGCCTTACATCACGCCGGAGGAGTATCTGGAGATCGAGCGCGCCGCCGAGTTCAAGAGCGAGTACTTCCAGGGCGAGATGTTCCCCATGGGCGGGCCGTACGCCATGGCGGGGGCAAAGTGGGCGCACAATCTGCTTGTAGGACACCTGGTGCGCGAGCTTGGACAGCAGCTTCGGTCCCGGCCCTGCGACGTGCTTCCCAGCGATATGCGGGTGCGAGTGAGCCAGAGCGATTTGTACACGTATCCCGATGTTGTGGTGGTGTGCGGCGAACCACAGTTTCCCGACGACCGGCGCGACACGCTGCTCAACCCCAATCTCCTGGTCGAAGTCCTCTCACCCACGACCGAGGCCTACGACCGCGGCCGGAAGTTCGAGCTGTACCGGACGATCCCGTCGCTCAGCGAGTACCTGCTGGTTTCCTCGGATCGCGTGCAGGCGGAGTTGTACACGCGGCAGCCGGACGGCCGCTGGCTTCTCACCGCGGCCAGCGGAATGGACGAGTCGCTGGAACTCGAATCGGTGGGCTGCCGCATCGGCCTCCGCGATCTGTACGAGAAGGTTGACCTGAGTCCTGCCGCGTCTATCCACGCGTAACGGGCGTCCACAGGGCCGCAATCGCCGGCAAGCTTCCAGCGTCTTGGCGTTCGCCCGGGATGGCGGGAATGTCGCCGTAGAACGCGGTCGTCATCCTTGACAATCTCGTAGCGGGCCTGGCGCACGGCTGCGCGGATGCCCGTGGGCCACGGATGGGGCTCGGAACCGGATACTACCGCTTCACCATGGCGTTGATGCGGGTCTGGAAGGCCGGGAGGGCTTCAGGGCCGCCAGCTTCCATGTGCTTCATGAAGGCGTTGCCCACGGTTTCCAGGTTGTGGTACGCCTTGGGATTCTTGAAGGCCTCGCGCAGCGCGGGAAGCAGGTGGCGGAAGCGCTCCCAGACGAACAGGCACTCGGGGTTGGTCTGGAAGAACAGCTCCTGGTTGAGGACGCCGGAAGTCACGAAGGCGGCGGCCATGTCCCAGTAGCTGGTCACCATGCGCATGTAGGTGTTCTCCTGGCTGCCGGGAGGCGCGACCTTCGTCAACTCCTCCATGGTGGTGGGACCGAAGTTCTGTGCGAACCAGGCGCGCGCCCGGCGCAGCGTGTCTTCGCGCCGCAGCTCGTAGAGGCGCAGACACAAATTGGCATCGTCGTAGGTGGCTTGAGTGGGCATAGGGGAATTATAGCGGGTTCCAAACTGAAATAGCCCCAGGCTCTCCGCGGAGAACCCGGGGCTAATTGGAAGTCAAAACAGAGCGAAGACCGTCAGGCCTTAGATGCTCTTACGACGCTTGCGACCGATTATGCCGAGGCCGACGAGCGCGCCGCCCATCAACATCATCGTGCCGGGTTCCGGACCAACGGTCTCGTACGCATCGTTGGTCATGCCGCTCACTTCAGCCACGCCTGGAATGTCAGTACTCACCGGTGTGTAGCTTTCGATATAAGTGACCGACGTTACGTTCGAGAGGAGCGGCGCTTGGAAATTCAGGCCTCCGCCGCCCAGGGTGGCCGCGATACCATTGATGCTGCTGGACACCAAGCCCGAACGGGTGGGGGGGCTCTCTTGCGTGTCCGCCTGAGTTATGAAGGTCTGCGGCGCTGCGAGAACACCGCAACTTGCAGTGTTGCAGACCTGCGCAGTGAAGGTAACGCTAAATCCACCATCCGCGTAGTCCCACGGACTATTTATACCGACCTGAAACTGCAACTCCGCACTAGCGCCGGGCGTGCCCAGGGCATTCACGGTCACGTCGTTTGCAGGCAGAAGAGCGGCGCCATTTGGTACATATGACACAGCGGTAAAGGTAAACTCGGTGTCGCCTTCCTCGCAGCTAAAGATACCGTTGGAAACCAGCACGGATGCGGTGCCGGCGGTGCCGGCAAGGAAGTAGGCCCCTGGAGTCGCGATCGCCAAGTCGCAGGTAACTAAGTTCGAGGCAGTCGCAATTCCAGCCATGGCCAGAACCCCGACTAGCAAAACTAACCATTTAATTTTCATCTTCTGAAATTCTCCTTTATGGCCTCGGTTATCCGAGGACACGCCGGGCCGATCTAAAGCCTCCGGGTCCAGCGCACAGTCTATACTAGCAAATTGTTCTCTAGAGTCAACTGGAATTTTACCGAGAACTGGCTGTTCCAGTACGGGAACGTGGGGCATCGGGGTACTAGTACCAGGGTACTAGAGGCTAGCAGGCAAGATCGTCGCGGCCGATCCGGAAGCCGTTGAGGTTCCCCAGGATGGTGAGGGCGATCTGCTTGGGATCGAAAAAGGTCCGGGCGATGCGCTGGACGGCCTCGGCATCCACCGCTTCAATGCTTTCCACCAGTTCGTCCAGCGTGAAGAAGCGCTGGAAGTACATCTCCTGGCGGGCCAGGTTCGACATGCGGCTGGAGGTGGACTCCAAACTCAGCATGAGCGAGCCTTTGAGGTGATCCTTGGCGCGGCGGAGTTCCTCGGGCAAAATGGAATTCTGTTTGAGTTGGCGGAATTCATTCACGATGGATTCCACCACCTTACGCGCCGATTCGATGGAGGTTCCGGCATAAATCGAGAGGCATCCGGTGTCGCGGTAGGGGCTCAACTCGCTGAACACGGCATAGGCCAGGCCCTGCCGCTCGCGGATGTTCTGAAACAGGCGCGAGCTCATGCCGCCGCCCAGCAGGGTGTTGAGAACGTAGCAGGAGAAGCGCTCGCGGTGCGGGAGCGGGTAGGATGGCACCCCCAGGCAGAGATGCACCTGCTCCAGCGCCTTCTTGTTGCGCAAGGCGATGCGGGCATGCGTGCCGGGCGTCTCGCCGGGGGTGAGCGGACGGCCGGGCGGGCAGATCGGAAAAGTACTGGCGCACCAGGGTCACCAGGCGGTCGTGCGTGAGGTTGCCGGCGGCGGTGATCACCAGGTTGGAGGGCGAATACACGGCGCTGTAGTATCCGCGGACCGACGCGGAATCGAAGCGGCCGACCGTCTCGCGAGTGCCGAGGATGGGCTTGCCGAGAGAGTGGTCTTTCCAGAAGTTGGAGGAGAAGATCTCGTGGACCAGGTAATCCGGGCTGTCGGCCTCCATTTTGATCTCTTCGAGAATGACGCCCTTTTCCTTCTCGATGTCCTCCTCGGCGAACCGCGGATTGAGCACCAGGTCGGCCAGGACGTCGAAGGCCTGGGAGAGGTGCTCGTCCAGGACCTTGGTGTTGAAGCAGACCAGTTCCTTGCCGGTAAAGGCGTCGAGGTTGCCGCCGATGGAGTCCACCGAGCGCGCGATGTCTTCGGCGGAGCGATGGGTGGTGCCCTTGAAGAGCATGTGCTCGATGAAGTGCGAGATGCCGTTCTGCTCGGGCGTTTCCTGGCGGGACCCGGAGTCGATCCACACGCCCACCGAGACCGAGCGCACGTGGGGCATGGTTTCGGTAATCACGCGGACGCCGTTCGAGAGCGTGGTCATATCGATGTCCCGAAGAGGGCTGGAGGTGGATGTCATTGTCTATAAGGTAGAGAGCGGGCCTCCATCCTTTGTAACACTGTTCGGGCGGCGGGCGCGCCGGGGCAAACCCCCGGTTTGCGGAGCATTCGTGGCCCACCTTCCCCTACACTGGGAGCAGCATGGCGGAAGCGATCGTCGGGATGGACCTTGCGGACCTGCGGGAATTGCTGGGTCCGGACCAACCGGCCTACCGGGCGAAGCAGATTTACGAGGCTGTCTATCGCGCGCTCTCATACGACGTCGCGCAGATCGGGACGCTTCCGGCGCGGCTGCGGGAAGAGCTGGCCGGCCGGGTTGCCATGGGGCTGCCGGAAGTGGCGCGGCGGTACGAATCGGCGGACGGAACGCGGCGCTACCTGCTGCGCCTGGAAGACGGGCGGACGGTGGAGACCGTGCTGATGCCGGAGGGCGGGCGCGACACCCTGTGCATCTCCAGCCAGGTGGGCTGCCCGGTGGACTGCAAGTTCTGCATGACGGCGCTGCTGGGTCTGGAGCGCAATCTGACGGCAGGCGAGATTGTGGGCCAGGTGTTGCTGGTGGCGCGCGAGAACCGCTTGCGGTCTGACGGCGGCCGGCTGAACATCGTCATGATGGGGCAGGGCGAGCCGCTGCTGAACCTGGCCAACGTGGTGAAGGCGGCGCGGATTCTGCTCGACCCGGGCGGGTTCGCGCTCTCGCCGCGGCGCATCACGGTTTCGACGGCGGGGATCGTTCCGGCGATCGCCAAACTCGGCCGTGAGCCGGTGCGGCCGAAGCTGGCAATCTCGCTGAACGCCTCTACCGAGGAATCGCGGCGGGAGCTGATGCCCATCACGCGCAAGTATCCGCTGAAAGACCTGCTGGAGGCCTGCCGGGCGTACCCGCTGCGGCCGTGGGAGAAACTGACGTTCGAATACGTGCTGCTGGGCGGCGTGAACGATTCCGACGCCGACGCGCGGCGGGTGGTGAAACTGCTGGCGCGGCTGAACTGCAAGGTGAACCTGATTGCGCTGAATGCGGGGCCGGAGATCCCCTACCGAACCCCGGACGCGGAACGGGTGGCCGCGTTCCAGCAGATCGTGCGGCGGGCGATGCCGTGCTTCATCCGCAAGCCGCGGGGGCTGGACATCTACGCGGCGTGCGGGCAGTTGAAGCGGAGCACGGCGGGGCCGGTAGACTGATCGATAGGTGGGTTGACGGGGTACCCCTGTTAGGGGTCCGCCTCCGGCTGCCAGGCTGCCCTGCATAGCGGCAAGCCGCAAACGGTGCTTCCCGCACGCGGGGCCGGCGGACAGATCGGAAGGCGGGTTGAAAACCCGCCGCAGGATGGAATCCTGCCCCACATAAAGGCGGCGGACAGGCGGAGAGTGGAGAATCGTCGCGGCGCGGTGCGACGGGGGAACTGAAATGACATCCATTTTGTGGGTGCGGCGCGACTTGCGGCTGGCGGACAACCCCGCTCTGCGGGCGGCCATGGCGGGCGGGGGTGCGGTGATCCCTGCGTTCGTGTGGGGGCCGGAAGAGGAAGGCGAATTCGCGCCGGGGACGGCGTCGCGCTGGTGGCTGCACCAATCGCTCGAGAAGTTGCGGGGGGCGCTGGAAGGGCGAGGGTCGCGGCTGGTGGTCCGGAGAGGCGTGGCGGCGGAGGAGTTGGCGAGACTCGCGCGGGAATGCGGGGCGGGCGCGGTTCTCTGGAACGGGCGGGGCGACGCGGCGGTCGCGCGGGCGCTGGAGGGCGCGGGCATCGCGGTGCGCGAGTTTTCGGGCAATGTGCTCTTCGAGCCGGGGACGATTCTCAACGGCGGCGGCGGGGCGTTCCAGGTGTTCACGGCGTTCTGGAAGGCGTGCCTGCGGGCGCCGGCGCCGGATGCGCCGCTGGCGGCTCCGCGGCGAATTCCGGCTCCGGCGCGGTGGCCGGGGTCGCTGGCGGTGTGCGAGCTGGGGTTGGAACCCGGGCTCGGGCGAACCGCCGGGTTGAGCCTGGCCTGGCAGCCGGGCGAAGCGGCCGGGCGGCGGCGGCTGGATGCGTTTCTGCGCGGGGCGGTGGTGGCTTATGCGGAGGATCGCAACCGGCCGGATCGCGAGGGGACATCGCGGCTATCGCCGCATCTGCATTTCGGAGAGGTGAGCGCGCGGCAGGTGTGGCACCGGGCGTTGGCCCACGGGCCGGCGGCCGAGCCGTTTCTGCGGCAACTGGCGTGGCGCGAGTTCGCGCATCATCTGCCGTTCCAGTTCCCCGAAACGCCGCGCGAGCCGCTGCGCGCGAACGCCGCCGGACTGCGGGCGTGGCAGCGGGGGATGACGGGGTATCCGCTGGTGGACGCCGGGATGCGCGAGTTGTGGCGCACGGGGTGGATGCACAACCGGGTGCGCATGGTGGCGGCGTCGTTCCTGGTGAAGCACCTGCTGATCCCGTGGCAGGAAGGCGCGGCGTGGTTCCGGGAAACGCTGGTGGATGCCGACCTGGCGAACAACACCTTCGGGTGGCAATGGTGCGCGGGTTGCGGGGCGGATGCGGCGCCGTACTTCCGCATCTTCAACCCGGCGGTGCAGGCGGCGAAGTTCGACCCCGATGGGCATTACGTGCGCCGCTGGATTCCGGAACTGGCGGCGGGGACGTATCCGCGGCCCATCGTGGACCACGCGGCGGCGCGGCGGCGGGCACTCGAAATAAATAGCGTCTGACCCCTTTTCTTCCCTTGACACCTGGTTGCTCTATACCTAGAGTTAAATAGGGTTGTCATGAAACCGCAGAATCGCAAAGACCTGATGCCTGGAGCGCTGGAAATGATGGTCCTCAGAACCTTGCAGCGCCAGCCCATGCACGGCTACGCGCTGGTACAACATATCAAGAGCGCATCGGGAGACCTGCTGCAAATCGAAGAGGGCTCGCTCTATCCCGCGCTGCAGCGCCTGCTGAAAGAGGGCCTGGTGAAGGCCCACTGGGGCGTGTCGTCCACGGGCCGCCGCGTCCGCACCTACCAGATCACCGCGGCCGGGACGAAACATCTGGACCGCGAAGTTACCAGCTTCGACCGCATGCTGGAGGGCATCCGCATGGTGCTTACCCCGGAGGAATCATGAGCTGGCTCGGGGATCTGCTGCTGCGGCGCCAGATCGAAAGCGACCTGGCGGCCGAAATTCAAGCCCACCTGGACGAGAAGGTTGACGGCCTGGTGGCGCAAGGGCTCTCGCGCGAGAGCGCGCGGCTGGCGGCCCGGCGCGAGTTCGGCAACGTCACGCGGACGGAGGAGCGCGGCCGCGAGGTGTGGCGCTGGCGCGCAGTCGAGGATTTCCTGGCGGACCTGCGCTTCGCCGTCCGCCAGCTTCGCAAGGCCCCCGCCTTCGCGCTGGCCGGCGTTCTCACGCTGGCGTTGGGAATTGGCGCCAACACCGCGGTCTTCAGCGTGGTGGACGCAGTCATTCTGCGCCCGCTCCCGTACCCCGGCTCCGGCCGCCTAGTCTCCGTTCAAACCCGCACGCAGCGCGGCGAGCCGCACAACTTCTCCTATCCGAACTTCTTCGATCTGCGCTCGGGCAACCGCGTCTTCGAACGCATAGTCTGTTACCGCGACGAAGAAATGGGGCTCAGCGGTGCTGGAGAGCCCGTGAATCTCCCGGGCGTCATCGTCTCTTGGGATCTCTTCGACGCGCTCCGGGTCCGCCCCGCGTTGGGACGGGGTTTTTTGCCCGATGAGGAGAAAGCCGGGCAGCGGGTCGTGGTGATCAGCCACCATCTCTGGACCGAGAGGTTTCACGCCGGCGGGTCGCTGGTGGGGCAGACCATTGACCTGGACCGGCAACCTTACACCGTCGTGGGTGTGGCGCCGCGCGGGTTCAATTTCCCCGTTGGTGGCAGGCACGCCGACTTCTGGACCACGCTTGCCAGGGACGCTTCCGCCGGCACGGAACCGCCGATAACCGCACAGCGCGGCATGTCCGCTCTTGACGCCGTGGCCCGTTTGAAGCCCGGAGTTTCGCTAGCCCAGGCGAGGTCCGCGACGGACGCCATCATCGGCGGCCTGGCGCGCCAGTATCCCGATCAGCGCCGGAACCTGGCCGGCTCGCGGGTCGTACCACTGATCGACGCCGTCCTGGGCGACACGCGCGAACCGATTCTCATCCTGATGGGCGCCGTCGGGCTGGTGCTACTGGTGGCCTGCGCGAACATGGCGAACCTGCTGCTGGCACGCACCGCCGAACGTGGGCGCGAGTTTGCGTTGCGCGCTTCCATCGGCGCCGGGCGGGGACGGCTGGTCCGGCAACTTCTGGCCGAGGGCCTGGTGTTGTCGCTGGCGGGCGCCACCGCGGGCATACTTCTCGCCGCCGCCTGCCTGCGCGGGTTGGGGGAGTTCGCCGCGGACCTAATTCCGCGCTTGGGGCAGGCCACCATCGATGGCCCGGTGCTCGGGTTCTCCATCGGGCTCGCCATTCTGGCCACGCTGTTGTTCAGCCTGGCCCCGGCGCTGCGCGTGGCCCGCGCGCCGCTGCTCGACTCGCTGAAGCAATCCTCAGCGGGCGCCGTCACCGGCAAGGACCGTCTCCGCGGCGCTCTCGTCGTCCTTCAAATCGCGCTGGGCCTGGTGCTGCTGAGCGGCGCGGGGCTGCTGGGGGGCGGATTTCTTCACCTGATGCGGCGCGACCCGGGCTTCCAGCCGCACGGTCTGCTGTCGTTCGAAGTCGCGCTGCCCGAGACTATGCAGCGCGACGGGAAGCACCTGGACTTCGACGATGCTCTCCTAGATCGCCTGCGGCACTTGCCGGGCGTGGTGTCGGCTGCGACGGCGTTCCCGCTGCCGCTCACCGGAAGCCAGATGACTGCCTCGTTCGGAATCGAGGGCCGCCCGACCACTCCCTCCAACAGGGCGGTATCGGGCATTTCGATGGTCAGCCCCGGCTACTTTGAGACGCTGGGCGTGCCCCTGCTGGAAGGCCGGGCGTTTGCGGAAACCGACGACGCGAACTCGCCGCCGGTGGTGGTGGTCAACCGGGCGTTCGCGGAGAAATTCTTCCCCGGCGAGCGGGCGCCCGGCAAGCGCATCGAACCAGGCGTGCGCGCGGCCGGCCTTCGCACGGGTCCGCGCGAGATCGTTGGGGTGGTGGGAAACGTCCGTCAGAACGCTCTGGGCACCGCTCCCGAGCCCGTCTACTACTTCGCGGCCAGGCAACTTCCCTGGTGCTGCGGGTCCCATATCGCGCGCACGGAGGGCGCGCCGCTGGGGCTGGAAGCGTCCATCCGCCGCGTGGTGGCTTCGCTCGATGCCGCCTCTCCGGTGGACCAGGTGCGCACGCTTGACGACATGCTCGCGGAAGGCATTGCCCGTCCCCGGTTGCAGGCGCTGCTGCTCGGCGGGTTCGCGCTCATTGCGCTGGCGCTGACGGTGGTGGGGCTGTATGGCGTGCTGACGTGTTCGGTGCTGACGAGGACCCGCGAGATCGGCGTGCGGGTGGCGCTGGGCGCGCGGCGCAGCGACATGGTGTGGATGATCCTCCGGGAAGCCGGCGTGCTGGTGGCGCTGGGGGTGTGCGCGGGCGTGGCCGGGTCGCTGGCGGGAAATCGCCTGCTCGCTTCCATGGTTCCTGGCGCCGCCATTCGGCAGCCCGCGCTCCTGTCGCTGGCCTGCGGCGTGATTCTGGTGGCCGCGGCGCTGGCGGCTTTCTTCCCCGCGCGGCGGGCGGCCTCTATCGACCCGATGATTACGCTGCGCGGCGAGTAAGCCGCAGAATATACGCGTCTGACCCCTTATTGTCAGCGGACTGTAACTGTTGCCGTAGGAAGCTGAACCCGAGAGGGGGAAGCGATGAGAGACGGCGGCGTACAGTTTCTGTGGCGGAACCCGCGGCTGGCCGAGGGGTTCAAGACGGGCGTCTGCCTTCATGGGCACACCCTGCATTCCGAGGAGTGCCTGTGGTTTCTGCCGCGCTACCTGGAAGCGGTTCCGGGCGTGGCGCAAGCTATCCGTGCCTATCAGCGGGCCGGCGCGGATTTCTCGCGCGCTTACTGGACACCGCCGCTCACGCCCGCTTCGGCGCTGGCGCTTGAGCGGCAACAGATCGCCGGGTTGGGTTTGCGGCCCATCGTGTCGTTGACCGATCACGACAACATCGAAGCCGGCCTGGCCTTGCAGGTGACCGCGGACCGGCGGCGCGTGCCGCTATCGGTGGAGTGGACTGTGCCGTACGAGGGTTCGGTCTTCCACCTGGGAATTCACAACCTGCCGCGCCAGTGGATGGCGGCTCTGGCGGCTTACACGGCGGCGCCGGAGGAAACCTGGCTGCCGGAATTGTTGAGTGGGCTGGCGGTGGCGCCGGATACGCTCATCGTGCTGAACCATCCGTTCTGGCTGGAGGAGGGCGTGAGCGAGGCGGTGCACCGGCCGGCGCTCGCGGGGTTGCTGCGCGAATGCGGCGAGTGGATTCACGCGCTCGAAATGAACGGCACGCGGCCATGGGGGGAGAACGCCGATACCGTGGCGCTGGCGCACGCGCATTCGCGGCCAGTAATCTCCGGCGGCGATCGGCACGCCCGCGAACCGGCCGCCTGCCTCAACCTGACGAATGCGGCGACCTTCGCGGAGTTCGCCGCGGAGGTGCGCGCGGGCGAAAGCACGGTGGCGTTTCTGCCGCACTACCTTGAAAGCATGGCCATGCGGATTCTGCAAGCCAGCTGGGACATCCTGCGGCCGTATCCCGAATACCCGGGGCGGGAGCGGTGGACCGACCGGATCTTCTACCGCGGCGAGGATGGCGTGGCGCGGCCGCTGGGCACAATCTGGGAGCGAGGGGCTCCGTGGATTGCGCGGGCGGCCGCGGCCGCGCTGGAACTGGCGGCAACCACTCGACTGCGCCAGGCGGTGCGGCTGTTCGCGATGCGCCGCGGGGAGATTCTGCCGTGAACCTGCGCCAGCGGCTGGAGGCACTTTCGCTGAAGGGGGTCGCGCCCGAGACCATGGCGCTGAGCGTGGCGCTGGCGGTGCTGCTGGGCGTCTTCCCGGTTTACGGATGTCCCACGCTGCTGTGCGCGGCTGCCGCTTTGCTGCTGCGGCTGAACCTGCCGGCCATGCAACTGGTGAACCTGCTGACCGCGCCGCTGCAACTCGCGCTGCTGGTGCCGTTCGGCCGGCTGGGCGGGCGACTGGTTCACATTCCCGCGGCGGCCGTGGCGCACCCCAGCGTGTGGCAGATAGCGGCAGGGCTGGGAGCGGCGCTGATCCACGCCGTGGCGGGGTGGTGCTCGGTGGCCGCACCGCTGGGGATTGTGCTGTGGCTGACGCTGGGATCGAAGGACTATTTTGCCCGAGCGACGACCAGCGTCAGGTCGTCCGACTGATTGCCGGCGCTGAACTGCTGCACGGAGGCGAAAACGGATGTGACCACCCGTTCCAGTGGCATCCGCCGCGTCCGGCGCAGATCGTCGAGAAACCGGGATTCGCCGAACTCCTCCTCTCCGAGCATAGCCTCGGTGACACCATCGCTGAAAATCGCCAGGAGATCGCCGGGATCGATGCGAATCTCGCGCGCCACGCAGTCCCACTTCTCGAACAGCCCGATGACCGTGGCCGTGGATTCCAGCCGGTCCACGCTTCCGTCCGCGCGCAACAGCATGGGCGGGTTATGGCCGCAGTTCACATAGCTCAGACGGCGCGACGAGTCATCGTAGACGCCGATGAAGAGCGTGGCATAATGTTGCGCCGCCGTGGACTTCCAGAGAATCCGGTTCACCTGTTGCAGGGTCTCGACAAGATCGGCCGGCGTCATCAGTCCCGTTGCGCCGCGGGTGAATCGGATGAGACTACGTAGATGAGCCTGCAGATTCGCCACCAAAAGCGCGGCGTGCACGCCTTTGCCGGAGACATCGGCCAGCACCAGTCCCACCTGGCCGCGGCCCAGTTCCAGGAAGTCGTAGTAATCTCCGCCGACACGCCAAGCCTGGAGACATCGCCCCGCGCATTCCAGCGTCTCCAGGTTCGGCGCGGTCTGAGGAAGTAGTCTGGCCTGGACCTCCTTGGCAATCTCCATTTCCCGGGCCGTGCGGCGTTCCGCTTCCAGCTTATTGGCGATGTCTTCGGCCAGGCGGAAGTTCTCCAGCGCCATGCCCGCCTGGCTGGCGACCGACGCCAGCAGGCGCTTGTCTTCGCCGGAGTAGGGCTCTTCGGACAAGCGCGGGCCGAGCGCCAGCAGTCCAACCAGCCGGCCTTCGCGACCCAGGATAGGGACCAGGCAGCCGGAATGGAGCGGCGCCAGCACCGCCGTCTCAGGGTCGTCCTCAAGACCGGACGGCGGCAGTTCCCAGGGTTCGCCGCGGCGGGCCAGTTCCACCAGGGGCGGTGATGTGGGGCGAATGGTTTGAAGCTCAGGCCGCACCAAGCCGGCGGCGGCGCCCAGTTCGCCGTTGCCGGTCGCCAGATAGACCACCAGAGACGCCGGTTGGAGAGCCGCGCTGAGCTGGTTGTGAAGCAGTTGCGCCAGCGCCTCGCGGTTGGCGGCGGTGCGCGAGGTCTCCGCCAGATTCTCCAGGATGACGCGGGCGTCGTAGGCGCTGCGAAAGAACGCGCGGTCGATTCTGCCGCTCACCCGCGCGTGAACGCGCGACCCGCCCCACATCAGGGCCGTGCCGAAGACCGCCCCCAACTCGGTGTTCGTGGAATGGCCGATTCCGAATCCGAGGGGCAGACGAGCTAGCTGACGCCGCGAGCAGCAGCGTCAATCCGAAGCTGACGACGCACAGCAGAAGCAGGAAGCCGCGCTGCACCAGCAGGTAGCGCGCGCTACGCCGCAGCAGAACGGGGATGTCCAGCACGCGCTGCTTGAAGACGGCGTAGGCGAACGAAGCCGGGACCAAAAGCAGCAAGGCATTAAGCGTCATGTCCAGCCAATCCGGCGACCGGAAAGCGGAGTAATGCTCGGCGCCCGCTCGTATTAACGGAGGGCCGAAGCCGGCTACGGTTCCCCAGAAGATCACGCGGATCTTGCGCCGCGATTCGGGTTCCCTTGCGTCGAAATAGTTGGCGGCGAGCGAGACCAGCCCGAGTGCCAGAAACGCGATGCGAGACGTCGAAGTCGAACCGGTCGGTGGCCTCAGGGCCGATGAGTTTCGACAAGGTGGCGGCGGGCCGGGAGACATCGGGGCGGCTCATCTCGCCGGCCCCCGCCAATCCGAAGACCAGGGAAGCCCATTTGAGCCATGGAAGCCGCCGGTCGATGGGAGAGCGTGCCGGGAACACCGCGCACAGGAAGTAGAACGAGGCCCCAATGCAGCCGAGGAAGACCCCGCTGTAAAGCTCCATCCAAGGCCGCAGTGGAGCGGGCACGGTTTGGTAGCCGGCCGGGAAACCCGGCGCCGAAACGAGACCGGCGAAGAAGCAGGCCAGCAGCCAGACGTTCCGGTCGTCCGGGCGCAGCAACAGAATGACCAATCCGACGGCGGCGAATGCCAGCAGCATCGAGGCCTGCAAGAGCCGGCCGGCGGCTGCCCGCAGACTGTCGGCGGTCCCCGCAATCTCCGAATTGGGGCGGAAGGTGCCCGTCATTTCGAGCGGAGCGGATCGGCCCGGACGCATAACCGTCAGACGTACCGAATCCCCGGGGGCGCGAAGCCTCCAGAGTCTCTCTTGATCCGCCGCGTCCTCGACGCGGCGCCCGTCGAAGGCGACCACCCGGTCCCCGGCCCGCAATCCCGCCCTCTCAGCCGGACTGCCGGATTTCACGTTGGTCACGACATAGGCGCGCAGAGACGGCTGGTACGGGAAATCGAGGCCGAGTTCCACGGCGGCGGGCCGATCGAGCTGGGACGCGGCCATCCAGAAATAGGTATAGAGCACAGTGGCGGCCGCGAAAACGATGGCCATCGCCCGCAACGCGATGCGAAACCGGGGCGATCCGCGGCTATTCGAAGACGATGACGCTGGCATGGGCTCCACGTCCTTTTATATCTGAAATCCGCTTGCCACGGACAGGGGGCGAGCCATGGCGGCACATTCCGCCGAGGTCCTGCCGGGGCCGCGGCGGCCGGTTTCACTTGCGCCGCGCAGGGCAGCCGGACTGGCCGGAGCGATGCGCCGGGCCGAACCCGCCGCTCACGCGCACGCCGGCGGGCAGTTGGCGCTATCGGAGTTCGACCTCCAATTCGGGGCCGCAGCCGGCGGGGGAAAGGACGCTGCGCGGTGCATCGCCAATATCCGTTCGAGCAGCGGCGGAATCTCGTACACGGCCGCGTTGCGCGTGGCCAGAGCGCGCTCGCGGAAGCGGGGGAAGCGCGCGGGATCGAGCAGCGTTTCCACGGCCCTGGGAATTTCCCGGAAACCGCCGACGGCCACGCCCACCTGGCGCTCCTCCACCCAGTCGGCGTTGTAGCGCTCGTGGGCCAGGGTCCAGGCGTTGCGCTCGACGATCACCGGCAGCCCTTTGGCCAGCGCCTCGCTGATGCTGCCTGGGCCGGGCTTGCCGATGAAGAAATCGGCCAGTTCCATGTAGCGCGGAATGTCGCGCGTGAAACCCTCGACGAACATGGGAATGCGCGGATGCATGGCGCGCAACTCCGCCGCCGCGCGCTGGTGCCTGCCGCACAGCAGGATCAACTGGACGGAGCCGCGGGCGCGGTCGAGGGCGCGGGCGATCTTCACCATCTCCATGGAGCCCTCGCCGCCGAAGAGCACGAGGCCGGTGGGGCGGCCGGGATGGAGCCCGAGGCGCGCGAGCTCGCCGTTGCGGTCGGGATTGACGGCCGAGTAGAACCTGGGGTGCAGGATCATGCCCGAGGCGCGCAGAATCCGCGATTCGGGGAGCCCCACGCGGCGGGCCTGCGCGGCGGCGCGGTCGCTGCCGCAGATGACGTACTGATCCAGGCGCTCGATCCAGAAGTGCGGCGGGTAGTCGGCGATATCGGTGAGGACTGTGACGTAGGGCGTGCCCGGCCAGGCGCGGTCCAGGGCCTCCTTGAGAGAGCGGTTGTAGTGCGGAATCAGCGAGACCACCAGGTCGGGGCGGTATGCGCTCCAGTGGCGGCGCAGCACCTCGACCTGCGCGGGGTGCGACATGCGGATCAGCAGGTGCATGAGGGGAATCAACTGCGCGGAGCCGAGCGTCCAGCCGCGGCGCAGCATGATGTTGTAAACCTCCTGGAACTGGATGCCGGTGGACTTACGGATGAAGTCGATGGAATCGAGCATCTCCTGGATGGAGAACAACCGCACGTCCCAGGGAAGGCCCCGCTCGCGGATGACTTCGCACAAGGCGTTGGCGGCGGCGCGATGGCCACCGCCGGCATCGATGTAGACCATGGCGATTCTGGGTCTCATCGGGGCCTTTCGGTTTTGGCGACGGTTCGACGTTGTTTTTCCAGGACCAGGGCAAGCTGCGCGCGGGCGTCGGCGGCGGATGGCGCGTTGCCTTCGGGCGGCTGGGCGAGATAGGTTCGCAGGTAGCTCTCGGCCCTGGGCAGGTCGCTCCCACAGGCCAGCAGGCGCTGGGCGGCGCGGTAGAACGGCGTGAGATCGTCCGGCACTTCACGCGCCGCGGCTTCCAGGACGGCATCGAGCGCGGCCCACTGGGCGCGGGCGGCGTGGATGTCCGCCAGGATCGCGTAGGCGTCCACGCGATCGGGGTCCAAGGCGAGCGCGCCGGCGGCGGACTTGAGGGCTTCGTCAAACCGCGGCGGGGCGCTGGAGACATAGAACAGGGCCAGGGCCACCCGTGCCTGGTAACTGGGGGGCTGGATTTCGGCCGCGCGGCGGAGGCACGCTTCGGCATCGGCGGTCTGCTTACGGTAAGCCGCCAGGCGCGCCTGCGCCAGAAGGCCGGCAACCGGATCGATGGCGAGCAGACGGGCGGCGGTTTCGGTGGCGCGGCGCGAATCGCCGCCGATGATGGCGGGCGCGAGCAGGTAGAACTCCATGAGGTCGCGCACCGCCTGCGTGTCGCGCGGGTCGAGCGCGAGTGCGGTATCGATCTCCGAGCGAAAGCGGCGCGCCAGCAGAACCTGCTGGATCACGTTCGAGTGCTGCGCCATCACGCCCAGGCATTCGGCCACCTGGCGGTGGTATTTGGCGGTGCGTCCATCGAGCGCCACGGCCTTTTCGGCGAGGGGCAGGGGCGAATCACGGTCGCCAAACGCGTTGCGCACCTGGGAGAGCAGGAAATTCGCCAGCGGGCCGGCGGGGGCGTCGGCGAGCCGCGCCTCCACTATGGTCCGCGCCCGTTTCCAGTGGCCGGCTTCGATCAACTGTTCGGGCTCGGTCTGCGCGGCGAGACAGCCGTGAATGAGCAGCGCCGCGAAGGCAATGCGGACTGTGGACGCGCGTGGCATGAAAGCGGCGCCGTGCCGGGCCGGTGGTTCGATTATGCGAGATCGGAGTTACACCGCAATTACAGTAAGCTTACGAAACGGAGTTAGGGGAAGTTCCGCGCGGCCAACATACCAATGTCAGCCAACCGCCACCCTGGCGGCCGCCGCGCCGTGGGCTCCTGCGCGCAGCGCGGCGTCTCTGGAGCGTGTCAGCCAATCGCCATCGTGGCGGCCGCCGCACCGACAGGCGCCCTGCCCTTGAATTTGGCGCCCCGTACCGCAGAAAGACCGTCCCCCAGTGCCGCGCCGCCGGCGCTGCCCTTTGGGGTGGAGGCGAAGCTCACACGCCGGGCATGGCGAGCCAGGCAAGCAGCGAAGCCAAGGAGCGCTTCGTTCGGACGGCGGCCGGCGTCGACGATCCACGCGCATGTGCGGCCTGCCCGGACCGGTCCCGACACGGCCGAGCAAGAACCGGGCGTTACCCTGTGTCATGATTGGATAGAGGGTAGTGGCCGATGTCCACATTTGGGATTGTTGGCGAAGAGATCGACAAACAGGCCGCGCTGGCCAGCGTCGCTCTTTAAGGCATCTCCGGCGTTAGCGCCGGCACGAACGCAAGGCAGTCGCTCCCACGCGCTGTCCTTGGGATGCTTGGGCCATATTCGGCGGCGAAGTTCTTTGCGGAGCGCGTCGTGCAGGCTGACGCGTTCAACGCCGAACTGGTTCGGGAACTCCACTCCAAAATGCTTCCGCTGGAGCGCATGGCTGACGACATGCTCGCCGATGCCAGGCAACGGGGTTACTTCGACGATCCGGACGCGGCCGAACCGCTTGGTTGGCTGGAAACATGCAACGAGCAGGTGAAGGATTGCATGGTGGCGCTGGAGTCCATGCTGGATTCGCAGCTTGATAACCTCCTGGCTGTGGCGTTGGAGGAGCACCAGCGGGGCGAGACCGTTCCGCTGGACCCGGTCCTCTGAGTGAGCGGTTACAGCGTTTCAATATCCGGGCCAGCCGGGAAGTACTTGCAGCGGTGTGACGCGCCGACACGTGACCGGTTGCGGCAAAAGTTCGAGAAGCTGAAGGCGGATCCGTTCGACCCGCGGAACTCGAAACCGCTGGTGGCCGGAACGATCGGAGATCGGCGAGAGTCGGGCATCTCCGAATCCTATTCCTGGTGCAGGGCTTCGACATCGTCGTTGCGGAGATCGGCCCTCGCGGCGAGATCTACAAGCACGGGCATTGATCGCACTCGCGGACCGATCTATCCAAAGGGAGACGAGAGACGGAGTCTCTCAGCGGCCACAAAGGACCGAAGGCCGGCACACCAGACCCCCGATGTCCAAAATGCCGGGGAGCCGCGCAACTGTCACGCCCCAGTGACCTGCAAGCGATCGAAACGGGTGGTGAGCGCGGAAGGAATCGAACCTTCAACTGTGCTGGTTCAGCGTCAAGTGGAGAGCGGGCGTTCCCCGTTAGCGAGTATAACGCCATTTCGGCGAGCCAGTCTGGGAGGACATCTCCCAACGCATTGGCGGGTGGTGGAACGGGCGGCGGCTGAAACTGCAACTGGTTTCAAAAAGGAAAACATGTTGGGTGGTCCGTGCTCACACGGCCGGGCGTGGATGTAAAACAAAACTGGCTACGGAAGAAATAGTGACGGCCCGAACGCTCACACTCCCCACCACGCGACTTCCGTGTGGGCCACTTTCCGAAATGCCGCTTTCACGGCCAGTCAGCGGCAGGTTGTGAGCGATTGAGCTAGAATAGCATCGGATTGCGAGTCTCAAGTAAATGGTCTCCACCTACTCCGTTGGGAAAATCAGATGCCTTGCCGCGCTGTTGGGCGTGCTGGCTGCAATACCGGCTGCGGGACAATTCGTGCAGGATCCACCGCCCGAGCTCTCCTTTCTTTCGACCATTCTCAAAGTCAGAAAGAACATTCCCTACGAGATCTGGGGGGAAGTGAAATTCCCGCCCAACCGGGACATCGGTCCGGCCAGACAGGGCAAGCATTGGTTCATTTTGGCCGAAGCCGCGAGCGGCGCGGATATGGTAGCGGAATGGAACAAGATCAAGCCAGTGTTCCTGCAGAACGGCTGGACCGTCGTCAAAGAATATCGGGCGGGCGGATTGCTGGAGGTGCTGCACTACGCCAAGAACGGCGTCGAGGCCTGGGCGAACATGGACAACGACTTTTCAAATTTTCGTCTGGACGCGATCGAAATCGCTCCGCTGCCCTTTACTCTGACGCTCGCCGCGCCTGCCGCGACTCCCGAGAAAATCGCGACCGATAAGGGAGACTTTCCGTATCTGGCGCCGCTCCCCGGATCGAAATTTCATCGCGGCGGCTGGGATAACGCACCTTTTCGGGTGATGCCGCCGGGCGCCAAAGAGGCGGAAACCCTCTGTGTCAATATGACTGAGACACCTTCCCCGCCGGTAATTACTGTCGAGGGCGGAGAAGGAATTCATGTTCTATGCTCAAGTCGAATCTCAAGCAGTTGGAATCCACACAAGCGGAGTCGGCAGCTCCGCAGCGCAGGGAGGGCGAGCGTAGCGAGCCCGACCGGAGCGGAGGGGCTGCCGACTCCGCTTGTGTCCCGCCGGTCCCGGTCCCCGATCCGGAGGTCCCGGCCAATCCCAAACGCCGCCAGTTCACTGCCGACTACAAACGCTCCATCTTGGATCGGGCGGAGGACTGCCGCGATGATGGGGCCATCGGCGCGCTGCTTCGCCGCGAGGGGCTCTACTCGTCCCATCTGACGACCTGGCGCCGCCAGCGCGAACAGGGCGAACGCGAGGCGCTGACCCCCAAGAAGCGTGGCCGCAAACCGACGGCCAACCCGTTGGCCGAGGAGAACCAGAAGCTGCGCGCGGATAATGCGCGCCTGAGCCGCCGCCTGGAACAGGCCGAGCTCATCATCGACGTGCAAAAAAAAGTATCGGCCCTGCTGGGGATCTCCCTGCCGGAAGTCAAGACCGGCGAGGCGAACTTATGAACGCCGCCCACCAGCTTGGCCGAAAGGTAGGCCGGGCGGCCGCCTGTCGGGCTCTCCGTGTGCCGCGGGCTTCGCTGTACCGCCACCTTCGCCCGCCCATCCGGCAGGCCGATCCGCCTGCCCCTCGGCCCAGTCCACCTCGCGCGCTGGCCCCGGCCGAACGGGACCTCGTCCTCGACCACCTCAATGCGGAACGCTTCCGCGACAAGGCGCCAGCCGAGATCTATGCCACCCTGCTGGATGAAGGTACGTACCTCTGCTCGCTCCGCACCATGTACCGGATACTCGAACAGGCCGGAGAGGTACGCGAGCGCCGCGATCAACTTCAGCATCCCCAGTACCAGAAACCGCAGTTGCTGGCCACCGCACCCAACCAGGTCTGGAGTTGGGACATTACCAAATTGCTCGGGCCGGTCAAATGGACCTACTTCTACCTGTACGTGATCCTGGACATTTTCAGCCGTTACGTCGTGGGCTGGATGGTCGCCGATCGCGAAAGCGCCGAACTGGCCAAGCGGCTGATCGGCGAGACCTGCCACAAGCAGCAGATCGCCCCCGACCAACTCACCCTCCATGCCGACCGCGGCGCCTCGATGCGCTCCAAGCCGGTTGCCTTGCTGCTGGCTGACCTGGGCGTCACCAAGACCCACAGCCGGCCCCATGTCTCCGACGACAACCCGTTCTCGGAAAGCCAGTTCAAGACCCTGAAGTACCGGCCCGAGTTCCCCGAACGCTTCGGCTCCATCCAGGACGCGCGCGGCTTCTGCCAGGTCTTCTTCCCCTGGTACAACGCCGAGCACCATCACTCAGGCATCGGCCTGCTCACGCCCGAGGTCCTGCACTACGGCCGGGCCGACGAGGTCATCGGCCAGCGCCAAGCGGTCCTGAGCCAGGCCTACCAACGAAATCCCGAACGTTTTGTCCGGGCGCACCCCAGACCGCCGGAGAAGCCCACGGCGGTCTGGATCAACCCGCCGCCTCCCGCGGGGGCGGCGAGCGAGCAGGAGCAACACTAATTTATGCGGGCAGGTGTCTCAAAGCCATTGACAAGTTCCGAATCGTGGCGAACGGAACGCTCTATCGCGACTACGATTTTCCCGAGATCTCGAACGTGCTGCTGACCACGGCGTATCGCGATGCGCTCACCAAAGGCGGCTGGACGATCGTGCAGGAAGGGCTCAGCGTCATCAGGGCTCATTACGCGCAAAGGGGCCGTAACATCTGGGCCATGGTGTCGGCGATCGCCGGCGGGTACGACATCAACGTGGCAGATGCGGGATTGGTGGACCTGGGGGCAAACCTGGCGAAGGCGTGCCACGTGGCGCTTTACGGCGTGTTGTTCGACTTCAACAAGTCGACCTTGCAGCCGTCTTCCGACGCGGCGCTGCAACCGGCGGCGAATCTGATGGCGGCGGATAAGACGTTGAAGCTGGAGGTCCAGGGTCACACCGACAACGTCGGCAACGACGCGTATAACCAAGCGCTTTCGGAAGCGCGGGCGAAGGCGGTGGCGACGTGGCTCACGCAACACGGCGTAGCAGCGGACCGGCTCACGGCCAAAGGCTACGGCAAGACCAAACCCGTCGCCGACAATGGCAGCGACGAAGGGCGCGCAAAGAATCGCCGGGTCGAGATCGCCGATCCCAGATGCTCGCCTAAAGGCAATTAGAATCGTCGCGAGGCGACTTTTGACCGCGCGGACCATTGGCGACGCGCTGGCCTATCAATTCCCGATCCGAGCAACTTTGCCAGGGCCCTGGCGACTGTCGCCGGCATTCTTTCCATTGGGCCGCCGATCGCGGACTTGTTCGGTCCATTCCCCGGAAAGCCGGGCCCCGCCCAGTCTGGCCGGCGGGAGCTGCGACTTCGCGCCAACTTCCAGTTAGCTTCCTTCCATTGACCCTGGCCCGGGGCAGTCGGAGGCGATGCACCGTCCGGCGACGCTCTCAGACCTCTCCCGGCGCCCGAGCGGGTCAACTTTAGTGTCCCGCCTGTTTCCCCGATTTCACCCATAGCCATTGGCCCGGGTTCAGGTTGTCCAGACTGGTCACCACCAAAAGCAGGGTGGTCCGCGGCGCCGCGCACTGGCGATAGAGGGTGGCCTCGCCGCCTCCATTGGGCACACGAATCTCAATATGGAGTGCCTTACCGGCGTTGTCCAGGCGCAGCACACCGTTTTGCATTTGCCGTGTCATTTCAGTCAGGTGGCCTCCCGAAACGATCATGTGACCACTGGCGTCGGGCCCAAACGCATAGTCGGGTAGATGTTGGTCATCCACGTCGCGATCGATTCCGATCTGGTATCCACCAGCGACAGTGGCCATCGATCCTTTCCGAACCATGCGGAATAGCACCGTGCATGTTTGGGAGGTTGCCGGCGGGGTGGTCGCTTTGGTGAAGTTCGATGCCGGTTCGCCGGTCGCCGCGGCAATCTGTTCGTCATCGGCCGAAGGAGCGGCGACGCGGGTCGCCCCGCATCCAGCCGGTTCGGCAAACGTGCCGGCCGGCGGCTTCGCAAACGAGAGGGTCTGGGTCTGCACAACCACGCGAGGCGCTGCGTTTGGGGCCGTAAACTCGGCCTTCATGATCAAACCGTACTTCGGCTCCAGCCAGACCTTGGCTTTGCCCTGCGCGCCCATGTCCGCAGCGAAGACCTTGGCAGAGACGCCGTTGACGGTTTCGGTGCCCGAAGGTGTGGCCTTCGAAAGCAGGTCCGCATTCATCTCGGCCGAAGCCGCAAACGGGTCGCCCCAATCGCCGCTGTACTTGCCCTGACCACATTCCGGAGCTGCAGACGTGGGATCCCAGGAGACGGAGGTATGAGTAGCCAGATCGTAGATGGTGCGGACGCGGGTCGCTTTGCCGCCGGGCTGATCCGAGGGGGTACTGATGTCGATCACAGCTTTTGAGCCGTCGCGCCAGGTCCGCTGGATCGTTGTGGTTCCCATAAGTGAATTCAATTGGGTTACGGAATACGTATCCGGGGCCGGCGCATATTGTGCCGCCAGGTGTGGTGTTGCCAGCCCGGCAATGGTTGCCGCAGCCAACCAAAAAACGGCCAATCGTTTTTTCCGCATGGAGAGTCCCCCTGGCTATGGTACGGCATTTGCCGGGAAGGCGCATCCTTCGACAGGACAACGAAACTAAACAGTTTCGCGCGCGAGAAGGTTGCGCACGTTCACGGTGTACAACCGCGCCGGAGGGGGCAAACGCGTTTCAGACACTAACCGCCAGTCATACCGTTTGATTCCGGTCGTGAAGTCCTAGGACTTCGCGGTCCGGAAGATAGTCTTACCACCCCAGCACGGCCAGATCTCCCGTGCCAGCGCAGCTCGCAGAAAAGCCCGGCCATTCCAGGCGAGCGATCCGTACTACAGTTCCGCCGTCTCCGGACGGCGCCACCGTTCACGCGCCCTGCGACGCTTCGAGCAGGGAGCGCATCCGGCCCAGGAGCGCCTCGGCGGTGAAGGGCTTCTGAATGTGATGCACGCCGGCGGCGGACGGCGCCCGCTGCTGGTCGGTGTAGCCGGACATGCGGAGGACGGGTATTCCGGGGTACCTGGACTGGAAGACGGCGGCCAGTTCGGCGCCGCCCATCTCCGGCATCACACAATCGGTCAGGAGGAGGCCGATCGGCCGGCCGCAGGCTTCCGCGCAGGCCAGCGCCTCGCGGCCGTTGGCGGCATCGAGGACGGTGTAGCCGTGCAGTTCCAGGGCCTGGTGGACGTACTGTCGCACACCCGGCTCGTCTTCCGCCAGCAGGATGGTTTCCGCGCCCGACAAGTTCACCGCCGGAGCGGGCGCCCGGCTGGCCGGGGAACTGGCCTCGACCGATGGGAAAAGCATGCGGAACACGCAACCGTGTCCGGCGGCGCTGTCGGCCCAGATGGAGCCGCCACTCTGCTTCACGATGCCGTAGACGGTGGACAATCCCAGCCCCGTGCCTTTGCCCGGTTCCTTGGTGGTGAAGAACGGCTCGAAGATGTGGGCCTTGGCTTCGGCGGACAAACCAGTTCCCGTATCGGACACGATCACCGACGCGTACATGCCGGGAGGGACGGCCAGCCGGGAGTGCCCCGAGGAGTCGCCGGCCACCACGCGCGCCGTCTCGATCGCCAGCTTGCCGCCCTGCGGCATGGCGTCCCGGGCATTGACGGCGAGGTTCATGATCACCTGCTCGAACTGGCCGGGATCGACGGAGATGGCGCCGGCATCGGGGCTGAGCGAGAGGACGAGCCGGATGTCCTCGCCGATGAGGCGCCGCAGCATTTTCTCGACGCCGCCGAGCAGCTCGTTGACGGCCACCCGTCTGGGCGCGTTGATCTGCCTCCGGCTGAAGGTGAGCAACTGGCGCGTCAGATCGGCGGCCCGGGCGGCGGCGCGCGAGATCTGTTCCAGGGGCTCGCGAAGGCCGTCGTGGATCGCGGCATCGTCCTGCAGCATCTGGGTGTATCCGGAGATGACGGTGAGCAGATTGTTGAAATCGTGCGCCACGCCGCCGGCGAGCCGGCCGACGCTCTCCAGTTTCTGCGCCTGGCGGAACTGCTCCTCGAGCAGCCGCCTCCCGGCCTCGCTGCGGGTCTGCTCGGAAACGTCGTTAAAGAAGACCAGCGCGCCGGGTTCGCCGTCCCGTTCGAAAGGCACCGCCGAAACGGTCACATCCACCGGGGAGCCATCCAGGCGCAGCCACTTCTCCTGCTCGAAGAGGGCGGTCGAGCGCTCCATGACGACGCTTCGCAGGCGGGCCTCTTCGGCGTCGCGGCATGCCGGATCGACGCGATCGAGCACTGGACAATCGCGAAGCTGCCGATCCCCGGACGCTCCCAGAATCTTCAGCGCGGCGGGATTCAGGTACTGAAACCGGCCATCGGTCTGGATGAAGATTCCGATGGGCGCGTGTTCCACCACGCGGCGAAAGCGTTCCTCGCTGGCGGCCATCCGCCTTCGCGAAGCCCGAATCGAGTCCAAGGCGTGGGTCAGCACGGCGTAGAGCAACGCGCCGGTCACGAGCACGTACAGCGTGCCCTTGGCGGTGGGAAGGAAGCGGATGTGAACCAGATCCGCCACGTAGTCGGTGATGACGATCCACAGCAGGCCGAGGGAGACGTAAATCGCCACGAGACGGCCCACTCTCAGGCGAAAGATCGAGCGCCGGGAAGGTCCGTGACTGCCGTCGTGGGATGCCACAAGATTATAATAGGTGCAATTTCATAGCCAATGAAATGCTTGTAAGAATCAGCAGCTTACAGGAGAACGCCGGGTTCAGGCAGACGGATTTGGTGCATTCTGCGACATAGCCCTGCGGAATTCGCGAGGCATGGGGGAAATAGCGCAAGCGGTTCCGCCCTACCGGGCGTGCCTGGCTGTCTCGATGCGGGCCTGGGCCAGAGCCACGGCTTTGAGCGCGGTCTCGGGGTCGGCGCCGGTCTCTTCGGCTTGGGCGCGGGCGAGGTCGGCCTGGGCGGCGGCCACGTCGATCTCCGCGGCAGGTTCGGCGATGTCCGCCAGCACGCGAACGTGGTCCTCGATCACCTCGAGAAACCCGCCCTGAATCGCCAGGTATTGCTTGCCGCCGGCGGCGGAGTAGGCCATCGTCCCGGCGCCCAGCAGTCCCAGCAGGGCGGCGTGGCCGGGCAGAATCCCCAGGTAGCCGTCCTTGCCGGGGATCTGCACGTCGGTAACCGTTTCGCGCACCACCTGGCGCGCGGGCGTGGCGACTTCGAGCTCGATGGTTTCGGCCATGGTTTCCCTTCGCTCGCCTCAGCCCTGCAGGGTCTTGGCTTTCTCCAGGACTTCCTCGATGGTCCCCTGCATATAGAATGCCTGCTCGGGAATGTCGTCGTGCTTGCCTTCGGCGACCTCGCGGAAGCCGCGGATGGTGTCGGCGAGCTTCACGTACTTGCCGGGGATTCCGGTGAACTGCTCCGCCACGTGGAAGGGCTGCGAGAGGAAACGCTGGATCTTGCGCGCCCGCGCCACGATGAGCTTGTCCTCGTCGGAAAGTTCGTCGATACCCAGGATGGCGATGATGTCCTGCAAGTCCTTGTAGCGCTGCAGGATTCCCTTGACCATCTGGGCGGTGTCGTAGTGCTCGTGGCCGAGGATGATGGGGTCCAGAATGCGCGAGGTGGAGGCCAGCGGGTCCACCGCGGGGTAGATGCCGAGGGAGGCGATATCGCGGGAAAGGTTGGTGGTGGCGTCGAGGTGCGCGAAGGCGGTGGCGGGCGCGGGGTCGGTGTAATCGTCGGCGGGCACGTAGATGGCCTGCACGGAGGTGATGGAACCGTTCTTGGTGGAGGTGATGCGCTCCTGCAACTCGCCCATTTCGGTAGCCAGGTTGGGCTGGTATCCCACGGCCGAAGGCATGCGGCCCAGCAGGGCGGACACTTCCGATCCGGCCTGGGTGAAACGGAAAATGTTATCGATGAACAGCAGCACGTCCTGGTGTTCCTCGTCGCGGAAGTACTCGGCGACGGTCAGGCCCGTGAGGCCGACGCGGAGGCGCGCTCCGGGGGGCTCGGTCATCTGGCCGTAAATCAGGGCGCACTTGGACTTGGTGTAGTCGTGGGGATCGATGACGCCGGACTCCTGCATTTCCAGCCACAGGTCGTTGCCTTCGCGGGTGCGCTCGCCCACGCCGGAGAAGACCGAAACGCCGCCGTGCTTCATGGCGATGTTGTTGATCAGCTCCATGATGATGACGGTCTTGCCTACGCCGGCGCCGCCGAACAGTCCGATCTTGCCGCCGCGCAGATAAGGCTCCAGCAGGTCGACGACCTTGATGCCGGTCTCGAACATTTCCAGGCGCGTGGACTGGTCCTCAAACGAGGGCGAAGGACGGTGAATGGGATAGGACTTCTTGGCGTTGACGGGACCCATCTCGTCCACCGGCTGGCCGATGACGTTGAGCACGCGGCCCAAGGTTTCCGGCCCGACCGGCACTTCCACGGGACGGCCCAGGCTGATGGCTTTCATGCCGCGCACCAGGCCCTCGGTGGGCTGGAGAGCGATGGTGCGCACGCGGCCTTCGCCGATGTGCTGCTCGACCTCGCAGACGATGTCGATGGGGTCCGAGGCATCGAACCCCTCGCTGGTTATGCGGATGGCCGTATATATGAGGGGAATCTGCCCTTCGGGGAATTCGCAGTCCACGGCCGGTCCGGAAACCTGGACCACTTTGCCGGTGACCATTGCGTCGGTAGTTGCCATATTAGTCCTTATTCTCGAAGCCCGCAGAGTGCGGTTGCGTGGGGCAGGTTTTCAACCTGCGGCGGGTTTCTAACCCGCCTGCTGAAGTACGCGCACGGTCGGGCACAGAGGGCGAGCTTCGCTCGCCGGGCCGACTGCGGGTGCCCTCTGGGCGGGGCCGCAGGTTGCCAACCTGCCCCACAGAGCAGCAGAGCCGCAACCCAACCGCGCGGGATATTCCGGGCTGCCGGGGGCCAGATCGTCTCGCGCGCAGGCGAGCTCCGCTCGCCGGGCCGCGCCCAGAGGGCACCCGCAATCGGCCGCAGGCTGCCAGCCTGCCCCACATAAGACCGTCGCGGCGCGCGAAGAATTTGACAGGTAGTAGTACAAGGCCGCGTTTTGCAAGGCTTCTCAAATTCTTTACTCCGCGCTGGCCGCGCCGCTCACGACCTCGATGATTTCCTTGGTAATGCTGGCCTGGCGCACGCGGTTCATGAACAATGTCAGCTTCTCGATCATGTCGCCGGCGTTGGAGGTGGCGGCTTCCATCGCGGTCATGCGCGCGGCATGCTCGGAGGCGGTGGATTCCAGCAGCGCCCGGTAGAATTCCACTTCCACGTAACGGGGAAGCAGGTCCGCCAGCATTTCAGCGGGCGGAGTATCGAAGATGTAGTCCACAAGAGCGGCATCGTCCGGCATCTCGACCGGGAGCACGCGCTCCACGGTGAGCTTCTGGGAACCCACGCTCTTGAACTCGTTGTAGAGCAGGTAAACGGCGTCGATTTCCCGGTTGCGATACAGATCGGCGGCCTTGCGGGCGATGGCCGCGGTATCGGCGTAGGCCGCCTTGGCCGCCAGACCGACGTGCTCGCCGGAGATGGCGGCGCGCCGTTTGCGGAAGAAGTCGCGGCCCTTGCGGCCGATCAGTTCGAGCTGCACGGTGGCATCGGGGCGCTCCTTCATGAAGTGTTGCGCGCCCTTGACGAGGTTGGCGTTGAAGGCTCCGGCCAGACCCTTGTCGCTGGTGATGACCACCAGCAGGATGCGCGCTTCCGTGCGCCGCGCGAGCAGCGGATTGGACTCCTCGCCATCGCCGATGCCGGGCACGGCCGCGGCTACGTTGGCCAGCACCTTGCGCAGCAGCGAGCCGTAGGGCCGCGAGGCGACCACGCGGCTCTGCGCCCGCCGCAGTTTGGCCGCCGAGACCATCTTCATGGCCTTGGTAATCTGCTGGGTGTTCTTGACCGAGCGGATCCGCCGCCGCATGTCGATCAGGCTGGGCATATGAGTTTACCGCGGCTCCGCCACGAAACCGGCTTTGAAGTCTTTGATGGCGGCGGCTATCCTGGCCTCCAGATCCTTCTCCAACACCTTCTTGGCCCGGATCTCTTCCCAGAGGCCGGGGCAGGTATTGTCGACATAGCGGTAGAGCTCCTCTTCGAACTTGCGGCACTGCTCCACCGGAATGTCGTCCAGGTACCCCTTGGTTCCGGCGTAGATAATCACGATCTGCTTTTCAATGGGCAGGGGCTGGTACTGGCCCTGTTTCAAAATTTCCACCAGGTGCTTGCCGCGATTGAGCTGGTCGATGGAAGCTTTGTCGAGGTCGCTGCCGAACTGCGCGAAGGCCGCCAGCGCCCGGTACTGCGCCAGGTCGAGACGCAGGCTGCCGGCGATCGACTTCATGGCTTTGGTCTGCGCGTTACCGCCCACGCGGCTGACCGAGATGCCCACGTTGATGGCGGGCCGCACGTTGGAGTTGAAGAGGTCGGACTCCAGGAAGATCTGGCCATCGGTGATAGAGATCACGTTGGTGGGGATGTACGCCGAAACGTCGCCGGCCTGGGTTTCGATGAACGGCAGCGCGGTGAGCGATCCGCCGCCCAGTTTGTCGTTCAGCTTGGCGGCGCGCTCCAGCAGGCGGCTGTGGAGGTAGAACACGTCGCCGGGGAAGGCCTCGCGTCCCGGCGGACGGCGCAGGAGGAGCGAAATCTCGCGATACGACGCGGCGTGCTTGGAAAGATCGTCGTAGACGCACAGCGCGTGGCGCTTGTTGTCGCGGAAATACTCGCCCATGGCGCACCCGGAGAACGGCGCCAGGTACTGCATGGGGGCGGGATCGGAAGCCGACGCCAGCACCACGATGGTGTACTCCATGGCGCCGTGCTCTTCCAGGGTCTTCACCACCTGGGCGACGGTGGAGCGTTTCTGCCCGATGGCGACGTAGATGCAGATCACGTCGCCGCCCTTCTGGTTGATGATGGTGTCGACGGCGATGGCGGTCTTGCCGGTCTGGCGGTCGCCGATGATCAGTTCGCGCTGTCCGCGGCCGATGGGAACCATGCCGTCGATGGCCTTGATGCCGGTCTGCAACGGTTCCTTCACGGGCTGGCGGGCCACCACGCCGGGCGCCAGGCGCTCGACGGCATAAAACTGGTTGGTGGCGATGGGCCCCTTATCGTCGATGGGCTGGCCGAGCGCGTTGACCACGCGGCCGACGAGCGCTTCGCCCACGGGGACGGACATGATGCGGCGGGTGCGCCGCACTTCGTCGCCTTCCTTAATTTCCGCGAAATCGCCCAGCAGCACCGAGCCGACCTGGTCTTCTTCCAGGTTCATGGCGATGCCCGAGACGCCGTGCGGAAACTCGATCAACTCGCCGGCCATCACCTTTTCGAGGCCATGGATTCTGGCGATGCCGTCGCCCACGGAGATCACCGAGCCGACCTCGGACACGTCGACCGCCCGTTCGTAATGCTCGATCTCCTGGCGCAGAATCTTGGTAATTTCGTCCGCTCGAATTTGAGCCATAAATCCTTCCCGTTCCCTTACCCCTGGCCGCCCAGCCGGCCTTGCAATGACTGCAACTGGCCGCGCAGGCTTCCGTCGTAAACCGTGGAACCGATGCGCGCCACCAGGCCGCCGATCAGCGAAGCGTCGGGCGCGAACCGCGCGCGCAGGCGCTTGCCCGTCAGCCGCTCCAGTTCGGCGGTTACGGCAGTGCGCTGCGCTTCGGTCAATTCCCGCGCGGAAGAGATGTCGGCGCGTGCGAACCCCAGCCGCTCATCCATCACCAGTTCGAAGCTCCGGACGATCTCCGGCATGGCGGCTATGCGGCGATGGTCAACAAGAATAAACAGAAAATTGCGCATGATCGCAGAGAGCTCGAGGATTTCCGCGATCTGTCCGATCACGGCGCGCTTGCGGCCCACCGGCACGGCGGGCGTGCTCAGGGCGTTCCGCAATTCGGCCGACGCGGCCAGCGCCGCGGCGAAGGACTGCAATTCGGCGACCGCGTCGGCGGGCCGCACGGGAGAAGCGCCGGCGGTGACAACGTCCGCCAAGGCATTCGCGTATCGGGTGGCTACCACGGAGAGTGTCATGAGTCTAGTTCCGAGAGACGCCGGATGGCGCGACGCCGAGATCGTGCACGAAGCCGCGCACCAGGCCGTCCTGCGTCGCCGGCGTCATGCGCGCCTCGATTTTGCGTTGCGCCAGATCGATCGCCATGCGCGCCGTGAAGCGCCGCAGATCGGAGCGGGCGGCTTTGCCGGCGGCTTCGATTTCCCGTTCGGCCAGCGCCTGAATCTTGGCGATTTCGGCCGCGGCGTGCACTTTGAGCCGCTCAATTTCAGCCGCGATTTGCGTCTGGGACTGGCCGTGCAGGACCGCGATCTCGGATTCCAGGTTGGCCAGACGCCGGTTGAACATCGGCGGCGCGCGCTTCGGCATCCGCCCGCAGCTTCCCGGCGTCGGCGATGTCCTGCACGATCTTCTTGGAGCGGGCCGCGAAAAAGGCGGGAGCATTCCTGGCGATGAGATAGCCCAAACCACCGGCGAGCAGCGCGAAGTTGGCCCATTTCCAGATATCGGACGGTTCCTTCTCCTGGTTGCCGCCGGCTTCGGACGCCGTCTCCGCCGCGCGGGCATGACGGACGGGAGCCAGCACGGCCAGCCCCATCACTATGGCGGCACACGCCAGCCGCTTCATGCGGCGCTCCGCCGCAGGAGGGAGTCGGCAATCTGGACGGCCAGCGCCTCGCTTTCCTGGGCCAGGGTTGCCTGCGCGGCAAGCACGTCACTCGCCAGCAATTCCTTGGCTTTCCGGATGGCGGCCTCGGCGTGCACCCGCGCGGCGGCCAGTTCCGCGGCCTCGCGTTCGTGCAATTCCGTAAAAAGCCGGTCTTGCGCCCGATAGGCTTCGGCCCGCGCGGCGCGGAGAGCGGCTTCGTACTCGGCGGTCTTCGCCGCTGCGCGCTCGAAACTTTGCTCAGCGAGTTTTCGTGCGCCCTCGGTAGCGTCGTACCGCAGCTTCAGCACCTTCTCCAGGGGCTTGAAGAACATCATCCTCAAGTAGACTTGGAGGAAGATAACCAGCAAGAAGGTTGGGATAGCTCTCAGCAGAATCCCACCTACAGCGTACAGCGTGGCACCCATGTGATTTCTTAAGGAGGAACTGACAGTCTCTACGGAAACAAGCGTAACATCCGGCACAAGGGGCGTCAACCGACGACAAGCACCAGGGCGTGTGCGATTGTATTACTCGGCGCCAGTTTCTTGCGTTTTGTGGGGCGGACCCCCTGGTCCGCGCGGGACGCCCTCGTCCCGTTCTTCGCCCGCGGAATCGAGTGCTTGCCGCTGGCGAGAAGCCGGCCAGGGGGCCGGCTGCGGACCAGGGGGTCCGCCCCACATCAGTTCCGCAGGACCTGCTCGGTTCGCACCACGGTACAATACTCGCCGTCCAGATTGGACAGGCTCATGGCGTGGACCTCGGCGGCGGTTCGAGACCTTCCTTCCCAATCGGCGCGCCCGAAAGTGAATGCCGCGTCTTCCACCAGATACGTGTCGAAGCCCAGGTTGCCCGCCATCCGGACGGTCGCCTCCACACAGTTATTAGTAATGACTCCGGCGATCAGCAGAGTGGTGTGGCCGGCGGCGCGCAACCGCGCTTCCAGGTCCGTCCCGATGAAGGCGCTGTTGGTGCGCTTGGCGATCACGATCTCCCCCGGAGCGGGCGCGGCTTCGGGCTTGAAATCGTGTCCGGGCTGGCCGGGACGGTAGTGCGATGCCTCCTCGGTGGAGTCGTGGCGAATGTGGTAAATGGGCCGGCCAGCCGCGCGCCAGGCGTGCAGCAGCGCGGCGATGTTGCGCTCCGCCTCGGGGTTGTTGCGGGCACCCCAACTGGGATGATCGATGGCCTTCTGGACGTCGATCACCAGCAGCGCGGCGCCGGGCGGCAATGGGTTGGGCAGGGGGTGGGTCACGGTTCGATCTTAGCGCGTTCCCCACTCCCACAGCCCGTACCCGACGCTTTGCGACACCGGACGGCCGAGCTGGCGGGCCAGCATCGCGATCTGGCCCCGATGATGGGCGTCGTGGGCGAGCAGGTAGGCGAGGAAGCCGGCGGCGTCGGGCTTGAAACCTCCGATGGCGCCGCCGGCCGAGAGCGAGGCCCGCAGGACGATTTCCAGAGCCCGCCAACTTTCATCGAGGGCGCGAATGGCGTCTTCCTTCGCGCAAGTCTCGCCCTCGAGCTTGGCGGGAAGCGCGGCATCCTTGGCGGCGCTTTTGAGCCACATCAGGCGCACGTTGTGGATGTGGGCCGCCATGGACGCGATGGTGCGGCCTTTTCCGCCGGGGGGTGTGGCGCGCCATGCGGCATCGGGCACGGCGCGGATCAGAAACTCGTCGATGCGATTGTTGGTGGCGAAGGCGGCCAAGAGGGAATCGACAACGGCGAACGGTTCCAGCGCTTTTTTGGGCTGCATCCCACATCCTTTCGCTGGCGCGGCTGGCGCGGCCAGGACTTCTATTGAGATGCCAGGAAATTTCGGATGGTTCGCAAAAACAAATGAACGCGTGGGCGGCGCTTCGGCCGCCAAGGGGAGGTAGTATCCCGCGGGCTATTTCGCTTTGCTAATCAGTTGCTGTAAGTCCAGGAGATGCTGGGGTTTATACGTCCTTTGGGACCAGTGCGAATCTTCCTTGAATTCCACTCCGACGAAGTACCCGATCTCGCGGTAGACGCAGTAGCAAACGTGGCCGGAAAACTCCTGTTGGGGACACGCCCAGCGGATTTCCGCGCCCTTGGGCACGGCGGTTTCCAGTTGCAGGCATGCTCCGGATGGGGAAATGTCCTCCAGCAAACCCACCGCCCGCCTTCGCTTCCCCAAGGCGTCCTTCCAGGACACCTTCACCATATCCGCACACAGCATGCGAATTTCACAGCGCCGCTCTTGCATACTTGGCATATCGGCGGAAATGCCGGGTCTCTTTACCAAATCCGGCCCCGGAGAGGATCCCCGCGCCTGCCGCCCCCCGCTGAGAATCCTACCGGATTACGTAAACTTTCGCAAGATTTGCGAACAAAACTCTCCGGTAGAACGTCTAGTGGAGTATGCTGGTTGACATGGCGAACCGGGATAGGAACCCGCTACAAGGTGAAATGCTGCAAGGCACGCTCGATCTGCTGATACTCCAGAGCCTGGTGCTGGGGCCGGCGCACGGCCACACCATCGCCCATGCCATCGAACGCGGTTCCGACGAGGTGCTCCAGGTGGAGCACGGGTCGCTGTACCCCGCCCTGCACCGGCTGGAGGATCGAGGCTGGATCGCATCCTTCTGGGGAACCTCGGAGAACAACCGCAAGGCCCGGTATTACCGTCTGACCAGCGCCGGACGAAAACAGTTGCAGGAGCAAACCAGCCACTGGGACCGCCTGGTGCGGGCGGTCAATCGAGTGTTGAGACCCATGGAAGAGTAGGCGCCGCATGAGCTGGAGCAGGTACTTCCGCCGGAAGCAATGGGACGACGAACGGGCGCGCGAGATGGAAGCGCACCTGGAGATGGAGACCGAGGACAACCTCGCTCGGGGGATGACGCCGGCCGGAGCCCGCAGCGCCGCCCTCCGGAAACTGGGAAATACGGCCCGAATTCGCGAGGAGATCTACACCATGAACAGCATCGGATTCCTCGAAGTGCTGTGGCAGGACCTTCGCTACGCCGTGCGCGTGCTGCGCAAAAGCCCGGGATTTACGGCGGTGGCCGTGCTGTCGCTGGCGCTGGGGATCGGCGCCAATACGGCGGTGTTCAGCCTGGTGCACGCCGTGTTGCTGCGCCCGCTGCCGTATCCCGAAGCCGGCCGGCTGGTGCGCGTCGGGCGGTATGGCGATACTAGCAGCGACGTCTGCAGAGCCGAGCTCGATTTCTGGAAACGGCACTCCATTGCGCTGGCTTCCATGGCCGGGAGCGAGGGCAGGAAGGACCAGAGCTTCACCACGGCTGGCGGCCGCGAGTGGGTCCATGTGCTCGCCGTGAGCACGGATTTTTTCCGGACGCTGGGAATCACACCCGCCCAGGGCCGGGAGTTCGAAGTTTCCGAGACCCGTCCCGGCGGGCCGCGCGCCATCATCCTGAGCGACGAGTTGCGGCGGCGCGCCTTTGGAGCGGACGCCCAGGCGATCGGGCTCACCGTCAAGTTGGGAGAGACAACCTACACGGTGGTTGGGGTGATTCCCCGCGGCTTCTGGTTTCCGGAGGCTGCCGATGTGTATGTGCCCGTGGTGTCTACCGGCAACGCTTACGATCTGGAGGCGAACGCCGCCATGATTGCGCGCCTGAAACCGGGCGTGACGCCGATCCGGGCGGATGCCGAGATGACCGCGCTGGCGCCGGACTTCCGCCGCGAATACCCGGTTTTCGGAGACAAATATCGCGGGCTGTCGGTGATTCCGTTTCGCGAATGGCTGGTGGGCGACGTTCGTCTGAAACTGCTGCTGCTGTTCGGCGCCGTCGGCCTGCTGCTGGCGATCGCCGTATCGAACCTGGCCAGTCTGCTGCTGGCGCGTCTGGAGATCCGTCAGAAAGAAATCGCCGTCCGCTTGGCGCTGGGCAGCAGCGCGGGGCGCCTGCTGCGCCAGTTTCTGGTGGAAAATACCTTGCTGGGTCTGGCCGGCAGCCTGGCCGGCCTGCTGGGCGCGTATCTGTCGCTCGACTGGATGGTGTCGCTGATTCCGTTCCGGCTTCCCGCATCGGCTCCGGTGCGGGTGGATTTGCCGGTGCTGCTCTTCACCGTGGCCGTCGCCCTTGGAACGGGCCTGCTGTTCAGCCTGGCGCCGTTCCTGACCTCGGCGCGGCTGGATGTTTACGAAACCCTGAAGGCGGCCGGCCGGTCCGCCGGGGCCGGCGCGCTGCGGCAACGCGTGCGCAGCTTCCTGGTGGTGAGTGAAGTAGCCCTGTCAGTGACATTGCTGGTGGGCGCGGCCCTGCTGGCGCGGAGCCTGTACCGCATGCACCAGGAGCGTCTGGGATTCGAGCCGCGAGGGATCGTCACTTTCTCCACGCCGCCCGCGCGAAGGTATCGCGAAGGCAGCGACTACTGGCGCTTCGAGAGCGCCGTGCTGGCGAAGTTGCCGCTCATGCCCGGGGTGCGTAGCGTGGCCACGGTCAGTACGCTTCCGCTTACCTCGCAGAGCAACTTCCCGGCGCAGGAACAGGGACACCCGGAGCACAGCATCGGCGGCATGGAAATCCGTATCGTGTCGGCGGCGTACTTCGAGACCATGGGGATTCCCATTCGCCAAGGGCGATCCTTCGGCGCGGAGGACACCGAGACTTCGCCGCCCGCGATTCTGGTAAATGAGACCGTTGCCCGCCGATGGTGGCCCGGCAGCAACTGGGCCGGCACCCACGTCCTGATGGGCTGGATGAACGGCAGGAATCTGGGGCTGATGGACGACCGGCCGCGCGAGGTGGTGGGCGTGGCGGGCGACACCAAGAGCGTCTACCTGAAGGCCCCGCCGCAGCCCACCATCTACCTGCTGGCGTCGCAGGTTCCGTGGTACGCCGACGGCACGAATTGGGTAGTGCGCGGCGGCAACTCCGCGGAATTCGCGAGCCTGGTCCGGTCGGCAGTTGCGGAGGTTGAGCCCCGGCAGACGGTGGTGCGCTTTCGCGGCATGGAGGAGATCGTGACATCCACCATGGCCGATTCCCGGTTCGACGCCTGGCTTTTCGGGGGCTTCGCGGCCCTGGCGCTGCTACTGGCCGCCATCGGCGTCTACGGATTGCTCTCGTTTTCGGTGGCGCGGCGGACCCACGAAATCGGCACCCGCATGGCGTTGGGAGCCAGCCGGGCCGATGTCCTGAAACTGGTGCTGCGGCAGGGTTTAGCGCTGGTCGGGATGGGGCTGATCGTAGGCGTGGCCGGTGCGCTGGCCCTGACCCGATGGCTGGGGACACTGCTGTTCGGCGTGCGCCCGGCCGATCCGGCCAGCTTCGTGGCGGTCGCGGTTCTGCTGCTGGGAGCCGGGGCGCTGGCGAGCTACATCCCCGCGCGGCGGGCCACCAGGGTGGACCCGATGGTGGCGTTGCGGTACGAGTAGACCGGCCCGACAGCGAAGGGAAGCTCCAGCTTCTCCACTCTTCTCGCGCTCGGCACACCCGGGAGGCTTGCCGCTTCTTCCGTCCCCCGGGGCCGCTCGGTCACCCTCGCGGTTCCGTGAGGGGAACCCCGCTGCCCGCTCGTGGCATAATCGAACCATCGATGCGGAGAATCGTCGCCCTGGCCGCCGCCTGTGTTGCGCTGGCAGGCTGCGCCCACAAGAAACGGACGAGTGCGCCCCCGGCGGTTCCGGTCAAAATCGGACACACCGAAACCGGCATCGCGAGTTGGTACGGCCACCCCTATGACGGCCGGCAGGCGGCCAGCGGCGAAATCTACAACATGGATGCCATGGTGGCGGCACACCGGACTATGCCCTTCGGCACCTGGGTGCGGGTTTTCAACCTCGGGAACGGCAAGACGGTAGAGGTGCGCATCATCGACCGCGGGCCGTTCGTGCGCGGCCGCATCATCGACCTCTCGCACGCCGCCGCGCAGGCCATCGACATGGTCGGTCCGGGTACGGCGCGGGTCCGCCTGGTGGTGATCCAGCCGCCCAAGACCGTCCCTGTCGAAGTCTATGCGGTCCAGGTGGGGCAGTTCCGCAGCCGCGAGACGGCCGAGCGGCTGCGCGCCCGGATGGCCTCGGAATTCGGCGCCGCCCAACTCGTCCGGCGGCCGGGCAGCCCCGAGACCTGGCGCGTGCTGGTGGGGGCCGAACCGTCCGAGGACGCCGCCACGGCGCTGGCCGAGCGCATTCGGGACAAAACGGGTGAGAGGAACGCTTTCGTCGTCCGACTAGATTCGCGGCAGTGAAACCCTCATGAATCCCGCCCCGGCCATGGTGACCCACCCCCTGGTGGGGGAGTCTCCGCAGATCGCCTCGGTTCGGAGACTGATCGAAAAAGCCTCCCGCAACCGGCTGCCCGTACTGCTGCTGGGTGAAAGCGGAACGGGCAAGGAGGTGGTGGCGCGGGCCATTCACGAGGTCAACCGGCGTGGCCGGCTGGTGCCCATCGATTGCGGCTCGCTGGTGGGCACGCTCATGGAGAGCGAACTGTTCGGCCACGTCAAGGGCGCCTTCAGCGGGGCGATCGAGACCAAAAAGGGGCTGGTGGAGCTGGCCGACGGCGGCACCGCCTTCTTCGACGAGATCGGCGATCTGCCGCTCGAAATGCAGGTCAAGCTGCTGCGCCTGATTCAGGAGCGGGAATTCCGCGCGGTGGGCGCCCTGCAGTGGCGCAAGGTGGATCTGCGGATCATCGCGGCCACGCACCGCAACCTCAGGGCCGAAGTGGAAGCCGGCCGGTTCCGGCAAGACCTGTTCTACCGCTTGAACGTGGTTTCCATCAAGCTGCCGCCGCTGCGCGAGCGCATGGAGGACCTGGAACTGCTAGTGGAACACTTCCTGGAAACGGGGTCGGACGCCGGCCTGCCGCCGTTCCGGCCCAGCCGGGAGGTCCTGGACACGTTCCTCGGCTACCACTGGCCCGGCAATGTGCGCGAACTGAAGCACTGCATCGAGCGGCTGGCGGCGCTGAGTTCCGACAGCGCCCTGCAAATGGCCGACCTCCCCTCGGCCCTGCAGTACCACCGCTCAGCCCGCGGCCTGACGGCGCTGTCGGCGGCCGCGTCTCTACCGGACGCCGGGTACCCCTTGCCGGAGGTCACGCTGGCTCCGAAGTCGCCGGTCATCTCGCTGCCCGAGTCCGAACGCCAGGCCATATCGAGCGCGTTGGCCGCGACCGGGGGGGATCGCTCGCAGGCGGCGCGACTTTTAGGTATCGGCCGGACCACGCTTTATCGCAAAATGAAAGCATACCGACTCGCCTGACCATTGCGCTGGACGCCACCTACAGCATCGGGGATGCTCTGTCCGGGATAGGACTGTATTCCCGCGAGATTCTTTTCGGGCTGGCCGCCGCCCATCCCGAGGTGGACTTCCGATTCTGCTACCGTCCCCACCGCTATTTCCGCTCGTGGCGCGAGCGCCTGCCGCCCAACGCGCGCCGCAGCCTGCTGGCCGGACCGCTGGGCCTGGGCGGGGCGCAACTGTTCCACGGCTTGAACCAGCGTTTGCCGGCGCTGGCCCTGGCGTGCCCGGTGGCCACCTTCCACGACCTCTTCATGATGACCTCGGAATACTCCACGCCGGACTTCCGGGCCCGCTTCACGGGGCAGGCGCGCGATGCCGCGTCGCGGGCAACCGCGGTGATTGCCGTCTCCGAGTTCACCCGCCAGCAGGTGATTTCGCATCTCGGGGTAGCGCCGGAGCGCGTGCACGTGGTTCACCATGGCATCCGCGGCATCCCGGGCAACCCCCTGGCCGGCCGCGCCGAAGAGCGGCGGGAGCGGGTCATTCTCAACGTGGGCGCCATTCAGAAGCGGAAAAACATTGCCCGCCTGGTTGGCGCCTTTGAGACGGTGAGCGCGGACTGGCGCCTGGTGCTGGCCGGTTCGGCGGGCTACGGAAGCGAGGAGATTCTGGCGCGGATCGCCGGCAGCCCCGCCGCCGGCCGCATTTCCGTGCTGGGGTACATTTCGCCGGCCGAGCTGGCCGGCTGGTACGCCCGATGCTCCGTGTTCGCCTTTCCGTCGCTCGACGAAGGGTTCGGCATGCCGGTGCTGGAAGCCATGGCGGCGGGGGTGCCGGTGCTGACTTCCAACCGCTCGGCGCTGCCGGAAGTGGCCGGCGACGCGGCTCTCCTGGTGGACCCGGAGAACCCGGAAACGCTGGGAAAGGCGTTGCGCGATCTGACGCAATCCGAGGATCTGCGCCGGGATCTGGCCCGCCGCGGAAGCTCGCGCGCGCAACTGTTCACTTGGGAAAAAGCCGTCCGCGAAACATGGGACGTCTATCGGCAGGTTCTGGGCTGAGCCCCCGGTGTCGGCTTTGGCCTGTTATTTCAGCGGTTTTCGTCGTCTACCGAGATTTTGAGCGCCTTCAAAAAGCGCTGGTCCTGGGAGGTGAGCTTGATCTTGCCGGTGGCTTCGAACTTTCGATGCTTGGGTTCGGCCGGCTCCGCACCCTCGATCTCCTCCTCTTCCTCGCCGCCGTCTTCATCCCTCCGGTTGAAGCCGATCGTCGCCTCCAGCACGAGGAAGACGTCGTACCCGGCCCGCTTGATCTCGCCGATCGCCTCCGCGATCCGGTCGGACTCGGAAAGGGAATCGTTGATCGCGTTCCCCAATTCCTGCACTAAGTGCTTCAATGGCTCTTCCACAGCGTTCTCCCTCTAATGGCAGACGCATCGGAGACAACCGGCGTTCCGCATCCACTAGTTCCGATTGTAGTGGAGGTCGGCCCGGTTCACAACCGGGCTAATACCTGCATATCTATCGGCACGGCAGCATGGTAGCATCATATCCCGTCTCGCTTCTGTTACGATGAGAACGTGTGGCAGCGGGTAGCCGTCAAACACGGCCGCAGCTTTCTACGGCACGTCATCCCGGCGGTTCTCAAACCCCTGAGAACCCTTTGGAATGAGCTGATTGGCTTTCTGTTCCTGAGCATGGGAGTGGTTTTCGGGCTCTCGGCTTTCCGCTCTCTGCGGGCCGGGGACGGGTTTCGCAGTTTTGTGGCCTGTTCGAGCGCCATCCTCATGGCCTGGTTCGGCATTTCTTCCTTCTGGCGCGCGCGCAAGATCTCCCGATCCTGAACGGCCGCCCGCCCGCACACCCATAACCGCCGCCCTCCGCCAGGTGAGGTCTTCACCCTGGCAGATCACGGCGGGAAACAGGCCACCCCGTTGCAGCGGGCTGCGCGCGATAGCGGCAACCCACTGCCGGCGATGCTGGATGCCGACGGGCTTACGCCAGCGGGGAAGCTATCCCGGGCCGGCTCAGAAGCGCGTTCGGCGAGTACCGGGACGCGAAGAGCACATCGATCCGGCGCCGATTCCGCCGGCGCTCGCGCAGCCCGAGGCGGTGCATGATCCGGCCAACGTGGTCGGGATCGTAGCGGACGCCGAAGCGGGTTTGGATGGCTTCGGCGAAACGCGCCGTGGTCCAGCGATCCGCGTCGAACCCGATGGCCCGCGGGCCGGATCGGTAGACTTCGGAAACGATGTGGAGTTGTTCCGCGTTCAGACGGCTGGGACGGCCGGGGGCGCGGCGTTTGCGCAACCCCTCCACCCCGCTACCGCTCAGCGCGCGGCACCAACGGGACGCAGTCGTACGCGTGACCCCGAACTTGCGGGCCACCTGGGACTGCGAAAGCCCCCTTTGCAGGTCCTGTGCGGCTAACAGGCGCCTGCTCTCCATTTCATCGCGAGTCAGAATGCCTTGTGCGGCTGTTTCCATACGCCTCGCGCGGTTGTGAATTTCCAGAGCAACCCTAGAATAGCAAAAAACATGATTTATGCAAAATGTTTTTTTCGGCCGACGGCGCATGCGGCGGCCTGCCGAGGGGAAGGGTGGCATCTGATGAGATGGCCGCACGCCCTCCCATCCGGGTTGCGGCGCGCCGCGCAATGAAAGACAATCAACTGGAATCGACTTTGGATACCGCCCCTGGCGCCACGCCGGGGGTCAGGAGGTTGCATTGAAACTGCCCGCTTTGACTGTGGCGATTGTTCTACTCGGCGGTCCCGCCGTGGCCGTTGCCGACAAACTGGATGACGCGTACCAGGGCCTCCAGGAGGCCGTTGCGAAGAAGGATGTGGCGCAAGTGAAGAAACTGGCGGCGGAGGCCGCTCCGCTGGTCGGCGATGCCCTGGCCACACCCGCGCCCGGGAGCGCCGACGAGAAGGCGGGCTGGACCGCTCGCATGGACTACGTGAAGAGCGTGGGGGAGTATGCGGAGTATGCCCTGTACGCCGTTTCGGTCGGAGCCACACCCGCGACGGTGGTCGATCTGATCTCCACCCTGGAACAGCAGAATCCCAAGAGCAAGTACCTGGAAGGCGCCTATGCCCCGTATCTCGTTGCGCTGAACCAGGCCGGAAGCGCCGCCAAGATTCCGGCGATCGCCGAAAAAGCGTTGGCCAGTCTTCCCAACAACGTGGACCTGCTGGCGGTCCTGGCCGACACGGCATTGACCAAGCAGCAGAACGACCGCGCGCTGAGCTTCGCCAACCGGGTCATCGCCGCATTCGCCAAGCCCAAGCCGGAAGTGGTGCCGGATGCCGAGTGGACCCGGAAGAAAACCGTCCTCTTGGGCCGTGCCTACTGGATCGCCGGCATGGTTGCCGGCGCGAAGAACGATTTCAAGGGCGCCAACCAGAATCTGCGCGCCGCGCTGCCGCTGATCCAGGGCAACAACGCCATGCTGGGCCCCGCCCTGTTCCAGTTGGGTCTGGCCAACTATCAGCTTGGTAAGTTGTTCTTGAACAAAGCACAGGTACTGGAAGCCGTCAAGTTCAGCGAACAGTGCTCCGCCATCCCCGGCGCACTGGCCGACCAGGCGCGGCACAACGCCCTCGTCATGAGGACCGACGCGGACAGGATGCGCTAGCCGAAGTTCGTCGCGACCTCGTCGATTGGAGCGATTTTCGGGTGCTGGGCCAGGGCAAGTGTCCTGCCTGCAATAGCCGATTCCGAAGAGCCGATGTCGTGTAGACCTACCCTCTTGAAGCCCGTCCGGTCTCATGACAACATCAGGCGAGAATGTTTCTGCGCCCGAACCGCCGCGGCAAGGACGGCAAGGATCGCACCTACCGGTCCCTGGTGGAGACCGTGCGCACGCCCGATGGCCCGCGCCAAAGAAAGAACGCTCCGCTATCCGGGCGAACTGAACGGTTCCGCCCAGGCGCGCCGGCTGAAGACCATTGAGGTCTTCAACGAGCGGGGCGAAGCGGAGCAGTTGAAGCTGTTCCCTTCACAGGTGGAGTCGCCGGACGATCCCCAAGTGGCGCGCGCGCTGTCGCACGAGGTTCGACTGGAACGGACGCGGCAGTTCGGGACCTGCCGGCTCGGGCTGGAACTGTGGAAGCGCCTGGGGCTGGACCGGTTTTTCGAGGAGTGCCTGGGCGCGCAGTTCATCGAAGCGCTCCCGTTTACGTACCTGCACGTGTTCACTTACTCGGAGCGCCCCGGAACGCCGGCAACGGCATCCGCGGACAGCGTGCCCATCGCGGTGCGCAAGGAACGCAACCACGTGCTGCGCGATCTGGCGGAAGCCAAGAACCGAAGCTTCCGCGAGCGCATGGCGGGCCTCACGCTTTCGGCCGTCACGCTGCACGAGCCGGGAACGGCGCTGACCGGGAATTACCTGAAGGTCGCGCTGGCCCGCGAGCGGGAGCCCAACGCCATCGTGGATCTGCGCATTGGCGGGGTGACAGGCTTGGGCTCCGCGAAGTCGCGGGGTAGCCTCGCCTTCCAGCCGAACTTCGGCCCACCGGCGGCCTCGTTCCGGTCGAAGTGATCAAGCGTCGGATCTACCTCATTCGCAGCCAGAAGGTGATGCTCGACAGCGATCTCGCGGATCCGTATCAGGTGCCCACCAAATCCGTGAACCTGGCGGTGCGGCGCAACACCATGCGTTTCCCCGGAGATTTCATGTTCCAACTCTCCCAAGGCGGGGCTGACTCTTTGAGGTTTCGGATTGAAACCTCAAAGGCGGGCCGCGGCGGGCGGCGCTATCTTCCGTACGTCTTCACCGAGCAAGGCATTGCCATGCTCTCTTCCGTGTTGAACGGCGACCGGGCCGCGCTGGTCAACATCGCAATCATGCGGGCCTTCGTGAAGCTTCGCGAAATCATGGCCACGCACAAGGACCTCGCTCACAAAATCGAGGCGCTGGAACGGAAGTACGCCGCTCACGACAAACAGATCAGCGTCATCTTCGACGCCATCAAGAAGCTCTTGACGTCCACGGTCTCGCCGAACCGCCGAGTCGGGTTCACGACCGAATAGACGCCATCCGGTCGCATTTCGCGTGGGCCTCCGGGAATTCCCCGGGTAACCTCGCCTACCGGCCGGACTCTACCCAGTGGCAGGGATTGGCCCCCTGATTAGGGCATCTATATACTCGACTCACCCACGCTCTTGGATCGCTTTGCATATGTCCGTCAGCTTTTCTGGAAGCGCTTGTAGATCGTGAAGTGTCTTGGGCATTTCGTCATCGAAAGTTAGACGGTTTCGGAACTCGTCGGCGCTACAGACAAACGGTTGTGTTATGCGCTTTCCAGTTACGTCCTTAAACTCCAGCTTCCCCGCAAAGCGCATCGCTGGGTACTTCTCCAAAAGATCATGCGCTACTCCCACCAAGACAGAAACGCTGTCGCGCGGCATCAGAACTGAAATGGAGTCCAGTTCAGTCACGTCTTTGCCGTCTATCTTCTGGGGGTGAGTGGCCCAGTTCAAGACCACATCGTAGGCCGCTCCACCGCCAATGTTCTTCACACGTAGGAGCAATAGTCCGTATCGGCTTGTAACGTCGAAGTATGGCATCGGGCAAGGTCGTGTGGCGTCCTCTTGGATTTCGAGAACCCTCAGAGACGGCCATGCGGAGATCACGGAGGCAACGACAGCGAGAACGCCTGTCAGGGTGGCCCAAGTCTCTTTCGACCTAGGGCCAAGAAGCAAGAACGAAACTAAGACGATGGCAGCGATGAACGCCGCTCCAAGCAAACTGCGGACGAACACTCTCATCTGAAGACTCCTCCAACAATCATCACTTCGTTACCGTGTGAGTGAAGTATATGACTGTCCTAATTAGGCCCCTTCGAGGCAAGTCGTGGGGCGCCACATTTTACTCTTGACCAATACTCCTGAACACTAGTGTCCGGCTAAAAGTCGAACAGAATCAACTGGTTGGCGGAATCGCCTAAATCGTTTTCGAAGTCCGGCGCTTGAAGTGCCTGTAAAACGGGCGTTTTCTCGAAAAGCGTCACGCTCAAAATCTGTAGAATCTGGTAGAGGCTCGCCTCCAGCCCCAGGCGCTTGCGGACGATGGCCACCAGCACGTAGACCGAGACAGCGATCCAGATTTGCGTCTTCACCGCGTTCTCGCTGGTGCCGTAGAACGCCTTGATCCGCAAGTGCTGCTTGATCCACTTGAAGAACAGTTCCACCTGCCAGCGGCACTTGTAGATCTTGGCGATAGTAAGTGCCGGCAGTGCGAAGTTGTTGGTGAGAAACTTGAACCGCTTCCTGGTTTCCACATCCAGATAGCTCACGCGCCGCAGCACATCCGGGTACGCCTTCGCCGAACCGATGGAGGTCAGGATGACGGAGTGATCGGAGCGCACGCCGGTGGCCTTGTCCACCGGATGCGAGTAGCGGCGCTGGAGCAGGACGTTGGATTTGGTGCGCACGACGAAGAACGCCGAACTGAGCGTGAAGCGGTAGAGGCGCTCGAAATCGACGTAGCCGCGGTCCATGACGTAGAACGCTCCGGCCTCCGGCAAGATCTCGTCGAGGACATTGACGTTGTGCACTTTGCCGTCCGTAATGCTGATAAACGTGGGGATATTGCCGTGCAGATCCAGCAGGGTGTGCATCTTGACGGCGCCCTTGTGCTTGCGGAACTTGGCCCACGGGAACAACGACAGACACAGGTCGATCGTCGTGGAGTCCAATGCGTAGAGGCTGTGCGCCAAGTCCACGCCGATAGGATCGTGGGCATAGAGTGGGCGGGCGATGCCGATCAAGACCTGCGCGAAGTCGGCGTAGATCCGCCAGTCGTGGCTCTCGTTGGCATCGGCCAGCGTGGTGCGCGCCACGCGGCCACGGAAGCCCATGTGGTACAACTTGCCGCTCATCGAGCGTAGGCAAGCCTCGATATCGCGTAGGCTCTCGCGGTAAGTCAACTGTGCGAAGGCCATCGCCAGGTATTGGTCCCGGCAAGAGAAACCCCTCGCGTGAGCATCGCCGCGATATCGAACGACACACTTCTGAAACTCGTAGGAGGGCAGGTAGTCCATGAGCTGAGCAAATACGGTCTGGCCGGCATTCACCCCTCATTGTCGGCCATCGGCGAAGAGTCCGCCGCGGCGGTTTCTTCCCCACGCGCGCCGGAAAAAGTTGAAATCGAAAAATCCGATCTTCCCCCCATCACGCTGATTCTAAGCCATTTATCAAGGTAGAAAAAAGTTTAGCCGGACAGCAGTGACTCCTGAAAGCCTCGATCAACTTCCAGCTCATATGTGGGAGCGCGTGTTCGGTCTTTTCAAATCCCACGTTCCGTGAGTTCCACCCGGCAGAACCCCAAGAAGCAATCACCATGATGCCGTGCAACCTTCGGAGGGCCAAATCGCCGGGAGCCCTGCGGACCTCCTCATCAAACTCCCTCGCAGCGGATCCCGCCAAAGTCTCCGCCAGATCAAAACACCCGCTGCTCTCGCTGTCGATAACGAGGACATTGATCGCGCCGTTAACATACTGACCCTTCTTCTTGCGTGCCACATCGGAGACTTGCTGGTAGGAGCATCTTCCTTCGCTTTGTGAGGTGTCCCCGACTACGACAAATTCACCGGGAGATCCCCGCATGGCCGCTTCATCAAGCTTATCTTGCACCTTCCACTTGAATTGCTTGACCTCGGCGTAGAACCTCTCTCCAAGCCATTCGATCTCCAAATCGGGACTGTCGCGCATCGTGACCTGAGCGCCACTCCCCAGAAACATCAAAGCGACACGAGTCTCAGAGAGGTGGTTGATAACCTGGGTTGGATTCGGAGCATTCTGCCGGAGCTTCAGCTCGTAGGCATCCACGCCGCGTGCTCCCGCTCTCCTGAGGGCGGAAGCTGCGTCTTCAATATGAAGATCCGTGAGGTCGTGTATCATACGAACATCCTACCGCCCCTCTTGTCGCGCCCCGCGCAGCAGCGCGCTGAGCCTTGCCCCGGCGCTTACTGCACACTGACAACCGGGCCGGGCGATGTCTGGACCCCGTTCACGGTGGCTTGCAGCGTCTGGTCCCCGCTCCCGGTGCCTGGCGGCACGGTCAGGTTGAACTGGTAGAGCCCCGCTTCCGCAATTCCGGAGAACTGAACACCTGCCGGCACGCCGCCAATGGTAATGGTCACCGGGCTACTAGTGGACGCTGCGCCGGAGAAGCTCTGTCCTGCCGGCACGTGCGGAGTTGTCGGCCCGAAACCGACTCCGTAGAGGATCAGGGTTTCGCCCGCCTTCACCGGTCGCGTACTGTAAGAGAAGGTGTTGGATGGCCCAACCAGGCCGTACGTTCCACCGCCGTAAGCGCCGGTCCCATCTGGTGTCATGATCTCCCCGGCCACGTGCCTTCCGTCTCCGAGCAGGCTGAACGAGGGACCGTACGGCGCCAGCGTGACGGTGGACGCTGCCGTTCCGGACCCCGTTGTGACAACCACGCTCACCGGACCAGTCGCCGTATCGTCGGGTGCCTGGAGGTTGATCTGAGTGGGGCTGACGTACCACAGGAATGCCTGCTTGCCGTCGATGATCACGCTTGTGCCGCCTAGAGACATCGGGAAGTCGAGGTTCCAGACGGAGGTTCCACTCGCCAGGTCGCTTCCGTAGATCGAGACCCAGGAGCCGGGTTGAATCGCGGGAACCGAGCCGTAGACGGGAACGACTCCGCCGTCTGAAATGGCGGGCGGTGTGTCCGGCGTCAAAAGGCGGACACGGTTGTTGCCATTGTCGGCGATATAGACGTTACCGGCAGAGTCCACAGCCACACCGGCGCCAGCCAACTGGGCGCCGGTGGCGGGGCCGTTGTCACCGAATTGATCCCCGCCGCCAGCAACGGTAGTGATCACCCCGCTTGAGACTTTGCGGATGCGGAGGTTATCGAGATCGGCGATGTACAAGCTGCCGGCAGCGTCTACGGCGACGCCCCACGGCTGCTGCAACTCGGCACGGGTGGCCGGGCCGCCGTCGCCGCTGAAGCCTGCCGTTCCGTTTCCCGCGACGGTGGTGATCACGCCGTTGGAAACCTCCCGGATGCAGTTGCAGTATGTGTCGGCGATGTATAGGCTGCCGACAGGGTCCACGGCGACGCCATAGGGAGATCCCAACTGGGCGCTGGTGGCCGGGCCGTAGTCGCCGCCGTAGCCGTGTGTCCCGTTCCCCGCCACAGTTGTGATCACCCCGTTTGAGACCTTGCGGATGCGGGCGTTGTCGGTATCCGCGATGTACAGGCTGCCGGCAGCGTCTACGGCGACGCCCCACGGCCGTTGCAACTCGGCACCGGTGGCCGGGCCGCCGTCGCCGCCGTAGCCAAACGTACCGTTCCCCGCTACCGTGGTAATCACCCCGTTTGAGACCTTGCGGATGCGGGCGTTACTGTTGTCGGCGATGTACAGGTTGCCGGCCGAATCCACAGCGACGCCCAGGGGACTGTACAACTGGGCGTTGGTGGCGGGGCCGTTGTCGCCGCTGTAGCCCTCCGTCCCGCTCCCAGCCACCGTGGTGATCACCCCGTTCAAGATCTTGCGGATACGGTTGTTGCCAGTGTCGGCGAAGTACAGGTTGCCCGCAGAGTCCACGGCCATGCCGCCCTGGGGAGCACTCAACTGAGCGCTGGTGGCCGGGCCGTTGTCGCCGCTGAAGCCTGGTGTTCCGTTGCCCGCCACCGTAGTGATCAGCCCCGCCGATACCTTGCGGATGCGGAAATTGAGCGTGTCGGCGATGTAGAGGCTGCCAGCTGAGTCCACCGCGACGGCGCCGGGGCAGACCAGGTGGGCGCTGGTGGCCGGGCCGTTGTCGCCGCTGTAGCCTTGCGCCCCGTTTCCCGCGACGGTGGTGATCACCCCATTCGAGACCTTCCGGATGCGGTTGTTATCACAGTCGGCGATGTACAGGTTGCCAGCAGAGTCCACGGCGACGCCGGAGGGATATTCGAATCGAGCGCTGGTGGCGGGGCCACCATCGCCGCTGAAGCCTGCCGTTCCGTTTCCCGCCACGGTGGTGACCACCCCGTTCGAGACCTTGCGGATGCGGTTGTTGGAAACGTCGGCGATGTACAGGTTACCGTCGGGGTCCACGGCCACGGCGTCCGGGGCGGCGAATTGAGCGCTGGTGGCGGGACCGTTGTCGCCGCTGTAGCCGTACCTCCCGTTCCCGGCCACCGTAGTGATCACGCCGTTGGAGACTTTGCGGACGCGATAGTTACCAGCGTCGGCGATGTACAGGCTGCCGCCTGAGTCCACAGCGACGCCCAGGGGACTGTACAACTGGGCGTTGGTGGCGGGGCCGTTGTCGCCGCTGTACCCCTTCGTCCCGCTTCCAGCCACCGTAGTGATCACCCCGTTCGAGATCTTGCGGACGCGGTTGTTGCGAGCATCCGCGATGAAGAGGTTGCCGGCGGAGTCCACCGCCACGCCCCTGGCGCCCAACTGGGCGCTGGTGGCCAAGCCGTTATCGCCGCTGAAGCCCAGCGTCCCGTTTCCCGCCACCAGAGTCAGGACACCCTTCGCGGCATCCAACCGCAGGACATAGCCTCCGTCCGCGACAAAGACATTTCCCGCCCCGTCAACCGCAATCGCTTGCGGTCCGTACAGGCTGGCTGACGTTCCCGGTATGTTCCCCGGCAGCCCGCCACCGGCGAATGTCGATATGGTGTAGGCTTGGCCTACCAGCGACCAAGGCGTGACCAACGTCAGGAGAACAGCAGGAAGCGGACGCATTTCTGAGAGCCTCCGGTGGCGTTCAAGATCAGTCCTTACAGGCGATCAACCTACGGTACCGCCAATTCAGTCAGCGTGGTGCCCGCGCTCGGGCCGCCTACTCGAACGGAATCTCAACCTCCGTATAGTTGCTCGGCGTCGCAGCGTTGATCGCGGCCACAATCCGGCCCGCATGCGCCTTGACCGAACTCCAGTTGTTCGTACTCAGCACCACCAGCGCCATCTTCCGGCCCTTCAGGTTTTGCTGGTAGCTCAACTCTTGATCCGCCGTGATGAACAAATCGAAACCGGCTTCCTCCGCCGCGTCCAGCAGCGCTCCGTTCTTCAACCCCGACCAGCCCTGAAACCACGTGGTCATAACCGTGTGACCGCCCTCGATCAGCAGCCGCAGTTTCTGTGGGACGCTCTCATCCAGGAGAATCTTCATCAAGCCCGCGTAATCTCCAGCGGCGCCAGCGTGCTCTTGGCGGCGAAGTCGAGCACCGTTCGGACCTGACCGCGAGTGACGTGAAAGTTCTCAAGAACCTCGTCAATCGGGGAGGTCTTCAAATTCTCGAAGACCGCCGACACGGGCACGCGCGTTCCCCGGAAAACCCACGCCCCGCTGACCTTCCCTGGCACGCTCTCCACCGCCGGGCACTGCGACCAATCCAGAGTCCCTGGTACCATCGTCCGCCCTCCTCTTCTGAGCATACCCCGCCGCCCTAATCGCCGCCAGCGCGCCGCTCCGCTCCATGGTATACTGGTGACGTTCTGCCCGGCCGTCCAGGCTTCCCTTATGTTCCTTAGTGTCAAAGAGTTGGAGCTGCGGAAGGTTCGTTTCGACGAGACCCTCCCGCCGGGACAGATCGATTTTTCCGGCTGGTACGTGGAGGCTTCGTCCCCGTTGCGCTCGACCGGTGTTGCCGAGTTGCTGCCGCATACGGATGGCGAAATGCGTATTCAGGGGCGGTACACCGTGGAAATCACGGCGCAGTGCGACCGCTGCCTGACGGGGGTGGCCCGTTTTCCGCTGGATGCCGGCTTCGATTTGTTTTACCGGCCCGCCTCCGCCGTCGCGAGCGAGGCGGAAGTCGAGATCGACGAGAGCCAGGCGGAGATCGGTTTCTACGAGGGAGCCGGCCTGGAACTGGAGGATGTCCTCCGGGAACAGGTGCTGCTGGCCTTGCCGATGCGGAGAGTGTGCAGCGAAGACTGCCCGGGCGTCTGCCCGATCTGTGGGAAGAATCGCAGGGAGACGTCCTGCGATTGTAAGATTGAGGAATCCGACGATCGCTGGGCGGCGCTCCGGAATCTGCGTCCGTAGCGGCCGGGATGAAGTACTCCGCGCGATGCGGAAGGAGATTGATTGAGGTAAGTATATGCCGAATCCGAAACGTAGACATTCCCACCAGCGGACCCAGACCCGCCGCGCGCACGATGCGCTGAAGCCGGCTGGCCTTTCGGAATGTCCGAATTGCCATGAGCCCAAGCTCCCGCACCGCGTGTGCCCGCACTGTGGCCAGTACAAGGGCCGCGAAGTGGTGGAAGTCGAACAGGAGTAGCTCCATTCCAACATGCTGACCATTGCGCTGGAAGCAATGGGCGGTGATCACGCCCCGAAAGCCGAAGTCGAGGGGGCAGTTCAGGCCGCCAGAAGTTTGGGTGTCAGGGTTATTCTGGTGGGCCGCAGCGATGTGGTCCGCCAGGAACTGGAAAAGTATCCCGACTACTTGGATCTCCCCATCGAGATCGAGCACGCCGACGAAGTGATCACGATGGAGGACCACAGCAAGGCCGTCAAGACCAAGAAGAACAGCTCCCTGAAAGTGGCTTCCCGCCTGGTGCGCGACGGCCGTGCACAGGGGCTGGTGTCGGCCGGGAATACCGGCGCCATCATGGCGACGGCCAAGATCGTGCAAGGCGTGGTGCCCGGAGTGAAGCGGCCCGCCCTGGCCGGCGTGATGCCCACCATGAAGGGTTCGCCGGCCGTGGTGGTGGACGTGGGCGCCAACGTGGATTGCTCCCCGCGCATGCTGGCGCAGTTCGCCGTGATGGGCGAAATCTATTCGAGCATCATCCTGCGCCGTCCCAAACCGCGCGTGGGACTGCTTTCCATAGGCGAAGAGGCGCACAAGGGCAACGACCTGACGCGCGCCACCGCCGAATTACTCAAAACCCTCAATCTGAATTTCATCGGCAACGTGGAAGGCCGCGACATCTTCACCGGCGAGGTGGACGTGATTGTCTGCGACGGCTTCACCGGCAACGTGGCGTTGAAGGTGAGCGAAGGCGTGGGCGAAATGGTGAAGACGTTGCTGCGGGACTCGCTCGAATCCACCATCACCGGCAAGATCGGGTACGCGCTCTCCAGAACCGCTTTCAGCGACTTTAAGAAACGTCTGGACTATTCCGAATACGGCGGCGCGCCGCTGTTGGGAGTGCGCGGCGTGTGCATCATCTGCCACGGCCGCTCGAACGCCAACGCCATCAAGAACGCCATCCGCGTGGCGGCCGAGTTCGCCGCCGGCAAAGTCAACCAGAGAATCGAAGAAGAGCTCGTCGTCGGAGCGTAACTCATGAGATGCGGCAATCGGCCATCGCCCGCCCGGCTATGGGCCGGTGCGCTGATGTTCGCGGGCTGCGCGCTGGCTCAATCCGTCGAGCCGGCGCACTGGAGCGCGCTGGCGGACACACCCTCGGCGGCGCCCGGCGCGCGAGCGCTGATCCGCGTCACGGTGCGCATCGATGCGGGCTGGCACCTCTACGCGGCATCGTCGCCCTCTGGAATTCCGGCTTCCTTCAAGGTGGGGCCGGACACGGTTGTCGAGCGGGTGCGCGTGTTGCAGTCGCCGCCGCGGAAGATCTTCGACAAGACCGCCAACGCCAACGCCGAGATCTACGAGAACCAGGCCGTGTTCCTGTTGGAACTGGCGGTGCGCAGGGAAGCGCCCACGGGCGTGGCCGATCTCAAGCTGGCGGCGCGCTACCAGGTGTGCAGCGACACGCGCTGCGTTCCCGGAAAGTGGACGGGAACCGTGGCGCTGCGCATCGACCCGGCGGCGCCGGCCGCTCCGGCGATTCCCGCGGGCTATGCCGAAGCAGTGGCGCCTAAGGCATCGTCGCCGGCGCAGGCCGATAGCAACTGGCTGGCCTTCGTGCTGGTTTCGTTCGGCTTCGGCCTGGCTTCCGTCTTCACGCCGTGCTGTTTCCCGATGATCCCCATCACCATGTCGTACTTCCTTAACCGGCCCTCGGGAGGGAGGCGCGACGCGGTGATGCAGGCCGTGGTCTTCTGCCTGGGCATCGTGGTGCTGTTCACCGGCCTGGGTTCGGCGGCGTCGGCCGCGCTGGGTCCGGCGGGCGTGAAGAACCTGGGCAGTAGTCCGTGGGTGAATGGGTTCATCGCGGCGCTGTTCGCCGCCTTCGGATTGAGCCTGCTGGGGGCGTTCAAGATCGCCATTCCGTCGCCCATTCTGACCAGGCTGAACCGGTCCTCGAACGCCGGCGGCTTCATCGGCACGCTGCTGATGGGGCTGACCTACGCGCTGTCTTCGTTCGCTTGCGTGGGGCCGTTTGTGGGGACGCTGCTTGCCGGGAGCGTGCAATTGGGCGTGCTGCGGCCGCTGCTGGGGATGGCGGTTTTTTCCACCGGCATGGCGCTGCCATTCTTCTTCCTGGCGCTGTTCCCCTCGTTCCTGAAGCGCCTGCCCAAGAGCGGCGGATGGCTGGTGCGCGTCAAGGTCGTGTTGGGTTTCGCAATTCTGGCCTTCAGCCTGAAGTATCTGGCGAGCCTCGACCAGGTGCTGCAGTGGGGCCTGCTGCCGCGCGAGCGATTCCTGGCGATCTGGGTGGTGCTCTTCTCAATGGCGGGGTTGTACCTGCTCGGGTTCCTGCGCCTGGAGGGCGTCAAACCTAACGAGCCAATGGGCCTGGGCCGGCTGCTGACGGGCGCCGCCCTGCTGGCGTTCGCCCTCAGCCTGGTGCCCGGAATGTTCGGCGGCAATTTGGGGAACCTGGAAGCGTTTGTGCCGATGGCCGGCAGCTCATCGCCCGGCGTGAGTGCCAGTTCCGGCGCGCTGGTGTGGATGAAGGACCAGTATCGCGAGGCGCTCGACCGCGCGCGGCGCGAAGGCAAACTGGTGTTCGTGGATTTCACCGGCTACAACTGCGCCAACTGCCACTGGATGCGCGGCAACATCCTCAACCGCCCCGAGATCGCCGCCGAGTTGCAGGGATTCGTGCTCTTGGAGTTGTACACCGACGGCACCGACGCCGCCTCCGCCGCCAACTCCAAATTGCAACAGGAGAAGTTCGGCACCGTCTCGGAACCGTTCTACGTAATCCTGGACGCGGATGAGCGGCAGGTGGCCAAGTTCGACGGGCTGACGCGCGACGCGGCGGCGTTCCTCGCGTTTTTGCGGACGCGGCCCGCCGCGGCTAGCCCTCCAGAGGCGGCCATCGGCCCGTTCGACCCCGCGACGCTCGCGGGCAAAGTGGCCGTCGTCAACTTCTGGGCCACCTACTGCGTCCCCTGCGTTATTGAGCTGCCCATCTTCAACCGGGTCTATCGCGACCTGGGCCCGCAAGGCGTGGCGTTCGTGGGCGTGGACATGGACGAGGACGCCTCGGGCGTGCCGGCGTTCCTGAAGAAGCACCCCATCGACTACCCCGTGGCCGCGGGTTTGGCCGGCGCCTGGAAGCAGTACCGGCTCGACGGGCTGCCGGTCACGCTGGTGCTGGACCGCACTGGCCGCGTGGCGAAAGGCATCGAGGGCGACACGACCGAGGCGGACCTGCGGGCGGCGATCGAGAAGGCGTTGAGGTAGTCGGAAAAATGCGTCTGACCCCTTTTCTTCTCGTCGCGGTGGCCGCTTGCGCGCAACAGCGCACGCCGCCGGACAAAGATCTCATCGCCAGGCGGAACTCCACCGAAGCGGAACTCGAATCGCTGGCCATCGTGGAGCGCAAGGTGATGGTGCCGATGCGCGACGGCAAGCGCATGGCCACCGACATCTACCGCCCCAGGGACCCCTCGAAAAAGTACCCCGCCATCTTCGTGCGCACGCCGTACGACTTCAACTTCTGGGACGTCCGCAACGGCGCACCGCGCAATATGACCGTGGAACTCGACGCCGTCAAACACGGCTACGCCTACGTGGAGATGAATGAGCGCGGCCACCTGTTTTCCGAGGGCAACTACGACATCCTCGGCGCGCCGCCCTCGGACGGCTCGGACGCCATCTCGTGGATCGCCGGGCAGCCGTGGTCCAACGGCAAGGTCGGCGCCATCGGGTGCTCGTCCACCGCCGAATGGCAACTGGGCGCAGCCGCGCTGGGCAACCCGGCGTTCGCCGCCATGATCCCCGAGAGCTTCGGCGCCGGCGTGGGCCGCGTGGCCCCATACTTCGAACAGGGAAACTGGTACCGCGGCGGCGCGGTGCAAATGCTGTTCATCGCGTGGCTCTACGACGAGCAGAACCAGGTGCGGCCCATGTTTCCGCCCGACACGCCGCGGGAAGATCTCATCCGCGCATCGCGCCTGTTCGACCTCGCGCCGCGGATGCCGCCCGTCGATTGGTCCAAGGCGCTCTGGCATCTTCCCGTGATGGACATCCTGCAGGCGGTCGACGGGCCTCACGGCATTTTCGCCGACCGCATGGAAGTCCCCAGCGGCGGCGCCATGATCCGGCGGACGCCCAACGATCCGGCGTGGTACCGCGGCGGTCTCTGGCACGACAACATGCCCATCAACGTCCCGGGGCTGTGGCTCATGTCGTGGTACGACGTTTCGGTGGGACCGAATCTGGCGGCTTACAACTACGTGCGGCGAACCGCCCGGCCGGAGATCGCGGCCGAACAGTACGCCGTGATCGCTCCCACGCTGCACTGCGGCTACAAGCGGGCCTCCCAGAACACCGTGGCCGGCGAACGCAGCGTGGGCGACGCGCGCCTCAACTACGACGAGATCGCTTATGGCTGGTTCGACCATTTTCTGAAGGGCGCGCACAATCGCATCCTCGAAACTCAGCCCCGAGTGCGGTACTTCACCATGGGGATGAACCAGTGGCAATCGTCGGACACCTGGCCGCCACCGGGCGCGCGGCCCATGACGCTGTACCTTTCGAGCGCCGGCCAGGCCAACACCCTGGATGGCGATGGCTCGCTCGCCGCCGCGCCGCCCGCCGGCGATCTCCCGGATTCGTTCATCTACGACCCCATGAACCCCGTGCCGTCCTACGGCGGCAACGTGTGCTGCACCGGCAACGCCATCTCAGGCGGCGCTTTCGACCAGCGGAAGATGGAAGCGCGTCCCGACATTCTGGTCTACACCTCGGCTCCTCTGAAAGAGGGGATCGAAGCCAGCGGGCCGATCGACGTCACGCTCTTCGTGTCATCGGACGCGAAGGACACGGATTTCACGGTGAAGGTGCTCGACGTGTACCCGGACGGGACCGCCTACAACCTGGACGAGACCATCCAGCGCCTGCGCTATCGCGAAGGCTACGAGAAGCCGCTGGTGTGGATGGAAGCCGGCAAGGTCTACAAGGTGTCGTTCCAGCCTTTGAACACCAGCAACTTCTTCGCCTCCGGCCACAGGATTCGCATCGAAGTGTCGAGCAGCAACTTCCCGCGCTTCGACCGGAACCTCAACACCGGCGGCAACAACTACGACGAAACCGCGGGCGTGGTGGCGCACAACTCGGTGCACCATTCCGCGCAGTACTCGTCGCTGGTGACGCTCACGGTAGTGAAGCGGTAGTAGTCAAGCGGTAGGGCGGGCCGCGCGCCAGCCAGCCCGCATCCTGCTAGGATGCAAGGATATGCAACTCACCATCCGGCTGCTCTGCGAGACGGACGGCCGCTGGATTGGCGACGTTCCCGAACTGCCGGGTGTGGCCGTGTACTGTGCGACTCCCGAGGAAGCAACGCTGAAGGCCAAGGCCCTGGCGTTGCGCGTGATTGCCGAGGAAATCGAGCACGGAGAGATGAGGCCCGCGGCCGACACGTTGCATTTCTCGATTGCCGCATGAGCGAATGGGCCGCGACCAAGGCGCGGCGGGTGCTTGCGGCGTTACAGCGCATCGGGTGGCGCATCGTCCGCACATCCGGTTCCCATCGGACACTACGGCGTGAGGGATGGCCCCAATACCGTTCCGCCTACCACGACAAAGAGGAATTGGAGCCGGTGGCGGCCGTGCATCGGTTCCTTCGCCGCCCCGTACCGTCCCCTACGCGCTGGCGCGCAGTTCCAGCACGTAGTAGCGGCAGGGCGTGGCGCCCACGTTGCGGGCGTTGTGCATCTGGTTCGACCCGAAGTAGATCACCGATCCGGTCTCGGCCACCTCGCTCTTGCCCTCGTTGGTCATCTCCAGCGTGCCTTCCATCACCATCACCAACTCTTCATGCTCGTGCTTGTGCGGCGGGTGCGTCTGCAGTCCCGCGCCAATAATCGTCTCGTGCATGGCGATGTGATACCCGGTGTGCGTGGCGCCGTTGAAGAACTCGCGGCCCTTATGCTTCTCGTCGCCCTTATAGGCAATCTGCTTGTCGTGGTAAACCTTCGTGTCCAGCACGGGCAGCGCCGGCGCCTGGGCTCGCGCGGTGGCGGCGGCCAGGGCGGGAAGCAGCAGGCTCAAATCGCGGCGTGAAATCGGTTGCGTCATTTGGTGTCCCCAAACTTGATTGTAGACTCGCCGGTGTATTTGCGGTAGTTGCGAAAATCGATAGCGTTGCGGCTGCAGAGGTCCGTGCCGCGCTGGCACGACAGGCTCTCGGAATGCACCGGCAACAGGTACTGGTGGGCGTCGCCCAGGCGGGTGTACTCGTAATCGGTCGCCTGTTCCACATGGTCCGTGGGGAAGTCCTGCGGAAAACCGTAGGCCTGCATCTCGATGCGCAGCACCCGCGCCGTCTGCGGATCGATCCACACCGAACCGCGGTACGCCGGACGGTAGGATTGCCCTGCCATCTGGATGATCCACGCCGAGTTGGCGTGCTCCACGGCGAAATCGTAGACCTTTGCCATCACGCCCCCGGAACGCGAGTCCTTCTTGTAATGGAAATCGGCGGCGGTGCCGGGCGAGAAGAGGTTGATCAGGACAGTCCCGAATTCCCCGGTGGACCACGCTCCGTCCATCTCCTCCATCGATTTCTTCACCGGCTTGCCGTTGATGGCGAGGTTTTTGTAACTCTCTATGTGGTTCTCATAGATCACGTCGGTCGAGACGATATCGATGGGCTGCCAGTTGGGAGCGTGGGTCTCGCTGTGATAGCGGGCCATTTGCTCCTTGCAGACGTAATTGGGCAGACCTTCGGTGAAGTCCATGGCGGCGTCGGTGGCCCGGCGAATCACGTCATCGCCGCCGCGTCGCGCGATGGGGGCGTCGTCGTCATTGCGGTATGCCGCCGGGGCGCCACCCGAATCGGGCGGCGGCGGGGGATTCACCGGGCCGGTGGGCGGAATCTCGGGCAACGGCGCGGCGTGCTCGCGATTCACGTCGGCGGGCGCGCCACGGCGAAGGCTGGGCGGTCCGGGATCGTTGGCGTCGGGCCTGGCGGGTGGCGGTGGTGGCGGCGCTGGCGCGGCGGACGGCGCGGCGGACGGCACGGCGGAATCGGCAGGTTTGGGCTGTGGCGGAGCCTGTTGCGCGGATTGGGGAGCGTCCTTCCAGGCGTCGTGGACGGAATCGTCCTTCTTATCGCCCGACTTGTCCGTGCCGGCGGCCCCTTCGGCCGCTTTCTCCCAGTAAACGTTCACCGCCAGCATGTAGCCGCTTCCGTAAACCGGGCCCTCGATGGAAAGTTGGTCGCCTACCGCGAATTTGGGCGTCTTGATCTCGTCGCCACTCCTGTAAAACCTGGTCTTGCCGTCGCGTTTGAACAGCAGGTCGCGGTCGTCGGGGAGGGTCAGGGTAATGGTCTTGTCGTCCATCTGTTTGAGCTTGCCGCGATAGTTCGGCAGCGGCTGTTTGGGATCGGACGGCTTCTGTCCCTTGCTGGGGATGGGGATGCCGGCGCCGCGTCCCTGTGGGTAGCCGTTTCCCGGGTAACCGTTTCCCGGATACCCGGTCCCGGGGTAGCCCCCGCCGGGCGGGTAGATCTGGGCCGAAACCGCACCAGCGGCTATCAGAACCAGAAGGAATCGTCTCGCGCCGGCCGGCACCGAAAACACGGGGCCAACGCGGGAGACACTACGGACAGGGTCTGTGTGGGCCATCACCTAAGGTGAGATGCTCCCCGGACTACGGAGGTTACCGAATCCTGCTGGGTGTGGCGCCAGAAAACCGGGGGCAACCCGCCATAGGGCGGCAAACGTCGGTTACAGTAGGATTATGGAGATGCTGTGAGCGCTCAACGCCTCCTGGTGGTCGATTCGGACCCCGCCGTCCACGAATTGCTGGCGGGTCTGCTGAAGCCCGGCGAGTGCAGTATTCAGGATTTCCTCGACGAAAAGGAGGCGGTGACGAGCCTGCGCCAGGCGCCTTGCGACGTGCTGGTAGCCGGCCCGGGCCGCAACGGGTTCGACGCGTTGAGACTGTTGCGGCAGGTGCGCCACGTGGCGCCCCAGGCGCGCGTCATCCTGACCGGCGATCCGGACCCGGCGCGGGTGATCGGCGCCATCCGCCACCGCGCCTACTCCTACTTCCGCACGCCCGCGGCGCCCGGACTGTTCGCCGATATGGTGCTGCAGGCCCTGGGAACTCCGTCGTGGAAGGACGACATCCGCCTGGTTTCGGCGCGGCCCGAGTGGGTCACCCTCAACGTCCGCTGCAAGATGGAAGCGGTCGAGCGGACCACCCAGTTCGTGCGCGAAATCGAAGGCGACCTGCCGCCGGCAACGCGCGAGGATGTGGCGGCGGCGTTTCGCGAACTGCTCATGAACGCCATGGAGCACGGCGGCCACAGCGACCCGAAGAAGCACGCGCGGGCCTCGCTGGTGCGGACCTCCCATTCCCTCATCGTGCACATCCACGATCCCGGCCAGGGATTCTCGCTCGACTTTCTGCCGCACGCGGCCATCTCCAATCCCGCCGGTTCGCCCATCCACCACGTGGAAGTGCGCGCCGGGGAAGGCAAGCGCCCCGGCGGCTTCGGGATTCTGCTGGCGCGCAACATGGTGGACGAGTTGCTTTACAACGAACGCGGCAACACCGTGCTGTTCGTGAAGTACCTGGACAAGAAGCCCGCCGCTCGCGAGTAGGGGCCACCCAAAAAACACAAAGAGCGGCGGACCCTCGGGATGCCGCCGCTCCGATGTTACCTGTCTTGCCCGTGCCGCGTTACCTCATGGCGTACGAGCTCAGCACCTTCATGTAATTGGCGCGCTCGAAGGCGGCGGGCTGCGGCACGGCGTTGCGGCTCATGCTGCCCTGCATCTGGCGGATGGAGTCGTACTCGTGCTCGCCCATCCACACCAGCAATTCGCTGGTCAACGTGTCCAGGTAAGTGATGCCGCGCTTCAGCAGCGCCGAGGTCATCATGGCGACCTTCGCGCCGGCCATCATCGCCTTGATGACATCCGGGGCGCTGTGAACCCCGCCGGTCAGGGCCATGTCGGCCTTCACCGTGCCGTACAGCACCGCGATCCAGTTCAGCCGCAGCAACAGTTCGTGAGAGTTACTGAGGATCAGATTGGGCACCACTTCCAGCGCTTCCAGGTCGAAATCCGGCTGGTAGAAGCGGTTGAAGAGCACCAGGCCGTTGGCGCCGGCGGCGTCCAGCTTTCCGGCCATGTTCGCCATGGAGCTGAAATACGGGCCCAGTTTGACGGCCACGGGGATTTTCACCTGCTCGCGGACGGACCGCACCAGGTCGACATACTGCTGCTCGACGGCCTCGCCGCTAACGGCGGGATTGACGGGGATGTTATAGATGTTCAGTTCGAGGGCGTCGGCGCCGGCCTGTTCCATCTGTTTGGCGAACTTAAGCCATCCGCCCTGGGTGGCGCCGTTGAGACTGGCGACGACGGGAATCTTCACCGCCTCCTTGCACTTGGCGATGTGAGCCAGGTAAGCATCCGGCCCCATCACGCGATGCGTCAGCTCGGGAAAGTGGGTTACCGATTCGGCCGATATCTCGTTGCCCTCGGTCAGGTACCGGTCCAGTTCGTCGCTATCGACCGCCAACTGCTCTTCAAAGAGCGAATGCAGCACCACGGCGGCGGCGCCGGCGTCCTCCAGCCGGCGAACGTTGCCTACGTCCGCGCACATCGGCGAGGACGAGGCAACCAGCGGACTCTTCAGCTTCAGACCGAGATAGGTCGTGGATAGGTCGATGGTCTTCGAAAGGTCGATCACTTCTTCACCTCCACGCCGCCCACGGGTTCGTGAGCCAGGTAGTCGTACAGTTTCCAGTGCTCGGCTACATCGTCCTTGGCCAGGTCCAGCAGCCGATGGGCCTCGTCGGGATTACTCTTTACGAGCATGGTGTAGCGGGTTTCGTTGTAGATATAGTCCTTCAGAGGGATGGAAGCAGCCTTCGAATCGAGCTGGAAGGGGTTCTTGTTCTGAGCCACCAGGCTGGGGTTATAGCGGAACAGCGGCCAGTAGCCGGAGTTCACCGCTAACTTCTGCTGCTCCAGGCCGTGGACCAGGTCGTAGCCGTGCGCGATGCAGTGGCTGTAGGCGATGATCAGCGACGGGCCGTTGAAGGCTTCGGCTTCCAGGAACGCCTTGACGGTGTGCATGTCGCTCGAGCCCATGGCGACGCGCGCCACGTAAACGCTGCCGTAGCTCACGGCCATCATGGCCAGGTCCTTCTTGCCCACCGGTTTGCCGCCGGCGGCGAACTTGGCAACCGCGCCGCGCGGCGTGGATTTCGACGCCTGTCCGCCGGTGTTCGAGTAGACTTCCGTATCGAGCACCAGCACGTTGACGTTGCGGCCGCTGGCCAGCACGTGGTCCAGACCGCCGTAGCCGATGTCGTACGCCCATCCGTCGCCGCCCAGAATCCAGACGCTCTTCTTGGTCAGCGAGTCGGCTACACCCATGAGGTCGCGCGCTTCGGCCGTCTTGAGCGTGGCCAGTTTCTCCTTGAGAACGCGGACGCGCTCGCGTTGCGCGAAGATGCCCTGTTCGGTGGTCTGGTCGGCCTTCAGGACCGCCTGGGCGAGTTCGTCGCCGAGGTGGGAGGCCAGCCGGGCAACCAACTCGCGGGCGTATTCGTTCTGCTTGTCGATGGCCAGGCGGAAGCCCAGGCCGAACTCGGCGTTGTCTTCGAACAACGAGTTGCTCCAGGCCGGGCCGCGGCCTTCGGCGTTGGTGCAGTACGGGGTGGTGGGCAGGTTGCCGCCGTAGATCGACGAGCAGCCGGTGGCGTTCCCGGCCAATATCCGGTCGCCGAACAACTGCGTCATCAGCTTCAGGTACGGGGTTTCGCCGCAACCCGAGCAGGCGCCGGAGAATTCGAACAGCGGCCGCAGCAACTGCACGTCCTTCACCTGGGCCGGGGCCAGAACCGCGCGGTCGGTTTCGGGAATGCTTAGGAAGAACTCCCAGTTGGCGGCTTCGCTCTCGCGGATGGGCGGCTGGGCAACCATGTTGATGGCGCGCAGCTTCACCTCGCTCTTGTTTTTGACGGGGCAGACCTGCACGCACAGGGCGCAGCCGGTGCAATCCTCGGGCGCCACCTGCAGCGTGTACTTGCGGTCCTTCATGTCCTTCCAACGCGCCGGTACGGCTTTGAACGTGGGCGGCGCGCCGGCCAGGTGCTTCTCGTCGAAGACCTTGGCGCGGATGACGGCGTGCGGGCACACCAGCACGCACTTGCCGCACTGGATGCACAACTCTTCGTCCCAGGCTGGAATTTCGAGCGCGATGTTACGCCGCTCCCACTGCGCGGTGGCCGTGGGGAAGGTGCCGTCGACGGGCATGGCGCTCACCGGCAGGTCGTCGCCTTCGCCGGCCACGATCTTGGCGATCACCTTCTGCACGAACTCGGGCGCGGCGGCGGGAACGTACGGCCGGAGGTCGAAACTCGAGGACACCGTGTCCGGTACCTTCACTTCGTGGAGATGATCGAGTGCGGCATCCACCGCCGCGTTGTTCTTCGCCACCACGGATTCGCCGCGTTTGCCGTACGTCTTCTTGATGGTGTACTTGATGGCATTGATGGCTTCCTCGCGCGGCAGCACGCCGCTGATGGCGAAGAAGCAGGTCTGCATGATGGTGTTGATGCGGCCGCCCATGCCGGTCTGCTTGCCCACTTCGTAGCCGTCGATCACGTAGAACTTCAGCTTCTTCCCGATGATCTGCCGCTGCACCAGGCGCGGCAGGTGGTCCCAGACCTCGTCCGGCCCGAAGGTGCTGTTCAACAGGAAGGTGGCGCCGGGCTCGGCGTTCTTCAGCATGTCGATGCGTTCCAGGAAGGAGAACTGGTGGCAGGCCACGAAATTGGCCTGGTTGATCAGGTAGCTGGAGTGCAGCGGCTTGGGGCCGAACCGCAGGTGCGAGGTGGTGATGGCCCCGGACTTCTTGGAATCGTAGACGAAGTAGCCCTGGGCGAAGTTATCGGTTTCCTCGCCGATGATCTTGATCGAGTTCTTGTTGGCGCCCACCGTGCCGTCGGCGCCCAGGCCGTAGAACATGGCGCGCACCGTGCCGGCAACCTCGGTCGAAAAGGCCGGGTCGTAATCCAGGCTGGTGTGGGTGACGTCGTCGTTGATGCCCACCGTGAAGTGGTTCTTCGGCGAGGGCTTCAGCAACTCGTCGTACACACCCTTCACCATGGCGGGGGTGAATTCCTTGGAGGCCAAGCCGTAACGCCCGCCGATGACACGCTTGCTCACGCCCATTTCGGCGAAGGCGGTGATCACGTCGCAGTACAGCGGCTCGCCCGTGGCGCCGGGCTCCTTGGTACGGTCGAGCACGGCGATCGATTTAACCGACGCCGGCAGCGATTTGACGAAGGTCTCGACGGCGAACGGCCGGTACAGGCGGACTTTCAGCAGCCCGACCTTCTCACCCTTGGCCACCAGCGCCTCGACGGCTTCGTGCGCCACTTCGGCGCCCGAGCCCATCATGACGATGACGCGCTCGGCATCGGGGGCGCCCACGTAGTCGAACAGGCGATACTGGCGGCCCACCAGCTTGGCGAACTTGTCCATGGCATTCTGCACGATGGCGGGGCAGGCCAGGTAGAAGGAATTGACGGTTTCGCGCCCCTGGAAGTAGACGTCGGGGTTCTGCGCCGTGCCGCGGATCACCGGCCGGTCCGGCGAGAGCGCCCGCTGGCGGTGGGCGCGCACCAGGTCTTCGTCGATCATGGCGCGCAGGTCGTCGGCGGTGAGTTGCTCCACCTTGGCGACTTCATGCGACGTGCGGAAACCGTCGAAGAAGTGCAGGAACGGAAGCCGCGCCTCCAGGCTGGCCGCCGTCGAGATCAGCGCCAGGTCCATGACTTCCTGGACCGAGTTGGACGACATCATGGCGAACCCGGTGGAACGGGCGGCCATCACGTCCGAGTGGTCGCCGAATATCGAGAGCGCCTGCGTCGCCAGGGCGCGGGCCGCGATGTGGAACACCGTGCTGGTGAGTTCGCCCGCAATCTTGAACATGTTGGGGATCATCAGCAGCAGCCCTTGCGAGGCCGTGAACGTGGTGGATAGCGATCCGGCCTGCAAAGCCCCATGCAGGGCGCCGGCGGCTCCGCCTTCGCTCTGCATTTCGATCACCAGGGGAATCGTGCCCCAAATGTTCGTCTTGCCCTCGGCGGACCACTGGTCCGCCCATTCGCCCATGTTGGATGATGGCGTAATCGGATAGATGGCGATGACTTCGTTGATCTGATGCGCGACGTATGCGGCGGCCTCATTGCCGTCAATAGTGACCTTGGGCCGCACGGGTATGGATGAGTTTTCCAACTCTCCCCTCCTTAACTTAATGTGGATTCACAACAGGATGCCTTAAACTAGATTATAAGACCTGCTTGTCGTAAAAATCTACAAGTATTTTGGCTGCAAGCTCGTGACCGACTGCGGCGGCAGAGGGCTTGCGAAGGCGCGCAAGGGGTCGCGGCCGGTCGGCGAACTGGATTCCGGCGCCGCTGCGGCAGGCCCCGAGCAGGTGGGTGAGGGATTGGGGCGCGGTGCCGGGGATCTGCTGCCGCGTCCGCGCCCGTAACATGCCCCGTACAGGCGGGTAACGGTTCTGCCCATCGGCGGGTGGCGGCTCGCCCGCCTGGCCGGACTTTTCTGAGCATTTCGTCGAAGATTCACGCAACTAATTGGGCGCAAACGGGAATCATAGACAGACAGGAGCGTTTATGCGCGGTATGATTCGGAAGGTTTTGGGACTCGGCTTGCTCAGCGTCCTGCTGGCGGTGCCCGTGCTCCTGGCGCAGCGGCCGGTGGGCAGGGGCGGGAGTGGCGGCGGCAGGAGTGGCGGCAGAAGGGGCGGCAGCAAGGGCGGCAAGAAGGCCCCCACCAAGGGCGGCCGCGGCAGTCGCTAGCCCGTTTGTTCTCAGGGCCGGAGGAGATCGCCGCTCCTTCGGCTATGGTTCCCCGACCGTCTTCTTCAGTACCTGCAGGTGGTGGTACACCAGCGCCACCGGCAGCCCTACCACGTTGAAATAACAGCCCTCGATCCGTTCCACGTAGCGCGACGCCAGTCCCTGGATGGCGTAGGCTCCGGCTTTGTCCGTGGGTTCGCCGCTGGCCGCGTACTCGCGGATCTCGCGCCGGCTCATGGCGCTGAACCACACCTGGGTAGCGGCCCAATCGCGCACCACCTGCCCGCCGTAGCGGAGGCAAATCCCCGTGAGCACCTGGTGACGCCGCCCCGAGAGCCGCACCAGCATGTGGCGCGCCTCGGCTTGGCTGGAAGGTTTGCCGAGCATCGCCCCACCGACCACCACCGTGGTGTCCGCGCCCAACACGATTTCCTCCGGCGCCGCTTCCACCGCCATGGCTTTCCTCTCGGCCAGGCGGACGACGTACTCCTCCGGCCGCTCGCCGGGCAGCGGGTTCTCGTCCACCTGGGCCACGCGAACCACAAACGGAATTCCCGCCTGGCGCAGGAGTTCCGCGCGGCGCGGCGATTGGGAGGCCAGGATCAGGGTCTCAAGAGGCATTGGTAACTATTGTAGAATGAGCGGGGTTAGGTTGGCCTCTCGATTTATCCTTGCAATTCTTCCACGTCATGGCATAATTGCATGAATAGCAGTTGTTTTGTCAGGACATGACGGAAAGCATGTACACCCGCGCCGCTACCGCCAGGCTAAAGGACCTGCTGGGACGCTTCCCCGCAGTCTGCCTGAGTGGCCCCCGCCAGGCCGGCAAGACCACGCTGGCGCGCGCCATCGCCGACGAACTGGGCGACAAGGCCACCTACCTGGATCTCGAATTGCCGTCCGACAGCGCCAAACTGTCCGACCCGGAGTTGTTCCTGTCAGGCTACCAGAACCGCCTGGTGGTCCTCGACGAAATCCAGCGCGCGCCAGGAGTCTTCCAGGCACTTCGCGGCATCATCGACCAGCGCCGGCGCAAGGGAATCCGCGCCGGTCAATTCCTGCTGCTCGGTTCGGCATCGATCGAACTGCTGAAACAGTCGGCGGAGACTCTGGCCGGGCGCATCTCCTATCTGGAGTTGACGCCTCTCACGGCGGCCGAAGTGCACGCCGGCGACCCCGCAACCGCGGACCGGCTCTGGGTGCGCGGCGGCTTTCCGGACAGCTTCCTTGCGCCGGACGACCCGGCCAGCCTCGATTGGCGCCGCTCATTCATCGCCACGTACCTGGAGCGCGACATCCCCATGCTCGGCCCGCGCATCCCCGCCGAAACCCTGGGCCGCTTCTGGCGCATGCTGGCGCACAATCAGGGACAACTGCTGAACGCCGCGCGGCTCGCCGCCTCGTTGGGGGTGAGCGGGCAGACCGTGGCGCGGTACCTGGACATAATGGTGGACCTGCTGCTGGTGAGGCGCCTGCGGCCCTGGGCCGCTAACGCCGGGAAACGGCTGGTGCGGTCGCCCAAGGTGTACGTCCGCGACAGCGGGGTGGCGCATGCGCTGCTGGGCATTGCGGATCGCGAGGATCTGCTCGGCCACCCGGTCGCCGGGGAAAGCTGGGAAGGCTTCGTGATCGAGAACCTGGTGGCTTCGGCCCCGCCCGGCACCGAGGCGTGGTTCTACCGGAGCTCGGCCGGCGCCGAGATCGACCTGATATTGCAGCTAGGTGCGCGGGACTTGTGGGCCGTGGAGGTGAAGCGCTCCCTCAGCCCCACGCCCAGCCGCGGCTTTCATGTGGCCTGCGACGACGTCAAGGCGACCCGCCGCCTGCTGGTGTACCCCGGCACGGACCCCTACCGTCTTAAGGGCGATGTGGAAGTGGTTCCGCTGACGGCGGTCGTGGACGGGGGCTTCAAGTAGGCTGCGGCCCTTCGAAGACGCCCATCCAGAACGCCTTGCCGCCGGGCAGCGGACGCAGGATTTCCCGCGTCTGGCGGAAGCCGTAACCCTCCAGCGCGGCCCGAAGCTGTGCCGGCTCCACCAGCCGGAAGTGCCCGCTCAGGGCCTGCACAGCCGGGTACGGGCTGGCGCCCACCCCGGGCGCCTGCGCACTGGGCATCTGCAAGACTACCGACAGGCTCCCGCCATGGGCCACCATCGACACCGCATTCCGCAAACAACCGTCCAGCCCGGCGTGTTCGAAGATCAGCGCGGCGTGCACCAGCCGGACCGGGTCCAGCCCCACCGCCTCCTTCGACAGATCCACGCAATGTAGTTCCAGGCCGGGCAGACCGCCGTAGCGCCGCCGCACGGCTTCGAGATAGAGCGGATTGATGTCCAGGCCGCACACGCGCGTGGTCACATCCGGCGAGATGCGGCGCAGGCCGTTGCCGCCCGCCACGCCCAGGATGGCCACCGATTCCGGCCGCGTCCGCCGCAACGCGCACTCGAACAGTTCCGCCAGCGCCTCGGACTGCTCGACGCCCGCGGACGCCATGTGGCCTTCGTAATCGTCCAGCGGGATGGCCAGCCACGGGTTGTCCACGCTTCATTATGGCAGTGGGGAGATGGCCGGACCGATCCTGCCCCGGGGCTCGTCTCCCACGTAGCGGCAGCCGGCGGAATCGCCGGTAATTTGGAAGGATGACCGACAGGACCTTTATTAAAGAAAACGAAGCGGCGCGCCAGGAATTGGCTGAACTGGCCTCGGCCGGCCATCTCTACCGCGGCCTGGGCTTTGTGGAAGCCGGCCCCTACCAGGACAATCCAACTCCAGGCGCGATCTACCTGCGGCTGAGTTTGTGAACGGCATGGCAGGCGCGCCGCCCTTCACTTCCGCACGTAGCAGAACTCGGCTTTGGCCTCGCCGGCCCGGGCCGCGTCCCAGATCAGCGTCGTACCCGGGGCGCGCATGCGGACGGCCGAATCGGCGATCATCCCTGGGTCCGGAAAACACCGCATATAGATCGGGCCGTTCACCTGACGTGCCAGCGCGATGAGGCATTCGGTGGGCGCGGCGCGCTCCAGAAACTGCTGGCGCTTCTTGGTCCACAGGATGCCGACGTTCACCGCAATTGCGAGCGACGCCGCGGCCAGCGCCCAGCGCAGCCCCACCCGGTCGCGCAGCGCCACAAATCCGGCGCCCACCAGCAGGGCCAGTCCGGCGCTGGCCAGATAGGTGTGGCGGCTGGGGAGGCGGTGCATGTAGGTGATGAAGCTGTAGGGAACCAGCGCCATGCCGATCCACACCGCCGCCAGTATCGCCGCGCGGCGATACTGGACGGCGCGCAGCCCCAGCAATGCCACGATCGCCAACAAGCCCCATACCCACAACAGCCTCAGATAGCTCTCCGGCCACGTAATCCAGAATGGGGCGTGCAGGGAAAAGCTGCCGTCGTGGAAACGGAACGAGTAGGAGCGCACGCCCAGAAGCAACGACACTTCAACCGCCGCCATCAGCGCAAACGGCAGCCACAATCCGAACCGCCGCCGGCCTTGAAGCGCCATCGGAACGAGCAGCAGCAACGCGAATACGACCGCGGTTTCTTTCGATACGAGCGCTAGCGGAAACGCCGCCAGCGACGCGGCATACCAGCGCCATGAGCCCCCGTCCAGAAACTTCACCCAGGCCAGAAAGGCGGCGACGCCGAACAGGAACAACAGCTCCTCGTGGGCGGAGTTGTACCACATCACGGCTTCCTGATGGCCTTCATACACCGCAAAGAACGCCGCCGCGGCCCCCGACACGCGCCACCCGATGGCCTTCCACGCTCCCAGCGCATAAACCAGCCAGGCGCACACGATGTGCAGCGCGATGGTAACGGAGTAAGCGGCGGCCGGCGAGAAGCCGAATATCCGGTCGGTCCAGTAGGCCATCACCCACCAGGTGGCGCGATACCGGAAGATGGGGTGCGACAGCATGGCGCCCAAACCGGTGGGCGCTCCGAATACGCGAGCCATCTCGATGTCGGGATAGTCGTCCTGCACGAAAGGCTGGGTGAAGAGCGGCGCGTAAGCCAGCACCGCCAACGCGGCAACCAGGAACAGGATCAAGGCTCGCGACCGGATGCTTGGCGGCACACCCGATTGTAACAGCGCACACAGCGCCGCCTGCCGCAGCGCCTCGCTCTTCCCCAACTCCGGCTGGCTTTGCCGGATCCGGCACATCGTCTCCATCAGCCCCGCCGTGGTTTCGTCGTTCACCCTCCTCGAACCCGCGATCACGCTCCGGGCGCCCAGCCTCTGCGCGGCGGCGCCTCGACCTAGTGCCGTCGCCGCAAGATACTGTTCCTTTGCCACGGGCCGCTCGCTCACGCTCGCGGTTCTGTCCGGAACCGCGAGCGTGAGCGAGCGGCCCGGCAAAGGCGCCAAATCACCCGGCCGAAGACCTCGGCCAGGCTCGGATGGCTTCTCTCCAACTCGCCGCGAGTGCTCTGGCGGAATGGCGCCATGGCGTCCACCTCGTCGATCGGGAGCGGTGGGGGTGTGTCTTTCCGGCCGACGGCCTCCGCGGGTCCGCCGTCGGTTTACACTGGTCGCTGATGAAGATTGTTGTGCTGGTGGGACTGCCGGGCTCGGGAAAGTCCACGTACCTGGAGCGGATGGGCGCGGCGGGGCTGTCTTCGGATGCAATCCGCAAGCTGCTGGCGGATGACGAAACCGACCAGACCATCCATGAGCGCGTGTTCCAGACCCTGCGGTACCTGCTGCGCCAGCGGCTGGAGATCGGGCGCGCGGTCACCTGCATCGACGCCACCAACCTGAGGCCGGAAGAACGGAAACCGTACGTGGAGATGGGGAAATCGTATGGCTGCGAGATGGAGGCGGTGTTCTTCGACGTGCCGGTGGAGGTGTGCCGCGAGCGGAATGCGCGGCGAGCGCGGGTGGTGCCGGACGAGGCGTTGACGGCCATGGCCGCCAAGCTGATCCCACCGGGCGAAGCCGAGGGGTTCGACCGCGTGACGGTGGTGAGGTAGGGGGCGTCGCCGCGGGCGGCTTCCAGTGGACGGCGCACTCGGAGATCGGGCGTCCAGGCTTCTATCGTGGGTTCACCGCCGTGGGCAGGACGCTTGCCGGCGTGATGGTAGGAGTGCCTTGACCGCGAGAAACTGTTCCTTTGCCACGGGCCGCTCGCTCACGCTCGCGGTTCCGGACAGAACCGCGAGCGTGAGCGAGCGGCCCGCCAATGGCACCAAATCACACGGTCGAAGACGTAGCCGCTCTGGCGCGCTGGCGTGAACGGACGGGATCGTTGGAACGCTTGTCCCAGATGCACCCACCCCATTTCGACAAGCGGATGCGGACTACGTGGGGCGGCAATTGGCATCCGCACCAGATCTGCGCGAGGTCTACAATTATTGGCGGGGCAGGACTATGAACCGAACGGCCTCAATTTCCGCGATTATCCTTGCGGCAGTAGTTGGACTCCATGGGCAGGGAACTCGGCAACCGCGGCGCCTTCCGCCAGAGATCGCTCCCGCCACCATCACGGTTACCGGCGTCAGCGGTAAGGTGATTGACATCACGGCGGCTGACCTCTTCAACCTGCCTCAACACACGGTGAAGGTCATGGACCACGGAACCCCGGCCACATTTGAGGGCGTCTTGCTGGCCGAGGTGCTTGCCAAGGTGGATCTGCCGATCGGAGAGAAGTTCCACAGCACGGCGGCGTCGTACTACCTGGTGGTGGAAGGCAAGGACGGCTACCGGGCGGCGTTCGCCTGGGCGGAACTGGATTCAACCGTCGTGGATAAGTCCGTGTATCTGGTCACGAAACGGGATGGCAAGCCGCTCCCGGAAAAGGATGGCCCATTTCAGTTGGTGGCGCCCGGTGAGAAGCGGGCCGCTCGGTGGGTCCGGCAGGTGATGGCCGTGAGAATCCGGCAAGCGAACTGAAGTGCCCGCGTCGCCCCGCAAGCCCGGGTCTCATCGCACGTCGTCTTTGAACCAGAACACCGGTTCGATATCGACGGGAATCCCGCTGGTCGCAGCCAGCGCGGCGGTCAGCTCCGCGGGCATCCGGTCGTACCTGGCGAACCAGGCTTCCGCGCCGGCTCGGTCGCCACGCGCTTCGAACAGCAGCAGGGTTTTGGCCAGTTCAGCCAACACCGCCGGCATGCGGGCGAAATCGATGGCGTAGCGGCCGGCGGAGTGCGCCAGCGCGCGGTTCTCCAACAGGTAGTTGAACTCCATCATCTCGGCGCGGCCGTGGGCTTCGCCGGTGCCGAAACGCAGCGTGCGGAAGATGCCGGCCACGTAGGAGGCGTAGTATTCCTCGCGCCGCTCCTTGGGCAGCGCGCCGTGAGCGATGAGCCACTCCAGGCCGAACATGCCGACCACATCGGCCTTGGCTTCCTCGAGGCCGGAATAGGCGGGGCCGATAGCTTCGCGGATGTCGACCTGCTTGCCGTTCCGGAGCGCCCAGGCGGGGCCGAGTCCGTGCGAGATCTCGTGCAGCAGCGTGCCGGCCAGGTAGCCTTCGCCGGATGCTTTGGCGGCTTGCCCGGGCGGCATCAGCTTGCGGGCGATGGGCAGAATCACGAAGTTCACGCGCGCGTCCATGAAGTTCTTGAAGAAGATCTTCTTGGTGCCCTTTTCCTGGTGGATGCGCGGATCGTTGGGCAGATTGTCGGCCACGGCCTGGTAGCCGTGGCGCAGGTCGCCCGCGCGATAGGGCGCGTCCATGACTTCCATGGGCGTGAGGTGGCCGTGCTTGGAGGGGCGGTCGGCGGCGTCCAGAGGCAGGGCGTCCTGGATTTCGGGGACGTATTTCTGGTAGACGGCGAGTTTGCGGCTCTCCTCTTCGTTGCGGATCAGAATGGACGGCCCCGTAGGATGTCTTCACGCCCAGCAGATCGTCCAGGTAGGTTTCGTAGGGGGCGAAGATGACGTCGAACTTGGGGTCCTGCTCGTCCAGCCAGGCGAGGTCGCTCTCGTAATAGTCGTCGGTGAGCAGAGCGTCGGCGCGGAGGCGCAGGAAGTTGGCGAAGCGGGCGTCGGCGGAGAGCGCGGCGGCATCGCGCAGGGCCTTGGCCATGGCGTCGAGGAGCGTGCTTGTACTCCACGTGGTAGGGCACGCCGATCGAGGCGGTCGCCCTGGCGCTTGACCACCGTGTAGGGGTCGTAAATGGCGGCCTTGTCGGCGGGATGCCGGGCGACGTAATCCTCGATCTGGGCGCGCGTGAGGTTGCGCGGGTACAACTCGTGGCCAGGCGGCATCGGCTCGGCGCCGGTGAAGGGACGGTTTTCGTCGATGAGGTCCCAGCGGCTGCCCATGATAATAAGGAGGCGCTGGATCGCCGGGTCCTTGGTGGCGTGCAGCAAGTCGCGGCCGGCCAGGTCGCTCTGGCGCCAGTAGACTTCGTCGAGCAAGCGGCAGGCGTCCACCAGCTTTTCGACCAGTTGGCGCTCCTGCGCGGAGAGGCCGGCGGAGCGGAACGGCATCTCCACGGGATGCCACTTCGCCAGGCGCTGGGCGGGCGATTCGGCGGCCAGGAAGTGCCGCGGCCAGCGCCGCGGCGAGGGACAAAAGGATCGCTAACGCGCGTGTCATCACCGCCATGGTAGCGCGCTACTTCCCGGCCGGTGGCGGGGGCGCGTCGGGAAGCTCGGTGAACTGGATCTCGGCGTCGGCGCTGAACAGCTTGAAGGGCTCGTAGCGGTAGCGGTTCTCGGTAAGGACCGTGCCGATTCACCATGTGGCGATGCACTACGGAGGAGGGCGTAAGGAATCCGTGCTCCGACATCTGGTAGTCCACCACGGCCTCGTCGCGAATTACCAGGGAGCCGCTGGTGACGCTCTCGGCCCAGACCTCGACCCGCATCGGCAGAAAATCCGACTTGCGGACCAGGAGCCGCCCCGCCAGGGGAATGCGCGTGGACTGCCGGCCGTGGAACTGCAACTCTCCGCCCGCCGGCGTCAACTGTTCCCAGGTAATCGAGCGGGCCGTTTCGGAGCCGATCTGCCGCGCCGGCTCCTCGCCGAACTGCATGTCGGCGATGCCGCGTTTGCCGAAGGCCAGCAGGATCAATCCGTAATCGGTGGCGATGTCCACCAGCCCGTTGCGGGCGAAGTCCTCCAGCATGCGCTTGCGGATTCGGTCGTCGGGCGACTGCAGGCCGAGGGAGAGCGCGTGCCGGGCGCTGGCCTGCGAGCGGATGGCCTTGCCATCGACGGAAACCACCTGGCGAAATTCCACCAGGTCGCGGGATTCGGATTCCTTGAGGATGCCGACGCTATATTCGGAAACGATCGACCGGGTTTGCAGCCGCGGCTCCGGAATCCCGGCGGCCTTTGGCCGGCGCGGGGCTGGAAGCGGGAGGGCGGCATCCAACTGTGCTGTTCGAGGGTCTCCTGCGAGAGGGCTTTCACGATATTCTGCTGGAAGACGGCGGCCTCCTCGGAGACGCGCGAAAGCACCGGCTTCAGCGAGGCGGGTGGTTCGGGCGGCTGGCCAGGCGGAGGCTGCGCCGGGGACTGAAATGAGGTCGCCAGCCATAACACGGGAACTGCTGCAAGCCACGGGCGCATCTTCCAATTGTACCCTAACACCAGTATTTGCAAGACGGTTAAGGGAGGGGTGCGGAAATATTGGGCAGATTTGCCGACTTTTTTTGCGTCCGCCCCTTGCGTACCCGGCCGGGAGTCTGGTATTCTGAACAAGTCGCCGATATTGGGATCTGAGGAATCGTACGCTCCCGGGAAGTGTAACAGGCGCGTAACGAGGTAATAACCGAGATAGATCCCTTGCAAGGAATGGTAACAAAACTCCCGTCGGGCCACCGATAGGGGCGGAATACGGCCTTCCTGTTTGGCTCTTTTTAAAGTTCTAAAGTTTACTGGCTGCGGCGGATCTTTGAGTTCGCGCGGCTGGGAAAGCTTCGAGGCCTGCAGTAGTTCCTGGTATCGACGATGCCAGGGGGTGCTGCGCAGATCTTTGACAATCTGGTTGGATGCAGTAAAGAAGAACTCGTCAGTAACTCTGAGTCAAACCGGGGCGATTACTCAACTCTACATGTTCAAATGAGAGTTTGATCCCGGCTCAGAATCAACGCTGGCGGCGCGCCTAACACATGCAAGTCGAACGAGAAAGCCGGAGCAATCCGGTGAGTAAAGTGGCGTACGGGTGAGTAACACGTGGATCATCTACCTTCTAGTGTGGAATAACCCTGGGAAACCGGGGCTAATACCGCATAAGTCCGAGAGGAGAAAGCAGCAATGCGCTGGAAGAGGAGTCCGCGGCCGATTAGCTAGTTGGCAGGGTAAAAGCCTACCAAGGCAAAGATCGGTAGCCGGCCTGAGAGGGCACACGGCCACACTGGCACTGAAACACGGGCCAGACTCCTACGGGAGGCAGCAGTGGGGAATATTGCACAATGGGGGAAACCCTGATGCAGCGACGCCGCGTGAGCGATGAAGCCCTTTGGGGTGTAAAGCTCTTTCGGCAGGGAAGATTATGACGGTACCTGCAGAAGCAGCTGCGGCTAACTACGTGCCAGCAGCCGCGGTAATACGTAGGCAGCAAGCGTTGTTCGGAATTACTGGGCGTAAAGGGTGTGTAGGCGGTTGCTTAAGTTTGGTGTGAAATCTCCCGGCTCAACTGGGAGGGTGCGCCGAATACTGAGTGACTAGAGTGCGGGAGAGGAAAGTGGAATTCCTGGTGTAGCGGTGAAATGCGTAGATATCAGGAGGAACACCGGTGGTGTAGACGGCTTTCTGGACCGTAACTGACGCTGAGACACGAAAGCGTGGGTAGCAAACAGGATTAGATACCCTGGTAGTCCACGCCCTAAACGATGCATATTTGGTGTGGGTCATTCAGTTGATCCGTGCCGGAGCTAACGCGTTAAATATGCCGCCTGGGGAGTACAGTCGCAAGGCTGAAACTCAAAGGAATTGACGGGGGCCCGCACAAGCGGTGGAGCATGTGGTTCAATTCGACGCAACGCGAAGAACCTTACCTGGGCTCGAACGGCTGGTCAACGGCGGTGGAAACATCGCTACCCCGCAAGGGGGTCCAGTCGAGGTGCTGCATGGCTGTCGTCAGCTCGTGTCGTGAGATGTTGGGTTAAGTCCCGCAACGAGCGCAACCCTTGTCCTGTGTTGCCATGCCGAAAGGCGGAACTCGCAGGAGACCGCCAGCGATAAGCTGGAGGAAGGTGGGGATGACGTCAAGTCCTCATGGCCTTTATGTCCAGGGCTACACACGTGCTACAATGGCCGGTACAAAGCGTCCCGAAGCTGCGAAGCGGAGGCAATCGCAAAAAACCGGTCTCAGTTCGGATTGCAGGCTGCAACTCGCCTGCATGAAGCTGGAATCGCTAGTAATGGCAGATCAGCACGCTGCCGTGAATACGTTCCCGGGCCTTGTACACACCGCCCGTCACATCACGAAAGTGGATTGTACTAGAAGTCTGCAGGCTGACCCGCAAGGGGGGCAGCGGCCCAAGGTATGATCCATGATTGGGGTGAAGTCGTAACAAGGTAGCCGTAGGAGAACCTGCGGCTGGATCACCTCCTTTCTAAGAGAGACCGTGGGTGGAGTTCGCGAAAGCAAGGTGCGCTTGAGTGTACAGCGTACGCAAGTAACGGACAGCCGTTCCACTCCATAAACCATCATTCCAGCTTCGGCTGGAGATGGTGAGCCCGTCCCGGATCTCCACTTGGAGTACTGAGTTCTTCCGACAGCGCCAGGGGCTGGTACCCTGGTGTCTGCATCCAACTGGCCTCGATTTAAGTTTTCGCTTTGGGGCTGTAGCTCAGCTGGGAGAGCGCCTGATTTGCATTCAGGAGGTCGCCGGTTCGATCCCGACCAGCTCCACCAGGATGGACCACTTGGGCCTGTAGCTCAGTTGGCTAGAGCGCACCCCTGATAAGGGTGAGGTCGGTAGTTCGATTCTACCCAGGCCCACCAAAATTGAGAACCCGAAAGCCGGAATCCGGCATATGGCGGCCGCTCGGCCGTCGCCGGACCCCGACTTCTGGATTCTTCCGGAAATCGATCTTTGACAATTGAATATTGACGGGCATATAAATCGGCAGCCGGTGTAGTCCGGTCCGGGAAGTTTCCGGAACGGGCGAACCGATTGCCGAACACAAGTAAGCGCGAAGAACGTAGCGTGCACATAGTGTTGTGTGTGAAGTAGATTTTATGGTCAAGCTACTAAGGGCGTGTGTGTGGATGCCTTGGCGCAAGAAGGCGAAGAAGGACGTGATCAGCTGCGATAAGCTTCGGGAAGCCGCTAATAGGCTGTGATCCGGAGATTTCCGAATGGGGAAACCCAATGAGTGCGAACACTCATTACCGCCATCTGAATACATAGGGTGGCGGAGCAAACTCGGGGAAGTGAACCATCTCAGTACCCGAAGGAAGAGAAAACAACCGTGATTCCGAAAGTAGTGGCGAGCGAAATCGGAACAGCCTAAACCAGGCGATTCGAAAGGAGAGCCTGGGGTTGCAGGACCACAATAATCAACTGGCCTCTTCGGCAACGAAGAGTTCAGTTGGTTAAACGAGGGATAGGAAAGTGTTAATCGAACGGTCTGGAAAGGCCGGCCATAGAGCGTGACAGCCGCGTAGGTGAAAATGCAATCCTCCTTCCAGTGGCTCCTAAGTAGGGCGGGGCACGTGAAACCCTGCTTGAATCCGCCGGGACCATCCGGCAAGGCTAAATACTCACTTGCGACCGATAGTGAACCAGTACCGTGAGGGAAAGGTGAAAAGAACCCCTGCGAGGGGAGTGAAATAGTACCTGAAACCACACGCTTACAAGCAGTGGGAGGGCTATGCCGGGCAAGCCGGAATGCCTGACCTCGTGCCTATTGCATAATGAGCTGGCTAGTTATTCTCAGTGGCAAGGTTAAGCGAAAGCGAGCCGTAGCGAAAGCGAGTCTGAATAGGGCGATGGAGTCGCTGGGAATAGACGCGAAGCGGGATGATCTACCCTTGGCCAGGATGAAGGCCGTGTAACAGCGGCTGGAGGTCCGAACCAGTGTTGGTTGAAAACAGCTTGGATGAGCTGAGGGTAGGGGTGAAAGGCTAATCAAATTCCGTGATAGCTCGTTCTCTCCGAAATAGCTTTAGGGCTAGCCTCTCGTGGTCCGTCGCGGTGGTAGAGAACTGATTGGACTAGGGGCCTTCCCAGGTTACCGAATCCAACCAAACTGCGAATGCCGTGAATGTGTAGCGAGGGAGTCAGACAGTGGGGGCTAAGCTTCATTGTCGAAAGGGAAACAGCCCAGACCGTCAACTAAGGTCCCCAAATCCATGCTCAGTGGGAAAGGAAGTCGGGACGCTCAGACAGCCAGGAGGTTGGCTTAGAAGCAGCCATCCTTTAAAGAAAGCGTAACAGCTCACTGGTCGAGCGGCTCGGTGCCGACAATATAACGGGGCTTAAGCATGGTACCGAAGTTACGGATTCGTAGCAATACGAATGGTAGGAGAGCGTTCTCAACAGCTGTGAAGGTCGATCGAAAGAAGGGCTGGAGCGTTGGGAAGTGACTCTGCCAGCATAAGTAGCGAGAAACCAGGTGCGAACCCTGGTCGCCGTAAGTCTAAGGATTCCTGAGAAAGGTTAATCCGCTCAGGGTTAGTCGGAGCCTAACGCGAGGCCGAAAGGCGTAGCGGATGGACAGCAGGTTAATATTCCTGCACTACCTTATTTCGATAAAGACCGATGGGGGGACGCGGACCGTAAGCCCTGGTGCGCAATGGTTTCAATCCAGGGTGAAGGGAGATCCGGATAGGCAAATCCGCCGGGTCGTCCGCCAGGAAAAGCCTCTAAGGAGAAGTAAGGTATCCGTACCACAAACCGACACAGGTGGACGAGAAGAATATTCTAAGGCGCTCGGGTGATGGTATGTTCAGGAACTAGGCACATTAGCTCCGTAACTTCGGGAGAAGGAGTGCCCACCTAAGACGTGGGCCGCAGTGAATAGTCTCAGGCGACTGTTTAACAAAAACACAGGTCTCTGCAAAGTCGAAAACGACGTATAGGGGCTGACGCCTGCCCGGTGCCGGAAGGTTAAAGGGAGAGGTTAGCGCAAGCGAAGCTTTGAACTGAAGCCCCGGTGAACGGCGGCCGTAACTATAACGGTCCTAAGGTAGCGAAATTCCTTGTCGGGTAAGTTCCGACCTGCACGAATGGCGTAACGATCTGAGAACTGTCTTAACATGCCGCCCGGCGAACTTGTGGTCCCGGTGAAGACGCCGGGTGCCCGCCACTAGACGGAAAGACCCCGTGCACCTTTACTATACCCTTTCATGGAACTATGGGGCGATCTGCGCAGGATAGGTGGGAGGCTTTGATTCCGGGTTCTCGGACTCGGAGGAGCCAACGGTGAGATACCACCCTGATCGTTCTGTGGTTCTAACCTCCATCCCTTATCGGGATGAGGGACAGTGGAAGGCGGGTAGTTTGACTGGGGCGGTCGCCTCCTAAACGGTAACGGAGGCGCGCGAAGCTTGGTTCAGGCGGCTTGGAAATCCGCCGACGAGTGCAAAAGCATAAACCAGGTTAACTGCGAGACCAACAAGTCGAGCAGATACGAAAGTAGGCTTTAGTGATCCGGTGGTTCTGTATGGAAGGGCCATCGCTCAACGGATAAAAGGTACGCCGGGGATAACAGGCTGATCGGAGTCAAGAGTTCACATCGACGCTCCGGTTTGGCACCTCGATGTCGGCTCATCGCATCCTGGGGGTGTAGAAGCTCCCAAGGGTTAGGCTGTTCGCCTATTAAAGCGGTACGTGAGCTGGGTTCAGAACGTCGCGAGACAGTTCGGTCCCTATCTGTGGTGGGCGTAGGAGATTTGAGGGGGCCTGCCCTTAGTACGAGAGGACCGGGGTGGACGAACCTCTTGTGATCCAGTTGTGGCGCCAGCCGCATCGCTGGGTAGCGAAGTTCGGTCAGGATAAACGCTGAATGCATATAAGCGTGAAACCTTCCCCAAGATGAGATCTCCCAAGCGAAAGCTATGAAGGGCACTGGAAGACTACCAGTTTGATAGGACGGATGTGTAAGTCGAGCAATCGTTGAGCTTACCGTTACTAATTGCCCGTTCGGCTTGACCATAAAATTTACTGCGCACACGACATGCGCTACGTTTTTCCGCCGAAAGCCCGTCAATATTCAACGCGGCGTCCCGCCCGAACCGGCGGTCCCGCGTATGTGTCGTCCCTTTCTGGGTGACCTTAGCGAGGGGGACCCACCCGTTCCCATCCCGAACACGGAAGTTAAGCTCCTCAGCCCCGATGGTACTGCACGGGCAACTGTGTGGGAGAGTAGGAAGTCGCCCGGTTTTTCTAAAAAGCCCGATCTCATCAGATCGGGCTTTTTGATTTTCGACCTCAACCACCGATGATCGCCCCCACCTCCGTAGCCAGTCTCGTCCGCTCCTTCCACGACCCCGCCGACGCCGCCGCCCTCAAGAGCCGCGATCTCATCCTCATGCTTCTTGAGTGCTGCGCCGGTCCGCTCTCCCGGTCGCAGTTCGCGCCCGGACATATCACCTGCACCGGCCTGGTCCTGGCGCCCGGCGATAACCGGATCCTGCTGGTCCACCATCGCCGTCTTGACCGCTGGCTTGTCCCTGGCGGCCACGTGGAACCCGGCGACGCGGCGATCTGGGACACGGCCCGCCGCAAAGTGATCGAAGAAACTGGCGTCGCGCCGGCCCCCGATCCAGCGCCGCGCCTGGCCGGACTCGACGTCCACGGCATCCCCGCCGCCAAGGGCGAACCCTGCCACCTGCACCACGACCTTCTCTTTCAGTTCCGGGCCACCGCCGCCGAACTGCGCGTGTCCGGAGAATCCCACGCGGTTGCCTGGTGCTCCCCGTCGGAATTCGAGCGCTACGCCATCCCGGACAACCTCCGCCGGGCCTACCGCCGCATCGTGGCGTGAACCGCGTCCCCGAAGCGGCGCATGAACCGCATGTCTTCCTCCGCCAGCGGCCCGCCGCGGATCTCGGCCAGGTTCGTCTCGAACTGACGCAGGTTCGACGGCGCCATCATGCACACGTGGACCGCCGGGTTGGCCAGCACGAACCGGTAGCACATGCCGGCGGTCGGCACTCGCGCGTCCTTCGGATATCCGCCAGGCGGCCGCAGCAGGCTGCCCCAGCGCGTCGCGGTGAATGCCACCACCGCCGGGTTCGACTCCGGCAGCCGCGCAAAAACGTCCTGTTCCGCCCCGCGCTCCGCCGCATTGTAGTGGATCATCGCGGCGTCCAGCGTGCCCTCGCGCAGCAACTCGGCCGCGAAGCCGCGATCGTGCGTGGATATGCCGACCGCGCGCACCAGCCCGCTCTCCCGCACCGCCTGCAACTCCTCGCGGACCCGCGCGGTGAAGTACTTCCGCCGCGTCACCCCGAAAAAATAGAAGATGTCGATGTACTCGGTGCGCACCTGCCGCAAGCGCCTCTCCAGCGCGCGGCGCAGGTTCTGGTGCGTCCAGATGCAGTTGTACCCGCCGCTGGCCAGCACGAACCGGTCGCGGCGCGCGCCCATGGAGTCGCGCAGCACCGCGATCATCTGCCGGTCGAATCCGAAAAACTGGAAGTAGTTCAGCCCTTCGTCGAGGGCCTTGTGGATGGTCGCGCGCCCCGGACGGTACGTGGCCGAAAGCCCGATCCGGCACACCGGCGTTCCGAGCTTGCCCAGCGGCGCGCGCAGGTATTCCCGCGGCATTCTGGTTTCAGTATAGTCGCGTCGCAGCGCTAGAATTGTGTTCAGCTCATGAAGACACTGACCATCGCCGTAATCGCCGGCGACGGCGTGGGCGTCGAAGTCATTCCGCCCGCCAAGCGCGTCCTGGAAAAGGTCGCCAGGTTGTACGATGTCGCGTTCGCCTTCCAGGACTTCGACTGGGGAAGCCAGCACTACTTCCGCTGGGGCCATATGATGCCCGCCGGCGCGCTCGACCTTCTGTCCCCGTGCGACGCCATCCTCCTCGGCGCCGTCGGCCACCCCGATATCCCCGACCACACCACGCTCAACGGCCTGCTGCTGCCCATCCGCCGCGCCTTCGATCAGTACGCCAACGTGCGGCCCGCCTTCCTGTATCCCGGCGTCACCTCGCCCCTGGCGAAACCCCGCGGTGGCGACATCGATTTCGTGGTGGTCCGCGAGAACACCGAAGGCGAGTACGCCCAGGTCGGCGGCTTCGTCTACCAGCACCAGCCCGAGGAGATCGCCATCCAGACCTCCGTGTTCACCCGCCGCGGCATCGAGCGCATCGTGCGCTTCGCTTTCGAGCTGGCCGTCAAGCGCGGCAAGAAGCGCCGTGTCACCTCCGTCACCAAGTCCAACGCGCAGGGCTATAGCATGGTGCTCTGGGACCGCGTTTTCGACGAGGTGGCCGCCGGGTACCCCGGCATCGAAACCGAATCCCTGCTGGTGGATGCCGCCGCCATGAACTTCATCCGCCGGCCGGAGAGCTTCGATGTGGTGGTGGGCTCCAATCTCTTCTGCGACATCCTCAGCGATATCTCGGCCATCATCATCGGCAGCATGGGGCTGGCGGCCAGCGCCAATCTCGATCCCGAGCGGAGGTTCCCCTCGATGTTCGAACCGGTCCACGGCTCCGCGCCCGATATCGCCGGCCAGGGCGTGGTGAATCCTCTGGCCGCCATCCTGAGCGCTTCGATGATGCTCGACCACCTCGGCATGGCGGACGCCGCCGTCAAAGTGGAGCGCGCCGTGGCCGGGGTGCTGGCAGAAGGCAAGGTGCGCACCCGCGACCTGGGCGGCACAAGCAGTACCGAAGAAGTGGCCGCCGCGGTTCTGGAGAAGATCGCCTAGTGGCGCCCCCCGCGCAGAGCGAGCGCACCGGCCGCCACGCATTTCTGGTAGCGTCCGGCATCCTTCTGAGCCGCCTCGTCGGCCTGGTCCGCCAGAGCGTGTTCTCGGGCTATTTCGGAATCTCCTACACCGCCGACGCCTTCAACGCGGCCTGGCGCATCCCCAACTTCCTGCAAAATCTCTTCGGCGAAGGCGTGCTCTCGGCGTCGTTCATCCCCGTCTATGCGCGCCTCCTGGCCGAAGGCGACGAGGAAGAAGCCGACCGCGTGGCCGGGGCGATCTTCGCCATCCTGGCGTTGACCGTCTCGGTGCTGGTCCTGCTCGGCGTCCTCTGCGCGCCACTCCTGATCGTCGCCATCGCGCCGGGATTCCACGGCGCCAAGCGCGACCTGACCATCCACCTGGTGCGCATCCTGTTCCCCAGCATCGGCCTGCTGGTCCTCTCCGCGTGGTGCCTGGGAATTCTCAACAGCCATCGGAAGTTCTTCCTTTCCTACACCGCTCCCGTAGTCGCCAGCCTGGCGCAGATCGCCACCATGGTCGCGTTTCGCCACCAGCCTGTGACCACGCTCGCCGTCACGCTGGCATGGGGCTCGGTCGCGGGCAGCGGGTTGCAGTTCGGCGTGCAGGTGCCCACCGTGCTCCGGCTGACGCGGAAACTGCGGCCGCGCCTGGACACGGCATCCGCGCACGTCCGCGAGGTCATCCGCAATTTCGGACCCGTCTTCGTCAGCCGCGGCGTGGTGCAGATCAGCGCCTACATCGACTCGCTTCTCGCCAGCCTTTTGGGCGACGGTCCGGTGGCCGCGCTGTTCACCGCGCAGACGCTGAACGCCCTCCCCGTGAGCCTGTTCGGAATGGCGGTTTCGGCGGCGCAACTCCCGGCCATGTCCAGCGCCCTGGGCGACGAGGCGCAGGTGGCCGCGTATCTCCGCCAGCGCCTGGATTCCGGCCTGCGCCAGATCGCGTTCTTTGTGGTCCCCTCGGCCATGGCCTTTCTGGCGCTTGGCGACGTGGTGACCGGCGCGCTCTTCCAGCACGGAAGGTTCACGCGCCACGACTCGGTCTATGTCTGGGGCATCCTGGCCGGAAGCGCCATCGGGCTGCTGGCTTCCACGCTGGGCCGTCTCTACTCGTCCACCTACTACGCCCTCCGCGACACCCGCACGCCGCTGCGTTTCGCTGTCATCCGCGTCGCGCTGACGGGCGCGCTGGGATGGCTCTGCGCCGTGCCGCTGCCGGTGTGGCTCGGCATCGAACCGCGCTGGGGCGTGGCCGGTCTGACCGCCTCGGCGGGCGTCGCCGGATGGGTGGAGTTCACCCTGCTGCGCCGCACCCTCAACCGGCGCATCGGCAAGACGGGGCTGACCGCGTCGCTAACCCTCCGCCTGTGGACCTCGGCCCTGATGGCGGCCGCCGCTGCCTGGAGCATCAAGCTCGCTCTCGGAACCGCCCGCCCCACCATCGATGGCGCCGCCATCCTGGCGGTTTACGGCGCGACGTACTTCGCCGTCACCTACGCGCTGCAAGTGGAGGAATCCGCCGGCGTCCTGAATCGCTTGGTGCGGTTTGCGCGCCGCTGACCTCCTTCTTATGCGGGGCAGGTTGTTAACCTGCGGCGGGTTGTCAACCCGCCTTCCGACCGGTCCGTCGGCACCGCCTACCCCCGCCGATACCCCTTCAAATCCCGAGACGCTTCCTCGATCTCCCGCGCGGTGGCCGGGTATACTGGAAAAGGGGTTGAGATCCAAAGGTGACAATACCCAGTCTCAAGGCCTACCCATACAAAGAGCGGCTCCCAGTGGCCGGAGCATACCTCTGTCTGATTGCATGGGAGTTCTGGAAAGATCCACCCATCGCCCGGGTCAGCGGCTATGTCTTCCGAGGCGCCTTTCTTCTCGCCATCCTTTGCGCACCGAAGGGGCGGTCATTCTGGTTCTTCATGGGCGTCGCAGCGGGCGCCTTTCTAGTGGGCTGGTTCAACCTGTACCATGCCCGGTCGGGCGCCCTCTATAATGGCATCTTCGTAGGCGTCCCCTTGGCCGTGGTTGGGATGGCGGTCTTGATGCTTGTGCGCGCCAGCCGCCAGAAAGCTTCTTCGGCAAATCCGTGACGCCCTACCCCTTCAAATCCCGAAACGCTTCCTCGATCTCCCGCTTAGCCGCCTCACCCGGCACGCACAACGGCAACCGCGGCGGCCCGCCGTAGTACCCGTTCAGATCCATGGCGTACTTCAACCCCGGAATGCCATGCTTCACCGTCACCAGTGCCGCGGCGCGCCCGATGCGATTCTGCCAGTCCAACCCCGCGGCGTCCTCTCGCGCGCGGTACGCCTCCCAAATCGCGATCGTCGAATACGGCGCAGCGTTGGCGTAGGCCAGTATCGCCCCGCACGCCCCCACCAGCAGCGACGGCCACAGCGTCGGCGCCGACCCCACCAGCACCTGGAAGCCCGCCCGCGCCTCGCGGATCGTCTGCATAATCTTCGCCAGGTTGCCCGAGCTTTCCTTGATGCCAATCACGTTGGGGTGTTCGGAGAGCGCCACCACCGCCTCCACCGGAATGTCCACGCCGGTGGCCTGCGGAAAGTTATAAACGATCACCGGAATGCGCGCCTGGTCCGCCACCGCGCGAAAGTACAGCTCCTGCGCCGCGGCGCGATTCACCAGGTTCTTGTAGTAATGCGGTGTGCGAACGAGTGCGGCCTTGTATCCCATCTCCGCGGCGCGGTTGGTCAGCGCAACGGTTTCCCGCACGCTCTCCACGCCGGTGCCGGCGATCAGCAGCTTCTCGGGCGCGGCACACTGCGCCACCAGTTCCCACATCGCCGTCTTCTCATCGGTCGTGAGCATGACGCTCTCGCCCGTCGAGCCCATCACCACGTAACCGGAAAGCGCCGTCTTGTTCCACTTCTCCACGTTGTGGCGCACCTTGGCCGGGTAGATGTCGCCGTTGTGGTCGAATGGCGTTGCGATTGGTGGGAAAATACCTTGTAGCTTCATTTCTCCTGGAAACCCTACGATAACAATGTTCTCACTCGAAATCGAATGCGACGCCGACGACCGTGACCTGCTCATCGCCGAGTTATGGGAGCGGGGCTCGGCCGGCATCGTGGAACTGGACTCGCGGCGCGTGCGCGCCTTCTTCGAGGACAGCGCCGGCCGCGAAGCCCTCCTCGCCCTGTACCCCGGCGCACGCCTGCGCGAGGAGGAACCGCGCGACTGGGTGGCTGCCGCGCGCGATCTGTTGCCACCCATGGAAGTGGGCCGGCGCTTCTACCTGGTCCCCGAATGGCGCGACGATCCCGCGCCGCCCGGCCGCTTCCGCATCGTGGTCAATCCCGGCATGGCCTTCGGCACCGGTCTCCACTCCACCACCCAGCTTTGCATCGAAGCGCTCGAAGACTACCTCAAGCCCGGCATGACGGTCGTCGATGTCGGCACCGGCTCGGGAATCCTGGCCCATGCCGCGCGGTTGCTGGGGGCAGGGAAGGTGGTGGCCTGCGATATCGACCCCATCGCCGCGCAGATCGCCGGAGACGCCTTCGTCGGATCGGCCGACGCCATCGCGGCGGCTTCCGCCGACCTCGTAGTGGCCAACATCAGCCCGCCAGCCATCGTCGCGCTCGCGCCCGATTTCCGCCGCGTGCTACGTCCCGGTGGCCTGCTGCTGGCGAGCGGCTTCGAACGCCATGAAATGGAAGATGTGTCCGCTGCGCTGCCGCCGGTTCTGGAGTCGCGCCACAAAGCCGAGTGGTCGCTGGTGGTAGCCCAATCCCCGGAACCGCGAGCGTAAGCGAGCGGCCCGAGCGTCCTCCAATCCCAAAACCTGAGACGACTCCCCGCCCAGCCGCACGATCTGCGAGTGGGCACCCCTCTCACCAGCACCTACTTCATCACTTTCGCCTGCTACGGAACTCATCTCCCCGGCACACCCGGAAGCGTGGACCGTCACCATCACCTCTACGGATGCTGGCGAGCGGCTTCGAACGCCATGAAATGGAAGATGTGTCCGCTGCGCTGCCGCCGGTTCTGGAGTCGCGCCACAAAGCCGAGTGGTCGCTGGTGGTAGCCCAATCCCCGGAACCGCGAGCGTAAGCGAGCGGCCCGAGCGTCCTCCAATCCCAAAACCTGAGACGACTCCCCGCCCAGCCGCACGATCTGCGAGTGGGCACCCCTCTCACCAGCACCTACTTCATCACTTTCGCCTGCTACGGAACTCATCTCCCCGGCACACCCGGAAGCGTGGACCGTCACCATCACCTCTACGGATGCTGGTCAGCGGCTTCGAACGCCATGAAATGGAAGATGTGTCCGCTGGGCTGCCGCCGGTTCTGGAGTCGCGCCACAAAGCCGAGTGGTCGCTGGTGGTAGCCCAATCCCCGGAACCGCGAGCGTAAGCGAGCGGCCCGAGCGTCCTCCAATCCCAAAACCTGAGACGACTCCCCGCCCAGCCGCACGATCTGCACGTGGGCACCCCTCTCACCAGCACCTACTTCATCACTTTCGCCTGCTACGGAACTCATCTCCCCGGCACACCCGGAAGCGTGGACCGTCACCATCACCTCTACGGATGCTGGCGAGCGGCTTCGAACGCCATGAAATGGAAGATGTGTCCGCTGGGCTGCCGCCGGTTCTGGAGTCGCGCCACAAAGCCGAGTGGTCGCTGGTGGTAGCCCAATCCCCGGAACCGCGAGCGTAAGCGAGCGGCCCGAGCGTCCTCCAATCCCAAAACCCTGAGACGACTCCCCGCTCATTCCGCACGATCTGCACGTGGGCACCCCTCTCACCAGCACCTATCTCATCACCTTCGCCTGCTACGGAACTCATCTCCCCGGCACACCCGGGACCGCAGACCGTCACCATCACCTCTACGAAGGCCCCTACCCAAAGGAGAGTTCTTCCCGCGAGACGGGAGCCAAGCGCCTGATGAAGCACCCACCCTACGCCCTGGACGAAGCCAAGCGGAAGGTCGTCTTCGAAGCGATCCACGGAGGTATGCCGCTGGCGAGAGTGGAACCTCTTGGCCTTGCACGTGCGATCGAACCACGTTCACACCGTGGTCGATGCAGACCGCTCGCCGGAGCAAGTGATGAACGCCCTCAAGTGTTACGCCAGCCGGGCGCTGAACCTCCAGGAGCCGAGCCAACCCCGTTGGGCGCGGCACGGGAGCACCCGGTACCTGTGGAATCCGGACCAGGTTTCGGCCGCCGTGGGCTACGTGGTCTCGGGACAAGGTGAAGACATGGCGGTGTACGAGCAGCATTCGCGCTGATCGGGCCGCTCGCTTACGCTCGCGGTTCCGTGTCCCCTGACCAGGCGCCTACTTCGCCGCCGGAATCAAAGCCAGTTGCGCCTTTTCGTGTCCCTTCGGCTGGATGCGGACCCGCGCCGCCTGGTTGTCGAATGGCTTCAGGAAACCCGCATCCAGCCACTCGCCTTGCTCTACTTCCTCCCACGCGAAGGCAACATAATCGCCCGGCGGAACATCCTTGAGCTTGACATGGCCAGCGGAGTCGCTCTCGCCCGTTCGCGTTGTCTCCGGAAAGCGCCCGTTGGGGTCGGCCGTCAACAGTACCACGGTGGCATCGGCCACCGGCTTGTCGTCGCGGGATACCGTCGCTTCGAACTCTCCGCCATCCGTGCCGAGAACGATCTGTATCGGCGCCGCGAAACCCGCCGAGAAATCCAGCGTCTGCCCAAGCCGCTCGCGTCCGCCCAACTGCACCGACTTCAAGTATGTGCCATCGGGCAGGTATGGCAGCGCGAGGTTGTACGGCGCGGCAGACAGCTTCTTCACCACGAAGTCGCCGGACTCCGAAGCGTTCGCAAACACCGGCATGGTAGGCGCATCCTCCCCGCCGGCCAGCATCACCGCCAGTCCCTTGAGCGCCACCTTGTCGTTACCCGCCACCACGATATTCCCCTGAACCGTCCCCTCCGGCTGGAGACCTAACCGGACGTTGTCCAGACCCTCGGCGGGCACCACCAATGCCTGCATGTGGATCGATGGCGAGGATCCGCCCATCTGCGTCGTCATGATCATGTAGGAACCCGGTTCCACGCCCGCGATTTCGAAACGGCCCTCGGGATTGTTGAGCATCCTCATGCGCATGCCGGCGGGATTCCCAGCGGACATCAGCATCACCATGGCGTTGCTCAGCGGCTTCCCATCGGCGTTGACGGCCTTTCCCTTGATCCGCACCACCTTGGACTTCCGGAGCTGGATGTCGTAACCGGAGACGTCTGCGCCCGCCTTCACGCTGATCGCGGTTGCTTGTCCGACATCCGTAACGCCCGGATAGTACGTGGACACGTACCCCGTCTCGGGCAAGCCGTCCTTGGGCGGTGGTGGAGTTTCGGCGAGCGGATTCGCGTTGGACGGGCCGACGTTGAGGTAATAGCGGCCGGGCTTCAATTTGCCCAGGCGGAACTCACCCCGGTCGTTGGTCTGTCCGAAATCCGCCGGCGCCATCCTGCGCCGGCCGCTGCTATAGCTGAAGGACTGGGCAACCACGGTTGCGCCCGAAACCGGGTCGCCATCTTCGTCGATCACGCGGCCGCCAACCACGCCCAGTGGGACCAGGCGAAACTCCACGTCGGTCAGCGAGTCCCCGGCGCGAAGGCGCAACTTCCCATCCGCTGCGTACTTGCCTTCGGGCTTGTAGCGGCCATCCACATAGCCCACCCGCTTGGCGCTCAGGAAGTAGTCGCCCGGCTCGACCTGATCGAACCGGAACTTGCCTCCGTCGCCCGTGGTGGCGCTGAACGTCTTGTTCTTGGCATTCGGCTGGTCAGGCGCAGCCGCTGGGTTGGCGTTGCCGAACATGGCCTCCATGCCCTCCATGCCCTCGGGAAGGTCGCTGGTCGTGAGCTTCAACTCCACTTTCCGCAGTGGCTCGCCGCCAATCGAGCCGACCACCTTCCCCTCGACGGCAATCGGCTTCGGGGCCGCCGGAGTTTGAGCCAGGGCGGCGGTGGATAAAACGAACAAGGCGGAATAGAAAGTTCTCATGTCGAGCCTCTCATACGGTATAGCACACCGATGTTCCGAATACCCTGCGATGCTGGGGGCCCGTGCGGCCGCGAAGAGCGCTGCATCCGAAGGGCTCCGGCGCGTGCTTTCAAGGTTACCCGGAGGCGAGTCGTGCACAGCCCGGGGATTGATTGCCGCCGGCCTTGGAGGTGGCGTGAGCAACCAGCGCCCGTCCTGGAGGGGAAGAGCCGGGCGGGTTTCGCAGCGGCGCCTGGCGGAACGCCGTTTCCGGACCGCGGGCGGCGGAAGTCGCGATCCGGGAAACTTCGCTCCGATCGGAGGGCCTGCAAGATCCTTGCCGGGATGGCTATTCTCTCGCCCGTGCCCAGGTCTGCGCGGGTCCCCATTGCCGGGTGTGTGCGAAAGGCCGGCCAGGGGGCTGGCCGCGGACGGGCCCAGGGGGCACCCCGTCCGCCCCACATCGAGGGAACTCGCGGCCCGCGAATCCCGTAGAGTTAGAAGATGGACCCGGTCATCGAGTTGGACGGTCTCGAAGTGCGCTTCGGCGCCCGCGTGATCCTGAACCGGTTGACGGCCGCGCTCACCGGCCGGTCGATCGGATTGCTGGGCCCCAACGGCGCCGGCAAATCGACGCTGCTGGGCGCGCTGCTCGGGTTTCATAAGCCGTCGGCGGGGACGGCGCGGGTTCTGGGGCACGACATCCGCACCAGCGCGCGCCAGGTGCGCGGCCTGGTGGGCTACATGCCGGAGAACGACGCCTTTATCGCCAACATGACCGGCGTGCGGTTCGTGCGGATGATGGCCGAGCTGAGCGGCCTGCCGCCGGCGCAGGCCCTGGAACGGGCTCACGAAGCGTTTTTCTACGTCGGCCTGGGCGAGGTGCGCTACCGCGCGCTGGGCACGTATTCCCTCGGCATGAAGCAGTCGGCCAAGCTGGCGCAGGCCATCGCCCACGGCCCCAAGCTGCTGTTTCTGGACGAGCCCACCAACGGCCTGGACCCGCCGGCGCGCGTCCGCATGATCCAGCTCATCCAGGAAATCCGCGACCGCGGCGACCTGCGGCTGATCCTCTCCTCGCACCTGCTGCGCGACGTGGAGGAATGCTGCGACCAGGCGCTGATCCTCAAGGACGGGAACATCGCGGCCGTCTGCAACCTGGAGGAAGAGCGCCGCGCCAACCGGCGGTTTCTCGAGATTGAAACGCGCGGCGGCGTGGACGGAGGGTTCCTGGCGGCCATCGAGAAACTGGGATGCGAGACCGCGCCGGGCGCACAGGGACGCGTCAAACTGATTCTGCCCGACGGCCTGGAGATCCGCCAGCTTTACGAAATTGCCGCCAGCCAGAGCGTGCAGATCCGCCGCCTGAATCACAAACGCGATTCGCTGGAGGACATTTTCCTGAAGGCCATGGAGGCGCCGAATGGCCGTCTATAAGAAGACCTATCGCCCCTACGAGGGCGCGCTGACTCCGGCGTGGTCGCGGGTGCTGACGATCCCGCGGTACGCCTTCGACGACCTGCGCAAGTCGCGCTTCCTCTCCATCTTCTTCCTCGCCACCTTCATCTATCCGCTGGTCTGCGCGCTGCTGATTTACCTGGAGCACAATGCCAGCGCGCTGCGCGTCCTGGGGGCGGAACAGATGTCGCGGTTCATTACCATCAATGTGACGTTTTTTCTATCGCTGCTCGGGTGGCAGAGCATGCTGGCGCTGTTCCTGGCGGCCTTCGTGGGCCCCGGACGGGTATCGCCCGATCTGGCCAATGGCGGGCTCCCGCTATACCTGGCGCGGCCCTTCTCCCGCGTCGAGTACGTGGCGGGCAAGATGCTCGTCCTGGTGATGCTGCTGTCGCTCATGACCTGGGTTCCGGGGCTGCTGCTTTTCGGGCTCCAGGGCTACCTGGAAGGCTGGACGTGGGCCACCGGAAACGCGCGCATCGCCGTGGCGTTTTTCGTGGGCTCGTGGATCTGGATCCTGCTGCTATCCCTCCTGGCGCTGGCGCTCTCGGCGTGGGTGAAGTGGAAGCCCGCGGCGGGCGCGCTGATGTTCGGCGTGTTCTTCGTCGCCTCCGGTTTCGGCGGGGCCATCGACCTGGTGCAGCGCACGCGGTGGGGCCACCTGATGCAGATCGGCAGCCTGGTGGGGACGGTCTGGGTGTCGCTGTTCGAAGGCGCGCATCCCACCACCACAGGGGCGGTCTTCTTTCGCATCACGCCGGGCGAAGAGATTCCGGTGTGGAGCTGTTGCGTGGTGCTGCTGGGGCTGGCCGGGATGTGCCTGTACATGCTGGCCCGCAAGATCCGCGGCGCGGAGGTGGTGCGATGAGGGGCTTGGCAGAACCGCAACCACAATCTCACGCAAAGCCGCAAAGCCCGCCAGAAAAACAGATCGGTTCTACTTTGCGGGCTTTGCGCCTTTGCGAGACGCGTTGTTTCTTTCACCGGCTCCTAGCGAGCGGTCTGGCGGTCGCGGTGTGGGCGCCGCGGCCGGGCCGCGGCGCGGAGGTGGTGCGATGAGCGGCGTTGTGGCGCGGACCCCCCGGTCCGCGCGGGTCCCCCGGGACCCGCTGTACGGTCGAAGGATCGACTGCCTGGCGCGCACAAGAAGCCGGCCAGGGGGCCGGCTGCGGACCGGGGGGTCCGCCCCACCGGCGGAGGTGGCGCGATGAGCGAATCCCTGGTCGCCTTCCACAACGTCTCGCGGTTCTACGGCGAAGTGCTGGGCATCAATCGCGTGAGCCTGACGATTCCGCCGGGAGTCACCAGCCTGGTCGGTCCCAACGGTTCGGGCAAGACCACGCTCATGAACCTGATGACCGGGTTGATCCGGCCCACGCAGGGCGAAATCCGCGTGCTGGGAGTGGCGCCGGACCAGCCCGGGAAACTCTGCCGCATGGTGGGCTACTGCGCCCAGTTCGACGCGTTTCCCAAGGGGCTGACGGGCTACCAGTTCATTTACTCCTACCTGCTGCTGCACGGCTTCACGGCGGCCGAGAGCGCCGCGCGCGCCATGGCGGCGCTCGAGCGCATCAATATGGTGGGAGCCGCCGGCCGGTTGGTGGCGGCCTACAGCAAGGGCATGCGCCAGCGCGTCAAACTGGCGCAGGCCATCGCCCACGATCCGCAGGTGCTGGTGCTCGACGAGCCGCTCAACGGCCTGGACCCCATGGCGCGCGCCGAAACCATCGCGCTGTTCCGCGAGTGGGGCGAAAAGGGCCGCCACGTGATCGTGTCGAGCCACATCCTGCACGAAGTGGACCGCATCAGCGACCAGGTGATCCTGCTGAGCCAGGGGTACGTGGTGGCCGAGGGCCGCATTCAGGGCGTGCGCGACGAAGTGAAGGAGCAGCCCATGCAGATCCTGGTGCGCACGCTCCGTCCCGAGGTGCTGGCCGCGCGCCTGTTCGCGCAGCGCGGCGCCATGGAAGCGCGCATCTCCGCCGATGGCAAGGGCCTGCTGCTGCGCACCCGGGACGCCGACGCCACCTACCTGATGCTGAACCGCGTGGTGCTGGAAGAGGGTCTGGAAGTCGAGTCCGTGGCGCCGGCCGACGACGATGCCAGCTCGGTGTATCAGTACCTGATCGGCGCGGAAGGAGCGGCGGTATGAACGCGCTGTGGATGCGGCAGATCGCCGCGGTGTGGCGCCTGGAGTGGAAGAAGACGCTGTTCTCGAAGCGCGGCTGGTGGATCTACTGCCTGGCGCTGGCGCCGGTGTTTCTGACCGGCATGCACTGGCTGATCGAATCGCACGCTTCCCGCCACAACCATCACACGTTGGGAGACGACAGCGTGGCGTTCGCCGCCCTGTTCCAGTTCTTCTATCTGCGCGGGGCGATTTTCTTCGGCTGCATGGGACTCTTCAGCAACCTGTTCCGCGGCGAGATGCTGGAGCATACGCTGCACTACTACTACCTGACGCCGCTGCGCCGGGAGATGCTGGTGGCCGGCAAGTACCTGGCCGGGCTGGCGGCGGCGCTGCTGCTGTTCGTGGGCGCCACCGTTTTGTCGTTTCTGTTCATCGGCGGCCACGCCGGCGCGGCTTACACCAGCTACATCCTGCACGGTCCGGGCCTGGGCCAGCTTACCTGGTACGCGGTGACGGCCGCGCTCGCGTGCGTGGGTTACGGCGCGATCTTCCTGATGACGGGCTTGCTCTTCCGCAATCCGATGATCGCCGGGGCGGTGGTGTTCGTGTGGGAAGGCATCAACCCGTTCCTGCCCTCGGTGCTGCAAAAAGTCAGCGTGATTTTCTACCTGCGCAACCTGGCTCCGGTGGAAGTCCCGGTGCCGCCGCCGTTGAACCTGATGGTGATCGCGGCCGACCCGAGCCCCGCATGGCTGGCCGTCGGCGGATTGCTGGCGGTATCGGCGCTGTTGCTGGCGTACACGGCCGTTTCGGCGCGGACGGCGGAAATTAGTTACGGCGAGTAGCGGGGACGCGCCACGCCGCATTTGCCGTTCACGCGATTTGAAAATATTTTTATCCTCCAGCCTGTCAACCGCTTGCGTGACTTCTCGATCGTCGCGAGGCGCGGTTATTCGGGGGTCGTGTGAGAAGGTGGAATTGGGGAGGGGCGTGGCGCGGCGTGACTTGAGTCTAGTCATGGTTGCGCAGTAACTCTCCCTATTTCAATTACTTACGATTTTTCCGTGACTTGAGTCAAGTCACGGCCGGGAGACAAAGATGAAGAAAGTAACTACCAGGCGGGTGCCGGCTGACGGCGGATCGTTCGAATCGGGAAAGGTTTTGGGGCAGAGCGTTGCCTTTGGAACCATCGCCGGACGTTGTTCGGCGGCGCAGGCGGCTGCCATCCGGCAGGCCCGCAATGAGAAGATCCACGCGAGTCTCGGACTGAAGTGGCGGGAATTCTGTCCGCGGCACTTGAAGATGAGCGGCGCACAAGCCGACGTGTTCATTAGCCTGCTGGAAGAGTTCGGGCCGGACTATTTCGAGCACACGCAGTCCGTGCGAATCTCGGCCGGCACGTACCGCCTGGTCGCGCCCTTCATCAAAGACAAGATGCTGCAGGTGGAGGGCGAAGTGCTGGAGCTGAATTCCGCCAACGTGCAGAAGGTCGCCCAGTCCGTGCGGGACTCGCGCAAGGCGCTGATGCCGCCCGCGGAGCCCGCGCCACCGGAACCCGCGGCTGCGCCAACGCCGGCCGAGGGCCTGGCCGCATTGTCCCGGCACGCCATCGACATCGCGGCCGAGTTCCGCGAGGTCGCCAAAGCCCGCCGGCACGGGCAGGTTTCGCTCATCTGGGAGTCCCAGCTCCGCGGGACGCTGGTCTCTTTGTGCTGCGATTTGGAGCGGGTGGGGCTGGAGATGGGCGTGGTGTTGTAGGGCGGGGGGTTTCAGGCGCGCCCTGGACGCGCGGGCGGTTTGCGGCGCCTTGACTTTCGCTGCCCCGGTAATTTATTCTTCAGGTTCGCTTTGGCCGCGGTGGGCGGGCCAGTGTGTGTATGCGGGACGAACGGCATCGCGTGACCGAAACCCTGGAGCGGGCGCTTGACTCCACGCTGGAGAGCGTGGATTCCGCCGAGGAATTGGCCGTCGGCGCGGCCCGGCGCGCGGGCTTCGACGAGGACGATCTGATGAAGATCGGCATGGCCGTGCGGGAAGCCGTGGTCAACGCGGTGGTGCATGGGAACCGGTACGGCGACCGGAAGAAAGTCCGGCTCCGGGTGGCGCAGGACCCGGATGGCTTGCAGGTGACCATCGCCGACGAGGGCGAGGGCTTCGATTTCGAGAACCTGCCGGACCCGCTGGCGCCGGAGAATCTAATGGCCACCTCGGGACGGGGGATTTTCCTGATCCGGTCGTTCATGGATGAGTTCCGGATGCGGCGCCTGGATCGGGGTGGAACGGAAGTAACGATGGTCAAGCATTTGGCGTCAAAGTAGAATTGAGGGCTTTCAGCCAGGAGGCATAATCAGTGAGCGTAAACTTGAATACTCGGCAGGTAGGCGACGTGAGCGTAGTGGATGTGGCGGGCCGGATCACCCTGGGTGAAGGCTCCAGCGCGTTGCGCGACACCCTGCGCGGATTGGTGTCCAACGGTCAGAAGAAGATCCTGCTCAATCTGGGAGAGGTTTCTTACATCGACAGTTCGGGGATCGGCGAGCTGGTATCGGGATTCACCACGGTGACCAACAGCGGCGGAGAGCTCAAGCTGCTCAACCTCGCCAAGCGGGTGAAGGACCTGCTGCAGATCACCAAGCTGTACACCGTCTTCGACGTGCACGAAGACGAAGCCGCGGCGGTTCGCAGCTTCAAGTAGCGGGTATGCTTGTGGGGCGGACCCCCTGGTCCGCGCGGGACGCCCCCGTCCCGCGCTCTTCGCTCGCAGAATCAAGTGGCTGCCGCCGGCGAGAAGCCGGCCAGGGGGCCGGCTGCGGACGAGGGCGTCCGCCCCACATAAGCATGTCGGTTGACACCCCCGTTTTGCGCGCATTATAGTCAAAGTTGCGCCGGACTGTCCCTGAATCCCATGCCTGACCCTCTGCCTTATACGGAGCAGTATTTTCCCGTCATGGTGCAGGCGCTGCTGGCGATGGCACTGGCGGCGGGGTTGCTCACCGCTTCTTACCTGCTCGGCAAGCGGGTGCGCAACCGCGTCAAGGACTCGCCTTACGAATCCGGTATCGTCCCCACCGGCGACGCCCGCCAGCGGTTTAGCGTGAAATTCTACCTGGTGGCGATGCTTTTCATTTTGTTCGACATCGAGGCCATTTTTCTGTATCCCTGGGTGGTCGTATTTCGCGACCTGAAAATGACGGCGTTCGCCGAGATGCTGGTGTTCGTTTTTTTGATTCTTTCCGGCTTCTTTTACATCTGGAAAAAGGGCGCCCTGGATTGGTCCGGAAGCGACGCGCGCAGCCGGAAGCCCTGACGATTCGAGATGCTACCCGACAGTTTGCGAGACCGCGGCGTGGCACTGGCGGTGGAGGCCTTCGACTCCGGCGCGGTGCAAGGCGGCAAGTTCGACCGTGGCGAGGTGACGCTGGAGATCGCGCCGGCGCGCATCGCCAGCGTCTGCGGGTACCTCAAGTACGATCAGAAGTTCGTCCGGCTGAGCTCCGTCACGGCCGTGGACCGGCATCCCGCCGAACCGCGCTTCGACGTGGTCTACCACCTGCACTCCGTCGAACGCAAGCTGCGCGTGCGCCTGAAGTGCCGGTTGCCGGGCGGCGATCCGGTTATCGAGTCGGTGACTTCGGTGTGGCGCGCCGCCGGCTGGTACGAGCGCGAAGCGTTCGACCTCTTCGGAATCCGCTTCACGGGGCACCCGGACCTGCGCCGCATCATGCTGCCCGACGACTGGGAGGGCCATCCGCTGCGCAAGGACTATCCGGTCACGGGATCGAGGGTTTAGGCCATGAGCGAAGGCGCGCTGCCTCCCACCGTCACCGTCGAAATGGCCGAAGAGCAACCCGCCTCCGGCCCGCGCCGCATGGTCCTCAACATGGGACCGCAGCACCCGTCCACGCACGGCGTGCTGCGGCTGCGCCTCGAGCTGGACGGCGAAACCGTGGTCCGCTGCCAGCCCGATATCGGCTACCTGCACACCGGCATCGAGAAGGAGTTCGAGGTCAAAACGTACCAGCAGGCGGTCACCCTGACCGACCGCGTGGATTACCTGGCGCCGCTCTCCAACAACCTGTGCTACTGCCTGGCGGTGGAGAAGTTGCTGGGACTGGAGATGCCGCCGCAGGCGCAGTGGATGCGCGTGATGCTGACGGAGTTGACGCGCCTCAACAGCCACCTGGTGTGGCTGGGCACGCACGCGCTGGATATCGGCGCCATGAGCGTGTTCCTCTACTGCTTCCGCGAGCGCGAGGACATTCTGCGGATTTTCGAGATGTTCAGCGGCCAGCGGATGATGACCAGCTATTTCCGCATCGGAGGGCTGGCGCTGGAGCCGCCGCGCGGGTGGGAGCGGCGCGTCAAGGACTTCATCGACCGGTTCCCCGGCTGCGTCAACGAGTACGAGGACCTGCTCACCAACAACCGCATCTGGATTGGCCGCACCCGCGGCGTGGGCGCGATTCCGCTCGAAGACATGCTGGACCTGGGCGTCACCGGCCCCATGCTGCGCGCCGCCGGACTGCCGATGGATGCGCGCAAAGACGAGCCGTACTCCAGTTACGAACTGTTCGATTTCGCGGTGCCCACGCGCACGGAAAGCGACGTGTACGCGCGCTACCAGGTGCGCGTCGAGGAAATGCGGCAGAGCGCGCGCATTGTCCGCCAGGCCCTGGACGGCATGCCCGCGGGACCGTGGAAGGCCGACGCCCCGCACGTGGTGCTGCCCGACCGCGAGAAAATGAAAACTCAGATGGAGGCGCTCATCTACCATTTCAAAATCGTGACCGAGGGCTTCCGCGTGCCCGAGGGCGAGGTGTACCAGACCATCGAATCGCCGCGCGGCGAGCTGGGTTTCTACGTGGTGAGCGACGGGAGCGCGATGCCGTACCGCGTGCACATGCGGACGCCGAGTTTCGGAAATCTGCAGGCCACGTCGAAAATGACGGAGGGTGCGCTGATCGCCGACGTGATAGCGTCAATCGGCAGCATGGATTTCGTTTTGGGCGACGTGGACAGGTGATGACTCTCTCTCCCCAACTGGAAGCCAGGTTCGACAAGCTCCTGAAAAGCTATCCTCCGGGACGGCGGCGCTCGGCCATGATTCCCATGCTGCTGTACGCGCAGGACGAGCTGGGCCACGTTTCGGGCGAGCTGATCGAGGAAGTGGCGCGGCGCGTGGGCGTCACCGCGCTGCAGGTCAACGAGGTGCTCTCCTACTACTCGATGCTGCGCCGCCGGCCGCTCGGCAAATACCACGTGCAGGTCTGCACCAACATCAGTTGCCAACTGCGCGACGGCGACAAGCTGTGGGAACGCGCCTGCAAGAAGTTGGGGCTGGGAAACAAGGAAACCACCGCCGACGGGCGGATTTCGATCGAGGAAGTGGAGTGCATCGGCGCCTGCTCGTGGGCCCCGGCGGTGCAGGTCAATTACGATTTCCATCACGACATGACGCCCGAGAAGCTGGACGAGCTGTTGGACGGCCTGAGGGAAAAACCGTAACGCATGCCGTACAACGAACCCAGCCCGCTCGAGACCAGGGTGCTTTCGCGCCGCTTCGGAAATCCCGATTCCGCGACCCTCGCCGGGTACCTGCGAACCGAGGGATACCAGGGTTTCCTCAAGGCCGCCAAGATGACGCCCGGCGGGATCGTCGAGGAGGTCAAGTCGTCCAACCTGCGCGGCCGCGGCGGCGCGGGTTTTCCCACGGGGCTGAAGTGGAGCTTCGTTCCGCGCACTTCGCCCAAGCCGAAGTACATCGTGGTGAATGGCGACGAGAGCGAACCGGGCACCTGCAAGGACCGCGTGCTGATCGAAAACGATCCGCACCAGTTGATCGAAGGCGTGCTCATCGCCGGGCTGGCGGTGGACGCGCACGCCGGCTACGTCTACATCCGCGGCGAGTATCGCTACCTGATCGACGTCATGGACAAGGCCATCGCCGAGGCCTATGAGGGCGGCTGGCTGGGCAAAAACATTCAGGGCACGGGGTTCGATTTCGATCTCTACACGCACACGGGCGCCGGCGCCTACGAGTGCGGCGAGGAATCCGCGCTGCTGGAATCGCTCGAGGGAAAGCGCGGCATTCCGCGCATCCGCCCGCCGTTTCCGGCCGTGGTGGGCGCGTTCCAGTGCCCCACGGTGTTGAACAACGTCGAGACCTACTGCGCCGTTCCGGCCATCCTGCGCGATGGCGGCGCGGCCTTCGCGGCGCTGGGCGTGCCCCGGGCGGGCGGCACGAAGATGACGTGCCTCACCGGACACGTCAACAAGCCGGGCGTCTACGAACTGCGGCTGGGTTTCCCGGTGCAACGGATGATCGAGGAAGTGGGCGGCGGCATCCGCAACGGCAAGAAGTTGAAGGCGTTCATTCCCGGCGGCAGCTCGTGCCCGGTGCTGACGGCGGCGGAACTGGAAGGCGCCACCATGGACTACGATTCCATGACGGCGCGCAAGACAATGCTCGGCTCGGGCGGCGTGATTATCATGGACGAGGACACGTGCATGGTGAAGGCCGCGCTGCGCATCATGCGGTTTTACGCGCACGAAAGCTGCGGCTGGTGCATACCCTGCCGCGAGGGAACCACCTGGCTGAAGAAAATCCTGACGCGCTTCCACGAAGGCGGCGGCGTGCGGAGCGACATCGATCTGATCGGCGACCTGGCGAAGAACATGTTGGGCCGCACGTTTTGTCCGCTGGGCGACGCGGCGGCCATGCCCACCATTTCGATCGTGGAGAAGTTCCGCCACGAATTCGAAGACCATCTGAATGGCCGCCCGTGCCCCTACGAGGCGACCGCATGAGTTTCTCTGCTTTCTCTTTCCTTGTGGGGCAGGTTGTCAACCTGCGGCGGGTTGTCAACCCGCCTGCCGCTGGACCAGCGAAAATCCTCGGGCGAAGCGCACAGCCCCGCATTCACCGGATTCATCTCGATGTAGTTCGCAATCCGCTCAAATTCTTCCGTATTCCGCACCCACCGGTCGTAGCTTTCGCCCTGCCAGAACGGCTGTCCGCGGACGCCCAGCATCTGATTTGCCCGTCTGGCCGTGAACCCTTTGAGAGAGTGCATCAATTTTGGGAGTTCGATTCGCGGCGTAATCAGCAGATGGACATGGTTCGCCATGACGACGTAGTTGTGGAGGGCGAATTGCCCTTCCCGCTCGCGGTACCGGATCGCCTCGACTACCATCTCCGCGAACTCCGGCCGGCGCAGATGCAAGGGACCGGTGCGCGCGGTGTCGAGCAGGCGGTCCATGGCTACGAAGGCTTGCCCGCTGGTGGTGACCGCGGGGAACGCGCGGTTCGCGGAGAGGCAATCGAACAGGCGCCAGGTGAGGAAGATGGGGTGGTTGACGGAGTGCAGGTGCGGGAGCCGGCGCTCGTGGAATCGGGGCACGAAGAGAGAGTGCCTGCAACTTCGGGATTTTCTCATGGTTCGGCAGGCGGGTTAACAACCCGCCGCAGGTTGACAACCTGCCCCACAAACACAAAGACAAGCAGTGGCACAAGAGGGCAGTTCTAGATGGCTGCGCCGATCACACTCTCGATCGACGGGCGCGGGATTCAGGCGGCGCCGGGGACCCTGGTGATCGATGCGGCCAGACGGAACGGCATCGAGATTCCGGCCTTCTGCTATTACAAGGGACTGTCGTTGCAAGCCGCCTGCCGCATGTGCCTGGTGGAAGTCGCCGGTATGCCCAAGCTCATGACGTCGTGCACCCTGGTCGTCTCCGAGGGCATGGTGGTGCGAACCGATACGCCGCAGGTGGCCCAGGCCCGCAAGGACATGCTGGAGTTCCTGCTCACCAACCATCCGCTGGATTGCCCGGTGTGCGACAAGGGCGGCGAATGCGAATTGCAGGACATGGCGTTCCGCTACGGCTCGGGCGAGAGCCGCTACACCGAAACCAAGGTCCACACTCCCGAAAAACAATTTTCACCGGTGGTGTTCTTCGACGCGCCGCGCTGCATCCTGTGCTTCCGCTGCGTGCGCATCTGCGACGAAGGCATGGGCGTCAAGGCGCTGGGCGTGATCAACCGCGGGGTGACGTCGGAAATCGCGCCCAACCACGGCGATCACCTGGAATGCGACGAGTGCGGCGCGTGCATCGACATCTGTCCGGTGGGCGCGCTCACCAGCGGCGCCTACCGCTACCAGACGCGGCCCTGGGAAATGACCCACGTGGGCGCCATCTGCGCGCACTGCGCCGACGGCTGCAAGACTACGCTGGGCACGCGCAACGGACGCATCGTGCGCGGCAACAACCGCGACCGCTCGGGTCCCAACGGCGAGTTCCTCTGCGTCAAGGGACGCTACGCCTTCGATTTCCACGACCACCCCGAGCGCTTGCAATCGCCGCTGGCGCGCAGGAACGGCAAGCTCGAGGAAGTCTCCTGGAGCGAGGCGCTGGCCACCGCCGGCGGGAAATTCAAGGCGGCGCTCAAGGCCGGCGGCGCGATCGGCGTGGTGGGTTCCAACCACACCACCAACGAAGAGAATTACTACCTGCAGAAGTTCGCGCGCCAGGCGCTCAAGACCAACCACATCGATCATCACCGCACCGGCGACGTGGTGACCCTGCTCGATGCGCTGGCCGGCGGGACCGGGCAACTGGCCACCGTCGCCGATTTGTACGAGTGCAAGGCGATTCTGATCGTGGGCGCCGACCTGGCCCTGGAGCATCCGCTGCTCTCCTTCCAGATCCGCGCCAACTACCGGCATCACCAGGCCCGCATCTACGTGGCGACGCCGCGGCCGGTGCGCGAGGACAACTACGCCGCCGCCGTGGTGCGCGGCGCGGACTACGCGTCGCTCGGCGAAAGGCTGAAGGCCGAGCCCGAGCTGGCCGTCCTCTTCGACGACTCGATCAAGGGCGACGACGTGCGCAAGTTGGTGGAATTCGGCGAATCGCTGGGCATCCCGGTGAAATACGTCTGCCTGGTGGACTACGCCAATTCCCGCGGCGCGCTCGATATGGGCGTGACGCCCGAACTGCTGCCCGGCTACCAGCCTTCGAACCAGCCCGGCATGCGCCTGGACGAAATGATCGCCGCCGATCTGGACGTGCTGTGGGTAGTGGGCGCGAATCCGCTGAAGAACGGCGCCGCGCGCAAGGCCGGGTTCCTGGTGGTGCAGGACCTGTTCCTCACGGAGACGGCGGCGGCCGCCGACGTGGTGCTGCCGGCCGCTTCGGCATATGAGAAGAACGGCACCGTGACCAACGTGACTGGCGAGGCGCAGAGGCTGACGCGCGCCGTCGAAACCATGGGCGCGAAGACCGATCTGGAGATTATGGGATTCCTGGCGCGCGAGATGGGCGTGGCCGCGGCGCTCGGCCCGTGGTCGCCCGACGCGGTGGGGGAGGAGATTCGCAGGAGCGTGCGGGAATACGCGGGCGGGCGCATTCCCGTGGAAGCGCGGCCGGGCGCGGTGCGCTCCGACCACAACGGGCTGTTCGCCTCGGGCACTCTCGGGCGGTATTCTAAGGTACTGCGTTCGGTGATGGAAAGCCGTCTGGGCCGCTAAATGGACTACTCGTTCTTCATCATCAGCCTTATCAAAACGGCGGTGGTCTTCGCGGTGCTCATGACCACGCTGGCGTACCTGCAATGGGTGGAGCGCAAGGTGATCGCGCACATCCAGGTGCGCCCCGGGCCATACCGCGTGGGGCCGCACGGGCTGCTGCAACCGCTGGCGGACGTGATCAAACTGCTCACCAAGGAAGACCTGGTGCCGCCCTACGTGAACAAGCTGCTCTACGTGGGAGCGCCGTTCCTGGCCATCACCATGGCGCTGCTGTCGATTTCGGTGATCCCCTTCGGCCCGGAGATCCAGGTGGCCGGCTACCGCACCTTCATGCAACTCACCGATCTCAACATCGGCGTGCTGTTCGTGCTGGCGGTGTCGTCCATGGGCGTGTACGGCATCGCGCTCGCGGGCTGGAGCTCCAATAATAAGTACGCGCTGCTGGGCGGGCTGCGCAGCTCGGCGCAGATGATCAGCTACGAGCTGCCCATGTCGCTGGCCATCGCCTCGCCGCTGCTGCTTTCGAATACCCTGAGCCTGCGCGAGCTGGTGGAGAAGCAGTCGGGCAACATGTTCCACTGGAACGTGCTGAGCGGACCGTTCCCGCAGATTGTCAGCTTCGCCGTCTTTCTGATCGCGGCGTTCGCCGAAACCAATCGCGTGCCCTTCGATCTGCCGGAGGCCGAGAACGAACTGGTGGCGGGGTTCCACGTGGAGTACAGCAGCATGAAGTTCGCGTCGTTCTTCATGGCCGAGTACGCCAACATGATCACGGTAAGTTGCATGGCGACGCTGCTGTTCCTGGGCGGCTGGGTGGCGCCCTGGCCGGCGAAGTACGGGTCCGGCCTGGTTCCGGTTTTGATTTTCGCGGCTGCGGGGGCGATGGCGCTGTTTCATGGCGTGAACACGGCGCGCCGCCGCGACCGCCTGACGCTCCCCTTCGTGGGAATCGTTTTTCTGGGGATGGCGGCGGTTTTCCTGTTGCCGGTGGTGCAAAGCTGGCTGCTTCCGTTGTTCTGGTTCTGCGCCAAGACCGGCGGGATACTGTTCGTGTTCATGTGGGTGCGCGGCACGCTGCCGCGTTTCCGCTACGACCAGCTCATGGGCTTCGCGTGGAAGTTCCTGTTCCCGGTGGCCATGGCCAATTTGCTGATCACCGGCCTGGCCGTGGCGTTGGTGTCCTGATATGCGGACTGACGATAGTCGCGGAGCGCAGTCTTATGTGGGGCAGGTTGGTAGCCTGCGGCGGGTTGTTAACCCGCCTTCCGACGGCCGCACGCTTTCCGAAGCCAGGGTGCCGACCTGCCCCGCGCAGCGGCACAGCGGCGACCAAATCGGGTGGGATGTTTCGAGCTTCGGGGGCAGTGCGGGCGAGACCAGCTCGCCGGGCCGATTGCGGGTGCCCTCTGGGCGGGGCCGCGGGCTGACAACCTGCCCCGCGGAGCAGCAGAGCCGCAACCCAACCGCGCGGGATATTCCGGGCTGCCAGGGTCCAGATCGTCTCGCGCGCAGGCGAGCTCCGCTCGCCGGGCCGATTACGGGTGCCCTCTGGGCGGGGCCGCTGGCTGCCAGCCTGCCCCACATAAGACCGTCGCGGCGCGCGGAGAATTTGACAGGTGGTAGTGGAAGATCCGAGACGCTGCCATGGACCTGATTCTCTTCCTGATTTTCGCGGCCATCGCGCTGGTTTGCGCGGTCAACGTGGTGGTGCAGACGCACCCCATATCGAGCGCCGTCTCGCTGATCGGGGTGATGGGTTCCCTCGCCATTCTCTACCTGCTGCTGGGCGCGGAGTTTATCGCCGCGGCGCAGGTGATCGTCTACGCCGGCGCCGTGATGGTGCTTTTCGTCTTCACGATCATGCTGCTGAACGCCGGCAGGGAAAGTCCCCGGGGCCAGTCGTTCATGGTCCAGTTGCTGGGCACGCCGGTGCTGCTTGGGCTGCTCCTGGTGCTGGCGGTTCTGGCGCGGCACATGGTTCCGCCGGAGGCGACGGTGAGCTTCGGCGCGTTCCGCGGCGGAACGGCGCAGGCCGTCGGCAAGGCGCTGTTCACCACCTACCTGCTGCCCTTCGAAGCGACGTCGATCCTCATCCTGATCGCCATTATCGGCGCCGTGGTGCTGGCGCGGAAGGAGGTGGACTGAGATGTCTCAGGTGCCCACAAGCTGGTTCCTCATGCTCGGCGCGGCGCTGTTCGCGCTCGGCGTCGCGGGATTTCTGTTCCGCCGCAATATCATCACGGTCTTCATGTCCATCGAGTTGATGCTGAACGCCGTGAACCTGAGCTTCATCGCCTTCGCGTACCAGCTCAAGCAGGTGGACGGACACCTCTTCGCCTTCTTCACGATGGTGGTGGCGGCGGCGGAGGCGGCCGTGGGGCTGGCCATCATCCTGACGGTTTACAGGAACCGCGCGACGCTGAATATCGACGATGTGGATTCGATGAAGAACTGATGCAACTCTGGCTCATACCTCTGGTTCCGCTGGCGGGCTTCGCGATCAACGGCCTGTTTGGCCGGCGCTTCTCGAAGAGCCTGGTCAATCTGTTCGCCATCGGCAGTGTCCTGCTCTCGTTTGCCTGGGTTCTGAAAACGGTCTACGGGCTGGGCGATCTTCCCACGGCCCACGTGGAGCACTACTTCACCTGGATCCGGAGCGGCTCGCTCGATATCGGCTGCGATTTCGCCATCGACCGTCTCACCGCCGTGATGCTGCTGGTGGTGACGGGCATCGGCTCGCTCATCCACATCTACGCCATCGGCTACATGGCCCACGAGGGCGGCTACTACCGCTTCTTCGCCTATCTCAACCTGTTCATGTTTTTCATGCTGACGCTGGTGCTGGCGGCGAATTACGCGGTGCTGTTCGTCGGCTGGGAGGGCGTGGGGCTGTGCAGCTACCTGCTGATCGGCTTCTATTTCGATAAGCGGAGCGCCACCAACGCCGGAAACAAGGCGTTCATCGTCAACCGCATCGGCGATTTCGGCTTCTCGCTGGCGATGTTCCTGATCTTCGTGAATTTTCACTCGCTGGATTTCGCGCGGGTGTTCGGGCAGGCGCCGGGCGCATCGGTTGGCACGCTGACCACGATCGGATTGTTGCTAATGGTGGGCGCGTGCGGCAAGTCGGCGCAATTGCCGCTGTACGTGTGGCTGCCCGATGCCATGGCGGGTCCCACGCCGGTTTCCGCGCTGATCCACGCCGCCACCATGGTGACGGCCGGCGTCTACATGACCGCGCGCTCGTGGGTGATTTACACGCACGCGCCGGTGGCCATGCACACCATTGCGATTGTCGGCATCGCGACGGCGTTCTTCGCGGCCACCATCGGCCTGGCGCAGAACGACATCAAGAAGGTGTTCGCCTACTCCACGGTTTCGCAGCTCGGCTACATGTTCGTGGGCATCGGCAGCGGCGCGTTTTCCGCGGGCATCTATCACCTGGTGACGCACGCGTTTTTCAAGGCCCTGCTGTTCCTGGGCGCGGGCAGCGTGATCCACGCGCTCTCGGGCGAACAGGATATGTCGAAGATGGGCGGCCTGCGGAAGAAGATTCCGTGGACGTTCTGGACCATGGCGTGCGCGGCGGTGGCCATTGCCGGCGTGCCACCGTTCGCGGGCTACTACAGCAAGGACGCCATCCTCGTTGCGGCATACCAGCAGGCTCCGTGGATTTACTGGCTGGGCGTGGCGACGGCGGGCATGACGGCGTTCTACGTGTTCCGCGCCATGTTCCTCACCTTCTTCGGCGAGTACCGCGGCGGAGGGCATCCGCACGAATCGCCACCGGTGATGCTGGTTCCGCTCGGCGTGCTGGCGCTGCTCTCGCTGGGCGGTGGTTTCGCTTTCCGAGTGCCGGACTTTCTGCGCGGAGTCTTCCATGCCGGCGGGTCCGTGGAAGATCCCACCCTCATGCTGATTTCGGTGGCGGCGGGCTTGCTCGGCATTGCGCTCGCCGCGCTGATGTACTGGCTCAAGCCGGGCATGGCCGATGCCTTCGCGGGCCGCGTCTCCGGCCTCTACAAGCTGGTCTACAACAAGTATTTCGTGGATGAGATTTACGATGCCGCGGTGGTGCGGCCGCTGGTGGGCGGGTCGCGTGCGCTGCTCTGGAAGCTCATGGACACGGCCGTGATCGATGGCATGGTGAACGGCGTGGGCGCGTGGGCTCGCGAGGTGGGCGGCGTGCTGGAGCGCATCCAATCGGGCAACATCCGCAGCTATGCCACCTGGGTGGGGCTGGGCGCGGTGATGCTGATCGTGGCGATGGGGCTGGCGGGAGGGTTGATCCGATGAACGTGAACCTCCTGACCGTGGTCCTGTTCCTGCCGCTCGCGGGGTTTCTGGCCGCGCTGTTTCTGCCGCGGACTTCGCCGGAAGCGAGCCGCCGGTTCGCGCTGGCGGTTTCGCTGCTTACGTTCGCCGCGTCGCTCGGCCTGCTGGCGTGGTTCGACCGCGGCGCCGGAGGAGAGCAATTCGCCCTGGATCTTCCCTGGATCGCCTCGCCCGACATCCATTTTGCCATTTCGGTGAACGGCGTCAGCTTGTGGCTGGTGCTGCTTTCCACGCTTCTAACGCCCATCTGCGTGCTGATTTCGTGGCGCTCCATCCGCACCCGCGCCAAGGAATTCTACGCCTTCCTTCTGCTGCTGGAATTCGGCTTGATCGGCGTGTTTCTGGCGCAGGACCTGTTTCTGTTCTACGTGTTCTGGGAAGTGTCGCTGGTGCCCATGTACTTTCTTATCGGCATCTGGGGCCACGACCGCCGCATCTACGCCGCCGTGAAATTCTTCCTGTACACCATGGCCGGCAGCGTGCTGATGCTGGCCGCCATCGTCTATCTCTACATTCGGGCGCACACGTTCAGCTACGCGGCCATCCTGAACCAGTTGTCGAGCGGCGAATTGCGGCTCGGCGCCGAGGAGCAGATGCTGCTGTTCCTCGGGTTCTTCGTGGCCTTCGCCATCAAGGTGCCGCTCTTCCCGCTGCACACCTGGCTGCCGGACGCGCACGTGGAAGCCCCCGTGGCCGGGTCGGTGATGCTGGCGTCGGTGATGCTGAAGATGGGCACCTACGGAATCCTGCACTTCTGCCTGCCGCTGTTTCCCAGCGCGGCGCGCCAGTCGGCGGGGTGGATCGCGACGCTGGCGATCGTGGGAATCGTCTACGGCGCGCTGGTTGCCATGGTGCAGCCCAACATGAAGAAACTCGTGGCCTACTCTTCGGTGAGCCACCTGGGCTTCGTGGTCCTGGGAATTTTTTCGTTCACGCAGCAGGGCCTCGACGGCGCGGTCTACCAGATGCTGAACCACGGCATCTCCACCGGAGCGCTGTTCGTCTTCGTAGGTCTGCTGTACGAGCGGCGCCACTCGCTCGAAATCGCCGATTACGGCGGGGTGGCGACGGCGGCCCCGTGGCTGTCCACGGCGTTCCTCGTCACCACGCTGGCCTCCATCGGCCTGCCCACGCTCAACAACTTCGTGGGCGAGTTTCTGGTGCTGCAGGGCGCGGCCATCGCCCATTTCACGTGGACCGTCTGGGCGTCGCTGGGCGTGATTCTTTCGGCGTGTTACATGCTGTGGCTGTACCAGCGCGTTTTCTACGGCGTGGCGGGAGAGGAAGTGAGATCGCGCGTCTCGGACCTGCGCGGGCGCGAGTGGGCGGCGGTAATTCCGCTGCTGATCCTGATGGTGTGGATGGGCGTGTACTCCGAGAGCTTCCTGCCGCCGGTGGGCAAGGTGACCGCCCAGGTGCTGGCGCAATCGGACGTGAACGTGCCGTACCGGGTGGCGGCGAGGCCGCGGGCGGAGGTGGCGCGTGCCCGTTGACATCGTCATGACGGGGTTCACGAGCGGCGACCTGGTCCGGTTCCTGCCGGAGATCGTTCTAACGGCGATGGGCACGCTGCTGATGGTGCTCGACCCGGTGCTCGGCAAGCGCCGGCCGGCGGCTTTCGGCCACCTGAGCATCGCCGCGCTGGTGGCCGGCATCGCGGGCGCGGCGGCCGCCTATGCGCACGGCGGCATGGCGTTCGGCGGCATGCTGCGGGTGGACGCGTTCGCCACGTTCTTCCGCGTGCTGGTGATGGCGGTGGGCATCCTGACGGTTCTGCCGTCGTACAGTTTCCTGAAACGCCAGCAAGCCGAGGCCGGCGAGTTCCATGCGCTGCTGCTGTTTTCGATTGCCGGCCAATGCATGATGGCGGCGGCCAACGACCTGATCGTGATTTTCATCGGCCTGGAGATTTCCTCCATCGCCAGCTACGTGCTGGCCGGATACCTGCGCGACGACAAGCGGTCGAGCGAGGCCGCGCTGAAGTACTTCCTGCTGGGTTCCTTCGCCACGGCGTTCTTCCTTTATGGAGTGGCCGTGGTGTACGGCTGCACCGGGACCATCAACCTGACGACGGTGCGGGCCCTGCTCACCACCTCCGGCGGCGGCGAGGGGATGCTGCTGGGAGCCGCGGCGGCGTTGATGTTCGTGGGGCTGGGATTCAAGGTTTCCGCCGCGCCCTTCCAGATGTGGGCTCCGGACGTATACCAGGGCGCGCCCACGCCGGTGAGCGCGTTTCTGTCGGCGGGCCCCAAGGCGGCCGCGTTCGCGGTGTTTCTGCGCATCTTCATGACGGCCTTCGCGCCGCTCGGCAGGGCCTGGGAGCTGCCGATGTGGATTTCGGCGCTGGCGTCCATGACCATCGGGAATTTCGCGGCGCTGCGGCAGACCAACCTCAAGCGCATGCTGGCTTACAGCTCCATAGCGCACGCCGGGTACGTGCTGGTGGCGTTGCGGGCGCGCTCGGAAGCGGGCGTCGCGGCCACCATGTTCTACCTGGCGGCGTACGCCTTCATGAACATCGGCGCCTTCGCCGTGGTCAGCCACATTTCGGGCCGCGGGGAAAAGCGCCAGTCGATCGACGACCTGGCCGGCCTGGGGCAGACCCAGCCGCTGACGGCGGCGATGCTGGGCATCTTTCTGCTGTCGCTGATCGGCGTGCCGCTTACGGGCGGTTTCTTCGGCAAGTTTTACATCTTCAAGGCGGCGCTGGAATCGCACCTGGTCTGGCTGACGGTGCTGGGGCTGCTCAACAGCGCGGTGGCGGCTTATTACTACCTGCGGCTGCTGGTGGCGATGTACTTCCGCGATCCCGCCGACGGGGCCGGCGCCGTGGAACCGCTAACGCCCGCGTTCCGCATGGCGCTAATTCTGCCGGCGGTGGGCACACTGGTGCTGGGGATATTCCCGTCCTGGGTGCTGGACTTCGCGAGTAAGTCGGCGGCGCTGCTGAAGTAAACGGGGGCGCGTGCGTTACTAGAGTCTAGTCACGCGCGTATCCGATAAGGGGTTCCGTTTGAACAGGCTGCGGAATTCCGTGGCTAGGGTCCAGTAACGAAATGGGGCGCTTGGCGTTCTGGTTTTGGTGGCCCGCCGCCAGTTCGCCCCACCGCATCCCCACTTCGGCTACGATCAAGGGAATTGTAGTCAATCTGCGGGAGGTGCGTTACACCGTGAGCCGATACGTGTTCATTCTGGGAGCAGGCGCCTCGAAGCATGCTGGAGCCCCGCTTATGGCCGAGTTTCTCGACAAGGCTCGTGAGTTATTCGCGGCAAATCCAAAAAACGAGTGCTCCGAGGACCTTGCCCGAGTTTTCGGTGCGATTTCCAAGCTCCAGTCCGTCCACTCAAAATCGGAACTGGACATTGTCAATCTCGAATCGGTCTTCAGCGCTTTTGAGATGGCTGACCTACTGGGTGTAGCGCCAGCCGTCAACGGATTGCTGGACTCAATGAAGCGGGTGATCGCCTGGACGCTCGATCAAACGACTCTCTTCAATATCAAGGATGGCAGGATCGAACCGACGCCAGCGTACAAGGCGTTTGCCGGGCTGATTTTCGACCTGGGGGGTGAATGGGGTATGGCTCCCGCCTTCACGGTTATCACCTTCAACTACGACCTGGCCGTGGACGTTGCGTTGGATACCGCTCGCCTACGTCCGGAATATGGCTTGACTGGTGCATCAGGGAGAGTCAATTTGTTCAAGCTGCACGGATCCGTGAATTGGCTCCGATGCCCGTCCTGCGGGAAGATCGTGCCGGATCCCATCCCTGCCAGGCTCGATTACGCTGTTATCAAGCCGTTGACGTGGAGCGAGCTGAAGAAACTCCTTCGCCGCGAGGCCGAATGTTGCGGCAAGGCTGTTACGGGCGACTGCGTCATCGTGCCGCCGAGTTGGAACAAGGCCGAGTACCGGACTGACCTGGTCAATGTGTGGCGTCAGGCGGCAAGGGAGCTTCAGAGCGCTACGAGCATTTTCGTCTGTGGATACTCGCTGCCAGAGACGGACTCGTTTTTCCGATATCTCTACGGGCTTGGAACCGTCGGCAGCGAACCGCTGGAACGGTTCTGGGTGTATGACCCATCCGAGGTGGTGCATGCCAGGTTCCGTAGTATGTTGGGGCCAGGCGCTCGCGCAAGGTTCGAAGCCCGTCCGCTACTTTTCGAGGGGGCGGTGCGGCACATGAAGACTGCCCTCCTCTGGCGAGGAGCGGGCCGGAGCCTGGGCTGATGCGGAGCCGTGCGGCCTGCGACCTTCACCAACCGAGCAGGGCCGAAAAGCAAACTCAAGCGTCCTGGTGGATCGTGGGCCCCGACTTGCTTCAATCGCGCCGCTTCGCGATCAACTCCCGGACCTTCGGCACCAGATCGTGAGAGACGCTCATGACGGTCTCCGAGGGCTGAATGCCGGCCTCATCCTCTGCCGACGCCTCGTCTTCGGTCTGCTCCCCGTAGTGGGCAAGCACCCGCTGCACCTTGCCCTCATCCCACCCGTCTGGAAACTGATTCTGGTTCATTGATGCTTCTTCTTCTGCGCTGGCGATACGCCGCCAGCGGCTTCCCGATTAGCTCGTTGGCGGTGATGACGAACGCGCTGTCGGGCTCCGGATCCGGGACAGATATTAGACATGCCTATTGGTAGGTCGCCCGATATCGCGCCGTATCCGCCGGACAGTTTGGTATCCAAACCTGTCCGTTGCCTCCGAGATAGTCCGCTCCATGGGAGCAGGACCAAGGTACCTGGAAGGATCGTGATTCGGATGCTGGAACCAGTACTTGTATGACGCCCCATCCGAGAAGGAGTCCAGAGGTATCATAGAAGTTGGCGGTGATCGAGGCTGGGGATTCTCCCGCGCAAGTGTTCTTGACGATGCCGGTCAGCGTCGAAGAGACCCCGAGAAAGGCATTGCGCCCCCCGCCAAGCAGACCTCCCCATCCACGTATGATGTCACGGTGAAAGGCCATGTCACTTAGAGTCAGGCACCCCACAACAGCCCCGGCGAGCGCCACAGTAAAATGGTTAGCAGCTTCGCGGGAGGCTTTTTCTTTCGCTTGTTTCTGCCTCTTCAATTCTGCCTTGCTTGGAGGCGGGGATGTCGTGGTGGGTTGCTGGCCGAAGACTGGCACGATGGCAAGCGAGAGGAGGAATAGTCGCAGCATACATTCCCTTTTACGCACGCCATCAGATCAAGGGCGTTTTTTGTCCGGGATCTAGCTTCCCGACCTGCTGCCATTGTACACCCACAATCAGGGTGATTTATCTCAATCCGACCCCGTCTTGCACCTTGGGGCATCGGATGGATACCGACTAGCGCAATTTGCGATCAACGCACATTTCAGGCACTACCCGGCGTGGCGTGGGGGATTAGCTGCGGGCCGCATGCGAGGGAGTTGGCGCGGTGGAGTCGCTGGCGCCGGCATTCCGCGGGGCGCTGTTTCTGCCCGCGTTGGGCACGCTGGTGCTGGGGATCTTCCCGTCGTGGGTGCTAGACTTCGCCAGTAAGTCGGCGGCGCTGCTGAAGTAGGCCGCCTTCCAGCGCTGCTACAGTGCCCAAAGCCTATGGCCGGCCCGATCTGGGTAGTTTCCACGCCCGCTCACGGCCGTCATGCCTTTCTCGACCGGTACTGTCGAAGCATTGAATAGCTCCGCGGGGAATTGAATGTTCGCCCAAGAGGTTGGGTAGGGCGGCCCGGCTGAAGGGCGAAGAACCAGAACTTGCCAGAAAGCACAGATTATCCTTGACATCTGTGCAGATTATGTGCAACTATCGAACACAGAGGTGCAGAGGCATCTCTCCAAAGGTCTGAACAGCCTGAAAACTGAAAAATCGACCGACACACAAGTCCATCAACGACGTAGAACATAGCGACAGACAACGAATAGCCTAATCCAACCAATTAGGTAGGAGAGAGAAGAAATGCGGAAAATCAAGAAACGAGCACGCCCCCCCGGCGCGGTACCGCCGTCATCACCAGATCCAGACGTTGCGTGTTGATTGCGTTAAATAGTAGCCGGGGCTGGAGAATCGAATGCCAGACCAGCCCAGAAAGTCACAGCGTGAGTCCTCCCCGAAAGGGCGCTCACCTAAACCGCAACGAACTCCGAACCGGTTAGAACTTCAGGTAGGCGAGAAGTGGCCGGACGGAATAGCAGCCGAGGTTGAGACTATCCCCGCCCATGAGGCTCTCTTAAAGTCGGGCGTGATAATCGCAATCGTCGTTTTTTGTGGCGTGTTGATTGCTACCCTGGCCGTCCACGCGGTGGCCACCGGCAACCAGCAACGCCTGGACGGTATTCTGAGTGTCGCCTGGAAGGTGCTCATCGGTTTCGGCCTATGGGCAATTGCGGCGGGCAAGGTGAAAGCTGCCGCGAAGAAGGCGATGCAGGTATTGAAAGAGTGAAGACAATGAAGAGTTCCGAGAAGAAAGTCCGCGTGACCATCGATCTCACCCCGCAGTTCAACCAGCGGCTGGAGCAGCTTGAGTTGCTGGTTGACGCCAATAGTAAGGCTGATATCATTCGGCAGGCGCTGCAACTTTTCGAGTACGTTGCCAAGCGCACGGTCGAGGGGTATTCCTTCCGGGCCGTATCGCGGACCGGGCGCGAGGAGAACCTTGTGTTCTTTGGCGCGGGGCCGGGGAATAGCGCGGTCGAAGAGGACCGCCTGGTCAATGCGTGACCGGCCTCTCCGCCGTCAGTGTGAAGGATAGTTATGGCGCAAAGGGAGTCGGTTGGGAAGCGTGGGCAGCCCAGGAAGAGGCGCCACCGGCTGGGCAGGCTGGCGGTAGGCGAACCCTTCAGCGGCGCAGGCGCGCGGGTTGACGTCAAGGCGGTGGCTGAAGGCCAGCTAATCGAGGCAGTCATAGAACGCGCGGTTGAGGTGATCGGCGACCGCCCACAGGCCATGCGATGGCTGGGCACGCCGGTGCGCGCTCTCAACTACGCCACCCCGATCTCGCGGCTCCATGGACCACAAGGCCACGCCGATGTATTGCGGATTCTCATGCAACTGGAGCATGGCGTCTTGTGATTGAGGTGTATCGGCTGCACTCCGCCCGATACCCTGCCATGAACGGGGAAGGAGCGGCGATTTGCGGCGGGCGCTGGAACAGGAAAGGAACCGAGGCCATCTACACGGCCGAGTCGCGCTCGCTGGCAATCCTGGAGATCCTGGTCCACTATGCAATCCTGCCCAGAGACTTCCTGCTCACGCCGATCCGCATACCCGATGGCGTAGGAGTGCTTGCCGTGCCCGATAGCGCTCTACCCATCGGATGGAACCAGGCAATTGCGATTGCGGCCACACAGGATTTGGCGATGCAGTTCTACTCCAGTACCGCCGTGCTGAGCGTGCCTTCGGCCATCGTCACGAAAGAGCGCAATTACGTCCTCAACCCCACGCACCCGGATTTTCAGCACATCCAGTTCCTTGCTTCAGAGGCAGTTCAGTTCGACCCACGGCTAAGGTAGCCGCTTTGAGAGACGGTCACGCCGCTGCGCGCGATCCGGAATTGACCACGGTTGCGGGCGGGCCCGCAACCAGAGAGTCTGGTTCTGCGGCGACGCCCACTGGCGCAGCCGGACTTCGCCCGGAAGGGCTCGCTGACGGTGCTGGGGCTGCTTAACAGCGCGGTGGCGGCGTACTACTATCTGCGGCTGCTGGTGGCGATGTACTTCCGCGATCCCGCCGACGGGGCCGGCGCCGTGGAACCGCTAACGCCCGCGTTCCGCATGGCGCTAATTCTGCCGGCGGTGGGCACACTGGTGCTGGGGATATTCCCGTCCTGGGTGCTGGACTTCGCGAGTAAGTCGGCGGCGCTGCTGAAGTAAACGGGGGCGGGAGCGCGGCTAGAGTCTAGCCGCGGGCAGTGCGCCGGGCGGACCGAAGAGAAGCCGCACAATCCGTCGCGGCTAGGTTATTAATCGTGATGTAAGCGTTGTCGGTCGCTATCGCCGCTTCCACGTCTCCGCGGATCAGGTGGAACATGCGCCAGTATTCATCTTCAGCCATGGATCCTCGTGCCAGCGTCGTGCCGTCGCGGTAGCAGCGCGCGCGTCTCATCTCTCGATCCCGCTGCGTCCCCGGATCTCGGCCGCACGGGCTACTCCGTGTTACTCGTGTTGCTTCGCGATCAACTCCCGGACCTTCGACACCAGATCGTGAGGCACATTCATGACGGTCTCCGACGGCTGAATGCCAAGCTCATCCTCCGCCAACGCCCCGTCTTCGGTCTGCTCCTCGTAATGGGCAAGAACCCGCTTCACCTTGCCTTCATCCCACCCGTCCGGAAACTCATTCTGGCTCATTGATGTTTCTTCTTTCTGCGCCTGCGATATGCAGCGAGAGGCTTCCCGGCAAGCTCGTAAGCTGTGATCACGAACACGCTGTCCGGCTCGGGGTCCGGAATATAGATGACCCGGAGGTATCTGCCAGAAGCACTCTGTCCCAGAGCGACCCTGGAGCCCTCGCGGCCCGCCCTGTCCTCGCCGGTGTTTTCCAGAACTTCCACGACTTCCTCCTCGGCCACCTCATGGTCGTGAATATGAGGCGCGCCGGTCACCGGATCGATATAAAATCGAGTCTGCAAGCGTCTCCGACCTTAATTCTAGCCCCGAATGGTATGCGCATGAGACTTGTCCAATACAAGATGAGCCTGAAGCGGAAACGCTTTCCAATACAAGATGAGCCTGAAAAGTGGCGGTCCGCCGCCGGGTGGGGCATCCTGCGAGGGAATGCAAATTCGAATGCGAAATGCAGAGTCCCTGGAACCGGAAGCGATCGGCGCGTTTCTGGAAGCCAGCCAGAAGATCGAGTTCGCCGGGCAGAGCCAGGAGGAAATCTACAGTTGGGTGAAGGAGACGTTGATTCAGCAGGAGTACTTCCACCACGGCAAGAAGCTGCGAGGCGTGATCCGCGCCTACCTCGAGAAGGTGACGGGGCGAAGCCGGGCCCAGATCGCGCGCCTGATCCAGCGATACCGCCAGACCGGCGAGCTGAAGTCGCGAGCCGGCCGGCGCCATCGGTTCGGCCGCAAGTACACCGCAGCCGACATCCGGTTGCTGGCCGAGGTCGACCGCGCGCACGAGCGCCTCAGCGGGCCGGCGACGCGCCACATTCTGGAGCGGGAGTACCAGCAGTACAACAAGAAGGAATTCGCGCGGCTGGCGGGGATTTCGGTCGCGCACCTGTACAACTTGAGAGGGACGGCCGCGTACCGGAAGCGGGCGGCGGTGTTCGTGCCCACGCATCCCACGGCGATTCCGATCGGACAGCGGCGGCGGCCGGACCCGAACGGGGAGCCCGGCTACCTGCGGGTGGACACGGTTCACCAAGGGGATTGGGAAGGCGTCAAGGGCGTCTTCCATATCAACGCGGTCAACGAGGTGACGCAATGGGAAGTGGTGGGGTGCGCCGAGGCAATCAGCGAGCGGTTCCTGATTCCGGTGCTGGAGGCGATGCTGCACCAGTTTCCGTTCCGCATCCAGGGCTTTCATTCCGACAACGGTTCGGAGTTCGTCAACTACAAGATAGCCAAGCTGCTGAACAAGTTGCTGATCGAGTTCACGCGCTCGCGGCCGAACCGCAGTCAGGACAACGCACAGGTGGAAAGCAAGAACGGGGCGGTGATCCGCAAGCACATCGGCTACGGGCACATCCCGGGAGGGCAGGCCGAGCGGGTGCACCAGTTCTACACGGCGCACTTCAACCCGTATCTGAACTTCCATCGTCCCAGCGGCTTCGCCCGAGTCGTGGAGGGCCAGCGGGGCAAGCGAAGGAAAGTGTACCGGTTGGGGGACTACGCCACACCCTACGAGAAGTTGAAATCGCTGCCCCAGGCGGAGAAGTTTCTCAAGCCGGGGATCAGCTTCAAGCAACTGGACAGACGCGCCGGGCAGATGAGCGATACCGAGGCGGCACGCAAGATGCGCCAGGCCAAGGCGGCGCTGTTGCGTGCGGTGAAGGTGGAAGCGCCGGTGCCGCCGCGGGACTGAGGGTCTGACTATGCAAGATATGCCTGAGGGGCGAGTTGAGTTCTTGATGCCGCGCGCAAACAGCGCGCGCGGTAAGGTGCGCGGGGCGCTGCCCCGGACCCCCGCCAGGGGGACACCCCCTGAAAC
>CAWCVR010000002.1:0-1036065 GCA_963799105.1 Bryobacterales bacterium
CGGATCCGCTGTTTTAGCTTGATCGGCAGCGCGGGGACAAGGATGATCGGACGAAGTTCGATGCTTGGATTCGAAATCCCCAGAACTTCAACATGTACGCTTATGTGAACAATAATCCTCTGAACCACACCGATCCAACGGGCATGAACGCATGCGGCACTAAGGACGACAGCACCTGCAAGGTCTCGATCACGATCGCACCCCGGACGACGGACGCCAACGGCAAGTATAACGACCAGTTCGCCAAGCGGAAGCTTGCGTACCAAAAGGACTACAACGCGACGGCTACGGTGACAGTAAATGGCAAGGTGGTTGGTGTATTCCTCGCAAAATCAACCCCAGATAACCCGGACAGAATGGGTACCGTTGCGGATGGAATCTACGCATCCACTGCGGGGGAACACCATCCAGGGCAGCCGGACGCATACCCGGCCATAAACGTTAACAATTTGGGCCCAGTTACAACTACGCTCCCGGACCCAGGTAACTACTTTAAAGATTACGCTGTCGGCATCCAGATCCATAACGGCGGTCTCGGTAACGCAGCATTCGCTACCAGTGGGCGCCCTGTATCGGAGGGGTGTCAGACGATTTACAGGGACCAGTACGCCGACTTCCTAAGGGCCACTGGACGCGTACCAACCGCCGGGCCGCCGCAGCAGCACTATACCGTCGATCTCCAGGCCAATGGCGGTGACGAATAGAGAAGCCAGAGTATCCTGGCAGATTAGAACGTGGAAGATGAGAAAGAGTCAGAGCGTTCGCTGGATTCTTGCGGTGATTGCCGCCCTGCTATCATGCGGGGTCTTGTTAGCGCAGGAATCGGGCTGCGTCGAACTCCACGCTATGGTAGGAATGGCAAACGCCAAATCCACGAAAGCAATGATGACGTTGCGCCAGAAGGCAGGCGATGGCTACCGCCTTAAGGTCGTCTTTGCGTTCAGGCTGTTCGAACTGCACCCGACTAACGTCAGTGCAGCCTCGGCTGTGCTCGACCTCATCCCGCAGAATGATGAGCAGGACATCGTGTTGCACTCGCTTTCCTATGGCCTCGAATGCGATACCAGGTCTGAGGAAGATGGTCACGTGCTGGCTGTCCTGGGTGCGGGCTTGCCGCGCGATCTGGCGAGAGCCATCTTGTTGGTTCCAGACAAGATGTCGGCCTACGTCTCCTATGCGTTCACCTCGGCGCCGGACCCGAACAGCGACTACGCACTCCAGATGGAGACGGTCTGTCGAGCCAAGCACCGAGAATTCGTGAAGGCGGTGGACGAACTTCCGCCTGACGCCAGGAGTGGATTTCTGCGAAGTATCTTTAATCCCGACGGGTGTCATGCGCTTCGCCTTCCTGAACAGTAGGCAAACACGCCACGGGGGAGTAACGGTCCTCGATTACTTCGGGGCTAGGCTGTGCGTAGCCAGAACGTGGTTTGCAGTGCTCGTAGCGTTATGTAACCAGCGCGGATGCGTAGACGGCAACCTGCGACCTGAAGGTGAGCACTTGTTGCCGGCGAGGTAGTCGGAAGCGGTCCGCACGGATCCCGGGCCGCACAGATGCGAAAAGACGCTTCTGCGGGCGGGCCTGCGGCGCGGTGCGCGTCATCGTGCGATTTGCGATCACGGTGGCGACCGGAACGCAAGCCCATACCCATCGAGGTCGATCTGCTCTTTGGGGGCGCCCCGGAAGCCCAGTGATCGATACCTCACCGCGGGACTGGCCCAGCAAAACGAAAACCCCGGATCGCATTGCCAAACCCGCCGATCCGTGCCATACTATCGTGACTCCCGCCGGGCTGCCCACCGCGGCCCGTGGGAACAATTCCAATTCGTTCGTAACTATCTGAACATAAAAGGAGAACTGGTCTGATGGCTGTACAGGCGGCACCGGTGGCTATCTCGCGTGTCAAGTACGCAGTGGCTCCCATCCTCATGCAGGTTGTACTCGGTATGCTCTATTCGTGGTCCGTCTTCCGCGGGCCGCTGGCAAAGGCTTACGGCTGGTCCAATGTCCAGACCAACGCGCCCTTCAGCTATTCGATTCTCGCGCTGGTTGCCGGGACGATCCTGGGCGGGCTGTGGCAGGACCGCTCCGGACCGCGGCTTGTGGCGAGCGTGGGCGGCGCGCTGATCGGCCTTGGCTGGCTGATGTCGGCGATCCTGGGAGGCACCCCGGGAGCGCTGATCCTGACCTACGGCTGCGTGGTCGGATTGGGCACCGGATTTGGATATGTAGCGCCCATCGCAACGCTGGTGAAGTGGTTTCCCGACAAGCGAGGCATGATGGTCGGTCTGGCCGTGATGGGAATCGGCGTGAGCCCGCTGGTGTTTGGGATATTCATCGAGCGGCTTATCGGCGCCGACGCGAGCCGCTTCGCATCGACTATCCCGTCCACCTTCATCGTCATCGGCATCATTTCCGCATTGGGTGTGGTGGGGGCGGCGCAGTTCTGCAAGACGCCGCCAGTGGGCTGGAAGCCGGAGGGCTGGACGCCCGGTCCGGCCTCGGTCTCGACTCGCCAACAGGTTTCTCCCGGCGGCATGCTTGCCACCTGGCAGTTCTATGCATTGTGGCTGATCTACTTCCTGGGCGCTTCGGTCGGGCTGACCGCCATCGTCCAGGTCGCGCCGTTGGCGGCCACCATGCCCAAGACCGCGGCTGCCTTGACGGCCGGGATGACGGTGGGCATCGTGGCCGTATTCAACGGAGTCGGCAGGCTGATCTGGGGGAGCATTTCGGACCGGCTGGGGCGTGTACGCACCATGTGCATCATGGGCCTGTGCGCGGCCGTGGCGTGTGGCTTTCTGGTGCGGGGAGCGACGGGGATCGGGCAACTGCTGGTGGGACTTTGTCTCGCCGTGTTCGCCTTTGGCGGTTACCTGGCGTTGATGCCGGCCGTGACCGCGGATTACTACGGGCCCAAGAACGTCGGCGCCAACTACGGGCTGGTGTTTACGGCGTTTGGGGTTTCCGGGTTCTTCATGCCCCGCCATCTTGCCGGGCTGGTGGATGCCGCCAAGAAGGGCGGCAACATTGCGGCCGGCTACGACCAGGTGTACCTGATCCTGGCATGCATGGCAGCCGTTGGCGGGCTGCTTGCGCTGGCGTTGCGCGCACCGCGCAGCCGGGCGGAGTAGCGCGGGCCCATGCCGCGGCAGGGGGCCGTCCCGGGTCTGGCCGGCCCTCCTCTCGGGAGCCAGCCGTTTCGGAACCTCAATAACGCAGAATCCGATAAGCCATTGAGAAGACGGGACAGGGTGGCTCGGACGTAGCTTGTCTCAGAACCCGCCTATTTTCGCGCTCGCTAATTTGCATTGCACTGCGACTGTTCTTGTAGTAGTATTACGTCAAGATGGAGTTTGAACCCAAAGGCCCCGAGGCTGCCCGCCTCCGCCAACGCAAATTTGCGCTGCTTCGCCAATTCCAACTCCCCCAGGATCTGCTTCCGGGCTCTCTGTCCGTCAGCCATACCCGCTGCGGGAAGCCCACCTGCCATTGCGCCAAGGGAGACGGCCACCCCGCTTGGTCGCTGACTTTTATGGCCGCGGGTAAGAAGCGGGTCGAGCGCATTCCCAAAGACTGGGTGGACGACGTCCGCCAGCGCGTCGCGGCCGGCCGCGCCTTTCAGGACGCTCTGCGCGAGGTCCTCGCCGCCAACGCCGAGTTGCTCGTGCTGCGGCGCAAGCAGCAGCCCCGTTGAAGGGACCGCATGTTCGCCAAATCCAAAACTACGCCTGTCACTGTCTGGGCCTGAAGTCCTACTTCCACCGGCCGGGCGACGGCCGGGTCCACCCCCACATCCCCGCGCGAGATCTGGTCTGGGCAGTGGTGATCGGACATATTCTGCGCGCCGTGAGCTTCTTGCGCCTGGAATGGTTGGCGCATTCCCCGGTGCGCACGGAACTGAGCTTGAAAGGTCGGTTCGGGGATGACGCCTTGGCCTACTGCACCGAGCGCATGGACCCTGAAACGACGCGATTGGCTCTGGCGTCCGCGCTCCACCAGGCCAAGCGCAACAAGGCCTTCGAAAACAGCCCCTTCATCGGATTGGCGCTGGACGGAACAGGCGCGGGACGTACGTACAAAGAGCCTTGCGCGTTGTGCGACCCGGTGAAGGATCCCAAGGGCGAGGTCCACGGCTCGCTGCATCACTTTGTGCTCATCAGTGTGGTGGGCACCGGTTTAACACTGCCAGTGGATGTGGAGCCCTACGGACCGGGCGACAGCGAGTATGCCGCCGCACAGCGCTTGCTGCGGCGCGCGGCAGCCCACCTGGGACCGCGCTTTGCCGACTATGTCGTGGGAGACGGCGCTTACGCCACGGCCCCTTTCCTGCACACCACCGGGGATGTCGGACTGCCGGTTGTGGCACGCCTCAAAGAGAACCTGCCCCTGCTGGCCGCCGCCGTGCGCGCCCGCTTCGATGGCCAACCACCTCAGGCTGTGTACCAGGTGGGACACGACCGCGTCGAGGTCTGGGACGCGGATGACTTCGCCCCTTGGGAAACCCTCGACTGGCCTGCCGTGCGTGTGCTGCGCTACCACCAGCACAAACGCGACGGCACCGTCGTCGAAGCCGAATGGCTGACCGACTTCTCCATTGCCAAACTGGGCAGCCTGAGCTTCTACCGCATGGCCAAAAGCCGCTGGGAGATCGAGAATCAAGGCTTCAACGACGGCAAGAACCGCTATGGCATGGAGCACATCTGCCATCACCATCCCAACAGCATCCTGATCGTATGGCTGCTGACCGCACTGGCCCTGGTGATCGAACGCCTCTACCGGTTGCGCTACCTGCACCGTGGCGAGCATGGCGTGCGCTCCGCCATGGACTTGTTCACCTATCTCTGGTTGAGCTTGGGGAGCAGCAGTCCGCCCGACACCGGTTGACGCCCACGCCGTGCGGACGGCTGGCACCGCTCCGTTGCTCTTTGACAACTCGACCCTCTTCCCGTGGAGTCATGCCCCGCCAGGAGACCCCCGTCGTTCGACGGCCAGTAGGAACGCTGCCCCCCCCCGCGACCCACATCCACTCCACTGCCCCTATTTCTGTCTCGCGCCAATTCCGAGACTGCTGCCTCGAAAAGGGGTCGAAAAGGGGAGCTCTACCCAAATTCTTTCAAACACGGTACAATAGGTACTTGAATGCCGGACCATAGAAGTGGGCGAAAGCCCACTTTTTTGTTGGATTCCGCCATTCCGGTGAAGCATGCGGGAAGATGTTGCGTCTCAGATCGGGGAAATCGCGCGGCGAGTCGCGGAGTCGGAAGGCCTGGAACTGGTCGAGGTTGAGGTGAAGGGCGGCGGATCTCAGCGCCTGGTGCGGATCTCGATCGACAAGCCGGCCGGGGTCACGCACGCCGATTGCGAGACGGTCTCGCAGCAGGTGGGGACCATTCTGGACGTCGAGGACGCGGTCCCCGGAGGCCGCTATACGCTGGAAGTGAGCTCTCCCGGCGTGGAGCGGAAGCTCCTGAAACCGGGGGATTACGAGCGATTCCAGGGAAAGAAGGCCAAGATCACGCTGCGCGACGCGCTGAGCGGCCGCCGGACGTGGGAAGGCACTTTGGCGGGGCTGGCCGAGGGGCGGGTAACCCTCGAAACCGCGCCGGGATCCAGCATCCAGTTGCCGCTGGACCGCATCCAAAAGGCCAACCTGAAGTTCGAGTGGTAGGCCCGCCGGAAGAGAAGACATCCTGAATCCATACATGGGAACGAGGGCACTTTGGAAACGATCTTTCAGTCCATCGAGATTCTGAGCAAGGAAAAGGGCATCGATCCGCAGATCGTACTGGACGCGGTAAAGGACGCCATGTTGATCGCGGCGCGGAAACATTACCGCACCAACGAGGACTACGCGGCGGACATGGATCCAAAGACCGGGGCCATCCATCTCTATGCGGTGAAGACTGTGGCCGATCCGGTCGCCGATCCGGCGCACGAAATGAGCCTGGCCGAAGCGCGCCGGCTGCAACCGGATGCCGAGATCGGCGGCGAAGTGCGCATTCCCAAGAACACCGAGGCGCTGGGGCGCATCTCCGCGCAAACCGCCAAGCAGGTGATCTTCCAGAAGGTCCGGGAAGCCGAGCGGGAGACGGTCTTCAACGAATACTCCGGCCGCACGGGCGAGCTGGTGAGCTGCACGATCAAGCGGGTGGAGGGCCCGGATTACGTTCTCGACCTGGGCAAGACGGAAGCCCGGCTTCCCAAGAAAGAGCAGTCGCGCCTGGAAAGCTACAGCGTGGGCGACCGCGTGCGTTGCGTGATCAAGCTGGTCGACAAGATCTCCAAGGGACCGGGCGTGCTGGTGTCGCGGGCTGCGCCGGAGCTGGTGATGCGGCTGTTCGAGCAGGAGGTGCCCGAAATCTACGACGGCACGGTGGCCATCAAGGGCTGCGCGCGGGAAGCCGGCGAGCGCACCAAGATCGCCGTGCAGAGCCGCGACCGCGATGTGGACAGCGTGGGCGCCTGCGTGGGCATGAAGGGAATGCGGGTGCAATCCATCATCCGCGAACTGCGCGGCGAGAAGATCGACATCATCGAGTATTCCGAGGACCCGGTGGGGTTCGCCACGCACGCCTTGAGCCCGGCGAAGGTGAGCCGCATCACGATTCTCGATCCGCTCGAAAAGCACATGGAAGTGGTCGTGGACGATTCGCAGCTCTCGCTGGCCATCGGCAAGAAGGGCCAGAACGTCCGCCTGGCGGCCAAGCTGCTGGGTTGGAAGATCGACATCAAGAGCGAGGAAGAGAAGCGGCAGGAAGTGGAGTCGCAGATGGCGGCGCTGGTGGCGCCGGGGGCCCCGGTCTCGGTGCTCATCGATTACGGCCTGCCGGAGAAAGTGGTGGAGACGCTGTTGCAATCGAGCGTGGGCACCATCGAGAAACTGGGCGGCATGACGCCCGAGGAACTGGAGGAGATCCAGGGCATCGTCCCCGAGATGGTGGAGCAGATCCAGCTCGCCGTGAACGCCTACTACAGCCAGTTCGAGGACCCGGCGGGCGTGGCCGCCGAGGGCGCCGCGGGGACGGAGTCCGCTGACCCGGCTGGCGTGGCCGCCGAGGGCGCCGCGGAAGCGGAGTCCGCGGGCGAGTCGGAAGAAGCCGCCCTGCCGCTGGAAGAAGGGGCCGAGCCCGCATCCGCGGAAGTGGCTTCCTTGGAGCCGGAAATCGCGGAACCCGAAGCGGGGGAGGCGGCGGATCAGTCTGGTACGATAGAGAACGCGGGTTCTCCCCCCAACAATCGGGCGGCCGGAGCGGATCCTGACGGGCCCGGGCTCGAACGTAGCGCTTCGGAAGAAGGCAGCCATTGAGGAGCGCCGGAGCGCCTGAGGTGGAAGCGGATTTGCTTTACGCTATGAAGAAGATTCGAATCAACGAGCTGGCCAGGGAGTTGGAAGTCAAGGCTCACGAAATCCTGGACCGGCTCCCCGAGCTGGGCGTCACGGAAAAGAAGACGCACTCGAGCTCCATTGACGAAGACGTGGCGATCCGCTTGCGGCGTCTTTATGGGCTGGACGTTCCGGATGCGGAAGCCGGCGCCGCCCCCGATTATGACGGGGGGAGCGCCGTGGCCGTGGCCGAAGAGCCCGAAGAGAACGCCCCGGTGGCCGAGGAGGAGCGCGAGCCGGCGGCGCGGCACGCCGCCCGGCCGGAGCCCTCGCACGGGATTTTCGGCGCCGCCGTCGAAGAGCCGCCCGAGCGCGACGAGGTTCCCGTGGAAGCGCACCCCCACGCCGCGCCCATCCGTCCGCCGCTGGCGGGACGTCCCATCGTGCCGCCGGTTGGCGGCAGGCCCGCACCCGGGCCCGCGCCGGCGCCGGCCGCCGCGACGCCGGCTGTTGGTCCGCCGGCCGCGGCGCCAGTCGCGCCGCCGGCCATGCCACCCGCGGCCGTGATCGCCCCCGGCCGTCCGGCAGCGCCCGCAGCCAAGCCGTTGCCCGCTTCCGTTCCCGGGCCCAAACCCGGCCAGATACTTTCCGGGCCGCGCCAGCCCTTCCCGTCCGCTCCCGTGGAAACGCGCCCGGCGGGCCCCGGCGTAGCGCCGGGGGAATTCCGCGGAGCGCCGGCCATGCCGCGGCCTCCGGTGGCGCGGCGTCAGGAATCCCCGCGTCCGGAAGGTCCTCGTGCCAGTTCCCTGCCGCTTGCGCCGGGCGCGGTGTCGCGGACGCTGGCCGGGCAACCGGCGGCGCGTCCGGTGGTTCTGCCGCGCGCCGACCTGGCGGAAAAGCTGAAGGCGACGCGTCCCGCCATGCCCGCGCCGCCGGCATCTCCGCGGCCCGGAGTTCCCAAGGCCGCCAGCGCTCCGACTCCGGGGCAACCGATTTATCGCGGGCCGATTCGGCCGGGCCAGCCGCTCGTCACCAAGCCGGGCGTTCGTCCCGGCACCGCCGCCGCGCCGCGTCCCGGCGGGCCGCGGCCGCAGCATCCCACCTCGCGGGTGCGAATGGAACCGGGCCTGGCTCCGCCGCCCATCGAGCAACCGCGCGGCCGTCCAGGCGAGAAGCCCCGGGGCCGTCAGCCCAGGGAGCGGGTGGAAGAAGAGAGAGTGCAGCGCGGGCCCATGCGCCGGCAGCAGGAAGCCGGTCCGCCCCCCGTCAATCGCGAGATTACGATTTCCGAAGGCATCACCGTCAAGGAGCTTTGCGAAAAGCTCGACGTGCGGGCCAACCTGGTGATCAAGAAGTTGCTCGACCGGGGCATCTTCGCCACCATCAACCAGACCCTGGATTCCAAGCTGGCCACCGAAGTGTCGCGCGAATTCGGCGCCTCGACCGCCACCGTGAGCTATGAAGTGGAAGCCATGCAGGCGGTGGAGGAGGCCCAGGACACCAAGGACCTCGTCAAGCGCGCCCCCGTGGTCACCATCATGGGTCACGTGGATCATGGGAAAACCAGCCTCCTCGACGCCATCCGCGAAGCCAACGTGGCGGGACGCGAGGCGGGCGGGATTACGCAGCACATCGGCGCCTACCAGGTGGAGATGAACGGCAGGAAGATCGTCTTTATCGATACCCCCGGACACGAAGCCTTCACCCGCATGCGCGCGCGCGGCGCCAAGGTCACCGACATCGTGGTGCTGGTGGTGGCCGCCGAGGACGGGGTGATGCCCCAGACCCTGGAAGCCATCGACCACGCCCGCGCGGCGCAGGTGCCGATCGTGGTGGCGATCAACAAAATCGACAAGCCGGACGCCCAGCCGGAGCGGATCAAGCAGCAGCTTTCCGACCGCGGCCTGCTGGCCGAGGACTGGGGCGGCGACGTGGTGATGGTTCCGGTGTCCGCCAAGACCCATCAGAACCTCCCGCTGCTGCTGGAGATGATTCTGCTGGTGGCCGAGATGCAGGACCTCAAGGCCAATCCCAGCCGGCCCGCCATGGGCACGGTGCTGGAAGCCCAGTTGGACCGCGGGCGCGGCCCCGTGGCCACGGTGCTGGTGCGCAACGGCACGCTGGCGGTGGGCGATTACTTTATCTGCGGATCGGTATTCGGCAAGGTTCGCGCCATGATCAACGACCGCGGCGGGCAGATTCGCAAGGCGGAGCCCTCGACGCCGGTCGAAGTGTTGGGCCTGGACTCGTTGCCCGAAGTTGGCGACGATTTCCAGGTGGTCACCGATACCGCCAAGGCGCAGCAGATCGTGAAGTTCCGCGATCTGAAAGACCGCGAAGCGGCGCTCGCCAAGAGCAGCCGCCTGACGCTGGAACAACTCCACAAGCAGATGAAGGAAGGCGAGGTCAAGGAACTGCCCATCATCATCAAGACCGACGTGGGCGGATCGGCCGAGGTGCTTACCGAGACCCTGCAGAAGCTGTCCAACGACAAGGTGAAGGTGCGGGTGATCCGTAGCGGCGTGGGCGCGGTGAACGAGAGCGACGTGCTGCTGGCGTCGGCGTCAAACGCCGTCATCATCGGGTTCAACGTGCGGCCGGAGCGGGCGGCGTCGGCGCTGGCCGAGCAGGAAAAAGTGGACATCCGCCTGCACACCATCATTTACAACCTGACCGACGAGATGAAACGCGCCATGACCGGGCTGCTCGAGCCGGTATTCCGCGAGATCTACAAGGGCAAGGCCGAAGTCAAGGAAACCTTCCGCATCACCAAGGTGGGGAACGTGGCCGGGTGCTTCGTGCAGGACGGCACGATCCTTGGCAAGAGCGAGGTGCGGCTGCTGCGCGACAACGTGGTGGTGTATACCGGCAAGATCGCAAGCCTGCGGCGGTTCAAGGACGATGTCGCCGAAGTGAAGAGCGGGCAGGAGTGCGGCATCACGCTGGAGAACTACGCGGACGTTAAGCAGGGCGACTTCATCGAGGCGTTCCTGACCGAGCGCGTGGCCCAGGAAGGCTTCTAGCCGCGCGGGGCAGAACATGAATGGCCACAGATAAGCAAGGAGTGGTTTTATCTGTGTTCATCTGTGTTTATCTGTGGCTCAAGGTATTTTTTTTGTGGGGCAGGTTGTTAACCTGCGGCGGGTTGTCAACCCGCCTTCTGGAGCCCGTACAGGCCCGACAAGCAGGCACCCTTGCAAGCACGTAAGAATATGGCGGCCATCGGCGTACTAACCCTGGAACTTCGCTTAGAACACTCGCATTCCCTCAAGGAGAAGCGCCACGTCGTGGAAAGCCTGAAGGACCGCTTGCGCCACAAGTTTAACGTGGCCGTCTCGGAGATCGACTACCACGACCTGTGGCAGCGCTCGGTGGTGGCGGCGGTGACCGTATCGCCGGACCAGGCATTCGCGGAAAAGGTGCTGCGCGCGGTGGAGGAAGAAGCCGCCGGCCTGTTGGGCGAAGCATTAGCCGGCGCGTCGGTGGAGTGGGTGGGGTAGGGCCGCCGGGCGGCGAACTGAAAATGGACGAGAGGCGCACAGCTCGCGTATCGGAAGCCGTCAAGGAAGAGTTGTCGGAAATCATCGGGTTCGAGACATCCGATCCGCGGCTGCAGATTATAGAAGTTGTGGACGCGCAGGTCACCCCCGACGGACGGCATGCCAACGTCCGCATTGCCGTGCGCGGCGACGACAAGCAGTCGCGGGAGGCGCAGGCGGCTCTCGACGGCGCCCAGAATTATCTGCGTCACGAACTGGCGTCGCGCTTGAGCCTGCGGCAGGTCCCGGAACTGCATTTCGCTTATGACCGGAACCCGGATGTGGAAACCCGCATCGATTTTCTTCTCAGACGGGCGAAAAAGAGGCGGGGACGGACTGAGAATTAGGCCAAAGCCAAGTCCGGCACCCACGGCATGACGCACGAATTCGATGCCAAGAAGTACGAGAAAGCGTCCGCCCACCAGAAGGAATGGGGGACGAAGCTCATTGCGGAACTCGATCTGCGAGGCGCCGAGCGGATTCTCGACCTGGGGTGCGGGGATGGTGTAACGGACCTCAATCTTTGCGGCCGATGGTGTCACGCCATTATCCGGCGAGTTTCTCAAACTGCTTTCGGTGTGTGATGGCCGGATCGGGGTTAGGCTTATGCGTGAGGTGGGATAGGATACCGGTTCGTGTAGGCAAAGATGGGTATCCCAACAAACGCGGAAGGGAACTCAGTCAGAGAGTAATCGTAGTCCGGGCCAACAAGAAGTTGATTTCCGCGGAAGACAGTTGGTCGGGCTGCGCGCCTTTTGGCAGGGCAACCTTGTCGAACAGGCATCTTCGGCATCAGTAACTGTGTGATGATCTCCGCTGCTCGCCGGCCGGGTTCGTCGCCGTCGAGCAGCAACGTGACCCGGGTGAAGTAGCCGGTCAGGAGTTCGGACTGGCGTTGAGAGAAAGAAGTTCCCATCAAGGCCACCACGGGATGCCCGGCTTGATGAACTTTCAGGGCGTCGAAGAAGCCTTCCACGACAATCACGTTGCGAGCACCGGCGTGCCGCGCCCGGTCCAGGTTGAACAGCAGGTGAGATTTCCGGAAGCCGGAGGGAAAGCGGTATTTGGGCGCCTCGCCGTGGACCGCGCGTCCCGCATAGGCGACTAACCGGCTGTTCTCGTCGCGAATCGGGATCACACAACGGCCGGCAAGGAAGCCGTTGCCACGATACATCCCTACTCCAAACAACCGTGCGGTGGCTGGGAAGATGCCACGTTGTTCCAGATACGGATGGCAGGTGTCAATCCCTTGCAAGGTAAAACCCAACGGAGGATTGCAAGCGGTGGGAGCAGACGTTCTCGCCGACTCCTTCACCGGCGGCGGATCGGTGGCGCGCCCGCCAAACCAGTGCTGCAGGCGCAACCCGGCTTGCCGCAAACCACAGCGCTCCATAATTGCCACCAGGTCGATCGCATGACCGCCGATCCGGCCATCCCGCGCCGCCATGCAAGAGGCGGAGTGGCAGGACCAGACACGCCGCGAAAGGTTCACGGAAAAACTGTCGCGACTTAGCCGCGAGGTATGGGTGGGAAGGGGACAGGCGCCGTACAGGGTATGCGGCCCGGCGGGCCGGAGTTTCACGCCATAACGGGCCAACACCCAATCGATCGGGATGCACTGTTTGAGACTTTGGAAGTCGGCTTGTGGCAGTGGCATGGAGTTAGAACGGCAAGCAGTATTGGCCGTGCTCCTGCACCAGGGAGCCTTGCCGGCAGGCCTCGGCGATGGCCAGTTGGGCGGTGCGCTTAGAACACTCGGTTTGCTCCATGATCTGCTGGCGAAGCTGGTTATAGCGAGCCTGCCGGCCGAGTCCGGACAGAGCCTTGGTCACGTGCTCCGGTTCCACCTTTTTGAGCGTGGCGGCGGCTTTGGAAGGCGCCAGTCCGGCGGCGGAAAAGCACAACGTCTGTGGGTCGAGTTGGAGCAAGCGCGGCGGAGGCGGAGCGGCGTAGCGGAACTGGAAGCGCAACTCGACGGCGGCGTTGAGATGGGCCGAAGGGCGCGTGAGCAACAGGTAGGAGTCGCCGACGGCGTGCAGCGCCGAGGAACCGCGGAAAGCGCTGCCGATCTCTTCGCGGCCGATGGATTTGCGGACGTGATGCACTACGATCAGCGCAGCCTTGGAGGCATCGCGCAGGCGCAACAGACTCTGGCACAGCGCCGCCATCGAGCGGGTATCGTTTTCATCCTGATCGTGGGCGGAGTACAACGGGTCCAGCACGATCACCTCGGCGGCGGCCTGGCGGGCGGCGTTGAGGAAGTGATTCAGTCCTTGCGGCGCGCTGAGCAGATTGCCGCCGGCCCGGGTGTCGACCAACAGATTTTGGTCGGCGGTGGATCCCACGGCGCGCCGCATCGACGCCAGGCGGGAAACAAACTGCGGCGTGGGCAGTTCGAACTGGCAGACCAGCACGCGGCGCGCGGCGGGTATGGAGAAACCGGCGCGGTCTTTGCCTGCGGCCAGCGCCAGGGCGAGATTGGCGACCAGCAGGCTCTTGCCCACCTTGGGCTCGCCGCCCACAAACAGGATGCCCTGCGGCGGCAACAGTCCCGGCTCGATCCAGCCGGGGGGCGGGGCGGCCGGTTGCTCGGCGAGTAACTGCGCCAGCGACACCACGGCCGGTTTGGGAGTCGATTGAGTGGCGGCGGCTTTCATAGCATCGCCTCGGTCGTGGCATCGAGTAAGATGGCTTCATTCACGGTTTGCGACTTACTCGCCGCGGCCAGGCGCAAGGCCGTCATGGCCAGTTTGTTGACCTTGCGCAGAATGCCTTTGGTGGCTTGATAGATCGCTTGGCGGGCGGTATCGTCAAACAGCGGCTGCGACACCCCGGCGGCTTTGAGTTGCTGCGTCAGATAGGCGTCGAGTTCGTCGCGCGTGAGTCCTTCCAGGTGATACTGCACGCCGATGCGCTGCCGCAGCGCTTCATGCATCTGCAGCGAGAGCGTGCGCCGCAGCAGCGGTTGGCCGACCAGCAACAGGGTGAGATAGTGGGAGGAATCCATGTCGAAGTTGAACAGCAGCGGGAGTTGTTCCAGGGCGGGATGGGGCAGCAGTTGAGCTTCGTCGCAGATCAGAATGGGATGCTGCTTTTTGCTCTGGTTGAGACTCACGATGGCGTCGGCGATCTGGCGCACCAGGTCGCCGCGGAAGTGCGCCGGCTCCAGGTCCAGTTCCAGGGCGAGTTGGCGGAGCAGATCCAGAGCCGAACCGGAGGTCAAGTGCACATAGAGGATCTTGTACAGGTTGGGATTGAGTGCGGCGGTGAAGGTGCGCGCGGCGGTGGACTTGCCCGAGCCGACTTCGCCGGTGAGCAGACCGGCGCCGTGATGATGGGCCAGAAACTGGAGCCGCGCCTTGACCTGATTCCAGGCTTGCGAGGCGAACAATTGCTTGGCATCGGGGTTGTCGGCGAACGGCGTTTTCTTGAAACCGAAGAAAGTTTCCATCATGGTTACTGCTCCTCCCTTTTCCCGTGGCGGCAGTAGTCCATTGATGACGGGATCCACGAGGCGCGCTACGCCTTCCGGTTTTCCCTCGAAGTAAATCTCCAGTTGCGTCGATCGAGGGGATCGAAGCGCACTTCGATGCGTTTGCCGGCCAGGTGCGGCGGCGCTTCGAAGAAACGGTTGTGCAGCAGGAAGGTGGAATCGCGGCGCACCAGGCGATCCAGGCGATGGAAGAACAGGCGGCGCAGATCGGTGGCCGGCGGGAGTTGGCGGACCTGTTCGATATCGCGCTGCCAGCGCAGCAGCGGGGTGGAATCCAAAGCGCTGTGCTCGGCGCGGTGATAGACGGTTTCGATCCAGTGGCCCAAGCGCTCGTTGAATTGCTCCAGGGACAGCAGAGCTTTGGGATCGAGTTAGGCCAGAAACTGTTCGCGCACGGTGCGGAAGAAGCGTTCGATCTTGCCGCGGCCTTCGGGCTGATAGGGAGGGGTGTGCACGATGAAAATGCCGAGGGAGGCGGCGATGCGGGCCAACTGCGGCGAGCGATAGATCTTGGCATTGTCCATGTAGAGCCGGATGGGGATACCGCGGGCCGCGATGGCTTGGCGCAGGCAATCGAGAAAGGCATCGAGCCCCTGGTTGGGATAGAACTGGGCATGCGGGATGAGGCGGCTGGCGTCGTCGAGGGTGGCCTGGAGAAAGACCTGCATCTTGCCGCCGTTGGGCCGCTCGACCCAGGGGCCGAAGAGCATGTCGGACTGCCAGATCTGATTGGCAAACTGGGCTTCGTACTTTTTGTGCGCGGTGGCCTTGTCGAGAAGGAGTTGACGTTCGGTGAGCCCGTGGGCGCGCAGGAAACGATAGAGCGTGGAAGCCGACAGGCCAGGCTGCTTGCGCTCGTCGGCCAACGCCAACTCGCGCAGCAGCGTGGCGCCGGTACGATGCGGGTTCTCGCGTTTGAGGCGTTCGATGAGCGCGGCGGTTTCCGGCGCGACGGCGCGGGCCTGGCCGCGATCCTGACGCGGTTTGGGCGATAGGGCGGCCAGACCGTTGCGGCGATAGCGCAGCGACCAATCCAGCAGCGTGTCCACCGAGACCTGGCGGCGGGTGGAATGGGGAATTTCGTAGAGGCGGGCGGCGAGTTCCTGGGCGCGCCTGGTGAGTTCGCCGCGGGGCAGCGTTTCCAGCACCAGCGGGGCGATGAGCCCGTAACGGAAGATCGCGACTTTTTCGGCTTTTTCGTCCATAGAGTAGGGTTTTTCTCCTGGACCCAAGCGTACGGAGAAAGGCGGGCGGGGTTCCATGCAAATGGTGTGTGGGGAGGCTCAGGCGGGCGTGGCGGCGGGGGAAAATGCGGCGCGGCGGCCGTCGGGAGCGAGACCGCGGGGCCAGCCCAGCAGGTGGCAGCGCACGCCGGCAAACAGGAAACGGTGAGCGGCGATCCAGCCGGCGGATTGGAGCATGGCCAGGGCGCGGTGGACGAAGTCGGGCGCGGGAGGGGGTTGGATCAGCGCGGCCAGCGTGGCGCACAACGCTTCGGCCTGGGCGCGAAAGCGGCGGATCCAGAACTGGCCGCGCTGGTACGGCATCGGGGGCGGTGCGGTTCGGGCGGCGTCCTCGATCGTTTGCCCGCGGAACAGACGGGCGATGAGGAACAGCGCGATCACCGTCAGACTGCTGCGCAGGTAAGGCAAGACGAAGTCGGGCAGCAAGGATACGGTACGCCGGCAGGCCTCGCACAAGTAGCGGCGAACGCGGATGACGCCATCGAAGGCCGTGTCGAGGAGCGTGCGGACATAGAAGCCGTGCGCGGTGAGCGGGTGTTTGATATGGCACTGCGGACAGTGGTCGGGACGATAACGATCGGGGTCGGCCAGTTGCTCGGCATACTGCTGCACCGACCCGGCAAATGGGTGTAGGATCTGCATAGGATCTGCCTCTGGGAGCGGTAACTCTCAAGGTCTATTCTGCGGCGGGAGAGCTCTTTTGGATGGGTGTCTGGGGGAGTTCTTCCGCTCACTTCGATATCCTACACAGCTCTTGGACAGGGATGGGATAGGTGCAGTGGGCGAGGGCGATCCCGCCGAGTTTGGCACGCTTGGTTCCGGTACTGCTTCTCGATCCCCTCCAGCGAGGCGGGGACTAATCTGAGAAAATCGGCTCGCTACACGCGGGAAAATTGCGACCCGTTACAGGATGGCGCCCTCACTTCACAGCTTGCCGATCTTGTTCCCAATGGTGAGGTGATCGGCATCGACGCTTCACGAGGCATGATCGAGGCGGCTCGATCAAAGGAACGGGAGAACCTGCGGTTCCTCCTGCTGGACATCGACGACCTCAACTACATCGAGCAGTTCGACGTTGCGTTCTCCAACGCCACGCTCCACTGGATCAAAGACCACAAGCGTCTGTTCCTGAATGTCGGCCGCGCCTTGCGCCGAGGTGGAAGGCTCCGTTTCAACTTCGCGGGAGAGGGAAACTGCTCGCACTTTTTTTCCGTCGTTCGGGAAGCCATGTCAGCGGAGGAATTCGCGGTCCATTTTGCCGGATTCGACTGGCCTTGGTACATGACCTCCGTCGAGGACTACTCGGCTTTGGTGGATGCGAGCGGAATGGACGACGGGCGCGTCTGGGGAGAAAACGCGGACCGGTACTTTCCGGACGCGGAGGAGACGATCAAGTGGATCGACCAGCCCAGCCTTGTGCCGTTTCTCGCGCATGTCCCGGATAGGGCAAAACCGCGTTTCCGGGAGTATGTCATCAAGCGAATGATCGAAGAGACGCGACAGGACGACGGTAGGTGCTTCGAGACTTTCCGCCGCATCAACGTGGCTGCACGCAAACGATAACGGCCGAACCGCCAGCTTTGCACGGTGGGAAAGCGCGGCGGTCCCGCGTGGCATCGGACGTTCTTTCCGGGCTGACGGACGCGGTCGCCTTCTCGCGCGGCAAGCTCTCCCTCCACGTTCGCGCTGTTTAAGTGCCCGACGACCCTGTAGATGTGCGGGCGCTCCACCGGAACAGGAAGACCCAATGAGGCGCGACGATCTGAAGCTCGACCAGTACCGGTTCACTGTTCGCCCCATGATCGCCGAGGAGGGTACGGGTTATCTGATCGAGTTCCCCTATGTGCCCCTCTGCATCTCGGACGGTGCGACGGTGGAAGAGGCTATCGTCAACGGCAGGGACGCGCTGAAATGTTGCCTGTTGACGATGAGGGGATTCTGACCACCCTCGTCGCCACCCTGAGTGCGGAGGGACTCGGGAAGCGCAACGCCGACTGACCGCTGCTGAATATTTCTGCAATCCATTCCGCACAATCCGGCGAAACGTTCGGAATCTCTCAATTCTCCCGCCAGCCCCCGGCTCCCGTCTATTTTTCCTAAATCCTTTGTTTTCCGTTGCCGCCGTTGTATGCTGTTGGTTGCAACAGGTTGTGATGGTTTTGTTTCTGTTGGCGGGTCTGGCGGCGATCTGTCCCGGACAGCCGCCCGGCCCCGAGCTGTTGCGCCTGGATAAGAGCGCCGGCGCCATGGGGTCCACGTTTTCGGTGGCCCTGTACGGATTCGACCGCGTGAAAATGGAGGCGGCGGCGGACGCGGCCCTCGAGGAAGCGCGGCGCCTCGACGAAATGCTTTCGAATTATCGGCCCGAGAGCGAGTGGAGCCAGGTCAACCGCGAGGCCGGCGGGCGGCCGGTAAAGGTGTCCGCGGAGCTGTTCGGGCTGCTGGCGGCGGCGGTGGAGTACAGCCGCGAAAGCCAGGGAGCGTTCGATATCTCGGTCGGGCCCCTGATGAAAGTCTGGGGCTTCTACCAGGGGTCGGGCCACTTGCCGCACCGCGCGGAGGTGGCGGCGGCCCTGACCCGGGTGGGCTACCGGCACATCCAGCTCGATAGCGCGGCGGGCACGGTCCGGTTCGACCGGCCTGGGGTGGAGTTGGATCCCGGGGGAATAGGTAAAGGCTACGCCGTGGATCGGATGGCGGAAGTTTTGCGGCGGTACGGGGTGGAGACGGCGCTGGTGGCGGGCTCCGACAGCAGCATCTACGCCATGGGCGCTCCGCTGGCCGAGCCGCGGGGCTGGCCGGTCGAGATCAAGGACCCCTGGAACCGCGACCGCGCGGCGGCCAAGGTATTTCTGAAGGACGAGTCGCTATCGACCTCGGGAAGTTACGAGAAGTTTTTCCGGGCGGAAGGACGCACCTACGCCCATATTATGGACCCGCGGACGGGATACCCCGCGCGGGCGAGCGTGGCGGTTTCGGTAATCGCACGTCGAACAATTGACAGCGAGGTATGGACGAAACCGTATTTCGTGAACGGCCGCCAATGGGCCGCTAAACATAAGCCAAAGGAATTTCGAGTGTTCTTTTGCGAAGACAGGACGGATCAGCCATGCGCGTGGCTCCAATGACCAGCCGTTTCCTGGACGCCTGCCGGCGGCGTCCCACGGACGTGAGACCGGTATGGTTTATGCGGCAGGCCGGACGCTACATGAAGCAGTACCGCCAGATCCGCGAGAAGCACGGCATTCTGGAAATCTGCCGGCGGCCCGACCTGGCCGCCGCGGTGACGCTTCAGCCTATGGAAGTGCTGGACGTGGACGCCGCCATCATTTTTTCGGATCTGCTGCTGCCCGTGATTCCCATGGGGCTGAAGCTGCGCTACGCCGCCGGGGAAGGCCCGGCCATCGACAACCCGGTGCGCACCTCCGACGACGTGGATTCGCTCTCCACCGCCAACACCGACGACCTGGGCTTCGTGGGCGAGGCCATTCAGCAGGTGGTGCGGGCGCTGGCCGGCAAGGCCCCCGTGATCGGGTTCGTGGGCGCGCCCTTCACCATGGCGAGCTACATGATCGAAGGCGGCGCCTCGCGCAATTTCATCCGCACCAAGAAGCTGATGTACAGCGACGAGACGCTGTGGCGCAGGCTGATGGGCAAGATCGTCAACGTGCTGGCGCCGTTCGCGCACCTCCAGGTGGCGGCGGGCGCGCGCGCCATCCAGGTTTTCGACAGTTGGGTGGGCACCCTCGGGTCGGACGATTACGTGCGCTTCGCCGCGCCGTACTCGCGCGCCCTCATCGAACGCATCCGCTCCACCGGCGCTCCGGTGATCCACTTCGGCACCGGCGCTTCCGGCTTCTTCAAGGAACTGCACGCGGCCGGCGGCGATGTGATGGGCGTGGACTGGCGCATCAACATCGACCAGGCCTGGATGGACGTCAGTTACCGCGCCGCCATTCAGGGCAACCTCGACCCGGTGGCTTTGTTCGCGCCGCTCCACGAGTTGCGTGCCAAGGTTCACGAACTGCTGAAACGCACGGGCACGCGGCCTGGGCACATCTTCAACCTGGGGCACGGCATCCTGCCCGACACCCCGGTGGAGAACGTCAAGGCCGTGGTGGAGATGGTGCGGGAATTCCGTCCATGAAGTCCGCCGTCCTGCTGCTGGCGCACGGTGCGCCAGAGCGAGTGGAAGACGTGGAACGTTACCTTTCGTTCGTGCGCGGCGGACGGCCGGAATCGCCCGAGGTCACCGCGGAGGTCCAGCGCCGCTATCAGGCAATCGGCGGAAGCTCGCCGCTGCTCCGCTGGACCCGGGCGCAAGCCGAAGCGCTTCAGGAACTGCTGGGCATCCCGGTGTTCTTCGGCATGCGCAACTGGAACCCCTTCATCCGCGAAACCATGGACCAGGTTCGCGCCGCGGGTATCGAACGGCTGGCGGCCGTGTGCCTGGCGCCGCAATACTCGGAATTGAGCGTGGGCCTGTACATCCGGCGCACCGAGGAGGCCGCGCGCGAAGCCGGAGTGACCGCCGAAATCGCCTGGGCTACCAGCTATCCCTACGAGCCGCTGCTGATCGACGCGTTTACCGAACGCCTGACACCGCTCCTGGGGCCGGGTAAGCGGTTGCTGTTTACCGCCCACAGCCTGCCTGTGAAGGCGCTGGCGGCGGACGATCCATACGAACGGGAAACGCGAGCCACCGCCGCCGTCGTGGCTGAGTGCGCGGGCCTCGCCGATTGGGACTTCGCCTTCCAGAGCCAGGGCATGACCGGCGGCCAATGGCTGGGCCCCACGGTGGAATCCTGTCTGGACCGCTACGCCGCCGAAGGAGTGCGCCAGGTGGTGGTGGACCCGATCGGGTTCGTCTGCGACCACGTGGAAGTGCTGTACGACATCGACATCGGGTTTCGCGAGTACGCCGCCGCGCGCGGGATCGAACTGACGCGCCCGGAGTCGCTGAACGGTTCTCCCACGTTCACGCGCGCGCTAGCCGCGGTAGCCGGAAGAGTTATCGGCGTGTAGCCTGGCTGAAGGTATGTACTACTACCTGTCAAATTCTTTGCGCGCCGCGACGGTTTTATGTGGGGCAGGCTGGCAGCCTGCGGCCCCGCCCAGAGGGCACCCGTAATCGGCCCGGCGAGCGGAGCTCGCCTGCGCGCGAGACGATCCGGCCCCCGGCAGCCCGGAATATCCCGCGCGGCTGGGTTGCGGCTCCGCTGCTCTGTGGGGCAGGTTGTCAACCTGCGGCCGATTGCGGGTGCCCTCTGGGCGCGGCCCTGCGAGCGAAGCTCGCCCTCGCGGCCCACCCGCCTGTCATGCAGTTGAGTCTCAGGAGCGTCTTATTCGCGTAGTCATCATCGGCGGCGGCATCTCGGGTCTTTCGGCGGCTTACTATCTGGCCAAGGGCGGCGTCGCCTCCACCATCGTCGAATCGCGGCCGCGGCTGGGCGGCGTCATCCAGACCGAGCGCGTCGAAGACTGCACCATCGAAGCCGGGCCGGACAGCTTCCTGTCGGCCAAGCCGGCGGCGTTCGAGTTGCTGCGCGACCTGGGGCTGGCGGACCAGGTGATCGGCTCCAACGACCATTTGCGCGTGACGTATGTGCGCAAGGGCGGGCGCCTGGTCGCGCTGCCCGACGGCCTGATGATGATGGTGCCCACGCGGATATTCCCGCTGCTGGGCACGCGTCTGGTCGGCCTGGGCACGAAACTCCGCATGGCCCTGGAGCTGCTGCGCGCACCCCGGCCGCGCTCGACCGACCAGTCGGTGGCCGAGTTCATCGAAGAACATTACGGACGCGAAGCGGTGGACTACCTGGCGGAGCCGCTGCTCTCCGGCGTCTACGGCGGGAACCCCAGCGAACTGAGCGTCTCGAGCGTGCTGCCGCGGTTCGTGGAACTGGCCGGCCAGTACGGCAGCCTGACGCGCGGCGTGCTGGCGGAACGAGCCCGGGCGGCGCGCGCACGCTCGAACCAGCAGCCGCCGCCGTTGTTCCGCACGCTGCGCGGCGGGCTGGGGCAAATGGTGGACGCCATCGAGGCCTCCATCCGCGGCACCGTGGAAGTGCGCCAGGCGAGGGCCGAAGCGGTGGAGCGCACCGGCGCCGGGTTCCGCATCCGACTGGCGGGCGACTGGCTGGAAGCCGGCCGGCTGGTGGTGGCCTGCGAGGCGCACAGCGCGGCCGGGCTGCTGAGCGGCGTGGACCCGCGCCTCGCGGAGCTGCTGGGCACCGTGCCCTACAGTTCGTCGATGACGGTGGCCATGGGTTACGACGCCCGCGATTTCGCACGCCCGCCCCGCGGATTCGGATTCCTGGTGCCGCGCAAGGAGCGCCGCCGCCTGGTGGCCTGCACCTGGGTGGGCACCAAGTTCTCCTACCGCGTGCCCGAGGACAAAGTGGTGGCGCGCTGTTTCCTGGGCGGGCGCGATGACGCCGCCGTGCTCGAGGAATCCGACGACGCGGTGGCGGCCATCGTGACGGACGAACTGCGCGAGATCGCCCAGGTGACGGCGCCGGCGCGGTTCCGCCGCATCTTCCGCTGGCCGCGCTCGATGGCGCAGTACACCGTGGGGCATCCCGCCCGTCTGCGCGAGATGTGCGAGCGCGCCGCCTCCGTCGCCGGTCTGCACCTCGCGGGGAACGCCTACCAGGGGATCGGAATCCCCGACTGTATCCGCATGGGCCGCGCGGCGGCGGAGAAGATTCTGGCGGGCTGAGGGCGTCACCTCCCGCTTTTGGCGGGCACCGGCAGCACCATTCGCTGGCCGCTGACACCGGTCCGGATGAACCTGAGTTCGTAGGCGCCGTTCCTCGGTTTGACCGTCTTCTCGAAATACAGATAGCCCGCCACCGGGCCGGCGGCCGCGGTGCTCGGAAACTCGCGGCTGGCGAGCTCCACCTGCAGGCTGTCGCGGTCGATGCGTGGCTGCGAGGGCGAGGATGGCGGCACAGGGGCCGCTCCGGGATCGCCGACGCCGACCTCGGTGCCGCCTCCCGCGTACAATCCGCCCCGCCGGCCGGCGCTTCCCGTCTCGTAGCCGACGGTGGCGGTGTTATAAACCTGGACCTTGCCGGGCGCCTGCGGCGTGGAGCGCTTGCCCTGATACATGGCTTCCACGACGGCTTCGGGAGACGAGGTCGCAAGCAGGGTCCCTTCTTTGCCCAGGGACAGCGTGAACTGGTCGGGCGAGACATCCAGGCGGGCGCCCTCGGCGGGATAGGCGGCCACCTCGAAGACCAGGAAGCCGGCGCGGTCCAGGTCGGCGGTGAATACCTTCTTAGCCTCGGCGGGAGTCAGCAGGGCGGCGGCCAGAGTGAGGCCGTCCGTGGTCTGCTGAACCGGGTAGTCCGTGCTCCGGGGGCGCGGTGGAATGCCGCCGTTGCCATCGGCGAACAGCGTGGAGGCGGCCAGACATGCCAGGAGGAAACGTTTCATGCGTCACCTGTAAGTATTGTAAACGCGCGTGCGGCGGCGGGGGTTTCGGGGGCGAATTGGGTATAGTAAGAGTGGAGGCGGGATCCATGACCAGTTCAGTCACCGCGCGCATAACGTTCGAGGAGTTCGAACGCCTGCCGGACCAGCCTGGCAAATTGGAGCTTCTTCGCGGGGAGGTAATCGAATTACCACCAGCCAAATTGAAGCACGCGGACATCGTGCACCGGGTGTACGAGCGTTTGAGTATCCTGCTGGCGGAGGCGCGCGCGCGCGGCCGCGCCGGGGCTCTGGGCGCGGTCTACATGGAGACGGGTTACCGCATGGGAGACCGTAGCTGCCTGCAGCCCGATGTCAGCATCACTCACTCGGACCAGCAGGCGGGCGACTACTACCTGGGTTCTCCGGCACTGGTTGTCGAGGTGATCTCCGACGACAAGACCGCCGACCACGTGGACGGCAAGATCGAGGAGTACTCGCGAAACGGCGCGCTGGAAATCTGGGTGCTGTATCCTGTACGGAAGCACGTTTGGGTTTACACATCCGGGGCGGCCGAAGTGCGTTCGGGCGAGTTCCGGACGGAGCTTCTGGGCGGCGGCACGATCGATCTGGACGAGATTCTGAAGTAGACTAAGTCGAAGTTCCCGGCCATTCTTCCGGCTTACCGCCGCGACGCCGGGATCGCCATCGCCGATCTCATCGGCCGGACCACACGGAAGTCCGGGATGACGGCGAGGATGCGCCGGCCGGGCAGGACAATTCGCGGCCCCGCTGGCAGCGCCACAAGCGGCGCGCCGCGGGATGAGTGGAACCTCGGACTGCGCGATCGGCCGGGGCGCCCGTCCGGGTTGAAAGACCGCCACTAATGCGACATGGCGTAAGTAATGTAATTGACTCCCAATCGAATCCCCAGCGCGGAGAAGTGCTGTTCGTAGCGCGGATCGTCCGCGTTTTCCCACGAATCGCCCAGGTCCATGTTATGGCAGATGGCGACGATGATGCGGCCGCGCTCGTCGTGGATGGCGCGCCACTCCGGAGTCTTGCCGTCCTTCTCCCAGATCCGGTGCGAGTAGACATATTGAAACCCGGGCACCTGGTAGCGCTCGTCCAGGTCGTACACGGTGTGAAAGATGGGGTCGTTATCGGGAATTTCCAGGATGGGCTTGCCGGGGAAGACCTTGCTCATGGTCTTGACGAACACGTCCCATTCCACCGTCCCGTGGAAATCGTCGCACATGAAGAAGCCGCCGCGCAGAAGAAACTCGCGAAACCTGGCGATCTGGGCGTCGGTAAGTTCCCAGTGGCCCACTTCCACTGCGTAAAGCCACGGGTAGTTAAAAACGTCGTCGGTTTCGTCATCCAGGTTGATGGGCTGCTCCACGCTCCTGGCGTCGATGCGGGTCAGGCGGCGGATGGCCAGCGCGAGGTGCCGGTCCGAGCGTGGGTAATCGATGGTCCAGTTGGTGCGGCCCTCACGCCAGTCCAGGCCGGGCTTGAACTGCCAGTCGGTCTGCAGGTGGTACGACGGGTACATAAGGCGGGCGAAGCACCACTCGCCGGGGACTTTGTAATCGGGAGGAATGGGGAAGTTGTTGTATTCCCAAGCCGGGTATTCGCGAAATGGGCGCTGGGCAAAGAGGGCACACAACAGGCCCGACGCTGCTGCGAAACCCAGAACGGCGGCACGCCTCATGAACTCCAGTATACGCAGCCGGCCGGCGGCCACATCAGCGGACGAGCGGGAGGTACGCGGCCACCTGGCGCCGGTAGGCGGTGAACCGGTCCCCGAAACGCGAGGCCAGCAGGCGGTCTTCCGCGCGCACACGAATTTCCGTGCCGATGAGGAACAGTGCGATCACCGCCACACCCCACTTCCAGCGCGTCACCAGCGCCGCCGTGGCCACCAGCATCAGCAGCATGGATGCGTAAATCGGATGGCGGACCACGCCGTACGGGCCGCTGCTCACCAGCTCATGGTCGGCGTATAGCCCGGCGTTGATACGAAACTGCCGGCCAAGGTGCGCCACCGCGGTCCACATCACGGCCACCCCGAACGGCGCGGAAATCGCGGTTGCCAGCAGACGCGGCCAGAAAATGGCAGCCGCCGGCTGGCGAAATGAGACCGCCACGCAATAAGCCGATATCTCGAAGAGAAGGCCGAGCAGCGTGGGGCCGCGGGCGGTAATGGATGGGCGCTTCTGGTTGTGCGGCGCGCGAAAGATGGGCACGCAACACCACACCGCCCAGGACAGCGCGAGTTCGCACCAGACAAGACGGTAGAGGGTCATTGGTTTAGTTGGTCGGCGAGCGCCGCGACGACTGGCCGCATAGGTAGATTATGGCGCGATTACGGCGTCACCGCCGGCCCGTTGCCATCTGGCGCGCCGCCCGCCCCGTTGACATTCGACGTGCGGGACTATGGAACCGCCGCCGCCCGATTTGGGGTGGAGGTCCTGCACCCGCGAGAGGCGATAACGGGGATCAAGCGATGAAGGAGACGCGAACCTATCCCTTGCGGTTGCCGCGTTCGCTCAATGACGAGGTCGCGCGGTCAAGCCGGGACGACCGGACGAGTATCGACCGGCCTCAATGAACACCGCGGTTATAATACCACCATCGGATGATATAAGTTCGGCACCACCAGCTCGCCGACGGCCACTAACTCCCCCTGCCGAGTGACCGCCTTCACATACTTCGCATCGGTCACCGCGCGGAATGGCGACGCGGGGAAGTTACGCCCGTTGCGGATGTCGCGCACGCTGGCCTCTTCCACGTAGACGCTCGCCATCGCCGGCAGCATCTCCGAGGCCGGCACCAGGGCGTCGATCAGCCGCTCCTCGGCCCCGAGCGCCTCCAGTTGCGGAATCGTCCGCGCGCTGGAGATCTCGAACTCGCCGCTCGCCAGGCGCCGCAGCTCGTGTAAATGCGCGCCGCATCCCAGCAGCGTCCCCAGGTCGTGCGCGATCGACCGCACGTACGTGCCGCCCGAGCAGTGTACGCGCAGCCGCGCGTCCGCGCCCTCCACGCTCAGTAGTTCCAGTTCGTAGACCTGCACCGTCACCGGCTCCAATGCCACCGCAATGTTCTTGCGCGCCAGTTCGTAGGCCCGTTTCCCGTCCACTTTTTTGGCCGATACCGGCGGCGGCGTCTGCCGCGTCTCGCCGCGAAACCGGTCGAGCAAGCCTTCCAGCTCCGCCCGGTCCACCACCACCTCGCGTTTCTCGCCGGCCGGCGCGCCCTCGCGGTCGTAGGTGTTGGTCGCCCAGCCGAACCGCACCACGCCTTCGTAAAGCTTGTCGCTGCGCGTGTAGAATTGCGCCAGTCGCGTGGCCTTGCCCACCACCACCGGCAGCACTCCGGTAGCCGCGGGGTCGAGCGTCCCCAGATGTCCCACCCGCTCGGTGTTCGCGACGCGGCGCATCTTGTTCACCACGTCGTGCGAGGTCCAACCCGCCGCTTTGTCAACTACGATGACTCCGTCCAAATTGTGTCCTTTTTGCGCGCCAGGCAGACGTACCCCAGCGTGAAATTCTTGTGCGTGTCCAGGAAATCAAGGAATGGCAAAACCAGCGCCGGGGGGATCAGCAACAGCGCGGCCACCGGAAAGCCAAGCCAGCGCCAGCCTCCTGTAAAGAATTGTAGTCCGTTGAGCAGCCGCCGCGCGAGCAACCGGAAATATCCGCCGGCGGGCCGGATTTCACGCGCTTCCAGGTCCGCCTTTGCCAGCAGATACTCCAGCCCGTGCCGCGTGTACCGGTAGTAGTCGTGCGGCGCCTGGTGGATCTCCCAGTCCTGCGGCGCCGCCAGCAGCAGCATGGCGCCCGGCGCGAGCGTTCTCGATATCTCCGTCAGCGCGCGCCCCGGCTCGGGCAGGTGTTCGAGCGTCACGACATTCAGCGCGGCATCGAATGTGCCATCGCGAAACGGCAGCCGCGTCAAGTCGGCCACGGCGTCCAGCTTGCTGTAATCCCAGGCCGCGTCGCCCACCGCCAGGTCGACGCCGCAGTACCGCTGGGCGGCGAAGAAGCGCCGGTAGCGGCCTTCGCCCGCGCCCGCGTCCAACACGCGCGCGCCCGGCGGAAGTGCGGCGGCCAGCGCCTCGACCGCGCGCTCGATCTCCGCCTCGAAGTGCAGAACGTGCCGCCGCAGCGGCCGCGGCAGGCGATAAGCCAGCCCGGTGTAACTCATACGGTCACCGCCACCGGCATATCCGGAGAAAGCATTTTGGGCCACCGATGAACACAGATAAACACGGATAAGCCGATCCTCTTCGATCTGTGTTTATCTGTGTTCATCTGTGGCAAATCATGCCTTTGGCCGCCTTCGCACCTCATATGCGCCGCCCCTCGATCATCACCGTCGCCCCCGCGCCGCACGCCGCCTCCAGCAGCGCGAACGGCAGCGCCGCCGCCACCAACGCCAGGTACACCGCGTCCTTCAGCAGCCGCGCGCCCCGCCCCTCCGGCACGCGCCGCACGCGCCGCGCCATGGGATCGAGCCCTGGCGCCAGGCTGCTGGCCAGCCCGGCCGGATTGTCGCGCAGCGAGAAATACTTCCGCCGCACCACTTCGAACCCGCATCGCTCCATCAGCTTCACTATGTCGCTTGCGCGAAAGTCCCACAAGTGACGCGGAACGTCCATGCCGTTCCATCGCCGGCCCAGCAGGCGGCACTGCCACGACGCGGCATTGGGCACCTGCACGATCAGCCGCCCATCCGGCGCCAGCAGCTCGTGCGCCGCGCGCAGGTAGGCGCAGGGATCGGCGAGATGCTCCAGCACGTGGAACAGTGTCAGCCCCGCCAGGCTTCCGGCGGGAAACGGCGCGGCTTCGAGCACTGCGCACACCGCCGGCGCCCGTTGCCGCCGCCAGGCGATGGCCGCGGCCTCGCGCGAGATATCCAGTCCCAGCACGCGAAACCCGCGCTCGCGCATCATGCCCAGAAACAGCCCGCCGCCGCAGCCCGCGTCCAGCAGCGGCCCGCGCGCCCGCGATTCGCCAATCGCCCGGCGCACGAAGCGCACGTGGTCGTGCAACACCAGCCGGCGGTACCGTTCCTCCAACTTGCTGGCGGCGCTCTCATCCGGCGCGAACCAGTAGTTGCCGGGATAGTAGCGGCCGAGCGCCTCCGCGTCCGGCCGCGGATCGAGGCGCAGCAGCCCGCACGCCCGGCAGCGCACCACCGAAAACCGCTCGGTGGTGGTGTGGTACAGACGGTCGGACGCCTGGAACTCGCGCTCGCAGTCCTCGGTCCCGCAAACCGCGCAGGCGCTCATACCGTCTCCCGTAAGGGCAAGCGATTGGCCAGGATCAGCCGCCGCACCTCGCCCGGCGTGAGCTTCCGCAACCGGCCCATGGCCCGCCGCTTGCGCAACATTCGAGGCGCCAGCAGCAACGCTTCCAGATCGCCGCGCACCAGCGCCCAGGCCATCGCCAGCTTGCCCCGCGGCCCCGGAAAATACGCCGTGTCTCCTTCACCCCGCGCCGCCGACCACGCGCCCGCCGCCACCCGCGCCGCCGCGTAGAACGGATTCAACGACAGCAGGCTCCAGGGAAACAGCTTGAGCGCCAGCAGCACGCGATTGCGCTCGATCAGCATCAGCCGCCGCGCCGAATCCTTCCCCAGCGTCGACCCGCGGTGGTGCCGCGCCACCGCCCGCGGCGTGTAGATGCACGTCCAGCCGGCGGTGCGCGCGCGCAGTCCCAGCTCGGCGTCGTCCCCGTAGGCGAAGAAGTCCTCGTCGAACCCGCCGATCCGGTCGATCATCGCCCGCCGGTACATGCAGGCGCAGCCATCCGGCCACAGCACCTCTTCCTCGCGGTCGTACTGCCCGCGATCGCGCGCGCCGCTGCCGCGCCCGCGGTTCTGTCCGTCCGGCCAGATGGCGTGGCCCACCTTGTCGATGCGCCCGGGGTCCTCCCACACCAGCACCTTGCTGGCCGCCATGCCCACGTCCGGCCGCCGCGCGCAGGCCTCGTGCAGCGCCGCCAGCCAGCCCGGCTCGGCCTCGGCGTCGTTGTTGAGCAGCGCCAGAAAATCCCCCTGCGCGGCCGCCATCCCCTGGTTGTTGGCCGCGCAAAATCCGCGGTTCTCGCGGTTGCGGATCACGCGCACTCCGAATTCCGTTTCGGCCATCTCCGCCGACCCGTCGCTTGACCCGTTGTCCACCACGATGGTCTCGAAACGCACGTCCGCCTGCCGGCCGAGCGAGCGCAGGCACGCGCGCAGCAGTTCCTTCCGGTTCCAATTGACGACCACCACGGAGATCAACCGTTTATGCTAGCAGGGCTGGAACATGAAATCCGCTTCACGTTAAGTCCGCTTCACCCGCGCAACTCCGGAGCGGGCTGCCGCGTTCCACCCCGTAGGAGGAACCTACGATGAACCGGAAACTCCGGGCCGCTTCGGCGGTGTTGTCCGGCGCGCTTCTGACGGCATGCGGCGGCGGATACATGGTGGCCGCCTACGGCCCGCCGCCGCCCCGATACGGCGTGATGGGCTACGCGCCCGGTCCCGGATACATGTGGACCGAAGGGTATTGGAACCTCGCTGGCGGGTCGTGGGTATGGGCGCCCGGCCGCTGGGTGTGCCCGCCGCACCCGCACGCCGTGTGGGTCCGCCCCGAATGGCGCAGGGAAGGCCGCGGCTACCGCTACTATAAGGGATACTGGCGGTAGGAGCCCCCGGCCCGAATGGCGCATCGATATCTGGCGTTTGACATCGAAACTTCCAAGGACGTTCCCGGCGAGGATTTCAACTGGCGTCCGCACCGCCCGCTGGGCATCTCCTGCGCGGCCACGCTGGCCAGCGGCGCCGCCGAACCGCTGCTCTGGCACGGCAAGACACCGGACGGGCTGCCGGATAAGCGGATGAGCCAGGCGGACGCCCGGGGCCTGGCCGAGTACCTGTCGAAAATGGCGGCCGATGGTTTCCAAGTCCTCACCTGGAACGGGCTGGCCTTCGATTTCGACATTCTCGCCGAGGAGTCAGGAGCCGCCGCCAGTTGCGCGGAGTGTGCGATCGATCACGTGGACATGATGTTTCACGCGTTCTGTGCCTTGGGCTACCCGATCGGTCTGGACAAGGCCGCGCAGGGGATGGGTTTGCCGGGCAAGCCGCCCGGCATGAGCGGCGCCAAGGCTCCCCAACTCTGGGCGCAAGGCCGCTTCCAGGAGGTTCTCGAGTATGTCGCGCAGGACGCGCGGACCACCCTGCAACTCGCCGAGACCTGCGAGCGGCAGCGGAAACTCCAGTGGATCACGCGCAAGGGCACGAAGAGCTCGATGCCTCTCACCCATGGCTGGCTGACCGTGCGGGAAGCGCTGCGGCTGCCCCAGCCGGATACTTCATGGATGTCCAACCCCATGGCGCGCAGTGGCTTCACCGCCTGGTTGCCAATTCGCTAGGGAGGGCTATACCGGGCCGCCGCCGCTGCGCCCCCGCGCTGGGCCTGGCAACCCAGCAGCGGCCGTGAACCGCGGATTTCCACGAGTTTGAATTCCGTGCTAAAGGTTGCCATCCACACCTGGCCGGCCACCGTCTTGATAACATGGTACGAGTTTCCCGTTGCCACCTCCGACTATCGCCGAGTTCAAGTCCGCGCTGCTGACGCGCCCTGTCGCGGACGTGCTGCGGGACTATGTGTTCTCTGGCGAGCCGTACGCCTTTCGCGAGCAGCCCAAGGCGTTGCAGAACCTCCGAACGCATGTTTCTACGGCCTTGACGGTCAATCAGGAGAATATTGTGGTCGTTGGAAGCGCGCAGGTTGGATTCAGTCTCAGCCCTGACAACTTCCCCAGACAGTTTACGAATGGGTCGGATATTGACGTCGTCGTTGTTGACGAACTCCTCTTTGACACCGTTTGGCACGCACTCCTACGGTGGCACTACCCCCGTCGCCTAGACCTTCCGCGTGGGGATCGGGAGTGGGCCGCGGCGCGACGCAAGGATCTCTACTTTGGATGGTTCGTGCCGGACAAGATTCGGTTCAACGGCCTCAGCTTTCCGTCTGCGCTTAAGCCGATAAGGGACTGCTCCGCCCGTTGGTTCAACACCTTTCAATCCCTCGCTAACTACCCGGAGTTTTCCAGACGCTAGGTAAACGGGCGGCTTTACCGCACTTGGGAACACGTACACCTGTATCATGCAGAAGGACTACGCCAGATCCGCGAGCTTCTTCCGCCGCAAGGAGGACTGTGACCATGACGTTCGACTCATCTGTGCAAACTATCGCTTGGTTCCGGGATCGCTACCGCGAGGGGAACCTCAAGATCAAGCCTCCGTTTCAGCGAAAGCCGGTGTGGGTTGCCCGACAAAAGTGCTATTTGATCGAATCCATCCTGCGGGGTCTGCCGGTGCCGGAAATCTACATCCAGCAGACGACCACGCCGGAAGGTCAAACAACATATGCAGTTGTGGACGGTCAGCAGAGAGTCAGAACGGTTCTCCAGTTCGTCGGCTCCGAGCAAGACCCGGAAGAAGCTGACTACAACAAGTTCACCCTCGACAAGCTGGACCCTTCCTCCGACTGGGCCAATGCCGATTTCGCTGGGTTGACGGTCGATCAGAAGCGTACCTTTTACGGCTACAAGTTCGTCGTTCGCTATCTCAACACGGACAGTGACGATGAGGTACGGGACATGTTTCGCCGCCTCAATAAGTTTCTTACCCCCTTGAAACCACAAGAGCTGCGAAATGCAACCTATTCCGGCCCGTTCGTGGCTCTCGTTCTTCAGCTTGCCGATAATGAATACTGGGCTGAAAACCGTATCGTCACGCCAGCCGCCATCCGGCGCATGAACGACGTGGAGTACGTCAGCGAGCTCATGATCGGTGTGTTGCACGGCCCGCAGGGCGGCAGCGCGGCGATTGTGGATTCGTACTACCAGCAATATGAAGACTACGAGGATCTATTCCCCGACCAAAAGCGCATGCAGAGAGTGTTCGATAACACTCTGCAAGTCATCCAGCAGGTTCTCCCTGACATCAAAGACACGCGCTGGAACAACAAGAGCGATTTTTACACGCTCTTTGTTGCAACAGCGTCGATCCTTCGGGCGTTCGGACCAGCAAAGCTCACCTACAATAAACTTGGCGTTCGAAGGGCGCTGGACTCATTCGCCGCTGATGTGGACAAGCGGCTCGGGGATGAGCATGCCCAGGTCGGCCAAGGTGCCATGGATTACCTTCGCGCCGTAGAGAAGGGAGCCAACGACAAGGCGCGCAGGGCGGAGCGTCACAGAGTCGTGGCGCAACTGATCGGGAAGTACTTCCCAGTAAGGGGCGACTGAACCGCGCCGCGAGTGGCTTGGGCCCATTTTCTGCAACATCAACGCAAACGCAGTTGTTGGAGGGACGCGTTTGCGGCGCGCCTGGATCTTGCCCTCTTTGCGGGTGGCCGCAGGGCGGAGTCAATCCAACGCCGCTCGTTTTTCCCAAGGCCGGACATCTGCACGGACCTGGGGCCGGAATCCAGACGGGAAGCTACCGCAGGAGACGGCCTGTCGAGCGGATTCAGCGGCACGCCCCGGACGGCCCGCCGAAATTGCGGAACGGGGAACGAGCGGCACTGGGTGGGCAACCTGCATCCGCAGTCGAACTTCCGGAACGCTACCGAACGCCCTCATCGGCCCACCCGCCATTTCCGAGCCGACGCCGGGCCCATGGGCGGGACATGGCGGCGGCACCGCCAGGATTGTGCTTGATCTTCCTTGCTACCGATGCCATACTGCCATAAAGGTGGCAAAATGGCAGAACAGTTGTCCCTGGTCCCGACGGCCAAGTCGACTTTCCGGCTTCCGATGGAACTGCATCAGCGCCTCAAGATAAGGGCCGTGCGGGAGATCAGGCCAATTGCCGATCTTCTCATTGATGCAATTGAGCTTTACCTTTCCAGGGTGGAGGCCGGCGATGACGAAGCCAGACGCCCTGAGTAGCTCGCACGCAGCCGCGATGATGCCGCCCCGCGCGCAACCCGTGGGTGTGTCTGGAGGGGCCAACGATGGCCTGTATACTCTGTTTCTGGCCGATTGTCTCGTCTGGATGGATGCGCAACCGGAATGTTCCGTCCACGCCATCGTCACCGACCCGCCATATGGGTTGAAGGAATACACCACCGAGGAAAAGCGCAAACTGCGAAACGGACGGGGCGGCGTCTGGCGAATACCGCCGTCGTTTGACGGCTGCCAACGGAATCCGGTCCCCCGCTTCACGGTTCTGACCGAATCGGACCTTCAGCGGTTGAGTACGTTCTTCACGTCCTTTGCCGGCAGGGCGCTGCGGATTCTGGCGCCGGGTGGCCACCTGTTCATTGCCGGCAGTCCGTTGCTTTCGCATCTCGTTTACATGCCCCTGATGGCGGCTGGTTTTGAAAAGCGCGGCGAGATCATCAGGCTTGTCCAGACCCTTCGCGGCGGGGACAGGCCCAAGAACGCGCACGAGGAATTCCCAAACGTGACCGTCATGCCGCGATCCGCCTGGGAACCGTGGGGCCTGTTCCGCAAGCCGTGCGAGGGCAGGGTGCAAGACAATCTCCGCAAGTGGAAAACCGGCGGGCTCAGGAGGGTCGCCGCGGACGCACCATTCGGGGACGTGATCCAGTCGTCCCCCACTCGTGCCGAAGAACGCAAGATCGCCCCGCATCCTTCACTGAAGCCACAGGCCTTCATGCGCCAGATCGTGAGAGCATCCCTCCCGCTCGGGAACGGCACCGTGCTGGACCCTTTTATGGGCGCGGGTGCCACGGTGGCCGCCGCCGTGGCTGTCGGGTACACGAGCATAGGGATTGAGATCGACCCGGCGTTCTTCGCCATGGCGGAAAAGGCCATTCCCGCGCTGTCTTCCGTTTCCGTGAGCGGCTCAACCCGTGTGATCAAGACCAGCGGCGTTGTACACTTGAACGGAAAAGGCAAAATTGACCGTGGCCCTCTCAACAGACGGCTTTGATCGCCTGGTTCCGTTGCCACCCGGGCTGACCATCGCGCACATTAGCAATGCAATCGAGTTTGTAGAAGAGAAGGCCGAGGAACTCGTCGAACTCTATTTCGAGCAAGCCAACATCTTCAGCGGCGTGGTCGGGATTTTGGGCGTCCGAGCCCTCGATTCGCTCAGCCCATACAAGCGCCACAAACACCCCGACATAGCTCAACAGCGATTCCCGGACTTGTCGTTGCGCGGCCGTCCGGATCCCCCACCCATCGAATCGCTGGAATCCAAGGGCAGCACCCGGCCGTGGGCCATCCAGTCGCACTATAACCACCCGGGGTGGTATATCGTCTGGCGCTACGGAATCGATCCTACCAAACGGATGAAGCGCGGCAAGTCCGTGCTCGTCTGGCGTGTCGACGTTCCGTTTCTCAAGGAAGAACACTGGAAGTACGAAGGCAGCAAAGCTGGCGAAGGACACGGCGGTCGAACGCACACATTCGGCGTGAAGAATCCAGCGGCGGCCATCGCCGGAACCATCGCCTACCAGGCTCCAGGGGTAGTGCTTTCCAGAGGAGGCCCAACCCTCATGAGTAGTAATAGTCCACCAACCAGTTTGTAGCGCGCCAGCCCGCTGCGAGGGCCGCAACCACAACCCTGGTTTGCCGGCAGACCCGCGCCGTTGCTCCAGCTCGCCAACCTTCAGCTCACAGCCCAGTTCGCACGGCGCCCAGGCGGTACCCCGCGCGCGGCCCCGAGCGATGGCCAAATCGCCCCTTGGCGTCCACCCGTTTTCCATGACACCATATTAGTTATGCCTGTGAACCAGCGGAAACCGCAAACCGCCTCCCCCCGTCGAATGAGCATGTCTTCCCGGATCGTACGTGGCGCGCTCTTCTGCGCCGTTCTTTCCCTGTCGCTGGCGTACACCGCCTCCGCGCAACAAGCCAGGAGTCTCCGGCACTACGCCCTGGTGCTGGAGGATCCGGCGGTCGCCGACCGCTTCACCAGCCGCGAGGCCACGCGCTCGGTGGCGGCCGAAAACTACCGGGCGCAAATCCGCGCCCGCCAGGCGAGCCTCGAAACTGAACTGGCGTCGCGGAAGTTCGCGGTGGTGGGGGCGGTCGATACCCTTTCGAACGCGGTTTTTGTGGCGGCTACGCCGGACCGCGTCGAAGAGCTGAAGTCCCTCGCGGGCGTCAAGGGGGTGATCGCCATGCGGCGGGTGCAGCCGCGGACTAACCGCGCCACCTCCCTCGCCAATGCACCGGTGGCCTGGACGGCGTTGGGCGGGCAATCCAACGCGGGGAAGGGGATCATGATCGCGGTGATCGGCTCGGGAATCGACCAGACCCACGCCGCGTTTCAGGATCCTTCGCTCTCCACGCCGCCGGGCTTCCCCAAGTGCACCACCGGCCATCCGGAGGATTGCGCGTACACCAATAACAAGGTGATCGTGGCGCGGAGCTATATCCGCCAGTTGGCGGTGGGCAGTAGCAACGACCCCACCCTGGTAGCCAACGATTCGGGGCCGGACGACTACTCGCCGCGCGACCGGGACGGTCACGAGACGGCCATCGCCTCGGTGATCGCCGGCAATCAGAACACCGGTCCGGCGGTTTCCTTCTCGGGCATGGCGCCCAAAGCCTGGCTGGGCAACTACAAGGTGGGGACCTCCCCCGGCATGCCCGGCGGCGCCGGCGGGAACTGGGAAAGCGCCTTCGTCCAGGCCATCGAGGATGCCTTCAACGACGGCATGCACATCGCCAACATGTCTTCGGGCGCGATCGCCACTACCGGTCCGCTGGATACCGGCGCCGCCTGCGGGCAGGCCGCGAGCGTGCCCTGCGACTTCATGGCGTATAATTTCGAGAAGGCCGCGCAACTCGGCATGGTGATCGCGGTCTCGGCCGGCAACGATGGCGAAAACGGGTATAACTTCAATAACTACCTGGCTCCCGGTTTCAACCTGATCAGCTCGCCCGCCAACGCTCCGTCGGCGATCGCGGTGGGCGCCACCATGAACTCGCACGTCCTGCAGCCCAGCGTCAGCCTGCTGGGCGGCCCGTCCACGCTGCAGAACATCGCGGCCCAGACCAGCGACGCGTATAGCCTGATGGCTGGGGGCTACCTGCTGGATATGGGCGCCCAGGCGTTTCCGGTGATCGATGCGGCCCAGGCGGGCAATGACGGGTATGCCTGCGCGGCGATCCCGCAGTACGCCTTCGTCACCCAGCCCGACCTTTTTCCCGCCATCGCGCTGATCCAGCAGGGGGGCGGCTGCGACTTCACACTCAAGGCCACCAATGCGTACAATGCCGGAGCCGCCGGCGTCATCTTCTACATGAACGCGCCGGGCACGGTGACGCCGGTGGAGACCCAGGATTCCGCCGGGAACATCCCGCTGTACGGACCCGTGGTGATGATCTCCAATAGCGACGGTCAGAATCTCAAGAACTACATCGATGCGCACGCCGGCAGTTCGGTGACCCTGGACACGTCCGGATGGGAGATGGACCTGGCGGTCTACAACCAGCAGGCGGCGGCGCTGTATTCCCCGGGGTTCCAACCGGCGTTGGCCGCCAACCAGTTGCTGGCATTCTCGTCTCCCGGGCCGAGTCCGGGCAACTTGGCCCTCAAGCCGGATATCGTATCGACGGGCGGCTCCAACGTCGTGGACGGTCCGGCCTGGAACGCCACGGATTCCTCAGTGGTCGACTACAATTTCCTGGCTCCCAATGCGATCTACATGGCCACCCAGAAGTTCGACCAGTCGAGCGATATGTACAGCTCGGATGGCTATATCGCGGCCAGCGGCACCAGTTTCTCGGCGCCCATGGTGGCCGGCGCCGCCGCCCTGCTCTGGCAGCTTCATCCCTCCTACACCGCGGCGCAGATCAAGGCCCTGCTGATGAACACGGCCGCCCAGAACACGCCCGGCGACGCCTGGGGCGACAATGTGGACGCGCTCAACGTGGGCGCGGGCCGGCTGGACGTGGGTGCGGCCACCGGGAGCGCGGTGATCGCCCAGGTGGTGACGACCGACGGCACCAACCCGGTGTCGCTGTCTTTCGGCGCCGTCTCCACGCTGCCGCTGTCCAAGCAGATCCGGATCTCCAACCTGGGGACGGTTTCGGCGGCGCTTTCCGTCTCGGTGAGCGCTCCCATGGATGTCAACGGCGGAGGGGCGAGAGGCGCCACGGTGGCCGTCGACAAGACCAGTGTTACGGTGGCTGGAGGCGCGTCGGCGACCGTCACGGTGACGCTCTCGGGAACCGTTCCCTCCGCCGACGAATACACCGGCGCGGTGACGATTTCGGGCACTGGCGTGTCGATCCACGTGCCGTACCTGTTCCTTGTGCCAAGCGGCGTGGTCTACGACATGCAGGCTATCTATTTCGACCAGAGTGTCAACGCCGCGGGCGGCTGGTTCGAGACTGTCGTTGGCGGCGACGCCGGCCCCATCGGCATCAAGCTGATCGACGCTTCCGGCGTTGCGGTGGCGAATTCGCCGGTCTCTTTTACCGTGTCGCCGCGCAACAGCGCCACGCTGCGGAGCGTGTCCGGCGAGCCGGCATGCTCGCCGTCCAGCACCACCAGCGCGACCACGTGCAATACCGACAACTACGGGGTTGCCTGGGTCGAGCTGTACGGAGGCGCTTCCGCCGGCGCCAATCCGCTGATTACGGCCACGGCGGCCGGCATGTCGATTGAGTTTGGCGGAACGGACTACGGCATCATCCTGCCCTTGCCGAACGTCACCGGTATCGGAGAAGCCGCCGTGGGCGGCACGAATATCGCCGCCGGCTCGTATATCTCCATTTACGGGACGAACCTGGCGGACGCGCTCTACGTGGGCAACAGCGCGTTGATTCCCGCGCCCTATGTCGGCGGCGATAAGTTCCCGTTCTATCCCTACCCCATGAATCTGGATGGCGTGACCGTGAGCTTCGACGTCCCCGGCGCCTACGACGGCAAGCCCGCCGATTACAACGGGTACCCGGGATACTTCACCTTCGTCAGCCAGGGCGGAACGCAGCTCAACGTGCAGATCCCGTGGGAATTGCAGGGCGCCACTTCCGCGCTGGTGAAAGTGACGGTGGACGGGACCGTCGACAGCAACGTGGTGACCATCCCGCTGGTGACGTATGCGCCGCAATTGTTCCAGAACAGCGGGATCGTGGCGGCCATCGATGCCACCACCTACGCGGCCAATCCGGCCGCGATCTGGACGTCGAATCCGGCGCATGCCGGGGACGTTGTGGAGTTGTACGGCAACGGATTGGGGCCGGTCAACAACCAGCCCGCCAGCGGCGCCAAATGGTCTTCCGGTGCGCTGCCCACTACCAAGAGTCCGTGTACCGTGACGGTGGGCGGCCAGAATGCGCCGGTGGCGTATTGCGGCCTGTCGGGTTATCCGGGGGAGTACCAGATCAACGTCACGGTGCCCGCGGGATTGGCGGCCGGCAATCAGCCCGTGGTGCTGACCACCGGCGGAGTGAGTTCGAAAGCGGCCAGTCTGCCGATCAAATAGCGCGGGGACAGACAGCCCGGTTTTGTTCGCGACCCTGCTATACTCGTGATTCTCTATGGCGAACCCGAAGTACGCGGTCTCCGATAAACCGGCGCCCATCGCCGAACTGGTGTGCACGCTCGCCGGTGGAACCAAGGTGAAACGGCGCATCCCCCGCATGCGGGCCTGCAATGAGAAGGACGGAAAAGCCAAACTCTGCGCCGGCCATTTGAAGCGGTGGTATTTCTTCGGCGAGGAAGTCAAGAGCAAGTTCGGCGCCGATGCCGAGATCTACCGCTGCGAGCGGTGCCGGACTTTGTACCTGCCTAACCTCGAGGAAGCGCCGCGCACCGGTACGCTGTCGTACTGAGCCCACGGCTTGGCAGGCGGAAGCGCCTGCCCCACAATCGGCGGCGCTGTGGGACAGGCGCTTTCGCCTGTCAACCTGGCAGTTGGGACTGCCCCCTAAAACGGAAAAACCGCATCGGCAAGCGTCCCCAGACATTCGGGACCCTTATCCGATGCGGCTCGCCCATGTTGGGCTGGAATCCGGCGTCGGGCTATCCGGCTTGAAATCTGCTTGCGTCCATCCCTGGTCAGGTCCGCGTCCTAATTTTCCCTTCCAGAAACTCCGGACAACTACCGCTACCTTTGATCCCATGGAGAGATCGTCGAAACCGTTTTCCAAAAAACCCCTCTGCGGCAACCGCCAGGAGAGGAATCGCGAGCGAAACCACTGCAACACCGGCTCCCGCAAGCGCGCTGTCTTGTCGGCCCACGCTTCCCGCCAACAGTTGCTGCAGAGGGCGGGTCTAAATCTTACTTCGCCAATTCACTCAATAAATAGCAATCGGAGAACCATGTGTCAATATCCCTAACTGCTTTAGATACAACTATTTTCTCTACATAATTCGGGTTCGTGGTGGGGAGCGGACGGGCAGGCGCTGTGTCGCTATGACACAATCGATTCTGATGAGGGCAAAGCTCACGCTCGTGGCGCTGGCGCCGGTGGTTCTTCTCCAGGCGCAGATCTCGGCCGGCGATCCGGTGGCCGTCTTCACCGAGCATCCCCGGCTGTTCCTGCGGCCCGAGCGGCTCAGGCTGCTGCGCCGCGAACGCCAGCGCACGAGCGAGCGGTGGCGCCAATTCGAGACCGCCATGCCGGGCGCCGCCGCTCCGGGCGATGGCGGCATCCCCGAGCCGGGTTTCGCGGCGGCGCTCTACTACCAGGTATCGGGCGACCAGGCCATGGGACGGCGCGCCCTCCGCTGGGCGCTCGGCGAGGGACGCGATCTCCGCCAACTGGCCCTGGTCTTCGATTGGTGCCAGGACCTGATGACCGAGGCGCAGCGCAAGGAACTGGCGGCGCGCCTTCAGACGGGCATCGCCGCGCCGGCGTCCGGCGAGAGCATCGCGGCCGTGCGCGGACGCGTGCTGGCCGCGGTCGCCCTCTACGATCACGTGCCGCAGGCGCCCGAGCGGGAACTGGAACGCGTGGTCCGCTCCTGGTGGCTGGGTCGCATGGCTCCCGCGCTGAAGGCCGGCCGCGGCGTGGTGCCCCGCGCCGACGCCTATGCGCTCTACGAGATTCTGCACGCCCTGCGCGACAACACCAACGTCGATCTGCGGGAAGCTTGCCCGGCGTTCTTCCAGGATTTCCCCATCGAGCACCTGATGAGCTACTACCCGGCGCTGTATCCCGCCCCGGAGAACGATTACTACATCGGCGCCACGTCCAAGCCCGGCGATCCGGACCTCCGCCAGGCGGCGCTCTCGCGCGCCGCCGAACTCGCCATGGTGGCCTACGACACCAACGCGCCCTCCAGCCAGGTGCTGCAAGGCTGGTTGACGCACGACCTGTTCCTGATGCGCGGCAGCTTCGGCATCCCTTACGAGTTCCTCTGGGCCAACCCGTATCAGCCCGGCCTCAGCTACTACCACGTGCCGCTGGTCTATTACAATCCCGAATTCGGCCGGCTGTTCATCCGTTCGAGCTGGGACGATTCGGCCATGTGGTTCGGGGCGTTCGACGGCGCAATGCAGCTCTTCCAGGATGGCCGTGCGACGGTGCTCGATCCGCGGCTCGCCGGGCCGCCGCTCGAGTTAAAAGAGGCCCTGGTCTGCTTTGGCCACAACACCCGGAAATTCGAGGTGACGCTGGATGAAGAGCAGGCGGTATTCATCGCCGGTCTGGAGCCGCGCCACACCTACGCCGTGGAAGTGGACGACGAGGAAATGTTCGAGGCCGCCTCCGATGCCGGCGGCATTCTGGCGCTGACGGAGGTTCCCCACGGCCGCCCCACCGGGGTGAGGCTCAAGTAGGGCGGACCCCCTGGTCCGCGGCCGGCCCCCTGGCCGGCCTGCCTGTGCCGTTAAAGATGCCGCTATCGTCGCTCCGAATGCGGGACGGGCCGTCCCGCGCGGACCGGGGGTCCGCCCCACGGAAAGCTAATACGCCCATCTCCACAGGCTGGCGCCGACGGTGTAGCCGGCGCCCACGGCGGCGAAGAGCACCACTCCACCCTTCTTCAGACGGCCGTCGGCGATGGCGTCGCGCGCGGCCAGGGGAATGGTGGCGGCGGTGGTGTTGCCGTACCTCTCGATGTTGATGACCACCTTCTCTTGCGGAATGCCGAGGCGCTCGGCGGCGTTCCTGATGATGCGCAGGTTGGCCTGGTGCGGGATCAGCAAGGCGATGTCGTCCACGGACACGCTGTTGCGGGCCAGCAGGTCGCGGCAGACTTCATACATCTTGCGGGAGGCGTACTTGAACACCGCCTGGCCTTCCTGGTGGACGAAGTGCATGCGCTGGTCGACGGTCTCGTGGGAAGCCGGCAGGCGGCTGCCCCCGGCGGGCATTTTGAGGGCGTCGCCGCCGCTTCCGTCCACTTCGCCCAGGAAATCGATGAAGCCCGGGCCGTCCGGGCCTTGCTCGTCCTCCCCGGTGGGTTCCAGCAGCATGGCGCCCGCGCCGTCGCCGAACAGCACGCAGGTGGCGCGGTCCGTGTAGTCGATAATGCGGCTCATGGTGTCGGCGCCGATCACCAGAACTTTCTGGTGGGTACCGGCCGCCACCAGGTGCGCGCCGGTGACCAGGCCGTAGACGAAACCGGAGCAGGCGGCGATCAGGTCGAAGCCCCATGCGCCTTTCGCGCCCAACGCATGCTGCACCAGGCAGGCGGTGGAGGGAAACATCATATCGGGCGTCACGGTGCAGACGATGATGGCGTTCAGTTCGGCGGCTTCGATGCCGCGCTGTGCCAGAACGCACCGCGCGGCGGCGGCCGCCATATCCGACGTGGCCTCGTCCGGGCCGGCGATATGGCGCTCGCGGATGCCGGCGCGGGTCATGATCCACTCATCGCTGGTCGCGACCATCTTTTCGAGGTCCTGATTGGTTAGCACGTGCGAAGGTGTGTAGCACCCCAGCGCGGTGATTTTGGCCTTGGGCAACGGTTTTGGGTTCCTTTAAGAACCCAGGGTAACGCATCGGCAGCCGGGTTTGGGCGGGCCCCGCGGCGCAGGCTGGCTAAGCACCCGGTTCCGGGACCGCCAGCCCCGCCCGGACGATTGGGGTACGCTGGTAGGGATGGTGCCAGCCGAGGGGCCGCCGCTCATCGAGGGTTTGCAGAGCTCGCTGTTCTTTGAGACGCCGGAGCAGACCTACGCGCGGGTGTTTCGCGAGTTGAAGCCGCGCACCGCGGCGCCGGAACTGCGCGTGGAGTTCTGCCGCTTCGCCAACGCCGACAGCTTCATCCGGCTGCGTGACGGGAGGCTCGAGGTGCGCATCTCGGACCTCCTCGAAGGCGCGCCCGCCCCGGTGTTCGAAGCGCTGGCGTTCATCCTGCTGGGAAAGCTGTACCGCAAGCCGGTGCCGCGGCTCTACAGCTACCGCTACCGCATCTACCTCAATCGCCGGGATGTGCGCCGGCAGGCGAACCTGGTGCGGCAGATCCGGGGGCGCAAGTTCGTGTCCGGTCCACAGGGGGAATGCCACAACCTGGCGGAAGTGTTCGACCGGCTGAACCGGGAATTCTTCGATGGATTATTGGGTTGCCCGCAACTGGGATGGAGCCGGCAGGTGACGCGGGGCATGCTGGGGCACTTCGACCCGGCGCACAATGCCATCATCATCAGCCGCGTTTTCGACCGGGCGGCCGTTCCCGCGCTCGCTCTGGACTACGTTATGTTCCACGAAATGCTGCACCTGCAGCATCCCGTCGATCATTCCGGGACACGCCGCCGCGTGCATACCAGGGAGTTCCGGGAGGCCGAAAAGAAGTTCCCGCACAGGCGGGAGGCGAAGGAAATCATCAAGCGGTTGTAAGCCGGCCGACGCCGTCAGGCGCTCGTGGGAACCGCGGCGGGAACCAAAGTGCGCAGTTCCGACCGCATCCGGTCGAAGCGCTTGACCAGCCCGGCAACCTCCACTCCGCACAGGCCCCACCGGTACAGGATTAGGCGGCCATGCACCATCGCCACGCCGGCCGCGAACATCAGCCGGTGCCGCATCAACGCCGCCGCCAGTTGCAACCGGTCCTCTTCGGACTGCAACATCACCAGCTTGATGGCGGCGCACACGCTCCCGAAATCGTTCTGCAAACACCGCAGATAGCCGCAAAAAATCTTGCAGCGCTGGCGGCGGATTCTGCGCAGGATTCGGGGCGTGAATCCGGGTTGAGAACGCAGGAACTCCAGGTCGCCGCTATCCAACAGGCGAGCCATGGGGCGATAGCGTTCGACGGAGAGCTCGTCGATCCATTCGGAGGTCACCGGCAGGTCCCGGGTGCCGAAGCCGAATTTGCGGATGACCAGGGCCAGCCCGAACAGCCATGCCGAGCCAGCGAATATCGATCCATCCATCGCAAAATTCATCGGCGGCCTGTTTTCATTTTTGTAACGTTAACCGGATTCCAGTCAAAAAACAATATATTTTCTACAAGAAATGTGCTATTGCCAACAACTTTAGGATAATTTGAAAACAGGGGCGACTCCGGGCTTCCAATGGTATAGAATGGAACCTGAATCAGCTTTCCCCCGAGAAAAGTACCGGTACGCCTCCCCCCTGGGGTGTCATCTCACCAGTACTGCAACGCTCGCAAAGGAGACCAGTCCCTGGCAAAACCGCTAGCCAAGTCGCACCCGCTTCCGGTGCCTACGGTCGAGGTGTGGCGAAGGACTCTCTTGCAGATCCCCACCCTCTTCGGGCGGTTGGTGTACCTGGCCTCGCTCCGCGATGCCGCTTCCGGGCTCTACCAGCACGAGGTTTTGAATACGCTGATGAATCCGGAGGACAGCGACCGGGCGCTCAGCCGCGGCCACCGCCGCCTGTTTTCGGAATGGCTGGCCCGCGGCATTGCGGAACAGAGAAGGGACCTGGATGAGTACCTCCGCACGGCGGGCGCACCCAGAAACTTCCACCAGTACCGTACCCTGGTCCCGCCGACTGCGCGCGACGTCGAGCGGCAGTTGTTCCTCACCGATCTGGAGACGTTGATGGAATTGCTTCGCTGCGAACACCCCGGCGCCGCCTAGGGCAAGATTTAGATCGGAAAGTCCGAAAACAATTTGGGCCGCCGATGAACGCAGATAAACGCAGATAAGCCAGTTCTTTTCTTATCCGTGTTCATCTGCACTACTACCTGTCAAATTCTTCGCGCGCCGCGACGGTTTTATGTGGGGCAGGCTGGCAGCCTGCGGCCGATTGTTAATCGGCCCGGCGAGCGGAGCTCGCCTGCGCGCGAGACGATCCGGCCCCCGGCAGCCCGGAATATCCTGCGCGGTTGGGTTGCGGCTCCGCTGCTCTGCGTTCATCGGCGGCCAATCATGCTTTTCCTGCCGGCGGCCCCTCCCGAGGCGGTTGGCACGGTTGTCCGGGAACCAATCCCTGGCGGGAGCCGTTCACCTTCCCGTTTTCAGCCTTTCGCCGCGGCGCTCCATGATAGAGTGGGAGACCGGAAGGTCCGGTCCCGGGGTAATGCCAGCCCGGGGGGCCGTCCCGATTCCGGAACAGAGGCCGAATTTTGGGGACGGATAGCGTCAAGGTGATCGTGGGGATTTCCGGGGCCAGTGGAGCGATCTACGGCATACGGCTGCTGGAACGGTTGCGCGCCCGGCCGAATACCGAAATTCACCTGGTTCTGACCAGATCCGGCGAGAAGACCCTGTTCCTCGAGACCGGCAAGACCGCCGCCGAAGTCAGGGAATTCGCCGATTTCTGGTACCCGGACGAGGACATCGGATGCCGGCTGGCCAGCGGCTCCTGCCGTATGGACTCGATGGCGATCGCTCCCTGTTCCATCCACACCATGTCGGCCATCGCCCACGGCATCAGTTCGAATCTGATGGTGCGCGCGGCCGACGTGATCCTCAAGGAAAGACGCAAGCTGGTGTTGCTGGTGAGAGAAAGCCCGTTCCACCTCGGTCACTTGAAAAGCATGACGCTCCTGGCGGAAATGGGCGCCATTATCGCCCCGCCAATTCCCGGGTTCTACCACAATCCGCAAACCGTGATGGACCTGGTGGACCATAGCGTCGACCGGACGCTGGACCTCATCGGCCTCCCCGGCGCCGGCGTGCGCCGCTGGGATGGGAGGACGAAATGAAGCGCGCTTCCGCCCCCATCGCCTTTCAGGGAGAGCGCGGGGCCTTCAGCGAGGAGGCCGCGCGCAAGCTGCTGGGTCCGCGGGTGGAGGTTCTGCCGTGCCCCCGCTTCGAGGACCTGTTTCTGTGCCTCAAGGACGGGCGCGCCTCGGGTGCGGTGGTGCCCATCGAGAACACCCTGGCCGGCTCGGTCCACGAAAATTACGATCACCTGGTCACCTATGAGTTTCCCATCGTGGCGGAGACCAGCGTGCGCATCGTCCACAACCTGATCGCCATGAAGGGCGTCAAGTTCTCGCAACTCCGGCGGGCGTTTTCGCACCCGGTGGCGCTGAACCAGTGCCTGGACTTCTTCGCGCGCAACCCGCAAATCGAGCGTACGCCTTTCTACGACACGGCGGGCAGCGTCAAGATGTTGACCGAAGAGCGGCTCGCGGACGCCGCCGGCATCGCCTCCTCGGTAGCCGCGGAGATCTACGGGGCGCGGGTGTTGCGGCGGTCGATCGAAAGCGACCGCCAGAATTTCACCCGCTTCTTCCTGCTGCGGACGCCCGAGTACGTGCGCCGCCACCCGCTGCGCGTTTCGCCGCGCACCACCTGGAAGACCTCCCTGGTTTTCAGCGTCCGCAACATCCCCGGCTCCCTGTTTCGCGCCCTGAGCGCGTTCGCTTTGCGCGACATAAACCTCATCAAGATCGAATCCCGGCCGCTGCGCGGCAAGCCGTGGGAGTACCTGTTCTACGTGGACCTGCTGGGCCGCGCGGACACTCCCAACGCCCGCAATGCGCTGCGTCACCTGGAGGAACTGGCGGACTTTCTGCGGGTCCTGGGGTGTTATCCGAAGGGCGCCTGACGTATCCTTGGAGGGAGACCGATCATGGCCGCCGAAGAACAAGCAGTGCTCACTCCCGAGGGCGAACCGGTTCTGGAAGAACTGCCGGTTCTGACCGTCCGCGACACCGTCATTTTTCCGGGCTCGCTGCAGCCCATCACGGTCGGCCGGCCGAGTTCCATGGCGCTGGCCCAGTCGCTGGGCGAGAACCGGACCATGGTGGTGATCGCGCAGCTCGATCCCCGCCTGGACACGCCCAAGCCGGACGATCTGTACCAGACCGGCACGATTTGCATGATGCACAAGGCCATCCGCATTCCCAAGGACAACCTGCTGCTATTCTGCGAAGGCATCGCGCGGGTTCGCACGCGCGAGTTCACGGCCACCGACCCGTTCCTGCGCGCCCGCGTGGAACGGATGCCCGACGTGGAGCCCGAAATCACCAGCGAGGTGGAAGCGCTGCGGCAGAACGTGATCGGCCTGTTCCAGCAGATCGTGGCGGCGTCGCCCAACCTGTCCGACGATCTGTCGGAAAGCGCGTTTCACATTACCGAGCCGGGCAAGCTGGCGGATTTCGCGGCCGGCAACCTGCCCTCGCTCTCCCATGCGGAGCGGCAGGAGCTGCTGGAACAGGCCGATGGGCAGGCGCGCCTCACCATGATCCACCGCCATCTCGCGCGCGAGTTGGAATTGCTCGACCTGCGCAACCGGATTCAGTCCCAGGTGCAGGGGCAGCTTTCCCAGAGCCAGCGGGAGTTCTACCTGCGCGAGCAATTGAAGGCCATCCAGAAGGAACTGGGCGAAGGCGACGACTCGCAGCGCGACCTCGACGACCTGCGCTCCAAGCTCGAAGCCGCCGGGATGACCGAAGAGGTGAAGGAGGAAGCCCTGCGCGAGCTGGGCCGGCTGGGGCGCATGTCGCCGGCATCGCCGGAATATGGCGTCACGCGGACCTACCTGGAATGGATGGCGAGCCTGCCGTGGAACGTGTCCTCCGCCTCGCGGGTGGACGTGAAACGGGCCAGTGAGATCCTGGACGAGGACCACTACGACCTGGAGAAGGTGAAGGACCGGGTTCTCGACTACCTGGCGGTGCTTGCAGCTTCGGCCTGTGCTGAAGGGCCCCATCCTATGCTTCGTGGGACCTCCGGGCGTGGGGAAGACCTCGCTCGGCAAGTCCATCGCGCGGGCGCTGGGCCGCAAATTCGCGCGCGTCTCGATGGGAGGCATGCACGACGAAGCGGAAATCCGCGGCCACCGCCGGACCTACATCGGCGCCCTGCCGGGGCAGATCATCCAGGGCCTGAGGCGGGTGGGAACCAACGACCCGGTATTCATGCTCGACGAAGTGGACAAGCTGGGGCGCGACTTCCGCGGCGACCCGGCGTCGGCGCTGCTCGAAGTGCTCGATCCCGAGCAGAACGTCGCCTTCCGCGACAACTACCTGGACGTGCCGTTCAACCTCTCGAAGGTGCTCTTCATCACCACCGCCAACGTGCTCGACCCGGTGCCCGACGCGCTGCGCGACCGCATGGAGATCATCCCGCTGGAGGGCTACACCGAGCAGGAGAAGCTGATCATCGCGCTCCGCTACCTGATTCCGCGGCAGACCGAGGAAAACGGTTTGGACGCGGAATCCGATATTCAGTTCGAGGACGCCGCCGTGCGTTTCATCGTGCGGCGCTACACGCGCGAGGCCGGCGTGCGCAGCCTGGAGCGCGAGATCGGCACGATTTGCCGGAAGCAGGCCCGGAAGATCGCCGAGGGCACGCACCAGAAGGCCGTGGTGACGCCCGAGCTGGTGGAAACGCTGCTGGGCGCGCCGCGGTACCGCACCGATACCGAAGTGGCCGAGCGCACCCAGCGCGCCGGAGTGGCCGTCGGCCTGGCCTGGACGCCGGTGGGCGGCGACGTGCTCTTCATCGAAGCCGGGCGCATGCCGGGAGGCAGCAAGGGCCTCATCATGACCGGCCAGCTTGGCCCGGTGATGCAGGAATCGGTGCAGGCGGCGCTGACCTGGGTGCGCGGCAACGCGGCCTCGCTCGGCATCGACCCCGAGTTGTTCAAGACCATCGACATCCACATCCACGTGCCGGCGGGCGCGATTCCCAAGGACGGCCCCTCGGCGGGCATCACCATGGCGGCGGCGCTGGTATCGATGCTGACCGACCGCCACGTGCGCCCCAACCTGGCGATGACCGGCGAGATCACCCTCACCGGGCAGGTGCTGCCCGTGGGCGGCATCAAGGAGAAGGTGCTGGCCGCCCGGCGCAGCGGCGTGCGGGAGGTGATCCTGCCCTGGGAGAACGAGGTCAACGTGAAGGAAGACCTGAAGACCGAGCAGGTGGGCGACGTGACGTTCCACTACGTGAAGTCGATGGAAGAAGTGGTGGCGCTGGCGCTGGAAAAGGCGCCGGCGGGGTGAGGTTTTTTGTACTACTACCTGTCATATTCTTCGCGCGCCGCGAAGGTTTTATGTGGGGCAGGCTGTCAACCTGCGGCAGGCTGTTAATCGGCCCTTTTCGCCGGCCAGACCGATTGCCGGGGACGGCGCGGGTCCGCCAATGGCCGTCCAGGTGACGCCCCACCCCCTCACCGGCGCCACACTCACATCGTCCGGCCCGGCAGGACCACCTCTCTGCTTCCCTCTCCCTGGCGGATTGTCACTCTCGCTCCGGCGCACATCGGTTCGCTCGTCGGCCTCGGCTCCAGAACCCGGTACATCGCTTCCGCATCGGCGCCGTAAAATATCAGGGTCGTGCTCTCCGGAATCACGACGTGGCCGCCGTACGAGCCGAGGTTCTGAGTTTCGATGGCATCCGACAATTGGCGGGAAAGTTTGACGGACTCGCCTACGGGATATGGGCTGCCTGGCTGCCTGCCAAAATTGAGTTCAACCAGAACGGCGCCCTCCGTTGGGGTGCCGAGTGTGCTCAAGTCGCGATCGGCTTGGGGAACGGCCTTCATGGCGGCGCACACCGACTCCAACTTCTCCTCCGCGATTGCGGCTTCCTCCAACCTGCCCAACCTCTTCAGGGCCGCAATCTCATGCTCAAGGTCGTCCGCAATGGTCCTGAGGTTGGGGCTCGGCTGTTTCTGGTGCTCTTCGTATGCCATGCGGAGCCAGTCCACCGCTTCCGCGTCCCGCCCCTAGTCCCGGAATATCGACCCCCGGGTGCCATACTTGGACGCCAGGGACGAACCTCCGCCCGGCTTAGCCAGTTCAATGGCACGATCCACTGACGCATGCGCTTCTGCGAATCTTCCCATCCGCCGATAGCTGCATGCGATGTTATTCAGCACGCTTGCGATGCGATCGGCGGGCGTGCCCGGAGTCTGCTCCCGCACGCGCAGAACCATCGCATACAAATCCAATGACTCGGCGTAGCGGCCCTGCTCGGAACAAAGAACTCCAAGATTCGACCATGCCATGCTGGCCGATAGAAGCTGCGCCCTGGCAGCGAGCCAGCCCGCCGACTCCCGGTAACAGGCCTCCGCTTCGGCGGGGGCGCTTTTGCGCAAGGCATTGCCGAGGCCCAACAAAGCATTGGACAAGCGAGGGTCCTCGGGATAATTCCGGAAGACCTTCACGGCAGCCCGCAAGGGGCCGCGGCATGGTCCTTCAGACCGATGCGGTTATAGCATTCGCCGGCCTCGCAAAGCAATTCGGCCATCGCGACAGGGTCGTTCCCCTCGCGTTCCACCTGAATGGACTGCTCGATGAACGGGATTGCGCGGCGATACTCGCCGAGATGCCTCAGTGCGCTCGCCATCAGAAGCTGGAAGAGCGCCGTCTGCAGCGAGGGCGGATGGTTGTCCAGAGCGGTTGTGGCCTGCTCGCGAAGCTGCCGAGACTCATCGGTGCGGGCCTGCCGCCGGCGAAGCAGGCTCAAGTAGCACAGAGCCAGCGGCGTCAGGTCGCGAGCCAGTTCGGGCGGAGCTTTTTGAGCCATCGCGAGCGCCGCGCGGAGTAACAAATCCGCCCGCATGAGATCGCCCTCGCGCAACTTACGCGATGCCAGGCAGACGATCGCGAGAAACTTCTCGCAGGCGGTGAGATTCGCGCATGCACTCATGGCACTCCACAGTCTAACGCAGTGCCGGCCGCCCGGCGCAGCGGCGTGCGCGAGGCGATCGTGCCGTTCGAGGGTGAGGTCAACGTAAAGGAAGACCTTAAGAGCCAGCAAATGGGCGACGTGACATTCCACTACGTGAAGTCGATGGACGAAGTGATGGCGCTGGAAAGGCCGCGCGTGGCGTGAACCCCACTCCGGAAGCCACTCCTGGCAGCTTCCCGTCTGTCGCCGGGGGTCTACGCCGCCAGGACTTCCAGGTCGTACATGCGCTGGCGGAGATCGCGGGCCAGGCGTTGGATGGCCTGGCGTTCGTAGCCGTAGGTGGCGTCGTAGCAGGCCTGGCGCAGTTCGGCGGAGGTCTCGTAGGCGCGCCGCTCCAGCCCGTGGATGCGTTCGCGGAGCGGAAGCGGGGCGCCGGTTCGATGGCCGCTTCCGGCTCGGGTTTCGGCGCAGCCGCCTGGCGCAGGGCTTGCACGGCGGCCGTGACGCGCTGGGCGTTCTCGCTGGTCAGCGCGATAGTTTCGCCGCTGTGTTCGATGGTCTTGTCCTTGACCGCGTGCGCGATGGCGCGGTAACTCTCGGGCGAGATGCGCACGATCCGCGATACGTCGAAATACGACTGGCCGAATTCCTCGAAGCGCTGAATGATACGGTTGGCTTCCGACTTACCGATGTCCAGATACTGAGTGCAGAACTGCGACCAGTTCACTTTCTTGGAACGGTACATTCTCTCGTCCCGCATGCGGCGTACACGCTGGGCGTCGGCGGCCGAACAACTATCCGCGATTCGGCTGAACGCCCGGCGCTCTCCCAATAACTGGTTGAGTTCGGTATCTCCCGCGTCTCCGGCAGGCGTTGTGACTAGCATCTTCTTCAATGGATTTTCCCCCCGCGGTTGGCCAGAGTGTGGCCGGTGGCTACCTGCAACCCGTTGAATCTAAACGGGCGTGTCTGGGAAATCGGCCAGTGTGTGGCCGGCTCCCCTAATTCCATCTAAGCAGACGCCCCCCTGGAGACCGCCCCCTCCGCGCCGGACCGTTTCCCGTAACCGCAGGACACCCCGCGACTTATGCCCCCAAAAAGATTTTGCAAATTGGCGTGACTGGGATTTTGGCGCGGCACACGCGGCCTGTAGCTTGCCCTACAGCGGCCCGGCGCCGCCCTGTCCCCTCAGTCCCGAAGGGTTGTCCCGCGCCAAACCCTTGAGCGCCACCTGGGGCGGCGGCCGAAACGCCCGCGCCCATAGGAACGCCCGGATGATGCTGGTAAGCACCACCACCTTGCCTCCGGCCATCGTCGGCCAGGGGCGTGGTAGCGTGTAGCCATCGATCGCATGGAGTGCCCTATCGCCGCACCCGTGAACTCAATTCCCAGAGCGCCGCTCAGAAGCAGGAGACGGTCGTCCTTCTCGCGCTGCTCCATCAACGGGGACCGCAGGGCAAGGTCCGGAATGGACGTGCCGGCGTTCAAATCGCGCGTCCGGGGAGTCATCTACAAACCCACGCGAACGCGCGGGTCGTAGTGCGTCCGGAACGAGATTCCCACGAACGGAATCGCGCCCGCCACGCATTCCACTCGCATCAATCTGCGGGACCGGAGATGGGCACTGGCGCGGAAGATCAGGCTGATCGCCGCCACGAAGGTGAAGAACTCCAGGAACGCCTCTCCCCGCTCGTAGATCCTGGCGCTCCACGACGGTGCAGCCTGAGTCCCGTGGAAAGTAACTGCCAACATCGCGGGAAGTTCGGCCGCGGCCACCGGGAATCCCGCGATGACGCAGGCGAAGACCGGCGGAAACCGCCGCCAGTTTCCGCGCAGGAGCCGGGTGATCAGGACCGCTTCGAAGTAGAACCAGAGTAGCGCCTGGACGAAATTAAGCGCAGCACCCATGCTGTCTCAATCCCAGCCGGGATTTCCATTTTGGATCGCAAACTCCCGTCGGGTCTACCCCGGGCCCCCCGGAAAAGCGGCCGCCTGCTTCCGGCAAGAGAGCCGTCAGCCGGTGGTGGATGCCTGTCCTTATTCCAGGTGGCGCCCACAACAATCTTGATCGGCCCGCTGGAGCCGGTGGCCGCACGCACTCCTGAGGTGGCCCTTCCTACTTCTTCAGCAGCGCGTCGACGGCGGCTTGGGAGATGGCTTCGTCGACTTCCGACGCGGCGCCGCTGCAGGCGATGGCGCCGATGGTCTGGCCGTCCAAAAGAATGGGCACGCCACCCTGGTTGGGAAAGGCGTCCGGGAAGGCGAGCACCGACAAATCGCCGCCCTTGAGCTGGTCGGCGGCGGCTTTCGACGGGCGGCCGTAGAGCGCGGCGTGGCGGGCTTTGCGCTGGGCGAACTGGATGGTGTTCAGGCCTGCCTTGTCGGCCTTCTGCAGGAAGAGGAGGTTGCCGCTCTCGTCGACGATGCAGATGGTCACCTGCACATTGCGGTTCTGGGCTTCCCGCTCGGCGGCGGCGGCCATGGTCTTGATTGCCGCGAGGTTCAGGTACTTGCGCGTGGGAAGGTCGGAAGCCACGGCGACGGTCAGGACGCCGAGGAGGAGTGGGAGAAGTCGAAGCATGGGAACATGGTACACCTTGGCCGCGGCGCGCCGCCAACTATGATGTAGACGAGGGATCGATGGAGAGAATCGCGGTAGAATCCATTCCGATCATGGTTAGCCGGGAAGAGGACGGCCGCTGGTGGGCCGACATCGAGTCGATGCCGGGCGTGATGGCATACCGCGACACCCGCCAATCCGCGATCGCCTCCGTTCGAGCGCTCGCCCTGCGCGTCGCCGCCGATTGCATCGATCACGGCGAGGAGATCCCCGAACCGTTCGCCAAGGTCTTCCCGGTGGCATGAGCAGTTGGAGATCGGTCAAGGCCCGGCAGATCCTTCCTGCGCCGCTGCGAATAGGATGGGAACTGGCTCGGCAGAGGGGTTCCCACCGCCGGTTGGCCCGCGACGGGTGGCCCAACTACACGTTCGCCTTCCACGACCAAGAAGAGATCGGTCCTGGGCTTCTCGCACAGATTGCCAAGAAGACACCGGACTGGAGCCCGAAGACCTATAGAGGGAGCCCGGAGCGTGGAGGCTCGGTGCCAGCCAATCACGGAGACATCTGGTCTGCATGATACGTTCGGGGGTCCGCCGTGATCTCCCCCACCCTCAAGGATCTGAGCTTCAGGCGGTCAACGGTAACACACCCAGGGTAGGCGGATGACCAGTACCGGCGTGAATGCTCCCGCTCCGAATTCTCGTCGAAAGCCGGGAGGTCCTTCGCGCTGCGGTAGTACACCACTGCATGTTCCCCCTCGTACGTTTCGACCAAGTAGCAGTAAGGAGCAGACGGCACGTGCCCGAGCAGCCAATCGGTCAGATCCGGCGAGAGTTTTCCATTACCGTCGACGAACTCGGTGATGTCGAATCGAAGAAAGCCGGCGCTCGGATCGTCGGTCCACCGCAGCAGCTCCTTGTAGTTTCCATCGAAGCCCCGGCGCTCGGCCGGCGAAACCGGGAACTGATACCAGCGGATACCCAGCCGCGCTCGTGCAGCCTCGGATTTCAGATCGATGAGGTCGTCCGCGGGCTCGACTCCGAAGGCCCACTGCCGCTGGGCGCGTTGAGCCCATTCGTGACCTCTGAAGTCAAAAACAGGATGTCGTTATTGAAATTCTCGTCGGCCAGCCAGAGCAACACTACCCCTGCCGCCGCGCGGTCAATCGATCACGGATACCGGCTGGCGGCCAGATGGACTCATTGGATACTCTGGTATCGCGAATCTCCCGGCGCCGCCGCTCCAGATAGGGCTCCAATTCGGGCGGATGCCGCAGACAATATCCAATTACCTGATACACGTCCGCTAACGAGATTGACGGATACCGCTGGGCGATCTCCTCGGCGGTCGCGCCCTCGCCGAAGGCAGACAACACAGTCTCCAGGGTTACGCGCGTGCCGCGCACCCGCATCACGCCATCGTTGCCCGAGACGAGAGGTATCGGATCGACCGTGAGCGCTTCTGCCATACGTTCAGCCTAGCGCCGATCGGGGCCCGTGGGCAACCCCGGGGAAATCGGAAACCACAGGGGACTTGGCGCTGCGCCGCCAGTTTTGGTACTGTGATTGACACATGCGGCAATTGCAGCCAGTCGTCTGGACCAAGGGCACGTTCCTCAGCCCGCAACACCTCCAGTTGCAGGACCGCTTCCTCGAGAACCTGCTGCAGTTTCACCTGGAGAACCTGTCGTTTCGCCCGTGGGGGTTCCGCTCGTTGCAGATCGGCCAGGAAGCCCTGGCGGCGGGCGCGTTCGGCATATCGAGCGCTTCCGGGCTGCTCCCCGACGGCTTGCTGTTCGATATTCCGAACTCCGATGCGGCGCCGGCGCCGCGGCAACTGGCGGATTGTTTCGAGCCCGACCAGACCGCCGTGGACCTCTACCTGGCGATTCCCCACTACCGGGAGCGCGGGCTGAACGTGGCCGGCCCGGCGCGTGAAGGCGGGGCGCGCTACCGCGCCGAAGTGGAACTGTTCCGCGACGAGAACACCGGGCTGTCGGAAAAGCCCGTCCAGGTGGCTCGCAAGAACCTGCGGCTGCTGGCCGAGGGCGAGGCGCTGGATGGGTACTCGACGCTGCGGGTGGCGCGCGTGCTCCGCACCGAAGCCGGCACCTTCCGTTTGGACCCGCGCTTCGTCCCGCCGCTGATCGACTTCAACGCCAGCGATTATCTGGTGGCCATCGCCCGCCGCCTGGTGGAGATTCTGACGGCGCGTTCCAGCGGGATCGCCGCCATGCGCCGCCAGAAGAACCAGACGCTGGCCGATTTCACGGCGGCCGATATCGCCAATTTCTGGCTGCTGTATACCGTAAACACCGCGTTTCCGGTGTTCCGCCACCTGTTCGAAACACGCGGAGGCCATCCCGAAGCGCTCTATGCGGCCATGACAGGGCTGGCCGGCGCCCTGACCACGTTCTCCACCAACATTCATCCGCGCGATCTGCCCTCCTACGATCACGACGACCTGGGCGCCTGCTTCACCGGGCTGGATGAGAAACTGCGGCTGTTGCTGGAGACGGTGGTCCCGACGAACTTCGTGTCGCTGCCGCTCAAGTTGATTCAGCCCTCCATTTACGGCACGGCCATCGACAACGACAAGTACCTGGTCAATACCAAGATGTACCTGGCGATCGGCGCGGAGGCGAGCCAGGCGGAGATTGTTGCCAAGACCCCGGAACTGGTGAAGGTCTGCTCGGCCAGTCACATCGACCATCTGGTGCGCCAGGCGCTGCCGGGGGTTCCGCTGACCTACGTGGCCCAGCCGCCCAGCGCCATCCCGGTGAAACTCAACTATCAGTACTTCAGCCTCAGCCAATCGGGCGTGGCGTGGGAAGCCATCGGCCGGGCGCGCAACCTGGCGGCTTACGTTCCCGGCGATTTGCCCAACCCGCAACTTGAGTTGATCATACTGCTACCGCAGGCGGGCTGACCTCCGGCCAGCTTGCGGCAGCCTCAGTGCTTGAGCACGAACAGCAGAATCCCGCTCGCAACCAGTATCCCCATAAGGAAAACAATGGCGACCAGCAGCCATGGGAACTTGCCCTTGGCCGGTTGCGGCGCCGGAACTGCCATCATGGGAGGCTGCACCATGGGCGCCTGTATCACTGGAGGCTGCATCATGGGAGGCTGCACAAATGGAGGCTGCATCATCGGAGGCTGCAGAACGGGAGGCTGCAGGACTGGGGGCTGGAGCACCGGAGGCTGCATTCCCGGCACCACCATCGGCTGCATCATCGGCTGCCCCTGCGCCTGCTGAGGAGGCTGCGCCGGAGCACCGCCGCCTAGGTTCGCGGGCCTGGAAATCAGTTGCGTATATTCGCTCGGCCCAGACTGGGCAAGCGCCGCCATCGGGGCTTGGGCGCCGGACGGCACGGGCGGGGCCTGGAACGCCCCCGTAGCTCCGGAGGGCGCGTGGTACGTGGGGGACATCGGCTGCGAGGGCGGCACCGTGGAACCCGCCGCAGGCTTGCCGAACATGCCGGTAAACTCCCCAGGCGGCTTCGCGGCAAGCGCCGGCTGGGCGGCGGGGGGCGTCGCGCCGGGGAAGCCGGAGGCCGAGGGGAGTTGAGGAGCCGGAGCGCCTCCTGGAGCCGGGGACTTGAAAAACTGCGTGAACTCGCCTGCTTGTTGCGGCGGCTCGGGCGCCTTTGGAGGCGAGCCGGCGCCGGGCTGAAACATCTGAGTGAAAGCGCCCGGCGCGGATTTGGCGGCGGCGGGCGGGGGCCACTCGCCTTCCGCGTGGGAGGCGGGCAACGGCGAACTGAATAGACGGGTGAACTCGCCGGTCTTAGAGGAATCGCCGGAAGGCGCCGGTGGCGGTGTTTGTGGCGAAACCGGCTTGAACAGCCGCGCGAAGTCCCCGGTCTGAGACGAAACCGCCGGTCGAACAACCGACCGCGGAGGTGTCGGCGGCGTGGCTGGGGGCGGCGGAGACTGGAACAATCGCGCAAACTCCCCGGAGCTGGAAGCCGCCGGAGGTGCGGGCGCCGATGGCGCCTGAGGTGACGGGGGAGATTGGAAAAGTCGCGCAAACTCCCCGGAGCTGGAAGCCGCCGGAGGTGCGGGCGCCTTGGGGAGGGAAGGCCCGGGAGCGGCCGGTGACGGGGGAGACTGGAACAACTGCGCAAACTCCTTGGAGCCGGAGGCCGCTGAAGGCGTGGGCTTGGATGGCGCCTGAGGGGGTGGGGCCGCGGGGGGAGCCGGTGGCGGCGGCGGAGACTGGAACAACAGCGTAAACTCCTCGGAGCCGGAGGCCGTTGAAGGTGCGGACGTCGATGGCCCCTGAGGAGGCGGGGCCGCGGGGGGAACTGGCGGCGGGGGAGACTGGAACAACAGCGTAAACTCCTCGGAGCCGGAGGCCGCTGGAGGTGCAGGCGTCGATGGTGCCTGAGGGGGCGTGGCCGCGGGGGGAGGCGGCGGCGGAGCCTGGAACGATTGCGCAAACTCCTCCGAGCTGGAGGCCGCTGGAGGAGCGGACACTGATGGCGGCTGAGGGGACGTGGCCGCGGGGGGAGGCGGCGGCGGAGCCTGGAACGATTGCGCAAACTCCTCCGAGCTGGAGGCCGCTGGAGGTACAGACACTGATGGCGGCTGAGGGGGCGTGGCCGCGGGGGGAGGCGGCGGCGGAGCCTGGAACGATTGCGCAAACTCCTCCGAGCTGGAGGCCGCTGGAGGTACGGACACTGATGGCGGCTGAGGGGGCGTGGCCGCGGGGGGAGGCGGCGGCGGAGCCTGGAGCGATTGCGCAAACTCCTCGGAGACGAAAACCGCAGGAGGCGCGGACACTGATGGCGGCTGAGGGGGCGTGGCCGCAGGAGGCGGCGGCGGAGCCTGGAACGATTGCGCAAACTCCTCCGAGCTGGAGGCCGCTGGAGGTACAGACACTGATGGCGGCTGAGGGGGCGTGGCCGCGGGGGGAGGCGGCGGCGGAGCCTGGAGCAATTGGGCAAACTCCTCGGAGACGAAAACCGCAGGAGGCGCGGACACTGATGGCGGCTGAGGGGGCGTGGCCGTGGGGGGAGGCGGCGGAGCCTGGGACGACTGCGCAAACTCCTCGGAGACGTAGACCGCCGGAGGTTCGGGCGTCAATGGCGGCTGAGGGGGCGGGGCCGCAGGGAAAGGAGGAGGCGGTGCGGCCGGCATCGCGGGGCTGCGAGGCCGGCGGCGGGGACGACCCGAACAACTGCGTGAACTCTCCCGGTTCGGAAGCCGGCGCGGGTGGCGGAGGCGGCGGCGCGGCAGCACTGGTTTCGACCGGTTGGGCAGGCGCTCCCGCGGGAGGCGGCCCTCCGGGGGCCTTGGCCGGAATCCTCCACACCCCCACGCGCGTAAATCCCCGCGGGGCCTCCGCCGCGGGACGCACCGCTTCCTGCTCGCTCAACCATTCCTCCAGGTGCTGGAACGGAGGCGCCACCGTGGCCACGAAGATGGTGCCCTCGTGTTCGCCCATTTCAATTAGCTTTCCCATCGCCTGGGGCGGAAGGGCGCGCAGGCGGGCCAAGAGAGCCTCGTTCTCCGGCGAGTTCCCGCCGATCAGCAGGTGGACGGAAACCTCACGGCCGGTAGAGACCTGGCGGGCACGAAAGCTCCGGGTGCCTTGCCCGGCGAGCGGCTCAATCAGACCGTATTTCTGATAGAAGTCCATATGTAGTCCCAGACCGTACCCCAACATGGTACCGCGCCCCAGGCCGGCCATCGTGATCGGCCGCACGTGCGCGGGGGTGTCGCGAACGCCAGAACGCGGAGTAGGATGAAGAGAGTTTCCAGAGGAATCCTGTATGAGACGCATCGCTTCGTCGCGCATCCCGATCCTTCCAGTCTGCCTGGTCATCGCAGCAGTTCCGCTTTCACCCCAAATGACGGGGCCGCAGCCGTTGGCCCGGTCTCTGGAATGCCCGGCGGGCGATTGTCCTTTGCTGCAAGGGATTCCCCAGACGACGGGTATGCGCAGCGGTTTTGTGCGCCTGAAACCCGGCGCGACGGTGGGCTGGCACACCACCGGCAAGAACGAAGAAGCCCTGGTCATCCTGCACGGCCAGGGCGAGGCACTGATCGACGGCCAGGCGAAGCGGACGTTCCAGGCTCCGGCATTCGCTTACATCCCGCCCGCGACCCGTCACAACGTGGCGAACACCGGGAAAGAGCCACTCGAATACGTCTACGTCGTCGCGCCCGCGAAAGTGCCGTAGGCGCTCGAAGGGCCTGCATTGCAGTGGGTAGGCCGGCCCGAGGAAACGCGTCCCGCCGGAGCAGCTATCGGGGCCGCTGTGCCAACATTGCTCACTTCAGCCGGTGTAGTCTCCGAGGATGGCGTTGATTCAGGCGTACAGGCTGGCGCAGTTCAAGAGGGCGATCCGGGCACCCGGGCCTGGGTGGCTTACCGGCTGCCGGACGGGAGCGTGGTCTACGTCTCCGGGAACGCGGACCCGACGAAGCCGTCTCCGGTGAACTGAGCCCCCGGCAGACGTATGTTTTGCACCACCCCGCGGCGGACCGCGTATGCTACAGTAATCCGCACGGGCCTATGAAGTTGCTTTCCAGAGTCGTCTGGTCGGAAGGGATGTACCTCGGGCCGCACCATTTCCAGGCGCAGAGCCGGTACTTCGAGGACTCCATCCAGTTCGCGACTTCGTCCCTCTGGTTCGCCGCCTACGGATTGGCGGGGATCGAACTGGATGCGGATGCTCTGCACAACGGCACCGTCGCGCTGCTGCACGCGCGCGGAATTATGCCGGACGGGCTGCCTTTCAACATGCCGGAGAGCGATGTGCTGCCGCAGCCGCGCGCGGTGGGCGAGCTGTTTCCTCCCACGCGCGATGGCGTTACGGTGCTTCTGGCCATCCCGCCCCGCCAGCCCGACGGATTCAACTGCCTGGTGGAAGACTCGCCCCCGGCCGCGGCCCGCGACCCGCGATTTGTGGCGGAAACGCGGGTGCTCCACGACCAGAACAGCGGCGGCGACGAACGGCCGGTGAAGCTGGGCCGCAAGAACCTGAGACTGCTGCTGGACACCGAGCCGGCGGGCGGCCTGCTGACGCTGCCGGTGGCCCGCGTGGTGCGGGACAGGACCGGCCATTTCGTGTACGACGCCGACTTCGTGCCGCCGGTGCTGGAAATCGGCGCCAGCCAGCGGCTGATGCTTCTGACCCAGCGCCTGATCGAAATCCTCGGCGAGAAGGGCGCCACCATCAGCCGGGGCGCGAAGCGCGGAAGCTCGGGACACGCCGAGTTCTCCACGCGCGAGATTGCCAATTTCTGGCTGCTGCATGCCGTAAACTCCGCGCTGGCGCCGTTGCGCCACCAGCTCATCGCCAAGCGCGGCCATCCCGAGGAATTGTTCCTGGAACTGTCCCGCCTCGGCGGCGCGTTGTGCACCTTCGCTCTGGATTCCCATCCGCGCAATCTGCCGCTTTACGATCACAAAAATCTCAGCGAGTGTTTCGACAAGATCGACCGCCACATTCGCGCGCACCTGGAAATCATCGTTCCGACGAATTGCATCTCCATCCCGCTGGCTCCGGCCGGCGATTATTTCTTCGAAGGAGAGATCGCCGATCAGCGCTGCCTGGGCCGGTCGCGGTGGGTGCTGGCGGTGCGCGCCGCAATGGGAGAAGCCGATCTGATGATCAAAGCGCCGCAGCTCATCAAGGTTTGTACGCCTCCGTTCGTTCGCGAGTTGGTGAGACGCGCCCTGCCCGGCCTCGCCCTGGTTCACCTGCCGGTGCCGCCGCCGGCCATTTCCGCGCGCGTGGAGACGCAGTATTTCGGTATCGGCAGAAGCGGGCCGTGTTGGGACCACATGTCCCAGACGCGCAAGATCGGCGTTTACGTTCCGGGCGAATTCCCCAAACCCGAAGTGGAAATCCTGGTAGTTTTGGACAATTGATATGACTCCTTCCGTCGAGAACCGCAGGCCGGAAAACCTGGCCCTGCACTTTCAGGAAGTTCTGACAGCCATCGAACGGCTGCGCGGCAACCGGCAAGGCGTTTCGGATGCGAACGCGTTTCGCCACCATGCCCGGGAAGCTCTGAGGATGGCGGCGGGCCAGGCCCTGGCCGCCGGCTATACGGCCGACGACGTGAAATTCGCCACCTATGCGACGGTCGCATTTTTGGATGAATCGGTTCTCAACTCGCACAATCCGGTGTTCGCGGACTGGGCCCGGAAACCGCTCCAGGAAGAGATGTTCGGCACGCAAATAGCGGGCGAGGTCTTCTTCCAGCACTTGCAGCAGTTGCTGGGGCGCGCCGATTCGGCGGACCTGGCGGACCTGCTGGAAATCTACTACCTGTGCCTGGTCCTCGGTTTCGGCGGCCGCTACAGCGCCGGCAACCGCGGCGAGTTGGGCCAGATCATGAGTATGACGGCGGCCAAGATTTACCGCGTACGGGCGCGATTCTCGCAGCTCTCGCCGGCCTGGGTACTGCCCCGGGAGACGGTGCGCAGCCGCCAGGACCCGTGGGTGCGCAGGCTCGGCATCATTGCCGCCGCCGTGGCCATTGCGATGGTGCTGTTGTTCGTCGCCTACAAAATCGTGCTCGCCAGCGGGGTGCACGTGACCGTGGCCTCCGGGCAGGCGGCCATCGGCGCGCAGGTGGGCTAAGGAGGACGCATGACGACACTGTACGTGGTTCTGGCGGTCACGCTGGTCGCGTTGATCGTTCTCCTGATCGTGTTCCTGATCCAGCGAAAGAAGAAAAAGGCGGCACAGGCCGCCGGGGGCGGCGAACAGCCCTCGGGCGACGGCGCAGACGAGATCTCGTCGCTGGTGCGCGATGCCGACGCCCGGATCGCCGCGGCCAGGATCCAACCGGGCGCGCGCGTGGCCACGCTGCCCGCCTACCTCATCATGGGCGATTCCGGCGCCACCAAGACCAGCGTCATGCTGCACTCGGGACTCGACCCCGAGCTGATCGCCGGACAGGTTTACCAGGGAGGCAACGTGGCGCCAACGCGCACGGCCAATTTCTGGTTTTCCCGGCGCTCGGTGTTCGTGGAGGCCGGCGGCAGATTGCCGGGCGAGGCCGCCAAGTGGAACAAGCTGGTGGGCAAGCTCGCGCCCAAAGCGTCGGTGGTTGGCAAGGGCGAGCAGGCGCCGCGTTGCGCGGTGGTGTTCTACGATATCGAGAACTTCACCAAGCCCGGAGCCATGGATCTGGCGGCCGCCACGGCGCGCGCATATCGGACGCGGCTGGGCGAGATCTCGCTGTCCATGGGAAGCCCGCTTCCGGTGTACGTGCTTTTCACTAAGGCCGACCGGCTGCCGTTTTTCACCGAGTTTGTTCGAAACCTCACAAACGACGAGGCGGCCCAGGTGCTCGGCGTCACGCTGCCCATGCTGGAAAGCCGCAACCAGGGCGTGTACGGCGAAGAAGAGACGGCGCGGCTGACTGGGAACTTCGAGCGGCTGTTCCGGTCATTGGCCGACGCGCGGCCGGAGTTCCTGTCGCGGGAAACGGACGCGGCCAAACTGCCGGCGTCTTACGAATTCCCGCGCGAATTCCGCAAACTGCGTCCCGCCATCGTGCAGTTTCTGGTGGACCTGTGCCGTCCCAGCCAGTTGGCCGTCGGCCCGTTCCTGCGGGGCTTCTATTTCACCGGCGTGCGTCCCATCATTATCAATGAAGCGGCGCCGGTGCAGGCGGCGCAGCCGCAGCCGGGCGGCTATGGACAGCCGGCTGGCGCGACCGGAATCTTCAGCGCCGGGGCCATGGCCGCCGCGCAGGCGCCCCCGCCGCCGGCGGCCACGTCGCGCAAAGTGCCGCAGTGGCTGTTTCTCAGCCACCTGTTCAACGACATCCTGCTGGCCGACCGGGCCGCCATGGGCGCTAGCGGAGCCAGCACCAAGGCCGGTTTCTGGCAGCGTTGTCTCTTCGCCACGGCCGCGGCCCTATGCTTTCTGCTGATGGTCTTCTTCACCATCTCGTTCTTCAACAACCGGTCGCTGGAGGGTAAGGTTCGCGACGCGGCCGCGGGTATTTCGTCGGTGCAATCGGCCGGTGGCGGCCTCGCGCCGGTGGAATCGTTGCGCAAACTGGAGAGCCTGCGCCAGGCGATGGAGGCCCTGGTCCGGTACCGCCGCGAAGGCGCTCCCTTGTTTTATCGCTGGTTTCTGTACGTGGGCAACGACCTGTATCCCGAAGCCCGGCGGGTCTACTTCGACCGCTTCAAGCTCCTGTTGTTCGGCTCTACCCAAACCGCAATCCTGGCAAATCTGCGCACGCTCCCGGCCACGCCGGGGCCCGAATACACGCCCACTTACAACGCGTTGAAGGCGTATCTCATCACCACGTCCTTTCACGACAAGAGCACGAAAGAATTCCTGACGCCGGTGCTGATGAACTGGTGGATGGCGGGGCGCAGCGTGGAGACCGATCGGGCGCAACTGGCGCAGAAGCAGTTCGATTTCTACGCGGACGAGTTGCGTGAGAGCGATCCGTACACCTCCGAGAGCGACACTCAAGCCATCGCGCACGCCCGCGGGTACCTGGCGCAGTTTGCCGGCGCCGAGCGGGTGTACGCCTTTATGCTGTCGGAAGCCGGCAAGACTAATCCGCCGATCGACTTCCACAAAATGTTCCCGGGTTCGGACCGGGTGGTGCTGGAACCGCACGTGGTCCAAGGGGCGTTTTCCAAGGGAGGCTGGGCCTTCATGAAGGACGCCATGGCCCACGCCGAGCGGTACTTCAACGGCGAATCCTGGGTGCTGGGCGACCAGGGCGCGGGCAACCTCGATCGCGCCAAACTGCAGCAGGATATCCAGACCCGTTACTACGGCGAGTTCGTCGCCGAGTGGCGCACTTATATCAAGTCGGCGTCGGTGCTGCGCTACGCCAGCTTGAGGGACGCCTCCGACAAGCTCAAGACCCTGGCCGGCAACACATCGCCGCTGCTCGAATTGATCGCGCTGGCGTCGCGCAACACCGACGTGGACGACGCCCTGGTGAAGGCCCTGTTCCAGCCGGTGCAGGCGGTGGTTCCTCCGAACACCACCGACGTGGTGATCGCGCCGCCCAATCTGAACTACATGCAGTCGCTGACGATGTTGCAGACTTCCATCGATCAAATCGCCAGTTCGCCGGGGATCCCCAATGACGCGGCGGCGGCGCCGACGCTCGACAACGCGCGGCTGGCCATCAACAACACGCGCCAGATCGAGCAGACGTTCCGCCCCGATACGGAAGGCCAGGTGGACAAGAAGGTGGGCTCGCTGCTGGAAGATCCCATCACCTATGCACAGGGACTGCTGCGCGCGCTCGGTCCGGCGGAGCTGAATCAGAAAGGCGCGGGCATGTGCGCGCAGGTCAGCCCGGTGATGCGGAAGTATCCGTTCAACCCGAAAGCCACCGACCAGGCCACGCTGGCGGACGTTTCGGCGCTCTACAAACCGAAGGAAGGCGCCATCTGGCAGTTCTACGATACCGCGCTGCAGAAGTTCATCACGCGCTCGGGCTCGCAGTTTTCGCCCAATCCGTCCGGCGGGATGAACATCAACTCCGCGTTCGTTTCCTTCCTGAACCGCGCGGCGGCGTTTGCCGATCTGGCGTTCCCCCCCGGCGCCAGCGATCCGCAGTTCAAGTACACGGTGACCCCGCTGGCATCGTCCCCGGACGTGGACAAGGTCACACTGACGATCGATGGTCACCAGGAGGTGTTCTCGCCAGGCGCGCCCGGAAAGACGTACGTTTGGCCCGGCCCGGCGGAGCACTCCCTGCAATTGAAGGTGCAGTTCAAGGGCGGGAACCAGGACTTCACCATCTCGACTTATGACGGCCTGTGGTCGGTCTACCGCTTCATCATGGAGGCCGAGGGGCACGCCGGAACGCAAGTGGAGAAACGGCCGGTGACCGGGTCGCAGCCCATGCGGGGGCCATCCGGACAACCGGTGGTGGTGCGGCTCGACTTCAATCCCAACCCGCAGAACTTCTTCTCGGGCCTGGGCTGCGTAGCGGACGTTGCGAGGCAGTAGATGCAGCTTCCCGGGCGGATTGGCAAGTACGAACTGGAGGAATTCCTGGGCGGCGGCATGTCGCACGTCTACCGCGCCCGCGATACCGTGATCGGGCGCACCGTCGCGGTGAAGATCCTGACCGAGGCCGGCTGCCAGGACGCGGAGGCCAAGGCGCGCTTTCTGGCGGAAGCCCGCATGGCCGGCAACATCGCTCACGACAACGTCATCAGCATCTTCGATTTCGGCGAAGACGACCAGCAGCGGCCCTTCATGGTGATGGAGTTTCTGCGCGGCGAGGATCTGCGGCAGGCGATCAAGAACAACCGCACCGGGGACCTGACGAGCAAGCTTAAGATCGCGCTGCAGGTGGCGCGCGCGCTCCAGTACATCCACAGCCAGAAGATCATCCACCGCGATATCAAGCCCGAGAACATCCACCTGACGGCCAACGGCGTGGTGAAGCTGATGGATTTCGGCATCGCCAAAGCCGAAGGCCTGGCCATGACGCGCGCCGGCTACGTGCTGGGCACGCCCTATTACATGGCGCCAGAGCAGGTGACCGGCCAGAACATTACGGAGCAGGTGGACGTCTATGCGTTCGGAGTGCTGATGTTCGAACTGCTCTCGGGCGTCAAGCCGATCACCGGCGATACCGTGGAGCGGATCTTCTACTGCATTCTGAATGAGCCCATCAACCTGGAGCCGCTGTACAAAGCCAACATTCCGCAATCGGCGTGCGACCTGGTGGTGGCGTGTACCGCCAAGGATCCCGCGGCCCGCCCGCAGGGATTCGAGCCGATTTGCGAGACGCTCGACCGGCTAATTCTGGATTGCGTTGCGCCGACCATGCCCATGCGGGCAAGTGCGACAGGCACGCCGGCGGTGGTCGAACCGGAACCGGCACATAGTCCACTTAGTAAGTGGCTGCTGCCCGGGCTGGCGGCGGCCATCGTGCTGCTGGCGGCCGGGCTGTATCTTTCGCTTCGGCCGTCCCACAAGGCGGCGGATCACAAAGACGGCGGTGGCGCCAAGGCCGTGGTGCTGGATCCGGTCATCCAAACGCCCACCGGCGAGATGGAACTGGTTCCCGCCGGGCCATTCAAGTGCGGCAAGGACAATGAGACGGTCACGCTGCCGGCGTTTTACATCGACAAGACGGAGGTCACCAACCGGGCCTACCTGCAATTCCACACCGCGCAGGGACAGCCGCTGCCGCCGGACTTCCCCGAAGACAAACCCGACCTCCCGGTGGTGAACGTGTCGATCATCGATGCGCACGCCTTCGCCAAGTGGGCGGGGAAGCGGTTGCCCACGGCGCAGGAATGGGAGAAGGCGGCTCGCGGCGCGGATGGCCGGCTGCTTCCCTGGGGCGACAATCCCGACTCGGCGCGATGCAACGTGGGCAGCAAGGGCTTGCGCCCGGCGACGGACTTCCCCGACGGGGCCAGCCCCTACGGAGCTCTGAACATGGTAGGCAACGCGTGGGAGTTAGTGGAGCAGAAACTGACGCCCAGCCCCGAAGCGATGGAGCACTTTCGCGGCATGGGCATGAAGCCCCCGCCGCAGGCCGACGAGCCGTGGTACATGATCCGCGGCCTGTCGTTCGGGATGCCGATGGCAACCGAAGCGGCGCGGGATTATGCGACCGTCCCGGCGCGGTGGACGGCGGCGGATCTGGGGTTCCGGTGCGCCAAGGACGCGGGTCAGTGAGGACGGGTTTGGCGCATTAGCTGGCGAAGATGGATGTTGATTCGAGTCTGATATCCGTCGCCAGTGGCCTTCAACCACGCAAGGACATCGGCATCGAGGCGAATCGTCACACTGGTCTTTTTGGGCCGATAGAACCGACCGATCACCGCATCCGGCGGAATCTCCCGGATCTCGGGAATGTCGGAAAAGTCGATCTCCCCGTCCGCCTTGGCGGCGAGTTTCTGAAGCTCCTTGCGTCTGTCATCCGATAGCTTGGGCATATAACTTCCTCTCGTGACTGCTTGCAGGGCGGGCGGAAACCATGCGAATCACTTCCTCGGCAGCCTCCTGACGATATGTATGAACGACGACCAAGATGATAATCGCCTCAATCGCGCCAATCGCGTGCCATCGTTCCTCGCCATCAACCACCCGCTCGACGAATGTGATGCAGCGTTCGTCGTCGAAGATCAATTGCGCCGCTTCGAAATCGACACCGTGCTTGCGCTTGTTGGCCTCGTTCTTCGCCTCATCCCATTCGAAGCGCATCTGTACTTACACTATCGTACATACGATAGCGCGTTGTCAAGCCTGCGGTTCAAGGGCGCCAGGGAAGCGCAGGCGGTTGCGGCTTCTCCCGATGCGGCGGCGTAGCGGGGTATCGTAAGAGCAGGAGCGCGGATCATGGCGATTCTCGATTGGTCACAATGCCCCGCCGTGGAGAGCATCCCCGGCAAGGTCAGTGGCGCGTGGGTATTTCGCGACACCCGGCTGCCGGTTGCCACGGTCATCGAGAACCTTGAAGATCTGAGCGTCGAAGAGGTCATGGAACAATTCGACGTGACGCGGGAGCAGATCGCGGCGGTACTTGAGTTTGTGGCGCAGAGCCTCAAGGGGCCGGCGCCGGAGCAGGTCGCGAATGCCAAAAGGAAGAGAGGTTTGAGCCCAGGCGCGACAGCGTAGCAGGGTATGCTAGGAGAAGGAGCGCGGATCATGGCGATTCTCGATTGGTCACAATGCCCCGCCGTGGAGAGCATCCCCGGCAAGCGTAGTGGCGCGTGGGTATTCCGGGACACGCGAACGCCCGTTTCAGTTGTGTTTGACAATCTGGAAGCGGGAGCGACCGTCGGCGAGGTGATGGACTGGTTTCACGTCACGCGGGAACAGGTGGCAGCGGTTCTGGAATTCGCGGCTCGGAGCCTTGACGCGCCGCCCCTGGCACAACCACCCGCCCAAGTTGCCGATGCTCATACTCTTCGATAACGGAACCCCTGCGCCTCTTCGCCATGCCCTCAACGGTCATGTGGTGGTGGAAGCGATCGAACGGGGATGGGACAGGCTGGTCAACGGCGAATTGATAGCGGCCGCCGAGGCCGCAGGCTTCGACCTTCTGCTGACGACCGACAAGAACATCCGGTACCAGCAAAACCTGACGGGCCGGAAGATTGCTTTCGTGGTTCTCGGGAACCAGCAGTGGCCCACCTTGCGCCGATACGTTGAAAGGGTGGTTGCCGCCGTGGACGCCGCTACGCCGGGCACCTACACCGAAGTGGAAATCCCGTTCGAGTAAAGGTCAGGGCCGTATTTCGCAGGGCGCAGGCTTTGACCCGCTTCCGGAGCCGGCGCCAATCGCGCGGTTGACGTGTTTCGAATGTCTGTTCCAGAATTGCGGCGAGGAGTGGTGTCCTCTTTCACTGCCGCGGTTGGGGGTCGGGGCCGCGCGGGTGTACGCTTGTCGGGGAGGCGTTTCGCGATGCTGAGAGGTCAATTGCTCCCGAGGGTCCGTGGCTTCCCCTTGTTGGCCTTGCTTGCTTTGGTTGGTTGTGGCTTCTCCCAAAGGGACAGATCCGGACCGGCAGCGGAGCAACCGCCCGCCAATACGGTCACGGCACCTGGAAGATGGGAACGGGAGCGGCAATGTGCGGAACAGGCGGATTGGCTCGCGGCTCGTCTCAGATGGCAGGGGAAGGATGCCGGCTGGAGCAGCCACTACAACTCGAGGCAGCAGCGCTGCTTTGTTGATTACACCAGTTTCAACGCTGAGAAGATGACTGTCTTTGAAGAACTGTATGACGGCTTCGAGGGCGTTGCCCTCGCAGACAGCCTGATTGAGAGCCTAGGAATGAAGAGGACGGTTTGCAGCATTACCGCACACCCTTGGACTGAGCCTCTGAGTGGGGTCAACTGCGACGAATACGCAAAGCTCCTACGGGACCGGATGGAAAACTGAAACCGACGAAGAGATTGGGGGCTACGGAAGCCACGCAGGAGGCCATCTCATCAGCTTGCTTCACTTTGGCATACATGCTTTCGTGTAATCCTCATGGTAACGAACCAGCCTTTCAACGATTTCCTTTGCGCGCTGATTTGACGGAAACTCCCCACGGCGCTTCGAGGCAGACCGGACCGCCCACACTGGTGAATTCGCTGCTCCCCTCGGTTCCAGTTGCCACTCTTCGGCTGGGACTGGAGAGTCGCCGACGAAGAGGGACATCGAGCCGCCCCGCGGCCTTCGATCAAACAGGATTCGATGCCCGGCCCGAAATGTCGCAGCGACATATCCGAGCTGCAGACATTCTGAGCCGTCACTATTAATCCACCACTCAAAGTCCTGGTCGGTCATCGCGGCGGCGGCCCCTTTTACCAGGCTCTTGAGAGTTATCAATTCTGATTCAGCTTGTTGCATGAGCCCATCGTAAGCGGTTTTTCGCCCGTCTGCATGGGCCTTACTGGAGGAAGCGAAGCCCACCCCCTTCTCCTGCCGGAGCGGTGAGCGATGGAAGCACCGCATCCCAAAGCCCGGAGCGTCACGCCATGACTCACTTCAGAGTAGGCCATGACCAACTCTCGCCGCTCCCAGAGTCAAACTCGCGTCGTACATCCAGAGGCCATTCCTTCTCAAACCCGACCTGTTCGGTTTCCTCGTCTATTCGGGCTACCAGACGATACTTCCCCACTACATCGTCCCGACTGGTTCCTTCCGGTATGTCCACGATGAAAATAATTGGGCTCGGTTCGCTCCCGGGTCCAGATTGGCCTTTGCGCACTTCCCTGACGTGGTCGTAGGGATCCAATCGGTTCCCCGGCGTACTCGCGGGATACATGATATTCTTCCAGTGGGCGAACGCCTTCATGCTTGGAGCGTAGCATGCACCGCTAGGAGAGTGCTGGATGCGCCGTTCGTCTCCGGTCAACTGCAAAGCCCAGGTTGCCGTAGGCCCGGCACTCCGCACCGTTGATTCCCGGCGCCCAAGGGCCCAGCACGTGGCGTGACGCTGCCGTGCGCCATCCTTCACAACCCGTCTGATACGATAAGGAAACACCCTTGATCGATACTGTTCCAGACATACTGGCCCGAATTGTCGCCAGAAAACGCGAGGAAATCGGGCGTCCGGGCATGCCGCTAGAAGAGTTGGAACGCCGCGCCGAAACCGCCATGGCCACCCGGCGCGATTTCGCGGCGGCGTTGCGGGCGCGCGTGCCGGCGGTGATCGCGGAAGTGAAGCATGCGTCGCCCAGCAAGGGCGTGCTGGTGCGCGATTTCGATCCGGCGCGCATCGCGGGCGAGTATCAGCGTGGCGGGGCGGCGGCGTTGAGCGTGCTTACTGACGAAGCGTTCTTTCAGGGCAGCCTCGGCGACTTGGAAGCGGCGCGCGCGGCTACCGGGCTGCCGGCGCTGCGCAAGGATTTCACTATCGCCAGGTCGCAGATCGTGGAGGCGGCGGCGCATGGGGCGGATGCCATCCTGCTGATTGCGGCCATCCTCACCGAAGGCGAGATTCGCGAGTTTCGCGAGGCGGCTGCGCGGTACGGCATGAGCGCGCTGGTGGAAGTGCACAACCGGCGCGAACTGGACGTCGCCGTGGCGGCGGGCGCGGATATCATCGGCGTGAACAACCGCGATCTGACCACGTTTGAGGTTACGCTGGAGACGTCGCTGCGGCTGGCGGAGCACATTCCGGCATCGGCGGTACGCGTCAGCGAGAGCGGGATTCACACTGCTGCGGACGTGGCGAAATTGCGCGCGGCGGGGTACACGGCGTTCCTGGTGGGCGAACACCTGATGAAGTCCGGCGACGCGGCGGCGGCCATCGGCGAACTGGTGGCGGCATGATGGTCAAGATCTGCGGCATCACCAACCGGGAAGACGCCGAGGCCGCGGCGGCGGGCGGGGCCACGGCTATCGGCTTCAACTTCTATGCGCGCAGCCCGCGCTACATCTCGCCGGAAGTGGCGGCGGCGATCCGGCCGGCGGGGGTGCGGCGCGTGGGCGTGTTCGTTGGTGAGCGGCCGGAGCGCATCGCGGAGATCGCGCGCATCGCGGGGTTGGACGTGGCGCAATTGCACGGAGACGAAACGCCCGCCGATTACCCGGCGGCGCTATCGGTGTGGAAGGCGGCGCGCGTGGACGATAGCTTCGACTTCGCGGCTTACGCGGATTCGCCGGCCGACGCGCTGCTGCTGGACGGGCCGGCGGCGGAATTGTACGGCGGCTCCGGGCACACCTTCGACTGGCGGCTGGCGGCGCGGGCGGGCAAGCGGATCGTGGTGGCCGGCGGGCTGGACGCGTCGAATGTGGCGCTGGCCGTGGAGTTGGCGCGGCCGTGGGGCGTGGACGCGTGCTCGCGCATCGAGAGCCGGCCGGGGAAAAAGGACCTCGACAAAATGTACGCATTTCTCAAAGCGGCGCGGGCGGCGCTGGGTCTGTGACTGTGACTCCGCAACCGGACCAGGGCGGCGCTGGGGCTGTGAGTGCGCCGCCGCAACCGGACCAGGGCGGCGCTGGGGCGGTGACTGCGACGCCGCAACCGGACCAGGGCGGCCACTTCGGCCCATACGGCGGACGCTTCGTCCCCGAGGTGCTGATGGCGCCCATCGAGGAGTTGGAGCAGGCGTACCTGAAAGCTCGCGACGATCCGGCGTTCCAGGCCGAGCTGGCGGACTTGCTGCACCATTACGCCGGGCGGCCCACGGCGCTGTATTTCGCGCGGCGTTTGAGCGAGCGGCTGGGCGGGGCGCGGCTGTACTTCAAACGCGAAGACCTGCTGCACACCGGCGCGCACAAGATTAACAACAGCCTCGGACAGGCGCTGCTGGCGCGGCGCATGGGGAAACGGCGCATCATCGCGGAGACCGGCGCGGGGCAGCATGGGGTGGCCACGGCCACGGTGTGCGCGCTGTTCGGCCTGGAGTGCGTGGTCTACATGGGCTCGGAAGACATGCGGCGGCAGCGGCTGAACGTCTTTCGCATGCGGCTGCTGGGCGCGCGGGTGGTGCCCGTCGAGAGCGGCAGCCGGACGCTGAAGGACGCCATCAGCGAGGCCATGCGCGACTGGGTCACCAACGTGGCGGACACGTACTATCTGCTGGGATCGGCGTTGGGTTCGCACCCGTACCCAATGATGGTGCGCGATTTTCAGAAGGTGATCGGCGAGGAAGCGCGGCGGCAGATTCTGGAAATGGAAGGGCGCCTGCCGGACACGGTGTTCGCCTGCGTGGGCGGCGGGAGCAATGCCATCGGCATCTTCCACGCGTTCCTGGGGGACCGCGCGGTGGAACTGGTGGGCGTCGAGGGCGGCGGGCGCGGCGCGGGCGTGGGAGAGCACGCGGCGCGGTTTCGCGGCGGGGCGCCGGGCGTTTTGCAGGGCGCGTACAGCTACGTCTTGCAGGATGAGCACGGGCAGATCGCCGCGACGCATTCGGTTTCGGCGGGCCTGGATTACGCCATGATCGGGCCGGAACACGCGCTGCTGCACGATGAAGGGCGGGCGCAGTATGTGGCGGCATCGGACTCGGAAGCGCTGGATGCGGCGCTGCTGCTGGCGCGGACCGAGGGGCTGATTCCGGCGCTGGAATCGGCGCACGGGGTGGCGGAGGCGGTGCGGCGCGCGCCGGGGGCGAAGGGCAAGGTGTTCCTGGTGAACCTCTCGGGGCGCGGCGATAAAGACGTCGATATCTACCGCGAGAACCTGCCGGAACTCGACGAAGCGGATCGGGACAAGCGATGACGCGCATCGGGCGGCTGTTCGAAGATCTGAAGCGCGATGGGCGCAAAGGGCTGATCGCGTATCTGACGGCGGGAGATCCCACGCCGGAGCGCACGCCGGCGCTGGTGGCGGCGCTCGAGCGCGGTGGGGCCGACCTCATCGAACTGGGCGTTCCGTTTTCCGACCCCATCGCCGATGGGCCGGTGATTCAACGCGCCGGCGAGCGCGCGCTGCGGGCCGGGACAACGCTGGCCGGCGTGCTGAAGATCGCCGCGCGGGTGCGCGAGCGCTCGCAGATTCCGCTGCTGCTGTTCACGTACCTGAACCCGGTGGTAAGATACGGCCTGGACCGTCTGGCGCGGGACGCCGCGGCGGCGGGCATCGATGGCTGCCTGTTGACCGACGCCTCGGTGGAGGAAGCCGGCGAGTACGCGGGGGCGATGCACCGGCACGGGCTGGACACGGTGTTTCTGGCCGCGCCCACCAGCACGGAACGGCGGCTGCGCCTGGTGGCGCAGTACTCGACCGGGTTCGCGTACCTGGTATCGCGCACGGGGGTGACGGGCGAGCGGGAGACGCTTTCGGACGCGGCAGCCCCGCTGGTGCGGGCGATGCGCGCCATCACGGACTTGCCGTTGGCGGTGGGATTCGGCATCTCGCGGCCCGAACAGGTGGGCGAAGCGGGCCGGCTGGTGGAGGCGGTGGTGGTGGGTAGCGCGTTCGTGCGTTTGATCGAACGCTCCGCCGGCGCGGATACGCTCGAACCGGAGTTGGAGGCTTTCACCCGCCAGCTCAAGGGAGGCTTTGCAGGGGCTCGATGAATCAGGACGAAGCGCAGGAGAAACTGGAAGAGTACCGGCTCATGGTCGACGTTGTGGACCGGCGCATCGTGGAACTGTTGAACGAGCGCACACGCGTGGTGGAGGAGATCGGCCGCGTGAAGCGCGAGGCGCAGTTGCCCATCTACGAGCCCAAGCGCGAAGACATGGTATTCGCCAACATCACGGCGTCGAACCAGGGCCCCCTGCCGGCGGCGGGGCTGCGGCGCATCTTCGAGCGCATTATCGACGAAGCGCGCACCATTCAACGGCTGCGGATGTCAGCCAACGGAGAGAAGAAATGATCGTAGTCATGCAGCAGGGCTCGACCGAGGAACAGCTCGAAGCGGTCATCGAGCGCATGATGGATTCGGGGTTCGACGTGCATCGCTCGACCGGCACGGTGCACACGGTTCTGGGCGGCGTGGGCGGCAAGGACGACGTTCGATCTGGGGATGTTCGAGGTGATGGATGGCGTGAAGGAGGCGCACCGCATCGGCTCCCCGTACAAGCTGGCCAGCCGCAGCTTCCGTCCGGGCGGCACGGTGGTCGAGGTGGGCGGGGTTTCATTTGGCGGCGAGCGCGTGGTGGTGATGGCGGGTCCGGGCTCGGTGGAAAGCCGCGAGCAGATCGAGCGGTCGGCCGAGATCGTGGCCAAGGCCGGCGCCGCCATTATCCGCGCCGGGGCCTTCAAACCGCAAACTTCCCCGCACGGCTTCCAGGGCATGGAAGAAGAGGGATTGCGCCTGCTGCGCGAGGCGGCCAGCCGCAACGGCCTGCTGGTGGTCAGCGAAGTGATGGACCGGAGCCACATCGCGCTGGTGGCGCAGTACGCGGACATTTTGCAGGTGGGCGCGCGGAACATGGAGAACTTCACGCTGCTGCGCGAACTCGGCAAGCTGCGCCAGCCGGTGCTGTTGAAGCGCGGCATCTCGGCCACCATCGAAGAGCTGCTGCTTTCGGCGGAGTTCATCCTCTCCGGCGGCAACTACGACGTGATCCTGTGCGAGCGGGGCATCCGGACCTTCGAAACCTATACGCGCAATACCATGGATATATCGGCCATTCCAGTGGTGAAGAAGTTGTCGCACCTGCCGATTGTCGCGGACCCGTCGCAGGGCACCGGCCGGCGGGACAAGGTGGCGCCCATGGCGCGCGCCGCGGTGGCCGCGGGAGCCGACGGGCTGCTGGTGGAGGTGCATCCGGATCCGGACCGCGCGCTGAGCGACGGCGCGCAATCGCTCCGGCCGGAGCAGTTCGACGAGTTGATGCGGCAGTTGCGCATGATTGCTCCGGCCGTGGGGAGAAGCGTGTGACCGGCGGGTTGTCAACCCGCCCGGGCAGGCCGATTAACAATCGGCCGCAGGCTGCCAGCCTGCCCCACATAAGACGGGCGCGGGGCGTACGGGGCATTGTGAGACAGGGTCACGCATGAAGACACTGGCGATTGTCGGTACCGGGTTGATCGGCGCGTCGTTCGGCCTGGCGGTGCGCAAGGCGGGATTCGCCGGGCCGATTCTGGGAGTGAGCTCGCCTGGAGCGCTGGCCGAGGCGGCCGCGGCGGGCGCCATCGATCGCGGCGCCACTCTGGCGGAAGCGGCCGCCGAGGCGGATCTGATTTTCCTGGCGCAGCCCATCGGCCGCATCCTCGATACCATCCGGCGCCTGGATCCCCTGGTGCGGCCGGATGCCCTGGTCACCGACGCCGGCAGCACCAAGTGCCGGATCGCGGACCTGGCCCTGCAGACCATCACGCGGTGCCAGTTTCTGGGAGGCCATCCCATGGCGGGCAAGGAGCAGCGCGGCGCAAGGGCGGCGGACGCGGACCTGTTTCGGGAGCGCACCTGGGTGTTGACTCCCGAAGAGCCGGCGGGCATGGAAACCGCGCAGGCGGCCGGCCTGGTGGCGTGGATCCGGCGCATCGGCGGCAGGCCGCTGGTGATGGACCCGGAGGAGCACGATCGCGTGGTGGCCTTCACTTCCCACCTGGCGCAGTTGGCCTCCACGGCTTTGGCGGCCACGGTGGCCGGGAACCTCCATCCGCCCGAGCGCCTGGCGGTGGCCGGTTCGGGGCTCAGGGATATGACGCGCCTGGCGCTCAGTTCCTACGAACTATGGCGCGATATCGTGGCCACCAACACCGACGCCATCGACCGGGCGCTGGGCCTGTACATCCAGGAACTCGAACACTTGCGGGAGAACTTGCGAACCAGGCAACTGGAGGAGGAATTCCAAGAAGCGGCGGAGTTGGCGGGACGGTTGCGCATAAGTCGGGTTGCGCCCGCGCCTTCGCCCGCGGATTTAGGATAAACTACGCATGAGGCTAACCACGTTAGGTGTTCCGCAGGGCCGGCATGTCGCCGGCTATCGGGGAGCTCGTGGCACACGAGGCGCGGGGGACCATTTGGTCACCGCACCGACAGCCGAGTTTAAGGAATCTCAAATGGAACAAAAACTGAAGATCGCCGTGTTCATCGATTTCGACAATATCGAGATCGGCGTCAAGAGCACGCTGCACCGCGAATTCGACGTTGCCGCGGTGCTGGACGCGCTGAAGGAACGCGGCGAAATCGTCACCAAGTTCGCGTATGCGAACTGGGGCAGACAGGAATCCGCCACACGCGCGCTTTCCGAACACGCCGTGCAGATGGTGCAGCGCGATCCATCGCCGCGCGGAGACAAGAACGGAGCGGACATCAATCTGGCGCTGGATGCGCTGGAGATGGCCTTCACGCACGATCACATCAACGCCTTCGCCATTGTCAGCGGCGACAGCGATTTCATCGCGCTGGTGAACAAGCTCAAACAGTACGACAAACGCATCTTCGTGGTGGGCGGCCGGGCCTTCACCAGCACGATTCTGCAGAAGAACTGCCACGAATTCGTGGCCTACGAATCGATGATCGACGATCCGCGTCCGCGGGCTGCCCACAAGGAGCAGCAGCAGGCGCAGCCGCAATCGCAACCCCAGCAACATGGCAACCGGCCGCCGCAGCAGCAGCAGCAACAGCAGGGGCAGCAGCGTCAGCCGCATAAACGGGTGGCGCTCGACCTGGCCCAGGCCATGCCGCTGGTGGAGCGCGCGCTGGGCGTGCTGGAGCGCCGCGAGGTGCGGCCGCAGCTCGGCCTGCTGAAATCGACCATGCTGCAGCTGGATTCCACCTTCAACGAGAAAGCGTACGGCGCCAGCTCGTTCACCGATTTCGTAGAGAAGCTGCAAAAGGCCGACTACGTGGAGGTCACCGGCGGCGAAGGCCGCTACATGATCCGCATGAAGGGCGGCGCGGTGCCGGAGAAGCCGGGGGCCAAGCCGGAAGAGGCCATCCCGCTGCTGCGCGACGTGCTGGAGACGCACCGCATGGAAGTGGACAGCGGAGCGGTGGCCGACGAACTGGCCGATTGGGTCCACCAGGAGCGGCCCAACTTCGACTGGCGGGAGTACGGATTCCAGGAGTTCAGCGAGTTGCTGAACTACGCCCAGGATAAGGGGCTGGTGCGAATTCAGGCGGATGAAGAGAAGGGTCTGACGGTATTCCTGGGCGCCGAGTTTCACCCGCCGGCTGCGCCACCCGAGCCGGAACCGGTGGCGCCGGTGGAAGAGGAAGAAGAAGTGGACGAGCCGCAGCCTATCGTGCCCGGCCAGCCCACGGCGACGGGCGAGATCCCGGAGCCGCTGCCCCCGCCCAAGGTGCAACGGCGTCCGCGCGCTCCGCGCAAGCAATCGGGCGATGGAGTGGCCAAGAAGCGTGTCTCCAGGCCGCGCAAAAAGCCTGGAGTTTGAGTCACTTAGGCGGGCAGGCGGGGATCTTCGGAATCCGCCTGCCCGAGAGCGCGCCACGCAGGTTTTTTCCTCCCGGTTCCCCGAGAAACCCGTCTAACAGGTCTTCGAGCCGTTCCGCTCGTTTTTCGGTTTGAGGAGAGCGACACGTTGGAGCAGCGAATCACCACCGTCCCGGTTGAGGGAACGCTGATTCTTGTCGATGAGAAGCAATGTGGGCTGCTGGAATGAGATTTCGCGGCGAGCCGATGGCCATCGTCGGGTGTCTCGTCCTATCTGCTATCGCGATCAGCCCCGACAGGCGGACGAAGGGATGGAGCGATCTGGCCGTTTTGGGGCTGTGAGTATCCCCACGAAACGGCCGACGAGCGCTCGGCGGCACCGCGTCCGCCAGGGGATTGGCGAGCCTCGCCTCGGACGGCATAAGTGGAGCGGAGGCGCTGCCCCCCTTTGGCTTTTTCATCGGTATGATGTAATGTGGTGAAGACCGAAAACGGTACGGTACAGCGAAGACTGAGAACGGAGACCGAAAGAGGACAGAGATCCGGCGGGCGGCGGAACAGTTCAGCGTCGGCAGGTGACCGTTCTTCAAAAGGCAGGAGTAAAGCGATGCCTTCCTTCTATGAATTCTTCGCGGGCGGCGGCATGGCGCGAGCCGGTCTTGGTCGGGGGTGGGAGTGCCTCCTCGCGAACGACATTGATGAGAAAAAGGGTGCTTCCTACGCCGCGAACTGGGGGACCGAGGCTTTGAAGATCATTAGTGTTGGCAAACTCACGGCCGCGGACGTGCCGGGGCACGCTGATCTGGCCTGGGCCTCGTTTCCCTGTCAGGACCTGTCCCTGGCGGGCGACTATGTCGGGCTGAAAGGGGAGCGATCAGGAACCTTCTGGCTGTTCTGGCACCTCATGAAGGCGCTTATCGAGGAGCAGCGTGCGCCGTCCCTGATTGTACTTGAGAATGTTTGTGGTGCCTTGACGTCCCGCGGGGGGACGGATTTTGCGGCGATTGGTACCGCTCTCGCCGAGGGCGGCTATCGTTTCGGCGCTCTGGTCATGGATGCCGTGCGATTCGTGCCGCAATCGCGCCCTCGGCTTTTCATTGTAGCTGTACGCGAAGGGAGGGCCATCCCCGAAGCGCTGACGCAGGCAGAACCCAACCCGCTGTGGCACCCGGGAAACCTCATCGGTGCGTATGAGAAGCTGCCTCAACAATCCAAGACGGCGTGGCTGTGGTGGCACCTTCCATCTCCGCCGCCGCGCAAGACAATCTTCGCAGACATTGTAGAGGATGAGCCGCACGGCGTTGAATGGCACAGTCCCGCCGAAACGCGGCGGCTCATGTCGATGATGAGCGCGATCAACCAGAAGAAGGTGGAGCAGGCCAAGAGGATGCGGAAGCGGATGGTCGGGGGTGTCTACAGGCGCACGCGCGTGGGCGACGACGGGAACCGCACGCAGCGCGCTGAGATCCGCTTCGACGACATTGCAGGGTGTCTCCGCACGCCGGTAGGCGGTTCGAGCCGGCAATCCGTCGTGATCGTGGAAGGGGACAAGATTCGGTCGCGGCTGCTGGCGCCTCGCGAGGCGGCCCGGTTAATGGGGCTGCCGGAGGGCTACAAACTGCCCGAGAACTACAACGAGGCCTATCACCTTGTGGGCGACGGCGTTGTCGTCCCCGTGGTTCGTTTTCTGGCAACTCGCATTCTGGGGCCTCTGCTCGTCGGCGAAGTTGAGCACGAGAAGGAAGCGGCGTAAGCATGGCGGACGCGCGCCACCGAGAACTGGCGGTTTTCACAGCGAGCAATGCCTTTCGGGGAAAGGGCCCGCTGTCGGTCGCTCTGGTGATCACGCAGCACGCCAGGAAAATGGGGCTTCCGCTCGACGCTGAGAAACTGCTAACGGAAGGCGGCGGCCAGGTTCTAGGTCTGGGCAAAGGAGCCGTGCAGGCGATCCTCAAAAGGCATGGCATTACTCCGGTGCTGGCGTCCGAAGGAGGTCGCACCTCGCGCGGCAGTCTCAACAACATGCGCCAATATGTCGCCTTCCTGAACGGGCTGAAAGGAAAAGTCGATCTTGAAGCTGTTGAGGCGTTTTGGATTGACCGGGTTCATGAGTTCTTTGCAGGTAAGCCGTTCAAGATCAAGCTTGACTCCTCGCGGAGCCTCCGCATGGTGGTCCGCGACGTCATCGCGCAGGCGGTCGAGCGCCAGAAAACCGCGCCCGGTATGTACTACGCTGGTGCGGTGCTCCAGCATCTGGTTGGCGCAAAACTTGACTGCGCCCTCGGGAAGGGGGAGTTCGAACACTACAGTTTTTCGACAGCCGACGCGCCTGCCGGTCGCGCTGGCGATTTCTTCCTTGGTGATGTTGCGCTTCACGTCACCACGTCGCCAGGGGAAGCTGTGATCGAAAAGTGTCGAGACAATCTCAACGACGGTTATCGGCCGATGTTGGTGACGCTTCAGCACGGACTGAATGTTGCGGAGGGGCTTGCCGCCAATGTAGGGTTGAGCGATCGCATCGACATCTTCGAGATCGAGCAATTCGTGGCGCTCAATCTTTACGAGTTGGGAAGATTTGCGGCCGACGGTCGGAAAATGGCGGTGTCTGACATGGTGGCTCGTTATAACGAAATCGTCGAAGAGTTTGAGACCGACCCGAGCCTGAGGATCGAGCTGAGACCTTGAGGGAGACGCCAGAGCAGAGGAGCCGGATCATGCGGGCGGTGAAGGGAAGCGACACCGCTCCGGAAATGGCGGTGCGTCGCATGGTTCACCGAATGGGCTTCAGGTTCCGGCTGAACCGCAAGGACCTTCCTGGAAAGCCCGACCTCGTCTTACCGAGGCTGCACAGGGTAGTCTTCGTGAACGGATGCTTCTGGCATGGGCATGACTGCGTGCGTGGGGCCAGAGCCCCGAAGGCGAACGCCGAGTACTGGCGTGCAAAGATCGCCCGCAACCGCCTCCGAGACGCCGCCAGTTTAGCTGCGCTCAAAACCGAGGGTTGGCGAGCGGCGGTCATTTGGGAGTGCGAACTCAAGGAGTCGGCGCGGGTTAAGAAGCGGCTGGCGAGATTCTTGGGTTGAACCGTGCGCACTTGCGATGAGGGCGTAAATGGGGTGTCATAGCCTTCAGTTCAAGTCGGGCTGCAAGACATGCTCCAGGGCCAGAATGCCTCGCCCGCCACGCGTAGCCCAGTAACACCCATTAAATCTGTAGCCTGCAAGGCGCCCGCGCGAAATTGCGCTTGCGGCGAAATCCGTTCACAAAAATTACTGATTTTTCTTCTCAACAGAATCAGTTAGTTACGGAGGCCTTTCGCCCATCGGGTACTTTATCAAGCAAAGCGTAGGTTAGCGTGGGGTCAGAGAAAAGGCCTTCACAAGAAGGCCTGACTATCCGATGAAGACGATCCATGGGGTTCTCCTGTGTGCCCTGCTGGCGGCCATGACGGCGCTGGTGGGGTACACCATCCTGTTGGTGCGGACAGCTACCGCTGTCGTCGCAACCGTTCCCGTCGAGATCGATAGCACGCGAGTGGCCTTAGTTGCCCAGATGGAAAGCACGCGCCGCGACCTGAATCAGCAGGTCACAGCGGCGCGGCAAGACGTGCTCGGTCGAACGGAACGGCAGGCCGCGGCTTTGCGGATGGATGTGATGGCGGAAGCGGCGGGTTTTCGTGAAACCGCCGACCGCCGTCTGGGCGATACCCTGGAGCGCGCCGACCGGGCCCTCGGGACGGTGGATGCGCTGCGCCAGGACCTGAAGCCCACCCTGGAACATTCGGCCGCGATTACGGCGCAGGTCAGTGACGCGATGCCGCTGTTCCTGGACTGCGACCACAATTCCGATTGCGTCTTCAACCGGTACGTCGGGGCTTCCCGCGGCATCGAGCGCGCGGCTTTCAATTTCGGTAAGGCGTCCACGGATGTCAGCACGGCTCTCCCTGGGGCGATTACGACGTGGCAATCGATTGGCGCAAACGCCAACGGAATCGCCGCCAACGTGAATCAGTTAACCAAACCCAAGTGGTATGACCGGCTGATCGGCTACGGGCTTAACGGTGTGGTCATCTACCGGAATTTGAATCCCGTGGGCTTGACCGTGAAGGGGGCGCAGATCCTTTCTTCGCGGCCATGACAAATGCCCGGAACGCCGGGCGGAAAGAGAAAAACGAATATGAACTTAATTACCACCACAGACCACGCTTTTGCGTCGGCCGCCAAGGACATTGTCTCCGCGGCGAAAGTTATCCAGACGAGCGTCCTTCCCGTGCTGACCAAGGCGGCGACGCAGGCATCCACCATCGAAGCGGTGACGGGGCTCGTCAGCCCGGCAGCCGTAAACATCGAACGCGTCGCGTTCGCCGTGCTGGGCGTCCTCATCAAAGCCATCGGCGATGGCGGCCAGGCCATTGTGGCCGGCGGGCTCAACGTGCAACTGGACGCGGCGTTGGTCGCCGACATCAAGTCCATCATTCCCGCGGTGAAGACTCAGGCCGCGTCGCTGATGCCGGCATCCAAATAACGAGGGGGCAACCATGCACTTCGATTTCGGTACGCTTTTTACCGGCGGCGCGGGGGCGCTCCTGCTCTCGGCAGCGGCGCGCGCCCTGCCCGAGCCGGCTGCGACGGGGAATCCGTTCTATGCGTGGGTCTACCGCTTCGCGCATCTCCTGCTGGCAAACTTCGATAAGGCGAGTTGGCGCGATGAGAGTCAGCTCAGCGGGAATTGACCTGATCAGAGGCTTCGAGTCGCTGCGGCTCGAAGCCTATCGCTGTCCGGCCGGGGTGTGGACCATCGGATGGGGCCACACTCGCGGCGTGCAGCCGGGGATGAAGATTTCCGAGGATCGCGCTTCGGAACTGCTGGCGGAGGACATCTCCCAAGTGCAGCGCGATCTGCCTTCCGTCATCCACGTGAACCTGACCCAGGGGCAATGGGACGCCCTGGTGTCGCTGTGCTTCAACCTCTCCGGCGGAGCGCCGCGGTTGCCGCAGACGTGTCCCCACCTGGTAGCGTGCCTCAATGCCGGGGATTTCTCCGGCGCCGCCCGCCAGTTTCTGGACATCAACCATGCCGCCGGCGGAGCGGTTCTGCCGGGCCTTACGCGCCGGCGCGAGGCGGAAAGCAAGCTGTTTCTGGGATAGAGGCGCTCCGCACGGAAGCGCGGCTGTCAAGGAGCGGCCCGACACGTGGGCCGTGCCCCCGCTCGGGCCGCTCGCTGACGCTCGCGGTTCCGTGGGGGAACGACGTTCGAAGGATCGAAGAGTCCGGTGGGGCCCGGACTCTTCGCTTGCCGCGCGCTCGGCGCGCGCGCGGCAACCATAGCCGAGGAGTCCGGCACGGCGGCTGGACTCCCCGGCTTAGATGGCCGTCCCCCACACCTATAATTGAAGTCATGCCCACCGCGGAACAGGCGCAGGCGCGCCTCGCCGGGATCTCCGGCCTGGAGCTTTCCACGCACACGCCGCTCTCCCGCCACACGCGATTCGCGATCGGCGGCGATGCCGACCTGTATGCGGAAACCGTCAGCGAGAATGCGTTCGTGGCCGCGCTGGCGGCGGCACGCGAAACCACGATCGAAGTGGTGGTGATCGGCGACGGCACCAACCTGATCGTTTCCGACGACGGCTTTCGCGGCCTGGTTCTGCGCTACCGCGCCGCCGGGATCCGGTCCGACGGCAACTCGGTATCGGTGGATGCCGGAGCCAGTCTCCAAGCGCTGGTGGATTTCACCGTGGAGCGCGGACTCGAAGGGCTGGAGACGCTGGCGGGGATTCCCGGTTCGGTGGGCGCGGCGGTGTACGGCAACGCCGGCGCGTATGGCCATTCGATCTCCGAGCGCATTGCGAGCGTCCGCTTCTTCGACGGCAGCCAGGTTCGCGCCCTCTCCAACCCGGACTGCCGGTTTCAATACCGCGAGAGCCTTTTCAAGAACTACAAGGAGTGGGCGATTTTCTCCGTCGAATTGCGCCTCGACCCGGCCGACAGCGCCACGCTTCGCCGCGCCGCCGCCGATATTGTCGAGACCCGCAACCGGAAGTTCCCGGCCACGTTGAAATGCGCGGGCAGCATCTTCAAAAACCTGCTGCTGAAGGAACTGCCCGCCGCCGTGGCCTCGCAGATACCGGCTTCCACCGTGCGCGAAGGCAAGGTTCCGGCCGCGTGGTTCCTCGATCGGGTGGGCGCCAAGGGCGCGCACCGCGGCGAGATACGCGTGGCCGAGTACCACGCCAACCTCATCTACAATGCCGGCGCCGGCACGGCCGCCGATCTCCGCGCGCTCATCGGCGAGTTGAAGGCGCGCGTCCGCGAACGGTTCGGGTTGGAGCTGGAAGAAGAGGTGCAGTACGTGGGGCGGTTCGGGTAGGACGAACCCGCTAGACGGGCGTCCAACTAGGTCTCCGACCGCGTGATTTGGTGCCATTACCGGGCCGCTCGCTCACGCTCGCGGTTCTGTCCGGAACCGCGAGCGTGAGCGAGCGGCCCGTGGCAAAGGAACAGTTTCTCACGGTCACGGCACTAGCCTTGTTTGGGGAGCGAGAAGTTAAGCATCCAACGAATGCCAAACCGATCCGTCAGCATGCCAAAACGAGCGCCCCAGAAGGTGTCCTGCAATGGCATCGTGACCTTGCCGCCTTCGCCGAGCGCGGCAAAAAGTTTCTCCTGCTCCGGAAGGCCGCCACACTGAACGAGGACCGAGAAATCGTCGCCCCGCCGGAGGGGCGCACCGGGCATAGTGTCCGCCGCCATCAGCAGTGTCGAAGCCTTCGTCAGCGTCGAATGCATGATTCGGTTCTGGGCTTTCTGTGATTCCGTGAGCAAATCGCCCGGCACTTCGGAGAACGGCAGGAGGAACAGCTCAGCCTCAAAGCACTTTCGATAGAACTCCATCGCTTCGCGGCAGTTTCCGTCAAAGTGCAAGAAGGCTACGGTTGCATTCATGATCCCTTCCGCAGCTTGCCCCTGCTGACCGTGCGCCCCCTAGGCCTCGGGTCCCGGCCCCGAATCCTTATTCCAGTTTCCTCACACGTGCGAATCGAGCATCTTCTGCACTTCGGATTTGCCGATTGCGCCCACGCGCTGCTCCACCACGTTGCCGCCCTTGAACAAGAGCAGCGTGGGGATGCCGCGCACGTTGTAGCGCATGGCGGTGGCGCCGTTGGAATCCACGTCCAGCTTGCCCACCTTCACCTTACCGGCATACTCCGAGGCCACCACGTCGATTGTCGGTGCCATCTGCCGGCAGGGGCCGCACCACCCGGCCCAGAAGTCGACCAGGACCGGCACCTCGCTCCGCAGGACCTCCTGGTCGAAACCGGCATCGGTAAAGGTTAACGTGTCGTTTCCTGCCATTTCATCTCCTAAACTATTAGAATCGCGGCCCGGGGAAAAAGATTCAAGCCCCCAGCATCCGTTGGTACAACCGGGAGTACTCGGCAGCCGAACTCCTCCAGGAGAAGTCTTTCCGCATGCCGCGGCGCATCATGGCCTGCCAGGCGTCCGGCACGGAAAATGCCTGAACGGCGCGCTGGATCGCCTCCGCCAGGGCCGGCCCGGAATACTCCGCAAACTTGAACCCCGTGTCCTCATCGATCGTATCATCCAGCCCGCCGACGGCGCGGACCACCGGCACCGTGCCGTACCGCAGGCTGTAGATCTGGTTGAGCCCGCACGGTTCGTAGCGGCTGGGCATGAGGAACATGTCGGCCCCCGCTTCGATGCGGTGGGCCAGGGCGTTGTCGAAGCCGATGCGCACGGCGATCCGGCCGGGATGGGCGGCGGCCATGCGGCGGAAGAACTCCTCGGATTCCGGCTCGCCGGTTCCCAGTCCCACCAGGTAGAGGTCCTGGGCCATCATCTCGTCGGCCGCCTCCGCCAGAATGTCCATCCCCTTCTGGCGGGTGAAGCGCGAGACCACACCCGCGAGCGGTCTCTCCAAGGCCGCCGGGGAAAGTCCGAATTCCTCGACCAGCGCCGCTTTGCAAGCGCGCTTCCCCGACAGGTCGGCGGCCGAATAGCGGGCCGGAATCAGGGGGTCGGTCTCGGGATTCCATTCGGCGTAGTCCACGCCGTTCAGGATGCCGCTCAGCACGCCGGCCCGCGCGCCCAACGCGCCGTCCAGCCCGAATCCGAATTCGGGAGTCAGGATCTCGCGGGCGTAAGCCGGGCTGACCGTGTTGATGGCGTCGGCGAAAGCGATCCCGCCCTTCATGAAGCTGATGCGCCCGAAGAACTCCATGCCATCCGGTTGGTAGGCGTCGTCGCCGAGTCCCACTTCGGCCAGCGCCGCCGGCGGAAACAGTCCCTGGTATCCCAGGTTGTGGATGGTGAACAGCGTCTTCACGCCGAAGAAGGTGGGGTCGGTGGAGAACAGCGTGTGCAGATAGGCCGGCACCAGGCCAGCTTGCCAATCGTGGCAGTGGAAGATCTCCGTCGGAAACAGATGGCGCGCCACGCCCAGCGCCGCGCGCGCCAGCACGGCGAAGCGAATGTGGTTGTCGGGATAGTCAACGCCGGATTCTCCGTAAAGCCCCGGACGGTCGTAGAGCGGCGGGCAATCCACCAGATACAGCGGGAAGCTGGCGTCCGCCTGGTAAATCGACGTATCGAAGCGTTCGGCGCCGAGATAGATGGGCAGGCTGTCGTAGACGCGCCGCGCGCCTTTGAGATCGGTGCATTCGTAGCGGGGGATCAACACCGCCGCCTCGTCGCCCACCGATCGCAAGGCTTCGGGCAGAGCGCCGACCACGTCGGCCAGGCCGCCGGTTTTGGCGAGCGGCGCCGCCTCGGAAGCCACCATCAGCACGCGTGCCACATGGGAATTGTAGCAGGGCACGCCCACCTGGCCCGAGACCCCGCCGCCGGGGTACGGTATGATTCCCCTGTGGAGCGCGACGAGATCCTCGCCAGGCTTCGTGAAAGGATTGTGGCCTTCGCGGCATCTCATCTAGCGAGGGAGGTCGCCGAGGATCTGGCCCAGGAGGTGCTCATGCTCCTGCATGAGAAGTACGCGCACCTGGACCGTCCCGAAGACCTGTTGCCGCTGTCGCTGCAGATCGTGCGGTTCAAGATCATGAGTTACCGCCGCAAGGCGGCGCGGCGCGGCGAATACAGCCAGGTTTCGGTGACGGATATTCCGCTGCCGGACCTGAATTCCAATCCGGCGGACTTTGTCGAGCGCAAGGAGATGCTGGACCGCCTGACGCGGGCCGTGGCGCAACTGGGCGAGCGTTGCCGGGAACTGATCCGCCTGAAATTGCAGGGCAAGACATTTCCGGAAATTCAGAAGATCATGGGGGTGAGTGCGGTCAACACCGTGTATACGTGGGATCACCGGTGCCGCAAGAATTTGCTGGAGCTGATGGGCGGCGATTGGGAGCGTGGAAAGAAATGACCCGCGACGATATTCAAAAGCTGCTGGGCGGATACGCGACCGGCACGCTCACGCCCGAGGAACGACAGGCGCTGTTCGCGGCGGCGCTCGAAGACCAGGAGCTTTTCGACGCGCTGGCCAAGGAGCAGTCGCTGCGCGATCTGCTGCGCGACCCCGCGGCCCGCGCCCACGTGCTGGCAGCTCTTGACGAACGTCCCGAGCCGTGGTGGCGATGGCTGATGCGCCCCGCCGCAGTAGGCGCCATGGCCGCGTGCCTGGCCGCGGTGGTGGGATACGGAATCTGGCATGCGCGGCAGGCCGGGCGGCCGGTGCTGGTGGCCGCGAATCGCGAGGCCCAAGTGGCGCCGGCGCAGTCCGCGTCACCCGGGCCACCCGCCGCCGAGGCCGCACCGTCCACGTCCGCCCCTGTGGCGTTCGGGCCGGATGGGAAGGGCGAGCCCGTCACGGCGGGCAAAGTGGGTGCAAGCCGCTCCGTGCGTGGCCGGGAGGTCGGCCAACCGCCCGCAGCCGCGCCGGCGCCGGCGATGGCCGGTGAGGGTGGAAATGGCGCGGCCGGCAAGCCGAGAAAGGCGGCCGAAATCGGCTCGGCTCTTGCGCGCATCGAGCAACCCGCTCCGCCACAACTGGAGCCCAGCCCCGCCGCAGCGCCCGCGCCCGCACTGTCGGTTTTCGAGAAGCCTGGAACCGGCGTGGCAGGCAAGGAGAATCAGGTGGCTGCGGCAGCGCCCGCGGGGCTCGCCGGCCGGCCGGCTCCGGCGCCTCCACAGCGCGCCGCCGCGCCATCCGCGCCCACGCTCGCGACGCTCAAGAAGGATGGGAACGGCGCGGCCCGCACGGCGAACCAGGGGGAAGCAAACGCCACTGCGGTTGCGCAGATCGCGGGCCAGCCGGGGCCGCCTCCACCACCGCCGGGAAAGCGCGCCGCTGCGCCATCCGCGCCCGCGCAGCCGGTGTTCGCGTCGGATAGGAAGGGCGCAGCCGGCTCCGTGCGCGCGCCGAGCCGGGACCAAACCGCGTCGAATCAGGCGGACCAATTGGGGGCGCAAGGCGGCGCCTCTTCGGAGTCCATTACTGTGACGGCGGACACGACCGTGCAGAAGGCCCCGCCTGCGAACAACCATCGTGTCGCGGACCTGCCTGCGGCACAGCCCCGGAGCCTGGAGATGGCTGCCGCCGCCACGCCTGAGTTGAAATGGAGCGCGCTGCGGCGCGAGCCGGATGGCCGCCTGTCGCCGGTGGAACCGGACAGGATTCGCGCCGGCGACGCCATCGTTTTGCGCCTGGAACCTTACGCCGACGGGACCCTGTCGGTTGCCGAGAGCATGCCCGGCGCCGCGGCGCCGCGCGTTTTGATGGCGGGCACGCGCGTGAAGCGGGCGAAGGCCGTGGACACCCCGGCGGTGACGCTGGACCATCCCGGGGTTCGGGAGCTGCTGCTCCGGTTCACGGCGCGGACGGCAGGCACGGGAAACCGCGCCGTCGCGCAGGCGGGGAAGCGGGAGGACGCGGCGCCGCCGGCGCAGACCATCACATTGCGCTTCCGGTAGCCGCCGCGCCGGCCCGATCCCGCTCCTCACGGACGTGCTACCGTGGGATCTCATGGCCTTCGAAGGCACCGTGGATTCCCATCAGTGGTCGCCCGATTCCTGGCGGCGCTACCCGGCGGAGCAGCAGCCGGAGTATCCCGACAGCGCCGCGCTCGACCGCGCGCTGGCCGAACTGAGCCAGCTTCCGCCGCTGGCCGTCAGTTGGGAAATCGTGCAGCTTCGCGGGCAACTGGCGGAAGCGGCCGCCGGATCGCGCTTCGTGCTGCAAGGGCGGCGATTGCGCCGAGCGGTTCATGGATTGCACTTCGCCGCGCATCGCCAACATGCTCAAGGTCCTGCTGCAGATGAGCCTGGTGCTGGTGGTGGGCGCGCGCCGGCCGGTGATTCGCATCGGTCGCTTCGCCGGGCAGTATGCCAAGCCGCGCTCCGCCAACCTGGAAACGCGCACGGGCGAAACCCTGCCGTCGTACCGCGGCGATCTCATCAACCGGCCGGAATTCACGGCGGCGGCGCGCACGCCCGATCCCCAGCTTCTGCTGCGCGGTTACGAGCGCGCGGCGCTCACCCTGAACTACATCCGCGCCCTCATCAAGGGCGGCTTCGCCGATCTGCACCATCCCGAATATTTCGACCTGGAGTGGACCGCCCATTCGCCCTTCGGCGCCGAATACCACCGCACCATGGAAACCATCGGCGAATCGCTGCAGTTCATGGAAAGCGTGCTGGGCATACGCGCCGGAGAGACGGACCGCATCGACTTTTACACCTGCCACGAGGCCCTGCACCTGGGCTACGAAACGGCGCAGACGCGCACGGTGCCGCGCCGCGAAGGGTTCTTCAACCTGGCCACGCATTTCCCGTGGGTGGGGCTGCGCACCAACGATCCCGACGGCGCCCACATCGAATACCTGCGCGGCATCGAGAACCCGGTGGGCGTGAAGGTGGGGCCCGACACCACCCGCGAGCGCCTGGCGCGCTGGATGGACGCGATCGATCCGCGCCGCGAACCCGGCCGCCTGACGCTGATCCACCGCCTGGGCGTTGGCAGGATCGGCGAAGCGCTGCCGCGGCTGATCGAGGCCGTGCGCGCCGAAGGCGGCGCGCCGCTATGGATCTGCGATCCCATGCACGGCAACACGCGCACCACTCCCGGCGGCATCAAGACGCGCCATTTCGAAGACATCTACGGCGAGGTGGAGCAGGCTTTCGACATTCACTGGCGCATGGGGCAGCGGCTGGGCGGGCTGCACGTGGAACTCACCGGAGAGAACGTGACGGAGTGCATCGGCGGCTCGCGCGGTCCGGCCGAGGAGGACCTGTCGCGCGCCTACGAATCGGAAGTGGACCCGCGGCTGAATGGCGAGCAGGCGCTGGAACTGGCGTTCCTGGTGGCGCGCAAGATGAAGAGCGAGCGCGCCGGGCGGTGAACGCGGCGGGCCGGCGATTCGTGTGTGGTGCCGGGAGCCGTGACTTGAGTCAAGTCACGGAGATCTCGCAAGTGATTGAAAAGAAAGCGGGGCGCTAAGTTCCGTGACTTAACTCAAGTCACGAACCTGGCCGGATTCAAGTTCGCATGCCGCATGAACGGCCACCGGAGATAGAACGGGGACGGCCTCGCGGCATCGGATTGTGGGCTTGAGTTACGATGCGGCACGTCCGGGCATTTCGCTCGATTCAAGGATAAACTAGCAGTATGGACTGGAGCCGTTGCAGCGCTGTGGACTGGAGCCCCGGAAAGCTCGGCGGGATCTGGTGCTTCCGAGGCACGCGCCTGCCGGTTGCCACGCTGTTTGAGCACCTCGACCAGGGATCGACCATAGACGAGTTTTTGGAATGGTTCCCGTCCGTTAATCGAGAGCAGGTACATCACGTGCTTGCCTTCGCCCGGAGTTCGCTCGATCAGACCACGGCGATTGCGTGAAGATCCTGTTCGACGCCGACACCCCAGTCCCGCTCGCCCGGTTTTTGCGAGGACACGAAGTGGTGCGGGCGGACGAATTGGGATGGCAGGGGCTGGAGAATGGCGCGCTGCTTGACGCGGCCGAGCAAGCGGGGTTCGACCTGCTGCTCACCTGCGATCAAAACGTCCGATACCAGCAGAATTTTGCGGGCCGTAAGTTGGCTCTTGTCATCCTGTCCCGTTCAGCGGCAGAGAGCGGATCGAAAGGGAGACCGCATTCCCTCGGAGGCGCGGTTCTCCGATGCTCCGGCGCCGTGGCAATCACCGGCGCATCCGGCATGGGACCCTCCATGGAATTCGACGGCCCGAGTCTAGCACGGCGGCGGTGACACGCGTCCAGGTAGAGGCGTCATGGGCTGCCATGCCGTGAAGCCTCGGAGCGTCTACGGCATTCCGAGCCCCAGCGAAAGGTCAGACGGTTTTCGAACCCGCCCCGCATGGGAGCCGCTTCGATCACGACGGAATCGTGCTCACCTGCTAAGATTAGGGTGAGGTCGGACCTTCATGGATGCCCCCGGCACAGGCCATTCCGTAGCCGATAAGTACGCGCGCTCCGGGCACCCGTCCGTTCAGGAACTCGTCGCCGAGCAAGGCACGAGGTTTCGCGCGGACCCGTCGGAACTACTAGGCGACTTCTGGCCGGAAGAAGAGTCCATCGAGGACTTTCTGCGGGCGCTTCACGAATGGCGCGGGCACGGCAGGTCCGATCGGGCCGCGTGACGCTCGTCGTAGTTGACACCGACGTTGTCTCGTTTCTCTTCAAGAACGACAGCCGGGCGCAACTCTATCTGCCATGGATGCGGAACCGGGACCTGCTCATCTCGTTCATGACGGAAGCCGAACTGGAGCAGTGGGTCTTGCTGGCGAGGTGGGGCGCGGACCGGGCCCGGCGTTTCCGCGCATTCATGACCGGTTTCGCGTCGGTGCCGTCGTCCCGCGACCCGATCCTTCAGTGGGCCGAGGTCATGGTCGCAGCTAGAGCGAGCGGCCGTCGCATCGAGTCCGCCGACGCCTGGATAGCCGCAACCGCCTTGCTCTACGATGCCGCCTTGATCACCCACAATCCGACGGACTACGTGGGCGTGCCCAACCTACGCGTTCTCTCCTGCTCCTGAGGCACGGCCGCCTACCGTGCCACCCGCGCCCGCCCGCGAGATGACATAAACTCTTCTCTTACCCCTATGCACCTTCACCCCGTCGATTGGGCGATCGCGCTGATCTCGGTGGCCATCTGCTTCGCGCCGGCGCTGTTCTTCGGCAAGCGGTCGGGCAAGAGCACGGCGGAGTTTTTCGCCTCGGGGCGCGCGGTGCCCTGGTGGCTGGCGGGGCTGTCCATGGTGGCCACCACGTTCTCCAGCGATACGCCCAACCTGGTGGCCAACTTTGTGCGCACGCAGGGCGTGGCGGGCAACTGGCAGTGGTGGGCCTACACGCTGACGGGCGTGGCCACGGTGTTCTTCTACGCGCGGCTGTGGCGGCGCAGCGGGGTGCTCACGGACCTGGAGTTCTACGAGCTGCGCTACTCCGGCAAGGCGGCCAGCGCCGTGCGAGGGTTCCGCGCGGTATACCTGGGGTTCTTTTTCAATTGCTTCATCATGGCGACGGTGAACCTGGCGGCGTGCAAGATCGCCGCCGTGCTGTTCGGGTTCGACCGCTGGCAGACGCTCGCGGCGGTGGGGCTGCTCAACGTGGTCTTCGCGGCCTACTCGGGGCTGTGGGGCGTGCTGATCATCGACATGGTGCAGTTCTTCATCAAGATGTCGGCGGTGGTGGCGGCGGCCTACTTCGCCGTCACCCTGCCGCAGGTGGGCGGACTGGGCGGCCTGGTGGACAAACTGTCGCGCATGCACGGCCCGGGCGGCTTGAACTATCTCAGCATGCTGCCGGATTTCCGAAACAACTGGGACCTGGCGGTGACGGCCTTCATCGTGCCGCTCGCCGTGCAATGGTGGGCCACCTGGTATCCCGGCGCGGAGCCGGGCGGCGGCAGCTACATCGCGCAGCGCATGCTGGCGTCTAAATCGGAAAAGGACGCCCTGGGCAGCACCCTGTTCTTCAACGTGGCGCATTACGTTCTGCGGCCTTGGCCGTGGATTCTGGTGGGCCTGGCCTCGCTCATCGTGTACCCGCAATTGCAGGATATTCAGAAGGCCTTTCCGCACGTGCCGGCCTCGCTGGTGGGCCACGATATCGCCTTCCCGGCGATGCTGCGGTTTCTGCCGGTTGGCTGGATGGGTTTGATGCTGGGCGGGCTGATCGCCGCCAATTCGTCCACCATTCTGACGCACCTGAACTGGGGCGCGTCGTACCTGGTTCACGATTTCTACCGGCGGTTCGTGCGGCCGGACGCGGCGGAATCGCACTACGTGCTGGCGGGCCGCGCGGCCACGGTGCTGCTGTTCGTGGCGTCGTCGGCGGCGGTGTTCGCCCTCGATAACGCCAAGGACAGTTTCCTGCTGCTGTTGCAGGTGGGCGCGGGCACCGGCCTGCTGTACCTGGTGCGCTGGTTCTGGTGGCGGGTGACGGCGTGGTGCGAAATCGTGGCCATGACCAGCTCGTTCCTGGCGTCCATGGCGTTTCTGATTCTGAAGAAGAGCGGCGTGCCATTCGATTCGGCGCCGCAGTTGCTGATCACGGTGGCCATCACCACGGTCTGCTGGATCTCGACGGCCTACCTGGGCCCGCGAACCGACGAGCGGACGCTGGTCGCGTTTTTCCGCAAGGTGCATCCGTTCGGCCCCGGATGGGGACACATCCGCCAACTGGCTAACGTCACCGCCGCCGAAGCCGCGGCCGACGGCGACGGCGCAAACTTCCCGCTGGCCATCGTGGGATGGCTTTCGGGCTGCATCATGATCTGGTCGGCGCTATTCACCGTCGGCAATTTCCTGTACGGCCGGATGGGGTACGGGTTCGGCCTGCTGGCCGTGTTCGCGGCATCCGCGCTGGCGCTGATCCGCGTGGTACGCAGGTTGTGGAAGTAGGAGTCGCCCGCCAGCGCGCGCCGCTCCCTGCCCTAAAATGGTGATAGGTGCGCACTTAGTGACGAAGAATTGGAGCGGCAGCGACATCGGTCAACGGCACGAGGGCAAGGTCCTGCTGGTGCTGACGGTGATGATCGGGGCTGTCATCGGCCTGGTGGTGGTCGCCTTCATTCTGGTCACGGAAAACCTGGGCGCGCGCATGTACCCAGCCCATGCCGCGGCGTGGCGGCGGTTGGCCATTCCAGTGGCCGGTTCCCTGGCCGCGGGCTACCTGCTGTGGCGGCACTTCCCCAATGCGCGCGGCAGCGGAATCCCGCAAACCAAGGCCGCGCTGTTTCTCAATGACGGCATCATCCCGTTCCGCACGGCCCTGGGCAAGTTCATTTGCTGCGCCACCACGCTAGCCAGCGGCCTCGCCCTGGGACGCGAGGGGCCTTCGGTGCAGATTGGCGCCGGAATCGGTTCCACGCTGGGCCGCCGCCTGGGCTTGAGCCCGCGCTCCATCCGGGCGCTCGTGCCCATCAGCGCGGCCGCCGCGTTGGCCGCCGCGTTTAACACGCCCATCGCCGCCGTGTTCTTCACGCTCGAAGAGATTCTCGGCGATCTCCACGCCCCCGTGCTGGGCTCCATCGCGCTTAGCTCGGCCACCTCCTGGACCGTCCTCCACCTGCTGCTGGGCGATGAGCCGCTGTTCCACGTGCCGGCCTATGAACTGGTTCACCCGATCGAGTTCGTCTTCTATGCCGTTCTCGGCGTGGCCGGCGGATTTGTGTCGATCGGTTTCGTGAAGCTGCTCCTCGGGCTGCGCCAGCGCTTCCTGCGCATGCCGTCGAAGACGGTCTGGATTCAGCCCGTGGTGGGCGGACTGCTGGTGGGAGTTCTGGGTTGGAAAGTGCCCGAGGTTCTGGGCGTGGGCTACGCCTATGTCGGCAAGGCGCTCAATGGCGAGATGCTCCTCACCACCATGGCCCTGCTGGTGCTGCTCAAGGTGGTCGCCACGGCCACCAGCTACGCCTCCGGCAATTCGGGCGGCATCTTCGGACCGACGCTCTTCATCGGCGGCATGCTGGGCGGCGCGTTTGGCGGAGCCGTCCATCTGCTGCTCCCCGACTATACCGGCAGCATCGGCGCCTACGCCCTGGTGGGCATGGGCACCGCCTTCGCCGGCGTGGTGAGGGTGCCGCTCACTTCGGTCATCATGATTTTCGAGGTGACGCGCGACTACACCATCGTGGTGCCGCTGATGATCTCGAACCTCATCGCCTACTTCATCTCCAGCCGTTACCAGGAGGAGCCCATCTACGAGGCGTTGCAGCACCAGGACGGCATCTACCTTCCGGCCGGCGCGCGCGACCGCGAAGAGGAGTTGATGGTGGGGCAGGGCAGCCAGCCGCCTCCGGCGGAATTCCGGCCCAGCGAGACGGTCGCCGCCGCCTTCGAGCGCGTGGAACTGGAAGACGAAGCCTGGCCGGTGGTGGAACAGGGTAGGCTTCTGGGCATGATCACGGTGGCGCAACTGTGCCAGGCGTCGGCCTTGGGTTTCGAGCGGGAAACGCTGGCGTCGCTCCTCGACCCCCGCGCCGCCCCGGTCGAGAGCGTCTTCGCGGACGACTCGTTCGATACCGCCATGCGCCGCATGGCCGAGGCCGGCGTGAAGGTTCTGCCGGTGGTCAGCCGGAGCGATCTGCGCAAACTCACCGGCGTCATCACTCTCCGCGGCATCCTGGCGGCCTACGGCTTGGAGAAGAACGGCCCGCGGGCGGCTGTGGTGGAGGCGCACGAACCCCAGCCTACGCCGGTCACGAGTCTCACGCGCATCGCCATCGCTTTGGTGCTGGCCATCGGCCTGGCCGGATTCCTGGCCTACTACTACCGCGCCGAGCGGAATGCCCGTGCGGCCCGCCAGTTTCAACAGGGCATACAGTTGGAGGAGAGCGGCCAATTCGAGGAAGCCACCGGCAAGTTCCGTAGCGCTCTCTCCATCTCGCACGCGAGCGAGCAACGGTTGGCGCTGGCCCGGGCACTGACGGAAGCCGGGCACCTGGAGGAAGCCGCAACCGCCTTCGACACGCTGCTCCGCGAGAATCCCAACAGCGGGCCGGCGAACCTCGGGATGGCGCGCCTGCAGGTCCAGCGAGACTACCCGCGGCAGGCGGTGGGCGATTACCATCGCGCCATTTACGGTTCCTGGCGCGGCGCTTCGCCCGCGGACCGGCTGCAGGCTCGCAAGGAAGTAGCCGGCCTCCTCGACCGCCTGGGGGAACGCGAACAGGCGCGCGCCGAGTTGATGGCCTGGAAAACCGATGCGCCCTCGGACGCAGCGCCCTGCGCCGCGCTGGGCGAAGGCTATCTGGCGTCGGGCGATTTCCCGACGGCGCAGGCTGCGTTCCGCCAGGCCGCCCGCCTCGCCCCTTTGAACGCGCGCTATAAGGACCGGCTGCGGCTAGTGGGTGAAATCATCGCCATGGACCCGTCGCTGGGCGGACAGGCGCCCGCCGAGCGCATCCGCCGCAGCCTCAAGCTGCTCGAAGCCGCCTCCGGCGCGCTGGACCGGCGTCTGGCAGGCCGGAGCGGCTTCGACGACCTGGTGGCCCTGTCGAAGACCGCTAAACGCCGCCTGCAAAGCCCGGCCGCCCGCGAATCCAGCGAGGCGAATGCCGCCATGGCCGAGCGGTTGTGGGAGGCCGGGAAGCGTTTGGGGGATAATCCCGCGGCCGGCGACGAGCCGCTGAACCGATTGATGGCCCAACTGACGCGCTGACTGTCCGGCGCGGAGGCCTCGGCCGGCGGCGCGGACGCTCCACTTCGGCTCCCGCGGGCGGTATGATGAGTCTCCTATGGCACTTCAAGTGAACCGTCTCGCCCTGGTCATCGCGGCCGGCTTGGCCGCTTGCGGCGTCGCCAGCGCTCAGAGCCGTCCCGTACCGGATCTGACCAAACAGCCGACGCTCTACGTAGTGGGCTACGCGCACCTCGATACCGAGTGGCGCTGGGAGTATCCGCAGGTGATCGACGAATACCTGAAAGATACCTTGCTGCGTAACTTCAGCCTGTTCGAAAAGTACGCGCACTACGTGTTCAACTTCACCGGCTCCAACCGGTACCGGTTCTTCAAGGAATACTACCCGGCCGAGTTCGAAAAGCTGAAGAAGTACGTCGAAGCCGGGCACTGGTTTCCGGCCGGCTCCTCGGTGGAAGAGGGCGATGTCAACGCGCCCAACGCCGAGGGCATCATCCGCCAGGTGCTCTACGGCAATAACTGGTTCCGCAAGGAATTGGGCAAGGCCAGCGCGGAATACATGCTGCCGGATTGCTTCGGCTTTCCGGCCTCGCTGCCGAGCATTCTGGCGCACGCCGGCGTGAAGGGCTTCTCGACGCAGAAACTGACGTGGGGATCGTCGGTCCCGGCGGGCGGCCCGGAATCCCTCGAGAAGACGCCCGAGGGCATCCCCTTCAACGTGGGGGTGTGGGTTGGGCCGGATGGCCGGAGCGTGGTGGCGGCGCTGAATCCGGGCGATTATACGGGCAACGTGACCGCCGATCTCAGCCAGCCTCTGCCGCCCGCGGCGCCCGTGGCCGCGCTCGACGAGGCGGCGGCGAAGTTGCCGCAGGGCGCGCGGCAGGCGCTCGACCGCTGGCAGCGCGACCGCAATTTCAGCCGCGATCAGGGCGACTGGGCGGCGCGCGTGGAGCGGAACGGCAAGGTTTCTGGCGTACCAGCCGATTACCACTACTACGGCACCGGCGACATCGGCGGCGCTCCCAAGGAGGATTCCGTCAAACGGCTGGAGGCCATCGTGACCCGGAGTGGCGGCGAGGGCGAGGGCCCGGTGCAGGTGATTTCCGCCGCCGCCGACCAACTGTTCCTCGACCTGACACCGGCGGAAATCGCCGGCCTGCCGCGCTTCACCGGAGAGATGGAGCTGACCAACCATTCGGCCGGCTCGCTCACCTCGCAAGCCTACGTGAAGCGGTGGATTCGCCGCCAGGAGACCCTGGCCGACGCCGCCGAAAAGGCATCCATCGCCGCCGAATGGCTGGGCGGCCGCAAGTATCCGCTGGAGCGGCTCGACAACGCCTGGACGCTGGCCATGGGCACGCACTTCCACGACATCGCCGCCGGAACGGCCACGCCGCGGTCGTATGAATTCGCCTGGAACGACCAGGCGATTTCGCTGAACCAGTTCGCCAGCGTCCTCTCCAGCGCCACCCAGACCGTGGCGGCGGCGTTGAACACGCAAACGGCGGGCATTCCGGTGGTGGTCTTCAATCCGCTGAACGTGGCGCGCGAGGACGTGGTGGAAGCCAAGGTCGATCTGCCGGCGGGCACCAAAGCGGTGCGCGTGGTGGGGCCGGATGGCAACGCGGTGCTGGCGCAGGTATCCAGCGGCAAGGTCCTTTTTCTGGCCTCGGTGCCTTCGGTGGGATACAAAGTCTACGAAGTGGCGCCGGCTGCCGCGGCAGTGAATACCGGCCTCCGCGTGTCGGCATCTTCGCTTGAGAACGAGCGCTACCGCGTGAGCATCGACACCAACGGCGACATATCGAGTATCTTCGATAAGCCCCTGCAGCGCGAGTTATTGTCGGGACCGGCCCGCCTGGCGATTACTTACGACAACCCGGCGCAATACCCGGCCTGGAACATGGATTGGGACCAGGCGAGCGCCGCACCGCGCGCTTACGTGGGCGGGCCCGCAAAGGTCCGCGTGGTGGAGAACGGGCCGGTGCTAGTGGCCGTGGAGGTGGCGCGCGAGACTGAAGGTTCCCGCTTCGTCCAGACCATCGCTCTCACGGCCGGGGACGCCGGCAACCGCGTCGAGATCGCCAACTCGATCAATTGGAACACCCGCGAAGCCAACCTGAAAGCCGCGTTTCCGCTGACCGCCACCAACCAACTGGCCACTTACAACCTGGATATTGGAACCATCCAGCGGCCCACCTCGGAGCCCAGGAAGTTCGAGTTCCCGTCGCACCAGTGGGTCGATCTGACGGACGCGGCCGGCGGCTTCGGCGTCACCATCCTGACGGATTGCAAGAACGGCTCCGACAAACCGCGCGACAACGTCCTCCGCCTGACCCTGCTGCGCACGCCGGGCACGCGCGGCGGATATCCCGACCAGGGGACGCAGGACGCGGGCCATCACGAATTCGTCTACGGCATCGCCGGACACTCCGGCGACTGGCGCCACGGCCAGACCGACTGGCAGGCCTATCGCCTCAACCAGCCGCTGGTAGCCTTCGAAACTACGCGGCACCCCGGGGCGCTGGGCAAGGAGTTTTCGCTGCTCAGAATCTCGAGCCCCGCCATCCGCGTGCTGGCGCTCAAGAAGGCGGAGCAGAGCGATGAAGTGATCGTGCGGCTGGTGGAGACCCAGGGCGCCCCGGCCGACAACGTGCGCGTTGCTTTCGCCGCCGGACTCGCGGCGGCGCGCGAGGTGAACGGCCAGGAGCAGCCGGTAGGGCCAGCCACCATTACGGCGGGAGCGCTGGCGGCGTCCTTCACCGCCTATCAGCCGCGGACGTTCGCGGTGAAGCTGGCCGCGGCGCGGGCGACGGCTGCGCCGGTGGAATCGCGGCCCGTGCCGCTGCGGTACGACCTGGCGGTGGCCACCGCCGACGGCGCCAAATCGTCGCCGGGGTTTGACGCCCAGGGCCGGGCGTTGGCGGCCGCGATGCTGCCGGGCGAGATCGATTTCGGCGGCGTGGTCTTCAAGCTGGGTCCCGCTGGCGCGGCCAACGCCGTGGTAGCCAAGGGACAGAGCATCGATCTGCCGCCGGGCGCATTCAACCGCGTGTACGTACTGGCGGCGTCGGCCGATGGCGACCGCAAGGCCACGTTCCGCGTGGGCGCGAGCGCGGTCGAGCTGAACGTCGAGGACTGGGGCGGGTTCATTGGCCAGTGGGACAACCGCGTCTGGAAGGCCGCCGGGAAGGACCCCTACGGCGAGATGGTGAAGATCGTGCCCGGTTTCATCAAGCGCGCCGACGTGGCCTGGTACTGCTCGCACCGGCACACCGCCAGCGGCGCCCACGAGACCTACGCGTATTCGTACCTGTTCGCATATCCGATCGACCTGCCCGCCGGGGCGAAGACGCTGACGTTGCCGGACGACGACAAGATCCGCGTGATGGCGGTATCGGTGGCGCGGGAAGCGCCGGGAGTGCGGGCAGCGCAGCCGCTGTACGACACGCTCGAGCGGTAGGGCGGCGCGGGACCGTGCGCCCGGCGGGTAGAAAGACGGGTGGAACTCCCGGCGCCCGATCCCCGTATGTACCTCTGACCCGGTATCTCGGGCGGTCTCGTTTGTGCCCACGGCCCTTTCGGGCGTCCGAGTATTCGGCGTCGCCGCTATTGAGTGGAACGTCTCCTGGAGGTAGCGAGATGATGGAACGGGTTACTGAATCGTCGCCACGTTTCATGGCGAGGATTGCGGGTGTCTTCTATCTGCTCAATGTGGTGACGGCGTTATTCGCCTTCTCCGGTAGCGGCACGCATTGGATGGCTGTCGCATCCGGCCACATCGCGACGGCCTGCTATATCGCTGTCACGGTTCTCTTCTACAGTTTGTTCAAGCCGGTGAACCGGAGCCTCTCTCTGGCCGCGGCGTTCTTCGGCCTCGTGGCATGCGCCATAGGGTCTCTCAACCCCCTGCATCTCGTCCCCTTCCATATCCACAGCCTGGTGTTTTTCGGGATCTATTGCCTGCTGATCGGCTGCCTCATCTTGAGGTCGGCCTTCCTGCCTCGAATTCTGGGTGCGCTGATGGCGATTGCCGGCTTGGGCTGGCTGACCTTTCTGTCGCCGCAGTTCGCGCACTCCGTGTCTCCCTACAATTACGCCGCGGGCGGAATCGGGGAGATATCGCTGACCCTCTGGCTCCTCGTAATGGGCGTGAATGCCGCTCGATGGAAGGAGCAGGCCGGCGCGGCAGTGGCGTCAACCCGCGCATGAGAGCCGCCGTCTGTGCCGCCCGGCGCAGATCTACCCCCGCGCCTTCGCCACCGCCGAATCGATCTCGCGGATCTTGTCGAACTCGGCGTCCCAGAACGATTGCGACTTCATGCGCTCGAGATAGGGCTTCGAGTAGCCGAACGGCGTCCAGACTTCTTCCTTCGCGGCGAACAGGCGCTGTTTCTGCTCGGGGGGGCGCACGTCGAGGATCTCGTCGGCGCTCCATTGGCGGAAGATCGTGTGGAACCATTGGTCGAATAGCGAATCCGTGAGCGGGCCGACGCGCTCTTCGAGGTTGGCCAGCACGGATGGGTAGCGGTCGAAGCCGTCGGTGGCGATGGTCACTACGTTGTCGCCGCGGCCCAAGTGCAGAAACCGCGCCATGCGGATTGCGCCCAGCACGTTGCAGATGCCCGATACGCCGAACAGACCCGCCAGGCCGCTCCATGCGCCCGCGGGCAGGCCGAGCATGCGCTCCACGTGCGGCCGCTGGCGTTCCAGAAGTTCCAAGCCCATGACGCAATCGTCGTCGTGAATGAGGCCGACGTAGTCCGTGGTCAGCACGTTGTGGATCAGCGTCACCATCTTGTCGCCGATGCCTTCGATGCGATGGGTTCCGCGTCCGCAGTTGAACAGCGTGGAGCACTCCTTCGGCTCGAGCGCGCAGACCACGGCATCCGGGAACCGCGCCTTGATTTCGTCGCCCGCCGCCAGCGTTCCCGCGGACCCGGGCGCCGAAACGAACGCCGCGATCCGGCGGTTGCCGTGCTCGCGCGCAGCTTCCAGCGCGCTGCGGCCGGTCACGTAGCGGTGGAAACGGTAATTCGGCAAAAGTTCGAACTGCGCCAGGATTTTGTTGCGCGGGTCCTTTTTGTACGCTTCGGTGCGCTCCAGCACCAGGATGACGTCGCTCTCCGATCCGGGCGTGAGATCCAGATCGCCGCCGTACTGGCGGATGCGCGCGTAGCGCTCGGCGCTCATCCCCTCGGGCATGATCACGATGGCCGGGTAGCCCTTGAGCTTCGACACGTACGCCGTGCCGATGCCGAAGTTGCCGGTCGAGGGGCCGATGATGCGGCTGGCGCCCGGCTGGATCTCGCCCGCCAGTTCGCCTTCCACCAGCGTGGAATACGCCGGCCCCACTTTGTGGCTGCCGGACGGGAACCAGCGGCCCTCCAGTACCAGGATATTGGCTTCGACTCCGGTCAACTCCCTGGGCAGTTCGACGCACCGCACGGCGCCATCCGGCCGGCGCCAGGTGATGTTGAAGAGGTTGGCGGGATCAAGCTCATTGGCGGACGCCGCGGCTGCCTGCCGGCGGACGGGCTCGGGCAGGATCTCGGGATGCAGCATCTCATGGTAGGTAGGGCCGGGAATGAATGGTGTCATGGGTCTCTTCGGCGGGTTGTCAACCTGCCTCTTCGTGCTTTTGTGTTTGTGGGGCGGACGCCCTCGTCCGCAGCCGGCCCCCTGGCCGGCTTCTCGCGCGCGAGGCAGTCCATCCTTCGACGGGACCGCGGGTCCAGGGGAACCCGCGCGGACCAGGGGGTCCGCCCCACAACGCGCGCGCCCGGACGGCGGCGCGGGCGGCCACTTTGCGCTCGTCCACCGTTACACACACTTTGTCGCGGACGATCCACCGTCCATTGACCATCAGCGAATCCACGGGGGCGTTGGAGATGCCGAAGAGCAGGTGGCCGGACAGGTTGCCGGAATCGAGGGGCGTGGGCGGAAAGTAGTCCACCAGGATCAGGTCGGCGCGCGCGCCGGTTTCAATGCGCCCGATGTCCATGCCCCAGACTTTGCGCACGATCTCGCGGTTGTTCAGGAACGCCGCGGCATAGGCTTCCGCGTACCCCACCCGCGGATCCCTGGCGCGCAGCTTGGCAACGTGCAGCGCGGTCTTGAACTCGTCCCACATGCGGGGCGAATAGCCATCCGACCCCAGGCCCACCAGCACGCCGCGCTTCATCAGTTCCACCAGCCTGGCCATACCCACGGCGTTGTTGCAGTTGGATTGCGGGTTGTGGATCACGTTGACCCGGAGCCGGGCGAGCGCCGCGCACTCCCGCGCGGTTACATGCAGGCAGTGCGCGGCGACGGTTTTCTCGTCGAGCGCGCCGGCATCGCGCAAACGGCGGACGGCGCCCGCGTCGATGCGGTCTTCGGCCACGTGGATGTGGAAGCCCGCGCGCAGGGATCGATTGGCTTCCACGGCGCGGCGCAGGGTGCGGTCGGTGAGCGTGAACGACGCGTGCAGGCCGAAACTCGCGCCCAGCATGCCATCGGCGAACGTGCGCGCCCGCTCGATGAAGCGGACGTTTTCCTGGAAGCCTTCCCGCGCCTGCCGCGGGCCGTTGCGGTCGCTGGTCTCATAGCACAGCGCGCCGCGCAGGCCGACCTCGCGGAAGGCGCGCTCGATGTGGTCCAGGCTTCCCGGGCAGGCATTGGGGCTGGAGTGATGATCGATCACCGTGCCCACGCCGCACTTTGCGGAATCGACGAGGCCCACCAGCGCGCTGTAGTAGACATCGCGCGCGTCGAGTGCGCAGTCGAGCCGCCACCACAACTTCTTGAGGATTTCGGCGAAGTTCGCGGGCGCTGGGCCCGCGAGCGATATGCCGCGCGCCAGCGTGCTGTAGAGGTGCGAGTGGGCGTTGATGAGCGCCGGCATGAGAAGACGGCCCCTGGCGTCGATCTCCTCAGCCGCGCGCCGGCGAATCGATCCCACCGCTCCGATGGCGCCATCGTCCAGCACCTCGACGCTCGCCGAATCCAGCACGCGGTTGGCGGGATCGAACGTCAGCACGCGCGCGTTGCGGATGATCATGACCTTCCCCCGACGATGTGCGTCCCCGCGTTTCCTTCCACCGCCCGCGCCACCTGTTCGGTCGAAGTGATGATGCACTCCTGGCCGCCGCGTTCCACGAAGGTGATGCCGGCTTCGATCTTGGGCCCCATGGAGCCGGCTGGAAACTCGCCCGCCGCAAGCATGGCGCGCGCCTCGGCGGTGGTGATGGTGTCGAGCCATTGCTGGCCGGGCTGGCCGTAGCGCAGGGCCGCGCGATCGACCGATGTCACGATGATGAGCTTGTGCGCCCGGATGTCGGACGCCAGCAGGCTGGAGGCGAAGTCCTTGTCGATGACGCCTTCGACGCCAACCAGGCGGGCGTCTTCCCACTCCACCGCGACCCCGCCGCCGCCGCAGGCGATCACCACGATGCCCGCCTCGACCAGGCGCGCGATGGCCTCTTCTTCGAGGATTTTCACGGGACGCGGCGACGGCACCACGCGGCGAAATTTTCCCGGCAGGATCTCCTTGATAAGCCACTGCGGATTGCCGGCTTGCAGGCGCGCGGCCTGTTGGCGGCCGTAGAACTCGCCGACCGGCTTGCTGGGGTGGGCGAAGTCCGCATCGTTGCGGTCCACCTCCACCAGGGTAATCAGGGTGACCACGCCGCGGCAAATGCCTTCGCGCCGGAACATCTCGCGGGCCTGGCGCTGGATCATGTAGCCCATGCCGCCCTGCGAATCGGAGACGCATGTGTCGAGCGGCAGGCGCGGCACGCGGCGTTCGCCTTCCTCGCTGCGAATCAGAATGTTGCCGATCTGCGGGCCGTTGCCGTGGGTGATGACAACGCCGAAATCACCGCACAGCAGCGGCTTCAGACGATCGAGCGTTTCCGCGGTGTGGGCGAACTGCTGGGGAATGGTCCCCGGCTCGCCGGGCCGCGTGATGGAGTTGCCGCCGAGAGCGATGACCAGCGTTTCCCGCACGGCTACGCCTCGTACTCGATTTCGCCGTCCGCCATGGTCAGCGCCATGATGGCCTTGGCGGTGTGCAGCCGGTTCTCCGCTTCCGCGTAGACCACCGAGCGGGGGCCGTCGATCACCTCGTCGGTCACTTCGTTGCCGCGGTCGGCGGGGAGCGGGTGCATGTAGAGAGCGTCCGGCCTGGCCAGAGACATCCGCCGCGCGTCGCAGATCCAGCCGGTGTACTGCCTGGCGATGCGAAGCGATTCCTCGGGCTGCGCGCCCATGGTCTCCAGGCAGCCCCAGCTTTTGGGGATCACCACGTCGGCGTCGCAAAAGGCTTCGTCCATGTCGTCTACCACGCGGAACGCGCCGCCGCCGCGCGCGGCGTTCGCGTGCGCGGCCCGCATGGTTTCGGGCATGAGGTGGTATTCCGGCGGATGGGCCAGCACCACGTCCATGCCGAAGCGCGGCATCAGCATGATGAGCCCCTGCGGGACGGAGAGCGGCTTGGCGTAACTGGGCGCGTAGGCCCACGAGACGGCGATCTTCAACCCGCGCAGGCCGCGCCCGCGCAATTCGCGGATGGTCATGAGGTCGGCGAGCGTCTGGCAGGGATGGTCGATATCGCACTGCATGTTGATCACCGGAGCGGCGGCCCATTTGGCCACTTCGCGCATGTAGGCGTTGCCTTCGCCGGGGACGAGGTCGTGGCGGATGGCGATGGCATGGCCGTAACTGGAGAGGATGATGCCGGTGTCCTTGGCGCTTTCGCCGTGCGAGACCTGCATCGCGTCGGCGGTGAGGAAGTGCGCATGGCCGCCGAGCTGCGTCATGCCGGCTTCGAACGAGTTGCGGGTGCGCGTGGACTTGTCGAAGAACATGAGGAAGATGGTCTGGTCGGGCAGGTAGCGGTGTGGGACGCGGCCCTTGAACTTGCGCTTCAGGTCGCCGGCAACGTCCAGCATGACGTCCAGTTCGGCGTCGGTCCACTCTTCGGTGGTGATCCAGTCGCGGCCTTTGAATAGGGCTTTGTTAGTGGTCATGTAGGGCGGACCCCCCGATCCGCGCGGGTCCCTCTGGACCCGCTGTTCGGTCGAAGTCCTCCGCCGCGTGGCAATGGCCGGCCAGGGGGCCGGCCGCGGACCAGGGGGTCCGCCCTACATTAACGAAGTTCACGTGCCGCGGGTCGCCGACGGATTCGAACAACAGCTTGAGCTTCAGATACGGAAGCATGTCCAGCGTGACAGTCGCGGGAGCGCCGGGTTTCGGAGTCCAACTCAGCGCGCGATGGTCGCTCAAACGGATTTCCACGCGCGCCACGGCGCTGTCGAACCATCCGCGGTCGGCCACTGGATCGAGCGTCAGCGTGAAGGACTCGTCACCGATGGTGCCGTGGATCGCGCCTCCGGCCCAATCCACGAAAAACCCGTTCGCGCCGGCATGCAGGCGGTACGATTCCAGGCTGCCGAAGAACCGCGGCTTCCGGTTCTGCGGACCGCCGTCCTCGGGGCAGAAGACGTCGCAGTTGCCGCAATCGTTACAGGCGTCCGCGTAATTGGCGATCTGGTGAGTCTTCGCCAGCTTGAACACGCCGCCGGGCGCCGGGCGCACGCCTTCGGCCGACAGTATGAAACTGTCGTATTCGATGGCTTCGACCGGCGCTTCGTAGACGAAATTGGCGTCGTTGGGACATACCGGCACGCACTTGTCGCAGTTGATGCAGTCGTAGAGCCACAGCTTGGAGCCGATCTTGCGCGGTACGCCGCGGTTACGCTCCCAGGAGTAGCGCGGGTCGGCGGTGGCGTCGTCAACGATCTTATCCTGCTGGCCCGCGAAATGGGCCACGTACTCGGCGATATTCGACACTCCGATTTCCGTCATCCGCGCGCCCAGGTTCTCCAGGTAGCGGGGCAGCCGGCCGTAGCCGCCGGGCCGCAGCAGGTCGGTGCAGGCGGTCACTGGAACCAGGTTCAACGCCAGCGTGGCCGCGACGTTGCGCGCGTCCAGTCCGCCGGAGAACGAGATCGGAACGTTGGCCCGCAGGCTGGCGCGCAGCTTGCGGATGAGGTTCAACGCCAGCACGTAGAGCGGCGCGCCGGACAAGTACATGGCTTGGTCCGCGAAGAACTCCTTATGATTGCGGACCACCAGGGTGTTGCCGACCTTCACCGACAGGCTCAACCCGCGCGCCCGTGCCACGCTTTGCAGCCGCGGAATCAGGTCGAGGGCTTCGTCGAATCGCAGGTCGCCAGCGAACGCTTCCGCCGCAATGCCGATTTCGCGGTAGCCCAGCACGTCGTGCAGCAGGCGCTTCACCTCCGCCTGCCCGAGCAGCGTGGGGTTCAGCTTGATGCCTACGTGGCAACCCATCTCCACCAGCAGAAACGTGACGATGTCTTCGATCTGGTCCGCCGGGCAGCCGTGGAAGGTCGAAAGGCTGACGGTGTCGCTGATGCGGGCGGGAAACTCGAGATCGCGGTAGCGCGCGAACGGGCCGGCGAGCCCGCCGCGCAGCTTGTCGATTTCGGCGCGCGCGTCTTTCATGGACGCAATCCAGTGCCGCACGCGCGCCGATCGGATGCCGTCCAGGTTGTAGCCCACGCTCATGTCGAAGACCGTGTCCCCGTACGCGAAATCCTCGCCGGGCAGCTTCGCGGCTTTCAGGATCCCGATCAACATCGCGGCCTTGACGTACTCGCGCAGCGACTGCTCGAGTTTCAGTTCCTGCGACCACTCCACGTTGTAGCCGACGTTGGCCACGTCGATGCACGGCCGCGGGATTTTCAGCTCGTCCAGAATCTGGACGGTCTTCAGCTCGATGATGCGCGCGCCGGCCAGCCACCCGAGCGCAATGTTCTGCGCCAGTTGGCCGTGCGGGCCGGCGGCCGGTCCCAGGGGCGTCGAGGCGCGATGCCCGTGAAACGAAACCGAAAAGTCCAGCCCCGGAATGCCGCGGAAGAACTTGGGCGCGGGCAGGTCGAAGATTTTTCCTTCCTGGCGGTATTCGAGGAAGGCCCGCGTCAGAAGCGACTCGAGCGGAATGGGAACCAGCTCAGCCATTGCCTTCCCTGACGGTAGCCACATACGCCAGCGGAAACGCCGCGTAGAATTGCGCCGCCTCCACCAGGTGGCGAATGGGCACGCGCTCCGTCACGCTGTGCGCCACCTCTTCTTCCCCCGGTCCGAACCCGATGGTGGGCACGCCCATCAGCCCCATCGTAGCGACGCCGTTGGTGCTGAAGGTCCACTTATCCACCACCGGCGGCTTGTGCCAGAGCGATTCGTAAGTCGCCACGGCCGCCTTGGCCAGGGGATCGGACTCAGCCAGCACCCAGGTGGGATAGTACTTCTCCATCGGGTACTTCAGCCCGGTGTAACTGGGCGTGTCGTAAGTGAGGATCTCGATTTCGGCACCCTCCGCGCCGGGCAGAGCCTTCACTTCGGCGAGCGCGCTTTCCTTGGTTTCGCCGGCCGTCAAGCGCCGGTCGAGGTGGATGGAGCACGCGCCCGGCACGGCGCACAGCGAAGGCGACAGCGAGCGGATCTCGGTGACCGCGATGGTGCCTTTGCCCAGGAACGGGTCCTCGCGCAGGCGGGTGTTCAGCTTTTCCACTTCCTGCACGAGCCGGCTCATTTTATAGATGGGATTGTCGCCGCGCTCGGGTGCGCTGGCGTGGCACGACTTGCCGCGCAGGTGGACTTCGATCTCCATGCGCCCGCGGTGCCCGCGATAAATCCCCAACCGGCTCGGCTCGGTGATCACCACGCAGTCCGGGCGGATGCCGTCCTCCTTGAGGATGTAGAGCCACGGCAGCCCGTCGCAATCCTCTTCCTGCACCGAACCCACCACGTAGAGCGTGTAGTCGCCCAGCAGGCCGAGCTCCTGGATGAGCTTGCCGGCATATACCATGCTGGCCATGCCGGCGCGCTGGTCGCAGGAGCCGCGCCCGTAGACGTAGCCGTCTTCCACTTTGCCGCGATACGGGTCCCAGGCCCATTCCTTGGGATCGCCGACGCCCACCGTGTCGGTGTGCGAGTCCATCATGATGACGTGCTCGCCGGAACCGATGCGCCCGAGGATGTTGCCCATGGGGTCGATGAGGATTTCGTCGAATCCAACCTTTTCCATCTCCTGGCGGATACGCTGGATCACCGGACCTTCATGGCCGCTCTCGGCGGGGATGGCGATCAGGTCGCGCAGGAACTGCACGATGTCGGCTTCGTAGGATTCGGCCAGGGCGGCGAGGCGGGTGGTATCGATTGTCGGCGTCATGTCTTGTCCTCGGTGCTTATGTGGGGCAGGCTGGCAGCCTGCGGCGGACCCCAAGGGGGTACCCCGTCAACCCGCCTCCCAGCATCTGTGCGAAAGCCGACAGGCCGATTGACAATCGGCCGCAGGTTAACAACCTGCCCCACATAACGCACTTAGCACATCCTCCGGGCGGATCGGCAGCTTGCGAATCCGAATTCCCACGGCGTGAAAAATCGCATTGGCGATGGCCGGTGCGGGGCCGTTGATGGGCACTTCGGAAATCGATTTCGCCCCGTAGGGTCCCAACGGCTCGTCGGTCTCGGCGAGGATCGTCGTCAGCTTCGGCATATCTTTCGCCGTGAACATCTTGTAGTCCAGAAAGTTGGCGTTGCGCGGGCGGCCCAATTCGTCCAGCAGCAACTCCTCGGTGAGCGTGTAGCCCAACCCCTGGGCCACCGCGCCCTCCACCTGTCCTTCCGCCTGCATGGGGTTGATGGCCGTTCCCGGGTCCACCGCCGACACCATGTGCACCACGCGCACTTTGCCGGTCTCGGTGTCCACTTCCACGTCGGCGAAGGTCACGCAGAAGGGCGGCGGGCTGTCGGTATTGTAATGCGAAGCACCATCCATGATCTGCAGCTTGTCCTTGTACATGGCCTGCATGGCGATGTCCGTCATGGTCACGGACTTCGGGTGCTCGCCCACGGTGGAGACGACGTTTCCGCCGCAGGTGAGGTTCTCCGGTGCCGCGTCGAGCATGCGCGCGGCCACCGCCAGCACCTGTGCGCGCACCTTCTCGGCCGCCTTGCGCACCGCCCCGCCCGAAATGATGGTGGTGCTCGAAGCGTAAGCCCCCACGTCGAACGGGGTAATGTCGGTGTCGCCGGAGGTGATCACGATCTTGTCCAGCGTCACTCCCAGGGTCTCGGCGGCGATCTGCGCGAGCACCGTGTCGGCGCCCCCGCCCACGTCGGACGCGCCGGCTTGCAGGTAGAACGAACCGTCCTCGTTCATTTTCAGAAACGCCGACGCCCAATCGATGCCGGCGATTCCGCTGCCTTGCATGGTGCACGAGACGCCCACGCCGCGCTTCAGGTGCCCCGGCCGCGGACGCGCTTTGCGCTTGCGTTCCCAGTCGATGGCCGCCGCGCCGCGGTCCAGGCACTGGTAGAGGCCGCAACTGCGGATGACGCGCGGCAGGCCTTCGCGGCCCTCGCCGAGCTGCGCCGAGAGCCGGTCGATATCGCCCAGCCGGATGGCGTTCCGTCGGCGGAACTCGACGGGGTCCATCTTGAGCGCGTGCGCCAGCTCGTCCACCACGCTCTCCTGCGCGAAGAAGCCCTGCGGGCAGCCATATCCGCGGAACGCGCCCGCCACCGGAGTGTTGGTGTAGACCACGTGGCACTCGAAGCGCATGTGCTCGGCGCGATACATCGGCAGCACCTTGCTTCCCGTGTTGCCCTGGACGGTGGTGGAGTGGCTGCCGTAGGCTCCGGTGGTTGCCAGCACGGTCATCTGGCTGGCCACGATGGCGCCGTCGCGCCTGGCGCCCATCTTCATGCGCAGGATCTGCGGGTGGCGGGTGCGCGCCATGTAAAACTCTTCCGCGCGCGTGTATTCGATCTTCACCGGCCGCCGCGTGGCCAGGGCGAGGGCGCCGGTGATATCTTCCAGCAGCATCTCCTGCTTGCCGCCGAACCCGCCGCCGATGCGCGGCTTGATGACGCGAATGCGGCTCACCGGAATTTTCAGGATCTGGGCGCACTGCCGCCGCGTGTGATACGGCACCTGCGTGCTGGTGCGGATCACGAGGCGCGAATCCGCATCCAGCCACGCGATGGAGATGTGCGGCTCGATGGCGCAATGCTGCTGGCGCCCGGTGCGGAATTCCCGCTCGATGACGAGGTCGCACTGGCCGAAGCCTTCCTCCACGTTGCCGATCTCGCGCAGGATATAGCCGGCGATGTTGTGCTGCTTATCGAAGATCCCGGTGGAATCCGGCTCGTCGTGGATCACCGGCGCTCCGGGGGCCATGGCCTGTTCCATGTCGAGCACGGCCGGCAGGACGTCGTACTCCACTTCGATCAGACGGAGCGCCTCTTCGGCGATGGCGCGCGTCTCGGCGGCGACGGCCGCCACGCGGTCGCCCACGAAACGCACCTTGCTGTCCAGCAGGTAGGTATCGTACGGCGACGGCTCCGGCCACGCCTGGCCGGCGGTGGTGTGCGGAACGCGCGGCACATCCCTATATGTGAGCACGGCGTGAACGCCCGCGAGCGCCTTCGCCCTGGTGGCATCGATGCGCACGATGCGCGCGTGCGCGTGCGGGCTGGGCAGGATCTTGCCGTAGAGCAGGCCGGGAAGCTGGACGTCGTCGGTGAAGGCCGCGCCGCCGGTCACCAGCTTGACGCCATCCACCTTGCGGAGGTTCTTGCCGACCACGTGGGTACTCATCGCGCCCTCCGGATGGCTTTGGCGGCCGCCAGCACGGCCTCGACCGGCTTCACGTAGCCGGTGCACCGGCAGTAATTGCCGGTCAGCATCTCGCGAACCTCTGCTTCGCTGGGATTCGGGCTCTTGGCCAGCAGCGCCTTGGCGTTCAGAATCATGCCGGGCGTGCAGTATCCGCACTGCACCGCCCCGTGATCGAGAAAGGCCTCCTGCAGCGGGTCGAGCGTGTCGCCGTGCGCCAACCCTTCGATCGTGAGCACCTCGCGCCCGTCGGCCTGCGCCGCGAACATCAGGCACGAGTTGATGGGCTTGCCGTCCACCAGCACGGTACAGGCGCCGCACTCGCCCTTTTCGCAGCCGCGCTTGACGCCGAAGTAGCCCTCGCGCCGCAGAACGTCCAGCAGCAGGTCGCCCGGGGCGATGGACCATTCCTTCCGTTCCGCGTTCAGCGTGAGGCGGATCGTCAGCTTCTTCATAGCGTCACCCCCGCCAGTTGCGCACAGTCGCGAAGGGCGCGTCCGGCGAGAACACGGGCCATTTCCCGGCGATATTCCGCCGGCGCCCGCACGTCGGTAATGGGGCTCACGTCGCGCGCCACCTGCTCGCAGGCCTGAGCGATACGGCCGGCCGTCGGCTTCTGGCCCGCCAGGATGGCTTCCGCGCCCGCCGCGCGCACCGGAACCGGCGCCACCGCGCCCAGGGCAATACGCACCGATTTGCACGCGCCGCGCGCATCCAGTTGCAATCCGGCCGCCGCGCTGACCAGCGAGATGTCGCTCTCCGTGCGCCCGAGTTTCAGAAACGACCAGCCCCAGCGTCCGCCGCGCGGCGGTATGGGCACCAGGACTTCCACCAGCAGTTCCTTACCGAGCACGGTCTTGCCGGGGGCGCGGAAGAACTCCGCCAGCGGCAGTGTCCGCCGCCTGGTTGCGCCCGCCAAGACGACGATCGAGCCGAGGGCCAGCAAAGGCACGGCGGTATCCGCCGCCGGCGAAGCGTTGGCGAGATTCCCGCCCAGGGTCGCCATGTTGCGCAGTTGCACCGAACCGCAGGCTGCCGCGGCCCTTGCCAGGATGCCCCCGGCCAACCCGCGAATGGGCGCCGAATCTTCCAGCTCCGCCATGGTGGTGGTGGCCCCGATGGCCCAGGAAGTTCCCGCCTTGCGGATGTAGCTTAGCCCCAACTGCGTGATGTCCACGAGGGAACGGATGGAAGGATCGGCCTGGACGATGACGTCCGTCCCCCCGGCTATAACTCGTGCCCGGCTGCCTCCGGTATGAAGCAGACGAACCGCTTCACGGATGCTGCGAGGCCGATGATACGCATCGACTTGGTCGAACATCGCTCTCGGGGACTGTGCCTAGCCCCTCGCCTCCTGTGTTTGACCAGATTGTATCAAGGGCGGCGGGGTTTTACCACCCTGCACCCGTCCGCGGCCGGCCCCCCGGGCCGGCGCTTGATTCCGCGAGCTGGTAGCGGGACGGGGGCGTCCCGCGCGGACCAGGGGGTCCGCCCTACAGGCTTCGCAGGTGGAATCCCCCATCCACGTTCAGCACCTGGCCGGTCGAGTAGTCCAGCAGGCCGAGAGCGATGGCGCGGACGGCCTTGGCCACATCGCCGGGCTCTCCCATGCGCGGTTGGGGCAGGAGACCGGCGGCGATCCGGTCGTCGTAGGATTTCTCCGCCGGGCGGATCATGTCGGTGCGCACCAGGCCGGGGCGGATCTCGAAAACCTGAATGCCGTGCGCGGCCAGGCGTTGCGCCCAGAGAGCGGCGGACATGCTCAGGCCGGCCTTGGAGATGCAGTACTCGCCGCGGTTCAGGGACACGGCGAAGGCCGAAATGGAGGTCACGAAGACGATGCGGCCGCTTCCGCGTTCGAGCATCCAGCGGGCGGCCAGCCGGGTGAGAAAGTGCGGGCCCTTCAGGTTGGCGGCCAGCACTTCGTCGAAACTTTCCTCGGTGGCCTCCAGAACGTCGCGGCGTTCACGCGGCGCCATCCCGGCGTTGTTGACCAGCAGGTCGAGCCCGGCGAACCGCTGGCGCGCGAAGGCCATCAGCGCTTCGCGGTCGGCGCCGGAAGCCAGGTCGCACGGGAAGATGGCGCAGCCGGTTTCCTCGCGCAGTTGTTCGGCGGCATCGCGCCGGGCGCGGTAGGTGGCGACACAATCGTGGGACTGGGCCAGTTCCACGGCGATGGCGCGCCCGATTCCGCGGCTGCCGCCGGTTACGATGCAGGTCGGTCTGGACAAAATCGCCCCGTCCGGGTTCAGATTCTGACGGCGTTATCGAGCACGAACGTCAGTTGCGTTTCCGAGGGGATCTTCACTTTCTGCCCCTTGGTCAAGGCTTCCGTACCCGCGCCGGCTCCGGCGCCGGCGGCGGCTCCGATGGCGGCTCCCTTGCCGCCTCCCGCTATGCCGCCGATCACGGCGCCCAATACCGCGCCGCCGCCGGCCATGGTGGCGGTCTTCCCGCCGCGCGAATCGCTCGCCTTCGTGACGGTCTGCGTATCCACGTTGACGATCCGGTCGCCCACCTTCACCGACCACAGGCTGAGGGTCAACTCGGCCTTGCCGGTCAGCTTGCCCGACTCCTTCGTATTGACCAGTTTCACCACCACGTCGGAGCCGCGCGGAAACGCCACCTGGCTGGCGCCGGGGAAGTTCACGGCTTCCACCAGGCTGGCGCGGAACGTCTGGCCGACGGTGGCCTTCTCGGAATCCACTCCCTCGATCATGCGCACCACCAGGTTGGTGCCGGCGGGAAGCTCCGTGGGAGCGGGCGCGTTGACGCTGGCGGCGGTGGTGGCGGCGGTGGGTTCGGAATCTCCCGGGCGCATGATGGTGGCCTGGCGCGGGGCGCTGGGGTCGGCATCGGAGCGGCGCAGCGTGGGGCGATCATCGTCCGGCGGCGGCGCGGTATCGGACCGGCGCAGCGTCGGCCGGTTGTCGTCGGGCGGCGGCGCGCTATCGGACCGGCGCAGCGTCGGCCGGTTGTCGTCGGGCGGCGGCGCGCTATCGGACCGGCGCAGCGTCGGCCGGTCGTCATCCGGCGGCGGGGCGCTTCCGGCGGCGCGATGCAGGGTGGGCCGGTCGGCTGGTGCGGCCGGCGCCCCGCCTCCGCCGGAGCCGAATTCGATTCTGGCGATCTGCGAGACGTCGAACGTTTCCACCTGGTCGCCGATCGCCACCTTGACCTCGCGGGCCGAACCGCCCAAGTAGGTCCCGTTGATCACGCGGCCGCTCTTCAACGTAATGATATCCGCGTAGACGGCCGTGGCCAGAAAGAAAGCGAGTCCCAAACGCAGCAGGCGCATAACTCTCCCGTCACTCACAATTGTACGACGCGCGAAGCGGGCCAAAGGTTGACATCCGTTGTAGGGCGGACCCCCTGGTCCGCAGCCGGCCCCCTGGCCGGCTTTCTACGAGCGAAGAGCGGGACGGGGGCGTCCCGCGCGGACCAGGGGGTCCGCCCCACGAATCCGCGTGATTCGCTTGCGGCTCACCGCCAAACGCCGCGGCTGGGCCGGCTACCGGGATTCGCCGGGAATGAGATTCCGCACAACCGTTCGGCCGCGCTCGAGGGCCGTCTCATAAAGCTTTCTGCGTTCTTCCCGCGCCAGGCGCGTCTGGGTGTGTTGCCAGCGCTCCAGCGCCTTGCCCACCACGTAAGTGCCGGCGTAGGCGATCGCGCCCTTGGGGATGAGCCCGCCGCCGAAGGGGATCTTGCCGGCCAGTTCGCGGGCAATCGCGCGCCATCCGAAGGCCCCGGCGGCGATGGAGAGAATCTGGCCCTTCTGATCGGCGAAGCCGGCGCGACTGCCAGAAGCGGCCGCGATCAGGAAGGCCATGCGGAACTGGTTGGCGGTCAGAAACGCGGTGTCGGAAGCCCATTCGCCGAGCACCCACGGCAGCTCGACCAGGTTGGGAACCACGTCGGGCAACGCCGTGGCCAGGGCGAAGAGGGCGTTTTCGCGGGCGATCGAGTGGATGATCCGCTCCACCACGGCATGGCGGAAGACGGGAAACTGGCGCGCCAGCGGCACGGCCATGTCTTCGTTGCTGGCGAGAACGCCGGCGATGGTGCGCCGAGGGTCGCCGCGGTGGAACACGGCTGCGCCCTGGGAACCGCCGGGGCCTTCTCCGTACAGACCGATGAGGCCTTCCTCGTACAGCACGAAGTCGACGTCCGCGGGCGGATTGGGGTCGTCGGCGCGGTGCACCAGCCCATAGCGTTCCACCCGCACTTCGCCCTCAACCGGCCGCGGGATGAGAAAGTTCTCCATGTCCGCAAAGCCGGCGGGGGTTGACGAGACCAGTCCGAAGTGCACCGGGCGCTGCGCCAGGCCGCGCACCGCTTCGGGATTCAGGTGGGAGATGGCAGTGCGGGCCTGATTGACGAGTTCCAGCATATTCGACCTAACGGGGCCGCTCTGCGCCTGCGAGGCGGAACATTATCCGCAGCCCCTTACGCCATTCTACCGCCAGGCCGATTCGCTCGACATCGATTTCCGGCAGAAAGTACCCGAGGATGGTTTCGGTGGTGGGGTGAAACTCCAGGCAGGGAGAGACCAGCAGCAGGCGGGGAGGATCGGGGCGCAGTTCGAGGCCGGGGAAGTATCCGGCGGCGGAAAACTCGCCGCGATCCAGGTGCCACTTGACGCGCATCCAGTAATCCAGGGCCTGCATGGGCAGGTGCAGGTCGGCTGTGGCTTTGATCTCCACCACGGCGAGGCGGCCGGAGCGGTCGGCGGCCAGCAGGTCCGGAATGCCGCGCTCGGCGCCGGCGAACGCGGGCACCTGGCTGTAGATGGGGTCGCGGAGGAGTGAGGCGTCGAGGGTCTCGATTCCGGCGCGCGCCAGGGATTCCAGCCACGCCTCGGGATACTGACGGTACAGCGGGTGGTTGCGGTCTCCGTCGTGGGAGCGCGCGCGGTCGAGCTCGGCTACCAGGCGCTCGATCTCCGCCACGTGGCGCTCGTCCGCGGGGACCCGTTCGGCCATGCCAAAGCGCAATTCGCCATTCTCGATTTCGGCGAATTCGATGCCGCGCACGCGCAGGCTGATGCGCCCGTCGTGCCGCTGGACCCGCTCGACGCCCGGGAGCGAGGCGATCCGGCTCCAGGCTTCCGGCCGATTGGGAGCGGGCCGGCGGCAGGCGTCCAGACGGGTGTCCAGATTGCCGCGGTCGGCCGGATCGACGCGGGCGACAAACCCTTCCCCGGTGTAGCGGAATAACTCGAAACGGGCGGCGTCGGGATTGAGGCACGCGAGGCGGTGCGCGGTGGCGACTTCGTGTCCGGCGGGCAGGTACAGCGCCAGACCCTCGACGGTAACGCGCCGTTCGCGGGCGCGCAGATAGTCCAGCCAGATGAGGCCGAAGGTGAGGACCGCGGCGGAATCGCCCTCGGGAGGGCAGGCGATGGCCGCCCAGGCGTGCTGTCCGTGGCGCAGAAAGGCGCGCGGGAACACCGGCGAGAGGCTGTGTTCCAGGTCCGCTTCGGCGCTCAACTCGGCCAGTTTCCAATCCGGGAACTGGCGGCGAAGGAACAGGCGGAAGCGTTCGCGGAAGACCAGGCGGCCGCTGCGGCGTCCCAGGTCGGCCCCCGAGCGGCGCGCCAGATCGAGAAGAAAGACCTGGCCCTGGCGCTTCGCAAAGCGTTCCACAGTCAGTTCGAGACGGGCGCTGGAGGGCGCGCCGGCATCGGTGACGTGGCGGGTCAGGTTGCGGGTGCGGTCCCACGCTTGCAGGGTGAGGCGCGGGCCGCGGATATCCAGGGAGAAGTTTTCGGCGGTGATGGGAAAGAGTTCCTCGCCGGGTTCCAGCAGCGCGGGCTGGCTGCATCTAGCGAGGAAAGCCTCAATCAGAGCGCGGATTTCTTCGGCGCCACGGCCGGAGCCCCGTGAGGAGGATGGCATTCGAAAACCGGATTATAGCGTGCGGTGGGATCGGCCTGTTACCATCGCTCTTGCAGCCGGAAGGGAGCGATCATGCACTGGTATTACTATGTGGCGTACTTCTTCGGGGGCGCGTTTCTCGCCAACGCCCTGCCGCATCTCGGTAACGGGATCTCGGGGCATGCCTTCCAGAGTCCCTTCGCAAAGCCACCCGGCAAAGGCTTGTCCTCCGCGACGGTCAATGTCCTGTGGGGCTTCTTCAACCTTGCGGTCGGCTACGTGCTCGTCTGCCGTGTCGGCTGCTTCGATCTGCGCAATACTCCGGACACGCTCGCGCTCGGGGCGGGCATCCTGATCGTGTCGGTGATGTCGGCCCGCGTATTCGGACGGCGCCACGGAGGAAGGTGAAGCCGCAAAACACAATGGGCCACAGATGAACACAGATAAACACAGATAAAAACCACTCTTTGCTTATCGGTGTTCATCTGTGGCCAGCCTTGCTTCGGCTTTTTCGCCCGGCTCACTCCTGGAACGCTTCCCAGTTCTCGCGCAGGTGCGCCTGTGACGTGGTGCCGGTGAGGATCGCTCCGGTGAAGCCGCGCTGGCGGATGAAGCGGAAGGCCTCGCGCTTGTCGGCGCCGCCGTGCACCATGGCGCCCATGGCGAACGGACGGTTCACGGCGATCCACATGCCGGTCGCGCGGGCACGGTCCAGCACCGGTCCGAACGTGGAATTCGCCCGGCTGAAGGGCAACTGCATCACCGAGTAGCGCGGATCTTCCAGGGCCAGGCGCGCCGATTCCAGGTCGCTCACGCTGGGGCCCAGGCGCGTAATGCCCAGCGAGCGCGCGTATTCCCAGGCGCGCGCCAGATCGCCCGTGGCCAGAACGGCGGGCGTGGTCTTGTGCAACTGCAGGATGTCGATGCGGCCCAGGCGCGCGACGCTGGCATCCAGGCTGCGGCGCAGGGCGTCGAAGGAGTGATCGGCGTACGGCTCGCCGCGGGCGGCGTCCCAGTGCTCGCCCATCTTGGTGGCGATGGTGAGGCCGGCTCGCACCTCCGGCGGAAGCGTGGCCAGGAATCGTCCGAGGCGCGCTTCGCTGACGCCATCGCCGTAGGATGGCGCGGTATCGAAGTAGCGGATGCCCAGCGTGACGGCGAATTCCAGCAGCGCTTGAACTTCGGATTCCGAAGGCACGGGCCGGGGAACGTGGCCCCAGGGCTTGCCGATGCCGATCAATCCCAGGCCGAGTTGAATCGAGGATGGTCCCATCGGTATATGATAATCGCATGCTCGATCGCCAACAGGCCTGGGACATCTTGTGCGAGTTTACCAAGTCGGAAGGGCTGCGCAAACACGCGCTGGCCGCGGAGGCGTGCGTGCTGGCGTACGCGCGGAAACTCGGTGAAGACGAGGCGACATGGTCGGCCGCGGCGCTGCTGCACGATTTCGATTGGGAGATTCATCCCACGCTCCCGGACCACCCCACCAAGGGCGAGCCGATTCTGGCGGAGCGCGGCGTGCCGGAGGAGATCCGGCGCGCGATTCTGTCGCATGCCAGTTTCACCGGCGTGCCGCGGGTCTCGGCGCTCGAAAAGGTGCTGTACGCGTGCGACGAGCTGGCCGGGTTCATCACCGCCATTTCGTATGTGAAGCCGGGGCGCAGCGTGTTCGAGGTTGACGTGGCGTCGGTGAAGAAGAAGATGAAGGACAAGGCGTTCGCGCGCTCGGTGAGCCGCCAGGACATCGTGGAGAGTGCGGCCGAACTGGGCGTGCCGCTGGAAGAGCACGTCGATTTCTGCTTGAAGGCAATGCAGGCTGGTGCGGAGGAGTTGGGGTTGAAGGGAGACCGGCACGAATGAGCGATTCCACGGCAGTCAAGATCGAGAAGATCGATTTCAAGGGATGGCCTGACAGCTATCGCATTTCGAACGGCACCGTCGAGGCGGTGGTTACCGGCGACGTGGGTCCGCGCGTCATCCGCTACGGTTTCATCGGCGGGCAGAACCTGTTCAAGGAATTCGACGGGCAGATCGGCAAGAGCGGCGAAGCGGAGTGGATGCCGCGCGGCGGGCACCGCCTCTGGTTCGGGCCCGAGGACCGGATCAAGACCTACGCGCTCGACAACGGCCCGGTGCGGATCGGGATTCACGGCGGCGTGCTGGAGGCGACCGGAGCGGTCGAGCCGAGTACCGGCCTCGAGAAGAAAATCACCGTCCGCATGGCGGCCACCGGCGCCGCGGTCGAACTGGTACACCGGTTGCGCAACGCCGGCGATGAGCCGCAGCAGCTTGCGCCGTGGGCCCTCACCATGATGGCTCCGGGGGGCGCCGGCATTCACGGCCTGCCCCCGCGCGGCGATTACGCCGGCAATCTGCTGCCCACCGGACCGCTGGTGCTGTGGGCCTACACCAACTTTGCCGATCCGCGCTGGACGCTGCTGGAGAAGTACGTGGTGCTGCGCCAGGACCCCGCGAACGACGCGCCGCAGAAGATCGGCAGCTACAACCCGGACACGTGGGGCGCCTACCTGCTGAACGGCGAACTGTTCGTCAAGAAGTCGCGGGCCACGGCCGGCCCGGCCGCGTTCCCGGACTACGGCTGCACGTTCGAGACGTTTACGAACGCCGCCTTCCTGGAACTGGAGACGCTGGGGCCGATGGTGGAACTCAAGCCGGGCGAATCGGTGGAGCACGCCGAGCGCTGGACGCTGCACCGGGGCGTGCGCGTGGCCGAGTGGACGGACGCCGGACTGGACCGCGTGCTGGCGCCGGTGGTGTGATCTACTGACACCTGTCCACTTCTTCGCGCGCCCGCGCGGGTCTTATGTGGGGCAGGATGGTACCCTGCGGCCGAGTGGCACTCGGCCCGGCGAGCGAAGTTCGCCTGCGCGAGGCAGCTAACCGGCCATGCAAGTCCGCGACGCCCCACGTGGTTTGGTTGCGGCTTCTCTGCCCCGTAGGCCGGAGCGGCCCCTATGCGGGCATAGGAAGGCGGGTTCGCAACCCGCCGCAGGCTGCCAGCCTGCCCCGCAGAGCAGCAGAGCCGCAACCCAACCGCGCGGGATGTTCCGGGCTGCCGGGGGCCAGATCGTCTCGCGCGCAGGCGAGCTCCGCTCGCCGGGCCGAGTGCCACTCGGCCGCAGGATACCATCCTGCCCCACATAAGACCGTCGCGGCGCGCGAAGAATTTGACAGGCAGTAGTACATAACCAGGCGAAGAACTGGACGGGTAGCAGTACAAGTTAGAATAGGATGTCTATGCCAACCACAACCGTCACCTTCGGTGAGATCATGTTGCGTCTCGCGCCGCCGGGCTGCGAGCGATTCCTGCAGAGCCCGCTGTTTGAGGCGACATTCGGCGGCGGCGAGGCCAACGTAGCCGTCTCGCTGGCGAATTTCGGGCTGCCGGCGTCCTATGTCACCGTGCTGCCCGCCAAGAATCCGCTGGCCGACGCCGCCATCGGCGACCTGCGGCGGTTCGGCGTCGACACCTCCGCGGTCGTGCGGGGCAAGGGGCGCATGGGCATCTACTTCCTGGAAACCGGCGCCAATCAGCGGGCCTCGCGCGTGGTCTACGATCGCGACGCCAGCTCGATCGCGCTCGCTAGGCCGGGCGATGTCGATTGGCACAAGGCGTTCGCGGGCGCGGGCTGGTTTCACATCACCGGCATCACGCCCGCCATCGGCGAATCGGCCGCGGCCCTCTCGTTGGAAGCTGTCGAGACGGCGCGCCAGTGTGGCCTCACGGTTTCCTGCGATCTCAACTATCGCAAGAATCTCTGGAAATGGGGCAAGTCCGCGGTCGAGGTGATGCGGGAACTGGTGAAGTTCGTCGATGTCGCCATCGCCAACGAGGAGGACGTGCAGAAGTCGCTCGGAATCCAGGCGAAGGTGGACGTGCATTCCGGCGAGCTCGACCGCGCCCAATACGAGACGCTGGCCGGCAACGTGTTGGCGGCCTATCCCAATCTGAAGGCCATCGCAATAACGCTGCGCGAATCGCGGAGCGCCTCGCACAACGGCTGGTCGGCGTGTCTGCACAACCGGAGCGAGTTTCTGCTGAGCCGGCAGTACGACATCACCCATATCGTGGACCGGGTGGGCAGCGGAGACAGCTTCGCCGGCGGCTTGATCTATGGCATGCAGGCGCTTTCCAGCCATCGCGAGGCTCTGGAGTTCGCCACGGCAGCGAGTTGCCTCAAGCATTCCATACCCGGCGATTTCAACCGCGTGTCGGTGGACGATGTGCAGGCGCTGGTGGCCGGCGGCGGATCGGGACGCGTGCAGCGCTAGGAGCCTGACTGCGGAATTCGGCGCTCGCGCCAGACTGGTGGCGGGCATTCGGGGCGGTGCGCGGCCAGAGGGCGCGTCCGCATTGTCAGATCTGCCGCGCCGGAAACCCGGCTGGGTGGAGACGGTTGTGGGGTTGTCGAGGAAATGCTTGGGGGCTTAGGTGCGAGGTGACTTGTAAGGCAGGACACAATGTCGGGGATCAACCGTCTCTCCCATCGCCAGTAGGTTCTTAGTCACGTTCCCTTCTTAAGCAATCGTCGCGCCAAAATCCAGTGCCTTTAGAATCAGCGCGGAAGCTCCGTGGGCGCAACGCGATGTACACCGAATTGACACGCGCGTGCCAACTTTGTGGCGCAGAAAGGAACGAAAACCTGGTGAACGTTCCGTCTGTCCCCGGGTTTTCGGTATAGTGACCTGTAATGATGCCCGAAACCGAGTCCATCCTGGAGTTGTTCCGCTCCACAGGCGCCTACCTGAAGGGGCACTTCCGTCTCACCAGCGGTTTGCACAGTTCCGAGTACTTGCAGAGCGCGCTGGTGCTGCAGCACCCTGGGGCCGCGGAGAAACTGGGCCACCTGCTGGCGGAACGGTTGCGTACCATTGCGGACAAACCGGTGGCGTTCGTGGTGTCGCCGGCGATCGGGGGGCTGATTATCGGGTACGAAGTGGCCCGCTCCCTGGGAGTGCGCTTCATCTTCACCGAGCGCGACACGGTCACCGGCAAAATGGTGCTCCGCCGCGGGTTCGCCGTCGCGCCCGGTGAGACCGGCGTGCTGGTGGAGGACGTCATCACCACCGGCGGCAGCACGCGGGAGGTGGTCGAACTGCTGGGCGCGGCCGGAGCCAAAGTCCTGGCGGCCGGTTGCATCATCGACCGCAGCGGCGGCCGTGCCGACGCCGGGGCGCCGCGGGTGGCGCTTGAAACCATGCAGGTGGCCGCCCATTTTCCCGAGCAGTGTCCGTTGTGCGCGGCCGGAGTCCCGGTGGTGAAACCGGGATCGCGGCCGGCGGTCTGATGCGGCGCATCCGCATCCACGTGGCCTACGACGGCGCCGGATTCCACGGCTGGCAGGTGCAGCCCGGCCTGCCGACCATTCAAGGGACGCTGGAAGAGATCGTCTCGGGGATTGAGGGCCGCACCGTGCACGTGGCGGGAAGCGGCCGCACCGATGCCGGCGTCCACGCGCTCTGCCAGGTGGCCGCCTTCAATATCGCAAACCCCATTCCCCCGCCGAACCTGCGGCGCGCCATCAACCGCCTGCTGCCGCCGGCCATCCGAATTCTCTCCGCGGAGGAAGTGGACGCCGGGTTTCACCCGCGTTTCGACGCCACCGCGAAAACCTACGAGTACCGCATCCTGCGCGGCGAAGTCTGCCCGCCGTTCGAGTGGCCCTACGTCCATCACTACCCGTACCCGCTGGACGAGGAACGCATGGCCGCCCTGGCCGGCGCGTTCGTGGGCGAGCACGATTTCACCGCCTTCGCCGCCGCCGACGACCGCGACCAGGAGGGAAAGTCCAAGGTGCGGACCATCTTCTCATCGGTTCTGGAGCGCGCGGAAGGACGCCTGACGTACCGCGTGCGCGGCAGCGGATTCCTGAAGCACATGGTGCGGAACATCGCCGGCACCCTGCTCGATGCCGGGCGGGGACGTTTGCCCGCGGTGGACGCCATCCCGCCACAGTGCGGCCCCACGGCTCCCGCCAAGGGACTCTTCCTGATCGGCGTGGAGTATGCTTGTGGGGCGGACCCCCTGGTCCGCAGCCGGCCCCCCGGCCGGCCTCTTGCGAGCTGGTAGCGGGACGAGGGCGTCCCGCGCGGGCCCGGGGGTCCGCCCCGCGACTGAGAAATGGCGCCTACCGCGCCGATTCTTCCGCCCGTAGCTTGATGGCGCGCAGCCACATGCGCCGGATGAGCGCGCTTCCGGGCTGAATCATCCGCCAATACGCCGCGAATCCACGCAAGGTCCGCGGGCCGGCCGCATAGACGCGGGTTTCCGTGGTGAGGGAACAGTGCGCCGCATCCACTTCCTGAATGCGGAAATTCATCGCAATCTTGACGAACGGGGCGGCATGGGGCTGCTTGAATTCCCCCGCCGTCCACAGCTTTCGCCCCCACCCGTCCCCGGCGCGGCCGAAGACGATCTCGCGGGAATCGTCCGCCAGCGGCAGGAAGGCCCCCGACAGGAAGGTATCGAGGATCGGCCGGCGCTCGGGCGGGTTGAGGATGCCGCCGGGGCTGGGTCTGCCAAACCCTCGGATCCACGTGAGCGTTCTATAGAACGGGATCTCCTCCGGAGTCACCGCGCGGATCGCCTCGTAGACCCGCTGGCGGGGTGCGTCGATGCGAACGCTATGAAACTCGCTGAACTGGTAAGCGGGCGCGAACTCGTCCAGGAGGGTGCGGGGGTCCGCCACGCGCGTTTCGGTGACCGGGAGCCAGACGCCAGCCACGAAGGCCAGGAAGCCGAGGCCCACGACGAGAAGGCCTTTTCCGCGGCTCCGAATGCCCAGGAACCGGAGCGGATGCAGGAGGGAGACCGCGCCGGCCGCCGCGCCAATCAGGCCGAGGTAGATGAGAAAACCGCCGAATAGCATCTCGGAACCTCGTCCCTCGGATTCTTCAATCCCCCCTCAGGAAACCCTCCCTCTGACTTCAGGGAGACGTGTGTTTTCCCTTGACAAGTCCTTATCTTGGATGTCCCCGGGGGGTCGGGTTACCCCCCGGGTTACCAAAGTGGCCCACGTCGCCGACCGGATGACCAAGGCCACCCTCAATATGCTGGCGTGATTTCTACTGGTACGAGCCGGCCTTCTTGAAATCGCCGGCCTTGACGATGACCAGCGCTGCGGGATCGATGCGGCGCCGGAACGCCTCGTTCACCTGCTCCGGAGTCACTGCGGCCACCTTGGCATCCAACTCCCCGCGCCACAGGAAAACGCGGTTGAATCGCTCGTCGATGGCGATCAGGCGGCTCACCGTCGCCTCTGCAGCCCGGCTCACCGATTCGTTCTCGAGCCACGACTTCTTGGCCGCCGCCACTTCTTCCGCCGTGAACCCGTCCTTCAGCGTGCGCGCCAGCTCGTCCTTGAAACTGGCCTCCACCTTGGGCGTATTCTGCGGAGCGCTGATGGCATAAACCGTGAAGGTCGCGCCGTCGTCGATCTGGGGCGCCGTGAAGCCGGAACCCACGCCGTAACTCAGGCCTTCCTTGTCGCGGATCCGTTTGAAAAGGTGGGAGCCGAGGGAACCGCCGAAGATGTAGTTGGCGACGATCATGGCGGGATATTCCGGATCCATGTCGCTCATGCGCGTGGTCAGCCCCGCCTGCAGCAGCGCGTTCTGCTTGTCGGGCGTCTCGAACTTCTTGTCGGAGGCTTCCACTTTGTGATACACGGTCTGCACGCGCGTGTAGGGCTTGGGGCTCTTCCAATCGGCGAACAACTCGGCGACGAGCTGTTTGGTCGCGGCGGGGTCGAACTGGCCGACTGCTATGAAGGCGCTGTTGGAGGCTCCGTAGAAATCGGCGTAGAACTGGCGCGCGGCCTCCAGCGTCACGTTCTTAGTGTCCTCCAGGCGCTCGTCGAAGGTGCCGACGTAGTTGACATGGCCGCGGGGATAGGGGTTGAGCTGCCGCTGCAACTCGATGGAGGCAATCGCGGTGGGTTCGCTCCGCATCTGCTCGATGGAGGCCAACTGCTGAGACTGCAATTGTGCGAATTCCTTCTCATCGAAGCCCGGCTGGCGGAGGACTTCGGCGGCGAGGCGCAACGCGGCCGGAAGGTTGGCTTCGGTGGTCTCCAGGGCGAGGGTCGTGCCCGTAGGGCCGCCGCTCACGCTCCAGGTGGTCTTCAGCTTATCGAATGCCTCCTGAAGCTGCTGCCGCGACTTGGTCTTGGTGCCGCGGGCGAGCATGGTGGCGGCGGTTCTGGCGACGTATTCGCGGCCGAAGACCGCTTTCTCGTCCCCGAACTCCAGTTGGACCCGCGCCAACACCACGCCGCCGCGGGTCTTCTTCGGCAGCAGATCCACCCGCATGCCGCCCGGCAGCTTGGAGCGTTCGGTGCGGGCTTCGATATTGGCCGGGGAGGGATCGAACACTTCGCCGGCGGAAACGGCTGCGCCGCCCTTGTAATCCTTGAGCGCCACCGAGGCATCCGGCGCGGCGGGAATCTCGGCCCTGTCGGGAGTCTTGGTGGGAATGAATTCGCCGATCGTGCGGTTGGTGTCCTTCAGATAAGCTTTAGCCACGCGCGCCACGTCCTGCGGGGTCACGCTACCAACGCGGTCGCGCACCAGGAACAGCAGGCGCCAGTCGCCGGCCGCGACGGATTCGCTGAGGTACAGTCCGACCTGCTGCGAATTGGCTAGCAGCCGTTCGATCTGCTTGAAGAAGCGCGTCTTGGCCTGATCCACTTCCGCCTGGGTGGGGGGCTCCTGCAGAACCCCCGCGAGGGTCTTCAAAGTGATCTCGTGGGCCTCGTCGATGTTCTGCTCCGGCCGGAGCATCACCATCGCCATAAGGATGCCGGGGTCGTGCATCCACTGCTGGTTAGCGAACACGTTGACCGCCTTCTTGGTCTCGACCAGCGCCTTGTAGAGCCGGCCGGAAGGAGTATCGCCCAGCACGTCCGAGAGCACTTCGAGCGCGGGCAGGTCCGCGTCGGTGGTGGCGGGGGTGTGGTAGACCACCATGATGGCCTGGTTATCGCCCCTGCGGCGCAGGGTAACCGTGCGCTCGCCCTCCTGCGGCGGCTCCACGGAATAGGTTTTGGGAATGGCGGTCTGCGGCTTGGGAACGGCGCCCAATCCGGCGGCGATATCGGCCAGCGCCTTGGATTCGTCGAACTTGCCGGCCACCATGACCACCGCGTTATCGGGCCGGTAAAACTTGTGATAGAACGCGTCCAGCCTGTCGATGGGCACGTTCTCGATATCCGACCGGCTGCCGATGGTCGGCCGGCCGTAGGGATGGAATGAGTAGGCCGCGCCGATGGTGCGCATTTCCAGAACGTTGATGGGAGAGTTGTCGCCCATTTCGAACTCGTTGCGCACCACCGTCATTTCCTTGTCGAGGAGTTCCTTTTCGATGCGCATGTTGGTCATGCGCTCGGCCTCGAGCCCGAGCGCCCAGGCCAGGTTCTCGTCGGAGGCGGTGACGATCTCGAAGTAATTGGTGCGGTCGTCGGAGGTGGTGCCGTTCCACTGGGCGCCGCGGTCGGTCATCTCCTTCTTGATGTCCTTGCCGCTCTTGGTGCGCAGGAACAGCATGTGCTCCATCAGGTGCGCCATTCCGGCTTCCCCGTTGCCTTCATGGCGCGAGCCCACCAGGTACGTGACATTCACCGTGACCTTGGGTTGGGACATATCGGGAAACAGCAGAACCCGCAGGCCGTTGGGCCAGGCGTACTCGGTGATGCCCTCGACGGAGGTCACCTTCTGAACGCCTTGCGGCAGCGTCTGCGGAAACGCCGCCGGCGCGAGGAACAGGGCTATTACCAGGAAAATCCGAAAAGATCGACGCATATTCACCTCAGAACTGAATTTGGCCCAATGCCGCGGGATTCCGAGCCGCGGCGCTCAAGGAAGCTTAGACGGAGTAGACCTTCAAAGGTACCACTACTTTCCGATACAAAAAGTGGAAAAGATACGGTTCAGGATGTCGTCCGCCGTGGTGGCGCCAGTAATCCCGTCGAGCGAGTGCAGCGCGGCGTAGAGATCCAGCAGCACCATCTCGCGCGGAATCGCCGCCAGCACCGCGCCGCGCGCCTTCTCCAGGTATTCCCCCGATTCGTGCAGCAACCGCTCGTGGCGGAGAGTGGTGATAAAGCCGCCATCCTGTTCAAATGCGCCGGCCGGGGCCACGGCTTCCAGGATGGCGTCGCGAAGCCCGGCGATTCCCTCGCCAGTCAGAGCCGAGGTGGGATGGGCGGCAACGAATTCCTCGCCGGCCAGATCGCACTTATTGCCCACCACCAGATACCGGCCCTGGCTGGCGGCGCGGTCGAGTAGCGCGCGATCCCCGGCTTCCAGCGGCCGCGAGATGTCCACCACCACCAGCGTCAGATCCGCATCGGCCATGGCCTGATACGTGCGCTCGATGCCGAGCGATTCCACCTTCCCCGGGGACTCCCGGATGCCCGCCGTGTCGTAGAGCTTCACCGGGATACCGCCGAGGGAAGCGGTCTCGGACACCAGGTCGCGGGTGGTGCCGGGAGTATCCGTCACGATGGCGCGGTCCTGACAGAGCAGGCGATTGAACAGGCTGCTCTTGCCCACGTTGGGCCGGCCCACGATGGCGAGCGAAAGGCCGCCCGTCACCAGCGTTCCGTATTGGAAGCTGGCGGCCAAGCGCGCGATGCCGTCGAGAACGGGGTGGAGGCGCGCCAGGATCTCTTCGGCGGACGCCACGCCGACATCGTCCTCGGCGAAATCGATGCCCGCTTCCAGCAGCGCGATGAGTTCGAGCAGGCCCTCCTTGAACGGCGCCAGGCTGCGCGACACGGCGCCGCCGGCTTGCCGCGCCGCCACGCGCGCCTGGTACAGCGTGGTGGCGTCAATCAGGTCTCTGACCGCCTCGGCTTGCGGCAAATCGATCCGCCCGTTGAGGAAAGCGCGCAGCGTGAACTCGCCCGGCCCGGCCAGCCTCGCCCCAGCCGCCAGAGCGCGTTCCACGGCGTGCCGCAGCACCACCGGCGAGCCATGACAGGAGATCTCGACCACGTCTTCGGCGGTGTAGGAATGCGGCTGTTCGAAGAAGGTGACGGCTACCTGGTCGATGGCATGCCCGTCGCGGTCCAGCAATTCGGCGAGCGTGACGCGCCACGGGCGCCAATCGGCGCGGCTGAGAAAGGTGGCGGCGATGCGGCGCGCGTCAGGGCCGGAGAGGCGCACGATGCCCAGCCCGCCGCGCCCCGGAGGAGTGGCGATGGCGACGATGGTGTCGGAAACGGACATGGGCTGTGGGGCGGACCCCCTGGTCCGCAGCCGGCCCCCTGGCCGGCTTCACGTGCGCGGAGAGCAATTGATCCTTGGACAGGGCAGCGGGTCCAGGGGGACCCGCGCGGACCGGGGGGTCCGCCCTACAAAACTATCTTCTACCGCGCCCGCGGGGACCACCGGCGCCGCGGCGCATCTCCGGAGCCCGCGTAGCCTCGGGCAGGCTGGCCATCCCGGCCGGATACACTACCACCTGCCGTGACGGGCCGCTCCCGATGCTCTCGCTGCGCACCGCGGTTTCGCCGCGCAACGACAGGTGGATCACCCGCCGCTCGCGGCTATTCATGGGGTTGAAGCGGAACGGCACGCCGGTGCGTTTCACTTTGTCGGCCGCCGCGTTGGCGCTGAGGCGCAATTCCTCGATGCGCAGCAGGCGGTAATCGTTGGCGTCGAACGAAATCCGCGAATGGTCTTCCGACGGCATCCGCAGCATCTCCATGGTGACGTGCTCCAGCGCCAGGAGCAGCTCGGCGCGGTTGCCGAGGATGAGATCCACGTCTCCGCCGGAGAACTTCACCGCCACGTCGGGCGTTTCGAAGTCTTCGTCTCCCGCCGCCACGTCCGTAATCTCGAACTGCACGCGAAGTCCGGCGTTCCGCAAGGTGGTCCGCAGGAATCCGTCGATTCGCGGGCCGATTTCAGCCGTGGAATATTTTCGTTCAGTCACGCGCTATTTCCTGCCGTTCTTTTTTTTGGGCGGCTGCACGCTCGCAACGGCCGCACGCGCCGTATCCGTGTGATTGAAAAACAATTGCTGGCCCATGTTCACCAGATTGCTGGTCAGGTAGTATAACACCAGGCCGCTGGGCAGATGATAGAACATGAAGCCGAAGATCAGCGGCATGAAGTACATCATCTTCTGCTGGTTGGGATCCACGTTGGCCTGCGGCGTCATCTTCTGCATCAGGAACTGGGTGACGATCATGATGATGGGCAGAAGCTTGATGGGAAGATGCTCTTCCTGGGAAAGGTCCGTGACCCACAGCCAGGTGGCCCCGCGCATCACCACCGACACCGTAAACACCTTGTAGAACGCGATGAAGAACGGGATCTGCAACAGCATCGGCACGCAGCCTCCCATGGGGCTGACGTTGTGCTTCTTGTAGAGGTCCATGACCTCCTGGTTCTGTTCGGCCTTCTTCGGGTCGGAGATGCCGATGTTCTTGAACCTGGCGTTGATGGCGTCGATCTGCGGCTTGAGCGCCTGCATCTTGCGCGCCGACTTCATGCTCGTGAGCTTCAGCGGAAACATTATGAAGTTGATGACCACCGTGACCAGCACGATGGCCCAACCGAAATTGTGCACGAAGCTGTTGTTGGCCCAGTCCACGAGGAGGAACAGCGGCTTGGCCAGGTACTGGATCCCCGGGATCCACCCGCCGAAATCCACCACCTGCTCCAGTTTCGGGTCCACTTCTTTCAGCAACTGGAGGTCCTTGGGGCCGACGAACAAGCGGAAGCGGTTGACGTCGCCGCCGGAAACCGCAACTCCGGCGAAGTTCTGCGGCTTCTCTTCGAGCGGCGTCCGGACCCAATCGCCGAAGGTGGTCTGCTGCACGGTGGCGCTCTCCGGCAGGAAGACGGCCGCGAAGTATTTGTCCGCCAGACCGGCGAAGGAAAAATTCCCGCTGGCCGTCACCGGTCCGTTTTTCGCGGCTCCCGCCCGCTGGTCCTGCAGCTTGTTGGCGGCGAGGTCGTAGTACACAGTGATGGTGTTGGAGGAGGGAACCGGGATGGTGAGATCGCCGAATCCGCCGCGCCATTCCACCAGGTGCGGCGTAGGCTTGCCATCGGTGATCACCTCGGTCGAAACCTGTGCCAGGTAGCCGGTCTTCTCGAAGCGGAACTGCTTGTGGACGAATTGGGACCCGTCCGAGTACTCGAACGTCACGCCCAGGCCGTCGGGGTCGCCGGTCTGCTTGTACCAGGCCCAATTCAGCTTGGAAACCGCCGTCTGGCCCGGGAAGTAGAGCGAAAACGGGTACTCCATTCCGGCCGCCGTGTTCACCAGTTCCAGTTCCCTGTTGTCGTTGCCTTTGAACTTCTTCAGCACCCAGCTCCGCAGAGTCCCACCCTGGTTGCTGAACGACACGCGGAAGAGGTCGGTATTGATTATGTAAGCCGGTTGCGGGTCCGAGGCAACCTGCCCCGGTTTCGGCGGCGCCGCCGCCTCGGCCGTGGCGGCGGGCTTGTCCGCGGTTGCCTCCGGGGTCTGGCCGGTAGCCGGTTGGGGAGGAGCCTGCTGGCCGGTCTGCGCGGTCTTCTTGCCGGGCGCCGGCTGTGGCGCTCTGGGGCAGGAAATAGGGGGTCACCAGCATCACCACCCCCATCAGGACGAATGCGAGCAACAGCCGCATCTCCATCGACAATTCTTTCGGCGCCTGCCCCTGTTTTCCGCCGCCTTGTGGTGATTCAGCCATTCAATATGAATTCCGTCTCGAAAACCGGGTGACTACCGGACGGGATCGAAGCCGCCGGCATGAAACGGATGGCAGCGCGCCAACCGGCGCACTCCCATCCAGATTCCCCTGACTACCCCGTGCCGCTCCACCGCTTCGCGCATGTACTGCGAACAGGTTGGATAGAAGCGGCAGGCCGAGGGCAGAAAGGGAGAAATGGTCCATTTGTACACGTCAATTGTCTTTACGAGAATCGTCCGTCCGGAGATCCATCGCATCGGGCGAACAGCCTCCCCACTTCCCGCCGCAACTCCGGCATGGGCGCATCGAAGGCCTTGCGGCGCGGATTGATGACAATTGACCACGGTGATGTCAGTCCATCCAGGCATGATCGGACGGCTTCCCGGAAGCGCCGCTTGATGCGGTTGCGGACCACTGCCTTGCCCAAGGCGCGTGGCACGGTGAATCCGATGCGCGGACCGCCAGTGTCGGGCTCCCGCACGCAGAACGCCGCGAACAGCGGGCTGGCATAGCGAGCCCCGCGGTCATAGACTCTTCGGAAATCTTGCGATCGCAGCAGGCGGACACGTTTTGGAAAACCGGCGATGGACAACTACCTCTCGTCGCTGACAGTGAGTTTGTGGCGGCCGCGCGCGCGGCGGCGTGACAGGACCGCCCGGCCGTTCTTGGTTTCCATGCGGCTGCGGAACCCGTGGGTTTTGGCGCGGTGGTCGCGATTGGGTTGAAAGGTACGTTTCGGCATTTTAGCTCAAGTACTTAGTATAGAACAGGCGGGTATGCGCGGCAAATCGATACCGGCGGCGCCGATGGCTCGGCACGCCTTTATGAATCCGAACCGGGACCCCGCCGGCAACCCCTCGAACCGCCCGGTGGGTCTCGCAGTTACGTGATTTTGCCGCTTGAGAGAATGCCCACTATGTTGACACCCGCACCATCGTTTGTGTCGATTTGGTTTGCGCGGTGTGTCTCAACGTCCCACCGCGGGTGGCGTCTCAACCATCGACAGTAGCAGGCAAAGCACTACCAAAACCGCCAATCCAGCCGCTACGATCATAAAACCCTCCATTCCTCTCCATATCGTTAGAGCACGTGAATGGCCGTAAAGGTTCAGAGCTGTTTGGAAGCAGTTTCGCCGCTTCAGGGCACGTCCTCGCCGTGGGGCGGCAAGGCGGAACGCAGCGGATCTGGCGGCCACGCCCGGGTGTCGATTCCTACCGCTTCCCGCCGGTCTCCGGCCCGGCAGGATCGGCCGCGGGATCGCTTGGCCGGCAGGGGTCCAATCCGACCAGAAACGCAGCTACCGCGCTCCAACGCGTCCCCACGCGATGCTCCACCACGAAGGACTTCATCCCGCCATCGGGGCGCACCCGCCAGTCCGGCGCCGGCGCGGGAGGCCGCCTCATCACGATCGGCTTGCGGCTTTCCTGCTTGACGGCCCAGCTTTCGCCGCCGTTCGAAGACTCGTAGAGCGCGAAGCGGTCGCCGCCACTGCCTCCCGCGCCCCGGTCGAGAATCAGCGTCCCGCGGTCCCTGGTGGCGAAGGAGAACTCCTGAATCGATCCGAACCGGCTCTCGCTCTCCTCGCTCAGCACCTCACGCTGCTTCCAGGTCTTGCCCCCGTCCATCGAGATCAGCAGAAAGGGATCCCGGGTAAACGGGAACAACACCTGTCCGCCGATCCAGGCCGTGCCGGAGCCCAGGTGCTCGATGCGATCGAGGCCGGCGCCGCGGATGCGCTCGTGCGTTTCCTGCCAGGAGAGTCCATTGTCGTCACTGGCCAGCAGCAAGGAGTAGAGGGTCACGGAGTCGCCATGAATGTTCCCGGCCAGCAGAACCCGGTTCCCCAGAGCCTCGACGGAGGCGATCTCGAGGAATACGGAACACGGCGCGTCTTCCGGGCAAGACATCCCGGCCCAACGAATGTCCTCCTCGCTGCACTGGAACGGCAGGAGCATGGGCTTTCCGTCATTCCCCAGGACTACCGCCTCCGGGGAAGTTGCCTCAGCCGGCGGATTCGGATTAGCCGGACGATTCTGCGCATGCGGGGGGATGGCGGCGCCCGCCAGCAGGATTCCAACGATCCATGTTGACCGAACCTTCATAAAAGTTCCCAAATACTTCTTGGGGATACCAGCCATATAGCTCTAAAGGGCTATGCGGAAATGGCTCTTTTGAATACCTGAAAACGGGCATCAACCTGTAACATGAGTGCATTGATCCTTCGTCTAGAAGGTAAATCCCCGTTACGACAGCGGGCGCACTCACCCCTATCACCCAATATGCGCCCGCTTCTCTCTTTTTGCCTTTTCCTCCACCGGGCTTGACTGCGGCTGCTCTATTCCTCGAACATCCCATCGAAGAGCACGCTGGTCAGGTAGCGCTCCGCCGAATCGGGCAGAATGGTCACGATAGTCTTGCCGGCAAACTCGGGTCGATTTCCCAACCGCACCGCCGCCGCCACCGCCGCGCCGGAGGAGATTCCGGCCAGAATTCCCTCTTCCCGCGCCAGGCGCCGCGCCATCTCGATGGATTCCTCATTAGTCGCCGGCTCCACGCGGTCTACCACCGAAAGGTCCAGCGTTTCCGGAATGAATCCCGCGCCGAGTCCCTGAATCTTGTGCGGTCCGGGCTTCAGCGGCTGTCCTGCCAGGTGCTGCGCGATCACGGCGCTGCCGCTCGGCTCCACGCCCACCGACAAAATGGCCCGGCCCTTGTCCTTTTTGATGTAACGCGAGATGCCCGTGATGGTTCCGCCGGTGCCGATTCCGGCTACCAGGACATCGATGGCGCCGCCGGTGTCGTCCCAGATCTCGGGGCCGGTGGTGCGTCTGTGGATCTCCGGGTTCGCGGGATTCTTGAACTGCTGCAAGAGAACGAACCGCTTGGGATCGGAAGCCAGAATCTCCTCGGCCTTCGAGATCGAGCCCGCCATCCCCAGCGAACCCCCGGTCAGAATCAGGTTGGCGCCCAGAGCCTGCAGCACTTTGCGGCGTTCCAGCGACATGGTCTCGGGCATGGTCAGCGTAATGCGGTACCCGCGGGCGGCCGCTACAAACGCCAGGGCGATGCCCGTATTGCCGCTGGTCGGCTCGATCAGTTCCTTGCCGGGCTTAAGAATTCCGCGTTCTTCGGCGTCCCAGATCATCGCGGCCCCGATGCGGCACTTCACCGAGTACGCCGGGTTGCGTCCCTCGACTTTGGCAAGGATCGTGGCCTTGGAAGCGCCCGTCACTCGATTCAGCCGGACCAGCGGTGTGCGGCCGATGCTCAGCGAATTGTCGTCGTAGACTCTCATTTCAAATGTCCCAGTTCAACACAAACCGGTTCTGTTTGTCGGTCCAGTCGCGCGCCAGGTCCCCGAAGGTGGTCTTATCGACGATATCCGAGACGGCGCGGTCCACCTGTTGCCACATGTCGCTGAAGGGCGTCTCGACTCTTCGTTTGGGCCGGCCCCTGCTGGGAGGCGGCGCTTCCACGGCGCGCAGCACTTCGCCGATGGTGAGGGAATCGGCGGCGCGCGCCAGCAGATACCCGCCCTCCGCGCCCCGCCGCGATTCCACGAATCCGGACTGCTTCAACCCGGCGAGAATCAATTCCAGAAACTTCTGCGGAATCTTCTGGCGCCGGGCGATGTCGGCAATTCTGACCGGATCGCCGGAGCGCTGGCACGCCAGGTCGAAAATCGCCTGGAGGGCGTATTCACCTTTGACGGAGATATTCATCGGGGTTATGTGGCGGAATCACCGGAATCCCACTAGAGATTGTACTCCCAAAAAAAGGGTCGGGGTCAGACGCATTTTCTCCCCGCCAAACAAGAGGGCGCGCCCAGCGGTGAAGCCGGCGCGCCACTCCGATGCCGCCTTGCCGGTTGCTAGAAGGTGAAGCGGACTGACATGTCGACGCGCCGGTTATTGGCGGACATGCCGCCGCCGAAGCCACCGAAACCGCCGCCGCCACCGCCAAACCCCGAGTTGATGCTGGTGGGCTGCAGGAAGGTCGGCGAAGTCATATTGCCGTTGTACCCGCCGGGGTTGAAGTGGTTCAGGACATTGCTGACGTTGACGCTCACGGTCGCGTTGAACCGCCGGTCGGTGGTTTCGCCGCCGCCGAAGCCGCCCCGGCCACCACCACCGCCACCGCCGCCCATGCGCATTCCGCCGCCGCCACCCGGGCCGCCGAAGCCGCCACGGCCGCCACCACCGCCGCCGCCCGGAGGACCACCCATGCCACCGCCGGGAGGGCCACCCATACCGCCGGGACCGCCGGGACCGCCCGGCCCGCCCGTATTGGCGGCAGCCGCGCCAGCCCCGCGCTTAGGACCGAATCCGAACACACGGTACATGCGCAGGTTCACGGAAATCAGACCCGGCATGGTCAGGTAATTCCGCGGGATCAGGTTGCCGAGGTTGGCGGCATTCGTTACCGCCTGGAAGTTTCCATACTGGGTGCAGCGCACATTGGAACTCGCGCAGGACGTGTTGGCGCCGGCAAAATCCGCCCGCACGCCGCCGTTGTCGCCGAAGATATCGGTGCCGCTGGTGACATCGTACGGCGATCCGGAGCGCAGCGTGACGAACGGCGCCAGGCGAATGCCCTTGGGCCCGATCACCGAACCCATCAACTGGAAGTTGTGCCGCCGGTCCATGTTGGAGCGGCCGTAATCCAGCGCGAAATCGTACGGATCGGTGGGCGATCCCGGCAGATCCTTAGCGTACGTGAGCGAGTAGTTGCCGAACAGCGAAACCCGCGGGTTGAACCGCGAATTGAAACTGACCATCAGGATGCTTTGCCGCAGGAACCCTCCGGACTCCAGTTCCATGATCCGGCCGGCGTTATAGCCGTAAGGGAAAACGCCGTTGGTGGCGCTCAACGGTTGCAGGGGATTGAAAGAGCCGGGCAGCGGGGTGTTGATGTCCACGTTCTGCGAGAGATGCACGGAGCGGTTGTTGGTGTAGGTCACCGCCATGGTGGTGGTGTGCGGCAGTTGCCGCTCGACGCCGATGGCGCTCTGCAGGCTGTAGTCCGACTTCAGCTTGGGGTCCACGACGCTGATCAGGTTCGATCCCGCGCTCAACGTGGAAAGCGCCGGAATATTCGGGTAGAACGTGGGGCTGTACACCGTGTAGGACAACTGGTTGACGCCGTTGTTCAGAATGGCGTTCTCGTACGGCCCGGTGCCGATGCGATCGTAGAAGATGCCGAAGCCGCCGCGGACGACGGTCTTCTGCCGCCCGCTCTTGGACTTGCCGGGCGCCCACGCGAAACCGAATCGCGGAGCGACATCGTGATGATCGCCGATGAGGTTCTGCACTTCGTAGCGCAGACCGAAACTCAGTGTCAGGTTGGGACGCAGGCGCCAGTCGTCCTGCACGAACGGACCGGCATCCCAGCGGACGCCGCTGATGTAGGACATCCCGCCCGTGATCCCGAACCGGGAAGGTCCGCCGCCCAACTGCTGGATCTGCGCGCCCGTGAAGCCCGCCTGCTGCAATTGCAGGAAAAGCTGGTACTGCTGGAGCGAAGTAAGCGTCTGGGTCAGCGGGTTGCCGCTCGAATCCGTCTCAATCTGATAATTGGAGGTCAACTCCGGCGCCAGACCGCCCTGGAACGTGAACCCGCCGCCGAAACCCGACTGGTTCTGGTCCTGGTCGCCATCCCGGCGAATGCGCGCTCCGAAACGCAAGGTGTGCACGCCGTGCGCCACCGAGGTGTAGTTCTGCAGCTCAAAGTGGCGGCTCACCGCATGATTGTTCCCGCGGTCGTTGCCGCCCGCCGAAAAAGCCCCGGACACGTTGATGGAAGGAACCAGGTTGCCTTGCGTGTTGGAGTAATTACGGGTCCACTGGAAACGCGTCTCGTTGACCACCTTCGGGCTGAGGATGGCGGTTTCCGTGAGCATCAGGTTCTGGCCGTTGCCGACGGTGTTGTACGGAATTTGCGAGAGCGGCGGAGGCAGAGACGTCCCGCCGAGTCCCGAGTTGTCGCGCTCGCTGACGCGTTCTTCAAAACGCGCGACCAGCGTGTGGTTGGTGCTCAACTGGTAATCCACCCGCGGCTCGAACCCCGTGTTGGAATTCGGCGTCACCAGCGAGGAGTTGTCGTACAAAACGTTCAACGGATTCTTGGGGTCCACGTAAGTGGCGTGAGTGATCGAGTTGTCCGAAATATCCCGCCGGCTGAATTCCATGGTGAAGGAAGACCGGTGGTTGATGGGGCCGCCGATATTTCCGCTGATCATACGGTTCGAATAATCCGGTTTGTTCGTCGCCAGAGGATTCCGCGAGTTGAAGATGCCATTGCCGTAGTTGATGCTCAGCGCGCCGCGGAATTTGTCGCTGCCGGGCTTGGTGAGGATTTCGATGCGCCCGAAACCCAGCCGGTCGAATTCCGCCGAGAACGGGTTGGAGTTGATGCGGATTTCGCGAATCGATTCCTTGGGCGGCAGGGTGCCGCCGCTGAAACCGTCGATGTACATCTGCCCGCCGTTCGGCCCCGCGCCCGGTCCAGCCAGGGCTTGCAGCGCGTCCGCCAGATCGTCGGGATCGTCGGGTAGGGCCTGCAGGTCTTCGCCCTTGATCACCAACTGCGTGGCGTTGTTGTCCGGCTCCACGCTGAGCGTCGGGCCGGATTCGCCTTGCACCATGACTTCCTGCTTTTCCGCCTTCACCGCCAGTTGAATGGGAACCTGCACCGCGCCGCCGGCGCCGACCGTCACCTGCTTGAGGAACGACTGGAAACCGGGAAACGACAGGCTCACGGTGTAATCGCCGGGCGCCAGTCCGGGGAACGTGTACGTGCCGTCGGCCTGCGTCTGCACCGTTTTGGTCACTCCATTTCCAGCCAGGGAGACGCTCGCGGCGGGAATCACGCCGCCGGAATCGTCGGTCAGCGTGCCCTTTACCGTACCCGTCGTTGGCTGGGCCAGCGCAGCAGTCGAAATCAGCGCGATGGCGAAAACCGTTACCACTACCCTTCGCAAATTGAACATACTTCCTCTATTATTTTTTCTTCCTTCACTTCCCGGCGAACCCAATGTCCATTTCTCCGCACAGGTCTTCGTCCGGAGCCGCGAGCGGTCTGGCGATAGCGCCCCATCCCGCGGTCGTCAAACCAGGTCTTCGACCGTGTGATTTGGCGCCTTTGCCGGGCCGCTCGCTCACGCTCGCGGTTCCGAACGAAACCACGACCGTAAGCGAGTGGCCCGTGGCAACGGAACAGTATCTTGCGGTCATGGCACTAGTTCCCTTCGCCGCCGCCACCACCGCCGCCGAGGTTCCACCCGCTCATGATGTCGCGCGCCGCATTGGGAGAGGTCAGCAGCGCTTCCACGCCCGCCACCAGCATCACGGCGGTGACGCGGTCCGGCGTGCTGCCCACGGTGGTCAGCACCACGATGGGTTCCCCCGCCTTCAGACTGGACAGCGGAACCGCCGGCGCGCGATCGAAAACCTGTCCGATATCGCCGCCCCGTCCGCCGCCCGATCCGCGTCCGAAGCCGGCCCCGCCACGACCCTGGCCGCGGCCGCCATCGTCTCCCATGCCCGCTCCCGGATTCAGACGCCGGGCCAGGAAGGCGGCTACTTCGGGCGCCAGTCTCTTGATCTGGGAGTCGGGGTCCAGCCGGATCGTCAGCGGCTTTGCCTTCTTGTTGTCCAGATCCTTCACCTTGATCTCATTGTTCTGCGCGTCGATCGATTCGATGGTGGCCGAAATGCGCCGGAAAGTTCCAAAGAAAACCCGCTCGGCCGCAATCTTGTCGCCCTCGGGGTTCTTGTCGCCCAGAACGCGCACCTGGTCGCCAACCTTGATGTCGGCCAGCAGGCCCGGCTTGGCATCCGTGGACTTGAACGAATCCGCGGAGTACCGCCGGATGTCGGTCTTGCCGGAAAGCTGGACGGCGAGTTCCTTCGCGCCCACCTTGACGGCGATCGTCCTGGCGGCGGCATCCACCGCGCCCACCACGCCGCTGGCGCCCCGCTTCACCCAGTCTTCGTCTTCCTGCTTGCGTATCTGGGCGATGTCCGATTTGGTCAGAACATAGACCTTGGCGCCCTCCAGGGTCTTCTTGTCGGCGGAGAACTTTCCCAGAGCGATCAGCTTGTCGCCGGCGGCAATGGCCGGCAATTCGATGGCGACGAACTGCTTGGGGTCGGTGACCCCGGCCGGCATGCGCAGCAGCACCGAGCGGGCAGTGATGACGATAGTCACCGGATCGCCCTTCTCGGTTGTCACCGCGATCTGTTTGGCCTGGACATTGACGCTCGTAATCGCGCCCTTCACCTGGTCGGCGGGGGCGCCGCCGGCTGGGCCAGCGCCGCGAGTCCGCCCAGGATGGCGCAGAGCATGGTTCGGGAGAGGTTCATGAAGTTCATCGGGAGATGCGGGTGCCTCGAATCCAAGGGCGTTTGCGCCAAGCCCAAGGTTACACCGGAGACACACCAGACTATTGGATCTAACCGGTCGCAAATCCTAGACTTACGATGAACTTAGCGAGACCGCCAGGGAGGCCGCGCGGGCACACGGAATTTCCGCGATCTGGCCTTGGCGTGAGGGGACTACAGGAGGGACTAACACGGGATGCCGCGTAGGTTTCAAAACGCTACGCGGCGTCCCAGAGAGTGGTGAGAATCTTCCAGAGCCAGCTTACTTCGCGGTGTCTTTCTTCGCGGTGTCCTTCTTCACGGGCTTCTTGGCGGCCTTCTTCGTGCTGTCCTTCGCGGTGTCGGCGGCGATGGCAACGCTGCCAACGAGGAACGAAAGGCCAAGCATCAAAGTCATCAGTTTCTTCATTTGCGGTTCTCCTTTGGGTTATCGGGACGATTTATCGTCTTGGCAGTATGATAACCAACGGCACATGAAGCGTCCCTTAATCTCCAATTAAAATCAGTTCATCTGCTCCGTTCACAACCATTTTCGGGTATTTTCTGCAACGGAAACCACTCGTTTTCAACGGATTGCAGACGGGGTGGGGTTTTTGCAAGAGTGCTTCTCGATGCCTGCCTGCTAGAGTGAAACCGGAGTGAAGAATCCGGATATCGCAAAACGCATGGCTCGCCGGGCCGGTGTGACCCAGGCCGAGGCCGCGGACCGCCTGGACCTCGTGGTGCACGAGATCCTCCTCCGCCTCAGACGCGGCCAGGAGGCCAATCTCCCAGGCTTAGGAAAACTCAAACACGCTCCCGGCGGCGCCGTCTGGTTGGAACACGAGGAGAAGCGGCGTGCCTGAACATTCCGCGCTCGAGCAGTTCACTGCCGTGGTGGTCAACGGACTGGCCGCCGGAAAGGCCGTCGAGATCGACGGCCTGGGAGTGTTCTACCCCGACGCCGAATCCTGGTTCCGATTCGAACCCTGTACCCGGCCGCGGGTCTTCATCTCCTACGCCAAGGAGGACGCGGCTGCCGCCGGGCGCCTGTACGACGAGATCGAATCCCTCGGATTCCGCCCCTGGATGGACACCCGCAAACTGCTCCCCGGTCAGAACTGGCCGCGCGCCATCGAATCCGCCATCGAGGTTTCCGATTTCTTCGTCGCCTGCTTCTCCCGCACGTCGGCCGGCAAGCGCGGAGGCTTCCAGGCCGAGATCCGCTATGCTTTGGATTGCGCCCGCCATACGCCCCTCGACGACATCTTCCTGGTGCCCGTCCGCCTGGAGGCCTGCCGCGTCCCGCGGGCCATTCAACGCGAAATCCAGTACGTCGATTTGTTTCCCGATTGGGAGACGGGCGTCGCGCGGCTGGCCGGCGCCATGCGGAACGAATGGCGCCGCCGCACCGCGGCGTAGCGTGCCCGCGGAAGTGTCGCCAGGCGCCCTGTCGCAGTTGGTCGTGGCCGTTGAGGCCCTCGTAGCCCAGCGCCAGCCCGAGGACACGTTGAGCCACCATCCCGGCGGCCGAGGGAGCACCCCGCCAGGCGGGACAAGAGGTTCGGACGCCTTTCTGCCTCCCGCAACGGGAGCGCGCCGCCGTCGCGGATCGTCGTGCCGCCGTCGGACGCGGCGTCGGCCCGGCGCAAAAAGTTCGTTTTAACCGCGCACCCTGAAAGGCCATTCAGCCGGCGCTGGTGCCGTGACCGTGAGATCGGGTGCCACCGCGAGACCGCTTGCTGACGCTCGCGGCTCCGTTCCGAGCCGCGACCGTGAGGGAGTGATTGCGCGCAAAGGCACCGAACCACGCGGCCGGAGACCTAGCGCCTTGACCGCGAGAAACTGTTCCTTTGCCACGGGCCGCTCGCTCACGCTCGCGGACAGAACCGCGAGCGTGAGCGAGCGGCCCGGTAATGGCACCACATCACACGGTCGGAGACCTAGCCGTGGAGCGGCGAGTCCCGGCTGGCGGCTGGCCGCCTGCGCTTCCGATGACAACACGCTGGTGCGCGGGATCCGGAAACCGGCCGGGAACTCCGCACACCGGACGGCCATCCCCGGCATGTCGTTGGCGCGGCGGCGAGTCCGGCAACGGCGCGCTTTGGCCCTGGCGCGCGGTAACATGACGCTGTCGTCCCCGGCCAGCTTTGCGGCGATCGATCAGAGGATGCGGAACGTATACATCTTGCTGCTCCCAGCGGCGGAATCCGGCGGCGTCGCCGCCAGGATGCCATACTCACCGGGCGCCAAGGGAGTCTGCAGGACCATACGAAACAGGTTCTCGCCGACTTTTTCCACGCCGAACGGAAGAGCCCCCTTCGCGACGCCGCTCTTCTGATTCACCGGCCCAACGTTGAACTCCCGCAGGCCGTTCTTGGGCTTCATCGGAAGTAGTATGTAGGAGTTCACCGTAACGCCGCTGGGTGGAGACAGGATGATCTCCATGGGGCTGGTGAGGAAGTTGCGGCTGCTCGGACCGGACAGCGCGCCGTTGATATCCTTCTTGACGATGCCGGCGCTGGCGATGTTCTTCATCGCGCCACTAGTCTTCCACTCGACTTCCTCGGTCAATAGCTCGAAGTATTCGTTGCCCTTCTTGTAGTAGAGTCCGGACCCGGAGATCGATGTGCGTTGGTTGAGGGCAAAAGCCGGCTTGGCGGAACCCGCGGAAGCGCCCGCGGCTGCTTCACCTTTCCCTTTGGCCAGCATCGCGGAAATGATCTTCTCCGAAACGCTGGCCTCTTTGAGCGCCGCCAGATCGTTGGCGCCAAGAGCATACATTCCGGGTTGTTGCTGGATCACATTGATAATCAAGTCCTCCGTCATGCCGGACTTCACCAGCCTGATGACGCCTTCGTTGTTCATCGGTTCTTGCGCCAACAGCACGCAAGTCATGGAAAGAAGGATGAGCCATTTAAATCGGTTTGGTAGCATGGGTTTTCCTTTGTGCGATTCCAGTCGATGATGTAGAATCTCCATCTTGGACTCCCGAATCCAATCCAGTATATACCCAGCCGCCATCCTGCGATCCTCCGCGGTGCGCGACTTTGAGCGTACGTGAGCGCAAGGCGCGGCGCGCGCCAGCCTCTCCTCCGTGACCGGGCCGGGACCGGGCCGGGACCGGGCCGGGACCGGGCGGGGACCCGGCCGGGACCGGGCCGGGGCCGGCACCGGCCGTTCACTCCAGGCCCGGCGTGAAAAGCCGCGGCCAACCCCGCCCTGGGGCGTACGGGAGCCGGTGTCTGTGGTATTTTCGGGGAGATGCACAGAATCCGGCGGGTACTCATCAGCGTTACCGACAAGCGAGGCGTTGTGGAACTGGCGCGCGGGTTGCACGCGCTGTACTACGAGATCGTATCGACCGGCGGCACGGCGCGGCTGCTGCGGGAGGAGGGAGTACCCGTGCGGGACGTGTCGGACCTCACCGGCTTCCCAGAAATGCTGGACGGCCGCGTGAAGACTCTGCACCCCAGGATCGCCGGCGGGCTGCTGGCCGTTCGGGGCAATGCCGGACACATGCGGTCTCTCGAGGAACACGGCATCGGCTGCATCGACATGCTGGTGGTGAACCTGTACCCCTTCGAAGACGTGGCCGCCCGCCCGGACGCCACCTTCGACGATCTCATCGAGAACATCGATATCGGCGGCCCCACCATGATCCGCGCGGCCGCCAAGAACTTCCAGGATGTGGCCGTGCTGGTGTCGCCGGACGATTACGCGGACGTGCTGGCCGAGATGAACCGCAACGGCGGCGAACTGTCGCGCGAGACCAAATGGAAGCTGGCGCGCAAGGCCTTCCGCACAACCGCCGGGTACGACGCGGCTATCAGCGCGCGGTTGGAGGGCATCGGCGCGCCCGCCGAAGCGCTGCCCGAGGTTCTGCGCGTGAACGCGCCCAAGGCCATGGACCTGCGCTACGGCGAGAATCCCCACCAGGCGGCCGCGCTGTACGGGGAACCCGGGGCCGGCGTCGCCGGCGCCCGGCAGATTCAGGGCAAGGAACTTTCCTACAACAACCTGGTGGACCTGGATGCGGCCTGGCAACTGGCTAACGAATTCGTCTCGCCGGCCGCCGCCATTATCAAACACACCAACCCGTGCGGGACGGCCGAGCAGGCGTCGCTCGTCGAGGCGTACCGCAAGGCGCAGGAGTGCGACCCGGTGTCGGCCTACGGCGGCGTGATAGGCTTCAACCGGGCGGTGGACGCCGCGACCGCCGGCGAGATCGTCAAGACGTTTATCGAGGCCATCGCCGCGCCGGACTACTCGCCCGAGGCGCTGGCGCTGTTGGCGGCGAAGAAGAACCTGCGGCTGATGCGGGTGGCGCCCGGCGGCAGCAAACTGGTGGTGAAGTCCATTTCGGGCGGGTACCTGGCGCAGACCGCCGACCAGGGGCGACTGGATCGCGCACGGGCCGTGGTGAAAACCCGGCGCGCGCCCACCGAAGAAGAGTGGACGGCGCTGGAGTTCGCCTGGAAAGTGGCGAAACACGTCAAATCCAACGCCATTGTGTTCGCGCGTCCGGGGCAAACCGCGGGCGTGGGCGCGGGCCAGATGAGTCGCGTGGATTCGGTGAAGATCGGCGCCATGAAGGCGGTGCTCCCGCTGGAGGGAACGGTGGTGGCGTCGGATGCGTTCTTCCCCTTCGCCGACGGGCTGGAAGAGGCCGCGAAGCACGGCGCCACGGCCTTCATCCAGCCGGGAGGCTCGGTGCGCGACGCCGAAGTGATCGCCGCCGCCGACCGGTTGGGCGTGGCGATGGTGTTCACCGGAATGCGCCACTTCCGGCACTAGACCATGGCGAGGCTGTGGAAGCGCCGCCCCGGCGATGCGCGGGACTGCGAATGACTGACGACGAGCGGTTCATGCTCGAAGCGCTGGAAGCGGCGCGGCAGGGCGAACGCGCCGGCGAGGTTCCGGTGGGCGCGGTGGTGACCATCGGCGGAGAGATCGCCGGCCGCGGGTGGAACTCTCCGGTTGCGCGCCACGATCCGACAGCCCATGCCGAGATTCTGGCGTTGCGCGAAGCGGCGGCGGGGATCGCGAACTACCGCCTGGAAGGCGCCACGCTGTATTGCACCCTGGAACCGTGCGTCATGTGCGCCGGAGCGCTGGTGGCGGCGCGGGTCGGCCGCCTGGTTTTCGGCGCCCGCGACCTGCGTTTCGGAGGCGTGCGCAGCAAGTTCCGGGTGGCCGATTCGGATACGCTCAACCACCGGGTGGAAGTGGTGGAAGGCATTCTGGGGGCGGAGTGCGTGGAACTGCTGCGCGGGTTCTTCGAGAAGCGCCGGTGATCGGCGCCGCGCCACTGCCGGTTACGGCCCTTCCGCGACCTGCCAGCGGGCCAGAGCCTCGTCGGTGACGGAAAAGGACGCCTCTCCCCACCCGGCGGCGGTCTGAACGCGGGCCTTGACGGTGCGGGCCGCGGGAGAAACCGGGGTATAGGCGATTTCGTACGGCGTCAGCAGATCGAGGTAGAAGCCGCGGATGAGATCGTGAACCTGGTCGAGAGATTCGGCGATCCGGAAGACCCCGCCCACCACGCGGCAGAAGTCCTCGAGTCCCGCATTGGGCACGGTGGAGACCAACTGCAACCGAACGTGGGTTCCGGTGACCACAGCCGGGGTCAGTTCTTCCGGCGGAGGCGTGACGGAGCCGGAGCGGTTGAAGACGATCACCTGGCGCTGGCCGTACGAGCCCCCGTACTCGGAGAGGATGGCCTGCATCAGGGCATTCCAGAATCCCGCGCACCGTGTGCTGTCGGGGACCTGGAGGAACGTCTCTTCGATGGTCTCCAGGTTCGCGGTGAGGCGGGGAGGATCTTCGGCGGGACGGTCGGAGCCCCCGGAATCCTCCGGCGGTATGTAGGATTGCAGGCCCCAAAAGTCGGAGCGCCGTTTCCAGGTGCGGCAGCTTAGGGCGCCGCCGACCCACGGCTCCGTGGAGGGATCGCTGCCGCGCGGAAGCACGAACACCACCGACATGGCCCGCGGGGCCTGCCACTCGTTAGTGCGGTACGAGATCACCGGCTGGCCGTCCTCGCTCACCAGGAACTGCGTGCCCAGCGCGGCGGGATACTCGCCGCCATCTTCGGCCGCCATTACCAGCCGCAGCCGGCGGAGATTCCGTTGCGGGTTGTCCCGGACCATGCCGGCCATGTGCCACGGGCTGGTCTGGCGGGTTTTGGCCAGAAAGGCCTTGATCCGCCCCAGGCCGGCCAGGGCGCGCGTCCGCACCGGCGGGTGGCCGTCGCGCAACAGGCGGGCCAGGGCCTCCGAGAACCTCGGGTCGCCGGACTCCCCCATCGCCCAGGCGGCGGTGACGCGGAAGCGCTGCGAATCGTGCGCCGCCATGCGAAAGAAGTCGGGAATCACGCCGCTGTCGCCGATGCGGTGGAGGGCTACCAGGGCGTTCCCGGCCACGCGGTTGTCGCCATCGTGCACGGAGGCCTGCAGCAACTCGCGCGCCTCGGGCGAATCCACGCCCCACAGCGATTCGATAGCGTTGGCGCGCACTCGCGGGTCGGTCTCGGCGAGCCGGCCCTGCACCCATTTCGCGCTGCGGCTGCCGCAGCCGATCATCTTGACGGCTTTGGACCGGAGATGCGGGTCGGGATGGCGCAGCAGGCGCAGCAGCGACGGCAGGATGCGGCTCCCGTCGGAGATCTCGCTCAGCACCTCCAGCAGGCGGGCGGCATCTTTGGGCCGCACACCGGGATCGTTGGACATCACGCCATCGGCCAGACTCTTGGCGATGGTGGATTCCGCCGTGGAATCCACGCGTTGCGCGATGCGCGCGACCACCAGCACCTGTTCGCGCGCCAGCGCCGGATGGCACAGGACCGTCAGCAGCAGACCGTGCGACACCAGCACGCCAATCAGGCACTGCACGGCGCGCGAGTCGGCGGCGGTCTTCAGGACTTCGACGGAGGCGTCGCGGAAGACTTCGGGAGCCGCCTGGAGCAACTCGTCGATGAGGCGGCGGCTGGTGACGCCGTCGCGATCGAAGTTGCGCATCAGCGCGGTCAGACTCGCGGCGGTCTCCGCGGGAGACAGAGCAGGCACGTCCAACACATCGGCAGGTGGGGCGGCGGGCTTTAGGGGTGGCCGCCAGCCTGCGGACCCGCCGGTCGCGGAAACGGCCGGCGCCGGGGTCTGTCCGGCTACTTCTTGGCCGGCGCGGCGGCCGGGGCCACGAGCTTCTTGGCCGGAGGCGGCGGGGGTGGGGGCGCGGGTTCCGGGCCGACGCGCTTGATGGTGATGCCGATCAGCTTGGGAGGATTCTTCGCCAGGTAGTCCACGCGATCGATCACCGGAACCCGCGAGATCTCCTTCACCACGCTCTGGCCGTCCACCACCTGGCCGAAAATAGTGTGCTTGCCGTTCCACGGCGGCGCGGTAGAGACCTGAGTGATGAAGAACTGGCAGGCGCCGGTATTGGGCGAATCCTCGTTGGCCATGGCCAGCCGGCCCGGCTGATCGAACTTGAGATCGGGAAGGATTTCGTCCCTGATCGTGAACCCGCAATTGTGAGCCCCATTGGCAACGGCGCTGCCGGTCTGGATCATCACATCCAGCATGACGCGGTGAAAACCGATGTTGCTGTATAGCGGCCGCCGCACCATCATGCCCGTCTTCGGGTCTTTCCACGCCTTGGCGCCGGTGGCCAGTGCCACGAAGTTCTTCACCGTGATGGGCGTTTCCTTTTCGAACAGCCTGGCGGTGATGGTGCCCATCTGGGTATTGAGGATGGCATACAAACCATCCGCAAGCTGGGGCGCGGCGGCTGGCGGGGCGGGCGTGGTCGACGGCGGGGCCTGGGCAAACGCGCAGACGGCCGCGCAAATCAAAGTAGGTAACCGTTTCATCGGGATTCTCCCTAAAAAGCCATTCTATACGGAACCGGCGCGCGGACGCTGAAGACCGGCCATCGCTGGAAGACGGTCTCCTGGCGGCCCGGCATTTCTAATACGCCACGAGGTGAATTGGACAGATGTTCGGCGCTCCGCGTCCTATAGGATTAGCACCCGGTGTCCACCGCGGCAAGCCAAGGACTGCCGCGGGTCCGGCGGGTTCTCCTGGAGCGTGGCTAATGGGATGCCGGGTCGAAACTCAGGCGATAGGACGAGCCCGATTCCTGGGAATGCCTCCCATAGAGAGGAATGGCAACCGATTCCGGCAACTCCGCGGCCACTTCATACGAACCAGAGGGAAGATCGACCCGTGCCGACCGCCCTGGCAACAGACTGACGGAGCGAACAACCGGTCCCTTGAAGAAAACGACGATCTCAGAGTCCGCGCCGTTGACGACCTCCAACCCTGCGCTGACCCCGGGGATGCGGGCGCCCACCCGCTCGGCCGTCAACAGCAGTGAATGCTGGCCGGAGCGGATGCGCTCAACGGGGTCCGCCGAAGCCGCGCTCGCAGCGCCGGGAGGACCCGGTGGAACGGCCGCCTCCCCGCTGACTGCAGGTGGGGGCGCGGGTTCCGGGCCGACGCGCTTGATGGTCACACCGATCAGCTTGGGAGGATTCTTCGCCTGGTAAACCACGCGATCGATCACCTGAACCCGCGAGATCTCCCGCACCACGCTCTGGCCGTCCACCACCTGGCCGAAGATGGCATACCTGCCGTCCCACGGCGGGGCGGCAACCTGCGTGATGAAGAACTGGCAGGCGCCGGAATCGCTAGAGCCGGTGTTGGCCATGGCCAGCCGGCCGGGCCGGTCGAACTTGAGATCGGGACGGATTTCGCCCTTGATCGTGAATCCGCAATCGTGATCCCCGTTGGCAACCGCGCTGCCGGATTGGATCATCTGGTCCATCATCACGCGGTGGAAGCCAATGCCGTCGTACAGGGGCCGGAGCACCATCTCGCCGGTTTCGGGATCCTTCCAATCCTGGGCGCCGATGGCCAGCGCCACGAAGTTCTTCACAGTGATGGGCGTCTCCTTTTCGAACAGCTTGGCGGTGATGGTGCCCATCTGGGTGTTGAAGATGGCATATAAGCCATCCTCAAGCTGCGGTGCTGCGGCTGGCGCGGCGGGCGTGGTGGACGGCGGGGCCTGGGCAAACGCGCAGACGGCCACGCAAATCACAGTAGACAACCGTTTCATTCGGATTCTCCGCTTGCAAGCCATTCTATACGGAACGGCGACCGCCGAGGAAACCGGTCCGGTGTAGTGGCGAGCGCCTACCCGCAAAGGGCGGGCTCACGCTTCCGGGCCGGGAGTCCGATAAGGGTCTTGAGGCGTGCTCTGACCGGCGCATGAGAACCATGAGACTTCGTGTCCTATTGCTGACGCTGGGCGGGTGTCTGGCCGCCGTCCTGGCTGCGGCGCAGACGGACGCTCCGGCCAAGCCGGTCGACGACCAGGTTCTGTTCGGCGATCTCCCTACGGTGGAGGCCGTATCGCTGCATGCGCAGACCCTGGCGGAAGCTCCGGCGAACGTGACGGTGATCACGGCCGCGGAGATCCACAAGTACGGGTATCGGACTCTGGCGGAGGCGCTGGCTTCGGTACGCGGGTTCTACGTTACCTACGATCATGAGTACCACTATGCGGGCGTCAGTGGTATCTCGCTGCCGGGCGACTTCAACACCCGTTTTCTGGTGATGCTGAACGGCCATCCGTTGACCGACAACATCTACGATTCCAACGGGTTCTTCGCCCAGGATTTCGGGTTGGACATGGACCTGGTGGAGCGCATCGAGATCATTCGCGGCCCCACGTCGGCGCTCTATGGCTCCAACGGCATGCTGGCCAACATCAACGTGGTGACCCGCTCGCCGGTGGACGGCCAACCCCTGAGCCTTTCGGCGGAAGTGGATTCGGCGGGGGAGCGCAAGCTGGCGGCATCGTCCTCCTTGTACCTGGGCAAAGGCGTCAACCTGCTGCTGGCAGGCTCGCTGTTTCAGAATACCGGCATTCCGGTTCCGCTTTCCGGTATGGCTTTGGCGGCGGGCGCGCCGTCTTCGGGAGTGGTGTCGAATGCCGATGGCGAACGCGGCTACCACACCTTCGCCAATCTCATCTGGCGTCATTGGAGCTTCACGGCCTACTTCAATAATCGCGACAAGCAACCGCCCATCGGCGTGGGAACCAGCCTGTCCGGAGATCCGGCGCAGCACGCCGTTGACAGCCGCGACCTGGTGGGAGCGACCTATACGCGCCACGCCGGGGGCGGCGAAGTCCGCTGGCAGGCGTTCTACGACCGCTACCGCTATCGCGACCTGTACGACTACCCGGTGGAGGGCGCCGGCCAGGCCGTGGAGAGCATGCGCGACGACAACCTGGGAGACCGCATCGATTCGCAGTTCACGTATGCGGTTCCGCTGGCGCGGGTGGGCACGCTCACCGCCGGGGCCGAGGGGTTTCTGGACCTGCGCAGCCTGCAGTACAACCTGGTGGACGGCGCGCGGCAGGACATCGCCGGCCGCACCAATCGCGGCGGAGCGCTGTTCGCCCAGCAGGAATGGAAGCTTACGGCGCGCTGGACCTTGCACGGCGGCCTGCGCCTGGACGAGACGCGCAACTTCGGCCACTTCCTTTCGCCCCGCGTGGCGGCGGTCTACCAGCGTTCCGCGCGGACAGCGTACAAACTGGTGTACGGGCATCCCTTCCGCAACCCCAGCGCCTTCGAGCAATACTACAATGACGGCGGCCTTTCCTACCTTCCGGCCCCGCCGCTCCATCCCGAGAGCGCGCACACGTTTCAGGGCTCCATGGAGCGCCGCGTGGGGCGCGGTTGGACGCTGACGGCGGCGGGGTTTCACTACCTGATTCAGCACGTCATCGACGCCGTGAGCGACCCGGACGGCGTCGAGCAGTACCGCAACACCGGTGAAATCCGCTCCAGCGGCGGCGAACTGGAACTCTCGGGCAAGTTGCCCAGCGGCATCGAGACCACCGCCAGCGCGGTCTGGCAGAATGCCTCGGGCGGCCAGCCGCGGGCCTGGCTCCCCAATTCCCCCCGCCAGCTTGTCAAATTCCGCGTGGGCGCTCCGGCCGGCCGGCGTGTGTTCGCGTCCGCCGATTGCCAGTACACTTCGGCGAGGGCGGCCGTGCTGGGCGGACGTCTGGGCGGCTTCCCGCTCGCCGGCGCCAACGTCACGGCGCGCCTCAACCGGCGATTCGACCTGGTGGCCGGGGTGCGCAACCTCTTCGACCGGCGCTACGAAGATCCCATTTATCTCTCGGTGGACCGGGTACCGGGAGACGGCCGCTCGGTCTTTCTCAAACTGGTCCTGCGGGTGTGGGAATGACAGGCGCATGGGCAACCACCTTCTTCGGGCGGATGCTGCTGGTGGCCGCCATGGCGGAGCCGGTTCCGGGTTCGGTGGTGGTGATTGCCGAGAGCGGAGTGCCCGCCTACGGCGAGGCGCTGGAGGGGCTGACGGGGGGCCTGGGCCCCGGCGTGGCCCGCGTGGTGGATATTCGCAGCGGCAGCGCGGGCAACGACCTGCGGCGGTCGCTGGAAGCCCCCGAGACGCGGGTGGTGGTCGCGGTGGGAAGCCGCGCCCTGGCCGAACTGCGGGCGCGCCGGACCGCGCTGCCGGTGGTGGCCACCATGGTGCTGCGCGGCCCCCAGCCGGAAGGCGCCGGCCAGATCGATCTGGACGTTCCGCTGGGCGCGCAACTGGCGGCCGTGCGGGTGCTGCTGCCGCGCGCCTTGCGGGCGGGGATCATCCGCAACCCGGACCGTTCGCGCTATACCGCCGAGGCGCTGGAAAGCCAGGGGCGCAGGGAGGGCTACACCCTGGTGGTGGCGGATTGCGACGGGCCCGGCCATCTGCTCAAAGTAGTCGGTTCGCTGAAGGGCAAAGTGGACTTCCTTTTGTGCCTGCCCGACCCGGACCTCTATAACGCCGTGACCCTTCAGCCACTGGTGCTGGCGGCTATCGAGTACCGTCTGCCCATCGTCGGGTTCTCGCCGGCGTTCGTACGCGCCGGCGCCGCCGCGGGGATATATCCCGACTATCGGGCGCTGGGCCGGCAGGCGGCGGAAATGGCCTTACGCATCCAGCGCGGAGAAAGCTCCGGCGGCGAGGAATATCCGTCGCGGCTGCAGGTGGCGGTCAACCAGCGTGTGACCCGGCTGCTGGGCCTGGACCTGCGAATTCCGGCGGGCGCGGAGGTATTCCGATGATGGGCGCCTTCCGCAGCAGCCTGTGGCGGCGGATGCTCTCCGCCAACCTGGCGTTGAACGCCGTCCTGCTGGTCGGCCTGACCGGCCTGTTTCCGTGGACCTGTGGCCGCGACCTGGCGGTCAACCAGCGCGTGACGCGGCTGCTGGGCCTGGACCTGCGAATTCCGGCGGGCGCGGAGGTATTCCGATGATGGGCGCCTTCCGCAGCAGTCTGTGGCGGCGGATGCTCTCCGCCAACCTGGCGTTGAACGCCGTCCTGCTGGTCGGCCTGACCGGCCTGTTTCTGTGGACCTACAGCCGCGATCTGGAGCGTCAGATCGCGGGGCGGGCGCAGGCTTTGGCCGGGTTCCTGGCGGGACAGAGCCGGTTCGCCATGCTGGTCGGCGACCGCGCCGAGCTCGATCGGATCGCCCGCAACGCGGTCTCTTCCGACGAAGTACTGCTGGTGGAGCTGACGGACGGCGAAAGCGGCCAGCCGGTCTCGGCCGCGCGGCCCGGCTTCCAGCGCTCGACGGGCGCCTGGGTGGAGGCCTCCGAGCGGGTTGCCCGGCCGGAGGCGGTGGAACACATCGGATGGGAAGCCGCCAGCCGGACGCCGGCCGAACTGGGCACCGTGAGGATTCTGTTTTCCACCGAGCGGCAGCACGCCGCGCGGGCGCGCGTCGCCTGGATCACGGCCGCCATGGCGGGCGCCTGCCTGCTGTTCGGCGCGGCCGTGCAGACCCTCCAATTGCGCGCCCTGCTGCGCCCGCTGCGCACGCTGACCGAGTTTACCGGCCGCGTGGCCGAGGGTGGGCTCGAAGGGCGGGTGAGGGTGGAGCGGATGGACGAGGTGGGCCGCCTGGCGACGGCCTTCAACGCCATGGTGGAGCGGCTGGGGGTGACGCTGGTTTCCAAGCGGGAAGCCGAAGCCGCCAATGCCGCCAAGGGGCGGTTTCTGGCGAACATGAGCCATGAACTGCGGACGCCGCTGAACGCCGTGATCGGGTACAGCCAGTTGCTGCAGGAAACCTGCCAGGACCGCGCCATCGATGGGCTTACGCCCGATCTGGAAAAGATCGAGCGCTCCGGCGGAATGCTGCTCGAACTGGTGAACCAGGTCCTGGAATACTCCAGAACTGAGGCCGAACGGGTGCAATTGCACGCGGAAGCCTTCGACGCGCGCGCGGCAATCGAGGAAGTGATTTCGAGCGTCGCGCCGCAAGCCGCCAAGAACCGCAACCGTCTGCAGGCGACCGGCGAGCCGGGGCCGTTCCCGGTCTCGACCGACCTGCTGAGGTTCCGTCAAAGCCTGTTGAACCTGGTGGCCAATGCGTGCAAATTCACCGAGGGCGGAGACGTTCTCGGTGGAACTGCGGCGCGAGGCGGCGCCCTGGGACGGGTGGCTGGCCGTGAGCGTGCGGGACACCGGGATCGGCATCAGCGCGGAGCAGCAGGCCAGGCTATTCCAGGCGTTCGCCCAAGCCGACGCCTCCACCACGCGCAAGTACGGCGGCACCGGATTGGGACTGGCCATCAGCCGGAAACTGTGCCGCCTCATGGGCGGGGATATTACCGTCGAAAGCCAACCCGGGAAGGGCTCCAGTTTCACCATGAGGCTGCCGGCGCATCTCCCGCGCCAGCCCGGAGAGGAGGGCCATGCCGCAACAGAAGCGGTTGCTGGTGGTCGATGACGACGATCTGAACCGCGACATGCTGGGCCGCAGGCTGCTTCGCAGCGGGTACGAGGTCCGCCTGGCTGGCAGCGGGGAAGAGGCGCTGGCGATTCTGGCGGGCGAGCCCATCGACCTGGTCCTGCTGGACCTCATGATGCCCGGGATGAGCGGCCTCGAGGTGTTGCGGAGGATTCGCAAGACCCGGCCGGCGTCCGAGTTTCCGGTCGTCATGGTCTCAGCCGACCACCAGGGCGACGGAGTGGTGGCGGCGTTGCGCGCGGGCGCCAACGATTACATCACCAAGCCGGTGGATTTCGCGGTGGCCCAGGCGCGCATCGAGGCGGGACTCCTGGTGGCCGCCAACGACCGCGAGCAGCGGCGCCAAATGGAACTCTACCGTCTGGCATCGGTGACCAGCGAGCAGGGCCTGTGGGACTGGGACCTCCCGGCGGGCGCGATCGAGTACTCCGCGCGCTGGAAGGCCATGCTGGGATTCGCTCCGGGCGAGATCTCCCCCGATCCGGAGGAATGGTTCGGCCGCGTTCACCCCGGCGACCGGCGGCGGGTGAAGAACGATGTCCGCATCCACCTGGAAGGCGGCGCCGACCACCTGGTATCCGAATACCGCATGCGCCACCGGGATGGAAGCTGGCGCTGGTTCGAGAACCGCGGCGGCGCGGCTCGCGACGAGCGGGGCACGCCCATCCGCCTGGCGGGATGCCACACCGATATCACCGCCCGCAAGACCGTCGATCCGCTGACGTCGCTCCTCAACCGGACGTGGCTGGAGGAGGAACTGAGCGAACTGGATGGTGGCCGCCTGCCGGCGGCGCTCCTGCTGTTCGAGCTGGAAGGATTCGAACGGGCCGAGGAGAGCCTGCCCGCCGGAGACGCCGGGCCATTCCTGGCGGCCCTGGCCGGCAGGTTACGCGAGTTGCCCGAGACCGTGACTTCGGCGGCGTTGCTGGTGCGCTCGGCCGACCACGAGTTCGCCGTGCTGCTGGGCGGCGTCCGGCCGCTCGAGGAGACCGAGAGGCTGGCCACGCGGATTCAGGGAGCGTTGAACGAACCCGTGGTCCTGGACGGCCATACCCTGTTTGCCGGGGCCCGCGTCGGCATAGCCATCGCCTCGCGCACTGAACCGGCCCGCGCGCTGATTCTCGACGCGCACGCCGCCATGCGCCACGCCCGCGAGCAGGGGGACCAGGAAGTGGAGGTCTTCCACCAAGCCATGCGGGCGAAGGATATCGAGGATCTCCGGCTGGACGCCGACCTGCGCCGTAGCCTGGACGAACAGTCTTTCGTGCTCCACTACCAGCCCAAGGTCTCGATCGAGGACGGCGCGATCCGCGGCTTCGAAGCCCTGTTGCGATGGCGCCGCTCGGCGGCCGGGCTGGTCCAGCCCGAGCATTTCATCCCCCGGGCGGAGCGCACCGGGCTGATCGTTCCCATCGGCAAACAGGTGCTGGAGCACGCCTGCCGCGACACCGCCGAGTTGCGCCGCCAGTTCCCGCACGTCACGGTCAGCGTGAACGTCTCCGGACGGCAGTTCGCGGAGTCGCAACTGGTGGACCACGTGCGGGGCGCGCTGGAGGCTTCCGGATTGCCGGCCGCCGCCCTGCGCCTGGAAATCACCGAGACCGCGGTGATGAAAGACCCGGAGAACGCTCTCGCCATCCTGCAGCGCCTGCGGCAGATGGGCGTGGGACTGAAACTCGACGATTTCGGCACCGGCTATTCCTCGCTGACGTACCTGCACCGGTTTCCCATAGACACGCTCAAAATCGACCGTTCCTTCGTGATGCGCCTGCCGTCGGCGGCGGAGAGCGTGGCCATCGTGCGAGCCATCCTGACGCTGGCGCGGTCGCTCGAGATCGACGTGGTGGCCGAAGGCGTGGAAACCAGGCGGCAAGCCGAGATGCTCCGCTTCATGGGTTGCGAATACGGCCAGGGATACTGGTATTCACGCCCGGTCGATCTGGCCACCCTGCGGGAGTTGCTTGCCGGAGGCATCCTGCCGCGGCCGGAGCGCGAGACGTCCGTCGGGCCGGCCGTCTCCGATAAGGCCGTCGCATGAGACTGCCATGAGCAAACTTTTGCTGGTGGAAGACGACGAATTCAGCCGCGATATGCTCTCGCGCCGGCTGGAGCGGCAGGGTTTCGAGATGGTGGTAGCGGCGGACGGACGCGAAGGCGTGCAAGCGGCCCGGCAACACCGGCCGGACCTGATCGTCATGGACCTCGACATGCCGGTGATGGACGGCCACAGCGCCATCCGCGCCCTGCAGAACGACCCCCGCACGTTCAAAATCCCCATCGTCGTCCTCTCCGCGCATTCCTCGTCGGAAGACGTGCACGCGGCGCTGGCCGCGGGATGCCGCTCGTTCGAGACCAAACCCATCGTGCTCAAAAGGCTGCTGGAACGGATCCACGAGATTCTGAAGGCGAGTGAAGCCGATTCCAATCCATGACCCCGCCGGGCCTCCCGCGCGGCGCGCGGCAGGCGGGCTCCGCACTTCACAACCGTGGGGCTGAGCCTCATGCCGGGCCTCCCGCGCGGGCGCGGCCGGTGGGCCGCGTGGCAGAATCGGGGGCGTCTGGCCGCCGGGCCTCCTGCGGGCGCGCGGCAGGCGGGCCGGCTGGCAGGATCGGAGGCGCCCGGCCGCCGGGCCGGCTGGCAGAATCGGGGGCGTCTTGCCGCCGGGCCTCCCGCGCACACGGCCGGAGGCTCCCGATCGCGTCTACCGGTTGGCCGCCGTCGATTCGCCTACGCGGTTGGGATAATATCCGTCGCGCGTCAACGGCTTGATGCCCGGCAGGGTCGGGATCTCCACCTTGATGTGGCGGAACTCCTTTATCTTGGCCTCGGGATCGACATCGGGAGTGTAGCGCAGCACGTACTGGGTGGTGATCTCGGCCGAAATGCCGGTGATGGCCTTGATGATGTTGGAGGAAATCTCCGACGCATACCTGCCCGTTCCCACCGTCAGCGCATAGTTCCCATCGTCGGATGGAGTGGACAGGTATCCGGATACGTCCTTGTAGAGGTTGTTTAACGGATACTCCACGTGTCCGCCCGTTTCGGCCGTCAGCCGCTCCAGCACATACTTGTCGGGGTTTTCGAACCCGAAGTTCATGGTGCTGATGGCGAAGATCGTCACCTGGTTCCGCTTGGCCAGTTCCAGCACCTCGGCCTCGGTCTTCGAGCTGGCGGTGTCGTGCCCGTCGCCCACGACGATGATGACGCGGCGCGGTTCGTACGGCTCGCCCTTTACCAGCGCGCGGTCGGTACATGCCCGGTAGATGGCGTCGAACAGCGCGCTGCCCCCGCTCGGCTTCATCTTGGCCACCTGCTCGGCGATCTTGTCGGAGTCCGTCGTGGTGTTCACCACCAGTTCGGCCTTGTTGGCGAATTGAATCAGGTAGCCGGTGTACCTGGGATCGCCCGGCAGCAGGTTCCAGACCAGCTCGCGGACGGCCTCGCGGAACTTGTCCCAGTGGACCCGCACGTTGCTGCTCTGGTCGACCAGGAATCCCACCACGATGGGCTGTTTCTCGGTGTGGCTGAAGAAACTGATGCGCTGCGGCCGGCCTTCGTCGAGTACCCGGAAGTCGCTGGCCACCAGGTTGGAAATGAAGCGCCCCTTTTCGTCCTTCACGGTGACGGGCAGCATGACTTCATCCGCCTGAACCCTGATGGTCAGGGTATCGTCCGGTTTCACGGCCGGCTGCGCGGTCTTCGGCGCGTCCTGCCCGGCGGGGGCGGTCTCCGGCGCCGCCGGTTTGGGAGCATCCCCGCTCTGTTGCGCCGCCGCCAACAGACAGAGCAACATGCCGCCGCAAGCGGCGATCGGAAGAAGGCGCGGGACAAGACGATACATGGCCATCGATGCTTGTTCTCATCTTACCGCGTGGCCACCCCGTGAAGTGGGCCGCTATTTCACGGCCACCACGTCCACCGCAAACCCCGCATCCATGGAGGTCAGCCCTTCGAACAGGAACATGCTCCCGGCGGGCGGACGATCGGCGTCGAAGAAGTCCAGACGCACCACGCGAATCTGCGCGGCGATCGATTCTTACCGCGTGGCCACGCCGTGAAGTGGGCCGCTACTTCACGGCCACCACGTCCACGGCAAATCCCGCATCCATGGAGGTCAGCCCTTCGAACAGGAACATGCTCCCGGCGGGCGGACGATCGGCGTCGAAGAAGTCCAGACGCACCACGCGAATCTGCGCGGCGATCGATTCTTACCGCGTGGCCACGCCGTGAAGTGGGCCGCTATTTCACGGCCACCACGTCCACCGCAAATCCCGCATCCATGGAGGTCAGCCCTTCGAACAGGAACATGCTCCCGGCGGGCGGATGATCGGCGTCGAAGAAGTCCCGACGCACCACGCGAATCTGCGCGGCGATCGATTCTTACCGCGTGGCCACGCCGTGAAGTGGGCCGCTACTTCACGGCCACCACGTCCACGGCAAATCCCGCATCCATGGAGGTCAGCCCTTCGAACAGGAACATGCTCCCGGCGGGCGGACGATCGGCGTCGAAGAAGTCCCGACGCACCACGCGAATCTGCGCGGCGATCGATTGCGCCAGCGGGTAGTAATGCGCAAAGGCCACGTTTCGCATGGAGCTGCCCGACTGCTCCAACTCATGCCGCAACCGTTCGAATGCCAGACGGGCGTCCTCGGGCGCGAATCCGAACGAAACCTGCGTGCCGGTAAGGACCACGCGCCGCGGCCCAACCAGCGCGACCTGCGACTGCCCCGGTTCGGCGGCAAGCCCGGCGGCCGATAGCATCCGCAACGGTCCTGGATCGGCGGAGAGACGCGCCACGGCCTCGCAAGCCGCCATCGCCCGCCCCGGAACGCGCTGCGGTTGAACATAGTTGACCGCGGCGCGAGGATATTCGCGCTCCACCAGGCCGCGCGATGCCGTGGCGTTCCCGAGCGAGCTCACGAAGCAGGTGACCCGCACCACGTCGCCCGCGGCGGTTCCCGCGGCATGCACGGCCTTGCGCAAGGATTCGAGCGACTGCGCCATCAACGGCTCTACCGGGTCGAGCGGGTTGGCGGACACTGCCGCCTGCCCCGAAACGAACGCCAATCCATTTGGATTTAGAGGCTTGCTGGACGACGCAATGGCCTCCAACACGACCTGCGCTCCCTCCAGCGGCAGGCCGCCGGAGCGAATCAGGCTCAACGACGGCAACGGCTTCTGGCGTTCCGTGAAGAGTTCGCTCACCAGGTCGCGCACCCGCCGGACATCCCCCGGTCCGGCCACGAAAGCCCGGATTTCGAGGATGGTGCCGCTTCCGGCGCGATGCTCCAGCGCCTTGACGGCATTGCGAATCTGCTGCGACAGGAGGCCCTTGGCGGAGAGCGGAGTCACATAAAACGCCAGCCGCCGCGTGTCCCCCTCGACCGCTCCGGGAAGTTCCCTGGGGAGTTGGAGCGTCTGGGTCTGGTCTTCCTTTCCGGTCTTCTGGAACGGCGCAGCCAGCGCTCCGCTGGCCGCGAGCGCCATCAGACCGCAGACCGCGGCGCTCCGGGGTATCCTGGAACAGCGCCAACCGCGCCGCAAGCGCATAGAATATGGATTGTAGCAAAGAGGCCGAATGATGCCCGACGCGCCGAGTACCGCGAACTCCGGAGCACCCCAGCCGCGTGTCCGTATCCGCAAGAAGAGGAGACGCCACGGAATCCGGAGACTCCTGGGGGATGCCTGGCTGCTGGCGCTTCTGGCGGCCTCCGTGGCGGCTATAATCGGCGTCCGCTATCTGTCCCACCTCAATCCCCCGGGAGAAGTCCCCGGCTACATCTCCAGTACGGAGGTTCTGGCGCAGGAGTACCAGCAGTTCGAAGGAAGACCTCTTCGCGACATGGCGGCGCAGCAACAGTTCAACCAGTCCTCCATCCTGGCAAGGAAAGGCGAGTTCAGGGGCGCCGCCCTGTTGTTGGAAGGCATCTCCAAACAGTGCGCCGAACCGGTCGTTTTTCACGACCTGGGAGTGTTGTACGCGCAGATGAACGACCACAGCCGGGCCCTCAACGCCTTCCGCGAGGCGTTGGCGCGCGACCCCAACTACCCGCCCGTTCACCTGAGCCTGGCCAGCCTGAGGGGTTTCAAACCGCATGAGGCCGATCCGCTTGCCTCGGAATCGGAACCCAACGGCACGTATCTCCTCGCCAATCTGATTTCGATGGAGACGTTGGTGACGGGCGAGATTTCCAACTCTAAGGACGTGGATTGGTACCGGTTCAGCGCTCCGCCGGTCCCGCGCGATATTCTGCGGGTTGCAATCGCAAACCAGTCGCCCGGGCTGGCGCCCCGCCTGACCATCTGCGACGACGCGGCGCATCCCACCGGCGACGCCGCCGAGACCTCGGATCCCGGAGCCGCCGTGAGCCTTCTCATCTCGCCGAAGCCGAACTCCACCGTGTACGTGGAGGTGGCGGGAAACCACGGAACTACCGGCCGGTATACGCTCAGAGTGAACGCCACCAAGGCCTTCGACCGGTTCGAGCCGGACGACGACATCGCTTCCGCCCACCCCATCGCAATCGGCCAAACAATCGACGCCAATATCATGAATGCCGAGGACACGGACTTCTACTCCTTCGTGGCGGACCGCACGGGCAAGATGGTGGTGACGGTGCAAAGCCAGTCCAAGACCCTGGTCCCCGCGCTGGCGACGTTCGGTCCCAACGGGCAACCCATCGAATTCGCCGCCGAGCCCACGGAACAGGGCCAGGATCTCAGCCGGTCGATCAACGTCACGGAGTACGACGTTTACTACGTGCAGGTTTGGGGACAAGCCAAGTCCGCCGGTGCGTACAGACTGGTGGTGAAGTAGCGCCGAGCTCGTCCTGGACCGGAGCCAGTCCAATATGGTATGGTTTGGATCGATGGCTTGGACGTTCCCCCTGTCGCCGGACTCGGAAGTGCCGCTCTATCGCCAGTTGTACGAGCAGATTTCGCGGAAGATCCGCTCTGGGGAGTTTGGGCGCGGCTTCCGTCTTCCAGCCACTCGTGAATTGGCTGGCCTACTTGGACTGAATCGGGCCACGATTTCCGCCGCTTACGATCTCCTGGACACCGAGGGCCTGATCTCCGGACAGGTCGGCCGCGGCAGCTATGTCACCGCCGGCGCCGGCCGCCCCGCGTCCGCCCTCGATTGGGATGCCCTGCTGGAACGCAGCGAGACCGCCGTCTCCGCCGCCAGCGCCACCATCGGCAGCGAGGCGATCAGCTTCGTCATGTCCCGCCCGTCGCACGACCTCTTCCCACTCGAGGATTTCCGCGCCAGTTGCGCCACGGTCCTCGCCCGCGAGGACCTCGCCGGCATCCTGCAACTCGGCTCTCCCAGCGGCTACGAGCCCTTACGCCGCCACCTGCTGGAAGACGCGCGGCGTCAGGGACTCGCCACCTCCGCCGACGACCTCATCGTCACCAATGGCTGCCAGCAGGCGCTCGACCTGCTGGCGCGGGTGCTGGTGCGGCCGGGAGATACGGTGGTGGCCGAAGACCCGGTCTACACGGGGCTCAAGAACCTGGTGGCCGGCGTGGCAGGGCGGCTCGTGGGCATCCCGGTCGGCGCCGAAGGCATGGACGTGGGGCAGCTCGAACGGGTATTGGAGCGCGAGCACCCGCGATTCGTCGTGGTCACGCCCAATTTTCAGAATCCCACCGGAGCCACGCTTCCCTTGCCGGCGCGCCGCAAGCTGCTGGAGGCCGCCGCCCGCGCCCGCGTGCCGGTGGTAGAGAACGACGCTTACGGCCAACTGCGCTACACCGGCGAACCGGCGCCGGCGTTGAAGGAATTGGATGACCGCGGCGGCACAGTGTTGCTGCGCAGCTTTTCCAAGATCAGCTTTCCCGGCCTAAGGGTGGGATGGGCGCTGGGACCCAAGCCGCTGATCGACCGTCTGCGCCAGGCCAAGGAAGCCTCCGACCTGCATACCGACCAGCTCTCGCAGGCCGTGCTGCTGGAATTCGCCGAATCCGGACGACTGGAAGCGCACCTGGCGCGCATGCTCCAGGCCGGCGCCGCGCGCTTGCGGGCCACATTGGAAGCCTGCCGCGCGTTCCTGCCCGCGGGCGCGCGCTGGACGCGGCCGGAAGGCGGCATGAATGTGTGGGTGCGATTGCCCGAGCCGCTGGATGCCGAGGAGTTGCTCCCGCGCGCGCGAAAAGAAGGCGTGGCGTACCTGCCGGGCCGGCTGTTCGCGGTTTCGCGGCGCGAGCCCGGGGCGCTACGATTGAGTTTCGCCGGGTTGCCGCCGGAGCGGATCCGCGCGGGCCTGGAGATCCTGGGGCGCGTGTTTTCCGGAGAGCTTGAAGCGGCAGAGAAGAATCTCGGGCCGGTCCAGGCCATGGTGTAAGAGCGGCCAGTTTCGTTGGGCGGCGTGCAGCCCCCCGGCAGGCCGGTTGCCAACCTGGCCCACATTGGGATTTAGGAGAGGGTTATGTTTGATCTTACGAACGATACGTTTCGCGTAAAAGTCGGCTTGGCCGAGATGCTCAAGGGCGGCGTCATCATGGACGTCACCAACGCCGAACAGGCCAGGATCGCCGAAGACGCCGGCGCCTGCGCGGTCATGGCCCTGGAGCGCGTGCCCGCCGACATCCGCAAGGAAGGCGGCGTGGCCCGCATGGCCAACATCGCCATCATGGAAGCGATCATGAAGACCGTCACCATTCCGGTGATGGCCAAGGCCCGCATCGGCCACTTCATGGAAGCGCGCATTCTCGAAGCCCTGGGAGTCGACTTCATCGACGAAAGCGAAGTTCTCACCCCCGCCGACGAAGAGAATCACATCGAGAAGACCGGCTTCAAGGTGCCGTTCGTCTGCGGCGCGCGCAATCTCGGGGAAGCTCTGCGCCGCATCGCCGAGGGCGCCGCCATGATGCGCACCAAGGGCGAAGCCGGAAGCGGCAACATCGTCGAGGCGGTGCGCCACATCCGCACCATCGTTCGCGAGATGAAGCAGCTCACCGTGCTGGGAAGCGAGGAGCTGGTGCACCAGGCGAAGAATCTGGGAGCGCCGCTGGAGCTGGTGGAGTGGGTGGCCAAGCACGGCAAGCTGCCGGTGCCGAACTTCTCCGCCGGCGGAATCGCCACGCCGGCCGACGCGGCCCTGGTGATGCAACTGGGCGCGGAAGCCGTTTTCGTGGGCTCGGGAATCTTCAAATCCTCCGACCCCGCCGCCCGCGCCAAGGCCATCGTCGAGGCCGCCAAGAACTTCGACAATCCCGAGAAGCTCCTGGAAGCCAGCCGCGCGCTGGGCGAAGCCATGCCCGGCCTGGAGGTCTCCAAGATCCCCGAATCCGAACTCCTGCAGACGCGGGGTTGGTGAGGAGCGGCCGATGAAGAAAGTGGGAGTGCTTTCGCTGCAAGGGGATTTCGCGGCGCACGGCGGGTCGCTCGAGCGCGCCGGCGCGGAGCCGGTGTTCGTGCGCGACGCCGCCCAACTTCGCTCGATCGACGGGCTGGTTATTCCCGGCGGCGAAAGTACGACCATGCTGAAGCTCCTGCGCTTCGAAGGCTGGCTGGACAAGCTGGCGGAGTTCGGCCTTCGGAAACCCATCTTCGGAACCTGCGCCGGCGCCATCCTGCTGGCCAGCGACGTGTCCAACCCGCCGCAGGAAAGCCTGGGGCTGATGGATATCGGCGTGGAGCGCAACGCCTATGGACGCCAGGTGGACAGCCGCGTGGCATGGCTCGACCCCGCGCCCGATTTCGAGCGGCGCACCGCGCCCGGCAAACTGGAAGCCGTTTTCATCCGCGCGCCCATAATCCGGCGCGCCGCGGACAGCGTCACGGTGCTGGCCCGGTATGCCGGCGACCCCGTGCTGGTGGAACAGGGCCGCCATCTGGCCGCCACCTTCCACCCCGAACTGACCGGCGATTGCCGCGTCCACCGGCTCTTCCTGGAGAAACTGTGACCCCGCCCGGCGCGAGCGATCCCAGGATCCGCGTTCTGTTCGTGTGCATCGGCAACGCGTGCCGCAGCCAGATGGCGGAAGCCTTCGCGCGCGCCTATGGCGGCGACGTTCTGACGCCGGCCAGCGCGGGCCTGAGTCCGGCCATGTCCGTGGCGCGCGACACCATCCGCGCCATGGCCGAACGCAATCTCGATCTGCGCGATCACTTTCCCAAGAGCATCCGCCATTTGGGCCGTGCGCAGTTCGATATCGCGGTCAACATGAGCGGCGCGCCCCTGCCCACTGGTGTCGCGCCGCGCGTGCTGGAGTGGGACGTGGACGACCCAATAGGCCTGAGCTACGATCTGCACTGCGAGGTCCGCGACTATATCGAGCGGCTGGTCATGAAGCTGATCCTGGAAACCCGCAACGGCCGGAGCGGCCCCAACTTGCGCGGGCAGGGCTCCCGATTTTCGCTACCATAACGGGGAGCGATACCGTGGCACACCTCTTAATCGTCGATGACGACGCCAATACGCTGGCATCCCTGGCCCGCGCCTTCCGCATGGCCGGACACGATGCCACCGTCTGCGACAACGCGGCCCGCGCGCTGGACCTGGTGAAGTCGCAGCCCTTCGACCTGATGCTCTCCGACGTGGTCATGCCGGGCAAGGACGGGCTCACGCTGCTCGAAGAGGTTGGCGCGCTGGGGATTCCGCTCGCGGTGGTCATGATCTCCGGCCAGGCCAACATCGAAATGGCCGTGCGGGCCACCCGCCTGGGCGCCGCCGACTTTTTGGAGAAACCGCTCTCCACCGACAAGCTGCTGCTCACCGTGGACAACGTCCTCAAGCTGAAGCGCCTGGAGGAGGAGAACCGCGACCTGCGCCAGCGCGTGGGCAAACACGAGATCGTGTACACCGGCGAAACCATGCGCCGCCTGATGGCGCAGGTGGACCGCGTGGCCGCCAGCGAATCGCGCGTCTGCATTCTGGGCGAAACCGGCACCGGCAAGGAACTGATCGCCCGCGCCCTGCACGAGCGCAGTCCGCGGCACGAGGGGCCGTTCGTCACGCTCAACTGCGCCGCGGTCCCGGGCGAGCTGATCGAGAGCGAGCTGTTCGGACACGAGAAGGGATCTTTCACCGGCGCCGCCTCGCGCCACACCGGCAAGTTCGAACAGGCCAACCACGGCACGCTCTTCCTGGACGAGATCGGCGACATGCCGGTGGTGATGCAGGCCAAGCTGCTGCGCGTTCTGGAAGAGCGGCAGGTAGAGCGCGTGGGCGGCGACCGCGCCATTCCGGTGAACGTGCGCGTGGTGGTGGCCACCCACCGCAACCTCGACGAACTGGTCCGCAGGGGCGGGTTTCGCGAGGATCTGTATCATCGGCTCTACGTGTTCCCGTTGACGCTGCCGGCGCTCCGCGACCGCGCCGAGGATATCCCCGCGCTGGTGGCTCATTTCGCCGCGCAGGTGGCCGCGCAGAATGGTTGGAAGCCCAAGCCCTTCGAGCCGGACGTCATCGCCGATCTGCAACGCTACCCCTGGCCGGGAAACGCGCGCGAGCTGCGCAACGTGGTGGAGCGCCTGCTGCTACTGGCCGATGGACCGGTGGACCGGGCGGCGGTGCGCATGGCGCTGCCGCAAACCACCGCCGCCGAGCCCGAAACCTCGCCGCGCTTCGACGGTCCGCTGGCCGAGCGTGTGGGATTCTTCGAGCGCGAGCAGATCCTGGGCGAGCTCAAGCGCCACAACCAGCGCATGACCGACACGGCCAAGTCGCTGGGGCTGGAGCGGAGTCATCTGTATAAGAAGTGCCAGGCGCTGGGGATCGACTTGAGGGCGCTGCGGAAGCCGGCGGAGTAAGAAAAGGGGTCAGACGCCATTTTCCGCATGGGTGATACTGGTGGGAGCGTGGACTTCGAGTGCGTGGCGGACAACCTGCGGGAGTCGTTCCGAGTGATCGCAAGCAGCCGGCAAGCGGGAGAGGTCCGCGAGCTGCGAGGGGTGAGCATCGCGTCGGCGGGAGCTGCCTTTCAGATGTTCAACACGGCATTCCTCTCCTCGCCGGTCGCTTCTGAATCTGAGTTGGAACAGCGGATCATGGCCCCGGCGGTGCATTTCCAGGCGCGGGGGCTGGACTGGTCCTACTGGGTCTGTCAGGACTGGCTGTCGTCCAAACCCAGCCGGCGGGCGCGCAGGGTCTTCGAACGGCTTGGGCTGCGCCACGCGGTCGATTTGCCGGGGATGATCGCCGAGCCGGTGGCGCCGCCGGTGAAGCCGCTGCCGGAGCTGGCGATCCGGCGGGTGGACGGAGGAAGCACGCGCGATGCGTTCTGTGGCATCGGGTCAACGTGTTTTCACGTGCCGTTGCCCTGGTTCGAGGAGGTGTTCGCGAGCCGGACGGTCTGGGAACGCTTCGCCGGCTACGTTGGCTACGTGGATGACGATCCGGTGTCAACGGCGGCGGTGGTGGCGAGCCGCGATGGAGTGGGCGTGTACAACGTGGCGACGTTGCCGGGGCGGCAGCGGTGCGGCTACGGCGAGGCGGTGATGCGGCACGCGCTGGCGGAGGCGCGGCGGGAATACGGGATGGAGCGGGCCATCCTGCAATCCACGCCGGCGGGGCTGAGGCTGTATGAACGGATGGGGTTCCGGACGGTGACGCGGGTGTCGGTGTACTCGACGTGAGCGAGGCTAGCGCTGAGCCGGGTTCTCGGTCTTCATGCGGTCGCGCAGGGCCAGACGAGCCTCGCGGCGCTCGCCGGCGTGGCGATACCGGCGCCGTTCGTCATCGGTCTCGGGAATGACGGGCTCGACCGCGGTTGCCCTGCCGTCGGGACCGAGGGCTACGAACGTCAGGTACGCCGAGCAGGTGTGAACCCTTTCGCCGGTCATGAGGTTCTCGGTCTCCACGTGGATGCCCGCCTCCATGGACGTGCGGAACACCCGATTCACCGAGGAGCGCAGGATGATCAGATGCCCGAGGTGGACGGGATGCAGGAACTGAAAGCTATCGACCGAGGCCGTGACCACGGGCTTGCGGGCGTGCCGCATGGCTGCCATGGCGCCGGCCACATCGACCAGGTGCATAATGGTGCCGCCGAGCACGTTGCCGAAGTTGTTCGCGTCGTTGGGGAGTGCCAGTTGGGCGTACTCCGAGGCGGATTCGCGGACGGGCTTGCCAGTCATCGCGCGGCTCCCGGCGCGGCAAGGGAAGTCAGGGCGTTTCGGAGTGGAGGCACAGAGGCTATTTTACTCCGAACCGGAGAAGTCTCTCTTGCGGCGCAGATAGCTGGCGGCGTAGGCTCGGGCCTGGGCGGTGAAGGCCGTTCCCGTTGCCGGGAGCGGGGGCTGGAACGTATCGTCTTCGAGGTGGTACTCGATTTGTCCGTGTTCCAACGGGTGATGGCCACGCTCCAGAACGAAGTGGATTTGTAGAGAGTGCCCGTCGTCGCGAGCGACGGCGAAGCGCACGGCGTCAGCCGCGGTATCGGAGGGGAATCGCGCGCAGGTTCCGCGCGCGTATCCGAGATTGCACACCGGAAGACAGGCGTCGCCGGGTTCCACCGGATCGCCGGGCCGGGCCAGGCACACTCCCGTCCAGGCATCGCCCAGCGGGAGCAGATCGCTCGCCGGGCCGGAGGCGCCTGTGCGCGGCTGGCGCGGGCAAAAACACGGGCAAGACATTTCCCGAGGTATCGTAGCATGGCGAGCGCGCGCCGGAGCCGCCGTTGCGGACGAGTTCAGCGGCGGGCATGCGAGCGATGAACCACGTGGGCGCTGGATTGAGCCGCGAGATTGTGTACAATAAGACTGATCGGGCCGTGGCGCAGCCTGGCTAGCGCGCTTGCTTGGGGTGCAAGAGGTCCCGAGTTCAAATCTCGGCGGCCCGACCAAAACCCTCATAAACTTGCAGACCACACACTCCTCCACTACCCTGGTTCAGGTTCAAATCGAAGCCGGCTAAGTCTTGCGGCTTGAGTGACCAGTCTCCGTGAGTGATTGATGTAATCGGAGCAGGAGGTCCCAGGCGGCGTTTTGTCGAACGATTCGAGTAGATTGCGAATATTGCGAATGTCCGATATTCTTGCCCTGGGATGGCTCCTGAACATGCTGCACCAACCTGTCGCCTTGTCGGAGTCCGAGGGTGTTCAGATCCGAGACCTGAATCGAGTGCTCCAACTCGGCTCACCCGCCCTCGTCGCACCTGACGGGGAGCGGGTGGTAGTGCCGGAGGCGGTATACCGTTTGCTGAAGGACATCACACGTAACTTGTAGTTGGGCCGGGCGATCATCCTGATCCCTGAGAACCAGCAGTTGACCACCCAGCGTGCCGCCGATCTCCGCGGCGTTTCCCGGCCTCACCTGATCAAGTTGCTTGAGGCCGGCGAGCTACCGTACCACAAAGCCGGCAGCCACCGGCGCATCTACCTCAAAGATCTGGCCGTCTACCAAAAGCGCCGTGACTCCGAGCGGAAAGCGGCGCTCGACAGCATCGCCAGGGAAGCCATCGAGTCCGGCCTGTTTGATCGCACCGGCATGCCGGAGAGCGGCGAAGACGAATGAGAGCCGACTACCGCGCCGTTCTCGATGCGTGCGTGCTCATCCCGATGCCCCTGGCCGATTCGCTCTTGCGTATGGCGGAGGCGCCCCGGCTGTATCTGCCAAAGTGGTCACAGACCATCATGGACGAGGTGACCGGGAATCCGATCGCGAAGTGGGGATTAGCGCCCGAGAAGGCGCGGCGGCGGGAACTGGAGTTGCGCAGGCACTTCCCGGAAGCGTGGGTCGAGGGCTTCGACGCCTTCATAGCCGCGATGACGAACGATCCCGGCGATCGCCACGTTCTGGCAGCGGCCGTGCGCTCCCACTCCGGCCTGATCGTCACCTACAACCGCCGCCATTTCCCGCCGGCCCCCTGCCGGCATGGGAGATCGAGGTACGGGGGCCGTCAACGTTTCCGCGCGGTCTCCAGGCTGCGAAAATCACCGTGTCGCTGCCGCGTCTTCTGCACAGCCTCGCCAAGAACGTTCCGCAATTCGTGGATTACTTCTGCGAGGTGCAGGGGATCGATCTTGTCAGTGAGCGGCAAGGGGAGTCGCTATGACGAAGAAGAAGACCAAGGCGATCTTCCAACTCAGGGTCAGCCTGCGGGATATCGAGCCGCCGAATCCTCGAACTGAAAGGTACTGTCGGACGGAGTGAGAGCATAGTCGGGGAGTGCACCGGTCCAACCACTACCTTCATTCCAGCCGGGGGCGTCTTTCACGGAAAACTTCCAGTCCAGGGCGCTGACGCCGGCATCGTAATCGATGGTAAACCAGCCCGTCGCGCTACCGGCGGTTGTACCGCTGTTCCACGCACCGGACTGATTGATGTCAACAACCACAAAAGTGGCGTCCTCGATGGTCCACGTGAGGGTAGCGGCTTTCCGCTCCCCCGGGAGCAAAATGACCGGCGCCAGCGGAAATGACGCCAACAGGTGAACACGTCTTCGCATGATGTCCTCTCCTCTTCCACGCAGAGCAGAAATGCAGAATCATCAAAGATGGCGGCTGGGTGTACACTGAACGGGACCCGCGGGTCCAAGACGAGAATCCCGGTCTGCAAGAGATGGCTGGCTCGGGAACGGGCGCCTTACGGGAAATGCAAAGGAGACCATCATGAAACTTCGAGTTCTGTTGTGCGCCGCTCTCGCGTACCCTCTCGGCCTGGTTGCGGGTCAGGGCCACGGCAGACCGGTCTCGACCACTTCCGCCTCCGAGATCCCTCACTTGCGGCAGCAGGGGACCGCCACGCAACTGATCGTCGACGGCAAGCCATTCCTGGCGCTGGCCGGGGAACTGCGCAACAACAGCGCCACCAGCCTCGAGTACATGAAGCCGATCTGGGCCAAGATCGTCGCGTCCAAGGCTCAACACCGTTCTGGCGGGCGTTTCCTGGGCCCAGATCGAACCCGAGGAGGGCAAATTCGACTTCAGCGTGCTGGACGGCGTGATCCGGGACGCGCGGAGTCACAACCTGCGTCTCGTGCTTCTGTGGTTCGGAACCTGGAAGAACGGTCTGTCCAGCTACCCGCCCGACTGGGTGAAGAAGGACTTCGAGCCGGTTCCCGCGCGCCCAGATGGTAGGGGATAACACGCCCTGGCCCGTGTTCGGAGGGCCGCGCGGCCACGGTCACGGGGAGCTTGAGCATCGAACTGCTCAGCCCCTTCGGCGATGCGACCCGCGACGCCGATGCGCGCGCCTTAGCCGCCATGATGCGGCACATCAAGGAAGTGGACGGCCGCGAGCACACGGTCATCATGATCCAGGTGGAGAACGAAGTGGGAATGCAGGGCGACACCCGCGACCGCTCGCCCCTGGCCAACAAGGCTTTCGAGGGGCCGGTGCCGAAGGAGCTGATGGACTACCTTCAGCAGCACAAGGATACCCTGATTCCGGAGTTGCGCAAGGTGTGGGAGGCGGCCGGCTTCAAGACCTCGGGGACCTGGGAAGAGGTGTTCGGCAAGGGCAGGCCGGCGGAGGAGATCTTCATGGCCTGGTACTTCGCGCGCTACGTCGACCGGGTGGTCGAAGCGGGCAAGGCCGAATACCCGATACCGATGGTCACGAACTGCCCGCAGGAGGGATTTGGGAAGGCGCCCGCGCCGCTCCATGGGGGCGGACAGAGCGGCGGCCCCATGCCCGACGCGATGGACGTCTGGAGAGCCGGGGCGCCGCAAGTCGATATGTTCGCGGCCGACATTTACAGCCCCGATTTCGTGGGGTTCTGCGCCCGGTACGCCCAATCCGGAAACCCGCTGTTCATCGCCGAGACGGGGGGTGCGGGGCAGGATCTCAAAGCCCGCGGCGCTCTACGCCTTCGGACGCCACGACGCCATCGGCTTCTCGCCGTTTGGCATCGACAGCATGGTGGGTAACACTACCGACGTGTTCGGCTACGATCTCCTCTCGCAACTGGCGCCCCTGATTCTGGAACACCAGGGCAACGGCACGATGTCCGCCGTCCTGCTGGGCGCCAATGACCCGCCCCAGAAAATCCAGGTGGGGAATTACACGCTGGAGGCCGGGCCGGCAAGACGCCGGGGCGCCCCTTCGGCGCAAGCACCGCAGCCAGCCCCGTCCCCGGTGGCGATGTTCATTGCGGCCGGCCCTGACGAATACTTCGCGGTTGGCAGCGGCGTAACCGTCACCTTCTCTCCGAATACGCCGGGGCCCCCGCTCGCGGGACTGGCCACCGTGGAAGAAGGCGCTTTCGTGAACGGCCGCTGGGTTCCCGGCCGCCGGCTCGCCGGGGATGACACCGAGCAGGGGCAGTATCTGGACTTGCGGAGCATGGGCATCCTTCGCTTCACGCTGTACCGCTACCGCTGAGCGCGGGTAGGCCGGAGACCGGGACACTGGCGACGGTCAAGCCAAGCAGATGCGGAGAGCCGGCGGTAGGGGCACGGGGGACGTGGATGCGCCGGTCCGGCGGCTCGGCCGCCTCCAGGCAATCGTCAGTTCCCTCTGGCCGCCCGGATCTGGGTGGCGGTCATTTCGTTTATCATGGCGCGGTATTCCAGGATCTGCCGCCGGTCGAAGCCCTTGCTTTCCAGTACTGCGATTTCCCAGAGGTTGTAGTCCTGGGTATCGATATGGTTGATCAGCAGCACGTCGGTGCCCGCGGCTTCCAGGTACGACTTCAGTACTAGCGGGCCGGCAAGGTACATATCCCAGACGGTGAAATCCTCGTATGGCCCGAGCCCGAGCTTACCTTTCAGATAAGCCAGATGGTCCATCATGGACCCATCCGGAAGGGTCACCCGGTTGAACGTATATCCCCACCGTTCCATGGGAGTGGGCATTACCGTATCCGCGGCACGAACGACATGCCCGATGATGGCGACCCTCGAACGGCGGCTGCCCACGCCTAACCCCGTTTCCCGTATGTCATACCAATGCCGCAATGCTATCGACCGAGTCGAACTGAGTCTGGTCGAAATCCATCTCGGAGATCTCGAACTGGAATTCCCGCTCCAGAAATCCCACGATCTCGAGCACGTTCAGGGAATCGATTCGTCCGGAGAAAATCAGGGAATCCCCGTCGCCAAATGGCTGGAGATCCCCACGCCTGTTCAAGACATCCCGGATCAGGACACGAATCTTTTCTTTACCTTCCATAATCACCTCGGAAACGATGCAAATAAGTTGGCCATGAAAGAGAAGTAATCCCGGACAGTCCAGCCCCGGCGGGGATCGTCCAGGACCATCAACAGGCAATAGAAGATCAAGACGCAAAGGGGTCCCGTGAATCGCCCGCCCTGCGCGTGTCTCTCCAGGCTGCGAAGCTGCGAGAAAGCAATGGCGACGCCAAGGATCAGCGTATAAATGGCATAGACCTGGAAATCGACCAGGGCGTGCCAAAGACCCTTCTGCATGATGAACTCAATGTTGCGCAGAAAGTGGAAGAGGGCGTTCCCGAACCCGGCCGCCGCCAGAGTGGCGGCAAAGACCCGCAGCTTGGGGCGGTTCTTGAAATATCTGAAGTACGTCGGATAGAAGAAGAACGTGACGAGAAGCTCCTTGAAATAGTAATAAACCCGGTTGTAGAACTCGGCAATCGTTCTCGAAGTGAGCGGCCTCCGCGTGTTGCGGACGGCGTTGAATCCCGCCATTCGGCACGTGGCTATTATCGTTCCGCCCCATGCCGAGACCGCCAGCAGTTTGCGGCAAAAGTTGGCGATCACGGCCAACCAACAGTCCAACCGGGGCAACGGCTTGCCTTTCAGATACAGCTCGATAGCCGGATCGAGCTGCGAGACGTGGTTTGGGAAGTGGATTCTCCGAAGCCATTCATTGCACGGCCAAGGCCCTTCGAGTATCCGATCGAAAAGCCCAAGTGCCCCTAGCAACAACGTGGACCACACCATAAGTTCAATGCCCGTCAACTGGCAGATGGCCAGTCCGCCGGCATTCTTCGCCTCGATGCGATCCAGATTCGCTTCACCTTTAGGTAAAGGAACGTTGGATGAACCCCAGAAAGGCTGGAAGTGAAAAAGGGTCTGGAGCGGCAACCGCCGCTCCACGCCCTTCCGATCGGAGAGAGCATAACCCATAAACCAAAGGTACTTGCCCGCGATTACAAGTGCGGCCCACAGCGAGACTCTCACCCATGGAGTCAACGGAAGGTACGAAGCGGCCGCCAGCAGAGCGACATATAGGACCAGCAGGTTCCTCACGGGACGCTGGAACAACCAATGGTCCGGCCTCTTGCGGAATAGCATCAGGCCCAGCCACGCGGCTGAAAACACGATCAGCAGAACCGGAACGGACCAGCCTTCGTCAACACGGCGGATCGCCAGGAGCCAGCAGGCGGTGGCACCCGCAACCAGTACCCTTCGCCGCTCAGGCCACAGGGACAGCGCGGCCAGAGCCAGACCCAATGGGACTGCGGGCAGACCTTGCCGCAAAGCCAGCGCGGAGAAAAGGACCACCAGGAGCAACCTGCCCCAGAGCGTCTCGGCCATCCGTACCAGAGGGGGAAAGTCCTGGAGGCGCGGAAGCCCTCTAGCTGCCAATCACATGCCCCCTTTCCTCCAGCATGCTCAGCAGCGCGTTTCGGTCCGTCTTTCCGTTATGAGTCAGGGGCAGAGTGGGAAGGGAGACGATTTCCCGGGGCATGGCGTAGGGAGCCACCCGAGCCTTCAATCGGTTCATGATTTCCCCCGGTCCCAAGGACGATCCGGCAACGAAGGCGACGATCCCATCGGCCGTGCCGTGGTGCATAGGCCAAGCTACGGCTGCGGCCGAACCGCACCCGCAGACCTCGCGCAGATGGGCGTCCACCTCCTCCAGCTCGATGCGGTGGCCCAGGATCTTGACCTGATAGTCGACGCGCCCGAGATGGTGGAACGTGCCTTCCGCATCTTCGAACGCCAAGTCTCCGGTCAGATACCACCTGGACAATCCGAGTTCCGGGTGGTCGAGTTGCCGAAACCGCGCCTGCGTAAGCTCGATGGCGTCCAAATACCCTGCCGCGATCTGGGGACCGGAGAGGGCCAGCTCGCCGGTTTCGCCTGGGGGCAGAAATCCGCCCGCCTCGTCCACGATGGCAAGCCGCATACCCGGATAGGGACGGCCGATAGGGATGATGTCCCGGCCCGGAGTCGTGCGCGGCGGGTTGGAGAGCCGCTCCACGCTACAGGCCACGGTGGATTCCGTGGGGCCGTAATGATTGTCGATAACGCTGTTGGGAGCGGCGCGTTGCCACGCCACGGCCGAGGCCACGGGAAGCGCTTCGCCGCAGAAATACGAGATGCGCAACGAGGGGAAGCTGCCTTGCTTCAACTGCTTCAGCCGCTCCAGGAAGCCAATGACCGATGGGACCGACGCCCAGAACGTGAGCCGGTGCTCCCGGATGAACCTGGCCGGAGCCATCAATTGCGCTTCCGGAACCACGTGGAGAGACGCTCCCGAGTCCCATGCCAGCCAGAGATCCAGTACCGAAAAATCGAATGAAATTTCCGAATAACTCGAGAAACGATCCGCGGAATTCAATTCGTAGACGGACCGTCCGTAATCCAGAAAATGCCGGACGCTATCCGCCCGTATAACCACTCCCTTGGGCGCTCCCGTGGTTCCCGAAGTGAAAATCACGTAGGCCGGCCGGTTGCCCGGAACCGGCACCGGTTCCTCCACGGCGCGGACTCCGTCCAGGACCGGCGAGTTCCCGGGGTCCGGCTTCGGCCTCTCCAGGCTTCCAGGCGGCAGAATCGGAACGCCGTCAATCGCTCCCAGTTCCTCGATGCGCTTCCACCCTGCTCCATCCACGATGATTGCGTCCGGCCGCGCTACCTGCAGAATCCGGTGGAGGGTTAGAGCGGGAAGTTTCGGGTTGATCGGGACGTACGCGGCTCCGGCCCAACAGGCTCCTAGAATCCCCGCATACGCCTCCAGGCTTCGAGAGGCAATGATCGCGACGTGCGTCTTGCTGGAATCCGCGGAGCGCCCGCCCCCAAGCCAACCGGCGATTCGAGCCGCCATTAAGGCCAACTCGGCGTACGAGTAAACTCGGCCGTCCAGTACGAGGGCGGGGTTCCCTGGAGACTCAATCGAGTGGCGGAAGAAGGGCCAGGCCAGGTTGAAGCTTCTTGGCTCGGGCAAATCGGGCTCCCCGGATGAGGCCCTCATCACCGCCAAGGTTAGCATATGATAGGAGGCCCCATGAAACGCTTGCTTCCGCCGATCCTGCCGGCCGCCGGCTCCCGCATCGCGCCCGCGAGGAACGCTTTCACCACCACTTCCTACCAGGGCCGCCTGATGAACCCGCGGTAGCGGCCGGAAACGCCGGTGGGGGAGCGGACGGCCAGGACAGGCCCTCCGGTGAACGCGCTTGGAAGTATAATCGCCAGTAGCCAGGAGGCGAAGCCGGCGATCCTGGTTTTGGGGTTGGCATGGAACCGGAGCCAGCCAAGGGAAAGAAATAGAAATTGGAAGGAGAGTGTATGAAGACCGATTCATCGCGTCGCAATTTCCTGGCCGCCGGGCTGGCTCTGCCCGCCGCCGGGCTGGCGAAGCCCACAGCCACGCCGCTGCCTGCGCAGGCCCCTGCACAGGGAGCCGGCCGAGAGGTGAAACTCACCCATCGGACGCTGGGGAAGACCGGTCTGAAGGTAACGTCGCTGTCTTTCGGGTGCATGACCGCGTCGGACCCGTCCGTGCTCGAGAGGGCGGCCGACATCGGCATCATCCACTTCGACACGGCGCGCGGCTACCAGTCCGGAAACAACGAGCGGATGGTGGGCGCGGCATTGAAGGGCAGGCGAAAGCAGGCGATCATCTCCAGCAAGAGCATTGGCAAGACCGCGAAGGAGGCTCTGGCCGACCTGGACACCAGCCTGCGCGAACTGGGCACCGACTACCTCGACATCTGGTATCTGCACAACCGGAGCACCCCGGCCGAGGTGACCGACGATCTGCTGGAAGCCCAGCGCAGCGCCAAGAAGGCCGGGAAGATCCGGTTCGCCGGCGTCAGCACGCACTACAACATGGACCAAATGCTGGCGTACCTGGTCAAACTGGGGCAGACCGACGTGGTCCTGACCACCTACAACTTCGCCATGAGGAACGTAGCCCTGGACGGTCAGCCGGCGCGCGTCGCGGACATGACCGCGGCGATCCGGACGGCACGAAAGGCCGGCATGGGAATCGTGGCCATGAAGACTCTGGCCGGGGGTCTTAGCCGGGTCTCGCGGGGTGACAGGCTGTATGGGGCGGCGCAGGACGCCGTGAAGAAGACCTTCAGCCAGGAGGGCGGGCCACTGGCGGCCATCAAGTGGGCACTCAAGAACCAGTCCCTGGATACGGCCATCGTCTGCATGACCGATCACGAGCAACTCGACGAGAACCTCCGTGCCATGGCCGAGCCGTACACGGACAAAGACGAGCGGATCCTGAACCAGCTACTGGCCTACATCAGCCCGATGTACTGCCGCATGTGCGGGGCCTGCGGCGGCGTCTGCGACAAGGGGGTTCCGGTGCCGGACATGCTGCGCTTCCTGACCTACGTCGAGGGCTACGGGCAATTCGCCCTGGCTCGGGAGAAGTTCCTGGAGCTGCCGGAGCGGGTCCGCGGCATCCGGTGCAGCGACTGCGCCTCCTGCTCGGTCCACTGTCCCAACGGCGTGGAGGTGCGGGACCGGGTGCTCCACGCTCAAGAACTGTTCGCCTGAGACGGCCGCGGCGCCGCCTCCGGGAGATGCCCGGAAGGTCTGCGCAGCCCGGGGATGTGGTGACGGCCTGTGCCGCCATGCCCCAGGATCTCAACACCCCGGAACCTTGCCCCGCGGGCTCAGGTTCGACATGCGGTCATACAAGCCGTCGCACATGTGGATCGTGTCCTTCTTGGCGACGTAGGAAAGCGCCCAGGGCTGACACGAATGTCGGCCCGGCACCGGTCCCGGCCAGGCACCTCGCCGATGCGGTACAGTACAGGAATTTGGATCGGAGCTACGGGACTGGAGATGGCGCTTCCGGGAGCGACTGATCGTCCGGACAGTTGAAACTCTCGGCGATAAGCCCGCCGAAGGAGGCTCTATGAGGCAACGGCTTTGCAGTTCCCTGGCCGGCTGCATCCTGGCAGGTCTGATCTTGCCATGCACCGCATCCGCCGACGCACTCGCGGACATGCGCAAAACGGGCAGAATGCTGTGGGGCGGGGATCAGGAGGGAGGCGGCCCATATGTCTTCCCGGTCGAGAACAACCCCTCCCAGGTGACCGGGTTCGAGGTGGATCTCGCCAACCGCATCGCAGAGTATCTCAAAGTGAAGGCGGAATTCACGCAGGGGCAATGGGACAAGATGCCCGACATGCTTCGCACTCGAAAGATCCACGCCATCATCAACGGGTACGAGTTTACGCGTGAACGCACCGAGATCATGGATGCCACCATCCCCTACTACGTCTACGCGCTGCAATTGATGGGGCGCGGAGACAATCCCAGGATCGATTCGTGGGCCAGCCTCAGAAAGGGCGCCGGCTCCGCGAGGGCCAAGATCGGCGTCCTGAACGGGTCCGTGGCGGAGGCGTACGCGCGGACGTACTGCGGCCAGCGGTGCGATGTGGTCGCCTACGACGGGAACACCGACACCATGCGGGAGGTGGAGACCGGCAAACTCGACGCCACCATCGAAGACACCCCCATTGCCTCATTTTACGCACCGCGGTTTAGGGCCTTGCGCCGGATCGAAAATCCGGTTCAGCGTGGCTACTATGTCATCTACGTTGGTAAAGGAGAGACCGCCCTCCTGCGGGCGCTGAACGAGGCCATCGTGTTGATGGTGCGCAACGGAGACATCGAGCGCATCTATCGCAAGTACGGCATCTGGGACGAGCAACAGGCGGAGCTTGCCGATATCGCAGGGAAAGGGCGCTTCTACGGGTACTTCAGGGCTACCGACGCCAGGATCGAAAGGAACCGGATGCCGACGGAGGAGTCCGTCAAGGCCGACACCCGCAAGCACGGCTGGCAGGTAGTGAGAGACTACAGCGGGATCCTCATCCAGTCGGCAGGCATGACCGTCGTTCTTTCGTGCCTTTCCTTCCCGCTCGCGATCCTTGTGGGCCTGATGATCGCCGTCGGCCGGCTTTACGGGCGTTCCTGGCTCCGGCTGCCACTCACCGGTTACGTCGAGTTCCTGCGTGGCACGCCCGTCATGCTGCAACTCTACTTCATCTTCTTCTTCCTGCCCGAGATTGGGGTGAAGGTGCCCGCGTTCTGGACCGCCATATTGGGATTGGCAATCAATTACTCGGCCTACGAATCGGAGATTTACCGCGCAGGCCTCCAGGCAATCCCGAAAGGGCAGATGGAGGCGGCGCTGTCCCTCGGCATGTCGCGCGTTCTCGCCCTGCGCCGCATCGTCGTTCCGCAAGCGGTGCGAATCGTCATCCCGCCGGTGGTCAATGACTTCATCGCCCTGTTCAAGGACACGTCGGTCTGCTCGGTCGTGACCATCGTGGAACTCACCAAGCGGTTCTCGGTCCTTTCGATGAGCACACAGGCGACCGTGGAACTGATGGGGATGACGGCCGTCCTTTACCTCATGATGAGTTACCCGATGTCGATCGTCTCGCGGCGCATCGAGAAGCGCCTGGGACTGGAGTCTCAGGCATGATTACCATCGCGAACCTCGTTAAGAGCTACGGCCGGAACGAGATTCTCAAGGGCATCTCGTTTGAGGTCCAGAAGGGACAGGTTCATTCCATCATTGGGCCGTCAGGGGGCGGCAAGAGCACTTTCCTGCGCTGCATCAACGGCCTTGAGCCTTTTCAAGGAGGAGAGATCCGCGTGGGCAATCGTGTATTGACTCCCGCGACGAGCCCCCGGTCCGACGCGCGGCTGCTCGAAGCTGTGCGGCGCCAGGTGGGATTCGTCTTCCAGCAGTTCAATCTCTTCCCGCATCTCACGGTGCTGGAAAACGTGATCGAGGCGCCCATGCAGGTTCTGAAGCTGAAGCGCGGCGAGGCGACCGGACGCGCGGAAGTGCTGCTCGAGCGCGTCGGGCTGGAAGCCAAGCGTCACGCATACCCGAGGGACCTATCCGGCGGGCAGCAGCAGCGTGTCGCGATCGCTCGCGCATTGGTCATGGAACCGGACGCTATCCTCTTCGACGAACCGACCAGCGCACTCGACCCGGTCATGGCGGGCGAAATCCTCTCGCTCATGGAAGGTCTCGCCAGGGACGGGCAGACGATGATTGTGGTGACCCATTCGATGGGATTCGCGCGCAATGTCGCGAGCCAGGTTCACGTCTTCGCGGACGGCTGCGACGTCGAGAGCGGGCCTCCCTCGAAGGTGTTCGGCAACCCGCAACACCCGACGACGAAGTCATTCCTGTCTCAGATCGCGAAAGACTGATCGCGATGGTGGGAGAAACAGTCTCCTCGTGTTAGCGCCCTCCTGGCGATGCCGGTTGGCCGCGTGCTCTACACGCGAGGGATCTCTTCGGCTCCTGTTTCGCGAACCGAGTCTTCACGACGCTCGGCATATGATCGCGCGCGTGGTCCGGAACCGGCCTGCCCGGCACGGGCGCCCGCGGCTTTGCGGCCGGCGGAACTGGGGCCGCACACGACGATAGGCGCTTCACCGGCATGGCGCGGTCATCGCATGGGACCGAGGTCAAGTCCGAGAGCAGCCTGGGCTCGCATCCGGCTCCCCACCCACACTCGCTCGTCGAGTTCTCCCGATGGCGTTCGACCCGTTCATGCGATCCCGGGTGCAGATGTCCGCCCCACTCACCTGGCGCTAATGTCGTAACACCACAGCGAGCCGAGTTCGCGGATATAAAGCCGCCCGTTAGCGACCACAGGGTAGGCCCAGGACTTCTCCATCGCGCCCCTGGCGCCTTGCGGCCTGTCCGGCGGCATGAAGCGCCCTTTCTGGCGATAGGCTTCGCGCGTCGCCTCCGCCAGGATGACGTTGCCGTTCTCGCTGTGGATGTATAGCCGGTTCCCCACGCCGAGAATCGAGCCCTCGCCCGTGCCGGCCTCCTGCCACAGCAGCTTGCCGGTTGCCCAATCGGCTGCCACCAGCCCTTCGCCGGTGGTGCCATAGTGAGTTGCGCCAACCACCACCGAGCCTCCGATGCTGCTAGGCAGCCCGCGCAGCAGGTAGACCTGTTCGGCCGCGACACCCCGGCCGGCGGCCGCCAGGTGGACGAGCCCGCCCGGGCCGTGGCTCTCGGTGGTGTAAACGTATCCGCCACTGGCCACGGGCGTGGGTATGTTGGTGTTGCCTTTGCCCGTCGCGCCGTAGCGCCACAAGAACTCGCCGGTTTTCGCGTCCACTCCCACCAGGCCCTTCGCCAGGAATTGCACGTACTGCCTGCGGCCGCCGGTCTCCACCACGATGGCCGATGCAAAGGCCGCGTCATCGCCGCCCGGCACGGCCGATTTCCAGATGGTCTCGCCGGTCTTCCTGTTCAGCGCCACGATGGTAGCCTGTGGGCCGCCCGGCGTCACAACCACGACATCGCCATCTACCAGCGGCGATTCGGTATAGCCCGACTTCCCGGGTGCGCCGCCGAAATCCGTGCGCAGGCTCTTCCGCCATAGAATCCTGCCGCTGGCGGTCTCCAGGCACGCCAGGTCGCCATCCGAGCCCAGCGCATAGAGCAGGCCGCCGTCCACGGTTGGCGTGGACCGGGCCGCGGGAAACGAAGGCATCTGCTCCGGATTTCCGACTTTCCCCAGCCTGGTGGCCCAAACCTGTTTCCCGTCCTGTGTGGAAAGCGCCTGCACGAACTCATTGTCCATGCCGCGGTTGCTCAGAACATAAATACGATTCCCCGCGACGGAGGGCGTTGCATAGCCATCGCCAATGTCCTTCGCCTGCCACACCAACCGCGGTCCTTCCTTGGGCCATTCCAAAAGCAGGCCGGTCTCGGTGGAAACCGCGTTCCGCAGCGGTCCGCGCCACTGGGGCCAGTCGGCCGCGTACGCCGCCATGGACAGCAGCATCGCGCCGCACGCACAGCCCAGAAGCCTCTCAGTTCTCATCATTCACTCCTCATGGACGATTGTCGCTTTAAAGGTCCGATTCTCGCAATGAGATCGGAACAAAGCGGCAATGGACTCGATGGCGATCGGCTCATCCATGGCCAGGAGGCCGCGCGCCACGAAGACGCCGGGCACATCGCTCGCCAGGCAGTTGGAAGGGCTCCTCTGGCTGGTCTCCCTGGGGCTCGCGCTGGGCCACGCGCCGGCGCGGTCCGGCTCATCAGCCTTTCTTTCTTCCCAACCAGTGGCGCCAGGTGAGTGCGAGGGTGCCGGCAAACATGCTGAGATCGGTGCGCGCCTCGTGCAGGAAGCCGAGGACGCCGTAGTAGGGAGCCTTCATCAGCGTGAACGGCCCTATGTGACGACCGAGCAGCACCGGCAACTTGGTGGTGAGAAGCGCGGTGGAGATCACCCCGAGAAGCGCCATGGCGGCGTACCCCGGCGCCAGGTTCAAAAGCAGCAACAGGCCGCCCACCATCTCCACCGCGCCGACGAACGGACCCAACACACCCGGCCAGGGCAGACCGATGCGGGCAAAGCGGCCGGCGCCGAGATCCTGCGCATAGACGTACTTGAGTACGCCTTCGGTGAGGAACACGATCCCCACCACATAGCGGATCAAATCCAGGGGTTCGAGCTTGCGAGTCATCCTTGGGCTCCTCATGAACCGGGTTGCCGGTGGCGAAACCAGTCGCCGAGACTGCCGAAAGTCCCGGTGGTGAATTGGTAGCCGACGTAGAAATAGGACTGGCGCTCGCCGGCTACACTCCGTCCCACACTAAAGAGGATGTGGTGCTTTTCCGAAAGATTCACCTGGCCACCGGCATCGAAGCCGGTGGATGCCTGGCCGCCGGTGGTCGAGGCGGTATTGTAAGTGGCCTCCACGCCCAGGGTCAGCCGCTTGCCGAGGTCCCGTTGAACCAGCCAGCCGAGGTAGTTCCAGTTGCGATTCCCCGCGCCCGGATTCCGCCACCACCCATAGCCGCCATAAGTGGTCCACGGCCCCCAACTCTTTTGCGCCCAGACCGGCAGGTAGACCTGCGCGTGTCCGGCGCCCAGCCCCTTAGCCGCATTGCCGCTGGGAATCTCCACGAAGGGGAAGATGCCGATCTGCGGAAGCGTGCTGGTCTCGTGGACGAAGCGGTACTTGATCCCCACCTCGATATCGCCGATGCCGCCCTGGGCCGGCGCGTCCTGTGGCCGGTCGAAGGCGTAGGGGACGATGATGTGGAACTGCGTGTCCTTCAGGATGCCGTAGTTGAACTCGGCCGCCGGCCCGATTCCGGAGATTCCGCCGGATGCGCTCACGCCGAGCGAGAAGAGGTAAGCCTCCAGGTGGCCCAGGTCCACCGGCTCCGGGTCGTCCGTCTTGAACGGCGGGCCGGCGTATACCCGCCCGCACACCGCCCCGACGAGTAGCGCCGCAAGAATCTTCAAGGTTTCTCAACTCTACTACTCTCATGACGCCGCGGCGGGCGAAGGGGATGCAAACTTCGCACAGAGGGGGAGCTTGTCCGAACGCGGTCACATCACCGGCCGCGCTTGTCCAGCTACCCTGACGATGAGGTCCAGCTTCTCGACGATCTCGGGATCGATACGCTCTCTGGGGACGAACTTCGTGAGGACATGGTAGTTCGTCTTCTGCATGAGATTGCGGAGCCCCAGCTTTTCAAAATAGCTTTGGAACAAGGGCGCGAGAAAATCGTCGCTGGCTTTCACCTCAGCGCCAAAGGGATCGGGCCGCCCCAATACCTTTAGCGCCGCGGACACTTGGGCGATGGCTTCCTGCATCGCCGCCCTCTGATTGTCGCGGAGCGCTCCCTCGAACAACTCGCCGGGGCCACCTTCAATGTGCTCCGAATATGCGAGCAGGGTTTCCGGATAGCAGAGGTAATTCTCGATCTCGCGGCGGCGCCACTTCACCTGGAAAAGCGGCCCGCTATCGCTCAGCTCTTGTGCGATTGAGTCGAATATCGCCGCACCAACCAGGTCGGGCTTCGCCTCCCTCAGTCCGAAGAAGTGGTCCCTGGCCTTGGACGGTTGATTGGCGACATAGTGGACAAACGGCTGTTCCAGAAGGTGCCTCGCGGGATGGTCCAATAACCGCGCGAATCCCTGAAGGACCGCCAGATCCGTGGGGCCCTCCAGATACAAGACCCACCCGGTTTGTTCCGCCTGATAGTATTGATCGAAGCCAATGGCGCGCAGCGATTTGAGCACCTGGCCGGTACGATTGTCGATGCGGTGCGGTTTCCCGACGAAGGCCACCACGATGTCGCGTTCGGCGGCTTCTTCGAGGAGGACTTCGGAGTGGCTGGCGGCGATCACCTGGCACCCCTGAGCTTCGGCCGTCTCCGTCAGAATCCGGTAGATCTGCCGCTGCCGCAGGATCTCCAGGTGGGCATCCGGTTCGTCGAGCAGTAAGACGGACTTCGGGTGCGTATAAAGGTGAGCCAGCAGCAGCAACGTCTGTTGGAGGCCCCTTCCCGAGGAGACCAGGTCCAGCTCCGTGCCTCTCTCGCGATAGGACATCGTGATCTCGCCTCTCTCCTGGATAAACTGCGGCGGGTTCAGTGTCACGCCGAAGAGTTCCTCGATCTGGGAGACCAACGCCGCCCAACTGGTCTGATCGGGGGCGGAAGATATCACGAAGCACAGGTTTCGGAGGACCTCAGCCGTGCGACCCTCGCCGATTCGCACGTTGACGGTCCCTTCCTGAAGGCGATCTTCGGTCGCTGCCATTCCCGACATCGGAGGCAGGAAGGCAACTCTGACGGGCGCTGCTAAGACCGGGACCGCCATCCGCGCCGATTGAGGCTCCTCGTTCACCCGCAGGGGGCGGCAGTAGAACGACTCCTGGTTGGCGTAGTCGAACTCGAACCCGCATTCCCACGACGCACCGTCTGTCACGCCCGAGACCAGGATGTCGATCCGAATGTTCCTGGTATCGGTGAGCTTCCCGTTCCTTCGCTGGCCGGCCCGGACGTGCAAGTCCCGCCACAGGAGATTGGCATCCGGAACAGGCACGGCAATTAGGTCCCGCCGATTGATGGTCACACCTGGCCGTTTCTCGGGGGTATCCTTCGCGGAGCGCTTCTCTACCCACTTCCGGAGGCCGGCTTCCCACAAAGCGAGCGCTTGCAGGGCGGTCGTCTTGCCCGAATTGTTGGGCCCAACAAATACAACGGTCCTGCCTAACTCAATTTCAACGTCTTCAAGGCGCTTGAAGTTCTTGACTCGCAGGCTGGTCAGCACTGAGACGATGGTACCTCGCTCCAGGAGACGAATGCAGCATCCGGTCTTCGCGCCGCTCCCCCGCTCTACTCCTCCCGCAGCGCCCGCATCGGGTCAATCGCCACGGCCCGGCGGGCGGGGATGTAAATGGCGAGGGCGGCGGGGGAAAAGTTCCCGGGGGGATTGGAGCGCGCTAGAATGGACTCATGGTACGGGATTCGGCGGAAGTGCTGAAGGACGCGCTAGCCTTGCCGCCCGAGGCGCGTAGCGCGCTCATCGACTCCTTGATTCGCAGTCTGGATCAAGGGAGCGACCCGGCCGCGGAAGAAGCCTGGCGCGAGGAAATCTGCCGTCGCCTCCAGCAGGTCGACAGCGGAGCCGTCGCTCCCATCCCTTGGGACGAAGCGCGTGGCCGCCTCCGGGCTCAAGTGGTTCGGTGAGCCAGGTCGGTTCGAATCCACCCTTTCGCCCTCGAAGAAGCCTAAGCCGCCATGCGGTGGTACCGGCAGCGCAGTTTGCGGGCGGCGGAGATGTTCCTGGACGAGCTTGACCGCGCGGTCGGCCGCATTGCGGATTATCCCGGGCAGTTCCCCGAATACGCGTCTGGCGCGCGCAGGATGGAGCTCGACCGATTTCCTTACCTCATCGTTTTTCGGGAGACGGCGGGAGGTGCGGAGATCCTGGCTGTGGCCCACGCGCATCGGCGCCCGGGATATTGGCGGGACCGGGTGGAGTGACACCGGGACGGGAACGGGCCCTCGACTGCGAAGCGGGTCGCTCCGGGTCCAAGTCAAGCCTGGGCCGAACTGTGCTCGGCGGCGACCCTTGCACCAGCAGGGCTCAACCGACCTGCTGCGAGACACAAGGGAGTTGCAGCGGCGCTGTCCCTCGATTGCCCGGACCTGTGCCACGAACCTGAACCCCGGATCCCGGCCCTTGTGTTACACTTCGTGCAGATGAGTAATACACTGTCTGTCCGGCTCCCCGACGACCTCGCCGAGTGGTTGAACCACACGGCTCGCCGGACGGGTGTTCCCAAGGGCCGCATCATCCGGCAGGAGCTCGAGAAGGCGCGGGACTCGGCCAAGTCTCCGTTCCTCCGGCTGGCAGGTTCAGTCGCCAGACCGGCTGACCTTTCTGCCCGCAAGGGTTTTTCCCGCAAATGAAAGCCATCGCCGACACCGGTTTCCTGTTGGCGTTCGGGAACCGGAACGATTTCCACCACGCCTGGGCCGTGGAGATAGCCCAGAGAATCACCGAACCGCTGCTGACTTGCGAAGCCGTACTGGCCGAGACGGCGTTTCACCTGGGCAGCAGCGCCCTGGTGCTGGCCTTTTTGCGCGACGGCCTGGTCCGGAGCGCGTTCACCCTGAGCGAGCATGCCGGGCGACTGGCGGAGTTGGCGGCGCGGTACGCCGATCGCCAGCCCGACCTGGCGGACCTTTGCCTGATCCGGCTGAGCGAACTGCACCCACGGTACCCGGTGATCACCACAGACCTGGCCGATTTCCGGGTGTACCGGCGGGGAAGGCGGGAGATCATCCCGCTGGTGTATCCGCCGGAGCGGTGAGGATGGCGCGGCCGCGGCACAAGGCTGCCCCCCGCCCCCTGGCCGCGAAAGTGCTTCTGCACCCGCCGAGGAGTCGGGACGTGATGAGGAACGGCTTGGAACTCAAGGGATTGGCGGCCGGGCATAGGACCGCCGCTGTGCCACCCCGTCACACCTGTGGTGACCGCCCCTCGTTGTTCGCACCGCCCAAGATCCGCTAGAATGATGCTTTACCCGTCTCTAAAACCGGCTGTACCGAGGGGAACTGTCTCCCGAATCAGGTTTTCGAAACAGCGCAGAATGGAAAGGTATGCTTCAATGAGGTTTCCCAGGCCCGTCTGGCCGGCCGCTACCGTCGCTGTGTTCTGCGCCCTTGGCGGTCTTCCGTTGTCCGCCCAGACGCCCGACCAGACTCCCCCGCGGCAGCAGGCGCCAGCACCACAGCCTCCCAAGCAAACCCCGCCGGCCGGCACGCCGGCCCCGGCCCCCGGACAGACGCAACCGCAGCGAAACCCCTTCGAGAGCGCGCCCACCGCGCCTGGGACCGAGCCACCGCAGCAGCCACCCGCGGCTCCCGCCCGGCCAACGCCGCTGGAGGCCCCGCAGACGGCGCCGGTGCTGCCGCAAGCCACCGGACAGGTGATCACGGCCATCGAATTCCGCGGAACGCGCCGCGTCCCCGCCGACAGCCTCAGAGCCACCATCCTGACCAAGGTCGGCGACTTCTACAGCCAGGAGACGCTGCGCCGCGACTTCATGAAGCTCTATAACGGCGGCCGCTTCGACGATCTTCGCCTGGAAACCGAAGAGGACGGCAAGGGCGGCATCCTGATTCGCTTCATCGTGCAGGAACGGCGCGTCGTCAGCACCATCAACTACGAGGGCATCCACAGCGTGACGGTGTCGGAGATTCTGGACCGCTTCAAGGAGCGCAAGGTCTCCCTCACCGTGGATTCGCCCTTCGACCCGAACAAGATCCAGCACGCCGCCGTGGTCATCAAGGAGTACATCTCCGAGCGCGGCCACCAATACGCCACCGTGGAACCGCAACTCGAACAGGTTCCACCTTCCTCGCTCAAGCTGACGTTCATGGTCAACGAAGGCCCCAAGGTGAAGGTAGGAGCCATCACCATCACCGGCAACCGCAGCGAGAAGTCCCGATGGGTCATCGCCGGGATGAAGGAGCTGAAGCCGTACGGCATTCCCCATTCCATTATTTTCGAGAGCCTCTTCGCCAGGACCTACGATCAGAACAAGCTGGAATACGACGCGGAGAAGATCCGCATGAAGTATTCCGACAACGGATACTTTCGCGCGAAGGTGCTGGAGCCGGCTGTCACCATCCTTCCCCGCGGCGGCAAGGGATGGCGCCTTCCGCTTATCAAAATGAACCGGCCGGGCATTTACGCCGACATCACCATCCCGGTGGAGGAAGGCCGCCTGTACCACCTGCACGCCGTCAACTTCGTGGGCGTGAAGGCGTTCAAGGAGCCTAACACCGTGCTCCTGCCGCTATTCGGAATGCGGCTCGGCGACACCTTCTCCACCGAAAAGCTCCGTAAGGGTCTGGAGAATCTGCGCAACCTGTACGGCCAGTTCGGCTACTACGACTTCGTACCCGAACCGGACTTCGGCTTCGACAACGGTCCCGACCAGGTGGACCTGACCATCAACACGGAAGAGGGCAAGCAGTTCTTCGTGCGCCGCATCGACTTCTCCGGAAACACCACCACTCGCGACAAAGTCATCCGCCGCGAGATCATGCTCGACGAAGGCGATATTTTCAACACCCATCTCTGGGACCTCAGTATCCTGCGCCTCAACCAGCTCGGTTACTTCGAGATGCTGAAGAAGGAAGACGCCGCCGATATCAAGCGCAACCCCAATTCCGATACCGTGGATATCACTCTCAAGGTGAAGGAGCGCGGCAAGAACTCCGTCGGCCTCAACGGCGGCGTGTCGGGGATCGCCGGCAGTTTCGTGGGCTTCAATTATTCCACCAACAACTTCCTGGGACTGGGCGAAACTCTCTCGCTCACCTCGCAACTCGGCACCCGCCAGCGGAACGTGTCGTTGGGATTCACGGAACCGTACCTGTTCGACCGCCCCATTCAGACCGGATTTCTGGTCTACCTGAACCGGTTCGACTATAACCAGGGGCGGGAAGCGTCCATTCTGGCCGGGCAGAACCTGATTCCCCTCTACAACCAACTGGGGACCCAGAACCTGCTGAACTACGTGCAGAACAGCCACGGATTCAACGTCTCGATGAGCTACCAGTTGCGCCGCAGTTTCTGGCGCACCGGCGTCACGTATGGCTTCGATATTTCCAATATCGTGACCCAGACCACCGCCTCCACCAGTTACTTCGAGTACATCAATTTCAGCGGCGTGAGTGGCCCCAACGCGCTCGACGGAATCCGCTCCAGCACGATTACGCCATCGCTCTCCTACAACACCGTCAACCACCCCATGAACCCCACGGGCGGGAAGAGCATCTTCTTCTCGGCTGGCTTCGCGGGCAGCGCGCTGGGCGGCAACGTCAATACCGTCCGTCCGGCGGTCGACTTCAAGTACTTCCACACGTCTCCCCTGAACCGCAACCACATCCTGGCGTTTCACGCCTCGGGCTGGGTGATCACAGGGTATGGCGGCAAGGAAGTCCCGCCCTTTTCGCGCTCCTTCATGGGCGGCGAGCAGGATGTCCGCGGATTCGAGAACTGGGGCATCACGCCCATCGCCTTTATCGCCTCAAACGCCAGCGTCAATGTGTACAATACCGATGGAAGCCAGCGCACGCAGAAGGTGGTCAGCGGCGGAACCGTTACGGCGGTTCCGGTCACCATGCAGATGCCCATTTATCAGCTCATCACGCCGGGCGGCGATGTCCAGGGCGTGGGCAACTTCGAATACCGCATTCCCATCGTCGGCCCCGTCACGCTGGCGCCATTCGTGGACGCCGGCGTCAACCGGATTCTGCGGGCCGGCCAGCTCAGGATGGTCGGTTCGCGCGTCGATACTCTGAACCTGGCCTACCCGCAGGCCGGATTCGACGGCAGGGTGTACATCGCCCCGGGGACCGAGAAACCGCGCGTTTCCACGGGCTTGGAATTGCAGGTGCTGCTGCCGGTGGTGAACGCGCCATTCCGCGTCTATTTTGCCTATAACCCGTCGGTGGTGCGCGAGTACCTGCAGCCGCCCATAGTGGCCGACCGTTCCATGTTCCCCAACAACGCCACCTTCCTGAACGCCCTTGCGAGCTACGGGACGGCGTATCCTTTCTATGAGAAGCGCACCATGTTCCGCTTCACCATCGGCAGGACTTTCTGAACATGCGTCACGCCGATTCACGGGAAGTTCAGGGGCGGGAACGCGGGCTGCCCTCCGGGGCGGCGCCGTCCGCCCGCGCTCGCTTTGTACCAGTGCTTTTGTATCCAGGAGTTTTCGAATGAAGATGAATGTCGCCGTAATCCCCGTGTTGCTGCTGGCGGCCGTGTCGGCGCAAGCCCAGGGCCAGACCAATCCGCCGGCCAGACCGCCGGCCTCGGCCGCGGCAGCTACTCCCGCCCCCTCCGCCGGAGCGGCCGCCATGCCTACCAGGATCGGACTCATGAATGTGCGCGATGCCATCATGGCGACAGCCGACGGCAAGAAGGCCGCCCTCGACCTGGAAGAGAAGTTCGCGTCGCGCCGGACTGCCCTGCAGAAGCGGCAGATCGATCTTCAGGCCAAGAAGGACCAGTTGGGCCGCGCCGGGGCCGCCATGAGCGACGCCGCCAAAGCCTCTCTCGCCAGGGAAATCGATACCGAAGAGAAGAACTTCAAACGCGACGTGGAAGATCTCAATACCGATGGCGAGGACGAGCAGAACAAGCTCTTCCAGACCATCTGGGCCAAGTTGCAGCCCGTGGTCCAGCAGTACGCTCTGCAGAACGGCTTCGCCGCCATCCTGGATGTGGGGAACGACCAGACGCCCGTGTTGTGGGCCTCCAATACCATGTTCATCACCGCCGATGTCGTGAGCCTTTATAACCAGAGCCATCTACCGGCCGCGGGCGCCCCGCCGGCGGCCCCGAGACCAGCCGCGGCCGCGCCCGCAACCCCCAAGCCGGCCGCGACGCCCGCTCAGACGCCGGCTCCGCCGCCCGTCAAGAAGCCGTAGAACTGAACCGTGTGCGCCATGATAACGATGGGCCGCGCCCATCCGAATGGTATTCTTAACCTTAGGAGTTTCGGAAGCTTGAGAAAAAGAATCGTCCTTCCCGTATTGGCTTGGGGAATGTTGTCGCTGGCCCAGGCCCAGAACCAGCCTCCGGCTGCCGCCGCGCCGGCCAAGGTGGCCATCATCAACATCCACGCCGCCATTGTGCAATCCGCCGACGGCAAAAAGGCCGCCGCGGAGCTGAGCGCCAAGTTCGACGCGCGCAACACCGCTCTGCAGAAACGCAACGCCGATCTTCAAGCCAAAGTGGAGCAGTTGAGAAAAGGCAGCGCCGCCATGAGCGATGAGGCCCGCGCCAAGCTGATGCGCGACAACGACGCCGAAACCAAGGCCCTGCAGCGCGACGGCGAGGATCTCAATGCCGACATCGATCAGGACCAGGGCAAGCTCACCAACGACTTGGGTAGCAAGATGATGGAGATCGTGCAACAGTACGCCCTCGCCAACGGGATCGTCCTGGTGCTGGACGTCAGCAACCCGCAGACCCCCGTACTGTGGCACCACCCGGCCGTCGACATCACCACGGAGATCATCAGGATTTACGACCAGCAGCACCCGGTTGCCGCCAAAACCGCGGCCCCCGCTCCGCCTCCGGCCAAGAAGTAGTGAACCGTTTCCACTTCCGGCTCGTCTCAGTTAGGGTAGGCGGTTTGCCTGTCCCAGGTCTTCGACCGTGTGATTTGGTGCCATTACCGGGCCGCTCGCTCACGCTCGCGGTTCCGGACAGAACCGCGAGCGTGAGCGAGCGGCCCGTGGCAAAGGAACAGTTTCTCACGGTCCCGGCACTAGCCCGTCTCTTGGCGGCAAGGCCGCTGTGTCAGAATCGAAGTAATGAGACTCGCTCTCGCACTGTTCGCATGCGCGCTGGCCGCCTCTGCCGCGGGTGTCGACGGCCACTGGAACGCGCAGTTCGCCCCCGGCAAGAAGGCGGCCGCGCAACCGCCCGCGCCGTTCTCGCTCGACCTGAAAACCGATGGCGGCGCTGTCACCGGCACGGTGGCTCTCCCAGGCAAGAAGAAGCCCCAGATCCAGAAAATTGAGAACGGCAAGCTCGACGGCGACCGCCTGACCTTCACCACTTCGCAGAAGGGGAAGAGGGCCGCGGCCTTCTCCTGGGATGCCGCGCTCCAGGACGGCCAACTCGCCGGGTCGCGCACTCGCGACGGCGCCAAACACGGGCAGAAATTCACCGCCCAGAGGAATTGAGCAGCACGATGCGCACCCATTCGCCGTTCCGCACCGCCGCCCGTGTGGCGGCCGTTTCGCTGATCGCGGCGGCGGCCGCTCCTGGCCAGACCGCGCCGCCGCCGATCGCCTTCGAGGTGGCCTCCATCAAGCCGTCGCCGCCCATCGACCCCATGCGGATGATGTCCGGCCAGGCCCACGTCGGCGTGCACATCGACGCCGCGCGGGTAGATTTCGGCTTCACTCCGCTGATGAGCCTGATCACCTCGGCGTACAAAGTCAAGCCGTTCCAGGTAACCGGCCCGTCCTGGCTGAACACCACCATGTTCGACATCCTGGCCAAGCTGCCCGACGGCGCCACCAAGGACCAGATTCCCGAGATGCTGCAGGCGCTGCTCGCCGACCGCTTCAAGATGACCATGCACCGCGAGAACAAGGAACATTCGGAGTTCAACCTGGTTGTCGCCAAGGGCGGCGCGAAACTGAAAGAGGCCGAGCCCGAGGCGCCCGAGGCCGATCAAACCGCCGCCGATGCAACCGCCAAGCCGGGGGAAATGACCAGCGACGGTCCCGAAGGCCGCACGCGCATGAGAATGGGCAAAGACGGCACCATGAAATACAGCGGGCCCGGCGTCAACGTGACAATCACCATGGCGAACGGCATGCTGCACATGGATGCCACCAGGATCACCATGAAGGCCTTTGCGGAAACGGTGCTCTCCCAATTCGCCGGCACTCCGGTGGTGGACAAGACCGGGATCGAAGGCAGCTACCAGATCACGCTCGATTTCTCCATGGAGGAAATGATGGCCATGGCCCGGGCGAGCGGCGCCATGGCGGGCATGGGCGGTCGCGGAGGTCCCGCTCCGGCGCCCGGCCAGGACCCCGCCAATGCCGCATCCGACCCATCCGGGCCGTCGGTCTTCGCCATCGTCCAGCGGTTCGGACTCAAGCTCGTCCCACAGAAGACCGCGGTGGACTTTATCGTCATCGACCACATCGAGAAAACTCCCACCGAGAATTAGCCGGTCGCGCGGGCCGGTCCGCGCCGGATGGGCATGGCCGCCACTCCATCGCGGCCGGCCTATGCTACACTCAATCCGGCGGGGGCGCAGCGGAAGCCAATGCAGCCTACCATCCTGATCGTCGATGACGACCCGCAAGTCCGAACCCTCTGCAGGAGGACCCTGGAGGGAGCCGGCTACCTCGCGAGGGAAGCGGGTAACGGCAAGGAAGCGCTGGCGGCAATCGGAGAATCGGCTTTCGATCTGATCCTTCTCGACCTGTGCATGCCCGGCAAGGACGGTTTTGAGTTTCTGGAATCCGTTCGCGCCGAGTTGCCGAAACTCAAGATCGTCGTGATCTCCGGGTTTATGAGTGCAACCATGTTACCGGCTGCGAAACTGTTCGGCGCAACGGCAACGCTCGCCAAGCCATTCTCCCCCGATTCCCTGCTCTCGGCCGTGCGCCAGGCGCTGCCGGGGAAGGGTCCAGTCCAGGCATCCGGCTGATCCGCCTCCAGCAGGTTACCTTCCGTCTGCCGGCGAGGAGGGGTCGGCCAGCACCTCTCGGATCTTTGCCGCGAGTGCCTCCGGGCTGAACGGCTTATGCAGGAACGCCACGCCATCATCCAGTACGCCATGGCTGGCGATAACATCCGCCGTGTAGCCGGACATAAACAGCACCTTCAGATCCCGGCGCACTCCCTTCAGGCGTTCGGATAGCTCCTTGCCGTTCATTCCCGGCAGCACCACGTCCGTCAGCAACAAGCTGATCCGCCCCGGATAGCGCTCGGCCACGGCAATCGCCTCGTTGCCATCGGACGCTTCGAGGGCACGATAGCCATGCTGATTCAATGCGTCCATGGTGAAGGCTCGAACGGACTCCTGATCTTCCACCACCAGAATCGTCTCGTCGCCTGTTTCCGTGGCAGGCCCGATCCGGTCCTCCTCCGGCCGTGGACAAGCATCTATTCTGGGAAGATACACCTTAAACGCGGTCCCGGCGCCCACTTCACTCGACACGTCAACCCATCCACCGCTCTGTCGCACGATGCCGTACACAGTCGACAGTCCAAGCCCCGTTCCCTTGCCAACTTCCTTGGTGGTGAAAAACGGGTCGAAGATGCGCTGACGGACCGTCTCGTCCATGCCTTGCCCGGTGTCCGTCACGCTCATTATTACGTAGCGTCCCGGAGTCGAGTCGGGGTTACCGGCGGCGCAGCTTCCCGCGCTCAGATCGGCGTTCGTCGTCTCGATGCGCAGGCTGCCGCCGTCTGGCATGGCATCGCGGGCGTTCACCGCGAGATTCATCGCCACCTGATGAATCTGATCGGGGTCCGCCATCACCTGCCCCAGGGAAGCGTCCAGGTTCGTCTCCAGGGCGATATCTTCACCGATCAGGCGTTGCAGCATGGGTGCGTAGTCCCGGATAATTCCGTTCAGGTCCAGAGCCCTGGGCTCGATAACCTGCTTGCGGCTGAATGCCAGGAGTTGCTTCGTCAGACTGGCGGCCCGCTTACCGGCGGTGCTGATTTCGCTGGCGTAGAACCGTAACGGATCGTTGGCTTTCAGTCTCTTGAGCAAAAAGCCGCTATAGCCATTGATCACCGTCAAGAGGTTGTTGAAGTCATGCGCTACGCCGCCCGCCAGTCTGCCGATGCTTTCCAGCTTTTGTGATTGCAGGAACTGCGCCTCCAGCCTGGCCTTCTCGCCTTCCGCACGCTTGCGCTCGGTGATGTCTTGGATGAAGCCGTCGTAGTAAATCGTTCGTCCATCCGCTCCGCACACCTTCCGGCTGTTGCTCGACACCCAAACCGCGGTTCCATCCTTACGCTTGAATTGACACTCGAAGCCCCGGACACTCCCTTGTTCTTCCATGAGCGCGACGCAACGCGCCCGCTCATCCGGATCCAGCCACACCTGATGAGCGGAGTCGTCGATCACGGATACGACTTCCTCGGGCGAGTCGTAACCCAGCATCTTTGCCAGGGCTGGGTTAGCGGCTAGAGACTTCCCTTCAGGCGAGGTCCGATAGATTCCTTCCAGCGCGCCGTCGAATATGTCCCGATAGTTCTTCTCGGCCTCCTTGCGTTGCGAAAGGTCGCGGGTCACGCCCACAACGTGAGTGACTTTCCCTCGCTCGTCCGAATGCAGTTTGGTGATGGTCTCAGTGGCTACGGCCGTTCCGTCCTTGCGGAGGTATTCGATTTCATTCGTGCGGATGCGCGCGGTTTCATCGCCACCCTCCACGGCGGCGATACGGCTCTGTGTCTCGGCGGCCATCATCCGGGCCGCCTCCGGTGGCATCGCCTGGTCCATCGATTGCGCCAGAGCTTCGTCCTGCGAAAACCCTCTCAATTGCCGGACCGATGGACTGATATACACGCAGCGCCCTTCCAGCTGGTCCCACAGCCAGATGACGTCGGCGGCATTCTCGGAAACCAGCTCGTAGCGCGCCTGGGTCTTCTTCTGTTCCGTAATATCGAAGAAGATGGTGGCGAAACGGTCGTCGCCCATAGGCGCCACGGAGATGACGAAGTGCTTGTCCATCGGGGGAAAGTACGTCTCGAACTGAAGGGGCGTTCCGGTTTCTACAACCGGCGCATACTCCATCAAGTATGGAGCGACCTTCACTCCATAGACTTCGGTGGCCAACTTGTTCACGACGTCTTCCCGCCTGGCGCCGAGGATCTCTTCGTAGCGCCGGTTCACTTCCAGCAGGATGTAGTCTTGCGGGGCGCCGTTGGAATAAACCAGTTTGTGGATGGCGACTCCTTCCTGCATGGAGTCGAAGAGCGACCTGTACCGCTGTTCGGTTTGGTGCCTTTCCCGTTCGGCTATCTTCCGGTCGCTGATGTCAACCAGGAAACCTTCGATGCCGAGGACCCGATCGCCGTCGACTACGCGATTGGCCGAAAAGGTGTGGTGCCCGGCAGTCCCGTCCCGGCGCAATCTGGAAAACTCGCCGGTTCTGGCCGATTCGCCGCTCATGAGAGCTTCGACAGTCTCTTCCGCCCTGGCCAGGTCCGCTGGAATCTGTACCGCGGAGAAATGCAGCCCAATGGCTTCATCCCGGGCGGTGAATCCGTGCATCCGCAGCCACGCGGGGTTCACATCCTCATAACATCCGTCCACGCCGATTCTGAAGTACCCGGCGTCGGTGTTCTCGATGATCCCTTGAAACCTCGCCTTCTGAGCCTCCAGGCGGGTCTGCGCTTCCTTCCGATCCGTAATGTCGATGGTTGCCGAGATCGCACACGGCTTGCCGTCGAGCGAAATCCGCTCCGTCGAAGTCGAGCCGCTACGAATGTCGCCAGCCTTGGTGAGGAAGCGGCACTCGAAACCGCACAGACGGCCAGTGTCCTGGAATTGCCTGACGCTTTCTTCAAACTCGCGACCATCGACCCACATCCCGAGTTCATTCGCGGTGCGCCCGATAGCCTCCTCGCGCCGGTAGCCGGTAACCTTTTCAAATGCGTCGTTGACATCGATGAGGCGGCCGCCTTCGGTGAGATCGGTAAGGGCCATGATAGCCGGACTGCAGAGAAACGCCTTCTCGAACTTCTCCTCCGACCTCCGCAACGCTTCCCGCATCCGCTTGCGTTCGGTGATGTCTTCGACGAAACCCTCGAAATGAGGCGTCCGGTCATCCGGGCCACTGACCTTTCGGATGTTGGCCGACACCCAGATGGCAGTCCCGTCCTTACGCTTGAACTCGCATTCGTACGCACGGACGACTTCGCGATCCTCGAGTAGCTGCAAACAACGGGAACGGTCATTCGGATGCAGCCACACCTCATGAGCCGTGTCGGTGATCGCCGACATGCCTTCTTCCACCGAATCGTAGCCCAGCATTTTCGCCAGAGCGGGGTTGGCACTTAGACACTTTCCTTCAATCGACGTTCGAAAGATTCCTTCGAGCGCCCCCTCGAAGATGCCCCGATATCTTCTCTCGGCTTCCCGCAGCGCCTTTTCCGCCGTCTTACGCTCGGTTATGTCCTTCCCGAAGACCGAAACGCCCACCGCCCGGTCGCCCCGGCGAATTGGATTGAATGCCAGCTCCAGTGTCCGGCCATTGAACAGACTATACTCGGCGCGAAACGGACCTTCCGATAGCGCGCGATCGTACATCGCGGGCCACAGCATCGCCCGTTCCGGCGGAAGCCAGTCCTCGGGCCGCATCCCAACCTCTGCCCGGACGCCAAACGTGCTGTCGAGATTGCCTCGGAATGCCGTATTGAACGTCAGCAATCTGTAATCGAGGTCCACCGACCAGATAAGATCGTCGCTGCTTTCTATCAAGGCGGAAAGATTGGCTTCGGCTTGACCTGGGTCCGTTGGAGGAACCATAACGCCCGTCCTTGCGGCGAAAAGCCATCTGCGGACTGAGCGCCGATGCGGGGCCGGGGATCAGGCATGCCGCCCGGTTCGTATGGTTTTATGGGCCAGTCTCAGCGTACCACAGCCGGGCGTGCGCCAGAGTCGAACGCCGCACGGCGTCACCGCGCCAGGAACCGCGGGCAGAACGGGTACGGCACTTCCACCGGCTGGCCGGCCGGAGTCAGCTCGCCAGTCCGCTGGTCGATGCGAAAGACCATCGCGTTGTTACTTCCGTGGTTGGTCACCAGCAACCAATGCGCGGTGGGGTCCATGTCGAAGTTCCGCGGCGTCTTACCGCCCGAAGGAACGTCCTGAATGGGCGTCAGCCGCCCGCTGTTCCCATCCACCGAGAAGACCGCGATGCTGTCGCGCCCGCGATTCGACGCGTACACAAACCTGCCGCTGGGATGCACCTGGATCTCCGAGCATGCGCTTTCGCCGTGGAAATCCTTCGGCAAGGTGGACACCGTCTGCACTTCGGATAGCGCGCCGCGCCGGGTGTCCCAATCGAACAGCATGATGGTGCTGCCCATCTCCGTAATCAGGTACACCCAGCGCCCGTTGGGATGAAACACCACGTGCCGCGCGCCCGATCCCGGAGCCGACTTCGCGAACGGCGGATCGTTGGGCGCGAGCGATCCGTCACGCGCGTCGAACTTGTAGACGAACAGCTTATCCAGCCCCAGGTCCGCCACCAGGACGAAACGGTTCGTGGGATCCACGCGGATCGAGTGTGCGAAAGCATGCGATTGCCGCTGAGGGTTTGTGCCGCTGCCGGTGTGCTGCACGAAGGCGGTGCGCTCTCCCAGGCTGCCATCGGGAGCCAGCGCCCATGCCGCGATGTTGCCGCCGTCGTAGTTGGCCACGAAAACATAGTGCCCGGTAGTATCCAGGCTGATGTAACTGGGGTCGCCGCCGCCGCTGGGCTTCTGGTTGAGGAGCGACAGCCGCGCCGTGGCCGCGTCGATGGAATACGCGCTGACGAATCCCGTCGAGTTGCAGGCGTACAAGCGGCGGCCGCCCGGCGCGATCACGAAATAGGCCGGCGCGGGAGTTTCCAGCAGAAACTCGGGCTTACTCAGCGCGCCCGTTTCCGTGTTGAAGCGGGAAACCGAAAAGCCCTTGCCCGGCCCCGCCGTGTGGGTGCCGAAATAAACCGTCAAGTCCGCCGCCCCCGCCGGCATGAGAGCCCCGGAGACGCAGGCGGCCGCCGCCAGCGAGAGAACTGCCCGATACCTTTTCATCGTCACGGATTGACTTCCTTTCCCGTCCGAACTCTACCAGCTTACTCCCGCGCCCGTCCGGAAGTGGGGCCGGTTTCCGGCGCGTCGCACACGCTTTCGCGTATCGCAGTTTCCCATGACAACTGCCGCGTGATATGTTTCGAAGTAGCCACCTGCTTTGGCACCGGACTCGGCCCCCGCGTGGCAAGTGAACTATTGAGATAGGAATCGCGTAAACCAGACTCATGAGCCACGTAAGACTCACCATCGCCGTACTCGCCCTAATCGCCTCCGCGCACGCCCAGACCGTCACCGGCGTTGTCAGAGGAGCGATTACAGACTCTGCCGGCGCGCCAGTGCCGGGCGCGAGGGTCACCTTGACCAGCCTTGAAACCGGCGCTCACCTGACCGCAACCAGCGACGAGCGCGGAGAGTTCGCGATTGCCGCCGTCCCGCCCGGCGAATATCGTCTGGAAGCGGAAAGCCCCGGCTTTAAGAAGCACGCCCGCACATTGACGATGGAAGTGGACCGGGAGGTCCGCCTCGAGATCGCCCTGAGCAGTCTGGGCTCCCTCACCATCGCCTGGTATGACCCCCCGCCGATGGTGCGTGCGGATTCGCCGGCCATGGGCGGCGTCATCGACACGCGGGAGATTCTCGGCCTGCCTCTCGATGGACGCGATTTCTACCAGCTCAGCCTGCTGCTGCCAGGGGTCCTGCCGCCGGCCGAAGGCTCGGCGGGGTCGGTCCGCGGCGCTTTCTCCATCAGCGTCAACGGCGCGCGCGAGGACGCCAACAACTTCCTGCTGGATGGAGCCTACAACGGCGATCCCAAGCTGAACGGCGTGGGCGTGACGCCGCCCCTGGACGCAATCCAGGAGTTCGATGCCGTCACGTCCACCTACGATTCCAGCTTCGGCAGAAACGCCGGCGGACAGATCAGCGTGGTCACACGCGGCGGCGCCAACCAGTTTCACGGCTCCGCTTACGAGTTCTTCCGCAACGGCGCGCTCGATGGCGACAACTTTTTCGCGCCTTCCGATCGGCCGGCGCCCGCGTACCGGCGCAACCAGTTTGGCGCCACGCTCGGCGGTCCGCTGGTCGAGAGCCAGACGTTTTTCTTCGCCGATTACGAGGGCACGCGGATGGCGGCCGGGCAGACGCTGGTCTCCAATGTGCCAACCCTCGCCGAGCGCGCCGGCGACTTCTCGCAAGGCAGCCTGCCGGCGGTCGATCCAACCACCGGGCAGCCCGTCCCCGGCGGCAAGCTGCCGCAATACTATTTGAACCCGATCGGCCTCGCGATTGCGGCGCTCTATCCCCAGCCGGACCGCAACGTGCCCGGAGCGAATTTCGTATCCTCGCCCTCGCTCACCGACAGCCTGAACCAGTTCGACGCCAAGCTGGAACAGTACTTCGGGCAATCCGGCGGCAAGCTCTTCGCAAGATACAGCTTCGCGAACGACAACTTGTTCGAGCCGTTCGCCGGTTCGTCCGGCGACCCCGCCGTGCCGGGTTACGGCCTCCGTATTCCGAGCCGGTCGCAGAACGCCTTGGTGGGCGAATCAAACGCATTTTCGCCTTACCTGCTGAACGAAGTGCATCTGACCCTCAACCGGGTCTCGAACGGCGACTACCCGCAGGGCCAGGGAACCAGCATCAACCACCGGCTCGGTCTTCCGGAGCTTTCCGCGAATCCGCGCGATTGGGGATTGACGTTGATTTCGGTCAATGGCTTCTCGCCGGTCGGGAACGAACCCACCAGTCCGGAGCACGGAACCACCAACACCTATCAGCTTGCCGACACCGCTACCTGGGTGCGGGGCCGGCACCTTGTGAAGTTTGGACTCGACCTCCGCCTGCTGCAACAGAACGCCTTCCGCGACATCGAATCCCACGGTTTTTTCAATTTCACCGGTCTCCTGCTGGGCAACCCGCTCGAAGAGCTGTTGCTCGGTGCGCCCACGGAGACCGGCGGCGCGACGGAGAACAATCCGCAGCACCTGCGCACCCGCAGCTACGACTTCTTCGCCGCCGACACCTGGCGCGCCCGCCCGAGCCTCTCGCTGACGCTGGGATTGCGCTACGAGTACAACTCCCCCGCCGTCGACGCCGCCAATCGCGCCGATGTGTACAATCCGGCAACCGGCTCCCTTGTCCAACTGGGCCAGGGCGGGTTTCCCCGCGGTGGTTACAGTCCGGACTACCATAACATCGCTCCGCGCATCGGTCTGGCGTGGTCGCCGGGCGGGCATAACACCACCGCGCTCCGGGCGGCGTATGGGATTTACTACGACCAATCCTCGTTCGCGCCCGGCGAAGGTATCTACTTCAGCGCGCCTTACTATAATTTCAACGTCTACTATCCGGTTCCGGGCCTGGTAAACCTGTCGCTCGAGAATCCGTTCCCCAGCAACTTCCCGTTCCCCTATCCCGGATCGGCCATCGCCTTCCAGCGCAACCTTCGCACACCCTACATGCAGCAATGGAATCTCGGCGTTCAGCGACAGCTTGGAAACCCGCGGGTGATCGAGATTGCCTACGTGGGATCGAAGGGCACGCGCCTGGTCGACTCGCGCAACATCAACCAGCCGCGTCCTTCCGTCAACCGGCAGAACCCCGGTCCGAACCCGAACTTCTCCGAGATCGACATCATCGAGTCGCAGGCCAATTCCACCTATCACAGCCTTCAGGCCCGCTTCCAGCAGCGCCTTTCGCAAGGACTGTCGATGCTCGCGTCCTATACGTTCGCCAAGTCCATCGACGATGCCTCCGGCTTCTTCAACACCACCGGCGATCCAAACTTTCCGCAGAACGCATACGACCTGGGCGCGGAACGCGGCCGCTCCGATTTCGACATCCGCCAGCGCTTCACGCTCGGCTACGGGTACGATCTGCCGCTGCTCAAGAGCCATCCGCGCCTCGGCGGGTGGCAGAGTTTCGGCGTGCTGACGTTCCAGACCGGCCGGCCGTTCACCGTGGCGCTGCTGCCGGATACCGACAACGCCAACACCGGCATCTCGCAATTGGGTTTCGGCGCCGGCGACCGGCCGAATGTGGCCGGCAATCCCAAGCTCTCCGGTCCCACACCGGGCGAGTGGTTCAACACCGCCGCGTTCACCGTCCCGCCCTACGGCCATTTCGGCGACGCCGGCCGCGACATTCTCGACGGCCCAGGCCTGCGTTCGGTAAACCTCTCGATTGTCAAGAACACCGCCATCACGGACCGGCTCAACCTCCAATTCCGCACGGAATTCTTTAATGCCTTGAATCGCGCGAATTACAACCTCCCCGATAACTTCATCGGATCGCCCACGTTCGGCCAGGTAGTTTCCGCGCAGGATCCGCGGCGGGTGCAATTCGCGGTGAAGGTGCTGTTCTGAGCGCGGGTTTTGTGGGGCAGGTTGTCAACCTGCGGCGGGTTGGTAACCCGCCCGGCGAGCGGAGCTCGCCTGCGCGATCAACCCGCCGCCCCTACCTGCCAATCGTGCACATATCGCACGCTCGCGCTGTGCGCAATGCCAGCGCGCCCGTCGGGCAAGCCTCGGCGCATTGCCGCGCCACTTTGCGCAGCCCGCTCGACAACGGCTCGCCGAACGGCACGGCCACGGCCACGTCGAAGCCGCGGCCGATCATCGCCAGCCCCGGCTCCTCGTCCGCGGCAGAGGCAATCCGCACGCACGCGTCGCAGCAGATGCACTTGCCGGGCTCGTAGATCACCTCGGCGTGCGACAGATCCTGCGAAAACCGCCGGCGCGCGCCCGCGAAACGGTACACATCCACGCCGTACTCGGTCGCAAGCTCCCGCACCCGGCAGCAGTCCGCCTTGCGGCAGCCGCAGGTCAGGCAGCGGCGCGCCTCCCGGGCTGCGTCCTCCTCCGGTAGCCGGCTTTCCACCTCGTCGAAACCCGCCACGCGCCGCTCCATGGGGATCTCGGGCGCCCGCACGCGCGCGGCTTTCTCGATCGAGCGGAAGAGCGCGGCCCGCTCGGCGTCGTCCACCGGGCGCATGGCGATGCCCGCCAGCGCCGGCTCACCCGTGACGGCTTCGCCTGACAGCAATTGATGAATCGACGCCGCGGCCATTCTGCCCGCCGTCACCGCGCGCACCGCCAGGTCCGCGCCCAGCACCGCGTCGCCCCCGGCGAACACGCGCGGCAGGTTGGTCGCCAGCGTCCTCGCATTGGCGGCGATGCCCCATGCGGTCACCTCCAGCCCTTCGCGCTTCGCCAGCGTTACATCCACCGATTGCCCGATGGCGGCGATCGCGGTGGAGCACTCGATGGTGAAATCGGAGCCTTCCACCTCGACCGCCCGGCGCCGCCCCGAGGCGTCCGCTTCGCCCAGCGTCATCCGCCGGCACGTCAGCGACAGGCTCTCGCCGTTCCGTTCCAGCCGCACCGGCGCAACGAGCAGGTCGATCTGCACGCCTTCGGCTTCCGCGCCCTCCACCTCTTCCATCAGACACGGCATCTCCTGCCGGCCGCGGCGGTAGAGCACCCGAACACTCCGTGCGCCCAACCGCACCGCGGAGCGGGCGCAATCCATGGCGGTATTGCCGCCGCCCACCACCACCACGTCGCCGCCCAACGGCGGCGGATTCCCGCTGGCCACGCGACGCAGAAACTCGGTCCCCGCCAGCGCGTATTCCTCGCCAACGCAGCCGAGCCCCTGGGCGCGTTGCGCCCCGATGGCCAGGAACACCGCGTCGTGCCAGTCGCACAAGCCTTTCAGGGTGAAGTGCTCGCCCCAGCGCTCGCCCATGCGCAAGCGCGCGCCCAGCCGCAGGATGGTCTCGATTTCGGCATCCAGCGCATCCTTCGGCAAGCGGTAGCTTGGGATTCCGTAGCGCAGCATGCCTCCTGGCAGCGGATGGCCGTCGAACAGCGTACACTCGTGGCCCTTTTGCAGAAGGTAGTAAGCGGCGGCCAGGCCCGCCGGCCCCGCGCCCACAATGGCCACCCATTTCCCGGTGGATGGCGCACGCCGCGGCAGGTAGCGCGTGGCCGCCGCCCCGTCCACGTCGGCCGCATAGCGGTGCAGCGCGCCGATCCCCAGGCCCTGGTCGAAGTCCGAGCGGCGGCACTCGCGCTCGCACAATCGCGGGCAGATGCGCCCCAGCGAACCCGCGAGCGCCAGCCGGCGGGCGATGACCTCCATCGAGCGGCGATTGTCCCCCGTCGCGATGCCGTACACGAACCCCGGTATGTCGAGCCCGGCCGGGCACTCGGCGGCGCACGGCGCCACACACTCTCCGGCGTGATCCGAGAGCAGCAGTTCCAGCGCCATCTGGCGCGCCGCGCGCACGTCCGCGCTGGCGGTCGCCACCACCATGCCCTCCGCCACGGGCATCGCGCAGGCGGGCGCCAGCGTGCGGCGGCCTTCGATCCGCACCGCGCAAATGAAGCACGACGCAGCCGGCTCGATTCCGGGCACGTGGCACAGCGTCGGGATGCGGATGCCCAGCCGGCTGGCCGCCTCGAGAACGGTCGTCTCCGCCTTCACCTCGATCCGCCGCCCGTCGATCGTCAAGCTAATCATGGCGCGGCTATGTCACCTCGATCGCGTCGTCCTGGCAGGCCTGGCGGCACATGTCGCAACGCGTGCAGAGTCGGTCGTCCACCTCGTGCTTCTCGTACGGGCGATACCGGATAGCGCCCACCGGGCAGGCTTGCGCGCACAGCGTGCAGCCGATGCAATTGTCCGTCACGCGGTAGCGGATCAGCGCCGGGCAGCGGCCCGCCGGGCAGCGCCGCTCGTGGAGGTGCGCTTCGTACTCGTCGCGGAAGTACCGGAGCGTGGTCAGCACCGGGTTGGGCGCGGTCTGGCCGAGCCCGCACAGGCTGGCGCGGCTGACGGTAATCGGCCAGCGTTTCGAGCTTCTCCAGGTCGTCCGTCCGGCCCACCCCCTCGCACAGGCGCTCCAGGATTTCGAGCATTCGCTTGGTGCCGATCCGGCAAAAGGTACACTTGCCGCAAGATTCGGCTTGCGTGAACTTCAGGAAGAAGCGCGCGATATCGACCATGCAATCGCGGTCGTCGAGCACCACGAGGCCCCCGGATCCCATGATGGCGCCGGTCTCGGCCAAAGCGTCGTAGTCGATCGGCGTATCGGCCAGCCGCGCCGGGATGCACCCACCGGACGGACCGCCGAGTTGCACGGCTTTGAATCGCCGCCCGCCGCCGATGCCGCCGCCGATATCCTCCACCACTTCGCGTATGGTGATGCCCATGGGAACTTCGATCAGGCCGCCGCGCCGGATCTTCCCGGCCAGCGCGAAGACCTTGGTCCCCCGGCTGCCCGCGGTGCCGAGCGCGGCGAACGCGCGGGCGCCGTGGCGAATAATCCACGGCACCGAAGCCAGCGTTTCGACGTTGTTGATGAGGGTCGGGTGTCCGCGAAACCCGCGTTCGATAGGGTACGGAGGCCGCAGCTTCGGCATGCCGCGTTTCCCTTCGAGCGATTGAATCAGCGCGGTCTCCTCGCCACAGACGAAAGCGCCCGCGCCCTCGCGGACCTCCAGGCGCAGCCGCCCGAGGCATCCGCGCTCCTCGGCCTGCCGAATCGCCTCCCGCGTGTGGCGCACGGCCTGCGGGTACTCCGCGCGAATGTACAGGTAGCCTTCGGAGGCGCCAATGGCGTATGCCGCGATGGCCAGCCCCTCCAGCACGCGGTGCGGGTCGGATTCCAGCACCAGTCGGTCCATGAATGCGCCCGGGTCGCCTTCATCGCCATTGCAAATAACATATTTGACCGAGTCCGCCTGCGCGCGCCCCAGCGCCCATTTCCGCCCCGTGGGAAACCCCGCGCCCCCTCGCCCGCGCAGACCCGACTCGGAAATCGCGGCGATCACCTCCTCCGGAGAGAGCCCCATCGCCAGAGCGCGGTACCCGTCGCGCGCCAGGTAGTCGTCGATGTTCAGCGGGTCGATGACGCCGCAGTTTTCGAGCACCACGCGAGGTGTTATGTGGGGCAGGTTGTCAACCTGCGGCGGGTTGTCAACCCGCCCGGCGAGCGAAGCTCGCCCGTCTTCGAGCTTCCACCTCACCCACGCCGAAACACGCCTGGTCCGGATATGCCTCCGCGCGATCACCCGGGCACTCTCCGCCGTCACGTTGGCATAAAGTACTGCGTCCCCGTCCGCCCCCACCACTTCCACCAGCGGCTCGCGATAGCACATCCCGTTGCAGCCCACCGCTTTGACGACGCCACCAGCGCCCGCCTCGCGCGCCGCCCGCTCGAGCGCGTCGCGCACCGGCTCGCCGCCGCTGGCGACGCCGCAGGAACCGAGGCCGATCCGGATCTCGACTGCGCCACGCCTCATGCGGTCACCTTCAGCGCATCGCACGCCGTGGCGGGCGTCAGCTTGCCCGCGGTGTGACCATCCACCATGAGCACCGGCGCCAGGCTGCAACACCCCAGGCAGGCCACCTCATCGAGCGTGAACATGCGCGCGGCATCGGTATCTTCACCGTCGGGGATCGCCAGATACCGCCGCAGTTCCTCGGTGATCTGGCGTGCTCCGGAAACGTGGCAAGCCGTCCCGTGGCAGACGCGGACGATGTGTTCGCCCACCGGCGAGCGGCGGAACTGGCCGTAGAACGACGATGTGCCCGCGATCTCGGCGGGCGTGATTTCAGTCAGCTCGCAAAGGCGGCGCAGGGCCTCATCGGGCAGGTAGCGGTAGTGCGTCTGAATGGCTTGCAGCAGCGGAATGGCAGCCTCTTTGCCGCGCCCCATCCGCGCCACCAGCTCATCCACGAAGCTCAGATCCATTTCGGCCGCCAAAGTAGGGCGGACGCCCCCGTCCGCGCGCGACCCCCTGGTCGCGCTCTTGCCACTGGGAGCCGAAGGCTTCTGCTGTGTGACCAATCCCTTGGCCAACGTCAGAAACGCCGCCGCCGCCGCGATCAGCACCCACGCCAGGCCGTTGTCCCTGCTCTTCCGCGCGAGCCGCGCAGTCGTTACTCGTTTCTGCTCGGCCGCCAGCGCCGGCGCGAGCGAAGCGTCGCTCTTCGTCTGTTGCTGCAAGCTCTTGACGACCTTATCGTCCAGCGGCGCACGCCTGCTCGCCACCGCATAATCCACCACCAGAATCGCGACGCACAACGCCACCAGCGAACCGGCAATCAGGCTCCCGATTCGCGCTATCGATCGCCGCCTCTCGCCGGTCATGAGGGCGCGGCTCCCTTCAGCCGGACCAACCGCGCCTTGGCGTGCGCCAGATCGCCGTCGCGGGGGCACGAGGAGTAGCATCGGGCGCAGTACAGACAATTGCGGCCGACGGCCCGCATCTCCTCGATGGCGCCATAGGGGCAGGCCGCGGCACAGAGGCCGCAATCCAGCTCCTTGTCCGGCGTGATGGTCACGCCGTGGCGGGCCAACCGCGCGCACCAGGCGAGCAGACCGCCATAGGGGCAGAGGTAGCGGCAATAAGGCCGTCCCACGAACATACCAGCCACCAGAAAGGCCCCGCCGAGCAGGAGCATGTGCGGAGCGCCCGTTCGCCGGAAGAACCCCACGAACGGGTCGAACCGGCAGATCAGGAAATCGCGCGCCAGCGCCGGCTTCACGGCGAAGAGGATCGCGAGGCCGAGGTACACATACTTCAAGAGGCCCAGCGCCCGGTCGAGCCGGCGCGGCACCTGCACCGGATGCAGCACCACCAGTTCCTGAATCGCGCCCAGCGCGCAAACGCCTCCGCAGAAGGCGCGGCCGAAGAACAGGGCCACCGCCAGCGGCAGAACGAAGGTCGCCGTCACCACCATCGGGATGGAGTACCGGGGATCGGCAATCGCCACCACCACATTCTGCAGCGAGCCGATGGGGCAGATGCAGCCCTCGCGGTAGAAGCCGAAATACGCCGAGCGAGCCGATGGCCAGCGCCACCAGCCATCTTCGGCTGCGCCGCTTGAGAACCAGCCAGACCGACATCGCCATGGCCGCTCCCAACGCCACCACGTCCAGAACCTGCAGCCAGTAGTCCCGAGGCAACGGACTTCTGCACCGCGGGTGTCTTGTAGCCGCCGCCGATGGCATCCTGCCTGCGGAGCCGTGTCCACGGGTCGCTGGTACGGCATGGCTTGGGCCGGCGCAGTCCGTACGGCGCCCGGCGCGAGACAGAGCAGCCCAAGAATCGCCGCCAGCGCGCGCCCAAGCTTTGGAATGCCGCTCATGCTATCCCGGCCGCTTGATCTCGGCCGGCTGCAGAGCCTCGGTCGATAGGCAGTTGCATCAGGGCATTCTGCGGACACGCCTTCGAAATAGAGCAGCGGTTGCAATTCACGCACTTGTCGTAGCGGACCCGCAGCGTGATCGACCCCAAGCCCAGCGGCTCCTTGCATTTCATAACGCACTTTCCGCAGCCGTCGCACTTCTCTTCGTCGATGATGTACTCGTAGAAGTTGTTGGCCGGGTCTTCGGGATCGACCTTGCCGATCGGCTTGCGCGCGATGGCGTCGCGCGGGCAGAGCTTCTCGCTGGGCTGCCCCAGTTCGTTCACCGCGCTGGTGATATTGAAATACGCCGGGCAGATGTTGCAGCGGCCGCACTTGGAATACTCGTTCACCGCGCGCACCGCCGACAGCGCCACCACGCACTCCGTGGTGCAGAGATTGCACGCCTCCACGCCAAGGTCGCCCAGCCGGCTGTTGATGCACCGCGAAGCATCCACCTGCCACACAACCTGCCCGTTGGCCTTCTTGACCAGGAAGCCCGCGCCCCCGCCCAGCACCGCCAGCACGGTCCCGCGCGCCACCGTGGCGAACAGGTCGCGCCTTGTAGGGTCTTCGCTCATACGCTCACCGGTTCGAAAACGAAGATCGCAGCCTTCACCGTATCGACCACATAGACGCGGCCACGCGAATCCACCGCGATGCTCATGTTCTTGCAGTTGGCGTCGAATGGTTCCGTCGCGATCACCGCCAGCAGTTTCCCGCTGAAATCGTAGGCCTTCACCCGCGGGCCGGCCTTTTCCGTGGTGTAGATGGCGTCGCGGATGGCCACGTTGGTGGGATTGCAGCAGCCCGTGAACCCCGCCGGATCGATCCCGTCGAACCGCCCGATGTGCCCGAGCAACTCGCCGCCCGGCGCATAACGCTCCACGCGATGCTTGCCCGGGTTGGCCGCGTAGACCGTGCCTTGCGGCGTCCACGCCGAAATCCACCACGCCGTTGGGGATCAGCAGGCCGTTCACCGGGTTGTCTTTGCCGATGTTGTTGAGGAACCTGCCGCCGCGGTCGAAGCGCCGGATGGCGCGGTCCGCCGCATCCCCGGCCAGCACGCAGTCCCTGGTGAATCCGATGGCCGTCACGCGCCCGAGCAGCTTTTCGTCCCGCCAGGTGTCGCGCAGCTTTCCGGCGCCGTCGAAAATCTCAATCTGCCCGAACTCGCCGGCGTATACCGCGCCATCGCTCGCCACCGCGACGGACTGCGCCGGCCGCGAAGTCGCCCATCGCCGCATCACCCGGCCCGCGGCATCGAAGACCTTGATTTCGGAATCGCCCGCGGCATAGAGTCTGCCGCGCCCGTGCCCATCCACCGCGATGCCGCGCAAGCCGCCCTTGCCGTCTATGACCTGAACGTGCCGGTATTGCATTCGCTTACCCTCTAACATCGAGGCATATCATCTTAGTCAAGTCGCGCAGCACGAGCTTGCCGTCCGACAATGCCATCGGTCCCCAGACTTCCTCCCCGCGAGAACCGGAGCGCTGGCGAGTTCGTTGTACCCCGTCGTGCTCGCCTCGATCAGATGCAGCTTGCCCGTATCGCCATCGAGCACGAAGAACATGCCGTCGGCCAGCAGGAAGCTGCCCAGTCCGAACGAGGCTTTCCCCTCGCTGGTCCACACTTCCTTGCCGTCGAAGCCCAGGCAAGTGAACAGGCCGCGCTTCTTCTTCCCTACGGCGAACATGTGGCCCTTGTAAACGATGGGCGTGTGGACCTCGGAGTTCCACTCGTTGTTCTTCAGGTCGAACACGCTCTCCGCCTGGAATGCGTCTCCCGTGCGCCGCACACGAACCATCACGCAGCCCGCGTCGTAACTGGCGGTCATGAAGACCAACTCTTCGTTGACCGCGATCGGCGATGGCGCCACCGCCACGTTGAACTTGCGCGGAAACGTCCACAGCAGCTTGCCGTCCTTGGCCGCCACGCCCAGCGGTCCCGCGAGCGTTCCATACAGATACTGCTTCACGCCCCCGAGCACCGCCGGCATCACCGACGCGTGCGACATGAACAGTTGCCCCGGATTCGGCGTGCGCCAGATCTCCTTGCCGGTGGCCTTGTCGAGCGCCACCAGAATGGCCGCGCCGCCCGTGGCGATGATCACCCGGTCCGCTTCCTGCGAGCGGGTTCTGCCCGTTGTACCACGAAGGGATCGTCGCCTTGTATTCCGTCACCAGGCACTTGCGCCAGACCTGCTTGCCCGTCTTGGCGTCCAGGCAATGCAGCACGGCCTTTGGGTCGAGCGAAATCGACGAACCGCCCGTCCACCGCCGGAACCGTGCGCGTGATGGCATGGTTGGGCCGGATCTCGCGCGCTTCCCGGAACTGCCAGATCGGCTTGCCGTCGGCCAGCGCGCGGCAGTTGACGATCCACTCGGACTTCTTCACGTCGTAATCGTGGTGGTAGACGCGCCCCGCCGACGATGGCCGCGCCGGCATACCCCTGCTCCACCGGAACCGACCAGAGCCGCTTCGGCCCGCCCGCCGGCCACTTGCGAGCGAGGCCGGTTTCCTTCGAGATGTTGCTCCGGTCCGCCCCACGGAACTGCGGCCAATCCGTCGCCTGCGCCGCCGGCAGGAGCGCGGAAACCCCCAAAGAGCCGGCCCCGATGATCCACCCGCGCCGCGTGAGCATACACCCACATTTTACTGCGATTCGGGCCTGTTTGTTGAAAAGAACAACAGTTGGCGGAGGCCGAAGCGCCGAATACTAAGCTGGGACCCCTCCCGGGCTTGGCGTCTCAACGAGCTGCGTCGCCAGTCTAGCCACGGCGGCGAAATCTCCGGGCAAGAGGCCCTCGATCTTTACGACCTGAGCGTCTGGCTGATCAGCCAACTCGCGGGCAACTGAGCCGGCGGATCTGAGTAACGGTGTCCATTCGCGGAGCGGACGCCCGGACAAAGTACACGGTATCCTTGGAGAAGGAGCATAGATCATGCCGAATCTCGATTGGTCACAATGCCCGGCCGTGGAGAGCATTCCCGGAAAGCGCAGCGGCGCATGGGTGTTCCGGGGCACGCGCACACCCGTGTCCACGGTGTTCGAGAACCTACAAGACATGAGCGTTGACGAACTGGTGCGGGAATTCGGCGTTACGCGGGAGCAGGTTCAAGCCGTCCTCCAATTCGCCGCGCGCACTGCGGAAATGGCTGCGCCCCGACCCTGATGCTGGTTCTTTTCGATAATGGCACGCCGCGAACGCTTGCCCGGTTTTTGATCGATCGGCACATGGTCACAGAGGCCCGCGCCCGTGGGTGGGAAGAACTGGGAAACGGCGACTTGCTGAATGCAGCCGAAGCCGCGGGGTTTGAGGTCCTGGTAACGACGGACAAGAATCTCAGCTACCAGCAGAACCTTGGAGGCCGGAAGATTGCGATTGTGGTGCTGGGTCTGGGGCGGTGGAGTCTGATTAAGCCCCATGTTGCGCAGGTAGTAGCAGCCGTAAACGCGGCGACCCCTGGCAGCTTTTCCGCAGTGGAAATTCCCTACGAGTAACCGCCCGCCCTGGCGGGCCTTCTCCCGAGCGTGGCCGCCGCCCATGCGGCGATTTAGACTGCGGGGCCGCCTCGCGGGGCCTCCACTCAAACGCGCCTGCGCGTCTCAGCCCGTGCCGCGATCGCGACCAGCGCCCGGAGCGCGTCGTTCACCGACTTCGAATCCGGGAAAGCCTCGGCCAACTCCGGGTCAAGTAGCACCACGTTGGTTCCCCTGCGGTACTTGTCCACGTACTTGCGCCGAACGCCTCCCGAAAAGTCGTACTCCGCCCTCATCTCAGGGGCACAGCGCTTAGAGGGAGGTTTCTTCATAGTTGCGTCTCTCATGCTTCGTCGCCGAGCGTGCGCTGATCAGGCGGATACGCCCTCCTTTCACAGCATGAACCACAACCAGCAGACTTCGCTTGCTGGACATTCCGACTCCGGTCCGCCCCGCGAAACTTTCGCGAAACGGTGGAGACCGCCTCGGCAGCGGGTACGGTTGCCGCCGGAGCGCAAATGCCGGTGCGGCCCATCGAGCGCTTTTCTCCTCGCCTGTTTCCATCGGAGGACCCGGCAACCGATTGGAACGGTATGCCGGCAGTCTCGTATGATAGATCTGTTGCGTCGGACGGGGCTACCGCGCCGTCCCTCCAACCGTCTATAGCCACTGGAGGATTCCTGGTGATGACCGTTCGTTCAATGCTGCTTGCCGCGGTTCTTCCGATCCTGATCGGGCCCGGTTCCCTGCGCGCGGCCGCGCAAGGAGAGACGCGCCTCATGCGCTTCCCGGACATCTGGCATGACCAGGTGGTCTTCGCCTACGCCGGGGACCTGTGGATCTCCTCCACGAAGGGCGGCCCGGCGCGCCGGCTGACGGCGCATCCGGGGGACGAACTGTATCCCAAGTTCTCGCCCGACGGCAAGTGGATCGCCTTCACCGGCGAATACGACGGCAACTCGGATGTGTTCGTGGTCCCGGCCAGCGGAGGGGAACCCAGGCGGTTGACCTATCATCCGGCCAACGACATGGTGCTGGGCTGGTCGCCGGACGGCCGCATCCTGTTCCGCTCCACGCGGGCCAGCGACCTGCCCGATTACACCCGCCTGTTCCTGATTTCGCCCGAGGGCGGATTGCCCGAGATGCTGAGCATTCCACGCGCCTCGCTGGCCAGTTTCTCGGCCGATGGTCAGCGCATCGCCTACAACATGACCTCGCAGGAGATGCGCACATGGAAGCGGTATCGCGGCGGGTGGAAGAGTCCCATCGCCATTTTCGACCTGACCAAGCACACCTACGAACCGCTGCCCACCAGCGAAGCCATGGACATGTTCCCCATGTGGCGCGGCAACGCCGTCTACTTCATCAGCGACCGCGACGGCGTCATGAACCTGTACCGCTGCGACCTGGGGAGCAAGCGAGTCGCCAAGCTGACTAATTACACCGAGTACGACATCAAGTGGCCCAGCCTGGGCCCCGACGCGATCGTTTACGAGAACGGCGGCTTGCTCTGCTCATACGATCTGCAAAAGGGGAAGGCCACGCAGATCCCCATTTTCGTGGCCAGCGACGATGTGGCCGCGCGGCCGGAGATGCGCAGCCTGGGCAGCCGGGTATCGAGCGCCGACATTTCGCCCAGCGGCGCGCGGGCGGTGTTCGAAGCCCGCGGCGATATCTTCACCGTGCCGGCCGAGCACGGCGATCCGCGCAACCTCACCAACAGCCCGGCGGTGCACGAAGTGGACCCCGCATGGTCGCCGGATGGAGAGTGGATCGCGTACTTCTCGGATCGCACCGGCGAGTGGGAGTTGTACCTGCGGCCGCAGAAGGGCGGCGACGAAATCCGCGTCACCAAGGACGGCGACGATACGCGGTACCGCTATGCGCCCGTGTGGTCGCCGGATTCCAAGAAGATCTCCTATTCCGACAAGAAACTGCGGCTGTGGTATGTCGATATCGACAAAAAGGAGCCGGTGCTGGTGGACACCGCCGAGTACGTCGGGTTCCTGAAAGCGTCGTGGTCTCCGGACAGCCGCTGGATGGCGTACTCCAAGCCGGTGAACGGGGAAGATAAGGACAACCTGTACCTGTACTCGCTCGAAACCAGGAAGGTTTCGCCGATCAGCCAGGACCTCTATGATGACGCGCATCCGGTATTCGACCCGGACGGCAAGTACCTGTACTTCCTGTCGGACCGTTTCTTCTACCCCAGTTCGGGCAGCTTCGATCAGCGCTTCAGTTACGAGTACACCACCGGCATCTTCGCCCTCACGCTGAAGGCCGATGAAGCCGCGCCGTTCGCACCCCAAAGCGACGAAGAGAAAGGCGTGGATAAGAAGGCGGACGAGAAGAAGCCTGACGACAAGAAGGCGGACGACGCTAAGAAGCCGGACGAACAGAAACCCGAGGACAAGAAGGCCGGGGAAGCTGCCAAACCGGACGACAAGAAACCCGACGAAGCCAAGAAGGCCGACGAGAAGAAGGACGAAGTCAAGCCCATTCAGATCGACCTGGACGGGCTTGCCGGCCGCATTTCCCGCGTGCCGGTGCCGCCTGGAAGCTACGGGGATCTGGACGCCCGCAAAGACAAGATTTTCTACCTCTCCATCCCCATGGAGGAGACGCAGATGGGAAGGCCCGGGGCGCACCAGCCGGCGGGCTCGCTGCATGTCTTCGACGTCAAGAAGCGGGAAGACAAAGTGGTGATGCAGGGCATCGCCGGCTTCGCCCTGGATAAGGACGGCGGTAAAATGCTCTACGCATCCGAGAGTACCTTCGGAATCGTGGAGCCGTCGCCCGGCAAACACGTGGGCGACGGCAAGCTCGCGACCGGCGAAATGCAGGTCCTGGCCGACCCCAAGGAGGAGTGGAAGGAATTGCTGCACGAAGCGTGGCGGATCGAACGCGATTTCTACTGGGATCCGAAAATGGGCGGCGCGGACTGGGCGGCCATCGGCAAACGCTACGAAGCCCTGCTGCCGTGGGTGGCTCATCGCAGCGATCTGAACTACGTCATCGGCGAGATGATCGCGGAACTGGACACGTCGCACACCTACGTGGGCGGCGGCGACCTGCCGGCCGTCAAGCGCGTTGGTGTGGGCATGCTGGGCGCCGATTTCGACGCCGTTGGCGGCTTCTTCAAGATCCGCAGGATCTACAGGGGCGAGAACTGGTCCGACGACACCCGCTCGCCGCTCACCGAGCCAGGCCTGAAAGTAAAGGAGGGCGATTACCTGATCGCCGTCGAGGGCCAGGTGGCGCGCGCCGATCGCGAGCCCTGGGCCTATTTCCAGGGCTTGGCGAACCGGCTGGTGACGCTGAAGGTGAACGGCAAGCCGAGCGAGGAGGGCGCCTGGGAGATCGTGGTGAAGACCATCGGCGGCGAATCCAACCTGCGGTACCTGGCGTGGGTCGAGAACAACCGGCGGAAGGTGGCGGAAGCCACCGGCGGGCGGATCGGCTACATGCACGTGCCCGACACGTCGATAAGCGGCGTTCGCGCGTTCGACAAGTATTTCGCCGGGCAGCAGGGCATGGACGGCCTGATCGTCGACGAACGCTTCAACCACGGCGGCTGGTCTCCGGATTTCTACACCGAGAAACTGGGACGGCGGCCGTTGCTGGCGCTGGCGCCGCGCGAGGGTAAGGAGTTTTGGCCGCAGGAGGCGTTCTTCGGGCCGAAGGTGATGATCGTGAACGAGCAGGCCGGCTCGGGCGGCGACCTCTTTCCGTACTATTTCAAGAAGGAGAAGATCGGCCCGATAGTGGGAACGCGCACCTGGGGCGGGTTGATCGGCATTGGGGGATACCCCTCGCTGCTGGACGGCGGGAGCGTGTCGGCGCCGGGCTGGGCATGGTGGGAGCCCAACGACAAGGGCGGCGGCGAGTGGGTGGTGGAGAACCACGGCGTGGACCCCGACTACCCCGTCGAGCAGCGTCCCGACCTGGTGATCGACGGCCACGATCCGCAACTCGAGAAAGCCATCGATCTGGCGCTGGACGGCTTGAAGAAGATGCCGCCGCCGATGCGCCGGCCGCCATATCCGCTGAAGGCGCCGGCGGCGGGGAAGTAGGGGCGCGGCCCTTGCAAACCGCAGCGCCGTCGCTTAGCCTAATGTTTACATGAAGCTGGCGTACATCCGCTGGAAGGACGCCGTCGCCGAAGAGGCCGCCGACGGACTCTCGCATCCCCCGCTCGCCGAACTCGTCGAACTCCAGGAGGTCGGCTTCCTCCTCGACGAGAATGACGAAGCCGTCGAAATCGGAATGGAGCTTAGCGATCATCCCGGCCTGCGGCCAGGACGCTGGCGCCTGCACATTCCGCGGGTCAGCATCGCGGAGATGCGTGTTGTCGAACTCGACAAGCTGTTTCCCAAAAAGCGCAAGCATAAAAAGGGGTCAGACGCCATTTATTGAGAGGCCATCGCCCTACTGAGCAGCGCCTCCACTCCCAGCTTCCGCGCCCACTCCCGCAGATAGCCGAAGTCGGGTTTCCGGTTGGCCTCCAGTATCCCCGTGATATCCGCCCACTGCCGTTCGGAGACCTCGCCGCCCGCCCGGTACCATAGCAACTTCGCCAGCAGGATGTCCTCGGCGGTTGCCACAGGATATTCCGCCCGCTCGCCGAAGACTTCAATCTCCAGCCGAGTTGCCCGCGCCAGTTCGGAAAAGTGGAACTCGCTGACCGCTGAGAAAACGTCGAACTTCCTGACGGACGCCATGTGAATCAGGTTGAACGCCCGGCCCGCGCCAAGTGCCCGCCGGATCTCCTCCGCGTCCGCGTACCAGCCATCCCCCAGTGCCGCGCATAGCGCGTCCGCCTGCCCGGCTGCCACCCCCGCGAGGATGTCCACGTCCAGCGTCGCCCGCAACACTCCGTGAGCCGAGGAGGCCAGCGAGCCGCCAATCAGATAGGGAATCCGCAGCCCCTCCAGCGCGCCCGCGAGCATGGCCAGCGCGCTACTCATCGGATACCGCCTCGCCGTACGCCTTGCGGAACAGTTCCCGCCCCAACTCCAGGCGCGCTCTCCGCAACGTAATCTCCCGCTCGTCCGCCCGCGGATACTTCAGCCGCAAGCCGGCTTCCGCCGCGCGCCGCACCTCTTCGGACAGTTCCAGCGCGCGCCGCAGCCGTTCCTCCGGATGCATCTTCCGCACCAGATCCAGATACGCTTCCCAGGCTTCCGGGGTGGTGTCGGCGGGGCGCATCCTACTGCCCCAGCATCTCCAGGTAGCGTGCCACCGCCTCGATCCCCCGGTAGAAATTCGGCAGGTGGAATTTCTCGTTGGGCGCGTGCAGATTGTCGTCGGGCAGCCCGAAGCCCATCATCACGCTGGGCACGCCCAGGTGCGTGTCGAACACCCCCACGATCGGAATCGACCCGCCCGAGCGGATGTACACCGTCTCCTTCCCGAAAACCTGCTTCATCGCTTCGGCCGCGGCCTGGATGTACGGATTGTCGGGATTGGTCAGCGACGGCGCCCCCGCGTTCAACAGCTTCACCTCCGCCGTCACGCCCTTCGGACACGCCGCCTTGACCGCCGCCTCGAACTGCGCGATGGATTCGTCCACCCGCTGGTCGCCCACCAGCCGCGTGCTGATCTTGGCCACCGCGCGTGCCGGGATCACCGTCTTCGCGCCTTCGCCCACGAACCCGCCCTTGATGCCGTGTACTTCCACCGTGGGCCGCGCCCATACGCGCTCGAACACCGGAACGCCGGGCTCGCCCACCAGTTCCTTGGCGCCCATTTCCTTTTCGGTGTATTCCCTTTCGTCGAAGGGCAGCCGCGCCCAGGCCTCGCGCTCCTTGGCCGCGGGGGGCGCCACGCGGTCGTAGAACCCCGGAATCAGGATGTGCCCGTCGCGGTCCTTCAGCGCGCACAGGATCTCCGCGATTGCCATGATCGGATTCGGCGCAGCACCGCCATAGACGCCCGAATGCAGATCGTGATTGGCGCCCTGGACCGCCAGTTCGTAATAGATCAGCCCGCGCAGGCCGATGCAGATGGTGGGCATCTCGGGCGCGAACATCTCGGTGTCGCACACGATGGCGGCGTCCGCCTTGAGCCGCAGCGGCTGGCTCTTCACGTACGCCTCGATGTGCTCGCCGCCGGTTTCCTCCTCGCCCTCCAGCAGGAACTTCACGTTCACCGGCAGCGCGCCGTGCATCTTCATGAGGCCTTCCACGGCCTTGATCTGGATGTAGACCTGCCCCTTGTCGTCGCAGGCGCCGCGGCAGAAGATGTCGTCGCCGCGGACGGTGGGCTCGAACGGCGGGGATTTCCACTCCTCCAGCGGATCCGGCGGCTGCACGTCGTAATGGCCGTAGAACAGCACCGTCGGCTTGCCCGGCGCGCCCAGCCATTGGCCATACACCAGCGGATTGCCGCCGTTCGCGTCCTCGATCAGCTCGGCCGAGGTCATCCCCGCGCCCAGCAGTTCGTCCCTGGCGAACTCGGCCGCGCGCCGGATATCGGGCTTGTGTTCCGATAGCGCGCTGATGCTGGGAATCCGCAGGAACGTCTTCAACCCTTCCAGAAACTCGGCTTGGTGCTCTTGATAGTAGTTCATGATGCCTCCCATGCTACATAATCGCCGTGGGCGGCGCGGGTTCGTCCGGCCGGCCGGCGTTCTTCAGCGGCAACCGGATCATCAGCACGGCCAGCGCCACCAGCACTACTAGCGCCAGCCAGTTCGTCCCCGCCCACGTCCAGTCCGGCAGGATGTGGGCAACCTTGTGGGTCTGGCTTTCCAGGTTCTTCTCCGCCGCGCGGAAGCCCGCCACCACCAGGCCGCACAACGCCTCGCCCGCAATCAGCCCCGAGGCCGTCAACACCCCGGCGTTCTCGATGCGCGCCTTCTGCGCGTCGTTGAAGTTGCCCTTGTCGCGGAGCTTGTCGGTAGCCCAGCGGAACAGACCGCCGACGAAGATGGCGAAGGTGGTCTCCAGCGGCAGGTACATGCCCACCGAGAACAGCATGGGGCTCTTCACCTCCACCAGGATCAGGCCGAATCCCATGAAGATGCCGACCACCACCAGCGGCCACGCCATGTTGCCGCCCACGATGCCCTGCGCCAGCGATGCCATCAGCCCCGCCTGCGGCGCCGGAAGTTCTGCGGTGCCGAAGGTGTAGGCCTGGTGCAGCCACATCAGCGGGAAGAACAGCGCCATGCTGGCGACCACGATGCCCAGCAGGTCGCCGATCTGCATCTTGGCCGGCGTGCCGCCCAGAATGTGCCCGGCCTTCAGGTCCTGGAGCATTTCGCCCGCCACCGCCGAGGAGACGCACACCACCGCCGCCACCCCCAGCACCGCGCCGATGCCCGCATTGCCGCGCAGCCCCATGGCCACCATCAGCAGCGCCGCGATCACCAGCGTGCACAGCGTCAGCCCCGAGACCGGGTTGTTCGACGAGCCGATCATTCCCACCAGGTTGCCCGAAACCGCCGCGAAGAAGAATCCCAGCACGATCATCACGATGGCCGCCACCGCCGCCCCGGCGATCTGGCCCGCGAAGTAGTAGTACAGCGCCACCATGCAGACGAACACCGCCGCCAGCCCGCCGAACACCACCTTGCTGTTCAGGTCGCGCTGGGTGCGGCCGGTGGATGCATGCGCCGCCGCGGATTTCTTCAGGTCCGCCACCGCGCGCTTCATGCCGATGCCCAGGTTCTTGCGCATGCGGAACAGCGTGTACGACGCGCCCACCAGCATGCCGCCCACCGCGATGGGCCGAACGATGTGGAACCAGATGGCGCCCGCCGTCTTCGCCCAGTCGCCTTCGCTGGTGGCGTTCGTCCCCAGTTGCGGACCCAGGAAAAACGCCAGCAGCGGAACCAGCAGGCCCCACGCGAACACGCCACCCGCGAAATTCAGCGCGCCCAATCGCGGCCCGATGATGTATCCCACGCCCAGATACGCCGGGCTGATGGCCGGAGCCGAGAACGTCGTCATGGCACCGGCCGGCACCGTGGGCGCGCCCGGCGCTCGCGCCAGCTTCACCATGCTCTTCCCCAGTTCGCCTACGCGCAGCACGAAGTCCCGGCTGGCGGCGAATGCGTTAATGGCGCCCAGGAAGAACACTGCCGCCCCCACGCCCATGTTGGCGAAGAGAATCTTGGCGGCTCTGGCCCCTTGCTGGCCGGCCTTGTGAATCTCCGCCGCGGCCACCGACTCGGGGAACGGCAGGTCCGGATCTTCCACCATCACCCGCCGCAGCAGCGTCACGAACAGGATGCCCAGCGTGCCGCCCACCGCCATCAGCGCCACCGATTTCCAGTAGCCGTGCTCCAGGTCGAACGCCGGCCACACGCCCGCCAGCACGAACGCCGGAATGGTGAATACGGCGCCCGCGGCCACCGACTCGCCGATGGAACCGATCGTACGGGCCATGTTCTCTTCCAGAATCGAGCCCTTCATCAGCCGCAGGATGGCCATGCCGATCACCGCCGCCGGATAGGTGGCCGCGATGGTCATGCCGGCGCGCAATCCCAGGTACAGGTTGGCCGCCCCCAGGACCACGGTCATGAGCAGCCCCAGCACGATGGCCCGGATGGTGAACTCGCGCAACTCCGTCTTGTCCGGCACGTACGACCGGAATTTCTTCGCTTCGGGAGGCGTCATTGAAGTTTTGCCCTCACTTTGTCGCTCATCGACTTGCCGTCCACCGTCTTCCCCTGGAGCCGCGCCTGGGCCGCCTTCATCACCACTCCCATCTGTTTGAGCGACGTGACGCCGGTCTCAGCCAGGGCGACGGCTACGGCCGCGTCCACTTCCGCCTCGGTGGCCGCCGCCGGCAGGTAGGCTTCGATCAGACGGCGCTCGGCCTCTTCCTTGTCCGCCTGTTCCGCGCGGCCCGCCTTGCGAAACGCGTCCGCGGCCTCGATGCGCTGCTTGATCAGCGTTTTCAGGACGGCCATTTCGGCGGCTTCGTCCACCGGCTTGGGCGAATCCACCTTCTGTTTCATCAAGGCGGCCTTGATCATCCGCAGGGCGCTGAGGCGCGCTTCCTCGCGGCTTTTCATGGCGGCTACCATGTCTTGCTGCACCTTGTCGATTAGTGGCATGATGTCTGCCATTATATGACCATGCCTTCGTCGGCGTTCTTGTGTCCCGGTTGCAGTCCGTTGGGGCCTGTTGGGTCCCGTTGGGGGCCGGTTTGGGGCCTGACACGGAACCGCGCACTTTGCATGGCGGGGTCCGCGTATCGAAGGGCTTACGGCCATTGGCCGAGCCACTGTCCTGGTGCTCGGGATGAACGGCGCCCGCCGCCTCGACTTGCGCGCGGAGCTCCTGGCGCGCCGCGAGCCGCCTTGACGGGAACACCGGGCGGTTCAGCTTCCCGCATTCATCTTCAGCGGCGTCGGTCTCAAGAAACGGCCTAACCTCCAGACCCGCTCCGCCTGGACGCGGACCTGCCCGAACCGTCTCGAAAATGGTCCTTTGTGGGACAGAACGGAGATCGGGTCTTCCTGTGCCGTTGACGGGCCATGCCGGACATCCTGAGAACTATTAGACCCGGATTGAGCCGGCTAAAATGGCATGATTACGGCTGCCCCACCAGGCGCCTCAACCCCTCTCGCAGCTTGTCTGCTCTCGGGTCATCTGCTCGTATCTCAACCAGGGCCTTCAACACCAGGAGAATCGTGTTGTCCCTGCCGTCGATGGTGTGATGGCGGAAGGAAGCGCTGAACCGCGTCCACGCCCGCTGGTAGTCGTGCGCAAGCAGCGCCTCGTGGCCCTCGCGATAGTCCCGCATGCGCTGCGGCGTCGCCGCGTCCACCTGGCCGCGCAACGGACCTTGCACTTGATCGAGCAGGTCCCAGGCCGTTCGATAGTCCGAAACCGCAATGGCGAAATCGAACACTTTGACCGCCGCCGCGCCGTTGCGCAGATGGCCAAGGCCCGGAGCCGATCGCACTGGTTCCCCGGCGGCGCCCGGAGCGAACACCGCTGCCGAGGGCCCGTAGAATACCGGCCGCCATCCCGGCGTATTCAGGAACGACCGCCAGACCGCATCCGTCTGGAAATCGGCCACCGCGACATCGGCCGGATGCCGGCCGAGGAACGCGTCGAACCGATTCAGATCCCGGGTGAGAGAGAACTGGCGCAACTCATCGAACCAGCTCAGGTAGGGAAAACTGCGCGCGTCCACCATCACTTGGTAGCGCGGGTACAGCCGCCACAACAGATAGCCGCCCGCGTTATAAGTGTTGTAAATACGCGACCCGAAATGGCCGAGCGCCAGGAATTCGGCTTCTTCCACGGGCTGGGAATACGCGATGCCAAACCCCACCCATGCGTCGGTTTGGGGGTGACTGTGAGCGGCGTACAAGGCCCGTCCGCCGAACCAGAGAAACAAGGCAGCCGCCAGCGCTCCGCTGAGATTCCTGAATCGGACAGGATGGGCGCCGCGCGACAACTCTATCACGCCGTACGCGAAGATGGCCGGCAGCATGAAGGTGGACCGCACATAGATCAGGTAGAACGGGACGTACGCCCAAAACAGCACCACCACCGCCAGACGCCGCTGACGGCTCAGTGCGCAGGCGGCGGCCAGGCCAAGCGCCATCCACAGCAGGAATTCCGGCAGGTGGTAATACTGGCCGGCTGCTCCGGTCGCCGGCTGGTATTCGTTGTTCCAGGCGATGTCGGGCCGCCCGGCGAAGTGCACCACCCCCGAAATGAGTTGAATGGGATATCGTGGGCCGTACGGATTGATCATGGTGGCCAGCAGACACAACCCCGCCGCCTTGGCCATGTGGCCGGCCTCGCGCCTGGGCAGCCGGATCAGTCCTGTGATCGTGGCGATCGCGAGAAAGGGCGCGGCCAGAAGGAATACGGCGTGCGTGTTGACCCAAACCAGAACGAGGCATGGCATGGCGTAGATCCACGGCAACAGGTTCCCTCCGCGATCCCGCGCCAGTAACAGGCCGAACCAGCAGAAGACCAGCGCGTGCCATAACACCAGTGACAGCATTTCCGGCTTGGGGTTGGTGGCCGCCACGCTGGCCAGCACCGTCACCAACATCACTAACGGCGTTTCCGGACGCGCCAGCACCCCGCAACGCCGGGCATGAAGAGCCAGAAGTCCCAGGACCGCGATCACGGCTCCGTACCGCAACGCGAAGAGCCCGGCGATGCCGAAGACTTTCCATACCGCCAGGAACAGTAACTCCCCGGCCCACGCGCAGTAGATGGTGTTATTGGAGGCGGGCATCCAGGTGTACGGCGAGTGGTCCACCTGGAGCGTGTGATGGTCCACCATTTGCGCGCCATACGCCATGTGCCAGAAGACGTCGCCATCTTCGATGGGCTGGGCGAAACGATAAGCGACGATGAAGATCAGCAGCCCGCCCAGCGCCCAAACCGCCCAGTGGCGCGCTGGACGAGCGGACTGGACGGCTGTGCCCGCAGTGTCCCGCTCAGGATTCGCGCCAGTCATAAGGGCCGCATCGCGCAGGAACATCCCTGCGACCGGGCTCCGCTCTACCCTGACGGGCGGGGACGCCTGAGAAGCAACGCGGCAGATCCGGTCAGCAGGAGCGCCAGCCCGGCCAGACCCCAGCCGGACAGAGCCGGCACCGTCACCGGGCCACTCCCATCGATCTCGTAAGCCTGCGTTGTCAGGTAGGTGGTGGTGGTAACCGCGTTGCGGGCGACGTTGTATTCTTCGCTCGTGTTCACGTTAATATCCAACTGCCCCGCCAGGACAATGAAGACATCGGTCTGGTTGTCGCCAACCGTGATCGCGGCGGGGCCGAACGTGTCGGTGCTGGTCACCGACACATTCCCGCTTGCACCCACGCCAGTCAGCACGTAGGAGAGTTGGCTGCCCTGCGTCGGGGTGGGATTCGAGGTCAGGACCGGAGCCTTTGGACTGGCTTTGTCGGCCACCAGTATCGCGTCCGCCTGTGACACCGCCGCCTGCACCGCCGGATCGCTGAAGGGCAGGGCGTAGGTCTGCTGGAACACCGTCTGGCTGCCGTTGAGAATCGCCGTCAGCGTGGTCGAATACTGATCCACTCGCTGGCTCACCGGCGTGTCCACGGCTACGTAGCTGTACGTGGTTGAGTTCGTGACCACAGTCTCTCCCCCGGGATTGGGTGCGATACAGGGGGGCCCTGAAGTGGAACATGAGGGAAGCGTCTGCGCCTGCACCACCCCCGTCTGAGCGGCCAACAGCGCGTCGGCCTGGAGGACCGCTTGCTGAACGTGAACGTCGGTGGCCGCCGAGCCCGTGGGCGGAAAGGGAATGGTCTGATTGAAGACCGCCGAGTTGGACTGGTTGTAGCCGATGATCTGGGTCTGGCCCGTGGAGGCGAGCGGCGTGATCACCGTGTATCCTCCCAAGGTCGCAGCCGAGCAGCTATATTGAAACTGCGTTCCGCACGCCGGCGGCGGAGCGGCCTGCGCCGGTGCCGCAGGGAAGATCAGCCCAACGAATACCAGGCTAACCGGGACCTCGCCGATCAGCGCCAGGATCTTGCTTGGAACTCCCATTTTGGCTGCCATAGTCGTGTTCAGTATATACCGAACCGCCCTCTTTCGATCGCGCAGGTGGGGTCCCTTTCCTCCGGAACCCGTCTTCGGCTCCGCCAAACAGCCGCGTTCGCGAGGAAACCGGTTTTCGCGTTTCGCAACGGGTAATCGGGACGCCGCGCGCATGTCCAAGTTCCCGGAAAGCCCACTTGCCTGGCGAGAATCATCGAGGAGTGACGGGGCCAAGAGCGCATAGCTCTCCGCAACCGGCGGTCAGTAGCGATACCGGCAGGCGAGGGTTCGACTCTTGTCTGGCTGCGCCTGGTAGACGAGGCGGTGCTCCCGGTCAACCCGTCCGGACCGGCAACCGCGCAGTTCATGCCTCAGTGGCTCGGGTTTTCCAGCGCCGCTGAATGGCTCCCGTTGAATATCCGCACCAGGCGCATAATCCGGAGGGCAACCGCCCGATCATGCTCCACCCACCACGCGACGTCCTCGAACGCGGCGGCGTCAAATTCCAACTTTCGCAGTGATTTCGTCAAGCGAGAGGCCGTGCTGGCGCTCACCCGCTTCCAGCAGGCGGCGTTTCATCGATTCCGATTTCAAGAGATAAGCCGTTTCCCGTTCGGACGCGATGTCGCGCCACAAAGAGATGGGCACGATCACGGCGGCTGGCTCGCCGCTCTCATTGGAGACGTATTGGATAGCGGCTTCCGTCACCGTCTACAGTTTGCTCCGTTTCGGCGGCAGACGGCCGGCGGTTGCCAGGGAAAGACCGCGGCTTCGGACCGCTCAGCAATCCGCTACAATTGCTGGTACGGTGAGACTTCCGATTGCGCTTCTGGTGCTGGGGGCTTGTTCCGTCCACGCAGCCGAGATTCCGATGACCCTGGTCTCGGACGACGAGGCCGAGCCGATCCACAGCGCCATCGTCCGCAAGGAGGCCTGGACTCTGGATGCCGTCCGCCGCCTGCGCGCCGAGGCCGAGAAGCGCCTCCACGAGGGCCCCTGGACGGTTACCTCCGAGCGCCCCAAAGACCTGGACCTGGACATCCACGATTACTACAGCGAAGCCCCCTACTGGTGGCCCGATCCCGCCAACCCCACCGGCCCCTACATTCGCAAGGACGGTCTCACCAACCCCTCGCGGTTCCAGGCCAACAAAGCCGCTCTCAACGCCATGTGCGACTCGGTGTTCTCTCTCGGCACCGCCGCCTATCTGCTGGACGACCCGCGCTACGGCAAACGCGCCGCCCTGGTGATCCGAGCCTGGTTCATCAATCCGCAGACGCGCATGAATCCCGATCTGGAACACGCGCAGGCGATTCGCGGATCGAGCAACGGCCGTAGCGCCGGAGTTCTCGACGGGCGGGTCTTCATCCAGGCGATCCAGGGCATGGAGTTCCTGGCCAACACGGGCGCCTGGGATACCAAGGATCAGAAGGCCGTGCGCGAGTGGTTCATCGAATACCTCCACTGGCTCACGCACAGCAAGCCCGGCACGGACGAGAAGCACAGCGGCAACAACCACGCTTCCTGGTGGACCGCCCAGGTGGCCGCTGTCGCCTCGTTCGCCGAGGACACCGCCACCGAGCAGATGGCCTTCGGCTTCTATCGCGATTCCGTCTTCCCGTTGCAGATCCGCAAGGATGGCAGCGCGCCCCGCGAGGAAGCCCGCACCCGGTCGCTCTCCTATTCGTCGTTCAACGCCGAGGCTTTTTCCATGGTCTGCCGCATCGCGCAAGTGCGCGGCGCCGACCTCTGGACGGCGCGCACCAGGGACGGCGCCACCCTGAGCGCCGTGATCGACTACCTCATGCCATACCTCAAGGAGCCCGACAAGTGGCGCAAGGAGCAGATCGCCGCGTACCAGAGCGACGGTGCTTTCTTCCTGGCCTTCGCGGGCATGGGGCTGAAGAAACCCGAATACGTGGAACTGTTCCGGACCCTGGAACTTCCCTCCGGCGCCTGGCCCTCCCTGGTGGACCTGATCGTGGGCCGCTGGGAGGCCGCCGGCCACCAGACCCGGCATTGAACCAACGGGGCCGCCAAAGGCCCGGCCCTACGCCCGCGTCAAATCCTCCGGCGCTTTGCCTAACTCGACGTTCGTCAAGGTAACGATGGCGCCGGGGTCCACCAGCACTTCCAGGCCGCCGCCCGCCGGTTGGGGGCTCGGTGCGACCGGGTTCTCGGCACGCGGACTGGCCGTCTCCAGATAGCGGAACTGCGCGCCCCGCCACTTCACGGCAACCTTTTGCGCGGCCGCCGAGCGGTTCAGCAGAATCAGCGTCCTCTCGCCGCCCGCGCCGCGGAACGCCGTCGCCAGCACGTGCGGGTTCGAACTCGCCGCGCCAACCCGAGTCATGCCCTCGCGCACTCTGCGGGTGTAAGCCCCGAAAACGCGCAACTGGTGGCTGGAGGCCACCGGCTTCAGCCCGTGCTCCGGATCGGGCGCCAGCAGGGTTCGGGTCCATCCGTAAGACGGCTGCACCACGTTGAGCAGCGTCCAGCAATACATCACGCCGCACGCGTCCAACTGCGTCAGCACCTTGTGGTAGAGCTGCCCCATCGCCAGCGCCACGCGGTACGCGCGCGTCTGATACTCCCCGTTGTTGACGCACAGCTCGACGGCCATGAACGGCTTGCCCGCGGTGGCGTCGCGCAACTGGGTAAGGCGCGCGTCGAAGGCGTCCGGATCGTGAAAGTCGTTTTGGAAATCGTACAGGTTCGAGGTGGCGTAGTCGATGGTCTTCCACACTGCCGCTTCTTGCCGGAACGCCTTTCCGGCGGCGACGCCGGCGGTCAAACTCGAGGCGTTGTGCATGTGGATTTTGGTGGATGCGAATCCGGCGGCATCCAGCCCCTGGCGCAGCGCCGGCGCCATTTTCCGCCAGTTCTCCGCCGATTGCGTCACTTCGTTCTGAATGCCGACGATCTCCGGCGCCTTCCCGATCTTGTCCCGCAGAACCTGGCAATACCGCACCATGGCCTTCACATAGGCGTCGATCTCGGGAGCGTCCGTCAGTTTGCCCTCGGCATTGCGCACTCTGGCCCACGGCGGCAGTTCCCAAAACTCGAAGATCACCTTGCCGCCCAAGCGCCGCACGTTGCGCATGTAGGGGAAGTCGCTGGTCTCGCAGTTCGGGAAGTTATCGCCGTAGTAATGCGGAGCGGCATCTTCCGGGCGGTCCCAGTTAGTCATCTCCGGGTTCAGCATCGCGCCGGTGGGATACTCGCGATGCAGCAGCAGGTTGTACTCCGCCAGAATCCGCCACCACTCCCGCACGCCCTCCGGACTCAATTCCGCGAAAGCGGGAGGTGTGGTGGTGCCGCCCCATCCCAGAATCTCCTGGAACCGGACGGCGTCATCGACATCCACCGTAGAGGCCTCCGTGGCCGGCGGAAGCAGCCGCCCGCGCACCCGTCCATCCTCACCCGCGAAGGCCAGTTGGTGCCGGTTCGCATCCAGCGGCGCGCGGGATGAGAGCGCCTCTTTGCCGTTCAACAGGACCCGCACCGTCAGCCGGTAGTCGGCCACCACGGTGATGGCCTTCAGGTCTCCGCCATACTCGACGCTGGACTCTTCCCAGAGCCCTTCCGGATGGCGGCCCGCGCGCGCTTGCACGGGTGGGACCTTGCTCAGCCCCGGCGAGTCGTAATACCTCACCGCCAGCCGCGCCTTGCCGTTGCCCGCTTCCACCGTGAAGCCACCCGATGGCCCGGTGAAGATCCAGCGCAACTGCGCCTTCCCGCCGCTCCACTCGTCGATTTCGAGGGTTCGCTCAAACAGCGCGGGCAGCCACTCGGGGAAGTACTTTCGCGGCGGGCCAGGCACGGTCCACTTGGTCCGCGGCGACGGTTTGCCGGGAAACTCGAACCGGTCGCCGCCGGCCGGAGACGGCTTCCACGAAGGCAGATCCACTTTGGCCGGGCTCGCCGGGTTGGCCGGACCGCCGCTCTCCTGCGCCGCCGCCAACGCCGTGGCCGACAGCACCGCTCCGGAAAATGCGCGCCGCGAAACCTTCTTCATGGAAAACCCTCCCGTGCCCCGAATGGCGTAACTCACAATTGTACTTTCTTTCCGGTTCCACCGAACCCATTGCCCCATCATTGGGCGCGCGACGCGGAAGTGGGCGTGGAGGCGATTCGCCCGCAAAACCGCTCGAATCCGAGCGTACCGGTGCGCAAGGCCCGCAGCGCCCTTGTGGGGCAGGTTTTCAACCTGCGGCCGATTATCAATCGGCCTCTCGCGAGCGTTTGCCAATGCCGCCCAGGCGGGCCGCTAGCCCGCCGATGGTTGAAAACCCAATGCCACGCACTCTTCCCGGTACCGAACATCTGCGCAGTTTGTGGGGCGGACCCCCAGGTCCGCAGCCGGCCCCCTGGCCGGCTTCTCGCCAGTGGCAAGCGCTTGATTCTGCGAGCTGGTAGCGGGACGGGGGGCGTCCCGCGCGGACCTGGGGGTCCGTTCCACAGAGCGCCGGCAAATCCACTTCTGCGCACCCTCCATCATTCGGTGCGCGGGGCAGGAGCGCGCGGGGCAGAAGCGTGCGGGGCGGGTTGCGCGGGGCAGGAGTGCGCGAGGCAGGAGTGCGCGAGGCAGGAGTGCGCGAGGCAGGAGCGCGCGGCGCAGGAGCGCGCGGGGCAGAAGCGTGCGGGGCGGGTTGCGCGGGGGGTTGCGTGGCAGACTGCGCGAGGCAGGATCGCGCGGCGCAGGAGCGCGCGGGGCGGGTTGCGCGCGGGGCGGGTTGCGCGGGGGTTGCGTGGCGGACTGCGCGGCAGGAGCGCGCGGGGCAGGTGTGCGCGCCTTGGTGGGGCGGCGCACAAAAAAAAAGCCGCGATGCCGGATGGCACCGCGGCGTGCGAAGGATCGATCTTCCGGACCGGGCGAACGGCCTACTGCTGGCCGCGCTGACCGCGCCCCATTGGCCGGGCCGCCGCGCCCTGGCGCACGGTGTAGCCGGCGGGCGCCTGGAAGAGGGCCGCATCCGGTTCCGCGCGGCTGATATTGGTCAACTGGGTGACGGTCGTTCCGCGCCGCGGGTCGCTGGTCTTAACGAGAACGGGCACCTTGAGGTCGGTCGAGGTCCACACTTCGCGCACCGACTGGATGGGCTGGGCGTTGCCCATGGCGCCGGCGGGAATGGTGCGGGTGATGCGGTGGCCGGTGGCGGCAACCCCGTTGATGGTCTGCTGGCCCAGATCCTCGGTGGTGACGTTGGGATCGGCGGCGCGCCGGGCGCCCGGGCCGCGGCCTGCCATGGCGTGCTGGCCGGGCGCCGCGCCGTTGCGCGCAGAGCCGTTTCCGTTCGCACGGAATGCGGAACCTCCGGCATGGATGGGAATCTCGGTTACGACCCGATTCTGCGTATCCACGCGCCGCATCACGCCGGCCACCGGGTCATGGATGGCGATGAGGGTGTTCGATGTCTTGCTCCCGGCCGCGACTTCGGTGCGCACGCGGCCCTGGCTGTCGCGAAACACGTTGGACTGGCGCTGGATCTGAATGGCGTTGCCACCCGCCAGAACCTGCTGCGTGGTCGAGACCTCCACCGCCGAATACGGCGCTCCGGCCACGGTGGCTTGCGCTCCACCCGGTCCCATGAACCCCTGTCCGCCGAAGCCCATCCGGCCGGCGCGGCCCGCGGGCGCCTGCGCCAAAAGCCCAACGGCCGTGGCGAGAGCGATCAAAACCAGCTTTCTCATCGATGCCTCCAAGATTCCGTGCCGCCCGATTTCGGGCTGCTACCCGTGATTCGCCCGCCAGGCGGCGGAAGTTCCAGGAATGTCAAGAATGCAAAGGGGGCGGGCGGCGGCTATTCCGCGGCCTTGGGCTTCCGGCGGCGCAGGAGCAGGCCCATGACGACCAACCCCACCGCCAGCACGCCGTCCACGATTGCATGCACGGCGGGCGACGGCGCCAGAGAGCGCGCCACGAACCCGTCGGTCACCACCATGTCGCCGGCCACCTTTCCCAGGATTCCGGCCCCGAGGCACACCAGCGCCGGGTAGCGGGTCATCAGGCTGGCCAGCAGGTTGCTCGAGAACACCACCAGCGGGATGCTCACGGCCAGGCCGAAGAAGATCAGCTCGAGGCTGCCCCGCGAAGCGCCGGCAATCGCCAGGATGTTGTCCACCGACATGGTGAGGTCGGCGAACAAGACATACCAGACGGCCTTCAGCAGTTGGCCGGGCGCGCGGACCGCCGCGGGCGACTCGCTGGCATCCACCAGCACCTTGAAAGCGATCCACAGGACAAACAGGCCGCCCGCGAGTTTCAGAAACTCCACGCTCAAGGCGCGCGACGCCACGAAGGTGAGCGCCACGCGCATCGCCACGGCCCCGGCGGAGCCCAGGACGGTGGCGATGAGCCGCTCGCGCTTCGGCAACCGGCGCACCGCCATGGCGATGATGAGGGCATTGTCGCCCGCCAGCAGCAGGTCGATCAGGACGATCTGGAGGGCGCCGAAAATAAAGGCGGTGGGATGCACGCGATTCTCACGCCGGCACGGGCGGCCGCCCAATCCACGCCTTGGCGCGGCGGAAGTAGCGCCGCGCGGCGCTGGCGTCCTTGAGGATTTGCGTCTTCAGAGCCTCCGGCGAGTGAAACCACACCTCGGGGCGCAGCCGCCACAGGAAGTCCACCTGGATGCCGCGCGGCGTGTCGCCGTCGAAGGGATCCAGCAGAAAGGTCTCGATGCTCGACTGGCCGCCCGGTCCGAAAGTCGGGCGGAAGCCGATATTGGTGACCGAGTTCCATGCCCTTCCGCCGGCGGGATCGAAAGTGCGCGTCACGTAGACACCGCCGGCCGGGATGGCTTCCGCCCGGGTGACCAGGTTCAGCGTGGGCACGGTCTGGCGGGAACCGATGCCGCGGCCGCTCACCACGTCTCCCTCCAGTCTGTAGGGGCGGAGCAGGTGGCGGGCCGCCAGCGACACGCGCCCGGCCAGAATCAGTTGCCGGACTCCGGTGCTGCTCACCACGCGTCCGCGCCAGGAGACGGCGCGCACGATCTCCATCAGGAATCCGTATTTCGACCCCCACCCTTCCAGCGAGTGAACGTTGCCCGCGTGTCCGCGGCCGAAGCGGAAATTCTCGCCCACCAGCACGGCCCGCGCGCCCAGCCGGCCCACCAGCAACTGGCTGACGAATTCCTCCGCCGAAAGCTGCGCCATCTGGCGGGTAAAGGGCAGGATGAGCACCTGGTCCACGCCCTCTTCGCCCATCAATTCGGCGCGGCGTTGGGGAGTGGTCAAGAGCCGCGGCGCGCGCTCGGGCGTCACCAGCCGCGTGGGATGCGGATCGAAGGTAACCACCGAGGCCTTCCATTTGCGCGCCCGGGCGATCTCGACCAGCCGCCGCAGAATCCGGCGGTGGCCGGAATGGACGCCGTCGAAATTGCCGACGGTGAGCGCGGAGGGCCCGAAATCCGGCGGCGCCTGCTCCAGGCCGCGGTAGATCTTCATGCGGCCTCCGCGCCAACCTGGATTTCCAGGCCGTCGTACGCCAGCCTCACGTGCGGCGGAAGCATGCTCTCGGCGCGTTCGTGCGCCAGATCGTGGCAAATGTGGGTGAAGAAAGCGCGCCGCGCGCCCAGCCGTTCCACCGTCTTGAGGGAGCGGTCCACGGTGGAATGCGTGGGATGCGGTTTGTAGCGGAGGGCGTCCAGGAAGATGGTGTCCAGGCCGCCAAGCAGATCCATGGACGATTCCGGAATCTCGCTGTGGTCGGTCAGGTACGCCGCGGCGCCGAAGCGGAAACCGTGAATCGTCCGGCTGCCGTGCAGCACGGGAATGGGCTGGAACTCCAGCCCGAACAGGTCGAACGGCTGGCCGGCAAAGACCCGGGCATTCAGCCGCGGCACGTTCGATTCCTTCATGGCGCCATCGAAGATGTAGGGAAAGCAGCGCTGAATCGCGGCCATGGTCTCTTCGGCGGCGTAGATGGGGATGCCGTCCTTCTGCCGGAAGTTGAACGGCCGCACGTCGTCGAGGCCCATCAGGTGATCGGCGTGGGAGTGCGTGAAGATCACCGCATCCAGCCGTTCGATGCGCGCGCGCAGCGCCTGCGTGCGGAAATCGGGCGTGGTGTCGACGAGCACGTTGCGGCCCTGGTAGGAGATGAGAATGGACGGGCGGAGGCGGTTGTCGCGCAGGTCGGTGGAATGGCACACCGCGCAGGGGCACCCGATGGTGGGCACGCCGACGCTGGTCCCCGAGCCCAGAACCGTGATCTTTACGGGCAGCGCCATTCAGGCTTTCCGGGCGGCCGAGCGGCCCACTTCCTCCGACACCTGAACGAAGCGGAACCGCAATTCGGTAACGGAGTTCTCCAGAAGGCGCTGCTCCTCGATGGAGAGGTTGCCCTTGGTCTTCTCCAGCAGAACCGCCATCAGGTCGATGGAATGGCGCGCTATCGGAAGGTTGGGTTCGGCTTTCTCGTCGTCGTCGAAGCGCATCAGCCCGAGTTGCATTTCGGCCTGCGCGCGCAACGAGAGCACCAGAAAGGCGAAGGATGGCGGCGGGAGCAGCGGCGGCAGCGGCGGGTCTTCTGTTTTCAATTCGGGAGCTTGGTCGTCCATGACCGCCATTTTAGCAGTGGGGGACGAGTGCGGTTCGAGGGCCGGGCGGCCCGGGCGGACGCGCCGTATTCGGGCAGTGGCGCCTTTTCGGCGCATGCTACCCTGGAGAATCAACGCGGATTCCGCGCCCCAAACCACATGCCATCCGAATCCAACGCAGGCGCCAAGTTTCAGCAATTGATAGCCCTCATGGCCCGCCTGCGCTCGCCCGGCGGCTGCCCGTGGGACCGCGAGCAGACTTTCGACAGCATCAAGCCCTACACCCTGGAAGAAACCTACGAGGTGCTCGACGCCATCGAACGCCGCGATTGGCCGGGTCTCGCCGAAGAGCTGGGCGATTACATCCTGCAAGCCGTCTTCTACGCGCAGATGGCCGCGGAGCAGGAGTTGTTCGGCATTGAGGATGCGCTCGACGCCATCAATGAGAAGCTGGTGCGCCGCCATCCGCACGTCTTCGGCGACGAGCAGGCGGCCACTTCGGGCGACGTGAAGCGCATCTGGGGCGAGGTGAAGGCCGCCGAAAAAAAGGACCGGGGACACGGCGGCGATGGACTGCTGGCGGGCGTCCCGCGCGCGCTGCCGGCGCTGGTGGAAGCGCAACAGATCGCCTCGCGCGCCGCCGGCGTGGGGTTCGACTGGGAAAACCCGGAACAGGTGATCGAGAAGCTCCACGAGGAATTGGGCGAGTTCGCCGAGGCGCGGCGCAAGGCGTCGGCAGACGAGCTGGAAAACGAGCTGGGCGATATTCTGTTCGTGATCGTCAACCTGGCGCGCTTCGTCAAGGTCGATCCCGAGCAGGCTCTGCGGCGCACCAACGCCAAGTTCCGCCAGCGCTGGAGTTACATCGAGCGCAAGCTGGCGGAAGGCGGCAAGACGCCGGCGGAATCGACCGTCGCCGAGATGGAGGCTTTGTGGCAGGAAGCCAAACGGTAAGCGGACGCCGCCTGGAGGCGGCCGGTTGAAGCCATTCGTTTCGCTTCTGCGCGGCAACCGCAACTACCGGTTCACGTGGATCGGCCAGGTGGTCAGCGAGGCCGGCGACCACTTCAACAACATCGCCGTATTCAGCCTGGCGGTGGCCGCCACGCACAGCGGCATGACGATCGCGCTGATCTTCCTGGCGCGCGCCGTCTCCGCCATGGTCGCAGGTCCCCTGGCGGGCGTGGCGCTCGACCGCTTCGACCGCAAGCGCCTGATGATCGCGAGCGACCTGGTTCGAGGCGTCGTGGCGGCCGGATTCATTTTCGTCGACAAAGACCATCCGGACCTGCGGCTGGTCTACCTGCTCAGCGCGCTGCTGATGCTGGCCTCGCCATTCTTCACGGCCGGGCGGGCGTCGATTCTGCCCTCGATCGCCACGCGTGACGAACTGCACACCGCCAACTCGCTGACGCAGATGACGCAGTGGACCACGCTGACCATCGGCGCCCTGCTGGCCGGCTCCAGCGCGGCGGCGTTCGGCTACCGTTGGGCCTTCGGCTTCAATTCCCTGTCGTTCTTCGTCTCCGCCTTGTGCATCTCGCGCCTGTTTTTGCCGGGCCGCGGATTCCGGCCGCCGGGCCCGCGTCACGAAGCCGAAGTGGTTCGCCCGTGGCACGAATACGCCGAGGGTCTGCGCTACATACGCGGCGTGCCGCTGGTTCTGGGGCTGCTGCTGGTCAACGTCGGATGGGCCACCGGCGGCGGGGCGGCGCAGATTCTGTTCACCGTGTTCGGAGAGATGGTCTTCAAGCGCGGCCCGGCCGGGCTCGGCACGATCTGGGGATTCGCGGGCGTGGGCCTGCTGTGCGGCGGCGCGGTGGCGTACCGCTTCGGGCGGAAGCTCAGCTTCAAGAACTACAAGCGCGCCATCGCCGTCTGCTACGTGGTGCATGGCGGCGCGTACGTGCTCTTCAGCCAGACGCGCAGCTTCCCGCTGGCGCTGTTTTTCATCGCCCTCTCGCGCGCCGGCGTGGGGATGAGCAGCGTGCTCAACATGTCGCAGCTCTTGCGCATGGTGCCTAACGAGTTCCGCGGCCGGGTGTTCGCCACCATGGAATCGGTCACCTGGTCGGTCTCGATGGTGTCGATGATGCTGGCCGGCGCCGCGTCGCAATCGTGGAATCCGCGCACCATCGGGACGGTGGCCGGAATCCTCAGCTCGACGACCGCGATATTCTGGGGAGTGGCGAACGCCACCGGCCGGCTGCCGGAACCCGTCCGGCAGGGCGTCGAGCCGGAGGAGATCGAGGCGCATGGCGAACCCATGGTGTAGCCTCCTTGTGTGGCGTAATCGCGCTGTAACACGGGATTGCGACACTGTATGCCATGGCTTCAAAGGCTGGCCCGTCAACACAGGCCTACGTGAGACAAATGACTGCCGGCAACGTCCCGGAGGTCATCGATCTGCAGCGGCGCGTTTTCCCGGGCATGCCGCCCTGGCGGCCTGAACAACTGGCTCGCCATCTCGAGATCTTCCCGGACGGCCAGTTCGTCGTCTCCGGCCAGGCCGGCCGCATCCTCGGATCGGCCAGTTCGCTGATCATCGACTGGGACGATTACGCCGAGTCGGCCCATTGGGCGGCGATCACCGGGCAAGGGACCTTCGATACCCACAACCCGCTCGCCAAGACTCTCTACGGCGCCGAGATGGGCGTGGACCCCGAGGCGCGCGGCCAGGGCGTCGGCACGCTTCTGTACGACGCGCGCAAGCAGTTGATCAAGGATCGAGGGCTGAAGCGCCTGCTCACCGGCGGCCGGATTCCCGGCTACGCCGCGGTGGCCGAACAGATGACGCCGAAGGAGTACGTGGCCGAGGTGGTCGCCGGCAAGCGCCGGGACCCGGCGCTCACCTTCCAGCTTAAGAACGGACTGGTCGTGCTGGATGTCGTCCCGGATTACACCCAGGACATCGAATCGCGAGGTTTCGCCACGGTGCTCGAATGGCTGAACCCGGAGTACACCTCGTCGGTCAGCCTGCAAGCGAGCCTCCAGCACGCAGCTTTGGAACAGGCCGCCGCGGAAGCCTTGCGCGGCACTCCGCGCCCGCGCCGCGTGCGCATCGCCGCCGTGCAATACCTGCTCCGGCCGATCGCCAGTTTTGCGGATTTCGCGAGCCAGGTCGATTTCTTCGTTCGCAGCGCCAAGGAATACCACAGCCACTTCGTGCTGTTCCCCGAGTTCTTCACCATGCAGCTCCTCAGCTACATCAATGAGCCCGCCCCGGCGCTGGCGGTGCGCCGTCTCGCCCGGCTGGCGCCCGACTACGAGGCGCTGTTTATCCGGCTGGCGAGGGAAACCGGAATCTACATAATCGCCGGAACCCACCCCGTAATCCAGCGGGGCCTGGTGTTCAACGCGGCGCACCTGTTCACCCCGAACGGGCAGGTATTCCGCCAAAAGAAAGTCCACCTGACACCGACCGAGAGCGGCCCTTACCAGCTCAGCCGCGGCCATGGCCTGTACCTCTATCACACAGACTTCGGCAACATCGCCATCCTGATCTGTTACGACGTGGAATTTCCCGAGGTGGCCCGGGTGATGGCCGAGGCCGGCGCCGAGATACTGTTCGTTCCCTCCTGCACCGACGGCCGCGAGGGCTTCTGCCGGGTACGTTATTGCGCGCAGGCCCGCGCCATCGAGAACCAGATCTACGTGGCGATGACCGGAACGGTGGGCAATCTGCCCCTGGTACCGTACATGGCCACCAACTACGGCCAGGCGGCGATTCTGACACCCTCGGATTACTTCTTCGCCCGCGACGGGATCGCGGCGGAGGGGACCATCAACCAGGAGCAGTTGGTGGTGGCCGACGTCGATCTGGACCTGCTCGACGAACAACGGGTGAATGGCAGCGTCATCCCGCTTCACGACCTCATCAAGGACGCCTACGACAACGTAGTCCACTACTCGGATTTCAAGGGCCAGCCGGTATCCCACCTGACGGCCGCGATATCCTGAGGTGTGGGGCGGACCCCCTGGTCCGCGCGGGACGCCCTCGTCCCGCTGTCCTGTTGAGGAGCCAGCCAGGGGGCAGCCCGGAGGCACGCATGACCGGTAAAGTCGTCCTGGTGACCGGCGCCGCCAGGCGCATAGGCCGCGCCATCGCTTTGCGCCTGGCCGCCGAAGGCGCGCGCGTAGCCATCCACTACCAGCGCTCCGAGACCGAAGCGCGCCGCACGGCGGAAGAATGCGGCGGCGCCGAGCTGTTCCGCGCCAACCTGGAACGCGTTGCGGAGATCGCCGGCATGTTCGCGGCGCTCGAGGAGCGCATGGGCCGCCTGGACGCCCTGGTCAACAACGCGGCGCGGTTCACCCATATCGACCCGCTCGAGATCACCGAGAGCGACTGGGATTTCATCCACTCCGTCAATCTCAAGGCCGTCTTCTTCTGCTGCCAGAACGGCGCGCGCCTCATGCGCAAGTCGGGCGGCGGGCGGATCGTCAACATCAGCTCGCTGGGCGGCATCCGCCCCTGGGCCGGGCACGCGCACTACTGCGCTTCAAAAGCCGGCGTGATCATGCTGACCCGCGCGCTGGCCAAGGCCTGGGCGCCCGCAATTACCGTGAACTCCGTGGCGCCCGGCGTGATCCCGTTCGACGATATCGACGAGCGCGGCCGGCGCATGATCGCTAGTACACCCGCGCGCCGCGGCGGAACCCCGGAGGAGGTTGCCGAGGCGGTGGTCTACTTCCTGCGCGCCGGGAACTTCGTCACCGGGCAGACGCTGGCGGTGGACGGCGGCCTGAGCCAGCGGTAGGACGGCGCGGTATCCCAGAACCGCTACGCGTAGCGGTCGGTTTTATTTAGAATCAGCAAGTTAGCGGCCAAAACCGCTCCGGCCGTGGCGGTTTTGCGCGGTTTCCGGTCTTACCGGTACCGGTACAAGGTCACTCGCAACGCGCCGCTCACGCGGACGGACGAGGTCGCGCCCTGTTCGGTGTCGTCGCCCGCCAGGCGCCTGCCGGGAACCCATTTGCCGTCCACGAACGAGCCCTCTTCCACCGTGCCCAGTCCCACCTGTTCCGGTCCGGGGCCATTGGGCGAGAAGGTTACGTTGAGGCTGTTGCCGACGATGAAGTACTCATCCGGACCGATGGAGATCAGGATGGCGGTGGCGGGCAGCGTAGGCGCCTGCGGCCCCGATCGCCGGTTGCGCGCGACGGAAATCTCCGCGGTGTAATTGCCCAGCTTGATCTTCTGGCTGGCGTTCTCCTCGGTGAACCGCGCGGCCGCCATGGTGCCGGTGCCCTGGTGTTCCAGGATGATGGGCGCCAGGTTCCTGATCTGCTCGTAGACTCCCTGCAGGGGAGTGGCGACGTTGACCTGGCGCTCGATTCCGAACGGCGAGAAGCCGATGGCGTCGAATTGCGCCATGGCATAGAGCACGTTGGCGGGGGCCTCGGCGCCGCCGGCGGTTTCGGGAATGAACAGCGGATTGCCCTGGCGGGTGTAGCGGGTGCAGAGCTCGGTCAGGACCTGGGTCAGGTACAGATCCGGCGCCAGGAAATCGATGGCCGGAGCACCCGCTTTCCAGATGTCCATCACCTGGGGCAGAGGACCGCCGCTCGGATAGGTGCCGGGCCAGCCGTGGTCGGGTTGCTGCAGCCAGGCGTTGGCGTACATCGGAATGGCGTATTCCGCCTTGCCCGCCTCGGCCACCTTGCCGACGTAGCGCGCGTACTGCCAGGCCATGAAGATCTCGTCAACCGGCCAGGTGAGCTTGTGCCAGGCGGCGTCCTTTTCTTCCTGGGTCATGGGCGGGGCCAGGGTGCGCACGGCCAGTTCGATGCTGTCCGGCTTGCCGGGCCCGAAGACTTCCTCCCAGGTGCCGGAGGTCTTGTATCCGTGCGCCTTCCACACTTCGGCGAACTCGGAAATCAGCGTGTCCTTGTGCTTTTGCAGGTAGTCCATCAACTCCTTCGGCACCGGCCCGGCGAAGGCCTTGTTGGCGGCGGGCGACCGGTCGCGGGAGTCGAGGAGGACGCCGACCTCGTTCTCCACCTGGATCATGACCACGGTGTGATTCTGTCCGTCGGTTTCGCGCACATGGCGCATAAGCGCCGCGAATGCCTTGGCGTCGGCGTCGCGGTTGGCGGCGGAGAAGGTGGAGAGCATGGCGATGCTCTTGCCCTTGTTGATCTTCACCAGCGGGAAGCGTTCGAAATCCTTCTTCACCCAATCCGGCGGATAGCTGGAGTAGCCGTTCTTCCAGCTTGCGAACCAGAGGAGCGCCATGTGCATGTTCTGCTCGCGGGCCTGCTGAATGACGCCGTCGAGCACGCTGAAATCGAATTTCCCTTCCACCGGCTCGATCTGCGCCCAGGAAACGCCCACCAGGGCGGTGTTCAAGTTGGCGGCTTTGAGCCGCGGCCAGATCGGCTTCATATTCTCGATACTGGTGGCGGTGTTGTTGCCCAATTCTCCGGCGAGCGCGAGAAATGGTTTGCCGTCCACGGTCAGTTGCGTTGCGGTGCCCTGTTTCCGCAGGCTGGGCATTCCCGGCGTGGTCTGCGCCCAGCCCTGTAAGGCGATGAGCGCCACACCACATACAAGTCCAAAAACGCGAACGATGCGCATCGAAGTTCGATCCTCCCGATCCGACAGTATAGCCTGTGGCGGCGGAATCCGCCCGAGGGTCCGGGCGCGCGCGACCTGGAAGGGAGCGTCGGGGCGATTCGCCCGCAAAACCGCTCGAACCCTAGCGTACGTGTGCGCAAGGCCAAGCGCGCCCTTGTACTACTACCTTTCAAATTCTTCGCGCGCCCCGACGGTTTTATGTACTACTACCTGTCAAATTCTTCGCGCGCCGCGACGGTTTTATGTGGGGCAGGCTGGCAGCCTGCGGCCGATTGCGGGTGCCCTCTGGGCGCGGCCCCGCGAGCGGAGCTCGCCTGCGCGTGAGACGATCCGGCCCCCGGCAGCCCGGAATATCCCGCGCGGTTGGGTTGCGGCTCGCCTACCGTCCCGATGACCCGAATCCCCCCTCGCCCCGCTCCGATTCCGCCAGTTCGCCCTCGCTCCATTCCACCGCCTCGTACCGCGCCACGATCATCTGCGCAATCCGGTCGCCTGCGTGAATGGTGTACGCCTCGCGCCCCAGGTTCAGCAGGATCACCCTCACTTCGCCCCGATAGCCCGGGTCGATGGTGCCCGGCGCGTTGGGCATGGCGATCGAGTGCCGCAGCGCCAGCCCGCTGCTCGGCCGCACCTGCGCCTCGAACCCCGGCGGCACTTCGATGGCGAGGCCGGTCGCCACCAGGCGCGGCACCCCCGGCTCTAGCCGGGTCTCCTCCACCGCGCACAGGTCCATGCCGGCGTCTTCCTCGGGTCCGTGAGCGTAGGCCGGAAGCACGGCGTCGGGATGAATGCGTTGGATTCGAATCTGCATAGGGCGCACCACGCTATGATATCGTCTTGGCCACCAATCGACGCGTCATCACCGTGGCGCCCATGCCGCCGGAGAAGAGCGCCTACGCCCTGGCCCGCTACAGCCGCTCGCCCGATTCCATCCGCGACTCCATCGACTGGGTGCGCACCCACGATTCCCGCAAGTTCCTCGAAAGCTTCTATTTCCAGTACGGCCACGCCTCCATCGCCGACCTGGGCCACGCCGTCCTGTGCTTCGAGGGCATTTCCGAGCTGGCCGCCACCGAGATCGAAGAGGAGCCGCTCTGGGACGGCCAGGCCAAATCTCGCGCTACCAGGATTTTTCCCGCTCCGGCTTCATCACCCCGCCCGAACTCGCGCCCGACGAAGCCGCCACCGCGGCCTACCGGGAAGCCGGCGAGGCGCTGCTGGCCGCCTACGCCCAGGTCAACGAACTGGCCTTCGCCTCGCTCGCCGAACGCCTGCCGCGCCCCGACGACATGAAGCCCGAGGCCTACGCGCCGCAACATCGCCGCCCGCGCCTTCGACGTGGCGCGCTACCTGCTCTTCTGGGGCGTGCCCACCAACGTCGGACAGGTGGCCAGCATCCGCACCCTCGAAAAGCAGATCCGCCGCCTGAAGGCCTCCGAGTACGCGGAACTGCGCGGACTGGGCGCGGAGATCGCCCAGGCCTGCGCGCGCCCGCCCGATTGCGTCTGGGACGAGCAAGCCGCCGCCGAGCCGCTCGCGCCCACCCTCGCCCGCCACGCCGACGCCGACGAGCACGCCGTGAAGTCGCGCGAGGACCTGCGCCTGTGGGCCGCGCAGAATCTGCCGCCCGCCTCGCCCGCCGCGCCCGCCGCGCGTGGACCTGGTGCGCCCCGCCGGCGTTCCCGCCGATATCGTGGCCACGCTGCTCTATCCCGTGACCGACCGGCCGTTCCGCCGAGCTGTACGAGATGGCTCGCGACTGGAGCGACCGCCGCCGCGCCGAGGTGATGGACGTGGCCCTGCAATCGCGCACCCGCCGCGACGAGATCCTGGCCGGTTTCCGCGGCGGCCTGTTACGCCTACGATTTCGTCATCGACGTCGGCGCATACCGCGACCTGCACCGTCACCGCCGCTGCCAGAAGTTCCGCCAGGCCGTACTCCGGCAACCTGGGCTACGACACGCCGAAACTGGTGGCCGAGTGCGGCGCCGCCGATATCTACTGCGCCGCCATGGATGCCGCTTTTGAATCCATGCGCCGCCTGCCCGCCCCGGGAGCGCACTACCTGCTGCCCTTCGGCGCGCGTTCGCGCTTCCTCTTCAAGATGGATTTCGCCGAAGCCGAGTACATCGCGCGCCTGCGCAGCGGCGTGAAGGGCCACTTCAGCTACCGCGAAATCGCCTGGGAGATGAAGCGCGAGATGGAGAAGCTGGAGCCCGAACTGGGCCGCCTGATGGAGGCCACCCCGCCCTGGATCGAGGACCCGCTGAAAAGGTAGGTAGGGCCGGCGCAGATAAACTCTGCACCACCACCCGTTCACTTCTTCGCGCCCCGCGACGGTCTTATGTACTACTATCTGTCAAATTCTTCGCGCGCCGCGACGGCTTTATGTGGGGCAGGTTGTCAACCTGCGGCCGATTGTCAATCGGCCCGGCGAGCGGAGCTCGCCTGCGCGCGAGACGATCTTGCCCCCGCAGCCCGGAATATCCCGCGCGGTTGGGTTGCGGCTCTGCTGCTCTGCGGGGCGGGTTGGCAGCCTGCGGGGCAGGTTGGCAACCCGCCTGCCGGCATGTCCACCGCCATCGCGGGCGAGATCACTTCGTTGCGGCTTGCCGCGACGTGTTAATCGGAGGTTTTCGCCCCCGGCGCGTACCTCCGCTTCTCCCGCGCCGAGAAATGCGGGGCAGCCGGGAATCGACTCAAAGCCCCGCCAAGCGTCATCGTACCGTTGCGCCGATGCGTCGCGGAATCGCAGATGCCTCTCGCCGGTCCGCGTAGATGGCCGCGACGAAACGCTCGATCTCATCGTCGGGCGCCGGGTCCACGCACCGTAGGAGATCCTCGATAGAAAGCGGCCCCGGGTGGACTACTACCGGCGCGTGGGCGGTTTCGCCACGTGTCCGCTTCTCGTCGTTCATCGCGGGCCTCTGAGAACAGTTTATCGCATACCCGGGATCCGGAGGACTCCGTCACCGCCCTGCCTGTGGTGGTATCAGAGCGTAAGACAGACTGTAGTCTCAGTCTGCAACCGGCACCCGTTGCGGGGCCCCCCGCTTCATGAAGGGCCATCTTTGGCCCGGGTAGGCGGGGCGGGGACGGGGCGCCATGACCACGATTGGCCGCACCGGGGAACGCAGATCGATACGAATCGGCTGATCCGCGTTCATCGGTATTCATCCAGCGGAACGCCCCTTCACGGCAGGGCTCCGGCACGCGCCGCGCACCGGGCGGTTCCTCCGGCCTACTTGGCCGGGGCGGAGGGCGGCCTGTCGGTTCGCCGGCCTTTCGGACCGATCCAGGACCCATCCTCCACGTCCAGCGGCGCCATCCAGGCCAACTGCCGGTTGACATCGCTACTCAACCGGTATTTCTTCTGTACCGAGGCAATCTGCGGACCGCGGATGTCGATCTTCGCCAGATCGTAATTGCCCAGCCCAACCTGCGCGCAGTACCGCAGATAGCCGACCCAGTCCGGATCCACCCCCATGCACTCCACTCCCACCCGGTCCGCGGCGACGAAATCGGTCGAGGCGATCGCCAGCCTCGAAGGCACCGGGACGCCCTGGGCCGGGCCGTTGCCCTCCATCCCTTCATGGCCGTCGATCACGGCCAGGCCCCAGTATGGCGCCATCGCCTGCGCCGTCACCAGCATGTTGTAGTGGATCAGGTGGAACCCCGCGTGATAGAGAGCCTTGTCATTGCGAAACGGAGCGCCCACCACCATGTTCTTCACCGACATCGTCGCCACGGTGTAGTTGTGCGACTTCAGCATCGCCGCGCCGATGATGAAAGCCTCCGGGTCGAAGAACCGCGCCGCGAGGTGAACCGGAACCGGGTGCGCGTCCTGGTCCAGCAGCGGTTGAAGAATGAACTTGCCCTCCTCCGTGAAGTCGACCAGTTCGATGCTGCGGCCCTTGTACTCCGCGATCGCTTCCGGGTACCGCAACATCGCGAACCCACTCGACCCGCCGCCGAAAGACTCCCCGACGGTAACCGGTCCCTTAAATCGCGGCGCCAGGTAGTCCAGGATTCCACGAAGCGCATCGGCGTGCGTGCACGCCAGTTCGTTTCTGGGGCTCACGCCGTTGGCTTTGATGAGGACGCGCTTCTTGGTCTTCAGCTTGGGCAGGATCTGATCGTCGATCGCCACCAGGGCCTGGTAGACGTTCTTACGGCGATCGTCGCCGGCAGTCAGCGCCACCACCGACCGGGACTTGTATTCTCCTGCGGGCACGCTCGCCACAGGCACCGCCGCCGACTGGGCGCGCAATTCCGCCGCGGTAACCAGCGCTCCAACTCCGGTAGTCAGGAAGTTCCTGCGCGTGAAATAGAGTCGCACAACGATTCTCCTTCCCGCCCGCAACCGCCCGAATCGGCGGTGGCTGGGCTATCCGAGCGGAATCGTATCTGGTGGCGCCGGGGATGTCAACCGAAGCTGCCCCCGAAGCTGCCCCCGCGCTACCGGACCGGAAACTCGTAGATGCTGATGCTGATCGGAGGAATCGCCAGTCTGCCTGGCGCCTCGGTCACGGGGCTCTCCACGATGTCCACCACACGCGGCTTTCCGGGCACATTCGCACCGGTCAGGTCCGCGCTGGCGATTCGCCACAGCCGGCCCTTGTCCTGAACGGCCACGCCTTTGAGCGCGACATCGATCTGCTGGGCGGACTCCGTCGGGTTGACGATAGCCAGCGTCAGCGACTTCCCGTCGAAGGTCAATGCGGCCACGGCATCCAGCGGATAGGTGTCGCTGCCCGAGGAAACCTTGGGCTTGTCCACCCCCACCGTGCCCCTCACCTCGTGTTGCGGCGAGTTCCCCTCGACGGCCAGCGGAATCGTCCCGAAATGCCGCCGGTACAGTTTGAACATCAGTCCGATCGGCCGCAAGGTCACGTCGGTCTTGCCGATCGCGAGTAGTTCGGGCGCCCCGGTATATGCCGAAATGACGAACAGGCTCGAATGCCGGAACATCTCGTTCATCGCCTGGGCGCTGGACAGCGCCGAGAACATGGAATCTCTGCCGTCGCCGATCCTGCCGGAAACCCATTCGTCGAAGGCGATCTGGATGCGGTTCATCTTGAGATTGGGGAATCGCCGCTGGTACTCCTCCCAGGCTTCCACCGGGCAGCGCATTCCGTTGGCCAGTTTGCGGGCGCGATCCACCAGGGGCTCGTCCACCTTCACGTACTCCTGCTTTTCGGAATCGAACGCCTTGTCCGCGGTGGTGGGATACAGGTGTTCGGCGATGGCATCCAGGTAATCCGCGGAATGCGCCAGAAGCCCGCCGGTAAAGTCCGCCGGCCCGCCGAATTCAGCCACGTGCTTTCCGGTGATCGTCAGCGCCGCACGGCTTTGGCTGGCCTCGATGGGCGTCGCGCCCGCGGCCACAATCTTGATGGTCGGGTCCGCCCGCCGCATCGCCTGCGCGAACATGTTGTGCTTGATGACGTACTGATTGAGAGCCATGTAGCCCAGTTGCCACGGACCGAACATCTCGTTGCCGATGTTCCACCAGGTCGCATCGTAGGGTTGCGGATGGCCATTGGCTGCCCGCAGCCTGCCCATGGGAGTGGTCGCCGCGCCGTTGACGTACTCCACCTCCTCGGCCGCGGAATGCGCGTCGCCGAAACCGGCATTCACGCAAATGTACGGTTCCATGGTGAGCAGTTTGTTGAGGTTCATGTAGTCGTCGATGCCCACGTCGTTCGGTTCCAGCGCGTTCCAGGCGTAGTCATAGCGCGGCGGGCGTTTGTCCGGGTCGCCGATTCCATCCCGCCAGTCGTAGCCGGATGTCATATTCCCGCCCGGCCAGCGGAACATGGCCGGCCCGATCTCCCGGAACGCCGCGATTATGTCTGCGCGAAAGCCGTTCAGGTTGTCCGCCGGCATTAGCGACACGGCGCCGATGTGGAACGACCCCTTGCCGGTTCCCGCGATCTCCAGCCGGCCGTCGTCGCTGTCCGCCCCGGCCGAAAAGCTCAAAGGAAACCTGGCGTATTCTCTGCTCAACGGCTGAATGGCGATGGTCTGCCGGTCGCCGGGGTTCGGCCCCCACACGAGGATCGCTTTCACTTGCGCTCCGGGCTCCGCCGCAAGCACCACGCGACCGGAGTATTTCCTCCCTTTTCGAAGCGTCAGCCCCGCCTGCTGGATTCCATGCGGCGTGGCCGCCTCCAACTTGACACGGGGGCTGTGTTCACCCACCCAGGCGCGCTGCGGGTCCATGGTTACGAACTCGTCCGCACCGACGGGTCTCCACCTGGCCACGAACTTCCTGCTATTGGGGGGCGTGAGTTCCTTGGTGGAATTCACGGGATAGAAGAACTTCCGGTCACCTAGCATCTCGGCCCACATGCCGCCCTCGTAGCAGTTGCTCAGGAGTTCCGTGAAGAATCCATACATGTGCGGGGAGATGGGCGAGCCCGGCTTGCTCGCGTCCACCGTCATAGCCACCTGTTGTGCCCCGCCGCTGTGCGCCAGGCCGCTCGCGATCATCGCCGCCAGCACGCCTCTGACGAGCCTACGCTGTTTCATCGGCCACCTCATGTTGCTTGTTGCGCCGGAATCCACGCTCCGGTTTTGCCAAGCCTTGATTCTACATCCAGCCGGAGTTTCCATCTTAGTGCCGTGACCGTGAGAAACTGTTCCTTTGCCACGGGCCGCTCGCTCACGCTCGCGGTTCCGGACAGAACCGCGAGCGTGAGCGAGCGGCCCGGTAATGGCACAAAATCACGCGGTCGAAGACCTTAGAGGGTCTTCCGGGACATTACTCCCGTCACGTCCGGTATCGCATCACACCGCCGCGCAAGCCGGATTGCCCAGCTCACTTCCCCTTCGTCACCGCCATCCGCATCTCCGTAATCTGCCCCGCCGGCCTGCCCTCCTCGCCGGTCCATATCTCCATCGCCGGCCCCGCGGGCACATAGCCCTGCTCCGCAACCGATTGCAGGAAGGCCACCCAGCGCCCGCCGGAGTCCGCTCCCCACGGACCCTTCACCACCACCGATGCAGCTAACCCCGCGGGCAAAGTCACCACTTCGAAAGGAGCCCCGGCCCGCGTGCCCGGTGGCGCCGGATAGCCTGCCTCCCAATGCCCCTCGTCCCAGAAGCGCCCCAGCGGCGGACCGGCAGGAGTTACTCCCTGAGCCTTCAGGTAAGCCTCCACCTTCTGCACCGCGGCCGCGGCCTGCGCGTACGGCCCGGTCATCGGCGCCACCACCGCAGTCAGTGCGCCGGTCTGCCCGATCTGCGCCCGCAAAGCTCGCGCGCTCTGCGGCGCCGCCGCGCCCGGTTTCCCCATCGCGGCGTACCCCGCCGGAGGAGTCAAATCAAACAGCGAGCGGTCGACACCAGCGCCCACGTGGATGTTACGTATGTGCATCTGGTAGACCGGCTTGCCCTCCTCCTGAATCGCGATGTCGATATGGTCAACTTCCCGCGTCCCGGCGTCGACCCATAGGTCGAATGCCGTGAGCCCCTGGATTCCGGTGTTGGCCGGCGCCTTGCGCAAGCGATAGCCGATGAGCTTCTTCCCGCCGGCCCACCGCTCGCCAAGTAACTCGTCCGCCGCCCGCGGCAGCGATCTCAGTTGTTCCAGAAACTCCTCCGCGTCCGCCATGCTCTCCACTTGCTTGCCCTCTTCCGCCACATATGTCCTGGCGGCATGCATCAGGACGATCTGCTTACCGCTCTTGCGGTCCGCCCGTATCTCGATACCCCACGAGGTACGCACTCGCACGTATCCGGGAGCGAGGTAGCTGAAATCGACCGCCACATAGGGCGCCTCAACCAGGACCACCGTGTACGCGAGCGAATCGGCACTTCTAAGCTCCGCCGCCGCGGCCGCGTACACCCGGCTCGCGCTGGACTCCCTCGGAATGAGCACCAGTCCCGCGGCCACCGCCGCCACCAGCGCCGCGGTCATCGCCACCACTCGCACCCCCGGCGGGTGCAGCAGAGAGTAAGCCAGCGTCCGCAGGCGACTGGGCGGCCGCTGCTCCACTCTTGTCCGGAACTCCATCAGCCTGCGGCGCAGCCGGTCTTCCACGGCGGCCGGAATCTCCACCTGCGTTCCCCTGCGAATCAGATCGTGCACATCGTCGTTGGCGTCGTTGTCAAGCATGGCTGCCTTCCTCCTTGCGCACCGGCGGGATCGGATGCGAGAGCAGATCGCGCAGCCTGGCACGGGCGCGCGCCACATGCTTGCGCACGGTCGCTTCCCGGCAATCCAGCGCCGCCGCAATTTCGCCGTAGGGGATCTCCTCCACCCAGTGCATCAGAATCGCCCGTCCCTGGTTCTTCGACAAAAGTCCGATGGCCCGCAGGACCTCGGCGTTTCGCTCCGCGCCGCACACAGCCTGCACGGCGGACGCCGATGAATCCGCGATGTCCTCCGGCATTGCGGCCGCGTCCAGCCACTTTCCCCGGCGCACTTTGCGCCGCAGCGCGTCGTGTGCCGCGTGGATGCAGATGTGCAGAATCAGCGCCTGTGGATTGGGGTGCGGCCGGATGCGGTCCCAGCGTTTCCAAATCGTCAGCAAGGCTTCCTGGAAGGCGTCCTCCGCGTCGCCGGGATCCCGGCACACGCGCCATACCGCCCGCATCATCCGGCCCTCGATGGGCGCGATCAACCGCTCGTATTCCCGCTGCTGCTCGTCAATCATTGCTCTCACCCAGGAAACGCTAGCCGGCCCCGGTTTGTGGACGCGGCTTGTGGACACGGCAAAATTTTACATGTCGCCATTCCCTTTTTGTTCGCCTTATGATATAGTGCGGCCCATGAGCCCACAATTGCAACCATACGACTTTGCCAACCAATTGCTCGCCAGCCAGGATTTCTTCAATCGATCGACCAGGGTCCTCGATGAGGCCGACTCCGCATTCCGCCCGCGGGAAGGCATGATGACCGTCGCCCAGCAGGTCGCGCACACCGCCCAGACTCTCGACTGGTTCATCCAGGGCGCGGCCCGGCCCGGAGGTTTCGACCTGGATTTCGCGAAGCACGCCACTGCCATCGAAGCCGTCACTTCGCTCGCCGCCGCCCGCCAGATGCTCGCGACGGCATACGCCAACGCCGTCCAGTTTCTCCGCTCGCACAGCCCGGAGGATCTGGCGCGGCCGCTCCCGCCCGGCCCGGTCATGGGCGGCCAACCCATCAGCGACATCGTGTGGGCCATGGTCGAACACACCGCGCATCATCGCGGCGCACTGACCGTTTACTCCCGCGAACTCGGAAAAGTGCCCCCCATGCCCTACGGCGGCTGACCGATTCCGTTGCGCCTGGCTCCCGCCCCACGTACCCGCTCGCCGGTTTTATGTGGGGCAGGTTGTCAACCACTACTGTCCAAATTAGGTTTTGGGCAAAGCTAATTTGGACAGCAAAATGCCAGCGGTTCGGGCAAGCCGCCAGCGACAATGCCTTGAAAGGGCTGCCAGAGGGCCGTTCGAACCTGTTCTGCCAGAGAAACGGTGCGCCGATGACCGGGCCGCAATTTGGACAGCATCGGAAGGAACGAGCCAACCTGCTTTTCGAGTCTGGCGGCCTCGTATGTGGAATCAAGGGCTTAGCCTGTCCAAATGTGGTGGTTCCGCGCTAATTTGGACAGCAGTGGTTGTCAACCTGCGGCCCGGCCCAGGGGCGCCCCGCAATCGGCCCGGCGAGCGAAGCTCGTCTGCGCGCGAGACGATCCGGCCCCAGCCAGCCCGAAATATCCCGCGCGGTTGGGTTGCGGCCTGCCGCTATGTGGGGCAGGTTGTCAACCTGCGGCCGAGTGGTACTCGGCCCGGCGAGCGGAGCTCGCCTGCGCGCGAGACGATCCGGCCCCCGGCAGGCCGGACTATCCCGCGCGGTTGGGTTGCGGCTCTGCTGCTCTGCGGGGCAGGTTGTCAACCTGCGGCCCCGCCCGGAGGGCACCCGCAATCGGCCCGGCGAGCGGAGCTCGCCTGCGCGCGAGACGATCCGGCCCCCGGCAGCCCGGAATATCCCGCGCGGTTGGGTTGCGGCTCTGCTGCTCTGGGCAGGTTGTCAACCTGCGGCCCCGCCCGGAGGCCACCCGCAATCGGCCCCGCGAGCGAAGCTCGCCTGCTTGCCGCCTTTCAGCGCGCCTTCGCCGCCGGATCGAACAGCCGCTTGTCCACATCCCGCACGCGGTAACCCGCGGGGTCGGGGCTCGCCGCGAAGCAGTCGCTCAGATCGGCGGCCGCGGCGTCGAACAGGTTGAGCGGCGGCAGCCCGAGCAGGCGGAAGATGGTCTTCAGCAGCCCCGGAATGCTGGTGTTGGTGTGCGAGACGTAATTGCGCTTCGCCCACGGTCCGGCGCACAGCAGCAGCGTGCGGCGCGCGTCGATGTGGTCGTAGCCACCCTCCGCGTCGGCTTCGGTTACGAACACGGCCATCTGGTTCCACCATTTCGTGCCCGACAGGTATTCCAGAATACGGCCGAGGGCGTAATCGTTGTCGGCGAGAAACGATTCCTCGTAGGGGTAACCGTCTTCGGGACGCGCCGGCGCGAGATAGTCGCCGGGAAGGCACACGTAGAGAAACCGCGGCAACGCGGCGCCTGTCTTTACGTACCGCTCCTCGATTTCGCGAATGAAAGTGGACGCGCGGTATTGATCGGAAATGTGGACGTTGAAGCCGGGATAGGCGCGCGAGGTGTTGCCGTACAGCGCCCCTGGCATCGGGATGTTGGTGAGGAAGCGCGCCCCGGTGGGCTCCAGGCCCGCGCCCTCGGCGGCGCCGGCCAGTTCAAAACCCTCGCCGAAATTGAGAAAAGTAATCCTGTGGCGCTCGAGGTGGTCCCAGATGCCGCCGGCTTCGGGCAGATCCTCCGGCTGCACCGACGCGGCCCTGCCGGCAAACGCCAGGCGGCCGGAAGCCGCGGCAGCCCGGAAATCCTTGCCATCGCCGGAGACGGCCGCCAGCAGGCTGGTCTCGGCCCAGGCGTTGGGATAGGCGCCGGTGAGCCAGTGGTGCCCGTCGACGGCGCCATCGGCTTCCGAATAGAAGTTGTCGCTGAAGGACCACTGGCGGGCGATGGCGTGATGGTTGGGCGCGACGTCCAACCCGCGCAGGCTGATCCGCTGGCGGCGGCCGTCCACGTAGCCGCTGACGCCGAAACGCGCAAGCTGAGGCGCGCCCATGGCCGGCCCGTTGGCCGCCGTCTCGGCGTCGCCCAGGATTTCGTCGTAGCTGCGGCTCTCCTTTACGATGAGCACCACGTGGCGGATGGCGCCGGGGAGATCGCGCGCGGCGGCGCTGGGCGGGCGGGGCCGGAAGCCGTTAGCCTCGAGCACGAAGGCGGTGTGCGCAGGCAAATCCCGCGCGTCCGGGATGCGAAATGTGCCGAGCGTTCCCTGGTAGATCTGGCTGAAACGGAACTGGTCGAGCAGGGTCTCGCCGATGGCGGCATTGGCGCCGGTTCCGTGACCGCGGGCGTTGGCCACAAACACCGTGTCCTCGTCCACGGCCACGCGCGTGGGAAACCACGCCGCCGGCAGGTGGCCGAGCACGCGGCGCTGGCCCACGTCGATCACCCCGATGGCGTTGATCCCGGCTTCGGCCACCAACAGCCGGCCGGACTTCTCGTGATACGCCAGACCGATGGGAAGCACGCCGCGCAGGCTCTCCAGGCCCGGAATGCGAATCGGAATCTCCGCCTCCAGCTTGTTGGTGTGGGCGTTCAGGACCGTAATGGAATCCTGATTCGCATTGGACACGAAGACCTGTTCGGCGGTGGCGCACAGACCCGACGGGCCGCTTCCGCCGGCGATCATGCGGCCATCTTCGGTTTCGCCCACGGGGAGGCCGGTGCGAACCCAGGCCACCACCCTGGCCGCGGCCGGTTGCGAGACGTCCAGCACGGCCACCGAGTTGGACTCGGGAGCGTTGGGATCGCCCAGGCCCGGCGCCATCACGTTGCCGCCGGCCGTGGCGCGTTCGACGCCCCGCAATGCCTCCGGGCTGGGGAAACCGAAGGCCGGGAACGGCAGCCCCGTCGCGCGGGTTTGGTCAAAATCCGCGCCGGGCAGCAGTTGGTACGTGAACATGCCGGCGTTGGTGACGTACAGCTTCCGGCGGTCGGGAGAGAGCGCCATGGCAAAGGGCAGGCGGCCCACGGGAACCGAGGCCACTACCTGCCGGGTGCGCGCGTCGATCACCGCGACGCGCTGGTTCGCCTGGTCGACGGCGTAGAGGATGTTGTGCTGGAAGTCGAACGCCAGGTCGCCGGTGTAGCTGTCGTGGAACCCGCCCTGGTTGATGTCGATCACGCGCCGGATATCGTCGTGAGAATCGAACATGTCGATGCGTCCGCTGTTCCCCTCGGAGACGTACACGTTGCGGTCGCCGGAAAACGCCAGGCCGGTGGAGACGCCGTGCCAATCCGCGGCGCCGGTTGACGCGGCCACCTGGCGCACATCCCAGCGGTCGCGCGTGCGCTCGAGGATCGTCAGCGACTCGCGCCACGGTCCGCCGTTGGCCGTCACGATCTCGCGTCCCGAGGGACTGAGCGCCAGTCCGAAGGCGCCGGGGCCGGTGACGTATTGCTCTCCCAGAGGCGCAATGATCCGGCCGCCGGGTAAAACTGACGCACCCGCGCGACGGATCGGGGGCCGCACTCCAGCCGGAGGGGCGTAGACGGATTGCGCGCCCAGGGAGGCGACTAGCGTGAGGAGCGCCAATGACGGTCGCCGTACGGCGGGCACCATTTCATCATATAACCTCCTCAGGGCATGGGATTTGTGCCGATCGCACCGGGCGGCCGGAGCCGCCGGATTCGAGCCGCCGCGGAAGAATCTGCGCGATATGTAGAAGCTTCCCTCGGGGATTCCCCGGAACCCACCCAGGAAACGTTTGTAAAAATCCACGCTTTAGTTAGCATTGGTTTACGAAGGAATATATAGGCTAATTCGAGGAATGCATTAAAATGATGTATAAATTGGCACGCGAAGTGCTGATTTGGTTTTCCTGAAAGCGAGGTGCGATGGAGTACCGGAGTTCATTCGTCTCACTGCCGGCGATCTTCGCCGTCCTGACATTGTCGGGCTACACCGTGAGCGCGGGAACACCGCCGGCTCTCGCATCGGGCTCTCAGGCCGGGTCGGGGCAGGAGCAGAAGCAGCAACCGAAATCCGAAAGCAAGGAGAAGGAGTCTGCCCTTACCGGCTGCGTGGACGAGAAGGAAGGGCATTACGTGCTGGTTGACGATCGGAATCTATCGCCGATCGCCAAGTTGGAAGCGGAAGGTTTCCCTACGGAAAGCTTCGCGAAACATTTGGGACACAAGGTGACCGTGCGAGGGACATTGAACTCCGCCGGCGCCGCTCCCACGTTCCGGGTTCGCAGCATCGAAACCGTTAGTGACGTCTGCGGGCCCCATCAATAGCGGTCAACTGAATGCGTCTTTGGAGGAGACAATGGCAACCAGTTTAGCGTTCGCGCCACAAAGGCAACTGGAAGACCCACTGGCACATTTGCCGTGCTCCAGCATCGTGGAGTACCGCAAAGGCGAGATCATCTACAACCAGGACCAGGCCTCGACCACCATTTTTCTGGTGATCCAGGGCAAAGTGAAAGTCTCGCGTCTGGCGGCGGACGGGCACCAGGTTGTGGTCGACATTTACCAACCTGACGAGTTCTTCGGAGAATCGGCGTTTCTCAATCTTCCGCACCGCGCCGAACAGGCTAGCGCCTTGGAAGAAGCGCGCTTGATGGCGTGGGCGGCCGCGGAAATCGAGGATATCGTCATGAAACGTCCGCGGCTGGCGGTGGCCCTGCTGCAGATTCTGACGCAGCGGACCCTCGATTTCACGCACCGGATCGAGGGGTTCTCGGTGGACAATATTGCGCGCCGCCTGGCACGCTCCCTGCTGCGCTTTTCCGAACGGCTGGGCACCGTGGAAACCGACGGCAGCGTCCGCATGTCGCCGTTCACGCACGAACTGCTCTCCCAGTATGTGGGCACCTCGCGGGAGATCGTCACCCACTACATGAACCAGTTCCGCAAACAAGGATACCTGCGGTATTCGCGGAAAGGCATCACGCTCCACCGCGAGGCGCTACGCGGGTGGCTGCTCGAGTCGGCGTGAGCCGAAGCGCGGGAGGATGCCGGCGACGGTGACCGGCCCGCCGCTTCGGACACCACTCCGCCCACGCCGCCACTCTTGACTCAGCCACTACTCCGCCCACGGGGACGCCGCTTCTCTACAGTCGGCCCGGCCACCACTCCGCGCCAGGCACCACTCCGCCCGCCGGGACGCCGGTTCCCTACAGCCGCGCCAGCCAACACGCTTGACTCAGGCACTACTCCGCCCGCCGGGACGCCGGTTCCCTACAGCCGCGCCAGCCAACACGCTTGACTCAGGCACTACTCCGCCCACGGGGACGCCGGTTCCCTACAGCCGCCCCAGATACCACCGCGCCCCGGCCACAACTCCGCCTCACGGGGACGCCGGTTCCCTACAGCCGCCCCGGCCACTACTCCGCCCCGGCATCCGCGCTGCCCTCGGGGACGCCGGTTCCCGACCGGGTCCTTTGCTAAAATTGACAATGGAACCTGAGGGAGGGCGTCATGAAGTTGTTCCTCGACACCACAAACCTGAATGAGCGTGGAAGGAGCGCGAGTTGGGGCATCGGGAACGGCGATATGGGCGCCGAAATGGTCTCCACGGAGCCCGCCAGGGTGTGGCGTCCGCTCATGCGGAACGGGATGATGGCGGCGCCCGGGGCGGGTTGACGGCGCGCGGACATGTGGATCGGGTTGCTCTCCAACCCGGCTGTGCGGGCCGTTGCGCTGGCCCTGGCCGGAGCGCTCCTGGCAACGGGCGCGGTTCTAGGATACCGGGCGTGGCGGCGTTCGCGCATCACGGCGGAAGAACGCGAACGGCGGCGGCGTGAGGCGCTGGCGGCCCGCGGAAAAATGGCCGACGCCGAATTGGCGGAGATCCGCGACGACGTGCTGTTCTACTCCTACGGCGTGCGGGGCGTGGAGTACACCGCGTCGCAGGACGTGACCACGCTGCAGGAGTATCTGCCGCGCGATTACTCGGAAGTCGGTCCGGTCGCGGTGAAGTACGATCCCCGGAATCCCGCCAACTCCATCGTGGTGGCCGAGCAGTGGAGCGGCCTCCGGGTGCGGAAGGCGGAATAGGCAAGCGGGCCGCCTGCCCCGCCATCGACACACGCTATCATGGAAGAACCCCTATGATTCGAGACCCGCTCACCGAAGGCCTAACCTTCGACGATGTTTTGCTCGAACCGGCCCGCAGCGACGTGCTGCCGGCCGAGGTCGACACCCGCACGTCGTTCACGCGCAAGATCGCGCTCAACATACCGATCGTTTCCGCCGCCATGGATACGGTGACGGAGTCGCACCTGGCCATCGCCTTGGCGCAGCAGGGCGGCATCGGCATCATTCACCGCAACATGACCGTGGCGCGCCAGGCCGAGGAAGTGGACAAGGTGAAACGCAGTGAAAGCGGGATGATCGTGGATCCCGTGACCATCGGTCCCGAGAAGACCATCGCCGATGCGCAGGAGGTGATGAGGCGGTATCGCATCTCCGGCGTGCCCGTCACCCAGGATGGAAAGCTGGTCGGCATTCTCACCAACCGCGACCTGCGTTTCGAGACGCGCTTCGATTTGCCCATCGCGGAGGTGATGACCAAGGAGAACCTCATCACCGTGCCGGTGGGCACCACGCTGGAACAGGCCGAGGCCATCCTGCATCAGCATCGCGTGGAGAAACTACTGGTGGTGGACGATCAGTACTACCTGAAGGGACTGATCACGGTCAAGGACATCCAGAAGAAGTTGAAGTACCCCAACTCGGCGAAGGACAGCCAGGGCCGGCTGCGGGTGGGCGCGGCCATCGGCGCCACGGGCGATTACCTGGAGCGCGCTCAGGAACTGGTGAAGCGCAAGGTGGACGTGCTGGCCATCGATACCGCGCACGGGCACACGGGACGGGTGCTGGCGGCGGTGCGCGCGATCAAGAGCAAGCTGCCGGAGGTGGAACTGGTTACCGGCAACGTGGCCACTTACGAGGGTGCGCGCGATCTGATTTCGCTGGGCGTGGACGGCGTCAAAGTGGGCATCGGTCCGGGTTCGATCTGCACCACACGCGTGGTTTCGGGCGCGGGCGTGCCGCAGATCTCGGCCATTTCGGCATGTTCCAAGGCGACGCGCGAGGCGGGGGTGCCGCTGATCGCCGATGGCGGCATCAAGTACTCGGGGGACATCACCAAGGCGATCGCCGCGGGGGCCGACGCGGTGATGATCGGCAGCCTGATGGCGGGAACCGACGAAAGCCCCGGCGAGACCATTCTCTTCCAGGGCCGCACGTTCAAAACCTATCGGGGGATGGGCTCGATGGGCGCCATGTCGCAGGGGAACGCCAATCGCTACGAGCAGGACCCCAGCGGGAAACTGGTACCGGAGGGAATCGAGGGCCGGGTGGCGGCCAAGGGTCCGCTGGCCGACATGGTATACCAGCTCGTGGGCGGCTTGCGCAGCGGCATGGGCTACTGCGGCGCGAACAACATCCGGGAGTTGCAGGACAAGGCGCGCTTCCTGCGGGTTTCGCCGGCGGGTCTGCGGGAAAGTCACGTGCACGACGTGATCATCACGAAGGAAGCGCCGAATTACCGGGTGGAGTAGAGGCGCCGCGGGGCGGCCTTTCCAACAGCGGCATACATCCGGAGACCCAGCCGGCCGCCCACCTCGCGCAGGAGGTAATACTCGTTGATGGGCCGGTCGTCGCCGATGGGCGGGACCGAGGGCGCGGGCGCGATCAGGCTGTCCAGCGATTTCTCGCGGCTCAGAACGTCGATCAGCAATTGCCGCGGCGTCACGTTATGGTTCCACTCCACCAGGTCCGCGGCGGCCGCAGCCGGCAGTTTCTGGGGCATCTCGCCGTTCTCCACCACGGGAAACGGCTCCATGCGCGCCAGGAAGTGGAGTCCCCAACCTTCGATGGATTGGTAGGCGCGCAGGTACGGAAACGAGTCGCGAAGCGCCTTGGCGACCGAAGCCTGGGTCACTCCGTCAGAGTACTGCATCGCGCCGCCACCGGGGAACCAGATCTGCACGATCCCGCCCGGGCGCAAATGCGACTTCAGGACGGCGTAGAACTCGCGCGAATACAGCAGGCTGGATGTCGGGGCGCCGACCGGCGGCGGCGGATCCACCGCGATCACGTCGAATTTCTCCCGCGAGCGGTCGAGGTACCGGCGGCCGTCGTCGACCACCATCCGTGCCAGCGGCGATTTCAGAAGCTCGGGGCCGTCACTGTGAAAAAACCCGAAGGTGCGCGGCACGCTGGGCACCAGTTCCACGGCCGTGGTGCGGATGCCCCACGACATCATAGAGCGGAACGTGGTGCCCATGCCGAAACAGATCACCAGGCCGCTGGAAGCCGGCTTATCGAGATAGCTCAACGGCAGGTGCGCCATGACTTTGGTGATGGTAGTGAGCGAGGTCATGCCGGTTCCGTTCACCAGCAGGCGCCGCGCCATGCCCTCGCCGGTGGCGATCACGGTGGCGGTGGAGTCCCGGAATTCCAAGCGGTCGCGGAACAGGGTCTCATATCCGCGGGTACCGAACACCAGCAGCAGCGACACCGCCAGTGTGGCTGCAAACAGGGGTTTGGGCGCCAGTCCAAAGAATTTCATCCGTTGGGCCGCCGGCCGCCGCGCCGCCGCCAGACCGATGGCGAACAGGGGCAGCGCGATGGCGCACAGTCCGCGGCGCTCTCCCAGCCACGGAAGGATCCAGAACCCCGCCACCAGCGGTCCCAGGATGGAGCCCAGGACGTTCACCGCGTACGCTTTGCCGGCACGGTCCGGATCGCCGCCCGACCAGCGGTCCACCAGCATGGGCGTCAGGTAACCCACCAGCGCGCTGAAGGGGCCTGCGCCCAGCACCACGCGAACCCAGCCCCCTTTGAGTCCGTGCAGTCCGGTGAAGTGTGGGTCGGCCGCCAGCAGCGGCGCCAGGGCGCAGACGCCTAGCAGGATCCAGGCCCAGACGCCGGCCTGCGCATCCGCCAGTTTGGACAAGCGGCGGTACCGGCGCGAGCCTACGAACGTGGCGAGCAGATACAGCGCCAGGATGGTCGCGAACGCATAGACCACATTGCCCAGGAACACCGTGAACTGGCGGACCCAGACCACCTCGATGGCCATGCTGCAAAGCCCGGTGGCGAACAGAAACCAGAGGATCGCACCCCCGGAGAGAACATCGGGGGAGGCGGCGGTGGCGGGGGCTGGGGTGGGGGCCGCGATGAACGCCGCGGTGGCGGGGGCTGGAGTGGGGGCGGCGGTGGCTGGGGCTGGGGTGGGGGCGGCCGCGGTTGGTGGGGCGGCTTCTTCCGGCGGGGCCAGTGCCGTAAGCCGGAAGCTGAGCAGGATCACCCCCGCGCCGAGCGCGAAATTCAGCGTGCGGGCGATCACCAGCGTGCCATGAAATCCGAACAATTCGATGAGGACGAACGCCGGAACCAGCGTGCCTAGAATCGCCCCCAGCACGTTGGCGACGTACAAGTAGCTGAACGAGCGCTCGCTTCCGCCGGGCGCCAGCCGGCGGATGGCCGCCATGGCGAAGGGGAACGTGGCGCCCATGCAGGTGCACCAGGGCAGCAGCGACACCAAAATCCACGCTCCCGAAACCAGGTAGTAAGACGACGAACCCCAGGCCATTGCCCGGCCGCCCGAGCGCAGCCAGTTGTAGCCCGCATCCATCATCCACGGCGCCACCACGCCAGAGACGCCGATGAGAATCTCCACCGCGGCATACAGGCGGAGGGGAACGGCCGCGGCCGACCGCCGGCAGCGCCGCATGAGAAGGCCGCCGGCCCACGACCCGACCCCCAGCCCCGCCATGAACACCGACAGGACGATGGAAACCATGGGCGTGGTCACGCCGAAGCGCGCCATTGCCAGACGCAGCCAGACCACCTCATAAACCAGGCTGCAGAATCCTGAGATCAAGAAGAAGAGAAAGAACCAGCGTATCTTCACAGTTTACTCCCCAAGTCCATTTTTCCGTCCCGAGATCGCAATCCAGTTCCGGAACATGGCCGTAAAGCCGCGCGCCTCGGGATTCGAGCGCAGCTCCTCCACCGTAAACCGCATCTTCCGGCTCCAATTCGGATACTGCCAGGTGGTGGCCGGCAGGTTCTGCTGCGCCAATTCCTTGGTGAGGTCTTCCTGGTTGATGGCCAGAAGCTGGGAGGGCGTCAGAGCCAGAAATCCGACCACGGCGTTGTGCAGGTCCCCGGTCATTTCCGGGAACGCCGCGGCGTCCCGCGGCAGGTGGGGCGGCATGAGACTCTGAGCAAACAGCGCGTTCAGCATCTTCTGTTTCTCCCCGGCGCGTTGGGCGATTTGCGAACGCCAGGCGGCCTCGTCAATGACTCCGGCACCGCGCCGCGCATCGATATCGGCGCACACCCAGTAGCCGGCCAGCGTGGGCAGGTCGTGCGTGGTGGAGGAAACCAGCGCCTGCACCGGATATTCGTCGTAGCGGCGGAATTCGCCGCCGGAGTTCTTCTCGAAGTAGAACAGCCGGTAGCTCAGAATTCCGAAGCGGGACAGGGTTTCGCGCACGGCCGGTTCCACGGTCCCGAGGTCCTCGCCCACGATGACCACCTGGTTGCGGACGCTTTCCAGGGCCAGAACGCGCACGAAATCCTCGGACTGCTCGCGCACGTAGGCCCCCTCGGTGGCATCGAACGAATCGGGAATCCAGTAGAGGCGGAAGAGCCGCATGACGTGGTCGATGCGCAGCGCTCCGCCATGACGGCAGTTCTTGCGGATGGACTCGGCGAACAGGCGGTATCCATCCTGGCGGTGGGTTTCGGCGTTGGGCGGCGGAAAGCTCCAGTCCTGGCCGTGCGGGCAGAAATCGTCGGGCGGCGATCCGACGCGGCAACCGGCCACATAGAAGGGGCGGTGGCCCCACAGGTCGGAACCGAAGCGGTCGGTGGCCAGCGCCAGGTCGTGGTAGAGGCCGATGGGCATGCGGCGGTCGCGCGCCCGCTGCTGGGCGCGGCGCAACTGCTCGTCGATCTGCCACTGCAAGTACTGGTGGAACAGAACCTGGCGCCAGTGTTTGCGGCGGAATTCGCGGGTTTCGGCGCTCTCGGGGTCGCGGTAGGGCTCCGGCCATTCGGTCCACAGCCAGAGGTTGGGGTCGCGCCGGTGAAGGTACTCGTCGAGGGCGCAGTAGGTGGCGAAGCGTTCCAGCAGTTCGCCCTCGCGGTCGAGGAACGCCTGGAACTCTTTGGCCCGCGGCGTACGCTTGCGCCAGTGAGTGAACAGAAACCCGGCGAAGAGCAGTTTCAAAAAGCGCAGCTTGATGGCGCTCACGCGCTCGTACTCGACGAAAGGCGCGCCGCGCAGTTCGCGGATCTCGAGTTCCACGGCGGGGCGTGCGCGCAACTCGAGGGCGCGCCGGTTGCCGGCGAAATCGTCGATGCCTTCCACGTCGAGGTACAGGAAGTTCTGATAGAAGCTGCAGTTGGGCAGGTACGGGCTGGTATTGAACGGGCGGCGATTGTGGATGGCGTGGAGGGGGTTCAGCGCCACGAAGCCGGCTTCGAGATCCCCGGCCACCCAATCCACCAGGTCGAGCAGGTCGCGGAAATCGCCGCAGCCCCAGTTGCGATCGGAGCGGACTCCGTAGAGGCTGACGGCAACCCCGGCCGCGCGGCCATGGCGTCCGAGGTGCGGGTCCGACCAGGCGCGCTCGGGGGTGACGATGTAGCGCGTGGAGGCCGAGGCGTTTCCCACGCGCACGGCGATCTGGTGGTATCCCAGGGGCAGGGCAATGGGGAGGCGCGCCTGCTTGCGCACCCAGGTGCGGCCGTCCATCTCGATGGACCCGGTTTGCGGCAGATCCCAGAGGTTCACCTGGAACTCCGCGGTCTCGCCATCCTCGCGGGTGACGGTAACGCCGGCTCTATCTCCCAGGCACTCAACGGGAATCCGCAGAGGCAGTTCCGCGGCGGCGGATTCGGCAGCCACGGTAACGGGATCCACCAGGCGCTCCCAGTTGGCTTGGGTGCGCCGGGCCAGGGCGCGTTCGAGTTCGGCGGGACCGGAAGCGTCCATTCCGAGAGCGCGCAGCAGCGCTTGTTTGGCTTCCACGGAGGTCTGGTGATACCGGCCCCAGATGTCCCAGAAGCCCGGATCGATTCCACACAGGGAAGCAGCGCGGTCCAGCAGTTGTTCAAAGGTCTCGGATGGCATGATGAGACGGGTAACCTTGATTCTAGCGAAGGTTGGGTCGGATTCAGAAATGGGCATTGGGGGACCCGGCGGGGCTGGGGGCTGGCAGGCCGCGTCGTGGGAGTGGAGCGGCGGCCTTCCAGGTGCCGGTGAAGCAGGAGGAACGGGGCCGGCTGCCGGGTGAGATGCGCCGGTTTGGATTGGGTTCGTATTTGGGAGGCGTAAGCGGCGTCTGTTCTTAGGGTTGGGAGTGGAAATTGGGTTCGTTCGGTATTTTTGTGCGATGCCGCGGCGGGGGTGCCCGATTTGCGCCTGGCAGCGGCGGAAGGGATTGAAACTGTTTAACTTGCGGGCTTGTGGTGGGAGAGCCTCGGGGAGAGCGAGGGCGGGCGGTTCAGGCGCGAAGGGCCGGGGAGGAACGACTCTGGTGGTAGCGGACATAGGCCTCCTGCTTTCAGCAATACCACGAGGGTGGGCTGGAGTCTGAAATTCGGCGCGGGAGAAGGAAGAACGCAAAGGGGTTAGCGGTCTCGCTGTCTTGTGAAAGCGATTTGGGGGACGGACGCCAGGGTGGGGCCGTGGGGGGAACGAGGGCGGGCCGGTCACATGCGCAGCCGGGGCCGGGCTTCGTCAATGTGAGAACAGCGTTGCCGGGTGGTAATGGCACCCCTAGGAAGCGATCAGGCCGAACTTGTCACAAGTGGGCCGGCGAATTTGTGCCGTCCCCGGCTACTGGCCGGGCGTCGGGCGGCCAGCCCCCAAGGAGTTCGAGCCCCAGCGCTGGAGTGGTTGCCGTAGCTGTGGATGGCCTCGATTCGCTAAGCTATGATCGACGGCACAGATGAGGATCACAAATGCAGATTGACCATCTCGCGATCGAGAACTTCAACGGTTTCGCGCACCGTGAATTCAGCTTCAATCCACGTTTCAATCTGCTCGTGGGTGACAACGCCACCGGTAAGACCTCGGTTTTGGATGCCCTTGCGGTTGGGGTTGGGAGCTGGTTTCTCGGCCTTCGGGGGTTCGAGAGTAGTCCAGGCATCAGCCCCGAAGAAGTCCGCGTCGCCGCACACGCACATTTGGACAGCTACACTTTTGAAAAGCAGTTTCCTTCCCGGATCGAATGTAGTGGCGTTGTGATGGGGCAGAGCATTCGTTGGGCTAGAGAGCTGCAACGCGAGGGTGGCCGAACGACGATTGTCAATGCCAAGGCCATCAGCGAAGCTGCAAGCGGGGCTGAGCGGCGCGTGAGGGCCGGAGAGGAGATCACGCTTCCGCTCATCTGCACCTATGGTACTGAACGGTTGTGGTTTGAAAAGGGTCATCGCACTCGCAGTACCGGAGGAGACAGGACACGGCGGAAGCCGTCACGACTCGATGGCTATCGCGATTGTTTTAATTTCACGATTCAGGAAACGGCACTGCTTGCCTGGATTCGAGATCAGACTACAGCATCGCTCCCTTTGGGGCAGGACACCGTTGCTCTCAGTGTGGTTAAGGGCGCTATCATGAGGTGCGTGGAGGGGGCCAAGTCTCTCTTCTATGACGGCCGATACGACGACCTTGTCATCTTGCTGGATAATTATGGGCCGCAGCTTTTCAAGAATCTGAGCGACGGGCAGCGCATCATGCTCACGCTTGTGGGCGACCTGGCATCGCGCGCCGCGATTCTGAACCCGCATCTCGCAAGTGGCGCGTTGCGGGAGACACCGGGTGTCGTGATGGTCGATGAGTTAGATCTGCATCTCCATCCAAAGTGGCAGCGGCGCGTGATCCATGACCTGGAGGACACCTTTCCTTCTATTCAGTTCATTGCCACAACGCATTCGCCGCAGCTTGTCGGCGAGGTTCAACCCGATGAGATCAGATTGCTGGACGGTGGTGAGACAACGACGCCCCCACGTTCGTTCGGCGTCGATTCCAGCCGCGTCCTAGAAGAGGTAATGGGCACGAGATCCCGAAACGGTTCCGTCGAGGACCTTTTGACGCGTCTTTTCAGGTCGATCGACGGCGAGGACTTCGACTGTGCCCGGCGGTTGTTAGCCGAAGTGGAGGCGAAACTCGGCTCGGATGATCCCGAAGTGACACGAGCCCGCGCATTGATGACCTTTCTGGAATCCCCGGTATGAGGACGATTCCGAAGGGCAGGGAGCCTGCCAGCCTTGCTGAGCACCGCTCGGTTCCAGGTGCGGATTACGAGGGCTATCGCGACAAGGATGCCTTAAGGGCTCACGTCGTGAAGGAGCAGCGAGGGCTCTGCTGTTATTGCCTCTCGCGGATTCGTGCCGAACGCGGCTCGGCAAAAATCGAGCACTGGCACTGCCAGGCTAATCACCTTGCCGAGCAGCTTGATTACTCTAACTTGCTTGGCGCATGCATGGGAAACGAGGGGAGAACAGGCAGAGATCAAACCTGCGATACCCGGAAAGGGAATCGGGACCTGTCGCGAAATCCGGCAAACCCAATGCATCGAGTCGAGGATGCGATCCGGTTCGTAAGCGACGGACGAATCGTCTCGGACGATAAGGCCTTCGATGCCGAACTCAACGAAGTGTTGAACCTCAACCAGGCGTTCCTGAGGAACAACCGTAAGGAGACGTTGAAGGGGTTTCTAGCCGCCTTGGACAAGCGTGGCCAGTGGCCACGTGCGGCCCTGGAGGGGTGGCTCCAACAGTGGAACGGGGAATCGGGCGCCGGCGAACTTCAGCCTTTCTGTCAAGTCGTCGTTTACTGGCTGCGGAAAAGACTCTTGCGGGCGTAGCGCGGAGGTTCCGTGCCGAAAGCTCCTGGCGAGGCAATCGAGATGCCGCTGTCCGTCCGTCCCCCGGTGGCCGTCCGGCTTGACCCGTGGCGCAAAGGCGGCTTTGGCCGGTGATGGCGACCGATCCGGGATTTCCCGCTCGACAGGCACTGGACCGAGCGGCGCGGGCCGTCGAGGAGCAGACATTCGAAGGTGCGACCTGTTCCGGGGCTAAGCCCGTACACCGCCGTGGCGGACACCAGCCGGCAGCAGGCGGGTTGCCGATTCGACGGCGAACGGCTTTCACCAGCCGGCGCCCTTACACGTGTGGAGGCAGCGTGGGCGGCGCGGCGAAACGTCCGCCGGGCGAAACGCCGGCGGCGCTTTACGCTCCGGGCGCGGGCTCGGACGGGGCGCCCAGCAGATCTCGAACCTTGGCAGCCAATTCGCGCAGATCGAAGGGCTTGGGCAGGAACGACACGCCATCGTCGAGCACTCCACGGTGGGCAATCACATCCGCCGTGTAACCAGAGATAAAGAGCACCTTCAGATCGGGGCGCAGGGCCTTCAGCCGTTCCGATAGCTCCTTGCCGTTCATTCCTGGCAGCACAACATCGGTCAGCAACAAGTGAATCCGCCCGGGATGCCGGGCGGCAGCGGCGATGGCCTCCTCTGCATCGGGCGCTTCGATGACAAGATAGCCGTGCCGCTTCAAGGCCGCGTTGGTAAGAGATCGAACGGCGTCCTGATCTTCGACCAGGAGAATCGTCTCCCCGCCCTTATTCGTCGAGGCGCCGGCCGGCTTGCGCTCCACCGGCGGCTGCCCATCTCCGCGGGGAAGATAGACCAGGAAGGACGTTCCCACGCCCACTTCACTCCGCACGTCGATCCAGCCGCCGCTCTGGCGGATGATGCCGTAGACGGTGGCCAACCCAAGCCCGGTCCCTTTGCCGAATCCCTTGGTGGTAAAGAACGGCTCGAAGACCTGCTGGCGAACCGTCTCGTCCATACCGGGCCCGGTGTCCGTCACGGTCATCAGAACGTAGCGGCCCGGAACGGCGTCGGGCCGGTTGCCCACGTCGCCGGCGCCGAGCTCGGCGTTGGCCGTCTCAACGCCGAGTTTTCCGCCGTCGGGCATGGCATCGCGAGCGTTCGCCACAAGGTTCATGAGGACCTGATGAATCTGATGGGGGTCCGCGATCACCTGTCCCAGGGAATCGCCGAGGCTGGTGGTGAATGCGATGTCCTCGCCGATCAAGCGCCGCAGCATGGGCAGAGCGTCCTGGATGGTGGAATTCAGGTCCAACAGCCTGGGCGCGATGACCTGTTTGCGGCTGAATGCCAGCAATTGCCCGGTGAGACTGGCCGCGCGCGTTCCGGCACTCGCAATTTCCTCGGCATACGGGCGCAGCGGATCGGTAACAATCAAGCCGTTGAGGATGAGGCCGCAATACCCGTTGATGACCGTGAGCAGATTATTAAAATCGTGCGCCACGCCACCGGCGAGTCTCCCGACACTCTCCAGTTTTTGAGCCTGGCGCAATTCCGCTTCGAGCTTGGCCTTGGCGGCCTCGGCCGCCTTGCGCTCGGAAATGTCCCGCACGGAGGTGAGAAGCGCCGGGGTGCCGTCGATGTCGAAAATGTGAGCGTTGACCTCCACGGGGATTCGCTTTCCGTCTTTGGTTACGTTGAGTGTCTCAAAAAGAGTCTGGCCGTCGGCGAGAAGACTCTCCGTCATACCCGCAATGGTAGCTTTTGCTTCCGGGGCGACAATATCGTACTTACCCATTTGAAGCAGTTCATCTCTTGAATAGCCGAGAAAGCGGCACGCCTGGTCATTCACCTGAATGAACCTTCCAGGAGATCCGTCTTCCAAAAGGGTGCATACGAAGACCGCATCCGTGACGCCGTTGAATATGCGGCGGTACTGACGCTCCGTACTGGCGAGCGACTTGTTGGCTTGCTGAACCGCATCCTCGGCGCGCATGCGTTCCTGCACCTCGATGCGCAGGGCGGCGGTTCGTTCCTCGACCCGCTGCCGCAGCCATTTCTCACGCGCACGCAGACCGCGCACCCGCCAGCGGTAAGCAGCCGCCCCGGCCAGGCAGACGGCCAGACCGCACAACGCATAGAACCAGGCGGTCTGGTAGTACCGCGGCGCCAGATAGAAGGAGAACGAAGCCCCCGCCAGGTTCCAGACGCCGTCGTTGTTGCAGGCCACCACGCGAAACCGGTACGAGCCGGGGGGCAGGTTGGTGAAGTAGGCCACGCGCCGCGTGCCGGCGTCCTCCCACTCCTTATCGAACCCTTCCAGTTGGTAGCGAAAACGAACGCGTGCCGGGGAGATGAAGCTCAGGGCGGTATAGTGAAACTCCAGATTGCTTCCCGCCAGGATACGGCTGTGCTCGGCGACGGTCTTCCGGTTGTCCGCCGTCACCCGCTCGACGAACACCGGCGGAGGCCGGCGGTTGGCGCCCATGCGCGAGGGGTCCACGCTCAAAACTCCGCCGTAGCTGGCAAACCACAGGCTTCCGTCGCGCATCTTGCAGGCCGAGGGCCAGTAGCCGAGCAGGAACTCGCTGGTTCCACGGATGCCGTCGTCCGCGCCGAACATGTCCCCCTTGAGAGTCCGTGCGTGGCCTTCGGCGACGGCGTCGAATTCCCGTTTGGGAACGCGCCATACTCCTTCGCGGGTGGTTATCCAAAAGGTATGGAAGTCATCCTCGATCATCTGGAACATGCCCGCCTGCGGCAGGCCGCTGGTCCTGTTGAAGGTGGTCACCTTGCCGTTCGAGATACGGCTGAGCCCGGCGGAAGTCATGGCCCACAGGTTGCGGTCCGAATCTTCCAGCAAACTGAAGGGAGTTCCGACGAGCCCCTGAGCGGGGCCGATGGCGGGCAGGAACCGGCCGTCGCGGAACTCCTGAATGCCCCTGCGGGTACCCACCCAGAAGCCGCCCCCGGAGCGGTCGGCGATGGCAGTCAGCACGTCGGCCGCCAAGCCCTGGTCCGTCCCGAACACCGCCATCTGTCCGTTCCGGAACCGCACCAGTTGGTTGGCGGTGGCCACCCAGATGGAGCCATCGGATTGCTCGAAGAGCATACGGATGGCTCCATCCAGCGTCCATGTCCGGCGTGCCGCCGGATTGGCGAAGTCCGCCATGCGGAAATAGTGCAGAACCCCCCGCTCGCTGCCGGCCCATAAATCGCCATTGCGTGCGCGCACCACGGGCCAGATCAGGTCGCTGGCGAAACCGTCCTTAGTGGAGTAGTTGAGCACGCGTCCGCCGGGCACGATACGGGCAACGCCGTTTCCGGTACCCAGCCAGACATCGCCCGAGTTGTCCTGAGAGATGGTACGGATCACGTCGCTGGGCAGGTCTTCGCGTGTGGAGCGCTCGATGAACGGGTAGTCCTTGAGCCGGAACAGCCCGCCCCCGGCCGTGCCCAGCCACAGGCTCCCTTCCTGATCCTCGAAAAGGCAGCGGATCACCTTATTGGAGAGCCCTCCGGTGCGGCTGGGGATGGAGGCGATCTTTCCGCCGGCGAACCGGTTGACGCCTCCGCCCTCGGTTCCGATCCACAGGTTGGCGTCACGGTCCCGCAAGAGCCCGATGACGGCATTGGAGGTCAGCCCGTCGCGGGTGGTGTAGGTGTGGAACGCCCCGTGGCGGAATACGCTCAAGCCGCCCGGCCGCGTGCCGATCCAAATTTCGCCGTCCAGCCCCTCCGCCAGCGCCCACACAGCGTCGGCGGGCAACCCCTCTCGAGCCGTATAGGTGGTGAAGGATCCATTTTCGAGCTTCTTCAAGCCGCTATCGGTTCCGAACCAGAGCGTGCCGGGCGGAGACTCGATTCCGCAATGAACGCTCATGCCGTTCCGTCCGCGAAACAGGGTGGAGACCGTTCCATGATCGTACTTGGAGAGTCCCCCATCCGCGCCGATCCAGAGAACTCCGCGGGAATCCACCTTGAGGAAGCGCACGTTGTCGGTATGGGTGTCGGCAACCGAAACCACCTGGGTGAACCTGCCGTTGAGAAACCGCAGCACTCCAGCGCCGCCGGTCCCGATCCAGAGGCCGCCGCCGGGGTCCGCAGTCACGGTGGTGATTTCGTCGCGGCCCAAGGCCGGGGTGTTCCGGGAGTCGAACACCGTGAAACTGACGCCGTCGAAGCGCGCCAGGCCGCCCATGGTGGCGATCCAGAGGTATCCGTCGCTGGTCTGGGCGATGCCGCGAACCGAGTCCTGTGGCAGCCCGTCGGCGGTTGTCCACACCCCATGGCCATATTGGGTGATTGCCTGCTTGGGGTCGAGCCCCCAGGCGACGGTTGCGGCGAAGACCGCCAGGAAAAGCCCAAGGCGGAGCGTTCGCCTGGCGGGCCTCACTTCGCTGGAATCGGTCATGTCATCCGCCGATCGGGATACGCTACCGTCTGAGATTACCACTTTGACGGGCTCTTGATTGCCGGAGGATGAGCGTAGGGTACGCGACTTGGAAGTGGGCGGGGAGGCGATCCGCCTGCGAAATAGCTCGAATCCGAGCGTAGGCGAGCGCAAGGGCCGCAGCGTTTTTGTGGGGCAGGTTTACAGCCTGCGGCCGATTGTTAATCGGGCCAATGCGGCAGTTGAGCAAGTGCCAACAGGCGGGTTCACGGGGTACCCCCTTGGGGTCCGCCGTAGGCTGCCATCCTGCCCCGCAGAGCAGCAGAGCCGCAACCCAACCGCGCGGGATATACCGGGCTGCCGGGGGCCAGATCGTCTCGCGCGCAGGCGAGCTCCGCTCGCCGGGCCGATTAACAATCGGCCGCAGGTTGACAACCTGCCCCACATAAAACGGTCGCGGCGGGATGCCATTCGGCCCGACAAATGAGAAAATGTGGACATGGACAAGCCTTTGGCCAGCAGCATGCCCGAACTGTTCCTTCGGGTGGACGATTACGCCGGTGTCAACGCCGAGGCGGCGGCAACCGAGGGGCTGATTTTCACCACGCTGGATAGCGCGGTCAACTGGGCGCGCAAGAATTCCATCTGGCCCATGTCGTTCGGGCTGGCCTGCTGCGCCATCGAAATGATGTCGCTGGGCGCTTCGCGGTTCGATATCGCGCGGTTCGGCGCCGAGGTTTTCCGCGGATCGCCGCGCCAGTCGGACCTGATTATCATCGCCGGCCGGGTTTCGCAGAAGATGGCGCCGGTGATCCGCCGCCTGTACCAGCAGATGCCGGAGCCGAAATGGGCCATCTCGATGGGCGCCTGCGCCACCTCGACGGGGGTGTTCAACAACTACGCCCTGGTGCCGGTGAACCAGGTGATTCCCATCGACGTATACGTGCCCGGGTGCCCGCCGCGGCCGGAACAGCTCATCCACGCGCTCATGCTCCTGCAACGGAAGATCCAGGGCCAGAGCGGAACCGTCAAGCAAGTCCTCAACCTCGCGTGAACCCCTCATGACCGTATCCAAACTGCTTCCTCTGGCCGCGCTGACGCTGGGCCTGGTCCCCACCTACGCGCAACAACAACCCTTCACCGGCACGCCGGAAATCGAACAGTCGCTCGAACGGCTGAACCAACTGGGCAGCGTGCTGATGATCGCCGCCCATCCCGACGACGAGCGCACGGGGGTGCTGGCGTACTTCGCGCGCGGGCGCCATATGCGCACGGCATACCTTTCGGTGACGCGCGGCGAGGGAGGGCAGAATCTCATCGGCCCGGAACAAGGGCCCGAATTGGGCGTGATCCGGACGCAGGAATTGCTGGCGGCGCGCAAGATCGACGGCGCCGAGCAGTTTTTTACGCGCGCCATCGATTTCGGTTTCACGAAGACGGCCTCGGAGACGTTGCAGAAGTGGGGGCACGACCGCATCCTGTCGGATATCGTGTGGGTGATCCGGCGCTACCGGCCGGATGTGATCGTGCTGGTTTTCAGCGGAACGCCCAACGACGGCCACGGACAGCACCAGGTATCGGCGATTCTGGGGAAAGAGGCATTCACGGCGGCAGCCGACCCGGCGAAATTCCCGGACCAGTTGAAGTACGCAACTCCCTGGCAGGCCGTGCGGCTGGTGCGAGCCGGCGGGTTCGGCGGTCCTCCGGGCGGGCGCGGCGGACCACCGCCGGCTCAGGGCGCGGGCGGCGCCCCACCAACCGGCGGCGGACGCGGCGCACGCGGAGGCCGGGGTGGGGCTGGCGGCGGCAACGCGCCCGGGGAGGCGCCTCCGACGCCGGCGGGTGAGGTGGACACCGGGGCCTACAATCCGATCCTGGGCTATTCATACGAGGAACTGGCAACCCTGAGCCGCAGCATGCACCACAGCCAGGGAACCGGCGCCATGCGGCGGCCGGGCGCCAACCCGACCTCATTCAACCTGCTGGCCGGAAGCGCGGCGCCATCGCCCAAGGACCTGTTTGACGGCATCGACACCACCTGGAACCGGCTGCCGGGAGGCACGGCAATTGGGCCCATTCTGGAGCGGGCCATCCGCGAGTTCGCGCCGGCGCATCCGGAGAAAACCATCCCGGCGCTGGCCCAGGCGAGGCCGTTGATAGCCGCCATTTCCGATCCGCTGGCGCGGATCAAGCTGGCCGAGTTGGATGAGACGATGGCCCGCTGCGCCGGCATTTGGGCGGAAGCGCAGGCGCGCGCCTCCGAGGTGACGCCCGGGTCCACGCTGCAGGTGACTACCACGGTGATGAACCGGTCGCCGGAGCCGGTGTCGCTGGATGGGGCGCAAGTGGAAGGCATCTGGAACGCGGCGCTCGAGGTGAAGCCGGTTAGTTTGGGCGCCAACCAGAGCGCCACGGTGGAGTTTTCGCGCGCGGTCCCGGAGGGGCAGCCCTATTCGCAGCCGTACTGGCTGGCGAAGCCCGCGGCGGGCGACGTGTACACGGTGGACGATCAGGAGCTGGTTGGCCTGGCTGACACGCCGCCGGTGGTGCGCGTGAGGCTGAAGCTGACCATCGGCGGCGCGCCCATCGAAATCGTTCGCCCTGTCCACTACCGCTACGCCGACCGCGCGGAGGGCGAGCGCACGCGGCCGCTGGTGGTGGTCCCGGTGGTGGCGGTGAATCCGCCCGCCCGCGTGGCGGTGTTTCCGGGAGCGGCGGCGCGCACGGTGCACGTTTCGGTTAGCGCCAACGTGGCCGATGCCGCCGGAGACCTGCGGCTGGAAGCGCCGGCCGGGTGGCAGGCGGAGCCGCGGAAGCAGGCCTTCCGGATCGCCGGCGTGGGCGAACAGCGGGAACTGGTGTTCACGGTGACGCCTCCGGCGGGCGAGACCACGGCCGCGCTGCGAGCCGTGGCTACGGTGGGCGGCCGCGAAATCTCGTCGGGCATGGAAGTCATCGCCTATCCGCACATCCCGCCGCAGACGCTTTTCCCCGATTCGACCGTCAAGCTGGTGCGCGCCGATATCCGGGTGACGGCCCGCAAGGTGGGCTACATCATGGGCGCGGGCGACGAGATGCCGGAGGCGCTTCGCCAACTGGGCATCGAGGTCACGCTGCTGGACGAGACCGAGCTGGAACAGGGCGACCTGGCGCGCTTCGATGCCATCGTGGCGGGCGTGCGCGCTTACAACGTGCGGGCCGGCGTGCGGGCCAACCAGGCGCGGCTGCTGGAGTACGTGAAAAACGGCGGCACCTACGTGGTGCAGTATCAGACCGGCGACAACTCGCTGAACGTGGGGCCGTACCCGATGACGATTCCCGCCGGATCGCGCTACCGCGTGACGGTGGAGGAATCGCCGGTCGAGTTCCCGCACCCCGCGAGCCCGCTGCTGCACGATCCCAACCAGATCGACCGCGGGAAGGATTTCGAGGGATGGATTCAGGAGCGCGGCCTGTATTTCGCGTCGCAGTGGGACCCGCAATACGAGACGGTGCTGTCGTCGCACGATCCGGGCGAGGACGCGCTCGAAGGTGGCGAGTTGTGGACGCGCTACGGGAAGGGCGTGTACATTTTCACGTCGTACGCGTGGTTCCGGCAGTTGCCGGGCGGGGTGCCGGGAGCGTTCCGGCTGTTTGCGAATCTGCTGAGCGCGAAGTAGGGCGGGACGGCGGTGCGGACGGCGCCCGGGGCCCGCCCCGGCCTTACTTGGGGAGCCCGGTGGCGCAGTCCGGGGCCTTGCGGGACTGTTTCTGCTGGTACATCAATCGATCGACGCGGCCGAGCAACTCCGCCATGGTTTCGCCGGGCCGCCACTCGGCGACTCCCAACGCGGCGTCCACGCGCACCTTGCGTTGTCCGCCGGCGGCGCCGACGGAGTAATCGCCGAACACCCAGCTCTTCACGCGCCCGGCGTAGTTGTTGGCCTCGGCCTGCGCGCTGTCCAGCACCACCACGAACTCATCGCCCCCCCATCTGCCGATGGTGTCGGAGAGGCGAAAGGTACCTTTCAATTCCGTAGCAAACTGCTTGAGCACCTGGTCTCCCGCGAGGTGGCCGTAGGTGTCGTTGATATTCTTGAAGCCGTTCAGGTCCAGCATGATCAGGGAGAAGCGGCGCTTCTGCGCGAGGCGGAATTCGATAGCCGCTTCCACGCCGCGGCGGTTGGTCAGTCCGGTGAGCGGCTCCACCAGCGCGACCCGTTCGGCCTCCTCGATGCGGGTGTGGCACTTCTCCACTTCGGCACGCAGTTGCGCCACGGCCTCTTTGCCTTCCCGCACCATTTTCCGCACGCAGCTTTTCAGCTCCACGGCGCTCGCCAGCAATGAAGTTCGGATTTGGGGCAGGTCGTGCAGGTCCGCGATCTTCGAGAGCCGCGCGGAGAAATCCTGGAACTGCGCCTCGTGACGCGAGTCGCGTTCGCCCACCGCCTCAGCCGTGCCGGCCATAACCAGCAGGAGCTCTTTGAACTCGCCGGTGCGCTGGCGAAAATAGTCGGTTGCCGAGCGCGCCCACTCGTCGAGTTCCTTTTCCACGCCGGCTTCGGTTTCGAGCACCTGCACGGGCGTGAGGTCGGCCGAGATCCTCTGCTGCAGGTTCGCGAGACTTTGCTGGAGCGCGGTTCCGGCATGCGGGCAGGCCTGCGCTCCGGTGGAGCCCATGGCTCCCAAAGCGGCGCGATAGCACTCCAGTGCGGATCTCAGCAGCTCGTCGCGGTCCGAGTCGAGGTATTTCTTGATCGAGATCACCTGCTTGTCGTATCGGCCAGGGCCGGAAAACCGTGAGCGCCTCCAGGCATAAACGGCGCGCGCGCCAGGGGCAGGGCGGACCGGACAGTCTCCGCAGTGGACGCGGCGGCGGCACCCACGTAAACTGGACATATGGCGGCGTGGCAGGAGTTCCTCAGCAGTATTCCACAGGTTTGCGGCGGGGAGATCTGTGCAACCGGAACCCGGATTCCCGTCACGGTGATCCTCGACAATCTTGCCGAGGGCGCAACCAAGGATGAGATTCTCGCGAGCTATCCCTCCCTGAGCGTCGAGCACATCCATGCCGCATTGGCCTACGCGGCGGAGTTGGCGCACGAGGAACGTCTCGTGCCGATACGCGCCCTGTGAAGTTCAAACTCGACGAGAACCTCCCTTTCGAACTGGTGACGGATCTTCGCGGCCTGGGCCACGATGCCGATACGGTCGCCGAAGAAGGACTTCGCGGTGCGGCGGACCCGGCGGTAGTGGATGCCGCGTTCGCCGCCGATCGGATCTTGTTCACGCTCGACAAGGGTATCGCCAATCTCCAGCGCTACCCGATTCACCAACATGCTGGAGTAGTCCTGTTTCGGCCCGACACCTCGGGGCGAGGCGCCGTCATCGCGTTTGTACGCGAGCGGCTACCCAAAGTGCTCGAACTGCGGCTCACAGGCCGGCTGACGATTATTGGACCGTCCCGCATCCGGTTTCGATAGACTCGGGTACCGCCTGATATTTGGGCGTGCGCCGACCACAGCAATCCCCTTGTGGCATGACGGTTCACGGGCTCGCTAAGACAGGTTCCTGTCGACAGCAGACCTTCCGCCCAGCGGACCGGATTGCTCCAGTAGACGCCTTCCCGGCGAAGGCCTGCGTTTCGCCCTACGGCTGAGGCAGGGCTGGCCCGACACGCGCACCACCGATCCCGGTCAACTGGACCAGCAGCAACACCAGGCCGAGCAACTGCCCCCAGCCCGTGAAGCGCAGTTCCGCGGCGTCGTCATAGGTGAACTCGAGGCGGGTGGGACCGCTCGCGCGCGGCTCCGCCACCATTAGGCCAAGCGCATCGGCGTGCACTGGCGCGGACCGTCCGCCGGCTGTGGCGCTCCACCCCGGCGCGTAGCTCATCTGCACGGAGACGCGTTGCCCGGGCTGAAGGCCGGTCTCGACCTCGAATCGACGTTCGTCGATCCAGCGGAGCCGGGCCTCGGGCAGCGAAGCGTCGTCGAGCGCTTCCACGTACGCGATGAGCGGCGCCACGTCGAGCCCGTGGAGCGGCGCGCGCCGCACTTCCTGCGCGGGCCAGATGACGTGCGCCAGCGAGCCGGAGCGGCCGGGGATGCGGTAGATTGCGTCGTCTCCCTCGCGCCAGAGCACCGGCATGTGTCCTTCGAATTTCGCCGGGTTGGCGAACGGCTTGTAGGTCTCCCGGCTGTTCGGCCCGGAGACGCCGACGGCGGAGGCGCCGTAGGCTTTGAGCCACAACTCGGAATAGCGCTCGTCGCGGGCGCCCGCGTTCTGGCCGGAATAGATGGTGTAGAACGCGATGCGCTGCTCCAGGTTGGGGACGCTCTGGTCGCAGCAACCCACCATCTGCGGCGTATCGGTGAAGAGGTTCATCCAGATGGCGACGCTGCCAGGAGCGAAGACCCGGCCGCCGGGGTTCTCACGTTCGAAGGCCTTGGCCATGCGGTATTCGATGGTGTCTTCCACGTGGATGGGCGCGGTCAGCAGGTTGGCGAAGCGGTGGTAGTTCACTAACTGAACGCCGCAAAACAGGATTCCAGCGGCCGTCAAACCCGTGCGGACGCTGCGCGGTAATCGGTCCCACGCGCGCCACAGCGGGAAGAGGAGCGCGCCCAGAAGAGCCATCTCCATCTCCGGCTGGAAGCGGTGCGCTTGCGGCGTTACCGACCACCCGAACCAATAGCGGCCCAACACCACGAAGCCGGAGCACAGGAAGAACGATACGAAAAAGCGGAGGGCGGGGTGGGCCCGCGCGCGCTCCATGACGAAATTCGCCACCGCCAGCATTCCAGCCAGGGCCGCCAACTGGGCCCAGTGCGCGGCGTCGTAGCGGGTGCCGTCCGAGTTGGCCGCGTTGCCGGGAATGGAGAGGAGTACGTCGGGCGGAATCCAGCGGCAGACGAGCAGGTAGGCCGTCACGGGAATTCCGGCCGCCGCCAGCCAACGCCATGGCGGCACGGCGCGAGCCTGCGCGAAGAAGTACGCGATCACGGCGAGGGCCAACCCCACGGTGGCCGTCCAATTCACCACCATCAGCGCCGCCAGCAGGAGGGCGCCGGCGGCATGAAAGCGCCGCCGCCCGTTGGCCACGGCCTCATGCAGCGTCCAGACGATCAGCGGCACGAGGACCAGGCCGGCCAGGTGCGGCGCGTCCCCATATCCGATCAGCAGGAAGTAGCGGCGCGCCAGGGTGACGCCGCCGATGTCGCGGCGCAGGTCGGCCGCCAGCAGCAGCGATGGCGACGTCAGCGAATAGGCGAGTCCGGTGGCCAGCGCATATCCGCGCGATTTGGTCAGCTTGTAGCAGAGCCAGAACAACGCGACCGGCCCCGCCGAGTACGCGAGCGCCGCCACAATGTGGAACGCGCGCTGCGGCGAAAGGCGAAGCGCCATGGCGAGCGCCGCGACGGCGGCGTGCAATCCCGGCTGGTAGACCCGCACGAAGGGGATGCCGCAGAACCACATGGGAAACCACCGATGGTCGCCGGGGTGGAGCATGAGGTAGCGGCTGATGGCGATGAAGGAGCCCTCCACCGACCCCATCTGGCCGTAGAAATCCGCGAACCATAGCCGCCAGCACACTGCCGCGTTGACCGCGAACACGAGCGCCATGGCGGCCGCCGTGCGTAGCGCCGGGGACGGACGCGCGGCGGGCGGCGGACTCGGCGGCGGCGGCATCTTTGCTACACTAGATTAAGTTATGGCAATTGCAAATGTGAAGCGGTTCCGGCCCTTTTGCCCGACCTGCAACGAGAATTTCACCCTGATGGCGGTGCTGCCCAAGGACGCCAGCGTCGAGAAGTACCTGGCGGATGCCGTGGCGCGCCACGATCACAAGGCTTTCAACGAAGCCAAGGTTCTGCACTTCAAGGTGCGCGTCGGCCAGCAGAAGCAGAAGAAGGCCAAGTAGCGGAGCGGCGAACCCGCGGGCGCTGCCTGCCCCGCCCCGCCGGCCGGCTTACCGCGACTGCAACACCGTGGCCGCCCGGACCGCCTCCTGCGACACCGCCGGGTCGGGATCGTTCGCCAGTTGTTTCAGCGGTGCGATGCTATCCTTGTCTCCGCTGCGCGCCAGCACTCCCGCCAGGGCGATTTTCTCGTCCTTCAATCCGCGCAGCATGGGGCCGTAGAGCGCCTTGCGGACACCAGCGTCGCGTGCCAGTTCGACCAGCAACGGAAACGCCGCGCCCTTGTACATCGCGGAGTTCAGGTTATTGACGACAAACTGCAGCGGGCTGAGCAGGCCGGCTTCCGTCCGCCCGTCCAGCACCAGCGCGAAACTCAGCGAGAGCCGCGGCAGGGGCTTGCTTTCGTTCTTCAACGCCTTTTCCAGCATGGGGACATCGCCCGGCTGCCGCAGCCGGCCGAACCCTTCCGCCGCCGCGGCGCGCATCTTCTCGTCCTTGTCGTTCAGGAATCGCGCGTAGATCGCGCGGTTCTGTTCGCTCGGCAACATGGCGAGCGAAGTGAGCGCGGCGCGCCGCACCCGGTCGTCGCGCGTGTTGTTCAGCAGATCGATCAGGTCCCCGATGGCCTCCCGGTTGAGCAGCAGGCCCATGGCCTCCACGGTGGCAATCTGCACCTTCGGGTCCAGGTCCCGCAGGCGGAAACTGATGCGCGGGCCGGCGGAGGCGTCGCGGATCTTCTGCAACGCCACGATGGATTCGTAGATCACGTCGGTATCCTTCGAGTGCGCCGCTTCCACCAACTGGGGCACGGCTTCGCGTCCACGCAGGATGCCCAGCGCGCGGGCGGCATTGGCCTGCGCATCCGTCGACGCGCCGTTCGCCACCACACCCGCCAGCGCGGCGATTACCTCCGGCCGCGGCGCGATGTAGGGATCGATCGCCTGGTCGTTGGTGTCGGTGAACTTCGCCTTCAGCGCATTGCCCACGATGCGCAGCGTGCCGCCGATGCCGTTCTTCGAATACCCGGGAAGGTAGAAGTTGACCAGGCCGTCGGTGGCCAGCATTTCCACGCGCACATCGCGGTCGCGGGTGGCCAGGATCAACGGGTCGAGGCTGCGGCCGGTTCCGATGTCGGTGAGTTGCCGGACCACCTCGGCGCGCACTTCCGGGTTGGGATCGCGCAACAATTCCTGCATTTTGGGGATGGCCCCCGAGCCGCCCTTGGCGATTTCGCGGACGTCCTTCGGCTGGACGGCTTTCTGGGCTGCCAGGGGCGCCAGCACCGCGGCCATGGCGCACACCACTCGATACACGCGCATGCTTCTATGCTAGCGTGGTTTGCCGCCGGGGCCGTGGGCGGGGGTTGGGGACCGATGGCACGGGGAGCCCAGTCGAGGTCACGGAGTACTGGCGGGCCGGCCAAGTATCATTAAGTGTAGGTTCTGAGACGGTAACCACGCCAGCTTAGGCGGTTGCCGTGACAGGGGGGCCTATGCTACAAAAGGAACGCATGGACCCGATCCTACGCAAGTACGCCAGCTTCGAGGAAATGAAGGCTGACGAATATCGGTACTGGCAAGGCCGGCCCGTGCATGAACGGATGGATGCGGTTGAGGAAATCAATCTTGCCGCTTACGCGATAAAGGGTATTGAGTTGGGACCGGATGTACCAAGATTACAAAGACCTTTTGTCAGCCTTCCATGCCCATGGCGTTAAATACCTTATTGTGGGGGGATACGCTGTCATCTTTCATGCGCAGCCCCGCGCGACGAAGGACATTGACCTCTTAATAAAGGCGGACCCTGCCAACGCGCAAGCGACATACGCGGCGCTTGCCGAGTTTGGCGCACCGCTCCAAGACGTACGCCCGGGGGATTTCACCGACCGCAAGGCGTTTTTTCGCTTTGGACACGACCCGCGCGGCATCGATATCCTGCCCGATATTCCGGGCGTCGATTTTGACGCGGCGTGGGAACGACGGGTTGAGGGTGTGATTGACACGAAATGCGGCCTCAAGGCCTTCTTCATTTCCAGGGACGATCTTATCGCCGCAAAACTTGCTTCCGGGCGGACGCGCGACCTTGCCGATGTTGAAGACATCCGCGCGGCGTCGCGGAGCGTTGAACCGGCAGACCCAAGAAGAAAGCCCCCCGAGCCGGCGCCGGGCGGCGCTAGTCAGCGATAGCCCGCCGCGTCTCGCAAAGGGTCCTTTTCGGGACGGCCCACGGTACGGTGCGATACACGCCGCTGCCAAGCTTTCTGCATCGGCGAATCGGAACCCGGCAGGCCCAGCTTTCGCGGCGGTCTAGCGCCATGACCGCAAGATACTGTTCCTTTGCCACGGGCCACTCCCTTAGGCCGCGTGGTTCCATTCGGAACCGCGAGCGTGAGAAGCCGTGAAAGAATCAAAAATAAGCCAAATCCGCAATTTCTCGAAGGCATCCAAAATGTATCCCCCGCCCTCCGCGATCGAATGTGGGGCCTCTGGGCGCGGAAATTCTTTCGGCCGATTCGGAGAGTCGCGCGCCGGACCGATTTTTCCCGGCTTCTAAGCGAGCGGCCCGGCAAAGGCGCCAAATCACGCGGTCGAAGGCCTAGCGCCGGGACCGCAAGATTCGGCGCCGCCGCGAGACCGCTCGGGACCTCAAGTGGGTACCCCGGTCGCGGCTCCGTTCGGAGCCACGACCGTGAGAAGCCGTGGAGAATTCAGCGCCAAAACCACTATCTCACGCAAAGCCGCGGAGAACGCAAAGAAAACAAGCGCGTTCTTCCTTGCGGGCTTTGCGCCTTTGCGTGACGAGTTGTTTCGTTCACGGCTTCCGAGGGAGTGGTTGCCGGCAATGGCACCGAACCACGCGATCAGAGTCCTAAATTGGTTCGAAGTGAGAGAACATGTTTTGAAATTCCGGCAGGTTGGATGGCGTCTCGTACCAACATACCGCCTCGAACCTTTTCCACAATTCGAGGACCGCGGGATTCTTGTGAGCCCCGGCGATGGCTTCCTGAGAAACCCACTCGAAGACCTCGACGATGGTTCCACCCTGCGTGCGCATCACGATCGGAGCACGCCCGGTAACGAGGCCCTCGGCGCGCAGTGGGACAAGATGATTGCGAACCAACTCCAGCAGAGCTTGCTCGCAACCGGGTCTGGGCTTGAAGCAGGCGACTGAGATCGAACCCATTTGAATCCCTCCGTTAGCGAAGATCATATCACAGCCGGGGACGGGCCCGGCCTGCTTTCCCGGTAAAATCAGACCAGACCAGATCTGGTCTATGCTATAATCGAGCTGTGGTAGTACGCAATATCTCCGCAGCGAAGGCCGAGCTTTCCGCGCTCATCGAAGCCGTCCAGAGCGGCAGCGAGGTCATCATCGCCAAGGCCGGCAAGCCAGTGGCCCGGCTGGTGGCGTTCCGCGGGCCGGCCAAGCCCCGGAAGCCGGGTGCGATGGCCGGCGAGATCTCTATCGCCGCCGATTTCGACAGCCTGCCGGATGACATGGCGGAAGCCTTCGGGATGAAGGAGCCGCGGGGTTGAGGCTGCTCCTCGACACGCACCTTCTGCTCTGGTGGCTGGAGGACAGTCCGTCACTGTCTGCGCAGGCCCGCGAGGTAATCGGCAATTCGGAGAACACCGTGTTCGTGAGCGCGGTTTCGCTTTGGGAGATCCGGCTCAAGCAAAGCCTGGGCAAGTTACGGTTGCCGGACGACTTCATGGAGCGCCTGGCGGCGGAGTCTTTCGAAAGCCTGCCGCTGGCGGGTTCGCAGACGCGGCAAGTCTCACTGCTTCCCTGGCTTCATCGCGACCCCTTCGACAGGATGCTGGTGGCACAGGCGCAGGTGGAGAAACTCGTCCTGCTGACCGCCGACGAAGCCCTGGCCGCCTATGGCGACTGCGTTCGCCTGGCTCGCTGATCGCCGGCTATTTCCAATTCCCGATGAGAATGAAAGGCGCCCAGTAGAAGGGATTCGCGTATTGCGAAGCGGCGCCTGGCTTCGACGGGCCCGCCGGCGAGCCGGCGGCGCCGTGCAGAAGCGCCAACTGCGCCTGCCGCAGAGCTTCCGCCTTGGTCATTCCCGGAGTAGTGACCCAGAGCTTGTAGAATGCCGCCATCAGCAGCCCGACGCTGGAATCGTCCACCTCCCACAGCGTCGCCACCACGGCCTTGGCGCCTTTCTTCTGCGCCGTAAAGCCGAGACCGTCGATCTCGCGCCCGTCCGAGTCCTTCGAGCCCACGGCCGTCTGGCAGCCGGACAGAGTCAGCAATTCGATACCCTTGAAATCTATCCTCTGCTCGTCGCGAAGGTCCGCCAAGGTCAGGCGGAATCCCTGGCCACCGGTATCCTTGCCGCCCAGCAGCAGATACGATTTCGTGTCATCGTCCACCTGGAACACGTAGTGGCTGGCGATGTGGACCAGTGGAGGGTGGCGGTCCAGGGCCGTCTCCATGCCCGTTTCGGTGAAGGAATCGTCGAGCAGAATCGTTCCCGGAACCGGCCCGTGCGAGCCGGGCGTCTGGTCGCTGCGCACCACGGAGTCCAATTCACCGGCTACGGCTTGCAGCTTGCCCAAACCGTCGTAGTCCTTGGAGACTCCCATGGCCAGGCCGCGCCAACTGCTCACTTGCGGCGAGTCCTTGAGGTTCCCCACGCTGGCGGTGGTAATCACCACGTTTCGATAGCGTTCCACCAGGTACTGTTGGCCGTCGTAAAGCGCCGCCAGCGGCACGTAGCGCAGCACGTCGTCGAGCGACCAGACCAGCGTTCCAGCCTGTGCTCCCTGAAGATCTTTCTCGATGGGCGCGATCAGAACGTTGTAGAGATCTTGCGCCTTCGGCAGAATGACTTCTTCCGAATGGTGTCCCGCCAGGGCCTGGGCGAACGCAAACACCTTGGTGCGAAGCGCGATCCTGCCGATCGGAATCTCGCGCGCCACGCGGGTTGCCGGGGTAATCACCATCATCACGCACTTCTCGTCCAGCACCAGGGTGTAGACCGCGGCCGTCCCGGCGCCGAGTTCTCCGACCAGCGTCTGCAGGCCGGCGGTCTGTTCATCGATGGTTTGCACCCTGGCGTTGGCTTGGTCGCCCTTGCCGAACGTGTCGTACAGAGTTTTGAGAAACGCCTGCAATTGCTGGTTCGCCGCGGTCAGCTTGCCGGACAGCTCGTTGTAGCGCTTCTCTTCGTCCGCGGACCGGGAGGATTTGGCGTGGAGTTGCGTCCATTCCTCGCCAACGGCCGTAATTTCGCCAGTGATCCGCTCGTATTCCTGGTTCGACTTCTCCTCGGCGGGCGTGAGCGCCACGGGGTTGGTTGCGGAACCGGCGTCTCCGCGGAGTTGCGTAAACTCCGAGTACTCCCGCGCCTTCAGCAGATCCATCACCTGCTGCGCTTCCGGAAGGCGTCCCCCGGAAATCAGCAACCCGGCCAGTTCGCGATAATCGGCTGTTTTCGATTTCAGAAAGCCCTGTTGAGCTTCTTTTTCCAGCCCGGCGATGTTTTGCCTCACCTGCTGGTAGCGGTCGATGGCCTGCTTGCCAAACAGCACGGCCAGGCTCGGGTTCCGGAGACTCTTCCAATATTCCATCATGCGCACCAGAGTGGTGGCCTCGCCCAGGGGATCCTGGACGGCCCGGGAAAGCGGTAACGATTGGTTGTAGGAATCCAGCGCTTTCTGTTTCTCCCCGAGGGCGTCGTAAACCCAACCGATGTTGCTCAGCGCCTTGGCCTCGCCGGCGCGGTCCCCCACGGCGCGCAGGAGCGGCAGCGCCTGGTTGTAGGTATCCAGCGCCTTCTGTTTCTCCCCGAGGGCGTCGTAAACCAAACCGATGTTATTCAGGGTCATCGCCTCGCCCGCGCGGTCGCCGACGGCGCGCCGGAGCGGCAACGCCTGGTTGTAGGTATCCAGCGCCTCCTGGTTCTGCCTGAGATCGTAGTAAACCCAACCGATGTTGGTCAGCGCAGTCGCCTCGCCCGAGCGGTCGCTCACGGCGCGCAGGAGCGGGAGGGCCTGGTTGAAGGAATCCAGCGCCTTTTGCGTCTCCCCGAGGTTGCCGTAGACGGAGCCGATATTGCTCAGCGTCTTCGCCTCGCCGGCGCGGTCCCCCACGGCGCGCTGGAGTGGCAGGGCCTGGTTGTAGGTATCCAGCGCCTTCCGCATCTCCCCGAGGGCGTCGTAAACCACACCGATGTTGTTAAGCGTCACCGCCTCGCCCCCGCGGTCCCCCACGGCACGCCGGAGCGGGAGGGCCTGGTTGTAGGAATCCAGCGCCTTCTGCTTGTCCCCGAGGTTGGCATAAACCTTGCCGATGTTGTTCAGCGCCACCGCCTCGCCCGCGCGGTCCTCTACAGCGCGCATGAGCGTCAAGGCCTGGTTGTAGGTATCCAGCGCCTTCTGTTTTTGCCCGAGGTCGTCGTAAACCGCGCCGATGTTGCTCAGCGTGGCTGCCTCGCCGGCGCGGTCCCCCGCGGCGCGCCGAAGCGGCAGGGCCTGGTTAAAGTAGTCAAGCGCCTTCTGCTTCTCCCCGAGGTCGTCGTAGACCGCGCCGATGTTGCTCAGCGTGGCTGCCTCGCCTGCGCGGTCCCCCGCGGCGCGCCGAAGCGGCAGGGCCTGGTTAAAGTAGTCAAGCGCCTTCTGCTTCTCCCCGAGGGCGTCGTAGGCCGCGCCGATGTTGCTCAGCGTGGCCGCCTCGCCGGCGCGGTCCCCCGCGGCGCGGCGAAGCGGCAGGGCCTGGTCATAGTAGTCAAGCGCCTTCTGCTTCTCCCCGAGGGCGTCGTAGATTGCACCGATGTCGTTAAGCGCCGCAGCCTCGCCCGCGCGGTCCCCCGCGGCGCGCATGAGCGGCAGGGCCTGGTTGAAAGAATCCAGCGCCTTCTGCTTCTCCCCCACGGTATCGTAAACGAAACCGATGCTGAACAGCGAAAGGGCCTGGCCATATTTGTCATCCAGCGATTGCCACAGTGCCAGGCTTTCCCGCCACTTCGCCACCACCGCTCCCGCCGATTCGACACCCCCTCGCGAGCCGAGCAAGCCGCCTTCCGTGTAGGCCGCCTCGGCCTTGATCCGATCGCGGTCCGCTTGTGCCGGTGGGCGCAAATCCGTGAGCTGTATCCGGTAGTGGCCTGCCGGGGCATCGGTGGAAACCGTGGAGACGTCCAACTGGAAGTCGCCCGAGTTTTCGGCGACGAACGAAACCGGTTCGGGGCCGTACGATCCGTTCATTGAATTCGCCACCAGGAGTTGCTTCCCGCCGGGATCGAGCAGCGTCACGAAGACATCGATTCCTTCCTGCAACGCGACGACGTGAACGAATTGGCCCGCCGCGGCGTGGACTTTGTAGGAGTGTTTTTCGCCGCCGCGCATGGCGCGTTCGATCGGCTTGCCGAGTTCCAGAAACGTGGTTGCGCTCTGTGGATGGCCGGCAGCGCCGGAAGAGCTTTGGGTGGGAAGGAGCCCGGCCGGCGCCAGGCACGCAACCGCGAGAAAGACGAATCCCCGCATAATGACGCTACCTCCTTTCAGACGCGCCAGGTCTTCGACCGTGTGATTTGGCGCCTTTGCCGGGCCGCTCGCTCACGCTCGCGGTTCCGAACGGAACCACGCGGCGTGAGGGAGTGGCCCGTGGGCAAAGGAACGGTATCTTGCGGTTGGGGCACTGGCTTCCGCGCAGTTCAGGTTCTCATCCAGTCTTCTTCGCCGCTCCCGTGAACAGCGTGGTGGGCGTTACCTCGACATCGAACGTAACGTAGGTCACGTCCTTCAAAGTGTCCGCGGCGGCCTCGTCAAGCTCGGCAATGGCGGTTTTCTCGGGCACCAGCCGTCCTTGAGTCACGGTAAGGCCCTTCAATCGATCCATGGGCGGCGACTGCTTTGCCGGAATCAAAATGTAAGTGCCCTTCTGCAGCAGGATGCCCGTGACCGAGCCGGGCGCTCCCGTGCGTTGGACTGCCTCTTGTGTGGCGAATACGCGAACGGGATTCCCCTTGATGATCGAAACGGTCCCCGAGTGCAGCACACCGTAGAGGTTGTTGAACGAGTTCAGCGCGGACATGACGATTCCCGGAAACCCAAGCATCGGCACAAAAAGGCCCGCCTCCTTTACGATGTTTTGGAGCACCTTGCTGAACAGGGAATCCTTTTTTTGGGCCTCCAGATTCAGGGCCCATCGCCCTTCTCCGGTGGGGAGGGGAATGTTCTGCATTTTTTGCCACGCCGCGTCGGAGCTGACGCTGATGCTTTGTACGGTTGCCGGGGCCTTTTTCGCTGGCGTGGACTTGGACGCGGGCGGAGCCGATACTCCCGCCTGGACTGAACGCATACCCGCTACGACGGTATAGGCCATGGCTTCGAGAATCGGGATGATTCCCGTTTTCTGAGCGACGTCTACGCGAATCTGGGCGTTTTGCAGCCGCTGGAATGTCTGGTGATCCGCTTCCGCAACCTTGACCGTCGAGGTGTTCACGCTGACCATCACGTCGCCTGAGGAAACCAGCTTGCTGGCGTCCAGTTCAGCGGCGTTCCTGAATCCTTCGGTACCGAAGTGCAGAAAGACCGGCTGGGCATCGTCCGGACGCGGGGCGCCTCCGCGGCGCTGCCCGTCAGCCCCAACGATTGGCTTCGCGTCGGAAGCCAGAAAGCCGGACCAAAAACCGTAAGCTTTCGCGTCGAGGTCCGGGTTTATAGCTTCCGCACTTTCCTGATCGAGGAGCGCACCCATGGCCCGGCCGGTCCCGGCCGAAGGAACGAAGCCCTGGAGCGTGGCAGCGGCTAGGAACTGTTTAAAGAAATCTCTGCGAACGTTGGACATAAGGCGCCTCTTTGGCCTCGCGGCCCACTGGTTCGCCATTCTAGCACCCGCCGGACCGGCCGGGTCCGCTCACTTCGCCACCCGCGTGTGCCTGGCGGCACGATGATGCGCCGGAACGAAAGCCGGGCTTTCCGCGCTCACCGGAGCCGTGCAAAGCGGCAGCGAAGGAATCGTCGCCAAGGCCGGCAAACCGGTGGCCCGGCTGATGGCGTTGCGCGGACCGGCCCGGGCAGACGAACTCGCCCGGCTGACGGCCTACTTCGCCACTCGCACCTGGTTGGCGCGCACGATGACGCGCCGGAACGAAAACCGGGCTTTCCGCGCGCACCGGAGCCGTGCAAAGCGGCAGCGAAGGTATCATCGCCAAGGCAGGCAAACCGGTGGCCAGGCTGATGGCGTTGCGCGGACCGGCCCGGGCAGACAAACTCGGCCGGCTGACGGCCTACTTCGCCACTCGCACCTGGTTGGCGCGCACGATGACGCGCTTGAACGAGTGGTACGTCTGCCCGCTCGATGTGGTCTCCTGCGAAAACAGGCTCAGGTGCACCACGTCCCCCAGTTCCGGCTTGCCGGTGACGCGGTCGGTCACGTCGTAAGTTTGCGCCTTGGTGTGCAGATTCGGCGGGCTGAAGTAGTAGTCGAACTGGCCGTTCACCACCGGCAGGTAGCCCTGGTCGAGAACCGCGCCGGGCATCACCACCGTGTAGCGGATCTGGTTGGCGCTGCTGGCGCCGAGGATGTGGATGCCGGCCACCGGATCGAACGTCGTGCCATCGGCCGTGAGGATCTGAATCCCCGTGGCGCCGGCCGGCGGCTGCGCTTCGAGAACGTAGATTTCGCCGCCCGTGGGGGGCAACCCGGGCATCACCGCGGGGTAGCCATTCCAATTGGCGTCGATGGTGTACTGGTAGATCCCGGGGATGTCGAGCAGGAACTTCTGCGGCCCGGCAAAGGTGCCCAGCAACGGGTCCGACACGCCGCTGGTGGCCGCCGTCCGCCCGTCGGGGTAGTTCATCGTGAAGGAGATGTTCACCGGGAGGATGGGATCGATCTGGAACGACGCGGCGAAGGAGGTCCCCACCGGATAAGTCATGCCCGGCCGCGGGCCTACCAGGAACACCCGGCCCACCTGACCGGTCGAGGAAGTCAACTCCTCGCTCCCGGCGGCGATCACGCGGTTGTCGTTGGTGCCCTTGGGGAGCAGGAAGGCGCTGGCGATGTAGCCGGCATACGCCGGTTGCGCACCCTTCTGCCGCAGCACCACGCCGCCCATCAGCCGGTAGATGTCGCCCGGCGAATCCCCGTTCGGCGACGCGTTGATCTGCCCGCCGAAGGCGTTCGGGCTGACCGGCCAGTAGGGCGCGCGGACCGACGTTTCGCCCACCAGGAAGCGGCCCATGAAGCCCGGCCGCGCCCCGGATCCGTAGTAATACACCCAGTCGGTGATGTACTCCGGGAACATGTGGGGCGAGTATCCGTTGGACGTCTTGAGTTGCACGTTGCTGATGCCGATCCCGTTCAACTGGGCGTCGTTGCGCTGCGGGTTGGCGGTGAATTCGTAGGTCATCGTAGGGATGATCTTGTCGGCCCCCTGGCCGTCGGCGGCGATCATCAGCACGTCGCCGGGGTTGTAGGGGGCGTTGATGTGCATCAGGTGTTCGGCGCCGGTGACGGTATCGATGTACCCCTCGTCCATGGTGTTTCCCTGGACCAGGTATTGACCGTTGACGTTGAGCTTCTTTCCGCGCGCTACAATCGGGCCGTTGGGGTCGTAGACCACGCCCGCGTGGCGCATGCTGCACACCCACATGGTGCCGTTGGGGTCGGTGTAAGTGGCCACGATGTGCGCGGCGTACTCCCCCGGGACGGACAACGTAAACGATTTCGACCCCTGCAGCGCGCCGAACACGCCGCCCATGCTGGCGGTGCCGCTCCAGGTGGCGGAGGTGGCCTGGGTGGGATCGGAATTGGGATAGAGCGCGGCCGTGACGGTGACGTTGGCCGGGACTGGGGGCGAGAAGGCAATGTCCTTGCCGTAGGCTGTGCCCATCGCGTAGGGCATCCCCTGGAACGTGGCGGTGGCCAGAGTCAGGCGGTTGGCGATCCAGAAGTGGTAGGCGCCGCCCGCCAGGTACTTGTTCCCGGCGGTGTCGAGAATCCAGCCGGTTGCCGTCACCGTGTAGTGGCCGTAGGCCGGCGGCTTCCAGGCGGTCAGCGCCGTTTTGCCGGTGGATGCGCTCGTTCCCGCCTGCTTGATGAAGGGGTACTTGCCCAGGCTCGCGGTGGCGCCGTCGGGGTTGGTCACGGTCACCGAGATCTGGCCGGAGGCGTAGTCCCACGGAATGGCCCAGCAGGCATCCAACGTGTCGGCCAGGAAGGTTGGCTCGAGCGAGTAGGCGAGCACGTTGCCGAGGTTATCGGTGCGCGGCAGGATGACGTCGTCCTGAATCAGGCGGCGGCTCGAGATGGCGAAGTACGGCTGGTCTTCGTCCGCCACCACCCCGGAGATTCCGTTGGAGTTGTAGTTACTGAGCAGGACCCACGGGACGCGCGGCTGGATGCTGCTGCCAGAAACCGCGACGCCGGCGAGCGTAGTGCCATCGGCGGGGATGGCCGGAGACATGAAGTAGGACTGCGGCTCCTGCCCTTTGAAAAACGGCATGGAGGCAAACGTGTCGCCGTTGAGGGTGTAGTAGTTATTCCCCGCGGTGACCCCGTAGTCCAGACGCAGGCGGTAGATGCCGGGCGGCGTATCGGCGGGCAGTTGCCCCGAAGCGTGCAGCAGGATGCCGCCGCCCGAGGCGATCAGGCCACCGGCGGCCACGGGAACCTTCACCAGCAGATCCAGCGGCGTCTGGAAAGCGCCGCCGAAGCGCGTGGTGACGGCCCCTTGCGCGCCGCCTTCAATGGGCAGGCCGGTGGGGGTGAGGAGGGTGGACATGTACTGGTCGGTGGGAAAATGCAGATGGCCCGCCGAGTCGAAGGTGCGCTCGGCCGTGACCAGCAGGCAGAAGTTGTCGGCCTTGATGCCGGCGCCGGCCAGGTTCCGCAAGTGCTCCGCGGAAACCTTGAGCGTGGCATTCACCGTGACGGCCGCGCCCGGCTTAAAGGCGGCCGGCGAGACGGTCACATTGCTGGACCAATCGCCGTAGTTGGTGTGCCCCGAGGCCACGAACTCGAGCGGCCCCGATGCGGCCCATCCCATGGGCATGGCGGCCAGCAACCAGACTCCGACTCGCAGAACAGTACGCAACCCGCACCTCCGACTTTTCGTATATCGGACAGTTATCTCCGATTCAACAGATTTAACACTGGCGAGAAGCACGAGTTGCGCCGCGTGGGGCCAGAGCCCACCGTTGCGGGGCGGCGGCCGCCTGGGGCCGGAGGCCAGCTTCCGCTGACATTATGGCAAGGTCCGCAAGACGCCGGACGGCAGGTGGCAGGTTCGAGTCCTACCTGGGGAGCCAAATCCTTCCAGAAATCGCCCTTGTGTTTCAGTAGGTTGCGCGTCTCAGGCTGAGTAGTCCGGGGTGGATTCGAACCAGGCTGGCTTGCCTTGGAGGCCACGCTGGGACGCATGGGAAACTCCTTTTGCCGATTCGACTGCGGCATTCTACAATGAAGTGATGACGCGCAAGATTGCTCGGGCGTTCGCTTATTCGGTTTTCTACGAGCAGGCTGCTGAAGGAGGCTACGTGGCCTCCGTCCCGGCGCTGCCTGGTTGTCACACCCAAGGTGAAACCCTGGAAGAAACCGAGCACAACGTCAAAGAAGCTATCGCGTTGTACCTGGAAAGCTTGGCGGATCATGGGGAAGCGATTCCCGAGGAAGGGCCATCGTTCCAAGGAAGGGTGACCGTCCCGGTGCCTGTTCCCGCTTGATTCATGGCGAAACTCCCGTCCCTGACTGCGCGCAAGGTGGTCCGAGCGCTGAAACGTGCCGGATTCGTCGAGGACCGGCAAAAAGGAAGCCATCTCATCTTGATTCATCCTGAGAAGAAGGTCCGGACCGTTGTGCCTGTTCATCCCGGCCGGTCGATCAAGGAGCCCCTGCTACGCGCCATCGTTCGGGATGCGAGCCTCTCGTTCGACGAGTTCATGGAATTGCTTTGACCTTGGAACGAGGCTGCCCCAGCCACAAATCGCCGATCATTTCGAACAGCCACCGCATCTGAGCTGGCGGGTCAAACAGGAAAGTTCGAAACGTGTCCACGACGGGGAGCCATTAAAATCGCCGTTTCAATTCTGTGCTTTACGGGCGACCCCAATTCTACACTCGAACTCGCTGCGCATCTGTGGCTAGCTGCCGGATGCGCGATCCATTCCGTATCCGGCCAACCCCCCGCAAGGGAATCTGTTATCAGCGATTGTCTCCCCCTATCGGCAACTGACTGTCATTGCCTTGAGCGCCCAGGGAAAGGTACGGGGGTCGGCCAAGCCAACACGGCCGCCTGCGGCCACGCTTGACGGAATTGTTCTAGTGCTGCACGGTGAGCAACGCGCCTGCCTGCGTGCTGCCCCCACTGAAGGTTGCCGTGATCGGCTGGTCGCCATCCGTCAGGTTCACGGGCACGTCAACGTTGAATTGAAATTCGCCGGGCGTAACGTTCAATCCGGCGAATCGAACGTTGGCCTGGATTCCGGCGATGGTGATCACGGGCATTGGCGAGAGGCTGCCGGATTGGGAGGCTGCTCCGCTGACTACCGGCGTGGACGTCGCCCCGAACCCGTTGGCGTAGATCACGATGGTTTCCCCGGGCTTCGCCGGCGTCGTCAAGCCGGGGTAGAGCGTGGTTGGGCCGATGTCGGTGCCATCGGCGTGCGTAGCCACAACGTGCGTTCCATCGAAAACGAAGAAGGAGGGTGAGAGAGCTTGCGCCTGCGCTACCAACGCCTGGCTCAATGCGCCGTTGCTGGTCACCACCACGTTTACCGATCCTTGCATTGTGTCGGGCGGCGTGAGAACGTTCACCTGCGACGGGCTGACGTAATACACGTACGCGCTCTTGCCGTTCACGGTTACACTGACGCCGTCGAGTTGCGTCGGCATCTGGTCGTTCACGAAATCCGCCAGACCCCAGATGCGCACATTCAGCGCGTCCTGATGCGGGGCCAGGTTTACCCCATAGACCGCGATCCAGGTGTTGGGCGCGATCACCGTGCTCGCGCCTTCGGCATTGGCGACGAAGGAAATCGCAGGCGTCGGACTCGCGGTAGTGGTTAGCGTATTTCCCGACGCGCCGTCGCCAAGGGACGTGAACAGGGACGGGTTGCCAAGCACTCCAGCCACCAGGTTGTCCGCGATGTATAACTGCTGGACCTGATTCCCGTTCGCGTTCGTGATTCCCGCCGCTACGTTGATGCTCCCGACTCCCTGCAGGTAGAGGTTCCCCCCTTGATCAGCCGTGGCCGCCTGGTCCATCTGATTGCAGAAGATCTGCGCGGCGGACACGACGTTATTGTCCGCTGAGAAGCCAACAACCCCCGATGGTGGCGGGTGGTCCCATCCTCCGATAATGTTGATCCCGATCATCTGGGAGTTCACGTCGTTATTGGCAATCGAGATGCCGTTGACGCTATTTCCCGGTGCGCCCAATCCTGCGATGACATAAATTACCCCGCCGTTGGGGATTAGTCCCGCAAGGGTTGGCGGGAATGGGCTTGGGGGGGTGGGGGAAGGGGTGAGCTGTGGATGGTGTTCGCCTGGACAAGCACGTTGGACAGCATATTCCCGGTGGAGGGCCTGCTGTAGTAGTCGGCGCTGGCTCCGCCAATGAGTTGCATGCCCGTCAGCGTATTACCCAGTATGGAAAGATTGTCGATGGTGTTATTGGCGTTCCCGCAGCATGCCGCTACCACGAAGATTCCGCAGCAACCGGCTTCTCCGATGGTGTTCGAGAGAATGGCGATATTCCGAGCGATGTTGTTCTCTGAATACTGGATCGGCCGCAGGGACGGGTCCGCATCGTCGCTGGCGGCATCTCCGGTCACTAGGTCAATGCCGCTCGCCAATCCGCCTGTTACGGGGTTAATCTGGTTGCCAATAACCCGCATGCCGTCCATCAAACTGGCCGATGCCGCGCCCCCGCCCGCCGCAATGCGAATCCCAATTGTGCCACCAGCGACTGAAATGATATTGTTAGCGATCAAGGTATCGAGCGCCTGGTTGTTCATTGCCCCAAGCCCGGTTCCGACGTTCATCGCAATGCCCACCGTTCGTGCCCCTGGCATAGGAAGCACAATGTTGTTATTGGCGATGGTGGTGTGCTGCCACATGTCTCCACCGGCCGTGCTGCCGAGTGCCAAATCGATACCCAGCGCCGGGCCAGCGGCATTGCCGGAGATGGTGTTGCCGGTAATCAGAATATGGTCCCAATTGCTCTGGCAATCTGCGCTCCAAGGTGAGGGTGGATTGACTCCGATTCCAGTAAACTGGATGCCCGTCAGCACCAGGTTGCTGACGGTGGTGTTGGAGAAGGTCGCTCCGATTACTGGCGTCGCCCATCCAGCAGGGCCGATCCAAACCCCGTACCAAAAGTTCTGGAGAGCCAGCGCGTAGAGGGTGTTGCCCCCGGAATAGACAGAAACACCCGTACTACCGGTTGACAGGCTGGTGGTGAGTGTGATATCGGGCTGTCCGTCGCCGTCGATGTCACCGTTGATCGTGACGTTGCCCCCGGTCAGGCCAATCAGTCCCTGGTTGCCAGTGTCGATGATGGAGCCCTTCAGCGCGGGGGCGAACTGGATGTTCCATGTGCCGGGATCGTTGTTCGTCGCCAGGATCGCTTCCTGGATGGAAATTCCGTCGGGGCCGGGATTGGCAACCAGCGCCTTCACCGAGGACGTGTCGCCATTGATCGCCATCGTGGCATTGGTGACCGTGATCACCGTGCCGCGATTGAGAACCACCGACGGAATCGTCACCGCGGGAGGGGTATAGCTTTTCGCGCCGACCGCTCCGCAATAGGACGGCAGCGTGTCTGCCAGTGCGGGGTGTGCCCGGACCGCCAATAGGCAGCAGAGAGCAACCATCGAGTGTCGCATTTTCGATATCCTCCGAGCCACGGCGGGTTGTCGCCGGAACCCCCATTTCCCCCTACTACACTACTCCCAATCCCCCTCGTTCGTTCTTACTCTATCGCCTTCCTCTGGCGATCACTCCTGAGTTACGGCGTATCCGGAGGTTACTGGGTTCCCCTGGCGAGTTCGAGACGTGTCCGCTCTGGGTGCCCAGAGTGGACAGAGGCCGGCGGTCCGCGCGGATCACGTTGAAAGCAATGCGCGCTCGCGGGTTCGATCACAAGGCCCACAGAGCTACAAAAGTTCGAAACGTGTCCAGACTGGGGAGCCAGAAGTCTTGACTGCGAATGCCCACTTATCTGCAGGTCGATGCCTTCTTCTCGCGCATCCACCGCGGACACGATTCCGTGGTGGATGCTCCGTTGCGTACCCCCAGGACAACCTTCGACCGTGGGTGGGCACAGGCGCCAATCACTACGAAATCAGTTCGGTCAGGCCATCGACGATTTGACTCAATTCCACCGCGTCCACCTCCCCTAACCGCTTACCGATCCTGTCAACCGAGATAGTCCTTACTTGCGAGATCTTGACCCATGACGCGCGTGGGAGGCTACCCGTTGGCAATTCCAAAGTGAGGGGAAAGCCCGCTCGGGGCGGCTGGCTCGTAATTGCCATTGCGATGACCGTACCTGAGCGCCGATTGAAATAATTATTGCTAAGGATCAGCACAGGGCGAATTCCCGACTGTTCGCTTCCACGAACAGGGTTCAGATCGGCCCAGTAAATCTCTCCTCTCAGTAGGTTGGCCACGACTCGTCACCCATGCCTTCCTCGGCAAGGCGACTTTCTTCCACCCGGTCGAGCTTGTTCAGTTCCCGCACCAGACGATTCCGCTTATCCCGCTCGGCAAAGTAATCGACAGCGGACTGGAGCGCCCTGCTTCGATTGGGAAAACGCCCCTCGCGAACCCATCTGTCGAGATCCGCAATGGTATTGGGGTTCAGCGTTACGGCGATCTTCCGCACCATAACCGGAGTATGACATTTCATCCTACTATCGTCAATGCGGTGGCGGCAGGTTGTGTCCCTTCGAGTCATGCGACCGCAAGTTCCTGAATCTGTTGGAATACCGCTCTGACCGCTGGCGGCGGGCAGGCCACCAAAGTTCGAAACGCGTCCACGATGGTGAGCCAGCATTTTCCGGAAGATTCCGCCGCGTCCCCAAAAATGGTTTCGGGGCGACTTCCAAGCCGATTGAGACCTTCGCCCGGGGCGCGGCAACGAGCGGTTACCACCGGGATGCGGAGGCCCGAGTGCCGCGGTGCAGTTGGAGCGCCGCCGCGCCGGCGAGGAGACCGGCAAGCAGGGCCAGACCCCACACGGATAGCGCGGGTACGCCGGTCGGTTGTGGGGCCGTGGGCGTGCTCCCCGGCGTGTACAGGATGCCGAAGGCGTTGTAGGTGACCGTCGCCGTACTGCTGCCGGCCGTGACGTTCTGGGTCCAGGAAGTGAGCGGGCTTGAGGAGGTGGAAGAAACCAGGGAAGCAGTGCCGACGCCGCTAATCGAGGTGGACAGCGTGGTGGTTCCCGGCTGGCCGGTAAACGAGCTGCCGGTCAGACTGCTGTTCTGGACGGAGCAATCGTCGCTGATGGCGACAGTGCCGGCGACGTTCTTCAGTTGGATCGTGAAGAGCGGGGCTCCCGCGGCGCAGTATTGCAGTGTGTGCAAGAAGGTGGGCGTAAGCACGCCATAGACGGAGGGATTGGTGTCCTTCAAGATGTCTACCAGCGTCTGGTAGAGGTTACCAGCCCCGTAGCCCGCGGCGAGCAGCTTGCTGATCAACTGGCCGCCCTCGTTGCTCAGGACGAAGGTCTTGCTAGGCCCCTGAGGAGCGTAGAGGATGGCGAACACGTTGTGCGTCGAGTCGCCCAGCGCAAAGGGCGTACCCTAATGACACGACGGCGGCCGCGCCGACGCCCGAGATGTTCGTGGCCAGCGTGGTGTTCCCGGCGAGCCCGTTGAATCCGCTGCCCTGGACGTAAGTCGCGGCGGCGGTGCAGTCAGAATAGATCACCACTCCGTTCCCGGCATAGGCGCTCAACTGAGTCGTGAAGATCGTGCTGTTCGCGGGGCACGCCGCCAGTGTGTTTATGAAGGCGTCAGTGAGGATGGGGGAGACGCCGGGATTGCTGTCCACATAGATGTCCAGTAGCGTTTGGTAGAGGTTTTCGCTCCCGTAGCCTGCGGCGATCAGGGCATCGACCAGCTTGCCCGGCCCCTCGCCGATCACGAAGCCGCTGGTCTGCGCGCTCGCCGGCAGCGCGGCCACGCCTAACAGACCAGCCGCGAGAAATATGAGAACAGAATGCCGTTTCGTGATGGCCTCCGAGATGCCGCCCGATTTCCAGCCGCGCCGCACACCAATCGCGCCCGGCCGTCTCTAAGAATAAGACCGGTTTGTCTCAAAGAGAAGAAGTTGCAGGCTATTAGCATGCTAAACTTGTTTGTTTCCAGGATCTTGCGAAGCGCTCGCCGGGCGGTGCGCAGGCCGCTTGGATGGCCGCTCAAGGGACGCTATCGGAGGCGCAATGAGAGACTCGGCATCGCATTCCGCGGCACTCCCGGACGCTAACACCGTCCGCGAATGCCTGGAACGCGTGGTGAGATCTGCTGAGTTCGCCCCCGCGCCGCGCCTGGTGGCCTTCCTGCGTTTCATCGTCGAAGAGACCATGGCGGGCAGGAGGGATTCCGTCAAAGAGACGACGGTCGCGGTCCACGTCTTTGGACGGTCGAGCGATTTCGATCCCCGGTTCGACTCGGTGGTGCGCGCGCAGGGGACGCAATTGCGGCGGCGTCTGCGGGAGTACTACGCGAAGGCGGGGCGCGGGGATGCGGTGGCCATCGAAGTCCCGCCGGGCTCCTATGTACCCGTGTTCCGGCGGCAGACTGAGGATGCCGCGGAGCCTGCGCCGCCAGGAAGGCGCCGATGGTGGGTCCCGGCCATGGCGGCAGGCGCTCTGATTCTGGCCGGGCTCGCGGGGTGGTGGCTGATTCCGGGATGGCGCGGGCAGACGCCATCGCTGGCAGTGCTGCCCTTCCTGAACCTGGACGAAGGCCCGGGGAGCGAGCACATCGGCGAGGGCTTCGTGGAGGACCTCACGACGGATCTGGCCGGGTTGCCGGGGCTGCGTGTGGCGGCCCGCACTTCGGCGTTCCAGTTCCGCGGCAAGAGCGGGGACGTGCGCGGGATCGGCCGAGCGCTGGGCGCGGGCGCGGTGCTGGAAGGCAGCGTGCGGACCGATGGCGGCAAGGTGCACATCACGGCCCAGTTGATCGACGCCCGGAGCGGGTACCACCTGTGGTCCAACCGCTATGAGCGGGAGCTGGCGGGCATGTGGGAGGTGGAAGCGGAGATCCGGGGTGCGGTGGCCCATGCGCTGGGCGTGGACCGCGCGCCGGCGGCGCAGACCCGCGCCGCGCGCCACGTCCCGCCGCCCGAGGCCCTGGATGCCTATTGGCGCGGCCGTTACCTGCGGGCGGACTGGCAGCGGTTTCCGGAGAGCCTGTCGTGGTTCGAGCGGGCGGTCAAACTGGACCCGCTTTTCGCCGGGGCGTGGGCAGCGCTGGCTTCGGTTCACTCGGCGCGGGCGTTCCAGGCGGTAGGTTCGGTGGACCAGGAAGCCGCCCAGGCCAGAGAGGCGGCTGGAAAAGCGCTGGAACTGGACGGCACGCTGGCCGAAGCGTATGCCGCGCTGGCACAGATCGCTTACGCGTACGGCCACGATTGGGCCGCCAGCGAGCGGAGCTTCCATCGCGCCCTCGAGTTGAACCCGAACGACGCCGGCGTGCGCCGGAACTACGCGCAGGGGTTGACCTCGCAGGCGCGCTTCGGCGAGGCTATGGCGCAGCTTAAGTTGGCGCAGCAGGCCGATCCGTTAACCGGCCTGAGCGGCAACGTCCTGGCGGTGACGCTGTTCTGCGCGCGCCGCTACGACGAGGCGATGCGCGAGGCACGGCGCCACCTGCAGATGGACCCGAATTACCTGCTGGCCCGGTTCACCCTCGGCAATTGCGAGGCGGAGAAAGGAGATCTGGCTGCGGCGATCTCCGAGTATCGGAAGGTGCTGGCGCGCATGCGCGCGGTCGAGGTGCTGGGCCGGCTGGGCAACGCTCAGGCGCGCGTTGGGCGCCCGGCCGAGGCCCGCGCGACTCTGGCTGAGCTGGAGGGCATCGAGCGGAAGGAGAAGACCGCGGGCGTGGCGCTGGCCAGAGTCTACACCGGGCTCGGCGAGAAGAGGCAGGCCATCGAGTGGCTGGGCACAGCCGCCGGCGACCATTTAACGGATGCGGCGTTCATCGGCGTGGACCCCGCGTTCGACCCCCTCCGCCAGGAGCCGGGCTTCCAGGCACTGTGTGCGCGGCTGAATGTGCCGCGGCATCCCTAAGGGTTACCGGAAGAGGGAACCAGCGCGATGGGGATCTTCGAGCCGGTACGCCAACGCGACGGTACCGGCTCGCGCGAAGAGGCCAGGGACGATCGTCGCCGGCTGGCAGGCGCCCACAATCGGGAAAATCACGGCTCAAGCACAACGCCGGACGCCGCAGGCGAATCGCGGGTTGCCGCGGAACCGGCGCGGCTAAGGGCTGTAGTGAGCGGAGGGATCGCGCGGCATCGCGGAGTGGACCACAAGCGCGTTCGGTAGGCGGCCGCATTGCGGAGTTAGCCACTTCGTCCGCGCCCGAGGGTATCCATCGCGACGTGCCCATGTCACCACCGGCCGGGCCGACATCCCAGACGCGTTGCCGACGGAATAGGCCCTCGCCGGTCGCCCAGCGTTTATCGACATTGCCGACGTTCTACCGGTGCTTCCGGCCTGTTGGCGGTGTATCCGGCAGCGATCCCATGCAATGCGGACGGCGGATTGCCCCGGAAATCCACTTGCTCCGATCACGGAGCCATAAGCGTCTGAATCTGTTGGAAAACAGCCCTGACCAACGGTGGCGGGCATGCCAACAAAGCTCGAAACGCGTCCAGACTGGGGAGCCAGTTTCTTCCGCATGACGCCCTCGCTGTTTCAATGAGTTACGCGGGTCGCGGAGAAACCCCGTTGCGGATTCGAACCGTCGGGCACTACTGCCGGCGCGGGATACTCCATGTGGGGACACACAAAGGCAACCGAGAGCCTTGCTGAAGTCGTTCGGTCACTGACGCCGCAAGAAGAGGATGCGGTGCGGCAGTTCATCGACTATCTGAAACGGCGAGATGCCTCGGCCCGCTCTCGGTCTCCCTTTCTTCAGGCCGCCGACGAGTTCATCGCTCAACATTCGGAACTGCTACAGCGCCCCGCTCAGTGACCCGCGCCTACGCGAGACCTCAACCAACGAATGGATCGACGATGCGCACGCCGGCGTTCACGAAATCGGCACGATTTCGCGTGGCGACCGCCAGACCGTGGACGACCGCGGTCGCCGCGATGAGGCTATCCTTGATCGGCATGGCTTTTCCGGTTGTGCGAAGACGCGCCAGCAGTTCCGCCCATTTCAGCCCCGTGTCCGCGTCCCAGGGAAGACAGTGGAGACGCCCGGCCCCCGCGTCGAACCAGCGTTCCAGGGCAGCCCGCTTCCTTCCCTTGGGAAGGATGAGAATCCCGAATCGGAGCTCGCCGAGGATGACGGGATCGACGGCAATATCCGGCTCATGTGCGCGAAGCCACGCCACGACCCGCGGATCGGGCGCCGGTTTCGTCGGCTCGCTCAGAACGTTGGCGTCAACCAGGTACTTCACAGCGCATCCGTCGACTCAGAGTCGATCGGGACGAAGAAGTCCTTCCGCGGACAGTCGAGTAGCCAGTCAACGGCGCCCTCGTTGGGCGGCGCCGCACGCCGGACGAGGCGATAGTCCCCGCGATCGACACGCTCGACGTCGAACACCTGCCCCGGTTCGACACGGTCCATCTGCCGGAACTCCGCCGGCAGAACGATTTGGCCCTTGGAGGAGACGGTGGTCTTCATGGAGGTAAGATACCGTCTTACCTACGGCGGCGTCAAGCGCCGCACTCAGGGAACCACGACAGGCATCGGTGACTGTAAAACGCAAGACCGCTAAAGCCGCCGCACCTCTGTCGAGGAAGTTCGAATCCAGCCTGGGCGCCTGCCCTGGACACGGGTCGGCGCGTCGCACGGATCACTATCGAGACAATGGGCGTCTACGGGTTCGATCACAGCGCCAGTTGGCCCGCGGAAGTTCGAAACGTGTCCAGTGTGGGGAGCTAATTGGAACCGGCGTTTCAAGTCGGGGATTCACGGGGGCACACCGGCTCAACGCTCGAACCCGACGCCACCCGACAGCCCAGGTGCTACAATGTAGCATAATGAGGAAAACCTCGGTCCGCGAACTCCACATCCATACCTCGGAATTGGTGCGAGAGGCCGCGGACGGCGGCATTATCGTGATCGAGCGCCGGGGCGAGCCGGTCGCGGAGTTGCGCCCCATCTCCTCTCCACAGCGCATGCCTGCCGGCAAGAAAGCGCGGATATTCGCGTCCATGCGGAAGATCTGGGCTCGAATGCCGCAAGCGGGCGACAGTACGAAGATCTTCGAAGAGGATCGGAGCCGGTAGCCGCGTGTATTTCGACACGTCCTATATCGCAAAATTCTACTTCAATGAACCGGAGTCTGCCCGGGTTCGCGAGCTTGTCCGGAAAGCGGATGCCATTTATTCGTCGCGATGGGCCTTGGCCGAATTTCACGCGGTGCTTCATCGCCGCATGCGCGAAGGCGCCTCGTCACCCAGCGATGCGCGCGAACTGGCCTCGCGCTTCGCCCAGCACATAGAGGACGGATTGTGGAACCTCGTTCCCGTCACCGAAGCTCTGCTGCGGAGGACCAGCGCGCTGATGGTTTCCGGTCCCCGCGATCTCTTCATACGCACGGCCGACGCGGTCCATCTTACGACGGCACACGAGATCGGAGAACGCGTTGTGTGGACCAACGACCGCCGCATGCTCGCGGCGGCCGGCCATTTCGGCCTGACAGGGCAGTCCGTCTAGCACCTTCGCGGGTCATTCTCCCGGGAGGATGTCTAATTCCCATTCGGCAGGCAGGTCACCGGAGTTCGAAACGTGTCCGGACCGGGGAGCCAAATCCGCGATTCCCTTCCCGCCCGCGGAGCCCTCGCCTCGCCGGAGCCGGCCGCCGCGCAACTATTTCCGAAATCCCGGTCTTAAATCATAGTGGTGAATTCCATGCCCGTTCGCGCTGCCGCTCTCCTGGCCTCGGTCTTTGCCATTTCCGCCGCGGCCCAGACCTACACCATCAAGACTTTCGCCGGCGGCGGGTTGCCCGAGAACGTGGCCGGAGCCAGCGCCAGTTTGAGCGCCATCAGTGGCATGGCGGTCGATCGCGGGGGCAACCTCTTCCTGGCCCTGGGCGATTACAATATCGTCCTGCGCCTGGACGCCAACACCGCCGTCCTCACGGGCGTGGCCGGTACCGGAACGGCGGGCTTCGGCGGCGACAACGGGCCGGCGGCGAGCGCGCTGTTGAACAATCCCACCGCCGTAGCCGTGGACGGCTCCGGGAATGTGTACATCGCCGACGCTGGCAACTCCCGCATCCGCGTGGTTTCGGCCGCGGGCGTCATCAGCACCTTCGCCGGGAACGGCGCCACCGGCTTCAGCGGCGACAACGGGCCGGCCATTGCCGCCCAGTTCAACGGGCCCGCCGACCTGGCCATCGCCCCGAACGGCGACTTGTACGTGGCGGACTTCTACAACCAGGTGGTGCGCAAGATTTCGGGCGGCGTGGTGACCACCGTTGCCGGCAACGGAAGCTACGGATACGGCGGCGATGGCAATCAGGCGGCCAGTGCCCTGCTGGCCGGCCCATCCGGCATTGCGCTGGACGCGGCGGGGAATCTGTACATCGCGGATGCCTACAACAACCGCGTTCGCATGGTCCGGAACGGGGTCATCACCACCGTGGCCGGCAATGGCACCCCGGGCTACAGCGGGGACAAAGCCGCGGCCACGGCCGCCATGCTGAAGGTGCCCGCCGGGGTGGCCGTCGACTCCGCCGGCAAGCTCTACATCGCCGACTATGGAAACTACCGCATTCGCATGGTGTCCGCCGGCATCATCGCCACCGTGGCCGGCACCGGCACGGCGGCGTACATCGGCGACCACGTGGCCGCCACCACCGCCCCCCTGGCCGCGCCGCAACGCGTCTCCACCGACACCACCGGCAACTTCTACATCGGCGACGGCACGCGGGTGCGCAAGGTGGCCAACGGCACGATCGTGACGATCGCCGGCGGAGGGACGCCCACCGGAGAGAACGGTCCCGCGGTTGGCGCCCAACTGCTCTCGCCCCAGGGTCTGGCCACGGACGCCGCCGGCAACGTGTACATCGCGGACTCCGGCACGGCGCGGGTGGTGAAGGTCTCCGGTGGCACCCTGTCCCGCGCGGCGGGAGGCGGCACCCTGGCCGCCGATGGCGTGCCGGCCACCAGCGCCCAACTCACCGCGCCGTCGGGCGTGGCCGTGGATTCGAGCGGCGTCCTCTACATCGCCGATACGCCGGCCGCCCGCGTGCGCAAGGTATCGGGCGGGGCGATCTCGACGGCCGCGGGCGGTGGCTCCACGCTGGGCGATAACGGTCCGGCCACCAGCGCGCAACTGCTGGAGCCGCAGGCGGTCGCCGTGGATGCGGGCGGCAATCTCTACATCGCCGACGCCAATCGCGTACGCATGGTGTCCGGCGGAACCATCTCGACCGTGGCCGGCAACGGCGGCGCGGGCTACGAAGGCGATGGTGGAGTGGCCACGGCGGCGATGGTGTCCGGCCCGACCGGCGTGGCGATCGGTTCCGGCGGCAATCTGTTCATCGCCGATTCGGGCAACAACCGCATCCGCGAAGTGGCCGCGGGAATCATCGCCACAGTGGCGGGAAACGGAACCTACGGATTCACCGGGGCCAACGGATCGCCCACCAGCGCCACGCTGGGCACGCCATCTTCGGTGGCCGTGGACGCGGCGGGAAATCTCTACGTCGCGGACGCCTACCGCGTGCTGCGGATCTCGGGCGGGAAGATCGTTTCCATCGCCGGCCTCGCGGCGCCCGGGGGCATGGCCATCGATAGCGCCGGGAATATCTACGTTTCGGCGCCGTCCAGCCACCGCGTGTACGAGCTGGCTCCCGCCGGCGCCGCCTGCGCGGCCACCATTACGCCCGCTCCGCAAATGGCTCCGGCGGCTGGCGGAACGGTGAGCGTGGGGTTGCAGATCGGGGCGGCGTGCTCCTGGACCGTGGAGAACCTGCCGGCATGGGCTTCGGTTCCGGGCAGTCCGTTTGGCATCGGTCCGGCCACAATCGCGCTGTCGGCCGCCGCCAACCACGATGCGCCGCGGACGGCTACCATCGTGGCCGGCGGACAGAACGTCACTCTGGCACAGGCCGGCAACGCGACCATCGCCGGGCAGGTCACGCTGCAAGCCGGCGGCGCGCTGGGCGGCGTGGCCGTCGCTCTGACCGGATCGCAGAACGCCGCCGCCACCGCGGATTCGGGCGGCAACTTCTCGTTTTCGAACCTGGATTCCACCGGCAGTTACACCGTGACGCCATCGCTTGCGGGATACGGCTTTGTGCCCGCCTCGCAGGCCTTCGCCAACATGACCGCCAACCCCACCGCCAACTTCGTGGCGTGGCCGCGGCCGGCCATCGCCGCCATGGGGCCGGCGTTCCCGAGCGTGTTGCAGACCACGCCCACCACCTTCGCGGGCGGTGAAATCGTGACGCTGTACGGAGCCAACCTGTGCTCCACGGCGGCATCGGCCGCGCCCACACTCCCCGACCGTCTGGCGGCCTGCTTCGTGCAAGTGGATGGCGTCAACATCCACATCTACTACGCCTCAGCGGCGCAGATCAACGCGGTTCTGCCGCAGACTCTGGCGGCGGGCTCTCACCAGGTGGTGGTGGCACGCTACACCGATACCACCTACAAGCAACTGGCCGCGCAAAGCCAGCCGCTCGGCCTTCACCGTGGTTCCGATCGCCATGGCCTTCGTGGAGCGCACGGCGGCCACGCAGACCCTCATCGCGGCGCAGTACCTGGATGGCGGCTTCGTGGACTCGACGCGCCCGCTGCACGCCTCCGACTACGTCGTCCTGTATCTCACCGGCGTGGGGCGGACGGCGCAAGTCTTCGCCGAAGGCGCCGCGCCCAAGACCACTTCGCCGGCCCTCGCAAGCGGTTCAGGTCCTGGTGCAGGGACTGGGGGCGCAGATCCTGTACGCCGGAGTGCAGCCGCAATACCCGGGTCTCGACCAGATCACTTTGCAGATGCCCAAGTATACGCTCGCTCCCGGGCAGTCGCTGGTCACCTTGCAGATCACGGCCCCGGCGACCGGCCAGACGCTGCGCTACGACCTGGCGGCGGATTAGATGGCGCACCTACTCGTACGTGCCGCATCCCGGCCGGCCGGGTTGCCTGGCACTTCGCGCGCCGTCCGCCGGCCGTCGCCCAAAGTGGCGACGCGGCACGCAGAGTGCGGGCGCCACAACTCCCGGCCAGATGCTGCGCTACGATCTGGCGGCGGGCAAGGTGGCGCACGTACTCGTACGTGCCGCATCCCGACTTGTCGGGATGCCTGGCACATCGCGCGCCGTCCGCCGGGCGTCGCCATGAGTGGCGACGCGGCACGCAGAGTGCGGGCGCCACAACTCCCGGCCAGATGGTGCGCTACGATCTGGCGGCGGGCAAGGTGGCGCACGTACTCGTACGTGCCGCATCCCGGCCGGTCGGGATGCCTGGCACTTCGCGCGCTGTCCGCCGGGCGTCGCCATGAGTGGCGACGCGGCACGCGGAGTGCTGGCGCCACAACTCCCGGCCAGATGCTGCGCTACGATCTGGCAGCGGGCAAAATGGCGCACGTACTCGTACGTGCCGCATCCCAGCCGGCCGGGTTGCCTGGCACTTCGCGCGCCGTCCGCCGGCGGGTGCGGCGCGCCCTACCAGCGGGGGGGCCGGTGGCCGGTCCGGGAACGCTCCGTTTCCAGCGCCTGCAGGCTCGAAACCGCCAGCACGGCGAACATCACGACCAGGTAGGCGCTTCGCTGCAGGACGCCCACCAGCGCGATGGCCACCGCCAGGGCAGCCGACAGAATCAGCGACTTCCGCCGTCCGCCCGACGGATCGGACTGCTCGAAAAGCGCCCGCGATGCCTGGCCTCCGTCCAGCGGGTAAACCGGCAGCAGGTTCGCCAGGCCCCAATACAGGTTCACGAACAGCAGGTCGTTCAGCAGCACGTACCAGAGGTAGGAAGATGTCCCCGGAGTAGCGCCGGCGGCCGACGGATACGCCGCCAGCCACGGCAGAAACAGGTACCAGCCCAGGTGGATGCGCGCCCCGGCGTACCATGCGGCAGCCGCCACAACTCCGGCGGCGCAAAACCCCGCCGCGGGACCCGCCAGCGACACGGTCAGCCGCGCCAGCGCGCCGCGCACGCCGCGGCGGGGAATGGCCAGCCCTCCCCAACCGTAGAGCACCACCTCCGCCGGCGTGCCGAACAGGCGAAACGCGACGACGTGTCCCATCTCATGCAGCAGGATGGAGCCGAAGCACACCGCCACCCAGATCAGGATGGCGCTGGTTTCGTCGCGGTTGGCGCCGGTGAGCAGGCAAGCGGCCCAGAACCAGAACTTGACGCGGACCGGCACGCCGAAAAGCCGGAAGGCCCATTCGCCGGCGTTGCTCTGGGGACAATCGGTCAGCGTAGGCATTGCGTAGCGCCAAAGCTACTTCACGGTGATCGTCAGCCCCGCCTGGCTCTGCCAGACGCCGATCCGCACCACCACGGGCACCGACAGCCCGGGCGTCACGCCGGCGGGAACCTCGGCGTTGATCTGCATGAATCCAGCCACTCCTCCCGGGGCCGCGCCCGCGTAGTCCACCCTCGCCGGCAGGCCGCCGATGGTCACCGCGACCGGCAACGCCGCGATCCGCGGGAACGGCTCCACGACCGGCGCCAGAACCCCATCCGTCTGGGGCGGGTTGGTGACTCCTCCGCCGGTCGAGAATATTTGGATCACGCTTCCGGCCGTGGCCGGAGACAGCGAGGCATTGAGGCTGGAATCCTGATTGAGAATGGCCCCCGGCCCGGCGCCGCTCCCGTCCTGCGAAAAAATCCCCGGCGTGGCCGCCTGCACCGGAACGGTCACACTGGTGGATGTTTGCCCCTGGTATTGCACCTGCACCGCGGTGCTGGCCTTGCCCGCCGTGGCATACGGCACAATGGCGTTGATCTGCACCGCCGACACGTAGAGCAGCGTTGCGGGAGCGCCGTCGAATAGAACGACAACGCCCGCCAGGGTGTTGGGAATGGACTTGCCGTCGGCGCCGAGCTGGAACGGAACGCCCTGCGCTGGGCCCATGTTGATGCCGCCCAGCGCCACGATCTCTCCCGGCGACACCGCGCCCGACGCGTAATCGGCCCCATTCACCACCACCGTCAGTTGCGGCGAGGGCACCGGAGCGGCCTGCTGCGTCACGGTGAAGGTCTGCGGACCCACCTGAATGGTGCCGGTGCGCGCCGGGCCGGTATTCGCCTGGACGCTATACGCGAAGCTGCCAAACCCGCTCCCCGAGGACGCGCCCGTAAACCCCAGCCAGTTGGCGTTGCTGACCGCGTTCCACGCGCAGCCGTCGCCGGTGGTCACGGTGATCCTGCCGGTCGCCGTGCCCGGGCCAGTCGAGAGCGTGGCTGACGACAGCGTCAGGTTGTTGGGGGAGCCATCCTGGCTGATGGCCAGCGCCGGCGGTATGCCGGTCATGCCGGTGACGAGCGTAAGGCTGGCGTTGCGCTGCGCCACGCAGGCGTTCGCCGTCGCCGTGTAGTTGACCTTCCCGTTGCTGAAATTGGTCGCGCCGGGATTGTTCAACGAGGAAACCAGATTCCCGGAATCCAGCGTGAATGTGAGCCAGCTCTGGTTGTTGGCGATCGACCACTGGCATCCGGTGGTCACCTGTAGGGCTCCACTTGCGCCGCCCACCGGGAGTTCCGTCAACGGGGGCGAGAGCGTGTAGGCGCAATTTCCGGCCAGTTGATAGACCGTCGCAATCAGCGGGTTCGGAAGCCCGTTCGCCGTGATCGTGATGACGTCGTTCCGCATCAGCGCGCTGTTGTTCGCGTCCAACGTAAACGGGATCGACCCGCTGCCCGTAATCGTGAGCAACGTCACGTGGATCCACGACGCCGTGGCGGAGATGGTCCAGGTACACGTGTAGCCGGGGGCGGCGGCAACAATGGCATTGATCGCGCTCGCAATGGGTTGCGCCGATGCGCCTGGCAGGAAGAACGGACCCTGACTCACCGCGTAGCCGCACCCCGCCTGCTGGCCCGCCAGCGGGCCGGCCGCCGCCAGGACCAACGGAAGCAACCATCTCATGCTTCGTATGGTAGCGCTTCCCCGCATGCCCTGAGAATTTCCACCGCGCGTGGCGTATCTCCGTGCACGCAGATAGTTTGGACATTGCCCTCGCGCGCCAGCCGGACGGCCTGCGCGGCGGCGGCGATGGGATCGGCGATCAAAGCGCCGGGGAGTTGGCGCGAGCGGAGCGACCCGTCGGGCTCGTACCGCCGGTCGGCAAAGGCTTCTCCGATGGCGTTCAGGCCCATCCCGCGCCACACACGGAGCGAAAGAGAACCGGCCAGGCCGAAAACCGCCGCGCCTGGCTTCCACCGCGCCACCCCCTCGCCGATGGCGCGCGCCACGGTCTGGTCGCGCGCCGCCGCGAGGTACAACGCGCCGTGCGGCTTCACGTGGACGATTTCGCCCCCCAGCCGCTTCACGATCCCATCCAGGCGATGAATTTGCTGGTACACGGTTTCCGCGACCGCCTCCGCCGTCATGGCCATCTCGATGCGCCCGAAATTCGCCCGGTCCGGGTAGCCCGGATGCGCGCCGATCCGCACGCCGTGGGCCAGCGCCAGGCGCACGGTCCGCTCCATGGAGGCGTCGTCCCCGGCGTGCCCGCCGCAGGCGATGTTGGCCGAGCGGATCTGACGCATCAGCTCGGCTTCATGCGCGGCATCCTCCAGTTCGCCCATGTCGCAGTTCAGATCGACGGTCATGGCTCCATCTCGCATTTGGCAGCCTGGTGCGCCTGCCCCACCTCGCAGCACAGCCGCAGGACTAGTGCCGTGACCGCAAGATACCGTTCCTTTGCCACGGGCCGCTCGCTCACGCTCGCGGTTCTGTCCGGGACCGCAAGCGTGAGCGAGCGGCCAGCCAAAGGCGCCAAATCACACAGTCGAAGACCTAGTCTCCCAGAAACTTGCCGATGGGCCGCAATTCCCTGACGTTGTCGCACACCGCCTTCAGGCCGGCCGTCAGCGGGATGGCCAGCACCAGCCCCGGGGCGTCCCACAGGAACCCCCACAGCATCAGTGAAAACGTGACTACCAGGGGGTTCAGATGCACACGCGAGCCCACCACCTTGGGATACAGCAGGTTCAGCGCCAGCAGATGCAGAAGCGACACCGACACCAGCACCAGCACATAGGTGGAGACGGAGTTCTCCGGCAGCGCGGCGAAAAGCGGCGGCAGCAGAGCCAGCGGCAAACCAATGTACGGGACCAGGCTCAGGAAGCCGCTGAGCGGCCCTACCAGCGGGGCCAGCGGAAGGCCCATCAGCCAGAACATGAGGGAGCTGACGATGGCCAGGAACAGGCCCAGAAACGAGTTTCCCACCACGAAGGCTCGCACCATGTCCGCGATCCCCTGCAGGCTGCGCGCCGCCACCAGCCGGTCCTCGCCGTGGAAGAGATGGAGAAAACTCCGGTTGATGTGGTCGCGCCAGCTCAACATGAAGTACACCAGGAAGGGAACGAACGACACCATCAGCAGAATCTCGTAAACCGAGGCCAGCCGCGCCGTAATGAAAGCTCCGACCGATGCCGGTTCGGTGTGCAGGCGCACCTCGAGAATTCCGTCGGGGCCGAGCGTCAAGCCCTGTGGCTGCGGCGTCCTGGCCGTCTTCTTCGATTTGGCGGCGGCCTCCTGCTGCGCCCGCAGGCGCGCCTGTTCCTCGCGCACACGGCCGGGAGCGAAAAGCTGGAGGGTGCGGTTCTCGGCTGCCCCGACGCTTTGCGACACGCCGTCCACCATGTCGCCGATCCGAGACCCGTATCTCGGCAGATCTCCGTAGAGCACGGCGAGTTGCGAATACGCTCCCATGCCGATCACCCAGAGGATCAGCAGCGCCACCGCGCACACCAGGAAACTCGCCAGGCTGCGCGGCAGGCGGAGGCGCATCAGCAGCGCCACGAACGGTTCCAGAATGAAAGCGATGGTTACCGCCGCCAGAATGGTGATGAACAGAGCGCGGCCGAAATACAGCAGGGCCACGGCCACTCCCAATGCGACGATGGTGAGGGCCAGGTGGCGCGCCTCCGGCGCGTACGTAGCGGCGCTGGTCGGGGACTTAGTCGCTAGGGCCACTGTGGATGAACCTTTCTTCGACTGTAACATGCCCCGGGGCGCGCGAAGCCCCGACTATAATGAAATTGCACGCATGCCCGCCACCGCCCGCATTCTCGCGCTGGATCTCGGCAAGAAGCGCATCGGCATGGCGATCAGCGACCCGCTGGGGATTACGGCTCAGGGCTTGCCAAACCTGAACCGCATCAACAAGCGAAGCGACCTGGCCGAACTCGATCGACTGGCCCGCGAACGCGAAGTGGGCCTGATCCTCATGGGCAATCCCATAAACATGCGCGGAGCCGAGGGACGCCAATCCCGGTGGGCCAGGGAATTCGCCGGCGCCATTGAGGACCGAATCGGTCTGCCCGTCAAATTCTGGGACGAGCGGCTGACCAGCGTGGAAGCCGGCCGGGTGCTCCGTTCGAGCGGGATCAGCATCGAAAAGCGGGCGGCGGCGGTGGATCGGCTCTCCGCCGTCATTCTGCTTCAGAGCTACCTGGATTCGGTGGCGTTCGGGAGGGTGGAATGAAACGCGGCGCGCGCATCGCGGTGCTGCTCTTTTTGCTGGCGGTTCTGGCCGGCTTTTACGGGCTGCACCGCTTGTCGCAGCCGTACCAGGGGTTCGAGGGCGAGACCTTCGTCGATCTTCCCCGCGGCCTCTCCACCATCGCCATTGGCGGACGTCTGGCCGATGCCGGCGTGATTCGCTCCCGTTGGGAATACCTGGCCGCGCGGTTGGCCCGCAGGAGCCGCGCGCCCAAAGCCGGCGAGTACCGCTTCGACCGCGCGGCAACTCCCATGGAGGTGTTCGACCGCATCGCGCGCGGCGATTCCTTCCGCTACACCTTATTGATTCCCGAGGGCAAGAACATCTTCGACATCGGAGCCGCCGCCGAACAGGCCGGTCTGTTCACGGCCGCCCGGTTTGTGAAGGCGGCGTCCAATCCGGCGCTGGTCCACGACCTCGACCCGAAGGCGCCCAGCCTGGAGGGCTACCTGTTTCCGGACACCTACAAACTGAGCCGCCACACCCCCCCAGAGGAGCTCTGCCGCCTCATGGTGGCCCGCTTTCGAGAAGTTTGGCGCGGTCTGGGAGCCACCACCAGCGCGCATGACGTGGTGACGCTGGCGTCCCTGGTGGAGAAGGAGGGAAAGCTTTCCGAGGAGCGCCCCATGATCGCGGCGGTCTTCCTGAACCGCCTGCGCATCGGCATGAAGCTGGATTGCGACTCCACCACCATCTACGCCGCGGAGTTGGACGGCCGCTATCGCGGCGTCATCCACCGCTCCGATCTCGGCAGCGGCAACCCGTACAACACCTACCAGCACGCCGGTCTGCCGCCGGGGCCGATCGCCAGCCCCGGATTGGGTTCCCTGCATGCCGCCTTGCATCCGGCGCAGACCGGCGCGCTCTACTTCGTGCTGCATCCGGACGGCTCGGGCTCGCATGAATTCTCCAAGGACATTGCCGCCCACGAGAAGGCGGTCGAGACCTATCGCCGTGGCCTCCGGAAACCCGTCCGTTAAACGACGGTTGCGCGCCATCCTGTCCGAGGAGCGCCCTCCGGCCATTACCGAAGAGGTGTGGAACGGGCTGTTGCGCCGCCTGGCGCCGGTATCGGAGAGCTACCTGCGCGATCTGCTGCGGGCCGCCGGCCTGCCCTTCGCGCAACCCTATTGCGGGATCCGGCAGCACACCTTCGAGGAGTTGGAGCAGTCTTTGCGCGAGATGCTCCAGGTCTACACCGGCGCGATGGCCGCGGGAGACCGCGATCGGGCGCGCTATTGCCGAAGGCAAGTCATCGCCGCCAAGGACCGTGCCAGGTTCCAGGCGCGCAGCCCTCGCACCGCGCCCGAAAAGGCGGCCGCGAAGAGCGAGATGGCCGAGTGGATGCTGGTGTGGCTGGAGATCCCGGAAGTCTTTCCCTCCTGGGTGGAAGCGCGAAAGAAGTACCGTCGGGATGCAGCGCCGGATGGCGGCCCGGCGCCCCCGGCGCCGGCTGACGGCTATTTCTTGAAGTTGAACCGGTATCCCAGGATCGCCTTGATCAGCAGGTGGTCGGTCGCGCCAGTCATGCCAACGCCGACGCCGAAGTTGAATTCCCACTTGTCACCGAAATCGACGTCCACGGCCGGGATGATCTGCTGCTGCTGATCGCGCAGCGGATCGAATCCGGTTACGGGTCCGCACGATCCGTAGTATTCCGCTCCCAAAGCCACCCTCCTGGCGATGTCGTAGCTGAACTTGAAATTCGGCGAGAATTCGTAGCCCCGGCTGCCTTCCGGTCCGTGGAACGACTTGTCGAAGGTGGGGTTGAACGCGAAGTACCATCCGTGAATCTTGTCGGGGGTGTCGATGATGGGGCGGATCTCCCAGGTCCAGGTGTCCACCGAGAAGTTTGGCCGTTGCCAGCCGATCTCGTTCGAGATGCTGATGCCCACCCGGCCCGTATACTTCTTGGGAATGGAGAAGCGCGGCCGGATGTGGGAGCCCACATAGTACCAGTGGCCGTCGGGTTGGATGCTGGTGAAAATGTAGAAACCGGTTTCGAACCAGTCGTCGAAACCGTGTGTAATCTCCACCGTCTCGTGCTCGGCGTGGTTCGTGGGCAGGACCCCGTCTACGGTGCCCTTGACGCCCTCGACGGTGAAGTTGCTGTGGAGTTCCACCATGGTGACCTTGGGAGGCACCAGGTCCGAGCCGTAAACCTGAACTTCGTAGTTGCCCTGGGCCAGCGCGGCAACGCTCGATCCCAGGAAGATGAGGACTCCGATCCAATGACGCAACATTGCCGTTCCTACAACTGTAAACCAGTCGAGGGGATGGTGGGTGACGCGCGCGTCACCGCGACCGCGGCTGCCGGGCGTAGCCCGAAATTAAGCGGTTTCTCGCTCTAATGTCAGGCAAGTTCCCCGCCGATATAGGTGATGAAAGGCAACCGGGAGCCCCAAAGGGTGCACCCGAAACGGAGATAAGACATGAGCTTTTGGACGCTGGAATTCCCTGCCGCCGGCATCTACGAAACGGCCGGCCTCGATGCCACCGCGGATCCCGGAGTGACCGTGGCATTGTTCTCAGGAGATGAACTGAGAGGCGTCTTCCTGGTCGCGGACACCTCGTATTCCGGCGGGGGCCAGGTGGAACCCGTGGCGCTGAAGGCAGGCGCGGCACGCGCGGCCCTCGAGACGTACTGGCGCAGCCTGGTTTTCACCGGCGCGGCATCGATGGCTGAGGCTCTGGCGCCGGATGCCGGGGCGGTGGAGTCTTTCGGCGCCGCTCGGGCCACCGCGGGCGTAAAGACGCTGGAAGTGAACTAGGTCTTCGACCGTGTGACTTGGTGCCATTACCGGGCCGCTCGCTCACGCTCGCGGTTCCGGACAGAACCGCGAGCGTGAGCGAGCGGCCCGTGGCAAAGGAACGGTTTCTCGCGGTCAAGGCACTAGCCCGGATATCTCACCGATCTATAGCAAAAAGCCGCTTTTCATGGCATAACTGAGTTTCCACACAACAGTTAGCGCCAGAGAGAAAGCGCCTTTTGCCTCTGTCGTAACGAACTTCGGGCAAGGGGGGCGCGGATGCCGCGGCTACATCTTCATCAGGCGGATGCCGCCGTTCGAGGTCGCGAGGTCGATCAGCGGGCCGCCGCCGGAGCCGATCTCGCCATCTACGTGGTTCTTGCCCACCTCGCCGTGCATCTTGAGGTCGAAATCGGAAGAGATGGACGAGTTGGAGGTTCGCGCCAGGATTCGCGCCCGGGCGGGCGCCGGAAGCCGGACCGTGATCCCGCTGTTGCTGGTGCTGACCCGGACATCGCTCGAGAGGCCGTCCGGGAGCGTCAGTTCCACCCCGCCGTTGCTGGTTTCGATGCGGATCGAACGGTCCGCGCGGGCAACCCTGGCGTTGACGCCGGCGTTCGACGTTCTCGCATCGAACCCGCCGCGCAAGCCTTCGGCGTGAATATGGCCGTTGGAACTGTGGGCGATCACGTCCCCCTCCACGTCGATCACGTCCACCGACGCGTTGGAGGTCTGGGCGTCCAGGGATCCGCGAAGATTCTGCACCCGGATCGACCCGTTGGAGGTGCGCAGGCGCGCGGGACCGGCGCCATCCATGGTGCGGATGGACGCGTTGGAGGTGGAAATGCGATCGAGCAGCGCGGATCGCGGGACCTTCACGACGAACCGCGCGCCCTGGCTGTTGAGCCGTGCGGACGGACGGATGGCGCGGACGGTGACCGAATCGGGCGTGTTGGCGGTTTCGATTTGCAGCCCATCGGCGCGTTCCTGGGTGGGGCCGTACTTGGCGCCGCTGATGTCCACGGAATCCTGGTCCCAACCGGAAATCTCGATGGATCCGTTGAAGGACTCGACCGTCAGCCGGCCGTTGGGCTTCAGGGGGAAGCTGTAGTGGAAATCCCGGCTGTACCGTTCGCCGCGGAAATCCTCTATGTCGCAGGCCGCGAGGAAGAACAACGCCGCGGCCGCGGCGGGAAGAAGGAGCTTCTTTTGCATGGCGGTCCTCAGATGTACCAGGGTACGAGATTGGCGGGTGGTTTGTTCCGTCTCCGCGGCGGTGGAGAGGATCGGCTTGCTACAATCCGGAGAAATGCCCCCAGACGGCCCCACGGAACCCACGGCACCGGTAGCGCGCGCCGCGCGCGACGCCGATGTCCTGGAGATCGCCGCCATCTACGGGCATTACGTCCGGACGGCCCTGGCCACGTTCGAGACCGACCCACCCGATGCGGCGGAAATGGCTCGCCGGCTCCAGCACGTGCGGGAGCGCGGGCTGCCCTGCCTGGTTGCCGAACTGGAGGGATGCGTGGCGGGCTATGCCTACGCGGCGCCTTACCGGCCGCGGCCGGCCTACCGGTTCACGGTGGAGAACTCCGTGTATGTGCATCCGGACTACCAGCGAAAGGGATTGGGCCGGCTTCTCCTGACGGAGTTGATCGCGGTTTGCGAGGCGGCCGGATGCCGGCAGATGGTGGCGGTGATCGGCGACACGGGCAACGCCGCGTCCATCGGTCTGCACGAGGCGCTCGGTTTCCGGCGCGTGGGCGTGCTGCGGAGCGTAGGCTTCAAGTTCGGGCGCTGGGTGGACACGGTTCTGATGCAGCGCCCGCTCGGGGAAGACCGGTAGGGGACGGGGCTAGGCTTCCTCGCCCTTACCGAACAACTCCTGCGTGCCCAGCGATCGCCAGAAGGCCACGATGGCGATCGCCGCCAGCAGCGCGAGCGTCGCCAGTCCGGCGGGCGCGTACCAGGTCTTCCAGTCCGTGCCGAGAGCAAGTTTGTCGAAACCGCTGTCAAAGAACACCGCGGCTACGGTCGCCACCAGTCCGTAGCGCAGAAGGACGAAGACCAGCACGGCGAAGACGACCACGCGCAGGGCCAGTTCAAGCTGCCAGTGGGGCGAGCGGAACGAGTCGGCCATCGAGAGGATGAGCGCGCCAACCACCGCGGCCAGAATGTTCCTCTTGACGAGGAACCGCAGGCCGACCAGGGCGAAGAAGACGATCAAGCCGACGGTCAGCGCGCTGGACAATCCACCGGCATGAGCGGCTACCCACTGGCGGGTTCCGAGGGTGGCCGCCAGTCCGGTTGTGTCCCGCATCTCGGGCTGAATCAGGTTGTCCCGCAACGCACCGAGGGCCCAGATCAGAGAGCCGGCGGCGGCGCCGATCAGGATATGGGCGCCCACCTGGGCATCCTTCCAGCGGCCGGCCACGATCCGGTTCCAGGTCACCAGGGAATGCGGCCAGTAGGCGCGCACGCTCGGCTCCAGTGCCAGAATCAGCAGCCACAGCAGCGCCGCGGCCAGCATCCACTCCGCGGCGCCGGCCCACAACATGACGGCGACCGAGCCATCGGGTATGGCATGCACCGTCCCCAGCCAGACTACCATGCCGAGGAAGAACCGGAAGATGGCCAGGCGAATGGCGCCCTTGCGATCCACCCTGTCCCGCTTCCAGTTGCGCCGCGCCAGAACCGGGGCTGCAATCACGCCGAATAGGAAGAAGGCCGACACGACCAGACCGCGCAGGGTGGCGGCCAAAGACTGTTGCGGCGGCGCGGCGCCCGTCTGCTTCCACTGGAATTCCACCGCCGCGTTGGTCACGCGTCCCTTCCACGTGGCCAGATTCAGGGTCAGGTCAAGATTTGGGATCTTCGGATGAGGCCCGTTCCAGGCGAGCAGGCGATCGGCAACCGACGGCGGAGTGAAAGCCGGCGCAACCTCATGGAAAGCGGCCATGTCCAGGCCGGCAGCGCCGAACACTGCCGCTGGATCCACGGGCGCGGCCAGCGGTTCCTCAGTGGCGTCGGGCACGGCCATGAACTCGCGCAGGCGGCCGCCGCCATCCAGGTTGACGCGCACCATTCCCGGCTGAGTCGGCGGCGGATTATCGGCGGTGACCTCGCCCAGGGGCGGCGCCACCAGCCAGGACCGGCTCTCGCGATACTCGGCGCGGATGGGCGCTTCGGAAGCGAACCACTCTTTCCACTTGCGGGGTTCCGGCAGTTTGTTCAGGTGGTCCAGAAGGGTGCCCCCGCCGGCCAGCGAAATGGCGCTGTCCTTGGGCTTCTTCGGATACCCGAATGACGCGGCCATTTCCCGGGCTTTGTGAGCCAGCACCTCGGGCGAATCGTCCAGCGGCGTGTTCACCATAGCGCCGTAGCGGATCTGATGGCCGATACAGGTGACCAGGCATGCCACGATGACGAGGATGCAGGGCACCGAATAGCGCCGCTTCAGACCTTCCAGTTCGCCCGAATCGGCGACCAGCTCCGGCGACGGAGTTTCGCCCGCCGCCAGGGCCGCGGCCAGGCGATCGCCGCCCGGCAGAGCCGCGGCCACCGAAAGGCTGTTGGGCGGACGCTTGGCGGGATCCGGATCGAGACACCGGCGGATGGCTTTTTCGACCGCTGGGTCGATGTCCACGGCGATGGAGGTCATGCTGGTCAACTGCGCCGCTTCCTGCTGCGCCAGCAGTTGTTGCATGTTCCGGCCCTCGTAGGGCCGCTTGCCGGTGAAGAGTTCGTACAGCACCAGGCCCAGCGCGTAAACATCGCTGAGCATCGTGACTTCCGCGCCCTTGAGTTGTTCGGGCGCCATGTACGCGGGGGTGCCGTTGCGGATCTCGGCCCCGGAAAGCTGGCCGGAGACGGCAGCCAGGCCGAAGTCCATGATCACCACCTCGCCGCGCTTGTCGATCATGACGTTCTGCGGCTTGAGATCGCGGTGGATGATGCCGCGGTCATGGGCGGCGGCCAGCCCGGCGCACAGCTTCCGCGCCATTTCCAGGGCCTTGTCCGCCGGCAGGCGCCCGATGCGGAGCAGCAGGCACGAGAGGTCCTCGCCATCCACGTATTCCATGGAAATGAAGGGCATCCCCTGGACCTCGCCGATGTCGTAAACCCGGCAGACATTGGGATGGGAAACCTGGCGCGCGATGCGGACTTCCCCGTGAAAACGGGCCAGCAGGCCGGGATTGGAGGACATCTCGGCGGGCAGAAACTTCAACGCCACCGATTGATCGAGAGTCAGATCGGTGGCGCGGTACACTTCGCCCATCCCGCCGCGCCCCAGCAGGCCGATGATGCGGTAGCGCCCGCCCAGCACCGTGCCGGGCACGAAGCGGCCCTCTCCCGATGCCGGAGACGAAGAATCGCGAGAGACGGAGGATGGCGAGGGCGTGGGAGCGAAAGGCGTGGTTTCGAGAAACGACGGGTTGACCGGGCGTTCCATATCAGACCATTCTACAGTGGCGCCCCCAGGCACGGTTCCGGCTTGCGCGCACGATCTCAGAATCGAAACGTGGCGGCGAAGTCACTCGTGCCGAAGCGCGATGACGGGGTCCACACGGGTGGCCCGCCGCGCTGGAAGAAAGCTGGCCAGGAACGCCACCGCTACCGGCAGCGGGCTGGCGGGCGACTCCTCCACTTCGCGAAGGAGCTTCGCCAGCAGCGCGTCACCGTCTTTCGTTTCGTTCAACGCGGGTCCGCCTCAGGTGATCAAGTGATCCTGGGTGTGGCGGACGCGGTGCGCCTCCCCTATCGATTCTCCAGCGCCGCGCGGACGCGGCCGGTCAGGGTCTCGACGTAGCGCTCGGGCAGTTACCCGGTCAGGCGGCTGAACGCGTGGCCGCGCTGGTCCAGGACGATAGTGGTGGGAACCGCGAACACGCCGGGCGCCCGCGTCAGGCCATCCTCGAAGCACACGGACTCCGGCCACTTCCGCTCTTCCAGGAATGGACCAACCAGCGGGCGGTCGTCAGCGGCGTCAATCGGGGAGTACCGCCCAGTCTGGCGTCCACCAACCCCGATCCGTGGCCTACTGCTTCGTGAAATCGAACGTGCAGGGGCGGCCTATGACGCCGAGACCCGTATCGCGGGTGCCCGTACCCGCGGCATCCTGGAAATGGGCCTTGATGTTGTAGCTGTAATCCTCCCCCTTGTGGGCGAGGACTCCGCGGGCGTAGTTCCTGGAGGCGACGATGCCCGTCGCGGACAGCTTGGCGCTGCCGTCCTTGGCGATTTTGCCTTCGATCAGCAGGTACCCGGGCTCCCCCGCCGTGCCGTGCTCTCCGCGAAAGGCGTTGTTCTCGATGACGCCGGCAAACTGCCAGGTGTAGCCCTCGGTGTTTCCTTTTGCAGGGCAGGCCATCTTCGTGAGCCACTTGCCATCGAAGCCCGGCGAACTTTGCCCACCGGCTCCCGCCGTTTGAGGAGACGAGGACGCGCTTTGGGCGAAGGCAATCGACCCAATCAGGAGGGAGGCTGCCACTCGGAGAGCCGCCCCGGCAATAGTAGTCATACGCATATTGAAGGGAATCATGCAATCTGGCATCCAACCCGAAAGGCGCCGGGAAGTCCGGTGCCGTGCGCGCTCCGTGGCAGAACGGCGCGGGGTATAGCGATGCCGTCGCCCGTGGAGGACGGCAGTCTACTGAGAATCGTGCGCCTTTTAACTCAGGCAGAGTATCCACGCGCAGGTGCAAAAACCGCCTACCCTATCGATTTTCCAGCGCCGCGCGGACGCGGCCGGTCAGGGTCTCGACGTAGCGTTCGGGCAGGAACCCGGTCAGGCGGCTGAATACCTGGCCGCGCTGGTCCAGGACGATGGTGGTGGGAACCGCGAACACGCCGAGCGCCTGCGTCAGGCCGTCCTCGAAATAGACCGCGTCCGGCCACTTCTCTTCGTCCAGAAAAGGACCAACCAGCGAGCGGTCGTCATCCGCGTCGATCGAGAGGAACTCGACCGCGGGGTTGTCGTGGAACCGCCCGGCCACCTCGCGGTAGAGCGGGTGTTGGGCACGGCAGGGTCCGCACCAGGTGGCCCAGAAATCCAGCACCACCACTTTGCCCTTCAAACCCGCCATGGCGAATTTGCGGCCATCGAGCGCGGTCAGGGTGAATTCCATCGGATCGGTGAGCCCGGCGTTGGGGCCGGCGGGCCGCAATCGCAGTTCGCGCGCGTGGAGCAGCGCCACGTTGCGGTCGTACGCCCGCAGCACCAGGTCGCCGAGACCGGCTTCGGAGCCTTTGGCCCGTTGGAAGATGTCGCCCATGCGGGCGCGGTCGCGGTCGCGGTCGGCGGCGGTTGCGGCCGGGTCGGGGATGGTGAAGGCGTCGGCCAGGGCGCTGGCGGCGTCCTGGAGTTTGCCAAGGCGCTCCGACCAGCGGGCGATCTCGCGCGCCGCCTCGGCGTCCGGAAAGGTCTCGAAGGCGCGGCGCGCCAGCGTCAGCGCCTCTTCGAAGCGGCCCAGGAGACCAGAGGCCCGGGCTTCCAGGGCGAGCGCGTGGCCGATGCCGCGGTTATTGTGGTTCTGGCGGTTCAGTTCTTCGATGCGCAGGGCGTACTTGAAGGCACGTTGCGCGGCCTCGGCGCCGCCACCGCTGGCGATGAGGGCTTGCGCCACGGCGTCCAGGATGGGGAGGTTTGTGGGCTGGCGCGCCAACACACGCTCGCCATACAAGATGGTGCCCGGGCCGTCGTGGGCTTCGATGGCGGCGCGGGCGGCGGCGCGATCGGGGTCCGCGGTTTGCGCCATGAGTACCCACGCGAACGCGGCCAGGGCCAACGGCAGGCCGCGCGTCATTGTGGGTTCGAGGGCGGGTTTGCCGGCGGTTTCATGGCGCGAATGCCCTCGGCGATTTCGGCGGCGCGCGCCCGCGCCGTGTGCATGTAGCTCTCGTTGGCCACGATGCGGTCGAGCAGCGGCAGAAACTGCTCCGGCGCCACCACGCGGTCGCGTTCCAACGCGGATTCCAGAAGCGTCAGGGCATTGACCACGCCCAGCCGGTCGTACTTGGCGGTGCGTTCGAGTTCGACGCGGTGCTGCGAAGATTCGGCCATGCGCTCGAACCAGTCCTGCAACGCCTGGGCGTCCTTGTTCTCGGTGTAGTTGAACTTGACTTCGGTCTTCCCGGCGCCGCTCTCGAGGCGGAAGGTTTTGGTCCCCATGAAGGCGACTTTGAGTGGAGATTCGATCGGGTGCTTGAAGAACTCCAGCTTTTCGGCCAGTCCGTAGATTTCCTGCGCAGTGGCGGAGTCGAGCTTGAACTTGACCGGCAGGTCGTCGTCCACCGCCTCGCGGTACTCGGCGTCGCCGTCCTTGGTGAGCGTCACCTGGATGTACGCCGGCGTGCTGCCGGGGAACTCGCGCGAATAGAACAGCCTGCCATCGGCGGCGCCCAGCCCGCAAGCTGCGGCCGCCAGCGCAAGCAGCGAAATCGGAAGCCGTTTCATGCCGGGTGCACGAACCTCCGGACAGTGGATTCGCGGGTGGCGTGGCAGATGGCCACGGCCAGGGCGTCGGAGGCGTCTTCGGATTCGAGGACTTCCGGCAGCCGCAGCAGCGATTGCACCATGAGCTTCACCTGGCTCTTCTCCGCCCTGCCGTATCCCACCACGCTGGTCTTGATCTCCAGCGGGGAGTACTCGGCCAGTTCCATTCCCGCCTCGGCCGCTACCAGCAGCGCCACCCCGCGGACGTGCGACAGCTTGAGCAGGGTCTTGACGTTGACGGCGTAGAAGACCTCTTCCACGGCGGCGGTCTCGGGCGCGTACTCGCGGACCAGCCCGCGCAACCCCTCGGCAATCTCCAGGAGGCGCTGGGGAAACGGCTGCTTGGGGCTGGTGCGGATCACCCCGGCGGCGAGCATGCGATGGAGGGAGCCATCGCTATCGATCACGCCGTAACCGGTCCGCTGCGAGCCGCAATCGATACCGAGGACCCGCACCTTACTGCCCGAGGGCCTCCAACTCCTTCTCGTCGATATCGAAGTTGGAGTAGACGTTCTGCACGTCGTCGTGGTCTTCCAGCGCCTCGTACAACCGCAGCATGCCGCTGGCGCTTTTGCCTTCCAGCTTGATCAGGTTTTTGGGAACCATGGCGATGCCGGCTTCCGAGGTGGCAATACCGGCGGCTTCCAATGCCTTGAGGATGGCGTCGTGGGCTTCGGGAGGCGAAAGGACTTCCCAGTTGTCGCCGGCGGCGCGGAGATCGTCTCCGCCCGCATCCAGGATGACGCCCATAAGCTGGTCTTCGCCGGCCTTCTCGACCGGCACCAGCACCTGGCTCCTGCGGTCGAACATCCAGGCGACGCTGCCCTGCTCGCCCATGTTGCCGCCGTTCTTGGAGAAGACATGGCGGATGTCGCTTACCGTCCGGTTGCGGTTGTCGGTAGCGACATTGACCAGGACGGCGGCGCCGCCCGGCCCGTAGCCTTCGAACATCACCTCGTCGATCTGGCCGCCTTCCAGTTCGCCGGTACCGCGCATGACGGCCTTCTTGATGTTGTCGGCCGGCATGCTGACGGCTTTGGCGGCGGTGATGGCGGTACGAAGACGAGGATTCCCGTCGGGATCTCCGCCACTGCGCGCGGCGATCACGATTTCCTTGATGATGCGCGTGAACGACTTTCCGCGCTTGGCGTCAAGAGCCGCCTTTTTATGCTTAATGGTGGCCCATTTGGAATGGCCCGACATGTGAACCTCACGGGTAGGCCCGGCCACGCACGGCCGGGAGGGAAATGTTAATAAAATCGACCTATTGAGGATACCAGAATCGGGAAATGCGCTCAAGGCGTAGCTGGACCTTGTCAAAGCAAAGGGGAAATGTCCCCTCGCGGCAAGGCGGAAATGTCCTAAGCCGTTCCGCGGTATCGTGAAGATTATGAAATGCCGATACCTGCCGATTGCGTGCGCCATCCTGGCCTCCGTGGCCGCGACTTCCGCGCAGACCCAGCCGGTTTTCAACAGCCAGGAGAAGTCTGTCGCCGACCGCATGGGTCACCTGCGCGCCCTGCCGGACGACGAATGGACGCTTGAGGTGGGGCGGTTGGCCCGCCAGATTCAGGCGCTGCCGGCGGGCGAGGGCAAACGCCGCCTGATCGGCAGCCTCACCGGCCTGGCCACCGAGGGCGACGCCGGCCACGAGACGCTGCAAACAATCGCCGATGTCATAGCCGGCCTGCCGGCTGGTCAGCGCATGTACGGTGCGCTCGCCCTCCTGGCGCGCTACGAGCACGTGCAGGTGTCGCTCGACGATCCCGGGTACCGCGCGGCCATGGCGAAACTGGAAGCCGACGACCGGCGCCGGCTCGAGCCCGCAATTCACGCTGAACGACTTGCAGGGCGGGAAATGGTCGTTGGAGGCGCTGCGCGGCAAGGTGGTGCTGGTGAATTTCTGGGCCACCTGGTGCCCGCCCTGCCGCAAGGAGATGCCCGATATGCAGGCGCTCTACGAGCGCTTCGGTCCACGCGGCCTCGTGGTGCTGGCCATATCGGACGAGGATGCCGGCAAGGTGGCGCCGTTTGTGGCGGCGCGGAAGATCACCTTCCCGATGCTCTTCGATCCGGGGCGAACGGTGAATCAGTTGTTCGCGGTGGAAGGGATTCCCAAGAGCTTCCTGTACGGGCGCGACGGCAAGCTGGTGGCCCAGGCGATCGACCGGCGGACCAGCCGGCAGTTTCTCGAAATGCTCAAACTGGCGGGTCTGGAGTAGCGGCGGGCCTATGCGACTGTTCACCGCGCTCGATCTGCCGGCGGAAGTGGCCGGCAATCTCGAGGACCTGCTGCGCGCGCCTCCGGCCCACGGCGCGCATCCGCTGGAGCCCACCCGCGAACCTGCACATCACCACCAAGTTCATTGGCGAATGGCCCGAGGCGCGGCTCGACGAACTGAAATCCGCGCTGGCGGCAATTCCGGCTCGCGCGCCCATCGCCATGCGCATCCACAACCTGGGCTTCTTTCCGAACGCGCGCGCGCCGCGCATCTTCTGGTGCGGCATCGACGCGCCGGGGTTGGCCGGGTTGGCGGAGGCGACCGACGGCGCCACCGCCGCGCTGGGCATCGCGCGCGAGACGCGCCCGTTTTCGCCGCACCTGACGCTCGGCGCGCATCAAGGACCGGGTCAACATCGAGGCCCTCAACCAAGCCATCGCCGGCCTGGCTTCCGCCGAGTTCGGCTGCTTCGAAGCGCGCAGCTTCTTCTTGTACCTGAGCCAATTGAGACCTTCCGGTTCCGTGTACACTAAACTAGCGGAATTTCCGCTGTCACTGTAATGATTCCCATCTCGATATTGCTGGCGGCCTATCTCATCGGCGCCATTCCGTTCGGCTTCCTGCTGGTCAAGTGGACCACCGGCGCGGACGTGCGCGCCACGGGAAGCGGCAACATCGGGGCCACCAACGTCCTGCGGACCACCGGGCGCGTGGCCGGCGTCGCCACCCTGCTGCTGGATATCGGCAAGGGCTACCTGGCGGTGTGGCTGGCGGAGCGGTTCACCCATGGCAGCCCGTTGTGGACCAGCGCGGCGGCGCTGGCGGTGATGGCGGGCCACGCCTATCCGGTGTTCCTGAGGTTCCGCGGCGGCAAGGCCATGGCCAGCTTCGTGGGGGCGTTTCTCCGCCTGACGCCGCTGCCTCTCATCAGTGTGCTGGTGGTGTTCCTTGTGGTGGTGGCGTGGACCCGCTACATTTCGATGGGATCCATCGTCGGGGCGGCGACCTTTCCTCTGGCGGTCTGGCTGATCTCGCAACCGCCGTGGCCAGTGGTGGCCGCCTCGATCCTCGCCGGGGCGTTTATTATCTACAGACATAGTAGTAATCTCCGCAGGCTCCACGCAGGCACCGAGAATGTATTTCGATTCGGAGCCTCGAAGTCGTGAAGAGCCTGTCGATCATCGGCGGTGGAAGCTGGGGAACCGCCCTGGCGCTGGCGCTGAGCCCCCGGTTTCCGCGGGTGCGGCTGTGGGTCTATGAATCGGACCTGGCCGGCCGCATGCAATCCACGCGGGAGAACGACGTCTACCTGCCGGGTTGCTTCCTGCCGGATAACGTGCAGATTTCTAGCGACTTAGGGATGGTGCTGGAGGACGGTTCCACGATCTTGAGCGTCATGCCGTCCCACCTGGTACGGGGGATGTACCAGCAGATGCTCCCCTACCTGAACGATTCCATGGTGTTCGTCAGCGCCACGAAGGGACTGGAGAACGGCACATTACTACGAATATCGGAGGTAATTCGACAAGTTGTTCAGGAGCGGTTTGATCCGCGTGTCGCCGTGATCTCGGGACCGACCTTTGCCAGGGAAGTGGCGCGCGCGGAGCCAACCGCGCTGGTGGTGGCTTCTACGGACGACAGGCTGGCGGCGGAGGTGCAGGAAGCCTTCTCCGGGCCTGCATTCCGCCTTTATACCAGTCCTGATCCTATAGGTGTAGAAATTGGAGGCTCCATCAAGAACGTGGTCGCCATCGGAAGCGGCGTGCTGCACGGATTGGGCCTGGGCTACAACGTGACGGCGGCCCTGATCACGCGTGGGTTGGCGGAAATGACCCGTCTGGCGGTAGCCATGGGCGGCCGGCCGCTCACTTTGGCGGGGTTGGCGGGTTTGGGCGATCTGGTCCTGACCTGCACCGGAGATTTGAGCCGCAATCGCATGGTGGGCGTGGAACTGGCGCGCGGCCGGAAGCTGGATGAGATCGTGAGTTCCATGAAGATGGTGGCCGAAGGCATAAAAACTACAAATGCAGCAGTCGATTTGGCGCAGCGTTGTTCCGTGGAGATGCCCATAGCCGGGCAAATGTTCCAAATGTTACACTTCGGGATATCGCCGCGGGATGCTATTCAACGCTTGATGGAGCGTTCACTCAAAGGGGAATAGGCGTCAAATTTTCCCATAGGACCGCAACCTCGGATGGACGAACGGGTTAACAGGGATGCAGGGGCTGGCGTGACGGCTCTCGATCCGGACGCCGAGTTGATGCTTCGGGTCAGGGACGGGGACGGCGTCAGCTTCGGTGTATTGCTGGACAAACATCGCCTGCCGGTGGTGCATTTCCTCTACCGGATGATTCAGAACCAGGCGGTGGCCGAGGAATTGGCCCAGGAGGTTTTTTTACGCGTCTACCGTTCGCGGGCGACCTACGAACCCACGGCGAAGTTTACGACATGGCTGTTCCGGATCGCGACGCACCTGGCGTTGAATTCGCTTCGCGACGGAAAGCACGAACGGTTGCAGGAACGGCTCGACGACACGTCGTCCGATCTGCCCGCGCGGCAGGTGGCGGATGCCCGGCCCTCGGTCGAGCAGTCCATGGTGTACCAGGCCAGGCTGGACGAAGTTCGCAGGGCGGTGGCGGCGCTGCCGGTAAAGCAGCGTGCCGCGGTTCTGATGCACAAGTATCGGGAGATGGAATACTCGCAGATCGCCAAAGTGCTCGATTGTTCCGAATCTGCGGTAAAGTCGTTATTATTTCGGGCGTACGAGACATTGCGCGCCCGTTTGGCCCACATGGCCTAGAGTATCGGAGACGGCGGTATTTTTGATATTCTAGGCGGCTGGCCTGAGGGAAGAAGGATCGTTATGAAGTGCCCATTGGAAGCGAAGCGGAACGAAGTTCTGCTGGACTACGGGTCCGGCAAGCTGGATGCCGGGGACGTGTCGCTTCTCGAAGGCCACTTGGAAAGCTGTCACGCCTGCCGCGACTTTGTCCAGGCGCAGCGCGCCGTCTGGGACGCTCTGGACGTTTGGGAGCCCGCTCCGGTGTCCGCCGATTTCAATCGCCGCCTGTACCAACGGCTCGACCGGCAGGTATCGTGGTTCGATCGCATGATGCGGCCCTTCCAGCTATTCGGGTTGCGCCGCGTGGTCCCCATTGCCGCCAGCGCCGCCGTGATTCTGATGGCCGGACTATTGATCCAGCGAACCCCCACGCCGCCGCCCCAGCCGCAACACGATACCGCGCAGATGGAGGCCCTGCAGCCGGAGCAGGTGGTGCTGGCCTTGGATGAGATGGAGGCGCTGAGCCAGTTGAGCCGTCCGGTTCGCGCCGATAGCGCCGATTCGAAGATGTAGGAGACGCCGGCCGGAATGAACTGCTTCCTCAAGTTCGCCGCGGCATCGGTTCTCGGGTTAGTCCCCGCCTGGTGCGGCCAGACCAAAGAGCCCGCGGCCGTTAAGGCCCCAGCCCGGCCTTCCGGCAAAGCCCCCGCCGTGCGAACGCCTGCCCCCAAAGCTCCCGCCGCCAGGGGAACCGCCGGCGGCGCTGGCAGGTCTTCCATGAAGGCGATGCCGGTGTTCCGGCAGGTGCCCGGCGCACAGGTCCAGCGCTTCTTGCGGCTGACCCCGCGGGAGCGCGAAATCGCCATCGACAAGATGCCGGTGGCCGCCCAGGATTCCATTCGCAGGAGGCTGGCGGCTTTCGACAACCTGCCGGCCGAGGAGCGGGATCGCCAATTGAAGCTCTACGCGGCGATTTCCGCGCTGCCAAAGGACAAACAGGATCTGGTCAATCAGCGCATCGGTGAATTCCAGCAACTTGGCCCGGAGCGCAAGCTGGGTATCCGCAGGGCCTACCAGTTGTTGAGCGGCAAGACCGAACCGGTGCGCCAGGCCATCATCGACAGCCCGCAGTTCAAGGAGCGCTTCACTCCCATGGAACAGCGGATTGTGATCGACCTGGTCAAGTATTATCCCAACCCGGAGATGTAACCGGGAATCGTGCGGTCCGCCCGCGAACATTTCCCGCCTATCCGGTAAGCACCGCTATCCCCAAAAAGTATTGAATTCGCCGGGGAATTCTGATACCTTTCTGAGACCCATGAGGCGCCGTGGTCCGGAGCACTTGGGGCCGCGGCGGAGGAGTTTCGGGAGGAGAACCGATGAACCAGCACGCGCAGGTGGCGAAGGACTACGAATCCTACCGGTTGGAACTCCAGGATACGCGGGATCGTGTGTTGGAGAACCTGGGCGCACGGTGCGACACGCTGGCGGGGATGGACCACGTGGCGGAAGACGACCGGGCGCAGATCTCCCACGACGAATTCATCTCGCTGCAGCGCAACAGCCGGGACTACCGGCAACTCCGCCTGGTGGACGAAGCTCTGCACCGGCTCGACAGCGGCGCCTACGGCGCATGCCAGGCCTGCGGCCGGGCCATCGCGGTGAAACGCCTGCGGGCGCTTCCCTGGGCACGCTACTGCCTGACCTGCCAGGACACCGTCGCCGAAGGAATGGACGGGGAGTGACGCACCGCGCCATCGGTCCGGTACCGGCCCCGTTCCTGCCGGCGGATTCACCTGAGCGTCAGGATTTCTGAGAGAACGCGGCCCCGGATCGCACCCAATCAAAAGGTACTCCGGCTATGAACGTGCCCCTTTTCACTCCCTCTGCGCGCCGCCACGCCAGGCTGATGCTGCGGGCCATTCGCCCACTGGCCGATGGCCTCGACCGGCGCTTCCGCGGGGCGCTCGGCCGCACCTGCGACGACCCCACACGCCGCGCCCTGCTGGCCTGCGCTCCCACGGCCGCGGCCCGGCTGCGCTCGCTCGAACAGTTCGTGGAGCAGGTGGAGTACAACGGGCGCCGCCTGGCCAAGCTGAATCTGTCGCCGGCCGGCGTCGGCGAGGCGCTGGACCGCTTCGACAGCCTTCTGGCGGCGGGCATCGCCAATCGGTTCCAACCGGCGCGGGAACAACTGCGCCTGGCCACGCTGTTCACGCTGAACGAGGCCTTCTACGGGGTTCGAGAAGCCGAAACCCAGGCGTTCTTCGGTCTCTATCGGGCGGAAACGGAAGCCCGGAACCTGGAGGACCTGCTGCGGCGATTCGTCGGCATTCTGACTCAGGCCTTTCGGGCGCGCGCCGGGCGGCTGATCCTGCAGGAGGGCGGCCGTGACCGGAAGCTGTCGCGGCCGCTCTATATCGAACGCGGCGAGGCGGACGAACGGCTGGTTGCCGACACGTCCATGCGCGGCCGCCACGCATCCTATTGGTCATACCCGTTGGGCGAGGCGGGGTCGATTCAATTCGGATTCGCGGCGCCGTATCCATGGTTGCCGCGCGAACTGACGTTGCTCGGCGCCGTTGCCGGGCGTTGCGGGGAGGCCATCGAGCGCTCCCGGCTGCGGGACGAGGTGCGGCGCCTGGAGGCGGAATCGCGGCATGCCGAGCGGGAAGAGCGGCGCCGCATCGGACGGGAACTGCACGATGAGGCCGGCCAGTCGCTCCTGCTGCTGCGGTTGAAGCTGGAGATGATGGAGCGCGGCGCGCCTCCCGGCATGCGTTCGGGCCTGGCCGAGACGCGCGGCATAGCCGAACGGACGGTGCTGGAATTGCGGCGGATCATCGCCGCGCTCAGTCCCGCGGTTCTCGAACGGCTGGGCCTGAAAGCGGCGCTGCGTCAACTGGCGGCGCGGTTTGGCAAGATGCATCCGGCGCAGGTGCATCTGCGAATTGCGGCGAATTCCGATGGCATCCCCAGGCAGGTCCAGGAGGCGATCTACCGGGTTGCGCAGGAGTGCTTACAGAATGTCGCCAAACATTCCAGGGCCACCCAGGTAAACCTTTTCCTGCAATCCGCCGATAAGAGAATCAGGCTGGGCGTTCGCGACAACGGAGCCGGCATGTGCGAGAAGCGGGAGGCCAGCAAGCCCCCGACTTTCGGACTGGCGGGCATGCGCGAGCGGGCAGCCCTTCTCGGTGGAACGCTGGCGATACGCAGTGAGCCGGGGAAAGGGGTCGCGGTCACGCTGGATTTGCCTCGCAACCCGGCGTGGGCGAGACAGAATGGGATGGCAGGGAATGGCGAAGATTCGCGTACTTTTGACTGACGATCACACTCTTTTCCGGCAGGGAATCCGAACCCTACTGGCGGCCGAGCCGGACATGGAGGTTTCGGGCGAGGCGGGCAACGCCTCGGATGCCGTTTCCGTGGCGAGGCAGGTTCGTCCGGACGTGGTGCTGATGGACATCGGGATGGCAGGCATGAGCAGCTTCGAAGCGACTCGCCTGATCCGCAAGGACCGTCCCGAAACCCGCGTCGTCTTCCTGTCCATGTACGACGACGAAGACTACCTGGCGGAATGCGTCAACATGGGGGCCAGCGGGTACATTCTGAAAGAGAGTCCAGCCGACCAATTGTTGACGGCCATTCGCGAAGTACACCGCGGCGGGAGCTTTCTCAGCCCGCGCCTGCTGACGCGCCTGGTGGACGGCTTCCGGCAGCAAGGCGCCGGTCCGCGGCAGCCGCGTTTCGGTACCCTGACCAAGAGGGAACGGGAAATCCTCAAAATGCTGGCCGAGGGCAGGTCGGTCAAGGAGATCGCCACCGGCTTCGAACTCAGCGTCAAGACGGTGGAGGCCCACAAATTCAACCTGATGCGCAAACTGGACATCCATAATAAGGCACAGTTGGTGCAGTACGCCATCCAGAAGAAGATCATCCGGTTGCAGGAGCCGGTCTTGAATTAATGCAATAACCGCGAGACCGCGGCAACGCCAAACCACACGGCCGGAAACCTAAGGCTGCTTCTTCGGTTCTCCCTGCTGAAGCACAAAATCGGGCTGGTTCCCGGCGACGCGAATTCGCCCATCCTCCGCGAAATCGATCCGGACCATGCCGGGCTTCTCTCGCCACTGCGCCTGGTCGTCGTTGCCGAAAATCGTGCACCACCACTGCCCGTCCTTGTCCTTGAAGTAATTCCCCCCGCCGCCGCCGGGCACCGCTTCGTGCCATTGCTTGTACGGCCCGTAGATGCGATACGAGATCGCCGCCACACTGCTGTATCGGCCCTTGTAGAAACCCGCGCCGGTGAGGTAATACTTTCCGTCGCGTTTGAAGATGGACGCGCCCTCGTTCGCTACCTCGTCCCGCGTCCAACTCCCATCGGCCGGTTTCTCGATCTCCACCCGGTGGCCCTCGTCCGTGAAACCGCTGAAATCGTCCTTCATCCGGTAAATGGTGCCGCCGCGTCCCCAGGTGAAGTACACCTTTCCGCCGTCGTCCTGGAACAGCGTCGGGTCGATGCCCCCGGTCGCGCGGACATCGGGTTTGAACGCACTCACGTACGGGCCTTCCGGTTTGCCGGACTGGCTCACCAGGACCGCGGTTCCCGCACCGCTGGCGAATGACAGGGTGATGAAATACTTCTTGCCGATGTAGTGGATTTCCGGCGCCCAGACCGCCCGCACCGGTAAGTCCCTCGTCTTGCCCCAGACCTTCTGCCACGGGGAAGCATCCTTCTCGAAGGTCCAAACCAATCCCAAATAGCGCCAGCTTCTCAGGTCGTCCGACCGCCATAACTCGACGCCGTCATTGCGGTCCCAGATGTTATCGCCGGACGAGCCGGTCATGTAGTACTTGCCGTCGCCGCCGATGCGGACGATCGTATCCCGGAGATGTAAGTCCCAGACGGGGCGGAGGGATGGCAGCAAACCCTGCCTCACCACCGAGCCGCTGAACGCTTCCGGCTTCAACGGATGCCAGCCGGGCTTGGTTTCTTCGCCGCTGTACATCACCCCCTCGCGGCCCGACCGGTAGCCGCCATAGCCGGCGCCTTTGACGGGCTTCCCCGGTCCACTGACGCCGGAGTAGAATGCAGCGTCATTGGTAAACGGCGGCGGCACGGCCGTTTGCCCCAGGAGCGAGAGTCCGAAGCCTGCGGCACAGGCTGCGGCAACCGCGGGGACGATCGCAGTCTTCATCGAATTCAGTATCCCACGCCGCGCTGGGAACACCGCCGGAGGCGGCCCAGTCTGCCGCCCCGGCAGCGCTTCCGGCTCCCGCGACAGTGAACCCGGAGGAAATCGAAAAGGGGTGTCACGGCAAAGCGGAAAGTTCCGCTTTCAGAAGAGTTTCGGATCTCGTTGTCCGGTTTCCGTTCGCTGCCATTCCCTCAATCGACATCGTCTTGCATCGCGCCCACCCGTCAAGGCTGCCCTTCGGCGCGCAACCCCGGCGCGGCCCTGACGGGACCCGGTCGCGACGCAGGGAGGCCCACTCAGAAATGAGGAAATGGCAGCCTGCGCTTTGGCGCCTGCGCTGAAAGCGGAACTTTCTACTTCGCTCCGACAGGGAATCGAAAAGCAGCGATTCCGCAACCAAGTTCTTTAGGTCGCCAAATCATTTGATTCCATTGATGTTTTAGCCCTGAGCCGAGCGGAGAGCAAATTCGTATTGCATTCTTGCTCTTGCTTTCCGTCCATATCTTGTATGATATATGATACAAGACATGGCCGAGCCCTTCATCCGCGCCAAACTCTCTGCCGCCGAACGCAAGTTCCGTTCCCGCATTGCCCAACTGGCCTCTGGCCAATGGTTCCTTCGTGGCACTCTTTCCGAACGCTCCAGCAAGTGCGGCAAACCCAACTGCCATTGCGCCAAGGGCGAGTTGCACCAGTCGGTGTACCTGGTACAGAGTCATGCCGGCAAGCTACGCCAGATTTGCGTCCCCAAGCCATGGCGGGAGCGCGTCCGCCAAGCCGTGAGTGACTACCAGGATATGCAGCGGCTCATTGAGGAAGTCTCCGAACTGGAATGGAAACGTCTCCAGGAGAGGAAGCCCTAACTTGCTTCGGCGTCTGGTTGCATACTCGGAAAAGGTGTGCCATCTCTCCGCCGTGCTCATTGCCTCCATCACCGACCGCAGGCCGGAGCCGCGCATCTCCACGGCCACGGTAGCCGAAGCTGCCATGGTCTTGTTCTGGGCGCGGATGGGAAGCCTCAACGCTTTGGAGATGTCCGGCGCGTCCCGGTTCTGGAAGCGTTGGCTGGGCCATCCCATGCCCAGCGCCGAAACCATGGGAGACGTACACTCCAAGATGGATGCGGGCACGTTGCGGGAAGCGATCCACCAAGTATACGGACGCCTGAAAAGCAATAAGGCATTGCCGGACAATGGGGGCATCTCCTTGGCCATCGTGGACGGCCAGCCGAGCGGTCTGGTAGCCTTTCACCACCGGCGGCGTGATCTCCACAACCAACTTCTTGCCGAGGTGGTCTGTTACGTGCCCGAGGGCGTAGGCCGCGAACGCGGGCGATTCGTGCTTGGCCTTGTATTCGACAAGGAACTCGTATGCCGCCTGCTGGATCGTCTTCCGCCTTTGTTCGCGGGCTTCCTCTTCGATGACTTGGCTGTAGCTCTTCTCCAACCGCTTGCGCTGGCGGCGCTCCTCCTGAATCGCCTGTGGCTTGTTGGCAGTGCCGGCGGAGCCACGGTGCCGACGCCCGTCCAGGAAGAATTCGTAGTGGTAGAACCTGCCGCTTTTGAAAACAGTCATGCCGGGGACTTTTGCCTCGACCCCATGGAGGTCCAGCGTTGCGTGACAGTCAAGTCGAAACTTTACGCGGTCGGCCAGGTCCGGGCCGCGTGTGATCAGCAGGCCTCTCAGCGCCATTGCCGCCGTCCAGTTGCGATTCCAGAAACGCCGCAATATCTCCGAACCTGTAACGAACCGTCGTTCCGTTGATCCGCCGGAACGGACAGCCGATATTCAACCACCGTTCGTTCTGAATCGCCTTCACGCTGCACGCGCGGATGGCCGCGTATACGTGCTGATCGACCCAAGCCCATGGAACTGCGGGCACCTGCGTCAAATCGACAAGCCGGGGAGCGCTGCTCATCTCCCCGTCAAGCTAACTATGCGCTAGTCAAGGCCCAATCTGCCGCAATGCCAGCGGCATGGGACAATGGGATTGCATCTCGATTCATGCCCAGGCGATACGAAGCACTGGTCAACGGCAGCGCCGGCAGGCCGGTCCGATGGGTCCCCGGCGAGGGTTGGGTGGAGGGAAGCAGTTAACGCGCGGCCGTGGGGCGGTTGTGGTTGTCGAAATTGATCCCACATTCGGTCACGAGCAGCGTGGCGTAAGGCCGTGCGTCGTGGTTAGCGCCCCGGACGTCATCGGCGATCGGCGCCTTTCGCTCGTGTGCGTGGTGCCGGTGACGGGGACTCCGGGCGAAGGGCTGCTGTATCCGCCACTCGCGCCCGGTGAGAGCGGCCTCGCCAGGAGGTCTTTCGCACTGATCGACCAGCTTCGATCCATCGACAAGCGGCGGGTCCGGCGCGTGTTTGGAGAATTGGCACGCGAAGAGATGGCTGCCATCGACGAGGGATTGGCGGTCTTCCTCGGCCTGGGCGGCCGGCTTTCATCATCCGCCTCTTGACTTCCTCCCTATTCCGGTCTATACCTAGTACGGACAGGGAAGAACATGGCTAACGAATCCGGCCCGGAGCTTTTGCCCGGCACGCTGTACCTGCTGGTCCTGCGGACGCTTTCGCGGGGACCGCTGCATGGGTACGCCATCGCCAAAAGGATCAAGGAAGCCTCCGGCGAGTGCCTCAAGATCGAGGACGGCTCGCTCTACCCGGCCCTCAACCGCATGCTGGTGAAAGGGTGGCTGGCGTCTTCCTGGGGCACTAGCGAAAACAACCGCAAGGCGCGCTTCTACAGGCTGACCCCCGAGGGCCGCAAGCGGTTGGAGCTTGAGGCCGGGGAGTTCGAGCGCCTGGCTAAGGCAATCCGGATGGTGATGCGCACGGCGTAGGCGGCGGAGGGAGAAATGGGTTTTTGGAAGGTGGCGGCAAACCGCGTGGCATACCTCGGCCGGCGGCGGCGGTTCGAACGGGAAATGGCCGAGGAGGTCGCGTTCCACATCGAAACTCGCGCGGCGGAGCTCGAAACCGAGGGCCTCGGCCACGGCGCGGCGCAGGCGCAGGCGCGCCGCGAGTTCGGTCCCTCGCTTCGCGTCCGCGAAGAATCCCGCTCCGCGTGGCAGGTGCTGTGGCTGGAAGACCTGGCCGGGGATCTGCGCTACGCCGCGCGCGCCTTTCGCCGCAACCCGGGATTCGCCGCCACGGCGATCGTTTGCCTGGCGCTGGCGGTGGGCGCGAACACCACCATGTTCAGCGTTGCGATGGAGTCCCTTCTGGGCGAACCGTCCTGCCGCGATCCGCAATCGCTGCTGCAACTCTCGGTTTCCGGCAGCACCTGGATGGCGCCGCAACTCCGGTATCTTCGCGACTCGGGCGCGTTGCCCGGCGTGGCCGGAATCAATATCGGCGTACCCGCCAACTGGCGGGATGGGAACGGAAGCCGCAAGATCGCCTCGATGCACGTCACCGACGATTTCTTCGAGGTGGCCGGCATTCCCGTGGCAGCCGGGCGGCCGATTCAACGGGGCGAGTCGCACGCCGTGGTTCTGACCGACGGCTTCTGGCGCCGGATGGGCGGAGATCGCGGATCGATCGGGCGCACGATGACCATCGATGGCGAGAGCTATACCATTGTCGGGGTGCTGCCGCGCGATCATCGGATGCTGGCCGGATGGAGTTTTTCGCCGGACTTGTACCTCAGCAAGACGCTTGCGGAATACCAGGACCGCATGGATTTCACCGTGTACGCGCGTTTGCCGCGGGATATGAGCCGACAGGCGGCGTACGCGCGGCTGGCCCCCGTGTGCCGCGAAATGGATCGGGTTTTCCCGGATTCGCGCCACACATGGACGCGCGGACTTCGCCTCTCCTCCGTCAGCGGCCCGGAGCAACTGGCCGCGGCGGGCGTGCCCGCGGCGCCGGTCATCGCCTTCTTCGCGATGCTGGTGATCGTCACCGGGTTCGTCCTGCTGATCGCCTGCGCCAACGTCTCGAGCCTGCTGCTGGCGCGCGCATTCAGCCGCTCGCACGAGATCGCCATCCGCATGTCGATCGGCGGCGGGCGGGGCCGCATCGTGCGGCAATTGCTGGCGGAGAGTCTGCTGCTGGCGGTGTGCGGCACGGGCGCAGGCCTGGGGCTCAACCTCGTGTTGACGCGGCTCGTGAGCGGATTCCGCATTCCGACGCCGCTGCCTGTCGAATTCCTGATTCAGCCGGACTGGCGGCTGCTGGCTTATTCCACGGCGATCGTGTGCGTGGTCACGGTTGCGGCCGGCCTCGCGCCGGCACTGAGGGGGACGCGGCACGCGCTGAGCGGCACGCTCAAACAGAGCGAACATCTGGCGGGAGAACGGCGGTGGGGTTTGCGGGGAGCTCTGGTGTCGGCGCAGATCGCGGTCTCGGTGCTCTTGCTCAGCGGCGGCTGGGTTTTCCTGCGCAGCCTGCTCGACGCCGCATCGGCACGCCCCGGTTTCGACGCCGAACACACGATTTTGGCCACGCTGAAGGCGCAGCCGGGCGCCTACACCCGTGAACGCTTCCTGGCTCTGCTGGACGATACGACCGGGCGGCTGCGGGCGGCGCCGGGCGTCGAAGCGGTCTCGCTCGCCACCACCGTGCCGTTGAACCCGTTCATGGCGCTGAGCCAGACATCGCGCGAGATCCGCCCGGATACCGGCAACCGCGAAATCCACGCGCAGTACATCTCGAACAGCATTGGCCCCGACTATTTCCGTGTGCTCGATATTCCAATCCTTCGGGGGCGGCCGTTTCTCGAGACCGACCGCGCCGGGGCTCCAGCCGTGGTCATCCTGAACGAGAACCTGGCCAGGCTGCTGTTTGGGACCACAGATCCGCTGGGCCACACACTCCGCTTTGCGGCCGGCCGCGACGCGAGAGTGGTGGGTGTGGCCCGCAACAGCAAGTACATCACGTTGGGCGAAGAGGGTGTGCTCGCCATGTACAGGCCATTCGCCCAGCCTGGAGGCCCCGCGCCGTCCGACGAACTGGTGGGCAGGGCGGCCGTGGTGTTCCTGCGTGTGCATGGCGACCCCGGCCGTTACCTGCGCGGGATCGGCGGGGCGCTCTCCGAGCCGAACCCGGACAATGCCGTGGAAGTCCGCGCCATGCGGGAGGCGGCCGATTGGGCGCTGCTGCCGAGCCGCGTGGGCGCGGGGGTGTTCGGGGCGACGGCACTGCTCGGGCTGGCCATAGCGGCCATCGGACTTTACGGCGTGCTGCTGCAAACGGTGAGTCGGCGCATTCCGGAAATCGGCGTGCGGCTGGCGCTGGGCGCGAACCCCGGCCACGTCCTGCGAATGGTGGCCGGCGAGAGCGCCCGTCTGGTGGCGGCGGGCGCCGCGTTCGGGCTCACTCTTGCGGTAGTGGCGATGCGCCCGCTTTCCAGGTTCCTGGTTCCCGGCGTCAGTGCCACCGACCCGTGGAACTTCGTGGCAGTCTGCTGCGGCCTGGCGATAGTTGCCGCACTGGCCACCGTTGCGCCGGCAGCGCGGGCACTGCGGGTGGAACCGGCGGTTGCGCTGCGGCATGAGTAGGCGCCTTGTGGGCGCTGCCCGCCCCGCGCGATTAGCTCCTCGACGGAGCCTGAGATTACTCGGGGAATATCGACGGATCGTACTCGCCCATGGAAGCCACTACCTGAATTGCCGCACCTTCCGCTGGAGTATCCAAATATGCATGGCCGGGGCCTTCGCCGTTCGCAAGTCCCCTGAGTTGCCCGGGGAATGTCCGAACCGCGGCATTCGAGAGCTTCCAGTGGAGGTTCGATCCGTTCCGCTCCAATCGACCTGGGCCGTCGGTGTAACTCAGGTCCAGGTCGATATTTGTCAACTTGATATGAGGAAACGAGGAGAAGCTCCCAGCCCAGCGGGATTCAACGACAATCGGAGGCCAGCGGGCGTTACATGCTGGTCCATAACATCGGGGAAGGTCCCAAGATGGAAGATGTCCTGTTCGATTGGAAAATCATCGGGCATTACCGTTACTTCGGACCGGCGCCTGAGAAGCACTGAGCCCGGTTGTGAAGCGGATCATCGTGTCAGCCAAGCCGATCAGGACCGAAGCACCGTAAATGGCGGCAACAGTCCCACTCTCCGACAGTGACAGGCCGTCGGTCAGAACCAGTACGGCGTCTTCGCCGTCCACGGCGATTTCGGATACCGCGTGTGCAGCACATCGAACGCCGCTTTCGAGAACTTGCGCGTATCGGCATCCGAGTCTCTCCAACGGCTCGCCCAGACCGCCCGGTGCAGCGCCTCCGGGACACGCGGGTCGTCCGGGTGTTTGTTGGCCCATTCGACTGCCTCCCGGCTGAGGTAGGTGGCCTCCCACGGCTCCGCCGCGCGAATCTGCTTCCACTCCGCTTCACCCGCCGCGAACCGATCCGCCGGCAGGAACCCCGAGCGCTTGGCCGGCGGCTGCCATTGCGGTTGCTGGCGGTAATACCAACCTTCCACCAGGAAGTCACCGGCGGTTGCGCGGTAGTGGGGTTCGGCCAGATCCAGTACGTCGGGGTCGGAATCCCACAGAGTGGGCCGCAGCGCCGGCTCCCGAAGGACGATGAACAACGCCGCCCAATGCGCCGCATCGGGATCCTTCGCCGCCAGGAACGGGCGCGCCACCTCGGCTGCTCCGGGGTTCAGTTCCAGAACTCGCTGCATGAGCGTGCGCGCTTCGTCGCTCCGCCCCAACAATACGGCCCGTAACCACCCGGCCTGAGCGATGTCGAGCTGCACGGCCTCGGGCAGCAGCTCGTTCCGGCTGGCATTCAGCCATGACGACAGCGGAACGCGCGTGTTCAGATCGGAAATCGCTTCGGCGTCGAGCACCGGCTCCGGATCCGGCGGCAGGTCGCCGTGCACGTTCCGTACTCGACCGGCAGGTTCCTCCCAGCCTTCGTTCAGCACCACATCCGGCTCCGCCCGCCGCAAGGAGAACCGCAGGAACTCGGTCCAGTCAACGGCCGCCTTCGCCCTTGCCGCCAGGATCATGTTGCGTGTCGAAAGCGGCAACTCGCCGCTCAGTGCGCGGTCGGCCCATTCGCGCACGGCATCCTGGTGCCCGCGGGCCAACTCGCGCGAAATCGAATCGTAGACCGCCGATTCATACTCTGGCGCGCCGGGCGCCACCTCGCGCGCGGCCGCGAGCAATTCCGCATCGTCTTTCTCGGAAGCGTTGAGTAGCGCCGCGATCAGCCACACCTTGTGGTGCGTCTTGTGCCACCACTCCATGGACCGCTCGCCCGCATCCGCCGGCGGGTGCTCCGACATCGCCAGCAGCCAACCCGCCAGCTCGTTGGTGGATTCCGCGCGAGTCAACTCCTCGGGCGTCCAGGGCTTCTCGGCTCCGTCCTGGCGGTGATTTACCAGGTAGAGTAAGTCGATTACGGATTGGTTGACGTCCCGATCGCTGGGCCGCATTAGTTCGTTCCCGAGTTCCTCCAGGCGCGGCAGCGGTTCCACCCTCAGCTTCCACAGCCCCAGCAACCGCCGCGCGGGTTCGTGCCAATCGGCTTGCGCCGGGTCTTTCAGAATAGCGTCGATGCGCCGTTTGCCCTCGCGATAGGCGTCCACGTCGCCATCCATGCCAGCTCGCAGCAGCGCACGCACGGCCAGGTACGGCGCGATGCCGTGCCACGGCGAGGATTGCTCGCCCGCGATCCGGTCGAATGCGGCGCTGGCCTTTCGGTACTGCCCGGTATAGAGATATGCCGCCGCAATCTGATAGCGCCGGTGAGCCGCCAGCAGCGGGTCCATCCCGGACGCCGGTGCGTCGGGGATGTCGGTTGCTCCGGTACAATCGCCGAACACCGTGTCCTGCGCCCGCACCCACTCGGCTGTCCGAGGGTCGCCGCGGCCCCATTGAGTCTCCAGATCCGCCAGCGCGTTAGCCGCCTTCTCGTACGCGTCGTTGTAACAGTTCTGGTACGAGTACAGGAGCCCCGGCTCCCGCGCCATTCTGTAGGGATCGCCTGGAGGACGGGAATTGCCAAAATCCTTCCGGGTCCAGTTCCATCGGTCGTAGCCTGGCGTTCCATCGGGAGGCACGCGAGTCTTCTGCGGCACCGGAAACATCGAGTTGAGCTCCTGCTCAGTGAGTGGAGCACCCGAGATCATCCGAAACGCGGCGATCAGGTAGCGCTGCTGAAAGGTCCGCTGCAACACGCCGAGTTTCCCATTCAGAAACTCGCCCTGGAAGTCGGCCGGTCCCTGGGTGACCGAGAACACCGGCTCGGGCGGTCCGATGGCGCAACCGTCCGAGCCCTCCGGCACGCAAATCAGCAGCACCGCCGCCACCAACGCGGCCACACGCAACGTCTTCATCGCCACCACCTCCATGCCTGTGCCACCGCCGCATCGTATGCTTGCCGCGTCCACGGGCCGGTGGTGAAGAAGTAGATTCGCCGCGCGCGCGGGATGCGCACGGGCAACTCGTCGGTGGACACGCCAACACTCGACCCGCACGCCCCTGCCGGGAACCCGGGCGGCAGGGCACGCTCGCCCGGCCCCAAACGGAACAGCATCGCCGTCGAATCCGCCACCGGCAGGCTGCGGACCCAGCGGCCCTCCTCGCACCAGCTTTCGAGCGCCGTGATGGTGAGCGGCATGCCGCCTGGAAGCGCGCGCCGCAGCTCGCGCAGGAACGCCGCGTACCAGTCCCGTTCGCTGGCACGGGCGTCGAAATCCACTTGCATGGCGCGCACACCAGGAATCCGCGATGCCGTCAGCGTCTCGCGAACCACATCGGCCGCCGCCGGCAAGCCACGCCCCTGAGATTCGAAGCGGACCACCGCCATCAGGTCCGTTCCGGGTGTAAAGCGCAGCGGCTGCAGTCGCGGACGCGCACGCACATGATCGCCATCCAACCAAACGGTTCGCGCCAGAAACGCGATTCCGGCATGGCCCGGTTGCACGAAGCGCAGATCCTGCGGGCTCTCCCAGGCCCATAACATCAGTCTTGGAAAAGACGGCAACGGGTCCGGACGGCTGAGCCACATCGGAAGCAGCACTACGAGCAGCGCGACCGTCGCCAGACACGCAGCCAGAACGGATCGGGTCATCGGCGAGATCGTAGCACGCTTCGCCCCGCGTGCCCCGTCCCGACTCATCTGGACGCCCGCCGGGCATCGAGACGAGTCTCGATGCGGCACGCACGAGTGCGTGCGCCACGGCACCCCTCAGTTGGATCAAGTTGATCCAATGGGGGCCTCTATCTTATTGAATCCAAAGGAACGATATCCGGACAATTGGATCGTGTTGATCCAACCTCGCTTGCTACAGCTTCATCCGCTCCAGCTTGCGGTACAGCGTCTTCCGCTCGATCCCCAGCACCTGCGCGGCCTTGCTTTTATTCCCTCCGGTGGCGGCCAGGACGCGGCGGATCTGCTCCTCTTCCGCGTCGGCCAGCGTATCAACCGGCTTGTCCCGCGACTCCATCACCGTGAGCGCGTTGCGCACGGCGTCGGCGTCGATGCGGTCGGCCAGAATCGTCAGGCGCTCCACCAGGTGCTGTAACTGGCGAACGTTGCCGGGCCAGGTGTAATCCTGTAACACCTTCAGGCCGGAGTCCATCAGCTTCACGTCACGGTCGTATCTGCCGTTGTACTTATTGGCGAAGAAACGCGCCAGCAGCGGTATGTCGCCGCGCCGTTCGCACAGCGGCGGAATGGTGATGCGCACGGTGTTGAGCCGGTACCACAGGTCCTCGCGGAATTTCTCTTCGTCCACCATGCGCTGTAAGTCGCGATTGGTGGCGCAGATGATCCGCACATCCACTTCCTTGGACCGCGACGATCCCACCGGGCGGATCTCGCGGCCTTCCAGAAACCGCAGCAGCGCCACTTGAAAGTTCTGCTCGATCTCGCCGATCTCGTCCAGGAACACCGTGCCGCGGTTGGCGGCTTCGAAAACGCCCACGCGGTCGCGGTCGGCTCCGGTGAACGCGCCGCGCATGGCGCCGAATAACTCGCTCTCCAGCAACGAGGGCGCGATGCTGCCGCAGTCCACGATCTGAAACGTCTGGTTGGCGCGCCGGCTGTTGCGCCAGATCATGCGCGCCACCAGTTCCTTGCCGGTGCCGGTTTCGCCTTCGATGATCACCGTGGCGTCGGTGGGCGCCACGCGCGCCACCACCTTATAAATCTCCACCATGACCGGCGAGTTGCCGATCATTTCCGTCTCGGGCAGTTCTTCCTCTTCGGCCTCGGGCTCGCCGCCGTTGCGCGCCGCCAGTGCCCGCGCCACTGCGCCGATCATCACGTCCAGGTCGAACGGCTTGGCGATGTAATCGAACACGCCGCCGCGCGTGGCCGCCATGACGGTCTCCATGGTGCCCCGGCCGGTCATCAGGATCACGGCGCAATCGGGGTCCTTGCGCCGCGCCGCGTCCAGCACGTCGAGCCCGGTGCGCTCGTCGACATAGATATCGGAGATAACCACCGGGTAGGCGGATGCCGCCAGCCGCTCGATGGCTTCGCCGGTGGTGGAAACGGCGTCCACGGCGTATCCATTAGCCTCCAGGGCCGTCTGGATGGTGAACTGCAGCGCCGGGTCGTCTTCCACTAAGAGTAGTTTGTGCATCAAAATCGTTCCGCCACAACGGCTGGCATGACCAGCGTGAAACACGACCCCGCGCCCGGCTGGCTGGTCACGTCGATGCGCCCGCCGTGCCGCTCCACAATCTGTTGGACGATGGACAACCCGATTCCGGTGCCCGCTTCGCCCGATTCCTCGGCCTTCCGGGTGCGATAGAATTTCTGGAAAATCTGCTTGACTTCCTTCTGGTCCATTCCAATGCCCTGATCCTGCACCGCGATCCGGACATACCCATCGCCGCCAGTACCGGTGACCGTAACTTCGGTTTCCCGGGGCGAGTATTTCACTGCGTTGGTAAGTAAATTGTAGCAGGCATATTCCATGAGTTCGCGGTCGCCGGTGAGGCGCAGATCCTCCCCCATCTCGCCGAGTGTAAGCCGGATATGCTTGCGCTCGGCGAGCGGCTGCGCGCGCTCCACGCAAAGCCGCACCATGGCGTCCACCTCGACGGTCTCGCGCTTCAGCTCCATCTGGCCGGCGGAGAGCCGCTCCACGTTGAGAAAGACCTCGACCATGCGGGCCAGCCGCTTGCTCTCGGAGTTGATAAGTTGCGCCACCTGCTTGCGCTTCTCCTCGGTGAGCGGATAGCGCGTAATCAGCTCGCTCGATCCCTGAATGGCGGAGAGCGGCGTGCGCATCTCGTGCGTCACGAACTGCATGGCCTGCTGGTAGCGCGTGCGCGAGGCCCGTTCGATGTGCCAGTTACGGCGCACCACCAGGTGATAATACGCGGCGGCGGCGACAAACGTGAACCACGCCACCGACACTGGGGCGGCAAACGGAAACACCACCCGATGCGTGAAGAAAAGGTAGGGCGCCAGGAACGCCGCCAGCAGAATCGCGAGACCGCCGGTGTAGGCCCACCAGCCCGGCAGGTAGCGAAACGCCACCCCCATGGCGATGGCGATGGCCAGGCAGAATAGGAATACCAGATCGTCGCGCACGTCGATGAGGTACAAGCCCTGCGCCAGGGTTTCGAAGGCGTTGGCGTGAATCTCGATGCCGCTCGTCTGGATGTCCGGGCGGATCGGCGTGGTCAGGCGGTCGTGAAGTTCGGTGACGGCGGTGACGCCCACAAAGACCACTTTGCCGGTGAAGGCGCGGGCCAGCGCCTGGTTGTCGATCATGGCCTTCAGCGACACGCGCGGGATGGGTTCCATCGCCGGCGGCGGAGGCAGGAATCGCACGCGCATCAGGCGGCCGGTTCTCTCGGGGAGCCCCGGGCGGAGCAGCATGCCGCCCTCGTACGGGATGGGGACGATCGCGCCGCCCACGTCCAGGCCGGTGCCGGCCGCCGTGTCTTCCTGGATCCCGGCGCCGCGGCTCAGGCGGAACGCCTCCAGCGCCAGCGCCCAAAGCCGCTTGCGGAAGCCTCTCTTTTCGAGCGAGATGGCGCGCGCAACCGAATCGTTCTCGTCGGGAGCGGCATGCACCTGGCCAACGGAGGCGGCGCAGCGCTGGAATTCGGCCAGTGGCATGTCCCAACCGCCGGCCGTCATGTCGGCCGAAAGCACCAGGTTGGGAGTCGCGCAGAAGGCCTTGGCCAGGTCGGCATCCACCTTGGGATCGGCGCCGTGGTCGGCCAGAATCACGTCCACCACCACCACTTTGGGAGCGGCTGCCGCCAGAATTGGAAGCCCCTTCGCCAGCGCCGTCCGGACGCCGCGAATGCCCCCGTAAGCGGACAGCGTTTGCTCATCGATGGCGAGGATTGCCGATTGCGGCGTCCACGGCGCGGGTCGGTAGAGGCGGAACATGAAGTCGTAGGCGCCCCGGTCGAGCGGCGCCCCGGGCCACATGGCGCCCGCGAAGCCCACTACCAGCGCACCGGCCAGCAGGCCGGCGTACGCCGCCGTGCTTTTCCATGCCGCTTGGCCCGCCACATATACAGTATAGTGGCGCGGGTTCCAGTAGACTGTTAGTTGCCATGCTGCGCCGGCTTGCCACTCTCGCACTGCTTCTCCCCTGGCCCGCAGGGGCGGGCGCGGCGGCCGATGTGGCGCGGGCGCTGCGCGAAAACGGGTTCGACCCCCAGGAGTGCTACCGCGTCCGCGATCTCACCCTGTTTCAGGAAGACATCCGCATTTACCTCTCCGACGGGCACCTGATCTTCGGCCGTCCCGTGGCCGGCCGCCCCGTCGCCGCCGTCTTCACGGCCGATACCGAAGGCGGCGACGGCGAAGTCCTGCTGTTGCCCCCGGACCGCGCCGAGCGTCGGTCCCTGGCCGCCTACATCCACAGCCCCAATCTGGACGAGCACTTCCGCACCGTGCTGCTGCTCTTCACCGGCAACCAGCACGAAACGCTCGCCGCCCAACTGGCGGGGAATCCCAGCGTCAAGAAGGTGCCGGAGACCGGCGAGGCGATGGCGGAGCGCTGGAATCCGGTGCTGCGCAACCTGGCCGAAAGCTTCCAGGTGCGGCTGACGTTCGACCTGCTGGGAGGTCCGCGCCGCGGCAACCTGCTGGTGGGGCTCTTCAGCGGCGTCAAACTGGGCAACTTCGACCTGATTTACGATCCCGACGGCCTCGAACAGATTCTGGCGGCGCAAGTGGTGACGCGCGACGGCCAGACTTTTTACGACACCTGGACCAACTTCCGCGCGCGGTCGGCGCGCGACAATCCGGCGCCTCCGAAACCCGTCCTGCTGACCTCCTCCTACCGCATCGACGCCACCGTGGATGCCGGCCTCGCGCTGACCGCCGTCACGCGGGTGAAGGTGAGAACCACGGTGGAAGGCACGGTGGCGGTGCCGTTCGACATCGCCGAGCCTATGGCGGTGACGGAAGCCAGCGTCAACGGCCAGCCCGCCGAAGTCTTGCAGCGGGACTCGTTGCGCGGCACCCTGGCGCGCGGCGGCAACAGCCTCTTCCTGGTGGCGCCGCGCGAGCCGATGCATGCCGGGCGCGACTACGAATTCGAGTTTCATCACACCGGCAAAGTGATCTCCGACGCCGGCGACCGCATCTTCTTCGTCGCCGCGCGTGGCAACTGGTATCCGGTCCACGGGCTGCAGTTCGCCGAGTACGATCTGCGGTTCCGCTTTCCCAAGGACCTGGACCTGGTGACGCCCGGCGACGTAGTGGAGGACCGCACCGAAGGCGAGTGGCGCATCACGCGCCGCCGGACCTCCGCCGCCATTCGCATGGCCGGTTTCAACCTGGGCAATTATGCCCACGCCCGCGTGGAGCGCGGAGGGTACGTGGTGGACGTGTGCGCCAACCGCGCTCTGGAGCAGGCGCTGGCGCCGCAGCCGGTGGAAATCATCTCGATGCCTGTCGTGGGGCGGTCGGGGAAGCCATCGCCGATGGTCAACGTGCCGGTTCCAGCCAATGTGCAGCAGGACCCGCTGGCGCGTCTCGAAAGCCTGGCTTCCGACATCGCGTCCGCCTTGCAGTTCATGGCGTCGAAATTCGGGCCGCCCGCGCTGCCGCATCTGACGGTGTCGCCCATCCCCGGGTCTTTCGGGCAAGGCTTTCCGGGCTTGATCTATCTCTCCACTCTGGCCTATCTGAAACGGCTTCCCAATTCGCGCAGCCCGGCGACGGAGTCGCAGACGCTGTTTTTCGAAGACCTGATCGAGGCCCATGAAACCGCCCACCAGTGGTGGGGCAACCGGGTCACGGCAGCCACCTACCGCGACTACTGGTTGATGGAGGCGCTGGCCAATTACTCGGCCTTGCTGTACCTGGAGAAGACCAAGGGCGTGCACGCCGTGGACGTCATGCTGGAATCGTACCGGGGGCAACTGCTCGAGAAGAACCCGAGCGGGCAGACCGTGGAATCGGCCGGACCCATCGTGCTCGGCACGCGTCTGTCCAGTTCGCTGTCCCCGGCCGGCTGGAACGCCATCACTTACGGCAAGGGCTCCTGGATCGTGCACATGCTGCGGCGGCGCATGGGTGACGCCCGTTTCTTCGCCATGCTGGCCGCCGTCCTGCAGCATTACGACCACTCGGAAATCTCCACCGAAGAGTTCCGCCTGCTGGCCGCTGGTTTCCTGCCCAAGACCGACGACCCCAAGCTGGAGGCGTTTTTCGACCAGTGGGTGTACGGAACCGGGATCCCCGGCCTGAAACTGGCGTACACCCTCAAGGGGACTGCGCCGGCGTTGCGCCTGGTGGGGACGGTTACGCAGAGCGACGCCGACGATAATGTCAGCGTGTCGGTGCCCATCGAGATTCAGGTCGCGCGCGGCAACACGGTGACCGAGTGGGTGCGCACGGCGAGCGAGCCGGCCGCGTTCTCGGTCGCGCTGAAGCAGGCGCCGCTCAAGGTGACGCTGGACCCGAACCGCGCGGTCCTGCGCCGGTAATCACTTCTCGGAAATCTCGAACGCCTCGCCGCGGTTCTTCTCCTCGATTCGGACCACGAACCGTTTGCGGCCCTGAAGCGTGGCATCCGGCATTTCGAAGCGCGCCGCCACCATGCGGTCGAGCGTGGAGCGCGGAGCCACCTCGTCGTTTACGATCAGCGTCGGGTTGTATTTCTCGCCCAGCATGGGGATGCCCTGGAAAATGTGTTGGGCGTCGAGCTCGGACGCCGTGAGGCCCTCGGTCCGGTTCCCCGCGGCGTCCTCGAAGATGGCCGTGACCTTGCGCGTCAGGAACGCGTAATCCGCGGGATTGGTCACCCGGAAATCCAGAACCACCAGGCTGGCGCTGTCGCTCAGCGGCACCGTGCGCACCTTGAGTATCTGGCCGCTCACCACGACGTGAGCGCCTTTCTGCATGTAAAAGATGCCCACTAACAGGATCGCGACGCAGACCAGGCCGGCGCCCACCGCGATCAGGAAATTCTTCGACATATCAGGACCTCCCGTGTCACAGCGATCATCGCACACTTCTCCGGGTGGGGCGGACCCCCAGGTCCGCGCGGGACGCCCTCGTCCCGCTCTTCGCTCCCAGGACTAAGCTCCTGCAAGGTGCGAGGAGCCGGCCAGGGGGCCGGCTGCGGACCAGGGGGTCCGCCCCACAACCTGCCGGGAGGAGCCAGAATCGAAATTATGGATAAGTTGGTGCTGCGGGAAGGCGACATTACCCGCATCCCGGTGGACGCCATCGTGAATGCGGCCAACTCCGCGCTGGCGGGCGGCGGTGGCGTGGATGGCGCGATCCATCGCGCCGCCGGTCCCAGCGTCATGCGCGAACTGGACGCGATTCGCCGCCAGACCGGCGGTTGCCCCACGGGAAGCGCGGTGGCGACGGGCGCGGGCAATCTGCCGGCGCGGTACGTGTTTCATGCGGTCGGACCGGTTTACCGCGACGGCCGGCACGGCGAGCCGGAACTGCTGGCTTCGTGCTACCGCAAGTGCCTGGCGCTGGGGGAGGAGCGCGAGGTCCGCACCATCAGCTTCCCGGCCATCAGCACGGGCGTTTACGGCTACCCGATGGAAGAGGCCGCGAGGATCGCCATCGGCGAAGCGAGGGCGCACTTCGAGAAGCCCGCGGCGCGCATCGAGCAGGCGATCTTCGTGGTGTTCGGCCAGGCCGCGTATGAGACGTACCGGAGGGCGATGGACCGCGCGGTTGGCTCAAGTTGAGCCGGCGATCGCGACGCGCGCCTCCCTGGCCTTGCGGATGCGCACATAGACGATCCGCGCCACCGCCAGCACCGGCACCGAGAGAAACGTTCCCGCAATCCCCGCGATCTCGGCCCCGGCGAACACGCCGAACAGCACCAGCAGCGGATGGATGGAGACGCCCCGCTCCATAAGGTGGGGCGAGAAAATGTAGTCCGAGAGCATGCGGTAGGCGACCAGGAAGATTATCGCCGCAACCCAATGGCCGGTAGTGAGGCCGGTGACCGTCAGGATGGTGACGCCGGCCACCAGCGGACCGATCATGGGGATGAACTCCAGCATCCCTCCCATGGCCGCCAGCAGCACGCCGTAGGGAACGCCCACGATCGCGAAGAAGATCCCATAGGCGGTGAAAGCCGCAACCGACAGCACCACCAGCGCCCGCATGTAGCGCGCCAGCAGCACGTGGACGTTGGCGATCACGTCCTCGAACACCGCGCGGCGCGGCCCGTCGTCCACCAGATCCAGCATGTTCTTCCGCAAGGTTTCGGCGTCCTTCAAAAAGAGAAACGCCAGAACCGGGATGATGACCAGGTAGATCAGGTTGCTGGCCGCCGAAACGATCTGCATGCTGGCCGACGGCAAAGCGGAAACCAAGCCGGCCAGTTGGGTCTGGAGTCCGTCAATGGCCTGTTGTTTCAAAGCATCCAGGCTCTCGTTACCCGTGTGGGCGTTCCGCCAGTCCGTGACGGCGCCCTGGATCGTGGACGGAAAGCTCTGGGCCAGCGCACTGGCCTGTCTCGCGGCCACCGAACCGAACTGAATGCCGAGCAGCACTGCCGCCCCCACAATCATGATGTAGACCAGGGCCAGCGCGGGAGTGCGTGTGGGCGTCCGCCGGTTCGGCAGGAAGCGGTCGATCAGGTTGACCACGGGCGACAGCAGATGGGCGAAAAGCAGCGCGAGTACGAAGATGAACAACGTGAAGCGGACCAGGTACACGAGGTACACCAGCGCCAGGACGATCACCACCGTCCAGGCGTTTCGGGCCACCTTGGAGTCGTATCCCAACATGTCTGCCAATTCTAGCGTCTATTGCCTGCCGCCGTCTTGCGGAGCGGGCGAGGGCGGCCCTTTCGAGCCATTCCGCCGGCCCGGCGTAACCCCGCGGGCCGCTCCGGCGTAATATGGTTTGAGGTAGTTGGAAATCGCGCCGCAAGGCGCCGATGCCTCGTAGTAAGGAGGATCAACATGCCGCGCAAACCGCTTGCCGCGAAGTTCATTCCACTGGGGGGCGTCCTGGCCTCTCTCCTGTTGCTGGCGGCCAGCAACCCCGCTGGTTGCGCTCAGGACGCTCCGCAACTTCCGCCGCCCAGCCAGACGCTGACGTCCGATCAACTCGACGACCTGGTGGCGCCCATCGCGCTCTATCCGGATCCGCTGCTCAGCCAGGTCCTGGTAGCCGCTACGTATCCTCTGGAGGTGGTCCAGGCATTTCAGTGGATGCAGAAGAACCCTGGACTGGCCGGAACCGCGCTCACCGAGGCGGCGCAACAACAGAGCTGGGACGCCAGTATCCAGGCCCTGGTGGTTTTTCCCGACGTTCTCAAGCGTCTGAACGACGACGTCACCTGGACCACCAACCTGGGGAATGCGTTCCTCGCCCAGCAGCAGGACGTTATGGACGCCGTGCAACGCATGCGCCTGCGGGCGCAGCAAGCGGGCAAACTCGCTTCCACACCGCAGGAGAACGTGGTCACCGATAACCAGGGCGGCCAGCCGTATATAGAGATCGCACCCGCCGACCCCGACATCATGTTCGTTCCCTGCTACGACCCCGTGTGGATCTGGGGCCCGCCGCTCTGGTATCCGTATCCGCACTGGTGGTGGCCGCGTCGAAGCGTGATCGTCGGCGGGGTCGGTTTTGGCTTCTACACGGGCGGCATCCATGTAAACCTCTTCATCGGCTCCGGGTGGCATGGATGGTCCGGCTGGGGCTGGCAGCCCGGCTGGGGTAACCACACCGTGATCGTCAACAACGCCTTCATCCACCGCTACAACTTCAACTCGGTGAACATCCGCGACGTGCATGGGACCGCGGTCTGGACGCACGACGCGGCGCATCGAGGCGGCGTGCCCTACGCCACCCCGGCCTTGAGGCAGCAGTTCCGCGGCAACGTCAGGCAGAACGTGGCGCCGCGGCCCGAACCGCAAGCGAATCGTCCGCCGGCCCAGCCTACCGAACGCATCGGCAACCGCCAGGTTCCTCAGAGCTCGCCGCCGGCGCAGAACCGCACCGCGTTCAGCGGCAGCCAAAGCAGCGGCGGAGCCGCGCAGGCACACGCCGATCACGGCTATTCCAGCATGGGGGCCGCGAGAAGCGCACCGGCCAGATCCGCGCCCGCGCCCAGATCCGCCCCGGCTGGCGGCGGTGGGAGGAGAAGATGATGCGCACTACCTTGTGTTTCGCCGCCCTATTCGCCGCGGGCCTGCCCCTGCTGCACGCCGCCCCGCAACCCGCCGGGCGCGGCTTCGCCACCGCGCAGGAAGCCGCCCAGGCGCTGGCCGATGCCGCCGCGCACAACGACACCGCCGCCCTGCTGAAACTCTTCGGGCCCGCCGGCCGGGACATCGTGGAATCCGGCGATGCCGCCGAGGACACCGCCGGCCGCGCGCACTTCGCCGAGTTGGCGCACGCCAGGCTGGTGGTCGCGCCGGAGCCCGGCAATCCCAATCGCGCGACCCTGATCGCCGGAGCCCAGGATTGGCCGTTCCCGGTTCCCCTGATCCGCGCGGATGGCCAGTGGCGTTTCGATGCGGCCGCGGGACGCGTCGAGGTCCTGGCGCGCCGCGTGGGCCGCAACGAACTCACGGCCATCGACGTTTGCCGCGGTTACGTGGAAGCCCAGATGGAGTACGCCGTGCAGGACCGTATGGGCGACGGCGTGCTGCAGTATGCCCAGAAGGTGTTGGGCTCTCCGGGCAAGCAGGACGGGCTGTATTGGGAGGGCGATGCCGGTAGCCCGGTGCCCAAGGATTTCGCCGATGCCGCGGCCGCCATTTACGCCGAGGGAAAGAAGCCGGTGCCCTATCACGGCTACTTCTTCCGTATCCTGAAAGCCCAGGGACCGGACGCGCAGGGCGGCGCAACGGACTACGTCGTGAACGGCAAGATGATCGGCGGATTCGCGCTGATTGCCTACCCGGCGGAGTACGGGGTGTCGGGCATCAAGACGTTCCTGGTGGGTCACCAGGGCATCGTTTACGAAAAGGATCTGGGCGACGCCACGGCCACGCTGGCGCGCCAGATTGTCCGCTTCAATCCGGATAAGACCTGGAAGGCGATCTCCGGCGAGTAGAGATGTGGGGCAGGCGCGATGCCTGCCCTAGTCCCTTGACCCCGAGAAACTGTTCCTTTGCCACGGGCCGCTCGCTCACGCTCGCGGTTCTGTCCAGCAGGCCGTGCGGAAGCGCTCGATGGCCTCGGGCACGCGCTGCGCCGCTGCCAGCGCCTTTCCGGGACGCGGCCTACGCGTCTTCGCCCTGAATCGCGAAGCCGCCGGATGACTGGTCGATCACATTGAGAGAAAGCAGCGCGGTCCAACGGCCGTCGCGCCAGCGGTAGGCGCTGCGCGATTTCCGAGACCGATCGACGGGCAGGCCACGACCGGCAGCGCAATGACGATCGCCGCGCGTTTCCTGTTCGGAGACAGTGCCGTGGTTTCTATACCGTCCTGTGAAGCTGTTCCGCGCAGCGGCGGCCGTACTTGCCGCGCGGGTCGGCGTCGCACCCGATCTGGAAGTGCTGGCGAGCTTCCGCGGGCTGGTTCATGGCGAGCAGCACCGTCCCGGCGCGCCAATGCAAACCGGCGATTCCGGCCGGGAGGGTTGTGGGGTCGCGCAGAGCCTCTTCGAGTGGCGCGCGGGCTTCCCCGCTCCGGCCCAGCAACACCAGCGCCCACGCCTGGTGCACGTAGTAGACCCCGGGAACGCGGTCGTCCGGCCGCCGTCTGGCGTTCTCAATCGCCTGGCCGGCGTAGTCCAACGCCTGCTCTGCCTCCACGCCTTGCACGATCCGCAACTCCGCCAACCCGTCCTGCGAGTTCCCGGTTACGTCGCCCGCTTCGATCGCGTCATGGAAGCAGCGTTCGGCTTCGCTGTACCGGCCAAGATCATGGAGTGAGCAGCCCAGTGAGGCGTGCAACCGTTCCCGGGGATAGGGGGAGTCGCTCCTCAGCTTGCCGAGAGCTGTGCGGTAACGCTGCTCGGCCTCCGCGGGGCGGCCCGCCAGGGAGAGGATCAGCCCTTCCCGGTGAAGCGTCGCCACGTTCCGAATGCCCAAGCTCATCCAGCGCAACCGCCGCAGCGCGCCGTCGTAATCGCCCACCAGCATCCTCCGGTGGGAGAAGATCGATCCGAATATTACGCGCGCCTTGAACAGAAGCACGGCCACGAAGCAGAGAAGCACCGCGCCGAAGTACGTCAGCATGGCCGCACCTGCCACGGAAATCCGCCAGCCGGCAGCAGCGCCGCGCCGCCTGCCTCCGGCGTCTCCGCAACGGAAGAAGCCCAGGGCCCAATGGCTCGCATCATCTAGTGAATGTAGCATCGGGCAGACCCGAATCGCACATTCACGGAAGATGCTACCTTGCCGCCCGCCGGCACGAGAAACTGTCGGGACTGGGCGTAGTACCGGCAGTACCCTCCAACCCTACTTCCGGTGAGTTTCTCCACCGATCTCCACTATATGAACATGGACAACGCTACTGAGTGGCTTCGGCGCCCAAGTGAGCGGGTTCTGCCCGGCCAGCCGCTGGACTGGCGCCGGCAGGAGTTCACCATCCGGTGGCAGATCCTGGAACGAGCCCCGGGCCTCTTCACAGCGGAGGCGGTCCATGGCTGACTGCCTGGCGAACCTGGGCCATTCGCTCGAGACCTTCCTGGGCCACCTGGGCGTTCCCGGCGCCCACGGGTTTGACGCGGCTCTCTATGTCTTCGGGGGAGCCATACTCCTGTGGGTTTGTTTCGCCGTATCCGCGGTGATCCGGACGGCTCAACGGCGTGATTCTCTGAGGAATCAGCGGCGGCATTCCGTGACGACGGCGGAACTTGCGCATGCAATGAGGGATATATGATCAGCGTCCGGGAAACATCCGACGAATTGGGAATCGCGTACTTGCTGGCACTCGACCAGTTGCGGGCGGCGGAAGCCGGGCTGGCGCATTCCGTCACGGTTACACAGGAGGAGAGCGCCGCCACATGGCTGAGGCGCGCCGCAGCCTATGCGAGCTATTGCAAGGAAGAGTTGCTGTCGCACTGCGCGCGGCATGGTTGTGCGATTCCCGTGCCCTGCCTGGAACTTCCGAGAGTTCTCCGCCCGGAGGCGGATGCAGCCGCGAGTTGGGTTGGCGGCGTCGCGGCATAGCGCGGTGCTAGGCTGCCGCCAGCCAACTGCCCAGTCTGGAGCGGGCGCAACAATCCATATCGGCGGCGGCCAGCCCGAGGCCGTCGAGGGCCAGTTCGAGGCGGAGCGAAGAGGGCAGATCCTCCTGAGAGCCGGTCAGGTGCTCGGCCAGGTACAGGAGGTGGGCCAGCGGGGAGGTGGCGGTTTCCGGGCGGTGGTGCTGGCGGATGGCACGCACGAGGTGCCCAGGCAGCCTCCACTTGGCGGCGATCAGCCCGCCCACGACAGCGTGATCGGTTCGCAGAATAAGGCCTTCGGCGTATACCGCGGGGCAGCCGGACTGTTCGAGCCCTTGCAGGCGGGCGGCGTCGTACAGGGTGGAGGCGAGCAGCGCGATTCTGCCGACATCGTGCAGCAGACCGGCCAGATAGGCCTCGCCCGGGTCGATTCCCCGCCCACGGCCGGCCAACTGTTCGGCCAGATCCGCCACTTCGATGGAGTGCGGCCAGAGACTTTCCAGCTTGGGGAGGAACAACAGGGGCCGCATGGCAAGCGAGGCCACCACTTTGCGGGCGGTGTCGAAACCCAGACGCGCAACCGCCGCGTGCAGGGCGGAGACGTCGTCGAGTTCCGCGTAGAGCGCCGAGTTGGCAAGTTGAACGATGGCGCCGGCGGTGGCCGGATCGCGGCGGGCGGCATCCACCACGTTGGGGATGCTGGCCGCCGGGTCGCGCAAGGTGTTCAGGGTCTGCAGGGCGGCCTGGGGAAAGACGGGCACGCGCCAGGCGGAAGGCTCCGGCATCACCTGCGGCCGGGTGCATTCTTCGAAAGCGTCGAGGATCTTCCGCGGCCACATCCCCTGGTCAACGCCGCGCCGCAATCCGGCCAGGATATCGGGAGCGTCCTTGTGCTGGAAGGGCTGGGCTTGAAACTCGCGGTCGAAGGCATCGCACAAGCGCAGGATCGCGCCCAGTTGGCGGTGCAGCGGGTTTCCCAGCCCCGGCTTGCCGAATGCCGCCAGCACGGCGCGCACGTCCGCCCCCGCGCCGCTGTCGGCGTGGCGATGGAGCAGCAGGGACGCGGCCTGGAGCAGGTTCTTCTCTTCGGTGGGCAAAAAGAGATGGTGTGCAATCAGGTTGGCGATTGCCCCCACGCGGTGGCAGTGGCCCTCCAGGGTTGCATCCTGCGGCGGAGATTCAAAAGGGACCAGGGTTTCGACCACGCGCGGTTTCCTCCGACTGGGTTCTCCCCTCTTATCGGACGGGCAGGCACGAAACTTTAGCCCGGATATCTCAGCGCGCCCCAGAGGCGCAGATTACCAGTGGGGGAAGGACCCACTCAGGTAGTTGTTGGTAGGACTTGATAGCTTGCGAGCGTCCGAGACAGGAAACCGGCTAGGGCGAAGCCTCGCGATAAAGCCCACGGAAGGTGGGTGAGCAACCCAGCAGGCCGTAACGCGTGTGAAGCTTGAGCAGGCCTCGAAAGTGAAGATGTGGACGCCGACCCGCCTGAGAAACGGGGAAGGCCGAACGGACAGGGAAGAAGCCGGGCGCGGGAGCGCGCCACTCGACAACCAACGAGCACCTGATCCGGTCCACCGGGGTAGTGAGCACGGCATGCAGGGAAGGCGATCTGGGCAAGTGGGGGAGGCTCGGGGCTGGCGGGGGGTCGCGCCTCCGAACGTCGTCAGAAAGGGCGATGGCCAGTCTGGGAGTCGGAGAGGGCCATACGACCGATGAGGCCGGGTAACGCCGGTGGAGGAAAGGGCCCTTGCTTCTGGTGTGTTTTGTGAAGGAGGAAAGGAGCGGTGACTGACGATGAGTCTAACGACACCGAGCAAGATCCGGGGACTTCAGATCAACCTGTATCGCAAGGCGAAGAACGAGTTGGGATACCGTTTCTACATGCTTTACGACAAGGTCTATCGAGAGGACGTTCTGGCGCACTCATACGCAGTGGCGCGATCCAACAAGGGCGCGCCGGGTGTGGACGACCAGACGTTTGAGCGGATCGAGTCGGCAGGGCTGGCGGAATGGTTGACTGGTATCCGTGAGGAGTTACGCAACAAGACGTACCAACCACAGCCGGTACGGCGGGTAATGATCCCGAAGCCCGGAGGCGGCGAGAGGCCGCTCGGAATTCCGACCATTCGGGACCGGGTAGTGCAGACCGCCGCGAAACTGCTGATCGAGACGATCTTCGAGGCGGACATGGAACCAAGTGCCCATGGGTATCGACCGAAGCGGAGCGCGCAGGACGCAATCCAGGAAGTGCATGGGCTGCTTTGTGAAGGCCATACGGATGTCGTTGACGCCGATTTGTCCAAATACTTTGACACGATTCCGCACTCCGAGCTTCTGCAATGCGTGGCGAGGAGAATCGTTGACAAGCACATGCTGCATTTGATCGAGATGTGGTTGAAGGTGCCGGTCGAAGAGAAGGATGAAGCGGGGAAGAAGAGGCTAACGGGCGGCAAGGAAAATGATCGCGGCACTCCGCAAGGAGGTGTGGTGACGGCCTGAACGCAAAGGATAACATGGGTCGGGTTGGGCCGTCGGTGTGGAAACGCATGCCCATTGACTGCTTGTAGGCAACGTACTGAGCGACCAGCGTCGATAGCTTCATCGCAGGCCTCCCAGATCGAAGTTCGCTACTTCGCGCAAACCAACCAGATCCACCTTAGCGTAAATGCGGGTGGCCTCTGCGCTGCGGTGCCCGAGATGATCGCCGATTTCTTTCAGCGAGAATCCCTCCGCCACCAGGTGGCCGGCACAGGCATGCCGCAGAGAGTGCGGCCCGCGGCGTGGGATCCGGATTCCGAGTCCACTCAGACGAGTGCTGACCAGATGGTATAGCGCGCCCTGCGAGAGCCGGCGAAACGGCGCTTTCAACGTCAGAAAAATCTCTCGTCGCGCACAACGGGGCCGAACCTGCTGGAGGTATCGGAGAAGGGCCTCGCCGACCTCGCTTACCAGCGGGTACTCCTGGGCGCGCCGTTGCTTGGGGCGCGAGACCGCCAGGATTTCACTTTCCCAGTTCACATCTTTCAGACATAAGCCGGCCACCTCACCGCTGCGCAAACCATAGGTCGCCAGCAGCATTAGGATGACGCGGTCGCGAATGTCGCGCGCCGTATCGCCACTGGTGCTGGCGATCAAGCGCTGCACGTCCGGCCAGGGAGGACCGACAGGGAGTCCTTCGTGCTGGAACATTCGCGGGCCATCAATCCCGGTGGCAATGCTGGCCCCACACCATCCGCGGATGGCCGCATGTCGAAAGAAAGCACGTAGCGCTTTGGCACTGGTAGACACCGAGATACGGCCCCACCCTCGCTTGCCGTTGTTGGCCAGAAACGTGTCCACATCTTCCAAGGAAACCTCATCGAAAGAGCGGTTCTGCTCGCCCAGCCAGCTCAAGAACTTCTCCACCTGCCAGCCCTGACCGCGGATAGTGGCTGGGGATAAGCCGCGCTCATCGCGCTGGTAGGCGGCAAAGTCGGCAAGCCTGTCTGCAAATGGTACGGTCTTGGGTTGGGGTTCTTCCAAACATCCCAAGAAGTGCAGCCAGGTCGTGGCCGTTTGGACAAAGAGTTTCCGCGACCACTGGAGGGCTTGCACACGACGGCGATCGTGCTGCTCACGAGCCCAGCAATCCGCCGCCGCCTCGATGGCTGGCGAGCCAATCGGCTCGCTGCTGGTGATGTCAATCCGCTCGGCGATCGCCAAAAGTTCGCGAGCGTGGCGTAACAAGGTTGCGCCAGCCAAGCCTTGGCCGACGCAATGCTTCAGGAATCGCTCCCGGGCTTCGGCAGACGGGCCCGTACGATGCCGCGCGACTACACGGGGGTACTTGAACAAAGTCTCGAACACTGTTTCGGATCTCCTGTTTGAACGAGGGAGGTCCGACCAGTATTCGGGATTCAGTTATGTGCCGTCCATCTTCACCAGCTCACTGATTCAACGGGGCTTGCAGCCTGGACGCCACATAATTCTGGAGGCCACATAACGCATATTATGTGGCGCGCCACATAATATGCGGGAAATCGGCACGTCCGGTTTGATGAGCGGGGTTGGGAAACGGGGCGGCGCTTCGGCGTCAGTGCTCGCGCCCAACCTCGACTCTACCCGATCTATAGCAAAAAGCCGCTTCTCATGGCATAACGGAGTTTCCAGACAACAGTTTGCGCCAGGGAGAAAGCGGCTTTTGCTATGACAGAGTGTACCCAATCCTGCTTCCCGTTTGCACCTCATTGTTCGCGTGACGTGGTGGCCCGCTTCGACGGTGGACGGATCACCACCGAGGCCGGTGCACTGTTGCTCCGCCCGGTGGAACAGCAGACCCGCATCCTGCGCCAGTTCGCCAACTGTTTCCGCGACTACCGGCGAACAGATCTGGTCGAGCACAGCGTCAGCGAGTTGGTGCGGCAGCGCGTGTACGGCATCGCCTTGGGCTACGAGGATCTGAACGACCATGACCGGTTGCGGCAAGATCCCTTGCTGGCGCTGCTGAGCGGCAAGCGCGACGTGGAGGGCGGGCACCGGCGGCGGAAGCGGGACCGGGGCAAAGCCGGCGCCGGCAAGAGCACCTTGAACCGGCTGGAACTCACGCCCGCCGACGCCAAGCCCAATGCCCGCTACAAGAAGATCGTCATGGACGAGGCCGCCGTGGATCGCCTCCTGGTGGATCTCCACATCCAGGCCCAGGAGCGGCAACCCGAGCGCATCGTTCTGGATCTGGATGCCACGGACGATCCCGTGCACGGAGAGCAGGAAGGGCGGTTCTTTCATGGTTACTACGGCTGCTATTGCTATCTGCCGCTGTACATTTTCATCGACGAGCGCCTGGTCTGCGCGCGGCTGCGGCCGTCGAACATCGACGCTTCGGCCGGGTCGCTGGAAGAGGTCCAGCGAATCGTCAAGAGATTGTGCTTCGCCTGGCCGGAGGTAAAAATCGTGCTGCGCGCCGACTCGGGATTCTGCCGGGACGAGATCATGAGTTGGTGCGAGAAGAACCGGGTCGGGTATGTCTTCGGGCTGGCCAGGAACGAGCGGCTGGTGAAGAAACTGCACCGGCCCATGCAAGAGGCGAAGCAGGAGTGGAAGAAGACCGGCAAACCGGCCCGCCGTTTCCGCGAGTTCCGGTACCGCACGCGGGAGTCCTGGGAGCGGGGGCGGCGTGTGGTGGGCAAAGCGGAGTACATGGACAAAGGCGCAAACCCGCGCTTTGTGGTCACCTCGCTCGGCGCCGCGGAGATCGAGGCCCGCAGCTTGTACGAGGATTTCAATTGCGCGCGCGGCGACATGGAGAACCGCATCAAGGAACAGCAACTCGATCTATTTGCCGACCGGACCTCGACCAGTCGGCTGCACTCCAACCAGATTCGTCTGTACCTGTCCTCCATCGCGTACTGCGTCCTGGCGGCCCTGCGCCGGCTCGCTCTGGTGGGCACGGACATGGCCCGCGCGCAGTGCGGGACGATTCGCCTGCGGCTGCTGAAAATCGGGGCTCAGGTGAGGATCACGGCACGTAAGATCTGGATCTCGATGGCGGCCGGCCACCCCGCGGCAGCGGTATTTGCGGCGGCGCATCGGAGGCTGATGGCCTGGATTCCGCTACGCTCGTGAACTCTATCGGTTGGGCGCGCGGATCTAAAGTTCAACTTTTCCAGCCTCGATTACAGGGGGTGCAAGGCCGGTGTCGAGCAAATCGGACCGAAAACGCATCCTCAGGCGCGATCCAGCCCAGATCCGGGCCATTCCGCCCCCGCGCTGGGCAGTCAGCGCGGCGATGCCCAACATGGCGATTCATGGCGGCTTGGAAAGCAGCGTTTGGACCCGCACCTCACTCGCGAGGCAAACCCGCTGAGAATTCCGGGCTAGGGATCGCCGGCGGGACGGCGTCCCGGCCAGGTCCATGACCGCGAAATCCTGCGCCGCCGCCTGGCGCATGGATCGTGACCCGGTACCGGCTGCTCGATCCCGAGAGCGGCGTGGAAGCCGAAGCGCTCGAAGCGTTGCGCCATGACCGAGGCCGCCAGGCGCAGATCGACGAAATGCTTAGCTATGGCATCCACCGTGCCATGCCTCCGCGAGGAGCGGGCGAACGGGCGCGAGCCTATGGGGTTTGCCGGGGCACAGATGGAAGAATCCGTCTCCAGCCTCGGCTGGATCTCTCAGCACTGCGACTGTGAAGCCTGACTCGACGGCGTCGAGCAGTTCGCCAGCGCCCAACTCGACACTCCGGAGGTGCGTCAGTTCCTCGCCTGGCTGGCCGAGGTCAGGAAGAAGAAGTGAACGGTGCGGCCCGCAAGTTGTTGAGGAATCTGGTGGCGGCGCGCGGACTCGAACCGCGGACCTAGGGATTATGAGACCCTCGCTCTAGCCGACTGAGCTACGCCGCCCTGCGTGTTCCAGTTTAACAAATCGTCCCTGCGGTTCGCGAATAGGGCCCGCCGATGATGGGACTTCGCGGATTGCATTTGTGGAAATTGCCGGGGGTTATCCACTGGCCAACGAAAATGTATCGGCAAGTACCCTTGACATTTCCCTTGGTTATGCTAACTCATTCTGCCCACGCCACTTCGAGGTATTGCTGTGGCGTGGTGCAAAGCGTGGTAAGTACTGCAAATGGTTTCAGTTCGGTGACACGGAAGCCCCATTTCCCACAGGGATTTCCACAGAATTGTGGATTCCGCGGTCAGACCTCGCGCCGGCCCAATCCTGCCAGGCGGCGAGACAGCGACTCCGGAATCTCCGCCTCCACGTCGCACCAATCCTCCCCGTACCGCTTCTCGAGGACCCTGCCAAACTGGTGCAGCAGCGCTAGCGTCGCGCCATCGCCCAGGGGCAGCCGGAAACTGGCGCGCACCACGGGATCGAGCGGGAGTGCCTGGTCGATCACCCGCAGCAGCCGCGGTATCCCCGCGCCCGTCAGTGCCGATATCGCCACCGCCCGCGTATCGGTGGTCAGCCCCGCGCCGGCCAGCAACCTCTTGGCCAGCGTCTCCTCGCCTGTCTCGCCGCCCGCTTCCAGTTCTCCCGCGGGCAGCCGGTCCATCTTGTTCATCACCAGGATCTGGGGAATTTCCGCGGCGCCGATCTCCGCCAGCACCTTCTCCACGTGGGTGGTATGCGCCTCGGCCGAAGCCGAGGAAATGTCCACCACGTGGAGCACCAGGGCCGCCTCCCGCGCCTCTTCCAGCGTGGCGCGAAAGGCCTTCACCAGGGTGGTGGGCAGGTTGCGGATGAACCCCACCGTGTCGCTGGCCAGCACCCGCCGCCGCGAGGGCAGCGTCAGCGGCCGCACCGTGGGGTCGAGGGTGGCGAACATGCGCGCGTCGGTCAGCACGGTGGCGTCCGCCAGGCGGTTGAACAGCGTGGACTTGCCGGCGTTGGTGTACCCGGCCAGCGCAAGGGTGGCCAGCGGCACCGCACTGCGCCGCTTGCGGTGCAACGCCCGGCCGGCCCGCACGCCTTCCAGGTCGTCTGCGATCTTCTTGATCCGTTTGCCGATGCGCCGCCGGTCGGTTTCCAGTTGGGTTTCGCCGGGGCCGCGCGTGCCGATGCCGCCGCCCAGGCGCGACATCTCCACGCCGTGTCCGGAGAGGCGCGGCAGCAAATAGTTCAACTGCGCCAGTTCCACCTGCAGCCGGCCCTCGCGGGTCCGCGCCCGCGACGCGAAAATGTCCAGGATCAACTGCGTGCGGTCGATGACCTTGCAGCCGATGGCTTTTTCCAGGTTGCGCTGCTGGGTGGGGCTCAGATCGTGGTCGAAGATCACCACGTCCACGCCGCCCGCAAGCGCCGCGCCGGCGAGTTCCTCGACCTTACCCCGGCCTACCAGAGTGGCTGCGTCGGGCGCGGCCCGCGATTGCACCAGGCGCTCCACAACCCGGGCGCCGGCGCTGGAGGCCAACTCCGCCAGTTCGTCCAGGGATTCGTCCACGGGCACGCGAGGATTGCGCGCGGAGGGGCTGCGGGCTTTCCAGTCCAGCCCTACCAGGATGGTCCGTTCGGGAGCCGCGGTGCGGAGTGCCGTGCGCTATGCCTCCGGGGCTTCCGGCTGGACCGGCGGACCCGGCACGCCAGCCGATCCCGCGGCGGCCGCGGCCATCTGGGTAGTGCCGTGCACGCTGTGCGGAGCCTTCTGCGTCACTACCGTGGACACCGCGTGTTTGAAGATCAACTGCTCCTGGTTGTTGGTTTCCAATACCAGCGAATATTTGTCGAAGCTCTTGATCCGGCCCGACAGCTTGACGCCGCTCATCAGATAGATCGTGATGACGATCTTGTCCTTCCGGGCGTTGTTCAAAAAACTATCCTGGATATTCTGCGCAGGTTTACTTTCCATCACAGCCCCCCAAAAGGCCCTTACGGGCAAGTAGAACAATCGCAAACCAATCGGCGACTGTAATTGTACAACGTTTGAAGGGCTTAGATGTGAGGGTATGCCGGACGCCGGGGGGACATCATGCCCGCGCCGACCGCCGGTACTCCTGCTCGGACTCCGCCGGCAGCAGCACCCACAACGTATAGATGCCCAACGCGGTGCCGAACGGAAAGTGGATCAGGGCAATGCATCCGAAGACGATCGCCACCACGCGCGCCCAAGGCTGCCGGGTCAGCAGTCCCCAACCCACCAGGATGCCGAGCAGGCCCAGCAACGCCGAGATGGCGGCGAACACGTGGAGGATACCCAGCAGGTGCCCCGGGAAACCGCCCCAGAACGGCCAACCTTCGCCGAACCCGAATGGCCGGATCCAGTGCAGGCCGATGACCGGCAGGACACGCAAAGCCGAAAACACGATCCACACGATCCCCAGGTTTCGTATGTGGCCGGCAACGCGGCTCTGCGCCGGCGCCACTCCCTGGGCGGCCCGGAAACCTCCCACCGCCGTCCCGCAAGCCGCACAATACTGGTGACCCGGTTGGATTAGCCTGCCGCACGCATGGCAGAACATCGTTCGACCTCCTGTCCGATTCATCCAGCATATACGACGGATGGGCCCGGTTTGTTCCCCGGCGGGCGGACGCCGCCACAATCGCCCGCAAAGCCGCACAGTCCGCCAAGAGAGCGGATGGGTCCTGCTTTGCGGGCTCTGCGCTTTTGCGAGACAAGTCGTTCGTTCGCGGCTTCTTGCGGAGCGGCGCTGGCGCGCGCCGGGGCCGCGGCCGTCCGGGAGCGGTGGACACGGGTGTTGCGGGTGGGGGCCTACTCGGGCGTCAGAAACGGCGATGGCATCGGCCGCGGAAACCAGGTCACCTGGGGCACCGGATAATCCGGCTCCAGCAGCCACACCGCCCGGTCCGGGAAGTAGTCGCGGAGTTGCTGGTTGGCTTCGGCGCCCAGGTCGCGGGCAAACACCACGCGGGCCCCGTCGATGTCCGCCGCATTGTACACCCACTCGTCCTGAAAAATGTGCTTCGGCAGGTACCGCACGAAGACCAGCAGCTTGCCCGGCATCTGCGCCAGCTTGCGGTTGACGTAAATGCGCCGCTCCGGGTTGGTGTGGTTGACGGCATCCCAGGTTTCGTACTGGCGTAGCGCCGCCGAGACGTCCCAGCCATCCGCCAGGTGCAGGCCGTACCAGAACAGGAAGTGGGCCGCGCACAGCGCCGCCACCAGGAGCGTAGCTTCCAGGCCCGCCGGCCGGCCGCCGATGCGCCAGCGGCTCAGCGTATCGAGGCCCGCAGCGCTCATCAGCACGAACAGGCACGCGATCCCGGCGACGTAGTGCGGCTGGAAGGCCGGAAAGAAGTTGGCGCCGAGGGCGAATAGCGCCGCCGTCGCCGCCACCCACAGAAACCGCGGCTCGCGCAGGCGGAACAGAAATGCCACGAGCGTCAGGTAGAGCGGCGCCAGAAAGAAGAAGCGGTAATACCGCACGCGGTATTCGAGGCGCAGGAAGTAAGTGGCGAGGGTTTCCGGTTTCTCGCCGCGGAATCCGCGCTGCATGCGGTAATCCATCTCCTGTTGCGGCGTCAGCTCGCGGTGCGGCGTGGCATGCGGCTGGAAAGTCAGCGAGGCCGGCACGCCGTACTGATACTGGCTGAGAGCCTCGGGAAGCGTGGTCCAACTGCCCGTCACCGCCTTGTTTTGGAACAGCGTGAGCGCCAGGAACGGCAGCAGCACGATGGCGGTCTCGGGCAGCCACTTCAGCAGCCCGCGCAACTCGGGGCGGCGCCACAGCACCGGCGCGAAGAACAGCGCCACGGCGGCGAAAAGAAACAGCGATTCGTACGGCCGCGTCAGCAGGTGCATCCCCAGCCCTACGCCCAGCAGAACCGCGTCGCGCGTGCGGGGCTGGCGGCGCAGGCGCGAGAGCGACCCGAACACCAGGCATCCCGCCGCCGCGGCCACGCCGCCGCCCCAGTAGTTATTGGTCCACGGGCACAGCGGCCCGAATTGAATCACCGCCGCGAGGCCGCCGGCGAAGGCCCATCCGGGCGCTGTCCACCCGCGCAGCATCCAATAGCACAGCGCGCAAAACGCGCCCATGCCCAGCAGCACGCCCGCCCACGGCGTGCCGAAAAGCGTCCATCCGATGGCCAGCACGAGGCCCGGTCCGGCGGGATAGATCGAGCTGTACGTCGGCTCCTGCAGCACGAAGAAGGTTTCGAAGAACTGTGGCAGCGCGTGCGGGGGATTGGCCAGACGGAAATGGCGCAGGGTATCCGCCATCAGCAGGTGGCCGAATTCGTCGTACACCTCCGGCGTGGGCGCGGGATGGCTGGGCAGCAGCGCCAGCCGCAGCACGATGGGTAGCAGGAAGAAGAACAGCATGGCCCAGCCGGCCCGTTCCGCCAGCCGGCGCGCGTACAGTTCCAGCCGCGACCGCCAGGCCAGGCCGATGAGCGCAAGCAGCGCGGCGATGGCGAGCAGCACAAGATCGCCCGTGCCGAGGCCGAGGGGATTCCGAGGGACCATGCGAAACCTCTATTCTCCCACTGTGGGGCGGGGTGGCCGTGCGGAAGCATGGAGGCTCGGGATGCTGTAGGCTGAAAAGAGAGGCAGTATGCTGGTGACTCTACCCGAAGAACTGGTCGCAAGGCTCGAAGCCGCCGCCAAGGCCGAGGGCAAGACCCTGGAACAGTGGCTCGGCGACAAGGTCGAGGACCGCGCCGAGGAGCGCCGATGGCAGGACCTACTCGCCTATGGCTTGGACCGGGGCATCGCGTCCGGCTACGCTGAAGAGGACATTCCGGGCGTCGTCAAGGAATGGCGGCGCGAGCAGCGCGGAAGCTAGTGCTCAGCGCGACTCTCGATTCCAACGTGTACGTGTCCGCTCTGCAATTTGGTGGGGCTGGGGTTTGGCTGCTCTGGCTGGCCCGCGCGGGGAAGATTCGCCTGGATACCTCAGATGCCATCCTGGACGAGACGACCGGCGTTCTGCGCGACAAGTTCGGTTGGGAGGGGTACAGGCTGCATTTTGCGAAATTGCAGTTGCAGAACGTGGTGAACCGGGTCCAGCCCACGCGCACAATCGAGGTGGCCGAGGATCCAGACGACAACCGCATTCTCGAATGCGCGGCGGAGGCCGGGTCGGATCTCATCGTCACCAACGACCGGGACCTGTTGCGGCTGGGCAGCCATGAGGGCAGACCGATCGTCCGCGCGGCGCATTTCCTGAGTTCCTACGGCCCGAGGTAAACATCGTGCAGCCGCAGCAGCCCCAGCGCGCGGCCGGCGGCGTCCACAACGGGCAACACGGAAATCTGCGACTGGCGCCGCTCCATCCGCTCCAGCGCTTCGCCCAGCGTGGCTTCGGGACCGATGGTCACCGGCTTCGGTGTCATGGCGTCCGCCGCGCGCAGGCCGCGAACGTCGTCATGGTCCGTCAGCGCGCGCCGCAAATCGCCGTCGGTGACGATCCCGGCCAGCGTGCCGCCGGGCGAGACCACGCAGGCGCCGCCCAGCGGACGCCGTGTCATGGCGATGATCACTTCCTTGAGCGGCGTCTCGGGCGCCACGCTGGCCACGTCGCCGATGGCGTGCATCGCCTGGCGCACCGACAAGCGCAGGTTGCGGCCCAGTTGCCCGCCGGGGTGGAAGCGGCCGAATTCCTCGGGCGTGAAGCCGCGCGCGCACATCAGGGCGATGGCCAGGGCGTGCCCGAGGGCGAGCGCTGTCACCGCGCTGGCCGTGGGCGCCAGGTTGTGCGGGTCGGCCTCGCGCTCCACTGACGCGTCCAGCAGCACGTCCATGCGCGCGGCCAGAGGGGACGCCGCGCTGCCCAGAATGCCGATCAGCGGCGAACGGAAATCGTGCAGCAGCGGCACCAGCGCCAGCAGTTCGGGCGAGCCGCCGTGCTTCGAGATCAGCACCGTGGGATCGCCCGGCTCGTAGATTCCGAGGTCGCCGTGCACCGCTTCGGCCGGGTGCAGGAACACCGACGGCGTGCCCGTGCTGCACAGCGTGGCGACGATCTTGCGTGCGATGTGCCCCGACTTGCCAATGCCCGTAACCACGACCTTGCCGGGGTGGTCCAGGATGAGATCGACCGCGCGGATGAGTTCGCCGTCCAGACGCGCCGCGGCGCGGGCGAGCGAAGCGGCTTCGATTTCGATGGCGGCCCGCGCGGCGGAGAGCCAGTCTTGTTTAGGATCGGTCATTCAAGAACTCCGAGCCCGCCGTTCCAAGGTCGATTCCGCACCTCTTCAGACAAGCGGGGAGCCCGTCGCCGGGCGTAGAGATCTTCCTATTGTATCTTAATCAACGGGCCACCTACGACGGATCCACCGACTCCTAACTGGATGTCCTTGCCGCTTGTGTCCACGTCCGTAAAGAAGTCCTGAGTCGCGAACATGCACTTACCGCTTGGCTCGCGAAACCACACTTGACCGGAGACCGAAACCTTGCACTTTTGATAACCCGGGCCCACGCCGGCGCCGGCCGACTTAATTTGGCAGTTAGCACCGTTCAAGTCGGAGAAATTGAACGCAGTGTCGGCTGTGAAGCTCGACCAGGACATGCCGAAGTAGGTGAACCCGCCAAATAGCCCCTTGAGAAACCCCCATATCGCCTTGAGCTTGGGGCCGGAATAGGAAAAACCGGCGCCCGCACCGGGGACGAAGTAGTAGTGGATAACGGGGGCGCCCTCTTCGTTGCGGAAAGCCACGACGTTTCCCGCAAGCACGGCCCCCGGAAACGGGCTTCCACTAAACCCGCCGGGAGTCGCGATCGACCATTTTCGATAGCGGCGGCCACCGGGGCAGGGATCGGCCGGAGTGGTTTGCGGCGGCGGGGGAGGAGCGTCATCCAGGAATACGTGCACCTCGACCGCCCGCCAAAGCCCCGAGTCATCCGTGCCCGGCGCCGAATAACCCGCGCTGCCTTCCGCCCTGAACAGGTCGATGCGCGTGGTAGCCCTCGCATTCGCCGACTCCAGGGCTCTTGCCGCCTGGCTTGCCCGGGCGAACGACAGTGTCACATTCGACGCATCCGACTGCTGGGCGCCTTCACCCTGAAAGCCCAGCTTTGAAGCGTAGCCAAAAATATAAACGGTGAAGTCGCGATCGTCCGGTATTGCGCGAGCGGTTTCCGTCAGCCAAGCGGTGTGTTCGCTCAGGAGATCCGATTTGCCGGTGGCAATATCGATCAGCCGCATCGCGCGAAAAGCCTGTTTTGAGAATTTTAAGAAAGGCGCAGTCAGATGCGTCGAAGAATTAGCCATGGATACCCTCCGTATTCCGTCACATTCTTCTACCGGCTGGGGTGGCCGGATTAAACTGCCAAGTCGTCACGGTTCCACCTGACTCGATGTATCTATTGGCGAACGATAGGTCCGCGTTTCGGTTCCCAGGTTCCGACCGCCTCACGATTGTACCATGACCGCTCTGAACGCAATCCGCGTTATGCGGATTCCGGCTAAGGCTTCAAAGAAAGCCCAGTCATTCGGACTCGCCGCCGAAGGAGAAATGGAACGGGCCGTCGGGGCCGGTGCCGGTTACTTCGAACCTATCGGAAGCCAACGCTTTCAGCAGGGTCAACCCGGCTTGCAGGCGATCCGGTGGCAGCTCCGTGAGCGCTTTGAGGAACTCCGTTCGGCGGCGCATCAAGTCCTCATCCTGCTCCAGTGCCTGCCCGGCGTCGCGGCCAGTCTCGGATTCGGCCCAATCCAGAGCCTTACGCACCTCTTCCGGACCGATTCCATACGCTTTCAGGCAGCCGGCTTCGGCCCCGTTTTCCCGCAGCAACCCCAGCAGCAGGTGTCCCGGGGCGATAAGGTCGTCCTGGAGTTGTTCGCATTCCTCCGCCGCGTAGGCCAAGGCCCGTTTGGACGCGTGGCTCAGCGGCAGGTCTACGCTGGTGGAGACCGCCTCGTTGACGGGAAGCAACGCCTCGGCATCCTTGCGCAGCCGGGCGGCTACGGACGATCCCGCGGGCAAAAGCCGCGCCATCAGTTTCTTGTCTTCGCGCAGAATCGCCAGCAGCAGGCACGGCGTCTCGATGTACGGCTCGCCGTGCTGCGACGCTTCGTAGCGCGCGAAGAAGATGACGCGGCGCGCCTTCTCCGTGTACTTCTCGAACATGTGTTCAGTCTACTACTTCTGCAAAAAGAACTGCCCCACGAACAGCGCGTCGATGCCCGACGCGTAGAAGCTCCGCACCGCGTCGCGCGGGGTGCATACCAGGGGCTCGCCGAACAGGTTGAACGACGTGTTGTAAAGCACCGGCAGTCCGGTAGCCTTGCCGGCGGCGTGGAGCAGCTTCCAGTACAGCGGGTTCTCGTCGCGGTCCACCGTGTGAACGCGCGCCATGCCGCCGGCGAGCAGCGCCGCGGCGAAGCGTTCGCGATGCTCCGGCCGCACCCGGCCCACCGTCGAGAGGAAGCGGGCGTTGGCGCCCACCTCGAAATATTGCGGCGCCAACTCCGCCGGCACGCTCGCGGCGAACTTCCGGCCGGCCTCGCGATGCTTGATATAGGCGTTCAGATTCTCGGTCGAGTAGGGGTCGAGCGGCGACGCCAGAATGCTCCGATTGCCCAGCGCGCGCGCGCCGAACTCCATCCGCCCGTGCATCCACGCCACAATGCGATTCTCATTGAGTTGGGCTACCGCGGTGTCGATGGTTTCCTCCACCGTCAGCAGGTAGCGGAAGCGGAGCTTGCAGTTTTCGAGCGCCAGTTTGATCTCCGGGGCGGTGAACGCCGGGCCCAGCGACAGCGTGTCGAGCGTCACCCGCTCCTCGCGCCGGTACGTGCCGTGCCAGGTTTCGAGCACCGCGCCCAGCGCCGTCCCCGCGTTCCCCGCAACCGGCTGCACGAAGACGTTCTCGAATCCGGAGGCGCGCTCCAGCGCGGCCACCAGCAGCGCGTTCAATCCCAATCCGCCCGCCAGGCAGAGGTTGCGGCCCTGGCCCGCCATGCTGACCACCGCCGCTTCGAGCGCCCGCTGCATGCCGGCGGCCACGTGGGCGCGGTGCGATTCCGGGATGGGCTGCCCGTCCTCGAGGCCCAACCCCTGGTAGAACCGCGCGCCGAAACCGCCATGGCGCACGCGCTCGGTGCTGAAGAACGACCGGTCCACCCGCGGCGCGTCGCCGGTCAGGTTGAGGAGTTCCAGGAACAGGCCCTGGTAGCGGTCGTCGCCAGCGGCCGAAAGCCACTGCACTTTGTGCTCGTCTTCGTTGGAGTGGAAGTCCAGCAACTCGGTCACGCGGCCGTAGAGTTCGCCGAGCGAATCCGGGGAATAGTGTTCCTGTTCGAGCGACATCGCGGTGCCGCGAGCCTGCCAGCGCGAGCCGCAGCGGAAATCGCCGCCGCGGTCGAGCGTCAGCACGGTAGCTTCGTCGAACGGCGAGGCATAGTACGCCGACGCGGCGTGGGCGCGGTGATGCTCCAGCACCACGATGCGGCTGTTGGGAAACTGCGCGCGCAGCTTGAGGTGAAAGTCCGGCCCCGGCAGCGGACGCGCCAGCGCCACGGCATCCACTTCCTCCGGCCGCACGCCCGCCAGTTCCAGGCAAGCCGCGATGGAATGTTCCGGCAACTCGCCCGGCCCGCCCGCCCGGCTATGCAGGCGCGTGAGTTTCGATTCCTCGACGGCCGCGCTCAGCTTACCGTCCTTCAAAATGGCGCTGGCGGCATCCCCGTGGATCCCGCCGATTCCCAGTATGATCATTTTGAGCTCGCGGAAAACGATTTTGGGCCACAGATAAACACAGATGAACACAGATAAAAACGGATTGTCTTATCTGTGTTCATCTGTGTTTATCTGTGGCTAACATTGCCTTTTTAGGCCTACTTCCCTTTGTCCCGCTTCTCGATCCTGGCCCAGGTGTCGCGCAGCGCCACGGTGCGGTTGAACACCGGCTTGCCGGCTGCCGAATCGCGGTCCACGCAGAAATACCCCAGCCGCTCGAACTGGTAGAGCGCGCCCTCGGCCGGGGAGGCCAGCGAGGGCTCCAGCTTGCACGCCAGCACGTCCAGCGAATTTGGGTTGAGGTTGGCGGTGAAATCGGCACCCTCTTCAACCTTGCCCGGGTCCGCCTTGGCGAACAGCGTCTCGTAGATGCGCGCTTCCGCGTCCACGGCGTGCTGCGCCGATACCCAATGAATGGTGGACTTCACCCTCCGCCCGTCGGGCGAGTTACCGCCCTTCGACGCCGGATCGTAGGTGCAGTGGATCTCGACCACTTCACCGCGCTCGTTCTTTACCGCGTGTGTGCAGGTGACGAAATACGCGTACCGCAGGCGGACTTCCCTGCCCGGCGAGAGGCGGAAGTATTGCTTCGGCGGGTCCTCGCGGAAATCGTCCTGTTCGATGTAGAGCACACGCGAGAACGGCACCTGGCGCGTGCCGGCGGAAGCGTCCTCGGGATTGTTGATGGCCTCCATTTCCTCCACCAGGCCCTCGGGGTAATTGTCGATCGTCACTTTCAGCGGGCGCAGCACCGCCATAACGCGCAGCGCACGCCGGTTCAGGTCCTCGCGGACGTGGTGTTCCAGCAGGCCCAGCTCGATGGTGCCATTGGTTTTCGAAACGCCGATGGACTTGCAAAAGGCGCGGATGGCCTCCGGCGTGTAACCGCGCCGCTTGATGCCGGCGAGGGTGGGCATGCGCGGGTCGTCCCATCCGCTGACGCGGCCGTCTTGCACGAGCTGCAGTAACTTGCGCTTACTCAGGAGCGTGTAAGTCAGGTTGAGCCGGTCGAACTCGATCTGCTGCGGATGATAGATGCCGAGGGCTTCCACGTACCAGTCGTACAGCGGCCGGTGGTCTTCGAACTCGAGGGTGCAGATGGAGTGGGTGATTCCCTCGACGGAATCCGACTGGCCGTGCGCGAAATCGTACATCGGGTAGATGCACCACTGGTTGCCGGTGCGGTGATGCTCGGCGTGCAGAATGCGGTACATGATCGGATCGCGCAGGTTGAGGTTCTTGGCCGCCATGTCGATCCGGGCGCGTAGCGTGCGCGAGCCGTCCGGAAACTCGCCGGCGCGCATGCGTTCGAACAGGTCGAGATTCTCTCCCACCGAACGGCTGCGATAGGGGCTCTCCTTGCCCGGCTCGGTCAGCGTGCCGCGGTACTGGCGCACTTCGTCGCCCGTCAGATCGCAGACGTAAGCCTTTCCTTCATTGACCAACTGCACCGCCCACTCGTAGAGTTGCTGGAAATAGTCCGACGCATACAACGGCTTGCCTTCCCACTGGAACCCCAGCCAGCGGACGTTTTCCATGATGGAATCGACGTACTCGGTCTCTTCCTTTTCGGGATTGGTGTCGTCGAAGCGCAGGTTGGTCTTGCCGCCGAACTCCGCCGCCAGGCCGAAATTCAGGCAGATCGACTTGGCATGGCCGATGTGCAGGTAGCCGTTGGGCTCCGGTGGAAAGCGCGTGTGCACCCTTCCGCCGTACTTGTTGGTCTTCAGATTGTCGAGGATGATGTCGCGGACGAAATTCGATTGCGTGGCGGCCGGCTCGGCCGGTTGGTTCGGGCTCGCCGCATCCGGCGTGCCGTCGGGTTTGTTCTCGCTCATATCGTTTTCAACTTTTCGATGGCCAGTTGGATGCGCCGCAAACAGGTGTCGCGGCCCAGTGCTTCCAGCGTCCCGAACAGCGGCGGAGCCGTTTTGCGGCCGCACACCGCCACGCGGATGGGCTCGAACATCTGGCCGGCTTTGATCCCCAGTTCGCCGGCGGCGGCGCGCAGCGCGCTTTCCAGACCGTCGTGGGTGAATTCGGCGCGCGCCAGCGTTTCAAGCGCGCGCTCCAGCACGCGCAATGCCATCGCGGCGTCGCCCTTTTTCGGAATCAGTTCGGAAGTTTCGTAAGGCGCCAACTCCGCGGCGAAGAAGAAGTCGCCGACCGTCAGCACGTCGCGCAGCAGGCGGATGCGCTCGCGGACGAGCGGCGTGATCCGCGCCATGGTGCTCTCATCCACCGCGAAACCCGCCCCGCGTACCACCGGCAGCAGTTCGCGCGGTGAGTTGCTCCACCGGCATGGTGCGGATGGTCTCGCGCGTTCAGCCACACCGCCTTGGGATCGAACGGGTCGGCTTCGGTGAAGTTCACCACCGCGTTGCTGCGGTTGATGCCGGAGAGCGAAAACGCGTCGATCAAGTCCTGCCGCGGCATCTGCTCGCGGTCGTCCTTGGGCGACCAGCCCAGCAGGCACAGGAAGTTCACGAAGGCGTGCGGCAGGAAGCCGGCGTCGCGATAGGTGGTCACGCTGACCACCGGGCCGTGGCGCCGCTTGGAGAGCTTGGTCCCGTCGGGCGCAACCAGCAGCGGCAGGTGGGCGAAGGCGGGCGGTTCGCAGCCGGCGGCCTCGAAAATCAGCACGTGCTTGAAGGTGTTGGTGAGGTGGTCCTGGCCGCGGATGATGTGGCTGATGCGCAGATCGGCGTCATCGGCGCAGGAGGCCAGATGATAGGTGGGCATGCCGTCGGTGCGCAGCAGGGCGAAATCCTCGATATCGGCGGTGGACTTGGTTTGCTCGCCGTACACGCCGTCGGTGAAGCGCACCGGGCGCTCGGGATCGCGCGGCACGCGAAACCGCAGCGCGAAGGGTTCGCCCGCGGCGGCGCGGCGGTCGCTCTCTTCGGCCGGCATCTCGCGCATCTCGGCGTTCGACAGCCAGGTTCCCTGCGCGCCCGAGCGGGAGGTCTCGCCGGTCTGCGCCGGGGTGAAATCGCGATAGGCCAGCCCCTTGCGGAAAATCGCGTCGGCCATTTGCCGGTGCAGTGCCAGCCGCTCGGACTGCCGGTACTGCTCATCCCAGCCCAGATCGAGCCAGCGAAGCCCTTCGAAAATCGATTGCAGCGACGCTTCGGTGTTGCGTTCCACGTCGGTATCGTCGATGCGCAGAATCATGGCGCCGCCGTGGTGGCGGGCATACAGCCAGTTGAAAACGAAAGTGCGCGCGCTCCCGATGTGCAAAAAGCCCGTGGGAGAAGGCGCGAAGCGGACTCGGGGCATGGATAGAGCCAGTATAACAAGGTGAACTGGAGAGGCCGGGGGTGAGCGTTCCGAAAACGCCGCGCCCCTCGCCCGCGGCAGATCCCGATGCGCCTCTACCGGGGGACGCCGGCGGCTCTGGTTGCCTCCCGGCCCCAAATCCCCTGCGGGTCCACGCGCGCCGCTTCTTCGAAATGCTGGGCCCGCTTGGCCGAGTCGCCGAGCGCAGCGTATGCCATCCCGCAGTGGACGTGCACCTGCGCTGTCGACGTAACCGGGAAACCGTTGCAGAGGCCGGCGGCCTCCGCCGCGAGTCGATCCACTTCGGCCGCATCTCCGCCGTTCGCCGCCTGCGCCCAAGCCAGCGTGGCGAGGTCTTCGCTAAGATTAATGGCTTTCGTGAGCGGCGTGATGCCCTCGCCGGCTCTCTCTTTCTCCACCGCCAGGCGCGCCTCCCGCAGGGCGTCCGGCGCGTTGTCTCCGCGGCGTAACCAGACCTCCGCGATACACCGGTGCGTCGCTCCTCGCTCCGGCCACAGTTGAAGGGCGGCCTTAAAACACTCCTGCGCTTTCTCGTAACCCTGCTGGAAAAGGAATAGCTGTCCCAGGGCTTCGTTAGCCAGAGCCGCCTGCTTCGGCCCCTTCTGAGAGGCAACAACCTTCAAAAAGGTCTGCTCCGCTTCGCGGAAAAGGCCCATTTGCACCAGCATCGAGGCGCAGAAGAAGTCATCCTGGAGCGAGCGGGCGACTTCGTAGGCGAACTGATAGTGGCCCTTCTTGTAAACGTCCATCAGCAGCACGGATGCTTTCCGCTGGCCAGTCTGCGACAGCGGTTTCGGATGCCTCAGGCGGTAATTCAGGGAGAACTGGATGACGTTCGCAACCCCGTCGAGAAACTTGTCAAACAACACGTCAAGGAGTCCCATGGCCGTGGATTCTAGCACGCCGCTGGCGATCTGGGGCTGCTCCAGCGGGTCGGTCTGAGGCGACCAGCGGACAGGGGACGACAGCCGTTTCGGAACCTCAATAACGCAGAATCCGATAAGCCATTGAGAAGACGGGACAGGGTGGCTCGGACGTAGCTTGTCTCAGAACCCGCCTATTTTCGCGCTCGCTAATTTGCATTGCACTGCGACTGTTCTTGTAGTAGTATTACGTCAAGATGGAGTTTGAACCCAAAGGCCCCGAGGCTGCCCGCCTCCGCCAACGCAAATTTGCGCTGCTTCGCCAATTCCAACTCCCCCAGGATCTGCTTCCGGGCTCTCTGTCCGTCAGCCATACCCGCTGCGGGAAGCCCACCTGCCATTGCGCCAAGGGAGACGGCCACCCCGCTTGGTCGCTGACTTTTATGGCCGCGGGTAAGAAGCGGGTCGAGCGCATTCCCAAAGACTGGGTGGACAACGTCCGCCAGCGCGTCGCGGCCGGCCGCGCCTTTCAGGACGCTCTGCGCGAGGTCCTCGCCGCCAACGCCGAGTTGCTCGTGCTGCGGCGCAAGCAGCAGCCCCGTTGAAGGGACCGCATGTTCGCCAAATCCAAAACTACGCCTGTCACTGTCTGGGCCTGAAGTCCTACTTCCACCGGCCGGGCGACGGCCGGGTCCACCCCCACATCCCCGCGCGAGATCTGGTCTGGGCAGTGGTGATCGGACATATTCTGCGCGCCGTGAGCTTCTTGCGCCTGGAATGGTTGGCGCATTCCCCGGTGCGCACGGAACTGAGCTTGAAAGGTCGGTTCGGGGATGACGCCTTGGCCTACTGCACCGAGCGCATGGACCCTGAAACGACGCGATTGGCTCTGGCGTCCGCGCTCCACCAGGCCAAGCGCAACAAGGCCTTCGAAAACAGCCCCTTCATCGGATTGGCGCTGGACGGAACAGGCGCGGGACGTACGTACAAAGAGCCTTGCGCGTTGTGCGACCCGGTGAAGGATCCCAAGGGCGAGGTCCACGGCTCGCTGCATCACTTTGTGCTCATCAGTGTGGTGGGCACCGGTTTAACACTGCCAGTGGATGTGGAGCCCTACGGACCGGGCGACAGCGAGTATGCCGCCGCACAGCGCTTGCTGCGGCGCGCGGCAGCCCACCTGGGACCGCGCTTTGCCGACTATGTCGTGGGAGACGGCGCTTACGCCACGGCCCCTTTCCTGCACACCACCGGGGATGTCGGACTGCCGGTTGTGGCACGCCTCAAAGAGAACCTGCCCCTGCTGGCCGCCGCCGTGCGCGCCCGCTTCGATGGCCAACCACCTCAGGCTGTGTACCAGGTGGGACACGACCGCGTCGAGGTCTGGGACGCGGATGACTTCGCCCCTTGGGAAACCCTCGACTGGCCTGCCGTGCGTGTGCTGCGCTACCACCAGCACAAACGCGACGGCACCGTCGTCGAAGCCGAATGGCTGACCGACTTCTCCATTGCCAAACTGGGCAGCCTGAGCTTCTACCGCATGGCCAAAAGCCGCTGGGAGATCGAGAATCAAGGCTTCAACGACGGCAAGAACCGCTATGGCATGGAGCACATCTGCCATCACCATCCCAACAGCATCCTGATCGTATGGCTGCTGACCGCACTGGCCCTGGTGATCGAACGCCTCTACCGGTTGCGCTACCTGCACCGTGGCGAGCATGGCGTGCGCTCCGCCATGGACTTGTTCACCTATCTCTGGTTGAGCTTGGGGAGCAGCAGTCCGCCCGACACCGGTTGACGCCCACGCCGTGCGGACGGCTGGCACCGCTCCGTTGCTCTTTGACAACTCGACCCTCTTCCCGTGGAGTCATGCCCCGCCAGGAGACCCCCGTCGTTCGACGGCCAGTAGGAACGCTGCCCCCCCCGCGACCCACATCCACTCCACTGCCCCCATTTCTGTCTCGCGCCAATTCCGAGACTGCTGCGCGGGAGCGGGGCCATATTCAATGCTGGTATCGTGTATGGTATACTGAAACGCAATGGAGACTGCGCGCAAGATCACCGTCGAGGTGCCGCCCGAGCTCCTCGAAAGGGCCCAACGAGCCAGCGGTAGTGGCATCACCCAGACCGTTCGTACCGGCCTGCAACTGGTTGCGGCGTCGCAGGCCTACGCGCGGCTGCGCCAACTCCGGGGGAAAGTCCGCTTTACGCGCACCTTAGCCGAGCTGAAGGCCGACAGGTGATCGCGGTCGACACCAGCACCTGGATCGCGTTCCTTCAGGGAGACGGCGGCGAGGACGCCGATCTGCTCGACAGGGCGCTCCAGGACCGCCAAGTGCTGATGGCGCCCGCGGTGCTCACCGAAGTGTTGAGCGATCCGCGGCTTCCTTCGGAAGTTTCACGGACGCTTTCGGAACTGCCGCTCATCGAGGTGGGGCCGGGCTATTGGCAGCGGGCAGGCGAGTTACGCGCCAAGGTCCTGGCAAAGGGCCGCAAGGCGCGTCTCGGCGACGCCCTGATTGCCCAAAGCTGTATCGATCGCGGGATTCCTCTCCTTACGCGAGATCGGGATTTCCGGGCGTTCGCCGGCGCTGCCGGCCTCGATCTCGTCATTGGCGCCTGAGCAGCGCCGGCGCTGCCCGCCTGCCATACTTCCCGCTGCCGTCCACTTCCAGCCGCGGATAGCCGTATGGCAACGACATTCCCGGTGAACCTCCTGGAAATCCCCGTTGATCAATTCTGCAACCCGCAAGGGCGCCGGCGGAAGCGGGTGTGCGACTTGACCGGCCAATCTTTCCTCATTCTTCCGTGAGGGCGCCGGAAGGTCGCGATCAAGTGTGACCTGTTTTTGGAAGAAGTCAAACGAAAAAGAAAAGTTCTTTGCCTTCTGCCTGTTGGTTGTGATGCTGACCGGCGCTGCCGCGCCGGATAGCGCGCAATTGGGCCTCTCGTAGTCAGGGGATTGGCCGGTCAAGCGCGACATGGAAGTGAAGCCCCCCGGGGAAGCCCCACGGAACCGCGAGCGTCAGAAGCCGGGGAAAATCGGTCCGGCGCGCGACTCTCCGAATCGGCCGAAACAATTTCCGCGCCGAGAGGCCCCACATTCGATCGCGGAGGGCGGGGGATACATTTTGGATGCCTTCGAGAAATTGCGGATTCGGCTCATTGTTTATTCTTTCACTGCTTCTCAGCGAGCGGCCCGAGCGGCACGCCGGCCCTTGTCACGCGACGTCGGGCGGCAGGCAGCAGGCTGCGTGTGGGAGGCCGCGGGCGCCGGGCAGAGTCGTCCCCAGGTTCGGGCCGCTCGCTGACGCTCACGGTTCCGCGTGGAACGGAGAGCGGTTGCCGCGATCTCGTCACTTCCATGTCGCGCACCCGGCGGAAGCGGCCCCGACCCACGAAGCCGCGAAAGGATCGCTCACCACCGGGCATTTCCCGTATGGAGCCGCGAATGCCAGTTTTCCGGGCGCCAATGGGTAGGTTGGCGGTGTCCAACGTTCAGTGGGAATGGAGCAGCGAGGAACAAACTCATGTCGAAACGATTTCGAATCTGCACGATCCTGAGATAGGCCACCACTTCCAAGCCAGTGCAGCCGGGCATCTGGATGTCCAGCAGGACCAAGTCCGGACGCAGCTCCACGATCCTCTGGATGGCTCGGCCCGGCGTTCCGGGGCGCTCCAACGCGGCTACGCCCAATCGCACTGGCGGCCGGCCTGCGTCAGAATTTGTACTTAATCGCCAGTTGCACCATGCGGAAGCCCACCGAGTAGACCGGGTAGCCCGTGGTGAGGGCGTTGGAATTCCTGGTGCCCGCCACCGGTGCCGCGAAGGTCAACTGCAGATCGGATCCCGTGAACTGGGGCTGCGCGTGATTCAGAAAGTTGAAGGCGGCAATCCGGAACTCGAGAGTGCGTTCGGCAACTTGGAACTCCTTGTGCATCGAGAGGTCGCTGTTGAAGTAGGCTGGTCCCTTGATATAGGGTCAGACCGACGGGCCATTCGTTCCCCGTGGACCGAGAGCGAAGCAGGCGGGATTGAAGTACTGCCCGGATTTCAGGTTGCCGCTCGGGTCGCAGGTTAGCACAGGGCGGATTTCCTCCGAATCCGTGCCCAGCCACATCCGGGCATTCAAGCCGCCGGTAGTGACGAGATTCAGGTTGCCGTTGGCACTGGGTTGAATCGGCGCGCCACTCTGCCGCATGGTGGTGCCGGCGATCACCCAACCGTTGGCCACGCCCCGCAGGAGAAGGCTGCCATGGACCCGGAAAGGCAGGTGGATCGAATAGGCCGCGTTGAAAATGCCGGTGTGATCGTAGGGGAGCACGCCGTAGTTGTCCCGCAGATTCCACGGGTCCGCGGCGGAACCGTTGGTGGCGCCGTTGTCCGACTCGCCGTCGCGGATTCCCAGCACTTTGCCGAATGTGTAGTTCAGCATGAGTACGGCGGGACCGGCTTTTCTCTTCCAAGATGCCATCAGCGCATTGTACTTCTGGTAACTGCCATGACTGACAAGTAACATCGTCTGATAGTGTTGATGCGGCCGATAGTCCTGGAAGGGAATCGCCACCGACGCCGGATCGTTTACCGCTCCGGTGACCGGGTCCGGCAGAAAATACGCGCCGGGCGGCGTCTTGTTCAGGTTTCCCAAAGTTGCGGCGTAGCTGCCGTTGCCGGAGAGCAACAGGTCGCGGCTTCGGCTTCCGGAATACCCGACTTCCAGAATCGACCGCCACGGCAGGACCTGGGACACGATGAAATCGTAGTCTTCCGTGTATGGCGTCCGGGCGTCCCCCTGTTGCAAGGCGCCGAGATTTCCCCCGAGACCCGCCTTCGTGCCCGGCAGACCGTACTGGGCGAAGTTCCATCCCAGGTTCGCCGGGTCGGTGAGGGTGTAACTGGGGATGCCCGTCGGCTCGTCGTAGGTTCCCGCGGTGACGGCGCTGTTGAAAGAAAGCTGGTAGCGGTACACTCCTAGGCCGCTGCGAAGCACTGTCTTGCCGTGACCGAAAATGTCCCAGGCCATGCCAATGCGCGGCAATGGGAAGAACGGCTTCGATGGGAAACCGGACATGGGAATCCTGTCGTCGATGCCGTGCCAGAGAAGGCCCGTCCATGGACCCGCCGCGCCGGTGTTGTCGTATGAGACCGGGTTCCAAACGGCCAAGCCGGGTCCGCCGGTAGGATACCACTGACCGATGTGATCCAGCCGGACGCCGTAGGTCAGGGTCAACCTGCGAGTTGCCTTCCACTGGTCCTGAGCGTATAGCGAATACTGGCTCTGCTTCAGGTCGTATACGCTGAGGGCGGGCACCTGCTGGAAGGACTGCGCGCGGCCGGTGAGGAAATCGGCCATCGCGTTCCCGCTGGAGTCCGCACCCGTGGTACCAAATACAACCAGCCCCTGCGGGAAATTCCCGAGTCCACCCGGCTGATCGTTTTCGGCGAAGTCCCAGTAGACTCCGAACTTCAGAGCGTGGCCGCCCGCCACCTTGGAGAGATTGTCGGCCAGCGAAGGGTCGAGCGACAGTTTTCCGAAATCGCCGCGCTGGAAGCTGGTGCCAAAGGCAGGTGCATAGTAACCGGGGACTCCCACAACATTGGGGACTTGAGGCACGTACGGGTCGGGCGCCAAAGGCCGATAGCCGCCCAGCCCGAGGGTGGCCGGATTGACCGCCGAGGGATCGGCGAGCCGAACCGGGTTCAGGAACTTAGCCACTGCAAACACCGTCTCGTTGGTCAACGTGGGACCGAATATGTGCACCAGGTTCCCGCTAAGTACGCTCGAGACGAGGTGCGCCGGCATTCCCGAAGGATAGGGGAGCGCGCTGCCGGGATAGTACCAGATGCCGATCGGATTCCGATTGAACTCGTCCTGACGGTTCCATGTCACAGACAGCCGGTACTTGTCGTTGATGTCGTAATCCGTTCTGACTCGAAATTCAAAGCGATCCGCGCGCGCGCTCAACAGATCGTAGAAGTTGTTGCCGGTCGAATTCGGCTGTGCCCACGCCGCCTGTGGAAAGGTCTTGGCATAGGCGAGCGAAGTGGGATTGAGCAGACTCTCCGGGATCATTCCTCCGGGATACTCGGCGGCGCCTCCGTTTTTGGCCGGCGCCGCCGCATAGACGGGATAGGCGTTGGCGAATCCCGCGCCGAGAGTGGCCAGATACTGCGGTGAGAAATTCCCTTGCAGCATCTGCGCCGTGGGAACGAAGGTCACGGTCTCGAGGTTTGAGGGCTGATCCATGCCTTCCGGCGCGATGTAGAAGAACAGCTTGTCGCGCTATCGATTGAAGCCGACGCCCGGAATCAAAACCGGCCCGCCGATCTCGCCGCCGGGAAAGCAATACGATGGAATGGATTTCGACTTGGAGAACCCCAGGCTCTTCCAGTAGGAGTCGTTGGAGTCGAGATTGAAGTCGGTGGCGTAGAGGTAGAGCGCGCCGTGAAAAGCGGATGCGCCGCTCTTGCCGATGGCCTGGAGGGTCACCGGTCCCTTGGCATATTCGGCGCCGTAGGCCGAGGTTAGCGAAGTCACCTCCGCGGTCTGGTCCGGATTGATGTTAGCCACCTGAGTGCCCTGGTTGCCGGGGTCGAGCAGGTTGGCGCCGTCGGAGGTGACCGTCATCGATCCCCAGGGTTGCGTCCCGTTGGCGACGTACTGTCCGGCCGGTCCGGAGTTACTTCGGGTGAGTTGGCTGTTCCATGCGTATTGGGAGAGGCCGCTGTTCATGGCCATGCCCGGCATGATCTTGATGAGTTCGGTAACGTTGCGGCCTTCGATGGGAAGATCGGTCAATATGTTGCCGTTCAGCGTATGACGCGTCTCGCCGGTGTCGAGCGGTGCGATCGCGTCACCCGAGGCCGACACACGAACCTGCTCGGCGGTGCTTCCAACCCGCAGTACGACGCCCGGCAGATTCCGGTTCTCACCCTGGCTGAAGACGATGTGAGCACGATCCCAGACGGCGAAGCCCCGCGCCGATATGGCCGCCGAGTAAGTGCTGGGCTGGATGGCGGAGATACTGAAGAACCCGCTGCCGTTCGAGACCGTCTCGCGAGCCGTGTGGGTAGCTTCGTCGGTCAGCACAACCTTGGCGTTCGGAACCACCGCATCGCTCGCGTCATACACGGTGCCGCTGAGAGAACAGCTCGCGTTCTGGCCGAAGGAGGGCGATGGCGGGAAGGTCAGGACTGCGGCGAGCAGCCCCACTGGCAGGATGGCGCGCCGAGTCATGTGATCAGGCTCCCTGTTACTTGTTCTTGGACAACCCGCTGCCGGAACGGGCAGTAGGGCAGCCGGCGGCCTGACGCAGAGAACGACCGGCCGGCTGGCGCTAATCGTCCGGTTCAGCCCCGATACTCCGCTAAGGCTCGTTCGCCATCAATTCTACGACATCCGCCACAAAGCGCCAACAGTGTTCGGAAGACTGGCTACCGTAGTCAGATAAGTGGCCGGTTGCGAAGGAATGCTGGCGGCCCGCTGCGGGAGGCTCAGCATGCCGCGCCATCCCGCCGGACGATCCAGGCCGATTCGGAGCATTTCCGAATCGGTGTTCTGGGAGACGATAGTTCACGGCCTCGGCCAAACGGATTCCTGGCCAGAACAGCCCTTGCCACCAGAGATCGCGGCGCCGCAGCCTGCGCAATGGCGTCATTTTGAGGAATCGACGGCGGCACGTAATACGGCAATATCGTAAGGCTGAGACAGTTGACGCCGCCCGCGTTTCCGGCCATTACCGCGGGTTCATCAGGCGGCCGATAAAGAGGACGACTCCCGTTCCCGTGTCACGGATCAGGAAGATGAACGGGTGATCGGCGCGGAAGACGACGGCCTGCTCCGGCGCGCGCATGATGGCGTGTCGCATGACGATTCCGGTGGCGGCAGCGGCTTCGGTTCCCTGCTCCGAGACATCCACGAAAGCCTTGTGGACCACCTCGGAGATGGCGAGGCCGCGTTTCGGGTCGATGCCCGAGAAATCGGCGTCGCCCGTGAAGGCAACAGGCATGCCCATGGCCGAGAGCGCCTTGCCGAGAGAGAACTGGGATTCGGCGCGGAACTTCGGCAGGCTCAATTGCACCTTTCGCGTGGCGAGTTTGCCGAGCCAGCCGGACAGGTTTTCCCTCGTCAGCGATTTCTCAAGGTCTGGAATGCCGGCGAGAGTCTTCGGAAGCAGCACGTCGAAGGCCATCCCGGTGCCGGCGTAGCGCATTTCCAGGATCTGTGCGGAGGGCGTTTCGGTGTAGCCGAAGTCCGAGGTCTGGTTCATGAAACTTGCCTCGGTGGTGGCGCCGGCAGGCAGGGTGAAAGGCGCGGGTTGGGTCCGTGAGGCGACGAACGGGTCCTGCCACTTGCCGTAGAAGTAGATGGCGCTGGTGAGGACCAGGCGGGTGCGGGCGTCGAGCGAGCCAGCCGGTAACAGGTTCTTGATCTTCTCTTTGGTGTGCTCTTCGGCCCAGCCGTTGATCCGGGATCGCGCGGCCTCGGGATTCGCGATGAAATCGAGGGGCGTGAGTGGGGCGCGGTAGTTGTCGGCGAGCGTGGTTTCGAAGGCCGGTTGGATGGCGAACCCTTTTTGCACCCAGAGTCCATTCGCGGCATGTAGTTCATTGCCTCCGGTGTTGCCTTCCTTGGAGAGGCCGGCGAGCAGGTCTCCCATTGCGGCATCGTAGGTGGAGTCGTAATGGACGTGCAGGACGGATTGGATCTCGTCGGCGGTCTGGCCGCGGGCGCCGGCCAGGGCCATGGAGAGCGCCGTGGCGACGTTGAAGGGGGAGAGGATCAGGTTCGCGTCGCCCACCGTGAGTTGTTTGTAGGAATCGGTGGTGAAGGCGTTCATGGCGGGCGCAATACGGGAGTCGGCGGCCGGCAGCGCGGCGGCGAGCAGGATCGGCAGGGCAAAGCGTTTCATGGGACCTCACATCCATGATGTCGCAATTGTGGCGAGCCTTTCAGGGACGGCGGCGCCGGACGGCTTCCGCTTCACTCGGGCCAGGGCGTAACTGAAAGCGTTAGCGACGCCGTCTCGCCGCGATTCACGCGGACGGAGGCGGCGAGTGTTAGCGAGCGGTTCCGCGGAAGCACTGGATCCCGCTGTCGAGCCGTACAAGGTGTGTCGACGGGCAGCGCGTAGTACGCCGGACAAGGTTGCGCCCAATCCCCGGGCCACGGGGCTCCCTTGGCCACTGGACGGACTGTCAGCGGCTGGTCAGCAAGTACAGGAGTGCGAAGTACCCTCCGGCAACGATCACGGCGCAGCAGGCCAGTGCCTTGGCCAGCCGTGTCATCGGCTCCTTTTCATCTCCGGCCGGTGTATGGCCGAAGTCGAAGTAGCGGCGAAGAGCGATGGGCATGGTTTGCCTCCAGTTCTATTGGGCGGTGTGTGCACCCGCAATGACGGCATCCTGCGCAGCGGCAGCCTTTGCCTTGTCCGTGAACTCGCCGAGCGAGATGGGCACGGCGACTTTGAGCATGAGGGTGAACAGCAGGAATCCCACGGCGAAGATCCCGGCGGCCACGCGCAGCTCGGTCATGGTCGGATAGTATTCGTAGATCTCGCCCAGCGTGTCGGGCGTCAGACCGGGGATGATCAGCCCCATTCCCTTTTCGATGTACACTCCGGCATACGTCGCCAGACACCCGATGTTGAGCGTGATCAGGTTGCGGCGGGTCGTGGGCGAGATGAAAAGCGCGAACGCTACCAGGTTCAGCGCCACGGCACTCCACGCATACGGAACCAGGGTGTGGTGCGAACCCAGGCCGAAGTACCAATAGCGCGTGAACGCCAGATGCTGGGTGTTGGAGTAGAACTCCTTGAACGCTTCGGCTCCGTGCAGGAACAGGTTCAGGAACATGGCATAGGCCATCAATTCGGCGATCTTCCAGATGGCCGCGTCCTGAATTTCGAAGGGCGTGAAACGCCGCAACAGTTGCAGAACGACCAGCAGAATGGCCGGGCCGGAGCAGAAAGCCGACGCCAGGAACTGCGGCGCCAGGATGGAACTGTTCCAGTACGGCCGCGCCGCCAGTCCGTTGTAGAGAAACGCGGTCACGGTGTGAATCCCCACCGCCATAGGCACGCTGAGCAGCACCAGGGGAACCACCAGCTTCTTGATGTAGGGCTTGCCGTGAAAGGCACGGTAGAGGATGTGCGTGGCCACTACCAGGTTCACCGCGAAATACAGGTTCAGCACGATCACGTCCCACGCCAGAACGCTGCGCGGGAAGTTCAGAAACCCGAACGGCGGGATCAGGTGCCAGAAACGGTCGGGCCGCCCGATATCCACCAGCACGAACATCAGGCACATGGTGATGGCGCTGATGGCCAGCAGCTCACCGTAAATCACGATCTCGCGAATGGGCTGCCAGTTGTAGATGTACGCCGGGATCACCAGCACCACCGCGGCCGCGGCCACGCCGACGAGGAACGTGAAATTGCCGATATAGAAGCCCCAACTCACCTGGTCGCGCATGGCGGTCAGGCCCAGGCCGAAGCGCACCTGGCCGGAGTAAGCCAGCGCGCCGGAGACGATCAGTACGCCCAGGAACGCGAGCCACATCCAGTACGCCCGGTTCCCCCGGAGTATCAGCTTCGCGCTGCCACGTGCGAAGCCACCGATCAGGCGGATGCTATCGATTGCGGTCTCATGTGGCATAGAAGTAGAAGAACCTCGGTACCGTATTCAATTCCTCTTTGAGCACCAGCACGCGCTTGTGTTCGATGATGTAGCGGATCTCGCTATCGGCATCGAGTATGTTGCCGAACTTGCGCGCCCCCACCGGGCAGACTTCCACACAGGCCGGGTAGCGGCCAGCGCGGCTGCGTTGGATGCAGAAGGTGCACTTCTCGACCACGCCTTTAGGCCTCGGCCGGTTTCCCAGGTAGTGCATGTTGGGGTTGATCTCGTTGTCCGGGATGGTGGGCTGGGCCCAGTTGAAGTGGCGCGCGCCGTAAGGACACGCGGCCATGCAGTAGCGGCAGCCGATACACCAGTCGTAGTCGATGACGACGATGCCGTCTTTCTCCGCCCAGGTGGCGCCAGTCGGGCAGACCTTGGTACACGGCGGATTCTCGCACTGCTGGCAGGACACCGGGATGTAGAAGTGGCCTTCCGCGGGGACCTCGGCGGGATGGTAGTAGGGGTCGGCATGCGAGAAATCCACGCCCTTTTCTTTTTCCATCTCGAAAACGCGGATCCAGTGGATCTGCGGGTCGCGCGACTGGTTATTCTCCTCCACGCAGGCATAGACGCAACGGCGGCAGCCGACGCAGCGCGAAAGGTCCAGCGCATAGGCGAAATGCACGCCCGGGATCGGCCCGGCATCGGAAACTTCGATCTCTTTGCCGTGTTGCTCTTTGTACTCGCGCTCCAGATCGGCGATGGCCGCCTTGATCCGGTCTTTGGGCGCTTCGTAGAGGCGCTTCGGGCCGCAGGCGGTGAGGATCATGCCCGCGGCCGCGCCCACGGCGGATTGAGTGAACAGGCGGCGGCTTAGCATCGGAGTTTCTCCTCGGTCACTTCATGGTGCGATTGGGAGGCTGCGGCGCGGGTTTGGGCGCTAGCGCGCGGAAGCGCGGCTGGTGCGGATTGTGACACTGCACGCACAGCAGGTAGGTTTTGGCGCCGTTCCAGTTGCCGGTGCGGCGGCCATGAACGCCGGCGCGCCAGTCGCGGTACTTTTCGCCGTGGCACTGGCCGCAGAGACGGTAGGATTCCTCGAACGGCACGCGTTCTCCGCTGGCCAGGTGCAGCACGTCGCGATTATCGGCATCGTGACAATCCAGACACCAGCGGTGGGTTTCGTCGTGCTTCAGGACTATGTCGGTATGCATCGCGGTCAACTCGCGCCGTTGGCGGTCGGGGGGCATGCCCGCATGACAGTTGGAGCAGGGGAAGATGCCTTCCGAAAACGGCGGGGGCGGTACTTCGAGGTGTTCCGGCGCGCCGGTGGCGGCAGGAGGCTTGGTGCCATCCGCCGCCAGACCGGCCAGCCCGGAGAGCGCCAGTACGATGCCAGCCGCCCGGCTACGCACAGCGCATCTCCACCATGCGCTGGACCTCGCGGAGCCACATGGCCTGGAAGAGCTGCAGGCGGTGGCCGATAACGCACGAGACGTTCAAAGACACCGCGTATCCGGTGGCGGGATGCGCGGCAAAGTAGCCATTCAGAGCCTCGCGGGAAAGCGCGATCACCTCGGCTTCGAGCGGCGCGGAGGCCGTCAAGGTGAACCGGCAGGGCGGAATCAAGGCCGACCAGCCCACCGTCTGGCCGCTGGCGCGCTCTTCCACCAGGACGTCCTCCTCATGGCTGCGCACCTGCATGGGGAGCGTCAGACGCAGGCGCCCGCGCACCACCAGGTAGATGCTCTCGGCGGCGCCGCCCAGGTGAAACAATTCCGTGCCCGCCCCCACCACCATCCGCTTGCCGAGCGCCAGAACGCGTTCGGCTTCATCCGGAGCCAATCCTTTGAAGAGGTCGATATCGGACATGCGGGCCTCAGTTCACAAATGTGGACATAGTGCGGCTATGCAGCAACGAAGCGCTGGGAGATTCCAGGAAGCACTCCGCGGCCGCGTATTCCAAACGGACGTGGTTCTCGATCTGGAGCAGCAGGGCTTCGATCGGAACCCTGGTGTGCGCCGCCAAGGGGAGCGCCGGTGGGTCAACAAAGAAGCGCGCGGGCGAAGCCGCGGCCCTCACCATTCCCTTCTCGACCCCGGGCGCCGCGACGGGCGGGTTACCCAAATCGCGCGTCGCAGCCCCGAAAGCCAGACAGACAACCGCCATCCCAAATACGCTTAGACAAACACCCATCAACAACATCTCCATCTGCCGTCCCTCCTCTTCGCGGCATCTTGAAAGCACGGCGGAGGCCAAAACGTAAGTGTCCGGGAATGCGAGGTCTGGCGGGAAACCGGTGCGGCAGCCTGACATAATGTCACTGACAGACACAGCGATTTCCCAAACCGTGATCGCCCCGCCAGGTAACCCGCCTCCTCTTCGGTAGTTGCCGGCGGGACGATGTCCGCGAGCATTCCTGCAAACTTTGGCAGGGTGCGCTTTGGCTCTTGATCTGACAAGAGAAATATGGTCAGATAAACGTATGGCCTCTGACCCCGAATTGGAACTCCGCGGCCGCCTTGTCCGTTCCCTTGGCACACTCCGCGACATGCTCCCTGGCTGTTTTGTCAAACGCGGCCGGCGTTGTGGTAAGCCCAATTGCCGCTGTGTCTCCGGTAAACCCGAGGATTTGCACCCTCAACTGGCCCTCTCGGTTCTCATCGAAGGCAAACTTAAGACCGTCCACTTGACCGCCGCGCTCGCCCAGGAGGCTCGCCGCGGGGTCGAACTCCATCGCCGGTTTCAGGAGTTGGAAGCCCGCATCTGCGCCATAAACCTCTCCCGCCTGGGCCGCAAAAAGCAGTCCCCTCGACAGCCTTGAGCCGCCGGCGATTCGAAGCCTATCTCGACAAGGTCTTTGACTTCTTTCCTTGCGTCTCCGCGATGCCCGAGGGGCGGCGCAGCCCGCAGCATCCCTGGCGCAAGGTGTTCGCCGCGCTGTTTCTGGGCGCCGCCGGGCAGATGTCCTCACTGCTGGAGATAGAAGCCGAGTGCCGCAGAGGATCGCTGGCCAAGCGCATCGGCCCGCTCAGCAACAACACCTTCGCTTACGCCATGCAGCGCCAGAGCCCGGAGGACCTTTTCGCCCTCGGCTGCGGCGTCGCCAGACAGATCAAGCGTAATGCGATGCTGGACTCCAGTTGGTCTCGCGGCTTCGTCGTGGCCGCCGTCAACGGCATCGAGATCTGTAGTTCCTATACGCGCTGTTGTCCGCGCTGTCTGGAGCGCCGCGTCGAGCGGAAGGTCAACGGGCAAGTCCGCGAATGTATCCAGTACTATCACCGTATCGTTGCCGTGGTGGTGGTGAGCGGCGAGTTTCCCGTTCCCCTGGGGTTGCGCTTTCAGCAACCTGGCGAGTGCGAGGTCGCCTGCGCCCGGCTCCTTCTTCAGGACTTGGTGCAGTCGCTGGGAAGGCGCTACTTCGACATTCTGGTCGCCGACGCGATCTATCTTCAGAAACCGTTCATCGAGCACATCGAGCAACTCGGGCTGCGCTGGCTGATCAACCTCAAGGAGAACCAGCCCGACCTGTTGGCGTCGGCCGAACGCCTGACTGCTGGACCCGCTCACGGAACCGATGCCGACACGGATCGTCAACTCGATTTCTGGCACTTGCCGGAGATCTACTGGCCCGTTGCCGACCGCTCGATTCGCGTCCTGAAAACCGTGCGCCGCCGCCGGCGCTCACGCGTCGTTGTGAAAGACAAGTCCGTTCCGGCCCGGCGGCAGACCCAATCGACCGAGGACACCGCCACCAACTTCTACGCCAGCAACCTGGAACTGGGCGCGATCCCGCCGTTGTTCCTTCACCAACTCGGCCGCAGCCGGTGGAAGATCGATGCCCAGGTGTTTCAGACGATCACGACGGATTCCCACCTGAAGAAACCCTCCGCGCACCAGAGCCAAGCTTTGGTGGTGTTGACGATGATCCGCCTGCTGGCCTACACCCTCAGCCTGCTGTTCTACCATCGCCAGGTGTTGAGCCATGGGTCCGGTGCCGCCCCGGCCACCTTCCGCGAACTTGCCGCCTCCTTGCGCCGTCCCGCCCGGCCCTCCGGCTGAACCCTTCACGCTCCCTCCCACCTGCCATCCCGACCGATCCACAGGAGCCTTGCGGCTGACGTGTGCCTCCCCTTGCCCCGGCAGCGGCAATTACCGCCCGGCCAGGCCCATTGTCAATGCCTTCCGCCATATCCAAATCTCACCGACAGCACCCATGCCGCGCATCCACTTGACCATCAGACCCTTATGCTGCTCCCACAGCCCAATATGGGAAATCGCTGCTGACAGACAGGCAGCCGTTGACGCTTTCGTCGGAGTATGACATGATGCGACCAAACCAGTGGCCAGCCGCTTGAAACCGTCCTTCGCCAGCACGACCGTGGGTCTTGCCGTGGGAGTCACCGCGGCTGTCGTGCTGGCGTGCGCGGGCGGCGCTTTCCTCTATTCGCAGCACCATATGCAGTCTCTGCTGGAGATGGCCCGCGCCAGCGCGCTCGCCGAGGGCGATCTCATCCGGGTGGCGTTGGAACACCAGATGATCGAGAACGATCGGACCCTCATCGCCAAGATGATCGAAAGTTTCCGCAGGCAGTCGCGGGTGGAGCGGCTGGTGTTGCTCGACCGCGCCGGCGTGGAGCGCTACCCCGCCGGAAACGGAGCCCCGGACGCCGAACTGCAAATCGGCTCGCCGACCTGCCAGGCCTGCCACCGCTATCCGCCCGCGCAGAGAGGATCCAGCCGCGTGATTGAAACCCGGGGCGGCAAAGTGCTGCGAACGGTGATCCCCATCCGCAACCGGGCGGAATGCTACGTTTGCCACGACGCGCGCTACAAGATCAACGGCATTCTCATCCTGGATTACCGGACGGATCGGCTGAGCGAAGCCATGGCACGCGACCTGCGCTGGCTGGTGGCGGGAACGGCGGCCATCACGCTGCTGCTGGTGGGGGCGATCGGAGTGGTCATTCGGGTGGCGGTCCTGCGCCGGCTGCAGCGATTCGAAACCACAGCCCATCGGATTGCCAGCGGCGACCTGGCGCAGCGCGTGCCGGCCGGAGGCAGCGATACGATTTCCTGGCTGGCGCGCGAGTTCAACACCATGGCCGATTCGGTCACCGGGCTGGTGGGAGAGGTGCGTACCCAGCGCGAACGGCTGGAAACCGTGATCAACAGCATTGACGACGGCATCGTGGTGCTCGACGCGCAACGCCACGTGATCGCCGCCAACGATTCGTTTCTGCTGCGCGCGCAGCACTCGCGCGAGCAGGTATTGGGTTGTCAGTGCCGCGAGTTCACGCCCGGAGGCTGCACCGTAGCCGACTGTCCAACGCTAGCGTGCCTGACATCCGGGGCGCGCCAGGTGCGTATCTGCGAGCGGCGCTCGCCGGAGGGGGGTGTGGTATGGGAAGAGGTGCACGCTTCGCCCATCCTGGATTCCTCCGGGCGCCTGCAACAGGTGGTGGAAGTATGGCGCGACATTTCCGAGCGGCGCGCGGCGGAGGCCCACCTCGCCGAATCGCACCGGCTGGCGTCGGTGGGCACGCTGGCGTCGGGATTTTCGCACGAGTTGAATACGCCGCTGGGCACTGTCCTGGCGTGCGTGGAAGGCATTCTGAAGGACACCGATTCGCCGTCGGTCCGCGAAAGCGCCACCATCGCCCGCGAGCAACTGCTGCGCTGCCGGGGGATCACGCAGCACTTCCTGCGCATGTCGCGCGGACAGCGCTCGCAGGGCGAGGTGGTGGACCTGGCGGCGCTGATCGGCGCCGTGGCGCGTCTCATCGAGCCGACCGCGCGTGAACACATGGTGGGGGTCGAAATGCGAACGCTGCCTGCCGGCATGCTCGTGCGGGCCGACGAAGCCGAGTTGCAGCACACCCTCATCAACCTATTGCTGAATGCCGTGCAGGCTTCGCCGCCGGGAGGTCGAGTCACGGTGGAAGCCGACGCGTGCGAGCAGGTGCGCGTGCGCGTAATCGACAACGGCTGCGGCATCGCCCCCGAAAACCGGGAGCGCATCTTCGAGCCGTTTTTCAGCACCCGGCAGGGTGGCACGGGACTGGGTTTGTTTCTCTCGCTGAACTTCGTGCGCCGGTCGGGTGGAGATCTCCACTTGACCAGTGAACCCGGCCGTGGTTCGACATTTGAAATCGTCCTGCCCGCATTGGTGCGGTCATGAAGAATACCGCTTCGGTTTTGCTGGTGGACGACGACTCCGCCTTTCGCCACGTCATGTCCGCGGAGTTGCGGCGCATGGGGCATGACGTCGCCACCGCCGCCTCCGGCGAGGAAGCGGTGGCGCGCATGGAGCGGCAGGAGCCGGAGATCGTGCTCCTGGATCTGCGCCTGCCGGGGATGGATGGCCTGGCCACCTTGAAGGCCATCCGCACCCGCAACCCGTCGATCGAGGTGATCATGCTCACCGGCCACGGCTCCATAGACAGCGCCATCGAAGCCATTCGCGAAGGCGCGTTCGACTACGTGACCAAACCGTGTCCTCTGGACGAGATCCAGATCCGCTTGCAGCGCGCCATCGAGCGGCGCGCGTTGCGGTCTCGGGCAACCTTGCTGGAGCGCGCCCTCATGCCACCCGACCAGGCAGCTTCGTTCGTCGGCGAGAACCCGGAGTTTCGACGCATGCTGCACCTGGTGGAACTGGTGGGGGCCAGCGATTCCACCGTGCTGATCACCGGAGAAACCGGCAGTGGGAAAGAACGCGTGGCGAAGCTGCTCCACGCGCGCAGCCCGCGCAAGGCCAAGCCGTTCGTGGTGGTGGATTGCGCCGCGCTGCAGGAGAGCCTGCTGCAGAGCGAGCTGTTCGGGCACGAGCGCGGAGCGTTTACGGGCGCCGACAAGGCCAAACCGGGCCTGTTCGAAGTGGCGCACGGCGGGACGATTTTTCTGGACGAGATCGGCGAGATCAGCCAGTCCACGCAGGTTGGTCTGCTGCGCGTGCTGGATACGTCGGTATTCCGCCACGTGGGCGGCACCGTCGAGATCCGCGTGGATGTGCGGGTGCTGGCCGCGACCAGCCGCGACCTGCGCGCGATGGTGGCCAAGGGGCTGTTCCGCGAGGATCTGTTCTACCGGATGAGCACCATTACGGTGGAGATTCCCGCCCTGCGCAAGCGCGGGGCGGATGTGGAGCTGTTGGCGCGCTACTTCGTGGGCAGGCTGAATGAGCGGTACGGACGCGGCAAGGCGCTGAGCGAAGGCGCGCTGGACGCTCTCCGCGGGCACTCCTGGCCGGGCAACGTTCGCGAATTGCTGCACGCGGTGGAAGCCGCGGTAGTGGTATGCGAGGGGGATGCGATCCTGGCGGAACACCTGCCGCCCTCGGTGCGCTCCGGATCGACGCCGCCGGCCGCCGCTGTGCCAACCGTGGATGGCGGACGCCTGCCCACCCTGGTGGAATTGGAGTCGATGCACATCCGCCGCGCGCTGGAAGCCAGCCACGGCCATCGCGGCAATGCCGCGCGCGCACTGGGAATCAGCGAGAGGAATCTGTATAGGAAGCTAAAGGAACACAAGCTGCTGGGGTAGCGCGGACGCCCTGGCCGGCCTGTCGCCACCGAAGAGCGGGACCAGGGCGCCCCGCGCGGACCAGGGGTCCGCCCTACTCACTCGGGCCAGGGCGTAACCGAAAGCGTTAGCGACGCCGTCTCGCCGCGATTCACGCGGACGGAGGCGGCGTGCGCCACCAGCGTGCGGACAAACGCGGCGTCCCGCAACGCGTCCACGTCGAGCCGTTCGAAAGCCCAGGCATAGTAGCCGCCCGGTCTCAGGCTGTCGATTTCGAAGCGCCCATCCGCCCGGCGCTGCGTCCTGGATATGGCATCCACGTCGCGTAAGGCTTCATCTTGCGGCAGCAGCACCACGACGGCGTGTTCGCTTCCATCCACCGTGCCGTTCACGCCGCCCGGCATCGGCCGGAAAACCGCGCGGATCTCCGGCGAGCCCGGCGCCAACTCAAATTCCCGGCCCAGGATATCGCGGCCGCCAAGCATCGCCGCGGCCAGGTAATAGCCCGGTTCCGCATCGCCCATCGACACCTTGTAGCGCCCCGCGAACACGTGCTCGAATCGCCGCTGGCCGTCCGGCGCTTCGCCGCGAGCGCCCAGCATCTCGCCCACTCCATCGAGCGAGTTCAGGAAGATCGATCCCGTAGCTGGATCGGGCGTTGAGCTTCCCGCGTTTTCGCGCTCGGCCCTCAGGCCGACGGCGAAAGGAGTTGACACGCGGATTTCCAGACCGTCCACATCCCGATTGCCCACAGCCAGCGCAGCAAAGCCTCTCTGCTTCGTCACCCAGCCGCCGAGCACCACGGTTGGGCCGCCGGAAGTCTCCGGAGGCCCTCCCGTTTCCGCCGTGCAACTCCACCAGCCGGCGACAACCCCTGGGAACTCGAACCGCCCATCCCGGCCGGTGACGGCGATGGCTTCGTTGCCGGGCGCGCCGTCGGCTTTCAGTTCCACGCGGGCGCGGGCCATGGGCGCACCGGTCTCGTCGACCACCGTTCCGCGAACCCGGAATGCCGCCGCATCCGCCAGGCGGAACTCGTATCCCGCCAGTTCGGCGCCTGCCGGGATCACAATGGGCGCGGCCAGCAAACGGTCGATCACGCCCGGATAGTAGGTGGCCACCCAGCGCACCGGTTCCCCGTCGCTGGCCGGCGGCGGCGTCCGGACATCGTGCGAGTCCGCCGGCCTGGCGACAATCGTATACGCCGTGGGCCGGACGTTCTCGAACGCGAACCGGCCCTCGCCGTCGGTATCGGTCCCGTACGCGCCCAGGTAGCGGAGGCGGAGCAATTGCACGCGGATTCCGGGCAGGGGCCGGCCATCGGCGTCCAGGAGCCGGCCCCGCAACGTGGAGCGCGGCGTCAACTCGACGGCCAGGCGCGCGGGTTCGGTTGTCCCCGAAATGGCGAACGGTTGCTCCACGTCGTCATCGCTTTGGGGATCTCCGAACCCGTCGCGTTGGAAGCGGGCGGCGTACTTTCCGGGAGCCAGGTTCGCCACGTGGAACGCGCCGCCGATATCGGTGGTGGCGCTGTGGACGGTATCGTCGTTCCCCTCGGCCGCCGTCACTTCCACTTTTGCTCCGGCGATCCCCAGGTGGGTGACGCTATCGGTTACGCGGCCTTCGGCAGCCCCGAAAATCTGTGCCGGCAGCCGTGATGGGGACAACGCCAACAAGCCGATCGCGAAAACGCCCGTCTGCAACTTCATCTGGAAACCCGCCACAAGCCTGCGGACTTCCATCTTGGGGGCGCCAGGAGCCAGGGTCAATACCGTGGGGTTCTAGTCCGGGTGGGGGTCGGGTACTAGGACCCGCAACCGTTGCCGCCGGCAGTCACTTCACCACGTAGCTCCGGTGCATCCATGCATTCTCCGGGCCCCGGTCGCGAGTCTCGAACAGGAGCGTCTGCGCCGACTCTCTCTTGACCACCGTCAGCGGCCCGCTAACCTGTCTGGACGTTTCAGACGCCTTCTCCGCATCGGACAAAACGGCCTGGACCGCGGGAATCCCGGGGGCTTTCTGGGAAGCCTGCGCTTTGGGCCGCCCGGTCAGGGCCTCGACGGCGCTTGCGCGCACCAGTTTCGGCCACATCTTGAGGAACAGCTCGCGCGATGCGTAGACTTCCGCGCTGTTCAACTTTCCATTGATGGCATAGGCGTACCCCACCACGTCGCTCTGCCCGTCCACGATCTTCGCGAGGTCGCGCAGATAGCCGCCGGTGGCATCCACCACCGGCTTGCTCTCCATGGCAAGCTGCATGCTGGTCGAGGCCATAGGGGCGTAGCCGGGATCGCCTCGCGGCGCAACCGGCCGGGCCGCGGCCGGGCCAACGCCGCCTGCCACGCCGGCGGGCGCCGCCACTGCCAAGTCCTCCCGCTCGAGCGCCACCTGGTTCCACCCTGGCCCTGGTCCTTCTTGTCCATCACGGCCATCTTGAGCGCCTTGCCGGCAACGGCCGCGTTCGACGAGCCGAACCGATCCGCGGCCTCGGCGCCTCGTTTGCTCCACCGGCCCTGCTCCACGCAGAACGAGGGAATGGGAAGCCTGCCGGAGTGCGCGGGCAACAGGACGCCGGTTATCAGCACGCGGTCCTGCCGGCCGCCTTTGACGATGTCACCCGCCTGGATGTAGACCTCCTCGGAGGATTGATTCTCGATCGCCAGTTCGTTTACCGAGCCGGTTTCATAGACCGCGGTTTTCTTCTGGTCCATGGCATCCTGCAAGGTCAGGAGCTTACAGCCTGTCGCGTTCCTGGAACTGTGAATCAGGAAGATCGACAGGTTTTCGTGCGTGTACGGTCCGGTAATCCGCGGATTGCCGGGCGCCGCGGGTTGCGAGGCTGTGAGGGCCGGACTGGTTAGCGCGCCGAGCGCGCTCCATTCCATGCGGCTCGCTCAACAGGGCGCTGGTGGCTGGGCCGTTGTCTCCCGCCATAAGCGAGCCCCCATCCGCCACAGTAGCGATCACCCCTTTCGAAACCTTGCGGATGCGGCTGTACGCGTTGGTGGTGTCCTGGACGTAGCCGACATCAGCGATGTACAGGTCCCCAACCGGGTCCACAGCGACCCCGGTGGGATCATCCAACTGCGCGCTGGTGGCTGAGCCGCTGTCGCCGCTGAAGCCTGGGGTCCCGTTTCCAGCAACGGTGGTGATCACCCCGTTTGTGACTTTGCGGACGCGATAGCCAGCGTCGGCGATGTACAGGTTGTCAGCAGAATCCACGGCGATGCCCACAGGTGCGACCTGGGCGCTGGCTGCGGGTCCGTTGTCACCCAATGACGCGCCTCCCCCGGCCACGGTGGTGATTACGCCGTTCGAGACCTTACGGATGCGGACGTTGTAACTGTCGGCAATGTAGAGGTTGCCAGCAGAGTCCACGGCGACGCCACTTGGACCATACAAGGAGGCCCTGGTGGCCAAACTGTTGTCGCCGCCGAAACCTGGAATCCCGTTTCCCGCCACGGTAGTGATGACCCCGTTCGAGACCTTGCGGACGCGATTGTTGTAGGTGTCGGCGATGTACAGGTTACCGTCGGAATCCACGGCGAGGCCTTGAAGATTGTTCAACCGGGCGCTGGTGGCCAAGCCGTCGTCGCCGATGACACCTGGTACCCCGGTTCCAGCCAGCAGCGCAAGGGCACCGGAAATCGCGTCCAATCGGAGCACTGAGTTTCCATCTGGGAAGAAGATATTGCCGGTTTTATCAACTGCCACTGAGTGCGGGCCGTAGAGGCTGGCAGACGTGCCCGCGATATTCGCTGGCGGTCCGCCGCCGGCGAAGGTCGAGATGGTGTATGTTTGTCCGGAGGCGATCCAGGACGCAGCGAAAGCGAGAGAAACGGCGGTGAGTGGACGCGGCACGATCATGCCCTGCCTTCCCGGTTTGAATTGTAAAAAACCAGGTATACCTCAGGGCCGGACAGCGAACCGCCATTTTGTGCAAATTGCACAAAGTTGACACAGAAACAAAGGACTTAACCCCAGTTTTTTGTGCGTTCGCACAAAAAATCGCAGACTTCCCGCCCGCCCGGCCACTTCCTACACGGAGCAGCGCCGTGAAAGATCCGCTCATCGCACCCCTGGCTGCCATCGCCGCGGGAATCCTGGCCGCCCGCTACATACCGTTTCCGCCCCACGAGCTGATGCCCGCTATCGCCGCTTTCCTGCTGCTCGGCGTGCTGGCCACCTGGCGGAAGTCCGGGATCCTGGCGGGCGTGTGCTGCTGCCTCGGGCTGTTCTTCGCGGGCGCGCTGGTGGCGGTGGCGAACCTGCCCGTGCCGCCGCCGGAAGTGAACGTGGAAGGGCGCGAGGTCGCCATCCTGGGCGGATGCGTCATCGAACCGCCGGCGGTATCGGGCGAGCGCGAACGCTTCCTCCTCGAATTGGAACCGCACGCGCGGGTCGAGGTCACGCTCTATACCAAAACCGACGACGAAGCGCTGCCGCGGCTGCGCTACGGGCAGAACATCGAGATGGACGCGCGCATCCGCAAGCCGCGGAACTATGGCAACCCCGGCGCGTTCGATTACACTCACTACCTGGCGCGCCAGGACATCTACTGGACCGCGTCGGGGGCGGCCGATAGCGTGCGCGTGCTGCCCGGCCGTTGCGGCTCGCGGTTCGGCAAATTCGTCATGGACCTGAGGGCCAATTCGCTCGACCGAATTGCCCGGCTGTACCGCGGCAACCCGTACCAGACGAGCATGATGCAGGCCATCCTGCTGGGGCAGAACTACCAGATGCAGCGGGTGTGGACCGAGGAGTACCGCAATACCGGCACCTTCCACACGCTGGTGATTTCAGGGACGCACGTGGCCATCCTGGCGGCGTTCTTCCTGTTCCTGCTGCGCCTCTGTTTCGTGCCGGAGAGCCTGGCCCTGCCGCTGACCGTGGCGGCGGCGTGGCTGTATGCGCTGGTGGCCGGGTGGGGCGCGCCGTGCGTGCGCTCGGCGGCGGGGCTCACTCTGTTCACCGTGGCTGCGTACTTCTTCCGCCAGCGCCGGCCCTTGAACCTGCTGGCGGCGGTGGCCCCGCACCCTTCTGTTCCAGGCGTTTGAAGCCATGCTGGAAAAGCTCGGCCGCCGGGTCGCCTTCTTCGACGATGCCGCTGCGCAACAGGCCGGGGACCTGATGGCGTCACGGCACAAGAAAGGACACCAGGTTGATCTGCGCGACACCATGATCGCCGGGATCGTTCTCGCCCACCACGCCACGCTGGCGACGCGCAATACGGCCCACTTCGCGGATATTGCAGCGCCGGTTGTCAACCCGTGGGGCGACCGGCTTACTGTACGCTGACCACCGGGCCGGGCGGCGTTTGCACTCCGTTGACGGTGGCCGCAAGCGCCTGGTCGCCGCTGCCGGTGCCCGGCGGGATGGTCAGATTGAACTGGTACAGCCCCGCTTCCGTGATTCCGGAAAACGCGACACTCGCCGAAACGCCGCCGATGGTAATGGTCACCGGACTGGTGGTGGGCGCCGCGCCGCTGAACGCCTGCCCCGCCGGCACGTGAGGAGTCGTCGGCCCGAACCCGACACCGTAAAGGACCAGCGTCTCGCCCGCCTTCACCGGCCGCGTGTTGTAAGAGAAGGTGTTCGATGGGCCGACAAGGTCGTAGGTTCCACCACCGTAAGCGCCGATCCCGCTGGGTGTGGCGATCTCCGCGGCCACGTGCTTCCCGTCGCCGAGCAGGCTGAACGAGGGGCCGTACGCGGCCAGTGTTACGGTGGATGTCGCAGTTCCGGATGCCGTGGTGACGGAGACGTCCACCGGGCCGGCGACTGTGTCGTCGGGCACCTGGAGGTTGATCTGCGTGGGGCTGACGTACCACAGGAACGCCCGCTTGCCATCGACGGTCACGCTGGTGCCGCCCAACGACATCGGGAAGCCACCGTTCCAGAGGGCGGTTCCGCTCGCCAGGTTGCTGCCGTAAACTGAGACCCAGGCGCCGGGTTGGACCGGGGCGGCGCCGGGAGAAATGATGGGCGCGGTGCCTGGGGTGAGGAGCCGCAAGAGGTTGTTGCCCGTGTCGGCGACGTACAGGTTGCCGGTTGAGTCCACGGCGAGGCCCCTGGGACTGCTCAACCGAGCGTTGGTTGCCCAGCCACCATCGCCGCTGAAGCCCAACGCCCCGCTTCCCGCTATGGTGGCGATCAGCCCGCTCGAGACTATGCGGACGCGGTTGTTTCCGGTGTCGGCGATGTACACGTTGCCGGCGGAGTCCACGGCAACGCCGAAGGGACCGTACAACTGGGCGCCGGTGGCCGGGCCGTTGTCGCCACTGAAGCCTTGCACCCCATTGCCCGCTACCGTAGTGATCACTCCTTTCGAGACCTTGCGGATGCGGTTGTTGCCCGAATCGGCGATGTAGAGATTGCCGCCAGAGTCCACGGCGACGCTGGTTGGCCAGTTCAAAGCCGCGCTGGTGGCCGGGCCGTTGTCCCCGCTGAAGCCTGCCGTTCCGTTGCCTGCCACGGTAGTGATCACCCCATTCGAAACCATGCGGACGCGGTTGCTCAACGTGTCGGCGATGTACACGTTGCCGGCGGAGTCCACGGCAACGCCGAGGGGACCGTACAACTGGGCACTGGTGGCGGGGCCGTTGTCGCCGCCGTATCCGTTCGTCCCGTTCCCCGCAACGGTGGTGATGACTCCGCCCGAGACCTTGCGGATCCGCTGGTGGGTGGTGTCCGCGATGTACAGGTTGCCGGTCGAATCCACGGCCACGCCTTCGGGATCGAACAACCACGCGTTGGCGGCAGGGCCGTTGTCGCCAAGGACAAATTGCAGTTGGCTCCCCGCAGCGGTAGTGATCGTCCCTTTCGAAACCATTCGGACGCAATTGTTCAGCACGTCGGCGATGTACACCTTACCGGCCGAGTCCACAGCGGTGCCAATGGGTTCGTTCAATTGGGCGGCGATGGCTGGGCCATTGTCGCCGCTGAAGCCCTCGATTCCGTTTCCCGCCACGGTCGTGATCACCCCTCCGGAGACCCTGCGAATGCGGAAGTTGAGAGCGTCGGCAATGTACAGGCGGCCGGCGGAATCGACTGCAACGGAATGGGGATAGCTCAGACCGGCGCTGGTGGCCAAGCCGTTATCGTTGAAGAAGCCCCCCAGCGGGCACCCCGCCACCGTGACGATCACCCCGTTCGAGACCACGCGGATGCGGTTGTTATAAAGGTCCGCGATGTACAGGTTGCCGGCCGAATCCACGGCGACGTCACTGGGAACGTTAAACTGGGCGCTGGTGGCCGGTCCATTGTCGCCGCTGAAGCCTTGCGTCCCGTTCCCCGCCACCGTAGTAATCACGCCGTTTGAGACCTTGCGAATGCGAGAATTTCCGCCGTCGGCGATGTACAGGTTGCCGGCGGGGTCCATAGCAAGGCCACCGGGGTACTTCAACTGAGCGCTGGTGGCGGGGCCGTTGTCGCCGCCAAAACCGTGCGTCCCGTCTCCCGCGGCGGTCGTGATCGTGCCGTTCGTAATCTTGCGAATCCGGTCGTTTCCATTGTCGGCGACGTACAAGTTGCCGACGGAATCGAAAGCGATCCCGGCGGGACTATGCAACTGGGCGCTGTTGGCCGGTCCATTGTCGCCGCCGAAGCCTTGCGTCCCGTTCCCCGCCACAGTGGCGATCACGCCGTTGGAAACCCTGCGGACGCGGTTGTTTCCCGTGTCGGAGATGTACACGTTGCCAGCGGCGTCCACGGCGACCTCCATGGGCTGGTTCAACTGCGCGTCAACGGCGGGGCCGTCGTCGCCGCCGGAACCGGGCGTCCCGCTCCCCGCCACCAGGGTCAGGACACCCGTTGCGGCATCCAATCGCAGGACCGAGTTACTAGCCGTGAAGAAGACATTTCCAGCCCTGTCAACTGCGACCCCATACGGGGCGTACAGACCGGCCGACTTTCCCGGCACATTCACCGGCACCCCGCCGCCGGCGAATGTCGAGACGGTGTAGGTCTGTCCGGACGCGGCCCAGGACGCGACGAGAGCGAGCGAAGCGGCAAATGGCAGACGCTGCATGAATGTGCCCCTCCCTATCCTATTGCACCGCGACCACCGGGCCGGTTGGCGTTTGCACGCCGTTGACAGTGGCGGCGAGCGCCTGGTCGCCGCTGCCGGTGCCCTGCGGCACGGTCAGATTGATCTGGTAGAGCCCCGCCATGGTGAGGCCGGAGAACGCCACGATTGCCGGCACGCCGCCGATGGTGACGGTCACCGGGGTGGTGGTGGGCGCGGCGCCGCTGAACGGCTGGCCGGCGGGCACGTGAGGGGTCGTCGGCCCGAATCCGACGCCGTAGAGGACCAGCGTCTCGCCCGCCTTCACCGGCCGCGTGTTGTAAGAGAAGGTGTTCGATGGGCCGACCAGGTCGTAGGTTCCGCCACCGTACGCGCCGGTGCCGTTGGGCGTGGCGATTTCCGCGGCCACGTGCTTCCCGTCGCCGAGCAGGCTGAACGAGGGGCCGAATGCGGCCAGCGTCACGGTGGACGTCGCAGTTCCCGATGCCGTGGTGACGGCCACGTTCACCAAGCCGGTCGCCGTGTCGTCGGGCACCTGGAGGTTGATCTGCGTGGGGCTGACGTACCAGAGGAACGCCGGCTTGCTGTCGATGGAGACGCTCGTGCCGCCGAGCGACATCGGGAAGTCGCCGTTCCAAGTGACGGTTCCGGTGGCGAGGTCGCTTCCGTAGATTGAGGCCCAGGAGCCGGGCTGAATAGTGGGGACGGGGCTATAGACGGGAACGACGCCGCCGTGGGAGATGGCGGGCGGCGTGCCGGGCGTCAGGATGCGAATGCGGTTATTGCTGGCGTCGGCGATGTACACATTGCCGGCAGAGTCCACGGCGACGCCGGGGATCTCGGAAAACTGGGCGCTGGTGGCGGGGCCATTGTCGCCGCTGAAACCTGTCGTTCCGTTTCCCGCCACGGTGGAGATCACCCCACCAGAGACCTTGCGGAGGCGAAGGTTGTCGGCGATATACAGGGCGCCAGCGGAATCCAGGGCGATGGCGCCGGGGGCGGTCAACTGGGCGCTGGTGGCCGGGCCGTTGTCGCCGCTGAAGCCTGCCGTGCCGCTGCCCGCCACGGTGGTGATCACCCCACCAGAGACCTTGCGGATGCGGTAGTTCCGCTCGTCGGCGATGTACAGGTTGCCGGAAGAGTCCAATGCCACGCCCAAAGGCGCGTTCAACTGGGCGCTGGTGGCGGGGCCGTTGTCGCCGCTGAAGCCCGCCGTGCCGTTCCCCGCCACGGTGGTAATCACCCCGTTTGCGACCTTGCGAATGCGGCTGTTATTCGCGTCGGCGATGTACAGGTTGCCGGCCGGGTCCACGGCGATGGAATTCGGCTCGTTCAACTGGGCACTGGTGGCCGAACCGTTGTCGCCTCCGTAGCCTGCCGTCCCATTTCCCGCGACGGTCGTGATGACACCATTCGCGACCTTGCGAATGCGGTTGTTACCGGTGTCGGCGATGTACAGGTTGCCGCCAGAATCGGCTGCGGCGCCATCAGCCAGGTACAATTGGGCACTGGTGGCGGGGCCGTTGTCGCCACCGGAACCCGGTGTCCCGTTTCCCGCCACCGTAGAAATCGCGCCGCCCGAGACCTTGCTGACGCGGTAGCTGTAAAGTTCGACGGCGTACACGCTGCCGGCGGAGTCGATGGCCACGCCGTAGGGGGAATTCAACTGCGCGCTGGTGGGAGGGCCGCCGTCCCCGCTGAATCCAGGCATCCCGTTTCCCGCCACGGTAGTGATCGTGCCGGCCGAGACCTTGCGGATCCGGTCGTTCCCGGCGTCGGCGATGTACAGGTTGCCGGCGGAATCCACCGCGACGTCATAGGGCTGGCCCAACTGGGCGCTGGTGGCCGGGCCGCCGTCCCCGCTGAATCCCGCCGTTCCGGTTCCCGCAACGGTGGAGATCGTGCCGCCCGAAACCCTGCGGATCCGCCTGTTCGAGACCTCGGCGACGTACAGGTTACCGGCAGAGTCCACGGTCACGCCGTAGGGGTAGTTGAGCTGAGCGCTGGTGGCGGGGCCGCCGTCCCCGCTGTAACCCGCCGTCCCGTTTCCCGCCACGGTAGTGATCACTCCGTTCGCGACCTTGCGGACGACTTCGTTCCCACGTTCTGCGAAGTACACGTTGCCGGCGGAATCCACGGTAATACCGATGGGCTGGTTCAACTGGGCGCTGGTGGCGGGGCCGTTGTCGCCGCCATAGCCTGCCGTCCCGTTTCCCGCCAAGGTGGTGATCACCCCGTTCGAGACCTTGCGGATGCGCTCGTTGAGGACGTCGGTGATGTAGAGGTTGCCCGCGGCGTCCACGGCCACCGCCTCTGGATGCCATATCCGGGCGCTGGTGGCCGGGCCATTGTCGCCGCCGAAACCGATCATTCCGCTCCCCGCGAAAGTAGTGATCACTCCGTTGGTGACCTTGCGGATGCGATTGTTCAAGAAGTCGGCGATGTACAGGTTGCCGGCAGAGTCCACGGCAACGCCGTAGGGATAGTCCAATTGGGCGAGCGTGGCCGGCCCGTTGTCGCCGCTGAAACCGGGTGTCCCGTTCCCCGCTACCACGGTCAGAACGCCGGTGGTGGCGTCCAATCGCAGGACAGAATGTATGGCCACGGCGGAGAAATAGACGTTGCCGGCCTTATCAACCGTGATCGACAGCGTGCTGGCTACGCTGGCCGAGGTGCCTGGCAGATTCCCCGGCATCGCACCGCCGGCGAATGTCGAGACGGTGTAGCCCTGTCCGGACGCGGCCCAGGACGTGACGAGAGCGAGCGAAACGGCGGCAAGCAGACGCGGCATGATCGTGCACTACCTTCCCGGTTTGAATTCCAAGAGGTTGAGTATACCTCCCAGACAGACAGCCCGGTGCCCGCACGCCGCTCGAAAGCCGCCAGTTTTGTGCGTTCGCACAAATTCGACACCAAAACAAAGCACTTAACCCCACTTTTTTGTGCGTTCGCACAAAAAATCGCAGAACACCCGCCCGCGCGGGCCACTTCACTCACGGAGCCCCGCCGTGAAAGATCCGCTCATCGCACCCCTGGCTGCCATCGCCGCGGGAATCCTGGCCGCCCGCTACATACCGTTTGCGCCCCATGAGCTGATGGCCGCTATCGCCGCCTTCCTGCTGCTCGGCGTGCTGGCCACCTGGCGGAAGTCCGGGATCCTGGCGGGCGTGTGCTGCTGCCTCGGGCTGTTCTTCGCCGGCGCGCTAGTGGCCGTCGCGAACCTGCCCGTGCCGCCGCCGGAAGTGAACGTGGAAGGGCGCGAGGTCGCCATCCTGGGCGGCTGCGTCATCGAGCCGCCGGCGGTCTCGGGCGAACGCGAGCGCTTCCTGCTGGAACTGGAACCGCACGCGCGGGTCGAGGTCACGCTCTATACCAAAACCGACGACGAAGCGCTGCCGCGGCTGCGCTACGGGCAGAATATCGAGATGGACGCGCGCATCCGCAAGCCGCGGAACTATGGCAACCCCGGCGCGTTCGATTACACTCACTACCTGGCGCGCCAGGACATCTACTGGACCGCGTCGGGGGCGGCCGATAGCGTGCGCGTGCTGCCCGGCCGTTGCGGCTCGCGCTTCGGCAAATTCGTCATGGACCTGAGGGCCAATTCGCTCGACCGAATTGCCCGGCTGTACCGCGGCAACCCGTACCAGACGAGCATGATGCAGGCCATCCTGCTGGGGCAGAACTACCAGATGCAGCGGGTGTGGACCGAGGAGTACCGCAATACCGGCACCTTCCACACGCTGGTGATTTCGGGGACGCACGTGGCCATCCTGGCGGCGTTCTTCCTGTTCCTGCTGCGCCTCTGTTTCGTGCCGGAGAGCCTGGCGCTGCCGCTCACCGTGGCGGCGGCGTGGCTGTATGCGCTGGTGGCCGGGTGGGGCGCGCCGTGCGTGCGCTCGGCGGCGGGGCTCACTCTGTTCACCGTCGCCGCGTACTTCTTTCGCCGACGGCGCCCCTTGAACCTGCTGGCCGCGGTGGCCCTGGGATTTCTACTGCTCCGCCCGGACGATCTCTTCGACGCCAGCTTTCAGCTCACCTTTCTGGCGGTGGCGTTCCTGGGCGCCTTCGCCACGCCGCTGATCCGGGCGACCTCGGGACCGCGGTCGCGCGCCCTGGCGGGTCTCGAAGATACCGATCGCGACCTGCAACTCGCCCCCGCCATCGCGCAGTTCCGCCTCGAGATGCGCCTGCTGGCGGAGACCGTGGAGCGCGTCTTCCGTCTGCCGGCGCGGGCGGCGCGCGCCTGCGTTACGGTGCCCACGCGGGTGCTGTTCTTCCTCTATGAAATTACGATTATCTCGGCGGTAATTCAAACCGGCCTGGCCTTGCCCATGATCGTTTACTTCCACCGGCTGGGGATCTCCGGGCTGTCGGCCAACGCGCTGGTGGTTCCGGTGATGGGCGTGGCCGTACCGGTGGGCTTCGTGGCGGTGTTCACGGGCTGGGGCTGGGTGGCGCGGCTGGGCGGGTGGCTCCTGCAGCTCTCGCACGCCATCGTGGCCTGGCACTCGCACATCGAGCCCAGCCTGCGCATTCCCACGCCGCCGGTGTGGCTGGGCATGGCGTTCGCGGCGGCGCTGATCGCCGCGGCCCTGGCGCGCGGCAAGTGGTGGCGCACGATTACCGGATTGAGTGTGGCGGCGGCGCTGGCGCTCTTGATCTGGCAGCCGTTTCCGCCCGACTTCCACCCCGGCCAATTGGAGATGACCGCTATTGACGTGGGGCAGGGCGACAGCATTCTGGTGGTCTTCCCCAATGGCCAGAAGCTGCTGGTGGATGGCGGCGGCATTGCCAGTTTCGGCCACGCCACGCGGACGCAACTGGACACCGGCGAGGACGTGGTGGCGCCGTACTTGTGGGAGCGGGAATTCCGAAGCGTGGACGTGGTGGCGCTGTCGCACGCCCACGCCGACCACATCGGCGGCCTGCCCGCGGTGGTGGCCGACTTTCATCCACGCGAATTGTGGACGGGCGCCGTGCCGGACGATCCGCTGTGGCGGAAACTGCGCGATGCGGCGGCGGCCAACGGCGTGCGCATCATGCCCTTGCAGGCGCCCAACCACTTCGCGTTCGGCGGAGCGGAAGTGGAAGTGCTTGCGCCGCTGGCCGACTATGTGCCCGGCGACACGCCCAAGAACAACGATTCGCTGGTGCTGCGCCTGCGCTACGGCCGCCATTCGTTTCTGCTGTGCGGCGACGTGGAGAGGCAGGTGGAGCGGCGCATGCTGGAAGAGGGCGAGATTCAGCTCACGGACGTGCTCAAGGTGGCGCACCACGGCAGCCGGACATCCAGCACGGAGGAGTTTCTGACGGCCGCGCAACCGCTGTTCGCGGTGATCTCGGCGGGCTTCGAGAACAGCTACGGGCATCCCAACCGCGAGGTGCTCGAGCGTCTGGCGGCGCACCAGGCCGTGGTTTACCGGACTGATCGGGACGGGCTGGTAAGCATCCGGACGGACGGGCGGCGGTTGTATGTGGACGCCGAGGGGCCTACTTCCCCTTGGGCAGGGGCTGCGGAATCGGCGGCAAGGTGAGGAGTTGGGCGCAGCGGAAAGGCCGAGACGCAACCGCCGCTTCGAATCGCTACACGATTTCAGGATCGTCTGGAAGTTCGAAGAGCCGCAACTCGGGCATCGGGAAGTGCTTCCGATTGTCGGTTACCAGCACCAGCTCATGGGTGAGACAGACGGCAGCGATGGTCACGTCGGCGAGGCCGAGGGCCTGGCCCTTCTGCCGCCATTTGCGGAAGAGATCGCCAGCAAGCCGTGCGATCTCCCATGTGACTGGGTAGAATTCCAAGCTGCGCAGAAACTGCTCCGTCTTGACCTCTTCACCGGGCCGCATGCCCATGCGGATTTCCGTGACGTTGACGGCGCAACAGGCCAGAAGGATGTCTTGCTCGGAGAACTGCGCAAGCAACTTTGGCCGTCCGCCGCGGCCGTTCAGGACATCGATCAGGAGACTCGTATCGAGCAGGTAGGTCATTTCCCGTCCTGGTGGCGTTCGATTTCCTCAAACCGCTCGGCGTCGAAGGCGCGGATTTCCCGCACCCACGACTCGGCGCCATCAGCCAGTTCCGGGTGGTCTTCGGCCTTCCACGCTCCAGCGATTTCCCGGAGAACCTCGCGCTGCCGGCGGAGCTTGATCTCGTGCTGGGCCAATTCGGTCAGGAACGCACTCCGGCCCCGCTTGCCAACCAGCTTGTCGATGTCCGCAACCACGTCAATCGGCAGGATGACATGGGTCCGTTTACTCACATTCTTCTGCACACTTATAGTGTGACATAGGATTGCTTCGACTGTGTGACCGATCAGACACCCGCCTCGCGCCCCCTATTTCCCCTTGGGCAAAATCTTCAGATTCGCCGGCAAGGTGAAGAGTTCGTCGCGCAGGTCCTTGTTGATCTCCTCGCTCTCTACGAACATCTCGAAGATCTTCTGGCCGTTGCGGTCGCGGCGGGTTTCGAGCGGCAGTTTCACGCCCTTTATGTCGCGGTACTTGGCGAAAGACGTCGCTTCCACGTCGAAATCGTCGAACTGCGTGTTCCGGCGGCGGAAGGTCTGGCGCACCGGGAGGAGCGTGTTGCGGTCGAAGTAAACCGTGACGGTCGCCCCGGCGGCATCGGTGATGTCCACGATCTCCACGGGGACGTGCTCGAAGATGTCGCCCCCCTGGGAATAGAACGAAATGCCGGGTTCGTCCAGCCGCTGGCGCAGAATGTAAAAGATGCCGCGCAGGGTGGTGTCCCGATAGGTGGTGAACTCGGCATTGTCCAGCGGGCTCGCCCCGCGGAACGAGAGCGACCATGCGCCGTCGGGGGTGAACAGGAAGCCGCCTTCGTCCTGGTTCTTGCCGAAGATCTGGCGGATGCGAACCGAGAACTTGCCCGGCGCGGGTGTCAGGTACTGGGTGTAGACTGTGGCGATGGTTCCGCCGCCCGCGGGGCGCCCGTTGTCGAAGGAATAGATGCGGCCGGTCTCGGTGCGATCCTGAAGGGCCAGAAACGCGTCTCCACCGACGGCCTTGACAGCCTCGTAGACCACGCGCCGGCCGCGATCCTGCCGGCTCTCCGGCTGCGCCCAGGCGTGGTTTGCCACGCACCCCAGCAGGGCCGCGGCTAGGAGCGCCGGAAAAGCGGCGGAATCGCGGGATCTCACGGACGTCTCTCCAGTTGGTCGAGAACCAGGCCGGAGTTCACCTTGAACTCCTTGACGGCGGTTTCGGCGTAGATCTCTCCGTCGTGCAAGGTGGAGAATTCATAGGGAACACGGAGGCCTGCCACCTCGCCAAACTTCGTGTAGATATCCTGCACCAGCAGCGGCGGTCCGGAAGCCGTCGCCATGGTATAGGAAATCTGCTGCGGCAGGCCGGTTTCCGGGCTCACGGCCACCTGCGCGACCAACCCGCCGGCGGTGGAGATTTCGATGGTGTTCTCGTCCAGAGCGCTTACGGTTCGCTCCGCCACGCGGTCGCTGAGCAGCAGCGAAAAATACGACCGGAACAGGTCGCCTTGCATCCCTTTCAACACGTATCCGAGCAAGGGCGCCGATTGGCGGCCTCGGGCCGTCCATCCGGACTTCCCATCGGTATAGAGAGCCCTCTGTACGCCGGACCTTTCGGCGTCCTCGCGGAGGTTGCCGGAGGCCATCCAGCGGTCCGTCTCGATGAGCGTATCTCCCCCGAAGGCGGCCGAAACGCGCACCTCGCCAACCATGGAATAATCCTTGACCGCGGCAAGCTTGTCGGCGCCGCCCACGGCAGACTGCAGGCGCGCCAGGATCCGCTTGCCCTGCTCCAGGCTGGAGGTGTCGGTCGAGGCGGCGCTCACCTTCGGCTCGGGGATGGTCATATCGATCTCCCGCACCGGCCCGCCCAGGTCTTCCAGGGGCGGCACGAAATCATCCGGGTTTCCCACCACCAGAATGGTGAGATCGGCGGGTCTGAGGTACTCCTTCGCCACGCGCAGCACATCGGCCGCGGTGACGGCGGCCAGGGCCTTCTGGTACTGTTGCGGAAAACCCGCGGGATACCCGAAGTACTCGTAGCTCAACATGCGGTCGAGGGCTTTCCGGCGGGTGTCGGAGGCGAACGCCATCCTGTCGAGCGCGCCGTCCCTGGCAATGCGCAGTTCCTCTTCGCCAGGCTCGGCGGTGCGGATGCGCTCCACTTCGTGCCGGATGGCCTGAATGGTGGCCACGGTGGAAAGCGACTTGGCGATGCCGGAGATTTCGAAGAGGCCGGGATGGTCGGGTGCGGCCGCCCACCGGGCCGAGATGGTGCGCGCATTCCCCATGCGCGTGTGAACCTGCTGCGAAAGCCGGCTGGAGAGGCCGCCGCCCAGAATGCCGGCCATGACCGTGAGGGCCGGATAGTCCTTGTCGCCGATCTTCCCTCCCAGGTGGCCAATGGCGAAATAGGTCTGCGGAAGGTCGATCTTCTTCGCCAGGTAGACGCCGGGCGCGGGTTTGGAGGCGGCTTTGGGAAACTCCGGCACGGGTGGTTGCTCCGCCGTCCAGCCGGCGAACAGCCGTTCCAACCGCTCCTTCATCCTAGCGGTTTCGAAATCGCCCCATACCGCGAGCATGACGTTCTTGGGGAAGAAGTAACGCCTGTGGAACGCCTGTAGATCGGCGCGCACGATGCGGTCGATGTTCTCGTATTCCAGGTTCCACCCGTAGGGCGTGTCGGCGCCATAGAGGATGGCGGGGAACAGGCGGGCCAGAATCCCGTTGGGATCGTCGTTGCGTCGCGCAACCATGCCGCGCAACTGCATCTTCGCCAGATCGACCTTGTCGATGCGGAAGGCCGGAGCGGTCAGGACGTCGCGGAACGCCGCCAGCACATCGGGGGCGTTCTCCGTGAGCGAAAAGAACGACACCTCTCCGGCGGATTCATCGATAGCGGATTCCACGCTGGCGGCCATGTCCTCCAGTTTGCGGTCCAACTCCTCGCCGGTCATCTGACGGGTGCCACCAGTGCGCATCGCCATGCCCGTCAAGGTGGCGACGCCCACCTTGCCGGCGGGATCGAAGAGGTTTCCGGTGCGAATGCGCGCCACCCCGCCGACCACCGGCGCCTCGTGATCCTCGAGCAGGAACAGCTTCATGCCGTTGGGCAGAGTGAAGGCAGCGGTGTTGGGAACTTCGAGGGGCCGGAGCGGGGGATACTTGAGATCGCGGGGCGAGGTCACAGGCGCGGACGCCGCTGCCGGACGGGGACGCAAAGCCGCTGGCGGAGGCGTTTGTGGCGGGGTCTGGGCATTCGCCAGGAAGGCGGCGAAGGCCAGAGCCGACACGGTGCGCGCCAGCAGCCGGGAGACCCTCGGGAGGGCTGCCGGGGCAGGCGCACCAGCATGGCAACCGATTCCTGCGGAGCGGGGACGAGAGCGGATCATCGGCGGCCTCCCGCGGGTTGCGTGGCTGGCGGCGCAACTGGCGGCGCAACTGGCGGCGCAACTGGCGGCGCAACTGGCGGCACGGCTGGCGGCGCGGGTTGTGTGGGTTGTGCGGCAGGCGCGGCCCGCGCCGCGGGCGGTGCGACGTAGGCCACCGTGCGTTGCGAGGGGACCAGATACTTGCGCGCCACACGCTCGACATCGGCGCCGGTCACCGCGTCCAGATCGGCGATGGACGTGAACAACTGGCGCCAATCTCCAAACGCGGCATAGTAGGCCGGAAGCAGCGAAGCCAGGCCCTGATTGCTGTCCAGTTGAGAGATCAGGCCGGCCCGCGCCGAACTGCGGGCGCGGTTTAAAACTTCGTCATCCACTTTCCGGGCCTGGAAGCGCGTCAGCAACGCATCCAGAGCCTTCTCGACTTCTTCCACGGTGTGCTCCCTGGCGGGGGCCAGCACGAAGGTGAAGAGGCTGGGGTACCGGCCACTGGGGTAGGCGGAGAGTGCCTTGGCCTCCAGGACGATGCGCTGGCCCTGAACCAATTCCTGATACAGCACGCCGGAGCGTCCGCCCGAGAGGATCAGGCCCAGCAGGCGGAGGGCCGGGTCGTCGGGGTCGCGCTGGTCGGGCCGTTTGTATCCCCAGACCAGGAGCGGCCGGACCGGCGATTCCAACTGAACGCGCCGAAGGCCCCGCTGAGGGGATTCGACGGTGTGCAGCACCGGGGGTGCGGGACGCGGAGGCATGGGGCCGAAGTAGCGTTCCGCCAGGCGCCGGGCCTCGGCGGGCTCGACGTCGCCCACGATAGCGATGACCGTGTTGCCGGCGGTGTAGTACTTCTCGAAGAACGCCCGGGCATCGGCGGGCCGCAGATTGGCGACGTCGCTAGGCCAACCGATTTCGGGATGGTGATACGGGTGGGCCTCAAAAGCGGCCGCCAGCAGCTCTTGCAGCAGGGCGCCTTGAGAATTCGACTCTACCCGCATACGCTGTTCCTCCAGCACCTGGTCGAGCTCCTTGTAGAACTCGCGAAACACGGGCGATAGGAAGCGCTGCGATTCCATCAGGAACCACAACTCGAGGCGATTGGAGGGCAGGTCGCACTGGAACTCGGTGTGGTCGTAAGAGGTTGCGGCGTTCAACCCCATGGCCCCGTTGGCGTCAAGGATGGTGGAGAACTCGTTTGGCACGACGAACGCGCCCGCCCGGTTGATGGCGGTCTTCAATTGCAGATCGAGCACATCGAGGCGCGCCTGATCGGCTCTCGGCCCTTTGTTTCTCTCGGCTTCCAGGCGATCATGGATTTCCTCTACGGCATCCAGCGCCCTCTTTTCGGAGGCCCCATCGGTGACGCCGATGGCGGCGGTGCCTTTGAACGCCAGACGTTCCAACATGTGGGCCAGCCCGGCCGAGCCGGCTGGATCGTCCACGGAGCCGGCATCCACCCACGTGCGGAAGGAAACCACAGGAGCCTGGTGCCGTTCCACAACGATGAAGTGCAGGCCATTGGCCAGCGTGAACTCGGTGACCTTCTTCTCGAACTGCTTCGGGTCCTGACCCCAGAGCGCCGTCCCGGCTAGCAGGGCGGGCAGCAGGGCGGAGCGGCGGCATAGTCCTTTCAAGGCGTTTCACGACTCCTTGTATCCTCTTGAGGATAGCAAGCTCGGAGCGGACGGAGGCGCTTCCGGAGACGGTCAGCCGGATCGTCCTGGCGCTGCCCATGGGGCAGGGGGGTCTTACCGCGGGGCCGGGGGAACGCTTCCCCGAGAGCAGAGGGACCTTCCGCCGGGTTCGACGGCATAGGCTGTGAGGGAGCCGGTGATCGGGGACGCGCAAAGCCGCTCCAAAGGCCTGAAGCATCGAGGCCAACGCCCAGGATGTTGCCGCTCGAATCCGCCAGCGCGACCAGGTCCGGTCAGTGCGTCCACTCTTCGAGGAAAACCGCCAGCCGGTGCTCTCTCAGGCACTCAATGGCGGCGTCAGATCGGCGACAGGCCGGTTCAAGATGGGCAACAACGGCGGATCGTTCACTCCCACGGCCAGGGCGACAGTCGCTTCGAATCCAGGCGCAGGTGTACCGCAGGCCTGGCGTCTCCGCAGCCCGCGCAACGCCAGCCGGCCGGACCATCATGGAACCTCTGCAACCGCCATGGTACTTCCAGTACTTTAGCCCCTGTGTCCCGCTCCGCATAATAGAATTGTCGTTACCTGGGCGGGCTTCCATGGAATTCAATCGGAACTTGACGGTACGCGCAAACCGGTCTGGGGCAAGCGCGGCGGACCGGCGGCAGGACCGGCGGTACGAGATCCAGTTGGACCTGAACTGGAAGTTGATATACCGCTGCCGTGTGCTGGAAACTGGCACGGGGCGTACCATCGATCTGTCCAATGGCGGAATTCATTACGAGACCGAACGTCGGCTCCCGGCCGGACTCAACGTGGAGTTGTCGATCGCGTGGCCGGCAATGGTGGATGACTTGGCTCCCCGTCAGTTGGTCGTGTCCGGCAAGATCGTGCGCAGCGACGGGGGCAGAACGGCAATTCGGAAGTGCCAGCATGAGTTCCTAGCTGCCGGCTTGAGCGCACACTAGTCTCAATACTGTTCATATAACGACGTTGTTACGGTATTCCGTTCCGGAGAGGAACAGGAGGACTGCAAATCGCTCGCGCTGTTGCAGGACTTCCCTTGGGCTCCTGGATTGCCGACTACGTCAGCCTTGGGGCGATCGCCAAGACCTTCCGGCCGGCCGCGGGCGAGTGGCAGCGGCAGTTCGTATCCGCAAATCCGTTTCGTGCCGCTGGTGGAAAACGGCACTCGGGTGTTGTCGGGCAGCCAAATGGATAGCTATGCCACAGGGGAAATCACGCTGGCGAAAGCCGTGCCGCCGTGCTTGTGCGGGCTCTGGAAGCAGGGGCGGGCCAGCGGTGCGGATCTGTTATGGCGCGTCAAGCAGAACATGCGACTGGTCAGTGGAAAGCGACTTCCCGACGGGTCGCATGTGATCTGGATCTATCCGTCGGAAGGGGACTGGCGGTTCCTTATCACGATCACGAGCGGTGGGAAATCGAAACCGCCCTGGACGAGTTGAAACCTCACCTGGGCGGCGCCAGGATTGTGATGCTCAGCAAGGCCCCGGACCTGGCCCGACGAGATTCCTGCGGCCTGCCGATGGCTCACTTTGCGAGCGGTGCGAGTTGTCCAAGAGCATGTAGTATCGAGTCGCAGCCGACGCAATTGAGGAGGCATCAAGCGCAAGATGAGCAACTTCCCTCTTCGCCCCTGGCATGCCGAACCAATCCCACCGATCAACGTTGAAGAAGGCGACTGGGAATGTCAAGTGAACGGAATCCGGGCTAGCGGCGCCAGTAGCCGCCGTAATACCGGTGGCCGTAATAGCGCGGCGCAATCCAGCGGGCGCCGGCGTAAGTTGGACGGGTCCAGTAGCCGGCACGCCAGGCGTAATCGGGGCCGGCCGGATACCAGTAGCCAGCCACCCATGAGTAGCCCGGACCGGGGTAGGCCGGAACATAGGCCGCTATACGGGGGGCCGGCATGGGTGCGAAGTACAATGGCGCGGGGGCCACGTAGCCGCCGTAGCCGACGCCGAATCTCACGAAACCTCTCGGGGCGGCAGCCAGTGCGCTCAGGCTTCCAGCCAGCACCAGAATTGCGAACAATTTGGTCTTCATCTTTTCCTCCAAGTACCGCTCTCTCGATTCGCGGTCACGCTTCTTGCAATGCAAATCCACTGCCACGCGTAGTGCATTGAAACCAAAGGCCGTACCAAGTTCAAGGATGGCCGCCGCGCACCGCGCTGGTGGTTTTGGGCCAGGCGGAGAGGCGCGGCGGGGCAGACTGGAAAGTGCCTGTATAATCTTGGAATGGTGCGTTGGCTGTTCCTGGCGGCTTCGATTTCGGGTCTGTCCGCTCAGACCGGCGAGAACGTGCTGTTGGTGGTAAACCGCAGGGATCCGGTATCCGCCCAGGTGGCCGATTATTACCGGCCACGCCGTCTGGTTCCAGCGAAGAACGTCTGCACCATCGACACCACCACAGATGAGGAGATCGTCTGGCGCATCTACGAGCAGGAGATCGAGCGGCCGGTGGGGGACTGCCTGAAGAAAGCCGGCCTGACGGAGCAGATTCTTTACATCGTGCTGACCCTGGGGGTGCCGCTGAAAGTAGACGGGATGGGCGGCTCGATCGAGGACTCGGAACACTCCTCGGTGGATTCCGAACTGGCGCTGCTGTACTCGAAGTTGAAAGGAGTCAAGTACCCGCGGCGGGGAACCGTGCCGAATCCCTTCTTCATGAAGCGCGACACACCGTTCAAGCACCCGCTGTTTCCCATTTACCTGGTCACGCGCCTGGCTGCCAACGACCTGGCCGACGTGAAGGGGATGATCGACCGGTCTTTGTACGCCCGCAACCGGGGCAAGTTCGTTATCGACCTCGACGCGAACACCACCAATGCCGCCAACAACTGGCTGCGCAACGCGGCGATGCTGCTGCCGGCGGACCGGGTGACGGTGGATGAGACCAGCAAGGTTCTCTACGACCAGGTCGATGTAATTGGGTATGCCTCGTGGGGATCGAACGATGGCAACCGCAAGCGCCGCTGGCTGGGTTTCCTATGGCTGCCGGGAGCCATCGCGACAGAGTTCGTCTCCACCAACGCCCGGACGCTGAAGCGTCCGCCGGAGAACTGGAACATCAACGCGTTCCAAGACCCGGAGCACTGGTTCGCCGGGTCGGCGCAGAGCTTGAGCGCGGACATGATCCACGAGGGGGCCAGCGGGGTTTCGGGCAACGTCTACGAGCCTTATCTGGCGGGGTGCGCACGGCCCGACCTGGTGTTGCCGGCGTATTTCGAAGGGCGGAACCTGGCCGAGAGCTTCTACCTGGGGCTGCCATTTCTGAGCTGGCAAGGGGTGGTGCTGGGCGACCCGCTTCTCTCCATCGGGAGGCCCAGCCGGTGACCGGCCGAAGCCTGGCGAGGCGCTATGGCTTGGCGGGATCGGCGTTCTGGTTGCTCAGCCGTTTCATTTGCTGCAGCCTGAGTTGCAGGGTGTCGACGGATTTCGCCAGCACACGGTTGTGGGATTGTTGAACGCTCAGGTCGTTGCGCAGCTTGGCGAGCTGGTCGTCCTTCGTCCTCGCGATCTTTTCGAGTTCCTTGGTACGGGCAATCTGAGCGGTCAACTGGCTCCTCAGACGATCGAGTTCGGCGGCCGAGCTGGCGCGCTGGTCCTGGGATTCCTGCAATTCCCGATTCCGGGCCTTCTGGGCCTGGATCTCGCCCCTGAGCCGTTCCACCTGGGCGACCAATGCGGCGCGTTGCCTGGCAGCGGCCGGAGTGGCATCTTCCGGGGGTGGTTGGGGCAGTTTGCCCAGGAAACCGAGGGATTCGCGTTCCAATTCGCCATGGGGACCTTCGACGGACAGGATCACGTCGACCTTCTCGGTCTCCCGCTTGAAGGTTAGCGAGCCAGAATGCAACTGAGTGGCGTCGAGCCTGGTCTCCAAGGGAATCCCACCGCCGCTGGAGATATCCAGAGTGCCGCCGGTAGCAGCCTGGACAGCAGCCGCCTTGTGGTCCCAAGCGATGCTCAAATCTCCGCCGTGGTCGGCAAGGGTCAAGCCCAGCGATGTGACGGCCGGAGCTTTCGCCAGTGCAGCGTCGGCGCCGTGCCAGATGTGGGGCAGCCGCTGCAGTCGCGGCAACCAAGCCTGGCGTGTCTCAAAGCCAACCGCACAGATTGCCAGGCCGGCGGCCAGCCCTACCAGAGGCATGACCGGCCAGCGACGAGGGGGATTGAGGTCGAGGAAGCGGGGGGTAGGCAGTTCCCTGGGGGGGCGATACTCCGAATCCGGCGCCGGGACGGCGGCTGACGGGGTTGGGATCTGAACAGCGGGGGCCGACGCCGCAGGATCGGGGCTGGGAGGTTGCGAGTCTGGCGCGTAAGGGGCGAGTTCGGGTTGGGGATCGTCCTCCGGCATGGGCTCGGGGCCGGAGTTCGGGCCCGCACCCGCGTTCGCAGGCATGGCGATCACCCTAGCCGCCGGCGGCGAATCCAGGCGCGGGGAACTTTCGGCGGCAGGCGGCGGGACGGCCGATGCGGGGATGGATCGTAGCGGCAGCGGCTCCAGGACGAACTCCAGGTAGCTGGCCTGGCTGTGGAAGCTGCCGTCGGCCTCGCGGAAAAAGAAGCCGGCTCGGGTCGGTTGAAAGGTATGCGGTTTCAGCACCAGTGCGATGTGCCAGGGCTCGGGGAAGTAGCGTTTGTGGATATCGAGATCGGCTTCGGACAGAAAGATCCCGCTGCGGGTATGGGAGTGGTACCATCCGACGAGCTGCAAGTCGGGAGTATTTCTGCGCGCCTGTTCCAACAGAACCGAGAGATGAGCCAAGTCCTTCGGGGAGAGGGTGAAGGAAGGGCCGAAAGCGTGTTCGCAGTCGAGGGCGGCGTAGTTGAGGATGGTTGTTTGCGGGCCCTCCCGTCTGCCCAGCAGAATGCCGCCGATTTCCGCGCCGCCGTGGGGGAGGGAAAAGAAAGCGTCGACCACCGCGAGACGGATATCATCGAGGGCCCTGAGGGAATAAGCGACCCGGAAGGGACACTGGGCGGGAGCCCACGATCCCGACAAGCCTTCGGTTCGACTCTCGGTCATCCGGCTATAGTCCGTTCTACTGATTGTAGGCGATTCCAATCGCGAGGGCGGGGGCAATTCCATGAAGCGGCCGAGGGATATCTTCGATAGCGCTGGTAGTCGAACTGGCTCGGACAGCCGGGGAAACAGCGCCCGGCGGAGAAGGGTAAGGCCGCGGGCGGGGCTGCGGGCGTGGGCAGAATGCCCTGTCGAGGCGGCTCCAAGGGAAAGCGCGCCGGCTGGGGAGAGCGTGCGCGTCTTGGGACAGAGCCGTCAGCCGCCGGTTCCGGCGAATTCAGACCGGTAGCCCCAAAAGGGGGTTCCGTCCGCGAACGAGGGCCAACTATAATGAGATCGTGCCGAAAACCAGAGAGTTGGAAGCGCGTCTCGAACGTACCGAGCAGCAGTTGCGCCTCTTCCAGAAGATCAGCCGATTTATGGTCCGCGACATGAGCCTGCCGGAGGTTCTGCAGGGCATGGTATCGCTGGTCGTGGAATTCACGCAATGCGATTCCTGCCTGGTATATCTTTTGGCCAACGACGAACTGGTGCTGTGCGCTTCGAACACGCCGCATCCTTCGACCATCGGCAAAGTGCGGATGCGATCGACGGAGGGCCTGACCGGCTGGGTGGCCCGGGAGCGGCGGCTGCTGGCGATCTCGCGCGAGGCGTATAAGGATCCGCGTTTCAAGACGTTCGGCGAATTGCCGGAGGACAGCTTCGAGGCTTTCCTGTCGGCCCCGGTGATTGCGCGGAACCGGGTGGTTGGGGTGATAAACGTCCAGCACCGTCTTCCGCACCAGCATACCGGAGGCGAAATGGAGGTCATCACCACGGTCGGGGAGCAGATTGGGTGCGTGTTGGTGCTGGCACGGATGACTCCGGCGGCCTTGGAACTGGCAGACCACGTGGAACTGGTCCTTTCTTCGGGACCGGTCACGATGAAACAATAAAATCCCGTGACTCAGAAGCGAACGTGTCGTAGCTGCGAATGGTTCCTTGCCGCATTGGCGGGGATGGCGATTCTGGCGGGGCCAGTTGCCGCCGAGGAGCCGGAATGGAAGAGCCAGTATTTCTACGACAAGGCGGAGTCGTCGCTAGTCATTCTGGATTTTCAATTTGCTTCCGCTGTGCGCGGTATTGCGGTGGGATTCGTTCTGAAGGGGAGTCACCGGCAGCCCGCGGCGGTGGTCACGAGCGATGGCGGCGCACACTGGGACCTGACCAAGCCAGAGGACGTGCCGGTATCCCTGTTCTTTCTGAACGAGAGTCTGGGGTGGATGGTGGCGGAAAGCAGTCTTTGGAAGACCACGGAAGCGGGCCGAAGCTGGACCAGGGTGGGCAAGCTTCCCAAGGGGCGAATCCTGCGGCTCTTCTTTCTGGATGCCGACCATGGCTGGGCGGTGGGACTCAAGAAAACCGTTCTGGAGACACACGACGGGGGGCTGACGTGGACTCCCGTAGCGGCCGCATCCGAGCCGCCTGGGGAGCCGGCCTATAGCGCATATACCTGGGTTGCGTTTGCTACTCCGAGATACGGCCTGATTCAAGGGTTCAATCTGCCCCCACGCCGATGGAGCCCCGCTTTCTCCAGCCAGTTCGACCCTCAGGCGACTGCCAACTACCGCGACGTGCCCCACTTGAACTATTCGCTGGACACACGCGATGCCGGGAAGACCTGGAAGCCGACGTCCGCTTCCTTGTTCGGGGATACCACCAAGATTCGCTTCCTGCCCGACGGATCTGGCATTGGCCTGATCGAGTACTCGCAGTACTTCCGCCTGGCTAGCGAGGTGTTCGCGGTGGATTGGCGAACGGGCAAGAGCGAATCGATTTACAAGGACGCCCAGTTCGGCGTGACAGACGTGTGGAAGACGCCGGAGGGGACGGTGTATCTGGCGGGCGCTCTAGCAATAGGCCGGGTGCGCAACCTGGTAGAGGGGAGGGTGCAGGTGCTCATGAGCCGCGACAATAAGACATTCCGGGCCATGGCGGTGGACTATCGCGCTACGGCGAACCGGGTCATTCTGACGTGCCCGGACAACCGGAATGTTTGGATGGCGACTGACACCGGTATGATTCTCAAGCTGGTTGCGCCGGAAGACGCGGCGCATTAGAACAGGTTTCCCAAGTCCCGGTTTATTCACAGGTCATCCTCGGCATTGTTCCCGTAACCCATTCGAAACAAAAGCTCACGTTTCTGAGGAAAAAGTCCGCATCCGGGGAAATTTGCAATTGACGAAAAATGCGAATGCGGGCATAGTGGGGAAGGTTCCAAGAGGTTTGAGGAACAGCAAGCCTCCGGAAACGTAGCGGACCTGGAACGGTGATCCGCGGCCTGGATCTTGAAAGAGCGATGGGCTGCGGGGAGCGAGAGGAGATCGGGCGGATTCGGAAGGCGGGCCGGAGGGCGGCGGAAGCGACTGAACGCTTCGATCCGGACGGGGGTAAGAGCCCGAAAGGGGAGCGGAGGTAGCGGAAGCAGTCCGAGGCGCCAGCAGGCGGAGCCGCAACGGGCCAGAAGCAAGGAAGCCGCCGCGACCGGGGCGAACCGGGAGCGGGGGTGGAGCGGATGGCCGAACGGGCGAGGAAGCTTGGTGGCGAGGGAGCGAAGGAGCAGGCCAGGACCTTTGACCCTGGAATGGCGGCGCTGAGAGGCGCGGTTGTTGCAGGCGAGGGAAAGGCCGATCCGAGCTGCCGGTTCCGTCAGGGAGAAGCGTTAGAAGGCTGCGGTGCGCTGGGAGGCGTCGATCCTGGAGCTGGAGAAACCGGCATCAGGGGAGCGGAACAGCGAAGCACCCGGCGCTCCCGGACGCGGTGCTTGGTACGGTGCATGCCCGTGGCGAGCCAGGCTGGAAATCAGGTCACTTGGAACCATTCCTTTTTTGGGGAGCCAGAAGTTTTTGGACATCCTCAAAAACCCGTTCACGCCAAAATCGATTTTTTTTGTTTTTTTCCCATCCCACTGAAAAGTCAGAAGCTTAGCTCCTAGTGCCGCGGCTCCGCCTGGTCCCGAACGGCATGGCGCCCGAGGGGTGGTCTGCTAGTCTCAAGGCGGAAGAGGAGACATGCACAAGCTTCTTGTGATGGCCCTGATGGGGCTAACAGCAGCAGCACAGACACAGATCGACTTGGCCACCCAGGCGAAGCGAGTCGACTTTTCGAGGGCGAGTTCCACAAAACCGCTTCAGACAGGTACGCCTCTGCCATCGGCGTGCGCGGTGGGACAGATGTTCTTCAAGACAGATGCGCCGGCAGGGGCGAATCTGTACGCCTGCACGGCGACGAACACCTGGTCGGTGCAGGGAGGAATTACCGGTTCCAACTGTTGGGCGGATGCCAGCAGCCAGACCCTGAGATGCCAGGACCCGAGTGGCAACGTATACACGGTTGTCAAGACGGCCACTAGCGGGACCGCCAACCAGTGGGTGGACTACCTAGGCGCAAACGGCACGCCGCACACGTCGCAGCCTACTGCGGCGGCGGTCGGGGCCGTAGCGGATCCAGGGACCAACGGCGTTCCCTACCGCAGCGGAGCCGGCGCGGCAACGGCGGCGAGCGCCGACCAGATGAGCGGACCGTTCTTCTGCCAGGACGCGGGGACGAGCGGCGCCTACAGTTGCAGCCTGGCGCCGGCCATTGCGGGATACACGATTGGCACGACATACTGGTTCCGGGCGAACAGCTTTAACTCAGGGAACGCCACGCTCAATCTGAACGGGCTGGGACCGAAGACGATTGTGAAGCAAGCGAACCAGCCGCTGGGAGGCAATGACATCCGCGCCGGACAGTGGGTGATGGTGACCTACGACGGCGCTAACATGCAAATGCAGAGCCAGGTGGGGAATGCCGGCGGAAACGTGTCGGCGGTGTTCGGGCGCGCGGGCGCAGTGACGGCGCAGACCGGCGACTACGCGTTCCCCCAGATTGGCGGGACGGCAAGCGCCGCTCAGCTTCCATCGGTGGCGATGCGGATGGACCAAGGGAACGCGGTCACGGCGGGGACTCAGGATTTCAGCCAGTCCGCGCACACGCTTCCGATGAAGTCGGGAAGCTCGGCTGCGATGCCAGTGACCTGCTCGGTAGGGGAAGCCTATTTCGCCACTGACGTGGCCGCCGGCAGCAACCTGTATGGCTGTACAGCGCCGAATGTCTGGTCGGCGCAGGCTGGAAGCGGGGGCAGTTCCAACTTTGCCATCAAGGCCGGCGGCACGCTGGTGGGATCGCGGAACACGCTCAACATCATCCCGGGCATAGGGATGGCGCCGATGGTGACGGACACGGGAGCTCAGATCAACGTCCAGATTCCCATCGATACGGCGGTGACGGACACCCGATTGAATGCGGTGTCAGGGGCCGACCTGCTGGTGACGCCGTTAAGCAATTCCCGGACCACGTACGCGGGTTGCCCGTCGGGGCTTACGCCGCCGCTGACCTCCGGCATGGTGGTGCATCTGGTCCCCGATGTTTCCTCAACGGGCGGAGCCACGACGCTCAACTACTGCGGCACGGGAGCGATAGCGCTCATGGAAGCGGACGGGGATACGAACCCTACGGCATCCGAGCTTGCCGCCGGCCGCCAAGCCGATATCTGGTATGACGGAACGAATGGCAAATGGCGCTTGAAGGCGGCTGCCGCTTCGGGCGGTGGCGGTGGCGGCGGCGCCGTGTCGTCGGTATTCACCCGCACCGGGGCAGTGGGAGCCGCGAGCGGCGACTATACGGCGGCCCAAGTGACGAACGCCGTCAGCACCGCGGGAAGCTACTCAGACCCGTCCTGGCTGACGCTGTCGGTGGGCGGCGGGCGGCTCACAGGCCTCGGGACGGCGGCCACCGTCAACACAGGCACGAGCGGAGGCGCCATCCCGCTGCTGAACGCTTCGAACACCTGGGGAGCGGCGCAGTCCCTGGGATCTTCCACGGCGACAACGCAGGGCGCCGATGACAACTCCACGAAACTGGCCACCACGGCCTATGTGGACCGCATGAGGCAGCGAGCCATCGGGTACAATTTCGATGGGGGGGGGGCCGCTCTCACGACCAGCAACGCGGGATACTTCACGGTTCCGTTCGCCTGCACGATCAGCGCGTGGAGCGCCACCGTGGATACGGGAACGATCACTTGGGACGTTTGGAAGATCGCAACGGGCACTGTGATTCCGACCGTGAGCAATACGATCGTGGCATCGGCGGCTCCGGTGATCGCGTCCGGCACGGCGCTGCATTCGGCGACGCTTACCGGCTGGACGACGGCGGTTGCCGCCAACGACATCTTCGGGTTCAAGGTCAGCGCGGTTGCGTCCGCCACGCGCGCATCGCTCGTCCTGGAGTGCGACCAATGAGACGTTTGCTTTGCTTGCTTGTGCTGGCTTCGGCGCCGGCGTTCTCCGCGTTCAACTGGAAGATCGTGGCCACATATGATCACACGAAAGTTGGCGGGGGAGCCGAGGATGAGGCGAGCTACCCGACGCTGATCTCGATTTCGGACGCCTCGATCAAGACGGTCGCGAACGGCGGGCACGTGACGAACGCGTCCGGCTCCGACATCCTGGCGTTCTCCGACTCCTGTACGACGCAGCTACCGAGTGAACTTGAAGTTTATGACGGGACCAACGGAATCCTGACGCTGTGGGTGATGGTCAGCACGGTCTCGCACAGCACGAACGGTGCCATTACTCTATGCGCCGGGAATGCTTCTCCGCCTGCACGGACCGGCGGCGTGTGGGACGCGAATTTCGTCGGCGTCTGGCATTTGGGCAATGGGACCACGCTGTCGGGCAGCGATTCGACAGCGAACGCGAACAATGGCACAGTCTCCGGGGCATCGGCTACAAGCGGTAAAGTGGATGGCGCTGTGGATTTTGGTACAAGTGGCAACAACAATATTGCGATCCCCGACTCCAGCAGCCTGAACTTCAGCGGACCAGTGACGCTCGAAACTTGGGTATATCCAAAAGACGCGAGCAATTACCACGTTCTTATGGTGAAGGGTCCCAATAGTGCCGACAGAGCGTATGGCATGTATTTGAGTTACTCTGGCACCAGTTATTTGTACGTGGGATTCGGCAACGCCCCTGGTCTTCCAGGTGACATATCTCTTTCCACCCCCTGGGCGATCAATAGCTGGAACCATATTGTAGTGACCGCAGATGGGTCCAGCATAAAGGCGTATGTCCAAGGCACTCTGGCTGGGACCGCGGCCAGCAGCTACGACGCAGTTCCACTTTCCGAGACGACTTACCTAGGGTACAGTCCGGTTGACGGAAACTTCAATCTTTACGGTTTGCTTGACGAAACCAGGATCTCGAAGAGCGCCCGCTCCGCCGGTTGGATCAGCACCGACTACCAGAACCAGAGCGCCCCAGGGAACATCGGCTCGGCTGGATTCTGGACATACGGGAGCTGGACAAGTCTGGGGACGGCGCACGTAACGGTAATGCCAATTGTGATGTGACCTATGCGAAACCTTTTCATGTTACTTTTGCTCGCGGCCCCGCTTGGGGCAACCACTCATTACTCGGTTGCCACGACGGGATCTCTCGGTATAAGCACTGGTTCCTACGCCGCTGGAACGCAACCGATGCGGTGGGAAGCGCGTATCCACAACTTTGGAACGACCCTGCCGAGTGGCGTGATGATGAATTTTGGAGTCTACGAGTTCCTGAGTAGTGGGACCGGAGTAGGACTCAATTCCGGTGGTTGTTGTTGGGGCGGCGACCAGATGACGATGAACCAGTGGTTTGTGTTATGCTGCGGAGCCCCTACAGGAGTGAATGGGGATGTTCTAGTTCGGGTCCAACGGGATACGGCGGGTGTGAGCTGTGGCGGAAGTGCTTGCGCGACGCTAGAGGTTTGCTGGACGCTTGGGGGGTATTGTGCCAGTTACACCAACCCTATCACTGTGGCGACGACTTGGCCGTCGGGCCAGGTATCCATAGTCTCATCGAGCATCGATGTAGCATTCATTCGCTGGTTCCCAACGGTCGTGGAAGCCGGAGTGAGCGGAACGTCGCTTATCAATCCGATCTCGGTGATGGCCCCAACCAATCCGTCTTCTCTGATCGGGGACTGGGAATTTGCGGGCAGCTCTCTCGCGGATTCTAGCGGACACACCGGGGCACTGGCCGACCTCTCGGGATCGCATTCGTTCGATGCCACGCCAGTTTACCCTCCGGTGTGCGCTCCAGGCATATCGCAATCGGCCCGTGCCGGTGGCTCTATTACATTGAGTAGTTCCGGCTCCATGGCTCTGGATGGCGGGTCTACGCTCTCGCGGGTCTGGCAACAGGTTCCCGGCATCTCCCCCGTGCCAGTTTGGTGGAGTTCCAGTCAGACCATCGCAGCTCCAACTGCCATATTGCCGCAAGCTGGCTCCTATAACTTTCAGTTGACGGTGACAGATGGGAGCGGACAGCCGGCTACGTGCGTGGTTCACGATGGGGCTGTGGCGACGGATAGCAACGGGGTGGTCATCTACCCGCCAAGTGCGTTGTACAGGGCCGCCAATCAGTTTTTAGGACCGGTGATCCAATGGGGAAAGAATCCATGGCCATGGTATGACACGGTTCACCAGATCGCGGCGGACATTAACCGGGCTTCCTTGGGACCTCCGGCTGGTAACGGCCAGATGGTAACAACTTTGACAGCGGCTCTTGGGACATCGGACACTACTCTCACGGTGGCGAGCACCAGCAGTTTCGGTTCTGGCTCCGCCATCCTGCTCGGGTCCGAACAGATGTTGCTTGGCCCCAACGTTGACGGAACCCATGCGACGATATGGCAGCGTGGGTACCGTGGGACCACACCCGCAGCCGCAGCGTCGGGTACGGCGGTGAACCAGTTCTACTATTGGAACTGGTGGGATTACAATGCCGGCCCTGGGACGGTGACCGTGACATCCGGCAGTGCTGCCGTGACGGGTGTGGGGACTCACTTTAGGACCGGTGGACAGTTTGCCTTTTGCGACTCCGGCGGGAATCCTCTCAGCGGTCTATATGTCGTGATCTGGCATCCTACTGACACTGCAAAGACCGGACGGCAACTAGCGGGCATAACAGGTTGTGCAAGCGACACTCAACTCACGTTGTCAGGCACGTACAGCACGACCGTCCCGACCGGCAGCGGTCTGACTTATAGCATCGCAACCAACCAGGAAACGTATTGGTTAGACATTCAGGGAGATCCAAGGACGATCAACTACTACGACAACACGGTGGGCTATTACCTCCTGTGGTTGCGCTCTGGGATCGACACATATCTGATCTCCGCACGGCAGATGGCGGATACGTTCTACTTCAATCCCATGGTCGATCAAGGGTATGAGTTCCAGTGGAGCGGCCCCAACGCGGCGGGTGGCTACCCGGAGAGGTCGCAGTCAAATCTAGGACTGTGGCTGCGGGCGAAGGATTCTCCACAAGTGGACATGACCACGGGAATGGAACGGATCTTAACGGGGCACTGGTTTGAACAGACATTTTATCAAGCGCAGTTTCAGGCGATAGGAGACAATCGAGAGGCTGGGTATGGATTTGCGGGGATCGCCGAGGCGGCGGCTCTCGACTCCAGCGTCACAACGCACGATCTGAGCGCCTACTTTGCAGGTCTGACTAACACTACATATGCCGCCGCTGCGCAGTATGCCCTAGCCTCGATGGTAGATCCAGCTGGGACTGTGCAATGGTTTGGGCACCCCGCTAACTACTGGTACACAAGTCAGGACGCCAGTGGCGATTGGCCGATGAGTTTCGTCGCATCGTCAACGACGAGTGCCTCCGCAGGCGGGGCGGGATTTGGAACGGTCGCGCTGACGAATGGCTCACCAACCGTTACCGGCACCAGTACGACATGGGATTGCACGAACAACACGTCTCTCGGGGCCGGTCAGCCGATCTGGTTTTGGCATGGGACCGCAGCTACGTTTCCATCTACCAATGCCGGTGGAGATTCAACCTATTACACCATCGCATCTTGCAACAGCACTACCCAATTGACCTTAACTGCCCCCTACTCTGGCGCAAACTGTGCGGTGTGCGGATATCAGGCGTTTTGGATGCTAGGTTGGGGAAACCAGCCCTACATGGAGGGAATCGCGACGCGGGCTATGCACTATGCGGCGTCAGCGATTGCGACAAGTGACCCATCCGGCTCAGCTAACGCACGAACCCTGGCGGTGAACGCAAACAACTGGTTACTCAAGTATGGATATCGCAGCGATACCCATGGACTCAATTATCTGGTGAATTTCGTGAACTGCCAGTCCCCTCTGCCCGCGGGTAGTGGATGTGCTGAGGCATCAACTGTTACAAATTCATTGGGTTATTCGGCTGAGGAGTTGATCCCCTTGATGTCAACCTATGCGTACAATGGCGATCCTGTTAGCAAAGCCGCTGCTGACGCTGTTTACAACCAGATGTGGGCCAAGCCGGGGACGTGTCCAGCAGGCTCCACGGTTTGCGACGACTCTGTGACAGCGGGCGGAAACTACATGACACAACTTGATGTCACACTAGGGGCTGGAACGGCCTTCATGCTGGCGGGCACCCCCGCGCCGCCCAAGTGGTTCGGACAGTACTTCGGCTTCGGGGACTACTCCGCCTGGCCAGCCGTGCGATTGGGCGGCGTAGCACCCAGCGCCACGCGGCAGGTCTACATCGGCTTCTCTCTGGCGAGCGTTCCCAACGCAGCGAAGGTGGTAGGCGTTGTCACAGCCCCGGACGGAACCAGGAGCACGACAATATGCCCCGAATCGCCTTGCGCGGTCACGCTGCCCAGGGCGGACCAGCCGGCGTACTCGATCGAGATGCAGTACCAGACGAGCGGTGGGGCATTGTTGGCGTCGTCCAGCCAACCGGTGATCGACGCGCAATGACCGGTCAGGAAGGTTCGCAGGGGCGGCTGTTGGACCGGCGCGCCACGGCGGACTCCGGTGGGAGGCCTCAATCAGCCCGCCGGAGGCGGCGCGGCTCCCGATGGACGGCGGACGAAGCGGTTTCAGTGCCGTCGTGCTAGCGTTCCGGCAATCGTTGCGACTTCAGGTTGCAATCGGGTTCGTGTTGGCGGTTGAAGTGATTTCCGGATTCTGAGATGCCCGGCTTGAAAGGGTTCGGATAGCGGAACATGGCATCGGCGGTGGCGTGTCCGCCACCCGAGTAGCAGTGGATGCCGCTCCGCGGTCCCGAGGAGACGAAGTCAGAAATCGTGATCCGCAGCAAAAATTCGCCGGGATCGACAGGTGCACGTTGGCGTTTGCCGGCAACAACGGGATGAAGCGGAGCAAGAGACGGTGCCGCTGGATCGAATCGCAGGCGCAAGAGGGATGAAGCGGCGGAACCATAATGGAAACGGGGCCCGGGACGGGAAGATCGCAACGCCCGCGAACGCGAGAGCACTGCTTACCAGTGCGAGGGTCGAGGGCGGAGCCGGCCCACGCCCCTGCCGTGCTTCGGACCTGGCGCCCCCGGCACGCCGGAAAATCGCGGCTTCGCTGGCGGGCCGGCGTCCGCTCCACCTCCATGCCGTGCACCGGTGCGCCGTGGGTGTGCGACACAGGAGTGAAAATCATGCCGCCCGGCGTGCCTCCCAGTAATCCTCAAACCGCCCGTTGAGATGGCAGCATCGCAGGGCAACGATGGCATTGGCTCCGCGAACCGTCCAGAACATTTCCGATTTCTTGAGCCGGGAACCGATCACGGTCTTGCAGCCGGCTTCGATCACGCCTGAGCCTACAAACAGGTGCTGGCGGCGAAACTGGGGATAGCGCATGCGCTCGGCATTCCTCTCGAAGTAGCCGGCCTCAATGCGGATCTTCTCGGCCACCTCGGGATTGGGGGAAATGATGGAACGAAGCGCGGCCACCAGATTTTCGATTTTGCCCTTGTCGAGCAGACGGCGTTGGTGGACCTTCATCCAGGCTTTCTGGCTGGCTTCGTCATTGGGATGCAGCCTGCGCCAAGTCCCACAGGTGCTGGCGTGCGTGATACAGATCCACGATCTGCTCCGCGCCCGGAAAATGCTGTTCAGCGAGATTCCAGATCCACTCGGCCCCGTCGCCCATGACTACCTTCTTTTCGGCGCGACTCCAGCCGCGTTTCCAGGCTTCCACGTAGATTCGCTTGCCAAACTCTTCGGCGGTCTCGATGGCGCCGGTATAGGTGGTCGAATCCGGATCGCGGATGGGGTAGCCCTCCTCGTCCCAGGCGGTCTGGGTGAAGACGCAGCCGAGCTTGACCTCTCGGGTATGGGACGGCTGCCCCTCCGTCTTGCCTGGCCGGTCCACGGTCTCCTTCTTCACCGCAGGGATTCCCGTCCCGTCCATTTGTACGTACAGGATCGGGACCGGCTTACCCACCACAATGGGCAGATCCAACTGTACGGCCCGCTGAATCTCTTCTTGCTCATGTGCGGCGATATTCGCTCCAATGGCTTCGGCTGTCCGCTCCACGGATTTCGTGGTCACTTCCAAATCTGCGAGTAGTTTCATCTGCTGGCGCCCATGGTCGAAGGGCGCCTCCTGACCGACCACCGCCTGCATGCGACGCACCCCGGGGGAGAGTTCCGTATTTTCGATGTCGAGTTCGACGTCGGCGGGAAACTGGCCTTCATGGCAGTTCGGGCACAAGTAGTAGGGGCGCAGCACTTCCACTTTGCCCACCGCGGTCAGGATTGGCTTGGAGCGCAGATCCCGGTAGTGAGCCTGTTGGCCGCAAGCGCAAGGAAGGGTACGCTGATCGGCCGGCGGGGGTGGGAAGCGCAGCAGTTCCCTGAGCGCCGCGGCGCCCGCCTGGTGCATGGCGGAACGCACGGCCATCTCGACGGCCTCCAGATCGAGGCGTCCCGATTGGCGGCGGGCGCTGACGATGACGCGCAGCAGTTGGGTTACTTCGCGGGCGACTTCTTCTTGGATCGTTTCGGCCGTTTTTTTTCCTGCGGCGTTTGCTCGGTTTGCTCCAGCAGCCGCAGACGGCAGACGGTTCGATTGACCTCGACCAGTTGGCTGGTCAAAGCCTGAAACCGCCGGAACTCGGCGATCTCCGCTTGGGCCTTGCGGACGGCCGCTGAGGAGGCAAGATTCTGCGTCATAGTCTTACCGCCGATTTTTTGGGTGAGCTGAAAGTGCGGACCATGTCCGGGGTCATTAGGTTTGGCGCAATGACACCCCGGTTTACCGCAGCGGCGGGTGGCGCTGGTGATGGAACCGGGCTGGAAGTCGCCGAGTTCGGAGATCTGCCGGAGGAGCGAGGATCGGGTGTCAAGAAGGGAGGAAAGGGGATCAGTCATGGGGTTCTCCTTCTTACAGTATCTCATACTTTAAGACTCAGGCCACAAAAAAAGAAAACTGACATCTTGTCACTTCCATGTCGCGCACCCGTGCGCGGAGAGCGAAACAGCCCCGCTCTCTCCGCGCGCTGCAATGACGGTTTGCACATGTGGAACGGCGACTATGGCTTCGTACTGAACAACCTCGTCCAAAAGGACTTCAAGGTCCGCTATCGGAACATGTCCCTCGGGATCCTCTGGAGCGTGCTGAATCCCCTCCTTTGCGCTTCAAGACACCTTCGAACAACGCCTTGCCTGCCTCGAACCCGAGAGCCAGGGTCTTGAGTTCGGCGGGGTTCACGCCGGGCGTGGGATCGGATATTCCTCGCTACTTGTCCGTGAAAGAAACGATATCACAATTCGCTGTGCCGAACCTAGTAATGTGATTCTGAAATACCATAGCAATACCTAGACCAGAGACAGCGTCTCCAGCTTGTACTTCCAGCGGTAGACCACTGGTGTCTCGTTAACCTCCTTTAGGTAGAGCTCGATCCGTGCCCTGAGTTCGTCAGCCGAGGCGACTCGGATACCGCGCAGCAGGGTTCTCGCCATTTTGCCGAAGAAGGATTCGATCAAGTTCAGCCACGACCCGTGTTTGGGTGTGAAGGTGAATTCGAAACGGTTCGGGAGTGTCGCAAGAAAGGCGCGAGTTTCCTTGGAGATGTGCGCGGAATGATTGTCGAGCACGATACGGATGCGCGCTCCGGCCGGGTAGCGTGCGTCGGCCAGTCTGAGGAATTCGATGAACTCCGCACTGCGATGCCGTTTTCGCACCAGCCCCAAAACTTCGCCCGATAGCAGGTCGATACCAGCCAACAGCGAGAGCGTTCCGTGGCGGACGTATTCATAGTCCCGCCCTACGGCAGAGTGTCTTCCTGGAATCGGCGGCAGGTCCCGAGCGGTGTTCTCGATGGCCTGAATGCCGGGCTTCTCGTCGTAGGAGAGCACCGCTACCAGATCGGGCGGCGCGCCTTTCGCCCGCCAGACCTCCACCTCTTTGTAGACGTGCAGAACCTGCACCATCTTGGTATCGAACTCGGGATCGCGCCGCTCCAGATAGTACTGAATTCTGTGGGGATGCACTTGGTTGGCGCTGAGGATCTTGGAGACCGTTCCGCGTCCCAGTCTCGTGAGGCTCGGATAGCCAGCCTCCTCGCAATGTTTCTGAACGTGCTTCGCGAGCAATCTTGTGGTCCAAAATTCTTGGGCATAGCCCAAATCCTTCGGCTTCTGGCAGGCCAAAGCAACCACCCACGCCCGCGCCTCCGGGGGCATCGCCGGGCGGCGCCCACGGCCCGGCAAATCCGCCAACGCCTGCGCCACTCCCAGCCCCAGGGCCTTGCTGACACAGCGTTCGACCAGTGGCCGGTTTGTCGCAAGGCTCCGTGCGATCTCCGAGACCGTCTGTCCCGCGTGATATCGCAGCAGAATCGAAGCCCGCTGCACACGGCCCGCCGGTTCGCTCCTCGACAGCGAAAGGGCGGTGAGCGCTTCCGCCTCACCACCGTCTAGCTTCAACCGTGCTCGGCGACTGACAAAGGGCAAGCAACCAGCCTCCTTGTAATGGTATACAAGGAGCTTACGCCACAACCGGCAGTATTGCAATACTATTTTGGAATCGCTCTACTAGTCCCCCCAGAGTCCCCCCAATTAACGCACTAATCCGCTTTTCGTGCGCGTAAGTAGTAATGTTTGCAACGCGAGGAGGCTACAGCCGTGTCGGCTGTTAATCGAAGGAACCCAGCGGCACCCCGCTACGGCTCAACCGGCCCTCTGCCCCACCCCCGTCCGCCGCGCCCACACCAGCACCAGCGCGGCTCCGATGATCATGATCGCCGAAGTCAAGCCAACCCAGATGCCTTCCACGCCCCATTTCATCGGAAAGCACAGCACGTACGTCACCGGCAGACCGGCCAGCCAGTAACCGGCCAGGTGCGCCAGCATGGGGGATCGCGTGTCGCCCAGGCCGCGAAGCGCGCCGGTGGCCACCGTCTGTAAGCCGTCGAACAGTTGGAACAGGGCGGCAATGCGCAGCAGCACCGCGGCCAGGCGAACGACCGCGGGGTCGGCGATGAAGAGGCGCGCGATCCAGCGCGGCGCGGCACCCAGCGCCACGCCGGCCGCGCTCATGAAGACGGCGCCGAGCAGCAGCGCGGTCCACCCGGCGGTCGCGGCTCCGGCGCGGTCCTGGCGACCGATGGCGTGGCCCACGCGGACGGCAGCGGCGCTGAACCGATGCCCAGCGTCACCATGTAGGTGGTGGAGATCACTTGCAGGGCGATGCTGTGCGCGGCCAGCGACGCCTCGTCCAGGCGCGCGGCCAGCGCCGTCACGATGGCGAAGACCGCCCCTTCGAAGAGGATCTGCCCGGCGGCGGGAAGCCCCAGCGCGATGAGGGCACGCAGGCGCGCAGCGGCCGGCCTCCAGCAGGCGCGGAACCAGCGGCCGCCGGTGCGCCGTTCGCGCCACACGATGGCGCCCAGCAGAAACGCGGCCATGTAGGTGCGCGCGATCGAGGTGGCCAGGCCGGAGCCTTCCAGGCCCAGCGCGGGCGCGCCCCAGTGGCCGAACATCAGCGCCCAGTTGCCGGCCAGGTTCACCAGGTTGGCGCTCACCAGCGCGAACGCCACCGGCTCGACGAAATCCACGGCCTGCAGGTAGCGGCGGAAGGCGGCGTACAGCAGCAGGCCCGGCATCCCCCACAGCAGCGCGCGCAGGTACGGGGCCGAGCAGCGCCATCACGCGCGGGTTGGTCCCGGCGGCGCGCAGCACGGGGACAAGGCCCGAGAACTGCCAGCGCCACCAGCGGGCGAGAGCGCCAGGCCCAGCCACACGCCGTTGACCAGCGTGCGGCGGCGAATCGCGCGTGGTCGCCGGCGCCGTGCGACTGCGCCACCAGCGTGTCCATGCCCAGCAGCATGCCGGTGGCGCAGATGGCCACCGGGTAGAACACCATGCTGCCCAGGCTGCCGGCGCCCAGGGCGGCCGCGCCCAGACGGCCGGCCATGACGGTATCGACGATGCCCATGGCCATCCAGCCCAGCTCGCGCCAGCGCCAGCGGCGCGGCCAAGCGCAGCATGGGGGCGAATCTCGCCGCGGATGGTTCGGGGAAGCAGGGGCATCGGCTACGCCTTGGGGTGGGCCTTGTCGTACACGGCCATGAGGTCCGATGAGCGAAACCTGGGTGTACTTCTGGGTGGTGGAGAGGCGCGCGTGGCCCAGCAGTTCCTGAATGGCGCGCAGGTCCGCGCCATCGGCCAGCAGGTGCGTGGCGTAGGCGTGGCGGAAGCTGTGCGGGTGGATGGACGGATCGCCGCTCAACAGCGTGGCGTAGAGCTTGACGATGCCGCGGATGCCGCGCGCGGTGAGGCGGCCGTGGCGGTGGTTGAGGAACACGGCCTGCTCGTCGCGCACCACGGGCCGCTCGGCCAGGTAGCGCTCCAGCGCCTCGGCGGCCTTGCCCGGCACCGGCACCTGGCGCTCCTTGCGGCCCTTGCCGCGCACGCGGAGCCAGCGCTCGGCGCGGTCCAGATCTTCGAGATTCAGACCGGCCAACTCGCTCACGCGCACGCCGCAGCCGTAGAGCAGTTCGAAGATGGCGCGGTCGCGCGCGGGGAATGGGCGCTCCAGCTCGCCGGACTCGACGCCGTCGATCAGCGTGTTCGCCTGCTCGGCGGTCATCACATCGGGCAGCGTCTTGGGGGCCTTGGGCGTGCGCACCAGGCGCGCCACGTTGACCGCGACCACGCCTTCGCGCAGGAGGAAGCGGAAGAGCCCGCGCACGGCGGCCAGTTTGCGGCGGATGGTGACGGCCGCGAGCCGGTCGCGATAGAGCGAGGCCAGCCACTCGCGCAGCATCAGCAGATCGATGGCTTGGGGCGCGGGCGGCTCCAGATCGGGCGGCGAGAAGTAGTGCAGGAACTGGCGCAGGTCGGCGGCATAGGCGTCCAGGGTATGGGCGGATGCGCCCTGGCGGGCCAGGTCCTGGAGATAGCGCTCGATGTGCCCCGCTAGTTCAGACATGCGTGGCTCCCGGCGGCTGTGTGGCAGGCGGCTCGCAAGGGGGCGGAGTTTTTGACCGGACCGCTGTCAAAACCGATCTTGTAAGTAATTGTAAAATAAAGTACTTACTAATAGGAATGACAGAATACTTGTCATTTTCGAGGCGGCGGTGGGGCGGACCCCCAGGTCCGCGCGGGTCCCCTTGGACCCGCTCTTCGCGCGCGCGGAAGGCCGGCCAGGGGGCCGGCCGCGGACGGGGGCGTCCGCCCCACAAGGTGCGCAGATGTCCGGTAGCGGGAGGAGTATTCGGCCTCGGGCCGGCCACCTGCCCCGCAGAACTGCCGCGGCGCTGCGTCCCGATTGTCATGCGCATAGGTACTCGTCCATGGCCTCGATGGCGCGGCGGCAGACCTCGGCGTGGCGGGCGGCTTTGTCGTGGCGCAGGCGCTGGCGGGTGGGTTCGTCGAGCTGCGGCAACAGGTCGAAGGTGATGTTGGCCGGCTGGTAGTGGGCGGAGTCGGCGCCGGAGACGTAGTGGCAAAGGGAGCCCAGGGCGGTCGCGCGCGGGAGCGGCCGCGGCTCGTCGCCGGCAGCCCGGCGGGCGGCGTGCAGGCCAGCCATCAGACCGGTGGCGATGGCTTCGACGTACCCTTCCACGCCGGAGATCTGGCCGGCGAAGAAAACCCCCGGCCGCGTCGCGCATCTCAAGCGCCGGCGTGAGCAGCGACGGCGCATCGATATAGGTGTTGCGGTGGATCTGGCCGAAGCGCAGGAACTCCGCGTGTTCCAGGCCGGGGATCATGCGCAAGATGCGCGCCTGGTCGCCGAACTTCAGGTGGTTCTGAAAGCCCACAAGGTTGAAGCTCCGGGCGCGCAGGTTTTCCTGGCGGAGTTGCACCACGGCATAGGGCCGGCGTCCGGTGCGCGGATCGGTGAGTCCCACGGGCTTCATGGGGCCGAAGCGCAGCGTGTCGCGGCCGCGGCGCGCCAGTTCCTCGATGGGCAGGCAGGCCTCGAAGAACGGCGTCGAGTCTTCCTCGATGTGCGCCGGCGCCGCCTGGCCCTCGAGCAGAGCGTCCACGAAGCGCTCGTACTGTTCGCGGTCGAACGGGCAGTTCAGGTAGTCGCCGGTGCCATCGGTGGACTTGCCGTAGCGCGAGGCCCAGAAGGCCACCGACGTGTCGACGCGTTTCCGCCTCGACGATGGGGCTGATGGCGTCGTAGAAGTAGAGGCGCTGCGTGCCGGTAAGGTGCGCGATCTCCGCCGCCAGCGCGGGAGACGTGAGCGGACCACTGGCGATGACGACGATTCCGCCGCCGGGGATACTCGCGACTTCCTCGCGGCGCAACTCGATTGCGCGGCTCTCCGGCGATGGCGCGCTCGATCTCATCGGCGAACGCGTCGCGGTCCACCGTGAGCGCATGGCCGCCGGGAACGCGGGCCTGGGCGGCCGCGCGCAGCAGCAGCGAATCCAGGCGGCGCAGTTCCTGCTTGAGGAGCCACGGCGCGGTGGAGGGCGACTCGCTCTTGAGCGAGTTGCTGCAAACCAGTTCGGCGAGCCGGCCGGTCGGTGCGCGGGCGTGGGCCTGGCGGGGCGCATCTCATAGAGCACGGCCGGGACGCCGCGACGCGCCGCCTGCCACGCGGCTTCGGTTCCCGCCAGGCCGCCTCCGACGATGTGGATGGGTTGCAAGTAGCCGCTCTATATGCGCAGGAGGCCGCCGAGGCCGGCGGCGGGCACGCGCAGCCCTACGTGAAACGCGCCGAACAGGGCGTAGACGGCGCTCACTTCGTCGAAGCGCATTTCGTAAATGAGCTTCTTGAAAACCAGCGGATCTTCGGCAAACAGGTCGACGCCCCATTCCCAGTCGTCGAAGCCGATGGAGCCGCTGATGATCTGGCGCACCTCGCCCGCGTAGCGGCGTCCCACCAGGCCGTGCTCGTGCATCATGCGCTGGCGGCGCGACATGGGCTCGGTGTACCAGTTCTTCGACTCGCCGCGCCGGCGGTCCATGGGATAGAAGCAGATGTACCGGGCGCCGGGGATTTCGGGCCACAGGCGCGGCGCCATGGCCTGGCGCTGGCGGACGAGGACCTCTTCGATCTCCTTTCGCCACTCGCCGGAATCCGGTTCGATGCCTTTGGCGCGCAGGCCGGCGTAAACCTTCGAGGTGGATTCGTAGAGGCCCAACTCGATCACGGAGAGGTAGGAGGCGGCGGGCTCCAGGAAGTCTCCGAGGCGCAGGCGGGCGAGGGAGAGCTGCGCCTGGTTCAGCTCCTCGAAGCTGCGCCGGAAGTGGAGGAGCAGCAGGTCGGCCTTGTGCCCGAGCATGGAGAACACGGCGCTCTGGCGGCCGTCGGCGGGTTGCTCCCAGGCGGCCAGTACGCGGTCGGCTTCCACTACGATGTCGGCGCGTTCGGTCACCGTGAGGGCACGCCAGGCGCTCCAGCGGAAACGCATCATCTGGTGCAAGACGCTAGCGCCTTCGAGCGTCAGCGGCACGGCGGGCAGCGGGGTTTCCGGGATCGCTTCAGGCATCATTCCTTCTCATTATAGGGAGGTGGGCCGGCGGTTGGTCCCGCACGCCGGACCGCGCGCCGGAACCGGGGGTGGGCCGGGCGCTTCGGCCGCGTCGCTATGGCCGCGGTTCCGGCCTAGCGGCCGGCCCAACGCGGGCCAGGCTCGCGGCCGGACGCGGATTGTGATGGCCGGGGGTGGGCCGGGTGCTTCGGCCGCGTCGCCATCGCCGCGGTTCCGGCTGGCGGCCGGCCCAACGCGGGCCAGGCTCGCGGCCGGACCCGGATTGTCATGGCCGGCGATGGGGCGGGCGCTCCGGCCGCGTCGCTATCGCCGCGGTTCCGGCTGGCGGCCGGCCCAACGCGGGCCAGGCTCGCGGCCGGACGCGGATTGTCATGGCCGGGGGTGGGCCGGGTGCTTCGGCCGCGTCGCTATGGCCGCGGTTCCAGTTGGCGGCCGGCCCAGCGGGCCAGGAAGGATTCAGAGGCGAGCGCCTCGACCTCGCGGTCGCACGCGGCCTGCCATTCCGACAGGCGGCGCTCCTTGAGACGACCCAGCAGGCGGCATCGGCGGCGCGCCTCCAGCATGACTTTCTGCTGCGCGTCGAGTTGCTTCTGCGCTTCGGCGCGCTGCGTGGCGATCTCGCGGCTGCGCACCAGTATGTGCTGGCGGAAGCCGGCCAGGGCGGACAGGTCCTGGCCGGACACCGACGCGGAGGAGCGCAGGTGCATCTCGGCCTGGAGCCCGGCGGATTCCAGCCCGGCGCGGGCCTGGTCCAGGGTGGCGATGCCAGCGGCCTGCTGTTTGAACCGGGCGTCTTCGAGTTCCAGTTGTTTCTCCCGCCACTCGAGGACTTTTTGCAGGCGGAACTCAAACCGCTTCATGGTTTAGCCTGCGGCGCTTTGGCCTGCGGCGCGGCGGCTGGAACCGCGGGCTTCGCCGTTAGGGCGCGCGCCAGTTGATCCATGCGGGCCAGGGTCTCACCGATGGGGGCTTTGGCCATGTGGTCCTGCCGCAGAAACGCGTTCAATTCGGGACGCAGGCGGATGCTGGCGTCGAGTTCGGGGTTCGAGCCGGCGACGTAGGCGCCCAGTTGGATCAGGTCCTCGGCGTCGCGGTAGCATGACAGCGCGCTGCGCAAGTCGCGGGCGGCTTCCTTCTGGCGCGGGGTGGCGATGGCGGAAGTCAGACGGCTGACCGAATTGAGGATGTCGATGGCCGGGTAGTGGCCCTGGGCGGCGAGCTGGCGGGAGAGAATGATGTGCCCGTCCAGGATGGCGCGCACGGCGTCGCAGATGGGCTCGTTGAAATCGTCGCCTTCCACCAGCACGGTGAAGAAGCCGGTGATCGACCCTTTCCGAAAATTGCCGGCGCGCTCCAGGACCTTGGGCAGCAGGTTGAAGACCGACGGAGTGTAGCCCTTCTGGCTGGGCGGCTCGCCGGCGGCCAGGCCGATTTCGCGCTGCGCCATGGCCAGCCGGGTCACCGAATCCATGACCAGCAGCACGCTGGCTCCCTGGTCGCGGAAGTACTCGGCGACGGCCAGGGCGACAAAGCAGGCGCGAACGCGCAGCGGCGCCGGGCGTTCGGAGGTGGCGCAAACCACCACGCTCCGTTTGCGGCCCTTCCGGACCCAGTTCGTGTTCGAGAAAGCCGCGAACCTCGCGGTTGCGCTCGCCGATCATGCCGATCACCGTCACGTCGGCCGAGTTGTGGCGCGACATGGAGCCGAGCAGCGTGCTCTTGCCCACGCCGCTGCCGCCGAAGATGCCGATGCGCTGGCCTTTGCCGCAGGGGAGCAGGCTGTCGATGGCGCGGATTCCGGTGACCAGCGGCTGGGTGATGTGCTCGCGGGCCAGCGGATTGGTGGCCTGGCCGTACAGGCTGTAGGCGGCTGCGGCTTCGAGGCGCGGACCGCCGTCCATGGGCTTGCCGAAGCCGTCGATCACGCGCCCCAGCAGCCCGGGCCCGACACTCAACCCGCGAATCGTCGCTGCGCGCCAGCACCGTGTCGCCGAGTTGCAGGCCGCCGGTTTCTTCGAGCGGCATGGAGAGCACGCGTCCGTTGCGGAAACCGATGACCTGGGTGCGGATGGGCTGGCCGCCGGAGGACTGGATTTCGCAGAAATCGCCGATGGCGGCGCTGGGGCCGCGGGATTCGATCAGCAGCCCGACCACGTCGGTCACTTCGCCGGTCCAGCGAAAGGACTGGATGCGTTCGAGGTCCTCGAGATACGGGGATAGCGAGAGGCGCTCGGTCATGAGTGGCGGTTGAGGCGGTCGGCGAGGCCGCGCTCGATCTCCTGGAGTTGGCAATCGATGGACGCGTCCAGGTTGCCGCGGGTGGTTTCGAAGACCACGGCGCCGGGTTCGCGGGACGGATCGCCGATGACCTCCACGCTGGTTCCCGGCACGTTCTGGCGCAGGCAGGCGTCCACCGCCGCCGCGCGCGAAGGGTGGACGCGGACGCGGTGGATCTCCTGCGCTTGCAGCTTTTCGAGCGCGCCGAGCACCAGGCCGTGCATGGCGCCGGGATCCACCGACATTTCGCGCCGCAGGATGCGGCGGGCGATGGCCAGCGACAGACGGATCATGTCCCCCTCGGCTTCGCGGCGCAAACGGGGGCGCAGTTGGGCGATCTCTTCGATGGATCGCGCCAGGCGCTCCATGACGGGCTGCAGTTCCGCCGCGGCGCTGGCGCGTCCGGCGGCTTCCCCTTCCCGAAGGGCGGCGGCCCGGGCCTCCGCCACCCGCTGCTCGCACTGCTGCCGCGCCTGGGCGATCTGCGCCGCGCAATCGCGCTGGGCCGCCGCCGGGTTCGCGCCGGAGCCCGTCCCGCGGCGGCGCCTGGCGCCATGCGGGGAGAGACACCTCGTGCTCGCCGTCGGGCGGCAGCACCCTAGACGACATACTGCTCCCCGACGGTGCCCTTCAGGCTGACGACGCCTTCGGCTTCGAGCTGGCGGACGATGGCGATGATCTGCTGCTGCGCGGCGTCGACTTCCTTGATCTTCACCGGGCCCAGAGCTTCCATGTCCTCGCGCAACATCTCCGCGCCGCGCTGCGACATGCAGCTCAGGATCTGGTTCTTGAGCTGGTCGCTGGTGCCCTTGAGCGCCACCGTCAGGAGTTTGCGGTCCACCTTGCCCAGAACTTCCTTCAGGCCCAGCGGGTCGATCAGGAGCAGGTCCTCGAACACGAACATGAGGTGGCGGATGGTTTCGCCCAGGTTGGTGTCCTGCTGTTCGATGTGTTCGAGGATTTCCCGGCTCGATCCGGAATCCAGGCGATTGAGAATCTCCGCGACGGCCCGCACGCCGCCGTAGGACTCGCGGCTGAATTCGCCCAGGGTTTTCAGCTTCTGTCCGATGACGCCGGCGATCTTGAAGATGATCTCCGGAGAGATCTGGTCGAGACTGGCCATGCGCAGCGCCACGTCGGCGCGCAGGTTCAAGGGCAGCGACGTCAGCAGCGCCGCGGCCTGCGACCAGTTCAGGTGCGAGAGCACCAGAGCGATGGTCTGGGGATGTTCGTTGTGGATGAACTTGGCGAGTTGCTGAGGGTCGGCTTTCTGGATGGCGTCGAAGGATGCCGCCTCGCTGCCCAGGGCCTTGGTGAGGCGGTCGAAAAGCCGCTTGGCGAGTTCCGGGTCGAAGGCGCGCTGCAGCAGTTTGCGGGCGAAGTCCAGACCGCCGCGGGCCACGTAATCGCCCGCCGCCGAGATGTGGTGAAACTCGTTGAGGACGTTCTCGGCTTCCTCGGCGGAAATGGCCGTAATGGTGGCGACTTCCCGGCTGACCTTCTGAACGTCGTCCTCGGAAAGCTGCTGCAGGAGTTCCGCGCTGGACTGCTCGCCCAGAACGATCAGCAGCATGGCGGCCTTGTGCAGACCGGATACGGCATCGTCCCGTTCCCTGGCGGTGTTCAGGATCATCGCATTTCCTCATCCTCGCGGATCCAGGTTCGCAGGACCTGTGCGGAAACCTCGGGTTCCTTGGTGATCTTCTCGCGCAGGTGCTTGGCCAGGACTTCGGCCGTCTTGGTGATGACCGGAGTGAGTTTGAGAGAACTGAGCGCCTGGGCATCCGCCCTCTTTTGCGCGGCTTCGCGCTCGGCCAGTTTGGCTTCCAGCTCGTTTTCGACGCCGGTGGTTTCCGACACGCCGGCGATGGCGTAGGAGCCTTCGCTCTGCGGCAGCGCGGTGGGAACCGAAGCCGTGGCGCCCGGGCGCCGGCGCCGCAGCAACATGCCGCCAATCAGCGCGATCACGATGACTCCGGCCGCCGTTCCGCCTATCAGGTATAGAGTCTTGGGATCCCCGGTGAACGAGAACAGTTGCGGCGCGGCCGGCTTCGCGGCGGCCGGCGCGCCCGGCGCGGCCGGAGGCTCGATGTTCAGGGTGCTCTCGAAGGGCAGGGTCTCGATCACCAGTTGATCGCCGCGTTCCGGCGTAGAACCCGGTGACCCCGGCGACCAGGTCGCGAATGATTTTGAGCTTTTCGGGCGACGGCGGCTGGAGGACCCGCTGATATCCCTTCTTGTCGGGCTGCCAGGTCAGTTCCTGGTCCACCAGCACGGCCAGCGACATCTTTCGCACCGATCCGGCCGGCATGCGGGTCTTCCTCACCGTCCGGCTGGATTGGTAGGCGATGTTTTCCGTGACACGGGAGGTGTGGCTGGAACTGCCGCCGGGCCGCGAAGTCGGCCGCGGCAGGGTGGACGCCGTGCCGGGAACTCCGCTGGAACTTGCCGGCCCGCTGGAATCTTCGGTTCGCTGGGAACTCAACATGACCGAGTGGGCCGGATCGAAAACCTCGGCGCTCTCTTCGCCGCCCGAGAAGTCGCATTCCACCGAGACGCCGGCGCGAAACTTGTCCGGGCCCAACAGGGCCTCCAGGGTGGAATTCACTTTGGCCAGCAGGTCGGCTTCCACTTTGTGGCGGTAGTCCAGGACCGCTTCCGAGGGCTCCCCGCTGTCGAGACTCGCGGCTGCCCGCGGACGGCCCAGCAGATTCCCGTTCATGTCCAGTACCGATACCGCGTCGGGCGAAAGGCCCTCCACCGCGCTGGCCACCAGGTGGTCGATGGCCTGGACGTTCTGCGGAGCCAGGCGCATCCCCGGGCGGATCTTGACCAGCACGCTGGCCTTGGCGGGCTGCTGGGCGTCCAGGAAGACGGAATCCTTGGGAAAGGTCAGGTGGACACGCGCCTGTTCCACCTCGGCGAGCGAAGTCACGGAACGCTCCAGTTCGCCCTCCAGCGCGCGGCGGTAGTTCACGTGCTCGGTGAACTCGGTGGCCCCCAGGTTGGTCTTGTCGAAGAGCTCGAATCCGATGCGGCCGCTCTTGGGCAAACCGGCCGCCGCCATGGTGAGACGCAACTCCGCCAGCCGGGAGGACTGAACCAGCACCGATCCGCCGCTCTCGGGCAACCGGTAGTCCACGCCGGATTCCTTGAGCTTCTGAACGATGCCCGAAGCGTCCTCGGGCGCCAACCCCGTGAAGAGCGGTTTGAAGCCGGATTCCTTCTGCCAATACACCAGCGAGTAGATTGCCGCCGTGATCAGGAGGCCCACGACGGCGATAGTGATTTTCTGCCGGACCGAAAGGTTGGCCAGGATGTTCTTCATATCGTTTCGTGGAACCGAGCGGCGGCCCGTATGTTAATCGGCGGGATTCGCCGCCAGCGTGAGGGCCTCAGATCTGCATACGCATGATTTCCTGGTACGCGCTGACTACCTTATTGCGGGTCTGTAGAAACATATTGAAAGACAACTCCGCCTGGGTGGTGGCCAGCACCGTGGTGTGCAAGTCCTCGCCTTCCCCCGAAAGGAAACGCTCCACCGACGCCGACGCGTTCTGGCCGACCGCTTCCACCTTCTGAATCGCGCTCGTGAACACATCCTGGAAGGCGCCGCCGGCCGGCGGACTTCCGGCCGGGCGGATGGCCTGCGGAAGCGTGGCGGCGGAAACGGGAAGAATCGGTCCGGGCATGAGTCACCTCAATGGAGCAGGTCGAGCGACCGCTGGATCATGTCTTTCACCGCCGAAATCGCCGCCACGTTGGCTTCGTACCCTCGCGCAGCGCTCATCAGGTCCACCATGTCCTCGGCGGGATTGACGTGGGGAAAGGCTACATATCCGTCGGCATCGGCATCGGGATGTCCAGGCATGTAGCGGCGTTCCGGATCGCTGGCGTCAGTCACGATGCCGGAGACCGCGACGCCGGTGCCGCGGATCTGGGTATCGAAAATGGATGCGAACGGCGAAGAAATATCCGAGCTCTCAAACACGGCGTCTTTTCGCCGGTACGGCCCGCCGCCGGGGGTGCGCGTGGTCTCGGCGTTGGCCAGATTCTCGACCAGCAGTTCCGCCCTGGCCCGCTGCGCCGCCATCCCCGAGGCGCCCACGGAAATCGCCGAAAACAGACTCACGAGCTTTGGCCCTCCTTGATGGCCGCGCGGACTTGCTGAATCTCGCTCCGCAACAGGTTGGAGGCAACGCTGAAGCGCAGCGCGTTCTCGGCCAGAAGGCGGGCTTCGCGGTCCAGGCTGACGTTGTTGCCGTCGTTCTTCGAGGGCAGGCCGGACACCCCGGTCACCCGCGGCGCGCCGCCCAGCGCGCTTTGGAATTCGGCTTGAAAATCGATATCTTGAGTCTGGTAGCCCGGCGTATCCGCGTTGGCAATATTCGAGGCCACCAGTTTCTGCCGGGCACTCAGCAGATCCAGGTATCTCTCCAGTTGTGCGCCCACCCCGTCCAGCATGGCATTGGGCCTGTGCACACGCATAGCCATTGCAGAAAGGATCTGGAATCAACACTTGTCCGGTTGTGCGCGCCACGCCTTCGCCTCGTAGCGCCAGTTTCTTGCCGCCGGCCGGACGTTTGCTGACCAAGGGTGGCATTATCCCTCATGCGCTTATTGCATTGCAGGAACCCCTATTTGCGGGTAAACGCTTCTAAGGCCAATACTGGTAATATACTTCCCGAGGGTACTATACAGTCGGGATACCCCAGACGTTATGCGGGCCTATCTAACACAGGGTGAGTCGGGTCTAGTCCCAGGAATCCGTAGGAATATCCGGTAAGTGGCGGGTGTGTTACTACCAACGTCAAGCCAGTAGCCACCAAGGACGGATCTGTGTCCTCGGGCAACGACCGAATGTGGGAGTTCATCGGAGTCATGGAGTTACCGCAAGCCTACCAAGCCGAACCGGGCATCTGTCCGGATGGCGCTCTGCCCGATCGCTCCTGGCCGGGCCTGGTGCAGCGAATCCGTTCCGAAGATCCTTCCGGCATGGAGGATCTGTACAGCGTCTTCTCGAAAGGGATTCGATTCCATCTGTACCGCCAATTCGGCCCTCAAGATCTGGATGACAAGGTGCATGACGCCTTCCTGGTGATCGTCCAGGCCATCCGGCGGGGCGATGTGCGGGAGCCGGAACGGCTGATGGGGTACGTGCGCACGGTGGTCCGCCGCCAGGTCGCGGCGCACATTCAAAGTGTGGTGGAAGCGCGCCGCAACTACACGGAATTGGACCTGGGCATCCCGCTGCGCGACCTGCAGCCCAATCCCGAACACACCGTCATCCGGCGTCAGAACCTGGAACTGGCGTTGCGCATCCTGCGCGGCATCCCCAGACGGGACCGCGAGGTGTTGACCCGGTTCTACTTAAAGGAACAGACGCCCCATCAGATCTGCGGCGAATTGGATCTCACCGAAACGCAATTCCGCCTCATCAAGTCACGGGCCAAGGCGCGCTTCGGGCAATTGGGCAGGCGGTGTTTGTCCCGCCGCGCCGGGTCTTCGGCCTGAGACTAGCGGTCTCCGGCAGTGTGGTTTGGCGCTTCGCGGGGAACCACTTTCTCACGGTCGCGACTCCGGGCGGATTCGCGGCAGCGCCGAATTCAGGTCATGGCGCCAGAGTGCGGACCAGCCGCTGTGGGAAGAAGGCCGCCAGCGTTCCTTTCGGCTGGCCGTATCCCGCACATTTTGGACCACTTGATTATGTCTCCGTTGGTCTCTGGGCCTCCCCGCGCCGGATGAGTTCACTGGTCAGTTTCGGGAGTGCCGGGTTTCCCGCCGCGCAAGTTGCCCGGCCAGCACGGCGGCGGGCGCGGCTATGTGATTTATGACACTGTTTCGGCGCTCCGTAGGAAGAGTGCAGCGCATCATATCGGGATTATCGTGGAGAGAATCCCGCGGCTTTCCCCACTTCCTTTGAAGAGAAGAATGGGCGACAATTGGGATGGCAGGGGCATGACGATGGAAGAGACCGGGAATCGTCATATGGATGCGGAAGAGATCGAGGCATATTCGCTCGGGGACCTGGCGGAACCGGAGGCGGCGTGGTTCGACGAGCATCTTCTGATCTGTGACCTGTGCCGGACGAATGTGGAAGCCTGTGACGCATACGTGGCCGCCATAAGCGACGCGGCCCGCCACATCCGCCGGATCGCCAGGCTGGCGAAACCGGGAAGCGGATCCGGCGCCAGGACCGGGGTTGCCGGCGGCAGCTAGCCGCTTTTCAACAGCAGGCGGGTAGTATTGCCGGCTGCCGCACCCAGACCCGCGCGGCGCCGCATCCTGGTAGAGACGCCTCCATACCGTTACCATGATAGGGATATGTTCGACTGGAAACAGGATCCCCACCGCCGCTTCAATCCGCTCACCCGCCAGTGGGTGCTGGTGTCGCCGCACCGCACCGAGCGGCCGTGGCAGGGACAAACGGAGAGCGACGAAGCCCCGCCGCAGCCCGAGTACGATGCGGGCTGCTACCTCTGTCCCGGGAACTCGCGCGCAGGGGGCGCCCGCAATCCCGCCTACGACACCACCTTCGTCTTCGATAACGACTTCGCCGCGCTCCGGCCCGCTACTCCGGTTGACCGCTTCGAGCGGGACGGGCTGCTGATCGCCGAATCCGAACCCGGCATCTGCCGCGTGATCTGCTTCTCGCCCAAGCACAACCTCACCATCGCCAACATGCAGCCGGCCGGCTTGCGCCGCGTGGTGGATACCTGGGTGGAGCAGTTTCTGGATCTCGGCGCCCGCGAATCCATCGGCTACGTGCAGATCTTCGAGAACCGCGGCGCCATGATGGGGTGCAGCAATCCGCACCCGCACTGCCAGATCTGGAGCAGCCGCGCGGTGCCCAACGAGGTAGCCACCGAGCAGGAGTCGCAGCTCGCCTGGCTGAGCGGGCGCCACCGCTGCCTGCTGTGCGACTACATGCGGCTGGAGCTGGCGTCGCGCGAGCGGGTGGTGGAGGAGAGCGACGGCTTCGTGACGGTGGTCCCCTTCTGGGCGGTCTGGCCGTTCGAGACGATGGTCGTGAGCAAGCGCCACCTGACGGCCTTGGACGCCCTGACGGACGCCGAGCGGGACGGCCTGGCGGACATCCTGAAACGCACCACGGCGCGATACGACCGGCTCTTCGGCGTGCCGTTTCCCTACTCGCTGGGATTCCACCAACGGCCCACGGATGGCGCGCCGCACCCCGAGTGGCACTTCCACGCGCACTTTTACCCGCCGCTGCTGCGCTCCGCGACGGTGCGGAAATTCGTGGTGGGTTACGAGATGCTGGCGCAGCCGCAACGCGACATCACGCCGGAGGCCGCGGCCGAGCGCCTGCGCGCGGTGTAGAACCCATCATGGACGCTCGCCGCGGCCGGATCGCCGGGGATTCGCTGTCGCCGGGGCGCCAACAACTCCGCGAGACGCGCACTCACCATCTCGGGTTTACCCAACTCTGCACGCCATTCTCAAAGCTGATCGGCCCCCAGGGGGTCTCGGATGTCGAGAACAGGGAATAATCGGCGCGGCATTGCCACCCGTGAGCCGACAGCAACTCCCGCAATCCGGCTTCGATCTCCTTACCGTGGGTTCCGATGTGCAGCCTCTTCACCTTGGTATCGAGATCCGCGGCAACGGAAGTCAGTGAGGCGAGCTCTTGCCCTTCGATGTCCAGATCGATCAGATCGACCCGGTCGAGCTTCTTCAGAATGGATGCGAGGGTGATTCCCGGTATGCGAATCGACCGCCATCCGTTCTCGTAAAGCTGTACTTTGAATCCGCAGTACTTGCCAGCCGTTCGCGGCTCGCCGAATGCCGTTCTACCCTTGGCAAGGAACTGGCCGTACCAGGCATTCGGCGGGAGGTCGTACGGGCCGCCGCGAGGCCCTCCAATATTGAACTCGACCCTTCCCGGCTCGTCGGTCACCGCGGCATGGACCAGGGTGTGCCGGCGGGGTTTGAGGCCGTTGTGCAGGAAATGCTGTCTCATCCAACCGTAAACGGTCGGTTCCGCCTCCACGGCGATCACGTGGCAGCGCAACTTCGGGTCGTACTGCTGCGCCGCGAAGGCCGCCCGCACCGCCCATCGCCCGTAGCCGGCGCCGAGTTCGATCATGGTATAAGATCCCGAGGCGGCCACGACCGATTCCAGGAGATCGATCCATTCGAAATACTCCTCGGCGGGCTCCGGATAAGCGACGCTCTGGACAGGCCCGCCTTGCGGAAAAGCGGCGTTCCCCGGCTGCCCCGCGATATACTCGTGGCGTATCTGCGTGCCGAGGAAGTCCACATAATAGCCCGCGGGAACGTGGCCGCCGTACTGGCGAAAGCGCGAGAACACTTCGTGATGCCGCATAGCCGGATGAGCGTCTCCTCGTGAGGGTGACGAGCGGCGAAACGGGAGTTGGATCGAGATCCCGATCGCAGATCTAACGCGATCCCCCATTGTACCCGGCTGGAAGGTCACAATCTACGCCGCTCCGCTCGCGCGGCGCGCTGAGCGCCCCAACTCTTGGGCCGCTTCCTTTGCTTGCGGATGCACCACGGGCGCGGCGCAGTTCGCTATACTTTTTGGTCTGACCGAAGCCGGCTCGTCGAACAACTGAATGATCTCCGTAATCCTGTACGGGCGCAACGATTCCTACGGCTACAACCTCCATAAGCGTGGCGCCATCTCTCTGAACTGCCTCGCCGCGTTGTTATCGGACCCGGATGACGAGATTCTGTTCGTCGACTGCAACACTCCCAACGAGCTTCCCACCTTCGTGGAAGCCATCTACGATACGCTGACTCCGCGGGCGAAGACCCTCCTGCGCGTTCTCCGCGTGCGCCCGGAGCTTCACCGGCGGCTGGTCGGCTACACTCACCTGATGGTCGTCGAACCGCAACCGCGCAACATCGCCCTGCGCCGGTCGAATCCGCGGAATCACTGGATTCTGAACACCAATACGGACGTGCTCCTGGTGCCGCGGGCCGGGTACAGGGACATGACGGAGGCCGTGCGCGGTCTCCCCGACGGGCTCTATACCCTGCCGCGCTTCGAGTTGCCGGAGCCGCTTTGGGAATCGTTCCCGCGCTGCGATCCGGCCGCCATTCTCGACTCCTGCCGCGACCTGGGCCCGCGGCTGCACCTGGACGAGGTCACCGTCTCGTTTCCCGAAAGCCGTTTCGACCAGGTGGGCGATTTCATGCTCTCCCCGCGCCAGGCGCTGTTCGACATCCATGGCTTCGACGAGCGCATGGTGCATGGCTGGCACTGCGATTCCAACGTCTGCAAACGCCTCAACATCTATTACGGGGGACGCACGGAGAGCCTGGCCGGCCGGCTGAAGGCATACCACTGCGACCATACCCGCGTACAGACCGGCATGCACCAGTTCGACATGAGGCTGGACAACAACGTCCAGGAGTTCGTGTTCTCCGTGGACGATCCGTTCGCCCACCACCAGGCCGAGACCTGGGGATTGCCCAATGAGCCGATCGAGGAGCTGGATTTCGTGGGCGACCCGCAGGCGCGATACGTGGCCGCGGTCGAGCGGGCGCTGGGCCAGCCGCAGGAGTCGGAATACGTGTCCGACGCCATCGGCGTGCGGAATTTCCTTCCCGTGCAGGCGGAGCACGTGCTGCCGTACGTGGCCAGCGACCTGGCGGTTTATACCCGCCCCGCGCGCTTTGCGTACGTGGGCAACCACGCGCGTGTGCTGGCGCTGGCGGCCCGGTGCATTGCGGAAATGGGATTCGAAACCCCGCTCGAGTATGCCGCCGGTCTGCTCAAGAGCGGTGCGCCGCCCGATGGCGCCAAACCCATCCCGGGCGCCGCGCTCCCCGACGCGCTGCTGGCCAACTACGACCTGGTCATCTTCGATCTAAGCCTGGATGCCGCAGGCCTGGGCGGCAAGCCGGTGGAGCGCGTGACGGACTGGCCGCGCCAGCTTCGCCACAGTCTGGGCGCCGTGGCGCGGTGTCTGGAAACCTTCGCCAAGCGGGCCGGCGCCGGCGGCACCCATGTCCCGGATGTCCTGGTGATCAACGCCAATCACCACACCTTCCGGAACTTCGTAAACCAGTTCCTGCTACTCACCTTCACGCCCTTCGCCACCCATGTGCGCAAGGGCCGGCCCCGGCTGGGCGAGGAACGCCGCTACCGCTCCGACACGTGGAAACACACCGAAGACGCCATGCGTTCCTTTTTCGGCTACGACGTGGAGGACGATTCCGTGCCGCAGGTGAAACTGGACGAGAGCATCGACTTCACCTCGGCCGGCCGGCCCGCCCGCTTCAAGGACGGGCATTGGGGAGCTACCGATTACACCGGCACCTGGACGGATGGCGAGCGGGCCACTTTCGTGTTTCAGCCGCCCGCGGCCGAGGATGACTCCATCGTCTCGGTGCGCGTGAACGAAACGTTTGTCGGGCCCGAGGGCGATCCCATACGGGTCGAAGTTCTGCTGGACGGGGTCCACCTGGCCCATTGGAGTTTCTTTTCGCGCTACGAACTGGTGGACGCCAAGGCCACTATCCCCGCGGCTCTGCTGGCGGGCAAATCGGTTTGCCGGCTCGAGTTCCACGTGGAGAATCCGCAATCGGCGGCGCGCGCGGCCAAGGCGCTGGGACAGCAGGTTATCGGCGACGATCCGCGCATGCTGGGTTTCAAGGTGCAGCGCCTGGCGTTCCACAGCCGCGAGCGGCTGCGCTACAACCCCGGCGAGACGCTGGAGTTCACGGCGCGCGCGACGGGCGGCGTGCATGCCAACGAATGCTGGAGCCTGCCCGACGATCTGGGCGCGTGGACCTTCGGGGCGCGCAGCACCTTGACGCTCGTGCCCGCGCAGCCGATGGAGAGCCGCGCGCAGGCCATCTTCACCATCAACGACGTGGCCGTGAGCGAAGAGCATCCCGCGCAGACCGTGCGGGTGCTGTTCGACGGCGTGCCGGTGGCCAATTGGACGCTGGGGCCGGCGCGCGACGCGGGCGAACTCCGCGTCCTGCTGCCCGCCGGCGCGTTGAGCGCGCGCCAGCCCGCGACCATCGCCTTCGAAGTGTCGGCGCCGCGCACGCCCGTCGAGCTCGGCTGGTCCACCTGGGACACCCGCCCGCTGGGGTTCCGCCTGTCGCGATTGCGCATCGCGCCGGCCGGGCGCTTGAAGTACCGGTGCGGCGACCCCATCGATTTCATGGAGGGCGGCGACGCCCTGGTCTTCCTGGGCGACGCCATGGGCACGGAGTGGTCGCTGCCGGGTGCGCGCGGCTCGTGGACGCTCGGCCGCTGCGCCAGCTTCCGCGTGCCGTTCGAAGAGCCCGCCAGCGGCGATCTGCCCGCCGCCTTCGTGATTTCCGATTGCATGGTTTCCGCGCGTGCTCCAAAACTGCCGGTGACCGTCAGGGCCAATGGCGTGGCCGTCGCCGAGTGGGTGCTGGACGACCGGCGTCCGCATCGCCAGTTCGCCACCATTCCCGCAGCCGCGGTGGCCGCCGCGCCGGAGCTTACCCTGACGTTCGAAATCGCCGAGCCGCGCTCGCCCCAGTCGCTGGGCTGGAGCGCCGATTCCCGGCCGCTGGGCTTTCAACTGGCGCGCGCGGTGATTGGGCGCGGCGCGGTGGAGATCCCCAGATTCAAGGCCGTCGGCCGCGAGCGCCCCATGTACCAGCGCGTTTTGGGGCTGCCGCAATACACGCTTCACGTGGCGCGCATCCTGGCCGCGAGGTATCTCCGATGAGCGTCCTGGCCGGAAAGAATCTGCCGCTGGCGGGTTTGCGCATCGCGGTGACAATCCCGCCGGTCGGCTGGTTTGGCGGCGTGGATTACAACTTCGCCATCGAGATGTCGGAGGAGTTGCGTCTGCTGGGCGCGGCGGTTTTCGACGTGGATGTGGCCGGCTTCACCAGCCAGAACGAGATCTACATGGCCGGCGTCATCGAAGGCCTCAAAGCCTTCCGGCCCGACGTGGCGGTCTCGCTGCCCAACGCGCTCTACATCCTGCTGTGCTCGACGCGCGACCAGCAGAACGTGTTCCGCGACATTCTGCGGGTCCCTACGCTGATGTTGTGGGACCACGGCCTGTTGCAGCTTCCGCGGCAGATTCTGAACCACAATCCGGAGACGCCGGAAGATTCGCAGAAGGGCGCCATCCGCCGCATCCGCCGCGTTCTCAACCACCCGTTGTACCTGCACTATTCGCCCGACAAGGGCCACATCGCCGCGCTCGACAAGTTGGGCATCGTGGCGGCCGACAAGGTGCGCTTCTTCCTGCAACCGGCCTATCCCAACTTCGTTCGCTACGGATACCGCACGCCGCCGCGCAACACGTTCCGCAGCCGGGTGGCCTTCGCCGGCAACGTGTATTTGAAGGCCGCCAGCGGCCTGCCCTTCCGCAACAACCCGCTGCTGGCCGGCATCGAAACGCGCGTCATGGAGGCTAAGAAAGCCCGGCTTACGGAGGGTCTCTGGGACCTGCTGATGGCCGAGATCCGCGCGCTCGGCCCCGGCACGCGCAAGCAACTGAGCCTTGACGGTAACTCCACCTTCTTCTGGAACTTCATGCACGAGGAGATCGAGTTAGTGGGGAACACCCAGGTGCGCCTGGCGGTGTTGACCGGCCTCAAGCGCGAGTACGATTTTTACGGCAACTTCATGGAGCCCAAGAGCGTCGCCAGCCTCCGCGATAAGTACCGCATCCGCTTCCTCAAGTGCCTGGACTATTTCACCGAGCTGCCGATCCTGTTCATCAACAGCGACCTGATCGTGGACGTGGTCAACCTGGGTTACAACACCGGCGTCTCGCCCAAGATCATGGGCTGTTTTGCCTGCGGCGGGCTGATCCTTTTCGATTACAAGGAAGACTTCGGCCGCATCATGGGCGACGTGGCCAACGAGGTGATGTACCGCGACGTGGACCATCTGAACCGGCTGGTGGACGAGTATCTCACCAATCCGCACCGGCGGCAGGATGTGTCGCGATACCTGCAGCATCGCGTGGCTACGGAATTCAGTTTCGGCGCGCTGGCTAAGAGGTTGCTGGTGGACGAGCCGGCGTGGAAGCGGTAGGGCGGCGGGGCCGGGCGCAGGGAGCGTGGCGAGGATGAATATTAGGAGGAGCGAACTCTGACGATCCTCTACACCAGGCTGGCCAACGTCTATCACGAGATGTACCAGTCGATTTTCGACTACGGCAAGGAGTTTCGGGTCTCCCATTCGATTCTGAAGAAGTACTCGTCGAGAAAGGTCCTGGAAATCGGCTGTGGCGCGGGTAGCCTCGCCGGGCACTTTGCGGATGCGGGCTACGGCTACACTGGAATGGACCTTGCCAAGCCGATGCTACGGATCGCGCGCCGCGAGCATCCAGGAGCGCATTTCCTACACGGAGATATGCGCCGGTTTGCAGCGCCGGAGAGGTTCGACGCGGTACTGGTTGGTGGACGAAGCTTCACGTACATGACGAGCAACCAGGATGTACTCAACGCGCTCCGATGTATCCGTCAGGCACTATGCCCGGGAGGAGTATTGGTCTTCGACAACTTCGATGCGGAGGCGATATTCAAGGACCTTGCCAGGCCGTTGCAGGACGAGGTTCGTATTGGCACGAAGACAATCTCGCGGAGGTCGCGAAGATCGATGAACCTCGGCGCGGGCTGGACCTGGAACTGGGATACGACCTATGTGGTCAGGGATGGCCGGCGCCGGCGGACTTTCCGGGATCGCAGCGTCCCGCGCGCCTTTACGCGAAATGAATTGCGGCTATTCCCGGTTTTGGCTGGATTCACGCCGATCCGCTTCCGTCGCCGCGAACGCGTAATTCTGACGGTCGCACAGGCCTGAACTCACGATCGACGGCGAAGATTCTGAAAGTGACAGCCGCCAATCCGCGGTCCGGATCTTCGCTCGCCGCCCGGCCGGTCGGATGACTCCCCGAACCTTTTTTGGCCGGATTATACTGTATCCCGAAAGGACGGTTCCTCATGAAGGTCCCAGCAAAGGCGCTCGTGCTTTCCTCTCTGTTCCTGGCGCTTGGCTTCACGCCGCAACTCGCACGCGGGCAGACCTGCTATGAGAGTTGCCAGAACTCCTGCAGAGGCCTCTCGGGGCTGATCACCAGTTCGGCATGCGTCGATACCTGCGCCAGTAACTGCGATAAGAGAGACGACAATCAGCCCAGGCCCTACGGCGCCATTGCCTACGGCACGGATCACGGAGCCGAGGGGATCTCCTGGAACAAAGGGACCCAGGCGGAGGCCGACCAAACGGCCCTCGCCACCTGCGGCAAACATGGCAACAACTGCAAGATCGTGTACCGGTTCCGGGAGACTTGTGCCGCCTTGGCGGTGGCGACGGGTGGGCAGCACTACGAGTCGGCAACCGGCGGCACTGAGAAAAGCGCGGAAGCGAATGCAACGGCCGTATGCCAGCATAACTGGGGCAAGTGTCTGACCAACCTTTCGGCGTGCTCGCTGACAGGCGCGAGCCGGCCGAGTCCGCCCCCGCCGCCCAAAGCGATATCCTGGGGCGCCATCGCCTACAGCACCGCGGATATGGGGGCTGGATGGTCGCAGGGCAAGAGCGACCGGGCCAGCGCGGAGGGTGAGGCCATGAGCACCTGTTCCCAGCGCGGCAAGGCGTGCGTTTTGCGGACCGCCTTTAACAAACAGTGCGGGGCGCTGGCGGCGGATCGGGGTTTCGCCGGTCTTGGGGTCTCCACGGACCAGAGAGACTCCCAGAGAAAAGCGATGGACGAGTGCGCGAAGGCCGGTGGCACGAGGTGCGTCCTTCACATTTCCTTTTGCTCCTTCTGACGGTCGCGCCGGCAGCACGCACGCCGCACGCCGGGACTTTATCGCCGTGGTTGGCTTCCGGGGTTCGCGAAGGCAGGGCGGGTTGACAACCTAATGTCACCTAGTTTTGCGGGCATCGGGAGTTCCGCGGAAACTGTGGGGCGGACCCCCTGGTCCGCGCGGGACGCCCTCGTCCCGCTACCAGCTCTCAGAATCAAGCGCTTGCCACTGGCGAAAAGCCGGCCGGGGGGCCGGCTGCGGACGAGGGCGTCCGCCCCACAACGGCGCGCCCGGTAGCGCTTCCGGCCGGGGTTTCGCAACAATAGGGGTGCGTGCGCATTCTGCTGGTGGAAGACGAATCGCGAGTGGCCGGGTTCATCGCCAAGGGGCTCCGCGAGCAGACCTACGCCGTGGACATCGCCACCAACGGCGAGGAGGCCTTGTACCAGGCCGGCGTCAACCAGTATGACCTGGTGGTGCTGGATGTCCTGTTGCCGCTCAAGGACGGCTGCACGGTATGCCGCGAGTTGCGCGCTTCCGGGTTCCGCGCCCCCATCCTCATGCTCACCGCCCGCGACGCCGTCGACGACCGCGTGGCCGGCCTGGATGCCGGCGCCGACGACTACCTCGCCAAGCCCTTCGACTTCAAGGAACTGCTGGCCCGCCTGCGTGCCCTGGCGCGGCGCTCGGCGAATCTGCGCCCGCGCGTGATCCGCGTGGCGGACCTGTCGCTCGATACCGCCAGCCACCAGGCCGCGCGCGCCGGAAGGCCGGTGAGCCTGACGGCCAAGGAATACTCGCTGCTCGAATTCCTGATGCTCAACGAAGGCCGCGTGGTGGGCCGCGAGCAGATCGCCCAGCACGTGTGGGACGAGAGCTTCGATCCGTTCTCCAACGTGATCGACGTGTACATCCGGCGGCTGCGCGCCAAGCTGGATGCGGGCGCGGCCTGCCCGCTGATCCATACGCGCCGCGGCGCAGGCTACCTGCTGGGAGACGCCCGATGATCCGCAGCTTCCGCCTGCGCCTGACCTTGTGGTACCTGGGTTTCTTTTCGCTGCTCTTCCTGCTGTTTGGCGCATTTCTCTACGGCCGGCTTGCGGCCGGGCTCGATCGCCGCCTGGACGAAACGCTCTCCGGCCAGGCGCGCACCGCGGCCACGCTCTTCGCCGACGAATATCAGGAGCAGCACGGCGATGCCGCGCGGGCGGCGGCGGAGATCGTCGATAACGACCTGCGCGGCCAACAGCTCGCCATTTTCACCGGCGCGAGACTGCTGGCTGCGAGCGGTCCGGCCACGCCCGCGCAGTACGCCGCCATCGCGGCGAGCGCGTCCCGCGGCCCGGGTGCCGACTCGCTGGCGCCGGCTCCCGGCGTGGGACCGCAGGGTTCGCGCGCCGCCGTCCATCGCCGCGACGTGGACGGCCACGGCTACCTCTTTGTGGCGTGCCAGCCCCTGGATTCGATTGCCGCCGACCTGCGGCTGATGCGCGAAGTGCTATTCCTGGCCACGCCGCTGCTCGTGGCGCTGGCCGGTTTCGGCGGCTACCTAGTGGCGCGGCGGAGCCTGGCGCCGCTGGGCTGGATGGCGGAGCAGGCGCGCCGCATCAGCGGAAGCAATCTCGACGCCCGCCTGGAGATCGGCCGCGCCGCCGAGGAACTGGAGGTGCTCGCGGGCTCGTTCAACGAACTGCTGGCGCGCCTCGACCAGACCTTCGGCAGCATGCGCCGCTTCGTGGCCGACGCCTCGCACGAGTTGCGCACCCCCATCGCCGTCATCCGCGGAGAAGCCGACGTGGCGTTGTCACAGGAACGCTCCGCCGCCGCCTACCGCGAAACGCTGGCCGTGATCCTGGACGAATCGCGGCGCCTTTCGCGGCTGGTGGACGATCTGCTCAACCTGGCGCGCGCCGATGCCGGCAACGTGCAATTGCAGGTGCGCGAGTTCTATTTCGGCGACCTGCTGCGGGACTGCTGCCGTTCCGTGCAGGCGCTGGCCACCGCGCGCGGGATCGCCGTGGAATGTCGGTCGCCCGAGGACGTTCCCTACCGCGGCGACGAAGAGCTGCTGCACCGCATGGCGATGAATCTTTTGGACAATGGCATCCGCCACACGCCGCCGGGAGGGCGGGTGCTGGTTTCGCTGGAAATGGTCTCGATCGAAGCCGGCGGCGACGGGCTACGTATCGGCGTATCGGATACCGGGACGGGCATCGCGCCCCAAGCCATGCCGCACCTCTTCGAGCGCTTCTATCGCGGCGACCAGGCCCGCTCGCGCCAGGACGGCGGTTTCGGGCTGGGCCTGGCGATCGTGAAGTGGGTCGCCGAATCGCACGGCGGCTCGGTCGGCGTGTCCAGCCAGCCGGGCGCAGGAAGTACGTTCACCGTAAGCCTTCCCCGCTGAGACGCGGGAGCGGAGTTGTGGCGTACGCACTCGTGCGTGCCGCGTCGCCACTCATGGCGACGCCTCCGGGTGCCTGGCCCGCCGCGCATCCCGACGAGTCGGGATGCGGCACGTACGAGTTCGTGCGCCACAAGCCTACGGACGGATGCCCCGGTCATAACCGTAGCCCGAAAGAGCGGTGTAACTCGGGGAACGCAAGTGGTACTGTTGCGTCTAGAGGAGTGCATGTTACGTTCACTGTTGGCGTTTGTGGCGAGCGCCTTACTATCTTTCGGACAGTCGCGCCGCCCCGATGAGTACGCGCTGATCCTGGCTGACCCTCCGGTAGCCCGAACGAGCCACTCGCGCGCGGAGTTATCCGGTGTGGAGGCGCAGTCCCGGCTGCTGACCGTCCGTGCGGCCCAGGGCCGGATATTGCCCGAACTGAGCCGCCGCCATGTGGCGGTGTCCGGCGCCGCGCAGATCCTCGTGAACGCCGTGTTTGTGACCACGGATCGGGCGACCGCGCTCGCCTTGCGCGCCATTCCGGGCGTCGCCCGCGTGCAGTATCTGCCTCCCGTCAAGCGCGATCTGACGACGGCCACGGGGCTCATCAACCTGCCGGCGGCCTACACCGCCGTCGGGGGGGCGTCCAATGCGGGAGCGGGCATCAAGATCGGCATCATCGACACCGGAATCGATCAGAACCACCCCGGGTTCCAGGATTCCTCGCTCAAGCCGCCCGCGGGATTCCCCAAGGGCGATGCGAACTACACCAACAATAAGGTCATCGTGGCGCGGAGCTACGTTTCCTTCACGGCCAACGTCTACAACAGCCCGGACGACCTCAGCCCGCGCGACCACTTCGGGCACGGCACGGCCATCGCCATGATCGCGGCCGGCGTGCAGAACACCGGGCCGCTGGGCGCCATTCAAGGCGTCGCGCCCAAGGCCTTTCTGGGGAACTACAAGGTCTTCGGCTCTCCATCGGTGAACGACTACATTCAATACAGCGCAGTGGTTCAGGCGCTCCAGGACGCGCTCGCCGACGGCATGGACGTGGTCACGCTTTCGTTGAACGAAGGCGACGGCGCGACCGATGGGCCGCTCGATTTCGATAACGGTCCCAACGGATGCGGCGGATACTGCGACATTCGCGCCGAAGCCATCGAGAACGCCGTGGCAAACGGCCTGGTGGTGGTCGCGTCGGCGGGAAACGATGGGAACAGCGGGATGCAGACTCCCACCTTGAGCACCATCCACACGCCCGGCACGGCGCCTTCCGGCATCACCGTGGGCGCTTCCTCGAACGCGCACCAGGTTTACCAGGCGGTGGAGGCGGGCCCGTTCGGCGGGGCGCAGGTCATGCGGAGCATTCCCGCGCTGTTCGAAGACGGCCCGCGCATCGCCGCGCCGCTGCGGGCCCCGCTGATGGACGTGGCAACGCTGGGGAATGACGGACTGGCGTGCACGGCGCTGCCCACCGGATCGCTCGCCGGGTCCATCGCGCTCATCCAGCAGGGCGGAAGCTGTTTCCTCGACGCTAAGATCAACAACGCCGAGGCGGCCGGCGCAATCGGCGTGATTTTGTACAAATCGGCCACCGACACCAGCGCCATCTCCGGTTCCCTGTTGGTGCCCAATACCGGCATCCCGGCGGTCGAGATCGGCTACTCCGACGGCGTATGGCTCAAGAGCAGCGTGGATGGCAACCCCGGCCCCGTCACTCTCGACCCGGCCCTGACCGCGTTTCCCACCTCGCAGAACGTCATGGCGCCGTTCTCCTCGCGCGGCCCTTCCATCGGGCTGTTCGCCGCCACGCCGGTATACGCTATCAAGCCCGAACTGGTGGCTCCGGGCGTTGGAATCTACACCGCCACGCAAACCTACGACCCGAATGGAGACGGCTACAACGCCAGCGGATACACCGTGGTTTCCGGCACCAGCTACGCGGTGCCGTTCGTGGCCGGCGCGGTGGCGCTGGTGAAACAGAAGAACCCCGGGTTGACGCCGGCGCAGCTCAAATCGGCGGTCGTCAATACGGCCACGCAGGATGTCACGGAACCCAGCGGCGCGGTTGCCCGCATGACATCGGTGGGCGCGGGCAAGCTCAGCGTGGGCGATGCCGTCAATGCCGCCGCCGCGCTCGACCCGCCCACCATCGCCTTCGGCCCCATCGTCTCGGGCTCGTTGCCCATCCGCAAGACTCTGACCGTCTACAACGTCGGCGGTACAGCGGCCACGTTCAGCTTCGCGGCGCAGGCGCGCGATTCCGCTCTCGCCTCGGTGACGGTTTCGCCGTCCACTCTGAGCTTGCAACCGGGCGCGCAGAGCACCGTCACCGCGACACTCGGTGGAAGCCTGCCGGCGCCCGGCGAGTACGAAGGGTTCATCGTGGTGACCGGAGCCGGGTCCACGTTGCGCGTGCCGTACCAGTTCCTGGTGGCCAACGGCGTTCCCGCGGACATCATCCCGGTGACCGGCGGCGGGTTCTTCGTAGGCGCCGGCGATTCGGGCCAGCAAGGCACGGCAGTGGGGGTGTCGTTCCGGTTGCTCGACGGCTTCGGCGTACCGGTCGTCAACAAGCCCGCGCTGTTTACCGTCACCCAGGGCGGCGGGTCCATCTATTTCGGCGACGCGCAGACCTTCTTATACGGACTGGCGGCCGCGCAGGTGAACGTGGGCGCGCAGCCGGGTAACCAGACCGTCACAGGCACGTCCGGGGGTCTCACCTATACCTTCGACGGCTACGCCAGTGCGTATCCCGCGATCGCCGCGGGTGGCGTGGTGAACGCGGCGTCGAACGCCATCGGCCAGGGGCTGGCGCCCGGCTCGTACATCTCGATTTACGGCAACGCGCTGGCGGACTCCTTCGAGGTCTATTCCACGCTGCCCATCACCTACCTGCCCGTTTCGCTCGCCGGCGTCTTCGTCAGCTTCACCGACGGCGCGGTGAGCGCGCCCGGGCACCTTCATTTCGTGAGCCCCTCGCAGATCAACGTGCAAATCCCCTGGGAGTTTCAGGGCCACACCACAGTACAGATGTTGGTGTCGATGAGCTACTTGTACAGCAACGTCTACACGCTCAAACTGGCGCAGTATTCGCCGGGGATCTTCGCGAACTCCGGCAACGCCGCGGTGGTGGATTGGAATACGTCTTCCGTGGTCACCGCCGCTGGCCCCGCCCATCGCGGCGACACGCTGGAGCTGTTCCTCAACGGCCTGGGACCAGTCAGCATCACGCCGCCTTCCGGGGAACCGGCGCCGGCGGCGGGACCTTTGTCAACCACCCTCGTTGCTCCCACCGTGACCATCGGAGGAGTCGCCGCGCAGGTCACCTTTAGCGGACTGGTCCCGCCGTACGTGGGACTGTACCAGGTGAACGCCGTGGTGGCCTCCAACACTCCCACCGGGAACCAGCCGCTGGTGGTTTCGATTGGCGGCGTCCCGTCGCCGGCCGCCAACCTGCCGGTGCAATAGAGACAGACCGGGGGCGGGCGTCAACCCGCCCCGGCGCTTTGGGGGCAGGCTGGCAGCCAATGCCGCATACTTTTACCATCGCCCGACATCCGCACAAGTAGTGGGGCGGACCCCCCGGTCCGCGGCCGACGCCCCCGTCGGCCTGCTCGTACCCTGCCAGATGCCGATATCGTTGTTCCGGATGCGGGACGTGGGCGTCCCGCGCGGACCAGGGGGTCCGCCCCACAAAGAACCGGACAGGTAGCGATACCAGGGCGGCGCCAACGATGTTACGATGTGCGGCGAGGAACCCCTTATGAACCGTCCCCTGTTTGCAGCCGCAGCTTACCTGGCTTTCTTCGCTCCAGCCATGCCGGCCCTGGACAATGGCCTGGCGCGAACGCCCCCCATGGGCTGGAACAGTTGGAACAAGTTCGCTTGCGACGTGACCGGGGACGCGGTTCGCGGCGTCGCCAGCGCCATGGTCCGGAACGGCATGAAAGACGCCGGCTACCAGTACGTGGTCATCGACGATTGCTGGCAGATCGCGCGCGACGCAGAGGGCAATATTCAGGCCGATGCGAAGCGTTTCCCCGGCGGCATCAAGGCGCTTGCCGATTACGTTCATTCGCTCGGCCTGAAATTCGGGCTTTACTCGGACGCGGGACGAAAGACATGCGACGGCCGGCCGGGCAGCCGCGGGTATGAGTTCCAGGACGCGCGCAGCTATGCCAGGTGGGGCGTCGATTACCTGAAGTACGATTGGTGCAGCGCCGACGGCCAGACCACCCGCGAATCCTACACGCTCATGCGCGACGCTCTCGCGCTCGCCGGCCGTCCCATCGTCTTCAGCTTGTGCGAATGGGGTAACTCGAAACCTTGGACATGGGCGGCGGGCGTGGGCAATTTGTGGCGCACCACCACGGACATCAAGGACATGTGGGAGGGCAAACTGCCGGAGAATGGCGCGGGCGTGGTCACCATCGCCGACATGCAGGCGGACCTGGCGGATTACGCCGGCCCCGGCCACTGGAACGATCCCGACATGCTCGAGGTCGGCAACGGCGGCATGAGCGACATCGAGTACCGCTCCCACTTCAGCCTGTGGTGCATCATGGCCGCCCCGTTGATTGCCGGGAACGACATCGCCGCCATGAAGCCCGCGACCCGCGACATCCTTATCAACAAGGACGCGATCGCCGTGGATCAGGACCCGCTCGGCAAGCAGGCCAAGCGTATCCGCCACGCCGATGGCCAGGACGTGTACGTGAAGCCTCTCGAGGGCGGCGGCGTGGCCGTGCTCCTGCTCAACCGGGGAGCGGCCGAACAGACCATTTCGGTCACTTGGGAGCAACTCGGTCTGGGCGGCGGGAGCCTCAACGGCCGCGACCTGTGGGAGCACAGAGACCTCGGCAAGCTGTCGAAGCAGTTTTCGGCGCCGGTGGCCCCGCACGGCGTCGTCATGATCACGCTGAAACCGTAGCGCGGATGGGCGGACGCGCGGCTCACTCCCGCGGCTTCAACCCCAGGCTGGCGAGCTTGTTCAGGCCGTCGATGTAGGCCTTGGCGCTGGCCTCGATGACATCGGTCGATGCGCCCCGCCCCATCACCCGGCGGCCATCCTCTTCGAGTTGCATGGTGACCTCGCCCATGGCTTCAGTGCCGCTGGTCACCGCCCGGATCTCATACCGGGCAAGCTTGGCGGAGGTTCCGGTCACCGCGGCGATGGCCTTGCAGGTGGCGTCCACCGGCCCGTCCCCAATGGAAGCGCCTTCGCGCGTTCCGCCGGCGGCGCGGACCCGCACGGTGGCCGTGGGGATGGCGGACGTGCCGCTGTAGATGTGGATGTAATCGAGCTGGTAGGTTTCGGGCACCGGATGGATCTCGTCATGGAGGATGGCGACGAGGTCCTCGTCGAACACTTCCTGCTTCTTGTCCGCCACCGCCAGGAACCGGTGGTAAGCCTGCTCCAGTTCCTCCGGCGTAAGGCTGTAACCCAGCTTCTGCAAACGGTCGGCCAGCCCGTGGCGCCCGGTGCGAGCGGTCAGGACCACGCGGCTGTCCAGCATGCCGACGTCTTCCGGACGCATGATCTCGTAGGTTTCGCGTTCCTTCAGGAACCCGTCCACGTGGATTCCCGAGCTGTGCGCGAAGGCGTTGCCTCCCACCACCGCCTTGTTGGGCGGAACCTTCATCCCCAACATGTCCGCGACCAGCCGGCTGGTCCGGTATAACTCGCGGGCTTCGATGCCGGTATGCAGCGGGAAGTAATCGGCGCGCGTGCGGATCGCCATCACGACTTCCTCCAGGGCCGCGTTGCCGGCCCTTTCGCCGATCCCGTTGATGGTGCCTTCCACCTGGCGCGCGCCGTTGCGGATACCGGCCAGCGTGTTGGCAACTGCCAGCCCGAGATCGTCGTGGCAGTGCACGCTGATGACCGCCCGATCGATGTTGGGAACGTTCTCGCGGATGGACCGGATCAGGGCGCCAAACTGCTCGGGCATGGCGTAGCCCGTGGTGTCGGGAATATTGACGACGGTAGCCCCGGCCTCGATGGCCGCCTGGAGCATCTCGAAGAGATATGCCGGGTCGGCGCGGCCGGCGTCTTCCGCGTAGAACTCGACGTCGCCGGCATACTGCCTGGCCAGCTTGACGGCGTCGACCGCCATTTGCAGGATCTTGACTTTCTTCTCGGCGAGCGTCCTGCCGTATCGCTCGTCCTGGAACTTCCCGCGGATATGGATATCCGACGACCCAATGCCGGTGTGGATGCGCGGCCGGCTGGCTTTGGCCAGCGCCTTGCCGCAGGCCTCGATGTCCGAAGCCACTGCGCGCGACAGAGCGCAGATCGCCGGACCCTGGATTTCCCGCGAGATGCGCTCGACCGACTCGAAATCCGCCGGCGAAGACGCCGGGTAGCCGGCCTCGATCACATCCACGTTCAACTGCGCCAACTGCGCGGCGATCATGAGCTTCTCGCGGGTTCCCAGGCGGGTGCCCGCGGCCTGCTCGCCGTCGCGCAGGGTGGTGTCGAATACCGCTACCTTTTCGGACATGAGTCCTTTGTAGCATGCCGGGCGCGGAACGGGGCGCCCGGCGGCACAAATCCGCCAGGCGGCTTTGTGCGGGCTTCGGAAGGCGGGTTGACAACCTGCCCCGCAGAGCAGCGGAGCCGCAACCCAACCGCGCGGGATATCCCGGGCTGCCGGAGGCCAGATCGTCTCGCGCGCAGGCGAGCTCCGCTCGCCGGGCCGATTAACAATCGGCCGCAGGCTGCCAGCCTGCCCCACATAAGACCGTCGCGGCGCGCGAAGAATTTGACAGGTAGTAGTACAGAACGCCGGCTGCTACTCGGTCTTCTTCGGCCCTTCCTCCTTCTGTTCGGCGACCACGTTCTTCAGGTCGTACTTGATGCTGGAGTGGATCAGTTCGCTCATCTTGTCGAGCGAAACCTCGCCCACCAGGTAGACCACCGACAACTCCTTGGGTTCGGCCGCGATCACCAGAAACCCGGCGGGCTTGCCATCGAGCGACTGCACCAGGATCTCGACATGGTCGTCCTTGTCCTTCACGTTCACCACGCGCGACCAGCCCGACCCGGCCCCGGTCTGCTTGTGGAGCGGCTCCAGATCCTGCTCGGTATACGCGCCGGCTGCCCCGAACTCGTAGTGGCGAACGTGAAGTTCCTTGACGCGGCCGGCAAGTTCGCCGAGGTTTTTGTCCAGTTTTCCGGCCTGCGCCAGGGTGGCGCCGTCCAGATCGACCTCGGCCTTCTGCTTCGCCTTGGCGGCGAGCGAGTCGAGCTGAATGGTCAACTTCTGCGCCACGGCCAACGGGGCGCTCAAAATCATGGCAATGGTAAGTGCGGTAGTGGCTCTCATCACATTCCTTTCCCCGGTCATGCGGGGCTACTTGGACGGCTTGCGCGCGGCATCGGGCGCGGGAATCGGGGGGATGCCGAACTGCCCGCCGAAACGCGACAGCTTGTCCAGGTCGATGGCGCCGTCGATGTACACCACGTGCAACTCCTTGGGCTCGGCGGCGATGACGGCGAATCCGGTGATCCGGCCGCCCTCGGTTCTGGTAAATACCTCGGAGCTTTCGTTTTTCTCCTGGGCGTGGACGATGCGGTTCCACTGCGGCTGCGGCAACTGGTTGCGCACCCGTTGCAGGTCATCGGGTGTGTACTCGCCTTCCTTGGCGAACTCATAGTTGCGGACGCAGATGGCCTTCACGCCGGCGAGCAGGCTCTTGGCCTCGCTCTCGTTCGTCTTGCCGGAGGACAGGAACTTGCCCGCCAGTTGCAGGGTGGCGGAGTCCAGCGTCACATCCACCAGTTCCTTGGCCTTCGCCGCGATGTGGTCCAGGTTGAATGGACAGGTCTGCGCGCCGAGCGGCACTGCCGCGCAGGATAGAGCAAGAATTGCCAACCATGTGCGTTTCATCGAGTCTCCATTGGGCCGCCGGTTTCACCGGTAGCGCCGGCCCGCGCCGCCAGGATGTGGCGGACTCGGAGCTGGGTTGTGTGCAGGTCGCCGCCGGCGATGCCGAGCGCCAGCAGCGCCCTCTGCCTGGCCGTTTCGCCTTGCCATTGCCGGTAGCCGGCGCCCGCCAGCACCACCAGCACCGCGCACGCGGCTACCGCGGCCAGGCGCATCCGCGGGAAGCGCCACCACTGCCGAGTGGGCGCATCGGCCTGCGCCGCCGCCCGGGCCAGCACGCGTTCCGCGAAGCCCTCCGGGGGCTCTTCGCGCCGCATCGCCCACCGCAATTCGTCTTTCAGGTTCATGGCCGTGCTTCCCCGCTCCGCTGGCGGCCCGCGCCCAGCTTCTCGCGCAACGTGAGTAGCGCGCGATGCAGCCGGCTTTTCGCGGTCCCGAGCGGCAGCTCCAGGATTTCGCAGATCTCGCTCCACTCCAACTCTTCCTGAAACCGCAAAACCACCAACATCCGCGCCTCTTCCGGCAGCGCCGCCACCAACTTGCGCAACCGGTCTGCCAGGAGAGGATCGCCGCCCCTGGCCGGCGCCGCGGGTTCCGGCACGCGGTCCAACGCCACCCACGGGCGGAAACGCCGCCGCCGGATTTCATCGATCGAACGATGCACCGCCGTGCGCCGCAGCCAGTGCTGCGCGTGCGCCGGCGACTCGATCGACCCCAGCCGGCGGTGCAACTCGAGGAAGACGTCCTGCGCTACTTCCTCGGCCACGGCGCGGTCACGCAGGCAATGCCAGACCAGACTGTAGACCATGGACTGGTGCTCGCGAACGAGGTCGCCAAAGTGCAGCGGGGCCTCCGTCCGCGGGTTCTGCGCGGCAGTTTCGACCGTCAGTTCCGCCATCGGGCGTCTTCAATGGATAAGTACGCACGGGGGCGGCTGATCGCCGAACTTTATTCTCGCTCCGGAGTTTGGGTTGGCCCCCGATCCGCGACCGTATGTTAGTATATATTTCGTGCGAACCGCGTTTCATATGTTTCTTCTGTGCGCGCTCGGAATTGCCACATCCGCCACGTGCTCCGCTGGAGTAATCTACGGCACAGCTTCATTTTCCGGCTCGGGATCCGGGGGAGCGTATACGAGCGTCTCCGGGAATTCCCTGGCCGCCTACATGCCCGAGTTCAGTGTGGGCGGCACGGAAACCGGGTCGGTGATCCTGCTGGACACGGTGACTTCGACCGTGCCGCTGTCGGGCTTCGAGTACGATTTCACGTCCTTTACCGGTTCTGGCTCCGGAACCGTTACCCTGAGCGACGGCGTCGGCGACGAGCTCGTCGTCGGCCTGTCCAGTCCGGTTGGGTTTTTCCCGATCGGCAGTGGGCTGTCGAGCTTCACATTGGCAGCGACCTTCGATTTGACCGCTGGCGGTGGTGTGACCACCACCTCGCTTCCGGAAGCCACCTTTACGGCGGAATCGCCCGAGCCGGCGTCCGCCATGATGGCCGGTTTTGCGCTGGCTGCCTTGGGTTTACTGTCGCGCCGGAATGCCCGGAAATCCCGGCAGGCCTGAATCTTCCATGGAAGCCAGCAGATCGAGCATGTAGGCGTGGGTTCGCGGGTCCTGGCCCCCGCTCAGGTCGTCGGCGCGCACGGCTTCCCGCACCGCTTCCTCTTTCCTGCCGAGCCGCAGCAGAAGCTGCGACAGGTGGAAGTGCGGCACGTACCACATGGGAGCCTGCGCCACGGCGCGCCGTAGCGCGTCTTCGGTGGCGCCATCGTAGCCCCGACGGGCATACACGGTAGCCAGCAGGAGAAGCGCGTTGTGACGCTGTTCGCTGCACCACGCGGCGCGGCGCGCAGCGGTCAGTACGGCCGCTTCCTCATCGAGTTTCAACTTTGGATCCGAATCGGGCGCTTCCTGCGCCAGGGCGGTACGGGCGAACCACAAATCGAAGCAGGCCCCGGCAGGCTGCCACGTCTGCGCCTGCGCGTAATGGTCCAGAGCGGCCGCCGTGTGGCGCCCGGCGAAGTCGGAATGCGACGCAGCCAGGAACCGCTCGGACACCAGCAGTTGCGCGGCGAACACCACGCCGTAAGCCGCCAATGCGCGAATTCCGGCTGCCCCCCACGCCGCCGCCAGCGCATGCCGCGGCAACGGGTCTGGAGGCGCCGGACTGCCCAGGGCCAGGCCGAGAATCAGGTAAAAGACCAGCGCGTCGGGAATCGTGAATACCGAGAACAGGTGCGCCACCACGACGGCGGCCAACAGCGCCGGCACGAAGAACGCGGTGGAATCGGTGGCCCGCCAGGCGCGAATGAAGGCAAAGCCGATGGTCGCCATGAATACCAGGCACGCCGGTGCGCCCCGGGAGAGCCAGACATCGAGAAAGACGTTGTGAGGCGACTCGTGGTAGTGGTTGGGGTATCGAACGGCGAGATCCATCGACCAGTACGCCGGGAACACTACTGGAAACGTCTCCGGTCCGGTTCCCAACACGCGCGGCTCCGCGGCCATGCGCAGGCTGTCCCGCCAGACCGGGAGACGGGTTCCACCGGCCGGGTCGATCCGCCATCGCTCGTACATCATACGGAGCGGCCGCGGACCCGCCGAAAACGCCGCGAGCACGGCCAGCGGCAGCACAAGCGCGGCAACGGCGGCCATGGCGAGCCGGAATCCGCGGCGCGGACCTGGCCGGAACGCCGCCGCAGCCAGGGCAGCCATCAGCCCGAGAAAGGGTGAGCGGGAATCCGTAAGTACGATGGCGGCGAGCAGCAGCAATGCGGCGCCGCCCGCGCACCGGCGCTCGAGAGTCCGCGAGCCGAAGCGGACCAGCGCGACGGCCGCTACCAGCATGGGGACCAGCACGTTCGCCAGATACAGGGAATGCCCCATGGTGGATGGCGGCCGGAGCATGTGCATCCCCTGAACCGCGTAGCTGGCGGGATCGAGGAATGGATCGACGTGCAGGAATTGCAGGATCGCGTACCCCGCGACGGGGACGCCCGCGAAGGCGAGGATTCGCAAGTAGACGAGCGGGGCCTCGGGATGGGCCGTCCGCAGACAAGCCACGAGAAAGCCAAAAACCAGCAGCGCCGCTTCGGTGATCCAGCCCATGCGGCGCCAGTTGGAGCCTGCCAACGAGAGGGCTGGAGAGGTGGAAAACGCGGTGGCCAGCGTCAGCAGCGCCACCTGGCACAGCAGAAGCCCGGCAGCCAAGCGGCCCGGCCTGGAGGCCAACAGGCGGCCGGCATCCGCGCGCAAGTCCCGGTAACAGATCGTCAGAGCCGCTAGACCGGCCAGCAGCGCGACGGCCTTGGGACTGACGTTGTAGTAAAGAGTGGCGCCTGGAAGAATCAGCCATAGAACCGCGACGACGGCGGCCCCGGAAGCGTACAACGGAAGACGTCCGCTTGGCGGTGATTCCATGGGCAGTGCCGGGTCGCACGCGGTCATTTCTCCAGCGTACCCCACCGGGAAGCGCGCGCCGCCAGCCCGCCCCTGCCTGGTAGTACGGCCGGCCCAGCCAATTCTCCCACCCCCCTATCGCGCGTATGTGATAATGACACCTGGGGAGTCCCTCCGCTTAGTAATGGACGTTAAGAAGAAGCTGCAAGACGAAATCGCCGCGCTGGACCACGAGCTGAAGGTAGAGCTTCCCAGGGAAATCCTCAAGGCGCGGGCCCACGGGGACTTGAGCGAGAACGCCGAGTATCACGCCGCCAAGGACCGCCAGGGCTTCGTCAACGCCCGCCTGAACCAGTTGAAGCAACGGTTGGCGGAGCTGTCCATGATCGACTTCACCAAGATTCCGCACGACCGCGCCGGGCTGGGGTCCACCGTGGTCGTCCTGGATACCAGGCGCGAGGAAGAGATTACGTACAACCTGGTGACGAGCGAAGAGGCCGACGCCCCCAACGGGAAGATTTCCACCACGTCGCCCATCGGCCGGGCGATTCTGGGCAAACAGGTGGGTGACACGGTCGGGGTGCAAAGTCCCGGCGGCGCGAAGGAACTGGAAATCCTCAAGCTCACCACCATCCACGACAAGGTCGAGTAGACGATATGACCTTTACGGGCGGGATCGGGAAGGTGGCCGGCGCCATCATCGATACGATAGTGCGCTGGCTGGCGCTTTCCCGCATCCATCCAAATGTGCTCACGTTCATCGGCCTGGTGATCAACATCTGGGCGGCCTGGCTGTTCGCGGCGGGCAGCTTCCGATGGGCCGGAGTGGTGGTCATCGGGGCCGGCCTGTTCGACATGGTGGACGGCCGCGTGGCCCGCGCATCCAACCAGGTCACCCGTTTCGGCGGCTTCTTCGATTCGGTGGTGGACCGCTATTCCGACCTGGCGCTGTACGTGGGGCTGCTGGTCTATTACGCCTCCATCAACCGGTTCTTCTACATCGTGCTGACCGCCGTGGTGATGACCGGTTCCGTGATGGTCAGTTACACCCGCGCGCGCGCCGAGAACACCATTCCCAAGTGCAAAGTGGGTTTTCTGGAGCGGCCGGAGCGCATCGTGCTGATCATAATCGGCGCGCTGTTCCTGCGGATGGCGGCGGTGTTGTGGGTGATCGCCGTGCTCTCGAATCTCACGGTGATTCACCGTATCATTTATACCTGGCAGCAGGCCAACCGGGTCGACGCAGCCGAAGCGCGGGCTTCCGCCGCGCCGGCCGCCGCCCTGCAGCCCGAAAGAGCACTGGCGGAATCGCGGCGCGGTTAGCGGCGCTTCCTCGCACCGGCCAAACGATCGATTCCCGGTAACGGAGCATGGACATGCCCATGAAAACCCCCGTGCATCCCGGCCGCATCGTCCGGCATGATTGCCTTGAGCCGTTGGGCTTGTCCGTGACCGCCGGGGCAAAGGTTCTTGGCGTCACCCGGCAGACTCTCACCAAGGTCGTGAACGGCAAATCCGGCATCAGCCCGGAAATGGCGATCCGGCTGACAAAGGCCTTCGGCAGCACCGAGGAGACGTGGTTGCGGATGCAACTCGCCTATGACCTGGCAGCCGCCCGCAAAGACGAGAGCAAGATCAAGGTGCGCCGCTATTCCGTCCCGCAAGCATTGCACGTCCATAGACGGATACGCGCCGCGGTCGCCGCCAGCGCTTTCGTCTTCTCGATCTGTGCCTCGTTCGCCCAAAGCGCGGCAAGTCCGCCAGCCTTCGCCGTAGCTTCCGTCAAACCCAGCCGACATGAATTGGGGAGGGACGCGAATAGTCGAATCTCCATCGGCCCCGCCGGGCTCAGGGGCAACAATGTGACTTTGAAGCACCTCATTACCGAGGCGTACCGGGTGCAGCCGTACCAGGTTTTCGGAGGGCCAAACTGGCTCGACATCGACGAATACGACGTGGAGGCGAAAACGGACGGGCCCACAACCAGCGAGCAGGCCGCACTCATGCTCCGAGGGCTGTTGACCGACCGCTTCCGGCTCTCCCTGCATCGCGAGGCCAGGGAACTCCGCGTGTACGACCTGGTCGGGGATAAGCACGGCGCCAAGATTCGCGCCACGAAGGACGCTGAAACCCCCGCCACGAAGGCCGGCGCAGCGGGCGTTCGAAGCTTTCATGGCGACTTGCAACAGTTCGCCGATCTGCTGTCCATTCAACTGAGCATAGCCGTGTCCGACGATCCCGGGAGGCCCGGCAGGGCGAGCGGCCAGCCGGTTCCGGTGCGGGATAAGACCGGGCTCTCAGGGATCTTCGACTTCAGCGTGGAGGTGAAACCGGAGGCGGGCGCAGACATGTTGGCCCTCTGGCAGGGCGTCTTGCAGGATCAGCTCGGGCTCAAACTGGAGAGCCGGAAAGCCCCGGTGGAAGTCCTGGTGATCGAGCGCGCCGAGAGAATCCCGGTGGCTAATTAAAGCCCGCGAAGCCTCCTGCTCCACCCGTTCCAGCACCACCGCGGTCGAGTCGAAATCGCCACGAAGGGTTGAAGTCGTTTCGCTGGACAGGTCCCTGGGCTCGCGTTCCCCCTATCCCGGCGGCAGGGGACCGGGCTGGCACTCGAGCCACTGGAAGAGCGGGTAGCCGATCCGTTCCCGCTCCGGTGGCCGTTCGCCCGCCGAAATTCGTCTTCTACGCCAGTACCGCGCCTGGCTGGACGGCGCTGATGTCGCCGTAACGTTTGAAGTCCGCGACATTGAACGTGAGGATGGTGTCAACGGCGTACACCCTCATGATGGCAACCAGGCGGGCATCGTAGACCTTGACGCCCTGGATGCCGCGATCCCGGACGAGTTGCTTCCAGGCCGGGTGAATCGCCGGGATGTCCGGTAACAGAGTCAGCAGGCTCTCGATGCCGCCGATCTCTTTCAATACCTCGCCCTGCGAGAACCCAAGTCCGTTCATCCCGGCTGGGCGAGTGGCCACGTTCCAGAATTCGGCGATGTTTTGGGAACAGAAGAAAACCGCGGCCTTCTCCCGTATCAGTTTCGAAACGGCATGGGTGGCTTGTGGGCCGAGAGCGTGATTCGGCTGTGCGCTGCGCAGGAGGATGTTCGTATCGACCAGGACGCGCATCAGTGCTCGCGGCCCTCGTACATGGCCTCGCGGCTGACGGCGTAGTCGGAAAGCGGAGGGGTGACGGGATGGCCGGCGGACCATGCCTCAAAGGCGGCGGCCCGTTGGTCGGGCGACAAGGCCTGCTGCGTTGCCGGGAGCACGGCACCCTCCACCATGGAAAGCAGGTATTCTTCCACCGTCGCTCCGCTGGCCCGTGCCTGGGCCAGGAGTCCGGCTTCAACCTCGGGTTTGAAGGTTAGGGTGACAGTCATTGCCCTCTCCACTCCTCAGTGTACGCCCGCTTTGCCCTCACTCCTACTCCACCCGTTCCAGCACCACCGCGGTCGAGTCGAAATCGCCGCGCAGGTTCAAATTCAGGCCGGCTTCCATGAGGTACGCGCCGCTGAGCTGCGGCTGCTTTTCGGTGCTCTTGCCATCGATCGATTCGATGCGGTACATGGCGCGCGGGTCGAGTCCGCGCAGCCGGATGGTGGGCACGGCGGTGTTGTACTGCTGCGAGTGGCGGAAGGCGAAGAGCACGGATTGCGCGCCGCCGGGGCCGACATATTGGTTGGCGGCGAGGTCGCCCGAGCGCGGCGAGAACAGGCGGTAGAGGTCGCCGTTCTGCACCGTGGCGCGGATGCGCTTGTCGAGCGCCACCATCTTGCGGGCGAGAGCGAAGTCCTCGTCCGTCCACTTGTTGAGGTTGCTGCCGATGCCGAGCGCGCCCTGCATCGCCACCAGGAATCGGTAAGCGAGCGACACGGCGCGCCCGTTGACCCAGTTGGGGCTGTCGGTAACCCACGCCGACATGATCCGTGCGGTGTACGCTTGCGAAAAGCCTTCCTGGATGCCCAGGCGGTCGAAGGCGTCGGTGTTGTCGGACGGCCAGACTTCCTCGACGCGTTGCAGAATACCCAGGTCGACGCGGCCGCCGCCGCTCGAACAGGATTCGATCTCGAGGCCCGGATGCTTGGCCCGCAGGCGGTCGACGATCTGGTACAGGTTGCGGACGTAAACCACCCACAGCTTGCGCTCGTCGGCGGGACCGGCTTCCGGCCAGCCGGGTTCCGAGAAAGGCCGGTTCATGTCCCACTTGAAATAGCGGATGGGATAATCGGTGGCCAGCTTGTCCAGGACGCCGAAAATGTACTCGCGGACGTCGTCGCGCGCCAGGTTGAGGACCAGTTGATTGCGCAGTTCGCTGCGCGGGCGGCCGTCGAAATGCATCACCCAGTCGGGATGGGCGCGGTAGAGGTCGCTATCGGGGTTGACCATCTCGGGCTCGACCCACAGGCCGAAATCCATGCCAAGGCCCTTGACGGTGTCGATCAGGGGCTTCAGGCCGTTGGGAAACTTCCGGGGGTTGACCACCCAGTCGCCCAGGCCGGCGTGGTCGTCCTTGCGCGCGCCGAACCAGCCGTCGTCCATCACGAACAGCTCGACGCCCAGCGTGGCGGCCTTGGCGGCGAGGGCCTTCTGGCCGGCTTCGTTGACGTCGAACTCGGTGGCTTCCCAGGAGTTGTAGAGCACCGGGCGGAGCCGCGCGGCGGCGCCTCCCGGCAGTATCCGCTCGCGCTCGAAGCGGTGCAGCAACCGCGACGCGCCGCCGAAGCCGCCCGCCGAGAAGCCGCCGTAGAACTCCGGCGTTTCGAGCGCCTCGCCGGGCTTCAGGGGATACGCGAAATCGAAGGAGTTGAATCCGCCGGTGACGCGGACCTGGCGGTAGGGGGTCTGCTCGACGGTGATGCGCCAGTTGCCGCTCCAGCCGAGCGCGCCGAACCAGACGCGGCCGGATTCCTCCGAGGCGTCGCCCTGGTCCACCGCGAACCACGGGTTGAACCCATGGCTGGTGTGGCCCTTGCGGCTCTCGATGACTTTCATGCCTTCGTGGATAGGCTCATGCACGAGCTGCGTTTCGGCGGCCCAGCGGCCGTTGAGGTAACTGAGCTGATAGCCAGTGCCGGCGGGCATGTACCAGGCTGCCGATTGCGCGCTCTCGATGACGAACGGATGCGCCGTCGCGTTGCGCACCGTGGCGGAGCGCCGCACGATGCCGTACTCGGGGTAGACGCGGTAGTGCAGCGTCACCTCGATCGGGTCGCGGATGTCCTTGAGCGCGATGTCCAGATCGTTCCCGGCGATGCGGTGCGAGGCGTACACCAGCACCAGGTCGCGGTCCCCGTCTTCGCGCGTGATCTTGAGCGCCGGCTCGTAGTAGCGCGTGCCGCCCCATCCGGGAAACTCTTCGTTCTCCATCATTTGCCGCGGGTCTTCGCTGGAGAGCTCGCGCGCCGGGGCGAGGGCCGGCAGGTCGGCCAGGTTCCACAACGGAGCGCCCCAATACATGTGCCGCAGGGAACCGTCGGCGGCAATTCCCATGGCATAGGAATTCTGGCTGGTGGTCAGGAGAAAGACCTTGCGGTCCTCGGCGAATCGAATGGACTGGGCGAAGACGGGCAAGGCCAGGAGTATCAGGATGGGCAGGCGGCGCATAGCGATATCCAGTATAGCGGCCCGCGGCGGGGGGACAGGCCAGGGCGCCGCCGCTATGGCTATAATTGAGATGCATTTTCTCCCAAAACTGAAGGAGGGGCCATGCGAAAGAAAGTCACGGTCGTGGGCGCCGGAAACGTCGGCGCGAATTGCGCCCTGCGAATTGCCGATCGGGAACTCGCGGACGTGGTGCTGGTGGACGTGGTCGAGGGCGTTCCGCAGGGGAAAGGCCTCGATCTGCTGGAATCCGGGCCGGTTCAGGGATATGACGTAATGGTCACGGGCGCCAACGATTACGCGCTCACGGCGGACTCCGACGTCGCCATCGTCACCGCCGGATTCCCGCGCAAGCCGGGCATGAGCCGCGACGATCTGCTGATGGCGAATTACGAGATCGTGGGCGCGGCCACCGAGCAGGTGGCGAAGTACTCGCCGGACTGCGTCATCATCGTGGTGACCAATCCGCTGGACGCCATGGCGCAGGCGGCGTACTGGGTCTCCGGGTTTCCGAAGAACCGCGTGGTGGGAATGGCCGGCGTGCTGGACAGCGCGCGGTTCCGGACCTTCATCGCGCAGGAACTGCAGGTGTCGGTGGAGAACGTCACGGGCGTGGTGATGGGCGGCCACGGCGACACCATGGTGCCGCTGGCGCGGCTGAGCGGCGTCTCGGGAATTCCGCTGACCGAACTGATGGACCAGGCGGCCATCGACCGCATTGTGGACCGCACGCGCAATGGCGGGGCGGAGATCGTGAAGTACCTCAAGACCGGGAGCGCCTACTATGCGCCATCGGCGGCGGCCGTGGAGATGGCCGAGTCGATCCTGAAGGACAAGAAGAAGGTGCTGCCGTGCGCGGCGTACCTGGAAGGCGAATACGGCATCCACGGCCTGTTCGTGGGCGTGCCGGTGAAACTCGGCGCCGGGGGAATCGAGAAGATCTACGAGATCCAGCTCACCGATGCGGAGAAGGCCATGCTGAAGAAGAGCGCCGACGCCGTGCAGGAACTGGTGGACGTGCTGAAGGCCAAGCGCGGGTAAGAGCTTTGTGGGGCGGACCCCCAGGTCCGCGCGGGACGCCCCCGTCCCGCTACCAGCCCGCAGAATCAAGCGCTTTCCACTGGCGAGAAGCCGGCCAGGGGGCCGGCTGCGGACCTGGGGGTCCGCCCCACAAGAGGCCGATTGCGGGGTGCCCCCGGGGCCGGGCCGCGGGTTGGAAACCTGCCTCACAAGGGTGCTGCGGGCCTTGCGCACCCGTACGCTCGGATTGCAGCGGTTTTGCGGGCGAATCGCCTCCACGCCCACTTCTGCGTCGCGCGCCGCCGCGAAACCCCGCTGCCGCGGTTCTTAATGCATAATTGGACACGGAGGATCGCACCCATGTCCCAACTCATGAACGTCACTCACCAGATTACCTGGCTGGAGTTTACGACTCACAAGACGGACCCCGCTCCGGCGCCGGGCACCCTCGTTCCGAGCGCTTACACGCTGCCGATGATCACCACCCAGGGCTTCGGCCTGGAAGGGATACCCGGATCCAAGCCGCCGAAAGCCAAGCTCAAAGACACCATCGTCGTCAGCGTTTCTCTGGGCGCGGCCAGTTGGGTGCAGAACTGGGTCTTTGACCTGCCGCAAGCCAAGCAGGACGAACTACTGAATCATGAGCAGGGCCACTTCAGTATCGGCGCGCTGCTGGCCAGGGATTTCTACTACGACCTGCTGAAGCTCAGGCAGAAAGAGTACACCAGCCCGGCGGGATCCACCGCGGATTTCAACAGTCTGAAGAACTCCCGCGACGCGGCCTTCGCGGCCATCATCAAGAAGTACGACGACGACACCAAGCACGGTACGGTGGCAGCCCAGCAGGCGCGCTGGGACGGGTTCGTGAGCTCGGCGACGACCCAGGCCAGGGTACCCCCCGAAACGGCACAGGACGGAACGGCGCTGAAGATCAGGCTCGTCGATTTGCTGAAGACGTTTGGCGTTACGATCTGAGCCCAGGGTGAAGACCGCCGGACTCCGCGGGAAGAACGGAGCGCGGGAAAGAAGGCGCCCGCCGCGAGTTGCCCTGACCAGTTGCCAACGGGTGGCTCGGGGTTCGACACTGTAGAAGATGCCGGCCAAAGTCCGTACAGCCGTTTTCCCCGCCGCTGGGCTGGGAACCCGATTCCTCCCCGCTACCAAGGCCCAACCCAAGGAGATGTTGCCCATCGTCGATAAGCCGATCATTCAATACGGCGTCGAGGAGGCCATCCACTCGGGGATCCAGAACATCGTCATCGTCACGGGCCGCGGCAAGAGCGCCATCGAGGATCATTTCGACGTCAGCTTCGAGCTGGAGCAGCAGCTCGAAGCCCGCGGCAAGAAAGACCCCCGGGCCAGGGACATGCTGGCCATCGTGCGCGGCATTTCCGACATGATCAACGTGGCATACGTGCGGCAGAAGGAGGCCCTGGGATTGGGACATGCCGTGCTCCGCGCCAAGGAGCTGGTGGGCGGAGAGCCTTTCGCCGTCGTCCTGGCCGACGATCTGATCGAGAGCGAGACGCCCTGCCTGCGCCAGCTCCTGGACGTCTACGGTTTCTTCGGAGCGCCGGTTCTGGCCGTCATGGAGGTGCCCCGCGAGAGCATCCCGGCCTATGGCTGCATCGACGCCGAGCCGGTGAGCCACAATGGCGGCCACGACCGCGTGTATCGCATCCGCGACCTGGTGGAGAAACCCAAGGCGGCGGAAGCGCCCTCGAACCTGGCCATCATCGGACGGTATGTCCTGACGCCCGAGATCTTCACTTCGCTCGAAAACATCAACCCCGGGTCGGGAGACGAACTGCAACTCACCGACGCCCTGAAGCACATGCTGCGCAGCCGTCCCATCTACGCCTACCGCTTCGAAGGCACGCGTTACGACGCGGGCGACAAACTGGGATTCCTGGAAGCTACCGTCGAATTTGCCCTCCGCCGCAAGGATTTAGGTGGGCCGTTCCGCGAGTACCTGAAGGGGCTGAAGCTGTAGCTCCATGCTGCCTGCCGGCGCGAGGGACCGCTTCGAAGACGTCGTGGGTCCCCTGGGCTGCCTCGACAGCCCCGAAGATCTCAAGCTTTACGAATACGACGGCGGCGTGGATACGCACCCTCCCGACCTGGTGCTGTTCCCAAGGTCCGTGGAAGACGTCGCCGCCATTTCGCGGATCGCCCACGAGTTGAGGATTCCCCTGGTGGGACGCGGCGCGGGGACCGGCCTTTCCGGCGGCTCCATCCCCTGCCAGGGCGGCGTGGTAGTGGCGTTCGCGCGCATGAACAGGATCCTGGAGATCGACCTGGAGAACGAGCGGGCCATCGTGGAGCCCGGCGTCGTCAACCTGGATATCACCGAGGCGGTCGAGGGTCAAGGCTATTTCTTCGCGCCCGATCCGTCCAGCCAGCGGGCCTGCACCCTGGGAGGCAACGTGGCGGAGAATGCGGGCGGCGCCCACGCGCCGGCCTACGGCGTCACCACCAACCACGTTCTCGGACTGGAATTCGTACTGCCCGGCGGCGCCATCGTTCAGACCGGCGGCAAGGAACCCGACCTGCCCGGCTACGATCTGACCGGCCTGCTGACCGGTTCCGAAGGCGCGATCGGCCTGGTCACCAAAGTCATCGTCCGCCTCATGCGCAAACCGGAAGCCGTGAGGACCGCGCTGGCGGTCTACGACTCGGTGGAGGCTGCCGCGCGCGCCGTGACCGAAATCGCCGCCCGGGCCATCGCGCCGGCGGCCATGGAACTCTTCGATGGCCCGATGCTGCGCGCCATCGAGGAAGCCACCCAGGTGGGATACCCCATGGATGCTTCCGCCGTCCTGCTGGTGGAACTGGCAGGCGCGCGCGAGCGGGTGAAAGAGGAGGTGGAGCGCGTGCGCGAGGCCTGCCTCGCGGCGGGCGCCCGCAAATTCCGCGTGGCCCGGACACCCAATGAGCGCGACCCGCTGTGGAAAGGCCGCAACGACGCCTTCGGCGCTGTGGGACGCATCAGCCCCGCGTATTGCGCGCCGGATGGCGTGGTGCCGCGGACCGAGATCCCGGGCGCGCTCGGTTTCATCGGAGAGGTGAGCGAGCGCTACGGCCTGGCCATCGGCAGGATTGTGCACGCCGCGGATGGAGCTATTCAGTCCGTCATCCTCTTCGATCCCCGCCGGCCTGGCGATCCGGAAAAGGCGCGCGCCGCCGGTGAGGAAATCCTCCGCTACTGCATCGGCGTGGGAGGCTCCATCACCGGTGAACACGGCGTCGGCATGGAGAAGGTCAACCTGATGGGCAGGCTATTCAGCGAGGAATCGCTGGCCATGATGCGCGGCCTGCAACTCGCCTTCGACCCCGGCGGCATTCTGAACCCCGGCAAGGTCCTGCCGGCCGGCGGGTGAGAGCCGGCTTGGTCGGGGTTCATCGGCGGCCGGGTGTCTTTTTGCCGGATTCCTGGAGCCCAATTGTGCCGCGGGACCCTGGGTTTTTGTGCGACCGCACAAAAAACAGCCCTTAAACCCTTTGTTTCCGTAGATTTTTTGTGCGACCGCACAAATTTCGCATTCTGGCCGGACGACACGGGGATGAGCCTGGCTCCCTGGGGCCGGCAGCGCGCGGGCGGGTTGCCAACCGGTCCCGCGGGTGGAGCTCGCCCCGGCGTCCCAAATCCCGCTACAATCTTTCCGTGAAGCTCGCGCTCATCGGATACGGCAGAGTGGCGCGCGAACTGGTGCGTCTGATCCGCGCAAAGCGCCACGAGTACCGCTTCGACGTGACCGGAATCCACACTTTGCGCCACGGCACCGTGGTCGATCCCGCCGGACTGCCCGCCGATCCGCCCTTCGGCCCGCGCATGGAGTCGGTGGAGGCGTTTCTGTATGCCGCCCGCGCCGACACCGCCGTGGAACTCACCACGCTCGAGCCGGCCTCGGGCGAGCCCGCCATCTCTCACATCCGCGCGGCCTTCCATCGCCCCATGCACGTGGTGACGGCGAACAAGGGCCCCATCGCCCACGCCTACGCCGCGCTGCGGGACGAAGCCATCCGCGCCGGAGTGGGCTTCCGATACGAGGCGGCCGCCATGGACGGCGCCCCGGTCTTCAACCTGTGGGAGCACACCATGCCAGCGGTCAAGGTGCTGGGCTTCACCGGCGCGCTCAATTCCACCTCGAAGATCGTGATCCAGACCATGGAACGGGGCGGGTCGTTCGCTTCCGGCCTGGCGCGCGCCCGCGCCATGGGGATCACCGAAGCCGACGGCGCCTACGACATCGAAGGGTGGGACTCCGCCGCCAAGACCGCCGCTCTGGCCAACGTCCTGATGGACGCGCGCACCACGCCGCAACAGGTTTCCACGCGCGGAATCGGGCGTCTGACTCCCGGGCGCGTTCAGGAAATCGCCCGCCAGGGCAAGACCGTTCGCCTCATCAGCCGCGCGCGCCGCAGCGGGTCGCGGATCTCGTTGCGCGTCCGCGCGGAAGTGCTCGACCGGTCCGACATCCTGGCGGCGGCGCAGGGCACGTCCAACCTGATCCTCTTCCACACCGACCTGATGGGGACGTTCGGCACCGTGTCAATCGATCCTGGGGTGGAACAGACGGCGTATGGGGTCTTCAGCGACCTGGTGGCGCTAACCAGGTTCGCGCCCTTGTAAACCCTGACTACCAACGCCCGAGTTGGGGTGCGCAACGTGGGGCGGACCCCCTGGTCCGCGCGGGACGCCCTCGTCCCGCATCCGGAACCACGATATCGGCATCTTGCAGGAAACGAGCAGGCCGACGGGGGCGTCGGCCGCGGACCGGGGGGTCCGCCCCACAAGGGCGCGTCGGGCCTTGCGCATGGGTACGCTCGGATTCGAGCGATTTCATGGGTGATCGGCTTGGCGTCCGCTTCTCGTGCACCCCCTGAGTTGCGGAGCGAGTTGCGCCAGGCGTTATGATGGCATGGACGGGAATCCGAACCAGGGCGGTTCGGGCAGAAACGCCCACAGGAGGCAATGAGTTCATGAAGATCAGCAGGCGAAACGCAATCACTATCATGGCCGGAGCACCCGCGCTCCTCATCCCGCGCAAGTCGCTGGCGCAGGACGTCGTTCCGGAAATCCAGAAGGGGCCCTTCGACGGGACGCGCGAGGGGCTGAAGGCGTACCAGGTTCCCGAATGGTTCCGCGACGCGAAGTTTGGCATCTGGGCGCATTGGGGACCGCAGTCGGCTGCCGAGGACGGCGACTGGTACGCGCGCAACATTTATATTCAAGGCAGCCAGCAGAATAAGGATCACGTCGCGCGATTCGGCCATCCTTCGAAGTTCGGCCACAAGGATATCTGCAAGATCTGGACGGCCGACAAGTTCGATCCCGAGCATCTGATGGATCTCTACAAGAAGGCGGGCGCAAAGTACTTCATGACTATGGGCGTCCACCATGACAACTTCGACCTTTGGGATTCGAAGCACCAGCCCAGGTGGAACTCCGTCGCCATGGGACCGAAGAAGAACATCGTCGGTCTATGGGAACAAGCCGCGCGGAAGCGGGGCTTGCGGTTCGCCGTGAGCGAGCACCTGGCGTACAGCTATTACTGGTGGCCGGTTTCTCACGGCAGCGACAAGACCGGGCCCATGGCCGGCGTCCCCTACGACGGCGCGGACCCGCAGTGGGCCGATCTGTACCACGAGTACGCATCGGAATTCCTGCAGCCGGAGACCAACGGCCAGGTATCCATGCGGCGCCCCGTTCCGCTTTCGTGGAAGCAACACTACTTCGCCCGTATCAAGGATTTGATCGACAAGCATCAACCCGACCTGCTCTACAACGACGGTGGCCTTGTCTACCCGGAGGTCAGCTACGCGTTGGTGTCCCATCTGTACAACGTCAGTGCCAAGGTGCACGGCGGCAAGGTAGAGGCTGTTTATACGAGCAAGGGAAAGACCGACTGCGACACCGGAACCTGTGTTTTCGACATCGAGCGCGGGGTTAACGACAAGCTTGCGGCCAACCCATGGCAAACCGACACCTGCATTGGCGCCTGGCACTACAAGCGGGACATCGTATACAAGACGCCGAAGCAGGTTATCGACCTGCTCTGCGACATCGTCAGCCGCAACGGCAACCTGATGCTGAACTTCCCCCTGCCCAACAGCGGTGAGTTGGATAGCCAGGAACTCAAGATCCTGGATGAGATCACGCGATGGATGGCGGTCAACAGCGAAGGCATTTACGCCACGCGGCCGTGGAAGGTTTTCGGCGAAGGCCCCGGCACGAAAACCGCCGCCGTACCCGGCCAGCGGTTCAACGAGAACAGCCGCAAGAATTTGACTGGCGAAGATGTCCGCTTCACCACCAAGGCCGGGGCGCTGTATGCATTCGTGATGGGCTGGCCGGACAAACAGGCTTCGATTCCCGCGCTTGCTCTGGGCGGCGCAAACAGCGTGCCCCGGATTCGCAACGTCGAGTTACTGGGTTACAAGGGAAAGCTCAAGTGGACTCAGGATGACGGGGCTCTCAAGGTGGAACTGCCGGAAGAGAAACCGTCGGATTACGCGGTGACGTTCAAGATCGCCTTGGCGTGAGGATCGCTTGGTGCGGGTGTACTGGGTTATCCTGGGCATCAGGGAGCATCGCCATGAGCCTGAATCTGAGACCTGACCTTGAGGAATGCCTCCAGGGGCTCGCGGCCGCTTACGGCGTGTCGCTGGAAACGTTTCTCCAGCACGTGGTCGAGGAGCGGGCCGGCGGTGCAGCGCGGTCGCGTTTGAGCGCCGAGGAATGGGCGGACAGTTTCCCGAACGCCCCCCTGATTCCCGATGAAGCGCTGGGCCGGGAAAACCTCTATCCGGACCGCTGGTAAGTGGGTATCCTTGTAGACATAAACCCGCTTGTGCGGTCCGTCGAGCGCTCTCCGATGCCCCAATGGGCTTTCACTTAGGGCGGTTCAGTTGCCCGCTCTCGTATACGGGCCGAGGAACTTGGCGCCGTCGAAGTGGATCATGTGGCTTGGAGCATCGGCAATCCACACTTCCGTTTCCCAGGCGATCGCCTCGATGTACTTCAAAAAGACCTTCCGGTTAGGGAAAGCGGAAACGTACACGAGTCCCGCGGAACAGCCCGCAAAAAGGTGTTCGAGTTCCGCGTGGCGCTTTGAGTCGACCGGGCCGTGGCTGGTGACCGATTCGATGAGAAAGAGCCAGTTATTCCCTTCCGAGTAAATCACTACATCCGGTAGCTTTCCGTGACTGTCCAACACGACAGAAAGCCGCTTCAGCAGATCCGCGTCAAAGTAACCGTACTTGTCACCGGTATCTCCGACGTACGCGAGCCGGCCGCGGGTAACGAACCTTGGCGCGAACTCCTCGACGATCCTCTTGATCAGGCCCGAGTGCTCACCGGCGGAAAGCAGGATTCCCGTGCCTTCCCGGACCTTCAGCGGAACCATCGCCATTTCGCGGCGCTTCGCATACACCTCAGCCAAAGTCGTCCGCACCGAGAGGTACGCCACCAGCTTGGCCTTGTACCGGGCTGTGTTGTACGCCCGAAGAACATCGAGGAGTTCCGGAGCGATCTGGTAGACGGCGTGAGGACTATTGACGGGCCGATCGGGTCTGTCCGGGTTGTAAAGAGAAATGCCAGCCTGGACGAACTGGTGCATCGATTGGCGGCGGACGGTCTCCCTGGTGTTTGGGGCGTAATCTTTGCCGTAATGGGTCCTCACCCAATCCATGATCGGGGTAATCCCGATCATGGGCGACTGCACGTTGCTCCACTTACTGCCAGGAGTGAGATTCAGCAAGGCTAAGAGACACAGCGCGGTTCGCTCGTTCCGCTGCCCTTTGGGGAGATCTAGGTCGGTGAGGATCGCCCGTGCCTGGTTCAGCTTAGTTTCTTTGCGCATGCGCTTGCCTGACGGTTTCGTCTATCTCGACTTGTGTCATGCCACGACGGTACTTCTGCCCCAGGGCCTTCAGGACCCTCGTGCTTGGGTATTTCATGTTCTTCAAGTCGGCGGCATTGACTTGGGTGTGGCCTGAGAAGACGCGAAAGTGCTTGTCTAGAACTGTCGAGTTGAGGAAGCAAGCCAGCCCTGCCGCCAGAACGGGATCGATGCCTCGCTTCTGGCGGTGAAACACGTTCCAGTGGTTCTCGAAACCGACCCGGTCGCACTTGATGTCCTCCGGGTTGACCACGTAGGCAACCACCCTGCGCCTCTCTTCTTTCGAGGAGAAGCGTTTTACCAGGACATAGCAATCGTTCGGCATCAGCCACTTCTGAACCTCCTCGCTATTGTGGAGGGCGTTCGGTTTCTTGTGCCGCTTCGGATACTGCATTTCTCCGGTCGAAAAATGATGAGGGTAGAGCAGCGGGATCGAGCCAGGGGCCGGATCGGCCAGCCATTGGCTTTTCAAACGGAAATCGACAACTGGTCCGGTGCTGACCTCAACGCCAATTTCCTTAAGCGAATATTGGAAGAGGTTGGCTCCGATAGTAGCGTCCTCCTCTTCCGTTGGAATGTGTATGAAGGACTCAAGGTCGGCCGGCTTTACAATCTCAGTGAAGGGCAGTCTCCGCTCCGAGTAATCCGTCATCCGTTGGTCGTGTGAAGTCGAGACAACGATGTCGCCCTGCTTCTTTCCCTTCACGAGTTTGATGATGACGTTCTCTTGCAACACGTCGTCGTCTTTGAATGCTTTGTTCCTGGCTTCGAAGACGTGAATCCGTTCCAGGGCGCAGACGTTCAGCAGAAGCTCCCGGAACGGCTTGTAGTATGGCCCGTTGCAGAACGAGCGGGGAATGATCGCAACAACCTGCCCTTGATCTTGCATCAGCAGGACGGACAGGGCGACGAATGCGGTGTAGAGGTTGACTGTCTCGACTCCCACCTTTCGGAGCAGCGCCCGATGCGCCGAATTGCTGCTGAGCTTCTTGTATGGGGGATTCAGGATCGCATGGGTGTACCGCTTCTCCCTGGCGAGAGCGATCCGCAAAACCGCCGATTCGATAAAGTCGGCGGCCAGCACCCGGTGCTTGACATCGAGCTTCTTGAGGTTCGCTTCAAGGTGCTCTAACATCAGAGGATCGATTTCCCACGCATCTACCGACTCGACGCTGCCGAGTCTCCGAACGGCGGCAATGGTAAGCGATCCAATTCCCGCTCCTGCATCCATCAGGGAAGCAAGTGCATGGGAGCCATCGAACATGCTTGCCATGAAGTCCGCAATGACCGATGGCGTCATGAACTGACCAAGGTCGATCTTCCGATCCGGTTTCAGAGCGCCATTGACCTTTAGCCGGAGGGCGTCCGCGTCGTGGGGCGGCACGCCGATTCGTTCCCTCCCCGTTTCAGCCGCCCTATGGTCTACCCCTAAGTCGTTCCTCAACCGGTTTCCTCTCCCGCTCTTCAATTCTCTCAGACGGCGGTGTCCGGCACCACCTGAAGCACCGCCCCCTCAATGAAAATCGTGCGACTCCGCGGCCGCGCCCGCTGGCAGCGCCGCAATGCGGCCGGCTTTCACCGAAATCACGCCGTCCTGGTTTTGCAGCGATCCCTCTATTAACAGGAACCGGCTTCCCAGCACCGCGCACTTATAGCGGTCGAACGTATCCGGGTTGACGATGGCGTTGAGGATGCCGGTTTCGTCCTCCATGCTCAGAAACACGAAGCCCTTGGCGGTGCCCGGACGCTGCCGCACGATCACCGATCCGGCCACCCGCACGAAGCGGCCGTCGGGCATCCCGGCCAGGTCGGCGGCGCGCGTCACGCCGAGAGCACCCATCTCCGCGCGGCGCCAGGCCATGGGATGCCGGCCCACCGTCAGGCCGGTGCCGCGATAGTCGGAGGCCAGGCGCTCCTCGCCGGTCATGGGACCAAGCGGCGAAGCCCGGCCACTTTCTTCGAGCGGCGCGAGCAGCGGCCCCACCGGCAGAATGGCCCGGGAAGCCTGCCATAGGGCATCGCGGCGGTGGCCCCGGTCGAGCGAGTTCAGCGCCCCGATCTCCGCCAGGCGGGCGATCTCGTCCTTGCGCAGTTCGCGGACGCGCAGCGCCAGGTCGTCGATGCTGCTGAACGGGCGCGCCGCCCGCGCCGTCAGAATCGCGCGCGCGGCCTCTTCCCGCAGTCCCCGGGCATAGCGCAACCCCAGGCGCAGGCGCGGCCGGCCGATTGGGCCATCGAGCGTGCACCCCCACTCGGAGGCCGCCACATCCACCGGCAACACGCGCAACCCGTGCCGCTGCGCGTCCTTGATCAGGACGGCCGGCGCATAGAATCCCATGGGCTGGTTGTTCAGCATGGCGCAGGTGAAGGCCGCCAGGTAATGGCATTTCAGATACGCGCTGGCATACGCCAGCAGCGCGAAACTGGCGGCGTGCGACTCCGGAAACCCGTACAGCGCGAACGACGTGATGGAGCGGACGATATCGTCCTGCACCTGCCCCGCAATGCCATTGCGCGCCATGCCCGCGCGCAGTTTCACTTCGATTTCCGCCATGCGCTTTTCCGACCGTTTGAAACCCATGGCGCGGCGCAACTCCTCCGCCTGCCCGCCGGTGAAGCCCGCCGCGATCATGGCCATGCGCAGCAACTGTTCCTGAAACAGCGGCACGCCCAGAGTACGCCGCAGCACCGGCTCGAGCGACGGGTGCAGGCAATCGGGCTCCTCCCGGCCCTGCCGCCGGTTGAGAAACGGATGCACCATCTTGCCCACGATGGGCCCCGGGCGGATGAGCGCCACCTGCACCACGATGTCGTAAAACCGCTCCGGCCGCATGCGCGGCAGCGACGCCATCTGCGCCCGGCTTTCCACCTGAAACATGCCCACGGTGTCGGCCTTTTGCAGAGCCTCGAAAACCGCCGGATCGTCCTGCGGCAGGTGCGCCAGGTCGACGGCGTCGCCGTACGCCTGGGGCACCAGCTTGACCGTCTCCTCGATGGCCGCCATCATGCCCAGCCCCAGCAGGTCCACCTTGATGATGCCCATGTCGGCGCAGTCTTCCTTGTCCCACTGCACCACCACGCGGCCGGGCATGGACGCCGGTTCGAGCGGCACCACGCCGTCGAGCTGTCCCTGGCAGATCACCATGCCGCCGGAGTGCTGCCCGAGGTGGCGCGGCAAATCCTGCGCCATTTGGTACAGCTCGCAGAATTTGCGCACGCGCGGGTTGGCGAGATCGAAACCGGCCTCCCCGAACTGGCGCTCGGTGGTGCCCGCGGGGTCTTTCCATTCCCACGTGCGCACCAGGCCGGAGAGCCGGTCGAGCGAGGAGACTTCGAAGCCCAGCGCCTTGCCCACCTCGCGCGCCGCCGAACGGCCGCGGTAGGTGATCACATTGGCGGTCATGGCCGCGCCCAGCTTCCCGAACCGCTGGTAGACGTATTGAATGGCGCGCTCGCGCTGGGCGCCGCTGGGCAGGTCGATATCGATATCGGGCCACTCGCCGCGCTCTTCGGAGAGGAAGCGCTCGAAGAGCAGATCCATGCCCACCGGGTCCACGGCCGTAATTTGCAGCGCGTAGCAGACCGCGCTGTTGGCCGCCGATCCGCGGCCCTGCGCCAGGATGCCGCTTTCCCGGCAGAAGCGGGCGATGTCCCACACGATCAGGAAGTAGCCCGCGAGGCCCAGCTTTTCGATGAGCGCCAGTTCGCGCGCGATCTGCCGCCGCGCTTTTTCGTGATACGGCTGGTAGCGGAAGCGCGCGCCTTCGTCCACGCGGTCGCGCAGGAACGAGGTCATGGTCTGCCCATCGGGCACCGGGTAGCGCGGGAATTCGTAGCCCAGGTTGGAGAGCGTGAATTCCAGCCGCGAGGAAATTTCGAGCGTGTTCGCAAGGGCCTCGGGGCAATCGGCGAACAGGCGCGCCATCTCCGCCGGAGTCTTGACATGCCGTTCGGAATTGCGCTCCAGCAGGCGTCCGGCGGCGGGCAGCGTGGTCTTGTGGCGCACGCAGGTGAAGACGTCCAGCAGTTCGCGCTGCGCCGGCGCCGCATACGCCGGCCCGTTCGACGCCACCACCGGAATGCCCAGCCGGCGGGCGCGCCCGGCTATGACCTGGTTGCGCGCCTCTTCCTCGCGATGGTAATGCCGCTGCAACTCGGCATAGAGATTGTGCCTGCCGAAAATCTCCAGCAGAGGTTCGTCGGGGTGGCGCGTGAGGCAGACGAGGCCGCGGGAGAACTCCGCGATTTCGTCCAGGGTGGCCGCGCCTTCGCCCTTGGGGGCGCGCAGCTTCATGCGGGTGACCAGCCGGCACAGGTTCCGGTACCCTTCGCGAGTCTCCACCAGCAGGGGATACGAGAGGCCATTGGCGCAGGTGATCTCGGAGCCGATGTGCGCGCGGATGCCGGCCTTCTTCGCCGCCATGTGAAACCGCGGCGCGCCGTAGACCCCGTTGCGGTCGACGATGGCCATCGCCGGCATGTCGAATTGCGCGCAGGCTTCGACGAGATCCTCGGGAACCGAAGCCCCTTCGAGGAAGCTGAACGCGGAGCGGGCGTGGAGTTCGACGAATGCCGCCATAAGTTGTCAGCCTTCTACTACTACCTGCCCAGTTCTTCGCGCGACGGTTTTATGTGGGGCAGGCTGGCAGCCTGCGGCGGGTTGTTAACCCGCCTTCCGAGGGCTGTACAAAGTTCTCCAACAGCGGTTAGGCCGACTGCCATCCTGCCCCGCACGGCGGCAGGCTGCAACCGGATTAAGTGGGGTTTCTCAGGCGACTGGGCGAGCTTCGCTCGCCGGGCCGATTAACAATCGGCCGCAGGTTAACAACCTGCCCCACATAAAACCCTCGCGAAGAGAAGAAGTGGAAACGTCAATCGTAGTTGCCCTCCACAAACCAGCCCTTCGGCTCGCAGTAGATCCGGTAGAGCGCTCCATCCGAGAGCGCGATGTCCCACTCGTCGCGCGACCAGGGCTCCGCGGTCCACCAGTCGCCCGACGTTCGCCATGGACCGGCCAAGTCCAGCACACGACCGCGAATGCCTTCCGCCGTCACGAAACCCGGTTTTCCGGAAGCAATCTCCACGCGCGCCCGCCGCGGCGGACGAAACCGGCGCAACGCCAGCCGGGCTTGGATTGGCGGCTGGGCGGCCTTACGCGCAGCCCCGAATTCCGTCATCCGGAACGCGTCCGGCCGGTGCGTATCCAGCAACTCCGGCGTGCCCACGCGGCCATCCCCCACCACCATGCGGATGCGCGCCAGCGTCAACTCCAGCTTCACCGGCTCCGGCGCCATGGGCGCGTACAGCCCGCCCTGCGCCGCGCGCGGATGCACCGGACGCGTCCCCAGCCACACGTGCACCACCGGCGCCGGCGGCGGATGCGCCTCCAGGTCGAGCCGCATCAGCTTCAGCATGGCCTTGGAATCGAGCGACGGCACCGGCAGGCGCAGCGTGCGTTCGTGCGTGGCGCCGGTTTCCAGCCCGAGCCGCAGCCGCAGTTCGTCGGTCGCCAGGCCGCGCGTGGCCAGCCGCGTGGCCAGCCCGTTCAGCAGCCGCGCCAGCAGAAACTCGAGCGGACACAGCAGATCCACGGGATACTCGGGCTCGATCGCGTCCTCGAACCGCGCCGGCTCTTCCACCGGCACGAGTTTCCGCTCCGCCTCGCCGCGCGCCCGTTCGCGCAACCGCAGCCCCTCGGGCCCCAGCCGTTCGGCGATGCCCAGCGGAGCGAGCGCCGCCAGGTCGCGAAAGCGGCGGATGCCCCACCGCTCCAGCGTGTCGCGCAATTCCGCGGAAGGACGCAGCAAATCGAGCGGCAACTCGCCCAGAAACTTGCCTTCGTCGCCGCGCGGGATCACGTGGACGCCCGAAAACCCGCGCGCCGCGCAGATGGCCGCGTCCGGGTTATCGGCGAGCGAGAGATTGGCTTTCACTTGCACCTCCGCGGCGCGCCGCGCGATGGCCGCCGCCAAATCCTGAGGATGTCCGAAGAGCCGGTCCAGCCCCGAAACATCGAACGCGACGGTCCCCGCGCCGGTCGCCTCCACCACCGGCGAGAACTCCAGCGCCAGCGCCGTCAGAGCGCCGCTACCGTGAAGACAGGCGAACATGTCCGGCTCCCATGAGTTGAAGTAGCGCGCGCGCGCATGCCGCGCAGCAGGCGCGATGGCGGCGCCGCCCCCGACCACGCCGCGCACTCGCGCCCGCATTCCAGCACCAGGGACGCGCAGGCGCTGGCAAGCGATTGCCGCGCCACCGTGACCAGCACCGCGGGCGTGTGCTCCACCGCCCGCCGCAGCCGGAACCACGAGGTGAGCGAAATGCGGCGCGCCGTGGCCGGCGGCGTATCGCCGAGGTCCAGAATGGCCAGCCCGAACCCGCCGCCCTGGATCAACAGGTCGGCCGCTTTCAGGGCGTGCTCCGCGTTGTGGCCGCAGCGCACCCACAGCAGCCGCTCCAGCCGCACCCCGGCCGCCGCCGCCGAACCGGGATCGAAGGCGTCCTCGGCATCCACCAGCGCGCACGCCTCCTGCCGCGCGCCGGCCGCCGCCAGAATCGACAGCAACAGGCTGGTGCGCCCGGAGGAAGCCGGCCCCACGATTTCGACGAGCCCGCCGCGGGGCAGGAGGATTTCGGCAATGCCGCTGGGGACAGTGTCAGGGAGTGGGCGCGCCCGCCAGTCCAGTGGACCGCCGAGAAAGGAATCGAATTGTTCCCGAAGAGCCGCCGCGCCCATATTCGCTTTTTGTTCGCCTGTACTCTATTTGTACAGGAAGGCGGGGGGCGGTGTCAATGGGTGGGGGGGTGCGTTTGGGAAGACTCGGTAGCTTCGCTGCCGGGCTTCAGCGACAATGAATAGAGGAATGCCATGGCGAGCTTGAGCGATTTTGAAAGACTATTGCCGGCTTTGTCGCGTGGGGAGAAGGCGCAGCTTCTCAAGTGGGTGGTTCAGGATCTTGACGAGGGTTTTCCAGGAATCGACTCGCGGCCGGATGTTTGCGGCGGTGAACCTTGTCTGGTCCGAACCCGGATACCCGTCTGGCTCCTCGAACAAGCCCGGCGTCTTGGCACCAGCGAGCAGGCCCTGCTGGCAGCCTACCCGCATCTGCGCGCCGAGGACCTGGTGAATGCCTGGGCTTACGCGCGCTCGCATGCCGGGGAAATCGAGTCTCAGATCCGCGACAACGAGACGGCTTAGAGAATGGCCCGTTTCTACACGAACGAGAATACTCCAGAGCAGGTTGCCGTGGAACTGCGGCGGCTGGGACACGACGTACTGACCTCGTTGGATGCCGGAAATGCGAACGCCTCCGTGCCGGATATGGAAGTTCTGGCGTTCGCGGTGGCACAGCACCGGATTCTCTTGACCTACAATCGCCGGCACTTCCTCCGCCTTCATCAACATCGAACCGCAGGCCATCGAGGAATCGTCCTCTGTACCTTCGACCTCGATTTTTGTGGACAGGCAGGGCGCATTGACGCCGCCGTTGCGGCTAACCCCGAGATGACGAACCAAGTGGTCCGCGTGAACCGGCCCGGCTGATGCCGGCAGGGTCTGTTACGCTCCGGGAACAAGGGTACGAAGGGAACCTGGTGGTGACTTATTGACCGGAGCGGGACTACGGGCCAGTAGCGACCGAATCCAACCAGTTTCGGGCGGGGCGGCTGCGGCTCGTGATCGGCGGCGATGACGGACGCCACGTCTGTGTGGAGTGTGTGGGACCGACGAACTTCCTGGGTGCCGAAACTGCTACAATTCCCTCGGCATATATGTCGTCAAAGGCCAAGCCTCCGGCGGTCATTCGCGTAGGTGAGCCACTTCAGATAGGGAGAGAGTGGGTTTCCTACGCACGAAACCGTGTAGCCCAGACCGGCTCAACATTCACGCTCCAGCACCGGCTCTTTGTGAACGATCCGTGGGCAATAATAGCGGAAGCGATCCACCGGGCGGTGCCCGAGGGCCGCACTAGGGATATTGCCCACTCCTTTCGACGGCAAGCGGAAGACTATTTTCGAACGGCGACGATCGGGCGCGAGATGGCAGTGCGCCCCGTTCTGCTGTATTACGCCTTTCTCAACCTCTCAAAGGCTTACGCTGTTGCAAAGGGCAACACAGGGCTGGCGGGCAGAACAGGCCACGGCGTTTCGTTGCCTCCCAACAAGCCGAGACAGATTCAGGGGGCGCTCATTAAATTTGAGAGGCCCGGTCCTACCAGGCCGGGCGTCTTCCAAGAACTCCTGAAACTTCTCGATGCGAGCCCTGCGGTGCTAGCCTCGGACCTCAAGTTGGGGCAGCTTTTGCCACAGATCCTCCCGGGGCACCGGCTGTGGTGTTACGCGGCGGACCGTCAGGAGAGGTTTATTCCCGTAGAGAGGTTCGAAGCTCGCCACGCGTCGCGGCTGAAGCAGGTTTGGCTCAACCTCTACGTCAACAGGGACGACTTGGACCGCCTTGGGATCTCCGAGACCAAGGTAATGGCTGAAGGGAACCTCGCATCAGAGTTCGAAATCGCAGACGACCCCTCTTGCCTCGATTCGGTTTGCTTCCAGCAGAGGAATCCGGAATCCTACAGCGCGGATGCAGCCGAGGCGCTGTTTCGAGTCGTCCGACGAGTGAGAAACAACATCTGGGAAACCGTCAAAGTCGCATCGCCGTATCGAAAAGCATATATCTACTGTTCGCCGATTTCGGAGCGAAAGGTGCGGCTTCCTCAAATGCTCTCAGTGTACTTGCTGATGTTCTTTTTGGGATCAGTTACCCGGTACACACCTCTGTATTTTGAAGATCTTCTCGAATCGCCATACGGACCCCTGCTTGAGACCTTCATATCGGAATCTCCTATGCAGTTCCTGTATCTCATGGCGTCTGAAATCCTTGATCGGGAAATCAGCAAGCCTGCAATTATCCGAGCCTTGCCGAAACAACGGTGGCCGCGCAATTCCCCGCCCTTTGAAGTCCCGCCTCGCGCGTTCCGGCCGCACTGTACCCCACTCGGAATCTGTCCCGACCGGTATCCGAAGACCGCGGAATCGGATCACTCCCTGCGGTTCAGCATCGCCTCGCCCAGATCAATCCACGAGACTGCTGAAGTTCCCCAGCCGCTACCGCAGAGGCAGCCGCCGGACGCGGATGCTTTCGCGATCCGCCGAGACCGCGGCGCCTTCGGAAAGGGCGCCCTCGCACTGAACGTACACCGAGCGGATCAGATCGGCTTGGCCTTGCGCGTCGAGGCCCTGGACGCGCAGCAACACCACCGAAGGGCGCCCCTGTCCGGTCACCGCCAGATGCGCGTGGAAATCGTGGTCCAACGTTACACAGACGCTTTCGTCCAGCCGGGCCTTTTCGAGGATCTGGATGTCCTCGGCCCGCTCCATTCCGATTTCGGAGACATGCGCCGCGTCCAACCCACGCTGCCGAAGAATCGCCGCCGCATGCGGGGCGAGCCCCTGATCCAGCAGAATGCGCTTCATGCCACGCGACCGGTGCTCAACCGCTCGTCATCGACTGTCGCCGCCGCGTACCGTAGCGCCTGCTGGAGATCTTCGGGCTCGAGAAATGGGTACTCGGCAAACAGCGCGGCGTGGTCTGGATAGGTTGCAAGCAGTTCGAGGACACGGCGAACGGTGATCCGCATCCCCCGGATGCAGGGTTTCCCGCCGCATTTTCCCGGCTCAACCGTGATGTGATCAAACAGGTCTACCGTCGCCATGTGTCCAGTTTAGACCATGCCGCGCCCGCGTGTTGCTGGCTTCGAGGTCGGACAGCCGACCATGTTAACGCGCTGAATCGGCTGAATCATCTTCCCTTCGCCCTCGAAGAAACGGGTAACGTCCTTGCCTTGATCGGCGAGCCGCGCAATCGCGTCGGCGGCAACCGGTTTGGCAGACTTTCGAGTTCTCTTCATACAATCGGACTTCCTCCTCCGCCTTCCCCCCCTCACATCCTATGGAACGCCTTCAAAATCTCCCGCGTGGAATAGTGCAGCGCGATCGGGCGGCCGTGCGGGCAGCTCATGGGACAATCGGTCGCGGCCAGCGCCCGCAGCAGCCATTCCATCTTGGCGGCGTCCAGGCGGGTGTTGATCTTGATGGCCGCCCGGCAGGCGATGGACGCGCAGATGCCGCGCCGCAAATCGTCCAATGACGCGCCGCGCAACTCGCCCTCGGCGATCTCCAGGATTTCGAACAGAATCCGCTCCAGGTCGGCGGCGCCCACGGCGGCCGGCGCGGCTTTCACGGCGATGGTGCGGTTGCCGAAGGGCTCCGTCTCGAATCCCGAGGCGTGCAACTCGTCGGCGATGCGCGCGTAATCGATCTGCTGCCCGGCGGTGAGCTGCACCACCAGCGGCAGCAGCAACCGCTGCATTTCCACGCGGCCGGCGGCCCGCTGCCGCATCACCTGCTCGAACAGGATGCGCTCGTGCGCCACGTGCTGGTCGATGATCCACAAGCCGTCGCGGCCCGCGGCGACTATGAAGCTCTCGTGGATCTGCCCGAGCGGCCGCAGGTCCGATAACACGGAGAGCGAGAACTCCGGCGGCGGAATGGCGTCCGCCGGAAACTCGCCGTGCATGTCGAGCCGCCGCGAGAGCTTCCCCGAGGGCGGCGGGCCGGGCGCGACCTCGATGGGCGGCGCGCTGAAGTCCAATCGCTGGTCGGGTGGCGCCGTGGGACGCAGCGTGAAATCCGGCAGCACCTCATCCTCCGGCGGCGGCTCCTCCGGGCCCGGCATCTCCATGGGTGGCGGCGCCGGCATGGCCGGCTGGGCCTGCGCCGCCTCCAGGCTCTCCGCAGGCGGCGCTTCGTTCTCGATCATCTGGCTGAACTCGGAGTACGGCAGCCGCGCCACCGGCTGTTCCGCACCCGCCGGCCGCGGGGCGGGCGAAAACGCGGGCGCCGGCCGGGCCTCCATCAGGCGGTCCCGTATGGTGTCGCGCACGAAATCGTGGACGAACGACCCGTGCCGGAACCGCACCTCGGTCTTCGAGGGGTGCACGTTCACGTCCACCTCTTCGGGCGCGCACTCCAGAAACAGCAGCGCGAACGGATACGCCGAGGGCGGTATCAGGTTGTGATATGCCGACGAGAGCGCGTGCAGCAGCAGGCGGTCGCGGATCAGCCGGCCGTTCACGAAAATGTAGATGGAGTTGCGATTCCCCTTCTGCACCTGCGGCCGCGAGAAGAAGCCCGTCAGCTTGAAGCGGCGCGTGGGCGGATCGCCGGGCTCGTCGCGCGATGGCGCTTCCGGGTCCACCACGAACAGGTCCCGCTCGCGCGTGCCGATATCCACCAGGTCGTCCAGCGTCTGGCTGCCGAAGACCTGGTAGACGCGCTCGCGCCGCGTCCCGACCGGCGTGACGTAGAGCAACTCGGCCGCGCCGCTAGTGAGCTGAAAGGTCTTGTCGGGATGCGCCAGGCTGTAGTGCGTCACCAGCGACGCCACGTGTGCCAGCTCGGTAGGTTCCGTGCGCAGAAACTTTTTGCGCGCCGGCACATTGTAGAACAGGTCGCGAACCGCGATGGACGTGCCGCGCCCCAGCGCCGCCTCCTCGCAGCGCAGCATCTTGCCGCCCGCGATTTCGATGCGCGTGCCGGTGGTCTCTTCCTCCGACCGCGTCTCCAGCAGCAGGCGAGAGACCGAGGCGATGGAGGGCAGCGCTTCCCCGCGGAACCCCAGCGTCGAGATGGAAAGCAGGTCACGAACGTCGCGCAGCTTGCTGGTGGCGTGGCGCTCGAAGGCCAGCAGGGCATCGTCGCGCAACATGCCGCAGCCGTCGTCCACGATGCGGATCAGCCTGCGGCCGCCCGATTCCACCTCGATGCGCACCTCGCGCGCGCCGGCGTCGAGCGAGTTCTCCAGCAGCTCCTTGACCACCGAGGCCGGCCGCTCCACCACTTCACCCGCCGCGATCTTATTCGCGACCTGGTCGGGAAGAATGCGGATGCGCCCCATGGTGGTGTGGAAGTTCCACTATACCCCGAGCGGCGGGCGCGCGCGGGACTCCTTGCGCGGGACCCCTCGTTCCGCAGTTCGATCCCAGGGTCAGGTGCTTGCCAATCTGGCGAGGAGCCGGCCGGGGGGCCGGCTGCGGACCAGGGGGTCCGCCCCACAAGGCTGTGGTGCGATAGAATCTGGTTGCCGGTCCAATTCTATGAGACTCCTTTGCCTGCTTGCGATTCCCGCGATCCTCTGTGCCGCCGACGCTCCCATTTCCAGCGTCAACAAGGCCGCCATGAACCCGTCCATCGACCCCTGCGTGGACTTCTACCAGTACGCCTGCGGCAACTGGATTGCCAAGAACCCGCTGCCCGCCGACCGCTCCCGCTGGGGCCGTTTCGCCGAGTTACAGGACCGCAACGAGCGTGTGCTGCTGGATATCATCCAGGGCGCGGCCGCCAAGGCCAGCCGCACGCCCATCGAACAGAAGATCGGCGACGCCTACGCCAGTTGCATGGACACCGCCGCCATCGAGAAGAAGGGCATCGACCCCATCAAGTCCGAAATCGAGTGGATCGAGGCCATGGCGTCGCCTTCCGACGTGGTGGCTGAAGTCGCCCGCCTCCACCGCACGGGGATTCGCGTGGTCTTCGCCTTCGATTCCCAGCCCGATGCCAGGGATTCCACCAAGACCATCGCCAACCTTCGCCAGGGCGGCCTGTCCCTTCCCGACCGCGACTACTATCTCAAGACCGATGCCCGCTTCGTCGAAATCCGCAAACGCTATGTTCAGCACGTGACCCGGATGTTCCAGCTTGCGGGCGAGAGCGCCGGGGTTGCCGCCCAGGATGCCCAAACCGTGCTGGACTTCGAGACCGTCCTCGCGCAGGCTTCCGTCGACCGCGTCACCCTGCGAGACCCCGCCAAGAGCTACCACATCATGACCAAGCCGGAGTTGGCTCTCCTGCTGCCCGCCATGGACTGGGACCTGTATCTACAGGGCATCGGCGCGCCGGCTTTCGACACCCTCAACGTGGCTCAACCCGAGTTTCTGAAGGCTATCGGCAACGCCCTGCCCGGAGAGTCCCTCGACGCGTTTAAGGCCTATTTCGTGTACCACCTCCTGCACGCGCGCGCGGCCCGTTTGCCCGAGGCGTTCGAGAACGAGGACTTCGATTTCTGGCAGCGCGCCCTCACCGGCCAGGCCCAACCGCGCCCGCGCCAGGTCCGCTGCGTTCAATTCGTGGACCGCGGCTTGGGCGACCTCCTCGGCCAGAAGTACCTCGAGACCGCTTTCGGCGCCGATGCCAAGGCCCGGATCACCGAGCTTGTCGGCAACCTCGATAAGGCCATGGCCGAGGACATCCGCAGCCTGGCGTGGATGGGCGACGAGACCAAGAAGGCCGCCATCGCCAAACTGAACGCCATCACCAACAACGTGGGGTATCCCAAGAAGTGGCGCGACTACGGCAGCCTGGCCATCTCCCGCGACGATTTCTACGGCAACGCGGCCCGCATCGCTGAGTTCCTGCACCAGCGCCAGATGGACAAGATCGGAAAGCCCACCAACAAGAGCGAGTGGGGCATGACCACGCCCACCGTCAACGCCGACTACAGCCCCGAGCACAACAGCATCAACTTTCCCGCCGGTATCCTGCAGACTCCGTTTTTCGATGCCCAGCGCGATATGGCCGTCAACTACGGCGGCATCGGCTCGGTGATCGGCCATGAGATGACCCACGGTTTCGACGACGAGGGCCGCAAGTACGATGGCGACGGCAACCTCCGCGACTGGTGGACCGCCGCCGATGGCACGGAGTTCGAGAAGCGCGCCGCCTGCATCGCCGGCGAGTATTCCGGATTCACCTCCGTGGACAACGTCAAACTCAACGGCCGGCTCACGCTGGGCGAAAACACCGCCGACAACGGCGGCCTGCGCATCGCCTACATGGCGCTTCAAAACGCGCTCAACGACAAGAATGCCAAGCGCGACAAGGTGGATGGATTCACGCCCGAGCAGCGTTTCTTCCTCGGTTTCGCGCAAGTCTGGTGCGAGAACGTGCGCCCCGAAGAGCTTCGCCACCGCGCCGTGACCGACGAGCATTCCCCCGGCCGTTTCCGCGTGGATGGCACGGTGGTGAACATGCCCGAGTTCCAGCAGGCCTTCTCCTGCAAAGCCAGCCAGCCCATGGTGCATGCCGATGCCTGCCGCGTCTGGTAGCGATGGGGACAGCCCCCGTTTTTCGCGCCTTTTGCGAAAGACGGCTGCCTGTCCCCCGGTTTTCGCGCCCTCGCTGTCCCGTGTTTCCGCGCCCCGCCAGTCCCCCACTCTTCACTCGCCGCTGCCTGTCCAAAGTAGAATGGCTCTCATGGGTGACGGCCTGCGTTTCCAGTGCCAGCCCGGGTGCACCGTCTGCTGCGAGCGGAAGGGATTCGTCTACCTCAGCGAATGCGACATCGCCCGCGCCGCCGCTTTCCTGTCTTTGACGCCGCGGGAATTCGAGAAGAGGTACGTGTACCGCACGCGCCGCCGCATGCGCTTGCGCGTGCCGCCGAAGTCCAACTGCCCGTTCCTGGGCGAGCGAGGCTGCTCCATCCACCCCGCCAAGCCGACCCAGTGCCGGACCTTCCCGTTCTGGCCGGAACTGATTTACATCTGGGGGGAATGGAGCAAAACTGCGAGTTACTGCCCCGGTATCGGCACGGGGCCGCTGGTGCAGCTCGAAGCCGCGGAGGCACAGGCCCGGGAGATGAGGGACGCCCACCCCGTCCTATACCGGAGCTAGACCCGCGTCAGGTGGCGCGAGTCACGAAGATCACCAGGAACAGAACCACGAGGATCAGAACCGTGAAGAACAGGCTGCCGGCCGTCAGCAGTCAGTGTTCCAGCGTGACGTGAGCCCGGCCGGGCCGCCGGTGGAGTGTCTGGTGAAACGCGTTGAGCATGGCTCGAAACCTCCTTTGCCGATGAACGCGATCCCAATTCCGCCCCTATTGTACTCCCAAAAGCAAACTCGGGAGCCCCGGCTGGAGTGCCTGGGGCGGCGCCGGTTGCCCCGAGGAAGATCGGGGCGGCCGGCCGAGTTGGTCCGAAGTGGGCGAAGAATAGCGGCTACTGATCTAGATTGAAGCTTATGCTAACGACTGTGCCTACCTCGACAGCTTCGGAATTGAGTATGCAGGGGGTGTAGCGCCATTGTTTGACCGCGCTGAGTGCCGAGGGAATCAATAGAGGGTCGCCATCGAGCGCCTGGACGTCACGTATTTCACCTGTCTTGGCGACGACCACTCGCAGACTGACAATTCCCTGGATGCGTTTTCTCCTGGCGTCTTTGGGATACTCAGGCCTGACGGAGTGAACGAGCTTGCCACAGTTGATGGAATCGACGATCATTGGCCGCGGCCCGGACTCGGCGGGGCGGGCATCTCTGGGCGGAGAAGATGGGCATCCGGCCAACGTAAGCAGCGTGGACAGGAATAACTCGACACTCGGCCGCACGAACAGTTAGAAGCCGACGCCAGCGTTTCAGTTCCCGTCTTCAAGGATGTTCGGGCTGGCCCGGTTTCCGCCGGAGAACAGCGAGTCTCTGGGGGCCGAGTCCCCGGCTTACGCGGCTGGCGATTGGTCAACCGGCCGGGCCGGCGAGCAGGCGGGTTGGCAACCTGCCCCGCAAAGCGGCAAGCCCCAACCAGACGAAGTGCGGTTTTCCGAGCCACTGGGCTAGCTTCGCTCGCCAAGCCGAGTGCCACTCGGCCGCAGGCTGCCAGCCTGATGCCACATAGTTTTCCCGGCATCGGGAATTCCGCGGAATTCGTGGGGCGGACCCGCTGGTCCGCGCGGGACGCCCTCGTCCCGCTACCTTCTCGCAGAATCAAGTGCTTGCCACTGGCGAGAAGCCGGCCAGGGGGCCGGCTGCGGACGAGGGCGTCCGCCCCACATAAAACGGCTCTACCGGACCCGGTCCAAGACCTCGCCCGAGGGGCCGATCAGCCGCGCTTCCATGGCCAGCGTCCCGTCGGCGTGCGTCGAGCAACTCAGGCACGGATCGTACGCCCGCACCACCGCCGATACCCGGTTCAGCATGCCTTCCTGAATCTTCGCGCCGACCACGAAGTGGCGCGCCACTTCGTTCACGCTGCGGTTGATGGCCAGGTTATTGTGCCCCGTCGCCACGATCAGGTTGGCCCAGCGGATTGCGCCCTTCTCGTCCACCTTGTAATGGTGGATCAGCACGCCGCGCGGCGCCTCGATCATGCCCACGCCTTCCAGGCTGTTCACCGCCGCATGCGCTCGCACGTGCGTGTCCAGAATGGCCGGGTCCGCCAGCAACCGCTCCATCTTCTCCAGCGCGTGCGTCAACTCCACCAGCCGCGCGTAGTGGTAGTGGAACGAACTGTGCACCACCGGCCCGAACCGCTGCCGGAACTCCGCCAGTTCCTTGTCCGCTTCGGGAGTGCCGGTCGCGTCCGCCACGTTGAGCCGCGCCAGCGGCCCCACGCGGTACACGCCCTGCGGATAGCCTATCGGCTTGTAGTAGGGCGCCTTGAGATAGGAATCCTTGAGCCCCGCTTCGCCGATGTAGGTGGCGTAGTCCTTCGCCGGTATGTCCGACGCCAGCGTGGCGCCCTCGGCGTCCTTGTATTTGAGCCGGCCTTCGTACCACTGGAGCCCGCCCTTATCGTCCACCAGGCCGGCATACATCGTCGGCGTGGTGCCGAAGTTGGCGATTTCCTCGGGGAACTTGTCCACGATGCCCTTGAAGAACTCGATGGTCTTGGCGGCCTGGGAGCGCGCCTCCGGCAATCCCTTCAGGATGCGGTCGCGCACCGCCGGGGCCAACGGAGCGTTCACGCCGCCCGGCACGATCCACGAAGCATGGATGCGCTCCTTGGCCAGCCCTTCGATGGCGTCCTGCCCGAACCTGCGCAGCAGCACGCCCATGCGCGCCACCTCGGGATGCTGTTCGATGAGGCCGAAAATGTTGCGGTGCGCCGGGTCGGAGTCGAATCCCAGCAGCAGGTCCGGCGCCGACAGGTGGAAGAAGCTCAAGGCGTGCGATTGCGCGAACTGCGCGCAATGCACCAGCTCGCGCAGTTTCGCCCCCGTTTCCGGAAGCGTCACCGCCATAATCGCGTCGCAGGCCTTCGACGACGCCAGCGAATGGCTCACCGGGCAGATGCCGCAGATGCGCGCCGTGATCGACGGCATCTCGTAGTACGGCCGGCCTTCGGTGAACTTCTCGAATCCCCGCACCTGGGTGACGTGAAACTGCGTGTCCGCCACGCGCCCGTCGCCGTCGAGATAGATGTCTATCTTGGCGTGACCCTCGATGCGCGTCACCGGATCGATCGTGATCTTCTTCATGGCTTTATCCAAACTTCACCTTCGACGTCAGATTCGGCATGCGCCCTTCCAGCAGTTCCGTGAGCACGTACACGATGCTGGCCGCCGCCGGCGGGCAGCCCGGCACGTGCAGATCCACCTTCACCACCTCTTGTATTGGCACGGCATGGCGCAGCAGCGCCGGAACGCCGTCCGACGGCACTCCCATGCTGGGAGACGCGCCTTCCACGTAGATCCTCTCCAGCATCTTCCGGGCGGGGAGCGAATTCCGCATGGCCGGCACGTTCCCGGTCACCGCGCAATCGCCCAGCGCCACCACCAGCTTGCTGCGCTGGCGGATGGTCCGCAACTGCTCCACGTCGTGTTGCGAACTCACGGCTCCTTCGACCAGCGTGACGTCCACCGCCTTGGGAAACTCCTGCGCGTCCACCAGCGGTCCGTACACCACTTCGATCCGCTTGGCCACGCTCAGAATCGTCTCGTCCATGTCGAGCACCGACATGTGGCAGCCCGCACAGCCGTCCAGCCACACCGTTGCCACCCGCACTCTCTTCATTGCTGGCCTCCCCGCCGCGCGGCCAGACGCCTGACGTTCCTGTCGTGCTTCACCATTTCCTCCACCGCGAAGCCCTTTTCCGACATCGCTCCCGTCGGGCACACCTGCACGCATTTTCCGCAACTGGTGCAATTCTGCGACTCGCCCCACGGCCGGTTCATGTCGCAGATGATGGTCGAGCGGATGCCCCGCGAGCTCACGTCCCACACCCGCGCTCCTTCCACTTCCGCGCACACCCGCACGCAGCGCGTACACAGGATGCACCGGTTGTGGTCCAGCACGTAGCGTTCGTGCGAGCTGTCCACCGGCAGCTTCGGATACGAGTAGGGATACCGCACGCTGGTCACGCCCAGCCGCTGCGCCATGGACTGCAGCTCGCAGTGGTTGTTGGACACGCACACCGCGCAGGTGTGATTGCGCTCCGCGAACAGAAACTCGATGGCGATCTTCCGGTACTCCGCCAGTTTCTCCGACTGGGTGGTCACGCTCATGCCATCCTGCACCGGCGTGGTGCAGGCCGGAAGGAGCCGTCCGATTCCGGATACTTCCACGATGCACAGCCGGCACGCGCCCACCGCCGGGATGTTCTCCAGCCAGCACAGCGTCGGAATATACTTCCCGCCCGCCCGCGCCACCTCCAGGATCGTTTGCCCTTCGCGGGCCGCCACGTATTCGCCGTCGATGCGAACCGAAATTTTGTCAGGCACTCCGTCGCTCCTAAGTCCCAAGAAAAACCCTAGAGCCACCGATGAACACGGATGAACACGGATAAGCCCAACTGCCCGAAAGCACTTTCTTATCTGTGTTCATCCGTGTTCATCCGCGGCCATTCATGCTCTTGCCTTTTGTCCGCTAGTGGTGGTCCTTAACGTCGCAACGCAAACAGCGCGCCGCCTCCTCACAGGCATCTTCCGGATCCAGCCCCACCACCGACTCCTCGAAACTCTCCACGCGATCCTCCGCCGGCATTTCCTTCACGTGGTGCCGCGCGCTTCCGCTGGGCTCCGCGGGAACCGTGTTGCTGTACGTGAACTCCGCCCCGATCCGCTCCCACCGCCCCGCGCCCATCAGCCGCTGGTCGATGTTCCGCGCCGCCTTCTTGCCGTACCCCATGGCGTTCGACACGTTGGACGCGCCCGAGATCAGGTCGCCGCCCGCGTAGAACTTGCTGCGCGTCGTCTCCAGCGAATACCGGTCCACTTCCAGCGTGCCGTGTTCCTTGATCCGCAGGCCCGCCGCGCGCACGAAATCCTGGTCCACCGCTTCACCCACCGCCAGGATCACCGTGTCGCACTGCACCCGGCGGATTTCTTCGGTCGGCACGGGGCGGCGGCGGCCCGAGGAGTCGAACTCGCCCAGCTTGGTCTTCACCACCTCGATGGCCTTCACGTTCCCGGCCTCGTCGCCCACGATCCGGTGGGGCGTCGCCAGGAACAGGAACTTCACGCCTTCTTCCGCCGCCGAATCCGTTTCTTCGCGGATGGCCGGCATATCCTTCTTTTCGCGGCGGTAGATCACCGTCACTTCGGCGCCCATGCGCAACGCCGTCCGCGCCGAATCGATGGCCGCGTTTCCGCCGCCGATCACCACCACCTGGCGGCCCAGTTGCGCCGGCCCCTCCTTGGATACTCCTTCCAGGAAGGTCAGCGCCGGCATAACGCCCTTCAACTCGGTTCCCGGCAGGTACACCCACGCTTCCTTCCACGTGCCGATCGCCAGGAACACCGCGTTGAACTGGTTGTCCAGGTCGGTCAAGGTGATGTCCGTGCCCACCGAGACGCCGCCCACGAAATTCACGCCCATCCGCCGGATCAGTTCGATCTCCCGCCGGACGATGTCTTTCGGCAGACGGTAATCCGGAATCGCGTAGCGCAACATCCCGCCGGGCTCCGGATTGGGATCGTACACCGTCACGTCATGGCCCAGCAGCGCCAGGTAGAACGCCGCCGCCAGGCCCGTCGGCCCGGCGCCCACAATCCCCACCTTCCGCCCCGTGGCCGCCAGTTTACGCGCCACGATCCGTTCCACCATCGCGTCGAACCGGTCCGACTTGTAGATCGAGTCGGCGATGAACCGGTGCACTTCCCGCATGTTTATCGAGCTGTCCAGCGACCGCCGCCGGCAGCGGTCTTCGCAGGGATGCTGGCAGACCCGCCCCGTGGAAGCCGGCAGCGGATTATCCAGCACCACCGCTTCGAAGGCATCCTCCAGCCGGTCTTCCTTGAGGAGCTGCAGGAACCGCGGTATGTTCATGTGCAACGGGCAACTGTTCTCGCAGGGCGAGAGCGCCAGGTCCTCGCACACCCCGGCGCGGCACCGCTTAGCCCGGATGTGGTCCTCGAATTCGTGCCGGAAGTGCCGCATGGTGGTCAGCAGCGGATTCGGCGCCGTCTGCCCCAACCCGCACAGCGACGTGTCGCGGATCATCCGCCCCATCTCGTCCAGCCGCTCCAGGTCCTCTTCGGCCGCCTTCCCCTGCGTGAAGGCATTCAGAATCCGCAGCGACGTGTCCAGGCCCACGCGGCAGGGGATGCACTTGCCGCACGATTCCGAGTGCGTGAATTCGATGAAGTACCGCGCCACGTCCACCATGCAGTTGTCTTCATCCATCACCACCATGCCGCCCGACCCCATGATGGAGCCCAACTGCGCCAGCGTCTCGTAATCCACCGGCGTATCGAACATCTCCTGCGGAATGCACCCTCCCGACGGTCCGCCCGTCTGCACCGATTTCACCGGCTTACCGTCCGACGCGCCTTCGCCCACGTCGTAGATGAAGGTCTTCAGCGGCGTCCCCAGGGGCATCTCCACCAGCCCCGTGTTGTTCACCTTGCCCACCAGCGAAAACACCTTCGTGCCGGCGCTCTTGGCGCTCCCCGTCTCGCTGAACCAGGCCGGACCTTTGGCCACGATCGGGGCCACGTTGTACCACGTCTCCACGTTGTTGATGTTGGTGGGCATCCCGTACAGCCCTTTTTGCGCCGGGAACGGCGGACGCGGCCTGGGCCGCCCCGCGAATCCCTCGAGCGACGCGATCAGGGCAGTCTCTTCGCCGCACACGAACGCCCCCGCGCCTTCCACCATCCGGATATCGAAGCGGAATCCCCGCCCCATGATGTTGTCGCCCAGAACGCCCGACTGCCGCGCCTGGTCGATGGCCCGCTCCAGCCGGTGCACCGCCAGCGGATACTCGGCGCGCACGTAGATGATGCCCTCGGTCGCCCCCATCACGTACCCGCCGATGATCATTCCTTCCAGCAGCGCGTGCGGATCGCTCTCGATCTCGTTGCGGTTCATGTACGCGCCCGGGTCGCCCTCATCCGCGTTGCAGATGATGTACTTGCTGTCCCCCACCGCTTTGCGCAGAAACTCCCACTTCAACCCCGTCAGGAATCCCGCGCCACCGCGTCCGCGCAGCTTCGACGCCTTGATCTGCTCCACCACCAATTCCGGATTGGCGTCGATCAGCACCTTATATAAGGACTGGTACCCGCCCACCGCCACGTACTCTTCGATGTCGTCCGGGCTGATGATCCCGCAGTTCCGCAGCACGATCTTCTTCTGCGGCTTGAAGAACGGCACTTCCGTCCAGTTGGGGATCTTCGGGAAGCCCGAGCCGTAGCTGATGTGGGCCGTCAGGTGGTCCCACTCCTCGATCTTGCACAGCGCCAGTTCCTCGGGCAGGGTCCCCCGCGCGATGTCGTCCAGAATGCGGGTCACGTCGCTCGATTGCACCTTCCGCAGAATCACCAGCGGGCGGCCCGGCAGGCGCACGTTCACCAACGGCTCCTGCGCGCAGAAGCCGAAACATCCCACCGAGGCCAGCTTCACGTCGCGCCCCTGGTTGTGAATCGCTTCCGCGAACGCATGGTACACGCCTTCGGCGCCGTTGCCGGCCCCGCAGGTGCCCATTCCCACGCCTACCCGCGGACGCGCCGGCAGCAGCTTCGCCATGCCGGCCTCGCGGACCGTACTAAAGGAACCGATATCCTGGATGCGCGTCACGCCTTCCTCCCGCTCAGGTGCTCAATTTCCCGGTGCAGCGTCTGCTCGTTCATGTGCCCGAAGACGGCGTGGTCCACCTCCACCACCGGCGCCAGCGCGCACTGGCCGAAACAGGCCACGGTGCGCAGCGAGTACTTCCCGTCCGGCGTGGTCACGCACAACTTGTCGGCGCCCTCCTGGCTCTCTTCCGGCAACCCCAGCTCCAGCCGCAGCCGCTGCAGCAGGTTCCGCGACCCGCGCGTATGGCACGCCGTCCCACGGCAGATGCAGATGGTATGATCCCCCTGCGCCTCCAGGTTGAACAGCGCGAAGAACGTCACCACGCTGAAGATCTGTGCCAGTGGCAGATCCATTCGGTCCGCGATGTATTCCAGGACGTCGGGAGAGAGGTATTTGTGGGGGTCGTGTTCCTGGACCCGCTCCAGGACCCCCAAAAGCGCGCCCGGCTTCCCCGTATGCGCGGCGATCACGCGATCGATGAACGACTGCTCTTCCAGCGGCAGAACGCTCTGACTTGGAGTGAGTACCATCGAGCCTCCGAAATAGGATAATAACATCCTGAACTCTGTTCGCGCACGCCGCCTGCTTGCCCCGCACCGGCGCGGACACCGCTTTTCGCGCCGCTGCGTCCGGCGCAAACAGACGAACAGACCGGGCCCGCCACGCGGCAGATGGTCCCTGGTACTATGGTATCCCCGGTCCGGTGAATCCCCGCAGTTTCTCCGCCCCCGTTCCCCCTTCTGAAAAGCCTAATATTCCCCGGCTGGCCTGCCGATATGTACTGCGAGGGGAGAGCACGATTATGAATCACGATCGCTCGATGTCCGATACCGGAACGCAGTCCTTGGCCGCACATCCCATGGGCTCCGGCAGTTCTGCCGACTTGATTCAGCCCGCGCCGCTGGGCGACATTCTGCACGAGCAACTCGACTACCTCATCGATCACGCCACCCAAGCCTGCCCGCCCGGATGCGCGGATTGCGCCCGCCTCCAGCAGGTCAAGAGCTGGCTGCTGATTCCCTTCCGCGGCGTCCGCCGGCCGCGCGCCTCCCGCCGCGCGGCGTAGAGGAACTGGTACTAGTCGCTTCTCCCGCTCGCACAGCAACTTCGGCGGCTCCTACTCGTCGTCAGGCTCAATCGAAGCGGGCGGATAGAGGTCCATCGTAAGATCCAAACGCAGCCTCCCCAATCGCGCAAGAAGGGCACTATCTAATGTTGTGCCTCCCTGCCCCGACTCGGAGGCAAAGCCACAGAACAAGTCAACCCGGCAAGTCTCCCGAAGTGTGTCGAGCCTATCGAGCCGGGGTTCGATGAAGTCGAGAAGCCGCCTCAGGTGTGCGGCCAAATCGGGGTCCTGCTCCAACCCGCTCTTGAATATCCACGCGGACTTGCGCCGCAGGGTTTTCGGATTCCGGCTGCTGACCGGCTGTCCTTTGAAGTACGATCTGCTGGGCTCCATACCCAGCAAAGTGGTAATGTCGCTGGCCTGGAGCGTATCACTGAAGACCCGCAGCGACGCCCTGGCCCACTTCTCCTGCCCTGTCACGCCTTGTCTCATCATGTTGGATTGCCCTCGCCAGTGTTACACCAGCCCGTACAACCACTTCTCCTGCTCGCGCAGCAGTTCCATGGCCCGATCCATGGCGACGGGCTCGAAGCGCACCTCGTCGCGCGGGCGCAGTTGGCCCAGGCGCCAGAAATCGACCGAGATCACACAGGCCGGCTTGGGGTAGCCCCCCGTGGTCTGGTGCTCCACGAACAGAATGATGGGCTGCCCGTCCGGCGGCGCCTGAATGGCGCCCAGCGGCACGCCCTCGGTCAGCATGTGGCCCGCCGGGCTGGGGATGACCGCGCCCCGCAGCCGCAGGCCCATGCGGTCGGATTCCTCGGTCACCAGGTAGGCGGCCCGGTACAACTCGTCCCCGAACCACTCCGCCTGCGCGGACGGCGTCACCCGCAACGCGCCGGAGCGCTCGCCCGCGGGAGGCGTGGCCTGCCCGGCGCGCGGCTGCCGCACGGCTTCCTCGCCGACCGGCAGCACGTCGCCCTTTTGCAGCGGCCGCCCGCCCACGCCGGTGGTCACGTGTACCGATGCGCTGCCCATCGCCCGTGGCACCGCCAGGCCGCCGCGCACCGCCAGGTAACAGCGCGCGCCGGAGCGCGTGGGGCCGCAGCGGACGGTTTCGCCGGCCCGCACCTCCACCGCGCGCCACAGCGGCAGACCCGCGCCGAAATCCGAGCCGGTCAGCGCGATCACGGCGGGCGACTCGAATTCGAACGACCCGCCCATCAGCGTCATCTCGAGTGCGGCAGCGCCCTCCGCGTTGCCCACCAGCAGATTGCAGGCACGCAACGCCAGCGCGTCCGCCGCCCCCGAGGCCGATACGCCAAAGTGCGCCCAGCCGAAGCGGCCCAGGTCCTGCACCGTGGTCAGCAACCCCGGCGAAACCACGCGGATACGGTTCACCGCCGGCCCTCCGGAACGAAGATCACGCGGTCGTCCATGCGCAGCAGCGGAGGCGGCTCGGCGTGGCGGTCGAACAGAGCGAGCGGCGTGCGTCCGATCAGCCGCCATCCCCCCGGCGACTCGAGCGGGTACACGCCCGCTTGCCGGCCTGCGATGGCTACGCTGCCTTCGGGCACCCGTTTGCGCGGGGCGGAAAGGCGCGGCGTGGCCAGTTCAGGCGGAAGCCCGCTGAGGTATGGGAAGCACGTGGCGAAGCCCACGAAGCAGACCTCGAACCGGGCGGCGCAGAAGCGCTCGATCACCCGGTCCGGCGCGAGTCCGGTGTGGCGAGCCACGTCATCGAGATCCGGCCCGTCATCGCCGCCGAAGCGCACGGGGATCTCGACCATCCGCCGTTCCACCGCGGCGCTCTCCTCCGGCGCGTCCATCCGCTGGCGTACCTCGGCCACTACCGCGGCGTGATCGCGCAGCCGCGGATCGAAATCGATGAGCACGCTGGCGAAAGCCGGATGAAGATTGAGGATGCCGCGGACGCCTTCGAGGCTGCGCGTCAGGCGCACCACCTCGCGGTGCGCTTCGGGCGAAATCTCATCGCCAAACGAGACTAGCAGCGAACGGTCGCTCACCGGCCGCAGGGTCACGGTACAGAGATGGTACCACCGTCAGTACTTCGGCTGCGCCGGCGCATATTTCGGCGTCAACAAGTGCAGCAGGAGCAGCCCCAACAGGTACGCCGACCCGCACAGCGCGAAGACCAGCACATAGCTGTGGGTCCATAGCACGATGTGGCTGACGAACTGGTCGAGCAACCCGCCCCCAGCCGCCCCGAGCGCGCCGCCGATTCCGATCACCGAGCCCACCGCCACTTTCGGGAACAGGTCCGAAGGCACCGTGAACAGGTTGCACGAGAAGGCCTGATGCGCCGCCATGGCCAGGGCAGCCAGCGCCACCCCCCACCACAAGCTCGGTACGAACGGCATCAGCACGATCGGCAAGGCAGAAACGGCACAGATGAGCATGGCGGTCTTGCGCGCCGGTCCGACGCTCCAGCCCCGCTTGATCAGGGCGCCAGACAGGTAGCCCCCACCAATGCCGCCGAGGATGGAAACGCCAAACGCAATGATCAGCGGAAGGCTGGTGCCTCCCAACTTCTGGTGGAAGGTATTCATCCAATAGCCCGGCAGCCAGAACGAGTAAAACCACCAAACCCCGTCGGTGAGGAACTTGGCGCCGCCGAATGCCCAGGTCTCCTTGCATGGCAGCAACTTGCCCCAAGGCACCCGCTCCGAGCGCTCGGCGGGATCGCTCTGGATGTACGCCAACTCCTCCGCCGAGACTTTCGGATGGCTTTCCGGCTTGCGGTACATTCGCAGCCAGAACGCCAGCCAGATGAAGCCGATGGACCCGCAGGCCGCAAACGCGCCGCGCCATGCATTGTCCTTCCCGAGAGGGCCGGCGAAGGCCACCACCAGAACTGGCACCACTGCCGCGGGCAGCATGTTACCCACATTGGCGCCGGAGTTGAAGAGGCTGGTCGCCAGGGCGCGCTCTTTCTTGGGAAACCACTCGGCCACCGTCTTCTGGCAGGCCGGGAAGTTGGCAGCCTCACAGATCCCCAGGAGAAACATGGCGGCTCCGAAGGTGAACGCCGAGTTCGCCATGCCCGGCGACATGGCCGCGAGGCTCCACAGTACGATGGCGATCGCAAAGGCCTTGCGCGTACCCAGCCAGTCCGTGAAATACCCAGCCACTGCAATGCCGAAACCGTATCCCCACTTGAAGGCAGAGGAGATATTGCCATAAGTGACGTCGTTCCAGCCGATCTGCTTCCCCAAATCCACCTTCAGGAATCCGAGGATCCCGCGGTCGAGATAGGCGACCACTGTGGCGACGAACAGCAGCGCGCAAATGGTCCAGCGATAACGCGAAGCCGCTGGCCGGCCGATGGCAGTTGTCATAAGAGAAACGATTATACTCGCATTGCACCGCCCGTGCGCCGCCTGGCGGTACAATCGGGCTTCGTTCCGCCTATCGCCCTATGAGCATTTCCCGCGCAATTTCCGAGCAGATGGAGCATTCCTCGTGGATCCGCCGCATGTTCGAAGCCGGCCTGGAACTTCGCCGCGAGCGTGGCCCCGGGAACGTCTTCGATTACTCCCTCGGAAATCCCGATGTCGAGCCGCCCGCGGCGGTCATCGAAGCCCTCCGCCGCGTTGTGGCCGAAAACCGCCCGCGCAGCCATGCCTACATGCCCAACGCCGGCTACCCCGCGGTCCGCGAGACCATCGCAGGCGGACTGGCCGGCCGCACCGGTCTGCCCTTCACCGCCGCCGACGTGATCATGACGGTGGGCGCGGCCGGGGCCATCAACATCCTTCTTAAGTCGGTGCTCGACCCCGGCGACGAGGTCATCCTCCTCAACCCCTACTTCCCCGAGTACCGCTTCTACGTCGAAAACCACGGCGGCAAAGTGGTTCTCGCCGAAACCGACGCCCGCTTCCAGCTTGACCTTGACCGCATCGCCGCCGCCATCACCCCGCGCACCAAGGCGATCATCCTCAACTCGCCCAACAACCCCACCGGCGCCATGTATTCCGAAGCGGCGCTGCGCGAGCTGAACGGCCTGGTGCGCGACCCCATCATCGTCATCAGCGACGAACCGTACCGCCCGCTCACGTTCGACGGCGCGGCGCCGCCCGAGCCGTTGCGCCTCATCGAACGCTCGGTGCTGGCGTGGAGCTGGTCGAAGGCCATGGCCATTCCCGGGGAGCGCGTGGGTTACCTGGCGATGTCGCCGCGCCTGGGGGAGATCGCCGCCCTGCGCGACGCCGCCACCTTTGCCAACCGCATTCTGGGATACATCAACGCGCCCGCCATCTGGCAGTGGGTGGTGGCCGCGGTTCCCGACGCCACCGTGGACGTGGGCCAATACCAGGCCAAGCGCGATCTGTTATGCGACGCGCTCACCTCGATGGGCTACGACGCGCCGCGCCCGCAGGGTTCGTTCTACGTCTTCCCGAAGACGCCCACACCAGACGATGTGGCGTTCATTCGCCGCCTGATGAAGGAAGGGATTCTGGCCGTGCCCGGCTCCGGCTTTGGCCGCGCCGGCTACATGCGCCTGTCGCTGACGATTGCGCGCGACGAGCTGGAGAGGTCGCTCCCCGGATTTGCGCGGGCCATCGCGAAAACCGGGGACTGACGGGACTCTTCCAGGGTGAGCACGACACCGCGAGCGGCACTGGGCGGCGGCTCAGCCGCATGGACAGTCCCGTCTGTGCTTGTTCTCGCCGGCCGGGGACAGACTCCGTGCTTCGCGTGCCGAATTCCCAGTGAAAGCATAGAAGACCGCGGGAGCACTCGCTTCGGTCTGGGGTCAGGGCACAGATGCGCGTGCAGATGCGGAAGGGGGATGTGGTCAAACACTAATTTGGATGCGGGTGAATTCCCCGGAGAACCGGAACCGTGAGAGTGACCGACGCTGGGGCACTGGTCGCCGCCCCGTCGCTCACCACCAACTGAAACGTGTAGGCGCCGGCCGCGCTCGCGACAAAGGTTGGGCTCATAGCGGTGGAGCCACCGCTTCCCAGTGTGACCTTCGGTCCCGCGGTCTGAGTCCAGGAAAAGCTCAGCGTCCACCAGGCCGGCAATTCCGGCGTAGCGCTGGCCGGATCCTGGCTCCCGGAACCGTCCAGAGCGACCAGGGCCCCCAAATGAACCGCGCGGCTCGGACCGGCATTGGCCACTGGCACAACCGGATTCCCGACACTGATGGTGACTGTCTTGCTCTCCGGTATCACCCCGTCGCTGACTATGAACTGCACCCGATAGACACCGGGCGCGGTGGGCGTCCAGGTGAACACCTGTGAATTGAAAGCCGCGCCGCCCGGCAAGGCGCCAGTGGAATAGGTTAATCCCGTTTGGGCAGCCGCTGTTTCGCTGCCGGAAGCGGGGCTGTACGCCTGCACCGTAAACTGCAACTCCTGTCCTACCGCAGCGCGATAAAAACGCTTCGGGGCAGCCATGTCGAAATACGGCCGCAACACTGTCACCGGCAAGGGATAATTCGGAGTGGCGACACTATACGAGTACGGATAGCTTGCGCTCGGAGCCGTCGGATTTCTATACAGCGTATCCGGGGGCGTACCCGGCGCCGGCCGGTTGACGGTCACCTGCTGCACTGCCAAGCCCGGTGGTACCGTCACATTCGTGACTGTGTCCGTTGAATACGCCAGATTCGTAACATACTCCAGATCCGCTGGCCTCTTCCTGGTATTCGTTACCTCCACGAAGACCGGGACGCCGCTTCCGACCTCCGCCGTGAAGTTCTGGAATACGGCGTTGCTGACATCATCCAACACAACCGCAGGACGTGTATCCGGGGCCAGGAAACTGAGGCTCACGTTGTTGACGGTCAGACCGGTGACATGCCGGGCCCAGACGCCGTATGCGGGCAGCGGGCCAAACATGACGTTCTCGGGATACAGAAATGGCAACTCCGAGATGTTGTAGGGATCTTGAGCCCATCCTCCGTTTCCGCCGTTCAGCGTGGGGTCCCAACCGATCCGCGGAAGCCATCCTTCGTTGGCGGGACGGCCGAACCAGTCAATCGTCTGAGTAGTCATGGAGGAGCCGCTATAGCCATACTGGTGGAAACTATAAGCCGTGTGCAGATAGCGATTCTCGACCGCGTGCTGCATCGTCAGACCTCCTCGATACTGTACCGCGATATTACTAAGGTTCACATTCTGGATCGGGTGGCCCTCCAGACCGGCGAGAATGATGGGGTAGCGCGGATCGGCATCCGTCACCGTCAGGTTGCCGATGCTGATGTTACTGACCACCGCGAAGCTGCCGTCCAGTTGAGCTCCGGGGCCGATCGCGTCGCTATCCACGGGATTCGTCGCGCATCCAAAACAGGGCTGATATTGGTTCAAAATGGTCGGAGCGGTTGGGGAGACTATGATCGGCATATAAACGGATCCGCCGATTGGAGCTGAGGTGTTCTGGGCATACGAGGGAGCGTACCGGCTCGGTGGGAAGTACCCATACTGAGCCGGCAGATTGGGAAGGACATACAGGCTGTTGTCCAGACGAACGTCGCCGGTTGGGCTCACGATCTGGCTGCGGCCGATACCGGTGACCGGGGTCCGGCCCCGATCGCCGAGCCGGATGAAGATCGGTGTGTAAATATCGTTCATCGTGGAATCCGTGAACACGACGTTCGTGAGCGGGGCGCCGTCCACCGATTCGACCGCGAAGCCGGCGCAATGCTCAAATGTAATATTCCGAATCGTAACGGTATCGAAACCGCTAGTCGCTTCGGTACCGAGTTTCACGCGCCCCGTCATGGGGTTTTGCTGTCCCTGTGCATAGACCCCGCTGAGCACCGATCCCGGCTCGTAACCACTGACGATGTCGCGTTCAATCAGCACGTTCTTAGTCGGTGTAAATGCACCTAAAGCGAAGGTGGCCTTCAGAACGATTGCGTCGTCGTTGGTGGAGTTGAATACGGAATTCCTGACCGTGACGTTCTGGGAACAATCGATATCGAACGCGTCGCGGTTCGTATCGATAATGATCCCGTCAATCGTCCAGTTCGTCACGCCGGTGCCGAGAATGCCAAAATGGCCGCCATTCTTGATGGCAAAATCGCGGAAGATAACGTCGATGCAGTTCTTGAGGGCGATCGCCTTGTTGGCCTGTACCGCCGCCAAGCCGGCGGTCCTCGTGGTGACTTCTGGTACGTCCGTGGTCGCAAGGACCGGGATCGTGTTACCGCTCGCATCGACATCGCTTCCATCGATCAGGCCGGGGCCCGAGATCATGATGTTGTGCAGGCCTATGCCCCAGATCAAGCTGTCTTGCCAGTGGCTGTGGCCCTGGTCCTGAAGACCGACGTAGATGTTGGCCTCGGGGGCATCATAAAAGCCCCCATCCTGGCCCGGGCCGGTCCCCGGAATAGCCGCCCGGATGACCGAGTTGTTCGATTCAAAGTGCAAGCCGACGTTGCTCTTCAGACGGATGCTGTAACTCTTGAATGTACCAGCCGGAATCAGAACGGTTCCACCGCCGGCTGCGGCAGCCGCGGCGATGGCGGCGTTGATCGCTGCCTGATTCTGTAGCGCCCCTCCGTTCGACACAGCGCCATAAGCCGTAATATCGAAGAACGGTCCGTTGGGCTCGGGAAGAACCGTCACGCCGCTGCCGGTCGCCAGCGGAATCTGAGCATTCGCGCTCACGATGGGGCCGAAGAACAAACCGGCGCCAAGCAGTATGTGGGGAACCAATCGCCAAAGGCATGAGCTGAATGAACTCCCCACCCCGATATCCTTCATTCCGGCACGGCACATCACTGTCTCTCGGACCTCCAGATCCAATTCAGTGTAGATCAAACCGTCCCTGGATGACCATTGAGACCACGGCCACAATGAGAGTTACACCACCGCCGGCGACTGCGCCCACGGTACTGCATGGAATTGAGTCCATGATCGATCGCGGACCTGAAGGACGGAACACAGTGGCGGTTCGCCTGCAAGGGGCGAGCCGGGCGCACAAAGAAGCCCCTGCGCCCCTTCCAGCGTCGCCACCGCCGAGTCCGAATCGCCGTTTTCGGCCAACTGCACCAGCAACTGCTTCCCGTACTCGAAGCCCTTGTCGAAAGCCTGCAAGTTCAGTTTCTGCATGGCCGGGACGTCTCGGGATCTCAACATCGTCCGACTGACCTTCCAGATCGTACGAAGTGTCCCAGCCCAGGCTCTTCGCATAGTCGCCTGGGCTGACCTTGGCTTGTGCCTCCTCCCGTGCCTGCGTGGCATCCGGCATGAGTTCGTGCGTGATATCGGGCTCCGGGACCGGAAGGAACACCAGCTTTCCACCGTCCATCAGACGACGAAACGTTTCGTCCAGATCGGCGCCTACGACTCGCAGCGACCGGGCGGCCGAGTGTCTGAAATTCAAGAGCCGATTTCGGTTCGTTAGGTCGAGTAGGCGCGTGCGCATCTTCTCGAGCCCGGCCTCCGTGCCGCCCGCCAAGAACTCGGGGCTGAGTGGAACTGCGCCCGCAGACTCTTGGTCGGCTTGGTTCCCTTTGGCATCCATGGAGACGAGGGCGCTCGCGCCGTTCGGCCTGTTGCCGATGCCCTCTAAGCATAACTCCCTGCTCGGATTCCGTGGCGCCGAAGATTCGGCGAAGGTTCGGTGCCAGCCAGAATGCCGCACATATCCCTGTGGATTCGCTACCTCGGAAACCAGGATCGATTGAGTTTCGCCTGCCACTCCGAGCCCGAGCCAAGCGACTCCTTCGGCCTGTGGAGTAGAATCAAAAGTGAGGGAATGCCCGACGCTGCCAAATTCGACCAGCCCAGCCAGATGCCTCGGTGCTGCGAACTCCCGCCTGGTTCGATGCCGGACCCGTCTGCGCTAGCCAATCTGCTGGACCAGTGGATGCACGGCGATGAAGCGGAACAGCAGGAGACCTTTGCCGTCCTGTGCCGTTCTTTGGACGAAGATCGACCCGAGGGCTACAAGCTCTTCTCATGAGCCTGATCGTCCTGTTGGACGCCGGTCCGCTCGGAATGATCACGAATCCGCGGAGCTCCCCCGAAAATGAAGCGTGCAAAAACTGGCTCGCGAAGCTTGCGTAGGACGGCGCCGAGATCGTGATTCCGGAGATCGCGGATTACGAAGTGCGCCGCGAGTTGCTGCGCGCCGGCAAGGAGAGAGGACTCGGCCGCCTGGACGCCTTGAAGGGCATGCTGCGTTACGCGCCGATCACGACGCCAGTGATGCTCAAGGCGGCGGAGTTCTGGGCAGCGGCCCGCAAGATGGGCCGGCAATCGGCTGACGACGCGTCATTGGACGCCGACATGATCCTCGCCGCGCAAGCCGGGGCGCTCGGCGGTCCCGGGGACGAGACAGTGATCGCCACGACAAACGTCCGCCATCTGACGTTGTTTGCGTCCGCCAGCATCTGGCGCGAAATCAGTTGACGTCGAATCGCGCTCGAACCCTACGCCCCTTCGAGCGTCGCCACCGCCGAGTCCGAATCGCCGTTTTCGGCCAACTGCACCATCAGTTGCTTGCCGTACTCGAAGCCCTTGTCGAAAGCCTGGAGGTTTAGTTTCTGCATGGCGGGCGGCACCGAATCGGCCACCGCCTGCCGCAGCGCGTCGGGGTCCAGCAACTTCACCGCCGCTCCGAAAAAGCCCACCATCACGATGTTCAGCACCACCTTGCGGCCCAGCTCCTCGGCCAACCGCGTGGCCGGAACGCCGTAGGCCTTCACGCCGCTGGGAATCTGGCCCACCCGAACCAGGTCCTGTTCGGTGATCAGAATGCCGTCGGGTTTCAGCTCCGGCGAGAACCGCGTATAGGCCTCCTGCGACATCACCACCAGAATGTCCGGCCGCGTGAGGTATGGATAGAGAATCGGCTCGCTCGACAGAATCACCTGCGCGCTCGACGATCCGCCGCGCGCCTCCGGGCCGAAGCTTTGCGTCATGGTGGCGTAGCCGCCCTGGAAAATCGCCGCGGCTTTGCCGATCACCGCCGCGGCCAGAATCACGCCCTGCCCGCCGAATCCGGCGATGCGGATTTCGCTGAACACCTTATGTCCTCCCTTGCCGGGCCGCGAAAGCCCGGGGACTGACGACTCCGTCCCAGGGTGCGCGCCACCTTTCGCACGAACATGCTTGTCACTCTGCGCCGCGTGGACAGAGCCTTCCGTCCCCGGCTTCTCGCCACCGGCTAGCACTCGCTGCAGCATGACACCTCCGGTTCCGCGTACTTGTCGCCCAGCGTCTCGGTCATCTGGGCGCGCAGCAACTCGGCATAATCCGGCCGCTCGCGATCCACGAACTTGCCCACCACGATCTCGCCGTCGCGCGTCAGATCGCACTCGCTGGCGCGCGCCCCATGGCGGATCTTGCTGGCCTCTTTGTAATACTTCATGGCGTCCAGGCCGTCGCCCATCTTGTTGCGCCGCTGGTAGAGCGTGGGACACGGCGACAGCACCTCGATAAAGCAGAAGCCCTTCCTGCTGAAGACTTCCTCCATCGCGCGGCTGAGCTGTTTCACGTGGTAGGTGGTCCAGCGCGCCACGTAGGCCGCGCCCGCGGCCTCCGCCAGCGCCACCAGGTTGAAGGACGGCTCGAACACGCCGTAGGGCGCGGTGGCGCTGATCACACCACCCGGCGTGGTGGGCGCCGTCTGGCCGCCGGTCATGGCGTAGGTCAGGTTGTTCACGCAGATCACCTTGAGGTCCATGTTGCGGCGCGCCGCGTGAATGAAATGGTTGCCGCCGATGGCGAACAGGTCGCCGTCGCCCGAGTACACCACCACGTCCAACTCGGGGTTCGAGAGCTTCAGCCCGGTGGCGAACGGAATCGCCCGGCCGTGCGTGGTGTGAAACGAATCCAGGGCCGCATAGCCCGCCACGCGTCCCGTGCAGCCGATTCCCGATACGATGGCCACCTTGTCCAGATTGCGTTTCGAGGCCAGCAGCGCCCGCGTGAAGCAGTTCACCGTGGTGCCGATCCCACAGGCCGGGCACCAGATGTGCGGCATCCGGTCCATCCGCAGGAAAGGCTCCACCGGGTTCACGGCATCCGCCGGAATCCCGATGGGGATCTCCAGCGTGGCCTTCTCGATCGTCGCTTCCTTCATCGCGCCGCCTCCACAATGGCCTTCAGAATGGTGGCCGGCTGGTGTACGCCGCCGCCGGCGTGCGATACCGGAATCACCGCTGCCCGGCCAGCCGCCGCCCGCTCCACTTCATGGACCATCTGGCCCAGATTCAACTCCGGCACCACAAACGCCTTCACGCGGCCCGCCAACTCGCGGATGCGCTGCTCGGGGAACGGCCACGCCGATATGATGCGGAACTTGCCGGCGCGAATCCCCTGCTCGCGGGCCAGTTGCAGCGCCCGCTGCGCCACCCGCGAAGTGATGCCGTAAGAGACCACCACCACTTCGGCATCTTCCAGGAACTCCGTGTCGCAAAGCGCGCGCCCGTTGGCCAGCGGCGTCAGCTTCTCCTGCAGCCGCCGAATGGTGCGATCCTGCGTGTCGACGTTCATGCTGGGGTAGCCGCGCTCGTCGTGCGTCAACCCGGTGACGTGGAAGCGGTACCCATCGCCGGCCTTCACCATGTCGGGCACCTTGTCGGCTTGCGGTTGGAACAGCCGGAACTCCTCCGGCGGCAGTTTGGTGAAGCGCCGCGGCGTGATTTCGATCTTCTCCGCCTCGGGAATCACCACCTTCTCCGTCATATGCCCTACGCATTCGTCGAGCATCATCATTACCGGGACGCGGAACTCCTCGGCCAGGTTGAAGCCCGTCACCGTCAAATCGAAACATTCCTGGGGCGAGTTCGGGCACAGCGCGATGACGCCGTAATCTCCATGCGATCCCCACTTGGCCTGCATCATGTCGGCCTGCGCCGGCAGCGTCGGCAATCCGGTGGACGGTCCGCCCCGCTGCACGTTCACGAACACGCACGGCGTCTCCGTCATAGCGGCGTAGCCGATGTGCTCCATCATCAGCGAAAACCCCGGCCCGGAGGTCACCGTGAAGGCCTTGGCGCCGCCCCAAACCGCCCCTTGAATGGCGATGGAAGCGGCCAGTTCATCCTCCATTTGGATGAAGATCCCGCCGACTGTCGGAATTCTGGAGGCGAACCGTTCGACGACTTCGGTGGATGGAGTGATCGGATAACCTGCGGCAAATCGCGCACCGGCTGCGAGAGTACCCTCACAACATGCGTGATCACCGTCGATAAAATGAACACCTGTTAAGACGCCTTTGGGATCAGCTTGCATGGCGCACTCCAAAAATGGCGAAGTCCGGGCAGTACATCCCGCACAGGTCACAGCCGCTGCACTTCTGGCCGTCAACTACGTTCGGTGGATGATAACCCTTTGAATTAAAAGCGGATGACAGCGCCAGGACGTGCGTGGGGCAGAACTCCACGCAGAATCCGCACCCTTTACACCGCTCGACGCTGATGGCGACAGAGCCCTTGGCCATGAAAACCCTCCTGATGGAATCGGGTGTGACCCCGCACGAAGGGGGCCAAATGTAGATGGTAACATCTGAAAACGGCCTTGCGGTTTCCGCCGCTCTTGTATAGTCGAAACATGCCCCTGGCCATCCAGGCTGACGACGTCCGCGCGGCAGCCGTCCGCATCCGCCCGCTGGCGCGCCGCACCCCGGTTCTCACCTCCGCCGCGTTCGATGCCGAAGCCGGTGTCCACGTGTTTTTCAAGTGCGAGAACCTGCAACGCGGCGGCGCTTTCAAGATCCGGGGCGCCTCGAACCTGATCCTGTCGCTCGCGCCCGAGACCCTGGCGCGCGGCATCGTGGCGTACTCCTCGGGCAACCATGCCCAGGCCGTCGCCATCGCCGCCCGGCACGTGGGTGCGCAGGCGCACATCGTCATGCCCGAGGACGCCCCCCGGTCGAAGATGGAAGCCACGCGGTCGCACGGGCCGCGCATCGTCACGTACAACCGCCTCACCGGGAACCGAGAATCCATCGCCGCCGCCATCCTGAAGGAAACCGGCGGCGTGCTGGTGCCTCCCTTCGACCACCCGCTCATCATGGCCGGCCAAGGCACCGCCGCTCTCGAACTGCTCGACGAAACCGGCCCGCTGGACGCGCTGATAACGCCTGTCGGCGGCGGCGGATTGCTCTCCGGTTGCGCCACCATAGCCCGCGCCATGAACCCCGCCATCCGCGTTTTCGGCGCCGAACCCGCCGGCGCCAACGACACCTTCCTCTCGCTTCAAGCTGGCGAGCGCGTCGCCGTGCCCCACCCCGACACCATCGCCGACGGCCTGCGCACTCCGTGTGTCGGCGAGTTGACGTTCCCCGTGATCCGCGAACTGGTGGAGGGCGTGCTGCTGGTGACCGACGATGAGATTCGCGAGGCTGTGAAGTTCCTGCTGACGCACCTCAAGATCCTGGTAGAGCCGAGCGGCGCGGTCCCGGCCGCCGCCCTGCTATTCCACAAGTTGCCGCCTGGCATCGGCACTATCGGCGTGGTGCTCTCGGGCGGCAACGTGGATTTTGAAGAGCTGGTGAGATACTGACCGCATGGCCCCGTCTCCCTCCCCGCCGCACAGGCCCTGGCTCCTAGGCACGGGCCTCGCGGTGTCCATCATCGCCCTGGTCAAGCTGCTGGTTCTTCTCTACGCCGCGCGGCACTATGGGTATTTTGTCGACGAACTCTACCTCCTGGCGTGTGGGCAACATCTCGACTGGGGATACGTGGACCAGCCGCCGCTGTCCCCGCTGATCGTCCAAGTCATCCGCCTGACTCTTGGCGATTCGCTCGTTGCCATTCGTTTGCTGCCGGCCCTGGCCGGCGCCGGGACGGTTCTGCTCTCTGGCGCCATGGCCCGCGAGCTGGGCGGCGGCCGAAGGGCGCAGATACTGGCGGCGCTGTGCGCCCTGCTGGCCCCCGGCTCGCTCTTCATGGAGCATTACTTCAGCATGAACGCCTTCGAGCCGCTTTTCTGGATGGGCTGCGCGTACCTGGCGATCCGCATCGTCCGCACCGGAAATGGGAAGCTGTGGCTATGGTTTGGCGCGCTGGCCGGGCTGGGGCTCGAAAACAAGCATTCCATGCTGATCTTCGGATTCGGCGTGGCGCTCGGCCTGGTGCTCACGCGCGAGCGCCGCTGGCTGCGCTCGCCGTGGCTGTGGGCCGGCGGAGCCATCGCCTTCCTGCTGTTCCTGCCCAACCTGTGGTGGAACGTCCAACACCATTTTCCGTTCCTGGAATTGCAGGCCAACATACGCCGCAACGGCCGCGACGTGGCGCTTCCGCCGCTCAAGTTCCTGGCCGAGGAAACGCTGGCGATGCTGCCGCTTTCGCTGCCGGTGTGGCTCGGCGGCCTTTGGTTTTTTCTCTTCCACCGCGAGGGAAAGCAGTACCGGCTGCTGGGATGGGCGTCCCTCGCGACCGCCGGCGTCATCATGGCGATGAGCCCGCGCATCTACTACCTGTTCCCGGCGTTCCCGCTGTTGTTCGCCGGCGGGGCTGTCGTGTGGGAACGCTGGCTGGACGCTCCGCGGGTGCGCTGGGTGGGTCCCGTGTATGCCACGCTCATGGTTCTGATGGGCGCGCTGCTGGCGCCCATTACGCTGCCGCTGCTTCCTCCCGAAACCTACATCCGCTACGCCGCCGCCATCCATCTGCAACAACCGCGTATCGAGAATCACGAGCTCGGCCCGCTGCCGCAACTCTTCGCCGACCAGTTCGGTTGGGAGGAAATGGCGGCCACCGTGGCCGGCGTCTACAACGCGCTGCCGCCGGAAACCCGCCACAAGACGGCGATCTTCGCGCAAATCTATGGCCAGGCCGGCGCCATCGATCTCTTCGGCCCGAGATACGGACTCCCGCCCGCCATCAGCGCTCATCAAAGCTACTTTCTGTGGGGTCCGCGCGGCTACACCGGCGATAGCATGATCGTCATGGACGACCGCCAGGAGCGCCTGGAAGAGCTTTTTCGCGAGGTGAAGAAGGTGGCCCACGTCTCCCACCCGTACTCCATGCCGTACAACCATTTCGACGTCTTCTACTGCCAGGGTATCCGGATGCCCATCGGCGAGTTGTGGCCCAAGATCAAACGCTGGAACTAGCCGCCCCGGGTATACTATGAACATCGGCCCCGGCCTCTGCACCCCGAGGATATCCGCATGAGCACACTCGCCCAACCCATCCAACGCGCCGCCGGATTCTATGAAGCCCCCATCGGCAAGAAAGCCGTCATGGCCGTCACCGGCGCGATCCTGTTCGGCTACGTCATCGGCCACCTGATCGGCAACCTGCAAATCTATTCCCCGAACCACGACCAGATCAATGGGTACGCCGCATTCCTTCACAACCCCGCCAACGTCATCCCGCTGTGGGCCATCCGCGCGTTTCTGATGGGCGCGGTGATCCTGCACTTGACGGCGTGCACCCAGCTCTGGCTTCTCAAACGCGCCGCGCGGCCCACGGCCTACGTGAAGAAGGACGATGTCCCGGCTTCCTACGCCGCCCGCACCATGATCTGGAGCGGCCCCATCGTGGGCTCGTTCATCGTCTTCCACATTCTGCATCTCACCGCCGGCGCGGTGCTACCCCTCCGCGAACTCGGCCTCAACCAGCCCGACGTGCGCTACAACGTCATTGCCGGATTCCAGCACCCGGGCATCGCGGGCTTCTACATTCTGGCGATGATCCTGTTGTGCATGCACCTCTACCACGGCCTGTGGAGCATGTTCCAGTCGCTGGGCTTCAGCCACCCGCTTTACACCCCGCTGCTCCGCAAGGGCGCGGCCATCGTGGCCATCCTGATCGCCGCCGGCAACTGCTCCATCCCCATCGCCGTCATGGCCGGTTTTTTGACACTCTGAGGACGCCCGAATGCTACTCGACTCCAAATCCCCAACCGGCCCGATCGAGACGCGATGGGACCGGCATCGCTTCAATCTGAAGCTGGTCAACCCGGCCAACAAGCGCAAGCACAAAATCATCGTGGTCGGCACGGGTCTCGCGGGCGGGAGCGCCGCCGCCTCGCTCGCCGAACTGGGCTACAACGTCCACTGCTTCTGCTTCCAGGATTCGCCGCGCCGCGCCCACTCCATCGCCGCGCAGGGCGGCATCAACGCCGCCAAGAACTACCACAACGATGGCGACAGCGTCTACCGCCTCTTCTACGACACCGTGAAGGGCGGCGATTTCCGCGCCCGCGAATCCAACGTCTACCGCCTGGCCGAGATCTCGCTCAACATTATCGACCAGTGCGTGGCGCAGGGCGTGCCTTTCGCGCGCGAATACTCGGGCTATCTCGACAACCGCAGCTTCGGCGGCGCGCAAGTGTCGCGCACCTTCTACGCGCGCGGCCAGACCGGGCAGCAGTTGTTGCTGGGCGCTTACCAGGCGCTGGAACGGCAGATCGGCGCGGGGCAGGTGCAGATGTTCCCGCGCACGGAGATGCTGGATCTCATCGTCATCGACGGCCGCGCGCGCGGCATCGTCACGCGCAATCTGATGACCGGCCGCATCGAGTCGCACCTCGCCGAGACCGTGGTGCTCGCGACCGGCGGCTACGGCAACGTCTACTATCTCTCAACCAACGCCAAGGGCTCGAACGCCACCGCTATCTGGCGGGCTTACAAGCGCGGCGCGCTGTTCGCCAACCCCTGCTTCACCCAGATCCATCCCACCTGCATTCCGGTTTCGGGCGAGTACCAGAGCAAGCTCACCCTTATGAGCGAATCGCTGCGCAACGATGGGCGCGTGTGGGTGCCGCTGGCCAAGGGAGACAAGCGCGCACCCGGCCAGATTCCCGAGGCCGAGCGCGACTACTTCCTGGAGCGCAAGTACCCCAGCTTCGGCAACCTGGTGCCGCGCGACGTGGCATCGCGCAACGCCAAGCAGGTCTGCGACGACGGCCGCGGCGTGGGCCCCAGCGGCCTGTCCGTGTACCTGGATTTCCGCGACGCCATCCAGCGCCTCGGCAAGTCCGTCATCCAGGAGCGCTACGGCAACCTCTTCGACATGTACGAGCGCATCACCGGCGAAGACCCCTACAACGCACCCATGCGCATCTACCCCGCCATCCACTACACCATGGGCGGCCTGTGGGTGGATTACAACCTGATGTCCACCATCCCCGGCCTGTACGTCATCGGCGAAGCCAATTTCTCCGATCACGGCGCCAATCGTTTGGGCGCCAGCGCTCTCATGCAGGGCCTGGCCGACGGCTACTTCGTCCTCCCCAACACCATCAACGATTACCTGGCTTCCAACAAGCTCGACAAGGTTGACAGCGCCCACGCCGTGGTGCGCGACGCCGAAGCGGGTGTCGCCGCCGTCGTCAAACGCCTGCTCGATGCCAAGGGCACGCGCTCGGTGGATTCCTACCATCGCGAACTCGGTAAGCTGATGTGGGAGTGCTGCGGCATGAGCCGCACCGCCCAGGGGTTGCAACACGCGCTCGCGAAGATCCCCGAGTTGCGCGACCGGTACTGGCGCGACGTCAAAGTGCTGGGCACGGGCGAGGAGCTCAACCAGTCGCTCGAAAGAGCCGGCCGCGTGGCCGATTTCCTGGAACTCGCCGAGCTGATATGTCTCGACGCGCTGGAGCGCAACGAAAGCTGCGGCGGCCACTTCCGCGAGGAATACCAGACCCCCGAAGGCGAAGCCCAGCGCGACGACGAGCATTACTCCTACACCGCCGCCTGGGAATTTCGCGGCGCCGGAAACCGCCCCGAAATGCACCGTGAGCCCCTGGCATTCGAGTACGTGCATCCCACCCAACGGAGCTACAAATAATGCGGATCATTCTCCACGTCTGGCGTCAGCGCAACGCGAACGATAAGGGCCGCATGGTGCGCTACGAAGTCCCCAACGCGAGCGAGCACATGTCGTTCCTGGAAATGCTCGACGTACTCAATGAAGACCTGAACGCGCGAAACGAAGAGCCCATCGCCTTCGACCACGATTGCCGCGAAGGCATCTGCGGCATGTGCGGTTGCATGGTGGATGGCGTGGCCCACGGGCCGCTGCCCGGCACCACTTTGTGCCAGCTCCACATGCGCCATTTCAAGGACGGCGACGAACTGTACCTGGAACCCTGGCGCGCGCGCGCCTTTCCGGTGGTCCGCGACCTGGTGGTCGACCGCTCCGCCTTCGACCGCCTGATCGCGGCGGGCGGCTTCATCTCCGTCTCGACCGGAAGCGCCCCCGATGGCAATGCGGTGCTCGTCCCCAAGGAAAATGCCGAGCGATCCATGGACGCCGCCGCCTGCATCGGCTGCGGCGCTTGCGTGGCCATGTGCCCCAACGCCTCCGCCAGTCTCTTCATGGGCGCCAAACTCGCGCACCTCGGCCTGTTGCCCCAGGGCCAGCCGGAGCGCGGCCGGCGCGTGGGCGCCATGGTCGCCCAAGCCAACCGCGAGCTCTTCGGAAGCTGCACCAACGTCGGCGAATGCGAAGCCGTCTGCCCCAAGGAGATCAAGCTGGAAGTCATCGCGCGCATGAACCGCGACTTTTTGCACGCCAGTCTGATGGGCCGTTAGCCGGCGGGGGGACGCGTCTCCCGCGCCGCAACTATCCCGCAACCTCGCTCATCGGGATACCCAGCGCCTTGGCCACGCCTTCGCCGTAGGCCGGATCGGCCTTCAGGCAGTTGCCGATGTGGCGAACCTTGATCTCCTTCGGGGCATCGCCCATGGCGCGGGCGGTGTTCTCGAAGAGCGCCTGCTTCTGTTCGGCCGTCATCAGGCGGAAGAGAAGCCCGGGCTGCGAGTAGTAGTCGTCGTCGTCCTCGCGATAGTTCCAGTGATCGGCCGCCCCCTCGATCGCCAGCGGCGGTTCGGCGAATGCCGGTTGCTGCTGCCACTCGCCGTAGCTGTTGGGCTCGTAGCCGAGAGTGCTGCCGTGGTTGCCGTCCACCCGCATCGCGCCGTCGCGGTGATAGCTGTGGACGGGGCAGCGAGCCGCGTTGACCGGGATGTGCTGATGGTTCACTCCAAGCCGGTAGCGCTGGGCATCGCCGTAGGAAAACAGGCGGCCCTGCAGCATCTTGTCCGGAGAGAAGCCGATGCCGGGCACGACGTTGGCGGGGTTGAAGGCCGACTGCTCGACCTCGGCGAAGTAGTTCTCCGGGTTGCGGTTCAGCTCCATGACGCCCACGTCGATGAGCGGGTAATCCTTGTGGAACCAGACCTTGGTCAGGTCGAACGGGTGGTAGGGGCACTTGGCCGCGTCACTCCTCGGGCATCACCTGGATGCGCATCTTCCAGCGCGGGAAGTCGCCCTTCTCGATGCTGTCGTACAGATCGCGCTGGTGGCTCTCCCGATCTTTGGCGACGATGGCCTCGGCCTCGGCGTCGGTCAGGTTCTTGATGCCCTGCTGGCAGACCAGGTGGAACTTCACCCAGAAGCGCTCGCTCGGCGGCGTTGATCAGGCTGAAGGTGTGGCTGCCGAAGCCGTGCATATGGCGATACGAGTATGGGATGCCCCGCTCGCTCATGGTGATGGTGACCTGGTGCAGCGCTTCCGGCAGCGAGGTCCAGAAGTCCCAGTTGTTGCGGGCGCTGCGCAGGTTGGTGCGAGGGTCGCGCTTGACGGCGTGGTTGAGGTCGGGGAACTTGAGCGGGTCTCGCAGGAAGAAGACCGGCGTGTTGTTGCCGACCAGGTCCCAGTTTCCTTCCTCCGTGTAGAACTTCATGGCGAAGCCGCGGATGTCGCGCTCCGCGTCGGCCGCCCCACGCTCGCCGGCCACCGTCGAGAAACGCGTGAAGAGATCGGTCTTCTTGCCGATTTCGGAGAAGATCCTGGCCTTGGTGAAGCGGGTGATGTCGTGGGTGACCGTGAAAGTGCCGTACGCGCCGGAGCCTTTGGCGTGCATGCGGCGCTCCGGGATCACCTCCCGGTCGAAGTGGGCGAGCTTCTCCAGGAACCAGACATCCTGGAGCAGCGCCGGGCCGCGAGGTCCCGCGGTCATCACGTTCTGGTTGTCAACGACGGGTGCGCCGGCGTTGGTGGTCAACTTCTTCCCGGAGGTTCGATTTCCGGGAGCTTCCGGGCGTGTGATCTCTTCGGGCATAGCACCCAATATCGTACACCCCGTCACTAACGCCGCCGGGCTGCTGCTGGCGCCGCTTCCGCCCGGCCGTCACCACCCGACTGGCATGACGACAGTGTGCGTTCTATCACATTCCTGGCTTGCAACCGTCCGAGCGGCCGCTACATACTCAACTCGCCCGTGTTTAATCTCCTGTGGAGGTGTAGCATGCGTTCCCCCCGTAAGTCCGTTCTCGCAGTCTTACTATTGTCCGCAGTGCCGCTGGCCGCACAAATCTCGGCCCCCAGCCCGGTCCCCAGTCCGGTTCCCACCCCGTCATTTCAACAGACGCTCACCACCGGAATCGTTGGATTCACCGGTTCTCAGACGGCCCTGTTGAATGTGCTGAATAGCAGCGCCGCAACCACCACCACGTTGGCGGGTTGCGAGGTTCAACTGGCCTTCTATGATGGGCAGAATCACCTGTTGAAGCAGGGCACCGCGACGAATATCGCCCCCGGCAGCGCCACCTCGCTCGGCCTTGGCCGCAGCGATGTACTGGTCCCCAGCCCCACCAACGGGCGGGTGTCGATTCGCGGGCAGGTGAGCACCGTTCCCTCGCCCGTGGCGTCGGGCGGCTCTGCGAACCCGGCAGTCATGGTAGGCTTCTGCTCGCTGTTCACTTCGCTCGAGATCTACGACAGCGTGACGGGGGTGACCCAGGTTTTCACCACCGACACGCGGACGGTCTCCACCGGCGAAGTGGTTCCGCTGGTAGCGGCCCGGTAGCAATCCAGCGACCGATCCCGGCGAATCACAACCGGCCCACGATGCGTATAATCTCTTCCATCGACTTATGGGCCGCCTCGATCAGCGTCCCGTCGAAGATGTGCGTTTCAAGGCCGATGCGGTAGGCGTAGCGGTCCTTGTCCAGCGCCTGGAAGATGGCCTTCCAATCTTCCTTCTCGGGACTGTCCGGCATCACGCCCTTAGCCTTGATCTGAATGTTCAGAATGCGCTTCGGCGGGAGCGCCCGGTATCCGTCCGGGTAGGCCGGCTCCTTGCCGTACGCATTGTGCGGATCCCAGTTGCACGCCAACCACTTCGAGGGAATCAGATGCAGAATGTCCGCCAGTTCCCTGGCCGTCGCCACGTTTTGCGACGCCTCGTTTTCGATCAGCAGATGGACTTTCTCCTTTTCGGCCGTTCGCGCCATTTCGCCCAACGTGTCGGCGATCCGCGGGTACAGCGCCGCCGGATCGGCCAGACGATTCCCCGTGAACACCCGCACCTTGTCGCAGCCCATGGTGTGGGCGCACTGAATGGCCTTCCGCAGATCTTCCATGCGGCGGTCCCACCGCGCTTGCTCAGCCTCCCGCCGCTTGGCACGGGCCTCCGGCGTCTCCTGCCGCCGCAACGGCTCGGTCCCCGGCCATGCGAATTTCAGCAGGCTGGTATTGAGGAAGGAAACCTTCAGACCCTCGCGCGCGAAGCGTAGCGCGTCGGCTTTCACCTGCGCTTCGGGCAGCGTGAAGTACTCCTTCTTTAGGCTCGGCTCATTGCGCAGTTCCACCCACTGCAAGCCGTACTCGTGCGCAAACGCGACCGAGTCGTCGGTGGATACCCCGATTTCGTCCGTGATGGCGCTGATCCGCGATTTGTCGATCCCCGTCCGCGCCCGCACGGCACGCGCCAACACCACGCCCGCCAGAAGCTGCCGCCTGGTCATACTCTCGATTGTAGTCGCCGGCCCGGCCGGGGGCGCGGCTGGCGATTGCCTGAAGAGGTTGTGACGCCGACAATGTATCTGTTAAAGAGGGAGCAATTTTGATGAAACTTGTGAAAGCCGCTTACATCGTCGCTTTCGCGGCGGCGGGGCTGATGGTCGTTTCGGCACTTACGAGTTCGGTCGTTTTCCTGCCGGCCGCGGCCATTCCGCTGATGGCCGGCATCGGCATCCTGCGTGGACGGGTGTGGATCGCCTATGGATATGCCCTCTATCAATTCGCGGGGCTTCTTGCCATCTCGTTTCTTCTGTTCCAAAATGGCGTCTCGGATCTGCCCTTGCTACTGGAGGCCGTGGGAGGCGCCGCCATCAATGTTGCACTGGCCGTTCTGTTTCTCCTGGCGGGCAGATCGCTTCAGGCTGCCGGATCCAAACGAGGCCTGGCCTCGCCCTGGATCGCGATTTCAGCTCTGTGCGCGCTGTGGCCGGTTTTCGTGGGGGCATTTGTGATCCCGTCGGCCGCGATGGAAGACACACTCCTGGTCGGCAACCGCGTCCTCGTTCAACGCATGCCCAAGACAAGGCCATCGCGGGGCGACATCGTCGTCTTTCTCTACCCGTTGAACAGGCGCGAGACCTATGTGAAGCGCGTCATCGGAGTGCCCGGAGACCGCATCCGCATATCGAACAAAGTGGTCTACCGTAACGGGGCGCCGCTCGCAGAGCCGTACGCCGTCCACAAGACTTCCTATGTCGATCCGTATCGCGATAACTTCCCGGGCGAACCAAATGCTCCCCTCGAAAGACAGGCCATGGAGATGCTCACCAGACACGTGGTAGACGGCGAGGTGATCGTGCCCGAGAAGAGTTACTTCGTCCTGGGGGACAATCGGGACGACTCGCTGGACAGCCGCTACTGGGGATTCGTTGCGGCCGACGACGTGCTTGGCAAGCCGCTTCTGATCTACGACTCCCAAGACCGGCTGGTGGATCTCGATGGAAACCGTACCGGGCCGCACCGGACGCGGTGGAACAGAATCCTGAGAATCCTCCGATCCGGCTGCCGGTGCCGCTCCGCGTTCAACCCCGCCGCGCGCAGGCGTTGGCAAGCGCTGGGCGCCGCGCCGCTATTCCTCCGCCGGCTTCTTCCGGCGCCGTTTGGAAGAGGCCGGCTTGCGCGGTTTGCGCTTCGCTACGGGCGCTGCCGCCTTCTTCGTCCGCGCCCGCTTCGTCTTCGCCGGTTTGCTCTTGGCCAACCCCGCCTCGGCGCCGGTGCTCTGCGCCATGTCGAGGCCGAAAATCCCGGCGAGGTCTTCGCCTCCGAGAAGCTTGCCGGCGGCCGGCCCCTGCTTGGCGATCGGAGCCGCCTTACCCGCGTGGACGATCAGATCCGTCTCGTTCACCCCGCGCAGGCGGAAGAGAAGCTCGGGTTGGCGATCGAACCGCGCGCCGATGCCATACAGCACCGCCGCGACATGCTTGCACATATCGGCCCAGTCGGGGCAACTGCACGAAAGCTGGATCTCATCCGGCGTGGGAAACAGGCCCTGATGCTGCCGGCAGATCCGCTCCATCACGCCCTTGGACAAGCGTCCTTGCAGCAGCTCGACCAGCGAATCGATCGCGCCCGCGCAGTCGTCGCAAATGGATTTCCAGTGCGTCTTCCCGACGGGCGTCACTTTCAGCGCGACCTTGTATAACTGCGAGCCGCTGACGTGGGCGTGGATTTCGCCGGGCTTGATCTGCAGATCGACCACGGACCCGTTGCGCACATAGGTGCGCCCGCGCGGCAGCCGGTTGGCATAATCGCTGTAGCGCTCCAGGTTCTCGCACCAGGACTTGCCCCAGAAGGTGGCGGCGATGGCGCGGCCTGCGATAACGACGGGCGACACGTCGTGCCCTTGCTTCTTGCGCTTCTCCATCTCGCGCATCGCCTTGCGCCGCCGCTCCGCAACCGGAACGTAGGGCGCCCATCCCCCGCCGTAGTATCCCATCGATCACGCTTCCTTCAGCGCCTTATTGATATCCAGCGCAACCAGCTTGAGCAGCTCGTCGTCTTTCATCTCCGTCAGCAGCAAGTCGGCGCCGCCCTCCAGCAACTCCTCCGAGAGTTGCCGCTTGCTTTCGATGAGCTGGTCGATTTTCTCTTCCACGGTACCGCGGCACACGAATTTGTGCACCAGCACGTTCTTGGTCTGGCCGATGCGGAAGGCGCGGTCGGTGGCCTGGTTCTCCACCGCCGGGTTCCACCACCTGTCGAAATGCACCACGTGCGACGCGGCGGTCAGGTTCAGCCCCGCGCCTCCGGCCTTGAGCGAGAGCACGAAGAACCTCACGGCTTCGTCTTCCTGGAAGCGGCGAACCAGGTCCTTGCGCTTCTTCACTTCGGTTTCTCCGTGCAGCACCAGGCCGGGCCCCTCGAAGACCGAGCCGAGGAACGCGGCCAGCGGCGCGGTCACCTCGCGGAACTGGGTGAAGACCAGCATCTTCTCCTGCCTGGCGGCAATCACCTCGGCAATGTCGCGGAGACGCGCCCATTTGCCGCTGTCGTCTTCGCTCCAGGCGCCGTCTCCCAGCCATTGCGAGGGATGGTTGCAGATCTGCTTGAAGCGCATCAGGTAGGCGAGCACCAGCCCCTTGCGCCGTATGCCGGCGGCCTCGCCGAGTTGCGCGGCCAACTCCTCCACGGCAGTCGCGTAGAGCGCGGCCTGGCGGCGGCTGAGCGGGCAGAACGCCTTGATTTCGGTCTTGTCGGGCAGGTCCGAGATCACCGTTTTGTCCGTCTTCAAGCGCCGCAGAATGTACGGCCGCACCAACTCGCGCAGCGGCTCGTAGGAGCCGTGAGGCCCGTCGGCGAGGCGTTTGGCGAAGCGCGAGAACTCGGCCGCCGTTCCCAGCAGTCCCGGGTTGACGAAGTCGAAGATCGACCACAGATCGCCCAATCGGTTCTCCACCGGCGTGCCCGTGAGCGCCAGTCTGCACGCCGCCTTGAGTTGCTTGACGGCGCGGGTCTGTTTGGCGCCGGGATTCTTGATGGCCTGAGCTTCGTCCAGCACGGCGAGGCGCCAGGGGACCTCCGCGATCCACGGCAGGCGGAGCAGCGAGCCGTAGCTGGTGATCACCAGATCGATGCCCCGCAGTTGCGCGGCGTCGAGAGCCTTCAGTTCGGACGCCGGGAGAGCCGACGGATGGGCGACGAGCGCCTTCAACCCCGGCGCGAAGCGTTCGATCTCCGCAGCCCAATTCGCCAGCAGCGACGCCGGCGCCACCAGCAGGCTCGGCTGAGATCCGGCGCCGTCCTGCCGCTTGAGAACCAGCAGCAGCGCGAGCACTTGAATGGTCTTGCCGAGCCCCATGTCGTCGGCCAGGCAGGCGCCCAGACCGAGTTTCGCGAGAAGGTACAGCCAGCGCACGCCCACCTGCTGGTAGGGCCGCAGCACGCCATGCAGCGCATCGCCGGGTTCGACTTGCGCCAGGCCCTGCGGGCTGCGCAGCCCCTTCAAGGTCTCGGCCAGCCAGGGGCCGGCGACCACTTGCGCCCACTCGGCGCGGTTCGCGGCATCGGCGTCGTCGGCAATGCCAGCGGCGGCGTCCGCGCCGGCGAGCAGCCGCATGGCCTCGCCGAACGCCAGGCCGTTTTGCTTCGCCGTGCGCTCCACTTCGCGGAAGCGCTCGATGGTGGCTTGCAGGCGCTCGCGATCGAGTTCGACCCACTGCCCGCGCACCATTGCGAGGCCGTCCGTCGCCGCCAGCAGGTCGCGGATTTCGGCGGCGGTGAGGGGTTCGCCATCGAGCGTGACGTCCATGCGGAAATCGAGCAGCGCGTTGTGCCCCAATCCCGACGGAGCTTTCCCTCCCACCGCGCCCGTGACGCGGGGGCGCGGCGGACGATTGCCCCTCCACGCCGCCGGCATGCGGACCACCACGCCCGCCGTCTCCAGCCGCGGAACGTCCCGCAGAAGCTGCAAGACCTCCCGCGGTGTCCAACGCAGCGGGTGAAAGATCTCGCCAGCATCGATCATGGTCTTCAGCCAAGGGCACGTCTCCGACGCCCGCTGCACCGGAACCAGCAGCGATAAGAGTTGTTCCTTGTTGGCCGCGCCGGCATACTCGAAGAGCGCCTGCCCCAACGGCAGATGTTGCGCCTTGGCCCCAGCCGATAACCGCGTGGTGTACGTGGCGAGAAAGGCAAACGGCGCGCCCGAGTCCTTGCGGTTCTCGGCGACATTGAAGTGCACGCGGCCCACCAGGTTCCACGCGGGATTCCGGCGCTTCAGAAACTCCTGCACGCCGCATTGGGATTCGGACAGCTCGACTTCGAAGGCCGCGGCCAGTTCGCCCCACAAAGCGTCGAGCACGCGGGCGGAGAGATACTCCGCGCCGATCATGGGCGGTGCGCCCAGCGCCATGCGCTCGAGTTCCTGGCCGGGGAGGGATGGAACGCGCGCGCGCTTCGCCGGCGCATCGCCATCCTGCCGGGTGCAGAGCGCGGAGACGTAGCGCGCGCCGAATTCGCGCCAGTAGGAATACACCGATGGCAGCGCTGTCCCGGCTTCGTCCGCGCCAAGAAGAAGGAGCCCGTGACCGGAGCCGCGTTCGAACGCCCGCTGTAGACGTAGCGCCAGCGCGCCATCGAGGGGAGGGGCGGTATCGTCGTGCGTTAGCGCCAGCCGGCCGTGCGGGGTGAGGCTCAAACGGAGAGAGGCGGCGTCCATGTGGCGACACTACAGCTTAGCAGAACAAAAAGGGGTCAGACCCCTTTTTCTATCGGCCCTGTCAGCCGCATTGACTTCGCCCGGATTGTACCAGCCTGACTTGGCCGCGCCAGCGGTTCTCCCATGTTGAGATGCCTCCGTCGCTGCCACGGTCGGGGCCGTGCAGAAGTTAGTGCCTTACGTTGCGAATCCAATCTGAGATTTCCTCTGGACATTCTGGACGCCCAAGAGGAGTGGGGAGTAGAGAGGGCAGTCTGCGTAGTGCATCGGCACAATCAGCGCCCAGTTCCAGCGCCAATCACTGCCTGGTGCTCCCTCGACTGCGAGGTTTCGATGCGCCACATCGCTATCCTGCTCATCTGGGTAATACGCCAAGTGCGAGGCGAACCACCCATATCGCTCAAAAGAGACTTCCGGGCAGATCTTGAAAAAAATGCTGGGGCGCCCCCAAACCGCCGCGTGTTGCTCATCCACAACAGGCCAGAGGTCGGTACGCTTCCACTGCTCCGAAAGCCTGCTGTCTTCATCAGGCGCAATCGCGGTTGCAATACCTGCTTCGCCGAGAAGGGACACTCTCTCGTAATAGCGCGGGCAACGGGGCGATAGATTCTTGCCAGCGTTGATTTCGGAGTACCACTTCAAGTCCGGTTGTGGCGTCATAGGTAGTCCTCACCCTACAATGTACAGTCTCACCCTGCGGCTTGACGGCCGTCAAGCCATAAAGATCAAGCGGACCCGAGATGCTGGTGTCTGGCGCCCATCAACCGGGTGCCAGTATGGAGGGCGATGCACGATCAGGTTGGCCTTCCGCGGCAGTCCCCGGGCTTTGACACACCGCGGTCACCGCCCGTGCGGCACGGTCAGGGGCTGGATATCGTCGCCCGGCGCCGCTTGCACCGCGACGCAGTTCAACGCGGGTGGAGAAGGTTGATGACCTCGCGGCAAATTCTGCTCATTTGTTCGGCCTCGTGCGTCTCTATACGACGATCCGGATGGTTCTGGCGATTTCTGAAGGACACAATTCTGGCCGTCTCGATGCTGCCCAGGCCGGAAAGCAGCCAGGGGTGATCGCGTTTGAGCCACTCGGCAAAGGATGAACTGATCGGTGACGCGGGGCGCCGCGCAAGGCGGAAAACCTCAAACATCTGCCCCAAACCGATGTTCTTGTCCCGGCCCTTGAGATAGCGGCAGAACAGCCCGATGTCTTTATCATCGTCGCGGCAGTGGGCAAGTAGCTCGGGATGGCTGCGTGCGTACCCTGCAAACGGTGCAAAGATGTTGGTTCGGAGTTCCCCTTCGACGATCCGGGCAAAGCAGTGGACCGCGATGCCCGCGCCTTGGGGTGCGCTAGTGCCCAACAGCCAGGACCCAGTTACCCATCGCTGTTGATCGTCCGTATTGAGGTGGACAATGGCTGGCCAGTAGTTCCTGATGAGGGATTCGGCGAGGGAATGCTCGTGAGGGTGGGTCGAGGCGATGTTCTTAAGGGTCTCATCCAGGCGGGTGGTGGAGATTATCCAGCCCAAGTCGAGAACGATACGAACGTTTGGGTTCTCCGCAAATGCCCGGTCCCCAAGCGCTTCGCGTATGTCCGCTTCCTTCTGCATGTACTCCGCCGCCGCGATCGGGTCGGGCGCTTTTGCTGAAGGCGCACCATACGCTCGAACACGCCCAGGTGATCTGGACAGGCATCGATCCACGCCTCGGCTGCACCGATGGCTTTGTCAAGCTCCCCAGCGCCGTCATAGGCGTTGACGAGGCATGCGTGGATTCCCGCTGAGATCATCTCCTTCTGAGAGTCGTCGTCCCAGATCGGTCCCTCTTCGTCCTTGCATGATCGTAAGAACGCGTCCCGATGATCGGCCATCCATTGATATTGCCTTGCCGCGTTTCCGCCGTCGTCAATGCTAGCGTATGAGCGAGCTAGCATTAACCGCGTGGTAGCTAGGACATCCGATTCCGATCCTATCGCCTTCTCAAGAAACTTCGTAGCGTCACGGAGATGATCCCGGTCGTCGCCGGTGAGCGCCCCCCGCACCGGAAACCTCTGGATGCCCGCCGATATCAGGATGCCGGCATTGATCCAGCGCCATGCTCCGCGCGGCCCGTCCGTTTCTGGCCCCAACGGCAGGTCCCAAAGTTCGAGCGATTCCACTTCGATATCCCAGGTGTGGAGGACCGCAATGAGAGAATGAACGCGTCCGCGCAGGTAACACCGTTTTCCAGCGGGCACAATGTTGTCGAGCTGATCGCATAGAGCGAGCATCCGCGAATAATCCTTGACGGCGGATGCGTTGACGATTTCCCAACGGATGTTGATGGTATCGGCGCAGGTTGCCGGGTCCCGGAGGCGGACGAGGTAACCGAGATGGTTCAGTATGTCCTTCCGGTTAAACTGATCGAAGCCATCGGCGCAGCGGAACTGCTCTGGTATTTCCGTACCCATGAGGCGGTAGTAAAAATTGAGCGCAACGAATCGCGCCGCCAACTCGTCCGGATCACGCGAGAGGACGTTGTCGATGGCCGCCCGGAGTCGATCGTCGCCGTACTCCAGGGCATCCCAGAGCGCTGCATGCATGTCGATGTCGCTGTTGTCGATGAGCGGCAACTGCAGTTGCTTGGCAAGCAAGCCCCGTGCCGTCTCGACCCACCGATTGACGGCGCTGAGCGCTTCCATCGCGTCACCTCGCATTCTCCAGCCCTTCTGGGTGTACTGTGGCATGCCGAGACGCCCCGGGCATCTGGCAGCGAAGGAGTGTCGCAGCAAAGGAGCGCGGCGCACGAGTGACTCGCCTTCCGCAGCACATGCTTCGCGGCGGGAGCCGGCGACAGCGCGTGGGCGCCTCAGTAAGTGGCCGAAGATTCGGACAGGCTGCTTGTGTCGTGGCGCTGCATCTCTGAAAATGGATCGCGCCCCTCTCCAAGCCGGGCGCGGGATGCCGGGGTACCTACATTTATTAGAACTCCCAAGCTGACCCTCTGAGCGCACGCGGCACCAAGTCCCGCAGCCGCTGCAGTTGCCTGTATTACGCTTACAGCGTATACTAGTGGATAGCATGCTCGTCCCAATGACGGTGGTCGAGACTCCAAGCTTCTTGCGGGAGGCCGCCGTAGCGCTAACGGAGCACGAGCGGACTGAACTCGTCTCATACTTGGCCGCGAACCCGGAGGCAGGCAACGTCATGCCAGAGACGGGCGGCGCCCGGAAACTCCGCTGGAAGGCGCACGGACGAGGGAAGAGCGGGGGCGCCCGGGCGATCTATTACTACCACGACGAATCGCTCCCGTTGTTCCTCCTCAACGTCTTCGGTAAGAACGAAAAGGCGAATCTGACCAAGGCCGAACGAAACGGAATGAGGAAGCTGGTGCCCCGTCTCATCGCGGGGTACCGGAATAGGACGACGAAATGAAGAAAGCTCCAAGCACCAAACGGCGCCAGCCGAGCGCGGGCAGCCGGATCATTGCGAGTCTGCGGGAGGCCGTGGACTGGGCGGAGGGCAAGAAGGTGCCCGTCCGCGTGACCATGGTGGAAGTGCCAGTGACCGATGTGCGTGCCACGCGCAGACGCCTGGGACTAAGCCAGGCGGAATTCGCGGCGAGATTCGGATTCCAGCCGGCCACCCTGCGTAACTGGGAACAGGGCCGGACGCGGCCGGACGGCCCGGCACGGGTTCTGCTGGCCGTCATCGACCGGCACCCGGAGGCCGTCGAAGACGCTCTTCGGATGGCAAGTTGAAGAATCGCTCACGGCGAACGCCCCAACGCCGCTTGCGTTGTGATGGTTGAACCAGCCATACACTTATGGCACAAGTGGATGTATGAAGAAAACCTTCAACGTGGATGCCGGCCTTCTCAAAGAGGCGAAGGCGGCTTGCAACGCGGCCACCGATACGGAGACCATCCGTCTGGGCCTGGATGCGCTGGTGCGCCACGCGGCCTACGAGCGGCTCCGTGCTCTGCGCGGTTCCGAACCTCACGCCCGCGACGTTCCGCGGCGCCGTGAGAGTCCGTCGCGCAGGCGAAGGGTGGCCTGATGGTCCTGGTGGACACTTCCGTTTGGATCCGGTTCCTGGCCAATCGGGCGCCCTACGCTGCCGAGTTGGACAGACTCCTGGGTCTCGACGAAGTGGCGGGGCACGATCTCGTCTACGGAGAACTCCTGATTAGCGACCGGGGAGGCCGGCGGAAGCTTCTGGCCGCATATGAACGGATGCACCAGGTGTCCGTTGTCCCGCATCGCGATGTCGTAGCGTTCGTTCGCGATCGCGAGTTACATGGCCGTGGCGTGGGCTGGATCGACATTCACCTCCTGGCGTCCGCCCTGGTGGGACGATTGCATCTATGGACCGCCGATCCGCGTTTCTCCGCTCTGGCCGGCGAACTCGGCGTCGCGTACGTCGCGCCCCGCCGCGCCTAGAACCGCGTCACTTCGCTGAACCGGAAGTCGCGCACCAACATCCCCGGCGCCACCATATCGAAGGTCTCTTCGCCCGACGCGCGCACCGGCGCCGAGAGGGCCTCGACGTTCGAGAGCATCTCCATCAGCCCCTGATTGAAGCGGAAATTGCGCACCCCTGCGGTCACCGCGCCGTCTTCCACCAGGAAAGTGCCGTCGCGCGTCATGCCGGTGAAGACCTTCTCGTACGGGTCCACTTCGCGGATGTACCAGAGGCGCGTCACCAGAATCGCGCGTTCGGCCGACGCCACCATTTCCTCCACCGTGGAATCGCCGCCCGCGATCACGATGTTCACCGGCGCTTCCCCGAACTCGTTGGGCAGCGGGAAGCCGTGGCCCGTCGGCTCGGCGCCGTCCAGCGCGGCGGCCGCGCGGCTGTAGGCGATGTCGCGGACCACTCCGCCCTCCACCAGCGTCAGCGGCCGGCGCGGCACGCCTTCGCCATCGAACGCCGCTCCCGATTGCAGGGGATGGAGCGCGTCGTCGTGGATGGCGATGTTCCCGCCGAAGATCCGCTTTCCGATGCGGTCGTTGAGGAAGCTGCGGCCATCGCGAACCGCGGTGGCGCTGAAGTCGGCGAACATCTGGCCGGCAAGGTCCAGCACCGCGGCCGGTTCCAGGATCACGGTGTAGCGTCCCGGCGGGAGTTCGCGCGGGGCACGCGACAAAGTGGCCTTGCGCGCGGCGGATCGGGCCAGAGCCACCGGGTCCAAACCGCTCGCATCGCAGGCGCTGGCCTTGGCCCAGCCGGAGCTGTCGGCGGCCATGGCGGTGATGGAGAACCGCGCCATGGTCTCGCGATGATACGCCTGGACCCCGCGCGAATTCCGCAACGAAAACGCCGCTTCGCCGGTGGAGTAAATTCCCGCCGCGGTCTGCCCCGCCGCTTCCACTACGCGGATGGCTTCGGCAACCGCGCTCGCCCGCTCCCCGGGCGTGGCCTGGGCGGTCGATTCGAACCACCGCTCGGGTTGCTCGTAACCGGCCGGTTCGGGAAGCGGCAACAGGTCGGGGTCGGGTTCGCTGGCGCGTGCCAGAGTCACGGCCTGAGCCACCACCTCGCGGATGGCCTCGCGATCCAGGCGGTTGGTGGAGGCACGCGCGGTGCGGCCGTCCACCAGCGCCCGCACAGAAAGGTGCCTCGCCCGCTCCGCCACGTTCTGATGAATCGCGTTGTTGGCGAAGCGCGTGAGGGCCTCGTTGTGGGAGGTCTCGATGGCCTCGACCTCCGTCACGCCGTGCGCGCGGGCGGCGTCGCACACCTGCTCGAAGACGGAATCACCCGCCATACGCGCTCCCGATTTTGATCTTGCGGAACCGCGCGGGGCTGGCGCCGTGGCCGGTGCCGCACACCTGCTCAGGCTGGCCCTTGCCGCAGTTGGGGACGCCCCACAGCGTCCAATGCTCCGGCCCGGCGATGGCCGTGCAGGCGTTCCAGAATTCCGTGGTGATGCCGCTGTAGCTGGGGTTCTTCAACATGCGGACGCGCTTGCCGCCGCGGATCTCCCAGCCGATCTCGCAGCCGAACTGGAAGTTGTACCGCTTGTCGTCGATCGACCAGCTCCGGTTGGTTTCCATGTAGATGCCATCGCCCATGCCGAAAACCTCCTCGAGCGATTGCCGGCCGGGCAGCAGGCTCACGTTGGTCATGCGGATGAGCGGCAGCCGCGCCCAGCCATCGGCGCGCATGCAGCCATTGGAACGCGCCTCGCCAACGGCGCCGGCGGTCTCGCGCGACGTCATGTAGCCGGTGAACTGCCCGCCGCGGATGATATCGGTGGATTGCGCCGGCACGCCTTCGTCGTCGTAGGCGAACGTTCCCAACCCGGGCCCGTGACACAGCCGCGCGTCGCACACCACGTGGACCAGTTCCGAGCCGTAGCGCAGCCGGTTGAGCTGATCGAGCGTGAGGAAACTCATGCCGGCGTAGTTGGCCTCGCTGCCCAGCACGCGGTCCAGTTCGATGGGGTGGCCGATGGACTCGTGGATCTGCAGGCCGAGCTGCGAACTGTCGAGGATCAGATCGCGCTCGCCCGCGGGACACTGATCGGCGGAATGCAGCGCGACGGCCTCTTCGGCGATCCGTGGCGCATGCGCCAGCAGGTCGAGTTCCTCCACCAGCTCGTAGCCCTTGAGCTGGTACTGGCCGCCGAACGAGTTGGGGTAGGAACGCTTCTGGATGTCGCCGTCCTGGTAGCATGTGGCGGCGAAGCCGGCGCCCGAGGTCACCCGCGTCTGGTCGATCAGGCTGCCGATGGTGGAGGCGAAAACCTGGCGGTGGCGCGTGAATTGCATCGACCCCTCGGCGAGCGTGAGGGCGGGGTTGCGGCGCAGTTCGGCGTCGACGGCCAGCAGCACGCCGAGGTTGCGGTCCACGGAGATCGAAAACGGATCGATGCGGCAGGGCGAGATCCACACCGCCTGATGGGCTTCTTCCGGGGCGAGAGAGACATCCACCTTCTTGGCGGCAGAGCCGGCGCGGGCGATCTCGACAGCCAGCGCCGCGGCGCGGCCGATGCCCTCGCGCGTGAGGTCGTCCGTGGCGGCGAATCCCCAGCAGCCGAACGCCAGCACGCGAATGCCCACGCCCACGGATTCGGAACTGGAGACGTGGCCGGCCTTGCCGTTCTTGGTGGTCACCTCGCGCTCGCGCGTTTCGATGGCGCGCACGTCGGCGTAATCCACCGGGCGGCTGGCGGCGGCGTCCAGCGCAAGGAGAGCGGCGTCCTTCATCGCGGTGTGATCAGCCCGCCGAGCTTGTCCTGCTCGCCAGAGGCGGCGCGCGGGAAGCGCGTGGAGTAGGCTTCGGAGTACTTCAGGCCGGAGCCGGTGTTGAACACCACCATGCGGTCGGTGGGTTTGAGGAAGCCGGAGGCCAGCAGCTTTTCGGCGGCGGCTACGCAAGCTGCGCCCTCCGGGGCGGCGTAGATGCCCTCCTCGGCCGCCAGGTGGATGCCGGCGTCGAGCATTTCGTCGTCGGTCACGGCGATGGCCGTGCCGCCGCTCGCGCGGACGCCTTCAAGCACCAGGAAATCGCCCAGGGTTTTGGGGACGCGCAGGCCCGCGGCAACCGTGTGGGCGTTCTCGAAGAAGCGGCTGCGCGGCTGGTTCTCCTCGAACGCTCGCACGATGGGCGCGCAACCCGCCGCCTGCACCGCGATCATCTTGGGGCGCTTGCCGCCGATCCAGCCGAGCCGCTCCATTTCCTGGAACGCCTTCCACATGCCGATCAGCCCCTCGCCGCCGCCGGTGGGGCAGACGATGGCGTCGGGGATTTCCCAGTCCATTTGCTCGGCGACTTCATAGCCCATGGTCTTATTGCCTTCGATGCGGTACGGCTCGCACAGCGCGCACAGGTCGAACCAGCCTTCCCCGGGCGCGCGCGCGGCGACCGCGCTGCCGCATTCGCCGATGAGGCCGTCCACCAGGGTGACGCTCGCGCCATAAGCCTTGCACTCCAGGAAATTCGCCTGCGGCGCGTCGCTCGGCAGGAAGATGTGCGACTCGATGCCGGCCGCTGCGGCATAAGCGGCCAGGGCGCCGGCGGCGTTGCCGGCCGATGCCATGGCAACCTTGCGGATGCCCAGTTCCACGCACATGGAGATGGCGCAGGCCAAGCCGCGGGCCTTGAGGGAGCCGGTGGGGTTGAGCCCCTCGTCCTTGACCCATAGCGATTCGGCGCCGATGCGCGCGCCCAGCCGCCGCGCGCGGATGAGCGGCGTCCAGCCTTCGCCCAGGGAGACGATGTGCTCCGCCAGCGGGGGCAGGACAGGAGCATAGCGCCACATGTTGGCGGGGCCGCGGCACACATCGCGCCGCAGCCAGCGGTGGCGAATGGTTTCCAGATCGTAGCGGACCAGCAGCGGCCCGCCGCAGGCGCAGAGGTTAGCCGCCTCGCTCGCACACAGCTTCACGGAACACAAGCTGCATTCCAGGCACTTCGATTTCGGCATGAAACTTTGAGTCTAGCAGCCTGCGAAGGGGCGCGATGGCGCACCCCCTTCGGATTCGCGAGGAACTCTCAATCCTCCCCGTCAGACCAGCCGGCGGGTTCGTTGCCGCGTCAAAAACCCAGGGCTCCCGGTGTCTAGTTGCCCACCTGAGCCTCGACCTTGGCGGCGTCGTTTTCTTGCGCCACCAGTTGCGTTGCCGCGTCCGGGGCGGGAGGGGCGATCCCATCCGCCACGGGACGAGCGTCGGCTGCCGGAGCGCTTGGCAGGCCCTTCGCCTGGTTGTCGGCCACCAGCTTAAGTCCGGAGTCGATCTTCTCCCGGAACTGGTTGTGCATATCCTGCAGATCCGCAAGCTGGACGGACGCCCCGGCGTCGGCGGCGCAGTCTCCCGGCTTGCTGGAGACGACATCCACGGCAACGCCGCCATCGGAGGCCACGGTCTTGCCCTTCCTCTCGATAACGTCTCCGGGAGTCAAGGAGCAGGTTTGACCGGCGGCGGTAGTGGTGTCAAGGTTTGACGAAACCACGAAGAACCGCTGGGTGAGCGCCGGCGGCACTTGTTCGCTGGCGGGGGTGGCAGGCTGCTCGGGGCTGTACAACGAAGGTGAAGGTTGCTGCGCGGCGGCTCTCTCCGCCGCAAGCTGCTGCCTGACTTCGTCCGCGATCAAAGCCTTAACCTCCGGCGACAGCGTGGCAGCGTCCGGCTGCGCGGCTGGCGGCGGTGGCGGGGCTTGACCTTCGTAGGCTGCCTGCTGGTTCTCGTAAGCCAACCTCAGATTCTCCGCCAGCAGGTAATCCGTCAACCACAAATCGGGGGAACGGTAAACCGGATATGGAGTGAAGTAACCCGAGTAGTAGCCGAACCACGGCGCCGACACTCCTACCCCGTACCATGAATAGCGCACCGGCACTGCCCAGGGAGTGATGGCCCATCCGTAGAAGCGCGGGCCATAGTAGACGCCAGGTATGTAGTGGTAGTAGGAGAAGCCGTGGTAGCTGTAGGAATGATACACGTGCACGTAGCTCCGTCCGCCAACCACGTACGTCCGCGAAACGAAGCCAGGCCGCACGGTACGCTCTACGAAGCCCCGGTTCGGCCCATAGCTGACCACTCGGGCGCCGGGACGGCCGCTTTCCACCACCCTCGCGCCGCCGGGTCCGCGGTTGATCACCATCCTGCCACCGGCCGGACCGCGAGGCGCCTCGATGCGGCTCACCTGGCCGCGGGAGTTGGTCGTAACCGATCGACCATCCGTGCCGCGAAACTCCGTTCGCCCGCCCGCCAGACTCCTCGACTGCTCACCCGGATGGCCCCTGTAAGGCGTGGATCCGGCGCCAAAGCGGGTTCCACCGCTGGTCGAAGGGGTTCCGCCGCCGCGAGTTCCGCCGCCGGTTGACGGGTTGCCGCCAAACCGGGTCCCACTGCCGGTCGATGGAGTTGTGCCACGACCGGTTCCACCGCCGGTCGAAGGAGTTCCGCTCGGGCGGGTTCCACTGCCGGTCGAAGGGTTGCCGCCAAACCGCGTTCCACTGCCGGTCGATGGAGTTGTGCCGCCGCCGGTCGAAGGAGTTCCGCTCGGGCGGGTTCCACTGCCTGTCGAAGGGGTTGTGCTCGTGTGGGTTCCACTGCCGGTCGATGAAGTTCCGCCACCGTGGGTTCCGCTGCCGGTCGAAGGAGCTATGCTCGGGCTGGTCCCACCGCCGGTCGAAGGAACTGCACCACTGTGACTTCCTCCGCTGTGGGTTGCACCACCTGCCGCTGGAGTTCCGCCACCGCCCGACGATCCATGGCTGACTGCCGGTGCAGGCGTGGGCTTTGCCGGTGCTGCCGGCTGATTACCAGTCTTCTTATGTGGGTCGTCGGCCCGAGCCTCTCCGAGCCCCCAGGCAAAAGCGGCGGCTAGCACCACTCCCGCCCAAAACGTCCGGCCAACCGTTCGTCTCAAATTCATGGCTGCCTCCAGTAAATACTGCGATGCGCTCCGCGCAGATCCCCCGCGCCGCGCTCCTCAACCTATCATGCTCTTCCGGCGTTCGGAATTCAACGTATCGAACGGCCTCTTGCCGTCTGTCAGGGCCAGTACGAGCGGAACTCCGCTCCGGAATCCGGAGACTCCGCCAGGCCGCCGGGTCACCGGCCGCCGGTAATCGGGCGGGCGTCCAGGTCGCGAATCTGAAACGACACGATGGCGCCTATGAAACCGCGGTCACCCTTCCCCGAACCCAAGACGATTGGCTCGGGGGCGTCCGACATGGCGCTGGGCAGGTCCATCTCTTCCCGCTTTTCGCCGTTGCAGAAGATGGTAACCGCTCTCCCGTGGAACTCGATGGACAAGCTAACCTTCTGCCTTTCGGGCAGATTCAGTTCCCTGGAGGTCACCCACCGGCCGCCCGCGCCCACTGACAGCCGGTACCTGCCCGAACCGGCGTACTGAAAGTGGAAGCCCCGCGGGACGCCCACCGGCGCCTCGCTGCCGAACACCAGGGCGGAATCGTCCTGGGGCAACAGGGGAACGAACTCGGCGTCTATCCGGGCGTGTTGCGGCATTTGAACCGGAGGCAGGGAAACGGGAGCGCCGGCAGTGGACTGGTAGCAGCGTATGGCGTCGGCCGAACAAGCGCTGCCGCTTCCCACTCCCGCCAGGTCGCGCCGCAGGAAGAATCGCAGGTTCCACCGGTCCGCCACTTGAATGTAGTTCGAATCGACATAGGATTTCAGAGCCGGCACCAGCTCAAAGCGGTGCCTGGGGTCGGCGAAGAAGCAGCACGATAGTTTCAGAGCGTCCACGAACATGTCGGGACGGTGCTGGCGCATCTCGATCAGGTAGCTGCGGTGCCAGTATTCGCCTGTCGGGTCCGACGCGAACTCGTTCGCGGTTACGGCATCCCGCAGCGCCGGCGGTCGGCCGGCCTGGATGTACAGAGGGGCGTACCAGCCCCAGACCGCGAGAGTGGGGCCGGGCCGCGTCAGGCTTTGGATCAGGCTGCCTTCAGGGGTGACCATCGTCTTGCGTGGACCCGACTCGAAGGTGTAGGAGAGGCTCGGGAGAAGATACCAGGTCCAGCCTGCGAACAGGGCCAAAAAGAGCAGCACGAAAGGGAGCCGCGGCGATGGCGCTTCCGGCTCGGCTCCCGGCGCGCTCCACGGCCGGCGCGGCTGCGCGGACGAGGGCTGCTGGAGCAGCATCCAGCCCATCGTGGCGCACAGCGGAACTACCGACAAAAGCATGTAGTGCGGGAATATTCGGTGGGCTCTATAGACGGAAAGAACGGACGCCGCCAAAACCGCGCCCGACAGGAGACCCAACCAGAACACTTTCCTGTCGCCGCCGAATGCCTCGACTACCAGGAAAGCCAGCGAAGCGGCGGCCGCAAAGAACAGAACCGCGCAGAGCCAGCCGGCGGAGAGGCCGCCGATGGATACAAACCAGACAGAGGCGGCTATGATGGCCGTGGCCACCGCGCAGATCTCGACGAACAACGCGTATTCCCCCTTCGGCGGCCGCCGCAGCAGGGAGTAGACCGATACCGCGCATACCGCCAGAAACGCCAGGAAGAGGTACTGGAATTCCCTCGTGACCGGCATGTAAGCGGCCAGCCGGGGAAGCTCATCCAGGAACCTCTGGCTGGATTGCGCATACCGGATGTTGCCGAAGACGTACTCTCTCAGGAAGGCATGCCAGGTCCCGGTCGCGGCGCAAATCCATGCGTTCAGAAGCGGCAACGGCGCAAACCCGGCGGCAAGCAGCGCGATGGGCCGCCACACTGGCCCGGCCTCACGGTTGACGTACACGCAGGCCAACGCCACTGCCGCGGCGGCGGCCATGATCGGAACGGATTGCGGTTTCGCGAAAAACGCCACGGCCACCAAGGCGCCCAGCCCAACCAGCGGCCATGTGTGGCGCCGCGGATCGCGAATAGCGCGCACGCTGCCGAAGATGGCCAGCGAGGTGAGCAGAAGAGATACATACTCCGAACTGTAGTGCACGAAATCCGGATAGGTCACCAGGGAAAAGAACCCGAATCCGGGGAGGATCGCCATCCGCGCCACGTGATCCGCTCCCACCTGGGCGATTGCGCGATACAGAAAGTACAGGCTGAGGAAGATGAGCAGGATAACGACCAGGCGGCCAGTCGCGTAATCGGGAGAAATGCCCGCCAGGGCGGGGAGCATCAAGGGGTAAATGTTGAACGGTCCGGAGCTGCCGCAGTCCACCGAGCGAAAAAACACCGGGTCGAAAAACAACTTGTGCGCGGACGCCAGGAACTGGCTCTCATCGGGATTGGATGGGTCGCCGAGCAGCGTGGGGAACCGGCACACCAGGAGGCCGACGGCCACGCCGGCAAACAGCGTAACTCGCGAACATGCAATGCGGGCCCCAATCCGCCGCGTGCGGATTATGCCTCGCACACAACAGCAGTTCCACAAGGCCAGGGCCGCCGGTATCAGCAAGGCCACATAGCACAGGATCAGCCAGTCCGATTCGGCATTCTCCGGATGGCGATACCAGCCGAGAATCCAGTTGTATCCAACGAGAAGCAGGGGCCGCAGGGTGTGCGGTCCGTCCAGCGGCTCCAGTTGAAACCTGGCAATCCGGTAAATCGAGAAGGCGGGCAGGACGGCGCCTAGTGTCCATGCCAGAGCACGGATCGGTCTGCTTCGTTTCTCACGGGGCTCTGAAGCCGCGAATCCACCCTGATCCGTCGCGGCTGGGACAGACTCGCCTGCGGGCGTGGGGTCCTCGGAGGACGTGTGCGTGGAGGATTTGCCCGCCTGACTGGCTGGTCTCCCTTTGCCTCTCGTCTTCTGCGACATGAACCTACAGGATAGCCTCACCGATTCGCAGCCGCCAGCCAAACGCGCAATCGAAGCGCGACCGGCTGTGCGACGCGAAAGTGGACGCTGGGGGGGTGTGCGCCGGGCCGGGAACGGGTCGCCTTCCCGGTCTATCCGAGCTGTTCCAACTCGGTTTCGAGCATGGCCACGTGCTCCTCTTCTTCGGCGGCCAGTTCGCCGCACAGGTCCTTTTCGAGGCCCTCGGGCAGCCCGGCGGCGAGTTTCTGGAAGTGGTCGCGGGTGCGGCGCTCCATTTCGAGCGCAGCCCGATACAAGTCCCCGATTCCCGACTCTTCCGTCACATGAATTCCGCGGAAGAGCCAGTTATCGAGCAGGGCCTGCTCATTGCCGGAGAGCTCGACCACTTCCCGGTCCAGGTGGGCGTGGTACTTCTCCTCCAGTTCATGCAGATGGTCCAACTCGGCCTCGTACAGCCGCTCGAGCACCGCGCGGTGTTCCGGCGTCTTCGCCTTGTCGCGCGCCAGTTTGTAGAAATGGAAAGAGTCCAGCTCAAACTGAACGGCATCGCGGATGGCCTGAAAGCGCATCGAGTCGCCCAGGTCGCGGGTGGGGATCAGTTCCAGGTCGCCGCCGCACAGGAAGCACTTCCCATACGGAATGGCCAGCCCGGTGGTGAGCTTGAAGCAGCTCCGGCAGCGCCAGGTGTAGCGCACCTGGGAACAGCAGATTTCGTCTTCTTCCAGAACCCGGTGGCACTTCGGACAAGAGGATGGCATATCAGCGGCTCCCTGTTTCGGCTGCGGTAGTAACGGTCGGGCTCCCGGTCTTGGGCCCTTCGAGAATCCCCATATATTCGAGCATGCCCTGCGCGGCGCGGCGTCCGGCGCCCATCGCCAGAATCACCGTGGCCGCGCCGGTAACGATGTCTCCGCCGGCGAACAGGCCGGGGATGGAGGTCATGCCGGTGCGCTCGTCCACCTCGATGTAGCCCCACTTGTTCACTTTCAGCCCGGGAGTAGTCTGGGCAATGATGGGGTTGGCGGTGGTGCCGAGGGCGTAGATTACGGTGTCCACGTCGATGGTGTACTCGGAGCCCGCGACCGGCACGGGCCGGCGCCGGCCGGAGGAATCGGGTTCGCCCAGTTCCATCTTCTGCACCCGCATGCTGGTCACCCAGCCCTCGGAATTGCCGGCGATCTCAACCGGGAGAGTGAGCCAGAGAAACTCGATGCCCTCTTCGATGGCGTGCTCCAGTTCCTCCACGCGGGCCGGCGATTCGCGCCGCGAGCGGCGGTACACCACGGTCACCGCTTCGGCGCCCATGCGGCGGGACACGCGGGCGGCATCCATGGCGGTGTTGCCGGCGCCCACCACGGCCACGCGCCTGCCCATCCCCACGGGGGTGTCGTAGATCGGCTGGCGATGGCCGCGCATCAGGTTCACGCGCGTCAGGAATTCGTTGGCCGAGAAGACGCCGTTGAAGGCTTCGCCGGGAATGCCGGCGAATTTGGGCGAGCCGGCGCCCGTTCCCACGAAGACCGTCGAGTAGCCCATCCCGTCCATGAGTTGCGGAATGGTGAACAGTTTGCCGATGACCGTGTCGAGCCGTATCTCCACGCCCATCGTCTTGAGGTTGTCGATTTCGGCGTCGATGATCACGTCCGGCAGGCGAAATTCGGGGATGCCGTATTTCAGTACGCCGCCCGCCACATGCAGCGCTTCGAAGATGGTGACCGCCACGCCGTTGCGGGCCAGGTCCCCGGCGCACGCCAGCCCGGAAGGTCCGCTACCGATGATGGCCGCCTTCTTCTGGCCGGGCGCTGCGGGCGGGATTTCGTCCCAGCCGCGGCCCATGCCGCAATCGGCCACGAACCGCTCCAGCCGCCCGATGGCGACGGCCTGGAACTTGGCGTTCACCACGCAGGTGGCTTCGCATTGCGACTCCTGCGGGCACACCCGGCCGCACACCGCCGGCAGCGCGTTGGAAGCCTTCAGAATCCGGTAGGACTGCTTGATGTCCTTGCGCGCCAGGGCCGAAATGAAGCCGGGGATATCGATCCCCACCGGGCAGCCCGGCACGCAACGCGGCTTCTTGCAGCGCAGGCAGCGTTCGGCCTCGTGCAGCGCGCCGGCCAGGTCGAGGCCCAGGTTCACTTCCTTGAAATTGTGGGCGCGTTCCTCGGCCGGCTGCGCGGGCATGGGCGCGCGCTCGGGCGGAATGGTCTTGATGTTCTTGGGGGTGCGCGAACCGGGAAGCTCCGGATTGGCGTCCGGGAGGCAGGCGGCCGAAAGCGGCACGGCGTCGGCCAGGGTGGCGCTCCCCGCGTCGGCCAGGCTGGCCATTTTGGCCGATTCGTCGCGATACCGGTCGAGAGCGGCTTTCTCTTCCCGCTGGAACCGCTTCTGCCGCAGCGACAGCTCGTCGAAGTTCACCAGGTGGCCGTCGAAATCCGCCCCGTCCACGCAGGCGAACTTCATCTTCCCGCCCACCGTGACGCGGCACGATCCGCACATTCCGGTGCCATCCACCATGATGGAATTCAGGCTGACTACGGTCGGAATGCCCAGCGGGCGAGTGACTTCGCAGCAGGCCTTCATCATGGGGATGGGGCCAATGGCGACCACTTCGCGCACGTCACTCTCGCGGTTCAGCACGTCGGCCAGGGCGTGGGTCACGAAACCCTTGCGCCCGTAAGTGCCATCGTCGGTGGTGACGATCAACTCGTCGCTGACCTCGCGGAAGCGGTCTTCCCAGAAGACCAGTTCCCGGCTGCGGAAGCCCACGATGGAGATGGTCCGGTTCCCGGTGAGTTTGTACTCGCGCAACTGGGGAAAAACGGGCGCGACACCCAGGCCGCCGCCCACCATCACCACCGTCCCTTCCAGCTTGCGAATGTGGCTGGGAAGCCCCAGAGGGCCGATGAAATCCAGGATGGCATCGCCCGCGCGGAGGGCCATCATCTCGAAGGTCGTCTTGCCGACGGCCTGGATGACCACGGTGACCGTGCCCTGTTCAACGTTGAAATCCGCGACAGTCAGCGGAATCCGCTCGCCAAACTCGTCGATGCGAGCCATCACGAAGTGTCCAGGACGCGCCGCTCGCGCCACATCTGGTGCTTTTACATCCCAAAGGAAGGTTACAGGGCCAAATTGCTGCGTGCGAGTGATGAGAAACACTACACCCCCTCTAAGCAAACATGGTATCAAATTTCAGGGGAATCAGGTCTGGAATACGGCTAAACCGCTTACGGCTCAATCACCAACTGCACCCGGTTGCTTTCCTGCCCGTCGGCACTGATGTGCAGCACGGATGCGCCCGCGTTGGTGATCGGGGGGAGTTGGATTTCGACTACATAGAAGCCGATGAACAGGGGCGCCAGCGTGGCGCGTGTCACCTGCAACGGCTTGCCATCCAGAAAGGCTCTTACGGTGGCGACCACTTCCGGCGGGTCGTCGGCGGGCGCGGGGATGCCGGTGCGCCACTCGGGCTGGACCTTGCCGAGGCCGGTGGCCATGATCTGGATGCGGGCGCTGGAATGCGCCGGGTTGCGGCCATCGATCGCCAGACCGCTATCGGCATCGGCAACTACCGGGACGCCGTCGCTTCCGGTCAGCAGGGCCGGCGAGACCGGTTGCACGGCGATGCCGCGAACCTGCGGTCCGTTGGGGGTTTCGAGCGTCAGCAGGACGTTCGGCCCCACGGCTTCGAAGGGAACCTGAATCTGCGAAGCGCTATCCAGGACCTGCAACACGGGAAAGTCCAGATTGGCGCCGCGCACGCTGCTTACGGGCGCGCCGATCACGCTGAGCAGCGATCCGGGAGCCGCCGCCCGGTTGCTGTAGTCGGCCGCGTTTACGATGCGCAAGCCGTCGGCGCGGTGGGGCGCGGGAGCGCGATACACACCGTAGCCGTCGAGGGCGATGTAAAGCTGAACGCCGGCGGGATCCAGGCGCACATCCGTGGCGCGGGCGTCCGGCATGGGAGCCGGAGTTATGTTCTGCCAGGCGACCGCGGCAATCACCGGGTACTCCAGGTCGGCATGGCCATAGAAAACACCCTTGTCGGTAGCCACATAAACCGCACCGGAGGCCCGGTCGCCGGTTATCGCCCAAACCCCGTTCGGCAGGCTGGCCGAGTCGAGCGCATCCCAACTCTGCCCGCGGCTGGTGGTGCGCAGCACGTGCGGCGCGGCGCCGCTTAGGGCAGCCAGGGCTACCTGGGGCTGGGAAGAGTCCACCCAGATTCGCTCGATGCGGGTGCCTGCCTTCGCCTCCATCCCCGGCGGCATCACCGATGCGTTCATGGTCTTGCCGCCGTCCTGGGACCACCAGATTCGCCCGTCCGTGGAGCCCGCCACCACGGTGTCGCCGGACACGGACACGGCGGCGATATCGGCTGCGAGCAGCCTCGAATAGTTCTCGGCGAGAAGGGCTTCGTCATCCGTCCGCACGCCGGGGGCCGGCTCCCAGACCGTGCCGCTGGGCGGCAACTCCAGCGGCCCCATACCATCCGCCAACACGCGCACGCCGGAGGCGCCGGTAGGGGTCGAGAGAATTCGCCGCACGGAGAGGTTGGGCAGCGACAGATTCAGGCCGGTCCAGGAAAGCCCGCCATCCATGGAGCGCCACACGCCATTGTCGTTGGCGAGCGCGATCTGGTCCGGGTTGGTGGGGGAGACGGCCACACTGCGCTGACCGAATCCAACCACCGACTGGGCCTTGTAGGCGGTCAGGTTGGTCCAGGAGTAGCCGCCATCGTCGCTGCGGGAAAGATGGCGGCCGATGGCGAACTGGTAGCTATACGGGAACGCCACCACCACGCGGGCGCCCGGTTCGGGCAGGCGGACCACAGTTACCGGAGTGCCCGGTTCGGGCGGTTCCGGAGCGTCCACCGCCGGCCGCCAAGTGTCGAAATCGGCAGTTGCGTACACCTTGCCGGCGGCCGTGCGGGCGTACAGTGTGGAACCGTCCGCGGAAAACCACACTTCCTGCATGGCGCCGGTCGCGGGCGAGGCCAGGTTCAGATCCACCGCCGGACCGCCTACCCTTCGCCAGCTTGGGGTGCGCACCTGGCCGGAAGCGGCCAATGCCGCCGCCAGCACCATCCAGGCTGTGTAACGAAAGCTACGAGCTGTCCCCAAATGACACACCGCTGGTTCCATTCTAACCTAATTCCAATTCCGCGGGAACCCAACAACCTGCTGAAATCACGTGCCTTGCGGCAAATCGTCGCTCATGGTCCCCTAGTTGCTCTGCATGTTTGGTGCTAGACTTAGAAACGTCCTGGCACAGGGGCCAGGGTTTGGATTCCGGGCTCCTGGTTGGCAATATGCTCCGGTACTCTGTGCTCACGCGGACCATTCGGATGCTGCTTCTGGCGGCCATAACCGTCGTGTGTGTTTCGACGGAACCGATCGGAAATGGTTTCGCCCGCGTCATTCTGCAGACCGGTCAGGTTTCGGTGTTGCGGGGCGTGCCGCAGGCCCTTTTCGTGGGCGACAATGTGAGGCGCCAGGAACTCATCGTCACCGGACACGACGGCTATGCCCGGTTTGAAGTTGCCGACGGCAGCACGTTCGAAGTCTTCCCCGATTCGAAAGTCGTGTTCCACGACAATCCGACGCCCACCTACAAGGATCTGCTCAACGTCGTCATTGGCCGCATTAAGGTATTTATCCAGCACCTGAACGGCCCCAACTACAACAGCGTGACGACTCCCACCGCGGTGATCTCGGTTCGCGGGACGGTGTTCGTGGTGGATGTGGAAGACGACGACGGGACCACGGTAGTGGCCGTGGACGATGGCTTGGTGCAGGTCCGTAATTTGACGGCTCCCGGCCCCGAGCCCATGCTCAAGCCAGGCGATGCGATTCGCATCTACCGCGGCCAGCCCTTAATCGCCAAACTGGTGGACCACAACGGCATGATACGCGTGGCGATGCGCGTCGCCGAAGATACCATTCGCCTACTGGCGCAACGCGGCGGCGGCGGCGGACTGCCCGGCACCGGCGGCGTGGCGGGCGGCGGTGGCGCCGGCGCACAGGGCGACAAGGGCAAGAGCGGGAGCGGCAGCGGCACGGGTTCGAGCACCGGGTCGTCGGCGCCTACCGCCGGACCTCCCGCGAGCAGCGGCAGCGGACACTAGCCCGGCAAAACAAGAGCGGATCGGGCGATCGCCAACACCGGGACCGCCTCTTCTCCCCATGATAGATTGAATGAAGTATGCACCGCGCCTGCGCCGCAGCGATTCTCTCCGTTCTCGTGGCCGTCGCTCAGCCGCCACAGGCCGCTCCCCAACTGCCCGCATCCACGCCTCCGGGCCTCGAAACCGACTGGGATATCGCCCCGGTGCTGCGGGAGATCGGCGAGCACTCGGGCCGCCTCCTTCCGGCGCTCGAGCGGATCGATGCGCGCGCTTGGGTGGACCAGGGCGCTTCGGAGACCTACGCCGAACAGCTTCAATTGTGCAAGGACCAGACCAGGATGGTGGCCGATGCCGCGCGGGATCTGGCCCGCAACCCCGAGCAACTGGCCTCTTCGATCGATCTGTTTATCCGGATGCAAAGCCTCGATGTGATGCTGTTGTCGCTCCAGGAGGGCATCCGGAAGTACCAGCGCCCCGCGGACGCCCAGACGCTGGCGGCGCTGCAAGCCCAGAACAGCGCCAACCGAGAGCGCTTCCAGCGCTATGTCGTCAACCTGGCGAGCGCCCGTGAACAGGAACTGAAAGTGATGGACCAGGAGGCCCAGCGGTGCCGCGGCCTGGTGACTGCGCCTTCGGCCGTTTCATCCAAACCGGTCAGGAAGAAGTGATCCTCATATGCCCTTTGCGTGTAGTATTTGCGGAGAAGAGTCCACCCGAATCTGTGCGCGCTGCACCAAGGATGCGTGCGACAACCATCTCTGCGCAAGATGCCGGTGCTGCAGCGATTGCTGCGAATGCGAGGTGGCCCTGGACGCTCCGGCACGCGAACCGGCCCGGACGGCCGTCCACCCTGTTGCCGGCGAACCGGAGAGTCCGCGGCCGGAGCCCCAACTGGAATCCGAGCCGGGGACTGCGACCCGCCTCCCAGCCGATGAACTTCCTCCGGTGACGGAACCGGAGCCGATCTAGCGGGCATCCATCGCTCGGCGCCGCCGGGAAGCGCCCGCCGCGGATCGCGCCGCGGCATTCGCGCCTCCGCCATTTTCTCCTTGCGGGTTTCCGAACGAATGCGCCATATTGGAATTGGCGCCGGAAAAACCGTGTAGAGCGTATTGCAGGTTATCTATCGTAGATCCGCCGGAGTTGGCGTCGAAGGCCCGCCCGGTGGCGCTCTCCATGTCTGGCGCGAGAGCGTTGCGATGGCGGATAACCTCCTGTTCTTTAGTGAACTGTTGGGCATGCCGGTGCTGGATCTCAAGGGCCGCCGCATCGGCAGGGTGAAAGATGCCGCTCTGGTGCCCCTGGTCCATTCCTCCCGTATCGACCGCTTCCTCGTGACCGGCGGCCTTACCTGGTTGACCATCCGCTACGACCAGGTCCGTTCCATTTCGCTCGACAAGGGGCTTTCGCTCAGCGACGAGGTTCTCACGCCCTACCACGACGATGAGTACATGCTCCGGATCGGGCGCGATCTCCTCGACCAGCAGATCATCGATGTCACCGGACGCAAGGTGGTGCGCGTGAACGACGTCACCCTGGAGATCCAGAACGGCGGCTCGCACGGCTCGCTGGCGGTTCTGGAAGTGGATGTCGGCCTGCGTAGCGTTCTCCGCCGCTTGCTGCAAGGCGTTCTGCCCCCGCGCTGGATTCGCGGTTTGCAGGAGTGGATTCCCCCCAACTCCATCCGCTGGGAGTTTGCCAACGTGATCGAACCCGACCCGCTGCGGCGCCTCCGGCTCAATATCTCATACGAGAAACTGGAAGGCATGCACCCCGCCGACCTCGCGGACATCGTCGAGGATCTCAGCCCGGCCGAGCGCGGGGCCATCTTCGAAACCATCGATAGCGAAGTGGCCGCCGACACCCTGTCCGAGGTGGAGGATCCCAAGATGCAGGCCAGTATCCTGGAAGGTCTCGAACCGGAGAAGGCCGCCGACATTGTCGAGGAAATGGCCCCGGATGAAGCCGCCGACGTCCTCTCGGAACTCGAGGCCGGGGCCTCGGAAGACATCCTGGAGGAAATGGATTCGGAGCCCAAGACCGAAGTCCGCGAACTGCTCGAGTTCGAAGAGGACACGGCCGGGGGCTTGATGAACACGGAGTTCGTATCGCTGCACGAGAATGCCTCGGTGGACGATGCCATGGCGGCGCTGAAAGGCAACGAGGACCTGCTCGACGGGTTGAACACCCTGTTCCTCGTCGATGGCGAAGAGCGCTTGATCGCGGCCGTGCCGCTGGCCCGCCTTTTCGTGGCGGCGGGCGGCGCCAAACTGCGCGGCCTGGCGGCCGAAACGCTGATTCAGGCCGGCGTGGACCAGCCGCAGGACCGCATCACCGAGTTGTTCGACAAGTACAACCTGCTGACCCTGCCCGTGGTGGACGAAGACGGCAAACTCGCCGGCGTGATCACCGCCGACAACGTCATTTCCATATTGAGGAAGAAATAACGGATGCGGAGATTTCTCGGCCGTTTCCGCTATCACATACTGATTTTCTTCGCGGTCATCGGGCCCGGCTTCATCACCGCCATGGTCGACAACGATTCCGGCGGCATCTACACCTACTCCGCCGCCGGGGCCAAGTACGGCTACCTGCCGCTCTGGACTCTGCTTCCCATCACCGTCGTGCTCATCATCGCCCAGGAGATGTGCTCGCGCATGGGAGCGGTCACCGGCAAGGGCCTTTCCGATCTCATACGCGAGGAGTTCGGCCTGCGCATCACGTTTGTCATGATGGCGCTGCTGGTGCTGGTCAACATGACCAACGTGATGGCCGAATTCGCGGGCGTCGCCAGTTCGCTCGAACTCTTTCACGTGAGCCGCTACGTCTCGGTGCCTCTATCCGCCGTGGCGGTCTGGTTCCTGGTGGTCAAGGGGAATTACCGGAGCGTCGAGAAGATCTTTCTGTTCTCGTGCGTTCTGTATGTGACGTATATCGTCTCCGGCTTCCTCGTGAACCCCGACTGGAAAGAGGCTGCTATCTACAGCGTGAAGCCGGTCCTGCTGTTCGATTCCGGCTACATCTACATGCTGATCGGCATGGTGGGAACCACCATCGCACCGTGGATGCAGTTCTACCTGCAGTCCGCGGTGGTCGAGAAGGGCGTTACCGCGAAGGAATACGCGGCGTCGCGCGTCGAGGTAGTCGTGGGATGCATCATGACCGACGTGATCGCCTTCTTCATCATCGTGGCCTGCGCGGGCGCCATCTACAGCGTGGCGCCAAAGGACATCCAGGACGCGAAAGAGGCCGCCCTGGCGCTGAAGCCCTTCGGACAGTACGCCTTCCTGCTGTTCAGCGCCGGGCTGTTCAACGCCTCGATTTTCGCGGCTTGCATCCTGCCGCTCTCCACGGCCTACTCGGTGTGCGAAGGACTCGGATTCGAGGCGGGCGTCAACCGGCGCATGCGCGAGGCGCCCATCTTCTACTTCCTCTATACCGCCCTGATCGTGGTGGGCGCCGGCGTGGTGCTGATCCCGAACTTCCCGCTGGTGCGCATGATCCTGCTTTCCCAGGTTCTGAACGGCGTTCTGCTGCCGCTGGTGCTCATCTTTATGGTGATCCTGATCAACAAATCGGATTTGATGGGCGAGTGGGTCAACTCCAGGTGGTTCAACCTGGCCACCTGGATTACCGTGGTCGTCATGATCGGGCTGACTCTGGCCCAGGTCGGCATTGCGGTGAAGGGCACGCCGTAGAGAATTCCCATGAATTGGCTTCCACGCCGCGTCTATAATCGCGGCTGCGGCGGCTTCACCGCCATCCACGGCCACACGCCCTTCCGCCGCAAATGGCGGCGAAACACTTTCCCGCCCGTAGTGGCATACAGCCACTGCATGTCCGCACCGCCGAACACCAGGTTGCTGAGATCCTCCGTAGCGGGATTGCGGATAATCCCCACCACACGCCCCGTCTGATCGCAAATCTGAACTCCCAGTTTGGTCGCGAAGTAGGCGTAGCCCTGGTCGTCGAACGTCAGCCCATCGGCGCCGCTGCGCACCGGACCCTGCTCCACTTCGTCGGGCGTCTCCAGGTGGTAGAACGGCTCACCCGCGCCGAGGGATCCGTCCGCCTCCACCTGAAAGGACCACGCCCGCGCAATGGTATCCGCCACCACCAGCAGCGAATGGTCCGGCGAAAGGCGCACGCCGTTGGGCATCAGAATGCGGCCGTCGTGGCCGCCGTCGTAGACCAGCCGCCGATTGCCGCGCGCATCCACGAGCCAGATCCGCCGGCCGTATGTCTCGCTGAAGTAGACGTCGCCGGCCGGCGAGACCGCCAGGTCGTTGGGCGAATCCAATCCCGACGCCAGCACGTTCACGCCGCCGTCGAGCTGGTACGCCACCACACGTTTGCGCGCGCCCTCCACGGCATACAGGCGTCCATCGGCGCCGAACATCAACCCCGACACTCCCCCGGTGTCCTGGCGGAAAACGGTGACCTTCCCGTCCGTCGCGGCCCTGTAAATCACCGACCCGCCGGCATCCGAGAAGTACACGTTGCCGTCGCGGTCCACCGCCGGAGCGTCGGTCGCCTGGTAGTTGCCGCCCACCGGCTCCCAATCGCGGCCCGGGTCGAGGATCTCCGAAATGAAGTGGCGCTCAACCTGGGCCGCCGCGCTCGCGCCGACGGGCCGCGGATAGTCGCGCCAAAGCCACCGCAGCGCATCCGGCAGGATGGCCGCCCCGTGCCGCGAATTGTGGCCTTCCGTGCCCACCACGAACTTGCTGTCGTAGCCCGCGTATTCGAGCGCCTTCGCCACCGCCTGATTGGCCAGGTACCACGAGCCCGAGTAGATGTTCAGGTCGTCCGAGCCGTCCTGCAGAAAGATGCGCAGCGGTTTGGGTTCCATGGTGCGGATCAGGTTGGCGTACCTGTCGCCGCCGCGCAGATTCGTGAAGCTGCCGATGAAGCTGAGCACGCGGCGAAAGGCGTCGGGCCGCTCCCAGGCCGCGGTGAACGCCGCGATGGCGCCGGAGCTCGATCCGGCGAGGGCACGGTCGTTGGGGTCGTCGGAGAGCTTATATCGCTTGGCCACTTCGGGAAGAATCTCCTCGATCAGGAAGCGGGCGTAGCGGTCACCCAGGCCATCGTACTCGTAGCTGCGGTTGTAGCGGTTCTGCTGCGTTCCGGGATGGGACGCCGGCAGCACGCCGGGATCGATCATGATGGCGATGGTCGCTGGCATGGCGCGTAGCGCGATCAGGTTGTCGAAGACCACCGGCACGCGCCACGCTCCGGTTTCAGAGGCGAAACCCGCGCCATCCTGAAACACCATGACGCAGGCCGGATGGGAGCCGTCGTATTGCGCCGGGGCGTACACCCGGTAATCGCGCGTGGTACCGGGGAAGATCCGGGAGGTGTTGAAGGTGAATTTCGCGACCGTTCCCCGCGGGACGCCGGCGTGGCGCTGGGAATCGGGGCCCAGGGTGTAGTCATCGGCGGCCGAGATGGCCAGCGCCGCCAACAAGGTCATGAGCGGGAGCCGGATTGTCATATTATGGGGATCATAACGCAGGCGGCGTGTTCCCGATTCCCAACCGCCCCCGGTTATGTTATATTCCCCGTAACCATAAGATTGGGGAGGGATGCATATGTCCTGTGTCCGCGACATCGTGCACGATCGCGAGCTCTATCACGCCGCCGAGCTCGACACCGTGGCCGAAGTGGCCCGGAAAATGGCGGATCTCCATGTCGGAGCCATCCTGGTTTTGAACGGGGAAGAATTGCGGGGCGTGTTCAGCGAACGCGACCTCATGAAGCGGGTGGTGCTCGAACGGCTCGATCCTGAGCACACCGCCGTCCGGGACGTCATGAGCACCGCCGTGGTGAGCATCGACGAACTTGCCCCCATCGAAGAAGCCATGGCGGCGATGCACACCAACAATTGCCGGCACCTGCCGATCATGCGGGCTAATCGCGTGGTGGGATTCCTTTCCATGCGCGACCTGATGAACTACGAACTGGCGCGCAAGACCGAGGAACTGCGTCACATGCGGGCCTACGTGGCCGGGACGGCGTGACCACCGGAATCATCGTTTTTGCACACGGTTCGCGGGTGGAATCGGCCAATCAGGCGGTACGGAAGGTGGCTTCGGAATTGGCGCGCGCGGGCAACTTCCCGCATGTGGAAGCCGCCTTCCTGGAACTCGGGGAGCCCAGTCTGGCGGGCGCCGCAGCCAAGCTCGTGGATCGAGGCGTGGAGCGGATTCTGGTGCTTCCCTACTTCCTCACTCTGGGTCTCCACATGGAGCGTGACCTACCCCGGTTGACGGAGGATATCTCCAATCGATACAAAGGTGTAGAGGTCCTGGTGGGACTTCCCTTGGAGGGCCATCCGGCTTTGGTCAAGGTTCTTCTCGACCGTTCCTTGAGCATACTACGCTCAAGAAATAGTTGACAACAGAACACTAATATTTGATAATGGACTTGAGCTTAAGCCAGAGAGGCCTGAGCCAGTCCGAATGGACACCGAGCCGCCACCTGGAAGGGTAGCGGGCGGCACTATTCAGTATCGGGAGGCATCATCAGCATGGGAAAGATTATTGGCATTGACCTCGGAACGACGAACTCCGTGGTGGCGGTGATGGAAGCCGGCCAGCCCACGGTTATTGCAAACCAGGAGGGAGCCCGCACCACGCCGTCGGTCGTGGCCTTCACCAAGAGCGGCGAGCGGCTGGTGGGCCAGGTAGCCAAGCGCCAAGCCATCACCAACCCGGAAAACACCATTTTTTCCATCAAGCGCTTCATGGGGCGCCGGTCCGACGAAGTCACCGAGGAAATGAAGATGGTGCCGTACAAAGTAGTTCGCGGCGACCAGGGCGACTTGCGCATCGACATTTCGGGCAAGAAGCAAAGTCCGCCCGAGATCTCCGCCATGATTCTGGGCAAGTTGAAGGAAGCCGCCGAGAGCTACCTGGGCGAGAAGGTAACGCAGGCGGTGATCACGGTGCCGGCTTACTTCAACGACGCGCAGCGCCAGGCCACCAAGGACGCCGGCAAGATCGCCGGGCTGGAAGTGATGCGCATCATCAATGAGCCGACGGCGGCGGCACTGGCCTACGGGCTGGACAAGAAGAAGAGCGAGACCATTGCGGTTTACGACTTCGGGGGCGGCACTTTCGACATCTCCATTCTCGAAGTGGGCGATGGCGTGGTGGAGGTGAAGTCCACCAACGGCGACACGCACCTGGGCGGCGACAACATCGACCAGCGCATTATCGACTGGATCGTCTCCGAGTTCAAGAAGGAGAACGGCATCGATCTGGCCCGCGACCAGATGGCCTTGCAGCGTCTGAAGGAAGCGGCCGAGAAGGCCAAGATGGAACTCTCCACGCTGCTCGAATCGGACATCAATCTGCCGTTTATCACGGCCGATGCCAGCGGTCCCAAGCACCTGCAGATGAAGCTCACGCGGGCGCGCTTCGAACAGATGGTGGAGGACATCCTCCAGCGGTGCATCGGCCCTTGCAAACAGGCCATGCAGGATGCCAACGTGACGCCCTCGCAGATCGACGAGGTAGTCATGGTGGGCGGCCAGACGCGTATGCCGCGTATCCAGGCCCTGGTGCGCGAGCTCTTCAACAGGGAGCCGCACAAGGGCGTGAACCCGGACGAAGTGGTGGCGGTGGGCGCCGCGGTGCAGGGCGGCGTTCTGGGCGGCGAAGTCAAGGACGTGCTCCTGCTGGACGTCACTCCGCTCTCGCTCGGCATCGAGACCATGGGCGGCGTGTTCACCAAGCTCATCGAGCGCAACACCACCATCCCCACGCGCAAGAGCGAGGTGTTTTCCACGGCGAGCGAAAACCAGCCGTCGGTCGAGATCAAGGTATCCCAGGGCGAACGCGCCATGGCCCACGACAACCGGCTGCTGGGCGTCTTCCAGCTCGGCAATATTCCGCCCGCTCCGCGCGGCGTTCCGCAGATCGAAGTCACGTTCGATATCGATGCCAACGGCATTCTGAACGTGACCGCCAAGGATCGCGGCACCAACAACGAGCAGAAGATCACCATCACCAGTTCCTCGGGCCTGTCTAAGGACGAGGTGGAGAAGATGGCCAAGGACGCCGAGTCGCACGGGGCCGACGACCGCAAGCAGCGCGACACCATCGAGGCCCGCAACCGCGCCGACTCCATGGTCTACAACGTCGAGAAGACGTTGAAGGACCATCGCTCCAAGGTCGGCGAAGCCGAGGCTAAGGAGATCGAATCGGCCATCGAGGAAACCAAGAAGGCCATGGCCGATAACGACCCGGCCAAGATCAACTCCGCGGTCGACCGCCTCACCACCGCCAGCCATAAGCTGGCCGAGGCCATGTACAAGGCCGCTGGAACTCCGGGCGCCGGCCCCGCGCCCGGCGGCAACGCAGAAGCTCCGGGTGGAGATTCCGGCAAGAAGGGCAAGGACGACGTGGTCGACGCCGAATTCGTGGACGTAGACGACAAGAAGTGAGCGAAGGGCTCCGGGGCCGGGCGCGCCGCCCGGCCCGCTCCTCATCATGGCTTCCGCTCCCAAGCACGACTATTACGAGACCCTGGGGATACCGCGCAAGGCGTCCGACGACGAGGTGCGCAAGGCATACCGCAAGCTGGCCCGCAAGCACCACCCCGACCTCAACCCCGGAGACAAGTCCTCCGAAGACCGCTTCAAAAACGTGCAGGAAGCCTACGATATTCTGGGCGACGCCAAGAAGCGCCAGATGTACGACCAGTATGGCTTCTATTCCGAGAGCGGCATGCCCCCGCCCCAGCCGGGCGGCGGCCCGCACAGCGCCAACCCCGGAATGGACTTCAGCGGATTCGATTTCTCGGAGGCTCCTTTCGGCTCGGGAGGCGGCCGGCGCACCGAAACCGGCGGCGGCTTTCGCGACATTTTTTCCCAGTTCTTCACTGGCCGCGGAGGCGCGCACGAGCCCCTGGCGGAAAAAGGCGGCGATCTCGAGTACGGAATGTACATCGATTTCTGGCAGGCCATCCGCGGCACCCAGGCCCGCATGGAGATCACCCGCTACGAGGCGTGCGGCACCTGCCGCGGCTCCGGCGCGACCGGCGCCGGTGAAGTCGCCTGCCCGCAGTGCAAGGGCACGGGCAACGTCGCGCAGATGGCCGGGGCTATGAAGTTCAACCTGACCTGCCCTCGCTGCAGCGGCTCCGGGCGGTTGCGGAACGTCTGCCCCGAGTGCGGGGGCGATGGCCGCGTCACGCGCAAGGAAACCGTCGAGGTCCGCATTCCTCCGGGCGCCCGCACCGGCTCGCGGCTGCGCGTCCCAGGCAAAGGGAACGCCGGCACCATGGGCGCGCCCCCCGGCGATCTTTATATCACCACCCATGTGGAAGACCATTCGTTCTTCGGCCGCGAGGGAGACGACATCGAAATCGATCTACCCATCACCGTCTGGGAAGCGGCTCTCGGCGCCAAGATCGAGGTGCCCACCATCGACGGCCGGACGCTTCTCAAGATTCCCCAGGGCACCCGCAACGGCCAGAAGTTCCGGCTGCGCGAGAAGGGCGTTCTGAATTCCAGGACGAATGTCCGCGGCGACCAGATCGTGGAAGTCGCCATACAAGCGCCCGATCCGCGCGACGAGCGCACCCGCGAACTGCTGCGCGAACTGGCCAAGCTTCAGCCCGAGGACCCGCGGGCCGAAGTCTGGTCCAAGGTTAAGGAGATCTAGCCATGGCCAAACCCAAGTCCAAAGCCGCGTACATGATCTCCGCCGTGGCCGAGCAATACGGCATCCACCCGCAGACACTGCGTCTCTACGAGCGCGAAGGCTTGCTCAAACCCTCGCGCAGCGAAGGCAATACGCGGCTGTACACGCAGGAGGACATCGAGCGGCTGGAGGTGATTCTTCACCTCATCCGCGACCTGGGCGTCAACCTCGCGGGTGTCGAGATCATCCTCAACATGCGCACCAAGATGAGCGGGATGCAGGCCCAGATTCAGGAATTCGTCGCCACGCTCAACCGCGAACTGGCTTCGCACACCATACGGCCAGCCATTACGGAAGAGCGCACCGGTTTGATTCCCGTGGTGGTTGTGCGCGCGCCGGCGCCATCGGCGCGCCGCAAGGCGTAATCCGCCGCATTGCCGGAGCGTTTCCCGGGGACCCGCACGGCAAGTCTCAGTCCCGATGCGCCGCACCGGGCCCGAGTGTATATCGGAAGGGCAGTGTCTGCTCGGGCAGACTCAGCAGCGGACGCGGCCCGCCGCTCCACCTGTACAGGGCGATGGCGGTAGCGGACCCTCCGGGCGAAGGGAACTCACGCACCAGCCGCCATTCGGCGGCATGGGCATGCAGCATCTCTTCAACGAAGTCCTGAAACTCGACCCGGTGGAAATCCACACGGCGGTCCACTACCAGGAAGCTGATGGGAATGGACCCGATCAGCTTGGCGCACTGCTCGCCGTTCCGCACGACGCTCTTGTAGTTGTCGCCGGTCCAGCTTTGCGAGGCCAACAACTTCGAAGCGCGTATCAGGTAAACACGGGGATCCGGGTCCAGCAAGGCAAACTCGGCGATCACCGAGCCTTCCCCGTTCGAATCCGACACCAACAGCGCACCCGACTGCGGAGGCATCAGGCGGTGCAACTCCGCAGCCACTGCCAGGAATCCACGCCCTTGCTTGGGCTGGAACGGCCACGCGAAGAACATCGCCCCGGCCGCAATCAGCAGAAACAGCGCGGCGCCCGTACGCCGCCCGTGCTCACGCGACAGGCGGTCTCCAATTGCCGACGCCCCCGCGCCCGCAAACACAAGCAGCGGAGGCAGCGCCAGGAGCACGCGCCGGGGCTCCGCGCTCGCCGGCACCACCACGTGGAACACCCAGGTTGCCAGAATCAGTCCCAAAAGGGACAACCAGTACCCCGGCGGCTTGCCCAACCGGCGGCCCAACCATACAGTGGAATAAGCGCCTATAACTCCGCCCGCGAAGACGGAGACTCCCGGCACCGTGACCATCATTGTAGTCATGGAAACCATTGCCGGCAGGACATACTCCCAGTACGTCATCGACTGCGGCCGTGTGGGAATCACAAGCTGCATTGTGACCACCTGCCAGGGCAGACAGAGCAGAGCGATCAGCCCGGCGGCCACCCTCATGGGCAGCTCTAGAAGCAGCTTCCAGCCGCGCAATGCAGGCACGACTACGAGCGGAATCGGAAAGACCGCCCAACCGGTCCCCTTAGTGAGCCCGGCGGCCGACGTCCACAGCGCAAACCAGACGGCCTCTCGTGTCCGGCGAGTCTCGGCAAAGCGAGCGAACGCCAGACACGCCAGAAACATGGTCAGGGTCAAGAGGATCTCCGCCATAGCCATGTCGGCTAAAGGAGAAGCGTCCCAAGGCGAATCGCTCGCCTGCACGATCCACCTCCTCGACGCACGGACATATAATCGAGAGCGGCGCTCGTTTGAGCGGTGCGCCGGGAGGTCCAAACTATATGGCCAGCATCCGGTTTACGGTGAACGGAAAAACCAGCGACGTGGAAACGGAGGCCGAGCGGCCCCTGTTGGAAGTTCTGCGAGAGGACCTGGGACTGACCGGAACCAAATACGGCTGCGGCGAGGGCCAGTGCGGCGCGTGTACGGTCCTGCTTGATGGCCGGCCGGTTCTCTCCTGCATCACTCCCGCACACGAGGCTCAGGGCCACCACATCGTCACCATCGAGGGACTGGCCCGGAACGGGGCGCTGCACCCGGTCCAGCAAGCCTTTCTGGACGAAGGGGCGGTGCAGTGCGGCTACTGCACGCCTGGCATGGTCCTGCGGACGGTGGCGCTGCTGACTGCGCATCCCCGGCCAACCGATGCGCAAATCGTCGAGGGGCTGAACGGGAATCTGTGCCGCTGCGCCGACTATCGCCGGATTCAGGCCGCGGTGCGGCGCACAGCGGAGTCCACGGGGAAGAGGGATTAGGAGCCAGTCATGTCCACTCGTTCGTTTCGTCCGGAGGAACTGGAGCCCAAGCGGGGCGTTGCCCTGAACCGCCGGGAGTTTTTCGAGATGGCCGGCGCGGGCCTCCTGATTGTGGCAACGGCCCCGGCATCGGAAGCCCAGCGAGGCGCTGGCGCCGGAGCCGGAACGCTCGATACCAGGCTGCATATCGGGGAGGACGGTTTCATCACCATCCTCAACGGCAAGATAGAGGAAGGCCAGGGCGCGCTTACCGAACTCGCCATGGCTGCGGCGGAAGAATTGCGGGCGCCGCTCGATCGCATTTGTATGGTCATGGGGGACACCGATCGCACGCCCAACGACGGAGGCACCGCCGGCAGCGGCACCACCCCACGCAGCGTGCCGCAGGTGCGGAGAGTGGCGGCCGCCGCCCGCGCCCTGTTGTTGACCGCGGCCGGCCGGCAGCTCGGGGCGGATGCCGCCGGCCTGGAGGTGCGCAATGGAGCCGTGCAGTTCGCAGGCAAGACATTCGGCTATGCCGACCTCGCCCGCTCACCCGAACTGGCGGCAGCCTACAAGAACGTTCTTCCCGAGGGGACGGCACTCACGGCGGTTAAGGACTGGCAAATCCTGGGGAAGCCCCAGGTCCGATTGGACGCCCGCGGCCTGGTGACCGGCGCGCACCGCTTCCCCAGCGACATTGTGCGGCCGGGCATGCTCTACGGCCGCGTGCTGCGGCCGCCATCCTACGGCGCCACGCTCGACAGCGTGGACCTGGCGGCGGCGAAGAAGATGCCCGGGGTGAAGGCGGTGCGCGACGGCAGCTTCGTAGGATGCGCCGCGCCCACCGCCTTCGCCGCCCGTAAGGCAATGGAGGCCATCTCCGCAACGGCCCAATGGAAGACCGTCGAGCAGCCATCGAGCGACACCCTGTTCGACTACTTGAAGCAGCATGCCAGCCAGCAGGGGCGGCCCCAGGCGCAAGGCCGAGGCTCGGTGGAGAAGGGCTTGGCGGAAGCGCGGCGCCGGCTGAAAGCCACGTATCGGGTCGCCTACGCGCAGCATGCCCCCATGGAACCGCGCGCCGCCGTGGCGGAGTGGCAGGATGGCCGCCTCACAGTCTGGACCGGCACGAGCAACCCCGGGAGTGTCCGCCAGACGCTGGCGGAGGTTTGCAGCGTACCGGCCGAGCGGGTCCGAGTCGTGGTGCCTCACTTCGGCGGCGGCTTCGGCGGCAAACACACCGGAGAAGCGGCCCTGGAAGCCGCCCGTCTGGCTAAGGAGACCGGCCACCCGGTAGCCGTGCAGTGGACGCGCGCGGAAGAATTCACGTGGGCGTACTTTCGCCCCGCCGCGCTGATTGAAGTGGAAGCCGGCCTGGACGCGGACAACTCCATCTCGGCCTGGGACTTCACCAACTACAATTCCGGCTCGTCGGCCATCGATCCTCCCTACCGCATCCCCAATACGCGGGTGCGATTCATGCCATCCTCCTCGCCGCTGCGGACGGGATCGTACCGCGTGCTGGCGGCCACCGCGAACAACTTCGCCCGCGAGGCGTTCACCGACGAGTTGGCCGAGGCGGCCGGCAAGGACCCACTGGAATTCCGGCTTTCGCATCTCGATAACGACCGCATCCGGAACGTGCTGAAGGCGGCCACGGAGAAGTTCGGCTGGCTGGAACGGCGGAAGAAGCGCCGATCGGGGACTGGCATCGGCCTGGCCTGCGGCACCGAGAAGAACTCCGTGGTGGCGGCCTGCTGCGAGGTGGAAGTGGACCCTCGGACCGGCGCGCCGCGGGTGATCGAGTTCGTCCAGGCGTTCGAATGCGGCGCCATCTTGAATCCGGCCAACCTGCGGTCGCAGGTGGAAGGGGCCATCATGATGGGCCTCGGCCCGGCGCTGCGGGAGGAGATCCTTTTCAAGGACGGGCGGTTGACCAACGGGGATTTCGCCTCCTACGCCGTCCCGCGGTTCCGGGACTTGCCCAAACTGGACGTCGTCCTGCTGGACCGCAAGGACCTGGAACCGGCGGGTGCGGGAGAAACGCCCATCATCGCCATCGCTCCGGCCATCGCCAACGCCGTCTTCGACTCGACCGGCCAGCGGATGCGCGCCATGCCCATCCACGCTCCGCGGGGTTGACGCAAACGCTCGCTGGCGGCGCACTCGGTTAAAATCCGATCTGGGATGATATCGCGCCGGAGCCTGGTAACGATCGCCGTGATGTCGAGCGCCGTGATGGAGGTGCTGGACACTTCCGTCGTCAACGTCAGCCTGCCCCATATTGCGGGGAACCTTTCGGCCACCACGGAGGAAGCCACCTGGGTGCTCACCTCGTATCTGGTGGCCAATGCCATCATTCTGCCCATGAGCGGCTGGCTGGCTAACTACTTCGGCCGCAAACGCATCCTCCTGACGGTGGTGACGGGCTTCACCGTGTCGAGCCTCTTGTGCGGCCTCGCGCCATCGCTGCCCATGCTGATTTTCTTTCGCGTGATGCAAGGCATCACCGGCGGAGGGCTGCAGCCGCTATCCCAGGCGGTGCTGCTGGAGGAGTACCCGCCTAAAGAGCGCGGCAAAGCCATGGGTTTTTTTGGGCTGGGGATCGTAGCCGCGCCAATACTCGGCCCCACGCTGGGCGGATGGATCACCGACGCATATTCCTGGCGCTGGGTCTTCTACATCAACCTGCCGGTCGGGATCGCCAGCCTCATCCTGATTTCGCTGTTCGTCATCGATCCGCCATACATGCGTCGCGGCTCGCTACGCGCCGACTTCTGGGGATTCGGCATGCTTGTCGTGGGCATGGGTGCGCTGCAGATCATGCTGGATAAGGGTCAGGAAGACGACTGGTTCGGCTCGCGCTTCATCGTCTCGCTGGCCATCGCCGCGGCTGTCTTCCTGATCGGTTTCGTCATCCGGGAGTTGCTCGTCAACCAGCCGATCGTTCACCTGGATCTGCTGAGATACAGGAGCTTCGCCGTCGGCATCTTCTTTGTGACGGTGCTCGGGTTCGTGCTTTACAGCAGCCTGGTTCTCCTGCCGCTTTTCATGCAGACCCTGCTCGGCTGGACTTCCGCCACGGCGGGCCTTTGGACCAGCCCGCGCGGCATCGGCACGGCGCTGTGCATGCCTCTCGTGGGGTACCTGCTCGGCCGCGGCTGGGACGGCCGCTGGATGTTGGCGTTCGGTTTCGCCCTTGGTGGCATTTCCCTCCTGGGATTTTCCCACATGAACCTCCAGTCCGGAACCTGGGACATCCTGGTGTGGCAGATCAGCCAGGGCCTCGCCATGTCGTTCGTTTTCGTCCCGCTCACGACACTGACGATGGACCCGATCCCCAAGCCCGAGACCGGCTATGCCACGGCGCTCTACAGCGTGATGCGGAACATCGGTTCGAGCGTCGGCATCTCGTTCGTGACGACATGGCTCGCTCGGCGCGCCCAGTCCAACCAGTCGGTGCTGGGCGCCCATGTGACGTCCTACGATTCAGCCGCGCGAGGGATGCTGAGCCAGACCCAGGCGATGCTGGTGCGGAATGGTTCCGATCCCGTGACCGCGAATCGCCAGGCCGTGGCGATGCTCTACGGTGAGGTGCGACGACAAGCGTCGGTGCTGAGCTTCCTGACGGTGTTCCAGATCATTGGAATCGTGTTTCTGCTCATCATCCCGCTGGTGCTGATCCTCCGGAAGCCAAAACATCTCAGGGAGCCAATGACCGTTCTACCCTCGCCAAATGGAGATCTCCGCCGCCCCTTGGTAGAGTGAGACCCGTCATGCCCTTGGCGGCAGGGAACGGAGCGCCCCGGACCGGCGGCACGCGCGGCGCCTACTCGGCGACGAACGAGTCGATCTTGTTCACCACGAGCAGGGAATCGACCATCATCGGCACCACCAGGAAGGACGCGCCGATGGCCAGCAGGATCGACCGCGACCCGGAATCGACTTCGAATTGGAGTCTGGGATCGAACACACGGCGCATTTCGGCCTGGATGCCGTCGGGAGAGCCGTGGCGCATCAGCACCACCGCGGGGCCGGTCCAGCGATACAACCGGATGTCGCCTTCGAAAGCCCGCTTCACGAATTCCACGAAGAAGTGGAGCACCTTGTCGCCGACATCCCGCCCGTAGCGGCGGTTGTAGAGGGACAGCCGGTCGATGGACACCGCCACGGCGCAGACGGGACTGTCGGACGCGCACGCCGCGACCAGGGCGGCTTCGGCGGCCGGCCGGCCCTCCAAGCCGGTGACCGGATCTTGAGACGCGTTTGCTCCCGAGGATTGCCTGTGGCGTTCCGCTTCCTCCCGGATTTCGGCCAGGCACTTGGCAAGGCTGACTTTGTGTCCCCGAATGGCCTCCGGGTTGACCGCCGCGGCGAGTTGTTTCTCGATCTCCCGCAACTCCCGCATCAGCTTGGGACCGGCTATGGTAAGGTCCTCCAGCGTGCTCACGAACGTCTGGATCACGGCCCGCAATTCCGAGATATGAGCGCGGTGATATTTGTGCACCCGGTCGTTGTGATCCCGCAAGGAAGTGACGGCGGAGTCCGCGGCCGCCATCGTATCCATCCAGGAGGGCTGTTCCGAAACAGCCTCCGAGATCTTGTGCAAGCGGGCGCGAAACTGGCGGTCTTCCTCCACTTCGCCCTTCACCGCATGCACGGCGATGCCATGAACCAGCGTCTGTACGGCTGGTAGAAGGCTCTTCTCATCGCCGGCCTGGGACGCGAGTTGTTTGGACGAAGAAGCCACTGGAACCAGCTACCCCAATCGAGGCGCGCCGTACATTGTCACCTCTTTTGGCTTATCGGCATGCGTGGGATTTTCTACACCGCGTGGGCCTCGATGCCACGGCTAGTGCGGACCCAGGAACTCCGCCAGGGCCGCCGTCCACGGGCGCAGCAACGGCAGCCTGGTATTGAGGAGAACGGCTTTTGGCGGGCGCGCCGCCTTGCGCGGGAAGTGGGTCGAGGAGACCGGCAGCACGGTAACCGGCCGCCCCGCGATGCGGAATATCTCCCGCGCGAAATCGAACCAACTGGCCGCGCCGCTGTTGGTGACGTGGTACACCCCCGGCGCCGGCAAGGACTCGAGCACGCCCCGCGTGGCGGCGGCCAGATCCGGCGCGTAGGTGACGCTGTTGATCTCGTCGGAGACCGCCTGGATGGTGTCCCGTTTCGCCGACAAGTCCAGCATGAGATCGACGAAGCTCTTCTTGGAAAGGTCGCTCGATCCCTTGGGTCCGAAGATCACCGCGGTGCGCAGCACGTAGGCGCGGCCGCCGGCTTCGGCGACCAGTTGCTCGCCGCGCAGTTTGGAACGGCCGTACACCGAGAGGGGCGATGGCGGGTCCGCCTCGGCGTACTCGCCCCGCACGCCGTCGAACACGTAGTTGGTGCTGTAGTGGACCAGCGGCAGCCCCAACTCCGCGGCGTACACCGCCAGCGCTCCAGGGAAACCGGCATTGAGGGCGAAGGCGCGGTCCGGGTGGTCCTCGGCGCCGTCCACATCGTTGAACGCCACGCCGTTGACGATGGCGTCCGGGGCCGCGCCGAGCCCCGCCACCCTGGCGCGAAGCGAGGGGAAATCGAGAACGTCAACGTCTTCCCGGTCCCAGCCGATGGCGCCGGGGTACAGCTTCATGAGTTGCCCGCCCAGTGTGCCCTTGGCGCCGAGAATCAGAGGTCTTTGGATCATGAATCTCAGGGTACCGCGCCGCTACCGCTGATTGGCCTTCAGCACCTTTTTCCGCAGCCGGATCGACACCGGCGTCACCTCCACGTACTCGTCGTCGCGGATGAATTCGATGGCCTGCTCCAGGTTCAGAATCCGCGGCGGCACCAGGCGAATGGCTTCGTCGGCCGTCAACGCCCGCATGTTGGTGAGCTTCTTTTCCTTGACGATGTTCACGTCCAGGTCGGCGTCACGGGCATTCTCGCCCACAATCATGCCCTCGTAAACTTCCGTGCCGGGCGCCACGAAAATCTCGCCGCGTTCCTGCAGGTTGAAGGTGGCATAGCCGGTAACTCGGCCCGGGCGGTCGGCCACCAGCGACCCCGTGGGCCGCGTCGGGATCTCTCCCTGCCACGCGATGTAGCCGTGGAACAGCGAATTCATAATCGCCGTGCCGCGCGAGTCGGTCAGGATCTCGCTGCGCAGCCCGATCAGGCCGCGCGACGGAATGGTGAACTCCAGGCGCACCCGCCCCGAGCCGTGGTTCACCATCTTGGCCATCTTACCCTTGCGCGAACCGATCTTCTCGATCACCACGCCGAGGAAACTCTCCGGGCAATCGATCACCAGGTGCTCCACCGGCTCCTGCAACTTTCCATCGATGGTGCGGGTGAGGATTTCCGGCTTGCCCACGGCCAGTTCGAAGCCCTCGCGGCGCATCATCTCGATGAGAATGGCAAGCTGCAGTTCCCCTCGGCCCATCACCTTGAAGGTGTCGTGGCCGAGTTCCTCCACGCGGATGGAGACGTTGGTCAGCAGTTCCTTGTCGAGCCGGTCGCGCAGGTTGCGCGACGTCACCCATTGCCCCTCGCGGCCCGCAAACGGCGAGGTATTGATGGTGAATGCCATGGCGATGGTGGGCTCATCGATCTGGATCAGCGGCAACGGTTCGGGTGTCTCGGCGTTGGTGACAGTCTCGCCGATTGTTATGCCCTCGACCCCGGCGATCGCCAGGATGTCGCCCGGCCGGCCCACGGTTTCATCCACGCGCTTGAGGCCTTCGAACGAATAGAGCTTGGTGATGCGCGTGGTGTGGAACGATTCGTCGCGCTTGGCGATGGCCACCGTGTCGCCGTAATTCAGCGTGCCGTTGAACACGCGCCCGATGCCCAGGCGCCCCAGGTAGTCGCTGTAATCCAGGTTGGCGATAATCATCTGGAGCACGCCCTCGGGATCGCCCACCGGCGCCGGGATATGCTCGATAATGGCGTCGAACAGCGGGCGCAGATCGGTGGACGGGTCTTCCATGGTGCGCTTGGCCACGCCCGTCTTGGCGACGGCGTAGAGCACCGGGAAATCGAGCTGGTCCACGGTGGCGTCGAGATCGATGAACAGGTCGTAGATCTCGTTGAGCACCTCCTGCACGCGCGCGTCGGGGCGGTCGATCTTGTTGATCACCACGATGGGCGGCAGCTTGGCTTCGAGCGCCTTCGAGAGCACGTAGCGGGTCTGCGGCAGCGGGCCTTCGGAGGCGTCCACCAGCAGCATGACGCCGTCCACGATCTTCAGCGCGCGCTCCACTTCGCCGCCGAAATCGCTGTGGCCGGGCGTATCCACGATATTGATCTTGACGCCGTGGTAGCGGACGCCGGTGATCTTGGCGAGGATGGTGATGCCGCGCTCGCGTTCCAGGTCGTTGGAATCCATGACGCGGTCCACGTGTTCCTCGTGGGACCCGAAGATGCCGCTCTGGTTGAGCATGGCGTCGACGAGGGTGGTCTTCCCATGGTCCACATGGGCGATGATGGCGATATTGCGGATGGTTGGATTGCTACTTTTCATGAATCACGTCAGTCGGGTTCGTGCGCGAGCGAAATCGCGCGGGGGGATGGTCGGGGCCGTCCTACTATCCAATAATAGCGAAAGTGGCGGGCGGAACGGTAATCGGGGTGGTGCGGGAACAAACCAGGCGGCGGCGGTGTTTTATGAGACGCATGAAGATCGGCTATCGAGTCAGCAGCGGGGCTGTGTTGGTGGCGTTCGCGGCGGACTTTGTGGTCGGGACGTGGTTTCACGGGACGCCACCCCCTCGGGCAACCGGGTTCGATCCGTGCCACCTCTGGGTGCAGATGGGGGTGATGGAGAAACTGTCGCCCTTGGTCTGCTTCGTTTCGTCTGTTGTGCTGCTGGTGCAGGGCCTGCGGAACCGTCCAGCGCCCCGCTGGCTCGCAGTTTCCGGTTTGGTGGCGTTGCCGGTCAGCGTCTGGCTTTCACTTTGGCGGGTTATGCCTTGCTATGGCGGGCCGGCCAAGACCAGCTTCTTCCTCTGCATTGTGGCATTGATTTGGATGCACCTGCACCATCTTTTGCAGCGGCGTCCAGTCGCATAGCCCCTCACTCCACCGAAAACGCCGCCCGCACCTCGCCGCTCACCGCCGCCGGCCGCAGCGTCTGGGCGTCCACCGAACACCACAGCGTCCGCGCGGCAGCCAGCAGCGCCCCGTCCCGCGCGCGCCGCAGTTCCGTGAACCGCTCGAACTTCACCCGGCTGGCCGAACCCACCCACGTGCGGGCCAACACCGTATCCCCAAGCCGCGCCGGCTGCTTGTAGTCGATCTCGTGCCGCAGCACGATCCACAGCGTTCGCGCCTGGTCCTCAGGCGGCGCCGCCGACCTCCAGTGGGCCGCGGCCACCTCCTGCACCCAGCGGAGATACGTGACGTTGTTGACGTGGCCGAGGCCGTCGATATCCTCGGCGGCACGGCGATTTCGATCTCGAACGGCTGGGGAGCCTGGGCCATCCTCTCCAGTATGCGGCTTTCCCGCGGCGCCGCGTGCGATACCATGAATCTTGGTCCCGCTCATCGATCTCAAGGCCCAGCACCGCGCCATCCGCGGAGAGCTCGACGCGGCCCTGAGCCGTGCCTTGGACGAAACCGCCTTCATCCTGGGAAGCGAAGTGGCCGCCTTCGAGACTGAGTTCGCCGCGGCCTGCGGCGCCGCATTCGGCATCGGCACGAACTCCGGCACCAGCGCCCTGCATTTGGCGCTGCTGGCGGCTGGCGTTGGACCCGGCGACGAGGTGATCACCACGCCGTTTACGTTCATCGCCACGGTGGCCGCCATCGGCTACACCGGCGCCACGCCGGTCCTGGCGGATATCGACCCGCGGACATTCAACGTCGACCCCGCCCGGGTTGAAGCCGCCATCACGCCGCGCACCAAGGCCATTCTGCCGGTCCACCTGTACGGCCAACCCGCCGATATGGACCCGATTCTGGATATCGCACGGCGCCGCCGCCTGGTGGTCGTCGAAGACGCCGCGCAGGCCCACGCCGCCGAGTACAAGGGGCGCCGCGCTGGGTCGCTCGGCGACCTCGCCTGCTTCAGCTTCTACCCCACCAAGAACCTGGGCGCCTGCGGAGAAGGCGGCATGGTGGTGACCGGCAACTCCGCCTACGCCGAAGCCGTCCGACTGCTGCGCGATTGGGGCACTGACAAGAAATACGAGCATCGTCTGCGGGGCTACAACTACCGGATGGAGGGCATTCAGGGCGCGATTCTGCGCGTCAAGCTCCGCCACCTGGAAGCCTGGACCGAAGCCCGCATCGCCCACGCCGGGCGGTATTCCCAACTGCTGGCCGCAAGCGCGGTCACGCTACCCGCTACGATGCCTTGGGCCAGGCACGTCTTCCACGCCTATACCATCCGCGTGGCGCGGCGCGACCAGGTGCGGGCGCGGTTGCTGGCCTCTGGAATCCACACCGGAATTCACTACCCCACGCCCGTCCATCTACAGCCGGCCTGGAGCGGTTTGGGATACCACCGGGGCGATTTCCCGGTCGCCGAACAAGCCGCCACCGAGGTCCTCTCCCTGCCGATGTACGCGGAACTGGAGCCCGCGCAAATCGAAGCCGTAGCCGCGGAGTTGGCAGCCGCAACGGCTCACGTTGGCTCCAGTTGAGCCAACCGGCTGGCAGCGTGTAGCCGCAGCGCACCGCGGCCTGCTCTCAATCCGATTCGCATCCTATCCCCGCCAGTCCGCCGACAGCTCACGCCGCCTCCGGCCAGCAGCCGCCCCCCGTCCAGGTTTACACGCTCAACGGTATCCCGTCCGCCGCGCCGCCGGTCCGGGAGTTGCGGTGAAAGTCGCCGCAGACCGCCCCGGCGCAGACGGGCCTGCGGCGCCGCTCCGCTCCCCCTGGGTAGCTACCCCTGGATGCGGCGCGCCTTAACGCGTAGCACTAATGCCAGCATGATCCCGCCGGCCATCATCGACAGCGTCCCCGGTTCCGGCGTCACGCCGTTGGCCTCGATGGAATCGAACAATATGTTGTTGCTCGCCGAACTGGAATCGGGGTGAACGGTCACTGCGTAGTATTTGTACGTTCCCCAGTCCGGGAGGCTTACAAAGGTATTGTCGGCGGTCTGCGAGGACAGCAACAAGACAAAGGTGCTATCGTTGCCCAGCGTGTTGGTTCCCCAGAGATCCCACGACTCGGACTCGGTGACGCTTTGAATGCGGATTTGCGGGTTGGTGTATGACAGGATCGGCCCGACTCCGATCTCAACGTAGTTGGCGTAGGCTGTGCCAGCGGCATTCAGGGTTTCCTCGTTGTCTAACGTGCCAACGAAGCCCAGACCGTGTTCATCGGTTCCGGCGTTCTTCCAATACAGGTTCAGCGGAACGTTGGCAGCCGTATAGCCGTAGGCAGTCAAACTCGGGCCACCGGCTGGATCGCCAGGGATCGTTTCTTGTGCGGCGCCCACCGGCCCTCCGATGGGGTTTCCAAAATCGTACAGAATAGTCTCTGCCCAACCGGGCAACGTCAGAAATGCGAGGCCGGCGGCCACGCGAACCAGCTTAATCATCTAATTCTCCTCCTAAAAGGGTGTACTTGGTGAAACGAACTTCCTGAGTGTTCTTATCCGATGATCTGTCGCCGACCCAAGATGCTAGTGACCGTACCGGTACTCGATCGTTACGATCCGGAGTGTACATCTTGCACTCCAGGGGCCTGGTCGGCATCCCCCATCAGCCGTCCTTTGATCCCACGAGTTCTATCTTCGTCTCCACCAAGCGCCGCTTTTGCCCAATTTCGCCGCCCCCACGCCAGCCGGTTGCCACCGGAAATGTGGCGATCCTTCCTACCATCGCCCCTAACTGCCGCCTGCTCGGATGGCTTCCGGCCAAGGGCAGCTAGTAGTAAGTATCCTCCGGCAGAGCCGGGGGCTTTAGGATTTGAGCCGCTCAAAGCGGCTTAGGGGGTCGCTGACGCGGCCCCAAAAACCGCGCGTGCGGCTGCGTCGCGGTTCCCGGCAGGCAGTCTTCGTCACACCGCAATGCTCCCTGCTCCGATCTTCACACCCGGCGCCGCTCAAGCGCGGAGCCAACGCAACGCGTGCGGGCGTGTGCGCCACTCGCCGCACCCTGTCTGCCTACAGGCTCACGAGTCGGTCGCCACCCCACGGAAGACTCCCGGAAATGTCAAACGTCTACTGCCACCCCGGCAGAGCCGGGGGATCTCCTTCTTCTGTTTAGCGCGCGTGTTTGACTAGTCTGCGGCCGGTCTTGATTAACCGTTGTTACAAATTCGTCAGTGGTTAGTTATGCATCCTCTTCGGCAGCACCCGGCCCAGTGGGCGCCACGGCCACGGGTTTCCCAAGTGATACGCGAGCGGGCTCAACCAAAGCCGCACCTGGTTAGACGGGAACCGATGGCAACTGAGCCGGGTCGTCTTTACCGCCCGCTTGTCTTCTTGGATCCACTGTTCGGCGGCGCCACGCCGGTTGTGGAACCGGACCACCGCCTGGCATGCCGTCTTGCAACTCGCCGCCTGGTGGAGAGAAGATACTTGTGCCAGACCACCGGCTTGTGGCTCGGCCGCCTAACTGGCCGCGTCGGCCGGAAACGCGACATCCCTGCCCGCATTCCGTTGCCGGACAGCGGCGCAGCAGCGGGTGATAGCAGGCGGACTCGAAACGGCCCTTGTACGCGCCATTCTCCTGCTGGCCGTATACCGGGGGCTCCGCCAAATCCACGTGCCGCGCTATCCGCTGCGGGGAATCGAGGGGGGCGGCCTCGCCGGCAGGTTCGCGGTTGATGCGGGCCAAGCCGGTGAAGTTCTCCGTCTCGGCCGGCAACCAGGTCTCAATAGTCTGCAAGCGGCGAGTCAGCGCCGCGCCGCGAGCCGGTCAGGTACGGAAATGCAGGCTCAATCCGCCCCCCGCGACAGCACCACCGCCTTCACGGTGTGCAACAGGATATAGGTATCCAGACTGGCCGACATGTTCTTGATGTAGTACAGGTCGTACTCCAGCTTGGTGATGGCATCCTGGACCAAGGCGCTTTCCTGGTTGATCTGTGCCCAACCGGTGATTCCCGGCCGCACCACGTGCCGCTGGGGATAGCAGGGAATCATCTCTGTCAGCCTGTGAACGAGGTCCGGCCGCTCGGCGCGCGGACCCGTGATCGCCATGTCGCCGCGCAGCACGTTGAACAACTGCGGCAGTTCGTCCACGCGGGTGAATCGCAGGATCCGGCCCACCCGGGTCACCCGCGGGTCGTCCTTCGGCGCCCAAATGCCGGCCTCGCCCGCGGGGCCGCGAAGGGAACGAAACTTATACAGCGTGAACGGCCTTCCGTCCCGCCCCACGCGGATGTGCCGGTTCAGAACCGGCCCCGGCGAAGACAGCCGCACAGCCACCGCGGCGGCCAGCATTAACGGGAACGATGCCACCATCCCCAGGAGTGCCAGCGCACGGTTCATCGTCGTCTGGAACAGGATGTCCTGGCTATGCGGCCCGTACTCTCCCGATGCGACGATCTGCTCGGGCCGCAGCGCATTCAGGCACACTCGCCCGGCCAAACTCTCGTACGCGCCGGCCGCTTCTTCCACGATCTGCCCGGCGTATTGCAGGTCCAGCAACTCGGCCATCGGCAGACCATCGGCCCGCTCCGGCACGCCCACGATGATGCGATTGGGCCGTGTGGCTTCGACAATCTCCCGCAACTCCGGGTACCCGCCGAGAACCTCTCCGCCGGCCTGTCGCGTCCCCGGCGGGTTTTCGCCGGTCACGTACCCGATGACCTGCGAACCCTTCTCGGGATGCTCTTCGATGTAGCGGCCGATCTCGCCGAGCAGCGGCGTGGCTCCCACCAGCAGCACTCTGTCCCGGCCGACAACCTGCAACACGTATGTGCTGAATACGATGCGCCAGACGAAGATAATGAGGATCGCCAGGGCGCAGCCCGGCACCATCACCCGCAGCGGCAACCGCAGGCCCGGATACACGTAGCTGATCAGGCCCTGCAACAGGAAGGCGATCCCGGCCACCATGCAGAGTTGCTGAAGCAGCAGGATGCGCGATTTCACGTGCAGATCCGAGTACAGATCGTGGAAGTGCAGCGCGACTATCATGCTCAACACCACCACCAGGATGCGCGCCATGCCATTGTCGTAAAGGAGGTACAGCTCCGGGTCGGTGGGAAGGATGGCAAAAGCGGCCAGCAGGAATGCAGCCGTCACCCAAAGCAGCTCGGACATCAGCATCGTGAGCGTGCCAGCCGGCACGAAAACTCGAAATAAGCGAATCATCCGAACTGAACCGCGCTCAGGGCCCGTTCCGAAACTACCGTGCCGGCCGCTCGCCTGCGGTCGCGGCTCCGACACTCTCCCGAACCGCGACCGGACTGGTGATTCCCCGGCAGAACCTAAGCCTCTGTAAGACCACATTATACCCGGCGGTTCGCGGCGGTGCGGGACCCTCCGGCTAAGGCGGTTCGTCCCAAGCCGCCGCCATCCGGTCTGCCCGAAGCACGGCGAACCCGGCGGTGCCCGAGACGCAGATCCCCATGGCCAGACCCAGGAACACCGTCCGCGCGTCCGCGCCGAGCACTGCCGCCGGCGTCAGCAGTGCCGCCAGGCAAATCGCCGAACCCACCAGCGCCGTCGCATAGTAGACCCGAACGCGAAACACCCAGGCAAGGGGAGCGAAATGCAGGCTCACTCCCAGCCCGATCGCCGGCCAGACCTGGTCCTGCCGGTGGTAGTGCATGGCCAGACCCACGCCGATCGATACCGCCAGGGTTTCGGCCACCGCGGCCCAGAGGAAGCACACCCTCATTCCGCGGATTTCCTCGCGGCGGCTTCCCTCGGCGCGCTTAAGGTCGGCGATGCCGAACCCCCCGGCTTTCCGGCGCACGCGGACCGCCCCGTATAGAAGAGCCAAGGTCGAGACGCCGCTCAGCACAGTCACCGGAACTATCCAGGCCCGGGGGCCGAAAGCCGCGGCGATACCGAACCAGAAGGCCGTGGCCAGAGCCAGAACAACGATGCCGTTGGAAAGCCCCCAAAAAAACTGCCGGCGCCGGGAATCGTCCAGAACGTCCAACCTAGGATTATAGGCCTCGGGGGCGATGGCGTAAACCGGTTAAGCGCCCCGCACTGGGTTACACTGGGATTCGGATATTCTCCGTATCATGAGTACGCCTGCGTCCTTTGAGAACACGCCCATCGCCAAGGTCAGCGAGTACTGGAACACGCGGCCTTGCAACGTCCGGCATTCGCCGAAACCGCCCGGCACCCGGGAGTATTTCGACGAGGTCGAAGCACGCAAGTACTTCGTCGAATCGCACATCCCCCGTTTCGCCGAATTCGAACGGTGGAAGGGCAAGAAGGTGCTGGAGATCGGCTGCGGAATCGGCACCGACACCATCAGCTTCGCCCGCGCGGGCGCTCAGGTCACCGCCATCGACCTCACGGAGCAGTCGCTCGAAATGGCGCGCCAGAGGGCCAGGGTCTTCGGGTTCGAAGACCGCATCCGCTTCCTGCAGGCCGACGCCGAGAAGCTCAGCCAGACCGTTCCGGTAGAGCCCTACGACCTGGTGTACTCGTTCGGCGTGATCCACCATACTCCGCATCCCGGCCTGGTGCTCGACGAAATCCGCAAGTACACCGGCCCGGAGAGCACCGTCAAGATCATGGTGTACAACCGCTGGTCCTGGAAGGTGCTGTGGATTCTGTTCGTCTACGGCAAGTGCCGGTTCTGGAAGCTGCGCCGCCTGATCGCCGAGTATGCCGAAGCCCAGGTGGGCTGCCCGGTGGCCTACAGCTACTCGCGGGCGGAGGGACGGAAGTGGCTCGCCGATCACGGCTTCCGCGTCGCTGGCGTGATGGTGGACCACATCTTTCCCTACAGCATCCCGGAATACGTCGAGTACCGTTATAGGATGGTCTGGTATTTCCGCCTGATGCCCAAGGCACTGTTCCGCGCCCTGGAGCGCGCCTTCGGCTGGCATCTCTGCCTTACGGCCAAACCGGAATAATGTCCACCGCCACGCCGTATCTCTCGCTCGTCGTCACCGCCCGCAACGACGACCACGGCGGCAATCCGCTGGTTCGCTTGCAGGCGTTCGTGAGCGGCTGGATCGCTCAGGCGCGGCGGCACGGCATCCCCTCCGAGCTGATCCTGGTGGAGTGGAATCCGCCGCCCGATCGTCCCCGCCTGCACCAGGCGCTCCAATGGCCCGGCGATTTCGGCCCCTGCCAGGTGCGCTTCATCGAGGTGCCCGCGGAATTGCACCGCCGCTACGCCCACGCCGAAGCGCTGGCGCTCTACCAGATGATCGCCAAGAACGTGGGCATCCGGCGGGCGCGCGGCCAGTTCGTGCTGGCCACCAACATCGACATTCTGTTCTCCGACGAACTGGCCGCCTTCTTCGCCGCGCGGCGCCTCGAAGACGGGCGGATGTACCGCATCGACCGGCATGACGCCATGAGCGATGTCCCGGCCGGCGCTCCCATCGAGGAGCAACTCGCCTACTGCCGCGGCCACCTGATCCGCATCAACCGGCGCGAAGGCACTTTCGCCGTCTCGCCCGACGGCTCCCCGACGCTGAGCCCCGGCGACATCGCCGCGCCGGACGCCGGCCTCCTCTTCGGCAAAGGCTGGCTTCCGGTGGAGCGCTATGTGGCCCAGGAGCCGTTCCGATGGGCAGGCCAGACTTCCGAGCTGCTGCTGCGCCGGCCCCCCGCGAACGCCGCCGCGCTGACGCTCGATCTGGAACCCGGGCCGGGCACCGGCGGCGAGCCGCTCGATCTGGAAGTGATCGGCCATGGCCACCAGACCCTGGCGCGCGTATCGGTGGGCCGGCGCAGCCGTTTGAGTCTGCCCCTGAGCGCGCCGTTTCCCGAGGTCCTCGCGTTTCGCGTGCATGGCGGTGGATTGCCCGCGAGGAGCGACCCCCGCGTGCTCAACTTCCGTGCCTTCCGCTTGGATTGGACTCGCGGCGCGGGCGGCGGCTCTGCCAGCCTGCGGCCCATCCGCGTCCACGGCCGCATTGCCGCGGTGTGGTACGCCGCGCAGCACGTCATCGACCGCCTGGCTAAGGGCGGACGGCTGGTAAACCTGACCGTCCCGGTCGCGCCGCGGGTGCGCCGGGCGCTGAAACAGTACGTCGAGTTTCGCGGATTCGTGGGCATGCTGCGCCATGCGCTGCCTTACCTGGAACGGCGCCGGGCCTTGCGTGCGGTGGGCGCCGGAGTGCCAGGCGTGGATGTGTTCCAGCCGGGGAGCGGCCTGCTTCCAGGCGCGCGCTGGGGCATGCTCGATGACTACCGCGGCGAGAGCTTCCGCCGCGCCCGCTCCGGCGCCGAGATCGTGGTGAGCGCCAACGCGCCCGCCGAAACCGAGCTCTGCCTGATGTTGGAACCCGCGGAGAGCGGCGCCCTGGACCTCCGGGTAGTGGACGCCGCCGGCAACACCGCCGGCGAACATCGTTTCGCCGGCCTGGGTTCCTTCCGTATCAAATTGCCGCGCGTTGCGGGCGCAACCCAGGTCTTCCGGCTGGAGTCCGCAGGCGCGGCGGAGATGAAGCTGTTCCACTGCGGCTGGACGGGCCCAGGCCGGGCAACCGGTCCCGGTCTGTCGCAACCTTGGGGCGCGGGATGGCGCTGGGACGCCGCCGCCGGCAACATGCAAGCACAGGGACGCGCCGAGTTGGTGGTGACCGCCTCCGAGCAGGGTACGGGACCGCTCTTTCTGGACCTGGAGACAACCGTCCCGATGGCCTTCGAAATCCGCGATGGCGACGACCGCCCACTGGCAAGTTTCCACGCCGAGGGCCGCGCCGTTCATCGCCTGGATCTGCCGCTGGAGCCGGGCCGGACCCACGTGGTCTCGCTCCTCGCCGCCGGCCCGTTCCGCGCCTGGCGCTGCGACTGGACCGCCGCGCCGCGTCCCAACACGCCGTCCAGCGCTGTATTCCTGCACACCAACGGCTGCGGCGATTTCACCCTGCTATCGCGCCGCCAGTGGTTCGACCTGCGGGCCTACCCCGAGTTCGACCTCTTCTCCATGAACCTCGACTCCATCTTCTGCGCCACCGCGCACTTCGGCGGCGCGCGCGAGGAAATGCTGCGTGAGCCCATGCGGATCTACCACATCGAGCACGGTTCCGGCTCCGGATGGACGCCCGAAGGCCAAGCCAAGCTCTTCGAGCGCATCGCTGCTCGGGGCTTGCAGTTCGTGGACAACGAAGAAGTGCTGATCTGGACGGCGCAGATGGGCCGCCTGGGCGCGCCCATGATCTTCAACCACGAAGACTGGGGACTGGACGGGGTGGATCTGCCGGAGACGGTGCTGGGGTAACCGCCCTTCGCCTCGAATACTCCTGACGACGGACTGAGGCTGAGGGAGCGCCACGGCCAGGCCCCCGTTCACCCCACCGTAACCCACCCTCAGTAGAATGTAGATACGGAGTCCACCATGTCCACCTTCGCACCGCCCGACGCCGCGTTAAGCGCGTATGGGATCGCACGGTCCACCATTCAGGGGGCGCCGCTCGGCGCCGACGAATTGCGCAAGACCGACGCCTACTGGCGGGCCTGCCGCTACCTCGCCCTGGGTATGATCTATCTCCGGGAGAATCCCCTGCTCAAGCAGCCGCTACAGCCGGACCATATCAAGAACCGCCTGCTGGGACATTGGGGATCCAGCCCGGGCCTCGCCTTCACTTACGTCCACCTGAACCGCGCCATCAAGAAGTTCGACCAGAGCATGATCTTCCTGGCCGGTCCGGGGCACGGCGCGCCGGGCGTTCTGGGGCCGGTGTATCTCGAAGGCACTTACTCCGAGGTTTACCCGGAGAAGAGCGAGGACGAAGAGGGGCTGCGCGAGTTCTTCAAGCAGTTCTCGTTTCCGGGCGGCATCGGCAGCCATTGCACACCCGAAACGCCGGGCTCCATCCACGAAGGCGGCGAACTCGGCTACGTGCTCTCGCACGCCTGCGGCGCGGCGTTCGATAACCCGGACCTGATCGTGGCGGCGGTGGTGGGCGACGGCGAATCGGAAACCGGTCCGCTGGCCACATCCTGGCATATTAGTAAGTTCCTCAGCCCGGTGCGCGATGGCGCGGTGCTGCCCATCCTGCACTTGAATGGTTACAAGATCAACAACCCCACGCTGCTGGCGCGCATCACCCACGACGAGTTGGAAAACCTGCTACGCGGCTACGGATGGACGCCGCATTTCGTCGAAGGCTCCGACCCGGAGAGCATGCACCAGGCCATGGCCGCCACCGTGGACCACTGCGTTTCGGAGATCCAGCGGGTACAGCGCGAGGGCCGTGCCACCGGCGTGGCCGTGCGTCCGCGCTGGCCCATGATCGTGCTGCGCTCGCCCAAGGGTTGGGGCGCGCCCGAATATGTAGGTGGCCACCGGCTGGAAGGCTTCTGGCGCGCGCACCAGGTGCCGCTGCCGGATGTGAAGAAGAATCCCGCCCAACTGCGCATTCTGGAAGACTGGATGCGCGCGCAGAAGCCGGAGGAGTTATTCGACGCGAGCGGCAAGCTGATCGCCGAGCTGAAGGAACTGGCCCCCACCGGCACGCGGCGCATGAGCGCCAGCCCGCACGCGAACGGTGGATCTCTGAAGCGGTCGCTGCGCCTGCCGGACTTTCGCGCGTATGCCCAGGCAGTCGCCCAGCCGGGCGCCATCGAGGCGGAGAACGTGCCCCCGCTGGGAGCTTTTCTGCGCGACGTCATGAAGGCCAACATGAGTAACTTCCGCGTGTTCGGCCCCGACGAGAACACATCCAATAAGTTACAAGCCATCTACGCCGCAAGTAAGAAGTTCTGGCTGGCCGAGTACTTCCCCGAGGATGCCGACGGCACCGAGCTGGCGCCCGACGGCCGCGTCATGGAAATGCTCAGCGAACACACCGTCGAGGGCATGCTGGAAGGCTATGTGCTCACCGGACGCCACGGGTTCATTTCGTCCTACGAAGCCTTCGTGCACGTCATCGATTCCATGTTCAACCAGCACGCCAAGTGGCTGTCGATCTGCAATAACCTGTCCTGGCGCCAGGACGTGGCGTCGCTGAACCTGCTCATCACCTCCACCGTCTGGCGGCAGGACCACAACGGCTTCACCCACCAGGACCCCGGCTTCCTGGACGTGGTGGTTAATAAGAGCGCCGCGGTAACTCGCATCTATCTCCCGCCCGACGTCAATTCGCTGCTCTCCGTGGCTGCCCACTGTTTGAAGAGCGAAAACTACGTCAACGTCATCGTGTGCGACAAGCAGAACCACCTCCAGTATCTGAGCATGGACGCCGCCATCGAGCATTGCACCAAGGGCATCGGCATGTGGGAGTGGGCCTGCAACGACCAGGGCGGGGAGCCGCAGCTTGTAATGGCCTCGGCCGGCGACATCCCCACCCAGGAAGCCCTGGCCGCCACCGTGCTGCTGCGGGGCGAATTCCCCGACCTCAAGATCCGCTTCATCAACGTGGTGGACCTCTTCAAGCTGCAACCCAGCACGGAGCATCCCCACGGGTTGACGGACCGCGATTTCGATTCGCTGTTCACCGTGGACAAGCCGGTCATCTTCAACTTCCACGGCTATCCCTGGCTGATCCACCGCCTGGCGTACCGCCGCACCAACCACCACAATTTCCACGTGCGCGGGTACAAGGAGAAGGGCAATATCAACACGCCCATGGAGCTGGCCATCAACAACGAGATCGACCGCTACAGCCTGGCGATCGACTCGATCGACCGCGTTCCCGAACTGCAGCGCGTGGGCACGCACGCCAAGGAGAAGTTCCGCAACATGCAGATCGAGTGCCGGAACTATGCCTACGAACACGGCATCGACAGCCCCGCCATCACCGGCTGGAAGTGGCCGGAGTAGCAGCGCGGCCGCGGCTCCGCGACAGCGGTCCTGTCACGCAAATCAGCAAGTCTTTTAAATAGAACAGCTTACGAAAGCGAAATGACAGGACCGCTGTCAAAACCGGCCCCGGCGGCGGCTCCTCGTTCGTGGCAGGCCCCGGATCGCGCCGCGAAGAGCGGGACGAGGGCGTCCCGCGCGGACCAGGGGGTCCGCCCCACGGCCCTAGCCCGCATATCTCAGCGCGCCCCAGAGGCGCAGATCACCAGTGGGGGAAGGACCCACTCAGGTAGTTGTTGGTAGGACTTGATAGCTTGCGAGCGTCCGAGACGGGAAACCGGCTAGGGCGAAGCCTCGCGATAAAGCCAACTTCCGGCAATCGGACCGCAGCGTGATCAAGTCCCTGTTGCGGATGTGGTTGCTGACTGATACCCCGGACGCCTCCTACTTCTGCAAGTGGGGAGTCTTCATGCCTGAGATGTTCTTCGGGCAGGATAAAGGTGGGCCGTTCATTACCACCGCCCAGCCTGCCCATTTCGATGCTGATGGCGACTGGGTAGGGGCAGAACCCTTCAAGGTCTACCCATGCGGCGAAAGGAAGGCGGAAGCAGCGTAGGATCGGACGCGGGCGCGCGCCGGGTCACGGTCCAACGCGCCCGCTTTCCGAAAGCCGGTGTTTCCATGGCTTTCGCATGGCTTTCTGGTACGTTTGCTTTTTGGGAGCCAACCACCCGTAAATGATGGAAAAGATGGTGGGCGCGACAGGACTCGAACCTGTGACCTCCTGCGTGTGAAGCAGGCGCTCTAACCAACTGAGCTACGCGCCCTTCGGTGGAAACATCGTGCGGATTGGCGTGGGCCACGCCGACATTTGAGTTTACCGGAAAATCGCCGGCCGTGCCACTCCCAGTCTTATCCCAGCCCTGCCTCATCGGAACTTCGCACGGCGGATGGGGTCACCCGCCGAGTTTCGTGGATTCCGCCGTTTGATGAGGATGCGGAGCGCGGAGGCGATCCGGAGAGCGGCTCTTGACGAGTTCCAGGCCGTTTGAGTGGCGTTCCTGGGCGGTCGAGCGGCCGGGAGAGAAATGTATGGCGTGGCCGTGTGGGGACAGCCAAAGGGGTCCCGTCCCAAACTGTGGTTATGAGCCGAATTCCGAGAACGCGCGGACGGGCGGCTGGAGTTGGCACAAGCCGCGATACAGTTGGTTGCCGATCTCCGGAAGGCCGCGGTGATACGGCCGGGACGGCTTGGAACGTACGGCAACGTAAGCCAGGCACAGGACCGGCACCACCGCGGCCCACCCGCCACTGGGTGCGGCTTGACTGCTGCCGGTTTCCGATAAGACTTTGGGAGGATGATTGCAGACATGCAGGGAGCCATGCCTGAGCGCCCGGTTTTGGGTCGGTTCTTTCCGGTCGTCTCTTCCGCTTCTCCAGCGAGTGGGCGCCGAGACGACCGCTTGCGGCGCGACTGGAACCGGAGCGCGCCTTTGTGGCGACTGGATGGCGTCCCGCTGTCCGCCCAGCGGCAACCGGCAACCGGCTCACTGCCGCGCTGGCAAGCCCGCCGCGGGCTACCGCCCTGGCTCACATCGCGGCAAGCCGGAAGCGGTCCGGGCGTTTCTCCGAAAGGGTGACATCCAGCGTACGATGCCCGATTCCGATTGGTGCGGCTCCGCGGGTCCTTGCGACGCCTGACCCACTCGCCGGGCATGAAATGGTATCGGGCATAAACGGCATCCTCTGCAAAAAGATCCAGTCAAAGCGGCCGGCCAGAGACTGAAGAAAGCAGCGCCGGCGCCGGCAAAGAGGCCATCGTGCGCACGTGCGCCGGGGAACGGCGCATTCCCGAGGGAGATGCGTCCGCCCTCACAGCCATGGAAATGACGCTCATCTTCCGGCGTGACAGAAACGTCACGGCGATCGGGTCCGGACCGTGCCTGACGATTTACCATTGCCGCATCGATCCGGCATTCGTCCGGATGCATGTGCGGATCGGACGTGGTTCCCATTTTGCGTGCGCGTCCGCATCGATGGCCGCGAGTGGCTGGCCCGGCGCATGGATGGGGAAGGACCGGTTCGGGTATCGCGTTAACGGCAGTTTCCCGAACGCGCCGGCTGCCGGCCGGACGACATGCTGCCGCACAGCCGCCAGGCGGCGCCTGGGCTCCGCACCGGGATGCTCCGCGCCGTTCCGAGCGTTATGCTTGGGTACGTGGCGGTCTTGCATGGGCGGATGCCGGCCCGGCGCCAGCCGCCGCGGGAGGAGTGGGTATGCTCCAGAAGGGCATGGCAAAGAAGGTCACGATCTTCGTCAACGAGGACACGCAGCACCACTTTGGTTCGTTGTGCGACTCCGTCCTGACGTTCCTGCTTCACAAAGGGGTGTCCGGCGCCACCGCCACGCGCGCCATGGCCGGCTTCGGCGCCCATCAGGCGATGCACACAACCAAAATCGAGGTACTCACCGAGCACCTGCCGATTCGCATCGAGTTCATCGAATCCGCCGCGAAAGTCGACGATCTCATGCCCACCCTCTACGACCTGGTCACCGACGGCATCATCGAGGTCCAGGACACGAATGTCGTCAAAGTCGCCAATAAGGAACGCCCCTCGCCGCCGAAAGGGCCGCACACGGAAACCAGAGGCACGGCCCGCTTGATGCGCATCTACATGGGCGAGTCCGACAAGTGGCAGGGTGAACCTCTTTATGAAGCGATTCTCAAGCGTTTGCGCCTGATGGACGTCGCGGGCGCAACCGTGTACCGGGGCATTCTCGGGTACGGAGCGAAGGGTCACACCCACAAGAGCGGGCACAACCCGTTCTCGCACGATCTGCCGGTGATGATTTCGGTGGTGGATTCGGAGGAGAAGCTGGCCAGGGCGATAGACGAGATTGAATCCATGATTCAGGACGGAATCATCGTCCTGTCCGACGTGGATGTGATCCGCCTGGTGCACAGCCGCCCGGCCACGGAGACCGCGCATGCGAACGGTTAAGAAAGCCAAACTCCTCCGACTGCATTTCGGCGAAGGCAACCAGTACAAGGGGAAGCCCCTGTACCAGGCCATCGTGAATCGCTGCCGGGAATTGAAGATCGCCGGCGCCACCGTATTCCGCGGCCTGGAAGGATACGGGGAGACCGCCGAAATCCACCGCCATCACCTCATCCGGAAGGACCAGCCGATTGTCGTGACCATCGTGGACACGGCGGAGAACCTGGCACGGCTGATTCCCGAGGTGGAGGAGATGATGGACACCGGCATGATCGCCACCTCGGAGGTGGATTACATGCGAATTGAAAGGGCGCCAACGGCCGGAACTTAATCTGAAAGGCTTCCTTCCCTGGAGACATTCTCCAGTGAACCACCGCGCCAACCGGTGGAAGGAGCCAGAATGAAACGCGGATTTTTCCCGATCGCCGCCGGCCTCGCCCTGCTGTTCGTGGCCGGCCTCAGCCAGTCGCAGACCCAATATCCTCCCTACGGGCCCGTACCGGTTCCGCCGCCTCAATATCAGCCGCCTCCCCCGCCCAGGCCCGTCCGCCCGGCGGACCCCATGGAACCGGTTCCCTTCCGGCCCCGCGACGGACGCATCTCCGGCTGGAAGGTCGCCATTCCGGGCGGCCGGCCACTGGCCACTCCCGCCATCGCCGAAGGCAAGCTGTACCTTGGCGGCGGCTTCGGAAGCCACGAATTCTACGGTCTGGACGCCCGCAGCGGCCGCCGCGTTTGGACCTACCAGACCGCCGACGACGGGCCCACCGCCGCCGTGGTGGAAGACGGTCTCATCGCCTTCAACACCGAAAGCTGCGAGTTGGAGATTCTCACAACCGGCGGCCGGCCGCTGTGGAAGAAGTGGCTCGGCAACCCGCTCATGAGCATGCCCGCCATGGCCAGCGACCGCGTCTACATGGCCTTCCCCGACTCCCGCGGCCGCGGCACGTATTACCTGGCGGCCTTCGACCTGCGCGGCGGCGACGAGATCTGGCGCGCCGCGCTCCCCGGCGAGATCATCACCGCGCCCGTCATCGACCGCGACCGCATCTACGTCGCCACCGTGGGCGGCATGCTGGTGGCCTTCAACCGCCGCGACGGTTCGCGGATCTGGGAGGAGGCGCGCAACGCCACATCCGCGCCGGCCATCTGGAACGAGCGGGCCTTCTTCAGCCGCCGCGAAGCCACCCAGGTGCGGACGGGAAACACGGTGACCGCCCAGCAGACCGAGGTCCTGGCCTCGAAAGCGGCCGCCTCGCCGGCCGCCGCCCCGGTGGATCTCAAAGCGACGCAGCGCAACGCCGATTACCTGGACTACGCCAAGCGCGCGGGTGGCGCCGCTGAAAAGCAGAGCCAAGCCTACGACGCGGCGGTGGGCTTCGCCGGCGCCAACAAGGGCTCGGCGGCCATGGCCCCGGCGCAGGCCAACCTCGGCCAGGCCAGCGTACACGGCATCTGGGCGTACCAGGGATCGAAGCAATTCGTGGTGAATGGCCGCCTGTACAGTTCCATGGGCGACACCACGCAGAGCGTGGATGCCGCGACGGGCCGCGTGATCTGGGTGCGCAACCTGCGCGACGCGCGCCGCCCCGGCTACACGGACGACATCCTGACGCCTCCCGCCGTGGCGAACGGCAAGGTTTTCGTAGGCACGCGCTGGGGTTTCGTGTATGCGCTGAACGCCGAAACCGGCGAAGCGATCTGGCAAGTGGACATCGGCGAGCCCGTTTCGTTTCAGCCGGCGGTGGCCATGGGCCGGGTCTACGTGGGCACCGACCGCGGCAGCGTCTTCTGCCTGGAGACCGGCGACCCGCGCGACGACGGCTGGACGATGTGGGGCGGCAACGCCCGCCACAACGGCCGCTGAGAGGGCGGCCGTCCGCCTCAGACGCCCGGCTTGCGCAGCATGTTCTGCAATTCCAGCAGTTGAAGTTGCACCTGCTTGGTTTCCTTAAGCAGCTCCACGCGGGCGCGGTTGATGAAGTGCTTCAGCAGTTCCGCGGCGGCCCCGATCAGCGAGAAGCAGGCAAGGCTCCCGATCCAGGCGACGATGCCGGCTTTGCTGGGCGCGTCCAGCAACCGCCCGCTGAGCAAGAAGAACACGGCGCCGAGTAACACCACCCAGACCCAAAGTGCGCCCGCATACCATTTCTGGCGGCGCAGCCCGCGCTCGTTTTTCTCCAACAGGGCCGACACCTCCTGGCGGTACTCGGCCAGGTTCTCGGGTTGCGGGAGACGGGACAACAAGCGATCTCGCATGCTTTCACTGTTTGGTTCCATAGCCACCTTGTTGTAAGAGTTCCTTCATCGCCTTCTTGGCATGGTAGATGCGGGATTTCACGGTGCCTTCGGGGCAGCCGACCACGCCGGCAATCTCGGCAACCGAGAAATCCTCGATGAAATGCAGCACCAGAACTTCGCGATGCCTGAGATCCAACTGGTCGAGCGCCTGGTGCACCGCGTCGGCATCCTCGCTGGAGAAGCCGATCTCCGCGGATTCGTCGAACCCCTCCGTGTGGGCCTCCTCGGCGCGCACCCGGGACACATCCCGGCGAATGCGGTCGATGGAGACTCCGTAAGCGATGCAGTACAGCCAGGGCCGGAGAGATCCCGGATCTTTCAACTTCCGGATGCCCCGGAACGCCCGGATCCACACCTCCTGCAGCGCATCGACCGCTCGTTCCTGGCTGCCGAGCAGCTTGGACGCGTAGTAAAGCAGCGGCCGTTCCATGGTGCGAACCAGGTCCTCGAAGGCATCCGGTTCGCCGGACTGGCAGCGAAGCGCCAGCCACTCATCCTGCGTTCGACCCGCCGTATCCATTCACCTATACTGTCGCGGGAAACGGGTGCGCGGTTCAAATCAAAGCCGGGGGATCGGCGGATTTTGTGCGTTCGCACAAAAGTCGAATCGTAACGTATTTTGTTTCAACAAACTCTGTCGAGATTTGTGCGTCCGCACAAAATCGGAGGCTGGATCGGTTTGGTTTTCAGTTCCGCAACGCCGCGGTTGGGGCGCAGGCTGGTGGGCTAATGCCACATAGTTTTCCCCCTGCCGAACATCTGCGCAAATTGTGGGGCGGACCCCCTGGTCCGCGGCAGACGCCCCCGTCGGCCTGCTCATACCCTGCAAGAGGCTTGTATCGTCGTTCCGGATGCGGGACGAGGGCGTCCCGCGCGGACCAGGGGGTCCGCCCCACGAATTCCGCGGAATTTCCGATGCCGGGAAAAGTATGCGGCATTGGGCTGGTGGGCGGTTGGCGATTTTGACCGATAAGGTCCATAGGTGCGAGGCGCCAATCAGCTCGTGGAAACGGATCGTCGCGGTCTCATTCCGGCTATTTCCCTGTCGGCGCTCTTCGCCGCGGGAATGGTCTGGGGTGCGTACAGTTACTACCTGGCGCAGAGCCGGGCCGTCGAGAGCGGCATCGGCGGCCAACTGGCGGCGGTGGCGGACCTGAAAGTCGGCCAGTTCGCGGCCTGGCGCCGGGAACGCATCGACGAGGCGCTGCTCATTGCCGGCAACCCCCTGCTGCGGCGGACCGGCGGCGTGGAAGCCGAACTGAAGACCTGGTTGGGAAGCCTCGATTATCCCGCCATTTCGGTGGTAGACCGGAACGGCCGCGTTCGCATCTCGAGCGGCGGCAAATCGAAGGACTCCGAAGCCGACATTCTGGCCCTGGCGCGAGTGACCCTGCGATCCGGGGAGGTGCGGGTGGCGGATCTTCATTGGACACCGCGGGGCGAGATCTCCATGGAAGTGGCGGCGCCGATTCCCGGAATTGGCGGGAGCCGGCCGGACGGGGCCGTGGTGACGCGCATCGATCCCTACCGGTCGCTGTACCCCATGATCCGCAGGTGGCCCATCCCCAGCCGGACGGGAGAGAGTCTCCTGGTGCGGGAGGGGGACACGGTGATTCTCAACGAGCCCGGTCCCGGAGCGCCCCGCCGGCTGCCGGAAATCGCCTCGCGAAACGGGGACTTGCCGAACCGGATCGGTGGACGTATCCGATACTTCACGGACTATCGGGGAGTGCCGGTGCTGGCCGCGGTGAGCCCCATACCGGATACGCCGCTGCGCATCGTGGCCAAGATGGATGTGGACGAGATCTACGCATCGCTGCGCGAACGCTCCCGTCTGGCGGGCCTGGCATGGCTGGCTTTGCTGACGGGGTCCGGCTTGACTCTCCGGTTGCTGTGGTACGCGCGGAAGAACCGGTTCTACCAGCGGCAGAGCCAGGTGGAAAGGGAACGGCGGACGATTGCGGAGCGCTACGCGCAATTGCGGAGCTGCGTCAACGACAGTTTTGTGATGGCGGACGAGCGGGGGCGCATCACCGAGGTGAACGACCGGGCCGTGGAGACTTACGGCTACAGCCACGAGGAACTGCTGGCCCTGTCGGTCCGCCAGTTGGCGCAGCCCAAGGAGTCCGAATGCCTGGACGGAATCTGGGGCGAGGTGGAAGCGCGGGGCGCCGGGTTGCTGGAGATGGTACACCAGCGGAAAGACGGCTCGACGTTTCCGGTGGAGGTGAGCGTCCGGCTGGCGGAGGTGGACGGGCGGAGGTTCTGGCAAAGCATCGTTCGGGACATCACCGAGCGCAAGCGGGCGGAAACCGAGGTATGCCGGGCCAACCGGGCCTTGCGAATGCTCTCGGCCTGCAACCAGGCGCTGGTTCGGGCCGGGACCGAAGAGCAGTTGTTGCGGGAGATTTGCGAGACGGTCACCGAAACCGGCGGCTACCCGCTGGCCTGGATTGCCTTCGCCGGGAGCGGCCCGCAAAAACCGGCGCGAGCCGTGGCAGCCTCGGGGCGGGCCAAGGCCTATCTCGACGGGATGACGGTCACCCGGTCCGGCGAGGAGCACGGCCCCGGACCCACTGGGACGTGCATCCGCTCCGGCGCGATCGCGGTTTGCGCCGACACCCGGGGGTTCGCCGATTTCGAGCCGTGGAAGAAGAGCGCGGACCGGAGCGGTCTTCGATCCGTCATCGCGCTGCCACTGCGCTGTTGCGGAGCCGTCATCGGAGCGCTGACGATCTATGCGGCCGAGCCGGACGCCTTTCTGCCGGAAGAACGACGGCTGATCGAGGAACTGGCTGGCGACCTGGCATTTGGAATCGAGGTGCGCCGCAGGGAGTCGGAGCGCGCCCGGGCCGAAGCCGCCTTGCGCCAGTCGGAATTGGAGTTTCGGACGGTGTTCGAAGCCGCCAACGACGCCATCGTCATCTCGGACCTGGAAGGCCGCATTCTGGAGGTCAACGGCGTAGCCTGCCGGCGGCTTGGCTACCTCCGGGATGAACTCCTGGGGATGAATACGAACGATCTCGATGGCTCGCCACCGGGCGAGCGCGTCGTGGACCGGAGCCTGGTTCATCTGCTGGAGGGGCAGGTTTTCGAGGCTGTGAGCCGGCGAAAGGACGGCTCGTTGGTGCCGGTCGAGGTCAGCGCCCGCGGGTTCGAATTCAAAGGCGAGCCGGCCATTCTGGGCGTGGCGCGCGATATCACGGAGCGGAAGCGAACGGAGGTCGAGGCGGCCATCCGCGCCGCGGAGCTCGAGCGCGCCTGGGCGGGGGCGGAGGCGGCCAATCGCGCCAAGAGCGATTTTCTGACTCACATGAGCCACGAGATGCGCACTCCCCTGAACGGCGTCGTGGGAATGACCGGCTTGCTGCTGGATACGGAACTCACCGGCGAACAGCGGGAGCACGCCGAAACCGTTCGGGATTGCGCCGACGCTCTTCTGAGCATGATCAACTCCATTTTGGATCTATCCAAAATCGAAGCCGGCCGCATGCAGCTCGAGTGTTCCGCCTTCGATCTGGTGGAGTGCCTTAGGGAAATCGGCGGGATCATGGCCCCGCAAGCCGGCGCTAAGGGGCTTTCCTACGCGTTTGACGGCGGCGCGCCGCCAACGTGGGTATATGGAGACGCCGGCCGCCTGCGGCAGATCGTCCTCAACCTCGTGCGCAACGCGATCAAGTTCACGGAATCGGGGTCCGTCGAGTTGCGGCTCGCCAACGGGGAAGCGGACTCGCCTCGGCCGGCTTTTCGAATTTCCGTGAGTGACACGGGAATCGGCATTCCGAAAGAGAAGCTGCCGCTGCTGTTCGGCAAGTTCGCGCAAGTGGACTCTTCGCTGGTGCGAAAATACGAAGGAGCCGGCCTGGGCCTGGCCATCTCCCAGGAGTTGGCGCGGTTGATGGGTGGCGGGATCGCAGTCGCGAGCGACCCGGGACGCGGATCGGAATTCACTCTGACGGTGCCCTTAACGCCGTGCGCGCCGGATACCGCCGGCCCGCCACGGACCCTCCGCCCGCGAGCGCGCCGCGTGCTGCTGGCCGAGGACAACGCGGTGAACCTGAAGCTGGGCGTGCGGCTCCTCGAGAGGCTGGGCTGCCGCGTGGATGCCGCCGGCAACGGGCGCGAGGCCCTCGATATGGCGGAGCGCTTCCCCTACGACCTGATCTTCATGGATTGCCGGATGCCGGAAATGGACGGGTACGAGGCCAGCCGGAAGATCCGCTCGCGGCCGATCAGCGGGCCGCGCGTGCCGATCGTGGCGTTGACCGCCCATGCCGTCAACGGCGCGCGCGAAAAGTGCTTGCAGGCCGGGATGGACGACTACGTGACCAAGCCGGTGCGGCCCGCCGACCTGGAACGTATGCTGCTGCGCTGGAGCGCATAGGCGGCGGCTATTGCAGCGCCTCCAGCTCCTTCCTGGAAAGCCATGCGGGACCGTCGATAGCGTCGATCTTCAGTCCCGCGCCCGGGCAGCCCGCCGGCCGGGACGCACTCACGGTCTCCATGTCGTAGTGGTGGTTGCCCAGATCGCGCACCAGGAACCAGGTTCGCAGGGGGTCGGGCAGACCCTTGCCGCTACGGTCAATATCCAGCGCGATCAGCCAGCGGCCGGGTCTCGCGCTACACCGCACGACGGCGGAATTGTGGGCGAAGTAGAAGTCGCCGTGCCGCCGCTCGTGCCAATCCTTCGTGTCCGCGGCGTCACGGCGGCGGCATGAATGTCGCGGGCGCTTTCTCCAGAAGCCAACGCTCGCACTCGCGCCGCCTCTTGCTTCAGCCGGTCCAACGCCATCTCCTGGCCGAGAAGCGCACCCACGGCCAGCAGGCCTACAAGCAGTCCACGCATTTCATCTGCGATTGTAGCGGAGGCCGCGGGCGGAGCCAGCCGCCAGTAATCGCAGCCGACAAGCGGATGCGTCGAACCGAACTAGTGCCGTGACCGCGAGAATCTGTTCCTTTGCCACGGGCCGCTCGCTCACGCTCGCGGTTCTGTCCGGAACCGCGAGCGTGAGCGAGCGGCCCGGTAATGGCACCAAATCACACGGTCGAAGACCTAGCGGAGATGCCCGGCGGCCAGCCTGCCGTAATACCCTTGCGGGTCCAGTTCCGCGGCCTGCTGGAAATAGGCGGCGGCAACGCTCGATTCCTGCCGCGCCCGCATGGGGATGCCGGCGGCGGCGCTGACGTTTTGGATCGCCAGCATGGCCATGCCGGCGCGCCAGTAGAATCCGGCGACTTCCGGCACATATTCGGGGTCCATTTCGGATCGCCCCGCTTCGATGGCCTCCTCGGCTCCGGCATTGCGGCCCAGGAGCGCCAGGGCCCACGCCTGATTGCCGCGAATCCTTGCCAAACGCTCCCGGGATGTGAATTCCGTCCGTGCTGCGCGGTGGTTCTCCAGCGCCCGGTCCACGTCCGCCAGTGCCTGCACCGGGTCCGTGCCCTGGAGCAACCGCACCTCGGCGAGCCCGCTGAAAGCCACCGAGCGGGTGGGCCTCAGGCTGGCGGCGGCTTCAAAGGCCTCTCTGGCATCCGCATAGCGCCCCAGCGCCAACAGCACCCGCCCCAGCCTCTCCGACCCCATCAGCCGGTCGGCGGCGTCGTGCGAGGGCTGCACCATCTCGCGCAAGATGGGCTCCGCTTCCGCAGCCCGGCCGGAATAGAAAAGAGCGTCGGCTCGCAAGAGCCGCATCAGGCTGACCTTCGACCAGCCCAGCGGCCCGTCGAGCATCTTCAGCGCTTTCCCGTAGCGGCATCGTTTGATTTCCCGCTCGACGCGAATGCCATGGAACAGGAAGTGTATCCCCAAAAGAAGCGGAATGGCAACGAACCACCAGATACTCATATGCCTTCAAGTACGAATATATCGAATCGCCAAACCCGCGGCGCCACCGCGATCCACGGCGTGCACACGCCGCTACAGCATGCCCTGGACATACGCGACCGGCGCAACCGGTTGGCCGCCGCCCACGCCGATGCGCACCGGGGCCAAGGGAACGTCCTCCGGGGCGAGATGGAATTCGACGTCGCGGGATTCGCCGGCGCCGAGGTGAATACGCTCGAAGCCGCGCAGGCTGCGGATGGGGTTGTCCGCGCCGCCCGGGCCATCCACGTAGAGTTGCACCACTTCGTCGCCCTCGCGCGCGGAATCGTTCTTCACACTCACGGCGATGCGGGCGCCATCGGCCGCACGGCTGGTTCGCAGATCGGAATAGAGGAAAGTGGAGTAGCTCAGCCCGAACCCGAATCCGTAAGCCGGATTGCCCTTGAAGTAACGGTAGGTGCGGCCTTTCATGGCGTACTCTTCGAACGGCGGCAACTGCTCGACGCCGCGATAGAATGTGACGGGCAAACGGCCGGACGGGTTGTTGGCGCCGGCCAGCGTTTCGGCGATGGCGGCGCCGATCTCCTCGCCGCCATACCAGGCTTCCAGCACGGCGGCGGCGCGCTCGCCTGCGAAGTTCGCGGCCACGGCGCTGCCGCTGGTCAGCACCACCACCACGGGTTTGCCGGTCGAGATGGCCGCCTCGACCAGGTTTTCCTGGACGACCGGAAGATCGAGACGGGTGCGGTCGCCGCCCGCAAAACCGGGGATGGTCACAGGCATCTCTTCGCCTTCCAGATACGGAGTCAGTCCCACGAAAACCACCGCGACATCGGAGTTCTTCACCGCGTCGATGGCCTCGGCGAGCAGCCCCGCGGCGGGTGGAAGCCACATCAACTGCGCGCCGCCGGCTCCTTTCGGCTGGTACTCGACGCGCAGCTTGTAGGCCCTTCCGGCTTCCAGCCGCGCGTGAAACTGCGGCGATGTGGCGCGTCCGGCGCCGGTGTGTCCGAGGGGCGCGGCGGGTGCGGGCGCGGCGGGTGCGGACGCGGTGGGTGCGGGCGCGGCGGGCGCGGGCGCGGCGGGTGCGGACGCGGCGGGCGCGGGCGCGGCGGGTGCCGGCGCGGCGGGTGTGGGCGCGGCGGGTGCGGGCGCGGTGGGTGCGGGCGCGGTGGGTGCGGGCGCGGCGAGTTCCTGGCCGTCGAGCGAAATGCGAATGCCCGAGGGGCCCGAGCCGCCGCGGGAGGAGAACGCGTAGTCGCCGCTTGCGGACACGCGCAGCGTTCCGCTCCAGCGCACCGAGTACCCGCCATCCGGGAAGGCCGCGGCGACGGCGGGATCGGGCAGGTCGGCCTGCTGAAAGATGCGCGGCTCGACGCGCAGCAGTTTGGGCTCGCCCTGGAAATCGGCGTTATCGAAGTACTCGGCCTGTAGTCCGTGGCCGGAGCCCTCTGGCGGCGTCAGGACGCAGGCGGGCACCAGCGACGGAGTCTGCGAAGTGTAGGTGGCGCCGGGCGCGAAGCGGACTTCGGCCTTGCCGGCGTACTGGGTTTCGATGCCCTCCAGCGGCGTCACGTTTCTCGCGGAGATGCCGTTGTAATTGCCCAACAGCGAGACGGGGTCGTCGGCCGAAGGGCCAAGCACTGCGATCTTCTTCACATCCGGCCCGAGCGGCAGCGTCCGGTTCCGGTTCGTAAGCAGCACGATGGATTTGCGGGCGGCCTCGATCGCCACCTGGCGATGCGCGGCGGAGTCGACCTCCGAATAAGGGATCGCATTGAACGGCACGCGTTCCGGAGGATCGAACATGCCGAGCTTGAAGCGCGCCGTGAAGAGACGTTCCAGGGATCGGTCGATTTCGTCGGGGCTGACCCGGCCGATCTTTTCGGCCTTGACGGCATGGATGAGCCCTTCGGCATACTCGCCGCCGCAGGTAAGGTCGGTGCCTTCCCTGACCGCCAGCCCGGCCGCATCCACGACGGTGGCCACGAAGTGATGAGCGTTGGCCGCGTAAATGTCGCGAATGGCGCCGCAATCGCTTACGACGTAGCCCTGGAATCCCCAGTCGCGCCGCAGCTTATGCCACAGCAGATCGTCGTTGACGCAGGCGGGCTCGCCGTTGACGCTGTTGTACGCGCACATGATGGAGGCGACCTTGCCTTCCACAACGCTGGCACGGAACGCGGGCAGGTAGGTTTCGTTCAGATCGCGTTCCGCCGGATGCGCGTCGAACCGGTGGCGCGCCGGTTCGGGCCCGCTATGCACGGCATAGTGCTTGGCGGTGGCGACGACCTTCAGATAATGGGGATCGTCGCCCTGCATGCCCCGGATGAACTCGACGGCCATGCGGGAAGTGAGAAACGGGTCCTCGCCGTACGTCTCCTGGCCGCGGCCCCAGCGCGGGTCGCGAAAGATGTTGATGTTGGGCGACCAGAAGGTGAGGCCGCGGTAGCGCTCGTGGTTATCGTTCCGGAGGGCCTCATTGTACTTGGCGCGCGCTTCGGTGGAGATGATGCCGGCGATGCGGTGCATCAGGCCGGTGTCCCAGGTGGCGGCCAGTCCGATGGCCTGCGGGAAGACGGTGGCCTGTCCGGCGCGCGCCACGCCGTGGAGGGCTTCATTCCACCAGCCGTAAGCCGGAATGCCGAGCCGCGGTATGGCGGGCGCCTGGTCCTGCATCTGCAAGACTTTTTCCTCGAGGACCATGCGGGAGACCAGGTCCTTGGCGCGCTGTTCGGCGGGCAAGTCGGGGTTGAGATAGTCCGGTTTGTCGGCCGGTTGACCAAACAAGGGGAGGGCCAGAAAGGCGAGGATGAGAGTCCGCATCACCACAGGGTATCTCACCGCCGCGGCCCGGATGGCGGGGTGGGCTGCGCGAAAGCGAGGCTTGGCGTCAGCGGCGCGTTTGGGGTACAGTAAATGACACTGACGGACCCGATTCGCAGGGCAGTACCTGAGGGCTCTGAAACCAGCCCTCTTGAGGCTTCGCCGCCGGGCGCGGCTCATTTCGTTCGGAGGTGCTATTCAGATGCGTTCGATTGGCGCACCGGAAATCATACTTGTTTGTTCGGTATTGGTGGCTCTTCTGGCGCTGCTGGTGCCAACGATCATTTACCTCGCCGCGCTGCAGAAGGCCTTGCAACGCTGCGCTCCCGAAAGCCGGACCATGCCCCCGGGACAGGTGTGGCTCATGCTGATCCCCTTGTTCAATTTAGTCTGGCACTTCATTGTCGTCCTCCGGATAGCCAGTTCGCTGCGCAACGAGTTCCTGCGCAGGCAGCTTCCACTGCCTGACCCGGAGCCGGGCAAAAACCTGGGAATCGCGATGTGCGTCCTCTGCGCGACGGGCCTGATTCCAGTCGTCGGCATGTTCACCGGTCCCGCCAGCCTGGTTTGCTGGATCTTGTACTGGGTCAAGATCGCCGGCTACTCCCGGCGGATCGAGTTCCCGGCCTGAACGTACCGCTCCGGCTGTTGCGCGCCATCTCTTCCAGATCCGCGTAGCTCAGTTTGCAGGCGATTGCGGCGCGCGGGGATCCGGCGGAGTGCGCCGCTTGAAAGCGAAGCGTGGCGCCAGCGGCGCGCTGTTCGGCGGGTAGGCCGGGGTTGCGATAGTCCGGTTCGTCGGCCGATTGACCGAACAGAGGGACGGCCAGAAGGGCGAGGATGAGAGTCCGCATCGCCGCAGGATATCCCACCGTTGCGGTCTGGGAGGCGGGGTGGGCCGGGGATGCGCTCCGTGCCACCTTTCGAAGGGAGGGCCATTATGATTGAGGACCTGCTGACGCCGCAGCACCTTCTCATTTTCGTCCTGGCGCTGTTCCCGATGCTGCTGCCGGCGATCTTCTACCTCGCCTCGCTGCAGAAGGCCCTGCGGCGCTGCGCTCCCGAAAGCCGGACCATGCCCCCGGGGCAGGTGTGGCTCCTGCTGATCCCTTTGTTCAACTTCGTCTGGCACTTCATCGTCGTCGGCCGGATAGCCAGTTCGCTGCGCAACGAGTTCCTGCGCAGGCAGCTTCCGCTGTCCGACCCGGAGCCGGGAAAGACCCTGGGGATCGCGATGTGCGTCCTCTGCGCAACGTGCTGGATTCCGATCCTCGGGGTATTCACCGCTCTGGCCGGCTTCGTTTGCTGGATTCTGTACTGGGTCCGGATCGCCGAGTACTCCGGGCAGATCGCGTTCCCGGCATGAGCTTATCGCGCCGGCTGCTCGAACTCGCGGAAGCGGGTTTCCAGGTCCTTCTGTAACCGCGCCTTGGCGGGCTCTTCCAGGAACGCGTAGCGCAGGCTGTCGATCGCCATCTCCTTCAGGTCCGCGTAGCTCAGTTTGTAAGTGAGCGCCGCGCGCAGGAATTCGGCGGTCAGGTGGCTGCGCGCCACGCCTTCGTCGTCGGTGGAGATCGCCACGGGGACACCGGCGCGGCGGTAGGCCGGCAAGGGATGGTCTGCGCCGCGGATGCCCAGAATCTGGTCGTTGCTGGTGAGGTTGATCTCCACCAGGATGTGCCGTTGGCGCATGCGCCGCAGCAGGACCGCGGAATCGGTCTCGTAGAGGATGTTGACGCCGTGGCCGATGCGCTCGGCCCCGGCCACGTCCACGGCTTCCCGAATATGGAAGCGCAGTGCCTCGGGCGGCACCAGTCCGGGCGCCAGTTCGCCGGCGTGCAGCGACACATGCGCCTTGGGATACTGCGTGCGCGCGTAGCCCACCATGCGCATCTGCAGGGAGTAGTCGCGCATGGAGACGACGCCGTCTTCGGGCTGCACCAGGTTGACGCCCACCACCAGCGGCTCCGTGGATGCCAGGCGGAACCCGGCCATCACCTGCGCGAAAACCCGCTGCTTGGGCGATTCGCGCAATACCTCCATGACGTAGCGCACCGTCACGCGGCAGGCGGGCGATTCCGCATGCGCGCCGCAACCCAGGGCGGCCTGGCGCGCCCGTTCGATTTCGGCGATGCGCGCGCGCATGCGCACGACCACGGCTTCGAGACCGGCTTCCATGAGGCGGTCGCGGGTGCGGTCGAAGTTCTCATCCAGGCCGGCCTTGTCGCCAATTTCGTTGGCGGGGCGGCCGCTCAGGCCCATCAGCTCGAGGTACGATTCGTTCTGTTCGGCCGCGCGCCGGGTGATCTCGGCCAGGAACTCTCCGTGGTGCTCCTCTTTCCAGGGCCCGGCCTTTTCGAAGGCGGCGAAGAAATGATCGTGGCCGGATTCGCGCCCGGCGACGAAATTGCGCATCGAAAGGCTGTCGATCAGGGCATTGCGCAGAGCGTTGTCGCTCTCGGCGCGCGCCGCCGGGACGTTATCGCCGCAGCCGCCGCCGGCGGCGGGAGCGACGATGGCGCCCGCGCGCAGGTCGGCGCAGAGCCCGTCAACGGCGGCTGCGCGCAGGTAGCTTTCCGCGTACACCGCGCCGCTCACGTGGTTGTGCAGGTCCCCGCCCTTGGGCATGCGCAGCAGGAAGGCGTAAAGGGACGGCGGATCGTTGCGCAGTTGGGCGAAGCGCGCCTCGATGGGACCCGCGGCATCGGCCGCCATCGCAAGCGTTGGGGTAATGAGCGCCGCTATCAGCCGGAGGCGCGAAGAGGAGAGGTTCATATTGGCTCCCGCGGAGTCTCTCTGTCACCGTAACACGGCTGGGCGGGGGAGTGGCCACGCGGGTCCACCCGTCCGCCCGTCCCCTGTCCCCTTGCGCGGGCCGGCCGATTTCGTGATAATACGGCACAGATCCCACAATTCCGTACGCGGTGTCACTGATAGGAGATCCGCCTTGCGAGATGCCCTGGTAGCAGCCCTGGCTGCGTGCGCGCGTAGCCGCCCGTCGCGATGGCGCACCCGGCGCTTCCTGACCGGTCTGTCCTCCGACGAATTGCAATTCATCGCCGGGTATTTGGGCTTCTCCGCCGGAAGCTGCTGGAGCCCGATTACCGCCGCACCGCGACGGATCTCACCGGGCGGGTGCGCGGACACCGGCATGGCGGCCTGCCGGTCTCAGGATCGGGAACACAAAATGATTCTGCTGCTGGAGTTCCTGGGACGCAGTGGCATGCGGACCGCTCAGCCGCGCGCCCAGGCGGCGCACTGGAACTGAACCGTTCCGGACACCCGGCGCGCCGGGATTCTACTGCACGATGCCGGCGCCGGCCTGCGGCTCGAGCTTGATCTCGCCGAACGCCGACTCGTATTGGGTCACGTTCTGCTGAAGCACGTTCAGCAACGCCTTGGCCTGCTGCGGGCTGACGTAGATCCCCTGGAAGTTGTGGATAGCGACCGAATCCGGCGCGGTCTGGTTCACGCGGCCAAACATGAGGAAGAAGTCCCACAGATTCACCCGCACCTGAACGCTGTTGGCGTAGTTCTCCCGGTATTCGGCGGTGTTGACCAACTGGATCTTGGGAGCGGTGGGTTGCGTCATAGCTAACAGGGTAGCACCGCTCCCGCCGGAGCCCTCTGGGAACCGGGCTTCGCCCGCCGATCTTTAGTATGATGAACTGTAATGTCCCAGCGGGAATCAACCATGGCCCCGCCGGCTGGATTCTCGCCCGAAATCCTCCCCAAGCTGGCCGATCTCGAAGCCGCCCTCGGGACGGCGCTTCGCGGCAAGACCGAGGTGGTCCGCCTGTCGCTCGTCTGTTTGCTGGCGCGCGGCCATCTGCTCATCGAAGACGTTCCCGGCGTCGGCAAGACCACTCTGGCCCATGCCCTGGCCAGCTCCGTCTCCGGCCGCTTTCACCGGCTGCAGTTCACCAGCGACATGCTCCCGTCCGACGTCCTCGGGGTCACCATCTATAACGTCCAGTCGGAGACCTTCGAATTCAAACCGGGGCCGGTCTTCACCAATTTCCTGCTGGCCGACGAAATCAATCGCACCACGCCCAAGACGCAATCCGCCTTGCTGGAGGCGATGAACGAAGCCCAGGTCACCATCGACGGGCACTCGCACCCCCTGCCCCGGCCGTTCATGGTCGTCGCCACGCAGAACCCGCTGGAACACCATGGCACCTATCCGCTGCCGGAATCGCAGCTCGACCGGTTTCTAATGCGCCTGCGCATCGGCTACCCGGACGGCGCCAGCGAGCGGGAGATCCTGCGCAGCGCCCGGACGATTTCTCCCCGCGCCGTTTCGCCGCCCCTGGTGGCCGACGATGTGCTGCGGCTTCAGGACGCGGTGCAGAGCGTCGCAGTGGACGATTCCCTGGTGGATTACATGCTCGCCATCGTCGAGCGCACCCGCAACCACGAATCGCTGGCCCTGGGCGTGAGCCCGCGCGGCTCCCAGGCCCTGTACCGGGCGGTGCAGGCGCTGGCCCTCCTGGAGGGCCGCGACTACGCCATCCCCGACGACCTAAAACGGCTGGCCGTGCCCCTGTTCGCGCACCGAGTGGCGATCAACACGCGCACCACCCTGGTCGAGCGCCGCGCAGATATGGGCGAGCGCATCATCGCCGAAATTCTGAGCCAGGTGGAAGTGCCCCTGTAGATCGATCCTAACCTGCATTTCCAGGGATCGCACGTCACGCCGGATGGGGCTCTTTCGTACAAGGACGAGCCGGTGTTGGCCCCTCGTGGGCCGCGGGAGCCTTTCGGGATGGGAAAACGAAAGGGACAACTCCGGGAGAGGCGGTTGGGCGAATAATCGGCAACGGGCCAGGCCGGCGCACGCGGTCCTGAAGCACCCCAACGATCCGGAAGCGAAGTGAGGGAAGGGCTGCGGGACTCCGGAGTCCGAAGTGGAAATTCCAGCGGAAATCCCCCGATAAACGTATTCAGCCGGGTGTTGTACCATGGGAGTCGATCGTCGCGGAGCACCCGGGGACAACCGAACTTTCTTTCGCGGTAGACCGTATGAACTCCAGAGAGGCAGACATGTCATTTCTTCTTAGAACGTCGCTCATTGCCGTAGCCGCGCTCTCGTCCCTTCACGGACAGACGCCTGTCCAAGGGCTGCCGCCGCTGATTGACCGGCAACTGCTGTTCGGAGATCCCGAAATTATCGGCGCCGAGCTTTCGCCCGATGGCCGCTACCTGGCTTTCATCAAACCCTGGAAATCGACGCGTAATATCTGGGTCAAGACGATCGACGAACCTTTCAGCGCGGCCCGGCTGCTCACCACCGAGACCAAACGGCCCATTCCCGTCTTTCTGTGGACGCGCGACGGCAAGTACGTCGTCTATGTCAAGGACACCGACGGCGACGAGAACTTCAATGCGTTCGCGGTGGATCCCGCCGCGGCGCCTGCGCCCGGAGCCGACGCCCCGCCCTCGCGCGACCTGACCGGCCTGAAGGGCGTGCAGATCGCGCTTTACGCAGCCCCCAAGAACGATCCCGACATCGTCTACATCGGGCTCAACGATCGCGACAAGGCCTGGCACGATCTCTACAAGCTGAAGATCTCGACCGGCGAACGCACGCTGATGCGAAAGAACACCGAGCGCATCGCCAGTTGGACCTTCGACTTGCAGGGGCAGCTCCGCCTGGCCTTCCGCGTGGCCGACAACGGCGATCAGGAACTCCTGCGGGTAGACGCGAGCGGCTTCACCAAGGTCTACTCGTGCACGGTCTTCGAGAGCTGCGGTCCGGTGCGGTTTCAAAAAGACGGTAAGCGGTTCTATATGGAGACCAACAAGGGCGACGACGCCAACCTCACCTCGCTGGTTCTGTTCGACCCGCAAACCGAAAAGGTGGAAAAGGTGGAGTCCGATCCCCTGAACAAGGTGGACGTCGGCGAGACGCTTTTCTCCGAGGCCACCGACGAACTGGTGCTCACCACCTACACCGGCGAGCGCACGCGGCGATACTTCAAGGACAAGAAACTGGAAGCCGACTACCAGTGGCTGCAGAAACGGTTGCCGGGCCTGGAGGTCGAGCTAGGTTCGCACACCAAGGACGATCGCATCTGGCTGGTGAGCGCCGATGGCGACACGGAACCGGGCGTAACATACCTGTTCGACCGCGGGACTCACAAGCTCACCCCGCAGTACAAGGTTCGCGAGAAGCTGCCCCGCGAGGCCCTGGCTCCGATGAAGGCCATCGCATTCAAGTCGTCCGACGGCCTGGAGATTCCCGCCTACCTGACGCTGCCCAAGGGCGTGCCGGCGAAGGGCCTGCCCACCATCGTGGTCCCGCATGGTGGCCCGTGGTATCGCGATACCTGGGGCTACAACTCGATCGCGCAGTTTCTCGCCAATCGCGGCTACGCCGTGCTGATGCCCAATTTCCGCGGTTCCACGGGATACGGCAAGAAGTTTTTGAACGCGGGCAACGGCGAATGGGGCGGCAAGATGCAGGACGATATCACCTGGGGCATGAAGCACCTGGTGGCCGAAGGCATTGCCGATCCGAAGCGCCTGGGCATTGTCGGCGGCTCCTATGGCGGTTACGCCACGCTGGCCGGCGTGGCATTCACGCCCGACCTGTACCGCGCGGCGGTGGACATTGTCGGCCCCTCCAACCTGATCTCGCTGCTGGAATCGATCCCGCCTTATTGGGAAGCCGGGCGCAAGATCATGTACGCCCGCATGGCCGATCCGGGCACGCCGCAGGGCAAGGCCCGGCTGCAGGCCGAGTCCCCGCTCAACAAGGCGTCGGACATCAAGACTCCGCTGCTGGTGGTGCAAGGGGCGAACGATCCGCGCGTGAATCGCCGCGAAGCCGAACAAATCGTCATCGCGCTGCGCGACCGCGGGTTCCCGGTGGAATACCTGCTGGCCCCCGACGAGGGCCACGGCTTCGCGCGTCCCGTGAACAGCATGGCCATGTTCATGGCCACCGAGAAGTTCTTCGCCCAGTATCTGGATGGCCGCTACCAGAAGGATGGAACGCCGGAAGTGGTGGCCCGCCTCAAGGAAATCACCGTCAACCCGAAGACCGTGACCATTTCGAAGATCGCCGACGCGGGCCAGGTGGGTGTGCCGGCAGTGGCTGTAGCCATGCAGCCGGGCGTCTGGAAGTACAAAGCCAGCATCGAGATGGGAAGCCAAAAACTGGCGCTCGCCGAAACCACTACCATTCAGGAAGAGAACGGCGCCTGGACGGTCAGCGATGCGGTGGATACGCCCATGGGAAAGATGACCGACACCGCTACGCTCGAAAAGGGAACGCTGGTTCTCCGCAAGCGCAGCATCGCACAGGGTCCGCTTTCCATCGACATTGCGGTCGAAGGCGGCAAGGTCTCCGGCTCCATGAACATGAATGGGAAGCAGACGCCGATTTCGGCCGACCTGGGTGGAGCGCTGTTTGCCGAAACCGGTGCGCCAGAGTGCATCGCCCTGCTGCCGCTGGCCGACGGCTACACCACCACGTTCCGCAATTTCGACCTGCAGAAGCAGAAGGTAAAGCTGATTGCGCTGAAGGTGGCGGGATCGGAAAGCGTCACCGTCCCGGCGGGAACCTTCGATACCTTCAAGGTGGTGCTCTCCTCGGCCGACGGCGGCTCGGAGAATGTGACGCTGTGGATCGCCAAGGCCCCCCGCATGGCGGTGAAAGTAGTGGCCGTGATGGCGGAGATGGGCGGGGCGACAATGACGGCGGAACTCGATCAGAAGCCATAATATGAAGACCGCCATCATCGGTCTGCCCATGGTGGGCAAGACCTCGCTGTTCACGATCCTCACCGGCGTCCACCAGGAGACGCGCATCGGCGCGACCGCGGCCCGTACGGGCGTGGCCAAGGTACCCGACGCGCGCGTGGAAGCGCTCGGCCGCCTGTTCGAACCGCCCAAGGTGACGCATGCCACCGTCGAGTACGTGGACATGCCCGCCATCTCCAAGGAGAACCTGCGCGAGGCCAGCTACGTCGGCAGCCTGCGCGTAGTGGACGCCTTCGCCCATGTGCTGCGGCTGTTCGCCGACGAAACCGTCCCCCACGAGAAGGGCTCGGTGGACCCCGTGCGCGATCTGGAGGACGTCGAAACCGAACTCATCCTCAGCGACCTCATGGTGATCGAGAAGCGCCTGGAGCGGCTCGAAAAGGATCGCAAGAAGGTCAAGAACCCCGAGCTCGACCGCGAGTTCGAACTCCTGGTGCGCGCGAAGGCCGTGCTCGAGCAGAACCAGCCGCTGCGCCAACTGGAACTCGAAGGCGAGGACGAGAAGCGCCTGCGCGGCTTCCAATTCCTGTCCCAGAAGCCCATGCTCTACGTGCTGAACCTGGGCGAGGAGCAAGCGGGCTCGTTGCGCGACCGCGAGCGCGAATTCCGCGACGGGCCCCTGGCCGGGCGGCGCCACACCGCGGCCACGGCCATCTGCGGCAAGATCGAAGCCGAGCTGGCCGAGCTGCCGCGCGAGGAGCAGCGCGAGTACCTGGCCAGTTACGGCCTGAAAGAATCCGGCCTGGAGCGCCTCATCTCCGCCACCTATACCCTGCTCGGCCTGATGAGTTTCCTCACGGCCGGCGAGGACGAGTGCCGCGCCTGGACCATCCCCGCGGGCAGCCCGGCCGTGAAGGCCGCCGGCGCCATCCACTCCGATTTCGAAAAGAAGTTCATCCGCGCCGAAGTGGTGAACTGGCAGGCCCTCATCGATCACGGCGGCTACGCCGGAGTGCGCGAAAAGGGCATGCTGCGCCTGGAAGGCAAGGAGTACGTCGTCAAGGACGGCGACGTGCTGGTGATCCGGCACGGCTGAGGGTTGTGGCGGGGCACCCCCGGCAACCGGTCCAGGGAGAGCACCAGGGCCGTAACCCGCCACTTGAACGACAGACGGCACGCCCATGTGAAAGGCGGGTCGCCAGGCGCAAGGGCGTTTCTCAATACTAATCCTGGCCAAGACCGCGCCACCAGCTTCTGCCGGTCCTGAACATTCTATCGCTCTATCGCTCAAGCCGCACCCGAAGGCGCCGCGCACGTTCGCGGAATGCCTCCTCGCCACCCTCAAGGTTATTACACACCGCTTTGCGAATATCGGCGTCTTCCAGGCCGCCAGCGACGTAAGTAATTGGAGGCAGGCCTCCCGCCGGGTGAGGGCCTGCGCCGGCGATGATGATCTGATCTGCGTCCGTGTTGATCACCAGATTGGCGTTGTGAGTGACCATGATCACTTGGCGCTTGGTCTTGGCCTTGATGAACAACGAAACAAGTTCATCGAACACCGACTTCGGATCCAAGTTCTCCTCTGGCTGATCGAGTACCAACGGGCGATCGTCGGCATCGTCGAGCGCAAGATATAGAAGCAGCAACACTATGCCACGCGTACCAGGCGACAACTTGCGAATGTCGACGCCGTCGTACGCGATCTCATATCGAACAAAGATGTGCTTGGTGCTGAACAACCACTGTGCGAATTTCCTTGACCAGGCGCGGAATTCCAGCTTTTGCGTGGGTACATACGGCGCGTGCGCGAGTAGGTCCTTCCAATACCTCGTGATGAAACGGGCCATCGCCGCCTGAACGTCAGCCGCGCTCCCTGCCTCCCAAGCCGGCTTTAGATCAGAGTTCGCAAGCTTGATCAGCGAACCACGGCCATAAAAGGGCCCAGCCCTGCGACAATCTATTAGCTCGTCTTCGGCAAAGTCGCCCCAAGTGTCTGCATCGACAACCCGCGAGACCGAAAAGCTAAGTTTGCGCAGCGTCCCCTTGAAGGAGGTGGCCGATTCGACCAGCTATGGAGCTACTATCGGTTCCCTTTGAATTGAGGGACTTGCAGGAGGGTTGATGGCGCTCCGCGAGGGGAACTCCGCTCTGCACCGGCCCGCCACTCGACCAGAGAATACCACGCCTGGAACAGCCGTGACCGTAGGCCACTTCGTTCAAGTCGGCTAGGGTTCAGCCAGCGTGTTGCAGTCCGTCGTGCTGGCTGGCGATCTGAGCATACATAGCGTCGGGTGCCAGATCGATCTCACCGGGCCACGCAACCGCACCGTAATCAATGAACACCTGCTCGAAGAATTGCTCATCCCGTAGCGGGGCGAGTGCGCCGGTCAGCTCTTCCGGCCGCAATTGCACGCGTCCGGCCACCCCATCCTTAAATCGGACAAAGAGGCGGTAGTGGGGCTCGGGTTTGACTTCGACTACGTCCCAGTGCATGGAATGTCAACTCCCTTCATGCCAGCGGCTCAATTTTCGCCGGGACTGTGTTTTCGCGACAGAAACGCCAGTCCTCCAACAGTTCCTCTCTATGCATCATCGCCCATTCCCGGACCAGATTCAAAGCCCGACGTGGCAGGTGGCCTTCGATTACCTCCAGGGTGCCGATGTCAACTGTGGCTTCGAACTCGCCATATCGAGCGTGGAAATGCGGCGGAGGGTGGTCGTTAAAAAACATTCGGATCAAGATTCCATAGAACACACTGATCGTCGGCATTCGCGAAGCCGATTCTACCACCCCACGCGCATCGCTCCCCACAAGTCGTTAGCGCCCTATCGGGAGTGCCGCGGCTGGAAATCCCTCGCAGAACGGCACAAGGTTCGGGCCGCGGCACTTTCGATAGGGGCGACTTGAAGGAGGTGGCCGATTCGACCAGCTATGGAGCTACTATTGATTCCCTTTGCAATGAGTGACTTGCGGGAGGATTGATGGCCCTCCGCGAGGGGAATCCCGCTCGGCACTGGGCTGCCACTCGATCAGAAGGATAACACGCCCCGACAGCCGTGGCCGTAGGCCACTTCGTTCAAGTCGGCTTGGCGACGGTAATGGGCCGAATTGTGGCTAGTTGAAGAGCGGCGCCCTAACCGTAGAAGCAACAGTTGGCCGCGCGGAGCGTGTCGGATTCGCTGGCTCTATCATCTTCACACCAGCCTCAACGCCGCGGACCGTACCCTCGGGCAGAGGTTGGCCGGATAGGCCCCCCAGTGTCTTCACAAAGGCAACCCGCCTTCGGATGTTTGCACAGGGCCGGCCAGGCCGATCGTCAACCGGCCCCGCAAGCCCACCCTACCGAACCGCCCGCGCCGTCAGCTCCGCGGCGGCCTGTGCCAGGCCTTCGGAGGTGGCGGTCACGTGGATGGCGCCCGCCATCCCCGCTTTCGAGCGGACAATCAGCAGCGCCAATCCGCTGAAGGCCTTTCGATGGTCGGCGTGGAATGGCTCCTCCGTGGCGGCGTTGCCGTTGTCGACGGCTTCGATCGTCCCGGCGCCCGTAACGCTGAAGCGCACCAGCGAGTCGGCCATGGGGCAGAGGTTGCCGTCCTTGTCTTCGATGCGCACGGTGACGAACGAGAGGTCGTCGCCGCCGGCCTCGATGATGGAGCGGTCCGCAACCAACTCGATCTTCGCGGGAGCGCCGGCGGTCTTCACCTCGTCGGCCGCCACCTGCTTGCCGCCGCGGTAGGCCACCGCTTTGAGCGAGCCCGGGGCGTAGGGCACCTGCCACTCCAGACGCCACTTGCTGAGGAACTTGCCGTCCTTGATCAGGTCCGGGTCGGTGCGCGCCACGCCGTTAAGCACGTTGCGGCCTACCGGCAGCGCCACCGGCTCGGAGAAGCGCTTCTTGCGGCCCAGCGACTGGCCGTTGAGAAACAGCTCCACCTCGTCGGCGTTGGTGTAGGCCATCACGGGAATCGGCTGGCCCTCGCGCCCGGCCCAGTTCCAGTGAGGCAGCACGTGCACCATGGGCGTCCTGGTCCACTCGGCCTGGTAGAAGTAGTAGCGGTCCTTGGGGAAACCGGCCAGGTCCACGAAGCCGAAGTAGGAGCTGCGCGCCGGCCAGTCGGTGGCCCCCGAAGCGTTGCGGCCTTCGTGGAAAGGCGTGGGTTCGCCGATGTAGTCGAAGCCGGTCCAGACGAACTCGCCCAGCACTTGCGGCAGCTTCTCCTGGTAGAGGAACTCCGCGTCCGGACAGTACGCCCATGGCGGAGAGACGACGTCATAGCTGGTGAGCTGCAGCGAGGGGTGCTTCTGGTACTTCTCGATGGGCAGGTGGTAGACGCCGCGCGAGCTTACGCACGAAGAGGTTTCCGAGCCGTAGACGATCCAATCGGGGTGCTCTTTCAGGGTCTTCTCGTATAACCACGGCTGGTAGTTGAAGCCGGGGATGTCCACGTACTCGGCCATGTGGTTCCGCATGGCGGCCTCGGGGCTGTTGAACGCCGAGGTAGTGGGCCGAGTGGCGTCTTCCTGATGGAACAGGCCCGTCAGACGCTTGGCCTCGACCCATCCGTCGGGGCTGTCCTGTTCCGGGATCTCGTTGCCGATGCTCCACATGATCACGCTCGGATGGTTGCGGTCGCGCCGCACCATGTCGCGGACGTCGCGCTCGCTCCACTGGTCGTAATATTTGCTGTAGCCGTTCGGGACCTTGGGCTTCCGCCACATGTCGAAGCTCTCGTCCATGACCACGATGCCCATTCGGTCGCACAGCTCCAACAGCTCCGGCGACGGCGGATTGTGGCTGGTGCGCATGGCGTTGACGCCGGCGCCCTTCAGAATCTGCAACTGGCGCTCAGTGGCGCGCCGGTTGACGGCCGCGCCCAACGCGCCCAAATCGTGGTGGTCGCAGACGCCCTGGAGTTTTACCGCCCGGCCGTTCAGCAGGAAACCCTTCTGCTTGTCGAAGGCGATGGAGCGGATGCCGATGGGCGTGACGTAGCGGTCCACTACGCGCGTTCCCTGCTTGATCTCGCTCACCACGCTGTACAGGTACGGACCGTCGATGTCCCATCGCTCCGGCTTCGTCACGGTCAGGTTGGCGGTAACGGTCTGGCCCCCGCCCGCCGGGATGGCGATGTCGCCGGCGGCTTCGGCCACGGTTGCGCCGGAGGCACTGACGATCGTGGTGGAGAGCGTGACCGCGGCCGCGTCCTTCCCGTCGTTGCGCAGTTCGGTTCTCACCGAAACCGCCGCTTTGTCGGCCGAAACCTCGGGTGTGGTGACGTAGGTTCCCCAGGTCGCGACGTGCACGGGCGCGGTGATATCGAGCCACACGTTGCGGTAGATCCCCGCGCCGGGATACCAGCGCGACGAGCGGTCTTCGGGCGTCAAGCGCACCGCCAGCACGTTCTCCTTGGCGCCGTAGTTGAGGTAGGGCGTGAGATCGAACGAGAAGCTGCTGTAGCCGTAGGGCCGGTCGCCCAGATCGTGGCCGTTCAGCCAGACGCGCGCGTTGCTCATGGCGCCGTCGAACATCACGCTGAAGCACCGGCCCTTGGCGGTGTCGGGGAGGGTGAAGGCCTTACGGTACCAGCCCGTTCCGAAGATCGGCAACGCGCCGGTGTGGGGATTCTGCTTGGAATCGAAAGGACCCTCGATGGCCCAGTCGTGCGGCAAACGGATGTCGGTCCAGGCGGAGTCCTGGAAGCCGGGCTGTTCGGCGCCGGCGGCTTCGCCCTTGAAGAAGCGCCAGCCGTCATCGAAATTCAGGCGCCGCTCGCCGGTGACGGGGACGGCGGTGGCGGCGGCCATCTCCCGCGGAAGGACGGCCAGGACGGCCAGGGCACACAGGCCGGCGGCGGACAGACTCCGGAATGCGGTCTCGTTCATAATTGCTCTGCTCCTAATGAGGAAACTGCCGATCTTCCATGGTAGGACCTTCAGCCGCGTTTTGCATCCAGGGAAGCGCGGGCGGGTGCGCGACAGAGAAGTGGACGCCAAGCCGATCACCCACGAAATCGCTCGAATCCGAGCGTACCCATGCGCAAGGCCCGACGCCCCCTTGTGGGGCGGACCCCCTGGTCCGCGGCCGACGCCCCCGTCGGCCTGCTCGTGCCCTGCAGGAGGCTGATATCGTAATTCCGGATGCGGGACGAGGGCGTCCCGCGCGGACCAGGGGGTCCGCCCCACGTTGCGCCGGCAAATCCACTTTTGTGGCGCGCACCCAGCCGCGACGGCCGGTTTCGTGAGGACGGGCCGGGCTCCCTGCCGTGCCACTCGATGGACTCGTCCAACCCCAGCGCCTTGAGTTCCTGCCATTGGTTAGCTTACAAAACAACAATCGAATCAGTAATTTAGGTTTTCATAAGGGCGTCCGCCGCCGGATTCCGCGGGCTGCGGGCCCGGCTCTTCAGGCGCTGTGCCCGGACCCACTCCGAAATCCGAAGATACTCGCGATGCCAAATGCATTCCTGTGCCAAGATAATGGAAGCATGTGAACGCACGACAACGTGGCTTCGTATTTCAGCCGGACAGTGGAGTCTTCGGTCACATCTTGATCTGACTTCCGTGCAACATCGAGCGGCGGAGCGCTTTAGGATCGACTTTGCGGCACAGGCTCCAGGCCCACCGGCCCGGGCCGGGTGGCAGCGTGCGGCCGTCATGCTGGTGCTTGCCGGAGTCATAGCCCGCGCCCAGCCCGCCACGGCCAACCCGGCCCCATTACCCCTCCTGACCACGGCGCATATGGCCCACAGCATGACCGCGGAGGAAGCGGCTCGCGGCTATCCCGTGCTGTTGCGCGCGGTGGCGACCTACTACGATCCCTATATCGACCCGAGACACGCTGCGTTGTTCGTTCTGGATGAGACCGGCGGCATCATGGTCGCTTTGCCGCGGTTGCCGGTACTGCCCATTCACGCCGGCACACTGGTCGAGATCCGGGGCGTGACCGGTGGGGGAGACTTCGCGCCGCTGGTGGAACATGGCCAGGTACGCGTGATCGGAGAGTCCCGTCTTCCCAGGGAAGCTCCCCGCGCCAGCCTCGGACAATTGATAAGTGGGGAGACTGATGGGCAATGGGTGGAAGTCGAGGGCGTCGTCCACTCAGTTCGGGAGACTGGGTTGAACGTCACCTTGGATCTTGCCCTGATAGACGGTGCGGTGAGCGCCACGACCCGGAGGCAACCGGGCGAGGACTACGGCCCCTTGATTGACGCCAAAGTGAGGATTCACGCCAACGTCGCTCCTTTTTTCAACGCCTACCTCCAGTTGTCCGGAGCCCACCTGTTCTTCCCTTCCATGGCGCAGGTGGCTGTCGAAGAGCCCGCGGTGCCCGATCCTTTCGGCTTGCCCGTCCGCACCATTGGCAGCCTGCTTCGCTACGAGCCGAACATCACGTTTCGCCACCGGGTACACGTGCGTGGGCGGGTCACGCTGCATTGGCCCGGCCGTACTCTCTGCATCCAGGACGCGACCCAGGGGCTCTGCGCCCAGACCGCCCAGACCACGCCGCTGGGCGCCGGAGACGTGGTCGATGTGGCCGGTTTCCCGGCTGGCGGCGGGTTCACGCCCACCATGACGAACGCCACATTCCGGCTGGCGGGAGCCGGTCAGCCAGTTCTTCCCGTGCCGGTTACGGCCGCGCAGGCCATGCGAGGCGATCACGACTCGGCGCTGGTCCAGGTGGAGGGCCGGTTGATCGGCCTGGACAACACAGCCGCGGAACCCGCGCTGTCCATCCGCTCGGGAAGCACGCTTTTCGCGGCTGTGCTGCCAAGAACCATGACCGGCAATGCGGTTCCGCATCTGAGCGAAGGCAGCCGGCTCCGCATTACGGGGATCTGTTCGGTGCAAGTGGATGCCCAGCAGATGGCGGTTGGAGAGGGCGTTATGCGGCCCGCGTCGTTTCGCATCCTGCTGCGCTCGCCCGGCAACGTCGTCATTTTGGAACAGGCCCCCTGGTGGAACCGGGAGCGCTCCCTGGCTGCGCTCGCCGTGGTCGGGTTGGTGGCCATGAGCGTGTTCGCCTGGGTGCTGCTGCTGCGCAAGCGGGTGGGCGAGCAGACGGCCGCCATTGCCCTCGAAAAGGAACGCTACCGCTCGCTGGTGGACCACGCCCCCGATATCGTCTTCGCCTCGGGCCTGGATGGCAACCTGACCTCGGTGAATCCCGCAGCCGAGATTCTCCTGGGCTACACCCAGGAGGAGCTGCTGGGACGGAACATCTGGGACCTGATTCCCGCCGATCGGCGGGAGGCGGTCAGGGAACACACGCGGCGTCTGATTGCGGGCGAGTCTCCCGTGCCGCTGGAATGCGAGGTCCAGGCGAAGGGTGGCGGGACGCTGGTCGTCGAGGTCAACCTCAGCATCATGCGCAAAAACGGCAAGCCGGTGACCGTGCACGGAATCCTGCGCGATGCCACGGCCCGCCACCGGCTGGAGGAACAACTGCTGCAGGCGCAAAAAATGGAGGCCATCGGACGCCTGGCCGGCGGCGTCGCCCACGACTTCAACAACCTCTTGACCGTCATCAACGGCTACAGCGACATGTTCCTCAGGGAGCTTGCGGAAGACGATCCGCACCGGCCGGGGATCGAGGAGATCCGCGACGCCGGCGAGTGCGCGGCCGCGATCACCAAGCAGTTGCTCACTTTCGGACGGCGCCAGATCGGCTCCCCTCGCCCGCTCGATCTCAACGCCCTGATCCGCGGCGCCGAGCGCATGCTGCAGCGGCTCATCGACGAGGATATCCGGCTCGAAACCGACCTCGACCCGGCGCTCGAACCGGTCGAGGCCGACCCCGGCCAGATGAACCAGTTGCTGCTCAACCTGTCGGTCAACGCTCGGGATGCCATGCCGGACGGCGGCAGGCTCGTCATCGCCACCGCCAACGCGCGTTTCGATTCCGGGAACGCACCTCCGGATTGCCAGCCCGGCGCCTACGTGAAGTTGACCGTGGCCGATACCGGCGCCGGCATGAACCAGGAAACCATGCGGCATCTCTTCGAGCCCTTCTTCACCACCAAGCCCACCGGACTGGGAACCGGGCTCGGACTGGCTACCGTCTACGCCATCGTCAAGCAGGGCGGCGGTTCCATCCGCGTGGATAGCGAGCCCGGTACGGGATGCCGCTTCGAGATTTACCTGCCGTGCGCCGAAGGCCCCGCCGAACCGGTTTCCCCGCCGAGCTTCGAGTTGCCCCAGGGCCAGCGGGATCTGACCGTGCTCGTGGTGGAAGACCAGGACAGCGTGCGCCGCCTCGCCTCCCACGCGCTCCACGCCTGCGGGTGCCGCGTCCTGGAAGCCGCCAGTGGCGATGAAGCGCTGCGCCTTGCCGAAGCGGTCCAGGGCGGATGCCAGCTCGTGGTGACCGATGTGGTTATGCCGGGCATGAGCGGCAAAGCCCTGGCCGAGCAACTGCGCACCCGCTGGCCGAAGATCAAGGTGCTCTTCATGTCCGGCTATCCCAACGAGGTGATTCTCCGCCGCGGATTGATGGACGGCGAAGTCAACTACCTGGAAAAGCCGTTCACCCCCGCCGAACTGGCGGCAAAGGTCCGCCAGGTGATGGGATGACTTCCCCGCCGCGTCAGTTGGCCTTGGCCACTTCGACGGCGAAGACGTAGGTGGGGCCGAACATGTTCGAGCGGAAGACCACCCACTTCTGGTCGGGCGTGAAGCTGACGTTGGGCTCGAGGCGGTAGTTGTGCTTGGACATGTTCACCAGGCGCTCGGAGTGGAACACGCCCGCATCCACGAACCCGGGCAGGCGGATGCCGTCGCGGTTGGGGAATAGTTCGGGGCGGAACAGGTAGATCCACTTGCCATCGCGGGCGCGGGCCACCTGGCCGGTATCGCCGCCATCGCCGCAGAACAGCGTGCCATCGCGGGTGACGTTGAAGTGGATGGACCACTCGTCGCGGTCCAGATGGTACCAGGTGCGCGCGCCGGTTTCCACGTTGTAGGCCGCCAGCCAGAAGACCTCGCCGCGCGGCGTCTGCAAGTCGTACCAGATGGTCTTGCCGTCGGGGCTCCAGAACTCGTGGCCGAAAATCTCCATGGTCATGGTGCGGGTGTGGATCTGGGTGAGGTGGGAGCCGTCGGTACGAATGGTCCAGATGCGGTCCACCTTGTGCCAGGGGCCTTCGTGGCAGAACAGCAGCAGGGTGGGGTCGGTGGGCGAGAACTGCATGTGGCCCAGCCAGTCTGTGCCGTTGTGGATGACGCGCGTCTGGCCGGTCTTGATATCGATGACGAAGAGGCCCATGGGATAGTGCGCCGCCAGGCGTTCCTCCATCATCTGCGCCTTGTTCGCCGGCTGGACGAGTTGCTGCGGCGCTTGCGGGCGGTTGGGATTGTAGTCCGGCCCTTTGAGGTCGGTGAATGCGCCCGCCAGCAGGGTTTCGTCGGCATTGACGGTGGAGATGGACGCCCCGGTGCCGAGCTTGGGCAAGGTGGCGATCTCGCGCGTCGCGCCGGTATCCGCGTCGGCTGCGCAGACCGTGGCGTTGTCCTTGATGTAATAGACGTTCTGCGTCTTGAAGCCGGCGATGACGGCGCGCACCCTGCCGGTCGCAAGCTGGCGGGTGGCATGCGTCGCCAGGTCGAGCACCGAGATGCCCTGCGGCGTTGTGTACACCAGCTTCTTGTGGTCCGCGGTGTACCCGTTCTGGTTGAAGTACAGGCTGGCGCTGTCGGGCTCGTCCGTGAGCCTGACGACACGGTGGCCGGTATCGGGATCGATCCAGGTCTTAGGCGGCTGTTTGGCGGCGTCTTGAGCGTGCAGAAGGAACGGAAGGCAGAGGACGGCGGCCGCGGCGATGCGCGTGTGCGTGACTCCAGTCATGGTACGTAGGGCGTCGCGGCGGGAGCCCACGTTACCGCAAGAGCCGAATAGGTTGCATGGGCGCGGGGCGGGAGCTAGCCCGCGGCGGACCGCTTGGCCATACGCCGCTGCAAATCTTCTTCGGACACCTCCTCGAGGTGCGTGCCGATCCACCACTGGATGCCGTTCACGCTGGAGACTGCGCCGGCGCGGTCGCCCCAAATCTGATCGGCGGGTTCGTGGATCGACTTCGCTCCGCTCGCAATGGCGCGCTTGTACACGGCATCCGCGTCACCTACATACATGAAGAGCATGGCGGTGACGGGTTTCATGTCGCCGCTGACCTGGCCCAGCATCAGCATGGACGTGCCGATCTTCAACGTAGCGTGCATGACGGAGCCGTTCGGGAGCCTGGAAACATGAATCGCCTGGGCGTCGAAAGCGGCCTTCGCGAACTCGACTTCCTTCTCGGCATCGGCCACCAGCAGATAAGCCGTAAGCGTGTGGAACCCCTCGGGAATCGGTTGAACCTGGTTTGCCATAAGGCTATTCTCGCCGAATCGAGGGTGCGCGAGGTTGTAAAAAGTTGAGGTTCACGCCGGCGTGATGTGGGGCAGGTTGTCAACCTGGATAGCGTCGGGTTGTTAACCAGCCTTCGGACCCTCGCACAAAGCCGCCGGTATCCGTTTGCGATCCCGCAGTGGGCCGATTGCCGGGTGCCCGCGGGCGGGGCCGCGGGATGCCATCCCGATGCGGCACTACGTTTCCAACGGCCGGACAGCCTGCATTTGCCGCGGAAAGGACCCCGTGGTCCGCGCGGGACGCCCCGTCCCGATCTTCGCTCGCAGATTCAGGTACTTGCAATTGGCGAGAAGCCGGCCAGGGGGCCGGCTGCGGGCGAGGGCGTCCGCCCCACAAAGGCTCGCGGCGCAGCGGGTTATACTGGGGTTACCCACATGCGAGGCACGCGCTGGCTCCTGCTGGTGGCGATCGCCGCAATCCTCGCCGGCGTCGGCCTCAAGTATCGAGAGCTACAACATTCAATGAGGGAGCAGGCACCTCCCAAGCCGAAGGCTCTGCCAAGCGACCTGCAATCGCTGAATCAGGACTTCTATTCGGCGCGGAAAGGGCCCAACGATCCGTGCGCCCGGGTGGAGGTGGCCGCCCGCGAAACCAAGGCCATCCGGGATTCGCAGCATGTCAACCTGGTCGGCGTGAAGCTCAAGCTGTCCAACAAGGGCTGTACCTCCTACGACCTGGTGGAGAGCGATGCGGCGACGCTTTTCCAGAACGAGAACCGCATGTACTCCGAGGGCGCGGTCAAGATCACGCTCAACATGCCGGCGAAGGGGCAACCGGAACACACGCCGGTCTCGGTGGAGAGCTCGGGTGTGACGTTCGATACGGATACCGGCCGCGCCGAGACCGATAAGCCCACCCATTTCGCGTTCGAGCACGGCGACGGCCAGGCGGTCGGGGCGGTTTACGATCCCGCCGACCGGCACCTGGAACTCAAGACCGCGGTGGAGGTGAACTGGCGGCCCATTGGGCCGAATGCCAAGCCCATGAAGATCGAGGCGGGCAACCTGGTATACCGCGAAGCCACCTCCGAGGTGTTTCTGACGCCCTGGGGACGAATGCAGCGTGGCGGAACGGCCATGGACGGCGAGAACGTGGTGATTCATTTGCAAGTGACCGACGACGGCAAGACGGTTCACCACACGGTTCGCCAGATCCAGACGGATCACGCCCACGGCACGGAAGACGACACGCTTCGAAAGCGCAAACTCCAATACAGCGCGGACCACGTGGTGGTGGACTACGGCGCCACCGGGCAGGTGCAGGCCATCGGAGCGCGGGGCAACGCGCGGCTGGTGTCCGCGGCGGAAACCGCCGAGACCACGGTGACGGGCGACCACGTGGAGATGGCGTTCACCGTCGAGGCGGGTGAGAGTTATCTGGCGCGCGTGATGGCGGAGGGCCACGGCGAAGTCACGGCCAGGCCCTTGCCCATTCCAGGCCGCGAGTTGGGCGAAACGCACGTTCTGCACAGCGAGAACCTGGAGCTGAGGATGCGGCCGGGCGGGCGCGAGATCGAAAGCGTGTCCACGCACGCTCCCGGCACCCTGGAATTCCAGCCCAACCTGCCCACCCAGCACCATCGCGTGCTGGACGGCAGCCTGATGACGATCCTCTACGGGTCCGAGAACCGGCTGCAGCAATTCAACGTCAACGACGCCAAGACCCGGACCGATCCCACCGCCGAGGAGCGGAAACACAACCGCTCCGTGATTACGACGGCCAGCAAGGGCCTGATCGCGCATTTCGACCCCGCCACCGGCAAGATGAGTTCCACGGAGCAATTCGGCAACTTCACCTACAACGAGGGCGACCGCAAGGCCAGCGCCGCCAAGGCCGCGCTGGATAACGACGCCATCGTGCTGGAGACGGGGGCGCGCATGTCGGACGCGAGCGGGTCCACCCGCGGCGACCGCATCCGCATGGATCAGCGCAGCGGCGACTTCACGGCCGAAGGCAACGTGAATTCCAGCCGCATGCCGGATCGCGATTCCGCGAAGAACTCGCAGATGCTGAACGGCGACGAGCCGCTCAACGCCCAGGCCCGCAAGATGGATTCGCGCGATCAGAACCACGTCTTCCATTACGAGGGCAACGTGACGATGTGGCAGGGCGCCAACCGCATCACCGCCGACACGGTGGATGTGGACCGCAGAAAGCGCGCGCTCAAGGCCGACGGTCACGTGGCGACCACCTTCTGGGACGAGCCGAAAAAGGAACCCGGCGAGAAGAGCGCCTCCGGGACCGCGGGCGCGAAAAAGACTTCCGTCAGGCCCGCGGTGTCGACGGTGGTGCGCGCGCCGCACCTCGCTTATACCGACGACGACCGGCTGGCGGTTTACTCGGGCGGCGTCATTTTGGACCACCAGGAGATGCACGTCACCTGCGCGGACCTGCACGCCACTCTGGCGGATTCGAATGCCGATTCCCGGCTGGAAAAAGCTTTCGCCGACGGCAGCGTGGCGATCCGCTGGACCAATCCGCCGCGCACGCGCGTGGGCACCAGCCAGCACGCCGAGTATTACACCGGCGAGCAAAAAGTGGTCATGACCGGCGGCAGGCCGAAATTCGAGGATAGCTGCAAGGGCTCGACCGAAGGCGAAAATTTGACCTACTTTGCCAACGATGATAGGCTGCTGGTTAATGGCAAGTCCGGGCAGCCTGCCCAAAGTCGAATCGATCGAGCCTGCAAGCAGCGGTAGGATGAGCAAGCTGGAGACTGTAGGCATCTCCAAGAGCTACCGCGGACGGCGGGTTGTGGATGACGTGTCGGTGCACGTCCAGCAGGGCGAAGTGGTGGGGTTGCTGGGTCCCAACGGCGCCGGCAAGACCACCTCGTTCTACATGATCGTGGGGCTGATCAGCCCGGATGCGGGCCGCATTCTGGTGGACGATCGGGACATCACCGGCCTGCCCATGTACCAGCGGGCCAAGCGCGGTATCAGCTATCTTCCGCAGGAAGCTTCGGTGTTCCGCAAGCTCACGGTGGAAGACAACCTCATGGCCATTCTGGAGACGCTGCCGCTGCGGTCGCGCGAGCGGCGCCAGAGGATGGAACAACTGATCGACCAGTTGGGCCTCGAAAAAGTTCGCACCAGCAAAGCCTTCATGCTGTCGGGCGGCGAGCGGCGGCGCGTGGAGATCGCCCGCTCGCTGGTGATCGACCCCAGCTTTCTGCTCCTGGACGAGCCGTTTTCGGGCATCGATCCCATTCAGGTGCTGGAGTTGCAACGGATCATCTTCGAATTGAAGCGCACGGGGATCGGAATCCTCATCACCGATCACAACGTTCACGAGACGCTGATGGTGACCGATCGCGCCTACATCATCAACAACGGCCGGATCTTCCGCGCCGGCAGTCCGGAAGCCCTGGAGCGCGACCCCGAGGTGAAGCGCATTTACCTGGGCGAATCCTTCACGCTGCGCGTGTGATTTGTGCGAAAACTCATGAGACCACTATTCCTGCTATTGATCGCGGCCGCGCTGCTTCCGGCGCAACCCGTCTCGTTCGGATTGAAGGGTGGAGTTCCGCTGACGGATTTCATTAGTGCGGTGGGGAGTAGTTCCGGCCTGAGCGCCGTCGAACACCCCCAGCGATACTTGCTGGGCCCGACGGTGGAGTTGAAGCTGCCGTTGAGCTTCGCCGTGGAGGCCGACGTTCTGTACCGCCGACTGAACTACCAGACCGTCGGAACCACTGTGGCGGCCACCGGCGCCGGCCTGGTCACCAGCAACGACTGGGAGTTCCCCGTGCTTCTGAAGTACCGCTTTGCCGGCAAGAAGTTCGTGCGGCCGTACGCCGACGCGGGGGTGGCGTTCGACCGCCTGCAAGGGTTGACCGATACCGTCGCCAACACCGTGGGCACTCTCACGAACTCCGCTTCCACCGGGCTGAAAAACTCGGGGACCATAGGCGCGGTAATGGGCGCGGGCCTGGACTTTCACGTGCTGGTGCTGCACATCTCCCCGGAAATCCGTTACACGCGCTGGACGTCGCAGCATTTCAACCTGACGAATGTGCTGGCGAGCCAGGAGAACCAGGCGGAGTTCATGGTCGGGTTCACGTTCTGATTGCAAGCGCGCCGGCGGCTGGTGCGGCGCGGCCGGAGCATCTGCCGGACAACCTTCTCGGACCGACGCCAGCCGCCACGCCGGAGCCAGCAGGCCGCTGGCCTCGATCTTCCGCAGCTGGTTTGTTCGCGGAACGAAAGTCAGATCAGCCATTCAGGTCCGGATAGCGGGCAATAACGGTAGCCATTTGGACATTACCTCAGGTTCGCGGAGGCATCAAGCGAAATGCCGAACGGGCTGGGTCCGACCGAAACGGCTGTCGTGGACAGAAGGGGATCTCGCGACAGCAATCGCCTGGACGGAGTCTACGGCACCACGCGGTTGTCGCAAGCAGCTCACGAGGCTGCTTTGCCCGGATCGTCGCCACTGAGGCGCTGCAGCATGTCTTCGACGCGGTGGCGGCTGACTTCGAGGCGCACGCCTGTGTTCAGCACGACCTCGGCCACGCCGCCGATCAGTGGCAGGGCTTCAGCGGGCTGCGAGGCCGTCGCCCCTGGCAGACGCGGTTGACGGGCTTGAGCAGGTAGTCGACTGCGCACAGCTCAAACGCATCGACGGCAGATCGTTCGTAAGCGGTGCAGAAGATGATTCTGGGGCGAGGGGTTGGAAGAATGGCCGCGGACTCGGCTGGCCATCTGTACATCGCTGACTTCAATAACAACCAAATCCGTCTTTTGACACCCGGTACGGTACCCGCGATCCCTGACGGTGGAGTAGTTCCTGTTTATAGTTCGGTTCCCGTGATTCAACCCGGCTCCTGGGTCTCAATCTACGGAAGCAATCTGGCGAGCGGATTTTTCAGTTGGAACGGCAACTTCCCCACGTTTTTGGGTGGGACGACCGTGACCATCGACAATAGGGCGGCTTACCTCTGGTACGTCAGCCCCACGCAGATTAACCTGCAAGTGCCCGACGACACGGCAACCGGCCCGGTGAACATGGCCGTCACGACGGCATCCGGAACTTCAACGTCCACCGTGACGCTGGCCGCATTCGGCCCCTCGTTCAGCCTGCTCGGCGACGGCAAGCATGTGGCCGCGGAGATCGCCACACCCAACGGGATCGGCGCTTACGGTGGCGGCACGTACGACTTACTCGGCCCATCCAATACCTTCTCTTACAACACCCGTCCGGTGAAGGCGGGCGAGACGCTGGTCCTCTACGGTGTCGGGTTCGGGCCGACGACCCCTCACGTGCCGGCGGGGCAGCCGTTCAGCGGCGCCGCGCCCACCACCACCCCGGTGACCGTCACCGTCGGCGGCGTTTCGGCGAACGTGGCGTTCTCCGGCCTCACCATGGCGGGGCTCTACCAGATCAACGTGACCGTGCCGCAGGGCACCGGCAGCGGCAACCAGGCGCTCGTGGCCACCGTCAATGGAGTGCAGACGCCGCCTGACCCGGTGGTCAGTGTGCAGTAAGTCAGCTATGGTAGAGCGGGCTGACCAGGAGGCGGCTCGAACGCCGCCGGCTCGATTGCGTGTCCCCGCAGTTCGGGGATATCCGTAGCGAGCCCCGTCTCGGCGAACAGCGAAGCGATCTCCGAGCCCAACCCGCCGGCCGGAGCGTCGCCCTCGTGGGCTGGGTCCCGCAGAATATCGCACATGTCTTCTTCCGCTACTTCACGCTCGCCAAAGCCTTCACCACATCCGGATCGTTCGGCTTCAGTTCCAGCGCCTTCCGGTAGGCCGCGGCGGCCTTGTCCTTCAGCCCCTTGTTCCTGTAAGCCTCGCCGAGATAGTAATACGCCTCGGCCGATGGCTTCCCGGCGATGGCCTTCTCGAAATCCGCGATAGCGCCGTCCACGTTCCCGCCGTACGCGAGAGGAGCCATCAGCCGGCAAATGCCGCGGCCGAGGAGGGCGTTCCGGTTGTTCGGATCGAGCGCCAGAGCCTTGTCGAATTCTTCCCTAGCGCCCGTTCCATACTTCATCATGTCCGCCGGATTCGCCTGGGCCAGGCTGCTCATGATGCGGCCTCTCCACGCATGGGCGTCGGCGTTCTTCGGGTCCTTGGCGATGAGCGCATCCGCCACTGCCAGGGCATCCGCATATTTTCTGGCATCGAAAAGTCTCGCCAGTTCGCTCGGCGGCGCGTTGCCGGCAGAAGGTTCAGCCGCGGCCGGCGTCTTCAGATTGCCCAGGTTAAGCCCGTTGACCATGACCGTCGTCTGCCCCATCATCGCCGAGAGCAGCGGCGCCAAGTCCTGAATTCCCCCGGGGGCGTTCCCAATGTTGAGACCGTTCGTCATGATCGTCACCTTCCGGTCCAGAACTGCTTGCACGAGCTGCTGGAGAACGGACGGGGGCTTCTCTTCCCGCTGTTCCGGGAACAGTTCCGCCCGAACCTCGTCGCCTTCGACGATCAGGACTCCGAGCGGGACGGTCTTCCCGCGCATGCCGCCGCCGACACCCACCATCGCCTCGCCGGCGCCCAGACTGAACTGGATCCGGGCGAAGGGAACGACCGCGGTGTCGCCGGCTCGAATGGGTTCTCCCACCACGCTGCTGGCTTTCAGTTGGGAAACCAGCTTGTCGAATTGCGCCAGCGGACCGGCCAGGGGAGCCTGGGCGCTCGCAAGCAACCCGCAGAAAAGCAGGGAAGCCGCCAACGAAACTTGTCTTCGCATGTTGTTCATCATGGCCTCCCTACTTCTCCGGCGTCTTAACGACGCTGATGAAGCGCGTCCCTTTCCTGGTGATGGCGACAAATCCCAGGGGGCGGGCTTCGCCGCGCATGAAGAATCCATCGACTCCCGTTGCCGGGCCTTTCGGAGCCCCCGGAGCGGCCGTACCCAGCCCCCCGAAGCTGACCTCGACCGTCAGGATGGGTATTAGCGTGACCGAACCAACCTTGATGGGATCGCCAACCACGGTCTTCAGATGAAGCTCGTCGCCCAAACGCTGGGCCATGGCGCTAGCCAGTTCGCTGGCGGGCTGAACGGCCGCCACCGCAGGCTTCTTCTCCTGCTGGGTTTGACCTGCCGCGACGGACGCAAGCATCAGTCCGGCCACCACGGCTGTAATCGCTTTTCGATTCATTCGACACCCCTCTCATTTTCCCCCGAGCGCGCCCGCCAGCAGAAACACCAGCGGCGCGTTCCAGTTGATTGCAACCTCGTTGGACGCGTAGGAACCAAGGTCGTCCAGGTACATCTTCGCCGGAGGCAGGCCCGCAGGCAGCTTCTTCAAGTCGCGCATGGCGTCGTCCTGCCGCCCGGAGTTGGGTCCACCGGAAAGCAGCCCCGGCCACGGCCCGGGACTCTGATCCGCGCCGCTCGGCCGGTGGTGCGGATGGCGGAACGGGTTGGCCCCCACCTGCGTGACGAACGACAGCGAAAACGTGTTCCGCCCCAGCAGATAGTGCAGGTTTTCGATGGCCGTCTCCACGTACCGCGGGTTCGCCTGAAATGCGTTGGCCACCAGAAGCTGCATCCCGTAATTCGCCGCCACGCCGTTCGACCCCCAGACGTAGTCCCGCGTGGTCATGCTGATGCGGTAGCCGTTGGCCGCGCTGCGCGTGACAATCCGGTCCGCCGCGCCGAGCGAATTGCGGCGGATCTCGCCGGCCACATCCGCATTCGGCCCGCCGCCCAGCGCATAGGTCCAGAGCGCCATCTCGGCGACATCCGCCCAGTTTTCCGGCGGCCCGTTGGGACGGATCGCGTTCCTGAACTCCGCATAGTGGTCCAGGAAATAGCGGTGGTAAACTTCCTCGCGCGTGGTGCGCCACAGCTCGGCGGCGGCCCACAGATGTTCGTCGGCGCAGTTGCCGTCGCCGTAACCGCCGGTGTCCACGCCCGCGGGGTTGCGGAAGGTGACGTTGGGATGCTTGTCGAGCCACTCGAACGCGAGGCGCGCCGCTCGCAGGCACCTCCCGGCATAGACGGGGTCGAACGGCTTGTACACGCGCGCCGCGATGGCCGCCACAGCCGCCAGGTCGCCCGTGGCGCACGAACTCTTGAACGGGTCCTGGCCGGTGCCGATGACGAAACTGACCAGCTTGTCCTTCTCCGGCATGATGAAGGGGCAGAACTGTTCGCTGGTCTGCTTGTGCCAGGCGCCGCCGTCCTCGTCCTGCATCGAGAGCATCCAGTCCAAGTTCCAGCGGATCTCGTTGAGGATGTCGGGAATGCCGTTGCCCGATTCCGGCAGGTTCAGCCTCACGCCGCGGACTCTCGGCTCGAACATCTCGAACGTCCACAGCAGCGTTCCGGTGGTGATTCCGGAATTGACCACATAGCGGCCGTAGTCGCCGGCATCGTGCCAGCCGCCCTTGGACACGTGCGGCCCGGTCTTCCCCGACGACGCGTGGAATGCGCCTTCCAGGTGGCAGGCGTCGTGCTTGAAGCCGGGGAACTCGGGGCCGAGGTCGACGGCCGTCCCGCAGCGCTGCCCGTAATAGGATCGCATGGCAAGGTACCAGGCGCGCGAGTAAACGTCCGCCCCGATGGCGAATTCCCAACTTCGGCCTACGCCCGGAACATCCACGAAATAGCGGCCGGTTCTGGCCAGCTTCGTGAACTCCGCGGCCTGCACGCTGTCTCCGGAATCGGCGTCCGCGAGCGGCGCGGAGAGCTTCCCGCGGAATTCGACCGAGCCATCGCCGGCGCGGCGCACGGTGAAGACCGTGGCGGGGGTCTTCGACTCGACCAGCGCCACTTTGGGCCCCTTGTCCCGGTAGCCCACCTGATCGACCTTGATCGCGGTGGTGGGAGAAGCGCCGAAGGCCGCCGCGGCGAGCAGCCAGAAGACGATGGTTCGCATAATGGGTATCTTGCCGGTTTTGGAGCGGATTGGCAAGCCCGCCGCAGCCGAGGCCGGTATCCGGGAACCTGACGCCGGCGGGCGGTGTCCGATACTATAGCGCAGGGTGCCGGACCCTCTTCCAATCCGCGGATCGCGAGGACGCCTGGAGTTGCTGGCGCAAGTTGGCAGCCTCATTGCCACCGCCTGGATCGTGGGGAACGTGGCGGCGCTCCCGCGGGCGGCCTTTTCGGCGCCGGCTTCGGCCGTCCGGAGGGCGGTAGAATTCACTCTGCTCGCCTGGTTGTGGAGCGCCGGGGTGGCCCTGTCGCTACAGTACGCCATCCGGCGGGTGGAACGGGTGGATCTGGCGGGCGCCACGCTGCGCACGTCCCTGGTGGCCGTCTGGTTCGCCCCGGCCACGCTCCTGCTGTACCGGTTCTCCGCCGCCACCGTGGCCGCGGCGCTGGTGCTGGTGGTCAACGCCACCCGGCTGCTGTATACCCAGTGGAGGATCGTCCATCCGGCCTCCGGGTCTGACGCGCCGGCGTCCGGAACGGCCGTCCTGATGGGGGAAGGCGCGCTGCCGCCGCCCATCCTGACCCGCCACCTTGGCCCGGCGCTGACGGTGGCGGCGGGGTTGCAGTTCGGGATCGCGGCGGCGCTGTTCCGCCACCATTTCCTCGCCGGAGGGCTGCTGACCCTGAGCGTCGCCACGCTGACGGTCTTCGCCATCTCGGCCGGCGCCTGGGAGCCGTCCCGCCCGCCGACGCTGCCGCGGGCGGTCTTCGGAGCATTATTGACAGTGGCCTTGGCGGTGGGCCTGACGATCCTGGCAGCCCGCGGCGGTGGCGGCTCATCCGGATCGGACGGCGGGGGGAATGAGGCGTCCTCGCGGCCATTGGGAGACTTGCTGGCAGGGTCCCAACCCGCTCCGGCTTCGCCCACATCCCCAACCGGCTCCGCGGGCCGGGCGCCATCCAGGCCGGAGGTGACGATTCCCGGGGCGGGGGATGTGGCCGGCAGCTTTCCAGGCGTCATCCTCTGGGCGGAAATCCAGCCAGTGACCCGGCTGATCGCGCCCCTGCCGGCGGGCCCCGGCGCGCTGGCGGCATCGTCGCATCCATACGGGATTCCTTTCGGCGGAGAGTATTGGTTCTTCCGGATGCCGTTTCGCAAGCCACCCCCGCGGTCCGTCCTTGAGCGCGGCACGCCGTCGAAGGTTTCCTTCAGCACCACCGACCACTGGCCTCTCAACATGGAAGCGCACCAGAAGCTGGAGCAGCCCATCGACGCCTCCTGCTGTTCCAGCATCCAACTCGCCGTGAGCAACGCCGACCGCTACCCGCATACGATGTCCCTCGAGCTGATCCTGCGCGAACTGCCCGGCGGACGGTCGCAGAGCCTGGGAAGAGCACCCGTGACGTCGGTTCCCGATCTCAAGGCGGATCCCGTTTCCGCGGTCGCCGAAACCCTGGATTTCGCGGTGCCTCCGGGGCCCAGCGTGGGCTTCTTCAACGAAATGACCGTGGTGTACCACCGCGATTACTGGCGGGGGGACAAGAGCGCGCGGGTGTCCATCGAGCGGTTCATCCTCATCCCGCGCGGCCGGTGAGTAAATGCGTCTGACCCCTTTTCCTGCCACATGCGTGGGCGCCGTGACACGTTCTTTCACTCCGCGGGTTTGAGAACATGCCGCCCGTGGCTTTGGTACGCGAAGTGCCAATGGACGGGGCGGAGGACGGTGTATCCTGGTGGCACTATCCATGCTGCGAATTCCCTGGCGGTCCCGCTGGTGGCGCGGGATTCTGGCCATCGTTCCGATCGTTCCGCTGCTGGCCATCGCACTGGTGTTCTGGCGCGCCTCGCACGCCGGGGAGGACGCGGCGGCCGAGGTTCTCTCCCAATCGCAAGTTCCGTTCCGAATCGTACCCGTGGACCGCGCAGCGCCGGCGGCCGTCGAACCGATTGCCGCCAGCCCCGGCTTCCGCGATCTCGCGGTCTATCGGGACCTCATCGCCGTGAGCGCGCGCGCCGGCCTGTTCCTCTACAACCGGAACGGCGCGCTGGCGCGTTCGTATCGCACGGGACTGGAACTGCCGCCGGCCGAGCTGGGAGCGATGTCCGCCGGCCTTGCCGCTGGCGCCTCCGAGCCGGAACTCTTCATCGCCACGCGCGGCGAGGGTCTTCTGGCGTACAACGGCAAGCGCTTTCGGCAGATTCTCCCGGCCGATCCGGGATTGCGAATCGTCACCGCCGTGTTGGCGCTGGGCTCGGGCCGGGTGCTGCTCGGCACGGAACGCCACGGGCTGCTGGCGTTCGACGGCCGGCGCCTCGCGCCCTTCCACGCGCGCCTCAATGCCGCCCACATCACCGCTCTGGCCGGCACTGACGGCAACCTCTGGATCGGCACCATCGATGGTGGCGTCTTCCACTACCGCGGCGGGCAACTCGACGAGATTTCCTCCGCGCTGCCCGATCCGCAGGTGCTCTCGCTGGCCGCCGGCAGTGGCGTGGCCTACGTGGGCACGCCGCTCGGGGTGGTGGAGTTCCGCGATGGACAGCGGGCGCGCACTCTGGCCGGCGGCTTCTGCGCCCGCGCCATAGCGGTGGGCGGCGGCGTCCTCCACGTCGGCACGCAAGATGAAGGGATCGTCGATGTGCCGCTGGAACCGCAAGTGCGGTCCGCGCCGCCCGAGCCTGCGGAGAACGCCGCGCCGCACTCGCCGATTCTGCGCGTGGCGAACCTGGAGGGCGACGCCTACGCGGCCGGCGAAAGCGCCATCTACCGCTACGACGCGGCGGCGAAGCGCTGGCGGCCGGTTCTTGCCGCCGGTGGCGCCGTGCTGGCGGACCGCAATGTGGCAGCGCTGGCGCTGAGCGCCGGCCGCCTGTGGGTGGGCTACTTCGACCGCGGCCTGGACGTGGTCGACGTCAGCCTGGAGCGCGCCGTCCATTACGAAGACGATACCCTCTTCTGCATCAACCGCATCGTGGCCGGCGAGGCGGATTCGCGCACTGCCGTGGCGACCGCCAACGGCCTGGTGTTCTTCGATTCCGGCGGCCAGCCCCGCCAGACGATGGGCCGCAAGGACGGGCTGCTTTCCGATCACGTCACCGACGCCGCCTTCCGCGATGGCGGCATGGTGGTGGCCACGCCGGCGGGACTGTCGTTCGTCGATCGCTCCGGCGTGCGCAGCCTCTACGCCTTCCACGGGCTGGTGAACAACCACGTGTACACCGTCGCGGCCCGCGGCTCCCAAACCGTGGCGGGGACGCTGGGCGGCGTCTCCGTGCTGGACGGCGACGCGGTGCGCCGCAACTACACCACCGCCAACTCGCGCCTCTCGCACAACTGGATCACGGCCCTGGCCGCGGTGGGCGACGAATGGTTCGCCGGCACGTATGGCGCGGGAGTGCTGCGGCTCGATCCAGCGGGCGACTGGCATTCCTTCCCCGATCTCAACGACCCGTTCGTGGTGAACCCCAACGCCATGGCGGTGAGCGGCGGGCGGGTTTATGCCGGCAGTCTGGACCGCGGCCTGTTTGTCTTCGACCGCGCGTCCGGCCGCTGGACCCACACCACCATGGGACTGCCCTCGAAGAATGTCACCGCGCTGGCCGCGGGCGGCGGCTATCTCTACGCCGGGACCGACAACGGCCTGGTGCGCATCCGGGAGGGAGGCTTGCAATGATCCGGTCGAGGGTTTTGTGGGGCAGGATGGCATCCCGCGGCCGGTTGGCAACCGGCCTGGCCGGCCATTTTTGCGCGCGTCCGAAGGCGGGCTACCAGTCCGCCGCAGGTTGCCAATCTGTCGCCATGGGCCTGCGGCCCACAGAAGGCAACGAAAGCTCGGTCCAGGTGCGGGCTTGTGTTTTCAGTCCCTTGGGCCGAGCTTTCAACGGTGCCCCACGAGGGCGCACGGTCCGCCGCTGTCTATTGTCTGCCTGCATGCTCGCCTGGGCGCTCAGCGCGCTGGCCGACACCGGTGTGCTCATCCCCGGGAACCGCCAACAGCCCGATCCCGCGGTTTTCTCTCTCAACGAAATGTCCCTGTACGTGCGCATCGATAACGGCGCCGCCCGCGTCGAGGTACACCAGATCTTCGGCAATCGCAGCGGATCCAACCAGGAGGGTGTCTATCAGTTCGCGCTGCCCGGCAAAGCGACGGTCTCCGGCTTCGCGGTTTGGGACGGCGTCACGCGCATCCCCGGCGTCATCCTGGAGCGGCGCCGCGCCGGAGAGATTTACGCGCAGTTGAAGGCCCAGGCCATCGATCCCGGACTGTTGGAGATGGGCGAACGGGGCGCGGGCGAATCGGGCGCGCCCGCCAGGCCCAGCCAGGAGTTCACCGCGCGCATCGTGCCCATCCCGGCCTTCGGCACGAAACGGATCGAGATGGAGTACCAGCACGCGGTGGCCGCCGAGCGGTATCGATCCGAATTCGTGGTGCCTCTCAAGCCCGATGTTTTCGGAGTCCAGACCGCCGGACACCTCACCATCCTGTTCGAGCTGCGATCCGCGCACGCCATCAAGGACTTCGAGGCCATCGCCAAACAGTATCCGCTACAGATTCGCGAACGCACACCCAACCTGGTGCGGGCGGAGTTTTTCGGCGACAACATCGAGTTGAAAGAGGACCTGGCGGTGCGCTACGCGCTGGACCCGGCGCAGGCCGACACGCTCCGCGTCATCACCCAGCGCGAGACCGCCGCGGGACCGGGATTCTTCCAGGCCCAGGCGCTGCTGGGCATTCCGGCCAACCAGCCGGGCACGGCGAAACCTCCGCGGACGCTGATCGTTCTGTTCGATAGCTCGCTCTCCATGCAATGGGACAAGCTGGAGCGCAGCTTCGCCGTTTGTGAGGCCGCCCTGCGCGGTTTGCGACCGGCCGATTCGTTCAACCTGCTGCTCTTTAATTCCGAGCTGAGTCTCTTCGCGCCGCAGCCGCGCCCGGCAACCGCGCAGAACATCGAGCAGGCGCTCGCGTTCATCCGCAACAGCCGCATCCGCGGCGGCACCGACATCGAGCGCGCCCTCGCCGCCGGCCTGGCGCAGACCGTGGGGGGCGAATCGTACCTTATGTTGATCGGCGATGGCGGAGCCACCGAGGGCACGGTTCACAGCGGAAAGCTGGCCGCCTGGTACGCCGCCGAGTGGCGCAAACGCGCTCCCGCCCAGCGGCCGCACACGCTGGTGTTCGGCATCGGCGACGACGCCAACCTGCCGCTGCTTCAGGCGCTGGCGGGCAACCACGGATATTTCGACTGGCTGCGGTCCACCGAGCCCGTCGATTTCAAGCTGCGCGCGTTCCTGGCCAAGATCGGCCAGGAGCCGGTCGGGAACCTGTCGCTCGCGGTGACGCCCGCATCGAATGTGGACCTGGTCTACCCGCTGGAGGACTCGCATTTCGCGGGCTCCCTGGCCACCTGGGCCGGGCTGTACAAAGCGCCGCTCCCGCAAGCCACCTTCACTGTGCAAGGCATCCGCGACCGGCAGCCGCTCGGGATCTCGGCCGCCGCCGCGTTGCCGGCCGCCGCCACCGATCATCCCGATCTGCCCCGCACCTGGGCTCAGGCGCGCGTGGACGCTCTCCTCGCCAAGATCGAACGGGACGGCGAGGACCGCGCCAGCATCGACGAGATCATCCGGCTTTCGAGGAAGTACAAGTTCGTCACGCCGTACACGTCCTTCCTGGCCGTGCCGCGCGCACTCTTGCGGCCGCGCGTCATCCAGCCGGGCGACCCGGTGCTGCGGGTGAAGGCCGACGCGTCCATCGTCTCGGTGATTGCGCTATTTCCCTTCGGCCTCACCAAGTCGCTGCGCTATCTGAAGGGGGAAGACACCTGGCAGACGCGCTTCCTGGCGCCTGTGGATATGGCGGACGGCGTGTACAGCGTGCGCCTGGTTCTTCGCGACCGCAACGGCGGCGTGTATCGGGAATCCAAGACCTTCGTAATCGCCAGCCACCCGCCGGTGCTGCGCGCGCGCCTGGAAAGATCGCGCGTGCACGCCGGCGAAACGGTGCGCATCTCCGCACAGGTTTCGGGGACGGCGCGCACCATCACGGCGCGGATGTACGGAGCGCTGCCGGTGGCGCTTCACTGGAACGGCGCGGTGCGGGCGAATACCGGCGAGATAGGGGCGCCGGCGAATCTGCCGCCGGGCCGGTACACGGTTCACGTCACGGCCGAGGACATTGCCCACAACATCGGAACCGAGGAGGTGGCCCTTGAAATTTGGTGAGCGATTCCGAAGGCGGGATGCCAGCCCGCCGCAGGCTGCCAGCCTGCCCCACATAGCGCCGAGATCTCCTCTGAGCTCTGGTAGGGTGCGTGCTATGTACTACTACGTGTCAAATTCTTCGCGCGCCGCGACGGTTTTATGTGGGGCAGGTTGTCAACCTGCGGCCGATTGTCAATCGGCCCGGCGAGCGAAGCTCGCCTGCGCGCGAGGCGATCTGGCCCCCGGCAGCCCGGAATATCCCGCGCGGTTGGGTTGCGGCTCCGCTGCTCTGCGGGGCAGGCTGTCAACCTGCGGCCCCGCGTTCCGCCGCGGTGTGATTGCCGCGGCACTCCTGCTCTGCGGCGCATTCCTGGTTCGCGGCGCGCTCGAACCCTGGGTGCAGCACATTCCCTCGGGGCCGGCGATTGCGGCGCTCTTCCGAGGCGTGCCCATGCCCGGCGGCACGGTTCCCATCCTGCTGCCGCCTCGCGAAACCCGGCCGGCGCTGACCACGCTCCTCGCGGGCGCGCCGCGCGATGCCATGCTCTACCGGCTGCGGGCGCGGGAAGCCGAAGTGGCGCTGGATTTCGCGGCGGCCGAAGCGGATTGGCGCAGCTACTCGCGGAACGCATCCGACCGCTATGGCGCACAAATCGAACTCGCCGATTTCTTCCATCGGCGCGGCCGGCCGCGCGACGAACTGGCCACGCTGCGAGAGGCCGCGAGCGCCCCGGACGATCCGACCCAGCCGGCAGCCCGGCAGCGCGGTTGGCGCGCCTTCGAGCGCATGGCCGCCGTGGCGGAACGGGAAGCTCTGCCCGAAGCCGCGGCGGAACCAGTGTTCCGCGGCTGGGTGGCCCGCTATCCCAAGGATCCCGCCGCGTGGAGCAAGCTGATCGGGCATCTCGCCGCCAACCGTCAATTCGCCGCCGCCGAGACGGAAATCGCCGGCTACGGGCGCGCCTTCCAGGACGAACTGGAACCGGTGCGGATGCGCGCCTCGCTGCGTGTGAGCCGCGGCTCCGCGGCCGCCGCCATCGCGGTCTACGATACCGCCTTTCAGCCGCTGTGGCCGGAAGAGATGACCGCCGGCTATTTCAAGCTGCTGCAGGAGCAGGGGCAGCTTCGGGACTTTTCGGGGCGGGCGCACACCGCGCTGGCCGCCAACCCCGCGGACTTGAATGCCACCGCGCGGCTCTTCCACTATTATCGCTTCCAGAACAATCCGGCCGCGGCGCGCCGGACGCTGCTCGAATTCCGCAGCGCCAGGGAATCCGGCCGCGAGGCGTGGACGGCCGATGAGTTGCAAACCCTGGCGCAACTCTTCGAGCGGGCGCCCGACGTGAACGAAGCCGCGCGCCTGTACTACGCGCTCTACAACGTCCCGCCGGCCGGCGGCGCGCACACCGAGCAGGCGCTGTACGGCCTGGCCAACCTGTTGCTCACCGCGCCCGATCAGCCCATCCAGTTCGGGTCGGGCGATCTTTCCTTCTATCGGGACATCGCCACCATCGACGCGTCGCCCGGCTTTCTCAACGGCATTCTCTCGCTGCTGCTGAACTGGACCGAACCCGGCTGGGAGTACCAGAAGCAGAACCAAAAATCGGCGGCCTACTTCCACCGCGCCGCGGGCAGCCGCCTGGTGAGCTTGCTGGAGAAGCGGTTCCCGCGATCCGCACACCTGGCTCCCTTGCGCGCCGAGCTGGTTTCCGCCTACGCGGCATACGGCGACGATGCCACCGCGATTCGCGCCGGCCGCGAGTACCTGGCCGCATTTCCCGCCGGGGAGGAGCGCGTTTCCGTGGCCATGCAGGTAGCCGATGCCCTGGCGCGCGCCAACCGTAACGACGAGGAGTTTGCCCTCTACGACCAGTTGCTGCGCGAACTGGCCGCCACGGCCAAGGGCGTGCCCATCGGCTGGAATCCGCAAGCGGAGGCGCAACCGCCGCAACCCGATGCGCCCCAGGACGAGCAGCCCGGCACGGAGTTCGGCCGCCCCCGGACCAACGCGAACCTCAGCGGCGCGCGCTCCGGCGAGTACGTCCAGGTGCTGGACAAGTATCTCTCGCGCCTGGCGTCCCTGCACCGCACGCTGGACGCGCTGCGAGTGTATCGCACCGAGATCGACCGCAATCCCAATGACGCCGGCCTCTACCAGCGCCTGGGCGAATTCGTGGAACAGAACGGCATGTCCCGCGACGTCGAAGAGGTCTATGCCAAGGCGATTGCGAAATTCGCCGACCGCTCCTGGTATCACAAGCTGGCGCGATGGTATCTGCGCAGGAAGGAATACGGCGCTCTCGAAAAGATCAGCCGCGACGCGATCGCAGTGTTCTCCGGCGCGGATCTCGAACGGTACTTCGGCGAAATCGTCAATGCCACCCATCCCGATGCCGCGCTATACCGCCAGTTGAACCGGTACGCGCACGAACGCTTTCCCGAAGACCTGGTCTTCGTGAACAATCTGATCGGAGCCTACGAGCGCCGCGAGACCCAGGACGACGCCGCGGCCGAGAGCCTGCTGCGCCAGTACTGGTTTTACGATTCGGGGTTGAGCACGCGGCTCTTCCGGCGCCTTTCGGCGCAGGGGCGCCTGTATCCCGAGATGGCGGAGATTCGCGCCGGCAATCCCGGAATCGCCAACGGACAGTTCGACCAGGCGGTCGCCGCCAATCCGGCCGCGGTGCAATTTGCCGCCGAAGCGGAGGCGTGGCTCTCGCATTTCGAGGCCGCGGCTCCGGCGGCGCGCGCGCTGGCCACCGCCTATCCGGGGCGGCGCGATTTCACCACCAGAGCGTCCTCGCTCCACCGGTCGCTGGCGGCATTCTACCCTGGTGACACCGAAATCGCCGTCACACTGGCCGGTTACGAGCAACAGGCCGACCCGCGAGACCCGGGCATCCTGGCGCGAATGGGCGACATTTACGCCGACCGCGAACTCTTCGGCCGCGCCCGCGTTTTCTGGGAGCGCATGCCCGCCACGCAGCCGGGCAAGCCCGAAGCCTACCTGGACACCGCGGCCGTGTATTGGGATTACTACCGCTACGACGATGCGCTGCGCTGGATCGCCGCCGCGCGCCAGAAGTTCGGCGACGCCGCGTTGTTCGCCTACCAGGCCGGCGCCATTTACGAAGGCAAGCGGGATACCACCGGGGCCGTGCGCGAGTACCTGGCCGGCGCCCTGCATGGCGAGACGTCCGCCAGCGGCCGGCTGACCGCCCTGCTGAACCGGCCGGAGACCCGCGGCGCGATCGACCGCGCCACCGCGGATGCCGTGGCCACGCACGCCACGCCCGAGGCCGTGGCCCTGCGCATCTCGGTGCTGGAGACGCTCGATCGGCGTCAGGACCTGGCGGCGTTTCTCGAAGCGCGCGTGGATGCAGAGACCTCGTATTCCGCTCTCGCCGACTTGCAGGAAACCGCGCGCCGCCTGGGCTTCGACCCTATCGAGGAGCGCGCCAGCGAGCGCATGGCCGCCGTCACTGGCGACCCCGTCGATAAGATGCGCCTCACGCTGGCCCACGCGCGGCTGCTCGAATCGAAGAAGGAGATCGCCGCCGCGGCCAGCGCCGTGGACGCCCTCTACCGCGGCCATCCGCTGATTCTCGGGGTGGTGCGCGCCGCCGTCGATTTTCACGTGCGCAACGGCCAGCCCGCGCCGGCCGTCGACATTCTGCTCGAAGCCTCCAAACATGCCCGCGCCGATCTGGCCGCGCAGTTCACGCTGGAAGCGGCGCGCGTCGAAACCGCGGCCGGCCAGACGGAACGCGCCCGCGCTCTGCTGGCGGGGTTGCTCGAAGCCGAGCCGCTGCGCACCGAATACCTCGCCGCCATGGCGGACACGTATCTCCAGGCCAAGGACGACCGCGGCTTCCGCGATTTCGAACTCCCCATCATCCAGCGGCTGAAGCAATCCCAGTTGACGCCCACGGAGCGGCTGGAACGGGTCGCCACCATCCGCCGCGGCTTGATCCCCGCGCTGGAGCGCTTGCAGGACGCCGCCGGCGCCGTGGACCAGTACATCGAAGTGGTGGACAGTTACCCCGAGGACGAAGCGCTCGCCCGGGAAGCCGCGGCCTACGCCGTGGCGCACAACCAGGCCGCGCGGATGCTGGCGTTCTATCGCAAAACCGTCGCCGGCGCGCCGCTCGACTACCGCTGGCCCATCGTGCTGGGCCGCATGGAGACCGTGACCGAAGACTACGCAGCGGCCATCGCCGATTACGAGCGCGCTATCAAGGCGCGGCCCGATCGAGCGGATGTGTTCGAAGCCAAGGCGCGCCTGGAAGAGCGGCTCATGCGCTTCGACGACGCCATCAGGAGCTACTCGCGCCTCTACGAGCTGGCCTACCACGATCCGCAATACCTCATCAAAGTGGCCGGGTTGCAGGCGCGGTCCGGCCGAAACGCGGAAGCGGTGGCCGCGTTGAAGACCGCTATAATCGGCACGCGGAGAGAAACCGCCAAGGCGGATTTCGCCATCGCGGAGCAGCTTGAATCGTGGCACATCTTGCCCGATGCCGTGACGTTCGTCGAGCGCGGCGCAAGCCTGGCGGGCGATGCGCTCTTCAGCCTGAATGACTACTCGGGGCCGGGCCATGCGATGACGTATGCGCGCATCATGGCTCGCGCGCGCCGCATGGATGCGGTGCTGCCCCGCCTGGGCGGCAATCCCTGGGCGGACCGGCAGGCGGAGCAGCCGGCCGGCGCCATCATTTCCGAAACGTACACGCCCGAAGAGAAGGCGGCTTTCGAGCGGCTCTTGACCGCCCAGGCCGCGCGCGCCGGGAGCGGCGCCGGGTTGCTGAACATCGCCCCGTTCGCCGGGCTGGCGGAGGTGGAGGCCCGATGGCGGCTCGCAGCGATGGCTGCCCAGTCGGAGGGAGTCGATGGGCGGTTTGTTGCGCTTGAATCGGAACGCGGCCTGTATGGCGACCTGGGCCGCCAGTTGGAAGCGTACGCAGCGGCGAACCCAGGGAAGCCGGTCGAGGCGCCCGCTCTGGACCGGGCTGCACAGGCATACATCGCGCAGGGCGACATCGATGGCGAGATGCGCGTCATGCGGAAGGCACTGGCGCGCAACTCGCTCGTGGGCCCGTTGCTGGACCGTTACCTGGAGCTGCTCGCGTCGCGGTCTCCGGAGGAGTTGCTGGCGGTGATCCGCGGCAACTCTTCCGACGACGTCCGCAACCGCGCGGTGCAACACGCCATCGGCAGCGGCCGCTCGATCCTGACATACTCCGCCGTGCAAACTCGCGGGCGCGCGCTGCCTCCGGTCTGGACCAGGGCGTACACCGCTCTCGCCGGCCACTATCTCGGCGACCGTTCCCCCGCCGTGGACGCCGCGTTCCAGGCGGCGCTCGACACGCGCACCATCGGCGAACGGCTGCGGAACCCGCTCAAGCCCGATTCGGTTATCGTGGGCGCCGTCTGGTTCTATTACGGTGCGCGTTACGGCGACTACCTCGCCGCCGGCCAGAACGCCGCGGCCGATGCCTGGCTGCCTGCGCCGCTGGAGGCTGCGCCGGGCGATCCCGGCGCTTACATGGCGGTGGGCGATTCCTACGCGGAAGCAGGCGCCGGCGCCAAGGCCATCGTGCAATACGAGAAAGCGCTTCAGCTCGACGCGGACCGCGGCGATGCCTATGATCGCATGGCCCGCGTGCTGTGGAGCGAAGAGCGGCGGCCCGAAGCCATCTCCCGCTGGAAATCCGCGCTGGCCGCGTTTCAGCGAATTCAAAGCCGCGGCGGGACGCTTCCCGAAGCGTTCTGGGGCCGCGTGGCGGAGACGTTCACCGATATCGGCAAGCGCCAGGCATTGCTGCCGCTGCGCAACGATATGGCGCGGCTGCTTCGCGATTACTACCGGCGGAATGGCCAGTACCGGCTCCTCGATCTCATCCAACCGGCTGCGCGCGCGTCCATCGCTTCGCGACAGGATGTCGGATGGCTGGCGGAACAGGGGCCGTCCGCGGACCCCCCGGACACGGTCATTGAGGCGTTGATGCAAACGCCCGGCCTCACCGATGCACAGCGCACCTCGCTGCAGCGCGACCTGGTGGCGCTGCTTGCCCGGCGCGCGGAAACCCACTTCGGCGACGTCCGCACAAACGCCGTGGCGCAGGCCGCGGCAGCCCGCCTGCGGCTGATCGAGATGCTTCTGACGGCCGGCGATGTGAAGGCGGCTTCGGAGGAATGGCGCCTGGTCCCCGCCGATGCAGCCGGCCGCTGCGCCGTGGAAATCCGCCTGGCCGCGCGCGAGAGCTCTCTCGATGCGCTTCTGGAGCGGTACCGCACCGAGGCGCAGCCGGCGCCGTCCGCCGAGGACCTCCGCAAGGCGTGGGAGGGCTTGCGGCGCGAGCACCGCGAAACGGAAGCCCGCGCGGTGCTGGAGTTTCTCTTCGAGCGCGAAATCCACAATGGGCAACTGGTTGCGGCCAACTTTCTGGGCCTCGCCGAAGTGAAGCTCGAGCGCAACGATGCGCCGGCAGCTCTGGCGCTGCTGAACCGCATGGCCCTGGTGGCGGAAGACGGGTTCGACACCCTGTTGCCCGCTGCCGAACTACTCGGCAAATTTGGAAAGACCGCCGAGGCCGCGGACTTTCTCCGCAGGCGCGTGCGTGCCGTCCCCTGGGACGCGGACGCCCGGCTGCAACTGGCGCGCGCCGTGCCCGCCGAGCGCGACCGCTGGGCGGCCAGCGTGGTGGCCGACACGCAGGCCGCCTACAAACTGCGCGCCGAAGCCGCGCGCCTGACCGCCTCCGGGGCGGCATCCGGGAGCGAGCTGGCGCTGCTATCGGCGAGCCCCGTGCAGCCCGACGCCGCCGCGAAACCGTTCCAGGTGGAGGCGCGCATCGATGCGGCGCGGGCCGCCTCCGCGCCCGATATCAAGCTGCGGCTGTGGATGGAGGCGCTGGCCATCGATCCCACCGACGAACGCGTCCGCACCGGCGCGATCTTCGCGGCTGTCGCCCAGCGCAGCGACCACCTCGCGCTGGCGCTCGACGAAACCGGCTCGCAGTTGCGGAGCGGGAGTGGCGGCTACCGGCTGCCCGACAACGTCCTCCCATCGCCGCAGCCCCAGCGTACCGACGCGGAGAAGGCAACGATCGAGGAAGCGCTCTCCCAGGCCGCGGATCGCATCGGCGATCTGGCCGCCGCGCAGGCGCACCTGCGCACCGCCTTCGATTTGCGCCCGCCCGAACGGCGGGATGCGCTGAAACCCATGCTGGACGCTTTCGCGGCCGAACAGAACCGCCGCGCCACCAACACCGCGCGCCAGCCGGCGGTCAAGAACGCGATTGAACAGACTCAGGTGGTGCGCCCCCGCATCCTCATCCTCAGGAGTGCCCAATGAAACGTGCCCTGCCGGTTACCGCGCTGCTTCTGGCCGCGGCGGGATATGTGTGCCTGCAGACGGCGCCGCCGGCTCCCGACCCGGCAACGCTCATGCCCAGCGGCGCATTGCTCTACCTGGAAGCGCCGGACTTTGGACGCCTGCTTCGCGATTGGGATGCATCCCGGGCGAAGGCCGATTGGCTGGCGAGCGATAACTACGCGGTGTTCTCGCGCTCCAACCTGTTCTCCAAGCTGTCCGGCGTGTACAGCCAATACGGCGCGGCCGCGGGGTTTTTCCCCGGCATCAAGAGCGTTACCGAAATCGCCGGGAGCGATTCCGCGCTGGCGCTCTATGGACTCCGCGACGTCGAGTTCCTGTACGTCAGCCGCATCGCCGATGCCGACCTGATGAAGAGCCAACTGTGGGCTGTCCGCGACAAGTTCGAGCGGCGCCAGGCCGGCGGCGTTTCTTTCTTCCAGCGCACCGACCCGGCATCCCGGCGCACGGTCGCTTTCGCCTTCTCCCGGAGCCACCTGTTTCTCGCCACGCGCACCGATCTCCTGGCTCAGGCGCTCGAACTACTGGCCGGCGGCGCTGGTCCGAGCCTCGCCTCGGACCGCTGGTATCGCGAAGCGGTGGCCGCGGCGCAGGGTCCCGGGGAGTTGCGATTGGCCATGAACCTCGACGCCCTCGTCAAGACCGCGGCGTTTCGTTCCTACTGGGTGCAGGGCAACGGCGCCGCAGTCCGCCGGTATTGGGCCGGCGTGGCCGACGTGAAGCGGTCTGGCGGCAATATCACTGAGAGCCGCGTGCTGCTCCACGCGCCCTCGCCGGCGAGCGGCAACTCAGCCGCCGTCTCCAGCCTGCTGGCTCTGGTTCCACCGGAAGCGGGCCTCTACAAGGCGTGGGGCGTCGAAGATTCCTCCGAAGCGGCGGCCCTGATCGTGGCAAAGCTGATTGCGCCCTCGCCGGCGCGGGTGCGCGATTGGCGCGCTGCCCCCGCGGCGCCTTCGCCCGATTCCCACGCGGGCAGCGAGGGCGATCTGGAAACCCGCATCGACGAGCAGCCGCTCGCGGAGGACGCGGGCATCGCCGGTTCCATGGCCGCCGCGCGCGCTCTCGTCAACCAGGCCGGTGCGCACGCCCTCCTGTTAGTGCAGTCGAGCGCACCCGCCGAGGGAACGTTCGTTCCGATGTCTTCGACGATCGTGCTGGCGGGCGCCGGGGAGTGGGACCGCGACTCCGTGCGGAATCCGCTTTCCTCCGCCGCCGGAAAGTTGTGGACCACCTCGCAACTCGGCGCCGGATGGGTTGGCGAGACGGCCGGGCGGCATTCCGTCGAACGCCTGGACGGCCTGGGAACGCTGATGTTCGCGATTCGCGGGCGGCTTCTGTTCCTGGCCAACGACTCACGGCTGCTCGCCGCCACGCTCGATCGCGTGGGGACGGCCGCACCCGCGGAGGCTTTCACGTACGCCGCCGGATTCCGGCATTCGCGCGAGCGCGCCAACTTCGAGCGCATCATGGCGGCGCTGGACTTCGCCGGATCCACTGGAGATCCGGAAGACGGGCAGGAGTCCCGCGCCGGCGCGCCGGCGTTCTTCTCCAGGAATATCGGCAGCCTGAGCCGCGCCCTCTCGAAGGTCGCCGAGGTCCGCGTGACGGAGGAGGAGAGAGGTGCCGCCACGCTCCAGACGGTGGTGTATCGATTGGGGCAGTGAGCCTACAATTGGTGCATGGGGCAACCACCCGAGCGCGAACGCATGGAGGCATACGTCCGCCGCTGGAAGGAACTGGGCCCGATACTCGAAAGTATCCGCGACCGCGAAATCCGCCAAGCCGATACCGCGGCCTCGATCCGCGCCATGGACCAGGCGTTCCGTATCGCGCTGCGGGACCTGCCGCCCCGCGCCTCCTCCGGGCTGGTCGAATGGCAACGCTACATGGCGCTCTGGCGGAAGCGTGGTTGACCTGATCGACGAGGCCGCGCGGCTGCAAGCGTTTCTCGAGAGCCACGGCCTGCGGTTCTGCATCGTCGGTGGAGTCGCGGTGCTGTGGTGGGGTGAGCCTCGTCTGACCCGAGGCGTCGATGTCAGCCTGCTGACTGGCTTGGGAGCCGAAGCGGAACCTGTCAACCTGCTACTGAGCGCCTACGCCCCGCGCATCGCCGGCGCGCGCCAGTTCGCGCTGGCGAATCGGGTGCTGCTCCTCCGGAGCCCCAGCGGTGCCGGCATCGACGTATCCCTGGCCGCCCTGCCTTACGAAGAGTTGGCCATAAGCCGCGCCCCGCTGGTGGAAGTTATGCCTGGCCGGCAACTCCGCCTCTGTTCGCCGGAAGATCTCATCGTTATGAAGCTATTCGCCGGCCGCGAGACGGACATCCGCGATGCCCGCTCGGTGGTGGTTCGCCAGGGGGAACGGCTGGATTGGGGCTACGTCGAAACGCAGCTTGCCGAATTCGCGGTACTCGCCGGCGACCCCGATCTAATGGTCCGGCTGGGGCGGCTGCGCGGCGGGATTTCTCCTACCGGAGCGCCTTCGACATGCGTATGAAGTGGCACGGCATGGTGGTCGCCGTGGTCGCGGGGAACGGCGCCGTTCCGGTTTCCACGTAGCCCCGCTTGCCATAATACGGCGGCAGCTCCGTCCGCAGGTTGACGATCAGCATATCCATGTGGGCGCAGCCTTCGCCGCGGGCGCGGTCTTCGGCCACCGCCAGCAGCCGCGAGCCGAGTCCGCCGTGCTGCCGCGCCGGGTCGATCGAAAGCAAGCCGACGTACGACCGCTCGCCGCGCAGTTCCACGTACACGCAACCGGCCAGCGCGCTCTCGTCTTCGAGCACGTGGAACTCGCCCCGGCCGAGGTGCTCCTCGACCTGCCGTACGGTGATGCGGTCGCCCACGGCGTAGAATCGCTCCACCCGGAAAGCCCGGTTGATCAGGTCGGCAAGCGCCGGAGCGTCGCCGCGGCCGGCTTTGCGAAGCTGCAGGCCGGTGTCTTTCATTGTTCGAATCGCAGACATATTCGTCCCAGGTATATCTCGTCGCCCGGCCTCAACCGTTCGCCGCGCCGGTCACCGGAGGGTACCTCGATGGTGCGGCCGTCGCGAAACACGCGCGTGCCGAATTCGCTACCGTCGTCGCAGATGCGGTACACGCCGGCCTCCATGCGGATGTGCGCGTGCTTGCGCGAAACCGTGGCGTTGGCCTCGTCCTCGCCTTCCAAAAATACCACGTCGTTACGCCGCAGGACACGCTGCTGGGTGTCGGCGATCTCCGCCATGCGGCCGAGGTTGAGGCGGGCCTTATCCAGCGGGTATTCGGCGCGCTCCGCCTTGCCCTTCACGACGATCAGGCGGCCGTTAGCCGGCGCCGCCTTCGGACGGGCCTCATAATCGATCGCGAACGCGCCCACGCCGGTTTCGCGGGTGGCGACGGCCACCGAGAACCCGCGCGGAACCTGGCAGCCCGAACCCTTCAGCGCGCTGCGGATGTCGTTCTCGAGCCGGCCGTCCCCGCCGAACGCCGCCTGGTACAGCGCCCGCCGGCCGGCGTCGGCCGAAACCAGGGTTACCGTCAGGTTCGGAAAGGGAAACATGCGCTGCCCACGGGCCACGGTTTGGATCTTGGTCTCCACCTCTTGCAGAATCGCGCGGTGCACCACCAGCAACTCACCCGAATCCGCCGGGCCGAACATCTTCTCGGTCAAAGCGCGGAAACCCCGCTCGATGCTCTTCTCGATTCCGGCTGGCAGGCTCATGGCTGAATCAGGCCCAATTTTACCGCGGCGTCTACGATCTCGGCCGCGGCGGGCGCGGCGGCTGTACCGCCGTAAATTCCATTCTCCACCAGAATCGACACCGCAATCTTGCGCCCGCTTCCGCCGTAAGGCGCGAAGCCGATGAACCACGCGTGCGAGGGCGCGTCGCGAAGCTCCGCCGTGCCGGTCTTGCCCGCCACGGGAACCGCGGCCGAGGCGGCGCGTCGTCCGGTGCCGGAAGTCACCACTTCGCGCATGAATCCGCCCAGCGTCGCGGCCGCGTCCGCACTCAAAACCGTCTCCGGAGGCGCGGTGCGCGTGTTGGTTTCGTCGGCGATCCAGCGCCCCTGCGGCATGGCGCCGCCGGTCGCCACCGTGGCGGCCACGCGCGCCATTTGAAACGGCGACGCCACCACCTGCCCCTGGCCATACGACGATTGCGCCAGCGCTTTCCCCAATTGCGCGGGGGTGTTGGGCACAGCCGTCGCAATGCCCAGCAGCGCGGCCGTATCGAACAGCGCCGTTGCGCCCACGTCGTAGGTTCCCAACTGCGCGAAGTAGGCATTGCAGGACACCACCACGGCGCGCTCCATGTCGAGCGTTCCATGCGGCTCGCGGTCCGTTACGTCGTCGCGAATGGGCCGCTTCGAGTTCTTAAGGAAGTTGCCCACGCGGCCGTCGGGCAGGCGGATGCATTCGTAAGTCCTGTGGGTCAACTGCATGTCTTTGCGGAGAGCGGCCATCGCCGTGACCACCTTGAACGTCGATCCCGGCGGATACAGCCCATACCGCGCGCGGTCCAGGTAACTGCCGGCGTCGCCCGGCGGCACGTTGGCGCTACCGGAATCGCCGGACGGTTTCATGGCGGAATCCGGCTCCGGAGGGAGCGGCAGGCTGACCGCGGCCAGCAGATCGCCCGTGGCCGCGTCGAGCACCACCGCGGCGGCTTTCTCCTTGCCGGCGGCCTTAAGCTGTTTCCGCAGGATCTCCGCCACGCGCACCTCGAGGCGCGCGTCGAAGGTGGTGCGCACGTCGCGCGGACGGTCGAGAACGCGCCGCATCTCCGGGCTCCCCGGGTCGTCAAGCTGCCGCACCAGCGGAACCAGCTCGCGATAGTCGTAGCGCACCACCCGCTCCAGTTTGCCGGTCCGCGGGTTGGCAACCTCGACAAGGGTGGGCCGTTCGTCGAACCCCCGCAGGCGCCGCGCGGAATCGCGCTCCACGAACGACGTGTTTCCGGCCGCCCACCGCAGGCGCGTGCGCAAATCGCCCAACAGGTCGAACAGCAGCGCGCCCAGCGGGTAATGGCGGTTGTCGGCCGGGTTCGCCGCGCGGTCGAGATCGACACCGAGTTGCCGGTATTCGTCGCGATGATGCAGCAACTCCTGCCAGTCGCTGGTGGCCAGCGGCAGACCATTGCGGTCGTAGATGGCGCCCTTGGGAATCCGGCGCATCACGTCCAGGAAGCGCGGGTTGTACTGATAGCGGCGGGCTCCGTCGGCCTGGACCACCAGCGTGCCCTGGCTCATGGTGCCCGCGCCGTCCCACACCTGGACGTAGGCGGCTTTGGCCAGCACCGCCGCGCCCGCGATGGCGAAAATCAGCCCGGCGGCCGCGGCCGGTTTGCGGAATGGCTGAACGGCATCGGGCGCCGCCGCCTCGCTGGCACGCGCGGAAATAGACGCCAGCATGGCGATCAGCAGGAAGTTCGAGAGCATGGCGGTGCGGCCGTAGCTCAGGAACGGCGTCACCACGCCGGACAGCGGCCCCACCCCCAGCGCGCCCGCCGAAATCAGCAGCACCTGTAAGGCGGTGGCCGAGGCCAGGCCCGCCGCCAGGAAAAACTCGTAATCGGTGCGCGCGCGCAGGGCGATGCGCAGCGCGCGATACACCAGCCACGCGAACAGCGCGAACACGGCGGCTACACCCAGGAAGCCCCACTCCTCGCCGAGCGCCGAGAGAATCAGGTCGGTGTGCGCCGCCGGGACCGCTTGCGGATCGCCGCGGCCGATGCCCATTCCCCACACGCCGCCGGTCGAGAACGCCCACAGCGAATGCGCCAGTTGATCGCCCCCGTGAATCATGTTGTTCCACGGCGAAAGCCACATCGAGACGCGTTCGCGAACGGTGTGCGGAACTCCGGCATAGTATCCCGCCACGAAGCCCAGCACCACCATCGCCAGGCCGGCGGCCGGCACCACCGCGCTCGCCCGCGCCACGCCGTAGAGCGCCAGGAACAGGCACGCGAAGATCAGCGCCGGCCCCATGTCCTTCTGCAGGAAGAAGAACAGCAGCGAGAGGGCGACGCACACCGCCGCCGGGAGCGTATATTCCAGCGGCGGGATGTCCACCCAGCGCGTCAGCAGGGCGAGCCGGCCGCGCGTCTCGCGCGCGTGCCGCAACATGTCCCAGCGTTGGCCGAAGTAGCCGGCCAGGAACAACACCAGCAGCAGCCGGATGATCTCCACCGGCTGAAACCCCAGCAGGTTCACCTTGGCGTCGCTGGTCCCCGGCCCCGATCCCAAAAGCACCAGCAGCGCCGAGAGTGCGAAACTGGCGATCAGCGGCACGAAGCTGAACTTGCCGAAGAGCCGCTCGTAATCCAACCTGCTGGCCGCCCCCAGCACGACGCACCCCATCGCGACGCCCTGCGCGAAATCGACGAACAGCAGTTGGTCTCTCACCGGATCGCGGAGGGCCGTCATCAGCGCCAGGCCGGCGCCGGCGAGCAGCATCACCGCCGGCAGCAGCCACGGATCGCCGCGGAATCCCGACGCGCTCCACCAGATATGTACCAGCAGAAACGCCGCCAGGAAGCAGCCGGCCCACAGCTTGAACGCGTCCCGGAACCGGCCGGGCGGCCGCACCACGAACAACGGTTTCAATTGGCGGAATTCCTCGCTTGTCAGCAGCGGAACCGAGGCGCGCTCCCGCAAGCGCTCGCGAAACGAATCGAGGCCGCGCATCGAGCCCAGTTCCTCGGGCGTGACCCGCAGGCGCGCGATGGCGCCCACGTTCGAAAGGCCGCCGGAGATGTAGTAGATCCTGCGCGCCACGAAGTCGCGCTCCGCCTGCGACCGGAAAAGGCTCAGCGCCGGCAGCAGATCCTCGCGTGCGTTCAGGCCATTCAGGTCCAGCAACTGCCGCGAGGACAATCCCGCATCGATGCCCGCCAGTTGCCGCGTCTTGACCCGATACACGTGGTGGAGGACCGCTGACACCAGCAGCCCGGCCGCCAGGATGCCGGCCAATTCCCTGACGCGCCACCACTGACGACGGCGCGGCGCGCGCCGATCACCGCCGCGGCTATAGGTCACCGCCATATCAGCGGCTCACCGTTGTGGGGCAGGTTGTCAACCTGCGGCCGATTGTCAATCGGCCCAGCTCGCCCGCGCGGGGGACCGAGCGGCCTGGGAGGCCCCGCGCAAACCCCGGAAGGCGGGTTAACAACCCGCCGCAGGCTGCCAGCCTGCCCCACACACCCCCCCGTCGCGGCGCGCGGAGAACCTGGCAGGTAGTAGTACAAAGCCACTGCCATATCAGTGGCCCGCCCCGCCGGCGGCGATTTGCGCCAGCCGCGAATTCGCCCCGTCCAGGCCGCTCTGCACCAGGGCCGCCGATTTGGTGGCGTGACCGTAGGGAGCGATGCCCTGGTAGAGTTCCAGGGCGCGGTTATAATCGGCGGCGGCGCGCTCGATCTGGTTCTTCTCCTGCGGCAGGCCGCGCACGTTCTGCGCGTCCGAGATCAACTCGCCGGCGCGGTCCAGGTAGCCGTCCGCCAGTTGCTGCTTCTCCCGATTCCCCAGCGGATGCCCGAGCTTCTGCGCACCACGCAGCGCGTCGTAGGCCTTGTCGAGATCCTTCATGCCGTATACGTACAACTGCGCCAGCGCCAATTCCGGATCGGGCGAGCGGGGCATCAGTTGCTTCGCCTCGGTGAACCTCTCGACCGCCGTCACCAGTTCCTTTCCATCGTGCCGGTACAACCCGGAGATGCGCGCAATGTGCCCTTCGCACAGCCGCAACTCGCCTCGCACGGTGTCGTCCGGATCGAGCGCGAGCGCCTCCGCCAGCATGGCGCGCGCGTGCTCCCAGTCTTTCACCGGCTGGGCTTCGCCGTTCCGGAAGAGCGCGATCACGTGATTCGCCGCTTCAACCAGCCGCGCCCTCACGGCTGCGCGCGGTGAGCCCAACAGAACAGACGACGGATTGGGCCCGGAAAGTTCCGTCCATCGGCTCCAGATCTGGTCCGGATCGGTCAACTCCTCGGTCTGGATCTGGCGCTCGAATGCCTTCCCCGCATGGTACAGCCGGTAGTTCGCGGCCGCGTCCCAGAGGCCGGCCAGCAGGCACACCCCGGCCAGGGCGATCACGACGCGTATGCCCACGGACCACGTCCGCCATGCGAAGCCGCGCTTGCCCAGCGGCCACGCCGCCGGCCGGCTCTGCCCGCGTGGAGCGGAGCGCCGCGTCTCATCGCCTCCTCCGAGGAAGGTCCGCCGCGTCGCGTCCAGGTCCTCGGCCTCGGCCTGCACGGGCAAGCCCGCGCGGAATGCTTCCAGATCCGCGGCCATGTCGCGCGCCGATTGATACCGCTGCCCCGGTTCGGGCGCCATGGCCTTCATCAGAATCCGGCGCAGCGGCTCGGGGCACGGGTCCGGAGCGGGCGCCGGCGCGATGTGCGAGCGGATCGCCCGCTCCAGCCGCTCCGTGCTCTCCGCCTGGTAGGGTTGCCGCCCGGTGGCCATTTCGTACAGCATCACCGCCAGCGACCAGAGATCCGACTGCGCATCCACTTCGCCCGTCTCCAGCCGCTCCGGCGAGGCGTAGGGCACGCTGCCGAACTCGTTGCGCGTGAGCCGCCGCGACAGCGCCAGCGCCTTGGCGATGCCGAAATCCAGAATGCGCACCTCGCCGCGGCTGGTGATGCGGACGTTCTTCGGCTTGATATCGCCGTGCACGATCCCCTTGAAATCGCGCCCGTCGATTACGGCTTCGAGCGAGTGCGCGCTCTCCAGCACGCACGCCACGGAAATCGCCACGTCGGCGGCGAATTCCACGGCCAGCGGTCCGCGGCGCATCAACTCCGCCAGGTCCTGGCCGTCGATGTATTCCATGGCGATGTAGAAGATACCGTCCAGGTCGCCCACATCGTATACGCGCGTCACGCGCGGTTCCGTGGCCGCCAGTCGCGCCTGCAACTCGGCGCCGCGCCGCTCGGCGTCAATGGCGTCGCGCGTGTCGGCGTCGGGCGAGTGTTCGATCAGCTTGAGCGCTACCGCGCAGCCCGCCCCGGTATCCTGCGCCAGGTACACGTCCGCCATGCCGCCGCGCCCCAGTTTCTGGCGGATCTCGTACTTCCCGAGTCTGCGGCTAGGGGGAGCGATCATGGTTTCTTTCGTGGCGCGGCGGCGGGGGGGCTGGGCCGGATCTCTAGCAGCAGGTTGCGTTCCTTCACCGTATTCAGGATCTCCGGCGGCAGTTCTAGCGTGCCTTTTTCGAACACGTTCCCGTCCAGCACCGGCCGCGCGCCTTCCCGCGCCGCCACCGCCGCCCCCTTGTTGCGCCGGATGAGATTGTGCGATATCCACGGCGCCGACGCGCCCGCAATCAGCACGCCTTCCGCGAGGCAGTCTTCGATGGTATTGGCCGCCAGCGCCACGTTGCCGGGCCCGCGGATCTCGATGCCGACACCCGCTCCGTGCACCTCAACGTCCGTCACTTCAACGTCCGTATCCACCGCCTGAATGCCCGCGGAAAGCGGCTTCAGCGCCTCCGCCACGATGCGAAAGCCGCTGAAGCGGGTGTTCTTGACGTTCTCCGCAACCACCGCCGGGCCGCGGCTCAATGCGGCGGCCCGCAACACGGCGTCGTGGGGAACGCGGCTGCGCACGGTCACACCGCTTTTGAGCCTCACCTGCTCGAAGTACTCGCCGGCCAGCACCTCCACGGTGTCGCCCGGCTGCGCCGCATCCATCGCTTCGGCGATCGTCGGGAATCTCGTGCCCTGCCCGACCGTCAGAACCGCCGGCACGTGAACGGGCTTCGCCGGAGCCGGCTTGGTGAACCAATACGCCGCGAACGCCGCGGCCACCGCCAGCGCCGCCCCGTACACGAACGTCGCCGCGCGTCCCGTCAGCGCGCCGTGCGGCGACGTCGCGGCGTCCTGGCCGAACGTCTCACCCTCCACCACCACCACCGTGACGTTGTCCTTGCCGCCGGCGGCGTTGGCTTCGTCGATCAGTTGCTTAACGGTCTCCTCGGGATGGCCCGCGTGGCGTTCCACGGCGGCGCGAATCCGGTTCGATGGCACCAGGTCGCTCAGCCCATCGCTGCACAGCACGAGCGCGCTGTCGGGCGCGAACGGAACGCGCTCGATCTCGATGAAATCCGGGTCGTCGGGCGAGCGCTCTTCCGACCCCACATCGCGGAACACTTCGTTGCGCCGCGGGTGCCGCATGGCCTCGAATTCGCTCAGTTCGCCATTGTCCTCGCGTTCGCCCACCGGGGAATGATCGTGAGTGATCTTGCGGATCTCGCCGCGCCGCACCTGGTAGAGCCGCGAATCGCCCACGTGCCCCACCACCGCGCAGCCGTCTTCCACCACCGCGACGGTCAGCACGCAGGCCATTCCCTGCCACTCCGGCCGCGATTCGGCCGCGCGCAGAATCTCGTTGTTGGCCATGGTGATGGCCTCGCGGATGCGCTGCTCGGCGGTGCCCGTCTGCCGTTCCAGGCGCGCGCGCAGGCGCGCCACCGCGATTTCCGCGGCCTTCTCGCCGGCGGCCTGCCCGCCGATGCCGTCCACCACGAGGAACACGCCGCGCTCGAGGTCGGCGTGCCAGGCGTCTTCATTGTTGTTGCGGACGCGCCCCAGGTCGCTCCCGCCCGCGAATCTCGCCGGTCCGTTGCCCATCACGGTATGCCGCGGAATTCCAGGAAGAGGACGCCCGCGAGGCCAATCCGTGCCTTCTCCGGCACCGCCACCTCCACGTTTCGATCGCGTTTCGCGCCGTCCACGACATCCACGCTGGAGGGCGCCGGCGCGCCGTCGATGGTGGTCCCCAGGCGGCTGAGGTCCTTCAGGAAGAACTTGCCGCTGGGGTCGCGCCGCAACCGGAAATGCTCGCGGGAAACGTCCGGCAGCGTGTCGAGCTTCAGATCCGTCCAGTAGTCCCGTCCGCCGCGCCCCACCACGATCTGGTCTTTCGTCATGCGGTACAGCTTGTGGCCCCCCTGGTCCTCATATTCGATCACCGCGATCGCGCCGCCGCTGTCCGGGGGTGGGGCCGGAGCCGCAGTCGGAGCTTCCGGCGGCGCGCCCGCGGGTTTGTCGTAACTCGACGACGACGACAGCGTCCCGCCCATGCGCCGCGTGGCGATTCGCTTGGTCATCGAGCCTGCGCCGAATTCCGGTTTCGCGGGCAGCGCCAGTTCCGAATAGATGACGATATCGCCCGGTTCCACATCGTCGTCGCTATTCTCCAGAATCCCGATCTGCCAGCCTCCCTCGGGCGCCGCTATCTTGGGCCCGTGGCGACGCGTGAGTTTCAGCCGTTCGCCGAGCGACGCCCGGTTGAGTGAGGCGACCTCCGCGTCCAGTGCCTGGCGCGCTTCCTCGACGATCCGTGGCAGGATCCCGCGCAGCCGATCCAGGTCGCTCGAGTGCAGGTACACATTGTAAATGGCCGGCGCCAGGGTGGAATAGTGCAAGGGTTCGAGCCCATCCCGCATGTTGCGCACGATTTCGAGGATGATCTCCCGGGCGGTCGCATGAGTGGCATCGGCGGGCATGAATGACCTTGTCCCGATTCTAGCAAGCGGTGCGAAACCCCGATGCGATACGTGCGCACCGCCATGCGACTGAACGAGGGCAACTGACGAGAAAAGGCGTGACGGGTTTGGCGCGGGCGGGGGGCCGATGGAGCTACCAGGCCAGCGTCTTCAAGCGCGGCACATGGGTGAAGTGCGCGTCCCTGGTTGCCAGCGGCAAGTCAAACTGCCTGGCCATCGCTGCGATCCACAGGTCGTTGTCCGGGATGGGCTTGCCAAGCTGTGCCAGTTCGGCTTTGACTTGGCCGTAAACTTCCGTCGTGTCCTGGTCGGCGAACAACACCGCGGCGTACGTCAAAAGGTCGTGGATGTACGCGAGCTGTTCCAGCCGCCGCTGTGCCCTTTGGGCGCCAAAGTGAAGCTCACCGAGCACGACCCAGGGCAAGTAGACCGGGGTGATTCCGGCGAAGTGCGGCTGCAAGACCTTGTCGCCGCGAAAGTACGCAACTACGACGTTCGTGTCCACCAGGACACTACCAGCCATGTTCATTGACTTGCTCGCAGCCTTCCTCGATGACTCTCTCCATTTCGTCGGCTTCTTCCGGCGAGAGGCATCCGAAAGTGCGGGCGAGAGCCGCTTCCCGTTCCGCCTGGCTGATCCGTTTGAGCCGGTGCACGAAGTCTGCGGCCACTTCCAGCCTGGCCGGCGGCAGCGACTTCAGGTCCTCGACGATGTTCTCGATAGGGCTCACAACTTCAAGGTACACCGGCATGATTGCCGTGGCAAGCAACGGCTGGGGTTGATGGAATGAGCGACAGCCCCACACCCGCATGCATGTCGATGCGCTGGCTGACACGGCTGACGGCCGCCATCCCAACCGGGCACGCAGATCTCGCGTGCCTCGCCCGCCAGTTCGCGGAACGCCTGGCCAATGGTGGCACCCGGGACGACGGTAGGGCTCTTCGACCAGTGCGGCGACTGAGAAGTCCGGCGAGGCTGCCTGAGGCCTTCTACGGGTGCTCGTGCAACTGCTCTTCCAAGGACCTCAGATTCTTCCTAGGTCTTCGACCGTGTGATTTGGTGCCATTACCGGGCCGCTCGCTCACGCTCGCGGTTCCGGACAGAACCGCGAGCGTGAGCGAGCGGCCCGTGGCAAAGGAACAGTTTCTCGCGGTCACGGCACTAGCCGCTGCGAGATCGGTTTTCAAGCGCATCAACTCATCCATCGCTCTGTCCTGGATCTGCCCGAGTTCCCACCGCTTCACGCTCGCAACGCCTGTCCCCAAGTACTCCGAGAACCGCTGCTGCGTCATGCCCAGCCAGGCCCGCCGGGAACGAATCTCGCCGCTGGTCAAAAAGCCGTGGGCTCTGCGGTACTCATCGGAAATCAGCCGGGTAAACCCCTCTGTGTCAATATGACTGAGACACCTTCCCCGCCGGTAATTACTGTCGAGGGCGGAGAAGGAATTCATGTTCTATGCTCAAGTCGAATCTCAAGCAGTTGGAATCCACACAAGCGGAGTCGGCAGCTCCGCAGCGCAGGGAGGGCGAGCGTAGCGAGCCCGACCGGAGCGGAGGGGCTGCCGACTCCGCTTGTGTCCCGCCGGTCCCGGTCCCCGATCCGGAGGTCCCGGCCAATCCCAAACGCCGCCAGTTCACTGCCGACTACAAACGCTCCATCTTGGATCGGGCGGAGGACTGCCGCGATGATGGGGCCATCGGCGCGCTGCTTCGCCGCGAGGGGCTCTACTCGTCCCATCTGACGACCTGGCGCCGCCAGCGCGAACAGGGCGAACGCGAGGCGCTGACCCCCAAGAAGCGTGGCCGCAAACCGACGGCCAACCCGTTGGCCGAGGAGAACCAGAAGCTGCGCGCGGATAATGCGCGCCTGAGCCGCCGCCTGGAACAGGCCGAGCTCATCATCGACGTGCAAAAATAAGTATCGGCCCTGCTGGGGATCTCCCTGCCGGAAGTCAAGACCGGCGAGGCGAACTTATGAACGCCGCCCACCAGCTTGGCCGAAAGGTAGGCCGGGCGGCCGCCTGTCGGGCTCTCCGTGTGCCGCGGGCTTCGCTGTACCGCCACCTTCGCCCGCCCATCCGGCAGGCCGATCCGCCTGCCCCTCGGCCCAGTCCACCTCGCGCGCTGGCCCCGGCCGAACGGGACCTCGTCCTCGACCACCTCAATGCGGAACGCTTCCGCGACAAGGCGCCAGCCGAGATCTATGCCACCCTGCTGGATGAAGGTACGTACCTCTGCTCGCTCCGCACCATGTACCGGATACTCGAACAGGCCGGAGAGGTACGCGAGCGCCGCGATCAACTTCAGCATCCCCAGTACCAGAAACCGCAGTTGCTGGCCACCGCACCCAACCAGGTCTGGAGTTGGGACATTACCAAATTGCTCGGGCCGGTCAAATGGACCTACTTCTACCTGTACGTGATCCTGGACATTTTCAGCCGTTACGTCGTGGGCTGGATGGTCGCCGATCGCGAAAGCGCCGAACTGGCCAAGCGGCTGATCGGCGAGACCTGCCACAAGCAGCAGATCGCCCCCGACCAACTCACCCTCCATGCCGACCGCGGCGCCTCGATGCGCTCCAAGCCGGTTGCCTTGCTGCTGGCTGACCTGGGCGTCACCAAGACCCACAGCCGGCCCCATGTCTCCGACGACAACCCGTTCTCGGAAAGCCAGTTCAAGACCCTGAAGTACCGGCCCGAGTTCCCCGAACGCTTCGGCTCCATCCAGGACGCGCGCGGCTTCTGCCAGGTCTTCTTCCCCTGGTACAACGCCGAGCACCATCACTCAGGCATCGGCCTGCTCACGCCCGAGGTCCTGCACTACGGCCGGGCCGACGAGGTCATCGGCCAGCGCCAAGCGGTCCTGAGCCAGGCCTACCAACGAAATCCCGAACGTTTTGTCCGGGCGCACCCCAGACCGCCGGAGAAGCCCACGGCGGTCTGGATCAACCCGCAGCCTCCCGCGGGGGCGGCGAGCGAGCAGGAGCAACACTAATTTATGCGGGCAGGTGTCTCAAAGTCATTGACAAGTTCCGCCTCATCGCGCTCCGGAGGTGCCTCGTGATTGCGCCTGCTGCCGCGAGACGCCGCGTGTTCACCGTCGACTCTGCCATCCAGGTCATACCTTGGATTACAGTCCTCTGTATCTTTGTGGCGCTGTCTTGGGCGCTGGCAATTCACAGTTGGGCGCTCGGCTACGCCAACGCTGTATCTACAGCGACGTATCGCGCAGTCAAGAACGCTCCGGCGTCCAACGTGCTGGAGGGTATCCATGAGGCGATAGCGCGTATGGAGGGCGCTCGAAAGGACCTGCTCGACTCCAGCGCGATCACGTTCCTCTGGACCACCGTGATGTTCTTTGTGGTGGGGCTGAGTCTTTACCTATACGCGAAAGCCCACCGGGACCTCCGGCAAGACGATGCCAACGCGCAGAGAATCGCCAGCGGCGTTGCGAGCCTGGACCCCCTGCTGCGCAGCATTGCCGAGTCCCAGGCGATGGCTGCCCTCTATGGTCAGGCACAGCAGTTGGCCGCACTGTTGGCGACCGACCCGAAGAACGCCGTTTCCGAACGGGCTCCACGACTGAGGGAGGCTCTGAGGGTGATCGACGAGCACCTGGATGAGGCATGCAAACTGGACCTGGGGCTCGAACCACAGGTGTTCAAAAACGCCATATTCGATGCGGCTGTCAACACAAGGTCTTCGCTGAAGCAGTTTTCGGTCGTGGATGCGCCGACTGGAGAGCCATTGCTGGACCTCAGCACGAAGCAATTGGCCGTCCTGGAAAGGACGCCCTTCGTGCGCCGCTATGACGACCTTTGTCGGGAGTTTCGGGAGTCTGTCAGAATCATTCAGCTTCCGAGTAGTGACATTGACTGAGTTAGATGGCCACCTTCCGGCGCCATGGCGAAGCAATTCACATTCCAGCCAAGGCGCTGCCAGCCCGAGTGCCAATTCCAAGAGGCGCAACCGCATCCGCACCTCGCCCCCCCTCACACCGCCATCACGCAATGCTCCCCGCCGCACGGCTCGATGACTTCGTAGACCTGGCCCGTCAGCCCCGCCCCGTGTTTCGCCAGCAGCGGAAGGAACGAGTAGATCCGCTCCTGCAAGTGCCGCTCGGGATAGATCAGCCCGCTCAGCGACCGGGCGTCGCGCGCCGCACGCTCGTTGCGGCGCAGGGCCTCGCGGCCCACCTTGCCTTCGATCCGGCTCAGTTGGTGGTGGATCTTACGCGCGCTCAGATTGAGTGCCTTGGCGAGCGTGGGGTCGAAGCCGGTCAGCGCCGCGCGAAGTTGCTCCACCGCGCCATCCACCGTCGCGGCCGCCTGGCTCATCACCGCGCTCACTTCCGGCGGCGCCAGCGTGGAAGCGATCCGCCGGCGAACCGCCTCCTCGCCGGCAAAGAAATCCGCCGGCTTCAGGCCATAGCGCTCCATGCGCTTCTGGCTGCGCGCGTCCAGCACCGTGAACCCGGCGCGCGGCACGGCCACCGGCATGCGCCCCAGGATCGAGCGGTAGATCGTCTCCGACTGCGCGAAATACGCCACCTCGGCCGGGCCGCCCACGATGGCCGCGGTGGGCAGCATGGAATCCTGCACCACCGGCCGCAGCAGCGCATTCGGCGATAGCCAGCGCGCCTTGGCGGCCAGCTCCTCGGCGCCGATCCGCCGTCCGCTCAGCAGGTATTCCCGTCCGCTGCGGCGCAGCGCCAGGCGCTTGCCGTTCTCTATCAGGAAGACCAGCGAGGTCGCCGCCTCCACGTGCACCTGCGCGTGGTACCCGGCGGCCGCCAGTTGCCGGTTGCGCTCCAGCACCGCGGCAGTCAGGTCCTCGGCGCGCTCGACGGCGGTGCGCATCGCGGGCGCCGCCAGTTCGCGGAACGCCGGCAGCATGGGGTCCACCTGCAGGATGCCGCGGTCCGGCAGCAGGCGCCGCAGCAGATCGCCGAACGCCTGGCCCATGGTGGCGCCGGGGCGATAGGTCTCCTCGACCATCGCGGCGACCTCTTCTCCGAACGGCAGCCCGCCGACAATATCCCGCAGTTCGCCGGTTGGCGGCGCCACCAGCGTCACGTCTCCAGCCGGTTGCGCGCTCGCCGGCCGCCGCATTTCCAGACGCCGCGGCTGGTACTCCGAGTCGAAGACCCAGACGTGATCCACCTCGGCGAAGTCGTGGTCCTCGGTCGCCAGCCAGAACACCGGAACCGCGGGGATTCCGTTCGCGGTCAGCCACTCGGCCAGCCTGGCCGCATGCAGCGCCTTATAAACCGCGTAGGCCGGGCCGGAGAACAGCCCCACCTGCTGTCCCGTGGCTACCACCACCGTGCCGGGCTGGGCTAGGCGTTCCAGCGATGGGCCGTCCGGATTCTGCTGGCGCAGCGCCGCTATCAGGGCCGCGCGCTGCACGCTGGAGAACTGAATTTCGCTCGCGGCCGCCTGGAACGATTCCACGTCCCGCAGCGGATGCCGGTAAAAGGCTCCCGTCCGCGCGGGATGATCGAGCACGTCCGCGAACAACTGCGAGATGCCGGGGAGTTCGGTATGGCGGACCGAGGTGCAGTGCATGCCCGTGGATCAGCTTACCAGATGATGGGCGCGTCGCGCGGGATTCGGCGGATGTTACCCCGCCGGGATATACCGCGAGATGTCGTTGAAGATGACGAAGGCCATCAGCACCATGATGAAGACGAAGCCGGCCTTGAACACGTTTTCCTTGACGGTCAGGCTCAGGTCGCGCTGCATGGTCATCTCCACCAGGAGCATCAGGATTGTGCCGCCGTCCAGGATGGGGATCGGCAGAAGGTTGAAGATCGCCAGGTTGAGGCTCACCATCGCCATCAGCATCAGGAACGGCGAGAGGCCCTGCTTGGCCGCCGTTCCCGACATCTCGGCGAGGCCAATCGGCCCCGCCAGGTTCTTGGGCGACATGCGCCGTTGCACCATGCGTTCCAGAACCTGGACAATCAGCATCCCGTTCCTGGAGTTCTCGTGCAGCGATTCGCGAAACGCGGCCGGCAGAGACAGCCTGGAAACCAGGATGTCCAGCTTCGGCTCCGGTTGCACGCCGATCATCCAGCGCGCCGGTCCGTCCCTGTTGGACCACACCGGCTGCACCGCCAAAGTCGCCTTCCGGCCACCGCGCTGGTACTCCACTTGGACCGGCTTACCGCCGCTCGCCTTGGTGATCTCCTGAAAACGCAGCCGCGAATGAATGGGCTCGCCGTTGATTGCGAGGATCAGGTCACCCTTCTTCAGGCCAGCCTTTTCGGCCGGAAACCCCCGCTCGACCATCCCCAGTTGAATCTCGCCGCGACTGTCCCATCCGGCATAGCCCACGCCCAGGCTCTCGCTCAGAATGGGCGTCACCGTGGTGGAAAACGTGGTCCCGTTACGTTTGATGGCGAGGTGCATGGGCCGTGTGGCGCCGGAGATTTCCTTGTCGATTACGTCTTCCCACGTTGGCTTGTTCTTGTCTTCCAGCTTGACGATGAGGTCGCCATCCTGAATGCCCGCCTTGGCCGCCGGAGAGTCCCCCGCCACGTGGCCGATCACGGGTTCCATGTCGGCGTCCGACAACTTCTCGAACTTCACCATGTACAGGCCCGTGAGCAGACTCACGGCCAGCACGACGTTCATGAACGGCCCGGCAAAGGCAATGATCAGACGCTGCCAACGGGGCTTCGCCAGAAAACTGCGCGGGTCGTCGAGGTTCTCGTCGGTCACCTGTTCGCCGGCCATTTTGACGTAACCGCCGAAGAGAATCGCCGACACGCGGTAGTCCGTTTCCCCGCGGCGGAAACCGAACAGGCGCGGGCCGAACCCGAAGCTGAACGCCTCCACTTTGACGTCGAAATGGCGCGCTGCCCAAAAATGCCCGAACTCGTGGATCATGATCATGACGCCGATCAGCACGAGCAAGGAGAAAATGTACCAAATCCAATCAGGCATATAGAGTCACCTGGCCACTACTCCCGCCGTTCGGGCCATCACCAACTCGCCCGCCGCCACGCGCGATTCGCGATCGATCTCCAAAACTTCAGCCACCGTGCCCGGCCAGCGCATCGGAATCCGGGAGAGCGTCTCTTCGACGATCTCGGCAATCTCCGGGAACCCGATCTTGCCTTGCAGAAACGCCTCGACGGCCATCTCGTCGGCAGCGTTCAGCGTGCACGTGGCCGACCCGCCCGCCTCCTGGCATCGATAGGCCAGTTTGAGAAGAGGGAACTTGTCGAAATCCGGCGGCAGAAACTCCCACCGGCGCGCTTGGGCCCAGTCGATCTTGGGCACCGGCGCCTCCGACCGGTCCGGATAGGTCAGCGCGTATTGGATCGGCATCCGCATGTCCGTAGCCGATATCTGTGCAAGCACGCTGCCATCGCTGTATTCGATCATGGCATGCACGGTGGATTGGGGATGAATCACCACACCCACCTGCGACGGCTGGAAATCGAATAGCCAACACGCCTCAATCACTTCGAAGCCTTTGTTCATCAAGGTGGCGCAATCGATGGTGATGCGGTTCCCCATGCGCCAGGTGGGATGGTTGAGCGCCTGCTCCGGCGTCACCGACGCCAGGGCTTCACGGGGGGTGTTGCGAAACGGCCCACCCGATGCCGTGAGGATCAGCTTCGTCACGGCTGCGCGGTTGCCCGCCCGCAAGCACTGGTGCGCCCCGTTATGTTCGCTATCCACCGGCACCAACTCAGCTCCGTGTTCCCGCACGGCCTCCATCACCAGCTTGCCGCTCGAAACCAGCACTTCCTTGTTTGCCAACCCGACCCGCTTGCCGCGGCAAACCGCCTCGTACGTGGCTTCCAGTCCAACCACCCCAACCATCGCCGAAATCACCGTATCCACTTCGGGGGCCGTCGAGATCCGCACGCGGGCGTCATTGCCCCACTCCAGTTGCGGCCAATCCGCCCGCGGCAATCCCGCGGACTCCAGACTCCTGATTAGACGCTCCCGGCCGTCGGCGGTCGCAACCACCGCGACCCGAGGGCGGAACTCCACAATCTGGGACGCCAGCACCTCCACGTTGTGCCCAGCGGCAAGGGCATATACCTGGTACAGGTCGCGATTGCGGCGCAGCACGTCGAGGGTATTCGTTCCGATGGACCCGGTGGACCCCAGAATGGTAAGAATCTTCATGGCGGTGCCCCAAACAGCGTATTTCCCATGGTATCACGCAACGCTCCGGATGCTCCGGAAACGCGGGATATCCGGGATTCACCCGATACGGTCTCACCGGATGACACAAGTCGCTCGCCTGGGTTTCTTTTGTTTCTTGAAGACCTCTGACCCTTTCGGGCGCCGGGGAGGGTTGCTTCAGGGGTCTTAATTTAGAGGTTAGTCTCGCTTTGGTGGGAGTTGCCTCCCCGGCTTACTTCCAATAATAGTAGATTCCGATTTTGGAAGCAACAAAAAAATGGATCTTTTTATTGGAATTTTGTGGTGATCCCCACAAGTTGCTCTAACACATTGATTGTAGAGCAGAAATCGTCATCTCCATGGCCGGCGGCGATGGCCGCCTGAAAAAGCTGCTGGGTCAAACCGGTCAGAAACAGCGGCACTCCCAGGTCTTTCCCTGATTCCAGCATCAGTCCGATGTCCTTGTGCATCCACTTCGTCGAGAAATTGGCGCTGAAATCCCGGCGAAGCACGAAGGGAGCCTTGTAGGAGATCAGCCCCGACTTGGCGGCACTGTTGTCCAGGATCTCCAGCATCAACTGCGGATCCATGCCCCCTTTGACGGCCAGCACCATGCCCTCGTTAAATGCCGCCATCAAGTTGCAAAGAATCAGGTTCTGCGTCAACTTGGCCTGCAGACCCAGGCCCGCTTTGCCGCAATAGTAGATCCGCTTGCCCATCGGCTCGAAGAAGGGCTTCACCTTCTCGAACACCACCGGGTCGCCACCCACCATGAACGTCAGGGTACCGCCCTGGGCTCCTGGAGTGGACCCCGTGCAAGGGGCATCCAGGAAGTCCACACCACGTGTTTTCAGTGCTTTGCCGATCTTCCGGCTTTGCTTTGGGCTGATCGTGCTGGCATCCGCCACTGCGGTTCCGGGACGTGCTCCCTCGATGACCCCGTTGGGCCCGAGAAGCACTTGCGTCGCCATCTCGGTATCGCCCACACAGAGGAACACGACGTCGGCGGCCTCGGCCACCTGCTTGGGCGACTCCACCGCGCGCCCGCCCGCCTCCTCCGCCAGTTTGTCCGCCTTGTCGGCGGTGTGAGACCACAGCGCCACCTCGTGGCCGGCGCGCAACAGGTTGCGGGCCATGGGGTAACCCATCAACCCCAGCCCCAGAAATCCGAGTTTCGCCATAGAGTATGGATTGTACCTCTACCAGAAGAACGCCCGCCACGTGGCCACGACCAGCGAGTGCGTAACCACCCCGGCCCGGATGCCGCCCGTCTGGTTGCGCGCCCGCCCGCACAGCCAGCCTAGCACCGCGGTCAGGATCACCCACTTCCAGCCGCGAAACCAATAGTGGATGAGTCCGAAAACCGCCGAAGTGACCGCCAGCGCCGTAGTGCGATTGTGAGTCCAGACTTCCACCCAGGGTTGCAAGACTCCGCGAAAGTAGAACTCCTCGGAAAGCGCCGGCAACACCCACAAGCAGCCTAGGAACGCAGCCGCAACCGCCCAGAACGGTCTGGGAGCCAAGGTGCCGGTGACCCCGCGGAGCAGGTGAGTGGCCCCCAGCAGCACGTTCAGTGGGAATGCGATGGCCATGAAGTAGAGGAAGTGGAGGACTCCGACGCGCCACTCCCGCCCGCTGGGCCAGAAGCCGAGACCGGTTTCCGGTACGCGGCGTTGCAGTATGAGGACCATCACGGTCATCTGAATCACCGTGACGTGGCCCAGGATGATCAGATGCTGCTTGAGATAGTCGGGGTACACCGGCGCCAGGTAGCCGGTCAGGATGAGCGCCCCGGTCAGCGCCAGGAACCCGAGATCGGCGAGCGCCATCGCCGGCAGAACCACGTACCACAGGGCGATCGCCAGCGCCATCGCCAACAGCCGCGCCAGCGCGGTCCATTGAAACGGAAGCGCGCCGCAACAGCAGACCAGGTAAGGGAGCAGCGCCGAGACGGCGAGGTAGGCAGGAAGGCCAGCCGGCGGGCGCAGCGCGCCGATTCGACGCCGCAAGGCGGGAAACCCGATAACCAGATAAAATGGAGTTTCGACGAGGAAGGCGGCAATCACCGGCGCCGCCGCCGAGGTGGAAATGCCCCGCCCGTGCGCATACAGAACGCCCGCCGCAGCCAGCGCCATCCAGGCGATCAGCAGCGCCGCCAGGAAGCCACCGGGCAGTTTGGCCATTGGCCTCATTCTAGCATTCGCGCTTGCGGCTCCCCAGGCGCGGCCGCAAGGCGCTCCGGACGCGCCCGCCAATCTGGCCAAACTCGTGGCCCATCGCGAGAGCGAAACCGAAACCGAGCGCAACGAGTACATGTACCGGCAGACCGTGACTATCGAGGAACTCGATACCAGTGGCGCGGCGCGCGGCGCCTATCGCGAAGTGCGCGACATCATTTTTTCCCCAAAGCACGAGCGCACCGAGGAATTGGTCGGCACCCCGAACAACGGACTGAAGCGGCTGGCGATGACCGACGAGGATTTTCGCGACGTGCGCGAGATTCAGCCGCTGGTTCTGACCGAAGACCGCCTGTGGAACTATGAAACCCGGTTCCGGGGAGAAGAAGCCGTGGATGACGTGGATTGTTGGGTGCTTCAGGCTCGCCCCCGCCAGATTCTGGACGGGCAGCGGTTCTTCGACGGCCTGTTATGGGTGGACAAGAAGGACTACAACATCGTGCGCATGGAAGGCCAGGCCGTCCCGCAGATTCGCACCACCAGGACCGAGAACCTGTTCCCGCGCTTCACCACCATCCGCAAGCCCATCGATGGGACGCATTGGTTTCCGGTGTTTACGTACGCCGATGACACGCTGCAATTCCGCTCTGGCCCGCAGCGCGAACGTCTGCGGATCGCTTACTCCGGCTATAAGCGTTTCCGCGCGGAATCGACCATTATCGTAAAGTAGCGCGGGCCTTGTCACGGGCGCGGCGGATGGCGGCGCTCAGCCCAGGTAATTGAACAGAGACGTGGTCGGCATCTTCCCTTCCGCCTGAAACGCCGCCTGCAAGGCCGTGTTCGACTGGGTCAACTGGAGCGCGGCGCTGGCGGCGTCGGCGTCCTGGATATTGCTGATCGCGGTCTTCAACTGAGTGTCGTATTGATTGGCGAAGGTGTTTGAGTTGTCTATACGGTCTTCCACGTTGCCGTAAAACGCCTCCATAGTGTTCAGGTGGCTGGAGGCGGTTTGCAACGCGGCCAGGGCGTTGGTGATGCCGGTCTGATTGTTGCCGAGTAGATTGAGCCGCAGCGAGTTCAGCGCGGCGAACACGCTGGCGCCGGGAGCGTCGAAGATCTGATAGGCAGTTTCCGACGCCGTGAACGTGCCGCCCTCCGGGTCCTGAACCTGGCGCGTGGCAGGAGCATTCGACAGCAGGTCCACACCCGTGGTGGCCGTCAAATCGAGCTGATAGGTAGGGCTGTTCTCCCGGTCGCCGCTGAAGATATACCGGCCTTGCACCTGGGTCTGGCTGATCGAGACCATTTCCGCCTGAATGCCCGCGATCTCCTGCGCGATGTCTTGCCGCGACGAGGCAGTGGTGGTGGCACTGGCGCCCTGAGTGGCCAGACTTACCGCGTTGTCCATGAGCTGGATGGCGGAGCCCAGTGCGCTGTCGGCGCTGTCGGCATCGGCCGTTGCCGAGTTGAGATTGGATTGAATCTGGGTATTCTGTTGTTCGTCGGTGCGCAGTTGCAGCAGCGCCTGGATCTGGCCGGGATCGTCGGAGGCGACGTTGACCTTCTTTCCGGAGGAAACCTCGCTGTTGGCGTCCGCCAGACTCTGTTCGAGGCGGTTGACGTTCGCCAGGAAGATCGCCGAAGTTGGGGTCAGATTGGTGATCATAACCGTGCCCTATCCTTATGTCGATGGCGTCATCATGTTGATGGTGTCCAGCGTGATCTGGTCGAGGACCGAGACGAGTTTGGAGTTGGCCTCGTAGGACCGTTGAAACGCCACCAGGTTCACGGCTTCCTCGTCCAGGTTGACCCCGGTCAGTTGCTGCCGGAGACTCTGCGCCTGGGCCAGCGCCGATTTCGACACCTGTTGCTGGTCGGTGGCGGCATTCAGTTCGGAGCCCACCTGCGACGCCATGTTGCCGTAGTACTGGGTGTAGCTGGCGCCGTCGATCTCGTCGGACGAGTCGGTGGGAGTAGCCATGCTCGCCAGCGCCAGCGCAATTCCGTTCGACACTTCGGGCGGGCCCGGGTCGATGGCCGCCAGTTGCGAGGCTGTGATGCTGGGATTGACCGCCAGCGATTGCGCGACGTCGGTGGCGTTGGGGGTACCGTCGTCGTTGGTGTCGTAGGTGAACAAGGCCACGCCGGGCACGGCGGGCGACCCGCCAGTCCCGTTCGGACCGTTTGCCACGGCGTCGGAAACGTTCCCGGATGTCAGCAACCCATTGACGCGGTCGGCGAACTGCTGCGCCAGAATGTTGAGACTGCCTTGTTGATAAGCGTCTCCAATGTAGCTCGGCAGGACGTTGTTGCGCAGGTTCAGCAGGGACCCCAGTTGCCCCGTGGTGATGGTGCTGGTGATGTCGGTGCCTTCGGCGGATAGAATATGCGCGGTAGGCGGTCCGTTGGAGTAGGTCGGCGGAGGATCCGCCGGCTGCTCCATTTGGTAACTGAGCTGAAACTGCGTGGCGCCCATCAGCAGCGGAGTCTGTCCCGCCGCCATAACCGTCACCGACCCGTCCGCCTGTTGCGTGGCACTGATGCCGACGTACTGGGAGAGTTGCTCGAGCGTGGAGTAGACTTGAGCGTCCAAACCGGCATCGTTCCGGTCGCCGTTCAGGATCTGCGAATTGTAGCCCTTCAGTTGCCCTACCAGTTGGTTGACCTGCGAGACCGTCTGCTGCAACTGCGCTTCGGTGCTCTGCGCGAGATTCGCCAGACCGTTGGCGGTTTGCTGAAAGGCTTCCGCCACATCTCCGGCCTGGTTCAGAACGTCTTGCCGCGCATTGTTGTCGTCGGGAGTCTGGCCCCACGCCGAGAAGCTCTGATACAGACTATTGAGGGCCGCCGCGATTCCGGAATCTCCCGAGATCGGGAAGTTGTTCTGCAAGCTGGTCAAACCGCTTACATCCTGGGTTGCCTGCCCGAGAGAGGTATTCTGCTGCCATACCGCCTGCTCAGCGTACTGGTCCCGCGCACTCACAACCTCGCCCGCCCGCACCCCTCCCAACGCCCCATGCCCGTCCTGGAACGGCATCGCATAGAACGTTTGGGATTGCTCGACATATCCCGGAGTGGAGGAGTTGGCTACGTTGTTCTCGGTTACCACCAGTGCCTGGTCGTAGGCACTGAGCGTCGAAGCAGCCACATGCAACGCCCCAACTATGCTGGACATGGCACTATCCCTCTACCCTCAGGCGTCCGGGCCGCGCCACCGTGGGTGGATCCCCGCGCGCCGTATAGCCCTGCAGCATGGACCCCAGGATCCGGTTCCATTTCGCATGGTAAGCTGCCGCATTTTCCAATAGATGGCCAGCCAGAAGCACTTTGGCCCGGATCTCGCGAACCTCAACCAAGACTCCCGAATCGCCTTTGAACGGCGTCATCAGGTCCCGGCCAGCGGCCAGTTCCTCAATGGCCACGGACAAAACCTGGAAGCATCGGTCCAGAATCTCGGGGGACGGGTTCAGCAGTAGCTGGCAGGACTGCTCTACGGCTGAACGGGCTGATGCCAGCCGCTCCGCAACTCCAGCCATCCCTATTTGGTTCCCTCCGCCAGCGCCTCGGATATCATCCCGCGGCTGGTGGCCAAGGAATTGGGCTGGTATTTCCCGCTTTGGTATTGCGCCGCCAGCGCAGCCACCTGGCTCTGGCGGCCGGTTCCGTACGCCGCCATAGCCCTCGAAAGGCTCCCCAGCGTGCTCGAAAGCTCTACCTGGTCACCGCCGCCGCCCGCCGTCCCGGAGCTTGACCGGAGCCCGTCCTCCCCGCCCGGCCGCTGGGTTTCCTGCGTGCGCCCGGACTCTGCCGGCACACTCGTCAGATTTCGATCATCGATTCTCATACAAACTCGCCAACCTATGGCTGAATGACATATCGGCCTCCTGGCTGGATGTCTTTAGCCCCTTGGAAAGAAAAAACAGCCGGTTCTTTCTAAAGTTTCCTGGAACTGTGTCGATTGCTGCTCAGGAACCGTGATGCAAGCCACGCGATTGCTTTGGATTTGCGGGTCTCCCCGGCCTCCCTTGCGGCCCCCCGACCCCGCTCGCTGGAGCCTGGACTCCCAACCGCCCACCGGCGCCCTCGACCGGCTCCGCCATTCGGCCTACGACGCCGTGGTTATGGACGGTTTCGAGCGAGTCTTCGATCCGGACCATGTCATCCAACAAATTCAATCGCTTACGGGAGAAACCCCAGTCTTTGTCCGAGGCGTCGAAGGGGCCGCGGAGGCCGACAGATTCAACCGCCCGGGGCTCCTCATCCTGCCGCCCGGCGACGACGCCGCCTTCGCCCGGATTCAATCCGCTGTCGAGGACCGGGCCCGCCAGGGGACTCTCAGGCTGGCCGGAACCATGTATCCGGAAGATTGGGAACGTCTTCTGGTCGGGATCAGCCCGCAGATCCGTCACGTCTGCCACATGATCCGTATGGTGGGCGCCCGCCGCGCGACGGTCCTCATCACCGGGGAGACCGGCACTGGCAAGGAGATTGCCGCTCGCGCCCTGCACCAGGCCGGCCCCAGGCGCCATGCCCCTTGGGTGGCCGTCAATTGCAGCGCCCTGCCCGATAACCTTCTGGAAGCCGAACTCTTCGGCCATGTCCGTGGCGCCTTCACCGGAGCCATCCAAAGCCGCATCGGCCGCTTCGAACAGGCCCAGGGAGGCACCTTGTTCTTCGATGAAATCGGCGAACTCCCGCTGGAACTCCAGGCCAAACTCCTGCGGGTTCTCCAGGAGCGGGAGTTTCAAAGGCTGGGCAGTTCGGAGACCATCCGCGCCGACATCCGAATTGTAGCCGCCTCCAACCGGGACCTCCTGCAACACGTGGAACGCGGCCGGTTTCGGGAAGATCTGTACTATCGGCTCAACGTTGTCCCTTTGCAGATGCCCTCCCTGCGCCAGCGCCCTGAGGACATCCCCTTACTGGCCCGGCACTTCGCCGGGAAAATCTGCGCCCTGGAGGACATTCCCCTGAAATCCCTGAGCCAGGACGCCCTGGATCGGCTGGCGGAGCACTCCTGGCCGGGAAACGTCCGTCAACTCGAAAATGCCGTGGAGATGGCCGTCGCCCTTAGCGGCGCACGCACCGTCCTCACCGCCGACGATTTCCCCCTCCCGGCAAGCGGCCCCTCGTGTCTCGAGACGCCGCTCGTATCGGTGCCCGACCAAGGCTTGGACTTCGAGCAAACCGTCGCCGTCATCGAACGCAGCATCCTCGAGCAGGCCCTGCGCAAAACCGGCGGCAACAAAAAGGCCGCCGCCGAAATGCTCCGTCTCAAGCGGACCACCCTTGCCGCCAAGGTCCGCAACCTGGAGCCGGAATCGGCGTGCAACTGACTGGCCGGCCGGTTGCCAGCCTCCGCGCCGCGCGCCGGTCGCGGCCCGCACCGGGCAACTTCCTACCAGATGTAATCCTTCGCGATCGGCCGCTTGTCGTACCCGTCCAGGACGTGAACCACTCGGATCTTCTTCAGCGAAACCGGCGAAAGCTGGCCAATCGGAATGTAGATAATGGTGCGGCCGGTGCGTGATGCTATGGTCTTGAAGATCGACCGCGGCGGCCGGGCGGCCACGTAAACCACGTACCGCTGCTGGGAGTAGTCCAACGCCGCCAGCAGCAGCCGCTCCGATTTCGACTCCGCGAACTGGTAGTCCGGATCCTGCCAGACGTCGTACATGCGCCGCGGCGGAAGGGTCATGAGGAAGCCGCCGTACTCCCCCCGCCCGATTCCCGGACCCGCCAGGTTGTCGAACGGGAACGTGGAGTAAAACGCCATGTCCGATTCGTTCTGATTCTCCCCCAGCCAGGTGGTCATGTAGGAATAGCGATTGTCGCGATCCTCGTCGAAAATCACCACCACCGAACCTACCTCGCCGTGGATCTTCTGGAACTGGCGCACGTAGATCCGCCCCTCATACCACTTCCGGATGGTCTCGCGCAGGTCGATGCCGTCCAGAATAGACGTGGTGAACGGCTCGACACGCACCCGTTCCTCCGAGAGGATGCTCTTGCCCTTCTTCTTCAGAAAACGGCCGTAGTCTTCGATCACCAGGTCCTCGGGCGGGTAGGAGCAGATTCCCGAGCCATTCACCTGACTGGCCCACTCGCCGGGGAATTTCTCCTTCTTGCGCGGCTTCAAACCGAACGGACGCAGCCGCCGCTTGGGGCTGGGCAAGCGGCGGCGCAAGCGGATGCGGCGCGTGTCGCGCCACATCTCCTCACCCGAAATCCGCACCGTCGGCAGGTCCGACTCGGCTTTTTGCGGCGGATACTGTCCGGCCGCCTCCCAGACGTCCCAGGCAAAGTTGTCGTCGGCGATCCCGCGCGCCGCCACCGTGAGATCGAAGATGCCGGCCGAGAGCGCGCCACCCTCGAGCGCCAGGTTGCGCGTGTAGCGCGCCAGCAGCCGCCGCTGCCAGTGCGCCATGCGCTCGCCGGTCGAGGCCTCGTAGTGCTTCTCGGCTTCGCGGAAAACCGCTAACTGGGCATGCCGCCGGTCCACCAGGTTGGCGTCCGTCATGAGTTGCCGGTAGCACTCATAGCGCCAGGCCAGGAGTGGATACTCCACGGTGATCTCGGCCAGCGACTGGGGATGCGGGTTAAGCACCTCGACGCCCTCGCGCCGCACCCTGGACATAGGTTGCGCCTGCGGCTCCTCCATGGCGTCGAGCACCGGGTCCAGCAGGTTGAGCGAAACCACCACGAACACTCCAGCCAGCGGATCGACGCCCTGCAGTTTCCAGGCAATGCCGGCGGCGTGCCGCGCCAAATCCGCGGAACGCGGCTGGGGATACACGCGGTAGGCCTCCAGGTAACGGGCCAGGCCGATGTGCCGCACCGCCACCGTGTCCGGGTAGGCGTCCGGCAGGTGCGGCCGCTGGCCGGCGTCGGGGTCGGCGAAGACGATTTCGGCGCCGATCTCGAGGGCGGTGCGAATAGCCTCGGTAAACGGATCGCCGGGTTCCACCGCCACGTAGACCGCCAGGTCGCCATCCACGGAATCGTCGGGATAGAAGATCAGCGACATGGCGGGCAGGCGGCGGACGGTGCCGATCCACGCGTCTTCGAGCGAAACCGGCAGTTCCAGCGCCACCACCTGGGGGCGCTCCCGCAGCAGCGCCCGCCGCAACTCGAGGGCGAACTCGATACGGCCCGGCGCCACCGGAAAGTACGTGAACCTTCCGCGTTTCAGGCTTCCCGGATCAGGAATCGGAGGATCGGTTTCGCCGCCCATACCGCAGTGCTTCCTCTCCCAGAATCTGCGCAATCGAAATCTCGAGGGCCTCGGTCTCGTGCGTCCGCGCGGTGGCCAGGCTCTTCAACTTGATGGCATACCGCGCCACGTTGATCCCATCGCGCACGGTGTACCGCTCGTCCGCCGCATGCGCCATCTGGAGAAAGTCCGTAACGTAGTTCAGGATGCGCTCCTCGGCAAACGGGAGGTTCTCCTTAAGGATGTGGAGCTCCTCGTCGCGCTCGGGAAAATCGATGAAGATCTGCGGCTGCAGGCGGGAATGGATGTACTCCGGCAGCTCGAAGGTGGACGCATCGTCGTTCATGGTGGCGACCATACGGAAGTTGGGATGTGCCTTGATCTTGATGCCCGCCACGATCGACTCCACGTAGCGCCGGTTGTCGAGCAGCGGCGCCAGGCTGGCCCAACTCTTCTCGCTCATTCGGTTCCCCTCGTCCACGATGGCAATCCCGCCGCGCAACATGGCGGTGACCAGCGGCGAGGCGACGTACCGCAGGCTGCCTTCGCCCTCGATCACCGGCGTCACCAGCAGGTCTTCGGGACGGGTGTCGAGGGTGGCCTGGAGGATGTAGGCTTCGCGCCCCATGCGCCGCGCCGCGGCGTAGGCCAGGGTGGTCTTGCCGACGCCGGGCTTGCCCAGGAGCCGCGGGTTCATCGGCAGGTCCTGTTCGTTGACCACCATCCAGGCCGCCAGCAGTTGCCGCATCAGCTCGTCCTGCCCCACCCATTGGACGGCGAGTTCGTCCGGATGGGCGAGGTGCAGGGTAACGCCATCGATCTCGACCGTCATATTCTGTCCTTACATTATCGGACACGCTACCGCAGACCGGGGACCGGCACCGCGTTGGCTGGGTCCTCTACGCGGGTAAGCACCCGATGACCGGCCCTGCGTAGGTGGAGTCTGCGTGCGGCAGCGGGTTACGCGCGGTGGGCCGAGTTCCGGCGGCGGGGATCGCGGGGCGCGCGGCGATCATAGAGGTGGAGATCGGATCGGTTGGACGGAAAACCGCACGCGCGTAGCGGTTCTTCCTTTTTAGGAGCGGTTTCATAGACGCTGGCAACCTCGGAGATGCAGTCGATCCGGCAGCCTGGCTGGGACGCAAGCGGGCATTTAGTGGCATGGCGGGACACTGCTCCGCGGCCGATGCCCCGGCGTCCTCACCACTCTGGCCGCGTCATCGAAGCTTGGGCTGGAACCCCAGCGCCTCGAGTTTGGCCTTGGCCTCGCGGAGCAGAGCGTCATCTTTGTATGGGCCGACCACGATGTGGTACAGGGTGTCCTCGCCGCGGCGCATTTCGACCACGCGGAACCCCAGTCCATTGAGCCGGTCGATCACGGCCTGCGCAGTCTGGAGCGGGGCGTTCGGCTCCCGGGTCGCAACTTCCCAGTAGGATCCGGGATCGGACGTGGCAGGCCTCGGCACGCCTGGCGGCCCTTGATAACCGGGCGGAGGCGGAGGCGGAGGCGGAGGTGGCGCCAGCACCATCGAATGCGGCAAAGGCGGCGGCGAATCCACGTCGACGGTCTGCATCGGGGCGGTCGCTGCGCCCGCCACTCGCAGGGCGGCGATGGCCTGCGCGGCCAGGCCGTCGGCAGTCGCGATGAAGTCCTGCGCCTGCGTTGGGTCGTCGGCGATCGCGGCCATGGAGCGGTACAGCAGGTTGAGGTACGCCAGAGGTTCCGTGAAGTAGGGGTCGAGATGTAGGGCCTTTCGCGCCATCGCCACTCCCTCCTCGAGTTGCGGCTTCACCTGGTCCTGCAACTCCTTGCGCGCCGCTGGGTCGGGCAGGAACGGAACGGCCTGGGCGGGCGGGATTCCAGCGGCCTTCAAGGCCTGTTGAACTCGCGGGTAGGCATATTCCCAGTTCTGGATCGCTTTGAAGGTGTAAGCCGCCGCATCCCCGGGATTGGCTTCGAGCAGCTTCCGGAGCAGCTCGCGCGAGCGCGGCGATTCGTCCTGCCCCCCGGAAACCGAAACCAGACCCAGGATCGCGCTCCGGTTGGCGGGATCGAGCGCGAGCACGTCCTCATATTGCCGCCGGGCGTTCTGCCGATCGTTGGCAACGGCGTAGGCGTTGGCCAGGTGCAGTTTGGCCAGCAGATTGGCCGGCTCGAGGTGCACGGCCGCGTCGAAGTGCCGGATAGCGGCGGCCAGGTCTCTATGGTTGAAAGCCTCGGCGCCGGCGGTCAATTCCGGCCGGGCGCCGCCTTGCGCGCGCGCTGAAAGGGCGAGTCCCGATGCCGCCACCGCGCACACCGCCAGCGCGGAGAGGCAGCCGATCAGCAGCAGGCGCGCCTGCCTCACGTTGGCGGCACGGCCGTCCAGCAGCCGGCGGAGGCGCTCCTCGAGGATGCCGCCGTCGAAAACGCCGAGCGTATAGCCCGGATGTGCGGGGCTGGCCATGGCAGCGGCCAGGCTGAGGATGGAGCGGGCGTAGACGCCGCGGTCCAGCAGGCGCGCGGTCACCATTTCGTCGCAGGCCATCTCGCGGGTGCGCTCGATGCCGCGGCGCAGGATCCACGCCACCGGATTGAAGGAAATCGGAATGTACAGCAGCTCGCAGAGCAGGTTGACGAAGAAGTCGTGGCGCTTGGCGTGCGCCATCTCGTGGCCGAGGGCGGTGGTCAGGACGTCCTCGGAGGTCTCCGCCAGCAGCGAATCGGGAACAATGACCGCGCGCCGCCACGCGCCCGCCATCAGCGGACCCGGTACCGCGGGCGACGCCAGCAGTTCCACGCGCTCCACGCCGAAGGTGCGCTGGCAACGCGCCCAGGCGCTCGCCACCGCTTGCGGGACGCCGCACCGCCGGGCCGCGCGCCGGATGCGGACGGTCCGCACCCAGGCCACCCAGAGGCGGGCCACGCGCAGCAGCAGGAACAGGAAGTACGCCGTAAGCAGAAGCCGCGCCGTCCGGGCGGCGAAGGGGACCATGATGGGCTCCGCCGCCGTCGCCTGGCGAGCGGATGCCGGGAAAGCGGGCGCCGCGGCAGGCGTGGGAGCCGGGCGCACCGGAGCCGTCGGCAGCCGAACCGCCGTCGACCATCCGCGGATAGACCGGAGCTGCCTTCGGCGATGACCGGTGCGCATGCTGGCGAGCGGCACCAGGAACGCCGCCGCCAGGGCCGCCGTCCACACGGCGTGCCGGTGACGCGCGGGACCGCGGCGCATCAGCCAGGCAGCCAGCGCCGCCACCGCCGTCACCAGCGGCACCTGCCACAGCGAATTCACTAGAAAGGTCAACGGGCTAATCGGTTCCATGGCTCTTCTCCTTGGATTGTTCCACTAGTTTCTGAAGCTCCGCCAGTTTCTCCGTGGTCAGCTTGCGGGTCTCCACCAGATTCAGCACCAAACTGTCGGCCGAGCCGCCGAAGAAGCGCTCGATCATGTCGCCCACGGCCTGGGTGACCGCCGTCTGGCGGCTGAGCAGCGGCGTGTAGAGAAACGCCCGCTCCTGGAGCCGGCGCTTCACGCGGCCCTTGCGGTGCAGGACGTTGAGCATGGTCTGCACCGTGGTGTAGGCCAGATCGCGGCCCTGCAGGCGGGCCTGCACCGTCTGCACGCCCGCGGGACCGGTCTCCCACAGCACGTTCATGATCTCGAGTTCGAGCGGCGTCAGCGCCGCGCCGGTTAGTTTCTGTCTGGGCACGGACCCTCCTAATTCCCGGTTGGGACCCGGTCCGCCGAATCCACCACCAGGTACGCGACCGGCCCCCGGCGCGTTTCCAGTTTGAGACCGAGCTGTTCCACCGCTTTGGCAATCACCGCGGGCGAAAGCGTGGGGGGCGGTGGCGGAGGCGGCGGGCCTGCGCCCATGTTCGCTCCAGGCGCCGGGTCCAGCCAGCCATCCGGCATTCCCACCGAAACCGGCAGGTCGATGTCGTACTTGCCGGCGATGCCCGTTTCATCCACCACGAGACGGAACATTTGGAGGGAAAGGTTGTGGGACATCTCCGCCATCGTGGCACCTCGCATCCTGATGACGGCCGAAGCCGGGCCCTCCATCCGCATCATGACGATCCCTGGCCCGGTTGGCGGCAGGGTACCGTCGGGAAGTGGGGGTGGCGCGGGCTCGTCCGTATCCGCCGCGGGTTTCAGCTTGGGTTCGCCCTTCCCCGCCACCAGCGCGTAGCTCGTCCCCTCCCTGGTCTCGACGTGCGCCTTCATCTTGAACCGGTCCTTCAGAAGGGTCTGCAGCATGGCCGGGGCCCGATCCTTCGGCACACCCTCGGGGATCTTAGCGGCGATGTCGAAGCGTACGGTATCCATCCAGAGCGGCGCCGTTATCTGGATGTACTCCAGTTTGTAGGCAGCCGCGATGACGCTCCTCAAGCTGACACCCGTGAAATCCAGGCGCCCTTCGTGGACGGCCATGCGGGGCCGCCCATCGCCAGCCGCGGGTTTGATGGAAGCCACTTCGAAGGCCAGCGGCGGCGGGGCGGTCTGGGCCTGGAGCGCGGCGGCAAGTGCGAGCAGAAGCGGGAAGGCGGCAGTGCGTTTCACGCGCTATCTCCTAATCACTTAGGAGTGTAAACCCGGCCGCGGCGCCTTGTCAACTAAAACTTTAGGATGTGGAGACTGGAGAGCAACACACCTCCCAGTGCCAGGCGGTGCACACGCCTTCCAAAAAAAGGTCTTGTATCCGATTTTCGAACGTGTTACAGTCTGTAGTGTGACACTAAGTAGCAATGAACCAAGACCCCTGACCAGGCTTCAACAGGCCATTCTCGATTTCATCTGGTCCAACGAAACCGCGACCGCGGAGCAGGTGCGGGAGGCCATCGCGCCGGAACACCCACTGAAGGAGTCCAGCGTGCGCACGTTGCTTGGAAGGCTGGAGGCGAGCGGCTACCTGGCGCATTCGCTCGAAGGAAAGACGTTCGTGTACCGGGCCACCGCGCCTCCGAAGAGCGTCGCGGCGCGCGCTGTCCGCAACATTATCGACCGCTTTTGCGCGGGTTCGGTGGAGCAGTTCCTCGCCGGAATGGTGGACGAGAAGGTGCTCTCGGCGGACCAGCTTGACCGGCTAGCCCGGAAAGTGAGGAATCGAAAATGAACGGCCTTATCCACATTGCCCTGGAAGCCTCAATACGGGCCGCCGTGGCGGCTTCGTGCGTCGGCGCGATCCTGTTGCTGGCGCGAGTTCGCAGCGGTGCGGTGCGCCATGCGGCATGGACTGCGGTGCTGTGCGCCATGCTCCTGATGCCGGTGTTGCCGCGGCTTACGCCGGAGATCGGAGTGCCCGTCGTATCGGCGCCGGTTGCTTTGGAGGCGGATTCGGAGATCGCGCCGCCTGCGATGCCGGTACGCGCAGTTGCGAAATCGAGTGCAATACCCGCGCCGGCTCCTGTCGAATTGAAGCCGGCACCCGCTCCGGCGCCGCGCGGCGCGCTGTGGCCCTGGGCCGCGCTGGCCGCATACCTTGCGGGAGTGCTGATACTGCTGGCGCGTCTGGCGGTGGGGTGGCGTTCGGCGCGGTTGCTCGCCCGCACGGCCGAGCCCGTGGCCGTACCGCTGGCGGGAGTCCGGGTATGCCAATCGGGCGCGGTCGCCACGCCGCTCACCGTTGGCGTGCTGCGTCCCTGCGTTCTGCTGCCGAACACCTGGACCGAATGGCCGGCCGCGAAACTGCGCGCGGTGCTGGCGCACGAAGCGGCCCACGTGCGGCGCCGCGATGGGCTGGTGGCGCTGGCAGCTCGCCTGAACCGCTGTCTGTTCTGGTTCCATCCGTTCGCCTGGTGGCTGGAGCGGCAACTGGCGGTCACGGCCGAGCAGGCTTGTGACGAAGCCGCGGTCCGCGCCGTGGGCCAGAGCGGCGAATACGCGGATATCCTGCTGGAAATGGCTGAAGGGGTGCGCCGCAACGGTGGCCGCCTGGCATGGCAAGGCATTGGGATGGATGGCGGCGGAGCGCTGGAGTGCCGCATCGACCGCATCCTGCGCGGCGACCTGGCGCGCCGCATGTCGCGTCCCCGCAAAGCCGCGGTCGCCGTCGCCTGCGCTGCCGTTATTTTCCTGGCCGCCGCCTGCCGCCAGAAGTCCGACAGCGCCCTGATGGCGCAAGCGCAACGGGAAGCCGCCGAGTACGCGAGGCGCTCCGCCCGCCTCGACGCGTGGCAAAAGGAATTCCGCGACCGTAAAGCCGCTTCCCTCGCCATGACCGCAGAGCAAGCCGCGGCCCTGGAAGCGAAAGTGCGCAAGAACCCCGACGATTCGGATGCCCGCAAGAAGCTGTTGGATTTCTACAGCGCCAGGCTGTTGTACGCCCAGGTCATGCGAACTTCGCCCACCGCGCCCCTCGCCGATCCGGTGGCGGCCAAGGCCATTGTCGCAGCCGCCATGCCCCACCTGTTCTGGCTGATCGAGCATCACCCCGAGGACTTCGAAGCCAGGGGATGGAGCCTGTTGGTGTTACCCTCGCCCTACGATCCGCAGCCCGACCCCGCGTATCTGGAGCGCGCCCGCAAGCTCTGGGTGGAGCAAGCCGACCGCGACGGCCGCCCCGCCGCCGTCTACGCGAATGCCTTCGGGTTCTTCAGCATGATCGACAAGCCGCTAGCCGAGAAGGCTCTGCTGCGCGGCCAGGCGGCCGACCCCAAGGGGGAAACGCTCGACGTACTGGGCTCCTGGACTTCGCTCCTCGGGAATTTCTATGGTAGGCTCCTGGGTTCGCGATGGCCCGTTCCCGCGGATGCCAACCCGGCCGCCGCCTTTTATGCGCAGGCCCAGGGCGCCATAGACCCGCAGAGCCCGTACGCGGTGGGGCTGCGGCGGAAGCTGGAACAATCCAAGGACGTCCAGTTGTTGCTCTTTACCGCCGATTATCTTGTCAGCATGCAGAACCGCCAGCACGGCCCGGATTACGATCCCATCGAATTCGGCAAGACCCTGATTCGCCGCGCGCTCGAGTTCCAGCCCGATTCCACCTGGGCACGGCAACTCCTGAACAATGCTGCCGACCAGGAGTTGATGGCGAGGCTGCCCGAGGCGGTGTGGCACGGCGACTTCGAATCGCGGCGTCAGGCTATCCAGGCGCTCCCCGATGGCGACCGCTTCCGCGAGTTGGCGCTCCTCGCGATTGCCGAAGGCGACCAGGCCACGCACGCCGAACGTGCCATCCGCGCCCTTCCCCCCGGCGAACAGGGCCGACATGCCGATGTGGTGCGGAACGATGCCGCCAACGCACCCACCAATTGGCAACACGCTGGGCAGTATGCGCAGGAAGCGCTCGACCTGGCGCCCAAAGCGCGCAATCATCCCGATTACGGCACGGCTGTTTTCGACGCCAACATGGTCCTCGGAATGGCGGCCATCAAGAGCGGCGACACGAAGGCCGCTGCCGCGTACCTACTGAAAGCCGCCGACGCTCCCGCCACCGACGCGCTGCGATACCCAATTGGCAATGCCCGGCCGTGGCCCACGATTTGGCAATTCCCCAACACGCTCGCCGCGGCGCTATTGCAGGCCGGCGAACGCGACGCGGTGGTTGCGTTTCTGGAGAAGTACGCCCGCATCACGGTTTCCGGGCGCGGCCGCACGCTGGTAGACATTGCCGCGATTCGCAGCGGCAAGCTGCCCGATTGGGCGCAGGCCCATCCGCCGCGGAGTTGATCCCCTTGCCGCGGGGATAGGCTTCAGGCCACAATGGCGAGTGATGCGCCCGTACATCCACGATCTGACGCCGTTTTTCGCCGATGGCTGCTGGATGTTCGTGCTCTTGGCCAAGCAGGCCCATGTAGGAGTGATCCTACGGCGCGGGCCGACCGAGTGGTGGCGCATCACGCTGTGGGACACCAAGCGGGACCGGTTCGAAGGCGGGCAGTGGTTTCACGGGCGGATCTACCCGGAGAGGTGCGACGTGTCGCCGGATGGGAAGCTGTTCATTTACTTCGCGGGGAAGTTCAACCAGCGGAGCGCGGACAACGGGTATGGGGACACTTGGACCGCGGTCAGCCGGCCTCCCTACCTGACGGCGCTGGCGCTGTGGCCCATCGGCGGCACCTGGGGAGGCCATGGGGTTTTCGTGGACGACCGGACTGTGCTCGTAACGGCGTCCCGGCATCATCCCGATCATCCGCCGGGCCCGTTGGGCGTGCTGCAGTACTGGTCCTTGGATGCGGGCGATCCGCGGCGCGAGGCGGTGCCCGGGGCGAGGGGGTGGGATGATCGTCCAGCGCCCCGAGCCGGGATGCGGTGGCCGCTGGCCAGCAAGGTCTGCGGCGATCTGATGCTCGGACGAGAGATCGCCTGCCTGCAGTTCTGCCCCTCGAGGAGCCCCTGCATCTACACGCTCTATCGGTCCGACGGCGAACCCCTCGACACGTTCGAGGCGCATTGGGCGGACTGGGATCGGCAGGGACGCCTGGTTGCCACCGCCGGGGGCCGCGTTCTTGAGGGGAAGCTCACGCGGGACCGCAAACTCAAGTGGCGGCAACTGGCTGCCATGAACGAGGAGCGACCCATCCGCATGGAGGCTCCGGATTGGGCCCAGCATTGGTAACTGAACTGCGTCCCGCAGTGAGATACTGGGACCCAAGGAGGGCTGTCCATGAAAGTCATCGCGGATTTGTGCGTCATTCCAATGGGCGCGGGCACTTCGGTATCCAACCAGGTGGCCGTGTGCGAACGGATCCTGTCCGACGCCGGCTTGAAAACCAAGCTGCACGCTTACGGAACCAACATCGAAGGCGAGTGGGACGCCGTGTTCGCGGCGGTCAAGCGGTGCCACGAAGCGCTGCATGAAGCCGGCGTGCCGCGGATCTCGACCTCGATGAGATTCGGCACCCGCACGGACCGGGAGCAGACCATGGAGGACAAGGTCCGCAGCGTGGAAGAGAAACTCGCCGGCGGGGGCGGATCACCAGCTTAGCTCGATCAGCGAGACGCCCTGACGGGGAAGCGGGAACGCCAGTTCCACCGCGCCCGCGGCGGCGCCAACCCAGCGCGGCGATTCGAGCGATTCGAGTTGGCCGGCGGCTTCCAGGCGGGCGTACTGGTCCGGGGCGGGATGCTGCGGAGACTCCATCTGCTTCCACACGGTGAAGGCGTTGCTGTGGGTGTCGTCGATGCGATAGTGGCGCAGCAGCACGCGTCCGGCCTCGGCGGGCAGTCCCGCAACGGTCAGGCGCACTTCCGATGGCGGAGCGGGAAGGTCGTCATCGTGATAATTCCATACCATGACGGTGACGCGCCGAACGCCTCTGGTGGCCAGGGCATCGATGTCGGGGGCCTCGCGGACGCCCTCGCGCAGAAGGCCGTCGAGGTCACGGGCGCCGGTGCTTTCGACGGGCAGGCGGTCGCCTTCCATCAGGCCGGCCATGCGGAACAGGTTGAGAACCGGCTTATCGATACCGTTGGTGGCCAGCGTGCGCAGGCCGTCGAAGTACGGCTGATCTTCGAACTCGAAGGCCCAGGTGAGCATGCCCTCGATGTTGGCGTGCGAGCGGGAGGCCAGTTCGGCGATGTTGCGGATCATAGCCGCGGTGTAGGAAGCGTAGAGTGGCGTGTTGCGGTAGGCATTCTGCGGGTAGACGCGGGCCGAGCAGGCGGCGCAGCCTTCCGGATCGCTCTCGGTCAGGATGATCGGCAGGTTTCGGTACTTGGGGAAGGCCGCGACGATGTCCAGGCCGGCGGCCACCGCGGAGGCGTTATTCGAGATTCCCATGCGCACGTGTCCATCCACCATGCGCGGGCCTCCTTTGGCGTGGTAGGTGATGAAATCGAGGGGCGTGCCGGCGGCCTGGCAGTGTTCCAGGAATTGGCGCAGGAAATCAGCGCTGCGGCCCGTGCGGCCGGGACCGGTGGTGGCCGGGCCGCCCACTCGCGCCGTGGGAAGGGCGCGCTTCACGGCGGCAGCGGTCACGTCGTAGAGCTTGTCGTAATCCTCGGGAGTGCCGTGGAAGTAGGAAATGTCGGGCTCGTTCCATACTTCCCAGTACCACGATTCCACGGCGGCCTTCCCGTAGCGCTCGACGGAGTGACGCACCCACTGGAAGATCAGGTCGCTCCACTTGTCGAAGTCCTTGGGCGGATACGACCAGCCCACGTAATATTTGTCGAAGGCCGCGCCCGGCGACCAGACGGGCACGTAGGGATCGGGGTGGCTGGAAAGCGCTTGCGGCGTAAATCCGATTTCCACGAAGGGACGGGCGCCGGCTTCCACGTAGGTGTCGAAGATGCGGTCGATGATCGCCCAGTTCAGCGCGGGCTTGCCGGAAGCGTCTTCGGTGTAGGCATTCGTCGATCCCCACTTGAAGGCGGGCGTGCCATCGCCCGTGGCCAGCAGGAAGTGGGTTCGGAAGTAAGCTGGCGTTCGGCTGATGCCGGCCAGTTCACGCACCAACTTGCGGCCGTTGGCGGTGTAGGTATAGTTCGGCTCGTCGTAGCCGAAATATCGGAAGAACGGCTGAAAGGGCGCACCCACCGAGGAGGAGTCAACGCGGATCTTCACGGGTTCCTGGGCGGGCGCCGTGGCCGCCAGCAGAAGGACACATGCCGAGAGGGCGGTTCGCATGCTTTGAATCTAACAGCCGGCCGCGGAGCGCGACAAGCACGCCCCGGTTTGCGGCGTTACTGGAAAGATCCGCTGGGCAGAGTGCCCGCCACCAGCCGGATGTGGGTCCACAAGGCGTTGGCGTCGGCCTGCCTCTTGGTGGCCGCCAGCAAGCGCGCGTAGTTGGTGAGCGCGCGCAGCACTCGCGGGTCGCTCTCCGGCAGCAGTTTCCGGATGGCCGGAAGGGTGGCGCCGCTCAACTGTTCCGACGCGACATACCGGCCTTCGGCGCGCAATACCTCACCCAGCTCGTTGCGCGCGATCATAGTCTGCAAGGCGTCCGTGCCGATGGTCCGATCGAGGATGCCGGCGGCGCGCCCGTACAATTCCTCGGCCGCGCGATCCCGGCCGCGTTCATGTTCGAAAGCCGCCAGGTTCAACAACCCACGCGCGACCAGGGGATGCGCTGGGCCTCTGGCGGCGGTCCAGATCTCGATGGCCTTGCGATAGCTGGTTTCGGCTTCCAGGTAGCGCCCCTGGAAGCGGTAAACCTGCCCCAGGTTGTTCCAGACGGAGGCGATGCCCGGATGATTCGGCGGCAGGGCCGTGGAGGCAATCTCCAGCGCGCGCCGGCAGAATTCCTGGGCGTCGTCCAGTTTCTCTTCGCCCAGGGCGGCAGCGGCCAGACTGGCGTTGAGGGTGAACCCGAGCTGTGCGGAGGCGCCAGGCAGGGCCGATTCCAGGAGGGTTCGGGCTTCCGCGAAGCGGCGCTCCTCGACGTAGATAGTGGCCAGCAGGACGCGGTTGCCGCTTCGACCCGTCTCGCCCAACATGGCGCCGGCGCGGAGCGCGGAGGACTCGGCGTTCGCGATATCGCCTTTGGCCAGGTAGAGCGCGGCCAGATTGTCCAGCACGTGCCCGGCATCGGAAGCCGATTCTCCAGTGGCCGCCTGCAACCGGGAAAGCGCCTGCGTAAGCGTCAGTTCGGACTCCGCGTTCCGCCCAGCGCCCGGCATCGGGGATCCCGGGGGTTCGGCGCCCTCCGCCAACTTCGCCAGCGCCCGCCGGTAGAACTCCTCCGCCTCCGCATACCGAGCCTGGGCGGCCATCTCGACGCCTTGATTGTTCAACTCGACGGTGCCGGCCGGGGTTGCAGCGCGATCGGCCGCAACGGCGGATCCGGAAACTCCCAATCCGACTGCCACCGCCGCCGCCGCTATGAAGACCCGCATGTGCCGCGTCCTTCTCATACCCCCATATCGGCAACTCCGCTGCCGGACTCCACAGCAAGAATAGAATTACCGGGTGGGGCCGGGCTAGTACTTGAGGTAACCAGTCCGTACCACCCCCTCCGGAAAGCGTTATACGTAGGAAGATGCACTCCGATCCGATCCGCATCATCGTCACTGGCGGCACTTTCGACAAGGAGTACAACGAGCTTACCGGCGAGTTGTTTTTCAAGGACACCCACATCGCCGACATGCTGCGCCTGGGACGCTGCCGCCTGGATGTCACCGTCGAAACCCTGCTGATGATCGACAGCCTGCAAATGACCGCTGCGCAGCGCCAGGCGATCCTGGATCGCTGTACCCGTGCCGCGGAGGACCGCATTGTGATTACCCACGGCACCGATTCCATGCCGGAGACCGCCGCCGCGCTGGGCAAGAGCGTCTCCGGCAAGACCATCGTGCTGACCGGCGCCATGGTGCCCTACACATTTGGCAGCTCGGACGGAATCTTCAACCTGGGGACCGCACTGGCCTTCGTCCAGACCCTGGCGCCTGGCGTCTACGTGGCGATGAACGGGAAGTGCTTCGCCTGGGACTCGGTGCGGAAGAACCGCGAGTTGGGGATCTTCGAGGCGGCGCCCTAGCGTTGCCCCGAAGCTCCGTGCCGGGACCAACCGTGCACGCCGTAGTGCGCTAATCTAACTTTCATCCAGAGGCTCCTCCTATGAAACTCGCCGCCATGCTCTTCGCCATCTGCGCCGCCGCCGCTGCTCAGCCCCTTTCCTGCGACCTCGGCGGCTACCACCCGCTCGATGGTCTCCACGCCACCGTCAACCAGGGCTTCCTGGAACTGACCTGGACCGGCGAACGCCAGGAGCAACTGCGCGCCAGCCTGGGCCTGCGCGATGGCCAGCCGCTGGTCCACGAACTGGCCGCCGTCTCGGCTGGCCACTGGGTCTCGCTCGGCCGTGACCTGTCGCCGGAGTTCCAGATCACCAGCGGCCGCCGCCGCCTTTCGGAACAGCAGATGGCACCCTTGCGCGAACTCGGCATCGCATTCACCCCCGAGGTGGTGGACCGCGAGAAATGGAACGCCTTCTGGGACGCGCCGCTCATGGTTCCCGGCAAGGCCAGCGGCGGGATGGACATGCCTCGCAAGCCCGAAGAGATCCGCCGTGCCTGGGCGCGGTTCCACTCGACAGGTTGCCAGGTGAAGACCGATGGCGCGCGCCTGGAGGTCACCTTCCCCGGCGTCGACGCGGGCATCTTCTCGGGCGAGTTGCGCTACACCGTCTACCGCGGCTCCAACCTGCTCCGCCAGGAACTGATCGCCAAGACCGACCAGCCCTCGGTGGCCTACAAGTACGTGGGCGGACTGAAGGGCTTCACCATCGACAAATGCTCCGAGGTGGATTGGCGCGACCCGGCGCGCGCCTGGCAGCACTACAGCTTCGGCGGGCCGGTCAACCAGGACCCGGTGGGTCTGCGCGCCCGCAACCGCCTGGGTATTCTCCAGGTGTGCGGCGGCGCGCTGGGGTTCCTGCCGCCCTCGCACAAGTTCTTCTTCGCGCGCGAAATCGAAACCAATCTCGGCTACGTCTACTACCGCAAGGATAGCGCCACCAGCTTCGCCATCGGCGTGCGCCAGCCGGACCGCGAGGAAGGCTACAAGCCCTGGGGCACGGAAACCGCGGAGTGGGAGCGCAGCGTGCGCGAGGCGCGCGGCGAGATCGACAACTTCGCCCTCTACAACGCGCCTCCCGGCACCCTGCAGCGAATGCCGGTGTATTTCTACTTGAGCGCGGCCGGCGTCCCCGCCACCCAACAGCACATCCTGGCCTACACTCGCGACGACGTCTTTAAGCCGCTTGCCGGGTTCAAGGTGGTGGTCAGCCACTTCCATTTCCACATCAACGAACACCTCACCGACGCCGGCAGCATGGACGAAATGCCCGCCTGGATTTCCGTCTTCCGCGCGCTGGGTGTGAACGCCGCCATCGTGGCCGACTTCCATTCCGACTCCCACCCCTCCGACACCGGCGCCATCCGCCTCAACGAGCAGAAGGTCTACTTCGAAGGCTGCCGCCGCTTCTCGGACAACGATTTCCTGCTGATCCCCGGCGAAGAGCCCGACGCCAATTTCGGCGGCCACTACATGTTCGTCTTCCCCAAGCCGGTCTACTTCACCCACCTGCGCAAGCCCGCCAACCCGCCCGCGCAGCCGTACGCCGAGACGCTCCCGCCGTGGGGCAAGGTCTACCACACCACTTCCGCCGCCACCGAGATGCAGCTTCTGAACGACGAGCAGGGCCTGGTGTGGCAGACGCACCCGCGCACCAAGGGGTCCGCCGGCTACCCCGACGCCACCCGCACCGCCGACTTCTTCAACAGCAAACGCTTCATCGGAGGCTCGTTCCAATCGCTGCCGGTGGACCTGTCCGAGAAGCGCATCTGCGAAGCCCGCTGCCTCGGCCTGCTCGACGACATGAACAACTGGAGCGGCGCCAAGTACATGATCGCCGAGGGCGACACCTACATGAAGTACCCCGACGACGAGACCTATCCGCAGATGGAGGTCAACTACGTCAAGCTCGCCTCCATCCCCAAGTTCGACGAACCGTGGACGCCGGTGCTGCGCGCCCTCCAGACCGGCGACTACTTCGTCACCACTGGCGAAGTGCTGTTCAAGAGCTGGGCTATCGAAGGCACGGGTGGGCGCCGCTTTTACAATGCCGAGGTGGAATGGACCTTCCCGCCGGAATTCGCCGAACTCGTCTGGGGCGATGGCACGGCCACCAGCCGGCAGATGATACCGCTGGCCGGCATGGCGCCGCAGAGCGGCCACCAATTTCACGTCCCCTTCGATGTGGAGGGCAAGAAGTGGGTCCGCTTCGCCGTGTGGGACTCGGCCGGCAACGGCGCGTTCACGCAGCCCGTGCACTTGCGGTAGGGGCGCGGACGCCGCCGGGAATTGGCGGCGGTTGAGGCCGAATTCCGCGCGGGGGCGGCCATTCACGTTCTTTCGTCCCAGCGTCCCCGCCCGGAAATGGGTACACGCCTGACGAACGATCCGCGTTAACGTCTTATAGATAGGATTCTCGTTTTCAGGACAACCATGCTAATTCGATCCACTTTGGTCGCATTGCTCCTTGTTGGGGGGACAGCCGCGCAGACCAGTTCGTTTCCCAAGCCCTCTTATTTCCGCGAGACGTTCGCCGCAACCCGGACCCGCGTGGAACTCCAGGATCCGGTCAAATTGAAGGACTTCATAGTGGACGGCAAGCTGGATCTCTCGCTGAAGTCGTCCCTGGAACTGGTGATGGCAAACAACACGGACATTCAGCTCCAACTTTTGACGCTGGAGACGCCCAAGAATGCCATCATGCGGGCCATGTCCACCTGGGATCCGACGGCCAATGCCAGTTTCAGCAGCACGCGTTCCACCTCGCCTTCGGTGACCGCCCTGGCCGGAGCCGCCACGGCGGACTCCTTGAATCAACCGGCCAACTTCAGCTTCTTCGAAACGCTACCCACCGGGATGCAGTACACCGTGGGGTACTCGGCATCCAAGAGCACCACCAACAGTTCCTTCGCCACCCTGAACCCCAGCCTGAGCTCCGCGTTGAATGTCAACTTCTCGCAACCGCTGCTGCGCAACCGCGGCGCGTCGGTGAACCGCCTGAATCTCATGATGGCCAGGAGCCGCTATGGCATAGCCGGTTCCACCCTGAAGAGCAACCTCATCCAGTTAATCAACAGCGCCGAAAACGCCTACTGGGACGTAGTGCAGGCGCGCGAGAACCTGCGAGTGGCGCAAAGCGCGCGCAAACTGGCGGAGGATTCCCTGGCGCTGTCGCAGAAGGAACTGAATCTGGGCGCCATCTCGCCGCTGGATATCTACAACCCCGAGCAGCAACTGGCGAATGCGGAACTGACCGTGTCGCAGGCGCGATTCTCTCTCACCCAGGCCGAGAACGCCTTGCGCAAGCAGATTGGGGCCGATCTCGATCCGGACATCCGCCGGACGCCCCTGGAACTGACCGAGACCGTGGAATCCGCCGTGGCTAGCGAGCCCCTGGATGCGGAGCAGCAGGTGGCGCGCGCGATCCTGGCGCGGCCGGACTTGAAAGCCGCCCTGCAAAGCCTGGACACGGACGACCTGCAAATTCGCCAGGCGAAGAACGAGATCCTGCCCAACCTGTCGCTCACCGGGTCCTACACCACGCAGGGCGTGGGCGGCAACGTGTACGCGGGGAGCCTCGGTGGCCTGGCCGCCCCGCCGATTCCCGGAGGATTCGGCGACTCCCTCAGCCAGATGTTCGGCTTCGGCTACCCGGTCTACTCTTTCGGTTTGAACCTGAGTCTCCCTATCCGCAACCACGCCGCCACGGCCGATATGGCGGACGCGCTGGTTCAGAAAAAGCGCGATTCTCTGACGGTGCGAAACAGCCAGCAGGCCATCCGGCTGAGCGTTCTCAACGCCGTCAGCAACGTGGAATCCAGCAAGGAGTCGTTGAAGCTGGCGCTGGTGGCGCGCGGTTTTGCGGCCAAGTATCTGGACGCCGAGAACCAGAAGTTCCAGTTGGGAAGCGAGCCCATGCAATTCGTTCTACAGGCCCAGACGCAACTCTCCCAGGCGGAGTCCGCGGTGGTTCAAGCGCAGGTCGGTCTGCGGCGTAACCTGTTGAACCTGTTCACCCAGACGGGCGAATTGCTGGACCAGCGCGGGATCGTGATCCAATAGGCGTCCCATGGCGCGACAGACGGTCCCACAAGCGAACACCGGAGGAGGCGCCTGCGGCTGGTAACCCCTGCAACGTCATAGGTTAGACCGAACCCGGGATTTGGCAGGCGCCGTGCCACTCCAGCAGTCAGGTAAACGCGAATGGACATCCCACGCACGGACGCGAAACGGAGGAAGGCAATCCGCATCGCCGTGGTCCTCACCACCCTGACGCTGGTGGTGGGCGGCATCGGCTACGGAGTGAGCCGGCTCAAACCCGCGGCCCCTCCGGTGGACTTCTCGGCCCTGTGGCCGGACACCGTCAAGCGCGGCCCGATGGTTCGCGAAGTGCGCGGCAACGGCACGCTGGTTCCCGAAGATACCATGCTGATCACCGCCACCACGGACGCGCGGGTGGAGCGCATCCTGATCCGTCCCGGAACGCCGGTGCGGGCCGATTCGCTGGTCATGATCCTCAGCAGCCCGGAGCTCGACAACCAGTTGCTGACCGCCGAGTACGCGGTCAAGACGGCGGAGGCCGACTATGCCAAGATCGAGGTGGCCCTGCAGGCCTCGCTTCTCGACATGCAGTCCAAAGTCACCCAGGTCAATTCGGACTACAACACCGCCAAATTGCAGTCCGACCGGGACGCCAAACTGGCCCAGGACGGATTGGTTTCCGAGATCGACGGCAAGATTTCGGCCGCCCGGGCGCAGCAACTTCTGGAGCAACTGGCCATCGAGCGGAAGCGGGTCGAGATCAGCGCGAAATCCGACGAAGCCTCGCTGGCCGCCGCCAGGGTCAAGGTGGATCAGTTGCGCGCCGATTACAACCTGAAGAAGAGCCAGGTGGACCGGTTGCACGTCCGCGCCGGGTTCGACGGCATGCTGGAATCGCTGCCGTCTCCGCTCACGCCGGTGGAGGAAGGGCAGAGAGTGGCGGCGGGCGCGCCGCTCGGAAAAGTCGCCCAGCACTCCAAGTTGAAAGCCGAGTTGAAGATCCCCGAAACCCAGGTGAAGGACATCGCCATCGGGCAGTCCGCCGTCATCGACACGCGCCTGGCGGGCGGCGGGTCCAATGGGCTGATCGACGGAACGGTATCGCGCATCGAACAATCGATCGTCAACGGAACCGTGACCGTGGACGTCGCTCTGAAGGGCGCGCTACCGCAGGGCGCCCGGCCGGACCTGAGCGTCGATGGCACGGTCCAGCTCGAGCGGTTGAGCGATGTCTTGTACGTAGGCTGCCCGGTGTACGGGCAGGAGAACGCCGCCGTGGAACTCTTCAAGATCGAGCCCGGCGGCAAGTACGCCAACAAGGTCAAGGTGACCTTCGGGCGCCGCTCGGTCAGTTACATCGAAGTGAAGAGCGGGTTGAATGCGGGCGATCGCGTGATACTCTCTGACATGTCCACGTACGATAGTTACGACCGGATTAAGTTGAACTAGAAGGGCACGAAACTCGTTAGCGAGGTTAATGAACATGGATAACGGCTCCCAACCGCTGATTCGACTGGAGCAGGTGAGCAAGGTATTTGTGACGGACGAGGTGGAGACGCACGCACTTTCGGGGATCCACTTCGACGTGAAGAAGGGAGAGTACCTGTCGATTGCCGGACCGTCGGGTTGCGGCAAGTCCACGCTGCTTGCCATCCTGGGGCTGCTGGATACTCCCACCGGCGGAACCTACTATCTGAACGGGCAGCCCGTGACCGGGCTGAAACTCTCCGAACGGGCCCGCATCCGCAACCGCGAGATCGGGTTTATCTTCCAGGCGTTCAACCTGATCGGCGACCTCACGGTGTATGAGAACGTGGAACTGCCGCTTACCTACCGCGGCATGCCTTCGGCGGAACGCAAGCGCCGCGTGCAGGAAGCGCTGGAGCGGGTGGGGATGTCGCACCGCATGAAACATTACCCCTCGCAGCTTTCCGGCGGCCAGCAGCAGCGCGTGGCCGTGGCCCGGGCCTTGAGCGGCGACCCGCTGATCCTGCTGGCGGACGAGCCGACCGGGAACCTGGATTCGGCCAATGGCGAAGCCGTCATGAGCCTGCTGCGGGAACTCCACGCGGCCGGGAGCACGATCTGCATGGTGACCCACGACCCGCGATACGCGGAATTCGCCGACCGCACGATTCGATTGTTCGACGGCCGCATCGTCGAGGAAAGCGTGGAACCAGCGAAGGCCTAGCCGCTCGCCGGGCGGCGCTCCATGGAGGGGAATCGCAGCCGCGCTCGCAGCTCCCGAAGCACCGTTACATTTGGCGGACTTGGCGGGGCATCCCTTGCCCCACGGCTGGCAACGGGCAACCTGGCGTGTTAACCTGACAAGCCATGCACCCGATTGTTCAGGATCTTCGGTACGGTGTGCGCTCCCTCACAAAAGCGCCGTCGGTCGCCATTGTTGCCGTGCTGGTGCTGGCCCTCGGCACTGGCGCCGGCACGGCGATCTTCAGCGTCGTGGATGCCGCGCTGTGGAAGCCGCTCCCGTATCGCGATCCGAAAGGCCTGGTGATGATCTGGGACGAGAGTCCGGCGCTCGAAACCGGCCGCATGTATGTGGCGGCGGCGAACCTGCCGGCCTGGCAACAGAACCGGTCCTTCGAGGGCATGGCCGAGGTGGTGGATTTGCGCATCAACCTCACGGGTGGCCCCAATGGGCATATCGAGCCCGAGGAACTGCGCGCCGAGCGGGTTTCCGCCGGAATGTTTCCTTTGTTGGGCGTCCAGCCCTCCATCGGCCGCGCCTTCCAGCCCGACGAGGACCGGCCGGGACACACCGACTTCGTCCTCTTGAGTCACGGCCTCTGGCAGCGGCGCTTCGGCGGCGACAAGGCGATTCTGGGGAAGAGCATCCGCCTGCGGGACCAGTCCTGCCAGGTCTTGGGCGTGCTTCCCGCCGGCTTCTCGGTGCTCGATCCCCTGACGGACGTTCTGGCTGCCTCTCGGGCTGGACCCCTACGATCCGCACTCCGCTACGGCGCGCATGCTGACGGTGGTCGCGCGTCTGAAGCCCGGCGTGTCGCTGCAACAGGCGCGCTCCGAAATGGCGGGCATCGGTGCGCGGCTGGAGCGGTCGAACCCGGCGCTGAATAGCGGCTGGCGGCCCGCGAGTTACTCGTTTCGCGACGGACTCGTGAGCAAATCGGAGAAGCCCCTCGATGTCATCATGGCCGCCGTGGGGCTGCTGATCCTCATGGCCTGCGCCAACGTTGCCAACCTGTTTCTAGCGCGCGGCGCGGCCCGGCAAAAGGAATTCGCCCTGCGAATGGCCCTGGGCGCCAGCCGCGGGCGCATCGCGGCGCAACTTCTTTCGGAGAGCGCGCTGGTGTCGCTGGCCGGCGGGGCCGCCGGTCTGGTCCTCGCCGGCGTCCTGCTGGCCTGGCTGTCGCGGCTCGGCGCGAACAGCATTCCGCGCATCGCGGAAGCCCGGTTCGATGTCCGGATGTTTCTGTTTGCCGTGGGTCTCTCCCTGTTCAGCGGGCTGCTGTTCGGCATCGTGCCCGCCATCCAGGGCTCGGGAGCGGGGCTGCGCGCCGCCCTGGCCGAGGAAGGCCGTGGCGGCACGGCGGCAAGATCCAGCCGCCTGTTGCGCGACCTGCTGGTGGTCGCCGAAGTGTCGCTCGCCGTGGTGGTCCTGATCGCCGCGGGGCTGCTGGTGCGCAGTTTCGCGCGGCTGAGCGCCACCAACCCCGGCTTCCAACCCGACTCGGCTCTGACCTTCGGCCTACCGATGGGAGGAGGCCGGAACAGCGCGCCCGAGCGCCGCGCGCCTTTCCTCGACCAGGTCGCCCTCGGGCTGACGGCGCTGCCCGGCGCGCGCTCCATGGGCGCCATCAACGTCCTGCCGCTGACGGGATTCGGCCCAGGCTCGGCCTTTGCCTTGCAGGGCCATCCGGAACCTCCGCCGGGCCAGCGTCCCATCGCTCTCCTGCGATGCATCACCACCGGCTATTTCCGGACGATGGGCATTCCGCTGGTGGCGGGACGCGAGTTCACCGGGTCCGACGGCCCTGGGGCTCCGCTGGTCGTCATCGTGGACCAGTACCTGGCGCGGCGCTTCTCGCCGGACGCCAGCCCCGTGGGCGTCCGGATCGCCATGGATCGCCCGGCGCCGAGGACCGCGCAGATCGTGGGCGTAGTGGGAGACGTCAAGCCGGTCAGCGTGAACGGCGAAGCCTGGCCCACCATCTACCTGTCCTACGCGCAACAGCCCTTGGCGGCCATGGCAGTGGTCTTGCGCACCGTGCGGCCTCCGCTCTCACTGGCGCTCGGCGTGGAACGCGAAATCCACCAGCTCGATCCCGACCAGCCGGTGACCGAAGTCAGGACCCTGGACGACGTTGCCGGCGGCGCTCTTGAAGAAGCGCGTTTCCACACCCTTCTGCTGGCCGGATTCGCGGAGGTCGCCTTCCTTCTGTGCGCCGTGGGAATCTACGGCGTGATCTCCTACGACACCAGCCGGCGAACGCGCGAGATCGGCATCCGCATGGCGCTGGGCGCGCAGCCCGGCGATGTGGCGCGGTTGATCGTGGGCCAGGGAGCCTGGCTTGCCGGATGTGGCATCTCGCTCGGCCTGGCGGCGGCCTTCGCGCTGACTCGCTATATGGCCAGCATGCTCTACGAAGTCGAGCCTTCCGATTTCCCGACGTTCGCGGTCATGGCGGCGATGCTGGGAGCGGTCGCCCTCCTGGCCAGCTACCTTCCCTCGCGCCGCGCCATGGCGCTCGACCCGGTGGCGGCTCTGCGTCATGAATAGGACCCATAATGATCGCACTTCGCAATATTGAGAAGTTCTACGAAGCCGGCTATGGCCGCAGCTACGTGCTGCGCCGCATCAATATCGATATCAAAGAGGGTGAATTCGTCACCATCATGGGCCCCTCGGGCGCCGGCAAATCGACGCTCCTCAGCATCCTCGGCATGCTGGACGGCGCCTGGACCGGCGAGTTCGAGTTCCTGCACCACCAGGTCCACCGCATGAAGCCCAAGGAGCGCGTGGAGCTGAACAAGAAGTACATCGGCTTCGTCTTCCAGAGCTACCACCTCATCGACAGCCTCACGGTGTACGAGAACCTGGACATTCCGCTTTCCTACCGCAACGTGAAGAGTTCGGAGCGCGCGGCCCTGGTGTGCGACGCGCTGGACCGCTTCCGCATCGTGGGCAAGCGCGACCTCTATCCCAGCCAGCTTTCCGGCGGCCAGCAGCAGCTCGTGGCCGTGGCCCGCGCCGTGATCGCCAGCCCCAAGCTGATCCTGGCCGACGAGCCGACCGGCAACCTGCACTCCAGCCAGGGCAGTGAGATCATGGAGCTGTTCCGGAAGCTCAACGGCGAAGGCACGACCATTGTCCAGGTGACTCACTCCGAGGCCAATGCCGCTTGCGGCCACCGCATCATCCAACTGGCTGACGGCTGGGTGGTCTCGGGCGGCGCCACCGCTCCGGGCGGCACCGCGCAGCCGCAGCCATGATGACCACCCGGCTCTCCAGCATCTCGAAGCACTTCCGGCGCCGCCCCATGGCGCACCCGTGCGGCGCAACCGCTCCCAGCGCCACCGCGCGGCCGCAGCCATGATGGGCGCCTGGCTGGCCGCCGTCTCCGCGCACTTCCGGCGCCGCCGTATGATGCGCTTCGCGCGCACGATGGGGATCGCGCCGGAGACGCGGGTGCTCGACGTCGGCGGCACGCCGGATGCCTGGCGGTTGCTGCCGGCCCCTCCGCGGGTCACCCTCCTCAACACGCCGCGGGCCCGCGAGGCGCTGGGTTCGGCGTCCTCCTGGGTGGCCGGCGACGGGCGCGCGCTGCCGTTCCGCGACGGCGCCTTCGACGTGGTATTCAGCAACTCCGTCATCGAGCACGTGGGCGACGCCGAAAGCCAGGCCCGCTTTGCCCGCGAAACGATGCGCGTCGGCCGGCGGTTCTGGGTGCAGACGCCCAATCGCTGGTTTCCCCTGGAGCAGCACGTGCTCCTGCCGCTGGTCCATTGGCTTCCCCGATCCTGGCAGCGCGTCCTGGTGCCGCGGCTCAGTCCGGCGCACATCGCGCTCCGCCTTTCGCCGGACCGGCGCGAGTACTACCTGCGCCATTATGTGGAGGACGTCCACCTTCTGGACGCCGCCGGCCTGTGCGCTCTGTTCCCCGGCGCGCGGCTGGTGCGCGAACGCTTCTGCGGCTGCACCAAATCGCTCATCGTCCACGCCGGAGAGGAGTGATCCGCGGCCGTGCGGTACAATGACGGTATCGCATGCAAGTACTCCAGGCGGGGCACTATAAACTGATTTACCTGGAACTTCAGACTGAGATGATCACCGCCGTCGCCAGGCAGGCGGGTTTCGAAGTGAAGGTCAAGGACAGCCAGCGCGCCCTCCAACTCGATCTGAGCGCTCCCGGCCGCGAGGGCCCCCTGCTGCTGTTTGACGCCGCCGACGCAGCCAACCTGGGATGGTTTTCGCGTTGCCAGTTCTACGTGGATGGCCGCTCCGGCTGTGTGATGCAGACTCCCATCTCGCTGGCCAACAAGCGCGACCGCGGCGGCAAGGTGCTGCCCGGCGCGGTGCGCCTGACGATCGCCAAGGAACTCCCCGCCAGCTTCCGGCTTCCCGGCAAACAGGCTCTCACCGAGCCGGTCTTCTATAACCTGTTCTCGAACTTCCTGACCGCGCTTACCCACACTGGCGTGGCCCTGTGCGGCGCCGGAGCCGTTGAACCCCTGGCCGGCCGCGGGGAAACCGTCGGCTGCAAGAACTAGATGCCGCCGGCCGTGAGATTCGAACTCTCCGACGAGCAGATGGCGGTGCTGAACGCGCAGGCGGCGGCGCAAGGCCTCACCCTGGAAGACTGGTTCAAGGTTCTCGCCGCTCGTGAAGCTGCCGCGGCCAACTGTCGTGGGATCGCCCAGGCGGCGGCCGCGCGAATTCTCGATATCGGGAACGGCGTGAAACGCGATTCCGATTAGCGGGCCTTGGCCCCCGCAACCGCCCGCCGCACCACTTCCTCCACTTCCTCCCGGTATTCGCGCAGCAATTCTTCCGTCTCCGCCTCGAAGCGCATCACCAGCACCGGCTGCGTGTTCGAGGCGCGCACCAGGCCCCATCCGCGGTCGAACAGCACGCGCACGCCGTCCACGTCGGAGATCCGGTGGCGCGCCCGCAACTCCGCGGTCGCCTGCCGCACCACGGCGAACTTCAACTCGTCGGCGCAATCGAAGCGGATCTCGGGCGTCGTCACGGTGCGCGGCAGATCCGCCAGGTGGCTGGACAGCGGCTTGCCCGAATTGGCCACGATCTCCATCAGCCGGCAGGCGGCGTACATCGCGTCGTCGAAACCGAAGTAGCGGTCGGCGAAGAACATGTGGCCGCTCATCTCGCCGGCCAACTCCGCGTGCGTCTCCTTCATCTTGGCCTTGATGAGCGAATGGCCGGTCTTCCACATGATCGCGTTGCCGCCGCGCGCCGCGATGTCGTCGTACAGCAACTGCGAGCACTTCACCTCTCCGATGAAGGTGGCTCCCGGCTTGCGCGTCAGGATCTCGCGCGCGTAGAGGACCATCAACTGGTCGCCGTAGAGCACCGTGCCGCGCTCGTCCACCGCCCCGATGCGGTCGGTGTCGCCGTCGAAGGCGATGCCCACGTCTGCGCCGGTTTCCAGCACCTTGGCGATGAGCGGGCCGAGATTCTTGAGCACCGTCGGATCGGGGTGATGATTCGGAAAACTCCCGTCCATCTCGAAGAACATCTCGGTGGCCTCGACGTTGAGCCTCTCCAGAATGCGATGCATCACCGGTCCGCCCGTGCCGTTGCCCGCGTCCACCACCACGCGCACTTTCCGCGGAAACCGGAACTGCGAGGACACCTCGTCCACGTAGGGCGTCACCACGTCAGCGGTGGTCTCGCGGCCGACGCCGCGCGCCAGGTCGCCGGTTTCGATCATGCGGCGCAGATCCTGAATCCGTTCGCCGTAGATCGTCGAAGAGCCGCACACCACCTTGAATCCGTTGAACTCCGGCGGATTGTGGCTGCCAGTGATCATCACGCCGCCATCGGCCTGCAGATGAAACACCGAGTAGTAGAGCACCGGCGTGGGCGCCACGCCGATGTCGGTGACCTGGCAGCCGCTAGAGAGCAGTCCCTTCATGAGGGCGTTGCGCAGCCGAGGGGAGCTCAGGCGCGTGTCGCGTCCCAGGCAAATCTTCCTGCCCGCGTGCCGCCGCAGGAACGTGCCGAACGCCTGGCCCAGGGCCTCGATGTCGGGATCGAGAAACTCCACCTCAGCGACGCCGCGGATGTCGTATTCACGAAAGATCGTCGGTTTCAGCATGTGAGGATGTCCAACCACCATTATGCTCGGGCCAGCGGCGAACAACCGCACCGGGAGGGGATGTTATCCTAAGACCTTGGCCTCCCAAACCGCCCTCCGCCTGGCGCTGATCCTTGCCGGGGCGCTCTCCGCCGCCGCCCAGCCTTCCGTCCTGCTGGACGCCATGAGCCAGGAGCTGAACCGCAACTTCCTTGTTTTGAAGGAGAAAGCGGACACTCCGCCGTACTACATGAGTTACGAGGCGACCGAAGCGGAGTACCGCTCCTTCACTGGGACGCTGGGCACGGTCGAACCCCTGTCGCAGGGGAAGAACCGCGTGCTGGACGTCTCCGTACGGGTGGGTTCGCCCAAACTGGACAACTACCATCGGGTCCGCGGCCAGGGCGGCGCCAGCCAGGGCCAGTTTACGTCCGGGGCGCTCCTGACCTTCGAGGACGCGGTCAACTCCATCAAGCAGCGGCTGTGGCTGGAGACCGACCGGGCCTATCGGGCGGCGGCCGAGCGCTTCATTCGCATCCAGACCAACTCCCAGGTTCGCGTGGCGGAAGCCGACGACTCGGACGATTTCTCCTCGGAACCGCCGTCGGTGATGGAAGAAAAGCCGGTGGAACTGAAGTTCGACGAAGCCGCGTGGCGCGAGCGGATCCGCAAGCTATCGGCGCGGTTCCAGGGCTATCCCGGCGTGCTGACTTCGCATGTCACGGTCACCGCGCAGACGGACATGCGCTATTTCACCAACACCGAGGGGTCGCGCATCCGGCACGGCCGCGGGTATGCCAGTGTGGTGATTGGCGCCTCGGCCAAGGCCGGCGACGGCACGGATCTCAGCACGTTCGAAACTTTCGAGGCGGTGGAGGCGGCGGGATTGCCGGACGACCGGACGCTAGCGGCCGCCATCGACCGGGTGGCGAGCGATCTCACCAGGCTGTTGCAGGCGCCCGAGGCGGAGCCCTTCGTGGGCCCGGCAATCTTCTCGGGACGGGCGGCGGGTGTGTTCTTCCACGAGATCTTCGGCCATCGCGTGGAAGGCCACCGGCAGAAGGACGAGAGCGAAGGCCAGACCTTCACCAAGAGCGTGGGGACGAAGGTGCTTCCCGATTTTCTCTCGGTGGTGTTCGACCCCACGCTTCGCAAAATGGACGGGGTGGATTTGAACGGGTGGTACGATTACGACGACGAGGGCGTGAAGGCGCGTCCCGTGACGGCGGTGGATGGTGGCGTGCTGAAGACGTTCCTGATGTCGCGGTCGCCCATCAAGGGATTCGACCATTCCAACGGGCACGGGCGCCGTCAACCGGGGTACGAGGTGGTTTCGCGGCAATCCAACCTGATCGTGCAATCGAGCCGCGCCGTCGCGGAGGCGAAGCTGCGGCAACTGCTGCTGGATGAGGTAGGCCGGCAGAACAAGCCGTACGGCCTGTATTTCCGCGACATCACCGGTGGGTTTACGACCACACAGCGCGCCGGCCTTCAGGCGTTCAAGGTGATTCCGGTGATCGTTTACCGGGTGTACGCCGACGGACGGCCGGACGAACTGGTGCGGGGGGCGGACATCGTGGGCACGCCGCTGGCGAGTTTCAGCAAGATCCTGGCGACCGGCGACCGGGCGGAAGTGTTTAACGGATACTGCGGGGCGGAGTCGGGAACCGTGCCGGTTTCGGCGGTTTCGCCGTCGATCCTGGTGTCGGAGATCGAGATCGAGAAGAAAGCCAAGTCGAACGACCGGCCGCCGTTGCTTCCCGCGCCCGCAGCCGCGGAGAACCAGGGAGGCCGGCGGTGAGAAGCTGTAAAAAAACCGGTTGGCAGGCGGAAGCGCCTGCCCCACCTTCCGGCAGATCCTGTGGCGGCGATGTGGGACAGACGCTTTCGTCTGTCAGCCAGGGAGGCCGGCGGTGAAGCGGGCATTGACGGCGGCCGTGGGCGCGTCCATGGGACTTTTTGCGATCGCGGGCCGGGCGCAGAGCGCGGAGCCCTCCCCCGAGCCGCTGTTCCGCGCCATGCGCGACGAGATCGAACGGTCCCGCAAGCTCTCGATCCCCAACCTGGAGCCGCCGTACTTCATCCAGTACGGGATCGACGCGCAGGAGACCTTCTCGGTGTCGGCGAGCCTGGGCGGGCTGTTGACACGGCGCCGGCAGCGGTTCCGCTCGCCGGAGGTGCAGGTACGGGTGGGCGACTACAAATTCGACAACTCGAATTTCGGCGGGGGCGGCGGCGGTTCCCGCTACGACCTGGAGCGGTTCCCGGTAGAGGATTCCTACCCGGTGCTGCGCCGCTACCTGTGGCTGGAGACCGATTCGGCGTACAAGGGCGCGGTGGAAGCGCTGTCGCGCAAGCGCGCGGCGCTGCGCAATATTACGCAAAACGAGCAGCTAAACGACTTCGCGCACGCCCAACCGGTTCACTACATCCGCGAGTTCCAGCCCCTGGTGGTGGACGAGGGTGCGTTGGCGAACCGCGTGCGCGCCCTTTCGGCGATTTTCGCGCGGTTCCCGGAGGTGAAATTCTCGACCGTCGATCTGGAAGCGAGCCAGGGCGGCTACTACCTGGAGAACTCCGAAGGCACCGAGGTGAAGGTTCCCGAGAGCGTGACGGCGCTGCGCGTCCGCGCGGTGGCCCAGGCCGCCGACGGAGCTACGGTGCGGGACTTCGCCTTCTTTCACGCCCTGGATGTGGGCGGTCTGCCGGACGAAGCGGAGTTGAACCGGGACGTGGCGGCGGTGGCCCAGAACGTCGTGGCGCTGACGCGCGCGCCCAAGGGCGAGGACTACAACGGTCCGGTGCTGTTCGAAGGCGCGGCGGGGGCCCAATTGTTCGCCCAGGTGCTGGGTGAGAACCTGGCGGTGACGCGGCGCATCGAGGGCGGGCGCGGCGGCGAAGCGCCCGCAGGCGAGCTCGACGGGCGGATTGGAACGCGGGTGCTGCCGGCGACGTTCGACGTGGTGGACGACCCGGCGCGGCAGGCGTGGAAGGGGCGGCCGCTGTTCGGCAGTTACGATGTGGACCGCGAAGGCGTGCCGGCCAAGCCGCTGCAGGTGGTGGAAAAGGGCGTGCTCAAGAGCTTCCTGCTGACGCGGCAGCCGGTGCGCGGGTTCGAGGGTTCGAACGGCCGGGCGCGGATGCCCGGCCGGGGCGGGACCAGTCTGGCCGGAATCGGCAACCTGATCGTGACCTCTTCGGAGACGACGCCCGCCGCGGATTTGAAGGGTAAGCTGATCGAGCTGATCCGGACGCGCAACAAGCCATACGGGATGCTGGTTCGCAAGATGGATTTCCCGTCCACGGCAACCACGGACGATGCGCGGCGGGTGATGCAGTCGCAGCAAGGGAGCGCGCATCCGGTCAGCCTGCCGCTGCTGGTTTACAAAGTGTTTGCGGACGGCCACGAAGAGCTGGTGCGCGGGATGCAGTTTCACGGGCTCGGCGCGCGGTCGCTGCGGGATATTCTGGCGGCGGGTGACGACGGCGCGCCGTTCGACTTCATGGATAGCCCGGCTCCGTTTGCCCTGGTGGGGTACGCGTCTTTTGCCACGGAGGCCTGTGTGGTGGCGCCGTCGGTTCTGATTGACGATCTGGAACTGCGCCCGGCGGATGACGAGCAGCCCAAGCTGCCGTTGGTGCCGGCGCCGGAGATTTCGCACTAACCGAGGCCCGATTTGCGCCTGCTCGGCCGTTACATATTCCGCGAAGTGGTTTCGAGCGCCGTACTGGGGACGCTGCTGGCCACATTCGTGGTGTTCCTGCAGAGGCTCGATGAACTGTTCAAGGTCCTAGTGGGAAGCAACGCCGCCCCGCAGACGGTGGCCGCGTTGTTCCTTTGGGCGCTGCCGCCGGTTCTGCCGCTCACCATTCCGTTCGGCGTGCTGGTGGGGATTCTGATCGGGCTGGGGCGGCTGGCGAGCGATGGCGAGATCATCGCCATGCGGGCGGCGGGGGTTTCCAGCCGCAAGGTGATTCTGCCGGTGTTGCTGTTCGCCGGCCTGGGACTGGGAGTGGCGGCGTTTTCGTCGTTGCGGCTGGCGCCGCTGGCGATGCGGGAGAGAACGCGGATCATGCGGGACATCGAAGCCACAAAGATCTCGGCCGACATCGAGCCGCGCGTCTTCGACGAGAATTTTCCCAACCACATTTTGTACGTGGGAGAAGTGAAGGCGTTCGAGGCCGGGCAGGCGATCTGGTCGCCGGTGTTCCTGGCCGACGTCACGCCTCCCGAGCAGCGATCGAGCGGGATGAAGGGCAAGGCCGACGGCCCCATGATTACGGTTTCGAAGCAAGCCATCGCGGTCTCGGAGCCGAAAGAGAACCGGATTCAGCTCAGTCTCAGCGGCGTGGCCACGCACGAGATGGGGAAGGATACGGTGTCCAACGACAGCGAGTCCAAGGCCAGCCAGCAGGTGCTGGACGCGAAGCCGCCCAATCTGGATTCGTTCAATTCGTATTCGATGAGCACGCGGCAGTTGCTGCGCTACCGGGGTCCCGAGTGGGTGGACATGGGGATCGAGCTGCACCGCCGCTTCGCCTTTCCGGTGGCTTGCCTCGTGCTGGCGATCATGGGTATTCCGCTGGGGATCGGGACGCGCAAGGGCGGGAAGTCGGCGGGCTACGTCAATGCCATCTTCCTGGCGTTTTTCTGCTACTACGGGGCGTGGATCTGGCTCACCAAGATGGCGCGTACGCAGTTGCTGCCCATCCCGGTGGCGGCATGGCTGCCAAACGTGGTGTTGGGCTTGATGGGCCTGGTGTTCATGGCGCGCATGGAGCAGCCGGGCGACAGCGACATGCTGGACGGCATCAAGCGATGGTTCGGGCTCTTGACGGCGAAGCTCCGGCGCAGGGACGACGCGGCCGGCGAGGGCGCACGACGCGCTCCGTGGAAGGTGCCGCTGTTGCCGCAGATCCTGGACACCTACATGCTGACCAACTTCCTGTTCTACCTGGTGCTGGTGGCAGCCGGCTTGGTGTCGCTGATCCTGATGTACAACTTCTTCGAGCTGATGGCCAGCGCCTTCAAGAACAGCACGTTCAGCACGCTGCTGACGTATCTGCTGTTCCTGACGCCGCAACTGATCTACGATACTCTGCCGCTCAGCGCGCTGGTGGCGGTGCTGGCCAATTTCGGCGTGCTCAGCAAGAACAACGAGATCACCGCGTTCAAGGCTTGCGGGGTGAGCCTGTATCGCCTGGCGCTGCCGGTGGTGCTGGGCAGCACGTTGTGCGCCGGAGCGCTGTTCGCGTTCGATTACTCCTATCTGCCGAAAGCCAACCATCAGCAGGAGAAACTGCGGGACGAGATTCTGGGCCGCGCCAAGAAGACGTATCAGCAGACGGACCACACATGGATCATGGGGCGTAGCGAACCGGGACAGCCTGCGCGGATCTACTACTACAATTTCTTCGATACCTCGGCTGTGCAGATGAACGGCGTCAGCGTTTTCGAACTGGAGCCGGGCAGCTTCGCCCTGACGCGCGAAATCTCCGCGGCGCGCGCCGTGTGGAGCCCGTCGCTGCGCGGCGGGTCGTGGATCTTCGAGGACGGGTGGAGCTGCGTCTACAAGGGCCTTGGCTGCGACAAGTACAACGCCTTCCAGGGCAAGACTGCGACCTTTCCGGATCTGACCGAAGGGCCGGATTATTTCCTCGCCGAAGCGGTGCAGGACAAGCAGATGAATTTCCTGGAGCTGGACCGGTATGTCGGGAACCTGAAACAGCGCGGCTACAACGCCACCAAGTTCCAGGTGCAGTATTACCGGAAGTTCGCCATGCCGCTGGCGGCGCTGGTGCTGGCGATGATCGCGGTACCGTTCGGGTTCATGGTGGGCAGCCGCGGGGCCATGACGGGAATCGGCGTGAGCCTGGTGATCGCCATCGCGTACCGGGGCACCGAGCCCTTGTTCGCCAAGATCGGGGAAGCGGGGCTGTTGGATCCGGCTCTGGCCGCCTGGGCGCCCGACGCGATCTTCGCGCTGGTAGGGATGTATTTCCTGCTGCGGATGAGAAGCTGACGGCGTATCTCCGCACGGCGTTCTGAGAGGCCTGTAACCGAAGGGCGGGCAGACGCGCCTATACCAGTGCGAGCCAATTTGAATACGGATTGCATGGCGGAGAAGGGAAGCCGCCTGGCATTCGAGTTCGGCTCTTTCGGATCAAAACGTTACATAGGAGAACTCTGTCATGAAAAAGTCTGTGTTGTTAACCGGAATTCTGGCCGCTGCTTCGATCTCAATCGGCTACGCAAGGACATACGATGTCGATCTCTCGCACGCCACGCAGGCGGGCACGGTGCAACTGAAGGCTGGTTCGTACCGCGTGAAGGTGGATGGCGACAAGGCCATCTTCACCGACGTCGATTCAGACAAGCAGTACAGCGTCCCGGTGAAGGTCGAGAACGCCGCCAAGAAGTTCGAATACACCAGGATCGACGAAACCGTCAACGGCAACGCCGGCATGCTCAAAGACATCCAGTTGGGCGGGTCCACCACCCAGATCGATTTTTAGGCCCCGGAACCCAGGAAGAAGTTCGTTGGCAGGCTGGTGCGCCTGTCCCACCTTCGGCGGCGAGGCGGGACAGGCGTTTTTGCGTGGAGAGATGGCGGGGTAACTCCGGCGGGTATTTTGAAGAATCTGTAACCCGGTAGGAGGCAACTCCGCCTATGCAAGTGCGAGCCAACTTGAATACAAGTTCGCAAGGCGGTCGGGAGAGGCCGCCTGGCGTTAGGGCTTAGCTCGTATAAATCAGAACGCTACATAGGAGAACTGTGTCATGAAGAAGTCTGTGTTGTTAACTGGAATTCTCGCCCTTGCTTCGATCTCGATCGCATACTCAAAGTCGTACAACGTGAGTTTCTCGCGCGCTACGCAGGCCGGCAGCGTGCAACTGAAGGCCGGTTCCTACGAAGTGAAGCTGGATAGCGACAAGGCCATTTTCACCGACGTCGATTCGTCCAAGAAGTACAGCGTCCCGATGAAAGTCGAGAACGCCGCCAAGAAGTTCGACTACACCAAGATTGAAACAACCAACAGCGGCAACGTCGATACGCTCAAAGACATCCAGTTGGGCGGGTCCACCACCCAGATCGATTTCTAGGCCCCGGAAGCTGGAGAAAAGCGGTTGGCCGCCGGAAGCGCCTGCCCCGCCTTGGGCGGCGAGATGGGACGGGCGCTCTTGCGTGTCTACCTGACAGCCCCCTTTGCCTACCGCGCGCGCCGCGTCATGGCGGTCTGCGGTGTGGTCCATGAACTGGCTGGAGGAGGAGCCGGCGGCGGCGGCTCTTCAGGAGCGGTCGGCTTGCGCACGCGTCTGTCGAGGCGGTTGGCGACGAACGCTTCCCTCGCCTTGGCATAACGCGGCGTTCCCGGTTTGCCTTCCACGGTGGCCCATTCCTCGGGCGTAATCTCCTGCACGGTCAACAGGTATTTCTGGTAGTAACTGCGCAGCCGTTCCTGCACCGGCTTGAGGCCTGAGTGGTAGAGCAGGAAGAGCACTTCATCGGGGCGCGCCACGGAGACAATCCGGTACACCTGCGACGCCTTGCGGACGCGCGCGGCACGCAGCGCCGATTCCAGTTTCTTGGCGCGCGCTTCGAGCTTCTGCCAAAGGTCCACATCCGGCTTGGGCATGGCGGTGCTCGCGATCAGCGCCAATCGTTCCTTGGGGGTGAGTTTCTCGGCGAACGCGTAGAGGAAAGTCCCCACGCGGGCGGCGCGGAAAGGGCTGTCGTCGGGCAAAAGCCGGGCGATTCTCTCGAACTTGGCGATGCCGGCGGAATTCAGTTTGGGGCCTGCCAGGAAGGGCGAGAACAGCGCCAGTAACCCGGCTTCCTCGATCTCTTTGAGGATCTCCGACGGGTTGTCCTCCATGGCGATGCGTTTCAACTCCTCCCCCAGCGCCCTGGCGGGAATGTTCTTCTCCACTTCCGCCTCGCGAGCGTTGACCACCTGCATGGCGGTTCGCTCTTCAACGGCGAAGCCGAGGCGCACGCGGAAGCGAATGAGGCGCAGCAACCGCGACGGGTCGTCGTAGAAACCGTAGGGGCTGATGGCGCGGAGCTCGCGGTGTCCGATATCGGCGAGGCCGTTCATGGGGTCGAGCAGGAGCCCGCGGGAGGCGCGGTTGAGGGACAGGGCTATGGCGTTGCAGGTGAAGTCGCGGCCGCGCAGGTCCTCCTGGATGGTGGCCGGCGCCGCCGCCAGCTTGCCGGGCTTGGAGGCGCGATCGCGCCGGGAGGCGGCCAACTCGACGGTGACCCCGCCCGGGAACAGCAACTCGGCGGTGCGGGTGTTGTCGTCGAGAGACAGCGCTTTGACGCCCCCCTGCCCGGCCAGGATCTTGGCCAGTTTCAGCGCCTGGCCCTCCACGACGAAGTCCAGGTCGCGAATCCGGAACCCGGCCAGCATGTCGCGCATGGCGCCGCCGGTCAGAAACAGGTTGACGTTCGCCTGCGCCGCGGTCTTGCGGACTTCTTCCACCACCCGGTTCTGGTCCGGGCTGAGGTGGCTCTCCAGCATGTACACGTAGTCGCTCATCGTAAGAGATCTCGAATAGAATCCAAAATCTTCCGCGGCCCTCCAAAACAGCGGCCTGCTCAGGCCCTGGGGTGGTGCCGCTCCACGGTTTCGCGCAGCCTCGACCGCATGACATGGGTATAGATCTGAGTGGTCGAGATATCCGCATGGCCCAGCATGACCTGCACACTGCGCAGGTCCGCCCCGCCCTCCAACAGATGGGTAGCAAAGCTGTGACGCAGCACGTGAGGCGTCAAATCCCGAAAAATCCCGGCCTTCCGGCCGTAACCGGCCAGCGATTTCCAGTACGCCTGGCGGGTCAGGCAGCCGCCGCGGGCGGTTACAAAAAGGTACCGGCTGGTCCGCCCCTTCAGCAAAGCGCCACGGGCCTCGGCGAGGTACCGCTCGACGGCCTGAATCGCCTCCTTGCCGACCGGAACCAGGCGCTGCTTGTTGCCTTTGCCGGTGGTCTTCAGGAAACCGAGGGAAGCGTTCAGGTCCCCCAGTCCCAGGCGGCACAATTCGGACACTCGCAGACCGGAGGCGTACAGCACTTCCAGCATGGCACGGTCCCGGATTCCGGTCGGCCGGGTCACGTCCGGGGCCTGTATCAGCTTTTCGATCTCCTCTAAATTGAGGAACTTAGGAATGGTCTGCCATTGCCGGGGAGTACGCAAGTGCTCGGTGGGGTCGCTCTGGATGGCGCCTTCTCTCAGGAGAAACCCGTAGAAGTTGCGCAAGGTGGTGATATGGCGGGCGACCGACCGAGGGCTGAGGCCGGATTGGTATAAATAATCGAAATAATGACGAAGACCGTCGGCACCGGGCAGGCCGGCGCATCCCAAAAAAGCGATAAACTTCGACAAATCAGCGGAATACGCCTGCATGGAGTTAGCCGACAGACCTTTCTCCATGCGGCAGAAGTCGAGAAACAGGTTGGCCTGCCGGCCCACCGGGCTGATTTCCGTCGCAAACACTACAGACATCGTGCCAATGATACAATAAGCGCCGAAATGTTTGAAACACGATTGTGAAGATGAGGCCGGTTTGACGACGTCCACCACCAAGCGCGCCATGGTCCGGAGGTTCGATCGGGAGACTCTCTCTGGTTACGTGAATCCCGTTTCTTATCTGCAACCTACAGGTGTCGAATGGCTCTCGATGGACGGCCAGACAAGCATCCTTCCGTACACCGAAATCAAGACTATTTCGTTCGTGCGAGATTTTGCGGCCGGAGTGGACGGAGAGCGCCGGATCTTCCAAACCCGGCCGAAAATGGCCGGACTGTGGGTCAATTTCCAGTTGCGGGACGGCGAGCGGATGGAGGGAATCCTTCCCAACAACCTGTTGAACCAGGAACCCCATGGGTTCACCCTGGTTCCCCCGGACCCGTTTGGGAATACCCAGAAGGTCTGGGTGCCGCGGTGTGCCCTGAAGTCGGCGGAGGTGCTGGGGGTAGTAGGCAGTCCGATCAAGGTCCGAAGGGCCAAACCGGTTCCCAGGGAGCAGATTGGTCTGTTCGAGCAGGAAGGGTGACGGACGAATCAGTATAATGGAGTTTCACACGCACCAGACTCTAGTTGGAGGTTTTATGAAGATTCGCAACGCGGCTTTGGCGGCTGTAGGGCTCTTGTTTTGCGCCCTCACTTCGTACGCGCAAATCACGGCGCTCGAAGGTTACGTCAAAGGCACCGACGGGAAGCCCTTGGACAAAGCGGTAATCACCATTGACCGCACGGATATCAAGGGCCACTGGAACACGAAGACTGACAAGAAAGGCCACTACATTTATACGGGACTCCAGATGGGGACGTACACTATCACGCTGATGGTGGATGGCAAGGAGGCGGACTCGGTGAAAGGTGTGAGAACCCACCCCGGCGACCCCATTGTGAACAGCTTCGATCTTTCAAAGGTTGCACAGACTCAGGCCGCCAACAAGGATCTGCAGCAGAAGGCTCTGGAAACCGGCCAGATCCCCAAGGAGCTAGAGAAGGGCCTGACGCCCGAGCAAGCCGCGGCGCTAAAGAAGCAGATCGATGAACAGGCTTCCAAAATGAAGGGCAGGGCCGCGCTGAACAAGGCCTTTAACGAGGGCACCACGGCGAAGGACGCCGCCGACGCTGCCATGGCCGCGAGGCAGGCGGCGATGGCTGCCAGCAACGGCGACGAGGCTGCCAAACAGATGGCCCTTGCGCTCGAGCAGTACAACGCCGCGGTGACCAGCTTCACCGAGGCTTCCGCTCTCGATCCCTCGCAGGTCGCAGTGTGGAACAGCCTGGCGGCCGCCTATCTCGGGCTGGCCAAGACCAAGACCGGAGACGAGTTCACCGCCGCAATCCAGAAGGGGGTCGAGACCTACCAGAAGTCCCTCGAACTGAAGCCCGACGATGCCGGCATCCACAACAACCTCGGGCTGGCGCTGGCGCAAGCCAAGAAGCTTCCGGAAGCACAGGCGGAACTGGAAAAGGCCGTGGCCCTGGAGCCTGCTTCGGCGTGCAAATACTATTTCAACCTGGGCGCGGTGGAAGCCAATGCGCACCAGGACGACGGCGCCACGGTGGCGTTTCAGAAAGCCATCGCGGGCGACCCGAAATGCGCAGAGGCATATTTTCAGCTTGGGAACTCGCTGATGATGAAGGCGACCACCGCCCCCGATGGCACCGTCACGCCCGCCCCCGGTACGGTGGATGCGTTCCAGAAGTACCTGGAGGTGGCGCCGAACGGTCCAAACGTGGAGGCAGCCAAGGCCATGATTGTAGCCCTGGGAAGCAAGGTCGAAACCAACTATGTCGATCCCAAGGCGAAGAAGGCGCCTCCCGCGAAGACCAAGAAATAGGGGGAATTCCGGGGCGGAGACGGCCGTCTCCGCCCCGACCTCATGATCCGCGCTTTTTTTGTCAACTTTCTTCTTCCGCTCCTGTTCTTTCTCCTGGCGAGATCGTTTCTGCGATCCTTCCTCTCGGGTTCGAGCCGCGACCGCTCCAGCGGTCGTCCCGCGTCCGGTGCGCCCCCGTTGCAGTCCGGCGGCGATTTGAAGCGCGACCCGGTGTGCGGCACGTACGTCTCGACTGCCGTCAGCGTGAAGCGAACGGTCAAGGGACAGGTGGTGCACTTCTGCTCGAACGAGTGCCGGGACAAATACAGCTCTTAGGATTGGTTCGGGGACCGCCGCGGCAACCGCCCGCTGGCAGGTTCCGCCGCCTCGGGGGGCGCGGAGAACTACTGGCTGCTGGCCGTTGTGGTGATGATCTCGGGGAGATCGGACCTTCGGCCGGTCACCTCGTAGTGCTGCTGCGCCAGATTCCGGTACACCGCGCCGGCCACCGCCGACGCCGTGGCGCCGTTCACGGAGTGAACCGGACTGGCGAGCATCACAACCACCACCAGCCGATGCGGCTCGGTATCGAGAAAGGAGCCGAACCATCCCATGTATTCGCGGGCGGTGTAGTCCTCGCAGGTTCCGGTCTTCCCGAAGAGCGGCTCGGTAGGGTCGTAGTTGGCCAGCCGGGCGGTGCCGTGATCGACCGCCCCGCGCATGCCGATCTTGATGTCTTCGATGCCGTTGGGAGCGAGTTCCAGCGGGCGCTTCACCTTGGGGCCAAAGTGCTGGATATCGTCGGGCGTGCGGGGGTATTGCAAGTAGTACAGCGTGCCGCCGTTGGCGATGGCGGACACGATCGCCGCAAGCTGCAGGGGAGTCACCTGGAAACCCGAGCCGTATGCCGTAAGCAGGCCCATGCTGGTGCCTCTGGGGGGCTCGCCGGGCAGGGCGCCGGGCCGCTCGCCGGGGATGTCGAGGCCGGCGGCTTCACCCAGCCCCAGCATTTTGGCGTAGCGTGTCACCCGGTCGAAACCGAGCCGTTTGCCCAACTCGCCGAAATATTCATTGTTCGAATGGGCGATGGCCTCATCCAGGCTGAAGCTCTTATAGCGCGATAGGCGGATGGCATCGTCGCGCGCCACCACGTGCTCGCTGAGAGCCGCCAGGGCGGTCACCAGCTTGATGGTGGAACATGGCGTGAAGCCGTTCGAAAACGCCAGTTTCTGGTTGACGATGGAGAGCACTCGCCCGTTGGCCGGGTCAACCACCACCACGCTCCCATTCTGCTCGCCGAGGGCTTCTACGGCCGCCCGGCGCACGGTGAGATCGTCGCCATCCACGTTATCGCCGAGGGTGGGATCCACCGGCGGCGGCCTCCTGACAGCCGCCTTCCGTCTGGCTCTGGGAGCCGGAGCGGTCTTCCTAACCGGCGATTGGGCGCTGGCGGACTGAGGGCATTGGAGCAAACCCGCAAGCACCAGGACTGGGAGAACATTTCTACTCATTCGCGTTCCGTCGGCTGATCCAGTAGTGCCCGCGGCGGCGCACCCTTCTCAATTATAAGGCGGGGGCGATCCGGGCCGTCAACTTATTGTTGCGCGGCGGCGCCTAAGCCGAATTCCTCGCGTAGGACGGGCGGAAGTGCTCCGACGGGGCGAAAACACCCGGGGACATCGATGATACGTACTTGTCAAGGGAAAACACACGAATCCCTGGACGCATCGGGAGAGAATCCTGAAGCCTGAAAGCGGGTGGGACGGGCGACGATCCGATTTGGCTCAAGCGATCCGTTACGAGATGGGCCAACGCGATAGCGTGACCAGACATCCATTTGCGGGAACGGCAGAAAGCCGCCCACGGAGATTGAATTGAAGGAAGCCGGCCGGCGAGGATACAGACCGTATGGCCCATAAGGCGGAGGACCTCCGTGTGGCAGTCGCTCAGTAAGCGAGGAACGGCCGGTGGATCGCTGACAAGGCGGAACGCGGAGGGACATCCGCGGGCGTAGGACCCCAGGTTCAGGGTTTTCATGCTGCGGTCTTCACCTCCTGTTCCAGGTTTGCCGCAGGGCGGATTCGGAACGGTTTTCCGGATTTGTCCACCGCCGGCAGGTAGGCCACCTGCTTTCGTGCCACAGCCAGGGTCGCCCGGTTGCGGTGGCCGCGGTTTGCCTCCCGCTCCTGGAGCGCGGCCAGTTGCGGGTTCCACCGCGGCGCCGGTTTCGCCGCCTCGATCGGTACTGTCCGCAGGTGCGGGTTGTGCCGCTTGGAGAGGGCGTCTCGCTGCTGTTTGCCGGCCGATGAGATCAACGCGCTCTTCGTCTGTCCCCGGTTCTCGCGGTCCGCCGCGCTACTGTCCCGCGTGCAGTTTCGCGAGCACGCGGTCCTTGATCCAGTGCTCGTCCCACCACTCGCGCGGGTTGGTCTGCACGCCGTCGATCTGCATGCTGAAGTGCAGGTGAACGCCGCCGGCCAAGCCGGTCGATCCCTCAACGCCCATCTGCTGCCCCTTCTTCACCATGTCGCCCACCTTCACGCTAATCGACTTCAAGTGGCCGTAGATGGATTGCAGCGCGTAGCCGTGATCCACCACGATGCAGTTTCCGTAGATCCCCAGGTTCGACGCCCATACCACGCGCCCGTCGTTGGCTGCGTTCACGGGCGCGTCCTTGACGTCGGAGAGATCGAAACCCAGGTGCACCTGCCGGTCCACTTTCTTGCCGTGATAGGTGTAGTCCCGCACGTCGGCAAAATTGGCCTCTTCCTTGCCGTAGTGGAGGAAGGGACCGTTCCACAGCATCTTCTCTTCGGTCTTGAAACGCAAACTGGAAAGCTGCTGGTTGTTCAGACGGCGGAGGTCGCCGTTAATCCTGAGGAACCGCGCGAGCAAGTCGGGGCCCGGTGCCAGGGTGCCGTCGGGATCCACGGAGTTCACCAGCGTGGCCATGAGCGCATCGGTCAGCGGGAACTCGCGCGCCCGGAATTTCTTCGCCTTCACGCGGACCCAGAACTGCGCAGTGGCTTCGGTGCCCGTCAGGTTTCGCGCAAAGACCAGCGGCACGGTGCCCGGTTCCACATCCCAGGGATACGCGAACATGGCGAACCGCTGGTCCGCGCCGCCTCCCGGAAGCGGAAAGCTGCGAAACGCGTACGGCCCCACGCGCACGCCGGACTTCGTCGGGGAGCCGGCGGCGGTGAGAGTGACCAGTTCCATTCCGCCCTGGTTGATGTAGTGTCGCAGGCTGTCGGCGCTAACCCGCGGGGGTTCGAGCGCGACAACCACGTCGCGCGATGTTCTGTCGGCCAGACCGCTGAAATCGTTCGAGACGGCCTCCACCACCACTCGCGCCTCGCCTTCTTTCAATTGCGGCGCCTTGCTCTTGCCGGCTTCGAACGAAACGAAACGCGATGGTTCGTGCCGATGCCACAGGAAACGGGCCGGCGGCGCGTGCTCCGCGAACACCTGCGTGCGCACGCCGTCCTGCTCCACAAAGGCTGCGAGACTGCGCACGCCGTGAGGATTCGTCACGTGGACCGATACGGTCGTGGCGGCGCCGATCATCTGGAAGTCCGGGTTGAACCCCAGCTCCGTGTGCACCGAGAAGTAAGCCAGTGCGGCGGCGGCCAGAATCAGCAATACCAGAAGGGCCGCGGCGATTCTCACTTCTTCACCCAGAAGTCCAGCCAGTCGAGTACGGTCGAGTACCACAGCCGGCTGTTCTGCGGTTTCAGCACCCAGTGGCCTTCATCGGGAAAGATCAGCAGCTTGGCCGGGACGTTCTGCAGTTTCAGCGCGGTGAAAAGTTCCAGCGCCTGCGAATAGGGGATGCGGAAATCCAGTTCGCCGTGGATCACCAGCGTGGGCGTGTGGAAGTCCTTGGCGTAACTGCTGGGCGACCATTTCTGGAAGTCGTCGGGCTTGTCCCAAGGCGTGCCTCCCATTTCCCACAACGGGAACCACAGCTCCTCGGTGCCGCCGAATTCGCCCCGCTGATCGTAGACTCCGTCGTGCGAGACCAGCGCTTTGAAGCGTTCGGTGTGGCCGAGAATCCAGTCGATCATGAAGCCGCCGAAGGACGCGCCCGCCGCGCCCACGCGCGTTGGGTCGGCATAGGGAAGGTTGGTCACCGCGTAATCGGTGGCCGCCATGATGTCTCCGTACGCCTTCCCGCCCCAGTCTCCGTTGATCTCGTCGATGAATTTCTGGCCGTAGCCCGTGGACCCGCGGGGATTCGGCATCACCACCACGTAGCCCGCCGCGGCGAACACCTGCGCGTTCCAGCGGTACGACCAGGAGTGCCCCCAGGCGCCCTGCGGTCCGCCGTGAATCAGAATCAGGACCGGATACTTCTGCCCCGCGCGGAACCCGTACGGCTTCACTACGAAGCTCTGCACCCGCGATCCGTCCTCGGCGTCCACCCAGAAATCCTCGAGCGGCGTGAGTTGATAGTCGTTCAGCGCCTGGTCGTTGAGGTGCGTCAACGGTACCGCGTCGCCGCCGGCCGAAGAGGCGCGATAGATTTCGATGGGCGACACGCCGGACTGAGAAGTGTAGACCATGGTCCTGCCGTCGCGGGTCAACTGCATGTCGTCCAGCTCGGCATCCGCCCGGGCGACGATTTGCAACGCGCCGCCCGCGAGCGATATCAGTTGGATGGCCTGCTGGCCGCGGTCCAACGTGGTGAAGAACAGCCCGGCGGAATCGTGCTTCCAGGTGAAGCTGTTGACCCAGCGGTCCAGGGTTTCGGTGAGGTTGGCGACCTTGCCGGTCTTCCGTTCGAGCACCAGCAGGCGCCAGCGGTCGCTTTCGTAACCGGCGCGGAACTGCGCACGCCAGGCCAGGTACTTGCCGTCGGGCGAATAGCGCGGGCTGGAATCGGCGCCGGGGGTCGAGGTGATCTTGACCGGATCGCCGCCTTTGATGGACACCACGTACAGATCCGCATTGGTGCTGGTGGCCGGCACGGGGTCGGCATTCATGGAGTAGCAGACTTCCTGGCCGTCGGGCGAAACGTCGTAATCGTCGGGGCCGCCGAGAGAAAACGGCGGAACGTCGATGGCGCCCGGGGTCAGGTCCCTGGGCGGTCCGCCGGCCACGGCGACCGCGAACAGGTGGCTGCGCCTGCGGGTCTGCCAGCGCGTCCAATGGCGGTAGAGCAGTTCGGTGTAGATGCGCGCCTTCACTGGACTGGCCTTCTCGGCGTCGAGGTTCTTCTTGTTGCAGGCGTCGTCGGCGCCGCATTCGGGATACACCTCGCTGGTAAACAGCAGGTTCTTGGCGTCGGGGGAGAACAGCACGCCGTCGGCTTCGGTGGAGAGGTTGGTGGCCGGTTTGGGATTGCCGCCGTCCGGGTCCATCAGCCAGATCTGGGAGCTTCCGCCGCGGTCGGAAACGTAGGCGATCCTGCTGGAATCGGGCGACCAGCGCGGGCGCGAATTGGCCGACCCTTCGTGGGTGATCTGCCGCGGCTTGCCGTCGCCCTCCAGCGCCACCGTCCAGATTTGCGTTGGCTTCTGGTTGGCCGCCATGTCGACGGACTGCACCGTGTACGCCACCCAGCGCCCGTCGGGCGAGATCTGCGGATCGGCGATCCGCCGCAGCTCCATCAGGGCATTGAAATCGAACGGGCGCTTCTGGGCGAATAGCATCGCCGCGGACGCCAGCAACAGGAGGAGCCTCGCGAGCATACCCAAAATTGTACCCCTGTGCGGCATGCTAGCATGGATTTTTCCAGCTACCTTGATCAAAGCCGTCAAAGGAACCAGGGACTTACTGCCTCCAGCCACCGCGGTGTGGAACCGCGTGGAAACCATTGCGCGCGCGGTGTTTGGAAGCTACAACTACCACGAAATCCGCACCCCTATTCTGGAGGAAACGTCTCTCTTCGCGCGCGGCGTGGGCGCCGAAACCGACATCGTCACCAAGGAGATGTACACCTTCGACGACCGCGACGGGTCTTCGCTCACCCTTCGCCCCGAGAACACCGCCTCGGTGATCCGCGCCTACATCGAACACCGCCTCGACCAGCGCCCCGGCGTGCAGAAGTTGTTCTACATGGGGCCCATGTTCCGCCGCGAGCGGCCGCAGAAGGGCCGCTACCGCCAGTTCTTCCAGATCGGCGCGGAGGCCATCGGGTCGGAATCGCCGCTGGTGGACGCCGAGGTCATCGAGATGGTGGTGGAACTGCTGCGCGGCGCCGGGCTCGCGGACTTCCAGCTTCTGCTCAATTCGGTGGGCGACCAGAATTGCCGTCCGCAATTCGTCGAGCGCCTGCGCGAGGAGCTGAAACCCGTGGCGGCGCGGATGTGCGGCGATTGCCAGCGGCGCGCCGGGACCAATCCCCTGCGCGTGCTGGATTGCAAAGTGGAGGCCGACCAGGCCATCATAGACGGGCTTCCCAGCATTCTCGACCACCTGTGCCAGCCGTGCCGCGACCATTTCGCGGCGGTTCGCGGATTCCTCGAAGCCCGCGGCATCGAAGCCGAAATCCGCCCGCGCATGGTGCGCGGTCTGGACTACTACATGCGCACCACGTTCGAAGTGGTGAACGGGGCGCTGGGCGCGCAGAATTCCGTCCTGGGCGGCGGCCGCTACGACGGCCTCGCCGAATCGCTGGGGTCGAAGGTTCACTCGCCGGGAATCGGATTCTCCATCGGAGAAGACCGCCTGGTGACGATCGTGGAAGCCGGCCAGGCGGCGCCGGCGCTCGATCTGCTGATCGCGCCGCTGGGCGATGCCGCCGTGCAGCATGCCGCCCTGATGGCCCGCGACCTGCGCCGCCTCGGAGTGTCGGTGGAATTGGTGGAAGCCAGGCTGAAGCGCGCCATGGAACTGGCCAACAAGCTGTCCGCGCGTTTCACGCTGATTGTGGGCGACAACGAGCTGGCTGCCGGCCGCTACGCGCTCAAGGATATGACCACCGGCGAGCAGCGCGAAGTGACGCGCGACGAGATTGCGGCACGTTGTGGGGCGGACCCCCTGGTCCGCGCGGGTCCCCCTGGACCCGCTGTCCTGCCAAAGGATCAATCGCCTGGCACGCAAGAAGAGCCGGCCAGGGGGCCGGCTGCGGACGAGGGCGTCCGCCCCACAGGGAACTGATACGATCGAATATGGAATCCTCCGTACAATTGGATTTTCTCGGCGAGCTTCGCCGCACACACACCTGCGGTGAGTTGCGCGCCGCGCACGCGGGCCAAACGGTCCTGCTGATGGGCTGGGCCCATCGCCGCCGCGATCTGGGCGGCGTCATCTTCATCCACCTCCGCGACCGCGAGGGCGTGACGCAGTTGGTCTTCCGCGAAGACGTGAATTCCGCCGTCCTCGCCCGCGCCACCGAAATCCGCGCCGAATACGTGGTCGCCGTCGAGGGCACGGTGGCGCGCCGCAGCGCCGAAACCGTCAACCCAAATCTCGAAACCGGCGAAGTGGAAGTTGTGGCCTCGAAGGTCTGGATTCTCAATGAATCGCGCACCCCGCCGTTCCCCATGGAAGAGCACGTGGACGTCAGCGAGGACGTGCGCCTGAAATACCGCTACGTGGATTTGCGCCGGCCGCACATGCAGCGCAATATCATTCTCCGCAGCAAGATTGCCTTCGCTGTGCGGCAGCTTCTCACCGCACAGGGATTCCTGGAAATCGAAACGCCGTTCATGACGCGCTCCACGCCGGAAGGCGCGCGCGACTACCTGGTGCCCAGCCGCGTGCAGCCCGGAATGTTCTACGCGCTGCCGCAATCGCCGCAGATTTTCAAACAGCTCCTGATGATCGGCGGGTTCGAAAAGTACTTTCAGATCGTCCGCTGCTTCCGCGACGAGGACCTGCGCGCCGACCGCCAGCCGGAGTTCACTCAGATCGATCTCGAGATGTCCTTCCCCCAGCAGGAGACCGTGCTGGAGGTGATCGAACCGCTGGTGCAGCGCATTTGCGAAGTGGCCGGATACCGCGTGGAGGCGCCATTCCGCCGTCTCACCTATGCCGAGGCGATGCGCAGCTACGGCATCGACAAGCCGGATTGCCGTATTCCGCCCATGCACCCGGTGGAAGACCTGCTGCCCGAGTTGGCCGCCGCCGGCCTGCCCCTGGTGGCGATTCACATTCCCGGTACCGGCGCGCCCAGCCGCAAGGAGCGCGACGAGTTGAAAGCCAACGGAAGCGAGCGCGGCCTGCGCGTGTTCGACGACGCCAAGCGCCTGGATCGCGACTATCCAGGCCCCATGGCCCAAGTGCGCGAACGCGCCGGCGCCGCTGAAAACGACCTGCTGGTGCTGGCCACCTGGGCCGGCGAGCAGAAGGGCCACCGCCCCGAAGAGACCGTCTACCAGGCCTGCGGCCAGTTGCGCCTGTATTGCGCGCAGAAGTTCAGCGACCGCCACAAACTGCTCGACCCCAAGAATCTCCAGTTCCTCTGGGTGGTGGATTTCCCCATGTTCGAATGGGACGAGGACGAGCAGCGCTGGAGCGCCGCGCACCATCCGTTCACCTCGGTTCACGACGAGGATCTGGAGAAGCTGACCGCCGACCCCGCCCGCTGCCGCGCCAAATCCTACGACCTGGTGCTGAACGGCGTCGAGTTGGGCTCCGGCTCGATTCGTATTCACCGCCGCGACATCCAGTCGAAGGTATTCGCCGCGCTGGGCTTCAGCGAGGAGGAGGCCAAGCACCGCTTCGGTTTCCTGCTGGAGGCGTTGGAATTCGGCGCTCCGCCGCACGGCGGCATCGCCCTGGGTCTGGACCGCCTGGTGATGATACTGGCCGGCGAAAGCTCCATCCGCGACGTGATCCCGTTCCCCAAGACCGCCCGCGCCACCGACCTGATGTGCGACGCGCCGTCGGCGGTCCCGGAGCGGAATCTGCGGGAATTGGGGATCGCGATTCGGGGCGCGGGGAAGTAAGTGTGGGGCAGGCTGGTAGCCAGCGGCCCGCCCAGGGGGCACCTGGCAATCGGCCCTGCCTCACGTTCGATTCGCACCAGCCACTCAGTAGTGAGTAAGTTTGAAGGTTTCTGGCCGGTCCAATCGACAGTGGTCCTCAAAGTCCTTGCGTAACCTTCGCACAAGTTGTATGATCTGCTTTCGATTGGTTGACGATACCAAGGAGATTGAATGCGTCTGAGAATTGCAGTTCTATGCATGGTTGGCGTGGCGTCCGCCATTGCGCAAATCGCCTTCACTAACGATTCCAGCAAAGCCGTGGTATACGTGTACCGGCTTAAGATGGGCTCGGGCCCCCCCGCGAACTCTCCCTCCGTCTACTGTGACGAGCAGGAGTTAGCCCGCCTTCAGAACGACCACTACTTCAGCATCCGTCTCGACGCGGGGAAGCACTCTTTGCGGTCGACCGACGAAAAAGCGGTGCTCCAACTGGATGTCAAAGCCGGCCAAACCTACTACATCCGGGGCGAAGTTGTGCCTATTAAACTGAAGCCGCGCGGACGGCTGGCGCTGATGTCTCCCGAGCAGGGGGCCAGCGAGGTTCGCACGCTCCAGCCGCTCCCATCGGACAAGGTTAAGGATCGCGATCGCGTGCTACTTGATCCCCCGAAATAGGGTTCCTGTCCCAAAAGTGTAATTGGGGAAAAGCGTTGTTCCATCAATGAGCTGTAGACTTGCCGCCGCGTGCTGACCGACGCTTCCTCTGCCACGCCCAGCTTCCCTTGACTCCAAGGGACTGCGAAGCGGTCCGGCTCCTGGAGTGGGATTCCACCCGTTCCGGCAGTCCGGCATTTCTTCCCAGAGAATCAAGGACACTAGCACCTTCGGCGTCCCTGGGGTTGCCGCGTGCGGATACGTGGGGCTTCGCGAAGTCGCGGAAGCCGCGTCGCCCCTTTCGGATAGGAACCGATGTTTGAGCGAATGTGGCGAGATGTGACCGTTCAGATTGCCGCAATTCGACAGGCGGAATTTGCCTATTTTCCAATAATGGCGGGAGACGATCTCAACGAGATAGCCACCTTCGTTGTCGCCTGCTCCCGCATGTGGGAACAACGGTTTTGAATACCTTGCCACTGCTTGCCTTGGCTGCAAGTCTCGAAAGAAAAAGCGGCCACTCGGAGACTTTCTCGCGGAGCAATGAAGCCAGGACTTCCTCGCAGTCCCTCAGATCGGCTTCACCGCGAGGCCGGGAATCATCTGGAAATGGCGCGGATTCCGGGTGCTGGCCCCATAGCCGAACTGGAGAGCCGCGGCGCCAATCGCCAGGTCCGCGAATGGAATCACGCATCCCGTCTTTTGCGCCTCGGCGTCCACCTTTGCCGCGATTCGGGTCATGTCCCTCGTGAACGGTTCCACCGGAATCGCCGCGAAAACGCTGTCCAGGTAATGGCGCCGGTTGCGCGCCAGTTCCGCGGTTCGAGCGCGGTGCAGTCCGTGCTCCAACTCGATCACGGTGATGGAAGAGAGCACGATCTCAACCTCTCCGTGCTCCCGTTCGAGTGCCGCAAGCAAGCTGCTCACCGGCCTGGCGTCACGCTCGGCGGCGATCAGGACGCCTGAATCCAGGATTAGTCCCGTACGGACGTGTCGAGCGGCTCGCGGTGTGCATCGTTAGCAGCTTGCACATCTGCGGCAAAATCGGCGTCCGGCACGGGCGGGTAGCCGAGCTTCATTTCCTAAGCCTTCGCCAGCGCGATGCACTCGTCGATGAGACGGCCCGGCCCTTTCACGGGGCTGATCACGGCCACCGGCCGATGATCCTGCTCCACCACAACCTCGGCCCCGTGCTTGAGTCTTTCCAGCACGGCGGTGAAATTGCCCGCCACCTCGGCTTGAGTCATGTGGACCCGTTCCATATCCTCAATCCTACGCCTTCCCGGTCCGCCTTGTCTTCGGCAGCAGCGGCCGCAGCCACGCTGGCACCCGCTTGTGCAACTCGGCAAGCCGCCCATCCTCAACAATGGCGACCAGGCGGTAGGGCATCCGCAGATCGCCGTTGTCAAAGATCCGAATGTGCGGCAGTTCGCGAACGGCCGCCGCAAGATTCGCCATGGTGCGTGGAAAGCGGACGGCCAGTTTATCGGTCGGGACGTCGTGCCCGCCCTGCGAAACGCGCATGGCCACGCGCTGCTCGCTCACGCGCGGCGAAGAGATGCCGATGAAGCACAGGATCACCGTGTATCCGGATAGCGCGGCCGCCTTCAGGAAGGCCACCTTCTCGCCCACAGGGTCGGAGAAGACGGTCTCGTACACGAAGCTCTCGCGCTGGCGCACCAGTTCTTCCCGAATGGCGCCGGCCGCGCGCGCGGCGGCGTAGGCGTTGATGCTCAGCTCCCGCGCCCACACGTCGGCGTTCAGAAAGCGCAGCCCGGCCGCCTGCATGTGGGAACGGTAGAAGGTCGTCTTCCCCGCCCCGTTCGGCCCGGCAATCGCCACGATAATCGGCCGCCGGTCGAACGGGAAGCTCATTTCCGCCGGGCCTTGGCGCCGAGCGGGTGGAATTCGCGATTGACGAAGCGGCCCACGGTCCGGTGGCCATCCTCGGCGATGCGCACCAGCAGGCCAGGCCGGTTCGGGTGAGCTTCGTAATGCGGGAACGGCTGGCTATTAAGGTAGGCGGCCACGCGCGCTCGTCCCTCGGCCGAGTCCACCGTGTCCAGGCACTCCGAGAGCGGCCGGGCGGCGGCGGCGCGGCACAGGGCCAGCGCTTGCCGGCCTTCGAGCAGCAGGTCCACAGACTGCGGCCTAGCCGCGCCCAGAACTCCACCTGGCCGGCAATGGAGCGTTCCACGATCTCGCCCGCCAGCGCGGGCGTCCAGAACTAGGCCGTCGGATAGCTTCACGGGCTGGCTCATGTCCTTACGGTAGCATAATGCTACCGACGCGGCGACAATCGCTCCACCAGGCTGCGGAAATCGTGCGGCGGCTTGCAATCGACGGCGATGCGCTCCCCCGACCGCGGATGCGCGAACCCCAGATGCGTGGCATGCAGCGCCACCCGGTCGATCAGCCGCTCGGCCGCTTCCGCTTCGTGGTACTTGCGGTCGCCGATCACCGGGTGTCCGATCGCCGCGAACTGCGCGCGGATCTGATTCTGCAGCCCCGTCACCAGCGTCACACGGACCAGCGCTGCATCGCGTAGCGGCCGCTCGACGGTATACCGCAACTCCGCGCGAGCCGCCGCGGGGTCGGTCTCCGTGCGCAGTTTCTGTGCCATGCCGACGCGCCGGAAGTAGTGCACCAGCGTGGCGTCCTTCGGGACCGGATGGCCGCGCACAACCGCCAGATACTGGCGCTCGGGCGTGTGCGCCATGAATTGCCGCACCAGCCGGTCGCGGTCCGCCTCGGTCTTGGCGAAGAGCAGAATCCCGGAAGTGAAGCGGTCGATGCGGTGCACCACGAAGCAGCGTTGCCGCTGCCGCCGCAGCGCTGCGGAAGCCAGCGACCACGCCGACGGCGTGCGCGAGCCCGGAATCGGCACGGCCGCGAGGCCGGCGGGTTTGTCGATGGCCGCCACGGCATCGTCTTCGTACAGCACCGAAAGTTCCGCTGAGGGTTTGCGCATTCGCAGCCCCATTATCGCAGCCGCACGCGCCTCTTGACCTGTCTACAACTTCAGGGTCGATACTGAAGGAACCATGCCGCTGACCGTCACCCGCCTGGCGCGCGCCTGCCATCTGGCCCGCAGCACGGTGCTCTATTACGAATCCATCGGCCTGCTGCATCGGCCCCGGCGCACCGCCGGCAACTACCGGCTTTATTCCGAGGCCGATCTCGAACGCCTGCGCCGGATCTGCGCCTACCGCAACTCCGGCCTGACGCTCGCCGATATCCGTTCCGTCGTGGACGCCCCGCAAACCGCCGGCGCCGCCGCCGTGCTGCGCCGCCGGATGGTGGAATTGGACGCCGCCATCCTTCAACTCCGCAATCACCAGCAGGCCATCGCGCGCCTGCTGCAATCCAACGTCCTGCCAAGGAGAACCGCTATGGTCACCAAAGAGAAATGGGTCGCAGTAATGCAATCCGCCGGCTTCACCCAAGACGACATGCACCGCTGGCATGCCGAGTTCGAGAAGTCGGCTCCCGGCGAGCACCAGGAGTTTCTGGAGTTCCTGCACATTCCGCCCGCCGAAATCGAAGGGATTCGCGAATGGAGCCGCGGCGCGAAGTGAGAACGCGCTACCTCGGCGGGGGAAGCGTGGAAGACGGCGCCGGCTTGCCGTCGATGGGTTCGAACTCCATCATCTCCACGCGCGTCCCGTCCGGGTCGAACAGGCCCACCTGCCGCTTGTTGTCCACGCCCACGGCGATCTTCATCTCGCGCGCATAGCCCTTCCGCGCCGGCCGTGCTTCGAGCGTTGCCACAGCCTTCCGGATATCGGGCACCGCCAGGCAGATGTGGTGCTCGACGCCGCGCCGGTCCGGCGGCGGAAGCTCCTTGTAGAGCATGAACTCCACGTGATTGTCGCCGTCCGGCACGCGCATGTTGACCCAGTTCAACGTGGTGCTCCTCAGGCTGTTGCCGCGCCACGTCTCGTGGCACCCCAGGATCCCGCCGTAGAACGCGGCGGCCGCGTCCAGGTTGCCCACCAGGATTCCAGCGTGCATCATGCGGTCCGAAATGCGCGTCGCCGGCATGTGCTTGCCGGTGTCTTTGCCGGTCCAGCTATCGGGCAGATATTCGACGATCTCCACCGTGTGGCCGTCCGGATCCACGACCGAGATCTTCCGATTCCCGATGCGGTTCAGGATCGCCTGGTCCGGCACTTTGACCCCGCGCGAAGCCAGGTATAAGCGCATCCGCTCGACGTCGTCGGTGTAGAGACCCAGATGGTTCAACTGGCCTTCGCCCCGGCTCGGCTGGTTCAACAACTCCAGGTACTGATGGTCGTTGATCTTCACAAAGGCCATCTGCACGGTGCCATCGGCCTTGGGCAGCGTGAAAGCCTCCTCGTACCCGAGAAAGTCCTCGTAGAATGCGCGCGCCTTCGCCAGGTCGCTGACGAAAATGGAGTAGTGGGCCAGGCCGAGAACCTTCGGCCGCGCCGGAGGCGCCTGCGCCGAAAGGGACAGACACAACAGAAACCCGAAGATGAATCTCATGTGTTCAGGGTACCGCAGCCTCGAAAAAGGGGTCAGACGCATTTATTGAAACATCGGCATAGAATAGGGACTTCCATGAAGAAGAACCGCGAACGGCCCACGGTGGCGCCTGCCCGGCAGCCGGCCGCGTCTCCATTGCGGCGCCACATCCCGATCCTGTTGGGCCTGTGGGCCGCCGCCCTGCTGGCGTACTCCAACTCGTTCCAGGCCGGCCTCACTTTTGACAACGGGATTGCCATCCAGCAGGACACGCGCATACGCGCCCTCGGGTCCGACAGCCTCCGGCAGATCTTCACCGAAGAATACTGGTATCCCAGCATGACCACGGGACTCTACCGGCCGCTCACCACTCTCTCGTACCTCTTCAATTACACAGTGCTGGGCAACCAAGCCGACACTCCCGGCTATCACTGGGTGAATTTCGCGCTGCATGCCATCAACATCGCCCTGATCTATCTCCTGGGGTTGCTACTGCTCGGTGACATTTCGTGGGCCGGCCTGCTGGCCGCCCTGTGGGCGCTGCATCCCCTGCTCACCGAATCGGTCACCAACATCGTGGGCCGCGCCGACGAACTGGCGGCGCTGGGCGTGCTCGCGGGCTTGCTGTGCCACATCCGCGGCAGCCATGCCGCCGGGCTCAGGAAAGCCGCCTGGCTTGCGGGACTGGCCGCGTCGGCAGCCGTGGCGGTTTTCTCCAAGGAAAACGGCATAGTGATCGCCGCCGTCATGCTGTGCTACGACTTCGCCTTCGGCGGGCCAAGACCGTGGAAACCGCTCCTCGCCGGCTACGCCGCGGTGGCGGCGCCACTCGCCATCTTCTTGATTCTCCGCGCTCGGATGCTCGACCACACGGCGGCGCCGGTGATCCCGTTCGTCGACAATCCGCTGATCGGCGCGCCGCCGGTCGCCGCCGGCCTGACCGCTATCAGAGTGATTGGCAACTACCTGTGGTTGTTCCTCTGGCCGGCGCGTCTCTCTTGCGACTACTCGTACAACCAGATTCCGGTATTCCGCGGATCGCTCGGGTGGGAAGACATCGCCGCACTCACGTCGCTGGCGGTGTGCCTGGCCGCTGCGTTCCTCGGCATCCGCGCCTGGCGCCACGGGCGGAAACTGCCGTGCTTCGCCATCGCCTTCTTCTTCACCACTCTGGCGCCTACTGCCAATCTGTTGACTCCGCGCCGGCAGCATCATGGCCGAACGCTGGATGTACCTGCCGTCGCTCGGGTTGGCGCTGGGTGTGGTCATGGGCCTGCAAACTCTTGAGCGGCGACTGCCGCGCAAGTCGAAGAAGACCCTGATGGCGGCGGCCGGTGTGCTGTTGCTGGCATGCGGTGTACGCACGTATCTTCGCAATATCGACTGGCGCGATCAGCAGACTCTCCTGCAAAGCACCATCGATGCCGCGCCGCGCGCCTTCCGGTCCTACTCCATGCTGGCCAACCTGCTGGCCAGCGCTGCGCCGCCGTCGGTGGAAGGCGCCATCCAGGCAGCCGAGCGCTCGACGGCCATCCTTGACCGGCTTGGCGACGACGAGAACATCGCCCTTCCGTTCGCCGTGGAAGGGATGTGCTATCGCCTCAAAGCCGAGAGCCTCTCCGATGCCGCCGAGAGCCAGGTCTGGTATCGCAAGGCGCTGGAGGCTCTCCTGCGCGCGCGGCGCATCGATTCCGCCCGGCGCGAAACGGTCAACCGCGTCAACCGGGCGCGCGGCAAGGGCCCATTCGAGACGGGCCTGGCGCTCCTGTACCTCGAGTTGGGAAGCGTTCAGCGGCTCCTGGGCCAACCCCGTCAGGCCCTGGAATCGTTGGCCTATGGAAGCAAGCTCTCGCCGATGGTGGAATTCCGGGAAGAGAAGTCGCGGGCGTATCGCGACCTGGGCGATTCGGACCAGGCAGCCGTGGTCCTGCTGGAAGGCATGATTCTCGACAGAAACTCGCAACGCCTCGCCGCCGAAATCGTGCAGCTTTACCGCGCGACCGCGCCGCAATCGTGCGCCGTAGAAACCAGGGGCGGCAACTACTCCTTCAACACGCAGTGCCCCCTGGTGCACAACCACGTCTGCCAGGCGGCGCACAATGTCGCCGCGGCCTATCGCGATTCCGGCAAGCTGGAACAGGCAATTGCCACTGCGCAATTCGGTATCAACGGCCTCGGCTGCCCTGCGAACTTGTTTCCATAGCGCTTAAGCCCCTGCGGTCACACGAGGGTCAGTTCATCCTTGGAAGTCTCGGACTTCAGATAGGCGTTGGGATCGTGATAGAGAGCCCCCTCGGGAAGCCACTCCATCAGCGGTCCCAGATCCTGGCGCACGATGTCCTTGTAGAACTGGGGAAGCGCACCGCTCTCCTGCTCGAAATAGGGTGTGAACTGCGGATCGGTGTCCAGGCGGTCCCGAATCTCCCGGAAGTACCTGGCCCTTCCGAAACCCTCCGTCGAAACCGCGCGCACCACGTTCATCCAGCGCGCAGTTACACCCTGTGTCGCCAGAAAGCGGCGGTAGATAGCGCGCGTGGAGAAGGAGTATTGGGTCAGGCTGATGATCTCGTCGTAGAACGTCCGCCAGGAGTAGTTTGCCGGCCTGACGTTCATGGCGCCGTTGTTATTGAGGAAGTGGAATGGGAAAGGCAGCACGCGGTTGGATCGCTGGTAATCCAGGTTAAGCGGCGCGGCCCGGCCGAATGCGGAGAGCAGCGAATAAGCCGGAAACGCCCCTGGGGTCATGTCCAGGAACCGCTTCGTCAGGTCAAAAGGCTCGGACCCTTCGTCGGTATCGAGTCCCAACACGAAGTTGGTTTGGATGTACGGTATGTACCGCAGGATCAGATTGACGTGTTCCGACACCTGCCGGACCTTGGCCATCCCGAGCAGCGATCCGGTCTTCGATTTGCCGCCCATGCGCGAACCAGGATTCGATGCCGGGAAGGACGCCTTTGAACGAATTGCGTTTGAGCCGCTTGAGGTGCGGTTCGGAAAGCAGGGACAGGCTGCTTTCGGCGACGAAGTCGATGCTGCCCGAAGGGACCGCGTCCTCGATCATGTCCAGATAGTCGTCGAAACGAACTCCGAAATTGGGATCGTGCCAGGCTACCAGGGGCCGCTTGAACCGGGTCAGCAGAAACCGGAGATCCTCGCGGAGTGCCTCGAAATCCATGGGTTGATAAGGCACCGTGGAATCGATACAAAAAGCGCACGTGTACGGGCATCCCAGGCTGCCCGCCATGGGGACCATCTTGAGGAGGGGCGCTTTCCTGAGCGTCGGGTCGATGAACTGCCACCGCTCGCGCACTCCCGGCAGGCTCGCGGGCTGACGGGAGGCCGCGAGTTGAATGCCCACGGGCCGGTGTTGCGAGCGGTCCCGCAGGACTTGGCGGAGCGTGCTCTTGTCCGTGAAGCCCAGCACATAGTCGAAGTAACGCGCGGCGTCTTCGGGGTAACAGCGGGCGTGCGGTCCGCCGATCACCGTGATCGCCCCTCTGCCGCGAAACAGATTGCTCAGGGCGTACGCCGTGTGCGCGGCTTCGGTGAACGCGCCGATGAAGACCACGTCCACGTTATCCGGCAACTCCGTCAGCAGATCTTCAAAGCCGGTGTAACAAACGAAAGTAACCTCATGGCCTTCCTCTTTGCACCAGACCCCGATGACCTGGGGCATGATGCTGGCCAGGCTGGCGTTCATGATGCGTGCGTACAAAGCCCGTGTCGGGCCCCTGGAGACGATGTCGATAATCCCGATCCGCAGATTCCTCAAATACCCTCCATGGCAGCGCACAGACCTTCCACATGGCCCTCACGCCGCGTGACCGCAATTGTGACGGGAGACGCCCGGCTGGACGCTGCTTCTCTAACCTGGCGCAGCCGGAACCAAACAGGCAAGCTGAGGATTTGGCCTAGCACGCGCGATGCCAGGCCCACGCGGGCGTCCAAGGAGTAATGTTGGTAGTCACGAACCGCCCGATAAGACGGGCGCACGCAGCATGCCGCGCTTCGCCTGTCGGCAGGTTTTGCACCTCAGGTGCAGTCTTTGCACCGTGGAGCCCGCGAGCGCACGCGATCGCCATGTGGGCTCGCGGATGGGCCACCGCGATGCCGCGCGCTCACCTGGCTTTGTTACGGAGCGCCTTCAGCTTCACCCATGCCTCGGCGCGCGCCTTCTTATTGGCTTCCGCCGCATCCGGCTGCGCTCCGGCCCGCATGAACCCGTGGGCCGCGCCTTCGTAAGTCACCGGCTCGAAGAACTTGCCCGCCGCTTTCATCTGTTCCTGGGTCGCCGGAATGGTACCGTTGATGCGCGCATCGTTGCCCGCGTAGAAACCGTACACCGGAGCCTGGATGTTGGCGATGGCCTCCGGCGCGGGTCCGCTGCCGTAGAACACGAATGCCGCCGCCAGATCCCTGCGGTTGGTCGCGAAGCGGAAGGCTTGTCCGCCGCCCCACGAGAAGCCCACCACGCAAACCTTTCCGTTCGATGCGGGAAGCTTGCCGCAAAAGTCGGCGACCGCGTTGAGGTCCGCGGTGACCTGGTCGGGCGGCAGCTTCTGAATGGCCGGGCCTACTTCGTTCGCGGGAAGATCCTTGGTGCGTCCGCCGTTCGGCGCCATGCCGGACAGCAGGTCGGGCGCGACCGCCAGGTAGCCGGCCGCGGCAAACTCATCGGTGACGCTCTCCACCCAGTCGGTCATTCCGAAGATCTCGTGGATGACGATAATCGCGGGCGCCTTGGCCTGCCCCTGCGGGTACGCGACAAACGATTCGAGGCTTCTGCCCTCGTGTTTCATCGTTACCCACTCGCGCCGCCGCGGCGACTTGTCTACCGCCTGGCGTGCCCAATCCTGCGCACCCAGCGAGGACGCGCCCCATCCGGTGGCGGCGATGCCCACAGCGCTTCCTTCCAGAAGCCGCCTTCTTGTCAGTGTCTGCATTTCCAATGTGCTCCTGTGTCGTCATTTTCGAACGGTTTGTCCCGCCAGCGCAAGATGAAATACGAGTTTCAGGCCCGCGACGCAAAAGTGGAGGCCGAGATGATTCGTTTCCAACGCCGGGCGCGCCACCGAGACAAAGTGTAGCACCACAGCCAGCGGCAGGCGAAGGAAGCTGCCCGCTTTGAGCGGTTGCCGGAACTGCCGGGCTCCCATCCGGGCACATGGTTTCTTCCCGTCTTTCCCTAAACGTGCGGCGACCGGCGTACGTCATAATAGCGTACGGACCCGATGCGCTTTTTGGGACTCATCTTACTCGCGGCCGCTTCCGTGGTGGACGCCCCAGCCGAGGAGTACGCCATCTTCTCCAGCGGTGCGCGCCTGCGCATAGACCGCCACGAAGCCGCCTGGGGCAAAGTGCGTCTGTACAACAGCGACGGCTACATTGAGATGGATCTATCGAGGATTCAACGATTTGAGCCGGCTGAGGAGGTTCCATCCACGGCCCCGCCGCCGGCCGCTCCAGCACCCGATTCCGCGGTTGACGTGCCCGCCACGCCAATCGGCGCACCGTCCCCGCGGGACCTCGCCGACGCGGCCGCTGACAAGTACGGCATCCCACGGAAGCTGGTCCGTCTGGTAATGGAGGCCGAATCCGGCTCCCGGCAGCAAGCCGTTTCGCCCAAAGGAGCTGTCGGCCTGATGCAACTGATGCCCGCTACGGCGCAGGCCCTGGGGGCCGACCCCACCGACCCCGTGCAGAACGTCAACGCGGGCGCCCGCTACCTCCGCGACTTGTTGCAGAAGTATGACGGCCTTCTGTGGCACGCGCTGGCGGCTTACAACGCCGGCCCAGCCGCGGTCGACAAGTACAACGGCATTCCCCCGTATGCCGAGACCATCCTCTACGTCAAGAAGATCGACCGGGAGTACCGCCTGAACGGCGATTAAACCTGGGTTGCGGAACCTGGCGCCGCCCGCGACTCCAGGGAGGAACTCCCGTACTTGTACCGCCTCCGGAGTAAACTGAAGGTGCCCGCGTCCGACTTTTTGCGGATGCCGTGCGTCTACACACCAGGAGCCAGAGTTTGATATTTCGGGCGGTCGAAGATGCTGACCTGATTCAGCGGGCTGCCAAAGGCGACGTGGAGGCCTACAACCTCCTCGTGTCCCGTTGGGAGAAACCTATGTATAACTATCTCCTGCGGATCGCCGGCAACCGCGAAGACGCTCTGGACTTGACGCAGGATGTGCTTTTGAAGGCCTATCAGAACCTCGGGAAGCTGGAAGAGCCGGGGCGGTTCGCGCCCTGGCTGTACCGGATCGCGCATAACGAAGCCTACACCATGTTCCGCAAGCGCCGGCCCGAAACTGGCGTGGAGAACGTGGAACCGCGCCGCACCGAAACCGGCATCACCGTGGGCGGCAGCTCGGTTTTTCCCATCGAGCTGAGCCTTTCGGTGGCTAGCGCCTTGGGCCGCCTGTCGGCTGAACAGCGTGAGGCCGTTGTGCTGAAGATCTACCGGGGGTTCAAGTTCGAGGAAATGGCCGAAATCCTGGATTGTCCCGTCTCTACCGTCAAGTCCCGTCTGTACACCGCCTTGGATCTGCTCAAAGAGGAACTGGCTCCGCTCGAAGCACGGGGTGTATCATGAGTTGCTCGCCGTTTGATTTGAAGGATTTCCTTCTCCAGGAGCTGGCTGATCCGCAGCGGCTCCAGGTGGAAGCGCACGTTCAGGCCTGCCGGTCCTGCCGCCTGGAGCTGGACCGGTTGCGTCTTACCCAAACCGCATTGTCGTGCCTGCGCGACGAAGAGATTCCGCAGCGCATCGGATTCGTCTCCGATAAGATTTTCGAACCCTCCCGCTGGCGGCGGTGGTGGGCGGCCTTGCACGGATCGGCGGGCCTGGGGTTCGCCTCGGCCGCCATGTTGTCCGTGGCCCTGATCGTCTCCGTCGCGACCCGTCCGGCTCCCGCGCCGCGCGTCGCCGAAACCGCGAAGACCGTCTCCGAGGACGAAATCCGGCAGCGCATCGAGCGCGCCGCCGCCGCCATCGATGCGCGCTATGCCCAGCGCACCGAGCAGTTGGTGAAAGACATTGAGCTTCGCGACCGGGAAGAGCGCCGCGCGAGCCGGGCCATGGACGAAATGCAGATCGACTATCTGCAGCGCAACCTTCAGGCCGCCAACCGCCGCCAGTATGTGGCTTCCGTGAGCGATGGAGGACCGAGATGAGAACCGCCGGAATTGTGCTCCTGCTGGCCGCGTTGCCGGCCGCCGCCCAGGTCGCCGCGCGGCCGGTGGCCGCCGTCGCTTCCATCGATCAACCGCCCCTCTCCCTCGACGTCGTCCGCAACCTGGAGAGAGTTTTCGACGCCAAGCTGGACTCCGCGCAGCCGCAACCCATCAACCTGATGGGCGCCACGCGAGGTTTGTATCTTCCCGGCTACGGACTGGTGTTCACCGCAGAGTTGGATTTGACGCTGACGCCCACCGCCGGCGGCCTGTTGCACCGCGAAATCACTCCCGCCGACGTGGCCGCCATTCACCAGAGGAAACTGGCCCAGTTGCCCGTGCTGCAGCGGCTCATGCGGGACATGATCGCCGCTTCCGCGCGGCAGGCTGGCACAATGCCGGACAACGAACGCATCGTGGTGGCGGTCCGCCTCTGGTGCCAGGCGTTCGAGGATCGGACCGGCCTCCCCAGCCAGATCCTCATGACCGCGGACCGGAAGTCGGCCATGTCCGGTCAGATTCTGGAAGTGGCCACCAAGTGACCCCCGCCTATCCGATGCCGGAATCGGATCCCAGCGCCGTGCGCTACATGCGGCTGGGCGAAATCCTGGTGGATCGCGGGAAGATCGCGCCCGATGAGTTGGATCGCGCGCTCGAGCTGCAGCGGGAGCGCGGCGACAAGCTGGGCAAGATCGTGGTGGATATGGGCCTCATCGCCCACCGCGACGTGCTGGCGGCGCTCTCCGATCAACTCGGCCTGCCGCTGGTGACGGTGGACGGCCCGCCGCCCGAGGCGCCCGAGATCGAAGGCCTGTCGCACCGCTTCCTGCGGCAATGCAAGGCCTATCCGGTGGCGCTGGCCGATTCCCGGCTCACCGTCGCCATGGCGGACCCGCTGGATTTCGAGACCGTGGCGGCGCTGCGGGCGTTTTCCGGTCTGGAAATTCAGACCGTGCTGGCCTCCGAGCAGGAGATCCTGGACGCCATCGACCGGCACTACGGCGAGGCCGAGCGGGAGACCGTGGGCGGCGCGGGCGACGACGAGCAGGCTAACGCCGACCTGGAACACCTGCGCGACATGGCGAGCGAAGCGCCCGTCATCCGCCTGGTGAACGCCATGATCGCCAGCGCCATCGAGATCCGCGCCAGCGACATTCATATCGAACCGTTCGAGAAGGAATTCCGCGTCCGCTACCGCGTGGACGGCGTGCTCTACAACCAGGACTCGCCGCCGCGGGAACTGAAGGCGGCCATCATCTCGCGCCTGAAACTGATGGCCAAGCTGAACATCGCCGAGCGCCGCCTGCCGCAGGACGGACGCATCAAGATCAAAATCCTGGGCCGCGAGGTGGACCTGCGCGTCTCCACCCTCCCTACGCTCTACGGCGAAAGCGTGGTGATGCGCCTGCTCGACCGCTCCGCCGGGGATTTTTTCGACCTCCGCAGCCTGGGTTTCGACGACCACATGCTGAGGCGCATGGAGTACTTCACCGGCCTGCCGCACGGCATCTTCCTGGTGACCGGGCCCACCGGCAGCGGCAAGTCCACCACGCTGTACTCCGCGCTCAAGCGCATCAACCTGCCGGACAAGAAGATCATCACCATCGAGGACCCGGTGGAGTACCAGATGGACGGCATCAACCAGCTCCACGTCAACCCGCAGATCGGCTTGACGTTCGCCAGCGGCCTGCGGCACATCGTACGCCAGGACCCCGACGTGATCATGGTGGGCGAGATCCGCGACCGCGAGACCGCCGATATCGCCATCCGCGCCGCCCTCACCGGACACCTGGTGTTTTCCACGCTGCACACCAACGACGCGCCCAGCGCCATCACCCGCCTGGCCGACATGGGAGTGGAGAACTATCTCATCACCTCGTCGCTGGTGGCCGTGCTGGCGCAGCGCCTGGTGCGCGTGATCTGCCCCGGCTGCAAGCGGCCGGCGGGGACGGCCCTGTCGCCCGACGGAGTGATGGTGGACACCTTCCGCGGGGCCGGGTGCGCCGAGTGCGGCGGCCGCGGCTACGCCTCGCGCATGGGCATTTTCGAGATGATGGAGCTCAACGACGAGATCCGCAAACTCATCATGAACAACGACGACGCCGGCGTCTTGACCAAGGCGGCGCGCCGCAACGGCATGCGCAACCTGCGCGAGGACGGCTGGATGAAGATCTCCACCGGCGTCACCACCGTTCCCGAGGTGCTGCGCGTGACCCAGGAGTTCTGAGGAATGCCAGCGCAAAAACAGTTTCACGCAAAGGCGCAAAGACCCAAAGAACACATAAGGGGTTTTCTTTGCGCCTTTTCGCCTTTGCGTGACATGGTGTTTTCTTCAAGCCATCTCAGGGAGCGCCCGTGACCACCTTCTTCTTCCGCGCCATAGCCTCCGACGGCAAGGTCCGCTCGGGCCGCCTGGCGGGCGACAACGAAAAGGTGGTGGCCCGCGATCTGCGCAAGCAGGGGCTGACGCCGGTGTACGTGGGGATGGCGCCGAAGGGCTCGTCGATGGAGTTCAAACTGCCGTCGTTCGGCGGCGGCCGGCGGCGCGATACCCTGTTCTTCACCCAGGAGCTGTCCACCCTGCTCAGCGCGGGCGTGCCGCTCGACCGGGCGCTCTCCATCACCGCCGAACTGACGGAAAGGAGCGAGTTCCGCCTGATCGTGCTGGACGTGCTGCGCATCCTCAAGAGCGGCCGCACGCTGGCCGACAGCCTGGCCGCGCATCCCGAGTACTATTCCGAGTTGTATACCAACATGGTGCGCGCCGGGGAGGCGTCCGGAGCGCTGGCGCCTATTTTCGAAAGGCTCGCCGACTTCGAGCGCACCCGCGACGACCTGCGCAACTACATCGTCTCCTCGATGGTGTACCCCGTTCTGCTGTCCTGCGTCGGCCTGGGGTCCATCTTCATCCTGATGTACTTCGTGGTGCCGCGTTTCGCCCTGATCTTCGCCGACGGGCGCATGAAGATTCCCACGCCGACGCGCCTCATGCTGGACGGCAGCTACTACGTGAAGACGTACTGGTGGATGGCGGCCTCGGCACTGGCGGGCGGGCTGATTTTCTGGCGGGTCTATACCAATACGCCCCCCGGCCGGCTGTGGTGGGACCGCGCGCGCCTGCGCATTCCCCTGTTGGGCGACGCCCTCCTCAAGGCCGAAACCGCGCGCTTCGCCCGCGCCATGGCGACGCTGGTGGGCAATACCGTGCCGCTGGTGCAGGCCATCGTTATTTCCGCGGCCACTCTGAACAACAAGATGATCGCCGCCGCCATGACCTTCGTGGCCCAGGGCGTGAAGCGCGGCGAAGGCATCGCCGCGCCGTTGCGCAAGGCGGCGGTATTTCCACCCCTGGCCGCCCACCTGCTGACGGTGGGCGAGGAAACCGGCCGGCTGGACCAGATGTTTACGCGCATGGCCGACATCTACGAAAATGATACGCGGGCCTCTATCCGCCGCTTCACGGCGGTGTTCGAGCCGGTCGTGATCCTGGTCATGGGCGTGATCGTGGGAGGCCTGATTCTGAGCATGTTGCTCGCTATCACGAGCATCAACGACGTGGCGATATGAGAACAAATCGAGCCGAAAGAAACCGAAACCGGCGGGCGCAGGCCGGCGTGACCCTGATCGAAATGCTGGTGGTGATGACCATCATCGCGCTGTTCGCGGCGCTGGTGGTGCCCAACATGTTGCACCACGGGGACGCGGCCAGGGTCACCAAGGCGCACGCCGATATTGCCAGCTTCATGACGGCGCTGGCCGCCTACAAGTTGGACACCGGGTTGTTTCCCACCACCGAACAGGGGTTGCGCGCGCTGCGCGAGAAGCCCAACGACCTTGGCCAGTGGGCCGGCCCGTACATCCAGCAGGACGTGCCCAAGGATCCCTGGAATCACGACTACGTCTACAAGTTTCCCGGGGAACAGGGCCCCGATCCGGAAATCGTCTGCTATGGCGCCGACGGCCAACCCGGAGGCGACGGGATCAATGCCGATATTGTCAGTTGGAAGAGCCAGTAGAACCCGCGGCATCACGCTGATCGAGATGCTGGTGGTGGTGACGATCATCGCCCTCATCTCCGCCGTAGTCTTGCCATCGGTGGCCGCGGGCATCGAGAGCGTGCGCTTGCGGACCGCGTCGGATTCCATCGCCGGCTTCCTCAACGCCGCCGTCAACCGCGCCGAACGCCTGCAGCAGGCCGTAGTGGTGGTGATTTCGACCCGGGAGAACCGCATCACGCTCTACTCCAGCGAACCGGGATTCACGCGCGAACTGCGCATGCCCAGCGGAATAACCATCGAGGGGGTCTTGCCGGCATCGGCCGAGGGATCGGAGGACGAGGACGGCCGCCTGGTACTTCTGCCCGGCGCCACCATTCCCGCAATCGGCGTGCGGATCGCCAACCAGCACGGCTTGCGGCGGGTGATCCGGCTGGATCCCATGACCGGCTTTCCGCACACGGAAAGCGTCGGAGCGGAAGAGTGACCGGGCCGGCACAGAACCGCGACCGTAAGGGAGCGGCCCGCGCGGTGCGGAACACTCCCCCGGCGCTCGGGCCGCTCGGGACCCCAAGGGAATGCCCCGCTGGCGGTTCCGGGAGCCGCCGGCCAGCCAGGAAGTCCACCCGCGGGTTTACGCTGCTGGAGATGATCGTGGCCACGCTGATCATGGCGATCGCGGTGGTCGGGCTGCTGGGCGGCATCTCGGGCGCCACGCGCAACGCCGCGCGAGTCCGCGACTACGACCGCGTCGTGCAACTGGCGCGCCTGCGCATGAACGACCTGCTGCTGGATCCCACGCTCACCGCCAATGGCTCGCTGAGCGATCGCTTTAACCCGGCGATCACCGGAGGCCTCGAGGCCGGCTGGCAGGCCCAGGCTTCCACCTTCGAAATGCCGCCCAACCCGACGCCCAACCAGGCGGCCCTCGAGCGGATTGAGCTGCAGGTCTGGTGGATGTCCGGAGCGCAGCGCCGCACGTTTACCCTGGAAGCCTTCCGCGAGCGCGTCCTCGCGCCCGGCGACCTCGGCGCGGGGGCTCCGCGATGACGCCAGCGCGCTCCAGGGCTGGCGTCACCCTCATGGAAATGCTGATCGCCGTCACCTTGCTCAGCCTGCTCACCCTCGGCATGCTGATGGCCATGCGCGTGGGTCTGATGGCCTATTCCAAGACCGGCGATAAGCTGATGGACAACCGGCGCGTCGCCGGGGCGCAGCGGCTTGTGGAGGACGAACTGATGGGGCTGATGCCGGTCACTCCGCCGTGCATGGGCAGGCCGGAGTTGGCCAGCCTGCACTTCAACTTTCTGCAGGCGGAGCCGCAGAGGATGCGGATGGTATCGGGCTTTTCGCTGCAGGAGGGCTGGCGCGGCCACCCGCAGATTCTGGAGTTCCTGGTGATTCCCGGCAAGGACGGCGCCGGCGTACGGCTGGTGGTGAACGAGATTCCGTATTCGCCAACCTTGGCCGGGAAGGCGTGCGTGGGCGTCGGCCCGGACGCCGAAACCGGCGTCACCGTGCCGCTGTTCGCGCCGATCGAGGCCGGGGCCAAGTCTTTCATCCTTGCCGATCGACTGGAGTTCTGCCGGTTCAGCTACTACACCGGGACGGGGCGCCCCAACGACCCGATTGCGTGGCGCCCCGCGGCGACAGGGCGGGGTTGGCCATACGGCATCCGCATCGAGATGGCGCCCTTCGAGCCCGATCCGTCGCGGCTGCAGCCGATCACCGTGACGGCGCCGCTGTTCCTACACCGTTCGCTGGAGGTTCAGTATGAGGACAAGTAGGGCGCCTTTGTGGGGCGGACGCCCTCGTCCGCAGCCGGCCCCCTGGCCGGCTTCCCGGCTTGGTTCCGCGAGCGAAGAGCGGAACGGAGGTGTCCCGCGCCGACCTGGGGGTCCGCCCCACAAGGCCCGCGCCAGACGCCAGCGCGGGAGCGCCTTGCTGTCGGTGTTGTGGCTTTCGGCGGCGCTGTCGGCCATCGCCTTCTCGCTGGCGATTACGGTGCGCGGGGAGATCGAGCGCAGTTCCACGGCGGTCGACAGCCTGCGCGCATACTACCTGGCGCGCGGTGGCGTGGAGCGGGCCGCCCTGGAGCTGTTCTGGTCGATGTCGCAGATCGAGAATCGGCTTATCCCCCGATATTCCACCGAAGTGCTGTACCATTTCGGCAGCGGGGACGTGCGCGTGGAGTTTCTCCCCGAGGCCTCCAAACTGAACGTCAACCGGGAAACGCCGGAGGTCCTGGACCGTCTGCTGGTGGCCCTGGGAGTGGACCCCGGGCGCGCGGTCGAGATCGTGATGGCGATTGTCGATTGGCGGAGCCAGACCCCCGGCGGAGGGCTCCTGGACGGTTATTATTCGGCGCGGACTCCGTCTTTTCTGCCTCCTCATGCGTCTTTTCAGGAGATTGAGGAACTGCTTCAAGTGAAAGGCGTTACGCCCGATATTTTCTACGGAACCTACGCCCCCGGCGAGCCCCAGGCGGGAAACGGGCCGGCGCCGCTGATGCGGCTATCGGGACTGGCGGATTGCCTGTCGGTTTATGGGGCCGCGGGCGGGGTGGACGTCAATACGGCCAACCCCGCGGTGCTGGCCGCCGTCGGAGTTCCGGCCGGCGCCATCGAGATGATCGTCCAACACCGCAAGACCTCGCCCTTTACGCAGCCGCAACTGGCGGACTTCATGAGTTCGGCGGGCATCGGCGGCGCGCCCCTGCGGGTGGAAGGGAATTCCATGCTGACCATCCGGGCGACCGCGCGGCTGCGGGCGGCGAACGGTACTCTTTCGGATTTGCGCCGCACGGTAGCGGCGCAAGTGAAGTACATGCCGCGGGAGGCGGATACGCCCATCCACTATCTCCGCTGGTACGAAACCGCCTGGAGCAACTGACCGGATGCCTATACCCAGGGAACTTCGCAAGCTGCTGGCTTTCGGCACGGGTATCGGAGTCGAAATCGGCGCCACCGATCTCGAAGTGGTGGCCGCGCGCGTGCGGCCCAATCGCGTGCAGGTGGCCGGCCATCTTGTGATCCACAACTTCGCCGGCCGGCCGGCGGCGGAATGGGGCGCCGAGTACGGACGCTTTCTGAAGTCGCTGGGGATGGGGCACATGAGCGCCACGGTGCTGTTGCAGCGGCGGGAAGCCATCGTACGCCTGGTGCCGCTCCCCGGCGTGGCGGCCAGGGAGATGGAGAACGCTATCCGTTTCCAGTTGGACACGCTGCACCCCTACGGGGAAGACGACGTGGCATGGGGCTGGAGCGCCGTGGCCCCGGGCTCGGCGCTGGTGGGTATCGTCCGCCGGGAGACGGTGGACCGCTACGCGCAACTTTTTGCGGAGGCGGGCGTGGCCGTGTGCAGCTTCACCTTCTCGGCTGCCGCGGTCCACGCCGCGATTCGGCTGAACGGCCGCGCCGCGCCGGAGGGATTCGTGGCGCTCAGCCGCGGCTCGACGGGGGCGGTGGAGGTGTACGGCGAGAGTCCCTGGCGCCCGGTTTTTTCGGCCGAATTCGATCTTCCTCCGGAGCGGGCCACGGCGCTGGCGCTGGCGGAACTGCGCCTCGCGCCCGATACGGCTCCCCGGAAGCTGGAGGAGATGCTTCCCCAGCCGTCGGCGAATCCGGTGGAGAACGACCTTTCCCGCAACGCACTGCCATACGCCACCGCGCTGGCGGGGGCGTGTCCCCGCCTGGCGCCATCGGCCAACGTGCTGCCGCCGGAGTACCGGAAATCCAGCTCGCGCATGGTTTTCGTGCCCACCGTCGTGCTGGCGGCCCTGCTGGCGCTGCTGGCGGCGGGCATGGCGGTCTACTCGAAGTACGCGGAGGGCCGGTACCTGAGGACGATCCATGCGGATATCGGGCTGCTCATCCCGCGCAAGGAGCGCGCCAATAATCTGGAGAAGGCGTACAACGAGACGCGCGCACGCACGCTATTGCTCGACGAGATCCGCGGCCGGACGCGCGCCGATATGGACGCGCTGAACGAACTGACCCGGCTGCTGGAGCCGCCCACGTGGACGAACTCGATCGAACTCGGCCGCGAGACCGTCCGCATCGGCGGCGAATCTCCGCAGGCCACTTCGCTGGTGAAGATTCTGGATTCCTCGCCGCTGTTCAAGAACACCGCGTTGAAGGTGGTGATGAACCAGGCGTTCCAGATCGAAACCACCCGGCGGGTGACGCCATGAACGTCAAATTTGGGGCGATCGACCGGAAGAGCGTCTTGACGCTGGTGGGCGGCGTGGCGTTGATCCTGGCGATACGGTACGGTGTCTATGGCGATCGCGAAGCGCCATCGGTGACCTCGTCGGAGACGATTCCGCAGGCTGAGCAGCGGCTGAAGAACCTGCGGCAGGCGGCCGCCACGGTCGAGGGCAAGGAAGAGCGGCTCAAGAAAGCCGCCGCCGAACTGGCAGACCGCGAGAAGGGCATTCTGCAGGCGCCCACCGAAGCGCAGGCGCAGGCGCAACTTCTGGAGACCCTGAACAACCTCGCCCGGGGCAACGGGATCGCCACGCAGGGCGGCGACTTCCGCGATAAGCCGCTGTCCCGCGACTACGGAGAAGTTTCGGTGACGGTGCGCTTCACCTGCGACATCGTGCAGTTGGTCAACCTGATGGCGGCGCTGGCCGACCATCAGCAGATCCTGGCGACCGACGAGCTGCGCATCACCGGCGGCAATGACAAGAAGAAGAACGTGCAGGTGCTGCTGACGGTTTCGACCGTGGTCGCGCGCAAACTGCTTCCCGAGAAGAAAGGGGGGACACTATTTTGAACTGGAAATTGATGGTTCTGAACGTGGCGCTGGCGGGCGCCGTAGTGTTTGCCGGAGTGGAGCTTCGGGGGCAGTGGCTTGCGGCGAAAGCGCGCGAAGATCGGATCCAGCGCGGCAAGGTGGCCCCGGCGCCTCCGCCTCCCTTCACCAGGCTGCCCGAGGTGGCCCCGGTAATGGCTTCCGGGTATGCCAACGTCGCCGAGCACTTCCTGCTCGATCCGTCGCGCAATCTCGATCCGCCGTATGAACCACCGCCGCCTCCTCCGCCTCCGCCTCCGCCCATGCCGGCGCTGCCGTTCTTCCACGGCATGATGAACATCGGCAATGGTCCGGAGGTCATCATGAGCGTGAGATCGGACGCCCCGCACAAGACGATGCACGCAGGAGACGCGATCGGCGATTTCACGCTGGTGGCGTTCAACGCCGAACGGATCGAGTTGGAATGGAATGGCCAGCGGATCGTCAAATCGCTGGCGGAACTTTCCGGGCACAGCGCCGGGCCGCAGGCCGCCGCAGAGTCCGCGCCGGAGGCCGCGGCCGTCAACGAGCGGCCACCGGTGGTGCCGGGGGACAAGGGGCCAGGTGAGGGGAACGAGAACGGGCAGCGCTCGTGCCAGGACGGCGACACGTCGCCGGCCGGCACGGAGAGGGACGGCGTGGTCAAGACAATCGGCAGGAACGCGTTTACACGCGCCGAATACTGCATATGGTTACCGAAACACTGAGGCGATGGCGCCGGCGCGATTTGCTTAGGGAGAAACCGATGGGACAATTCTTGGTTCGTTCGATTCTGGCTATGTTTGCCGTGGCTGCAACCCTCTCCGCGCAGGGAGGGGTCAGCGGGCCAGCCGGGATAGCACCCCCGCCTCCGCAGCAGCAGCCGCAGCCGGTGCCACAACAGCCGGTGCAACAACAGCCGAAGTCGGCCGCGCCGGCCGGGGCTGCACCCGCCGTGACCGCGCCCGCCGGGACGGCGCCCTTGGAGTCTGGAGCACCGGCGTTGAAGCTGGACAGCAACATCCCGTTCATCATGGACAACGTGTCGCTGACGGAGATGATTGAAGCGCTGGCCAAGCAACTCAAGATGAAGTACATTCTGGATCCGCGCGTGAAGGGGTCGGTGACCATCCACACCTACGGCGAAGTCAAGCCGATGGAGCTGATGCCGCTGTTCCAGACCATTCTGCGCGTCAATGGCATGGCCATGGTGCAGGTGGGCGACTTGTGGCGCATCCTGCCGGCGAATGCCATCTCAAACCTGCCGATGGAACCGATGCAGGTCACCGATCCCAAGACGCTGCCCGACGACGAGCGGATGATCCTGAACCTGATCTTCCTGAAGTACACCACCGCCAAGGAAATGGACTCGCTGGTCGGCCCCTTCATGGGCGAGCATGCCACCCACACGGCGTACGATCCGGCCAACCTGCTGTTGATCGAAGACAACTCCCGCAGCATGAAGCGCACCATGGAGCTGATTGCGATGTTCGACTCCGATACCTTCGCCAACCAGCGCATGCGCACCTTCGAAATCGTCAACAGCCGCCCGTCGGATCTGGCGAAGGACCTGGACTCGGTGATGAAGGCATACTCGGTGACCGACAAGAGCGGCGTGCGCTTCCTGGCGGTCGACCGCATCAACACGCTCATCGCGGTAGCGCCCAACCCCGGCATCTTCGAGGAGGTGCGGAAGTGGATCGACAAACTGGACATCAAGCCCAAAGTCACCGCCGGCACTTCCAGCCTTTGGGTATACCCGCTGAAATACCAGCGCGCCGAGATTCTGGCGATGGCCATTGAAGCTTTGTATTCGGGGAACACCGCCGCGCTCGTGATGATGTCCCAGATGATGAATGCCAATATGTACGCGGCCGGCATCGGCAACAACGGGACCGGCGGCGCTGGTGGCATGGGCGGCGGCTTCGGGATGGGTGGCGCTGGTATGGGCGGCACTGGCATGGGTGGTTACGGCATGGCCAGCTATGGCATGCCCGGCGCTAGCATGAGCGGCTATGGCATGGGCGGTTACGGGATGGGCGGCTATGGCATGGGCGGTTATGGGATGGGCGGCTATGGCAATATGGCGAGTTACGGAAACGGCTATGCGGGCGGGACGCCCACACCCTTGACCACGAGTGGAGGAACCGCAGGCGGAGGCGCGGGCGCGGCGGGCGGCAACGTTGACGCCACCGGCACCTACCTGGGCGCACAGGGAGGGCCGGGAGGGCTAGCAGGCGGGCGCCGGATGCCGCACGTGGTTCCCAACCCGTTCAACAATACGCTGCTGATCCAGGGAACCGAGCAGGAGTACGAGCAGATCGCCAACCTGCTGCGGCAGCTCGATGTGGCGCCCCGCCAGGTCCTGATCGACGTCAAGATCTACGAGGTGGACCTGGAAAACGACTTCGCCGCCGGGGTTGAAAGCTACCTGCAGCAGAGTGGCACCACTGCCGCGACGGGCGTGGCGAACAACGGCGTTACCAACAGCAACAGCAGCGGCACTAACACCGCCATCGGTGGCTTGAGCGCTGCGCAGGGGCTCACGGCCGCGGCCGGGCCGGGCGGTATCGCCCTCACCGCGGGCGCGGTGGTGCTCAAAAGCAAACAACTGCTCGGGCTGCTCACCGCCCAGGAGAACCGCGGACGTTCGCGCATCATTTCTTCGCCGAGCATCATTGCCACCGACGGAATTGCCGCGACCATGAACGTGGGTTCCCAGGTGCCGGTGCTGACGTTGCAGGCCGTGTCGGGCGTGACCGTAGGCGGCAGTTCGCAGTTTTCCAACACGGTGAGCAGCGAGAGTTCCGGGGTGACCGTGAGCATCACGCCGCGTATCAGCTCCAGCGGCGTGGTGACCATGATGGTCAGCCAGCAGGTTTCGGCCCCCCAACCCCCGACGCCCAGTTCCCAGATCCAGTCGCCTTCCTTTTCCAACCGCTCGATGTCCACGCAGCTCACCATCATGGACGGCGACACGGTGGCAATCGGGGGAGCCATTCTGGAGAGCCACACCGAAAGCTCGGGCGGCATACCTTTTCTGCACCGCATTCCGATCATCGGCACCGCGTTCGGAGCCAAGAACAGCAGCACGGCGCGCACCGAATTGATCATCTTTTTGACGCCCCGCGTGATCTACGACTCCAACCAACTGCTGGACGCCACCGAAGAGCTGAAGGCCAATCTGAAACGGGTGGGGAGGCTGATGAGGGACGAACGGTAGCCAGCAGGCCGGCGGGCGCTTCTGCGAGGACGAACCCTCAGCCTGGCATGGGTGCGCGGCGCGCGCATCCGTGCCCTTGCGCTACAGCTTGAACTCGAAACTGATGGATACCAGTGCGCGAGCGGCCTTCCCATCTTCCTGGAAAGGCGTGAAACGCCACTTTTTCAAGGCTGTCGCCCCGGCCTTCGTGAGCAGCGGATTGCCCTTCAGCAGCCGCACCTCTTCGACACCGCCGTCCTCGGCGACGATTGCCTCGAGTTCAACCCGGCCCGAGATCCTCAATTGCTGGGCGGCTGGCGGGTATTCCGGCGCCGGTTTCGCGGTCGCCGCCTTTCTGGCGTCAGCCTCCTCCACCTTCAACGTCGGGTCCGCGCCGAACAGCGTTCCTGCGGCCACTACGAGCAAGAGCCATTTGGGCAATAGGTTCACGTCTGTGGCCTCCTTTCCGCAATCGCACCATTGCGCCCGTCTTCCGGGTAAGGTGCTGACGGCGCTGGGACATCGATCCCGATATGATGATCGGCGGAATCGCCCGGGACTTTAGCGTTTGGCCCGCCCCGCGGCGCAGCATTGGGATGGATGGCCGAATGCGGCTGGGCCTAACACGGGCGGCGGGGCGAGGCGCCGACGGGAAACTGCCGGTGCGGCGATTCACCGTTGGACGCGCGGGGTCGCGCTCGCGCGGAAGGCCGATGGCTTTTCTACGTTGCCAACATCCCCAGCAAATCCTGCTCGCCAATCACCCGGACGCCCAGCTTTTCGGCTTTCTCCAGCTTCGAACCGGGGCCGGCGCCGGCGACCACGAAGTTGGTCTTCCGGCTGACGGTGCCGACGACTTTTCCGCCGGCGGCTTCGATCAGGGACCTGGCTTCCTCGCGGCTCAGCGTGGGAAGCGTACCGGTCAGCACGATGTTAAGACCATCGAGCGGGCCACTCCCCGTGCGCGCGGCTACGCTCGTGAAAATGAGACCTGCGGCGCGCAGCCGTTCCACCAACTCCCGATTTTGCGGTTCGCGGAAGAAGTGGCAAATGCTCTCGGCGATCTTGGGACCTACCTCCTCGGCGCACTGCAGTTGGTCCGCATCCGCGGCGGCGATCGCGTCCAGGCTGCCAAACTGCACGGCCAGGAAGACCGCCGTCCGTTCGCCGACGAAGCGGATCCCCAGCGCGGCGATGACGCGCGGCAAGGGGCTCATCCTGGACTTCTCGATGTTGACGATCAGGTTGGTGGCGGACTTCGGCCCCATGCGGGCGAGCGCGGCCAGTTGATTGACTGTCAGCGAGTAGAGATCGGCCAGACCGCGGACGATCCCGCGCTCCACCAGTTGATCCACCAGGGCCTCGCCCAGGCCGTCGATGTTCATCACGGAACGCGAAGCGAAGTGCAGGATGGATTCCTTCAGCCGCGCCGGACAGTTGGTATTGATGCAGCGGCTGGCGGCCTCGCCGTCCTCACGCACCACCTTGCCGCCGCACACCGGGCAGGCGGCGGGCATGGCGAACGGGCGGCGGTAGGAGCCCAGCGCGGAGACGCGCACCACCTTGGGGATGACGTCGCCGGAGCGCTCAATCACCACCTCGTCGCCGACCGCCAAGCCGAGGCGCGCGATCTCGTCTTCGTTGTGCAGGGTGGCTCGGGAGACGGTGACACCGCCTACTTCCACGGGCTTCAGGACGGCCACGGGAGTGAGGGCGCCGGTGCGTCCCACCTGCACGTCGATGTTCTCGACGGCGGTCACGGCCTGGCGCGCCGGATACTTGAAGGCGATGGCCCAGCGCGGAGCCTTGGCGGTATAGCCGAGCGCGCGCTGCTGGTCCACGGAATCGACCTTCACCACCACGCCATCGATCTCGTAGGGCAGCTCCTCGCGGCGGGCCGCCCAGTGGGAGCAGAAGCCAATGACTTCTTCCACACCGGCGCAGAGGCGGCGATGGGGATTGACCTTGAAACCCATGCGGGCCAACTCGTCCAGAGATTGCCAGTGGCTATCCATAGCGGGGTGGCCGCCGGCCAGCAGGAAGTAGGTGTAATAGTCCAGCCGGCGGGAGGCGGTGACCTGCGGTTCGAGCACGCGCAGCGAGCCGGCGGCGGCGTTGCGCGGATTGGCGAAGCGGGAGAGCGAGCGCTCGTCGCGCTCGGCGTTCAGACGCTCGAAGGCGCGGCGGTTCATGACGGCTTCGCCGCGGACCTCGAAAGCCTCCATGGAACTCTTCACGGCCAGCGGCAGAGAGCGGATGGTGCGCGCATTTTCGGTAACGTCCTCGCCCATCAGGCCGTCGCCGCGGGTGACGGCCTGCACGAAGCGGCCGCCGCGGTACGTCGCCGCCATGGACAGGCCGTCCATCTTCAGCTCCGCCACATAACGATAGGGAGCGCCGCCCAGAAGTTCGCCCACGCGGCGGTCGAAGTCGCGGAGTTCAGCCTCGTCGAGGGCGTTGTCCAGGCTCGGCATGCGGGAACTGTGGGCCACCTTGACGAAGCCTTCGCGGGGCTTTCCGCCCACGCGCCGGGTGGGAGAATCGGGCGTCTCCAACTCGGGGTTCGCGTCTTCCAGCGCCAGCAGGCGGCGCATCAGCGCGTCGTATTCGGCGTCGGTGATTTCGGGCTGGTCGAGCACGTAATACAGGCGCTCGTGCCGGCGGATCTCATCGCGGAGCTCGGCAATCTCGCGGGCGGGATCTTTCATGGCGCTCTCATCTATAATCTAACCAGGAAACCAACCGGAGAGTACACCATAACAAGCTACAGGAAGACCGTCCTGATATTCAATCCCCGGGCGGGCAGATTCGGACGGAACGGCGGCGCCCTGGTCGAGCGCATCGTCGAAACCCTTACACATAACGGCCACCAGGTCACCGTGGCGCCCACGACGGGTCCGGCGACCGCGGGCGCGATTGCGCGGGAGCACATCGCCAGGGGTGCTGGCCTGATCGTGGTGGCGGGAGGCGACGGCACCGTCAACGAGGCCGCCGAAGGCGTGGTCCATACCGAAGTTCCGCTGGCCGTCCTGCCGGGCGGCACCGCCAACGTCCTGGCCATGGAGATGAAGCTGGGCAAGCGAATGAGGCTGGCGGCGGCGCGCCTTGAGGAGTGCCGTCCCTGCCGCATTCCGGTGGGTCATCTGACGTGCGGGCCGGATGTCTCGCGCCATTTTCTGCTGATGGCCGGGATCGGATTGGACGCCCACATCGTGCGGCATGTGAATCCGGGTTTGAAGGCCAGGACCGGCAAGTTTGCCTACTGGGTGGCGGGATGGAGCCTGCTGGGCCGCAAACTGGCGCAGGTCGACGTGGAAATCGATGGGCGCCCCTACGGGCAGTGCTCGTTCGCGCTGGCGAGCAAGGTGCGGAACTACGGCGGCGATTACGAGATCGCCCGCGAAGTGACGCTCTTCGACGACCGCGTCGAGGTGGTTCTGTTCGAGGGAAGATCCTCGGTGCCCTATGTGAAGTACTTCGCCGGGATGGCGCTGAACCGGCTGAAGGGGATGAAGGGAGTCACCGTGCTGCGCGGGCAACACCTGAAGCTGCGGCCGGCGGGCGACAGTGAACCGGCATGGGTACAGATTGACGGGGAACTGGCGGGCTCGTTGCCCGCGGAAATCCGCATCGTGCCGGATGCGCTGACGCTGCTGGTGCCGCCGGGGTACGGGAAATAGGCCGCGGGCGGACGGTGCGACATCGGCGGCTACATTTCTATCGTCGGATCGCACGCGCGGAGAAAGCCCGGCTCTGCCGGGTTGCCCCAGTTGAGGATTACGCGTGTACGGCGGGCGTTCTTGACAAGTGTTGTCACATATGACAACATGGCGGTATGAGGGGAAGGAAACGGCGGACGGCCAATGATCCGGAAGACGCGGCCCGTTTCATGGATCGGGGCGGCACTGAGAGAGTTCGAGACGTTTCCGCAAGCCGCGAGGTCGATCTGCCTTGTGGCCCTGACAATCGCCGCGGAGGGCGGCAAGGCCGACGTTGCGAAGCCCATGCACGGCCTGGGCTCGGGCGTGTTCGAGATTGCAATGCCGTTCCGGGGCGATGCGTTCCGCGTGGTCTACGCGGTACAGCTCGCCGAGGAGATCTGGGTGGTCCATGCGTTTCAGAAGAAATCGACGCAGGGCATCAGGACGCCACAACGCGAAATCGACCTGATAAGGGACCGTTTGAGGAGATTGAAGGAGATGCTGCGATGAGAAGCGAGAAGCTGGAAGTGGTGCGGGGAAGCGGCAATGTGTTTTGCGACCTCGGACACAGGAACGCAGACGCGGAGCAATTCAAGGCTATCCTGGCCGCCGAAATAATCAAGGCGCTCGATCGGGACGGCTTGAGCGTGCGCGCGGCCCATGATCGCACGGGCATTGCGGCGGCCGACTTCTCGCGCATCCGCAATGCGGACCTAGGGCGGTTCACCGTTGACCGCCTCATGTCGATCATCAATCGGCTCGGGTCGCGGGTGGAGGTGAAAATCCGGGTGCGTCGAGCTGAGACGGTGCAACACACCGTCACGGCCTGATGCCGGCGCACCACCCGGTCTCTCTGGCCGCCGATCGAGTTCCTCACCCCGATTCTGGCCGGGGTCCGACCCCAAGCAACTCCGTGACATGGGATCGAGTATCGACGAGTTTCTTCAGGAGGAAGGGATTCTCGACGAAGCACAAACCCAAGCCATCAAGGAAGTGGTGGCCTGGCAGCTTGCCGAAGCCATGAAGGAACAGAGAATCTCGAAGGCGCGCATGGCCACGTTGCTCAAGACCAGCCGTACCCAGGTTGACCGCATCCTGGACCCCACGAGCGATATCACGCTATCCAGCCTGCAACGGGCGGCGGCCATGGTGGGACGCCGGGTGACGATCCAATTGGTGTAGACTCGGGCGGCGCCGTTCCCAACCGCCGCGGCCTCGCGGGATGCGGGAACGCGACCGGCGCTTCTTCCACGATCACGCGGGACCGCTATACTATCTAACGGCAAAGGAGCGTTCAGCCCATGAGACTCACACTGCCGCAAATCGCCGCAACCGTTGCTCTGGTGGTCTTCGCGGTTGGCCCGGCTGCCGGACAGGCGGGGGCCCCGCGAAGCGTCGAAGATGACGTAAGGAAAGCCGACGAGGCCTACCGGCTCGCCAAACTCCATCGGGACGCCCCAGCGCTCGACGGGATTCTGGCGGACCAGTTCAACGAGACCAACCAGAACGGCAACAGCCGCGACAAAGCGCAGAGCCTCGAATTGTGGCGTACCTTTTCGATCGGCTCGCTCACCACCGACACTTCTCAGGTGCGGGTTACCGGCGATACGGCCATGGTTACCGGCACCCAAACCGAAAACGGGGCGGAACGGATGCTCTTCATGCGGGTCTATGTGAAGCGCCCGAATGGCTGGCAGCTTCTGGCCAGCATGCAGTCCCGCGACCCCAATCCGGCTTCAGCCGCGGCCGCGTCCTTGCCGGGTGTCGAGGGCGACGCGATGAAAGCCGATGAAGCCTACCGGCTCGCCAAACTCCATCGGGACACCAAAGCGCTGGAGCGGATTCTGGCGGACGACTATTACGGGACCAACCAAGGCGGGGTCGGCCGAAACAAGGCGCAGGTCCTCGAGTTGTGGAGCACCTTCTCGATCCAGTCGCTTACCACCGACACGTTCCGCGTGCGAGTCACCGGCAACACGGCTATGGTGACCGGCACGCAAACCGAAAACGGAGCCGATCGGATGCTCTTCACGCGGGTCTATGTGAAGCGCCCGGACGGCTGGCGGCTCCTGGCCAGCATGCAGTCCCCCCGGCCCTGATCCCGGCAAAAGCTGGGACGGCGCCCGGAGTTCTGCTGGCGTCCCGGCCAGGCCTCACGGACAACCTCGCGGGATGGTAAAATTTGGCATGATCGACCGATCCTCACGAGGTGATGAAAGTGAAATTGCGAACTCTCCTTCCCTGTTTGATCCTCTGGGCGCTGGCGCCGGCATACTCGCAGACGCCGCCCGCCGATCCGAACATCCCCCACCTGGAGAAGCGTGGGTTGGCCACACAACTCATCGTGGACGGCAGGCCTTTCCTGGCTCTTTCCGGCGAGCTGAGCAATACGATTTCCTCCAACCTGGAGTACATGAAGACGGTGTGGCCGATGCTGGCCAACAAGGTTCACCTGAACACCGTCCTGACGGGCATCGGCTGGTCCTGGATCGAGCCCGAGGAAGGAAAGTACGATTTCAGCGTCGCGGACGCCGCCATTGAGAACGCCCGGCAGAACAACGTACACATCGCGTGGCTATGGTTCGCAAGCTGGAAAAACGGGATCTCGAGCTTCCCGCCGCCTTGGGTGAAGGCCGCCCAGGAGCGGTTCCCTCGCGCCCAGATCGCGGACGGAAAGAGCGTGGAAGTCCTCTCGACCCTCGGTGAGAACAACCGGGAAGCCGACGCCCGCGCCTTCGCGGCCCTGATGCGCCACGTTCGCGAGGTGGACAAGACCCACCGGGTCGTCATGGTCCAACTGGAGAACGAAGTGGGCCTGATCGGCGACTCGCGCGACCGGTCGCCTCTGGGGAATGCGGCCTTTGCCAAGCCGGTCCCCAAGGAGTTGATGGACTACCTCCAGAAGAACAAGGACACCCTGCTGCCCGAGTTCCGCAAGATCTGGGAGGCTGCCGGCTTCAAGACCTCCGGGACCTGGGAAGAGGTGTTCGGCAAAGGCCCCGGCAAGGCGGATGAAATCTTCATGGGCTGGAACTACTCGCGGTACATCAACCGCGTGGCGGAGGCCGGCAAGAAGGAATATCCCATCCCGATGTTCGTGAACGCCTGGATCGTCCAGCCCACCGACAACGTACCTGGCGATTATCCGAGCGGCGGCCCGCAAGACCACATGCACGACATCTGGCGCGCGGGTGCGCCGCAACTCGACATGTTGTGCCCGGACATCTATTTGCCCAACTTCGTCGAATTGACGGCCAGGTACAGCCGCTCCGGGAACCCGCTGTTCGTCCCTGAGTCGGCAGGCGACCTCCGTGGCGCCGCCAACGCCTTCTACGCCATCGGGCAACACCGCGCCATCGGCTACTCGTCCATGGGGATCGACTCCATGGCGCGGGTGGCGGTGGAAGGCCCCGACTTTTTCGGAGAGTCAACGCGCGGGCTGCCCCCTATCGAGGCGCGGCCGCTGCCCGTGGCGTATGCGACCCTGGAGCAACTCGCCCCCTTCATTCTGGAGCACCAAAGCCAGGGAACCATCGCCGCGGCGTCGGTGAACAAGCAGAATCCCGAGGCGCGAATCGAACTGGGGGACTACACCCTGAACGTGACCCTGCAACGCGATCCCCGCACGTACAGCGTGGTGCCCGACCTGACCGGTTACGGCATCTTCATGCTCGAGGGGCCCGGCGAGTACCTGATGGCGGGAAACAACCTCCAGATCACCTTCACTCCCCGTACGCCCGGGCCGCCGATCGCCGGACTCGCCTGGCAGGAGTCGGGCCAATTCGAGAACGGTAAGTGGATCCGCAACCGCATTCTGGGCGGCGACGATTCGGTGCTGAGGTACGACATGGTCACGGTCGCGGCCATGAACCAATCCGGCAGCGGCGTGCGCCTCACGGCCGGCGAGCGCGGCATCCAGAAGGTCAGGCTGTACCGCTACAGGTAAGACGGAGCCGCCACCAGGCTGAGGCGTTCCAGCAGGACCCTGGGACCGCCTCGGCCGGCTGGCCCTCCGAAACCCCGCTTGCCCTAGACCACCCCCATCGAAGCCCGGTTTCAGCCCCCCACCAGCATTCATATGGTACCCGCAGTACCTCTTGCCGGGCCGCGTCCCCGCCGATGGAATGGACATGAATACGAACTTCGATCTCGATTCCACCGCGGCCGCCTCGCTTCCAATGCCGGCGCGAGTGTTTCCTGTGCGCTTCCTCGCGATATGCGCGGTCGCGCTCTTCCTCTCTACCAACCTGTTTGCCGCTCCCGTTCAGATGGTCTTCGACAACGTCAACGGCGCGGTAATGTTCGGCGTGTACGTCGGCCCGTACTCCGGCACGATGGACGGCGCACCAATCACGCTGTTCTGTGTGGACGACTCCAACGAAGTGCAGTTCGGAGAACAGTGGGACGCCAATCTGACACCGATCACCTCCGGATCGGACCTCAGCGATACACGCTGGGGCGGCGAGCCGGACGCTTCCGTGCTTTATCAGGAGGCGGCTTGGCTTTCTCAACAGTACACGTCGCAACCCGTCGGCGAATACGGCGATATTCAAGCAACCATCTGGCAGCTCTTCTCCAGCACCGCACCCACGCCGAGTTCGTCGTATTGGCTAGAGCAGGCGCAAAGCAATTACGCTTCCGTCAGTTACGGAGATTTCGTCGTCATCACCAATACCGGCCCGGTGGAACAGACTGGGCAGATCCAGGAGTTCATCGCTCAACTGCCATCGAATGAGAGACTTGAGTTCAGCGATCCAACGCAGGCGAATGTCACGCCTGAGCCCGGCACACAAGCGATGATCGGACTGGTCCTGGTCGGCGCGGGCTGGCTTTGCCGCAGACGCCGGACAAAGCGGTGATTCACCCTGGCTTCGCCACCGGCACGGCCGGGTGCCGGTTGCTCCGCGTCCCCCGGCCCCTGCCCGCGGCGCGAGCCATCGGATGCCGCGATTCTACGCCGGCGCGGTCAGCAGACTGTCGTTGGGGTAGAAGTGGTCCACGTTCTCCGGCGTGATGATCTGGTGGGTCGTGAACACGGCGGGCGGTACGGCTTTCTTCCCCAGGATGTCCAGCGCCAAACGCAACAGCCCGTCGCCGTACTTCTCGGGGAAGTACGCTACCGACGCAATCAGCCGGGTATGCGGCGAGCGCAATTCCGCGCGCGCTTCCGATTCGGCGTTCTGTCCGACAATGGCGCATTCGCTGGCGCGGCCGGCTTCCTGAAACGCCCGCAACGCCCCCAGAGCGCTCGGGTCGTTGGCCGCTCCCACCAGGATGCGCTTCGCCTTCGACTCCCGCAGATACTTGCGCACCCTCTCGAGCGTGGTCTGGAACTGTCCGTCGCCGTCGATGGACACCGTCCGGCAAGCCTCGGGAATCCGCATCACCTCGGAAACACCCGTCAGGATGCCGCGAATGCGCGCCTTGGGCAGCGACCCCGCCCGTTGCAATTCCACCAACAGAATCTCGTCCGGTTCGCTGGCCCAGTGCCGCTTCGCCCAACGGCCCAAAAAGTGTCCGGCCATCAGCCCGGCCTGGTAGTTGTTAGCGCCGAAATAGGTCGCGCCGGGATGCGGAATGTCGATGGCTATGAACGGGATCCGGGCCTCCATGTATTTCGAGGCGATGGCCGGCGCGATCATCTCGTCGGTCTGGAACTCGATCACCAGGTCCACCCGCTCGCGGATCAGGTAGTCGGCGGTGCGTAGCGCAATCTTGGGCTGGTACCGGTTGTCCACCGTGATCAGTTCCACGTGCTCACGCTCGGCAGCTACCGCCAGGCCGGTCCGGACGTCCCGGTCGAAGGACGTGTCCTGCCCCTGCGCGGCATAGCCCACGCGATACAGCCTGCGGCGGCGAACCTCCGAGGCCAGGCGGTAGCGGTTCTCGCCCACCTTGTCGAGGAAGCCGCATTGGTGCAGCGTGTAGAGCAACCGGAAACACATGCCCTTGTTGAATGCGGTGCGCGCCACCACGTCCCTCAGCCGCAACACGTCTCCAGCCGACTGGAACGCCTCCAGAATCCGCGAGGCGTGCACCAGCGACTTGACCATGTACCGGCTGTGATTGGAGGTCTTCAAAGTGGACTCGCTCAACGACATCTGTTCTATCAGTTTTGGAGGTCGAAACACAAGTGGCGGCGCTCTGTGTCAGTCCGGAAGCCGCCGCAGCCGCAGGACTGGCTCAATGCCCATGTTCCGCGGCCCGCAGGCACTGGCCGGCCGTTTCGCAATACGAAAAAGAGCCTCTGCCGGCGGCATCTGGAGGGATGCGCCCGCCGTGGCGAGCCTCATCATTTTCAGAAGCCTGTGGGGCATCGGGCTGCTCGAATGGAAGGGCGCCAGCGCCCGCACCCGGACGTGGCTGTTTGCGACCATGCTGGCGCCGGCCCGCTCTCAAGTGAGCCCGGCTCGACCGGCGGAGCCGTCACCGGGGCTGCGCCGGAGGCGCCGGATGGCACGCTTCCGGCGGCACTCCTTGCAGCGTTGCCGGTGACCGGGAACGCAACAGGCGCGTTGCCATAACCATTGCCCGCCGCCGCCATCCGGCCGCCATCAGCAGGGCCCCCGCCAGGCACAGAACCAACGCGGAGGGTTCGGGGACCGGCGTTCCGTCCCCAACGATCTGGCCGTCGTCGTTGATGTGCGTGGCGGTCCCGCTGGTGTAACCGTCCAGGCCGAGAAACTGAAATCCTCCGGAAGCGGTCCACACCGCGGGCCGGCCCTGGTAGCTGCCGAGAACCTCGCCTTCATTGTTGATGTCGGCGGGCGCAAACGAAGCACCGAAGTTCACGATTCCGGCCGGAGTCCACAAGAACCCCTGGCCGCCAACCAGCGTTCCGACGATCCAGCCGGCGTCGTTAATCGCAGCGATATACGACTCCCGTCCGCCGAAGTTCAGGATCGAAAGAGACGAGGGACCGCCCGCGGCGCCAGAGTCGTTCCCATACGGGAAGGGATCCTCCTCGTAGGCGATCTCGCCCAAGTCGTTGATGTCGGTGGCAATTACGGATCCGCCATCGCCGATCTTCGAGATTCCCGCGCCTTGCGACCACATGAAAGCGAAGACATCGCCCGAGCTGTCGACGCTCTGTCCCACGATCTGGCCGGCATTGTTGATGGCGGTCGGAATCGTCCCTGAGCCGCCGAGCGTCCCCAGGGGGACCATGCCCGACGACGCGGACCAGAAGAACCCGTATTCGTAGCCGCTCTGGTCCTCGTACATTCCGACGATCTGACCGCCGTCGTTGATATCGACAGCCATCGAAAAGAAGGACGGCACACCTAGAGAGACAACGCCCATCGGTGACGAAACCGAAACCTCGGCTGCGGCACCCCCGGCATAGCCCACGGCCACGCCCGAGTCGTTCAGCGACAGCACCGAGTCCAAGCCCAGCGAAACGGGAGATGCCGAAGGCGAACTCCAATACATGGAGCTTGCCGAAAGAGGAATAGCCAGAGAGAAACAGAGGATTAACTTGCCCACACTTGATGTGTAAGCTGCCCATCGGCGGGGAACAAGGTTCTTTCGTTCCAGTACTTTAGTGATGGAGGACTAGTCTCGAGGGCAGGCCTGTTCGGGCGCGGGCGCTACTTCCGAGGCGCTTCCGGCACGCCATCGCCCGTCTTGAAGTACGCGTTGTCTCGACGAAGGCCCGCCACGGAGGCCACCAGGCTGTCCGGAAACTCCTGGATGCGAGCGTTGTATTTCTCCAGCATCCGGTTGTACCGGCTCCGCGCCACGGCCACCTGGTTGTCGCAGGTGGCCAGTTCTTCTTTCCATTGCGCGAAGGCCTTGTCGGATTGCAAACGCGGGTCCCGGTTGGCGTCCGCCATGAGGCGTCCGAGCACCGCCGATAAACGGCGGTTGGCCGCCAGTTTCTCCCGCGGAGTCCGCGCGCCCGCCATCGCCTGGCGGGCGGCGGGGATGTCCCGGGCGGCCATGGCGGCGAACTCGCCCAATCCCTCATTCGACGCCAAGCGCGAGATGAGCGCCGCGCGGCGCTCCAGGGCCACGCCGACGTTGGACCACTCGGCACGCGCGGCTTTCCGTTGGGCCGACAGATCGCGCCTGATCCTGAGGTACTGGTTGCCGCATTCCAGCGCCACCAGCGCCGCGACCACTCCCCCGAGAATCAGAGCAGTTTTCATCCAACCCCCCGGTTCCGCCGGGGACTGTTATACCCGCCAGCGCGCTTCCGTCGCCCCGCTTTCGGCCCCGGATGCTTCACCTTCAGGCGATTTCCAGTGTACTACGAGACTCGCCTGGATTCCCCCAGGCCGCATTTGTTAAACTGGAATTCTGTTGGGACGTCGTCTAACGGTAAGACTGCAGACTCTGGATCTGCGTATCGGGGTTCGAATCCCTGCGTCCCAGCCATCCATCCCCGGCCCGGATATCCGTCAGCCCCTCCGTTGACCCCAGCAGCAGCGTATCGCGCGGACCTATTCTCGGGAACTTCGGGATCCGGCTGGGTGTCTCACCTGCGGGCTTGTGAACCGAACCGGGTCATTCTACGGAGTCGTTCCCGGGTCCTTGCGATGCTGGCAGTCCTGGCCGTGGTGGCTGGCGCCAAGCGGGGGACCGGGAAATACTCGACTGGCCGGGACGCCACGCTGATCGTGGTTGGCACGTTTCGCCGCGGATGGACCTTTCCCTGGTTCGACGGCTGGCATGTGACTGGCATGATCGACGTCGAGGAGGCCCTCTACGGACGGCCGCCGGCCAAGCGGATAGCCTACCGCTTCGTGTGCAACTGCAGTTGCGGCTACCGGCCTTCGTCCGACTTCGGCAGCATCCCCAAAAAAGGGATCTGGTTCCTGCGGCCTGAAGACGCGTAAACCTGGGCGCCCACCACCGGCTGCGTGGGCCCCGGAATTCGACCTCTCTCCAAACGCCCGCTCGGGAGCGGCCGGCGTTAGGCCACTCCACGCACCCCTGGTTCCGCAGGGTACGTAAGCCCGGGAAGACCGCCGGCAATCGTCCTGTTTGCCCGACAGCTCGGGCTTGCCCCCATCAGGGGCGGAAACTCGGGTGAACTTGCTCGCTGACCGTCTGCCGCGGGGAGTCAACCAAGGTGAGGCGGAAACCAACGTCCCGGAAGACCGGGTAATACCGGACGCCGCCGCGCCGCAGCGTCGCCAGGCTCAACTCGACATCTTCGCTCTGGCGGCCGTCCTGAATCGAGAGAGTGGCCCTGGTTGCGTTGCGAACGGCCCGCGCGGCGGGGTTCCAGATCAGGAGCAGGTGGTCCTGGCGCTGCTGTGCCCGGAATCCGAAGGGCAGCGGCTCGATACGGATTGGCGTTCTTGTGACGCCCCTATGGATAAAGCCGGCGGCCAGGCAGACCAGCGCGGCAAGGGCGGCGACTCCCCAGCGATAGCGGCGGCGACGGCCCCGGACGGGCGCGGTTGCCTGCCGAGTCTCCATACCAACCTCCAACTCTTCGTAGGCGGGAGCGGGACTTTCCTCGATACTCTCACGTTCACACACGGGCATTCGTTTCATCCTTTGTCCTGCAGCGGGTTGAAATACTCGCGATGGGCGATGCCAGCCGCATCGCTACGCCAGGCAATGCCTCGATCGGCGAGCGAAATGCGACTTGGGGCAGCGGAGCCAGCCGCGGCTTTTCAACCGGCTGGTAGCGGACTCAGGTCCATTTTCGCAGGCGCAAATTACATTCGAATGACTTCGGAGTTACGCGCGGGCAAATCCAGCGCCGATCGCTCAAAAACCGGGAAACGGAGAAACCGGTCCGAAGTTCATCATGATGCAACAGTGGGCTGATAAACAGGTCTGTTATGCCACAAGAAAAACAGTCGAAAGGCCGTTCGGGCCGCCTCCTGGTGTTCGCGGCCGTGATCCTGTTCCTGATCGGCGGGGGAGTGGCTCTGTGGCGCTTCTATCCGCAACTCTTGCAGAAAATGGGTAAGGCACCCGCGCCCGCGCAGCCCGAGATCGTTCTTAGCATGCACGGTTCCAATACCATCGGCGCACAACTGGCCGGTGCGCTGGCGGAGGCGTTCCTGAAACGGCAGGGCGCCCAGGCAATAAGCACTGTGGCGGGGCAACGCGCCGACGAGTTCCGCGTGCTTGGGACCATGCCCGGAGATGCGCGCCCCAAGGCGATCGAAATTCAGGCCCACGGCTCTGGCACCGCGTTTCCCGACCTGGCAGCGGGAAAATGCGATATCGGCATGGCCTCGCGGCCGATCAAACCGGAGGAGGAGGCGGCCCTCGCCAAATTGGGCGACATGACATCGCCGGCTTGCGAGCACGTGGTGGGGTTGGACGGGCTGGCCATCATCGTGAACAAGAGCAATGCCGTATCGGCGCTGACCACCAGCCAGGTGGCCAGGATCTTCACGGGCGAGATCGCGGACTGGCGGGACGCCGGGGGCGCCGCCGCTCCCATCAAGGTTCTGGCGCGCGACGATAAATCGGGCACCTACGACACCTTCAAGGCGCTGGTTCTGGGCAAGGGCCAGTTGGTGGCCGGCGCCGTGCGCCTCGAGGACAGCCGCGATCTCTCCGACCGCGTCGCCAGCGATCCCAACGCCATCGGCTTCATCGGCCTGCCCTACATTCGGAGCGCCAAGGCCGTCGCCGTTTCGGAGGCGGGAACCACGCCTCTCGTGCCCAACCGCCTGACCGTGGCCACCGAAGACTACCTGTTGTCGCGGCGGCTGTTCTTCTACATTGCGGCATCGCCCGATCCTCTGGTGCGCAGGTTCGTGGAGTTCGCCCTGGGAAGCGACGGCCAGGACATCGTGGCGCAGAACGGTTTCGTGGAACTGAACGTGAAGGCCGGGTCCGCCGCGGCCGCTGCCAACTCCACTCTCGAATACCTGCGCGAAATCGCCGGCGCCGAGCGGCTCAGCCTGAACTTTCGCTTCCGGCCGGGAAGCAGCGAACTGGACAACCGGGCGCTGGCGGACCTCGACCGCGTGGCGGGCTTTCTGTCAAGCCCGGACCAGAACCGCGGCGGGGTCGTGCTGTGCGGGTTTTCGGATTCGATTGGGGAAAGCGAAACCAACCAGGCAATCTCGTTGCAGCGGGCCAACGCGGTGGCGGAGGAGTTCCGGCGCAGGGGCATCGCCCCGGCCGCGGTGTCCGGTTTCGGGGCCGGCAATCCGGTGGCGTCGAACAAGACCGAGGAGGGGCGCGAGAAGAACCGGCGCGTCGAGGCGTGGCTGCGCTCCATGTGAGGAACGGCGGCCGGGCAAACCCGTACCGGCGGCCCGCCAGGCCCGGCGGCATGCAATAATCGGCACCGGTGGCGCTTTTTCGACGATTCCGCGCGTTCCTCTCCCGCCGCGTCCGCTACAAGATCACGCGGACCGGGGCGGCGTTCACGCTGGCACTGCTGGTGGTGGGGGCGGCCGCCATGCTGACCGGCAACAACCTGCTCTTCCTCATCGCGGCGGCCATGCTGGCCACCTTGCTGGCCGCGGGGTTCAGCAGCCGCTTGTGCCTGGCGGCGCTGGAACTGGATTTTCTGGTGCCCGAACACGTCTCCGTGGGCCGCGCGGCGCCGGGCAAGCTGTTCGTGCGCAACCAGAAGTGGTTCATTCCGTCGTTCTCCATCGCGGTCGAGGCCGTCCGCAACCCTGCCAGCCCGGCGCTGCGGTCCGGCGTCTACTTTCCCCTGATCCCGCCGCGCACCACGCTCGAAGAAACCGTGGAAGTGCGCTTTCCGCGGCGCGGCATGTACCGTGAAAACAGCTTCGCGTTCTCCACGGCGTTTCCGTTCGGCTTCCTGGTGAAGAGGGCGCGCGTGACGCTGCGGCGCGACATGGTGGTCTATCCATCCATCGACCCGCAACCGGGGTTCGAGGACCTGCTCGCGGGGATCGCCGGCGAGATCGAAACGCACTACCGCGGCCTGGGGCGCGACTTCTACCGCATCCGCCCCTATGAGATCTCCGAAAGCGCGCGCCACGTGGATTGGAAGGCGTCGGCGCACGTGGGAAGCCTGCAAGTGCGCGAGTTCGCCCGCGAGCGGGAGCAGACCGTGGAAGTGTACCTGGACCGCGACGTCGCGCCGGAGTTCGACCCGTGGTTCGAGCACGCCGTCGATTGCTGCGCCTTCCTGGTGTGGCGGCTTTCGGGGCAGGGAGCATCGATCCAGTTCCGCTCCGGCGGCTTCGCCGTCCGCCAGCCGGAAGAGGCCGACATCTACGCCATTCTGAAGTATCTCGCCCTGGCCAATCAGCAAAGCGCGCCGCCGCCCGGCCCTCCCTTCGACGACACTAGCTACAAGCTGGTGTTTACGCCGTCGCCGCGCAAGTTTCAGGATGCCGGCTGGATGGACGCGCGCATCCTGGACCCCGGCCTGCTGCCGTTTCCGGCTCGCGGCGCGTCGTACGGCGCCGCTTTTTGATAACCTGAGTACCGTTTGGAGTCGAAGGCCGGGCCATGGGACACTTCCGCAATAACCTCGCAGCCGTGTTCTTCATTTCCGCCGCTTACCTCGCGGCGCGTGCGGCGCTCCGCCGTTGGGGCCCGGACATGTCCTCCCCCGCCGGGAGTTCCCGCGCGGGCCGGCTCGTCAGGTGGATCGTCCTGCTGCGGGGAACTCTTGTTCTCGTGTTCGTGCTCGGTGCGACCCGCCTGATGCGATTTGATCTTTGGGCCGAGATTGCCGCCATTTGGATCAGCCTGGTCGGCGACGGCATGATTGAAGCGCGTCTCCGCAAGCAATCCTGATCCGCCCGCTTCGCTATCCTTGAGGATGATGCCGATAGCCAGAAGCATTCTCTCCGCGCTCCTGCTGGCCGCCTGTTTGCCGCGCCCCGCGCCGGCCCAGATTGCCGACGATCCGGCCGCGCCTTTGCGCGAGGCCGCGTCCAAAGGCCAGACCGCGCGGGTGAGTGCGCTGATCGAGAAAGGGCTGCCCATCGATGGCGCGGACCTCAAAGGCCGCACCGCGCTCATGCTGGCGGCGCAGCACGGCCGCGCTGAGACGGTCCGCCTGCTGCTTTCCAAGGGCGCCAACCCCCGCGCGCGCGAAAAGAGCGGCTTCACGGCATGGGGCCTCGCCACCTTCTCGCCCGCCGGCCACGGCAGCCACGAGGCGGCGTTGCAGGCGCTTCCGCAACCCGCCCGGCCGTGCGTTGTGGTGAACGCCGGCTGGACGCCGGTGCACCTTATCAGCTCCTGTTTCATGAGCGCCGGAGAACTGCGGAGCGGGATCGACAGGCTCTCTCTCGACCGGGTCATCCTGGAGCAGTTCCAGGCTGCCGCCACCGCGCCCGGCAGGCACGAAATCGAGATCGTGCGCGCCATCGCCCGTGGCATGAATACCGCGCTGCAGGCCGATGGCGTGGCGCCGGTGGAAGCCGATGGGGCTGACGCGGTGGTTAACATCCAGGTGCAGCCGGGGGCGGGCTGCATGACGGGGAAGGACAACCTGAGCCTGGGAATCGACGTGCGCGTCTTCCGCGTTCGCGACCGCGGACTGCTGCTCGGAAAGGCGATTGCCGGAGGCGGAATCAAGGGCTTGCGGTCGATGCAGGCGGACAACCCGGCGCAGTACATGCCGGTGTTTCTGCACTGGCTCAAACCCGAAGCCGAGCCGGTTTACCAGGCCGTGGCGGAGGCGCTGTACCGCACGGATATGTGATGTGGGGCGGACCCCCCGGTCCGCAGCCGGCCCCCTGGCCGGCTTCTCGCCAGTTCCCGGCACTCGATCCCGCGAGGGAAGAGCGGGACGAGGGCGTCCCGCGCGGACCTGGGGGTCCGCCCCACAACCCCGCGGCATATACTGGTGGGGAGGAGCGGATTCCATGATCAAGACACTTGCCTACGCAGCCCCGAGCGCCACGGCGCCCCTGGGACGATGGGAACTCGAACGCCGCGAGCCGGGCCCGCGCGACGTCCAAATCGAAATCGCCTATTGTGGCGTGTGCCATTCCGACCTGCATACGGCGCGCAGCGACTGGCCCGGCACGGTCTACCCGCTGGTGCCGGGGCACGAGATCGTGGGGCGGGTCACTGCCAAGGGAAGCGCCGTTACGAAGTTCCAGATCGGCGATCTGGCCGGCGTGGGGTGCCTGGTGGATTCCTGCCGCGCCTGCGCCTCGTGCCGCGAGGGGCTGGAGCAGTACTGCGAAGCCGGGATGATCCTGACGTATAACAGTCCCGACAAGCACACCGGCGGGGTGACGTACGGAGGTTACTCGGGCCGCATCGTGGTGGACGAGAGCTTCGTGCTGCGCGTGAGCGGCAAGCTGAATCTCGCGGCCGCCGCCCCGCTGCTCTGCGCGGGCATCACCACTTACTCGCCGCTGCGGCATTGGATCGCCGGCCCAGGCAAGAAGGTGGGGATCGTGGGTCTGGGCGGCCTCGGGCACATGGGCGTGAAGCTCGCGCACGCCTTCGGGGCGCACACCGTGCTGTTCACCACGTCCCAGTCCAAGGTGGAAGACGGGCGGAAGCTCGGCGCCGATGAAGTGACCATTTCGCGCGATGCCGGCGCCATGGGGAAGCACCGGGGCAGCTTGGATTTCATCCTCAACACGGTGGCTGCGCCGCACAATCTGGACCCTTTTCTCGATCTGTTAAGACGCGACGGGACCATGTGCCTGGTGGGCGCTCCCGGAACGCCACACCCGTCGCCGGCCGTGTTCAATCTGATTTTCAAGCGGCGGGCACTGGCGGGTTCGCTGATCGGCGGCATCGCGGAGACGCAGGAGATGCTGGATTTCTGCGCCGAACACGGGATCGAATCGCAGGTCGAGATCATCCCCATCCAGAAGATCAACGAGGCTTACGAGCGCATGCTCAAGAGCGACGTGAAGTACCGTTTCGTGATCGACATGGAGTCGCTTAAGTAGGGAATCGGTTCGGCAGCTGCGCAGTCCGCTAAGATGTTCTGCCGGATATGTGGACCGCGCTGTTCCTCAATCGCGCGCCTCGGCCGAGCGGCGGTTTCGCCTGGTTCTCTGGCTCGGGATGCTTCCGGCCATTGCGCTGTACTACGCGGTGATGCGGAGTCGCCGCCGGAAGGGCTGGCCGCTGACCTCACGTTGCCGAATATCTTGGTGCCGACTTTCAGTGGTTCTGGCGGGGCTGTGGGTCCCCGGCCGGAAGGCTCCGTCGCCCGCAGCAATCCCAGAAATGGCCATTTAACCTCGGCTGGTTCTCTGCGAGGCTGCCGCGCTCGTTCGAAGCATGGTCGCTTGGATTCGCCACCGGCTCCCCGCGCTCCGATTACTGCCTGCTGGCCGGCAAGCCGCCGGAATGCTCGCCCAATGACGGCGGGCCGCGCGCGGCCTTACTCCATGCCAATTCGGAGTAATTCACCAGTTCGATCGAGTGCCGCTCGATCGCCTGGCGCGTCTCGGGAGCCACGCAGCGCCTCAAGTTCGCGCTCGCGGCTTTCCTTCAACCGCGTACGCGCCTGGCGCAGCGGCTCGCGGCAGCGGCCCGGGTGCACCATCAGTTCCGTGCTCCCTTCGGGGAGCATGCCCAGCAATTCCACCAGCTCCGGCGTGCAGAACCGGCCGGTGATCTGAAAGCCCGCGAAGTGGCCAGTGGTGCGGCAACCGTGACGCTCGAGCACGCGGTGAAACCGTTTCCGCAGGAAACCCAGGCTGCCGCTAGTCATCCGCCCGACAAGCGGAACCGCGCCCTTGAGCGTGGTGAGCGGGAGATCGAAAGGCCGGCGCACCCAGCGGATACCGAATTCCCGCGCCACCCGCGCCACTGCGTCCAGGACCGGAGGCGCCAGGTGCGTGTGCTTATGCGTGTCGAGGTGCGTGGGTTGGATGCCGGCATCCACCGTCCGCCGCACCTGCGCGGCCAGTTCGTCGTACACCCGGATCTCGCGCTTCGCCATGGCGGCGATGAGCCGCGCCACCGTCAGCGGATACGGCTTGCCGGTGAGCGGCGACGTTCCGCTAACCAGCACCAGGTGGCAGCCCACGTCCAGCGTGGGCGTCTGGCGCGCCAGGCGCACGGCGTCGTCGAAGGCCGCCCCATTGGCCATCAGGGTGGTGGCCGTCAGGATGCCCTCGCGGTGCGCCTCCACGATGCCTTCGTTCACGTCGGGCGTGAAGCCGAAATCGTCGGCGTTCACCACGAGTTGTTTGCGGACGCTCAAAATATCTTCAAGTGGAGGGTCAGAAACTTCTTGGGATTGGCGTGGATGTCGGCGGCCAGCGACTGAAGTTCTCCGGTCGCGCCGTTGAGCGCATTGTAAAGCTGCGGATTGGTTATGAGCTGGCCGATGGTGCCCTGTCCGGCATCGATCTTGTCGATGGTCGCGTTGAGCTTCGCGAGCAGATCGTCCAGGCGGCGATGGAGCTGGTCGTCCTTCATCAGCTTGCCCACGGTCCCCTTGCCGGCGTTCACATCGGCAACCAGCGAGTGGATCTCCGCAATGGTCTTCTGGGCCTCGTCGAACAAGGCCGGGTCCTTGAGGAGCTTGCCGGCCGTTCCCTGGCCGGACTGCAGGTCCGCCAGCATGGCGTCCACGCGCTTGAGCGACACGGTCACCTGCTGATAGAGCGAGTCGTCGTAGAGCAGCTTGCTGATGGTGCCGTGGCCGTTGCGGACATCCGAGAGCAGCGTCTGCCCTTCCGAGGCCAGGGCGTTGAGGCGGTTGTAGAGCTCGTCGTCCTTCAGCAGCAGTCCGATATTGCCCTTGCCGGCTTCCACATCCTGCAGCAGGTTGTCTATGCGGTTGACGCTGGTCTGGAACGAGCTCATCAATTTCGAGAAAGCCGCCAGCATCTCGGGAATATCCTGCGACTGCAACGACAGCAGCACCGCGCCTTCCTGCACGGTCCGCGGGCTGCTCCCCCGGGTGATGTTGATGTACTTGTCGCCCAGCAGATTGGCCGCGCCGATCCCCGCCACCGAATCCACCGGGATATCCTTCAGGAACCGGGTGTGGACCTTCATGTCGAATTCCACGGTGCGGTTCCGGTCGGGCGAGCCGGTGAGTTGCAGCCTCTCCAGGTACCCCACGTGGCTGATGCCGTTGAGCCGCACCTCGGTGCCGTCGGTGATGCCCGAGGCGTCGTCCATGTAGGTGCGCAGCAGGACGAAGTCCTGGAAAATGCCGCGCGTGCTGGTGAGCAGGAAGATCAGCACACCGAGGATGATGAAGCTGCTCAGCCCCACCACCCCAACCTTCAATTGCGACCACTTGATCTTGCTGCGATCCGGCATCGTCTATACCCGCCGCTTCACGAACTTCGAAATATAAGGATCCGTTGAAGCTTCCAACCGGTCCTGGTCGCCCTCGAAAACCAGCCGGCCTTCGCGCAGCACCATGAACGAGGTTCGCGCGCCGCGCCGCGCCCGGTCACTTGCCGGCTCCAGGCGCCCTTGTTCCGAATTGTAGCGGAAATTGGCCACCAGGTTGCCGTCCTGACAGCGGTGCGTGACGATCAGCGTGGTAGTCCGGGCCAGATCCCGCTGTTTGATGAGCAGGGTCATGATGGTGTGCGCGGTGATCGGATCCAGTCCGGCCGTCGGGGAGTCGTAGAGCACCAGCGGCGGCACGGTGACCACCGCGCGCGCAATCCCCACTCGCCGCCGCATGCCGCCGGAAAGCTCGCTGGGAAACTTCTCCAGAGTATCGCCCAACTCCACGAATTTCAGCGCTTCCACCACTCGCGGGCGCACTTCCGCCTTCGGGCAATGAATGGCTTTCTGGTTCTCGAGAGGATACGCCACGTTCTCCTCGATGGTGAGCGAATCGAAGAGCGCGCCCTCCTGGAACAGCATGCCGATGCGGCTGCGAACGTCCATCAGCTCGCGCTCCGGCATGGCGTCGATCTCGCGTTCGAAGACGAACACCCGCCCCGAATCGGGCCGCGTCAGACCGAGCGCGATTTTCAGCAGAACGGTCTTCCCGCTCCCCGCCGCTCCCAGGATCACCCGCGATTCGCCGGCCAGCGCCTGGAACGAAACGTCGACCAGCGCGGAGATCCCGTCGAAGGCTACGCTGACGTTCTCGAAGCGCAGAATTGGCTCGCCGGAGGATTCCGCCATCAGCCACCCTGGCCCACGAAAATCTTCGTGATCATCACGTCCAGAATCAGGATCAACACCGCCGAGGTCACCATCGCCTGCGTGGTGGCGCGGCCCACGCCCTGCGTGCCCCCGGTGGTTCGCAGGCCGTAGAAGCAGCCGATCAGCGAGAGCATCACGCCAAACACCAGCGGCTTCAGAAGGCCCTGCAAAACGTCGTCCTTCCACTCCAGCGAGCGCCACGCCGAGTTCCAGTACTGCACCGACGTCAGACCCAGAAATGCCACGGCCACGATCCACCCGCCGAGCAGCCCCACGAAGTCGGCGATCACCGTGAGCAGCGGCAGCATGACACCGGTGGCCACCACGCGCGGCGTCACCAGCTTCTGAATCGGGTCGGTGCCCAGCGCGCGCATGGCGTCGATCTGCTCGGTCACTTTCATCGAGCCCAGTTCGCTGGCGATTCCCGTGGCGTTGCGGCCCGCCATCATCAGGGCGCTGAACACCGGCCCGAGTTCGCGCGCCAGCGTGATGGCCACCAGGGTTCCCGTCTTGCTGACCTGCCCGTAACTGCGCAGGGCGTGGGCCATTTGCAACGCCATCACCACCCCGGCAAAAAAGCCGACGAGGGCCACCAGCATCAGGCTGCCCACCCCGATCGAGTCCATCTGGAGGATAATGTCGGCGCCGTAGTGCGGGCGGCGGAAAATGTTCCGCAGTGCCCGGCCCGTCAGCGTGAAGAACTCCTCTGCCGCGATGAACGGTCCTTTCAACAGATCGAGCAATCAGGCTTTCCCCAGATCCGATGCTACCATACCAATTGATCCGCAATACCGGACAAAGGTGGCCATGAAAGGACTTACCGACATCCCCGGAATCCGCGCCGGACACGTTTCCGATTTCGACGGCATCACCGGCGCGACCGCCATCCTGTGCGAAGCGGGCGCCGTGGCGGGCGTGGACATTCGCGGCTCGGCCTCCGGCACCGAAGAGATCGGAACCCTCGACCCGGGCCACGTAACCGAACGGATTCATGGCATCCTGCTGGCCGGCGGCAGCGCCTTCGGACTGGAAGCCGCCTCCGGCGTGCGCCGCTACCTCGAGCGGCAGGGTATTGGCTTCGACACCGGTGCGGCCAAGGTGCCCATCGTTCCGGCGGCGATTCTGTACGATTTGGGCATCGGCAAGGCCGATGTGCGGCCCACCCTGGCCATGGGCGAAGCCGCGGCGGCGGCGGCCACCGATGGCCCCGTGGCCGAGGGCTCGGTGGGCGCAGGCACGGGCGCCACCGTGGGGAAGATCCTGGGCATGCGCCAGGCCATGAAGTCGGGAATCGGTTGCTTCACGGTCGAGTTGCCTTCCGGCGTGCTGGTGGCGTCGCTCGTGGCCGTGAATGCCTTCGGCGACGTTCGCGATCCGGCCACCGGCAAGATTGTGGCGGGCGCCCGCAAGGCGCCGGACAGCCGCGAGTTCGCCGGCACGGAAGAGGAGATGAAGCAGCGTCCGGCGCTCGGCTTCGGCGGCCGCAATACCACCCTGGCCGTCATCGCCACCAATGCCCGTCTGACCAAAGTGCAAGCTCGAAAACTGGCGCAGCTCGCCTCGCTGGGGATGGCGCGGACCATTTACCCGGTGAACACCACGTTCGATGGAGACACGGTGTTCGCGCTCTCTCTGGGCAGCCACGCCGCCGATCTCAATACCTTGGGCGTGGCCGCCGCCGAGGCGCTCTCCGCGGCCATTCTCCGCGCCGTGAGACTGGCGAGGACGCTAGGCGGAGTTCCAGGACTGGCATGAAGAAGACTCGCAAGCGTCCCGCGCCGGTGTCCGCATCCCCCGCCGCCGCTGCGCCCGTCCCGCCGCCGCGCGCTGCCCAGTGGCGGCGCCACCTGCCCATCCTGCTGGGCCTGTGGTTCGCCGCCTTGCTGGCCTACTCCAACTCGTTTCAGGCCGGATTCACTTTCGACAACGGGATCGCCATCCGGCAGGACGCGCGCATACGAGCCGTAACTTCCGCCAATGTCCGGCAGATCTTCACCGAGGAATACTGGTATCCCAGCGTCACCACGGGACTCTACCGGCCGCTGACCACGCTTACTTTCCTGTTCAACTACGCGGTGCTGGGCAACGGCGCGAACCCGGCCGGCTATCATTGGGTGAATTTCGCGCTGCATGCCATCAACATCGCACTGGTCTACTTCCTGGGGTTGCTGCTGCTCGATGAGATTTCGTGGGCCGGCCTGCTGGCCGCGCTGTGGGCACTGCACCCCCTGCTCACCGAATCGGTCACCAACATCGTGGGCCGGGCCGACGAACTGACGGCGCTCGGAGTATTCGCGGGGTTGCTGTGCCACATTCGCGGCGGCCAGTCCGTGGGGCGCCGGAAAGCCGCCTGGCTGGCGGGGCTGGCCGTGTCGGCGGCCGTAGCGGTGTTCTCCAAGGAAAGCGGCGTGGCCGTCGTCGCCGCCATGCTGTGTTACGACGCCGCCTTCAGGCGGTCCAAACCGTGGGGGCCGCTCGTGGCCGGCTACGCCGCGGTGGCGGCGCCGTTCGCCGTTTTCTTTTTCCTCCGCGGGCGGATGCTCGACCACATCGCCATCGCGCCGCTCCCCTTCGTCGACAATCCGCTGATCGGCGCGCCGCCCGTCGCCGCCGCCCTGACGGCCATCAAGGTGATCGGCAAGTACGTGTGGCTGTTCCTTTGGCCGGCGCATCTCTCCTGCGATTATTCCTACAACCAGATTCCGATATTCGGCGAATCCTCCGGCTGGCCTGACGTCGCGGCCCTTCTCGCGCTGGCGGTGTGCCTGGCCGCGGCTTCGCTTGGCATCCGCGCCTGGCGCCGCGGGCGGAAGCTGCCGTGCTTCGCCATCGCTTTCTTCTTCGCCGCCCTGGCGCCCACCGCCAACCTGCTGACCAGCGTGGGCAGCATCATGGCGGAACGCTGGATGTACCTGCCCTCGCTCGGGTTGGCGCTGGGGGTGGTGATGGGCCTCGAAGCCCTCCGGCGGCGGCTGCCGGGCGTTCCCAACCGGACCTTCATGGCGGCAGCCGGGGTTCTCTGCCTGGCATGGGGTGCGCGAACGTATCTCCGCAATTTCGACTGGCGGGACGATCCGGCCCTCTGGCGGAGCGCCGCCGAAATCTCCCCGGGCTCCTTCAAGCCCCACTCCACTCTGGCCAACCTGCTGGCCACGGCTCCCCACCCGTCGTTGGACCGCGCCATTCGCGAAGCCGAGCGCTCCACCGCCATCCTCGACCGCCTCGACGACGAAGAGAATCTCGCCCGTCCGTTCGCCGTGGAGGGCATGTGCTACCGCCTCAAGGGCGAAAGCCTCTCCGATCCCGCGCAGAGCCAGGTCTGGTATCGCAAGGCGCTCAGTGTTCTGGAGCGCGCGCGGCGCATCGACCTGGCCGGGCGCGAACAGTACAATCGCGTCAACCTGGCGCATGGCAAGGGCGCGTTCCAAACCGGGTTGGGACTCAGTTACCTGGAACTGGGCCGCGTTCAGCGGCGTCTTGGGCAACGTCAGGAGGCTCTCGAATCGCTGGCCTATGGACGGGCTCTTTCACCGATTGCGGAGTTCTCCGAAGAGGAATCGCAGGTGTACCGCGACCTGGGCGACCCCGGCCGGCCGGCGGTGGCTTTGATGGAAGGCCTGTTTATCGATCCGCGCGCGCCGCGCCTGAGGGACGAAATCGTGCAGTTCTACAACCAGACCGCGCCCCTCACCTGTGCCGTCGAAACCCGGGGCAACAAGACCGTCTTCAACCCCCAGTGTCCACTGGTGCATGACCACCTCTGCGAAGCCGGGCGCAATGTCGCTCTGGCCTATCGCAATTCCGGGAAACCGGACCAGGCGATGGCCACGGCGCAAGCCGCCGTTTCCGGTCTCGGCTGCCCGGCGAACCTGTTTTAGCGGTCATGCCGCGTCCGGGGGCAGGCGCACCAGCCAGCCGCACGGGCCCTGGATGTCCGCAGCCCTTACCAAAGTACCAGTCCGAAATAGGAGGGTTTTGGGGCTTTCAGTCTATTGTTGCGGATTGGAAGCAGCGGCTATCGTAAAGTCACTATGAGCATGACCACGGAACCAACCGGCGCCTCCCGTCCCCGAAGCGTACCGGAGAGAAGAACCAATGGCCGTTATCCTCTTCAGGAAGAGGCCAGTTACCGGGAAATCCTTTCGAAATCGCCGGCCACGAGCGGCGTCGGCGAAACGCTGAACATGGGAAGCGGCGGAATCCTGTTCACGACCCGGGAGAAACTGCCGGTGGGGCGCACCGTCGAGGTGGCCGTCAATTGGCCGGCGAAGCTCGGCGGAACCTGCCCGCTCAAGTTCGTGGCGATCGGCCGCGTGGTGCGCTCCGAGGATACCCATGCCGCGGTGCGCATTCAGCGCTATGAATTCCGGACGCGGTCCATGAGGGCGGAAGCCAGCCAGCCCCCGCCGCTTCAGGCGTCGCGATGAACCATTCCCGGGGAAAACGCCGGCACGCAGACCGCAATGTACTCGGCGCCATCCGGTTCCGGCGTGCTATACCGCGCCCACTCACCGCGGCGTAGGATCACCGCCTGTCCGGCGCGAACCTCCAGCGCCCCGTCCCGATGCTCCACGCGCAGCATACCTCGCAAAACCACCGTGTACTCGTCGAACTCGGGAGTTTGTCCGGGCTCCTGCCATCCACCCGGACTGCGCATGTGCGCAATGCTCACCGCGTGCTCGCCGCAATTCACCGCACCGATGTACTCGTCGATCAGTTTGGGCTTGGTTCCCGCGGCTTGAACGCGCGCCGGCGCATCGATTCGTTGGGGCATATCCCCGATTCCTCCCAGGCTGCCATGGTAACAGGGTGCGCCCGCGAAATCGGACTTGCCGTCTCCATTTCCGCGCTTGTATACTGACATTTCGCGAATCTGTTTTATGATGGCGGCGGACGAATTCGACCCCCTGGCCCCGCAACGCGAAGCCGCGTTCTTCTACGGCCTCTTTTTGCGTGGCCATGACGTCGAGGAACTCCGCCAGGATATCGACGTGCCCCGGTCCACAATGGACAAGTGGATGCGTGCGCGCGATTTCGAGCACTCCTTCCGCGAAAACCTGCGGCGCATCTACGCCTACCGCAAGCAGGTCCTGGCCATCTTCGACGGCTTGGTTTCCAACGAATCCATGCGTCCCCGGCTGCAGTAGCCGCGAAGCGCCGCGCGGTATGCCCGCGGGCGCGAGCACGCCGCCCGGTCAGTTACACTGAGCCTATGCTGGCCGCGCAGTTGTTGTTTGTCCTCATCCTGCTGGCAGTGTGCTCGTTCGTTCCCGGGTTCTTCCTGGTCCGCCGGTTCCGCTGGAATCCGCTGGAGAAGTTGTGCGCCTCCGTCGGGCTGTCGTTGATCTTGCTGTACCTGGCCACCTGGGCGATTTATGTGCTGGCGCCGGGCAGCCAGCCCGCGGCGTATTTCGCCGTTTCCGCCATTTGCGTGGTGCTGGCGGTTGTGGCGCGGCGCGATCTTCGGACGCTGTTCGGAATCTCGCGGGTGCGCCGCGTGGTAGCGGGGTTCGGGTTCCTGACGGCGTGGTCGTTGTCGATCCTGGCCATGATCCGCGTCTATTCCGGCTGCGGATGGGCCGGGGACTGGCTGGAACATTTCCAGCGGTGCCTGTTTTTCCTGCGGCGATTCCCGGTCCACACCGCCATCTATCCCGGCTACGAACTTCCAGCGCGTCCGCCGATGATGAACGTTCTCGGCGCCTTCTTTCTGGGGCAGGCCGGCGACCGCTTCGAAGTCTTTCAGTTCGTCTTCCTGGTCCTCAACCTGCTGCCGTTTCTGGCCTGCTGCCTGCTGATGCCGGCGGTGGCGGGCAAGCGCAAACGGCTGGGCAAATGGGCGGTGCTGCCCCTGACCGGGATCTTCGCCATGAGCCCCCTGATCATGGAAACCGCGACGTATACATGGACCAAGGCTTTGGCGGCTTTCTTCGTGATTCTGGCGATACCCTTCTATCTCGCCGCGCTCCGCAAGAACGATTCGCGGCGCATGATCGCAGCGTTTCTGGCTCTTACCGCCGGCATACTGACCCATTATTCCGCCGGCCCGTACGTGGTGATTCTGACGCTGCATTATCTCTACACGACCTTCCGCGGACGCGGCTCCAGGTTTAGGGAGATGGGCGCCATTGCGGGGCTCTGCGGCTTGCTGCTGTCAACCTGGTTTGGATGGTCGCTGGCGGTCTACGGGGCGCACATCACCTTCGCCTCCAACACCGCCGTCACGGACGCCCGGAGGTACCCGGGCAGCGCTCCGGAGAAGATCGCGGCGAACCTGTACGATAGCGTGGTGCCGCGCATCCTGCGCGACTACGATGGCGCGCGGCAGGCCTTCGATCAGCCCAACCTGGCCGGCTTCATCCGCGACAATGCCTTCATCGTCTACCAGACCAACCTGATTTTCGGCATGGGCGCGGTGGGCGGTCCGCTGGTGGTGTGGCTGCTGCTGGGCTTCTACCGCGGAAAGCACGGCGCCGGCGCGGAACGTTCCTTCTGGCTGATGCTGATTCCCGCAGCGGTCATATTGGGAATCGCCGTGGTCGGCGAGCGCGACTACAACGGCCTGGCACACCTCACGCTGCTTCCTATGGAGATGATCGGCCTCGCCTGGCTGGCCGCCAATTTCTGCCTGCGGCGCTGGGTGGCCTGCCTCATTCTGGCGGGGGCGCTGGTGGATTTCCCGCTGGGAGTGATGCTTCAGGCACGCGTGGAGAACCTGGAGAACAGCCCGGAACGTACGGTATTCAGCGGTTTGAGCTTCGTCAACGGAAGCTTCGCGACGGGTGTCCCAGGGCCGGAGTCGCTTTCGCGGGATGCCTGGAATAACTGGATCGAAAAGCACCAGAACGCGATGTTCAAGCAGTGGCAGGGCGAGTTGGATCGGTATCGCGGCGAAGGTCCGGTGTTCGCCCGCAAGCTGGCCGATGTCCGGGGGGCACTCGCCGTGGCAGTCCGCGAAGACCAGAGACTCTGGCAAGGTTGGTATTCCCGCCACGGCGGCTCGGTGACGTTATGGGGGGATGTCTTCGGCGAAGGCTGGGCCCCGTGCGCCCTGTCGTCGGCGCTGTGGCTGGCGCTGCTCGGGATGATGTGGCGTCACCTGCCGCCCGCCGCGGCGCCCGTGACAGCAATCGCGGCCCCGGCCGCGGGCGCGCGCAAGACGCGGCGGAAGAGTCCGGGGCGGAAACGCTGACGGCCGGGGCGCGCGAAGACTACCGCCCCGCGGGCTGGTTGCTGGCGGGTGGCGATGCCGCGGGCGGAAAGTACCACAGGTAAATCGACTTACCCACGCGCCAGTGCGGTTTGATCTGGTCCGGCCACAGGATGGTCCGATGGGCTTTCAAGAGGGTGACGCCGATGGCGTTCCAGCCCTCCACGGGGTGGAAGCGGTCCAGCGGCCGGATTTTGGGAAATCCATGTTCCCCCTGCAGGTCGGCCCAAACGTAGCCCGACCAGGCGACGCTGGTCGCTCCCACTTCGTGCAGGCGCGTGCCGAGCCGCTTGACGTCCTGGCCCCAATCCAAATCGGAATCCACCATGATGTTTTCCGGCTCGCTGCCCGCCATCTCGTTGAAGTAGGCGAGGTAGTCGGGGTGGCTGAGAGCGGAGGAAGCCGCCATCCACAGCACCAGGACTCCCAATAGCCCCCAGACCCACTTTCTGCTCCGGCCCGCCTCCAGAAGCTTCATCACCGCCACCGCGGCCAGCAGGGAGAAGCCCACATAAACCGGGAGCACGTGTCTGATCCCGATGTTGATGGTGCTGAAGATTCCGACTAGAAGCGTGCCGGCGGAGAAAACCAGCGGCAGCCATAGCCGCCGCGCGAGCGTGTATTTCCAGAAGGTCAGAACCAGGCCAATGCCCAGGAGCGCCAGAAACGCCAGTGGCGACTTGTAGAAGAGACCGACAAGATAGAAATTCCAGAAGCCTGAGTCCCGGATCTCTCCCAACAGGAAGCACGGATGGCCGTTGGCGGCGTGGTTCCGAACTTCCTGGATACCGGCATACAGTTCCGGAAATGGCAGCGACAGGCCGCCGAATGGAACCTCGCCAAAGGAGAAGCGGTAGCCGGCCCAGATAACCACCAGCGCGATCAGAACCGCCAGCCCAAACGTGGGAACCCGCGCCCTGGCCGCGCGCAGGACGGGGCCGATGCCGGGGCGCTCCACGATGAAGTAGCCGGCCAGCGCCAGGGCGACGATCGCCGGGAAGAAGGCCAGGCAGGAGAACTTGGAGAGCACCATCAGGCCGGCGCAAACTCCGAACCAAACGCCGCGCGCGGCTGTCGGCCGTTCCACCCAGATCAATCCCGTTAAGAAGGATGCCGTCATAAACGCCGTCAGGGCCATGTCCGTTGTGGCCACGCTCGAGTGAGCCAGGACCGTGGGGATGAAGGTGAACAGGAAAACGGCGACGACGGCCACGGCACGGCTGAAATAGCGGCGCCCCCAAACATACAACGCCAGGCAGGCGACCCAGAAAAACGGAAGAACGCCCACGCGCGCGAGCGTCAGGGTCCGCGTGTAATGCTTGCCGGAGTAGAGGATACTGGCGCCCTCTTTGAACATCTGAAGAATCTCGCCATGCGGCGTTTCCTGTGGCCGGACACCGGAAAGATAGGGGCCCAGTGCGACCGCCACGCGGGCCAGCGGAGGATGCTGCGGCTCCCAGGTGTAAATGCCCTTGGCGAGCCACTCCATGCCACAGGCAACGTGCGCGATCTCGTCGGAAGTGTGACTGAAAACCGTGTAGGTAGCGGCGATCCGGAGGGAGGCGATGAGGACGAGCGCGACCGTCAGAATCCCGGCATAACGTTCCAGAAACCCGGACACCGGCTCCCCGGAAACCATGGGCGCGGCTGGCTGGGGCTCGCGGCGCAGCCTTTTCTGTTTGGAGATAGGAGGCAAGAAATGAGGCCTGACAGATTCATTCTAACAACGAAACCGCCGGCGCCCGAGGTTCTGTGGGGCGGACGCCCTCGTCCGCGGCCGGCCCCCTGGCCGGCTTCCCGCCAGTTGCAGGTACTTGAATCTGCGAGCGAAGATCGGGACGAGGGCGCGCCTCGGCTTGGCGTCCACTTCCACGTCGCGCATCCGCGGGGCGACCCAACCAACCCCCCGGACCCCTGGGTCCGCCCTACAATAGAAGCTTATGTTCGCGAATCGGAAATTCCTGGCGGCGCCGGTGGGCGTGCTGGCGGCCGTGGCGAGTCTCATGGCGCAGGGCAATCGGCCTGCGGCGGAGCCATACACGTGGAAGAGCGTGCAGATTGTGGGTGGGGGATTCGTCGACGGCATCGTCTTTCATCCCACCGCCACGGGCGTGCGCTACGCCCGTACCGATATGGGCAGCGCGTACCGCTGGAATGAGCGGGCCAAGCGGTGGGACCCCCTGCTGGACTGGGTTCCCTACGAAGATCTCAACCTGATGGGTGTGGAGAGCATCGCGGTGGACCCCGCGGATCCGGATCGCGTGTATCTGGCCTGCGGAACCTACACCAACTCAGGCACGCCCAATGGCGCCATCCTGCGTTCGAAGGACCGCGGCCAGACGTTCGAGCGGACCAACGTTCCCTTCAAGTTCGGCGGCAATGAAGATGGCCGCGGCAACGGCGAGCGCATGTCCGTGGACCCCAACGACGGCAAGGTGCTCTACCTGGGCACGCGCCAGGCGGGTCTCTGGAGAAGCACCGACGGCGCGGCGACCTGGAACCGCGTGGACAGCTTCCCCGACGTGACCGAAGCGCCTCCGGCGGGCGGCGCCGGGCGAGGCGGCCGGGCAAGCCGTGGGAGCGGCATCGTGGTCACGCTTTTCGATCCTGGCAGCGGCTCCAAAGGCAAGGGCAGTTCCACCATCTACGCCGCGGTCTCCCTCATGGGACGGGACAACCTGTTCCGCAGCACGGATGCCGGCAAGACATGGCAGGCGGTGCCCGGCCAGCCCACCCAATACCGGCCCACCCACATGGTGATGGCATCGGACGGAATCCTGTATCTCTCCTACGGTACGTCGCCGGGCCCCAGCCGGATGACCGATGGCGCCGTCTGGAAGTTCGATCCTCGGAGCGCCGCCTGGAGCGACATCACGCCGGTGAAGCCCGACCCGGCGCAGAACCAGGCGTTCGGGTACGCGGCGGTGGCCGTGGATTCGCACAACCCGCGGGTCATTATCGCCAGCACGTTTGGGCGCATGAACGGAAATGGCGGCGAGGACGACATGTTCCGCACCATCGATGGCGGCGCACACTGGAAGCCGGTGTTCGGCGGCACGGCCGCCACTGGCGGGGCCGGCACGTTCGATAGCTCGCTCGCGCCCTACGTAGCGCGCACGCCCATCCACTGGATGTTCGATATCGAAATCGACCCCGCCGATTCCAGGCACGCCATGTTCACCACTGGCTACGGCGGGTGGGAGACGTTCAACCTCACCGCCATGGATGCCAACCAGCCGACGCGGTGGAGCGTGATGGCCACGGGCATCGAAGAGACCGTGCCGCTCGACCTTTGCAGCCCGACCAAAGGCGCGCACCTGATTTCCGCGGTGGGAGATTATGGCGGGTTCACCCACTGGGATCTGGACAAGCCGCAGCCCGAGGGCGCGAACGAGCCGCCGCTCTTCAACAACACGTCGGGCGTGGCTTGCGCCGAAAACAAACCCGAGGTGGTCGTGCGGGTGGGGGTGTCGTCGCACCATCACCCTGGCTTCAATATCAGCTACTCGCTCGATAGCGGCAAGACGTGGCAATCGCCGGCCGCCATGCCGAAGCCGGATAGCCGCGGTGGATCCATTGCCCTCTCCGCCGACGGCGCCATCTGGGTCTGGACACTGCAAGGCGGTGCGTATGTCACCCGCGACAACGGAGCCACCTGGACGCTGGCGCAGGGCTTGCCGAACGGCGCGCGCCCGGTGGCCGACCGCGTGAATCCCAAAAAGTTCTACGCCATGTCTCTATTCGAGGGGAAGCTTTTCCTGAGCACGGACGGGGCGGCCACCTTCACGGAGCGGGCTCTGACGCTGCCCGACGGACTGCCGAAGCGCGCCGCCCGCGGCGACAATCGCGGCGGCCAGGACCACCTGTACACCACGCCTGGAAAGGAAGGCGACCTGTGGCTCGCGGCGTTCAACGGGCTCTACCACTCCACGGATTCGGGCGCCACCTTCGCCCGTATGGACGGCGTGAGTGAGATCCACGCGTTCGGCTTCGGCAAGGCGGCGCCGGGGGCGGATTACGCGGCGCTGTACCTGGTTGGCGTGGTCAACGGCCAGCGCGGCGTTTTGCGCTCGAGTGACACGGCCCGAACCTGGGTGCGAATCAACGACGACCGGCACCAGTGGGGCCTGGTGCTGCAAGTCACGGGAGATCCCAAGCAATACGGCCGGGTCTACGTGGGTTCGCACGGACGCGGAATTGTCTACGGGGATCCGGCGAAATAGCGCGGAAACCGGTGGTAATATAGTTCCGATCCAGGTATCTCGAACTGATTCTCAGAAGGCTGGAAATGAATGTCGCCCTCAGGACCACGTTGGTGGCCACGCTCTTGGCGGTGGGAGGCGCGCTGTCAACACAGGCGATCGCCCAGGACCGGAAACCGCCCCAGGTTTTGGATTTGAGCAAGCTGAAGTTTCAGATTGTGGACGCCACCTTCGTGTCCTCGCTTGACGCCGGAGAAGGCAAGTTTCAGGAGACCAGTCCGGAAAAGTACCGGGGCATGGTTTTGACGGTGAAGATCACCAAGCCGGCGGGAGAGGAATTGACTCTGCCATGCCAGGACCTGGTCCTGCATTACCGTTTCGGACAGAAATCCGACGTGGCGCGGTGCTATGGGATATCCGCGTTCTCCACCGATCAGGGAGTGGACCGCGCGATGCGACTGTCGGCTCAGGGCAACTTCAGCTCATCCACGGGAGTGGCCACCACCAAGTCCGGCACGGTTTTTGTCGATATCTTCTACCAGTACATGGAGCCGGAGACGCACGAGCTATATCTCACGATTGCGCAGCCAGTGGGTGCGTACTTCGAGACGCCGGGCTGGAAGAAGTAGCCGGCCCCCGGGTGGGAGCCGGCCACGCATCTACCTGGTGGAGGACAGGCGCACGGTGACGGCGGCCTTGCCCGCCAGCGGATCGGCGGCGAGCGCGAACGCATTGCCGCGCCGGGCGGCTTCCACCCGCCGCAGCACATTATCCGAGGGCAGGCACACCAACCCCTGCGCCGCCTGGGCGCTGGCAGCGTAAACCACCATCTCCAGGTTCTTCCAGTCCAACTGCAACGTGGACTGGGCCGGCTTCATCTGCGGCACAATCGCGCCCTCGCGCACCAGCAGGACCACCGGAATCTGCCCCGCCTCGATCTGCTGCCAGCCGCCCGAGTACTCCTTGCCCGTCTGGAAGTCGATCCACTGCCCCTTGGGCAGGTACACCTGGCGCCCCGTCGAGCCGCTCTCCATCAGCGGCGCCACCAGAAGGTCCGACCCGAACAGGTACTCGTCATCCACCAGCCATGCGCCGGGGTCGCCGGGGTACTCGACGAACAGCGCCCGCACCATCGGCAGCCCGCGCTCGGAGGAATCCTTGGCCTGGGCGTAGATGTACGGCATGAGCCGGTATTTCAATTCGTCGGCGCGGCGGAACTCGTCCAGAAACTGCGCGCTGTACTCCCACGGTTCCCGCGGCGGCGCGCCGTGGCAGCGGCTGTGCGAGGTCAACATCCCGAACGGCGTCCACCGGCGGTACAACTCTTCCGAAGGCTTCTGCGTGAACCCGCCGATGTCGTGGCTCCAGAACGTGAACCCGCTCAATCCGAACGAGAGGCCTCCGCGCAAGGTCGCGGCCATGCCGGTGTCCGTGTTGCCGGAATCGCCGCCCCAATGCAGCGGATACCGCTGGCTGCCGGCCCATGCGCTGCGCGCCCAGATGATGTTCTCCCCCGTTACCTGGCGCGTGATGTCGGCCACCACCTTGTTGTATCGCAGCGGATACAGATTGTGTTCGTAGAATCCGCTGCGCCCGTTGGCGTAGATGCCGGTGAGGGGCGCGGCTTCCCCGAAATCCACCTTGATGGCGCCCGCGCCCATCTTCAGCAGGCCCGCGATCTTGTCCTGGTACCAGGCGACGGTGGCCGGATTGGTGAAGTCGAGAACGGCGTCCTCATAGGGCAGGTTGCCCTTTCCGTCTTTGACCGCCAGCCCTTTCGCGACGATCTCCGGGAACAGCGAGTTCAGCGGCACGAAATAGGGAAGCTGCCAGAGCGAAATGTGGAAGCCGTCCTTTTTCAGATCGGCCATCATTTTGGTTGGGTCCTTGAAGCGCGTGGTGGAGAACTTGTAATCGCAGCGCCAGTCGGTCTCGAACCAGCCGGTATCGAGATGGATCACGTCGGCCGGCACGCGGTTCTCGCGCAGTTTGGCGGCCACCGCGCGCACCTCGTCCTCCCTGGAATAGGTGATGCGGCTCATCCACAAGCCGAAGGACCACAGCGGCGGCATGGACGCCTTGCCGGTGAGGTTGGTGTACTCGTTGAGGATGTCCTTGGGCGCGCCCAGGAAGACGAACAGGTCCAGATCGTCGTCGCCCAACAGAAGCTGATTGGCGATGCTGTAGCTTGCGCCGAAATCGAAGGTGGCGGGCGCCGAGGTGTGGACGAACATGCCGTATCCGCGGTTGCTCATGAAGAACGGAATGGGCTTGTACATGCGGCTGCTTTCCACCCCGTTGGCGTCGTTGCTCCAGAGCACCATCTTCTGGCCGCGCTTATCGAGGCGCGTGAAGCTTTCGCCGCAGCCGAAGAGCATCTCGCCCGGGCTCAGCGAAAACACCGCGGCCACGCTGCGCGAATAGTCCGAGGGGCGGCGGATGAAGGAGAACGGCAGCACCGGGTCGAGCAGCGGCTGGTTGTCGGCGGTGTGGCGCGTCGAGGTCAACAGCTTGCCCTGCGCGTCGCGGAATTCGATGTGCCAGGGATTGGTGAGGATGGTCACCGAGCCGGCCGAACTGGTATAGCGGTGGCCGCCGGGGATGGCCGAGTACTTCCACGACGCGTCGTGCGGCGGATCGCCCACCAGCATGAGCGAGGGCGTGTCGGGCCGCGGGTTAGCCGCGGTGCGGATGCGAATGCGAACCGCGCGCGGGGAGACGAACTCGATGGTGAAGGGGAGCTTCGGGTCCACCGCGTACTCCGCGCCGGGGAACGTCTCCCCGGCGTAGGGGTGGAGGATGGCTTCCATGTTGTCGAAGGCGATGCGGGGGACAAGCTGATTGCGGCGCCAGGAGATGGCGCCCGCACCGGTGGCTGGGTCGAACGACGCCAGCTTGTCGGCCAGGAAAAAGGTGTTGGTGAAGTCGTGGAAATCGGGGCTGATGTCAACAACGTCGCTCAACAGACCGGGCGGTTGGTTGGCCGAAGCCGCGAACAGGGCGGGAATGAGGAAGAGGCCGGCGCCGATGCCAAGGGCCAGCCTGAATTGGCGGTAGGTCATGGTTTTCTCGCGAATTCCTATTATGAGGCCTGGAGGGGATGGGCGGGGGCGGCGCTTTCGGACACCGGGCCGCGGGTTTGCTATCCTCGGCTCATGGCAGATCGTCGTTTCAGCGATGTAGGTGGAACCTCCGGCGGGCTCACTCACTTCTTGCTGGGCTTCGCCATGGCCTGCGCCGGCGCATATCTTCTGGCCGACCGGGTAACGGTGGCCGGTGGTTACTGGAGTTTCTACGGCGGCAACTCCTTCGGCCTTACCCTCATCCCTATGCTGATTGGCATCGGGCTGCTGTTCTGGAACGGCCGCAGCATCGCGGGATGGCTGCTGACCGCGGCCGGCGCGATTTTCATCCTGGCCGGCGTGATTGCCAACCTGCACATCTACTTCCAGCCAACCAGCCTGTTCAACACCATCCTCATGCTGGTGCTGCTGGCCGGCGGCCTGGGATTCATCGCCCGCGCGCTCCGTCCGTATCGCGGCGCGCCTCCCGAATGAACCCGGCTCCGGGCGGCGGAAGGCAGCCATGCAGATAGTGCCCGTTATCGGAATCGCGCTGTTGGCGCTGGCGGTGCTGACGCTGCAGATTCTGATGTGGCGGAAGCAGGCCCGGCCCTCAGTGGACCTGGCGCCATTGCTGGCGCGGTTGGACGCCATCGAACGGGCGCAGGAGCGAACCGACCGGCTGGTGCGCGAGGAGATCGGACGGAATCGCGAGGAGGCGGCGCGCGATTCGAGCGGCTTGCGGCAGGAGATTCAATCGGCGCTGGCGGCATTCAGCGGCGGAATCCGGGACGAGATCGGCGCCATGTCATCGGCCCAGAAAACCCAGTTGGAGACGCTCGCCGCGCAACTCGGCTCGAGCCGCGACACGCTCGACCAGCGCCTCGCCGCCATGGCTGTCGAAAACGCCGGGAAGCTCGACCGGATGCGCGCGGAGATATCCGAGACGCTGAAGGGCTTCAACGATTCCATGGTGAACAGCATCACCGGCGTGGCCGCCGCCCAGTCCACCGAACTGGCGCGTCTGACGGAAACCACCGGCCAGAAGCTGGAAGCCGTTCGCGGCGTGGTCCAGGAGCGGCTCAAGACTCTGCAGGACGAGAACACGCAGAAGCTGGAGCAGATTCGCCACACCGTGGACGAGCAACTGCAAAGCACGCTCGAGAAGCGGCTGGGCGAATCGTTCCAGATCGTCAGCGACCGCCTGGAGCAGGTACACCGCGGCCTGGGCGAGATGTCTACGCTGGCCGCCGGCGTGGGCGATCTCAAGAAACTGCTGAGCAACGTGCGCGCCCGCGGCACCTGGGGCGAGGTGCAGCTTGGCATGCTGCTCGAGCAGTTGCTGACGCCCGATCAATATGGCACCAACGTAGCCACCACCGGAACCAGTGAGCGGGTGGAGTTCGCGATCAAACTTCCCGGGGCCGAGCCGGACGGCTGCGTTTGGCTCCCCATCGACGCCAAGTTTCCCAAGGAGGATTACGAGCGGCTGCTGGACGCCGTGGAGCGCGCCGACGCGAACGCCATAGAGGAGTGCTCCCATCAGATCGAACTGCGCGTGCGCCAATGCGCCAAGGACATTTCCCAGAAGTATATCGAGCCGCCCAAGACCACCGATTTCGCCATCATGTATCTGCCGACCGAGGGTCTGTACGCCGAAGTGCTGCGCCGTCCGGGACTTGTCGAGACCTTGCAGCGGAAGCACCGCGTCACGGTTTCCGGCCCGACGACCCTGGCGGCCATCCTCAACAGCCTGCAAATGGGCTTCCGCACGCTGGCCATTCAGAAGCGTTCCAGCGAGGTCTGGGAAGTGCTGGGCACGGTGAAAACCCAGTTCGGCAAGTACGCCGACATTCTGGATAAAGTCCAGGAGAAGCTCCGTCAAGCCGACAAGGTGGTCGAGGACGGCCTCAGGCGCACCCGCGTGATTCAAGGGAAGTTGAAGAACGTTCAGGAACTGCCGGCAGTGACGGCGGAGATCGCGGTGGCCGCGGATGCCGAGGAACTTGCACTTGAATCCTCCGACGCCGAATGACATCAAAAAGGGGTCAGACGCCATTTCTATGAATCACTGCCAGATGGACTATATCGAGTTTCCCGCCACCGACATTGCCGCCACCAAGGCCTTCTACCAGCGCGTCTTCGGCTGGGAGTTCGAAGACTACGGGCCGGACTACACCAGTTTCAAAGACGGCCGCCTGTCCGGGGGATTCACCAGGGACGCCACGGTCGCTCAGGGAGGCGTGCTGGTGGTCATCTATGCCACCGACCTGGCGGCTATCGAAGCGGCAGTCGCCGCCGCCGGCGGCATCATCGTGAAGCCGGCGTTCTCCTTCCCCGGCGGACGCCGCTTTCATTTCACCGATCCCAACGGGAATGAGCTTAGCGTATGGTCGGAAAAGTGAGCGCCGTGCCGCGCAGCGCCATCCGCGAGCTTTCGCGGATTCCGGGCGTGGGACCAAGCATCGCCGCCAATCTCTATCGGATCGGTATCCACGCGGTGGCCGATCTGCGAGGCCGCAGTCCCGAGCGGCTCTACGAGGCTCTCTGCCGCTTTGAGGGCCACCGGGTGGACCGTTGCGCGCTGTACGCATTCCGCTGCGCCGTCTACTTCGCCTCCGAGAGCCGCCACGATCCCGAGCTGTTGAAGTGGTGGAACTGGAAAGACGACCGTGGCGCGGCTACGGGCGGGGCAGGAAGATGATCATGGCGTTGCCGCGAATGACGAGGTTCGCGCCGAATTTCGCAGCGTCTTCGCCCTTGCGCGACTCCACCCGGCCGTAGACGACGGCCCATCGGTCGTAATCCGTACTGCCGAAGCGAAACCGGCCGAGGAGCGTGTGCTGCTGGACTTCGACGAGCCGTTTGTCGAGTTCGACCGCATCGAACTCGAAGACGCCGGGGGGTTTGGGTGCGTCGTTGAGGTTCTCCACCACCCAAAGCGAGGGAGTCAGGGCGGGAGCGGGTTGGCAGCCCTGCTGGTCCAGCCAATGGGCGTTGGTGCGATAGGAATAGCGGCCCACCACGGCGACGGTTTGTCCCTCGTGGGCGGGCAGATCGCGGAACACTTCGCACACGCTGATGGGCACGATGCCGCGATCCGCCGGCGACAAAGTGGCGCTCGCCAGCAAGGCGGCACATCCCACCCGTACCATGACACGAAGGACCCTGATTTTGCCCTGAAGCACGGTGCTCAACTAAACATAGACTAGCAGGATATCGCCGCGGGTTACATCCGGCGACTGGTAGGCCCGGCTGGACTCGAACCAGCGACCCTCAGCTTAGAAGGCTGATGCTCTATCCACCTGAGCTACGGGCCCCTGAAACGAGTTTACCGCAGCGGACCCGTGCTCTTCAGCGCGCCGGCGGATAGCGGGAGTTTACTGCGAAGGGTCGGAACAAAAGTATAAGTAGTTGTTTTCGGAATGGGTTGCGAGCCGGTGATCGTATTACCCACGCGGGGTAATACGGAGGTGTTCCAGCCCCAGCGTTTTGGCCAGGGCCAGTTGCGGCAGCGTCTGCTTGGAGAGCACTGTGGCGACTCGGTTTGGGCCCTTGTCACCTTGTGGCGGGTACAGGAGAACAAATTCCAGGATCTGGCGCAACTCCTCCAATAGCTGTTCCATCGAGATGCCGGCCCATGCCACCTGCGCCTGGCGGTGCACGTACTGAAGCAGTGAGATGCCCAGCATGCAATAGAATGCGTGCACGCGGATCTTGCTGTCGGTCCAGTGGTGCATGGGACCCCAGCCCAGCCACTCCCCATCCTTGAGACCGCGGAAGACCTGCTCGACCTGCTGCTGGCCGGTGTAGGCGGCAGAGATCTCCTCGGCGCTCCAGTCCATGCGGTTGGTGAGCAATACCGTCCGGCCCAGTCGATGAGCCATCAGGCGGAGCCATGCGGCGTGATCAAAATCGAATTGCAGATGCCAATGCCCGTCCTTCAACTCCAATTGATAGTGGATCAAATCAGCCATGAATTGCGGCGACAACCAACGCTGGATCTTGTTGCGAATCTGGGTTTCGTTCCAACGCGCCTTGGGCTTACTCAGATCCAAGGACAGGCGCCGTAGATATTGCAGCACCTTGCTGACGCCGGTCGTCACACTCTGGAGTTGTTCGCCCGCGAAAGAAGCCGAGTACTTCACCACGCAGAAATACTCTTTGCCGTGCACCAGCATCTTTTCGCCCGCCGCATGCACACCGGGTTGCTCGCTGCTGCAAGAGGGGAGCCGTTCGATCGGCCGCTCGCGCAACTCCTCGGGGGCCTGATTCCAAGGTAGCGCCGCGATCCATCCCACCTGCGACTGCTCCAACTCCACCGTGTTGGCCAAGGCCGCCGAGCCCTTGTCGAATACCAAAGTGACCGTGTCCCGCGCGATCTGATTTCGATCCAGCATGCCCAACATGCGTGCCAACGAGACCGAGAATTCTTCCACATCCGGTATGTCGCCGGCGTAGACGTGGTGACACAAACTCAGGCCATGCTCGCCATCCAACACATAGCTGAGTCCCACTTGACGCAAATTGTGCCGGCCCTGCTTATTGTGGCCGCGCTGCGCCAGATGGTTCTGCGTGTTGGTGCTGGCGACGTAGGTGTAGAAGTTGGTGGTGTCGTAGCCCAGCAAGCGTCGGCTGACCATTTGCTTCTGCTTCCATAACCCAACCAGACGCAGTTGTGCCTGCTCCAGTTCGTCGCAGGCTCCCGGGGACGGTCGCTCCGGGGCCAAGGTGTCGAAGCAATCCCAGAAGGCTTGCGAGGTGAATCGTTCCGCGGCAAAGCCCCAGAGCGGCTGCAATATCGTGCGGCCATACCAATCGGCCACCTCGGTCTTCGGACCGGGCTGGCAGATGCGATGAATGGCGGCCAGGAGCAGGTAGTGGGCGGCCGAGGGCCCGGAGCGAGGCTGGGGCCAGAGTTGCTGGAGCAACTCGAAAACGCCGGTTTGCTGGGCGGCCAACCACAGGGCACCCGGCAGGCCGAAGTCGCGCATGGTGGCGGAGAGGGGCACCGGAGCGGTGCGGTCGCGGACCAAAGCGGCGACCTTTTCGGCGGAACCGAGGTAGCTCTGATGGACGATGCGAGGCTGGCCGTCGACGCGGGCGCTCTCGACGACGTAGTAGTAGAGCTGGTTGCCTTTCTTCTTAGCGATGAGGCTTGCCATATAGGGTAATACAACTATACGGCAACTGCGACGGCACGTCAATAGGGGTAACACAGAAAACATTACAAACAAATCACAAATAGGGTAATACACAAGTAAAGACGTACCGGCACTACAAATCGTGGCTTTTCAATAGGTTATCCGGGTGCCCGGTCACGGACGGTGAAGCTGGCAGTAAACTCCCGATAGACCAGGGGCATACCCGGAGGTGGCGGGAAATACCACAACAGCATGGACTTGCCAACGCGTTCGCGGGGCGGAAAGCGGTCCGGCCAGTTGACTAGGCGCAGCTCCTTCCAAACGGTCATGCTCACGGCATTCCATCCGGGCAGGGGGCTGTGGCGGTTGAGGATGTGGATGCGCGGGAAGCCGTGTTCGCGCTCAAGTTCGCCCACGATGTACGGGCTGTAGTTCACGTCAGTGACTCCCAGTTCCCTCAGGCGCTGGCCGAGGCGTTTCTGGTCCTGACCCCAATCCAGGTCGGAATCCACCAGGATGTTCTCGGGTTCGCTGCCGGCAAGCTCGTTGAAGTAGGCCAGGTAGTCGGGGTGGGCCAGCAGGGAAGAAGCCGCGAACCACAGGCACAACACGGCTGGAACGGCGCGGACCCAGCGGCGCGCCTCGCCGGCGGCTTCGAGGAGATGCAGCGCGGCAACGGCAGCCAGCAGCGAGAACCCCACGTACACCGGGAGGACGTGGCGGAGGCCGATGTTGATGCGGCTGAATATTCCCACCAGCAGGATGCCGGTGGAGAAGGCCAGCGGGAGCCAGAGTTCGTTGGCGGGCGGCCGCTTGCGGAAGGCCAGGACAATCCCCACCCCCAGCAGCGCCAGGAAGCCCAGCGGCGTCTTGACGCCCAGCGCCACCAGGTAGAAATCCCAGAAGCCGGTCCCTCCCACCGTGCCCAGCAGGTAGCACAGGTGCCCCTTGGCGTTGTGACGGCGGACCTCCTCGATGCCCGCCCACAATTCGGGCACGGGCAGGCGGAAGCTGGCGAAGGGGACCTTGCCGAACGAGAATCGGTAGCCTGCCCAAACCACCAGGCAACCGGCCAGCAGGGCCAGGGCGAACGAGGGGAATCGCTCCCTCGCGGCCGTCAGGACGCGGCCCACCTTCGGGCGTTCCCGCCAAAAATACCAGACCAGAGCGAGAGCGACGCTGGCGGGGAAGAACGCCAGGCAGGAAAACTTGGAGAGCACCATCAGACCCGCGCAGACGCCGAACAGCAATCCGTTCGCCAGGCTCGGCCGCTCCAGCCAGACCCGCCCGGCCAGGTATGCGGCCGCCAAAAACGCGGTCAGGGCGATGTCGGTGGTGGCCAGCCCGGAGTGAGCCAGCACCGGCGGCAGAAAGCTGAAAAAAAAGACGGCGGCGGCGGCCACGGCGTGGCTGAAGTATCGAACGCCCCACAGGTACACCACCAGGCAGGCCAGCCAGAAGAACGGCAGAACGCCGGCGCGCGCCAGGGATAGCCCCAGTTCATAGCGGTGGCCGCTATAGAGGATGTTCACGCCTTCGTGGAACAGCGCCAGATATTCGCCGCGGGGAGTGTTCTGGGGCCGCAACCCCATGAGGTAAGGACCCAGCGCGATGGCCACGCGGGAGAGTGGAGGATGTTGCGGCTCCCAGGTGTAAGTTCCCTCGGCCAGGTACTCCATGCCGCAAGTGATGTGCGCCGGCTCGTCCGAGGTGTGGTCGAAGACGTGGTAAGTGGCCACGATACGCAGGGAGGCGAACAGCACCGCCGCCACAGCCAAACTTCGGCTGTGGCCCTCCAGAAACGCCACAACCTTCTCGGAGACCGGCTTGGTGCGATTCCGGAACGATGTGGGCGCGCCTTGCGGTTGGTTGCGCTGCTTTTGCCGTTTGGACCCCACTACCGGATTTCCAGAATCTCTTTTTCCTTGTTCTTGGCCCCCTGATCGATCTTCTGCATATAGGAATCGGTCAGCTTCTGGGTGTCGTCGTGGGCTTTCTTGTCTTCGTCTTCGGTGATCTTCTTGTCTTTGAGCAGTTTCTTGACCGCCTCGTTGCCGTCACGCCGCACGTTGCGCACGGCGACGCGGTGGTGTTCGGCGATGCCGTGCAGTTTCTTGACCAGTTCCTTGCGCCGCTCCTCGGTCAGGGGCGGAATGGGAAGGCGGATGACTTTGCCGTCGTTGGCCGGGTTCAGGCCCAGGTCGGAAGTGCGAATGGCCCTCTCGATGGGTCCGATCTGCGAAACATCCCAGGGCTGAATGGTGATCAGGGACGGTTCGGGAACGTGCAGGTTGGCAACCTGGTTGAGAGGCGTGGGAGTTCCGTAGTAGTCGACCCGGATATGGTCCAGAATTCCCAGGGACGCGCGCCCGGTGCGGATGGACGCCATCTCGTGCTGCAAGTCCGAGACGGCCTTCTCCATGCGCGTCTTCAGGCTGGCCTCGACCTCTTTGACCGATTGGAAATTGGAACCGCTGGGTGCTGCCGGCTGTTCAGTTTTCATATCGCAGTCTCTCCGGGGGGTCGGGCCGGTGAGCCCCGGGGCCAACCCCTTAGTGGATCACGGTGCCGATGGGCTCACCCATCGACACTCGCATTATATTGCCTGTCGTGTTCAGATTAAAGACGAGAATCGGCAGACGGTTGTCGCGGCACATGGCGACGGCGCTCGAGTCCATCACGCCCAATCCCTTGGAAAGCACCTCGAGGTAGCCGATTTCCGAGTACTTTACGGCGTCGGGGAATTTGAGGGGGTCCTTGTCGTAGACGCCGTCGACGTGCGTGGCCTTGGCGATGACGTCGGCCTTGATCTCCAGGGCGCGAAGCGTGGCGGCCGTATCGGTGGAAAAGTAGGGGTTCGAGGTGCCCGCCGCGAAGATTACGATGCGGCCCTTTTCGAGGTGGCGGACGGCGCGCCGCCGGATGTACGGTTCGGCCACCTGGCGCATTTCGATGGCGCTCATCACGCGCGTGGGATGGCCCATCTGCTCCAGGGCGTCGGAGAGGGCCAGCGAGTTGATGACTGTCGCCAGCATGCCCATGTGGTCGGCGGTGACGCGGTCCATGTTCTGGGCCGCTGCCGCCACTCCGCGGAAAATGTTGCCGCCACCCACCACCACGCCGATCTGCACGCCCGCGGCGGCCACTTCGGCCACTTCGCCGGCCAGTTCCCGGACGCGCGTGGCATCGATCCCGAAAGGAGCGCCGCCCGCCAGGACTTCGCCACTGAGCTTCAGCAGGATGCGGCGGTAGGCGGCCATCTTACTTTGCCGCCGTGGGCTCTTCGCCGCCGGTCTCCGCGGCGGTTTCGCCGACTTTGAACCGCACGAACCGCGACACGGACATGTTCTCGCCGAGTTTGGCGATTTTGGTCTTGACGAGATCTCCGACGGTCAGCGTGGGCTCCTTCACGAAAGGCTGTTCCAGGAGGCAGATTTCCTCGTAGAACTTGGCCATGCGGCCCTCGATCATCTTTTCGACCACGGCCGGCGGCTTGCCTTCATTCAGGGCGCGGGCGCGCTGGATGTCGCGTTCCTTCCCGATGACTTCCTGGGTGACGTCTTCCTTGCGGACGAAACGCGGGTCGGCGGCCGCAATGTGCATGGCGACGTCGTGGACCAGTTCCTTGAAATCGTCGGTGCGCGCCACGAAATCGGATTCGCAGTTGATCTCGACCAGCACGCCGAGTTGCCCTCCGGCGTGAATGTAGGTGCCGATGAGGCCCTGTCTGGTGGAGCGGGACGCCTTCTTATCGGCGGTTGCGATGCCGTGCTTGCGCAGCCAGACTTCGCCTTCCCCAAGATCGCCGTTCGATGCCACGAGCGCCTTCTTGCACTCCATCATCCCCACTCCGGTGCGCTCGCGGAGTTGCTTGACTAAAGCCGCGGTGACTTCCGCCATAATTGCTTGGTTCCTTATCTGGTATGGATCTCGGCCGCTCCCGGACGCCCGGGTCCGGGAACGGCCGGTAATCTAATGTACGCCTTCGCTCGCGGCCGGGTCGACAGCCGGTTCGGCGGTCTCCGAACCAGGGCCCTTGCGGGAGGCCGCGGGCGCCAGTTCGTCTGCCATGCTCAGGCTCTCCGCCATGATCTTCTCGGCGTACTTCGGATCCACGTACTCCGTGTATTCCATCATGCCTTCGCCGGCCGGTGTTTCGTCCTGGACGATCTTGTCGGCGGTGAAGTCCTGCTCGGTGGCCAGCGCGCGGCCTTCGATGACCGCGTCGGAGATCTTGCTGGCGAACAGGCGGATGGCGCGCAGCGCGTCGTCGTTGCCGGGAATCACGTAATCCACTTCGTCGGGATCGCAGTTGGTGTCGACGATGGCGACCACCGGGATGCCCAGACGGCGGGCCTCCTTGACCGCGATGGCTTCCTTGTTGGAATCGATTACGAAGACCACGTCCGGCAACCCGGGCATGTCCTTGATGCCCGCCAAGTTCTGGTCGAGGTGCTTGCGTTCGCGCTCCAGGCGGATGACTTCCTTCTTGGGGCGTCCCGCGTAGCCGCCCTCCACCGACGCCATGCCTTCCAGTTCCTTCAGGCGTTTGATGGATTTCTGCACGGTCAGCATGTTAGTGAGCAAGCCACCCAGCCAGCGCTGGTTGACATAGTACATCGCACAGCGCTTGGCCTCTTCGGCGATGGCCTCCTGCGCCTGGCGCTTGGTGCCTACAAAGAGAACGTTTTTCCCTTGCGCGGCCATCTCGCCGACAAACCGGGCCGCGTCCTTGAACATCTTCAGCGTCTTCTGAAGATCGATGATGTAGATACCGTTGCGTTCGCCGAAGATGTATTCCTTCATCTTCGGATTCCAGCGCTTGGTCTGGTGCCCGAAGTGAACGCCGGCTTCGAGCAATTCCTTCATGGATATTGCGGGCAAACTACCTCCTAGTCGAATGAGGAGGGACGAACCCCTCCGGGAAAGCTTCCCGTCATCCCCTCACCAGGCGCGCGGTCCAAAGCGAAATTTGCGCGCCGGCAAAGAAACGGAAAGCCGCTACACACACGACGGGGCTGGACAAGTCCAGCCCCGGATCGCGTGAAAACCTATCGTTTGGAGAACTGGAACCGTTTTCGCGCGCCCTTCTGGCCGTACTTCTTCCGTTCGTGCGCGCGCGGGTCGCGGGTCAAAAAGCCGAGCTTCTTGAGCCGGGACCGAAGTTCCGCATTAAACTCCACCAGCGCCCTGGCAATGCCCAGACGGGCTGCGCCCGCCTGTCCGGCCACGCCGCCGCCATCCGCGAGAATCAACAGGTCGAACTTATCCATGGTCTCGGTAGCAGCCAGCGGCTGCCGCACCGCGGCCCGAGAACTCTCCGTCGGGAAATAGTTTTCGAATGGACGGTTGTTGACCTTGATCTCGCCCTTGCCGGGCCGCAAGAACACCCGGGCCACCGATCTTTTGCGGCGGCCTGTCCCAAGATATTGAACTATCGTCGCTGCCACTAAACTTCTACCTTCCCTTAGTTTCCGGCCAACGCGGTGGGTTTCTGCGCCGCGTGCGGGTGCTTGTCGCCCGCGTAGACCTTCAGTTTTCGATACATCTGTTTACCAAGCTTGGTTTTGGGGAGCATCCCGAAGATGGCATCCTCAATCAGGCGGGCAGGCCTTTCGGCACGGACCCGCTTCAAGCTCTTCGACACCAATCCGCCGGGGTAGCCGGTAAAATGATGGTAGATCTTGCCTTCTTCTTTTCGGCCCGAAACGCGGACCTTACTGGCGTTGATGACGATCACATGATCGCCCGTGTCCAGGAACGGTGTGTAAGACGGCTTCGTCTTGCCCATCAGCAGCATGGCGGCTTTGCTGGCGAGCTTTCCCAGCACCATTTCCTGCGCATCGAGGACATGCCACTGACGTATGATCGCGTTCTTGGATGGAAATTCCGTACTCATTGACACACTTCTCCGCTTGGTCGCTACCACAAACTATTAAGCGTACCGGGCGCGGGGGGGTCTTGTCAAATCGGGTGACAGGGGAATTGCGGGCCGGGATCGTCACCCGATCGAGAAACGCAGCTTGGATTCCTCGATGCGGCGCGTGATGGCTGCCAATCGTTCGACCGCTTCGTCGCGATCAGGCCCTTCGCTGGCGGAAACCAGCGGTTCCAGATACCGGGCCACGCCGGTCGAGAGTGGCAAGTCTCGCCGGGCCTGGCTCCGTTGACGGCGCCAGTTTCGAAGCGCAGGGCGGCCAAGGCGGATGTGGCCTCTCGAATAGTTTCCGCATTCCGTCAGGCCATCGACATCCCCGTCCTCACGTTCACGGAGATGATGAACATATGGATCTTCCACGCACGGGTCGGCGAAACGCTGCCCGCGAGCGATTTGATCCTCAGTCGGCCATGTCTCCCATTTGTGTCCATTGCATTTCCGGCACACGTAATAGAGGTTGTGGTAGGCGCAGATAAGCTCGCGAAACTTGCTCTTGGGCTTGAAGTGCTCCACTTCGAACGCCTCCTCGCCACCCAGGTATTCCTCGGTTCGCTCACAGTAAGCGCAGCGGGCGAGAAAGTCCCTGCGCAGAAACGGTGTGTATCCCGCGTAGTTGACTTGAGCCGGCGGATTTTCGCTGCGGGCAAAGAGGGCCATGACCCGAATCCGATCGATTCGAACTACCTTCGGAGCTTCAGCAGGAGGCCTTCAATCGACTCCAGAAGCTCGGCCCGCTCGGCGTCCCACTGGCGATCCCGAGCCTCGATCCCGGGATCGCGGTCTTCGGCGTCCAGGCGGATTTCTATTCGCTCCAATTCGAAGCGCTCCAGGACCGTGAGATCGCCCCCGAGACGCTTGTCAACCAGTTCGTGATAGCGTTGCCGAATTTCGGTTTCCGGCAGAGAAGCGATCCTGGAGGCAAGCCGCTGCGCGTCGCTAATCGCGCTCACGCCGCGACTGGAAACGCGCAGGACTCTGCGGGCTGCCGCAGCGTGGTTGCCGGGACGAAACTCGCGGCCGATCCGGGGCGGGTAGTCCCTGCCCGGAATAACCTTGTCGCGACGATAAGACTCCATCACTGGCATGGCAGGCTCCTAGTCCTTCTTCCCGTGCGGCGCGACCACCTTGGTGCGTTCCTTCAGTATATCGAGCTGTTCGCCGGCACGCTCCATGCCCCGCAACAGCCGTTGGAAGTCGTCCTCGTCGAGTTGGATCGCCGTTCGCTGCCGTACGCCGCGGTCGGACGTGAAGATCTCGACCGTCGCAAGATAAGTGAGGCCAAGGAACGTCGTGTGATTGTCGCCATCGGCCGGATAATAGTGCCAGGACGAGCCGCCAAAGAGTGGGCGGGCATTCCAGACGATGTTGACGTCGGCTATCGCCGGCAGCCCGACGAAACGCTCACTGTACTCCACGTCGTCAAGCCACACCCGCTCCTTAGCCGGGGAAAGACGCGCCAGAAGCGGAGAGAGAACGCTGATGTCCCCAGAGTCAAACCCCAGCAGCAAGAGATCCCTCTCAATGTCCTGTAGTTCGAGGCCATACTTCTGCCAATTGCGGAGCAGAAACCGGATCACTCTCGCGGTCTGCCTGAACTGGTCGGGCAACAAGGTGCTCGCCGCAACCGCGGCCGGCAAGCTGGGCCGAGACAGTTCATAGCTTCGGGCCGATAGGAACCAGTCCGCAAGCGCGTCCCGCTGCTGGTCATCTAGGCGCAGGACCGCCCTCAGATCATCCTTGAAATCGCCAGGGGCCTTCTGACGCGCGCCGAAAATCTTGTACTCCATAGGTCCGTCCTCCCCCGCGCCAATCGGATTGGGGCTGCCGGCATATGCGGGCGCGGGCAGCGGTACTCCCCCCGAATTCTACCAGACACGCAGCTGCGGGTCGAGCAAGAGCGATAGTGACGGGTGTCAGGCGTTGCAATCCAGGAACCGCCGGGCGCCCTCATCCAGCCCGAGATGGGCGGCAGTGAGCCGGCGGTACCGCCTGGCTTTCGCGACCCGCGACGCGCATTCCTGCCCTGCCATCCGATCATCGCGCAGATCCGCTCCAGATCCGGGCGCGCGCATGGCGCTTTCGCAACGCCACCGCGGCAGCCCGCCAAATCCCCCGCCCATTCGTGCGTGCAATCCGCCGCAACGCCAAGTTCGTACGACTAGGACTGGGAGGGCCAGGCGCGGAGGCCGGCGATGAACCCCACTCGCTAGGCGCATTCTGAAAGAAAGGAAGCCGGTGAAAGACCTGAGAAGGCCGACTGTGTACCTGGAGACGAGTTTCATCAACCGTCTGGCCGATCCGTTGAAGCGCGATTCCCGCACCCGGCAGGAACAGCTCGACAGCCGCGAGTGGTGGCGCGCCTACCGCAGCCGCTACACCCTAATCGTCTCCCGCGCGACGCTCGACGAATGCAGCCAGTATTCCAATGCGCGCCTCGTCAGGCTCCGCAGCCGATTCCTCGCCAGGACCACCAGTCCGCGGCTGTGAACGTCCGAGATAAACGAACTCTCGGCGGCTCTCCGCAAACCCCACGGACCGCTCCCAGCGGCTGAACTGCTTGACGCCAACCACATAGCCGCTGCAGCGATTTCCGGCTGCCGACTCCTCCTCACCTGGAACCAGAAGCACATCGCCAACCCGTTCACCCGCGATCGGGTGGATAATTCAGTCAGACGCCATGGCTACCAAACGCCCCTCATCACCACGCCCAGGCAATTCCTCCAAGCGGCCATCGACTGAAGGCCGCGTGCGGCCCACGCGGTACGATCCTTTCGCCGACCTGCACGCTTACCGTCACCGCCTGGCTGCCCGGTTCAATTTCGATAACCTCCGCCTGCTCGAATATCTCGAGAACAAGCCGCTTCCGCCCGGGTTCAAGTTCGCGGAGCCGGAAGCTCCCGCCAAGCGCCCCAGGCGCAAGCCGGCGTAATCCCGGCGCGTTCGCGCACGGCGAGCCTGGCACGGATTGTGTCCCATGGTAGCTGGATGGCTGGGCGGTCGAGTATGGCCAACGATGTGACTGAATCGGGCGAGGGTATCCACGAAGTCGCGAACACTGAAACTGCCGCCATCCTTGACAACGCCGCCCCTCTCTACCTCGGCATGAGCGGGGAGGAGTTTCTGCGAGCTTGGGCAGAAGGCAAGTTCCGCAACTGCGCATGCGCCGATCCCGGCGTGGCATGGGTGCCGATGCTCATCCCACTCGCCGAACCCAGGTAGCCCTTGCCAGGCCACACTCCTAAGGAAGCCGTGGAGGAGTTTCTCCGGCCCTTACGGCGAGTGTTGTCGTGCGTCATGGCTCGTGTCGTTAACGTGCGCGGCGGGCTTGTCCAGGCGCTCTACTTCGGCCATGATCTCCCGAATCGTCGCGCCTTCCAGCCAGCGGTGACGGTCACGCGTGTAGTCTCCGGAGCCGGACCGATAGAGACGAAGGAAGCGGGCGAGACCGTCCAGCCCCAGTTCGCGCTGCAGAACCGCCAGAGCGTGCCGTTCAAAATCGTCATCGCTCAACTTGTCGAGGGGGATCATGGTGCCGCCTCGCGGCCGTGGCTGCACACATCGGGCGGTTGGTTGCCCGCGGCCTTGGCTTTCCAGTATTCCGATTTGAGGCGGCTTTCCTCGGCAACATTGTCCAAGACTTCGCAGTCGCAGCAACCACCTATGGCTTGAAGAACCTGCGTTACATCGGTGATCGCATCCGAGTCGAAGCCGGAGTCGCTGAGGATAGCTTTCGATATCGAGTATGTCCCATCACACAAAAGACGCGGCTGCCCAGCGTCTCGAAGAACCGCTCCCTCGCAAGCACTCTCAACACGTCCGGCGCGATCGCATCGATCGGCTCATCGTCGTATTCCATCGCTCTCACAAGGCCCACTCACCCCACCAAACTCTCGCCCCCATCCACTTGCAGCGTGTTCCCCGTCAGCCAGTAAGTCGCCGGATGGCAGAGGGCCGCGATGCAACGGGCCACGTCCTCGGGCTGCGTCAGCCGCTTATGCGGGTTGCGCAATTTGGCGAACTCCACCAGCTTCTCGTGCCCCGGAATCTGGCGCAACGCCGGGCTCTCGGTCACGCCCGCCAGGATGGCGTTGGCGGTGATCCCCGCCGGAGCCAACTCCACGGCGAGTTGCCGTATGTGCGCTTCCAGTATCGCCTTGGCCGCGCTCACCGGGCCGTAGCTTGGGATCACGCGCGTGCCGCCGGCGCTGGTCATGGCGAAAATGCGCGCGCCCTTTTCCAGCATTCCGGCTTGCAGGCAATCCTGAACCCAGTAGACCAGCGAGTGGCCCATCACATCGGCGGTCAATTCCAGTTGGTGACGCGACGCCACTTCCTCCGCGCCGGCCAGCGCCTTGAGCGCGCCGAACGCCAGCGAGTGCAGGATCACGCGCAGCGTCCCAGCCGGCTCGACCAGGCGAGCCGACATCTGCTCCACGCAGTCGCGGCGCCGGCCGTCGTCAGCGGCATTGCAGTTGAAAAAGAGCGCTTCGCGTCCCAACTGGCGGATGCGGTCCTGGATTTCGGCGACGTGAGCGGCGCGCGCCCGGCCGTCCAGGTGCACGCCGAAAATGTTCATGCCGGCGTGCGCCAGCTCCAGCGCGGTGGCCTCGCCGAATCCGCTGCTCGCTCCCAGGATCAATGCCCACGGTTGTTTGCTCATAAGATATCCACTTCGAATTCCCGTTCCTCGTTGCTGGCCGTGGCGCGGATGCGGATCTCGGTTCGCGCGGCCGGCAGCAGGCGCGGAAAGCGCTCGCCCCATTCGATCAGCACCATGGCATCGCGCTCGAACAGCTCTTCCAGGCCGAGGGTCGCCACTTCGCGCTGCTTCCTCCAGGCGATACAGGTCCACGTGGTAGACGCGGCCGCCGCCGTACTCGTGAATCAAAGTGAAGGTGGGACTGGTGACATCGTCAGGTTCGGCGGCGCCGCAGGCCGCTCGCGATGCCCTTGGCCAGCGTGGTCTTGCCGGCGCCCAGGTTGCCGATGAGCAGCACCACTCCCCGCGGCGGCAGCTCGCGCGCCAGGCGCCGGCCCAGTGCGATGGTCTCCGCCTCAGAGGACGCCCGGTACGCCGGCACATTCCTCCATGGCTTGCGGCAGGTAACGCAGCAGATCGGTGGCGAGCAGACACTTCTCGCCGAGCGCCCGAGCGCCCAGTTCGCCGGCCCGTCCGTGCAGGTAGACGGCCGCGGCGACGGCTTCGTCCGGTAGTGCCGGGAACTGGGCGAGGAAGCCGGCGATAAGGCCCGTGAGGATGTCGCCCGATCCGCCCTTACCCATGGCCGGCGTGCCGGTGGGGTTGATCCACACGCGGCCGTCGGCGAAAGCCATCACCGTCCGTTGGCCCTTGAGCACCACGGTGACCTGGCGCGCGGTGGCCAGGGTGCGGGCGGCGGCGACGCGGTCCTTCTGAATCTCGGCCACCGTCAGGCCGGTGAGGCGCGCCATTTCGCCGGGGTGCGGCGTGAGCACCCGCACGCGGCCGGGCGTGCCGGATACGTGGGCGCCCAGCGCGTCGGCGTCCAACACCATGGGCTGGGAGAACTGTTCCGCGGCGGTAGAGACCAGCGTGTCGGTGCCGGGGTGGCGGCCCAATCCGGGGCCGATGGCGATCACGGTCTTGCCTTCGGCGATGGCTTCCAGATCGATGGCCTGCAGGATGGAACCCGTGTGCGTTTCCGCCAGCGGCTCGGTCATCAACTCCGGCGCATGGGCGGCGATGGCCGGGATGGCGCTGGCTGCCGAGGCCACCGTCACCAGTCCCGCGCCGGCGCGCAGGGCGGCAATTCCGGCCATGGCCGCGGCGCCCGATTTTCCGCGCGATCCGGCCACCACCAGCACGTGCCCGAACGTACCCTTGTGGCCGCCGCGCGGCCGCGGTCCGAGCAGCGCGCCGAACATCGAAGGCTCGACCAGCGACAGCCAGGCGTCCTGGTAAAGCGCTTCCGGGCTGCCGATGGCGTCCACCACCAATTCGCCCACGCGGTCGCAATTGGGCGGCAGCGCCTGCGCCGGCTTGGGAGCGGTGAAGGTGACGGTCGCATCGGCGCGCGCCGTTTCGCCAACCGGCTCGGCTGAATCGCCGGCCATGCCGGAGGGAATATCCACGGCCACCACGCGGGCCTGCGGGAACGCCGAATTGATCTCGCGGATTCCTTCCAGCATGCGGCCGGCCGCCGGGCCGGCGATGCCCGTGCCGAGCAGGGCGTCCAGCACCAGGGTGGCGTGGCGAGCCCGTTCCGGGATGACGGACAAGACCGGGCATCCCGCCGCGGCCAGCATGCGGAGATTGGCGGCCGCGTCGCCCTTCAGCTCCTCGGGAGGGGCCAGCAGAACCACGTCGAGCGCCAGCGGCCGGAAGCGGGTGTGGAGCTGGCGCGCGATCGCCAGCCCGTCGCCGCCGTTGTTGCCCTTGCCGCACAGCACCACGATCCGCTGCGACGCGAGCGGAGCGAAACGCCGGTCGAGAAACTCCACCACGCGGTGGCCGGCATTCTCCATCAGGACGATGCCGGGGATGCCCAGTTCGATGGTGCGCCGATCCACCTCGCGCATCCGGTCCACAGTCAGTACTTTCATAAGTGACGAGCCACGATCATGGTCATATCGTCCTGCAGTTCCGAGGAACCGGTCCACTCGACCACCGCCTCCATGGCGCGGGCGATGATCTCCGACGAGCCGGCAGCTTGGTACCTCAGCAGCAGTTCGCGCAGCCGTTCCTCGCCAAACATCTCGCCATAGGCGTTCTCCGGCTCGGTGATGCCATCGGTGTAGGCCACCAGCAGGTCGCCGGGGCGCAGCGGCACGGTCCGCTCTTCGTAACGGGAGTGCGGGAACGCGCCCACCACCGTGCCGTTGGAATCCTGCGTTTCGAACTCCGACCCGCGCAGCAGCAGGGGCGCCAGGTGTCCGGCATTGGTGTAGGTCAGCGAGTTGGACGCTTCGTCCCACAGCGCGAAGTAAAACGAGGCGTACTTCTCGAGCCCCGTTGTAGCGTACAACTGGCGGTTCAGGGTGGACACCAGTTTCGCGGTGGAAAAGTGCCGCGGGCCGTCGCCGTTCGCGGCGCTCAACTGCGTGCGCATGGTGGATTGAATGGTGGCCATCAGCAGCGCCGCGGAAATGCCCTTGCCCGCCACGTCGCCGATGGCGAACGCCAGTGCGTGGCCGGGCAGCGCCATGAAATCGTAGTAATCGCCCGACACCACGCGCGCCGGGTTGCAGACGCCCTTCAACTCGAGGGTCTTCGACCGACGGAACGTCCTTGGGGAAGAGCTGGCTCTGAACCTCGCGGGCGATTTCGAGCTCGGATTCCAGGCGCTCCTTCTCTTTGGCCACCACGATCAAACGGCCCAGGTTCCCGGTCATGTGGTTGAACGACGCGGTCAGCTCGGCAAGCTGGTCGTGGCCCTGGACCGGGATGCGGTACGAGAAATCTCCGTCCTTGACGTGCCGCGTGCCTTCGTAGAGTTCGTGAACCGCGCCGGTGATGGTGCGGCTAAGCTGCACGCCGGCCACCAGCGAAGCCAGTTCCACCAGCAGCAGGAGGACGGACACGATCACCAGCGCGATGAGCACGACATCGTTCCGGTTGGGGTTATGGAAAACCGTGTTCAGCACGGCCGAAGGGCGGGTGGTGACCACCAGGTACAGTTCTCGCGGCTCATTTTGGGGCGAATCCCAGTCGGACACGTTGATGGGACGCAGCCCCTCGATCCGGAAATCGAGCGGATTGGCCTTGGGCGGGAGGTGCGAGTGCTTGAAATACCCGGTCAGGCCCATGGGGTCGGAGGCGAATGGCTCGACGAAAGTCACGTCGCCCAACTCGGGCGCCAGGTTGGCCAGCATGTCGGAGCGGATGGGAGCCACGATGGTCACCCTGGTGCCGCCTTCGGAGGCGTGGACCCATGCGTAGAGCCCTTCCCGCCCGCTGTGGCGGCGCATGACGGCCAGGCCGAAATTCCGGTTCTTCCACTTCGCCGGCGGCTCGCCCACCAAGGCTTCCGGCGGATAGTGCAGTTCGTGCGCCCCGGCGCCTTCCAGTTCGAGCTCGGGAAAGTGAGGGCGCAGTTGATCGGCAATGCGGTTCAAAGCCGCTTCCGGATCCCGCGTCGGCACCCGCACCAGCGACATGGCCTGCCGGTGCATCTGGGACAGACGGCTGTCCAGCTCGCGGTGTGCCAGATAGACCGCCGTCTCGCCGATCACCACGTAACCGGCCAGCCCCGCCATGGCCAGGATCAGGATGACCGGAACCACGCCGATGAACACGTAGGCGACAATCAGCCGGTTCCGCAGCCGCCACACCGCGCCGCGCAGAATGCGCCGCACCGCGCGGTAGACGCTGGCCAGTCCCAGGAAAAGAACCGGAAGCGCGAGCAGGGCCTGCCATTCCAGGCGGGCGTCGAAGAAATGCAGCAGCAGGAAGACCGCGACGCAGACGAAGAAGGCTTTCTCGGTAAGTCCGAGATGGCGCAAAACCCGATGGCCGCCTTTCCGCATAGGTCTACACTAGCGTACACCGTCGCCGGGGCCACGGGCGCCTCGCCGCGGGAGGTGGGCGGCACTGGCCGCGGCGCCGGGCACCTCTCAAGAGAACTCGATGCGCGCGATCACCAGGTCCGGCATCGCCTGGTTCCAACCTTCCGGGATGTTGTCGAACGGCAGCCGGAACGGCTTGCTTTCGCCCGGCGCCAGGCGGCTGCCCTTCTTGACGATGGCAACGCGCTCTCTCAACACCATCTGGCCGTATGGATCGCGAAAGACGCAGACGATCTCCACCGTGTCGATCACCCGGTCGCCGGTGTTTCCGATCTTGCCCGTGATCTCCACCACCTGCTGCTTGAGGTAGCTCTCGTGGGCTTCCATCCTGAAGTCCGAGATGGGCAGAAACCCGTTGTGCACATAATCGTGGGCCGCACCCGTCAGACGCGGAACCGGAGGAGGTGGCTGCCTGGCCACATGGTTCAGATAGAGAAATCCAGCCAGGCCCGCCACCAGCGCCAGAACCACGACGATCAGCATCGGTGGTATCGAGACCTGCCGCTTTTCCTTCAAGGGTGCCGCGCTATTTGCCGCCAACGGTCATCTCTCCTATCTTCAGCGTGGGGGCCGCGAGCGAGCCCTGGAATTCCAGGTCGTCGCCCACCGCCTCCACGCCGAGAAGCATGTCTCTCAAATTGCCCGCGATGGTGACCTCGGAAACCGCAAACGCCAGTTCTCCATCGCGGATCCACAAGCCGGTAGCGCCCCGCGAATAATCTCCCGTAACGATGTTGACGCCAAACCCCAGCAGCCCGGTGACAAAAAACCCGTTGGCGATGCCGGCGATGATCCGGCCGGGAGTTTGGACGCCCGCTTCCAGGAAAAAGTTCCCGTGGCCGATACCCGCGTTCCCCGCCAGGCCGCGCGACGCGTTGCCGGTGGTCTTCATGCCCAATTTGCGCGCCGCATAGGTATTCAGAAGATAGCTTTTCAGCACGCCGCGCTCGATCACCGGCGTGCGGCGCGAAGGCACGCCTTCGTCGTCGAACGGAGACGTGCCGAAACGGCCGGGGATGGTGGCGTCGTCCGTAACCGTCACCCGCTCGTCCGCCACCTTCTCGCCGAGTTTCCCGGCCAGAAAGGACTCCTGGCGGTAGATCGACATGCCATGCACCGCGTCGAAGATGCTGTCCAGCAGCGACCGCGCCGTGCGCGGCTCGAACACCACCGGCGCCCTCTGCGTTTCGACTTTGACGGGGTGCAATCGCCGCAGCGCGCGCCCGGCGGCCGTCCGGCCGACCTCCTCGGGGGCCTGCAATCCCTGGGGATCGCGCGCCATGGTGAACCAGTAGTCGCGCTCCATCGATTCGCCGTCGCGCGCCACCGGCGACGCGCTCAGCGAGCAACTGCTGGTGCGATACTCGCCCGCGAATCCCCGTGAATTGGCGAAGACGTGCCGCGCCGTTCCGGAATCGAAGGAAGCGCCGTCGGAATTGGAAATGCGCGGATCGGCGTCGAAAGCCGCGGCTTCGGCGCGCTTCGCCAACTCGATGTTCCGCGCCGGGTCGAGGTTCTCGATGCCCGGCGAGTACAGATGCAGGTCGCCCGCGATCGAGCCCAGTTCCTCCGGCTCGGGCAGACCGGCATGCGGATCCTCGGTGGTAATGCCGGCAATTTCAAATGCCGACCCCACCAGCCGCCCGATGCCCTCGCCCGAAAGGTCCGAGGTGTACGACGAACCGGTCCGCTTCCCCATCAGGATGCGCAGCCCCACGCCGCGCGAACCGGCCTCCTTCAGGCTTTCGATCTCGCGCATCCGCACCTCGGCCGAGAACTCGTCGCCCTCGGCGATGGTGCATTCGGCATCGCTCGCCCCGCGCGCCATGGCCTTCCGCACCACGCCGTTGGCCAGATCCAGCAGATGATTCTCCCTCATGCCGTGCCTCCCACGGTCATGCGGTCGATCTTCACGGTGGGAATTCCCAGCCCCACCGGCACGCTCTGGCCCGCCTTGCCGCACATCCCGATGCCTTCGTCCAGCTTCAGGTCGTTGCCCACCATGCTGACGTACTTAAGGGCCTCGGGACCGTTCCCGATCAGCGAGGCATTGCGCACCGGCCGGGTGATTTTGCCGTCCTCGATCAGGTAGCTCTCCGACGCCGAAAACACGAAGTTGCCGTTGGTGATATCCACCTGTCCGCCGCCGAAATTCGCGCAGTAGAGTCCCTTGGACACGCTCCGCACGATCTCCTCGGGATCGCTCTCGCCGGCCAGCATGAAAGTGTTGGTCATGCGCGGCATGGGGATGTGGGCATAGCTCTCGCGCCGCCCGCTGCCGGTTGGCGCCGCGCCCATCAGCGTGCTGGAGAGTTTGTCCTGCAGGTAGCCGCGCAGGATGCCGTTCTCGATAAGCACGTTGCGCGCGGTGGGGTGGCCTTCGTCGTCCACGTTGAGCGAGCCGCGGCGGCTGTGGATGGTGCCGTCGTCGATGACCGTGCACAATTCGCTGGCCACCTTCTGGCCGATGCGGCCGCTGAAGGCCGAGACGCCCTTGCGGTTGAAGTCGGCCTCCAGGCCGTGTCCCACGGCTTCGTGCAGCAGAATGCCCGGCCAGCCGGGACCCAGCACCACGGTCGTCTCGCCGGCCGGCGCTTCCGCGGCGTCCAGCATGGCGATGGCCTCGCGCGCCGCCTCGCGGGCGAAGTGTTCCGGGGGCTTGTCCTTGAGGAAGAAGTCCAGGTCCACGCGCCCGCCGCCGCCCGCATGGCCCTGTTGCGGCGTCTCGCCATTGCGCCGCGCCAGCGCCTGCACGCTCAGGCGCGCCAGCGGCTGGCGGTCAACCGTGAGCACGCCGTCGCTGGTGGCCACCAGGACGTGGCGGAGGTTGTCGGCATACATGGCCTGCACCTGGAACACCCGCGGATCGTAGGCGCGGGCCGCGCGGTCGGCGCGCTTGACCAGTTCCACGCGCTCGGCCAGGGCGGTTTCGGTGGGCGCAGTCAGCACCGGATACAGGTTGTGGCGGAAGCCCTCGTTGAGGTCGAACTTATCGATCTTGCTGGGCCCCGAGGCGATGTGCGCCGCCACTCGGGCGGCCTTGAGGATCTTCTCCGGCGAGAGGTCGTCGCTGTAAGCGTACCCGGTGCGCTCGCCCGCGATGACGCGCACGCCCACCCCCATGGAGACGCCCTGCGCGGCGCTCTTGACGATGGATTCGTCGATGCCGATGGAGCTGGTGAGCAGGTACTCGAAGTAGAGGTCCGCGTAATCGCCGCCATGCGCCAGCGCCTCGGCCAGGTACCGGTCGAGGTCCTGGGTGGCGATGCCAAATCGCCCGGCAAAAATGGAATCGGCGAACCGCATGATTTCAGGCTAGCAGATGGAGGATGCGGGGCAGGTGGGGAGCCCCGGCGCCCGTCATTCCGCCACAGCCTCTTGAGGTGCCGAAGAGCCCGATTTCCGGCTCTTTCGCACATATCTTGTAACCTGCCACTAACGAGAGACCTCGGTCCCCCATTTCGGTGGGACCTCGCCGTCGTCGCCATTCCATGTTCGCAGCGTCTTACCCGTTCGCGAGTCGTAAAGGGTCAGATGGATTCCGGTCATCCCATGAACCGTTCCAGAAGAAACCGCGCACCGGCGGCCGCGGTCGAGGAACACCCACTTGTAGATCATCATGCCGTCGCCGATTCGCTGAACGACCCGGCCCGACCTGTAGATGACAAGGGTTGTGGGAATGGGATAAGAAGTGCAACAGTTCGGCATCTCGACGAGCCAGCCCACTGTCTGCCGATCCGGTGCGACCACAGGTGAATCGGCTGAGACTTGGTCCTTCTCTCCGGGGATTTGGACGTCCTTGCCATCTCCGCGAACGACTTGAACGTGCCCGGTCTTGTCTACGTAGGCGTTTTCGATCGATGGGCTGATCGATGCCGTCTGCCCAGCCAGCAGGGATGCCGAGAGAAGGCAGGCCAGGACGATCCTGGACGCAACGAGGCCCCCGTCTCCCGGGCTGGCTGAACGAGATGCGCACTGCTCAATTGGGCCGGCGTCCTTCGCGTTTCTCATGGCGGCACCGCTGTGGAACTTAGCGCATTCACCTTGAGTATACGCTGCGAGCCAGTTGTCTCGCGAAGGATTGCTCTCGGGCGGGGCGGCCCACTGCGCCCGCTTGGACCCCGCCGGTCGTCCGCCGCGTCTTACACCCGATGAATGGCCTTCACTGCCAGCACTGGATCGTGCTCGATGATGCTCAAGAGCGCGGCGGCCGGTCCCGTAGGGCGCCGCCGGTCCTGTTCCCAGTTTTGAAGCGTCTTCACGCTGACACCGATCAAGCCCGCAAACTCCGACTGCGAAAGGCTGGTCCGTTCGCGAATGACCCGGACGCCGGAAGAGCGGATGACAATCCGCCGCGAAGGCTTCTGCCGGCCGCGAAGGACCGCCCCGGCTTCGCGTACGCTGCTCAGTAACTCTTCAAACATCTGTTTCTTCACCGCCGAACTCCTCTTTGACAACCTTGGCGAGCTTCGAGACCTGTTTCGGGGTCAGATCCGCGGCTCGGTTCTTCATATATGCATAGAGAAGCAGGATCACATCGCAACCGTCCGGACAACGCCACCGATCCCCGTGTCTCCGGAGGGGGAAGTTTCGAGACACCGCTCGGGATTTCGAAACCGGCCTCCGAGACGCGCCAGACCCCGATTTCGGGCCTTCCTTGTGAGGCAGTGGTTTTCCGGCGCGCGCACAACATCGGGCGGCCGGAGACCTACCGCTCCGCCGCTTCCCGGTAGATCTCCAGGACCTCGCCGGCGGTGCGCGACCAACTGAAACGGGCGGCCTGCTCGCGGCCGCGGCGGATCAACTCGGCGCGCAGGGCCCGGTCCAGCAGCACGTCGCGAATGCCGCGCGCGATGTCGAACACGTTCTCCGGGTTCACCAGCACGGCGGCGTCTCCCACCACCTCGGGCAGCGAACTGACGTTGGAGGTGACCACCGGGGTGCCGCACGCCATGGCTTCGAGCGGCGGCAAACCGAATCCCTCGTAGCGCGAGGGGAACACGAAGGCGGCGGCGGACTCGAAGAAGCAGCGCAGCGTCTCGAACTCCACGAACCCCAGGAACCGCACCAGGTGGTCGACGCGGCTCTTCATGACGGCCTGCCGCACCGCCGGATACTGCGAAATGGTGTCGCCGATGATGACCAGGTGGAGGTTCTTGTAGTCGGGATGGGAGGCCAGTTGGTCGCGGGCCACGGCGAAGGCCTCCACCAGGCGGGGCACGTTCTTGTGGCGCCGGATGTTCCCCGCGTAGAGCAGGTACGGGTAGTCGATCTGGTAGCGCTCCATGATCCGCTGCCGCTTTTCGGCGGCGATCTCCGTCACGCCGCCGAAGAAGAGCGGATCGGGCGCGTTATAGACGCGGCGGATGCGCTCGGGCGGCAGGCCGGTGGCGGCCTCGACATCGCGCTTGGTGGATTCCGAAACGGCAATCACGCGACTGGCCCGCGCTAAGCCCCTCCGGAAACGATACCGCCGCAACTGCATGCGCAAGCCGGACGCCTCGTCCGGGAACAGCAGGTCCGCCATGTCGTGGACGGTCACCACGTAGGGGCGGATCATGAGCAGCGGAATGCGGCTCAGCGCAATGTGCACCAGGTCGGGCGCGAGGGAGTGAAGAAACGCGGGAAACGCCAGGTTGTCGAATGCCTCGGAATCCCCGCGCGCGTAGGCGGCGGTCTGGAAATTCTCGGGGAGGTCCGCCAGCAGTTGCACATCGGAGGGGCCGGCCACCAGCGTGTACCGGTTGACGCGATCGACTTCTCCGAGCGCGTGCGCGAGGCTGCGGATGTAAGTGCCGATGCCGAAATCCCGGATGCGCCGGGCGTCGATGGCGATGTGCAGCGGCATGAAAGTATATCCGGCTCCGGGATGTCTAAGCCGGGACCTCGCGCCCCTGGAGTTTCCAATGGTACAACGGGAAGCGCCCGGCCAGCGCGCCCACCCGCTCCCGCACCCTGGCGATGGTCTCCTCATCCGCGATATGGTTCAGCACTTCGGCGATCAGCGCGCCGGTCTCGCGCATCTCGTCAACTCCAAATCCGCGAGTGGTCACGGCGGGCGATCCCAGGCGGATGCCGCTGGGGTTAAGCGGCGGGTTGACGTCGAAGGGGATGGCGTTCTTGTTGACGGTAATGCGCGCCCGGTCGAGGGCCTTTTCGGCCTCCTTGCCGCGGATTCCCTTGCAGAATACGTCGAGCAGCAGCAGGTGCGTATCGGTGCCGCCGGAGACCACGCGGAAGCCGGCGTCCATTAGGCTCCCGGCCAGCGCCTGGGCGTTGCGAGACGACGCGCTTCTGGTACTTCGTGAATTCGGGCTGCAAGGCTTCCAGGAAGCACACCGCCTTGGCGGCTATCACGTGCACCAGCGGGCCTCCCTGCGTGCCGGGGAAAACCACTTTGTCGATGGCCGCGCCGAATTTCTCGCGGGCGAGAATGATGCCGGCGCGCGGGCCGCGCAGCGTCTTGTGGGTGGTCGAGGTGACGATATCGGCGTACTGGCAGGGGTTGGGATGCAGGCCGGCGGCCACCAGCCCGGAGATATGGGCCATATCGACCAGGAAGACGGCGCCCACCGAATCGGCCACTTCGCGGAAACGGGCGAAATCGATGATGCGCGGGTAGGCGCTGGCCCCGGTGATGATCATCTTCGGCTTGTGCTCGGCGGCGAGGCGGGCCAGTTCGTCGTAGTCGATGCGTTCGTCCTCTTTGCGGACGCCGTAGGGGACCACCTTGTAGGTTTTGCCGGAGAAGTTGAGCGGGTGGCCGTGGCTGAGGTGTCCGCCGTGGGCCAGGTTGAGGCCCATGATGGTGTCGCCGGGCGAGAGCACGGAGGCATACGCGGCCTGGTTGGCCTGCGATCCGGAGTGCGGCTGCACGTTGACGTACTCGGCGCCGAACAGCTTGCGGGCGCGTTCGCGGGCGAGGTTCTCCACCACGTCGGCGAACTCGCAGCCGCCATAGTAGCGCTTGCCGGGGTAGCCTTCGGCGTACTTGTTGGTGAAGACGCTGGCGGTGGCTTCGAGCACCGCTTCGGAGGTGAAGTTCTCGCTGGCGATGAGTTCCAGTTGGGAATCCTGCCGCCGGGTCTCGTGCTGGATCGCGTCGAACACCTCGGGATCGACCTCCGCCAGGGAGCGGCTCATTCGTTCGGCTTCTGTCACAGTATCCTCCGGAGCGGGCGGTGGGGCCGGAGCCGCAATCCTACAATCCGCCGTGCTCGATTTGCGCGATCTCAGCCACCCGGCGGGCGTGGCGTCCGCCGATGAACTGGGTAGTCAGAAAGATGTCGATCAGGGCCTTCGCGCGCGCTTCGTCCAGGTACTTGGCGCCGAGGGTGAGCACGTTGGCGTCGTTGTGCTCGCGGGTCATGCGGACCTCGTCGTCCAACTGGGCCGGCGCGGCGCGCACGCCATCCACTTTGTTGGCGGCGATGGCCATGCCGATTCCGGTGGAGCAGACCAGGATGCCGCGGTCCGCGCGCCCCGCGGAGACCTCGCGGCCGACGGCCTGGGCGAAGGTGGGATAGTCGCAGGATTCCGTGCTGGCGGTACCGAAATCCTCCACTTCGTGGCCCTCTGCTGCGAGCGTGCGCCGCAACTGCTCTTTCAAAGCAAAGCCGGCATGGTCCGCGCCAATCGCGAGTTTCATATAAGAAAGGGAAGAAGCCTTGATTTTACCATGCTAAAATCGGGGATTCTTTCCAAAGCCATGCTCTGGAGCCAGCTCTTCATCCCCACGTTGCGCGAGAGCCCGGCGGAAGCCGAAGTCGCCAGCCACCAGTTGCTGTTGCGCGCCGGCTACATCCGCCAACTTGCCGCGGGCATCTATAACTACCTGTTTCTGGCACAGCGCTCGCTGCGCCGGATCGAGGCCATCGTGCGCGAGGAGATGGACGCCATCGGCGCGCAGGAGTTGCTGCTGCCGGCGCTGCATCCCGCGGAACTGTGGCAGGAGTCGGGCCGCTGGGACGTGATGGGCGACAACCTCTTCCGCCTGCGGGACCGCTTCCAGCGCATGCTCTGCCTGGCCATGACGCACGAAGAAGCCATGACGGCCGTGGCGCGCGGCGAGTTGCGCAGCTATAAGCAACTGCCGCAAATCTGGTACCAGATTCAGACCAAGTTCCGCGACGAACCGCGTCCCCGGGCGGGGCTGCTGCGGGTGCGGCAGTTTCGCATGAAGGACTCCTACAGCTTCGATATCGACGCCGCCGGATTGGATATCTCCTACCGCAAGCACCAGGCCGCGTACGGCCGCATCTTCGAACGGTGCGGGTTACCCGTCATCGCCGTCGAGGCTCACTCGGGCTCCATGGGTGCCGGGCAGTCCCACGAGTACGCGGTGGTTTCCGAAGCGGGCGAAGACACCGTGGCGGTTTGCCCCGGCTGCGGGTACGCCGCCAACATCGAGAAGGCCGTGGGAGCGCCCACTTCTCCGCTGGCGCCCGACCCCCAGGGCGATCTGCCGCCCGAGCCGTTCGCTACCCCCGGACAGAAGACCATCGCCGGCCTTGCGCAATTCACGCGACTGCCCGAGACTTCGCTGATGAAGAGCCTGGTGCTGGTGGCGGACGGCAAGCCGGTGCTGGCGCTGCTGCGCGGCGACCACCAGTTGAGCCACACCAAGTTCGCGGCGGCGTCGGGCGATCCGGAATTCCGGCCGGCTTATCCCGAGGAGATTCACGCGTGGTTCGGCGCCGGCGCGGGGTCGTTGGGACCGGTGGGCGTGAACACAATGCCGATCCTGGCGGACCAGGCGTTAGCCGGACGGCGCAACATGATCTCAGGCGCCAACCGCGACGATACGCACCTGCGCCACGTCACTCCGGGCGAAGACTTCGAGGCGGAGATGCTCGATCTGCGGGAGGTCGCGGCGGGCGACTTTTGCTCCCGCTGCGGCCAGCCGCTGGACCTGCGGAAGACCATCGAGGTGGGCCACATCTTCAAGCTCGGCCTGAAGTACTCCGAGCCCATGGGGCTGCGCGTGCTCAACGCGGACGGCCGCGAGGTGACGCCGCTGATGGGGTCCTACGGGATCGGCATAGAGCGGATTCTGTGCGCGGTCATCGAGACGTTCCACGACCAGGACGGCATGATTCTGCCGCCCGCCATTGCGCCGTTCCAGGCCGTGGTGACGCCCGCCAACATCGCCGACGAAGCGCATGCCGAAGCCGCGCATGCCATTTACCGCGAGTGTCTGGCTCTGGGCATCGATACCTTGCTCGACGACCGCGACGAGCGGCCGGGCGTCAAGTTCAAGGACGCCGACCTGATCGGCGTGCCGTTCCGCGTGACCGTCGGCAGGAAACTGGCCGGCGGGATGGTGGAACTGGTGGACCGCAAGACCCGCCAATCCGTGGATGTCGCGGTGGCGGATGCGGCGCGCGCGGTTGAAAAAGGGGTCAGACCCCTTTTTTAGCGGAACTGCCGATATTTCGGCAATGAACACGGCAGGCAAATCTGCGGCGGCGCTATCTTATTGAGCCGATTCACTCGCAACGGTGGCAACGAGCGTGCCCCGTGTCCCTTACGGGTATGCTCAAAATCACCATCCACGACACGGCCAGTGAATTCCGCCTTCGGCTGGAAGGCAAACTGGCGGGTCTTTGGGTGCGGGAACTGGGCCAATGCTGGCAGACGGCTGCCTCCACCACCACGGGGCGGAAGACCGTGGTGGACCTCCGCGAAGTGGATTTCGTGGACGAGGAGGGCCAGGCTCTGCTGTGCCGGATGCGCCAGGCCGGAGTCAAGTTCCTGGCGGCCACGCCGTTGATCCGGGACATTGTCACGCGGTGTGCTACGGTTGAAGATCGGACGGCCTCGCCCGACCATGTCCCCGCACTACCCGGCAAGCACGGATAGCTCCCGCGCCCGCTATGAGACGCTGCTCGAAGTGGCGGAGTCCATCGCGGTCCATCACCAGCTCTCCCCACTGATCGCGGAACTCAGCCGCTGTCTCAAGCGACTGGTATCGTTCGACTTCATAGGCCTCTCGCTGCTCGAAACCGGGGAACGGATGGTGCGCCTGCACGTTCTCGAAACCGACCATCCGGTGGACCTGCCAGATCCTTTTCTGACGCCCTACGAAGACGGCCCGACGGTGGAGACGCTCGGTACGCGGCAACCCTATTACGTGCCCAACCTGCGTGCGGAAACGCGCTATCCGGTGGTGCGCGAGTTGCTCGGCCGGCACGGGATTCACTCGTTCTGCGTGGTGCCGTTGTACACCGTGCAGCGCGACCTGGGGAGTCTGAGCTTCGGCTCCCTGCGCGAGGACGCCTGCCCGCCCGAGGACATCGAGTTCATGCGGCAGGTAGCGCGGCAGGTAGCCGTAGCCGTGGACAACGCGCTGAATTCGGAAGCCGCGGTGGCCTACGAAGAGCAACTGGCGCGCGAACGCGACCGGCTGCGCGCGCTGCTCGAAATCAACAACGCCGTGGTGAGCTGCCTGGACAGCCAACAGCTCTTCCAGGCGATTGCGGCGGCGCTGCGGCGCACCTTCGGACTGGACTATGCCAGCCTGCTGATCCACGACCCGGAGGCCAACGTCCTGCGGCTTCAGGTGCTCGATTTTCCCGAGGGCGTGGGCGCCATCCGGCAGGACGCCGTAGCGAATCTCGACGGACCGGCGGGACACGTCTTCCGGACGCGCGCGGCGCAAAAGTTCACCCCGGAAGAAATTCGCGCCCTTTCGCCGGAGGCCGGCGCGGTGTTCGCGCAGGAGGGTGTGCGGTCGCTGTGTTGCGCGCCCCTGATTACGCCCGGCGGCGTGCTGGGCACGCTCAACCTCGGGTCGCGAGCGGACAGTTTCTTCAGCGACGCGGACCTGCAGTACTTCTCGCAGGCCGCCGGGCAGGTGGCGCTGGCCCTGGACAATGCCTTGTCCTACACCCGCATCGAGGAGTTGAATGCGCGCCTGGCCGAGGAGAAAGTCTACCTGGAAGACGAGATCCGGACCGACAACCGGTTCGAGGAAATCGTCGGGCGGAGCCACGCTCTGAAAGCCATTCTGCGGCAGGTGGAGACCGTGGCGCCCACCGATTCCACGGTCCTCATTTACGGCGAAACCGGCACCGGCAAGGAACTGATGGCGCGGGCCATCCACGACCTCAGCTCGCGCCGCCACGGGACCTTCGTCAAGTTGAACTGCGCCGCCATTCCCACCGGGTTGCTGGAAAGCGAAATGTTCGGCCACGAGAAGGGCGCGTTCACGGGAGCCATCGCGCAACGCATCGGGCGGTTCGAGTTGGCGCACCGCGGCACCATGTTCCTGGACGAAGTGGGCGAGATTCCGCTGGAGCTGCAAACCAAGTTGTTGCGAGTCCTGCAGGAGCGGGAATTCGAGCGCCTGGGCAGCTCGCGCACCCTGCGCACGGACGCGCGCCTGGTGGCCGCCACCAATCGCGACCTCATGGCGATGGTGGAAGAGCGGCAGTTTCGCGCGGACCTCTATTACCGGCTGAACGTTTTCCCCATCACCGTGCCGCCGTTGCGCGAGCGGCGCGACGACGTTCCCCTGCTGGTGCGCTACTTCGTGCAGCAATACGCGCGGCGGATGAACCGGCGGATCACTACGATTCCTTCGGAGACGCTGTCTGCGTTGACGCGCTATCACTGGCCGGGCAACATCCGCGAGTTGCAGAACTTCATCGAGCGGGCGGTGATCCTGACGCGCGGAACCACACTGGAGGCCCCGGTGCGCGAGTTGAAGCGCGCCGCGCCCAAGGCGCAGACGGAGCCGGCGTCGTCCGGCGTGGTGACGCTGGCGGAGGCGGAGAAGGACGCGATTCTGCGGGCGCTGGAGGAATCCGGCGGCCGCGTCGGCGGCGAGCGGGGCGCCGCGGCCAGGCTGGCGATGAAGCGGACCACGCTGCAGGCGAAGATGCGGAAGCTGGGGATCGAGAGCGGGCGGGGGTAGGGGCCCGGTGTGAGATAATCTTACTGGAGTCTTACCATGGAAACCACCCGGCTTTCGACCAAGGGCCAGATCGTCCTGCCTGAAGCCATTCGTACTTCCCGCGCTTGGGGACCGGGCACTGAATTCACTGTCGAAGAGACGGGCGAGGGAATTCTACTCCGTCCCGCCGCCCGTTTCCCGGGTACCGGTCTCGAAGAGGTGGCCGGCTGTTTGCGGTCCAAACGAAAACCGGGAACGCCCGCGCAGATGCGCGCCGCCATTGGCCGGGAAGCGAGGCGGCGCCATGATCGCGGTCGATACTAACGTATTGGTGCGGCTGTTGACCGGCGACGACCCAGGGCAGGCGGCAGCCGCGCGATCTCTGTTCGCCAGCGAGCCAATCTGGATCGCAAAGACAGTGCTGCTCGAGTCCGCCTGGGTGCTTCGCAGCCTGTACGGCTTCGAGGAGCGTGCGATTCGGGACGCATTCACGAAGTTGCTTGGGCTCCCGGACGTGCACGCCGAGGATGAATCGTCGGTGGCCGCCGCGCTGGCGCTCGCCGCACATGGAATCGAGTTCGCCGACGCAATGCACCTGGGCAGCAGACCGCCCGGCGCCGTCTTTGTCTCTTTCGACAAGTCCTTCGTTGGGCGGGCGAGGCGCGCGGGGGTATCCGGTATTTCCGGCCTCCCAGTGAAGGAGTGAAGCTGGCCTCACTCGGCAGCGGCGCGGCGGCCGGTAGCCGGCGGGTGCGCATTGCATCGCATCCGAACCGTCCAGGCGCGGCATCGTCGGCTCCTGGTCGGCTGGCCGCCCCGGGAGATGGTCCAGCCTGACCGCACCCTCCCGACACTATATGGGCCGGGTGCCAATATATTGGCACTTCCAGCCCGCCCTTTCCCCACAGGATCAGCCACTTACGTTCGGAATCGCACATGCCATTTGTCCCACTGACATGTCCTACAAACGGATGGCTCCAGTGGTCCTGCTGCTGCTGGCGTTGGCCGGCACGGGGCTGGCGCAACAGGCCCAGACGCCGGGCGATGCTCCGCTGCGGCTGACCCTCAAAGAGGCGGTCCGGCTGGCGTTGCTGCAGAACCCCATGGTGATTCTGGCCAACCTCGACGTATCGCAAGCGGTCGAGGACCGGCTGGTGGCGCGGTCGGGGCTGCTGCCCCAGGCCGGCGGCGGCACGTCCGAAACCCGGCACCGCTACAACCTGCCTGCGCAACTTGGGATACCATTCGCGGGCTTCCCCGAACACGTGGGACCGTTCAACGTGTTCCAGGTCGGCATCGGTGTCAACGCGCCCCTCTTCGATCTCACGCTGTGGCGGCGCTATCAGGGGTCGAAACTGGGCGTCGAGGCGAGCCGCGCCGGGGAGCGCACGGCCCGCGAGGCTAGCGTGCTGCTGGTGGTCTCGCAGTACCTGGGCACGCAGCGGGCGCTGGCGGAGACGAGCGCGGCGCAATCCCGCGTGGAACTGGCGGCTGCGCTCTACGACCAGGCGGCCGACCTGCAGAAGAACGGCGTGGGCACCGGAATCGATACCCTGCGCGCCAACGTGGAACTGCAGAACGAGAAGCAGCGGTTGATCGTGGCGCGGACCCAACTGGAAACCTCGCTCTTCGCACTGGCGCGGCTGCTGAGCGTCGATCCGCAACGGAAAGTCGAGCTGGCCGATGGAACCGGGTTCTTCGAAACGCCCGGGATTTCGCTCGACCAGACCATCGCGCAAGCCTATGTGGCGCGGCCCGAGTTGAAGCAGATCTCTACCGAACAGGCGCGCGCGGAACTGGCTCTGAAGGCCGCCGGCGAGGCGAAGCTGCCCAAGGTGTCCTTCAGCGGCTTCTGGGTGGAACAGGGCCTCGCGCCGAACTCCGTCATCCCGGTGTACCAATACCAGGCCAATCTGGAGTTCCCGCTCTTCTATGGCGGGCTGATCCAGGCGGAACAGGCCAAGGCGGACCTGGCCATCCGTCAACTCCATCAGAAGGAAGTCGAGACCCGCAACCGCATCGCACTGGAAGTGAAGACGGCGGTGGCGCAGCTTGACGCGGCGCGCGGCGAGGTGGAGGTGGCCAACCTGGGCGTCGAGCTCTCCAAGCAGGAAGTGGAGCAGGCCCGCGACCGCTTCCAGGCGGGCGTGGCCAACAATATCGAAGTGATTTCGGCGCAGGATTCGCTCGCCCGCGCCTCCGACAACCAGATCGCGGCGTTGTACCGCTTCAACCAGGCGCGCGCCGACGTGGCGCACTCCATGGGGCAGATGGAGGCGGCTTACGGAAAATAGCGCACACGTGCGCGACGACCGGGGGGACTGGTCGAAGGACGGCGTAAATCCGTGGGTCGTCGCCATGACGGTGATGCTGGCGGTCTTCATGGAGGTGCTGGACACCAGCGTGGCCAACGTCTCGCTGAACAACATCGCCGGGAACCTGTCGTCGAGCATGGACGAAGCCACCTGGGTGCTGACGTCCTACCTGGTGGCCAACGCCATCATCCTGCCCATGGGCGGGTGGTTTTCCATGCTGATGGGCCGCAAGCGGTTCTACATGATCTGCGTGGCGGTGTTCACCGTCAGCTCGTTTCTGTGCGGATTCGCGCCCACCTTGGGAGCGCTGGTGTTCTTCCGGGTCTTGCAGGGGCTGGGCGGCGGGGCCTTGCAGCCCATCTCGCAGGCCATCCTGGTGGAGAGCTTCCCGCGCGAGAAACACGGCATGGCGATGGCCATTTTCGGCATGGGCGTGGTGGTGGCCCCGGTGATCGGGCCGACGCTGGGCGGCTGGATCACGGACAATTACTCCTGGCGGTGGATTTTCTACATCAACATACCCGTGGGCATCCTCTCCCTGATCCTGACGTGGTTTCTGGTTCACGATCCGCCCTACATGGTGCGCAAGGGATTCGCCCAGGGCCTGAAGATCGATTACCTGGGCTTCGGGCTGCTGGCGCTGGGACTGGGCTCGCTCGAAGTGGTGATGGACGAAGGCCAGAAATACGACTGGTTCGCGTCGCCCTACATCGTGGCCTTCACGGCCGTCATGGCGGTGTCGCTGGTGGCGGTGGTGTTCTGGGAACTGCGGCACGAACACCCCATCATCGATTTCCGCGTCTTGAAGGACCGCAATTTCACGCTGGCCACGCTCTCCATGCTGGTGCTGGGGTTCGTGATGTACGCCAGCACCGCGCTGCTGCCCATGTTCATGCAGTCGCTGCTGGGCTACACGGCGATGCTCAGCGGGCTGGTGCTCTCGCCGGCGGGGCTGGTGGTGATCGCCATGCTACCCATGGTAGGTATGCTGATGAAGTGGTTCCAGGCGCGGTGGCTGGTGGTGGTGGGGGTGCTGGTCTCGAGCTTCGGGCTGCTGCTGATGTCGCGTTTTACGCTGGATATCGATTTCGGAACGGCGATGTGGTCGCGCATCGTGCAGAGCGCCGGCATGCCGTTCCTGTTCGTGCCCATCAGCGCCGTGGCGTTCGCCTATATTCCGAAAGAGCGCACCAATTACGCCACGGGCCTGTTCAACCTGGCGCGCAACATCGGAGGGAGCACGGGCATCGCCACCGTGACCACCATGCTGGCGCGGCGGTCGCTGTTTCACCAGCAGCGGCTGGTGGAGCATCTCACGCCCTACGACGCGAACTACCGCGATGCGCTGCGCGGCATGGCGCAACTGGTCCACGCGCGGGGAGCGAGCCTGCCGGACGCCACCGCGCAGGCCCAGGGAATGATCTACGGCTCGGTGCTGCGCCACTCCGGCATGCTGGCGTTTGCGGACGCGTTTGCGATGATGGCGGTGGTGTTTCTGACCGTCATCCCGCTGATGCTCATGATGAAGAAGATTCGGCCGGTTCGCGGGCCCATGGTAATCGAATGACGGAAAGGAAATGACGACAGTGTCTACAACAGCGCAAGACCCGCTGGAAGCGGAAGCGCCGCAACCCAAGAGATCCGGCGTGAAGGTCGTGTTGTTCCTGGTGCTGCTGGCGATCGCCGCGGCGGCCTGCACGTGGATGTACTATCACTACCGCTACCGGGTGTCCTCGGACGACGCGGAAGTGGACGGCCACATCGGCGCCGTGGCGGCCAAGGTGGCGGGGAACGTCGTCGAGGTGCTGGTGACGGACAACCAGCCGGTGAAGGCCGGAGACGTGCTGGTGCGCATCGATCCGCGCGATTTCCAGGCCCGCGTGGACCAGGCCAGGGCGGCGCTCGACCAGGCCGAGAGCCAGGTGCGGTCGGCGCAACTGGTGGTGCCGTGGACCAGCGAGACCACCGAATCCGGGTCGGCCGCGGCGGACGCGCTGTTGGCCGGCGCCCGGGCGGAAGTGGACCGGGCCAAGGCGGCCTATGACCAGGCCGCCGGCGCCGACCTGGCCTACGCCGAAGCCAACGTGCGCACCAAGCAGGCCAGCCAGGAGCGGGCGCAGGCGGACCTGGCGCGCATGAAGCCCTTGGCCGACAAGGCGGAGATTTCGCAACTGCAATACGACGGATACGTGGCGGCGGCCAGGGTGGCCCAAGGCGAACTGGATGCCGCGCGGGAAAAGCTGACGTCGGCGCAGAATGAAGCGGCCATCCGCAAGGCGGCGCTGGAGGCGGCCGGGACGCGCATCGGCCAGGCGCAAGCGGGCGTCGAGACCTCGGTGGCGAACCGGCGGCAAGTGCCCATCCGCACCTCCGACGTGGGGACGGCTTCGGCCGCGGTGGCGGCGGCACGCGCCAACCTGGAAGCGGCGGAACTGCAATTGAGCTACGCCACGGTGACCGCGTCCATCGATGGCGTCGTCACGCGCAAGAGCGTGGAGCAGGGCCAGATCGTGCAGCCCGGCCAGGGCCTGATGGCCCTCATCCCCCTGCGGGATACGTGGGTGACCGCGAATTTCAAGGAGACCCAACTGGCCGGCGTGCACCCCGGCCTGCGTGCCGAGATTCACGTGGACATGTACGGGAAGAGCGTCGGCGGCCATGTGGATTCCATCGCCGGCGCCACCGGATCGCGCCTCAGCCTGCTGCCGCCCGAGAACGCCACCGGCAACTTCGTGAAGGTGGTGCAGAGAATTCCGGTGAAGATTCTCGTAGACCGTCAGGACGACCTGATCCTGCGGCCGGGCATGAACGTCGACGTGACGATCTTTACCAAGTAAAAAAGGGGTCAGACCCCTTTTTTGGCGGGCACCAGACCGCTCCGTCCCAAGGCTGGCAGTATCTCTCGTTGAATCAATGTGTCGCACCGCGCCGCGGGGCATGCTGGTTGAGGCTGGAAAATGCGTCTGACCCCGTTTTCCTGGCGGCCACGCAAGTGCTATAAGAAGAGCGTGACGAAAGCCTGGATTCTCGCGCTCTTGGCGGTGACGCTCGGGGCGGGGGCGGACGACCAACAAGCGGCGCTCGAGCGAAAGGCCAAGTCGGCGTTCGACCGCGCCATGCTCTCCGCCCAGCCCCAATTGGGCCAAACCATCGAGTGCGTCCAGGACCAGGCGGCCCTGCTCCCGGTGGCCTCGCGGGATGAGACGCCGCTGGTCTACTACCGGAAAGGCTACTGCGCGTTGATGGCGGCGGCGCTTTCGGAGAACGCCGCCGGGTTCCTGGATGCCGCCGCGGCATTCGATCAAGCCGTATCCACGTGGCCCGGGCGCGTGAAGCCGGTGAAAGGCGTGGCCCCGGAAACGGGTCCTTCGGTGTTGATGGCGTTGAGCGGCATCGCGCGGCTCGAGGCCGGCGCGGAGGATGGCGGCACCCGCGACGACATGGTGGTCGGCGCCGCCAGAAACACGTGCTCGCGGGAATTGATGACCGCCGAGTTGTGCCAGGCGGTTTTCCGCTCCGGCCGGGAATGGCTGGGATGGATGGCGCTGCGCCACGACGGCGTGGAGGAAGCCGCCCGCTATCTCGCCGACCAGCCCGACTCCTTCTGGACGCACTGGGCAAAGGGAAAGCGGGCCTTCGCGGAGGGCCGCTTCCGCGATGCCGCAATCGAATACGGCGCGTCCCTGGAGTTGTGGCGGAACAGGCAGGCGCGGTGGCGCAGCGACTGGATGGCGCGGCTCGGTCCCCAGCCGCGGATGGGAGCGGCGCTGACCGACCTGGGAGGCGCACGCCTGTTGGCCGGTGAGACCGCCGCCGCGATTTCGACCCTGGACGCGGCTCTCGACGCGGAGCCCCGCAACGCACGGGCCTGTTACTTGAGAGCCCGCGCGAAGGAGCAGGCGGGCCAGGCGGAGGCGGCGTCGGCGGACTACGGCCTGGCGGTGCGAACGGCCTTTGCGGGCGCCGCGGACCTGGTCTCCGGGGAAGCGCACCTCTATCGCGGCATCCTGCTTTACCGCCGCAAGGACTTTTCCCGGGCCGAGGACGAGTTCGCCAGCGCCTTGAGCGCCGGCATTTCCGCCGACATGCGCGCCGACGCGGTGGCCTGGCGTCACATGGCGGCGGTGGCCGGCGGTGCGTGCAGCGTGTCTCTGGGGTTGCTCGGTGAATCGCTGGCGTCGGTGTCGCCCTATTTTCCGAAGGCCGACGCCCGGTCCCTGGCGGCATCGTGCCCGGGCGCGTTGTGAGGGACCGAAGCCGGGCGCGGCGACCTGTGCTACAGTTCAGGATAATATGGCATCCCGAAGCGTCAACAAAGTAACTCTGCTTGGGCATCTCGGCAAGGACGCCGAGACCAAGTTCACGCCGTCCGGGGTTTCCCGTTCCAACTTCACGGTGGCCACCAACCGCCGCTGGAAGGACCAGCAGTCGGGCGAATGGAAAGAGGAGACGGATTGGCACAATTGCGTTTTGTGGCGTAGCGAGAACCTCTCCAACTACCTGCTGAAGGGCAAGCAGGTGTACTTGGAAGGCCGTCTGCAAACGCGCAGCTATGAGGACAAGGACGGCCAGAAGAAGTACTTCACGGAGGTGGTAGTCGACGAACTGATCCTGCTCGGCGGCCGCGGCGATTCAGGCGGGCCTCCGGGAGAGTACGACCAGCAGCCGCGTCCCGTATCGGCGCCGCGTTCCGTGCCGCGGCCGCAACCGGCGCCGGCTCCCGCTCCGTCCGCTCCTCCCGACGAATTCAACCAGGGGATCACGGACGACGACGTGCCGTTCTGAAGAAGCTCTGCCGCCTGAACCATAACGACATCGCCATGGCCAGGAGTCTGGGCTTCCAGCCCGATGCTCTGGTTCGATCGCGTCCCAAGTCAAAGCAGAAGTGGAAGCTGCCCGTGAAGGGCTGGATTCGCGAGCTGCACCGTGGGCGCTTCGGTCTCTGCCTGGGGAAGAGGCAAAGCCCGCACCGCAGCCGGGTGAGCCGGAAACCGGGCGGGAGCGGAACGCGGATGACCGCCTCGCAGAACATCGAACCAGCCAGCCCGGCCCGGCGGCGGACGAGTCCTGGCTCGTGGAAGAGCCCCCCTCTGAGGAAGAATGCCGATGACCGGGACGCGGCTCGGTGGCCAGACGGTCCGCTAGGATCGCCGGGCGACCGCCGCGGCATACGAAACCATCGACCATGGGTTTGAGGAGGAATGTGGTTGCATGTTCCGCGGGAACTTCGCGCTCAGCGGGATGTGGTCTATCCCGCTTCGTTTCGGGCGCTGCTTGCATCGATTCGAACAAGGAGGGCGAGGTCTTCGTGTGCGGCCCGGTCGCGGCCGGATGTCACCTCGCGGCGTTGGAGGATGGGCGGCCGCCGCAAAACCGAAAGCCGGGCTGGCAGCCCGCCGGCGCCCCTGCCGGCGAAAGACATCAGTCGAATAATTACTTATGCCATCAGTCTAACCCTAGTCATCGTGGGAAGCTTCGCCGGAATTACCAGAAGCAATATTGACTTCAAAATGGCCCTGAACGCAACATAGGCTTCCCGGCAAAAACCGAAGCAGGTCAGTCACCCTCCAGGAGATCGTTACGTTGCAACCGAAGCAGTGGGAAGGCCGCCTTATCGATGGGCGATTCCACCTGCGCCAGTACTTGGGCGGCTCGGATCACAGCACCGTTTTCCGTACGGAATTCGGCGAGGAGACCCCGCGAACGGCTGCCATCAAGCTCGTGCCGGCCGGCGCCGGCAAGGCTGACGCATGGATGCTGCGGCGGGAGTTCGCCGCCAGACTGTCGCACCCCGGGTTGCTTCCCATCCTTCAATTCGGAACCTGCCAGATCGACGACAGCGGCTGGGTCTACGCGGTCATGGAGCCCAGCGACGAAGACCTGTCGCAGGTGATTCCCACCCGGCCGCTCACGGCGGCCGAGGCGCGCGAGTTGTTGCTGGCCGTAGTCGAGATCCTGGCGTATGTTCACGCCGAGGGCTTCGTGCACGCCCGCCTGACTCCCGCCAACCTGATGGCTGCCGGCGAGCGGATCAAAATCTCAAGCGACGGACTCTTGCGGGTCGGGGAGTCGAGCGACGATCTATGGGCGGCTAACGCGAATGACCCGCCCGAGAGCCGCGCGGGTGTGACGCCCGCCGGGGATATCTGGTCGCTGGGCATGACGCTGGTGGAGGCCCTGACGCAGCGGGCGCCCGCTTGGGACCGGACCCGGACGGACGATCCGGCGGTGCCCGAAACGCTGGCGGCGCCGTTTCGCGACATCGCGCGCCGTTGTCTGCGTTGGGACCCTCGATTGCGCTGCTCCCTGGCGGAGATCTCGCAGGCATTGCAGCCGGACCGGCCCGCGCCACGGCCTCGTCCACGCGTTGTGGGCGCTGTCCCAACCGCGAAACCGGCGGCGCTGGCGGCGGCGAAAAGGCCGAAGTATCTTTTGCCGGTGGCGGGAGCCGTCCTGGCGGGAGTCGTCGCGACTGGCGCGATCCTGACCGGTCTCCGGTTGGTGAGTCCGTCTTCCGGGACTGGGCCCCATCCTCCCGTTCCCGCGCAGCCGGCCGTGGCGCAAGCGAAACCTGGGATCGTTCCCGCGGCGCCGATAGTTGACCAAGCCGCTCCCGGCGGCGGCAAAACGCCGGACGCGCCCGCGCCGGAGCCCCCACCTGCGCTCGCGCCCACGCCCGCGCCGGAGCCCACGCCCGGGACCGTTCCCCCAGCGCCCGGGCCTGCCGCCGCCAATCCCGCCGCCGGCCTTTCCGCCGGAGATGTTGTCGCTCGCTTCCTGCCTGAAGTCCCTGCCGGCATCTTGCAAACCATTCGCGGCAGTGTCACGGTGAGCGTGCGGGTCAGAGTCGATGGGGCGGGCGCCGTGGTGGACGCGGCGCTCGATTCGCGCGCCGGAAGCCCATATTTCGACAGGGTCTCCCTGCAGGCTGCGCGGCGCTGGAAGTTCAAGCCGGCGAGTGACGGCGCCGGGCGGGACGCGGAGAGCACTCGGCTGGTGCGATTCGAGTTTCGTAGGGAGGGCTGCGCTGCCTCCTCGGACGGGGCGCTGCGCTAGACGCCTTCGTTACGCCGCCACCACGCGCGGTGGGCGCTTGCCCTTCCCGGGCATGATGCGGTGGCCTTCGGCGCGCAGCCTCTCCGCCTGCCGGCTCACGCCGCCGGGGAATTTCGGATTCAGCGATCCATCGTCCTTCACAACCCGCCAGTAGGGCGTGATCCGGGTCTTTCCAGCCCGGGCATCCTCCTCGGCGGCCTCGGCGGCGATGCGTACGAAAATGCCGGTCGTCAAAGGACAGGCGATGCCGGCCATGTGTTCCGCGGCCAGGATCGCGCGGATCCCCGCGACCGTGATGAGCCGGCCCTTGGGCACGGCGCGCATGAGGGCCTCCACCTGGCGCGGGCTGGGGATCAGCATGCTGCCCGGGCCGCTCCACTTCTGCCAGTTGGGTGGTATGTCGACCACCTTCGGCAGGTTCGGATTGTCCATCTTCTCCCGCCAGCTTCGGCGCGAATACATGCGATCAGTATACCCGGGGATGCGGCGTGAGAGAAGGACTCAGGCTTCCTCGGATGCGTAAGCCCCGGCGGAGCACCGTTGAGGTTCGTTCGGCGCGGCTTTCGCGGCGTTCGAAAGGATTCTGGGCGGGCAGCCGCGGCGGCGCGCACCACGTACCCGACGGCCGGAATGCCTAGCTGCTGCGCACTGGAAGCCCCGGAAAGGTGGCCGGCTGCACCGGCTGGCCGGGCCGGTATCGGTCTGCCGGAAATCCACGTGAGGCGTTTGCCCGGCGCTTCCGAGCGCAAACCATCCATGGCGGTCACCGCGCTTACGCCGGGAATTGGCCACAGCCAGGCCACTCCCGCAAGAGCAGATTGCCAGGTCAGAGATCGAGATCTGCTGCCATCGGTGATCGGTGGTTTTCTTATCAACCTTTTTGTAAACGATTACAAGTCTTAAGGAGAATAATTATCCTCTTAGCCACGTAACAGAATTACGCAAGAAGGTCTATACTGGGATTTCAGGGGAGGAAGATCCTGATGCGGACAGGAGATATCTGATTGAGTCAAGTCAAGGAATCCGCGTCCGTCGGAAGTGGCGTTACAGCATCCGCACTGCTCCTGGAATCCCGCGCGCAAGGACCATGGTTGAGGATGAGCGGCTGGGTTTCGTCCGGGCTGGCAAACCTGGAGGGCGCGCTGTTGCGCGCGTATTTCCGATGGCGGCAGGCAGTGAGCGGGTTGGTACGGGGTGTGGCGGAGCGGAACCAGGCGAAGCGGCGGGCCGGGACGGTTGCGCAGCGCCAGTTGGAACTGGAGCGGCAACGGCTGGGCCGGGACCTGCACACCGGGGTGGGACAGACGCTGGCGGCGATGCGGCTACAACTCGACGTGGTTTCGCGGCACTGTCCGGAGCCGCCGGAAGCGGCGCGCGCCGCTCTCGACCGCCTTTCGGTGCTGGCGCGCGAGGCGGCGGAGCAGGTGCGGGGTTTGTCGCAGCGGCTGCATCCGCCGGAGTGGCAACGCCTGACTATGGAAGAGGCGGCGCGCCAGTTGTGGGAGCTGAGCGGCATCCCGCAGAATCTGCAAGCGTCGCTCCGGGTCGAGCCGCTGCCGCAACAACCCGGCCTGCCGATCAAGGTGCTGGTGTACCGCGCGTTTCAGGAGGCGCTTTCCAACGTGGCGCGGCATTCGCGGGCGACATGGGTGGAGGCGGTGCTGGAAAGCCGCGACGGCCGGCTGCGGTTCACGATCCAGGACAACGGAGTGGGGTTCGATGTGGCGGCCATCGAGAGCGCGCCGGCGAGCCTGGCATCGGGGATCGGGCTGCGGTCCATCCGGGAACAGGCGGCTTCCCTGGGCGCGAGGCTCGAAATAGAAAGCGGACCGAAGGGTACGAAACTGGCGCTTTCGGCCCCCTTCTTGGAGAAATGGCACTGAACCGGTAATTTCAGCGCCTTTTCTATCGGTATCCGCCGAATGGGCGAAACCGGACCCTGGATAAGGCGTTGGGAGAAAGAATGGTCGAACCGATAGACGCAACCGTGGTGCTGGCTGACGATCAGGCGATCGTGCGGGAGGGCATTGCGTCCCTGTGCCGGGATCATGGGATCCAGGTTCTGGGCCAGGCTGCGGACGGTATGCAGGCTCTCGAGATGGTGCAGAACCTGAAACCGGATTTCGCCGTCCTCGACCTGCTCATGCCGGGCATAACGGGCGCCGAAGTGATCCGGCGGCTCCGCCAGTCGGGATACGCGGGCAAACTGCTGGTCCTTTCCTTCAGCCAGGAGGACGCCACGGTGATGGAGGCGCTACGGGCGGGGGCCGACGGATACCTGCTCAAAGACGGTCCGTTCCGCCACTTGCTGGACGCCATCAACTTCGTTCGCGACGGGGGAGTTTATGTCTCGCCGCTGCTCCGCGGCGCCGGCCTTTTCACCAGGGCCGAGCGTCGCGTGCAAAGCGACCCGATGGCCTCGCTCAGCCCGCGTGAGATGGAAGTGTTTTCCTATCTCGTGAATGGGCTGCGCGCGAAGGATATCGCCGAGTTGCTGGACATCAGTCCCAAGACCGTGGACACGTATCGCGCGAGCCTGATGCGCAAACTGAATGTTCACGATCTTGTGGGGCTGGTCAAATTCGCCATTGAACGGAATTTGACGAGCACTTCCGCGGCACTTCACTGAAGTCCACCCACTCCGCGCGGTGGACGTTTCGAGCACGCTGGTATTGCTCCCGCACGGCAATGAGATTCGCGACGGCCATCCGCCGTTCACGGTGGCGATGCAAAGCCTGTTGCCGCACGGTCTCTCCGCGGATAACCAGCGGTAGCGCCCTGAGCGGCCCCATATTCTACGCTTCAGGCACCACAGCTCTGGCACATGGGCGCAATTTCACCCAGTAACCTCTCGTCATTTCACCCGATCTGGGGCGTGTTGGAAAATCCAATATCACGTGACGGCTTTTCCTACACGCAGAAAACAAAGGATTATGGGTCTGATGCTCTGAAATCCTGTTTGGATGGCGGAATGCTGAGATGAATGACCTGTGAAGTCCGGCAGGTTGCGGAAAGCGGGCGAGAGCCTGGGCTGAAACGGCGGCCACCCCTTTTCCGGGGTCTTCCGGCGGTGCACTCCAGGCCCGGGTAATTTCCGGATGGTGCGTGCTCCGAGGCTATGGCGTTTATTTAAACTATTGGAGATGAGGCATGCGGCTTCGATTTTCGGTGTTTGCGTTCGCACGGTATGCCGTGGCACTGGGTGTCATTGCAGGGTCGGTGGCGCTGGTGAGCGCCGACAGGAAAGCTAGCTTCTCGCCGCACGATAAGGCGTATTACGCCGATCCGTCGGTGATTGAGTACGTGCAGCCGGGCCTCGCTTTTTCCGTCGTGTCTGCAAGTATTGCCTCTAATGGCACGGTCACGGTTGATTATAAGGTTACGGATTCCACTTCCACCGGTGCGGCGCTGGACCAGGCGGGCGTCACCACGCCCGGCCCCATCTCCCCACGCTTCGTGCTGGGATATATCGCCAAAGGGAGCACCCAGTTCACCTCGTACTGGTCGAGTTCGTCAACAAATGCCACAACCGGGTTCGTCTCCACCCGGGCTTCCGGCGACACTGGCGGCACGACGCAGACGGTTGCGGTTGGTGAATATATCTACACTTTCGGCAACAAGGTTCCCACGACCTTCGATGCCACAGTGACCAATCGTCTGGGGATTTACGGATCGCGCAATCTGACCACGTGGAACCTGGGCACCAGCTATGCCGATACCACGTATGACTTCGTCCCCAACGGTTCGAAGGTAACCGTCACGCGGGACGTCGTCCGGACGGCAAGCTGCAACCAGTGCCACGACTCCCTGTCGTTCCATGGCGGTTCGCGGCGCAGCGTACAACTCTGCGTGATCTGCCATCAGCCGCAGACGAACGATACCAACGGCAACAGCGCCGACTTCAAGGTGATGGTCCACAAGATCCACATGGGGAGCCAGCTTCCGAGCGTGGTGGCGGGCGGCGCCTACGCGCTGGGCTCGACGGACTGGTCCACGGTGGTCCTGCCTTCGAATCCGGAGCGGTGCACGTTCTGCCACCAATCGACCGCCACCGCGGGCGCCACGCAGCCCGACAACTGGAAGACCAACCCCAGCCGGGCGGCCTGCGGCTCCTGCCATGACGACGTCAACTTCGCGACCGGCTTGAACCACGTCAACCTGCCCCAGGCCAACGACGCGCAGTGCACGCAGTGCCATCAACCCACGGGAACGGAGTTCGACGCGTCCATCACCGGCGCGCACACCATTCCGACAGAATCGGCCTCGGCGCCCGGGATCAACCTGGCAATCACGAAAGTCACCAATGGCGTTTCGGGGAAGGCGCCGACCGTAACGTTTACCATCAAGGACAACTCCGGCGCGGCAATTCCGATGAGCGCCATGACGGGCGGTTCGAACCGCCTGGCGCTGGTGATGGCCGGCCCGGCCTCCGACTACGGGTACACCAGCTTCGGCGCCGACGTGACCACGCCCGGGTATGTCTCCGAGAATCCGGTGCCGACTGCATCCTGCGGCTCCGATGGCACCTGCACCTATACCTTCACGCACGCCGTCCCCGCCAAGGCCACCGGAACCTACGCCATCGGCATCGAAGGCCGCCGCGGTCTGACGCTGGAGGCCGGAACGGTGATTCAGCAGACCACGGAATACGGCGCCATCAACAAGGTCTTCTACTTTTCGGTGGACGGATCGCCGGTGACGCCGCGGCGCACCGTGGTTTCCGTCAACAACTGCAACAACTGCCACGCCCGGCTGTCGCTGCACGGCGAGAACCGCAACCAGATCGAAATGTGCGTGCTGTGCCACAACCCGACCGAGAACGACAGTTCGGTCCGGTCCAGCGCGACAGTAGCGTCGGACAAGGCTCTGCCACCGCAGAGCGTGAACTTCGCGCTGCTGGTTCACAAGATCCATACCGGCGTGAACCTGGCCAGCTTCAACCAGACCTACATCGTGGTGGGATTTGGCGGCAGCCACAACGACTTTTCGGGTGTGCGCTACCCGGCCATGAGTCCCTCGGGCGCGGTTCACGACACCACGGATTGCGCCATGTGCCACGTGAACGGCTCGGAATCGGTTCTGCCCATCGGCAAAAACGCGGTTCTGGACCCGCAGGGCCTGTTGAGCCCGTCGCCGGCCACCACCGCGGCCTGCACGGCGTGCCACCTGAACACCTCCGCGTTCGCGCACGCGGTGCAGAACACCAACTCACAGTTCGGCGAGAGCTGCCAGGTGTGCCATGGAACCGGCGCGGACTTCGCAGCCACCCAGGTGCACGCCGGCCTGTAAGCCTTGGACGGCCCATGGCTATGGATTCCTAATGGAGAAACATATGCGGATTCCCTCTTCGGTTTTCGCGGTTGGGCGTTACGTCGCGGTCTTGTCGCTGGTTGCCGGGACGGCGGCGCTGATGAGCGGGGATAGGAAAGCCTTCCTCACGCCTCACGACAAGGCTTACTACGCCAGTCCGAACCTGGTGGCTTACGTGCAGCCGGGACTGGTGTTCAGCATCGTCTCCGCGACGGTCGCGGCTGACGGCACCATCGCCGTCCACTATAAGGTGGCCGATCCCAACGGCGCTCCCCTGGACGTCACGGGCGTAGTTACGCCGGGGATTATTTCGGTGAGCTACCTGGCGGCTTATATCGGCGCCGGGCAAACCCAGTTCACATCCTACTTCGTCCGGTCGGTGGCCGCGGCAACCGGCGGCGCCACCGCCAACCAGGCTACGGGAGACTCCGGCGGCGCGCTGCAGACCGTGGCCATGGGCGAATACATCTACACGTTCAAGAGCAAGGCTGTCAGCCCGAATCTGACGCTGACGAACCGCGTCGGCATTTACGGCTCGCGCAACCTGACCACCTGGGATCTGGGAACGAATTACGCCGACGCCACCTATGACTTCGTGCCCAACGGAGCCAAGGTCACGGTGGTGCGCGACGTGGTGAGGACGCTGGACTGCAACGCCTGTCACGATTCCCTGGCGGAACACGGCGGGTCGCGCAAGAGCGTGCAACTGTGCATCATGTGCCACCAGCCGCAGACCGTCGATCCGAATACCGGCAACACGCTGGACATGCCGGTGCTGATTCACAAGATTCACATGGGCAGTTCGCTGCCCAGCGTGGTGGCGGGCGGCAAGTACGATATTGTCGGCTACCAGAACTCGGTCAGCGACTTTTCGAACGTCGTGTACCCCGCTGACGTGCGGCGCTGCCAGACCTGCCACAACCCGAAAAACGGGGCCGCGCAGACCAATGCGTGGTTGACCACTCCCAACCGGGCGGCTTGCGGGGCCTGTCACGACAACGTGAATTTCGTCACCGGCGCCAACCACCAGAACCTGCCGCAAGCCGACGACACGCAGTGCACCCAGTGCCACATTCCGCAGGGCACGCAGGAGTTCGACGCGTCCATCCTCGGGGCGCACACCATTCCGACGCAATCGGCGACCGCTCCCGGGATCAACCTGGCGATCACCAAGGTCACGGGCGGCGTCCCCGGGAAAGCGCCGACGGTCACGTTCACCATCAAGGACAACTCCGGAGCGGCGATTCCCATGAGCGCCATGACGGGGAGCCCGAATCAATTGGCATTGGTGATGGCTGGACCGGCTTCGGACTATGGCTACACCAGCTTCGGTTCCGATGTCACCACTCCGGGGTATGTCTCGGAGAATCCGGTGCCGTCGGCCAACTGCGGATCGGACGGGACCTGCACCTACACCTTCACCCACGCCATCCCGGCCAAGGCCACCGGAACTTACGCCATCGGCATGGAAGGCCGCCGCGCACTGAGTTTCCCGGCCTCCACCGGCCAGGCCTCGACAGAATACGGGGCTACCAATAAGGTGTTCTACTTCTCGGTGGATGGCTCGGCGGTGGCGCCGCGGCGCACGGTGGTTGCGATCGCCAACTGCAACAACTGCCATGCGCGGCTGTCGCTGCACGGCGAGCTTCGCAACCAGATCGAAATGTGCGTGCTGTGCCATAACCCGAGCGACACCGACAGCTCGGTCCGGTCCAGTGCGACCGTGGCATCGGACAAGGCATTGCCTGCGCAGGGCATCAACTTCGCGATGATGGTTCACAAGGTCCACACCGGTGTCAACCTGGCGAGTTTTGGCCAGACTTACATCATCGTGGGATATGGCGGCAGCCACAACGATTTCAGCGGCGTGCTCTACCCGGCCATGGGACCGACGGGCGCGACGGGCGACACAGCCAAGTGCTACATGTGCCACGCGAACGGCTCGGAATCGGTTCTGCCCATCGGCAAGAACGCGGTTCTGGACCCGCAGGGACGGCTGAGCCCGGCTCCGGCGACAACCTCCGCGTGCACGGCTTGCCACCTGGACTTGGGCTCCCTGGCGCACGCGCAGCAGAATACCGACGCGAAATTCGGCGAGGCTTGCAACGTCTGCCATGGGACCGGTGGCGCCTATGCCGCGACACAGGTACACGCGGGGCAGTAAGCTGGAATCATCCTGAATCGGGAGACGACCTCTATGCTCCGACCGCCGCAAGGCGCGGGGATGCGATGTATCCCTACTTCGAGGCGCGGCTCGCGGGCCGTGTGCCTGGGAGCGGCCGCGCTGCTGGCCCTTGTGACCGCAACGGGCGCTCAAGACAAAGCGGGGACCCCCGCCGCGCCGGCGCCCGCCAAGCCGGCCGAATACATCGGTTCGGAAATGTGCGCGGCCTGCCACGAAGACATCGGCAAGTCCTTCGCGAAGAATCCGCACCACGTTGTCGAGACCGACAAGAAGCGGGGCTTCGAAACCAGGGCTTGCGAATCCTGCCACGGGCCGGGCAGCAAGCACATGGATTCCTTGAGCGCCGCCGATATCCGCAATCCGCCGTCGATGAAGCCGGCGGAAGCGGACCGGGTGTGCCTCGCCTGCCACCTCAACCAGCCCGCGCACGCCGGCCGCATCAATACCAGCCACGCCCGCAACGATGTGAGCTGCGTGGCCTGCCACACCATTCACAAGAACGGCGGCCCGGTGCCCCGCAAGCCGGCCGATGTGAACGCGCTATGCGCCGGTTGCCACGCCGACATCTGGGCCAGCTTCCAGCGCCCTTATAAACACCGCCTCCCGGAAGGGGCGATGAGCTGCGTGGATTGCCACAATCCGCACGGCAACTCCACGGCGCGCACGGTGCAGGCCGCCATCGGCAACGAGCCCGGCTGCATCAAGTGCCACGGCGATAAGCGCGGCCCGTTCACCTTCGAGCACCCCCCCATGCGCCTGGAGGGCTGCACCGCCTGCCACATGCCGCACGGCTCGGCGAATCCGCGAATGCTGACCCGCGCGGAAGTGCGCTTCGTCTGCCTGGAGTGCCACTCCAACCTGCCATCCACCGCCCCGCCTGCAAACGGCACTCTGGGCACCTCGCCGCCCGCGTTCCATAACCTGAGAGACGCGCGGTTTCAGAATTGCAACCTGTGCCACCAGAAGGTGCATGGCTCCTACGTGAGCCGGGACTTCCTCAAATGAGACTCCTACTGGCATTATTCCTGGTGGTCCCCGGGTTTGCGCAGGAGGCGCCCGCCGCGCAATCCCCCGCGCAGCCAGCAGCCGCCGCGCAATCGCCTGCGCAGCCAGCAGCCGCCGCGCAAACCCCCGCGCAGCTAGCAGCCGCCGCGCTTTCCCCCGCGCAGCCAGCGGCCGCCGCGCTTTCCCCCGCGCAGCCAGCGGCCGCCGCGCAAACCCCCGCGCAGCCAGCAGCCGCCGCGCAAACCCCCGCGCAGCCAGCAGCCGCCGCGCAATCCCCCGCGCAGCCAGCAGCCGCCGCGCAATCCCCCGCGCAGCCAGCGGCCGCCGCGCAATCCCCCGCGCAGCCAGCGGCCGCCACGCAAACCCCCGCGCAGCCAGCAGCCGCCGCGCAATCCCCCGCGCAGCCAGCGGCCGCCGCGCAATCCCCCGCGCAGCCAGCAGCCGCCGCGCAATCCCCCGCGCAGCCAGCGGCCAAGGCGGACGAGCCGGCCCCGCGGGCCAAAGCCGATGAGGCTGCGGCGCCGAGCCCCAAGCCGTCTACCGAAGAGTGGTTCACGGGAAGCGTCGATTTCGGCTATCGGTGGCAGGCGAACCTGAGTGGCGACGCCGGCATGTATCGCAGCGTCGTCAACCTGGGCCAGGGGCCGAAACTGACGGGGCTCGACTTCAGCATCGTCGATCCCCAGAAGCGGCTCTTCGATGAGCTGGACGCCCGCGGTTCCGGATGGGGCGGAGACCCGTACAGCACGGCCCACGTGGACGCCCGGAAGGCGGGCGTCTACGACCTGACGTTCGATTACCGGAACATGGCGTACTTCAACGCCACGCCGTCGTTCGCCAATCCAACCGCTCCGGCGGGATTCGACGAACAGTCTTTCGACACCCATCGCAGGAATCTGAGCGCCGACCTGGAGCTTCGTCCAGGGAAGCGCGTCATTCCATACCTGGCCTTCGACCGCAATTCGGGATACGGGCACGGAATCGCCGATTGGGTGCCGGACCAGAACGACGAGTTCGCCGTGCCCACGCTGCTCCGCGATAGCACCAACAACTACCGGGGAGGGCTGCGGTTCGAGTACAACCGCTTCCACGCCACCCTGGAACAGGGCGGCACCACGTTTAAGGACGACGATTTGGCAAGCGAACACGGCGTCACTCCAGGCGACCGCACCGGCACGCTGCTGGGCCAGACGATCGCGTTGAGCAGTTTGCAGGAAGCCTACGGCATCCGTGGCGACAGCGTCTACAGCAAGGCCGTGGCCACGGCCAGCCCGTTCCCCTGGCTCGACCTGTACGGCCAGTTCGTGTTCAGCGAGCCCAGAACCACGGTGAATTACAGCGACGCGGCCACCGGCAACTTCGCCCTGCTCAGCTCGCTGTTGTTCTACAGCGGGCAGCAAAACCTCGGCACGGGCTCCGCCAACCAGCCGCACACCACCGCCAGCGCCGGGTTCGAAGTGCGGCCGCTCGGGCGCGTGCGCATAATCGAATCGTGGATGACGGACCGGTACCACGACGCGGCGTCGCCGTTCGTCACGCAGAGCTATACCGTTGCGCCGCTCACCGCCGCGCCGCCCATCCCGCAACTGGTCACGGCCCTGAACTACACCCAGGTGGTGAACTACAACCAGGAGCAGATCGAGGCGATCTTCACGGCCACCTCGAAGCTCACGCTGCGCGGCGGATACCGGGCGGTGTGGGGCGATTCCACCGTGCTGGCGGGGCAGTTGAGCCAGACCGGCAGCCTGGCGAGCGGCCAACTCCATCGCAACGTGGCGCTGGCGGGGCTGGTGTACCGCGCCAGCCGGAAGCTGTCGCTGAACCTGGATTACGAAGGCGCATCGAGCGACCACGTCTACTTCCGCACCAGCCTGAACGACTACCATCGCGGGCGGGCGCGGGCGCAATACAAGTTGACCGGCACGCTGTCGCTGGCTGCGCGCTTCCAGGTGCTGAACAACCGGAACCCCGATCCCGGCATCCGCTACGATATGCGGAACCGCGACAACGCCCTTTCGATCTACTGGAATCCGAACGGCGGCAAGCGAATCGGCCTGATGGGGGAATACGACCGCTCGACGATGCGTTCCGACATCGACTACCTGGGGAATTTTCTGACTCCGGGAATTTCGTCCTACCGCGAAAACGCGCACACCGCCACGGCGGCGGTGACGCTGGCCGTGCCCGGCTACGCGGCGGCCAAACTGGTGCTCGGCGGCTCGCTGTTCCTTTCCAATGGCAGCCGGACCACGCACTATTACCAGCCCCTGATGCAGCTTTCGGTGCCGATCCGGAGACGCGTGAACTGGAACACCGAATGGAAGTATTACGGTTACGGGGAAGACTACTACCAATACGAGGCGTTCCGGACAAACATCTTCATGAGCGGGTTCCGGGTGACCCTATAGGAGATCTGTGATGTCGATGGCACGGGTGATCGCGGCGGCCGTGTTGGTTTGCGGGGGTCTGCCGGCGGCCGGCCCGCCCGCGGGGGATGCGCGCCGGGGCGAGGGGCTTTTCCGGCAAGAACAGTGCGTCCAGTGCCACAGCGTCGATGGAACCGGCGGCAAGCCTGGCGGCGACCTCTCGAAACGCATCGACCGGAACTTCACGCCGGCGGTGATGGCGAGCCTGATGTGGAACCATGCGCCCGATATGTGGGCCGCGATGAAGACGCAAGGCATCGTCAAAGCGCAGTTGAGTCCGGAGGGCGCGGCGGACCTGTTTGCGTATTTCGTCGCGGCGCGGTACTTCGAGAAACCCGGCGACGCCGGCCGCGGCAAGCTGGCCTTCGGCGCCAGGCACTGCGCGGACTGCCACGGGATCGCGACTTCGCCGGTCGCATCGGCGCCCCCGGTGGCGAAGTGGGATTCGCTGGCGGACCCGCTGCTGCTGGCGCAGCAGATGTGGAACCACGGGCCGAGGATGCGCACCGAATTCGCCAACCGGAAACTGGCCTGGGGGCAACTCACGGCGCAGGAACTGACCGATATTCTGGTGTACCTGCAGAACCTGCCCGAGACCCGCGACATCCCCAGGACCTTCCACATGCCGGCGCCCGAACCCGGCGAGAAGCTGTTTCAATCCAAGGGCTGCGCGGACTGCCACACGGGCAAGCTGGCGCTGGAGGATCGGCTGCGCAACCAGACGCTGACGGAGATCGCGGTGGACATGTGGAACCACCAGCCCGGCATGAAGCAACCCCCGCCGGTGTTCACGCCGGAGGAGATGCGGCAACTTCTCGGATACGTCTGGGTGCGGCAGTACTTCCGCGGCCAGGGTAACGCGCAGCGCGGGCGTGCGGTCTTCAGCGAAAAGAGCTGTGCCACTTGCCACAACGACCCCGCCAGCGGTGCGCCCCGTCTGGCCAAGGGCCGGGACGCCTACTCGGATATCACCATCGTCTCGATCCTCTGGGAGCACGGTCCCCGTATGCTCGACCAAATGACCCAGCGGCGCCTGGCGTGGCCGCGTTTCACGGCGCGGGAGATGTCGGACCTGATCGCTTTCCTGAACGCGCAGTAGAATTGGATTCGCGTTCTGTGGGGCGGACCCCCTGGTCCGCGCGGGACGCCCTCGTCCCGCATCCGGAGCTACGATATCCGCATCTTGCAGGGCACGAGCAAACCGACCGGGCGTAGGCCACGGACTGGGGACCCCGCCCCCACAATTTAAGCGGATGTTCGCAGGGGGAAAAGTATGTGGGTTAGGTTGGTGACCCGCCCCCCGATCGCCGCTGTCCGGGAGACCCACAAGCCGTGCCCGGAGCCCCAGGTTGCCTTGGCCGCCGCTCTTGGCGCGCCACCACGGGAGGCCCTGCCGCGGACCGCACCGCGGGCTGAGGGCTTCCATGGGGCAGACCCGCTTCCGGATGCCGGCCGTTGGCGCCCGTCCTGTAGCGGCCGCCGATGAGCTCCCCTTCAACCCGGCGGACCGCGCCGCCGCAACGGCAGCGGATGTGCATGGGCGGGATTGGCCGGTTGCGTCACAGGGCCGGCGGGAGCGCGCCACGGGATTCCCCGGCCGCTGGCCGCGAAATCGGACGGCGTTACCCGATTGCCCACGGAGCCCGCTTGAGCTAAAGTTGCAGATACTATGTCACGCGCCAGTTCTCTTGCATCCGTGGAAATCGATGTGGGCGAAGAAGAGGAAGAACTGCCTCGCCCGGTACCGGATACTCCATTTCGCATTCTGGTGACGGGAGACTTCACCGGAGGAGGCGGCCGGAACCGGCGGGCCATCGAGGTGGACCGCGACAACTTCGACGACGTGATGGCGCGTCTGGCGCCGGAACTGCTGCTGCCGTTCGGAACAGTCGAGGCGCCGCTCAAGTTTCGCGAGCTGGAGGACTTTCACCCGGACCGCCTGTTCGAACGGCTGCCGCCCTTCCAGGCGCTACGCTCTCTGCGCCGGCGCCTCGCGGACGAATCGACATTTCGCGAAGCGGCCGCCCAGATGCTGCCGCCCGAAGTTCCCAAGCTGCCCGAGGCGGTGAAGATCGAGGGCCCCGACGTGTTGCGCGCGATGATGGGCGAAGCGCCGCGGGCGCCGGCCCCGGCGCCGGCCCGCAACAGCGATTGGGACCGTATGCTGGGCGAAATGGTGTCGAAGTACACGGAACCGAAGGCGGACCCCCGGCAGCCCGAATTGATCGCGCAGACGGACGCCGCCATCACGGGCGAGATGCGCGCGGTTCTGCACCATCCGGCGTTTCAGTCCCTCGAAGCCGCGTGGCGCGGGCTCTACTTCCTCGTGCGCCGTCTGGAAACCGGCGAGGATCTCAAAGTATTCCTCATGGATCTGCCGCCTGAGGAGCTGTTGACCGCGGCGGGACTGGGGGCATTGCGGCGGGTCGCGGTTCACGAGGGAGCCGGCACCATCGGAGCGGCCCCGTGGGCGCTGATAGCCGGGATGTACTCCTTCAGCGGCGAGCACGAAGGAGTGCTGGCGCAGATCGCCGGCATCGCGCGCTCCGCCGGCGCGCCGTTCCTGTCGGGGCTGGGGCCGTCGGTCGTGGGTCTCAAGAGCGTGTTCGATGAACTGCGGCGGAGCGCGCCGGCGCGCTGGGTGGGTCTGGCGATGCCGCGCTTTCTCCTGCGGCTGCCGTATGGGAAGGACACCGACGAAACCGGGACATTCGCCTTCGAAGAAATGCCCGAGCCGGTGGAGCACGAACGCTACCTGTGGGGCAATCCGGCAATCGCCTGCGCGTACCTGCTGGGGGAATCGTTCAGCCGGTACGGCTGGGAGATGCGGCCGGGCGCGCTGCGGGACATCGACGGGCTGCCGCTGCACCTGTACCGGAGCGAGGGAGAGAAGCGGCTGAAGCCCTGCGCCGAAGTCCTGATGACGGAAGAAGCGGCGGAGTTGCTGATCGGGCGTGGATTCATCCCTCTGGCATCGCTGAAGGACACGGACCGCGTCAAGGTGGTGCGGTTCCAGTCGATCGCGTCCCCGAGCGCGCCGCTGGCGGGGAGATGGGCGTAGGCGCGTGACCGCTATCGCTCGCTGACGCTCGCGCCTCCGGACAGAACCGCGAGCGTGAGCGAGCGGCCCGGTAATGGCACCATATCACGCAGTCGAAGACGTATCCGCGCGCCGCACTACCGCGTAGCGCCGGGCATGGTCGCGGCGAGGATGGGAAAGGTGGTGCGGTTCCAGTCGATCGTTTCCCCGAGCTCGCGGCTCCGGACAGAACCGCGAGCGTGAGCGAGCGGCCCGGTAATGGCACCATATCACGCAGTCGAAGACGTATCCGCGCGCCGCACTACCGCGTAGCGCCGGGCATGGTCGCGGCGAGGATGGGAAAGGTGGTGCGGTTCCAGTCGATCGTTTCCCCGAGCGCGCGGCTCCGGACAGAACCGCGAGCGTGAGCGAGCGGCCCGGCAATGGCACCATATCACGCAGTCGAAGACGTATCCGCGCGCCGCACTACCGCGTAGCGCCGGGCATGGTCGCGGCGATGACCGGAGTGGATGTGGGCCGATCGGCGCCCGCTTCGTTTTCCAGGGTCACCTCCACCGTGTCGCCTGGCGCGCAGCGCTGGCGCGACACATGCATGACGGCGCCTCCGGCATCGGGCCGGAACATTCCCGCGGGCGCGGGCGTGGCGGCTTTTGAAATCACCCACATCTGCCACGCCGTGCCGGCGGGCGGCGTGGGCAGGCTGCCGGCGATCAGCAGCACGCCCGAGTCATTGGCGAAGACCTGGCCCTTGGCCTGCTGCGTTTCGCCGAAGGATGCGATCATGGTGCCGGGCGAGTCGAGGATGCCGAAGGCTTCACGGAAGCGCACCAGGTCGATGGTCTGCGCGCGGAGCCGGCGCTGCAATCGCTGGGCGTCTTCGGCGAACTGACGTTCGCGGCCGCTGAAGTAGACCGCGGCAGCCAGGGACAACACCGCCGCCGCGGCCCAGAACGGGGCCCATCCAAAGCGCCGTGGCGCCTCCGGCGGAGCGGCGGCCATCTCCACCGCGTGCTTCACGCCGGCGATGCAAACCTCGCAGCCGCGGTCGAGGTGCGCGCGGATTTCGCCGCGCTCGGGCTCGCCGGCCGCGCCGCACGCGTACTTCCCGTAATAGTCCCTGAGTTCTTCGCAGTTCATTCGGTCGCCCCCGCCGCGTGCTCGCGCAAAGGGGGAATGGCCGGCCAGAGCGGAAGCGTCATCGGGCTCATGGGATCGTGGACGTCGATTCGAGTACGATCTTACCGTGCCGGCCGCGCCGATGGAAGCGCACGAGGCCTCGGGCGTCCGGAATTTTCGCGCAACGCGTCGCGATGAAGAGAACTTGCGGGCTCGATGCGCGCCGCGAACGGAGCCGAAGAGACCACGCCGTGCATTTTTCTCTTGACATTCGTCGCGAAGAATCTTATATATGGATCACATTGCGATTTTCGAGTCGCAAAATTTGATGTTAGGGAGAATCAATCGATGAAGAGCGCAACGAAGAAAGCCGCCCCCAAGAAAAAGGCTGCTCCGAAGAAAAAGAAGTAGCTTGGGCGCGCCCTGGACAAGGGCTACCAAACAGGTTTCACTCCGAGGCCCCGGTTTTCGGGGCCTTTTTCATTTTTCAGGGTTTCTCCTTCCATCCCTCCCCCAGCACTTCCGCCACTGTCCATCGACCGCTCACCGTTCCTTCGACTGCACCAGCACGCGGAAAGTCTCTCCCATTCCGAACAGCAGGGTTTTGAGCTGCAACCGGCGCCGCAGCTCGCGGCCGGGGTCGCTGCCCAGCGCGGCGGAAAATTTATCGGGCTCGCCCGCGGTGACCAGCGTCCGCGCCAGCGTCTCGAAGACCACCGTCCGCAGGCCGATCTCCGCGCCCCGCTCTTCGATGGCCGTGAAATTGACGTGAGCGGTGATGTCGCGCCCGCCTGGATCCTCCAGCACCCGCTCCCGCGCGGTATGGCGATGGTACCCCATCAGCGTTCCGCCGGGGAAGCGAATGGATTCGGCGCGGGTGTACCCGTAGTCGATGGTGAGCACGTACCCGCGGTCGAGCGCGCGCCCGATCCGTTCCGTCCATTCGAGCGCGGCCAGGTTGGCTTCATACCAGCGGTCCTCTTCGGACGCCGGGAAGTATCGGCGGAGGTAGCGATCCACGTCGGCGGGCACTTCCCGGCCGGTGCTCCATTGGAAGCGGCCGTCTACCCAGGCGACGCATTGGCGGCGGAAGCGTCCTTCCCGATAGATGGCGGCCTCCACCGGAAGCGCGTCGAAGAACTCGTTGCAGAAAACGACACCCGTGAAGCGGCCGGGCAGCTCGCCGGAATCGATGTCCACCGGAACGTAGCGCCATTCGGAGAATGCCTCGGCCATCTCCCGGCGTCCGGCGCCCAACTCGACCACGGTGAAGTCGCCCGGCTCGCCCATCTCGCGGTACAACTGGCGGACCCGCGCGGCCATCAGAATTCCAAAGACGGGCTGCACCTGCTCCGCCGTGTAGAAATCTCCGTCCTTGCCGAACGGGTCGCGGGGACGCCGGTAGTATCCATGAGTGGGGTGGTAGAGCGCCGCCTCCATGAAACGGCGGAACGGAATGGGACCGTCGCGGAGGATCTCCGCGGCCAGCAGTTCCTGCAACGGGCCGCCGCTCTGCTGCATACGCTCCCATGCTAGCGTGAAAGCAAGCTATGGCGTTGCCGCACACCGTCCGCGTGAAGCTGATGTCGGAAGCCGCCGGTTTCATTTCCCTCTCGCCGGTGGTGGCACAGGATCTGCCGGTGCGCGAGCTGATCGAGTACCTGCTGGCGGTGACGGGGAAGGACGAGCCGCGGATTCGCGAGATCCTGCTGCGGGGAAGCATGGCGATCGGCGCGTCGCGCTTCCGTTGGGCCGGCTGGGATGCGGACATGGACGACCTGCGGCAACTGCTGGCCGGCTTTCCCGATCCCGATCCCGCGCGGCCGTTTCTCGCCGCGCGATGCATTCGCGTGGTCCTCATGGGCGGACGGCAGGAAGTGGCGATCCTCCGCGAGACGGCGGCGCGCCGGAGCCTGTTCCGGCAGCGGACGTTCTGGGACGAATTGATGGTGGTGGCCGGCGAGCGCGCCGCGGCCTACGCCGAATACTCCTACCGCGACCGTGCCGACCGGTACATCCGCGAGCTTTCGCACGACGAAGCCGCGCGAATTCGCGAGGCGGCGGGAAGAGCACTGCGCAGCACGCTGCGAGACCGCGTCCGGTCAGCGGCGTTCACGCGGGCGGAGCTCTTCGTGGAACGGTAGCGCGAGCCTATTCCTCGGGCAGCTCGCCAGTGTCCTCGGCGCGATTCTCGAACTTGGTTTGCGCATGCAGGAACACCAGGTTCACCGTGCCGACCGGACCGTTGCGCTGTTTGGCCACGATCAGCTCGGCCAGGCCGCGCAGGTCTTCGCGATCGCGATGGTACACCTCTTCGCGGAAGATGAAGCCGACCAGGTCGGCGTCCTGCTCGATGGAGCCGCTCTCGCGCAGGTCGCTGAGCTGCGGCCGGTGGTCCCCCTGGCGCGTTTCCACGGCGCGGCTCAATTGGGAAAGAACCAGCATGGGGACGTTCATTTCCTTGGCCAGCATCTTCATGCCGCGGGACAGGGCGCTGACTTCCTGGTTGCGGTTCTCGAAGCGGCCGCGTCCCGTCATCAACTGCAGGTAGTCGACGATCACCAGTCCCACCTTGCGTTCCGCCTGCAGGCGGCGCAGCTTGGCGTGCATGTCCATGAGGTGGACGCCGGGAGTGTCGTCGATGTACAGCGGCGCCTCGGCCAGTTCGTGGAGCCCGTGGCTGAGCTTGCGGCGCTCCTCCTGCGTGAGGTATCCCGCGCGGAAACGCTGGCTGTCCACGCGGGCCGCGGCGCACAGCATGCGGGTGAGCAGCGACTCCTTCGACATTTCGAGCGAGAAGATGGCCACCGTCTGATGCAGCTTCAACGCCACGTGCTGGGCGATGTTCAGCGCCAGGGCGGTCTTTCCCATGGACGGGCGCGCCGCCACGATGCACAGGTCTCCGCCGTGCAGGCCGCCGGTCATCTCATCCAGCTTGGCGAACCCCGTGGAGATGCCCTTGATGCGCTTGCTGGGGTCGAGGAAGGCGTTGATGCCGCCCTCGTAGTCCTCCAGGATCTGGCCGGGCGTGAGAAGGCCGCTCTTGACTCGCGCCTCGCCCAGCTTCAGCAGCGTCTCCTCGGCGCCGGCGAGAATCTGTTCGGGCTCTTCCTCGTCCATCAGGCAGCGCTGCATCATGTGCTGGGAAGCGAAGATGATGCGGCGCAGCAGGGCCTTGTCCTTGACGATGCGGACGTAGCTGTCGACGTTGGGAATCTGGGGAAGGCCGTCGTCGAGGGACACCAGGTAGCTGAGCCCGTCGCAAGCCTCGAGTTCGCCGAACTTCATCAGCTCGTTGGCAACGGTGATGCGGTCGATGTTCTCGCCGCGTTCGTGCAGTTCGCCCATGCGCCGGAAAATGCGGCGGTGCTTTTCGAGACTGAAATCGTCCGCCTCCAGCGTGCCCGCGCATTGCACGAAGAGGCTGTGGTCCAGCAGGATGCTGCCGAGCACGAAGCGTTCGGCGTCCTCGTTGGTGGGCAGCCGCTTGTCGATGGTGTTCTGGACGGGCATCAGACGAATGGCTCAGGATACCGTTCGCGACGGCGCGGTGCAACGCCAAAACCATGGGAGCGCGAGAATGTCTGTGCATGCGCTAACCGTTTTGAACTCACCGGATGCATGACGGCTTCCACTCGACCGCGCTCGAGATCCACACGATTTCCACAGGGCGGCCCGGCTTCGGGCGGCCCAAACCAAAATCTACTATATATGTTTTATCAGATTTGAGGGCATAATCGGCAGTGGGGGGATATCCGATGCCTCAATGGCTGGCTTCGAGCGGTATGTGGCGCGACATCCTGGTGGTGGGAGCGCCGGTGATCGAGAAGGTGTTACGGCCGGTCATCGTCTACTTTGCCCTGGTGGCGCTGCTGCGGGTGTTCGGGAAGCGGGAACTGGCGCAACTCAACCCCTTCGACCTGGTGGTGCTGCTCTCGCTTTCGAATACCGTGCAGAATGCCATCATCGGCAACGACAATTCGCTGAGCGGAGGGCTGATCGGAGCCTTCACGCTGCTGGGCGTCAACTACCTGGTGGTGCGATTCCTGTTCCGGCACCGGCGGCTCGACCAGGTGTTCGAGGGCAGGCCCCTGGTGTTGATCGACAAGGGCCGCGTCCTGCCGAAAGCCATGGCGAAGGAGTTGTTGACCCACTCCGAGCTGACCACCGTGCTCCATCGGCAGGGATTCGACAAGCTTGAGGACGTGGAGCGGTGCGTCCTGGAACCGGGAGGCACGTTCTACATCCAGCGGAAATCGCCGCCGGCGGACGAAGTGGCGCATGCCGAGGTGATGAAGCGGCTGGACGACCTGGGCCGCAAGCTGGAGCTTCTGATGCAACCGAAGGCCGGTGCGTGAGGGGTTGACCGTTCACGGCCTCCCCGCCACCCCCGCGACGGAGAGCGAAATGTCCGCAAGCACACGTTTCGGCGGGCTGTCACCCAATCTTCCGGACATTGTCATCGCCACGCTACCGATTCGGGCTAAAATTAAGGAATATTAAGAAAAGTGAGCATGCACGATGATCTCGCGGGTTCTGTTCGTTTCCGGGCGTCTTGACGATGCCCGCCGCCTATCGCGTATGCTGGATGCTCTGCCGCTTCGACTCGACCATGTGGAAAGCATCGAGCGCGCGCGCGCCAAGCTTCAACAGGAAGATTTCGACATCATCCTCAGCGAAGCCGCCCTTCCCGATGGAACCTGGGTGGATGCCCTCCTCCTGGCTGGCAACCGTGCTGGCCATGTGGAGGTGATCGTTACGAGTCCGCACGCCGACGCCCGCTTCTGGGCGGAGGCCCTGAACCTGGGAGCCTACGACCTGCTGGCCCAGCCGTTCTACGAGCCGGAGGTCCGCCGCATCTTGTCCAACGCCTGCTCGCGCCGGGCGGGGGACGTTTGTCGCATGGCGGCCGGGTAGACGTTTCGGCCGCGCCGCGGAACACGGGACAACCCCCTTGGGTGGCGTAGTGGCGCGGTTGCTAGAATCGAAGGATCGGCGTGCATTCCCTTTCCATAACGAAGGGCAGGTGGGCTCTGGCCTGGCTGGCGGTGTTGCTGGCCGGTTGCCGCAACGGTCCGAAACAAGGCCCGGCGATCGGAGAAGCCTATGTGGGGCCGGCCACGGTACAACTTCGCAGCGATACGACTCCCAAGTCCGCGGTGGTTGCGACGGTGAAGCACGGCGACCGGCTGGAGATTCTTCAGCAGAAGCGCAAGGTGCTGCTGGTGCGCACGGCCAGTGGAGCGGAAGGCTGGACCGACGAACGCCAGTTGCTGGCGCAGTCGGACATGGCGGCGCTGAAGGAACTCTCCGAACGGAGCGCCAAGATGCCGTCGCAGGGGCAAGCTACCACGTACTCCGAGCTTCGCGTGCATACGCAGCCTTCGTACCTGGCGCCCAGTTTTCTGGTTCTCAAGGCCAACGAGAAATTCGATGTGCTGGCGCACGCCGTACTGCCGCGCACGGACGTGGCGCGCACTCCACTGGTCACGCCGCCGAAGAAGAGCAGGACGGAGCGGAAGCCGCCCCAGAAGAATTCGAAACTCCCACCTCCTCCGATGCCGCGGCCGCCGGGGCCTCCACCGAACTGGATCGAGCTTTCCAAACCCACGCTGCCGCCCAAAGAAGCGCCGCCCCCCGAGGTGCATCCCGAGACGACGCTCCCCACCGACCGCTGGAGCCTGATCCGCACGCCGGGCGGAGAATCCGGGTGGGTGTACACGCGTTTGATCACGATGGCGATTCCCGATGAAGTGGCGCAGTACGCCGAAGGGCACCGCATCGTTTCCTACTTCCCGCTGGGCGAGGTGCAGGACGGGAGACAGAAGAAGACAACCTGGCTGTGGACCACGGCCGGAAGCGGGAACCCGCTGTACGATTTCGACAGCTTCCGGGTCTTCGTCTGGAGCTTGCGGCGCCACCGTTATGAAACGGCTCACGTGGAACTGCGCCTCAAGGGGTACTTGCCGGTGCGGGTTCTTCCGGTGGAGATTCCGAACACCGGCAAGATCAAGAGCGACACTCCGCGGGCGCTCTCTCCCGGGTTCTCGGTCTGTACGGAAACGCAGGACGGCGAACGGCGCCGGCGGGAGTATGCGCTGTACAACGAGAAAGTCCGGCTTATCGGTGAGCGGCCGTGCGAACCGCCGGCCCCGCCGGTCACTGTGAAAGCGGCCGCACGGCTGCCCGGCGCGGACGCTCCCGCCGCCCAACTGCCCAAGGAAACGTTCCTGGAGCGAATGAAGAAGCACTGGAATGCCCTGACGAGGCGCCTGTTCGGCGGTTGAGAATGGCGAGCGAATGGCCGCCGGGAATCACGCATGGCGCTTCTGGCGGGCGGCGATCAGCTCCTCGATGTTGATCAGTTCGGTGGGGTAGTCGCCGGTGTAGCAGGCGTAGCAGTACTCGTGCCGCTGGTCGTCATCGACGGCTTTGCGGAGCGAGGCCAGGGAGAGGTAGCCGACGGAATCGGCTTCTACGAAGCGACGGATCCCCTCCACGTTGTGGTTGGAGGCGATCAACTCGGAGCGGGTGGGGGTATCGACGCCGTAGAAGCAGGGCGACACGGTGGGCGGGCAGGAGATGCGCAGGTGTACCTCGCGGGCGCCGGCCTGGCGGACCATGCGAACGATCTTACGGCTGGTGGTGCCGCGCACGATGGAGTCGTCCACCAGGACCACACGCCTGCCCTGGAGGAGGTAGCGGACGGGGTTGAGCTTGAGCTTGACTCCGAAATCGCGGATGGCCTGGCTGGGTTCGATGAAGGTGCGGCCGACGTAGTGGTTGCGGATGAGGGCGTGGCGGAACGGCAGGCCGCTCTCGGCGGAGTAGCCGATGGCGGCGGCGACGCCGGAATCGGGGACGGGGACCACCAGATCGGCATCGGCGGGACACTCGCGGGCCAGCAGGCGGCCGAGGTTTTCGCGCGATTCGGCGACCGCGCGTCCGAAAACCAGGGAATCGGGGCGGGCGAAGTAGACGTGTTCGAAGACGCACTGGGCGCGCGGGCTGGCGGGAGCCCAGCGTTCCCGGGTGACGCCCTCGGGGCCGACGATGACCATCTCGCCGGGGTCGACATCGTGCAGGTAGACGGCGCCGATGAGATCGAAGGCGCAGGTTTCCGAAGCGAAGACGTAGCACTTGCGGCCGCCGGAGACTTCCATTTCGCCGACGGCCAGGGGGCGGAAGCCGTGGGGGTCGCGGGCCACGATGATGCGGTCATGGGCGAGGAAGACCAGCGAGAAGGCGCCCTCGAGATGGAGCATGGCGTCGCGCAGAGCGCCGGCCAGCGTGCGTTCCGAGGAGTGGGCGACCAGGTGGAGGATGACCTCGGTGTCGCTGGAGGCTTGAAAGACGGCGCCGCGGCGGGCGAGTTCGGCGCGCAGTTCAGTGGCGTTGGTGATGTTGCCGTTGTGGGCGATGGCCACCTTGCCCTTCTTGCAGGAGACGGAGAAGGGCTGGGCGTTGAGGAGCACGGTGTCGCCGGCGGTGGAGTAGCGGGTGTGGCCGATGGCCAGGTCTCCGGGAAGCGTGGCCAGGACCGGCTTGGTGAAGATGTCGGCCACGTGCCCCATTTCCTTATGGGTGTAGACTTCGCTCCCGTCGGTGGTGCAGATGCCGGCGCTTTCCTGTCCACGGTGCTGGAGGGCGTAGAGTCCCAGATAGGCCAGCTTGGAGGCTTCGGGATGGCCGTAAATGGCGACCACGCCGCACTCGTCGTGGAATTTATCTAGCATGGGGATCCGGAGGGCGAGCTGCGCCGGGCGCTTGGCGGCGGGCCACAAACGGCAGCGGTGGGATGTTCGGAAGTTCGGGACGACTGGCCGACCGAACAGGCGAGACACGCTCGCCGGGCCGATTGACAACCTGCCCCGCAGAGCAGCAGAGCCGCAACCCAACCGCGCGAGATATTCCGGGCTGCCGGGGGCCGGATCGTCTCGCAGGCGAGCTTCGCTCGCCGGGCCGCGCCCAGAGGGCACCCGCACTCGACCGCAGGCTACCAGCTTGCCCCGCAGAGCAGCGGAGCCGCAACCCAACCGCGCGAGATATTCCGGGCTGCCGGGGGCCGGATCGTCTCGCAGGCGAGCTTCGCTCGCCGGGCCGCGCCCAGAGGGCACCCGCACTCGACCGCAGGCTGGCAGCCTGCCCCGCAGAGCAGCGGAGCCGCAACCCAACCGCGCGAGATATTCCGGGCTGCCGGGGCGAGATCGTCTCGCGCGCAGGCGATCTCCGGCCGCCGGGCCGCGCCCAGAGGGCACCCGCAATCGGCCGCCGGGTGCCAGCCTGCCCCACAGAGCAGCAGAGCCGCAACCCAACCGCGCGGGATATTCCGGGCTGCCGGGGCGAGATCGTCTCGCGCGGGGGCGAGCTTCGCTCGCCGGGCGGGTTGACAACCCGCCGCAGGCTGCCAGCCTGCCCCACATAGCAGCAGAGCCGCAACCCAACCGCGCGGGATATTCCGGGCTGCCGGGGGCCGGATCGTCTCGCGCGCAGGCGAGCTCCGCTCGCCGGGCGGGTTGACAACCCGCCGCAGGCTGCCAGCCTGCCCCACATAGCAGCAGAGCCGCAACCCAACCGCGCGGGATATTCCGGGCTGCCGGGGGCCGGATCGTCTGGCGCGCAGGCGAGCTTCGCTCGCCGGGCCGATTGACAATCGGCCGCAGGCTGCCAGCCTGCCCCACATAAAACCGGTGCGGCGCGCAAAGAAGTTGACGGGTAGTAGTACAAAGAAGGCTGCCTGCCGCATGGCAGTGGAGGAGCAGTAGGGTTAGGCAAGTTGGGCTCCCAGGGCATGGTCATAGGCGGATTTCAGGGCGGCGACGTCCCAGGCGCCCAGGGTGACGGAGCGCTGGCGGATTTCCAAGCCCTTCTCTATGGTAACGCCGATGACCGGAGCTTCCACGTTCCACTGAGCGGCGATGGCGAGCACCTGCTCGGGGTGCGCGGTGGAGATCAGAATGCGCGACGGGGCCTCGTGGAACAGCAGCAGCTCGGGGCGGAGGTCGCTTGCAAGATCCACGTGGGCGCCGATTTCGGCGGGGCCGAAGCAGCATTCGGCCAGAGCCACTGCCAGGCCGCCATCGCCGAGATCGTGCGCGGATTCGGCGAGCGAGTCCTCAATGACGTGGCGGATGGCGGCCTGCACGCGCTTTTCGTAATCCATGTCGAGCGCGGGTGGGAGGCCCCAGAGATCGTGGAGAATTTCCTTGGCGTACTGGGTGCCACCGAAACAGGCCGTATCGCAATTGCCGGCGCCGCCCAGCAGAATGACACTGCGGCCGGGGTTCTTGAAGGGGATGGTGACGGGAGCTTCCGTCTTGAGAAGCCCGACGATGCCCAGGACGGGCGTGGGGAAGATGCCTTCGCCCAGCGTCTCGTTGTAGAGGCTGACGTTGCCGCCGGTGATGGGCGTGTCGAAGAAGCGGCACGCGTCGGCCATGCCTTCGATGGCTTCGACGAGCTGGGCCATAATTTCGGGGCGCTCGGGATTGCCGAAGTTGAGGCAATTGGTGGCGGCGACGGGACGCGCGCCCACGGTCGAAAGATTGCGGCAGGCTTCGGCGACGGCCAGTTGCGCACCCTGGCGCGGCGAGAGACGGCAATAGCGGCCGGTGCCATCGAGCGACATGGCGATGGACGAGCCGGTTTCCTTGATGCGGATGATGGCGGCGTCGGCGCGCTGGGGGCCGGCCAGTGTATTGGTGCGGACCTGGTAATCGTACTGCTCCCAGATCCAGCGCTTGCTACAGACGTCGGGGGCGGCGAGCAGGCGCGGCAGATCGTTCCGCGGATCGGCGGCGTGCGGCCAGACGGCGGGCGCGGCCGGTACGGCGGGCTGCGGGGCGACGGGGCGGTTGTAGAGCGGGGCTTCGTCGGCGAGCTCGCGGTTGGGGATTTCGGCAACGACCTCGCCGTGGTGGCGCACGCGCAGCTTGCCATCGCCGGTGACGACGCCGATCTCGCTGGCCTCCAGGCCCCACTTGCGGAAGATTGCGAAGACCTCGTCCTGGCGGCCCTTATCGGCCACCAGCAGCATGCGCTCCTGGCTCTCCGAGAGCATGATCTCGTAAGGGGTCATGCCGGTGGCGCGCTGGGGGACGCGGTCGAGCTCGATCTCGATGCCCACTTCGCCGCGGCTTCCCATCTCGCACGTGGAGCAGGTGAGACCGGCCGCGCCCATATCCTGAATGCCCACAATGGCGCCGGTTTTCATGGCCTCCAGGCAGGCCTCCAGCAGCAGCTTCTCCATGAAGGGGTCGCCGACCTGAACGTTGGGGCGTTTCTGCTTGGACTCTTCGGTAAACTCGGCGCTGGCCATGGATGCGCCGTGGATGCCGTCGCGGCCGGTGCGCGCGCCCACATAGATGACGGGGTTGCCGACGCCGGAGGCCTTGGCGTAAAAGATATCTTCCTTGCGGCACACGCCGAGGGCGAAGACGTTGACGAGCGGGTTGCCATCGTAGCAGGGCTCGAAGAGGCACTCGCCCCCGAGGGTGGGCACGCCGAAGCAGTTGCCGTAGTGGGCGATGCCGGCGACGACGCCGCCGAGGATGCGGCGGTTGCGAGGGCCGGTGGCGGGGTCGTCGAGGCGGCCGAAGCGGAGCGAATCGAGGACCGCGACGGGGCGCGCGCCCATGGTAAAGATGTCGCGGAGAATGCCGCCCGAGCCGGTGGCCGCGCCCTGGAAGGGTTCGATGAAGCTGGGGTGGTTGTGCGACTCGATCTTGAAGGCGATGACGTAGCCGGAGCCGATATCGATGATGCCGGCGTTTTCGCCGGGGCCCTGGACGACGAGGGTGCCGCGGGTGGGCAGTTTCTTGAGGTGGATGCGCGAACTCTTGTAGGAGCAGTGCTCGCTCCACATGACGCTGAAGATGCCGAGCTCGGTATAGGACGGCTCGCGGCCAAGGATAGCGACGATCTTGGCGTATTCGGCAGGGGTCAACTGGTGCTGCTCGACGAGTTCGGGAGTGATGGCGACGGTCATGCTGGCACCGGGAAAGCGTTAAGCATGGAACGGAAGACGGCGAGGCCGTCGTCGGAGCCCATGAGCGGATCGGAGGCGCGCTCGGGGTGGGGCATCATCCCCATCACATTTCGCTCGCGGCTGAGGACGCCGGCGATATCGCGGAGGCTTCCGTTGGGGTTGTCGAGATATTTGAAGGCGACGCGGTCTTCGGCTTCGAGTTCGTCGAGAGTGCGATCGTCGGCGTAGTAGCAGCCTTCGCCGTGGGCGATGGGGACGCGGAGCACCTTGCCGGGAGGGATGGCGCTGGTGAAGATGGAGTTGGCGGTGGCGGCGCGCAGGCGCAGCTCGCGGCAGATGAACTTGAGGCCGCGGTTGCGGATGAGCGCGCCGGGGAGCAGGCCGGCTTCGACCAGGATCTGGAAGCCGTTGCAGATGCCCAGGACGGGACCGCCGGATGCGGCGAACGCGCGGACCGCTTTCATGACGGGCGAGAACTTGGCGATGGCGCCGCAGCGGAGGTAATCGCCGTAGGCGAAGCCGCCGGGGAGGATGACGGCATCGACGCCAGAGAGCGAGGCGGAATCGTGCCAGATGAACTCGGCGGGCTGTCCGAGGTTGTGGGCGACCGCGTAGAAGGCATCGTGGTCGCAGTTGCTTCCGGGAAAGACAATGACGCCAAATTTCATGCGGGTTGCCTTGTGAGGGGAGTCAAATATCAGTGTAGCAAAGGCGGGTGGGGGGGCCGGCTGAGGCTCGGCGGGATCGCAGCCTGCATGGGCGGGCTTGGCGGACGCTCGCGAGAGGCCGAGTGCCACTCGGCCGCAGGTTGCCAACCTGCCCCACAAAGGACCGGGGAGGGGAGGGGCAAGGGTGACGAAACGAAGCCAATTTGGGGCTGGGCGGGAGGCTCGGCGGGAGGCGGGGCGGCGGGCCTATCCGCTTGCAGGCGGGCGAGTTCCTTGAGGGCGCGCTGGAAATTGCGCTGGAGGGAATCGAGGCGGCGCTGGAGGCGGGCGAAGGTTTTGTCGTTGCAATCGAAGGCGCGGCCGAGGCCGGTGGTATCGGCGCCGTAGTCGTGATCGTCGATGTAGTAATCCCAGAGGCCGGTTTCGGCGCTGCGGAGGCGGCGGAGAATCCACTCGGAATGGATGGCGATGTCGAGTAGGGCCTGCTGGTCGGGGGCATCGGGGTGATAGCGGGAGTGGAAGGCGGCGGCGAGGTCCTCGAAATCGGACTGGCGTTCGCCGATGATGATCTGGGATTGGGCGTAGAGGCCGGAGCCGAGGGCGTTCTGGCTGGAGGCGGCTTTGCCCGCGACGGTGCGGGGGCCGGTGGATTTTTGCGAATTGCGACGGTTGGCGTCGATTTGGAGTTGGGAGGACATAAGCGCTTCTGACTCGAAGGTAGCAGGCAGGATTGGGGAAACCGGCGGGGGCGGCGGGGCGGGTGATGGAGGGAAAGAGGTTAGGGGTGAAAATATTGTGGGATTTGGTGTGAATGCGTTTTTGGGGAGGGCTCAAACGGCGGCGGGCAGCGAGGGTTTGGATGCCGGCGTAGCGGGAGAATCCGGTCTTGCGGAAGGTGAGGATGGTAGTGAGACCGTGCACCTGCATGGCGGCCACGAGGCGGGCATGGTGCGCGGGATTGCCGGAGACTTGGTATTGGATGACCGGGCGCTCCCAGGTTGGATAGATGGCAGGGGTGCCGGGCAGAAGAGGGGACATGGCTTTCGGGCGGATCAGTTCAGGGGTGGCGTGAGCGGCCGACGGGCCGAGTCCGTTCCGGGACGGCGGCCTGGTGGACGGAACCCGGAGGTCGGTAGTGGGTGGGTCTCGGAGATGGGCGTGAATGGGGGCAATGCCTGTCAACGTACCGGAACGGCGTGTATGGCCAGTCTCAGCATAGGCGACAACACGTCACTTTAACTGCTCCAGCGGGCGCACATTCTTCAGGGCGTGGGCTTCGCTGGCGTGACAACAATGCAGCCAGCCGGTGCCTCGCCGACTCGAAAGTGGCTCAAGCGCATCAAACACGCCCTGGCCGCTTCCACTCCAGTCACCTTGACAGTCTACTGGAGTGGGATTATCATTCACCTAGAATGTCTACTAAAGAGGAAGCGGATCGGATCGAACTGCTGCAAGGCACGCTCGATCTACTGATTCTGAGGACGCTGGCTCCCGGGCCGGCTCACGGGCACGCTATCGCCAAGACCATCGAGCGCCAGTCGGAAGACGTGCTCCAGGTAGAGCAAGGGTCCCTCTATCCTGCCTTGCACCGCCTCATCAAGCGCGGCTGGATCTCCGCCGACGAGGGCACCTCCGAAAACAACCGGCGTGCGAAGTTCTACCGGCTAAGCGCCAAAGGGCGCCGGCAACTCCACGTCGAGACCACCCGATGGGAGAAACTCGCCCGCGCCATAGCCAACGTCCTGAAACCTGCTGGAGAGGGTTCGGTATGACACGCCGCCAGCGCGCTCTTGCGGATCTCGAACAGGACATCCGCGAGCACTTGGAGCGCGAGACGCAGGACAACATCGAGCGCGGGATGCCGCCAGCCGACGCCCGGGCGGCCGCGCTGCGCAAATTCGGCAACGTCGGGCTGATCCAGGAGCAGACCCGCGAGGCCTGGCGCCGCCCCTGGATCGACCAGCTCTGGCAGGACCTGCTGTTCGCATTCCGCATCCTGCGGCGCGCGCCCGCTTTCACCGCCATCGCCGTGCTGACGCTGGCGGTCGGCATCGGCCTCAATACCGCCGTCTTCAGCGTCGTCAACTCCGTGCTGTTGCGGCCCCTCGAATATCCTCATCCCGAACGGCTGGTCTGGCTCGGCGAGTACGACCCCAACATCCACCGGGACATGGTCATGCTGGCCGACGCCGCGGTTTGGCGTACTACGGCCCGTTCCTACGTTGGGATGGCGAGCTACAGTTTCCAGCAGAGCGCGATTGCAACCAGCCGCGCCGCGTTTCCGGTGGCGGCCGTGCTTGCCGGCGGCGACTTCTGGAGCCTGACCGGCGCCACTCCCGCGGTCGGCCGCCTGTTTGGCCCAGGCGAAGAAGAGGGAGTCGTGATCTCCTGGGACGTGTTCCAGCGTGAGTTCCGCGGAGACGCGCGCGCCGTTGGCAGCGCCGTCACAGTAGACGGAAAGCCTTCCACCATCACCGGGGTCTTGCCCAGAAACTTCCGCTTTCAGTTCCCGCGATGGTGGACTGCAATCCATCCCGAGCCCGTCGAAGCCTACCTCGCACTCTCACCGGCCGAGACCCAGCGCAGTGGGGGCCAGGTGGTGGCGTCGCTCAAACCCGGCGTTTCTGTCTCGCAGGCCTTCGCCGAGTTGGAATCGCTGCAACGCAGCCTTCATCCGCCCGATGCATCGCAGCCGGCGGGGAGTTCCGCGCTGCACGTGGACCTGCTCCAAGACCAATTGACATCCGGCACACGGCGCGCCCTTTCGATATTGCTGGCGGCAGGAGTGCTGGTGCTGCTCATGGTCTCGGCCAACATCGCGAGCCTGCTGCTTGCCCGCGCGGCGTCACGGCGGCGCGAACTGGCCATTCGTCTCGCCATCGGAGCGGGCCGCTTCCGCGCCCTGCGGCAACTCCTGGTCGAGAGTCTGGCCCTGGCGTTCCTCGGCGGCGCCGCGGGACTGCTGCTGGCGCGGTGGATGATGCTGCTCGTGGTACGCCTTGGACCCGCTTCGATTCCGCGCTTGGATGAAGCGTGCATCGACCTGCGTGTACTCGCGTTCACCTTCTCGATCACGCTCGCGGCCGGAATCCTTTTCGCCATCGCGCCGGGCTTCGCACTATGGCGGACTGGCCTTTGCGACGCGCTCAAGGAAGGAACGCGTGGCACCGGAGGCCTATTCGGGCTCCGCATCCGCCGCGTGCTGGTGGCTGGCGAACTTGCACTGGCCGTGATGCTGCTCACGGGGGCTGGCCTACTACTGGTCAGCTTTCTGCGCATGAATGAAAGACCGGCGGCGTTTACACCGGAGAAGATCCTCGTAATGAAGGTGCTGCTGCCTGCGCCGCGGTATTCCCGCGCGATGCGGCAGCAATATCGCGACGAACTGTTGCGCCGGCTCGGCCCCATCCCGGGCATCGAAGCCGCAGGAATCCATTCGGCTCAGTTTATGTTCTGCTGCTCACCAGCGTTCCCCGCCGATTCCAATCCCAACCAGACGCATTTGCTGCACCTGAGCTCAGCGACTACGGGCTATTTCCGCGCGCTCGGCATGGAGCTGAGGAAAGGCCGATGGCTCACAGAATCAGATAAGGGCGGCGCAATCCTGCTGAACGAGAGCATGGCCCGGGAGGCCTTCGGTTCAGCGGACCCGATCGGCCGCACGCTGAAGATCCCGGAGCCCAAAGTGGTAGCCGGCGTAGTCAGCGACCTGCGCTACACGAGGCTGGATGCCGGCGTGGTTCCGGAGATATTTCTGCCGGACGAGCAGATGACGATCGGGTTCGGCATCGCGGTCCGCGCGTCGAACCTTGCAGGTATTCCGGCAGCCGTGCGGCGTGAAGTGGCGGCCATCGATCCTGGCGTCCCGCCCTACGACGTGAAGACGCTCCGGGAAGCGCTGGCCGATTCCATCTCGTCCCAGCGGTTCCATCTATTCCTGCTCGGGTCGTTCGCCCTCGCCGCCTTCGTGCTGGCGCTGGTCGGCATCTACGGCGTCGTGACCTACTCGGTCGCGGCACGCACTCGGGAGATTGGCGTGCGGATGGCGCTGGGAGCGCAACGCAGTGAAGTGATCGGAATGGTGGTCCGGGAAGGCATGACGCTCGGACTGGCTGGGATCGTCGTCGGGTTGGCGGCATCGTACCCGTTAACCCGTCTGATGACCAGCCTGTTGTATGGCGTCAAAGGGACGGATCCGCGGATCTTCGCGGCGGCTTCCGCACTGTTGGCGCTGACGGTGCTCTTCGCGAGTTGGTGGCCGGCGCGGAAGGCGGCGAGCATCGAGCCCGTGGCCGCGCTGAGAGAAGAGTAGCCCTGCCCGCGGGTCGCGGAGCTGTAGTTGATTGTCGTAAAGGAAACAATCGCGCGTTCTATTAGCTCATGAAAGGAGCAACAACCCGCAGATCGCCGGCGCAGTATTGCCAGTAGGTGGACCCCGCGGTCACACTACATTGTGAATAGGCAAACCAGACGCCTCCTTTTCGCGGTCGCATGCATCGCGTGCTCGACCGCTGCTCAGACCCCCGAAAAACTCGACTTGACCGCGGTCGGGAAAGATCCGCGATGGAGGATTACCGGGCGCACCGCATCGGTTGTCGACATCAAGGGAAAGCCCGCCCTGAAGATTGGCGAAGGTCCGGGGATGGGCGTTGTGTGGCTCGACGGATATCGCTTCGGCAACGGAACAATTGAAATTGACCTCCTCGGACGGAGTCAGCCGGCCGGGGGCAGCTTTCTTGGCATCGCGTTTCGGGCAGTGGATGAAAAGACGCAGGATGCTCTATACTTCAGGCCGTTCAACTTTCGGGCGACGGACCCGGACCGCCACAGTCACGCCGTGCAATACGTCTCCCATCCACGTTGGAGCTGGGATATTCTCAGATCTCAAAAGCCCGGCGAATGCGAGAAGCCGATTGTGCCTGAGCTCGACGGCGACGAATGGTTTCACGTCCGTATGGCCGTCGAACGGCCGAAGGTGAGCGTATTCGTCAATGACGCAAGTGCGCCGTGCTTAGTTGTGAACGAATTGAGTGATCGCACTGAGGGCTCTGTTGGGCTCTGGGTGGGCGAGGGTTCCGGCGGGTATTTTGCTAATCTCCGCGTAACGCGGCCGCGGTAGGATGCGAATCACCGCCCGGTGCAGCTCGGTTTGCGGGACCTAACCAGGCGCGTGCCGCATGGGTTCATCTGCAAGGACGACCCGAACGAGATCTGCGCTCCGGCGGGCCGCCGCTGGGGTGCCCGCCGGATCTGGCGTGGGTGCGATAACTGCCGCCAACCCGCGGCACCTTCTCTCAGATTCCGGGTGCCTTTATGGAAGACGGCCCGTGAAGCGTTTTCGGAAAGTTACGACAGCACTTGGCCGTATCACGCCGGACCCACCGATGTGGCTTCCGGCGCTCTCCAGAAGTCGGGTTGGGGGAAGCGCCAAGGGTAGCCGTCAGCCGCGCGGGCCCAATCTCCTCGAGCGCCGTTTCCGGGTCGCGACATCGAATCTCCGGTTCATCGACCGCTTGCCGGGCATGGTACGAGTGTCGTAATATGTGAAGCGTATGATCCGTTCCTGCCGGGACAAAGATGCACGGCTGTTGCTGGAGCGGAAATTCAGCAGGCGCCTCCAGGCGATCGAGAGGTCCGCCCGTGTCCGGCTGGAAGTGCTCGATGCAGTGACATCGCCGGGAGATCTCGAGTTGCCGGGTTTTCGGCTGGAGGCCCTCAAGGGTGACCGGAAGGGGCAGTACGGCATTCGAATCAACGACCAATACCGGATCCGCTTCAGGTGGCGGGACGGGGATGCCCACGACGTGGAGATTGTCGACTACCACTAGAAGGGAATGAGATGGCAATTCGGAAATCAAAACGGCTTCCGCCGCTTCATCCTGGCGAGGCGCTTAGAGAACTGCTGGCCGATGCGGGATTGACGGCGAACGCGCTGGCTCTCGCCCTGCGAGTACCCGCAAACCGAATCGGGGGAATCGTCAAAGGGCAGCGGGGCATTACGGGCGACACATCGCTACGATTGGCCCGATATTTTGGCACATCCGCTCAGATGTGGATGAACCTGCAGGCGAACTATGACCTGGCCATCGCCGAGGACGCGGCGGGGGCGCGCATCAAGGCGGAAGTGCGTCCTCGTGCCGCGGCCTGACCTGACAGTCCGCTCCCCGGGGTGGGTAGGGGTGGCCGTACGATTCGGCGGTGGTGAGGTCCGCGAAGGCCGTCTGGGGGCCATTCACAAGGGACGTTGAAAAGGGATACCATCGCCTCAATGAGCGGATTGCGAGTCGGCAATCGTCTTCTTTTGGCGGCCGTGGTGCTACTCGGAGCGTGGATGGTGTACGTTCAGGTCCGTCACCGGATCGTCTATGGTCACTTCACCACGCCTACTCTGCACGCCAACGTCGTCATGCGTGATGCTTCCATCGGGATACCCGGCATCACGAAGATGTACGAGGCGACCTTGACCAACTACGGATTCTTTCCGGCGCTGGTCGAGGAATGCACCTATTTCGACGATGACGGGGTGCCAGGGGTGACGGTCGCATACAACATCGAGCGGTGGGACCCCGCCAAGCGCACTTGGACGAGAGAACTGGAGTTTGCCAAGCCAGCCTTGTGCACCACAGCGCCCCTGAGGATGGGAACCAGGCAATGGGTCCGCTCATGGTTGCTGCCGGGGCAGAGCCTGTCCACCGGAGAAGAGGCAACCGGGGCGCGCGAGCCATTCAGGAAGGGCGACACACTGCGTTTCGTGGTCGTGACAGACGTGACCGGAAGGGCGATACGCAATTCCTCCAATCCAACGCCTTCGTTCACCTTGGATGAGCAGAGGCTTGACACAATACAATACCGGGTCCGGCATTGAGCGACAGGCAGGCGACAGGCGGTTTCCGGGAATCACACGCCTCGCGGGGCATATGTCCCGTTCTGGGAGGTTGAGGATCACTTGGCGGAGAGCCGCCAAATCGGAAACCGACCCACAACCCAGAGTTCCATGAGGTTCCGGGGGAACGATGTGAAGGTGGAAGCCCCGGCCTGGGAGGATTTCGAGTGCTTGGGCAACCGTCTCATACCGAGGATGCCGAGCCTGGAGGGTTCGTAGAAGCAGATTGGTATCGAGCAACAGAGGGCAGCCTATGTGAGGCCGGGATGGATGCTTTCGCGGCTCATGGCCTGGCCGGAGAGTACCGGCGTATTCGGATCATGGCTGTCCGCCCAAGCGCGAAACCGGCGCGCCCACTCCTGGGGATGGGTTCTCCGCAGATGCCTGCCAACCGCTCTTACACTCCTACACCGAGCCAGCGCCTGTGCCTCTCGCAAATCGCAACCGGACCCAGAGGGTCCACGCGTTAACGCTGTGGGCGGCCGGCTGGACCCGAAATGCGTCGCGAGTGCAGAAAACCGCAGCCTGTCGGGATTCCCTGGCGACAGCGCTTCCGCGTCTCGCAAAGGGTTTCGGGACTGCCTTTGGCGGCCCGGAAGATTACGCGGCCGGTTCGAGAGGTGTGAATCCTCCGCAGCGGAGCGGAGTTTGCCCCAACGCAGGCTAGCGAAGGCCCCCGGTTGTGCAGCGTAGCGCCTCGCTATACACTAGTGGCAGGCGACGGCGTGATCGAGACTATCAGGCACAAGGGCTTGCGGCGGTTGTATGAAAAGAACGACCGCAGCGGAATCCGGGCCGATCTCGTGGAGAAGGTGCGGAAGATTCTTTCGGGGCTGGAAGCGGCCAGCGGTCCGGAAGACATGGCACTGCCATTGTTTCGGTTTCACCCGTTGACTGGCGACCGGCGCGGCACCTACGCGGTGACGGTCAAGGCCAATTGGCGGGTTACATTCCGCTTTCACGACGGGGCCGCGCGCGACGTGAATTTGGAGGACTACCACTAGAGCCCGGAAAGCGGGCACATAGGAGTACAGGTCATGCCGATGAAGAATCCTAATCATCCCGGCGACATCATCCGGGATTGCCTGGCCGAGCTGGGTGTCAACGTGACGGACGGGGCTAAGGGGCTGGGCGTGACCCGTTCGGCGCTCTCGCGTCTCATCAACGGTAAGGCGGGAGTGTCCGCTGAAATGGCCGTGCGGCTCGAAAAGGCGGTTGGCAGCACCGCGGGCTTTTGGCTTCGCTTGCAGCTCAACTACGACTTGGCGCGCGTACAGGCGCGGAGCCGAGAGATTCACGCCCGTCGTCTCGGCACGCCGGCACGCCTCGCGTCATAAACCGGCGGCCCACGCCCGGCGCGACCCGCGCGCGATGGTGCTCTGTTGCGCATGAAGCCGGATCTCTACACGGAAGCCATTCTCACCATCATCGCCTTCCCGCTTTTCCCGATCGCCCGCGGACCACTCATGAGCCCGGAGACGACCGCGAGCGCACAGGGGCCTTTTGCCGGGGTGCATTTCGCAACGGAAGAGCGCTCAGTTTCCTTTTTTGACGGCCGCGCCGGCGAATTCCGGAGCTACAACCGGTACGACGGTCAGGTAAGACAAGGGTATAGGGTTACCAAACTCGGCGAGCCCGTCGTGAGAGCGAAATAGAGCCCGGCCGCTGTTTCATAACGGGTGGGTTTCGGGACAGGAACCCACCCCGGGAATATTCTCTTCCTGATATCCGTACCGATACAAGGTACGGTATTCTTGTGATCGGGACGTTCCGGCACCGGGGCTTAAAACGCCTGTACCAACAAAGGGACCCGAGCAAGGTTCGCGCCGATCAGGCGCGCCGGATCGCCGACGTTTTGGGTCACTTGGATACGGCGCAGCGCCCGTCCGACCTCGACTTGCCGGGCTATCGTCTCCACGCTCTCAAGGGCGGCCTGAGGGGCACGTGGAGCGCCACGATATCCGGCAACTGGCGGATTGCGTTCCGCTTTGTCGACGGCGACGCGTTCGATGTCGATTTGGTGGACTACCACTAGGGAAGGAACTAAAGCATGCCGATGAAAAACCCACCGCATCCCGGCCACTCCATCAAAGACGCCTGTCTGGATCCTTTCGGCCTGAGCGTGACCGAAGCGGCCAAAGTCTTAGGCGTTGCCCGCCATACCCTCTCCCGCGTCATCAACGGCCAAGCCGGGATATCGCCTGAAATGGCTATCCGCCTGGAAAAGGCCGGGTGGTCGAACGCGGACCACTGGTTGCGGCTGCAAACGGCCTATGATCTGGCGCGGGCCCGGCGCCATGAGGACGTTATCAAGGTCAGACGCTACGAGCCGCAGCCAGCATTGTGACAGCCTTGCGGCGATGTTCCACAGAGCAGCGGAGCCGCAACCCAACGGCGCGGGATATTCCGGGCTGCCGGGGGCCGGATCGTCTCGCGCGCAGGCGAGACCCGAATCAGGGCTTTCAGCGTCTCAGAAGCCGGTTCCAGAATGGAGGCCAGACGGTGGCGGCCGCACCGCCAGTGTTGCCGCCGGCGTCGTCCAGAAGCCCCGGCCTGGGAGGATTTCGAGTGCTTGCGCAACCGTCTCATACTGGGGACGGCGAACCTGGAGGGTTCGGAGAAGCACGCTGGTATCGAGCAACTGAGGGCAGCCTATGTGAGGCCGGGATTGGTGTTTTCGCGGCTCATGGCCTCGCCGGAGGGTACCGGCGTATTCGGATCATGGCTGTCCGCCTAGGCGCGAAACCGCCGCGCCCGCTCCTGGGGACGGGTTCTCCGCAGATGGGCGATGGAGACAGGCTGGACGGACTGGCCGGCGAGTTCCAGTATCCATTGCCCGACGGTCAACCCGAGTGCCTGGGCTTGGGCGTGGAACGCGGCTGCCTTCCCGGGCGGCAGGGTGAGAGTGACGGTCATGGCTGCGACCGTATGATTTTCGGGCAGCGCAGTTGGGAGGGGCTCCGGGCGCTCTTGGCGACCGCGGGCAATCGGCTGGGGCTTGCCGGCATCCCTTACGCTTGACGTAACGCATAATGGGCGGTATCCTGTGACTTGATCGCCGGCTATCGCGACAAACGCACGAGAGACTTCGCCGCCGGAAAACCGGTGAAGGCATTGTCGGGAATCGAACGGCCGGCGCGCATGAAACTCGACCGGCTGGAAGCGGCGGCGGGGCTGAAGGATCTTGGCGGTTTGCCCGGCAATCGATTGGAAGCGCCAGGCGGCGATCGGAAGCGACAGTTCAGCATCCGCATCAACGGCCAATGGAGGATTTGTTTCGAGTGGCCGGAGGGAGCGCCGGGACCGTCGAACGTGGAGATTGTCAACTACCACTAGGAGGATGTCATGGGAGTTATCGCGATACATCCGGGAGAACACCTGGGCGACGAACTGAAGGAACTCGGAATGAGCGCCGCCGAGTTGGCGCGCAGGCTGAATGTACCGACCAACCGGATCACCGGCATATTGAACGGGCAGCGCGCCGTTACCGGGGATACCGCCTTGCGTCTGGCCCATTTCTTCGGGACGAGCGCGGAGTTCTGGCTCAACCTGCAGAGCCATTACGAGCTGCGCCTCGCGCAGAAGAAGGTTGGGAAGGCGATACGGGCGCTTCCGAGGCTGAAGTACGCGGAGCGGGTTCCGGCGTGACAGGCGCTGCCGGGACAGGCGCGGGATCGCGCCAGAATCCAAGCGAACGGGCGGCCGGGGGAACGCCGGGCGGGCCAGGCGGATTCTGAAGCGGGCCGGACGAGGAAAAGGGCCGGTTGCGGGCGACGCGCGATAGGGCGGACGGGGACGTGCCCCGCCCAGCGGCTCACGCCCGCCGTTCGCCGCGGCGCGTCACATAGAGCGAAACCAGGGCGGAGGTCAACATGGCCGCGGCCATCAACAGGAGCGCCAGCGTCATACTGTGCGTTCTGTCCTGGATTGCGCCCACGGCGTGGGGGCTGGCATAGCCGGCCAGGTTGCCCACGGAGTTGATCCATGCGATGCCGGCGGCCGCCGCCGCGCCCGAGAGCAGCGCGGTTGGCAGCGACCAGAACACCGCGAACGCGCACAGGACGCCGGCGTACGCCAGGGTAAGCGCCGCAAAGCCGACCGGCCCCGGAATCCCCGGGATGGCGCTGGCGGCGAAGGCGCACGCCGCCACGATGGCGGAGAGCGCGAAATGCCAGCGCCTCTCGCCGGTCGAGTCGGAATGCCGCCCCACGAAGAACATCCCGATCACCGTCACCACCGATGAAACGGCGAACAGGAAGCCGACGGCGACGGGGTCTTTCGTCAGCGTTTCCGAGATCACCTTCGGCAGCCAGAAGCCGATGAAGTAGTTGCCCGCAATGACCCCGAAGAAGACCAGGCCCAGCAGCCAGACGGCCGGGCTGCGGAACGCGTCCACCAGCCTGTGGCCTCCTTTACCCTTCTTCGTCCGGTCTTCTTCGTCGAGGCGCGCCAGCACCAGGTCCTTTTCGTCCTGCCTCAGCCAGTGGGCCTCGGCCGGTTCGTCGGTGAGGAAGAACAGCGTCACCAGGCCGGCGATCGAGGAAGGAATGCCGGTCACCAGAAACAGCCATTGCCACCCGGCGAGGTGGCCGACTCCATTGAGGTGCTTCAGAATCCAGCCGCAGAGAGGACCCGCCAGGACGCCCGAAATCGGAATGGCGCTGGAGAAAATGGCCACCATCCGCACGCGGTGCTTCTCCGTATACCAGAACGTGAGGTACAGAATGACTCCCGGAAAGAAGCCCGATTCCACGGCGCCCAGCAGGAAGCGGAGAATGCAGAAACTGGTGGCCCCGGTGGCGAACATGGTGGCGGCCGAAACCAGTCCCCACACGATCATGATGGGCCCCAGCAAGCGCCGCGCGCCGACCCTCCGCAGCGCCATGTTGCTGGGGACCTGGAAGAACAAATAGCCGATGAAGAAAATGCCCGCGCCCAGGCCGTAGACGGCGTTGGACATTCCCAGGTCCAGCTTCAGCTCTTTCTGGGCGAAGCTCACGTTCATCCGGTTGACGTACGCCAGAATGTAGCAGGCGAACAGGTAGGGCATCAGGCGCCAGGTAATCCGGCTGTAGGTGGCGGCTTCGCTGGCGGGCGAACCAGGCGCGGTCATGCGGTGTCTCCTTGGATGCGGCGGTGAACCTATAGAGTCTAGCAATGCGTTCGGCGGGCGACAAGCGCGGGATTGGGTGGGGGCGGGGGCTGCGTGGAGCGGGACCTCCGGTCCGCGAGGGACGGGGCTGTCCGGATCTTCGCTCGCAGGATCGAGTATTTGGTGAGCGGCGAGAGGCCGGCCAGGGGGCCGGCCGCGGACCTGGGGGTCCGCCCCACAGAGCAGCAGAGCCGCAACCCAAGCGCGGGGGATATTCCGGGCTGCCGGGGGCCAGATCGTCTCGCGCGCAGGCGAGTTCCGCTCGCCGGGCCGCGCCCAGAGGGCACCCACAATCGGCCGCAGGCTGCCAGCCTGCCCCACATAAATCCGTCGCGGGGCGCGGAGAGTTGGAAGAATAGTAGTACATAGCACGATCGATCCAGCACTGGTCCCATCCTCGTTAGTACCTGTGGTCGATATGCCGCCTCAAGGTCCTTCCCTAGCATGTAGTTAACAAGCATATGAGACTACAACTGACCACCCTCGCACTGCTTTCCGTGGCGGCCTGCCACGCCAGCGACATCGTTCTGGCGGCAACCGGACTGCCATCTACCCTCGAAAACGGGGATTACGGATCTTCCGACGAAACCTACAACGGGTTCGCCATTGCCACCATCGGCGGGATTCCGAACCAGTGGATCATCTGCGACGATTTCACGCACGATACCCCCGTGCCATCGGGAAACATGCTCTACGAGTCTTCCACCGTCGGCGGCAGCGGCCCGCTGGCGAATGTGCGTTTCACCGGGAGCAACGAGATTCAGAACTATGACGAGGCCGCGGTCCTGGTGTGGCAGTTGTACGAATACGTCTCGGCCACCGGGTCGAAGGCGGCGGCGAACACGATTACGGATTATCAGTACGCCTTGTGGAACATCTTCGACAGTGGAGTCCAGGTGAACGCCAACCAGAGCGCCTTGCAGGTTGAAGCCCTGAACCTGGTGAAGACGCAGGCCGCGATGTTAAGCAGCGCGGTGTATCCGGACGTGCGGATCTACACGCCCGATCCTAACGGCGGGAGCACGGGAAGCCAGGAGTTCATGCAGGTGGTAACACCGGAACCGGGAACTCTGCCTCTCGCCGCCGGAGCGCTGCTGGTCGCGGTGGCGCTGGCGGTGCGGCGCCAGTTGCGCAAGCGGCACGCGCGGTAGCAGGGCGTGGTTGGTGGGGCGGACGCCCTCGATCCGGATCTTCGCTCGCAGAATCAAGAGGCCGCCAACCTGGGAGAAGCCGGCCAGGGGGCCGGCTGCGGACCAGGGGGTCCGCCCCACTTCACCGGGCCACCGGAATCGTCCAGGCAAACACCGTGGCCTGGAGAAACACAACGACACCCACCAGGCAGGCCAGCGCCAGGCTGTGCCAGAACACATAGCGCAGGATGACGCCCTCGCCGCCCTGCTGTCCGGTGGCCACTCCGGCCACCACGATGCTCTGCGCGTCGATCATCTTGCCCATCACGCCGCCGGCGCTGTTGGAGGCGGCGGCCAGCACCGGAGAAATGCCCAACTGGCGCGCGGTTACCTGCTGCAGCCCTCCGAACAGCACGTTGGAGGAAGTGTCGCTGCCGGTCAGGGCCACGCCCAGCCACCCCAGCAGGGGGGAGAAGAAGAGGAACAGAACGCCGGTGCTGGCGAACGCCAAGCCCATGGTGGCGTCCAGGCCGGCGTAACGGGCGGTGAACCCCAGCGCCAGCATGGCGGCGATGGTCAGCAACGAAATGCGAACCCGGCGCAGGGTGCCCCACCAGATGCGCAGCAGGGCAGCCGGAGAGAAGCCCAGCAGGAGGCCGCTGAGTATGCCCGCCAGCAGCAGGCTGGTGCCGGTGGCCGAAAGCGGATTGACGACGAAGACCGCCGGCTCGGGTGTGGCCGCGGCGACCACCGGCGCGGTCCGCACCACGGCTTTGTCCAGGACTGGAATGTGGTACTCGAACAGCGTAGCGCCGTGCAGGAAGTTGAGATGACCCTTGGCGCCGCCATTGAGGAAGTCCTTGACCGGCGGCAGGCCCCAGGTGAACACCAGGACGGAGAGCAGGATCCAGGGCATCCACGCCAGCAGGGCGGCTCGCGGGCTGTGCCGCGGATCGGCCGCAGCGGCGGCCTCCACACGCCCCGGCGCTTCGTGCTCGAAACTCCACGTCGTTTTGGGTTGCCAGAACCGCAACAGGATCACCAGCGACAGCGCGGAGACAAACCCGGCCGCGATGCCTACCACCCAGGGGCCGTGAAGATTGCTCACCAGGAGCTGGGTGATGGAGAAACTTGCGCCCACGGTCAGGCAGGCGGGCCAGACTTCCATCATCTTCTTCCGCCCGGCCATGACCCAGATCAACCAGAAGGGGATGAGCAGCCCGAACAGGGTCAACTGGCGTCCCACCATGGCGCTGAGCGTTTCCACGCGCAGGCCGGTGACGCTGGCCAGCGCCACGATGGGCGTGCCCAGCGCGCCGAAGGCCACCGGCGCGGTGTTGCCGATCAGGGCCAACCCGGCCGCCTGCAGAGGCCGGAACCCGAGGGCGATCAGCATGGCGCCGGAGATCGCCACCGGGGTCCCGAAGCCGGCCGCGCTTTCGATGAAGGCGCCGAAACAATAGGCGATCAGCAGCGCCTGGATGCGCCGGTCGGCGGAGAGGCCCGGCCACCGTGTGCTTCACCACTTCGAACTTGCCGGACGCCACCGTGACGTCGTAAACGAAAATGGCGCCGAGGACGATCCAGCCGATGGGCAAGAGCCCGTAAGCCGCGCCATCCAGCGCCGCGAGACCCGCCAGCCGCGCCGGCATCCCGAAAACCGCGACGGCCACCAGAAGAGCGGTGGCCAGGCCCGCGAGCGCCGCCCAGTGAGCGCGGACATGCCCGAAGGCCAGCAGGCCCAAGAGCACGACTACCGGCAACGCCGCTACCAGCGCCGACAGGCCCACGCTGCCTGCCACGGGTGTATAGCTTTGACTCCAGACGGGCATCTTGTTAGTCCCCCAATCGGCCGGCCGGCTCCGAGACCGCGGCCGGGAGTTCCCCATTCAGCAGGCGGGCGGCTTTTTCGCGATCGAATTCGCCTTCCCATTGGGCCACCACGATGGTGGCGACTCCGTTGCCGATGAGGTTCGTCAATGTTCGCATCTCCGACATGAACCGGTCAATGCCCAGCAGCAGGGTCAACCCGGCGACGGGGATATTGCCCATGGCGGTCAGCGTGGCGGCCAGCGTGATGAAGCCGCCCCCGGTCACCGCGGCTGCGCCTTTCGAACTGAGAATCAGCACCAGCAGAAGCTCGGCTTCCTGCCCGGCGGTGAGGTGCGTATTGGTGGCCTGGGCCACGAAAAGCGCGGCGATGGTGAGATAGATGGACGTGCCGTCCAGGTTGAAGGAATAGCCCGACGGAATGACCAGCCCGACCACCGTCTTCGAACATCCCAGCTCTTCCATCTTCTGCAACATGCGCGGCAGAACGGTCTCCGAGGAGGAGGTGCTGAGGGCGATCAGCAACTCTTCCTTGATGTACTTGAGGAACTTCCACAGGCTGATTCCGTGAGCCCGCAGGATCAACCCCAACACGATGACGATGAAGGCCGCCGAGGTGAGATAAACGCACAGCAGGACCTTGGCAAGCGGCAGCAGGGTTCGCACGCCATACTTGCCGATGGTGAAGGCGATGGCGCCGAACGCGCCCACCGGCGCGGCCTGCATGATGCCGGCGATGACGCGGAACAGGACGTGGGCGACCTTGTCGCAGGCCGCCACGATGGATGCGCAGGCCGGCGATGTGGCCAGCGCCAATCCGAACAGGATGGCGAGCAGCAGCACCTGCAAAATCTCTCCCTTGGCAAACGCGCCCAGCACCGTATCGGGAATGATGTTGAGCAGAAAATCGACGGCGTGCAGTTGCTGGCCCTGGCTGGCGTAGTCGCGGACGGCGGCGGCGTCCAGTGTGGCCGGATTCGCGTTGAAGCCCCGCCCCGGCTGCACGATGGTCACGACCGCGAGGCCGATGCCGAGGGCAAGCGTGGTCACCACTTCGAAGTAGAGCAGCGCCTTGATACCCACCCGCCCCAACTTCTTCATGTCGCCGATGCCGGCGATGCCCACGATCACCGTGAAGAAGATGAGCGGAGCGATCATCATGCGGATCAGCTTGATGAAGCCATCGCCAAGGGGTTTCATGCGCTGGCCCGCGGCGGGCCAGAAGATTCCCAGCGCCAGCCCGGCAAGGATTCCCACGATCACCCGGAAGTACAGCGAGTGGTAGAACTTCGACGGTCTTCCGGCGTTGGGCTGCGGCACGGATACCTATTGTAAGGCGGCTCATCGCTCCGCGCGCGATGGCCATAATCCGTCCGTAAGCCGGTGGCCACCGGGTCCGCTCCCTGAGAAGCTGTGAAGAAATCGGTTGGCAGGCGGAAGCGCCTGCCCCACCTCGCGGCAAGTCCTTCGAGTGCAATGTGGGACAGACGCTTTCGTCTGTCAACCCGGCAGTCCGGCCGATTTCTTCACAGCTTCTGACGGCCGCGGATGGCCGACGCTTGGCTGGCCGGGCGGTTGGTTGTGGGTCAGAGCGCTTACGGACGGATTACGCGCGATGGAAAACTCGACCCTGCAATCGGATCTGCGCGTATAATTATCTCGAAAGGTTCGATCCATGAAGATCCGGCCGGAAGACGCTCTGGAATACCATTCCTCATCCCCCGCGGGGAAGATTTCGGTTACACCCACCAAGCCCTGTCGAACCCAGAGGGATCTCAGCCTGGCATATACTCCCGGCGTCGCCGTCCCATGCCTGGAAATCGAACGCGACCCGGCTCTGGCCTACAAGTACACCGCCAAGGGGAACCTGGTCGGGGTGGTGAGCAACGGGACGGCGGTGCTCGGCCTGGGCAATATCGGCGCCCTCGCGGGGAAGCCCGTCATGGAAGGCAAAGGGGTGCTGTTCAAGCGGTTCGCCGATATCGACGTTTTCGACATCGAACTGGCCACCGAAAATCCCGACGAGATTATCCGCACCTGCCAGTTGCTGGAACCCACCTTCGGCGGCATCAACCTGGAAGACATCAAGGCGCCGGAGTGCTTCTACATCGAAGAACAATGCAAGAAGACCATGAAGATTCCGGTCTTCCACGACGATCAGCACGGCACCGCCATCATCTCGGGCGCCGGCCTGATCAACGCGCTGGAAATCGTGAAGAAGAAGATCGAGGATGTGCGGGTGGTCTTCCTTGGGGCGGGCGCCAGCGCGATTTCCTGTGCGGCGCACTACGTCAACCTGGGTGTTCGCAAAGAGAACATCGTCATGTGCGACACCAAGGGCGTGATCTACGAAGGCCGCACGGCGGGCATGAACCCTTATAAAGCCCGTTTTGCCAGCCGCACGGAAGCCCGCACGCTGAGTGAGGCGCTGGTGGGCGCGGACGTGTTCTTCGGGCTGTCGACGGGCGGAAGCGTCAGCCCCGACATGATTCGCGGCATGGCTCCCGACCCAATCGTTTTCGCGCTGGCCAACCCGGACCCCGAAATCTCCTACGACGCCGCCCTGGCCGCCCGGCCGGATGCCATTGTCGCCACCGGCCGTTCGGATTACCCCAACCAGGTGAACAACGTGCTCGGCTTCCCCTTCATTTTCCGCGGAGCGCTGGACGTGCGCGCCACCACCATCAACGACCAGATGAAACGCGCCGCCACGAACGCCCTGGCCGCGCTCGCCAAGGAAGACGTTCCCGATTCGGTGCTGCGCGCCTACGGGGTGGAGCACCTGGAATTCGGCCGCGAGTACATCATCCCCAAACCGTTCGATCCGCGGGTGCTCATCTGGGAAGCCTCGGCGGTGGCGCAGGCCGCGATGGAAACCGGCGTGGCCCAGCAGCCGGTCGACCTACGGAAGTATCGCGAGGAACTGGAACGGCGACTGGGCAAGGCGTACGAAGTCACCCGCGGCATGATCAACAAGGCTTGCAAGCGGCCCAAACGGCTGGTGTTCACCGAGGGCGAGGAAAGCAAGATCCTGCGCGCCTGCCAGATCCTGCTGGACGAGAAGATCGCCTACCCCATCCTGCTGGGCCGCGAGGACGTAATTCGCGCCCGCGCCTCGAGTTGCGGCTGCACCTCAACGGCGTGGAGATCGTCGATCCCGCCACCTCGCCGCACCGCGAGATGTATGCCGACGAGTTCTTCATCCTTCGCCAGCGCAAGGGCGTCACCAAGACCGAAGCCCAGCAACTGATCCTCAACGCCACCACCTTCGCCAGCATGATGGTGCGGTTGGGCGACGCCGACGCGCTGATCGGCGGCCTGACCACGCACTATCCGGACACCATCCGCCCGGCGCTCCAGGTGATCGACGTGCGGCCGGAGTTGCGCCTGGTGGCGGGCGTGTACGTGCTGATCACGGCCAAGGGCGACATCTACTTCCTGGCGGATGCCACGGTCAACATCGAACCCACGGCCGAGGACCTGGCCGAGATCGCCATCCAGGCGGCCGAAAAAGCGCGCCGCTTCGACCAGGAGCCGCGCGTCGCCATGCTGTCCTTCTCCAATTTCGGCTCGACGCGCCATCCGCTTTCCGACAAGGTGCGCCGCGCCGTGGAACTGGTGCGGCAGCGCGCGCCGGGGCTGATGATCGACGGCGAAATGCAGGCCGATACGGCTATAACGCCGCAGATCCTCGACGAGACGTATCCCTTCAGCCGGCTGCGCGGCGGCGCCAACGTGCTGATCTTCCCGAACCTGGAGTCCGGCAATATCGCTTACAAGCTGCTGCACGGCCTGGGCGGCGCGGAGCTGATCGGGCCGCTGCTGACGGGCTTGTCGAAGCCGGTACATGTGTTGCAGCGCGGTTCGGAGGTCAACGAGATCGTTCACGTGGCGGCGGTGGCCGTGGTGGACGCGCAAGAGGTGGGAAAACCGTACCGCACGCTGGCCACGGCGGCGGGGTAGTGTAGTACGGCATGCAGAATGGCCAGTATTCGTCTGGGCACCTGAGCAGGGTGGGGCAGGCGCTTTCGCCTGCCAACGCCGGATTGGCGCCGAATTGGCACCCCGGTTTTGGGGCGTGCAGTTGGCAGGCGGAAGCGCCTGCCCCACTTCGTTTCGTGATGCCCGTCAGAACTTCGGACGCACTACACCAGGCCGCAACGCGGTAATGCCCTGCCGCGAAGAGGATCCCCGGCAAGCATAGCGGCGCCTGGGTGTTCGGGGGACACCTGTACGCCGGTCTCAGTGGCGTTTGAGGATTCGGTCTCCTTCCCGATCAGGTGGGGCGCATGATGCCCCACCTGTACTATTCTGAATTGTGTACGGGAAACGCGCTGGCGGACCGCTCGTTCAAAAGGTCGTGGACGAGGCAGTCTATCTGAAGCGGCCGCGAAGTTCTATGGCGAGGTCAAAGAGCTTTGGAGGAAAGAAGATGAAGAACGCCGCAAACGCCGCTAAGTCGCCACCGGGTGTGAAAGTGTCGTCCGGGACGGTTGAGGCATTCATCGAGCGGTCTCTTGAACGCGCCCGCAAGATGGATCGTGGCGGGAAACTCCCATCCCAGATCACGATGACGTTCGAGGATCCTTCCGATCTGATCCGCGTCCTGTCGGCAGGGCGAGTGCGAGTGCTGCATGCGGTTCGCGCGAAGCCGGCGCCCGTTTCGGAGCTTGCTGCGACACTCAGGCGGGACCGCAAAGCGGTGAGGCGGGACGTGTCCCTTTTGGAATCCTTCGGACTTGTCAGTACTCGCGAGGAACCCAATCCCGGCCACGGCCGCAGGCGGGTTATCGAACCTTGTGCCGCGAAGTATCAGCTCGTGGCAACGATCTAGGTCTTCGACCGTGTGATTTCGTGCCATTGCCGGGCCGCTCGCTCACGCTCGCGGTTCCGGACAGAACCGCGAGCGTGAGCGAGCGGCCCGTGGCAAAGGAACAGTTTCTCGCGGTCAAGGCACTAAGGGACTCTCGCCATCCAGGCGGCCGAAAAGGCGCGCCGCTTCGACGAGGAGCCGCACGCCGCCATGCTGTCCTTCTCCAACTTCGGCTTCACGCGCCATCCGCCTTCCGATAAGGTGCGCCGCGCCGTTGTCGCGAACCCTACCGATTGGGAGACGGAGGGCCGGCGATCGCATGCCGGCCGTCAGTCCCGTCCGGCCCGGGCGAGTTTCTCAATCTCCGCCGGCGGCACGTCCGGTCCGAGAATCATGCGAAGCGCCGCTTCGAGCACTTCATCCCGTCCCGCGCGGATCCCCGCAATCGTGGGCTTCACTTCGAGATCGGGAACGATGCCCACGCGCTGCGTTGGCCGCTTGTCGGGATAAAACACGCCAATGCCGCTGATCATCGACCGCAAACCGCCCGGCAGCGGGATCGGCGAAACATTGCCGTCCGCGCCTGCCGTGGTGCCGCCGATCACGAATGCGTTGGGCGAAGAGCGGAATGCCATGGCCGTATATTCGGCGGAGCTTTGCGAGACCTCGTCAACCAGGATCGCGACCTTGCCGGAATAGTGCGGCTTCGCCGGCTGGAGCGGAATCGGCTCACCGAAGTGGAAGGCGCCGGGGTTGGCCGGATCGCCGCTTGTAAAGCGCGCAAATGGCGTTTCTTTGTTGACCAGCAGCGACCCCAGCGTGAACACCGTAAACTCCGCGGGGTAGTTTCGGATATCGATGACCAACCCCTTGCTTCCCGCCGCGTCATCGACGTATTTTGGCGAGTCCGCCCCTTTGATAGAAGACAGCTTCAGGTACGCGACGTCCTTGGAGAGATGCCGGAATGTGCCGCCCGGAAGATCGTGGGTGGCATCGCCATCGGTCGCAGTGCGAACCACGGACACCCGGTTGGCGGCAACCTCGACCGTCCCGTCTTGGCGGCGTACCCGCACCTTGGCTTCGCCGCACGCGCCGCGCGTCAACTCGCGCGCCATGTCGCGCAGCACCGTAGGCTCGTTCGAGGCCGCATAGTAAGGTTTCCACTGCCGGATGAGGTCGCTCACGGCGGCGCCGTCCAGGGCTTCAATCGCATCCCCGCGCTTCAAAGGCATTCCAACCGCGGCGGCTGCATCGGTGTAGCCTGTAACCACCGCGCGGTTCTCAAGAAAGCGTACGACCACCGGGAGTTGGCACGTCCCTGCGGGCGGCCGCACATTGAGCGAACTCCAAAGGTTCGCGTGCGTGTCATGCACATGGGCGATGAGCGAGAGCATTTCCCGTTTGTAGTCGTCGCTGGTCTTCGCCAGGGCGATCCTGGGGATGAACTCGACGAGCACTTTGTCCCAGTCCTCGCCGATCAGATCGCGGTAGGGATACCAGTACTCGACGATGTTCCAGAAACGATAGAGCGCCAGCAACTGGAAGCCGGGGTCGGGCAGCTTCACGGCGGCGTATCCCGGCTCGTTTTGGAACACGGGATTTCCGACCCCGGGCGTCAGTGAGACGTAAAACTGCTTGTCGTTCGAGCGATTGCGATAGACCGCCTGGAGCGCCCGGCTCAGGTCAGCCCCGAGCCTCGCCTCGGATTCGATCCATTCGATGTCAGGTTTCAGGTGAAGCCCGGCCTCGTCGAGCCTGGCGCAGGACTGGCACGTTGGCACGTCACCCAACCGGGCAATCCACGCGGTAACTGCCGCGTTGGCCGTTGCTCGATCCGATGCCTGAAGAACCGTGGGAAGGATGCGAAAAAGATCGTAATCCCAGTGGCGGCGCCCTGCCGCGATCTCCGGGTGATGATACTTCAGGAAACCCCAGATCTTCCCGAGCGAGGCGAGGTTCTCGATTTGAACCTTGCTCAGTTCCGTAATTATGACCTTCGATCCGCTATCGAACTCATGGTCCGTGTTGACGCTCGTCTTCGGCCTCTCCGCTTTCGGTGCTTCCCATATGGGCTTTTCGTCCACCAGGAGTTGCAGGTCGTCCGCCCAGGCCTTGCCGGTTCCGGAGAGCAGAAATCCGATGTAAAGCTGCCTGGCATCCGGCTGCAAGGGCACGGAGATGGAATACTCCTTCCAGCCGGTTGTGCCGGTAACATGCAGCCGCTGCATGCTGTCGAACGCCAGCGCGCCCGCCTGCGGCGATTCGCCGTCTTCGCGCATCCATAACGCCGCGAAATCGCTCGAGTTTTCCGTGCGCACGAAGCCGCGCAATTCGATGGTCCTGCCGGTGAAGTCCACGGGGACCGCGAGGTTGATGCCGGAGAACTGCCCGGCGCTGTCCGCCTTGCCGTTCGATGCGCACCGACCGTTTGCCGCCATGCACGGTGTTTTCGTCGGCAAAAACGTCTCCCGGCGGGAACGCGTTCCATCCCGCGGGGCGGCCGCCGGACGGCTGTTTTTCAAAACTCAGGATTTCGGCGAGCCCGGAGCGGTCCTGCGCGCCGCAGACGAGAGCGAGCGCCGCACATGGGAACAACGCAAGCATGCGTTTCATGCCGTAGATCATAACTGGATGCGGTCCCAAACTGAAGCGGCCAACCGCGGTCAGTCAAAGGTGACCGTAACCCGCCGCTGTGCCGCATCGGTCTTCGGTACGTTTGGTAGATAGTGTCCCTGGGCATTCACGGTAGTGATGCTGGAGGAATCGCCCAGGAACTTCTTAATGAGAGCCACGCGCCGGTCCGCCAGTTCCTTGTTGTAATCCTTCTCATGTCCCTTTGGCCCCTCACTGCTCGTGTAGCCAGTCAGTGTGATACAGTTGACGCTCCCGCCGTCAAGCAAACCCTTGATTGCCTTCAGCTCCGCGAGGGCTTCACTGCAGGTGTCGTCTGTCAGCGCGACCTTCAGGGCGGTGGTGACATCGTCGGCTTCCCACCCTAACTTAGGCTTGTCCTGCTTGAACTGTGCCACCAAGGGTAGAGGTGTGTCGCGGGGAAGCAGGTCGTATTGGAAGATCAGCGGCTCGCCGTAATCGTAGCCACCATCATGGAATGGATCGTCGTTAACCTTCTTGTTATTGCGCCACATCCAATAACCGCCAGTTGTATCGCCCGGAAAGCCCAGAGAGGTATACGGCGACTGCCAAGGTCTTATGGTGTCGCGGATCGCAAGGGCGATCAGACGCGAATCTTCCGCGATCTTTCTGCCGGCCGCAATGTTGTGGGCCCTGAGTCTGTCGAAATACCGGGCTTCTTCTTCATTAAGCACCTGCGTATTCCCAATCTTCTTACCCGGCACCAGGGATTCCGGCGATTTTAGTCCATTCGGAGCGGCATATGCTTTCACTTGCCAGCCGTCGGCATTTCCGCCTATCGTCACCGAACTTTGGCCGGCGAAGGCGACTTGGATCTGTATGAAGAGTCCCTGGGTGACCGATATGTCACTCCAGGCCACGGGGTAGATGAAGCTGTTCGCCAGGAACGCGCTCGAATCCAGGACACAGCTCTGGGTCAGCTTGGCTCCGATTTTGCCATCGGGGGCGCTCGGGTCAGCTTGGTCGTTGTAATCGCCAAAGATCTTCGAGGGACCAAGGGAGTGCAGGTCAATACTACCTAGAGGTTTCGCCGGCCCGTAGTACAGATGGCAGGCATTGTCAGCGGTGAAGGTGACCATCATTGTCACAGACATGATGTAGACTCCAGGACGAGACTACCACATCCGAACCGGAATATCCGTTTTGGACTTCCGGTCGGGTTGAGTAGAAACCAATCTACGCGATTCGCACCAATTTACCCGCCGGAACCCTGTCCAGCGGACAAGCCGTACGCAATTACCAAAGCCTGTCTGGGGTGGAGCGCGCATTCCGCAGCGTGCTCGCTCACATTTAGCCCTGCACGCCGGCTTGCTACGTGAAGTGGTACATGCGCCAGGATCTGGCCCCACTCCTGTTTGACGATGACAAGGCCGCCGAGGAGGCACTCGGCAGCCCGGTGGTGGCGCCGGCCCAGCGATCCGCCTCCGCTCAACAGAAGACCCACGGCAAGCGGACTGTAGACGATCTACCGGTGCAACCGAGTCGAGCCGCCGCCACTAAGGCGATACGCGGCTCACGCCGGCCGGTCTCAGAAAAAACCCCTTGTGAGACCGCTCGGATGGGGCCGCTCCCAGGCGGAGCGGGCCGGCAGGCCGGGCCGTTCTCCGAGACTGACACGAGCGTTCTGCGCTTCCGGTCGAACGCCCCTTCCGCGGAACCGGTCCGCGGCGTTCCCATCAAGCTAACCCGTGGCGCGTCAGGAGTTCAGCGCGCAGTTCCATGCGGCGGGCGTCGTTCATCCCGAGCACCAGAACCGTCGCCCGGCCAATAGCCGTCAACCCTTCGACACGCGGACCCCGCCACGCGAAGTGCCTGGTCCAGTGGTCGCGGCGCGGGTGAAACAGCGGCACGATCCGGCCGCTCTCCCGGTCGAAGCCTGTCAGGTTCGGTCCCTTGCAGAGGTTACAACGGTGGCAGGCCAGGGCCAGGTTGTCCAAGTCGTCTGTTCCGCCGTGCTGCCTGGCGACGATAGGCTCGACATGGTGCGCCAGGTGGCTGTGGTCCTGATGGAGCAGGCAGTACTCGCACCGGTTGTCCGCCCGCCGGCGGACCAGGCTCCGCGTGGCGGCATCCATCACGCGCCCGCGCCCGTCTCCAGGTTTCGCAGCGCCTTCAGTTTGAGGATTGCGACGAAGTCCGACGCGTTGACGAATGCCTCGTACTCGGCGCGCTCCTCGTCGCCGAGGAGTCCCTCGTTTGCGCGCTCGGCAAGCGCCTCCACCCGATCCTGGACGCTCTCGGCAAGGCGGAACTCGGCCACCCGCCGGGCCGATTCGCTATCCAGACACCGGCTCAGCGGGTCCAGAAGACTGTCCAGAACGCCGGATGTGATCGCATCGCCCATTCTTTCACGTTAGCAGGCCCGCGGAATGCGCTACACCCCATCGGCCATGAGGAGAGGCACAATACATCGCGTGTCCAAGCAAACGGCGTGGCAACTGCCGTCTCGAAAGGGACCCTTTGTGAGACATCGGCGGGGCCGGGAATTGGTTCACCGCTGGCGGAACTTTCCGGTAACGCCACTTTCCATTCCCCACCTGGGCGGAAGTCTTCGGAGCACAGCACCGGCGTCCCGAAAGCGGTAAGTCTTGAAGCACCATCCGAACGGCTGCAAAGCAGTGGCACCGGGGCGCCGGGATTGGCGCTGCAGGAGCTTGTGCTTTACGCTATACTATTTCTGATCTGAAACGGCGAATCCGCCCTTCGGACTCTTGCGGAAAGGGAGATCTCCTGTGACATTTGTTCGCGTTCGTCCTGTCCTGCTGGCCGTTGCCCTGTTGTTTGTCTGTGCCTTCACCGCGGTGCCTATTCCGGCCAGCACCACTACGTTAAGCTTCGTGGGAACCTGTACCGACTGCACCGGCCAGGGTAGAGCGACGCTCGTCCTACAAAACTACACACCGGGCGACACCATTGTCCAGGCGAATTTCGTCAGTTTGACGTACTCGTCCAACCTGGTGAACTACACGCTCAGCCCTACCAATAATCCCAGTGTCTCGGGCGTCATCCCGGTCAGCCTGCCGGCAGCCGCCAATGTCGACGTCTTTGCCACCACCGGCGGCGTTGGACAGGGGATGGAGTTGTACACCCGTACCACTGGCAACTGGTGCGCGGGTTTCGAGTGCGCGGGAGATTATGGCACGGCGGGGGCCTGGAGCCTGTATTCTGCCCCTGTGCCAACACCAACGGCGGTGCCGGCGCTGAGTGCCCGGATGCAGATCTGCCTGGCCGCGTTCCTGGCGGCTATGGGTGCGTTCCTTCTGAAGTCGGCGCGCCGGACGCGGACTTCGGACTGACCAGCCGCAACGGTCCAGCGGGCTGCGTGGTGAGTGTGCCCCGCCGTAATTATCCCTGCGCCCGGACTAGAAGCCGCACAGCTACCGAATCGCGCCCATACCCGTTCCGGAGTCGGGACGCCGGCGGATTTGGAGGCTGCAAAGCGGCCCCGCTCAAGAGTGATCGCACCAAAGTGCTAGGGTTGAACGGGAAGAACAGCCCGGCATGCGACCAGCGGCGAGTCCGATGCCTAAGACTGGGATGGAGAAATCGGTTATCCATTATTCGTTTCTTCGATTGGCGCTCTCTGGTTACTCGCCGGCGCGGTGTGGCTAGCGAAACTCAGAGAGACGCGAAAGGCCCAAGATCGCGGGATGGAAGAACACGGTTAGTGCGTCGCGTGAAGGGTAAGTTTCACGGACGCGGAATGCCCTGAAATCAAGGCCTCCAACGTTTCAAAGGTCGGTCCCAAAAGTCGCGGCCAAATGGCGCTCGTCGCGGCACTCAGGTTGCTCCTGGCGTCGTCCCGAAATTCTTTCTCCACGGCGAGGCATCGATTTTCGCCACCCGGTTGGGACCTCCGGTCGGCGGACAAGTCGGCTCCGGACGATAGACGGCATCATCGGAAAGTGGGCCCGGCCTCGCCTTGCGGTCGTTGCGCAAAGGACCGGTTTCGAGACACGGTGGTGGCCTCAAAAGCTCGGCTGCCCCCCCAGGCCCTGTCCGCGCCAAGCTATGGCAACAGCGGCTTGACCAGCGCTGTTCTCGGAGGTCCCATAACCAGCCAAGAAGAACCGCCAGTCTGGCGGGCCGTTAGGGACTCTGCAAGCGCACAAGCACAAATTCAACACAGTCGCTTGAATCGGACTACACTATCTGCTACGGTCTGCTGCTGGAGGATCGAAATGAACTGCCCGTCTTGCTCCGCACCCCTGTTCGGCTCCGCCTCATGCAGTTGTGGTTACAGAATTGAAAGCCGGCCTCAGGAGATTACTTATTGGGAGTCCCTTCGCGCCTGGTGGCGAATCTATTGGCCGACGCAGTTGCTGCTTTTAGCTCCAGTTGCTTTCTCGGCGTGGCTGGCTGCCAATTTCGATGCCTTCGCAGTTCAGCCATTTCAGACGTCACCTGGAGAGAGCAATCTCGCTTTGCTATGGACCTTGACAGCCGTGCTCACTTTCCTACTAAGCGCCGCCTGCGTGTGGCTGTTTTCACCCCGGATTTTTGGGCGCCCCTACCAGGATTTCCGCCTAGTGGCGTGTGAGACTCCTGGCGGGTGTGCCTGCAGACTAACCAGTGGCCAGCGAACCGCCCTATGGCTCTTCGTTTGGTGGCGTTGCCTGGCTGGTGGACTACTGGTACTGGTGCTTGTGATGGCTTTCCTCATGTTGGCTGGGAAAGCTGGAAATATGATCGTAGCAATCCTTCCGGTGGCAGGGCCTTTTGTGATCGGGCCAATGATCATGAAGATGCTGGTCGGCCAAACTCTGGCGGGCCTTCAAGTGGAAGTGCGCCCGTTGACCTGATCAAGCCTCGATCATAGACGACTTGCTTGATCTTAGGGCTTTTCCGCCTTCATCTCAGAACTTACGCCCTGTGAGACGCCGGGAGAGGCACGATTGAAAAATGGCGGCTGTTATTCGAAGGGAATCTCAACTTCCGTGTAGCTGGCGGGCGCGGCTGCGTTGACGGCGGCGGCGATCGCACCAAGATGCTGCCGGACAAGCCACCAAGGTGAGTTTCCAAGCACAACGATAGAGATGTTCCGGCCGGCAAGGTTCTGCTGGTAGCGCACGTTCTTGTCGGTGGTCAGCAACAGATCGAAGCCCGCGCCTTCAGCCAGCTTGAGCAGTTCGCCATTTGAGATTCTCTCCCACTCAAGTTCTCTTGCCTCGGTGACCTCGTGGCCGCGTAACGATGCGGCCAGGCCTCTTGGCACGCCCTGATCAAACAGGATGCGCATCGCGCGTACTTGCACCGGCGGAAACCGGCGGCGCGTCGAGACTGCGGGCGGCAAATTCAAGGACCGTCTGAATCTGCTCCCGCGTGACATCGTATTGCTCGACGATTTCCTCGATGCTCGAACCCACTTCGAGGTTCTCAAAGACCGTAGCGACTGGCATCCGGGTATCGCGAAATACCCACGCACCACTACGCCGATCCGGCACGCTTTCGACGGCGGGGCATTGTGACCAATCAAGAGCAGCCATCGATCGATCCTCCTTCCTTCAAGGATACGCCTTCTGGGATCGGAGCCACCGCTGCTGGCCGGGGATCCGGGAAGCTTTAGCCCCGCTACAGCGCCCGCTCCGCGATCAAACACGCCACCGCCAGCACCGCGCACAGCAGCGGGAACCAGTCGCCGAAGCGCGTGTACACGGTCTCCTCGGCGATGTAGCTGAAACCCGTGGTGGACGTGGCCTCGACGTAGGGCGGCAGCGCCCGGCGCACCCGGCCGGCGGGATCGATGGTGGCCGTGATGCCGTCGTTGGTCGCCCGCAGCAACCACCTCCGGTTCTCCGCCGCGCGCATGCGCACCAGTTGCAGGTGCTGGCGCCGCGCCGCGCTGCGGCCGAACCAGCCGTCGTTCGAAATGTTGAAGAGCGCCTCCGCGCCTCCATGCGCGAATTGCCGCACGAAATCGGGGAATGCCGATTCGTAGCAGATGAACGTCCCGATGCGGTGGCCCGCTACCGGCGCGACCACAACCCGCGTGCCCGCGGCGAAGTCCCCGGCCTCGGTCGAGATCTTGTTGACGAAGCCGAAGGGCCACGGCACGAATTCCCCGAACGGCACCAGGTTCACCTTGTCGTAGCGGCTGAGCGCGTGGCCGGCCGGCGAGACCAGCAGCGCCGAATTCAGCGGCGCGCGCCGCGGCGTGTGAGCCACCAGGCCCGTCAATAGATAGGCGTGGGTGGCCTCGGTCAGCTCGGCCGCGTACTTGCGGAAGTTCGGGTCTTCGTCCCAGTACAGCGGCGCGGGCATTTCCGGCCACACCACGATGGAAGGCGGATGGGCGATGTCCGCCAGCACGCCGCGCAGCGAGAGCTCGACCAGGCGCTGCTGCATGCGGTCCACCGATGGCGCGGTCCACTCCTCGCTCTCCGAGAGATTGGGCTGCACCAGGAGCGCGGTTTGGTCGCCCGGCCGCGCATCCGGCAAGCGCGGCAGCAGCATGGCGAGCGGCGCCACGGCCAGCCAGAGCAATTCCCGCCGCGGACGCCGCAGGGCCGCCAGCGCCAGCGCCACCCCCATCATGGCGAACAGAAACGACAGCCCGTACACGCCCGTGAAGGGCGCCAGGCGCATGGGAATGCCCATGTCGATGCCGGCGTTGCCCAGCGCCAGCCAGGCGAAACCCAGCGGCCCGTGCGTGGCTTCCACCGCCACCCAAAGGGCCGCCACCGCGGGGACGGCCCACCAGCGCCGCATCGGCCACCCGGCTAGCAGCGCAAACACCGCCAGGTGCAGCGCCTTCGCCACCGCGAACAAGAGGAACAGCGCCCACGCCACCGCCTCGCTCACACCGCCGCTCGCCGCCAGGTCGTACTGAATCCAATAGCAGACGCCGAACCAGTAGACCACGCCCGCGCCGAAGCCCAGCAGGAAGCGGCGGAAGCGCCGGCGTTCGCGGGTCACGGCCACCAGCAGGGGAGTGAGGGCCACGGGCGCGAGCCACGCGAGGTTGGCCTTGGGGAACGTCAGAATGAGCAGCGCCGCCGTACCGAGCGCCAGCAGCCAGTTCAGCACGGCGCCTGCCGCGCGGGGCCGGCGCCCACGGCCTGCTCGCGGACCTCGTCGGCCATGTACGAACTGCGCACCAGCGGGCCGCTGAAGACCATCCGGAAACCGAGCGACAGGCCGTAGCCGCGCCAGGCGTCGAATTGCGCGGGCTCGATGTAAGCCTCTACCGGCAGGTTGCGGCGCGTGGGCTGCAGGTACTGGCCGATGGTGGCCACCTCCGTCCCCGCCGCGCGCAGGTCCCGCAGCAGCTCTCGCACTTCGTCCTCCGTCTCGCCCAGGCCCACCATCAAGCCGGATTTCGTCAGCGTCCCGGGCGCCTGCCGGTGGGCGAATTCGAGCACCGCGAGCGACTGCCGGTAGTCCGCCCGCGGGCGCACCCGCCGGTACAGCCGCGCGACCGTCTCCATGTTGTGATTGAAGACGTGCGGTACTGCGTCCAGCACCCGGGCCACGGCATCCAGGTCGCCGCAAAAATCGGGCGTCAGCACCTCGACGCGCGCCTCGGGGAGCGCCTGCCGCACCCGCTTGACGGTTTCGGCGAAATGGCCGGAGCCGCCGTCCGCCAGGTCGTCGCGATTCACGCTGGTGATTACCACGTAGCGCAGGTTCATTGCCGCGGCCATGCGCGCCACGTTGGCCGGCTCGGAAGCGTCCAGCCGCATGTCGTGCTTTTCCGGGCTGCCCTTCGGCACCGAGCAGAAACCGCACCCGCGCGTGCAGCGGTTCCCCAGGATCAGGAACGTCGCCGCCGACCGGTGGAAACACTCGTGGATGTTGGGGCAGCGCGCCGACTCGCAGACGGTGTGCAGATTCAACTCGCGCAGTCCTCGCTTGACGCGGTTCAGCGATTCGAAATGCGTGCGGCTCTTGCGCGCCCATTCCGGCATCCGCGGCCGCGCGGGCGCGATCTCCACCAGGGGGTCACTCACGGTCCAGTTTGATGGGCTTGAATCCCATGGCTTCCAGATCCGTTTTGGCCTTGGCCTTGGTCGGCGTATCTTTGTACGGCCCCACCAGGACGCGCGTGAGGTTGTTGGGACCGGGCGTCAGATAAGCGGAGAATCCCCGTTCCTTGAGGATCTTGAGCGTGGCCTTCGCGGATTCCTGGTTGGCCTTGGCGCTCACTTGCCAGAAGGTCCCGGAGGGAGCCTCGGAGGCGGCCGCGGCGGAAGTCTTGGCCGGCGGCGCGGGCGGCGGCTCAGGTTTGGCCGGCTGCGGCTGGGCGGGCCTGGTGGTTGGCGCGGGCGCCGGTTCGGGGTCCCTGGCCGGCTGCGTGGTGGGCTGCGGGGGCGCGTCCTGTCCGCCCTGCGAAGCGGCTTCGGTGGCCGTCGAAGGCTGCGATGCCGTCGCTTCCCGCGCCGGCTGCGGCGCCGGTTGCGATGGCTGCGGGCGGCCGTCCGCTGCCACACAGGGCACGGCATCTCCGGTTTGCGCCTTCGCGGACTTCTCGGAATTCTGCCCGAGAATGTACCCCATGGCAACGCCCACGGCGAACAACAGAATCACGATGAAGAAGCCGCTCACCAATTGGCCGTTGCCGACAATCAGCTCGAACTCGCCCGTGTCCTTGTTTCTCATGCGTTACGAATTCCCCTTGCCCGGCTCGCCCGCCGCCCGGTCCAGCACGCGGCCCAAAGAAGCAATTATATCCAGTGGAAGGGGGAATACGATGGTAGTGTTCTTCTCCGCGCCGATTTCCACCAGCGTCTGCAGGTATCGCAGTTGGATGGCCGCCGGCTGCTTCTGGATCACCGCCGCCGCCATGGCCAGTTTCTCCGACGCGGAGTATTCGCCCTCGGCGTGGATGATCTTGGCGCGCCGCTCGCGCTCCGCCTCGGCCTGGCGGGCGAGGGCCCGGATCATCTGCTCCGCCAGGTCCACCTGCTTGACTTCCACCGTGCTCACTTTTACGCCCCATGGCGCGGTGTGCTGATCGAGGATGGATTGCAGCCGCAGGTTCAGCTTCTCGCGCTGGCTCAGCAGTTCGTCCAGCTCCACTTCGCCCAGCACGCTGCGCAGCGTGGTCTGCGCCAGTTGCGACGTGGCGTACAGAAAGTTGGCCACTTCCACCACCGCCAGGCGCGGCTCCACGACGCGAAAGAAGATCACCGCATTGACCTTCACCGTCACGTTGTCGCGCGTCACCACGTCCTGCGGCGGAACCTCCAGCGTGTCGATGCGGAGAGAAACGCGCACCATGCGGTCGAGCGGCGCAGAACACCAGAAACCACCCCGGACCCTTGGGCTGCGGCAGCAACCGGCCGAGCCGGAAGATGACGCCGCGTTCGTACTCGCGCAGGATCTTGATCGAACCCAGCAGGTAGATCGCCAGGATCACCGCCGCAACCAGCACCATCTCGCCGATATCGCTCATGTTACGCTCCCTGCCGGTCCGCGACCGGCTCAACCGTGAGTTTCAGCCCGTCGATGGCCGTGACCCGCACGCGGGCGCCGGCGGCCACCGGTTGGGACGACACCGCGTCCCAGTATTCCCCGTGGACGAATACCTTACCTTGCGGCGCGACCGGCGTCAATGCCGTCCCCACTTCGCCGATCATGCCTTCGCTCCCGGTCGCAACCTTGTTGCGCCGCGCGCGCATCGCCAGCGTGAGCAGCAGCGTGGTGATCGCCGAAAACGGCAGCGCCAGGCCGATCGCCGTTACCCAGTGAATGCGGATCGCCGGCCAAGGGCTGTCGATCAGCATCACCGCGCCCAGCACCATCGAAAACGTTCCGCCCACCGCCAGCACGCCGTGCGCGGCGAACTTGGCCTCCAGCGCGAAGAGCGTGAAGGCCAGCGCGAGCAGCGCCACGCCCAGCCAGCTTATGGGAAGCACCGAGATGGCCGCCAGGCCCACCAGCACCAGGATGGCGCCGATCACCCCCGGAGCGATCGTCCCCGGCGACGAGAACTCGAGGTAGATGCACAGCCCGCCGATCACCAGCAGCAACAGCGCGATGTTCGGATCGGCGACCGCGGAGACGATCTTCTGCCGCAGCGACCGCTCGTAGGGTTCCACTCGCGCGCCGGCCGTGTGCAGCGTCACCTGCGAGCCGTCGAAGCGCGTCACCACGCGGCCGTCGAGCGCGGCCAGCAGATCCCGCTCGCCCGCCACCAGGTCGATCAGGTGCTGGTCCAGCGCTTCCCGCTCGGTGAACGACTTGCTCTGGCGGACCGCCGTCTCGGCCACTTCGCTGTTGCGGCCTCGCCGGGCGCAGATGCTGCGCAGGTAGGCCGCCGCGTCGTTCTCCACCTTTTGATTCATGACGGCGTCCATCTCCGTGCCCATGGCGACGGGATGGGCCGCGCCGGTATTGGTTCCCGGCGCCATGGCCGCCACGTCGCCGGCCTCCAGAAGGAAGAATCCCGCCGACGCCGCGCGTCCGCCGCTGGGGGCGACGTAGGTGACCACAGGTATGGGCGAAGAGTCGAATGCCTGAATGATGGACCGCATGGCATCCATCAAACCGCCCGGCGTATTCAGGCGCACCAGCAGGAGCGAAGCGTGCTGTTCCCTGGCGCGGGCCAGCGCGCTATTGACAATCTCGACGGTGATGGGGTGTACGACGCCATCGACGTCCACCGCAATCACCTTAGGCGCCGCGGGAACGGGTTGCGCCCAAACCGCCAGCGCGAACGCGAACGCGAAGATAGCGAAGCCCCGCAATCTAGACTCAAATATACACCGTTCGGATACCATTGTCTGAAGTAGTTGGCGCTGTGCGCGCTGCCGTTACCACGCGGCTCCGCGCAGGCAAACCGGTGCAAAAGGGCCTTTGTAATCCGAATGATAGAAAGTTTTTATGAGACTGGAACCTAGCATCCGTTACAATAAAGCTAAGATCGCTGGAGAGATCTAAGCAATATGCCCACAAAGAGAACTTCCGAAAAGGAGCTGGCTGTCTCCGCGGGCGCCGCTGCTGTCGCGGCCCGCCGCAAGCCTGCTATCGCCGCGCGGAAGAAGCGGCCGGTTTCGCAAGCGGAACCCTCGGCCATCTTGTCCGCTCCCCGGCGTGCCAAGACTTCCGCGGCAGCGCCCGCGGCCGCCGTCTCGGGCGCTCCTACCGTCGAGCAGATTGCCAGCCTTGCGTACGCCATCTGGGAAGCGCGGGGCGGCCAGGGCGGATCGCCCGAAGCGGATTGGCTCGCCGCCGAGCAAAGGCTTCGCTCGCGCGGCTGATCGCCGCCGCTACTTGTATTTCCGCAATACCGCGAGCAGACGGCCCTGGATTTCCACATCCCGCGCTGGAACGAAAATCGGCTTCAACGCCGCATTAGCCGGTTGCAGGCGGATTGTTTCGCCTTCGCGGTAGATCCGTTTCAGCGTGGCTTCGCTCCCCGCCAGCAGCGCCACCACGATGTCGCCGTCGTGCGCTTCCGCGCCGCGTTCCAGCAGGATCAGGTCGCCATCGCAGATGTGATCGTCGATCATGGAGTTGCCGCGGACCTCGAGGGCGTAGGTGTTCCCCGAGCCGGCGAAGTCGGCGAAGTTCAGCACTTCCTTCTGCTCGATCGCCTCCACGGGAGCGCCCGCCGCGATCCTGCCCAACAGCGGGATCTCCACAGCCTGCGGCCGCGGCCGCCGGGTTTCCTGAAGGTACTTGGGCGACAACTCCAGCGACCGGCTCTGGTTGAAGCCGCGCTTCAGGTAGTTCTTGGCCTCCAGCGCCAGGATGTGCTTGTGCACGGTGGCGAGCGAAGCCAGTTCCAGGCCGCCGGCGATTTCCTGGAAGCTGGGGCAGTAGCCGTTGTCGTCCTGGAACCGGGCGATGAAATCGAGAACCTGCTTTTGCCGCTTGGTGAGAGCCATACAATTCCTATTATTGGCGAAGAAAAAGGGAAAGTAAAGAGAGATTTCGCAAGTCGCGTTCAGGGAGACCCTGCCCCACCCGACAGCCCGCCGATCCGCGCGCCGAAACCTCCCGAAGCGATGCAATGACGGGTGGAAGGGTCCATGAACTCCCACTTGGCGGCGCAAGACACGGAAGCCGGGATACTGGCGCGTCTGATCCGGACCCGACGGGACGATTTGTCTCGCGACGCGGCCAACTACTTATTGTCGTTGCGATTCGACGATAACGACGTCTCGCGAATGAACGAGTTGAGCGAACTGGCCCGCCCCGGGGCGCTCGCCGCGGCGGACGCGGCCGAACTCGATAGCTATGTTCACGTCAGCAATCTGCAGGCAGTTATGCAGTCCAAAGCCCGGCAAGCCTTTGGGGGGTAACAGAACATGACTGAGCCTGCGCCCTACAAGGAGGCATTTCCGGAGGGCACCGCAGTGCGCATAGCGGATCGCGCCTTCCTGGACGAATTCAAGGCCACGTGGAAGTACCATCACAAGCTGACGACAGAACAGCTTGGCTTCGCAGGCCAGCAGACGAGGGTTGGGCAGGTCGGGTTTTACCACGGCGGCGACGCTGTGTACACGCTGGCAGGCATTCCTGGCGTCTGGCTGGAGCAGTGTTTGCGAGCGGCGTAACAGGTGAACAGGGGCAGACAGAGATGGCCTCAACTCACATCAACGTCAGCGGGTCCACGTCGATCACCAGCGCCGTGGGGCCCCATTTGTGTTCGATGGCGTAAGCGCGCGCGCTTTGCAGTAACTCGTTCAGCGCCTTGCGGCTGGCGGCCTTGATCAGGAACTGATAGCGGTACTCGTTCTTCAACCGCGCCACCGGCGCCTCGGCGGGCCCCATCACGCGCAGACCGGCGGGCGGCGGCGTCAGCAGGTGACCCAGCTCCGCGCTCATGCGCATGGCCATCTCTTTCTTCTCGCTGCGCACCAGCAGGTTGGCCATGGCGCTGAACGGCGGGTAGTGCATCATGCGCCGGAAGTTCAGCTCCTTCTCGTAGAAGGCCTGGAAGTCGTGCGCGGCCGCCATGCGCACGGCGTAATGATCGGGGTTGATGGTCTGGATGAGCACGATCCCCGGCACGTTGCCGCGTCCGGCGCGGCCCGCCACCTGGGTCAGGAGTTGGAACGTCCGCTCGGCCGCGCGGAAATCCGGCATGCCCAGGCCCATGTCCGCCGAGATCACCCCTACCAGCGTGACATTGGGGATGTCGTGGCCCTTGGCGATCATCTGCGTCCCCACCAGGATGTCGTAGTTGCCCTCGCGGAAATCCTGCAGGATGGTCTCGTATTGCCGCTTCCCGGTGACCGTGTCGCGGTCCAGCCGGGCGATGCGCGCCGCGGGAAACGCGCGGTGCAGTTCCTCCTCGACTTTCTCCGAACCGACGCCGAGAAAATAGATGTGCTCGCTCGAGCACTTGGGACACAGGCTGGGCACCTTCTGGGCGTATCCGCAGTAGTGGCACAACAGGCGGCGGTCGCGCTTGTGGAAGGTCAGCGCGATCGAGCAGTTGATGCACTCGACGCGCTCGCCGCAGGCGCGGCACGCCACGAAGCTGGAAAACCCGCGCCGGTTGAGCAGGACGATGGTCTGCTCGCCGTTCTCGATGCGCGCGCCGATGGCATCCACCAGCTTGCGCGAAAACGTGGCCTGCTGCCGCGTCTCGAGGAACTCCTCGCGCATGTCGATCAGTTCCACCGCGGGCATGGGCCGCTCCTCGATGCGGCCGGGCAATTCCAGCAGCGTGTACTTGCCGCGCCCGGCGTTGTAGCGGCTTTCCAGGCTGGGTGTGGCCGACCCCAGCACCACCACCGCCCCGGCGGCCCGCGCCCTCACCAGCGCCACGTCGCGGCCGTTGTAGCGCGGCGTCTCTTCCTGCTTGTAACTGCCGTCGTGTTCCTCGTCCACCACGATCAAACCGAGATTGCGCACCGGCGCGAACACGCCCGAGCGCGTCCCCACCACCACCGAAGCGGCGCCGGACTGAATCCGCCGCCACTGTTCGGAGCGCTCCACGTCCGTGAACGCGCTGTGCAGAATGGCCACGCGGTCGCCGAAGCGCGCGAAGAACTGGCCCGCCACCGCCGGCGTGAGGGCGATTTCGGGAACCAGCAGCAGCGCGCCGCGGCCCTCGGCGAGTACCGCTTCGATGGCCGTCAGATACACTTCCGTCTTGCCGCTGCCGGTCACGCCGTGCAGCAGGAAGGTGTGGAACTGGTGCGCCTGGACGGCCGCGCGGATGGGTTCGAAGGCCGCCTGCTGGGCGTCGTTCAGCGTGTGCCTCGCGCGCACCGGGGAGGCCGGCGGCGGCATGGTTTCGGGCGTCAGCGAGACCAGCCCCTTGCGAGCCAGCGACCGGGCCGCCGGGCCGGAGCCGTTCACCGTGGACTCCAGGTCCTTGAGGTTGTGCGACCCCGGGTGCAGTTCCAGAAACGCCCGCAGCTCGCGCTCCGGCTTGTTCAGCTTGTGGCCCGCGATATCCCCCGCCAGATCCACCCGCAACCGGCCGGCGGGCGCGCGCAGGGGATCGCGCTCCGTCTGCACCTGTTCGGACACGATGAAGCCTTTGCGTTCCAGCGACCGTACGGCCTTGTCGGCCAGCGGCAGGGCCTTGGCCAGCCAGGCGGCCGAGAGCGGCCGCCGCTCGAGCAGCCGCAGCACTTCGGCCACCGGGTCGCCGGGCGCGGAATCGAGCAGCAGTTGGCGCGCGGCGTCGCGGCCGGAATCGGTCAGCGACCAGATTTTTCCCCGCCGGATTTCCGCCGCCAAGGGCAGCATGCCGCGCAATACCTCGCCCAGCGGAGCGCAGTAGTAGCCCGCGATCCAGCGTCCCAGCGCGATCAGTTCCGCGCTCAGCACGGCGTCTGAATCGATGAGGCGCAGCGCTTCGCGCGTCGCCATGGCGGGCTTCTCGTCGTGGCAGCGAAGGATCAACCCGGTCAGTTTGCGCGGCCCGAACGGCACCGCCAGACGGCATCCCGGCTTCACGCGGTGCCGCAGCGTTTCCGGCAGGGCGTAGGTGAACGGCTGGTCCATGGGCACCGGCAGGCTGACATCGCAGTAGAGGTAGGAACCCTCGGGCATGAACTTTCAGGATATCGGCTTTGCCGCCGAACCGCGCCTGGCGGAGTCGGGAGTCGGCCACACTCGGGCCGATTTTGGTGAGCCGGCCGTGTGCATTCAATAGGATACGAATCCCGGCTGGCCACAGTGTGGCCGACCGGCGGAGGCGCGTGTCCGAATGCGCGGCCTCTACCGCGCGAATTCCACTTCCACTCTCTTGGAGATCACGCCCGCTTCATAGCCCAGGTCGAGCAGCTTTTGCGCGGCTTTGGGAACCACGTCGCCGGCATCCAGGGTGTAGTGATTGACGTACATGCCCACGAATTTCTCGGCCAGGCGCGGGTCCATGTCGCGCGCGAACTGCATGGCGTAATCCAGGGCTTCGGCGCTATTGTCCAGCGCATACTGGATGCTCTCGCGCATCAGGCGGCAGCACACGCCGCGGATCTCCGGGTCTAGCGTCCGTCGCAGGGCATTGCCGCCCAGCGGCAACGGCAACCCATAGGCGGACTTGAACCAGCGGCCCAGATCCACGATGCGGTGAAACCCTTCGCGGTCGAACGTCAATTGCGCTTCGTGGATGATCAGCCCCGCATCCACGGCGTGTTCGCGCACCGCCTCGGTGATCTTGTCGAAGGGCGTCACCACCGGCTCGAAATCGGGCTGGAAGAGGCGGCACGCCAGGTACGCGGTGGTCAGGGTGCCGGGTATGGCGATGCGTTTGCCCTTCAGCTCGTGCGGTTCCATGGGCCGCGTGGAGATGACCATGGGGCCATAGCCGTCGCCAATGCTCGATCCGCTGGCCATCAACACGTACTTGTCGGCCACGTATGGATATGCGTGATAGGAAATCGCGCTCAGTTCATACAGCCCTTGCATGGCCTTGCGATTGAGCGTCTCGATGTCCTCCAGCACGTGGCGGAACGACACGAGCGGCGAGCGCACCTTCTTCGTCGCGAGTCCATAGAACATGAACGCATCGTCGGAATCGGGGCTATGGGCGCTGACGATTTCCTGAGCTGGGCCCGATGTCATAAGCGGGATGGCACATTTCAGTTTACAACAGGACAGCTTACAAACCAGTCAAAAAGAGAGTGGAAAAGTGGACCTGCCAGACGCGCGGTTGCGCAAGGGAGTGGCGATTGGGGGTCGCGCAGAAATGATCAGGGCGGCCATCCGCCACTTGTGAACCCGGAAATCCCGCGTACAGCCGCTCAATTTGCGCTTCTCGCGCGATCCCCGCTACTACCGGGGGCTTGTAGTTCGGCCGACTGGCACTTCCGTACTGCCTGTTCACGCGCCACGGATGAGGCCGCCCTCATCGTTGCCCGGTTCTATACTGTGCACCTCCGGCCGGCCTTTCCAGCCCGGCTCACAACAACTCGGAATCGATACCGGCCCGATTCCAGTTACAGTGTGCGCCTGACTGCTATGCTTGTCAATAGCCTCATTGGCCCAGTCAGGGTAAGGTTACAACGTGGCGTTGGGTAATTGGTTTACGCGCAAGGCGGCGCCGCTCACGGGTGCTCCGGCAATACGCCGGACAAAGACCTATTCCGCGCAGACCGGCTACGTGTATCGATATCGTTACGAAGGGCAGCGGGGGTTTCGCGCTGGCGGCGATGGCGGCGTGGAATACGTCTTTCGCGTCTCCGCCGGCCCGCGGGACGGGATTCCGGTAGCCGTTCGCGTGCCCGGCGCCGCCATCCGCGCGTGGGAGGAAGCGCGCTCGCGGCAACTCTCCTCCACCGAGCGCTACGCCGTCGCCAAGATGGCGCTGTTTCAGGCTTTCGACGAGCGTCCCACTCCGGCGCGCATGGCGGACGAAGTCAACGTCCGCCACGCCGATCTCGTGGCTATCCTGGACTCGCTCGACGTGTAGAGCACGGGCGCAGGTCTTAGCCCGGCGTGGGGGCGTCCACGCCGGCCCAGAGATTCATGGTGTTCAGTTCCTCGCGGCCGCAGGCCTTCAGGTAGAGGAAGAGTTGTGCGCGATAGGCCGCGTGCCCGCAAAGCACCAGGTTTACGATGAGCGAACCGCGGCTGGCTCTCCGGCCGAATAGCTCGATCTCGCCGCGAAACTCGTCATCGGACCATCCCCGCAACAGTTCGGCATAACCGCTGCTTTGCTTTTCGATCGCCGCAAGCGCCTGGTCGAAACCGGCGCTGCTGGCAGCGGAAAGCGCAGCCTGCCACGCCGCTCCATCGAACGCCCCGGTCCTGATGAACGGGATCAGCCCCGGTCCCATGACGCCCAGATACTGGAGCCACTCGATGGTGCTCCGCTGTTTGGGCGACGGCCGGTAGTCCAGTTGCGCGCGGTCGATTTTGCCGGCCAGGTGCAGAAGGATTCGAACCTCATTCTGGAGCGATGCGATGAGTTCTTCTTTTGTGAGTACCATCCCGAATCTCCATTCTTACTGCCGATCGCCAGCCAGTATACACCAGAGGGCCTTGGCCGCGGCCGCGAAAAGGTGTGAAAAAAGGTGTAAAAGATCGGTTGGCAGGCGGAAGCGCCTGCCCCACCTCGGCGGCAGAGTGGGACGGACGCTTTCGTCTGTCAACCCGACAGTCGGCCTGATTCTCTCACAGGTTCTAAGTTGGCGGTTGGCACGCCGGGCAGGTTGGCGGCATTGCGCGCCGTAGTGCGCGGGTCTAGCATGAACGGAGAGTCCCCCCTATGATCGAGACCGTCGGCCACTTCCGGATCGTGCGCAAAATCGGAGAAGGCGGCATGGGGGTGGTCTACGAAGCCTGGGACGAACGCCTGGGACGGGCCGTCGCAATCAAGACTATCCGCGGGACCGGGGAGAGCGAAGAGGCCCGCAATCGGCTGTGGCGGGAAGCGCGATCGCTCGCGCGGGTAAGTCATCCGCACATCTGCCAGTTGTTCGACGCGGGCGAGGACGGCGGGACGGTGTTCCTGGTGATGGAGTTGCTCGAAGGCCAGTCGCTGGCCGGCCGCCTGGCGAGCGGGCCGCTGCCGGTCCCCGAGACTGTGGGGATTGCCCGCCAGATGTTGGAGGCCCTGGCCGCCCTGCACGCCGTCCGCGTGGTCCACCGGGATCTGAAGCCCTCCAACGTGTTTCTGACGCCGCACGGGGTCAAGTTGCTCGATTTCGGCCTGGCGCGCCCGGCGGCCGCCGCGCCTCCCGGCGATGCCGAGGACACGCGGACAGCGGCGACATTCACGGCTCCCGGAGGCTTTGCCGGCACACCGCACTACATGGCGCCCGAACGGGTTGACGGGGCGGCGGCGGGTTCCGCCGCGGATATTTTCGCGGTGGGCTGCATCCTCTACGAGATGCTCGCGGGGAGACGGGCGTTCGATGGGGCGTCGCTGGTGGATGTGCTGTACGCGGTGGCCCATCACAACCCGCCGCTGCTGGCGGGGTCCAGGCAAATCGAGGCGCTGGACCGCGTGATCCGGCGCGCGCTGGCCAAGCGCCCCGAGGACCGCTACGCCTCCGCCCGCGAAACGCTCGAGGCGGTCAACGCGGTATGGCTGTCCTCCGCCGCCGTGGCCGCGACGCCAAATCGAACCGTGACGCGCCTGATTGCCCTGCCGCTTCGCGTGCTCCGGAAGGACGAGGAGACGGACTTTCTCGCCTACAGCCTGCCGGACGCGATCGGCAGTTCGCTTTCGGGCACGGACGGCTTCGTGGTGCGGTCAACCCTGGTGGCGGGCCGCTTCGAGGGCCCGCCGGATCCGCGGCGAATCGCAGCCGAAGCGGATGTGGACGCCATCCTGGCGGGATCCCTGATGCGCGCCGGAGACCGGCTTCGGCTCACCTTCCAGCTTGTCGAAGCGCCCAGCGGCGCCATCGTCTGGTCGGATACCGCCACGGTGGCGATGGAGGATCTCTTCCACCTTCAGGACCAGTTGTCGGAACGTATCGTGCAGTCGCTCATGCAGCCGCTGAGCGAGCGGGAACATCGCATCCTGCGGCACGACAGACCCGCCACCGCCAGGGCGTACGAGTATTACCTTCGCGCCAACCAGCTTGCGACTGTCCGCACGCTGGATAACATCAGACTCGCCCGCGACCTGTATGCCCAGTGTCTCGAGGAGGACCCCGAGTACGCGCCGGCATGGGCGCGGCTGGGGCGGGTTTACCGGTTCATCGAGAAGTTCGGGGAAGACGCCGATGCGAACCTGGAGCGGGCCGGCGGAGCGTTCCGCAAGGCGTTCGCCCTCAATCCCGACCTTTCCATCGCCCACAACCTATACACCCAGATCGAATGCGACCAGGGTTGCGCGCTGGCGGCGATGCTGAGACTGCTGGAACGCGCGCGTTCCCGGAGGAACGACCCGGACCTGTTCGCGGGTCTTGTGCAGGCCTGCCGTTATTGCGGCGAACTGGAAGCTTCCATCGCCGCCCACCATCGCGCCCGGCACCTGGATCCCAACGCCGTCACCAGCGTCGCGCACACCTACTTCCTGCTGGGAGAGTATGGGAAGGCGATCGAATGTTACGGAACGAAGGTCGCCTTCTACATGGACTGTGCCGCGCTGGTCATGTTGGGCGAGGACCAGAAAGCGCTGGCACTGCTCCGCGCGCGCGAGCAATCGGGAGGCGCCACGGGTACCGTTCGGGCAATCATGCAATCTCTCAGAGCTTACCTGGAGGGGGACTTTGAAACGTGTCTCCGCGCCATCGAAGCGGGAGAGCCGCTGACGCGCAGAGACCCCGAGACCCTCTTTTACACGGCACGCCATCTGGCGCGGATCGGCGAGCGCGAGCGCGCCTATGAGAATCTTTCCAATGCGATCGCCGGTGGATTCCTGTGTGGATCGGCGCTATCCCGCGATCCATGGCTGGCATCGCTGCACTCCTTGCCGGATTATTCGAGCCTGCGTGAAACCGCCGATCGACTGCGCAGCCAGGCGCATGCCGGCTTCCTGGAAGCCGGCGGCCCCGAACTCCTCAATATGGCCTGAGGGCGCGCGCATCCACGCGTTGGCGGAAGGCTACTTGGTGTAGACCGCCGGCCCGTTGCTCGCGACGCCACCCACCGTCACCACCACCGGGTAAGCGCCCGGCGACAGCGCCGGCACGGTCAGATCGGCCTGCGCCACGCCGGCGGTACCGGGAGTCAGCCCCAGGAAATAGACGGGGGCATTCCACCCTCCGATGGTGGCGCTGTGGGGCAGCGTGGCCGAGGAGAGCGGCGACCCCGACGCGCCCGCGCCGGTCGCAACCGGATTGCTCACCGGCCCGATACCGGTCAGGTAGACGGTGATCACGCTGCCCGCCGGGGCGGGGTTGCCAGGCGAGTTCAGGGTGTTGTCCTGGTTGTACGCGATCACCGCGCCGGCGCCACTCTGCAAAATGTACGGGGCTGCCTGGGACACCTGAAAGATCACGGGCTGGCTGGCGCCGCACCCATTGCTCACCGTCGCCACGGCGGCGCCGGCCGGAACCTCGTAAGGCACCTGGACATTCATCTGGCCCGGGCTGGCATACAGAATGGGCGCCGGGATGTTGTTGATGGCCACGGTGGCGCCCGCGGCGCTGGTGGGCAGCGGCAGGGCCTGCGGCTGGTTCTCGGCGACGGCAAATCCGCTGCCGTAGATAGTGAGCAGCGAGCCGGGCGCCACCGGTCCGGCGGCCGGCGCCCAGGAGCCGAGCACTCCACCGGAAGCTATCGCTGGCATGGCGGGGCCGGCCGCAATGCTGGTCAGGAAGGCGTTGGAACTGCTCCCCGGATACGTGCCCAGGAACGCTCCGCTGGTGACGGGAAAGTTGGCGGAAGCCGTGGCGCCAGTCACCACCAGGCCCCCTGCGCAGCTTGCGGCCACCGCATCCCCGTAATCGCCGCCGCTGCCGGGGCTGCCGTTGCCGCCCAGGTAACTCGAGAACAGCAGCGTCCCGCCCGTGGAATCCACCGCCGCCACGATGGCGTTGGCCGCGCCCTGATTGGATGTCTGGAATGCGTGGAGCAGCGGAAAATCGATGGACGCGGTTCCACCGGTGACGTACGCGTTATTGCCTGCGTCCACGGCGATTCCCGCTCCGTAGTCTTCCCCCGAGCCTCCCAGGTAGGTGGAGTAGGCCAGCGTCTGTCCGTTGCCATTGAGCTTGGTCAGGAACAGATCTCCGGCGCCTCCGCCGAAGCTGCTTTGCACCGCGCCCAGCACCGGGAAGTTAGTGGAACTGGTTTCGCCGGTGACGTATGCCGCGCCGCTGGAATCGATGGCGATGGCCCACCCGGTCTCGCTCCCGCTGCCGCCCAGGTAGGTGGAGTACACCATGGACAGCGTGGGAGACAGCTTGCTGACAAAGGCCGTGCCTGTACTGCCGGCGTTGTTGTTGTTGTGGGACTGAAACGCGCCGTTCGATACGGGGAAGTTGAGGGAGGTCGTGCCGCCGGTGACGTAAGCGTTGCCCGAAGAGTCCACGGCAATCCCGTTGATCGCGTCGCTCCCGGCGCCGCCGAGGAAGGTGGAATTCAGGGCAGTCCCGCTCGAAGAGTATTTCGTCACGAACCCGTCCCACCCGCCCCCAAGTGTGGTTTGCGCCGACCCGGAACTGACCGGGAAGTAGGGAGACGTGGTGGCGCCGGCGACGTAGAAATCGCTGCTGGCATCCAGCGCCACCGCGTACGCGGCATCCTGGCCGTAGCCGCTCAAGGCGTACTGGTTCGGATAGCCGGAAAAGAGGACGTTTCCGTTGGTGTCGAGTTTGCCGATCAGGGCCGCTTCGAAGGTCTGTCCATCGGTGGTCTCGCCGCCGAAGTAGATATTCCCGGCGGGATCCACGGCCAGGGCGTGACCGTAGTCGTTATATCTGGTGCCAACATGGCTGGCGAAGATATTGGCGCCGGCGGAGCTGAACTTGGAAATCAAAATGTCGGAATCGCCCGTGGTGCTGACCGCCGAGCCGATCATGTAGACGTTGCCGGACGAGTCGGAGGCGACTCCCTCGCCGAGCGAGCCTCCCGGCGAGCCGGAGTAGGCCACAAACGTTGACCAGGACAGCACCGGATCGATGACCAGCGGCCGCCCGCGGTCGTATGCCGCCACGGCGAAGGTGACGGTCTTGCCGTGAATCCGGTAGTTCCCGGCGATCTCGTGCCGCGTGCCGTCGATATCCTGGTAGACCACCGGACGGTGCTGGCGCAGCGCGCCGCCGGCCGTCTCCACGATCAGGTCGCCCGCGGCGTCCACATGCAAGCCGCGCGCCCCGTCATAGCGCAGGCGGATCGACGCCGGGATCGGCTCCGGGCGCAATCGCGAAGTCGCATTCCAGCTTACCGGCGTTCCCGTAGTAAACCAGGTCCACGCCGGGATAGACGGCGCGGTAGCGGACGCGGCCATACGTGGGGATGCCGGTGATCCAGCGGGAGCGGTCGTCTCCCTTGAAGTAATTCACCACGCCGGGAAGCGGGGATTCGCCAACGCCCGGGGCCGGCTTTCGCGCCCCGGCCAGCACGGTCGACAGGCGCACACCCGCCGCGACCAGGTCGGCGCGTCCCGGCCGCAAGGACAGGGCGAAGCCGTCGCCATACGCTACGAAATCGGCGCCGGTGGCGTCCTGGCCGCGGTTCGGCTCGAAGGCTACCGAAGCGGGATTGATCGCCGGCCTGGCGGCGCTCCAGGCGCTCCAGGAGAAGAGAAGGACAACGGCAAAAATTCGCATCACTTCTATAGATGGCACAATCCGGGGGATTGGTTCCATGGATGTGGGGCGGACGCCCTCGTCCGCGCGGGTCCCCCTGGACCCACTGTCCGGCCGAAGGATCGATTGCCCAGCGCGCACCAGGAGCCGGCCAGGGGGCCGGCTGCGGACCAGGGGGTCCGCCCTACTTGCGGGGCGCGGCCTGGTCGAGGGCGAGGTTCAGCTTCAGAACGTTGACGCGGGGCTCGCCGAGGATTCCGAACTGGCGGCCGGCCGTGTTGGCGTCCACGAGTTGGCGCAGGGCGGCGGGGGACACGCCGCGCGCGGCGGCCACGCGGGCTATCTGCGCTTCGGCCGAGGCCGGACTGATATCGGGATCGAGCCCGCTGCCCGAGCTGGTGACCATGTCGGCCGGCACCGGCCCGAGGAAAGACGGGTTCTCGGCGCGGAATGCTCTCACATCATCGCGGACCCGGTCCGCCAGTTTCTGATTCGTGGGGCCGAGATTCGCAGCGCCCGAGGCCAGGCCGTCGTAGCCCTTGTCGCCGGCGGCGGACGGGCGGCCGTGAAAGTACTCGGGCTTCGCGAACGATTGGCCGATCAGTTCGGAGCCGACGATCTTTCCATTGGCCGGGATCAAGCTCCCGTCCGCCTGGTGGCGAAAAAAGACCTGGCACAGCCCCGTGACCGCCAGCGGGTAAGCCAGGCCGGTCAGCACCGTCAAGACCAGCATCATTTTGAAGCCGCGAAACATCTGCTGCCACATAAGTCTCTCCTTAGGCCAATCTCAGCAAGCCAAGCAGCCGGTCGATCAGCCAGATGCATGGGAACGGCGCGATGAAACCACCCACGCCGTAAATCAACAGGTTGCGCCGCAGCATCCCGGCCGCGCTCTGGGGCCTGTACTTGACGCCGCGCAAGGCCAGCGGCACCAGCGCCACGATGATCACCGCGTTGAAGATCACCGCGGCCAGCACGGCGCTCTGCGGCGTGCGCAGGTCCATGATGTTCAGCTTGCCCAGAGCCGGGTACGTCGCCATGAACATCGCCGGGATAATGGCGAAGTACTTGGAGACGTCGTTCATGACGGAGAAAGTCGTCAACGCGCCGCGAGTGATGAGCAACTGCTTTCCGATGGCCACCACTTCGATGAGCTTGGTGGGATTGCTGTCCAGATCCACCATGTTGCCGGCTTCCTTGGCGGCCATGGTGCCGGTATTCATGGCCAGGCCGACATCGGCCTGGGCCAGCGCGGGCGCGTCGTTGGTGCCGTCGCCGGTCATGGCGACCAGGCGTCCGCCGGCCTGTTCCTTCTTGATGAGGTCCATCTTGTCGCGCGGGGTGGCCTGGGCGAGGAAGTCGTCGGTGCCGGCTTCGGCGGCGATGGCGGCGGCGGTGAGCGGGTTGTCGCCGGTGATCATGATGGTGCGGATGCCCATGGCGCGCAATTGCTGGAAGCGCTCGCGCATGCCGCCCTTCACCACGTCCTTGAGGTGAATCACGCCCAGGCAGCGGTCGCGATCGGCCACCACCAGGGGAGTTCCGCCGGAGCGCGAGATGCGGTCGGTGATGTCCATCAGCTCGGTGGGCACCGTGCCGCCGTTTTCGTGCACGAACTCCACCACCGAGTCGGTAGCGCCCTTGCGGACCTGGCGGCCGTCGATATCCACGCCGCTCATGCGGGTCTGCGCGGTGAAGGGAATGAAGTGGGCCTCGTGCTCGGCCACTTCGCGGCCGCGGATGTTGTAGCGCTGCTTGGCGAGCACTACGATGGAGCGGCCTTCGGGCGTCTCGTCGGCCAGGCTGGAAAGCTGGGCGGCGTCGGCCAGTTCTCCCTCGGTCACCGCCGTCATCGGGATGAACTCGACCGCCTGCCGGTTGCCGAGGGTGATGGTGCCGGTCTTGTCGAGCAGCAGCGTGTTGACGTCGCCGGCGGCCTCGACGGCCTTGCCGCTCATGGCCAGGACGTTGTGCTGCATGACGCGGTCCATGCCGGCGATGCCGATGGCGGAGAGCAGGCCGCCGATGGTGGTGGGGATCAGGCAGACCAGCAGGGCGATATACACCGGGATGCTGGGCACGGTTCCCGCCCCGGCCGAAGCCACGCTGTAAATCGCGTACGGCACCAGGGTCGCTACGGCGAACAGGAAGATGATCGTCAGACCCGCGATCAGAATGTTGAGCGCGATCTCGTTGGGCGTCTTCTGGCGCGAGGCGCCTTCCACCAGCGCGATCATGCGGTCGAGAAACGTCTCGCCCGGATTCGAGGTGATCTTCACCTTGATCCGGTCCGAGAGCACCTTGGTGCCGCCGGTGACGGCGCTGCGGTCGCCGCCGGATTCGCGGATCACGGGCGCGCTTTCGCCCGTAATGGCCGATTCATCCACGCTGGCGATTCCCTCGATGACGTCGCCGTCGCCGGGGATGGTCTCGCCGGCATCCACCACCACCACATCGCCGGAACGCAGTTGGGTGGCCGCGATGGTCTCGGACTTTCCGTTGACCAGGCGGTTGGCGGTGGCGTCCGTCTTGGTCTTCCGCAGCGTGTCCGCCTGGGCCTTGCCGCGGGCTTCGGCCATCGCCTCGGCGAAGGTCGCGAACAACACGGTGAACCAGAGCCACACGTCGATCTGCAGCTCGAATCCCAGGTTGTGCGCGCCGGTGGCGAGGTCCCGGATCAGGAACCCCGTCGTCAGCACCGCGCCGACTTCCACCACGAAGATCACCGGGTTCTTCATCAGCGTGACGGGATTCAGCTTCCGGAACGAATCCCCGATGGCCCGCCGGAGAAGCTGGGGGTCGAACAGGGGACGCGCCCGCGCCGCCTTCGCCGGGATGAGCGTGCCCGGGTCTTCAGTAATCGTAGGAGGATTCATAGTCGTCGCCATGGCTTAGCTTCCAATGAAAAACAGCATCGAGAAAAGCTTCCCCTGGTGCATGAGGAAGTGCTCCACAATCGGGCCGAGCGCCAGCGCCGGGAAGAAGGTCAGGGCGCCAATCACGACCACGGTCGCCACCAGCAGCCCCACGAACAGCGGGCCGTGCGTGGGGAATGTGCCGATCGAGCCCGGCACTTTTTTCTTGGCGGCCAGGGTGCCCGCGATGGCCAGCAGCGGCAGGATGAACATGAAGCGCCCGAAGACCATGGCCAAGCCGGTGGTGACGTTGTACCACGGCGTGTTGGCGTTGATTCCCGCGAAGGCGCTGCCGTTGTTCTCGGAGGCGCTCGAGTACGCGTACAGAACCTCGCTGAAGCCGTGGGGGCCCGCGTTTCCCAGATTGGCGGTTGCCGGGCCGGGCGGATTCCAGTAGCCGTTCTTGTGGAAGGGAGCGATGGAACTGGCCGCGGCGAGAACCAGGATCAGGAACGACGTCGCCAGAATCGGCAGCATCGCCATCTTGACTTCCTTCTGTTGGATCTTCTTTCCCAGGTACTCCGGCGTCCGGCCCACCATCAGGCCGGCTATGAAGACGGCGACAATGGCGTAGAGCAGCATCCCGTATAGGCCGGAGCCCACTCCCCCGAAAATGACCTCGTCGGTTTGGATGTTGAACAGGGGAACCAGGCCGCCAAGAGGAGTGAGCGCGTCGTGAGCCGAGTTCACGGCGCCGCAGCTTGCGTTTGTCGTGACGGTCACGAACAAGGCCGAGGCTGCGATGCCGAAGCGCGTCTCCTTGCCTTCCATGTTGCCGCCAGCCTGTGTGTCCGTGGCAGCAGGCTGCAGGCCCAACTTCGACAGGATCGGGTTCCCGGCCTGCTCGAAGCCGTAACAGACGAAAACGCCAACCAGAAACATCACGGCCATGGCCGCGAAGATCGCCCAGCCTTGTCGCGTGTCGCCCACCATGCGGCCAAACGTGTAAGTGAGGCCGGCCGGAATCACGAAGATGAGCAGGATCTGGATCAGATTCGTGAAGGGGCTTGGGTTCTCATAGGGGTGCGCCGAGTTGGCGTTGAAGAATCCGCCGCCGTTGGTCCCCAGCATCTTGATCGCTTCCTGAGATGCGACCGGCCCCTGCGGAATGGTCTGTGTGGCCCCTTCGACGGTCTTGACGACGGTGTAGGGATGCAGATTCTGAATGGCGCCCTGGGAGCAGAACAACAGAGCCGCGGCGACGGACATCGGCAGGAGGATGTAGAGGGTGCCCCTAGTCAGATCGACCCAGAAATTCCCGATGCTCGAGACCTCATGCCGCGCGAATCCGCGAATGATCGCCACCGCGGCGGCAATGCCGACCGCGGCGGAAGCGAAATTCTGCACGGTCAGAGCGGCCATCTGCACCAGGTAGCTCACCGTCGTCTCGGGGGTGTACGCCTGCCAGTTCGTATTGGTCAGGAAGCTGACCGCGGTGTTGTAGGCCAGGTCCGGCGAAATCAACTTCCCGCCGAAACCCTGGGGGTTGAACGGCAGGAGCCCTTGCAGCCGCTGAAGCGCGTAGACGAACAGGAAGCAGAAGACGCTGAACGCCAGCATGCCGCCCGCGTAGAGAGTCCAGCGTTGTTCCGCGTCCTCCTGGATTCCACACAGCCTGTAAACCAGCCGCTCCAAGGGCCGGATCACGGGATACAGAAAGGTGCGCTCGCCCTGGAACACCCTGGCCATGAACAGCCCGGCCGGCTTGGTGAGCAGCAGAACGACGCCGAAGAAAACGGCGATCTGGAGAATTCCCATGCCTGTCATAGCGCCCTCAGAACCTCTCCGGGCGAAGCAACGCCCACGTCAGATACACAAGCAGAAGTATTGCGGTGATCCCTGCGATTAGATAATCCATGATGAATTCCTCAGAGTCGGTCGCAGGCCTTGGTGATGGCCCACAGAACGGCGAAGCCGGCAACCCCGGTCAAAACGTACAGAAAATCAAGCATTCCGCGTCTCCTTCTCTTCCAAATGGACCAGCGCCACCATGTGCCCGTCGCGGGCCAGGGCACGCGCCAGTTTCTCCTCGCGGGTGGGCCAGAACCGCTTGCGGCTTCCGATCAGCACGATGGAAGCGGGTTTCAGGACGTGGCGAAAGCCCTCATCGCGGTACCGCGCCAGCACGACCTTAGGGTCAACGGCCACCGGGCACCGGCTGGCGAGATCGACCAGTTGCTCGACCAGGTGGGCATGCAACGCCGTGGGGCAGTGAAACGGCTGGGGATAGGGAATGGCGTGAACGGCCACCAGACGTATCGTGGCCTTGAGTCCGGCGGTCAGCACCGAGGCGCGCTTGAGGACGGCTTCCGTCAGCGCCCGCTCCGTGAACGGCACGACGATTTCGAGTTCCGCGCCGGCGCTGCCGGTATCGAGAGTTCCAGGATCGATCCGAAGCTTTTCGAAGGCGTTCATTGCGGCCTCCCAGTAAAAGAGTAGACGGCGCCGCATAAGGAAGTCGTAAGGAAATAATCAGGATTGGGTTAACGGGGGGCGGGACGCCAGCAGCCCACTTGGCCCGCGGCACCCGGTCAACCGGGCCGTGTGAGGACACCCCGCCCACGGAGATTCGTGTTAAGTGTCAGTCTGCGAGCGCAGGGGGGGACGATGCCTGGAACCCGCGAGGCGAGCGTAGCTGCAAGCATTTGCTCGATCCTCGCCCTTCTGTCGCCTTCCTGTGGCAGGCCGCCATCCGGACCCCTCACCGATATCTCGGCCGTCTGCCAACTCAGCCGGGATCGGGCGGCGCGCGGCTATCCGGTGTCCCTGGTGGGCCGCGTAACGTTTATCGACGGCCCCGGCCGCCTCATCGTGATCGAGGACGGTCGCGCTGGCATCCGCATCGAACTGGGAAGCCCGCTTCCTCCCTTGCAGGTTGGCAACCAGGTCTCACTTGGGGGAATCACGGCGCGGGGCGACCCGTGGCCGCAAGTTCTCGGCACCGGCCTGAAGGTGCTGGATACCGGCGGGCAACTGCCCCCTCCACAGGCACTAACCGCGGCGGGCATCCGTTCCGGCGCGCTCGAATACCGCCGGGTCGCGGTCGTGGGCGTGCAACGCAACCGGTGGGTCAGCCGCGCCGGGAGGGTTGTCATCGAGGTGGAAACTCCCGCCGGCCGCCTGCAGGCGACAAGTTTTGCCGACGCGCAGGACATCGCTCCCCGCTGGATGGGCCACCGTCTACGGTTTAGCGGCGTCCTGCACACCAGCGGTGAAGCGACAGGCGACGGGCTCCGCACCGAGATTTGGGTGGGGGGATGGCAGGAGATCGAGCTGGATGAGCCCGCTGCTCCGGAAGCGGTCCAGCCGAGCGGCCTGCCGGTGCTTCAGACCGTGGCCGAGGTCCGCCGCCTGGGTTCCGCCGAGACGCCCAGGGGATACCCCGTCTCTTTACGCGGCATCGTCACCGAGCCTTCCCTGCTGGGACCGTACCTCTTCCTGCAGGATTCGACCGGCGGCATCTACGCGCGCGGCCTTCCACCGGGAGTGGCGCCGCTTCCGGGCGACCGGATCGACCTTCAGGGCCACACGGTCAGCGGGAACTTCCTCACCGACGTCGAGATCGAGCACATCCGTATCACCGGTCACGGCCCCCTGCCGGCTCCCGCGAAGGCCAGCCTGGGAGATGTGCTGCAAGGACGGCACCGCGCCGAGTGGGTGGCGCTTGAAGGCACCGTGCAATCCGTCGAGCCCGGGACCGGCGGCATAGCCGCGCGCTCGCTCACGGCCGTCTCCCTGGAGTTGCTGTCGGATGGCCTACGCATCCCCGTCAGGCTGGCTTATCCAGCCGGCGGGCTGCCGTCGCACTGGGTGGCCGCGCGGGTTCGCGCCCAGGGCGTGTGCGCCTCCGAGTACAACCAGCGCCGCCAGTTCTTGGGCATTCGTCTCGACGTGCCCGGTCCGGAATTCGTCACCGTCCTCGAACCCGCGCCCGCCGCGCCTCCTCCCTTACGGCAGGTGGCGCAACTGTTGCGCGCCCTGCCCGGCGAAGCGCCGGATCTGCAGGTGCGGGTGCATGGCGTCGTCACCCTTTCCGCCGCATCCAGTATGGGCGGATTCTATCTACAGGACGAAACCGGAGGCGTGTTCGTACGCGCGCGCTCCGGTGAGACTCTTGCCGCCGGGGACCAGGTGGAAGCCACCGGGTTTCCGGTAATGGGCAGGGTGCTGCCGGTGTTGGAAGCCACCGGGTATCGCAAGACTGCCGGCGCCATGGCACTGGCGCCCATAGCCGTCCTTCCCGAGGAGGCGATGCGGGGAGACTACGATTCCCAGTTGATTCGTATCCGGGGCAGGCTTTCCACTCACGTGGTGGGCCCTTGGCGGGAGGCGTTCGCGTTGCGGCATGGCGGCACGGTGTTCATCGCCAGCCTCGATGGCGTCACGGCGGCCCCGGCGATGGAAACCATCCGGCCCGGCAGCCTGGTCGAAGTGACCGGCGTCTGCCAGATCGACGCGGATCGCAACCAGGCTCCGGTGTCGCTTCGCATTTTGCTGCGCTCGCCGCGCGATGTCGTCACTATAGAGCAAGCTCCCTGGTGGAACCGGGATCGCGCGCTCATCGCCCTCGGCTTCGCCGGGGTTACGGCCATCGGCGTGTTCGCCTGGGTACTGCTGCTGCGCAAGCGGGTGCGCGAGCAGACGGCCGCCATCGCTCTCGAAAAGGAACGCTACCGCTTGCTGGTGGACCACGCCCCCGATATCGTCTTCGGGAGCGACCTGAACGGCAACCTGACGTCGGTAAACCCCGCGGCCGAACGCCTCTTGGGCTATGCCCAAAGCGAGCTGGTGGGACGGAACATCTGGGATCTGCTCCCGGCCGGGCAGCGGGAGGCGGGTAAGGAATGCTGCCAGCGCCTGATTGCGGGCGAGCCCATCGGACCGCAGGTGTGCGACATCCTCGTGAAGGGCGGCGGGACGATCGCCGTCGAGGTCAACGCCGGGATCGTGCACAAGGACGGCCAGCCGGTGGCCATACACGGAATCCTGCGCGACGTTACCGGGCGCCGCCGCCTGGAGGAACAATTGCGGCAGGCGCAGAAAATGGAGGCCATCGGGCGCCTTGCCGGCGGCGTTGCCCACGATTTCAACAACCTGCTCACCGTCATCATGGGCAACACGCTGATGCTTCAGGAGAGCATTCGCGAGCGGGGCCTGACCGAATTCGAAGAAGTGGAACCCGTGATCAAGGCCAGTGAAGCCGCTGCCGACCTCACCCGCCAGTTGTTGTCCTACAGCGGAAGAGGGCAGGTCCTGATCGAGCCAATCGACCTCTCCGATTGCATCCGGGGACTGGGCACGTTGCTGCGCGCGGCGGTATCGAAGAACGTGTCGCTCCGCCTGGACCTGGCTCCGGAACTTCCCGCCGTGGAATCCGATCGGGGCCAGATGAAGCAGATCGTGACCAACCTCGCGCTTAACTCCGCCGAAGCGATTGGCGACGAAACTCCCGGCGTCATCCACGTGACCACCCGGCTGCGCCGGTTGACCGGCGCGGATGTGAGGGATTGGATCACGGGCGAATGGCTGCCCGCCGGCGCGTATGTCGCGGTCGAAGTTTCCGATACGGGATGCGGTATGGATGCCGAGACGGCGTCGCGGATCTTCGATCCGTTTTTCAGCACCAAGTTCACCGGCCGCGGGCTTGGGCTGCCGGCGGTGGCGGGCGCGGTGAAGGCGCACCATGGCGGGATCGAGCTGGAAACCACTCCCGGCGCCGGCTCCCGCTTTTGCGTTCTGCTTCCAGCCTCTTCGCGGCGTGCCGAGCCCCCGGCGATGGTGGCGGAGGGAGGTTCCGGCAGCGGCACCATTCTGGTGGTAGACGATGAGGAGCCGGTCCGCGACCTCGCGGTCAAGGCTCTGTCCAAATCCGGCTATGAGGTTCTCGCCGCCAAGGACGGCCGCGAGGCAATCCAGGTTTTCGACGCTAACGCCGGCCGCATCGACGCCGTGCTGCTGGACATGTCCATGCCGGTCCTCGGCGGCAAGCCGACACTCGAGGCCATGCGAGAGCGCCGCCCTTCGATCCCGGTCGTGTTGATGAGCGGATACAGCGGGGAGAAAGCGCTGAGCGATTTCGCTTTCGGCTCGCAACTGGCATTCCTGCACAAGCCGTTCACCATCGCCGAACTTTTGGAAGTGGTCCGCTCCGTGATGCAGGCGGCGGCCGGGAACACGCCGCCCGGGCCGGATGCGCACCCAAACTGAGTTTCCCCGGCGGCGGTTCGTTTTCCCGGTCCCGGCGCACTCATTTACAATGCTGCTATGAACTACCGGACACTCGGCCGCACCGGATGGAAAGTTTCCGACATCAGTTTGGGCGCATGGGCCATCGGCAGCGCCTGGGGCGCGGTGGACGATCGTGAGTCGCTCGCGGCGCTGCACAAAGCCGTGGATTGCGGCGTGAACTTCATCGACACCGCCGACGTTTACGGCATGGGCCTCAGCGAGCGTCTGGTGGGGCAGCTCAGGCGCGAACGGAAAGAGGAGATCGTGGTGGCCACGAAGGCCGGCCGGCGGCTCAATCCGCACACCGCCGATGGGTACAACGAGAAGAACATTACCGGGTTCGTGGAGGACAGCCTGCGCAATCTCTCGACCGATTCGCTCGACCTGTTGCAGCTCCACTGCCCGCCCACCGATTGCTACTACCGGCCGGAGCTCTTCGAGGCGCTCGACCGCATCGCCGCCTCCGGCAAGATTCGTTATTACGGCGTGAGCGTGGAGCGCGTGGAGGAAGCGCTCAAGGCCATCGAATTCCCCAACGTGCAGAGCGTGCAGATCATTTTCAACTGCTTCCGGCACCGCCCGGCGGAACTGTTTTTCGAGCGCGCCAAACGGAAGCGGGTGGGCATTCTGGCGCGCGTCCCGCTGGCCAGCGGCATGCTCACCGGGAAGCTGACCGCGCAATCCGAATTCGCCGCCGACGATCACCGCAACTTCAACCGTCACGGCGAGGCGTTCGACGTGGGCGAGACGTTTTCGGGAGTGGATTACGCGACCGCCCTCGAAGCGGTCAACGCCCTGCGCAAACTGCTGCCGCCGGGCGTCACCATGACGCAGTTCGCGCTGCGGTGGATTCTGATGTTCGACGCCGTGACCTGCGCCATTCCCGGCGGCAAGCGGCCCGGGCAGGTGGCCGAGAACTGCGCGGCTTCCGACCTGCAGCCGCTCCCCGATGCCGCCATGGCGGCCGTGCGGGATGTGTACGAGCGGCGCATTCGCGGCATGGTACATCAACGCTGGTAGGCGGGCCCGATGGGGCGCGGCCGTAATCCGTCCGTAAGCGCTCTGACCCACGACGAACCGCCCGGCCAGCCATGCGTCCGCCATCCGCGGCCCCGCACCGGGGTGGTGCGACCGGTGGCTGCGGGCTTAGGGACGGATTATGGGCGCGGCCAGCCGCCGCCCCGTTGCACTTATACTCAAGGAATGTCCGGCGTGCTACGCCTGGTGGCCACACCCATCGGAAACCTGGAAGACATCACCTACCGCGCGGTGCGCGTGCTGCGCGAAGCGGACCTGATCGCGTGCGAGGACACGCGGCAGACGCGCAAGCTGTTGGACCACTACGGCATCCAGACGCCCACCATCAGCTACCACGAACATAACGAGGCGACGCGCGCCGCGGAGTTGGCCGCGCGGCTGGCCGGCGGCGCGTCCATCGCCCTGGTGTCGGACGCCGGGATGCCGCTGGTTTCCGACCCGGGCTACCGCGTGGTGCGCGCGGCCATCGACGCGGGGATCCCGGTGGAACCCGTGCCCGGCGCATCGGCGGCGCTGACCGCGCTGGCGGCGTCGGGGCTGCCCACCGACGCTTTCCGTTTCGGCGGCTTCCTGCCGCACAAAGCCGGCCAGCGGCTGAAACTGCTGGAATCGCTGTCCGGCGAGCAGGCGACCATGGTTTTTTACGAAGCCCCCCACCGCATTCTGGAGTCGCTCGAGGCCATCGAGCAGGCTCTTGGACCGCGGCCGGTGGTGGTGGCGCGCGAGCTGACGAAGATCCACGAGGAGTTCCTGCGGGGCACGGCGGCCGAGGTGCGGGCGCAACTCGCCTCTCGCGACGCGGTGAAGGGCGAGATCACGCTGCTCATCGGCAAGGCGCCCGCGCCCGCGCCCGACGACACGCCCCTGCGCGAGGCCGTCAACGCGCTGGTGCGCGCGGGCATGGCGAAGATGGACGCCATCAAGCAGGTGGCGCGGCGGCGCGGGTTGTCGAAGCGGGAAGTCTACGACGAGGTGGCGCGCGAGGGGTAAGCCGGCAGGCCTGTCGCGGCGGGCGGCGGTCTTATATAATGGCCGCATCATGACACTCAGAGCTTGCATGCAACGCACATTCGTTTGGGGCGCCGTCCTATCCGGCGCGATTCTGCCGGGAGGAACGGCGGCGGCGCAGACCGTTCCGGCCGGATGGAAGACGGTCACCGATATGCGGAAAGTCTGCCAGATCGCGGTTCCGGCGGACTGGACTCCCGACACCCTTCTCAAAAGCATGGCCATTTCGCCCGACAAGAAAGCCAATGTGGTGGTCCACGGACTGAATGCCGGGGCGGACTACGCGAGGATCGTGGCCAACGCCAAGCTGATGTTCCCGCCGGCGAAAACGTTCGAAGAGTCGGCCACGAAGATCTGGTTCGAGGAGACGCCCCAACCGGGGAAGACCGCGACGAAGTGGTACTTCGCCATCGGAGGAGCGCAGCCGTGCAACGCCGAGATCCAGTTCGAAGGGGCGGCGTTCGCGGACACGGCGAAGAAGATCGTGGGGACGCTGGGGCCGGCGGCGAAGTAGCTCCTACTTCGTCACTTCGAACGGGACGGCGGGCAGGGTGCCCAGCAAGGCGCGGCGCTTGGTGGGCGTGCCGTTTTGCGGGGTCACGATGCGGTCCATGAAGGCGTCCAGGATCAGGTTGCCCTTCAGGCCGGGCGCGACTTTCGCGTCGGCGTGCAGCAGGAGCGACATGCCGTTGGGGGCGGCGCGCACTTCCTGAATGGAGATGCCTTCGGGCGGATCGTTGAGGAGCAGCACCATACCGTCCATGAGCCGCTCGGGGACGAAGACCTGCAGCGGCGCGGTTCCGCCCGAGACCAGCTTCAGCCCGCGGTCGGCGACAGGCCGGACGGCCACGCCGGCGCCGGGGCCGTTGACGCGCACCATCCACTCTTTTTCGGCCACCAGGTGGCGATAGGCGAAGGCCTGCATCATGTCCTCGGCGGGCACGGCGATGTGGCGCACCTCGGCCGCTCCGGATTTCCTGCCGGGGATCTCCGCGTGGCCTTCCAACTGAATGAGCCGGGGGTTGACCTGGCCCCGCGGCGCGGTCAGCGTGAGCCGCACCTTATCTTGTCCGCCGGGGATCACGGCGCCGCTCAGGGTGAAGCCCGCCGGGGCATCCTTCAACTGAAGCGCGATGTCGCCGGAGAAGCCGTCGCGGCGGAGCGCATACACGGTCACGGGCAGGGTGCCGCCACCGCGCAGGTTGATGCTGGAGGGCGCCACGCGCAGCTCGAAATCGGGCCGGGGCGGGCCGATGCGCAGGCGGTAGGCGTACTCCGCGCCGCCGTGGCGCTGGGTGTCGCCCAGTTGGAGGTAGTAGGTTCCGTTGGCGGGCAACTTGACGGAGATGAAGGAGTCGGCCTGGTGGGTGAGCAGGCCGGCGCCCTTGTCGTCGAAATCGTCGTTGAAGGCCAGTTCCTTTCCGGAGGCATCGGTGAGGCGGAGCACGGAATCGAGCGGGGAACCGAGACGGCGGGCCATCACCTCGGAGACGATCTCCTCTCCGGCGTGGCCGTCGAAGCGGAAGTATTGCGAGTCGCCGGGGTGCTCGATGCGTCCGTTGACGATCACGGGGAGCTTGACGCGCTGGGCCTTCTCGCGGCGGTTGGCGGCGACCTGGGCGAGGACTTCGGGCAGCGAATCCACGGCGAAGGGAACGCTGTTGGAGACGCCGGCCCGGCTGCGCACGGAAATGGGGACGGTGTCTCCGGCCTTGACCTTGGGGTCCTGCGCGAGGCCGGCATCGGGCAGATTCCAGCCGGACACGCGGACGGGCCCGCGGGCTCCGGCGCGGCCGCCCATGGGGAAGATGCCGGTGAGGTAGGGCAACTCGCCGAGGGTGATGCGGTAGACGAAATCCTCGCGGCCGCGGTAGATGGAGTCGCGGATTTCGAGCAGGTAGTCTCCATCGGCGGGGACCTCGTAGTAAATCACGGGGTCCTGGTGAAAGCGGAAATGGTCGGCGTAGGCGACTTCCTTGCCGGCGGGATCGCGGAGGGTGATGGCGGCCTGGAACCAGCCGGGGACGGCGTCGGAGATATAGGGAATCAACTCGCGGGCGCGGACCGCGGCGACCAGGCGAGTACCCCTGGTTGCGTGGAAGCGGTACTGGTCGGAGGTAGCGGGCATGGTCTGCCCGTTGATGACGGCGGGCAGAGTGACCTCCATGGGCGGCTCGACGGGCCGGTTGAGAGGCCGGTTGGGCGGGATTGCGCCGTTGACGGCGACGAAGGCGGCGGGGACCTTGGCGGGCTTGCGGGAAAACTCGGGGAGTTGCCCGACCGTGAATGTGAGGGGATTGGTGAGGCCGGGTTGCGCGGCGAGGCGCAGTTCGCGCTCGCCTGGGGGGGCGTCGGCGGCGATGGTGACCTCGACGAGCACGGTTTCGGCGATGGCTGGGCTCAGGGGCCGCCGCTGGAACTCGGCCAGCTTCATCTGGATTTCCATGACGGTCCTGGCGTCGGCGGCGGTGAAGGGCTCGGGTTTGGCGCGGGCGGCGGCGGCGGGAGGCTCCGGTTTGGCACCGGCGGCGGCGGCGGGAGGCTCGGGTTTGACGCGGCCGGCGGCGGCGGGAGACTCCGGTTTGGCGCCATCGGCGGCGGCGGGAGGCCCGGGTTTGACGCGGTCGGCGGCGGCGGAAGGCTGCGGCTTGGCGGTGGCTGCATTGCTGGCCGCCGCGCGCTTATCGGTGAGCATCTTCAGTTGATCGCGGAGATTGGCGGCCTGGCCGGGGGTGAGCGGCCGGGTGTATTTCGAAACGGAAACCTGGACGCCGGAGCCGGTGATGTACACCTGGTTGGCGTCGGTGAGGTTCTGGCCGCCGATGGTGATTTCGAGCGATGCGCCCTGGCGTCCGCCGGCGGGATAAATGTAGCCGATGTGGGGAATCACGGGCTGTTGCTGCTGGGCGAAAGCGGTGACAGCCAAGGCGAGCGCGGCGAGCGGCTTCATCTCACATGATCTCTTTCAGGCGGCCGGCCAAGGGGAGGCCTTCGGCGGGGCCGGGAGTGGCAAACGCGGTGAGTCCCTCGGGGTGGGGCAGCTTGGCATGAGGGTCGATGCCGAGGAGTTCGTAGATGCTGCCGATCAGGTCGCCGGGGTAGACGGGGCGGCTCTTGACCTCTTCGCCGCGCGCATCGGAGGAGCCGACCACGTGGCCGCCCTTAAAACCGCCGCCGGCCACCAGGGCGGAGAAGACCTGGCCCCAATGGCCGCGTCCACCGTTCCAGGGCGCTTCCCACATGACCTTGGGAGTGCGGCCGAATTCGCCGTTGCACCAGACCACGGTGCTGTCGAGGAGGCCGCGATCCGCGAGGTCCTGGAGCAGGCTGGCGAGGCCCTTATCGAGCTCGGGAAGGCGGCGGCGCATGAGCGGGAAATTCTGCTTGTGGGTATCCCAGCCGCCCTGGTAGTTGATGGTGATGTAGGGGACGCCGCGCTCGACCAGGCGGCGCGCCACCAGGCAGGATGCGCCGAACGTGTTCTTGCCGTAGCGGTCGCGGGTATCGTCCTTTTCCTGGGAGAGATCGAACACCTTGCCGGCGTCGCCGAGGATCAGCTCGTAGGCCTGGTTTTCGGCTTCGGTGGAGGCCTTCAACTGGGTATCGGCGGGGATGGAGTGTTCGAGAGAATCCAACTCGTGCAGGTAGTCGCGGCGCTGGCGCTGGCGGTCGTCGGTGACGCTCTGGGAGACCACGCCTTCCACGGCGAAACGGGCCTGGCCGGGATCGCCGCCGGTGGCGAAGGGCTTGTACTGCGGCCCCAGGAAGCCGGCTTCGGAGAAGCGGCCCTGCGGTTCGGTGAGCACGATGTAGGGCGGAATTAGTCCCTTGTAGCCGGCGGTGTAGCCCTTCAAAAGGGAGACGACTGCGCCCACGCAGGGGAAGACGTCGCGGCCGCCCGACATGCGCCCGGTCTGCACGGTGTAGGACGCGGTTTCGTGGGCGTTGACGCCGTGGGTCATGCTGCGGATGAGCGAGTACTTGTCGGCCTGTTTGGCGAGCAGGGGCATGAGCTCGCCGATGCGGATGCCGCGGACGTTGGTGGAGATGGGGGCGTTCAGGGGACCGCAGTAATCGTTGCCGGCCTCGGGCTTGGGGTCGAAGGTATCGATGTGCGCGGGACCGCCCCACATCCAGATCTGGATGACGCTTTTGGCCTTGCCGGGTGTGAACGGCTGGTCGGGGACGGCGGCGGCGCGGCCGATGCCGGTGAGGTGCGATCCAAGGAACAGGCCGGCGGCGCTGAAGAGGCCGTCGCGCATCGCTTCACGTCTTGAAATGGGGTGTAAACGCATAAGTTAACTCCGTTGGTTAGTCAAGGCCCGAAAGCGCGGTGCGCTGGAGGCGGGATGGGCGGACGGGCAGGCGAGCTTCGCTCGCCGGGCCGATTGGAAATCGGCCGCAGGTTGAAAACATGCCCCACAGAGCAGCAGAGCCGCAACCCAACCGCGGGGGATATTCCGGGCTGCCGGGGGCCGGATGGTCACACGAGCAGGCGAGCTTCGCTCGCCGGGCCGCGCCCAGAGGGCACCCGCAATCGGCCGCAGGCTGCCAGCCTGCCCCACACTAAACCGTCGCGGCGCGCGAAGAATTTGACAGGTAGTAGTACAGAGCAGCAGAGCCGCAACCCAACCGCGGGGGATATTCCGGGCTGCCAGGGGCCAGATGGTCACACCAGCAGGCGAGCTCCGCTCGCCGGGCCGCGCCCAGAGGGCACCCGCAATCGGCCGCAGGCTGCCAGCCTGCCCCACATAAGACCGCCGCGGCGCGCGGAGAAGCTGACAGGTAGTAGTACATAAGACCGGGGCGCGGAGAAGCTGAGGGGGATGGGGAATAACCGCGGCGAAGATCGATGGGGTTCTCATGGGGTGGCTCAATGGCGGTAGAGGAACTCCGAGCTGTTGACTAAGGCCCAGGCTAAGTCCACGAATGCCTGCTGTCCGCGGGCTGCGCCGGACTGGGAATGGGCGACGATCTGCTTCCACTCGTCGTCGGTGGGCTTGCGGGAAAGAACCGTCAGGTAGAGCTGGTCGACCAACTCCCGATTGTTGCGGAATTCGCGCATGAGCGCCAGGAGTTTGGGACCCTGCTGGATCTTGCGCTGGATCTGGGTGGAGTTCAGCAGGTCGAGGCGCTGGGCGTCGGTGAGGCGGTTATTGCGCTCGGATGCCAGGCCGGTGTCGCGCGGCGGGCGGCCGAACAGTTCCAGGAACGCACTGCCGATGCTGCCATCGGGCAGGCCGATGGCGCGCTGGTTATCGGGCATGAAGGTGATGGGCTCGGGGATGGAGCTGGTGTAGCTTTCGCTCAGGCCGGAGATCTGGCAGAGGGCGTCGATGAGGACTTCGGCGTCGAGGCGGCGCAGGGGGTAGGAGGCGAAATTGGCGGCGGCCTCGGGCTTATCGCTGCGGGGGATGGAGGAAAGCTGGTAGGTGCCGGAGTTCAGGATCAGGCGGTAGATGTGCTTGAGGTCGTAGTGGGAGGCGACGAGTTCGCGCTCGAGCCAGGCCAGAAGCTCGGGGTTGGAGGGCGGGTTGTCGGGACGGATGTCGTCGGGCTCCTGGACGATGCCGCGGCCGTCGAGCCAGTACCAGATGCGGTTGACGATGGCGCGCGCGAACCAGGGATTCCTGGGGGAGATGAGCCAGTCGGCGAAGGCCTGGCGGGGGTCCTGATCGGGGGCGATGCGGGCCTGGGAGCCGTCGGGGAACGTCAGCAGCGCGGGCGTGGGCGGGCTGGCGGGCGCAGGAGGCACGGGGGCGTCGCCGGCCGGCTTGGGGGGGTGAGGGATGGGATCGAAGAAAACGATTTCCTCTTTCCACTCCCCGGTGTACTTGTGGCCGACGTGGGAGAAGAAAGCGGCCATTTGGGCGAGGCGCTCCTTGGGCCACTCACCGGCGCGGACGCCCATGAAGGTGAGGGCCACGGTTTGGGCGATGCCTTCCGGCTCGCGGTTCTGCATGGCGCGGTAGAAATTGACCGGAGGGTCGCGGAAATTGCTGCCGCTGGAGGTGAGCAGGTCGCGGGCGAAGCGGTCGTAGGGCTGGTTGGCGCGGAGGGAATCCAGAATCCAGTGGTAGTAGGCCTGGGCGGCGTTGGGCCAGAGGTTGATGGGGAATTCGGCTTTGACGCGGAGGAGGTCGCTCCACCGCATGGCGCAGAATTCGGGGAACTCGTCGCGGTCGAGGAGGCGGTCGATGAGGGCGGCGCGCTTGTTGGGGTCGGGGTCGGCGAGGAAGCCGGCGGCCTCCTTGGCGGTGGGGAGAGTGCCGATGGCGTCGAGGTAGGCGCGGCGGAAGAACGCGCCATCGGAGGCGGGGTTGGCGGGTTGGATGCCGAGAGCCTTCCAGCGGGCGAAGACGAGGTCGTCGATTTTGCCCTTGGAGACGAGGGGGGCGCGGCTTTCGAAAGTGGGCGAGAAGGCCGGCGGGGCATCGGCTGCGGAGAGCGCCGCTGCGAAAGCCCCGAAGAGTAAGAATCGATTCATGTTCGGCATTCCACCAGGACGGCCGGTCGCGAGGCCGTCAGCGGTTGGGGATCGGCTGATCCGTACATATAGTATGAACGCAGTTGGGGTGGGAAAGTTGTTGGGGTGGGGGAGGCGTTAAAACCGGGGGACGGACAGCGATTTTGGGGGCTGGGGCATGGAAACCGGGGGATGACGAAACGAAGCCAATTTGGGCGGCGGGGGCACGGAAACCTGGGGACAGACAGCCATTTCTCGGGGGTGGGGAGGAGAAACCTGGGGACAGACAGCCATTTTTCGCAGAAGGCGCGAAAAACGGAGTCTGTCCCCGGGATGACGGAACGAAGCCAATTTGGGCGGCGGCGATGCGGTGCTGGAGGCGGGCGAAGACTTTGCTGCCGTCGTAGTTGAGGGCGCGGCGGAGGCGGCGGAGGGTCCACTCGGAGTGGACGAGGATGTCGACGAGGCAGCGCTGCTCGGGGGCAGCGGGGTGGAAGCGGTCGAGGTAGACGGCGGCAAGGGCATCGATTGTTGAGGCGTTTTCGTCGCGGATGGTTTCGGATTCGGCGTAGATGCCGGAGCCGAGGGCGTTCTGGCTGGAGACGACTTTGCCGGCCGTGGTGCGGGGGCCGGTGGACTTTTGCGAATTGCGACGATTCGCTTCGATTTGGAGTTGTGAGGACATAGGCGACCTGCCTTGAAGGTAGCAGGCGAGTTGGGGGAAACCGGGGTGGGCGTCGGGGCGGGTGTTGGGCGGAAAGGGGTTAGGGACGAAAAGAATGTGGGATTTGGCGTGAATGCCAATTGGCGGCGCTACGCTTCGGCACCTACGGGGATGAAAACGGGCGCCAGTAGAGAGATCCTGGAGAGGTCCGCCGAGGCGATATAGACCGGCTCCGTTCTGGCGTCAGCAAGCCCGTGCGTGAATATGGCCGGGGCGCGTTTTGGGAATTTACGATTGAGGCTCCTGCCGCAAGGTGGGAAGCCCGCCAGGGAAAGTCCGCTTTCTTCCAGCGTCCCTCGTCTCCGGCGGCAGGAGGACGTTATGTCGAACGTAGTATACCGCCGTTGCTGTGGAATGGACGTCCACAAAGACACCATCGTGGTTTGCGTCTTGCCGCCGGACGGAGGCGATGGGACTCCGGCGCGCAAGACGTACATGACCTTTCGCAACGATCTAACACGCATGCGGGTCTGGCTGAAGCAATTGAAGGTCACCGAAATCGCCATGGAATCGACGGGCGTCTACTGGCGTCCGGTGTGGAACGTTTTTGAAGATCACGGTTTCCGTCTGCTATTGGTGAATCCGGCGCAGGTGAAAGCATTGCAGGGCCGCAAGAGCGACCGGCGGGACGCCAAGCGGATTGCCGAGTACTTGCAAGATGGCCGCCTGGACCCCAGCTTCGTGCCGCCGCACGAGATTCGGGAGTTGCGGCAATTGCCGCGCCATCGTCTCAGTTTGCTCCAGCAGCGGGGCGAGTCGCATAACCAGATTCGCGACCTGTTCGAGACCGCCAACATCAAACTCTCTTCGGTAGCGAGCGATCTGCTGGGGCTGTCGGGGCGGTGCATCATCGAGGCGATGATTGCAGGCGAGGACTCGCCCGAGTTGCTGGCTTGGAAAGTGAAGGGCAAACTGCGCAAGAAGGAAAAGCAGGTGAAGGAATCGCTCAAAGGCTGCTTCAACGAGTTCCATCGCACGATGCTGAAAACGCACTATGCGCTGTATCAGTTTCTTAGCCGGCAAGTGGAGGAGTTGGAGGCTGAGATCGCGCGGCGGATGCAGCCGTACGCGGATCGGGTGGATGCATTGGCGACGATTCCGGGAGTGGAGAAGATCGCGGCATGGCATCTAATTGCGGAGATGGGTCCCGACATGTCGGTGTTCCCAGACGCCGACCACTGCGCGAGTTGGGCGGGGGTGAGTCCGGGAAGCTGCGAAAGCGCGGGCAAGCAGTTGAGCGGCCGGACCAAGAAGGGCAACAAGTATTTGCGGCGGATCCTGACACAATCGGCGTGGGCCGCTTCGCGCTGTAAACGGGGATACCTGCGAGCCTTCTTCCACCGCGTCAAGGCCAGGCGCGGCTGGGCGCGGGCGGTGATTGCCGTCGCGCATAAGATCGTGGTGATCGCATATTGCATTCTGAAGACCGGAGCGCCGTATCAAGATCTGGGGGACGATTACTTCGACAGACTGCACCCCGAGCGCACGGCCAAGCGACTGGTCCATCGGTTGGAGCGTCTGGGCCTGACAGTTTGCGTGACGCCATCGGCAGACCTAACCCCCGGCTTTTCAGAAAGCTAGCGGCTGAAGTTTTCTAGGGAACGGGAAAACGGGGAGGATCGAAACTGGGGGGAGCGGGAGTTTCAATACCTTTCTTGAGAATCTTGAGAAGAATTCGCAATTGTATATTGACTGGCCGGAGTTCCAGGCCGTATAGTACCAATTCAGCAATTTAGAGCTTTAACTCCGGTATGCGGCACGGGCCAGAGTTGTCGCGTGCCTGTGGCCGGAAGGTAATGAAATCCACCGAGAAAGAGAAGCAGAACGCCATGAAATTCGCATCGCGCATCGCGGGATTTGTCCGCTCGTTATTTTCGAAGCGCCCTCGTCTGGGGTTGCTATAGCGCTCACGGTCCTCGTGCCGCTGCTGCTGTGGGGGCAGACGGGCGCCACTTGGCCATTCGTCAGCGGAACCTCCGGCCCCATCTACTACAACGGCGGGAACGTTGGGATCGGGACGACGAATCCATATAGCCCGCTTGATGCGGCGGTCCAATCCGCCGGCACCAACGACGTCGCTTTGGGGCAATACCTCATTAGGAAAAGCACCGGCACACCCGCGGCGGGGATGGGTACATCGTTGCGTTTTCTCCTTCAAGATGCTGGTGGATCTCTTATTGGAACCAACGGCATCGCGTCTTCCTGGGTGGACTCGTCGGCAGGAAACCGATACGCACGGATGGACTTCTATTCCTCCAAGAACAACACCGCAGGCGTTGCGATGAGCATTGACCAGAGCGGCAACGTCGGCATCGGGACGCCGGCGCCGCAGTATCCTCTCTCGGTCAACGGGATCATCCAGGCCTAAGGAAGTCCTCGTCAACACCGGATGGCCGGACTACGTCTTCGCCCCCAACTACCGCCTCAAGCCGCTGAGCGAGGTCGCCTCCTACATCCACACGAACGGCCACCTGCCTGATATCCCATCGGCGAAGGAGGTCGAGGCGAAGGGCGTCAGCCTGGGCGACATGCAGTCGAAACTGCTGGCCAAGGTGGAAGAGCTCACGCTGCACATGATCGAGGCGGAGCGCGAAAACCGGGACTTGAGGGAAAGAATCGCCCGCCTGGAAGCGGGCCGGGGCAACGGGAGCGGAGACGCGGGCGGGCGCTGAGGGCGGAGCTTGCATGGAAACGGGGAGCACCAGCATGACCCAACTGACCCAGCGGCCGATTCACCATGGGGGCGCCGCCGGAACGTCCTCCGGAGGAGCGGCCGGCGCGGCGCTTTGGCTGATCGCCTGCGGATGCTTCGGGCTGGCCGGCGTGGCGCGGGGCCAGCAGAGTTACCTGACCCTGTCGAACGCGTCGGTCACCTCCGGCAGTTTCACCTACCAGGCGGGCACCTCGATCACGGCGAACAACGGTTTTGCGGTGAGCGGCTGCGCCACCGTCACCCTCGCCTCCGGGAACTCCATCATCCTCGGCCCCGGATTTACGGCGACGGCCGGGGGCACGGGGACCACCTTCGAAGCCGGTATCAACTTGCCGCTGTCGGCCAATACGATCACGAGTTCGCCGGCGGGGCAGCAGGTCACCGTAGACTGCATGAACTACTCCACGCCGCAGGTGTTCACGTGGGCGGTGGGGTCGCAGCACACGATCTCGGCGGCGGCGACGGTCTCGGCAGCGGGGGTGCAGGAGACGCTCACCGGGTGGTCGGACAGCGGGGCGGCGGCGCACACCATCACCGTGGGCGCGCCGGGCGGGACGTACACGGCGAATTACGTGACGCAATACTTCCAACTGACGACGGCGGCGGTGGGGGCCGGGACGGTGACCGTGTCTCCGCCATCGACTGGTGGCTGGTATGCCCCGGGGACGCCGGTGACGATCACGGCGACGCCGAACGCGGGGAACCAGTTCCAGGGCTTCACGGGCACCACGACCACAACCACCGCCAGCACGAGCGCGATTTCCCTCACGGTGACCATGAGCGGGCCGGTGACGGAGACGGCGCAGTTCGGGCCGGTATACACCATCTCGGTGTTGCAGGGCACCGCGACGGTGGCGGCGGGCGGCGAGACGGCTAACTACCTGCTGGCGGTGCAGCCGGCCGGGTACGCTGGGCAGATCGGGAGCGGGTCGATGAAGATAGATTGCCACGCCTTGCCGTACGAGGGTGGGTACCCCTGGGTGAGCCAGCCCGTCCTGACCCAGAATGCCGATGGCACCATTTCGGTGCAGGTCGTCGTGACCGCCACCGATCTCCACCTCCTGTTCGGGCACACAGTACTACCTGACGATCCCCATCTCGGGCGGCGGCCCGGCCGACCCGCCGTACATTCCGACGACGAATATATCGCTGACGCTGAACGTGCTGAGTAGTCAGACCCTGTCGATGGGGGCGTACCTGTTATCGCAGACGGCGCTTTCGGCCACGTATGTTGTGACGGCCACCGCCAACTTCACCGACACGGCGGTGAGTGTGGGGTTGCAGGCGGGTTCGTGCGCGTATCTCATCGGGCATCCGAAGCTGGCGGTGGCGGGGTCGCTGGCGATGACGTGGAATTCGTCTGTGAGGGTTTCCGTGGGAACGTTGGGGTGCGCGCCGGGGGCGGCCACGAGCCTCACGTTCACGGGGACGGGATCGGGGCCGAGCCCGCCGGCCGGGACCACGGTGGTGGGATTGACCACGCCACTGACGCAGACGGCGATGCTGAGCCCGCCGCCTGGGACGATCATTCCCATTGGGACGACCACGTTCACCTGGCGGCCGGGGCCGGGGATTACGCAATTCATGCTGAGCGTGGGAGGCTCGCCAGGGACGGGGAACTTTTACGCCGGCGCGGCGCAGACGGGCACGAGCGCGGCGGCGTATGTGCCGGCGACGGCGGCGGTGGCCTATGTTACGCTGAGCTCGTTGACGGCGTCGGGGTGGCTGGCGCAGAGTTACAGCTATGCGGTGGGTTCGCCACCGGTGGCGGCGCCGCTGCAACTGAATGCGACGCCGACGGCGATGGTGCCGGCCAGCGGGCAGGAGGTGCTGTACAGTTACGGCTTCAGCGCCGGAGACGCCAGGACCATAACCGGGGTGCAGGTAGGCGGGGTTCCGGTGAGCGCGCGGATCGCGGGGGCGGCGGCGGGATCGGTGACGGTGGGGCTCGCGTCCACGGCCGGGCCGGGCGCGGCGGCGCAGTCGGGGACCATGTCGCTGGATTCGCCGGGAGGGACGATTACGGTGCCGATATCGACGAGCGGGGGGGATATCACGATCGGCAACGTGAGTCCGGTGGAGACGACTATCGGAAGCCCGATGACGGCGACGATTGATGGGTTTGGCTACTTGGGAGGCGACTCGGGACCGGGAGAAGTGTATTTCTACCTGTGTGCGGACGAATTTGGCAACGGGTGCCAGGAGGTGCTGGACACGACGCTGGAGGGCGCGTCGAGCCAGGCGACATTCACGACTTCGTTTCCGGGGACGTACTGCCTGGTGGTCTCGACGGCGGACTACTGGCAGAGCCAGGATAGTACGGAGACGGCGGTGGAGTGCGGGGTGGAGTTTGATCCGGAGGGAGGCGGGGGGCCGACGGTTTACACAATCAGCGGAACCGTCCGCGCCAACGGAAAGCCGCTGCAGGGGGCGGCGTTGCAGCAGGTGATGGTTACCGCAAATGTCAACGGCTTGGCCAAAGTCCCTAACCCTACAATCAAAGCGGACGGAACCTACACGATATCCGGGATCCCGGCGGGCGCGAGCGTGGCCGTGGGCGCTGCGTTCGGAAGCCCGTATACGATACCGATCACAGCGGACGGCCCAGCCAACGGGTACTTCTACAACGTCCAAGCGAACAAGACGCAGGATTTCAGCACGGCGAAGTATACGACGGTCTATCTGCTCCACGGTATCGGGCAGAGTTACTTAGCGATGGAGGATCTCCAGGCAAAGCTCACCACGCCGCCGACGGGCCTCGACCTCAGCCGGTTCATGGTGGACGCGACCTTCGATTTTAGCGAGTGCTCCGCGACCACTTCCTGCACAACAAGTTGTTTTCCCGGCACGACGGCGTGCTACCCCTGTGGCATCTCAACGGGCGGGAAGAAGCTGGCGACGCAATACCTCGCGAATGCTCCGTGGGGCATCGTCCTGGTTGGCTACAGCATGGGCGGCCTCATCGCCAGGGACGTTCTTGTGCATGGGAGCTCAGCAGCCTACGGCAACATCCTCGGCACCCACGCGGTCCTGGGCCTTGTCACGCTCGGCACGCCCAACTGGGGATATGCGGTGCTTTCCGGGGTCGATGGCAACTTCATGTGCTTGGCGCTCGTGAACGACATGGCCGGATCGTGGAACACGGTTAGCGGAGTCGCTAACCCCTTGTCCCCCTTCCTCTCGTCGGTGGACAATGGGAATTGGGGTTCGTCTAATTTCGGACAGTACTGGCTGGCGGCGGCAGGCAGGTTCTGCACCAGTCCGGAACGTTACGTGCCCAGCCCTGTCGCCCTCTTCGGCATAGCCGTTTACTATCCCACGGGCTGCCTGGAGCCGTTCGGTGTCAACAGTAACGACGGCGTTGTCTGCGCAGACAGCGCACTGTACTCCTTCTACTCGAATCCGGGGCCGGCGGGCAAGCCCACCGCCGTGTTCAACGACCCGGGAGCTAAGTACTCCCACACCTATGCGTACGCGGGTGTCGGAACGTGGCTGCTGATGGGCTGCCAGACGGGTCCGCCTTCGGTGAACCCGGTACTGTTCAACCCGACGGTGGGAGAGGATCCTTTCGGCCAGATGGTGAACGTGATCAACGGGACGGTGACCAATGGAAACTAGACGCTTGACACGGATCTTGGTAGTTATCGGTGCGAGCGCCTGGGCGGCGCCGGCACAGGAAAGGAACTTGCCGGGCCCGGAGCCGCTTTCGAGGTACATTTTGCGGATGAGCGAGGCCGATCAACTTGCCCAGCTCAACACCCGTCTGAATGAGGGGCTTCGGGATACGGACGGAGTCGACATGCTAGTTCTCAATCGGAGTTCGCTGGCCCTGCCCGTTATCGAGAGGAAGATTGAGGAGGTGCTTAAGTCGCCGGATCCCCGGGAGTGCTTCACCGACAAGGCGGTGGATACCGAGAGGTTTCTGGCTGTGGCGGCGTCGATGATCGCCGATGCTTCGGACGAGCAGGCCCTTAAGGAAATCAGCAAGCTCATCGCCATCGATGAGAAGCGTTTCGGGAGGCTCGTGCGCAACACCATGCTGGCCGCCCAGAACCGGCGGAATCCTTTCGTCGTGGCTTATCGCGGCCTGGACTTAGGTGACCCGGCTGTGGACAAGCGGATACTGGCGTGGGTCGAGGAGCACCTTGACACCAAGGTTGAGTTCGCGCTGGGGCAGATCCATCATTGGTGGGCCGAGGCGATGGTGGAGAGGTACGGCGGCGTTCCGCTCGAGATCCAATGGGTTGACGATCCAATCGCCTCTCGTATTAGCCGGCAGCTCGCCGACTCCGTGCACGACGAGATCTTTCGGCTCGCGGCAGAGGCTCGCGACAAGCAAGCCAAGAAGTAGCGGGCGCCCGTCCAAACCCTGGGCGCGCCCACGCTCTCCTCGCCGGCCGACCAAGCGGTGGGCCAATCCGCCACTCCGGCGCTGGCCTGCCAGGCACTGCGGCCCCGCCGCCCCGCAATCGCCCCCGCCCCCCTCTGGTAAGCTGATGTATTGATCGCAAGAAAGTCCCAGGAAACTTCTGGCCTCACTGCCCCTGCGCCGGTTCCCTGTGGGGAAGCTTGGTTTGCCGTCCGCGACGTCTAAGAAGATCCTCATCGCCAATCGGGGCGAAATCGCCGTCCGCGTCATTAGCGCCTGTAAGGAATTGGGAATCGAAACCGTGGCCGTGTATTCGGAGGCGGACCGCTACAGTTCGCACGTGCGGTTCGCCGATCAGGCCATCTGCATCGGGCCGGCCAAGAGCGCGCGCAGATGCCTGAACGTGCCCTCGATTATCAGCGCGGCCGAGATCGCCAACGTGGACGCCATCCATCCGGGCTACGGGTTCCCGATCGGGAACGCGGCGTTCGCCGGGGTGTGCTAGACCTCCGGCATCTGAGGAACGCGCCCGCGCTTTCATGCGCGAAATGCGGGCGGCGCGCAGACGGGCACCAGCGCGGCGGCGTACGTGCCGGCGGCGAAGGTGGTCTATGCTGCGCTGAGCTCGTTGACGGCGTCGGGGTGGCTGGCGCAGAGTTATAGCTATGCGGTGGGTTCGCCACCGGTGGCGGCGCCGCTGCAACTGAATGCGACGCCGACGGCGATGGTGCCGGCCAGCGGGCAGGAGGTGCTGTACAGTTACGGCTTCAGCGCCGGAGACGCCAGGACCATAACCGGGGTGCAGGTAGGCGGGGTTCCGGTGAGCGCGCGGATCGCGGGGGCGGCGGCGGGATCGGTGACGGTGGGGCTCGCGTCCACGGCCGGGCCGGGGGCGGCGGCGCAGTCGGGGACCATGTCGCTGGATTCGCCGGGAGGGACGATTACGGTGCCGATATCGACGAGCGGGGGGGATATCACGATCGGCAACGTGAGTCCGGTGGAGACGACTATCGGAAGCCCGATGACGGCGACGATTGATGGGTTTGGCTACTTGGGAGGCGACTCGGGACCGGGAGAAGTGTATTTCTACCTCTGTGCGGACGAATTTGGCAACGGGTGCCAGGAGGTGCTGGACACGACGCTGGAGGGCGCCTCGAGCCAGGCGACGTTCACGAGTTCGTTTCCGGGGACGTACTGCCTGGTGGTCTCGACGGCGGACTACTGGCAGAGCCAGGATAATACGGAGTCGGCGGTGGAGTGCGGGGTAATTTTTGATCCGGAGGGGGGCGGGGGGCCGGCACCAGTGATCACAAGCGTGGACCCCGAGGAGGTAACGGCCGGCACGAGCGGCACAATAACGCTCCGGGGCAGCAACCTCTCCGGTGCGAGCGTAGCCATCAGTGGCACGGGCCTCGCGCAGACGGCCAACAACTGGGGGAACAGCGGCAGCACGGTAATGTTTTCATACTCAGCGGGCGGCATGGCGAGTGGCGCCAGGACGATCACGGTCACAACTGCCGGGGGAAGTGCGGCGGGGACGGTGACGATTAACCCTCCCGCGATGCAGCTGACCTTCTCGGGGACGGTAATCACTCCTAGCAACGACTACTCAGAGGACAGCACAATACAGGTGACGGCGGTGGACGCCAACCACCGGCCGATAACCACGTTTACGGGGACGGTGAACATCGCCGAGGACGGCACATCGGTTTATTCGCCGGATACGAACGGCGGCTGCCTCGTTTATGTCCAGAACGCCTGCGTTACTTCTTCCTCAGTCACGATCTCCTCCGGGGGCACCGCGACGTTCCTTGCGAGGTCGCTGGCGGGGCCGAAGACCGAAGGGCAGAACGGCGCGAAACCGGATGATGCTTTGATCAAGACGACGAACTTCCCGGTCGATGGCGGGACCTCCCTCCCAGTGAAGCAGTGGATCATCTCGAATACCAAGATCGATCCCCTAGCGAGTGACCCGAGCACGACATACGACTGGTTTCAGTACAGGATTAAGGACATCGTCCACAACGCGACTGGGGATCTGGCTAAGGTATTGGGCAAGATCAGCGGCTACACTCTGAACGCCGCCCTCGGCGACAACGTCCGGGGACAGGTCGATCCGCACCTGGGAGCGAGCCAGTCGGCGGTTGTTTTCAACGCGCTTTATACGTCGCTGCGGCTTGACTCATATGGAGGGCAGACCTGCGCGCTCGCCGGTTCACTTCATGACTTGAGGAACACTCTGTATCACGAGGCTCGGCATGCGTACCAATCGTCGCTGTCGAATTCCGTTACCGACGAGGACAACGACGGGCTGGTCAACACAGGCCAGATTCTCGTCGCCCCGACCAACATCTTCGTCGACACCACCGACTCTAGAACCGTCTGCGACGAGGCGAAGGGCCTCCAGTTATCGATGAAATTCAAGGGGCCGTTCAACCCTGACGCCTGGGGCAGTGTCATGAACAGTGTGCCGGGCGTAGCCTTCGCGAGGGAGATGGACGCCGCGACGTTTGCCATCCAACACGAGTCGCAGTAGGGAGAATAGCGATGCCTGGGAGACATTCCATGAGATATGCAGCGGTACTTCTGGCGATGACGGCGACGACGTGCCTGGCCACGTCGTTGGCCCCTTTCTACGTTGAATGTTCGGTGGTGGATCGCGTCAGCGCGTTGGCGAAGGTCGGGCTCCAAGAGTCGTCCGTCGCGCTTGAGATCCTGGAGCGCATTGTCGAGGGCCGAATGGCGGGCTCCAGCCCCGACCTTGAGGTGAGGGTGGGCCTGGAGGCCGGACAGTTACATAAGCCTGAGTTCAAGGACGACACGGTCCGGTCTCACGCCTTGCGCGAAATCGGAAGTCTCGACCTGCCCGAGGCCCTTACATACCTGCAGAATCTCAAGAAGCACGACATAGAGCCAGACAGTTCGGGCCGGGTGTGGTCTGCAGCCCAGATTGCGCTCCGCCAGGCCCAGGCGAACCGAATCCAGGACGAACCGGCGAAGATCCGGTTTCTCGAAGATGTCACGAGCGAGAGGAGTGCGGCCGCCTGGTGGGCGGTTCAGGAGCTTTGCAACCGGGGCAGCTACCGGTCCCTTGGGTTCATCCGCGAGCACATCCGAAGGGCTTACTCGTCGCCTGTGGACTTCGACCACGCGATGGGATTCTGCGAAGCGCGGATGGCCGTCATTTCGCGCGATCCAGAGCGCGCAAAGGCGCTGGGGTCCTTCCTTAGCGTGTCCAGCGGGGTGACCGACCTTGAGCTTATCGGATGGACGATTAGCGAGTTGCACAAGATCGGCTCCGCAGGCGCGGACGCGGAAGTGGAGCGGTACGCACACGAAATCGACAACTTGCCGGATGGATCTGCGCTAAAGACCGCCTTGTGGGTCAGCCGCGCCCAAATTCGGAATCTGCTGCCGCGCGGGCCGAGGTAAACGTGGCCCGCTTCGGGTGGGGAGCCACGGCGGACGGGCGGTTTCGGAAGCAGATCAACACTGGAATTGGCGCTGCCAGTCGCCCGGGTGACGCTCTGGTGAGTGGGCGGCGCGCAAACGCCGCCCCGCCCGCAATCGCCCGCGCCCCCCTCTGGTAAGCTGATGAATTGATCTCAAAGTCCCAGGAAACTTCTGGCCTCACTGCCCCTGCGCCGGTTCCCTGTGGGGAAGCTTGGTTTGAAGTCCGCGCCGTTTAAGAAGATCCTCATCGCCAATCGGGGCGAAATCGCCGTTCGCGTCATCAGCGCCTGCAAGGAATTGGGAATCGCGACCGTGGCCGTGTATTCGGAGGCGGACCGCTACAGTTCGCACGTGCGCTTCGCCGATCAGGCCATCCGCATCGAGCCGGCGAAGAGCGCGCGCAGATGCCTGAACGTGCCCTCCATCATCAGCGCGGCCGAAATCGCCAATGTGGACGCCGTCCATCCGGGCCGGGCTACGAGTTTCCGATCGAGAACGCGGCGTTCGCCGAGGTGTGCGAGACTTCCGGCATCAAGTTCATCGGGCCGCGGCCGGAGGTGATCCGCACGATGGGCGTCAAGGAACGCGCCCGCGCCCTTCTTACGCCGGCGCAATGCACGGGGAACCGGCGGACGCGCGGCACCGAGCGCAAACAGTAACGTTTCCCCGCAACCGAACGGAGGCAGCGCCGGGATTGGGACGGCGAGTCCGTTCGCGAAGCTGACTGTCGGGTGGAGTGGTGGGGTGCCTAACAACGCATCTGGACTCTCAGTTGCTTCATCAACAACTCTTGCATCGACGCTTGATGCGATGAACTATGTTGCCGAGTTCACTGGCAATACCGGTGATGCCGATCGCTTGATGTTCGCAGAACACCGCACATCCGCGGGTTCCTCATGGAGCACGAGCGCCTGGCGCATCCAGCCAGCGGTTGACAGCAGTTTCTCCGGTGTGAACAGCAACCGCGGCTACATCGAGCTCGCATACGGCAACACCGGCGCGTACTCTGGTATCGGGTTAAGCGGCCAAGGCAACACCGCACCCGATTTCGTGGTCACGAACAGCGGCAACGTCGGCATCGGGACGACGGCGCCGCAGTACCTCCTGTCCGTCAACGGAGTTATCCTGGCCAAGAGGGATTCAAGTGCCCGGAAACATTACAGTGACCGCAGCGCTTTTAGCCGGGCTAGCTATCGGCACGTTCGCCCAGGAGACGCTGCCTACGGAACTGGTACTGACGACAAAGAGCGAGTTGGAGCAGACCTATCTTCGGGACGGCGTGGTTCTTGAGAGCGGGCCGCTGGGCCCGGCGCTGGAGTCGGTCCTGATAGCGGCTCGCCGGCCCGGCGGTGCGGTGTTCGCGTACGGCTGCGGGGAGCCGGCAGAGGCTCCTCTGTCGATCCCGTCCACCTACTCAGTGGCGAGTGCCCTGGACACTCTGACTTCGATCTACCCGACTCACTCATGGACTGTCCGCGATGGGGTTATCAACCTCTTGCCAAGGCAGGGTCTCCCGACCGTCCTAGGCACGCCCATCGAGCACCTGGCGTGGGACACGAACGAAGCACCGAGTGCCAGCGTGGGGCGGCTGTTTCGTCTAGACGCCGTCACACGTCGCTTCGTCGCGTTAGGGATCACGGGCGGGATGATTATCCCTGGGCTGCGCAAGCTTCCCCGCCTGGTTGACGGCATTCCGCAGGTGCCAAAAGGGCGCGAGTGGAAAGTCGAGAACGTGACGCTGCTCGCCGCGCTGAACCGGATCGCCGCCAGTTATGGGGATGCTCGCTGGGTGTACGAGGAGAGTACCTGTGGGGCCGTCAAGTCCTACAGGGTCTGGGCGCACTGACGCCCCGGGGTGCTGCGGCGTGGGCGGCGTTTGTTGACGTCCGGGGGAGGCGGGTTAACAACCCGCCGCAGGTTGACAACCTGCCCCACATAAGACTGGCGCGCCCCCCTCTGGTAAGCTGTTGTATTGATCGCAAGAAAGTCCCAGGAAACTTCCGGCCTCACTGGGCCTGCGCCGGTTCCCTGTGGGGAGGCTTGGTTTGAAGTCCGCGCCGTTTAAGAAGATCCTCATCGCCAATCGGGGCGAAATCGCCGTTCGCGTCATCAGCGCCTGTAAGGAATTGGGAATCGCGACCGTGGCCGTGTATTCGGAGGCGGACCGCTACAGTTCGCACGTGCGCTTCGCCGATCAGGCCATCTGCATCGGGCCGGCGAAGAGCGCGCGCAGCTACCTGAACGTGCCCTCCATCATCAGCGCGGCCGAGATCGCCAACGTGGACGCTATCCACCCGGGCTACGGGTTTCTGAGCGAGAACGCGGCCTTCGCCGAGGTGTGCGAAACCTCGGGCATCAAGTTCATCGGGCCGCGGCCGGAGGTGATCCGCATGATGGGCGTCAAGGAACGCGCCCGCGCCTTCATGCGGGAAATGGGGGTGCCGGTGCTGCCGGGGTCGCCGGGCGTGCTGGCCACTTCGGAAGAAGCGCTCGATCTGGCGGAGGAGATCGGCTATCCCGTGATCCTGAAGGCGTCGGCGGGCGGCGGCGGACGCGGGATGCGGGTGGTGGAGCGGGCCGAGGATCTGGCGTTTCTGTTCTCGCAGGCGCAGAACGAGGCCGGCGCGGCCTTCAGCTCGGCGGACGTGTACCTGGAGAAGTTCGTGGGCGCGCCGCGGCACATCGAGTTTCAGATCCTGGCCGACGAGCACGGCGCCGTCGAAATCCTGGGCGAGCGCGAGTGCACCATCCAGCGGCGGCACCAGAAGCTGCTCGAGGAATCGCCCTCGACCGCCGTGACGCCGCGGATGCGCGCGGAGATTGCCGCGGTGCTGCGCAAGGCCCTGTCGACGGCAGGGTACAGCAATGCCGGTACGGTCGAATTTCTCATGGACGAAACCGGCAAGCTGTATTTCATCGAGGTGAACGCCCGCGTGCAGGTGGAGCACCCCGTCACGGAGTTTGTCACCGGCATCGACATCGTGAAGAGCCAGATTCGCATCGCCCAGGGAGAGCGGTTGGAGGAGATTCTGCCCGGTCCGGTAGAGGTGCGCGGGCACGCCATCGAGTGCCGCATCAACGCCGAGAACCCGGACACGTTCGTGCCCTCGCCGGGGCGGATCACGGGCTTCCACGTTCCCGGAGGGATCGGCGTGCGCGTGGACACCTGGGCGTACACCGACTGCGTGGTGCCGCCCTACTACGATTCGCTGGTGGCCAAGCTGGTGGCGTACGGGAACGACCGCGCCGAGGCCATTCGCCGCATGCGCCGCGCGCTGGAAATGTTCATCGTGGAAGGGATACACACGTCCATCCCCATGCACCAGCGCATTCTGGCGGACCCGGATTTTCAGGCGGGGAACTTCGACACCAACTTCATCAAGCGGTTCCTGCCGGCGGCCAAGGCGGCTTCGGCGTAGCCGGCCCGGCCGCTTCAGTCGAGCTCGATTTCGGTGAAGTTGAGCGGCCGGTCCAGCACCATTTCGACGGTTGTGCCCTTGGGCAGGACGGCATCCGGAGCGTGCGACGCCAGAATGCCGATGAGGCCGGCGGCGGCTCCCACGCCGGCGCCAATCCCCAGGCCGGTAAGCGGCGCATTCGAACCCGATCCGGCGATGCCGCCGACCGAAGCGCCGATTCCGCCGGTCTCGGCCACCGTGCGGGCGTCGCCGGAATGGTTGCCGTCGGCCGTCACCTTGCCCTCGGCGCGGTCCACTTTCGCGTCCACGGTGCCGTCCATGCCGCCCATGCGGGCGTTGAAATGGCGGGTCACGCCGTTAGGCAGCGTCAGGGTCTCGAAGCGCACGTACAACTCGGCGGGGCCCTTGGCGCGGCTGGGCCGCTTGACTTCCGTCACGGTGCCGGTGACGTAGCTGCCGACGGGGATCACGATCCGGCCCCTCACCAGCACTGGAAAGGCGGTTTGCAGGTATACCAGGTCGCCCGTCTCGGAATGCCTGGTGCTGAGGCTGTTCAGCAGGTATAGGGGAATTCTGGTCCCGACTTTCACGGTATAGACCAGCGGCTTGGGGGTTTCGGCTTTGGGGGCGTCGGCTTTCGGGGCGTCGGCTTTGGGGGCGTCGGCTTTGGGGGTCTCGGCTTTCGGGGTTTCGGCTTTTTGGGCGTCGGCTTTGGGGGTCTCGGCTTTCGGGGTCTCGGCTTTGGGGGTCTCGGCTTTGGGGGTCTCGGCTTTGGGGGCGTCGGCTTTGGGGGTTTCGGCTTTGGGGGTCTCGGCTTTGGGGGCGTCGGCTTTGGGGGTCTCGGCTTTGGGGGCGTCGGCTTTCGGGGCGTCGGTTTTGAGGGTTTCGGCCGGCGCGGCCTGGCTTTTGGCGGGAGCGGGTTTCTGCGCCGGACCGGCCGGCACGCTCTGCGCCGCGGCCACCGCGGCGAGCAGGAACACGGTCAGCCATGGACGTTGCGACATGCGGATTCCCTTCACCATGATATCCAAGTCCGGGGAACGCGCCGGGGCGGGGGAAGGTTACCGCACGGCCAGTTGGCAGGCAGCCGAGCTGGTTTGACCGCCGATGGAAATCTGCACGACCGGATCGGAGCCGGGATTCGGCGGCAGAATCACGTTGACCTGGTACAGTCCCGCCGAGCCGGGAGTCAGCCCGGCGTAGAGAATCGCGGATGGGGCTAGCGGCGTCCCGTTGAGGGTGACGGTCAGGGTGGCCCAGCTTGCCTGGGTGATCGGCGAAGCGTACGGCGCCAGTTCTCCCGAGGTGGTCACCGGGGTCACCACGCCCATTCCGGTGGCGTACAGGATTACGATGTCGCCGGCGTGCGCCGGGGCATCCGGTGTGATGACGCCGTAGCCGGAGTTCCAATCCTCCGCAATGGCGTAGCCCGGGTATCCCGTGCCGTAGGTGAAGATCTGGGGAGCGGCGGTCACCAGGTTGATGGTGACGGTGGGTCCGTAGACTCCCTGGCGCACCACGGTGACCTGGGCGGCGCCGGAGGTCTCGGTGGTTGGCACCAGGAAGTTGATCTGCGCGGCGGAGACGTAGAGCAGGGGCACGAGCGCATTGTCCATGTAGACCGAGACGCCGGCCACCTGAGTGGGAAAGAAGTTGCCGAGCATCAGGGCCGAAGTCACGACCTGCGGACTCTGCAGCGACAGGTTAAATCCGAACAGCGACAGGGCGGAATTCGGCGCGAACGGCCCGGGGGCATAATCCGAGGCATTGACGATGCCGGCCGCGGAATAGGAAGGCGCTTGTCCCCTGGCCGCGCCGGTGAACAGGACGGCCACTGCCAGCCACGCTCGCAACACTGCGTAACGTAGTGCCAGCCCGGTTCGAAACCGCTCACATTTATTGCGTCAGTGGCCGGCGGCGGTGGGGGCGGGCAGAGGTTGGCCGGTTTCCGCCAGAGCCACGGCCAGGCCGTGAATCACCGCCGCAATCCTCACGGCGGCGATGACGGTTTCCGCGCGGACGCCTTTCTCGCGCAGGGTCTTTTCGTGGGCGGCCATGCAGGCGCCGCAGCCCGTGATGGCCGACGCCGCCAGGCACCACAGCTCGAAATCCAGCGGGTCGCTTCCGTGACCGCGGATGGCCTGCATGCGCAACCGCGCCGGCTGCTCGCCGTACTCGGGGTTGCCCACCAGGTGGCGGAACCGGTAGAAGACGTTGTTCATCCCCATCAGCGCGGCCGCGGCCTTGCAGGCGAACAGGGCTTTCTCATCCAGGTGCTTCGCCGCCTCCGCCTCGATGGCTTGGATGAGGGATGCCTGGCGCGCCGTCAACGCGCAGCACACCGCCGTCCCCCAGGTCTGCCGTTCGGAAAGGTCGGTCTGCCGGAGCACGTTTCCCAGGTTGATGCGCAGATCCTTGGCGTAGTCCGGCAGGGACTCCAGCAACTTGTCGAGATCCATGGGCGGCTTACACCGGCGGAGTGAGGATGGCGTCGCCCTTGTGCCAATTGCACGGGCAGAGCTCATCGGTCTGCAGCGCATCCAGCACGCGGAGCACTTCCTCGGGGTTGCGTCCCACGTTCAGGTCGTTCACCGAGACGAAGCGGATAGTGTGGTGGGGATCCACCACGAAGGTGGCTCGTTGCGCCACGCCTTCCTGCGGATCGAGAATGCCCAGGGCGGTGCACAGCTCCCGCTTTACGTCGGCCAGCATGGGGAAGGGCAAGTCCTTCAGGTCCGGATGGTGCTGGCGCCAGGCCAGGTGTACGAACTCGGAATCGGTGCTGCCGCCCAGAACCTGCGCGTCGCGATCCTGGAATTCGCGGTTGAGCTTGCCAAAGGCCGCGATCTCGGTCGGACAGACGAAAGTGAAATCCTTGGGCCAGAAGAAGAAAACCTTCCACTGCTCCTTGAAGTCTTCGTCCGTAATAGTTTGAAAGGCCTTTCCCTTTTCGGTGCTCACCGTAGCTTGCACGGAGAAGGCCGGAAATCGGCTTCCTACTCCTAACATGTGTAACCCTCCATCGGTTGATTTGAGATTCCCAATTACCGCAAGCGATCGATTCTGGCCGCCAGGATAAAATCGCTTTCCGTCAAGCCATCGATCTTGTGGGTCCAGATCTTGACATCCACCTTTCCCCACGCCAGCCACAGGTCCGGATGGTGGCCTTCGGCTTCAGCCGTCCGGCCCACGCGGTTCACGAAATCGAGCGCCGTCCGGAAGTCGGGAAAAGCGAAGGACTTCCACAGGTGATGCCCGTCGACCACCTGCCAATTCAGGATCTGCGCCTCCATCTTTTCCAGCTCTTCACCCTGCAACGCGGGCACTCCCCCGCGGCAGGGCACGCAGTGCTTTTCGGCCAAGCTCATCATCCCTCTCCCCTCCGCGGGTTGCAAGGCCCGCAGGTTTCGCAACTGCCGCGAAAGACGATCTCGTACCGGCGAACCGTGCGGCCTTTCAGCATCGCCTTCCCCGCCGCCGGAGGGAGATCGAACCACGCAATGTCCTCGATGGCTCCGCACTCATCGCACACAAAGTGGTGGTGGCGGCGCAGGCGGGCGTCGAACCGCGAGGCCCGGCCCTCGGACACCATTTCCCGCACCAGGCCGCTGCGCGCCAAATCCCGCAGATTGTTGTAGACGGTGGCGCGCGAAGCCCGCGGATTGGTGCGATTCACGGCACGGTAAATCTCCTCGGCCGTGGCATGGACGGGGCGGCGCGCCAGGTACTCCAGCACGGCGAACCGCTGCGCCGTGGGCCGCAGAGCTACGCCGCGGAAAGCTTCCCGAAGCTCGACGGCAGAATTAGACACAGTCTAAAAATAGAGTAACTGGATCGCCATGGTCTTGTCAAGCGACGGCGGCGCTGCGTGTGCGCGACACAGAAATTAAGCCCCTGAAGAACAGTACGGAACCGCGACTGTAAAGGGGGTTGAGGGTTGGGGGGTTGTGGTTTTTTGGGGGGGCCGAGCGGCGTAGACGAGTGGCGGCATGCCGGCCCTCCTCAGGCGAGCGAAGGTCGCCGCCAGCGGACGGCGCGTGCCAGCCCGCGAACGCGGTCCGCCGGCTCGAGCCGCTCGTTGAGAAGCTGTGAAGAAATCGGTTGGCAGGCGGAAGCGCCTGCCCCACCTCGCTGCAAGTCCTTCGAGTGCAGTGTGGGACAGACGCTTTCGTCTGTCAACCCGGCAGTCCGGCCGATTTCTTCACAGCTTCTGACGCTCGCGGTTCCGTGCGGGACGGAAAGCAGTTGCCGGATTCTCGTCACTTTTGTGTCGCGCTTAACCGGCGGCGCGTGTCTGCCTGGCGCCGATTCTCCGGGGCGGACTGTTCGCCAGGTCTTCGACCGTGTGATTTGGCGCCTTTGCCGGGCCGCTCGCTCACGCTCGCGGTTCCGGGCAGAACCGCGAGCGTGAGAAGCTGTGAAGAAATCGGTTGGCAGGCGGAAGCGCCTGCCCCACCTCGCTGCAAGTCCTTCGAGTGCAATGTGGGACAGACGCTTTCGTCTGTCAACCCGGCAGTCCGGCCGATTTCTTCACAGCTTCTGAGCGAGCGGCCCGTGGCAAAGGAACAGTATCTTGCGGTCATGACACTGGGCGGGCAGACCCTAAGGCTTGGGCCCCAGGCCCAGCGCGCGTCCCAGGTGAGTCCACCGCGACGCCTCCCATAATGCCAGGCGGGATCTCTGCTGGTTGAGCTCTTCGCACAGCCGGGCGGTTTCGGCCGCCCGGCGTTTCACCTCCGCGTCCAGTTCGAGTGCCCACTTCGTCCGGTCCTCGAACTCGCCCTGCAGGCGCTTCAGTTCCTCCGCCCGGCGGTTCCCCTCCGCGTCCAGTTCCATAGCCCATCGCGTCCGGTCCTCGAACTCGCCCTGCAAGCGCTTCAGTTCCTCTGCCTGCCGCTTCACCTCCGCGTCCAGTTCCCCGGCCCACCGGGTCCGGTCCTCGAACCCGCCCTGCAGACGCCCCAGTTCCGCCGCCCACCGGTTCCCCTCCGCTTCCAGTTCCGCGGCCCACCGTGTGCGGTCCTCGAACTCGCCCTGCAGGTGCTTCAGCGCTCGTTCCTGGAACTCGCCCATGCGCTTCAGCACAACGTGCTGCCGCATCAGTTCGGCCATGCCGTCGCGCGAGAGGTGGAACGGCTGTTTGGCCGCGATCACGGGAAGCGACCACGATCCGGGGTGGACAATGCCGAATGGCGGAAACCCGGCGGCGGCGAACTCCACGCGTGCGAAACCGGCGGCCGCCAGGCTCTTTCTGAGATCGGCCTCGGTGAACACCCGCATCTCCAGCGTGGAGCCTTCCCCGCCATGGAACACGAGGTTGTCGAAGACCTGCCATTGGCCAGCGCGGGTGCGGTTGACCAGCGCCAGGTGGGAGCCCACGGTCACCAGGCTGGAGTCGTGCAGCCCGGCGAAATGCTCCCGCGTGGTTTCAGCCAGCGAGTATGGCACGCTCATGGCCAGGAAGCCGTGTGGTTTCAATAGCGCGCAGGCGTTGGCCAGGGATTGCGCGACGGGCGGCGCCACGTGTTCGAAAATGTCGTCCGCCAGAATGAAGTCGAAGATCCCGCGCTCTTCGGGCGGCTGGGAGATGTCGAATCGCGGCTCCTCGTGGTAGAACGTATTACGGTAATCGAAGCGCGACTCGAGCAGCGAGGCGCAACCTTTCTGGTCGGTCATGCCCAGGCCGCGGATCGATTTCAGCCGCGGAAAATCGGCCAGCGCCAGCGGTATCCCGAAAACCTCCACGCTCAGCGCGCGCAGCAACGCCCGCAGCCGCACGGTGGAGCCGCAACGGGTACAACTGGGTGCGTCGCGATCGAAGCCCGCCGGCGGGAATTCGTTGGTGGCCTCGCAGACGTTGCACTGGAACTGCATGATCGAGCTTATTGTAGCCTGCCGGGCTTCCCGTCCGGATTGCGTTCGCGGCCCTACGGCTCCAGTGGCAGGCCGGATTCCTTGAGCGCCCGCCAGCCGCCATCGAGCGAGATGGCCTGGGTGTAGCCCATCTTCTTCAGGTTGTCGGCAACCAGGGCGGAACGGAAGCCGCCGCCGCAGTATAGAACCAGCCTGGTTGCGGGGTCGGGCACGCGGGTTTCGATGTCGCGCTCGATGATTCCCCTGCCGAGGTGGACGGCACCGGCGACATGGCCGGCGGCATATTCGCTCTCCTCGCGCACGTCCACCAGGATGTGCGGCTCGCCGGCTGCCACCATCTTGAGATAGGCCGCCACATCGATCTCGGGAATGCGCGATTTGGCATCGTTGACCAGCTTCAGGAAACCGACGCTGTGTTTCATAGGATGACCGAATTTTCGCACAGACCGGCGGCGGGCGGCTTCTGCGAGTTGCATTTTTTCCGGTAGCCGTCTTCGCCCGCGCAAGACGGAATTGTCACCTTGCCCGGAGGGTCCAAGGCCGGGAAATCCCGTCTTCTCAGTTCATTCCACAAACGCCTCTCCGACCCTCATCTCGTGGCCACTCTGATATCGCTGTGCCCAACGCAAGCAAGATTGTCTTCGCGCTCGAGCGTCCGGCAATGCGCCGCCCCGACCTCGATACACGCGCGGTTCGGGGTTTGAAACGATACGCGAAGGCGCGTAGATGCGTGTCGCATCGCGCGTGCGCGCGAGGCCGAACTCGTCGAAACGCAAGTGGCTGAATAGACGAGGTTTGAGATCCGTATCGAACATCCTATCGCCGCGTCGTTAGACTCGCCTGGAACGGCGATATGGGCGACGATAGGCGTCGATAGCACGGATCATCCCGCACGCTCCGCGGGAGTGTAGTAGGTCCAGCGAGGCGGGGTTCCCTGGCGCCGCAGCTTCCCAGCGGCGCAGAGCCGGGTTAGGAGCCGGCCAGCTTGTGGGCTGTTGATCCCACAAAGCTCCATTACCTGCCCGCGCTCGATCCTGCCATGCGCGGCGACGTACTCCAGAACCATCGCCTCCTGCCGTATCGCCGTCATTCCGTGCGCTCGGACATAGCCTGCCGGGTGCCCCAGTTGCCGGTACATCCCGGCGCTCAGATGATAGACCCGGCCCCGCTTCTCCCCTTTGGCTTCCAGAAGCCCTCGCTCCTGCAACCGCTCCAGCACGGCGTGGCCATCGGCGGCCCCTTTCTGCAGCAGCCTGGCTGCGATTTCCGAATCGATCCGCCGTTCATGGAATAGTTGGTTCAGTACCAGAAGCTCGTCAAGCGAAAACGGCCGGCCGGCGCGATCTTCTTCGAATACGTAGGCCGCAAACTCGAGGGAAGCATCGCCGCCGCGCAGCACGACGCGGACACCGCTCGCATCGGACCGCGCGTAGTCGGGCGCGGGCCGGCCGAATCGAAGCTGCCCGAGGAAGATCCGATCCACCCCGCGCCCCGTCTGCTCCACCAACCCGATCCGCTTGAAGGCTTCGGCCAGCCGCGGATTCCTGGGTTTGGGCTCGTGGACCAGGATGTTCCGGAGGGTGATACCCTCCGGAAAGCCGCCGGGGTTGGTGATGAGCAGATGATCTGGATGCAACTGAATGTAGACCACGCCCATCCGGCTGTAGTCGCGGTGGAGCAGTGCGTTACTCACCGCTTCGCGGAAGCTCTCAGGCGCATAGTCGGGGATCGGCAGCCGGATCAGACCAACCGGCACCTCTCGCTCCCGGTTTCGGGCGGCAAACCGGAGTTCGATTTCGCCGAGCAATCGGAGCAGAGGGGCCGCGCTTTCGAATGGCGTGTCGTCGGCAACCACATTGCCCAGCGCATCCAGAACCTGAAAGAACGCGCCATGGGTCGGCAGGTATTTGCGGAGGATATCCGGACGGCCAAGCAGCAGCAGGCCAGCGACATTCGGCGTAAGCCCTCGCCCCGTGGTCTCGACGAGCCGCAAGGCCTTCGCGAGTTCCGGATCGCTCAGCGTCTTCAAACTGTCATCGCCCCTCAGACGGGCAACTGCCTGCCGAAGACGCTCAAACTCCAGCGGGTCCAGGTCCTCGAAGACCGCAGACTCAACCGGCTGGGCGGAAAAGTCGAGGAGTCCGAGGTCGATCCGCATCGATCGCTGATCGCGGGGATAGAAAGGCGCGCTCCGCGGTTTCCCATCGCCGCCGATGACCCGATGCAAAGACTTTCCACTGGCGGTGGCGCACGGCTCGGGGTAGCGATCGACCTCAATAGCCAGCACCTCGCAGCTTTCCAGCTTGACGACGGAGACGCGGGTGTTGATGCTGGGGACCGTGTTGCCGAAGATGGCCGCCTGCAGCCGTAGTGGGTCGGTAGTTGTCCCGTGCCGGGGCACCGCGCCCGTTATCTCGCCGTCATCCTCGACGCCGATCAGCAGCGCGCCGCCGGTGGTGTTTGCCAAGCTGACGATCTCTTCGTAAATGCTCTTGTCCGACATCTGCCGCCGGTCGGACTTGAATTCGATGGTCAACGATTCGCCCCCGGCAATGAGGGCCGACAGTTGGTCCATCCCGATCACGGCGTTCCCTCCGGCGGCATGTCGACCGCCACCCCAATGTGGGAGGCCACCTCATCCATGGAGTACCAGCGATCCTCATTGGGCATGGCTGTGTTCCGAATTGTCATCAATCGGTTATTGTGACAGAAATCGGGATGGCGCCGGCCGGCGCCATGCCGCCTTGTTAAGATGAAGCGAATGCCGGGGATCGAGACGCCGCTCACCGAACAGGCCAATCCCGCGTCCGCGAACATCGACGCTCTGCCCACCGAAGACGTGCTGCGCATCGTCAACGCGGAGGACCGCAAGGTGGCGGAGGCGGTGGAGCGCGAAATTCCCGCCATCGCCCGCGCCGTGGACGCCGTCGTCGACGCCTTCGAGCGCAGCGGCCGGCTTTTCTACATCGGCGCCGGCACCAGCGGACGGCTGGGCGTGCTGGACGCCGCGGAATGCCCGCCGACGTTCGGCGTCCCGCCCGGCATGGTGCAGGGGATCATGGCCGGCGGCGAGGCGGCCCTCGGCCATGCCACCGACACCAGCGAAGACGATGGCGCCGCGGGCGCGCGCGACCTGCTGGCCCGCGGTTTCCAGGCCGGCGACGTGCTGGTTGGGCTGGCCGCCAGCGGGCGCACTCCCTACGTCCTCGGCGCCGTCGCCGAAGCCGAACGGATGGGCGCGGTCACCGTGGGTATCGGTTGTACGCCCGATTCCGCGCTGGCCCGCGCCGTGCGGATTGCCATCACACCCCTGGTTGGCCCCGAGGTGCTGGCGGGATCCACCCGCATGAAAGCCGGCACGGCCCAGAAGATGGTCCTCAACATGCTCTCGACAGGGGCGTTCATCCGGTTGGGATATGTTTACGGCAACCTGATGGTGAATGTGCAACCGGGGAACGCCAAGCTGGCTGGACGGGCGCGGGGCATTGTGGCGCGCGCGGCGGGCGTCGGCGGCGAGCGGGCGGCCGAGTTGCTGGCCGGAGCGGGCGATTCGGTGAGCACGGCGATACTGATGGGCAAGTTGGGCATCGGCCGGGAAGAAGCCGAGCGCCGATTGGCCGAATCGGGCGGACGCATCCGCCGGGCGCTGGGCCAGTGACCGGCGGCGGAGGAAATCGAAAATGGATAAGTTCGTAATTGCGGGCGGCGCCGCCCTTGAAGGCGAGATTCCCACCGGCGGCTCGAAGAACGCGGCCTTGCCGGCGCTGGCGGCTGCATTACTCACCGACGAACCGGTGACGCTGCATCGCGTTCCGCGTGTCCGCGACATCCGCACCATGCAGCGGCTGCTGGTGGATATCGGCGCCAGGGTGGACGTGGATGGCGAGACGGTGCGCCTCGATACGCCCGCCATCGCCAGTCCCGAAGCCCCTTACGAGCTGGTCAAAACCATGCGCGCATCCAGCCTGGTGCTGGGACCGCTGGTGGCCCGGTGCGGGCGGGCGCGCGTCTCCCTGCCGGGAGGCTGCGCCATCGGCGCGCGGCCCGTGAACCTCCACATTTTGGGGCTGGAGCGGCTCGGCGCGCGCATCCACCAGTCGCACGGCTACATCGAAGCGGAGGCTCCCGAAGGGTTGCGCGGCGCCATCGTCCATTTCGACCGCATCACCGTCACCGGCACCGAGGACCTGCTGATGGCCGCAGTGCTCGCCAAGGGCGAAACCGTGCTGCGCAACGCCGCCCGCGAGCCTGAGGTGGTGGACCTGGCCAACCTGCTGATCCGCATGGGGGCGCGCATCGAAGGCGCGGGCTCGTCCATTATCCGCGTGCAGGGAGTGGAGCGCCTGGGCGGCGCCGAGCACACCATCATCCCCGACCGCATCGAAGCCGGCACGTTTCTCATCGCCGGCGCCATCACCGGAGGCGACGTGACGGTGACGGGCTGCGACCCCGAACACGTTGGCGCGCTTGTGTCCAAGCTGCTGCAAACCGGGGTGGAGGTGACACAGCCCGGCCCCACGTCGCTGCGCGTGCGCGGCGGCGGCCGGCTCCGCTCGGTGGATATGACGACCGAGGAATACCCCGGATTCGCCACCGACTTGCAGGCGCAGTACATGGCCCTGATGACTCAGGCCGAAGGCATCGCCATGATTGTCGAGACGATCTTCGAGAACCGCTTCATGCATGCCCAGGAGCTGGCGCGCATGGGCGCCAACATCCGCGTGGACGGCAAGCAGGCCATCGTGGCGGGCCCGCGCGCGCTGAGCGGCGCCGGGGTGATCGCCAGCGACCTGCGCGCCAGCGCATCGCTGGTGCTGGGCGCGCTGGTGGCCAAGGGAGAGACGGTCATCGACCGCGTGTATCATATCGACCGCGGCTACGAGCACATCGAGAGCAAGCTGGCGCAGGCGGGCGCCAGTATCCGCCGGGTGGAGTAGCCGGTGGGGCGGACCCCTGGTCCGCGCGGGACGCCCTCGTCCCGCATCTCGAACGACGGTATCGGCATCCTGCCGGGCGCGAGGCAGGCCGGCCAGGGGGCCGGCCGCGGACCAGGGGGTCCGCCCCACTTAGTGCCTGGTCTTCTGAAATGCCGCTATCATGTCATCCATGGTTTTCTGAATCCGCTCGGGATGCTCCAGCAGTTCCCGGCCCATTACGCGCATATCCATTGGCATGCCGAGGAAGATGCGGCGCTCGGCCGGGAGCGGCGGCCCTCCCGCAGTGCCGGCCGGAGGGATCGGAGATGGTAGCCGGATCGCATACATGCCTCCAGCCGCCAGTGCCTGATGTGGATACTGCATGATCCAGGCGCAGTTGTGGCCGTCGAGAATCATGTTGGCGGAGACGAACACCCAGCGGCCCGCGTCGGATTCCGCGGGCGCCTGGCAGTCCCACATACGCGATTGGGGCACGATCACCCGGGCGTCGGAGAATCCATAGTTGTCGAGCGGCACGTCCGCCAGACCGTGCTGCCGCGCGAATTGCTCCACTTCGGGGAGCGCCTGGTTCCAATCGACATTGGAATCGCTCATCAGCCAGTAGAGAGGCCGCCCCATGCCGGCCGGGCTGGCGTACTGGAGGTAATAAGGATACAGGCGGACGGCATCGATCAGACAACTGGCAACCAGCACGGCGGCCAATGCGGCGGCGGCGATCGCCGTGCGCCGCCCGCACCGTTCGACAAGGCGCGGGAGCGGCGCCAGCAACAGGGTGAGCAGCGCCAGCGGAACGCTGAAATGGCGGATGCTGATGTCCATGGGACTGGCCAGACAGATGCCGGTGAACACCGCGAGCGACACCCAGATGGTTCGCCAGTGGGTGGCCAAGCCGGCTGGAACGATCGCCCCGGTGCGGGGTTTCAGCCTGTGCCAGAGGGAAAGCGCCAGCGTCAGCACCAACAGGCCGAGGAGTCCCGGCAACGATTTCAGAACCAGCAACACGGGGAAGTAGAACCAGACCCCGTGCGGATACGCATGGCCCAGTAGGAACGACGGACGGACGGAGGTGAACATCATCCAGCCCAGGCCGCGCAGGAACAACCATGGCGGCATCAGCGGGCGGCCGGCCAGAGCCAGCAGCGGCCCGTGGCCGGAGAACCCGGGAATGTCCACCGGCTGGTTCCAGGAGAAGACGAAATACACTACGTACACAGCTACTGCGGCGAGCCACGTGCCTTTCCGCAGAGCGCGCCAACGCAGCCTGCGCCAGGCGCGCGCGGCGGCCTTATCGTCAGGCTGGTCCGCCAGCGGCCAGCGGCGGGTGCTCAGCACGAAGGCGAGCACGGCAAGTAACAGGATGCCCGAGGAGAACTTCGAGAGCAGCGCTCCGGCCAGCGCCAGCGCGAACCAGCGAGTGTTTCCGGGGCTGGGGTCGCGCCACAAGTCGGCGAGGGTCCACAGCGTCAACACCGCGAAGAGAGCGATGGCCACGTCGGTCAGCACCAGCGGGCCGAAGGCCAGGAACGCCGGCATGCTGGCGTAAGCGGCCAGCGATGTCAGCCCGCCCCAGTCGCCTCCGAACCGGCGCCCTATGACGAACAGCACCCAGCCCAGCAGCAGCGTCAGCAGGAGCATGGGCAGCCGCGCCCATAGCAGCGTGGTTTCCGCGTTGTTCCAGCGGCCCAGAAGCCAATCGCCGAACACCCACTCAGCCATATAGGCGGGGAGGAAGCGAGCGCCGATGGTCCACTGCGGGCTGGAATAGTCGGCACGCGTGCCGCGGATCGCCAGCGGCAGGCCGGCGAGGACTTTGACCAGGGGCGGATGCTCGTAGTTGAAACGCAAATCCAGCTTCTGGACGTAGCTCAGGCCGGCGCCGATGTGCGCCACTTCGTCGACGGTCACGGACTCGCGCCGCGCGGCGCCGCCGGCCAGCACGAACATCAGCAGCAGAAGAACCGCCGCGGCCAGGAACGCAAGCCAAGTGCGCATGGGGTGTCCTAAGAAGTTTACTACGACGCCGGCTGGCGGCTTGTTCCCTGGACCCGGAGGTCCGGGCGCAGGAACCATATGGCCGGTCTGGCCTTGCGGCAGGCCGGTCAGGTGTTGGTGCTCTGCGCCCGAAGCGCTCACTGCTTGCCGGGCTGCTCGGCCCCAGGCCGCATCCTGGAGGCGACGGCGCTGACTCCCGCGAAATGGACGGTCAGGCTGGCAACCCGGCCTTCACCATCCCTCTGAAAGTCCACCTGCAGATCGGCCTCCGTGATGAAGAAACTCCGCTCGTTCTCCGCGTGCAGCCGGAAGCCCCCTGGGGGCGTGGCCGGGGATACGAATGCGAGGGCGTCGCCCTGGCGTTCGATCATGATCGCCATGCCCGCCGATGGGCCGTCGGTCAGTCGATATTTCCCCGCATAGAGGCCGGCCAGTTCGGGGTCGAGGGGGATCTCCTTTCGATCCTTGCGCGCTTTCTCGGCGGCCGATGTCGCCATCGGGAAGGAGGGCCGCAGAAGATGCCAGCAGAGGCCGCCGTCGTCCGCGGAGCCGTTTGACAGAACCACGACGCCAACGCGTGTCCGGGGGTCGAAGCCCACCGAACTCGAGAAGCCCGGAGTCTGCCCGCCGTGGAAGACGAACCCTTCGTCTCCAGCCCCCATGGAAACGATCCACCAGCCCAGCGCCTGCTGAAAACCGGGCCCGGGCCGGCGGGTCTCCAGCATGGCGGCCATGGCGGGCGCCAAGGGCGATTTTGTCGGGCCCATGAAGGCCGCCAGGAAGGAAAGCAGGTCGTTGGCGCTCGACCGTAAGGAGCCCGCGGCCTCGAAGGCCGGCATATTGACGGATGGCGCAGGCCGCAACTGCGCATCGTGACCGGGCGCGAGCCGGCGTTCCATCTGCGAGGAGAGGGTGATGGCGGTGCTTTCCAGTCCCAGCGGCCTGGTGATGCGCGCGTGGACCAGGGATTCGTAATCCACCTGGGCGCGGTGGGCCAGCGCCTGGCCCAGCAGTCCGAAGCCGAGATTGGAATATTCCCATTTCGAGCCGATATCGCGCGTTGGACTCCACGTAGAGAGGAATTCGTGGAGTTGGCCGGTCGTGTACTTCGCCACCACGCCGGCAGCCCGGTCGTCGAGTGGGATGTCGGAGGGAAAGAACGGCAGCCCGGATGTCTGGGTGGCCAGGTTGACCAGGGTGATCGACCGGCCATTCCGTTCGGGCACATGCACTGTGGAGGGCAGATATTTCGACACCGGGTCGTCGAGATGGACTTCGCCATGCTGCACCATATCGGCAAGCAGGAGCGCGGTGAAGATCTTCGTGACCGAGCCGATTTCAAAGACGGTGTCGCCATCGAGCGGCCGTGCATCGCCCTGAGTCATCTGCCCGTACGTAACCAGGCGGCGAGACTGCGGCGTGATGATGCCTACCACCATTCCGACGCTCTTGTGTTGAACATCGATGCGGTCCGCCAGTATCTGCCGGATTTCGGCGTCGTTTGGAAGAGTTTGCGATCTGGCCAAGGCGCCGCACAGGATCGCCGAGCACACTACGAGTGCCTTGACCGCGAGAAACTGTTCCTTTGCCACGGGCCGCTCGCTCACGCTCGCGGTTCTGTCCGGAACCGCGAGCGTGAGCGAGCGGCCCGGTAATGGCACCGAATCACACGGTCGAAGACCTAGTGATGTATTCGGAATGTTCATATTGAGCTCCGTTGTGTGAAAGTCCCTCTAGAGTGCGATCAGGCGCGCCGCCACCCGTGGGGGCGAGAGCCGCCGGCGGAGGTACGGCAGGCACTCAACGAGAGCGGTCATGCCGGCGATCAGCATGGCCATGAGCAAACCGTAGTGCGTGCATTGGCCGATGATTTGCGGGAGCCGGTGGGCTTCGGAAGCGGGCACGCGGGCCAGGTTCACCACCACCAGCGAATCGCTCGCGTGGAACAGGAATCCCAGAAGAGCGAGGCCGGCCACGCGTAGGGCCACGTGGATCGCGGTGCAGGCCCTTGTCCACCGCGGCCGGGCCAGGTGGATAGCGGCTTCCAGCATGGTGGCGAGTAGGAGCAGCAGCATGGCGATGCGAACGGTTGGCCATGCCGCGCCGGGCGTCAGATACCGGCCGGCCGGGCCGAGGTTCCAGGGGAAGTCCGGCATCACCAGCCAGCAGGCCGCGAAAAGACCGGTGGCGATGAGGCTGACGGTCCACTCCCAGCGGGGCTTTCCGCGCGGCGGGCGCGGGACGGCGGACAGGTTCTCGACGCTCCACCGGCTCGCCAGGGAAAGGCCCGGGACAAGTTCCAGGACCGCGAAGACCGCGGTCACCGCGCCAAAGACCGCCAACAAGACCACCGCTCCAATAAGGAGGAAAGACCAGGCGCCCGCGACAGACACGTCGTGTGGCGCCGCTTGGCCGGCGATCTGCACCAGGCTGACGATGAACGGGACGGAAACCGCGATGACCACGTAGACCAGCGCCGCGATCCAAAGCGCGGTCTTGAGGGTGAACCAGTAGAACGGGAAGATAGCGGGTCCGATCAAGTGCTGCCGCGGAAGATAGCGGCCCGCCACAAGCATGGGATGGCCGTGGCGTTTGAGAATAGTCTCCACTTCTTCGGCGGTCAGCGGGCGGCCGAGTTCGGCTTCCCGGTCTTCCATCTCCGACCGGATGTCGGCCGCCAGTTCGGCCAGGATGTCTTCGGGCTGATCCGGCGGCAGGTAGCTGCCGACCGCGCCCAGGTACTTGCCGGTCAGCTTACCCGGTGTGGCGGGGCGGGCCAACCGGAAGATCAGGGTGCACAGCGCCACGAAGCCGACCGCCCACACGCAGCACCAGAAGGTCCACCAAAGGGTCCCCAGCAGGATGGCGCCGAGGGCCTGGCCGCGGGCGATGGGACCGGCCAACGTGTAGGTAATGGCGAAAACCGCCAGCAGCGTCCACAGCACGGCCCGCAAGGAGCGCGAGAAAACGGGGAAGGCTTCGGCGGCCACCCAGTTCCGCGATTCCACGAATCGCAAATAACGAGCGAGAAGGCTGTTTGTGGGCTTCATGATTTCTCTCCAGTCCCGGCATGAGACGATTGGGGCAGGCTTTCGCCTTCGAGGATGCGGTTCAGCGAGGAGTTGATGCCGGTCCACTCCTCCAGAAGTTGACTGAGGATGACTTCGCCTTCGGGCGAGAGCCGGTAAAACCTCTTGTTGCGTTTCTCTTCCTCACGCCATTCACTCACCAGCAGGCCCTGCGTTTCCAGACGGCGGAGAAGCGGATAGAGCGTGTTTTCGTCGATGGCCATGCCGCGATCGGCCAGGCCTTTGCGCAGCACGTAGCCGTAACGCTCGGTGCGGAGTTCCGCCAGGACCGCCAGGATCAGGCATCCGCGGCGCAACTCCAGGCGAAGGTTCTCGAAAAGTTCGGCATTCATCGTCTACACCGTGTACCACATATTGTGTTATACACACTGTATGGCATACAGTAGTGCTTGTCAAGAAGAATTTTCGCGATCCCTGGTACCCTACCTCTGTGATCCCTGGCGCTCCCGATGCATCCCGCTGGCTCCGGGCGGAGCCGCGGCGGACACTGGCGGACGGCGTGCTGCGCCGCATCCTGAGCCGGGCGCTGCCCCACTCCCGGGTGAGCGAGGCGCTTCCGCTCACGGGAGGTCTGCGCAACGCCAATTTCAAATTGCGGCTGGAGACCGGGCGGGCGGTGGTGCTGCGCATCTACGAACACGATGCGTCCCTGTGCCAGAAAGAGATCGACCTGCTGCGCCTGCTCGACGGCGCGGTTCCGGTGCCCGGAGTGATTCACGCGGAACCGCGCGGGCTGGACGAGATCCCGCCCTTCGCCGTACTGGAGTACGTCGATGGCATCGACTTCCGCGAGTTGCGGCACGGCGGAGCGACGGGGGCCATTGCCGAGGCGGCGGAATCCGCGGGAGAAGTCCTGACGGCGATTGGCCGCTTTCGCTTCCCGAAAGCCGGATGGCTGGGGCCCGGGCCGGGGTGACCGCGCCGCTAGTCGAGGGCGCGGACCCGATGCCGCGGTTTCTGGACCTGTGCCTGGCGTCGGCGAACCTGTGCCGGCGGATGCCCGCCGAAGTGCGCGCCGGTCTCCACGCGCTGGCCTGGGCTCAAGCGCCGGTGTTGGCGAATCTGGAGCGGGAGCCGCGCCTGGTGCACGGCGATTTCAACGGGGGCAACCTGGTGGTGCGGCACGACTCGGGACGATGGCGGGTCGCGGCCGTACTCGACTGGGAGTTCGCCGTGTCGAGCACCCCGCTGGCCGACCTGGGGAACTTCCTGCGCTATGAGAGCGCGGCGCGTCCGCTCCTGGAGCCGCATTTCTCGAAGGGCTTCCGGCGGGCCGGCGGCGAACTGGCGGGCGACTGGCGGCAATTGGCACGGTGGACCGACCTGCTTGCCATCTGCGAGAGCCTGACGCACGACGCTCTGCCGGAGGCGGCCGCCAGCGAGTTGGTGGAACTGGCGCGGGCCACGCTGGAAGCTCGCGAAGCGCGGTGCGGGTGAGCCCGGCGGTTGGGTCGGCTCGATCCAATCGGCAGCCGCGCTCATCGCCCGCCGCGCGAAGCAAACCGCCCAGTCCCGCCGTTCCGGCGGCCGGAGAGGGCGCCGGGCGCGGACCGGCGGGCCGATTGGCGGGTGCGCTCGCAAGAGCCGAAACCGAATCGAGGGGCACCGGCTCGCGGCCTATAATGGAGCTGTGAGGACCGTCACGGTTCGCAAGTTCGACAGTTTCGAGGAAGCGGACCGCGCCGACAAAATCTACTATTGGAGTCTAACGCCTGCGGAGCGCATGCGCATCATGTGCGAATTGACTTCGCTCGGCGTCCGATCGCGCAATGACCCTGCTCCCCGACTGGCGCGAGTTTGTCGAGTTACTGAACTCCCACTCCGTTGACTACGCGATCGTGGGCGCGTGGGCGCGGCGGGCCGCCCAATTCCTTCACGGCTTCTGAGCCCCGCAGTTGGATCAACCTGGTCCAACCGGGCCTACGCGCGCCGCTCGTCCCCCAGCGCGCGCGTCCAGCCCAGGTTGAAGGGCAGTTCCGTCATCGGGCCGCGCCACTGCAGTTCGCGATCGACATCGGGGTGCATGCGATACTCCTTGCGGACATCGGCGATTTTCGCGCCGATCACGTCGATGCGGGCGGGGTCGAACTGGCCCAGGCCGAGTTGGCCGCAGTACTTCACGTAGCCCAGCCACTCGGGATCGATGCCCATGGTCTCGGCGGCCACGCGATCCGCCGCCACGTAATCGGCGGAGGCGATGGCGATGCGCGACGGCACGGGAGTTCCCGAGGCCGGGCCGTTGCCCTCCATGCCCTCGAAGCCGTCAATCAGCGACGCTCCCCAGTTCAGCCGCTGGGTGGTCACCATCACGTTGTAGTGAGTCTGGCGCAGGCCCACATGGAACTTGCGCTTCTCGCTCCATCGGGGCGACTCGCGGCCGGGCGAATGCAGCGGCGCCCCCAGGGCCATGTTCTTGATGGACAGAGACGCGATCAGGGTGTTGTGGGTCTTCAGAATCCCGGAGGAGATCACGAAGGCCTCGGGGTCCACCAGGCGGGCGGCGATGCGGCAGGGAACGATGTGGAGGTCGGCGTCGAGCAGGGCAACCGTCTCGAAGTTCGCCTCCAGGTTTAAATCGATCAGCTTGACCTGCTGCTTCGCGTACTCCGTGGTCAACGGCTGGTACTTGAAGTTGTCAAACGCCTGCCGGGTGTCTCCGGCGGCGGCTTCGGCGATCACCACGGGCCCCTGGAAGCTCTCCGAAAGGTAGTCCAGGATGCCGCGCACGGCGTCGGCGTGGCTGGAGGCGAGCTGGTTGAAGGAGTTGACGAAGTTGGGCTTGATCACCACGTACCGCTTGCCCTTCATCTTCTCCCGCAGTTCCTTGTCGATGGCCTTAAGCGCGGTGTAAGCGTTCTTCCGCCGCTCCTGACCCTGGGCGATGGCCACCGTGGATCGCCGCGGCATGGGGGGGAACTCGGTGAGAGTGACAGGCGGCGGGCCCCCGAACTGCCTTTGCGGCGCCCCCGCCAGCGAGCGGCGCAGCGCGGCGGCGGCTCCCGCCATTTGTAACAAGTTTCTGCGCGAAAACAGGCTTGCCATAGGAACGATTCCCCCCGCAGTGATCTACAATTGGATATTATCATTCTGTAGTCCGATTTGGAGGTTTGGATGGATCGCTCCGCATCTCGCAGAAAATTCCTGGCGGCCGGGTTGGCTCTTCCCGCCGTCGCATCGGCAACCCGCCCGCAGGACTCCCCGGAACGGCGGCCGCAGGCGCCGTCCTCTTCGACAGCCACCCCGGTATTTCAGTACCGGACGCTGGGAAGGACGAAGCTGAAGGTGACCACCGTCGGCATGGGGTGCATGATCACCAGCGACGGCAGCGTGATCGAACACGCGGCCGACATGGGGATCACCTATTTCGACACCGCCCGCATGTATCAGAAGGGCAACAACGAACGCATGGTGGGCGCCGCCCTGAAGCGGAAGCGCAAAGACATCGTGCTTTCCACCAAAACCGAGGGCAAGGACAAGGCGGAGGCCCTGGAGCAGCTCGACACCAGCCTTAAGGAACTCGGCACGGACTACCTGGACGTCTGGTATCTGCATGGCAAGGACAAGATCGAGGACGTGAACGACGGTCTTATCGAGGCGCAGCAGATCGCGATTAAGGCGGGAAAGGTCCGTTTCGCCGGTGTGAGCACCCACCAGAGAGCCATGCTGCCGTTCCTGGCGAAGCACGAAAAGATCGATGTCGTGCTGGCGAACTACAACTTCACCATGGAACCGGAGTGGACGGCGGCGATCGACGAGGTGGCGAAGGCGGGCAAGGGCGTGGTGGCGATGAAGGTGATGGCCGGCGGCCTGGGCCGGGGACGCGGCGGCGCGGCCAATCCCAACGCCGAGCGGTTCAAACAACCGGGCGCCATGGCGGCCGTGTACCGCTGGGTGACGCGGAATCCCAACGTGCACACGACCATCCCCAGCATGACGGACATCGAGCAGGTGGCCGAGAACATCCGGGCCGGGGTGCAACCGTTCGGTCCGGCGGACGCGAAACTGCTGGCGGAGCGCAGGGAGCTGATCCGTCCCTTCTACTGCAACGTGTGCGGGAAGTGCGAGGGCGCCTGCCAGAAGGGTCTGCCGGTGGCCAACATGTTGCGGTTCGTGACGTATGCCGATGGCTACGGGCAATTCGCCCTGGGCCGCGAGCGCTTCCTGGAGTTGAGCGCCGAACACGCCGCCGTGCGATGCGGCGAGTGCGCGTCGTGCACGGTCACGTGTCCGCACGGGGTTCGCGTGGTGGATCAACTGACGCGCGCGCAGGAACTTTTCGGCTGCTAAGACTGTAGGCGGCCAGGAACACAATTGGGCCGCTGATAAACGCCGATTAACGCGGATTGAAGAGAATTGTCTTATCCGCGTTAATCGGCGTTCATCAGCGGCCCTTGTTTTTTGTCCGGGCACGGCACGACCCATCCATTGACAATTGGTAACATATGCGTTACCATAATTGAGGAATGATCGAGCTCCGCGGCTACGTCGATGAGAGCGGGCGCCGGTGCTTCGCGGCTTGGTTCGACGGGCTGGACGCGCCGGCTGCCGCCAGAGTGACCCTCGCGCTCACGCGGATGGAGCAGGGCAACCTGTCGAATGTCGAGAGCGTCGGCGCTGGCGTGTTCGAGCGCAAGATCGACTTCGGCCCCGGCTACCGGATCTACTTCGGCAAAGACGGCGAGCGGCTGATCATTCTGGTTGGCGGCGGGACCAAGAAGCGCCAGCAGAAGGATATCGAAACGGCGCAAGCGCGCTGGGCCGATTACAAGCGAAGGAAAATATAGGAGACCGTATCATGCCCCTCACCCATGATTTCAAGGAAACCGTCCGGGCACGGGCCCAGCGCGACCCGGATTTTCGGCAAGCGTTGCTTCGAGAGGCTGTCGAGTGCATCATCCACGGCGACCTTCCGACAGGCAAGGCCGTTCTTCGGGACTACGTCAACGCCACGGCAGGATTCGGGGATCTCGAGAAGCGGACGGACATCCCGGCCAAGAGCCTGATGCGCATGTTGGGGCCAACCGGGAATCCTTCGGCGGCGAACCTGGCGAACATCCTGAGCGCGCTCGAAGAGGCGGAAGGCGTATCCTTCGAACTCGCACTGAAGCGGTAAGCGCGGGACGGGGAATCGGCCCGGCATCCGGTGAGCCTAGGCCGCTTGGTCTGCCCGCGAACCGACCCGGCGGTAGAGGAGCCAGGCGGTGCGCAGTATCACGTACGAAGCCACGGCGATCCAAACCGAAAAGAGCAGCAACTGACAGAGCGCGGTCCCCGCGCCGGCCCAGTAACTCGTCGAGAGTGGCACCGATAGCGCACGCAAGAGGACGTAGAGCTTTGCAAGTTTCACTACCCGCGGGTGCCCCGTCTCAGCCGACCGGCCGACGGCGTACCAGAGGGCCGAGGCAAGCACCAGGTAGAGCGAGGCCCAGCGCACGTCAAACGGCCGACTCGCGCGCCAACCATTGTTCAAGGGCAGGCTGGCGATCAACGCGGCCGGTGCGGTGCCGGCAATGATCGTCGTGAGTGGCTTCGGGACGGGCACTTCTGCCAGGAGCCCAGGGTCAACGTATTGGTATTCTTGCCGCCAGAGGGGTGGAGGATGCCTCAAGCTCAATCGGTTCACGTCTACAGCGTGGACCAGAAGAACGAACAAGATGACGTCAATGGCAATGTTACATGTCGGCAGAATCCATCGGAACCGCATGTTGTTCACCTATCGATATTGGACACCGCCAGATGGTAGCAGTTCCCTGTGGGGCGTGCCCGCGGCGCCCAAGTGAGCGCGCGACGAATTCTCGTCCTACAAGACAACGGCAGACAGGTCGGAAGGCGGGTTGACAACCCGCCGCAGGCTGCCAGCCTGCCCCACATAAAACCCTCGCACCCGGGGGCGTAGTGTCCCCTACTTCGCCGCCCCGTTCAGCAATCCGCGCCCGCGCAGCCACGCTTCCAGACGCGCGGGCCACGAGGAGAGCGTCGCATCGGTCGTCGCCAGGCCCAGGCCATGCGGTCCGTTCTCGTAAATGTGCATCTCGGCGGGGACGCCCGCCTTACGCAGCGCCAGGAAGAAACTTACGCTGTTTTCCACCGGCACGGTGCGGTCGTTGGCGGTGTGGAAGAGGAACGTGGGCGGGGTCTCGGCAGTCACTTGCGATTCGTTCGACAGGTTGTCCACCAGCGCCGGATCGGGCGAATTCCCCAGCAGCATGACGCGCGAGCCTACGTGGGCATATGGGTCGTGGAGCGAGATGACGGCGTAGCACAGCACCAGGAAATCGGGGCGGCTGCCGACGCGGTCGATGGGGTCGGCGGCGTCGGGTTTGCCAGCGTCGAAGTGGGTGCCGGCGGTGGATGCCAGGTGTCCGCCGGCGGAGAAGCCCAGGATGCCGATGCGGGCGGGGTCCACGCGGTATTCCGCCGCTTTGAAGCGGACCGTGCGGATGGCGCGCTGCGCATCACCGAGTTCGATGGGGTGGTGGTAGCGCGGGCCGAGACGGTACTTGAGGACAAACGCCGTGACGCCCACGGAGTTGAGCCAGGCGGCTACCTGCTCGCCTTCCTTGTCCATGGAGAGATGCTGGTATCCGCCGCCGGGACACACGATCACCGCCGTGCCGGTTCCGCGGCCGGCGGGAACGATGTGCGGCGCGATCGACGGCTGGTCTTCGTCGGCCGTGCCCAGGGCTCCGGGGGCTCCGCCCGGCCAAAGCAGGTCGGCCTTGGGCGGAGCGGGTTGGGCCAGCAGGGGAACGGCAAGCGAGAGGAGCAGACAGAGTCGCATATGGCTTACGGTAGCACTCTCAGGTCGCCTTTGCCCCACACTGTCTGGCGGCCCACGCCCACCCAGCGCGCGGCGCGCAGAAACGGCAGGAATTCCGCCAGTTCGCCCTGGTACTCCGCCTCTCCGGTGAAGCCGCCCAACGGGTGAACCTCTCCGGTGCGGCCGCTTTTTCGCTCCAGGTTCACCCAAACCAGTTGGCAAGCCAGCATGCGGACCTGGGCCGCCCGCACCGTCATGCCGCGAAAATCCAGATCCAAGGGTCCCGCGCCGTAGAGAGAGCGCAGCGTGGAGATGCGGTCGCGCAGCCGGCCGAAGAGGACCGGAAACTCGGGCTGCTCCGCAAGCCGGCCGGCGGCTTTCAGTTCCGTAGGGGTGAGGAAGCGGACGCGAACCCGCCCGGCGGGATTCGGCTCGGGGTCGAGCGAGATGGCCGTGGGACCGCGCAGGCCGTCGCCGGCGGGGGCGGCGTGGTCTTCGAGATCGAGTTGGTCAACGCCCACCAGTTCCGCCCGTCCGCGGCCGGGGCCCATGCCCTGAACCGCCAACTGCCCGAAAGCCGTCCGGAAATGCGGAAGCACGGGGGTGTGAAGGTCGAAGACGTGCACGTCCACGAAGAAGCCCCCGTTTCGCGCGACCGGGAGCCCGTCCAGGTGGGAGGCGCGGAAGACGAACGGGCGGGGCCAATCCGCCAGGCCGCTGGGAGAGGCCCCCAGCGCGGTTCCGGGCCGGAACAGGCGCGCGTATTCCGCGGGCGTAGCCGTATCGCGCAGCAGCGTGCCGAACGCCCCGCGCAAGACGTTGGTGCTCTTCCCGGGCGGAAAGAACAGGGCGTCAAGCGCGCGAAACCGGAAGCGGAAGCGGAAGAACTCGAATGTCACGCCGGGCAGCACACGCCCCCTGTTGTATAATGGTAGGGCATTTGGCTCTAGTTTTCCGCTTCGCGATAAGAAAGAGGGGTTGCGTGAGTCCATCCGCAGCCCCTTTTTGTTATGGGCGGTCTCGCGGGCCGGTGCAGTTTAGCAAAGAAGAAGGATTATAGGCAGATGAAAGAAAAAGGTACAGTGAAGTGGTTTAACGCAGCCAAGGGCTACGGCTTTATTCAGAGGGAGAACGGAGAGGACGTCTTCGTGCATTTCTCGGCTATCCAGACGCAGGGATACCGCAGTCTGGATGAGGGCGCAAAGGTGGAATTCGAAGTCACGAAAGGGCCCAAAGGCCTGCAGGCGACCAACGTTAACGCGATCTGACAGGGGTTGCGCGGACCGGAGGCGGCGAGCGTCCGGTCCGCGCCGGACCGATAATTCCAAACCTGGAGGTTTATGAGTAAAGAGGACTGTATCGAAGTAACTGGCACGGTATTGGAGAAATTCCCGAGCGGGTTGTTCAGCGTTCAACTGGAACATGAACGCGTGGTTCTGGCCCATCTCGCCGGACGGTTGCGGCGCAATCGCATCCGCGTCCTGGCGGGCGACAAGGTAACCCTCGAATTGTCGCCGTACGATCTCAGCAAGGGGCGCATCACTTTCCGGCACCGGTAATCCCGGTCCCTCCCTCATTTGAGCCGTTGAGTGCCCGCGCGTTTGGCGCGTTAGAGCACATCTCTCCCCCCCCGATCTGTGATACTTAGAAGGTGAACCGCCGGTTCACGCGAAGCCGTGGGCACTGTGTCCCGCGCGGCGGCAGGATATTCCATGAAAGAGCAGGATCAACCCCGAACGAAACATCGCCCTCCCCAGCAGCACCCGGCTATAATTGAGTTAGAGGGAAGGGTGGAAAAACCAAAGAGCGCTCAGAGCCGGTCGAGGAAACCCACCCTGGAACCCGTCGAGGATCTGACTGCGATTCTTTCGCAGAAGGTTGTCGGACAGCCGGCGGTGACTCGCGTTATCGTTCCCTACATCCAGATGTTTCAGGCCGGCCTCGCCCCGGAAGGCCGCCCGGTAGGGGTCTTCCTGCTGTTGGGGCCCACCGGCACGGGTAAGACCAAGACGGTGGAAGCGCTGGCCGAAGTCCTCCACGGCAGCGAAAAGAACCTGCTCAAAGTGGACTGCGGCGAGTTCCAGATGGAGCACGAAGTCGCCAAACTGATCGGCGCGCCGCCCGGCTACCTGGGCCACCGCGAAACGCAGCCCATGCTGACCCAGCAGAAACTAACGGCTGTGACCAGCGAGAAGTGCAACCTGTCGCTGGTGCTGTTCGACGAAATCGAGAAAGCCGCGCCCTCGCTCACGCGCCTGTTGCTGGGGGTTCTGGACAAGGGCGTCCTTCGCCTCGGCGATAACTCCTCGGTTAACTTCGAACATAGCCTGGTCTTCCTCACCAGCAACCTGGGCGCGCGCGAGATGATGAAGGAGATCAACCCCGAGTTCGGCTTCCAATCCGTCAAAGGCGCGCCGCGCAGCGATCTCACCAACAAACTGCAGAACATCGCCCTGGTTGCCGTGCGGAAGCGTTTCTCCCCGGAGTTCGTCAACCGGATCGATTGCATCATCACCTACCAGCCGTTGACGGCGGAATCGCTGGCCGCCATTCTGGACCATCACATTACCGACCTCCAGAACCACGTCAACACGCGGCTGGGCAACCGCTCGTTCACCCTCGAGGTGCCGCCCGAGACCCGGCAGTTCCTGTTGGAGAAAGGGACCAGCCCGGAATACGGAGCGCGCGAGTTGAACCGGACCATCCACCGCATGCTGACGCAGCCGCTGGCTACGCTGGTGGCGACCAACCAAGTGGCCGCGGGCGCGCGCGTGCTGGTGGAAATCGCCGAGGGCGGAGATAAGCTCGACATCCGGTCGCAGGGCTCGGTGAGCGTTCCCGCGCCGGCCAATCCCACGGTACTGCTGGTGGACGACAACCGCGATTTGCTGCGCTTCCTGGAACGCCTGATGGCCGACGCCGGATGGACTCTGTTGACCGCCGAAACGGCCGCCGACGCCCGGCGCCTGGCTTTGGAAAACAGGCCGAATGCCGCGCTACTGGATTACATGCTCCCCGACGGCAATGGCGTGGAGTTGGGCGTCGAACTCCTGCAGGCCGTGCCCAACTTGCTGGTCATCATGATGACCGGCACGATTCTGCCTCCCGAGGAAGAGGGTTTGTGCGAAGAGCACAACTTCCCGGTACTGCGGAAGCCGTTCCTGGCATCGGATGTGATGAACCAGATCCGCGGACGCCTGGCCCCCGCGGCGGGCGCCAGGGGATAGCGCCGGGGATTTCTTCACCGCGCCGCGCCCCCCGGCGCGGCTTCTCGACCGTTCGACCCCCGTACGGCGCCAATCGCTTCCGGAAACTCGGCTGCGCGCCGGGATTGTGCTGAGATGAAAGCAGTTCCCGTATGTCGCACTCAGCCAGGAGGTTCCGTAAGGCGGTCAAGGGTGTCAGCCGGCGTCTCCGCGAATTCCGGATGATCGCCAAGGGCCTGCTTTCCACCGGCCACCCCGTTATGGCGCACCTGATTCCCATGCGCCGCTGCAACCTCTCGTGCGCCTACTGCAACGAATACGATGGCCATTCCAAACCCGTCCCCCTGGAAACCATGTACCAGCGCGTGGACCGGTTGGCCGCCCTGGGAACCACCATCGTCACCATCAGCGGCGGCGAACCGCTGCTGCATCCCGAACTGGACCGCATCATCGCCCGCATTCGCCGGCGCGGCATGATGGCCGGCATGATCACCAACGGCTACCTGCTGACCGCGGAACGCATCCAGCGGCTCAACCGCGCAGGCCTCGACCACCTGCAGATCTCCATCGACAACGTCCTGCCCGACGAGGTTTCAAAGAAAAGCCTCAAGGTGCTCGATAGGAAACTGCTGCTTCTGGCCGAACACGCCGAATTCCACGTGAACATCAATTCCGTGGTGGGAGGTGGCATTCACAACCCCCAGGACGCACTCGCGATCGGGAAGCGCGCGCTGGAGCTGGGATTCACCTCGACGGTCGGCATCATTCACGATGGCGGCGGCCAGTTGCAGCCGCTGGGCGAGCGCGAGCGGGAAGTGTACCTGGCCATGCGCGCCATGGAAAAGAGCAGCTACGCGCGCATCAACGGCTTCCAGGACAACATCGCGCACGGCCGGGAAAATGTGTGGCGCTGCCGTGCCGGCGCGCGCTACCTATATGTATGCGAGGACGGCTTGGTGCATTACTGCTCGCAGCAGCGTGGGTATCCGGGCAAGCCGCTCGTCGACTACACGCTGGACGATATCCGCCGCGAATACCGCACCGCCAAGAGTTGCGCGCCCCGCTGCACGGTAGCCTGCGCGCACCAGACCTCGACCATGGATTTCTGGCGCGATCCCCAGGACCTGGCTCCGGCGCAGGTGGAGCAACCGCAGGGGCTGGTGCAGATCCGGTAGGGCGGACCCCCTGGTCCGCGCGGGTCCCCCTGGACCCGCTTTCCGGTTGCAGGATCAATCGCGCGGAAAGCCGGCCAGGGGGCCGGCTGCGGACGGGGGCGTCCGCCCCACAGCCGCTTCCAGGAATCGCTGGGCCACGCGCGCGGCGTCGAATTGCTCCACCCAGCGCAGCCCGGCTTCGCCCAGCGCGGCCCGGCGATCAGTGGATTCGTAAAGGTCCAGAATGCCCGCGGCCAGAGCTTCGGGGCTCTCCGGCTCTACCAGCGTGCCGTGCGGCAGCACCTCTGGGATGGCGGCGGCGCGCGACGCCACCACCGGCTTCCCCGCTGCCATGGCCTCCAGCAGTACGATGCCGAAGCCTTCCTGGACGCTGGGCAGGCAGAAAATGCTGGCACGGTTGTACTCTCCAGCTAGCGAGGAGCGAGAAATGTCGCCCAGCCAGGTGACGGTGTCCTCGAGTTTCAATTGCTGCGCCAGGGCGCGGAGCGAGCGGGCGCACGGCCCATCGCCCACCAGACGAACCTCCAGGCGGCGGATACGCGGGCGCAACTGGGCCGCGGCGCGCAGCAGCACTTCGACGCGCTTCCGGCGGTACATGCGACCCACGTAGAGCACCGTGAAGCGCGGGGAATCCGCCGGGTAAATGGCCAGCAGGCGGCGCCATTCGGCCAGGTCGATGGGCTCGGGAACCACCGTGGGCAGGCGATCCAGGCCGTAGAGTTCGCGGGCGCGGGCGGCGGAATACCCGCTGGTGACCAGCACCCGCGCGGCGCGGCGGACGTGGACGCGCTCGCACGCGGCGTGCATCCCCATGGTGAAACGGGTGGCGCCGCGCTCGAAGCGCACCTCGTCGGCGATCACGCCCTTGAGCGCGGCCACATGTCCGGGTGCGGCGGCGATGCGGTAGCCATCCATGTCGAAGCCGACGGTGAGATCGAACCCGGCCGCGGGGCGCAGGCGGGCGTTGAACAGCAGCCGGTCGAGCGTGTAGATGGGGGTGCGCAGGCGCGGTGTTTCGAAGGAGACGGTGTGGCCGAGCGATTCAAGCGCCCGCGCCAGTACCTGCATCCCCACGTAGGTGCCGCTGCCGTGGCGGATATCGAGAGGCGTCGATGTGAGAAAGCAAATTCGCACTGTGTTCGACCGGTGCCTGGAGGCCGCTCCCTGACGGTCGCGGTTCCGTGGTTGTCTGCCAGCACGCGGCACCAGAAGCCGAGCCGTGGCTGAGCACCCGAACCGTCTCGCGTTATTGTATATCCGCTACAATGGCGGCAGATCGACGCCATAGCCCCGTGCCCCCGATTTCCACAAGCCCGAAGGCCGTCTGTTTGCTGAGCGGCGGCCTGGATTCCTCCACCTGCCTGGCCCTGGCGCGCCGCGATGGGTTCGCCTGCTACGCGCTCTCCTTCGATTACGGGCAGCGGCACAAGTTCGAGCTGGACGCCGCCGCGCGCATCGCCGCACACTTCGGCGCTGAGCGGCACTTGGTGGCCAGGATCGGGCTGGACGCTCTCGGAGGCTCCGCGCTCACGGCAGATATCGCCGTGCCCAAGGCGCGCTCGGCTGGCGAGATGAGCCACGGCATCCCCATTACCTACGTGCCGGCGCGCAACACCATTTTCCTTTCCTTCGCCCTGGCGTGGGCCGAGGTGCTGGGGAGCGCGGACGTCTTCATCGGCGTCAACGCCCTCGATTACTCGGGCTACCCGGATTGCCGGCCCGAGTTTATCCAGGCGTTCGAGACCATGGCCAACCTGGCCACCAAAGCCGGCGTCGAGGGCCGCACCCGGCTGCGTATCCACACGCCGCTGCTGGCGCTCAGCAAGGCGGAGATCGTGAAACTGGCGCACGAACTGGGCGTGCCCTTCGGCCTGACTCACAGTTGCTACGACCCCGGGGCGGACGGCCGCCCCTGCGGCCAGTGCGATGCCTGCCTGCTGCGGCGCAAGGGGTTCGAAGAGGCCGGCTTTGAGGATCGCTGAAATCTTCTATTCGCTGCAGGGCGAAGGCGCGCTGGTGGGCGTGCCTTCGGTTTTCATCCGCACCAGCGGATGCAATCTGCGCTGCGCGTGGTGCGACACGCCGTACGCCTCCTGGCAGCCCGAGGGCGGCGAGCAGGACCTGGACCAGATCCTGGGCGCCGTCCGCTCCTTCAGCGCCGCGCGGCACGTGGTGGTGACGGGCGGCGAGCCCATGATCGCGCCGGAAATCGTCCCGCTCACGGTGCGCCTGCGCGCGCTGGGGCTGCACATCACCGTCGAGACCGCGGGCACGGTGTTCCAGCCGGTGGAGTGCGACCTGATGAGCATCAGCCCCAAGCTGGCGAACTCGACGCCCAGCGGCCCGTTAGCCGCGAGCCATGAGAGGCTACGCATCCAGCCCGCGGTGTTGGGCGAACTGATGGCGCGATACCCGTACCAGCTCAAGTTCGTAGTGGAGAAACCGGCCGACCTGGAGGAAATCCGGGCGCTGGTGCTGGACCTGGGCGCCGACCGCGACCGCGTAATCCTGATGCCGGAGGGCACGGACCGCGAGCAGTTGCGGGAGCGCTCGGTGTGGCTGGCGGAAATCGCCAAGGACGAGGGCGTGCGCTTCAGCCCGCGGCTGCACGTGGAGTTGTACGGGAACCGGCGCGGGGTGTAGCGGCTGCTTCCCGGGTTTCGTTCGCAGAATCAAGCACTTGCCGCTGGCGAGAAGCCTCCACGGGGCCGGCTGCGGACGAGGGCGTCCGCCCAACAAACTACCCAGATGGCCGGTACCGGGAGAAGTTTTTTGGCATTGGGGCCAGGCCGGAGGTACCCGGCCTACAAAGATATGGTACTGCTCGAAGTGGCGGAGGGATGCTCTGGGTGTATACTATTCAGGACTCTCGGGTCTGAAATCGGATTGAATTTGCGGCACGGCGCTGCAGGGCCCGTTTCCGCATAAATCGGCTGGCGCGCCGCGTTTTTCCGGGTCCCGAGCGACAGGTGGAGTGTCCCATATGAAAAAGCGGCTATCGTATCCGATCTATGCACTACTATGCGGTTTCCTGCTGGCGGGGGCGGCCCATGCCGGCAGTATTTCGGTAGATCTTTGGGAATTCGACAGTTATTGTGTGTCGGGCGTTAGTCCCTGCACGATCTTTCCGCCCGCCACTTGGATCGAGAACATCGGCACAATCGACGACTCGACACTGCCGCTGGGCTATTCGGTCACCACACTCTCAAACCTCGGCATCACTCTGTTTGGCGATTCCGAATACTGGATCGGGCTTTCCACAAGCGACAGCAATGCGGAGTGGGTATCTGAGGCCGACGACACCGGGCTCTATGTCTCCGGCCAGAGTTACTACAACAACACTCAGGGAGTGATGGACAACTCCAACGGCGCGTACCTCATGACGGTTGTCAACGACTGGGGAACGGAATTCGACTCCATCGGCAGCGGCCCTTTGCCCTTCGCCGGTCAGGACAGCATCCTGCTCGACGGGCCCTTCGCCTCGTTCAGCACGGCCGATTTCACCGATATTAATTCGGACAACATCGCCAACCTGGATTCCGTATCCGTGGCCCTGTATATGCCGGCTCCCGAACCCGGCTGCGCCTGGCTGCTCGGCGCCGGCCTGGTGGGGTTGCTGGCCTGGCGGTTCCGTTCGCGGATCGGCGGCCGTGCGCTGGCCGCCACCCTGGCAGTGGCCGCCGGACTGGCGCTCAGCCCCCCGGCCAAGGCGCAGGAGTCCCCGCGCCCCGCCATTCATCACACCTCCGCCGAAGAGGTCTCCGCAGTCCGCGCCTACTGGACGAAGGAGCGGATGGCCAACGCCATTCCGCACCCCATGCCCGTTGTCGAGCTTTCCCGCACGCCCGGCGAGGGATCTTCCCAATCCACCCGCCTTCGCGGGCCCGAGCCCGACATCACGGTGGTTCCCGGCTACGATCTCGCCGGCGCTCCCGCGGGTATCACAGCCGGCCCGGACCCCGGCCCGCCCACCATTCCGCCCCCCACTGGCACCTGCTCCTCCTGCACCACCGACCGTTCCTGCGAGGTCTACAATTCCACCTTCGCCGTGCCAACCGGCGACTACCAAACGCTCCAAGCCAATCTTCCCTATAGCGCGATCGGGAAGGTGTTTTTTACCCAGAACGGCGTTAACTACGTCTGTTCGGGGTCCTCGATCGGAGGCAGCGCGGTCCTCACCGCCGGCCACTGCGTCAGCGATGGCAATGGGAACTTCAACACGAACGTCGCCTTCATCCCCGATCTCTTCGTGGATTCCAATGGCCACTTGAGAAATGTCCAGAACACCGTATGGGTGGCCACGCACCTCATCACGTTCCAGGATTACCTGGTAAACGGAACTTCGGTGCCCGGGCATCTGGGCCGTGACGTCGGTTTTGCCATTGTGAAGGGGATTAGTACGGTGGACGGCTCGGCACTGGGAATGACGCTCTCGAACTCCGTCGGCCACCTCGGCTTCGCCTGGAACCTGAACCCCACCGGGGTCAACTGGAACGCTTTCGGGTACCCTGTCGAAAGTATCGGCGGCGTGTACAGCGGTCTCGAGATGGTTCAGGACGCATCCACCACCGCCTGCCGCATCAACACCCAGAACCCCGCGTCGGTGGGCATCGGCACCGAGATGGCCAATGGCGCGAGCGGCGGACCCTGGGTCCTGGATTTTTCGCCGACCCTTTCCACCCTCAGCGCGAACTACGTGGGAGGCCTCAACAGCTACGTCAACGCCGGGGTCCAACTCTATTCGCCCTACTTCGATGCGTCCGTCAAGCAGTTGAAGGACGTGGCCGTCTCGATGGTGCCCTGACGACAGGCGCCAATGCGGCGCGGTTTGAAAATGGGCGGACGGCTGCGTCCCTGGTCCATAATGGTGGACATGCGATTTCGAGCCGCTCATACTTTGTCGTTCCTGATGTTCGCGGGCTGTTGCGCGCCCGCCTTGCTGACTGCGCAACAGCCTGCCACGGCGCTGCCGGGCCGGGGCCTGGCCCAGCACCCGTTCCTGTACTGCGGAGAATGGCAGGGCCGCAGCCTGGAAAAGCAGACCATGTACATCGTGCGCGATGGCAAGGTGACGTGGTCCTACACCAACCCGCGCAAGGGAGAGCTGGGCGATTGCACCATGCTCTCGAACGGGAACATCCTGTTCTCGCGCCAGTACGGGGCCAGCGAGATCACTCAGGACAAGAAGATCGTCTGGGATTACGACGGGCCGCAAGGAGCCGAGATCCACACCGCGTATCCCATCGGCGCGGACAAGGTGCTCATCATGCAGAACGGAGACCCGGCAAAGTTGCTGGTCATCCGCAAAGCGGACAACCACGTGGAGAAGGAGATCGTGCTCGCGACCCGCGACCCGCACAGCGTGCACGGGCAGTTCCGCCACGTGCGCGTGACCGCGGCCGGCACGTTCCTGGTGGCTCACATGGATCTGGGCCGGGTAGTGGAGTACTCCGCCGATGGCAAAGAGATCTGGAGTGTGGCGGCGCCCTCGGCATGGGCCGCGGTTCGGCTGAAGAACGGCAATACGCTGATCAGCGGCAACCAGGTGGGGTATGTGCGCGAAGTGAATCCAAAGGGCGAGACGGTATGGGAGATTACGAAGGACGACTTGCCCGGCATCCCGCTGTTCACGGTGCAGGAGGTTTCACGGCTGGCCAACGGCAACACCCTGATCAACAACTGGTCGGGCGGGCTGGCGCCGGAACTGGTGCAGACGGGAGTGCAGTTGATCGAAGTGACGCCGGACAAGAAGGTGGTCTGGGCGCTGCGGGATTGGAAGACGCTGGGCCCGGCATCCTCCACGCAATTGCTCGACGAACCCGGCGTCCCCGAAAAGGGCGAGTTGCAACGATAGGGAACGCGGCGATCAGCCCGCCATTTCGCCGGCCCGGGGGGTTGATCGACCTGTTTCGCGGCACCGGTTGACGCCTCGGAAGGCGGGTTGTCAGCCCGCCGCGGGCAGCCGAAAATATTTGCGGCAATCCGCGAACTTTTCCCCCGCTCGCGACATTACCCTTGTAGAGCGGCGCTATGGTGACCGACGAAACACTGATTTTGGAATTTCAACGCGGGTCGCGCGACGCGTTCGAAGAGCTGTTTGCGCGCTATCGGGAGCCGGTCCACGGCTTTTTCCGGCGGCGCTTGCCCGACCGGCAGCGGGCGGAAGACCTCACCCAGGAGACCTTCCTGGCAGTGATCCGCGCCACAGCCCGCTACGAACCGCGGTCGCCGGTCCGCACCTATCTGTTCGGCATCGCCTTCAAACTGGTGGCCGCCGAGCGGCGCAGCCTGGCGCGGCAGGGACCGGCGCCGCCGCAGATCGAAACCCCCGCGCCCGAGGCGGCGCTGTGGGTCCGCGAGGCCATCGGGCGGCTGGACCCATCGGAGCGCGAGATCCTCATGCTGCGCGAGTACGAACAGCTCAGCTACGCGGAAATCGCAGGCATCCTGCGGATGCCGCTGAACACCGTGCGCACGCGGCTGTTGCGCGCGCGCCTGGCCTTGAAGGAGCAACTGCATGCAACCCGTTAATCATCCCCTGGCCGCGGAAGAACTGATGGCGTATCTGGATGGCGAACTGCCCGCCGCCCAGGCCGTGGACGTTTCCGACCATCTGCGTCAATGCGCCGAGTGCCGCGAATTGGCGGACGGGCTGCGGAGCGTGTCGCAGGCCCTGCCAGCGTGGGAGGTGGAAGGCTCGGGCGAGCGCGTGGCGCGGGGCGTGATGGATGCGCTGCGGGTGCGCCCGCGGACGCCGCCGCCAGCCGCGCTTCAGGTGCGGCGGAAGTGGTTCGGTTTGTCGCGGTGGGCTTGGGGCCTGGCGAGCGCGCTGGCGCTGCTGCTGGTTGTCGTCAGCCTGAACCGGTATGGGACACAGAGGGCTATGCTGGCTGAGCGCGCGTCAGGTCTCGGCCCACCGCCGGAAGATCTGGCCGCGTACGGGGGGCGCCAGTTCGCCGGGGGCACTGTGGGCGGGCGCACGGATGCACCCTCCGCCCCCGCTGGCCCCATGATCGCGCGCACCGCCAGCCTGCAACTGACCACGCGCGATTTCGACCACATCCGAGCGCGCCTGGACGACATTCTCCAGCGCCACCAGGGCTACTTCGGCGAGCTCAACATCGCCACTCCGACCGGCGCCGGCCGCATGCTCTCCGGCAGACTGCAAGTCCCCGCCGGCCAGCTCGATGCCGCCATGTCCGAGATCCGGCCGCTGGGCCACGTGGACTCGGAATCGCAGAACGGCGAGGAAGTCACGGCTGCCTTCACCGATCTCGAAGCCCGCCTGGACAACTCGCGCCACACCGAGCAGCGCATGGTCAACCTGCTGCGCGAACGCACCGGCAAGCTCTCCGACGTGCTGGAGGCCGAGCGCGAACTGGGCCGCGTGCGCGGCGAGATCGAACAGATGGAAGCCCAGCGGAAGGGCCTGCTGAAGCGCGTGGACTACGCGACGCTCTCGCTAACCGTCAACGAAGAGTACAAGGCGCAGCTTCACACCGACGGGAGCGCGTCCACCCAGTTCCGCAACGCGGCGGTGGACGGGTTGCGCGCGGCGGAGGGCAGCGTGATGGGCGTCGGCCTGTTCCTGCTTTCGGACGGACCGGTGCTGCTACTGTGGGCCGCCGTCCTGTTTTTCCCCGCGCGCTTCGCTTGGCGCCGCTGGCACGCCCGGCGCCGGGGGTAGCGCCGCCAAGACCCAAAACCGCCACGCGCGTGGCGGTTCGCCTTCTTTAGAATCAGCACGTTAGCTGCAAAAACCGCCACGCCGTGGCGGTTTGTGGGGCGGACCCCCTGGTCCGCAGCCGGCCCCCTGGCCGGCTTTTCGCCAACGAAGAGCGGGACGAGGGCGTCCCGCGCGGACCAGGGGGTCCGCCCTACAGCTCAGTAGCGCATCAGCTTCACCCGGAAGATGGCCCCTTGCGACGGCAGCGAAACGCTGGGCGGACCGTAAGATCCCTGGTAGGTCCGGCCGCGGTTGGTGGTCTTCCAAACCCCGTTTTCGTAAACGCCTTCCTCGACCTGGAGAAACTGGGCCGCGGTAAATCCCGAACCCACCGTGGGGCGGAAATCCACCGCGGCGTTGAAGCCCAGGACCAGATACTCGTCCGGTCCCAACTCGCCCACCAGTACGCGGGCGGAGGGCACGGGCGCCTGCCCGGGAGGAGCGGGCACGGGGAGGAAGCGAGCCAGCACGTGGTAGCGGTCGAAGATCAGGTTCTTTCCGCGGATGGTATCTTCCTCGATGGCGGCCTTCAACTTACCCGCCGCTTGTAAGTCGATAATGGCCGGCATGGTGGCCTGGACCAGCCGGTAGTCCGCGCCCAGGTCCACGAAGCGGGCCTCCAGCTCCGCGCCGCCGGAGTCCACCCCGTAAGCGCCGAAGCCAATGGCCTGGAAATCCGCCAGGGCGTAGAAGAACGCGCGCGCGCCCGACATGGTCCTGCCCGCCTCGGGGCTCCAGTAGGGGTTGTCGGGACGGACGTAGCGCGAATTGATCCTCCGGAAGTTGCCGAAGGGCTGCACGGAGGTGTCCGAGGACAAAATGTCGATATCCGGCGCGGTGGCCTTCCAAAAGTCCAGCATGTGGGAGACCGGGCCGCCGCTGGGGTAGGTCTCTCCGGGACGGTCGAAAAGGTCGAACTGGTCGGCGGTATCTTCGCCGCCGTTCCAGCAATTGACGTAAGTGACCAGCGGATACACTTGCTTGCCGGCCTTGGCCACCTCATTGATGTAAGAGGAAACGTAGTAAGTGGTGAAGGATTCCTCCGCCAGCCGGCTGCCGAAAACCTCCGTCCAGGTCCCCGGCTTCTTCTTCAGTGCGGCAACCAGCGGCGCCGGCGCCGGGCCGTTGAATAGCTTAGTGGACTCCGCGGAGTAGTCGCGCACGCTGCCCAGCAGGCCGGATTCGTTCTCCACTTGCATCATGATGACGGTGCGGTCGGCCTCGTCAACCTGGCGCAGGTGGGTCATCATGGCCACGTAGGCCCGCTTGTCGGCGTCGAGCGTGGCCCGGGAGTGCGGCGAGAGCACGCGAATCGGTTTGCCGCCCGAGTCCAGGACGCGCGGGAAGCGCGCCGTGTCGGTCTTGACCCAGTTGGGCGCCCAATCCATGGCGCCGTTTTTCCAGGTGCCGAACCACAGCAGATCGACGCGGAAGCCCTCGGCGCGGGCTCGCAGCAGGATCCGGTCGAAGTCGCGGAAATCGAACTTGCCTTCCTCCCGTTCGATCTCGTTCCAATACACCGGATACTCGATGGTGTTCGCGCTCATGCTCTTGAGCTTGGGCCAGGTGCGCTCCAGGCGGTCCGGGAAGGCGCCGTCGTTGTTGACCTGGCCGCCCAGGATGAGGAACGGCTTCCCGTCCACCATGAAGGTGAACTTGCCGCCTGCCTTCACCAGTTGCGGAATGGGTTTGCCTTGCGCGGCGGCAAGGGAAGCGGCGGCGGCCAGGACCAAAGCCATCCGGACGAGTTTGTGGGGCGGGAAGCCGGTTTTCCGTGTCATCCGGCCAGGGTAGCACCCTGCCTGGGAAGTTGCCCGCCCGGTTGGCCATCGGGCGGCCCATGCCGCTACTGGCCGCTGGTGACGAGGCGGGAGTCGGCGGAAAACTTCTTGTAGCCGCTATAAGTGGAATCGCCTTCCTGGCGGAGTCCCTTCAGTAGCAGGATACGGCCGGATACCCCGTAACTCATGTGCTTCGGCAGCCATATCTCGCCGTTCACGTACGTGAACTCGACATGCACGCGCGTTCCTTTGTAAATGCGCGCCAGCACCCCGCCGAACGAGATGGTGTCGGTGGTTTCGGCGTCTATCCGCACCGGCTGATAGTCGCTCTTGGAAACCCAGATACGGCCTTTCATTTTGCTGACGACGCTGGTGAACTGACTGGACTTGAACTTATAGCCATCCCGCGGCGCGCCGTCGATCACCCACACGGGAATTCCATCGATCCGCTCATCCGCGGCCATGCGCAGGTCGAAACCCTCGACTACCTCGTCGATGTCCCGTTGCTCCCGCTGGCGGGCACGTTCCTTGGCCGCCTCGCGCTTCTGGCGCTGCTCGGGTGTTTCGCTGGCGCGCTGTGCCTCCGTCTCCTTCCTGGCCGCTTCCCGCTTTTGCCGGAGCGCTTCCTGCTGACGCTCCTCACCAGGCGAGAGTGGTTTGTCGTCGCGTTGGACCAGGCGCCGGTACATCGATTTTTCGAGCGGTGTAACATCCCACACGGTGGACTCACGATGCTTGACCGCGCCCTTGGCGTCGAGCGTGCGTTCCTCGTGGCGCTCGACGTAGGTGTAGGTGCGCTCCAACTCGCGGTTGCGCGCGTCCACCCGCAGTGCCCGGCGGAGGATTTCCTTGGGATCGTCGGCGGCGCGCACGGCCGGCGCGAAAGAACCAAGCAGCGCGCACAGACCCGCCAACCAGATCCCCATCGATCGATGCAGCATGATGCTCTCTCCGTGAACGGAAACTGTGACCCAACTGGCACTATGTTGCCGCCGAAACCCGGCGCCCATGGACCCGGCCCGTCGAAGCCCTACCCGCGAATCCCGCCGTAGACCGCCTCCCGCGTGTCCTTCCAAAAAAGCGCAGCATGCCGGTAGCCACACTCCCGCACAATTCGAAGATCGTCCGCCAGTCTCTGGGGCTGATCGCATTCGTTGCGCTCCAGCTCATCCAGAAAGCGGCGCGTCTGGGCGGTATCGCGAAAGCGAGGGTCTTGGCCGTGGGCGCGCTCCACAATTCCGGATACTCGCATCTGCTGCACGAGAGCTTCCAGAAACTCGTCTTCCGCCACCACCAGCTCGGCATTCAGAAACCAGCCGCCGTCTTTCAGCAGCGTGCGGCAATGCCCAATCAGCCGCGCCTTCTCTTGCAGATCGAGGTGGTGGAGAGCGAAAGCCGAAACCACCGCATCGGCGGAAGCGATTCCATGGCCGAAGGCTTCCGGCTGCCGGAAGTCTCCGGCCACGAACTCCACCCGTTCCGCCAGACTTCCCAGGCGGGACTTGGCCGCCGCCATCATCTGATGAGAGCCGTTGATCGCCACTGCGCGGCAATCCGGGAAGCGGCGCAGCAGCCTGTCCAACAGGAACCCGGTGCCCGTTCCCAGGTCGATTACCAACCGCGGCGCGGGCGCCGATGCCGCCAGCACCGCCATCATCGCCTCAACCATCTTGTGCCGGTTGGGGTGCATCAGGTCCATGTCGGCATCGTAGGCAGCCACGCGCGCGGAAGTCTCGTAGGCCTGAACAGACGAGGAATCCATGGGTTCATGGTCTCACACAGCATTGCTTCGGCGGGACGTTGTCAGTATGCATGGAATGTACGTTTTGATGCAAGCAATGTACACGCCGCGCATCGCTTTCGACGGCCAGCAGGCGGAAACCATTGAAATATCAAGGCGGCCCAACTGGGCATGGCCATGCTTCGTGAGTGGCTATGAGAATCCTGCTGATCCTTCCCGCCGGCGAAAACGTGCGCGTCACACCCGAGCGCCCGGAGGTGCCCAAGCGGTCGATGCTGCGATTTAGCGTCCTGTCGCTCACCGTCGTGGCGGCGCTGACGCCGCGCCGGCATGAAGTCCGGATTGTCGACGAGAACGTCGAACCGCTCGACTTCGCGGCCGACGTGGACCTGGTTGGGATCACGTTCATGACCGCCCTGGCGCCCAGAGCCTACGAGATCGCCGCCCGGTTCCGCGCGCGCGGCAAAATCGTGGTGGGCGGCGGATTCCATCCCACGCTGTGTCCCGAGGAAGCCGCGCAACACCTGGACGCCGTGGTTGTGGGAGACGCCGAAGGCGCCTGGGAACGCCTGTTGCAGGACGCCGAAGCGGGCCGGATGAGGAAGGTGTATACCAGCCGTGCCTGCCCCGGATCGGAACTGTGTACGCCGGTTCCACGCCGCGACCTGTTGGCGCCCACGGCCAAACACTACGTCACCATCAACGCCGCGCAGACCGGCCGCGGTTGCCAGCACGCCTGCCGGTACTGCTCCGTATCCGCCTTTCACGGGCGAAGCTACCGGCAGCGGCCGATAACGGATGTGATCGCGGAGTTGCGCGCTCTGCCGCGGGATTTCATCTTCGTCAACGACAACATTGTCCGGTCTCCGGAGTACGCCCGCGAGTTGTTCACCCGGATGCTCCCGTTGCGCAAGCGCTGGGTGGGCCAATGCTCGATCGAGATCGCGGACGATCCGGGGCTCCTGCGACTGGCCCATGCCGCCGGGTGCCGCGGCATGTTCATCGGCATTGAGACCGTGAACCAGGACAACCTCGCGTCCGTGGGAAAGCAGTTCAACGACAGCGGGCGCTATCGCCAGCGCCTGCGCGCCATCCGGCGGCAGGGCATTGGGGTGGTGGCGGGCATGATGGTCGGGCTCGACCACGACGATCCCGGCATCTTCGAAAGCTGCCTGCGGTTCCTGCGCCGGCACGGGATCGACGCGCTGCAACTGAACATCGTCACCCCGCTTCCCGGCACGCCGCTGTTCGAAGAGATGCGGCGCACCGGCCGCATCACGGATTACCGGTGGGACCGTTACGACTTCCGCCATGTGGTGTTCCAGCCCAGCCGCATGACGGCAGCCCAGTTGCAGGAAGGCGCGGACTGGCTGTACTCGCAGTTCTACCGGGCCGATCGCATTCTCGCCCGGTTCGTTCGAACCGTGTTCACATGCGGATGGATCCCGGCGCTGTTGGGCCTGAAGCTGAACCTTACGTACAGGTATGACAACCGCCGCGAGCGCATCGCGGGGCGCAATCCGGCGGCGCGCGCAGACGCTCTACCCGCGCTGGATATAAGAGCCCAACCATTCCGCGACGACCTCGGCATTTGGCAGGTCGCCGCAACACAGAACGGCCTGGGCGCCATCCCGGAAGACCACTCGATACCGCAGCGGTCCGCGCCCGGTTCCGCGCACGACTTTTGCGACCTCGGAAAGACCTCGCGTTTCGGTGTTTTTGCTCCCCAGTTTCCGAAACCGGAATGAGCGGCCGTCGCAGGCAAATTCCACGACCGTGCCCGCATCGATCCAGCGCGCGAGTCCGAAGGCCAGTGCCCCCAGAATGAGGCTGCCGGCCATAACGGCGATCTGTGTGCCCCTGTCCAACTGCAGCAATTGGTTCAGAGCTGGAAGCCGGGGCGCCAACAAGAAGAACGCAATGAGCCCGCCCGCGAAAATCAGGCCCATAAAAGCTTCCGAGAGCCTGATCGAAAACCGCCGCCATTTCGTCATCTCGCCGGAAACCGTCATACGGAACGCCTCCTGGCCGTTTCAGAATACCAGCATGCGGGCCGCCGCGCCGAAACCGGGCGTCCGCCCACCACTCCAGCCTACCCCTGCCGCTCCGGCAACTCCACTCCCCCGAGTCCCCAATTTTCCAGGTTGAAAATCGCGGGCGCGTTCAGCCGCCGCATCTGGTGCACCCATCCCCCGAGGTCGGCGGTGAAATCCAGCACCGGCACACGCAGCGCAGCCACGCGGGCGTCGAGCGCTCGCTCGCCCTCCGGCGTCCAGCCCGCCCCGGAGGAGTGCTCGATGTGGAACATGCGCATGGGATCGCGCAGAATCGTCTCGCGCATGCCCGCGTGGTGCGCCGCGTAGCAGAACAACGCGTCGAGGTGCGCCGGCCAGATGGGGAACTCGGGATACGCGCGCAGCCGGAACCAGTCGTCGCGCGCCAGCAGGGTGAAGTCGCCGCTGGCGTTGACGTGCAGGTGCGCGGCGTGGCGTATCCGCGCAGCGTCCGGCGCGGGAGCCTGCAAAGTGGCCGCCCAATCGCAGCCCGGCTCCGTCTCCACTACCTCCAGCCGCCAGTCCGCGGATCCGGCCGGCCACGCCTCCCACCGCAATCCGTGCACGCGAAGGTGCAACAGGCGGAGTTCCGGGAACAAGGGGATGCGGCGGCCATGTGCGCGCAACGCGATCACCCCGGACTCCGCCGAATCCGGGAACTGCAATCGCAGCCGGCAGCGCCCTTCCATCCGCGCCTCCGCCACCACCGCGCCGGAAGCGTCTACCGCGTCCACTCTCAGCGGCTCGCCGCCGTGGCTGGGCCCCACTTCCGCCAGGATCGTCATCGCCGTCCCTGCCGGCCGCTGGAAGAAAACCCGCCCTTCGAAAGCGAGCCAGCGATACCGCGGGCCACCCTGCTGCTCCACCGGATTCCAGCCGCGTCCAAAGCCGATCCCGGCATCGGCGATGTCGCGATCCTCGTCGCTCCGCAGTTCTCCGTCCCGGACTCCGAAATTGCCTTCGGCCGCGAAGACCCGCAACATGCTGCCGCGGCAATGCTCCAACAGCGCGTCGACCCCCGCGGCGCTATCGGGGATGGCGTCCGCTACGTCGTAGCGGTCCATGCGGTACAGGACGCCGCGTTCCAAACCCCGCTGGGCCAGGAACTGCATCAGCTCCGGCGAAAACACGATGTCGAGATTCGTCGCCAGCACGAACTCGCCGCGCGCCCGCCGGATGCCGGCATTCTTGGCGATCATCTGGTGCAACGGGATGGCCGCGGAATTCGGCAGGGCCGCGTGCATTTCGGGCGCTACCTCGACGAACCGCACCCGGCACGGGCCGGGGCGCGCGGGCAGGCGCAGCGCGTCGATCAAGCGTGGAGACGAGGCCGGCGGATTCCACTCCACCACCACGATCTCCGATGGCAAGCCAAGGCGCTCCGACTGGACCATCCACGCGTCGAGGAACGCCTGCATGCGGCCCAGCATGTTGCCGCCGTGATTGTCGTTGCGCGCGGCCACCACCACGGAAATGTACGGTTCCGCCATCGCTCAGCGCTCCAGGCCCCAATCGTCCAGGTTGAAGATCGCCGGCGCGCGCAGGCTGCGCATCTGGGTGGCGATCCACAGCAGATCCTCGCCGATACCCGGCGGCGGCTCGCTTTCGCCGAGGCTCGCGCGGGCGACGCGCAGCGGGCTGGGCAGCACCTCCTCCCGCACGCCGGCGTGGTGGGCCGCCAGGCACAGAAGGGCGTCGAGATCCGCCCGCGGCAGGTCCATCTCCGGATACCCGCGCAGGTCCAGCCAGTGGCTGCGCGCCATCAGGGTGAAATCGCCGCACGCGTGCAGGTGCAGATCCTCGGGCCTACCCATCCTGGCGATCGGGTCCTGGCAGCCGCGCAGCTTCTCCGTCCAGTCCACGGTCACGGGTTCGACGCCGCGCGTCACCGAAATCCAATGTCCCGCCGGCGCCATGCGCTCCCGCCGGTCCGCGCCCGCCGCCGCCTCGCAGGCGCACGCGAATACGCGGAATCCCAGAACTCGCGAGTCCCCGGGCGCCACCGCCGCGCCGCCCTCCGGACCCACGAACAGCCGCGCCACCGGTTCGGCGAACTTCGGCAGCGGGATACGAACGCACGATGCGCCCCGCACCTCGGCGCGGCCCAGGACGGTTCCGTCGGGAAGGCGGACCCGCAACACGCAACCGCCGCCGCCCACTCCCGGCCCCGGCTCCGCCAGCATCGCCAGGTTGCCGCTTTCCGCGCCGGGGCGCACCACCAGTTCGGCGTCCTGCGCCGCCCAGCGGAACGTCTCCCCGCCACCCTGCTCCCGGTACGACCAGCCTTCGCCCCAATATTCGATGCCGGGCCCGAAAACGTCCGTGCCCACGCCGCCCAACAGCTTCACCACGCGCGGCAGGACCCACGGCGCACGCAGAAAACGCCGCAGCGTCGGACGCTTCTCGCGGGCCAGTTCCCTCAGCGGCGGCGGCGTGGGCGGCTGCCGCGGCACGGCCCAATCGGCCAGCAGGCAGCGGAAGTTGAAGATGTGCAGATCGAGAGGCGTCGGCCAGCCGCCGTCCGGTGTCCGCAGGCGGAATCGTTGCGCGCCGCCGCCCGCGGCCGTTGGCACCCACAGCCGCACCGCCTTCCGGCGCTCGACGTTCCACTCCGCGGCGACCGCTCCATCCCCGTCGATCGCTTGCAGCAGCGCGGGCGGACGGACTCCGGGACCGGGCTCCACCTCCATGTCCATGGCCGCCCACGGTTGCGGCATGCGCGGCAGCACCACCTCGGCGTCACCCGCGAAGAAGCGGCCCGTCCGCCCCGCCAGCCGCGCCGCCGGAAACCATCCCGATCCGAAGTGGATGCCGGACCCCGGGGGCGTGATGTCGTCCGCCACATTGGCCCGCAGGCCCTCCGCGGTCAAAGGAAACACGCCTTCGCGCGCCCACACCCTGGAAGCGTCGTATCGGTCGGCGCGATACATCCGGTTCCGTTCGAGCCGCCGCGACGCCAGGAATTCGATCAGTTCACCCGGGAAGACGGTGTCAACGGTGGTGGCCAGCACGAACTCCCCGCTGGCGGCGCGGATACCGGCATTGCGGGACTGGTTGCCGGCATCCACCAGAATCACTTCGGAGGAAAGCGCCCACCGCCCTGCCTGTTTCTTCCAACGGTCGAGGAAGGCCTCCCTCCCGGCGCCGCCGGGGGAAACCACCACGGAAAGATAGGGCATATCAGCCATTCGCCATCAGCCCTCAACCACCAGCTCACTAGGTCTCCGGCCGCGTGATTTGGTGCCTTTGCCGGGCCGCTCGCTGACGCTCGCGGTTCCGGACAGAACCGCGAGCGTCAGCGAGCGGCCCGTGGCAAAGGAACAGTTTCTCGCGGTCATGGCACTAGGTCTCTGACCCCGTGGTTCAGTGCCTTTGCCGGAGACCACTCCCTCAGAAGCTGTGAAGAAATCGGCCGGACTGCCGGGTTGACAGACGAAAGCGTCTGTCCCACATTGCACTCGAAGGACTTGCAGCGAGGTGGGGCAGGCGCTTCCGCCTGCCAACCGATTTCTTCACAGCTTCTCACGGTCGTAGCTCCGAACAGAGCCGCGAGCGTCAGCAAGCGGTTTCGCAATAGCACCGAGCCTCGCGGTCATGATACTACGTTCGTTTCGCGGCCGCGACTCCTCTGCGCCGCGCACTGCGCCGTCTCGCGGTGGCGCCGTATCTTTCCGTCATGGAACTAGCCGCCGGCCGCGGCCGGCTGTTGGACGATCTCGCCCGCGCCCAGCGTCAGGTATGTAGCGGCGTCCTGAAATTCCTTCCGCGAGAGTTGCCGCCAGCAATCCAAAATGACCGGCGGGGGCGTGCTCCGCTTCAAGTGGGCGGGCAGCAGCGACCGGAATTCCGCCCACGGGGTGGTGATGGCCAGCACGTCGGCCTGCCGCGCGCATTCGGCGACGCTCGACGCGTACACGACGCCGGCCGGCAATTGTGACCTGGCATTGGCCATCGCCTCGGGGTCGTAAACCACCAGGCGAACGCCCTTCTCAGCCACGAACTTCGCCAGCGCCAGGCCTTGCGACTCCTCGATCACCTCGGTGTGGGGCTTATAGGAAAGGCCCATGATCCCGACCGTGCCGCCTTCCGGCAGGTGCGAGAGGATCAACTCCGCCAGCCGGGGTACCTGCCGTTTGTTCAGTTGGTCGGTTGCCTCGGCCAGCAGCGCCGGAACGCCGTTGGCGCGCGCCACGGCCGAGAAGGCGATGTTGTCGCGCGGAAAACACGGCCCACCGTAACCCAGGGCGCCCTTCAGGTACTTCTGGCCGATGCGGGTGTCGCACCCGATGGCCGTGGTCACCACGTCCACGTCGGCGCCGGGAAGGGTTTCGCAGACCTGCGCCAGCATGTTGGCGTAGGAGATCTTGGTGGTGACGAACGTGTTCACCGAAAGCTTGGTCAGTTCCGCGTTCACGTAGTTCATGCGCCGGATGCGCGGACCGCTCTCGCACACGCCGCCGTAGAACTCCTCGAGGATGGCGCCCGAGCGCTCGTCCGATTCGCCGATCAGGATCATGTCCGGGTTCAGCACGTCGCGGATCACGGTGCCCAGGGCGATGAATTCCGGGTTGTAGCACAGGCCGAAATCGGGCCCGCACCGCTTTCCGGAATAGCGCTCGAGCGCCGGCAGCATCGTGCCGCCGGTCGAGCCCGGCATCACCGTGCTGGACAGCACCACCAGGTGCCAGTCCTTCTTCTTGGCCAACGCCGACCCGATCTTCTCCGCGGCGGCCAGGACGTAGCGCATGGTAAACCGGCCATCCGTATCCGACGGCGTGGGCACGATGATGAACGTGACTTCGGTCGAGAGAATGGCTTCCTCGTAATCCAGAGTTGCCGACAGGCGCTCGTGGTTGAGGTGGATCATCTCCTGCAGCCCCGGCTCGTTCACCGGAGCGCGTCCTTCATTGACGGCGGCCACCGCCGCGGGATTGAGGTCCACGCCCAACACCGTGTGTCCCTTGTGCGCCATGACGGCCGCCATGGGGGCTCCCAGTTTTCCTAAACCGATAATCGATAACTTCAAGAGGTTGCCGCTCCTAGAAAGACGATAGACCCCGGAGGGATTCGATTCTCCACTATAACCGAATTGCGACCTCCAGCCAGAAGCCGGGCATTGGCGAACGGCCTTCAACTCGGGAGGCGCGTGGCGCCCGCGGAATCCTCCCGCTTGGACGGGCTTGAAAAACGCGGCCCCGATTTCGCCGGCACGTGGGCGGCACGAGACCAGATCAGGTCGTCCTGTCCGGAATGCATAACGGTGCGTAAGCACTACAGACAAAGATTGACATTTGTTACGTACTAATGCATACTGGAAGGGTAAAATAGGCATCTACAGAGGATTGGAGGGACGCCAAGCTTGCGCCACATCCGTAGATTCTATGTTGAGTTCGTTTCCGTTCCGGCCCATCGGGGAGATGTCCCCGCCAGGCTTCCCAATCTTCTCGGACCTCTTCGGGGGCACGTTTTTCCGATGAAAGATTTGCCTCGTGAGTCCGTGATACCGGTTGAAGTCTACAGGCTGTGGTTGGAAGACGTACTCGTGCTGGGGCCGGAAGTGGCTCCGGAAGAATGAGAGAGGCGAAAAACGGGCCGGCTAATCAGGCAGTACGATCTCTTTCAGCGGTTGTCCTTCCGCGTTCGTGACGACTAGGCGCTGTCCGTTTCTATTGGCTTCAAGCGCGATTTTTACCAATCCAAGTCCAAGCCGGACTACGTCCGTCATGGACCGATGGGTCGATTCCGCCAAGGCAGCCAGGTCAGAGTGAGATTTTTCGGAAAGTATGAAGTTCACTCGCTTCCCGGCTGAGGGCGAAGTGAGCGAGGCGGTGGATGCAGGCAGAGCGGCAGTAGGCATTGTAGAAGCTCCTTAACTTATTCATTACGAGACGCTTATATGGGGAGAATCGTGCGGCGGAAGCGTCGAACCGTCAAAATCGCCGCCCTACACAAATGTACGTATTCCATATGCGTTTAGCCCCCTCATCGACCTCGGTAAAACGAGATAAACAAAGTCTACTAAACATCACCATGTACGTATTATGTACTCCATGCACACGTGTGTCAACGGTTATCGCTGTCGTTTTTGGTTAGCTCTGGAAAGCTATCTATGGATATTATTGTTTACCCCCTCATTGGAGGGTGTCTGTCGTGCGCCGAGCTTCCTGTCGGTTTGGAAGTCGCCACCGGGTGACACATCAACTGCGGGCGAGATCCCTCGATGGAGCGTAGCTCTTCGTGTTTCAGACGCAGCCGCTCAGTCCCACCCGCTGAAGGGCCGGGGGACATCAACCTCTTGGTTGCGCCAACAAAGCCTTTAGGAATTTGGCGATTTCCTCGTCTCTCTTGTTGGGACCTGCAATACTGGCAAGGAGTTCGCGAGCTTTCTCGTGGCTTGTGATGCGCTCGAGCTGAGTGTTTGCGTTTCGACTGAATTTCAGCCCCCAGGTGCTCAGAGTTCCGAAGAGTCCTCCGGAAGCCAGCAAAGACAGCCCGATCTTGGGATTCGAGAAGACGCCGATGAGACCAACCAGTCCTTGAACGACGCCCAAGCCAGCGAAAACGCAGCAGAAGTTGAACGCCCAAATTGCCTGACGCCGCATCTCTTCATAAATTCGAACCTGCTGGCTTGGAGGCCTTTCCAGGGTATCCGCGTCGAAAGGATCGGCCTGCCCCAGGTCCAGTTGGGGTTGGTCCATACGAACCAGTGTAGGCGCATCTTGCGGCTGTCGGGGAGGCATTTCAGCAAGGAGTTGCCGGCGGCGCTCGACCATTCTCGCAGGTTTCCCTGAGCAGCGTTGGCCAAAGGACCGTAGTGAACCGGCAGGTGGGACACCTGCCACCGGCCGCTAATCCTTGCGAACGATGGGCATCCGCCAGCCGGTGCCGAACGCGCGCGAGGTCACTTTGAGGACCGGCGCCGCCTGCTTCCGCTTGAACTCGGCGATCCGCACCAGCCTAAGGATGCGGCGCACCGTGGCTTCGTCGTGGCCCCGGGCGACGATTTCATCCGCCGACAGGCACTGCTCCAGGTGCAGTTCCAGGATCTCGTCCAGGAGTTCGTATGGCGGCAGACTGTCCTGGTCCGTCTGGTCGGGACGCAGTTCCGCCGAGGGCGCCTTGGTCAGAATGGCCTCGGGGATGTCGGCTTTGCGCCGGTTGCGCCAGCGCGAAACGCGGTACACCATCATCTTCGGCAAATCGGCGATCACCGCCAGGCCGCCGTTCATGTCGCCGTACAGCGTGCAGTATCCCACCGCCATCTCGCTCTTGTTGCCGGTGGTCAGCAGCAACGATCCGAACTTGTTGGACAGCGCCATGAGCAGGTTTCCGCGAATGCGCGACTGGATGTTTTCCTCGGTGACATCCGCCTTCCTGCCGCGGAAAACGTCCGCCAGCACGCCTTCGTAGGTCCGCATGATGCCCGAAATCGGCAGCCGCTCGGTGCGTATGCCCAGGTTGCGGGCCAGTTCCACCGAGTCATCGACGCTGCCCGGGCTCGAATAGATGGAGGGCATCATCACGCCCAGCACGTTTTCCGGGCCCATGGCGTCGGCGGCGATGGCCGCCGTAAGCGCCGAATCGACGCCGCCCGAAAGGCCCAGTAGCACGCGCTCGAAGCCGGTCTTGCGGGCGTAGTCGCGAACGCCCAGCACGAGCGCGTGCCAGATCTCCGCCTCGGGCGCGAAATCGTCCGGGGCGATGGTTCCCTGGCCGGTTTCCAGGTCGGCGATCGTCACGTCTTCCACGAATCCCCGGGCGCGGGCAATCATCCGGCCGCTCGCATCCCAGGCGCCGCTGCGGCCGTCGAAAATCAGGTCGTCGTTGCCGCCCACCTGGTTCACGTAAGCCACCGGCACGCCGTACTTGGCCGCCATGTGCCCCAGCATCTTCTCGCGAAGCAACTGCTTTCCCGCCTCAAACGGAGACGCCGAAAGGTTGATGATGGCGGCAGCGCCCTTCTTGACCAGCGCCTCGATGGGATCCTCGTGGTAGCGCCGCCGCCGCCAGAAGTCGCGGTCGTTCCAAACGTCCTCGCAGATGCTGATTCCCAGGCGGAACCCGTTCCAATCTAGGATCTGCGGCTCTTTCGCCGGCTCGAAGTAGCGGTCTTCGTCGAACACGTCGTAGGTGGGAAGCAGCGTCTTGTGGAAGGCGGGACCCGCCACGCCGTTTCTCAGCAGCACGGCGCTGTTGAACAGGGGCCTGCCCATTTCCTCGGGGTTGGGTGTGGCAACGCCGACCAGCAGCGGCGGGGCGTCCTTGAGATCTTCGGCCAAGCCCGCCAGCATCTCGCCGGCGCGGCGCACGAAGCCCTGGCTCATCAGAAGGTCGCGGGGCAGGTAGCCCATCAGCGCCAGTTCCGGCGTGACCACCAGGTCCGCGCCGCGCTCCTGTGCGGTACGAACTCCGCGAACGATGAGCGATGAATTGCCGTTGAGATCACCCGCCGTGGGGTTGAGCTGCAGAAGCGCTACACGCAAACGAAACCGTCCCGCGGCCCGGGTCCGAGAAGCAGTTGGGAGCACCGGAACCGCTAAATTCAAGGCTTTTCGTCAGTGTAACAGCATTGCCCGAGCCGCCGCTCGCTGCTGCTGGGGCTTGGGCCGGTAGACCCGCTTCCGGCGAGAGAAAAGCGGGACGAGGGCGTCCCGCGCGGACCGGGGGGTCCGCCCTACTCTCCGGCGCCCACCAGCCCGCTCAAGGCCTGGATGGAATCCATCAGATACTGGGACTGGGCGCTCAACTCCTCGGCTGCCGCCGCGCTCTGTTCGGCATTGGCGGCAACGCCTTGGGTCGCCTGATTCAGCTCCCCTAAGGAAAGCGTGACCCGCTCGATGGTGGATCGCTGTTCGACGGCCGCGGAGGCGATGGCGCCCACCGCCTGGTTGAGAGGCGTGCCGCGATTTTCGATTTCTTTCAATCGGGTTACCACTTCGCTGCAGATCTCGGAGCCCCGAATGGTGCGCTCCAGCGCGTCGCCCACCAGGGTTCCCGTCTCGCGGGCAGCTTGCGCGCTGCGTTGCGCCAGGCTGCGCACTTCGTCGGCAACCACCGCAAACCCGCTTCCGGCTGCGCCTGCGCGCGCGGCTTCGACGGCCGCATTCAGCGCCAGAATGTTGGTTTGAAAAGCGACTTCATCGATAGTCTTGACGATTCTCGAGACATTTTGCGTGGCCGCCCGGATTTCGCCCATCGCCTCATCCATTCGCTTCATATCCTCGGCTCCCCGCACGGCGGCGGAACTGGTTTCGTCGGCCAGAGCCTTGGCTTGCTGGGCGCCGTCGGCGGTGTGCCGGGTTTCCTCGGTAACATTCCCCAATGAGTTGCGAATCTCGTCAACGGATGCCGCCTGTTCCGTGGCGCTTTGCGCCAGGCTCTGCGACGCGGCGGCGATCTGGCGGGACGCTCCCGACGTTTCGACGCTCGCTCTTTGTGTGGCGCGAACCACATCGAGCAGCGGTTGAACGATCGACTTCCGGCCGTACCAGAAGAAGCCTAGACCGATGATCAGGCCAGTTGGTAACATCCATAACAAGGTGGTCCGCATAGCCGCGGACTCCGCGCGCGCCGAGGCCACGCGGTCCACCTGGTCCAGGTGGGCCGTCAGCACGAACGCTCCGTGGACCTCGCCCGCGTGCCAGCCTTCCATGGTGAATCCGATTGCGTCCTTGCCGTCGTGCGTGGCGCTGTTGCCGGGATCTCCGTGGCAGCTCAGGCAATCCGCCGTCAAGCGGATTGGCCGGGCATAGACGATCAGGTTGGCCGCCCGGTCCGCCATGAAGTATTCGTCCTGCCCGGATTTTTCCAGCACATCGAGGATCGCGGCCTCGGAAGGGTTAGGCTCGTTTTGCGAATTGCGCGCATGGCGCTTGGGCACGCGGAACTCGAAACCCTCCTGGCGCGCCACCTTCTCTATGGATTTCCAGGCCGCCACCACCGGAACCGTATCGTACAGCTTGGTTTGGCGGAAATCCGGCGCGGCCTTGGCTTCCTGCAGAATGGCCGCCTCGTCAAAGGCATTCCGCGCCCTCAGCGAGGCTATGGACGCGCGCACGTTCTCCGCTTCGATCACCGCCGCGCGCATGGTATTGCGAGTCAAGTCTATACCCTGGGTGCGAATCGCCATGCTTTGCACCAGCAGTGCCACGGCCGTGCTCAGGGCCACGCTGGCGCTGGAAACCAGGATAATCTTCTTACCAACCGTCATTGCCATTAGGGCGCGTTCAGCCTCCCAAGTGTTATCGGCAGTTTCGACGCCATCCATGAGGGTGCGCACAGAACCGAGCCGAGGGTGATATCCTTCGGGGAAGCCATGGAAACCTCCATCGGATTCCGGCCCGAGTTTCTGGATTTCCAGCGCGGGATTCGCGTGGGAAACCTCGAGGAGCGGGAACGCATCACCCGTATCCTCAAGATTGCGCTGGAATCGCGCTACGGCGAGGGCTTCGTCACCGAGCGCTGGGGCCGGGGTGTCTTCTGGCGCTGGATCGGCTTTCTTTCGCGTTCCAACCGCGCGGCCAAACCGGCATCCAGCAACGTCAGCTTCGGCTGCGCCAAGTTTTTCCTCTCGATGAATCCCGAAGAGGGGCTGTTCCAGTGCGGCATGGGCGTCGAGCGCGGCTACGTCAAAGCGCCGCGCGAGTCCCGCCAGTGCCAACTCGCCGAGGATTGGGACTGGCACCGGCTGATCCGCGCCCTGCGGCCGAAGGGCCCCATGGAACGCGAGCTCGCCCGCCTGCTGGGCGAAGGATTTCAGATCCGCGGCGGCAGTTGGGATGCCGAATTCGCGCGCATTTCGGAGCCCGGTTTCGCGGGCGTTACCAGGCTGCGGCGGGCGCTCGAAGCCGCGCCCAGGAATGAGTGGGCCGGATTCCAGCTTTTCTATCCCATGCGCGAAGCCGAAGTGCGCAGCTCGACAGGTCTCGACCTGGTCGAATCCATGCTCGCGGTCTTCAGGGAAACGACCCCCGTCATGAATCTGTGCATGCAGACCAAGTTGCGGGAACCGCAAACCGGGGAAGGCGCGTAAGGCGTCGGGGGACCGACGGCGTTGTCGCGCGAGCCTGCAATTGGCCACAGTGTGTCCAATCTGGAACCGCAACTCACTGTTTCTAAAGGACGCCAATGCGGGTTTGGCCACACTGTGGCCAACTTGTGCCCCGCCAATCTGCGAATCTGTATCTATGCCCGTCTTTCAAAGAAGCCTGCATCTCCCCACCCAGGGCCACTGCGACGTGGTCAACATCAGCGCGCGCGTCGAGCGCATCGTCGCGGAAAGCGGAATCCAGACAGGGATCGTCAACGTTTCGGGCGTCGGCTCCACGCTGGGCATCACCACGCTCGAATTCGAATCCGGGTGCGTATCCGACCTGAAACGCGCCCTGGAGGCCGTCGCCCCCTCCAACACCGATTACGCCCACAACGCCCGCTGGGGCGACGAGAACGGATACTCCCACCTCCGCAGCGCGCTGACCGGCACCGCCAAGAGTTTCCCGGTGGTGGGCGGCAAGGTCGGAATCGGCACGTGGCAGCAGATCGTGCTCTGCGACTTCGACGACCGCCCGCGCGAACGCCAGGTGATCGTCACCGTGGCCGGGTAACCCGGAGTGGTGGCGCACGAACGAATCCGCGAGCCAACGGCCGATTTTGTTGCGGATGCCTTGCCCGGTGAAGCGCGCCTGCGGTACGGTCATGGCGGCGGATCGTGCCCATGATAGAATAGAGCGGATTTGGGGAACCCGAGGGCTCCTGGTTCGGCATCGGAGGTAGTACGTATGACCCGGCGTAGCGTTGCTGTTTTCGTGTTCCTGCTGGTTGTTTGGGGAGCGGCCGCTCAGCAGAACCAATCCACGAATTCGACCGTAAAGAACTCCCAGGACGATTCGACCCATAACGTTGCCGGTGCAGGCGCGCGCGAACTGTTCTACCTGGCGGTGGCCCGGAAGGACACCCTGCCGCCCATAACCAGGGCGTCCGCGCCCGCTGCGGCGAAGGCTCCCGCCGGCACGGTCCCGGCTCTGCCGTCCACGGACTCAACGCCCGCGCCGGTTCCGGTCGTGCACCTGGGAATCCGCTATAACCTTCTGTTGGTGGACGACGCGAACCAGGGCGTCGCGGTGGATTCCGATCGCGTGTTCCGCAAGGGAGACCGCCTGGCCATCGAGGTTGAAGCCAACCGTTCGGGATACCTCTACGTGCTCGCCCGGCAGTCGAGCGGCTCCTGGCAGCCCCTGCTGCCTTCGGCCGAGATGTCCGGTGAAAGCAACGTCATCGATCCGGGAAGCAAGATCCGCGTGCCCAAAGCATATTACTTCGAGATCCAGGACCCGCCTGGGTCGGAGCGCCTGGTGCTGGTTTTCTCGCGCGACCCCCAGGATTTCTACGAACTGTACCAAGGCATCAGGAAGCAGAATGCGGCGCCCGCGGCGTCCCCCGCGCCGCCGTACGATCCTCGCGTTTCGGGAGGCCCTCAGTTGGCCGACGCGTCACTGGTCAACAGCGCGGTCGCCAGGATGCGGCAACAATTCGGAGGGCGCGACATCGCCATCCGCAAAGTGGCCCAGCCGCTCAGCCCCGGCGAGCCCGCCGGGTCGGTTTATGTGGTCAACTCCTCCGATAAGCCCGCTTCCAGTGTAGTCACCGAGATCGAAGTGAGGCACCGCTGACCGCACTGCCGCGAAAACGCGGGGGCTGACGGCTGGGTCCCCAGGCGCGCGCCATCTGCCGCGGACGCACTGTGTCCCTCCGCGCGGAGAGACTGAGCCGTCTGTCCGCGGTGTTCTTGCCCCGTGGGCTGTCCCGTGTGAGACGCGCGGCTGACGGCGCTGCCGCTCGAAACCCTTCCGGGGTATAAAGACAATTGCATATAATGCTGATAGAGGTTCGAGGAGGGCGTTACGAACCGCACGATCTCACTATTCCGCATCACAGCGTGTTTCGCGATCCCGGTTCTAGCGCATGCGGGCATCCTCGTGCTCCGTTCCGGCAATAGGCTGCAATTCACCGAAGCCGCGACTCTCGTGGTGGGCGGCAAGGATAAGGTCCTTAGCCTGGGCGGACAACCCACGCTCCGCGGCCCCATCAACAAACTGCCGCCGGTCAAACTGGCCGGCCCCGTTCTGAAGGACGGCGACTCGGGCTTGCTCGCCATCTACTCCGGCGGCACGCCCCAGTACTTCATCTCCGACGGCCTGCCCAAAACGGCCGGTGGCGACCTCGCCGCCATCTGGCTAATGTCGAAGATCGCCTACAGGAAAGCCGCCAACAATGGAGCGCCGGTGGACGTACCGGTCGCCGATTTCGTGGCCTTCCTACCGGGCGGCGCCGGGGAACTGGCGCATCTCTGTATGGATCAGGGCGCGCTGGAGTTCCTTGGAGGCAAGGGAAAGGGGTTCGCCACCCAGCTTGAGTTGACGGCCGCGGCGGCCCACGCCTATGCATCCGACCCCGCCATGGGCACGATGCGGAAGTTCGTCGAACAGGCCATGCGGCAGCCGTACGACCTTTTCGAGAGCGGCTCGGCGGGAGTCGAGGCGCTCGATCAGGGTCTCGAATTCGCCAAGCTGTCGCTGGCCGCCTACCCCGACGTACCCGAGCAGCGGCAGTTGCGCGACGAGCTCGCCGGGAAACGCAAATGGCTGGACCGGAAGGTGGCAATTCTGCGGGCCTTCGCCGCCGCCGGGGAGTGGGACGCCTTTCTGCTCGCGGACCGCGACGTCGAGCGCTACCACCAGGCCTTCCGCAGCATGGCCGCGATGCTCACCGAGGCCCTCAACCAGAGCCTGCTGCTGCATCGGCGGGCGGGCGAGGAACGCAGCGGGGAGCGGGAATACGGCGCAGCCTACCGCGAGTTCCGCCTCGCCAGCATGCGCAAGCCTTCCGACACCGTGCTGCGCACCGGCATGCGCACCGCCTGGGGGAACTATTCGAACCAGGTGGCCAGGGATCGCCAGGGCTCCGGCAAGTCCCTGAGCCAGGGAGAACGCTCGGCGATCGCGCAGGACCTGCAGCGCGCCAAGCTCGATCTCCAGGTCAACAAGCCCGACCGGGCACTGGCGGAAGTCGAGGACGCCGAGCGCGTCGACGACGCCAATCTCGAGGTGCTGCTGCAAAAGGCGGAAGTACTGGGCGCGCTGCGCCAGTTTCGGGGAGCCCTGGCCGCGCTTGACGATTACGACATGCGCGCCGTCGACGAGCAGCGCCAGAAGGCCGTCGAATTGCGCGCCAGCCTCGAGTTCCAGCGCGACAACAACCTTGACGACCTCAAAACCCAATTGCGCAAAGCTTACGCCGCTTTCAACTTTCACTTGGCCGCCGATCTGGTCAAGCGGGGGCTGGAAGCCAAAGAAGACGACGCCGAGTTGCTGGCCGTCTCCGGCCGTCTCGCCATGATCCTCCGCGACCCGGCATCCGGCCGCGCCGCCCTCCAGCGCTATCTGGATATCACCACCAACCTGGACGCCAGCGAGGAGGACCGGGCCGAGGTGCGTCAGTTGCTGGCTTCCATTCGCGCGCCGGAATCCGCCGGCGGGGGCGCGGCCGACTGGCTCTCCGGTTCTCCCCTGCCCGCCGGGGTGTTCTATTGCCCGGTATCTCTGGCTTTCCAGCCCCGGATCGATCGCATCGTCACCTCCGGCAAGACCACCTTCACCTTCGATTGGGAAGGCGATCGCCTCAGATCCATTACTCCCGCGTCCGAAAAGGACGCTCACGCCGACCGCAAGATCGTCTTCAGCTATGACAACCGCGATTCCGGCGTCACCTGGGCCGGCGCCGGCAGCGACCCGCGCGGCCCCGTCCCCACGGACCCGGACGAACTATTCCGCCGCTCCATGGTGCGCCTGGCCAACAACCCCTACGCGGATCCGGCGGCCATCCAGTCGCTCACCGGTAAGAACGTCACGCTCGGGATCGCCGGCAACCGCTTCTTCGATCCCTTCGTCTGGGACGACGTTCACTACTTTCAGTTCACCTACGACAACCGCGGCCGCGTCTCCCAGGCCCGCGAGCTAGCCGATCCCAAGGGAGTCCTGACCGACCATTGGGTGGACTTCGAATGGGACGGTTCGCGGCTGCTGGCGGTGAACGCCTACCAGGGCGCCGACGCCGCCCGTCGCGCCAAGGTCTACCAACGCACTCTGCAATACCAGGACAACCGCCTGGTCTCCGAAGAGATCCAGTTCCAGGGAAAGTCCTCCAGGATTCGATACAACTACAACGGTGGCCGGCTGGTGTCGGCCGCCAGCGATCGGGATCCCAGTCTGGACGACCGTTCCAGGCAGGTGACATTCCGCTGAAGAGGAAACCATGCCGCACACCGCGCGCCACCTCGTTCTGCTGGGCGCACTCGCCCTGGCTACCGCCGCCGCCGTGCCTCAGGAGGAGGGCAACCGTTACGCCCTGGTCGTGGGCAACAATTCCTACGTCGTCAGCCCGCTGCAGAACGCCGTCAACGATGCCCGCCTCATGGACAAGGCGCTGAAGGACGCCGGTTTCCGGTCCACCCTGGTGGAGAACGCCAGCCTGGTGGCCATGCAGTCCTCGGTTGGAGAATTCCTCGGCAAGCTGGGCCCCAGCGACACGGCGCTTTTCTTCTACGCCGGCCACGGCGTGCAGATCGAGAATGAGAACTTCCTGGTGCCGGTGGATTTCAAAGCGCCCGACAGCGTTGTCGCGGCCAAGTTCATGTTGTTCTCGGCGGCCCAGTTATTCGATGGCCTGCGCAATCGTCCCAAGCGGAGCATTGTCATTCTGGATGCCTGCCGCAGCAACCCGATAGCCCGGCAAAACGCTCTGTCCGCCGGCCTGGCCCAGCCGCAGAACGCCCCCAACGAGAGTTACGTGGTGTTCTCCACCGGCCCCGGCCAAACCGCCGCCGACAACCCCAACGGCAGGAACAGCTACTTCACCGAGGCGCTGGCCGTGGAGATCGGCAAACCGGGCCTGACCATCGAAGAAGTGGTCAACCATACGCGCGCCACGGTGTCCAGCGAAACCAGCGGCAATCAGACTCCCTGGGCCATTTCGAGTCTGAAGGCCACGTTCTTTTTCCACCCGCCGCTGAATATGGAGGCAGAAAACGCCGCTTCCATGGCCGCAAAATGGATGGCCGACGCCAAAAACTTCGAGCAGCGCGAAGAGTGGGACGACGCCATCGGGCGCATCAACCAGGTCATACGAAAGAAGCCGGGAGGCAGTCTTCAGGCAGCCGCCGAAGACCGCCTGTCGTACCTCGCTGCCCGCCGCGATGCGCAGGCGAGCTTCGATAAGGGCGATTACGCGGCTGCGGCGAAGGCCTATGAGACCGCCGTCAAGCTGGACCCGTTTGCCGTCGATGCGGCCTTCGAGGGCGCCATCGGCTACCTGCTCGAGGAGCAGGTGGACCAGGCCGTGCTCATGCTCCACGGCATCCGCGTGCGCGGCGCCACCGGGAGCGGCGCCAAGGCGATGAAGATGCTTGCCGAACTCAAGGACGTGAGCCCGGCGGCGGCCACCGAAGCGAACGCCGCCGCTCCCCCGCCTCCACCCATCGGGGAGATGTTCTCCGGGATGGGCTTCGGGGTGCCCGACTGGGACACCGGGCAGCGGATCCTGGCCAGCTCACCCGTAGACCAGGGGCGCTTCGTAAAGGCCATTGAAGCCACACTGCCTCCCATCCAGGCGCCCGCCGACACCGCCGCAACCGGCGGAGGAGGAGGTCCGTCGCCGGGGCAATCGGCCGATCAGACGGCGGCCATTTCCCAACTGCTGAAGGACATCTTCCATGTGGAAGTCGCTCCCACAAGCGAAACCCGGGACCTGGCGATCAGGCGCGCCGCGACTGGCACGCCGGATGCCAACTCCGGGAGCCTGGATATCGAAGGCGCCGACAAACAGGTTCCGGTGGTCTTCGAGGGCAAGGTGCTCTACCTGCCGGCCAGACTGTCTCTGCAGGCCGGCAGGTATGAAGTCCGGGGCGTGCGGGACGGAAAGGTCGTGGACACGCAGGAAGTGGAGATTCAAGCCGGATCGCCACAGAAGGTCACGGTGAAACGGTGAACCCCATGGTAAAACCGCCGGCGATTCTCAACCGCGGCCTGGCGATTGCGCTGTTGACGGCCTTGGCAGCCGCCGCTGCTTCAGCGGGATGGACCAGCCGCGACGAGTACGACCTGGTTCTCAAGATTCGCGCCGAGGCCTCGCCCCAGAAGCAACTGGAGCTCTTGAACCAGTGGAAGAAGCAGTATCCCCAGTCGGAAATGCGGCAGGCTCGCGGGGAACTTTTTCTCGGCGCCTACCAGGTCTCCGGCGACATCGTCCACATGTTCGCGACCGCGAGCGAGATGCTCGCCGGGCAGCCCGACGACTTCGTGGGGGTCTACTGGTGTACCCTGCTCACACCGGAGATGAAGGACACCAAGCCCCAGACATTGGATGTGGGCTACAAGGCCGCGCGCCAGTTGGAGGCGGGGCTCGACGCCTACTTCGCGCCCAGCCAGAAGCCGAAGGGCATGGCTGACGGCGATTGGGGGACGCGGAAATCCGCCGCCGGACTGCTGGCGCGCCGCGCCATCGGCTGGGTGGAGTGGCAGCGCGGCGATCTGCCGGCAGCGGAGAAGACGTTCACCGGCTATCTGCAACTGGACCCCAAGCGGGCGGAGATCGCCTCCTGGCTGGGCTTCGTGCTGGCGCAACGGAACCAGCCGATTCCCGCGGCGTGGCAATTCTTCCGGGCTGCCTCCATGCACGGCGAGGGCGCGATGACGGAAGTCTGGCGCCGCCAGGTGGAGGATCTGGCCGGCCGTCTGTACGCCGCCTATCACGGCAGCGCCGACGGGGCCGATAAGTTGAAAGCCGCCGCGGCCGTCAGCCCGTTCCCGCCCGCCGGTTTTCAGGTGGAATCCGCCGAGACGATCCGGCAGCGCAATGCCGAAGTGGCGTTGAACCAGGCCGATCCGGAGCTGGCGGCATGGCTGCGGATGTACCGGCAGTTGTCCGGGCCGGACGGGGAGAAGTACTTTCTGGAGACTCTGAAACCGTCGCCGCTCCCCAAACTGCGGGGCACGGTGATCCGCTGCGACCCGGCCGGCAACCCCGACACAATCTCGGTTGGCCTTAGCAGCGCCGGAACCGAGGAAGTGGTGCTCAAGGTCAGCGTTCCGTTTGCTCATCCGGCCGAACCCGGAACCCAGATCCATTTCCAGGGAACCGCGGACGGCTTTGTCAAAGAGCCTTTCCGCCTCACCGTGCTCGCCAGCCAGGAGCAAATCGCCGGCTGGCCCGAGGCTCCGCCTTCGCCGCCGCCCGAGGCGAACAAGTAGCGCTCTGACCGCGCGTTTCGGTTCGTCCTCGCCGCGAAGCCGGCGCCTCGGAGAGCCGCCGCATGCCGCTCCGAATTCCCGGCGCCAGGGGCCGGTTCCGGAACAACCGTGCCAACCGCTCCGTTGAGGTCGCGGCTCCGATGAGAGTTCAGAGCGGAGGCCGGGGTTTGGGCCGGTTGCGATAGCGGCGAAGCAGGAAGATGCGGACGACTGCGGCAACCGGAAATTCCGGCTAGAATAGGGTCTCGAAAGGCTGCTGCAAAATTCGGAAGCTTCACATGTGGGGCGAGTCGTCAAACCGCGGAGCGATTGTCAATCGGTCCCTGCCCGGTTGCGAGTTCGCAACCCGGCCCGCAAACCGGCGGATTGTCTGAGCTTTGCGAAAGCCTCTCCAATCGAGAGGATACGATCATGAAGAGCGCGACGGTGTCGTTGTTGCAGTTCTTGATCATCGGGGCCGCCGCTGGACAGCCCCCGCGGAACGCATCCGTAGCCGATCAATCCAATATACCGCTCCAGGCCATTAGTTACCGGGCGGGTGGAGGCGCGACAAAGGTCGGCCTGATCGGCACCGGCGCGGTCCCCCAAGCTTACGGCGAAGCGACAGTGGAGGCCAAGAGGGGGGCGACGTATGTCGAAGCGGACGTCAGGAGTCTGGCTCGACCGACAAAGTTCGGGGCGTCGTTTCTTACCTATGTGCTGTGGGCGGTGTCCCCGGAGGGAAGCACCTATAATCTCGGCGAAGTCCTCATCGACGACGCCGGAGAAGGCAGGCTCAAGACGAGCACTCAGTTGCAGGCCTTCTCGCTGTTCGTCACCGCGGAACCGTACTTCGCGGTTCACCAGCCCAGCGAAATCCTGGTGCTGAAGAATGAAATCCGGAAGGACACGAAAGGGGAGGTCCTGGCGGTCCACGAGTACAAGTCAATGGCGCTCGCCCAGTATCGGGGGCCGGGGAATCCGCTCGCACTGTCTGTTGACCTCAAGCACGTTCCCCTGGAAATGTATGAAGCGCGCAACGCGGCCGAAATTGCGAGGTTGCATGGCGCGGAGCGGTACGCGCCGGACGTTTTCGTTACGCTGAGCGCGAGTCTGAAGAAAGCCGAAGATGCTCTGGCACACAAGGCCGGCAATAAGGAGATCGTCTCGGCCGCCAGACAGGCGGTGGAGTTCGCGGAAGATGCTCGGGCCTTCGCCGTTCAACGCCAGCAGGAAGAGCGTATCGCGCAGGAGCGCGAGGCGGCTGCCGCTAGGGCCAGGGCCGAGGCCGAGGCCAAAGCGGCCGCCGATGCGGCGGAAGCCAAGCGGAAGGCCGACGCGGAAGTACAGCGCCAAGCCGAGCTGGCTGCCGCCCGCGAGGCGACCATGAAAGCGGAAGCGGAACTCGCCGCCATGAAAGCCAAGATGGAAGCGGAGTCTCAGGCGGCCAAGGCCAAGGCCGACGCGGAGGCATTGGCGGCACGAACCAAGGCCGAGGCCGACGCAAGGGAGGCCAAGGCGAAGGCCGAAACCGAGGCGCTAAGGGCCAGGGAAGAGGCTGCCAGGGCCGAAGCCGAACAGGCCCGCCAAGCCGCCGAGGCTCTCCGCGCCCAGTTGCTGGAACAGTTCAACCGCATCCTCGATACCCGGGACACGCCGCGCGGTTTGGTGGTCAACATGGCCGATGTGCTGTTCGATACCGGAAGATTCGACCTTCGACCGATCGCCAGGGAGAAACTGGCCAGGTTGTCCGGGATTGTGCTGGCTCATCCGGGATTGAATCTCGACATTGAAGGACACACCGACAGCACCGGCAGCGATGAGTTCAATCAGAAGCTCTCGGAGCAGCGAGCCGACTCGGTTCAAAAGTACCTGATCGACCAGGGATTGCCGGATTCCAGTTTGACTGCCGCGGGATTTGGCAAGTCGATGCAGGTGGCCGACAACAGCACTGCCGCGGGGCGCCAGCAGAACCGGCGGGTGGAAATCATCGTCTCGGGAGAAGTCATCGGCAGGAAGATCGGCAAGCAGTGACCAGGCGCGGGATGCCACTCGGTGGCCGAACTTCCTTCCCCGGACATGCCACTGTCCGCTGCCCGGACGCCGTGCCGCCGGAGGGGTAACCCGAGGCCGCATAAGACCTGCGCACCGATGTTTCATCGCTTCCTCTCACCCGCAACTTCATTGCGCCGGCGCTGCGACGGAAAATGGTGCTTGATGGTGTCTTCGGGCCGATCACCGCGGGCCACTCCATACGCCGCGTGGCCCCATTCGGAACCGCGAGCGTGAGAAGCTGTGAAGAAATCGGTTGGCAGGCGGAAGCGCCTGCCCCACCTCGCTGCAAGTCCTTCGAGTGCAATGTGGGACAGACGCTTTCGTCTGTCAACCCGGTAGTCCGGCCGATTTCTTCACAGCTTCTGAGCGAGCGGCCCGGCAAAGGCGCCAAATCACGCGGTCGAAGACCTAGCCGCGCGTCAGGCGGTACACGGTGATCTCCGGAGGCGCGCCCACGCGAATCGGAACCCCGATCGTTCCAATGCCCCGGTTGACGTAGAGTTGCCCGCCCGGTCTGCGGAACCACCCGGCGACATAGGGCGTCACCAGCCGCGAGGGAGCGATTTCCGGGCTGATGAGCTCCAGCGCCAACTGGCCCCCGTGAGTGTGGCCCGCCAGGCTGAGGCCGATTCCCAGTTCCGCCGCGCGGTCGAAGGTGTCGGGGTTGTGGCTCAGCAGAATGTTGGCGCGATCCGGCGCGACCAGGCCCTCGATGTCTCCCAGAAGGCGCGTCACCGGGATCGAAGGCCCGAAACGGCGGTGGCTCTGGAAATCCACGCCGATCAATTGGAACCACTCGCCCCCGGATACGATCGGCGCCGCCTGGCCGCGCAGAATGCGCACGCCCGTCAGCCGGAATAGCGCCGCGATCGAATCCTCCACGCCCGCCCATGCGTCGTGATTGCCCAGACTGCCGAACACGCCGAACGGCGCGCGCAGGCCGCTGAGCGCCGCCACCACCGGCCGCGCGGTGCGGGGGTCGAAGGTGACGAAGTCGCCGGTCAGCGCGATCAGGTCGGGCCGCAGGGCATTGGCGATCTCCACGAACTTGCGGATCTGTCCGGCGGGCATGAAGGGCCCGATGTGGATGTCGGAAAGCTGCGCAATCCGGAATCCCTCGAAAGCCCGCGGCAGCCGCTCCAGGCGCGCGGAGTGTTCGGTGGTCTCCAGGTTCAGCCGTCCATACAACAAGCCGTAGGCGCCGGCAACAAAGGGCGCGGACGCCGCCACCGTGGCCGTCCGTTCCAGAAACTGGCGGCGCGCGGGCGATTCGAGGGCGCCGCCGGCCGGGGCCCGGCGCCGGCGCACCGCAATGGCCGCACATCTGAGAATCGCGATCGGCAGCACGATGAGGAACGCCAGCAGCGAGCTCACCGCCCACCAGAGAAACGGCGCTACCAGCAAGGCGTCGCTCCAGGTAAGCTGAACCGCCACCGGACGCCTCCACGCCAGGCGGAGATTCCACTCGAGCAGCGCCAGGTAGACGGCCAGCGCCGCGCCGATGGCCGCCAACCGCCGCCCGCGCGCCGCGACGAGCCGGGCCGCCAGCCGGCATCCGCGCCAACCCCAATACACCTGGCTAATGCCGAAAACGATGAGAACGGCGGTGAAAATCGACATGCCTATTTTGGCGCCGGCCCCCTCACCACCTGCACCCAGGCATCCGGGCGAATCCACTTCTCGAACGCCGCCCGCACCTCGCCCGCCGTCATCGAGTAGTACTTCTGCGCGGCGCGGGTGGGTTCATCCAGCGGCAAACCAATCGCCGCCCGCGCCACGAACCCGCCCGCCACGGCGTCCTCGCTGGATTCGCTCAACGCGATCTGCCGCAGCAGCAGCGCCTTGGCCTGCTGCAGTTCCGCGGGAGTCACATCCGTCGAGCGCATGGCGGCCAGATCCCGCTCCACCAGCAGCCGCGCCTTCGAGACGTTCTCCGCGTCGCAGCCGTAACTGACCGAGTACGCCGCGCGCGTTTCGCTGGCGCTCAGCGAGTTTTCGACGTTGTATACGTACCCGTTCTTCTGCCGGAGATCGCGATACAGCCGCGTGGCGTAGAATCCGCCGCCCAGCACGCGATTGCCCAGCTCGAGCGCGTAGTAGTCGGAGTGAAACCGGTTGATCCCCAGTTGCTCGGCGAGCGTCACCGAGGCCTGCACCTGCGTCGAATCCGGCACATGCACAGCCGACGGCGGATTCACCGGCACCGCCGCTACCGTGACGGCCGGCTTCTCTCCCGAACTCTTCCACGCGCCGAACCACTTCTCGATCGCCGGCCGGGCTTCCTCCATGGTGATGTCGCCGATAATCGCGATGGTGGTCATGTCCGGCCGGAACACGTGGGCGTAGTAATCCTTCACGTCGGCCAGCGTCAGCGCGGAGACGGTTTGCGGCGTGGCCTCCCGCAGCAGCGGATCGCCCTTGGGAAGCAGGGCGGCCGCCAGCGCGCGGCTGGTGCGGTATCCCGGGCTGGCCAGTTCGCCCGCCACCAGTTGGGCGGTCTGCTCGCGGACCACCTGAAACGCCTCGTCCGGCAGCGCCGGGTGCAGTTGGTTGTCCGCCAGCAACTCCACGCCTTTCGCGAAGTACTGCTTCAGCACCTTGAGACTGAAATCCGTCCCGCCCGATTCCGACGCCGCGATATCGTCGAGGGCTTCCTGAAACGCCAGCCTGTCGCGCGTCACCGTCCCGTACGAGAACAGTTCCTGCAAGACGCTTTCGACGCCTTCCTTGCCGGCTGGGGTCTGCAACGCGGCTTGATGTCTGACCGAGCCGATCACCGTCACCGTCGGGCTGGCCTTCTCGGTGCGAACGATCAGCCGCAGTCCGTTGGCCAGCGTCGCATCCGCGGGCTGCGGCGGAGCCGGCGGCACTTGCAACGATTTCACCGGCCCTTCCGCCCACTCCGGCAGCGTCACCGGCTTGGTGGGCGCGGCCGTGGTCGCCTCCGATCCCCCGAAGCCCTTCGACGCCACCGCTTCCCCGGAGGCCGCCGGCTTCAGGGTCGCGACAATCGCCCGCTCCGCCCCCAGGTACGCCTTCGCCACGCGGTTCACGTCCGCCAGCGTGACTTTCTTCATCGCCTCCACAATGTCCGCCGGGGAATTGCGCCCCTCCGCCGCCAGCGCCTGCGACCAGGTTGCCGCCAGATCGGGAATCGAGTTCTGTTCGAACTCCGCCCCGGCGATCTCGCCCTTCCGGGCCGCTTCCACCAACGCCTCCGGCACGCCCTTTTCGGCATACCCGGCGAGGATCTTCTTCATCTCGGCGATGATCGGGGCCGGGTCGGCATTGGCTGGAATCGCCGCCGCCGCAAATCCCACACTGGCCTTGTCATAGCTTTCGGCGAGGCCGAATTCGGCGCCCAGCGCCTTGCCGGCGGGCACCAACCCGTACAGGTCCGCGCGCTGGCTGCCGGCCACATCCGCCAGGATGCGCGCCGCGGCGAAGTCCGGGCTGGATGTTCCCGGCATGCGGAACGCCACGAACACGGTCTCGTAGGGCTGATTGCTTTCGAGCGTGAAGGTCTCGGGCTTCACCGGCTGCAACTCGACCTTCGGATGCGCCGGAACCTGGCGCCGCGGGATCGGCCCGTACAGTTCCTTCACCTTGGCCAGCGTGGCCGCCGGATCCACGTCTCCCGCGATCACCAGGATGGCGTTGTTGGGCGCGTACCAATCCTGGTAGAACTTCTTGAGCATGGCCGCGGTGGTCTTGTCGAACGACTCCTTGGTGCCCAGCGCATCGTGCGCGTAGGGGGTGCCGCTAAAGAGATCCTCATTGAGGCGGGTGACGAACTTGTACTCTGGGTTCGACAGGTCGCGCGCCACCTCCTGCTCGATGGCGCCACGCTCCTGCGCCCATTCCTCCGCCGAGTCCTGGGCGTCCCGCATGCAGGCCGAGTCCACTCGCAACGCGACTTCCAGGTCCTGCGCCGGCACGGTGACGAAATACTGGGTGATGTTCTGCTGCGTATCGGCATTGGAGGTGCCGCCCAGTTGCGCATAGATGGCGGCGATCTGATCCCCGGTCAAGCCCGCGCACCCGCGGAACGCCATGTGCTCCTGCGCATGCGCCGTTCCGGGGAAGCCCGTGGGCGTTTCGTCGCCGCCAACCAGGTAGTTCTCCTCGACGGTGGCCACCGGCGCCAGCGGATCGCGCACGATCACCACGCGCAGTCCGTTGTCCAGCGTAGCGCGCACCACCGCCGGGGCGGGGTCCTTCTGGGGCGCGGCGGCGCTGGCCATGAGGACGGCGGCGGATATCAGCAGGATCGAGCGGCGCAAGGGGTTCACCTCCAGCTATCCTTACTTGAGCACGGGCGGAGTGGGTGAGGCAAGGGCGGGGGCCAAGCGCAGGGATAGCTCCGGCGCTACACTATTATTCAGATTCACCGTTTCCATGAACGTCACCGTCAAGAACGTATCGAAGATCCCGCTGGTGGTGCCGCCGTCCGTCCGCCGTCAGGCTGGCCACAAGAACGGCCAAGACCTCGAGTTCAGGGTATCCGGCGGCGTGATAACCATCCTTCCAAAGCCCTCGGCCGCGGACGACGAATGCACCACGGAGCAGCGCCGCATCATCGATGCCCGGCTGGCGGAGGGCTTGGCCGATATCAAAGCCGGGCGCACATTCGGTCCGTTCGACAGCGCCGGCGAGATGATCGCCCACATGAAGGCGCGGCTTAGAAAGCGAGTGATCGCCCCTAAGTCCAAACGCTCTCGATGAAGGCCGACTACTCCGAACGCGCCGGCAAGACCTTGCAAAACCTGCCCCCCGGCGTGCGTAGGGCCCTTTTCAAACAGGTGAGGTTCCTGGAGCAAAACCTGAGGCACCCGTCGCTCCGTGCCAAGAAGTACGACGAAGGTCTGGATCTCTGGCAGGCCCGCGTCAACAAGGACTGGCGCTTTTATTTCCTGATCCGGGACGACATCTATTACATCGTGGACATCATCCCGCATCCCAAGTAACGGCCGCGCTGGTGTCAGGTGAGCGGCACCAAGAGCGCGCGAAGCATCCGCGCGCCGTCGGGTGTTCAACCCGTTCGGCCGCGCAACCGCCGCCGGGCGGTAATGGCGTCATGGCAACTACCGGCCCTGCACGCAGCCGGGAAGATCCGGGACGTGCGCGCTGTAACCGGTTTCGGTCTGTTCGAAAAGAACCGCGTATTTCATTTCAGCCCCGCTTGCTTCAGGATACTGCTGGCGACCGACCGCCCGCGTCACCAGACGCCAATGAGCAACTTCAGTCCGGATCAGGCGGGCAGGTCGAACTCCGTCTGCACGGGCTGCCGTTCGATGGCGCGCCGCATTTGAACTTCCCGCTCTCCGGCGCGTGCCATGACTACCTTTGTGAAGCTGGCGAATATCCGCCAGCCAACCAGGGACAAGGATGCGATCCGGCGCGCCAGCAGAAGATCGACGCTTCTGATCTGGCAGACACCATCGAACTGAACCACGTTGAGCGCCACCGGCTCGCTGTCGCTGGGCAGCGCCGGCAGGTACATGGATTCCCTTCGTCTGAACCGCAGCAGCAGATCGAACTTGGATTTCAGAGCGGCATCGTCTTTGTGGACCTCACTCACGCGCAGGAGCGACGCGTATTGCCGTCGCTGCGGCACCAGATCGCAGGACGAGTTGAGCGCGAGATACTTCGGGCAGCCGGTGACGCGCTCGCCGAGGAAGTAGGCGCATTCGGTCGAGACGATGTCGCCTTGTAGCAGCGCGAAGGCGTCGTCGGGCTGGTCGAACCCGAGCGCCCGGGTTTCCTCGCTCGATATGGGCGGGCGAACGAACGCTCCGTCGGCGTTGAAGACGCGGATTCTCGCGGCGGAGTTCTTCAACTGTTCGGAGAACTGCTGAATCTTCTTGAGCGGGTCCTCGGTGTGCGAAAGCCCGCTCAACTCCCGTTCGAGTTCTGCCAGGTCGCCCAACGTGGCTTTAGCCTATCGAGGGGCGCGGGATATTGTCAACGTCGATTTCCGCAGCGTCGGGACTGGCGGTGAGCTCCTCGGCCGTCAGCTCGAACGTGCCATGTCCGGGGCGCTCGGGAAGCACTGCGGCGTCTCCGAGCATGCAGGCGCACCTGACCAGCATCTCAATGCTTTCCTTGTCTTGGTGTTTGGCAACCACCTTTGCGGCCTGAATGAGAAAGCCGACGCCGGATCTCAGCCGGTGGACCTCCGCTGCGAGGCCGAGTAGCCGCTGAAAATCCTCGTCGCGCAGCAACCGGATGGCAGCCGTCCTGCCGCTAAGGGTTCCAACCGTGCCGGGGCAGATGCTCTCGATGGCGCCGCTGCCAGCCGTTCGGAATTGCTCGAATGAAGGCCAATATGGCCCAGGGACGAGAGCGGGAACCCAATCGGAAGCCGCCGCCGGGTTGGCTGGCAATGGGCGTTGCCCGGTAGAAAGTGCTGTAGCTGCCATCTCAGAGGCTCTCCCTGATTACAATCATACGGTAGGCTCCACTGTAAAAGCAACGAAAATCGTTGTACTACAGTAACGTACTCATAGCAGGGCGTTTGCGGATTGACCCGGGTGGGCTCCGGAGCGCCAGGTGGCGCTCGTGGTTAGACTGGCGTGGCAAGTCCGCACGGTTCAGGATGCTACCGTCTGTTAGACTGGGGTTTCCCCTACGATGCCCACTCCCCAAATCCTCGCCCCCGACCGCCTCATCGTGGCGCTCGACCTGCCCTCCGTCGCCGACGCCCGCAAGATGGTCCAGGATCTCGATGGGGTTGCCGGCTTCTTCAAGATCGGGCTCGCCTTGCAGTTGGCCTCCGGCGTCGAAGAGTTCATCCGGTCGCTGATCGCCGAAAAGAAGCGCGTCTTTCTGGACTACAAGTACTACGACGTTCCGGAGACCCTGCGGAAGGCCATTTCCCGGGCATCCGAGTTGGGCGTGTCGTTCCTGACCATCCACGGTTCCAGTTCGCTGATGAGGGCAGCGGCCGGGGCTAAGGGCAATCGCGGCCTGAAACTCTTCTGCGTGACCGTCCTGACGGCCATGGACGGGGACGACATCGCCGAGATGGGGTACACCCATCACACTGTCGAGCAACTGGTCCTCTTCAGGGCGCGCAAAGCGCTCGAAGCCGGTTGCGACGGGGTGATTGCTTCGGGCCTGGAAGTTAAGCAAATAAAGGAGATGTCGCAGGGCGGCTTGCTGGTCGTCACGCCTGGAATTCGCGACGAGGAGTCACCGGCGGACGATCAGAAGCGCCGCACCACCGCGCGCTCCGCCATCCTCTCCGGCGCCGATTACCTGGTGATCGGCAGGCCCATCACCGATGCCGCCAATCCCCGCGCCGAATCCCAGCGGCTGATTGCCGGCATGCAAACGGCCTTCGACGAGCGTGAAGGCGCCGGCGTCTAAGACCGAAGAGTGGGTTGACAGACGAAAGCGTCTGTCCCACATTGCCGCCGTAGGTGGGGCAGGCGCTTCCGCCTGCCAACCGGCTTCTTTCAAAGCGCCGGCCCGCCCCTTACGCTTCGCCCTTCCCGCCCCGCCCGGCGGCCTCGTTCTTATACGCCTGGTCCAGGATCTCCACCACGTGCATCACCTTCTGCCCGGCGCCGTGTAACCGTACCCCGGCCCGCAGTTGCAGCATGCAGCCCGGGTTGGACGATGCCACAATCGAAGCGCCCGTCGCGTTCACGGCTTCCATCTTGCTCGCCAGCACCTGCATCGCCATGCCGGTGTGGATGGCATTGTAGATGCCCGCGCTGCCGCAACACTGGTCGGCCCCGCGCATCTCGTGCAGCGTGACGCCCGGAACGGCGGACAGCAACTTCCGCGGCGCGCTCCGTATGTGCTGAGCGTGCGCCAGGTGGCAGGAGTCCTGATAGGTCACGACGGCATCCAGCCGCTTCAGCGCCGGATTGAGTTCGATGGACGCCAGGAACTCCGTCACGTCCCGGACGCGGCCGGCGAAGTCCCGCGCCTTGGCGGCGTAGGCCGGGTCGTCCGCCAGCAATTCGCCGTACTCTTTCAACGTGGACCCGCAGCCGCCCGCATTGGTGATAATGGCGTCGTACTCTCCGCCCAGCAAGGCATCCACGTTGCGCCGCGCCAGCGCCAGCGCGCCCTTTCGCAAACCGGCATGCAGGTGCAACGCGCCGCAGCAGCCCTGGCCGCTGGGCACCACCACCTCGCAGCCGTTCTTCTGCAGGACGCGGACCGTGGCTTCGTTGAGCCGCGCAAACGCCAGGTTGGCGAGACAACCCGACAGGAAGGCCACGCGATGCTTCTTCTCGCCCTGCGCCGGAAACGTCTTGCCGATCTGGCTGAAGAAGAACGGCGGATCGATCGACGGCGCCACCTGCACCAGGTCCCCCAACCCGCCCAGCAGCTTGAGCGAGGCTACCGCGCGCATCAGCGCCTTCATGCCGCTGGCCTCGAAAAGGTACAGCGCCGTCCCCGCCAGCGTCATGTGGACGCGGGATTGCAGCACGCGCTCGAAAAACAGGTTCCGCAGCCAACCCGCCAGCCGGCCCCGGTTGCCCCCCGTTTCGATCCGCTCGCGGGCGTCTTCGATCATCCGCCCGTACCGCACCCCCGACGGGCACGCCGTTTCGCAACCGCGGCAGGCCAGGCACAGGCCGATATGTTCCAGGTAGGCCGGTGTGATGGGGGCGCCTTCGGAAACCTGCGCCATCTGGCGGATGCGGCCCCGCGGGGAATCCATTTCCAGGCCGAGCACCCGATAGGTGGGGCAGGCGTTCAGACACAGGCCGCAGTGGATGCAACGGTCCAGGTCGAACTGCCTGGGTCCCACCGGGCTTCCTGACGCGGCATTTTCAGATAAGACGGTAGAGACGGCCACGATTCAATACGACTCCCGGGTCGAAGAGACGCTTGACCCGCTGCATGATCTCAAAATCTCCTCCGGGAGACGGCCACAGGTTCAGCCCCGGCTTGTCTTCGCCGGATGCGAACTCGATCACGGCCTTCCAGTCTCGCCCCACCGCGCCGTCCATCCACTCCGCCCCGGCCACCGGTTGCTCGAAGTAGCCATAGCAGACGCCCGAGCCGGCCCGCGCCACCGCCGGGCCTTCGAACGACTCCACGACGGCCTCCAACTCCTTCAGCGTACACGAGGCGCGCACCACCGCGCCATTCGGCCTGGCGGCCAGAAACTGCGGCGTGAACTCCTCCACCTGGCGCCACAGAGAGCCCTGCGACGCATCCTCCAGCACCAGCGAATCGCGCAGCGCCGGATGGTTTTGGAAGCGGCGCACGGTCGCGCCGTTGCCGCCCGCGCGGACGGCCAGCAGCCACACCTTGTCGGCCACCGTCTGCGCCGCCGCCGGATTCAGCAGGTCCAGGGCCGAAGGTTCCAGACCGCTGGCCAGAATCCGGTCGCGCCCCAGGATCGCATCCCGCGCCGAGCCGAACGGCGCCAGAAACGTTTTCTCCACCTCGGGCATGCCGGTGAGCTTGAAGTTCACCACCGTGATCGCCGCCAGCGTCCCAAACGACCCGATCAGCAACTTCGCCATGTCCAACCCGGCCGCGTTCCTCAGCACCATCCCGCCGGACTGGACCAACTTTCCCTCCACGGTGGCGAACTGCATTCCAATCACCAGGTCGCGCGCCGTGCCATACAGCCTCCGCCGCGGTCCGCTGCAATTTGCGGCCACCACCCCTCCCACCGTGGCGCCCTCCGCAAACGGCGGGTCCAGGGGGACCATCTGCCGGTTCTGCGCCAGCAGGGCGGTCATGTCCCGCCAAGGCACCCCGGCCTCCACGCTGATTGTGAGGTCGCGCGGTTGGTACTCGATGACCCGATTCAGGCCAGCGGTGGAGATGTATTCGTCGGCGCCCTCGACCGGTCCCGCCATCTGGCGTTTGGTGCCGTTTCCTTCCAACAGGATGGTGCGGTCGTGCAGGGCCTGCCTGCGAAGCTCTTCGGCCATGTCTTGGGCGGTTTCGGGCGGCTTCACGGTTCGGATGTCCTGGGCCCCCGCCGGACGCACGCGTTCGGCCATGGGCCAGAGACAATCATAAGCCATGGCGGCGCACTGGAGTGGGTCTGGTGTTTTCGCCCCACTGCGAGACACCGCGAAAACGCGTTGACTGACGACTCCGTCCCAAGGCGCGCTCCGTCTCCCCGGGGAAGCGCTGCATCCCCCCGCGCCGCGTGGACGGAGCCGTCATGTTTTCGCCCCACGGCGACACTCCGCGAAAACGCGGGGACTGACTCCGTCCCAAGGCGCGCTCCGTCTCCCGGGGAAGCGCCGCATCCCCCCCCGCGCCGCGTGGACGGAGCCGTCATGTTTTCGCCCCACGGCGACACTCCGCGAAAACGCGGGGACGACTCCGTCCCAAGGCGCGCTCCGTCTCCCCGGGGAAGCGCCGCATCCCCCCGCGCCGCGTGGACGGAGCACTCTGTCCCCCAGTGTTTTCGCCCTACCGCGCGAGTCTGTCAATGCCGCTCAACCGCCCGCTACCCTGCGATGGCTCTACGGATTGGGCCTACAATTGGGTCTATGGAGCTCTTGTTTGTATTGCTCGTCGCCACCATCGGCGGAGCCATGATACGGATCGACTACACCCTCACCAGGATCAACCGGAATCTGGAGGGAATTGCCTCCGCGCTGCGGTCGCAGTCGGATAAGGGCAGCGGGCCCGTTCAGCCCTGAACCTTGCCCACCAGGATGATGGCGATCTTCAGGTCGCCAACCTGGACGCACAAAACCCAGTCCGGGGTGTCGCCCTCTTTCACCAGGGCCGGAAACGTGCCGCCTGCCGGGCTCTCGAGCGATAGCACCGCGGGGTGCGGCGATGCGGAAGCTTTTCTGCTCATCTGCACGAGGGCGTCGAACGCCGGCGTCGAGTTGGGATCGGCATCGGCGGCCACGGGCGTCATCAACGCGAAATCGCGCTGCGGCGCCACGCCCTGATGGGCTCCATCCACCGGGTCGTTGCTGTAACGCAGGGTGTACAGGCCCGGATTGATGAGCTGGCCGCGCCGGTCTTCTCCCTTGGCGGAAAAGCGGATCACTCCCAACAACGTGCCTTGCGCGATTCCGAAAACTATGGAATTGTCCGCGGGTTGCGCACCGGTTGGAATCGACTTTCGAAACCAGATCTCGCACTTGGGCCCCGTGGGCCCGGAGACGCGGTATCCGTTGGCCGAAATCAGTGGAGCGTAAGCCGCCGGCAGATCCGGCGGCGCGGCGGCTAGCGGTTCCAGTTTGTAGTCCTGAGCGAAGAGAGAAGCCGCCGGACCGGCGGCGGCCAGCGAAAGAACGATCCAACGATTCATCATGGTACTTCAGAAGATGCTGGAGCGGGAGACGGGATTCGAACCCGCGACATCGACCTTGGCAAGGTCGCACTCTACCAACTGAGTTACTCCCGCCCGTTAGGGGAATCTACATTTTCCTTCAGAAACAATACCGGTGTCAAACGTTCTGTGTAACATACTGATAATAGAGTATTTATAAAACTGTAGCAAAACGTTTCCGGTGTGCTAGACTACTGTCTCGGTTGACCGAGAGGCTCGCTTGGGTGTTCTTCCGGATCGGGCATAACTGAAACCCCACACTGCTGTGGAAAAGGTTGTGGAAAATGTCAGGGAACTAGTGTGCGATGACGACGAATTTATGGGATCGGGTCCGTCAACACCTGAAGCCCATCGTCAGCGTGGAGAGCTACGATAACTGGTTGAAAGGTACGGCGTTTGCCGGCGTCTCCGGCGATACGTTGTTCGTTTCCGTACCCGACCGCGGCACCCGCGACTGGCTGGATGCGGAGTTTTCCACTGCTGTGCGCAATGCCATTCGCGAGTTGGGTCTTCCAATACGCCAGGTCAGCTACGAGGTGGCTGCTCCCAGCGGTTCGCGCGCCCCCGTGGTCCCTGCCGCCGAGGCATGGGCCGACCTGGAAGGGGCGGCGCAAGCGCTGAACCCCAAGTTCACTTTCGATTCCTTCGTGGTGGGCGCATGCAATCAGTTTGCGGCCGCGGCAGCCCGATCCGTGGTTGCCAATCCCTCGCGCAGCTACAACCCGTTGTTTCTGTATGGCGGCGTGGGTATGGGCAAGACCCATTTGATGCATGCCATCGGCCGCGAGTTGATGACCAATTTCGCGAGCATGCGCATCATCTACACCTCCAGCGAGCGCTTCATGAACGAGATGATCGCCTGCATCCGCAACGATCGCATGCCTCAGTTCCACCAGAGATACCGCGCCGCCGACGTATTGCTGATTGACGACATCCAGTTGCTGGGCAACAAAGAACGCACCCAGGAGGAGTTCTTTCACACTTTCAACGAACTTCACGACCACCAGAAGCAGATCGTCATCTCCAGCGATTCGCCCCCCAAGGACATTCCGGGCTTGCTGGAACGCTTGCGCTCGCGCTTCGAGTGGGGACTGATGGCCGACATTCAGCCACCGGATCTCGAGACCAAAATGGCCATTCTCGACAAAAAAGCCGAGGCCGAGGGCATCAGACTTCCCGATGAAGTCCGCTCCTTCATGGCGTCGAAAACCAAGTCGAATGTGCGGGAACTCGAGGGTGCGCTGGTCAAGTTGATGGCGTATTCGTCGCTTACGGGCACCCCCATCAATCTGCAGATGGCCCAGCAGGTTCTCAAACACCTGGTTCATGTCCAGGATCGCAGGGTCACTATGGACGCCATCCAGAAAGCCGTCGCGGAGCGCTTTTCCATCAAGCAGTCGCAACTCAAGGAGAAGAGCAACACGCGGAAGATCGTCTACCCCAGGCAAGTGGCCATGTACCTGGTCAAAGAGTTGACCGACGCTTCCCTACCGGAGATTGGAAGAGCCTTCGGCGGCAAGCATCATACCACCGTGATCCACTCCATAAACAAGATCGACCAGATGCGCCATCATGATGCGGATTTAAACAGGCTGCTTCACAGTCTAATGGACTCATTGCAATGAGCTTGCAAGGTTTTGCACATTGCCCCCCAATAACTATCGAGGAAAACTGTGGAAATCCGGTGACGACCTGGCTTTTGCGCACTTTCCGCAGCCTGTATCCGCTCCTGTTTGCAACTTTGCAGTGGCCAAAAGTAGTTGAGTTTAGTATAATTTAGAGAGTATTCAACAATTTGCACAGGCCCGATGAATACGGTTCTTTAATAGTGGTATCTAGACAGCCTACGTAGGATAGGAGCTGTGGTCCGATGGAATTCACTGTCAGCAAGTCCGATCTGGTACGAGAACTGAGTCTGTCCCAAGGTGTGGTGGAGAAGAAGACCACCATTCCGATTCTCTCCAATGTACTGCTGGAGGCGGCTGATGATCGTCTGACGATCACCGCCACGGATCTCGAATTGGGGATCCGCTGCTCCTGTGCGGCACAGGTCAAAAAAGAAGGTTCGGGAACGGTTCCAGCCCGGAAGTTGCTGGATTTTACGCGCCTGCTTCCGGAAGGCGACCTGAGCATGAAGTTTCAGGAAAACCAGTGGGCCTCCATAACCAGCGGCCGCTCGCGCACCCGCATCGCCGGCATGTCGCGCGAGAGTTTCCCGGAGCTTCCCGGAATGCCGGAAGCCGTGGCGCAGGTGCCGATCAAATTACTGGCCTCCATGATCGGGCGCACGTCGTTCGCCATCTCCGCGGAGGAATCCCGCTTCACCCTGAATGGTGCGTTGTTTTTAATGCGGCCGGAAGGCTTGACCATGGTCGCCACCGATGGCCATCGCCTGGCATTTGTGCAAGCGCCCTTGCCCGAGGGTACCACCGTGACCCAGCAGTTTCGGGCCCTGGTTCCGCGAAAGGCTATGGGTGAGTTGGTGAAACTGGCGGATGACGTCGGCCCCGAAGGAAAGGCGGTCTTCTCGGATGACGAGAATCATCTGTTCTTCCAGGTAGGGCATCGTCTGCTGATGACCCGCAAGCTAACCGGCAACTTCCCCGATTTCGAGCGCGTTCTGCCCAAGGATCACTCGCTGACGGCTACGCTTCAGAAGGACGAGATCAAGTCCGCCATCGAACGCGTTGCCCAGTTCGCCGACGAACGTTCCCGCGCCATTCGTGTGCAGTTCACGAACGGCGAGGTCCGGATCTTCTCCTCTTCGGCGGAGACCGGTGAGAGCGAGGAAAGCGTATCTTGTCAGTACGAGGGCCCCAATCTGGAAATCGGATTCAACGCTCAATACCTGCTGGATTTTCTGCGGGTCATCCCTCAGGACCAGGTCTCGTTCGAGTTGAAGGATCAGAAGAGCGCCGGTGAAATGCGGCCTGCCGGCGAAGGCATTACCGATCAGTACCGGTATGTCGTGATGCCCATGCGAATTTGAGGAAGAATGGCGGAGAAAGACGACGCAAAACCGAAGGACCCGAACGGTAAACCCAAAGACGCCAGCGGGGCCTCCGGAGATATTTACGATTCCACGAGTATCAAGGTGCTGGAGGGGCTTGAAGCCGTGCGCCTGCGCCCGGCCATGTACATCGGTTCCACCGGCGAGTTGGGCTTGCACCATCTGGTGTACGAGGTGGTCGACAATTCGGTAGACGAAGCGCTGGCCGGTTATGCCAACGAAGTCTCGGTTACCATCCACGACGACAACTCCGTCACCGTAATCGACAATGGCCGCGGCATCCCCGTGGACATGCATGAGGAAGAAGGCGTTTCGGCAGCCCAGGTGGTCATGACCAAGCTGCATGCCGGCGGCAAATTCGATTCCAAAAGCTACAAAGTTTCAGGCGGCCTTCATGGCGTTGGCGTAAGTTGCGTGAATGCGCTGTCGGAGCGGCTTGAACTGGAGATCTGGCGGCCCGAAGGCGAGACCGGGCCCAGCTATACGTGGCAGCAGGAATACGCCTGCGGCATCCCTAAAGGGCCGCTGACGAAGGTCGGCAAAGCCGGGCGCAAAACCGGCACGCGCGTGACTTTCAAACCCGATACCACCATCATGACGGAGAGCGTGTTCAACTACGACACGCTGGCGCAGCGCCTCCGCCAACTGGCTTTCCTCAACAAGGGTCTCAAAATCACGCTCACCGATGAACGCGTCGACCCCGAGAAGACCACCGAGTTCATGTACTCCGGCGGAATCGCCGAGTTCATCCGGCACCTCAACCGCGGCAAACAGGTGCTGCACGAAAAGCCCATCAACTTCGAAGCCGACCGGGAACTGCCGAACAGCGCCGGAACGCTCTCCATGGAAGTGGCGCTGCAGTACAACGACGGCTATTCCGTCACCGAGTTGAGCTTCGCCAACAACATCAATACCGTGGACGGCGGAACCCATCTCACCGGCTTCCGCACCGCCTTGACTCGCACCATCAACGCCTTCGGACAAGCCCAGGGCCTCTTCAAGGAAAAGGAAAGTCTCACCGGCGACGACGTCCGCGAAGGCCTTACCGCGGTGGTGAGCGTCAAGGTTCCGCAGCCCCAGTTCGAAGGCCAGACCAAGGGCAAGCTCAACAGCGACATCGCCGGCTTCATGACCCAGTTCGTCAATGAGAAGCTCAGCGAGTACTTCGACAAGAACTCCACCATCGGCCGCAAGATCGTCGGCAAGGCGATTGAAGCGTCGCGCGCCCGCGAGGCGGCACGGCACGCACGCGACTTAACGCGCCGCAAGGGCGCTCTCGATTCCGGCGGCCTGCCCGGCAAACTGGCCGATTGCCAGGAGAAAGATCCCGCGCGCTGCGAGTTGTTCCTGGTCGAGGGCGAGAGCGCCGGCGGCACCGCCAAACAGGGCCGCGACCGGCGCTTCCAGGCCATCCTTCCGCTCAAGGGAAAAATCCTCAACGTCGAAAAGGCCCGCTACGACAAGATGCTGGCCCACGAGGAAATCCGCGCCATGATCACGGCGCTCGGAACCGGCATCGGCAAGGACGATTTCGACGTCTCCAAACTCCGCTACGGCAAGATCATCATCATGACCGATGCCGACGTGGACGGCTCCCACATCCGCACCCTCCTGCTCACCTTCTTCTTCCGCCATATGCACGAGTTGATTCTGCGCGAGCACGTCTACATCGCGCAGCCGCCGCTCTACCTCATCAAGAAGGGTAAGAGCGAGAAATATATCAAGGACGAGAAGGAATTCACCAAGGAGATCATGCGCCGGGCCACCGAGAACCTGACGCTCGAGATCCACTCCAATGGCGCCGGCCCGAAAGTCACTTTGCAAGGCGGCGAGTTGCGCACCTTCCTGCTGAGCCTGGACGAATACCAGCAGATGTTCCATAAGGTGGAGCGGCGCCTGCGCGACGCCCGCGTGGTGGAAGTCCTCTCCAACGTCGGTCTGCGCCTCGATCACAAGAGCGAGTTCCAGGACGAAGCCAATCTCAAGCCGGTGTTCGAATCGCTGCGGCAACTGGGTGTGAAGCCCGAGATGCGGCGCGACGAGGAACACTCCTCATTCGCCGTCGTCTACCACGATTCCACCAACGCCGAACGCTCCATCGGCCTGGCCCTGGCCGCACAACCCGAGTTCCGGCGCTTCCGGTCGCTCGCGCGAGCCATCGCCAAATTCAACGAACCGCCCTTCGTGGTGGTCAAGAACGAGAACCGCCAATCCCAGCCCAACTGGATCGACCTCCTGGAGTACGTCAAGACCGAGGGCAAGAAGGACGCCCGCGTGCAACGCTACAAAGGCCTGGGCGAAATGAACGCCGAGCAGTTGGCCGAGACCACCATGAACCCCGAGAAGCGCACGCTCCTCCAGGTGCGTCTCGAGGACGCCGTGCAGAGCGAGGAAATCTTCTCTACGCTCATGGGCGAGGACGTCGAAAGCCGCCGCAAGTTCATCGAAGAAAACGCGCTGGATGTGAAGAACCTCGACGTATAGCTGGGACGGACTCCGTCTATCCCCCGGTTCTTGTCCTGCCGCCAGTTCCGCCCCGCCCGCCTACTACAATAGTCTCTTGGCACGCCGAAGATTTTTCGTTGACGCTATTTACGGAGAAACCGCGGAGCTACGCGGCGAGGAAGCCCGCCATCTCGCCCGCGTCCTGCGCGCCGAAGAGGGCCAACTCTACGAGATCTCCGATAACCGGTCCGCCTACCTCGCCCGCGTCGAAGAAGCTCACGGCGATCGCGTGTTGTTCCGCCTGGTCGAGCCGCTCGAAGCCGCGCCCGCGCCGGTGCGCGTGACTCTCTGCGCCGCGCTCGTCAAGTTCGACGCCTTCGAATGGATCGTCGAAAAGGCCACCGAGTTGGGCGTGGAGCGCATCCTGCCGGTCAACGCCGCCCGCTCTGAAAAGGGCCTCTTCGAAGCCTCGGTGAAGCGCCGCGAACGGTGGGTGCGCATCGCCCGCGAAGCCAGCCAGCAGTCGCGCCGTACCCGCTTGCCCGAGATCCTTCCCGCCGTTGGCTTCGAGCACGGTCTGGCGGTGGAAGCCGGCTACCGCTATTTTCTGGAGGAAGCCTCCGCTCCGCCGTTTCTTGGCATCCTGCCGGTGGCGCGCGCAGCCACGGACCGGGTGGCTTTGCTGATCGGCCCCGAAGGCGGCTGGACCGCGCAGGAGCGCGATCTGGCATCGGCCGCGGGTTGGCGGGCGGTGTCGCTCGGGCCGGGTATCCTGCGCGCCGAAACCGCCGTGGTGGCGGCGCTCGGAATCGTCATCGGAGCCTGGCTGGCCGGATAGTCGATCATACAGGTTCCCCTTGAGCCAAACGGGTTCCGCGGTCGCCCATTACAATGGAGTTGTGGGGCCCTGGTCCGATCGCACGACTCTCCGGTTGATCGATCTCTTCATCCTGATTCTCCTTCTCTGGGTGCAATGGCGCGTCACGGCCATCCTCTTCGGCTTCGCCCGGCGGCGCTTCCGGGGCCGCGCTCTCACCGCCGCCCGCGCCGCCATCGTCTTTTTCGACGCGCTGGTGGTGTTCGGGTTCCTGCTCGGCATGTTCGAAGTAGTGGCCTGGCTGCGGCTTCCCGGTTCCGCCTCGTTGTTGGCCGGCGCCGTCGCCCTGGGCTACTTCCTGTCGGTTGGCGGAGCCCTGGCGGTTTCGTTCGCCGTGCGCCACATCTGCCAGCGGTTCCCCCGGCGCATGGACCCGGGCCGCCGCCGCGTCCTTAGCGCCGCCGGCAACGTTCTGATGGCCTCGCCCATCGCCGCTCTGGCCGGCGGGTTCGTGGCGCGCACCGGGTTTCATGTCCGCGAGATCGACGTGCCCATCGCCGGGCTGCCCGCCGGGCTCCACGGTCTGCGCGTGCTGCATCTCAGCGACATCCATCTGAGTGCGTTCCTGAGCGAGCGCCAGTTCGCCCGTGTCATCGATGCCTCGAACGGTCTGGGCGCCAACCTGGCCGTGGTCACCGGCAACCTGATCTCCACCGTCGGCGACCCGCTGGACGCCTGCATCCGCCAACTGGCCCGCCTCAAGGCCGATGCCGGTATTTACGGCTGCATGGGGAATCACGAGCGTTACGCCGGCGGCGAAGCCTACGTCCAGGCGGCCGGCGCGCGCTTGGGAATTCGCTTCCTGCGCGGCGAAGCCCAGGCCCTCCGCTTCGGCGGCGCCACGCTGAACCTGGCCGGCGTCGATTATCAATCCAAGGCGCAACAGGCGTCCTACCTGCGCGGCGCCGAGCGGCTGCTGGCGCCCGGCGCCCTGAATGTGCTGCTGTCCCACAGTCCCGACGTGTTCCCCGTGGCTGCCCGGCAGGGCTATGGGCTGGTGCTTGCGGGCCATACCCACGGGGGACAGGTGACCATCGAGATTCTGGAGCAGACCGTCAATCCCGCCCGGTTCTTCACACCCTATGTCCACGGACTGTACCGCCTGGGGCACGCCGCCGCCTATGTGACGCGCGGCATTGGTACCATTGGCATTCCGGCGCGAATCGGCGCTCTGCCGGAGATAACCGTCGTGAGACTGAGAAAGGCATAACTCGGGGCTTCGTGCGCTACCTGATTCTGACCGACATACACGCCAACTGGCATGCGCTGGACGCCGTGGTGCGCGCCTCCGAGGGGCAATACGACCAGGCGCTCTGCTGCGGCGACCTGGTGGGCTACGGCGCCGACCCGAACGCCGTCACCGAATGGGTGCGCGAGCATTGCGCCCTGGTGGTGCGCGGCAATCACGACCGCTCGTGCACCGGCCTCGACGGCCTGGAGTGGTTCAATCCCGTCGCCCGCCTGGCCGCGCTCTGGACCCAACGCACTCTCACCGCCGGGAACGCGGACTACATCCGCGCCCTGCCCAAGGGCCCGCTGCTGGTGGGAGGCTTCGAGTTGGTGCACGGCGCTCCCTACGACGAAGACGATTACGTGATGGGGTCCGGTGAAGCCGCGCAGGCGTTCGGCTACCTGGAACGGCGCGTGGTCTTCTTCGGCCATACCCATGTGCAGGGAGGTTTCCTTTGGAACCGCTCTCGCGTCGAGAGCATTCCCCGCACCCCGTTGCGCCGCGACACGCAGGCGTTCTCCATCGACCCGGAGTGCGCCTACCTCATCAATCCCGGTTCGGTGGGCCAACCCCGCGACGGCGATCCCCGCGCCGCCAGCGTGCTCTACGATTCCGACAGCCAGGTAGTGACCTTCCGCCGCACCGCGTACGACGTGGCAGCCGCCCAAAAGCAGATTCGCGACGCCGAGTTGCCGCCGATCCTGGCCGACCGCCTCGCCGCGGGCCGATAAACCCGGGGACAGAACCCGGGTTTCCGGGATCACCCCTGCGCCAGTTCCACCGCGCGGCACAACCCGATCAGCGGCAACTCCGGCACGAAGGCGTCGAACACCCGCTCCTCCTCGAACAGCCGTCCGAATCCGCCGGTGCCCAGCACCACCGGCTTGTCCGTCGGCGAAATGCCGCTCGGTGACGGAGGCGATCAGCGACCGCACCGCCGCCAGCGTGCCGTAATACAGGCCCGACTGGATGCTCTCCACCGTGGAGCGGCCCAGCACCTCGGGCGGCCGAACGATCTCCACCACCGGCAGCCGCGCCGTACCAGCCTCCAGCGCCGCCATCGACGTGTGAATGCCCGGCGTAATGATCCCGCCCAGATACTCCTTGTCCCGCGTGACGGCGCACAGCGTGGTCGCGGTGCCGAAATCCACGATCAACAGGTTCCGTCCCGGATACCGCGCCACCGCGCCGATGGCGTTGGCGATCTTGTCGGCGCCCACCTCCAGCGGATTGCGGTAGCGGATCTTCAAACCCGTCCGCGCTCCCGGCTGCAACAGGAACGGCTCGAAGCCGAAGTACTTGCGGAAGCAGTTGCGCAGCGAGTGGATCACGTCGGGCACCACCGAGCAGACCGCGGCCATCGAGACCGTGCCCGGGTCCACGCCGTTTTCGCGCAGCACCGCGCGGAAGAAGGTTCCGTATTCATCCGAGGAGGCGCGGACGTTGGAGGTCCGGCGGAAGGTGGCTCGCAAATCGCCGCCTTCGAACACTCCGCCGAAGATCTGGGAATTGCCGACATCGAGACAGAGCAGCATAGGGACCTCAGTTGTGGGGCGGACCCCCAGGTCCGCGCGGGACGCCCCCGTCCCGCTCTTCGGTCGTAGAATCAGGTGCGTGCTCTTGGCCAGAAGCCGGCCAGGGGGCCGGCTGCGGACCAGGGGGTCCGCCCCACGGGACGTTGTCGATCAGCCGCACGCCTTCGAGGTATGCCGCCACGAACCGCCGGCCCCAGTGTTCTTCCACATACTCGACGGTCAGGCCATCCGCCTCGATCGTCGCAATGGCCTCGGCGGGGCTCGCGGCGGTGGTCAGAGCGCGGCACAGGCAAGCCGCCTTTTCGACGCCCGCGGCGGAAAGCAGCCGGTTGCGCGAGCTCTCCGCCAGCCCCGACGGCGCGCGCACGGTGGCGCAGGCGACGATTTCCGTGGGAATGAAGAAGTCCGCCACCATGCGGCTGACGGTCTGCATCTGCTGGTAATCCTTCTCGCCGAAATAGGCGCGGCGCGGGCGCACCAGGTTAAGGAGCTTCAGCACGACGGTCATGACGCCCTGCAGAAACCCCGGCCGGCGCGCGCCTTCCATCAACTCCGTGATCTCGCTGGCCTCGATGCGGAACGCGTAGCCGAGCGGATAGAGATCCGCGGCGGCGGGTACCAAAACGTCGTCCACGCCGAGCGTTTCGAGCATCGCCAGGTCGCTATCGAGTGGCTGAGGATAGCGGTCCAGATCGCGCGCGTCGTTGAACTGCGTGGGGTTCACGAAGATGCTGACCACGGCGATCTCGTTTTCCCGGCGGCAGCGTTCCACCAGCGAGGCGTGCCCGCGGTGCAGCGCCCCCATAGTGGGCACGAAGCCCACGCTCCGGCCCTCGATCTCGCCGCGCCGCTCGCGCCACGCCTCCACGGTATTCCAAACCCGCATCATTCGTAAGCCTCCGCTACCGCCGGGAACGCGCCGGCCCGCACGGCTTCGACGTAGCTCCCCACCGCGTCCGCAACCACGCCCGCGCCATCGGCGAACGCGCGCACGAACCGCGGCTTGAAATCGGTATTCATGCCGAGCAGATCCTGCAGCACCAGAATCTGCCCGTCGCACGCCGCGCCGGCGCCAATGCCGATGGTGGGAATGCGCAGCGCTTCGGTCACCTGTCCGGCCAGCGCGGCGGGGATGCACTCCAGCACCACCGCGAACGCGCCCAACTCCTGCAGCGCGCCGGCCTGCCGCAGGATCGCCTGGGCCGCTTCCTCGCTGCGCCCCTGCACACGGAAACCGCCGTAGGCGTGCACCGATTGCGGCTGCATCCCGAGGTGCCCCATCACCGGAATGCCGCTCTGGGTCAGGCGCCGCACCACGTCTTCGTGCCCGTCCACGCCTTCCAGTTTGACGGCGTGAGCGCCCGCGGCGACGATCTCGCGCGCCGCCTCCAGCGCCTCGCCGATGCCCTTGCGGAAGGAGAGAAACGGCATGTCGGCCACCACCAGTTTCGCGCCCGCGCCGCGCGCCACCGCCTCGGTGTGGAGGCGCATCATGGCGACCGTGGCCGAGAGTGTGGACGCGTGCCCGTGCACCACCATGGCGGCGCTATCGCCCACCAGGATGCCGTCGATGGCGGTGGCCGAGAGCAGGCGGGCGAAGGTGTAGTCGTAGCACGTGACCATGGAGAGCTTGCGTCCCTGGGTCTTGGCCTGGAGGAAATCCGCCGCGGAGGGGCGGCATTGCGAGGTGCGGTTCTGGTTGTTCGGCATCGCCTTGGTACCTGTCGTAACGATCAAGTCCCGGACTTACATGCGGCCCCGGGGGCACGCGGATCGGTAGTCGCCGCTTGTGTCGGCGCTAAGGGAATTGTAGCAAGCGGCGCTCCGGACGGCCAAAACCGCCACGCGTAGCGGTTTTGATTCTTGTAAGTGTTGATTCCATGGAACTTACGTAACTCAAAACCGCCACGCGCGTGGCGGTTTTGCCAATGTTCGAGAGGAATCGCATTCCCGGCGGCGGCCGCATCGTCCCAGCGGAGTCGGCCAGCTTGACGGAAGCACTGATTTTGGCCCTGTCCCGCTCACCGGCGTGGACAGGATTGCGAGCCTTGACGACGTTCACGTTATCGCCCCCTTTCACTGAACCACTCGGAAGCCTGATGCCGTCACCAACAGGGCTCTCCTCTTGAGGGAACTCAAACCACCAGTTCGCCGTCTTGGCCCCGCCGGCTCGACCTCCAGGCGCTGCCCCAGCGAACTGCGCCCGTTTCGGTCCGCACACGTATCGACGCCCGGCGGTAAAGTGGCCGTATGGCAGGCAAGGTCAGCGTCGTAATCGAGCGGGACGACCACGGGTGCTACGCCTGGTGTCCGGAGTTGAAGGGATGCCAGTCGCAGGGAAGAACTGTCGAGGAGACGCTTGCCAATATCCGTGAGGCCATCGACCTCTTCCTGGAGACGCTGACCGATGAAGAGCGCTCGGCTGCGCTCAGCCGCGAGATCCTGACCACCGCGGTCGAGGTTCATGCCTAAGCTGCGGTTTGTGGGGCAGGTTTTAACCTGCGGCGGGTTGTCAACCCGCCTCCCGCGACCGTCTGCCAATGCCGCCCAGGCGGACTGACAGCCCGCCGCAGACCGCCAGTCTGCCCCACAAAGGCCCCTACGTGTACAGCCCCATGCGCTCCTTGACCGTGCGCACGGTCGCATCGGCGATTGGCGCCACCCGCTCTGCGCCCTCCTTCAACACGCCGGCCAGGTAGCCCGGCTCGCTCACGATGCGCCGGTACCGCTCCTGGAACGGCTCCAGATGCGCCACCGCCATCTCGGCCACCTGCTTCTTCAGGTCGCCGTAGCGCATCCCGGTGAAGCGCGCCTTGATGGCGTCGTCCGTGTCGCCCGAAAACGCCTGGTAGATGGAGAGCAGGTTCAGCACGCCGGGCCCCGCGGTTGCCAACATCCACGGCCGGGTTCGAATCGGTGGTGGCCCGCATGATGGTCTTGCGGATCTTGTCCGGCGGATCCAGCAGCGCCACGGCATGGTTGGCGCCGGCCACGGACTTGCTCATCTTCTGCGTGGGGTCGTCCAGGCCCATGATGCGCGCGCCCACCGTGGGTAGGCTGGTATCGGGCACCACGAAGGTCTCGCCGTACAGTGAGTTGAAGCGCTGCGCCACGTCGCGGGTCAACTCCAGGTGCTGCGCCTGGTCCTCGCCCACGGGAACGATGCCGGCCTGGTAGAGCAGGATGTCGGCCGCCATCAGCACGGGGTATTGCAGCAGGCCGTCGCTCACGGATTCCTGTTTGGCCGCCTTGGCTTTGTACTGCGTCATGCGCTCCAGCCAGCCTAGGGGCGTGACGCAGGTCAGCATCCAGGCCAGCTCGGCGTGGGCCGGCACGGCGGACTGCACCATGATGGAGCAGATTTTGGGGTCGATTCCGGCCGCCAGGTAGAGCGCGGCGGTCTCGGAGATCTTGGCGCGCAACTCGGCCGGGTTCTGGTAAATGGTGACCGCGTGCAGATCGACGATACAAAAGATACACTCGTAGTCAGCCTGGATGCGCACCCAGTTCTTGAGGGCCCCCAGATAATTTCCGATGTGAAGGTTTCCGGTAGGCTGCATGCCGGAGAAGACTCGTGTTCTCATGGTAGGTAAGCGGGAGTACATCTTATCGTAAGCAATTTCGAAGTCATGGTGGAAAAGCTGGTCTACGGCGGCGACGGACTCGCCCGGCTGGACGGCCGCGTGGTGTTCGCTCCGTTCGTGCTCCCGGGCGAACGCGTTCGCGCGGCGCCGGACCGCCAGAAGCCCGGCCTGGTGCAGGCGCGCATGCTGGAAGTGCTGGAGCCCTCGGCCGAGCGCGTGGCCCCGCTGTGCCCGGTTTTCGGGCGCTGCGGCGGGTGCCACTATCAGCACGCGCCGCACGAATTCCAGTTGGCGGCCAAGCGGACCATCCTGGTGGAGGAGTTGCGGCGCCTGGGCAAGATCTCGCCGCCGGGCGAAATCGCAGTGGTTTCGGGCGAACCGTGGGCCTATCGCAACCGCGTGCAGCTTCACATCGAGAACGGGCAGATCGGCTATTGGGAGCCGCGCTCGCACAAGCTCTGCCCCACCTCGACCTGCCCCATCGCCTCGCCCAAGACCGAGCAGGCCATCGGCGCCCTGGCCGCCATGCTGCACGACCCGCGCTGGCCGCGATTCGTGCAATCGCTCGAAGTCTTCACCGACGAAAACCAGGTGCAGTTGAACGTCTACGACACCGATCGGCCGGTGGCGCGCCGCTTCTTCGACTGGTGCGGCGAGAACATCCCGGGAATGGTGCAGGGCGCGCTGGATTACCGCGCGGAGTTCCGCGTGAGCAGCAACTCCTTCTTCCAGGTGAACCGGTTCCTGATCGACCGGCTGGCGGAGACCGCGCTCGAGGGCGCCGAGGGGGATTCGGCGCTGGATCTGTATGCCGGGGTGGGGCTGTTCACGCTGCCCCTGGCGCGGCGGTTCCGGCAGGTGACGGCCGTGGAATCGGGCGGCGGCGCATCGCGCGACCTGCGGTTCAACCTGGACCGCGCCGGCGTGGCGCAGGTGCGCACCGAGGCCTTGACGGTGGAGGCGTTCCTGGAAAAGCTGAAGCGCGCGCCGGATTTCGTGCTGCTGGACCCGCCGCGCGCCGGCCTGGGCAAGCCGGTGGTGGAGCGGCTGAAGGAACTGCGGCCGCGCCTGCTGACCATCGTGGCCTGCGATCCGGCCACCCTGGCGCGCGATCTGGCGTCGCTGGTAGCGGGCGGCTACAAGATGCGGAAGATCACGCTGGTTGACCTGTTCCCGCAGACCTACCATTTGGAGACGGTGGTGAGCCTGTCGCTGGGCTGAGCGGGCGCCGCTCACCGCTCCAGCACCAAGCCCACGCTGGGCAGGATGGGGAACATCTTGTCGAGCGTTATGTACGCCTGGTGTGTGCTGGTGGTGTAGCCGTTGAAACTGTCGAACAGGTAGTTGGTCCGGTTCGTCAGGTTGACCACTTCCCCGTACAGCGACGCCCGCCAGCGCTTCAGCGTCCAGGCCTTGTTGACGCGGAAGTCCGCCCGCTGGTACGACGGCAGCCGCAACTGGTCGCGAACGGTGGTGAGGTAGTAGAGCGAGCCCACCTTCGTCAGGTATCCCGGTATGGGAAAGTTACTGCCGTAACTCCAGCGCAGGCTCAGGTTCACCGTGGGGCGCAGGCGGTAGCCGCCGTATACGTTGACGGTGTGCCGCTGGTCGAAGTCCGAGGGGAACCGGTTTCCCGTCACGCCGTCGCGCATCCCCGTCCGGCCGAACGCGTACGAGATCCAGCCGGTGAACCGGTTGGCACTGCTGCGTTGCAGGAAGAACTCCGCGCCGCGCGCATATCCGCGCAGCGAAGCCGCATATAGAGGATTGGACGGCGGAGCGAAGACCGTGAGTTTGGGGAGCAGCAAACGCGGATCGATGGTCGGTTGGAAAACCATGTCGCGATCGGCCCGGTCATAGAACTCCGCGCGCAGCCGGGTGCGCGCGCCCAGGCGCTGCTCCACCCCCGCCACCGCGTGGATGGATCGCTCCGGCGGCATCCCGCGGCTGCCCAGGGGCGACGTCAGCACCGAGATCTCCGGGTATTGAACGTACTCTCCCCAACCCAGGTCGAAGTGGGTTCCCGACGCCACGCGCAGCGAGAGCGACGCCGCCGGCGTGGTGGTGGCGATCCGGTCGAGCGAGTTCCGGTCCCACCGCTCGCCGGCATTCAGCCGCAGGCGCCCGCTCCACGCCAGCCAGGACTGCTGCACGTATCCGCCGGTGCGCGTGGCGTTGCCGTCGAAATGGTCCTTCACCAGCGGCGCCGGCCGGTTGGTCTGGTATTGGTTGGTGTACCCCTCGTCGCGGAGTTGCCGCACGCTCCAGCCGGCTTCGAGCGGCGCGCGCCGATTCCACATCCAGGAGACGTCGGTATTCCAGACCCACTCGCCGTAGTAGCCGCCGCTCACCGGCAGGTCCGTGGGGTTGGAATCGGTGAACTTCTCGCGCATCCACGCCGCGTGGCTCTTGACCAGCAGTTTGTCGCTCGGCGAGTACCGCCAGCCGGCGTTGCCCAGGGTGTAGTGGTAGCCGGCTTCCATCAGCGAGTTGATGCCCAGGGTGCTCTTCGAACTGGACCGGTCCAGGTCCGAATAGCTCTCCAGGACGAACAGGGTGACGCTGTTGCGCGGACTCAGATCGTACGCCAGCCGCGCCTGCACGTCCTCCATGCCGAAGACCAGGGAGTTGTCCGGAAAGGTGCGCTCCAAAACGTACTGCAGGTAGCTCTTGCGCGCGGAGACCAGCCACGAGCCTTTCTTCTTCTTCCCGAACGGCCCTTCGGCCAGGAATCCGGCGTTGGACATGCTGGCTTCCACCCGGAAGGTGTTAGTCCGAGCGGTTGCCGTCGCGGGTGGTTACGTCCAGCACGCCCGCGCTGCGGTCTCCGTAGCGCGCCGGGAAACGCGCTTTCGTACAGCTCCATTTCCTCGACGATGTCCGCGTTGAAGGCGGTGCCCGATCCGCTGACCGTGGTCCCTTCCAGCATGTGAAACGGCGAGTGCAGCAGCACGCCGTCGATATACAGCCCGACGCGGCTGTAATCGGCGCCGCGCAGCGAGAACCGCGCGTCGAAATCGTTGTTCGAGCTGACGCCCGGCAGCCCCTGGACGGCGCGCAGCGGATCGTCGGCCAGCACGCTGCCCAGGTTCTTGGCGTCGGTGCCGGCCAGCACCAGCGTGGAAGGGGCATCCTGCCGGGTGGTCTCAAAGGGATCGGCGCGCGCCACCACGGTCTCGGTCTGGTGGAACGTGCCGGGGCTGAGGACCACCTCGAAATCCTTGGTCTCGCCGGCGTCCAGGTGAAAGGCCTTCTTCACCAGGCGATAGCCCACGGTGGAGACGTTCACCGTGTAGTCGCCGGGCGCAACACCGGTGATGTGGAACCGGCCCGCCGGATCGGTGGTGGCGCGGTAGGGCGCGCCGGCCAGTTCGACGACTACGTTGGCCAGCGCCTCGCCGCCGCGGGCGTCTACCACCGTGCCTTGAATCTCAGCCGCGGTCTGCGGGCGGGCCGGCAGCGCGGCGAAGGCCAGGATCGGAAGCAGGAACCGGAGTCTCACGGGGACTGAAACATGGTACCGCGCGGCACATCCTAAGACAGAGGCGCTTTGGGGTGGGGAACAGGGCCGGTTGCGGCGCGGACGCAGGGGGTTCCATCGGGTTCGTTTTTGTATGCGTAACAGGCTTAGTTTCTTAGCGTTGAGGGTGAAAAATGGGTTCGTTCGGTATTTTTGTATAGCGACGATGCCGAGGGGTCTGGCTTGCGCCGGCTGGTGGTGGGAGATGATGGCGGGCATGGGTCCTTCCGTACCAGCAATAGCATGGGGGTGGGCTGGAGTCTGAAATCCGGCGGGGGATGGATAAGAAAGGAAAGGGATTAGAGGTCTCGGGTTGTTGTGAAGGCAGATCCGGGATCGGCCAGTTTGGGCGCTCTCAATCCAGGCCGGCGTGGCGTTCGCCCACCCCTTCCGGTTTTCGGCTGCGCCGGTGAAGAGCGGAGGCGCCAGCGCAGACTCAGCAGTCACGGTATCCTGAAAGAAAGAAGGAGCAGCCCGTGAGTATCGAAGTTTCGCACGAAACCGAAGCCCGCCTTACCGACGAAGCGCGGAGGCAGGGCGTTTCCGTGGACGCGCTGCTGGAACGGCTCCTGCGTGAACGCGGAGGCGCCCCCCAGGCCGCTGGCGGAAGCGGCCCAGCGGGTAAGTTGCCGGTTTTGCATCTCGGGGCGATGGGCCCTCTCCATCGGCGGGATATCTACGATGACATCCGTTGAGCCGGGGGTGCTCGACGCTAACGTTCTGGCGTACGCCGCAAATGCGGACGCCCTGCAGCATGAGGCCTCCAGCGCCTTGCTGGAAGCAGCCGGCGACCCGGCGATCGCGCTCTACGTCACGTCGCAGATACTGTGTGAGTTCTATTCGATCGTCACCAACCCCCGGCGGGTTGCTGCGGCCTGTTCTTCAAGAGAAGCGTTGAACATCGTTTCGGCCATGCTGGCGCTCCCCGGACTACATGTCCTGCCAACCCCGTCGGACGCGGTTGCGGGCTGGATGCGACTGCTGGAGCGCCGCCCGGTCACGGGTGCAAACGTGTTCGATTTGCAGATCGTGGCGACCATGCAAGCCAACGGAATCCAGCGAATCTACACCTTCAATACGGCGGACTTTGCGGTTTTCCCGGAACTGTCGGTTCTGACTCCGGCCCCCAAGGGTGGTCCGGTATCGCGGCAGTGAAGTTAGGAAGCCGCCGCAGAGATCGCGCTCCCTCCGACCGGGCCGTCATGCAACCGCCGCAAGCCCCCGCTTGGCCACCAGCGCGAGCAGCTTGAGGGACGCCCCGTGCGGGTGCTTTTCCCCTCGCTCCCATTGGCTGACAAGGCCGGTTGTCACGTTCAAGTACCGGGCGAAAACCGCCTGGCTGGCTCCTTCCCGCAGGCGGAGCGCGCGGATCTCCCTCGGCTTCAGCGCTTCGACCGGCGTCAGACAAAGCTCGTCGAATTCCCGCATGGTGCGCTTGTCCATCACGCCGCCGGCGTGAAGACCCTCGGCGGTCTCATGGACCGAAGCCATTAGCGGACTACTGTATTGTCTGCCCATCGCACTCAATCTTGCCCAACACAATACTGGCCGCTGATGAACGCTGATGAACGCAGATAAGAATTGTCTTGATCCGCGTTCATCGGCGGCCCATAGTTTTTTTTCGAATCTTCTGAGTGCTCTATTGCTCCGCGCGGGCGCCCATCCTGGTAGTGTCTGAAATGTGCGTTGATGGGGTCAGAAGCCAGCATCGTTGATTTTCCAACGCAGCCAAACGTCGTTTTCCCATTTCGCCAGTTTGAGCTGCTTTCTGATCTGGCTGATCCAGCCCATGTATTCCTCGCAACTGTCGGATTTGGTCCAGCAGCCATCTATTCCCGCTCTCTTGAGTACCACGCTGTCGATTGGACAGTGGGGAGGTATTTGAGCTTCGCCTAAGGCCCAGAGGTATTTCAGATATAGGTTGAATGCTTTTTGCGAGGTCCCGAACCGCAGCCGACTGCCATCTAAGAGCTCGCTGAATCTGTTCGACAAGCTATCGGCGATTCGCGCAATTGCGGCGCAGTGTCGTTCGTCAGAAACGGGCGGTTCCGTGCCCTTGTAGGCGTTTGCCTCATCGGATAGCAGCCTTGCCCATTCGGCTTTGAACTGCTCTCGCTGCTCGTAGTTTTCATCGTTCTTGTAGACCTTGTTCCGCTGGAGCGCAGCGTTGATCGACGACGTGAGGGCTTGTTCCCTGTTGCTGACACCGTCCACCTTTAGGAACAGGTCATTCATCGGTCTTCACCTTTTAGCCGGATCGGTCCTTGTTGACCCACGTCCATACCGAATGTAGTACATAACACCAGCGAATCCACTTCCATGCCGCGCACCGGCACAGGCGTTCCGCCCTCACCGCCGCATCAGATACCCGACCATCGTCTTGGCGTCTTCGATCTTGCGCGTGCGGATCATCTCGGCGATCTGCGCCCGAGTGAACCAGGCGGTTTCGATGCGCTCGTCTTCCATCGGCGTGGCGTCGCCGGCCGTCAAGTCCTGGGCCAGGAAGATGGTCATGCGCTCGCCGACGTATCCGGGGCTCACGAAAAACGACGCCAGGCGGGTCCACTTCTTCGCGCGGTATCCGGTCTCTTCCTTCAACTCGCGCCTGGCCGCCGCCAGGGGCGTTTCGCCGGGATCGAGGCGGCCGGCGGGCAATTCCCAGATCGACTTCCCCGCCGGCAGACGGTATTGCCGCACCAGCAGGATGCGCCGCTTCTCATCCTCGGCCAGCATCACGGCCGAACCGCCATGACGAACCACCGAGCGCTTGATGGTGAAGCCGGTCTTGGGATCGACGGCTTCATCCTCGGTCACGCGGAAGAGTCCGCAATTGTAAACTTCACGGGAAGAGACGATTTTCATGTTGTCCTTGCTCGCAGGGCCGCTTCGAAGCGGTCCAGCGGCAGCGTATTGAGAATGTCCTCGGGTCCCAGCCATGCGCGGCGCGCGGTCAGAACGCCGTAGCGCATCTGGTCGAGCTGCCGGGGATGGTGGGCGTCGGTCGAAATGGTGAACCGCGCGCCTTTGGCCCTGGCGGCGCGGGCCATGACGCCGCTCAGATCCAACCGCTCGGGGCTGGCGTTGATTTCGAGGCGCACGCCGCGGCGCACGGCCTCCGCCACCACCCGGTCGAAATCGAAGGTGAAGGGCTCGCGATGCAGCAGGATGCGGCCGGTGGGGTGGCCCAGAATCCGCAGGTGCGGACACTCGAGGGCGCGCAGCAGGCGATCGGTCATCTCCGCCGACTCCATGTTCATGTGGCTGTGGACGCTGCCAATCACCAGGTCCAATTCGGCCAGCGCGTCGCCGGCCAGGTCCATGGAGCCGTCGCGCAGAATGTCGCACTCGATGCCGGAGAAGATGCGGATCGCGAGGCCGTCGCGGTTCCTCTTGCGCACCTGCCGCGCGAAGGCCACCACGCGCTTTTCGTCCAGCCCGTTGGCCATGGCCAGCGCCTTCGAGTGGTCGGTGATGGCGATGTACTGGTAGCCGCGGGCCAGCGCGGCTTCGGCCATCTCGTCGAGCGAGGCGCGGCCATCGGTCTCGGTGGTGTGCATGTGCAGGTCGCCGCGGATGTCGCGCTCTTCCACCAGGAGGGGCAACCGGCCCTCGGCGGCGGCTTCCACCTCGCCCGAATTCTCGCGCAACTCGGGCGGTATCCAGGGCAGGCCGAGCGCCTCATAGACGCCGGCCTCGGTTTCGCCAGCCACCTTGGCATCGTCCTCCACGCGGAAAAGGCCATACTCGCTGAGCTTCAGGCCCATGCGCACGGCGCGCGTGCGGATGGCCACGTTATGGTCCTTGCTGCCGGTGAAGTACTGCAAGGCTGCGCCGAAGCTGGCGGGAGCGAGCGCGCGGACGTCCACTTGCAGGCCGTCACGGACCTTGGCGCTGGCCTTGTTTTCGCCGTGTCCCAGGACCTCCTGGACGCCGGGCCAGGCGATGAAGCGGTCGAGGGCCGCTTGGGCGGCCGGGCCGGTAACCAGCAGGTCGAGGTCGCCCACGGTCTCGCGGCCGCGACGCAGGCTGCCGGCGGGGGTGATAGCCTCCACCCCGGGCGTCTCGCCCAGCAGCGCCGTCAGTTCCGCGGCCACGCCTTCGGCAAAATTGAGCAGGTAGCGGCCGCTGTGCATGCGGTATTGCGCGATGCTGCGCAGCACCTTCTCCTCCAGCTTGGCGCCCATGCGCGGCAGCACGCGGAGTTTCCGTTCCACGCACAAACGCTCGAGCTCGTCGATGGTGCTGATGCGGTAGTGCTGGAGGATCAGCGCGATGCTCTTGGGGCCGAGTCCCTGGATCTTGAGGAACTCGAGCGCCGTGGGCGGAAAGGTCTGGAGCAGCAGGTCGCGCCGCTCGCAGCTCCCGCGCTCGACGATCTCCCCCAGCGCGTGCGCGAGGCCCTTGCCGATGCCGGGAATGGCGGTGACCTGGCGCGCGGGGTCCTTCAGGATATCCACGATGCGCTCGGGGTATCCCTCCACCGCGGCGGCGCCGTTCCGATAGCTGCGGATGCGGAACGGATCCTCCGCCGCGATCTCCATCAGATCGGCGGTTTCCTGAAGGATGCGCGCGATTTCCCGATTTTCCACGCCGGCTCCTGGAACAATTGTACGGTGACGCGCGCCTCCGCCGGAAGCCGGTTCACGAACGCCTTACTGCACCGCGACCGTCACGCCGGGCTGGCTGCTGCCGCTGCCCACCTTAATTACGAGCGAAGCCGGACCCGAGGGGGTACCTGGCGGAATCACCAGGTCCACCTGCATGACGCCCGAAACGAACCCCGGCGCCTCCCCGAAGAAGGTGATGTTGGCAGGCTGGTTGTTCACCAGCGCCGCCACGGCCAGCAGGGGGACCGGAAGCATGGAGATGGAGCAGGCCGAGCCGGACGGGCAGTTTACCTTGCCGGTCACACCTTGCGGCGAGGTCTGGCCTTCACCGGTCATGTAGATCTGGATCGTGGAGCCGGCGGCTGCCGGCCGGAATCCCGCCGCGGTTCCGTTGTAGCTGGAATCGGAATTCAGAATCGCCCCCTGGCCGGCGCCGGCGCCGATGGTGAAGATCCCCGGAGCCGTGGCTGCCTGGGTCAGCAGATACGTGTTGGACGACTGGCCCATGTACTTTACCTCGACGTACGGTTGGGTCAGTTGCGCCAGTTCGTACGGCACCACGCAGTTGATCTGGGAGGCGCTCACGTAGGTCAGCGGCGCGGGATATCCATTGAAGAGAACCTGCACGTTGCCCAGTGTGGTGGCCACTTTGCCGGTGGTGGGGTCGATGGCCGTTTGTAACGGGGATGCGGGTCCCAGGCCGGTTCCAAAGACGGTAACGATCTCGCCCGGCGAGACCACCCCTACCGGTCCGTTCGAAAGGCTGGCCGCGCTCTGCAATGAAGTAATGGTGGGGAACGGGGCCGTGACCGTCATACTCACGGCGATGCTGGAGGTACCGGTTGCCGAGCCGGTTCCCTGGACCAGAATCGTGCCCGTGTACGAGGTGCCGGCCGCCAGGCCGGACGGGTTCACCGACACGCTGAGCACATCCGGAGTGGTCCCGCCGAGCTTGTTGACCGAGAGCCAGCCGCTTCCGGATATGGTGGACGCCTGCGCGGTGTAGGTCAATCCCGTCGCGCTGCCGTTCACCTGCACGGCCTGGGACGCGGGGATCGATCCGCCCAGTTGGTAGGAAAAGGTCAACTGGAGCGGGGTCGCCGCAACGTTCGCCACCCCTTGCACGGTCAGGGTGACGGGAATGGAGAGGACGCTCCCGCCGGTGGGAGCGATGTTGACGGTCCCGGAATACTGACCCGCCGGAAGCGACGCGGGACTCACACTCACCACCACGGTCGCCTGCGTCTGCCCCGTCGTGCCGCCATTCACGGTATTCACGGCCGCCGCCAGCCAACTGCCCGTGCCGCCGCTCACGGCGGTTGACACCGTGAAGGCAATCTGGCCGGTGCCGGACGCCTGGTTGGATATCAGCAGGCTCTGGCTGGAGGGAATCGTCCCGCCGGCCTGGTAGGTGAAGGTCAATGACGACTGGCTGGAAACTACGTTCCCGCCGCCGCTGCCCGACGTGCTTACCACGAAGGTGACCTGGGCGGTGGCCTGGCTCCCGCCCCCGCTTACCGTAACCGTGCCGGAATACGTCCCAGCCGCCAGACCGCCCGGATTCGCAATTACGGTGATGTAGGTTGCGGCGGTTGTAGCGGTGCCTCCCGAGGGCGTCACCGAGAGCCAACTGCCGGCACTGCTGGCCGTAGCCGTAAACGAAGTCGTGTTACTGGCCGTGACACCCAGCAGCGAGGATGTGGTGGAGCCGTTAACCGTCCCGTTCAGGTTGACCGACGACTGCGAAAAGGCGAGACCGCTGGATACCTGGCTGCCGCCGACCGACAGCACCACCGGGACCAAAAGCGGCGAATTCGGCGCCGTCGGGGTGGTGATCGAAACCGTCGTGGAGTACAGCCCGTTGGGCAGGTTCGACGCGGTGAAAACCAGCGGAAACAGCGAATTGTTGGGCGTCGAACCCAACGTCTGGTTCAGTTGCAACCAGGTCGTGGTGGCGGGGATGCTGGCCTGCAAGTTCATGCTCGAGGAGTCGCTGGTGTAGATGTATAGATTGGGCACGGACCCCAGGTTGCCCGCGTTTTCGGTGACGTTTACAGTGCCCCCGCCTCCCGGACCGCCGGCGGCGGCAAAGATGATGGGGGCGTTATAAACCGTCAGGGAAACGGCCACCGACGTGGAGCCCGACGCCGATTGGATCAACACCGTCCCACTATAAGGACCCGCCGCCAGACCGTTCGGGTTCACGGCCACCTGGAGCGACGCCGGGTTGGCGGTTCCGCCCGAGGATCCGGACGCCGTGCCGACGCTCAGCCATTGCGATCCGGCCGTCACGGTGGCCGAGTAGCCTCCCTGGTCGGCGATCGTCACATATTGCGGACCGATGGCCGTCGGGTGGTTGACGTCGGCGGAGAAAGCCAGCGTAGTGGGAGCCACTACGGCGCCGCCGCCGCCACCGCCGCCACCGACCACCAGGTTCGCCTGGATGGTGGCCTGGCTGATGGCTCCGTTGGCGGTCACCGACACCGTCAGCGAGCCCGAGTACGTCCCCGTGGAAAGTCCGGTGGAGTTCCCGTAGATCGTCACGCCGGCCGGGGTTCCGGCGGTGATGCTGCCGGAGCTGGGAGACACGCTGAAGCAACTACCACAGGTGGCGTTGGACACGCTGGCGGACCAGGCCCCACTGACCGTCGAATTCACCGTGACGGTGGTCTGAGCGCAGCAACCCGCATTGAGCGCCGAACTCATCGTCGCGGGGCTGGGGGTCACGGTTACCGTGCCCGTACCGCCGCCGCCGCTTCCGTTGTAGGTAACAGAGAAGACTGTGGAATGGCCAGCGGCATCCGAGACGTTGACCGTACCCTGGGTACCCGCCACGGGAGTGGTGGCGGACTTGTTGTACATAGCTATGAACCCGGTAGAGGTCGAGATGCTGTACAGCGCGGACCCGGGCGTAAAATACGAAGGTGCGCCGGGATAGCTCAGAATAATCCATGGGCTGGACGCGCTCACCACGGCGCTGAAACTGGTCGTGCCGGCGGTGACCGCGACGGTCGTCGAGGGCAAGCTCCCACCCGGCGTGTAGCTCCAGTTCACCGAGGGCGGCGTGAGGGTCACCACCGTGCTGGCGATCACAGTGTAGTAGACCGGAATCGAAAGGGTCCCCGACGCGTAGTTGAGCGTGACGCTTGAGTTGTACTGACCGGCCGCCATGCCGCTGGAGTTGAACTGCAAACTCAGCGTGGCCGTGGTGCTGGAGGTCACCGTCAAACCGGTGACCGAGACCGTGAGCCACGTCGCTGGAGTGGTCGAGCCCAGAGAGAAGGAGACGGCGGTTGTACTGCCGGTGGAGATGGTAACCTGCTGCGTCGTGTTCGGACCGGCGGAGTTGTCCGTAGTCACGGAACTGGGGGTGGAATAGAGCGAAGCGGTGCCACCTCCGCCACCACCGCCGCCGTAAGCGGAGTAAGTGACGGTGACAGTGACGTCGGTCACACCGGCGGGAGAAGTCGCGTGGAAGGTGACCGTGGCCGTGTTGTCCGTCGGAACTTGCGCGGCCTGAAAACCGACCCTGCCCGGCGTGGTCAGGCCGTTCACGGGGTTGGTGAATTGAGGGTAGCCGTTGATGGAAATCCACGGAGTCGGCTGATCGGCGGGATAGACGACCGTGGCGGAGTACGTAATCGTGCTTCCGTCGCTCGAAGTGACATTCACGTTCCCGCCTTGGCTCCCGACCAGGGAGACGGAATTGGTATCCAGTTGGAAGGACGTGGTGGCGAGAGCGAGGCCCGGCGCCAGAAGCAGCAGCGCGGCGGCCAGGATGGGAAGAGCGATCTTCGAAATCGGGATTCGATTGTGCACGGCGTCCATGGTGGGTTTCCTCATAAGACAGACTGGTGATTCGGCCTCACGTGGCTGAGAAACAGACATCTCTCAGACTCACAATAACAGGGGATATAGGAACGCGGCGATCCTATTATACCTTTATTTTTTCAAAATCCGATACAAGTTGCTGTAGTCGTCTGTCCACAAACGCACGGTTCGAGAGGACGCAAGTTCCGTCGAACTGGAAATCACTTCGGAGTCGAAGCCGGGGCTGGGAGCGGTCACCAGCACCCAGGTGGCTCCGAACACCTCCAGGGCGTTGTCGTCAACCGTGTCCACCAGGCGTGCGACGTGACCCGTGGCCTTCGTCTCGCCTTCGATCACCGGCCGCAGATCCAGGTAACGGTTGGAGATATGAACGGCTAGAATCCCATCCGGCTTGAGATGACGGAAATACAGTTGCATCGCCTCCCGGGTGAGGAGGTGAACGGGAATGGAATCGCTGGAGAAGGCGTCCACGGCCAGCACGTCGAGATGCTGGGGCGGCTCGCGCTCGAGCGACAGACGGGCGTCGCCCATGGCCACCTCCACCTGGCAGGGGCAATCGTTCAGAAACGTGAACTGGCCGGCGGCGCCGGCGTTGGAAATCCGGAACACCAGGGGATTGATCTCGTAGAACCGGTAGTAGTCGCCGAGGCGGCCATAGGCGGCAATGGTGCCGGTGCCCAGGCCGATCACTCCCACGCGGATGGCGCGCGACCTGCCCCGGTCGCGGATGGCAAGTCCGACGCCGGAATCGGGTCCGTAGTACGTGGTGGGCTGATCGCGCCGCCCCGGGTAGAGAAACTGCTCGCCATGATTGATGGTTCCGTTGGTCAGGCGGCGGACGGACCAGAAATCCTCAGCCGGTCCGGTGTCGGTGACTTTCAGGCCGCCGTAGAAATTGCGGATCATCAGCTTGTGGCCGGTGGTGGATTGGCCCACCTGATACGCCAGGTACCCGGCAATCAGCAGTGCCACTGCTTCAATGCCGAAAGTGGCGCGCCCGCCCATGGACCGGATCCAGGCGAGTTTCCAATCGGCGCGCAGCACGGCCAGGACCCATACGGAGACTATCAGGAAGGCCACCTGGATGGCATAGTCATCGAAACTGTTGGGCGGCGTCCATTTCGGGGCGGCCCAGTGCGCCAGATGATCAGCCCAGCCGATGACGCGCTCACGGCTGCCGTACCCGAAATACCCGGTCAATCCCACCACGGCGGCCGCGGTCACGGTCCGCACCGGGGGCAGGAAGAGGCGGAACCACGGCGGATCGGGACCCGCGCGCAGCGCGAGGAGCGTGAGCACGGCGCAACCGATCAAGGCGAGCGGAAACTCGTAGAAACCATTGAAAACGTGGGGCGCCACGAAGGCCACCAGGATTCCTCCCAGGGCGCCGCCAGCCGAGATGGTGAGGTAGAAGTGGGTGAGGTACCGGGGATCGGGCTTGAGCCGGACGAGTTCTCCGTGGCAGACCATACAGCAGGAGAACAGCCCCAGGAGGAAAATCATAACCACCACGTAGATGGGCGCCTTGTCGAAGCCTTCCATGGCCATTGCCATGGCGCCCAGAGAGACCGCCAGCAGCGGCAGGTACGGAAACCTGGAATACCATCCGCGGCCGTCGAAGCAGAGGATGAAGCTCAACAGGTAGATGCTCAGGGGAGCGATCCACAGCAGCGGGATGGCCGCTATGTTCTGCGAAATGTGGTTGGTAACGGCCAGGAGCAGGGCCGAGGCGCAGGCCGGCAGGAGGAGCCAGAACACGTATTGGCGGGGCACGGGAGCGGGGATGGGACCGGCTGGGGCAACCTCGGGTTCGGCGTCCGCCTGGGGCGCGGTCCCGGAACGGATGGCGGTGAAGGCGCACAGCCCGAGAAACACGCAATACCCCACGGACCACATGCCCGCCTGCCGGTGCGAGCCGAAAACCGGTTCGAACAGGAACGGGTAGCTCAGCAGGGCGAACATGCTCCCCACATTCGAGAGAGCGTACAGGCGGTAGGGCATGGCGCCGCGGCGCTGGCGCGCGTACCAGGCCTGCAGCAGGGGTCCGGTGGTGGAGAGCAGAAAATAGGGAAGACCGACGGACACGCCCAGCAGGCCGAGGATTCCCCAGGTGGGGTCTGCCGTGGCCGAGGGATTCCAGGCGGCCGACGGGTACACGGGCATTACGGCTAGAGCCAGCAGGCTGAGCGTCAGTAACCCTACGTGCAGGAACATCTGCGTTCGCGGCTTGAGGTAGCGGATGGAGGCGTGCGCATAGAGGTACCCCAGCAGGAGCACCAACTGGAAGAAGAGCAGGCACGTGGCCCACACGGCGGCGCTTCCGCCGAACCAGGGCAGAATGATCTTGGCAATCACGGGCTGCACCTGGAACAGCAGGAAGGCGCTCAGCAGGATCGTCAGTGCATATAGGAGCATGATTCCTCTCTCAGGCCGAGGCCACTCTCATTTCAGAATCCTGAACAGGTTGCTGTACTCGTCGGTCCACAACCTCACCTTTCCGGTGGACTCGATACTGCCGGAACGGCTCTCGACGTTCTCGTCGAACCCCGGCACGGGCGCCGTCACCAGCACCCACTCGGCGCGCAGTACGTCGCGGGCGTCGTCTTCCGGGTTGGTCACAAGGCGCGCCACGCGCCCGGTGGCGCGGCTGATGCCGTCCACCACCGGCCGCAGGTCCAGGTACCGGTTGGAGATGTGCACGGCCAGAATTCCGTCCGGCCTGAGGTGGCGGAAGTAGAGTTCGATGGCCTCCCCGGTGAGGAGGTGGACGGGGATGGAGTCGCCCGAGAAGGCGTCCACGGCCAGGACGTCGAAATTCTCCGGCGCTTCCCGTTCCAGGGAGAGACGCGCATCCCCGATGGCGATCTCGACGCGGCACGGGCAATCGCTCAAGAACGTAAAATCGGATTCGGCGATGCCGCGCACCAGCGGGTTGATCTCGTAGAACCGGTAGTAGTCGCCCGCCCGGCCGTAGGCGGCGGTAGTTCCGGCGCCCAGGCCGATGACGCCTACGCGCATCCGGCCGGGGGCCAGTTGTTTGTCGCGGATGGCAATCCCGATGCCCGATTCCTCGGCGTAGTAGGTGGTGGGCAGGCGGCGGCGCGCGGGGTTGAGGAACTGTTCGCCGTGGTTGATGGTCCCGTGGAGCAGGCCGCGAGTGGAATCCAGCTCCTCGGGCGGGCCGGTATCGGTGACTTTCAGCGCGCCGTAGAAGTTCCGGACCATCTTGCGATAGCCGGTGTTGGCGTGCCCCACCTGGTAACCCAGGTAGCCGATGAGCATCAGCGCCAGCAGTTCCACGGCGAACGGCTTCACGCCGTGTTCGGCCACCCAGCGCAGACGGACTCCGCGCCTCAGCACCAGAAGGACGCCGGCCAGCCAGAGCAGCGCCAGGAGCAGCATGCAGGCATCGAAATCGGGGGTGGGCGTCCACTGCCTGGCGAGAAGACGGACGGCCACGTGAACGCAGGCGAGAAATTGGTCCCGGTAAAGGAAACCGAGATAGCCGGCCAGCAGCGACCCGAGCGACGCCGGCAGCAGTTCGAGGCCCGGAAGGAGGCGGCGCATCCACTCCGGCGAGGGGTGGTTGGCGAGGGCCGCCAGACTGACGGCGGCGCAGACGGCCATGCCGAGTTCCAGTTCGTAGTTGGAATGAAAGAGGTGAGGAGCCACGAACCCCACCAGGAATCCTCCCAGCGCGCCGCCGGCCGAGATGGCGAGGTAGAACTGGGTGAGGTACCGCGGATGCGGTTTGAGCAAGGTCAGCTCTCCGTGGCACACCATGCAGCAGGCGAACAATCCCAGGGCGAAGAGGGCGGCAACCAGGGCGATGGGGGCATGTTCGAGTCCGTCGATGGCCAGCGCCATGCCTCCCAGGAAGACCGCCATCAGGGGCACGTAGGGGAACCTGCGGTAGCGGAACCATCCCCGGCCGTCGAAGCACAGGATGAAGCTCAGGAGGTACAGGCTGAGCGGTAGGACCCACAGCAAGGGTATGGCGGCGACGTTCTGGGCGATGTGGTTGGAGACGGCCAGCAGCAGCACGGAGGCGCAGGCCGGCAGGAGAAGCCAGAAGGCGTACTCGCGCGCGCCCGGCTGTCCGTTCCCGGCGGCGGCTTCCGGCGCGGGTCCGGGCGGCGCCACGTCCGCCGCGCGGCCGGCGCGGATGGCCGTCGCCATGCATAACAGAAGGAACGCGCCGTACGCGGCCGACCAGATTGCGGCCTGCTCGCGGGTGGTCGAGACCGGCTCGAAGAGGAACGGGTAGCTGAGGAGCGCAAACATGGCCCCGGCGTTCGACAGGGCGTAGAGACGATAGGGAACGGCGCCGTGGAATTGGCGGGCGTACCACGCCTGCAGCAGGGGACCGGTAGCGGAGAGCAGGAAATACGGCAGCCCCACGGCCACCGCCAGCAGGGCGGGAATGCCCAGCGCCGGATCCCCGGTTCCCGAGGGCTTCCAGGAAGCGTTGGGATACACTCGCAGCGCCAGCAGGCTGCCCAGCAGCAGAGTCACGTGGACGCGGGCCTGGACGCGCGGGTTGAGATAGCGAGCCAGCAGGTGGGCGTAGAGATATCCCAGCAGGAGCACCACCTGGAAGAAGAGGAGGCAGGTGGTCCAGACGGCGGCCGAGCCACCAAACCAGGGCAGGATGATCTTGGCGATGATGGGCTGCACCTGGAAGAGCAGGAAGGCGCTCAGCAGGATCGTGGCTGCGTAGAGGAGCATTGGTAGGAGACATGCCGGCGCCAGCGGTGCGCCGCGGCCGTGCGATCTACCATTTGAACACAGCCGAGCCCGGTGGGAAACGGTTTGGCGGGCGAGGCGGCCAGACCGGCGGGCGGGCAGGCAGGGCCGCGGGGGGCGGTGTGTAGGAAAGCACGACCGGTAGCTGGAGAGTGTGGCCGCTGGGCGCTATGCTGACCCTGTGGACGTGCGATCCAGTTACGACAGCGTTGCCGCCGAGTATGCCGCCGAATTCCAGGACGAGATGGACCGCAAGCCGTTCGACCGGAAGATGCTGGATTGGCTCATCGAGAAAGTCGACGGGCTCGGACCGATCTGCGACCTGGGATGCGGGCCTGGCCAGGTGGCCCGTTATCTTCACGGCCGCGGCGCGGAGGCGTGCGGCATCGATCTCTCGGCGGAAATGGTGCGGCAAGCGGCGCGGCTGAACCCTGAGATCGGGTTTCAGCAGGGCGACATGCTGGCGCTCGGCAACGTTGCGGACGACACCTTCGGGGGAATTGCGGCCTTCTACGCGATCCATCATTTCTCTCGTTCCGAGGTCTCCCGCGCTCTGGTCGAGATGGCGCGGGTGGTGCGGCCCAACGGTGTGCTGCTGGCCGCATTCCACGTTGGCTGCACAGTGGTACACACCGAGGAATGGTGGGGCAAGGCGGTGGAGCTGGATTTCGTCTTCTTCCAGACGGGCGAGGTGAAGGAGTGGCTCAGCGCCGCCGGGTTTGCGCTGGAGGAGGCGATCGAGCGCGAGCCTTACGCCGGCGTGGAATACGGCAGCCGGCGCGGGTACTTGTTTGCGCGCAAGCCCGGGCGGCCCATCCCGTAGGGCAAACCGGGGCCAGACAGCGAATCTCCGGCAAACTGCGCCGAAAACTCATGTCCGGCCCCGGTTTGCGGCGAATTCCTGTGAGAAACCGGGCACTGGCGCCACTATGTGTCAGCAATTATGCGTGTCGCCATACTGCTCGCGGCTTGCAGCCTTGCCTTGGCGCAGCCGCCCGATCCGGCTTACGAGCCGCTTGCCCGCGCTTATGAAGCCTTGAGCGCGAAGGACTACCAGACCGCAATCGGCAGTTTCCAGAAGGCCATTCTGGCGGCGCCGGAGCGGGCCTCGATCCGCAAAGATCTGGCCTACGTCTACCTGAAGATCGGCGAGAATACTCTGGCGCGCGCCCAGTTCCGCGAGGCCATGCAACTCGCTCCCGGGGACGCGCAGGTCGAGATGGAGTACGCGTTCCTGTGCTACGAGGGCAAGGAGAAGGCCGAGGCGCGCCGCATTTTCGACCGGCTGCGGAAGGCCGGGAACGCGGTGGCGGAACAGGCCTTCCAGAACATCGATGGGCCGCTGGCCGAGGGGATTGCGCGGTGGAGGGAGGCCATCCGCAAAGGGGCGGACGACTTTGGTTCGCACTTCGAGCTGGCGAACCTGGCGGAGCAGCGCGACGACCTGGAACTGGCCGCGGAGCATTACCGGAGAGCCTGGGAACTGCGGCCGGACCGGCGTGCCACGCTGGTGGACCTGGGCCGGGTGTGGAAGGCCATGAACCGGCCGGAACAGGCGGCATCGGCGTTTCTGGCCGCATCCCGCGCCACGGATGCGCGGACGGCTGAGGCGGCGCGGGAACTGTTGGCCGTCCGATATCCCTACGTCAACGAATTCCGCGGGGCGCTGGAACTGGATGTGCAGAACGTGGAGTTGCGCCGCGAATTGGCCTACCTGCTGCTTGAGATGGGCCGCGACGCGGAAGCCGAGAAGGAGTTTCGAACCCTGACCGAAGCGCCGTTCCACGATCTGCTTTCGGCCGCTCAACTGGGTCTGCTGCTCCAGGACCGCGGCATGCGAGAAGCTGCGCGGGTGCTGTTGTACCAGGTGATGGCCGGTCCGGACGAGTCCCTGGCGAACCGCGTCCGCGCGGTGCTTGGGCTGCCGCAAGCCGGCCATGCGTTCGTGGATGGAGCAACCGGCCTGGATCCGAAAGAGATGGCGGAGGTCAGCATCAAGGCCGGCTATCTAAAGGATGCGCTGCGGTACCTGAAACAGGCGTACGAAGCCGGCCCCGCCGACGACGAGGTGGAGTTGAAGCTGGGATGGGCCTGCAACATCCTGCACCAGGATGCGGAGGCGTTCCGATGGTATGGCCTGGCGCGCAAAAGCGCCAACCCCAAAATCGCCGCGACCGCCGACCGGGCGTGGCACAATCTGCACCCGGCGCAAGCGCGGTTTCGCGTTTCGGGCTGGTTTTTCCCTATCGTTTCCATACGATGGCACGATGTCTTCGGCTACGCGCAGGTCAAGACGGAGGTCCGTACAGGGCTTCCGCTTCAGCCGTATGTGAGCATCCGCCTGGATGGCGACATGCGGAGCAACGGTCCGCCGCTGTTGTACTCCGAGACATCGTTGATCTTCGCGGCGGGAGTGCGGACTCCGGCGTGGCACGGAGTGAGCGGGTGGTTCGAAGTGGGTTCCGGCGCCAACTATTTGACCGGCCATATGTTACCGGACTACCGGGGCGGGGTCAACGCAATTCGGTTTGTGGGCAAGCCTCTGGGAGGAGAATCGGCGGGATGGTTCGGGGAGACTACCGCGGACGGCGTGTTCGTGAGCCGATTTGGCAACGACTTTCTGGTGTACTCGCAGTCGCGGGGGGGATATTCCATAGGACCGAAGTCCTTTCGGAGCCAACTGTACTGGAACGGCAACCTGACGTTCGATACGGCGCGGCAGTCCTGGGCGAATTTCGTGGAGACAGGGCCGGGCGCACGGTTGCATTCGTCCTCCATGCCGGCTTCGATGTACATCGTTTTCAACGCGGTGCGAGGTTCGTACCTGATCAACGACGGCACTCCCCAGCGGCGGCCGTTCAACGATTTCCGGGTAGGGGTGTGGTATGCGTTTGTGCATTAGGGCGGCGCTGCTGCTGGCGGCGTGTGTGGTCCAGGCCGCGGACCTCCCGTATTACAGCGTGACATCCCCGGACGGCGGCGCCTGGCCCAAGATCCTGTCGTCGATCGGGTTCGAGCGCCGGCCGGAAGATGTGGCCCGGGTGGTAGTGGTTCGGGGCGGCACGGCGGAAGTGGGAGACTGGGCGAAGCGGGTGGAGGGGGGAGTCATCCTGAGCCTGGAGGGCGAATCCGCCCTGGCCGTCTCGTTTGGGTTCCGCCACGGCACCAAGTCCGTTCGGGTCAATAGCATCAGTGACATACACGATCCGGAATTACCTATCATATGGGAAAAGGGGGCCGATGTGCCGGTGTTCACGGTACCGGCGGGCGCGCGGGTGTTCGCGCGGGAGCGTTGGTCGGGGGCGCCGATGCTGGCGGGATTCCAGAGGGGGCGGGGAGCGGTTCTCTGGGCGGCAACGGATCCCGGGGAGCGCGGCTATGAGCGGTTCCCATACCTGCTGCAGGCGTTCTCGGACCTGGGACTGGTAGCGCCCTACCGGTCGTCGCGGCTGTGGGCGTTCTTCGACTCGGCCTACCGGTCGCGGGTGGACGTGGATTACTTCGCGGCACGCTGGCGGGCGGCTGGGATCTCCGCCCTGCACGTCGCGGCCTGGCACTTCTACGAGCCGGATGGCGAACAAGACGCGTACCTAAGACGGTTGATCGAAGCGTGCCACCGAGAGGGGATCGTGGTCTACGCGTGGCTGGACCTGCCGCATGTCAGCGAGAAGTTCTGGGCGGATCATCCGGAGTGGCGCGAGAAGACGGGCTTGCGGCAGGACGCGCAACTCGACTGGCGCAAGCTGATGAACCTCACGAACCGCGACTGTTTCCGGGCGGTGTCGAAAGGCGTGGGACAGTTGGTGGACCGGTTCGACTGGGACGGAGTCAACCTGGCCGAGCTGTATTTCGAGTCATTGGAAGGGCTGGAGAATCCGGCCCGATTCACCCCGATGAACGACGACGTCCGCGCGCTGTTCCGAAGGCAGGGCGGGTTCGATCCTCTGGAGTTGTTCGGGACGCGCAAAGACGCGGCATCGCGGCGGCTGTTTCTCGACTTCCGCAGAAGTCTGGTGCAGAAGATGCAGTCCGAGTGGATCGGGGAGGTGGAGGCGATCCGCCAGCGGAAGCCCGATCTGGACCTGGTTCTGACGCATGTGGACGACCGGTTCGACACGCGGATGCGGGATGCGATCGGGGCGGATACGGCGAAGGTGCTGCCGCTGCTGGAGAAGCACCGCTTTACATTCCTGGTGGAAGACCCGGCCACGGTGTGGCACCTGGGAGCGGACCGGTACGCGGCAATCGCCGGGCAGTACCGGGCATTGACCAGCCGGGACGGGCAACTGGGGATCGACATCAATATCGTGGAGCGCTACCAGGACGTGTATCCGACCAAGCAGCAGACCGGAGTCGAGCTGTTTCAACTGGTCCATGCGGCGGCGGCGAGCTTCGCGCGGGTCGGTTTGTATTTCGAAGCCTCACTGCTGCCGCCGGATCTGCCTCTGCTGCCGGCGGCGGCATCGCCGGTACGAAGCATGGAGAAGAGCGGGAGCGGGATTCGGGTGGACACACCGATGCCGACAGGCGTGGCGTGGCATGGCGCCGCCAGCGTGGACGGACACGCATGGCCGGTCTGGGATGGCGAGACGGTGTGGGTTCCGGCGGGAGTGCATACGGTGGATGGGTGCGAGGGCGTGGGTCCGAGGTTGCTGCGTTTGAATGGCGAACTGAAGGGGGCGCGGGTTGGCGGAACGGCGGAAATCGAGTTCACCTATGAGAGCACGAGCCGGGCAATCGCCGTTCTGGACCGGCGGGTGCGGTCGGTTCGAGTGGACGGCATGGCGAAACCCGTAGGGGCGGCCGGACCAAACACGGTTCTTCTGCCTAGTGGGCAACATCTCGTGACAATAGGGACCGACTGAGTTAGGATGTCCAATGACGGATGACGGACGTCGCGCTACAGACCGGCTCTCCGGAGATTCCGGATAAGCTGTACTTCAAGATCGGTGAAGTCAGCGAACTCCTGGGGCTTGAGCCCTACGTGTTGCGGTACTGGGAAACCGAGTTCCCGGTGCTTTCGCCCAAGAAATCGGGTACGGGACATCGCTTGTACCGCCGCAAGGACGTGGAGTTGCTGCTTCGAATCAAGCACTTGCTGTATGAGAGGCGGTTCACGATCGAGGGAGCGCGGCAGTCCTTGCACGCTGCGGCAAGGGGTCCGAAACCGGCGGTGACGAAGCGGGTTCAGCGGGAGTTGTTCTCGGCGGATCCGTTACCGGATATACGCAGAGAGCTGGAAGATATTCTGAAGGGGATGAAGTAGGCGGCTGGGGATCGCAGGGTTGCTCATCCCGCGATAGTGTGTCCTACGTGGGATTCGCATAAGAGACGGTGCCGGGGCGGCGGACGGTACGGAGTTTCGCATTTTGCTTGCGGCAGGTGTGGGACCCAGGTTGCGGTTCCGCTCGATGTGCGGAAGGGACTGGAGTTTGACAAGGACCCTGCCAACTTCATCTGCGAGGCGTGTGCTGTGTTGCTGGAGGCGCACCCGGAGCTGGCGGAGGCGAAGGCGTAGCGAGGGAAGGGGCGGGCCACAAAAGAGTTATCTGCGACCGTGGGCAAAAAGGGGGACAGGCACGAATTTCGCAAAGGCGGCGAAATTCAAGCCAGTCCCCTTTTTGGCTAGGGCTCACCGACGATGACGGCGTAAATGCGGTCGAGGTCCTCGGCGGAGTAGTATTCGATCTCGATGCGGCCTTTCTGTTTGGCCTTTTCGACGATCTTCACCTTGGTTCCCAACACCCGTGACATTTCCTCGATGGCGGCCTTGACGTTGGGGTCGATGTCCACCTCGTCGGCGTGCTTGGCTTGCCGGCCCTCCATCATCTTCTGGGTAGTCCGTTCCATCTGGCGGACGCTCCATCCCTGTGCCACGGCTTTTTCGGCGACCTCGCGCTGAAGGTCGGCGTTGGGGAGGGAGAGGAGACAACGGGCGTGCCCGGCGGAGAGGCGCCGTTCGGAGACGAGTTGCTGGAGATCGGCGGGCAATTGGAGGAGACGGAGCGAGTTGACGATGGTGGTGCGGTCTTTGCCAGTGCGGCGGCCGATTTCCTCGGCACTGAGGGAGAGGTCGGTGCTGAGGCTGTGGAAGGCGTTGGCCGTTTCGATGGGATTGAGGTCCTCGCGCTGGATGTTCTCGATGAGGGTGATCTCGAGAAGGCGGTCGTCGGGGATGTCCTGAACAACGGCCGGGACCTGATCGAGGCCTGCCAGCTTGGCTGCGCGCCAGCGGCGCTCGCCGGCAACGAGTTGATAGCGGTCGCCGGCCTTGCGGACAACCAATGGCTGGATGATTCCGTTGGCGCGGATGGACTGGGCCAGTTCGGCGAGGCGCTCGCCCTGGAAGACGCGGCGGGGTTGGATGGGGTTGGGGTCGATGGAATCGATCGGAATGGTGGGCGAAGGCTGGTCGGGCGACGGGGGTGGGGGCTCGGAGGATTGGAGTTGGGGCGTACGGGTTGGCAGGAGTGCGCCGAGGCCTTTACCGAGCGCCCGGCGTGGGTTGTCCGGTTTGTTCATGGTCCAGAATCTCCTTTGCCAATTGGATATAGCTTTCGGCGCCGCGGGAACGGGGGTCGTATGTCAGGATTGGCTTCCCAAAGCTGGGGGCCTCGGCAATGCGGACGCTGCGCGGGATGACGGTGCGGAAGACCTGGTCGCCAAAGAACTCCTTGAGATCGGCGGCGACCTGGCGGGTGAGGTTGGTGCGGTCGTCGAACATGGTCAGGAGGATGCCGGCGATTTCGAGGGGGTGGTTGAAGGCCTCGCGGATGCGCTGGATGGTGTCCATGAGTTCGGAAATGCCCTCGAGGGCGAAGAACTCGCACTGGATGGGAACGAGGACGGCATCGGCGGCGAGGAGAGCGTTGAGGGTGAGGAGGTCGAGGGCGGGCGGGCAGTCGATGAGGATGAAGTCGTAATCGTTGCGGATATCGGCGATTCGCTGCCGGAGGCGCAGTTCGCGGGCGTCGAGGCCCACAAGCTCCAGGTTGGCGCCGACGAGGTTCTTGTCGGCGGTGATGAGGCTGAGGCCTTCGAGATCGGTGGGTAGGACGGCGTCTTTGGGGGGGACATCGCCGAGGAGGACGTGATAGAGGCTGGGGTGGGTGGGGTCTTTGGCGACGCCGAGGCCGGTGGTGGCGTTGCCTTGGGGGTCGGAGTCGATGACCAGAACCCGGAGGTCGTTGGCCGCGAGGGAGGCGGCCAGATTGATGGCGGTTGTGGTCTTGCCGACTCCGCCCTTCTGGTTAGCGATGGCGAAAACTCTGCTCAAGCGGCAATAATAGCATGGCAGGGTTGGCGTACCGAAGGTGGGGGCGAGAATTTTTGGGGGCGGGTGGAGATATTGCGTGGGGAGGCGGGCAAGGTGACTGGACGGTGGCGAATTTGGGGGTGGGCTGGCTGGATGGGCGTGGTGCAAAGGGCAAAGATGACGATTCGAAGCCAAATCCGGGGGCGGGGTACGCGGATGGAAGGGGACAGAATGACGATTGGAAGCCAAATCGGCTGCCGATTTGGTTGGTGTCGCGCGGGTGGGGATGTCTGAGGCGGTACGTGAGGGTGCTTGCCGCATGTTTCACGTGAAACAGGTTCTACTGGCACCGGGGCTGTTTCACGTGAAACATGCTGCGCGCCCGCTGGGGGCACCCCGAGGAGGCGCAGAGGCGGCCCTGGCGAGACCGTGCGACGGATGCAGATGGACCGTGAGCGAGATGGACGGAATGCACTGGGTGTCTGCACGCGGCGGGTCGCGGGCGGGTAGGGCTGCGCTCTCCGGGCATGGTGGATCGGTGGCGAGGGCCGGTGCGCCGGTCCGTCGCCTGCACAGGGCGAGCTGCGCTCGCCGGGCCGATTGACAATCGGCCGCAGGTTGACAACCTGCCCCACATAAGACCGTCGCGGGGCGCCACGAAGTGGATGGGTAGGAGGAGGACAAGCATGGGTGCGCGGCGAAGGGTCGGACGGGCATAAGGCGAGGGTTTGGCGCGGGTTACCGAAGCGGAGAAAGAACAGGTTGGGCACGCGGGGGCGCCTGCCCAACCTAAGCGGAATACTCGGGCTGCTGCTTTGCCTTCGCGCGCCCGATTCGGAGGACGTGGTGCTTGCCCCAGGGCAGGGGGATTGCCGGTTGCCACTCGATTGGCATCGAATCCGGAGGAGCATCCATTCCGGTGAGTAGATCGACATTTGCGGCGAGGAGCTGTAGGGGGTTCGTCAAATCCGCATAACTTACGGCGCGCGAAATGGCGTGGTCGAAGGTTTCCGTCACAGCTTCGGCGCGCTGAGCCAGGACCCGGATGTTGGAGAGGCCCCGGCTGGCTTCCCGCAGGAAAACGGCCTTGCGTTGATGCGACTCGATCAGCGTCACCTGGCAATCGGGGCGAGCGATAGCAGCCGGGAAGCCCGGAAACCCGGCGCCGGATCCGATGTCGGCAATGCGGATCGAACCGGCGGGCAGGTGGGAAGCGAGGAATAGGGACTCGCAGTAGTGGCGCTCGACGGCTTCTTCCAGACTCTCGACGCGGGTCAGATTCAGCGTGCGGTTCCACCGCAGCAGCAATTGGTAGTGGGCCTCCAGAGCCGATACCTGGCTCGGCGACAGGTCGACGATGCCCTGAAGGCGTGCGCGAAGAATGTCAGCAAACACGGCCAAGGCTCAAGTAGATGTCGAGGATGGCAACGGCGGCGGGAGTGACGCCGGGGATGCGTGCGGCCTGACCGAGCGTGACGGGGCGCACGCGATTCAGCTTCTCCTGAATCTCGCGCGACAGACCGGGGATGCCGGCAAAGGCGAAGGCCGGTGGGATGGGGCGGCGGTCGGCGTCCTTCACACGTTCCATCTGGCGCTCCTGTTGAGAGATGTAGCCGCTGAACTTGGTTTCGGTTTCAACGGTGGCCAGCAACCCGCGTACCGGCTCCTCGCCCAAGACCTCGCGGATCCACGGCAGCAATTCCGCTATGGACGCTTCGGGGCGCTTCAGCCACTGGCCGTTGCGATGATGCTCCAGAGCTTGAGCCAGGCACGCCTTTTGGGCTTGCTTGCGGGTGAAGACGGCCCAGCGCTCATCGGTCACCAAACCGGCGCGGCGGCCGATGGGCGTGAGGCGTGCGTCGGCGTTGTCGATGCGGAGGTGCAGGCGGAATTCCGCGCGCGACGTGAACATGCGGTAGGGCTCGTCGGCGCCCTTGGTAACCAGGTCGTCAATCAGGATGCCGGTGTAGCCTTCAGTGCGGCCGATCACCACCGGTTCCCGGCCCCCGGCCCGGCAGGCGACATTCAGACCCGCGACCAACCCCTGGCAGGCGGCTTCTTCATAGCCGGAGGTTCCGTTGATCTGTCCGGCGAGGTACAGGCCGGCAATGGACTTCACCTCGAGGGTGTGCGCGAGTTCGCGGGGATCGATGGCGTCGTACTCGATGGCGTAGCCGGGACGGATCATCTCAGCGCGCTCCAATCCGGGAACGGACGCGACCACCTGCATCTGCACGTCAATCGGCATGCTCGTGGACATGCCGTTCAGGTATACCTCGTTGGTGTCCAGCCCTTCGGGTTCGAGAAAAATCTGGTGACGGAGCTTGTCGGGGAACTTGACGATCTTGTCTTCGATGGAGGGGCAGTACCGCGGCCCGACGCCTTCGATTTGGCCGCTGTACAGAGGCGACCGCGGAATGGCCTCCTTCAATATGCGGTGGGTCTCGGCAGTCGTGTAGCCGATGTGGCACTGAATCTGAGGGCGGTCGATGCGTTCGGTGAGGAAGGAAAATGGAGTGGGCTCGGCGTCACCGGGTTGCGGTTCGAAGCGGGCCCAGTCGATGGTGCGGCCGTCCAGCCGCGGGGGCGTGCCGGTCTTCAGGCGGGTCCACTGCAGGCCGAGCGAGCGCAGTTGATCGCCCAACAACTGGGACGGCGCTTCACCGTTGCGGCCGCAACTATAGCGCTGCTCGCCGACGTGCGCCAGGCCGTTAAGGAACGTCCCGGTGGTGACGATGACGGCATCGGCGGGTACGCTCCGGCCATCGCGCAACTGGACGCCAGAGACGCGGCGGCCGTCGAGCGAGAGCGCCGCGACTTCAGCTTGCTTGATCCGCAGGTTGGGCTCTTCCTCGAGCACCTGGCGCACGCGGACGCGGTACTGCTTCTTGTCCATCTGGGCGCGCGGGGACCAGACGGCGGGACCGCGGCTGGTATTCAAGAGGCGGAACTGGATGCCCACCGCGTCGGCGAGCTCGCCCATGAGGCCGCCGAGGGCGTCGATTTCGCCGACCAGGTGACCCTTGGCAATGCCGCCGATGGCGGGATTGCAGGACATCTGCGCGATGAGGTCGAGGTTCATGGTGACCAAGGCGGTCTTCAGACCCAGGCGCGCGCATGCCCGCGCGGCCTCGCATCCCGCATGGCCGGCGCCCACCACCACGACGTCGTACAACTCCAGCATCCGCTATCATTGTATCGACAATGAAAATCCTCGTTCTTGGGAGCGGAGGGCGCGAGCACGCGCTGGCGTGGAAACTCGCGCAGTCGGACGGAGTGTCCGTCTATGGCGCCCCGGGCAATCCGGGATTCGCCGGTATCGGTCCGTGCATTCCGGTGAAGAATGCGAACCCGGAGTCGTACCTGGCGGTGGCCGACATGATCGGCGCGGATCTGACGGTGGTGGGGCCGGAGGCTCCGCTGGTGGCCGGCGTGGTGGATGCGTTCCGGGCGCGCGGCAAGAGGATCGTGGGGCCTACGCGCGAGGCGGCGCAACTGGAAGGCAGCAAGATATTCGCAAAGAACTTTTTTGTGAAGAGTAACATTCCGACGGCCGCGTTCGTGACCGTCGAGAATGAGACCGAGGCCCGGCAGGCGCTCAACCGGTTCGGCTATCCGGTAGTGCTCAAGGCCGACGGGTTGGCGGCGGGCAAGGGCGTGGTGATCGCCCAGGACCGCGCGGCGGCGGAAGCGGCGCTCAAGGATCTGCGATGGCCGCTGGTCATCGAGGAGTTTCTGCGGGGCGAAGAGGTGAGCTTCATCGCGCTGTGCGATGGCCGCGACGTCCTGCCATTGGCTGTGACACAGGATCACAAGGCGGCGTTCGACGGGGACACGGGGCCAAACACCGGCGGCATGGGAGCGTACTGCGACGACGCCATACTGACCGAGTCGCAGATTGGAGAGATTCTCACGCGGGTGATGCTTCCGACGGTGGAAGCCATGCAGTTCACGGGCTTCCTGTACGCGGGGCTGATGATGACTTCCGGGGGACCGAAGGTGCTGGAGTTCAACGTGCGGCTGGGGGACCCGGAAACGCAACCGATCATGCACCGCATGGCGTCGGACTTCGTGCCGGCGCTGGTGGCGGCGAGCGAAGGAAAGCTGCGCGGGGCCAAGCTGGAGTGGCGCAAGGGGCCGAGCGTTTGCGTGGTGATGGCCTCGGGCGGATACCCAGGCGCGTACCAGAGCGGCAAGGCGATCCGCGGGATTCAGATGGCGGAGGCTCAGGGAGCGAAGGTGTTCCACGCGGGTACGAGGCTGGGAGCGTCCGGGATCGAGACGGCGGGCGGGCGCGTGCTGGGCGTGACGGCCGGCGGGCGCGATTTGGCGTCGGCCATCGACGGGGCGTACCGCGCGGTGGGGGAGATCCAGTTCGAGGGGATGCACTACCGCAAGGACATCGGGCAGAAGGGGCTTCGGAGACAGAGCGGCTGAGGGTACAATGAGGACAGAGTGGGCACGTAGCTCAGTTGGATAGAGCGGCCGCCTCCTAAGCGACAGGTCGGCAGTTCGAATCTGCCCGTGCCTACCACACTTTCCGGCGACCCGGCACCGGCCAGCGGGTGCTGAACGATTCGGGGGACAGGAACGTGGAGTTCGCGCCGTAGGGCAAACCGGGGCCAGACAGCGAATTTCCGGCAAAGTGCGCCGGAAATTCATGTCTGGCCCCAGTTTGCGGTTAGGTACGCATGGCTGTATACGAATTCGGGCCGTACCGCTACGACCCGGAGCAGCGGCTGCTGTTCCGCGAGGGCCAGGCGGTTCCGCTGGTGCCCAAAGCCATCGACACGCTGCACGCGCTGCTGGAGAAACGCGGACGGATCGTCGAGAAGGCCGACCTGATCAAGCGGGTCTGGCCGGATACCACGGTCGACGAAGTCGGGCTGGCCCGCAACGTTTCCATCCTGCGAAAAGCGCTGGAAGAAGCGGGTGGCGACGCGTACATCGAGACGGTTCCGCGGCGGGGGTACCGGTTCGTGGCGGCGGCGGAGCGTGCGCTTGTGCGCCCGGACAGGCGCCTTCGGTGGTGGGCGATTCTGGTGGTGGGGACGGCCGCCCTGGCTGGATTGGTCTATTGGCAATTCTACGTGCCGTCGCGGTACGTGGTCCGCGGCGCTGGCGGAGCGAGCCTGGCGGTGGTGCCGTTCGAGGCCCTCACCTCCGATGCGGCGCTGGGCGGCGTGGCGCGCCAGATCACCGACCTCCTGGTGACGGATTTGTCGAAGCTTGGCGGCATCCAGGTAGTCTCGCCTAGCACGGTGCGCCGGCACCAGCGGGTGGGGATATCGATGGGGCTGATGGGGCGGCTGCTGGGGCTGGACGTTCTGGTGGAAGGCGGCGTGCAGACTTCCGGCGAGCACTTGCTGGTTACGGCCCGGCTGGTGGATGTGCATACGGGCAAGGTCATCTGGGCGGAGAACTATGACCGTCCGCGGGCGGATGCAGGGAGTGCGCAGACCGAGGTGGCGGGCCAGATATCCGCACAAATCGGGTTGCATCTGGAGCGCGTGAAGAACTGAATCAGCGTTTCCGAAACAATTCAGAAGGTCCTTTCGCGCCGTTTCGGGCGGAGACTGGATGGCATGACGACATTTGCCGGCGTGACATGGCGGACCGCAATCGTGGGCCGCTGGATGGCGCGGATTGTGGGCACGTTGATGGCCCTCTTCTTCCTGGCGTTCGTGGTGGGCGAAGGACCGCCGCCAATCTTCAAACTGGGCTGGCATCAGAATCTGCCGTTACTCGGCATGGCCGGTTTGTTCTTCGGTCTGCTACTGGCCTGGAAATGGGCGCGGTTGGGAGGGTTGGTTGCCCTGGCGGGCTTTGGGCTACTGATCGCCATAGATCGGCGATTCAACACTACATGGTTGTTCCTGTTGCCGGCGGCCACAGGCGCTCTGAGCCTGTTGTGCGGGTGGCGAATGGCATCGGGACCGCCGGCCTCGGGTGTTGCCTGGGAGGTTCCCAGGAGGGCGCTGTGGATTGCGGGGGCTGTCATCGGCGTTTTTATTCTGCTGTGCGCGAACGAGATGTTCGGGGAGCCGCCGTTGATGACGCCGGCCCTGAGGCCATCGACGGAGATGGTGGGGCAATGGCAGGGCGATTTCTATGAATCCGGGAGTCGCTTCGCGGTTGCGTTCCTGATTTCCTCCGACGGCACGGTTTCGGGACACATTGGCGATACGACCGTCACGGGCGGGCGAATCCGCAACAACCGGAGCTGGTTTGGCAATCTGATGCACTGGCGGGAGCCCTACGAGATCCGCGGCCAGGGATTCACGGCGGGAGCGGCGATCCGGGGACGAAACATGCGCGCATTCGTTTCCTTCGCGGGGAGCCCGATTGGCTGGGAGGCGACACTCCGAAAGCAGTAAAATGGTGAGTCCGGCCGCGAAGCGAGGAGCTGACCCGAGCGATGTCCTTCGTCCATCTGCACTGCCACACCGACTATTCGCTGCTCGACGGCGCCTGCGATATCGACCAGTTGATGAAACTGGTGGTGGAACAGAAATGCCCGCGGTCGCCATGACGGACCACGGGAACCTGTTCGGCGCGGTCAAGTTTTACAACGCGGCCAAGGCGGCGGGCGTGCATCCGGTGATCGGGTGCGAGATGTACGTCTCGGGGCAGGGGCACAAGACGCGCAGCGACACGGACCGGTATCACCACCTGGTGCTGCTGTGCGAGAACCAGGAGGGCTACCGCAACCTGATTAAGCTGGTTTCGACGGCGTACCTGGACGGGTTCTATTACAAGCCGCGGGTGGACCTGGACCTGCTGTCGCGGCATTCCAAGGGGCTGATCTGCCTTTCGGCGTGCCTGCGCAGGCGAAATCCCGGAGACCATCCTCTCGGATAAGTACGATGAGGCGCGGCGGCTGGCGCACACCTACGCGGACATTTTCGGGCGCAACAACATGTTCCTGGAGATCCAGGACCATCACCTGGAGCAGGACGCCAGGCTGACGCCGGAATTGAACCGGTTGTCGCACGAAACCGGGCTGCCGCTGGTGGCCACCAACGATTCGCACTACCTGCGGAAGGACGACGCGAGGGCGCACGAGATCCTGCTGTGCATCCAGACCGGCAAGTCGTTCAACGACCCCAACCGGATGCGGTGGAACACGCCGGATTTCTACCTGAAATCGCGCGCCGAGATGATGGAGTTGTTCGGCGAACTGGAAGACGCGGTGGACCGCACGTGGGAGATCGCCCAACGGTGCCAGGTCAAGCTGGAGAAGGTCACGGAACCGTTTCCGAAGTTCGCCGTTCCCGAAGAGCACTCGACGGACACCTATTTCGAGTACGTGGCGCGGCAGGGATTCGAGAAGCGGAGGCCGCGGTTGGAGGCGATGCGCGGGCAGGGCGGGCTGAAGCACGACCTGGCGGAGTATGCGGAGCGGCTGGATCGCGAAATCAAGATGATCCAGAAGATGAAGTTCTCGGGGTATTTCCTGATCGTGTGGGACTTCATCCGCTATGCGAAATCGAAGGGAATCCCGGTGGGACCGGGGCGCGGATCGGCGGCCGGAAGCCTGGTGGGATACGCCATGGCGATCACCGATATCGACCCCTTGCAGTATGGGCTGCTGTTCGAGCGCTTCCTGAACCCGGAGCGCGTGAGCATGCCCGATATCGACGTGGATTTCTGCATGAACCGGCGCGGCGAGGTGATTCAATACGTCACCGAGAAGTATGGCCGCGAGCAGGTGGCGCAGATCATCACGTTCAATACGCTGGGGGCGCGGGCGGCCATCAAGGACGTGGGGCGCGTGCTGGAGGTGCCGTTCGCGGACGTGGAGCGGCTGACCAAGATGGTGCCGAACGTCCTGAACATTTCGCTGGAAGAGGCCATCAGGCAGGAACCGGGATTCAACGAGGCGGCCAAGAAGGACGCGCGGGTGGACGACGTGCTGAAGGTGGCGCTGAGGCTGGAGGGCCTGTCGCGCAACTGTTCGGTGCACGCCGCCGGAGTGGTGATTTCGCCGCAGCCGCTGACCGACCTCATCCCGCTGTACAAGACGAACCGCGACGAAATCGTGACGCAGTTCGACATGAACGGGCTGGACAAGCTGGCGCTGCTGAAGATGGATTTTCTGGGGCTGACCACGCTCACGCTGATCCAGGACGCGCTGCGGCTGATCAAGAAGCGGCACGGGGTGGACGTGGTTCCGGAGGACCTGCCGCTGGACGACAAGGCCACCTACGAGATCTTCTGCAAGGGCTTTACCAGCGGAGTGTTCCAGTTCGAATCGGCGGGGATGCGGGACATCCTGCGGCGCTACCAGCCGAACCGCCTGGAGGACCTGACGGCGCTGAACGCGCTGTACCGGCCGGGACCGATCCAGGGCGGGATGGTGGACGACTTCATCGAGCGAAAGTGGGGCCGGCGGGCGGTGCAATACGACCTGCCGGAGCTGGGTGAACTGCTGGAGGAGACCTACGGCGTCATCGTGTACCAGGAACAGGTGATGCAGATCTCGAACCGCCTGGCCGGGTATTCCCTCGGCGACGCCGACCTGCTGCGGCGCGCCATGGGCAAGAAGAAGATCGAGGAAATGGCCAAGCAGCGGGAGCGCTTCATCGCGGGCGCAGTGGAGCGCGGCTTCCCGCAGAGGAAGGTCGAGAAGATTTTCGACCTGATGGAGCAGTTCGCCGGATACGGCTTCAACAAGTCGCATTCGGCGGCGTACGCATACCTGGCGTACGTCACGGCGTATCTGAAGGCCCACTACCCGGTGGATTTCATGGCGGCGCTGCTGACCTCGGAAACCGGCAACACGGCGAAGGTGGTGAAGTACATCAACGAGTGCCGCGAGATGGGGATTCCGATCCTGCCTCCCGACGTGGACCACTCGGAATGGAGCTTCACGCCGGATGGGACGCCGCAGACGGGCAAGGGAATCCGGTTCGGACTGGGAGCGGTGAAGAACCTGGGCCAATCGGCGGTGGAGGCGATCGCACAGGCGCGCGAGCAGGTGGGGCGGTTCACTTCGCTGCACCAGTTCTGCGAGACGGTGGATCTGGGCGCGGTGAACCGGCGGATGATCGAGAGCCTGATCCGCGCGGGCGCCATGGATTCGATGGACGGGACGCGGTCGCAGAAATTCGCCGCGGTGGAGAGCGCCATGGAGGGCGGCCAGCGGGTGTGGCGCGACCGCGAGAGCGGGCAGACCGGATTGTTCGGAGCGATGGTGGACGAAGGGCCGCACGAGGCGGTGTTGCCGAACGTGCCGGAGTGGGGGGACAAGGAGAAACTGGCCGGCGAGAAGGAGTTGCTGGGATTCTGGGTGACGGGCCATCCGCTGGACCGGTATGCGGACAAGGTTTCGGAACTGGCGACCCACGATACGGGGAACCTGGAAGGCCTGGCGAAGGGAATCGAAGTGGCGCTGTGCGGGGTGCTGACGGGCATCGTGCGCAAGCGCAACCGCGAGGGCAAGCCGTGGGCGGCCTTCAGCATCGAAGACCGCGACGGAAGCGTGGACGCGATGGTGTTCGCGGCCAGTTTCGAGCGCCTGGCGGCGCAGGTAGTGGAAGACCAGGCGGTGATGGTGCGCGGGCTGATTCTGCCGGAAGAGAACGCGCCGCCGAAGATCTCGGTGCAGGACATCGTGCCGCTGGAGAATGCGCGGGTGGATATGCCCGCGGTCATCTCCATTCGCGTCTGGCTGGGCCGGAACGGCGGAGTAGACCGGGCGCAGGCGCTGCAGGAACTGTTCCTGCGGAAGCCGGGGCCGACCCAGGTGCGGCTGCGGCTGGAAGCGCCGCGGGATTTCTCGGTGCTGCTGGATGTGGCGGCGAAGGTGCGGCCGGACCGCGAGTTTCGCACTGCGGTGGAGGCCATTTGCGGGGCGGAGTGTATCGAGCGGGTGGCGGGGTAGGGGGCGGGGGCAGGTGAGTGCGGGGGCTGCCGGCCCGCATGGCGCCGGAGGTTTCTACTTTGCCTTGACAGCTCCGAACCCCGCGCCGCACTACAATACAGACTGATGATCGCATTGCCGCGGGGAATCCCGATCGAGAAGCATCCCAACCAGGCCATCGTGGAAACCGGCGGCGTGGGATACGACGTGGCGATTCCGGTGTCCACCTTCACCCGGCTGCCGGATGCGGGAGCGGAGGTGCGGCTGCGCATCCATGGCCGCGGAGTTCCGCAGTTTCGCCGTGAACCGAGTCTACGAAGAACCTTCGGCGTGCCAAGAGCCAATTGTAGTGGGGTGGCGGGGGGAGCTAGCGGCCCTGCGGCGGGTTGAGGGAGGCCACGATCGCGGTGACGCCAAGATCCTTCTGCCAGTGCATTCGATCCCGGGTGTAGTCCCCAGCGCCGGACCGGTTGAGCCGGAGGAAGCGCGCCAGCCCATCGGGCCCAAGCTCCCGCAGCAGCACTTCGAGGGCATAGCGGCCGAACCGCTCGTCGGTCATGTGCTCGACAGGCGTCATACTCCCTGCTTCCGTAACCATTCTACCGGGTTCAAGACCCGAACGCGCGGCGAGCCGATGGCGCGCGCGGCCCAGCGTGTTCCCGTCCCCGCGCCGCACTACAATACGTACTGATGATCGCATTGCTGCGGGGAATCCTGATCGAGAAGCATCCCAACCAGGCCATCGTGGAAACCGGCGGCGTGGGATACGACGTGGCCATTCCGGTGTCCACCTTCACGCGGCTGCCGGATGCGGGCGCGGAGGTGCGGCTGCGCATCCATACGCACGTGCGGGAGGACGCGCTGGCGCTGTACGGGTTCCTCACGCAGGACGAAAAGGCGCTGTTCGAGAAGCTGATCGGCGTGAGCGGGATCGGGCCCACGCTGGCGGTGAAGATTCTCTCCGGCTTGGCGGCGGCGGACCTCATCCACGCCATCCGGCGCGGGGAAGTGGACAAGCTGGTGCGCATCCCCGGCATCGGCAAGAAGACCGCCGAGCGCATGGTGCTGGAACTGCGCGACAAGCTGCCGGCGCCGGCGGGAGAGGAATCGCCGGCGGCGGCGTCCGAGGCGCTCTCGCTGGTGGATCAGGACGTGCTCTCGGCGCTGCTCAACCTGGGGTGCGCCCGTGCGCACGCCGAAGCCGCGGTGCGCAAGGCCAAGGCGTCCGGCGCCGCCGCGGAGTTCGAGCCGCTGTTCCGGCGCGCCCTCGAACTGGTACGGTAAGCTGGTAGTCACATGCCCGAGCGGGGACTGATTTCCGGCGACCGGCAGCCGGAGGAAGCGCAGTTCGAAGCCGGTCTGCGACCGCGGCGCCTGGCCGATTTCACGGGGCAGGCCAAGCTGAAAGAGAACCTCGACATCGCCATACAGGCCGCCCGCCTGCGCGGCGAGGCGATGGACCACGTGCTGCTCTACGGGCCGCCGGGGCTGGGCAAGACCACGCTGGCGGCGATCATCGCCGAGGAACTGGGCGTGGAGTTCAACGCCACCTCCGGGCCGGTGCTGCAAAAGAAGCTCGACCTCACCGGCATCCTGAGCAACATCCGCGCGCGGCAGGTTTTCTTCATCGACGAAATTCACGGCCTGTTCAAGGACGTGGAAGAGATGCTGTACGCGGCGCTGGAGGATTTCCGGGTGGACATCCTGGTGGGCACGGGGCCGGGCGCGCGCACGGTGTCGCTGCCCATGCCGCGGTTCACGGCCATCGGGGCCACCACGCGGCAGGGCAAGGTGAGCGCGCCGCTGAGGGGAAGGTTCGGGCTGGTGCTGCGGCTCGATCCGTACCAGGTGGGCGAGCTGAAAACCATCGTACACCGCTCGGCGCGGCTGCTTCAGGTGGACATCGAGGAAGCCGCGGCGGAGGAGATCGCGCGCCGCTGCCGGGGGACGCCGCGCATCGCCAACCGGCTGCTGCGGAGGGTGCGCGATTACGCCCAGGTGCGCGCCGACGGCCGCATCACGCCCGAGGTGGCGCAGACCGCGCTCAACCTGCTGGATGTGGACCGCTATGGGTTGGACGAGATCGACCAGAAGATCATGCTGACGATTCTCGAGAAATACCGCGGCGGGCCGGTGGGCGTGGGCACCATCGCCGCCTCGATTTCCGAGGAGCCCGAAACCATCGAGGAAGTGTACGAGCCGTACCTGATCCAACTCGGCTTCCTCAACCGCACGCCGCGCGGGCGCACCGCGACGGAGCTGGCGTACGACTACTTCAAGGTGGCGCACAAGCGTGGCGACGCCCAGCCGGGGCTGTTTTGAAGACCGTCTATCTGGGCCTGGGATCGAACATCGGGGACCGCGAGGGGCACTTGCGGGCGGCGCTCGAGCGGCTGGCGTCGGGCGATCTGCGCGTGCTGCGCGAGTCGCCGGTGTATGAGACCGAGCCGCTGGAAGTGACCGCGCAGCGCTGGTTCCTGAACCAGGTAGTGGAGGCGGAGACCAGCCTGTTCCCGAAGATGCTGCTGGCGCGAGTGGGGCGCATCGAGCGCGCGCTGGGGCGGGTGCGCGGCACGCCCAACGGGCCGCGGACGATTGACATCGACATCCTGCTGTACGCGTCGGCCGTGGTGCGCGCGGCGGAGCTGGAGATACCGCACCCGCGGATGGCGGGGCGGCGGTTCGTGCTGGCGCCGCTGGCGGACTTGTGCCCGGAGTTGAGGCATCCGGTGACGAGGAAGACGGTGCGGGAGATGTTGGAGGCGGCGCCGCAACAGGCGGTGCGGAGGGTTTGTGGGGCGGGTTGATGGCCCGTCCTCCGCATGTCTGCAAATGGCCGGCCAGGGCCGCGGGTTACCAGCCTGCCCGCGCGCGCCTACGCGGGCCGGACGCGGTTCCCAAGGCCGCGCACCGTCATCAGTAACCGTAAATCTGCAAGTGAAGCGCTTTGGGAGGGCCGGCCGCCAGTCGAATACCCTGCCCGGATTCGTTCTTGATGAACTTGTTCTGGGCGTCGTAATTCAACATGATGTCGTCGCCATTCAGGCGGCGGCCCGGCACCCAGCGCCCGTCCACGTACGTGCCTTCTTCCAGTTTCCCAACCGCGGCCGCCGACGGCCCCGGGCCATTGAACGTGGCTTGCACGCCGCTGCCCAGGATGGTGTAACTGCCGGGCGCGGTGGAAATCACGATGGCGTAGCCGCCCCCGGCGGTGGGCGTAGGCGTGGGTTGCCGCATCCTCAGCATCGAAAACGCCAACGTGTAGCCGCCGAGCGTCACCGCTTCCGCGGGGTGCTGGGCGCTTAGCGAGACCGCTCGGATGGCGCCCGTGGCTTGCGCCTCCAGAATCTCCGGGGCGGCCTGGGCCAGCAATCCGTAGGCCTGGGCCAAGGGCGTTGAAGCGTCCGCGGAGCGTTCGACGCCGAAGGGCGAAATCCCCAGCCCAGCGTGGTTTCCGATGGCGTGGAAGGCATTCGCCGCATCCGCGCGGGTTTCGGGAATCCACAGCGGATTGCCCGACCGGTGGTAGCGCGCGCACCATTCCGCGAAGTTCGGCAGATAGATATCGGGCGCGATGATGTCGATAGCGGGCGCGCCCTGCTGCCACACGTTCAACTGGATGGGCAGCGCTCCGCCGCCGGAGTACTCGCCGATGTTCTCGCCCAGGTCCACGTTGATGAACATGGGCAGCGGATACTCGGCCTTTCCGGCTCCGGCCACCTTGTCGAGGTACAGGGCGTAGTGCCAGGACATGAAGATCTCGTTGGTCATGGGCTGGTTGCCGAACACTTCGGCCCACGTTCCGGAGGTTTTGGCTCCGGCCGCTTCCCAGTACTGGCGGAATTCGGAGACCAGGTTCTCCTTGTTCTTCGCCATGTAGTCCATGAGCCGCCGGGGAACCGGGGCGTTGAAGGCGGCGGTGGCCTCGGGAGCCTGGTCGCGGCTGGCGCCCGGGCAACCCACCTCGTTCTCGACCTGCATCATGATGACGGTGTGGGCGTCGCCATCCACTTCGCGGATGTGGCGCATCAGCGCGGCAAACGCGTTGGCGTCGGCCTTCCAGTTGGCTTCCTTGAAAACCGAGAGGTAGGTCAGAACCTGGCCGTTCTCCGGCAGGAACAGCGGATACCGTTTCTGGTCCTTCTTCACCCATAGCGGGCTATACGAGGAGACCCCGTTCTTCCAGCTTCCAAACCAGAGGAAGATGAGGCGAAGGTGGTTCCCGCGGGCTTCGCGGATGGCGCCGTCCACTAGCGCAAAGTCGAATTTGCCCGGCTCGGGTTCGACCAGTTCCCAGGTGACCGCGGCCAGGACCGTGTTCATGTTGGCGGCGGCCAGCTTGGGCCAGTACGGCTCCATGTACTCCATGCTGGACGAAGCCGAATTGGTCAACTCGCCGGCCAGGATCAGGAACGGGCGGCCGTCGACGATCAACTGGGTGGCCTGGCCGCGCTTCTCGAGGTGGGGAATGGCAGGAGTGGAAGCGGACTGGGCATCCGCCATGTTGAAACCGAGCAGCGCAACGGCGCAGGGCAGCAGGTAGCGAAGTTTCATCTCGCCAGATACGATACCGCCCGGCGCGGCGCGGCACAAGGATTCGGGCGCGGGACGCAGGCCGCGGCGCCAAGAGCGCGTCCGTGGAATCGGGCGCAACTGCGATCGACTCCAAGCGGACGCGATCCGTGCGATGAAGAGATGATAAACTTGGTTCGCCATGCTCACTGGCCGCTATCTGTTTCTGCCATGTGCCGTTCTTGGCGCTATTCCGCTCTGGGCTCAGAGTGACGATACCTCGGTTGCAGCCATCGCTTCGTTGAATGCGCAAATCCTGCGGTCCCCACAAGGCCGCGATGCGGCAGCGTACCTGCGCGAGCGTTTCCCGTTGCTGCGGGCGTTGATTCGTTCGAATCCGGACCGGGCGCTGTCGCTGGCCTTTTCGGACGAAACCATCGCGCGTCTGAGGAGCGCCGATTCGTCTCCGGACGCGCAAGTGGAAAGCCGGGGCCGGTGGGAGGGGATGGCATTTCCGCTGGTGGAGGATTCGAGGGACCGGAGCTACAGCCGCACGTACCTGCGGATGCACTCCTCCGAAGGGGACCTCGATATCTACCCGGGGCAGGGCTCCGCTCCGATTCCGCCCGGTGCCCGAAGGTATCGGGTGGAGGGCGTCCGCGCGGGCAAGAACGTTGCCGCGGCAAACATACTCCCGCTGAATCCGGCGGCGGCCGCCGACACGTGCAGCACCACCGGCGTCCAGAAGACCATCGCGTTTCTGGTGAAGATACCCGGTTCGCCGGACCCCGTTTTCACCGTTGCGCAGGTTCAGGATTGGCTGTTTGGAACCGGCCACTCCCTGGATGGTTACTGGCGCGACGCCTCTTATGGGCAGACATCGGCTTCGGGCACCGTCGCCGGGTGGTTCACTATGGCTCAGGCGTATACTATCGACCAACTCGACGATATCGAGGCGGCCGTCTCTAAGCAGGCGGCGGCGCAGGGTATCGACCTGACGCAGTATACGCGGATTCTCCTGTTCCTGCCGCCATTGCAGGGCGGCCTTTTTGAGGCGGGAGCCAGTTCGTTCGGCTGCCAGGATTGGAGCCAGGGGAATTCCACCGTCCATGCGTCCGTGGGATGGGTCTTCGATACACCGGACGCAACCTCCGACGAGTGGCTGTCGGACGTGATTCACGAAGCCGGCCACGGACTGGGTCTGTGGCATTCCACTTCCCTGCTCTGTGGAGTGGTTTCTCCCGGCCCGGCAGGCGACGTTTGTCCGACTTTCGAATATGGCGACCCATACTCGGATATGGGAGAGGGCATCCTGGGCCATTACACCGCGCCGCAGAAATATGCGCTCGGGTGGCTTCACGACGCCGACGTCGCGACGGTGCCAGCGAGCGGGACGGTGCATCTGTCTCCGCTTTCCGCGCAGGGGCCGGGGATAAAGGCCTTGCGGGTTCCGCGGACGGTGGGTGGGACCGACTGGCTGTGGGTGGAGGCGCGCGAGCCGGTAGGCGCCTATGAGACCACCAACCTCAACCTCAGAGCGCTCACTGGCGGTACGGTGGTTCACTTCCAGCCGCAGACGCCGCCCGGCCCGAATTCGGATCTCACGCGGACGCAACTGGTGGATATCCCGCCCGGCTCTCTGGCCAAGGTCCAAGGAGCGGCCATCGCTCCGGGCGCCAGTTGGACGGACGTGTTCTCGGGCCTGACGGTGGGCGTGGCGCAGTCCTCGAACCTCGCTCTGGATGTCTCGGCGATCCGGGACAGCGCTTGCGTCACATTGAGCTCGCCCGCGGCGACTGTCAGCGGCGATGGCGGCACCGGCTCGCTTCAGGTGACGGCCGCGCCGGGCTGTTCCTGGAATGCCTCCAGCACCTATCCATGGCTCACCATCCAGGGCAGCGCGTCGGGCGTTGGCAACGGAACGGTAGTGTTTCAGGCCGCGGCGAACAGTGGAGTTGCCCGCCAGGGCGTGCTCCTGATCGGCGCGCGGGGCGTACTGATCACCCAGCCGCCGCGAAACGCGCCCCCCGCCATCGTGGGAGCGAGTCCGGCCAACGTTACCGGCCCTTCGGCAGCCCTCAATCTCACGGTCTCGGATAACTCGCCGACGGCGTACGCCACCGTCTCGTTCAACATCACCGCGGGCGTCGCCGCCGTGCCCGTTTGCGAGGTTTCCTGGAATGCGGCCACGGGGACCTTTCGAATCATGAATGACGACGGCGTCACCTGGAGCAGCCCCGCCGCCAGCAACCTTTCCGTCAACCTGGAGAACAGCCACTGCGCGATCCTCTCGGCGTTCACCCAGTACTCGGGGCCGAACGACACGCAGCTCTCGCTGACCGTTCAGGTGGCGTTGAAGAATCCGGCGACGGGCATACAGGTTATCTACTTGCGGGCGGTGGACGTGACAGGCAACGATACGGGCTGGCAGAGTGCGGGATCGTGGGCGCCCACGGCGGACCGCGCGCCTTCGCGCCCCGTATTGCCGGATGTCCCGGGCCTCGGATTCCAGCACGTATTCACGATTCAGGCGGCCGATCCGGACGGGCCCTCCGACCTGATGTCCGTGGAACTGGATATCGGGAACGGTTCCCATCCCTGCTCGATGATCTACATGTTTAATGGGAACGGCGTGGAGTTTCTCAATGACGACGGTAGCCGATCCGGGTGGCTGGCCGGGAATTCCAACGTGGTGGGAAACTCGGTTTGCAGTGTGGATCTGTTGCGGACCAACTCGACGGCCAGCGGCAACACGCGAACCGTAATCCTGCCGGTGACCTTCAAGAGCGCCCTGGCAGGCCAACAGCCGGTGCAGGCGATTGTGAAGGACTGGAGCGGCCAGACCGGGCAACTGACATCGAGCTGGAATGTCGCGGCATCGGGTGCGCCGCCCGTCATTACCGCGGCGGGCGTGGTTAACGCCGCGAGTTACGCTGGAGGCGGTATCGCGCCCGGCGAATTCGTTACGATCTTCGGCACCGGGCTGGGTCCATCCCCGTCGCAGACGGCCTCCTGGGCCGGGAGCGAGCTCCCGCAAACGGTAGGGGGCACCACGGTCTTCTTCAATGGCATGCCGTCGCCCCTGGTCTATGTATCGAACAGCCAGGTGAACGCTATCGTGCCGATGGTCTTCGGCCAGAGTATCGGCGTCGAGGTGTCCAGCCTTGGCGGCATTTCGAACGTGGTGACGGTTCCGGGAGTGAACGAAGCTCCGGGAATCTTCGCGTATCCGAGTTCCGTGCAGGCGGTTGTGGTGAATCAGGATGGCAGCTACAACAAAGACACGCCCGCGGCCAGGGGGACGTACATCACCTTCTTCATTACGGGCGCCGGAGTCTGCACGTACAACTACGCGGAGTTCATGGACGTCGGGGGTATTCCTCCGGCCTCACCCTGGGCGGCCCCTCAGTTTCCCGTCCTGGTGCAATTCGGCAACGACCAAGCCTATCAAGCGGCCTTTGCGGGGCTGGTGTTCGCGGGCGTGGTCCAGGTGAATGCCTATGTCGATGCCGGAGCGCCGGCTGGCGACGCGGTCCCACTTCACGTGGCAATTCAGGACCCGAGTTTCGTTGCGCCGGGCGGGCCGGTGGCGACGGTGCGCATTCGCTAGTGGCTGGCGGGTTCTTGCGCGGGCTGGTGCGGAACCTCACCCTGGTGGCCCGACCCGCATCTCGGGTATTCAGACCGCCAGGAAAGGGTTCTCGATCCGAACGCCGCCCAGTATCGCGCCGTGCCGCAGGTCTTCGCTGTAGAGAAGGCCGGTGCCCGCCAAACGAGCGGCGCGAACGATCATGGCATCCCAGAAGGAAATGCGATTCAGCCGGTGAAATTCGATGGCTGCGATCACATCGTCTTCCACGAAGCGAACGACCCGGGCACGAGCGAGTAACTCGACTTTCCGTTGCGCGGTTTCGGGATCGACGCCCAGCTTCCCGGTTGCCGCGGCGAAGTACTCCTGCAAGACCTGAAGGGAAACCACCAGCAGACCGGAGCGCTGATAGCCGGCGATGAGTTGGATCGCCCGCGCCTGCTTGGCCGGTGAAGAAGCGTCGTCGGAGTAGAGGTAGTGGTGTTCAGCGAATACGAGCGCATGACGCGGCTGGCCGGGGAGGAGCTTCGCAAACTGGGAATCGGCTTCGTCTCGCTGCATGGCGGCGTGCCGTCGCGCCAGCGAGGGGCGCTGATGGAGACGTTCCGGAACGATCCGGCATGCAAGGTGTTCCTGTCGACGGACGCGGGCGGCGTCGGGCTGAACCTGCAAGCCGCTTCGGCGGTGGTGAACTTCGAGCCGCCATGGAACCCGGCACGGCTGGAGCAGAGGATTGGGCGCGTACACCGCATGGGGCAGTCGCGGCCGGTTCACGTGGTTCACATGCTGACGTCGGAGAGCATTGAGGAGCGCGTGTGGGAAACGCCGCGGTTGAAGACGTCGCTGTTCGAGGGAGTGTTCGACTCGCCCACGGGCGAGGTCAGCTTCGCCAAGCTGGGCCGGAAGACGGTGCTTCAGGCGGTGAAGGAGATCTTCGCCGAACAACCCCTCAGGCCCAAACCCATTATCGAAGCGGCCGCACCCGTGCCATTGAATGCCGTCGCAGGCGCTTTGTCGCAAGCGGCGGGGGCGGACGGTGCGGCGGGTGCGGCGGGGGCGGGCGCCATCGGGACGGCTGCGGCCGGACTGATTGAAGCGGGCGTCAAGCTCATCGAGTCGATGGCGCGCGAGGGCGCCGCCGGGAGTTCGGCCGAGGCCGCGGGCAGCCCCTGGGAACGGATGTTATCCGGCCTGTTCACGCGAGACGGCGGGACGAACCGGCCGGTCTTGTCCATACCTCTGCCGGAGTCGCTGACCCAGGAGCGCCTGGTGGGGGCGATTTCGCGATTGGTGAACGCGCTCGGGCGAGCGGTCTCGGCGGCGAGTAAATAGTAATCGCCTTCGCGAATGAGCGCCTCCCGGCGGCGAGGCGGGAAGTTGTCCGAGCGCCTTCCTCAATGCTGTACGTCGGCGCCAGTTACTTGAATCTTGACTTTTCGCCGAGGGGATGTGGGTTCGAATCCTACGTGGGGAGGCA
>CAWCVR010000003.1:0-319150 GCA_963799105.1 Bryobacterales bacterium
CCACCCAACGCGTCCGGTGCCGGATTTCTTCTTCCCCGCCGCTTTGGCCTCCCTCGCCGATCTCCAATGCGCGCCGGAACGCCGCCTCGCGGTCTTCGGCGCGAAAAAGATAAAGCCCCTCCTCCCAATGACGAATCCCGCGCCCTTCCACCATTTCCGCCCAGCGGATCCGCGCCCGGTACCATTGCCGCGCCTTCATGCCCTCGCTCCTTTGCCTTGCTTCTTCTCTAAGGTCCGCCGGAATCGGTACGACTCGTTTCCGGTCTCGATGATGTGGGCCTGGTCCGTCAATCGGTCCAGCATCGCCTTGCACAACCGTGCATTGGGAAACTTCGTGGTCCACTCCGAAAACGGCAGGTTCGTCGTCACGATCACCGCCGCTCGCTCGGCGCGTCCGGCGATGACTTGAAACAGCAGTTCCGCCGCGGTGTCGGGCATCACCACGTAACCCAGCTCGTCGATGACGATCAGGTCGTAGCGCGTCCAGCGGCTCCTCACCCGCGTCAGCTCGGCATGATTCTGGGCTTCGATCAGTTCGGTCACCATCTCCGCCGCCGTGGTGAACCGCACCCGCTTGCGCTGGCGGCAAGCCGCCACCGCCAGCCCGGTCGCCAGGTGAGTTTTCCCCGTTCCCGTTTCGCCCAGAAAAATGATCGGCTCCTTGCGGGCCAGGTATCCGCCTTCGCTCAGATTCCGCAACACCGCCGCCGGAATGTGGGACGCGCACTGGAAGTCGAACTCCTCCAGCGTCTTCACCGCCGGGAAGCGTGCCTCCTGAATCCGCCGCGCCATCGCCTTGCGCCCGCGTTCCTCCACCTCCCCTTCAAGCAGCGCTTCCAGATAACTCAGATGCGATTGCCTCTCTTTCACCGCCTGTTCGGCCAGCCGCGCAAACTGTCCGCCCAGCGTCGGCAGCCGCAGTTGCTTGGCATACTGCCGGATCGCGGCCTCGCGCATGGGGTTGCCTACGGCGCTCATTGGATCACCCCCGTGGCTGCCAGGCCCGGAAGCCACCCCGGTCGCAACCGGTCGTAGTCCTCCAGACTCGGCTGGGGCCGGTCATAGCGATTCAGCGCGCCCAGGCGTGCCGGGGCGGCCGGCGGCGGCTGTTCCACGCCGCCGACGCTCAGCAGATAGCGAACCGCGCTCACATCCGAACACCCCAATTCCAGCGCTTCTTCCACCGCCTGGCGCACCCGCGCCGGCCCATGCTCCCGCGCCAGCAGCAGTACGTCGATCATCGCGCGCGTGCCTTCCTGCTTGCCCTGCCGTTCGCGTAGCGCACCCCAGAACCGGTCGTAACTGGCCGGCCACCGGCCGTGTGCGCGGCACTGCTCCAGGGCCGTCGAGCCCGCCAACGCCCCCGGCTTCTTAGTCAGCGTATCCAGGTAATGCTCCAACTCGAGCACCTTCCGGTGCCGCTCGTAGCAACGCTCATGCCGCGCCACGCACTTCCCCTCATGCCAGATCTCCACGTAAGCCGAGTAGACCTTCACCTCCACCGCCGCGCCCACCGGCAACGGCGCCGAGTAAAGGTTCGTCAGCACCTTTGCACAACCGCTGCCGTTGACCGTCGGAAAATGCAGCGAGGCCAGGTCAAAACCTTCTTCGGCCAGCGGCAATAGATGCTCCCGCTCGACGACCATCGCCGCACCGACCGGCTGCGCTCGCCCCTCGATGACTCGGCTCTCGTCTTCCTTCGAACCCGCCGTCAGCAGCAGGTTCAGCTCTTCCAGGTCCCGGACCTTCGGCACCGGCACCAGATGGTTGCGCCGGAACTGGCCTCCCTCGCCTTCCACACCGCCTTTCTCGTGCCCCTCGCCCGGCGTGCAGAACTCGGACTCGAATCCCCAGTGCGAACGGAAAGCGATGAACCGCGCCGTCTCCTCCCGCTGATGCCCCCGCAGGATCTTCTTTACCGCGCTCTTCAGGTTGTCGTAGCGCAGAACCCGGAACACGCCCCCAAAATAGGCGAACGCCAACTCGTGAGCCTCCAGGAATGCTTGCTGGTTGGCATGCGGATAGGCCCGATGAAATGCGCCCCCGCTCGCCATGCTCCGCAGGCAAAACAAGTAGGTCTTGCGCGATTCCCCGTCGAACTCCGCCCAGCCTTCGTACCAGTCCACCTGCGCCTCGCCACCCCACGTGTAGGACTGCGGCACGAAGGTTTCCTGCCCCACCAACCCCAGGGCGGCCTTCCTTTGGCGGACATACTGCCGCAGTGTCGATTCCGCCACTGCCGCCTCGGGCAACTCGCGGCGCAGTCTCGTCCAGATCCGGTGCGCCGTGTGCCGCTGTTTTCTGGGTGCCTTGCGGTCGGCCTCCAGAATCGCCTCAATGAATGGGATCGCCGCCGCCAGTTTCGGCCGCTCGCGTTCGGGAACTTTGCGTTCCGCCGGCATCGCGCTGGCCAGCGCCTTCCGTACCTCTCGCCGGTGCACCCCCAGTTTCCGGGCCACCGCCCGGATCGTTCCGGCCCCATGTTCGTACTCCCGCCGGATCTGCTCGTATAGTTCCACTTTGGCTCTCCTGTTCTCCAAAACCACGTCTCCTTCCGGGCTCGGATGCCCGAAACAAGATACACGGTTTGTGGTCTACAGGTGGGGCCAATTCAGAGCATCGAAAGGGGCCAATTCAGAGTAGCGAAATCACGATGCTGCTGTTCTTCGGCGTGCCTTACTTGGGGGCTCGAATCACTGTCAGAGCGTCCGGAGGACGCGCGGGTATCTTCTATGGCTTCTCGTCCGAAGGGTTCAGTGCTAAGTCGGACCTGGCCGCGACGACTTTCCCCTGGCAAGCGGTGAGAGGGGCACGTGAAACTGGAGGATTCATGTTCATCGAGTTTCAGGGTTGGGCGGTGACTATTCCTGTGCGCCAGATCACAGGCGACCAAGCGGAGCAACTCGGCGGCCTCCTCCGGATTCACGTTTTGAAGAACGTCAAGCTCGCCAAACGCTGACGCCCGGGTTCCAGTTTACGCCTGCCGTGCCAGTTGCATCCGCTGCTGTTTCATCCACCGCAGCCGGCTCTGCTGCTCCTGGTAGAGCGTGCCGAATCCCGCCCAGTAGTAACCGAAGACGAACAACGCCAGAAACGGAATCGTCAGGTAATTGTAACTCTCCACGGCGAAGGCGATCATACCCAAAAAGTAAGTGCCCACCAGGATCTCGGCGTACGGCAGCCAGCCACTCCGGCGGCGGTACTTTCGGGTTTCCAGGTTGACCCGCGCGCCGCCGCCTATGGCGAATTTAGGCGTCCGCACGAAGCTGGTCTCCACGCCGAACAGCGCCTCCAGAACAGCGCGCGTGTTGATGATCGTCAGCCCTACGCCCACGGCCATCAGCATCGGCAGCAGCATGATGGAGCGTTTCCAGTTCCGGGGATACAACTCGCGGTGCGCCACCACATAGAACAGCGAGATAGACCAGAAGGACGCCGCGATCAACGGCAGGTCGATGAACACCATCTGCCAGATACCCATGTAAAACCGCACGATCATCACCGGCAACATCAGCGCCGAAATCACGATCATCAGCGGATAGGATATGTTAGGCGTGAGGTGCATGATGGCTTCCGCCTTGATGCGCGCCGAAACATCCGCGTGCCAGATGGACGGCAGCAGTTTCTTGGCCACCTGCGTCAGACCCTTGGCCCAGCGCGATTGCTGCACTTGGAAGCCGTGCATCTCCACCGGTAACTCGGAGGCGCATTCCAGGCCGGGCAGGTAGACGAAACGCCAGCCCTTCAACTGCGCGCGGTAGCTGAGGTCCGAATCCTCGGTCAGCGTGTCGTGCTGCCACCCTCCGGCGTCGTCGATCATCTTCCGCCGCAGGATTCCAGCCGTCCCGTTGAAGTTGAAGAAGTAACCCGCCCGCGAGCGCGCCCCGTGCTCCAGAATGAAGTGGCCGTCCAGCAGCATGGCCTCCACTTCGGTGAGGAAATTGTAATCGCGATTGGTGTAACTCCAGCGCGTCTGCACAACGCCCACGTTCGGATCTGCGAAGTAGTGTACCGTCTTCATCAGGAAATCGGCGGGGGGCAGGAAGTCGGCGTCGAACACGGCCATCAGCTCGCCGCTGGCCTGGGCCATGCCTTCCTGCAACGCCCCGGCCTTGTAGCCATGACGGTTCGTCCGATGAATGTAGTCGATCGGATACCCCAGCGCGCGGTAGCGTTCCGCCAAGGCTTCGGCGAAGGGAGCGGTATCGTCGGTGGAATCGTCCAGCACCTGGATCTGCAGCAGTTCCTTCGGGTACTCGATCTTCACAACTTCCTCGATCAGCCGCTCCACCACGTACCGCTCGTTGTACAGCGGAAGCTGAATGGTGACTTTGGGGAGCTCCTCGAAGCGCCTTGGCGGCTCGCCCATGGCCTTCTTGCGGTGCTTGAAATAGGTGTGGATGATCTCGTAGCGGTGGATGCCGTACACCGAGAGGATCGCCAACACGGTGAAGTACGGGATGAGCATCGCCCAGTCGAACCAAGCCAGTTGATGGATGCCGGCGAAGGTGTTGTCGGAGAGGCGCTGGACCAGCCGGTCGGTAGCGCTAGGGGTGACCAGGAACGCTAACGCAAAAGCACATGACATAATGGAAACCCCAGGTTCCGAATTTGGCTTGAGACCTTACGGCCTTCACAATGGTAACAAAACCAACTGGGTACGTGGGGGCTAGGGCGGCGGCCCTACTGCGCTTCCACCAACTCCACCGCACTGGCCACCAGCTTCTGACACAGCGTGTGGTGCAGGTCGCCGGCCTTGAATTTCGCCTGCCCCTCGGGAGTGCGCAGATCGCAACCGGTCAGATCCCGGCACATCAGGCTACCGTGGCGCTCCCGGAAGGCTGCCGCGAATGCACCAACGCGCCCATAGAGAGGTCCGCGGGCGCTCGCCGGGTCCGTGGCCATTTCCTGCCCGTGCCGGATGCCCAGCGCCATCAGGGCGCCAGTCACCACGCCACAGGTATCCCCCATGCGGCCCATGCCGGCCCCGAACGGCCCTGCCACAATCAGGCACATCGGCTCGCTCAGCCCCTCACCCGAGCCGCAGGCGGCGAACACCGATTGCGCGCAGTTGAAAGTCTCGAATAGAGTGACTGCCTTTTCCACCTTGGACATGGTCTGAGGGTATCACAGCCCCTGCAGAAACGGATTCCGCTCCTTCTCCCGCCCGATGGTGGTCATTTCCCCGTGTCCCGGGATCACCACCGTCTCCTCCGGCAGCCCCAGCAGTTTGTCGTGAATCGACTTCAGGATCAGCCGCCCGTCGCCCCCCGGCAGGTCCGTGCGCCCGATGCTGTCGCGGAACAGCGTGTCGCCCGCCACCAGTTTCCTTTCGCCGGGGATCCACAGGCTGATGCTCCCTCGCGTGTGCCCCGGTGTGTGCAGCACGCGGAATTCGGTCGAGCCCACCACCAGCCGGTCTCCGTCGTTCGCCGGCACGTCGATCGCGACCGCTTCGGGCGTTTCCATGCCCAGCCACTCCGCCTGCACGCCCAGCATCGCCTGCATTTCCGAGTCCTCGAGGTTCATGTAGACCGGCGCACCGGTGGCCCGATGCAGCTTCTGCGCGCCGCCGATATGATCGATGTGCGCGTGCGTGACTACGATGGCTTTCACCGTCAGCCCGTTTCGCCCGATTATCTCCAGGATGCGGCCGATTTCGTCGCCCGGGTCCACCACCAGGCCCTCGCGGGTGGCTTCGTCTCCGAACACCGAGCAGTTGCACGCCAGTATTCCGACCGGCAGGACTTCATGGATCATACGCCGATTGTATACTCAAGTAGCTATGTTCGACCTTACGGCGCTAACCATAGTGATGCGGTGGCTGCATCTCGTTTGCATGGCAGTTCTGGTTGGGGGCGCGATTTTCGCCCGCCTGGTGATGACGCACACCATCGGCGGCGCGGCGCCGGAGGCCCGCGACGCGCTGGCCAACCGGGCCGCCGTGGCCTTCCGGCCGCTGGTGATCGCCGCCATCATCGGCCTGGTTGTCTCGGGGATCTACAAGTTCTTCTTCACTACCGGGCACTCGCTGCGGCACAACATTCTGTTCGGCTTCAAGATCGCGCTGGCTCTCCACGTATTCGCCGCGGCGCTTCTGATCGCGCGAGCCGGGAATCCGCGGCGCCGGCGCATGTTGACCGGGATGGCGATCTCGGGTGTCGCGATCGTCCTGATTTCGGCCTGTCTGGGGCGGATCTACTAAACTGGAACCATGACCGACGGCTACCGGGCGTTGCGCGATACCGCCGCGTGGCTGGCGCTGGACACCCGCGGACGCCTGCTGGCGCGCGGCCGTGACCGCGTCCGCTTCCTCCACAACATCACCTCCAACGAGGTCAAGAAGATGGCGCCGGGCGCCGGTTGCTACGCCTTCCTGCTCACTGCCCAGGGACGCGTTCAGGCCGATCTCCACCTGTTTTGCTTCCCCGACCGGTTCCTCATCGATACCGAGCCGGACCTGCGCGCCAAAGTCCCCGGGTTGATCCTGAAGTACAAGGTGGCCGACCAGATCGAGTTGGAGGATGTGACCGATCAGACCGCTTCGATTGCGCTGGAAGGCCCCACTGCCGCGGCGATTCTTGCGGCGTGCGGCGCGCCCGTCCCCGAGGCCGACTGCGCGCACGCGGCCTGGGGCGATTCCACCGTGGCTCGCGTCAGCCTCACCGGCCAGCCCGGTTATCGCCTATACGGACCGGCGGACCAGCGGCCCGAATGGATCTCCCAATTGGCATCCGCGGGCGCCCCGCCCGCCACGGACGAGGACGCGCGCCTGGTGCGCATCGAAAACGGCAAGCCCCGCTACGGCGACGATATCCGCGATACGTCGCTGCCCCAGGAAACCGGGCAACTGCATGCCGTGAGCTTTTCCAAAGGCTGTTACCTGGGGCAGGAGATCGTCGAGCGGATTCGCTCGCAGGGACGCGTGAATTGGAAACTGGTGCGCGTCGAGATCGCGGCATCCGAGCCCCTGGCTCCCGGCGCCAGGCTCACCGCGCAAGGCGCCGAAGCCGGCGAAATCACTTCGTCGGTGTTTTCTCCACGCGCCGGCAAGGTGGTGGCTCTGGCCTATGTTCGCTCGCAATTCGCCGAACCCGGCACGGCGCTGGATGCCGGGCAGGCAGCCGCGTTGGTGACTTAGCCATGCTGAACCGAATTTCGTTGCTCCTCCTTGCGGCGGCCCTCACCGCCCCCGCGCAATCCACCGGCCCAAAGACGATGCGCGTGGATTTCTATCACGCGGGCATGGCCACCGAGGAGCATTTCGCCATTGATCGCGTCTCGCTCGAAGGCGACTGGCCCGGGCCGCTCGATCGCTGGATCGACAACAGCAACCTCGGCAGGTACCAATTCGAAGTGCGCGACACAGCCAGCCAGCGCGCGATCTACTCGCGCGGGTTTGCCAGCGTTTATGGAGAATGGGAAACCACGGACGAAGCCAAGCTGCAATGGCGCTCGCTGCACGAGAGCCTCCGCTTCCCGGCGCCCGCGGCGCCCGTCGAGGTGGTGATCCGCAAGCGCGGTCCGAAGAATGAGTGGCTGCAGGTCTGGTCGGTGAGCGTGGACCCGGCCGACCGCACCATTGACCGCTCCGCGCCGCCCAGGTTCACCGTGTGGCCCGTAATGCACAACGGCGCGCCCCGCGACAAAGTGGACCTCCTGTTGCTCGGCGACGGGTACACCGCTCTGGAAATGGAGAGGTGGCACGCCGACGCCAGGCGCACCGCCGAAGTGCTCTTCGCGGCGTCGCCCTTCCGCGAGCATCGCAGCCAGTTCAACGTCTGGGCCATCGATACGCCCGCCGACGAAAGCGGCGTCTCCCGGCCTTCCGACAACGTGTACCGGCGGTCGCCGCTGGGCGCGGCCTACGACGCCTTCGGGTCGGAGCGTTACATTCTGACGCTCGACAACCGGCGGCTGCGCGAAATCGCCGCCGCCGCGCCCTATGAGTTCATCGAGATCGTGGTGAACGATCGCAAGTACGGCGGCGGCGGCATCTTCAACGCGTTCGCCACCGTCGCGGCCGCCAATGCCTTCACGCCCTACGTGCTGGTCCACGAATTCGGCCACCACTTCGCCGGCCTGGCCGACGAGTATTACACCTCGGACGTCGCCTATGGGAGCCCCGCCGAGCGGCTGGAACCCTGGGAACCCAACGTGACCGCCGATCCCCGCGCCGCGAAATGGCGGGATCTGCTCGCTCCCGGCCTGGCGCTGCCCACTCCGTGGCCCAAGCTGGAGTTCGAGCGCTCGCAGCAGGAGACTCAGGCCCGGCGGCGGGAGATCCGCGCGCAGCACGCCCCGGAAGACGTAATGGAGGCGCTCTTCCGCGAGGAGCGCGTGAGCGACACGAAGCTCCTCTCCTCGGGCCCCAACGCCGGCAAGGTGGGTGCCTTCGAAGGCGCCATGTACGAGGCCACCGGCTACTACCGCCCGCAGCAGGACTGCATCATGTTCACGCGCGACGAAGCCGGCTTCTGCGCCGTCTGCCGCCGCGCCATCGAGCGCGTCATCGCCATGTACGCGAAGTAGAAAAAGGGGTCAGACGCCATTTATTGGCCTCGCCGCAGCGTCTCCAGCAAATCGTCCGGCACTCTCAGGTTCCCGTCGGCGCCGGTGCCCAGTTTCACACCCGGCTTCACCGCTCCGTGGAAATCGGAGCCGCCGGTCACCAGCAGGCCGTAACGCTTCGCCAGCTCCAGGTATCCTTCCGTCTCGGCGGGACCGTGGTCGCTGTGATACGCCTCGATGGCGTTCATCCCCGCCGCCGCCAGTTCCGGCATCAGCGCCGCCACGTCGCCTTTCACGCGGATGGGGTGCGCCAGGGACGCGATGCCGCCGGCGTTCCGGATGTGCTCCACGCCCTCGGCGAACTCCGGTTCGCGGCGGTAGACGTAGGCGATGGCGGATTCGTCCAGGTAGTCGTCGAACGCCTCCCGGAAGTTGGATACGTAGCCCTTTTCGAGCATGATCTCCGCGAAGTGCGGCCGCCCCGTCATACCTCGCCCGCGCGCTTCGGCTTCCTCCAGGGTGATGTCGAAACCCAGCTCGCGCAGCCGCGCGGCCAGCCTCACATTGCGCTCGCGCCGCGAAGCCTGCAAGTCCAGAATCCAGTTGCGGAAATCGGCCGGGCCTCCGTTCTTCAGGAAATACCCCAGCAGGTGGACCGAGTGGCCGTAGAGCTTGGTGGAGAGCTCGATGCCGCACACCAGCTCCAGGCCGCGGTCACGCGCTACCTGCCGCGCCTGGTCGAAGCCGGCGAACGTGTCGTGATCGGTAATGCCCAGAACCGTAACGCCCGTTCCCGCGGCTTCCTCGACTAACTCCGCGGGCGAACAGGTCCCGTCGGATTCATTGGTGTGTGAGTGGAGATCGATCAAAGCGAACCAGACCTGAACGCTCCAGTGTAGCCCAGATTCGGTCCACGCTTTGTTCCGCGGTTTCGGTCGAGGAGTTTACCGTGACTTCTGCGCCGGCCGGCGGCTCGTAGGGATCCGAAATCCCCGTGAAATTCGCAATCTCTCCGGCCAGCGCCTTCCGGTACAGGCCTTTCACGTCGCGTTCCGCCAACACCTCTATGGGGCACTCCACGTAGACCTCCACGAAGTTCTCGATTCGCCCGCGCACTTCCTCGCGCACCGCCCGGTAAGGCGAAATCGCCGCCACGATGGCAATCACCCCGTTGCGCGAAAGCAACTCGCAGACGAACCCGATGCGGCGGATGTTCTCGTCGCGGTCCTCGCGGCTGAAACCGAGGCCCCGCGAGAGATGCGTGCGCACCACGTCGCCATCCAGGACTTCCACCTTGGCACCGTGCTCGCGCAACCGCCGCGCGATCGCATCCGAAATGGTGCTCTTGCCGGCGCCCGACAGGCCGGTGAACCAGAGCGTGAATCCCTTATGCATCCCTACCTGTCGCGGCGCGGCGCACGGCGCCCTCGGGCGTAATGTGAATGCCGCACTCCTTGTGGGCTTCCCGCTCCCACCACCAGCGGCCGGCGCGGCCGGTCTCACCCGGCAGAAGCGCGCGCGTGCAAGGCTCGCAGCCGATGCTGGCGAAGCCGCGCGCATACAGCGGATGCACCGGCACGTCGTGCCGCCGGACGTACTCCTCCACCTGCGCCGCCGTCCAGTCCGCCAGCGGATTGATTTTGACCCGGCCGTCCTGCCGCTCCAGCTTGGGAACTCGGGCGCGCTCCGGCGACTGCTCGCGCCGCAGACCCGTGGCCCATGCGTCCAGCTCACCAAGCTTCCGCTCGAGCGGACGCACCTTGCGAACCTCGCAGCACAAGCGCCGCAATTCCACGCTGTCGCGGAACAGGTCCGCACCGTGGCGCGCCGCCATCTGCGCCACTTCGTCCGCATCCGGCCGCACGCGCTCCACCCTCGTGCCGTACCGCTCGCCAACGGTTTTCATCATGCCGTGGGTTTCCTCCGGCAACCGGCCGGTTTCCAGCGTGAACACGCGCACGCCGGGTGCCAAGCGCCACGCCATGTCCACGATGACCAGCCCTTCCTTTTGGAAACCGGTGGCGATGGCGAACCGCTCGCCGTAGGTTTCGATGGCCCAGGCAACCAGGTCGGCCGCTGGCGTGTCCTCAGACTCGGTAAAGTCCCGCAATGTCTATCAAGATACCTGTGTATGTGAGCGAAGTCAATCTCACCCAGGTGCGGCACCGGCGCGCGGTGGCCGCGTGCCAGTTTCGCAGGCCGCCTTAATACAGCATCGCGACACTTCAGCGAGCGGCCCGAGCCAAGCAAGGCACACGGAAACGAATCCCGCCTTCGCCTGATCGGATTGCGGACTGGGGTGGCCTTCGCTCGCCGTCTGGGCCGCTCGCTGACGCACCGCGGTTCTGGGCTCGCCCGTACCCACCCCCGGCACCGGCATTAAGCTTTGTTAAGATGGTTTGAGTGGATTCCCCCGAAAACCTCAAATCCGCGGACGTCGTCGCGCCGCATCCCGCGTGGCTACGCGTGCAGCTTGCCCGCCACCCCAAGCGCCCGCATTCGCTGGACTACATCGAACGCCTGTTCACCGATTTCGAGGAGATCCACGGCGACCGCCTGTTCGGCGACGATGCCGCCATTGTGGCTGGCATGGGATGGTTCGAAGGCCGCTCGATCATGGTCGTCGCCGAACAGAAGGGCCGCGACACTAAGCAGAAGGTGTACCGCAATTTCGGAATGCCCAAGCCGGAAGGCTACCGCAAGGCCCTGCGGATCATGCAACTCGCCGCCAAGTTCGGCATCCCCGTGGTGACCTTTCTGGACACCCCCGGAGCGTATCCCGGCATCGACGCCGAGGAGCGGGGGCAGGCCGAGGCCATCGCTCGCAATCTTCGGGAGATGGCGCGCCTGGCCATCCCCGTGATCGCCGTGTGCATCGGTGAAGGCGGTTCCGGAGGCGCGCTCGCTCTCGGCGTGGCCAATACCGTTCTCATGCTCGAGAACGCGGTCTATAGCGTCATCTCGCCGGAGAGTTGCGCGGCCATCATTTACCGGGATTCCGGAAAGGCCGAGCAGGCCGCGGCCGCGTTGCGCATGACCGCCGAGGACCTGATCTCCCTCGGTCTGATCGATGGCATCGTGCCCGAGCCACCCGGCGGCGCCCAGGAGGATCCGGCGGCGGCGGCGGAGAACCTGCGGCTGGCATTGATTGAGTGTTTCGGCGAGTTGGCGAACATGACCGGCGAGCAACTGGTGGCCCATCGCTACGAGAAATTTCGCAAAATGGGCAATTTCTTCGCCTGACATCCGTGCCGCAAACTGGGGACTGACATGGATTTCCGGCGCAGTTTGCCGGAAATTCGCCGTCTGTCTCCGGTTTGCCGCGCCGTCCCCTTCCCGCAAGCCGCATGCCGAAGGGGGTAAAATGAAGCTGAACTCCTGCACGCGGTTCTGCGTCTAATAAGGGCGATAGCGAAAGTTTGGGGGATTTCTCGTCGTGAAGCGCAAGTGGAAGATCGTCATAACCGTAGCCGCTCTGGCGGTCGCCGTGATCGGCGTGTACGCCAGTACCGTATATAGCAAACGCGGCATCGTCACTGTACAAACCGGACAGGTGGTGCGCGGGGATCTGGTCAGCCAGGTGACCGCGTCCGGCGAAATCAAACCCAAGAATTACATCAACATCGGCGCCAACGCCATGGGCGAGATCACCGAGATTCTGGTCAAGGAAGGCGACCGCGTTCGCAAGGGCCAGTTGCTGGCCAAGCTGGAGGATGTCCAGCCCGCCGCCGACGTGGCCGTGCAGAAAGCCACCATCAGTTCCGCGGAAGCCGATTCCGCCGCCGCCGCCGCCGGCCTCAAAGCCGCCGACGACAATATCCAGACCATGCAAGCGGCGCTCGATCACGATAAGGCCGACCTGGAGCGGATGAAGGCCGAATACGACCGCAGCGAGCTGCTTTTCAAGGAGAAGCTCCTCGCCAAGCAGGATTTCGACCTCAAGCGCTTTACCTATGAAGCGCAAGTGGCCGCCATTCGCCAGTCCGAAACCCGGCTGACCCAGGCGCGGGCGCTTCGCGACCAGTCGGCCGCGCAGGTCAATTCGTACCAGAAGCGCGTCGCCATGAATCAGGCGAACCTGACCAGCTTCGACGACCTGTTGCAGAAGCGCTACTTCTACGCGCCGCTGGATGGCGTGGTCACCAACCTGCCCATGCGGCAGGGCGAATCGGTCGTCCCCGGAATGCAGAGCCAGACCGGCACCATCATCATGACCATCGCCGATATGTCGCTGATCACCGCCGAGGTCAAGGTGGACGAAACCGACATCGTCAACATCCAGCTCAAACAGGTGGCGGACATCACCATCGACGCCATTCCCAACAAGGTCTTCAAGGGCCATGTTTCCGAGATCGGCGACACCGCCATCTTGCGCTCCACCGGCGTGGCCGCGTCGCAGAGCGCCATTTCCAGTCAGGAGGCCAAGGACTTCAAGGTGGTCGTCGCGCTCGACAACCCGCCGGATGAGATCCGCCCCGGCCTCTCCTGCACCGCCAAGATCACCACCGCCACCCGCGGGAGCGTGCTCACGATTCCCATTCAGGCGCTCACCGTCCGCCAGAAGGGCGACCTGGAAGTCCAACCCGCCGGCAAGAAGGGTGCATCCGACGCCACGGTGAAACTCGACCCCGCGGCCCAGAAAGCCAAAAAAGAGGAGTTGACCGGCGTCTTCGTCGTGGAGAACGGCAAGGCCCAGTTCCGCAAAGTGGAGACCGGCATCACCGGCGCCACCGATATCGAAGTGATCGGCGGCTTGAAAGAGGGCGACCAGATCGTCACCGGCAGTTACCAGGTGATTCGAACCATCCGCAATGAGACCCAGGTCAAGGTGGACAACAAGTCGCCGGTCGCGGAACAGAAAACGTAGCGCGCGGAGAACCCCAGAAACGAGGTCGGAATCAGCATGGCAGCGGCGGCGGATAAGGCGCTCATCGAGCGCGGCGAACAGCTCAAACGGGATGGCATTGTCATTCGTACGTACGACCTGTGGAAGACCTATGTCATGGGCGACGAGGAGATCCATGCCGTGTCCGGTGTGGATGTGGAAATCAGGCGCGGCGAGTACGTCGCCATTATGGGGCCGTCCGGCTCCGGCAAGTCCACCCTGATGAACCTGATCGGCTGCCTGGACACGCCCACCAAGGGCCAGTACTTCATCAACGGCAACCTGGTCAGCGACATGAGCGACGACGAGTTGGCGCGCATCCGCAACCGGGAAATCGGTTTCGTCTTCCAGACCTTTAACCTGCTGCCGCGCGCCACGTCTCTGCACAACGTGGAGTTGCCGCTGATCTATTCGGGGATGTCCTCCCATGAGAGACTCGAAAGGGCCAAACAGGCCATGCGCCAGGTCGATCTCGAAAACCGCATGGATCACAAGCCCAACGAACTCTCCGGCGGACAGCGCCAGCGTGTCGCGGTCGCCCGGGCGCTGGTCAACAACCCCTCCATTCTGCTCGCCGACGAACCCACCGGCAACCTCGATACAGCTACCGGCAACGAGATCATGGCGCTGTTTGAAACGCTGCACGAGCGGGGCAATACCATCGTGCTGGTGACCCACGAGCACGATATCGCCGTGCACGCCAACCGCGTCATTCACATCCGCGACGGCAAGGTGGAAAAAGACGAAAAGGTGAGATAGGGCTCCCGGCTGCCGGCAAAAAGGGGACTGGCTTGAATTTCGCCGCCTCTGCGAAATTCGTGCCTGTCCCCTTTTTGCCCTTACTGCGCCACTGGAAGGGTCACCGCGTTGGCCGCTAGGTCGCCCTGAACGACCACCAGCGGTAGGTCGCCGCTGCGCGCTCCCATCGGCACCTGGCAGTTGATCTGGTAGAGCGCCAGCCCGCCGGGCGTCAGACCCGCGAAATACACCGTGGAAGCGACGCCGTCGATGGTCACTTTCGGTTCTGACTTCGATTCTGTCGAGGCGCTGCTAGGTCTTCGACCGTGTGATTTGGTGCCATTACCGGGCCGCTCGCTCACGCTCGCGGTTCCGGACAGAACCGCGAGCGTGAGCGAGCGGCCCGTGGCAAAGGAACAGTTTCTCGCGGTCAAGGCACTAGTGCGCCATGGCTATGTTCTCGAGACGATTGATGGAGTCGAGGACAATTTCGAACTTGTGGGTGACCTGATCGAAGCGCCGGTCGTTCTCACGCTGCATGCCGGCGAGAAACTCGACGGTCTGCGCCAACGCTATAAGACGCTCGTCAATGGTGAGGCGTGGCCGGGGATCTTCGGGCATCGGGATGCGCCTCCTCCTCCAGTGTACCCACGTGAGAGGGCAGGCCGGGGACGTGCCCTCGGGAGATCTACTGCACCACCTTCACCGTCAACACCACGAACATGGCCTGCTGGCTGGTCATTCCCATGCGCCCGACAACCACCTTCTGACCTTCCTTGACATCGACCTCGGTCTGCAAGTCAAGTTGCTGCATCGAAGTATGCCCCGGCGATTCCTCGTAAGGGAACCGGATCATGCACTGCAGCCGGTCGAGATGAACCGTGGTCCCGTCGGCGCCCAAGCTTGCGGAATTGATGGCGAAGTCGCTTCTCACTGTCCCGGTCGCCGATCCAACCTGCACCGCGCCGCCGGAACTCTGGGCGCTCGCCCGCTTCCCCGCGCGCGTGCGCAGTGTCAGGAACGTCCAGCAAGCGGTAGCTCTTGAAGGGGAAGGCTCCCTTCAATTGAGCGATGACACTGTCCAAATCCTTCGGGATGCTCGCCGAAACGGGGTTCTCGGCATCGGTTCCCACCACCAAGTCAACCGTGAAATCGAAGTTCTTCGGCGCCGCGGACGGCACATCCAGCCTGCCGATGGCCTCTTCGATGGCTGGCATCATGCTCAGCGGAGCGGTAACCGCCAGCGCATGCATCTCGGCGTTGGGGATCAGGCCTCCTCCGAAGACACTGAGCAACTGCCGCAAATTCTCCGGATCGGCGTATTTCAGGATGAATACCTTCTGTTGATTCGGCGCCGGCGCGGGCTTGGCCGCCGCTTCCGCCTTCTGTTCCTGTGCCCCGAGCGGCACGGTCAACAACATCAAAGCCAGCAACATTCGTTTCATCGCGCTTCTCCCTTTCTATCTGCAATCCAGTAAATGACCACGTCCGGGTCGTTCGTAATCAGCTTCACCACCAGCGGATCAACCAGCGCGGATGTCTCGGGGCCGTGGCCCTGCGCCGCCGCGGGAACCCGCGGAGACGCGGCTACCGGCGGCGCCGTCCCACTGGCTCCTGCGCCACGCGGACGGTTCCGTTCGCCCGGTGCAACCGGTTCCGGCGTCCCCACTGCAACCGCGGGCGGCTCCGGATACCGCGGCGCTGCCACGGTGATCTCGGGCATTCTCGCTGGCCGCACCGCCACAAACACCCCCGCCACGGCCAGACCCAGCGCCAGTGCCGGCGCCCACATCCATCGCCGCCACGGACGCCGCTCCCGCTCCAGTCGAGCCAGCACCCCTGCCCGAACCGCGGTGTAGTGGCCGGCGGCGATAGGCTCCTCATGGGCTGATAGCAGCAACTTCAGACTGTCTTGGATTCCTCGGGCGTTGTCGCGGCACCCGGCGCATTCCGCCAGGTGTTGTTTCACCTCGGCTTCCAGCGCCGGACTCAAATCGCCGCCGGCAAACAAAGCAATCCGCTCTTCCCAGTCCTTGCAATTCATACCCGCCTCCGGAAACAGCCCTCGACAAAGCCCTTGATCTTGATCCGCGCCTGGAAAACCCGCGACCGAACCGTCGCCTGGCTGGTGCCCAGGATCTCCGCCACTTCCCCGGTTGAAAGGCCTTCGAGATCGCGCAGCACCAGGGCCGCGCGCTCACGACCCGAGAGCAACCTCAGGCTCAGTTCCAACACCCGCCGCCGCTCGTTCCGGGTGGCCGCCTCCTGCGGATCGGCGCCTGGCGACACCAACTCCTCCGCCGCGTCCACGAAGGTCTCCTCGGGCCGGCGTTTGCGGATATCGCGGCACACGTTCACCGTGACCCGGTACAGCCAGCCGGCCAGATTCCGGCAAGCCTGCACCTTGCCCAGGTTCCGGTACAGCCGGAGGAAGACTTCCTGCGACGCGTCCTGCGCGTCTTCCATCTTCCCCAGCAACCGCAGCGCCGTCGCCAGCACCATCCGCTCGTGCCGCCGCATCAGGAGGTCGAACGCCGCCAGATCGCCGGACCGCGCGGCTTCAAGCGCGGTGGCGGTCGCTTCCGTGCCGTCCAAAGGTGGCGCCATTGCCGGAAATGCCAGGGTCTTCATCCTCTCCTACGCATATAACTCCCGGCGGCTCGAAACCGTTTATGGAATTTGACGGAACACGCCGCAAACCGGGGAGAGCCCGGCCTGCCCAGCGGCGCAGGCTCCGCGACCCGTATAATGGAGGACGGAGGAATGGCCGAGCGGTTGAAGGCGGCGGTCTTGAAAACCGTTAGTGGGGTGACTCACTCGGGGGTTCGAATCCCTCTTCCTCCGCCAGCACCGTCAGCTTTTTGATCGAAAGCGGCGGGCCGCCAGCGCCCAGCGGCCAGGATTGCGGCGGTTGCCAGCACGGGTCCCGCCCCGTAGAACCACAGAAGGTGCCGATCATTCCGCCGCGCAAGCCGGGCGCTAACCCAGCCGCCGAGCCCGGAAAAGACCGTCGTGTAGACGAGCATCGCCAGCAGCACCAGCGGGTTGTCGCTGAAACCGCGCGCGTCGAACGCGCTGGCCGCGACCCGCTGCATCGCGAAATCGTCAGCCAGAGCGAGGACGTCAATCGTCACCACCCCGCCACAATCGCCAGAACGCCTGGTTTCGTCTCCACCCTCCCGGAAACTCAGGCAGCCGCGCCTTGCGCGAACAGCCCATCCACAAACGCGCTCCATCGGTTGCGGATGGCTTCGGCGTCGCCTTGCGGCGCATCGTACAACAGCCAGGTGAGGGTCAGCATCGCTTTGCCGCCGCCATTTTCGCAGAAGACGCTCAGCATGGCATCCCGCAGCCCTGGAAATTCCAGACAGCAGAGCCAATTGCCGCTGTGCCTCACCAGCGCGTGGAGCGTTTCGCCGGATGCGTCACGCACCGCGAGCGCGCCGCCGGGAACGGCGTGAGCGATCGCCTGCCCGGCGGCGAGCCCCCGTGGGCCCATCAGCGTGTCCCAACATTCCTCCCGCGTGCAGTCCAGGATGCGGAAAACGGTGGCGTTGCGGCACCAGCCGCTGCCAAGCTCGACGCTGTGCTTCATCATCTTGAGGAACACCGGCCAGGCGGAGCCGGTGGCTTCGTACTCGTCGTCGAAACTCGCTCCGGGTCCGAAGCCGGAATGCACCAGCCGCAGGACGGTGGAGCCGCCCTTGCCTTCCAGGAAGTAGTCGACCACGCTCGGCGGGGCCCCTTCGGCGCGGTCGTTCGCCAGACGCAGATGCCGTTCCGGTTCCCAGGCTTCGATGCGCTGGGAGCCTTCCATGCCGCCGCCCCATTGTACAAACACCGATCCGCCCACGCCCGGCTCCACGCGCGTGACCGGCGCGAACCAACTCGCGATCCCCTCGGCGGTGCTCAATGCCTGCCATACCCGCTCCGGCGTCGCGTTCATTTCAATCTCCAACTCGTGTTGACGTGTCTCGCCGCTCATATTCCCCTCACTCAATGCGTATCGAATTCGTTTCCACCGCCTCGTCGCGCGCGGCCGCCGGATACACCCCGCCGAAGAGCCGGAACCTGCGGCCGCCGGGGCTCTTCCCGTCGTGGTACTTTGCCGCCAGCCGTGCGACTTCCCGCGCCAGTTCGCCGGCGAACTCTCCGCGGGCCTCGGCCGTGCGGAAGCGAATGTCCACCTCGAACGCCAGCGTCAACACGCGCTTTCCGGCCCTCTCCGCCCGGGAGCACAGCGCCGCCAGGTCGCCGATGGCGCGGGCCGCGAGCAAGATCAGGTAACCGGCCGAGAAGCGGTCGCGGCACTGCTCCGGAGTGGCGCCGAGTTTGCCCAGGGCGCCGGGACCGATGACGAAGCTCCGCGCCGCCGCCCGCACCATCCGTTCCAGGCAGTTGCCCTTGCGCCGCTCCTCGACGAACTCCACCAGCCCCGCCTGTTCCAACTCGCGCACGTGATAGCCCACCTGCTGCCGGGGCAATCCAAGCTGGCGCGCAACGCCGGAGTCGGAGTTGGGCTCCGCCAGGCGCTCCAGAATTTGCATGCGAGCGGGGCTGAACAGCGTCGCCGCCGTGTCCCGATTCTGAATCACTTGCACTGCCGGCGCCATGTCCGTTTTATACATTTGCAAAACTGTAGTGTCAAGACAGATTCGTCTGTCATGCTGCCCGCCGCCTTACTTGTTAACATGTCGCATCATCCGCGCACCCCGCGAAACGCGATCCGGGCGGCGTCCGTCCGTAGGAGTATTCCCCAATCGCCGGCCTCCGATGAGCGCCAGCGCCGCTACGGGGTGCTCTCTTGGGCCGGAACCGGTTGGCTCGGTTGTCTCGGATGCAACCGTTGCACTTGGAAATGCGGGGCGGAGGAGGACGGCCATGGGCCGGTTGCCTGCATCGACGGACGTGTTTGTCATCGGCGGAGGTCCCGCCGGCCTGGCCGCGGCGATTGCGGCGCGCGCGCGGGGTTTGGAAGCGGTGGTGGCGGAGACCGCGGCGCCACCCATCGACAAAGCCTGCGGGGAAGGCATCATGCCGGACGGCGTGGCCGCCGCGCGCGCCTTGGGAATCCGTCTGGAAGCGGCCGGCGCCCGGGCATTCCGCGGCATCCGGTTCCGCGAGGGCGGGATCGTGGTGGAAGCGGAGTTCCCCTCGGGCGCCGGGCTCGGGATTCGCCGTACCGCGCTGCACCAACTGCTAGCGCGCCACGCGGAGGAATGCGGCGTGCGCCTGGCGTGGGGCGCGCGGGTCGCGGGGATCGCCGCGCGAGGCGTGGAAACCGGCGAGGGTCCCGTGCGCGCGCGATGGATCGTGGGCGCCGATGGCGGCGACTCGATGGTGCGGCGCTGGGCCGGCCTGGACGCCAGAGTGCGCGAGAGCCGCCGCTACGGGTTCCGCCGCCATTACCGCATTGCCCCGTGGACGGATTTCATGGAGATGCACTGGTCCGACGGCTGCCAACTCTACGTCACCCCGGTGAGCGCCTCCGAGGTGTGCCTGGCCCTGCTCTCGGGCAATCCGCGCCTGCGCCTGGATGACGCGCTGCCGCGGTTTCCGGAGGTCCAGCGGAGGCTTCGCGGAGCCGAACCGGCCTCGACGGAGCGGGGCGCGGTGACGGCGTCGCGGCGGCTGCGCAAGGTTATCCGCGGCAATGTGGCGCTGGTGGGAGACGCCTCCGGCTCGGTGGATGCTATTACCGGCGAGGGAATGTGCCTGCTGTTCCAGCACGCCACGGCGCTGGCCGCGGCCATCGAAGCCGGCGACTTGCGGACATACCAGACCGCCCACCGGCGCGCGGGACAGCGGCCGCGGATGATGGCGTCGCTGATGTTGTTGCTGGGTCGCCAGCGCGGTCTGCGGGACCGCACGCTGCGGGCACTGGCATCCCGGCCGCGCCTGTTCCGCCGCATGCTGGCGATGCACGTGGGAGAGCTCTCGGCTGCGGATTTCGCCGCCAATGGGCTGGCGCTGGGATGGAGGATGCTGACACTATGACGAAAGCTGCGCGAATGGCGTTGCGGGGATGCGCGTGCGCGGCGGTGCTGGCGTTTCCGCTGTTGCGGGGAGACGAGGCGCCCCTTCGCCTGGATGCGGCCACCAGCAAGGTGGAGTTCACCCTGGTCGCCACGCTGCACACGGTACACGGGGAGTTCCGGCTGAAGGAGGGCACGCTGCGATTCGATCCCTCCACCGGCAGGGTTTCCGGCCAGGTGACTGTGGACGCGCGTAGCGGCCAGAGCGGCAACGCCAGCCGCGACCACCGCATGCACCAGGAGATTCTGGAGACCGAACGCTACCCCGAAATCGTTTTCCGTCCCGACCGCGTGGAAGGTACGATTTCCGTGGGCGCCGTATCGCAGGTTGGTCTCCACGGCGTGTTCGCCATTCACGGCGGGGAACATGAGGTCACAGTGCCCGCCGAGGTCCGCGCGAGTGGCGGCGATTACGACGTCACGGCGCATTTCGAGGTGCCGTACGTGAAGTGGGGCATCAAGAACCCGAGCACTTTCGTGCTTCGGGTCGGCGAGACGGTGCAAATCGCCATCCACACCGTGGCGCGGCCCTGGCGCGCCGGCGCCGACTGATGCTCGTCTTGTGGGGCGGACCCCCTGGTCCGCGCGGGACGCCCTCGTCCCGCTCTTCGCTCGCGGAAAGCCGGCCAGGGGGCCGGCTGCCGGACGAGAGCGGACGCCCCGCTCCGGGTTCAAAACTCCACGCTCACCCCCACGCTCGGGAGGATCTTCAGAAACGTCCCGAACCCCGCCTCGATGTACCGGTACCGGATGTAGTCGGGAACGAACCCCCAATACTGATAGTTGGCGTGATCCGTCAGGTCCGAGACTTCCGCGTAGAGCGTGGTCTTGGAGCGCTTGCCATGGAACGCCTTGTTGACGCGCGTGTCCAGCCGGAAGTAGTGCGGCATCCGGATCTCGTTGCGCACGCTGGCGATGGGGAAGAACACGTTTCCCATCACGGCCGGCGTGCCGAGGTAGCCGACGATCGGGAAACCGCTGCCGTACCTGGCGTTGGCGCTCACATTGACGCTCTTGCTTACGCGGTAACTTCCGAAGATGTTTACCGTATGGCGCTGATCGAAATCGCTCCAAAAGTGCGCGTTGGTGGTGGTGTCCACGGAGCGGGCGTACCCCAGCGCATAGGAGACCCAGCCGCTCAGCCGGTTGGCGCTGCGCCGCTGGAGAGTGAACTCGATTCCGCGCGAGTAGCCGCGCAGAGAGTTGCCGAGGATGGGACCGAGTTGCGGGTAGAGAATGGGACCTCCCGGACTGGCGAGGCGGAATTCGCTCGCGGCCGAGTAGACCCCGTCGCGAATCTGCCGGTCGTACGCCTCCACCCGGAATCGAATCCTCTCGCCCAACGACTGCTCCAAAGCCAGCGAGAGGTGCGTGACGCGCTCGGGCCGCAGCGTGGGCGTGCCGAACTCGCCAAACAGATCGACCATGTCCGGGAATTGAGCGTACTGGCCGGCCGCCGCGGTCAGCTTAGTGCCGCGTCTAGGCGACACGGACAGGCTGACCCTGGGCAGGAAGGTGGTCTCGGCGTTCTGGCTGAAATGGTCCCAGCGTCCGCCCACGACCAGGTTCACTCGCTTGCCGGCGAGCGAAACCGTGTCCTGGAGGTACGCCCCCGGCTGGGTGACGGTCTCGGAGAACAGCGCGGTCGGCAAGAGGGTGCTGGAGAGTTGCTCCGTGGCATAGTTCCACGGCTCGTTCTTCAGATAGTCTCGATCCAGCCGCCGGAAGATCGCCCCGGCCTGAAACTTGTTCCAGTCCCCGGTCTGATGGGTCAGATCCTCGCGCAGGCCCACCTCGCCGCCGCTCGAACGCTCCAGCAGGTCCATCGCCCAGTCCTTGTCCCGCTCCGAGTCGCTGGTGCCGTAAACCTGAGCCTGCGAAATGGTGGCCGCGTCCGACCACGTCCACCGGAGGCTGGCCAATTCGCTGCGGCTGTTGCCGTCCTTCAGCCCGTCGAAGCCATACACGCTGTTAGTGTCCTTGGATATCGACGTCTCGCCGTGGATGACGCCGAGCGAGATCCGGTTGCGCTGGGTGGGGCTGTAGGTCAGGTTCCCGTGCGCGTCATAAAAGCTCAGCCCGAGCCCGCTGCTCCGGCCCACCAGGAGGTTGACGAAATCCTTGCGGGCCGAGACGAACCAGGTGGCCTTCTTCGATGCGCTCAGCGGCCCTTCGGCGCTGAACGAGGCCGCCACCGTGCTCACATCGGCGCGATAGGACGTGCGGTCCGCGTTCCCCTCGCGGCTCTCGATGTCCAGAATGGAGCCGGTGAAATCGCCGTACTGCGCGGGGAAGTTCCCGCTGAGCAGGGTCATCGAGCCCACAAACCCGTTGTCCAGAAGGCCGACCGAGAGACTGTTGCCGCGGTCGCCGAGAATGCCGTGGAACGGCGCGCTCATGAGCGCTCCATCCACGAACACGCCGATTTGCGCGGGTCCGGAGCCGCGCACGGCGAACTGCGCGTACCAATCGTTGTCGGCGGCTACTCCGGGCATGTTCTGGACCGCGCGGATCGGATCGTCCAGCATCACCGACGAAAGATTCTTCAGCTCCGTGTTGGTGATGGAGTGCTCCACGGGGGCTTCCGCCACGGTCGGCGCAAACGGAGCGGAAGTCACCGTGATCCGCTCGGTGTGCTTGAGCGCCCCCTGGCCGAGGAGCAGTTCCAGTTCCGCGTTCCCGCCGGCGTCGATCTGGATGCGCTGTTTCAGCAGACCGTAATCGACGGTGCTTACGTAGAGGTCGGCCTCGCCCGGCGCAACACCCACAAGTTCGAATCTGCCCTGCTCATCCGTTGCCGTTTGCAGATTCCGAGCGCGGATGGAGACCAGGGCCTTGGCAATCGGTTCGCCGGTTTTGAGGTCGATCACTCTTCCCCGCAAGGTGATTGAATGGGAGCCGGAAGCGTCCTTGACGGGGACGGGCGATGGCGCAGGAGTCTGAGCGAGCAATCCGGCGCTTGCGAAGCAGAGACAAAGGAGCCAGTTACGGGCGTCGATCACAATTGACCTCGCTAGTTGCACATGTTAACGCAACTACGCGCCGCGCTCATGGCTCTTTGTAACCATGAACGCGGCGGGGTTATGTGGGGCAGGTTGGTAACCTGCGGCCGAGTGGCACTCGGTCTGGGAGGCTACGGTATAGAGGCGCCGGCGAGCCCGGAACCGTCAACCGGCTTGCCTTACAATGGACGTAGTGTCTGGGAAAACCTTCTACCTCGAAACCTTCGGCTGCCAAATGAATGTCCACGATTCCGAGAAAGTTTCGGGAACGCTGCTGGCGCGCGGGTATGCGCGGGTGGAAACGCCGGAGGAAGCCGGCCTGGTGCTGTACAACACGTGCAGCATCCGCGATAAGGCCGAGCAGAAGGTGTACAACCGGCTGCGGAACTTCAAGCGCAACGGCAACGGCAAGCTCTTCGGCGTCCTGGGATGCGTGGCGCAACAGGAGGGCGAGCGGATCTTCGACCGCGCGCCGCACGTCAGCCTGGTCTGCGGGTCGGCCAGCTATCCCCGGTTCGGCGAGATGCTGACGCAGTTGGAAGCCGGCGCGCGCCGCGTGACCGGCCTCAGCCTGGATACGGAAGAGACCTTCGACACGCCCTTCACGCGGCGCGACAATCCGCACCGCGCCTATATCACCGTCATCGAAGGCTGCGACAAGCGGTGCGCCTACTGCGTGGTGCCGTTCACCCGCGGAGGGGAGCGCAGCCGCGCGGCGGAAAGCGTGATGGAGGAAGCGCGCCGCCTGGCGGAGGCGGGTTCCATCGAAATCCAGCTTCTGGGGCAGAACGTGAACAGCTACCGCGATCCGTCGCCCGCGGGCTGGGATTTCGCCACTCTGCTCGCGCGCGTGGCCGAGGTCGCGGGCATCCGGCGCGTGCGCTTCACCACGTCGCACCCGCGCGATTTCGGCCGTGACATCGTGGACGCCATGGACTCGAACCCGGCCATCTGCGATCACGTGCATCTGCCGGTGCAGTCGGGATCGTCGAGCGTACTGGCCGCCATGGACCGGAGCTACACGCGCGACGACTATATGCGGCGCATCGAGTGGCTGAAGGGTGCCCGCCGCCCGTACGCCATCTCGACCGACATCATCGTGGGTTTCCCGGGCGAGACCGGGCGGGACTTCGAGCAAACTCTCGACCTGTTACGCGAGGTGGAGTTCGATTCGCTGTTCAGCTTCAAGTATTCGCCCCGCCCGAACACGCCAGCGCTGGCGTTGCCCGGCTGCGTTCCCGAGGAGGAGAAGCAACGCCGCCTGGTGACGCTGCAAGAGCGTCAGCGCGCCATCCAGATCCGCCGCAACGCCGGGTTGATCGGCGCCACGCGGGAGGTTCTGGTGGAAGGACGGAACGAAGCGCTGGGGCAGTGGATCGGGCGCACGTCGGACAATCGCACGCTCAACTTTTCGCACGCCGGAAACGGCGCGGAATCCCTGCTGGGACGGCTGCTGCCGGTGCGCGTCACGCACAGCGGGCCTAACTCCTTGGTGGGTGAGAGCGCAACTGTGCTGTAATGAAGTTGCGGAGGGCGTTATGGAAGTGGAGATGAAGATTCGCGGGCTCATGATGGATCCCGTAACCAACATGCCCATCGTCATTTTGAAGGACGTGAACGGCAACACCGTGCTTCCCATTTGGGTGGGCGTGTACGAGGCCAACGCCATCGCCCTCGAAATCGAAAAGGTGTCCACGCCCCGCCCGATGACCCACGACCTCATCAAGACGCTATTGCTGGGCTTGAGCACCGGCATGCGCAAAGTAGTGGTGAGCGAGCTCAAGGACGACACGTTTTACGCGGTGATCTGGCTGGATCGCGACGGCGAGCTGATCAGCGTGGACTCCCGCCCGAGCGACGCACTGGCGCTGGCCTTGCGGCTGGACTGTCCCATTTACGTGGAAGAGACCGTGCTGAAATCCTCGAAGCTGGCCGCTACGGTTTCCGAGAAAGTCAACAACGAAGAACTGCGCCGCTGGCTGGAGGGCCTCAACGACGAGGACCTCGGCCGCTACAAGATGTGAGGCTGCCGTGTCGCCGATCCCACCCAGGAAACCCGTGCCGGAGGAATTGACGGCGCGCCTGCAGGCGGCCGGAATCTGGCAGATGGCGAATGCGGCCTACTACGGAGTGTTCGTGCGCGAGGGCTGCATGGTGGTGGCGCAGCGCAATCCAAATACCGGGGCCTACACGTCCATCGGCAGCTCCGGCTATCCGCTGGAAGGCGTGGGAGTGGCGTACTTGCAGTGGGACGGGGACCGGCCGTTCCTGTTTCACAAGAACTGCGGCGCCGTTCCGGCCACCGAGGAACAGGTCGCCACGCTTCGTAAATTCTCCGCCGATGTGAAGGCCGCCCTCGGCCTGGAAGAAGCGGCCAGCGCCTGAGTTGGCTCGACTTGAGCCAGCCGGAATCAGCTAAGTAGCTGTTTGTTAAACATGTTACGGATTCTTGAGTTGGCTCCACTTGAGCCAGCTCGGCGGCTGGAGCAACCAACCCGGGGAGGTTCCCGTTGTGCGATTCCTTCCCGGCAGCCGCCGCCCCAACTGGCGCTTTTCCATAATTGTGTTCATAATTGAAACTCGGAGGGAGTGTCGATGCGCTATTTGTCCGTATTCCTGGTCCTGCTGATCTCTCTGCCGCTGTGCCCTGTCGCGGCGGCCCAGACCGCGCTCACGCCCGCGAAACTCAACCTGGTCATCGTGGAGGGCGACGGCGCCATCAACAACATCCGGCAGCGCACCGCCCGCGAGCCCATCGTTCAGGTGGAGGACGAAAACCACAAGCCCGTCGCCGGGGCGGTGGTGGTCTTCCTGTTGCCCAACCAGGGCGCGGGGGCGACCTTCGCAAACGGCGCGCATACTCTGACCGTCATCACCGACGAACAGGGCCGCGCGGTGGCGCGCGGATTGCGCCCCAACACCGGCCAGGGCCAATTCCAGATCCACGTCAACGCTTCCTCAAACGGCCAGACGGCCAGCGCCACCATCACCCAGAGCAACGCCGCGGGTGCGGCCGGCGCGGGCGCGGCGGCGGCCGGCGGAATCTCAGGCAAGCTGATCGCCGTGCTGATTGTGGTGGGCGCGGCGGCGGCGGCGGGCGGCGCTTATTGGGCCACGCATTCGGGCGGCGGCGCGGCCAGCACCACTCCGCCGGCAGTCTCCACCAGTATCACGGCCGGCGTGGGAACCGTCGGCGCCCCGAGGTAACCGACATGAACTCTCGAACCCTGCCTGTTGCGATCCTGCTGGCGATTTCGGCCGTGCCTCTCTGCGGCCAACCCGGCCAGGTCGGCGGTCCGGTAGTCGGCTTCGTATTCGACGGCTCGCTGCGCGCGCTGCGGCCCATCCTGGGAATCCCCGGCGCGTCCACCCTGGGCGACCCGTTGGATGCTGGCTTCGGACTGTCGTCGGCGACGGTTGCCCCGCGCCAGGACTCCGCCATCGCCATCGATTCCGGCGGCTCTCCGCACCTGCTGCGCCTGGGTTCCGGCGTCGCCGAAGTGCGCTGTGGCGCTTGCCCGTCCACCGCCGATGCCGCCGTTTTCAGTCCCTCCGGCTCGGCCGTGGCGTTGTTCGCGGCGGGACGCGTGCAGATTGTGACCGGGCTGCCTGACGCTCCCGCGGCGGGCGCCGGATTCGAGGTTGGATCGCCGTCGCGCCCCGGCCGCGGCCGGACACTGGCGCCGCCCATGGCGCTCAGCGACGACGGCGCATGGCTTCTGGTGTCGGCCCGCGGCTCGGTGGACCTCTTCGCCGCCAATGGCGGACCGCGCCAACTCTTGGAGACCGGAGCCTACCCGCTGGTGGCTTTCGCCGCCGGAAGCCACGATGCGGCGGTTGCGGATTTTCGCGGGGGTGCGCTGACGCTCTTCCGCGATGTGGCCGGGACATCCACGGCGCAGCCCCTGGCCGCGCCTGAGGGAATCCGGGACGCGCGGGCGCTGGCATTTTCGAGCGATGGCAGCCGGCTGTTCGTGGCCAACCCGGCGGAGCAGTCCGTCGCGGTCATTGACCTGGCTTCGGGCACCCGCACGGTGGCCACGTGCGACTGCGCACCCACGGGCCTGGCTGCCATGGGCAAGGTGGTGCGCCTGAACGAAGCCGGCGCGGGCCCGCTCTGGCTGCTAGATGCCGACGGCGCGGCCGGGCCGCGAGTGGTGTTCGTCCCTGCGGCGCAGTAGGGGCGCCCGGGGCAATCGGCGGGGCCTTCCCGGAACGCGGGGATGCAGTCCGGCGGCCCTCGTTTCGCCTCGACAGTTGGCATCCTGGGCGGAGAGACCCGTGCCGGGTATTCAGACTTCCAGGAAAGGATTCTCGATGCGAACACCGCCCAGTATTGCGCCATGCTGCAGGTCTTCACTGTAGAGATGGTCCGTGCCCGCCAGACGCGCCGCGTGAACGATCATCGCATCCCAGAATGAAACTCGATGCAGCCGATGCAGTTCGATGGCCGCGATCACATCGGTTTCCACGAAGCGGACGACCCGGGCACGCGCAAGCAGCTCGACCTTGCGCTGCGCCGTTTCCGGATCGACTCCCAGTTTCCTGGTTGCCGCCGCAAAGTACTCCTGCAAAACCTGAATGGAAACAACCAGCAGACCGGAGCGCCGATAGCAGGCGATCAGCGAAATTGCGCGCGCCTGCTTGGCTGGCGCCGAATCGTCGTCGGCATAGAGGAAGATGTTGGTATCGAAAAACGCCGGCCGATTCATCGCCGCTCGTGAAGTTCTTCCCGGTTGAACTTCCACCCACGGGAGTCGCCGTGAGCAAGCTTGGAGAGGCGCTCAAACTCCGCTGCGTCCTCATTTGGATCCGACTTGCCAGCCAGTTGCTCAAGATACTCCCGAACGAGCTGATTGACACTCGTTCCAAGAGCCTCGGCCCGGCGGCGTGCACGGAGAATCACTTCGTCGTCGACGGAGAGCGTCACGTTCATATACACATACTACGTGCGCACGGAAGACGTGTCAAGTGGCCAGAATGGCCCGCCAACTCACGTTTGCGCCATGGCAGCCGCTATCCGGCCAAGACGTTATGATGGGTACTGCGCCTTATGAAAGCCTTCGTGACCGGAGCCGCCGGCTTCATCGGCAGCACCCTGACTGATCGACTGCTCGACGCCGGGTATCCGGTCATGGGTTACGACAACTTCTCCACCGGCCGCGCGGAGTTCCTGGCTGGCGCCCGCAAGAGCGGCCGGTTCGACTTGTGCGAAGGGGACCTTCTCAACCCGGCGAAACTGAAAACGGCGATGGCCGGCGCTGACGTGGTCTTCCACCTGGCCGCCAACGCCGACGTGCGGCACGGGCCGGAACACACGCGCAAGGACCTGGAGCAGAACACCATCGGCACCGCCAACGTGCTGGAGGCGATGAAGGAATTGGGCGTGCGGCGAATCGCGTTCGCCTCGACCGGGTCGGTGTACGGAGAACCGGATGTGTTCCCCACGCCGGAAGACGCTCCTTTCCCGGTGCAGACCTCGTTGTACGCCGCGTCCAAACTGGCGGCCGAGGGGTTGATCGCGGCTTATTGCGAGGCGTTCGGGATGCAAAGCTGGATCTTCCGCTTCGTCTCCATTCTCGGCGAGCGCTACACGCATGGGCACGTTTTCGATTTCTACGGTCAGTTGATGCGGCACCCGGAGACGCTTCAGGTGCTGGGCAACGGCAAGCAGCGGAAGTCCTACCTGTATGTCCAGGATTGCATGGATGCGATGCTGCTGGCGCTCGATCGCGCCGGGGCGAAGGTGAACCTCTTCAACCTGGGGACGGACGAGTATTGCACGGTGGACGACTCCATCGGCTGGATCGCCGGACGGCTGGGGCTCGACCCCGCTCGGCGGTATGCCGGAGGCGAGCGGGGATGGGTGGGCGACAGCCCGTTCATCTTCCTCGATTGCTCGCGAATCCGTGCGCTCGGCTGGACGCCGCGGCTGACCATCCGGCAGGGCGTCGAGAGAACCGTGGCCTACTTGCAGGAGAACCAGTGGGTGCTGGACACCCCCTCGGAAGCGATATGAAACTGGCGGGGAACAAGGCCATCGTCACCGGGTGTTCGCGCGGGCTGGGCGCGGTGGTCGCACAAGCCATGTGGCGGGAAGGCGCGGACCTTCTGCTGGTGGCCCGAACCGAACCTGCGTTGCGCGAGCTTCGGCTCCGCCTGGCAGCCGGCGCGCCAGATGACGCCGGGCAGCGGGCTCACGCCTTCGCCGCCGATCTGCGCGACCCGGATGCCCCGCGCGCCATTCTGGCCGAGGCGCGCCGGCTGTGGCCCCGCCTGGACATCCTGGTGAACAATGCCGCGATCGGGGGACCGATCGGCCCGCTGGCGGATAACGACTGGGGCGCGTGGCGGGACACCATCCAGGTCAACCTGCTGGCGCCGGCGGAGCTGTGCCAGAAATCGATCGCGTGGATGCGCGAGACCGGCGGCGGACGCATCGTGAACCTGTCCGGCGGCGGCGCCGCCAGCCCGCGTCCGAACTTTTCGGCGTATGCGGCAGCCAAATGCGCCCTGGTGCGATTGAGCGAAACCATCGCCGCCGAAACGGTGGAGCTGGGGATTCGCGTGAACGCGGTGGCGCCCGGAGCGATGGACACCGAAATGCTGCGGGAGGCGCTGCGGGCGGGAGCGGAGCGCGTGGGCGCCACGGCGGACCCCAGGATCGCGGCCGAGCTGATCGTGTATCTGGCCTCGGAGGAATCCTCCGGCATCACCGGGAAGCTGATCAGCGCGGTGTGGGATCCGTGGCGCACCCTGCATCAGCACATCTCTGATCTCAAGGACACGGACGTGTATACGCTGCGGAGAATTCTGCCCGAAGAACGGGGAAAGGCGTGGGGCGGTGAGAAGGCGTGAAATGATCGCGCAAGCTGTCGGGTTGACAGACGAAAGCGTCTGTCCCACAGGTGGGGCAGGCGCTTCCGCCTGCCAACCGTTTCTTTCGCAGCTCCTGAGTGGGCGGCGGGCGGTGGGGCGGTGAGTGAGCGGCTTGCGGTGGCGATTGTCGGCTGCGGTTTGATCGGGACGAAACGCGCCGCAGCGGCGAGCGATTGCCGCGTGCGTGTCTGCTGCGACACGGACATCGCGCGGGCGGAGAAGCTGGCCGCGCAATTCCCCGGCGCCGAAGCGTTTGGCGACTGGCGCGCGGCGGCGGCGCACCATGAAGTCGATATCGTCGTCGTGGCCACCACCCACGACCAGCTCGCCGCGGTCGCGGAGGTGGCCGCCGCGGCCGGCAAACACGTCCTCATCGAAAAGCCGGGTGCGCGGCGGGCGGCGGAACTGGAGCCCGTGCTGCGGGAAGCGCAGCGCACCGGCGCCCGCGTGCGCGTGGGATTCAATCACCGGTATCACCGCGCGCTGCTACATGCGCGGCGGATTTTTCTCTCGGGCGCGCTGGGCGAGATGATGTACGTTCGCGGGCGATACGGCCACGGAGGACGCCCCGGGTACGAACGCGAGTGGCGGGCCGACCGGGCGGTGTCGGGCGGCGGCGAACTGCTGGACCAGGGCGTGCACCTGATCGACCTGGCCCGCTGGTTCCTGGGCGATTTCGAGCGCGCCCAGGGCCATCTCGGCACGTACTTCTGGGACATGCCCGTGGAGGACAACGCCTTTCTGATTCTCACCACGGCGAGCGGCAAAGCCGCGTTCCTGCACGCCACCTGGACGGAATGGAAGAACCTGTTTTCGTTCGAGATCTGCGGCCGGCAAGCCAAGCTTGAAATTTCGGGCCTGGGCGGAAGTTACGGCGTAGAACGGCTGGCGTTCTACCAGATGCCGCCACAGATGGGCCCGCCCGAGACCACGATCTGGGAGTACCCCATGGCCGACAATTCCTGGGACGCCGAATTCGCGGAGTTTCTGGACGATATCCGGTTGCGGCGCGAGCCGGTTCCCGGCATCCGCGACGCACAGGCCGCGCTCAGCGTCGTCGAGAAGGTGTACTGGGAGGCATCCCGATGATCATCGTGCGCTCTCCCATGCGGATCTCCCTCGGCGGCGGCGGAACCGATCTCCCGTCGTACTACCGCCATCACGGCGGCTTCGCGATCTCGGCGGCCATCGACAAGTACGTCTACATCACGCTGCACGAGACGTTCGCCGAGGAAGTGATCGTCAAGTATTCGAAGATGGAGGTGGTGGCGCGGGCCGAGGACGTGAAACATCCCATCGTGCGAGAGGCCTTGAAACTGGTGGACCTGGGCGCGCCGCACATCGAGATCGCCAGCATGTCGGACATTCCGGCCGGAACCGGCCTGGGATCGTCCGGCAGTTTCACGACCGCGCTGCTGCGGGCGCTGCACGCCATGAAGCGGGACAACATCGGCAGGCAGGAGCTGGCGGAACAGGCGTGCCACATCGAGCTGGATCTGCTGGGCGAGCCGATCGGCAAGCAGGACCAGTACATCGCGGCGTTCGGCGGCATTACGTGTTTCGAGTTCCAGCCCGGCGGCGAGGTCGCGGTGACACCGCTGCGGCTGGACCCCATGACCCTGCACAACCTGGAAGACAACCTGATGCTGTTCTTCACGAACTACACGCGGGACGCCTCCGCCATTCTGAAAGACCAGGATGCGCGCAGCCGGCAGGGCGACCCGGCGATGATCGAAAACCTCCACTACGTGAAGAAGTTGGGTTACGAAAGCAAGGCGGCGTTCGAAGCGGGCGACCTGCGCCGGTTCGCCGAAATCATGCACCTGCACTGGGAGAACAAGAAGAAGCGAAGCGCGGGGATGAGCACCGGGCCCATCGACGAGTATTACGAGCTGGCCCGCAAGAACGGCGCGCTCGGAGGCAAGCTGATCGGCGCCGGCGGCGGCGGTTTCCTGATGTTCTACACCGAGGACAAGACGCGCTTGCGGCGCGTGATGTGCGAAGCCGGCTTGCGCGAGGTGCGGTTCCGCTTCGACTTCGAAGGGACGCGGGTGCTGGCCCAATCGTGAGCGGAGCGATGCTGCCATTGGCAATCCTGGCGGGTGGTTTGGCGAAGCGGCTCCGGCCGCTCACGGAAACCCTGCCCAAGGCGCTGCTGCCGATTTCGGGAGAGCCGTTTGTCAGCCACCAGTTGCGGCTGGTTCGCGCGCGGGGTGTGGACCGCGTGGTGCTGTGCGTGGGCTACCTGGGCGAGATGATCCGCGAGTTCGTAGGCGATGGCCGCGCCTTCGGTCTGGAAGTGGAGTACTCGTGGGACGGCGGGCAGCCGCTGGGAACCGCGGGCGCGGTGCGCGCCGCCCTCCCGCTGCTCGGCGAATCGTTCTTCCTGATGTACGGAGATTCCTATCTTCCCTGCGATTATGGAAACGTCGAACGGGCTTTTCGGAAGGCCGGCAAACCGGGGCTGCTGACGGTTTTCCGCAACGAGGGCCGGTGGGACGCGAGCAACGTGGAGTTCCGCGAGGGCCGCATCGTGACGTACTCCAAGCTGCCGAACCCCAACATGCGGCACATCGACTACGGGCTCGAGGTTTTCGAGCGTTCGGCTTTCGCCGATCTCGCCGAGTCTCCCTGCGACCTGACGGCGGTATGCCAGAGCCTTCTGGCGCGGGACCAGTTGGCCGCATTTGAAGTTGGGGAGCGCTTTTACGAAATCGGCTCTTTCGAGGGCATCTCCGCGCTGGAGGAACGTCTGGCGCGGTGTGGGGCGGACCCCCAGGTCCGCGCGGGTCCCCCTGGACCCGCCGTCCTGTCAGAGGATCAATCGCCTGGCGCGCGAGAGGAGCCGGCCAGGGGGCCGGCCGCGGACGAGGGCGTCCGCCCCACAAACACAAGAGGTTGCGGTCATGAGTGAGTTTACGGAACAGTACCTTCAGGAAGTGGTGCGCATCGCGGAACAACTGGATGCCGCGGCCATCGAGAGCTTGGTGGCGGCGCTGGCCGGCACGCGCGCGCGGGGCGGCCGGCTGTTCATTTTGGGCGTGGGCGGGAGCGCGGCCAACGCCTCCCACGCGGTCAACGATTTCCGTAAGATCGCGGGGATGGAAGCCTACGCCCCCACGGACAACGTGTCGGAGCTGACCGCGCGCACCAACGACGAGGGATGGCCAAGCGTCTTCGAGTCCTGGCTGCGCACCAGTCGGCTGCGGGCGGACGATTGCGTCCTGGTCTTTTCGGTGGGCGGCGGTGATCTGGAGAAGAACGTGAGCCCGAACCTGGTGCTGGCGCTGAAGTACGCGCGTTCGGTGGGAGCGCGGATCGCGGCCGTCGTGGGGCGCGACGGCGGTTACGCCGCCCAGGTGGCGGACGCGTGCGTGATCGTCCCCACCGTCAACCCGGCGCATGTCACGCCGCACACGGAGGCGTTCCAGGCGGTGGTCTGGCACCTGGTGGTGTCGCACCCGGCCCTCAAGCAGGCCCAGACCAAGTGGGAATCGGTGCCATGAGCCAGGGCCTCGCGCGGGCGGTTTTTCTGGATCGCGACGGCGTGCTCAACCGGCCCGTAGTGCGCGAAGGGAAGCCTTATCCGCCGGCCAGCGCGGACGAGCTGAAGGTTTCGCCCGACGCCCCGGCGGCTCTGGCGGCACTGAAGCAGGCGGGATTCCGGCTGTACGTGGTGACCAATCAGCCCGACGTGGCACGCGGCGCCGCGACACGCGCCGCGGTGGAACGGATACACGCCGCGCTCGGCGAGGCCCTGCCGCTCGATGGCTTCTACGTCTGCTATCACGACGACGGCGACCGCTGCGAATGCCGCAAACCGAAGCCCGGACTGCTGCTGGCGGCGGCCGCGGAGCACGGGATCTCGCTCGGGGCCAGCTACCTGATCGGCGACCGCTGGCGCGACATCGAAGCGGGCCAGCGGGCCGGCTGCCGGACGGCCTGGCTGGATTTCGGTTACGCCGAACCGGGCCCCGCGGCACCGCCGGACGCCCGAGTGGCTTCGCTGGTTGAGGCCGCCGCCTGGATTCTTCGGGAAGCGCATAATGGACTCAGCCGGGAATGAAATCCATCACCGATCTCAAGATCAGGATTTTCGCCGATGGCGCCGACAAGGCCGGGATGCTGGAGATGTCCCGCAACCCGGCGATTCGCGGCTTCACCACCAATCCGACGCTGATGCGCAAGGCCGGCGTCCGCGATTATGAAGCCTTCGCCCGCGAGATTCTGGCGGCGATTCCGGACCGGCCGATTTCGCTCGGAGTGCTGGCGGACGAGTTTTCCGCGATGGAGGATCAGGCGCGGGCGATCGCCGGCTGGGCGGAGAACGTCTTCGTCAAGATACCGGTCACCAACACGCGGGGCGAGTCTTCGGCCGGCCTGGTGCGCCGCCTCAGCCATGACGGAATCAAACTCAACGTCACCGCGCTCCTGACGCTCGACCAGGTGCGGACGGTGGCGGAATCGATGGCCGGCGGGGCGGCGGCGTTCGTTTCGGTCTTTGCGGGACGCATCGCCGACACCGGCCGCGACCCGGTGCCGGTGATGGCTGCCGCGGTGAGTGCGCTCGGCGCCGCCTCGAATGCCGAGTTGATCTGGGCGAGCCCGCGGGAGCTGCTGAATATCTTCCAGGCCGACGCCGTGGGATGTCCCATCATCACGGCCACCCACGACATCCTGAAGAAGCTGGCCTTCATCGGGAAGGATCTTTCGGTATTCTCGCTCGAAACGGTGGAGATGTTTTATACCGACGCGGTGGCTTCGGGGTTCACGGTTTCCAGCCCGGAGGGGCGATCTCAGCGGTAGGCTTCCCGGCGGCCACTACTGCGCTTGCTCTTCCGAGAGCGGCGTCTCATCCATCTTGTGGAAACTTGATGGTGAGACCGAAATCCGCGAGGACGTCTTCCATGGGTTTGCCACCGTCTTGTTCCAACGAGACTATGCCAGCCTGGATGGCGTCGGCTTCGCCCGGCGCGACGGTCTCCAGATCGTGACCGGACTCGGCAAGCAGCCACGCACAACGAGAACTGACGTTCTCATCGAGCTTGAACCTCACGCCGCGCTCTGCCCAGGCAGATCGACAAACCGGCCGCGACTCATCTCCGCGCCGTAGGCAATGGCGGCCAGGAGGTCCAGTAGCAGGGAAACCCGAATTCGCGTACCGCGAACACACGGTTTGCCGAAGCAGACGTTGGGATCGGCTGAGGTCCTGCTCAAGAGCTGGTTCATGGCGCACCGGTCCTTCCGGCCTTCGGAATACCAGTCTTGGCAATCGCCGGCTAAGAGGCCGCTTCCCCGCGCACGGCCGCCCTCGCTCGCGCCCGCAGGCGCAGAATGTCCCGCAGGTTTCGCAGATTGCCGCGCACCAACTCGAGGCGGCTGTCGCCATCGTCGCGCCAGCGGATGGGAACCTCGCGCACCCGGTAGCCCAGGTATTGAGCGAGCAGCAGAATCTCCACGTCGTACATGTAGCCGTCGATCTTCTGCAGGGAGAAAAGCCGCCGGGCCACGTCGCGCTGGAAAAACTTGAAGCCGCATTGCGTGTCCGAAATCCCGCGCAGGCCGGTGGTGGCGCGCATGAAAACGCCGAAGCTCTTCCCTCCGATGCGGCGAAACCAGGGCTGCGAGCGGAGGATGGCGGCCCGGGCCAGGGCGCGCGAGCCGATCGCAATCGGAAATCCCTCGGCGAGAACGGGAGCGATCTTGTCGTACTCTTCGATGGGAACCTTGTTGTCGGCGTCGGCGAAGCCGATGATGGAGCCAACCGCCATCCCCACCGCCTCGCGGATGCCGCGGCCTTTGCCCCGGCGGGCCGGATCGCCGAATGCCCGGATAGCGGGATCCCTTTGGCCCAACTTCGCCACGATTTCGCGGGTGCCATCGTCCCCGTCCGCCGCCACCAGGATCTCGTAGGTGTAGCGGCGGCTTTGGAAATAGCTCACGGCTTCGGCGATCGTCCCGGCGATGCGGCCGGCCTCGTTGTAGGCGGGCAGGATGAGAGAGATGTCTGGTGGCACGGGTCTACCGATTGGCCGGCGGGAAATACCATAGCAGGATGCCCTTGCCGACGCGCTCTCGCGGCTTGATCTGGTCGGGCCAGGTGATTACCCGAAGCTCCTTCCAGCAGGTTACGCCAATGGCGTTCCATCCTTCCACGGGTGCAATCTTGTTCATCCCGTGGATGGGAGGGAAGCCGTGCTCCCCCTGCAGGTCGGCATAGTCGGAGTTGGTGAATGCGACGCTGGTGGCGCCCACTTCGCGCAGCCGCTGCGAGAGCCGCTTCAAATCCTGGCCCCAATCGAGATCCGAATCCACCAGGATGTTCTCCGGTTCGCTGCCCGCCATTTCGTTGAAGTAGGCCAGATAGTCCGGATGGCTCAGCAGGGAAGAGCCGGCGAGCCAGAGCGTCAGGCAGCCCAGCGCCGCCCAAATCCACTTCCTGGCGCGGCCCGCTTCCCACAACTTCACGACGGCAACGGCCGCCGCCAGCGAGAACCCGATGTAGACCGGGAGCACATGGCGCACGCCGATGTTGATGGTGCTGAACATGCCCACCAGGAGGACGCCGAGAGAGAACGCCAGCGGCAGCCACAGGCGCCTTGCCAGCGGATACTTGCCGAAGGCCAGAACCACTCCGATGGCCAGCAGCGCCAGGAATCCCAGCGGAGTTTTGAATGCGATGGCCACCAGGTAGAAGTTCCAGAAACCGGTCCGGCGCGTTTCACCCAGCAGATACCCATCGTGGCCGGTATCCAGATGACTCTGAACCGCCTGGATGCCCCGGAAGAACTCGGGCGCGGGCACTGGAATGCCGCCCGGCGAGACGCTGCCGAACGAGAAGCGGTACCCGGCCCAGATGATCACCATGGCGATGGCCACCGCCAGCGCCAATGTGGGTACGCGCGTTTTCGCCGCCTGAACTACGGCGGCGAGGTTGGGGCGCTGGCTGACGAAATATCCGGCCAGCGCCAGCACCGCCGCCGCGGGGAAGAACGCCATGCAGGAAAACTTCGACAGCACCATCAGCCCCGTCGAGATTCCAAACCAGACCGCGCGGGCGGGCGACGGCTGTTCCACCCAGGCCAGCCCCGCCACGAACGCCGCGCCGAGGAAGGCCGTCAACGCCATGTCGGTGGTGGTAAAACCGGCGTGCGCCAGCACCGGGGGAATGAAACTGAACAGAAAAACGGCGATCACCGCGACGGCCCGCGAGAAATGCAGGCAGCCCCACCAGTACACCGCCAGGCACGCAATCCAGAAGAAGGGCAACATTCCCAAGCGCGCCATCGCCAGGGTGCGGTCGTAGTCGTGGCCGTGATAGAGGATCAGGGTGCCTTCGTGCCACATGGACTCGAGGCCCTGGTGGGGAGTTCCCTGCGAACGGATGCCGAGGAAGTACGGCCCCAGTGCGCAAACCACGCGGGCCAGGGGCGGATGCTGCGCTTCCCATTGGTACACGCCCTTTTCCAGCCACTCCATCCCCGCGGCGATGTTGCCGGGTTCGTCGACCACGTGGTTGAAGACCTTGTAGGTAGCGGCAATGCGGACGCTACCGAGCAGGATCAGTGCGAGCGCCAGAATCAGGCTTCTGCGCTCCAGAAATGCCGCTATTTTGTCTTGCGGAGGGGGAATTTCGCCGGACCCGGTCAGAGGATCTCGACGAGGTTGTTCCCGTTTATTGGACCGTGACATGAGGCGATGGCGGTGCGAGCGTTATCCAGAAAACAATTATGACGCAATTGCGCGGCTCGCCGTGGGCGCGCCGCCCCCTACATCCCCTGCAAGGTGAAACAGGAGAACCGTTCCTCCTGGCACGTTCTGTTCTGCTGGGGGAGCCGCGCCGCGAAGGGACGGAACTTCGGCGCGTCCTCCACCAGCAACACGTCCGGCCGAAGTTCGCGTAGCGGCATCCGCGAGACGTCGAGCGGCCCTCTGAAAAACTCCGCCACCCGGACGCGACTCTCCTCGCCGTGCGTCAGCAAATTCACCACGCCGGCGTCCTTGGAAACGATGCACAACACGCGGTGTCCCTGGGCCGCCATCGCCGCCGCCATCTGGCCCATGGGCGTCGCCGCCGCGCCACAATACACCACCTGCGCGGCGACGTTCGAGAAATACGAGTAGCCGTCCATCGCCGCCACCGCCAGAATCGCCAGCGGGACCAGAAGCCGCAGCCGCGGCAACGCCTCCAGCGCATAGCCGAAGCCGAGCGCCGCCAGGACCAGGTAGACCGGCAGGATGACGAGCAGGCGTGTCAGGCTGGGTCCCGCGATCCCCAGCAGCAGCGTGGCGGCAACCCATGCCGCCAGCAGAAACCCGGCCACCGGCCGGTCCAGGAGACGCCGCGCGCGCCACAAGCCCGCCAGCATCGCCGCCGCCATAATCAGGTTCACGGGATTCTGGCCAGCCGCCACCAGCGCCGCGCTGACGCCGTCGCACTGATAGGTCGGCCCCTCGATGCCGCGGTAGACGCCCGGGTAATACCACGGCAAGAGCGCGGCCCCCAGCACGTTGAGCACGCGATCCATTCCGCCACCTACCAATACATAGTTGCCGCGTCCCAGAAACTCCCCCGGCCTTTGGAGAAAGAACAGCAGGTTGGGAATCGATGCCGCGGCCGCACCCGCCGCAATCGCGCCGTAGCGGGGGAGACTCGCCTTCCACTCGCCCCGCTGGCGCAGCAGCCGGAACAGCGCATACGCCAGGAAAGCGATGGGCAGCACTCGCGCGGACGTGTACCCGTAGAGGCTCAGCCCCAACACCGCGCCGCACAGCAAACCCGCCCGGCGGTCCAGCGGCCGGCGCTCCACGCGGTCGAGCAGCAGCGCAAAAGCCGCCAGGAAAAATGGCGCGGTGATGGCCCGCAGCCCGCTGCGCGCGTAGTGGAACAGCCACACCGACGCCGCCGCGGTGAGCAACGGAACCCACGCCGGAATGGTATCCACGATGCGCCGGGTCAATTTCCAAACCATCCAGATAATTGCCAGCGCAAGCGGCCAGCAGGCCAGGTGCAGCGCCAGCGTGGTGGGCCCCACCACGCGAATCAGCGCGCCCAGCCAATAGAGATAGAGCGTCTCGGCGGAGTTGCCCACCGCAAAGGTGAGGACTTCCCAGTGGCGCCCTTCCACCAGGTAGATGCCGCGCAGCGCCTCCCCCGCGGCGTCGTTGTTGAGCCCCGGCGGAACGCGATCGCGGGCGTACAGCAGCGCCGCGACCCACACCGCCAGAATCGCGCAGGCCATGGGCCAAGCTCGCCGTGGGCCAACGGCGGGGACGGGCGCGGCAGAAGTCCGCGGCCCCTCCGGATGTCTGGATTTGCGAGCTCGCATTCCCGAGTCAGACTACCTTAACATGACGGCGGGTGGCTGAGCGCCAAACCGCCAGGCCGCGGGCGCGCGGCGCTCACTTCCAGGCTCCCCCGCGGGCCGCGCGTTTCAGATAGCGGCCGCGGCCGGGTTTGCCCAGAAAGCGCCCGCCATCCACGACAACCTCGCCGCGCGACAGCACGGTCCGGGCGTTGCCGCGCACCTGAAAGCCCTCGAACATGGAGTAGTCCACGCGCATGTGGTGCGTCCGGGCGCTGATGGTGTACTCGGCGTTGGGGTCCCAGACCACCAGGTCGGCGTCGCTCCCGGCGGCGATTTCGCCCTTCCGCGGATACATGCCGAAGATACGCGCCGGGGCGGTGGAAACGATCTCGACGAAGCGGTTGAGCGAGATGCGGCCGGAGTTCACACCGTGATGGTAGATCAACTGGAGCCGGTTCTCGATGCCCGGGCCGCCATTGGGAATTTTGGCGAAATCGTCCCTGCCGAGCGCCTTCTGGTCCGCGAAGCAGAACGGGCAGTGGTCGGTCGAGACCACCTGGAGATGGTCGTCTCTCAGTCCGTCCCAGAGTTTGGGCAGGTGACGCAGGGGCCGCAGCGGGGGCGTGAGGACGTACTTGGCGCCTTCGAAATCCGGCCGCCGCAGCTCGTCGATGGAGAGTAGCAGGTAGTGCGGGCAGGTTTCGGCGAACGCCGGGACGCCGCGGTCGCGCGCCTCGCGCACCTGGTTGAGCGCGTCCTCCGAGGAAACGTGCACGATGTAGACCGGGACGCCCGCGATCTCCGCCAGGGCGATGGCGCGGTGCACGGCCTCGGCTTCGGCCAGCGGCGGGCGCGTCAGGGCGTGGTACACCGGGGCGGTATGACCCTCGGCCAGAGCCTTGGCGACGAGGACGTCGATGACGCCACCGTTTTCGGCATGCATCGAGACCAGCGCGCCGTTCCGGGCCGTCCGCGAGAGCGCTTTGAAAATGGTAGCGTCGTCCACCATCAGCGACTTGGGATAGGCCATGAACAGCTTGAAACTGGCCACGCCCTCGGCCACCATCTCGTCCATGTCCTCGATGCCGGAATTGGCCAGATCGGTGACGATCATGTGCAGGCCGTAGTCGATCGAGGCCCGGCCCTCGGCTTTCTTCCACCAGGTGTCGAGCGCGTCGCGCATGCGCGTTCCCCGCGCCTGGGTGGCGAAATCCACGATGCTGGTGGTCCCGCCGAACGCCGCGGCGCGCGTGCCGGTTTCGAAATCGTCGGCGGACGCGATGTCCCCGAGCGGCATATCGAGGTGCGTGTGGACGTCGATGCCGCCCGGCAGCACGTACATTCCGGTGGCATCGATCACCCTGCCGCCGGAACTCTGCGCCAGCCCCTCGCCCACCTGGGAGATGCGTTCGCCCTCGATCAGGACGTCGGCCTTCTGCGTTTGGGTGGCCGTGACCACCGTGCCGTTGCGGATTAGCGTGCTCATGGGTTCCTCAGGCCGGCCCCGCACAGGCGGCCAGGCTCTTGTCGAGCAGGCCCAGGCACTGGTCCACATCCCCGCGCCCGATGTTCATAGGCGGCGAAATGCGGATCACGTTGCCGTACAGGCCGCCCTTGCCGACCAGCAGGCCACCAGCGCGCGCGGCCTCCATCAACCGCGCCGTGGCGGCCGGCGCGGGCGCTTTGGTCCGGCGGTCTTCCACCAGTTCGATGGCCTGCATCAAGCCCATGCCGCGCACATCGCCGACGACCGTGTGCTTCCGCTGGAGATCCTCGAGCCCGGCCCGCAGGTATGCGCCGGTCTCCGTGCAATTGGCCAGCAGGTTCTGGTCCTCGATGAAATCGATCACCGCTTTGGCCGCCGTGGTGGCGATCGGATTGCCGCCGAAAGTGGAGAGGCTCAGCCCCGTCACGCCATCGGCGACTTCCGGCTTGGCGACGGTCACGCCGATGGGCGCGCCGTTTCCCAGACCTTTCGCGCCGGTCAGAATGTCGGGAATCACGCCGTACTGTTCGATGCCGAACCACTTCCCGCCGGTGCGGCCCCATCCGGTCTGCACTTCGTCGCTGATGAAGAGGCCGCCGTGGTTGCGGACAATCTCTTCGACGATCCGGAAGTACTCCTTGGGCGGCGTGACATATCCGGCGACGCCCTGGATGGGCTCCGCGATGAACCCCGCCAGCCGCCCGGTGGTGGTGGTGCGGACCAGTTCCTCGAGATCCTGGGCGCACTTGACCTCGCAATTGGGATACGCGAGCCCGAAGGGGCAGCGATAGCAATAGGCGTTGTGCGCGTGGACGATGCCGGCCTGCGGCGGTCCCAGCCGCCAGGGTCCCTGGCCGGTGAGCGTCATCCCCATGGCCGACCGGCCGTGATAGGAGTGGCGTAGCGCCACGATCTCGATGTTGCCGGTGCAACAGCGCGCCGTCAGGATGGCCATTTCGTTGGCCTCGGTGCCGCTGTTGGTGAAGAACGATTTGGTGAGCTTGCCGCCCGGCGTCAGCGATGCGATCTTCTTCGCCAGCGCCGCCTGCGGCTCGGTCGGGAACACGGTGGAGACATGCTGCAGGGTGTCGATCTGGCGGTGCAGTTCGGCGTTGACCTGGGGGTTGCAGTGGCCCACGCTCACCGTGACGATGCCGCCGAAGAAGTCCAGGTACCGGTTGCCGTCGGCGTCCCAGACGTACTGGTCCCGCGCGCGCGCCACCACCAGCGGGTCCTTATAGAAGTGGAAGACCGCGGGGAAAAGAAACTCCTGGTTGGCCAGAATGATCTCGTCTTTGGTCATGGCGGTGCGGGGCATGGTTCCTCCAGGCGGCCGGGGCCATTATAAACCGTTCGGGTGGGCAGCCGCTCCGCCGCCGCGCCCACGCGTTTGGGGAGCCGCTGCCCACACGGAACCGCGACCGTTAGGGAGCGGCCCGAGCGGCCGAGAATCCCCGCGCCGCGCAACTTTCCCGCGCGGCCAATTCCGAAAGCCCGCGGCGCACCCTCCTCGCTAGCCGGGCCGCTCCCTAACGGTCGCGGTTCCGTGTGGGGACGTTCCGCCGCCCAGCCCGCTCCTCCACTACAATCTCAAGTAGCCTCTTGGGGTGTCGAAATGTTGCGGCGGGACGCAGTTGCGGTGCTTCTGGGCGCCTGTCGCGCCATCCGGGCCTCGGGTGCGGGCGGGCTTGACCGGTACATGGAATCGGCCGCCGGAGCGGCTTTGCTGATCGACGTCCGCGCGCGCCGGCTGATGGGGGCGCACAACCCGGCGCTCGCCGGCGAATCGCCGCTGCCGCCCGGGTCCACGCTCAAGCCGTTCGTGCTGGCGTCGCTGCTGGACTCGGGAAAACTGCGTTCCGAGGAATCGTTCCCCTGCCCCGGCAAGCTCACCATCGCCGGCCGTTCGCTGGATTGCGTGCATCCGCGCCTGGCGGAGGCCATGCGAGTGCGTACCGCGCTGGCGTACTCGTGCAATTGTTTCGTGGCGCACATGGCAGCACGCTTCGATTCCGGCGAGCTGGAGCGCGATCTCGACCGGTCCGGATTCCGCTCGCCCACCGGCCTGCTCGGCCCGCGGGAAGTTTCCGGCCGACTGCGCAACGCCGCCCCGCCCGACGCGACCCGCTTGCAGGCTCTCGGCGAGGAGGGCGTCGCCATCACCCTCGCGGAACTGGCGCTGGCCTATCGCCAGCTCGCGCTGCGCCTGAACGGCGACGCGCGCCTGCGGCCTGTGCTGGAGGGTCTGGAAGACGCCGTGGCCTACGGCACCGCGCAGCGCGCGCGCATCCCGGGCGCGGTGGTGGCCGGTAAGACCGGCAGCGTCCGCAGTAGCGCGGGAGTGCCGCTGGCGTGGTTCGCGGGCTTCGTCCCCAGCCGCGCGCCCGAGGTTGTGGTGGCCGTGGTGTTGCAGGGCTACTCGGGCGGATCGGACGCCGCGCCCGCCGGCGGGCGGATTCTGGAAGGCTGGCGGGCGGGGAAGCTATGAGGGCTCGACGAACCGGTATCCCACCCAAGGCTCCGTGAGGATGAACCGCGGCTTGGCGGGCACCGGCTCGATCTTCTTGCGCAACTGGTTGATGAACACGCGCAGATACTCGGGCTCGTCGCCGTGGTCGGGGCCCCATACGGCTTGCAGCAGCTCGCGGTGCGTCACCGGCTTGCCCGAGTGCGCCACCAGGTAGCGGAGCAGCTCGAATTCCTTGGGAGTGAGGCGCACGTCCGCTCCCCGGGCGCGGACGCGGCGGGTTTCGAAATCGATCTCCAGATCGGGCGACGAAAAACCGCGCGGGCCGCTTTCGGGCGACGAAGGCGAGCGCCGCAGCGCCGCGCGGATACGGGCCAGCAACTCCTCGATGCCGAAGGGTTTGGTGACGTAGTCGTCGGCGCCGGCGTCGAGCGCCGCCACTTTGTCTTTTTCGCTGTTGCGGACGGTGAGGATGATGACCGGAATGTCGGAACCCTGGCGCAGGGAGCGGCAGGTTTCCAGGCCGCCGATGCCGGGCATGTTCATATCGAGCAGCACCAGGTTGGGCATCTCGCCGGGCAGCTTTTCGAGGGCCTCCTCGCCGGTGCGCGCTTCGATGACTTCGTAGCCGTGCCCCACCAGAGTGACCTTCATCACGCGGCGGATCTGCGGGTCGTCGTCCACCACCAGGATTTTTCCGGCGCTCACGGGCGTGCTCCGCCCAGCGGCAGCGAGAAGTAGAACGTGGAGCCCTGCCCGCGCTCGCTGTCCACCCAAATCCGCTCGCCGTGCGCTTCCACGATGCCTTTGGCGATGGCCAATCCCATGCCGGTTCCTTTGGTATCGAAGCGGTGCCGGCGGCCGCGGAAGAAGCGGTCGAAGATGCGCAGGCGCTCACTCTCCTCGATGCCCGGGCCGCGGTCCGCGATTCCTATCACGAGTTTCTCATTCTTCAGCGTAGCCGAAACGGCGATGGGCGACCGCTCGGGAGAGTACTTGATGGCGTTTTCGATACAGTGCTTGATCACTTGCTGCATGAGCTCGGGGTCGGCTTCGACGGGCGGCAGGTCCGGGGCCGCGTAGACCGCGACCTCGCGGCCCCGTAGCTCTCCGGCCAGTTCGGAAAGCGCGCCATCGATCAAATCGCCAGCGGCCACGCTGCGTTTCTCGAGATGCAGTTTGCCCGCGTCCACACGCGCCATGGCGATGACCTCGGCCGAGAGGCGGTTCAGACGATCGGCCTCTTCGTCGATGATGGTCAGCAGTTCGCGTTCGGACTCGGGCGCGCCGCCAAGCAGGCTGGTGGCGGCGGCCTTGATGGACGTAAGCGGGGTCTTGATGTCATGCGCCAGGGAATCGAGCAGCGCCGATTTCAGCACTTCGCTCTGGTGCGCGGCCTCGGCGTGGCTGGCGTCCTCGATGGCGCGGGCCTTTTCCAGCGTGATGGCCACCAGGTTGGCAAGGGCGCGCAGGATGGCTTCGGCGGGAAGCGGCCCGACCAGCGCCAGGCTTCCCAGGCTACGGCCTCCCAGGCGGACGGGCGCGGTGAATAGCTTGCGGCGCGGATCGAACGAGGGTTCGTCGATTTCCGCCGCGGCCAACAGATCGTGGTCGCTCACCGGCGCGCTCTCCGGCCCGGAGCGGACGATGTCGCCGGTGGGGCTGTAATAGAACGCGGCCGCGCCGCACTCGAAAATCTGCACCACGCGGTGGACGAATTCGCGCACCGTCCGGCGGGCGTTTCCGGTGAGGGTCATGGCCTGCAGCAGGGTGTAGAGCTTCTCGATTTCCAGACGCCGCGCTTCGGCTTCGGCGGTGCGGCGGCGCGCATAGGCGGAGAGCTGGCTGGCGGTGACCGCGGTCACCAGAAACGCTCCGAAGGCGACCCAGTTCTGGGGATCGTCGATGGTGAACCTGCCGATGGGTTCGAGGAAGTAGTAATTGAATCCCAGAACCGCCAGGACGGACGCCACCGTGGCTTCGGCCAGGCCCCATCGGGCCGATACGCCGAGAATCGCCAGCAGCAGCGTGAGCGCCACCGTCGTGTTGTTGACGGGAAGCAGCGTGCGGTACACGGCCAGCACCGCGGCCACCACGCCGAGCGAAGCGGCGAAACGCCAGGCCCGTTGCGTTCTCATGGGTGTCCGAAGAGGCGGTTGAAGAACTCGCGGGTGCGCTGGCGGATCTCGCGGAGCGTGGTGTCGAGCCGGGAGCGATGCAGGTGCTCGGGCGTCCAACGGTTCACCAGGCTGGTGAGCGTTTCAAACTGCGCCTGCGCGGTTGGCAGGCTGCCTTCGGCGTGGCCGGTGGAGACGCGCTGGCCGTGATCCACGGCGCGGTAGAAACCGGCGGCTTCGCGCAGAAAATCTGCGTCCTCGCGCTCCAGGTGCCCCATTCTCTCGAGGACGTCGATGCGTTCCGGCGTATTCAGCACCCGGTAGAAGATCCCGGCGCCGCGCAGCCGCAGGTACATCAGCGCGAAGTCGATGTCGTAGTAGCCGCCGGCTCCGGCCTTGAGCGGATTGCGCGAACCCTGCTCACGTTCCAGGCGCGCGCGCATCTCGGCGAGTTCCTGGCGGGAGCGCATGCCCTGGCCGTAGCGGCGCCAGTCCACCACCTGAAGCTCGTGCAGAAATTCGGTGGCCCGTTCCAGGTTGCCCGCCACCGCGCGCGACTTCATGTAGGTGATGCCTTCCCAGGCCTCCGCGTGGCTGGCGAAGTACGTCTTGTACGCGCCCTCGGACTGCACCAGGTCGCCCTCGCGGCCATTGGGACGGAGGCGCGTATCGACGGCGAACATGACGCCCTCGCCGGTGTAGGCGCTCAGCGTCTGGATCATGCGCGCGGCCACTCCGGTCCAGAACACGTGCTCAGGCGAATCGCCGTCGGGAATCACGAAAACCAGGTCGGCGTCCGAACCCAGATCGAATTCGCGCATCCCCAGGCGGCCGAGAGCCACCACCATCATCTGGTCGTGGGGCGTGTAGAACCGGTCCGCGGGCGGCGGCGCTTCCGCCAGGGCGATCGCGTAGGCCGCGGCGATGACGCTGTCGGCCAGCACGGAAGTCTTCGACAGCGTGTCGAAGATGGGCTCGGCTTCGAGCATGCTGACGCTCTGGATGCGCAACATCTGCCGGCGGTAGAAGCGGCGCAGTTCGGTGCCATCGGCCAGCGGACCGCCTTCCAACTGGAACGGCTCGCCGATTTCGTCCAGCAGCTCGGGATAACGCAGCAGGTCGTCGGCGAAATACGCGCTGTGCTCGAAGATGTCGATGGCGCGCGCGGCCAGCCTGGCGTCGCCGTTGAGGCGCTCCAGGGCGTCGGACCCCGTCTGGGCCTTCTCGAGGAAGTGCTCGAAGCGTTCCAGTCCGCGGTGCAGGCCGCTCGACGCCACGAGCGCGGCCAGTTGCGGCGCGCGCTGATCCAGCAGGCTCGCCAGGCTGACGGAGGGAGTGCGCGGCTCGGTATCGTCGGCGAAACTCGCGTCCTCCGCCCCGGGCGGCAGGTTCCCGGTCGGCGGCGTGTAGTACATGGGCTTCTGTGCATACACCACGCGCTCATAAATCTCGCGCACCGCCCCCAGGTGCTCGTCCAGCGTGGCGCGCAGGGCGACCGCGGTAAGTCGCGATCCCGAGCTGTCGCACGGCATCCGGGCGGCGAGTTGTTCGAGCGCGTCCGCATCGGCCGGCAGGGTGTGCGTCTGGCGGTCCTCCTCCATTTGCAAGCGGTGTTCCAGGTAGCGCAGGAAGCGGTACGCGGCCGCCAGGCGCGGATATTCGGCGCCCGAGAGCAGGCCCTTGTCGCGCAGGCGGAACAAGGCCAGCGCCGTGCCGCCGTGGCGCACCCAGGGTTCCCGTCCGCCGTGCAGACGCTGCAGGCACTGCGCCAGGAACTCGATGTCGCGGATGCCGCCGGGCGTCAGCTTGATGTCGAGACCGCCGTTCGAGCCGCGCCTGGCGGCCATCTTCTCGCTGATGCGCTGGCGGGTTTCCGAGACCGCCTCCACAGCGCGGAAATCCAGCGAACTCTGATAAATGAGCGGCTCGACGAACTCCAGCAGCGCCGCGCCGGGTTCCGGGTCGCCGGCCGAGACCCGCGCCTTGATGAGCATCTGCTTCTCCCAGTCGCGGGCGCGCTGGCTGTAGTACGCCATGGCGCCCTCCACCGAGATGGCAATCTCGCCGAGCGTTCCGTCGGGGCGCAGGCGCAGGTCCACGCGGTAGCACTGGCCATCGGCGGTGTACGTGGAAAGCAGGGCGATGTACTGGTTGCAGACCTTCTTATAGAACTCCTTGTTGCTGATCGCGCCCGGCCCATCGGTCTCGCCGTTACCGCCATAGAGGAACATCAGGTCGATATCGGAACTGTAATTCAGCTCCTGTCCGCCCAGCTTGCCCAGCGAGATCACGGAGAAGCCGCAGAGGCTTCCGTCGGGCAGGCGGGGCTCCCCGTGCGCGGCCACCAGTTCGGCGCGGATGCGCGCGCAGGCGACATCCAGCATGGCGTCGGCCAGGCTGGACAGCTCCCCGGTGACATCCGTCAGCGTGGCCACACCCAGAACGTCGCGCAGGGCGATGCGCAGGATCTGGCGCCGGCGGAAACGCGCCAGCTCGACGGCGGTGGGCACCCCCAGGTGGTCCTTACCGAGAAACTCGAACAGCCGTTCCTCGTAGCCTTCCATGGTCAGCACGCGGTAGAAGCTTCCCGCATTGGCGACTTCCAGGATGGCCTCCGGCCGCTGCATGGCCGCTTCGGAAAGAAACCGGCTATACGAGAACAGATGCACCGCGCATTGCAGCGCCGCCGGAGAGTTGACGATCCTGTCGAAGGCGGCGGGCGTTTCCTGCCGCAGGCGATGCAGGTACCGGACGGCGAGCTCGGGGTCGGGAACGGCGGCGAGAGAAGCCTGAATGCGCTCCGCTACGCGGTCCGAAAGGCCCGGACCCGGCCGGATGGCGTCGAGCGGACTGGGCATGGATTAGGCTGACTGGACCACGATTGCAATTATATCTCCGGGCGGCGGCGGGGCTGCTGAGAGGGGTGGCTGAGAAGTGGCGGCGGCCGGGGGACGCTCCACCGAACCCGGCGGCGGTGTGGCACTCTCCTATTGCCTGCTTCGGCCCAACCGGAACTCCTCTAGTTCCCGCTTGAGCGGAGCCCAGGATTCCCGATCCTTGCGGCGCTCCTCCCGTTCTTCAGCCTCCAGCGCTTCGCTGACCTCGTCCGGCCGAGCCGCCAGCGCGGCCTGAACAGCCGGGCGCAAACCGGCTTCGGCGCCCGCCAATTCGGGATGCGCGCAGGCCACTTCCACCAGCAGTTCCGGGGTGCGCAACTCGCGCAGCCAGAACCGCACCAGTTCCGGGGTCGCGTTTGCGGAGTGCCCGAAGTAGCTCTGCTCGACCAGGCGCCGGATCATCGGCCAATGCTTGTCGCGCTGGGTCTTCTTCGCGCGCACCAGGTCTTCCATCGCCAGCAGATCGATGGGCTCGCCGCCAACTTCAATAATCGTGCGGCGGGCCCATAGCTCCTCGAAGCCGGCGACGCCGCGCAAAGAAGACATCAAGTCGATTCGCAGCCCCGCAATGTCGTCCCGGCGGCAGCGGAAATGGACCGCGTGCCCGCGCAAGAGATGCCGCTCTTCCAAAGGGGGAACGGCAATCGCTTCGGCGTCAAGAGCGCCAAGCGCCCGCTTCAAGTTTGGCAGGCTAGCCGCATCCGCCAGAATCAGGAGGTCCAGGTCGCGGCTAAACTCCGCCGCGCCGTAGAATACGCACGCCTGGCCGCCCATGAGCAGCGTTCTCGCGCCACTCCGCCGGATCGAAGAAAGGGCTTTGAGTATCGGGCTCCGGCTCAAGCGATCCTCCAAGCGCGAGATAGGTCTCCCATAGCTTTTCGGATTCCAGGAAACGCTCGCTGGGGCTCAGTGCATACCACGCCGCCCACTCGTGCCCCACGATCTCTTCCGCGCTGGTACGCTTCACGTTTCCTACTGTAGCCGATTCCCTCCATCGATGGGCCGCCCGCAAAAACGCCAAGGCCTCCCGCCACTACACGCGCGGGAGGCCTCGGGGCGAAACATCGGCTCGCGGAGTGGGCTGGTGGGCCGCCCCGCCGGCCGCTAAATGTCGTAGTACAGCGCGAATTCGTACGGATGCGGGCGCATGCGCACGGCGTCGGCTTCGTTCTTGCGCTTGTAATCGATGAAGGTCTCGATCAGCTCTTCGCTGAATACGTCGCCCCGCAGCAGGAAGGCATGATCGTCTTCCAGGCAGTCCAGGGCTTCTTCCAGCGATCCCGGCATGGAAGGCACGCTCTTCATCTCCTCGGGTGAGAGGTCGTAGATGTCCTTGTCCAGCGGCTCGCCGGGGTTGATCTTGTTGAGCACGCCGTCCAGGCCGGCCATCAGCATGGCGGAGAAAGCGAGGTACGGATTCGCGGCGGTGTCGGGCGGCCGGAATTCCACGCGCTTGGCCTTGGGATTGGCCGAGTACATGGGAATGCGGCAGGCGGCCGAGCGGTTGCGGCGCGAGTAGGCCAGGTTGACCGGAGCTTCGTAGCCCGGCACCAGGCGCTTGTAGCTGTTGGTGGTGGGAGCGATGATGGCGGAAAGGCCGCGCGCGTGCTTCAGCAGGCCGCCGATGTAATACAGCCCCATCTGGCTGAAACCGGCATAGGAATCGCCGGCGAACAACGGTTTGTCGCCCTGCCACAGGCTCTGGTGAGTGTGCATGCCGCTGCCATTATCGGCGAACAGCGGCTTGGGCATGAACGTCGCCGTCTTGCCGTACTGGTTGGCCACGTTGCGGACGATGTATTTGAACATCATCATGTTGTCGGCCGATTTCACCAGCGTGTCGAACCGCTGATCGATTTCGGCCTGGCCGCCGGTGGCAACCTCATGATGGTGGCACTCGATGTGCAGCCCGCACTTGATCATTACCTGCGCCATCTCGCTGCGCAGATCCTGGTAGTGATCCGTGGGCGGCACCGGGAAGTAGCCTTCCTTGTACCGCGGGCGGTAGCCCAGGTTGTCCTCGCGGCGGCCCGAGTTCCAGCGGCCATCCTCGGCGTCGATGTAATAGTAGCCACAGTGCTGGTTCTGGTCGAAACTTATGTTGTCGAAAATGAAGAACTCGGCTTCGGCGCCGAAAAAGGCGGTATCGGCAAGGCCGGTATTCTTCAGGTACAACTCCGCCTTCTGGGCGATCCAGCGGGGGTCGCGCTCGTACCGTTGTTTGGTGATCGGGTCCCTGACGTCGCCGTACATCACCAGCGTGGGTGTTTCGGCGAACGGATCCATGATGGCGGTGTTGGGGTCGGGGATCAATAACATGTCGCTCTCATGGATCGCCGCCCAGCCGCGGATACTCGACCCATCCATGCCGAAGCCCTCTTCGAAGCTGGCTTCGTCCAACTCGCTCATGGGGTAGGAAACATGATGCTGCAAGCCCGGAATGTCGGTAAATCTCAAATCCAGTTGCTTGGCATCGTTCTTCTTTGCGAATTCCAATACTTCTTGCGGGTTCATCCATCCTCCAGGGTGGGGGTTTTCAGTGAGGTTGTCGCAGTCGCAGATTGCCTCAGGGTACCACAGTTTGGAGCGCCGGCGTCGCCCACCCGGTTTGCGGCCGGCCCTCTTCCTCTTCAGAACGAAATGCGGAGTTCGATCTGGCAGCGCCGGGCGTTGGTTCCATCGGAGGAACCCAGCGAGGCGATGCCCGTTCCCGCTCCAGCCACGGGTCTCACGAAGCCGACCTGATTGACGGTCGAACCCTGCACGTACTGCTCCGTCGAAACATAGGCGATCGGGTTCACCACCGTGGCGGCTTGACGGTCGAGCACGTTGAATGCCTCGATCGCAAGTGTTCCCTTGAAGCGTGCGCTCAGCGGGAAGGTCCGCGCCACGCGCACATTCAGACTGTACTGAGGGGCGGTGTGCAGATTGCCGATGGGGTCGAAGGCCGCTCGCGGCCATCCCCCGGAACCGCTCAGGGAAGTGGTGTAGAGCATGGTTCCGCTGGAGAATTGCTGTCCCTGAACCAACACCAGGGGCGTGACCGATTGCGCCGAAGCCCCCGTCCCGATGCCGGAAACGGTCCACCCGTTCGCCAGGCGGCTGGCGGCCGATCCGTCGGCCACCGACGGCTGCCATACGAAGCGGATCGCCGCGCGGTTGCGCTGGTCCAACGCGGAAGTGCCCCGGTCGGCGTTGACGTCGCTGGTGGTGCTGCCCATCAGGCTGAATCCCTGCGCCGAACTCGGTCCCAGATTGTCGGTGGCGTGCGACCAGGTATAGGCCGCCGACACACTCAGGCTGTGCGAGAGTTGCGTCAGCCACTGCGCCGTCGCGCCGTAATACCAGGAAGACCCGCCGTTCTGCACGTTGTAGATGTGAGCATACGTGGAATCGTTTTTGGCGGTGTAAAACGGAGTCGTATACAAACCGCTGGTCTGCCCGGCCGCGTTGAGGATGGTATAGGTCACGAATTGCGGCGTTTTCGAATTACTGGCGGTAGAAGTGGCCGGAGGAGTGAGATTGGTATCCGTTGAGGTCCACATCTTGCGTCCGCGATCCTGGATGGCCCCGACTGTCAGGGTCGAGCTGCGGCCGAAACGTCTCTCGATGGCCAGATTGGCTTGCTGCGTAAAGGGATTTCGAAACTTGGTCAGGGCGTAAGCGAGGTCGGTCGTGCCGGTCGGGATGTTGCTCTGTGGAATCACGTTGGGGAACGCCGGCGAGCCTTTTTGGCCGGGCGTCACCGTAATGGGGATGTAGGACAAACCGTTGCCCAGGTATAGCGCATCCAGGAGTTGGCCCGAAAAGGGCGCGTAGTAGTATCCGTATCCGGCGCGGACGACGGTCTGCTCGTCCAGCTTGTAGGCAACCCCGATACGCGGAGCGAAATCCAACCCCGGCGACGAAATGCTCCCCGTGTAGAAGTACGCGGTGTTGGCCGCCGGCGGCGTTGGCAGAAACGGCTTCTCATAGCGCACCACGTAGTTGACCGTCAGCCGGTCAGTGGCTCTCCAGACGTCGGCGAAGTACCCGTTGAGTTCCTCGAAGTGAAATGTGCGAGCCGGCTGGCCCAACGTCTGATCGAAAGTGGCGTAGCTCTTGAAGCCGCTGAAGCCGTAGTCCTGGGCGAAGGCGGTCAGCGACGAATAGGTATACAAGCCGACGGGGTTGGCGAGTGACTGAATGTGCTCGTTGGTTTCGGACGCATCGATACCGAACTGGAACTGGTGCCGGTTGACGGAAAAACGGAAGTTCTCCACGAGCTGAGCCCGGTCTTCGTTGGGCGTGAAGGTGGTCCACTTCTGTGTCGCCCCAGCCGGGGTCCCCGCAATGGAGATGCCCGTGAAGCCGGTGAAGGACAGCGGCGAGGTGGGGTACTCGGCGACGCGGTTCTTGACCCAGCCGAGGCGCAGGTCGTTCTCGGACGTGGCGCCGGTGCTGGCCCATCCCAACTTGGCGAAGCGAACGTCGTCGTGCAGGACGGGATCGCCGATCAGGCCGCCGTTGGGCGCCACCGCCTCGGTTTCCGCCATGCTGGGGGCGCGCCAGCGCAACGCGTTGGCATCCAAAGTAAAGGCATTGCCACCGTGGGTCCGGTACTCCAGCTTGCCGAAACCCGCGTCGGAGTGCTCCCAGTCCGGCGTCGATTTGTTCATCTCCGCCTGTAGGAACCTGGCAGCCGCCGTGCACTGCGTCGCGGTCGCCGTGCAATTCGATGCCAGCACGGTAGTCCCGGTTGGATCGGCGATCAACGGGTTGGTGATGCGGTTCAGGCCCTGGGCGTCGCGGTTCATGATTTCGAGATTCACGAAGAAGAAGAACTCGTCGCTGCCCATTATGGGGCCACCCGTGTTGACGCCCGTCCGGTATTGGGTCTGGCGGACGTCGAACCCGGCGGCGAAGGCATCGTTGGAGGCCAGACTGGGGTTGCGGTAATACTCGTACAAGGCGCCGTGGTAGTTCGCGCCTCCGGTGCGTGTGCTGGCGTTCACGATGCCGCCGATGGAGCGCCCGTACTCGGCTGGGAAGCCGCTGGAGAGTACCCCGACGCTTTCAATACTGTCGCGCGGAAGCTGGCGCGGGATTGCGGAGCTTTCCTGCGAATAGGACGCGGTGGCGTCGATGCCGTCGACCAGCACGGGGCTCGAGAACGGGAGGCCGCGCGCGGTCAGCATCCCCGGCCTGGCTTCCGCAATCGTAACGGCCGGCGCCAGAGAGACCAGCTCACCCGGCCGCCCGCTGCCCGGAAGACCGCGGACTTCGTTCCCGCTCACGCTGTTCGAAGTGGTTGTCGTTCCATCATTCGGGAAAACGAAATCGCCGGTGGACGGTTTCGGCTTATCGACGTTGTCCGGCTCGAGCGTAATGCGGAAGGCCACCGTCTGTCCGGTTGAGACGGCGAAGACGGCGGACTGCCATGCCGAGTATCCCTTGTGACTCACTTTCAGGGAGTACTCCGCGGAAGGAATGATGGTGGACGAATTGAACAGGCCGTCATCGGTCGTCATCAGTTTGAGCTCCAGGCCCAATACCGGATTGGTCAGCACAATCTCGGCGTCCGGCATTCCTTCGCTTCCGGCCTGGATCACGGTTCCAGCGACAGCTCCGAATCCGGCGGAGGGCTGCGCCCAGGCGCCGGCCGGGAAGACCGATGCCATCAGCCACACGAACAGAGTGCTCCTCAATTTCCTGACCTCCAAAAGTGGTAACTCTTTACGATAACAAATTGGAGGGAACGGAGGCCTTGCGGGTTACCGGAGATTATGGTGAAAGTGCTTCACGCTGTTGCCTTTACGGCACATAGACGGGGACCTGCGGGACCAGCGTCACGCTTCCAGCAGCCGGTTCACGCGAGCCATCACCTCGAAGGCGTCCGCCACATACAACACGTCCGCTTTGCCGCGGGCCCAACCGCAGTTGGGGTCGAGGTTGACCGCGCGCCGCGCGCCGATGAACCGCCAGCCCACGGCGTGCGGTTCCTCGCCGTGGCAGCAGGTGGAAAGGCCCTTGGCGTGGCGCGGCGTCGCGCCGGTCTGGCCGATCTGGTTCATGTGGGTCATGAAGCGCAACACGGCTTCGCCTTCGCCGCTGAGGTCCACCAGCGACTTGCTGCCGCCCAACGACGCCTGCGTGGCGCGTAGGAAGCCGAGGATCAACTTCTCGGCGTCGGCAGAGTGGACCGCGCCATCGGCTTGCTTCTTGGTCCAGCCGGCGCCTGCCACAAAGAGCAGTTTCGCGTCCGGCCGGATGGTCTGCTCGCCGACCAGCGGAGATCGCGTGCCTTGCACCGTGGTGCGGGTGGCCGGCGCTTCGATGGCGACGGGTTCCACCACCGCGCGACCAGCCGCGCCGTCCCACGCGGGCACGCAGCCGTTATCGAGCAGCACCACCCACGGCCGCGGCGTGCGCGTCAGCACGGCCTCCATTCGCTGGCGGTAGAACCAGCGCGTGACGGCCGGGACGCCGTCCCGTTCGGCCAGGCCGGTAACGTGGGTGTCCACCCGGCCACCCAGGCGGTACGCCACCCCGGGGAGCGCGCGCGACCAGCGCGAGGTTGCAGGCGCCAGCACGATGGCGGCCCCGGAAGCGCGCGCGAGCGCTTCGGCGGAGGCTGCGTCAGTGGAGTAGCGGGGCTCGCCAAACGCGCCGCCCACCACCGCCAGGATGCGCTTCGCACCCGCGCCGGCCACCTGGTTGGCGGCCGGTTCCACGCTGGCGCCGGAAAGCCCTATGGTCAAGTCGCCGCCCAGGGCGAGCGCCGCGGTCAGAGCCTCCAGCGCGGGCTTGGCCAGCGAGCCGTCGGGTTCCGTATGAGCCAGGAGCAGTATCGATTCCACGTTATTCCTCCCCGATCCAGGCGACGATTTCGCGGGCGATCTCTTCGGCTGGCATATCCTTCACCACGCGCGTTTCCCGCTGTTGTTTGGGCAGGCTGACGGAGACGAAGGCCACGCCGGCATTGGCGATCGGCGCCGGCTTAGCGCGTTGCAGCGCGGGCATGACGGCCCGCATGTTCAGCATGCCGACCTGCGGGTTGTTGCGCGGTTCCGGCAGGTTTCCAGTGGCCCATCCCAGCACCGCCGGGGGCGCCGCGCAGACCGAGACCTGGTGCTTGCCGCCCTCGATGCGCTCCAGGATTTCCATGCTGCCGTCTTCGCGCACGGCGATCTGGTCCACGCCCTGAAACTGCTCCGCGATGCCCAGACGCTCGCCCACCATTTGCAGTGTCGATCCCGCGCCGCGGGACGCCGATTCCCATCCGCCGAAGAGCAGCAGGCGGGAGCGGTCGAGGCCGGCGATGGCTTCCACGGCGCCCGCCAGGGCCGCGGCGGTTTCAAACGAATCGGTGAAGCCGGAGGCCGGCCCATCCAGCGCCACCAGTTCGAAGGGCACCTTCTGCGCCACGGTCATCATGACCTGCTGCAGCTTGGCTTTGGGCGCCAGGCTGACCAGCCAGACCTTGCTGCCGGGGGTCTTCTGCGCCAGGTGGGCGGCTTCAAACAGCGCGTGACCGGCCCACGGATCCAGCACGGCGGGCAGCATCATCTCATTCTTGAGCGCCGGCCCGGAAGCGGTGGTCACCGGCTCCAGCGTTTGGAGCGGGTCCGGCACGATGCTTCCGCAAACTACGATTTGAAAGGGTGTCATAGGCTCGTTTCGTGTCCTACTAACTGTGGGGTCTTACGTGGGGCGGGTTTTCAACCCGCCCGGCGAGCGAAGCTCGCCTGCCTGCGAGACCAACCAGCTCCGAAAATTGTGGCACCGCGGCCAGGCTGCTGCCGTGACCGCAAGATACTGTTCCTTTGCCACGGGCCACTCCCTTACGCCGCGTGGTTCCGTTCGGAACCGCGAGCGTGAGCGGCGGCCCGGCAAAGGCGCCAAATCACACGGTCGAAGACCTGGTTTGCGGCTGTTCCGCTGTGCGGGGCAGGCTTTCAGCCTGCGGCCGACCCCAAGAGGGTACCCCGCCAACCCGCCTTCCGATGTTCGCACGGCGCCCCGTGGCCGGTTGGTCACCCACGCGGGCGAGCTTCGCTCGCCGGGCCGATTAAAAATCGGCCGCAGGTTGACAACCTGCCCCACAAAAACAGTGCAGGACAGCAGGGGGCTGACTGGTGGTGCAAAGTCTCGCCTCGCCATCCCCTAATTCTCCGTCGAATGCAATCCGCCGGCGCCGGCGGTGAAGGAGATGTTGCTCCGCGGCGGATCGTCGTCGAGCGGCGCCCGGCAGTTCCATACGCAGGCCCCACAATACACGCACTTCTCGCGGTCGAACATGGGGACGCCCTGGGGACCGGGCGTGATGGCCTGGCCCGAGCACATCTCGATGCACAGCTTGGCGCTGCACGCCTGGCAGAAATCGGGGTACAGGAACCGCACGTGGTCCGCGAATCCGGGCGGCGCCTGCACCTTGCCGCCGAGCAGCAGGGCATCCTGGTGCGTCACCAGCAACTGTCCGTCATAAGGAATCGGCGGCCAGCCGCAGGCGTCCATCAGGGCGTCGTGCGCCGGCACCCCCTTGGCGCGGCAGTCGTCAACGATGCGGTGGAAATCCGCGGGCGGTATCTTGGCGGCGTAGAATTGCTCCGGCTCGGGCATGAGCTGGGGCTCGCCGCCGATGGCGTGCCTGCCGCCCGTCAGCCCGGCCACCGCCATCCCGAACAGGCCGGTAACCACGCCGCGATGGAAACCGTCGCGGGCCTTTTCCGCCACGCGCAGTTCCTCTTCCAACCAGCTTCCCCGGCGCCGCGCCAGGTACGTGCGCTCCAGGTTTTCCTTCGTGAACGGCTGCGATTCGCGCGCCAGTTCCAGAACCGCCTGGCCCAGGCACGCGCCCGTTGTCCACGCTTCGTCGACTCCCGAACCGGTGAGCACGTTGGTGCTGCCCGACCCTTCGCCGATGCGCGCGTACCCGTCGCCCGCCAGGAACGGCTCGCCACGGCGGCCAGATTCCTGCAGCGACTTGGCGCCCCAACTGCGCAGTTTTCCGCCCGCCAGATACCGCCATACGTAGGGGTGCATGGCGAAGTGCTGCAGGTAGCGGTAGCAGGTGCGCATGGGACTGCGGAACCAGGAAGGGACGAAAATTCCCACCGTCGCCACATTGCCGGGATGCGCGTAGACGAAGCCGAAAATCTCCGGCTCGGGATAACCGAAGGTGTGAAAGACGGTGCCCGGTTTCAGCGCGCTGCCCGCGGGCAGGTCGACCACCATCTTCATTCCCACGGCCCACTCGTGCTGGTGATGGCCCTGGGGCAATCCGAACTTCTCGTCCAACTGGCGGCCGACGGCGCCCACGGGACCGTCGCCCACCACCGTCAGGGCCGCGTGAATATCCATCCCCGGCATGAAGTTGTCCTGCGGCTTGCCGTCGCGGTCCACTCCCTGGTCGGCCAGCCGGATACCCAGCACGCGGGGCGCCGCACCCGCGATCAGCGCCTCCGCCACCGGCATTCCGGGCCAGATCTGCACCGCACCGGTGGAGGTAATCTCACCGCCCACGAATTGCATGAACTGCCCCATCGACAGCACCATGCCCCCGTGCTTGTGCAGGAACGGCGGGACCCAGGGAAGCTGGAAGCCGTAGTGCCGGTGCAGGTGCAGTGCGCGGATCGCGCCGTCCGCCATCCGCAGAGTGAAGGAGCGCTGGCTGGCGCCTACGGGGTCGAGCAGGTAGACGACTTTCTCTTCGACCACCGGCGCCGCCATGGGAATGCGGCTGAAATCCAGGTCGGGAAGCGTGGCGCGGATGCCGCGGGCGCGGGTGACCACCCCCGAGACGCCGAAGCCGATGTCGTCGGCGCGCTCGTAGCAGGCCACCTGCAGCGGCATCCCCGGCGCCGCCTTGCTTTCGATGGCGGGAGTGCCGTCGGGATTCGCCAGGCTGCGCGAGAGCACCGAGAGAAAGCCGGCCGTGGCGGGGCCGAAGCCCACGCAGGCGATGTCCAGGTTCATGGACGGACGGTCCACTGCGGGGCGATCCGTTTTTTCTTCGCTCATACGGGGTAGCTCGCGGCTTCGGGAATCATAACCTTAGTCAGCGCTTCGGCGGCGCGGTCCTTGGCCAGTTGCGAACCGGTCAGGCAGCCGTCCAGCCGCATGCGCAAGCGGCCGAACTGGTCCAGGCCCTCGAAGCGAACGCACGGTCCGGCCTTGAGCGGGTGAGTGCCGTCGCTTTCGATCACGTCGGCATACCCGCGGGCCGCGGCGGCAATTCCGGGGATCAGGTTCTCCATGGCGTCCAGGTCGTCCGCCTGGTAACAGGACGCGCAACCTTCGGTATCCCAGGCGGGATGGCGGTTGTAACCGTGGACCAGTTCCGCGCAGATGCGGCCCACTTCGCCGGCCGCGCGGGCCGCCTGCACGTGGCACAGGTCGGTGAGGAACTGGACCAGGCCAGCCAGCCCTTCTGCCACGGTGGGATTGGCGGGGCCTTTTTTCTCGAGCTCGATGAGATCGAGGATCTGCGCGCGCGAGGCGAGCAGGAAGCACAAGGCGTCGGCCAGCGGGAAAGTGACTCCCTGGCGCGGGCTCTGGTACAACCTGGCGCCATCGGCGTCGGTTACCTTTTGCAGCCGCTCCAGGGTCCACAGCCAGAGCTGCATGGCGGTGGCCAGGGCGCAGGCGCCGGTGCCCGGCCGGTGGTTGGCGATCTCGCGCATCTCGCGAACCCAGTCGCGGAACTGCGCCAGGAACAGGTCGTCGGCCATGGTGATGCTGAGCTGGCGCCGCTGCACGGCTTCGGGGCCTTCATAAGTGGCCTCCAACTGCGCGTCCATCCACTTATGTCCCAGGAAGCCGGGGCAATCCTCGGTGATGCCGTAGCCGCCCATCAGGCTGACGGCTTCGCGCATCATGCGCGCGCCGTGGCCGGTGTTCCATAGCTTGCAGGCCGGGCAGAGGACGTTGGCCACCGAGTCCAGCAGCGCGTATTGCACCAGCGTGTCCTCGGCCAGTTCGGGGCGGTTGCCGTGCAGAAACTCGATGGCTTCCTTCTGCACCTTGCGCATGGCCTTCATGGTGGCCGAGCCGCCGGTGATGCCGCGCGCGGCCATAATATCGATCTTCCGCTTCTCAATCGGGTCAAGCTGGTCGAACACCCGCGCCGCCTGAAACCCCAGCGCCGCGCTGGCTTCGCCCGTGGCCCACACATCCACCAGGCGGTGCACCACGTCCTGTTTAAGTTGCAGGCCCAGTTCGTAGCGCGGCGAGCCGGGAGTAGCGATGGAACCGCCGCGGAACCGCGTGCGCCCGTAGCGGATCACGGGCTCGATGGCGCTGAGCAGTTTGGCCGAGGTCATGATGGCCACGGTCACGCGCGTGCGGCGGAAGACTGCCTCGATAACCTCGCCGTGGTTGTAGCGCGGCACGATGACGCCGTCCTTCACCGTGTAGCCGCCGATGATGCGCGAGGCCGGAACCTTAAGGTTGAAGATGGGATCGCGCGTCGAGGAAAGCTGGTGCACCAGCTTCCGCGTGGGCACGCCGCGGTCGAAGACGCCGGGGTCGGTTTCTTCCAGGATCACCATGCAGGTGCCCTTGATGCGCGGGTCGTCGGATTCCACGGCAGCCGTAACGAAGTTGGCGAATCCCATGTTGGTGATGAAGCGGCCGCGCTTCTCCACGTGCAGCGTGGGCTCTTCGCCCGCCTTCCATTCGGCCACGCGGACCTTGCCGCCCAGCATGCCGGTCTCGACGCCCACGTAAGGGATGGGCTCGGTGAGGCAGAATGCGCCGCGCCAGGGTTTGCGGTCCTCGCCCGGCTGCGGAGGGGCGCACAGGCTCATATAATGGCTGCGCTGTTCGGGGGTGCCGCGCTCGTGAATGGGCGAAAGCGCCAGGCACCCGGCCAGGCTGCCGGTGGCGGCGCCGGCATCCACCCACGCCAGCTCGAAGGCTACCAGCGCCAGCGCCAGGTTCTTGGGACCTTCGATGAATCCGCCTTCGGACGGCTCCATGAAGACGCCGGTGATGCCGGATTCGTCGAACGCCTGGAGCAGCGCCTGTTTTCCGGGCGTCCATTCGTGGGTATTGCGGGCGCCCTCCGCCACCAGGCGGGCAACCGGGCCGCGCGCCACGGCGCGCACGGATTGCACCAGCATCTGAAGATCGAACCGGTCCTCGAAGCGCCACAGAATCTGGCGGACATCGTCGCCGGGGAGGGCCCGCAAGGATTCGGTTTTGGCCTCAGTCGCAGCTTGGGTCACGGGGCAGTCCTTTCACGTTGGTCAGATTCAGATATGGTAGCAATCGGCGGGCCAAGGCGGGAAGACCGTGGAGAATCAACACACCGGGGAAGTCGCGGGGCGGGACGGTTGGGGCTGCGGTGCGGGATTTGGCGCAGGGGTGTGGGGGCGCAAGCAGGCGCTGTGGAGCGCCGTCTCCTTGACCTGGAACGAACACAGGGGTACGGTAGGCTTAGGAGGGGCACCGATGACAATCACCGTTAACGTGACACCGGAGGTTGAGGCGGCGCTCGCACTCCAGGCCGCCGCCCACGGTCGCGCGGTCGAGGCGCACGTCGCCAGTCTGCTGGAAAAGGCCGTCCATCTGCCGCCCGCGCATCCGCCGGAAGACCAGACTGCCCGGCAAAGGCGCCAGCGTCCCCCTGGCCGAAAGAGCCTGGCTCAGTTGTTTGCCGACTCTCCGTTTCGGGGTCTTGACCTCGATTTCGAGAGGGAGCGGGATCTGGGCCGCGACATCGAGCTATGAAGGGCTTTCTGCTCGACACCAACATCCCTTCGGAGATGACCCGTCCCCATCCGCAACCGAGTGTTTCCGGATGGCTCGACGATGCCGATGACGACCAGTTGTATTTCAGCGTGGTCTCCCTGGGCGAGATTCTGAAGGGCGTTACGCTTCTTGTGGAAAGCAAGCGACGCGGCCGACTGCAGTCGTGGCTGGATGAGACACTGCGGCCCTGGTTCGAAGGCCGTATCCTGCCGGTGAGCCAACCGATTGCCGAACGCTGGAGCGTGCTGGCCGGGCAATGTCAGATCAAGGGAAGGCCGCTCACGGTGGTGGACGGTTTCATTGCCGCGACGGCCCTGGAACACGATCTCACGGTTGTAACGCGGAACGTGAAGGATTTCGCCGGTCTTGGCGTCACGGTCTTCAATCCTTGGGGCGCAGAGTGAGACCGTAGTCAACAGGGTTCGCATCGGCGAAGCCTTCCACACCAACATCCTGCTGCGGGCGAGCAACAGCCCCGGTCCGCACAGACCGACGATTGAAGGGGCGATTCGGGCGTTACTGGCGCAGGGCGCGCGGCTCTGTTTTGCCCCTCAAATCCCCGGCGCGTTCTGGAATGCTTTCATTCGTCCCCGCGAGGGAGGTGGGTTCGGCTTGAGCACCGCCAAGACGGATGGCCTGGGCTTGGCCCCATGTGCGCAGGGTATAGGCCCCGATGCCCATCAGGTCGGAATCGGCAAGGCGCGACAAGCGGAACGCCGCCTCGGGCTACCGCTTCTTTCTGGGAAGCTTCAGCGTCCGCCGGATGCGGCCGAACGGGTTTCCCGCGGCAACCCCACTGGCGTCGCCCTCGTCAATCGCCGTCCGCAGCGCGGCAAGCTTCGCCTCATAGTGTTGTTCCTCGCGTTCCAGGGTCCGGAGGGCGGCGCGGACAACCTCACTGGCATTCTCGTAACGGCCGCTGGCGACGTTCGCCAGCACGAAGCTGTCAAGCGCATCGGTCAGATTCACATTGCGAGTGGGCATGGCGGTCCTCAAGCCGAGTGTACCAGAATTAGCAAGGTTTGCTAATTGCGCATCCGGCGGGCATCGGCGCGTTCTGGCGCGGGCAACCAGTTGTAGAATCGGAGAACAGGAGAGTATCATGCGAAAACTTGCTCTCGCGCTTCCCGCCCTGTTTCTTCTCGCCCCAATCGGCGCAGCCCAGGACAATTCCCTCCTGTTACTGCGGAAGGTCGCGGCCACTTATGCCGCGCTGCCCAGGACGAGCTACAGTTTCGAGCAGGTGGAAGTCCGGGAAGCCCCGGGCACCTTGCGCACCCGGACGGAACAGCGGCAACGGATTGTCGGCAGCGGGGGCAAGTACCGCCAGGAAACGCTCCCCAACGGAGTCTTGTACCTCTTCGACGGGCAGTACCGCTGGTCATACAATCCGGAGCGCAACGAATACACGAAGACGCCTGCCGATGCCGCCACCAGCCGCGCTCCCGGCCTTGTCACGTTCCAGAGTGCGGCCTACCGGGTGAAGACCGTACGGAGTCTCCGCGAGGATAGCCTGGAACTGGCCTCCGGTCTGGTCATGTGCCACGTGATCGAGGTCGAGCAGTTGCCCGCCGGCAACGGAGTCCAGTACTCGCCCATGACCTACTGGATCGATGGGAGCCGGCTCCTGGTGCTGAAGTTGCAATACGCGGTCAGGGTGAACACGCCGGGCAGGCCGAGCCCACCGGAGACCAGCGTTACCGTCTCGTTTACCAAGGTCTCGGTTGGCGAAGCCGTGGATGAGGGGTTATTGCGGTTCACCCCGCCCGCCGGCGCGGTGCAGGTGGCGCGCTTGACCTTCGGGCCGAAGTCCCTTCTGGTGGGCCAGGACAGCCCGGATTTCGAATTGCAGGGCGCGGACGGAAAGCCGATCTCCAGCGAGAGTTTGCGGGGACACGCGGTGCTCCTCCAGTTCAGCCGGCGAGCGGATGACGATTCGCTGTTCCTCCTGGAAATGGTGTATCGCTCGCTCAAGGGTAAGGGCCTGACGGCAATTTACATCCTGCCGCCGAACCAACCTGTTACGGGCGGCAAGGAATACACCGTCCCGGTGGCGATCGATTCCGATGGGAGCGCGGCGAAGAGGCTTGGGATTCCCAACGCGGGAACGGTCCTGATCGATAGCCGGGGGAAGGTCGTCTTCGTCGACACCAGTTCCCGGAATTCGCTGGAACTCGCCCGGGCACTGCAAACGGCGGGCGTTTGGTGAGCCTATGAACCGGCTGGTGGCTCAGCCGGCGTCCGGGCCGCCCTTGCGCGCCACCAGAATCAACGACAGGCCGCGCCAGGGCATCAGCCGGTCGATGCGGCGCCAGATCCACACGGTCTTGTCGAACACCTTCAACACCAGCTTATTGATGTTGCGGCGTCCGAACAAGCGGCTGTAAAGGAACCACGCCGGCGTGCCTGCCCGGTTGAAATTGTAGGCGCGCTCCACGGTGAAGCCGCGAGACTCCAGCAAGGCGCGCATCTCCGGAGAGCTGAAGCGGCGTTTGTGACCCAGGCCGCGGTCGAGGCTGCCGAACAGGCTGGGCCCCTGCGGTACCAGCAGGATCAGCACGCCGCGCGGCTTCAACGTGGCGCCCAGCGAGCCAATCGCGTCGCCGGGCGAATCCAGGTATTCCAGCACGTTCAGGCACAAGACGGTATCGAAGCCGTTCTCCAGGCCCGCCAGGTCCTGGGGCGATTCCGGGTCGATGCGCCGCACCATCACGTTGGGCGTTCGCAGGAAGCGGTTGCGCAGCGCGTGCAGGTGCAGCGGGTCCTTCTCCGAAGCCACGTACAGCAGGCGGCGCGACATCAAACGTCCCGACAGGTTGCCGATTCCGGCGCCCACTTCCAGCACCGAGTCGCCCACATGCGGCCGCAGGGTGCGGGCCAGCCACGTCATGTACCGCGGCGTCCCGGTGAGGTTGTTGAGCACGCCCCGGCCGTAGGGCGTGGCATACAGGTCGTCGATCAGCCAGAATCGCAGGATGGCGCCCAGCGCCTGGAAACCGTCCCTCCAGCCGATCTTTTTGCCTTCCTCATACGTGCGGCCGTGGTAGCTGATGGGCACCTCGTAGATGCGCAGTTGCCGCTTGGCGCTCTTCATGACGATCTCGGGCTCGAACCCGAAACGGTCGGTGCGGATGGGAATGCTCTTCAGCAGGTCCGTGCGAAACACTTTATAGCAGGTCTCCATGTCCGTCAGGTTGAGGTTGCAAAACATGTTACAGCAGAGCGTCAGGGCCTTGTTGAGCATGGAGTGCCAGAACGGCAGCACGCGTTTGAATTCGCCGGCCAGATAGCGCGATCCGAACACCGCGTCGGCGTGGCCATCCAGCAGCGGGCGCATCAGGCGCGGGTACTCCGAGGGATCGTATTCCAGGTCGGCATCCTGAATCAGTGAGAAATCGCCGGCCGCCTTTTCGATGGCGGTGCGGACCGCCGCGCCTTTACCGCGGTTCCGCTCGTGCCGGTAAAGCTGGATCTGCGGGAAGCTCTGCGCCAACCTTTCCAGGATGGCGAACGTGCCGTCGGTGGAGCGGTCGTCGACGATCACCAATTCGCGCTCCATATCCTCCGGCAGCGGCGCCGCCAGCACCAGCGAGACACACCGCTCCACCACGGTGCGTTCGTTGTAGACCGGCATGAGGATGGAAAGTTTCACGGAAGCTACGAGTTTATCAGGTCGGCCGGCCGGGTTTGAAACCGGTTGGCCCTCGCCGCCCGGAGCGGTGAGACATCGGGATGGTGTAAGAGCGGCTTGACAAGGCATCGAGATCATGGCCTCATAAGTGCATGATGTCGATGGCCCGGCTCGACAGGAAGTTACCCGTGCCGCTCTATCACCAGCTCAGATGCGTCCTGATGGGTGCGATTGAAGCCGGGCAATTGACGCCGGATGAACAACTTCCGAATGAAGGGAAGCTGGCGGAGCACTTCGGCGCCAGCAAAATCACGGTCCGTCAGGCGATGCAGGAACTGGTGGACCTCGGGTATGTTCGCCGGGAACGGGGGCGGGGAACGTTCGTTTGCAAGCACCAGCCGGATTCGGCGCTGCGCGAACTCACGAGTTTCAGCGAGGAGATGCGGCGCCATCGTCTGGCGGCGGGCTCCCGCGTAATCGAATGCTTGACGTCCAAAGCCGCCGGCCGGGTTGCGGAAGCCCTGGAGTTGCGCGCCAGCGAGCCGGTGTTCGTGCTGAAGCGCCTGCGCACCGCGGACGCCGAACCGATGGGCATTCAGACCGCTCACATCCCCCTCGCCCTGGCGCCCGGACTGGCGGACGACAACCTGGAGAACGTCTCGCTCTACGACGTCCTGCGGAAGCGTTATGGCTTGCAGCCGGCCAGGGCGAGGGAGACTTACTCCGCCGTCCTGGCGGAGCCCCTTCCGGCCGAGTTACTGGGCGTTTCGCCCGGCTCGCCGGTTTTCGCGGTGGAACGCGTAACCTTCCTGGCGAGCGGCAAGCCCTTCGAGTTTGTCCGGAGCATGATGCGGGGCGACCGCTACAGAGTCGTGCTTGAACTTGCGGCCAATCGTGCCCAGCAGGTCCCGCGGGTGGGGGATTCGGCTGCCAGTAATAAATGCGTCTGACCCCATTTTGGCAGAGGCATATTACACTAATCGTTTGGACCCAAGAACGGTACATTCGTCGATCCCCGCCCTTGCGGCGGCCTTCTGCTTCACCGCCGGTTGCGGATACGTGGGCTCGCCGCTGCCACCCTTCGCAAATGTCCCCTCTCCGGTGGGTAACCTGGCCGCCGTGCAGCGCGGCGACAAGATCATCGTGCAGTTCGCCGTTCCCACCGTCACCACCGAAGGGCAACCGCTCAAGCCGCCGGTCACCCTGGAATTGCGCATCGGCGACCGCCGCCCCACCCCGGCCGCCGTTGCCAACGGAATCGCCCGTTACGAGGTTCCTTCGGCGGAGTGGACGGGGCAGGATGTCGTCATCACGGCGCGCGTGGTAGGCTCGAACGGCAAGGCCTCGATCCGGTCCGCGCCGTTTACGGTTCCCGTGGTCCCGCCGCCCGACGTGCCGCGCAAGATTGCGGCCGAATCCGCCGCTGGGGGCGTGCGGCTGACGTGGCAAGCCAAAGGCGCCCACTTTCACATTTTGCGGCTGGCCGGCAAGGAGACGGGGTACAGTCTGATTGCCGCCGACGTGGTGCAAGCGGAGTGGGTGGATGCCACGGCGGAGTTCGGCAAGCCCTATTCCTACCTGGTTCAGACCTTCGTGCCCTTGCCCGGCGGCAGAGAAGCGCAAAGCGATTTGCCGGACGCCACGTCCATCATTCCCGAAGCGCCTCCACCTGGCGTCTCCACCGGTCTGCGGGCGGTGCCGGCGGCTTCTTTGATCGAGTTGTCCTGGGACACCCCGGAGGGCGCCACGCCGGCCGGCTACCGGGTGTATCGCGCCGTCGCGGGCGGCGATTTCGTCAGGATCGCCGAGGTGGGTCTGGCGCCGGCGTATTCCGATCGCGCCGTGGAAGCCGGCAAGGTCTATCGCTATGCGGTTTGCGCCATCGACGCAACCGGCCGCGAAGGCCCCCGGTCCACCACCGTGGAAGCCGGTCTGCAATAAGGGAGGTGCGCCCGCCACCTCTCCGCGTGTCGCCGCGCGGCAAACCGGCGGCCGGTGGCGCCCGGTCCAAGGTTGACGTCCATTACCCCGCGGATTCGCTCGCCCGGGCAGCGGAAGGCGGACCCCGCGTTCCCCGGTTTCTCTACGCGGCGCACTTTCGGCCACCCGAGCCGCCCACTTCCGTTCGCGGCTCCGTGTCTGGGCAAGCCGGAATACACCGTCATGATGTGGTGTCGATTTTCATATTATTCTAATGGTCTTACACAGGATCTGCGTACCTCTCTGGTGTATACTGAAACCATGATTATTTCCATGCGGCAGCACGCTACCCGGGAGGAGATTGACCACGTCTGCGAGCGGATCCGGGAGTTCGGTTACAAGGTGCATTCCATCGAGGGCGATGAGCGCGTGGTGATCGGAGTGGTCGGGCTTGGGGACGTGACCGCCTGCCTGGAGTCGCTCGAGGCGACACCGGGAGTCGAGAGCGCCGTGCGGATTTCCGCGCCCTACAAGTTCGTGAGCCGGGAGTTCAAGAAGGAACCCTCGGTCATTCGCCTGGACGGAATGGCCATTGGCGGCGACGAGTTCATCGTCATGGCGGGGCCCTGCGCGGTGGAGAACGAACGGCAGATCATGGAGACGGCCGAGGCGGTGGCCGAAGCCGGCGCCCGTGCGCTGCGCGGCGGAGCCTTCAAGCCGCGCACCTCGCCGTACGATTTTCAGGGCCTAGAACTGGAGGGCCTGCGCCTGCTGCGCAAGGCCAAGGAGCGGACCGGGCTGGCCATCGTCACGGAGATCATGAGCGACCGGGATGTCGAACTGGTGGCCGAGTATGCCGATTGCATGCAGGTGGGGGCGCGCAACATGCAGAACTTCGCCCTGCTGAAATCGCTGGGCGGCTGCGGGCGGCCGGTGCTGCTGAAGCGCGGCATGAGCTCCACCATCAAGGAACTGCTCATGTCGGCGGAATACGTGGTGGCGCACGGCAATCCCAACGTGATACTGTGCGAGCGCGGCATCCGGACGTTCGAAACGGTCACGCGCAACACCTGCGATATCGCCGCCGTGCCGGTGCTGCACGAGATGTCGCACCTGCCGGTGGTTCTCGATCCGAGCCACGCCACCGGCAAGCGCAGCCTGGTCCCGGCGCTGGCGCGCGCCGGCGTGGCCATCGGAGCCGACGGGGTGATCGTGGAAGTCCATCCGTGTCCCGAGAAGGCCGCCAGCGATGGCGCCCAGTCGCTGACCCTCGATGGCTTCCGGCAGATGATGCGCGAGTTGGCGCCCTACATCCGCCTGTGGAGGGAAACCCGCGCGGCGTTGGCAGCCGCCTCCGCGGCGCCGGCGGCCGCATGAGCCGCGCCGCCTGTGTGAGATACTGCGGAGGTGAAGCCTAAAGTTCGCGTGTGGCTCGCGATCGGATTGGGGGCGGCCATCTGCGCCGCGTCCGTGGGCGGGCTGGCCTGGTACCGTTCCCGGGCGCTCACGCCGGCGGCGCTGTATAAGCGGTTGCCGGCCCGCGACGCCGTGGTGTTCTACTTCGATTTCGAGGCTCTCCGCCGCAGCGGTCTGATGCGGGTATTCGACAGCGCCAAGGCGCCGGAAGACCCGGAGTACCTGCGTTTCGTTTCCAGCACCTCGTTCGACTACAAACGCGACCTGGATAGCGCGATGGCCGCCTTCGGCCCCACCGGCCGGTTCATTCTGGCCAAGGGCCGCTTCGACTGGAAGAGCCTTCGGTCGTACGCGGAGTCGCAACAGGGCAAGTGTGACAACTCGCTGTGCCGCCTGATTGGCAGCGCTCCCGACCGGCGGATCTCCTTTCTGCCGATTCAGTCCGGGCTGCTGGCTCTGGCGGTGAGCACCGACGATATGGCGGCCATGCGTCTGGCCAGTCCGGCCGCCGGACCCGGGCTGCCGATTCCCGACGCGCCGGTGTGGGCGTCCCTGCCGCCATCGTGGCTGAAATCCGCCGAGGACCTGCCGGACGGCACGCGCCCCTTCGCGCGCGCCGTGGGGCAAGCCGAGTCCGTCATCCTGGCCTTCGCGCCCGAAGGCAACCGTTTCGCTCTCAAACTCACGGTGGTCTGCCGCGGCGACCAGGACGCCTACGATGCCGCGTCGCAGTTGACGCGCATGACCGGACTGCTGCGCAAACTGATCGCGCTGGAGAAGCAGACGCCCAATCCCGGCGACCTGAGCGGCGTGCTGGTCTCCGGCACGTTCCGCAGCACCGGCAATCGGGTGTTTGGCTACTGGCCGATCGAGCGGGTGTTCGTGGAAAACCTGTTGCGATAGAGTTCCCCGCTATCCGCCCGCCAGGCGGCGGTGGTCCTTCAGAATGCAGCGGTCCATGGCCACCACCAGGCCGGCGGCCTCGGCACGGCGCGCGGCGCTTTCGTCGATCACGCCTTCCTGCATCCAGACGGCTTTGGCGCCCTTGCGGATGGCGGCTTCCACGATCTCCGGCACGAACTCCGAGCGGCGGAATATGTCCACGATATCGACCGGCCCGGGGATGGAATCCACGTCGGGGTAACTCCTCTCGCCGAACACTTCGGTCTCGTTGGGGTTCACCGGAACGATGCGGTAGCCGGCTTGCCGCATGTACTCCGCGACGCCGTAGCTGGGGCGCCAGCGCTTGCCGGACAAGCCTACCACGGCAATCACGCGCGAGGAAGCGAGAACTTCGGCCAGGCGATTCATCGGCTTTCGCGCCTGCGCGCGGGCTCCAGGGCGCGCTTGAGTTTGCGGACTTCCTCGATGCTCAAATGGCGGAAGGCGCCGGGCTTCAGGGGGCCCAGTTCCAACGGACCGATCCGCACCCGCTTCAACTTCTCGACCAGAAAGCCGAGATGTTTGAACATCAACCGGATCTGCTGGTTCCGGCCTTCGACCAGCTTCACTTCGTACCAGGGATTGTCGGCGCTGCGGAGCAGCCTGAGCCCAGCCGGCTCGGTGCGCCGCCCGGAAAGCGGAACCCCCTGGCGGAACGTCTCCTCCTGAACGGCGGTGAGCGTGCCGTTGACCTTCACCAGGTACGTTTTGGGCAGGTGGGTTGCGGCCGACATCACCGCATTGGCCACTTCTCCGTCGTTGGTCAGCAGCAGCAACCCTTCGCTGTGATAATCCAGGCGGCCCACCGGGTACACACGCTCCTTGACCCCGCGAAGCAAGTCCATGACCGTGGCGCGGCCCTGCGGGTCGGTGACGGTGGTGACGGTGTTATTGGGCTTGTTCAGCGCCAGATATACCAGGTGCCTGGGGGCGTGGATCAAGCGGCCGTCCACTTTGATATGGTCGCGATCCAGGTCGGCTTTGGAGCCCAGTTCGGAGACCACCGAACCGTTCACCGTGACACGTCCTTCCAGAATGATTTTCTCCGCCTGGCGCCGCGAGGCGACACCCGCTTGCGAAAGAAGCTTCTGCAGCCGTTCCTCGGCCATCAACCCTCCGGTTCCAGTGGCGCCGGCGCTGGCTCTTCGCCGCCGGCCCGCGTCCCCGCTTCAACCGGCGCTGGCTCGGCTGCCTCTGCGGCGGGCGCTTCGGCATCGGCTGGCGCTGGCTGCGCTGTCCCATCGGCTGGCGCTTCGGCAGCGGTCGGTGCCGACTCCGCTGCCTCTGCGGCGGGCGCTTCAACATCGACCGGCACTGGCTCCGCTGCCCCGTCGGCTGGCGCTTCAACATCGACCGGCGCTGGCCCGGCTGCCTCTGCGGCGGGCGCTTCGGCATCGGCCGGCGCCGGCTCGGCTGCCTCTGCGGCGGGCGCTTCGGCATCAACCGGCACTGGCTCCGCTGCCCCGTCGGCTGGCGCTTCAACATCGACCGGCGCCGGCTCGGCTGCCTCTGCGGCGGGCGCTTCGGCATCGGCCGGCGCCGGCTCGGCTGCCTCTGCGGCGGGCGCTTCGGCATCAACCGGCACTGGCTCCGCTGCCCCGTCGGCTGGCGCTTCAACATCGACCGGCGCTGGCCCGGCTGCCTCTGCGGCGGGCGCTTCGGCATCGGCCGGCCCTGGCCCGGCTGCCTCTGCGGCGGGCGCTTCGGCATCGGCCGGCGCTGGCTCCGCTGCCCCGGCCTCGGGCGCTGACTGGCTCGCCTCGGACGCCGGCGGCTCCGCCTGGGGCTGCTCCCCGGGTTCGCCGTCCGCCATCGCCATCCGGCGAATCTCCTCGAACTCCTTCAGTGTCGGCAGCTCGCTCAAATCCTTGAGGCCGAACTGGATCAGGAATTCCTTGGTGGTCTTGTACAGAATCGGCTTGCCGATGACGTTCTTGCGGCCGGCTTCGGCGATCAGCTTGCGGTCCAGCAGCGTGCTCAACACGCCGGTTCCCTGCACGCCGCGGATCTCCTTGACTTCGGGCGCGGTCACCGGCTGCTTGTACGCAATCACCGCCAGCGTTTCCAGGGCCGGCAGCGAGAGCTTCAACGGCGGTTTGAGACTCCTCACGAAAGCCCGCACGGCGTCATGGTGCTCCGGCTTGGTCGCCATCCGATAGCCGCCCGCCACCTCGCGAATCTGAATGCCCCGCCCGGGTTGTTCGTATTCCGCGATGAGCTCGCCCAGCAGCAACCGGATGCGCTCCGCGGGTTGTTCGAGCGATACCGCAACCTGCGCCACCGTGATGGGATCCTCGGCAACGTAAACCAGGGCTTCCATGACGGCCTTGAGCCTGGCATCCTCAACGGCTGCCGCGCTGGGGGTGCTGTCGCCGCAGGCGTCTTCCAGGGCCAGCAATTCGTCCGCCGGCACGGCCCCCATCACCACGACTTGAGGTTGCGCGGGCCCGGGCTCCGCGGGAGCGCTCCCGTTCTGCGGGTCTTGTTCCGGGCTATCGGCCCCGGTGATCTCGAGTTCTTCCATTTCCAATTCAGATGTAGTCTTCTTCGATGGCTGCGATGGGCTGATCGGACGCCAACGCAGCATCGAAAGTTTCGCTCCGCCGAAGTGCGATCTCGCCGAATAAGTCCTTTTGCACCAGAACTACGGCCTGCATGCGGACCATTTCCAGCACGGCCAGAAACAGCGCGATCATGGCGCGGCGCGTTCGCTGGCGCTCGAAGACGCGCAGGATGAATACGGGCTTATCGCGGGCTTCCGTGAACTGGTCTTTCAGGTAATGGATCATGTCCGCGACGGTGACGTCGGCGGCTTCCACCTCATAGATCGGCCGGTTCTTGGCCCGCTCCAGGATCTGCCCCATGGCCTTGACCAGATCGTACACATTCACGGCCAGACCGGGATCGTCCGATTCGGAAAGAAACACCTTGACCTGCGGATTCGACCAGACGTTTTCCTCAATCAAGCGCTTCTGCTGCAACATTTCCGCCGCGTTTTTGAACCGCTCATGCTCCAGCAGCCGATCCACCAGCTCCTGCCGCGGGTCTTCCAGACCGTCCCCGTCCTTTTCCAGGGCGGGGTCGCGCGGGAGAAGCATCTTCGACTTGATGTGGATCAGCGTCGCCGCCATGTAAACAAATTCGGCGCCCAGATCGATGTCCATCTCCCGGGCCTTGTCCATGTACTCCAAATACTGGGAGGTGATGGTGGCGATGGGGATGTCCCTGATGTCGATCTGCTGCTTGCGGATCAAGTCCAGCAGCAGGTCCAGAGGGCCCTCGTATTGCTCCAGATGAAAATTGAGTGGCGACGACACCGTTTTTAAGATAGCACGCATGCGGCCAGCGCCCGCTCCGGGGAATTGTCTCCTGTGCGCGCCGCGACAGTTTTCGCCGACGGGTGGGGTTTTCTTTGCGCGCCTTGACGTGTGTGCGGTTTGACACCCGTCAACCGCCAGTGATAAATGTAGAGGTCTTCGTCCAAGAGGAGAACGAATGGCCGACGAGCAAAAGCCGGGGAGCTCGGAGTCGCCTCTGCCCGGAGGGGGAGAGACTGCCCAGCCGCCGGCGAAACCCGCCGCCGCCGAAGCGAAACCGGCCCCTCCGAAACCGGCCGCCGCCACTCCGCCCAAGCCGCCTGCCACTATGGCGGCCACGTGCTGGGAGAGCAGCCTGGCGCGCGAATTGCTAGACCGCTTTGCCGGAGAGATCGCCGAAGCCTCCACCTACCTCGGGCAGAACTTTATCGTCGTCAAACCCGGTTCGGTCATCCCGGTGCTCGAGTATCTCAAGCTGGAAGCCGACTTCGACTACCTGGTGGACATCACGGCGGTCAACTGGCCCAAGCGCGCGGAACGCTTCGACCTGGTTTATGTGGTCTACAGTTTTTTCCGCAACGAGCGGGTGCGGATCAAAACCTGCATCCCCGATGGCTTCCAGCCGCAGACCGCCGTGGGCGTGCACCTCACCGCCAATTGGCTGGAACGCGAAATCTTCGACATGTTCGGAATTTCTTTTGCCGGTCACCCGGACATGCGGCGTATTCTGATGCCGGAAGATTGGCAGGGATATCCGCTGCGCAAGGACTACGGAATCCTCCAGCAGGACGAGCGCTGGGTGCGGGAGAATCTGGGAATCGAAAGCGGCCAGTGAAGCCATGCCGGACACCACTTTCTTAGACTCCACCGAACTGGTCCTCAACATGGGACCGCAGCACCCGTCCACGCACGGCGTCTTGCGTGTGATCCTCAAACTGGACGGCGAAAAGGTCCTGGGGACCGACTGCGTCATCGGCTACCTGCATCGCGGCGTCGAAAAGATCGCCGAGAATCGCACCTACGCGCAGTTCAACCCCTACGTGGACCGCATGGACTACGTGGCCTCGGTATCCAACGGTCTGGGTTACTGCCTGGCGGTGGAGAAGTTGCTGAACGTCGAGGCTCCACCGCGCGCGCAGGCCGTCCGCGTAATCCTCACGGAACTGAACCGCATCGCCAGCCACCTGGTGTGGCTGGGCACGCACGCCCTCGACATCGGGGCTATCACTCCGGTGTTCTACTGCTTCCGCGAACGCGAGGAAGCGCTGAAGATCATCGAGAAGTATTGCGGCGCACGGCTCACCACCCACGCGTTTCGCATCGGCGGGCTGCTGTACGAAACCTACGACGGCTTCGAAAAGGAGTGCGAGGCTTTCTGCGACTGGTTCGCGCCCAAGGTGGACGAGTACGAGGAATTGCTCAGCGGCAACCGCATCTGGGTGGGCCGGCTCGAAAACGTGGGCGTCCTGAGCGCCGGCGAGTGCAAGGAATTCGGGGTCACCGGGCCGGTGCTGCGCGCCTCCGGGGTGAAATGGGATCTGCGCAAGGCGCAACCATACTCGGGCTACGACAAGTACGACTTCGACATCCCCACCCGGGAGAACGGCGATACCTACGACCGGTACGTCGTGCGCATGCAGGAGATGCGGCAATCCGCGCGCATCATCCGCCAGGCGGCGGCTGCCATTCCCACAGGCCCCATCATGGCCAAGGTCGCGAAGGTGATCAAGCCGCCGGTGGGCGAGGCGTACGTCTCCATCGAAGCGCCGAAAGGCGAACTGGGCTACTACGTGGTGAGCGACGGCTCGACGCAGCCCTATCGGGTGCGCGTGCGGCCGCCCTCCTACGTGAACTTGCAGGCATTGGACCGGATGGTCCGCGGCGGCCTGATCGCCGACGTGGTGGCGATCATCGGGACGTTGGATATTGTATTGGGTGAGATCGACAGATGAAAGCGACGGATCGGACCCCGCGGGGCCCGGGGCCGGGCCGCGCGCTTGCGCTCGCGGTTCCGTGTTGGGGCTTGGCGGGCAGGGGCCGGGTGGGTTGGGGCTGGTTTTCCCACGGAACCGCGACCGCAAGGGAGCGGCCCGAGCGACGCGAGTAGGCGGCGATATGATGGGTAAGTTTCTCAAAACGATCTTCCTGGTAGACCTGATTCAGGGACTGTGGGTCACGTTCCGGAACCAGCCCACCAAATACATCTACACCGAGCAGTATCCGGCCGAGCGGCCCCAGGTGGCCGAGCGGTACCGCGGCGCGCCGCGGCTCAACAACAACCCGGAAAACGGCGAGACGCTGTGCATCGCCTGCAACCTGTGCGCGCTGGCCTGTCCCGAGGCGCTCATCGTGGTGGGCAGCGAGCGCAACGAGCAGACCAAGCGCAAGGAGCTGACCACCTTCACCTACGACACGTCCCGGTGCATGTTCTGCGGGCTGTGCGAGGACGCCTGCCCGGTGGATGCGCTGGAGTTGACGCAGGATTTCGAACTGGCAACCTACACCCGCGAAGGCCAGATCTGGGACCGGCAGATGCTGGAAGAAGGGCCGCTGCCCACTCGATACAAATGCTGATCGACACGGTGTTCTTCTACATTTTCGCCGCCATGACGCTCTTGGGCGGCATTCTCACCATCACGCGGCGCAGCGCCGTGCACAGCGCCATTTCGCTGATCGTCTCGCTGCTGGGCGTGGCCGGGTTGTACCTGCTGCAGGGGGCGGAGTTTCTGTTCGCGGTGCAGATCATTCTGTATGTGGGCGGCATCATGGTCCTGTTCCTGTTCGTGATCATGCTGGTGAATCTCGATGCTGCCGCCAGGGAGCGGGAGTTCAGCGGACAGTGGCCGGTGGCGCTGGCGGCCGTGGCGGCGGTTGCGGCGGTGGCCGGCTGGTTCCTGTACCATGGCAGAGGCGCGTTTCGGATCGCCGGGCCGGCGTACGGCGCCATTGCGGCGGGCGGGGCCGGTAACACCGAGCGGGTTGCCGATTCGCTGTTTCAGGACTACCTGTTGCCGTTCGAAATCGCTTCCGTCCTGCTGCTGGTGGCGGTGGTCGGCTCCGTCATAATGGCGAAGAAGAGGATCTGACGATGCATCCCATAACCACGGTTCACTATATGGCGCTGAGCGCGGCGCTGCTGCTCATCGGCACCGTGGGCGTGCTGACGCGGCGCAACATCGTCGTCATTCTGATGTCCATCGAGCTGATTCTCAACGCCGTGAACATCAACCTGGTCGCCTTTTCGCACGCTTTTGGACCGGACCACGTGCCTGGACAGGTGTTCGCGATTTTCGTGATCGCCGACGCGGTGGCCGAGACCGCCGTCGCCCTCGGCATCCTGATCGCGCTGTTCCGCAACAAGGAAACCGTGCAGGCGGATGAAATCGACTTGCTGAAGTGGTAGGAGACCCGTGAACTTCATAGACCTCATCTGGCTGATTCCGCTATTCCCGCTGTTCGGGGCGGCGCTGATGCTGCTTGCCGGCAAGAGATTGGATCCGCAGCCCGCTTCGGATGTGGCCGTGGCCCCCGGCGTGGCGCCGGCCGGCGGCGGCCATGGCGGCGCGCACGATCCTGCCCACCCGCCGTCGCCCCTCAAGTTCCTTGTCAGCCTGATTTGCCCGGGGACCATCCTGATTTCCTTCCTGCTCTCGGTGGGCGCCGTCTGGCAGCTTTCCAGCCTGCCTCACAAGGTGCACCAGGTGATCCAGTTCTCCTGGATCGCCGGCCTGCCGTTCCACCTGGCCAACGGCCAGATGGGCACGTTCCAGGCGGACTGGGGCTTCCTTCTCGACCCGCTCAGCGCGGTGATGATCCTGGTGGTCACCGGCGTCGGCTTCCTGATCCACGTCTACTCCGTCGGGTACATGGCGCACGATAACGGCTACTACCGCTTCTTCGGCTACCTGAACCTGTTCGTCTTTTTCATGCTGATGCTGGTGCTGGCCAACAACTACGCGCTCCTGTTCGTGGGCTGGGAAGGCGTGGGATTGTGCAGCTACCTGCTGATCGGTTTCTACTATCACAAGAAATCGGCGGCCGACGCGGGCAAGAAGGCGTTCATCGTAAACCGCGTGGGCGATTCGGGCTTCATCCTGGGCATGCTGCTCATGATGTCCGTGCTCGGCACGCTGCGCTTCACCGACGTGGCCATAGCCCTGCACAGCGGAGCGTTCACCGCCGAAACCGCCGGTTTTGGAGTGTTGAGCGCCATGGCCCTGCTGCTGTTCATCGGCGCCACCGGAAAATCGGCGCAGATCCCGCTGTACGTCTGGCTGCCCGACGCCATGGAAGGTCCCACGCCGGTCTCGGCCCTGATCCACGCCGCCACCATGGTGACCGCCGGCGTGTACATGGTGGCCCGCTCGGCGCCGCTGTTCCAGTTGACGCCCGCCACTTCCACCATCGTGGCCATCATCGGCGCGGGCACGGCCATTTTCGCGGCCTCGATCGCGCTGGTGCAGAACGACATCAAGCGCGTGCTGGCCTACTCCACGGTTTCGCAGCTCGGCTACATGTTCCTGGCGCTGGGCGTGGGCGCCTACTGGGTGGCCATCTTCCACCTCTTCACGCACGCCTTCTTCAAGGCCCTGCTCTTCCTGTGTTCCGGATCGGTGATTCACTCTTTGAGCGGCGAGCAGGACATGCGCAACATGGGCGGGCTCAAGAGCAGGATTCCGATCACCTACCGGACCATGTGGGTAGGCTCGGTGGCCATCGCCGGCATTCCCGGCCTGGCGGGCTTCTTCTCGAAGGACGAGATTCTGTGGCAGGCCTACAGCTCCCCCCTGGGCTCGAAGGCGCTGTGGGTGGTGGGCCTTGCCACCGCGGCCATGACGGCGTTCTACATGTGGCGGCTGATGTACCTGACGTTCTACGGCAAGTCGCGGGTGAAGCCCGAAGTGGAAGCGCACATTCACGAATCGCCGCGGTCGATGACGGCGCCGCTCACCGCGCTGGCCATCGGCAGCGTGCTGGCCGGCTGGCTGGGCACGCCCAAGCTGTGGAACCTGCCGGAGTTTTTCCGCGGGTTCGAAGGTTGGCTGGCCCCCATGTTCGGCGTAGGCGACACCGTGAAGGAAACCGCCCACGGCGCCGGCGCCGAATGGGGGCTGATGGCTCTCTCGGTGCTGATCGCCGTCGCCGGAATCTCCCTGGCGCGCTATCTCTATTACATCAAGCCGGGAATCCCGGACCGCATCCAGGCCTCCGTGGGGCCGCTGTACAAGCTGCTCTACCACAAGTGGTACGTCGACGAGCTGTACGATTTTCTGTTCGTGAACGGCCTGGGCAAGGGCGGCGGCCGGGTGTGCGGCGCCTTCGACCGCCGAGTGGTGGATGGCGGCGTGAACGGCGCGGGCTGGTTGACGCGCTTCAGCGCCAGCGTCTCCATGTGGTGGGACACCTGGATTATCGATGGCGCCGTGCGCCTCGGCTCCTTCTTCGTGAAGATGCTTTCCTATCCCGTCTGCGTTTTGCAAACCGGCCGCGTGCAAACCTACGCGCTGTTTGTGGTGGTGGGCGTGCTGGCATTCTTCGGGTATTACGTGACGCGGTAAGCATATGGACCAGCATCTACTGAGCATCGTCCTGTTCACGCCCCTGGCCGGGTTGGCCGTCTTGCTGACGCTGCCGGCTGGTAGCAAGCTCCTGATCAAGGTCTGGGCCAACCTGGCGAGCCTGGCCGGGTTCCTGGTGTCGCTCCCGCTGATTTCCCGCTTCCAGGCCGGCGCCTCGGGCTTCCAACTGGCCGAGCGCGCCAACTGGATTCCGGCGCTGGGAGCGCACTACGCCATCGGAATCGACGGCATCAGCCTGCTGCTCGTCATGCTCACCACGCTGATGGGCTTCATCGCCACTCTGTGCTCCTGGCGCGCCATCGACGACCGCGTCAAGGCCTACTACGCCATGTTCCTGCTCTTGCAGACGGGCATGATCGGCGTTTTCGTCTCGCTCGATTTCTTCCTGTTCTACATATTCTGGGAACTGGTGCTGGTGCCCATGTACTTCATCATCGGCATCTGGGGCGGCCCGCGAAAACTGTATGCGGCCATCAAGTTCTTCCTCTACACCCTGGCCGGTTCGGCGCTCATGCTGCTGGGCATCCTGACGCTCTACTTCCGGCACTACGATCAGTTCCACTTCTACAGCTTCGAGATCTCGGAGTTGCTGAAAGTCCAACTGCCGCAGGGCTGGGCGTTCGGTAGCGAGCAGTGGGTCTTCTGGCTGTTCTTCATCGGCTTCGCCATCAAAGTGCCCATGTTCCCGTTCCATACCTGGCTGCCGGACGCGCACGTGGAAGCGCCCACGGCGGGTTCCGTGATTCTGGCCGCGGTCCTGCTGAAGATGGGGACGTACGGATTCCTGCGGTTCTCGCTGCCGCTGCTGCCGAATGCATCGGCGGACCGGACCATCGTGCAGATTCTGGCCGTGCTGTCGATCATTGGCATTATCTACGGCGCGCTGGTAAGCCTGAACCAGAAGGATTGGAAGAAGTTGATCGCTTACTCGTCGGTGAGCCACCTGGGTTTCTGCACGCTGGGCATTTTCTCGCTCAACCCCAACGGAATCGCCGGCAGCGTCGTGCAGCAGATCAACCACGGCATCTCCACCGGCATGCTCTTCATGATCGTCGGCGTGATCTACGAGCGCCGCCACACGCGCGAGATTTCCGAATACGGCGGCCTGGCGCACGTCATGCCGCGCTTCGCCACCATCTTCGCCATCGCCATGCTGAGCTCCGCCGGCCTGCCGCTGCTGAACGGGTTCGTGGGCGAATTCACCATTCTTCAGGGCGCTTTCGAGGCCAACCGCGCGTGGGCCGCCTTCGCCGTCTCCGGCGTGATTCTGGGCGCGGCCTACCTGCTGTGGCTCTACCAGCGCACCATGCTGGGCCAGGTGACCAACGCCAATAACCTGGGGCTGCGTGACATGAGTTTCCGCGAAGTGGCCATGTTCCTGCCGCTGATCGCCTGGGCCGTCTGGATCGGCGTCTATCCCAAGCCGTACTTCGACATCCTGCGGCCCCCGGTCGAGCAGATCGTGGAGCGCGTCCATCCGGGCTACTATGAGGGCCTTCCGCCGGGTATGCCAGTTGGCTACAGGGCTTCCCTGGGAGGCGCACAATGAGCCCCTTCTACACATCCACCGATCACTTCGCCATCGTCCCGGCGGTGATGCTGGCCCTGTTCGGATGCGCCATCCTGCTGTTCGATTTCTGGATTTTCCCGGAGCCGCGCCAGAAGAAATGGACGCTCCTCTTCGTGGCCCTGGCGGAGGGGTTCGCGGGCTACGGCCTGTTCCAGCAGTCGGGCTATCTGGCGGCCGGCGGCTATACCGAGGTAACGGCTTTCCATGGCTCCGTGACGGTGGACGGATACTCCATCTTCTTCAACTGGATTTTCGTCATCGCCGCCCTGATTGTCGCCGCGGCTTCGTATAAGTACCTCGAAATTGCGGGCGAGCACCACGGCGAATACTACGGCCTGATTCTGTTCGCGCAGTGCGGCATGTACTTCCTGGCCACCGGCACCGACCTGGTGACGCTGTTCATCGGCCTGGAACTTATGGCGCTGAGCTTCTACGTGATGGTGGGCTTCCTGCGCTCCGACAAGCGCTCCAACGAGGCCTCTATCAAGTATCTTCTGTTGGGCGCGTTTTCCACCGGTTTCCTGCTGTACGGCTTTTCGATCCTCTACGGCATCGCCGATTCCACCAAGCTCTCCGAGATCGCCGTGAAGATCGCCGAGCGCCCGGCCTGGGACCCGATGGTCCTGCTGGCTCTCGCCACCACTTCCGTGGGCCTGCTCTTCAAGATCTCCGCCGTGCCGTTCCACATGTGGGCGCCGGACGCCTACGAAGGCGCTCCCACCACCGTCACGGCGTATCTCTCGGTGGCGTCGAAGGCCGCTTCCATTGCGTTTCTGCTGCGCATCTTCCTGGGACCGCTGGCCAGCGCGCGCGCCGTCTGGGAACCGCTGCTCACGGTGGTGGCCGTGGCCACGCTCACCCTGGGGAACCTGGCGGCCATCAACCAGACCAATATCAAACGGCTGCTGGCGTACAGTTCCATCTCGCACGCCGGCTACATGCTGCTGGGCCTGATCGCCGGCAACGACACCGGCATCAACGGCATCCTGGTCTACGTGATGGTGTACACCTTCATGAACCTGGGCGCGTTCCTGGTGATCGTGGCACTGCGCCGGCAAGGGATTATCGGCGAGGATCTCGAGGATATCTCGGGCCTCATGCACAAGAGCCCCGCGTGCGCCCTGCTGATGCTGATCTTCCTGCTCTCTCTCGCGGGCATTCCGCCCACGGCCGGCTTCTGGGGTAAGTACTACATCTTCCTGGCGCTGATCCAGACGCGGCACTTCGCGCTGGCGGCCATCGCGGTGCTGTATGTGGCCGTGGCGATTTATTACTACTTCAAGATCGTGCGCAGCATGTTCATCGGCGAGGAGTTGGAGAAGGCCCCGCTGGCGGCGAGTTTCGGGCTACGGCTGGCGCTGGGCGTCACCGGGTTTCTGACTCTGGCGATCGGCGTCTATCCCCAGCCGTTCCTGATCCTGGCTACTACGACGCTGGCGAGGTAAGGACCATATGGACAAGATCCTCTCATATCCTCTGTTTACGCCCATCGTGCTGACGCTGGTCATCATAGCGGCGGTTCCGCTGATCGCCGGCTACCTCTCGCTGGTGGAGCGCAAGGTCCTGGCGGACTTCCAGGTCCGCCTCGGCCCCATGCGCGTGGGGCCGCACGGCCTCCTGCAGCCCATCGCCGATGCGCTGAAGCTGCTGCTGAAGGAAGATATCATTCCCTCCGGGGCGGACAAAGCCATCTTCTGGATGGCGCCGGTGGTTTCCACCGTCACCGGCCTGACGGCTTTCGCCTTGCTGCCTTTTTCCGCGAAACTCTACGTGGCGGACGTGAATGTCGGCCTGCTGGTGATTTCGGCCATGTCGGCCGTGGGCATCCTGGGCATCATCCTGGGCGGATGGGCGTCCAACAGCCATTATTCGCTGCTGGGCGCGCTGCGCAGCGCGGCGCAGTTGGTGAGCTACGAAGTGGCCCTGGGCTTCGCATTGCTCTCAGGCGTCATGGCGGCCGGCACGCTGAGCATGCAGGGCATCGTGCGGTCGCAACTTGACCGCGGCGTGTGGGGCGTGTTCGACAACTGCTTCTTCATGATCGTGCCGTTCGCGTTGTACATCCTCGCCGCCACGGCCGAAACCAACCGCGCGCCGTTCGATCTGCCGGAAGCCGAATCGGAGCTGGTGGCCGGCTTCCACACGGAGTACAGCGGCTTCCGCTTCGCGCTCTTCTTCCTGGCGGAGTACGCCAACCTGATCGTGGTTTCCGCCGTGGCCGTCACGCTGTTCTGGGGCGGCTGGCTGAGTCCCTTCCCCAACGTCGATTGGCTGCAGACGCCGCTCAACGCAGCCTTCCCGGTGGTCTTGTTCGTGGGCTCGGCCGGGTTGACGGTTCCCATGGCGAAGAAGCTGAAGGACCGGGGACAGCAGTTCGTGCTGGTTCTGGTGGCGCTCGCACTGGCGGCGATGGGCGGGCTGTTCATCGTCCCCGCCATCAATCACGCCGTGATCGGCCTGTTCTGGTTCTGCCTGAAGGTGTCCGCGCTGATCTACCTGATGATCTGGTTCCGCGGCACGTTTCCGCGCTTCCGCTACGATCAGCTCATGAATATCGGGTGGAAGATCGCGATACCCATCGGCATGGCCGCGGTGTTGATCAACGCCGTGTTGGGAACGCTGCGCCACGCGTGAAAATCCTCGACCATCTCACCTCCGCCGCGCTCCTTCCCAAGGTGCGCCGCCTGTTCGATCTTTCGGCCGGGAAGATCCTGTCTCTGGAAAGAACCTGGGATCGCACGCACGGATCGCCCGTGTGCACCGTGGGCGGCCGCTACACCAGCCGCGGCTGGACCGAGTGGACGCTGGGCTTCCAGTTCGGCGCCGCCATCCTGCAGTTCGACGCCACGGGCGACGCCGAATTCCTGGAGATCGGACGCTCCCGGACCGTCGCCGCCATGGCGCCGCATCTCACCCACTCGGGCGTCCACGATCACGGCTTCAACAACCTCGGCACCTACGGCAACCTGCTCCGCCTCATGAGCGAGGGCCGCATCCCCGATAACGACTGGGAGCGGCGGTTCTACGAGCTGGCGCTGAAATGTTCCGGCGCGGTGCAGGCGATGCGCTGGTCGCCGGTCTCCGATGGCGGCGGCTACATCTATTCCTTCAACGGGCCGCATTCGCTGTTCGTCGACGCCATCCGCTCGGTGCGCTCGCTGGTCGTCGCCCACCGCCTGGGCCACGTGCTGATGGGCGAGGGCGACCGCCCGATTTCGCTGCTCGACCGCGCGCTCCACCACCTCCGCGCCACCGCCCGCTACTCGGTCTACTACGGCGAACGCCGCGACGCCTGGGACGTCCCCGGCCGCGTGGCGCACGAGAGCATTTTCAATCCCAACGACGGCGCCTATCGCTGCCCCAACTCGCAGCAGGGCTATTCGCCCTTCACCACCTGGACGCGCGGCCTGGCCTGGGCGATGTGCGGATTCGCCGAAGAGTTCGAGTACTTCCGCGCGGCGGACGGCCCGGCCGACGTGCTGGCGATGCTGGAGAAGGCGGCGCGCGCCACCTGCGATTTCTACATCGCCACGACGCCCGCCGATGGCGTCCCTTATTGGGATACCGGCGCGCCCGCGATCGCCTCCGGCGCCGAGCCGGTGGACAGTTCCGCAGCGGCCATCGCCGCGCAGGGCCTGCTGCGCCTGGGACGTTCGCTCGGCGACAGCCGCTACTGGCAGGCCGGCCTCTCGGTCTGCGATTCCCTGTTCGACGCGCCCTACCTCAGCCAGGACCCCGAGCACCAGGGCCTGATCCTGCACTCGGTCTACCACCGGCCGAACGCCTGGAACTGCGGGCCCGGCGAATCCTCGATGTGGGGCGACTACCACGCGCGCGAAGTGGCGTTGTACGTGCTGCGCGTGGCGGAAGAGAAGCCGTACCTGAAGTTCTGGGTGTAGGGGCGCGCGCAACGCAACAGTTGTGTTGACAACGCAACAGATGTGTTGTATCGTCGCAGTATGACGAGCGCCCAGTTCAAACGCTGGCTCGAAGGGCGGGGCTGTACGTTTGAACCCGGCAGGGGCGGCCATCTGACGGTGCGCCGGGGCGCCGCCATCGCCTCCTTGCCCATGCATGGCGAGGGCAAGGAAATCGGCAAAGGTCTGGAGCACAAGATCAAGAAGGCACTGGGGCTGAAGTAGGGCTAAAGGATCGCCGTTCATGTTGCACTATAGCGTCAAACTTTCCAAAGATACCAATCAAACGATTCTGGCTGAGATTCCGGATGTTCCCGGAGCCATCACCTTCGGCGAAGACCGGGCGGAAGCGCTCGCCCGCGCGGTCGATGCGATTGAAACCGTTCTCCTCGGCTACATGGCGGACCGCCGCGATATTCCCATGTCCCGCGCCGGCCGCCGGGGACCCTTCGTCACCCTGCCGGCCTTGACGGAAGCCAAGCTCGCCCTCTACTCGGAAATGCGCGCGGCGAAAGTGGGCAAGGCGGAACTCGCCCGCCGGCTCAACTGGCACTTACCTCAGGTGGACCGGCTTCTGGATCTCCGCCACGCCTCGCGGTTGGACCAACTCGAGGCGGCTTTCCGCGTTCTCGGCAAACAGATTTCCGTCGAGGTTTCCACAGCGGCTTGAGCGGTATGCCAAAACCGATTCCCCCGCCGCCAGCCTGGCGCTCAGCCGCGCGCATACCGGCGGGATCACGGGTTCCGAGACCGCGCGCGTATCCTGCGCCCGCGCCGCCAGCGGCCAGAGCGCCAGCCACAGGGCGGCGGCCATCTTCATGGGATCACCCTTTCAGAAACAGGGGTTTGATGTGGCGGCTGTACAGGTTCTCGGTGACGTTGCGCGAGATGGATGCTTCGCAGGCCACCAGCATGTCGAGATAGCGGTCGCCCATTTTGGCGGCGATCTTGTAGCCGACGTGCAGCAGTTGCCGCAGGTGTGGGTTGAACAGCGGGTTCCTTTGGTCGTGGCGGAGAGCCCCGGCGTACTGCGCGGCGGTCCACGTATCGACGGCGCCGGGCAGTGGAAGCTTGGCCGGGTCGATGTCGATCACGGTGGCGTACGGGGCGCACAGTTCCTCGCGGTGCTCGAACGCCCCGCGGTAGACCTCCTTGGCGGTGGCCAGTCCCGCCGGCCCGGCTTCGGAGAGTCCGATCAGTTCCTCCAGCCAGGTGGTGCCGGCGGTCTTGAGGTGAACGCCGGCGTTGAACTTGCGGAGCGAGCGGGCGATGGGCGCATAGAGCGAAAACTTGTCGCTGCCCGAGTGAACGCTGAGCTTCAGATTGGCGGGCAGGGAGTATGCCGCCACGGCGTGCGCGATGACGGCGATATCGGAGGAGAACTCGCGCTCGAACTGCTCCACGTTGCCTACGTAGTCGACGCCCTTGTTGAACCGGCCGGTAAACTTGGGGGCAATGGTTTGAATGGGGATCTCCTCGTCGGAGATAGCGGCCAGGATGATGAGCAGTTCGGGAGGCGTCTGCGGGCTGTCCGTCTCGTCCATGGAAACTTCCGTGACGAAGCAGCCTGCGCCTTTCTTTTCAATGATATGGCGGTAGATGCGCCCGGCCTCGGCCACCGCACCCAGGTACTTGGACGCCGCCGCCAGGGCGGTTTCCGGGGAAATCTCGAAGGTTTCGGCGATGCCGTCGATCGCAATGCGCCCCCTCAGTTCCGGATGGCGCGCCAGAAAGCTCTCCGCCGCCCCCGCGGCCGGAGGACGGCCGATGGCATCCGCCACGTCCAGGGTGAAGAAGTCGGAAACTTCCAGGAACCCTCCGACGGTATCCAGATTGATGTGGTCGGCATCCACGTAATGCGAATGCTTCCAACCTAACTCGCGCACCGCGGCGTCGGCGGCCGCCCGCGTGCTGGCCGGAACCGAACCCACGATCTTGTGTTCCCGGTTGGACTTGTTCCAGACCGGGATGACGATTGCGCCACGCGCTTCGGCGCGGATGCAGGCCGCCAACTGGGCCTTTGCCTGGTGAGCGAACCGGTCGCCCACCCCCATGCTGTACTTCTCCAGAATTACCGGGTTCGTCGAATGACTCACTAGTTTCTCCTCTTTTGCCAGGGCCGCCGCAGCGCCGAATGGCCACTATATCGACCGGCATACCGAAGGTCAAGCTCGCTTTCATGAAATGGCGTGCGGTTGTGGGGGCGGACCCCCCGGTCCGCGCATAGGCGTTAAATTAAGATTGGCTGCGGTGCTTGGGCAGAGCGGGCGAGTTGATCGGACACGAGGGTGCGCTTCCGCGGACTGTTGCGGAGTCGATCCAGGTTTTGCTCGCTTTGGATGACCAGCCAAGGTCCTTTACCCAGGATGGCTCCCCGCAGGGCCCACAGTGTCATCCGAAAGCGTGACCAAGGGACTATGGGTATGTCGATTAGGCTCGCAATTCGTACCCCCAGGGGGAAAGTGGGCCGGATGGCTGCACTAAGCGTTGAGCCAACGCGGCGGCGATGAGGCGTGCCAGCATCCAACTCTTGGCGGTAGGTCCCTGGCGCGAGGGCAATGTGTCCAAATGGAGCAGGGACTTGAGCCGCTTGAACAGCAGTTCAATCTGCCAGCGGGCTCTATAGAGGACCATTGACTGGACCGGCGGCAATTGCGCAGCGTCCAACGTGGTGATGAGCCAGATGACTTCGCCAGAGCGAGTGCGCGAAGCGAGCGCGCGTGCGGGAAGCCAGGCGATCGCTTTGGCCGAATCCCAGGTTTTGTGGCTTTTGGTCGAGGCTGGGGGTACTGGAATTGTTACTGAAACTTCGACTACCCCCACTGACGGCACTAGCGGCTCCTTTTCCGCCAAATGAATCCGCTGCCGCTGTTCATCGCAGGTGCGCAGATTGCCTGGATTGAAGCGCACCAGTGCGTGTGCGTCGGCCTCTCTCACCGCGTACAGGCCGCGTGCAGTACCGTAGGCCCGATCACCCAAAACGATCTCGCCGCGCTGGATCTTGTATCGGCTTAATTTCTCCCCGCCGCTGTCATCGGTCAGTTCCACCCGCTGGAAGCCGCCTGTGGCTGGATTGATCAGGACATGGGCTCGCCACTGCACGGGCTTATTGCCAGGGCCGTTGATGACAGTCGCATCCACGACCCGCACAGGCCAGGCGGCGGGTTCGGCTCCAACCTGTTCCGCCGCCAACACTTCCGCCAGCACATGTTCCAGCCAGCCCTCGGCTTCGCGCAGGCGATAAAATAAGCCAGGCCCAGTGATCTCCGCCAAATGCAGGGCGCTGGCCCACGCGGCGACATCCTTGAGGGACAGGTCCGAGACCGCATATGCCAGAGCCAGGCGAAGGAGAGCTGCCGCGTCTGGAACGTTTCGACACCGTAACAATGCGCCTGCCGAGCGAGAGGAATCCTCAAGATCGAGTGGCAGGAGGGTGCGGACATACTCCCACTCCTCCTCATGCAAAGGCGCGCATTCCATACTTAAATGCTATGCCGAACGCTCAAAAAAGTAAACGTATTATTTTAACGCCTATGCCCACCCAGGCGGGCTGCCCCCGCAACCTGCCCTGTCACTCCGCACTGCCAGCCGCGGCCGCCTCATTCGCGGTCCAGGACGCCGGTCTCCGGATCGGCTGCGAACTCCGTTATCCGCACGGCCTCACGCTCCAGCAGCCGCTCCGCGTCCCTGGTCGGGTGCGCCCACCGCCGGAGCCACACTACCTTGGGAGGCGGCCCCATGGTTGTAGTGAGTTCGTACAAGTCGGGGTCGATGCTCACGATGACGAAGTCCCCTGCCTTGGCGAACTCCCAAATCTCGCGATCCAGGCTTTCCAACAGGCCGGCAGCCGAGACGTGAGCCGACCCCGCGTACAACTACTCAGCCAGCCGGGCAGCAGCCCCACAGAGCCACACGCCAGCCCATCCTGGCGGCAAACCCGTATACCGCACGGAAATCGTCCGCCTCCAACTCCGGGTAGTCATCGAGGATTTCCCGCTCCGTCATTCCAGCGGCCAACCAACTCAACACGTCCCACACCGTGATGCGTAGCCCGCGGACACACGGCTGTCCGGAGCGTTTGCCCGGTTCGATCACGATGCGCGAAGTCATGGCTCCAGCATATCGCCCCCCCCCGCCTCCCATTCACAAAAATCTTTCGCTCATTCCATTACCACTTACCCAGTTTTCCACAGCCTCCCCGCTCCCCGCCTGCTACACTCCAATCGGGCGCATAGAGAACGCGCACCGCCCACTCCGGCCCGCCTCCTCGATTCGTCACACGCGGCGAATAGGGTTCGTTTTTGATGCACGCTTACATGCGGTTTTCAGTCAGTAACATCAACGTCCACCTGCACTTACCAGAGCCGTCTCCAATCCAAATTGGGTTCGTTCCGTATTTTCTGTTTTCCGCCAGCCCTGCCCCCATTTGGGGGGATCTCGCGTCCCCAACGCCGCGTCCGCAAACCGCCGCGCCCTCGCCCCGGCCCGCGCCGCCCCCCGCCGCGTCCGCCCACGCCCTTTCGCTACAATTGAACAGAGTCCACCGCACAAGGATCTTCCCGTGACAGGTCACGAAACCAGACAGCGCTTCCTCGACTTCTTCGCCGCCCGCGGCCATCGCATCGTCCGCAGTTCTTCCCTGGTGCCGGCCAACGACCCCACCCTGCTCTTCGCCAACGCCGGCATGAACCAGTTCAAGGACGTCTTCACCGGCATCGAGAAGCGCGACTACACCCGCGCCACCACCTCCCAGAAGTGCGTGCGCGCCGGCGGCAAACACAACGACCTCGAGAACGTCGGCTACACCCGCCGCCACCACACCTTCTTCGAAATGCTCGGCAACTTCTCCTTCGGCGACTACTTCAAAGCCGAGGCCATCGAGTTCGCCTGGGACCTCATCACCAAGGATTACGGCCTGCCCAAGGACAAGCTCTACGTCACCGTCTTCCGCGAGGACGACGAAGCCGAAGCCCTATGGCAGAAGGTCGCCGGCGTGCCCCGCAGCCGCATCTTCCGCCTCGACGAAAAGGACAATTTCTGGCAGATGGGCGAAACCGGCCCCTGCGGCCCCTGCTCCGAAATCCACTACGACCTGGGCATCGAAGCCGCCGAGCCCGGCCGCGAGAACGAAGCCTTCCCCAGCGACGCCGGCGGCCGCTTCGTCGAAATCTGGAACCTCGTCTTCATGCAGTTCGACCGCGATGCCTCTGGCATCATGACGCCCCTGCCGCGCCCGTCCATCGATACCGGCATGGGCCTCGAGCGCGTCGCCGCCGTCCTCCAGGGTAAGCTCTCCAATTACGAGACCGACCTCATCGCTCCCATCATCGATTACGCCGCCACGCTGTTCGGCGTCACCCCCGGCGCCAATGCCCGCGTGGACACGGCCCTGCGCATCGCCGCCGACCACGCCCGCGCCGCCGCCTTCCTCATCCACGATGGCGTCGTCCCCTCCAACGAAGGCCGCGGCTACGTCCTCCGCAAGATCATGCGGCGCGCCATGCGCAACGTACGTTTAATCGGCGTCGAAGACACTTTCCTTTATAGGATGACCGGCTTCGTCGCCGAGCTGATGAAGCCCGCCTATCCCGAACTGATGGAGAGCGTCGCGCGCGTGGCCCGCGTGGTCAAGGACGAAGAGCACCGCTACGCCACCACCTTCCTCGTCGCCGAGAAGGTCTTCAACGATTCCATTAAGACGCTCGATGGCCGCGCCATCCCCGGCAGCCTTTCCTTCAAGCTCTACGATACCTACGGCCTCGCCCTCGACGAGCAGGAGGAGATGGCCCGCGAACACTCCCTCACCCTCGACCGCGAGGCCTTCGACCGCGAGATGGAACGGCAGCGCGAGCGCGCCCGCGCAAGTTGGAAGGGCGCCGAAAAGGGCGTAGTGGTTCCGGCTTACCAGAAGCTGCTGGAACTCGGCCGAACGAAGTTCGTGGGCTACGACCGCGTCGAAGCAGCTTCGAAGGTGGTCGGCCTGATTGTCGATCGCGAGTTGACGGAGCAGGTCTCCGCCGGCGCCAAGGCCGAGTTAGTGCTCGAGTCCACGCCGTTCTACGCCGAGTCCGGCGGACAGGTCGGCGACCGCGGCGCGCTCTTCGCCCCGAACGGCGAGAAGGTCGCCGAGGTCGAAGCCGTCTTCCCCGCCGTCCGCGGCCTCTCCGTGCACCGTATCCTCGCGCTCGCCCCCATCCGCACCGGCGACACGCTGCGCGCCGAAGTGGCCGCGCCCCTGCGCGACTCCACCCGCCGCAATCACACCGCCACCCACCTGCTGCACGCCGCCCTGCGCCAGGTGCTGGGCACCCACGTCAAGCAGGCCGGCAGCGTGGTCGATCCCGGGCGCCTGCGCTTCGATTTCACCCATTACGCCGCCCTGGACCGCGCCGAGCTCGAAGAGGTCGAGCGCCTCGTCAATTCCGAGATCCTGCGCAACACCGCCGTGGAAACCAACGTCCTGCCCCTCGAACAGGCCATCGCCACCGGCGCCATGGCGCTCTTCGGCGAGAAGTACGGCGACGAAGTGCGCGTGGTCTCCGTTCCCGGTTTCAGCCGCGAATTGTGCGGCGGCACGCACGTCGGGCGCACCGGCGACATCGGCCTCTGCAAGATCATCTACGAAGGCAGTATCTCGGCCGGCGTGCGCCGCATCGAGGCTATCACCGGCGTGACCGCGCTATTGCAATTCCAGGAGTCCGCCGGAGTCCTCAAGCGCGTTGCCGAGTTAGTGCGCGCCTCCGAACCCGAGTTAGTCGAACATGTTGAGAAGTTACTCGCCAACGAGCGCACCCTCGAACGCCAGATAGAGCGACTTAAGGAGAACCTCGCGCAGGCCGCCTCGGGGTCGCTCGAATCGCAGGCCCGCTCCGTAAACGGCGCCAAGGTTCTGGCTGCGCGCGTGGACGGCATGGACCGCGCCCAGATGCGCTCCCTCGCCGATTCCCTGCGCAATAAGTGGAAGAGCGCCGTGGTGGTGCTGGCCTCCGGCGACGACGGCAACGTGTCCATCATATCGGCCGTCACCAAGGATCTTACCGCCAAGGTTCACGCCGGCAAGCTGGCCGGAGCCCTGGCGCAGGCCGTGGGCGGCAAGGGCGGCGGCCGTCCCGACATGGCCGAAGGCGGCGGCAAGGACGCCTCCGCTCTCGATGCCGGCCTGGCGAAGACGCTGGAAACCGTCACTCAGGCGCTGGCATGAGCGAATCCTTCGATGCCCTGGTAGTCGGCGCCGGCCCCACCGGCCTCGCCTGCGGCATCGAACTGCAAAACCGCGGCGTCAAGACCGTCATCGTCGAAAAGGGTTGTGTGGTGAACTCGCTGTATAACTACCCCACTAACATGACCTTCTTCACCACCCCCGAACTAATGGAAATCGGGAACATCCCGATGACCAGCCTCAACGACAAGCCCAACCGGATCGAGGCGCTCAAGTACTACCGCAGGGTGGCGGACCACTACCATCTCGATATCCGCCAGTACGAGCGAGTAGACCGCATCGCAGGCGAGGACAACGCCTTCCGCGTCTTCACCACCCATCGCCTGGGCAGCCCGCGCGCCTATGTCACGCGCAAGATCGTGTTGGCCACCGGTTACTACGACATCCCCAACCGCCTCGGCGTGCCCGGCGAAGAGTTAGACAAGGTGCTGGCATACTATAAGGAAGCCCACCCTTATTACAATCACGATGTCGCCGTGATCGGCGGCAGGAACTCCGCCGCCATCGCCGCCCTGGAGTTGCTTTGGGCGGGCGCGCGCGTCACGCTGATTCACCGCGGCCCCGCCGTTTCGGACCACGTCAAGTACTGGATCCGGCCCAACCTCGAGAACCGCATAGGGAGCGGCGAAATCCGCGGCTACTTCAACTCGCGGGTGACCCGGATCTTCAGGGACTCCATCCGCGTCGCCACCCCCGAAGGCGAAATCGCCTTGCCCAACGATTTCGTTTTCTCGCTCATCGGCTACCGCCCCGACCTGGAGTTTATGGGCGCTCTGGGCATCGTGCTCGATCCCCAGACCGCGCGCTTCCGCACCAATCCCCGGACCCTGGAGAGCCAGCGCCCCGGGATCTATCTCGCCGGCGTGATTGTCGCCGGCATGCACACCAACGAGATCTTCATCGAGAACGGCCGCTTCCACGGCCAGCAGATCGCCAACGCCATCGCGAAACCCGGGGACTGACTGGTCGTGTGTTTTCCCTTGACAAGTCCTTATCATGGATGTCCCCCAATGTTTTCGCCCCGTCCGAGTACTTCCGCTTCTCCCGTGCGAGAAATGCGGGTTAGGCCGAGCTTCCTTGCATGAGCGGGTTGCTGGCCGGGCGGGTCACTGGCGGCTCCACCACTTCAGCACGCGGAGGGCGCGCAAGGTGTTCCAACGGCTGGGTTGGCCGGCGGGTTCCAGTTCGAAGAAGGTCTTGCCGGGGTAGCCCTTGCTGGCTACCCAGCGCCCGTCGTCCTGGCGGCGCCGTTCCACCACGGCGATGGCCTCGGCGAGGCGCGGATCGCGCGCGGCGGCGGCATTCTGGAAGTGGTCAAGGCCGCGCAGGACGTCGTAGTGCCAGCGTGGGGGGAACACGAAGCGCAGCATTTCGGGCTTGACGATCTTGCCGGTGCGATGGGAGCGGAACAGGCGGTGGATGAGCAGGAACTCGCGGCCGCGGCGCTGGGCCTGGCGGGCTTCCCGCGCGTGACGGGGGCGGAACCGCTCATACTCCAGCAGGGCTTCGAGGACGGTGATGGTTGTGTGAAACGAGCCGTGGGTGGCGCCGCCGTAGCCGGGCGTGGCGCGGCAATTCCAACCGCCATCCTCCATCTGCTGGGCGATCAGGTGGGCGGCGAGCGAATCCACGCGGGAGTCATCGACTCCGGCCCAGCACAGCACGGCGAGCACCATCCCGCTGACGCAGGTCTCGCTGCGCGGGCGCGCACGGGAGAAGAAATTGATGCCGCCATCGCGCCAGAAGCCGGTGTCGAGCAGGAGCGCGGCGGCGCGCACGGCTTGCGGATGGCCGGGCTCCAATCCCAGGGAGCGGAGCAGCACCAGCGTATACGTGGTGGAGATCCACTTGGGGGTGTAAATGCCGCCGCCCCATTTGCCGTCGGGGTCCTGGAGGGATAGCAGGCGCGCCCCCCAGCCGTCGCGGGCCACGCGGGCGCGCTCGCGGCCGACGGCGGCGGGTGTGGCGCAACGGAGGTCGCGGAGGGTCTGCCAGCGGATGGAGGGGTCGCCGCCGAGGAGCCAATCGAGGACGGGGTCGAGCGGCATCGCGGAATATTGTAGCGCGTGGGGCGGACCCCCCGGTCCGCGCGGGTCCCCCTGGACCCGCTCTTGCGTCCCAGGGTGAATTGCCTGGCGCGTGCCAATGGCCGGCCAGGGGGCCGGCCGCGGACCAGGGGGTCCGCCCCACGGGATACACTGGAACAGTGGCACGGGTTCACAAGCGCGGGGACATGGTGGAGCAGCGGCGGCGGTGGCGCGACGAAGGGAAAACCGTGGTGTTCACCAACGGATGCTACGACTTGCTGCATCCGGGGCACGTCCGGCTGCTGGAGCGGGCGCGGTCGCTGGGCGACGTTCTCATTCTGGGGCTTAACTCCGACGCGGGGGTGCGGCGGGCCAAGGGGCCGGGGCGGCCGCTGCTCGATGAGCAGGAGAGGGCGGAGATCGCGCTCGCCCTGGGAGCCGTGGATGCGGTGACGTTCTTCGACGAGGACACCCCGCGAGAACTGGTGGCGGCGCTGCTGCCGGATGTCCTGGTCAAGGGCGCGGACTGGTCGCACTTTGTTGCCGGAAAAGAAGAAGTGGAAGCCGCCGGCGGGAAAGTCCTGACAGTGCCGCTGGAACCAGGTTATTCTACTACTATTCTAGTTGACAGAATTCTGAGACAGCCTTGACTCACCCCGCGGTTCGCGATCTTTTTCTGGATTTGGGCAAGCACGCGGCTTATCAGGAGCTGCTGAGGCGTGTCACGGGGGGCGGAAACGCCAGCCTGTCGGGGCTTACGACCACGGCGAAGGCCCTCTATGCGGTTCTGCTGGCGCAATCCTGCGACCGATCCTCTGATTCTAGTAGTAGATGGTAACAAGCAAGCCGAAGCGCTGGCGGAGGCGGTACAGACCTTCTTCGGACTGCTCTCGGCGGATGAGAGGTCAGCGCCGCAACTCCTTCCAGCGCCGGATGTTCTGCCTCTGCAGAATCTCTCGCCGCACGCCGAGATCTGCGAGCAGCGGGCGATAGGTCTGTGGAGGCTGGCGACACAGAAAGTGCCGATCACCATCCTGCCGGTGGCTTCGGCGCTGCTGCGCATCGAGCGGGGGGACTTCTACCGGCAACTGGCGCTGCGCCTGAAGGTGGGCGAGGAACTGCCGCTGGAAGAGGTGGTGGCGCACCTGGAGAGCATCGGATACGAACGCCGGGAGCCGGTGGAGATGGTGGGCGAGTACTCGGTGCGCGGCGGCATCCTGGACGTGTTTTCGCCGGAAGCGCAGAGACCGGTGCGGATCGACCTGTTTGGCGACCTGGTGGAGTCCATCCGGCGGTTCGATGTGGAATCGCAGCGGTCGGTACTGAAGATCGAGGAATGCACTCTACTACCGTTGACGGAGTATCAGAGGTCGCGGGAACTGCTGGCACACCTGGCGGACCTGGTGCGGGAAGCGGATCTTCCGGGGCGCGACCTGCCGCCTCCGGGAGAACCGTTCCCTGGCTGGGAACTGCTGGCGCCAATGGTACAGCCGCGCCAAGGGTCGTTGCTGGGCTTGGTGGAGCGTCCGGTGGTGTTGTGGGACGAGCCGGAGCAGGTGCGCGGGGCCGCCGAGCGGTTGTGGAAGCGGCTGGAGCAGACGGAGGTCTCGGCGGCGTACGATCCGGCGCGCATTTTCTTCCGCTGGGAGGAACTGGAGCGGCAGGCGGCGGCGGGTCCGCAGGTGGCGCTGAAGGAACTGGAAATCGGGTGGGCGGTGGGGGATGACGGAGAACAACTACATCTGTCAACGCGCCCGTCGGTGAAGTTCCACGGCAACATGCGGGTGGCGATCGCGGAGGCGCGGACGCTGGTGGAATCGGGCAGCCGGGTGGCCTTTTTTGCGCCGTCCGCGGGCGAAGTGGAGCGGGTGGCGGACATCCTGAACGAGTACGGGGTATCCTACCAGCTCGGGCTGGACCAGAGCGAATCGACGCCGGCATATCTGGCGGAGCGCGCCTACATGGCGGGCGATTCCGCCAGCATTTACCTGATCAAAGGGCGGCTGCGGCAGGGGACGGCGTTCTATGATTCTAAACTTGTAGTATTTGGATCGGAAGATCTGTTTGAAGCTTCCGAGATGGTGGCGCGCGCCCCCGCGTCGAAGTCGGCGCTGGCCACGTTTTCGGCCGACCTGATCGATCTGAAGCCGGGCGACTACGTAGTCCACAAAGACCATGGGGTGGCGCAATACCTGGGGCTGCGGGAGATTTCGCAAGGGGAAGCGCAGGGCGATTACATGCTTCTGGAGTACGCCCAAGGAGCCAAGCTGTACTTGCCGCTGACGCGCATGGACCTGGTGCAGCGGTTCCGCGGGGCGGGCGAGGCGCGGCCGGCGCTGGACCGGATGGGCGGCGCCACGTGGTCGCGGACGAAGACGCGCATCAAGGCGCGGATGCGCGACATGGCGGACGAGTTGTTGAAGCTGTACGCGGCGCGCAAGATGGCCGAGGGCTTCGGGTTCTCGCCCGACAGCAACTGGCAGCGGGAGTTCGAGGACGCCTTCGAGTTCACGGAGACGCGCGACCAGGTCACGTCCATTGAGGAGATCAAGCGCGACATGGAGAGTCCGCAGCCCATGGACCGGCTGCTGTGCGGCGACGTGGGGTTCGGCAAGACCGAGGTGGCGATGCGCGCGGCGTTCAAGGCGCTGGGGGACGGGAAGCAGGTGGCGTTGCTGGCTCCTACAACTGTCCTTGCATTCCAGCACTTCGAGACGTTCAAGCGGCGATTTCAGCCGTTTCCGGTGCGGGTGGAGATGTTCAGCCGCTTCCGCACGCCCAAGGAACTCAAGGCCGCCATCGCGGATCTGGCTGGAAGGCAAAGTGGATATCGCCATCGGGACGCACCGGCTGCTGTCCCAGGACGTGGTGTTCCACGACCTTGGGCTGGTGCTGGTGGACGAGGAGCAGCGCTTCGGCGTGAAGCACAAAGAGAGGCTGAAGCAGATCAAGAAGGCGGTGGACGTGATCAGCATGAGCGCCACCCCGATTCCCCGTACACTACACATGTCATTACTGGGGCTGCGGGACATGTCGGTGATCGAGACACCGCCCAAGGACCGGCTGTCGATCCACACGGTGGTGGCGCCATTCCATCCGGAATTGATCCGGTCGGCGCTGGAACTGGAACTGGCGCGCGGAGGGCAGGTCTACTTTCTGCACAACCGCGTGGACTCGATCTGGACGCGGGCGGCGATGCTCCAGGAACTCGTGCCGGGGGCGCGGATCGGGGTGGGCCACGGACAGATGGGCGAGGCCGATCTGGAGAAGACCATGCTGCAGTTCATGCGGCGGGAATTCGACATCCTGGTCTGTACGACAATTATCGAAAATGGGCTGGATATTCCCCTGGCGAACACCATGCTGGTGGAGAACGCGGAGCGCTACGGGTTATCGGAACTGTATCAGTTGCGGGGCCGGGTAGGGCGGTCGAACCGTCGCGCGTATGCCTACCTGCTGGTGCCGCCGGATACGGAGTTGACGGAGATCGCCCGTAAGCGGCTGGCGGCGCTGAAGGAATTCAGCGACTTGGGAGCGGGCTTCAAGATTGCGGCTTTGGATCTGGAACTGCGGGGAGCGGGGAACCTGCTGGGCGGTGAGCAGCACGGGCACATCAATTCAGTGGGGTTCGACACGTATGTGCGGCTGCTGGAGGAGACCGTCCGCGAACTGAAGGGCGAGGAGATTGTTCCGGAGATCCACTCGGCCCTGAACCTGGGCTTGGACATACGGATTCCGCCGGATTATATCGGGGACGAAAACCAGCGGTTGCGGGCCTACCGGCAGATCGCCAATGCGGGGAACGCGGAGGCGCGAGAGCGTGCCGAAAAGGAACTGGAGGACCGATACGGCACAGTCCCGGAGGCGGTACGAAACCTGTTGGCGTACTCGGCGCTCAAGACGCTGGCCGAGGGGATTGGCGTGGAAGCCGTCGACAGGCGTCATAACCTGTTGACGATAAAGTTCCATAAGGAGACGCGGGTGGACCCGGGTCGGCTGATGAACCTGGTGGGAAACACGCGCGGGGCGCAGTTCACTCCGGCAGGCGTATTGCTCCTGCCATTGGACGGGCAGCGGCCCGCCGGAGACATTTTGCGGCACCTGGGGGAGAAGCTCGGGCAGTTGCAGGCGTGAGCGGGGGATGCAGCGGGCGGGCAGATCACTCACGGAAGCTGGGAGAGAACGGGTTGGCAGGCGAAAGCGCCTGCCCGGCCTGCATGCAAGCCCTTCGGCGGCAATGTGGGACAGACGCTTTCGTCTGTCAACCCGACAGTGGGAGACATTTTGCGGCGCCTGGGGGAAAAGCTTGTGCAGTTGCGGGCGTAAGCGGGGGGACGGGGAGTGGATGGTAAGATGGAGAGTCACACTATGATTCGCCGGTTTGTAGTATTCGTTTCAGCGGCGCTGTTCTGCGCGGCGCCTTTCGCGTTTGCGGCCGATACCCGGGTAGTCGAGGAGATCGCGGCCAAGGTCAACGGCGAAATCATCACCAAGGGCGATCTGGACGACCAGAAGAAGATCCTGGAACGGATGCTCCGCGATGAGCAGCACCTCACCGGCGCGGCGCTGGCGGCAGCCGTGCGCGAACAGGAAAAGGACATACTGTCCAACCAGATCAGCCAGCGGCTGCTGGTGCAAAGAGCCAAGACCCTGGAGATCACCGTGGACGCGGATGTCAACCGCAGTCTGGCCCAGATGCAGGTGGAATCCAAGATCCCGGACACCGAGAAGTTCCATGAATTCGTCCACGAGCAGCTTGGCATGACGTTTGAGGACTACAAGCAGCAACTGACCGAAACGATGTTGACCCGCAAGGTGGTGGGCGGCGAGGTGGGGTCGAAAGTCACCATACCGGAAGCGGATCTGAAGAAGTACTACGACGAGCATCAGGGCGAATTCGTGCGCAAGGCGGAAGTGTACCTGAGCCAGATTCTGATTTCGACCGAGGGCAAGAACGCCGAGCAGGTGGATGCCGCCGAGAAGAAAGCCAAGAGCCTGGTGGCGAGGGCGACCAAGGGCGAAAAATTCAGCGAGCTGGCGTCGGAGAATTCCGACGACCCGGCGACGGCGCGCGACGGCGGCGTGTTGCCGGCCATTCAGCCCGACCAGTTGCGCTCCGATCTGAGAGACATCCTCGCCAAGACCAAGAAGGGCCAGGTTACGGATCCCATCAAGACTCCGCAGGGGTTCCTGATTTTCAAAGTGAACGACCGTTTCGAGGAAGGCCTGGCGCCGTTTGACGAAGTGCAGGACCAGATCCACGAGTTTCTGGCGGGTCCGCTGATGGCGCCAAAGATGAAGGAGTATCTGAACCGGCTGCGGCAGGAAGCCTACCTGGAAATCAAGGACGGTTACATCGACACCGGCGCCGCGCCTGGAAAGGATACGAGTTGGCACGAAGTGGCGCAGATTAAGGCGCAGACCGTGACCAAGCAGGAAGTCATGGCGAGCCGGAGGCGCAAGAAGCTAATGTTCATACTCCCGGTCGGCGGTAGAACGCCCATCCGGCCGATCAATACTCCAGCTCCGGCCGAACACAAAGAGACTCCGGCCGCGGCGGCTCCCGACGCCGCCACTCCGGCCCCTATCCAAAAATGAAATCTCCTTACGTCAACGAGCTGGAGCCCAACAAGGTCATCACGGCCAGCTTTCTGGTGCAGTCCAAGGAGATTCGCCAGAAGAAGTCGGGCGAATTGTACCTTTCGCTGATGCTGAGCGACCGCACCGGCGAGGTGGACTCCAAGATGTGGGACAACGTGGCCGATGTGATGGACGCGTTCGACCGCGACGACTTCGTGGTGGTCAAGGGCCTGACGCAGGTGTACCACAACCGTCCGCAGTTGACCATCCACAAGCTGCGCCGGATGGACGACAGCGAGGTCGACTTCGCGGATTACTTTCCATCTTCGGCGCGCGATCCCGAGGAGATGTGGGCGGAGTTGCGGGGAGTGGTGGCGGGCATCGGCAATGAGCACTTGAAGGCGTTGCTGGAGGCCGTGTTGAACGACCCCGAGGTGGCCCAGCGGTACCGGCGGGCCCCCGCCGCGAAGACCATCCACCACGCCTACCTGGGCGGGCTCATCGAGCACGTATTGTCGCTGTGCGCGCTGGCCGGTCTGGCGGCGGAGCACTACCCCCACGTGGACCGCGACCTGCTGCTGACCGGGGTGGTGCTGCACGATATCGGCAAGATCCACGAGCTGAAGTACGAGCGCGGCATCTCTTACTCGACCGACGGGCAACTGATCGGACATATCCAGATCGCCCTGCGCATGGTGGCGGACAAGCTGCACGGGCTGGCGGATTTTCCGCCGCGCTTGCGGACGCTGGTGGAGCACATGATTCTGAGCCACCACGGGCGCCTGGAGTTCGGGTCGCCGAAGCTGCCGCAGTTTCCGGAAGCGCTGCTGCTGCACTATCTGGACGATATGGACTCCAAGATGGAGTGCATGCGGGCGCTGATCTCGCACGACCGGCAAGTGGAAGGCTGCTTCACTTCCTTCAACGCGGCACTGGAGCGTTCGGCGCTGAAGATGGACCGCTACTGGGCGGATGGGCCGGCGCCGAAGCCCGCGGCGGCGGCGGATGTCGATTCCGGCGGAGGCAGGAAGGCAACGCCGGCGCCGGCGGCGCATCCGCCGTCCACGCCGCGGCCCGACTCGCTGTTTGCCGGTAAACTGAAGCAGGCGTTGAACCCCGCTCCGCCGGAACAGGAATCCTGATGTCCAAGACAGCGCGCGATGTCCCCCCACCGCTCGAACTGCTGTGCCTGAAGGCGCTCTGGCCGCTTCGGGAAGGCAACGTTAAGGACGTCCAGCGGGCGGTGGCGCAGACCCGGCCGCTGGCGTATACCACCATCATGACCGTGCTGGAACGGTTGGCGCGCAAAGGCAAGCTGACGCGGCGCAAGCAGGGCCGGGCGTTCCTGTACGCGCCGACGATGTCGGAAGACGCCATGCGGCGGCTGGCGGTGCGGGAGCTGGTGGAGAGTTTCTTCGGCGGCTCGGCGGAAGAGTTGGTCCGTTTCCTGAGCGCGCCGGAAATGGCCAAGGCCGCGGGAAACGAAGCGCCGGCGGCGAAGGAAGAATCGCGCATCGATACGGTGCTGCTGTAGCTTCCGGGCAGCGCCCTGGACGCCACGCACGCCGAGAAGATCATGGAAACGGGCCGGCATGAAACGCTGGAACCGCGTCATAATCTAACAATGAAATTGCTGCTGATCGCGCTCGCAAGCGTTGGCCTTGTTCTTGCTGCCCCCGTCTCCAAAGATTGGGAGAGCCTTGGCCACCTCAATCCTGGCGCCCCGATCGAAGTCGTCGCCAGCGACCGCGCCGAAACCGGGGAGTTCGTCTCGAGTTCCACCGAAAGCCTGACCATCCGAACGCCTCGCGGTGAACGGAAGTTCCCCCGCCGGGAAGTCATGCGCGTCGTTTCCCGGAAGCAATCCCGCCGGACGGGCAACCTTCTAATCGGAGTAGGCGTGGGCGCGGCCATCGGATTAGTCACGGACCAGACCCTGGGCGCGTATCTGCGCAATGAGTCGAACCCGGCCAGCGCACGTCCTCTGATCTGGAGTCTTCCCATCGCCGTCTGCGGCGGAATCGGCGCTGCGATTCCCAGCTATCCCGTGATCTACCGGAAATAGGCGTTCCGAAGTGGCAGCCGCGGGCGGCCGAATCGTGCAAACCGCCGACGGCGCACGGGCCGGCGCGGTATGCTTTCTTCGATTTCCCCGCCTGGCCGGAATCCCCTTGCGGTTTTCCGTTCTTAGGTTTTGGCGGAGTAATTCCAGGGCATTTACGCGCATGGATTCGCCGCCACTTCGCTTGCGTGCCGCTGAAGCTCAGTCAGGAACACTTTCGGCTGGTATACGATCAGCCGTCGCGGAACACGGCCGGTCTTGGAACCATATGCCAGTAGCACCGTCTACCGGCATAATGGAGTTCGCGGTGAACCGGACCCAGCGCCTTGACCGCGAGAAACTGTTCCTTTGCCACGGGCCGCTCGCTCACGCTCGCGGTTCTGTCCGGAAGCGCGAGCGTGAGCGAGCGGCCCGGTCATGGCACCAAATCACACGGTCGAAGACCTAGCGCCAGTGCCCCTCAACCAGAACCCAGCCGTCCCTTTGATGAACCCAGCGATGCGCTACCCAGTGGCCACCCGGCCGCGGAGGCTGTTGCCAGCTTCCCGGCGTCCAGGCGTAAGCGTTGCCATCCCAGCGATGATACCCGGAAACCCACACATGGAGACGGCTGGGCGGCGGCGGCCGGTGCTCCACTAAGACGCGGGGTGGCGCGATATGAACCACAATATCGGCCGCAACGGCGCTGAAGGCCAGCGCGCCTGCAAATACCAATCCGATCATTCGTTTAAGAACCATGACAACCTCTCCTCATTCTTAGTAACAACCCGAAACCCAACCTGCCGGCAGGTGGACTGCCAAGCTCTTCCTCGCGGGTGCGTGATGGAGAGCCAGCCGGATCATGTGTCGCCACTCGGCGCATAGCAATGCACGAGGGTGGCCATACGCAAACGCGTGACATGCCATAGAGCGCCCACGCGGATACCGGCAGTAACTGCACTCAGAGTGCATTACCTGACATGTTGGCTACACGGCAATGGCGGCAGCGAGCCAACGCGGCTGCGAGCGGAGAAGGCTGATCGGCCGGAGGCAGAGTGAAATAGAATGTCGAGCCCGCCCCAGGCGTGGACTCCGTTCGCCTTCGGCCGCTCTGCCACTCGACGGCCCCGCGGCAGAATGCGAGGCCCAGTCCGGAGCCGGGACATTCCTTTCCGTGCGGGCGTTTGAACGCCCCGAACATGCCGTCAGGGAATGCCGGCTTTATGCCGGGGCCGTTGTCTTGCACGGAGAAGGCGCGCCGCTCCCGAGCCTGGCGCTCGTCACGAAACAGCCACGCCAAGTCCTGGCGGCCGGCGGATTTATCGGAACTTGCGGAGCAACAGGAAACCCGCGCCGAGGCCCATGCCCAGCAGCGAAAGCGTCCCCGGCTCGGGGGTGGCGCCCCCGCCGGTGCTGTTGCAGCCTCCTACGTCCGTTTGGGCGGCCAGGGTGTTCGCGTTCTCCGAGAACACACATCCGTTGATGGTGCCCGCGAGCACGTTAACGCCCCCCGCCCCGGCGGACATGGTGAAGGTATCTCCCGCCAGAATGTCTCCGTCAAAGGTGATAGGCGCCTGGTCTGCGACGCTGATCGTAGCGTCGGTTCCAACGATCCAGAAGATGTTCCCCGCCTGCGCTCCGTTTTCCAGCGTGAACGTCATGGCGCCGTTCACGGTTAAGGCTGTGGCAATTCTGATAACGAATACCTCACTGGGGTCATTCTGGGCATCGAACGTCAAATTAATGCCCGTGGTCGTCGAAATGATGGGGTCCGTGAACGTGTACACATTGTTTCCAATGAACGTCTCGCTCGTCGTGAGATCGGTAAACGACTGCGTGGGTGACAAAGCCATGGCCAGGTTGAACGCGCTTTCGAAGTCGCTGTACGCCGTTGCGACGGTCGGGTTACTCGGAAATGGATAAACGGTACCGGTTACGATCCACGGGCCGGAGTCCGTAATTGTGGTCGGGGACCCGACATTGCCGGTGATAAGCGAGACTCCGGTATTCGAAATCGTGCCGCCAAGGAGCGCAAACGAGCCGGCACTGTTCAGATTGACAATCGGACCTGCAAACGCAGGCACAACAGCCGCGGTAGCCACCGCCAACCAAATCAATCTCTGTCGCACTATTTCCCCCATTCGCCCCCGGAGTTTCCGTGGGGTGGGAAAAAACCTTCTCGCTACTACCCGTCCGCACCGGCTCAGAGTGAGCATCGTCCAGGACGGGTTTCCAGCCCGGGGTGACTGCACACCCGCGAGCCGGCCCTGAAGCCGGCGAGACCGTGAATCTAGCACCGGCAATGCAAGTCTCGTAACCTTCTCTCCACCACCTTCGTGCGGCGCCTCACGGTGGGCGCCAGCCAGAAAGGGTTCTCTCGGAAGCCCCGCAAAATCCGCTAACCGCAGTCGGAGGGGCTCCAGTCTCAAACCCCCTTTTTCACCGGTCGTTACGTAAGCAAATTTGGGGCCAAAGCGGAATGTGCGTGCACAGGAGGTTCAAGTTCGAGGCGCCCGCGCCCAGGTGCAGTTCCTGCCGTCCGTAAGGCAAGAATTGCCGTGTGGAGATCGCGAGTGGGAGCGGAAACCGTCCTCCAGCATACCTGTTGGGTTTCTCCTCAACAGCGGGACGGAAAAAGGCGGTACCGGCCGGAGAATGTTAATCGGCCACAGGCAGAGTGAAGTAAAATGTCGATCCCGCCCCAGGCGTGGACTCCATCCACATTCGGCCGCCATGCCACTCGATGGCCCTGCGGCAGAATGCGAGGCCCAGTCCGGAGCCGGGATATTCCCTTCCATGCAGGCGCTTGAACGCCCCGAAAATACGTTCCTGGAACGCGGGATCTATGCCAGGGCCGTTGTCCTGCACGGAGAATACCCAATCGGGATCCACCCTCTTGAATGAGATGTGAACGCGCGGAGAAGTTGCGCCGCAATACTCGATGGCATTCAAGATCAGATGGCGCAGGACCTTGGTCAATATCTCGAAGTCACCCGTGACCGAAGGCAGTGAGTCATGGGTAACGGTCGCGTTCCGTTCCACGATCTGCTTGTCCGTCAAGAGAAGCGCCTGAAGAAGGACCGCCTCGATCTCCGCCGTGGTAAGCGGCCGGCCGCCTGTACCCGTGGCCCAGTAGTCCACCACGTCGGCGAGCAGCGACTGCATCCTTGCCGCCGCCTCCCGGATGCGATCGAGGAACGCGCCGGCATCGGAACCGAGGCGGCCGTCATAGGTCTCGGCGATCAGTTGACTGAACGATGCCACGTCGCGGAGAGGCTCGCGCAGGTTGTGAGCCGCCATCGAAACAAACTCTTCGAATTCCGCGCCCGCCCGGTCCAATTGGCCCTGGACCTGGATGCACCGCCGGGTTTCCGCGTCGAGCGCCTGGCGTAAGCGCTCGATTTCATCTTGCGTGCAGTCTTGCGTAACTTGTTCCATTTTCAGTCCGCCCGCCGCCTGCGGCGCTCCTGGTGGCCCCCGGGGATTGTGAACTTGAACGTAGCGCCTTTTCCCGCTTCCGATTCCACCCAGATCCGTCCACCCTGGCGCTCCACAATCTTCTTGACCAGCGCAAGACCGATGCCAGTACCGGGGATTTCGCTGCCGTGCAAGCGCTTGAACATGCCGAACACCCGGCCGGCATCCTGCGGATCGATGCCGATTCCGTTGTCGCGCACGGCAAACAGCCACTCTCCCGCGTTTTTCTCCGCCGAGACATGGATTCTGGGCGTTTCCCCGCCGCGATACTTGATCGAATTGGAAATGAGGTTCTGGAAGACGCGCATCAGCGTGACCTCTTCGGCTATCACGGTTGGCAACGAATCGGAGGTCACTGTGGCGCCACTCTGCGCAATGGCCGCATGGAGGTTCAACAGCGTCTTGGCGAGAACGGCGCCGGAATCGACGGGAGCGAAGCCGTCCTGCTCGCGCTCGGTAACCTCCCAGTAAGAGAGCAGGGCCTTCAGCAGGGCCTCTATCCTCAGGGCGCCCTCCACGGAATAGGAGATGAATTTGTCGGCTTCCTTGCCCAGCTTTCCCGCATACTCCCGCCCCAGGAGCTCGGTAAAGTTCACCACCATCCGCAGCGGTTCCTGCAAATCGTGCGTGATCGCATAGGCGAAATGCTGCAATTCGGCATTGGTCGTTCGGAGCGCTTCCTCGGCCTGCTTGCGATCCGTTACATCCTCGATCGCCAGCAGGATCGTCCGCGCCTGCGAACTCGGATTGAAGATCTCGCTGGCGTTGAGGAGCATCACTTTCCGTCCGACATGTTCGATATTCGTGAGTCACCTCGAAGTCGCGGAAGGTTGCGTGCGCGGGGAGAAGGTTCTCCAGCAACTCGCGCAGCTTGGGGATATTCCATTGTCCGTTCCCGAGGTCGTAGATCAGCCGCTCCTCGGTCTCCTCGCGGGAGGCATGAAAGGTCTCGTAGAACGTCTTGTTGGCTTTCATGACCTGCAGGTTCTGGTTCAGGATCACGAGAGGCTCGCGCACCGTTTCCACGATAGCCTCGGCGAAGTCCAGACCGCGCTTTGGCGGAGTCGATATCGATCAACATCAGCACGGCGCCGTCGATCTTGCCATTCGGTCCCACGGACGGGAGGACGCGCACCGAATACCAGCGGCCGTGCGGGTCGCGGATATCGCGCGGATGACCGGTTGCCGCCCTCCATCGCATCCAGCAGCAGCCGCCGCAGGTCGGGCAGTTCCATTCGAGGCTGAAGATCGGTGATCGACCGTCCAACATCGGAGGCGATCAGATTCAACATGGGCTCGATGGCGCGCGTGAAGCGGCGAATGCGCAGATCCCGCCCAACCATCACCAGGGGTATGCTGATGCTTTCGAGAAGATTGGTCAGATCCCGGTTGACTTTGCTGAACTCCACGTTGCTGATCTTCAGCTCTTCGTTCAGCGTGTTCAATTCCTCGTTGGCCGATTCCAACTCTTCCTGCGCGGTTTCCAGTTCCTCGTTGCCCGCCTGCGCCTCTTCGTTGGCCGCCCCCAGCTCTTCCAGGGTGGCTGCATTATCGGCGACGACGGATTGCAGATATTCCCTGGTTGCCACCAGCTCGCGCCGCAACCGGGAGATTCCACGGTTCTCCCGCGCAGCGGGCTGGCGCATCGCCTTCGGGCCACCGGCCGGCGCCGCGTCCTCGAACAGGACCAGGAAATAGCGTTCCTTGGAAGAGGACGAGGCCGTCAGCGGGATTACGGTGATCTTGACGTCTATTATCTCGCCGCCGTCTTCAATCCGGAATCCGTCCGCCTGGGCCATGGCGCCCGTTTGCCTGGCAGTTCGGATCGCCTTACCCAGACCTGCAATCAAGCCTTCGCGCGCCAGTCTTAGAAGGTTATGCGTCGGCGCGCCCGGCGATAGCTCGAGGTACGGAGCCGAGCAGCCCCGGAGATGCACGATGTTCCCATCGTCGTCAACGATGGCGCCGGGGGGACCGTGCTCGGCCAGCACCAACCTGTCAGCTTCCCTCAGCACGTCCGGCCCCACCCGGCCTTCGGCGGTTTTCTCCCGGATATCCGGCCGGCCTTCGGCGCGGCGGCCTTCGCGCACGGCTGGCGCCGGGATGCTCGGGGCAGGCCGCACGCAATAGATCTTGTGGGTCTTGTCCACCTGATGAAACGCCTCGGAGAGCGTGCCGATGCTTTCCGATGGGCCGAGCACCAGGAAGCCGGAAGGCTTGAGGGAGTAATGCAGGGTCGATAGCACCTTGCGTTGTAACACGGCGCCAAGGTAGATCAGCACGTTGCAGCAACTGATCAGGTCCAGCTTGGAGAAAGGCGGGTCCTGCGCCACGTTGTGCCTGGCGAAAACGCACACGTCGCGGACGGTCTTGGCGATCTGGTGCCGGCGCTCCGTGCGGGTGAAGAAGCGCGCCAATCGCTGCGGCGAAACATGCGCCACCTCGGAGTCCCTGTAGATGCCGGAGCGGGCTTTTTCGATCGCCGTTTCACTGAGATCGGTGGCGAAAATCTCGAACGGCACGCTCACACCAGCGTCGTCCAGGAATTCCATCAGGCAGATGGCGATGGAATACGCCTCCTCGCCCGTGGCGCACCCAGGCACCCAGATGCGGATCGGATCCCCGGGCGCCCGATTTTCGACCAGCGTGGGGAACACTTTCTTCTTCAGTTCCTCGAAGACCGCCGGTTCCCGGAAGAAGGCCGTGACGGCGATAAAGCAGCTCTCGCACAACGCCGTGGCTTCCTCGCGGTCCTGCTCGATGACCCGGCTGTAGTCCGCCAGCTTTTCGAATCCGCGGAGGGCCATGCGCCGCCTGATGCGCCGCAGAAGGGTGCTGAACTTATAGTGGGTGAAGTCCACGCCGGTCGAGTTGCGGATCAGCCGGAGTATCCTGACCAGTTCCGGATCCGCGGACGGCTCATCCGTCTCCGCCGGCTCGACCGGGATCTGAGAATGCCGCGCGATGGCCACCAGTTGCCGGGCGATTCCCTCCGGTGGGAGGACATGGTCCACCACACCGGCGGCGATGGCGCTGCGCGGCATGCCGTCGAACTTGGCGGTTTGGATCTCCTGAGCGAAGGTGGCGCCGCCGGCGGCCTTGATCGCCTGGAGGCCCAGCGTCCCATCCGTCGCGGTTCCCGACAGGACGACGCCCAGCGCCTGGTTGCCCCGGTCCGCCGCCAGGGCACGGAAAAAAGTGTCGATCGGCATGTTGCGGCCCCTGTCTGGCCGGGGCGGGGTATGAAGGACACCATCGGAAATGCCCAAACTGCATCGTGGCGGAATCACGTAAACATGGTTGGCGCGGGCGCGAGTATCGCCCTTCACCTCCGAGACAGGCATCTTGGTTGCTTTGGCAAGCAACTCCGTCAGATGGCTCTCGTGACTCGGATCGAGGTGCTGAATCAGCACGAACGCCATGCCGGTATCGTCCGGCAGATGGTTGAGCAACTCCGTGAATGCCTCCAGCCCACCGGCGGAGGCGCCCACGCCAACAACGAGGGGCGGGCCGCCTTCGGCGCCATCCTCGGCCGCTGGCCGATCGAGAGCCCCCGCGGAAACGGGCCTTACGGTCGCTGTGGATGCCTTCGCAACCGCGGTCGTTCGCCGCTTTGGGCGGGGCGAGTCAGGCGCACGTGGAGAACGCGCAACCCCGCCGGGCCGACGACTGCCGGTCTTCTTTGCCAAACGCCACCATTCCCTTTCTCACCAAAACGCCGCAAACAGAGCACGTGACGTGCCATTCTCGCGCCCCGGTCTGCGCCGGCGCCTGGTCCTCTCGGCCGGCGGCCAGCCAACTGACCGATTGTAACGCCGTCGCGCCGTCAGCCGGCCCTGGGACCTGCCAGCAGATCCTTGATGATTTTGCCGATCTGCATGAACTGATCCAGACCGGCGGGCTTGGCGATGAACCGGGAAACCCCGAGGTCCTTGAGCAGCGCCGCGTCCCGCCGGGACTGAGAAGAACTCCACGCGCACACCGGGACTCCGGCCAGGTGTTTGGCTGCCCGAATCTCGTGCAAAATGTCTTCGCCAGTGTACTTGGAGAGGTTCAAGTCCATCAGGATCAAGTCCGGAATGGCCGCCGTGGCATAGGCCCCCTGCCGGCGGATGAAAGCCAGGGCCTCGCCGCCCTCCAGCAGGTGAACCAGTTCAAACCGGAAATCCTGCTGCTTCAGTGCCCGATCGAGAAGGAAGACGTCGGAGGCATTATCTTCGATGACCAGTATGCGGGCTGCGGGAACAACCGAAGCGTTTTTCAAGTGGAACTCCCGGCGGCCAGCTTTCGCCGGCCGCTCTTCATCATGTTACAGCCGATGGTGGCGCTATTCACGGTGACACCTGCCTGGCCCTGACGATCCACCGCTGGGGCGCCGGCCCGACGTAGTAGAACGGGTAACAGGTCACCAGCGTCAGCACGTTCTCGCGCGACGCGGCGAGTACCCCGACGTCGTCCGGGTTGACGATCGTGATCGACGCGACCACGTACTTGAAATCGCCTTTCAGCGTCGAGAGTCGAATCTCGTCCTTGATCCTCAAATCCTTCAGCGGGCGAAAGAATGTGTCCCGGTGTCCGGCGAGACCCACGTTGCCGGGGTGTCCCGGCAGCGCCGTGCCGGGAATATGTCCGATCGCGCGGCGGAGAGTGGTTCTGTCGATCCCCTCGATGACTACCACGGAAAGGAGCAGACGCGGAATCTCGATGCGGCCGATCAGCCCATCCGCCGCTACGGCCTCCGTGACCGCCGGGATGGCGGAAGACTCCGGTTGCGGCGTGACTTGGCTGGCCGCGCGCCGGTCGCGAAGCAGGCGGTCCAGATCCCGGCTCTCGCGCCTCTGGAAAACCCAGGCGTCCACCAGGGCGAAACCGGTATAGCCGAGAAGCAGGACGGCGCAGACTAGTAGCGCGCGCTGGGCCCACTTCAGAACCCGCCTGAGTGATGCTTTCCCGACTACCAGCCTCATTTGGAGCCCTTTTCGTCAGGCCCGGGCTGGCCGCCGGCTATGTAGCCGGTGCGCGTGCGCACGCTCAGTCCGCCGCGGTCCTTCGTCCGGGCCAGCACCCGAATGGCGCGATACGCACCGTCACGAGGCGGGTTGATGGGAACATATCCGATGGTGTACTGATGGCGAATGTCGCGGGCGATGCGCTGGCAGATGGCCACCACTTCGCTGAGTTGGCCGGGGAGAAAGACTTCGCCGCCGGTAGCCCGCGCCAGGCGCCTGAGCACGCCCGGGTTCTGGTCCGGATCCTTTTCGTCGAACAGACCGACGGTGTAGATGACGGCGCTGGATCGCTCGGCCAGTTTCATGACTTGGGGCAAGGTGCGCGCGCTGGCGTTGTCGCCGCCATCGCTGACGACGATGAGGACTTTTTTGTCCCGGCTGCCTGCCTGTAGTTCCTCCAACGCCTTGGCAATGGCGTCGTAGAGAGCCGTTTGGCCCATGGTAGGCCTTGCCGTAATCGCGTTTTCGAGTGCGGCGGCGCTGTTGGTGAACCGGATGGCGCCGGGCAGTTCCAGCGTCACGGTCTCGTTGAAGTTGACGACGAACATTTCGTCGCCCGGATTGCTCGACCGCACGAAGGTGCGGGCGGCGGCGGTCACCTCCGCAATTTTCGGCTGCATGGTGGTGCTGTGGTCGACAACCAGCCCCACGGTGACCGGAACGTCTTCGTTTCTGAAGAGCCGGATGCGTTGCGGGACGCCATCCTCGTGAACTTCAAAGTCCTGTTCGGCCAGATCGGAGACAAAGCCGCCTTCCCGGTCGGTCACGGTGGCGTGCAATACCACCAGGGAGACGTCCACCGAGATTCGAAAAGACCCCGGGTCGCGATCTTGCGGCGCCTGTGGGGCCCGATATCCGGCGTGGCCCGCCAGGGCGAGCAGGAAAAGGGTTGGGAGAGCGATGGTCTTACCCCTTCCACGCTCTCCCGCCTCCGACAGTCCCCGCCTCATAATTGGTCATCTCTCCGATGCCGCCGCGGACGTGCCCTAACAGTCCAGCCACGCACTGCGAGCGGCGCTACACGAGCCTGTTCCGACTCTTATTCCATCCGGCGGCCATGGCGCCGGGCTTCAACCGCGGCGGCGATACCACCGCCGGCCGCCGGCGCGCCGAAAACAAGGCGCGCCGCGTGGTGGACCCAGTTCTCTACCGAAGGCGCTTTTGCACCAACCCGAGAGCCCAGGCTCCGCCCAAAGCCAGTAGTCCGAACAGCGCGATCAGCGGCAACCAGCTCGACGTGGCTGGAAGCACCGCCGCCACCGCTACCGGTGCTGGCGCGAGATCCGGCTTGAGTTCCAGGGCTGGCGGCGGGGTGACCACCGTGGCGATTTCCACCGACTCTCCAGTGGGTTTAACCGCCATAACGGGCGCCTGCGCCAACTGCACTACTTCCGGCTCGGTCACAGTTAGAATCGGCTTTGTGACCTCCACCGGCAAATCGGCCGTAGTATAGAGAACGGGCGTGCCGGCCGTCTTGGCCAGTTCCATCGCTCTGGCTTTGGGATAGACAAATTCTTCGCCATAGTTTCTGCCGGGATAAAACCATGCCCGGATGGCCTCGGGCTCACCTGCCGGCCGCTCCCGGAAAGTAACTACGGTTTGGTCAGTTGATTGAAGGCGATAGTTGGGGATGGCCAGGATGGTAGCAAGAACCTGAGTTTGGTCCTCGTTGAAAATCTGGACGATGTGGCGGTCGCCCATCGAGTCCAGGATTTTGAACACATAGGTGCCGGCTGGCAATACGGCCCACCCCTTGAGGTGGACTCCCGGAATCTCCACCGGACCGCTGAAGGTTATCACGGTTTTCCTGTTCCACTCATCCGCCTTTGCGGCTGGTGAAAATGCTGCGCCCACTAGCGCCAGGCAAAACACGGTAGTCGTTACGGTTTTCAGAACACTCATCTGCTTCTTCTCCTTTTGCTCCAGAAATCTGGGCGCCCGGCTCTTTGCTGTGCCGGGCGCCACGCCTGCAAACCTCGGCTGGCTGGTCGCACGCGAGGCTAAGAGAAGCACTCCGAGGTCCATCGGCACAAAGTGCGCCAGGAGCGCGGCTGCCGAGTCATCTCAAGATCGTGCTTGCCGGACCTTTGGGGACGTGGGGCCCCGCGCCAGAGCGGGGAATTCGGCAAAGCGGGTCTTGCCGGCCGGGCTATCGGTGGATGCAACTATTGCCGCACGGAATGCAGGATCTGCAATGAATCCCGCCCCAAAAGAAAAGCCGCATCGGAGCGGCTCATAGACCAGCATGAGCTGCTGCCAATGCGGCTCGCCCGGGTGTGGGCTGGGATCCGGCGTCGGACCATCCGGAGTGGTGCGTTAAAACGATCCGGGCGAAGTCCGCTTCCTATCATTCCATCGCCAGGAGCGCCAGACGGTTACCGCAATCGCGATCCCCGGACAAACTCTTAATGCAAACATCTATGCAAACATCGCGCGAAAAGACCCTCTGCAACAATAGACAACGGAAAGTCAAGTGAGCGGCCGTCGAGAAACCAAACACCGGCTCCCGCAAGCACGCTGTTGCGACAGCCACTCTAGTTCCGCCTGCCAGTTGCGGCAGAGGGCAGGTTTGAAAAGCAACTTCGTCAATTCAACCCAGGAATAGCAATTCGACAGCCATGCAGCGAAGACGTCTTTTATTCTTTGAGAGCGCCAACTTCGTATTCGCGATCTCTAAAGGTGAGTGGCAGCGTGCCTATCTGGCTCGGAGTGCTTCAGAGCGTGCGACCATTCGTCGGCCTGTTTTTCGGCCTCGGCTTTCGCGACTCCGTACCGCTCCTGGATTCGCCCGACTAACTGGTCCTTCTTGCCCGCGATGGTTTCCCAATCGTTGTCGGTGAGTTTTCCCCAGCGCTCGCGAGCAGAGCCGGTGAACCGCTTCCACTTGCCTTCGATCTGGTCCCAATTCATGTCGTTTTCTCCTGTTTCTTCCGGTTTCCCGGCCAACCTTGCTATGGCACGTTTGCCGCCGTTTGGATTCGGGAGGCTTATGGGCCGGGGTTGCCGCAAGCCCCCGATGCGGCCTCGTGGCGGGACGAAATGTGCATTTCGAAAGGCAGATTCTGCATAGACGCGGGCCGTGCCACTCCGCATCTCCGCATAGCCGCGGTTGGGGCGCTTGGCCCGACTCGTGCACAGATGCAAACTTGACAGTTCCAAAAGGAGGAACACCAAGTGGCCAAGAATACATCGGTGATGGGAATCTACTCGGACCGCACAAACGTTGCGGATGCCGTCAGCGTACTGCATAAGACAGGTTTTCGGGCGACGGACATCTCGGTCCTGTCCTCGGACAACTCGGGCTCGAAGGATTTTGCGCATGAGAAACACACCAAAGCCCTGGATGGAGCGGCGGTGGGCGCGGCAGCGGGTGCGGTGATTGGCGCCGCATTGGCTTGGTTCGTTTCCGTCCAAACAGTCTCCATTACGGCTTCGGGGCCGCTCGTCGCGGCTGGTCCGGTGCTGGCTATTCTGGCCGGCGCCGGCGCCGGCGGGGCGCTGGGTTGGATCGCGGGATTGCTGGCGGGTCTGGGCCAAACCGTATACGTCGCCAGGCGGTACGCAGGCAGAATCAGGCATGGCGGCATTCTCCTCTCCGTTCACTGCGACAGTGCGGAGTGGTGCGGCCGGGCGAAGAAAACCCTGGTAGATACCGGCGCCCGGAGTATCTCCACCGCCTCGGAAGCTTCCGCCGACTACGGGACGACGGACATGCCGACGGAGAGGGCGCCCGTGGTCGTCACGAATCGCGTCGAAACGCCTGTCGAGCAGACGGCGGAATGCGTCGTTCACGAAACCAAAAAGTAGGAGCTATGGCCATGATTGCATATGTGGGACATCTCGAGAAACAGACGCTGGAGAATACCTGCTTTCGCCGGGTGTTATTCACCGGAAAGCATGCCCAGCTTGTGGTGATGTGTCTGGGACCGGGGGAAGAAATCGGTGACGAGGTGCACCAGAACGTCAACCAGTTCTTCCGTATCGAACAGGGGGAGGCCAGGTTCGTTTTCAACGAGGGGCAAGAATACGCGGTGCGGGAGGGCGGTGTGGTGGTGGTTCCGGCAGGCACCTACCATAACGTGATCAACACGTCGAAGACGACGCCGCTGAAGCTGTCCACGCTCTACGCTCCACCCAACCACCCGGACGGGACGGTGCACAAGACCAGGGCCGAGGCGGAGGCAGCGGAGGCGGTGGAACATAGCTAGCGCGGACTGGCCGTCCGCATGCATGCCCGATAGCGACGTTAACGGAGATGATTACTATGCAATTCGTTCGAGTTACCAGTACCGCCGCCCTGTTTCTGCTTTTCGGGACGATCGTCACTGCCCAGGAGAAGGAAAAACAAGGTGCGCCGGCCGCACAACAACAGCACGCGCAACCCGCGCAGCAACCGCAACAGCGGGCGCAGCCGCAGGCGCAGCAACAGCACGCGCAACCCGCCCAACAACCGCAACCGCGGGCCCAACAGCCCCAGCCACAGCGGGCGCAACCGCAGCAGGCGCAGCAACAGCACGCGCAACCGGCGCAGCAACCGCAACCGCGGGCCCAACAGCCTCAGCCGCAGCGGGCGCAACCGCAGCAGGCGCAGCAACAGCACGCGCAACCCGCCCAACAACCGCAACCGCGGGCCCAACAGCCCCAGCCACAGCGGGCGCAACCGCAGCAGGCGCAGCAACAGCATGCGCAACCCGCCCAGCAACCGCAGCAACAGGCTCAGCCGCAGCGGGCGCAACCACAGCAGGCGCAGCAACAGCACGCGCAACCCGCCCAACAACCGCAACAGCGGGCCCAACAGGCTCAGCCGCAGCGGGCGCAACCCCAGCAGGCGCAGCAACAGCACGCGCAACCGGCGCAGCAACCGCAACCGCGGGCCCAACAGCCCCAGCCACAGCGGGCGCAACCACAGCAGGCGCAGCAGCAGCACGCGCAACCCGCCCAGCAACCCCAGCAACAGGCTCAGCCGCAGCGGGCGCAACAACAGCAACCGCAGCGTACGCAGCAGCAGGCGGCCTCGTGGCAACAGCAGCGCGGATGGGCAGCGCAGAAAGGCGCCTGGCAGGGGCATACTACCTGGCAGCAGGGCGGCGATCGGAATTGGAATGGCGATCATCGCACCTGGGCGCAGCGTGGCGGCTACGGCGGGTCCTACATTCCTCAGGTCAGCTTCAATCTCTCTTTCGGAGATCAACACTGGTTCCGGATGGGCAGCCGCCCCTCGATGTATATGGGGTATCCGCGTTTCGCTTACGGCGGCTATTCGTTCCTGCTCGTGGACCCCTGGCCGGATTCCTGGGGAGACGATTGGTACGCCACCGATGACGTCTACATCGGCTATGACAACGGCTACTACCTGTACGACCGCCGCTATCCCGGCGTCGGACTCGCCGTCACGGTCGAACTGTAACGGACAATGCGGGCACGCCAGATAGAGCAGCACCGCGGCGAACGCGTCGGTTGGCTGCGTGCGGCGGTATTGGGCGCCAACGACGGGATCCTCTCGACGGCGAGTCTGGTGCTTGGCGTAGCGGCGGCGCATGCGACTCACCACAACGTGGTGGTCGCGGGCGTCGCCGGCCTGGTCGCCGGGGCCATGTCGATGGCGGCGGGTGAATACGTCTCCGTGCACTCGCAGGCGGACACCGAACAGGCCGACCTTAAGCTGGAACGCGCAGAACTAAAAGACGACAACCAGGGCGAGCACCGGGAACTGGCGGAGATCTATGTCGGTCGCGGGCTCGAGCGCGCGCTCGCCAAACAGGTCGCCAATCAATTGATGGCCCATAACGCCCTGGACGCGCATGCCCGCGACGAACTGGGCATCTCCCCGGCTCTGCGGGCCCGTCCGATTCAAGCGGCGCTGGCGTCGGCCGCGAGCTTCGTCGTCGGAGCGGCGATGCCCCTGGCCGTCACAGCCATGGCTTCGGGGCCGGCCCTGATCCCCTTTGTCGCTGGGACTTCGCTGTTGTTCCTGGCGCTTCTGGGCGGAGTGGCTGCGCGCGCCGGGGGAGCGGTGGCGGCGGTGGGCGCACTGCGCGTCACCTTCTGGGGCGCTCTGGCCATGGCGCTGACCGCGGGCGTCGGGGCACTGTTCGGCACCATGTCAACCGGAGCTTGAGGATAACTGTCAAAGCAACGCATGCCGGCGATAGAACCAGGTCTTGACGGCTTGCACCAGCACCAGGTAAGTCAGCGCCAGGGCCGAAATGGCGCCCAGCAACGACAGCGGCAACGCGGTGAACCCAAGCACCGCGCCTAGCGGCGTGTATGGCAGCACGGCGCCGGTAACGGAGACGGCGACAACCGCTATCAGCAATCGCCCGCTCGGACGGCTTTTGAACGGGTTGCCCGCCGTGCGGATCACGAACACCACCAGCGTCTGCGTAACCAGGGATTCCACGAACCAGCCGGTCCGGAACAGCGGCGCGTTGGCGGAAGCGTGAAACACCCACAGGAGCACCCCGAACGTGAGGAAATCGTAGAGGGAACTGATGGGACCGATGATCGTCATGAACTGGCGAATGAACCCGATCTGCCACCGTTTGGGCTTGTGTAGCAGCGCGGGATCGACATTATCGCCCGGGACGGCAACCTGCGACGTGTCATAAAGGAAATTATTCAGCAGAATCTGAGTCGGCAGCATAGGCAGGAACGGCAGAAACATCGACGCCGCGGCCATGCTGAACATATTGCCGAAGTTGGAACTGGTGCCCATGATGACGTACTTCATGATATTGGCGAAAGCCCGCCGCCCCTCCATCACCCCATCGTTCAAGACCGCCAGGTCCTTCTCCAACAGGATGATTTTCGCGGCGTCCTTGGCCACGTCCACGCCGTTCATCACCGAAATGCCGACGTCCGCGGTGTGCAGTGACGGCGCGTCGTTGATGCCGTCGCCGATGTACCCGACGACATGCCCGCGCGACTTCAGACCGAGGATGACCCGGTTTTTCTGTTCCGGAGATACGCGGGCGAAGATGGCGCCGTGCTCCGCCTGGTAAGCCAGGGCGGCATCGTCCATGGTGTCAACCTGGCTGCCTGTGACCATAAGGTCCGCGGACAGCCCGACATCGTGGGCCACCTTCTGCGTCACATACTGGTTGTCGCCGGTCATGACGACCACCGAAATTCCGTTGGCTTTCAGCGCTTCGAGAACCGCGACAATCCCGGCTTTTGGCGGATCGAGGAATGCCGCAAACCCCGCCAGTGTCATCTCCCGCTCGGCCGCCAGCGCGTAAGTCTGCCGCGGCTCCACCTTGCGGACCGCGACTCCCAGGCAGCGGTACCCGTCGGCGCTCAACTTCTTGAAGGTCTCCGCCGCCTGGGCTCGCCGGCTTTCGTCGAACGGCTGGGGAGCCCCGTCAATCATGACGGTTCCGCAGACGGCAAAGACGCTTTCCGCCTCGCCCTTGGTAATGAGGAGGTGCTCGCCGCCGTGGCGCACCACCACGGAAAGGCGCTTGCGATTGAAGTCGAAGGGGATCTCGTCCACCTTCTCGTACTCCACAATGGCGGGGCGCTGGTATTTGAGAATGGCGTCGTCCAGCGGGCTCTTGATGCCGGATTGAAAGTAACTGTTCAGATAGACGAACCGGAGGGTGTCGTCGTTGTCCCGGCCTTGAACGTCCACGTGCCGGTCAAGCGCGATCTCGCCTTCGGTCAGGGTTCCGGTCTTATCGCTGCAAAGAATTTCGATGCTGCCGAAGTCTTCGATCGCCGAAAGCTGCTTGACCAGAACCTTCTTCCTGGCCATCCGGCGCGCCCCCTGCGCCAGCGTGATGGTGATGATCATCGGCATCATCTCGGGCGTCATCCCCACGGCCAGCGCAACCGAGAACAGGAACGATTCCAGGAACGGGCGATGTAAAACGAGGTTCACCAGCAGGACGAAGAGCACCAGCAGCATGATCACCCGCGTGATCATCAGCCCGAAGTGGCGTATGCCACGGCCGAATTCGGTCTCCGGCGGCCGCGCCGCCAGCCGTTGGGCAATCTCTCCGAAGGCGGTGTGTTTGCCCGTGCGAACGATGAGCGCGGTGCCGATTCCCGTCTGCACGGCGGTCCCCAGGAAAACGCAGTTGCCGGCGTCGGCAATGCTATGTTGCCCTGGCGGAAGATCGTCCGCGGCCTTGTCAACGGGCAGCGACTCCCCCGTAAGCGCGGACTCGCGCACGTGCAGATCCTTGGCGTCCAGGAGACGGGCATCGGCCGGCGCCAGGTCCCCGGCATTGAGCCGGACGACATCCCCGGGGACCAGCTCCGCGACCGGCAACTCCAGTTCGTGTCCGTCGCGCAGAACCGCCGCGGTTCTGGCAACCTGCCTGGCGATATCCGCCACCGCGTGCCGCGCCTGAAACTCCACGTAGAAGTTCACGATCACGCTGAGCAGGACTATGGCGATGATGATGGAGCCGCCGACTGGATCGCCCAGAGCGATCGAGATAGCGCTGGCTACCAGGAGGATCAGGACCAGGGGATTGGCAAAGAAGCGCAGAAAACCGATCAAGGGAGCGAAGCGAGACTCCCGGGCCAGGCTGTTCGGGCCATAAACGCGCAGCCTCCGCATTGCCTCGGCGGAAGTCAGTCCGGCTGGAGTTGCTTCGAGCAGGGCGAGCAGGTCCCGCCGGGGCATATCCCAGAAGCGGTCCAGTGTGGTGTCAGGTTTATTCAGATGAAGCCTCCCGTGGATTCTGTATGCCGCCTGGGCTCGATACCCCGCGCGTAAGGTCGTTGGGCGATCTCGGGCCTCATTGCACGGCTGGTGCCAAGCGTCCGGACATCCAATCCAGGATCTCACACGATGCCGTCCGCCATCTCGCGGCAGCTTCTCGCACAGGACAAGCGGGAGTGCCCGGACGGGGCGAAAACACAGAAGACGGACGGCCCCGTCCACGCGGCTACGTGCGGCAGAGTGTTTTCGCGAGAGATTGTGCCGCTTTGGGACGGAGTCGTGAGTCCCGCGTTTTCGCAACTTGCCGCGACGGCCGCATGCCTCGGCTGCGAGAGATCCGCGCCAGCTCGTATTCCTCACGGATGTTGCTTTTCGTCCTGGCGAGAGTCTGCGAAAACGCGGCGAAGCGGGGTCTCAGCCGGCGGATCGCTGCGGCCGAAATTTTGACGTGCAGCAACTGTCCGGCTCCGTGCAGATTCTGCACCTTGCACCGGGAAAACTTCCCGAGCCGGCGGAACCGGATGGCGCGCAGTCCTATTCCGTTCGACTCCCCGCTTTGGACCCGCGCATGCAGTGGGGTATCCCGAAGGAGCAAAAAGATGCTTTGGACAATCTTCGTAGTTCTTCTGGTTTTGTGGGCGCTGGGAATGGTCACCTCCTATACCGCCGGCGGGCTGATTCACCTTTTGTTAGCCATCGCGCTGATAGTGCTGGTATTTCGTTTGTTTCAAGGGCGCAGGATCGTTTAACAAATGAAACAACTTCGCGAGACGCGGACTAATCCGGCGACTGGGCAGTGGATTGCTACTTGAAGTTGGCAGGAGAGTAAACAAAATGCCGTTGATAAACATCGTTGTTGCGTTGATCGTGGTCGGTCTGGCTTTGTGGCTGATCAACAATTTCATCCCCATGGCTACCAGTATCAAGACGATTCTAAATGTAGTGGTCGTCGTTGCGGTCGCAATCTGGGTCCTGCGCGCGGTCGGTATGTGGGGGCGCATAACCAGTTACAGGTTCGTGAACTGAGCCCGTGCGGCTCATGTGGCGCCCCAATGAAACTACTTAGCGCAGTCTTGCTATGTGCGGTTCCGGTTGCCGGCCTGGCTCAGTCCGTGGACTCGTTCAATGTGGAGAGCAAGCTGCGCTTTCATGCCGACGCCGTTTATAGTCCGTGGTCGATGGCGGAATCCGCCGCCTACGCGGGAATCCTCCAGGGGCTCGACACCCCGAAAGAATGGGGACAGGGCGGCGGCGCCTACGGCAAGCGCCTCGCCTCTACGATCGCTTCCTCCGGAATCCATTCCGTTCTGGCCTTCGGGCTGGATTCGACGCTGCACCAGGACCCGCGATACTTCCGATCGCACGACACGGGATTCTGGCGCAGAACGGCCCACGCATTTCGTGGGACCATATTGACGCGCACCGACAGCGGCGGGGAGACACTGTCCACCTGGCGTCTGGGTAGCGACTACGGAGCTGCCTTTCTTTCCAACCAATGGTATCCCGATCGGCTGAATACCGCGCGCCTGGGCGCGATCGACGGATCTCTCCACCTCGGCTTCGATTTTGTCAGCAATCTCGCCGCCGAATTCTGGCCGGATGTCAAACACAAAATTCTACGCCGAAAGCTCTGATCCGCTCCAAATCCGCGCCCGGAATGGTTGCCCATGAGTCTGCACATCGAAGAGCGGGAGAGCGAAGGCATCGTCATTCTTGACCTGAAAGGCCCTCTCACCCTCGGTCATGGAGATTTGGAACTGGGGGATAGACTGTCTTCATTGCATCAAGCCGGCAAGGTCAATATCATATTGAACCTCAAACACGTCAGCGAGATAGACAGCACCGGGCTGGGGACATTGGTGTTTGGACTCGCGCGGCTGCGCAAGGCCGGTGGCAGGCTCGCGCTGGCAAACCTGAACCGGTCGCATCTGAAGCTGTTCCTGCTGACCAAACTGGCCATCGCCTTCGAGTTCTTCGATGATGAGCAGGACGCCGTCAACAGCTTCTTCGCGGACCGGGCACTGAAGCACTTCGACATCCTCGACTTCGTTCAGCACGAGGGCAATAGCCATTCGAATTCCCAGCCGAATCCCCATTCGGATGCCGGCTCACACACCGGGGCGGTTTGCTAAAATAGATAGTCGATGCCCCGACTGCCTGCGGTTTCGGGCCGGATCCTCATCGTCGATGACGATGAGCGGCAGCGTAGCGCCTTGGTCGGCATTCTCTCCGATCGCGACTTTGAGACGCAGGTCGCCAGCGACGGGCAGGAAGCGCTGGAACGGCTAAACACTTTCGACGCGGATGTCATCGTTTCGGATCTGGTCATGCCGCGCATGGACGGCTTCGAACTCCTCCGCCACTTGAAAGAGCGCGGCGACCGCACTCCGGCGATCGCGCTCACCGGCTTCGGCAGCATGGAAAAGGCGCTGTCCGCGGTTCATGACCTCAAGGCGTTCTGGTTCCTGGAGAAACCGGTGGAGCCGCGCGCGTTCAAGACTCTTTTGGATCGTGCGATTCGGTACAAGAGAAGTCTGCAGAAAACCGAGGAGCTTAGGCGCGATCTGAGCCTTCGCGGCGTACTCGGGGACCTGGTGGGGATCTCCCCGGCAATGCAGCAGATCTTCTCGGTCATCCGGCAGGTTGCTCCCACTTCGGCGCCCGTGCTGATCTGTGGAGAGAGTGGCACTGGAAAGGAGCTGGTTGCGCGCGAGATCCATAGGTGCAGCCCTCGAGCCGATCGGCCTTTTGTGGCGATCAATGCGGCGGCCTTACCCGAGACTCTGATTGAGAGCGAGCTGTTCGGCCACGAGAAAGGCGCGTTTACCGGCGCAATGGACCGCTCGGCCGGTTGCTTTGAACAGGCCCATGGGGGCACTTTGCTTCTCGACGAGATCGGCGAGATGCCTCAATCCACGCAGCCAAAGCTCCTGCGCGTCATCGAGGACTTGCGAGTGCGGCGGCTTGGAGGTAAGCACGAGATCGCGGTAGACGCGCGGATACTTGCCGCAACCAGTCAGGAACTCGGAACGCATCTGCGCGAAGAACTCTACTATCGGTTGAGTGTCTTCCAGATCGTAATTCCGCCGCTGCGCGAACATAAGGAAGATATCCCGCCGATCGCCGATGTCATGCTGCAGACTCTGAACGCGAAGCATGGTACGCGCATCAGCGGACTCGATCCGGATGTGCTGGATCTTTTTCACCGGTACGATTGGCCCGGCAATGTGCGGGAGCTGCGTAACGTTCTGGAGCGGGCCGCCATCGTGACGGGCGCGGGTTTGATCCGGCTGACGGATCTTCCTTCCCCTGCCTTCGGTGCGGGTTCCGGCCGGCACACCCGGCAGCCGGCGGGCGATGAGGGTCCGATCATGCTCCAGCCTGGCCAGCCACTCATGAAACTCGAAGCGGCGTACATCAAACTTACCCTCGATCACGTGCGTGGCAATCGCAAACTCGCCGCCGAGATGTTGGGTATCAGCCTGCGGACGCTACAGAACCGGATCGCCGCGCTGCGCGAAGAGGCGAAGACGGCGATTCCCGAATCGTGAACGGCTGGCGCCATGACCGCCGAATCCGGCGCTGCCGCGAGGCCGCTCGCTGACGGGATGCCCCCTGGCTCCGTTTAGCGCCGGAAGACACGGGCGCCGCGGATGGTGGCGGCACCTGTGGCGGTTGCTGGCGATTTGGGGCCTCGTCTTCACTATATTTTTTCTCGGTGATTGGGGAGAATCCGCGTATCCGTGAGGCAACGCCGCAAAACATCCACTCCATTCTGAGGGGCGGGTATTGCTACGGCGATAGCCCGCGCGCGGCGGCGCCGAACATCGCCGGCCGGATCCCGGCGTGCCGGACCCATCATGCAGGGGCGGCGGACCGGCGCGGCCTTGCGGGGGCAGGTTGGCATCCTGCGGCCGATTGTCAATCGGCCTGGTCGCCAATGAGCCAAGTTGACCCGCCGTTGACAAGTATACGGGAATCCCGTATCCTCAGGCTGTGAAGGTTCGGGGCTTCGCCACCAGCCGGCGGGAAAAGGAAGTACGCCGGCTACTCGCCGAATCCGAGCAAGCCGCAAGGCAACTCGCCATTGCCGCCGCCCTGAGGCGCACCCTGTGGACATGACTGCCGCGGATCCGAAGGCAGCGAAGAAGTTCGTGGAGGGTTTGAAAGATGCCAAGAAGCAAGCGGGTAAGTAACCGCGCGCCGGAGAGGCTCAGCCGGGTAGGCAGGGACGTTGTTCATGGATTGAAGGAAGCCGCGGCGCACGCTCGGGGTGAGAAGTCTCTGCGCGCATACGAGTACGATGTTCCGGGCCCGGTAGATGTAAAGGCGATTCGCGCGAAATCGGGACTCTCGCAATCCCAGTTCGCTCGCCGTTTCGGATTCAGTACTCGCACATTGCAGGACTGGGAACTTGGCAGGGCGCAACCGCCGAGCGCTGTCCGCGCCTATCTCACGGTCATCGACCGCTTTCCGGAGAAGGTCGAAAAGGCTCTTCTGGGCGCGGCGTGAGGCCGGCGGCGGTCTGAGACGGGCTGAACCAGGCCGTTTGCGCGGAGCCCACGCGACGCCGTCGGCTTGAATCGCTGGACGGAAGGGCCGTTATCGACAGCTATCTGGGACGCGGTCCGGACGCTTTTAGGTGATCGCCGCTGAGCGTCAGTCGAGATGCGGCGCTTCTCTGCCAAGTGACAGTTGACAACAACTGAACGGCGAGCGCTGTATCCTTAGGTCCTGAAACTCCGTGATACACTCCATTTGGGATGGCGTGACCGTCTTCCACGCAGGAACGGCGATGCCTTCCTTTATGGTCCGGGAGGTTTTTGATGTCTGGATCGGTCAACAGCCGTTCCTTTCGAGACGTCTTGCGCAGTCAGAGGCCCGCGTTGGCGGATCAACTGGTGCGAATGGAGGAGGTTGCCAACCGCGTCTGGATTCCACACATGAGGCCCGACGCCGGTTCCCACGCTGGCTGGAACCACCTCAAGAATGTCGAGCGCAACGCCGACAAAATGATCCCCGACATGCAGAAGGAGCGTTTCTCTAGCGGCGAGATCTTCCTCCTGCTCTCCGCCGTCCTCTTGCACGATGTAGGCCGCGTGGCAGCCTCCGCCACAACCTGCCCCTTCGACGCCAATTACTGCTGCGCCAACCGCGGCCGGGAAGACAAGTTGCATCCTTGCTGGAGCGAACTCCTTATCAGGCAGCACTGGAATAGATTCGGCCTGCCCGACGACCACATCGCCAACTACTGCGCTCTCCTCTCGGCTTGGCACGGCATGGCCAAGCCTCCCTCTCCCGAAGAGCCTTGCAAACACCAGCGAGACACGAAAGCGTTTTTCGTGGTGGAGTCGCTGGAACCCTACGGCACGTTGCGCCTGCCTCTCGTTTCCGCCATCCTCCGCATAGCTGACGAAACTGAGAACAACTGGACTCGCGCCATCGATCCAATCTGGCTTAACCTCGCCTCGGACCGCTCCCAAGACCTCTACAAGGCGTTCCGACGCGGCATCGAGGACATTGAATTCTGCGTTGCCGGCCAAGCCGTCATCTACTACGTGCCCGACTTAAATGTCGTGGCCCGTCCGAAGCATGGCCAGGAGCCGGGCCTGCTCCGCGACACCACGGCGGTTCTCGAGAACTGGGGCCAGTCCCTGCTTGACGCTGGAGTCGAGTACAAGCGCGCCCTGGTCAATTCTGGGGGCCGTTTCTACGCCTCGCTCGCCTCCGAGGGTCCCCAGCCGGTTCCGCTTGCCCGCGCTTTCCCGTCAGCCGGCATCGAGAAGATATGGTCCCGGCTCAAAAGCCTCTACTACGGCACCCTGCGGTATAACGTTCTATTCCTGGGCGTCGCTCGAAACCGCCCTCGCACCACCTGTTGGCGTCGATCTACGCTGGCTGCTACCCCTCTTCACCTGTCGCGATCACGGAATCTCCATTCATGCCATCGCGGATCGCTGTAAGATACAGCTCCCCGAGCCGGCTCAAATTGGCTCTGCCGACGATGCTATCATCGGAAGGCTAATCTGATGACCTCAGATATCGCAGCATGCGGCGCGCAGCCGTGGCGCTACCTTAAGACCGGCGTACCCAACCTCGACCGCTTACTCGATATGGATGCGGCGCAGGCCCCTAACGCCCCTCCCGAGGCCGGCGGCATCCTCCTCTCTGAGCCCAGTGCGCGCCCCGGCGGCGTCCCTCCGATTACCTTAATCTCCGGCGAGGCCGGCACGGGCAAGACCACAATGGTCCTGCAGATTGCCTGGAACCTGGCGGTCAACGAGGGGCACAACGTCTATCTCTACAGCCTCGAACAATCCGTCGCGGAGCTCGACCTCGCCTGCTCGCATTTCGGTTTCTTGAAGGATGGCCGTTCCCCCCTCCAGGACCTAGCCTCCGTGTGCCCCCCGGTCTCACAGGGCCTTATCAACCTCTGCCATTTGACCCCGTTGCCGCTCGGTCCCACCGAGGAGATCTCAATCTTCGAGGAGAGGCTCCTCCAACTCAGTCACGTGTTGGCGACGACGCAACGGGAATCCGTCCTCACCAACGCCGTCTTTTTCCTAGACAGCCTCAATGCGTTCGGCACTGGCGACTTGCGGCGTCACGACGTCCACCGCCTCTTCGCGCTTTTCCGCAGCTATGAGGTGCCGGCCATCGTTACCTGTGAGCGCGGAGCCCCCGACTCCGGCCGCGGGGAAAGCCTCTCGTCTGACGCCCGGTTCCTCGCGGACATCGTTATTGACCTCCGAAAAGGGACTCGCAAGGACTACCTACTGTTCGACCTCGAGATCTCCAAGAACCGCCGTAGCAGCCAGGCCCTGGGCCATCATCTCTATAAGACCCGCACCAAAGCCAACGCCGAGCGACAGAACCTTTCCGAAAGTGGCATCTTTGTCTACCCCTCCATCCACGCCGTCCTTTCCATGGCGCGCAAGCGAAGCAAGCAGGGTGACTCCGTAGAGTCGGCGGAACGTCTCTACCGGTTGACCGATCCGAGCACCGCCTCCGAGATGCGCGATCTCCTGTTGAAAGATGATATTGAAGCCGGTGCCTGCATCGCCGTCATCGGCCCGCGCGGCACCCACAAGCGGGCCCTCGCCATCAATCTCGCGACCGGCAGTTCCGGTCGCCTCAACGGTCCGTCTGCTGCCTTTGCGCCGGAGTCGCGCCACCTCCTGGTTCTCTCCTTCGGGGTATATGGGGGCATCGAGTTTTCCAGCACGGCTTGGTTCGACGAGCGCACCGAATGGAGCAGCGTCAGTAAGCGGCGCGACGAGAAGTCCAGTAAGGTCAAATCCTGGCGCCGCACGTTCACACTCCGCGGCGCCGCGCAAGCCACCAACCCGATGGCCACAATCCTCAACTTCCAAGTCGGAAACCTGGCTCCCGAGGAGGCTTTCCACCTCGTTGAGGAGAGTATCCAGAAGGCCGTCGATAACGGCCAGAAGTTCTCGGCCGTTCTGCTGTGCGATACGTCGGAAATCTGCACCGGATTTCCCCTCCTCCGCAGCGACCCTCTCTTCCTGCCTACCCTCATCGATCTTGTCCACTCCCACGACCTCGTTTTTGTCGGCGTCGGCGTCAACGGGCCAGACACCTACACCGGCGAGATGAACGCAGGCCTACTCGCGGTAGCCGACTATCGCGTCACCCTATCCCACTACCCAAGCACCTACGACTTGTCCAAGAGCATCGTCGAGGATTGCTTGCGCCCACCACCTGCGGAATCGGCGGAATCGCGAATCAGCCACTTATCCGAACAGGTGGCGTGCATCGTCGTCGACAACGTATCTGGCCATCAATATGGCCGCGTCCCTCTTTGGCTCTGGGTCTCCGAGTTCGACTGGTGCAAAAGTACTGCACTCCGGCAACCTCCGTGCCTATCTCAGTCGGCGCAATCTTGACGCCACCGACAGAGACACACGGCCCGACTTGCTTCCCACTCCGCTCGTCTTGCCGTAAGGACTCAACATCCACGCTTGATCACGATCCGGTGGGTTTCTATCGCGTACTCCCCTTCGCACCGCCAGTCCGCCAGCCATCGCCCCTCACCCCCCCAGCGTCCGAAACCTCGCGCTGAAGTGCCTCAGGAACGGCGGCTGCTCGACGATCTCCATGCCGCGAATCTCCCCCTTCCTTGCGTTCACTTCCAGAATCGCTTCCACCACATAGTCGATATGGCTCTGCGTGTAGACCCGGCGCGGGATCGCCAGGCGCAGCAACTCGTGGCGCGCCGCGGCGCCGAACATCACCGAGCCGATCTCCACCGACCGGATGCCGGCGTGCCGGTAGAGTTCCACGGCCAGGGCCTGCCCCGGAAACTGGTGCGGCGGAATGTGCGGCAGCATGCGGGCGGCGTCGATGTAGATGGCGTGCCCGCCGGGCGGCTCGACGATTGGCACGCCGCGGTCGGCGATGTGGCGGCCCAGGTAACCGGTCGAGACGATGCGATAGCGCAGATAGTCGGGGTCGAGAATCTCCTCCAGGCCTACGGCGATGGCTTCCAGGTCGCGGCCGGCCAGTCCGCCGTAAGTGGGGAAGCCTTCGGTGAGAATCAGCAGGTTGGTTTCGAGCTGCGCCACGCGGTCGTCGTTGGTGGCCAGCAGGCCGCCGATGTTGGCGAAGGCGTCCTTTTTGGCGGAGAAGGTGCAGCCATCGGCGAGCGAAAACATCTTCTGGGCAATGCGTTTCGGCGACCAGTCGCCATAGCCGGGCTCGCGCTCGTGGATGAACCAGGCATTTTCGGCGAACCGGCAGGCGTCCAGGTAGAAGGGGATGCCGTGCCGCGCGCACACCGCCTTGACGGCCTCCATGTTGGCCATGGAAACCGGCTGCCCGCCGCCGGAATTGTTGGTGACCGTGAGCATCGCGAGCGGAATGCGCTCCGCGCCCTCGGCGGCGATGAGAGCATCGAGCGCGGCCACGTCCATGTTGCCCTTGAAATCCAGGCGGGCCTGCGTATCGGCGGCTTCGGGGATGGGCAGGTCGACGGCCCGCGCGCCGGTGAATTCGATGTTGGCGCGGGTGGTGTCGAAATGCGTGTTCGAGGGAATCGTGTGGCCGGGTTTCGCCATCACGCCGAACAGTATCCGTTCGGCGGCGCGGCCCTGGTGGCAGGGAATGATGTGGCGGAAGCCGGTAAGATCCTGGGCGGCGCGTTGGAAACGGAAGAAACTCTCGGCGCCGGCATAGCTCTCGTCGCCGCGCATGAGGGCGGCCCACTGCCCGGTGGACATGGCGCTGGTGCCGGAGTCCGTGAGCAGGTCGATCAGGATGTTGCGGGCTTCAATCAGGAAGAGGTTGTGCCCGGCGGCTTCGAGGAATCGTTCGCGTTCCGCGGGCGTGGTCTGGCGCAGCGGCTCGACGCTCTTGATGCGGAACGGCTCGATGATGGTCTGCACACTGTCGAGCGTAACTCGAATCTGCGCCGATGGGCGGCAGCCGCCTCAGTCCGCCACCCGCAAGCCGTCGAGAAACTCCAGGAAGTCCTTCTGGTAGCCGCCGATCAGGCTTCTTCCGGCGTAAGTCAGCACCTGGACGGCGCCGCCCGGGCCGCCGTAGTAGTAGCCGTAGTAAGTGAGCGGCATGCCCATGATGGTGGCGTCCACGGTCTGGAACCAGACGTCGCCCCCCGCGATATGGCGCTTCTCCTTCAGCGTCATCCGCGCGCCGGAATCCTGCTTGCGAATGTTCGCAAACCCGATGTCGGCGACGGTGTCCGCCGATACGGCGGTGTGCTCGGCGATGACCACCGCGAAACCCGCGCCCGAGACGTGGCTGAATTCCAACCGGCCCGCGACGGAGGTGGGGGTCCGATGCCACTTGGAGGGATCGTAACGCACGCTCATTCGCCCTTCCAAAATCGTCAGGATGCCGCTGCCGCCGCTGCCGCCCCCGGTGGCCGCCTGGTAGGCTGCCGCGGGGAGCCCGCCGCCCGCCACGCCGGCTTCCAGCACCGCCTTCGCAAAGCCGGGGATGACATCGCCGAACCCCTTGATGAAGGCCTCGATAGCGGCTTTCGTGACTCCGCCGCCGTAGTCCAGGTCGGCCTCGAGCGTGGCGCCTCCGTCCGTATCCATGTAGGCGCGGGTGAAGCGATGGGTACGATTCCATTCGTTCATGGCCGCCGCGTTCACCTTGTCGGATAGGGCCAGTTGCAGCTCCATGAAACTCGTGTGGCTATCCAGGCTGACCCCGTGGCCAGCCAACCGGAAATTGAAAACCGTGGACTTTTCGCCGGTCTTTTCGGCGGCATCCAGCCCCATTTCCCGCAGGATGGACTTCACCTTGGCGGAAGCCACGTCGGTCCACACGTCGGCCGGGAGCGTGGCGATCTGCGCGTGCGCCAGCGATGCCGCCAGAAGGAACGCCGCGGAAGCAGTGCGGAGCGTCATCGGATGCGCCTTTCCGCCGCTGGGTTAGGAAGACGGAGCCGCATGGTGGCGAAGGTGGGGGTCGAACCCACACGCACAGTGAAGTGCGCCAGATTTTGAGTCTGGTGCGTCTGCCAGTTCCGCCACTTCGCCACGGCTGACGGTTCCATTCTAACACTACCTCCTTGGCATTCTCCGGCTGGCCCTTCCCGCTCCAGTTATACTCAAGAGTAAGCCATGAGCGCCGATTGGGTATCGACCGAGGACCGGGCGCGCCGGAGCGCGCTTCACCAGGCCGCGGAGCTGCGCCAGACGCAGTCGCGGCGGCTGGCCCACGCCGTCGAACGGTCCGTCTCCGCGCTCTCGCGCCAACAGCATCCCGATGGCTACTGGTGCGGCGAACTGACGGCCGACTCCACGCTCGAGTCCGACTACATCCTGCTCCAACTCTGGCTCCACCCGGCTTCCCCGGATACGCCATCCTGGCGGCCGCCGTCGCGGGAGCGCGTCGATAAGGCCTGCCGCTTCATTCTGGCGCGGCAACTGGCCGACGGCGGGTGGAACATTTTTCCCGGCGGCGCCGCCGAAGTGAACGCTACCGTGCGCGCTTACACCGTGCTGAAGATCGCCGGCCACGATGTCGAATCCGGCCCCATGGCGCGCGCCCGCCAACGCATTCTGGCGCTGGGCGGACTTCAGGCCTGCAACAGCTACACCAAAATCAACTTCTCGCTGTTCGGCCTGTATCCGCGCAAGTACGTGCCCTCGGTGCCACCGGAAATGGTGCTGGTGCCGGGCGACCTGCTGTACGAAATGTCGTCGTGGACGCGCGCCATCATCCTTCCGCTGTCCATCGTTCAGGCCATCGGCAACACCCGGCCCACCCCCGGCAACCTCAAGGTGGAGGAGTTGTTCGTCCCCGGGAAACGTCTCTCGCTGCCCAAGCGGGATGCCGCCGGCTTACTGTTCACCCAGGTGGATCGCGCCGTCAAGTTCTGGGAACGGCGCGGGCTGCGGAATATCCGCGCGCGCGCCATCCGCGAAGCCGAGCGTTGGATCATGGAGCGCACCCACTATTCCGACGGCCTGGGCGCCATCTACCCCTCCATGATGTACCTCATCATGGCGCTGGATTCCCTGAACTACGCCGCCGACCACCCGGACTTTGTGGATGCCGTCGCCAAGTTCGAGCGCCTGATTTCCGAAACTCCCAGCCGGCTCCAGTTCCAGCCATGTTTTTCGCCTGTCTGGGACACGGCCATCTGCATGTTCGCTTTGGGCGAGGCCGGCGCGCCCGCGCTTCACGGCGCTTCCCCGGCGGGCCTCACCCGGGCGGCCGACTGGCTGCTCACCCAGGAAGTGCGCCGTAAGGGCGACTGGGCCATCAAACGGCCCGACCTCGAACCCAGCGGCTGGGCATTCGAATTCGCCAACGAGTGGTATCCCGATATCGACGACACCGCCATGGTGCTGATGGCCCTGCGGCACGCGCACGCTCGCTCGCCCGAACGCCAGTCGAACGTGGAGCGCCGCGCCATAGCCTGGCTCCTCGGCATGCAATCGGAAGATGGAGGATGGGCGGCTTTCGACGTGGACAACAACTGGCGGCTGCTGAACAAGGTCCCCTTCGCGGACCACAATGCCATGTTGGATCCCACCTGTCCGGACATCACCGGCCGCGTGCTGGAGGCTCTCAGCCGTAGCGGCATCGCTCCCACCCACGAGGCCATGGTGCGCGGCGCGCGCTTCCTGCTGCAATCGCAGGAACGCGACGGGTCGTGGTTCGGCCGCTGGGGCGTCAACTACATCTATGGGACGTTCCTCGCGTTGCGCGGCCTGCGCGCCTGCGGCCTCCCGGCCGGCCACTCGGCCATCGAGCGCGGCGCGGAGTTTTTGACGTCGGTTCAGAACCGCGACGGCGGCTGGGGCGAGAGCTGTCTCAGCTATGACCAGAAGCGCTACGTTCACGCCGCGTCCACCGCCAGCCAGACGGCCTGGGCACTGCTCGGACTGGCCGCCGCCGGCAAGCGCGATCTGCCCGGGGCCCAGCGCGGGATGGAGTACCTGCTGGCATCCCAGCGGCCCGACGGCACCTGGCACGAAGCGCTGGCCACCGGCACCGGTTTCCCCGGCGTCTTCTACCTCACCTATCACATGTATCGCAACTACTTTCCGTTGCTGGCGCTGGCCACCTACGGGCGGTAAACCATGACCCTCGCCACCGCGCTGCTAGCCGACCCCGTCAGCCGGGAACACCTCGCCGGGCGTCCCCACCCCGGCTGCCCCGGGCGCTTCGACGCCGTCCTGGAAGGACTGCGCGAGGCCGGGCTGTCCGGCCGCATTGGCTCCATCCAGTTGCGCGCCGCCAGCATCGCAACTGCTTCCCGTCTCGCGCTGGCCACCTATGGGCGGTGAGTCATGACCCACACCACCGCGCTGCTGGCCGACCCCGTCAGCCGGGAACATCTCGCCGGGCGTCCCCACCCCGAGTGCCCCGCGCGCTTCGACGCCGTCCTGGAAGGACTGCGCGGGGCCGGGTTGCTCGACCGGCTTGTCCCCATCCAGCCGCGCGCCGCTACCCTTGACGAACTGCTCCTGTGCCACACCTCCGGTTACCTGGACACGGCGCGGCGCGATATCGCTTCGGGCGCGCACTATCTCAGCACCGGCGATACCGAAATCTCGCCGGCTTCGTGGGAAGCCGCCGTGCGGGCCGCTGGCGGCGTGCTGAATGCCGTGGATGCGGTGGTCGAAGGGCGCGCCCGCAACGCGTTCTGCGTGGTCCGTCCGCCGGGCCATCATGCCGGCGCCGCCCGCGGAATGGGTTTCTGCGTGTTCAATAACGTGGCGCTCGCGGCGCGCTACGCGCAGCGCAAGCACGGCTTGGACCGGGTGTTAATCGTGGACTGGGATGTCCACCACGGCAACGGTACCCAGGACCTCTTCTACTCCGACCCGACCGTCTTCTACTTCAGCACCCACCAGTGGCCGCTATATCCCGGAACCGGCCGCGCCGACGAAACGGGCGCGGGCTCCGGCGTTGGCGCCACCATGAATTTCCCTTTCCCGCCCGGCGCCGGACGCCGCGAAATTCTGGGCGCGGTTCGCGATGGGCTGCTGCCCGCCGCCAGGGAGTACCGGCCCAACCTGGTGCTGGTCTCCGCCGGATTCGATTCCCGCGCCGGCGACCCGCTGGGCCGCTTCACTCTCACCGACGAGGATTTCGCGGCGTTGACCGAAGCCGTCATGGAGATCGCCGCCCATTCCGCCGGCGGGCGCCTGGTTTCGGTGCTGGAGGGCGGGTACAACCTTGCCGGCCTTGCGACGGCGGCCTCGGCGCACGTGGCGGCCCTCAGCGTCTGACCCTCGGCTTGCGGCGCGGCGCTTCCACCTTCGCGTCGAATTCGCCCTTGGCCACGCGCACGTGGATGCGCGAGCCGGCGGGCGCGTCGGCCGGCTGCTTGACGATTCCAGCGCCCGTCGACACGATGGCGTATCCCCGCTCCAGAATCAGCAACGGGCTCAACTGCGACAGCTTGGCCGAGAGCCGGTCGAGCGCGCCGCGCTGCCGCGTCAGACGCAGAGCGAGAGTTTGCTCGAGCTTCATCCGGGAGGCTTCCAGGCGCCGCCGGCCGGTCGAGAGCCGCGGCCGGACGTTCGAACCGCCGCAGGCGCTCTTCCAGGCTCCGCCGCCTCCGTTGGCGCGCGTCCAACGCCGCGCGCATAGCTTCGCGCAGGCGGTAGTCCATCTCGTCGACGCGCTGCAAGCCCCGGCCCACCCGCCGGTGCAGCAGCCCCAGTGCGCGCTCGATCCCCTGCCTGCGCAGGCGCTGGTCGAGCATGGCCAACCGGTACCGGACCGCCTGCACAGCCTTGCCGCGGGCGTGCCGTACGCGCTCCATCAACTCTTCGCGCTCCGGCACCACCAGCTCGGCCGCCGCCGAGGGCGTGGGCGCGCGCAGGTCCGCCACGAAATCGGCGATGGTGACGTCGCTCTCGTGGCCCACCGCCGAGACCACGGGGATGCGGCAATCCGCGATGGCCCGCGCCACAGCCTCCTCGTTGAAGGTCCAGAGGTCTTCCAGCGAGCCGCCGCCGCGGGCCACAATCGCCACTTCGGCCCAGTCCGAGCGGCTGAAATAGTCGATGCCCCGGCAAACCTCTTCCACCGCGCCCTGGCCCTGCACCAGCGCGGGGAACACGCGGATCCACACGCCGGGCGAGCGGCGCGAGAGAATCTGCACCAGGTCGTGGATGACGGCGCCGCGCGGCGACGTGACAATCCCGATGCGCCGCGGAAAACGCGGAAGCGGGCGTTTGCGCGCGGGCTCGAACAGCCCCTCGGCGGCCAGCTTCTTCTTGAGCTGCTCAAAGGCCAGTTGCAGCGCGCCCAGGCCCTGAGGCTCCAGCATTTCCACCTGCAACTGGTACTCGCCACGCGGTTCGTAGAGCTCCACGCGGCCGCGCGCCAGCACCGCCAGTCCGTCGCGCGGCTTGAATTTCCAGAAGCGGTGCGCCTGGCGGAAGGCCACGCACCTCACCTGCGCGTCCTTATCTTTGAGCGTGAAGTAATAGTGGCCGCTCGATGCCAGTTTGAGGCCGGAGATTTCACCCGCCACCCACACGTCCGGAAACGCTTCGTCGAGCGCCGCGCGGACGGCGGCGTTCAATTCGCCCACCGTCAACACGCGCCGTTCGGGCGCCAGGTCGAATTCCAGGCCGATCTGCTCCACCGGTCTATCTTAGCGGATTGCGGATTGCGGCCGGCCGACTGGGCAGGTTGGCGCCCGCATTTTGGAACCCCCCGTCCGGTTTTGATCTATCATAAGTGGAGTCATGGAAACGGCGCTTTCGCTGTCTCTGCTGCTGTTGGCGGCAGGGGCCATGTGCGGGATTATCGCTGTACTCGTGCTGCTGGCGCGCAAATCCATCGCGCCGCTGCCGGGCGGCTTCGGCACGGTCGCCGAACCGGCGGGGCAGCGCTTCACCCGCCAGACCATTGCCGTCGGCACTGTGAGATACCGCAACTCGGCCACCATCGTCGTGAGCGCGGCTGGGCTGTACATCAAGGCCTGGAGTCCGGTTCAACCGTGGCTCATCCCATGGGGCGCCATTCAATCCACCCGGGAGGCTCGGCTCTACTGGCGCCCGGCCATGGAGTTTACCGTCGCCCTGCCCGGGGCCCCCACGGTGACCGTGCCGGCAGCCTTGTTCGAACCGATGCGGCCGCACCTGGCGGCGGTGAGCGAAATCGTGCACTCGACCAGCGGGTGAACCGCCCGGCTCCCGATCGCTTCTTACGGGTTCCGTTCCCGAATCTCGGCGGTTGCCAGCATGAACCAGTAGTGCCATTGGCGGTCGCCGGTCCAGAAATCGCTCATCGGCGCCAGAACTTTCAGATCCTGCGCCGTCCCGACATTGCCTAGCAGGAACAGCGCCGTGGTCCGCAGGTTGTCATCGGAGATAGCCTTGCGAAGATACGGCAGCGACTCCGGGCCATTCAATCCGTACAGGATGTTCAGTGCGGCTTCCCGCGCCGGTGCCGGTCCCTTGCCGTCCAGCAGGGCCTTCGCGGCCGAGGCTACCTCCGATCCCCCGATCCGGATCAACGACTCCTGCGCGCTCCGCACCACATCCGAGCTTTGGTTCTGCAACTGCTGCGCCAGCGCACTCACGGCGCGGCGTTCCTTGAGTTCGCCCAACCGGGTCACGATCCAGTTGACAGCCTCGGCGGGCAGCTTGCCGGGTGTGCGCAGAGCCTGCAAAAGAAAAGCCCCTTCGTCGCGCTGGAGCGCCACGCCCCACAGCGGGTGCAGATCGTCTCCCCAAATGGGCTTGGTCCGCTGGAACTCCGGCTCGCCGCCCAGCCATGCCAACGCCACCAGCGGCTCGCCGGCGATCCGAAGATTCTTTTCCTTGGCTTCCGCCTCCGCCATCTCCACCAGGCGCGCCAGCGCCGCATCCCGGACGCCCGGGCCGAGTTCCCGGATGGCCATCGCCGCTACGTATGGCGTATTCTGTCCGACGAACTCCTTGCGGCCGAGAAGAGACAGCAGTACAGGCAGATTGCCGGGGTCTGGCAAACTGCGTAGTATCCGCGCCACATCGGCGATCTGCAGGTAGTCTCCCTCGCGCGCCAACCGCAGCAGCAGCGGCCACATCTTCGTGCGTAGGCCGCTCTTCCCGGCCGCATCCAGTTGGTCGATCACGTCGAGCGCCGGCCAGATCCGGCTCCACGGGGACTCGCTCTCACGCGCAGCCACGGCCAGCAAAAACGGGAGCGCCTCTTTCTTCTTGCTCTCGCGGAAGAGCCGGAACGCTCCTTGTGTGTCGCTCTCGGGAGTGATGGGAGCGGGGTGCCGGTCCAGCGACTCCCGCACGCCCGGCGCTCCCCGGAAGTAAGTCAATTGCGCCCGCGCCGCACCCGCAAGATCCGCGTCATTCCCCTCCAGCGCACGCAGCAACACCGGCACGCCGCGCGTGTCGCCGATATATCCGATCAGTTCGATGAGGCGCAGCCGCCCCGCCTTGTCCAGCTCCGGATAGAGACCGGTCATGATCGGGTAGTTCCCCGGTTCCCGCATGTTACGGAGGTCGTCGAAGAGCTGCTCCCGGTACCGGGGATTGCCCTCGTTCAGGCGTGCCCGCAGCGCGTCGAGCCGCGCCCGCTCGGAGCCCAGCGCATAGAGTTTCACCAGCGCCCGCAGGTCGGCGAGATCCGCCGGCGCCGTGTAGACTTCCAACACCGGCGACTGGCTCGACTGCCATCCACTCCTCAGGAGAACCGCGATTCCCTTGCCATCGGGAAGGTATGGACAGAGCCTCGGGAGCGCGAATGTCGTTCGCGGCCGTCCGCTGTTATCCTTGAGATACTCTCGAACAGTAGCTGTCGCGGTGAAGGATGGGGCACTGGGAATCACGTCCACGATGGCAATCGTCTCGGACAACTGAATATTTCGGCCCACTAGTGTCCGGCTAAAAGTCGAACAGAATCAACTGGTTGGCGGAATCGCCTAAATCGTTTTCGAAGTCCGGCGCTTGAAGTGCCTGTAAAACGGGCGTTTTCTCGAAAAGCGTCACGCTCAAAATCTGTAGAATCTGGTAGAGGCTCGCCTCCAGCCCCAGGCGCTTGCGGACGATGGCCACCAGCACGTAGACCGAGACAGCGATCCAGATTTGCGTCTTCACCGCGTTCTCGCTGGTGCCGTAGAACGCCTTGATCCGCAAGTGCTGCTTGATCCACTTGAAGAACAGTTCCACCTGCCAGCGGCACTTGTAGATCTTGGCGATAGTAAGTGCCGGCAGTGCGAAGTTGTTGGTGAGAAACTTGAACCGCTTCCTGGTTTCCACATCCAGATAGCTCACGCGCCGCAGCACATCCGGGTACGCCTTCGCCGAACCGATGGAGGTCAGGATGACGGAGTGATCGGAGCGCACGCCGGTGGCCTTGTCCACCGGATGCGAGTAGCGGCGCTGGAGCAGGACGTTGGATTTGGTGCGCACGACGAAGAACGCCGAACTGAGCGTGAAGCGGTAGAGGCGCTCGAAATCGACGTAGCCGCGGTCCATGACGTAGAACGCTCCGGCCTCCGGCAAGATCTCGTCGAGGACATTGACGTCGTGCACTTTGCCGTCCGTAATGCTGATAAACGTGGGGATATTGCCGTGCAGATCCAGCAGGGTGTGCATCTTGACGGCGCCCTTGTGCTTGCGGAACTTGGCCCACGGGAACAACGACAGACACAGGTCGATCGTCGTGGAGTCCAATGCGTAGAGGCTGTGCGCCAAGTCCACGCCGATAGGATCGTGGGCATAGAGTGGGCGGGCGATGCCGATCAAGACCTGCGCGAAGTCGGCGTAGATCCGCCAGTCGTGGCTCTCGTTGGCATCGGCCAGCGTGGTGCGCGCCACGCGGCCACGGAAGCCCATGTGGTACAACTTGCCGCTCATCGAGCGTAGGCAAGCCTCGATATCGCGTAGGCTCTCGCGGTAAGTCAACTGTGCGAAGGCCATCGCCAGGTATTGGTCCCGGCAAGAGAAACCCCTCGCGTGAGCATCGCCGCGATATCGAACGACACACTTCTGAAACTCGTAGGAGGGCAGGTAGTCCATGAGCTGAGCAAATACGGTCTGGCCGGCATTCACCCCTCATTGTCGGCCATCGGCGAAGAGTCCGCCGCGGCGGTTTCTTCCCCACGCGCGCCGGAAAAAGTTGAAATCGAAAAATCCGATCTTCCCCCCATCACGCTGATTCTAAGCCATTTATCAAGGTAGAAAAAAGTTTAGCCGGACAGCAGTGATTTCGGCCCATCGTGTACCGCTGCATCTTGCAGGGCCAGAGCGGCAGCCCGAGAGCCAGAGCGCACGCCATCAGCCGCGTGGTCATACTTATATGTTAGATACCGTAGCCGGTGCCTTGGTGCCCGGGTTCGTGGGATCTGCGTGCGGCGAGCTACCACAACTCGTTCGCGATTCCCTCCACCCGCGCCGCGCTGTTCCACTGGCGCCCAGCCATGGAGCTTCCGCTCACCCTGCCCGGCGCCCCCAACGTTGACCGAGCCGGCCAGCGTCTGGGAAGCCCGGTTGTCACTCCCAACCCCGGCGGTCGCCCCCTTACCCACTTACTCTTTGTAAGAGATTCTATTGAGTTGGCGCTTCCGGAATTCGCGCTGTGCCTCCGTAAAACCCAGGTGCGGGTAACTCCCGGAAGCTGGCACCGGTTGGCAGGCCGCTTTCGTATCCGAACCTGAAGGGCTCAAACAGCGGGAAGGACTTCGCGCCGAGGAGCCGGACGGGATCCTCGGCAACGCGGAGAAGCAACTCGAAATCGTCGGCTGGCTTCTGGATGCTCATTCGGAATCGTCCCGCCTAGAGACCTCGGCGCAACGCCGGGCGGCGAGCGCGACTCCTCAGGATGATTCCCGCGAGGGCGCGCAAGGCTTCATTGGCCTCTCCCGAACTTGGGAAGGCTGCGGCCACGTCGGGTTCCAGCACTACTACGGCGCTGCCCGCGGCATACCGCGAAGCGTACTTGTTGGGCGAGGAACTGCTGAAATCGTACTCCGGAAGGATCTCGTCGGCGCCGGCTTGGCCAGCGGCCTTGCGCTTAGTTGTTGACTTCTTCATGGTGTCTTCGCTCGCCCCGTGTGGCGCGCCGCGCGCTGATGATTCGAACCGCCTCGCCGCGGTCCACGTACATGACTGCGAGTAGGTGCTTTGCTTCCGAAAGGCCCAGCAGCACCAACCGCTCCTCCTCGGAGGAATGGCGCGGGTCTGCCACGATCCTGCCCAGCGGGTCGCCGAAGACCGTTGCCGCGTCCTCGAACGAGACTCTGTGTTTGGCCAGGTTTGCCGCGGCCTTCTTTGGGTCCCACTCGAACTCCAGCGCCAACTTTCATTATAGTTGCGCCTCGTAGCAGTCGGATATCGGCGAGATCCGCCCGGTACGTCTTCCCGCCCCGCCCCTAACCCCGCCGCTTCTTCCCGGCCTTCTCCGCCACTTCGACTGCATCCCGCACTGCCTTGGCAATCCGCCGCGCTTGCGCCCCGGGCTCGCGGTAATAGAAGATGCCCATCAGGTGCCCGCGGCGTCGCGCCGGCGACATCAGTTCCCAACCCTGCCGCGCGCGGGGATCGTGCGCAAACGCCATGCGGATGGCCGGCGGCAGTTCCGTTTCCGCTTCCATCGTCGCCAGCAACCGCTCGGCAAGCTGCCCGGCGCGGCGATCGCGGGCTTCGGGGCTCTTCACTTCCTCGATCCAGTTGGCGATGTCGTGCCGCGTCGAGTAATTCAACGCGCGGTACCAGCGCAGCAGAGCGCGCTCCTCGGAGAGGATGCGCAGCAGTTCGGGCGGGATGGCGGCGGTGCGCTCCCCGGTGTCGGGTTCCAGGCGGAACTTCGCCGTGGCGCCGGCGCCCGCCCTCCCACCGGCCTGCATGCGCTTGTTCACCAGCAGGATGTGCGCGCCACCGCCCGCGGCGAACAGCGAGCCGCGGAACGGGAAGCCGTTGATGTCGCCCTTCACTTTCAACTGGGCGCGCGTTCCCCAGACTTCCGGGACGTCGAACGGGATGCGCGCCACCACCCAGTTCAGGCGCGAGGCCATTGGCTCCAGCGTGGCCTGGAACGTCTTGGATGCGGTTGCGGACATGCGAATTCCATTATGCGCCCGGCAACCGGCGCACCGGCAATAGCTTGCATCACGAAGAACTTTGTAGTACAAAGTATATATGCGACGCCCCTGGATGCCCCCCGAAATGCTGCACCCTCCCGTTCTGGATGACCGCGTTCCCCACGGCGAAATTCAGCCGCGGTACGCCCTTCTGATCAATCCCTTCTATCCCAAGGACCCCAACGCCAGCTTCGGCAAGCACGTGCTGACGCCCACCCTGGCCTTGACCAGTTTCGCGGCCACCACGCCGGACCACTGGCGCGTCGAGTACTGGGATGAGAACCTGCTCCACGGGCGGCCGCCCCGGCAGCCCATGCCGGAAGTGGTGGGCATCACGGTCCATCTCACGTTCGCGCGGCGGGCGTTCGAGTTGGCCGCCTGGCACCGGAAGCGCGGGTGCAAGGTCGTCCTCGGGGGACTGCACGTGATGTCGTGTCCCGACGAATGCGCCCCGCACGCCGACACCCTGGCGCTGGGGGACGGCGTCCAACTCTGGCCGCGGATCCTGGCCGACGTCGAGGCCGGGCGCATCCAGCCGCGCTATGCCGCCACGTACGCGAACCAGTACCGCGAGGACCCGGCTCCGCAACGCTCGCTGCTGCCACGCAAAAGTTTCCTGACCACCAGCAGCCTGATCGCCACGCGCGGCTGCCACAACCGCTGCGGCTTCTGTTACCTGGCCACCGATGGCCTGCGGATGCCCTACCGCATGCGCGATCCCGCGCAGATCGCCTCCGAGTTCGCCGCGGACGATCAGCCCTACGGCGTCTTCACAGACAACAACCTCGGTTCCAACCGCGAGTACCTGCGCGCGCTGTGCCATGCCCTGCGGCCGCTGCGGAAAATCTGGAGCGCGGCCGTTTCCATCGACGTGACCGACGACCCAGGCACGATCCGCGAAATGGCGCTGGCGGGATGCACCGGCGTCTTCGTGGGCTTCGAATCGCTCACCGACCGGAACCTCGCCGACTCGCGCAAGAAAACCCCCAGGACCGCCGACTACGCGCGGCGCGTCCGCATCCTGCACGGCCACGGCATCCAGGTCAACAGTTCCTTCGTTCTGGGATTCGATCACGACCGCCAGGACGTCTTCGCGCGCACCGCCGCGTGGGTGGAAGACAACCGCATCGAGTGCTCCACCTTTCACATCCTGACCCCGTACCCCGCCACGCCGCTGTTCCGGCAAATGGAAGCCGCCGGCCGGCTGCTGCACCGTGACTGGAGCCTCTACGACACCTCGCACGCCGTCTTCCGTCCGCGCCACATGACGCCCGAAGAACTGGAGGAAGGCTATGCGTGGACCTACCGCAGACTCTTCTCGCACGCCTCCATCTGGCGGCGCCGGCCGGAAGATTGGCGGGCCATCGTGCCGTACCTGGCCATGTCGTATCTGTACAAACGCTCCAACCGGTTCTGGCACGTGCTGATCAAACACGACCTGGTGCACGCGGTCTGGCGTCCACTGGTGGAACTCACCCGTCTGCGCCACCTGCGGTTTCGCGAACGGCTCGCGAAGCAAGCGCTGCCCGGCGCCGCGCCCGGCTGTGTGGTGACGGCCGGTGTTTAACCGGCAGCGCCCCCGGGTTACCTGATATTCTGGCCTCATGGACCAGGACCAACTGCGATCGTTGTTCGAACAGGTGCGCGACGGCGCGGTGGATGTGGACGCCGCCATCGGGCGCATGCGCCACATGCCGTTCGAAGACCTGGGATTCGCCAAGTTGGATCACCATCGCGCCTTGCGGCACGGCATGCCGGAGGTCGTCCTGGCCAAGGGGAAGACGCCCGAGCAGGTGGCCGAGATCGCCGCCCGGCTGCTGGACAATTCCCGCAATGTGCTCATCACCCGCGCCGACCGCGCCTGCGCCGACGTGGTGACGGCGCGCCTGCCCGAGGCGGAGTACTTCCCGCTGTCCGGCGCCATCCGCTTCTGGCGCGACCGCACCATCGGCGGCAAGGGGCGGATCGCCGTGGTATGCGCCGGCACCAGCGATATTCCGGTCGCCGAGGAAGCCCAGGTCACCGCCCAGACCATGGGCAACGAGGTGGACTCCATCCAGGACGTGGGCGTCGCCGGAATTCACCGCCTCATGCACTTTCGCGAACGGCTCTCGGCAGCGCGCGTAGCGGTGGTGTGCGCCGGTATGGAAGGCGCGCTGCCCAGCGTGGTGGGCGGCCTGGTCTCGTGCCCGGTGATCGCCGTCCCCACCAGCGTGGGCTACGGCGCCAGTTTCAACGGCCTGGCGGCGCTGCTGGGGATGCTGAATAGTTGCGCCAGCAACGTGACAGTGGTGAATATCGATAACGGTTTCGGCGCCGGCTACGTGGCCAGCCTGATCAACCGCCTGTAGGGTGTTTTGTGGGGCAGGTTGTTAACTTGCGGCCGATTGTCAATCGGCCGCCTGACGACCCTTATGCAAGCCTCGGAAAGCGGTTGACAGCCCACTCCGCAAGACAACAGCCCGCCTTCACTCCGCAGCCAGTTCCGGCACATCCATCCAAGCCCGTTGCCGCCAGGATTCCATGCCGATCTCGCCCAGTTGCACGCCCTTGGCGCCTTCCAGCAGGTTCCAGCGGAACGGCTCGTCCCTCACCACGTGGCGCAGGAACAGCTCCCACTCCGTCTTGAACGCGTTGTCGAACTCCCGGGAATCGTCCACCTTTTCCCATCCCTCGAAGTAGCTCAACGGGCTTTCCACGTCGGGGTTCCACACCGGACGCGGCGTCGCGGCATACGGCTGCTTCCAGCACTCGCGCAGGCCCGCCACGGCGGAGCCCTCCGTGCCGTCCACCTGCAACGTCAACAGGTCGTCGCGGCGCACTCTCACGCACCAGGACGAGTTGAACTGGGCCACCACGCCGCCCCCCAGCGCGAAGCTGGCGTAGGCGGAATCCTCGGCGGTGCAGTCGTAAGGCTTGCCGCTTTCGTCCCACCTCCGGGGGATGTGGATGGCGCCCAGACAGCTCACCGCTTTCACCTTGCCGAACAGGTTGTCGAGCACATAGCGCCAGTGGCACAGCATGTCGAGGATGATGCCTCCGCCATCCTCCTGGCGATAGTTCCAGGACGGCCGCTGCGGCTGAACCCTGTCGCCCTCGAACACCCAGTAGCCGAACTCGCCGCGCACCGAGAGAATCCGGCCGAAGAAGCCGTCGTCGCGCAATTTGGCCAGCTTCGCCAGGCCGGGAAGCCAGAGCTTGTCCTGCACCACGCCGTGTTTCACGCCGGCCGCGCGGGCGCGCTGGTACAGGTCCAGCGCGGTGGCCAGGTCGCCCGCCACCGGCTTCTCGCAGTAGACGTGCTTTCGCGCGGCGATGGCCCGGCGCACGGCGTCCGCGCGGCGATCGGTGGTCTGAGCGTCGAAATACACGGAGTACGCCGCGTCCCCCAGCGCCACATCCAGGTCGGTGGTCCACGGCAGGCCGCCGCAGCTTTCCGAGATGGCCTGCAGCTTGGAGGCATTGCGGCCCACCAGCAGCGGCTTGGGCAAGATTCGCTCGCCGCCGTCCAGACGAATGCCGCCCTGGCCGATGATGGCCGCAATCGACCGGTGCAGGTGCTGGTTCAGCCCCATGCGGCCGGTCACGCCGTTCATGATAATGCCGACGGTGTGGGTCATGGTTTCTCCTTGCACTGCGGGCGCGCTCCAGCGGGCAGCGGCGGCGCTTCCATTCCGGCGCGCGGCAGCGATCCGTCCAGTTCCTGCCGCCAGTGGGCCACGTCGCCGGCGGGGCCGTAGCAGTAAATCATCAGCATGGGCGCGTCTCCCGTATTGGTGAGCTGGTGGAACACCCGCGGAGGGATGTACACGGCCTGTCCGGCAGACAGTTCGCGCCGCTCCTCGCCCAGGCACATTTCGCCCGAGCCCTCCACGATGAAGTAGACTTCTTCCTGCTCCTGGTTGTGCCACGGCACCTGGCCGCCGCCCGGTTCCAGGGTGACGTGGCCCATGGAGAAAGCGGTGGCTTGAATGGGGCTGGCGCCGCCCACCAGGTTCCGCGTGCGGCGCCTGGCCGGATACGTGCGGCCCGGTATCCGGGCCAGATCGGCGATTGTCATGACGTCTTCCTCCACATGCCTACTTGCCAGGGCGAAGCCGCACATACTTGCTGGTGCGCAGCCATGTACTACTACCTGTCAAATCCTTCGCGCGCCGCGACGGTTTTATGTGGGGCAGGCTGGCAGCCTGCGGCCGATTGTTAATCGGCCCGGCGAGCGGAGCTCGCCCGCGCGAGACGACCTGGCCCCCGGCAGCCCGGATTATCCCGCGCGGTTGGGTTGCGGCTCTGCTGCTCTGCGGGGCAGGTTGGTAACCTGCGGCGGACCCAAAGGGTACCCCGTCAACCCGCCTTTCGACGCTTGCACACGGCCGCCCAGGCCGATTGCCGGGTGCACCAAACGATCTCCGATGACAGCCATCCCGCCCCACAACGGCTATCGTACCCGGCTCACCCGCAACGCCGCCACCAGCGTCTGGGAATAACCCTCCAGCGCCCGCTTCCCTCTGGGAGTCAGGCGGCAAACCGTCAGCGGAAACTTGCCCTTGAACTTCTTCTCGATGCCCACGTACCCGGCCTCTTCCAGCTTAGCGAGATGGCTCGACAGGTTGCCCTGGGTGAACCCGCCTTCGCGCTGCAGATAGAGAAAGTCCGCTTCCTCGACGCCCTGAAGAATCGTCATGATCATGAGGCGCACCGGTTCGTGAATCAGCCGGTCGATCTGCGCAAGATCCTGAATGCGCTCATTCATGGGCGGCCGGCTCCACGGCCACAGGGCGGGGATGCGCCCGCAGGTAGCGCGCCAGCGTCCAGGTTCCTCGCGACAGCAGCCACGCTCCGCCGATCAGGACCGGAAGAAACTCCCGGCCATTGCGTGGCAGATCCATGCAGGCGGTGGCCCACCCCGCCACGGCGATGGGCAACACGCTCCACCAGGAGTACGGCCGCGCTTCGTGGCGGCTGAGAAAGTATATCAGCACGGTCGCAATGGTCATCGCAACGGGCACTCCCCAGCGTCCGTCCGCCCAGAGAACGATGGCGAAGGCTGCAACGAACATATATGCGGTGGAGTCGCGAAAGAGAGTGACGTTCCTGTCGCGGGGTTTCGGGTTTGCCGCGCCGGCCGTGCCGCCGGAGGGCGATCTCGGAATCGCGGGCGGGCGAACATATCCGGTGCGGGGATAGGTTACCCGCGCCTTGAGGAAATTGAGGATCTCCCGGTCGAACAAAAGCACCACGAAAAACCCGCACATGGCCACCGTCGTGACGGCGAAGAAGGCCCAGTAGCTCCCGATATCGAGGCGCCATGCCAACCCAGCGGCGCCCCACATGAGATAGGGCAGCCCGAACACGATCTCCGGGAGCCCGTCGCTGAACCAGTAGGCGGCGGCGCGGCGGCCGGGAGAATCGGGTTGCCCTGCGGCGAGGTCCCGGATGCCCTCATTCATGGGATGTCGCCTCCATAGCCGCGGAGCGCGGATGCGCCCGCAGATAGTGCACCAGCGTCCAGGTCCCTCGCGCCAGCAGCCACGCTCCGCCAATCAGGATCGGCAGGAACTCGCGGCTCTTGACCGACAGATCCAGCCAGGCGGAGGCCAGCCCCGCCACGGCAATCGGCAGCACGCTCCACCACACGTATGGGCGCGCTTCCCGGCGGTTGGCGGCGTAGATCCACGCGGCCACCACAGCCATCAGAAGCGGCACCATCCACTGGCTGTCCCAGAAGTGGACGAAGGTCAAAGCTACCCAGAACAGCCACACGGTGGACCACGGGAAGCCGGTAACGTTCTCGTCTTTCCCGGATCCCCGCGGAGGCGCCGGCGGGCGAACGTACCCCGTGCGGGGATACGTCAAACGGGCCTTGAGGCGATCGAGGATCTTTCGGTCCCACACGAACAGGATCATGAACCCGAGCAGGGCCGCATACACAATGGGCCCCATCCAGTGGCTTGGCGCGTGAAGACTCCGGACCATCCCCACGCCACCAAAAATGAGATAGGCCAGCCCGAAGGCCATCTCGGGAAGCCCGTCGCTGAACCAGTAAACCGCGGCGCGGCGGCCGGGGGAACCTGGTTGCCCTGCGGCCTCGTCCTTCATGCAATCTAGTCTGCAACGCAAACTACACTGTGTCAAGGACTATTTTTGGGGCCGAGCCCTTACTGCACCGCTTCCCGCCCCACCGCCAGATTCACCTGCGCCGCGGCCGACAGGTACGCTCCCACCAGGTTCAGGTAGGCGACGTAAGTCGCGCGGTAGTCTCGCTGCGAATCCAGGTAGTCCAGGAGCGCGGCCTGGCCGTGCTGGTAGGAATATTCGGTGGTGTCGCGAATGTTCGTGGCCAGTTGCAGGTATTTCGCCTTGTAGGGCTTCAGCAACTCCACCGTGCTCGCCAGCGTCGCGTAGGCCGAATCCACGTCGCCGTAAACATGCGCCTCGGCGGCCTCCTTAAGCTTTTCGGCGTGCGCGATGTCCAGTTCCGTGCGCAGCTTCTCGCCCTGGTTCCGGTCGAAAATCCGCAGCGGAATCTGCACGCCGAAACCGATGTAGCCCTGCAGCGGCGGGTTATGGCCAGCATCGAACGTGAACGTAGGGTCGGTCGAGCCGTTGGCCACCGCCAGCCGGTGATCCGTCTTGGCCTTCTCGATGGCCTGCACGGCGGCCTTCAGATCCGGCCGCGTATCCAGCGCCTGCGTGCGAAACTCATCCACCGGGAGGATGCGCTCGTTGAAATCGAATGGCCCGGTAACATCGAAGCGGTCCACTTGGGTCCGGTCGTTGAGCAGTTGCAGTAACTGGATCTTGGCGGTTCGCAGATTCACCTGCGCCGTCTGGAAATCGGATTCGTATTGCACCCGCTGCAACTCCAGGCGGTTCAGATCCACCTGGGCGATGTCGCCCGCCTTGAAGCGGTCGCGGCTGATGGCCAGCTCCTTGTCGAAATACTCCAGGTTGTCCTTTGCCAATGCCAGCACGGCCTTCGCCTGCAAGGTCTGGACGAAGGCGCTGCGCAGGCTGAAGAGCCAGCGTGCGGATCAGGTCGGCCTGTTGCGACTGGCTGATGGCGGTGGCTTCCCGGGCGCTGTCCCGCCGCAGTTCGCGCTTGTGTTCGCGCTCGTGCAGGTAGCTCAAGCCGATCATCGGAAACACCGCCGTCAGCGGCCGGTAGGGCTGAAACGAGAACGGCTGCAACTGATCGAGGCTGAATGTCGCACCCGGATTCGGGCGCAGGTACGCCGTAATCTCGGCGGCCTTCGATTCGTCGATATTGATTTCGCCCGCCCGCAAACTGGGGTTGGCAGCGGCGAATTTGGCCCGCACCTGCGGCCAGTCCAACGCCGCCTGCGGTTTGCGGCGATGCGAACTGCGCCACCGCCGCCAATATCAGACCGCACCAATAACCTCTCGCATGGGTAACCTCATACCTGTAACGTATCTCCGTCGCGCGCCACCAGCGCATAAAGCACCGGCGACAGGAAAATGGAAAGCAGCAGCCGGGACGCCAGACCGGCGACGATCACGATGGCGAAGGGCTTCTGCGAATCGCTGCCAATGCCCGTGGACATGGCTGCCGGCAGCAGACCGAAACAGGCCACCAGTGCGGTCATCATGATGGGACGCAGGCGTAGCAGCGAGGCTTCAAGCGTCGCGGTCAGGATGTCCTTCCCCTCCAGACGCAGCTTGTTGATGAACGAGTACAAGATGACGCTGGTCTGCACCGCCACGCCCATCAGTGCCACGAACCCCAGCATCGAGGACACGCTGAAGTTGGTGTGCGTGAGGCGCAACGCCAGCAACCCACCCACGGGTTCGGTGACCAGCACGCTCAGGAAAATGATGACCGGGAACTTGAAGTTCCCGTAGAGCGCGAACAGGATGCCGAGAATCAGGATCACGGTCATGGGCAGGATGATCTTCATCTGCGCCCGCGATGCCAGATACTCCTTGTACTCGCCGCCCCAATCGAACTTATACCCGATGGGCAGTTTGACGGCGGCGTCCACCCTCTTGCGGGCCTCGGCCACGGCGCTGGCCAGGTCGCGTCCCTCCACGCTGAACTGCACGCCGATATAGCGCGAGTTACTCTCGCGGTAGATGAGTGAGGCGCCGCTTTCCACCCTTACGTCGCAGAACTGGCCGAGCGGCATGTACTGGCCGTCGGGCGTGGCGATGAGCATGTTGCGGATGGCGTTCTCGTCGCTGCGGAAGGGCTCCTGCATGCGCACCACCAGGTCGAACTGGCGCTCGCCCTGAATCACCTGGGTGGCGGCCTGCCCGCCCATGGCCGTGCCGATCAGGGTGTTGATGTCGCTCACGTTCAACCCATAGCGCGCCAGTTTGGCGCGGTCGGGAGTGACGATCAGGCTGGGCTGGCCGGTCTCGCGCACCGCGGTGATCTCGGTAATCCCGGGCGTCTTCGTCAGAATGTCCTTCACCTCGGTGGCCTTCTCGTTGAGCAGGTTGAGATCGGGGCCGAAGATCTTCACCGCCAGTGCGCTCTTGAGCCCGGTTTCGGCTTCGTCCACGGCGTCCTCGGCCGGCTGTGTGTAATTGAAGATGACGCCGGGGAAGGCCGCCAGTTTCTTCTGCACCGCCTCGATGAGCAGCGGCTTAGTGTGGATCTCGCCCTTCCAGGCCGCATCGTTGTAAGGCTTCAGGCCAACGTAGAATTCGTTGTTGTAGAAGCCGGTGGGGTCGGTGCCGTCGTCGGGGCGGCCCAACTCGTTGGCTACGGTGGTGACCTGCGGAAAGCTCATCAGGATCTCGCGGATCTCGGGCGACAGCTTGGAAGCCTCTTCGAACGAGATGGTGTAGGGCGTCGTCGCCCGCACCCACAGCGCGCCTTCGTCCAGGTGGGGCATGAACTCGCCGCCGATGGAGGGGATCAGCAGTAGCGAACTGCCGAACACCGCCAGAACCGCCGCCACCGTCACGAACCGGTGGCGCAGGCACCAGCCCAGCATCCGCCCGTAGACCGCGCGAATACGCTCGTAAAACCATACCCGCGGCTCGTGCACGTGTTTTCGCAGGAAGTATGCGCACAGCACCGGCAGCACGGTGAGCGTGCACAGAAGCGCACCCACCAGGGCGAACGACATGGTATCCGCCATGGGCTGGAAGAGCCGGCCGGACGGGCCGCTCAGCACGTAGATAGGAAGGTAGCCCGCGATGATCACGGCGATGGCGTAGAAGATGGGCCGCTCCACGTCGCGCGCCGCCGCGCGGATCACGCCGGCAAGGTCGTATTCCTCGTCCTTGCGGGCCGCCAACTCGCGGAAGATGTTTTCCACCATCACCACCGACCCGTCCACGATGATGCCGAAATCGATGGCGCCGATGGAGAGCAGGTTGGCCGGAATGTGAGCCCAGTCCAGGCAGATGAAGGAGAACAGCAGGGCGAACGGAATGGTCACCGCCACGATCAGCGCGGTGCGCACGTTGAACAGGAAGAGCCCGAGGATCACCAGCACCAGCAACATGCCGCGCAGCAGATTGTCCTCGACCGTGGTGGTGGTCTCGCCGATCAGGCTTTGCCGGTCGTAGTAGGGCACGATCTTAACGTCCGGCGGCAGCACATGCTCGTTGAGTTCCTGGGTCATGGCCTCCACGCGCTTGAGAACCACCTGTGCCTGCTCGCCCACGCGCATTAGGATGACGCCCTCGACGGCTTCATTCTGGTGCATGTACCCGAACTGGCCCAGGCGCGGCGCGAAGCCGATCTTCACTTCCGAGAGGTCGCGGATGCGCACCGGGATGCCGGTCTTCTCCTGCACGATGATGTTGCCGATGTCGTCCGTATTGCGCACCAGGCCCAGCCCGCGGATGTAATAGAACTGGCCGCCCTGCGTATAGAAACCGCCGCCCGGCGTTGGCGTTGTTATTGCCCAGTTGCTGGAAGATCTGCGGCACGCTGAAACGCCATAGGCGAACAGCTTGTTGGGATCGAGCAGCACCTGGTATTGCATGGTGGTGCCGCCGAAGCCGGAATCGTCGGCCACGCCCTGTATGGAGCGGTAGTGGCGTTCCAGCACCCAGTCTTCCAGCACCTTGAGATCCTGCGGCGAGCGGTCGGGGCTCTGCAACACGTAGCGGTAGATCAGGCCACTGGGGCTGTAGAGCGGCGAGAGGCTGGGCGTGAGGCCGGTGGGCATCTGGGCGTTGGCCATGCGCTCGAAGGTCTGCTCGCGGACGAAGTAGGGGTCCGCGCCGTACTCGAAATTCATGGCGATGAACGAGAGGCCGTAGAGCGAAATCGAGCGCAGCGAGTCCAGCCGCGGGAATGCCGTTCAGTTCGATTTCGAGCGGAATCGTTACCAGCCGCTCCACCTCCTCGGAGGCGTGGCCGGGCCATTGCGTGATCAGCTCCACGTGCGGCGGCGAAAGATCCGGGTAGGCGTCGATGGGCAGGTTCTGGAAGCTCCATGCGCCCCACACCATCATGGCCAGCGCCGCGATCACGATCAGAAACGGCTGTTTGAGTGCGAAGGAAACGAGTCGGGCGATCATGTGGTTTGCGCCTTATTGGATGCTCGTGGCGAACTGCAGGAACAGGCTGCCGTCGGCCAGCACCCGGTCGCTCTTTTCGAGGCCGCTCTGGACCGCGACCATGCCGTCCTGCTGCGTGCCGATGGCGACCGACCGCTGCGCGAACTTGCCCGGCTCCGCCTCCACGTACACGATGGGCTCGTTCTTGTCGTCGCGCAGCACCGCCGCCACCGGCACCGCCAGCACGCTCGAACGCGTAAAGGTGCGGATCGTCGCCTCCACGAACATGTCTTTCTTCAGCAGCCCGTCGATATTGTGCGTGACGATGCGCACCGGCGTGGTGCGCGTGGCCGGGTCCACGAACGCCCCGACGTAATTCACCGTGCCGCGGAAGGTGCGCGCGCTGGCCGGGTTGGTTTCCTCCACCGGATCGCCCGTGCGCACCAGCGGCAGGTCGCGGTCGAAAATATGGCCTTGCACCCACACCGTGGAAACGTCGCTGAGCATGAAGCAGACCGTGGTACCCGCCTGGATCAGCATTCCGGGCGATACCAGCTTCTGCACCACCACGCCGGCGATGGGCGCGCGCACCGCCAGCTCCGTGCCGATGGCCGTGCCCTGCCGTTCGGCCTGGTCGATCTCATCCCGCGTGATGCCGAAAATCCGCAGCGCCTGCAGGCTGGTCTGCACGTCGGTCATGGCGTCGTTGTAGTCCGCCTCGGCGCTCTCCGTGTCCTTGCCCGCCACGGCGCCGTGCGCCAGCAGGTCCTTCATCCGGTCCACGATGCGCTTGGCCAGCACTTCCCGGTTGCGCGCCTTGCGGTACGCCGAGATGGCGTTGGCCACGTCCGGACTGGAGACGTAGAGCAGCGGATCGCCCGCCTTCACGTTCGCCCCCGTATCCACCAGGATGCGCGTGATGGGCCCGTTCACTTGCGTGATGGCTTGCGTGGTATGGTCGGCGTCCCAATCCACGGTGCCGGTCGTGTGGACCGCCACCTGCCAGGTCCGGCTTTCCACCGCCACCACTTTCAGGTGCGCCATCTGGTCCTGCGGAACGGTGAACAGCGCGGGCTTCACCGCCGCGCCATCGCCGGCGGACTTACCCTCCACCTGCTTCAGCGTCCCGCAGGCGCATTGCGAAACGCTCAGCGCCAGGAACAGCGCTCCCCCCAGCCACAACTCCGGATATCGCGCCCCGCCTTGCATGCTCGACGATTGAGTCGGCATAGAGCATTCCCTCTCTCTTGACGGCTATTTTTCAGACAAATGCTGGCCCAGCGGTGCATTGCGCCGCCAAACCGCAAAGTTTACAAGTGGAGAGAGGAGGCGGGAGGCGCTCTGGAAGAACGTGTCGGGAGCGCAACTTCGTGGATCGACTGGATCTCCGGAGCGGATTCCAGGCACACCGCGCAAAGCACCGGCGTCACGGCGATGCTCGCCGGAGTGTGCAGGAACGGTATCGGACCCACATGGCACAGCGCGCAGCAGTGACCTTCGTGCTGCTCGCTTTGCGAAACAAAAGCGGACGACTGGGCGGCGACTACCAGGCACAACAGCGGCAACAGCATTGCCAACCGTAGCCCGGAGCGCGCACCTTTGCCCATCTGCATCCAGTATACCCGCGGCCCACCGCCCTTGTACTACTACCTGTCAAATTCTTCGCGCGCCGCGACGGTTTTATGTGGGGCAGGCTGGCAGCCTGCGGCCGATTGCGGGTGCCCTCTGGGCGCGGCCCGGCGAGCGGAGCTCGCCTGCGCGCGAGACGATCCGGCCCCCGGCAGCCCGGAATATCTTGCGCGGTTGGGTTGCGGCTCTGCTGCCATGCGGGGCAGGTTGGCAACCTGCGGCCCCGCCCAAAGGGCACCCGCAATCGGCCCGGCGAGCGAAGCTCGCGCTCCCGCGGCTGACCAACCGGCGCCGAGAGCTCCGGGCATCTCACCTGGTTTGGTTGCCGCTGTGTTGCTCTGCGGGCCGGGTCGGCAATCGGCCCACAACCGCCGCGGGATGCCCGCCGCCATGGGCCCATGCCCCACAAAGGCGCCGCCGCACGCCCGGCGCCGATCCCCCCGCCGTGGGCCCGCACTACGGCCACAGGCTGGCCGGAAAAAAGATCGAGGGCCCCGTCGGGCCCTCTCCCGGTTGTCGGATTGGAAACCGCCTCAGACCTTCAAAACGTTCTCGGCTTGCAGACCCTTGGGCCCCTGCTTGACCTCAAACTCCACTTCGGAGCCTTCGTCCAGGCTCCGGTAACCGGCAGACTGGATTGCCGAAAAGTGAACGAACACATCGTCGCCGCTCGCCCTCTGGATGAATCCATAGCCTTTGGCGGCATTGAACCACTTCACAGTACCTTTTTCCTTCACTACACCTTCTCCTATGACTTGTTCGTCGTGCTCTTGGGTTCCCACAAGGAAAGCGGACTTCCGTGGCTTACTAGAAGGATCCAGGCGCGGCCAAACAACCTATTGTTCAAACTGCGTAGGTATTCTCTCAGATGGCATGGGCCGGGTCAAGTAGGGGATGATGGGTGGAAGCCATGGCCAGCGAACTCGAATGGATCGAACGCATCCGCCGGCGCGCGCTTCCCGCGCCGTCCTCCCGGTTGGTGGTGGGCATCGGCGACGATTGCGCCGTCTTCCGCCCTCCCGGCTCCACCGAAGACCTGCTGTTCACCACCGACCTGCTCGTGGAAGGCACCCACTACCTGCGCGCCACGCACACCGCCGAGGACGTGGGATGGAAGACGCTGGCCCGCGGCTTGAGCGATATCGCCGCCATGGGAGGCGAGCCCCGCTTCTGCCTGCTGTCGCTCGCCCTGGCGCCCTGGCAGACCGAAAAGTGGATCGACGGTTTCTACCGCGGACTGCTGCGGCTCGCCCGGCGCGAAAACACTCCGCTGGCGGGCGGCGACCTGGGACACGGCTCGCTGGCCGTGTGCGACATCGTGGTGTGCGGGGCCGTTCCGCGCGGTACTGCGCTGCTGCGCGGCGGCGCTCGGGCCGGTGACGCCATTTACGTTTCCGGCGCGCTCGGCGGCTCCGCCCTGGGGCTGGCCCGCGGCACCGGCCGGCGCCGCGACGCCGCGTGGAAGAGACATGTGCGCCCCTCGCCGCGCCTGGCGCTGGGACGGTTTCTGCGCGAGCAGGTGCGCGCCTCCGCCGCCATGGACCTCAGCGACGGCCTCTCGCTCGACCTCCGCCGCCTCTGCCTGGCGTCGCGGCTGAAGGCGGAAATCCAGGCTCCGCCGCGTTTCCCCGGAGCGTCCCTCGACCAGGCTCTCCACGGCGGCGAAGACTACGAATTGTTGTTCACCGCCTCCGCGCGCACCCTCGTTCCCGCCGAGTTCGCGGGCGTGCCCCTTACGCAAATCGGCACTCTGCGCAAAGGGCGTCCGGGAGCTGTGATGCTGGATGGCAAGCCGCTCCCACCGCTCGGTTACGACCATTTGCGCACACCGTAATGTACTACTACCCGTCAAATTCTTCGCGCGCCGCGACGGTCTTATGTGGGGCAGGCTGGCAGCCTGCGGCCGATTGTTAATCGGCCCGGCGAGCGGAGCTCGCCTGCGCGCGAGACGATCTGGCCCCCGGCAGCCCGGAATATCCCGTGCGGTTGGGTTCCGGCTCTGCTGCTTTGCGGGGCAGGTTGTCAACCTGCGGCGGGTTGTCAACCCGCCTCTTGACGCTTGCGCAGAAGCCCCCCGCGAGTGTTTTCGCCCCGCGGCGACAACCCCCGCTTGTCCCGTGTGAGAAGTGCGGGGCAATCCTCCAGCGGCCCGCCGCCCTCCGCCGTGGTACAACTTGCGTATGCCCACGTTTCGCGTCGAAACGCCGCGGCGCTGCTACTCCGCCGTGGTCGAGCGCGGCCTCGTGGCCCGTGCGGCCGAGTACCTGCCGCCCAAGGCCGGCCAGGTCTTTGTGGTCTCCACCGAAGACGTGTGGCGGCACGCCGGGCTGGCCCTGTCCGCCGCGCTCGCCTCCGTCCCCCATACCGTCCTCCACCTGCCTGGAGGCGAGGACCACAAGCGCCTCGCGCCGCTCGAACCCATCGCCGAGCGAATGATTCGCTCCGGCGGCGACCGCACCAGTGTCGTCATCGCCTTCGGCGGCGGCATCGTCACCGACATGGCCGGATTTCTGGCCGCCATCTTCATGCGCGGCATTCCCGTTCTGCAAATCCCCACCACGCTGCTGGCGCAGGTGGACGCCTCTATCGGCGGCAAGACCGGGGTCAACCTGGCCATCGGCAAGAACCTCATCGGCAGCTTCCATCAGCCGCTGGCCGTGATCGTCGATCCCGGCCTGCTCTCGACCCTCCCGCAGCGCGAGTACCGCGCCGGCCTCTGGGAGATCGTCAAAGCCGGCGTCATCCGCGAACCCGCCCTCTTCCGCTACCTCGCCGAGCGGGCCGATGCCGTGCTCGCCGGCGAACCCCACGCCGTGGACCGAATCATCGCCGACTCCGTCCGCATGAAGGCCGAAGTGGTCTCCTCCGACGAGCGCGAAGGCGGCCTGCGGCGCATCCTCAACTTCGGCCACACCTTCGGCCACGCCCTCGAGGCAGAGACCCGGTACACCCGCTTTCTGCACGGCGAGGCCGTCGCCTGGGGCATGCGCGCCGCCGTCCACCTGGCCGAAATGACCGGCCGTCTTTCCGCCGAGGATAGCGTCGAGATCCTGGAGATGCTGCGCGTCTACGGCCCCATTCCGCCGCTGGATGGCATTCCCGCGGAGAACCTGCTGGCGCGCCTGGCGCACGATAAGAAGACCGTCCGCGGACAGGTCCACTTCGTCCTGCCGGTGCGCATCGGCGAAGTCACGGTGGTCTCCGGAGTGGACGAGCGGGCGGTGCGCGAAGCCATCCGCCTGGCGTTGGCATGACGGAAGCGAACCCCAGGGGCGCCACGCCCGCGGGCGCGCGCACGGAGCGCGAAGCTGCCCGCTGGGTCCGCGATATGTTCGGCCGCGTGGCCCACCGCTACGACCTGGCCAACCACCTGCTGAGCGCCAACATGGACCGCTGGTGGCGCGCCCACACCGCGCGCCGCCTCCGCCACGTGCTCGAGCGGCCGGAGGCGCGTGTGCTCGATATCTGCTGCGGCTCGGGCGACCTGGCGCTGGCGCTCGCCAGGCACGCAGCCCCCGGGATCTCCATTCTGGCGTCGGATTTCTGCCACCCCATGCTGCTTTCGGCGCGCCGCAAAATCGCCCGGCGGCGCGCCCGCCTTGTGCTCTTCGCTTCCGATGCCCTGAATCTTCCGCTCCGCGACGCCTCGCTCGATCTCGTCGCCGTGGCTTTCGGCTTCCGCAATCTGGCCAACTACCAGGCCGGCCTGGCGGAGATGCGCCGCGTGCTGCGCCCCGGCGGCGTGGCCGCCATCCTGGAATTCTCGCAACCCCCCAACCCCGTCTTCGCGGCCGTCTACCATTTCTATGCCAGGCGCATCCTGCCGGCCATCGGCGGCGCGCTCTCCGGCAGCCCCGACGCCTACGCCTACCTTCCCGAATCGGTGCGCAAGTTCCCGGGCCCCTCCGCGCTGGCCGATCTCATGCGCGCCGCGGGTTTCGCGGAGGTGCGCCACGAATATTTGACTGCCGGCATCGTGGCCCTGCATGTGGGCACCGCTGCCTGAGAGGCGGCGAGGATGTGCTCAACCGTTCTGAAACCAGTGGGTCGGGAATACGCCGCAAAAAGGCGGACTGGCTTGAATTTCGCCGCCTCTGCGAAATTCGTGCCTGTCCCCTTTTTGCCCCGCGGGACGGGCTCCGCGTTCGTGTCCCCAAAGCGATTGAGCCCCCAGCGGATGCGCGAGCTGCGGACCCGGAGCGCGGCGCGGCCGCTGGTACGAGAGCTTTGTGCCGATTGCCGGCCGGCTTGTTCAACCACACCTGCCTGAAATCGAGGAGGAGGGAAGCATCCGATGCCCACTCGTAAGTTCCGTGAGTTGCTGGAAGCCATGCCGCCCGATCGGCGGCGTAGGATTGAGAAACGGTTCCGGAAGAGTCCGGCGGCCATGCCCCTCGGCCAACTGCAAAAGGCGCGGGAGATGACCCAGTTACAGCTCGCCGGGATCCCCGGCGTCAATCAGGGAGAGATCTCGAAGATAGAGCACCGGTCCGACACCCGAGTCAGCACCCTGGCCGAATACGTCGAAGCCATGGGCGGCCGGCTCGAAATCCGCGCCGTGTTCAGAGATCGGGAAGTGCGCATCGCGCAGTTCGAGGAGTTGGCACGCTAGCCCGGCGGCGTTTCGGAAACAGGAACCCTCGCGGCGAGCGGAATCGCGCCCTGGGTCTGCGGAGCTTGCCTTCGTTCCTCGGAAGCTCCCGCGACATGGCGACGGCGGGGCAAGGCGAACTCCCGAAGCCTGGCCCGTTTTCCGCTCCCAACCCGGCCACACTTACCAGAACCGGACTTCAGAGGCCGTTGCTGGTGCGAAGGGGATTTCGCGCCAGGAATCCGCCAGCCGCCACCAGTTGCTCCTCTGGCCGCCAACTTCCGGATTGGCCCGATAGGACCGGGAATCAAGTAATCACAGCAATCGGTCCTTAAGTTTGCGGAAATACTTCAGCGAGTGAGCCGATCACGGGTGTATCGTCATGCGGCGAATCTTCATCTGCGCTGTTTTCGGCAACCTTCAGTAGACTCTCATACTCGACGCCGTTCAGCTTGCCGTAGCTGCGTAGTGGCTCGGCAAGTGCATGGATTGCGAGTCGTAACGCTATCCCGACGTGGGCGAGTTGGGGAGCCGGCTCAATTTCCAAGGACTCGCCAAGGAGGGCAAGCAGGCGGTGAAGATGACAGGGAAAAGACGGGAGTTCGCGGTTTTGGATTTTGCGGGCAGCGCGGGAGCCCCGTCTTGCAGCGTCGGAAACGGCTCCGGGACGAAGAATGCGGCTCGGGGAGCAAAGGATGGCGCTTTGGCTTATACTGGATCAGATTTGGAGGTCCAAAATGGAAATTCCGGTTGAGATGAAGCAACTGGGCGAGATCGTACGGTGCGGCCTCCGCGGCGGAGTCTGCGGCGCGGCGCTGTGGGCCGCCCTGTTCGGGATGCCCTGTCTGGCGGCTCAGGATGCGCCGGCGACGCCCGCCGCACCCGTGCCCGTGCCGATCCTCGCCGGCAAGAAGGTCTTTGTTTCCAATGCCGGATCGGACGGCAACCCGCTGGCGGTGTTCAAGCGGCTGGGCGACGAAAACCTGCCCTACAACCAGTTCTACACGGCCATGAAGAGTTGGGGCCGCTATGAACTCGTCGGTGATCCCGCCGCCGCCGACCTGGTGTTCGAGATTCGCTTTATCGCCCCGCTGACCGGCACTCAATCGGTGGACAACTATGCCCCCCAACTGGACCTGTCCATCCTCGACGCGCGGACTCACTTCCTGCTGTGGAGGATTACACAGCCGGTGGAGGGCGCCATGCGCGGGAAGACCTGGGACAAGAACTTCAATTCGGCAATGGCCGATCTTCTAAGCGCCATCAAGAAGCTGGCCGCGCCGAGCGCATCCGCGCCGGCTGAGCGATAGCCCGGCCGCCGCGTACCCCCCCCTCGCCCATCCGAGGGTGCTCGGGACGGGGATTCCGTATTACCATTCAAGACGGCGGACGGCGAGGACTGATCTTCAGGCCCTGTCCTCCTTTTTCGATCACCCCCGGCCGACTGCGCGGCTAATCTGGTTTAAGACTCATTACTCCTCGCGGAGTACCAGGACCGGATCCGGACGCGATGCCCTATGGGCTGGAATCCAGCACGCCCCTAGGGCAACCGTTGCCAGCAGCACCGCCGCACCGGCAGAAGTTGCGGGATCGGTCGCGCTTACGCCGTACAGCAGCTTGCTCATGACCCGAGTCGCTGCCCAGGAAAGCGCGAATCCCACGATCAACCCCGCGGCCGTTACTAGTAACCCACTTCGCACAATCAGTCCCGTGACGCTCCCCTCGCTCGCCCCTAACTAATGCGATCCGCACTCCAATCTCTTTCTTCCATTAGATATCGGGCTCTCCGCGAGAATTCGTAGAAATGCCAATTGGCGGAGACTTGAGCGTATCGTCTTCCCTGGGATCGGTGCGCGCGGGGGCGGCCCTCCGGCGCGAAGCCACGACAGTCGAAGCGTGCCGAACGGCTCGGCCTCTTAGAGTTGTCCGGCTTTTGCATCCGAAGAGTGCTGGAGAGAATTGATGATGGGCGAAGTCGTTGATCTGACAGGGTGTTTGGCAATCCGGTCATGCGGGGCCGTACCGTTTGAGCGGCCCAACGTGGCCGCGCATGGCGGTGTTGTACAACGCCTGAACGTTGGCCCGTCGTGCCCACCGGCCCGCATGGAGGAAAACCCAGGACGCAGGGAGGGGGACGATTTCAGTTGGCGGCGATCGCCGCCGAACAGCGCCGAAATGCCAGCGAACATGGGCGATGACTCACTTCCGACGCCGCCGAGCCATGGCGACCGCCAGCAGCCCCATCACGGAAACTCAATGAAAACATGGGTTTCACGAATTCTCGCGGAGAGCCAATTTAAGATTGGCTGCGGTGCTTGGGCAGAGCGGGCGGGTTGATCGGACACGAGGGTGCGCTTCCGCGGACTGTTGCGGAGTCGATCCAGGTTTTGCTCGCTTTGGATGACCAGCCAAGGTCCTTTACCGAGGATGGCTCCCCGGAGTGCCCACAGGGTCATCCGAAAGCGTGACCAGGGACTATGGGTATGTCGATTAGGCTCGCAATTCGTACCCCCAGGGGGAAAGTGGGCCGGATGGCTGCACTAAGCGTTGAGCCAACGCGGCGGCGATGAGGCGTGCCAGCATCCAACTCTTGGCGGTAGGTCCCTGGCGCGAGGGCAATGTGTCCAAATGGAGCAGGGACTTGAGCCGCTTGAACAGCAGCTCAATCTGCCAGCGGGCTCTATAGAGGACCATTGACTGGACCGGCGGCAATTGCGTAGCGTCCAACGTGGTGATGAGCCAGATGACTTCGCCAGAGCGAGTGCGCGAAGCGAGCGCGCGTGCGGGAAGCCAGGCGATCGCTTTGGCCGAATCCCAGGTTTTGTGGCTTTTGGTCGAGGCTGGGGGTACTGGAATTGTTAATGAGAATTCGACTACCCCCACTGACGGCACTAGCGGCTCCTTTTCCGCCAAATGAATCCGCTGCCGCTGTTCATCGCAGGTGCGCAGATTGCCTGGATTGAAGCGCACCAGTGCGTGTGCGTCGGCCTCTCTCACCGCGTACAGGCCGCGTGCAGTACCGTAGGCCCGATCACCCAAAACGATCTCGCCGCGCTGGATCTTGTATCGGCTTAATTTCTCCCCGCCGCTGTCATCGGTCAGTTCCACCCGCTGGAAGCCGCCTGTGGCTGGATTGATCAGGACATGGGCTCGCCACTGCACGGGCTTATTGCCAGGGCCGTTGATGACAGTCGCATCCACGACCCGCACAGGCCAGGCGGCGGGTTCGGCTCCAACCTGTTCCGCCGCCAACACTTCCGCCAGCACATGTTCCAGCCAGCCCTCGGCTTCGCGCAGGCGATAAAATAAGCCGGGCCCAGTGATCTCCGCCAAATGCAGGGCGCTGGCCCACGCGGCGACATCCTTGAGGGACAGGTCCGAGACCGCATATGCCAGAGCCAGGCGAAGGAGAGCTGCCGCGTCTGGAACGTTTCGACACCGTAACAATGCGCCTGCCGAGCGAGAGGAATCCTCAAGATCGAGTGGCAGGAGGGTGCGGACATACTCCCACTCCTCCTCATGCAAAGGCGCGCATTCCATACTTAAATGCTATGCCGAACGCTCAAAAAAGTAAACCTATTATTTTAACGCCTATGCCCGGTCCGCGCGGGTCCCCCTGGACCCGCTGTTCCGCCGAAGGGTCGATGGTAGCCGGCCAGGGGGCCGGCTGCGGACGAGGGCGTCCGCCCCACAAGAGCCAGCCCTACCGGGAAAGCCGCAGGATCTCCGCCGAGATCTGGTTGAATGCATCCTGCACGGCGCCCGTAGTCGAGGCCAGGAACGCCTGGCCGTTAATCCGTTTGGAGAATGGAACGGCGCTGGCGGGGTCGTTGGCAATTATCTGCAGCAGTTTCATGTCCGGCAGATCGCTGGCGTCGTGGCTGAAACCGATGGTGAAGATGACCGGCGTGGACAGGTTTGGCCCCGGATCGATGATGTTCGCCTGCGCCTGATTGTCCCAGATTACCTGGTTCCAGATCTTCCATGCCTGGTGGGCAGCGGCTTGCCACGCAGCCAGACCGCCCATGCAAGCGTCGTTGGGGCTCGTGTTGACGAAATCATGACTATTGCACTGCGTCGAGGTGCTCCACAGGGTTCCTTGCTCGTAGATCTTGCCGGTACTGCCCATCGGCATGGAAAGCCCATTAACCGATGGCGGCGGGTTGTTTTTGAGGTCGATGTAGTTCCCGAAGAGGTCGTATTTGGGGAAAGCTGCGATCGTTCCGCTCGACATGGGTGTGCCCGAGGCGCAGGGGCCGGTGGTGGTTTTGCCGACTGTCTTGGTGTCGTTCCACTGGGGAATCATCGCGTCATCGGCGCCGGCGTTGGACAAGTACGAGTCAATGTCGTCGCCTGCGCCGCTGTAGCCGCTGTAAGCATATGCCATCATCGGCTTGCCGAGACCTTGGGGGGAACTGTCTGTGTCGCCGTAGACGTTGCCGCCCTCCTGGGCCAACCAACCGATCATGTTCGTACCGCCTACTTCAGGCGTTGTATACGAGCCTTTTCCGAGGTCCACGCATCCGCTTCCAGCCTTCAGCATGAAGTTCTGATTGGTTGCTTGAGTTAGATTCTTATCGTTGGCGAAGACGGTGAGGCCGTTTGGGATACCATCGGTGAAGAGCACGATCACGTTCAGTTTGGTTGCGAGGTCGGCATTCGTAGCGGCATCGGCGCGCAGGGTCATGTAGGCCAGGTACAGCGCCTCCGCCGTTCCCGTGTTGGATCCGCTGGTGATTTTGCCGAGATAATGGTCAATGGTTCCTTTTGGGTTGGTTTTGAATTGGTTGTCCGGCGGCGAGTCTTTATAGCTTCTGTAGTCCGTGAAGTCGTTGGCAATGTTGCGGGCAGGGTACGCGACGATGCCGCTTCCACCGAAGACCACCAGGCCTAGTTGGTCTCTTCCACCGAAATCGGTCCCTCCGGAAAAGTTGTCCACAAACGCCTGCGCCATGGGGATGATGCTGTTGGAGCTGGTACCGAAGTATCCTGACATCGACCCCGACCGGTCCACCGCCAGCACTACGCGCACATCGCGGCGCTGGGCCAATCCGGTGGACGCGACGTTGATGGTGGGAATACCGAGAATCCCCATAAACATGGCAGGCATCTTGGCGGTGGCGCCCACCGACACCGTCCGCACATGGTACGTTTGGACCGCTCCCCCGTTGCTGACCCCACAGACGTTGCTCGTGTCGGTGCCCGGATCCAAGCAGATGTTCGGGTCGCCCTGCAGGGATGCTCCGAAGAAACCCGCCGGAAAGTTCGCCTTCACGAACAGCTTGGCCGTGGCTATGGTGTTGGCCTGCTGAATGGCCTGGGTGGCGCCCGTGCCCATCAGGCGGCCAGCCGCCAGCGCACCGCCATCGACCGCGGCGGAGAGCTTAAGCCGGATCAGGTATCCGCGGCTGCCATCGATCGCCAGCCCCACCACGGGGATAAGAACGAAGGCGGTCATGATCGTCAGCATCACAATCGCCTGACCGCTTTGCGACCTCTTCGACCCACTTCTTACAAGCATATCTTCCTCTCGCGAGCGAACGGTTAGAAAATTGCAAAAGCGTAGCCGACCGTTCCAGCGCCCCAGCCACCGGTGGTAGCAGCCGCCTCTACGACATACGCGACTTGGCCCGGCTGAAAGCCGTTCACTGTGGTACTCGGAACGCCCGGCTGATTCAAAGCGGTGAAGTTCGTGGCAATCGCCTGGGGATTGGTCAAGATGCTATTGGACAGGAGGGCGCCGCCGACCTGGCTGGTGTCGTAGCATCCGGGAACGCATTGCGGCTGCGCACCTATGTTGCTCTTCCTGAAGTTCTTGTCGCCGATCATCACGCTGGCGGTGAAGACCCAGTTCCCCGCATTTGCGCATACCGGTGTGACCCCGTTGCAGGTGGCATCCAGATACTCGACGGTGGAAATGTAAACCACCCCCACGCCGCTGGACGTCGGCAGGCCGGTGGTGGGCCAGCCCAATGTCTGCCCCAGCCGCGCCACGATCAACTGGTTCGTGTTGTCAGTGAAGTCGGTTCCGCGCGCGAGCATGCTGGCGGTGTCGCGGGCTACTTGCTCGAGTTCGAGCTCCTTGAGCAACCCCACCCCGTACATCATGGTCCCGATGATCAAGCTGCACAGCATTGGGAACACCAGGGCGAATTCTACGACCGCCCCACCGTGGTTTCTTCTTTTGCGCATTTTGTCCAACCTGTTATGACGGCGGAGGACACGTCAGGAATGTCGGAGCAGTGCCCAGGCCGGCGCCCTCCATCTTATCCGCGGATGATGCGGTGAAATTGAATGGCGTATTGCTTTTCAGGAGGGAGGCGAACGGAAAGGCCTCGAACCCCGACACCGTAACCTCCACGATCCATCCCGCCTGATTGGGCGCAGGGGTAGTGTCGGTGCAATTGGCGGGAGCCGCGACCGCCGCGGTCAAGCTCGGGAGAGGGCAAGCCGCGGTCGTTTTGGGGCAATAGTAATTAACCGAAATCGTGGCATAATTGGCTGCGGCGTGGCCGAGATCGCTTGGCGTTCTGCCAAGAAAACCGACGGCCCTGGCCTGCACAACCGCCTTGATCGAATCGAGGACGCCATAGCTATAGCCGTTAACGTCCGTCAGCTTCACTGTCTGGTTGGTGACCGCGAAGCGGACCCCTTCGCGAACGGCGAATTGCAGCGTGGCGCGCTTGTAGATCACCCAGCCCAAGTCCAGCAGTAGAAACGTAAACCCCAGCATGGGCATCAGCACCAGCGTAAACTCGATGAGTTCCGCGCCCCGGCTGCGCCTGCGCCCGCGGTGCGACTGCGTCATGTCAGCCTCCTGTGGCGATGTCCCGGCAAACGGCTATTTGCCATCATGCAATAAGGACGATTGAACGGCATGGTTTCTTTACGAAACCTCGGAGGGTTCTCCGCCGCTATCGTCCGGGGTGGCGCGGGGTTAACGAAAGTTGGCGGGCGGGATACTGCTCAATGGCCATCTATATGCATAGGGACGCGCGGCTGTAGAATCCGGAGCGATGGACGAATTGCCCGGCAGCCCGCCGCTGGCGGCGGGAATCGAGCAGGAAATCGTGGATTTTTACGAAAAGGAAGCCGTCGGCTTGCTGCGTTACGCCGGCGCGCTTGCCGACAACCGGGAAACCGCCCACGACGCGCTACAAGAGGCGTTCTTCCGTTTCTTCCTTTGCCGTTCCGCCGGCCAACACATCCGCTCCCCGAAGAGTTGGCTGTTCCGGGTGGCGCGGAACTACGTCCTGGATCGGAAGAAGGCCGGTTCCCGGAACGAGGTCGGCATGGAGTCGCTTCGCAACGTGCCCTGTCCCGCGGGTCACCCGGAGACCGAGAGCCAGGTCTCCAATCTGTTGGAAGCACTGCTCGAAATCGGCCTCTCGCCGCGGGAGATCGAATGCATTCGGCTGCGCACCGAAGACCTCAGCTATGAGGAAATTGCCGGGGTGCTGGGACTACGGCCGGGCACCGTCGGCGCTTTGCTCGCCAGGGCGCACGGGAAGATCCGGAAAGCCGTGGGCCACGGAACCCACAAGGGCCGCGGTTCCGCCCGGGCTGCCACGAGGGAAAAGAGCTATGCATCCTAGAAGCGCCGCGTTGATCGCGTTCTGCGATGCCGAAGCCGGAGCGGACCGAAGCCGCCGGATCGCCAGGCATCTTCTGAAATGCGAGAAGTGCCGCGGCCAACTGCGGCGCATCCGTGGCGAGAAGGACGAGTTGGCGGCGGGCGCCGCGGCGGCGGCCGTGGATAGCCGGCAGGACCTGGCTGGCGTGCTGTCGGCGGTAGCCGCCTGGCGGGAAGGCCGAGCCGGCGGAGCCGAGGCGGAATTGAAGAGCCGGCTGCGGGAGCAGGTGCAGACATATTTTGGCTCCCCTGCTATCCTGGTGGTGGAACGCCCCGGCATCCCGGCCGAGGAATTGCTCGGCAGGGCGGGCGAGATGTTCGAGGTCTTTCTGGGGCCCGAAGCGGCTGACGCGGTGAGAGACGACGTGCTGCGCGAACTGGATTGGGCGGAGACATGCCGATGACGCGAAGAACCGACTGGAATGGGATCGAGTCGGCGCCGCTATGGATCGTCATGTTCCTGGGCGCGTATTTGATCGTTCAACTGCTGGTGCTGCACGCCTGGAACGCGGCCGGCCAGGTCTTCTCGTTTCAAGGAACCTCCGGTAGCGCCTCTTCGCTGCCGGTGGCCGCCATGGCGGGAGTGGGTTTGTGGCTATGCCTGGTGGTCTTGCGAAGCTTCCCGCCGGGCGCGCCGCTCCGCTCCGCCTGGATGCTGATGACTCTGGCGGCTGCGGCGGCAGCCGGGTCGGGCGTGCTGATGCAGCTCCTGGGGACCGATTGGCCGCTGAACCCGCTGGCGTGGACCGGCCATGCGACGCCCGGGCTGATGGAGCGGATGCAGCGGTTTGCCCTGATCGCCGGTGGCCCGTGCCGCCTGGCCCTCCTGGCTGCGGCCATGCTGGGGGTGCTGCGAATCCTGCGGAAGTTCGGTTTCTGGGTTCGGCCCTGCGCCGCCGACCGGGCGGTCTTCGGCATCTTCTGCCTGTTCACTCTCTGCCGGTTCTGCCTGGCTGGCGCGGCCTCGCTGGCGGGCAGCCGGATCGGTTTCGAGGAATGGGTCTCGCTGGCCAGGCTCCCCATTCTGTGCGTGCTGTTCCTGGAAGCCATGCTGCTTCGCCAGGCGGTGGGACGCATGGGGAACGGTCCCATCGCCAGGGGCTGGCTGGCGCTGGTGTGGGGCATCCTGTTGACGGGAGCCGGCGAAGCGGCGCTGTGGGTGATCCCCCAGTATCCCCGATCGCTGCCGATGGCCGCGTTCGCGGCCCTCATTCAGCTCCCCATGGCGGCGGCATTCGCGCTGGTGCCCGCCTGCCAGATAGCGGCCCAACGCCAGGCAATCAAGCCCGCTGGCAGCCGGCCCGAGGATTTGGCTACCGGCGTTCCCGCGCTGGCGCGGTAGCGGGCTCGCGGCGCGGCCCAGCTTATCCCCCCGCCCGCTCTTCTCCCGCCCCCGCCACCCACGCCGCCACATAGATCGCCGCCGCCAGCGCCAGCAGCCACTGGAACCCGATCAGCAGCGAACCGTTCTCCAGCAGACCGCCCAAAATGGCGCCCGCCGCGTTGTAGGCCAGCGCCTGGTCGGGCTTCTCCGCCCTGGCAAAAAGCTGCGCGAAAATGATGCCCGCGCAGAAAATCGGCGAGAACACCAGCACCCCCACCGCCACCCCTTGCAGCGCCCGCGGCAGGCCCAGGAAACTGTCCAGCGGGACGGCGATGTTCACCACCATGGCCGCCAGCAGCACCAGGTAGAACGGCGTCAGGCTGCGCACCTTCCACTTCAGCACCCACAGGTTGGCGCCCAGGATCATCACCAGCAGCGCCGAAAACACCATGGTGTGCACCACCCACGTGCTGCCGAACACCAGCGCCCCGTGCACCACCGCCTTGGTCTCCAGCAGCATGAACCCCGCGCCCAGGAACAGCATGGCGGCGTTCAGCCGGCTGAATTGTCCGGGGTTGAAGGGCAGCCCGAACCGCCAGAGCAGCAGCAGCGACACGATCCCGATCACCAGTCCGCCCCGCCACGAGAGGTCGGGAATCATGGGGCTGCGCAGGTAGAGAAACGGCCAGGAGTCCTCGGCGGCGCGCAAGCCGGCCGGTACTTCCACCCTAGCGGGGCTGAAGCGGATGGAGTCGCTCCGGGTGCGCTGTTCGGCGCTCCACTCGAATCCGTTGGGCGACGCGGGACCCGGCGCGGCATCCCGCCGCTCGAACCACGGCCCGCGCTCCCGGAACCCACGCTCGATGGCCTCCGCGCGCGGGCCGTCCAGCAGCATGGTGAAGCCGTCCATCTTCAGGTTGGCGGGGATCTCGTCGAGATGCGGCATCGCCAGCACGATGGGGTCGCGGCCGAACACGCCGCGCAGGGTGGCGCTCAGGCGCGAGACGATCCAGCCCTGGCGGAAGTAGTTGTACATCACGAACATTCCGCCGGGGGCGAGGCGGCGGCGGACGGCTTCCATGGACTCGCGGGTGAACAGGTAGCTCTCCAGCCGTATGTTGCTCACGCTGCTGTGCAACACCAGCGAATCCACCAGCGCGAAGACGATCAGGTCGTATTGCCGCCGGCTGCGTGCCAGGAAGTTGCGCCCGTCGCCCAGGTGCACCGTAACCCGCGGGTCCTGATAGGGATGGTCGGGATGATAGCGCTCGCCCAGGCTGCGGATGACCGGGTCGATTTCGACCGCGTCGATGTGCGCGCCCGGCGGCGTGAACTCGAGCGCCCGGCTGACGTCGTTGCCCGAGCCCGCGCCGATGATCAGGATGTCGTGGAACGGCTGCCCGCCGGTGTCGCGGTTCAACAGGTAGGGCACGGCGTACTCCGGAACCGGGTCGTTGCGGCTCCACATGGCCTGGTGGGAAATCAGGTTGACCAGTATGGAACGGTCCTTGGGCGAGTAGTCGATGCGGTAATAGGGCGACCAGCTTTCCTGCGCCGGTCCGTGCCGCGGCAGGGCCAGCAGTAGCGGCGCCGCGATGGCCGCCGCGATGGCCCACCACTTCCGGGGAGTCTCGCGCCATAGGAAATAGACCAGCCCCGCCGCCCCCAGGCCGAACCACCCCACCGGCGTCAGCCACTCCGAGCAGAAGCTGAACAACAGCACGCCCACGAGGCTGCCGCCGATATTCACGATGTAGGCTTCCACCGGGCTCTTCAGCGCCGCAAAGCGCCGGCCCATCACCTGCGCCGGCCCGATCATGGCCGCCGCCACCAGCACGAAAAACACTCCCGCCACGGCTTCCATCGGCACCACGAACTTAGCCACGTCGTGGACGTGGAATTCGGTGCCGAAGTAGACCATCTGCGGCGAGGCGTCGTTCTTGCCCACGTCGAGGATGTCCTGCAACGCCACGCGCAGCGACTCCATGGCGCCGCCCGCCACCAACGCCACCAGCACCAGCACCGGCGTCAGCGCCAGGTAGTTGCGTTTGTGGCGCGCCGCCAGGCAGCCCAGCGAGAGCCCCAGGAAACAGGCCAGCAGAATGGTATTGGTGAAGAACGTCAGGAACAGCACCTCCGCCGGGAGCCAGCGTATGAAGGCCAGTTCCAGGAACAGGAACAGCAGGCTTACCAGGAAAAGGTCGCGCTTGATTGCGCCGTTGGAGGTGAGGTTATTGGAGTCGCCCATCAGGCACGTGTGATTATAGCAGCATGGCGCGCGCTCACCCGCCGCCCGGTTGGCGATGTCCGGTTGGCGCTGCGTTGCCGGCGCGCCGCATCCAGGAGCCGCGTGGCGGTCCGCTGCGTCTCGCCCGTCCGAGTTGCGGCGTGCCATCTTACCCGTCCCGACCCAAATCTCGTCGTATTTCCCGGCTGGCCCCCCCAGTGCGCCCGGCGATGGACACCGTTTGGTACCGTTGATGTTTCGCGTCCGGATCTCTAGCGCAAGAACGCCCACTCTATGTTTGAACAGGCCTTCAAGAACATCGACGATGTCCTCTGGAAAGAGGCCGGCTGCACCACTGAACTGGACTACACTGAGCAGACCTCCTGGCTCCTCTTCCTGAAATACCTCGACGGCCTGGAGCAGGACAAAGCCGACGAAGCCGCCCTCGATGGCCAGAAGCACGCCTTCATTCTCGAAAGGCCCTACCGCTGGGAAGAATGGGCCGCGCCCAAAGGCAAGGACCGCCAGATCGACCACAACCGCGCCATGGCCGGCGACGACCTTCGCGACTTCGTCAACCTGAAGCTCTTCCCCTACCTGCACGGCTTCAAGCTGAAGGCCACCGGGCCCAACACCATCGAATATAAGATCGGCGAGATCTTCGGCGAGATCAAGAACAAGATCTCCAGCGGCTACAACCTGCGCGAGATCATCGACCATATCGACGAACTGCGCTTCCGCTCGCAGACCGAGAAGCACGAGCTATCGCACCTCTACGAAGCCAAGATCCGCAACATGGGCAACGCCGGGCGCAACGGCGGCGAGTACTACACCCCGCGCCCGCTCATCCGCGCTATGGTGCGAGTGGTGCATCCCAAAATCGGCGAGCGCGTTTACGATGGCGCCTGCGGCTCGGCGGGCTTCCTGTGCGAGTCGTTCGATTTCATGAAGGCCGCGCCCGGCCTCACCACCAAGGGTCTGCAAACCCTCCAGACCCGCGCGTTCACCGGCAAGGAGAAGAAGTCGCTCGCCTATGTCATCGGCATCATGAACATGATCCTGCATGGCATCGACGCGCCGAATATCATTCACACCAACACCCTCACCGAGAACCTCGCCGACATTCAGGAAAAGGACCGCTTCGATATCGTTCTGGCCAATCCGCCCTTCGGCGGCAAGGAGCGGAAGGAGGTGCAGCAGAACTTCCCCATACGCACCGGCGAGACGGCGTTCCTTTTCCTCCAGCACTTCATCAAGATGTTGAAGGCGGGCGGCCGCGGCGGCGTGGTCATCAAGAACACCTTCCTCTCCAACACCGACAACGCTTCCGTGAGCCTGCGCAAGCTGCTGCTGGAAAGCTGCACTCTGCACACCGTGCTCGATTGCCCCGGCGGCACCTTCCAGGGCGCGGGCGTGAAGACCGTGGTGCTGTTCTTCGAAAAGGGCACGAAGACGCGCAGGATTTGGTACTACCAGCTCGATCCCGGCCGCAACCTGGGCAAGACCAACCCGCTCAACGACGACGATATCGCCGAGTTCGTCCAGTTGCAGCATACGCGCGCCGATTCGCCCAAGTCCTGGACCGTGGACGCGCAGACCTTCGACCCGGCGACCTTCGACCTCTCCGTGAAGAACCCGAACGGCGGCGAGGCGGTGGTCCACCGTAGCCCCGAGGAGATCCTGGACGAAATCGCCGCGCTGGATGCCGAAAGCGCGGAGGTGCTGCGTACCATCCGGAGGCTGCTGTGAAGATCGCGCCCCAGTTCGTTGAAGGCATCCGCGAGTTGATCGCCGGCGCCCGCACCACCGTGGCGCGCGGCGTGGACCTGGTTCAGGTCCATACCAATTTCGAGATCGGCCGGCGCATCGTGGAGGAGGAATTGCGCGGCAAGGATCGGGCCGCTTATGGAGAAGAGATCGTCCGTGCCCTGGCAGAGCGGCTGACAGGCGAGTTTGGGAAAGGGTTCTCCCTCTCCAACCTTAAGTCCATGCGGCAGTTCTACTTACAGAACCAGAACCGAATTGGCCAGACAGTGTCTGGCCAATTCAACGCCCCCGCAATTGGCCAGTCAATGACTGGCCAATTCAACGCCCCGGCAATTCGTCAGTCAGCGACTGACGAATTGGGAATTCTCCAGGCATTGACTGGAAAATCCGCACCGGAACCGCCCCGCCCATTCACCCTCGAGCTGGTCCCACTACGTCTTCCTCCTCCGCATCAAGGACCCCAACGAGCTTAGTTTCTATGAGATAGAAGCCGGCGCGCAGAACTGGACCGTGCGCGAACTCCGTCGCCAGTTCGACTCCGGCCTCTACGAGCGCCTGGCCCTCAGCCGCGACAAAGACGGCATCCGCCGCCTCGCCCGGGAAGGCCAAACCGTGGCGCAGGCGAGCGACCTGCTCAAGGAACCCCTGGTCCTCGAGTTCCTCGGCCTGGACGAGCGCAGCCGCTATTCCGAGTCCGACCTGGAATCCGCCATCATCGGCCAGATCGAGCGCTTCCTGCTCGAACTGGGCAAAGGCTTCCTCTTCGAGGCGCGCCAGAAGCGATTCACCTTCGACGAAGAGCACTTCTTCGTGGACCTGGTCTTCTACAACCGCCTGCTGCGCTGCTACGTGCTGGTCGATCTGAAACTCGGTCAGGGTCGCCCATCAGGACCTGGGCCAGATGCAGATGTACGTCAACTACTTCGACCGCTTCGTCAAGACCGGCGAGGAGAATCCCACCATCGGCATCGTGCTCTGCAAGCGGAAGAACCAGGCGATGGTGGAGATCACCCTGCCCAAGGACGCCAAAATCCACGCGCGCGAGTATCAACTCTACCTGCCCAGCAAAGACGAGTTGCAGCAGAAGCTGATGGAGTGGATTGGGGAGCGGGGATGAAGGCGGGATGGCAATCGAAAACGCTGGGCCAGTTGTGTGACCTGATATCGGGTCAGCACATCGATTCGAACGACTACAACACAGAATCTCGGGGCGTCGGCTACCCTCCGGGAACTCACGGCTCAATCAGCAGCAGCGGAATCTCGCGAAAGCGGGTATCCAGCGTAAGGAGCTGCAGCCCGTGCTCCAGCGCAGCGGCGGCGATCCAGACATCGTTACGCGGAATACGCCGCCCATTCTTCCGCAGATACACGTCCACCTCCGCGTACCGCAGCGCGGTTTCTTCGGTCACGCTCAAGACGCGAACGGACGGCTTGCTCAGAAATCGCGTCAACTGTGCCGTGTTCTCCGCCCAGCGGCTTCCGGCCCGGAATCCGCTGTACAACTCACCTAACACGACGGCTGACACGGCAACGGTCTCAGAGCGGCGCATCACTTCGAGCACGGATTGGTTGCCGCGCTGGAGCGCCGAGTAGGCCGACGTGTCGAGCAATACGTTCACCCGGCCGCCTCCCAGTCCGCGGGATCCACCTGACGCATCCCGCCTAGGGCCGTGTTGAACGCATCGGCCTCCGCACCCGACCATGTTCCGAAAAACTCCTCGAAATCCGAGTTCCGAGCCGGCTTGTGCAGTCGTTCCTCCAGCAATCGAAGGGTGGCCTTGTTGAGGCTGATTCCCTCGCGGCGGCTGGTTTCGAGAATCGCCTTCTCGACATCCTCGGGCAGCTTCCTGAGAGAGATCGTCATGAGTCCGTTGTAGCGCAATCTGATTCACAATGCTTCACTATGTGATGCACCCGTGATGCGTCTATTCCGATTCGCCGCCCCGCGCGCCCAGCTTCCACAAAATCTGCCGCAACATCCCCAGCAGCACGGGAGCGTCGCGCGCGCCGATATTGAGCCGCAGCACCAGGCGGCGGACTTTCTCTTCGGTTGACGCCGCGGTGGCCGGGTTGACGTAGCCGCTCTGGCGCAGGGCATCCAGCAGGCGGACGGCGATCTGCTCCGTCTCGCGCGCCGTGGCCGCCCGGATCTTCTCCGGACGCGCCGCCGCCGCTTTCGGATCGCGAGCCAGTTCGTACAGGCAGAGCGCCACCGCCTGGCCGAGGTTCATCGAAAGCCGCTGGTCCACGGTAGGGATGCGCATCAGCCAGTGGCAATGGCTCAGATCGTCGTTCGACAGCCCGAACTTCTCCGACCCGAACAGCAGGGCTACCTTGGCCTGCGCCAGCATCCGGCGGATCAACCGCCCGCCATACTCCAGCCGTCGGATGGGATGGTGCAATTCGCGATGCCCCAGCGACGTGGTCCCCACCACCAGGCGGCAATCGGCTACGGCTTCGGCCACGCTCGAAAACTCTTGCGCCTTGCGCAGCAGCGGCGCCGCGCCCACCGCCGACCTCGCTTCGCGGAAGGCGACGTCATAAGGGTTGACCACCGCCAGCCGCGCGAACCCGAAATTGGCCATGGCCCGCGCCGCCGCCCCGATATTCAGGGGGTTGCGCGTGGAGACCATCGCGACGCGAAGATTGTCCTTCCAGTCTGCGGTTTCGATGTTTCGATGGTAGCGCAATCGGTCTGTGCGGCTTCTGCACAAGGCCGCCCACGCGGGATGCCATCCCGCCGCAGGCTGCCAGCCTGCCCCACAATGCGAGCGGCCAGCCACAGCAGACACAGCAGCAGCATGTCGAATAGCGCGAAGGAGACCAGTTGATGCCGGAATTGGTCGAATACGTCGGCCAGCGCCGAGGCTACCAGCATCGATTCCGCCATCCCCGCCAGGACGATGCCGCCGGTTACCGCGCCGCGCGGTAGTTCACGGCGCTTCCACAGCAGCAGCGCCGGCACGAGCAGCGCCAGTCCCGTGTCCACCCGGAACAGACGGGCTCCGTGCTGGAAGAACAGCCGCTGTTTGACGCGGCTGACCAGGCGAAACCGCTCATAGTGGGCCGCCGGCGGTCTCCCCGATCCGGAATCGAAGTTCCCCAGGGGCGATTGGAAACTCCCCGACACATCGAGCGAAGAGCGCAACGCGTTCCAGGCGCCGGCCGGATGGCGCAGATAGAACCGGAGGATCGTCGGGTACCCCGTTTTTCGCGTGAATTCCCGGCGGAATTCCGCATCGCTCCACCCCACCTCGTGCCAGTCCGAGGTCATCCCCTTGAAGCGCCGGTAGGAGCCGTCGAGGCCCAGCTCGGCCAGGGTCCGGTCCGGATTCGCCGAAATCGGCAGGATCTGACTGAAAATCGCGTTGAACGGGTTCCGGCCCGCGTAATCGGCCGCCACAAGGTATCGATACGGGATCCACGCGGCCCCGAGCAAGGCCACCGTGGCAACGGCCGCAACCGTTTTCCGCCCGCCGCACAACACGCCACGTTCCGCCCACGGCACGATGGCGAACCACGGGGCCATCACGGAGTAGTGCGGCCCAGCCAGGACAGCCAGGAGCATGCAGATGCCGAGCGCGGCGGAGTCCCGCGCCCTGCCCCAGCGCATGGCCCGCAGGTAGAAGGCCGCGGCCAGAAACGTGAACAGCAGCGCCGCGACATCCATGTAGAAGCTGTTCAGGAACCCGGCGTACATGAAATCGCAGAACACCACCACCAGAACCACGCCCAGCCATGCGCGGTCGAGCAGCGGGACGACCAGGAAGACCGCCAGCAAGAACAGTGCCGCGTGAACGGCGCCCATCGCACGGAGATCGAAAGAGCCGTCCCGGGAGATCGCCTTCCCGATGGCGACCGCCGGCGCGATCAGCAGGACTTCCGACGATTCGTACCCCGAGTGGTACAGATACTTGCCGGCGAAGTGGAGCTTGGTGTTGGCGTACTCGAAGGCCACGCCGGAGCTCAGCCGATACCGGCCCAGCATCTTGGCGAAGTCTCCGTTATCGGCGATGCCGGGGACTGGGGGCGCCATCAGTTGCCAGAAGACGGCCGCCAACGCGGCCAACGGCACGGCGCGGCGCAACGGCGTGGCCCTACTCCTTCTTCTTCAGCGACGCGTCATTCTCCTGGATGAACTTGCGGATTTCCTCCGTCATCCCCAGGAGCTTGACCCACTGCTCGCGGTAGAGCGTCACGGGAAAGCGTCCCAATCCGTAAACGGAGAGAGCTCCCTTCTCGCTCACCTTCAGCGACAGTTGCCCGCGCGCGGGCCGTTTCAGCGCCTCGTTTTCGGCGCGCAGTCTTTCCAGTTCCTTTTGCAGATCTTCGTCGGCAGACATATCGGTTAGCTCCAGTGATACCACACCTCGACATGCTACGCTGGTCTCTGCCCGCCGCATGCCTGCCTTCGATGCCATTCTGTTCGATTTCGACGGCGTACTCCTCGATAGCGAGCCGGTCCACTGCGACTGCTGGGCCGCCGTCCTTGAGCCCCTGGGCGTCCGCCTGACCTGGGAGTTTTATCGCGGTCACTGCATCGGCGTCGACGACCGCGAGATGGTGCGCATGCTGGCCGGGCGGGCCGATCCGCCGCGCGACTGGAACCAGCTCTGGGCCCTGTATCCCGCCAAGAAGCGGTTGTTTCAGCGGCGGATGGCGGCCGGCCCGGCGTTCCATCCGGCGCTCGATGGCCTGCTCGCGGAGTTGCACGCGCGCCATAAGCTGGCGGTGGTGAGTTCCAGCGCGGTTTCGGAGATCTCGCCGCTGCTCGAGGCCGGCAACTTGCGCCATCATTTCGACACCGTGGTGGGCGGCGGCGACGTGACCCGGCACAAGCCCGCGCCGGAACCCTACCTGCTGGCCGCCTCGCGCCTGGGCGCACGCGCGCCGCTGGTGGTGGAGGATTCCGAAGCGGGAATCGCCTCCGGACGCGCCGCCGGCTTTGAAGTGCTCCCGGTTCGGAGCCCCGCCGAGGTCCCGGAACTGTTACGGCGGGTGGTGCTGGGTGGGGCGGACCCCCAGGTCCGCGCGGGACGCCCCCGTCCCGCTCCTCGCTCGCGGAGTTGAGTCTGACGAATAGCCGGCCAGGGGGCCGGCCGCGGACGAGGGCGAGGGCGTCCGCCCCACATAGCGCCGAGGTCCCGGAACTGTTACGGCGGGTGGTGCTGGGTGGGGCGGACCCCCAGGTCCGCGCGGGACGCCCCCGTCCCGCTCCTCGCCCGCGGAGTTGAGTCTGACGAATAGCCGGCCAGGGGGCCGGCCGCGGACGAGGGCGTCCGCCCCACATAGCGCCGAGGTCCCGGAACTGTTACGGCGCGTTGTACTCTGTACATAGTGACTCCATTTCAATCGCGCGGCGAGCGCACTCGCGGCAGTCGCACGGGTCCTTCAAATCCGAAAGGGAAACCGGCGGACCATCTGCGCAGCGTCCTTCCATTGCTGAAGGATCTGATCCGCCCGCGGCGGGGCCTGCTGGCGTTGGGTTTCCTGCTCATGGTGGTCAACCGGCTGTGCGGGCTGGTGCTGCCGGCGTCCACCAAGTACCTGATCGATAACGTCATCGGCAAGCACCGGGCGGACCTGCTCAAGCCGCTGGTGTTCGCGGTGCTCGGCGCCACCATCGTGCAGGGCATCACGTCCTTCACGCTCACCCAGTTGCTTTCCAAGGAAGCGCAGCGGCTGATCGCGGAGTTGCGCCGCCGCGTTCAGGAACACGTCGGCCGCCTGCCCATAAGCTATTACGACGCCAACAAATCGGGCGTGCTGGTGTCGCGCATCATGAGCGACGTGGAAGGCATCCGCAACCTCATCGGCACCGGACTGGTGGAATTTGCCGGCGGCATTCTGACGGCCATCGGCTCGGTCTTCTTTCTGCTGCGCATCAGCCCACTGCTCACCGGCCTGGCGCTGCTCTTCATCGCGCTGTTTTCGCTCACACTGCGCACGGCGTTCAAGAAGATCCGCCCCATTTTCCGCGAACGCTCCGTAATCACGGCCGATGTTACGGGGCGGCTCACGGAATCGCTCGCCGGAATCCGCGTGGTCAAGGGCTACCACGCCGAGGCCCAGGAGGCCGGCGTCTTCGCGGGCGGCGTGAAGCGCCTGCTGGATAATGTACTGAAAAGCCTCACGGCCATTTCGCTGATGAGCCTCTCGGCCACTGTCCTTATGGGTGTGGTGGGCGCCACGGTGATGTACGTGGGGGCCAGCGAGAACCTCTCCGTGCCGCAGCGCATGACGGTGGGCGACATGATGGCCTTCACCGCGTTCCTGGCTTTCCTGGTGGCGCCCATGTTCCAGGTGGTGGCGATCGGCACGCAGATTACCGAAGCGCTGGCCGGCCTGGACCGCACCCAGGAAGTCCTCGCCGAGCGGCCGGAGGACCAGGATATGAAGCGCGTCGAGCGAGTCGAAGCGCTCTCCGGAGACGTGGCTTTCGAACACGTCACCTTCGCCTACGACGCCGGAAAGCCGGTGCTGCGCGACGTCGGCTTCGAGTCCCGGCCGGGCACGGTGACGGCGCTGGTGGGCCCGTCGGGCTCGGGGAAATCGACCATCATCAGCCTCATCGCGGCCTTTCACGAGCCCACCGAAGGCCTGGTCCGCGTGGACGGAAGGGATCTCTCCACGCTGCGGCTGGACGGCTATCGCACGCAGCTCGGCGTGGTGCTGCAGGACACCTTCCTGTTCGATGGGTCCATCCGCGAGAACGTGGCTTTCGCCCGTCCGGCTGCCACCGGCGAGCAGGTTATGGAAGCCTGCCGCATCGCCCGCGTTGACGAGTTCGCCGAACGCTTCGAGAAGAAGTACGACACCATCGTCGGCGAGCGCGGCGTGAAGCTGTCCGGCGGACAGCGGCAGCGCGTTTCCATCGCGCGCGCCATCTTGGCCAACCCGCGCATCCTGATTCTGGACGAGGCGACTTCCAGCCTGGATTCCGAATCCGAAGCCGCCATTCAGGAGGGTCTGGCCTACCTGATGCAGGGCCGCACCACGTTCGTGATCGCGCACCGGCTTTCGACCATCCGCCGCGCCGACCAGATTCTGGTGGTGGAAGAGGGCAGCATCGTGGAGCGCGGCACGCACGATTCGCTCTACGCGCTGGGCGGCCGCTACTACGACCTCTACACCCGCCAGCACGGCCTGGACGCCAACCTGTTCCTGGCCCCCGGAGAGTGCGACCGCGAGCCCGAAAACGGCGGCGAGCCGGGAACGCCCCGGGCGGCGGCGCCCCTACCGCGGCATCGTTCCTGCGCGGCGGAATTGCATGAAACCTATACCGGGACGACCCCGATCCCAGTGGGGTTGGCAACCCGGCTCCGCCCGCGCCTTACTTCTTGAAACACCAGAGCCAGTATTCCCCCGTGCCCGCGCCGCTCTGGTGGCGCAGTTCGAAACCGGAGTTGTCGCAAACGGCCTGTGCGTACTCCGGCGTGAACATGATTCCCACCCAGGTATCCGGCTCGGCGAAGTACGATTCGGGCGGGGGCGGCGGCGGCGGTCCGGGCTGCGGCCCGGGCTCCGGCTCTGGCTCCGGGGGACACGGAGTCGCGGGCGGCATCGACAGCATCCACTGGCGGATGGGCCGCAGAAACCGTTTCCGGATCGGCAGGGGAATCTTGCCGGTCAGTCTCCACAGTAAGGGAAGTTTGGCCACTGGCGCCGGTCCCGGTTCGGGCGTTGTCACGGGCTTGGCCGGCACGGCCGGCTCCGGTTCGGGCTCCAGTTGCGGCAACGGTTCGGCCTCAGGCTTTGGTTGCGGTCTTGGGATCTCCGGAAGCCCCTGCACCTGCACCTTGAACAATGCGCCGGGCCGCAGCAACCGGGCGATTTCGCGAAAATAGCTCTCGATCACGCCGCGGCTGGGAATGTGCTGGAAGACGATCACCGAAAAGGCAAAGTCGAACGGCAGGTCCGGAACCACCGAAAGGTCCATGCCGTTGTTCTGGTACAGGAATACATTCGCCCGGCCGACCAGCGCCGCCCGCGCGTGGGCGATCATTTCGCCGCTGACGTCCACGGCGTGGACTTCGCCGAACATCCCGGCCAGCGCGCGCGTCACCCGTCCCGCGCCGCAGCCGATCTCCATCACCCGCATCGAGGCCGGGTCCCGCCCCTGGCAGATGTTGCCCATGTCGCTGAGGATATGATGGCCAATCTCTTCTTCGCCGGAGGCAAAGAACTCCTCGTCGGTCCAATCCGGACGGTGGGTCGCCACGAAGTACCGGGCATTCTCCCGCGCGCGGCAGTCCCAGTCGTCGCGCATCGCGTGCAACGTGGATTCCAGCCTGTCTTCACCCATCCCGAGCATTTGATCGTAACACGCGGGCACGCGCGTGACGCCCCCACGGAACCGCGAGCGTCAGCGAGCGGCCCAAGCGGCACGCAGCAGGCTGCGTGTGAGAGGCCGCGGGCGCCGGGCAGAGTCGTCCTCCGGTTCGGGCCGCTCGCTGACGCTCACGGTTCCGTGTGGGACCCAGAGCGGTTGCCGCGATCTCGTCACTTCCATGTCGCGCGCCCCTCCCTCACGGGGCTCGCATCGGCAAGGCGATGCTGGCATAATCGGGGAAATGACGGTCAAGGCCGGGATGAGCCAACCCGCGCGTGCCGCCCCGGAAGACCAACCGCGGGGCACCGTCGGGAAGTGGATGGGAAGAAGGCCGTGACCCCCAAAGATTCCCGTGTTTTCGAACGCCTTCTGGGCGATCATTCGCCGCGGCAGCCCGGCATGCCTGTCGGCCGCAAGGGCAAGATCGATCTGAAGGGCTTTGCCGCCCTGCTCGCCCCGCTGTGCCGGATGCTCCGCGACGACGTGGCCGGCGCCCTCCAGGATCCCCACTCGCCTCTGGTCGAACTCGCCAGGGAGTGGCGGCAATCGCTCTTCCCGGACGCCTCCGACGGGCAACTCGCCGACGCATACGCCCAGACCGTCGCCTTCGCCCTGTTACTGGGCCGCGGCGGCGGGGCCGATCCGCTCACGCTGGCGAGCGCCCAGGCCACCCTCTCCGCCCGGCACAGCCTCCTCTCCCGGGCGCTCCACGCGCTCACCGATGCCAGCGCGCGGGCCCGGATGGCCGCGTCCCTCGACTCGCTGTTACGCCTGATCGCGGCCGTGCCGCTGGCCTCGCTGGCCGGACCCGTCGACCCCTGGCTTCACTTCTACGAGGACTTCCTTGCCGCCTACGACCCGAAGCTGCGCCGGGACGCCGGGGTCTACTACACTCCCATCGAGGTCGTTCGCGCGCAGGTCCGCCTGATCGATGACCTGCTCGTGAACTCGCTCGGCAGGCCGCGCGGATTCACCGATCCCGGCGTCATCGTTCTCGATCCCGCCGCCGGCACGGGGACCTATCTGCTGGGCGTCATCGAGCACGCGCTGGGCCGGGTAGTTGCCGAACAGGGCTCGGAGGCCGTGCCGGGCCAGGCCACCGCGCTGGCTGCCAACCTCTACGGCTTCGAACCCATGGCCGGCCCCTACGCCGTGGCCGAACTGCGCATTAGCCGCGCTTTGCGCGACCGTGGCGCGGCCTTGCCCAACGCCGGCACGCACATCTACCTGACCGACACGCTCGGAAGTCCCAACCGGCAGCCTGCCGAGGCGCCGGCCGCCGGGAGAGACGGTTCCGTCCTCGTCTGCCTGGGCAATCCGCCCTACGACCGGCACCGGGCGGCGCGCGGCGATAACCAGGCCCGCACCGGCGGATGGGTGCGATGGGGTGACGGCGAGGCGAGCCAGGCGCCCCCCATCTTCCAGCAGTTTGTCGGGCCAGCCATCGCCGCGGGCCACGGCGGCGACCTCAAGAACCTTTACAACCTGTACGTCTACTTCTGGCGCTGGGCGCTGTGGAGGGTCTTCGAACGGGAGCGCGCTGGTGGGCCGGGAATCGTCAGCTTCATCAGCGCGTCCAGTTACCTCGACGGCGACGCCTTCGGCGGGATGCGCGAGCACATGCGCCGCTTGGCCGACGAAATCTGGATTCTGGACCTTGGCGGCGAGGGCCGCGGCCCGCGCAAGAGCGGCAATGTCTTTGCCATCCGGACCCCCGTCGCCATCGCCGTTGCCGTCCGGACGGGCAAGCCCAGGAACGGCCGTCCCGCAGCGGTGCGTTACTCCCGGATCGAAGGAACGCGCGAGGCCAAGCTCGCGGCGCTCGGCGCGATCGCGGATTTCGCGTCGGTGAAATGGCAGGCGTGCCCTGACGATTGGCAGGCGCCCTTCCGCCCTGCTGGAAAGGGCGCGTATTTCGCCTGGCCGCTCCTCACCGATCTCATGCCCTGGCAGCACTCGGGCGTGCAGTTGAAGCGAACCTGGCCCCTGGCGCCAGACCTACAAACGCTGGAGAGACGATGGCGAGGTTTGCTTTCCGCGAAGGACCGGTCGCAGGCGTTTCATGGAACCGGGGACCGGGATGTCCACGGAACTTACCCGGTGGCCCTTGGGGCCGAAGCGGACTCGAAACCTCTGGCTCACCTGCCGGAGGACGCGCCCATGCCTCCCGCCATTCGGTACGCCTACCGGTCCTTCGACCTTCAGACCCTGATTGCCGATGGGCGTCTGATCTCCCGGCCACGCCCCGGCCTCTGGCGCGCCCACGGCGAGCGGCAGTTATATCTGACCAGCCTGTTCTCCCAGCCACTGGGCGGCGGACCCGCCCTGACTTCGTGCGCCGCCATTCCCGACCTTGACTATTTTCGGGGCTCCTATGGAGCCAAGGCGGCCATTCCCCTGTACCGCAACGCCGGCGCGACGGAAGCCAACACGCTCCCCGGCCTGCTCGGCGTGCTTGGCGAGGCATACCAGCGCCAGGTAACGCCGGAAGATTTCCTGGCGTATGTGTACGGCGCGTTGGCCCAGCCCGCTTTCACGGCGCTCTATGCAGAGGAACTGGAGACGCGCGAATTGCGCGTGCCAATCACCAGGGACGCGGCGCTTTTCGGCCAGGTCCGCGACGCCGGAGCGAGGTTGCTCTGGCTGCACACCTACGGCGAGCGCTTCGTCCCGGAGGGCAGGCGGCCCGGCCAGGTCCCTCGCGGCGCGGCGAAATGCACGAAGCCCGTCCTCGGAGGCAGAAACGGCTACCCCGCTTCGTTCGCCTACGACGAAGCGGCGCGGACGCTCCGCGTCGGCGGCGGCGAGTTCCGCCCGGTAGCGCCCGAGGTCTTCGCGTTTGAGGTCTCTGGCTTAAAGGTTGTAAATTCCTGGCTCAAGTACCGCATGAGGAAAGGCGCGGGCAGGAAGTCTTCGCCGCTCGACGGCATCCGCCCGGAGCGCTGGCCGGGCCAGTTCACCACAGAGTTGCTGGAACTCCTCTGGGTGCTGGAAGCTACGGCCGCAGGGTACCCCGGGCAGGCGAAACTCCTGCAAGCGGTGGTGGCGGGCAGATGCTTCCGCGCCGGCGAATTGCCGCCGGTTCCGAGCGAAGCCCGCCAACCATCGCCAGTGCGGCGGGCACGCCCCTCCCGCTCTCTGTTGCTAAACTGAAATACTACGTCCCCATGACAGCCGCGCCCACGCTCGCCGACGAGATCCTGGAGCTGAAGAAGTTGCGCCGCGCCGTCCTGCTGGCGCACCACTACCAGGAGCCCGAGATCCAGGAGTTGGCCGACGTGGTGGGCGACAGCCTGGAACTGGCCCGCCAGGCCCGCGAGTACTCGGGCGACGCCATCGCCTTCTGCGGCGTCTGGTTCATGGCGGAAACCGCCAAGGCGCTCAACCCCAGCCGCATTGTCGTGGTCCCCGACCGCGAAGCCGGTTGCAGCCTGGTGGACAGTTGCCCCGTCGCGGCGGTGCGCGAGTTCCGCCGCAACCACCCCGATCACGTCATCGTCAGCTACATCAATACCTCCATCGAGGTCAAGGCCGAGAGCGACATCCTCTGCACCTCGCGCAACGCCGTCAAGATCGTCAATTCCATCCCGCCGGAGAAGCCCGTGCTGTTCCTCCCCGACAGCAACCTCGGCAACTACGTGAGGAAGGAAACCGGCCGCCGGAATATGCAAATCTGGCAGGGCACGTGCATCGTCCACGCCACGTTCCCGGCCCGCCGCCTGGCCGAGGCCATGGCGGAACATCCCGGCGCCAAGGTGGCCGCCCATCCGGAATGTCCCGAAACGGTGCTGGCCATGGCCGATTTCGTCGGCTCCACATCCGCCATGGTGGATTGGTGCGCCTCGAGCGGCGCCGCCGAGTTCATCGTCATGACCGAAAGCGGCATCCGCTACTCGCTCGAAAAGCGCTGTCCCGGCAAGCTCTTTCACTTTGTCGCCAACGAGAACTGCAATTGCAGCGAGTGTCCGTACATGAAGCGGAACACGCTCGAAAAACTCCGCGACTGTCTGCTCCATCTCGAGCCGCGCGTGGAACTGGCCTCGGGGATCGTGGCGCGCGCCCTGCGCCCCCTCGAGAGGATGCTGGCCGTGAAGTAGATGGCGCCGCTCGTCGATTCCTTCGGCCGCCTGCACGACAACCTGCGCATCAGCGTCACCGACCGCTGCAACATCCGCTGTTTCTACTGCATGCCGGAGACCGGCGTGAAATTCGAGGCGCGCGAGGAAATCCTGAATTTCGACGAGATCGAGCGTTTCGCGCGCATCGCCGTGTCGTTGGGCATCTCCAAGATCCGCGTCACCGGCGGCGAGCCCCTGGTGCGCCGCGGCCTGCCGCTGCTCATCCGCCGCCTGGTGGCCATTCCCGGAATTACCGATCTCGCCCTCACCACCAACGGCGTGCTGCTGCCGTCGCTCGCCCGGCCGCTCTTCGAAGCCGGCCTGCGCCGTCTCAACGTGCATCTCGACACGCTCGACCGGGAGCGTTTCCGGCTGATCTCCCGCCGCGACGATCTGGACAAGGTCCTCGCCGGCCTGGCGCTGGCCCGCGAATTGGGCTACCCCAGAATCAAGCTCAACGCCGTGGCGGTGAAGAACCTGGTCGAGCCCGACATCGTGCCGCTGGCCCGCTACGCGCGCGAGAACGGCTTCGAGGTTCGCTACATCGAATTCATGCCGCTGGACGCCCAGAACCTGTGGGACCGCGGCAAGGTGCTCACCGCCGCCGAGATCGCCGCCATTCTCTCGCGCGAGATCTCCCCGCTGGTCCCCGCGCCCGGCGCCGATCCGCGCGCTCCCGCCAGCGAGTTCGTTTTCGCCGACGGCGTGGGCGCCGTGGGTTTCATCGCGTCCGTAAGCCGTCCCTTCTGCCTCAACTGCAACCGCATCCGTCTGACCGCGGACGGCAAGCTGCGCTACTGCCTGTTCGCCATCGAAGAGGACGACGTCAAGTCCCCGATGCGCTCGGGCGCCACGGACGACGAAATCGCCGCCCTGATCCGCCGCAACCTCTCCCGCAAGTGGGCGGGCCACGAGATCGGCGCCGCCGGTTTCGTCGCCCCGCCGCGTCCCATGTACTCCATCGGAGGCTGAGCGCCGGGGTTTCGCCGCGCGACGTCCCGCACAGCCGTTTACACTAAAGATCCGTCGGGCGCCACGGACGGCGAAATCGCCGCCCTGATCCGCCGCAACCTCTCCCGCAAGTGGGCGGGCCACGAGATCGGCGCCGCCGGTTTCGTCGCCCCGCCGCGTCCCATGTACTCCATCGGAGGCTGAGCGCCAGGGTTTCGCCGCGCGAGGCCCCGCACAGCCGTTTACACTAAAGAGGAATGGCCCGCATCCATCTCTGTTTTCTCTGGCATATGCACCAGCCCTTTTATAAGGACCTGGCCTCCGGCGAGTACAAGCTGCCGTGGACCCGCATGCACGCCCTGAAGGACTACTACGGGATGGTGCGCATCCTGGAGGAGTTTCCCACCGTGCGGCAGACCTTCAACCTGGTGCCTTCCATGATGGCCCAGGTCGCCGAATACGCCGCCGGCCAGGCCCGCGACCCGTTTCTGGAGATGGCCCTCAAGCCCGCCGAGACTCTCAACGACGGCGATCGCGCCTTCCTTCTGCGCCACTCCTTCTATTCCGATCCCGACCGCATGATCCGCCGCTATCCGCGCTACGGCGAGATCTACGACGCCTGGCGCGGCCAGAAGGGCTCCGGCGCGCCGACGCTGCTGGGCGTGCAGGATTTCCGCGACCTCCAGATGTGGTCGCAACTGGCCTGGTTCGACGAGGAGTTTCACGACTCCGATCCCGAGGTCCGCGACTGGGTCCGGCGCGGCCGCAATTTCACCTCCGCCGACCAGCGCCGCATGGGCGAGAAGCAGCGCGAGATCGTCAGCCTGGTGATGCCCGAATACCGGAAAATGGCCGCCTCCGGGCAGGTCGAAATCTCCACCACGCCCTACTACCACCCCATCCTGCCGCTGTTGTGCGATTCCGATATCGCCAGCGTCTCCCACGCCGGCGTGCCTCTGCCGCCACGGTTCCGCTATCCCCAGGACGCCCGCCGCCAGCTCGAACTGGCGCGCGATTATTGCGCCCTCAACTTCGGCGTGGCGCCCGCCGGCCTGTGGCCTTCGGAAGGCTCGGTTTCCGACGATGTCTTCAACCTCGCCTCGGAACTGGGTTTCGAATGGGCGGCCACCGACTCCGGCGTCCTCGACCGCACGCTCTCCCGCTCCATTCCCATCGAGGGCCTCTACCGCCCCTATCGCTGGCGCCAGGGCAGGCGATCGCTGGGCGTCATCTTCCGCGACCATTTCATGAGCGATTTGATCGGCTTCGTCTATTCCAAAATGGACGCCGCCGCGGCCGCCGGCGATTTCCTGCGGCGCATCCGCGAGAACTGCTGCGGGCTCCTGGCCAGCGGCCGCGACGCCCTGGTTCCCATCATTCTCGACGGTGAAAACGCCTGGGAATATTACGACCACAACGGCCGCCCGTTCCTCCGCGAGCTCTACCACCGCATTTCCGGAGACGGCCTCTTCAACGCCGTCACCGTGAGCGAAGGGCTCCGGCTGCTCGAGCCCGAGCCGCTCGATCACATCTTCCCGGGGTCGTGGATCAACGCCAATTTCGACGTCTGGATCGGCGCCGAAGAGGACAACCACGCCTGGACCCAGCTCCTGCGCGCCCGCCAGACTTACGATTCCGCCGTCAACGTCCCCGAGCAGCGGCGCAACCTGGCCTTCGAGGAGCTGCTCATCGCCGAGGGCAGCGACTGGTGCTGGTGGTACGGTCCCGAACACGATTCCACCAACCGCGTGGATTTCGACCAGCTCTACCGCAGCCACCTCGCCAACGTTTACCGTTTCCTGGGCCTGAATCCCCCCGAGGAACTGTCGCGGCCCATCCTCCGCATCGCCCTCCCCGAGGTCCGCATCGAGCCTTCCGGCCCCATCACGCCGTCCATCGACGGCGAGGTCGTCTCCTTCTTCGAGTGGCTCGGCGCCGGCGTCTGCCGCCTCGGCGAAACCTCCGGCTCCATGCACGGAAAGAAGTTTCTGGTTGGTGAAGTGCAGTACGGCGCCGACGCCGCGAATTTTTACCTGCGCCTGGATTTCCACCGCGGCTTCGAGCAGGAGACCGCCGGCACGGAGGCCCGTCTGAAGCTCCAGTCGCTGGACGCATCGCGCTCCAGTTTCGTGACCATCCGCTTCGCCAGCGGCGGCGCCCAGGCGAGCGAGGCGGTGATGGCGTCGCCCGGTATCGAATCGCCGGTGGAGTGCGCCTTCGCGCGTGTCATGGAGGCCCGCATCAGTCTCGCCGCCCTGGGTCTCCGCCCCGGCGAGGGCCTGCGGTTCGCCGTGTCGCTGTGGCAGGGAGGTCTTCCCGTGGACGCCGTCCCGCAGCAGGGCTGGATCGAGATGCGAACTACCGACCCGGAGCAATTGGGGTAGGCGCGCCTGCCAAAGCTGGGGAGGCGGGATGGAAGAGCCGGTCGCCTGGCGCCGCCCCCGATCACCTTCGACAAACGCACGACCGTCCCGGGAGAGATGCCCCACCCGCGCCGGGGACGCGGGGAGCCGGCTGACCTCATCGTCAACGGCCGCTACAGTTGACTGAGATCGCAGCCGAGCGAGAACCGCAAAGCGGCGCAGATTTCGCTCATCCGCAACGGGCCCAGCCGGGCCACTCGCCTGCCCAAGCGCTGCTGGGAGATGGTAACGGCGTTGTGCAGGTTCACCGCGCACGCCGCCTTCATGCCGTCCTCTTCATCCAGGACCACCTCCGACGGCACGCCGCGAATGGTGGATGTGAGCGGAGCTACGGTCACAGTCGACAAATAGGCGATGGCGCTGTCGCGAGTCAGCACCACCACCGGTCTCTTCTTGTCCGGCGGCGCGAACCGGTAGAGACGGACGTCTCCCCGGGCTATTCCGCCGGCCACGCCGCCTCCGCTTCCCAAACGAGCGATTCCCCGGACGCCCGCGGCCGCCTGGCGTAGCCCTGGCGGTCGCGATCCTCCAGGGCGCGAATCTCCAATCCGCGGAGGTGCGCACGCAGCGCGTCGCGAATCAGCGCGGAGCGGTTGCGATTGGTCCGGCGCGCCGCCCGGTCGGCCGCCTTCAACAGCGTCGCATCGAGGACAACCTGGATCGTTTCCATATGTGGACTCTACTCCACAGTGTACTCCACATCCAGGAATTCGCGATCTCTTGCCCGCTGGCAGCCGCCGCCGCCAGGTCCGCCGGTTCGAGGCATGTCCCGGGAAGTCTGTAGAATGGAGACGTGAACGAGATGCCGGACTGGCAACCAGCCGCCTACAAGGATTACCAGTGGATCGTGGCCGATCCCGATCTCCTGGGCGGAGAACTGGCCGTTCGCGGCACCCGGTTAGCCGTCTCTCTGATCCTCGAATGCCGGGCTGGCGGCATGTCTCTCGAAGAGATCGATGACTCCTTCGATTCCGCGTTTCCACGCGAGGCTATACCGGAAGTCTTGAAGGCCGCATCCGAACTCGCCAGCGCCTTCCAGGTGGCTGCTTGGCGCCAACTGGGAGAGGCGTCATGACCCTCAACGTGACAGTTCCGGACACAGTGTACCGGCAAATCGCCGAGATGGCGGCGCGGCAGCAGGTCTCCGTGGAACGCATCGTTGCCGCGGCGCTGGCAGAGCAGATGTCCGGCTGGACCCGCCTGGAGCAAATGGCCGCGCGCGGCAGCCGCGAGCGTTTCCTCGCCGCGCTGGACAAGGTTCCGGCGGCAGAACCTGCGCTGGAGGATCGGATTTAGGCTAGACTGCGGCGGGGATCCGGCCACCGGGGGGATCATCTTAAGAATCGCCAGCAGGGTTTGCCCGAACGCACGATAACGGTTACCTTCGCAATGGAATCGCTCATCGCGGATGACGTTGTCGTAGACCGAAGCCCCAAACCAGATTTCTCGAACTACGGACTCGGCGAAAACGCCCTCGAACTGCTTCAGGCATTCGCTGATGAGATTGGGCCGCATACTTCGGAAATCGACCGGGTCGTAAAGGTGCTTGGTGGGTCTACACCCAGAGATCTTGAGCTGATCGCAACCCTCCATTTCATCGCCAGGCGCCAGCGCCGGGTTCGCCTCAAAGAGCCCAGCAAACCGGAAGTCATCATCGAGCTCAAGGCTATAAAGCGCGACAAATTCGACGACGAGGAGATCAGCGTCTGGTATGAGGCTCTGAAGAAGGCGGGGCTGATCTAGTCGTTGAAGGCGCATCACCCCCCCATCCCCCGCAGCACCCCCTCATACTTATCCGTCACCGCATCCCACGAGTACCTCTCCCTCACCCTCTCCATCGCCCGCTTCCCGAACGCCGCCCGCTCCGCCTCGCCCATTCCCGCCACCTCGGCCAGCTTCTTCGCCAGTTCCCCCGCTTCGAAGGGAATCCCCGCGTCGCCGGCCACTTCCGCGTTCTCCGCCGTGTTGCGGTACAGCACCAGCGCGCCGCGGCCCATGGCTTCGATCAGCGCCGGATGCGTGCCGCCCACTTCAGTAGCGTGGATGTAAGCGAAGCAGTGCGAGCCCAGCTCGTGGTATCCCGCGCCGTAAATGGCGCCGGGCATCGCGATACGCGGGTCGCGGGTATCGCGCACGCGGCGGATGTATTCGTGGGCGTAGGGGGCGTCGCCGATCAGCGCCAGCTTGAGCGGCGTGTCCACCCGCTCGAACGCCTCGCGCACTTCGAGCGGATGGTTCTCCGGCTCCATGCGGCTCACATATAGGAAGTATCGGCCGGGTTCCAGACCGAGCCCGGGCAGCGCATCGGCGGTGGCCACCTTGCCCACCTCGGCGCCGTAGGGGATGAAGACGCTTTCCTTGCCGTAGCGCTCGCGGTAGTAGCGGCGGATCGTCTCGGCGTCGGTCACCATCACCGTCGGGAACAGCGTAGCCAGGCGCTCGCTCGCCAGGTACCACGCCTTGGCCGCGCGGTTCCACTTCTTGCGCAGGCGTTCGATGCCGTCCACGTTGAGCGCCACGGGAATCCCCAGCAGGCGCGGCGCCAGCGTGAAGAGGGCGTTGGCGCCGTTGCAGTAGAGCGCGGCATCGGCGCGGTGGAAGAGCAGGTGGAGGGTGGAAAGGAACGTGTGTGCCAGCGTGTCCAGGTACTTGTGGCGGATGGTGGGAACGTATTGCAGGCGCACGCCGCGGTATAGCGGCGAGGCCCGGCGCTCGCGGCAGTAGACCGTCACCTGGTGGCCGCGCGCGGCGAGGCGCGTCGAGAGTTCTTCGGCGAAGGTCTCGAATCCGCCGTAATTGGCCGGAATTCCGCGCGTGCCGAGGAGGGCGATGCGCACGGCGGGCTAGGTTCGCGCGGCTTCCGAGCGCGAAAGCATGCGAACCATCTTCTTGGGCGCCTGCTTGCTCACGGGCGCGTACTGGAACCAGCTCGCCATGTACTCGTCGTCCACCCGCCGGTGGGCCTGCACCACGCGGCGCTTGGCCAGCACCCGGCGCATGTTCTTCACCAGCAGCCAGAATGCCTTGAGCGAGGTGTGCTCCCACAGGACGCAGCACATCACCACCATCAGGTCGCGCGTGGTGATGGACAGGCAGTTGCGCCAATACAGGTTCGGCGAGATGTTCTTGATGCGCATCAGGAAGCGGTTCTTCACCGAGTGCATGTTGATTTCGGGCGGCAGGGCGCGGCGGTTGCCGGGCAGCACCTTGCGGACGTGATAGCCGCGCGCGTAGGGCGCGTAGAGGCATTTCCAGCCCATCAACTGCGCCCGCCAGGCGACGTCGGCATCTTCGCGGTAGACGAAGAAATCGGAATCGAAGAACTCGCCGTCGAGCGAAATGTCCTCGATCATGGTGCGCCGGTACAGGGCCGCCGCCGCGGTGGCGCCGAAGACGTACTCGTATTGCAGGTAGTGCCCGTTGTCCACTTCCTGGCTGCCGCGGTCCAGGTGGCGCAGCATGGGGTTGAAGTAGATGCCTGTCGAATCCACCACCGGCTTCTCGGGAATCTCGAAGTGCGCGGTCATGGTCAGCAGCTTCCCGCAGACGGCGCCAATGCGAGGATCGAACTGGCCGGCGTCAATCAGCGCCTGGATGAAGTTGGGAAGCAGCAGAACGTCGGGGTTCAGGGTCAGCACCCAGTCTCCGTTGGAGAGCCGGACGGCCTGGTTCTGGGCGGCGGCGAAGCCCATGTTGTCGTCGTTGTAATACACGCGGCAGCGGTCTTCGAATTGTTCCAGGATGTCGATGGTGCCGTCGGCCGAGCCGTTGTCCACCACGATAATCTCTTTGTTGGGATAACGCTGAGCGAGAACCGACTCAAGGCACCGCTTAATAAAACGGCCGCTATTATAGGTAACTATCGTGACCGAAATGCAGTCGTTTTGCGCCATGAACTAGAACCCCAGTGACCGATCCGTACTATGCATCCGCTCTCACACAAACACGCGGGCCGAGACGATCCGTCTCTACCCCGTCCAGCCCCGAAACACACACCGGCTGGCAAGCCGCACCACTCTGCCGTACGCGGCCATGGGCTTCAGGCTCCGGTCTAAGACCGATTCCGCAACACCCCGTAGAATGGAGCCCGTTACAACCGCCAGACTCACGCCCCGGAACGCCATGGGGCCGAAGTGCCTGGCTGAGTACTTCAGTAAACTACGATACCAATAAAACCGGCACATCTCCAGTCCCAGGCCTCGAATGGAATGTCCGCCGGCGTGCTCCGCAACTGCCTGAGGCGTATAGTATAGTCGATAACCCCGGTCGATTGCGCGGCGGCAAAAATCCACATCCTCGAACCAGAGAGGGAAAAAACCCTCGTCGAAACCACCCAATTCCTCCCAGACCGTCCGCCGGACCATCAGAAACGCCCCGGCCGGCTGCTCCACTTCGAGCGGCGCCGAATCGTCCAGGTCCAATCCCCGATACCGCCGGTTGATCCGGTTGCCAGGCCAGATACGGTTCAGCAAGAGAGCTTCCAAAGTCAGCGCGGCCGCGGTGGGAAGCCGGCGAATCATGAAACCGGTCTGCGGATTCCCCTGGGAGTCCACCAGCCGGCCTCCCGCGCCGGCGCCGCCAGGCCGATCGCACGCCTCGCGCAGTGGACCCAGCCCGGTTCGCAGCACCGCGTCCGGGTTCAAAAGCAGCACATACGGCGTACTCAGGGTGGCAAACCCTTGATTTACGGCGGCTGCGAAGCCCCGGTTGGCGGGGTTGGCAATCAGGCGCGCGCCCCGTCCGGTGGCCCCGGTGCGGGCGATTTTCGCCAGAGTCCCGTCTTCCGAGGCATTGTCGATAATTACAACATCCGCGCCCGATGCCATGGCGGCGTCCAGGCAGACGCCGATTTCGGCCTGCGAGTTGTACGTGACGATAACGATGCCGAATTCCGCCATGTGTCACTTTGCCCCACTGGAGGTGAACAGGAAGTACATCCGCCAGTACCAATCCCGCGCTCCGGCGGCTTGCGCTTCACGAATCAGACGTTCGTTCCGGTTCAACAGGTCGTCCAGCGCTTCGAATTCGAACGGATCGGAGCTTCGCGCCGCGGAGAAGCCGCGCCACCCCTGCCATTTGCCGCGCGCCCAGGCCAGGCCGGCCCCGTGGCGAAGGGCCAGCGCGCCCCATAGCGCCTGGGCCACCAGGATCGCCCATGCGCCGCGCCGCAGCATCCGCTTGGGGTAGTGGCGCGCCAGCAGGAAGACCTGGTTGCGCGCGATGCGCCGCACCGTCTCGGGGTGCCAGCGGCCCAGCGAGGCGCTGCCGCGGTGCCACGCCAGGGCCTCGGGCACGTAGATTCCCGGCAGTCCGAGACGAGCGCAGCGCAATCCGAAATCCACGTCCTCCAGGTAGGATTCGAAGCTCTCTTCCAGGCCGCCCGCCCGCTGGAACAGATCGGCGCGAAACAGCACGGCGGTCCAGGGCGCCGACCAGATCGGCCGCCGCTCCCGGAACGCCGGGCCGTCGGGTTGCCCATGGCCCACGCGGCAGGCCGTTCCGCCGCGGCACACGGCATCGAAAGTGCCATCGATGCGCACGTCCGAACCGGCCGCCAGAAGTTTCCCGGTGGCAAACCAGGCGCCGGTTTCCGCCATCCCGCCGGCCAGTTGGGCCAAATACCAGGGGCTGAGTTCCACGTCGGCATTCAGCACCGCGATACAGTCGCCCCGGGCCTCGCGGATGCCACGGTTGACGGCGGCGGCGAAACCGGCATTGCGTCCCATGGAAATCACCCGCGCTCCGGCGCGCCGCGCCACCTCGGGCGCGCCATCCTCGCTCCCGTTGTCCACCACCAGCCACTCGGCCACCTCAACCGTCTGGCGGGCGAGCGATGCCAGCAGTCGGCGCAGCAGGTCTTCGCCGTTCCACACCGGGACGATGGCGCTGATGATCATCGGAAAAAGCGCTTACCAACCAGAAACCACAGGTTCCCGAGGCCGTCCTTCCAGGGGTTGAGCTTCGACTCGCCGAGTCGCGACGAATACATGATGGCGATTTCGCCGAAGCGGATTTTGGAGCTGCGCAGTGCCTCGATCTTGATTTCCTCGGAAAATGACATGCCGTCGGATTCCAGCTTCATCTCCTTCAGAATGGACCGGCGGAACACCCACATGCCGGATTGCGAATCGCGAACCCAATGCAGGAACAGTATCGACATGGCGAGCGAGAGGATCAGGTTGCCGATTTTGTTGCGGAAGCTCATGCCGCGGGAGTCGCGGACCGGAAAGCGCGAGGCGTTCAGGAAATCGACGTTGAGGTGCAGGAACGCCTCGATCAGGTAGCTCAGCGCGTCCGCCGGATAGCTGTGGTCGCCGTCGAGGGTGACGATCAGGTCGCCTTTGGCGCCGGCGAATCCGCGCTTGTAGCTGCGGCCGTATCCGCGCACGTCTTCGCGGATCACCTGGGCGCCCAGCGAGCGGGCGACCTCGGAGGTGAGATCGGTGGAGCCGTTGTCCACCACGATGACCTCGTCGACGAAGTCCGGCATGGCGCGGAGCACGTTCTCGATGCCCTGCTCCTCGTTCAGGCAGGGTATGATGACCGTAATCGATTGTCCCTTATACATGCGCCTCCGACTTTTCCGCGCCGTGCCGCGTCTGTATGGAGAGAACGCCGCCGCGGGCGGCTGATATCATGAGACCAATGAAACGGTTGATGTTACTCCTATGCGGTTCGGGCGCGCTCCTGTGCGCCGCGGACCTGGACACTGCCCGGACGGTGTACATACTCTCGATGTCGCACGGGCTGGACCAGTACCTGGCCAACCGGCTGACCAACGGGCACGTGCTCCAGGTGGTGACCGATCCCACACTGGCCGACGTCATTTTGACCGAGCAGGTCGGCGAAGGGTTCGAGGCGAAGCTGGAGACCATTTCGCCCACTCCTAAGCCCGTGGAGCCCGTGAAGCCGGCCGCCCCGGCCAAGGACGCCAAAGACCCCAAAGACGCCAAGGGCGGCAAGGACGCCGCCGAGGAGCCTGCCGGTCCGTCGAACCCGTTTCTGACGGAACCCGAGAACAAGGTGGCGCCGATGGGAACAACGTCGTCTTTCGGGCGCAACAAGGGCAACATCTTCCTGGTGAACGCCAAGTCGCGCCAGGTGCTGTGGTCGACGTACGAGCCCGCCAAGAGCGCAGCCAGCAAGGAATTGGATCGGACGGCCTCCGGCATCGTAAGCCGATTGAAGAAGGATCTGAAACGGAAGTAGCATGTGGGGCAGGCTGGCAGCCTGCGGCGGGTTGTTAATCCGCCTGCCACGGACCGTTTGGTCACCCGCGCGGGCGAATTCCGCTCGCCGGGCAGGTTAACCACCTGCCCCACAGAGCAGCAGAGCCGCAACCCAACGGCGCGGGATATTCCGGGCTGCCGGGGGCCAGGTCGTCTCGCACGCAGGCGAGCTCCGCTCGCCGGGCCGATTAACAATCGGCCGCAGGCTGCCAGCCTGCCCCACATAAAACCGTCGCGGCGCGCGAAGAATTTGACGGGTAGTAGTACATAAGACCGTCGCGGCGCGCGAAGAATTCGACAGGTAGTAGTACAAGAATCGTCGCGGCGCGCGAAGGACTGGACAAGTAGTAGTACACGCGCCCTCACGACCGTTTCTCCCTCACCATTTCGCCGTAGCTCTCTACCAACCCGCGGGTGATGGCCGTCATATCCCAGTTGGCTTCCACTTCGGCGCGCGCGTTCCGGGCCATCCGGGCAGCCTCGCCGGGGTTCTCCCATAGCGCCAGGACCGCTTCGGCGAATTCCCCGGGGGAATCGGCCAGGCGGCAGACATCGCCGTCCCTGGCGGCCAGCCCTTCGGCTCCGATGGTGGTCGAGACCACCGGAATGCCCGCCGCGAAAGCTTCCAGCAGCTTGACCCGCACGCCCGAACCGCTGAGGATCGGACACACGAAGACGGCGTAGCGGGCAAGCGGGGCGCGAACGTCTTCCACATAGCCCAGCATATCCAGGTTGGCGGCGAGATCGGCATAGGCGTGCCCGGGCGGCGGCTCGCTCCCGGCCAGCACCAGCCGGGCTTGCGGTTGGCGGGCCAGAATCAAGGGCAGCACCTGGCGGGCGAACCACTCGATGGCGACGCGGTTGGGGTCGTGGCGGAAGCCGCCCACGAACAGCATGGTCAAGGGCTCGCGGCCCTCCGGCTGGAACCGGTAGCGCGAGGTGACGATGCCGGCGCGCAGCCCGGCGCGCAGGCGCGGCCCCAGGCGCGGCCGGAAGCGCAGCAGACAGTCGCGATTGGCGGGAGTGCAGACCTGCACCTGGTCGAAAGCCGGCAGCGCCCGCAGCTCGAAGCGCAGCGCCCGCAAATACTCGACGCGCGCCTTGATCCCGCTCACGGCGCCGGTCATGTGCCCCAGACCGCGGGCGATCGACTGGAAGTAGACGTCGTGCTCGAACAGCGCCGTGGCGATGCGCCGGTAATCGCCGGCATACTGCGCCAGCGGCGTGTATTCGAGCTGCAGAACGTCGATTTGCTTCGAGTAGAGTTGGCGGTGGATGAGCCATTCCAGGTCGTCGATGGCGAACTCGCGGACGGCGCGCGGCCGCAGCGAACCGAAGTCCCCGGGCAGGCCGCTGGGCCGGACCAGCCATTCGGCCGAAGCGCAGATGCGCCGCAATTCCAGGTTGTCGCGCTCCTGCGCGGGCTCCTCCAGCAGTTCCACTACGTGCACGTCGGCCAGCCTGGCCATCTCCACCAGCGTCTGATACATGAAGACGCCGCCGCCATGCACCGGCGGGCAGATGGGGTAGGGGGAAACGAAGAGCACGCGCAGGCGGGCGGGCGCCGGCTTCCATGGGGGCGAAGCGGTCGCGGAAGTAGCCGCCCAGGGGCCGGCGGAAGGCTTCGGTGTCGGAGATGCGGGCCAGCGCGCGGGCCCGCCAGCGCGCGCGCACGGCTCGCGGCAGCCGTAGGAACGCCCTCCCCAGCGACGCCGGATTCGGCCGTCCCTGGACCTCGCCGAAAACCACGCTCAGAATCGCGCCCGCCCAGGCGAACGCGAAATGCGGCGCCAGCTTGCGCCACTCGTGAATGTTCTTCCACGAGAACAGCAGGAAGTTGGTCTTGAGCACGGCCTGGATCCGCTCCTCGCGAAACCGCTTGCCGATGGTGCCGCGGTGTTCGTGGTAAACCACGCTGCGCGGCTGGTAGAGAACCTTCCAACCGCGCTTCCAGGCCATGTATCCCAGGTCGGTGTCTTCCAGGTAGAAGGGCGCCAGCAGCCGGTCGAAGCCGCCCAGACGCAGAAATTTAGCGCGGTCGAAGGCGCAGGAGCCGCCGCCGCCGTAGAAGCACGGAAAGAGGCCGTCCACGGCATCGTCGATGCGGTGGCGCACCCGCAGGCCGCCATCCTGCCACCAGCCCTGGGTGAGCCCGGTTTCCTCGCGCACCCTGGCGGGATCGCCGAAAAAAATCTGGCAGGAGACGGCGAAGACCAGAGGATCGTCGAAGCCTTCCAGCAGCGGCGCAAGGAAACCCGCGTCCACCCGCATGTCGCTGTTCAGCAGCACCACGATATCGTTCCTGGCGGCGCGAAAGCCCGCGTTCGAGCCGCCGCCGAAACCCAGGTTCGCGGGCAGGGCGAGGAGTTTCACTTGTGGAAACGCGGCGCGGACGAAATCGGCGCTGCCATCGGCGCTGCCGTTGTCCACCACGATGATCTCGTTTTCCGGATTGCCGGCAGCGGCGGCGGCGACCGAGGGCAGGTACTTTTCCAGCAGCTCCCTGCCGTTCCAGTTGGGGATGACGATGGAGGCGGCGGTGGGCCGCGGCCGCTGGCGTTGCTCCGGTGCGCCCGGCCGCCGGCCCCAGTGGAGCGCACGCCAGAGAATGTCGGTGGCGGCCAGCGCCAACGCGCTTGACACCACCAGCAGCGGAGACAGCAGCAGCAGGGGCAGCGCCCGAAGAACGCGTTTCAGGAAGGGCATGTCAACTGGCCGGGAGGTCCGGGCCCAGGCCCACCTTGCGGCCCAGCTTCACCCAACGGGAGGCGCGGAACAGGGCCACCTGGTCCCCCATCAGGCGCGCTTCCTCCTGCAACTGGAGAGCCCAGGCGGTCCGCTCCTCAAGTTCCTTTTCGGTGAGCTGCAACTGCGCCATGGTGGCAACCAGGGCGCCGGTCTGCTTCCGCACTTCGGCGTTGAGGTCCGCGGCCCATTGAACCTTGGCGCGAATGTCGGCTTCCAACTCCGCAACTTTGGCGGCGTAGCCTTCGGCCGTATGGCGCGCGCGCTCCTGCTCGGCGGCCATTTCCTCCTGCAGTTCAACGACGCGCGCGCCGCGCGCTTCCATTTCCTGGTTGAGAGAGGCGGCCCACTGGTTGGCGCGCTCCAGTTCTTCCTGGATGGCGAGGTACATGGCCATCAGTTTCCGGTGTTCGCGGTCGAATTCCGCCAGGTCCCGCACGGCCTTGTCGAGCCATTGGTCCTTGGTGCCCAGCTCGGTCTCGAGCAGCGCGATGTGGCGTTCGCGCTCACGCAGCACGTTGGCGGCGCGCGGCACGTAAACGAACGTGGGGTTGCCGAGTTGCGGCCGGTTGGCGCAAACGGCCACGAAGAAATGGGACTCGTCGGGCGCGGGTTCGCCCGCGTCCACGCGCACCTCCATGGTGTTGCCGGGCGTGTGCGGCTGGAAGGTGACGCCTTCCACGTGGTTTTCGAGAAACAGCGAGACGTGCGGGAAGACGGCCTGCAATTCGGAGGAGAATTCGGCGAAATCGAACTCGTGGACGTGAAACGGATTGGCGCCCCGCGGGCCGCGCGACTCCGTATAATACAGCCGGTTGGGCGTGGAGACCACCAGTTGGCCGTTGGGCGAGAGCACGCGGCGCGCTTCCGCCAGAAACCCGCGCCAGTCCCCCAGGTGCTCGATCACCTCAAAGGCCGCCACCAGGTCGAAGCTGCCATCGGGGTTGGGCAGAGCGGTGCAGGAGGCCTGTTCGAAGCGCAGGTTGGGAAGCTGGTAGTGTGCGGTGGCGAAGGCGATGGCTTCGGGCGCCACGTCCACGCCCACCACCGAGTCCGCCAGCGCGGCCAGCTCGGCCGAGCCGTAGCCCGCCCCGCACCCGGCGTCCAACACGCGCTTTCCGCGGGCCAGGCGCGCCGCGAAGGCATAACGCGCCAGGTGCTCGTTGAGCAGATCGACATCCACTTCTCCGGGCACCAGGCGCTCACCAGTGAACTCAGCCAAGGCTTTTCTCCATAGCGTTCGCCGCGGCGGGGATCGAGCCCATCAAACGCGGGTTCACTTCCACCCGGCAGGGCAGATGGATATAGCCATACGTGCCCTGGGCGGAACGGGACATCTGGAGGGCCAGCGCGTTGTCGATCCAATCGCACATGCGGTACTCCTCCAGGGCGCCGTCGGCGATGGCCGGGGAAAACGAAAACGCCGCGGCATACAACTCCGGCAGGTCCAGATAAAAGTCCACGGTAACGATTTCCGCGGCCCGCAGGGGAGGCAGGCGGCGGCCCTCGCGCGCCGTGTTGGTGCCGGCGAAATCCACGCCCAACTGGTTGCGCAGCATGAAGCCGACTATGGGCATGGCCAACGCCTCCCTGGCGCGCGCGCTGATGCGAACGCAAATGGTGGAGCACGGCTCGAGCATGTCGAGACGGCGGCCATCCTCGTCCAGCACGGCAATGCCGACGATTTCCGCGCGGCCGTCACCGTGCCGGTGGTCGATATTGGGAATGGAATCGACGATCTCGAAGGCCGCGGCGCCGGCCGGCGCGCCGCCGCGGGCGCCACGGTTTCCGCGTCGGCGCGGAGCCGCCGGTAGGCCGAGTCCTTCTCCGTCATGGCGGCGGTGTATTTCGCAATCACGAGGCCGGGCTCGCCCAACTCCACCACGCGGCCGCGATCGAGCCACAGGGCGCGGTCGCCGATCGCTTTGACGTCGCTGGTGGCGTGGGTCACGTAAAGAATGGTGACGCCGCGCGCGCGCAATTCGTGCACCTTGCGCATGCAGCGCTGGCGGAAGTAGATATCGCCCACGGCCAGGGCTTCGTCCACCAGCAGGACCTCGGGGTCCACGCTGATGGCGACGGCGAAGGCCAGCCGCACCACCATGCCGCTCGAGTAGGTTTTGACGGGCTGGCCGATGAAGTCGCCGATCTCGGCGAAGGCCTCGATACCGGCGTAGCGCTGCTCGATCTGGCGGGTGGTCAGGCCGAGGATGGAGCCGTTGAGATAGACGTTGTCGCGTCCGCTGAACTCCGGGTTGAAGCCGGCGCCCAGTTCGAGGAGTGCGGAAACCCGTCCGTTGACCGACGCCGTCCCGCTGGTGGGCCGCATGATCCCGGCCACGATTTGCAGCAGGGTGCTTTTGCCCGAGCCGTTTTCGCCGACGATGCAGAAGGTTTCGCCGCGCCGCGCCGCGAAGCTGACCTCGCACAGCGCGGGGAAGTCGCGGTGGCGCTTGAGACGGTTGAAAGACAACAATTCCGTCAGGCGGTCGCCGGGCCGGTCGTAGATCGCGTAACTCTTGGAAACGCCTTGAAACTCGACGGCATTCACGGTGAAAGAGAAAGACCAGTGTAGCGGAAGTCGCTGCGGGAAGGGAAAGCGCGGGAAAACAGGCGGGAACACAGAACCGCGAGCGTCAGCGAGCGGCCCGGTTGAAAGCAGCCACGAAAAGCGAGAGGGCGACCGCCGGCCCCTCCTGATACAGAACCGTACCTGCGAGCCGATGGGAATGCGGTATTATAACCGCGGCGCTCACCTACTCAACGACGTGGCGCATCAGGACTCGCAGCCAGCCAGCCAAGGAAGCCGGAAGCCGCCCATTTGAAGTGGACTGGTTCTATACACTTCCTCCTTGTAGAGTGGCTCCCCCGCGAAGGGGATCTCGTCTAATTCCCCTTTCAGGGAAAGGGAAACTGGAAGCGCCAACTGCCCGCTTCCAACTCAACTATGCTCCGGGTGGGTGGGGAAGTCAAGTGAACAAATCTGCACACCTGGCGGCGTTGCGGACAGTGCAAAACGGACCTGAAACGTATGGAACAAAACGATTCCCAGAGGCCGTTCACGGCATTTGAAAACATCGCCAACTCCCCACCCCTCAGCGGCTTGCACGGCGTTCCGGGAACTGCGGCAACCGGCTTCTCGAGGGTCGTGTGAGAAAGTGGAATCGGGAAGGGGAATGACAGGTTCTCTGTCAAATGCTTTAGTAAGCCTCCCCGTTTCAATTACTTACGAAGTGTTTTTGACAGGGTCGCTGTCAAACCGGAGGAGGAGAAATGAAGAAATCGATTGTCAGACGGGCGCCGGCCGATGAGGTAGTGCTCGGTTTAGGAAAGGTTCTGGGGCAGAGCGTGGCCTTTGGAATCGTCGCCGGACCTTGCTCGGCGGCGCAGGCGGCTGCCATCCGGCAGGCCCGCAATGAGAAGATCCATGCGAGTGTCGGACTGACGTGGAAAGAATTCTGCCCGCGGCACTTGAAGATGGGCCGCACGCAGGCCGACGTGTTCATCAGCCTGCTGGAAGAGTTCGGCCCGGACTATTTCGAGCGCACGCAGTAGGTGCGAATCTCCGCCGGCACCTACCGCCTGGTTGCGCCCTTTATCAAGGACAAGGCGCTGCATGTGGACAGCGAGGCGCTGGAGCTGAATTCCGCCAATGTGCAGAAGGTTGCCCAGACCGTGCGGGAATCGCGCAAGCCGCTGATGCCGCCCGCGGAGGCAGCGCCACCGGAACCCGCGGCCGCGCCGATTCCCTCCGAGCGCCTGAACATGTTGAGCCGGCACGCCAGGGAAATTGTGACGGAGTTCCAGGAGGTCTCCAGGTTCCGGCGGGAGGCGGACACGTCGCTCGTGCTCGAGTCCCAGCTCGGCGGGACGCTGGTCAAGTTGCACGCCGATCCGGAGTTCGTGGGGTTGGAGATGGGCGAGGTGCTGTAGCGCGGCGGGCGGAGGCGGCGGGGGGGGCGGCTTGCCCTCTACTGGAAGTCGGTCTCACGGTCAAGCCGGACTTGCCCGATGGTGGTGTCACTGAGCGGGACCGAGGCGCATGAGACGACTTCCGGGCGGCCGGTGATCCGGTTGGAGTCCATGAGCGACCTCGCGTAAGGCCTTTCCTCCCTCACGCAACCGGTGCGGCGCAAAATGGGATACTGGAAAGCGTGCCTGGAGCCTATGGCTGATATCGAAATCACGCAAGCCGAGGCCGACTCTCTCATCGCAATGGAAAAGCGCCCTGTCGATGAGACCGATTGGACATTCCCGGCCGCCGGCCAGAGGATTGCGCTTCCCTTGACGTCCATCGACAAACGCGAGAACTTCGTGCTCGATGTGACCCGCGCACAGATCAAGCTCACGAAGGCCACATATCAGAATCGGGCTCGGCAGGCGATCATCCTCATGCGACTGGACATCGACGGTTCGCCGCACCGAAATCCGGACGGGACCGAAATCCCGTGTCCGCACCTCCACACTTACAGGGAGGGTTTCGGAGACAAGTGGGCGATTGCCGCCCCATCCGATCGCTACGCCAACACGCTGGACTTGTTCTCCACTTGCGAAGCATTCCTGCAGCACTGCAACATCACCGGATCATCCAGGATGCAGAAGGGGCTATTCTCATGAGCGTAGCCGAGATCGAACAGCTTCTGCACAATTACCGCGGCTGGCTTCGCGACAAGACCACGCTCCGCCAGGTGAATGGCGAGTGGTTTGAGATCACGACGCCCTACCTTGATCGGCACAATGACGCCCTCCAAATCTACGTCCGGGCTGAGAACGGTGGCTACATTCTCACCGACGACAGTTACACTGTCAACGATCTTGAGGCCTCCGGCTGCGGTCTCCATACCGACAAGCGGCAAGACCTTCTGAAGATGACGCTCAACGGTTTTGGCGTGAAACTACAGGACGAAGCCATAGAAGTACGCGCGACCGCCGAGAACTTTCCACTGAAGAAGCACAGTCTCATTCAGGCCATGCTAGCCGTCAACGACCTTTTCTACCTCGCCAAGCCGGTTGTCGAAAGCCTGTTTTATGAGGACGTGGTTTCATGGCTTGACGCTAACGAAATCCGGTATACCCCCGGGGCGAAATTCACGGGCGTCAGCGGCTACGATCACCTCTTCAATTTCGTAATTCCAAAATCCCGCAAGCAGCCGGAACGCATCGTGCAGGCGATCAACCGGCCGACGCGCGAAAGCGCCCTGTCATTCATTAATGCGTGGACGGATACCCGCCAAACGCGGCCGCCTGAATCGAGGGCCTACGCCATGCTGAACGACAACGAGCAACCGGTGTCGGGTAACGTGATCGATGCGCTTCGGAACTATCAAATACGTCCCGTACCGTGGAGCGACCGGGCGCAGGTGGTTCCCGAACTTGCCGCGTGACGGAGACAAGTGAAGCGGGCCGCCCAACTCTTGGGCATCACCGAGTCGCGGTAGCGCTCCGGCTGAGCAGTCAGCACAACGGACATCGCTATCAGAAGGGAAACGGCTCGGCCTAAGCTATTCGAATTCATTCGAGCTTTCTCCTTACTTCAGTTTGTCTGGGCGTTTCAGGTCCGGAATCAGACCATTAGAGAAACAATACCGCAGTCGGAGACGCGCGGCGAGGGCAGACCTGAACCCGCCCATCCGCGCGCGTAACACCCAGGCAAGCGGACCTGGCCCACAATTCTCACACGCGGCAAGCGGAGGTACTCGGACGGGGCGAAGACACCCGCGCCACGTCAGTTCGGCCCCCTAGAAACCGTAACAAGGTAAAATGGAGACCGGGGACGTTTCATTGCCACGCCAGTTCGATGTCGTCATAGAGCGCGACGAAGAAGGGTACTACGTTGCGTCAGTACCGCAACTTCCGGGATGTCACACGCAGGCGCGATCTCTCGACGAGGTCACCGAACGCATTCGCGAGGCGATCGAGCTTTGCCTCGAAGTGGAAGGCGGACCCGGGCCGGGTCTCGAGTTCGTCGGCATCCAACGCATCACGGTAGCAGCATGAGTCGAAGGCGCGGGTCACCGGCTCTGAATTGGTGACAGCACCGGGAAAGACGGGATTTGCGGTTGTTCGAACCAAGGGGAGCAACCGGTTTCTGAGCAATGAAGACGGACGCGCGACGGTGGTACCCGTTCACTCCGGCGAGATTGTCGGCCCGGGGCTATTGCTGAAGGTTCTTCGCGATTGCCATCTCGGCCTCGAAGACCTGCAGGAGTTGCTGTAAAGGCCCACGGCGCCCGCGCCCCGCCGCTTACACCCGACGCTCTTCAGCCGGTTGAAGACGAGCTGCCAAGCGCACGGGCGGACAGAGAGTCCGGCGGCCTGTCAAGCAATCGCCGTCGCCCGCGGCGGCTCGATCTCCACCGTGGTATGTAGCCGGGCGCTGAGGGCGTCGAGGATCCGGACGGCTCGTTCGAGAGTGATGCCGAAGTACTCATTCCGCTCGTCGCGCGAAACCTGCGACTCATGCACGTTGAGCCGCCTGGCCAGTTCGCGCTGGGAGACTCCCTGTGCGATGCGCAGCGAGATCAGCAGGTGCCCGAATCCTCGAAAATTCTCAAGCTCCTCGAATTCGCCGCGTTTCAAGCGCTCGTAACTCTCAACCTCCTCCTTCAGTTGGAGATGAAACGACTCCATCGGATCGATGACGCGCTTGATCTCCTCGCCGCCGAGGCCGGCTTCCTTCAGCCTCGCCCGATGATCGGTGAGCCGCGTCCGCTCGTCAGCCAGACGAGCGGAGGCTTCCTGGTATTCAGTCTCGGTGCGAATCATGGCTGGCCTCCGTACTCGATCTTCACGATGCCCCTCGGCTTGCCGCTGCGCCGCGACTGGCGAAACGCCGAGGGAAACTCCAACTCGTTCCCAAACTTGTCAAAGATGCCGCAGCCGATGCCCAAACCCGGCACATGCGGATACAACTCCACTCGGTACTGATGCCACATGGGCAGTTGCTTCTTCGCGTAGCCTCGATACGGCTTTCGCGACGCCGGGTCCCACGTCCACACTTTCCACGGGTCGAGGAGGTTCAGCCTGCGAGTCAACTCTCCCGACCGGAGCATGTCGAGACTGCATACGAAGTAGCCATCGATATCGTTGGGGTGGTCCTTGTCCTCCGCGAACGAACCATCGGCGAAGATCTCGCGGATATCCACCTGCCAAAGCTGTCGCGCGAGAATCGCAAGGTTTTCGACCAACTGGCCTCTCCAGGGCCTGTCCCACGATAGGCGTTCCTTCGGGTCAGCAGGACCGAGCACCAGCATCGACCGCCGGAGCTCGTCGAGCGAGACCTCGTAGTCGCCCGGCGGGAGGAGACCGTCGGGGTCAAACGGCGGGATCACTGGCATTCTTTGCCGCCCACACCGGACATGTGTTAACAGTTTAGCTCAGCTTGACATTTGCGTCAAGTATGAACTGCGCTGCTGCCAATGTGGCACAAGGACACATCGGCGGCTCGACATTTCGCCGAAAGAAGGTCACCCACGCGGAGATCGCCAGGCGCGCGGGCACCTCGCGCACCAGGGTGACCGCCATCTTGAATGACGATCTGGAACACGTATCGAGCGATCTGCTGATTCGAATCCTGGCCTCGCTTGGCTACCGGGTCAGAGTGTCCGTGGTCCGGTCCGATAGCGCGGCATAGGCTTCGCTGGCGCCGCACTTCAGTTTCAGCCCGCGGCCCGCATCGGGTTGACGATCTTCAGGCCCGCGAAGTCCCTCTCGTTGTCGGTGACCACCACGCAATCATTCGCTTCAGCCACCGCGGCGACGATCATGTCAAGCGCGTTCCGTGACCGTCCGGCCGTCGTCCGGCTGGCCATCAGGCGCGCCCAGACCAGGGCGGCCCTCTCGCCGAACGGGAGAACCCGGCCGGCGAACAAGGCTTGCGGACCCTCGGGGCCGGAGAACCAACGCTCCAGTTCCTTGCGCTTCTTTCCGGGGGGCTTCTCCAGCAGCCCGCGCCGGAGCTCAGCGACGGTTAGAGCGGAGATGAACAGATCCCCGTCGGCCCGTTCCGCCATCCACGCTGTGAGGGCTTCCGACGGCTTGGGCTTGGTGACGTTACTGATGATATTGGTGTCGAGAAGATACCGGCTCACAAGTCGACCTTGCGGGCAGCCGTTGCCGGGCGGCGGAGATCCAGATCGGCGCCGACAAGAGGCGACCGGCGCAATGCGTTGAGGATACCGCCCTTCTTTGGCTGTTCCCCTGCGAGGGTGCGGCACACCGTGGCACGAATCCGCACCGAATCGGCTGCGCCATCGGCGAGCCGCCTGGCTAGCGACCGGATCAGTTCGCGGTCGGCGTGGAGCCCGAGAACCTCGAACCGGGCCATCCCGCGCTGGCTGAGGCGCTTCCGGTAATTCTCCAGCGCTCGTTTTTGTGGCGTGATGCTCATGATCGGGTCCTCTCTATATCCAGCAATATAACCAGATCATAGCACGAATGGCGCGGGCCGCTCGCGCGGCGCGCCCCGCCTGACGACGGGGAACCGGGGGCGCCGCAGCACTTCTTATACTTTTTGCCGCTGCGGCACGGGCAATAGTCGTTGCCGCTGATCTGCGGCGGCGCGATGGGCGCGGCGGCCACTTTCGGGGTCTCGTTCAGGCTCATGACCAGCTTTTCGACATCCGATGCATCCTCGGGTTCGTCCTCTTCGACCCCCGCGATCACCTGCCAACCGTGCTCGTTACAGAGATCGACGATGAGTTGAGCTTTTTCAGCGGACTGTACGCGGACCACGGCGGGCCGCTTGTGAGTTCCCAGCTTTGCCGATCTTCCTCCCCTCGGCCCGCTCTTTGCAATAACGCAGATTCTCGCGGGCCAACTCATCTTTCGGGTCCATCGAGACGGCCCGCTCCAGGAACCCGGTGGCCTCTTCGAGGCAGCCTGCCTCGAAGAGAGTCCAGCCCAGATCGTTGACCAGCTTTTGATTCTCCGGTTCCAACTCCACTGCCCGCCGGTTCGCCGGCACCGCCTCATCGTGCAGGCCCGCCTTGCTGGCGCAGTAGCCGAACCCTTGGAATAGCGCGGCGTCGCCGGGGTATTTCTTCACGGCCGCCCGGTACAAGGCCATTCCGTCCTCGAACGCCCCGATTCCGGTTAGGAACGTGCCGGCCTCATCCACGATTTGGCAGATGTCCGTGGTGCTCTTCGGCAAGGACAACAGCGATTGGAACAGCTTCCGCCCTTCGGCGGGTCTTCCGGCTTGATACTCGACCGAACCCATGCTGAGAAGGGCCGGGGCGTAAGTTGGCATCGCCTCCAGCGCACGTTTCAGCGCGGCGATGGAGCCCTCGTTATCGCCCAACGCAGTTCGAAAGATGCTGTCCGCGTATGCCGCTTCGGCGTTGAACAGGCGCTCGCTCAGGGCGGCCCTTCGCTTGGACGATTCCGTGGCGTTTCGTTTCACCGGCAGGCGCTCTCAGACAGTATACTGCATGCCTTGTACTACTATCCATCGGCCGGGAAGTGGCGGAAGCATGGCTTCTCCGCTCCCTGAACGGAGCCCCCGGGATCGGGTGCGCGACGCAGGAGTGGATTCGCCGGCGTTATGTGGGGCAGGATGGCATCCTGCCCCACAAAGGCGCGCGGAGCCTTGCGCACAGGTACGCATCGCCTCCACACCCACTTCCACGTCGCGCGCCCCCCGTGATCGCGCCGCGAACGGCCCCCCTTTACTTAATGTTAGAATGTAAAGCGATGGTGGAAGCAACCCTATCGTCGAAGAATCAGATCGTGATCCCGCGCGAGGCGCGTGAGGCTCTACGAGTGAAACCCGGCGACAAGCTGGTCGTCGTAGTTCGTGGCGGCAGAGTGATCGTTCTACAGAAACCCGCGTCCCCCCATGCCGCAATTCGGGGCATGGCTCGCGGCGTCTACCCCGGCTCACACCTTCAGAAGGAACGGCAAAGTTGGGATTAGATCGTCTCCGGACGTTCCTCCGGCGGCATCGCCGGGTAGCGCTGGACACGAGTGTCTTCATCTACCAGTTGGAAGCCAACGCCCGGTATCTTCCTCTCACCGATCACATCTTCTCCTGGCTCGAACGGGCGGATTCGAGGGCGGTGACATCCACCATCACCATGACTGAGTTGCTGGTGCAGCCCTACCGGGATTCCGGCGAACAACGGGTCGACGAGTTCTACGCCCTGCTGTCCACATATCCCAACCTGGAGTGGATCGCCCCGAACCTGGAGATCGCGGATCTGGCGGCGCGGCTACGTGCCACCCATCGCTTGAAGACCCCGGATGCTCTCCAGGCGGCGACCGCGGCACACGCCGGCGCGACCGCTCTGATTACGAACGATGCGGTCTTCGAGCGCGTGGAAATGTTTGCAACTCTGGTCCTGGACCAGACCCTCTGATCTCCGTCCGGCCTCCGCCCCGCCCGCCGCCTACACCCGGTGCTCTTCGCGCACCACTTTGCGCGGGCTGCCGTGCCAACTGGGGCTCCAGTCCCTGCCCACTTCGCAACCCTGCTCCATGGAACCGCCGCAGTGGCCGTCTGGTTGGCGGCCTACTCGCCAGCCGGCGCTGCGGGCGGGGCCTTACCGGACAGCAGTTGCTCCAGCGCCGCAAGCCGGGTCTGTAGCAGGCGGATCTCCTCGGTTTGCTGCCGCACCTGCCGATGCTCCTTCTGCAATTCGTTCAGCAGCATGGAATCCAGCACCTGGTACTTGACGCTCTCGATCTTGCCATCGGCCGAATGGGCGACCAGGTCCGGGTAGACCTCGGCCACCTCTTCGGCGATCAGACCGTACTCGACGGGCTTCGAGCCGTCGGCGAAGGGCTGGCGGTAGCGGAATGTCACCGGGCGGAGGCGCAGCAGGCCGCTACTGGCCTCGGCCATGTCCTGGATATCTTCCTTGAAACGGCGCGAAGAGCTGACCGTGCCCAACTGTCCGTTGGAATCGATCACCACGGGGATGGCGTCGTTGTTGCCCGTGGTGATGCCGCGAATGCCGGCTGCGAAGAACGAGGTCTGCACGGCGGGGTCACCCAGCGCCGTGTTCCCTCCGATGCGGATGGTGCCGCTGTCGCCGGCGGCGCCCAGGCTGCCGATGTGGATGTTGTTGCTGTTACTGCCCGACACGTTGAGCGCCGCCAGGTTTCCGATGCCGACGTTGTTGCTTCCGGTGGTGTTGAACAGGAGCGCGGCTTCACCATTGGCTGTGTTGTTGATCCCGGTAGTGTTGGCGACCAGTGCGGTTGCACCGCTGGCCGTGTTGTCGCGTCCGGTTGTGTTGGACTCCAGTGCGCCGCTACCGCTGGCCGTGTTGTCGTACCCGGTTGTGTTGGACCCCAGTGCGCCGTAACCACTGGCCGTGTTCCTGCCTCCGGTTGTGTTGGACCCCAGTGCGCCGCCACCGCTGGCCGTGTTGTTGGCCCCGGTTGTGTTGGACTCCAGTGCGCCGATACCGCTGGCCGTGTTGCCGCCTCCGGTGGTGTTGCTCTGCAGAGCAGCGGCGCCGCTGGCCGTGTTGGCGATCCCGGTGGTGTTGTTCTTCAGTGCAAAGGCGCCGCTGGCCGTGTTTCTGGCCCCGGTGGTGTTGCTCTGCAGAGCAGAGAAGCCGCTAGCCGTGTTCTCGCCTCCGGTGGTGTTGCTCTGCAGAGCAAAGGCGCCGCTAGCTGTGTTGTCGCCTCCGGTGGTGTTGCTCAGCAGCGCGGAGGCGCCGCTGGCCGTGTTGGCGCTCCCGGTAGTGTTGCTCGCCAGCGCCACGAAGCCAGTGGCCGTGTTGAGGCCCCCGATAGTGTCGCTCTGGAGTGCGCTCGAACCGATGGCCGTGTTGTCGCTCCCGGTAGTGTTGCCCGCCAGCGCCCCAATTCCCAGCGCGGTGTTGCCGTTCAAGTCGCCGGGCGCGGCATAGTAGCCGTTAATGTCAATGACGAGGTCGGTGTTGGCGCTGGCGAAAATGTCCACCGAGCCGTTGGTTCCCGCCGGCACGATTGCGGCGTTGCCCACGATCAGACTCGTCGCCCAGTCCACGGCCGCGGCGAGCGGCATCGGCCCCGGCGTCGGGTAGGCCGTGATGAAGCCGTAGGGCGTCGGCGCAACTACCGTCAGGTTGAACGAATAGGCTTGGGCAACCGACGGAACCGGGCAGGTGGTGTTGGATTGTATGGGAAAGGTCCGGCCCGTGGCGCTCCCGACCAGGCTCGGCGTCCCAAAGCCGGCGGGGAAATTCTGGCTGGCGCGCGTATCCGCTATGCGGCAGGGCGTCATGGCCACAAACACCAGCGCGCTGCTGCCCATCGGCAGATTGGCCGCCGTCGCCTGTGGGGCATAGGGCTGCCCCTCCCGGGCTTGGGTCGGCTGCCAATACTATGGAGCCGCCCAACCCTTTAGCATCACCGGGTCGCGGTAGCGCCCCGGCTGAGCAGTCAGCACAATGGACATCGCTATCAGAAGAGAAACGGCGCGGCCTAAGCTATTCGAGTTCATTCGAGCTTCCTCCGTATTTCGGTTTGTCTGGGCGTTTCAGGTCCGGAATCGGACCATTAGAGAGACGATACCGCATTCGGAAGCGCGCGGCTACCTGCCATCGGGGAACAGCGGATTACCGGAGCGGTCGCGCCCTGCCGCCATTCATGTCCCATATTTGATACAGTGGTATTGTGCGGCCAGTCGTTTTCCACCCGAAAGCACGGGACGCGATTCGGCGATTCTCGAAGGACGCTCGGGCCCGGTTGGGCCGAGGGCTCTTCCTCTTGCAGATGGGCGAGCGGATCCCGATGCCGAATTCCCGGCCGATGCCCGCGGTGGCAGCCGGAGTGTCGGAACTCCGCGTTCGAGGGGAGGATGGCAACTTCAGGGTGTTCTACTACGTGGCGGCGCCCCAGGGGGTACTTGTGTTTCACGCCTTCGCCAAGAAGACCCAGCGGACGCCCCCGCTTGAAATTGACTTGGCCAGGAAACATCTGAAGGAGCTTCTCGATGCGTAGAGTCAAACCGATTGTCGCCGCGACGCCGGAGGAACTGGCTCGAACTCTGGGGCTCTCCGCCGTCGATGCGAAGGAGTGGCAGGTTCAGCACATGCTGCTCACACGCTTGAAGGAAATTGTGCGCAGGCAGAAGGTCACCCATGCGGAGATCGCCAGACGCGCAGGCACCTCGCGCACCAGAGTGACCGCCATCCTGAACGGCGCCCTGGAACACGTGTCGAGCGACCTTCTGGTGCGGATCCTGGCCTCGCTTGGCTACCGGGTCAAAGTGTCCGTGGTCCGGTCCGATAGCGCGGCGTAGTTCCCAGCCGCGCTCGCACCACTCCGCCCCCGCCTACACCCGGTGCTCTTCGCGCACCACCTTGCGCGGGCTGCCATGCCAACTGGGGCTCCAGTCCTTGGGCGGGACGATGGCATCCAGCCGGTCCAGTTGATCGATGCTCTTCAGGCGGTTGTAGATGAGCTGCCAGGCGCACGGGCGGCCGCCGTCCACCTCGCAGTGCTCGACGGCGGAACCGCCGCACGGACCGTTCAGCAGGCGCTTGGCGCAGCGCGTCACCGGGCAGATGCCGCCGAACTGCGCCAGCACGCAATCGCCGCAGCCCAGGCACTTTTCCGTCCAGACCGCCTGCTCCTCCAGAATCCCGAGGAACTGCGTGTTCAGCGCGGGGTAGACCGGTTTGCCAGGGAACCGTTCGGCGATGGCCTGCACCCCTGCGCCGCAGCCGAACGATACGATGGCTTCGGCCTTGGCGGCGGGCTCCGCCAGGTCCTTGATGAACTCGTTCTCGCACTGGCGCTCTATGGTGATCTGGGCTATGTCGAGCGGCTTGCCCTCGATCTTGCGGGCCATGCGGACGCCGTAGGCGGCGATGCCCGCCTCGCGATCCCCTCCGGCCAGGCACACCGTGACGCAGGTGCCGCAGCCCACGAAAAGCACCTTGCTGTGAGGCGCGACGAGGTTCTTCAGTTCGGTAACGGACTTGGGGGATGCGACGATCATGGCTTTCCTGCACTCTCTTTCTGGGTGGACGGTTTCAGCGGACTGGGGCCGAGCGAGCGGACGGTCTCGACGATCTCTTCGACGCGCTCGACGAAGGTGGGCGCCATGGCGGCCGAGAAGTTCACCATCTTCAGCCGCTCGGCGCCGACGCCGATTTCCTCGAGGATCTCGCGAATGCGGCCGGTGTGCTTGCGCGCCCGGAGATTGCCCTCCAGGAAGTGGCAGCCGCCTTCCAGACATCCGGCCACCAGGACCCCGTCGATGCCCTTCTCGAAGGCGTCGAGGATGTGTTCCATTTCGATCTTGCCGGTACACGGCGTGTGGATGATGCGCACGTTGGCGGAATACTGCATGCGTTTGGAGCCCGCCAGGTCGGCCGCGGCGTACGCGCAGTAGTTGCAGCAGAAGGCGATGATGCGCGGCTCCCAGCGTTCGGCGGTGGCGGCGCCCGCGGCTTCTCTTGGTTGCGGCTGAATCATTCGTTCACTCCGGCGACGAGCAACTCGTCGAGCATCGCCAGCATGGCGTGGTGTTCCTGGTGCTGGAGGGTGATGGTCCGGGCCGGGCAGGCGGCCGCGCAGGTTCCGCACCCCATGCACTTGGCGCCCTGGATCTCGGCCTTGTTGAGGTCGTTGATCATCGGCGCTCCGTAGGGGCAGAGACCCACGCAGGTGGCGCAGGCCACGCAGTCCTCCGGGTTGACGCGGGCCACCTGGCCGGGAATCTCCAGGTGGGTTTTGGACAGGATGGTGGTGGCACGCCCCGCGGCGGCCTGTGCCTGCGCGATGGTCTCGTCGATGAAGCGGGGCGAATGCGCCAGCCCGCAGAGGAACTCGCCCTCGTTGGCCAGATCCACCGGACGGAGCTTGGGGTGGGCTTCCAGGAAGAAGCCGTCGGCCGTCAGGGCGCTGCGCAGCAGCATGGAAAGCGCCGGGTTGTCCTCGGCCGGCGCGAGGCCGGTCGAGAGCGTCAGCAGATCGGGCCGCAGCACCAGGTCGCGGCTGCAGGAAATGTCGCGGACGGTCACCGTCAGCCGGCCGCCTTCGCCGCTCACCACCGGGTCGCTTCCTTCCGCGTGGCGGACGAACAGCACCCCGGCCTCGCGGGCCTTCTGGAAGTACACCTCGCGGAATCCGTAGGTGCGGATGTCACGGCCCAGGATGGCTACGTTGGCCCGCGGCAGGCGGCGCTTGATTTCGAGAGCGTTCTTGATGGCTTCCGAACAGCAGATCCGGCTGCAGTAGGGGTGCTCGGCGTTGCGGCTTTCGACGCACTGAATCATGACGACGGTGGGATCGGGCCGGCCAGCCAGTTCGGGCGGCAGGTTTCCGCCGGCGAGCGCGGAGGCCAGCCGCGTCTGCGTGGTCACGTGCGGGTTCTTGCCGTGGAGGTACAAATTGGTGGATCGCTCCTGCCCGCCAACGGCGACGATCAACACGCCGTGGCTGACGGGCTTCTCCTGCCCGGCCACGTTCACCACGCTCTTGAAATTGCCTACGTGGCCGCCGATGGCGGAGGGCGTCGCGTTCAGGTACAGGTGAATCTTGCCGTGAGCCTGCACGCGCGCGACGAGCTGGTTGAGATGCGCCTGGACGTCGGCCCCTTCGAGCGTGGTGGGGACGTTGCGCAGCAGGCCGCCCAGTTGCGGCTCTTTCTCCACCAGGTGAACTTCGAAACCCTGGTCGGCGATGCCCAGGGCCGCGGTCATGCCCGCCAGGCCGCCGCCCACGATCAGGGCCGACGCGGTCACCGGCAGCTTGCCGGTTGGAAGGGCCTTCAGGTGCCGCGCCCGCGCGACCGCCATGGAGGTGAGTTCCAGCGCCTTCGCGGTGGCCGCTTCGGGGTCGTCCTTGTGGACCCAGGAGCACTGGTCGCGAATATTGGTCATGGCGAACAAATACTGGTTCAGCCCGCTCTCGCGGAGCGTCTCCTGGAAAAGCATCTCGTGGGTGCGCGGCGAGCAGGAGGACACCACCAGGCGGTTGAGCCGGTGTTTCAGAATCATGCCCTTGATGTGCTGCTGGTTGGTATCCGAGCAGGTGTACAGGTTGGCTTCGGCGTGGCAGACGTGGGGCATTTGGGCGGCTTTGCCGGCGATCTCATGCACGTCCACGACGGAAGCGATGTTGTGGCCGCAGTGGCAGATGAACACGCCCACGCGCGGGCTTTCGTCGGTGATGTCGCGCTCCCAGGGGTACTCGTGGCGTTCGATCAGGGCGCCGCGGGAGTGGGCGAGCTGGCCCATGGCGCAGGCGGCGGCCGCCGAGGCCTGGGCCACGGATTCGGGAATGTCCTTGGGCTCCTGGAACGCCCCGGCTACGTAGATGCCGGGCCGGGATGTGGCCTCGGGAGTGAGCCGCCCGGTCAAGCTGAAACCGAACTCGTTCAGCTCCACGCCCAGCCGGCCGGCCATTTCCTTCATGCCGGCGGAGGGCCGCAGCCCCACGCTGAGCACCACCAGGTCGAAATCTTTTTGCTGCTCGGCGCCGTCCTGGCCGAAGTAGCGGATGCGCGGCGTGCGGCTGCCGGGCATCTCGACGATGCGCGAGGGGATGGCGCGGATGAACTTCACGCCGTGTTCGTCGCGGGCGCGGTTGACGTAGCTGTCGAACTCCTTGCCGAACGCCCGCACGTCCATGCAGAAGATGGAGATTTCGAGTTTCCGCCCGTGGGCGTGCTCGAGGGCGACCATGGCCTCCTTGGTGGCGCTCATGCAGCAGATGGACGAGCAGTAGCCGGCGCCGCGGGCGGCATCGCGGCTGCCCACGCACTGGATGAACGCTATCTTCTCCACGTCGCGGCCGTCCGAGGGCCGCTGCACGATGCCGCCGGTGGGGCCGGCCGCGGAGAGCATGCGCTCGAACTGGACGCTGGAGATCACGTTGGCATAGCGCCCGTGGCCGAACTCGCCCCGCCCGGCCGCCTGGAACTCCTCGAAACCGGGCGTGAGAATCACCGCGCCCACGTCGAGCTGGCGTTCGGCGGCCAGTTGATCGTGACGGATGGCGCCGGCCGAACAAGCCTTCTCACACTCCATGCACTCGCTGCACAGGCCGCACGCCAGGCAGCGCCGGGCTTCGGCAATGGCCTGCTCGGCGGTGTAGCCGCGGTTGATCTCCGTGAAGCCGCGCTGCCGCGTGGCGAGGTCGGCGTGCGCCATGGGAACTCGGTTTTCGCGCGGTGCGCCAGGCTTGGGATTGCGGGCCGGGGCGGCCTGCGCGGCCTCCGCCGCCTGTGCCGGATGTGCGCCGCGAAGGTAGGCGTCGATGGCATCGGCCGCGGTGTGGCCCTGGCCCATGGCGTCGGCGATGGAAGCCGGACCGAGCACGGCGTCCCCACCGGCGAAGATACCGGCGACGCTGGTGGCGAGGGTGCCCTTCTCGGCGGCGATCCGGCCGCTCGAACCAGTGGCCACGCCCAGGCCGGCCGAGTCGATTGCCTGGCCGATGGCGGCGATGATGGTGTCCGCGGCCAGGACTGTGGTCTGCGATTCGTCGAAGCGCGGCTCGGTCTGGCGGGTCTGGCCGCTGCCGGCGATGCGCGGGTGGAAGACGATGCCCGTGACCTTTCCGCCCGCGGTTTCGACCCTGGCGGGTCCCAGATCGGGGTGGAAGACCACGCCCTCTTCGAGGGCTTCGGCGAATTCCCAGGGATGGGCGGGCATTTCCGCGCGGCCTCTGCGGTAGGCCACACGCACCGATTGCACGCCCGGCAACCGCAACGCGCAGCGGGCCGCGTCCATGGCGACGTCGCCGCCGCCGATGACAACCACGCGCGGGCCGATGGCCGGCGGCTTTCCGTTGTTGACCTGGAAGAGGAAATCCAAAGCCTCCAGAACGCCCGGCGCGTCCTCGCCCGGAATGCCCATCTTGCGGCCGAGCCACGCGCCGGGAGCCACGAAGACGGCGTCGAACTGGCCTGCCCAGGGATTCCCGCCGGGTTGCGCGGCGGCGGGCTGCGTAGCGGCGGGCTGCGCCGCGGTGGAACTGCTGTCGGGTTGCGCGGTGGCGGGCTGCGCCGCGGTGGAACTGCTGTCGGGCTGCCCGGCGGCGGGCTGCGCCGCGGTGGAACTGCTGTCGGGTTGCGCGGTGGCGGGCTGCGCCGCGGTGGAACTGCTGTCGGGCTGCCCGGCGGCGGGCTGCGCAGCGATCGAACTGCTGTCGGGCTGCGCGGCGGCGGGCTGCGCCGCGGTGGAACTGCTGTCGGGTTGCGCGGCGGCGGGCTGCGCCGCGGTCGAACTGCTGTCGGGCTGCGCGGCGGCGGGCTGCGCCGCGGTCGAACTGCTGTCGGGCTGCGCGGCGGCGGGCTGCGCCGCGGTGGAACTGCTGTCGGGCGCGCGGTGGCGGGCTGCGCGGTGGCGGGCTGCGCCGCGGTCGAACTGCTGTCGGGCTGCGCGGCGGCGGGCTGCGCAGCGGTGGAACTCCCGTTGGATTGCGCCGGGGGCTGCCCCGCGGACTTCAGCAGGCTCTTCGGATCGGCCACCCGCGTGCCGGTCTTGGCCTCGACGCCCAGGTCGAGGATGTATTGAATCTCCTTGTCCAGGACATCCTCGGGCAGCCGGTAATCGGGGATGCCGTAGCGAAGCATGCCGCCCAGGCGCGGCTGCGCCTCGAACAAGGTGACGCCGTAGCCGCGCAGGGCAAGGTCGGCCGCCACCGTCAAGCCGGCCGGGCCGCCGCCGAGGATGGCCACCTTGGCGTCCAGTTTGGCGGCGGGCGCCTTGGCGGCGGGATACAGCGCGGGGTTCGAGTGGATGTAGTCGGCCACGAAGCGCTTCAGATCGCGTACGTTGACGGCCGCATCGACCTCGCGGCGGTTGCACTCGTCCTCGCAGGGGTGCTGGCACACGCGCCCGCAAGCGGCCGGGAGCGGGCAGCGCTGGCGGATCAGCGCGTAGGCTTCCTGGAATTTGCCGGCGGCCACCAGGGCCACGTATCCCTGGGCGTTCACGCCGGCCGGGCAGGCGGACTTGCAGGGCGCCGGCCCGGCGGCTTTGGAAATGCCGAAGACGTTGGGAATCGCCTGCGGGTAGGGACGGAAGATGGCCTTGCGCGTTCCCAGGTTGCGGTCGAACTCGCTCGGCAGGCTGACCGGGCAGGCCTCGGTGCAGTCGCCGCAGGCGTTGCACTTCCGCATGTCCACGTAACGCGGGTTCTGGCGGATCTTGACTTTGAAATTACCGGGCTCGCCCGAAATCCCCTCCACGTCCGCCAGGGTAATGATCTCGATGTTCTTGTTACGGGCGCACTCCACCAGCTTGGGCGAGAGGATGCACATGGCGCAGTCGCCGGTCGGGAAGGTTTTGTCGAGCTGTGCCATCCGCCCGCCGATGGCGGCGGAGGAATCCAGAAGATAGACCTTGAATCCGCTCCCGGCGAGATCGAGAGAGGCTTGGATGCCGGTGACGCCGGCCCCGCAGACCAGCACCGCGCCGACGGCTTCGGACGCGTCAGGCGAATTCCCGTTGTTCCCTATCATAGTCATGCCTCAGCGCCCGATTCCCTTGGCCTCGAGCAACGCCTTGGGTTCCACAACCAGGCTACCCAAAGACAGTTCGTCCGCCCGGCAGCCCATCGCCAGGCCCAGCAATTGCGTGAAGTAGAACACCGGCAGGTTGTACCGGCGGCCGCTTCGGGCCTCGATGTCCTTCTGCCGCATGTCCAGGTTCAATTGGCACAAGGGGCAGGCGGTCGCGATGCAGTCGGCCCCGGCTGCCTGTGCCATGAGGAGAATCCGGTTGCTCAGTTCGAGCACGATGCCCGGGTCGGTGATGGAGAAGCCGGCGCCGCAGCACTCGGTCTTGTGCGGCCACTCGATGGGCGTGGCTCCGGCGGTTTCGAGAAGCCGGTCCATCAGGGTGGGGTTCTCGGGATCGTCGAAACCGGTGATCTCGGGTGGACGCGCCAGCAAACACCCGTAATAGCAGGCGACCTTCAGCCCGGCCAGCGGACGGCGGATGGCCGCGGCGACGCGCGCCAGGCCGACATCGCGGACCAGGATTTCGAGCAGATGCAAGACCTGGGTCTGGCCATCGTAATCGCGCCCCACCACCTGCGCGACCCTGGCGCGGAGGGCGGCGTCGGCAACGATGTGGTGGTTGGCCGTCTTGAGCCGGCTGTAGCAGGCGGCGCAGGCCACCGCGACCGTGGCGCCGCCGGCGGCCGAGAGGCTCTTGGCGGGCAGGGCGTCGGCCAGCAGCGGGTCGCTCGAGTGAGCGGCCGTCGAGCCGCAGCAGATCCAGTCCTTCAGCTCGGGCAGGTCCAGGCCCAGTTTGGAGGCCACGGCCAGCGTGGAGCTACGAAAATCCTTGGCGGCGCCGTCCAGCGAGCAGCCTGGAAAAAACGCGTACGTCACTTGGCGCCTCCCTCGGCGGCCCTATTGAACAGCGCCTTGCGCTCGTCCTTCCCGCCAACTTGCGGCGCGCGGAGCGCCAGCTTGCCCTTGCGGAGCATCATCGGGGCTTTGTCCGCGTCCTCGAAGAACCGCCTGGTGCGGAGTTTGAACTGGATCATCAGGCCCAGCTCGAAAATCCGTCCGCGCTCGCGGACGGCGTCGAGGAAAACCTCGTTGAAAACCGGAACGGCGGTCGAGGGCGCGACCGCGCGAGCGGCGCGGCTCATTCCCCGAAGCGCGTCGATCATGCCGGCAACGTCCACCTTTTGCGGACATCGCGTGGTGCAGGTGTGGCAGGACGTACACTCCCAGATGAAACGGCTGGAGAGAACGGGCTGGCGCTGGTTGGTTTGCACCAGGCGCACCAATTCGTGCGGCTTGAGATCGCCGCGGGAGGCAACCGGGCAGCCGCTGGAACACTTGGCGCACTGGTAACAGCTCATGGGCAAGGCCCCGCTGCGCTCCGTAACCTCGATAGCCAGGTTCCCGCCGATGATCCCGATTTCGATTGTGGAAGGCGCCATGGTGCCCGTCATTTCTTTTTCTCCGAACCGGCCAGTACCGACAGTTTCACGGCGCCGACCTTGCGATACACGTCCTGCGGCGCCTTGACGCTGCCGTCCACGGTCAGCAGTTCCCGCACCTTGACGCCGAAGAGGCGCTCGTTCTCCTCCAGGTAGGGGCGGATCAGCCGCCAGTCCTTGTCGGTGAACGGGAGGAACACGCCGCCATTGAGTTGGCGCTCGACGACTTTGAAGTGCGGATCGCGGATGTAGATGGCGCCGCCGCTGGCCAGCGAGAACAGGTTGGCGCCGGGGTACGGAGCCGGCTGGGGCGTCATGCGGCCGTGCCCGTCGAACTCGATGCCGTTGAGGATAACGAAGCCGCCGCCGGCCAGCGGATCGCCCGCCATGAACGACTCCGCCAGGAAATCCAGGCAGGTGCCGTTGATCACCACCCTGGGACGTCCCACCGCGTTGATCAGCGGCCGGCCCGCCGCGTTGCCGAGGACGTAGACATCCGCGCCCTTGGCGCCATACATAAAGGTCTGGCCAACGTCGCCATAAATGACCAGTTTGCCGCCCTTGGCGATCTGCGCCACCTGATCCTGGGCGTTGCCGTGGATGCGGAGATCCATGCCATCCATGCCGCTGGCGGTGTAATCGCCGTTGGAGCCGTAAAGATCGATGCGAACGCCGTCGGTGGCGGGGCCCAGGCCCACTCCGTGGAAGCGCTGCCCGCGAAGCCGGTAGACGGCAAACCGCTTCCAACCGGTTTCGTAGGCCCGGCGGAGCAGGATGGCGTCGCAATCGTCGCCCTCGGGCGGGAAGCCCTGGGCGTCGATGACCAGCAGGTCTTCGCCCGGCTGCGGCGCGGCGAGGCGATCGCGCGTGGCCCAGGTAATGCGCCGCCACCAGCGCGCCGGCGGCTCGTCAAACAGCGGGGCGGTGTCCAGAAGACGATCGATAGCCTCCTCGACGACCTGAACCACGGTGGCACGGCGCTTGTCGCCGGTGTCGAAGCGGCGGTCGTGCAGCAGCGTCAACAGCTCCAGCGCGGTAACGCGGGACTTGGGGCTGCCGGCTCCATTCACCAGACCCTGGCAAAACTGCCGCAACTGGCCGGCCGGCCACGAAGCCAGACCGAGCGCGTACTGGAAGAGACCCTCCACGTCGCCCCGGTGCCGCATTTCCTTGACGGCGCCGGGCGTTCCGTTGCCGTTCGAGTCGAAGCTGCCCAGGTCGCAACGAACCGCGCCGCCATCCAACTTCACCGGGCGGCCGAACTTGTCGGCGCAGGAGAGCCGCTTGCCGCCGTTCTCGCCGGGCGCGACGGTGAAAACGAACGCGCCGCCATCGCTGCTGCTCCCGCCGCGGGCATTCCAATACTTGTCCGCCACCGGACAAAATCGCGGATCTTCCTTCGCCAGGCTGCGCAAGGTGGCGTCGATGGCCTGCTTCTCCGAGCAGATCAGACCGATCTGCACCTCGCCGCTGTCGGAGAGGGCGAACACCTGGGGCCGAAGCATGGCGGTGTCGGTGATTCCCAGCAGTTGGAACGTGTCCCGATGGTTGCGCGCGATGATGAAGAACCACGGACCGTCCGGCGAGGCATGAATGTGGGTGGCCTGGATCTGCCGGTAGATGGTCTGTTTCTCGGGCGCCAACTGGTCGAAATCGAGTTCGGTGGTGGGCGCCAGGGCCTCGATGATGTATTCCAGCGGGTACTCGTAGACGCGGTCCCAGAGATCGAAGAGCTGGACGGAAACCTCGGTGTCGGTAAGGAACTGCTGGCGGATGTTGCGCTGCCGCAGGTACTCGCACACGGAGTGGTAGTTGGCGAAATCGCCGTTATGCACCAGCGCCTCGTTCAGCCCGGCGAAGGGATGCGCGCCGCCGGGGTGCCAAACGCGGCCCTTGGTGGGGTAGCGCTGATGAGCGATCCAGACGTGGGCCGCGAAGTCCTGAAGCTGGTAATACTGCACGTTCTGCTCGGCGAAGCCCACCATCTTGAAGATCAGTTGGTCGCGGCCGTGCGAAAGCACGAAGGCCCGCTTTTCGCCCAGGGATGCGTAGAAGGCTTCATTGAGCCGGTAGGAATTCCGAAAGACGAACTCGTCTTCCAACTGGCGGGGCGCCAGGCCCTGCAGGCCGGTAGAGCGCGCGAAGTCCTCCAGCACGCCGGGTTTGACCCGGACCACGTAGCGGTGCACGTCCGGCGGGCGGACCTCCAGACCCGGCAGGTCGCGATAGTCGTCGATGTGCGGTTGGCGCGTGGAGAGCGCGATGTCGAAGTGGGGCAGCACGAACTCGCGTTCCACCTCGGCATGGGCCTCGGAATCGAGCAAGGCGATCTGCAACAGGTAGTGGCTGTCGAGCGTCTCGCGGGAGACGCCGATCTGCTCGGGCACCAGGCCGACGGCCGCAATGCCGCCGCCCTTGCCGTTGCCGCGGTTCTGCATCTGCACCGAGGGCTCGTAGATGAATTTTCCCTTGACGGGCACGCTGCAGGCGAACCCGGTGACGCCGCAGCCGCCTTCCTCCTCGCGTTCGGGGGGCGGCTCGACGCCGGAATAGATCTGCGACCTCGAGGCCAGCAGCCGTTCGGCAAAGTCGCTCATTGGGAGACCTCCCCGGCGGCCGGATCGTCGTCGATGCGGCACAGAACGTCGGTGCGCCCGCGGAGTTCGCGAATGGACGTCATGCCGAGCCGCGACAGCACCTCGACAAACTGCTCGCGCCAGGCGTTATTGAGATTGATGAGGCGCTGGGTGGCCCACGCCAGGGGCACCTGCATCATCAGCTCGGGATCGGTGGAAGCGATGCCGCGCGGGCAGCCGCGGCCGCTTTCGCAGCAGGCGCAGCGCACACAGCCGAGGGCCACCATTTCGGAGGTGCCCACCACCACGCCGTCGGCGCCCAGGGCGATGGTCTTCAACACGTCGAAGGCGGTGCGGATGCCGCCCGAGGCAATCAGCGTCACCTTGTCGCGGATGCCCTCGGCCGCGAGGAACTTGTGCACCTTGGGAACGGCGTACTCGATGGGCATGGCGATGTTCTTTTTGGCGATATCCGGCGCCGCGCCGGTGCCGCCGTAGCTGCCGTCCAGGTGAATGATGTGGGCGCCGGCGTAGTAGCTGCCCACGGCCACCATGTCCACGTCGGTGGGCGTGGAGACCTTCACGCTCACCAGGCAGCGGAGATTCACTTCCTTGATCCAATCGACGTGCTTCTTGTGGTCCTCCACGCTGTAGACGCTGTGGAAGGGGAACGGGCTGAACAGGGCGTTGCCCGCCACCGCCTCGCGCATGCGCGCCACAGCGGGGGTATTCTTGTCGCCCAGCAGGTGTCCGCCCAGGCCGGGCTTTGCGCCCTGGGCGTATTTGAACTCGACGATGCGCACGCGCTGGATGGTGTCCTCGCGCACGCCGAAGAGGCCGGTGGCCACCTGCGTGATCACGTAATCGTCGTAGGGCTTGAGACGGTCGTGGTATCCGCCTTCGCCGGTGCAGGTGAAGGTATTCCACGCGGCGGCCGCGCGGGCCTTGCCCAGAATCGTGTGGATGCTGACCGACCCGAAGCTCATCCCGCCGCCGTAGACGGGCAGGTCGATATGGACCTGCGGCCGGCCGTCGCCGCGGTGATTCAGGTCCAACCCGGTGTCGATTTCGGTCCCCGCCGGGACGGGCGCGGGCTCCTCGAATCCGGGGACCTCGAACTTGAACCGCAGGCTGTCGAACCCGCCGCCGGAAGCGCCGGTGCGGCTTTCCAGGTGAGCGGGTGCGGCGTGCCCGGTAGCGGCCTGGTGCCAGGTGGAAAGGATCAGATCGCTCGACCAGCGCGCGTCGCCCATGCACTGGGTGGTGGCGTTGGGCCGCACGGTGAGGGCCTTTTGCGGGCACTGGGAGACGCAGGACGCGGCGGTTTCGGCGCAGTCCGGCCCGATGCAGAGAGCATCGAGCGGCCGCACGGTAAGCGCGTAGCCGGCGGGCTTGCTGTGCACCCCGTAGACGCAGGCCTCCATGCACCGGCCGCAGTTCCGGCATGCGGCCGAGCGGTTGACGGTGTACTTGCCCAGGGCGTTGCGGTAGCGGTCGGGCGCGGGGTGGATCTCGCGGGCTACGGTTTGCTGGGGCCAGTCGCTGTGGCCCCGGCGTTGGGGCTCGGGCTCCGGCGTCGAGACCCGGATGCGGACTTGAACGGCGGCGTCGCTTGTGGTCATGCGCTCACCTGCGATCGAGGCACGCGGCACAGGTCGCCGAACGCCTCCTTCTCGATGTCTTCCATGAAGATGGCCCTTCCCACCTCGCCGCGCAGGCGGCGAACCTCGCGGATACCCATGGCGCCCAGGACTTCGATCAACTGGCTGTGCCATGCGCCCATGAGGTTGACGATGCGCTGCGTGGCGTAGGCGCAGTCGGCGGAATCGGTTTCGGCGGGGCACAACTCGGCCGAGCCGCACCGGGCCTCGCCTTCCGCGTCCCTGGGATGGGCGTCGCGGCAAACGCGGCAGCCGAGAGCCACCAGCAGCGCCGTGTCCACCCCCACCAGGTCGGCCCCGCAGATGATCGCCTTGGCCATGTGCTCCGCCAGCGCGATGCCGCCGGAGACGATCAAAGTGATCTCGTCGCGCAGGCCTTCGGCGACCAGCCGTCCATGCACCTCGCGCAGGGAGTCCTTGATGTGACGGCCGGGCCGTCCGTTGGCAAGCCTCTCGCGGCCGTGCTGGCTGGCGCACAGGTGGAACACTTTGAGGCCGGCGCGGTTCAACTCGACGATACGGCCGGCCGAGGCGGGCGAAAGCGGCAGCCGCACGGAGACGGTCAAGCGCTCGTTCATGGAGCGCAGCGTATCGGCCAGGGCGGCCACGTCCGGGCCGTCCCGCACTTCCGCCATCCTCACGCCCTCGACGATGTCCTGGCTGTTGGCGATATCTTCCCTGGACAGCACCGGGGTGATGGACGGCAACTGCTTGGGCAGCGCCTGCACGGCATCGCCGGCGCGGACCACGGCCAGCGTCTTAAGCTGTTTGGCCGCGGCGATGCGGGCGGCGGCCAGGCGCGCTCCCTGCGCAGGCCACGCCGGCATGTCGAGGATTGCCGGAAGCTGAATCTCCAGCAGCCGCAAGGGCGGGGTGAGCATGGCGCCGTCGGGCGTGAACTTCAGGCGCAGCGGCTTGGGACCGATGTCCACGCTGGTCGAGATGTACTCGCGCCCGTGAATGCCGTCGCGGGTGGGGCGGACGATTTCCGACATGTCCGTCCAGATGGAGTCGAAACCGGGGCCCTTAAACCGCCCGCGATAGCCGGCTCCGGAGACCGGAATGCGGCCGTTATCCGCCTGGTTCCAGGTGGTGAGGAGGATGTCGGGCTTCCAATACTCGTCGCCCATGATGAGGAATTCGGGGTTGACCGAAACATTCAGCAGCCCCTTGGTGCAGCCCTGCACGCAGGAGAGGCAGGCTTTGCACTCGTCCAGGGTCTCGCCGGGCGCCATGGGGTCGCGGTTGAAGGCCGACTCGTGGCGGTAGACGTCGTAGAGGCAGCGAAGCTTGACGCAGTTGCTGCAGCGCGAGCAGTCCTCGCGCCAATCGACATTAGCGAACTTGCCGACCCGGCGGAACCGTGCGGGCGTCGCGGCGGTCTTAATATGGTAGCGATCGGGCATATCGAGCCTCGCTTACTGGGCCAATCCGGCTTGCGCGATGACCGTGGCGGCCGACGATTCGCACCCGCCGCTGAGGACGTGAATGCCGCGGACGCCGGGGACGGTCTTGAGTTGACGCGCCATTTCCACCGCGATGGCGATTCCCTCCGTGGCGGGATCGGAGGCGGCGGTCAACCGGGCGATGACGCTCTCCGGCACTGGTCCATAAGCGCCCCGCCGCCTGGCCTGCTCCACGCTGGCGAGGGGCAGAACGCTGGCGAGGATGGCCACCTTCGCATCCAACCCGGCGGCCCGAACCGCGTCCATCCAACGGGCGAAGCCGGCGAGGTCGAATACCGCCTGCGTCAGCACAAAATCGGCGCCTGCCGCGATCTTCTTCCGCAGGCGGAGCAGACCCAACTCCAGCGGTTGCTGATAGGGGTGGGCGGCCGCCCCGATCGGCAGTTCCGGCAGCGAGCCTTCGCGCATCATTTTTTTAAGGGCCTGGATGAGCTGGATGGAATCGATGTCGTAGACGCCGGCCGACTGCGGGAAGGCGCCCAGAGACTGGTGATCGCCACTCAGGCAGAAGATGGCCTCGACGCCGAGGGCCGCGGCGCCTTGAGCGTCGCTCATCAGGGCGATGCGGTTGCGATCGCGCGTCACCATGGAAAGCACGGTGGGCCGGCCTTCGCTCGCCAGCATGGCCGCGCAGGCCAGAGCCGAGCCTTGAGTCTCGCCCGGGTTATCCGGCACCACCACCGCGTCGAGGTTCTGCGCCAGGACGGAGGAGAGTTGCTTCACCGCACCGGCATCGCTGCCGCGCGGCGGCAGGCACTCGGCCGTGAGAACCAGCTTGCCGGAAACCAGCGCCTCAGCGAGTCTACTCTTAGTTATCGTCATTGCCGACCTCCACTTCCCGGTGGGAATTCTCGTCCGCCCCGGCCGTGCGAGCCTGGTTCAGAGGGTTGGGGGGCAGAGTCCGCAGGATCTCGACTACCTGCTCGCGGATAGCGGCCGCCTGGGCGTCCACAGCCGCGGAGTCCAAGGCTTCCACGGTCCTTCCGCTCCCCAGCGCCATGTCTTCCGCCGCCGTGCCGGGCAGGTGGAAGAGCAGCAAACGCCGGCCGCCGAGGCCGATCTCTTCCAGGATGGAACGGAGGAAGGCCGCACGGCGCGCGCACCGCTTGCTGCCTTCCAGATAGTGACAGTCGTCTTCCTGGCAGGCGACCATACAGACCGCCTCGGAGCCCGATTCGAAGGCCTTCAGAACGTGCTCCGGCTGCAGCCGCCCGGTGCAGGAAACCAGGGTTTGCCGCACCGGGAACGGCCAGCCAAAGTCCGGGACGACGGGCCGCGGGAAGCCGGCGGAGGTGGCGGCCCGGGCCGGGCGGGCGCAGTTGGCGCACAGGAAGACCGCGAGCGCCCGCCGCGGGGACGCCTGATCTTCCGCGTCCCGCTGAGGTACAGATATGGTTGCAGCGTCCGGGTTCATAAGAGGGATCCCTCAACGGAGAGGGAATGGTGCAGTATACCAGACTTTCAGGTCTAAAGATAATAATGCTCGAAACTATTATGGTGGCTTATAATGGACAACCGGATGACCCTCGACCACTTCAAGCTTTTCAGGGACGTAGCCCTCGCCCGGAACATGACTCGCGGCGCCGAAATCTGCGGCGTGAGCCAGTCCGCGGTCAGCCAGCAACTGCAGGAGACGGAACGCATGCTGGGCGTCGTGTTGCTGGACCGCCGCACGCGGCCTTTCGATCTGACCGAAGCCGGGCGCCTGTACTACGAGTTTTGCCGCGACGTGCTGCGCCGCAAGGACGAATTCGACGGAGAATTGGACAAACTCAAAGGCCGGGTGCAAGGCACGGTGAGGGTGGCGGCAATCTACTCGGTGGGGATCTCGGACATGTCGCGCCTGGAGCAGGAGGTGGCCGGCCGGATGCCGGAAGCGGCACTGCTGGTGGAATACCTGCGGCCCGAGAAGGTCTACGACGCAGTGGTCACGGACCAGGCCGACCTGGGCCTGGTGAGCTACCCCGAGTCGAACCGGGAGATCACGGCGATTCCCTGGCGCGAGGACCGGATGGTGGTGGCGGTGGCTCCGTCTCATCCTCTGGCGGCCAAGCGGAAACTGAAGCCGTTGCGATCTGGATCGGCAGGATTTCGTGGCCTTTGACGACGATCTTCGCGTGGGCCGCGAAGTGAAACGCTATCTGCGCGAGACCGGAATCCAGGTGAATGCGGTCATGCACTTCGACAACACCCAGACCATGAAAGAGGCCATCATTCTGGGCGCCGGCATCGGCATTCTGCCGATGCGCGTGTTGCGGAACGACGTGGCACAAGGCCGCCTGGTGACGATACCCATCGAGGGTTGCACGCTGGCGCGGCCGCTGGGCATCATCCATCGCCGCCGGAAAACATTCAACCAGGCCGCGCGGGTTTTTCTGGAGCTGCTGCGGCAGGAAGCGGCACGGGAGAGGCCGGCGGGGACCGCGAAGTAGGGCTGGATTCGCCGGGGTTGTGTGGGGCGGACCCCCTGGTCCGCGGCCGACGCCCCCGTCGGCCTGCTCGTGGCCCGCATGATGCCGATATCGTAGTTCCGGACTCGGGACGGGGGCGTCCCGCGCGGACCAGGGGGTCCGCCCCACAAAGGGAGTGGTAGACTTCCAAAAGGCGCCGGCCGAAGCCGGCGTCACCGCATCGACAACTCTGGCTTAGTGAGGAATGGAATCATGCACAGAATCGCACACTTAGGAGCAGTTGGCCTGGTAGGCGCCATAGTTCTGGCAAGGGCTGCGGCGCCCGTCAAGATCGAGACCAGGAACCTTCTGGTCACCGTTCAACGCCGCCGCCTGCCGTTGGTCGGCGGAAGTCAAAGGGACGCCGATGCGGCTCGGTGACGTCCACTTTCTTCCGGGTGACGACCCGTCGGGCTGGACAGTGACGTCTTCGGTCAACGGCGACGACTCCAGTAACCTGGGATCGTTCGCCACCGTGACGTTGCTCGGGAAGAAGCCCGGACAACTCGATTTCGAGTACCGGATCTCCGTCAGCAGGACCGGGAACGACATTCTTGTCAGCCTGGGCCGCTCGAACAAGACTGCCAAGGACGTATCCCTCGGAAGCATGGATTACTTTGTGTCCGACGATGTGCGTCTGGGAGGCACCGCCGATAAGTGGATTACCCTGGGAACCCAATCGCGCAACCGCGATTATTACGAGCTTCTGTCGGTGATCAACTTGATTGTTCCCAAGACCTACGCGGTGAATCATGTGGTCAGGGACAGCGACACGGGCAACAGCCTGCTGATGGGGCACGTAACGGCGCTGAAGGGAGCCTCGCGGTTCGAGGTGGCCTCAAGCTGGGGCGGCAAGGTCCCGGACCGCATGCAGGTTCGAGGATACTGCTCTTACAAGATCATAATTCCTCCCGGGAAGAGCTTCGCCGGAGAGAAGTTACTCATCGACTTCAATCAGGACGCGCTTCGCGCCATGGAGCACCAGGCGGACCTGATCGCCATCGCGCATGACATACGCCTCAAACAGCGCCGGCCGATCAACCTGGACGACCGGGAGCAGGTGGCCAACGACTACAGCCGATTCCACGGATGGATGTCCGGCGGCAACAACGCCAATGCGGCGAAGTTCTTCAAAGATAATGGCCTGACCGACTTCTACTGGGGACTTGGAGGTCCCGGTCCGCAGGGCAGCTTCGGAATCTACGGCATGGGAGGAGGCACGCAGGGACGCCCCGCGCGGGTCAATTATCCTGCCGAGTGCTATCTTCCCGTGCATACCGTCAAGTACGGCGGCGAACGGGTGATCGACTTCTCCAATCCACTGACGGTGAAGCTGGAGCGGGAGCGCATCGATAAGTGGATCGCCGGTCAGGAGAAGAACACGGGCCGGGCGGAGATGGATTTCGCGGATTGGTGGGACGTGTGGCCCGGACAGTTCGACCCATTTATGAGCGCGCTCGAGACATATCGCGCGGACGGCCTGCTTTGGCGCGAAGCCATAGACCAGAAGGCCCCGCGAATGGTCATCCGCTCCAACATGCAGCCGGTGGATCATTCCTACGGGATTGTCGACATCTGCCGGGTTTCCGAGGATGCCGACCATGGCTACGAGACGGGAGACTCGACTCTCTTGCAAACGGAGTTCACGGGCCTGTTCACCGAAACGGTGTTAGGCTCGACGAACCGGTTCTTCTATAACGGCCGCGTGTTCTGGAACGACGGCGACGGTTTCCATATCTATAAGTACAATGCCTCCGATGGCAAGGACTTTACCGCGCAGGAAGCCAAAGTGGATGCGAATTTCCACGCCATCTCCGGGAGCACGCTCTTCGTGTCGGAAGCCTTCAACGTGCCCTATCCTCCCGACCGGATCGAACTGTTGAAACGGATCAGCCCGCCGACCATGGACGTGGCGTATCCCGTGGACTTGTTCGCCCGCAAGCCGGCGCGCATCTGGAATATGCCGGTCGAACGGCCATTTGGAAAGTGGTCCGTGCTGGCGGTTTTCAATTTCACGGGCAACCCGAATCGTAAGTTCACCGCCACGCTGGACGCGGCCAAGGACCTCCGCCTCGATCCGGAGAAAGAGTATATCGTTTACGAATTCTGGAGCAAGCAACTTATCGGGACGTTCAAGGGTAAGTTCGTCACGCGTGCGCTGTCTCCCTATGACTGCGACATATACAGCATCGTAGAGAAGCAGGACCGGCCGGTGCTGGTCTCCACCAGCCGGCATATCCGGCAGATGGCGTTCGACATCAAGGACCTGGTCTACGACGGCGGGCAACGGGTATTGCGGGGCGTCTCCCGCGCGGTCGCCGGCGATCCGTATCAATTGCGCATCTACGTTCCGGACGGCTTCGCCGCCAAGCGGGTGGAGCTGAGCGACGGCCTGACGCCGAACATGGCGGCCAACGGCAGCCTGCTGACGGTGGACTATACGTCGTCCACGGGCAAGGACGTGGAATGGAAGGTGTTCTTCTAAGCGGGGCGGACGCCCTGGTCCGCGCGGGACGCCCCGTCCCGCATCCGGAACAACGATATCGGCATCTTGCAGGGTACGAGCAGGCCGACGGGGGCGTCGGCCGCGGACCGGGGGTCCGCCCCACAACGGCCCTTACTGGCCGTACGGGCGCTGCGCACCCCGCGCGGGCTCGGCGGGGATGTCGAACTTGGCGACCGGGTCGGGATGGGCGGGGTCGAAGGGCGGCATATCGACCAGCGATTTCGCCACCGGCAGTTTGGCCTGCCGGATGCCTTCCACGATACACTTGGCCAGCTCGTAGCTGCCGTAGTTGTCGTGGTGGGTTTTGTCATTCCCGGCGAACGCCAGGTGCGCGTCCGCCTGGCCCAGCGCATCGTAGAAGGTCTTGCTCATGGCGTTGAGGTCGATCAGCGCCGCGTCGGTTTCCTTGGCGGCCTGCCGCACGGCCTCGGGGTAGTCGCCCAGGGTGTTCACGATCTTGCCGTCGTCGCCGAAATTCAGACGGTTCATCGGCGTGACCAGCACCGGCGTGGCGCCGTGTTCGCGCGCGTCGGCGACGAACCGCTTCAAGTCGGTCTTGTAGGTGGTGAACGCGCCCACGCCCTCGCCCTTCTCCTTCTGGTCGTTGTGGCCCATCTGGATCAGGACGTAATCGCCGGGCTTGATCACGCTCAGCACCTTCGCCCACCGCCGCTCGCCGAGGAACCCGCGCAGCGATTCGCCCGATTCGCCGTGATTGGCAACCGCGACCTCGGGCTTGAAGAAGCGCGGCAGCATCTGCCCCCAACTGTTGAACGGCTCACCCGATTGGTCGGTGGAGGTCGAGTCGCCGACGACGAAGATGGTGGGAATATCGCCGGCCTTCTCCACCGCGACGGTGCGCACGGCGGGATGCGTGTCGGTGAACTCCAGCGTGATGCGGTCGTCCCAGGCCCGGGTTTCGGAAGTTTTCTCGCGGTCTTTCAGCCGCACCTCGCCGCCGCCGGCAATCTTCGGCGTGCGCACGTTGACGATGAACGACCGCGTCTCGATGTTGCCCGCGGCGACGCGCACGCGCTCCAGCATGAGACGGCGTATCTCGGCCTTGATGGTGGTCACCGAATCGGCCGCGGGGTCGCCCAGCGTCACCGTAACCTTGTAGTTGCCCTCGGCGGGCACGCGAACGGAGAAATAGAATGGCGGCTCGGTGGCGGCGCTTTCGAAGCCGTAGCCCGTCTCCTCGGAGTAGAGGGCGCCGGGCAGAACCTTCTGAAAGCCGGGCGCGGGTTTGTCGGAGACGAAATCGAACTGGAGGCTCTGCGCTGGCAGCAGCGTCGCCGCCAGCATTAGGAAGGCGTATCTCATTCCGCCATCATAATACACGGCGGCACTGGGGCCGCGCCGGCATCGCCGAAACGCTCTTACTCGACGTTCTTCTTGGTGATCGGGTCGCCTTCCTTGACGGTGAGCTTCAAACCCGACAGATCCACGTTGCGCGCGTTTTCCATCCTGAAGCCCTTGTCGGCGGTGATGTCGCACTTCACGAACTTCACGTTCAGGATCGGGCTGCCGGTCAACCCGTGCATCATGCCCACGGATTTCACCGTCCCCGTGACGTTCTTGATGGTCACGTTGCGCACGATGGGCAGCACCTTGGCGGGCGGCGCGGGCCGCACCATCCGCCACTCCAGGTTGAACTCGAAGGCCTGGCGAGTGTCCTTGAGCACCATGTTCTCGTAAGTGATGTTCTCCACCACGGCGCCGCGGCTCGGCTGCGTCTTGAACCGGATGGGCGCCCAGTTGTCGGCGTCGGACACGCAATTCCGGGTGATCACGTTGCGGATGCCGCCGGACGTCTCGCTGCCCATCGCCACCCCGCCGTGCCCATAGTGGAAGCGGCTGTTTTCGATGATGATGTCCTCCGACGGCCGGTTGATGCGCAGCCCTTCCTCGTCCTTGCCGCTCTTGATCGAGATGCAGTCGTCGTTCACGTCGATATCCACGTTGCGCACCCGCACCCTGCGGCAAGAGTCGATGTCGATGCCGTCGGAGCTCGGAATGTTGTGGTCGGCCCGAATGTCCAGCCCCTCCACCGTCACGTTGTCCGAGTACAGAATGTGCAGGCACCAGACGGCCTGCTCTTTCAACCGCAAGCCGGTAAGCCGCACCCGCTTGCAGTTCTGGAAACAGATCAGGCGCGGCCGTCCCAGCCGGGGCCCCGGCGGCATGGGGGCGCGCCCGGCGGCGGGCGGCGGCGCTGGCGGCTGACCCTGCGCGTCCGGCGCACCCCGCGCACCGCGCCCCCCGCGCCCAAACCCGCTGCGCTGCAACCACAGGTCGCCCGACCCGTCCACGGTGCCCGCTCCGCCGACATCCACGCCCGTCATGTCGGTGAAGTTCAGCAGCGCCGAGGTCCACGCCTGCTCGATGCCTTCCCACCGCGTGTTGACCTGCGGATAGTCGTTCTGCTCGGTGGACCCCTTCAGCGTGCCATCCTTCTCGATGAGCAGATTCACTCCCTGTTTGAAGAACAGGGCGCCGGTGAGAAACGTCCCACCGGACACCACCACCGTGCCTCCGCCCTCCTTCGCCACCTTGTCGATCAACGACTGGATGGCTTTGGTGTTCATCGTCTTGCCGTCGCCCACGGCGCCAGAAGCGTCGATTGCGAAGCGTCTGGCCCCAACTCGCCGGGGCCGCGGCTCCGATGGCCAGCAGCGCCGCCACCACGATTTGCCAACGAATGCTCTTCATAAAGGATGTTCCTCACCGCCGGCTGCCCGGTAGGCTGGCCGTTGCGAAACACTATTACACCACCGTTTGCGGGATTCGTGGATCTCACCGGCAACCCGCATTCCAATTTGCGCATTCCAATTCGCATTGACAACGGGCCTGGGAAGCGCTACAAACGACTCGGAGAGTTTTCCCCACTTCCGCGCAGCGCGGCGAGCGGCCGTGACTCATCCGCGTTGCGAGGGCGAAACCGATTGCCGAGCCGCCATCCGCGGCAAGGAGGCGCGAAACCCCATGACGGTCCAGGAAACCGCCTTCCGAACGTACTACGCCTCTTTGACGGACGCGGAACTGCTGTGGATCTCGGCCAACAAGCGGTCTTACATCGCAGTCGCGCAAGAGGCTCTGGATCGAGAACTGAAACGGCGGAGCCTCGAGCGGGACGAAGGAACCGTGGCACCGCATGAGGGTGCGGGAGGAGAATGATGTCAGGCAAGTTCGGAATTCGTACGCTGCACGTAAGCGGATTGCAGGCCTGGTTGCTCCCGATGGGCGCACTGGCCCTGGCGATTGCGAGCGCATCGTGCGCGAGCGGGCCGCAGCCGCCGCAGCCGGGCACACCGGCTTTCTTCTGGGCAAGCGCCAAGGAAAGCTACCGCGCCGGCGACTTCACGAGGACGGACGAACAGTTGCAGCGGATCCTGGCCGGCGACAACGAGTTTGTGGCGCGGGCGCGGCCGTGGGATATCCTGATCTCGGCCGGTCTGGCGCAGGGCCATGCGGAAATGGCCGACGCTTTCGAGGCCGGGGCGCGCATGAATCGGGCCAACCCCACGCCGTTCCGGAAGCAGGTGACCACCGAGCGCAGTTACGCCAGCAGCGCGGCGATTCAGTTCTCCGAGGAAGTCCACAAGTTCATCGCTCGCGACAAGGATCCGAACGTGACGCTCGAGTTCGGGTATCCGGCGGGCGCGTTGGCGCAACCCGCGGCGCTCGGCAAGGTCGCAAGCGGCATGCTGGTGCAGGACTCGGAGCGCGAGTTGTTGCAGACCGCCATGTTGCAGCGCGGCGTGTTGCAGGCCGTCTGCAAGGCGCTGGACAGCGACGACAATCCGGCGAAGGCGGCCGGGAAACTGAAGACGGGCGAGGTCCTGGCGCCCCGCAACGTCTTCCTGTGGGCGGCGGCCAGGATGCTGGAGCAGCAGTCGCAACTCTACACGCCCAACAAACTGGACCAGCCGAACCGGTTTATCCTGCTGTCGGAGCAGGCGCTGGAAGCTCTGAAGGAAATCCCCGAGACGAAAGATTCGAAGGCGTTGGAGGGGAAGGTCCGGAAGGCGCTGGACAAACTGAAGAAGGCCGGCGCCTAAGACGGGCCCCCGGCTTCCGGCCCTCAGAACTGCATCCGCATCGAAAACTCGATTACGCGCGGCAGATGCGATGTGGACGTAATCGCGCCGAAGTCCGTGCTGGTGGGCGTGGTGTTCGGCGCGGAGAATTCGGTGTGATTCAGCGCGTTGAATGCGTCGGCGCGGAAGGTCAGGCGCAGCCGTTCGCCGAGCGGCACGTTGCGGATCACGCCGGTATCCAGCAGGTTGAGCCGCATGGAGCGCACATCCGAAATGCGCAGCGGGAATCTACGAATGTTGTAGACCAGTTGGTCGGCGGCCACGCGGTCGAACACCTGCGTATTGAACCAATGGGCGGCGCTGCGCTGGCCGGACGGCAGGGCAACCTGGCCGCCGAGGTACAGCACGTTGCCGAAGTTCAGGGGAGCGCCGCTCTGGCCCTGCCAGATCGCCTGGACCTGCCAGCCCTTGGTCAGCGCGCCGGCAAACCCCCGGCCGGCGCGCGCCGCGGGGATCATGTAGGTGAAGCTGGCAACCAGGCGCTGCGGGCGGTCCTGGCTGGAAATCACGCGCGACGGGATGGGGTCCGTGGCGTTCAGGATAAGTGATGGCCTCCATGTACTTCGACCAGGTGTAGGCCGCGGTCACGAAATAGTTCCGGCTGAAGCGCTTTTGCAAAATCGCCTGCAGGCTGTGGTACCAGGAGAAGCCGCCGTTCGAGATGCCGCCGATCGAGGTGAACTGCGGGTAGGGGCGCAGCAGTTGCCCGGTTGCCACCGTGCTGCCGGAGAGGCTGGTGCTGGGCAGCAGCGGATAGAACGGATTGGCCACGCTGGCGGTGAGCATGGTATTCACGGCGCTGTTATAAAACGGCGAGGCGCTCAGGTACTGGGCGGGGATGGGATCGAGCTGCGGGCTGACGCGCAGGTGCGTTCCGCGGCTGCCCACATAGGCGATCTGCAACACCGCCTGCGAGTTGCCGAGTTCGCGCTGCAGGGCCGTCTCCCAACGCTCGACGTACGGGTTCCGCAGCCGGCTCGGGAACGCGCTGATGGACTGTCCCACGTTGGTCATGGCGCCCAGGGAGGATCCGGTGGGAAGAGAAATCCCGCCGGGGAACGGATTGTCCAGGCTGTCCACATAAGTCTGTCCGCTGTTCGTCGAGGCGACCAGCGAGGTGCTCTTGCTGAACCCGGTTTGGATGGCGTTTTGCCGTGCGACGTCATAGAACATTCCGAACGACGCGCGGAGCACCGTCCTGGGACCGATCAGCCACGCCATGCCGAGCCGCGGCGCCAGGTTGTGCGTGTCGCTGCTCCACAGCGTGCGGGGCTCGCCGCCGGCTCCGGCGAAGGTCAGGCCGCCGCTCACCGGAAAGGCGTTCTTGGGGATTTGCGGGATCGGGCTCTTGGCGTAGGCCGCCTGAACGGCGGTCGAGATCGACAACCACGCGTTCGGGTCGAAACCGCGAACCGAGCGGTTGTAGCGTTCGGTCAGCGGAATCTCGTATTCCCACCGCACGCCCAGGCTCACCGTCAGGTGGGGCTTCACCTTCCAGGTGTCCTGCGCGTACGAGCCCGAGACCTGGTACTGCTGGGCGAGGCTGGGGTTCACGTCGAAACTGCCGTCGGTGGGCAAGCCGAGCAGGAAACTTGCCATACCTTCGCCCATCGGCGAGGCCGCCGAGGTGCTCAGCGGCCCGAGGGTCCAGGTGGTGTTGAAGTCGATTTTGCCGGCGGAGCGGCCGGTGTTGGCGCTCGAGTCGCGATAGATGCGGTACTCGCCGCCGAACCGCACGATGTGGTTGCTCGTGGGGCGCGTAAAGTCCAACCCAAAGGCGTGGATGTCGCTCGCCAGGCGGGTCATCGCCTGGCCGTTCAACTCCGGATAGCCCGTGGGCGCGATGTCCGGCAGCATGAGGTTGCGCGGGTCTATGGCGCGGATCTGGTTCACATAGGTCTGCGAGAAGCCCAGGGTGGTCAGGTTCAGCCCGGCGGTGGGCGGCTGGTAGTCGTCCACGTAGCGGGTGTAGCTGTAGCGAACGTCCGCCAGAAAGTTGCCGCCGATGATGTAGGCGTCGTCGATGCCCAGGCCCAGGTTGTCGCGGTCGCCGTCGTTCCCGGCGCCGCCGGCGAAGCGTTGCTGCATCGCCTGGGTGCGCTGGTTGAGGTTGGCGCGGAAGAACAGGCGGTGTCTCTCGCCGATGGCGTCGTCCAGGCGGAAGGTGTGATTGTCGAAGCCGTTCGTCTGCACGGACGGGATGGTGTAGTTCACCCCGCTGGGTTTGGCGCCCGGCAGATTGGGCGGCGGATAGTATGCTGCGATGATGTTGAGGGCCGTCTGGCTAAGGCGCGACGCGGGAATCACGTTGCCGGCGAACGCCGTGCGCGCGTAAACCCCCGACGTGGTGGACGCCTTGGTGGTGGCGGGGTCGTAGATCTGGTACGCCGAGCCGTACGCCAGCAGGTCGGCGAAGTTGCCCAGACGCTCCGGTGCGCTTGGCACGGTATACGTCAAGTTGGTGGCGCCGTAAGGCTGGGCGGCATGGATCGCTTCAAAGCCGTACATCCAGAATGTGCGGTTCTGGCCCCGGTAAATGCCGGGGATTTCCACCGGCCCGTTGGCGTTGACGCCATAGCGGACCTCGCGGATGTTGTCATGCGTCCCCGACTTGTTGGAGAAGAAGGAATTCGCATTGGTGGCGGGATTCTCGAGGAAGGAGTACACCTGCCCATGCAGAAGATTCGTGCCCGGTTTCAGGCTGAGGCTCACCGTGGCGCCCGACGAGAATCCGATGCGCGCATCCACCAGGGAGGCTTCCACCTTGACTTCCGACACCACGCCGGACGGCGGCACGTAGGCCACGTTGCCGCTGGAGCCGCCGGTGTTGGCCGCGCCATCGATCTTGTACTCGTGGGTCCCGGAGCTGCTGCCGTTGACCACGATGGCGGAGGCGTTCTCGTTCTCGTAGGGCCGGCTGGTCCCGCCACCGGACAGGTCCGCCACGTCCGCCACTCCCGCCGCCAGCAGAGCCAGCGCGACCGGGTTTCCGTCGCGGAACGGGAGCACCTCGATGATTTCGGAATCCGCCACGATAACCGGATCCCCGATGGCGCCCTCGACGGCGGACGCGCTGGCGACCACCTGGACGCTGTGGCTGGCGCTTCCGACGGCCAGTTTCACGTCGACCGCCGAGCTTTCGCCGGTCCTCACCATCACCTTGGTTTCCCGGTAAAGCTGGAACCCGGCGCTTTCGACGGTCACCGTGTATTCGCCCGCGTTGAGGAACGGAAGCAGGTAGTCCCCGGCGGAATTCGTGGTGGCGCGCGTGATTTGGGTGGTGTCGGCGCTGACGGCGGCCACCCTGGCCCCGGCCACCACCGCGCCCGAGGGATCGGTGACACGCCCGGCGATCTCCCCGCGCGGGTCTTGCGCGGCCAGGCTTCCGGCAAGAATCGAACCTGCCGCCAGAAAGGCGAAGAGGCGCGTCATGGCTAGGATTGCCCTCGATTCGGTCTAGCAGGGTAGAATATCCGAAATCCACTGTGGCGACAAGTTGTCCGGCACTGTTGTCCGCGCTGCCCGGCTGCCGGGCCTGCTACCATTTCAATTTGACCCCCACTCCACAGATCGTCGTTCTGGACGCCGGCGGCCAGTACTGCCACCTGGAAGCCCGCAAGGTCCGCGACCTGGGCGTGTACGCGGAAGTGCGCCCCAGCGAGACCCCGGCGGCGGAGCTGGCCTTCGCCCGCGGCATCATTATCTCCGGCGGCCCCAGCAGCGTGTACGATCCCGGCAGCCCCACGGCCGACGCGGCCATCTTCTCCACCGGCCAGCCGGTGCTCGGCATCTGCTACGGCCAGCAACTCATGGCCCACCTGCTGGGAGGCCGCGTGCGCCCCGGCGACCGCGGCGAATACGGACTGGCCACGCTCGACCTCCTGGCCACCTCCGACCCCATGTTCGCCGGCCTCTCCGGCCGGCAGCAGATCTGGATGAGCCATCGCGACGTGGTCGAGGCGCCCCCGCCCGGCTTCCGGGTGGCCGGCCGCACCGACACCTGTGCCGTGGCCGCCATGGCCGATACCGCCCGCGGCCTCTACGGCGTGCAGTTTCACCCCGAGGTGGTCCATACCACCCGCGGCATGGAGTACCTGTCGAATTTCGTCTTCCGCGTTTGCGGTTGCGCGCGGGACTGGGACCCGCGCCACCGCGTGCCGCTGATCGAGAGCGAAATCCGCGAGGCCGCCGGCGCCCGCAGCGTCTTCTTCTTCGTGAGCGGCGGCGTGGATTCCAGCGTGGCCTTCGCCCTCTGCCGGCGCGCGCTGGGCGGCGAACGCGTCCGCGGCGTGTACGTCGATACCGGCCTGATGCGCGAGGGCGAGACCGAGTTCGTCGCCGGCCTGGGCGGCTTGACGGTGGAGCACGCCGAGCGGCAGTTCCTGGACGCCCTGGCCGGCGCGACCGAACCGGAGAAGAAACGTCATATCATCGGGGAAGAGTTCGTGCGCGTGCAGGAGCGCATCATCGAATCGCGCAGCCTGGCCGACGAGCGCTGGATTCTGGGCCAGGGCACCATCTATCCCGACACCATCGAAAGCGGCGGCACCGCCAAGGCGGCCGTCATCAAGACGCACCACAACCGCGTGGCCGGCATCCGGAAGCTCATCCAGGCGGGACGCATCGTCGAGCCGCTGAAATCGTTCTACAAGGACGAAGTGCGTGAGATCGGCCGCGAACTGGGACTGCCCGAAGACCTCCTGGACCGGCATCCGTTTCCCGGTCCCGGACTGGCCATCCGCTGCCTGTGCGCGAATTCCGAAGCGCCCCTGGAGCGCTGTGCCGATGGCTGGATCGTCCCCGTGCATTCGGTGGGCGTGCAGGGCGATTCCCGCACGTACGCTCCGGTGCTGGCCATAGACGCCATGGATCACGCGCGCGCCACGGCCCTGACCAACCGCATTCGCGGCGTCAACCGCGTAATCGCCCAAGTGGAGACGCGCGTCCCCGTCTCCGAAATGCGGGTTCGCGCCGCCACGCTGTCCCCCGCGCGCCTGGCGCGGCTGCGGCAGGCCGACGCCATCGTGCGGCGCATCTCGCGCGAGAGCGGGTTCGACCGCGCGGTATGGCAGTTCCCGGTTATTCTGATTCCCCTGGGAACCGCCGAAGCCCCCGATTCCGTGGTCCTTCGGCCGGTGGATTCGGTGGACGGCATGACCGCGCAATCGGTCGCCATGGAGCCCGGGTTGCTGCGCTCGATCTGCGCGGAGTTGATGGCGGTGGAGGGCGTGGCCGGGGTGTTTTACGACCTCACGCACAAACCGCCCGGCACCATCGAATGGGAGTAGCCGGGACCCCTATTGTTTCGCGGGCGGCAGCTTCAGCTTCGTCCCGGACTCCCGGTTCAGCCGGTCCGTCAGATCGCGGTCCAGCATGGAGAGCGGAACCTGTTTGTGCGTGTCTCCACTGGTGAAGTAGTGCAGCGTATCGCCATCCACCCAGTAGGCCACCGCCGAGTAGATCGAGTGGTCCTTGAACGCGAACAGGAAGTGGTCGCCGGCGGGAGTCTCGCCGGCCGGTTGCGCCGGCTCCGGATCGTAGACCTGCATCGCAGGATGCGCCGTTTCGACGGGGGCGGCAGGCGCCGGCTGCGACGCGTAGATCACCACCACGTTGGACGCCGGCGGCGCGGGGACGGCCGCGGGAGCCGGTTCGGGATACGCCGAAGAATCGTAGAACGGCACGTATATGGGATAGGCGTACACGTAGGAAGTGCCCGATATGCCATACCGAGGGCGCGTGGTGGTTCCGGGAATCACCAGGCGGGGACCGCCTCCGCCCGGGTAGACCACGTTGGGAGGAACTCGCTTCAAGCCGGGGTTGTTCGCCGAGGTTCCGCCGGGAAGAACCGCGTTCCCCGCGCCACCCGTGACGAACGGTTGAGTGTTGCCGCGATACTGTGCGGAAAGCCCTCCGGCAAAAAGCACCGCGAAGAATAGGCCGCCGAGAGTTCTCATGGGACCAGCCCCCCTGAGAGCATTGTACCTCTCCCGCCCGTGCGCGACATCCGGCCGTGGCCAAGCTGTGCGATCTTAAGCCGCCGCTGGATTGCGGGCGGTGCTACGCTTGGGGCATGCCCCCGCACAATCTCGAGCCAGGCCCACGCCGGCCCGGCCTCAGCATTACCTGGATCACGCTCGGAGTGGTTCTGATCGCGCTGCTGTTCGGCGCGCGCACCATGGCTACCTACACCATCGAGGTCGAGTGGCGGAAGGAACTGGGCCAGTTCCACACGTGGCTCAGGATGCTCTGGTACAGCGTCGTGCCGCAGGCGGTGGCGACGCTGCTGGCTCTCGGGGCGCTGGGGACGGCGCACGCGCGCGCGCTCAGGTTCGCCCGAACTTCGCTTCGCGAACACCGCATCTATGCGCGCATCACCGCGCTGGCGCTGCTGGGGGTGTCGTACGTCGTGGCGGCTGCTTCCATCGATACCTGGACGGTGGTGCGGTTCGCCGGTTCCCGCGGTCTTCCCGCGGCGGCCACCGCCTGGCACGACGCGGTATTCCAGAAACCGCTGTCTTTCTATCTTTTCGACCTTCCGTTCTACGACCTGTTGCGAGGCTATCTGCTGGCAGTGGTGATTCTGTGCATCCTGGTTTACTGGATCGCGGCTCGCGGCTGGCAAATCGCCCTCGACCGGGAAGCGTGGGTGCAGCGCATGCGCAATCCGGACAGGCCCGCGAGCGAACTCACTCCCGGTCTCTTCCGCCTCGAAGGAGGGCTGGAATCGAAATTCCTCCGAATCGCCGCGGCTGTGTTCCTGGTGGCCATGGCATTGCGCTTTTTCCTGGCTCGCTATCAGATGGTTTACAACGAGCACGGCTCGTTCCTGGTGGGCATCGATTACGTCGATTTGAACGTCGGACTTCCCCTGCAGTGGATGCTGATCGCGGCTTGTCTGACCGCCGCGGTCCTGGTCCTGCTGGGGCGTTGGATCTGGGCCGCCTGGTTGACGCTGTCGCTGGTGGTGGCCTTCCTGGTCCCGCACGCGGTGGCCGCGTTCTACGTAACGCCCAACGAGATATCGCTGCAACGTCCCTATATCGACACGCACATTCACTCGACGCGCGCCGCCTACGGACTGGAGCGGAACACCAAGGAAATCGACTACCCGGTCGAGCCCGAGGCGTACATCGACGTGGCGCGTAACCGCCCGCTGCTGGACAACGTCCGGTTGTGGGACACGGCTGCCTTCAAGGACACCATCACGCAGCGCCAGGCCCTGCGCACCTACTATACCTTCCACGACGCCGATGTGGACCGGTATACCATCGCCGGCCAGTACCGCCAGGTGCTCATCTCGCCGCGCGAATTGGATATCCGCCAGTTGCCCGAGGCGAGCGCCAATTGGAACAACCCCGCGTTCATCTACACCCACGGCTACGGCGTGGTGATGAGCGAGGTCAGCAAGATGACCTCCGACGGGCTGCCGGTGCTCAGCATCCAGGACGCTCCTCTCAAGATCGACGCGCCCGGCATCCGGATCACGCGTCCGGAGATCTACTACGGGGAAGTTACGCACGAGCCGGTGTTCGTGCACACCAAGCTGGAGGAATTCAACTATCCAGCCGGCGAATCCAACGAGAAATCGCGCTACGAGGGTAAGGGCGGTTTTCCGATTTCTTCGTTCGCCATGCGCGTTGCCGCGGCGCTTAACGAGGGCGAAGTTAAGATTCTGCTGGCGGACTACTTCACGCCCAACAGCCGCATGATGATTCGCCGCAGGGTGCGCGACCGTCTGCAGAACCTGGCGGGATTCCTGGAATGGGACGCGGACCCGTACCTGGTCATCACCGACGCCGGCCGCCTGGTGTGGATCGTGGACGGGTACACGACCTCCGATGCGCATCCCTATTCGCGCGCGGTCGAACCGGAGAACATGCCGCGGCTGAACTACATTCGCAACGCGGTGAAGGCCACCATCGACGCCTACGACGGCGAAACCCGGCTCTACGTGTTCGCGCCCGACGATCCGCTGATCGCGGCATATCAGAACCTCTTCCCCGATCTGTTCCATCCGGCTTCCGCCATGCCGGCCGACATCCGCGCGCACGCCCGGTATCCCGAGACGCTGTTCCGCATTCAGGCGGAGATCTATCGCACGTACCACATGCTGGACCCGCAGTCGTTCTACAACAAGGAAGACGTGTGGGACCTGGCGTTGCACGCTTCCAGCCAGGAGGGCGGAAGCGAGCCGGTTACTCCCACTTACATCAACACCACCCTGCCGGGCGAATCGCAGGCCGAGTTCGTGCTGATGATTCCGTTCACGCCGCACAACAAGAACAACCTGATCGGCGTGATGGCGGCTCGCTGCGACGGTCCCCACCTGGGCGAAACGGTGGTTCTGCTGCTCTCCAAACAGGTGCTCATTCAGGGGCCCATGAACATTTCGGCGTCCATCAACCAGGACCAGACGATTTCCAAGGACCTGACTTTGTGGAACCAGCAGGGTTCCAAGGTATTGCACGGCCAGATCCTGGTGCTGCCCCTGGGGAACAACTTCCTTTACGTGGATCCGATCTACATACGATCCAACCAGGCCAGCATGCCGCAGTTGAAGAAGATCGTGCTGGCGGTGGGCAGCCGCCTGATTTACACCGACACGTACGACGAAGCCCTGGCGCAGTTATCGAGCGAGGCCGGGCAACTGGTTCAGCAGGCCACCGCGCCCACGGCTGCAACGCCCGCGATTGCGCCCGCCGCCGACGCCCGGCTGAATCGCGTCCGCGACCATCTGCGCCGCTATCGCGAATTGGCCGCGCAAGGCAAGTGGGCGGACGCCGGCAAGGAACTCGAGGCCATCGAAACCGAGGTGAAGTAGAAAAAGGGGTCAGACCCCTTTTTCCGAAGTCGACCATCAGCCGTCTGGCCCACGCGGTCTTGAAGTCCAGGCCCGGAACCGATGTCATAATGTCGACGCGGACGGGTTCGACGCCGATCCGGAAGAAGGTTTCCGGTTCGGTGAAGTCGCCCGGAGCCGCAATCATGAGCCTGGCGTTGGATTCCGTCGCTTCAATCCACGGATCGAGATCCTTCGTCTAACGCGGTTCCGTGTGCACCATCACCGCGTAGCCGCCGACGACCAGGTACCGCACGCCGGCCACGTTGAAGCTTCGTAACGGATCTTTGAAGTCGGAGTCGATCTTCATGAATGCCCCTGACGGCCGCGGCCGTTACCACCAGGTCCCATGCCGCCTCGAGAATCCGGCACGGGCAGAGCGCCTGCCAGACGGCGATATCGAACTCCCGCCCAGGAGCGGGGCCGCGAACCAGGCGGGTAATAATCAGGCGGTCGGCCATCTTTTCTAATATCCGATGTTGCGCGCCCCGGCGGTCAGGCCTTGAGCGCGTTCTTCAGGTCCCTGTGATCGAAGGCCGAAGCCATGCGGTCGATTTCCGCCTTGCGCAGTCCCAGGCGGGCCGCGGTCTGGCGCCACCGCGAGACCGCCCGTCCGGCATCGCAGGCGATCTTCCGCGCCGCCGCGGGGTCGAGCGTGAAATACGCCGCCACGCCGAACGCCAGGTCCAGCGACGCGGTTGGGTCGTCCGTGTCGATCGACGTGGCGAGAACGCGCGGGGCGACATCCACCGGCACGGGGTTCAGGTCGTACGCCGGGGACAACCGCCAGCCGTCGTTGCCTGCGTAGAGGAACGCGTGGTTCCGCAGGTGGTCGTCGATGTTCGAAATCAGAATATTGAAGACCATCCGCCGCCAGAGTTGTTTGAGGTCTTCAACCGGGGCGGCGCCATATTGGCGGATGGCGTCGGCAATCTCCAGATAGCTGTGCGTCTCGCGGTCGGCCGCGCCCAGCATGCTCATGGCGGAGAGGAAGGGAATCCGCAGCGCCCCTTCGCGATCGAAACGCCGCAGCAGCAGGACCGGGCGATCCGCCACCACCTCCACCCGCCACGCCGGGACGCCGACGCCCGCGGCCGCGGCCAGCTTGAGAGCCACCGATTCCCACAGCACGGCGCGCGTCTGATCGGTCTTCTGCGGGAATTTCGCGACCGCCAGGGTTCCATCGCGGTCGCGCACCGAGGCCTTGGGACGCGCGCCGCCCAATGACGAACCCGGCGCCAGCAACAGCCGCAGATCTTCCGCCGTCTCGTCCTCGTCTTCGATATGCTTGCTGGCGGTGAGCAGCCGGGGCAACTCGATCAGCGGAGGGATCGAATTCCCCGTGCCCGCGCCGAGGAACGGGCCGCCTTCGGATTCGGCGAAGCGTAGCGCCCCCTGGCGGGCCTGATCGGTAACCAGCAGCAGATAGTCGATCTCGCTCAGCGTGCGCGGCGGGCGCTGTTCCCGGGCCGCCCTCCGGCGTTCGGCGCGGCGCATCAAAAGCCGCCCCCAGCGGTCCGGAGCGGAATCGCCAATCGCGCCGAACAACGCCTTGCCGGTGGGGGTGTGGTGAGGTCCGGGCCCGAGCGTGAGGGCCGGTTCGAGCGAGAACGCGTCGCGGCTGCGGAGCCACCGATGGTCGTACTCGAAGGTGGCCGTCTCGGTCCCCTTGCGGGTGCGGGCCCACAGGCGGCCGACCGGTTGCGGGGCGCCGGCAAGATCGGCGGAAACCAGAATCGCGCGGTCCATCATCGGCTCCCGGCGGCCTTTAGCGGCTGTGGAAGCCGCGGCGCCGAGCGGATGCGCTTGGGCAGCCGCTCTTCCTCGAGCAGCAGGCCGAGCGAGTCGGAGCGCACATCCGCCAGCTCCGCCAGACGATCCGTCATCCCCAGGACGAACAGGACCGTGGCGTAGGTGCCCATCGATACCGTGGGATCGCCGCGCTCCGCCTTGTGCAGGGTCATGCGGGCCACCAGCGCGCGCTGCGCCATGATGGTGGTCGAGATGCGCCGCCGCAGACGGGCGTCGCGCATATCGGCGCCCAGTTTGCGCAGCGCATTGCGAACCGGAAGGGGCAGCGCGCGGGGGGTAGGGGCCTTTTTCATGTTGTGGTCACCTGCGTATACAGTATAACTCAGATTGTCTAAGATACGATACGTTAGATGCCAGACGGAAAACACGAGAAACCGCCGAGCGTGGTTGTGGCGATTCAGTTGCGTATAGTATAGTATACGTTCTGTGTGTTACTGGCCACCATAAATAACTATACAAGGAAAGGCAGATATCGCCCGCAATCTTGAGGCCACCGCCAAAAGCCCCTCAACCCCCTGCTACAATTACCTTTCACACTCATGCTCGAAGATTCCCTACAGGAACTGGAATCCCGTTCCCTGGCCCGCATCGCCGCCGCCCGGAGCGCCGAGGAATTGGAGGCCGTCCGCATCGAGGCCCTCGGCCGCAAAGGCGCTCTCGCCCTGGCCGGCAAGGACATGGGCAAACTGGCTCCCGAAGAACGCAAGCGCGCCGGCATGCTCCTCAACGGCGTCAAACAGACGCTCGAAGACGCCCTCGAGGCCCGGCAGCGGGAGTTCGCCGAAGCGGCTCTCCGCCAGCGCCTGGACACCGAATGGCTGGATCTCACGCTGCCGCCGCCCCCGCCGCGCCGCGGCCATCTGCACCCCATCACGCGTATCCAGCAGGAGCTCGAGGCCCTGTTCGCGTCGCTGGGGTTCGCCGTGCTCGACGGCCCCGAAGTGGAAACCGAGTACCACAATTTCGACGCCCTGAACATCCCCCGGGACCATCCCGCGCGCGACATGCAGGACACCTTCTGGCTGGACGGCGGCAACCTGCTTCGCACCCACACCTCGCCCGTGCAGGTGCGCGGCATGGAGCGCCTGGGGCCGCCCTTGCGCATGATCGCCCCCGGCCGCACCTTTCGCAACGAGAGCGTCGATGCCTGCCACGAGCACACCTTCTACCAACTGGAAGGCATGATGGTGGATCGCAATGTCTCGGTGGCGCACCTGCTGTATTTCATGAAGACGATGCTCACCGCCATCTTCGGGCGCGAAGTCACCGTGCGCCTGCGTCCGGGCTTTTTCCCGTTCGTGGAACCCGGCTTCGAGCTCGACATCCAGTGCCTGATTTGCGGCGGCCCCGGCTGCTCGGTGTGCAAGCAGAGCGGCTGGGTGGAACAGTTAGGCTGCGGCCTGGTGCATCCCAACGTGCTGCGCATGAGCGGCATCGACCCAGAACAGTGGGGCGGCTTCGCCTTCGGACTGGGCCTCACCCGCCTGGCCATGATGCGCTACGGCATTGACGATATCCGCCACCTGCAAGGCGGCGACTTGCGATTTTTGGAACAGTTTTGAAACCGATCTCGAGGCAAGCTTGAAGTTCTCCTACAACTGGATTCGCGAACTGGTCGAGGGCCTGGATTGCGCCCCCGGCCCCCTGGAACGGCTCATCACCATGAAGACCGCCGAGTGCGAGGGCATTGCGATCGCGGGCGATTTGCTGGACCGCGCCCGCGCCGCCCGCGTGGAAACGGTCCAGCCCATCGCCGGCACGCACCTGGTGGTGGCCGCGGTCGACGCCGGCCCTGGCGGCCGACGCACCGTGGTCTGCGGCGCGCCCAATTGCCGTGCCGGAATGGTGACGGCCTGGGCTCCCATCGGCAAAAAGGCGATCCACGGCGTCGAGAGCGACGGCATGCTGGCGTCGGCCGCGGAACTGGGCATCAACAAGGACCACTCCGGCATCATCGAAATCGACGCCGCCCCCGGCGAGCCCGTCCCGGGGTGCGCCGCCGACAGCATCATCGAGATCGACAACAAGTCCATCACCCACCGGCCCGACCTGTGGGGCCATTTCGGCATGGCGCGCGAAGTGGCCGCCATTGTCGGCGGCAAGCTCAAGGACCCGGCCCGGCTCGACCTGCTGCCGGCCGGCGACCCCGCCATCCAAGTGCGGATCGAGGACCTGAACCTCTGCCCGCGGTACAGCGCCCTGGTTTTCGATGGCGTCACCGTGCGGCCGTCGCCCTTCTGGCTGCAGGCGCGGCTCACGGCCATCGGCCTGAACCCCATCAACAACATCGTCGATATGACGAACCTGGTGATGGCCGAACTCGCCCAGCCGATGCACGCCTTCGACGCCGACAAGCTGCGCGGCGATACCATCTTCATCCGCCCCGCCCTGCCCGGCGAGCGGTTGCGCGCGCTCAACGGAGAGGAGTACACGCTCGGCCCGTCCAACCTGGTGATTGCCGATGCCGGCGGCGCCATCGCCCTGGCGGGAGTGATCGGCGGCGCGGGTAGCGCCATCTGCGAAACCACCACGCGCGTGGTGCTGGAGAGCGCCTGCTTCCAGGCTTCGTCCATTCGCAAGACGTCCCAGGCCATCAAGCTGCGCACCGACGCCTCCATGCGCTTCGAGAAGGCGCAGGACCCCGCCAACACCGTCCGCGGCATTGCCCGCGCCATCGAATTGCTGAAGTGCATCTCGCCCGGCATCCGCACCGTGGGCGGCGTGGCCGATCCGCGCCGCGAGGCGGCGTCCCCCGCACCCATCGACCTGCCGCTCGAATGGCTGGCCCGCAAACTCGGCCGCCCCATCTCCGCCGCCCAGACGCGCCACATTCTGGAGAGCCTGCAATTCGGCGTGGCCGAGCCGCGGCCGGGCGTGTTCGCGGTGTCCGTGCCTTCCTGGCGCGCCACCAAGGACATCTCCGTCAAGGACGACCTGGTGGAAGAAGTCGGCCGCATGGTGGGCTACGACTCCATCACCCCGCAAGCGCCCCTGATCCCGGCGACAGTGCCGCCCACCAATCCCGAGCGCCGCTTCCAGCACGAGGTGCGCGGCGTGCTCGTGGACCAGGGCTTCACGGAGGTCCACAATTATTCCTTTCTCAGCGAGGAGGCCGTCGCAGCCTTCGGTTTCGACCCCGCCGGCCACCTGCGCGTCACCAACCCCATCGCCAGCGACCAGGCCCTGATGCGCGCCTCGCTGCTGCCCGGAATCCGCAAGAACATTCTCGAAAACGCCAAGCACCGCGAGGCCTTCCGCCTGTTCGAAATCGGCCTGGAGATTCGCAAGTCCGCGGGCGGCCCGCTTCCCGACGAAGTGCCGCATCTGGTGGCGGCGGTTTACGATCGCGATGGCGACGGCGCGGCCGGCCTGTTCGAAATCAAGCGCGTGGCCTTGTGCCTGATGCCCGGCGCGGAAGCGCAACCGGTTGCCGCCCGTCCCTTCGAGCACCCCGCGCGCGCCGCCGAATTGCGGTGGCGCGGCCAGGCGGTGGGCCGTATGTTCGAGCTGCACCCCACGCTGGTGGAGACCGGCCGCGCGGCCATCCTCGATCTCGACCTGCGCACGCTGCGGCCTCTCGCCGCTTCTGAAATCAAGTACACGCCGGTGCGCCGCTACCCGTCGAGCGCCTTCGACCTTTCGGTGATCGCCGGCGAGCGCGAGCAGGCCGGCAGGCTGGAAGCGGCCATCCGCGGCTTCGCCGGACCGCTGCTCGAATCCATTCAGTTTCTGCGGGTGTATTCCGGACCGCCGCTCGAAGAGGGCCGCAAGAGCGTATCGTTCCGCGTAACGGTGGGATCGGCGGACCGCACCCTGTCGCTCGACGAGGTGGGCGCAATCCGCGCGGCCATCATCGAAGGGATGCGCGGATTGGGGTACGAATTGCGGGTTTGATGCGCTATTGGCTCACAGGCCGGATGCCCGAGGTCCGCTCCATTCTGCTGGTGGAGAGCGGCGCGCGCGGCCTGGTGGAAGGCCTGCTCCCGCATCTGCGCGCCACTTGGGGCGGGAGGGCACGTATCGACCTGGTCTCGTGCTTCCGCGGTCTGCCGCGGGGGTTCGAGGCGGAAACCACGCGCGTCTACCGCGTGAGCGACTACCGCGGCCGCGCCGCCCGCCGCGCGCTGTACCGCGAACTGATCTCGAACGGCTACTCCCACATGGGCGTGATCTGTTCGGGAGAGCCGCTAATGGCCAGGTGGAAATGGGCGCTGGGTTGGCAGATTCCCACCAAGATCTTCATCATTAACGAAAACGGAGACTACTTCTGGCTGGAGCGGACGCAGTTCCGCATTCTCCGCAAATTCGTATTGCAGCGCATGGGATTGGCCGGCTCGGGCGCCGTCCGCACGCTGGCGAGCGCCCTCGCGTTTCCATTCACGCTACTCTATCTATTGCTGTATGCCGCGGTCGAGCACGCGCGCCGGGCGCTGCGGGGCTAGTTCGCCGCATTGCGATGGGCGGTGGCAGCCGCTAGAATGCCTCCATGACCGTCCGGGAAATCGAGCGCGCCATTGAAACGCTCAGTTCGCGGGAAGCGGAGGAAATCCGCGACTGGATCGTTCTGCACACCGCGTTCCAACCGATTGACAGCCTCATCGAGCGGGGCATTGTCGCGGGACGCTTCGATGGGCTGGTAGCGGAAGCCCTCGGAGATGAGAAGCACGGAAAGCTTGACCCAGTGCGGGTGCCAGGTAAGGAAGCGGGAAAAGGCAATTAGGCCGCTGATAAACGCTGATAGAACGAATTGTGTTCATCGGCGTTAATCTGCGTTCATCAGCGGTCCAATAGTGCTTTGGTTTTTGGGGGTCTTCAGGACGACGGCGGTGCGATCATGGCGGAATCGGATTCGGTCTCTTATTGGTTCGTGGTTGACGGCAAGAACTTCAAAACCGGCGAGCCCGTCGCGACCAAGCGATTCGGGCCTTACGCTTCTGAGGAGGATGCCGAACGAGCCGAACCGGAGTTGGTTCGGTGGGGCCCCAGCGGTTACACGTACTGGATTCATATCGAAGCCGAACCGGGCAAACAACCCGGAGTCGCTGCGAGGGAGGTAGATAAATGAAAGCCATCCAAGTTGGTCAGCCGGGCGGCCCGGAGGCCATGGAACTCGTGGACGTGCCGGTTCCCCAACCCGGTCCTAAACAGGCCCTGGTGCGCATCGCCGCCAGCGGGGTCAACTTCATCGACGTTTACTTCCGCATCGGGCTCTACAAATCCGATCTACCGATCGCCCTGGGCATGGAGGCCGCGGGCACCGTGGAAGCCGTCGGAAGCGAGGTGACGGAGGTCGCGCCCGGTGACCGCGTGGCCTACGCCATGCCGCGCGGATCGTATGCCGAGTATGCGGTGGCGCCGGCGGCCAGCCTGGTCAAGATCCCCGATGCGCTGGATTTCGCTACCGCGGCGGCAGCCATGCTCCAGGGCATGACCGCGCACTACCTCACCCACTCCACGTATCCCCTCAAGCCGGGCGACACCTGCCTGGTGCATGCGGCCGCGGGCGGCGCCGGCGGGCTGATCGTGCAAATGGCCAAGCGGCTGGGTGCGCGCGTGTTCGGAACCGTCTCGACCGTTGCCAAGGCGGAGATCGCCCGCGGGCACGGCGCGGACGAAACCATCCTTTATACCCGCGACGATTTCGACGCCGCGGTGAGGCGCTCGACCAGCGGACGCGGCGTGGATGTGGTCTACGATTCGGTGGGAGCCACAACCTTCGAGCGCAGTCTGAACAGCCTGCGGCCGCGCGGCACCCTGGCGCTGTTCGGTCAATCCAGCGGCCCGGTCGCGCCCTTCGATCCGTCCATTCTGAATGCCAGGGGCTCGCTGTTTCTCACCCGTCCCAGCCTGGGCCATTATCTTCTGACGCGCGACGAGCTGCTGTGGCGGGCGGGCGACGTCCTCGGCTGGGTGGCAACGGGCGCGCTTCGGGTGCCCATCGGCGGCGTGTACCCGCTGGCGCAGGCGGCCGCCGCCCACCGCGACCTGGAATCGCGCAAGACCACCGGCAAACTGCTGCTGACGGTCGAGTAGCTCCATCCCAATGCCACATACTTTCCCCAGCATTGTGGGGCGGACCCCCTGGTCCGCGCGGGACGCCCTCGTCCCGCTACCAGCTCGCAGAATCGAATGCCTGCTATTGGCGGGCAGCCGGCCAGGGGGCCGGCCGCGGACGAGGGCGTCCGCCCCACAGGCCGGCCGGGAAACGAGCTGGCGAGTTTTGTGCGATTCGCACAAAAAACATGACCTAAACCCTTTGTTTTCGCTTAAATTTGTGCGAACGCACAAAATTGGCGAGGTTGCGCCGCCGTTTCGGCGCCGCGGGCGGCAGCTCCCATGACCATCCAAGCCAAGGTGACGCTCCGCTATGGGCTGCTGGTGGTCTTCATGGCCGGCGCCATCTCCGCCGTCAACGTGGCCATGGAAACCGAGCAGCAGTTCGCCAGCATGCTGGAGCGCGCGCGGGAGTTCGACGACCTGGCTGTCAGCGAGCTAACCCAGGCCGTCAAGACCGACTTCCCGTCGCCCCCGCTGGAGGATGTCCTGGCCGACCCCGGGCTGGCCTACATGCTCCAGCAGATCATGCTGAAGTCCAACAACGCCGTGCTCGAGATCGCCGTGGTGGATGAGAACAACCGGATCCTCCTGGACAGCATCTCCCAACCCGGTGACACGCTGCCGACGTATGAGGACTTCGGCGCTCTGGTCAAGCGCACCAATTGGCTGCAGAAGCTGGACATTCTGTGGAAGGGCGCGCGCTACTACCAGGTGGAGTCCCTGCCGCAGCGCACTCCGGCCGGCGAACTGCTCTACGTGCGAGCGGTCATCGATCCCCACTTCATCCGCATCGACATCCAGCCGAAGATCGAGAAGAACCTCACGGTGGCGTTGCTCGCCGTCATCGGAGCGGTCTGTCTGACCTTTCTGTTTTCCGCCGTCGCCTTCCGCCCGCTGGTCCGCCTGCGCCGCCAGCTCGACCTGGTGGCGAGGGGCGATTACCATCCGGAGTCCGGTGCTTCCCCGGACGCGTCAGACAGCGCCAGCGACGAGTTCGCCGCCATGTCCTCCAAGGTCAGCCTGCTGGGCGAACGGCTGCGCGGCGCGCAAGTCGAAGTCTCCGACCTGCGCGGCAATATCGAGCGCCTGTTTCAGGACCTGGAGGACGCGGTGTTTCTCTTCAACCGCGAGCAGCGCCTGGTGTTCGCATCGGGATCGGTTGACAGGTTTCTGGGACGGGCGCGGAACGATCTCGCCGGCCACTCCCTGGCCGCGATCTTTCCGCCGTCGAGCGCGCTCGGCCTGCTCATCGCCGACGCCGCGGAAAGCGGCAAACCCATGCGCAACCGCCGCGTGCCGGTGACGTCGGAAGCCGAGATCCCCTCCGGCGCCGCAATCGTGCTGCTGTCGGTCGACCCGGTCCATGACGCTTCCGGCGGCGGGTCGGGCCTGCTGGTGCGGCTGCGCGATCCCGAGGGGCGGCACAAAATCGGCCGGCAGTTGCAGATCGCCGACCGGCTGACGGCCATCGGCAAGGTTTCGGGCGGGGTGGCGCACGAGGTCAAGAATCCGCTCAACGCCATCCTGCTGCACGTGGAAGTGGCGCGCGCCAAGCTGGCCTCCGGCGATACCGATGTCGGCCCGCAGATGGAAATCATCGCGCGCGAGATCCTGCGGCTGGACCGGGTGGTGAAGACCTTCCTGGATTTCACCCGGCCGGTGGAGCTGAACCTGACCACCGTGCCGCTCGACGGGCTGGTCGGCGAAATCGTGGACCTGGCGCGCCCGCAAGCCGGCGCTTCGCGGATCCGCATCGAGGCGCGGCAGCAGGCCGAGGGCGCCGAGGTGCGCGTCGACCGCGACCTGCTCAAGCAGGCGGTGCTCAACGTGGTGATGAACGCCATGCAGGCGATGCCCGACGGCGGCGATTTGCGCTTCGAATCCTCCGCCACCGCCGAGACCGCCGAAATCCGCATCTCCGATACCGGTCCCGGCATCCCCGCGGAACTGCGCGACAAGGTTTTCCGCCTGTACTTCACGACCCGGAAAGAAGGCTCCGGAATCGGATTGGCCATGACCTTCCGGATCGTGCAATTACACGATGGTACAATCGACTTCACGAGCGAACCTGGCCATGGCACGACGTTTGCGATTCGTCTGCCATTGGTCACGTGAGCGGGCCGGAAATGAAACCTTGCGCACCCATCGCGGCCGCACTCCTGGCGATAGCCATGGCCGGTTGCGCTTCGCATGCGAAACCGCAAGCCGCGATTCCGGCCGCGCCCCTTCCCGCCGCCGCGGCCGTGGCAGCCCCTCCCGAGCCGCTGTCCGTGCCGCAGACGCGCGTGCAGTTGCCGCCTCCGCAGGCCCTGAATCCCGAGGCCCTGATAGTGGCGCCACCGCCCCAGACCCCGCCGCCCGTGGCCGCGCCCGTCCAGCCGGCCGCGCCGCCACCCAGGCGCGCGCCCTCCGCCTCCAGCGCGCCGCCGAAGCCCGACCCGACGCCGGCCGTCTCCGAGCCCGCGCGCCCGTCCATCCAGGAAGTGCTGCCCGAAGGTCAGCGGAATCAACTCATGGAAACCGCCGCGGCCAGCCGGATTCGCATCCGCGCGTGGCTGGATTCCACCAAGGCGCAGCGGCTCACCGGCCAGGCCAAGCTCACGCGCGACCGCATCCAATCGTTCCTCAAGGCTTCCTCCGACGCCGAGCGCCGCGGCGATATGCGCGAGGCCGTCCAGTTGGCCGCGCGCGCCGAAGTCCTCATCCGGGAGCTGCAGGGTGGCCAGTAGGTCTCCGACCGCGCGGTTTAGCGCCGCCGCCGGTCCGCTCGCTAACGCTCGCGGCTCCGTTCGGGGCCACGACCGCAAGGGAGTGGTTCTTCGCGAAGGCACGCGACCAGGCGCCGCCGGGGAATTCGACAGCCGCCGCTATCTGGTGTCCGCGGGCCTGGCCGCGCGCAAGCTCGACGCGCTGCTAGTGGCCTTCAGCCCCAACCTGCGGTACCTGACCGGCTTCACCGGCAGCAATGGCTGCCTGCTTATCGAGCCGGGAGGGTCGATCCTGTTCACCGATCCCCGCTACCGGATACAGGCGGCCCAGGAGACCGCCGCGAAGCTGAAGATCTGCAAGGGGGCGTTGGTGGTGGACGTTTTAGCCGCTATCGCCCGGCTTAGGTTGAAGCGCGTTGGCTATGAGCCGGCGCGCATGACGTGCGATCTCTTCGAAGCGCTGAAGGCGCGCCTGCCCATGAGAGCGTCGCTCGTGCCGACGCCTGGCTGGATCGAGGAGTTGCGCATGGTGAAAACGCCGGAGGAGATCGCGCGCATCCGGCGGTCGGTCGAAACCAACTCGCGCGCCTTCGAGCAGGCCGTGGCGCGCGTACGCCCCGGCATGACGGAGCAGCGGCTGGCGGCCGAGTTGGAATACCGCATGCGCCGCCTGGGCGCGGAGAAGCCGTCTTTCGAAACCATCGTCGCCGCGGGCGCGCGCTCCGCGCTGCCGCACGCCCAGCCCACCGCTGCGCGGTTGCGCGAAGGCGACCTGGTGGTGGTGGACATGGGCGCGTTCCAGGACGGTTACGCCAGCGACATGACGCGCATGCTGTTTCTCGGCCGGCCCGGGGCGCGCGTGAAGCGCACGTACCGCGCCGTGCTGGAAGCGCAGTTGGCGGCCATCGACCGCGTCCGCCCCGGCGTCGGGGCGGCGCAGGTGGACCGCGCCGCTCGCCGGGTGCTGAAGGGTTACGGCCTGGACGGCGCCTTCGTGCATTCCACCGGCCACGGGTTGGGGCTGGAGATCCACGAGCCGCCGCGCATCGGCATGCGCGAAAAGGCAGTGCTGCGGGAAGGCATGGCCATCACCATCGAGCCGGGCGTCTACCTGGAGGGTTTTGGCGGAATCCGTATCGAGGACACGATCATCGTAACCGCGAGCGGATGCGAGATGCTGACGCCCACCGGGAAGGAACTGCGCGCGATCTGAACCGCGCCCCTTCGCTAGTGTAGTGCGTCCGAAGTCCTGACGGGTATCGCGAAACGAAGTGGGGCAGGCGCTTCCGCCTGCCAACTGCATGCTCCAAGACCGGGGTGCCAAGCCGGCGTTGGCAGGCGAAAGCGCCTGCCCCACCCTGCTCAGGTGCCCAGACGAATACCGGCTATTCTGCATGGTCGCACTACACTAGAATAGACGGTGACGTTTATTCGGGATCCATGATTCAGCTCACGGGGGCACAGAAGCGGTACGGCCCCAAAATCCTCTTTGAAAATGCCGACTGGCTGGTCACGCCCAACGAGCGCGCCGGGATCGTGGGCGCCAATGGCACGGGGAAGTCTTCTCTTCTGAAAGTACTGGCGGGGATCGAGGGCCTCGATCTGGGCGGCATTTCGGTGCAGAAGGGCGTGTCGGTCGGCTATCTGCCGCAGGAAGGCCTTTCGCTTTCCGGGCGCAGCGTCTTCGCGGAATGCATGACCGTGTTCGCCGGGCTTAGGGCGCTCGAGGAAGAGCAGAAGCAACTGGCGCATCGCATGGCGGATCTGGATCCGGAGAGCGCGGAATACGCCCAGGTGGCGGACCGTTTCCACCGCGTGGAAACCGAGTTTCGCGGACGCGACGGGTACGCGGTGGAAGCGCAGGCCGGCGCGGTGCTCTCGGGGTTGGGCTTCAGCGAGAGGGACTGGCGCCGGCGCACCGAGGAATTCTCGGGCGGCTGGCAGATGCGCATCGCCCTCGCCAAACTGCTGCTCGAAAAGCCCAACCTGCTGCTGCTGGACGAACCGACCAACCATCTCGATCTGGAAGCCCGCAACTGGCTGGAAGAGTACCTGGGATCGTATCCGCACGCTTACGTGCTGGTGTCCCACGACCGGTTTTTCCTGGACGTCACGGTGCGGAAAACGGTGGAGCTGTGGAACAAGGCCCTGCACTTTTACACCGGCGGCTACACCAAGTACGAGCAATTGAAGGACGAGCGGCGCGCGCAGCTTTACGCAAGCTACCAGAACCAGCAGGACCGCGTGAAGCAACTGGAAGCCTTCATCAACCGCTTCCGCTACCAGGCCACCAAGGCCAAGCAGGTGCAGAGCCGCATCAAGGAACTCGAGCGGATCGAGAAGATCGAGATTCCGCTCGAGGAAAAAACCATCCACTTCAAGTTCCCGCAGCCCAAGCCCAGCGGCCGGATTGTAGCGGAATTTCGGAAGGTCTCGAAGAGTTACGGCGATCACACGGTGTTCGCGGACGTCGATTTCTACATCGAGCGCGGCGACCGGATCGCGCTGGTGGGCGTGAACGGCGCGGGAAAATCGACGCTGATCAAGATCCTGGCCGGGACGGAGACGGTCAGCGGCGGGACGTACACGCTCGGTCACAACGCGCAGGCGGACTACTTCGCGCAGGACCAGTACAAGGAACTGGACCCGGCGGCGAAGATGATCGACGACCTGGCGACGGTGGCGCCGCGCGCCGGCAACACGGAGTTGCGCAGCATCCTGGGGTGCTTTCTGTTTTCCGAGGACGACGTTTTCAAGCCACTGGGCGTGCTTTCGGGCGGGGAGCGCAACCGCTACGCGCTGGCCCGCATGCTGATGATGCCGTCGAACTTCCTGCTGCTGGATGAGCCCACCAACCACCTGGACATGCGCGCCAAGGACGTTCTGCTGACGGCGCTGCAGGAATACAGCGGCACGGTGGTGTTCGTGTCCCACGACCGCTACTTCATCGACAAGCTGGCCACCAAGGTCTTCGAGGTGGAAAACGGGCGGATCCACGTCTTCCCGGGCAATTACGAAGACTACCGCTGGAAGAAGGAGAATCCCGTGGCGGCGCAGGTGGATGCGCCCGATGAACCGGTGGCCGCGGCGGCAACTCCCACGCCGGCCGCGGTGGCGGAAGCGGCGCCCGGGGCGGAGCCGGCGAGGCGGCTGAATCCCATCAAGCTACGGCAGATGAAGGAGCGGCGGCGGGAGATCGAGGAGGACGTAACGCGTCTCGAAACGGAGATCGCCGATTACGAGGCGGCCTTGAGCAACTACGTCAGCGCCGAGGAGACGCGGCGGGTGGACGAACTGCTGCGTGCGCGCCGCAAGGATCTCGAAAGCCTGATGGCGGAGTGGGAAGACGTGGCGCAGTCGATTGAAGCGAATTCGTAGCCGCGGACCGAACCGGACAGCCTGCTACTCCTGGGCGGGCATTTGCTGTTCGGTTTCGTGCCAGGCACTGACCTTGAGACGGCGGCACACCCAGCAGAGCGGTTCGTCCCCTGCGCCGGAGCTTTCGGCGCCGCATACGGAGCACTTTGCGGCTTTCTTCAGCCTGTCGGTGGAAATCGACTGTTTGGCCTGCTCGAGAATCTCGGCGGCAACTACCGGCTCCGGGTTTGGCAGTGGCTTCCGTCGCATGGAATGCGCCCGTCTGATACCACTATGGCAGAAACCGCTTTGCCGCACAACCTGGCGGAGGCGGGCGCCCGAATCGACCGCGCGGCGATACGCTTGCAACGCCGGGTGCGCCGGGGCGGTTGCTCCGGTGCACAAGCAACGGCTCCCGACCCATTTGCGGCTGACCGGCAAGCGGTTGGGACCGGTCTCACGCCAAGCCGCCGCGACGAGTTTCATACCACGGCTCGGCTTACCGGGCGCACGCCGGCCGGCCCCGCCGCCCAGCGCCAACCCTCGTGTCCACGGCAACGTGAGACATATGGAGGAAGCCGGAGTTCAGACCGCGGGAAGCACGGCTGGTGTAGGGACTGGCCGGCGATACGTCTTCGATCCACGGAAGAGCGGTCACCCCGTTCGAAATCCGCAATCGGGCGGCCCTCCAGGCGGCTTAACGAAGGGACAGCCGGCATGCGATACTGCTGAAAGGTGAAATTCGATACCGGCTCACCTTGGCTGAGCGCCGCGCAAGTTTGTTCGGCGTTGAATGAAACGTAAGCGGGCGAGCCGAAGACCGAGCCAAGAGCAGCATGCGCTCCATCCGCACTGTTTCCAGGTTTGCCGAACCGGCGCCGGCGGAAGCGTTCCGCACGCCAAAACCGTTTCTCGAACGCCTCCCGAGGCCGGTTTGGTACGCGCTCTCGTGCCTGGTTTTCTTGTTCTACCTATGGACGGCGACCTCCAGCAACCGGCCGTTCCACCTGCGCGATACATCGCACGAATTCTACAACCAGCTCACCGACAGCCTCATGCAAGGTCATGTCTACCTTGCCGCCAAGCCGTCGCCCCAGTTGCTGGCGCTGCCCGATCCTTACGATCCCGCTGCCAACGAACGCTTCCGGCTGCATGACGCTTCCTTGTACCGGGGGCGGTATTACCTCTATTTCGGAGTGGCGCCGGCGTTGGTTCTGTATGTGCCGTGGCGGGTATTGACGGGCCAGAGGGTTTCCGACGACATCGCGGTGACTCTGTTCTCGATGGGCGGCTATGTGTTTTCGTGCCTGCTGCTGTTTCTGCTTCTGAAGGCATCGAAGGCGCGGGTTCCCTGGTTTCTCCAGCTTGCCGCCGTCTGCGCCCTGGGACTGGGCCAGATGGCCCCGATCGTTCTGCGCCGTCCGCGGGTCTATGAAGTAGCGGTCTCCGCGGCCTACTGCTTTCTCCTCGGAGGCCTGTATTTTCTGGCGCGGCGAGTGGCGCTGCCGAACGCCAGGCGATGGCTCCCGAGCCTGGCCGCCGTCTTTCTGGGCCTGGCTGCGGCATCCCGGCCGCATTGCAGTATGGTTGCTCTCCTTGTCGCCATTCTCTACGGCTTCTACCTCATCCGGATCCGTGGCTTGAGCCGCCGCCTCTGGCTGGTGGAGTTTGCACGCCTGGCGCTTCCCCTGGCTACCGCCGGCGTTCTGATTGGCTGGTACAACTATGCCCGTTTCGACGATCCGCTGCAGTTCGGCATCCGTTATCAAGTGGGGGCTCTGAACTACATGAAGAACGGCCCACCGCTGGCGACCAGGTTGCGGTACATCTTCGATTCCATCTACTACTTGCTGTTATGCCCGCCCAACTTCATGGCTCGCTTCCCCTTTTTTGAATTGAGCGGCGCGGCACAACCGCTCGGCGATCCGGACCTTCTTCCGACTGACTATTTCCAGGAGCCGGTGGCCGGCGCATTGCTGATCTCGCCCTTGTTCTTCGCCGGATTCGCGCTTCCGTTCCTGGTCTGGAAGCGAAAGCGGCTCGATGCGGAGGTTCGGGCCATTCTCGCCGGGCTCGTGATTTGCGGGTGCGCGATGGTCGCGGCGGTGTGCACCATACCCTCGGCATCGGCTCGCTTCGGGTTGGACTTTGTACCAGCCCTGCTGATTGCCGGGCTGTTTCTCTGTCTCTGGCTGAGCGTGGATCTGCCGGCCCGCTGGATGCGGGCCGCCGCTGTGGCGCTCACCCTGGGCGGTTGCGCCTGGGCCAGCGCCGTGAACTTGGCTCTCAGCGTGAACAGCTACGGATATCCTATGGAACGGCCACGCTCTCAGCTCTTCCGTTCTATCGCTACCCTCTTCGGCGCCGGGCCGGACGCGCTCATGGACGATGTGGCGGCGCTTCGCCTCGACGCAACCGCGATTTTCCCGCGCGCCGAACCGGGGGTGCGGGAAACCCTCCTCGCCACTGGGATATACGAAAGGTGGGACTTGCTCTTCGTGGAGTACCAGCCCGCCGGCAAGGCCGTTTTCGGCTATGTACACAGTGGGGTGTCCGATACACGGACGGCTGAGATTCCGATCTCGCCCGGAACGCCGCACCGCCTTATCGTGGACTATTCCGCGGTGGCTAAGAGGGTGCTGGTTCACCTGGATGACAAGGCGATCCTGGACTTTCCGACCACCTTCTTCCCCACTTCGCGCGACCGCGTGACGCTCGGCCGGATGCGGGTCGGCAGGTTCCGCCTGCGCGATTTCTCGGGGAGAATCGATGCCGCTCCGGGCGGTCTGGTTGTCGTCTCGCGTCCTATCATCGCGCCCAAGGTGTACACACCGTCCCGTCCACAGGACACTCTCAGGCCCGCGGCGGAGTTGCTGAACTATGACTTGGACGGAATCCTCACGCACACCGCGCACGTAGTTTACGGCAAGCAGCCCGCAAGATCTCCCGGCCTGCCACAAGGTGTGTTCAAGGTTTCCGACGGCAAGGATCACTTTGCCACCGAGTTCCAGCCGGCCGGCGCGGCTGCGCCGCCTCCAGTAACGGCGGTGGAAATCACCGTGATCGATCTGCCCTGCGACGCCCGGTTCGGCAGCGTCAACATGGTCTTTCAGGACCAGGGCTACCATGCGCTGTACTCGTCCGGGTCGCTCTTCACCGGCGAGGAACATGCCTTGGTGGCGCTGCCCGCCGGAACCAGCTCCGTTCGCGTCGCATTCCTGGCAAACGACCTGGGATACATTAAGCTTCCGAAACTCCTGCGGCTGCGCGCGTTCGTCAACAAGTAGCTGCCGGCAAGCGGAGATCCAAGGCGCCGGGCGTGATGTACAATTGTGCTTGGCTTCCGAAGAGATCTCGCCGGCCGCTGACCATGCCGTCAGCATTGTCATTCCGGCCTACAACGAAGAGAGCAATGTGCGCGCGATCTTCGAGCGAATCGGGCGGTGTCTGCCGCCGCGCGAATTGCTGGAGATCGTCTTCGTGGACGACGGATCGTCGGATGGCACCGCGCGCTCGGTGCGGGAGTTACGCACCGAATCGCGCAAAGTGCGGCTGGTCCGGTTCGGACGTAACTTCGGCCACCAGGCGGCTTTGCTGGCGGGCCTGGAAGCGGCGCGCGGAGCGGCGGTGATTACCCTCGACTGTGACCTTCAGCACCCCCCGGAGTTCTTGCCGCGAATGGTGGAGGCGTGGCGGAGCGGCGCACCCGTGGTGCAGATGGTCCGCGTGCAGACTCAGGGGGCGGGGTTGTTCAAGCGGGTTACCTCGATCCTCTTCTACCGGTTCATCAACCTGCTGAGCGAGGCGCCGGTGCTGAGGGGCGCGGCGGACTATCGATTGCTGGATCGCAAGGTAGTGAACGCCTTGTTGCAGTTTCGCGACCGCCAGCCGTTTCTGCGCGGCCTGGTGGCGTGGCTGGGGTTTCCATCCACACAACTGGAATACGAAGCGCCGCCCAGGTCCGCCGGGCAAAGCGGCTACGGCCTCTGCAAGATGCTGCGTCTTTCCGTCCAGGCCGTCACCGGACTATCGTCGGCGCCGCTGCGCCTCTCTCTTTATCTGGGGCTGGCGGCGGCATGCGGCTGCGTGGCATTCGGCATCTATGCCATAGCGCGGTTCATGGGCGGCCGGACGGTGCAGGGTTGGACTTCTATGATGGTGGTCCTGACCTTTCTGGGCGCGGCGCAACTGGTGTCGGTGGGGGTGCTTGGCGAATACATCGGCCGGATTTTCGAGCAAACCCGCGGCATGCCGCGCTTCGTGGTTGTGGAGAGCGACGAACCGTCACCTGGCGGAGGCGATCAGAAAGACGGTGGCGTCTTCGATGGTGAATGAAGACGGCTGGTCCTCGGAATTGTTATTAGCGATCCGCAAGATGACCGTATCGCCCTGGTGGAGATCGAGCGAAAAGGCGGCCTCGCAGTGCTTCCCGAAGTGATGCCGGGACTGAACGCTGGTCAGCCATCGCGATTCATCCGCGGGAAAGCCTCCGAAGGCGAACTGGCCGGATCGGAGCGAGTACCGCAACGCGAAGCGGTAACGCCCCGTCGCGGGCACCTCCAAAGGCGGATAGGTAAAAGCGTAAGCGTAACGGTAGGCAGGTGTCCGGACCTCGACTCCCTCGGACGTGACGGACTGTACGGCACTGTCGGCGGACTTCCAGAAGCCCGAGGGTAAGGGCGCTTTTTGAAGGGAGTCCGGCGCCAGTTGGAGAACTCCCTTTCCCGAGGAAAGACCGGAAGCGACGCTCAATGCCCGTAGCGCCGAGTAATCGGTTTCGGAACTCAGCAGGCTGATGGTGTATGGATTGGGCCCTTGACTGCCCACAAAGGTTTCGTTGACGACCGGTTTTAAGCCGGCGCCGCTCCAGCAGCGGCCCAAGGCGCTTCGCGCGATTTCCGCCGCGCCCTCCCGCCGCGAGCTGACCACCACCATGGTTCCGTTGTCGGCGCGATCCGGGCAATCGGCGGGGAAGTGTTCGCCGATCCGGGCGAACTCCGCCATGTATGTGGCGTTCAGAGCGCAATAGTCGTAATAGGCAGGCTCCTCCCTGTCGTACCAGAACAGTATGGAGGAGCCGTCGCGCCGCTTTTCGATGCGCTCGCGGGCATTCATCACGCGGCGATACTGCTCGCGCGTGGCATGCAGAGGGGCGAAATAGATCTTGCCGTCGTAAGTGGCGAACATCAGAACCGCGAAACCGGCAATCGCCAGGAACGCGCCGGCCGCCCGTTTGCGCAGCGCCAGGGACACCGCCAACGCGCCGAAGCCGGCGGCGAGCCATGCCGGTTCGCCCTTTGCGGGATGGCTGGCCGGATCGTACCAGGCCGCTCCCGCCAGTGCCAGGAGAGCGGCACATGCCAGAACATAGGTGTGGGTCCGCATCTTTTCCGTGGACTGCCAAAACGAATGGCCGGCTACCAGAAATGCGAAGGGAAACAGGTAACAGGCGTAGTAGAAGTGTCCCAACAACGTAATGCCCCGCATTTGTAGTGCCGCCATGAACGCCAGGGCGAGAAGAAGTTGCGCCGATACCATCCCTCCGGCGATGTCCCGGCGTCTTACCATCGAACGCCACCGGCAGACAAACGCCACAGCCACCGCGACGGATGGAATCGGGAGCCAGAGCCAGGGGACCAGCCTGTGATCGCGCCAGACACTCTCGGACCAAATGTACTTCTGCATCACCGCGCCGGCGGTGCGAAAGGACGGGGACCAGAACCAGAAGTTACCGTCAATCAGGAAGCCGTTGATGGCGCCGAGGGGCACGATCAGGGCCAGGAACCCCGCCCCGAGCCAGATGGCCGCACGGCTGAGGGTCGGTTTCAGCGGATCCTGGCGCGCCCACACCATGCCGGCATAGTAGAGAAGTACCAAAGGAACGAACGCCGCCATGAACAGGTGGGCAACCATGGCTCCGGTAAGGCTCATGCCGGCCAGCGCCAGGGGCCACCTGCGCGAAGGCGTCTCCGCAGCCGCGGTCAGGCAGGCCATGCCCAGCAGGAGATAGGCGATTGCGGCGCCGGTGACGTGATCCCATCCGGTGACGGCCCAAAGCCAGGGGTTCACGGAAAAGAGGATGGCGGTCAGGAATGCCGCGCGAACTCCGGCAGTGGACCGGAGGATCCGGAACAGGGATGCGGTGGCGACGGTATGAGTGCCGAGGTGCAACACGGCATTGGCGGCTAGCGGCGGGAGTACCCAGTTAGCGAGATAGCCGGGCAGTATCCACGACAGCCTGGTTCCGTAATAGAAGTCGGGGAACAAGTCCCGCTTGAAGTTCACCAGATTGTGAAAGTAGCCAAGATAGAACCACGGATCGGATTGCCAGGGCATGCTGTACAACACATCGTCCCGGCGCCACGATGCGACCAGCGGCAGGAGCAGGATGGCGGCCCAGTAGTAAGTGAACCTGAGATGGGAACGCGGCGGCATGAAGAACATCGATTGTACCCGAATGCGGACGTCCCAAGCCGCCCGACGCCCGGCAGCGGACCGGCGGACAGGGGGTGCGCGACGCGTGATGTGGGGCAGGTTGTCAACCTGCGGCGGGCTGTCAGCCCGCCTGGGCGGCAGAGGCAGACGGCCGCGAGAGGCCGATTGTCGGGTACCCTCAGAGCGGGGCCGCTGGTTGACAACCTGTCGCCATGGGCCTGCGGCCCACGGAAGGCAATGAGAACCCGGTTGGGATGCGCGCAACCACTCCCTCACGGTCGTGGCTGCGAACGGAGGCGCGCGCGGCCGTCTGCGCCACAGGGAACCGCGTGGAGATATAATCGGGAATTCGATCCATCACCCTACGCGGTCACACGGAGACGGCAATCCCACAATGCAGCATCATGAAGTATTCTCGCGCTTCCGGCGGTACACCGGCGACATTCCTCCCGACTACCAGGCGGACTTCCTCGGCACTCAGATAAGCGACAAATTCATCTCGGGACAGAGCGGGTTCGTTCCGAATCCGCTCAGCCGGAGGGTCCAGGACTTCCCGTATCCGCAGCCCGACGAGGAGTACTTCGAATGGATCGATCTTCTGGAATCGGTGGTAGCCGCCTCGCGGTCTTATACGATGATCGACCTGGGCGCCGGCTACGGGCGGTGGGCGGTACGGGCGGCATTTGCGGCGAAGCAGTATAACCCCGAGTTGCGGTGTCACCTGATCGCCGTGGAGGCGGAGCCGGCCGTTTACGGATGGATGAAGGAGCATTTCCTGCACAACGGCATTAAACCCCGTTGGCACACGCTGCTTCACGGAGCGGTTACCGAGAAGCCGGGAAAGGTGGAGTTCTATGTCGGAGGGCCTCGCGGCGGCCCGTACGACCTGGCGCCGAATGCCTGGTACGGCCAGTTCCTGACCAAAGATTACGAACTCGCCGAATCGCGGCCGGCCGGCAAGTACCTTGGATTCAAGGTGCTGCTCCACAAGAGCGGATGGCGGTCGATTCGCATACCGGGCGTCAGCCTGAAAAGCATTCTGAAGAAACTCGACCGCGTCGATCTGATCGATCTGGACATCGAAGGGCAGGAACTCGCCTCGCTGACCGCCGTGGCCGCCGAACTCGATGCCAAGGTGAAACGGTTGCACATCGGGACCCATGGCAAGGAGATCGAGGCCGGACTGCGGCAGTTGCTGTCGGCTCACGGCTGGGAATGCCGCCACGACTATTCCGTGTTCTCGACATCCGAGACTCCCTGGGGAACGGTGAGTTTCGAGAACGGGGTGCAGACCTGGGTGAACCCGAAATTGTGAGCGCGGAGCGGCGCGCTCTCCCGGGGCCGGACTGCTCACCTGCCGCGGGCGTCACGCGCAAGGCGTGGCGGCTTACCGGATGGCGTCCGCCGCCGGGTTCCCGACACGGACGGCAGTGACGCCTTTCATGAGGAAAGACGCGGGCAGGCGGACGGCCTGGTTGTGGTTGTCGATGGCCAATTGAAACTCTTCTCCGGCCGCCAGGCGAACCCAGAAGATCAGGTCGGGATCGGTTCCGTCCCAATATGGCTTGCTGGCGGAAGCCAGCCACCGGCCGGGGTAGTCTGCCCGGTATGCGCCGAAGCGAATAGCGCCGGCAACCCTCCAGTAGCGCATCGCGAAGCGGTACCGGCCGGCAACCGGCGCGCGTAATACCGGGTAAAGGGCGGCGAGCGAACCAGGCGTGACGTGGGTCTGAACCAGGACACCGCCGGGCACGGGGCGAAGCCAGGCGCGGGAATCGCCGCCGGGTTCGAGGGTCCAGCGTTGCAGCGGGAATTCGGACGCGGGCGAGGCGGCGTCCTGGAGAACGCCGTGGCGGGCGGAGTCGAATCGGGGAGCCACCGGGGTCCATGCGCCGGGCACCGTCTCGACGCGCAACATGTCCAGGGTAGAGCGGTAGGAGCCACGGTCGAAGACCTCGGTCCCGGCCGGCTCCGGACGCAGTCCGGTTCCCACCAGACATCCGGCCAACGCGGACGCGGCGAGGTTCCCGTGGCGGCCCTCCGCCGATAGGACGGCGATCACCGTGGACGGCGCCAGTTCCGCGCCGCAGGGGGCATCCGGATCGGGAGTGATGAGGCTCGCGCCCAGCAGGCTTTCCGACCAGAGGTACGTGGAACTGAGGGCAATGGCGTCGGGCGCGGCGCGGTCCTTCGGGTCGTACCAGAAGCGGACGCCGGCGCCACGGCGGACGGATTCGATGCGCGAGCGGGCGCCGATCATGGATTCATACTGGCGGCGCAATGCGTGCGCGTCCAGCCCGGAGTATCGCGAGCCCACGCCCAGAGCCACCAACAGCGCGGAACCGGCCAGCGCGAGGATGACGCCGGACGCGCGCCGGCGGAGGAGCAACGACACCGCCAGGGCGGCGATGCCCGCGAGCGCGGCATGCGGGATGGCGGCCGGGAGACGGGCCACGGCGTCCAGCCAGACCAGCCCGAAGAGCGCGGCGGCGGCGGCGCAGACCAGCGCCCAGACGCGGGTTGGAAGGGAATCCAGCGACGGCCAGAACCAGACGCCCATCACGAGGAAGGTGAAGGGCAGCAGATCGCTGGCGTAGTAGTAGACGCTCAGAACGGGGTTTCCGCGCATCTGGGTATAGGCCATCCAGACCAGGGCGAAGAGAAACTGCGCCGCGAACAGCACTGGTGCGATGTTGCCGGAGCGGCGCCGTCCCGCCGCCAGAATCGCCAAGGCGGCGACGGCGGCGACGGCCGCGAACAGCAGCCAGGGAGCCGGCGCGCCATCCTTCCAGGGACTGTCGAGCCAGGCCAGGCGGTCACCGCGAATTGCGATAGCCTCCAGGACCGACGGCGCGTAGAAGAAGAAATGGCCGTCCAAAAACCAGTTGACGGCGCCGAGCGCCAGCGTCACGATCGTACAGCCCGCGCCGAACCAGACGACTAGCGCGAGGAACGATCGCAGCGGTGGGGTGCGATGCCAGGCCCGCATCAGAACTATATAGCCGAGAGGCAGAAGCCACGCCATGGTTACCCAGTACAGGTTGGCGTAGACCAGGCAGGCCAGCGCCATGCCAGCGGCCAGCAGCGCCCAGCGGCGGCCGGGCCGCAACGCCGCCCAGGTGAGCAGCGCCACGGTGAGGAGGCAGTAGGCGATGGCGGCGCCGTCCACATAGTCCCAGCCGGTCGCCGACCACAGCCACGGATTGACGGAGAACAGCATGGCCGCCAGGAACGCCCGCCGCGCCCCCGCCACCCACTTGAGCGTCAGGAAGAGCGAAACCGTGGCCACCGTGTGGACGCCCAGGTGCAAAACGCAGTTGGCGGCCACCGGCGCAAACAGGCCATGAACGGCGGCTCCCGGCAGGATCCAGGAAAGGCGGCTGCCGTAATAGGTTGCCGGAAACAGGTTGCGTTTGAATTCCACCAGGTTTCGAAAGAAGCCCAGGTAGAACCAGGGGTCGAGGTAGCCGTACCCGGTGAAGAGGGTATTATCCTGGCGCCAGAGGACTATGGCGGGAAACAGCAAAACGGCAATCAGGTAGCGGATCGCGGAGGCACGGCTCCGAGCCTCGGGGATCGGGGCGTCAGACATCGAAATTGATGGTTTCCTTGACGATGTAAAGCGGCCGCTCCTTGACCTCGTTGAACACTTTGCCCAAATACAGGCCCAGCACGCCCATATTCGCCAGGATCAGACCGCCGATGAAAAACACGGAGACGATCAGGCTGGTGAAGCCGCTCACGGTGATGCCGTGCCGCAGGTATTCCGCGACATAGAACAAGGCGGCCAGGAGCGCCAATCCGGACATCAGGAATCCGGCGCGCATCGCCAGGATGAGGGGCTTATTGGACTGCGAGGTAACCGACTCGATGGCGAGCCGGAAGCCGCGCTTGAGACTGTACGCGCTGCTGCCCGCAAACCGGGAGGCGTGCTCCACCGGCAGGTACACGGATCGGTAACCCAGCCATCGCAGATTCAGATGGTAGGAGCGGTTCATCTCTTTCAACCTGCAGTAGCTGTCGATCACCGGGCGGGCGGCGATGGAGAAGTTGGCCACCCGCGGGTCGATGGGGATGTCGCTGAGCAGGTTGTACACCATCGAGAAACCGCGCGACAGGGCGCGCTTAAACCAGGGGTCCCGCCGTTCCTGGCGCTGGGCATAGACGATTTCGTAGCCCTCCTGCGCCTTACGGTACAGGTTGGGGATCTCGGCGGGGCGGTCCTGCAGGTCGCAATCCATTACCACCACCCAGTTGCCGGAGCAGCGGTGCAGGCCGGCGGCGATGGCGTAGTGCTGGCCGAAGTTGCGCGAAAGGCCGATGGCTTTGACGCGCGGATCGGCGGCGGCGACGGACTGGATGGCGCTCCAGGAGCCCTCCGGGCAACCGTCGTCGACCAGGACGATTTCAAAGGACGGCACCAGCGGCGAGAGCGCCGCCACGAGTTGCCTGTGAAGTTCGGGAATGCACTCACGGCACTTATAGACCGGCGCGATCACAGAGATTTCCACGGGCCTCCGAAGTGTCGAACCGCCGGCCGCGGCGGAATGCATGGTGTCGCTTCCCAAAAATCAGTATAGAACGGAAGAACGATTGTACCGAACCGTGCGCGGGGCGCGGGGAAGGGCCGCGCGGCCGCAATCCTGCTACGATTGTGCCTGGAACTGGTCTGGAGGACCTGCCGATGCAACAGAACGATCTCGTGGTGGTGACTGGCGCCGGTGGTTTCATTGGCGGCGCTTTGGTGGCGGACTTCCGCCGCCGGGGGTTTACCAGGATTCGGGGCGTCGATATCAAGCCTCTGGGCGAGTGGTACCAGTCGTTCCCGGATGTGGAGAACCTCACCCTGGATCTGAACCTGAAAGAGAGCTGCGAACGCGCCGCCGAGGGCGCCTGCCAGATCTTCAATCTGGCGGCGAACATGGGCGGAATGGGGTTCATCGAGAGCAATAAGGCGCTGTGCATGCTCTCGGTTCTGATCAATACCCACATGCTCCAGGCCGCCCAGAAGTCCGGTGTTCAACGGTATTTCTATTCGTCTTCGGCCTGCGTCTACAACGGCGACAAGCAGCGCGATACCGATAATCCGGGGCTGAAAGAAGAGGACGCCTACCCGGCCCTGGCGGAGGACGGGTACGGATGGGAGAAGCTGTTCAGCGAACGCATGTGCCGGCACTTCCGAGAGGATTACGGCATGTGCACGCGAGTGGCGCGATTCCACAACGTCTACGGTCCCTGGGGCACGTGGGACGGCGGCCGCGAAAAGGCGCCGGCGGCGATTTGCCGGAAGGTGATCGCGGCGAAGTTGAGCGGCCAGCACGAGATCGTGATCTGGGGCGACGGCACGCGCACGCGCAGCTTCATGTATATCGACGACTGCGTCAACGGGATTGGGAAGATCATGGACTCGGGCATCGAAGAGCCCATCAACCTCGGCTCTTCGGAGATGGTGTCGGTCAACCAGTTGGTCGATATGGTCGAGGATATCGCGGGCGTCAAGCTGAAGCGTATCCATGACCTGGATGCGCCCAAGGGCGTGATGGGCCGCAACAGCGAAAACACGTTGATCCAGCGCTATCTGGGATGGGAACCGTCCATACCGCTGCGCACCGGTCTGGAGAAGACCTACGCGTGGATCCACGACCAGTACGTGGCGCGGGAGAACGGGAAGAAAGTCGTCGTTTGACGGCACCGGCGGCCGCCTAAAACAGCGTGCCCGTGCGCGCCAGCCGGGCCGCCATCCGCCCATGCCGCTTGAGCACCGGGCCCATGCGAACCGTCTGCAAGGCACGGTCTTCCACCACCACCCGCCCCTCGACCACCAGAGTCTCCACAGCCGCCGGCGCGCACAGCAGCAGCGCCGACACGGCATCGGTCGCCCCGCTGTAGCCCGCCTCCCGCAGATCGAACATCGCCACGTCCGCGCGCTTCCCCGGCTCGAGCGTGCCGATGTCGTCCCTGCCCAGGCACCGCGCGCCTTCCACCGTGGCCATGCGCAACGCCCCGTGGACATCGAGCGCCGCCGCGCCGTGGGCCAACCGGTTCAGCAGCAACGCCTGCCGCGCTTCCGCCAGCATGTGCGAGCTGTCGTTGGACGCGCTGCCATCCACGCCCAGCCCCACCGGACTCCCCGCCCGCCGCAGCGCCAGCACGGGCGCGATCCCCGACCCCAGCCGCATGTTCGAGGTCGGGCAGTGCGCCACGCCCACGCCGGCGCGCCCCAGCCGCGCGACTTCCCGCGGCTTGAAGTAGATGCCGTGCGCCAGCCACGTCCCTTCCCCCAGCCACCCCGAGTCGCTCAGAAAGTCCAGCGGACGCCGCCCGTAGCGCTTCAGGCAGAAGGCGTCCTCGTCGCGCGTCTCGGCCAGATGGGTGTGCAGACGGACCCCGCGCCGCGCGGCCAGTTCCGCTGTTTCGCGCATCAGACCCTCGGACACCGAAAACGGCGAGCACGGCGCCAGCGCCACGCGCAGCATCGACCCGGGCCCCGGGTCGTGATACTTCGCGATCACCCGCTCGCAGTCGGACAGGATGCGGTCCTCGCTTTGCACCACCGAATCCGGCGGCAGCCCGCCCCGGCTGCGCCCCACGCTCATGCTTCCCCGCGTGGGATGGAAGCGGATGCCGATGCGCCGCGCCGCCTCGATCTCCGCGTCGATCATACCCTCCCGCCCGCGCGGAAACACATAATGATGGTCGGCGGTGGTGGTGCAGCCCGAAAGCATCAACTCCGCCATGCCGGCGAGGGCGGCCACGTGCAGGGCCTCTTCGTCCAGCCGCGCCCACAGCGGATAGAGGATCTTGAGCCAGTCGAACAGCTCCACGTCCGCCGCCGCACGGCAGGCGCGGGTCAGCGTCTGGTAGAGGTGATGGTGCGTGTTCACCAGGCCGGGAATGGCGATGGCGTAGGGCGCGCGGAGGGTCCGCCGCGCCCTCAGTCCCGCCGGCACGCGCGTGCCCACGCGCCGGATTTCGCCGTCTTCGGCGTAGAGGAAACCGCCGCGCAGCACCGTGCCGCGCGCGTCCATGGTCACCAGCGTATGAACGTCGCGGATGAGCAGCGAGTCCGTCATGATCGCTACACCAGCTTCCGGCGCCGCAGAATGGCGCTCAACCCCGCGCCCTTCGGCCCCACGTCGAAGGGCTCTCCCACCGCCCGGCGCGCCGATTGCGTATCCTTCAGCCCGTTTCCGGTGATCATCGCCAGCGCGGTGGCCCGCGGGTCGATCGCGCCTTCCGCGACGGCCCGGCGGAGCCCCGCCACCGAAGCCGCTGCCGCCGGTTCGGCGAACACGCCCGCCAACCGCCCGGTGCTGCGCATGGCGTCGAGGATCTCCTCGTCCGTGACGTTGATCATAAGGCCATCCGACTCCCAAATCGCCGAGAGCGCCTTCCGCCAATTGCGCGGCACTCCCACGGCGATGCTGTCGGCGATGGAATGCGGCTCCATCGGCTCCACATCCCGCCCCGTGCGATACGACTCCGTGATGGGCGCCGCGCCCTCCGCCTGCACGCCCAGCATGTGCGGCGTCCGTTCGATCAGGCCCAGCGTATGCATCTCGCGGAAGCCCTTCCAGATGCCCGCAAGCGTGCAGCCGTCGCCCACCGACACCGCGACCCAGTCGGGCACGTCCCAGCCGAGTTGCTCGCAGACCTCCAGCCCCGCCGTTTTCTTGCCTTCCACCAGGTACGGGTTGATGGCGCAGTTTCGGTTGTACCAGCCCATCCGCTCGCAGGTCCGCTGGCAGAGCCGGAACGCGTCTTCATAGCTGCCGCGCACGCGCAGCACCGTGGCTCCGAAGATGAGGAGTTGCGTGACCTTGGGTTCGGGCGCGCGTTCGGGCACGAAGATGACGCTCCGCAACCCCATGGACGCCGCCATGCCCGCGCAGGACGACGCCGCATTTCCGGTACTGGCGCAGGCGATTATCTTCCGCCGTTTCTCGCGTGCCTTCACCACGCCAATCGAACTGGCGCGGTCCTTGAGCGATCCCGATGGGTTGCGTCCGTCGTCCTTCAAATTCAGCGTTCGCACGCCCACATGCCTGGCGAGAGAGCGGGCCTCCACGATCGGCGTCCACCCCACCGGCACAGCGGGCAGTACGGCGTCCTCGCGAATCGGCAGCAACTCGCGATACCGCCAGTGACTCAGTTCGAGACGGGCGGACAGTTGCCCCCGGGTGAGGCGGCGCGCGATGGCCGGGTAATCGAATTCGACGTCCAGGATGCCTTCGATCCCGCAAGCGGGGCAGGTATACGGGACGCGAGTCGAGTAAGTCGCACCACAGCACACGCAGCGAAGTCCGCGCACAAACTCCATCATGATGTGAACCTGATTGTAACGCTTTGGGCCGGTCCCGAAATGGCCGCGCCCACCCGCTCCCTCGGAAGCTGTGACGAATCGGAACCGCAACCACAATCGCTCGCCAGCCGTAAACCCCGCCAAGAAAACAAATGGGTTCTTCTTGGCGATCTTCGCGCCTTTGCGAGACAAGTCGTTTATTTCACGGCTCCTCACGGTGGCGGTGGCCGGCTGGCCGACGGTCCGTTATCATCTATCCATGCGTCACCTCGCATGGCTGCTCGCCCTCGCCGCGCCGTTAGGCGCGCAATCGCTGGAGGCGGAACTGCGCGCGCGCATCTCCGGCTTTCCGGGCGCCGTCTCGCTCTATGCCAAAAACCTGGACACGGGGGCGGCCGTTGGAATCCGCCAGGCCGACCCCGTCCGCGCGGCCAGCACCATCAAACTGCCCATCATGGCGGCGGTATTCGATGCCGTCGCCCGCGGCAAAATCAAGTGGACGAAGCCGCTCGCCGTCCGGAAGGCGGACCAGTTGACCGGGTCGGGCGTGATTGGGTCCGAGCTATCCGCCGGCGTCAGGCTGCCGCTCGGCGACGTGGTCCACCTCATGATCGTGCTCAGCGACAACACTGCCACCAACATGGTCCTCGACCGGGTGACGGCCAACCAGGTCAACGCGTACCTCGACCGCATCGGCATGCGGACCACGCGGGCGCTCCGCAAAATCCGCGGCGACGGCGCGCAACTCGCTCCCGCGCAAGGCTGGTCGGAGTTCGGCAGGCAGCCCGGGAACCAGAGATACGGCATAGGCGTCACGACGCCACTCGACATGGTGACGATTCTCGAGCGGCTGGAGCGCGGCGAGCTGGTCAGTCCCGAGGCCTCGAGCGAGATGATCGCCATCCTCAAGCGCCAGCAGGACAACACCGGAATCCGCCGCCTGATCGACGCGCCCATTGCCAACAAAGCGGGTGCGCTCGACGCGCTGCGCGCCGATGTGGGGATCGTCTATTCCAAGGGAGGCCGCATAGCCATGGCGATCTACGTGGACGACCTGCCGAAGATCGACTATGGCCCGGATAACACGGGCTCCATCCTGATCTCCAATTTGGCGAAACTGCTGGTGGACGGGTTGGCCGGGAAGTGAGGGGCCTTGCAGCGTGAGAATGTAATGTACCGTACTCCAAAATTTTACAAGTTCTTGCGCCAGCACTCCGTAACGGATAGAATCGCACCTATGATCAAGACTCGTATTATCGCCGCTGTCCTCGGTTCCATGCTGGTAATCGGAGGAATCGCCTTAGCCCAGAAGCCCAAGGAAAACGTATCGGCCGGCAGACATCCGAACATCGCTGCCGCACAGCAACTCGCCCAGCAGGCTTATGAGAAGATCGTTGCCGCCCAGCAAGCCAACGAGTGGGACATGGCGGGGCACGCGCAGCAAGCCAAGAACCTTCTCGAGAGGGTCAACAACCAATTGAAGATGGCCGCGCAAGCAGCCAACGCCAACAAGAAGTAAGCCGCGATTCGGCCTTGAACCCGCCCGGCGAACTCTCCCGTCCTTCGGGAACGCCGGGCGTTTGTGTGTCCGTGGTTAACTGGAAGGTGAATGGTCCACATGAAGTGTGTGGTCTTCGCACTCTTGGCCGTCTCCGCTTTCGGGCAGCCGCGCGAAATCGGGGCCGATTTCGGATACGGAGTCTACCGGAACGGCACGATCTTCTCCGAGGCCGGGACGGCGCAGGCCGGTGTGCGCAACCGCTTCGCCGCCGGCATCGTGTTGGGGGACGAGTTCTCGAAGTACGTGTCGGGCGAGTTCCGCTATCTGTATCACGACGGCCACCCGTTCCTCGAGGCGCCCGGAGTGAGGGCCGACATCCAGGGCCAGTCGCACGCCCTGACCTGCGAACTGCTGTTCCATTTCAAGACCGCTGAACATCGATGGCGGCCATACCTGGCCGGAGGCGCGGGCGCGAAGGAATACGTGATTGCCGGTCCGGAGCCGTTTCCGCAGCCGATCCCGCAAATCGCCAGCCTGACCACCAACGATGTCTGGAAGACGGTCTTCAGCCTCGGCGGCGGCGTGAAGTTCCGCCCGCGGTCCCACGTTCTGCTGCGCGCCGAGTTCCGCGACTATCTCACCACGTTCCCCAGAACGCAGATTCTTCCCGCGCCGCACAACACCGCCCGCGGAATCTTCCAGCAGTTCACGCCTCTTTTCGGCGCCTCCTACACCTTCTGAACCCGTGGGGCGGACGCCCTCGTCCGCAGCCGGCCCCCTGGCCGGCTACCGGCACGCGCCGTCCGCCCTACCGAACGCCGTCAGATTTTCGGCTTGCCGAACATGCGGATGCGGACTTCGAAATGGCGGCCCTCATCGCCGTAGAACTGCAGAAAACCCGGCGATCCGATGGTGTCGTTCACGGCCGTGGGATTGCGGTGATCCGTCGCGTTGTTGACGCCGCCGCGGAGCGCCAGACGGTAGCCGCGCAGGGTGAACCGGCGCTCGACGTACAGGTTGAGATCGAACGTCGCCGGGTAGCGGCGGGAATCGACCGGCCCCGATATCACGCCGTCCGAGGTGACCAGGGAGAACGGAAACCCGCTGCGCCAATCCGCCATGCCGGAGAGCGCCCACTTCTTCCGGTCCAGAAACGGGAACGGCAGGTAGGCCCAGCTCAACAGGCGGTTGGGCGCGTCCCATGGCATGGGGCCCGAGTTGGCGGTCACCTGTTGCGGTTGGTCGATGCTCACATCCAGCACCGCGTTGGACACGGCGCGCGAGCGGACGTAACTGGCCATCCACTCGTACTGATCGCCGAAGGACTGCCGCACCGTGATTGCGGCCTCGTCGTAGGCGTCGCGGCGCTGGTTCGAAGAGGACGTAAATCCCGCCGGCTTTGTAGCCGAGCACGCCCGGGTCCATGGCGGCCGAGGGCGTTGCCGACGCGTAGACAAACCCGTCGCGGCCTCTCTTCCGCAGCCATTCGGCCCGGGCGGAAAGCGAACCGCCGAAATCGCGCTCAACGCCGGCGCTCCAGTTGGCGTAACGCGGCATGGCGAGATTGCCGCCCATTCGGAACACGCTCACGAGCGGCGTCTCGGGAACGCCCGCGGCGTCGTACGGCGTGGTGACGGCCTGCTGGTCCAGCGGGCGGGAGAGGAGCGCCAGGTTGGGCGGTTCATGAACGATGGCGTAGCCAGCGGTGAGCTTGGTGCGGGCCCCGGCCGTGGGCGACCAGGCCACCGAAACGCGCGGCGCCACGCCCGCCCGGTGGATGGATTCGAACCAGTCCCCGCGCACACCGAGATCGATCGCCAGGGGCCGGGTGGGCTGCCAGCGATCGGCGGCGAAGAGCGCCACAGTGGTGTCGGGCAGGCTGTAACTGCCGATGCCGCTGAACGAAGTGATGGACGACGGAAGACCGTTGAGGCCCACGATCTCGAACTCCGTGCGGTGAATATCAGCCGTAAAGCCGAGGCGCTGCGACATCGGTTCCGAACTGGAATTGGTGCCGCCCGCCGAAGTGAGCGGCGGGCGCCGACCACTTGGCGAAGAACTGCGCGCGGCGGCCGTGGGTCAACGAATCGACGAAGTAGTTCCCGCCCCGGCCATTGGGCGAAAGAATGTACGGCTCGGTGCCCTGCGGGATGCCGTGGTTGCCGGTTGCCTGCCACCCGAAACCGGTTTCCAGCACGCTGCCGCGGCCCCAGGACTGCATGTCCCGCGCGGCCACCAGCCATTCGGTGGAACGCTGTTCGGTAGTGGTGGATACGGGATCGAGCGGGCCCAGACCGGAGTGCGCCTGGTGCGCGAAGTCGCTCAGGAAATCGCCGTAGAGGATGTTGGCGGGCGTCAGGTTCGCCTGGGCGTGGAAGAGGTTGTCCGCGGTCCAGTACGTGTCGGTGTCCTGACCGGCCGGCAGTCCCGAGACATAGCCGCGGTTGTATTCGCCGTTGAAGCTGTCGGAGAACCAGACGCGGCCCGCGACCAACGGACCTGAGAAGCCGGCGCGCGGCGTCCAGTCGCCGATGTTCACTCCGTCGTGCGTATCGAGCCCGGGAATGAAATTGGTGGCCGTGAAGCGAAACTGGTCCGTGCCGTTTTCCGGACGAATCGCCAGCGTGCCGGCCGAGGCGCGGCCGTATTCCGGCGCTTCGCGCGCGGTGGTCAAATCGAGCGAGCGAATGCCCTCGACCGCCAGCAGCGTGTTGAAGTGGCCGTTAGCGGGATCGCCGATATCGAAGCCATCCAGCGTGTACTGGGTCTGATACTCCGCGCCTCCCTGGAAGTGCACGCCGCCGGAGGCGTCCTGAACCACGCCCGGCATCAGCTTCATGGCGTTGCGCAGGCTGTGGCTGGCGGGGTACGGGATGTCGTTGATTTCGGTGCCGCTCAACCGCTCCTCACGCGATGTCTGCTGGGGGTCGACCGCGGACGGGGACTCGCCCACTTCGACGCTCTGGAAAACTTCGCGTTGCGGGTTGAGCACCAGCGTCACTTCGGCGCCCTCCGTGCCGCAATCGACCGGGCGGTCCTGAAGCCGGAAGTAGCCCACACGCTCGACGGTCACCAGGTAGCGCCCGGCCCGCGGCAGCGACAGTTCGAAGGCGCCGGCGGGGTTGCTGGCGGTTTCGGCCGGGGACGCCTCGGCGCTGCTCCGCGCCGAGACCCGCGCATCGGCCACCGGGGCGCCGCTATCGTCCACCACGCGGCCCCTCAGAAGCGGCGATGCAGCGGCCATCCAGGGCATGGCGGCAAGCGCGAGCACGGCAACACGGGCCGGGGACACGGGCGGGCGTCTCCTTCAATTCAGGATACCCGGGCGCGGGGTGGGGCGGACGCCCCCGTCCGCGGCCGGCCCCGTGGCCGGCTTCTCGCCAGTTGTAAGCACTTGATTCTGCGAGCTGGTAGCGGGACGGGGGCGTCCCGCGCAGACTTTGGCGTCCGCCCCACATCACGCTAGCGCATTCACTCCTCCGCCCCACACCCGGTTCGGCGCCGGCTCCTGGCGTATAATGGAGTTGTCTGTGAGAGGTTTCGTGTCTCTGCGCGTTTACCTTCGGTATCTCACCCATAGCCTGATGTTGCCCGTCCTCGAAAGCGGCGAGGAAACGCTCGTCGGCGGCCAGGCGGTAATGGAAGGTGTGATGATGCGCGCCCCCCACAGCTACTGCGTGGCGGTGCGCAGGAAGAGCGGCGAAATCGTCACCGAAGAGATGCTCCTGCCGCGGATTTCCGAACGGTACCCGATTTTCAAATTGCCCGTCTTTCGGGGGATGGGCACCCTGTTCCAGGCCATGAAACTGGGCATCAAGGCGCTGCAGTTCTCCTCCAACATCTATGTGGAAGATGAAGCCCAGGCGCAGTGCCAAAAGAATCCGGCGGCGAAGCCTCCCAAGGAACTTCCCAAGTGGGTGCTCACGGCCAACCTGATTGTGATGGTGGGGTCTTTCCTGTTCCTCTACAAGTTCTTGCCGTTGTATCTGGCGACACTGCTGGGGAAGACGTACCCGGCGCTGTCGGCGGGGTTGGCGTTCAACTTCATGGACGGCGCCATCCGCATTGGTATCTTCCTGGCGTTCATGTTCGCACTCTCGCGGCTCAAGGATATCCAGCGGCTGTTCCAGTATCACGGGGCGGAGCACAAGGTGGTCTTCAACTTCGAGTCCGGCCAACCGGTGTCGGTCGAGGCCGCGCAGAAGTTCACCACCTATCACCCGCGCTGCGGCACCAGCTTCCTGATGCTGCTGATGCTCGTCTCCATGTGTTTCTACGTGTTCATTCCGTTCACCGGGTTCCTGCCCAAACTGGCGATGCGCATCGCGCTGGTGCCGTTGATCGTGGGCGTCTGCTACGAGATGATCCGCTATGCGGCGAAGCACCCCGGCGGGCTGCTCACGGTTCTCACCACGCCCGGTTTGTGGTTGCAGCGCATCACCACCCAGCCGCCCTCCGACGGCCAGACCGAGGTGGCCGTCTACGCACTCGACCATGCCATGTCGCTCGAGAAGTCGCAGGGCGGCGAACTGATCATCGGATAACCGGCACTAGCCCACCCAATGCAATCCGTCCCGAAACTCGAACAACTTGAAAAGCGCTTCGAGGAACTTACCCGGCAGATGGCCGACCCGGCGGTGATCGGCAACTCCGACCAATATCGCAAGGTCGCCAAGGAGCACAGCGAGCTTGCCGAAACGGTGAGTAAGTTTCGCGAGTGGAAGAAGGTTTCTAGCGGCCTCTCGCAGGCGCGCGCCATGCTGCACGACGCCGACCCCGATCTCCAGGCCATGGCCCAGGAGGAGATCGTCCAACTGGAGCCCGAGTTGGCGCGCATCGAGGAGGAAATTGGAATCCTGCTGATGCCTAAGGACCCCAACGAGGACAAGAACATCGTTCTCGAAATCCGCGCGGGCACGGGCGGCGACGAGGCCACGCTGTTCGCCGCCGAGATGTTCCGGCTGTACTCGCGCTACGCCGAAGGCAAGCGCTGGAAGATGGAAGTCATGTCCAGCAGCGAGAGCGCGGCGGGTGGGCTGAAGGAAGTCATCGCCCTGGTGAGCGGCGAAAAGGTCTTCGGAAACCTGAAGTACGAGAGCGGCGTGCACCGCGTGCAGCGCGTTCCGGTGACCGAGCAGCAGGGCCGGGTGCACACGTCGGCGATCACGGTGGCGGTGCTGCCGGAAGCCGACGAAGTCGAGGTCAAGCTGGAACCGAAGGACGTCCGCATCGACACGTTCTGCTCCTCGGGCCCCGGCGGGCAATCGGTGAACACCACCTACTCGGCGGTACGCCTGACCCACATTCCCACCGGCCTGGTGGTATCCTGCCAGGACGAGAAATCGCAGATCAAGAACCGCGCCAAGGCGGAGCGCGTGCTGCGCTCGCGGCTCTACGAACTGGAGCTCGAAAAGCAGCAGGCCACGCTCGGCGCCGAACGCCGCAGCATGGTGGGCACCGGCGACCGCAGCGAGAAGATCCGCACCTACAACTTCCCGCAGAACCGCCTCACCGATCATCGCATCGGCTTCACCCTTCACCAGCTCGATTCCGTCATGGACGGCAAGCTGCAGCCGGTGATCGACGCGCTTGTAGCCCACTACCGGAGCGGCAACGGCGCCAGCGGCAAACCGGCCGCGGAATGACCGCCGGCGCGGCGTTGAAGCAGGGGACACAACTCCTGGACGAAGCCGGAATCGCGGTTCCCCGGCTCACCGCGGAAGTTCTGCTCGGATTCGCACTGTCTTGCGATCGCGAGCATTTCTACGCCCATCCCGAGCGGGAGTTGAGCGATAGCGCGTGGCTGCACTTCGGCCGCTATCTGCACGAGCGGATGCAGGGCAAGCCTACGCAGTACATCACCCACCGCCAGGAGTTCTACGGGCGCGAGTTCCGCGTGACGCCGGACGTGCTGATCCCGCGGCCGGAGACGGAGCACGTGGTGGAGACGGCGCTAGAGGTGGCGCGCGGCGCTGGGCGCATACTGGATGTCGGCACCGGCTCGGGCGCGCTGGCCGTCACGCTGCAACTGGAAACCGGCGCCGATGTCTGGGCGACGGACATCTCCGCGGCGGCGGCAGCGGTGGCTGCCGGAAACGCCGCGCGCCTCGGGGCGCGGGTCGGCATTGCTGTGTGCGACCTGATGGAGGCCGTGGCGGCGCGCTCCATGGACCTGGTGGTTTCCAACCCGCCCTACGTGCCGGAGACCGCCAAAGCGGGCCTTCAGCGCGAGGTGCGCGACTGGGAACCGCACGTGGCGCTGTTCGCAGGCGAAAGCGGTTTCGACCTGTACGACCGCATCGTGGCGGACGCGCCGCGGGTGTTGCGGCCGGGCGGGTGGCTGGTTATGGAACTGGGGTTCGGCTGCCACGATCACGTCCTGGGGTTGCTTGAGGGTTGGCGGGATTTGCGTATTTTACCCGACCTGGCGGGCATTCCGCGGGTGGCGGCGGCGCGGACGGCGTAGGCAACTGAAAGAGCGGGTTGCCCTGTTTCCGGGTGGCGCGTGACCCAAGCGGAGCAGTCGGCGCGGATGCCCCAGTCAACGAGATGGCGACTATACGTCCAAGTAAATTGTCCATTCGGGACTTGGGGGAGGAGGTCCTATCACTTTACCGGGTGGTCCGGTCTTCCAAGGGGATCCGGGGTAGACAGCTTGCGGCAAATCCTCTTTGCAAGGATGTTCGCAATCTCCGCGTGACGAGGAATCGCCTCGGCGTGGCCTGTCTGCGGGTTTTCCCACAGGGTATGTTCTTTGCCCTCTCGCCGCAAAACGCAGCCGTGACGGCGAAGGTGCCGTAGCAATCCCTCGCGCTTCATCCGACAACTACGGGTTCCTGCCGGGCGTCCGGCGGCAGTGAGCGCAGCGACTCCTCGCGCCTGTGTTCCAGAATCAGTGCGATGGCCTCTCGAAGATTGGTGAGGCACTCTCCACGGGATTTGCCTTGGCCATTGGCGCCAGGCACCTCGGCGCAGTATGCGATGTACCACGGGCCATCTTGTTCAATGATCGCTGTGAACTCATTTCGCATTCTTCATTCTACCGCCGTTAGCATGGGCGCCCGAATATTGTCCTGCAGGCGTCACCCGGCCGTATCACGCCGCGGAAGTTGCGGCGGCCGGCTGAAGCTGTATCGTCGCCCACTCGGAGGTCCCTGCCGCGAGAGAAGAGCTGTGTAACGAATAACTTGCGCATACCACAATCTGCCGGCAGCGGCTTCCCCGGAGGCGCCGTTGGCGCGCCCTAGTTCCGCACCCGCCTCTGGTGCGTGGACGGAATCTTCATGTCCTCGCGGTACTTCGCCACGGTGCGGCGGGTCACATTGATCCCCTGGGTCTGCAACATGGCGGTGATCTGCTCGTCGGTCAGCGGCTTGGCGCGGTCCTCGTCCCCGATCATCTTCTTCACCATGCGCTTGAGCAGCAGTAGCGGCGTGCCCCCGCCCAACGGGCCTTGCACGGCTTCGGAGAAGAAATAGCGCAGCTCGAAAACGCCCTGCGGCGTATGCACGTACTTGCCGGCCACGGCGCGGCTCACGGTGGAGGGGTGGACGCCCACTTCCTCGGCCACCTCCTTGATCATCATGGGCTTCAGCGAATCCAGACCGTGCGACAGGAACTCGGTCTGCCGCCGCACGATCGCCTGGCAGACCTTCATGATGGTCTGCTTCCGCTGCTCGATGTTCTTCATGAGCTGGATGGCGGAAGTGTAGCGTTCGCGGACGTAATCGCGGACTTCCTTGGTGGCGCCGTTCTCGCGGTCCAGCATGCGGCGGTACTGCGCGTTGAGGCGGAGCTGCGGCACGTCCTCGTCGTTCATCTGGATGATGTAATCGTCGCCATCCTTGGTGAAGGATACGTCCGGCTCCACCACGCGCGCGCCGGCGCCGGAATAGCGCAGGCCGGGCCGCGGATTGAGATGGTGGATCATGTGGACGGCCACCTCGACGTGCTCCATGGGACGGCCCAGCACACGGGCGATTTCCTTGAGCTGGCGGGTTTCCAGCAGGCGCATGTGGTGGGAGACGATCTGCCAGGCCACGCCGCCCTTGCCGTTGAGGCTCTCGATCTGCAGCAGCAGGCACTCCTGCAGGTTGCGCGCGCCCACGCCGGCCGGATCGAGCGTAGTAACGAATTTCAGCGCCTCGGCGACGTCTTCGGGCGTGTGCTCGCCGGCGGAGGCGATCTCTTCGAGCGAAGCCGAAAGGTAGCCGTCCTCGTCCAGGTTGCCGATGATCGAGTCGGCGGCGTCGCGGATGCCGCCGGAAATCACGCTGACGCTCAACTGCGAGCGCAGATAGTCGCCCAGGGTCAGCGGGGCGGAGAGAAACGTCTCGAACGACGGCTTCTCGACGGATTCCGCCGCCGGGCTCTTGTAACCGGGATCGAGATAGTCGTCGAAGAACGAGCCGAAGTCGATTTCGTCGAAGGGATCGGTGGCGGCGGGGGTGTCCAAAGCCGGGTCGTTGGAGGCCGGGACATCCGGCTCGGCAACCGCGGCGGCGGCTTCCTCGGCGTCGGGGAACAGGTTGCCGTTGATGGGGACGCTGCCCGCCGCGCCATCCACGGCATTGGCATCGCTCAGCACGGCGGCTTCCAGAATCTGCTTGTCGGCCGGGTCCACCACCGGTTCGGCCTCCAGCAGGGGCAGCAATTCCTCGGCCGTAATCTCTTCGCCGGACTCCTCGGTGGTCTCCTCCAGCACCGGGTTCTTGACGATCTCCTGGGTGATCATCTCCTTCAACTCCAGCCGGTTAAGCTGAAGCACGGTGACCATCTGCACCAGGCCGGGAGTCAGAATCTGCTTCTGCGCAACCTTGAGTTGGAGTCTGGGCGACAGGAAGCTCATCTGCTATCTATGGTATCACCGGATTAACGCATAACGGTGAATATTGGCCACTGGCTTGCTAGTGCGTTGGCACGGGCTGCCAGGTTGACAGACGAAAGCGTCTGTCCCCGGTAGGTGGGGCAGGCGCTTCCGCCTGCCATCAAAGACCCAGCGCGTTGGGCCCGGGAGCTACGGCACGTACACCCGCTTCACCCGGGCGCTGATGCTGCACAGGATGTTGTACGAAATGGTGCCGGCGACGCGGGCGAGCTGCTGGGCGTCCAGGGTGGACTCGCCTTCGCTCCCGAGGAGCGTGACGGCGTCGCCGGGGGAGAGCTCGGTGGTGTGGCTGAGGTCGATGGTGGTCAGGTCCATGGAGATGGTGCCGAGGATGGGCGCCAGCTTGCCGTCGGCGATGACCCTGCCGCGGTTCGAGAGCCGGTGGAACACGCCATCGGCGTAGCCCGCGCCCACCACCCCGATGCGCATGGGACGGGGTGTGCGGAAGGTGCCGCCATAGCCCACCAGCGCGCCTTCGGGAAGGTCCTTGATCTGAAGAATGCGGGCCTTCCAGGTGAGGGCGGGGGCGACCCGCAGAAGCTGCGGGGGCGCGTCGCCGCGGGCCGGCGACACATATCCGTAGAGCGCGTGGCCGGCCCGCACCAGGTTGTGCCAGCCCTCGCTGCGCCCGTAGGCCACCGCGATGGTGCTGGAGGTGTGGAGGATGGGCGCATCGACGCCCGCGGCGCGCAGCTCGGCGGCCACCGCGTGAAAGCGGGCGAGCTGGCCGGCGGTTTGCTCGCTGTCATAGTTGGCGGCGGAGGCGAAGTGCGTCATGAGGCCTTCGAGGCGCGCGTGCCGCGTATCGCCGAGGACCGCCAGAATCTCGCTGGCGGAGGCGCGGGTGCCCAGGCGTCCCATGCCGGAATCGATCTTCAAATGATAGGGGATGGGCTTTCCGGAACACTCCGCCAATCTATCGACCTGGCGGATTTCGGACAGGGAATGCACCGCGGGGGTGAGGTCGAATTCCGCCAGTTGCGCGCCCTCGTCGGGCAGAAAACCGCCCATGACCAGGATGCGCGGCGCGCGGATGCCGCCCTCGCGCAGGGTGACGCCTTCGTCCACCGAGCTGACCGCCAGCCAGCGGGCGCCTTCGGCCTCCAGCACGCGCGAAACTTCCAGTGCGCCGTGGCCGTAGGCATCGGCCTTAACCACCCCGGCGACTTCCACGCCGGGCGAGACCACACGCCGCACGCTTTGATAGTTCCGGGCTATCTGACCGAGGGAGACAAGGACGTAGGAGCGGAAACCAGGGGACACTGCTCCATTCTAACCCGCGGTGTGGGGCGGACCCCCTGGTCCGCGCGGGACGCCCCCGTCCCGCTCTTCGTGCGCACGCGCAGGGCGGCCAGGGGGCCGGCCGCGGACGAGGGCGTCCGCCCCACCCTACGTCTCGACGCGGTCCAACAAATTGTGCAGCGCGTTGTAATCGAACTCGTAGCCCAGGCCCGGTTTGCCGGGCGCGGGCACGTAGCCATCCTTGTCGATGCGGAGCTGGTCCTTGAAATATGGGCGGTCGGTGATGCCCATGGGCTGCGTCATCTCGAACCACACGTTATTGGGCATGGCCAGTTCGCAATGGAAGTGGACGGCGTGGTCCAGCAGGTTGCCCCAATTGTGAGGCTGGCACAACATGCCGAAACACTCCGCCAGTTGGGCGACTTTCATGCCGGCGGTGATCCCGCCCAGGTTATCGACGATGAACCGCACTTCGTCGAGCGAGCCGAAGCGGATGTACTTGGCGTAATCGTAAGGCGAGAGAATGAACTCGCCCATGGTAATGGGGACATCCAGAGCCTTGACCAGCTCGGCGAGCCCCTCCATGTCGTCGGTCGGCAGACAATCTTCGAAGGAGACGTAATTCAGCTCGTCGAGCGCGCGGCCGACTTTCATGGCTTCGAGACGGGTGTAGGCGCCCACGCGATCGAACAGCAGCGCCATATCGTCGCCGCCGGTCTTGCGAACCGCCTTGGCCACTTCGATATCCAGCTTGTAATCCACTTCGTTGTTGGCGAGCCATGGCGGATGGATCTTATAAGCGGTGAAGCCTTGCGACTTGGCGTGCTTGACATCCTCGACGAAGTCCTCCACCGTGTGGAGATGCTGCGAACTGGCATAGGCCCGCACGCGCTCGCGATACGCGCCCAGAATGCGGTATACCGGCAGACCAACCGCCTTCCCGAGAATGTCCCAGAGGCAGTTATTCATGGCGGAGGCATAGGAACTCTGGCCCACGGCGCTGTGAAACTGGTTCGTGAACTCGGGCATGTCCAGAACGCCGCTTCCCGACCAGCGCGCGCTTGGCGGCGGGCAGCCACCCAAGGTTGCTCCAGTTCGAGTGGCTGTATCGGTTGGTCAGGACGTAGTTACCCTCGATCCCGCTGTTGGTCACCACGGAGGCAAACTGTTCACCGCGGCGGATGGCGTTACCGCCGGGCGCGGCACGAGTTTCGTCGGGTTTCAGAACGTAGACCTTGACTTCCTTGATGGTGAGGTCCGGCAGGTCCCCGGGGTTGACGCCCGCCGATTGGGCCGCCGCGCGCCCCGGATCGGACACCGCGGACACCGCCGCGAGTGCGCCCGCGCCGGTCGAGCCGAAGAACTTGCGTCGCGATAGGTTGTGTTTCGACATGGCGGTTCCTCCTAACTCTCCACCCGAAGCATCATGTTATCGAGCACGCGCGATCCAGCTCGTAGCCCAGGCCGGGCTTCACCGGCGCGGGAACGTAGCCATCCTTGTCGAGGCGGATCTTGTCCTTGAAATAGGGGCGGTCCGCGATGCCCATGGGCTGCGTCCATTTCAAACCAGATGTTATTGGGCATGGCCAGCTCGCAGTGGAAATGGACGACGTGATCCAGGAAGGTGCCCCAGTTGTGAGGCTGGCACATCATGTTGAAGCACTCGGCCATGCGGGCGAGTTTCATGCCGCCGGTGATGCCGCCGACGTTATCGACGATGAAGCGGACCTCGTCGAGCGCGCCGCGGAGAATGTAGGGAACGTAATCGTAAATCGACGGCAGGAACTCGCCCATGACAATCGGCACGTCCAGGGCGTTGGCCAGCATCCACCAGGCCGTCGATGTCCTTGGTGGGGAGGGCGTCCTCGAAGGAGACGTAATGCAGTTCGTCGAGCAGGCGGCCCACCTTGATGGCTTCGTCGCGGGTCAGCGACGCCGACCGGGTCGTACAGCAGCGGCATGTCGTCCCCGCCGGTCTTGCGGACGGCCTTGATCACCTCCATGTCGAGCTTGTAATCGTGGCCGTCCGGCGCCGCCACCGGGCGGATGGATCTTGTAGGCCGTGAAGCCGTCGGCCATGGCGTGTTTGACATCGGCCACGAAATCCTCGACGGTGCGCAGATGCTGGGAGCTGGCATAGGCGCGAACGCGGTCGCGGTAGGCTCCCAGGATGCGATAGACGGGGAGGCCGGCGGCTTTGCCGAGGATGTCCCAGCAGCAGTTGTCGACGGCGGCGGCGTAGGAAAGCTGGCCGTAGCGGCGCAGCGCGGGCCGCCATTGCGAGGTGAGAGCCGGCAGGTCGAGAACACTCTTGCCCGTGAGCGCGCCCTTGGCATAGTCGAGCCAACCGAGGTTGCTCCAGTTGGGATGGAAGTAGCGGTCGTCGAGGGTGTAGTTGCCCTCGATGCCGCTGCCAGTGACAATCGTGGCGAGTTTCTCTCCGGTGCGCCCGCCCGGCGGCCCGGCAGCGCCTCCGCGGCCTCCGCCGGCGGGAGCGCCGGCATTCGCCGGGGCGCGCTCTTCCGGCTTCAGCACCATGACCTTCACCTGCTTGATGGTCAGATCGGGCAGGTCGCCGCGTTTGACTCCGGCAGCCTGTGCGGCGGCGCGGCCAGGATCGGTGAGCGCCAACGCTCCCAGCGCGGGAGCGGCAATGGCGGCGCCGAAGAAATCCCGGCGCGATCGGTTTTTCCCTGACATAAGGGCTCTCCTCTTTTTATCCCAGATGCCACTATACCAGCGGTTCACAACCCGCGTCTCGACTCACACCGGGAACGGCGGGCTTGCGTCCATGCGGCAGGCTGCGCCACACTGGAGGTAGCCCTCGTGGGCTACAGATGCCCGAAGTTTGCACGTGCGGAGCGCAGTTGCCACCCGACGCCGTCTTCTGCCACAAATGTGGCAAGCCGCAGCGGGAGATGGTAGAGATCGAGACCGAAGCACCGGCGCCACCGCCTCCGCCTCCGTTTCCGGTGATGGAGACGGCGAGAGAACCCGCGCCGGTGACCTTTCGTAACCGGGAAGCGGTGAAGACGGCGCTTCTGGCGGCAGTGCTGGCCACATTTCTGGTCTTCCTTTCGGTCTTTACGTGGATAGCAGCGGGGTTTTTCGCGGTGTTTGTGTACCGGCGGCGCACGGGACACTCGATGAACGTGGGAGCGTGCGTGCGATTGGGCTGGCTGACGGGTCTGCTGACTTTCGCCATTCCCGCCGTCCTGTTCATTGCCATGCTTCTCCTGCTGCATGCCTCGGGAGGCATGGACACGGTTCAGACCATGGTGCAGAGCTCCAAGGACCCTCAGGTCCAGAAGATGTGGGAAACCATGCAAAGCGCCCCGAAACTGCTGGGGGCGCTGTTGCAGTTCTTCGTGCTCACCACCTTCTATTGCATGGCGGGCGGATTGCTGGGCGCCGGATTGGCACGCCGGGCTAAGCCGCCGTCGCCGGGCGGGAATACCGTTTGACGAGCGCCACGCTCGAGAAGATCACCACCATGGAAACGGTTTCGCGCGCGCCGAACGGCTCGCGATAGAACAGCCATCCGAGCGCCACGGCCACCACGGAATTGACGTACGGGTACACCGACACGATGGCCACGGGCAGACGGTCCATGACGTAGATGAAGGCGCTGTAGCCGACGATGGACCCGAAAACCACCAGGTACCCGAGGGCCCAAGAGCCGCGCGCGGTCCAATGGATGGGGTGGTGCGGCACGGCGATGGCAAGCGGGGCAAGGATCAGCCCGGCGGCCAATTGCTGCACCGCGCCCGTAATCACCGAATGGGCCTTCCCGGACTGGCGGCGCTGGTAGATGGACCCGAAACACCAGCCTGCCATCCCGATCTGCAGGACGAGGAACCCGTAGACCAGATTGCCATTGAAGAGGTGCGTGCCGGGCTCGGGCGTGAAGAGCAGGCCCACGCCCAGGAGGCCCACCAGCATGCCGCCGATGGTGGGCGCATGGAGGCGCTCGCCGCCCGGCAGGAGGGCTTCGGCCCCGACCATCCAGAACGGCGACAGGGAGACGATCAGCCCGGCGATTCCGCTGGGGATGGCGGTTTCGGCATAGACCAGGGCTCCATTGCCAATGCCCAGCACCAGCAGGCCGCTGAAGCAGGCGGCGGCCAGTTCGCGTCCGCGGGGCACATGCAGGCCGCGAGCGAGGGCGAACCCCAGCAGGATGGAGCCCGAAACGATGTAGCGCGCGCTGACCAGGATGAGCGGCGGAAAGGACTCCAGGGCCATGCGGATGGCGAGGTAGGTGGTGCCCCAGAAAAGGCACACCGCGGCCAGGGCGAGATAGGGTTTGAAGAGAGGATGGCGCCGCAAGGTTCCAGTTTACATGTACCGGTCTTGTGGGGCGGTTTTATGTACTACTACCTGTCAAATTCTTCGCGCGCCGCGACGGTTTTATGTGGGGCAGGCTCGCAGCCTGCGGCGGGGTGGTAACCCGCTTGGGCGGCCTTGCACGGAGGCCTCCCAGGCCGGCCAAGTATCGGTCGAAGGCCGCCAACCCGCCCCTTCCGGCGGCAAGCCGCAACCGAATCGCGCGGGAAGTTGCTGGCTCAAGTGGGCGATTCATCACCCGTGCGGGCGAGTTTCGCTCGCCGGGCCGATTGACAACCCGCCGCAGGCTACCCGCCTGCCCGACCTAAAACCCCCGCAGCGCTTCGAGCCGGGTCCGCCGCCGCGAATTGTGCTAGGTTAATCATTCACAGCGGAATGGAGGACAAATGGAGGCCCTAGGCCTGATTGAAACCAAAGGACTGATCGGCGCCATCGAGGCGGCCGACGCCATGGTGAAGACCGCCAACGTGGTTTTGCAAGGCAAGGAATTCGTCGGCGCCGGGCTGGTTTGCGTCACGGTGCGCGGCGATGTCGGCGCCGTCAAGGCGGCCACGGACGCGGGCGCGGCGGCCGCCCGCCGCGTCGGCGAACTGGTGAGCGTGCATGTGATCCCGCGGCCGCACGAGGAAGTGGAAAAGGCGCTTCCCACCAGCGGCATCAAGAAGTAGCGGCCGATGCTCGAAGACAAAGACCTCCTGTCGATACAGGAGGTGCGATCCAAGGTCGAGAAAGCCTACGCTGCCTGGCAGAAGTACCGTACCTATACGCAGGAGCAGGTGGATGCCATTGTGGAGCGGATGGCCGCCGCGGCTCGCGCCAATGCCCGCCGCCTCGCCGAATTCGCCGTCGAGGAAACCGGGTACGGCAACGCCAGGGACAAGTACATCAAGAACCTGTTGTGCTCCGACTGGCTGCCGCGCCGCATGCGCGGGATGCGCACGGTTGGGGTGATCCGCGAGTTGCCGGAAGAGAAAATGGTCGAAATCGGCGTCCCCATGGGCGTGGTTGCGGCCATCCTGCCCACCACCAATCCCACGTCGACGGCCATTTACAAGATCCTGGTTTCGCTCAAAGCCGGCAACGCCATCGTGATCAGCCCGCATCCGCGCGCGCACCGCTGCACCTGCGACACGGCCGCGGTCCTGTACCGCGCGGCGCTCGAAGCCGGCGCTCCCGAGGAGATCATCCAGTGCGTGGACCACGCCTCGCTCGAAGGCACCAACGCGCTGATGCGGCATGAGCGCACGGGCGTGATTCTTTCCACCGGCGGCGCGGGCATCGTGAAGGCGGCGTACTCGAGCGGCAAGCCGGCCTTTGGGGTAGGCCCGGGCAACGTCCCGGTGCTGGTGGACACTTCGGCCGACCTGGACGACGCCATCCCGAAGATTGTCCTCGGCAAGTCGTTCGACTACGGCACGGTGTGTTCCAGCGAACAGGCGATCGTCTGCGAAGCGTCGCTGCGCGACCGCGTGATCGGCCTGCTCAAAGCGCAGAAGGCGTACATCTGCAACGACGCGCAGAAGGACGCGCTGGGCAAGTTGCTGATCCAGCCCAACTGGACGGTGAACCCGCAGTGCGTGGGGCAGGCGCCCGGCAAGATCGCCAGGATGGCCGGCTTCGAAGTTCCGCCGGACACCTCGATTCTGTGCACGGAACTGACGGGCGTGGGGAAGCAGCATCCGCTTTCGGCTGAGAAGTTGTCCCCGGTGCTGTCGCTGTATTTCGTGCAGGACTACAACGCCGCGATGGACATCTGCTTCGGGCTGCTCAAATTCGGGGGCAACGGCCACACGGCGGCCATCTACTCGAAGAACGACGCGCGCGTCCGCGAATACGCCCTGCGCATGCCGGCCATGCGCATCCTCGTCAACACGCCGTCTCCGCAAGGCTCCACGGGCATCACCACCAACGTGTTCCCGTCCATGACCCTGGGTTGCGGCGCGGCGGCCGGCAACATCACTTCCGACAACGTGGGGCCGCAGCACCTCATCAACATCAAGCGCCTGGCTTACGTGGTGCGCAAACCGGAAGAGGCCTTCGAGATGCCGCTGGACATTAATAAGGCGCCCGAGGCTCCCGCGCCGCCCGCGCCCGCGGCCATCGACCGCCAGAGCGTGGTGGAGGCGGTGGAACGTTACCTGGCCTCGCGCGGGATCGCCATCGCGGTGAGCGGCGGCCCGTCGTGCGCGTCGTCGTGCGGCACGGAAGCGCCCAAACCGGCGGCGGCTCCGGTGGTGCGTTCGGCGGTGGTGTCCAACGCGGCGGCCGCGGTGGTGGATCGTTTCCTGGCGCACCGGTCGAGCGCGGAAACGCAGGGCGGCTATGGGTGACTGGCCGCGGAGGCCCCACCCCAGGCTCCGGAACCCGCCCCGGCGGCGCCCGAACCCGCCAAGGTGGTAGTGGAGTTCGTGTGCGAAGCGGACGTTCGCGACGCCATCCGGGAGAAGCGAAAGATTTATATCGGGCCGAAGGCCATCGTCACGCCTTCCGCCCGCGATCTGGCCGGCCCCTCTGACATTCTGGTATCGGCATAGACGCGAGGCAATTTAGTGGATTTGAATCTCGACACTCTCAAGCGTGAAATTCCCAGCTACCTGGAAGCCAACGGATTCGCCGTCTACCGCAGCCGGGCGGGGGCTTTGGAAGGCTTTCCCCTGGTGCTCTGGGACATCGAGAATCATCCCGACTACCAGGCTTTCGTGGAAGTGGCGCGCAAAACCGGGACCGCCATTATCATGTTCGCCACCAGGGAGTTCGAAGCCGCCGACATCGACGAACTGGTGGAACAGGTCGAGTCGCTGGAGCTTTCGCGCGATGAGCAGCGCGACTATGAGAAGCGCCTGCGCGAGTTCCGCGGCTACGAGGGCGTCACCTGCTCGCTGGAGCTGGCCTTCGACTACAACTCGCGGCTGTACGTCTACGAGTTGCAGCCCGATTGGTACGAGGATTTCGTCAATGTCGAGGAAGAACTGATGTCCCGCATGGGGGACGACGACGACGAGGACGATGACGACCACCCCCTGGGCGGTTACTACTCCAGAAACTAGTGCCGTGACCGTGAGAAACTGTTCCTTTGCCACGGGCCGCTCGCTCATGCTCGCGGCTCTGTCCGGAACCGCGAGCGTGAGAAGCTGTGAAGAAATCGGTTGGCAGGCGGAAGCGCCTGCCCCACCTCGCTGCAAGTCCTTCGAGTGCAATGTGGGACAGACGCTTTCGTCTGTCAACCCGGCAGTCCGGCCGATTTCTTCACAGCTTCTGAGCGAGCGGCCCGGCAATGGCACCAAATCACACGGTCTGAGACCTGGCGCCATGACCGCCCAAGCGCGCGCTCACCCTCGCGGCTCCGTTCGGGGCCACGACCGTGAGCCAGTGGTTTTACGGGCCCTGATTTGAAACCGATCTGGTCTCTGCCCGCCGGAGATCCGGGCGCCTGGGAGCGCGATGCCGGGGCTCTGGGCGCCGCGCTCGGCATCGGCCCGCTGGCCGCCCGCGTGCTTCTCCGCCGCGGGTTCGCGGACGCGGCGGCGGCGCGCCGGTTCCTCAACCCCTCGCTTGACCAACTCCACGATCCGCGGCGGATGCGCGGCATGGACTGCGCCGTCGAACGCCTGGCGCGCGCTATCGCGTTGCGCGAGAAGATCCTCGTCTACGGCGACTACGACGCGGACGGCATTACCGCCGTTGTCCTGTTGATCAAGGTCATCGAGATGGCCGGCGGCACGGCCGAGTACCACGTGCCGCACCGTCTCAAGGACGGCTATGGGATGCGCGCCGAAGTGGTGGAAGCCGCGGCCGCCGCCGGCGTCCGCCTGATTGTCAGCGTCGATACCGGCATCCGCGCCGCCGAAGTCGTGCGGCGGGCCGCCGGGCTTTCCATCGACGTGATCGTCACCGATCACCACCTGCCCGAGGCCGAACTGCCGCCCGCGCTGGCGGTGCTCAATCCCAAGCGGCCGGATTGCACGTACCCCGACAAGAACCTGTGCGGCGCGGGCGTGGCGTTCAAACTGGCGCAGGCGCTGCTGGCCACCCTGCCGTGGCCGGAGGAGAAGCGGCGGCGGGTGGCGGAATCGCTGCTGAAACTGGTGGCCATCGCCACCGTGGGCGACATAGTGCCGCTCACCGGCGAGAACCGGGTGATCGTCAAACATGGGCTGGCCGGCCTCGGCGACGTGCGCAATCCCGGTCTGCGGGCGCTGTTCGAGGTAGCCGGCTTCGTTCGGGGAACGGCTCCCAGCGCGCACCAGATCTCCTTTCAGATCGTGCCGCGCCTCAACGCCGCCGGGCGCATGGATTCGGCCCGCGACGCGGTGGAGCTGTTCCTGACTGGCGATCCGGCGCGCGCCGCCGAGCTGGCTCGCGGCATGCACGAGCAAAACTTCGACCGGCGGCAGGTGGAGGACGAGGTCCGCGAGATCTGCGAACGCCTGACCGTGAGGGATGCCGAAGCCGCCCTGGTTTACTACGACGAGAAGTGGCACCGCGGCGTGATCGGAATCGTGGCCAGCCGCCTGGTGGAGCGCTTCCACCGCCCGGTGTTCGTGCTCGGGCGGAATCCCGAGGACGGCCTGGCGCAGGGCTCCGGCCGCGGCATTCCGGGGTTCCACCTGCTGGAGGCGCTGGAATCCATGTCCGATCTCTTTGTGCGCTTCGGCGGCCATGAACACGCCGCCGGGGTGACGCTCGAAGCGGCGCGCGTGGACGAATTCCGCCGGCGCCTCAACGCCCGCGCCGCGGCGTGCCTGCGGCCGGAGGATTTCCTTCCGCGAATCGAAATCGACGCCCAGGCCGGACTGGCCGAACTGACGGAGCCGAACATCGCCGATGTCTTCGCGCTGGCCCCGTTCGGCCATGGCAATCCGCCGCCCCTCTTCGCGGCGCTGGGCGTGGAGGTGTCGGGCGTCTCGCCATTGGGGAAAGACGGGAAGCACCTGAAGGTTTCGGTGCGAGGCGAAGGCCGCGTGCTGCCGCTGAAGGCCTGGAGGTTCGCCGAACGGGCAGCCGAGGTGCCACCCGGCGCACGCGTGGATGTCGCTTTCACGCTCGAGGAAGACGCCTACTCGGCGGCGCGCGGATATCCAGGTTGGGCGGCCGTGCTGCGCGACGTGCGGGCGGCGGTGGGGTAGGCATCTTGTCTGGCCGGGCGCGGGCGAACTTCGCTCGCCGGCCAGGTTGCCAACCTGCCTCACAAGACCGGCCCGGCGCCGTCTCTCGATCCCGCCGCCTGATACAATCCGATTTCGGACGTTGTTATCCGCTATGCCGCGCCGTCTGGGCCGTAAGCTGATGCTCTCGATTACGGTGATCGTCGTCATCGTGGCGGCGGTTTCGGGCCTGGTCGCCGTCAAGACCGAGGAGCGGCAGCTTCTCGATACCATGATCCTGGGGGCCGATCAGCTCTCCAAGGGCATTACCAGCGCCACCTGGCACGCCATGCTCGACGACAATCGCGAGGCGGCTTACGAGGTGATGCGCACCATCGCGGAGAAGCAGGGAATCGACCGCATCCGCATACTCAACGGCGCCGGGCAGGTGATGTTCTCGACCAGGCAAGGCGCGGGGCCGGGAATTGACCTGGGCTCGCACGTGCAGATTTCCCGGTCGCCCAACGGGCACCGCCGTTTGGAAATGGTCACGCCGATCCCCAATGAACCCTCGTGCAGCCAGGCGGCGTGCCACGCCCATCCGGCCGCTACCCGCACGCTGGGAGTGCTGGACCTGTCCCTGAATCTGGAGAGCGTGGACCGCGAAGTGGCCGGTATGAAATTCCGCGTGCTGGCGGTGACGGCCGTGGAAATTGCGCTGATCAGCCTGTTCATCGTGTATTTCACCCGGCGCTTCCTGGGACGGCCCATCGAGAAGCTGATCGAGGGCACCAAGGCGGTGAGCCAGATGAACCTCGACCAGCCCATCGACATCCTGGACAGCAGCGAGGAACTGGACGAACTGGCGCGGTCGTTCGACGCCATGCGCGACCGCCTGCGCGCGGCCCTGGGCGAGCTCAACCAGTTCACCCAGAAGCTGGAGAGCAAAGTGGAGGAGCGCACCGGGCAGCTCCAGGCGGCGCAGAAGAAGCTGGTGCAGACCGGCCGCCTGGCGTCGCTGGGGCAGCTTGCGGCCAGCGTGGCGCACGAAATCAACAATCCCGTTTCGGGCGTGCTGAACCTTTCCATGCTGCTGCAACGGATGCTCAAGGAGGACGGCGTTCCGCCCGAGCGGCTGGAGGAGTTTCGCAAGTACCTGTCCCAGATTGTCGCCGAGACCGGCCGGGTGGGGCGCATCGTGAGCGACCTGCTGGCCTTCTCGCGGCGCTCCAAGCCGCGGCGCGCGCCGGCCGACCTGAACGGAATTGTGCGGACCACGCTCTCGCTGGCGGAGCACAAGATGAAGCTCGCGGGCGTGCAGGTGGTGTCCCGCCTGGCGGAGAACCTGCCGCAGGCGCCGTGCGACCCGTCGCAGATCCAGCAGGTGGTGCTCAACCTCCTGCTCAACGCCGCCGAAGCCACCGAGGGCCGGAGCGAGCGGCGGGTGGAAGTCGCGACGGAAGCCGGGCCGGGGGAAGTGCGGCTGACGGTCTCCGACAACGGAGGAGGCATTCCCCAGGAGAACCTGGCCAGCATCTTCGACCCGTTCTTCACCACCAAATCCGAAGGGAAGGGCGTGGGTCTCGGGCTGGCGGTCTCATACGGTATCATGCAAGCACACGGGGGCGATATCGAGGTCAGGAGCCAGACCGGTGAAGGCGCCACGTTCGTGCTTTCGTTGCCGTTCGAGCCGCCGCCGGCCGGCCGGGAATAATGAGGGGTGGAATTGGCGAAGGTTGCCTGAAAGATCGTCCCGTTCGAGCAGCCGCCGCCGGCCGGGCCGGAATGAGGGGCCTGCGGGTGGGCGGGCTCGGGGCGGAAGCCGGCCGTCCTGGAACGCGCCCCCTTCATCCCCGTGCCGGCGTTCGCGGCCGGCCGGGCTGCGAGCCGCGGTTGTGCCGCGGGCCCGGGAAGTGAAGCTATGAAGACGCACTGGCACATTCTGGTGGTGGACGACGAAGAGGTGATGCGCGAATCGCTGGCCGCCTGGTTGCGCGAGGACGGGTATGCGGTGGACACGGCTTCGGGCGGCCGCGAAGCCGTCGAGAAAGCGGCCGCGCTGGACTACGCCATCTACTTCGTGGACCTGAAAATGCCAGGCGGGTTGGACGGCATCGAGACCATGATGCGGATCCGCCGCCTGCACGCCGACGCTTCCGTCATCATCGTTACCGCCTATGCCACCGTTGACACGGCCATCACTGCCATGAAGGAAGGCGCGCAGGAGTACATCGTCAAGCCGTACAATCCCGAAGAGATCTCGCTGCTGGCCGGGCGCATCGTCAAGGTGAAGAACCTGCAGCGGGAGAACGCCATCCTGCGCAAGAAGCTGCTCCGCCGATACTCGGTCGAGGATGTGATCGGCAAGAGCGCGCGCATGCGCGAAATCCTGCGCTTGTGCCACGAAGTGTCCAGCCTGCGCAGCACGGTGCTGATCCAGGGGGAAAGCGGCACCGGGAAGGAGATGATCGCGCGCGCCATCCACAACATCGGCGACCGCGCGGCGAAGCCGTTCGTGACGGTCCCGTGCGCGGCGCTGGAGGAGACCCTGCTCGAGAGCGAGTTGTTCGGCTGCGAGGAGGGGAAGGCCGGCAAATTCGAATTGGCGGACGAGGGCACCCTCTTCCTGGACGAGATCGGCGGCATCTCGCCCAAACTCCAGGTGGACCTGCTGCGGGTGCTGGAGGACCGGAGCTTCTATCGCGTGGGCGGCGGCGAGGAAGTTCGCGTGGGCGCGCGGGTGATCGCCGCCACACGCGTGAATCTGAAGGAAGCCGTGGCGGCAGGCACTTTCCGCGACGATTTGTTCTACCGCCTGAATGTGATCGAGATCCGTCTGCCGCCGCTGCGCGAGCGCCGCGAGGACGTTCCGCTGCTGGCGCGGCATTTCCTGGAACGGCTGTCGCACGAACTGGGGAAGGACGTGAGGGGGATCTCCGAGGACGCTCTGCGGCTGCTGATGGATCACGACTGGCCGGGCAACGTCCACGAGTTGGAGAACGCCGTCGAGCGGGCCATGGTCGCCAGCCGCGGAAAGATCCTCGAGGAAGAGGACTTCGCCTTCCTGGCCCGCGGCGGCGTGTCGCGGAAGTCTCCCGCGTTTCCGCCGGGAATGAGCCTGCAGGAGATGGAGAAGCACCTGGTCGCCGTGACGCTGGAGCGCACCGGCGGAAACATCAAGGAAGCGGCGGCGGTGCTGGAGATCGACCGCTCCACGCTCTACGAGAAGATCAGGAAATACGAGATTCCGCGGTAGCAGCGGGCCGCGCGGCCGCGGCTACAGCCCGCCGCTCCGGTGGTTCACCAGGGCGAGGAATTCGTCGCGGGTTTTCTTGCGTTCGCGGAACAGGCCCAGCATGGCGCTGGTCATGGCTCCGGAGTGCTGCTTTTCGACGCCGCGCATCATCATGCAGAAGTGGCGGGCTTCGCAGATCACACCCACGCCCAAGGGGTCGACGATCTCCTGAATGGTCTGCGCCACCTGCTGCGTCAGGCGTTCCTGAATTTGCAGACGCCGCGCGAAAACGTCCACGATACGCGGGATCTTGCTCAGGCCGACCACCTTCGATTTCGGCAGGTAGGCCACGTGGATCTTGCCGAAAAACGGCAGTAGGTGGTGTTCGCACAGGCTGAAGAATTCAATGTCCTTCACCACCACCATCTCGTCGTACGTCACGTCGTAGAGCGCTCCGTTCACCACCTTGCGCGTGTCGCTGTGGTAGCCGCTGGTGAGGAACTTGAGGGCCTGGTCGACGCGCTCGGGCGTGCGCAGCAAGCCGTCGCGGCCGGGGTCCTCGCCGAGTTTGGCGAGAATCTCCCGAACCTCCGGCGCCAGGCTGGGGGCCTCCGCCTTGGGGTGCATGATCTTAACTATGGCTTTACCCGATCTCATGGCTTTCCATTTCAAAGATGTTGCGCGGCGTCTCGGCGATGCGCACGTTTTCCAGCCGGGGCCACTCGCCAGGGAACGCCGTGCTCCAGTTCCGCTTCAATCGGCGGCAGATTTCCACCAGCAGGTTCTCGGAGGTGGGCGACAGTCCCTGGAAAGAGTTTACATCTTCGTTCAGGTTGCGGTGATCGAAGGGCTCCAGGACATGACGCCGCACCAGATCGTCCAGCGCCTCGACATCCACGGCACGGCCGGTGCGCGGGTCCAGCGGGCCGTGCGCGCTCACTTCCACCACGTAATTGTGGCCGTGCCCGAAGGGGTTGTTGCACTTCCCGTACAGCCGGCGGTTCTCTTCGCCGCTCAGTTGCGGAGCGTCGAGCCGGTGCGAGGCGGCGAAACCGTAGCGGCGCGTCACGCGGAACATGGCGGCTCTCCGAAATAGTCCACATACAGATCCGGCGTCTCGTGAACCCGCACCGCGCGCAGACGGCGGCCGGCGCCCGAAACGCGCGCTTCCAGGCGTTCCCAGATGTCGCGGGCCACGTTTTCGGCGGTGGGAACCACGCGATCGAACGGCGGCACCTCGTAGTTCAGAAACCGGTGATCGTAGGGGCCGACCACCTCGCGGTCCAGGATTTCCTTGAGTTCCTTGAGGTCGAGCACCATGCCCGTGACCGGGTCGGGGCTGCCTTCCAGCGTGACCTCCACCACGTAGTTGTGGCCGTGTCCGTGCGGGTTGGCCGCCGGGCCGTAAATCCGGGCGTTCTCCTCGGCGGAGAGCTCGGGCCGGCGGCAGATGTGCGAGGCGGAAAATTCCACGCGACGGGTGATCAGCATGACGGTTCTCTAATTTCGATGCTCCCGGCCGTTGCAGGTTGCAGGTGGCGGCGGCGGACCGCGATACAATCAGATTATAGTTTTCCACATGCCAATCGTCAAAACGGACCGGTTCCTGGGACTGCTGCTCTGCCTCCTGGTGGCGGCACTTGTGGGTGCGATTTATGCCGGTATCCACGAACCCATCGTCGTCGAGGGGGACACGGCGCCGGACTTCGCCATCACCGCCGACGACGGCCGTTCGGTTACCATGCCGCATTTCGCGGGCAGGCTGCTGGTGCTGAATTTCTGGGCCTCGTGGTGCGCGCCGTGCGTCGAGGAGACGCCCTCGCTCAGCCGCCTGGCCCAGCGGTACGCGGACAAGGGCGTGGTGGTGCTGGGCATCAGCGTGGACCGGAACGAAGCATCGTATCGAACGTTCCTGCGGAAGTACCAGCCGGCGTTCCTGACGGCCCGCGAGCGCAACCTGCATGAAGAGTTCGGCACGTTCATGTATCCCGAAACCTACATCATCGCCGCCGATGGCAAGGTGCTGCGGAAGATCGCCGAGGGCGCGGACTGGATGGACCCGAACACGATCCGGTACTTCGACAGCCTCATCGGAAACCTGTGACGCCGGTTCCGCTGGACTTACCGCTTCGTCCCTCGGAGGCCGCGGAGGTCGCCAACCTGGTCTTCGATCTGGCCGAACGCCGGCCGCTGACCGGCGACCTCCGCAACCGGATCGCGGCCCGCGTCGCCGCGCTTCAACTGGAAAGCATCGCGCCGCTCATGGGCTCGCTGGCGCGCGATCCGGTGCACCATTCCACCTACTACCTGGTTGTGGATGTGGCCGGCGGCCCGCCGCAATTGCTCCACATGGCGCTGGCTTCGGCGCCCACCAGCGGCGTGTTCCACAAGCCGCTGCTGATCTGTCGCGTGCGCCGCGCGGGCGGTCCCGAGGCGGTCATCAACGCCATTCCGTTCGGCCCGGCGGATGCGGAGACGCTCGAGAAGTATGTCAGCCGCGTGGACAGCGCGTTTGCGCCGCGGCCACAGGGGCAGCATGCCGCCATGGTGGCGGCTCCGGCTCGGCCCGAGACCGGAATGGCCGCGGCATTCGACGCCTTCCGGAGGATTCTGAAGCGTACCGGCAGGAATCTGGCGGCCGTCGAGATGCCTCCACCGGCCTACGACAGCGGATTGCGGGCCGCGGTTCGCGCCGGCTGGCGGGACGGTTATTCGGCCGGCGTCGCCATCCGCGCCGGGGAGACCAGCCGCGAAAATGTCCGCCAGGCCGCGCGGTTCACGCGCTTCCGAATCGACGCCGCGGGCCTGGTGGCGAACGCCGATGGCGCGGTGGAGGAACGTTTCGAAGCGGCATTCGCCGCCGGCGAGCGCGGCTGGATACTCGGCGAATTCGTCCGCACCTTCGACGTGGGCGGCGTGGCGTACGAACTGACGGCGCCGGAAGCCGCGCGGATGGCGGTGCGCCTCGGGCCAGCCCTGAAGACCGGCGAGCGGCTGCACCAGTGGATTCGCGAGGCGCGGTCGGCGGCCAAAACCGGCAGGAGTTTCGATTTCGAACTGGCGCTGCCCGGAGCGTCCGCCCGCGAGTTGCTATTCTGCCTGCACTGGCTGAAGGCCCGCGACCATGCCGCGCAGTTCATAGACCCCGGCGCGATTGCGGAGGCCGAACTGGAAGCGGCGCTCCGGGACATGGCGGGCATCGGCCGCCAGTACGGTTGCCTGCTTACGGTGGACGCGGGCGCGGGCAACTCGGACGCCGCCCTGCAAGTCATCGCGCGGGCCACCGCGGGCCGCGTGAATTATCGCGTCACCGGGGAACCAGCCGGAGACGCGCACCAGTTGAGCCGGATCGCCGAAATCCTGTGGGGGTGATGATGATCCCGACCCTGTTCTTCTACGCGTCCCTGATCAGTGACGTGCGCACGCTGATTGCGAGCCGCGATCTGGCGGCGGCCGAGCGGCAAGTCCGCGCCGCCGAGGCGCGGAGCGGAGTCACGCCGGAAGTTGCGGCGGCGTTTTCCTGGCTGGCGCGCGGCGCGCTGGACGCGAAGAACTACAGCCAGGCCGATGCCTACGCCACCGAAACCCGCAAGCGGTGCGACCAACTGCTGGCCGGGCGCAAACCGGATGCCGAACCGTGGCTGTTCATCGCCTTGGGGGCCTCCATCGAGGTTCACGCCCAGGTGCTGGCCGCGCGCGGGGAGCGCGGCGGGGCCGTCGGGTTTCTGGATAGCCAGTTGCAGACGTTCGCCGGCACATCGCTGGTGGAGCGCATTCGCAAGAACGTCAATCTCCTGAGCCTGGAAGGAAAGCCGGCGCCGACGCTGGATATCCGCGATTGGCTGGCCGCCAGGCCGCGCACCCTGGCGGAATGGCGCGGCCATCCCGTGCTGCTGTTCTTCTGGGCGCACTGGTGCGGCGACTGCAAGGCCGACGCGCCAATCCTCGCCGAGGCCATCCGCAACTTCGCGCCGAAAGGTCTGGTGGCGATCGCTCCCACCAGGCTCTACGGATACGTGGCCGGCGGCGAGGAGGCCACGCCGGACCGGGAGAAGCCGTACATCGAAGAGGTCTGGCGGCGTTTCTACGCCGGTTGGAACGGCGTGCCGGTGCCGGTGAGCGCCGCCAATTTCGAGGCCTACGGATCGAGCACCACGCCCACCATCGTGCTCGTTGACGCGGCTGGGATCGTGCGCTTCTATCACCCCGGCGCGGTCACGGCCGCGGAGGTATCCGCGCGTATTCAGGCCGTTTTGGGGAAGTAGACGGTGGGATCGCGCCACCGCCGCGCCACCGCCGCGCCACCGCCGCGCCACCGCCGCGCCACCGCCGCGCCACCGCCGCGCCACCGCCGCCTCCACCCGCCGCCTCCACCCGCCGCCTCCACCCGCCGCCTCCACCCGCCGCCTCCACCCGCCGCCTCCACCCGCCGCCTCCACCCGCCGCGCGGGAATCGTATATGCTTGTACTGATTTATGTTCACCGATCTCTATCGATTGTTGCCGCCCGAAGGCGTCAAGATCCTGGTGGTCCTGTTTCTCGCCTTCCTGACCGGGTTGGAGCGTGAGGAGCGGCGTGTTGGCACCGGGCAGTTCTCGTTCGGCGGCGTGCGCACGTTTCCTCTGATCGGCCTCATCGCCTATGGCATCTCCTTCCTGGCGGGCGGAGAAGTTCTGCCGGTGACGCTGGGCTTCGCCGTGGTGGCGGGCTTCCTGATGCTGTCGTACCGCAACAAGCTGCAATCCTCCGGAACGGCGGGTGTGACCTCGGAGATGTCGGCGCTGACCACTTACGTGGCAGCCGCGCTGGTGTATCGCGAACAGTTCTGGATCGCCACCACTCTCACCGTGGCCAGCATGCTGTTGCTGGAGTTGAAAGGCGCGCTGGAAGGTCTCACCCAGCGCATCGCGCCGCGGGAGATCCTCACCTTCACCAAGTTCCTGCTGCTCGCGGCAGTGATTCTGCCGGTGCTTCCCAATCGCGAATTCGGCCCGTTTGCCATCAATCCCGCCAAGGTCTGGCTGGTGGTGGTGGCGGTGAGCACCGTCTCCTACGGCAGTTACGTGATCCAGAAGGTCACCAAGTTACAGGGCGGCGTAATCCTGTCGGCATTGCTGGGAGGCGCCTATTCTTCCACCGTAACTACGGTGGTGCTGGCCAAGCGCGCCAAGCGGGAGAACCGGCCGCACCTGTTTTCGGGAGTTACCTTGGTCGCTTCCGGCATGATGTATCTGCGGCTGGCGGGCCTCGTGACCATCTTCAACCGAAGCCTGATTACGATTCTGGGAGTGCCGTTCCTGGCGCTGGCGGGAGCCAGCATCGCGTGCGGTTGGTTGTGGAGCCGGGTCCCCGATGCCACGGCGGGAGACGTGGAACGCGAGTTCGAGCCGAAGAACCCCTTGGAAATGCGCGCCGCCCTGGGCTTCGCGGTGCTCTTCGTAACCATGATGGTGGCCACGCACCTGGTGGTGACTTACCTGGGCAAGGCGGGGGTGTTCTCACTGGCCGCCCTGATGGGCGTGACGGACGTGGATCCGTTCATCATGGGAATGACCCAGGCCGCCGGCGGCAGCGCGCCGCTGGCCGTGGCGGCGGCGGCTATCCTGATTGCCGCATCGAGCAATAACCTGGTCAAAGGAATCTACGCCTACTCCATGAGCGACCGCAAGACCGGCGTGTTGAGCCTGAGCCTTCTGGCCGCCCTGGCCGTGGCTGGGCTAACTCCGCTGCTCTGGCTGGCGCGATAAGAGATCCCGCGGCCAGCCCATTCGCCGGCCACCGCGCCCCTAGGTCTTCGACCGTGTGATTTGGTGCCATTACCCGGACAGAACCGCGAGCGTGAGCGAGCGGCCCGTGCCAAAGGAACGGTTTCTCGCGGTCAATGCGCTAGTGGATCACCCGGAACTCGCCGCGCAGGCCGTGGGCGGAATCGGGCGCAACCCAGACGTGGAACAGGCCCGGCTCCGTCACCAGTTCGCCCCGCTCGTTGTGAAACGCCAGAGAAGCGCTGGACAGCTTGAACCGCACCGTCTTCGTTTCTCCCGGCTTCAGCGTAACCCGCTCGAAGCCCTTCAACTCCCGCACCGGCCGGGTCAGGCTCGCGGCAAGCTGGCGGGTATAGATCTGGACGACCTCGTCCGCCTCCACCTTCCCCGAGTTACTAACATCCGCGCTAACCGTAAGCTCTCCTCCGCGCGCCATGGAGGCGGAAGATAACTTCAGGTTCGAATACCGGAATTCCGCGTAAGAGAGGCCGTAACCGAAGGGATACTCGGGGCTGGGATCGATATCGATATAGCGCGATGTGTCGCCCTCTGGCGCCACGGTCTCCGTGATGTTCGCCGCACCGCCGAGCGAAGGCCGGCCGGTGTTCATGTGGTTGTAGTAAATCGGCACCTGGCCGGTGACGCGCGGGAAGCTGACGGTCAGCTTCCCGGAAGGCACGGCATTGCCGAAGAGGAGGTTGGCAATGGCCGGTCCGCCCATGGTGCCGGGGTGCCAGGCATAGAGCACCGCTCCGGCATGGGCCGCGGCCCCCGGGAAAGTGAGCGGGCGCCCAGCCAGCACGATCAGAACCACCGGCTTGCCGGCTTTGGCGATCTCTTCCACCAACTGGTCCTGCGCGCCCGGCAGATCGAGCGACGAGCGGGACTTGGCTTCGCCGGAGAGCGACTGCTCTTCTCCCATGAAGAGCAGCACCGCGTCGGCGTTGCGGGCCGCCTCGAGCGCCGGGGCAAAGCCCGCATGGCTCTTATCGCGGCTGTTCTTCAGGGCGGGCGCGTAGGCCACTCTGCCCGGCCCCAGCATCTCGCGAATCGCCGCCAGCGGCGTGCGCACGTCCCCGGGCCGCCCGTCGCCAACCCAGCAGCCCATCTGGTCCACCCGGCTGTCGGCCAGAGGCCCGATCACCGCCACCTTCGCGATCGATTTGGAAAGCGGCAACAGGCTGCCTTCGTTCCTGAGCAGCACGGCGCTCTCGGTGGCCAGTTGCCGCGCGATATCGAGAGCGTCCGGAGCCAGCATGGCGGAAGCGGGCGGCGGCGCCGGAATGGGTTTGTCGAACAGTCCAAGACGGAATTTGATGCGCAGGATATTGCGGACGGATTCGTCCACCAGTTTGACGTCGAACTTGCCGGCCGCGATGAGCGCGGGCAGATGGTCGTAGTAATCCGTGCTCACCATCTCCATATCGACGCCGGCGCGCAGAGACTTCGCGGCGGCGTCGGCGGAATCGGCGGCGTAGCCGTGGTTGATCATTTCTTCGACGGCGTTCCAGTCGCTCACCACGAAGCCGTCGAAGCCCCACTCCTTGCGTAGCACCTGGCGCAGCAGGAAGGCGTTGCCGGTGGCGGGCACGCCGTTGAGGTCGTTGAACGCGCTCATGAAGGTTGCTGCGCCGGCCTTTTCCGCGGCGGCGAAGGACGGCAGATAGACGTCGCGCAACAGCGTCTCGGGAATCCAGGTGGTGTTGTAGTCGCGGCCGCCCTCGGCGGCGCCGTAGCCGGCGTAGTGTTTGCCGCAGGCCGCCACCGCGCCGGGCGCATCGAGCGAATCTCCCTGAAACCCGCGCACCATGGCGGCTCCCAGGGCGCTGGCCAGCACCGGATCTTCTCCCAGACTCTCGGCGATGCGGCCCCAGCGCGGATCGCGGGCGATGTCCAGCATGGGCGCGAAGGTCCAGTGAATCCCCTCGGCCGAGGCCTCGCGGGCGGCGATGTGGGAGGCCTTGCGCACCAACTCCGGATCCCAACTGGCGGATTGTCCCAACGGGATGGGGAACACCGTGCGATAGCCGTGGATGACGTCGCGGGCGAAGATCAGCGGAATCCCCAGGCGGCTTTCGTGAAGCGCGATCCGCTGCAGCTCCGCGCGCTGTCCGGCATCGCGCAGATTCATGAGCGAACCCCACCGGCCCGCGCGAACGTCGTCGCGCAGTTGCGCTTCGGAGCGGGCGCCGTCGCCGGTGAATTGCGACAGTTGGCCGAGCTTCTCGGTCAGCGTCATGCGCGCCAGCAGCGCGTCGATGCGGATGTCGCCATCCGCGGGTGAACCGTGCAAGCCAGGCATGGCGGCAGGAACGGAAGATACCAGCATAATCGAAGCCATCAGGTGAATGCGCATAGGTTTGAAACTCCGTAAGCGGCGGTCTGCACCGCTCATCAGCTTCTCATGCCGGGTCGCTCCGGGCAAGCGGTGTCTTAGATGTATGCTTTGGCGGGTGTTCGATCGAGCCACCCTCCGGGCCTGAAGACGGGTGAGACGTTTGCGGACGCCCGCGCAAGGCGCTACAAAAGGTGCGTTAGACCGAAAACCAGGATCTACTGGCACGGGATTCCCGGTTTTTCTGTGGATATGCATCGCGTCACGGGTGGGACGGTCAATCCCGTCGAGAGGAGCGTCGCCCTATGAGGAAAGTCCTGACCGCGCTGGCCGCTGTGGCGGCCGGTATCCTGACAGCGCCGCAGGCAAGCGCCGAAACCCTGTTCTTGCGCGGGAAGGTGGAGTTGGAGGGCGGCGCTCCTCCTGGCAGGCTGGTCGCCATCGAGCAGCGTTGCACCGGCCGCAGTCCCAAGATCGTCGCCACCGCCGGCAAATCTGGGGAGTATCTCTGGCGCGCGGAAGGCAGTTTTCTGGGGCTCGAAATCGTCGTGGGCTCATCGGACACCGGCGGAGGCTCGTATTTAGTTACGACTGGGACCGGTACCGGCCTGGTGACAACTGGACTCGGCGCTGAGTGCGTGCTGCGCGCCGACCTCTCGGGATACCGTTCCACGACTATCGATCTCACCGACAGGAGCCTGGTCCGGGAGCCGCGCCTGCCCGTCCTCGTGCTCTCGCCGGATCGCCCCGGCGTGAATTTGCCGGTCGATACTAGCGGGCCCGTTCCGGGCGCCATCCGCAATGCGTGGGCTTCCGCCCGGAAGGCCATGCTCGCGCAAAACTGGGCTGAAGCGGAGCGTCAACTGCAAACCGTGACCGCCACCGATCCGGAGTTCGGAATGGGCTGGTTGGCCTTAGGGCTGGTGTACAACAACCAGACGAAGCCGGCCGAAGCCCGCGAGGCGCTCCGGCACGCCGTGGCTCTCGACGCGAAGTCGCTTCCGACGCAGCTTGCGCTGGTGAGGGCTAACCTGAATTGCCAGGATTGGGCCGAAACCGTGCGCACGGCCGGCGCCCTGATCGCCGCCGACGCCAGGCATCGGTACCTCGAAGCCTATCTCTACGAAGCCATTGCCCGCTACCATTTGCGGGACACGGATGGGGCGGAGGCCCGCGTCAAAGAGCTTCTGCAACTGGACAAGGCCCACCAGATCCCGCGCGCCGAGTATGTTTTGGGCCTGATTCTCCAGGAACGGAAGGACATCGCCTCCGCCCGCGAGCACATGCAAAAGTACCTCGGGTTGCAGCCGGGGGCGCCCGACGCGCCGGCCGCGCGCGCCCGCATCGAGAACTTGGGCAAACCGCGGGCGGCCGGCGCGGATAACGAAATCGACGCGCCCAACCCGATGGCCGTCTCTGCCGGGGAGACCTCCGTTCCCGGCGGGCTGAAGGCCTTCGCCATGATGGCCCACCTGGAGGGCACGCCCACTTACGACGACTTTTTCCTGGACTATTGCCGGCGGCTCCTGCTGGACGCTTCGCCTTACGCGGAAGACCACATTCCCGCCTTCGGCGCGCAGCTCCAGGCTTACATGGCTGCGGTGGCCGAGTTGTCGGCGGCCGGCCGGAAGCCCTCCGGCGACACGGTGGTGGTCAGGTTGTCGATGAACGGCGACGAGGAGCGCAAGAGAACCGCGCGGCTCCTGCGCTACCTCGGATGGCGGCTGGACTTGACCGGCGAGTCTCCGAAAGTCGAACTGGGCGACCAGCCGTCCGACGGCGTCTGCCAGCGCATACCCGCCGTGCTGGGTATCGACGAGATCGCCATGCGCGATGCCCTGGAAGCCGGCCGGAGCTTCGAGTTCGAAATCCATTCCGATACGGCGCGCCTCATTGGCGGCGTCAGTTGGGCCGCCGCGCTGAAGGGACTGCCGCCGTTTCCGGGCGGCATGGCGGAGGTGTTTTCGCGGGATTTGCAGTTCGCCAAGGCCTACGCCGGTCTGGGGGCCATGAGCGTGGATACCGCTTCCGGACTCATCTCCACCATCGGCGTGCGCGACCTGGTGACCCGGTATGCGGACATTCTGGCGCTATGCTCCGGCGCGTTCACGGTCTCCGGCGGACGCGTGGCCACCCCCGGCGGCCCGGCGGCGCTGCCCACCTGGGCGAGGCTGGCGGGCGCCGATCCGGCCAAGCCCGAGGCGCTATTCCGCGCGCTGCTCACCAGGGACGGAGGCCGGCTGGCGGTGTTCTATGCCATTCTGTCGCAGGCCGACGAGAGGCGCCAGCGCTTTTTTACCGCCGACGCCGGCCGCATGCGGCGGTTCTACGAATGGTACCGGGATTCCATCGATATGCGCTTCATCAAGGATCGGCTGCCCGAAAGCTGGCGCCGCGAGTTGTTCGGAAAGCTTCCGCTCGACGATTCCGGCCGGGTGCGCTTCCCTGGAGGGCGCGCCGCGTGGTCGGACTTATCCGGCACGGATGAAGACGTACTCCTGCGATCCGAGTCGATCGAGGCGCTGGTCCCCGTCTCGTCCCTGGAGGAAAAGCGGGGGGCGCCGCTCGATGCGGCCTCGGTGGAGCTTCTGGCGCGCCACTTCGCCGAGTGGCGTTCCCTGTTCCCGTACTTCGAGAAGCTCCCGGCGCTTGTCGCCGCCGGGTTTCAGGCGCTCGCGACCTTCTCCGACGCCGCCTCGAACCAGCCCTTCAAAGCGCGCAGCACTCTGGTGGGCGAGTGGCACTCGTTGGTCAAGCTGATCGTGCTGGGCGCGCAGGCTGGATCGCTGGACGAGGGCGCCGCGGCGCGCGCGTTTGCACGGGTCTGCGCCGCGCTTGCCGGCCCGGATCCATCGCTCAACGCCCTGGCGGCTCTGCGCGACATCGCCGGCGGCCAAGGCAGCGTGGATGAGGCGGTTGCCACGCGGCTGCTTCGCCTCAGCGGGCCGCGCCGCGCGGACTTCGATCTGGTTCGCCAGTTGCAGGCCGCGCCCACCATCGACGCCGCGCTGGCCGCGCCAACCCCAGCCACCGCGCTGGCTGCCTTGAGCGGCGCGGTGTATGCCGCCGTGCTCAGCCCGAACGCCCTGCTGGTTTCCGAAGATCCGGGGGCACTGCGGCGGCATCGCTTCATCCCCGTTGCCGATTCCAAAACCCGCTCCCCGTTCTACCCGGCCGGCCTGGTGCGCACCAACAAATTCTCCGCTTCCTGCATCACCGGGGGATTCATGACATTCGAAGAGATCGCGCGCGGCCTGGCCACCCACAAGGTGCCCGTGGAATCGGCCGCCGCGCAGGCGCCTGCACGCGGCCGCGCGGCCGCGCCCGCGGTTCGCATCCAGCCCGCCGCCGCCGCTGGGCCGGCCACTGACGCTGTGTTCCGGACCCGCGGGCGCCTGGTGGAAGTGAATACCACCGTGACTGACGGCCGCGGACGCTACAGTGACGACATGACGCCCGCCGACTTTGTCCTCCTGGACAACGGCAAGCCCATGCCGCTCGCCAGCTTTGAAAACCAAAGCTCGACCGTTTCCGTCGCCCTGCTGCTCGACGCCACCGGAAGCATGCAGAACGCCCTTCCGCCCCTGAAGAGGGCTGCCCTCAAGTTGATCGGCGAGATGCGCCCCGAGGACGCCATCGCGGTCTACAGCTTCAACTCCGCGGTCAGCGAACTACAGCCCTTCACCGCCGATAAGCGCGCCGCCGAGCGCGCCGTCCTGCGGGTGCACGCGCTGGGTGGCACCGCGTTGTACGACGCCCTCGTGCGCGTAAACCGCGATCTGGGCGCGCGCGCCGGCAAGAAAGCCATCGTGGTCTTCACCGATGGAGACGACAACCTCAGCACTCTGAGCGCCGAAATCGCCATCGCGCGGGCCAAAGCGGCGGGGACGCCCATCTACACCATCGCCCAGGGCGAAGCCCTGCGCAGCCTCGATTTTCTCGAGCTGTTGGCTGGCATCTCCAAGGCCACCGGCGGCCTGCCGTTCGCCATCCACAACCCGGATGAGATTCTCAAGGTCTTCGAAAGCGTGTCGAGCGACCTGACGCACGGATACCTGCTTACCTTCCAGCCTCCTTCCGAGGAGGGTAGTGGATGGCACGCCATCAAAGTGACCCTCCGCGCCGCGAGGGGCCGCGCCGTCCGGGCGCGCGAGGCATACTTGCTGGAATAGCGTGGCGCCCCAGCCGGCGCCGCACTACTTCACCAAATATGGCCGGCCTCTATGCTTTCCATTCACTCTATACGGAAGTGCCTGATATCAACAACTTGGGGAATCTGCTTTCGCACAAACGGCAACTCCTGGCACTTCAAAGCGCAGGGGTTTTGGCACAGTTCTGACACAGCTTCGCACCTGGCCCGTTTCCGACAAGCAACCTACTCCACGGTATTTCAGAGAGTCAGGAGCGCGGTGCGCTTTGGACTTCTTCGGCGCCCCGTTCCGAACCATTGAACAATGGATGAACGTGCTGCGCGGCGACGTACCGCACCGGACGGCTCAGCTTCCGGACATGGCCTTCATCACAGGCGCGTTTCAGCCATGCCTTTGCCTGCGCGGGAACAACGCCTAGGACCTGCTCTAGGTTCTTCTCTGTGCCGGGCTCCGCTAAGGCCTGCGGCAGGTCCGGTAGGACAACGTCGAAGGCGTCTCGCGGGCGGGATTCAGGCCGGATAGGGGCTGCGGGTTCCGCTTCGTGCGGTATGTGGGAATTCTCGGAAGCCACTGAGCCTGCGGATGGCTCCGGCGCAGGTGCTGGTGTGAACAACGTCGGCTCGGGCGCCACCGCCGTAAATAGGGATCGCAAATCCGTCCACGGGCCTTCTGGAAACGGGCGTCCTCCCCGCGCGAGCAGCTTACGATTGCCTCCCTTCACGCTGCCGTGCGCCCTCACGTACACCGTGATCCGCGCGGCGTCGAGCGCCTCCGCCGCGCCGGCCCAGGTCCCGCCATTCTCGGCCGCGGAACTTACCACCAGGGCGGCGTCGCTCAGCGCGTAAATCACCTTGTTTCGCTGCATGGCGGCGAAGACGAGCCAGTGCGCATCCGGGTCGTACGGCGAAATCAAAACCAGCCTGCCGGACACGAGACCTTCCCGGTAGCGCGCCGAGACAGTGTTTCGCGCGAGACTGTCGGCCAGGACACCGACCGCTTTGCCGCCGGCTTCGAATCCGGCGGCCATAGCTTCCAGGTCCACACCGCGCGCCCCTCCCGAAATAACCGGGATCTCCTGCGATGCGCAGGCCGCCGCCACGCTTCGCGCAAACTCGATGTCCTCTACCGAAGCGTCGCGAGACCCCACAACCGCCAGCCCACCCGCTTGGAGCAATGTGGCGTCGCCCGCGCCGAACAGCAGCGGCGGCGCAGCCTGTCCCAGATAACTTTTCAGACGGCCGGGGTAGATGTCGTCGCTACGACTCAGCGCCCACAGCCCGCGGCCGGCCCACCGTTCCGCCATAATCCCCAACGCGGCGCCGCGATCGAGCAACTGTGCCACCGATTCGCTGGCGACCTCTGGCGCCTGGAACTCCGCAAGCCGGGCGCGGCCGCTCTTCTCCAACAGATCCGCCGGACGCATGGATCGCCCCCGCGGCCAGCGGGTCAAAGCGCCGTACTGCTTCAGCGTAAGAGGCTTGACGCCGCTCCCTTCACTCTGGCCGAGCCGGCTGCACAGCAGGAGGACCGCTTGCGTATCGGCGCTCAATCCCTCGGTCATGGTCATTCGCTACTCCCATCATCAGCCGAAGAGTCGGCCAACGCAAATGGAAGTACCGGACCTGCGGCGGCCTTCCGAAGTTTCCATGCCACCACGGTGAAAGTCCAGCGGGAATCCACCATATCGTCCACCAGCAGCACCGGCCTGGGCCGGACGAACCTCTCCTCCATGGCGAATGCGTCTTCCAGGTTGCTGGCCTGCTGAAAGCTGTTCTGGCGGGTCTTCTGGAACTCCGTGGCGCGGGTCTTCCGGACGCAATCGACAAATGGCAGCCCCAAGCGCGTGGCCAGGCGTCGGGCGAACTCGGGAACCAGCGTCCTATGTCTATCGGACGGCACGCAGGTAACCCATTCGGGCCGAGGATCGGGGCGCCAACGGCGCTGGATCAGCTCCGCGGCGGCTTCCACAAGGCGGTCCGCGAAGTGCCCGTTGCGCTTGCCATCTTGGACCAGGTCGCCAAAACCGGCATCGCCCCACTTGCAGAGCGCGCGCCCTTCCTCGGCCCGAAACTCCGCGGCGATGCGGCCCCGCTCGCTTTCGAAGGTACCTCCTTGGGGCCACTGCTTCCTCGGTTCGATCGGCAGAGAGAGGTGCTCCAAGAATCGTGCGGCTTCCTCAGCGAGTTGGGCCGGATACGCAGCGCCAAGGCGTTCGCCAGTGCAGTTCGCGCATTTCCCGCAGGGCGCCGCCTCCGGATCGCTCAGTTCCTCCGCAAGGAACTGCATCAAGCAGCCCTCCGCCTCCATGTATGCGTTCATCCGCGCCTGCTCCTGCCGCCGCAGTTGCGTGATGCGCTCGATCCGCTCGGCCGGCATCGCCCAAGCCACTGGCGTCCGCACATACGCCCCGCTTTCGTGCGTGATGGGAGAAGGCGATTCCACCTCCAGGAACTTCAATGCCTTGGCCAGCTTCGACGGCCCGATGTTCAGGGCCCGCTGTAATTCCGCAGCCTTGAGCGGTCTCGGCGCGGCATCGAGCACTCGCAAAACCTCCGCCACCTCCTCGGCCGAAGGGAACGCCGTCCGGATGAAGTAGTCCGCGATCTCGTCGTCCTCGGCGCCGGACATCAGCACGCCGTAGGCCTGATCGATGGCGCGTCCGGCGCGGCCCACCTGCTGGTAGTAGTGGACCACCGACCCGGGCCGCTGGAAGTGGACCACAAAGCCGAGATCGGGCTTATCGAACCCCATGCCCAGCGCAACGGTTGCCACCAGCGCCTTCACCTGGTTGGCCAGCAAGATGTCCTCCAGTTGTAGCCGTTCCTCATTCTCCAGCCCGGCATGATAGGCGCGCGCGTCGATCCCTCGCTGTTGCAGCCACGCCGCCAGATTATCGGCGTCGCGCACCGTCAGTGTGTAAATGATTCCGCTGCCGTCGAACCTCGGGATATGATCGGCGAGCCACGCCATTCGGGCGGATTGCGACGGAATCCGCAGATTCTCCAACCGCAGGCTGTCGCGCAGCAACGGGCCACGGATGACGCTCAGATGCGGTCCCAACTGTGCCGACACGTCGTTCACCACGCGGTCGTTGGCGGTCGCGGTGGTCGCCAACACGGGCAAATTCCGCGGCGGCGATTTCAGAATGCGTACAATGCGCCGGTAATCCGGCCGGAAATCATGACCCCAATCGGATATGCAGTGCGCCTCGTCCACCACGAACAGCCCCACGCGCGCGGCCACTGGCAGCAGGCATCGGCTCATAAACTGCTCGTTCGCGAGCCGCTCGGGCGAAACCAGTAGGATGTCGATCTTGCCGGCCCGTAGCGCGCCCTCGACCGCCGCCCAGCCATCCGGGTTCGTCGAGTTGATCGTCTCCGCCCGGACCCCGATCCGCTCGGCGGCGGCGATCTGGTTGCGCATGAGCGCTCCCCTTACCAGAATAAATCAGACCTCTGCTCCGCTTTATCCATGTGCTCACGGTGGGAGAAGTCCCCCACCGCTTGGCCGAGTTACCCTAATGGGTTCAAAAGAATGGGATTCTGACAGAGTTTTGACACAGTCGATGGACGGCAATCATTTAACAGTATTGCGCCTATTGCGAATGCTGCGGTTGTTTGCTATTGTTGGAGCTGGAGTACATATGGTTCAGGATGCCATCACCATTCAGCCCCAGGATTCCGCGGAACTCCACGGAGTGAGCCAACTTCTCCGCCATGGCTCTCCGACATTGGTCGGCCCGGAAGGGGAACGCGCCACTTTGCCCATGCCGCTTTACAACCTGCTCAAGGACATCGTTCGCAGTCTCGAAAAGGGGCGCTCCTTGGTCGTCATGCCAGAGGAACGGCAACTCACAACGCAGCGTGCGGCCGAGTTGCTCGGCATGTCGCGTCCCTATCTGATCCAACTCCTTGACGCAGGTGAGATGCCCTATCACCTGGTCGGCAAGCACCGCCGCATCGCATTGCGTGACGTGCTGACGTACGCCAAACGGCGCGCGGAAAACCGGAGGGCGGCCCTCGACAAGATGGCAAGGGATGCGTTCGAAGCCGGCCTGTATGATAACGCGACGATCCCTGACGGCGGCAGCGACGAATAGCCGATGACCAGACGGAAAGGGCCGATCGCCGTTCTGGACGCCTGTGTTCTGGCCCCAATACCGGTTGCGGATACGCTGCTTCGCATGGCCGAACCGCCCGCTCTCTACGAACCACGGTGGACTGATGAGATCCTGGCCGAGGTAACCCGCACGCTGGTAGTCCGGTTCGGAAAGACGCCAGAGAACGCCCACTATCGCGAGACGGCGATGCGGGAGTTCTTTCCCGACGCGCTGGTCAAGGGCTACGAGTCTCTCGCGGAGAGTATGACGAACGACCCGAAGGACCGGCATGTGCTTGCTGCCGCCGTCGCCTGCCAGGCGGACTGTCTGGTCACGTTCAACCTAAAGCATTTCCCTCGACAGTCTGCCGGCGCGCACGGAATGACGATCCTTGGCCCTTCTACGTTCCTGAGGCAACTCCTCGCGACGAATCGTACTGTCGTTGAGGAGCGCCTGTGTGATCAGGCCAAGACGATTGGCATCTCACCAGACGATCTCCTCAACCGCCTTGCCGGCGTGGTCCCCGCCTTCGTCACGCAGCTTCGTAAGCGGTGATTGTGGGCCGCTAGACTGAATCACTGGACTGTGAACCTAACCGGCGGCACTGTGGCATTCGCCTCCGGATTGTAATAGTCGTACAAGGTGGACGGTGCACTCAATGCGTCGATCGCGAAACGCGGCCGGAAAGAAAAGTCAAACGCGGCCCCTCCGGCTTTTGGCCAAAGGTAGAAAACAACTCGATCCGGTTGCACCTCGTATCCGTCAATGCCGGTTCCTCTGGCCTTTTCGAGCGACTCGCGGTCGACCTCGGCGCCCGGTGGCAACCCGATTTCCGCCATCATCATGCCGTAGCCGCGGAACCCGATGCGCTCCGCTTCAATCCGACACACCACGGCTTCACCGATGTGCGCCCGGCGCCGATCGAAGTTGACCTTCAGCCTGAGGCTTCTCGTATCTCCCGACTTGAGATTCTCGTCCTCTGTGGTTTGCGATTGTCCCCATGGCAAATAGTATGTGGTAATCGCGTTGGCTTGCATCGCGCTACTTTCCCCGGAACGCTGTATCTCGAGCTTGTTGCCCCCCGGCACCAGACCCTTGCCTATCTCGATCACCTTGGGGCCAGTTACCTCGCTAGGCTTCGGGAGCTGAACGGACGCAAGCTTTGTCCCGTTCAGGAGAATTGTCGCGGAGTTCTCCGCGGCGCCGCCATTTGCCGGAGGCAGAGCCGCGATCAGAGCCTCGATTACGTTCTGAGTTGCCTGCGTAGAGAACCACGTGCAATAACGATCCTTGTGCGTGAGCAAGTACTGGAGGCCGCGATTCACCTGCGCATCCTCGGCCGAATCATTACCGAGCGTCTGCAGCATAGCCAACGCTTCGACGGCAAGCGCCGTTGTCTCCATGCGGCCGGCGTGACCCCATCCATAGAAGGGAGTCGTATTTGCTTCCAGGTTCCAGTAGGTCGCGGCTCCCTCTTGGTGAGCCATTCGCGAGAGCAGTTCGCGAGCGTGCGCAATATGTATTGCATGCTTGATGCTGGCCGCCGCAATCGCGTAGTTGCCGATCAGGTGCGGATTCTTCCATTCGTCGATCCGATCATCAAGGTATCCCAATAGCGGCTCCGCCTGGAAAAGCTGAAATGGTAGGGGCGACCCCACGGATCGAGCAATTGGTCGCCTTCCAGTTTCGCTGCGGCGAGGATCGGTTTGAGTTCATCTTCGTTCTGTGGGAACTGCTTGGTCTTGGCGAAGTACTCATCGAGAGCCCGCTCCAGAGCGGCCGACTCAGCGACGAAGTAACGCACCAATGAGGTCCATTCCGGCACGTCGTCCCACGACGGCGTTCGCGGCGAATCGAAAACTCCGTCGGGACCCGCACTGGCGACAGAGACTCTGAAGTACGCCCCGCTTGTGTCAAAGGCAAATCGGTACCTGTGCTCCCAGGGATCGACCAGCGCTTCCGTGTCAACGCCCCGTGCCATCATCGCCCGGTGCGGCGTTGCATAGTCACGAATGTACTCACCCGTCTGTTTCGGGTACTCCTGCACAGCCAGGTCGATGATCTGGCCGGTCCGCCGGAAGTATTGCCACTGGATCACGGTCGATTCCACGTCATCGGGCGTGCCGGGAAGTTTGTCCGGGCCATTGCTTTTGAACTTCAACACGTCGTTCGATCCGCTAAGTGAGAACTCCGCGCGGTAGGGCATTCCCCACGGGTCGAGGATCTTGGTGCTGTCGAGACCCTTGGCGTCGAGAACCGCTTTCAGTTGCGCATCGTTCTTTGGGAGCCTATCGCCCCGCGAGTAGGCCGCGTTGATTGCATCTCGAACCGGCGCCAGCGACTTGCCGATCAGGCCCGAATACATTTGCCCTACGTCGCGCGCGTAGTCCTCTCCGCCGGCAAGCAGGACATTTCCCGACCACCAGTTGGATTGAGCCGAATACATCAGCGCCTCGGCAAGAAGCTGCAGGTCGGAACTGAACGGCTGGCTGGCATCGAGACCCAACAGGTCGCGAGAGCCGATGCCGGCGATCTTGCCGACGTAGCTGTCGCCGGGAACGTACCTGTAACCACCGACTCCACGGAATCGTCCGTAGCCAACAACTCCAGCTTGAAGTTTCCGGACAGTGCCTTACCTGACGTATTGACGACCGGGATCTCCACGACCGGGTGTGGACTCAGCCGGAACCTGATTTGCGACTCGTTCAACGCGAAAAGCAGTTGTCTCGCCGAACGAAGGGGCCGCGAAAAATGCGGCAATCACCAGAAAGGCTACTACGCACAAAGAGCGAAAAGAAGCCATACGGTTCTCCCGGATGCGCATGCTACCAGAATTGCAGTTTGAGTTTCAGCGCCAATGTGAGGAACTCCGAGTGGGTGTCGTTCCCCCTCTCACAATTGAGCCGGCCCCCCGCGACTATGCAGCCGGTTCGGAGTGGTGGCGGGCCGGTTGACCAAGTCCGCCGGCGTCGAAGCACTCAACTATCGGATACGTCGTGATCCCGCTGGGATTTTTCGCGTCACCGTTGCCGATTCCCCTGTTCCAACAACGATCGGTATTTGACGTGTAGACTCTCTTCAACTCGCAGGACACCTTGTATCGAACGGAGTGCGCGCCCGAGCGCTTCCTAACGCTTCGGGAGACCTACTGATTGTTCTTCATTGCTTCGAGTCTTCCGCAAACGTAGTTTGATCTGCTCTGAAGCTGGCTTCATTGCCGCTTTTGAACGGAATTCACCTTTCGCCAACGTCCATCCCCAGGTTCCTGTGTGCCGGCTTGTGTGCCAACTCCAGACAATTCAGCGGCACAGTCAATCGGAAGTCTACCCGTAATCGAATGATTACAGGCAACATAGATGGAGCCACCCTCCGGGCTTGAACCGGAGACCTGCTGATTACGAATACCTCGGTGGGGCATCCAGTCCGTCCACCGAGACCAGTTTTCAAACACTTACGCGCGGCGAGTGTCCACTGACTCTACAGAATGGCGCCGGAATCTATCGGCATTGCCACCAGTTTTGCCACCATGAGTTTACGGATGTCGCCAGCTTACACCGCTACGAGCTGGCACGAAGCATCGGGCATAGCGTGTCGATCACGGCGAAAAACTGGGCCATTTCGGCGGGGTAAAACGGACCAGCGCGGGGGTTACGCTCCGGCCTTCACTGGAGCTGAAAAATCGGCCAGGACGGCCAGCAGTCTTTTACTTCGACACTTTCTTTGCAGCTTCGGCCTCGGCGGCTTGTTGAGCCAGCCAGGCGCGGTAGGATTTGCCTGTGATTTTCAGAATGATCGCTCGCTCGACCAGTCGATCCAGGAAGGCCATGGCCAGCGGACCGTCGGGCAGATATTCTCCCCACTTGTCGAAATCCACGTTGGTCACTACCGCGGTCGAGCGCTTCTGATTGCGTGCGGCGATGATCTTGTATAGCAGGTGGGCGGCTTCCGGGCACTCGACGCGTTCGATGCGGTCGAACCCGAACTCATCGATAATCAACAAATCCGGGCTCGCGTAGCGGCGCAGGCGTGCGGGCAGAGTTTTGTCGGCGAGCGACGCGGTCAGGTCGGACAGTAACTCGCGCGGAGGTGCGGTACAGAACGCGGTAGCCATGCACGCAGGCCTTCTGCCCTACCGCCTGGATGATGTGACTTTTCCCGATCCCGCTCCAGCCGACCAGGATCAGGTTGGCTGCGGCGCCGGATGAAATCGCCCGTGGCTAGCTCTTCGATCTGCACGCGGTCGAAGGCCTTGGGGTTGAACTGCCAGTCGAATCCCTCCAGGTCTTTCTCCTCCGCAAAGTGCGCTTCGCGAATGCGGCGCGCTACTCCGCGCTCGCGGCGGGCATCGGCCTGCGCTCCCAACAGCAGATCGAGGAACTGCAGGTGGAGAGGCTCTCTTTCTCCGCCCTGGACAATAGTTCATCCAGCGCGGCGGGGTCCAGCGGAATCCCCAGCGTGGCGCAGTGGCTCAAGCACTGGTCACGCAGCGGGGTCGTCCTTCGTCATCGTTATCTTTGTCGTCGTTGTCTTCGTCTTCTGTTTCATCGCCAGGGACCGTTTCTTCCAGCAGTGGCTGATACTCCGCCGTGGAGCGAGCCGATAAGGGGGACTGCCGGAAGATCTCGTCGAGTTGTTCCTGCGCTTCGGTTGCCAGCGACTCCCACACCGAGCGGGGCGCGCCTGCGCCGCCAGGATCCGTTCCACCGCCGACCAGGAGAAGGCGCGGTACCGGACGGCGCGTTCCAGCGCGCGCGCCAGGTCCTCGCGGTGATAGGTGGCCAGCAGGCCCAGCACGCGTGCCGCCTCGTCTTTCCCGCAGCGGCGGGTGCGGATCAGTTCGTCGAAAAACAGGACTCCGTCCGGCCCGAACTCCGCGAAGCGCTGTTTCAGCAACTCGTATTTCTGTTGGTGATCGCGCCCGGGAGCATGTTCCGGCAGGCTGCGCTTCTCTCCGGTGATCCCGGAAGGGTAAAGTTCATGGCGGGCGATCTCTTTCACATCGGGGCCGTAGACGATCAGTTCCTTCTCGGTGATGCGCACCGGCAGCAGTTCGCCGATGCGCTGCCAGGGCACGGAGTAGAAGTTCTGCCGGTACGCCACATGGCCTTCCGGGTTCACCGTCCGGTAGAGGACCTGAGCGGTGTCGTAGGCTCGCGCGGGCAAAGCTCAGCAGGTGCGGCTTCTCTTCCTGGTACAGGTCGATGGGCCGGCGCTTGATTTCGCGATGGAAGCGCACATCGGCGGTCTCGGCCAGCCATTGCGCCGTGACCTCGTTCAGGTGCTCCAGCGAAGTGAAGGTGCGGCCGTTGAGCAGGTTGGTTTCGAAATATGCAAAATGGCCTTTCAACCTTACCTTTCGTTTGCGGACGATGGGGGCGGCATGCCCAGGGTTGAAAGCCATAGTGAGTGGCGAAAGCCAGAAAGCGGGTGTTGTAAATCGGCTGATCGCCGTCATAACCGGTCACCACGACTTTCATGTTGTCGTACAGACAGGTGGCGGCCAGACCACCGCAGGTACTCAAAGGCGCGGACGTGTTCGCGGATGGTGGTGGCAAAGTCCTGCGCTCTCCACGAACCGCACATACTGGCGGCGCGAGTAAGCCAGGATATAACTGAAGGCATGCACGCGGCGCCGGCCTTCGGCGGTGAAGGCGATGTCGTAGGGCGAATAATCCATCTGCGCTTGCACCCCTGGAGCCGTTTCAAATCGCTCGACGGGCGGTTTCGGCAGCATGCGGCCGGAGCCTGCGCAGCCGCTCGCGCACGATGGTGTAGCGGCCCTGAAATCCCAGCCGGCGCAGTTCCTCGTGCAGGCGGACCGCCGTCAGGTTCGGGATAGCGTTCCAGCAGTTGCGCGATCTGATCCGCGAACGGGTCCAGCAGGCTCGGCCGGCGTGCGCGCTCCTTTTCCGCGGCGCCCGCGCGGCGATTCTTCGTGAGCCGCCAGCACGCGGGCCACGCTCTTGCGGTCGATTCCCAGCAGGCGTGCGATGCGGCGCTGCGAAGTGCCGCCATAGTGCAACCGGACGATCTCGTTGCGTGTGGACTTCGTTCATGCGTGCTCCAGTTCGCTGACGAAGTCCTGGCTCAGCGCCGCCACCGATCCGGCATCCCGCGCCAGCTTTTGGAAACGGGGCGACAGGATCACGCGATCCTCCGGCGTCAGCCCCGTGCGGCCCTGGTGCGCCAGCCATACTTCCATGCGCCCCAGCACATCCAGCAGCAGCCCGACGCGCTTCCATACCTGGTTTCCGGCTTCGCTCAGCCGCGGATCGCGCACCGCGGGGAGCACTCCCTTGGCCTGCGAGAGCGCTTCGCGCGGATGCGCCAGAAGGTACTCTTGCTGGCGGCGTTCGGAGCATCGCAGCCACAGGTCCACCACGCCGCGCCAACTCCGCGCTCGACAGCGCCTCGCGCCGGATCGCTTCCAGCACTTCCGCCTGGTTGCCCTGCGGCAACCGCACGATCTGCCGCGCCGCCGTGGGCGTCAACAGGCCCACGCGCAGTTCGTCTTTCGCCTTCGGTCCCAACCGCTCGATCAGCGCCAGCCGCCGGCACACCCAACTCTTGTGGCGTCCCAACAGTTCCGCCACCTCCACCTGGCTCATGCCGTCTTCCCGCACCAGCGCCTGAATGATCCAGGCTTCTTCCAGTTCCCGCGTGCGGCCCCCGGCGCGATTCAGCCCGTAGATGGCCGCCTTCGCCGTGCGCTCGTCGGCCTCCAGAGCCGGGCCGACAGACGCGGGATCTGCGCCAGTCCGCGTGCCGCGCCCAGGCGTTTGAAGCCGTCGATCAGTTCGTAGCGGTCCTGGCGCCGGCACACCACGACTGGCGACAACTGCCCATAGCGCTCCAGCGACCGCGCCATGGCGCGTTCCGCTTCCGGCACGTGCAAGCGATAGCGTCCGTAGTGTTCGCCGATCTCCTCCCACTTCAGATCGAGCAGATTGTTGTCGGCCCAGCGCAGCACTCGCGTCCCCTTCCTTGCGGGACAGGTTGAATGTAAGCCAGTGGCCGGCGCCGATCAATATGTCACGGTTAACTGGCGGCGCCATTCCCACCGCCTGGACACTTCGCCGCACGCGGGATTCCGCTCAACCGGCGCGTGTCCGTTGCCAGTGCCGCTCGCGTTCCCAGACGCGCTCCATCGCACGCCGGCACGCCGTGCGAGCAGAAGCGTTGCAGCGGCGATCGCCGCTGGCGCACGAATCCCTCGTAGCAGCCGGGCCGGTCGCAACAGGCGTCGAAAAAACTTCTTAGGGATTACCCTCGCGGCCTCCGGAACGGCTTCTTTCTGCTGGTGGTTTTCGGCTCTTTGACGCGCTCCCGGTATCGCCGGCTTTGCTCGTTCCGCTTCTGTTTGCCCGCCGCCGTGGTCCGGTAGCTCTGTCTGGGCCTTCCACTCGCGACCACGTGCCGCGCCGCCTTGCCGGCAGCCTCGCTGCAATAGCGCTGCCGCGCGTGTCGTGGCCGAAACCGCTGTCGCATCCCTTCAAGCAGGCACCGGCGGGTCCGCGGCCGGCGAGCCAGCCGTTTCCGTCCGTGGCGCCGCTTGCTTTTCGGCATGGCTTGTAGGATTCTCGTGAGGGCCCATGGGAGGTCATTGCTCCCAGAAGCTCATGCCCCGGAGGGGAATGTCACTCCTCTCCGGGGCACCGATATCCGGTTCCGTGGAAACTCAACACTCTATCAAAGCTGTGTCTCCTGGATCGGGTGCCGGAGATAGCCCGGCTGGCTGGCCGGCCAGCCCGTTCTCCCGGATGTCTTTTCCCCGCCATGGGCTGGCAGAGGTTGTGGCGCTAATCATCCCTCTTGAAACCAGTTGGCTCCTTGCCCTTGGTGCTGCGCATTCTAGCAACGCCTATTTCCCCGAGGAATAGGGCAACTCCAAAACGACCAGAGCACTCCCGTCGGGAGGTCCTTCACGCCGGACGGTCCATTCACCGCCATCAAGTGTTGGCGGCGTGGCCCACCCTGGCCCCGCCAAAATGGCCCACTCCCCCACCGTCATCAACACATAGCGGGCGGGTCGGCATTCCGCCAGCGCATCAAATCATAAGCGCCCTCTCGGCGCGGAAAGCCCCTTGACTGTTCGGCGCACCTGATCAATTCATCACCGGGCGATGGCGTTACCTGCCTGGAACTCCTCCCAGAAGCCGACTATGGCATTGGCGAGCAAGAGAACCAGGATGATGAAGAAGTCCGGCCAGTGCCGCACGAGTCCGGACAGAATCACCGCCGCCCCGATCATCCAAGGGATAGGTCCCCAGAAGTAGCTTAGGAACTTGAGGAACAAATTGGTGCGCTGCTCGGCGATCTCGTATCCGTACTGCGCCAGCCGGCGCTGGGCCTCAGCCTGACTGAGGCCATCCGGTGACGATCCCAACGTTGCCTGCAGTTCCGGCAAGGGCAGGGATTTCAGATCTTCGTTCGCCTCGACTCCAGGTGTCGGTTGCATGATGCCTATCCTCCAGTTCCTGTCACACCGGCCGGGCCCGACTGAGTTTCAGCCGGCAACCTTCGGGCTCGGCGCCCCCGGATGCAGTATCCGCCCGGGCCGCCGGCCGGCCATGCCGATCACCCGCCACCGTTGGAGTCGCTTCCCGCTCATAAGCGCTCCGTCAGAGCCGTTTGCGGATAGCACTTAGTTCCCGCCGCCGCTCCCCGGTGGTTTTCGGATAGGCCATCTTCAGATCGTCGAGCGCATCGAGCACGATTTGGGAAACAATCAACCGGGCATTCTCCTTGTCGTCGGCGGGAACGACGTACCAGGGCGCGCCATGGGTGCTTGTTGCGGTCAGGCAAGCCTCATACGCCTTCATGTAATGCGTCCAGTATTTGCGCTCGTGAATGTCCGCAAGGCTGAATTTCCAGTTCTTTTCTGGCTCATCAATGCGCTCGAGGAATCGCTTTCGCTGTTCTTCCTGCGAAAGGTGTAGGAATACTTTGATGGTCCGCGTTCCGTTCCGATAAAGGTGGCTCTCCAGGTCCACGATAGAGCGATACCGCTCCTCCCACACGGTTTTCTCATTGCGCAACTCTTCCGGAAGCCCCTGGCTGCGAAGAAGCTCCGGATGCACCCGAACAACCAGCACTTCCTCGTAATAGGAACGATTGAATATGCCGATTCGCCCGCGTTCGGGAAGCCTGCACGTGGTGCGCCAGAGAAAATCGTGTTCCAGTTCCTCGGCGCTCGGCTGTTTGAAACTGGAAACCTGGCAGCCCTGCGGATTCACCCCGGACATGACGTGCCGGATGGCGCCGTCCTTGCCGGCGGCGTCCATTCCTTGAAAAATCATCAGCAACGCATAGCGGTTGGACGCGTAGTGAAGGCGTTGCAGCGAGCTCAACTCCTCAACGTGTTCTCCCAGGAGTTTTTGATACGGCTTCTTCGACTTGCAAAAGGGCTTCACAATCGTCGGCCACTTCGCGAGTTTGACTTCTTCTCCGGGCCGCACACGGAAATCCGTTGAATCGATCTTCATCTCAATACCTTCAGTGTCACGATCTGACTGGGGCGCTCTCAGCACGCATGGGGCGAAGATCGCCGCGATCCTGCAGAACGCCCATCCGACTCTTGGTCTCTAGCCACGTCAATGCGCATTAGTTCCTTTTTGCGCTCAGCGCTTCGAAGCCGGAAATGACATCGAACAGTTCCTCGTCGATGCCATTCTGGCGCAAACGATGAAATGTCCCGTTGAGGTCCTCCAGCAATTCGTCGATGTTTTTGTCGGCGCGTTGCATCGCCGCCAGGCGGCTCGCGTTCTCGCTGGCGAGGGATTCGGCGCACGCCCGGAAGAGCGAGACGAAAAGATATTCGCGGATAAGCGCCCGCAAGGTTGCGATGCCGTCACCCATGACCTCGGGCAAGGTTCCCGTCGGCCAGGGAAGTTCGGCCAGCTTGCGTCGCCAGTTTTCGTCCAGCGGTAGCAATCGCTGAGTGACGGGCGCATAAACCGCTCCGGACGTGGGGCGGTTGTAGAAGAGGTGGAGTTCGGTGACTTCACCGTGGCGTTGGTGCGCCTCGCTCTCCACGAGAATTTGCCCGACGAGCGGGGTGATGGCCTTGACGGAGTTCGGCACCGTGAAGAGCCCCCTCAGCGGCAGGCCCGCGTCCGCCAGGCGCTCATGAACGCGCTCACCGACGGCCCATACCTCGGCTTTGGCCGGTAGAGCCGCCAGCGTCTTGACCGCAAAATCGGCCACCACATCATTAAACTGGCCCACCAGTCCCTGGTCTGAACCGAACACGACCGCGCCAATCGCACCGGCAACTGTTTTTCCTTCCCGTTCTGCGATCAAGGGCGCCGGCCCGCTTTCCCGGAAGCATGCGCCCAACCCCAGCTCCACTGTGCGATAGTAGTCGGCCAACGCGCTCACCGATTTCTCATATTGTCCGATGCTGGAGGCGGCAACTGCCTTCATCGTGCGGACGACGGATTGCAGATCCCCCGCTCCGCCGATCTTTCGGCGCAGGCTCGCCGTGGTGTTGCTCATGACTTCTCCTCGGGTTTAGGCTTGGGCTTGACTCCGGCTTCGGCTTGGCTCGGGTTCAGGCTTGGCTCGGTCTTGGGCTGGAAGGGAGCAAGCGATTTGCGCGCGATCTCGACAATCGCTTTGCGGTCCTCGTCGCTCAAGTTTGTCGGCGGTATCCAATCGCCCGCGCACGTCCGCTGGGATATCGGCCGCCGCCTTGATTAGGGCGTGCTCGGCGTCCGTTATCTGGTCAATGGGCACGCGGTCGAAGAGTTCCGCGGTCAATGCCAGCAGCACGGCGATTTGCTCGGGCACGGACACCGGGGCGAATTCCGGCTGTTTAAGGCAGGCGCGGATTCGCCGTCCGTGTTCGATAGTCTTGCGGGTGCCTTCATCCAGGCGGGCTCCGAACCGGGAAAAGGTTTCGAGCTCCTCAAACTGCGCGTAGGCTAGCTTGAGATCGCCCGCCACCGCACGGTAGGCCGCGCGTTGCGCTTTGCCGCCTACCCGCGAAACGGATTTTCCGACATCGACCGCAGGCAGCACGCCCAATTCGAATAGCGACGGCGAGAGGTAGATCTGCCCGTCCGTGATGGAAATCAAGTTAGTCGGAATATAGGCGGAGATGTCCTGCGCTTCGGTTTCGATTATAGGTAGCGCGGTGAGCGAACCGCCGCCGAGTTCCTGCCGCAAATGCGTCGCACGTTCGAGCAGCCGCGAGTGGATATAAAAGATGTCGCCGGGAAACGCTTCGCGACCGGGCGGGCGGCGCAGCAAGAGAGAGAGTTCGCGGTAGGCGCGCGCGTGATGGGTGAGGTCGTCGTAAACGATCAGCACATCCCGGCCCGCCTCCATGAAAGACTCCGCGATGCTGGTCGCGGCGTAAGGAGCAATGTAAGCGAGGCCCGGCGGGTCGTTGCCCTCGCTGACGACGATGACGGTGTAATCCATCGCGCCCTTTTCCCGTAAGGTTGCCACGGCCTTCGCGACGGCGGACGCGCGCTGCCCGATGGCACAATAAACGCACAGCACATTCTGGTCGCGCTGGTTGAGGATGGTGTCGATCGCGATGGCGGTCTTGCCCGTCTGGCGGTCGCCGAGAATCAACTCGCGCTGGCCGCGTCCAACGGGAATGAGCGCATCAATGACTTTTAGGCCGGTCTGGAGGGGCACAGTGACAGGCGCGCGGTCCATGATGGGCGGGGCGGGGCGTTCAACGGGCAGGCGCTTGCCAGAGGCCACCGGACCGTTGCCATCGAGTGGCCGGCCGAGCGGGTCGATGACGCGCCCCAGCAATCCGTCTCCCACGGCCACGTCCATGACCCGGCCCGTCCGCTGGACTTCATCGCCCGCGTGGAGATGCCAGTATTCGCCGAGCAGAACGACGCCGATTTCGTCCTCGTCCACGTTGAAGGCGATGCCGAGCACTTCACCGGGAAACGTCACCAATTCATCAAAGCCCACGCCGGGGAGACCCGACACCTTGGCGATGCCGGTGGCGATACTGGTGATCGTGCCCACCTCC
>CAWCVR010000004.1:0-204434 GCA_963799105.1 Bryobacterales bacterium
CGCGGGAGTGGACGGGGTTGGTGGCCACGGTCAACTATGGCCCGGTATCCATCGACGAAAAACCCTTCTGGATGCCCCTGAGAGTGAAGGCCGATCAAACCACCAAACGCGGCCCCGAGGAAGTGTACACCGCCGAGTACCGCAACTACCGCAAGTTCGATGTGGCGTCGGGAATCGTCTACGAGCCGGTACGGTAGCGCAGCCCCCCGCCACCATCGGCTATCCTGAATTAGCCCTATGCAACTCGATGCAATTCAGGAACAAATCCGCAGCCAGAACCTCGATGGCTGGCTGTTCTTCGATCACCACCTGCGCGACCCGCTGGCTTACCGCGTGCTCGGCCTGCCCACCGCCACGCCCACGCGGCGCTGGTATTACCTGATCCCCGCCGACGGGCGAACCGCGCGGCATGGAGCACCGCATCGAGCGCAACATGCTCGGCGACCTGCCCGGGCGACCGCATCCCCTACTCCAGTTGGACCGAACAGGTGGACGCCCTGCGCCGCCTCACCGCGGGCGCGGCGCGTGGCCATGCAGTACTCGCCGCTGTGCGCCATCCCGTACGTCTCCATGGTGGATGGCGGCACCATGGAACTGGTGCGCAGCCTGGGCGTCGAGGTGGTCAGCTCCGCCGAGCTGATCCAGGCCTTCGAAGCGCGCTGGACGCCCGAAGCGCTGGAAACGCACCTGGAAGCCGGCCGCCGCGTCGACCGCGTCCGCGCCGAGGCCTTCGCGTTGATCCGCGAGCGCACGCGCAACGGCGCGCCGCTTCAGGAAATCGAGGTCAAGCGCTTCGTCCTGGAGGGGTTCGCCCAGGCCGGCATGGTCACCGACCACGGCCCCATCGTGGGGTGCAACGCCAACGCCTCCAACCCCCACTACGAGCCCACCGAAGAGGTCACCAGCGCCCATCCGCCGCGGCGATTGGGTGCTGCTGGATATGTGGGCCAAGCTCGACCGGCCCGGCGCCGTCTACTACGACATCACCTGGACGGCTTTCTGCGGCGATACTCCGCCCGACGAGATCCGCAAGGTGTTCGCCATCGTCACCGCCGCCCGCGACGCCGCCATCGAGCGCGTGCTGAGCGCCATGGCCGCCGGCTACCCGCTGTGCGGCTTCGAGGTGGACGACGCGGCACGCGCGGTGATCGCCCAGAGCGGCTTCGGCGAGTGGTTCACCCACCGCACCGGCCACTCCATCGGCGTGGAAGTGCACGGCAGCGGCGCCAACATGGACAATCTGGAAACCCACGACGAGCGCCGCGTCGCGCCCTGGACCTGCTTCTCCATCGAGCCCGGCATCTACCTGCCGGAATTCGGCGTGCGCTCCGAGATCGACATGTTCGTGGGCGATCGCGAGGCCCGCGTCACCGGCGAGATTCAGCGCGAGATGGTGCTCCTCTGATGCCCGCGCAGGCCCTGGCCGCGGTGGCCACCCTGCTGGCGTTCGCCCCGCACGGCAACCGCATCGAGTTCACGCTGGACCGGGGCAGCGCCGAATTGCAGTGGTATTCCGACAGCACGTTCCGCTTCCGGCGCACGCTCGCCGGGCCGCTCGCCGCGTTGCCGCGTCCCGAGGGCGGACCGGTCGCCATCCACATCGACGATACGCCCGGCGCGCTGCGCATCCGCTCCGACTCGATGGAGGTGGTCATTCAGAAGCACGGCCTGCTGGTCGCCGTTCTCCGTTCGAAGGGCCAGACCCTGATGAAGGATCTCTCCGAACCGGAAGCGTCCGGGCAGGGAGTGGCCTGGGAACGCGAGGCGCCGGCAGGCGTTCGCTTCTACGGCCTGGGGCCGCGTCCCGATCCGCAATTCGACCTCACCGGGAAAGCCGTCTCCGCCGCTATCCCGTTCCTGATCTCCACCGCCGGCTACGGCGAATTCCATCCTGGCGCCGGCCCCTGGCGCTTCGATTTCACCTCGGCCGGCCGCTACCGCATCGAGGCCCCGCGCGTCGATTACTTCTTCTACTACGGTCCGCCACCCCAAAGAGATCTTCCGCGAGCACAACCGCGCCGGACAGGCTTCCCTGCCCTGGCAGTACACCGCGGCGGCCTCGTGGACGGGACTGCGAGACGCGCTGACTAGCATGGTGCAGGGCGCCATGTCGGGCGTGATCTACCCTTCGTTCGACTTGGCGAAGTTCGCGGGCGCCGACGCGGCCCTGACGGTGCGCGCGCGGCAACTCGGATCGCTGGTGCCGCGGGCCGCCGCTGGCGCCGTGGGGCTGAGCGACTTCCGCAACCAGTTGCAGTCCTTCTTCACGGTGTATGGCCCCGAGGCCGACTACTACGGCCATCCCCTGTGGCATCCCCTGCCCTTCCAGTTTCCCGCCGACCCCGAGTGTGCGGGCCACGCCGACGAGTTCATGTTGGGCGACGAAATGCTGATCGCGCCCATCACCGACGCGACCGGGCGGCGCCAGGTGTATCTGCCGCAGGGCATCTGGACCAACCTGGATACCAACCAGGTGGTTTCTGGTAAGACCACCATCGCCGTCGAGACGCCATCGCTCCCCGTCTTCGCGCGCAATGGCACGATCGTTCCGCTGGACAGCGCCGCCGGCATGGCCTTGCACTACTTTCCCAAGCTGGGCGCGGAGTTCTTCCTGCTGGAAGAGGACATCGGCAAATACTCGCAGGTGCACGCCGCGCCCGCCGCCGACATTATGCGGCTGGAGATCGAGTCCAAAAAGGAGCGGCGCTACCAGTGGGTGGTGCACCACGTGGATCGCCCGGCCACGGTGAGCTTCGAAACTCGCGTCTACCGCCCCGTGGAATCGCTTGCCGCGCTGGCCGCCGGCGCCTGGTTCTACGACGCCGCCAGCCGGAATCTGCACATTCGCGCGGACGTGGGTGCGGGCGAGGATTGCATTATCAACCTGGGGTTCTGATCCAGCGATTTCCCATATTGGGCTGTGGGAGCAGCATAAGGGTCTGATGGTCAAGTGGATGCGCGGCATGGGTGCTGTCGGTGAGATTTGGATATGGCGGAAGGCATTGACAATGGGCCTGGCCGGGCGGTAATTGCCGCTGCCGGGGCAAGGGGAGGCACACGTCAGCCGCAAGGCTCCTGTGGATCGGTCGGGATGGCAGGTGGGAGGGAGCGTGAAGGGTTCAGCCGGAGGGCCGGGCGGGACGGCGCAAGGAGGCGGCAAGTTCGCGGAAGGTGGCCGGGGCGGCACCGGACCCATGGCTCAACACCTGGCGATGGTAGAACAGCAGGCTGAGGGTGTAGGCCAGCAGGCGGATCATCGTCAACACCACCAAAGCTTGGCTCTGGTGCGCGGAGGGTTTCTTCAGGTGGGAATCCGTCGTGATCGTCTGAAACACCTGGGCATCGATCTTCCACCGGCTGCGGCCGAGTTGGTGAAGGAACAACGGCGGGATCGCGCCCAGTTCCAGGTTGCTGGCGTAGAAGTTGGTGGCGGTGTCCTCGGTCGATTGGGTCTGCCGCCGGGCCGGAACGGACTTGTCTTTCACAACGACGCGTGAGCGCCGGCGGCGGCGCACGGTTTTCAGGACGCGAATCGAGCGGTCGGCAACGGGCCAGTAGATCTCCGGCAAGTGCCAGAAATCGAGTTGACGATCCGTGTCGGCATCGGTTCCGTGAGCGGGTCCAGCAGTCAGGCGTTCGGCCGACGCCAACAGGTCGGGCTGGTTCTCCTTGAGGTTGATCAGCCAGCGCAGCCCGAGTTGCTCGATGTGCTCGATGAACGGTTTCTGAAGATAGATCGCGTCGGCGACCAGAATGTCGAAGTAGCGCCTTCCCAGCGACTGCACCAAGTCCTGAAGAAGGAGCCGGGCGCAGGCAACCTCGCACTCGCCAGGTTGCTGAAAGCGCAACCCCAGGGGAACGGGAAACTCGCCGCTCACCACCACCACGGCAACGATACGGTGATAGTACTGGATACATTCGCGGACTTGCCCGTCAACCTTCCGCTCGACGCGGCGCTCCAGACAGCGCGGACAACAGCGCGTATAGGAACTACAGATCTCGATGCCGTCAACGGCGGCCACGACGAAGCCGCGAGACCAACTGGAGTCCAGCATCGCATTACGCTTGATCTGTCTGGCGACGCCGCAGCCGAGGGCGAAAAGGTCCTCCGGGCTCTGGCGCTGCATGGCGTAAGCGAAGGTGTTGTTGCTGAGCGGGCCGATGCGCTTGGCCAGCGATCCTCTGCGGCACTCGGCTTCTATCTCCAGCAGTGAGGACATCTGCCCGGCGGCGCCCAGAAACAGCGCGGCGAACACCTTGCGCCAGGGATGCTGCGGGCTGCGCCGCCCCTCGGGCATCGCGGAGACGCAAGGAAAGAAGTCAAAGACCTTGTCGAGATAGGCTTCGAATCGCCGGCGGCTCAAGGCTGTCGAGGGGACTGCTTTTTGCGGCCCAGGCGGGAGAGGTTTATGGCGCAGATGCGGGCTTCCAACTCCTGAAACCGGCGATGGAGTTCGACCCCGCGGCGAGCCTCCTGGGCGAGCGCGGCGGTCAAGTGGACGGTCTTAAGTTTGCCTTCGATGAGAACCGAGAGGGCCAGTTGAGGGTGCAAATCCTCGGGTTTACCGGAGACACAGCGGCAATTGGGCTTACCACAACGCCGGCCGCGTTTGACAAAACAGCCAGGGAGCATGTCGCGGAGTGTGCCAAGGGAACGGACAAGGCGGCCGCGGAGTTCCAATTCGGGGTCAGAGGCCATACGTTTATCTGACCATATTTCTCTTGTCAGATCAAGAGCCAAAGCGCACCCTGCCAAAGTTTGCAGGAATGCTCGCGGACATCGTCCCGCCGGCAACTACCGAAGAGGAGGCGGGTTACCTGGCGGGGCGATCACGGTTTGGGAAATCGCTGACTTTCCAGTGCTCGACGTAAAAGTAGCGACGAATCTGCGCGCGGGTTTCCGGACTGATCATGAGATAGCTCACCTTCGGTGTGGAATGCGTGGAAATGAATCGATGAAGCGTCCGGCGCGGCCGCAGATCCGGCAGCGCAGCCACAACGCGGGCTGTCTTTCGTGCCAGGGCTGCGACCCCGGAGGATGCTCTACCGCATCGGCCATTCCACAATCGAATAATGCCGGGGAAACGATCGAAACGGAACCTTGATCCGTCACGCGCGGTTGCGGTTGCCGCAAGCGGCACCTGTACGCCTGCTGGCGATCACGATGATCGAGCCGTCCTTCAGGGCTCTGTTGGTGGCGCCTGTTGGCGCTCCGCCGCTGCCGACGGCGAGCTTGCTCGCGGCAGTCGTTGCTGCAATAGCGATGGCCGCGGTCACAGTGAGTGCAGATGTAGAAAACCGCTTGGCAGCCTTGACCAAGGCAAAACCTTTGCCGCAGAACCGCTTCGCCGTGAACCACCGCCATGCGTCATCGCAGGCGGAACTGGACAACGGCAGTGGTCTCGTGGCAGGTTGGAACCAGCTCTGTTTGGTTTACCTGTCGAACGGTTGCCGAACACGGAACCCTGCCGCTCCAACGGCAGGGTTCCATCCTTCTCCGCCTTTGAGACACGATACTCCGTTTGCCTATACCAGTGGGATGATCGGACATAGGAGGTTCAGTATGACCGAGGACGACCTAGTTGCGGCGATCAAGGAGCGCGCTCTTGATCCGAAGCGCTGGACCTCCATGGGGACCCACCTGCGTCGCGCCCCGCTGCCGCCCGTCACGAGGGAAGCAGCAAACGCGGCGGTGAGGCGGTTGGGGTTCTCGCTCCCTCCGCTGTTGTCCAGGTTGTGGGTCGAGGTTGCCAATGGCGGCTTTGGTCCGGGTTACGGCTTATTCGGCCTGGAAGGCGGCCACGCACACGAACAGGGACTTACGCTGGTGGACCAGTACCTTCAGGACCTCGACGATCCTGGCTCAGAGGTACTCTTCGACGGCGGCTGGCCCAAGAGACTCGTTCAGATCTGCGATTGGGGTTGTTGGAACGCGTCGGCAATCGACTGTTCGACCGGCGAGGGAGAGATCGTGGATCTGGTTGAAGGGGAGATGGATTACCAGCGGCGGAAAGGACTCACCTTCGCTCAATGGATGGAAGCTTGGGTGAACGGCGAGCGGTTGTGGGATGTCGGACGTCCACGATCAGGCGATCGCCCCACCAACGGGCCTTCGCCTCCCCCTCGATGATTGCGCCTTCGGCGCGATGATGTCGCTCGCCTTACGGCAAGAATTCAGAAAACTGCGTTTTCAGATGATTGCCAACATCCTGGAAGCGGCTACCCCCGGAAATACTCGTCATTCCGCATGCCGCAGGCCGCTAGTGCCTTGACCGCGAGAAACTGTTCCTTTGCCACGGGCCGCTCGCTCACGCTCGCGGTTCTGTCCGGAAGCGCGAGCGTGAGCGAGCGGCCCGGTAATGGCACCAAATCACACGGTCGAAGACCTAGTGCTGGCCGGTTTCAGGCACGAAGTCCGGCGGCGCGGCCGCGCCTTCGCCGAAGAAATAGTTGTCCATCTGCTGCAAGAGGAACTCCTGCGCCTGCGGGGTGCCCAGGTTCAGACGGTACTCGTTCATGATCATTTTCATGCGCTCGACCCACATCTTCCACGCCTCCTTGGAGACGTTGTCGAAGATCTTCCGGCCGAGCGGATGGCCATCGAACGGGACCTCGTCCAGTCCTTCCATCTCGCGCTGCAACTTCACGCAGAACACTTTCCGGGCGCCCGGATTAATCGGATTTCCGCTGGACATGAAGACTCTCCTATACGCCCAGGATACAACGGAACGGAGCCCCGGCCGCTGCCCGGACACGGAACGGCGAGTGTGAACGAGCGGCTCGGGCCGCTCCCTGACGGTCGCGGTTCCGGGCCGGGACCGGCATCCTCTACGGCGCGAACCCCACCGCCTCCAGCACGATTCCCAGGTCGCGCGCGTCGGCGGGCGCGCGGAACGTGCGGTCCACCACTACTTCGACCATGGCGCCCCGCAGCGGCCCGGCCGATTCCAGCGTGTACCGGCCTGGCGCGCCGTACGCCGCGGCGGCAACCTCGCGCCCGTCCAGCAGCAGCGTCACACGCCGCGCGGCAGCCGCATCGGGAATGGTGAACACCACGCGCAGCGGCATCGGGACGGCGGGGCTCTTCAACGCCACCACCGCGCGGTCCGCCATCCAGCGATAGCGGTTGTCCTCCAGCGCATAGATGCCGCCGACGATTTGGTCCGGGGCCTCGGGCGCGTTCATCTCCAGGAATTCGAGCGTCGGATGGCGCTCGCCCACCACGCTGGCGCGGACGCGGTCCACCACTCCGCCCGAGATCCCGAACGGCCAATAGCCGCGCGCGGCCGTCGAGTAAGCCGAGCCCGTCTCCAGGCCGATGAGGCGCAGCGGGACCGAAGGGCGGATTTCCATCGCGGCCAGCGGCACGACGGGCGCCGTGACTTCGACGGAGTGGCCCAGTTCGCTCGACACCACCACGTCGCCCGGGCGCAGTATCCGGGTCCGCAGGAGCGGCAGCGCGCCTTGCGACTCGAAGTAATAGCGCAGGCCCCATTCGCCGTCCACCCACACGCGATGCCCCTCGGTCCGCGGGGCCAGTTGGCGCGCGAACTGGCGATAGGCGTCCCAGTGCTGCCAGTTGGCCGCGGCCAGTCCCAGCCCCAACGCCAGTTGCGCGGCGAACCCCAGGGCGAGCCATCGCCGGCGCAATCGCGACGCCAGCAGCGCCACCGGGGCGGCCATGGGCAGCAGGTAGCGCGCCGCGCCGGCGAAGAACACGGCCAGCGCGCAGGCGAAGAAGATGGCGATCCAGGCCAGCAGGAAGCGGGTGTCGCGGTCGCGGCGGGCGCGCCAGGCGGCGATGGCGGCCGCGGGAACCAGCGCGGGACACACCAGGAACCAGGCGTGTCCGCCGAGCGCGATGGCATTGGCCAGTTTGGCGTGCGCCGTCTCGAGGACCGTGAGATAGCCCGCCAGCACGGCCGCCGGAAATGCGCCCGTCGAGACGCGTTCGAAGATCTGCCACGCCCCGAGCGTGGCCGGCGGGACCAGAATCGCCAGCCAGTGGCCAAGGTGGATAGGTCGGTCTTCAGCGCCGGGGTGGCCTTGCACGGGCGTCCGGAGGCGGGTTAACAACCCGCCGCAGGTTGACAACCTGCCCCACAAGCCGGCTCGTGCCGTCACCGGCGGACGGGATTGGCATAGAAGGTACGCCGCCAGGATCGGCGTGAGGAAGACGGCCTGGTAGGCGGCCAGCGCGGCCAGGGCCATAGCCAGCGCGGCGAGCGCCACGCGGCCGGCGCAGAAGAATGCGACGGCCGCCATCCAGAACGCCAGAAACGGCAGGTCGGCTTCGAGGGAATTGCCGTTCACCACGAACGCCGGGACGGCGATGAACAGCAGCGTGGCCCACAGCGGGGCGGGGGAGAAGCGCCGCGCCAGCGACCACATGGCGGCCACCGCGATCAGCGAAAACCCGAGGTACACCGCGTGAAACGGCGCCTCCCGCACATCGCCGAAGAGGGCCAGCAGGCCGCCGAGCACCCAGCCATCCAGCGGCGGATGCGGCTGCCCGCGCAGGTCCACCACCTCGCCGCGAAACACGTAGGGCGTGTGCTTGGGATGCAGCGGGTCCACTTGCGCGTGGGCGGCTTCGGAGAGGTAGATGTGGTCGTCGCCCTGGATGGCCTGGTTGAGAAACGGAATGCGGATGGCCAGGACCACCGCCAGCGCGAGCAGCAGTCCCTTAACGCCGGTGGCGTTTATTCCGCTTTCCATCGCAGCACGGGCTTGCGCGCGGCCGTGACTTCGTCCACGCGGCTGGTGCGCGTGCCGTAGGGCGCGCCCTTGACCAATTGCGGATCGGCGGCCGCTTCACCGGCGATGGAGATCATGGCTTCGATGAACTGGTCGAGTTCTCTCTTGCCTTCCGTCTCGGTCGGCTCGATCATCAGCGCGCCGTGGACGATCATGGGGAAGCTCACCGTGTAAGGGTGGAATCCGTAGTCGATGAGGCGCTTGGCCAAATCGCCGGTGTGGACGCCGTGCTCCGCCTGCCGCTTGTCGCTGAACACCACCTCGTGCAGATTCGGCGACGCGTACGGCAAATCGAAATGCGGCTCGAGTTTCTTGCGGATGTAGACCGCGTTCAGCACCGCGTCCACGGTGGCGTTGCGCAGTCCGGGGCCGCCGTGCGCCAGGATGTAGGCGAGCGCGCGCACCAGCACGCCGAAGTTGCCGTAGAAGGCGCGGACGCGGCCGATGGAGTGTTTGCGCTTGTAGTCCCAGGCCAGCTTCCGGCCGGAGCGCCGCAGCCGAGGAACGGGCAGGAACGGCTCCAGCGCCTTCTTCACGGCCACGGGACCCGCGCCCGGGCCGCCGCCGCCGTGGGGCGTGGAGAACGTCTTGTGCAGGTTGAGGTGCATCACGTCCACGCCGAAATCGCCCGGCCGCGCGATGCCCACCAGGGCGTTCATGTTGGCGCCGTCCATGTAGAGAAGCGCGCCCTTGCGGTGCAGAATCCCGGCGGCCTCGACGATGTTGTGCTCGAAGACGCCCAGCGTATTGGGGTTGGTGACCATCAGCGCGGCCACGTCCTCGGTGACCAGCCGTTCGAGTGCGCCCACGTCCAGCGCGCCGGTCTCGCTCGACCGGATATTCTCCACTTCGTAGCCGGCGATGGCCGCGGTGGCGGGGTTGGTGCCGTGCGCCGAATCCGGAATAAGGATCTTCTTGCGCGGATTGCCGCGATGCGCGAGCAGCGCGCGAATCAGCAGAATGCCGGTCAGCTCGCCGTGCGCTCCGGCGGCGGGTTGCAGCGTCACGGCGTCCATTCCGGTGATTTCGGCCAGCGCGGCTTCCAGGCGTTCCATCAACCGCATGCAGCCCTGCGACAACGCCTCGGGCTGATACGGATGCGCCCACGCCAGCCCTTCGATGCGCGCCACCACTTCGTTGATGCGCGGGTTGTACTTCATGGTGCACGACCCCAGCGGGTACATGCCGTGGTCGATGGAGTAATTCCAACTGGAGAGGCGCGTGAAGTGGCGGATGGCTTCCACCTCGCTCACTTCCGGGAAACCGTCGATTGCGCCGCGGACATTTTCCGCGCCCAGCGTTTCGGCCGCGCTCACGGCGGGAACGTCCAACTCGGGGAGCTGATACGCCTGCTTGCCGGGCGAACTGCGCTCGAACAGCAGCGCTTCGTTCTGCGACGGGTGCGGACGGACTTTGGCGATCATGCAGTCACCTCCGCCGGTTTCGCCGGGGCCGGCGGCGCCGCCACAGCGTCCATCTTCGCGCGAGTGGACATTTCGGTGGCGCAGAAGAGCATCGAATCCGCCAGCTCGGGATACCAGCGGCCCAGCGGCAGCCCGCCGACGATCTTCTTCTTCAGCAGGGCTTTATTCAGATCCTCGGGCGATCGGCCGTCGACGCGCGCCACAAACTCGTTGAAGAACGGGCCGCTGAACCGGGGCTGCATTTTGGCGGCCAGGTAGTGCGCCTTGGCCAGGTTCTGTTCGGCCAACTCGCGCAGGCCCCGCTTGCCGTAGACCGTCATGAAGACCGTGGCCATGAGGGCGATCAGCGCCTGGTTGGTGCAGATGTTGGAGGTGGCCTTCTCGCGGCGAATGTGCTGCTCGCGCGTGGAAAGCGTGAGGCAGAAGGCGCGGTTGCCGCGCGAGTCGGTGGTCTGGCCCACCAGGCGGCCGGGCATCTGCCGCATGAACTTCTCGCGGGTGGCGATGACGCCGGCGAACGGCCCGCCGTAACTGGGCGAGATGGCGAAGGACTGCAATTCGCCCGCCACGATATCGGCGCCCGCCGGCGGCGCGAGAATCCCCAGCGACACGGCTTCGGTGAACACCATCACCAGCAGCGCGCCGTGACGGTGGGCGATCTCCGCGGCTGCGCCAACCTTGTCCACCACGCCGAAGAAATTCGGCGACTGCACGATCACCGCCGCCGTCGCGGGGTCCATGCGGCGTTCCAGATCCTCGAGGTCGATGGCCCCGGTTCCGGCGTCGTAACCGAACTCTTCCACCGGCATCCCCTGGAAGCGCGCGTAGGTCCGCAGCACTTCGCGGTACTCGGGGTGAACGCCGCGGGACGCCAGCACGCGGCGTCTGCCGGTTGCGCGCGCCGCCATCATGGCGGCTTCCGGCACGGCGGTGGACCCGTCGTACATGGACGCGTTGGCCACGTCCATGCCGGTGAGCTGGCAGATCATGGTCTGGAATTCGAAGATGGCGGTGAGCGTGCCCTGCGAAATCTCGGCCTGGTAGGGCGTGTAGGAGGTGAGAAACTCGCCGCGCGAAACCACCGCGTCCACCAGCACGGGGCGGTAATGGTGGTAGACGCCGGCGCCCAGGAAGCTGGCGTAGCCGTTCGAGTTCTCGGCCGCGCGCGCGCGGAAGTAATCGGCAATCTCGTATTCGGAGATTCCCGGGTCGAGCGCCAGCGGACGATTCAGCCTGGCGGCCTCTGGCAGGTGGGCGAATAACTCATCGGGCGACGAGACGCCGCAAGCACGCAGCATCTCGCGGCGTTCGGAATCGGACTTCGGAAGGTATCGCAACTACTTTTCGGCTCCTATGTAAGCCTGGTAATCGGCGGCGGACAGGAGCCCTTCGACTTCCGCCGCGTTGGAGAGTTTCACTTTCACCAGCCAGGCCGCGCCGTGCGGATCCCGGTTGAGGGCTTCCGGTTTGTCGGCGAGCGTGGCGTTGACTTCGGTCACTTCGCCCGAAACCGGCGTATAAATATCGGATACGGCCTTCACCGATTCGACCGACCCGAGGCTGGCGCCTTGTTCCAGCCTGGCGCCCGCCTTGGGAAGATCGACGAAGACTATGTCGCCGAGCTCCTGTTGTGCGTGATCGGTAATCCCGATCGTCGCCGTGTCCTCTTCCACGAGGACCCATTCGTGTTCCTTCGTATATCGAAAGTTCTCTGGATACATGCTCATTTCGCTCGTTTGTAAAACGGAGTTTCCACCGTCACCGCATCCACCGGTTGGTTGCGGATCATGACTTGAATGGGCTTGCCGGGTTGAGCCTCCTCCGCGGGCAAATAACAGAGGCCAATGTTTTTGTTAAGCGTCGGCGAGGGCGATCCGCTGGTGACCCATCCGGCGGGGACGCCGTTCGATAGCACTTCGTATCCGTCGCGGGCGATGCCGCGCCCGCGCATTTCGAACCCCACCAGCTTGCGGCGGAGCCCGCTCTCCCGCTGTTTCAGCAGGGCGTCGCGCCCGATGAAGTCTCCCTTGTCGAGCTTGACGATCCAGGCGAGATCGGCTTCGAAAGGCGAGATGGAGGCGTCGATTTCGTGGCCGTAGAGCGCCAATTTGGCTTCCAGGCGCAGGGTGTTGCGCGCGCCCAGTCCCACCGGCTTGACGCCGAATTCACAACCGGCTGCGAGCAGTTCGTTCCACAGGCGCGGGGCATCGGCGGGCGGAATGTAGATCTCGTAGCCGGCCTCGCCGGTGTATCCGGTGCGGGCGATGCGGGCGGGACAGCCGGAAACCTCGCCGTCCGCGAACCAGTAACGGCGGATGGCCGCCAGGTCCACCGGCGTGAGTTTCTGCAAGGTGGCGCGCGCCTGGGGGCCTTGCACGGCAATCTGCGCATAGCGGCCGCCGGCGTTCTCGACCGTGGCGTCGAACCGGTTATTCGAGCGGATGTGGGCGAAATCCTTGTCCTGGTTGGAGGCGTTGACGCACAGGAAGTAGTGGTCATCGGCCACCTTGTGGACCAGAACGTCGTCGACGAATCCGCCGTGATCGTAGAGCAGGCCGGAGTATTGGACCTGTCCGGGCTGGAGCCTGGCGACGGCGTTGGTGGTGACGTGGTCGGTCAGCAGGCCAGCTTCCGGTCCGCGGATCTCGATTTCGCCCATGTGGGATACGTCGAAGAGCCCGACCGCGGTGCGCACGGCGCGGTGCTCCTCGACGATGCCGGTGTATTGGACGGGCATGTCCCAGCCCCCGAAATCCACCATCCTGGCGCCCAGCGCCCGGTGGACGGAGTTCAAGGGCGTGGCACGAAGCGGCGGCACGTCTGGCATTGAAGTCTCAGGCTAACAGCACCGAAATGGGGGTGTCAAACAAGCGGCCCGGGCGGGGGCCGTTTCCCAACGGCGGCTTCGAGCGGCAGCCACAGCAACCAGAAGAAGCCCAGGCCGGCGGCGGCGGCGGGAAGCAGATACCAGGGCCAGGGACCGAGTTTGTCGAGCAAGGTGGTGCTGGCGGGTTTGCGGCACAGGTACATGTAGTTGCTACCGAAGGCGGCGTTGAACGCGCCCACCAGCGCTGCGTACCCCACCAGCCATCCGAACGAGCGCCACACCGCGCCGCGGCGGAAGCGGACGATTCCGCCGAAGGCCATTAACGTCACGGCGATCACGATGCCGCCGTGGGCCACGAAGAAGTAGATGGCCGGATAGGTGGGCCAGGGCGACCAGAGGTCGGGGGTGAGGAGGGCCATGCCGGCTCCGGCGATGCCGGCGAAATAGGCGAACTCGGCGATGGCAGGGCGCGCCGTGAGACACGCCGCCACCGAGAGCCACACCGTGAGGTCGCACAACTGCAACGGAAGATTGCGCGCGTGCACGCCTTCGTGCGAGTAGCGGAACGCCCACCAGCCCAGCTCGTTCACGAGCAGCGCCCAGCCGATGACGAGGCGCGCCGGGCGCGCGGGGATGACGCCGCGGCGGCATAGCCAGGGCAGCGCCACGGCAGCGGCTACGATGGCCGCGAGCAGCGCGAGATGCAGCCGGCCGAAGAGTGGCACGGGGACAGTGTAGCGCGGGGCGGGGGGCGTGGGCGAGGTGCGGACCGTCGTAGGCATTGCGGATTTCCGGTAAACTGAAGATGTCACTTGTAGCATCTGTAGCAGATATTACGTTTGGAGAGCGGAGAGAAACCAATGTCCCATCGCGAGGGATTGCGGGCGCCCGCCGCCCTATCGCAGAGCGATCAGCGGCAGGTTCTGGAACTTTACCAGGAGATTCAGCGCGGTCGGGCCAAGCTGGTGGGGCCGGATGGCAAGCCCCACAGATTGCCGGCGTCGATCCAAGGGTTTCTGACGAAGCTGATCTCCGGTCTGCGTGAAGGACAGTCCGTCGCCATGGTTCAGAACGACGCCCAGTTGACCACCGTCGAAGCGGCGCGGATGCTGGGTGTTTCGCGCCAATTCCTTATCGGGCAACTGGAGAAGGGCGAAATGGCTTACCACATGGTGGGCACACACCGGCGCCTTTACGTTCGGGACGTGCTGGCTTACAAAATGCAGCGGGATAGCAAGCGACGCCGGATTCTGGACGATCTGACCCGCGCGGAAGCCGGGGACGGACTCTACGACCGGGAGCCGCCGGATGACCGCGCAAACTGACGCATCCGTCGTCGTTCTGGATACCTGCGTCTTGGCTCCCATGCCGCTTTGCGACACGCTGCCGCGGCTGGCCGAGCACCCGGCATTCTACATGCCTCGCTGGAGCGCGGGCATCCTGGATGAACTGCGGCGGGTGCTCCGCAGGATGGAATACAGCGAAAGCCAGGCCGAACGGCGAATCGCCGCTATGCGGGCCGCCTTCGAGGATGCCTGCGTCACCAGCTACGCCGGGCTTGTCCCGTCGATGACCAACGACGCGAAAGACCGCCATGTGTTGGCGGCAGCGGTCCGTGCCGGCGCGAACGCCATTCTTACGGAGAACGTGAAACACTTCCCCGCGAAGTCTCGCGCGCCATACGGCATCGGCGTACTCACCCCCGACCAGTTCCTGACACGCCAGTTCCATCTCAACCGGGAATTGCTGGAAGAGAAACTCCGCGGGCAGGCGGCCGCGCGCCGGGTTCCATACGAAGACCTGGTGCGGAGACTGGCGAAGTGGGCGCCGTCGCTGCCGAAGCTGCTCCTCGGAACGCGGTAGCTACGACGGGGGCAGCGATTCCCGCTTTTGCGAGGGCTCGATGCCGGAAGGGCGACAGATTCGATGAGTGGTGTAGCGCGGTTTCCGGGCGGCTGGCGATTGTGGAGACAGACGTTGCGCGCGGCCGCCCACCGATTCGAGCCGTATTCGCTTCCTCGCGGCGCCACTTCGAGTCGTCATGAGGTGAGGAGGATTCCATGCCATCGGCCATCGTTCGCCGCCGCAACGCCCAGTGCCGTGTATCCGCGTGGAATCGTTACTCCGGATCGAGCCCGAGTGAGAACACGGCCGGTTCGGCAACTTCCTCGAATTCCAAGTTGCCGGTTCCCATCCGTTCCCTCCGTGCCCGGCGAAGCACGATCCGGATCGCGAGCAGAACACCGAATAACAAGGTGGCCTTCACGGCATCGTTCACGCTCCTCTCAATGATGGCGGCCAGAGAGGACACGTACAGGGAGACTGCGGCTCCGTAGATCAGCAGCAACTGGATGACTGGCCGCTGGCCTGGCAGATACGAGGAGGTAAACGGGATCCTCTGCGACTGCATCAGGAAAACTTCCATCAGAACGAGCGACGCCAGGAGGCACAGCGCGGCGGCCACGGGTCCCGCGGCTACGCCAAGCAAGCGGATCTCCAGCGGCAGAGTGAGCAGCGCCACCGGAGCCACTCCGCACCACAGGACGAAGCGTTCGACACCGGCCAGAAAGAGAAGCCGGTTCCCCGCCTGGTTGATGCGGAAGATCCAGTTGGCGCGATGCTCCACCGGCAGCCGGAAAAGATACCTCAAACCCGACAGAACGAAAAGCGACAACGCTAGCGGCGCGGCAACGGCCGCCTGGCGGAGCGCCCGGGCCGCGGAAACCGGGCCGCGAAGGCCGTGGGAGAGAAACAGGCCCGCGAAGCTGTTGCAGATCAGCGCCGCGGCGATGGCGACGAACGCCGTCAGCACCATCCGCTGCAAGGGACTGCGCGCCAGCGTCTTGGCGACGAACGCGAACACGGCCAATTGACGCGGGTCCCGGTTCATGCGCTCCGCGGCCAGAGCGCCCCCGGACAGGCCTGCCGGACCCGGGGTTTGCGTCACGGTTTCCACCAGGCGCATTCGATGGCGTTTGTAGCCCCACCAGTAGGTTCCGACAGCGGCTCCGGCGCTGCCCGCCAGGGCTCCGGCCGCAATCTGCGCCAACCGGGTTGCGAAAGGATCGGAACTGCCGGCCATCGCCTGGTCGAGTCCGAGAAACCAGACTGGCGGCAGCCAGATGGCCCAGCCAGGCGGCTGATCGATGGCGCCGGGCGTCAGAAGCGAAAGCCACAGGGGCAGTCCGCATAACAGCACCGTAAGCAGGGTTCCCTGCGCAGCGAGCGAAACGCGTCCGAAGTGGCGAACGGGGATCGTGTTCAGCAGGACGCCTTGCACAGCAACCAGGCAGAAGAACACGAAGAGCGCGGCGGCTGAAGCCGAGACGAAGATGGCCGGAATTTGCGGCGTCGTATCGCCGGCGTACTTTCCCGCGAACACCATGGGCATAAGCACACTCGCCGGCAGGGTCGTGCAGCCGATGAGGAGCACCGCGAACGCCAGCAGCGCTGTGAATTTGGCAACGAAGATATCGCGCAATCGAGTTGGAAAGGGCGCCAGGAATAGATAGTCCCGCAGCCCGGGGAAGAGCGAGTGCCATTGAAGCGCCGTGAAGATCCCGATCAGCGCCATTCCCAGCACGATCAGGCTGAGGATATCGCCAAGCATCGCCAGTTGATACGGCCGCGGCGTTGGCAGGTTGCCCAACACGAGGTACTTTTTAAAAAGACCCGGTATGAACAGAACGCCGAAAGACAGCAGAACGGCCACGATTCCGATGGCAACGGCGCTCCATTGGCTGGGGCTCGACAGCAGATCGCTATCGAAAAAGCGCAGGAAGAAGTGCCGCCGCAGTTCGAATCCGGAGGAATGCGTCTCCTCGTACCAATCCCTCAGCTTCGTATGGCCTCCAGAATGTCCGTCACCAATCCGGCGGGATCGTCCTGATGGGTCAGTTGGGTGAAGACGCCCTCCAGCGAGGGTTGTTGCATCAGATCGCGCAACCGTTCCACGCGATCGGCGGCCACGATCCCGCCCTTCCGCAGGATGACGACGGTCGAACAGATCTTCTCGACGACATCCAGCACGTGAGAGCTGTAGAGAATCATCTTGCCCTCGCCGGCGAGCCGCTGGAGGAGTAGGCGCAGGACCAGCGCGGTGCCAACGTCCAAGCCGGAGAACGGTTCATCCAGAATCAGCAGGTCCGGATTATGCAGAAGCGCCCCGCACAGCAGCACCTTCTGGCGCATGCCCTTGGAGTAAGAAGAAAGCGGCGATTCGCGGTCCTCCCAAAGCGAGAAGAGCCGCAGCAACGCTTCGGTGCGGCGGTCCAGGATGCGGCGCGGGAGCCCTCGCAGGCGGCCCGCAAGCTGCAAGTGCTCCCTGCCGCTGAGGTGCGGATAGAGATAGGCTTCCTCGGGAACGTATCCGATCGACCGTTGGAACGCGATCCGGTGCTGCCGCACCTCCGACCCTCGGAACAGAATCTGGCCGGCAGTCGGCTCGATCAGCCCGATGAGGATCTTGACGGTCGTGCTCTTGCCGGCTCCGTTCGGTCCCAGGTAGCCGAGAATCTCACCCGGGCTGATGGAGAAGCTGACCTGGTCGATTGCGGGAATACCGTTGTACCGCTTGGTTAGTCCGCGAACTTCGAGCATATCGGTCTCCCGAGGTTATTCGTAGTGAATCGAGCGCAGCGCATCCATGCCGGCGGCGCGCCGTGCCGGAACCAGAACCGCCGCCATTGCCACGCCGCCCGAGTTTCTTCACGCGCGCGAGCGCCCCGGCCGAACTCGCGGCGCGCCTGAATGAGCGCCCGTTCGCGCGCGAGGCCGCTCCATTCGAGTTCGTCCGCCCGGGTCTCGATGTGGAACCGCATCTCAGCATCGAGTTCCCGGTCGAATTGCCGCCGCCGGAACCGGAACACATAGGAGATGCGATTCGCGAATTCGCTTTTGAGCGGCATCCTTGCGTCCCGTCCAACGTCCTTCCCTAGTCCAAACTAGGTATACCATCCAAACCGGCGGAATGCAACGCAAAAAGCCGCGGCGGCCGATGCCAGGTTTCCCGCGGACGGTCCTGGGGGATGGCCACCCATGGCGGCGTGTAAGTCGCTGCCTCCCGGCCGGGGCGTGCGCAGTAAAATAGCTGGAATGAGGTTCATGATCGGCCTGGCGGTTTTCGGTGGAGTCGCCCTGGCGATCGTCGCGTTTGTGCTCAGCCAGCGGCGGCGTGAACGCAGGACCGCAGCCTGGCCTTGGGCGAAGCTCACCCTGGATTCAGGCGAGATCGGGAGCGGCGGCGAATTCGACTGGGAACTCACAGTGGAGTATTCGTACACGGTCGAAGGACGACGGTACTCCGGCACTTACACCTCCTCGTTCGCCAGCGAATCCGAGGCGGCGGATCTTCTCAAGAGCCTGCGCGAACTCCCGCCTCCCGCGCGCTACCAGCCGGGAAAGCCGGAGATCTCGGTACTGGAACCGTACCGCGACGCCGCGCTGGGGTTGGCAGACCGGTAACGGCCCGCGTCGCGGTATGTTACACGATATAAGATGCAGATACTGGGACTGGCCGACTCGACGCCCAAGACGGATAACCGGTTGAAGGCCCTCCTGTGGCCTACCATCCGCACCCGCGTGGACCTGGACACGGTAACCACGCAGGGCTTCTGGATTTGCGTGCTGGTGGGGTGCGTCGGTCTGGCCGTCGCTCTCGCGACCGGGAACCCGGTAGCGATTCTCCTGACCGTTTTGGAGTCCGTATTCTACTTGCTGGCCGGCTTTGGGGTGCGGATGCAAAGCCGCTTCGCAGCCACGGCGGCCTTCGCGATGTACCTGCTGGATGCCGTCGCGATGCAGATGCAGACCGGACAGGGCTTCGGAGTCGTGCGGCTGATTTTCCTCGCTTTGCTGCTGGCCAACGTGCGGGGCATCTGGCTGTCGGCTTTGTTCCAGCCCTCGGAGTCCGATCCGCCGCCGGTCAGACTCAACGAGAACTGGCGCGACAAGCTGGCGGACCAATGGCCGGCGGCTATCTGGCCCTGGGGCCGGTACGTGTTCTATGTCGCTGCGGCGCTGGGCCTCGGGCTGGCGGTGTTGGGCATACTTGCCCTGGCGCTGAAGCTGGCCTGAGCCGCTCCGGCCCGCCCGCTGAACATGCCACAATAATTGCGGGTCCATGTTGCTCGCTCGCACAGCCAGGTTCATCGAGCGCCACGCCATGTTCCGCGCCGGCCAGACCGCCGGCGTAGCGGTTTCGGGCGGCGCCGATTCGGTCTGCCTGCTCCACATCTTGCTCGAACTCGCCCCGCGCTGGGACTTGCGATTGCGCGTCCTGCACCTGAACCACAACCTGCGCGGCGAGGAATCGCGCGCCGACGCCGCCTTCGTCACCGCCTTGGCCAACCGGCTGGGGCTGCCGGTGACAGTCCGCGAGGCCGATTTCTCCTCCACCGCCGGCAACCTGGAACAAGCCGCGCGCGAGACCCGGTTGAACTTCTTCCGGGAGCGGATGGCGGCGGGCGAGGTAGACTGCGTGGCACTGGGCCACACGCTGTCGGACCAGGCCGAGACGGTGCTGTTCCGTTTCCTGCGCGGCGCGGGCTCTGCCGGGCTGGCCGGGATCCGGCCGGTCACGGCCGAGCGAATTGTCCGTCCGCTGCTGGAAGTGGATCGCGCGGAGGTGGAAGCCTTTCTGCGGGAGCGGGGAATCGCCTGGCGTGAGGATTCCTCGAACGCCGATCCCCGCTTCGCGCGCAACCGCATCCGCCACCAGTTGATGCCGCAACTGATCCGCGAATGGAATCCCGCCCTCGCCGAAACGCTGGCGCAAACCGCCGATTGGGCGCGCGCCGAGGAAGCCTGGTGGGAGCGCGAGGTGGACCGGCTGGCGGACGGCCTGTTGGTGCGGCGCGGCGGTGCGGTGTATCTGCAAGCCGGGCCGGTGTCGGCTCTGCCGCTGGCGGCCGGGCGGCGGCTGGTGCGGCGCGCCATCGAAATCGCCAAAGGGGATTTGCGCGGCGTGAGTTTCGGGCACATCGGGTCAATCCTGGATCTGGCGGTGAGTCCGCGCGGCCACGGATGCGTCCAGGTTCCGGGACTGGCGGTGCTCCGCTCCTTCGATTGGCTTCGTTTCGTCATTCCTGGCGCGGCCGATGGCGGCGCCCCCTATTGCCAGCCGGCAGCCGTTCCAGGATCGATGCGGATTCCCGGCGCGGGCCTCGAGGTTCGCCTGGAACTGATTGAAAAACCGGAAACTTCGGACCCGGCGGATTACGTATATAATAGTGGGAAGGGCGGCTTGGACTGGCAACGCCTGTCCAGCGCGCTGGAGTGGCGGAGCTGGCGGGCGGGCGACCGGTACAGGCCCTCGGGGAGCACCGGCGAAGAGAAAATCAAGACCCTGTTCCAGCGTGCGCGGATTCCATTATGGGAGCGGCGCTTGTGGCCGGTACTGACGGATGGGCCCTCGATTGTATGGGTGAGGCGGTTTGGCCCGGCCGCGGAATTTGAGGCAGGCCCGGACAGCCGATGGGTGCTGGCCATCCGCGAGGCGGTTACGCCCGATGAAATGGGAATCGGGATCGGACGGGACGGCGTCTAACGAGTTAGGCCGGTACGGAGGCTTCTTTGAACTCTAATATCAAAACAGTCATTTTTTGGGTGGTTCTAATCGGTCTGGCGCTGTCGCTGTTCATGGTCGTTCGTAACAGCCAGGGGCCGAAGGATCTGACGCTTTCCTTTACCGACTTCATGAACAAGGTGGACACCGGCATGGTTGCCGACGCAACCGTGGACGGCAACGACGTCAACGGCGCCTTGAAGGATAGCCGCCAGTACAAGACCACCATTCCCGTGAATTATCCGGATGTCTACAAGAAGCTCACCGACCGGCAAGTCTCCGTCACCATCAAGCCCATCAACTCCAGCACCTGGGTGAACATCCTGCTGAACGCCTCGCCGTTCATCGTGATTATCGCGTTCTGGATATTCATGATGCGGCAGATGCAGAGCGGCGGCAACAAGGCCCTGAGCTTCGGCAAGAGCCGCGCGCGGCTGCACTCCACGCAACAGAAGAAGGTCACCTTCAAGGACGTGGCCGGAGTGGAGGAAGCCAAGGAAGAGCTGCAGGAGATCATCGAGTTTCTGCGCGAGCCGCAGAAATTTCAGAAACTGGGCGGGCGCATTCCCAAGGGCGTGCTGCTGATCGGGCCTCCGGGAACCGGCAAGACCCTGCTGGCGCGCGCCATCGCCGGCGAGGCCAGCGTGCCGTTCTTCTCGATTTCCGGCTCGGACTTCGTGGAGATGTTCGTGGGCGTGGGCGCCAGTCGCGTCCGCGACCTCTTCGAGCAGGGCAAGAAGAACGCGCCCTGCATCGTCTTCATCGATGAGATCGACGCCGTCGGCCGGCACCGCGGCGCGGGCCTGGGCGGCGGACACGACGAACGCGAGCAGACCTTGAACCAGTTGCTGGTGGAGATGGACGGCTTCGAGAGCAACGAGGGCGTCATCCTGGTGGCCGCCACCAACCGTCCGGACGTGCTGGACCCGGCGCTGCTGCGGCCCGGCCGTTTCGACCGCCGCGTGGTGGTGGGCCGTCCCGACGTGGGCGGGCGCGAAGCCATCCTGCGCGTGCACACCAAGAAGATTCCACTCGGCGACAATGTGGACCTCTCGGTCCTGGCTCGCGGCACGCCCGGCCTGGCCGGCGCGGACCTGGCGAACGTGGTCAACGAGGCCGCGCTCAACGCCGCCCGCCAGAACCGCAAGGTCGTGATGATGATCGATTTCGAGGTGGCCAAGGACAAGATCCTCATGGGCGCCGAGCGCAAGAGCATGATCTTGAGCGACGCCGAGAAGCGCAATACGGCGTATCACGAAGCCGGGCACGCCCTGGTGGCGGCGATACTGCCCGACGCCGATCCGCTGCACAAAGTCACCATCATTCCGCGCGGTCTGGCGCTGGGCGTCACCATGCAGTTGCCTATCGACGACAAGCATTCCTACAACAAGGATTACCTGCAGTCGGAGATCGCCATTCTGATGGGCGGCCGCATCGCCGAAGAGAAGTTCATCCACCAGATGACCACCGGCGCCGGCAACGACATCGAGCGCGCCACCGACCTGGCCCGCAAGATGGTGTGCGAGTGGGGCATGAGCGAACTGGGCCCGCTGAGTTTCGGGAAGAAGGAAGAGCAGATCTTCCTGGGCCGCGAAATCGCGCAGCACCGCGACTACAGCGAAGCCACCGCCATCCGCATCGACGAGCAGGTGCGAAGGATGGTGCAGAGCGGATACGATACCGCCGACAGGATCATCTCCGAGCACTCCGATGCCCTGGTGCAGATCGCCGAAACGTTGCTGATCCGCGAGATCCTGGACGGCAGCGAAGTGATGAAGATCGTCCGCGGCCAACCGCTCGATCCGCTGCCCAGTCCGGGTCCCAAGGATTCCGGCGGCGACACGCAGCAAGTGCTTCGTCCCGAGGGCCAGCGCCGCCTGCCCGGTCTCACCGAAGGGGAGCGTCCACAGCCGGCGTGATCCCGCGCTTTCCCGTTTACGTGTTCGATATCGACGGCACGCTGCTCGATTCCGCCGAGGATATCTGCGGCGCCATCCAGCAGGTGCTGGACACTCTGCCGTGCCGGCCGGTGACGTTCGACTACCTGAAGAGCTTCATCGGCTACCACCTCATCGATCTGTTCCGCGAACTGCTTCCGGATTACACGCCGGAGCGGGTGGACGAACTCATCTTCCAGTACCGCACCAATTATCTGGGGCGCGGCCATGCCAACACGCGGGTTTACCCGGGCGTGGTGGAGGGGCTGAGCGTGTTGGGCGGGCGGAAGTCCACGGCCACCACCAAGGGAACTCCCACTACCCGCGCCGTTCTGGAGCAGTTCGGGTTGCTCCGGTTCTTCGACCACGTGCAGGGCACCGACGGCTTTCCCTCGAAGCCCGCGCCGGACGTGATTTTCGCGTCGCTGGCGGGACTGGGCGCCGCGCCCTCCGATTGTCTGTTCGTGGGCGATTCGACGGCTGACATGGAAGCCGGCCGCCGCGCCGGCGTCAAGACCTGCGCCGTCCGCTACGGCTACGGCACGGTGGAGGAACTGGCGCGCCATTCGCCGGATTACTGGATCGACGATCTGCGCGAGCTCGGCGAAAATGGCGTCTGACCCCTTTTTCCGGCCATGGTGGACGCGGGTGCGCCCCACCCTCCACTACCTGCTCGAGACCGAGGCGCATGTCTATGCCCTGGCCACGGCGGCCAGCGTGATGCTGGCGTTCTATCCGTTTCTGATCGTGATGGTGTCCTTCTGCCGCGACATCCTGCACTGGAAGGCCGCCGAACAGGCCGTGTACGTGGCGCTCGGCGACTTCTTCGCGGGAGAGCAGGGCCGGTTCCTGGTTTACAACCTGAAGCTGCCGTGGGAGGTTCCCAGACTCGATGTCACCGCCATGGTGTTGCTGCTGTTCACGGCTAACGGGGTCTTCGAGCCGCTGGAGGTGGCGCTCAATCGCGCCTGGGGTGTCACCACCAATCGCAGCTACCTGAAGAACCAGTTGGTCAGCCTGGCGTTCATCTTCGCGTGCGGCGGCCTGGCGATCCTGTCCCTGATGTTCACCGGGTGGAACCAGGCGTGGATCGCGCATGCGGGAATCGGCGGGTGGATGGGCGAGTGGATCGAGCGGCTATTCTTTAAACTGGCGGCCATTCCGTTGTCGGTTTGCGCGTTGTTTCTGATCTACTGGAAGCTGCCCAACCGGCAGGTGGAGCCCGCGCGCGTGGCACCCGTGGCCCTGGTGGTAGGCCTCATTCTGGAAGCCCTGAAATACGTCAACCTGCTGATCGCACCCATGCTGCAATCCAAGCTGGATCGGGAGTACAAGATCTTCCAGCACTCCGTCACCATCCTGCTATGGAGCTTCGTTGCGACGCTGGTGGTTCTCGCCGGCGCCCACTGGACGGCTCGCCATGGCAGGAAAGATCCGCTATCATAGAGTCTTCTGTCGGGATCCGGTCCATGCCGCCCGGGAGCCTGACAGCCCCACGTTGGGCGGGTGCTGTTATCCGGCAATCGGGAGCGATCCGGTCCGTATTCTCATATCCTCACAACTGATTGATTTAATTAACGTTATTTGCAGACCACACCCATCTGCCGGGCTCATTTGAAATCTGCTTGGTACGCGAGCCGCAAAAAACCGTATGTTTCCAGCCCAAAAAGCCTTATAATGCAACGCATTGAGGACAGTTAAGAATTTGGCCAGGTACGTGCAAACGTCCTGAGTCTCAGGACGCAACTGAACTGTAGCCTATCGGAACGTTTCAGGAACGACACTAACGGAGATTACAGATGACTAACGGAGCGAGGGTTGATGCAATTCAGGCCAAGAGCGGCCTTTTACCGAAACTGCTGACCATTCTGCTGGGTGTGCTGATGGCGGCAATGCTGGTGCAGGCGCAGTCGTTGACCACAGGCGATGTCGCGGGAGTCGTGAGAGACCAAAGCGGCGCGGTGGTTCCGGGCGCCTCGGTTACTGCGAAGAGTCTGGATACGGGTGCTACCCAGTCCGGCGCTACATCTCAGAGTGGCGAATACCGCTTCCGCCTGCTGAAGCCCGGCACCTACCAGGTGAGCTCAACCAAGACGGGGTTCCAGAAGACCGAGCAGAGCGTGGAAGTGATTGTCGGTTCCGTCGCCACAGTGGACCTCAAGCTGGAAGTCGGCCAGGCCACGCAAACCGTCGAGGTGACGGGCGACGCATCGCTGGTGAATGCCGAGCCCAGCACGAATACCACGTTCAGCCCGCAGCAGTTGCAGGAATTGCCCTCCGCGGGCGGCGATATCACGAACATCGCCTACACCGCGCCCGGCGTGGTGGTCAACACCACCGGCGGTTACGGCAACTTCCAGATCAACGGTCTGCCTGCCACTTCCAATCTCTTCACCGTCAATGGCGAGAACGACATGGACCCGTACTTCAACATCAACAACTCGGGCGCGTCCAACCTCACCATCGGCCAGAACGAATTGCAGGAAGCCAGCGTCATCGCCAACCCGTACGGCGGCCAGTATGGCCAGCTTGCCGGCGCCCAGGTCACCTATGTGACCATGTCGGGAACCAACCAGTACCACGGCAACGCCGCCTACTGGTGGAACGGCCGGGCCATGAACTCCAATGACTGGTTCAACAACTACTACGGCGTGTCGAAGCCCTTCTCCAACGCCAACCAGTGGGCGGGGCGCATCGGCGGTCCCATCCGCAAAGACAAGACTTTCTTCTTCGCCGACACCGAGGGCCTTCGCTTCATCCTGCCCAACGTGTTTTCCAACGAAATCCCGACTCCGGCGTTCGCCGCCGCCGTCCTGGCCAACGTGACCGCCAAGCAGCCCAACGAGGCGGCCGCTTACAAGACCATGCTGGGCCTTTGGGGCAGCGCGCCGGGCGCGTCGGCCGCCGTGACCATCCCCAATATCTCCTCCTGCACCTCGCTATCGCTTCCGGGTTATAATCCAGCCACCACACCGTGCGCGGAGAAGTTCCAATCGAGCGCCAGCGCGCTGGGTTCCGAGTATATCCTGGCCTTCAAGATCGACCAGAAGATAGGCAACAACGACAACGCTTTCTTCCGGTACAAGCTCGACCACGGTGTGCAGCCGACCCTGCTCGATGCCATCAGCGCCAACTTCGACGCCATCTCGAACCAGCCTGCCTACGACATGCAGTTTGAGGAGACCCACATCTTCGGCGCGCGGTCGACGAACAACTTCACGACCGCCTTCAGCCATTATGTCGCGCAGTTCGCCCAGAACACGCAACTGGTCGCCCAGACTTTCCCTTACCAGATCGCGGATTCCGGCACCGTGCCGTTCACCGGATTCAACGATCAGCACGCCTTCCCGCAGGGCCGCAACGTTACGCAGTACCAGTTCATCGACGACTTCACTCTGAATCGCGGCTCGAATAACCTCAAGTTCGGCGTCAATTTCCGCCGCTATGACGTTAGCGATCACAACTTCTTTTACAACACTCCGGTGGTCTACTACGGCTATGTGACGGCCGGCATGCAAAACTTCGCCAACGGTGTGGCGTACCAGTATCGCCAGGCGGCGAACATCGCTTCCGACGTACCCATCGCCATGTGGGGCATGGGCCTGTACGCGCAGGACGAGTGGAACGCGGCTCGAAATCTGAAATTTACGCTGGCCATGCGCGTCGAGCGCAATTCCAACCCGGTGTGCCAGTTCAACTGCTTTGCGAACTTCAACACAACGACGAGTTCTCTGCCCAGTTTCACCAGTTCCAGCCCGGGCACCGTTCCTTACTCGAGCGACATCACAGCCGGCTTGCACCAGGCGTACCAGGGAGTCGATAAGCTGGTCTATTCTCCGCGCATCGGCTTCAGTTGGTCGCCGGGTGAAAACCATAAGACGGTCGTCAGCGGCGGCTTCATGCTGGCCTATGACAACCCGGCCGCCGGAATGGTGGACAATCTTCTAGCCAACCCGCCGGATTCCGTCAACATCCGCGTCCGGCCCGCCGCCGGCACCCTGCCGTTTGACCCAGCCGGCGGGCTTGCCACCTTCAGAGCCTCGGCCAACGCCTTCGGCCTTAGCAAGACTTACAGCCAGATCTCCGCGGCGCTGACCGCTCTAGGCTCCACCTTCTCGGCTCCGGCCTTCGACTCCATCATCGGAACCATCCATGCTCCCATGTGGCGTGAGTGGAACCTCCAGATCCAGCGCCAGCTCAGCAATAACATGCTCTTCAGTGTGAACTATGCGGGCAACAGCGGCACGCGTCTTCCGTATTCCAACGCCTGGCCGAACGCTTACGATGCCTACGGCCTGTATCCCAAGGTTCCGGGCATCTCGGCCTCCGTTCCGGTTGCCAACTACGGCGTGGTCACCCAGTTCCAGAGCGGCGCAGTCTCCAACTACCAAGGGCTGAGCTTCATCCTCACCAAGCGCTTCTCGCAATCGGTCTCCGCCCACTTCAGCTACACCTGGAGCCACAACCTCGACGAGTGTTCCAACGGGTGCCTCTTCTCCGATGGAAACGGCGGTCAAAGCCAGGTCAATCCGCTCAATCTCCGCACCAACAACTACGGCAACGCGGATTACGACATCAAGCACAATTTCAGCGGCGATTTCATCATCAACCCCACGTTCCACCTTTCTAACCCAGTCGCCAAGAACATCGTCAATGGCTGGGAGTTTTCCGGCAAGATCTTCTGGCGCACCGGCCTGCCGTACACGGTCGGCGACAGCTACAACTCCGCCCTCGGCAACACTGGCGGCGCGATCTTCGGCACCCCGCTGGGCCACGGTTGGGGCGGCCTCAGTTGCGGCCGCGGCGCGGCCGGCGACCCAGGCGTCGCCGTGCCTTGCATCAACTCCAGCGTGTACCTTGATGGTTCCACCATCAACAACTACACGGCGTGGTCTCCGGCGACGCGCAACCAGCTCTTTGGGCCGCACTACTTCGATGTCGACCTAAACCTGTATCGCACGTTCAAGATCATGGAGAAGGTCAACTTCAAGGTCGGTATCCAGGCCTTCAACGCGTTCAACCACCCGAATTTCGCCAATCCGGATGCCACTCTGGGTGACGGCTCCACGGGCATCATCTCCGGGATGTCCTCCACCACCACCAGCCCCTACGGCTCCTTCCTGGGCTTCGATTCCTCCGTGCGTGTGGTCCAACTCTCGGGGAAAATCACCTTCTAACCGCGTTTTCGCTTGAGAACGGCCGCGCGTCCCGCAAGGGCCCGCGGCCCTTTTTTTGTGGGGCTGACCCCGTGGTCCGCGCGGGACGCCCCCGTCCCGCTCTTCGCGCGCGCCAGGCAGTCTATCTTTCAACGGGAGAGCGGGTCCAGGGGGACCCGCGCGGACGAGGGCGTCCGCCCCACAACACCGCGTTGTATGCTGAACCTATAGGCGCGCTACGCCATGGCCTGGCCCTCCACCATCACGGCGATCCTGGGGTTGGTGTCGTCGTGCGCGGCGTTGCGGGCGCAGGTCGCCATATCCGGCCGCGTGGTGGACGAGACCGGGGCCGGGGTGTCCGGGGCGAGGATCGAGATTCTCGCGGCCGATGCCGTTGCTCCGCTGGTGGCCTCTTCCGATCTTGCCGGGAATTTCCAGCTCGTGCTGCCCGCCGCCGGGGCGTACCAGATTCTCGCCGCGCGCCAGGGCTTCTACCTGTTTCGCGCCCGCGAGCAGCGTTTCGATTCCTCTCCCAGCCAGCTCACCATCGTGCTCAATCACCGGCAGGAGTTCTCGGAACGCGTGGACGTCACGGCATCGCCTCCGGCCATCGACCCGCGGCAGCCGGCGGAGCGGAAGGTGGTGGACAGCGCCGAGATCGACGCGTTGCCTTTTTCCGGGTCGCAGGACTTTCGCAACGCCCTCAGCCTGATTGACGGCGCGGTGCGGGACGGCAACGGCGACTACCACTTCAACGGCGCGGGCGCCGGCCAGACATCCTACTCGCTGGACGGCTTCAACATCGCCAATCCCGTGACCGGGTGGCTGGACGCGCGGGTCAATGTCGACAGCCTCCAGTTCCTGAACGTGGAGACCAGCCGCGTCTCGGCCGAGAACGGGCGCGGTTCCGCAGGCGCCCTGGAACTCGAGACCAAGATGGGCGACGACCGCCTGCGTTTCGGCGGCACGAACTTCGTACCGGGGCTCTCGTCGGCGGGCGGCTTCCACCTGAACCACTGGACGCCGCGGCTGGAAGTCTCCGGACCCATCCGCAAGGGCCGCGCCTGGTTCTACAACGGCGCCGACCTCTACTACAGCAACGACACGGTTTCCGGCCTGCCGCACGGACAGAACCGCACCAGCGGGACGACCCTCAGCGACCTGGCGCGCTTTCGCGTCGATCTGGCGCCCTCCAACGTCGCCACCGGGAGCGTGCTGTTGGATATATCCGACCGGACGCGCACCGGTTTGAGCGTCCTCAATCCGGCCGAGACCACCACCGACAACCGCCAGATGCTGATCGTGAGTTCGCTGCGCGACCAGCAGTATTTCCACGGAGGCGCGCTGCTGGATCTCGGCTTCGCGGATACGCGCGGTTTTCTGCACAGCCTGCCGCAGGGCGGGGAATTGTACCAGATCACGCCCACCGGAGACCGGGGGAACTACTTCATCGGCCGGGACCGCCATTACTACCGCCAGCAGGTCGTCGCCAACCTGTTTCTGCCGGCGCTGCACCTTGCCGGCACGCACCTGCTCAAGTTCGGGCTGGATTTCGAGCGCGAAGCGTTTCACCAGCAGACCGTCCGCCACGACTACGAACTGCTGGACGCGGATGGCAACGTGGAGCGCTACGTGACCTTCGCCGGCAACCCCTTCGAGCAGCGCAAGAATTTCGAGAGCGCGGAATACATTCAGGACCATTGGACGCCGCGCGAGGGGTTGACGCTCGAAGCCGGAGTGCGCGCCGAGTGGAACGAAATTGTCCGGGAAATGGAGTTTGCGCCGCGGTTTTCGGCGGCCTGGTCGCCATGGCGCACCGGTCAGACCAAGTTCTCGGCGGGATGGGGAGTTTACTACGACGCGATCAGTCTGGCGACCGTTTCCGAGCAGCAGGACCAGACTAGCCTGGCGACGTTCTATCTCCCGGGCGGCGTGGCGATGGGACCGGTGGCCACCACCTTTCAGGCGATCGACCGCCTGCTGAAGGCGCCCTATGACCGGACGGCCAGCTTCAGCGTGGAGCGCCGGCTGCCCGGCGGGATCTACGCCAGGGCCGGATACGCGCACCGCACCGGCGTCCGCGGGCTGGTTTTCGAGCCGCTGGCTCCGCCGCCGGCCGAGCCTTTCTATGGGAGCGTGAATTACCTCCTTGGCAATACCCGGAGCGACCGTTATGACGGCGTCGATATCGGTCTCAAACGGACTTTCGCCAAGCAATTCGAGTGGTCCATCGGGTACACGCGGTCGCGGGCGCGCACGAACGCCGCCGTGGACTACAACTTGGAGAATCCCATCTTCGCGCTGCAGGCGCCGGGTCCGCTGGCTTGGGACTCTCCCAATCGCCTGCGCCTGTGGGGATGGGCTCCGCTGCCCAACCGCTTCCTTCCGCCGCGGCTGCGATTTCTGACGCGGAATACGACTGTCGCCCTGCTGGCGGAGTATCGCACCGGGTTTCCGTTCAACGTGGTGGACCAGGGCGGGTTTCTGGTGGGCCAACCGCTGTCGCAGCGCTATCCCTATTACTTCACCGCCAACCTGGCCATAGAGCGCGCTTTCCGCGCGATGCATTACCTGTGGGCCTGGCGCTGCGGGCTCGACAACCTCACCGGCAGTCTCAATCCGAACACGGTGGAGAACGTCATGGGCACGCCGCAGTTTCTCACTTTCTACCGCGGCCCCGGGCGCGCGGTGGATGTGCGCCTGCGGTTTCTGGGACGGAAGTAGCAGTTACTACCACCAGTTCACTTCTGCCGGTCTTGTGCAGGGCAGGCTGTCAGCCCAATGCCGCATAGTTTCCCCGCTGCCGATGTGGGGCGGACGCCCTCGTCCGCGGCCGGCCCCCTGGCCGGCTTCTCCCCATTAGCAAGCACTTGATACTGCGAGCGAAAAGCGGGACGAGGGCGTCCCGCGCGGACCAGGGGGTCCGCCCCACGGCCCGATCGGCTATCGTAGTGTTGTGAAAGCCCTCGTCAAGAGCAAGAGCGAACCCGGCCTGTGGCTCGAAGAGATCAACGTCCCCAGGATCGGCATCAACAACGTCCTCATCCGCGTGCTGCGCACCGGAATCTGTGGCACCGACATTCACATCTACCAGTGGGACGACTGGGCGCGGCAGACCATCCCCGTGCCCATGGCCGTCGGCCACGAGTTCGTGGGCCGAATTGTCGAGGTCGGCGCAAACGTTGCCGACTTCTTCCCCGGCAACCTGGTGAGCGGCGAGGGCCACGTCACCTGCGGGCGCTGCCGCAACTGTCTGGCGGGACGCCGCCACCTGTGCGCGTCCACCCACGGCGTGGGCGTCAACCGGCCGGGCGCGTTCGCCGAGTACATCGCCCTGCCCATGACCAACATCTGGCGGCACAACCCGTCGGTGCCGCTCGACGTGGCGGCGATCTTCGACCCCTTCGGCAATGCCGTACACACCGCGTTGACCTTCCCGGTCCTCGGCGAGGATGTGCTCGTAACCGGCGCGGGACCCATCGGCATCATGGGCGCCGCCGTGGCGCGCCACGCGGGCGCGCGCTTCACGGTGATTACCGACGTCAATCCCTATCGCCTGGAGTTGGCGCGAAAGTTGGGCGTGACGCTGGCGGTGGATGCGCGCGAGACCCCGCTCCCCCAGGTACAGAAGCAACTTGGCATGACCGAGGGTTTCGACGTGGGCCTGGAGATGTCCGGCAACCCGGCGGCTTTCCGCGACATGCTGTCCAACATGAGCCACGGCGCGCGCATCGCGATGCTGGGGATTCCGTCCCAGGAGATGTCCATCGACTGGCGCACCGTGATCTTCAACATGCTGACCATCAGGGGCATCTACGGCCGCAAAATGTACGAAACCTGGTACAAGATGACCGTGATGTTGCAGTCGGGCCTGGATATCACCCCGGTGATCACGCACCGGTTCCCGTTCACCGAGTTTCAGCAAGGCTTCGATGTGATGGCGTCGGGGCGCAGCGGCAAGGTGATTCTGAACTGGGAGTGAGCGAATACCCCAGCATTCAGCCGATGAGGTACCCTTAGAGAAGAGGCGATATGGCAACCGGGAACAATCTGCATATTCCGGACGATCTTCTCAGTGCGGTGCATGAAGTGGCGGTGGCGGATGGGAGATCGACCGATGATCTCGCGGCAGAGGCCTTGCGCCGATACGTAGCACACCGGAAGCTGGAAGAACTGGGTGAGTATGGGCGTGGGCAAGCCGAAAGGCTCGGCTATACCGAGGCAGATGTTCTCCGCTTGATTGATGAGTCCCGGCGCGAGCACCGTGCCCACTAGGGTCACTCTCGACACCAACATATACGTGTCGGCCTTTCACTTTGGCAGCACGCGACTACTGCACATGGCAGTCAACGGCGACATCGAACTAGCCGTGTCGCAGCCGATCCTGGATGAACTGATTCGGGTCCTGCGGGAGAAGTTTCAGTGGGACGGCTATCGGCTGCACGATGCCAGGCAGCGGGTTCTCGGCCTTGCCAAATTCGTCGTGCCTGAGCAAACCCTCGACGTGGTGACGGTGGATGAACCGGACAACCGCATTCTCGAATGTGCCGTGGCGGCCGCGTCCGAGTTCATCATTACGGCTGACAGAGACCTGTTGCGGCTGGGGAGCTATGCGGGCATCCCGATCCTGAAGGTGGCCGACTTCCTGCGGGCGGGGGCCTGGATCGCGTAGCGGGCATCGCGCACGATTGCGTGAACCGGCAAGCGGTAGCGGTGTGCCGAAGGATGCTAGAATGTGTACAGTGAGTACACAATATGGAAACCGTTAAAGTCGGCATCCGTGAGTTTCGCGAGAAGCTCGCGGGCTACCTGGAATCGGGTAGTCCGCTGGCGATCATGCGGCACGGACAGACGCTCGGCTACTACATCCCCGCGCAGAAGCGAACCAGGAAGACCGAGCTTGCGGCGATGCGTGCCGCCGCGAAAGACCTGGACGAGATGATCGCCTCCTGGGGCGACAGCGAAGACGAGTTGATGGAAGAGTACAATGCGATCCGCCGGACTGCCCGCGAGAACAGGCGGAATGCGAAGTAAGGCTCTGGTGGTTGACGCTGGTATCGTCGCAAGCCCCCGTTTCAGGCCGCTTGACTTGCATGTCGAACTGAGTTCTGATTGAGTACGTTGCTGCCGGGTTTGGAGGGCAGCAAGAGCGGGCGAGGCCGCACAGACTTATGGATGCACCGGAAACGGCAACTATCACGCTCTTTCTTCTACACGGAGACGCGAAAGGTCTTCGCAAGGCCGAGATCGGCGGCTGGATCGGGTTGGCCTTTGCCGCGCCGCATACCGAACTCGGTGAGCTCCTGCACCGCGAGGAACTCGGCAAGCCCGGAGTCTACATTCTCACTGGCAGCGATCCAAACAGCGGAAGGGCCCGTGCCTACATAGGCGAGGCCGAGGTCGTTGGCGAGCGGATATAGCAACACAGGACGGAGGAGTTTTGGGTCTCGGCCATCGTGTTCGTCAGCAAGGATGGAAGCGTCACCAAGGCTCATGCGAAGTACCTGGAGAAGCGTCTCTTCGAGGAAGCGGAAAAGGTAGATAAGTGCGACCTCGAGAACGGCCAGCGCCCTGGCGGCGCGCAGATCTCGGAGGCGGACCGCGGGGACATGGAGGCGTTTCTCCGCCGAATTCGGTTACTCCTCCCCGTCCTGCGCTCGGACATTCTCACGCCGGACCCGGTTCCGACCGACAAAGTGCTCTTCTGCCGCAGAAAAAGAGCCGTGGCGCGAGGCCAGCGCACCGAGGATGGTTTCGTGGTGTTCCGGGGCTCGACCGCGGTCCTGGAGCAGGTTCCGTCAGCGGAGAAGTACCCCTACGCCGTGGCCGGGCGGAAACAGCTTCTCCTCAATCGCACGCTCAAGGAGAAGGATGGGCTCCTGGTGTTCGCAAAGGACTACGTAATCTCCAGCCCAACGGCTGCGGCTGTCGTGATATACGGCGGAAATGCGGCCGGACCTACAGCCTGGAAAAATGAGAAAGGGACGACTCTCAAACAGCTCGACGAGGAGGCCTAGCCGCGCCCTGGCCGTATTCCCCGCCGTGCAAAGAGGCCCGTCTACTCGATCTCGTAATGCTTGAGTATCTCGCCCCACGTGCCGCGGGATTTGAGAAGTAACTCGACCACCTCGCGGACGGCGCCGGCGCCTCCCGATGCCTTAGTCACATAGTGGGCTTCGCGCTTCACTTCGTCGCGCGCGTTGGCGGTGGCAATGGCCAGGCCCACGCGGTGCATGATGACGACGTCGGTGAAATCGTCGCCGATGTAAGCCACTTCGCTCGCGTCCACTTTCGCGTGGGCCAGGATTTCTTCCAGGATCGGAATTTTCTCGATGTGGCCCTGATAGACGTAGGCCATCTTGCACTGCCGCGCGCGCTCCTCGGTGGCCGGCGACTGGCGGCCGCTAATGACGCCCGTCTTGATACCCTGCCAGCTCAACCACTGGAGGCCGATGCCGTCCTGCGAATCGAAGCCCTTGGTCTCGACCACCTTGCCGTCGGGGCCGGGGACGTTGAATAGGTGGCCGTCGGTGAGGACGCCATCCACGTCCATCAGGAGAAGCTTCACCTTGGAAGCGAGTTGGGTAACTTGGTCGCTCATTTGATTCACGGGCCGCTCGCTTACGCTCGCGGTTCCGTGGACGGCACGTAAGCGAGCGGGCGGTTTCCTCTATCGTTGAATTCTCGCCGAGCCGCCCTTGGCGAAGGCGCGCACCTGGTCGGCGGTCGCCATGGTGGTGTCGCCGGGGAAAGTGGTCAGCAGCGCGCCGTGGGCCCAGCCGAGCCGGACGGCTTGTTCCGGAGTCTCGTTGGTCAGCAGGCCGTAAATGAAGCCCGAGGCGTAGCCATCGCCGCCGCCGACGCGGTCGAACACGTCGAGTTCGGCGGTTGGGGAGACGACCGTCTGGCCGTTGATCCAGGCAACCGCGCCCCAGTTGTGGCGATTTGTCGACTTCACTTCCCGCAGCGTCGTGGCTACGATCTTGACTTGCGGATGCTTCTTCGTAACCTGGTCCATCATGCCGAAGAACGCGCTGGGATCGAGCTTAGACTTCGCCCCTACGTCCTGGCCGGGGATGCCGAGGCCTTTCTGCAAGTCCTCTTCGTTGCCCACCAGCACGTCAACGTTCTTCACGATGCGGTCGAGCACTTCCACGGCCCGCTGTTCGCCGCCTGAAATGGCCCATAGCTTGGCGCGGTAATTCAGGTCGAACGATACGATGGCGCCCGCGGCCTTGGCGGCCTGCATGGCTTCGATGATGACTTCGGCGGTGGTCTCAGAGAGCGCCGCGAAAATGCCGCCGCTGTGGAACCAGCGCACGCCGCCGGCGAAGATGGCTTTCCAATCGAAATCGCCCGGTTTCAGCAGGCCGGCGGCTTCGTTCGAGCGGTTGTAGAACACCACGGGGGCGCGCACGCCATGGCCGCGGTCGCTATACACCGTCGCCATGTTGGGACCGCGCACGCCATCGTGCTTGAAGTGCTTATAGAAGGGCCGGACGCCCATGGCCTTGACACGCTCGGCGATCAGGTCGCCGACGGGATAGTTCACCATGGCGGTGGCGATGCCGGTCTTCATGCCGAAGCAGTCCGACAGGTTGGCGGCGCAATTGAACTCGCCGCCGGAAACGTGGATCAGGCACTCGGTGGCTTTGCGGAAGGGGATGATGCCGGTATCCAGGCGATGGACGAGGGCGCCGAGCGAAACGAAATCCAGGGCGCCGTCGGGACGAATATTCAGACCATGACTCATAGGGGATTTCCTGGTTACACCACGTATTGTCCGGCCGCGACGTTGCCGCCCTTGCCGGTCCAGTTGGTGTGGAAGAACTTGCCGCGCGGCTGGTCGACGCGCTCGTACGTGTGCGCTCCGAAGTAGTCGCGAAGGGCCTGCAGCAGGTTGGCCGGCAGGCGCGCGCTGCGGAAACCGTCGAAGAACGCCAGCGCGGTACTGAAGGCCGGAACCGGCACGCCGGCTTCCACGGCCTTGATGACGCCGCGGCGCCACGATGCCTGGCAACGCTCGATGACGTCCTGGAAATAGGGGTCCAGCAGCAGGTTGGGGAGCTCCGGGTTGTTGCCGAACGCGTCCTTGATCTTACCCAGGAAGGCCGAGCGGATGATGCAGCCGGCGCGCCAGACCATGGCGATGCTGCCGTAGTTCAGGTTCCAGTGGTACTCTTTGGCGGCTTCGCGCAGCAGCATGAAGCCCTGCGCGTAGCTGACGATCTTGGAAGCCAGCAGGGCCTGCCGGATATCCTCGACGAAGGCTTTCTTGTCGCCGGTGAACTGGAACTTCGGTCCCTGGAGAATCTTGGAGGCGGCCACGCGGTCGTTCTTTAGCGCGCTCAGACAGCGGGAGAAAACGGCCTCGCCGATGAGGGTCAGCGGCATGCCCAAATCGAGCGAGCTGACGCTGGTCCACTTACCGGTGCCCTTCTGGCCGGCCGTGTCCAGAATCTTGTCCACCACATACTCGCCCGCCTCGTCCTTGTAACCCAGGATATCTCGCGTGATTTCGATCAGGTAACTATCCAACTCGCCCTTGTTCCACTCGGTGAAGCAGGCGTGCATCTCTTCGTTCGAGAGGCCCAGCCCTTCCTTCATGAGCTGGTAGGCTTCGCAGATGAGCTGCATGTCGCCGTACTCGATGCCGTTGTGAACCATCTTCACGTAGTGGCCGGCGCCGTCTTCGCCCATCCAGTCGCAGCAGGGTTCGCCGGCGGGCGTTTTGGCGCAGATGGCCTGGAAGATGTCCTTGACCAGCGGCCACGCCGCGGCGCTGCCGCCGGGCATCATGGCGGGTCCGAAGCGCGCGCCTTCCTCGCCGCCGGAAACGCCCGTGCCGACATACAGCATGCCCTTGGATTCCAGATACCTGGTGCGGCGGATGGTGTCGGGGAAGTGAGAGTTGCCGCCGTCGATGATAAGGTCGCCGGGCTCGAGGTAGGGCAGAACCAGTTCGATGAAATCGTCCACCGCCTGTCCGGCTTTGACCATCAACATGACCTTGCGCGGCCGCTTCAGAAGACCGGCCATCTCCTGGATGGAGTGCGCGCCGAGAATGGTGTCGCGGCCCTTGGCGGCGTCGTTCAGAAAATCGGCGACCTTGGACGTGGTCCGATTGAAGGCCACAACCGTGTAGCCGTGGTCGTTCATGTTGAGAATCAGGTTCTGGCCCATGACGGCCAGACCGATCAATGCGATGTCTGCTTTTTGTTCCATGAGATTGACTTTCGCGGGAAAGGGATTCCAGATGTCAATCTCTCTTATAACACGCATCGCCCGAAAAAGGGGTCTGACCCCTTTTTCAATGAGCCGTGCTTGCCGGGGCTTGAAAATCCAGAATGTATCGCTGCATGCCGCGTTCGAAAATACTCAAACCGTGGGTTTTGGCTTCGTCGAGAGCCTGGCGGTTGCGCCAGTGCTCGAAGGCGATGCGATAGCAGGCGATCACGGTGCCGGTGCGGTCGGCGCCGCGGCGGCAGTGAACGAAGACCGGACTGGCCGCGTCGTCGGTCAGGACCGCGAGCGCCATGGCGATTTGCGAGTCGGTGGGCGCTCCCAGGTCGTCCATGGGGATGTTGACGAAGCGCATGCCCGCCGCGCTCACGAGTTTCTCTTCGGCGGCTACCTGTCCGGATTCGGCACGCAGATCGATCACCGTCTTGATGCCGAGCCGGGCAATAAACTGGAATGCGCTGTCTGGCGGCTGACCGCCGCGATAGATGCGGTCGTTGACCTGTTGGAAGTTGGTCACACCGAGGGCGGTGGGCGCTAACGCAACTCCGGGGCCGACCACCAGGAATCCCGCGAGTAGCCGGACCAATTGCATGCCTCCACCCATACCTATTATATCCTGTTACCTTCTTGTTATGCGGTCAACCAATCCTTTTCTTCGGTCGGCGCTGGCCGGTGTGCTGGCCCTGGCGGCGACGGTGGCGGCCCAGGTGGCGCCGCCGTACCGGTCCAAGGCGTGGGTGGCCGACAACGGCGACGGGACCTATCGCAATCCCATCCTGCACGCGGATTACTCCGACCCCGACGTGCTCCGCATCGGCGAAGACTACTACCTGACGGCGTCCAGCTTCAACGCCGTGCCGGGCCTGCCCATTCTGCATTCCAAGGACCTGGTGAACTGGGAACTGATCGGACACGCCTTCGCCGCCCAGCCTCCGCTGGACGTTTACAACAAGCCCGGACATGGCAACGGCGCGTGGGCGCCTTCCATCCGGCGGCACAATGGCGAGGTTTACATCTTCTATCCCGATCCCGATTTTGGCATCTACATGGTGAAGGCCAGGACCCCGGCAGGCCCATGGAGCGCGCCCCTGCTGGTCAAACGCGCCAAGGGCTGGATCGATCCCTGTCCGCTCTGGGACGACGACGGCAAAGCCTACCTGGTGAACGCGCTGGCGGCCAGCCGTTCGGCGATGGGAAGCACGCTGGTGGTGAGCCGCATGGACCCGGATGGAACCAGGCTGCTGGACGACGGCGTGCTCGTATTCGACGGGCACCGCCAGGACCCCACCGTGGAGGGTCCGAAATTCTACAAGCGGAACGGTTACTACTACATTATCGCCCCCGCCGGCGGCGTGCCGCACGGTTGGCAACTGGCGCTGCGGTCGAAAAGCGTCTACGGCCCCTACGAAAGGAAGGTGGTGCTGGCACAAGGGAAGACGGCGGTCAACGGCCCGCACCAGGGCGGCTGGGTGGACACGCCGGCGGGCGAGTACTGGTTCGTACATTTCCAGGACAAGGGGCCGTACGGCCGCGTGGTGCACCTGGAGCCGATGAAGTGGGTGGACGATTGGCCGGTGATAGGCGTCAACGGCGAGCCGGTGCTGACTTACCGGAAGCCCGACACGGGACGGAACTGGCCCCTCATGACGCCGCCGGAATCGGACGAATTCTCGGGCGGCCGCATCGGTCCGCAATGGCAGTGGCACGCCAACCCGCAGCCGGGATGGGCGTTTCCCGCGCCGGCACTGGGCGCGTTGCGGCTTTACGCCATCCCTCGCCCGGAAGGCTTTCGGAACTTCTGGGACGTGCCCAACCTGCTGCTGCAGAAGTTCCCGGCGCCGGAGTTCACGGCCACCGCCAAGGTCGCCTTTACCCCCATGGCCAATGGAGACCAAGCGGGGCTGATCGTGATGGGCATGGACTACGCCTACATCGGTGTCAGGAAAACCGCCGATGGCCTGTCGGTTTCGCAGACCGTCTGCAAGGGCGCCAACGAGGGCAAACCGGAGATGGAGATCGCTCCCGCCCAACCGGCCAGCGAAATTCTCTATCTGCGCGTAGCGGTCTCGAAGGACGCTTTGTGCCGGTTCAGCTACAGCGCGGACGGGGCGGGTTTCCGCCAGATCGGCGAGCCGTTCCCCGCGCGCGCGGGAAGGTGGATCGGAGCCAAAGTGGGGCTCTTCGCGCTAGCGCCGTCCCCTGCCAGAGAGTCCGGCTACGCGGATTTCCACTGGTTCCGCGTGGAGTGAGCCCGCGCGCCGCCGGCTAGGCCCCCAGGGCCATGGCGGATTCGCCCAGGGCCGGGTGGAAAGAGCGGGCCGCCCGAAACGGCTGGAACCGGTAACCAATCCCGAAAATGGTCTCGATGTACTGTTCCGCGTGCGCTCCCAGCTTCTTGCGCACCCGCCGTACGTGAACGTCCAGTGTGCGCGTACGGATTCCCACCCCGTAACCCCAAACGCGAAGCAGCAGCGCGTCCCGCGGAACGATCTCGCCGGCGTGCCTGACAAGCAGAGCCAGAAGGTCGTACTCCTTGCGGGTCAATATCAAACGTTCGGAATCCAGGACGGCGAGCCGGTGATCGAAATCCACGGCCAAGTGCTCGTCCCGGTACGTCTGCGCCGGTAAGCTGAAAACCACAAGCGGTTCCATGCCGTTCCCTCCTCAGTACGGATAGTAGATGCCTAATCGTACCGTTTTGGTCCGGTTTGGTAAAGGCCTACTTGTAAATTCTTGTGGAAATCGCCGGATGGGGGGCGCCTGCTCGCCGTTTCTCTCCGCCGCGCGGGGGCTTCCATCGCGCCGGGGCGTAACGCGGCATCCGGGCTAGAAAGCGCTGCCCCTGCGCCAGTGGCCTTCGAACAGGCCTTTCATGGCCTCGCCCATACCTTCGTGGCTGAAGACCACGGCGGTCCAGGAGGGCCGGGTGATGACCGGGTCGAGAAGGGCAAGCATGCCGTGCTGGCTGTCGAAGACCGCCAGTTTCATGGGCAGGGAATCGGCGATTCGCACCTGGATGCCGGCGGCGACGTACTCCCTCAGGCGCTGGCGGTGCTCGTCGTCGAGCGTGGCGGCTTCCAGCAGCAGGCGGCACGACACTCCACCGGAGGCCGCCTGCTTGACCAGCTTTTCGTCCAAGGGATCGACGGCGTAGGGCGGGCGCGAGAACTCCACGTACTCGTGCTCGACCTCCGACAACATGCGCCGGTATTCGGCGGCGGTCTGCGCGGGCTCGCTCACGATGCGCAGGAAATCCAGCGTGCCACGGCCGCCCTGGCCTTCGGAGTAGAGCGACTTCAGATCGTCGATCAGACCCGTTCCGGCGCGCACATCGTCGGTCAGTGTCTGCTCCAGCATGAGGCGCTTGCGGCCCAGGTATCCGGGCAACGCCAGGCTCGGCTCCACGGCGGAGAAGAGCTTGGTCTTCTCCTGGACCACTTGCGCAAACCCCTTTTCGACGAGGCTGTCGAGAACCTCGTAGATCTTCTGGCGCGGGACGTGCGCGCGCGCCGCCAGTTCCAGCGCCTTGAACCGCGGATGACCGAGCAGCACGAGATACGAACGCGACTCATAAGCGTTGAGCCCAAGCTGCTGCAGGCGCCGCCAGAACCGTTGAAAGTCGATTTCCGCCAGTTCTTCGCTCATAATCTCTAAACTGTATCAAAGCCAGCGCTCGAGCGCGCGAGGAATTGGGGGAAACCACGCCGTGCCAACCGCTCCCTGACGGTCGCGGTGGCCGGCGATCGGTCCGGGCATTCCCTGATGGGCCCCCAACGCCGCCGGGATTATCCTGGTGGTTGGCCATATGAGCAAACTGTGCGTCTTCCGGACGTGGAAGGCCGTTCTAAACATTCACGAACGCCGCTTTCCCATTTCGCCCGAGATGGCCGGACGTATTCTCGACTCGGTGTCCAGCCGCGACGACCTGCTCTGGCCGAACGAACTGTGGCCGCCCATGGTTCTGGACCGCGGACTCGCGCCCGGCTCCCGCGGCGGCCACGCAATGGTCCGTTACCAGGTCTCTGAGTACGTGCCCGGGAAGAGGGTCGAGTTCGAATTCCGGCCGATGCAACGCCTCCCCGCGTTTCGCGGGCGGCACTACTTCGAGGTGCTGCCGCGCGGCGGACAGACTCTTCTGCGGCACACCATCGACGTCGACACCGATTTCGCCACCTGGGTTCGTTGGAAACTGGTGGTCGAACACCTGCACGATGCGCTCCTCGAAGACGCCTTCGACAAGGCCGGGCGGAACGCCCACGTGCCTGCGCCGCACCGTTCCCGATGGCCTCTCCGCGTGCGCTTCCTGCTCTGGCTGGTGGCTCGAAATTCCGCGAAAACGCCGCCGGCTGGTTGAGCCGGTTTTATGTGGGGCAGGTTGTTGAACGGCGGCCCCGCCCAGAGATGGCACCCGCAATCGGCCCTGCGAGCGGAGCTCGCCTGCCCGCGAGACCAGCCCGCCCCGAACGCCGGAACTTCCCACGATGCCGGTTCGCCCACCCGCCGATCCCGGTAACCAGACACACTCCCGCGCGCGCCATATGATATTCACGGAGTAGTGTGCCGCATCCCGGCGGCAGCGAGGGGAGACACGGAATGGAGATTACACGACGAGGCGCGCTCGGGCTTCTGGCGAGCACGGCGGCGGCAGCGACGGATTTGCAGGCAGCCGCGCAGACGGCGGGTGGAGACGCGGCGACTCTCCATTGGCTGGGCGGCGCGCCGCCACCCATCGAAAGCGGCGTGAGTTGGGGCGTGCCCTGGCCGCGCGGCGCGGTTCGCAAGGAACAGACATTCGCGTTGACGGCCGCGGACGGCGCCGCGTTGCCGGTGCAAAGCTGGACGCTGGCCTACTGGCCTGACGGGTCCATCAAGTGGACCGGCTTCGCCACCGTGGCGGGACCGGCGGCAACAGGCGCGCTCCAGGTGGCCCCCGGTTCTCCGGCCGTGCCCGCGCAGGCGGTGAAGGTAACTGACGGCGGCGCCGCGGTGGCCATCGATACCGGCAAGCTGCAATGCCGCGTTCCCCGCTCGGGACCGTATTTCCTGGACGCGCTGAGGGTGGACGGGCGCATGGTGGCCGCCCAGGCGCGGCTGGTCTGCACCCTGAAAGAAGGCGCGCGATTCACGAGCGCCGTCCGCAAGGTGACCGTGGAGCAACCGGGCCCGGTGCGCGCGGTGGTTCGCATCGACGGCGTCCACAAGGCCGAAAGCGGCGCGCGCGAGTGGCTGCCCTTCGTGGTGCGGCTGTATTTCCATGCCGGGCTGGAGCAGGTGCGGCTGGTTCACACCATCGTCTTCGACGGCGACGATCACAAGGACTTCATTTCCGGCCTGGGCGTGGCGTTTTCCGTGCCGCTGCGCGAACAGGTACACAACCGCCACGTGCGGTTCGCCGGCGAGGACGGCGGGCTGTGGTCGGAACCCGTCGAGCCGCTGGCCGGACGGCGCCCGCTTACGCCGGGTGGTTCGGGCACCGAGTACGCCGATCAACTGGCCGGCAAGCGCCTTCCCAATCGCGAGGCATTCAGCGCGGGCGGCCAGAAACTGATCGACGACCTGGCCACCTGGGACGCCTACAAGCTGGTGCAGCCCAATGCCGACGGGTTCACGATTCAGAAGCGCACCAATCCGCAAAGCTGCTGGTTGGACCCCATCGGCGGGCGGCGCGCTTCGGGGCTGGTTTTCGTAGGCGATGTTTCGGGCGGGCTGGGGGTGGGGGTGAAGAACTTCTGGCAGTCGTACCCGGCGTCGCTTGAAGTGCAGGGGGCGACGAAGCAGGCGGCCGAAGTGACGGCGTGGCTGTGGTCGCCGGACGCGCCCGCCATGGACCTGCGGCACTACGACACGCGGGCACACGGGTTGGAATCCAGCTACGAAGACGTGCAGCCGGGCTTCAGCACGCCGCACGGCGTGGCGCGATCGAGCGAGCTGATGCTGTTTCCGTGCGCCGCCACCCCGTCGAAGCAGGAGACCGAGCGCCAGGTGGCCGTCAGCGTGGCGCCGCCGGTGCTGACGCCCGTGCCCGAGCACCTGCACGCGGCCGGCGTGTTCGGCATCTGGAGCCTGCCCGACCGCTCGACCGCGGCCAAGAGCGCTCTGGAAGATCAGCTCGACGCGGCGTTCGCGATTTATCACAAGGAGGTGGACCAGCGCCACTGGTACGGCTTCTGGAACTTCGGCGACGTGATGCACCAGTACGACGGGCCGCGTCACGAGTGGCGCTACGACATCGGCGGCTTCGCCTGGGACAACAGCGAACTGGGCACCGACATGTGGCTGTGGTACACCTTCCTGCGCAGCGGGCGGGCGGACGTTTTCCGCATGGCCGAAGCCATGACGCGGCACACCGGCGAGGTGGACGTGTATCACCTGGGGCGCTTCGCCACCCTGGGGTCGCGGCACAACGTGCGGCATTGGGGCTGCGGCGCCAAGGAGCCGCGCATCAGCCAGGCGGCCTATCGCCGCTTCTACTATTACCTGACCACCGACGAGCGCACCGGCGACTTGATGCGCGAGGTGGTGGACGCCGACTACAAAGCCACCGAGATCGACACCATGCGCGAGGCGTCGCCGCGCACCGGGCCGCTTCCGTACCCCGGACGCGTGCGCGGCGGCCCCGACTGGCTGGCCTTCGCCGGCAACTGGATGACCGAGTGGGAACGCACCGGCAACACTAAGTACCGCGATAAGATCCTGGTCGGGATGGATTCCATCGCCGCTATGAAGTACGGCTTCCTCACGGGCCCGAACCAACTGTACGGATACGATCCGGCGACGGGTAAGTTATACGCGCTGGAGGAGAAAGTGGGCACTTACAACCTGGCGACTATCATGGGCGGCGGCGAGGTAGTGTTCGAGCTGAACTCGCTGATCGACCACGAGGGCTGGAAGAAAGCCTGGAACCAGTACAGCCGCCTGCACTTGGCGAAGGCGGATGTGATCGAGCGCGACAAAGCCACCGGCAAGGAAGGCGAGGACGGCCAGTATGCGCGTCCCGGCCGGCTGTCGGGGTACCTCTACATGCAGACGAAGAACCCGGCATTTGCGGCGAAGGCGTGGGCCGGGATCACCGGCGGACCGAACCGGGGCCGCGGCCCGCGATACGCGACTGTCAAAGTGGAGGGGCCGGAGGTGGTGACGCCCATCGACGAGGTTCCGTTCCTGTCCACCAACAGCACCTCGCAAGGCTCTCTGGAACTGATCGAAGTGCTGGAGATGTGCGGGGATAAGATGCCGTAGGGCGGGCGGGAGAAGTAGAGTGTAGATATGCTGGATTGGCAGGAGCGAATCAGCGTGAACCCGTCGGTGTGTCACGGCAAGGCGTGTGTTCGGGGCACCCGCGTCATGATTTCGGTGATTCTGGACAATCTGGCCGCGGGCATACCTCACGAAGAGATTCTGCAAAGCTACCCCTCCGTGCGGGAAGAGAATATCCAAGCCACGCTCGCCTACGCCGCCGAGCTCGGTGTCGGTTCCTTCTATGGTTGCTGAAGAGGACAAGAAGCAGCGACGCTCCGCACACCAAACCCAATGGGCGGCACAATTCGCGGTTGCAAGCGAGTTATGTAAGCGCGGCTATGAAGTTGCGTTTACGATGGGAAACCATCCAACCGTGGATCTCATGGTCATCAGCCCCAGCGGCATTCAGTTCCTTGTAGACGTGAAAGGACAGTACAGGCCGAACTTCTGGCCGGTGAGCCAGAAGAAGAAACGCGACAGGCTTTTCTACGTGCTGGCGTTTGTCCCCGACGATGGAAAGAATCAATTCTTCATCCTCACGTAGGATCAGGTCAACGAGGGGATTCAGGATGATCTGAGACATGCCAAGGCGCGAAGGAAGGCCAAGGGACTGCGCGGCGATCCCGGCGATTTTCCGGGTTTGCAGCGGAGTTTTGTGGAGCCTCATAGGGACGCCTGGAATGCATTGCCCAAATGAGGTTCAAAGTACGGCGATCGCCTACACTCGCACCGCAACGAGAAGCGCTCGCTTCTCGACACGTGGGATCGCTCAGGAGCAACCGCCATGCCCATGAAGAACCCGCCCCATCCCGGAGAGTTCGTCCGGATGGAGGTCGTTGAACCCGCCGGCCTGTCTGTCACGGCCGCCGCGAAAGCCCTTCAGGTGTCCCGCCCCGCCCTTTCCAGTTTGCTCAACGGCAGGGCCGGCCTGTCCGGCGACATGGCGCTGCGCATCGAGAAGGCCTTCGGCGTGAAGATGGACACGCTCATGCGGATGCAGTCCTCATACGACATTGCGCAGACCCGCAAGCGTGAGAGGGAGGTCCGTGTGCAGCGGTTTCACCCCACCGCCGAGGCTCGCCCGTAGCGCCGGCCGGCCCGGAACCTAACGGTAAGGAGGCAGGAGTGCTTCTTAGAAAGATCACCAGCAGAGGGCAGGTCACGATCCCCCGCGAGGTCCGCGAGAAGCTGAAGGCCAGGATCGGGGACTTCGTGGCCTTCAACGTCACCTCGGGAGGCGTAGGAATCCGCGTGGTTGATCCGCTCGATCGCGAATGGCACGCCGCGCTGGCGGCCACGGTTGACGAGTGGTCGAGCCCGGAGGACCGGGAGGCATGGCGCGATCTATGATGCTCCCGGAGCATCACGCATCAGCCGAGGAGGTGTTTGATGTGCTACCCTAGGTGTATGCGGACGACACTCGAGCTCGACGACGATCTCATCGGCGCCGCCAAACACCTGGCCCGGCAACAGGGGACGACGCTCGGACACGTCGTCTCGGAACTGGCCCGGCAATCGCTGGCGGCGGCTGCGCCGCTCAAAGTACGCAATGGGGTTCCGCTTTTCGTGCCGAAGCCTCGCGCTCCGAAACCCGGTCTTCGGACCGTGAACCAATTGCGGGATGACGCTTGAGCATCGCCCTTCTGGACGTGAATGTTCTGGTGGCGCTCTTCGATCCCGCCCACCTCAATCACGAAGACGCCCACCAATGGTTCGGCCGGAATCGAAAGTACGGCTGGGCCACCTGCCCGATGACGATAAACGGCAGTATCCGCGTCCTGAGTAACCCGGCATATCCCACCGTGGACGCGACTCCCGCCGAAGTGGCTGGCCGCCTGCGAAGCTTCTGCGCCACGACGGACCATCACTTCTGGGAGGATTCCGTGTCCCTCACGGATGAGTCGTTGTTCCGCCCGCCGGAGATCCGCGGACACCAGAAGATCACGGATGCGTATCTGCTGGGTCTGGCCGTTCGGAATCACGGTCGGCTCGCCACCTTCGACCGGACCATTCCCCTGAGGGCGGTACATGGCGCCGGCCCCGGAGCCCTCGTATTGATAGCCTGAGCGCCCCCTACCACCCCCCGTGTGACTGCGCCGCTTCGCGCGCCAGCGGAACCACCAGGGGACGGACCATCTTGCGGTAATCGGCAGTCTTCATGTGGATGACCTCCTGGTGGGTGCCCGCGTTGAACGCGATGGCATCCTCGGCGGCGAGGCTGCTGTCGAGGTACACGGTCAGGCCGTACAGGCTGCCGACCGGCGGCATGGCGCCGAGTTCGCAATCCGGGAACAGCTTCGACAACTCGTCTTCGGTGGCAAGGCGCACCTGGGAGAGTCCCAGGGCCAGGCGGGCCTCGCGGAAGTCGAGGAGCCTGTTTGCTGGTAGCACGATCATGTAATATTCGCCGTCGCCGAAGACGACAACGCTCTTGGCAACCTCGCGTGCCGGGAGGTGCTCGGCCACGGCGACCTCGCGGGCCGTGACCGCATTGGGATGAGTGCTGAGGGAGTATTCGGCGTGGTGGGAATCGAGAAAACCGCGCAATCGATCCGAAAGAGGCATAGATACCTCCGCCGATTGGATTGTACGCCCAACCGCCCCGCAAAGCGAGCCCAATTCGCGGGAAAGGCCGGCCTCCGGACCGGGCCGGACGGCCGGGAGGCGTCTACGGCGACGACGGTCTGCGCGGGAGCGCCCGGCCTGTTCATCCTCTATTCACATTCGGGGGAGTATGCTGAGTGTTCCCATTCCCATTTAGGAGGAGATACAATGCGAAACGTTTGCCTGGCATTCGCGATGGTGGCTTCCATCGGTCTGGCCCAAGATGGCCCCTATAAGGTGCAGAAAGTCGCCAAAGTCGGCGGCGAGGGCGGCTTCGATTATGTGACCGCGGACGCTGCCGGGCGCCGGCTGTATGTGGCGCGCAGCGGCAATCCGGGGCGCGTCAACGTGTTCAACCTGGATACGCTGGAAGCGGTGGGCACCGTCCCCGACGCCCTTCGGACCCATGGAGCAACCGTGTCGCCCAAGTCGGGTCACGGGTTCGTCAGCAGCAACCCGGTTATCATGTTCGACAGCAAAACGCTGGCGACCATCAAGACCATCGAGGTGAAGGGCAATCCCGACGGCTACCTGTACGACGCCTTCAACGACCGCGTCTACATCCTGAGCCACAGCAAGCCGCACGCCACTGTGATCGACGCGGCTGACGGCTCCGTCGTGGGCACCATCGACGACCTGGGCGGCGCGCCGGAACAGGCCGCCACCGACGGCAAGGGAACCATCTACGTGGATATCGAAGACGCGCACAGCATCGCCGTGGTGGACGCCAAGGCGATGACCGTGAAGACGCACTACGACCTGGCGGGCAAGGGCGATGGCTGCGCCGGCCTGGCGCTGGACGCCAAGAACCAGATCCTCTTCGCGGCCTGCCGCAATCCCCAGAACATGGTGATCCTCAGCGCCACCGACGGCAAGATCCTGGAATCCCTGCCGCTCGCCGGTGGCAGCGATGGCGCCGTGTTCAATCCCAAAACCATGGAAGCTTTCAGCTCGCATGGCAACGGCACGCTGACGGTGATCAAAGAGAACAGCCCCACCAGTTTCGCGGTCGAGCAGACGGTGAAGACCATGACGGGCGCCAAGACGCTGACGCTCGACAGCAAGACGGACCGGATTCTGCTGATCGCCGCCGAGTATGGGCCGCCTCCCGCACCGGTCGCACCACCCGCGGGCGCGCCGCCTGCCGGCGAAGGACGCGGCGGACGCGGCGGGCGTGGCGGACGCGCACCCATGCTGCCGGATTCGTTCTCGATTGTAGTGGTTGGAAAGTAGGAGAGTTGGATCAAGTCGATCCAATCTGGCCTGGATCGTATATTTAGAATCAATAACTTGCGGGGGGGAGTTGGATCATGTTGATCCAATTCTCCCCGCCGTTCACTTCCCCTTGGCCGCCAGATACGCTTCCAGCGGATCGTCCTTCAACGCTTTCAGCCCGGCCACCACCACCTCCGCATTCAGCTCCGCGCCGGCGCGGCTGGTGTGCGTATGCGGATCGCCGAAGAGCGGCTCAACCTTCTCCGGTCCCAGCGCGTCGTAGCGCCCGGCGATCAGCTCGTTCAGATCGATGAACCCCACGCCTTCCGACGCGGCCGCCTCCGACGCCCACTTCCGATAGGTCTCGGAACTGCGGACGATCTTGCCGTCCTTCCAGGTCTTGCGCGGGATCGGCGAGCAGAGAATCGGAGTCGCGCCCTTGGCCTTGGCGTCGGCGATGAACTTCTTCAAGTACCAGCCGTAGGTATGCACCGTCTCGTGCTTCCTGGTGAGCAGGTTGTCGATCTCGCTGGTCTCGTCGCCCACGCCCGCGAGCGTGCCGCGGGCGCGCGACGCGTCGTTGACGGCGCCGTCGTCGTTGTGGCCGAATTGCATCATCACGAAATCGCCGGGCTTGAGGAGCGCCAGCACGCGGTCCCAGGCGCCGTTGGTCATGTAAGTGCGGCTGCTGGTGCCGCCGATGGCGCGGTTCACCACGTTGATTCTGGCGGAGTCGAACAGGTCCACCAGCGGCTCGCCCCAGCCCCACTGGCCTCCGGCGCCATCGCCGCGCCCGTTGCGCACCGTGGAATCGCCGATCAGGAAGAGCGTGGGCAACCTGGGGTTGGCCGGGAAATTCTCGCGCATGGCGGGGCGGTAGGCCGCCACCGCCTGGCCTTTCTCCGAGAAGTATTTCGCGAACGGCTGGCCGGGCAGAGTCTTCAGCACCGAGACCACCAGGGAGGCGTTCAGGTCGGCGCCCGCGACGCTGGTATGGGTGTGGTCACCGGGGAAAAGCTCCTTCACCTTATCCTCGCCCAGTTTCTGATACTGATCGGCGATGGCATTGGTAACGTCAACGAAAGGCACGCCCTCGGCCCTGGCGACGTCGGCGTCCCACTTGCCGAAACTGCCCGGCCCGCGCTCCACCTGGCCGTCTCTCCAGATGTTGCGCACGGTGGTGGAGAGCAGCATGGGGATGGCGCCCTTGGCCTTGCTGTCGGCGATGAACTTGCGGAGGTACCAGCCGAAGGTGTAGACCACTTCGTCCTTGCCGTTGGGCAGGGTGAAGTTCTTCGACTCGTCGCCGATGCCGGGGAGATCCCCGCGCGCGCGGTCCTTATCGGGTGCGCTGCCGTCGTTGTGGCCGAACTGGATGAGCACGAAGTCGCCGGGACGCAGCTCGTCGCGGACCTTGTCCCACAGGCCCTCGGTGAAGAATGTGCGGCTGCTGCGGCCGGCGCGTGCGCGGTTGACGACGCTGACCTTGGCGAGGTCGAAGTAGTCGGCGAACGGGTCGCCCCAACCCTTGTGGCTACTGTCCGTGACGTTGGCGGTGGAATCGCCGATGACCCAGACGGTTGGCAAGGTCTTGGTCTCGGGCGGTTGCGCCCACGCCAGCGCGGAGGCGAGGCCCAGGATCGCGAAGCGGAGTTTCATTTCGACTTTCAGTATAACTGTGGGGCGGACCCCCTGGTCCGCGCGGGACGCCCCCGTCCCGCTACCAGCTCGCTTGATCAAGTGCCCGCCCCTGGCGGGAAGCCGGCCAGGGGGCCGGCCGCGGACGAGGGCGTCCGCCCCACGGCCGATATGTGCGATCCTGAACCTTCGTGGAGGCTACGACCGACATCCCGATAGGCCCGCGGCGCTGGGTGCGCGTCACCGCGCTGGCGTTGATTCTCGCCGTGTTTCCGATCATGGTCGTCTCGCGCCTCAGGCTGCGCTCTACGCCGCTCGAGCGCGACGAGGGCGAGTATGCCTACGCCGGCCAGTTGATCCTCCAGGGCATCCCGCCCTACAGCCTGGCGTGCAACATGAAGCTGCCGGGGACCTATGCCGCCTACGCCGTCATCATGGCGGTGTTCGGCCAGACCATCGGCGGAATCCGTCTCGGGCTGCTGCTCGTCAACGCCGCCACCGTGCTGCTGCTCTGCCTGCTGGGCCGGCGCCTGTTCTCGATCGACGTGGGCCTGGCGGCCGGGGCGGCCTATGCGCTGCTCTCGTTTGGCCTGGCGGTGATGGGGACGGCGGCGCACGCCACGCACTTCGTGGTGCTTTCCGCGCTGGCGGGCCTGCTTCTCCTGCTGCGCGCCATGGAATCGGGCCGCGGCATGACCTACTTCTGGAGCGGGGTGCTGTTCGGGGTGGCCTTCCTGATGAAGCAGCACGGCATGTTCTTCGCCTTCTTCGGGGCCGGGTGGCTGCTCTGGAAGCATCCGGGCGGATGGCTGCGAACGGCGCGCCGCCTCGCCGTTTTTGCCGCCGCCGCGGCCCTGCCCTTCGCCGCAACATGCCTCATCTTGTGGGCGGCCGGCGTCTTCCCGAAGTTCTGGTTCTGGACCTTCCTCTACGCGCGGGCGTACGCTTCCGAGAACACGCTCTCCGACGGTTTCGACAATTTGAAAGACCAGCTTCCCTCGCTGCTGCACAACAACCTGGCGCTTTGGGCGGCGTCGGGAGTGGGACTGGTGGTTGCCTGGTGGCAGCGCCAGACCCGCCCGGCGGCGCTCTTCCTGACGGCGTTCCTGCTTTTCTCCGCGGCGGCGGTTTGCCCGGGCCTGTATTTCCGGGAGCACTATTTCGTGCTGATGCTGCCGGCGGTCGCCTTGTGCGCCGGAGTGGTGGCGGGAAGTTTCCGCGGGTGGGGAGTGGGGCTGTTCGCGGCGTCCCTGATTTTCTGCGTGACGTTGCAGGGGAAGTTCCTGCTTCGCGAAACCCCGGTCGAGGTTTCGCGCGAATTGTACGCGCTCAATCCGTTCCCCGAGGCCATCCCCATTTCGGAGTACATCCGCCGGCACTCGGCGCCCGGCGCGCGCATCGCCGTGATGGGCAGCGAACCGGAGATCTATTTCTACTCGCACCGCCATTCCGCCACCGGCTACATTTACACGTTCGCGCTCTCGGAAGATCAGCCCTACGCCGCGCAAATGCGCGAGGAGATGATTCACGAGGTCAGCGCCGCGCAGCCCGAGTACGTGGTGCTGGTGGATTCGCTCGACCTCTGGGCCTACCGTTCGGAGGGAAAGCCCACGGTGTTCAGTTGGTGGGGCGAGTACGCGCCGCCGCGCTACGACATCGTGGGGATGGCCGACATCATCTCGAACGACAGGACGGAGTATCGCTGGGGCGCCGCGGCGGCCGCGTACAAGCCGGAGTCGGATTTCATCGTGGCGGTTTACAAGAAGCGGTGATGCGGGGCCGGCCGGCCGCGCGGTGAGCCACCAGGAGCGCCACCGCGGTCAAGGCACTAGCGCCGGGCGCTGGACTCCCGCACGATCAACCGCGGGGTGAGCAGAATCGTGCGTGGCCTGGGAGGCGTCTTGGATTCGATCAGTTTGAGCGCGAGCTTTCCCGCGCGGCTGCCGATCTCCGCGCTCTGCTGGTCGATGGACGATAACGGCACGCGGAGAAACCTGGCATAGCGCACGTTTCCCGATCCGACCAGCGCCAGGCGGCGCGGGATGCGGATGCCCTTCTCGATGGCCGCCTGCATGGCTCCCATGGCGGTGGGATCGTTGTAGCAGAACACGCCGTCGGGCGCGCGCTTCGCGGCCAGGAGTTGGTTCATGGCTTCGTAGCCGGTGGCGTCGCCGGCCTCGCCGGAGTGCTCGCGGCCGATGACCAGCAGCGGATCGAAGGCCAGCCCGTGACGCTCCAGTGCCTGCCGGTAGCCGCGAAACCGGCCGAGGGCGGTGCTGACGCCTGGCCCTCCGATGTGAGCGATTCTGCGGCAACCCATCTCGATCAGGTGCCCGGTGGCCATGCGGCCGATCTCCTCGTCGTCGGCGCCCACGAAGTTCACGTTCGCGCCATCGGGCCGGCGGTCGATCAACACCAACGGGGTCTTCTGCTTCTCGATGGCGCGGAAGTATCCCGAATCTCTCTGGACGACGCCAGGATTAACGCGTCCACGCGGCGCGCCAGCAGTTGATCGATGACCCGGCTCTCCAACCCGGTATCCCCGTCCGAAGACGAGATGACGAGGCCGTAGCCCTTCTTGCGCAGCAGCGTCGAAAGCCCGCCCGCCACCTCGCCGAAGAAGGGATGCACCAGGTCCGGCACGACCAGGCCGATGGTGTGCGTCCGCCCGGTTACCAATGCGCGCGCCGCCGGGTTCGGCCGGTAATTGAGCTCGCGCATCCGCTGGCGCACGCGCTCCCTGGTTTCGGGGCTGATATCGGGGTGATCGCGAAGGACCTTGGACACCGTGCCGATCGAGATCCCAAGCTCCCGGGCGATGTCCTTCATGGTCACGTTCATCGCCGAATTATCGCATGGATGGGGCCCCCGCCCGGCGAGCGATGCGGGGCGGTTCGTCAACCCGCGGCCCCGCCCTGGGGGCGCGCGAATCGGCCCGGCGAACGGATCTCGCCCCTACGAGCATCCCACTTGGTCCGGTTGCGGCCCCGCCCGCGGGGCACGCGAATCGGCCCACTGCCACTGCGGCAACCAACCGCCGTTGGGCGGCTTCTGTGCATCCACCAGAAGGCGGGATGCCATCCCGCCGCAGGTTGCCAACCACACCTGTCCAAATTAGGTTTTGGCCAAAACTAATTTGGACAGCAAAATGCCGGCGATTCGGGCAAGCCGCCGGTGATAATGCTTTGAAAGGGCTGCCAGAGGGTTGTTCGAGCCTGTTTTGTCAGAGAAGCGGTGCGCCGATGACCCGGTCGGAATTTGGACAGCATCGGAACGAACCAGCCAACCTGCTCTTCGAGTCTGGCGGCCTGGTATGTGGAATCAAGGGCTTAGCCTGTCCAAATGCGGCGGTTCCGCGCCAATTTGGACAGCAGTGGTTTTCAACCTGCGGCCCCGCCCAGGGGGCACCCGCAATCGGCCCGATGACGGCTTTGTACAAGCGCCAGCAGGCGGGTTACAAACCTGCCCCGCATAACACCAGCGAATCTACCTCCATGTCGCACACCCCCCTACGGGTGCGACCGGAACCACTCGACCACCTTGCGAACATACTCCTCCGGGCACGCGCTTACCGCGGATACGTGGACTGCGCCGGGCACCAGCCAGAGACTCGTCGCCTGGGGATTCAGCGCGTGCAGCGTCTGGGACTGGCGCGGAGGGATGTTGACGTTGCCGGTGCCGTGGATCAGGAGGATTGGAACGCGGGTCGCGCCGATGGCCGCGGCGGGCGAAGCTTGCCTGAGGTCCACGCCGTAGCGCAAGCGCACGTAGAGGAAGCCGGTCTGGGCGACCGGCCAGGAAGCCCAGCGCCCCAACCCGGAGATGTGCTCCAGGCGGCAATAGGCGACATCCTGGAAGGTCGTAAACGGGCACTCCGCGACCACCGCGCGGAAGCGCGGCTCGCGGGTCAGGGATTCGATCAGAATCGCCGCGCCCATGGATTCTCCCAGGCCGTAGAGGCGTTCGATGGGAAGCGTGCGGAAGAGCCCGGTAGCCCAGGCGTGGATGTCGGAGGCTTCGCGGATGCCATAGGTGGGCATGTCGCCGCCGCTAGCGCCGTGGCCGCGGCTGTCGGGCGCCAGCACGGTGAACCCCGCCTGGAGCAGAAATTGCGCGTGGTAGAGGACGCCGCGGCGCGTGTCGCCGACCCCGTGCAGCAGAATGACCGCCGAGCCGTTGGGCTGGCGCGGCGTGAACAGCCAGGCGCTGAGCGGCGCGCCATCGGCGGCGGTGATGCGCGCGGATTGCCAGGTGGCGGAGGCGGCCTCGGCGACCCGGGCGGCGTCGGCGGGGTCCGGTTGGGGACGCACCCAGATGTGCACAGCGCCCTCGGCGATGAAGACCGCCAGCAGCGTCATGACGACGACGATTCCGATCAAGCCCGCGATGACCAGCCGCCTGGCGATCCGCACAATGGAACTTACGATAACCCGCCGCCCATCGTTCCGCGAGTGCGTCATAATCTGTTTATGAGAGACCGCCCGGCGTTGCCGGCCGCTTTGGCGATTCTCCTCGCCGCTTTCCCGCTGGCCGCCGCCACGAACACGGTGGACGAGGCGGTCCGCCTTGTCCGGGATGCCCTCCAACAGCGACAGGGCGACGGCGATCTGGCGCGGGCGCTGCATCGGCTCAACCTGGGCCTGAAGCTGGACAACCGCACCGCCGAAGAGCTGGAGAGCCTGGCTCCGGGGCCGGAATCGATCGCCGAACTGGAGAGGCTGCGGGAGCTTTCGCGCGGCAAGCCGCTGCCCAAGGCGCCCCGGAGTTTGCGTCGCCGCCCGCGCCCACGATGGGCGAGCTGCGGGACGTTCTCGGTCAGGCGCGCCGCAAGGCGTTCGACTACACCGCCAGCCTGCCGGATTTTATCTGCACCGAAACCGTGCGCCGCTACGAAGAAAACCTCTCGTGGGGCCGTTCGACAGCCTTGGATACGCTAACGCTGCAGTTGACCTACTTCGAACACCAGGAGAAGTACAAGCTGACGGCGGTGAATGGCCGCGATACCCGTCTGAGCTACGAGCGGGTGGGCGGGGCGTGGTCGAGGGGCGAATTCGGAAGCATGCTGCTTGACGTGTTCTCGCCCGCCTCTCATACCGAGTTCAAATGGTCCAACTGGACCACGCTGCGGCATCGGGTGGCCTGCGTCCTGTCCTTCCAGATCGATGCCAGGCACTCCAGGTACCACCTCAGTGTGTTGCCGGAACGCTCTCCCGGCGCTTCCGCCATCGTAGGTGAGCATGGGCTGGTCTACATCGATCGTGAAACCAAGAATGTGCTGCGGATGGACAGCGAGGCCGACTCGATTCCCTCGAGCTTTCCCCTGGCGGCAAACTCCCGCGCGCTGGACTACGGATTGGCCGAAGTGGGCGGGCGCGGCTTTCTGCTTCCCCTCCGCGCGGAAGTGCGGATGACGCTCCGGAGCCGCCCACTGCAGGAGCGCAACGAGCTGGACTTCGGCGACTATCGCAAGTTCACGGGCGAATCCAAGATCTCGTTCGGAGACTCCGTCGATGAGAAACCGGGTCCCGCGGAGAAGTAGCACCGGCGCCGGCCGCGCGACGCTGCCTCTCGCCCTGGCGATTCTCACCGCCGCTCTCCCGTTGGCCGCGGCCACGAACACGGTCGACGACGTGGTCCGCGCGGTCCGCGATGCCATCCAGGAGCAACAGAGCGACGGCGAGCTGGCGCGGGCGCTGCGGCGGCTGGGCCTCAAAGTACGGCTGGACAATCGCACGGCCGAAGAGCTGGAGAGCGCGGCTCCGGGGCCCAAATCGATCGCCGAACTCGAGAGGCTGCGCGAGATTACCCGCGACATGCCGCTGCCCGCGGTGCTGCCGTGGTTCGATTCTCCACCGGCGCCCAAGCCGGACGAACTTCGTGGTGCGATCGAGGAGGCGCGCGGCCGAGCGCTCGCCTACACCGCCAGCCTGCCGGATTTCATTTGTAACGAGAGCGTCCGCCGCTACGAGTCCACGACCGGGAAGGGAAACTGGGCGCTGAAAGATACGCTCACGCTCCAGTTGACCTATTTCGGCCACCTGGAGAGTTACAAGCTCACGGCGATGAACGGCCACAAAACCGAGTTGACTTACGAGGCTGCGGGCGGGGTGATGTCGAAGGGCGAATTCGGGAGCATGCTGCTGGAGGTATTCTCGCCCGGCTCCCGGACCGTCTTCGGATGGTCCAACTGGACCACGCTGCTGCATCGGCCGGCCTACGTCCTCTCCTTCAGCATAGCGCCCTGGAACTCGCGCTATTTCCTGATGGTGGGACAATACGGCCAGGGCAGCGTTTCCACCGTGGCGGGCGAGCATGGGCTGGTCTACATCGATCGCGAGACCAAAGAGGTCCTGCGGTTGGACTGCGAGGCCGACTCGCTTCCGGACAGCTTTCCGGTGGTGGCCGCCAGCCGGGTGCTGGATTACGGGCGGATCGATGTGGGCGGGCGCAGCTTTCTGCTTCCCCTCCGCGCGGGCGTGCGCATGATTTCCCGGGACAACCACCCGCTGTCGCGCAACGAGGTGGAGTTCACCGGATATCGCAAATTCACCGGCGAATCCAGCATCTCGTTCGGGGACGCGGAGCAGCGGTAGGGCGAACCCCCCGGTCCGCGCGGGAGGCCCCCGTCCCGCTCTTTGGTCGCAGGATCGATCGCCGGTAACCGACAAGAAGCCGGCCAGGGGGCCGGCTGCGGACCAGGGGGTCCGCCCCACGCGAAGAAAGAGCGAAGACCGGAACCTCTTCACTTGCCATTAAATTCTTGGTAAAATAGGTACTTACCCCCAATCGAGGAGATACCTTGGCAGATCAGGAAAACCCGCCGCAAGGTCCGCCCGCGGGCGCCCCTCCACCGCCCCCCGGCGGGTCGCTTCCGCTCCCCGGAACGCCCGGCGGAGACGGCAACAAGAACCTCATCCCGACCAACATCGAAGACGAGATGAAGCGCAGTTACCTGGACTACGCCATGAGCGTGATCGTGGGGCGCGCGCTGCCGGACATCCGCGACGGGCTGAAGCCGGTGCATCGCCGGATTCTGTACGCCATGCAGCAGATGGGGCTGGCCCCCAACAAGGCGACGCGCAAGTGCGCCCGAATCGTCGGCGACGTCATGGGCAAGTACCACCCGCACGGCGACCTGGCGGTTTACGATGCCCTGGTGCGCATGGCGCAGGGTTTCTCCTTGCGCTATCCGCTGGTGGCGGGGCAGGGGAACTTCGGTTCCGTGGACGGCGATCCGCCGGCGGCGCAGCGGTACACGGAAGCGCGTCTTTCGTGGATCGCCACCACGCTGCTGGAGGATCTGGACAAGGAAACCGTCGATTTCCGCCCGAATTACGACGACAGCGAAGTGGAGCCGGAAGTTCTGCCGGCGCGAATTCCCAACCTGCTGCTGAACGGGTCGGCCGGTATCGCGGTGGGCATGGCGACCAACATTCCACCGCACAACCTGAAGGAAGTCGTGGAAGCCGCCATTTTCCTGGTGCAGCATCCCACGGCGCAGCTTCCGCAGATCCTGGAATTCGTGCAAGGCCCCGATTTCCCCACGGGCGGCTACATTCTGGGACGCCAGGGCATTCTGGACATGTACACGCGGGGCCGCGGGCAGCTCAAGATCCGCGCCAAGGCGGCCATCGAGCGCGTGGGCAAGGACAAGGAGCAGATCGTCGTCACCGAGATGCCGTACCAGGTGAACAAGGCGAAGCTGGTGGAGCAGATCGCCGCGGCGGTGAACGAGAAGCGCATCGAGGGCATTGCCGACGTGCTGGACCACAGCGACCGCGACGGCATGCGCATGGTGGTGGAGCTGAAGCGCGGCGAGCAGGCCGAGGTGGTGCTCAACAACCTGTACAAGCACACGCAGATGCAGGTGGGGTTCGGCGTGATCATGCTGTCCATCGTCAACGGCCAGCCGCGCGAGCTGGGCCTGGTGGACATGCTGAAGTACTTCATCGACCACCGCGTCGATGTGGTCCGCCGCCGCACGGAGTTCGAACTGCGCAAGGCGCGGGACCGCGAGCACCTGTTGCTGGGCTTCCAGAAAGCGCTCGACAACCTCGACGAAGTCATCCGCATCATCCGCGCGGCCAGACAGCCGAAGGATGCGCGCGACGGCCTGATCGCGCGATTCCAGTTTTCCGAGAAGCAGGCGCAGGCCATCATCGAGCTGCAGTTGCAGCGGCTCACCGGCATGGAGCAGCAGAAGATCCTCGACGAACTGGCGGAGATTCAGCGGCGCATCGCCGGGTACCTGGAGATCCTGGGTTCGGACAAGGTTCTGCGCGACGTCATCGTCAAGGAACTGCGCGAGGTCGAGAAGGACTACGGCGACGAGCGGCGCACCCAGATCATCGAGGACACCGGCGAAATCCGGCTGGAAGACCTGGTGGCCGTGGAAGACGTGGCCATCACGGTAACGCGCGGCGGCTATCTCAAGCGCACCTCGGTGGACACGTATCGCCGCCAGACGCGCGGCGGCAAGGGCCGCATCGGCATGGGCACGCGCGCCGAGGATTTCGTGGAGCACCTCATCGTGGCCTCCACCCACAGCTACCTGCTGTTCTTCACCACGCGCGGGCGGGTCTACTGGTTGAAGGCCTACGAGATCCCCGACGCCTCCACTACCGGCAAGGGCAAGCACATCTCGAATCTCATCAACCTGCAGCCGGACGAGACTGTGAAGGCGTTCCTGGCGGTGAAGGACTTGAACGTGCACGACCAGTTCGTGGTGATGGTGACCCGGCACGGCGTCATCAAGAAATCGGAGCTGGCGGAGTTCGACAATCCCCATGTCGCGCGGCATTATCGCGGTGTCGCTGGACGAGGGCGACGAGCTGATCGGCGCCATGATCACCCACGGCGACAACTACATGTTCCTGGGCTCGCGCCTGGGCCAGGCCATCCGCTTCTCCGAGGCGCAGGTGCGGGCCATGGGCCGCCAGGCGCGCGGCGTCCGCGGCATGGATCTGGCGGTGGGCGACTACCTGGTGGGCATGGAGGTGGTCGAGCGGGAAGGGCTGATTCTCTCGATCGCCGAGAACGGCTACGGCAAACGCACGCCGCTCGAGAATTACCGGTTGACGGCGCGCGGCGGCAAGGGCGTCATCAACATGAAGACCACCCGCAAGACCGGCGACGTGGTGGCGATACTTTCGGTGATGGAAGATTCCGATCTGATGATCGTGAGCCAGAACGGCAAGATCATCCGCATCGAATCCTCGACCATCCGGCAGGTGGGCCGGTCTACGCAGGGAGTGCGCCTGGTGAGCCTGGAGGAGGGCGACAAGGTGGCGGCGGCGTCGGTGATTCCGGATGCCGGGAACGGAAACGGCGACGGCCCCGCGCAGGAAGACCTGCCACTCCAGTAAACTGGTAGTCGATGGCCGCGCTTGTGGAACTCTCCAATCCGTCGCGCCTGCAAGAGAAGCAGGAGCGTCTCTTTTCGCTGCTCGGCGGCATGGGCCGGGTGATCGTGGCATTTTCCGGCGGTACCGACTCGGCCTACTTGGCGTGGGCCGCCAATCACGTGCTGGGCGCGGGTTCGCTCGCCATGACGGCCGATTCGGCGACCCTTCCGGAATCGCACAAACGCGACGCCGAAGCCTTCGTGGCGCGGTTCGGGATCGCGCACGAGTACGTCCGCACGCTCGAGTTCGAGAACCCCGACTACGTGAAGAACGATCCCAACCGCTGCTTCCATTGCAAGGACGAACTCTTCACGCGGCTGGAGCAGGCGGCCCGCGAGCGGGGGTTCGAGCACATCGTCTATGGCGTGAACCTCGACGACCTGGGCGATTACCGTCCGGGACAGAACGCCGCCCGGCAGCACCGGGTGGCCGCGCCGCTGGCGGAGGCCCGCATGACCAAGGCGGACATCCGCGAGTTGTCGCGCCTGGCGGGCCTGCCCACGTGGGACCGTCCGGCTTCGGCCTGTCTAAGCTCGCGAATTCCCTACGGCACGCCGGTCACCGTGGAGACGGTGAAGACGGTGGAGACCGGCGAGGAACGCATTAAGGAACTCGGGTTTCGCCAGTTCCGCGTGCGCTATCACGGCGAGATGGTGCGTATCGAGATTGCGCCGGATGAATTGCCGCGGGCGCTTACGGTGGAGATGGCGCGGCGGTTCACGGAAGTCTTCAAGGGCCTGGGCTTCCGCTACGTGACGCTCGACCTGGAGGGCTACCGGCAGGGCTCGCTCAACGAAGTCTTGAGCGAGGCCGTACGCGAAGGGGCGGCGTCCGGCGGCGCCGAGCGCTAGAACTCCTCGTCGCCGGTGTGCTTCTTCTTCGCCCCGCGGGACCAGCGCGTTCGTGAACTGCGCGGCCGGGAAGGGGATCTACTTGAGGATCTCCGCAAGAAAGCTCCGGATGGCGGCGTAGAATCCCTCCGGAGGTTCCAACCATGCAAACGAACGCCCGGCGACGCCCGCGGCTTCGTTCGGAGCCAGGGCCGTGAGGGAGTGGTTCCCCGTGCGGGCGGACATCGCACGGTCGAAGACCTAGAACTCGTCTTCTTCGGTCTTCTTCTTTTTCGCCCGGCGGCGAAGCACGATGATGACGAGGACGATCACCAGCAGAATCCCGGAAACCACCCTCACGGTCGTATCGGTCATAGCATCGGAGTATAAAACATTTCACACGCGTTGCGCCACCGGGAGCGCGGCGGGAGCGCGGCGGGAGCGCGGCGTCCGGCGCTGGGCGGGATTTGCGCGATCTTCGGAAGGCGGGTAGGCGGGGTACCGTTTGGGTCCGCCGCGGGTGGACAACCTGTCGCCATGGGCCTGCGGCCCACGGAAGGCAATGATAACCCGGTTGGGATGCGCGCGACCGCTCCCTCACGGTCGTGGCTGCGAACGGAGCCGCGCGCGTGAGCGAGCGGCCCGGCGTTCTCAACGGTGCCCCGCATCGCCGCGCACCCGGAATGCTCCGCGATGCGGGCGGCTACCGGCTGAAGCTCTGTTCCCGCGCCGCCCGCTGCGCCAGTTCGTCGCAGCGATTGTTATCGGCGTGGTTGGCGTGGCCCTTGGTCCACTCCCACTCGACGGCATGGCGGCCGGCAGCCTCGTCCAGCGCCTTCCACAGATCCTGGTTGATCACCGGCTTCTTGGCCGATGTCAGCCAGCCCTTCTTTTTCCAGCCGTGAATCCAGACCGTGATGCCGTTCTTCACGTACTCGGAATCGGTCACCACACCGACTTCACACCGCTCCTTCAGAGCGCGCAACGCCTCGATGGCCGCCGTCAGCTCCATGCGATTGTTGGTGGTCTCTTTCTCCGAGCCCCAGAGTTCCTTGGCCTGGTTGTTGTAGCGCAGCACCGCTGCCCAACCGCCCGGGCCGGGATTCCCCAGGCACGAGCCATCCGTGATTATCTTGACTTTCTTCATCCGATGTCATTCACGATTCCGCGGCCGGCGCTTCGCAGAAAAACGCGTCCACCAGGCGCTGGATCGCCGGCGCATCCTGGGCCTGGTGGATGCGCGCGCGAAGTTGCGCGCCCTGCCGCACGCCGTGCGTGAAGTAGGTGGCGAACTGCTTCATCTTTCCGATGGTATCCTTCTCGCCGCGCTCGATCAGCATGCCGTAGTAGCGCCGCATGGTCTCGTAGCGGTCCCGCTCGGTGGGCTGGTCGTAACGCCCGGTCTCCAGGAATTGCCCGATCTGGCGGAAGATCCACGGATTGGCGCTGGCCGCCCGCCCGATCATCACCGCGTCGCAATTCGTCTCGGCCACCATGCGCACGGCGTCTTCCGGCGTCGCGATGTCGCCGTTGCCGATCACGGGGATCCTCACCGCGGCCTTCACTTCCGCGATGCGGCTCCAGTCGGCCTTGCCGCCGTAGCCTTGCTCGCGCGTGCGCGGATGGAGCGCCACGGCCTGGAGGCCGCAGTCCTCGGCGAGTTGCGCCATGCGGACGGACACCAGTTCCCGGTCGTCCCAGCCGGCGCGGTATTTCATGGTGACGGGAATGGCGATGGCCTTGCGGACCTCGCGCAGCAGCCGCTCGACCAGCGGCAGGTCGCGCAGCAGGCTGCTTCCGCCGTTGCACTTCACGACTTTATTGACGGGGCAGCCGAAGTTCAGGTCGAGGATGTCGAACCCCAGGTCCTGGCAGACGCGCGCGGCGTCGGCCATCACCGCCGGGTCGGAGCCGAAGAGCTGCGCCGAAATCGGGTGCTCTTGCGGTTCGAACGCCAGGTACTTCAGCGTCCTGGTGGGCTTGCGGGCGCCTCGCGCCGCTTTCACGCCGTGCGAGCTGGTGAATTCCGTCATCAACAGGCCGCAGCCGCCCAAGCCGCGGATGAACCGCCGGAACACCGTGTCGGTGACACCAGCCATGGGCGCCAGCACGGTGGCCGGAGAGACGGCGACCCCTCCGATGGAGAAACTGGCGGGAATGCGCTGCATGGCCCTGTGGTGCCCTCGATTCCATGGTAGCGGGAAAAGGGGAAAAGGGGTCAGACGCATTTATCCGGGGCGGGCGGCGGATGGCTATTTCGGATGCGCCAGGTCAACCGTCTTATCGTCCTTCTTGGGGAGGATGTCGATGCCGGGGCTTTCGCTGTCGAAGGAGAGGGGGATCTCGACGTAAGCGGCGTTGCCCTCGTCGTTGACCAACTTCAAACGGTAATGTTTGGGGGCGCAATCGAAGACGACGTTCCCCTGCAATGTGTCGGCGGGCTTGATGGAGCGCAGGTAGCCGATCCAGCGCGGAACCCCTTCGCCATTGCTGCTTTCGCCGCACGAGTTCCCGGCGTCGTCTTCAACCGTCAGATTGGGGACGAAGGTCTCGGCGCTGCCGCTGTTGGTGGCGCTGATACGGATCAGCAGGAAGCGGTTCTGCGGGTACCGTACGTCGGGGCCGTCGCCGAGCTGTGCCAGCCATTGCTTCTCGAAAACCGCGTAGACGAGCGGCGGCAACTCGATCCGCTCACCCATCTGGTAGGTCCGGATCGGAATGTTTGCGCCGGTGCGCCCGGAACACGAGGCCAGGAAAGCAAGAGAGGCGGCGGCGGCGGCCTCAAGGAAAAACAATTTTCGCGGCATGATTAGAAGAACCAATGTTATGCGCCGCGAAGGAAAGTGTCAATAGGGGCGTTGGTGTTCCTGCAGGATTTGCTCGAACTTCCGGCGCTGATCGTCGTTGAGAATCTGTTCGATACGCGATTTGCCGTCGCTGAGCACGGTTCGGTAGTAATCCCAGAAATCCGTCAATATGGACCGCATTTGTTCGGATTGTGCGGGCGTCAGCTTCAGTTCGCGATTCATGCGATCGAAGAACGCCGCCCTGCCCTGGGGAGAGTCGAACGCAGGCGGGCTGGTGCGGTTGTGGACCCCGAAGTCCATGACCAGGGCGCCCACCGCCGCGCCGCACAGAAAAACCAACGCCAGCGCGACGCCGCAGGCGAACCTGGGGTTCCACATCCTCGCGGGCACGGATCGTTCGAGGACGCTAATGCTCATAGGATGTCAGCGTTGCCAGCATGCTATCGGACGCGGAAGCGTTGTCGAAGCCGGGCGAGTCCTGCAGTGCCAGAAGGGTGTCCGGCGCCACACCGCCAGCCGAACCGGTTTCCCGCGAAACCAGAAAACCGCCCACCAGCACCAGCGTCACCAGTGACGACACCAGCAGCCGGCGGCCGAAGGCGAAGTCCAACGCGAAGAGCCCGGAAAACGAAGGTGTGGCCTTGCGGGCTTCCACTTCCCGCATGACGCGGGCGTAGAAGCCGGGCGAAGGCGCCACGGCATCTTCGGAGCCGGTTCCGGAAAGGCTTCCGGAAACCGCTGCCGGGGAACGCAACGAACTGAAGATCTGCGAGACTGCCTGCATGCCGCGGAGATCTTCGCGGCATTTCCGGCAGACCGCCAGATGCGCCTCGACGGCCCGCTCCTCGGCCCGCTCCAGCGAGCCGGAGAGGTAACCTTCGAGGCTCTCCATCACTACCGCGTGCATACGATTCTTCCCTTAGAAATGTAGCCTACCACGTAAGAAACAATCCCCTGCGAGTCTTTTGCCATGTCTGGCCCGCCCGCTCCTGGGAGCACCCAACCCGTACGCCACAATCGCAGCCTGGCGACGGGATCATAACCCAACCATCACTCCGGGAGACCGATCCAGCCGCTGTGCCGCCCGCACCAACTTCTGGCGCGCGCGGAACAGTTTCACCTTGATGGTGTTTTCATTCATCCCGGTTTGAGCCGACAACTCCTCCACGGAGTAGCCCTCTACTTCCTTCATCATCAATAACATACGCTCTTCGGCAGAGACTTTGGCGAGCAGTTTGACGACGAAATCGCGGCGCGCCAGGTCGGTGTCCGCCGCGACCGGCCGGTTGGCCTGCGGCTCGCTGTTCTCCACCCGCCGGACTTCATCCTCGCTCAAATCGCTTTCGTACACCAGCTTGCGCACTTTGCGTTTGCGCAGGTAGTCGAAGCACTCGTTGACCGTAATCTTGTAGATCCAGGTGATCGGCGAACTGCGGAAATCGAAGCTCCGAAGCGACAGGTAAACCTTGGCAAATACCTGCTGGGCAATGTCTTCCACGTCGTTGCGCTGGCGAACGATGCCGTGGATGATGGAGAACACTTTGGACTGATAGCGCTCCATGATTTCGCGGAATGCGCCATCGTCGCCGTTCTGGGCTCTGCGGACCAGCGCGCCTTCGGCAGTGCTCTCGTAATCCACTATGGGCCTTGCAGCAATCGTCTTACCGTATCCGGGGAGTGCCAGGGTAGCGGACGAAGTTCCCATACACCCTCTCCGACGCACCCCGCGGATCTCGGGTTTCACCAAGCTGGTACACTACCTATTTTGCACGAAAAGCCCGGTCATGCGGAAAGTGGATGCGACCGGGAATCGCCTTCCCGCATCCATAAGACTGGGTGTCGCGAAAATCGGCATTCTGGGTCTGCGGAGTGCCGGGGACCTGTTTGTATAATGGGTGTAGAAAACTCGCAACGAGGAGTGCAAAACGAATGGTCCAGTTAACCGAACGAGCAATCGGAAAAGTGAAGGAAATCATGGCTTCCCAACAGCCGGCCCCGGTAGGCCTGCGGATCGCGGTGGTGGGCGGCGGCTGTTCCGGGTTCAGCTACTCGATGGCCTTCGAGAATCAGCCCAATATGCTGGATAAGACTTACGACTACAGCGGGTTGAAGGTCTACGTGGACCAGGCCAGCATGCTCTACCTGGATGGCGCCGAGGTAGACTTCGTGGACTCGCTGGAGGGTTCCGGCTTCAAGTTCAACAACCCCAACGTGAAATCCACCTGCGGCTGCGGCAGTTCGTTCCAGGCGTAGAGGGACGGACGGGGCGGAGCGTCCCAGTGACCGCTCCCGCTCAGCGGTAGGCTTCGCGGCGGTTGCGCACTCGGAGAATCCGGACGGTTTCGTCATCCAGGTGGAAGCGGACCCGGTAGTCGCCCACGCGGAGGCGGTACTGAGGCGGGTCGATTGCCTGAAGCCGTTTCACGTTGCCCCTGCCGGCCCCGGCGAAACGTTCGACCGCCCGTTTGACCCGGCGGGCTATGCCCTTGTCGAGCGCGGCCATGTCTTCGAGGGCCGTCTCGGTCCACTCGACCTCTTTCACTCCAGCCCCAGCCTCCGCATGGCTTCGTCGTGCGGAATGCCCTTGCCGCCGTTCCGCTGAAGCCAGACGCGGGCTTCCGCAACGGCCTGCTTCTCTTCTTCCGTCTCGGGCTCGTCGTCAACGGGCGCGTTGCGCAAAGCAGTGGCTACGGGATCGACGATGGTTTCCAGCAGCCCGACCAAAGCCGAAAGCTGCGTCTCCGGCAGCCGGTCAATCAGATGGTGTGCGTGCTGTCTGTCCATGATCTTTAGCTTACCGCCAGCGGCGCAAAGTCCGCCACCGATGCCGGCTCTTGCTCAATGCCGGTTCGTCGAAATCCCGCGGACCTCCCCGGCCCGCATCGCGGACTTCAACGGTCATCCGCTTGCCGAGAGCCGCCAGCGCGGCCTGGATCTTCTCCGCCTTGGTGGCGTGCTAGGGATCGAGCATGCGGCGGATCACTCGTTCGTGAATCCCCAGGCGGCGTGCGGGATCGGAGTTGTTGACCTGGCGAGAGCGCATCGCCAGGTGGAGCGCCAGTTTCGGCGCCAGCCAAAGCGGCACGGGCGCCAGTCGCTGCCCACGCTTCGCGGCTGAGGGCGTTGGAATCTCCTCACGGCGGGACAAGCGGAGCGATCTTTGGATCGCCGCACATCCTGGCCGGCAGGTCGCGGCCGGTCGCCTGACACGCCTGTCGAAGAGCGTTGGCTCACCGGACTTCCAAGAGCCTCGCGGCAACCGCGCTAGTGCCGTGACCGCAAGATACGGTTCCTTTGCCACGGGCCGCTCGCTCACGCTCGCGGTTCCGGACAGAACCGCGAGCGTGAGCGAGCGGCCCGGAAAAGGCACCAAATCACACGGTCGAAGACCTGGTGCAGTGCGGCCTGAATTCCGCCGTTTTCGGTAAGTAGGAGATCGCTGGAGAATCCCTCAAAAGTCATCTTGAACCACAGATGAACACCGATGAACGCCGATAAACACACCTTTGCTTATCCGTGTTCATCTGCGTTCATCACCGGCCATAGTGTTCTGCCGTTCAGCGCTCGTGCTTCTGCCAGTGCAGCATGTGGTGGTCGTCCACGGCGATCTTGGCGGGCAGGGTCAGGCCGCAGGTCTTGCAGATGATAACGTCTTTCCCGATTTCCCAATGAGTGCAGGACTTGCATTTGCAAACCAACAGGTCGATTTCTTTTCCTTTGTCCATTTACAGTCTCCTGAATTCCTCTTTCACTTCGCGGACGAAGCTGGTGAACTGCGGCGTGGTGATAATATTCGGCTGCCAGCACAGATCGCGCTCGATCAAGTTGTACTCCTGTACGATGCGCGAGCCGGGAAGCTTGTTTCCACTGGCGTCGGAATCGCGGCCCATGACCCAGAGATGGTCGGCCACCGAGCAGGCGGCGGTGACGTCATGGGTGACCACGATGATGGTGTTCAGGTCGTCCATGTCGGCGACCTTGGCGATCAGCTCGCAAGTCTTCTCCAACATGAGCAGGTCGAGGCCGGAGAACGGCTCGTCCATCAGCAGAAAGTGCTCGCTACACAGGATCTGCTGGATGATGGCGCAGCGTTGGCGCTGGCCGCCCGATAACTGGGAGGGGTACAGATTGAACTTGTCTTCCAGCCCGAACTCCCGCAGCAACCCCATGGCTTTGTCACGGGCGGCACTGGCGTTCTTTTCCTTCTGACCAGCCCCCAACATCAGGTTTCCGAACACGGTGCGATGTTCGAAAAGCGGGTAACTCTGGGCAACCACGCCAACCTCGCCCGCCCTCACCGGGCGGTCAAAGCCGTTCACGGATACCCTGCCCGAAGTAGGCGGTGTCAGCCCGGCAATGATACGGAACAAAGTGGTCTTGCCGCAGCCGGAAGGGCCGAGTATGCCCACCACCTGCCCCTGCACCCTGCCCGGCACGATAATCTTGCGCACCTCCGCGTTGACGTTCTTGAGCACCGGGCGGCCATCATACTCCAGGCTTACGTTGTCGATCTTCAACAGCGTTTGGCCGAGGGTGTACTGGTTGCTTGCCATTATTTCCGCTCCAGTGTCAGTGACGCATACGGACAGAACAAGTTCTTCAGCATGCCGATGCCGTAATCCTGGAGTAAGCCGAGCATCAGGATCGTCAACTGGATGGCGAAGACCGCGGCCAGACGGAAGTGATGGTTCTGGTCGAGCAGAATGGTCCCGACGCCGCCCTCGGAGCGGACGATGCCTTCCACCATGGTCAGCATCATCCAGCCGATGGCCGCATTCTGACGGAGGACGTCGAAAGCCTTGTCAACCTGGCCCAGGACGATCACTTCCCAAACCACCCGCCACTCGCCCATGCGCAGCGTGCGCGCCAGGTCGAACTCTTCTTTCGGGATGCCATTAATCACGTCGGCCATTCCGGTAACGAAGAACACCGAAACCGAAAACACCAGCAGCGACAGTTTCAGTTGATGGCCAGTCTTGGCCATCAGCGTAAAAAAGAAAGTCAATCCGACCAACGACAGAAAACGAAGCTTACTGAGCAAGGCAACCACGGGGCGGAAGAAGGGCATAACCGTCGCGTAAGCCAGCAACAGAGAAACCACGGTGGCCACGGCGATGGCTTCCAGGTTCAGATAGAAGCTGGTGATCAGTTCCCCTCCGAGCCCCTCCTGCCACATGTCTCCCAGCGCGCGCAAAACTTCGGCGGGTTTGGGGAGCAGCACGAATGGGCTGAACGCCCACAGCAGGAACACGATGGTAACCTGCGTGGCAACAAGGATCCGGACCGTGTTCCTGCTTAGAACCGCGTTCGGGGCAAAGACCGCCGTAAGATGTGTCATGGTTTACACCCGGGCAGCGGCCGCTGGCTGGCTCATTCGCGCGGGCGAGCTTCGCTCGCCGGGCCGATTGCGGGTGCCCTCTGGGCGCGGCCGCAGGTTGACAACCTGCCCCACATAACGCCCGCCCCTACTGGCCAATCTGAGTGATCTCCACACGGCGGTTCAGCGCCTTGCCTCCGGCGGTTGCGTTCGAGGCGATCGGGTCCTGCGAACCGTGGCCCGCCACGCTCTTGAAGCGCGCCTCCGGGAAGCTAAGCGGGGCCACCTGCTGGAAGTACCGCTTCACGGCCAAAGCGCGTTTCTCGCTCAACGGGACGTTGACTGCGTCGCTGCCGGCGTCGTCGGTGTAGCCGTCGAGCTGGAGCGCCAACTGGGAGTTGATGGCCAGGGCGTCCTTGAGATCGTTCAACGTCGGCAGACTGTTCGGCAAGGGCTGATCCGAACCGCTCGCAAAGTTGATGTACACGGCCTTGTGGCCGACCACCGTGCCGGTGGCGGCCTGCTTGGCGTAATCCACCGTCTCCGCGCTGGCGCCCTGCACGCCGCTGGTGTTGAGCATAGCCTGCGCGCCGAAGATGAAGGAAGTGTCGACCGCTTCCTTGTATGGCGGAATGGGATTGTCCTTGAACAGTTGCGGATAGTTCTGCGTGGCAATCTTACCGAACGTCTCGTAGGTGGCGCGCATGTTGTTGTTGTGCTTGCCGTCCAGCCCGAAGTAGTTGACGTTGTCCTCAAGATTGAAAACCGCCGATCCGCCCAACGGCTGGCCGCTCTTCGGATCGCGCATGCCCATGTAGTACCCGTACCAGTAATCGCCGGTCTGGTCGTTGTAGATTTTGGCGGAGATTTCGCCGGCCTTGCGGCGGGCGGCATCGAAGGCTTTCAACTGGTCGGCGGCCTGGAAACTGGCGGCCAACAGGCCATGCACTTCGTCGCGATTGTCGTTGAAGAACTTCTTGATGCCCATGATGACGGCCGGCATCTGCGAAGCGTACTCATGCGAAGAGACGATCTTGGTGGTGCCCGGGCGGCCGTGCACCGCCTGTTCGTCGCCGGGGGTCCAGGTCACCACGCCGTCGGGACAAACCTTGGTGGTTTCGCCCGTCGGCCGGCCGTCTTTCACGGTCTTGCGGTCTTCGCAACGGTTGGGGACGTACACCTCGGTCACCGCCTTGATATAGTCCTCATCCGGGGCCGCGATCCAGTTGACCGCATCCGGGTCGTAAGTGGTCAGGTCCGGGTTGTTCTTCAGACCGTTCGAGCCCATATAGTTCAGGGCGATATTCCAGTCGCCGTCGCGAATCACGCCGACCACGGTCTTGCCCTTCATACTTTGCGGATTCGACTTCCACTCGGCGGGGCCCAGCAGCGCATCCTCACCGTTCGAGCGGCCCACGGCGCCGATGATGACCGCCTGGTATTCCGGCCCGAGTTTCTTGAGTTGCGGATTCAGATCGGCCAGCCACTGGCCGCCTCCGTCGCCCATCACCACCAGGGCCACCGCGCCCGAGGAGCAGGTCTTCTCGCCGTCGTGGAGCTGCTTGGCGCAAGTCAGCAGGTCGGCCTTCATCTGCGAGTTCGAGTCTTCGCGGTGCAGAACCAGGTTCACGCCGTTCTTCTCCATCAGCGAACCCTTGGTGGTCTCCTTGCCGCCGTTGGCGTAAAGCAGGGCGAACATGGCGTTCCACTCCCAGATGTCGAACGGCATACGCGTCGCCGAAACGCCGGCCGAAACGGTGGACGGATACGGCGCAGCCTGCACGTTGGCCACCTGCGCCTCGGTTTGCGGCGGCAGTTCCACGCGCGTGGCGATCACCGACTTGATGATGCCAGGGGTTGGAATCAAACCGTGCTGCATGGCGGAACGCAGTCCGAAGACCACCCCAACCGCCACCACCACAATCAGAAAAACCTTCGCTTGCGGCTTTAAACGCGCCATTTGCTTAGTCCTCTCAAATCGTCTGGAACCGTCTACTTGAACATGTTGTCGTAATCGCCCGTGCCCTTCGCGCCGGGAGCGGCCGGTGGCATTCTGAGCGGCTCCGGAGCGGCCACCCCGGGAATCCCGATCATGTCTGCCCCGGCGGGCTGATTGCCGGCCGTCAGCAGCTTCTGGTTGAACTCGGCGAACTTGGCGGACGCTTCATCGGCTGCCGCGCCGGATTCGATCTGGTCGTCCGTGAGCAGTTTGTCGGTGTAGCGGGAGAACTCGCGGATCTCGCCCAGGGTCCGGGACGTGTCCTCTTCGAGGTAGTCCAGGGCCATATCGACCATCTTCAATTGTTCCGGATTGCCGCGCAGCAATTGCTGGCCGACGCCCAGAGTCGCCTTGGCGTCCAGAATCATCTTGCGCTGCTCGGCCAGGAAGCCGACCTTGTTCTCCGTCCGCTGGATCTTGCTGTCGGCGATCTGCGACCAGTGCTGGAAGGTGGTCAGCATCTTCGAGGTCTGATCTTCCAGGGCCTGAAGCTGCTTCACGCCTTGCATCAACATCCCGGCCTTCTCGAGGAAGGTCTGGCGTTCGAGCATCAGGCGTTCCTTCTCCATCGGGTCGCTGGCAGCCCCCGCCATTTGCTCCGCCTTGGCGGCCTTGTGACCGAGGGTGTTAATCTCGTCGTTCTTGGCGGCAATGCTTCGCTGGAGCCTTTCACAACTCCCGGCAAAGCGCTGCAGCGTCTGATCGAGGGCGGCCTTCTCCTTTTTCATGTCATCCAGGTTGTTGCGGAGGATGCCGATGGGATCCGTCTCCACCACCCAGGAGGCGAACCAGCGCACCGAATTCTGAAACAGGTTTCTTACGGCCGTTCGGAAAGTGGGATTGAACGCCAGCCAGAGAATCACGAACAGCACGGCGACCAGGGCGGCCGCGTACAGCGTGTTCGTCAACAGCACGATCAGGAACGGCAGAATGATGTACAGGCCGATGCCCGCGCCTACGATCAGGGCCACCAGCACCAGCATGCCGAACGGGCCCTCGGGCCGCTTCCAGAAGGATTTCGGCGTATAGCCCTGAAGACTCTGAGAGAAGTTGGGAGTAACCGGTGAGAGGCTCATGACTGACTCTTATCCTTTCAGCATGGAGGCATACTGTGCCTTCTGCTGTTCGATTTCGCTGCCGCGGCGTTGCGCGGCCGCCGCAAACTGGCTTTGTACCAACGTACTCTTGCCCTGGGCATCCGCCAGTTCGCCGGACAGTTGAGCAAGCTGCTGTTGAAGCTGGGTGATTTGGGCGCTGATCTGGCCGATACGGTCCTGCCGTCCTGTAATCTCGCTAGACGCAAACTGCTGCGCCTTTGTTCCAAACGCGTCCTTTTCCTGTTGAAGCTTGGCTTGCAGGGCGTCGAACACCGCCAAAATGGCATCTGCCGTCAATCCTGCTTGGGCCTGAGCCTGAATTACGGCCGTCTTGAATTTTATGTTCGGGGACATGACGGAGTCCGGGATGGCCTTGAGGGGTTCCAGGTACTTGTGAATGGTGGCGGCCACGTCGGTGGCTTCGAAATCGGTCTTGGAGAGGAGTCGGCGATAGGCTTGGTCGTTATCCGGCACCACTCCCGTATCGAGCGGCGCAGCGAAAACCGCCGGCGAGGCCGCGCTGGCCGCCGCTGGCGCGAACGACGGGGCGAACTGCGAGGCGAACGACGGTGCGGCCGTCGGGGCGGCACCTGGCGTCGGACTTGCCGGAGTTTTCTCCGGCTCCTCTTCAAATGCTATGTGCTTCAAGCTGTCGATCAAACCGTGTTTGCCGGGCATAAGCCTCCCTCCAAAAGAAAATCCACTCCCGAATAGTAAAAGATCAATATTACCATTTCCGCTCGCACTGCGCAGTGTGGAAAAGGGCTCGCGGGGCGCGACGCGGGGCCGCTTCAGCCTGGCCCTCAGCGCCTTGCGGGCCGGCGCCTTTTACGTGTCCGTTCCTTGGCATGGCAATGAGTCCGCCCGGCACACCGCGCGGCGGCCGCCGGCGTGCCTCAATGGCCATATCGCGGCACTTTGGGCCGGCCTTGTTGGTATCCTGGATCTTGAAGAACGCCCGTGCCATCCCTCAAGCGAAACCGCGTGGATTCTTGCGGAGGTTTGTGGCCAATCTGGGACCGGGGCTGGTCACCGGCGCGGCGGACGACGATCCTTCGGGAATCTCCACCTACTCGGTGGCCGGCGCGGCCTTCGGCTACTCGTTCCTTTGGACGGCGCTCCTTACCTTTCCGCTGATGGCGTCGGTGCAACTGATGTGCGCCCGGCTGGGCATGGTGACCGGGCGCGGGCTGGGCGGAGTGATCCGGTCGCGCTATCCGCGGTGGGTGCTTTGGCCGGCATGCGCGCTGCTGCTTGTGGCGAACGTGTTTAATATCGCCGCCGATCTGGGGGGCATGGCCGACGCGATGCAGATGGTCACGGGAATCCGGTCCTACTACTGGACGCCATTCTTCGCGTTGTCGATCACCGGCCTGCTGATCCGGACGTTTTACAACCTGATAGCGCGCGTCTTCAAATGGCTCACTTTGGTGCTGTTCGCCTACGTCGTCACGGCGTTCCTGGCGCATCCGAACTGGGCCGGCGTGGCCCACGGAGCCTTGTTGCCGCACGTGGAGTGGACCCGTTCCTACATGGCCGTGCTGGTGGCGATTCTGGGAACCACGATATCGCCGTACCTGTTCTTCTGGCAGGCCGCGCAGGAAGTCGAGGAAGACCGGAAGCACGGGAAGCTCACGGTGGAGCAACGGCGCGGTTCCACGAATCTGGAATTGAGCGTGGCGAGGGACGACGTGTTCACGGGAATGGCCGCTTCCAACCTGGTCATGTTCTTCATCATTCTCACCACCGCGGCAACGCTGCACACGCATGGCGCACAGAACATCGAGACGGCGAAGCAGGCCTCCGAAGCGTTGCGGCCGCTGGCTGGCGAGGGCGCGTATTGGCTGTTTACGCTGGGATTGATCGGGACGGGAACCTTGGCCGTCCCCGTACTGGCGGGGTCTTGCGCCTATGCGATTGCGGAAGCGGCCACATGGAAGGGAGCGTCGCTCAGCCAGAAGGCGCGTGGCGCGCCGGGGTTTTACCTGGTGATCGGAGGCGCGATGGCGGTCGGGCTGGCCCTCGATTTTGCGGGATTGAATGCCGTGAAGATGCTTTTCTGGTCGGCGGTGGTAAACGGGGTGCTCGCGCCGCCGCTGGTCATCCTGGTGGTGTTGCTCACGAGCGACAGGAAGGTGATGGGGAAGCGGGCGAATTCGCGTGGAGCGCAGGCCCTGGGATGGATCTGCGCGGCGGTGATGAGCGTGGCGGCTTTGGCCCTCCTGTTCCTCGGATAGGCCGGGCGAATGCGGGGCAAACGATCGATTTGACTTATTTAAGTCGCCGGCGTAGCCTGGAGTTGTGGATAAGCCGACGGTTCGGACGTCACTCGACATCCCGGTGTCCTTGCACCGGCGCCTGCGCCAGGCAGCGGCGCGCCAGGGGTGTTCCGCGCGCAGGTTGATTCTGCGAAGTATCGAACGCGCCGTCGACGACGCGGCGCCCGAGCGTCCCAAACGGCGTCTGCGTCTGGACAAGCCCATCGTACCCTCAACCGGAAAGCCCTTCGATCTGACCAACCAACGGATCTATGACCTCATCGAGTTTCCCTGACGTGAACGTGTGGCTCGCGCTGCTGATGGCCGATCACGTGTACCGGCCCTCGGCGCGGGCATGGTGGGAATCCGGAGCCGCGGAGTCGATCATGTTCTGCCGCGTTACTCAGGTGGGCGTGCTGCGGCTGTTGACGACCGCGGCGGCCATGAACGGGAAGCCGCTCACCATGCAGCAGGCATGGCGCGCTTACGACCGGCTGTTCCAGGACGACCGTGTGGCACTGGTCCGCGAACCGGACGGGATGGAGGAGCAGTTTCGAAAGCTCTCGTCCTTGCGATCCGCGTCTCCGAAGGCGTGGGCCGACGCCTATCTCGCGGCCTTCGCGGCTCGGATCGGCGCGACGCTGGTCACCTTCGACCGCGCGATGGAAGCGCGAGCGGGGGATTGCCTGGTGCTGGGCTGATTCCCGCTATCGGCCGTCACAAACCGGAGAGACAGCCATTTTTCGCGGCGTGGTCCCGGTCTGCCTGGGCGAGGTGCGGTGTCGCGAAAAACGGGGTCCGTCCCCGCCGGGCCGCCGCAAACCGGGGGACAGACAGCCATTTTTCGCGGCGTGGTCCCGGTCTGCCTGGGCGAGGTGCGATGTCGCGAAAAACGGAGTCTGTCCCCTTCGGCCGCCGCCTACGCGGCGGGGGCGGCGGCTTCGCCGTGGAAACGGACGGAGACCAGGCGCGATACGCCGGGTTCCTGCATGGTGACGCCGTACAGCGCCTGGGCGGCTTCCATGGTGCGCTTGGAGTGCGTGATCACCACGAACTGCGTCTCCAGCGACATCTCGCCAAGCAACTTGGTGAGGCGGCCGATGTTGGATTCGTCGAGCGGCGCGTCCACCTCGTCCATGATGCAGAACGGGCTGGGGTGAGTACTGGAAGATGGCCATCAACAGGGCCACGGCGGAGAGCGCCTTCTCGCCGCCGGAGAGCAGCAGGACGTTCTGCAGACGCTTGCCCGGGGGCGAGCAGACGATGTCGATGCCCGATTCGGCCAGGTTCTCCTGGTCGGTGAGGCGCATCTCGCCGGTGCCGCCGCCGAACAGCGTCTGGAAAATGCCGCGGAAGTTCCGGTTGATGGCTTCGAAGGCTTCGCCGAACTTCTGGCGTGAAACCTGGTCGATCTCCTGAATGGCCTTCTCGGTGTCGCGGATGGAATCGATCAGGTCCTGGCGCTGGGCGGTGAGGAAATCCTGGCGCTGCTGGGCCTCCTGGAATTCCTCCATGGCGGCGGCGTTGACGGGGCCGAGCGATTCGATGCGGTTGCGCACCTCGTTGGCCGATCTTTCGGCTTCGGCGATCGAGTCCGCGTCGGGAATGGGGCCATCCGCCGGGGCCAGTTCTTCGACCGGGCAACCCAGTTCCTTGCGGCTGGTTTCGTCGAGGAACTTCAGCTCCGCCTGTTTGCGCACCAGGTCGACTTCAATCTGCGAGCGTTTCTCCAGATATTCCTGCACGGTGGCGCGAAGAACCTTAAGCTCTTCTTCACCGGTGCGCAGGGCCTCGCGCATGGCGGCGTCCCGCGCGGCCAGATCGTTGACGAGCGCTTCCAGGGCGGCGATCCGCTCGGAGAGTTGACCCGCCAGTTGGTCCAGTTCGATATTGTCGGCCAGCAGGCGGGCGCGCTGTTCGCCCAGCCGCTCGATCTCCGGCGCGATGGCGTCGCGGCGGTTGCCGATCTCGCGGAACTGAGACTCCAGGCGGGCCATGGCGGTGCGTTCGCCGCGATGGCGCTCCTCGAGTCCGGCCAGGCCGGCGCGCGTGGCGGCGTGCTCTTCGCCGATGGTGACGAACTGGGCTTCCAGCTTTTCGAGGTCCTGGCGCGCGGCGTCGAGCGTCGTTTCCCGTTCGGCGCGCAGCCTCTCTTTCTCTTCCACGGCGACGCGGTTGCGTTCGCGCTGTTCGACCGATTTTTCGGCGTCCCGGCGCAGGCGCTCAAGTTCCAGGCGGGCCACCGAGAGGCGCGAGTTGGTGCGCGCCAGGTCGTCGCCCAGCTTGCGCATGTCGTGCTCCAGGGCCACGCGATCTTTCTCGCGCGAGACCTGCAGCAGCGCGCAGGCGCTCCAGTTCGGCCTCCAGAACCACGGTTTCCTGTTGCAGGGACTCCAGGCGCGCCACGCGTTCTTCAAGCCGGACCTGACGCGCCTGGAGGGTGGCCGCCAGCTCACGCGCTTCGCGCTTCATGGCCAGCGGGCCGGCGCCCGACTTCTTGCCACCGGTCACCGTATGACCGTGGTAGCAGACGCCATCGGGCAGCAGAAAGTAAAGATGCGGATAGGACACGGACAGGCGCTGTGCCGCGGCGCGATCCTCGGCCAGGAAACACAGCGAGAGGCGCGGCAGCAGGTCGGTGGCGCGGTCCTTGAATCCGTTGGTGAGGCGGAGGGATTCGCTCAGCCGCGCGGAGATGCCGGTCTCCGGGCCGATGGCCGGTTCCGGCAGATGGTGTTTGCCGTTGCCGTTGGGCTCGGGATGCACCAGGAAGGTGGCGCGCCCATCCAACTCGGCGCGGATGAAATCCAGGCCGCTCTCGGCCTGCTGCCAAGTCTTCACCACGACATATTCAAGTTCTTCGTGAAGAAATTCCTCGGTGGGCTTTTCGAACTGCGGATCGACTTCCACGTAGTCCGCCAGCACGCCCAAGGGCTTCACGTCGGCCGCTTTGCCGGATTCCAGGCAGGCAAACAATCGCTTTACGGAATCGGTCGTATATGTGCGGTGCGCCAGGACTTGTTCGAGCGATTCCTTGCGCGCGCGGATCTGCGACACCTCGGTCTTCAAGGCATCGATCTGGCGCCGCAGTTCCACCACCTCGCGGCGCCGGCCGGAGAGTTCCTCTTCCGTGCTGCGGCGCTCTCCAGCGACCGATTCGAGTTCCAGTTGGCGCTGCGCCATGGTCTCGGAAAGCTGCTTGCGGGCGGTTTCCAGGCGCTCGATTTCCGCCGCGGAGGTTTGTTCCTCGCGGGTGGAGCGGGCGGTTTCGCGGTCGATTCCCGCGAGGTACTCTTCGATCTGCGCGAGCTGGTTCTTCAGCATGGAGGCTTCGCCCAGCAGGCGCAGGATCACCTGGCGGCCGGCTTCGATGGCAGTTTCCCGTTCGCGCACCTTGGCCTGCAGCGTCTCGCGCTGCAGGTTGATCTCGCGCATGAAGTCGCGGGCCTGGGCGATTTGCGTTTCCAGCCCCGACACGGTCTTCCGGTAGCCGCCGATTTCCCGGTCCAGCGCGTCCAGGCGGAGGCCGAGTTCCTGCGACTCACCCTCGTTGTGCGCGATGCGCTGCTCGATGGCGCCGCTTTCCTTGACCTGCGATTCCAGGCGTCCGCGGGTGCGCTCGGCCTCCACGTTGGCGGCGCCGCAAGTTGCGCGCGCGCTTCGGTGAGTTGCCGGTCGATCTCGTAGCAGGCGGCCTGCGGCGGCTTCGTGGGCCGTTTCGCGCCCGGCCACTTCTTCGCCCAGGGTCCGCAACTCGGCGGCGGCCAGGTTGAGGTCGATGGCGGTCTTGGCGGCGTCGCGCTCCAGCAGGCGATAGCTGGCCGGAGAGCACCACGCGTCAGCTGGCTTTCCATCTCGGCCTTGAGTTCGGCGTAGCGGCGGGCCTTGGATGCCTGGCGCTTGAGGGAATTCACCTGGCGGGTGACTTCTTCGAGGATGTCGTAGACGCGCGCCAGGTTCTGCTTGGCGCCTTCCAGTTTGGCTTCGGCGAGGCGCTTGCGGGTTTTGAACTTGGTGATGCCGGCGGCCTCTTCGATGACCGAGCGGCGGTCCTGCGGCTTGGAGCTGAGGATCTGCCCGATGCGGCCCTGCTCGATGATGGCGTAGCTCTCCGGGCCGAGGCCGGTGCCCATGAAAATGTCCTGGATGTCGCGCAGGCGGGCGAGGCGGCCGTCGATCAGGTATTCGCTTTCGCCGGAACGGAACAGGCGGCGGGTGATGGTGACCTCGGAGGGACGGCGCGGTTCGGCGGGCGGCTGGCCGGGCCCGGGAACGGCAACCGGGCCGGCGGCGTGGTGCACCTCGGGATCCACCAGGGTCATGGTGACGTAGGCCATGCCGAGAGGCTTGCGGTCGCGGGTGCCGGCGAAGATCACGTCTTCCATGCGGGCTGCCGCGCAGGCTCTTCGCCGATTGTTCGCCCAGCACCCAACTGATGGCATCGCTGATGTTCGATTTGCCGCAGCCGTTCGGTCCGACGATGGCGGCGATGCCGTCGCCGTTGAACCGCAGCTCGGTGCGCTCGCAAAACGACTTGAATCCTTGCAGTTCGACGCGTTTTAGTTTCAGCAAAACTTTAACCTCGCCTTGCTCGGGGGGACTCGTAACTATACTAAACGCGATCCGCGAAAAAGTAAAGCACTGCCACCCCATTATCACGTGGTATTGTGCCGGTGGATACGACATGTTGGGGGCCGTGTCCGGATTTTGGGTCGTCAGGCTCGGAAGCGAGAAACAGACCGGTTGGCAGGCGGAAGCGCCTGCCCCACTTGGGGCCAAGTCCTTGGACTCCAAAGTGGGACAGACGCTTTCGTCTGTCAACCCGGCGGTACACCCGAGTTTTTCGCGCCTTCCGAGGCATCCCGACCCGCGGCGCCAAGTGCGCTTCCCGGCCCCGGGTGGCGCCGAGGACAGGGCAGGCCGCGCTACTTCGCCCGCAGGCGGAACGTCAGGCCGGCCACCACTGTCAGCGGATAGCCGGGCGTGCCGTGAATCCGCCACACAGCCGGCGCATCCGGCGCCACCCGCGACTCGAAGTAGTTCTGGGTTTCGTAGTAGTCGCGGTTCGTCAGATTGTCCAGGCTCACGTTGAACTCGACGCCGCGGCGGATCTGGCGGGCCAGGCCGAGGTCGAAGACGGTGTGCCCGGAGGCCACAATCGAGGCGTCGTCGTCAACCAGGCGGTAGTGGTTGATGGCGCGCATGGTCAGCGATCCGCTCCAACCATGCCAGGCGGAGAGCGTCAACCCGGCGTTGGCCACGAAGTGCGGGGCGCTATCCACGTAAGTCCGGGGGGCCGTGCCCAGGAAGAAGGAGTTGCCGACTTTGGTGAGGCCGCCGTTGAGCGAGAGGTGGTGGGTGATGGCCACGGAGGCCTTCGCCTCGTAGCCATACGAGCGGCTGGGCCCCTTGAACTCGAAAGTGCCGTCGTCGGGAATGTAGACCTGCTCGTTGGAGTGGTCGATGAGGAAGAGGTCGGTAGAGAGCGAGAAACGTCCGATAGTGGAGGACGTTCCGGCCTGGTAGAAGTCGGTGGTGGCCACGCGCGGCTGCTGGGGCATCTGGACCACGCCGCGGGCGTCCACGCTGTTGATGCCGCGGCCGTAATTCAGATGGAGCGTGAACGGCACGGCGCGGGACGGCGTGAATGCCAGGTTGCCTTTGCCCTGCCAGCGGCCGGCCCACTGCAGACCGCCGTTCAGCGGGTTCACCCTGTCGGCGACGTCGAAACGGAACTCGTCGTAGCGGACGCCCGCGCCCACGATCAACCGGTTGTGCAGCAGGCTGAGAGTTTCCTGCACGTACCCGGCGCCGTTGGCGACGTTCACACCGGCGCGCGTGGTGACGCCCGTAGGGTCGCGGCCCACGCGCGGGTACAGCCCCACGTTGATTTCGCTCTGGTGGAGATTCACGCCGCCCACCAGGACCGCGGTGACCGATCTCAGGTGGTGGGGGTGGGTGTACTGCGCATTGAGCCCCTGCTGCAAGCGCGAATCGTGCTGCTGAATGGCGTCGCCGCGGATGGGGTCATTCAAGTAGAAGGTGAAATTTGAGTACAGATCGAACAGAGACCGCGAGAGATATCCATCGAGCTTGAATGTGTCTCCGTCGCTCCAGTTCTTGCTGAAGTAGGCCGATGCGGTGCCCAGCCAAACGCGGCCGCCATCGGTGGGGTCGATGTAGCCGAAGCGGTTCAGGACGCCCGCGGTAACCAGGTCGAGCGGGATCTGGCCGGACGAGTAGAAATCGTTGCGGCCGTAGAGAAGGCGAAATCCGAGTTTCTCGCCATCCCCCAGGCTGCGCGTGAAATTGCCGTTGAGGTTGTCGCGGCGGTAGCGCAAGGGGTTTTGGAACGGGCCGTCGGTATAAGAGCCTTCGTAGGCTAGGTAGGCGCCGGCGCGGTCTACGGCGGGGCTGTAGGCCAGGAACGCGCGGCCGGCATCGAAGTTGCCGCCTTGCAGGCGCACGGTGAACTGGTCGGGCAGCGATTCGCGCTGGTGGATATTCACCACGCCCAGCCCGCTGAAGTCGCCGTATTCCGCCTGGAACGGTCCATTGGCGATGGTGACGTCCTGGATGAGCTCCGGGCTGAGAGCCTTGAGCGCGCCCAGATAGCCCTGTCCGTGACCCTGCGTTTCCTGGTTCTGCTGCACGTCGTCCACCAGCACCTTGAGGCCGCCGTTGACCCCGCCGTGATCGAGATTGAAACCGAAACGGCGGATTTCGAGCGACTTCCCACCGCCTTCGTGCTGGCCGGCGTCGATGCCAGCGGCGAGTTGCTGCAATGCCTGGTCGTCGCGGGTAAACAGGGTGCGGTCGAAGACCTCGGCGTTGCGCATGTCGATCTCCGGCTCGACCGCCGTGGCCGTGATCACGACGCTTTGATGCTGCGCCGCCACCTGCGACAGTTTGAGATCGAGAACCGCGGCATGGTCCGCCAGCGTGAACCGCTGAACGGAGGCGGACAGACCGGGCGCTTCGGCCTGAATCCGGTAGTCGCCATCGGGCACGGCGAGGAAGCAGTAGCGGCCGTCGCGATCCGCGGTGGCGCTAGCGTGATAGCCCAGCGGCGAATCCAGCCGGACCGCGGCTCCCGGAACGACGTTTCCTTGGGGGTCGAGAACTCGTCCGGACACACCGCTGGCGGCGAAAGCCGGCGCGGCGGCGAGCAACGTCAGGATTGCGGCGTTTCGGAGTTCCGTTGCCGTAGCACGCATGGTAGATTCGTAATACTAACATATCGTGCTACGCGATTCCAATTCGTACTACACTGGAGGAGTTTTGGGCCTGGCACGAGACGACTTTTTCCAATCGCAGGCCGCACGGATCGGCGCGACCTGGAGGAAGCCGCGGCCGGCAATAGAACGGGCGATTTCCCGGCGAATCCTCGCAATACCGGTTGGCGGATGAATCCGTCCCCAGCGCGGACGCGTCCAATAGAGCGCCCCGGTCCGCGACGCAGCCTACCCGTTACTGAAAGGACTCTCGATGTCGCCAGCGGCTCAACCCAATATCGACTCCGTTCTCACTGAAAACCGCGTCTTCGAATGCTCCCGCGACTTCCGCTCCCAGGCCCACATTCGCGGCATGGACGAATACGACCGCCTCTACAAAGAGGCCGAAACCGATCCCGAAAAATTCTGGGGCGGGATCGCCTCCCAACTGCACTGGTTCAAGCCCTGGGACAAAGTGCTCGACTGGAATTGCCCCTGGGCCAAGTGGTTCTCGGGAGGCCAGATCAACCTTTCCTATAACTGCCTGGACCGCCACGTCGCCTCCGGCCGCCGCAACAAGGCCGCCATCATCTGGGAAGGCGAACCGGGCGAGGTGCAGACGCTGACGTATCAGCAATTGCTCATTGAAGTTTCGAAATTCGCCAACGTTCTGAAGTCGCTGGGGGTCGCCAAGGGCGACCGCGTGGCTATCTACATGGGCATGTGCCCCGCGCTGCCCATCGCCATGCTGGCCTGCGCGCGCATCGGCGCGCCCCACACCGTGATTTTCGGCGGCTTCTCCGCCAACTCCCTGGTGGACCGCATCACCGATTCGCAGGCGTCGCTGGTCATCACCCAGGACGGCTCCTACCGCCGCGGCGCCGAGGTGAAGCTGAAGCCCGCCGTGGATGAAGCCGTGCTCTCCTGCCCGTCGGTCAAGCACGTGGTCGTCTACCAGCGAACCGGCACGCCCCAGACCATGTTCGGCGGGCGCGACCACTGGTGGCACGAGCTGATGGCCAACGCGAGCGACGAGTGCCCCGCCGAGCCGCTCGACGCCGAGCACCCGCTGTATCTTCTCTATACTTCCGGCACCACCGGCAAACCCAAGGGCATCCTGCACACCACCGGCGGTTACTCCGTGGGGACGTACATCACCACCAAGATGGGTTTTCGATCTCAAGGACGAAGATATCTACTGGTGTACGGCCGACATCGGCTGGGTCACCGGACACAGCTACGTCGTCTACGGTCCGCTGCAGAACGGCGCGACCAGCTCTGATGTACGAAGGCGCGCCCAACTTCCCCGAACCCGACCGCTTCTGGCAGCATCATCGACCGGCACAAGGTGAACATCTTTTACACCGCACCCACGGCCATCCGCGCTTTCATGCGATTCGGCGTGCGAGTGGCCGCGCGAAGCACGCCATGAAGAGCCTGCGCCTGCTGGGCACCGTGGGCGAGCCGATCAACCCCGAAGCCTGGATGTGGTACCGCGAGAACATCGGCCACGACCGCTGCCCCATCGTGGATACCTGGTGGCAGACCGAAACCGGCATGATCATGATCGCGCCGCTTCCCGGCGCGACGCCCACCAAGCCCGGTTCCGCCACGCGTCCCTTGCCCGGCGTGGCCGCCGACGTGGTCACGCGCGAGGGCGAGCCCGTGCCGCCCGGCGGCGGCGGGTTCCTGGTGTTGAAGCGGCCCTGGCCCGCCATGCTGCGCACCATCTACGGCGACCCCAAGCGATACCAGGACCAGTATTGGTCGCAGATTCCCGGCATGTACTTCACCGGCGACGGCGCCCGCAAGGACGCGGACGGCTACTTCTGGATCATGGGCCGCATCGACGACGTGATCAACGTCTCCGGCCACCGCCTGAGCACCATGGAGGTGGAGTCCGCGCTGGTGGCCCATCAACAAGGTTGCCGAGGCCGCCGTGGTGGCGCGGCTGGACGATCTCAAGGGCCAGGCGATCGCGGCTTTCGTCACCTTGAAATCCGGCCAGAAGCCCACGCCGGAGCTGAAAGAGGAGTTGCGCGCGTGGGTGGCCAAGGAGATCGGCTCGCTGGCGAAGCCCGACGATATCCGCTTCACCGACGCCCTGCCCAAGACCCGCAGCGGCAAGATCATGCGGCGCCTGCTCAAAGAGATCGCCGCCGGCGGCGAGGTGAAGGGCGACACCACCACGCTGGAAGATCTGTCGGTGATCTCGCGGTTAAGCCAGCAGGAGGAGTAGGGGCGGGGGCGGTGCGAGGCCAGCCGGCTCGCCACCGGAATGCCGGCCCGCGATCCGCCGCGCGCGGTGGCCGGCGGCGGAGTGGCCGTGCCGGACACGGAACCCGACTACCAGTCTTGTCTCATGCAGGATGAGCCTGGGGGCGACATGGGTCTCAACCTGTCGGCTGTCTCGGATCTCGCGGCAGTTCAGTCCTCGTGCAGCCCCAGCGGCGCGACCGCCCACTCATACAACGCCCCCGGACCGGGAAGCGATGCTAGAAACCGGCGAAGATCGCAGGCATCCTCCGGTGATTTCGCCAGTAGCATGAGGAAACCGCCGCCGCCGGCGCCGGCCAGTTTGGCGCCTGAAATGTATGGGCGCACGCCTTCGAGGAGCGCGTTGATCGGCGCGTTCGCCGTGTGCGGATCCAGGATTTGGTTGAGCTTCCAATGGCGATCCAGCAGGCTGCCGAGATAATCCCATTCGGATTCCTTCATCGCGTACGCCATTTCCACAGCCAGGGTCTTGATGCTGTGCAGCACCTGCACCGTCTGAGCCTCACGTCCGAGATACCGGCCCACCACTTGCCCCAGCAGATCTTTTGCAATGCGCCGAATGCCGGTGTAATAGAGGACGAACCGCTCCGCGAACCCCGCCGGACAAGGAACCGGTTCCACGCGGAGACGCTGGCGGGGACCCGGGCCGGTCATCGTCAACTTTGCGCCCGGATAGATGCCACCCACCTGATCCTGCCACCCTCCCCCGGTAGTCATGAACTGTTCCAGAGCCAAAACCAGATCCGAAAGTTCCTGGACGTTCACATCCTCCCCGCGCATCGACAGAAGAGCCTTCAACACGGTTGCGGCGAGGACGCTGCTTGTCCCCAACCCGGAGCCCATTGGCAGGTTCACTTCCGTGCGAATCTCGAGGCCGGTAATCGGTTCGCCGGGTCTCGCAAAGCCCAGCGCCTTGAGCGCGGCACGATGGATCGCGAATGGGGAGCCAACGTCCGTGGCGGACGAAAAACGCTCGGAAGTCAGCGACTCGGTCGCTTCCGAAGAAACCAGCCGCACGACCGGTTCATCGAGCGCGCGAACGATCGTGCGGATCGGGTAGGCGCCATTCACCGTAATGGCCATATTGAAGACCGTGCCGCCCCAATCCAGGCAAAACGGCGGCGTGTCGGACCAGCCGCCGCCAAAGTCGATTCGCACCGGAGCCGATGCCACCAGGCAGGAGGCGGATGGCGAACTCGCGTGGCCTTTGGGACGGAATGCCGGAAGCGTGCGCGCGGCCACCGCTTTCTGCACCGCCGAGAATGCCGCGGAACGGGCCCGTGCCGAGTCGTCGGCAAGTCCGGCCTGGTCGTAGAACAGGCTGGCCTGGAAGTGGCGGCTGGCCGCCCCCGACGGAGCGCTCGGCTCGATCTCCACTGCCTCCCTGCTCAGATCGCGGCCGGTCTCCACCAGCGCGGCGATGCTGGGTGAATGGATCAGCAGAGGCCGCACGTCCGTCTCCGCACGCGCGAGCGCGACCGCGGAGGCCCGCCAATGCGCGTCGCGGCGGCGGTCACGCGCCTCGGCGAGCGCTTCCGCATCCGCGTATTCGGTGCTCGTGGCCAGCGACAGGCGGGGCAACGCGTTGTTATTGAACAGGAATAACCGGGCGTTCCAAAGGCAACGCTCATGCTGCGGAATGCCGGGCCAGACCTCCTCCGGGTCGAGGTCGAGAGCCCCTAGAGCTTCCAGAATCGGGCGGCCGAACCAAGTGGAAGTCTTCGGATCGTCCTCAACCCCATACGTACGCACCACGAAACCCCGCCGGCCGTCTGGCAGACGGACAGGCACCTGGTGCACGACGGAGTCCGCGGCGATCGTCATAGGACCGGACGAGTCCGTCAGACCATGGACGATGGCGCCCGCGCCCACGCGAATCGGCTCCGCCGAGTGGCATTCAATCACCAGCGAGCCGGGGCCAAGTTCGCTTCCCGGCGCCAGAATGCTGTCCACGATTCCGGCCTTGAAGAGCCGCCGAAAGTGAGAAGTCGTGCCAACGTGCGTGAACGTGCCCTCCACGAGCGAGCAGTGGAACGGGACCCCGTGCAGCAGGGTGGCCAGTTCGGGCAACGCGCACGGCGCCTCCCCCGTGAGCGAGAGCGTGAACTGCTGGTAGAGGTCGAGAAACGGAATCTCGGGCAAGTTGGCAGCCAGACCAGACAGGCTGGCGGATAGCCCCGCGTCGAAGTGAAGAAGCCCGATATCGAGCGCCACCTGGTCGCCGGGCAAGACGCCGCCGGCAGCGCGCATTTGGGTGAGAGTGGGCTTTTGCAGGAACGAATACACCCGGCCGCGCTCGTCGAGGGCATAGACCCCATGTTGCGTGCCTGCTTCAATTGGCTGCCGGATGGCGGCGCCGGCGACTCCCGGACGGTCCCAGTCAAGATCCGCCGCGTCGAACGTCAGGACCACATCGCCGGAAGCCACCGCGAGACCGGAAGAGAAACGCTCAACCCAGAGCGTGGAGAGAGCCAGGGTTTCATCGAAGACGGTGCTGTTCTCGCCCCAAGGCGTGTGTGCGGGCAAGATGCCGAACAGCTTGCCGGTGAGACTGTACACGGGCAAACGGCGGGACTCGCCGCCCGCATGGATGATCAGGACCCGGTTGCGGCTCCACCACGCCGGATCGCACATGCCCAGAGACTGGAGGGCGTGGAGGGTCGCTCCGCCGCTGCCAATGTGGCGGCCTTCCGGATCGGAGACAACGTGCCAGGAGACATTGCGCGGCACGTACCCGCGCTCGGAGCGGCGACGGATCTGCTGGCGATAGAGCTCGGCTTGAGTCTTCGACCCGGCCGTGATGACCACAGCGGACCACCACGGAAATGCGCTCGTGGGTTTTGCGAGGCCATCGAGGTAGACGTGGTAGGAGCGCTCGCGGATGTCACTCGATTCGGCAGTGTCGTGAATCCTGGGGACGAGAGTTTCCATTTAGGCTTCCTGGCCACCCTCGATTATAGGTCCCATCGCCCCGCTGGAGCGAGTCTCATATTTCAAATCATACGCCGAACCCCCGCCGCGACCCGGAGCGCGTTACCTGTGGGACAGCAAGTAGAAGACCACGATCACGCACAGGATGCTGAAGACCATGAAGGCGATCTTCCAGGCGCTGTAGGGGCGCTCGCCTTGCACTTCGCCGGTGCGCGCATTGACCACCACCTGGAAGGGCTTGTTGCGAAAACGGTAAGCGCCCATCCAGACGGGCAGAAGCAGGTGGCGGAAGAAGGCGTTGGAATACGCCGTATCGACGGCGTCCACGCGTTGCTCGTCGCCGCCGATATCGGCGCGCACGTCGCGGTCAATGACCTTCGCCATGACCGACTTGGCTTCCTCATAACCGTCGGGGAGTTCCACCTGGTAGCGCTGCGCCTTGAAGCCGGCCAGGAAGGCGGGCTCGTACGGGTTGAGGGATTCCAGATCCCAGGGAGCCAGCCCGTTGAGTTCCCTTTCGGGCACCGAGCGCGAGGCGGCGATGAGGACGTCCTGAAACGAGCGGGCCACCTGGCCGGAGGCGGGATACCAGGCGGTGCGCTGGACTTGGCGCGTGCGCGTGACGCTTCTGCCCTGGTCGTCGGTTTCCTCGTACGTCTCGGTCTCGTAATAGTGTTCGCCGCGCTCGCCGGAATAGCGGCTGACGGTGTCGGCGTCGTAGGCCCAGAAGGGGAGATAGAGGCCCGCGATGCCCTCCTGGCGGGCGAGACGTTTGAGGGCATTGGGCGCGAACCAGCGGCTCTGAAGCCAGGCGCGAACCTGCGTCTGGGCCTGGTCCTTGGGGACTTTGAAGGGGAGCAGGGCGTCGGGGGCCACCAGCGGGTCGGCGGCTTTGGGCTGGTTGACGATGTTGGCGCCGCAGAACGGGCATGTCCCGGCGACCTCGGGCGGTTCGAAGGCGACCACGCTGCCGCAGCCGGTGCACTGAACCTGGAGAGCCTGTTCGGTGAGGGGGCGAAGATGGGCGTCGCCTACGAGCGCCAGGAATTCGTCGAGAGGGTGCGCGGGAACCGCGGAGGCGGCCGCGGCGGGCACGGCTTCGGTGTGCCCGCAATGGCGGCACTTCAGGAGACCCTGGGCAGGGTCGAATTCCATGATGGCGCCGCAGCCGGAACACTGGAACTGCTTGGGCTGCGCGGCGGGCGGTGGTTCGGGCGCCATGCTACTGCTGCGCTCCGCCGCATTCCGCGCAGAACCTGGCGGCGCGTGGGATGGACTGGCCGCAAGCGATACAGAACTTGGTGGCGGCGCCCGCGACCGCCGGCGGCCCGGCCGGCGCGGCGGCGGGCGCGGGCGCGGGCGCGGCGGGAGGCTGCTGCGGACCGCTGAAATTAGCGGCGTTCATCATCTGCTGCGCCATGGTCATGCCGGCGCCCAATCCGACGCCGATGCCGGCGGCGCCTCCGCCTTCGTTGGCGGCGGCCATGGGAATGGCCTGGGCCACCTGAAACTGGGTGTATCGGCCCATGTCGCCGATCATGTTCATGCCGATGCGCTGGTCGAGGATTTTCTGCAACTCGTCGGGCAGGGAGATATTCTCGACCACGAAGCCGACGATCTCCAGGCCCAGGTCGGCGAATACCGGCCGGAGCGCCTCGATCATGGTCTGGCCGAGCTGCAACTGGCTGGCGGCCATGTCGAGGAAGCTGACGGCGCTGGTGGCGAAGGCGGCGGTCATGCGGCCCACGATCGTGTCGCGGAGCTGGCCTTCCAGATCGCCCACGTGGTAGGTCTCCACCGTGCCGCTTACCCTCTGATAGAACAGCTTGGCATCGGCCACGCGATAGCTGTAGATGCCATAGGCGCGGATGCGCACTGCGCCGAATTCCTTGTCGCGGATGGTGATGGGCGTGGCGGTGCCCCACTTCTGATCGGTTTGCAGACGCGTGGAGAAGTAGTAGACGTCGCTCTTGAACGGGGACTTGAAGGCCTTGTCCCAGTTCCGCACGTAGGTGAGGATGGGGAGCGTCTGGGTGGTCAGGGTGTACAGGCCGGGGCCGAAAACGTCGGCAATCTGGCCCTCATTGACGAACAGGGCCGCCTGGGAATCGCGCACCGTGAGTTGGCCACCGTTCTGAATTTCCATGTCCTCCATGGGATAGCGGTAGGCGAGGACGCCCTCGCCCGGCTCGGTCCAGTGGATGACGTCGATGAATTGCTTGGAGAAGAAGCTCATAGGTCCTCGGCTTTACAAAGTATACGTCAGGAGTGGGAGGAAAGTTGCAGCGCGGGGAGCGGGCGGCGGGGAGCGGGCGCGGGGAGTGGGTGCGGGGAGCGGGCGGCGGGGAGCGGGCGCGGGGAGCGGGCGGCGGGGAGCGGGCGCGGGGAGCGGGCGGCGGGGAGTGGGCGCGGGGAGCGGGCGCGGGGAGCGGGCGGCGGGGAGCGGGCGGCGGGGAGTGGGCGCGGGGAGCGGGCGCGGGGAGCGGGCGGCGGGGAGTGGGCGCGGGGAGCGGGCGGCGGGGAGCGGGCGGCGGGGAGCGGGGGGGCGGGGCGCTCAGCGGCGCAAATAAGAGTCGTCGCCGTCGATCCAGTCCTGGCGGCGGGGGGTGAACAGGTCCATCACGTCGGTGTCTTCGATGGCTTCCACGCCGTGCGCGACGCCGGAAGGGATGGCGAGAACCTGGCCGGCGCTCACCAGGATTTCCCGGCCGTCGAGATTGAATTTAAGCGCCCCCTTTTGCACCATGGCCAACTGTTCGTTGACGTGGCGATGGGACGGCACCACCGCGCCTTTGGCGATGTGGAGACGGGCCACGGTCATGGCGGCGGTATGAATGACCTTGCGCGTGAGGAGCGGATTCAACCGCTCGTCGGGTATCTGGTTCCAATCGTAATGGGACATGGCAGACCATTGTATGATGGAGACTACGACTTATGAAAGGCATAGTGCTGGCGGGGGGGACGGGCAGCCGCCTGTTTCCGCTCACAAAAATCACCAATAAGCATCTGCTGCCGATCTACAACCGGCCGATGATTTATTATCCGATCCAAACCCTGGTGGATGCGGGTATCCGCGACATCCTAATCGTCACTGGGGGGCGCAACTCGGGCGACTTTCTGCGGCTGCTGGCCAACGGCAAGGAATTCGGCCTGAAGCACATTAACTACACCTATCAGGAGGGCGAAGGAGGCATTGCCGACGCCCTGGCGCTGGCCGAGCACTTTGCCGACGGGCATAAGATCTGCGTGGTTCTGGGCGATAATATCATCGAAGGCAGTATCCGGAACGCCGCGGAGCGATTCCGGAAGCAGGAGAAGGGAGCGCACATCCTTCTCAAGGAAGTGCCGGACGCCGAGCGGTTCGGAGTGGCGGAAATTGCCGGCGACCGGATCGCGGGCATCGAGGAAAAGCCGCAACACCCCAAGTCCAACTACGCGGTGACGGGCATCTACATGTACGATGCCACGGTGTTCGAAAAGATCAAGACGCTGGTTCCGTCGGGCCGCGGCGAGCTGGAAATCACGGACGTGAACAACGCGTACATCCGCGAGGGTTCGATGACGTTTTCCCATCTGGACGGATGGTGGACGGATGCGGGAACCTTCGATTCGCTGCTGCGGGCGGCCAACCTGGTGGCGGAGTCGGGAACCGCCAAGCTCGGGGCGCAATCCGGGCTGGAAGGGGCGGTCTGAACGCATGACGCCGGAAATCCCCGCACCGCCCGCCGGGCGGCGCCTGAGTTCGCTTCCCGGTCTGGAACTGGCCGTCCCGGAGTGCTCCCGTGGAATCGGAAGCATGATCTCCTCGGTTTCTTCGAAAGACCTGATCGACGGCGTGGTACTGTCTCCATTCCCGATTTTTCCCGATGATCGCGGCTATTTTCTCGAAGTGCATCGCATTGGGGCCGGACCGGCGGCGGGTTTTCCGGCGGCCACCACGCAGATCTCCGCTTCGCTGAGCTACCCGGGCTGCATCAAGGCGTTTCATTACCATCTGCGCCAGACGGATTACTGGACGCCGGTGAAGGGTCTTCTACAAGTGGTTCTGGTGGACCTGCGGCTGGACTCCGGGACCTTCGGCGCGCGCAACACGCTGTACGCGGGCGGTCTGCGTCCCTGGCAGATCTTGATTCCGCCGGGCGTGGCGCACGGGTACAAGGTGATCGGCAAGGAGGATTCGATGCTGGTCTACCTGACGGACCGGTTCTACGATCCGGGCGACGAGGGGCGAATCCCTTACAACGACTCATCGATTCAGTACGATTGGGAGACGCAGTGGAAGTAGGCGCCGCGGGGAACCGCTGGCCAGGACTCCCGGCTGCGGGCGGCGCCACAGCCGCGCACGAGTGGTTTTCCGCGGGAGCGCAACGGGACCGGTCGCACACATGAAGATTCTGGTAACGGGCGGGGCGGGTTTTATCGGGTCGGCGTTTGTCCGGCTGCTGATCGGCGAGACGGATTGGCGCGTGGTGAATCTGGACAAGTTGACCTACGCCGGGAATCTGGAGAACCTGACCGCTGTGGAGAAGAACGAGCGGTACCGGTTCGTACAGGGGGACATCTGCGACGAACGGCTGGTGGATTCCGTGCTGAGCGACGAGGGTCCGGACGCCATTGTGCACTTCGCGGCGGAATCGCACGTGGACCGCAGCATACTGTCGCCGGAGCCGGTGATTCAGACCAACTTGCGGGGTACCTTCACGCTGCTGGAAGCGGCACGCAAACGGGCTACGCCGCGGTTCGTGCACGTTTCCACCGACGAAGTGTACGGCAGTCTGAAAGCGCCGCTCGAAGCCACCGAGGAGTTCCCGCTCAATCCCAGCAGCCCGTACTCGGCGTCGAAGGCGGGGTCGGACCTGCTGGCGCGGTCGTATTTCGTGACTTACAAGATGCCGGTGGCGATCACGCGCGCGTCCAACAATTACGGGCCGTACCAGTTTCCCGAGAAGCTGATACCGCTGATGATCGCCAACGCCCTGGAAGGCCGGCGGCTGCCGGTTTACGGAGACGGCATGCAGGTGCGCGACTGGCTCTACGTGGACGATCATTGCCGGGCCATCCAAGCGGTGCTGCGTGGTGGCCGGGAAGGCGAGATTTACAACATCGGGGGTAACCGTTCGTTGCCCAATCTGGACGTGGTGCGGATGGTACTGGAGTCGACCCGGAAGAGCGTGGACCTGATCGAGTACGTGAGTGACCGTCCGGGGCACGACCGGCGGTATGCGCTGTCGAGCGAAAAACTGATGCGCGAGACCGGATGGCGGCCAGTCATGGATTTCGAGGCGGGTCTGGCGAAGACCGTCGCATGGTACCTCCAGAACCCGGCTTGGGTGGCGCGCGTCAGGAGCGGCGAGTACCGGACGTATTACCATAAGAATTACGGCAACCGCAAATAAAGCCGGGGTTCGTATGCGCGTGGCGATCGAGGGCGCAACGCTGGGGCTTTCGTCGGGCGGGCTGGCGCGCTATACGGGCGAGCTGAGCCTGGCGTTGGCGCGCACCTTCCCGGAGGACGAATTCTACCTGGTGTCCGACCGGCCTTTTGCCATGCCCGCCGCGGCTCCCGCCAACCTGAAGCGGGGAGGCGGACCGCGCAACGCGGCCGAACGGCGTTGGTGGCTGTGGGGATTGGCGCGGGAGTTGGGCCGTCTGGGCGCCGACCTGGTGCATGGGCCGGATTTCTCCGTGCCGTACCTGGCGCGGAAGCCGAGCGTGTTGACGCTGCACGACCTGTCGCCGTGGATGAACCCTCGCTGGCATCATGCGGCGGAGCGGGTCCGCAGACGGGCGCCGGCGCTACTGGAGTTGGGGATCGCCACCATGGTGGTGACGCCCGGCGAAGCCGTACGCAAGCAGGCTATCGAGCGCTTCCGGCTGCGCCCCGACCGGGTGGTGGCCGTTCCCGAGGCGGCGGCGCCCTGGTTTGGTCCGGTGGAGCCGAAGGGGCCGGGCAGCGTGCCGTACTTTCTGTTCGTCGGCACGCTGGAGCCGCGGAAGAACCTGCCGGCGCTGGTGGAAGCATGGCGGGAGGTGCGCCAGTCGCACCCCGTGGACCTGGTGCTGGTGGGGCGGAAACGCGCCGATTTTCCGGGGTTGAACGGCGAGCCGGGTCTGAGGTGGATCGGCGAGGCGCCGGACGCGGCTTTGCCGGAGTTATACTCGGGTGCGCTGGCGTTTGTATACCCGTCGCTGTACGAAGGTTTTGGCCTGCCGGTGCTGGAGGCGATGCAGTGCGGGGCGTGCGTGGTGGCTTCGCGGGCGGTTAGCGAAGCGGCGGGCGACGCGGCCATCTATGCCGGGGACGCCCGGGAACTGGCGCTGGCCATGCGTGCGCTCTGCGAGAGTCCGGATTTGGTGGCGGAGATGCGTGGGAAGTCGCTGGCCAGGGCGCGGCAGTTTACCTGGGAGCGCACGGCCGGCGCCACCTACGAAGTGTATCGGGAGGCGCGGCGGCGTTTTGGAGAGTGACCTGGCGCCGCCGCTGATTGGAAACCGTGGAAGAGCAAAGAGACATTGACGACAAGCCGGCGGCGCTGATGCTAGCCCCGGAAGCGCCGTACCCGGTGGCGGGCGGCGGGGCGCTGCGAACGGCATCGCTCCTGGAGTACCTGTCGCGGCGCTATACCGTCGATTTGATCGTGTTCCGGCAGCCCGGGGCGGAGGACCCGGCGAAGTCGATCCCGGCGGGCAAGGTGCGCCGGGTGGTGGTGCTCGACCTGCCGAAGAACGGCCGCAGCGTGGCGGCAAGGGCGCTGCGGAATGCCTCCCGGATGGCTCGCAAGACGCCGCCGCTGGTGGACCGGTTCTCGGGATTCGACGAGCGGATTCGGGAAGCCGTGGCCGGGCGGCGGTACGAAACCGGTGTCATCGAGCATTTCTGGTGCGCGCCTTACCTGGAGCCGTTGGCGGCGGTCTGCCGGCGGACCGTCTTAAACCTTCACAATATCGAGTCCGTGTTGCACGCCCGCTGCGCGGAGACTGAGGGTTCCGTCGTGGCCATGGCTCACCGTGCGTTCTTCACAGCCTGCCGGAAACTGGAGGAGACCTGGCTGCCGCGGTTTTCGGAGGTTCTGGCGGCATCCTACAAGGACGCGGCCACGGTGCTGGAGGAGATCGCGCCCGATGCGCGCGTCCGGGTCTATCCCAACGCCCTTCCCCGGCAGCCGGCGCCAGAGTTGGTGGAGGAAGACGCCATAGTCTTCTCCGGGAACATGGAGTATCACCCGAACGCGTCGGCGGTACGCTTCTTCCGGAAGGAAGTCTGGCCGCTCCTGCGGGAGCGTTGGCCTGGATTGGTATGGCGCTTGCTAGGTAAGAATCCGTCGGCGGTGAAGCAATTCACTTCCGGGGATGATCGGATCGAGGTCATCGGCGCGGTAGAGGATGCGGTGCGGGAGATGGCCCGCGCAAAGGTGGCGGTAGTGCCGCTGCTGGTCGGCAGTGGGACGCGGTTCAAGATCCTGGAGGCGTGGGCGGCGCGAGTCCCCATAGTTTCCACGACTATAGGGGCCGAAGGGCTTCCCGTGCACGATGGGGAAGATATCCTGCTGGCGGACACTGCGGCGGAGTTTGCGGAGGCGGTTTCCCGGCTGCTGGAGTCCGCGGAATTGAGACGGAAACTGGCCAGGGCTGGCAGACTGTTGCTGGAAAAGGAATTTGTATGGGAAACGGCTTGGAAAAACCTGGATTTTTAACACAGCCGTGTGGCATTCTGGTCAGCTATACTGGTACGGTCAATGCGTTTAGCAGTTGATGCCCACGCCATCGGCCGGCACCTGACCGGCAACGAAGTTTACGTTCGAAACTTATTGAACGCGTTCGGTGCCTGCGACCGGGGGTGCGAGTTCGTGGCCTACGTATCGGAGGATACCGCCCGCGAATGGATTCCGTCCAGGATCCGGGTCCGGCCCATCTCGGGAAACCCTTTTGTACGCCTGGGATACGACCTGGCGCGCCGGGTGCGGCAAGACCAACCCGATCTTCTGCACGTTCAATATACGGCTCCGGTGGGGTGTCCCGTGCCGGTAGTGGTAAGCGTGCACGACGTCAGTTTTCTGGAGCATCCCGAGTACTTCCCCTGGGCGCGGGCGCGGCAGTTGCAGTGGACCGTCCGGCGCACCGTGCGCCGCGCGGCCAAGGTGCTGACGGGCAGCGAGTTTTCCAGAAAGTCGATCCTGAAAGTCTACGGCGACCTGGACGAGGACAAGGTGGTGGTGGTGCCCAACGCCGCCGCTCCGGAATTCCGCCCGCTGTCGCGCGAAACCGCCATGGCGACGGTGCGGGACCGGTTCCAGATACCCACGCCGTTCGTGCTCTCGGTGGGCGACTTGCAGCCGCGCAAGAACCAGATCGGACTGATCCAGGCGTTCGCGAGGCTGGTGCGGGCCTATCCGCAACTGAAGCACCGGCTGGTGCTGGCGGGCAAGGAGACCTGGTTCGCGGGCCGCGTTCACGAGGCGGCGCGGGAGTCGGGTGTCGAGGACCGCATCCAGTTCTTCGGTTTCGTCTCGGACCAGGACCTGCTGCAGCTTTACAACGCGTGCGACCTGTTCGTGTTTCCGTCGTTCTACGAAGGCTTCGGATTGCCGGCGCTGGAGGCCATGGCATGCGGGCGCGCGGTGGTCTGCGCCAACACCACGGCTCTGCCGGAGGTGGTGGACGGCGCGGCGATCGTCTTCGACCCGTACGCGGTCGACGAGATCGTGCGGGCCATCGCCGACCTGCTGCTGGACGGCGAACTGCGGGTGCGGATGGAGCGGCTCGGCCTGCAGCGGGCGGCGCACTTCAGTTGGCAGAAAACCGCGGAAGGAACGTTGAACGTGTTCCGCGAAGTTCTGGAAGGCGGACGAATCGAGAAGGTCTCCGAGGCGTCCGCGACCATAGCTCGCAGGTGAAGGCGATCGGGTGAAAACCATGCATTCTTACGGCTACCGATTAGCCGCGGTCTGGCTGTTGCTGGCGGGCGCGGCGGCGGCTCAGACCGCCGGGCCGGCGGTTGGCGGCGCCGCCTCCCAATCCGCGGAAAAGCCCGCCGGGTTTCCGTGGCAGAACGAGACCTTGCACTACACCATGAACTGGCAGAGCGGCCTCCCGGTGGGCGACGTTTATTTCACGGCCCGCAAGAGCGACGGCGGCGGCTGGTCCTTTGAAGTGTCGGGCAACGCCGGAGTCCCCGGATTTGCCGTCAACGACAAGTATCGCTCGTCAACGGCGGGAGCGGACCTGTGCTCCACGGCGTTCGAACGCGAGACGGATCACGCGGGCCGGAAGGGCCGCGAGAAATCCACGTTCGATCAGCGGGCCGGCACGGGACTGCGTGTGACGCTGTTGCCGGAAGGCGGCGGCCAGTCCGATTTCTTCATCGGGACGTGCGCGCGCGACGCGGTGGCGTATTCCTATTTCGCGCGCCTCGAACTGGGCCAGGGACGGGTGCCGGCCAGCGCGCAGACGTACCTGGGGGCGGCGTATGCGACCAGCATGGTCTACACCGGGGCGCAAGATATTCCGGTGGGGAACAAGAATGTCACCACCGACCACCTGAACGTTGCCGTCAAGGGTCCGAAGGCGGACTTCCACTTCGAGGTATTTTACGCGCGCGACGCGGCCCGTACCCCTTTGAAGATCCGGGTGCCTCTGAGCATGGGGACCTTCACGTTGGATCTGGCGCGGTGAAGAGAGTTCTCCGATCATGGTGAGCGCATGATGCGCGTGGCCTACTTCTCCCCGCTTCCGCCCGCGCGAAGCGGAATTGCGGATTACTCCGAAGCGCTTCTGGGAAGCCTGCGGAAGCTAGCGAGCGTCGATGTGTTCGCGGCGCCGGACACTCCGTTCGACGCGACGAGCTGCGACATCGCGCTCTACCAGGTGGGCAACAACGGCTTCCACGCGTTCGTCTACGAAGCCGCCCTACGCCATCCCGGCGTGGTGGTGATGCACGAATCCAATCTCCATCACCTGATTACGGAGCTGACCATCCGGCGCGGCGACTGGGACGCCTACGTGGACGAATGCGAATACAACGGCGGCGCCGCGGCGCGCGCCTTCGCCGAGCGGGTACGGAAACTGGAAGTGGGGCCGGACTACGGAGGCGTCGCCATGACGCGGCGCCTGCTGGAAGGCGCCCGCGGAGTGATCGTACACAGCCGCTTCATGGAGAGCGAGATCCGCGCGGCGGGGTTCACCGGGCCCATCGCGGTGATTCCGCACGGCGCGTGGATTCCCCGGGCCGACCGGCACGCGCACCGCGAGAAGCTGGGGCTGGACGCCGACGTGCCCCTGATAGGGATCTTCGGGTACCTGAAGCCGTACAAACGGATTGCGGAATCGCTGCGGGCATTCCGGCGGCTGGTGAAAGTGGAGCCGCGCGTCCGTATGATTCTGGTGGGCGAGCCGCATCCCGAGCTTCCGGTCGAGGCGATGATCCGCTCGATGGGCCTCGCCGCGAGTGTCCGCGTACTGGGCTTCGCGCCGATCGAGGAGTTCACGGGGTACATGGCGGCCTGCGACATCGTGCTCAACCTGCGATGCCCCACGGTGGGGGAAAGCTCGGGCACCATGCTGCGCGCGATGGGACTGGGGAGAGCGCTGCTGGTTTCCGAAATCGGATCGTTTGCGGAGTTCCCCGAGGATGTATGCCTGAAGGTGCCGGTGGGCGCGGGCGAAGAGGACTTGATCTTCGAATACCTGAACCTGCTGGTGTCGAGGCCCGAAGTGGCTCGCGAACTGGGCGGGCGCGCCAAGCGCTACGTAACGGAGCGCTGCAACTGGGCGGCGGTGGCGGGGCAGTACGCGGGATTCCTGGAATCCGTGGTGCAAGGGTGGAAGTGGGAGCCGCCGGTATACGAGGAGCCCGCGCAATCGCCGGCCGAGCCGGTTGGCGGTGAGGCGCCCTCCGAAGCCGGCTCCGAACCGGGCCCCGAGCCGGGTATGCCCTTGGGGCCGGGAGCCGGCGCCGAGGCCGATCCGGCACGCCAGCCCAGCGAGATGGCTCGATATCTTCTGGGGTGGGCGTCCACACCGGAAGCCAAACTGTATCTGGGGACGCACACCACGCGATCCGTGAGGACGCTGGAAATCACGCCGCCGGGCGGACCCGCCGACCGGATACTCGAGATGGGCGCGTATCTCCAGATTACGCCGGCATTGCACACGCGCCTGGGGTACGGCGAGGTCCGCGGATGCTACTACGGGCCGATGGGGCGGACGGACCATCGCGAGGTGACGTCGGTGGACGGCGAGACTTTCGCCTGCGACATCGACCATTTCGACGCCGAGAAAGACGTGTTTCCGTACCCCGACGAGTACTTCTCGACGGTGGTGTGCGGCGAACTGATCGAGCACCTGTTCGAGGACCCCATGCACCTGATGAGCGAGGTGAACCGCATCCTGAAACCGGGCGGCCACCTGGTGCTGACCACTCCCAACATAGCGTCGCTGCGCGGGATTTCGGCGATCCTGCAGGGCTACCATCCGGGGTTCTTCCAGGCGTACATCAAGCCGGCGGAATCGGGCGAAACGGATGCGCGGCACAATCGCGAGTACGCGCCGCGCGAGATTCACCAACTGCTGGAAGCGTCGGGGTTCGCGGTGGCGCTGCTCGAAACCGGCGAGTTCCGCGATGCGCCGCACCCCGAGTTCGCCTGGGTGCTGCACCTGCTGCGCTGGTACTGGCTGGAGACGGAGTTGCGCGGCGACGGCATTTACGCCGTGGGCCGCAAGACGGGGCCGGTGACGGACCGCTACCCGGGGTGGCTGTACTCATGAGCGTCCGCTACACGGAGCCGCGGATCGAGTTCGACCCCGCCTCCCGGGTGGCGCGCGCGGAGTTCACGCTGCACAACGACTCGGCCGGGACCTGGCGGGCGGCGGAAGGCTTCCGCGTGGGCTACCACCTGTTCGACTCCGCCAGCGGGACGCTGATCGTGGACGGGCAACGGGTGGCGCTCGATAGAGACCTGGCGCCGGGCGAATCGGCCCCGGTGCGGCTGGATTTCGAAGTGCCGCCCGAAGACGGCCGCTACCGCGTGCTGATCTCGCCGATGCGCGAAGGCGTGTGCTGGTATTACGACTCCGGCTGGCCGGCGCTGGAGGTGGAGGCGCGGACCGAAGACGGCATGTCGCGCCTCGATCCGCCGCGGGCGACCACCGCCCGCGAACTTCGCCGCCGGAACGCGGTGCGCGGGGTGGGACGGGCGCTGGTCTATCCCTGGCTGACCATCTGGCGCAATCGCGGATTGATCCGCGTGATGGTGCGGCGCGACATTCTGGGGCGGTATCGCGGGTCGTTCGGAGGTTCCTTCTGGACGGTCTTCAACCCGCTGCTATTGATCCTGACGTACTTCTTCGTATTCGGCTTCGTGTTGAACCCGGACAAGGACCACACCGGTTTCGCCCTCTACCTGCTGGGCGGGATGCTGCCGTGGCTGGCCTTCAGCGAGGCGGTGGGCCGCGCCCCCACCGTCATGCTGGAACATCGGAATTTCGTTAAGAAGCTGGTGTTCGCGGTGGAGACGCTGCCGGTGAACCTGGTGTTCGCCGGGCTGGTGACGGAGTGCTTCGCGCTGGTGCTGTACTGCGGGTTTATTCTGGCTACGGGCCGCGGCATTCCGGCGACCGTGCTGTGGCTGCCGGTGCTGCTGATTCCGCAGGTGCTGTTCACGGCGGGCCTGGCGTGGTTTCTGGCGGGGCTGGGGGCGTTCGTCCGCGACCTGGGGCAGATCATCGGGTTCCTGCTGACCATCTGGTTCTTCCTGACGCCCATTTGCTATCGCGAGGACCTGTTGCTGCGCCGCGCGCCGTGGATCGCCCGGTTGCTGTTCAAGAACCCCATGTACGCGCTGGTGGGCGGATACCGGTCGATCTTCCTGTGGGGCCAGACGCCGGCATTCGGGCACCTGTGGAAGTTCTGGGTGCTCTCGCTGGTGGTGTTCGTGCTGGGGCACGCGTGGTTCTACAAGCTGCGGAAATCATTCGCGGACATGCTGTAAGGGTTGTGAAATCTGTCAGTTTCCTACTATTATTCAAGTAAGGGATTAGGCAAGTGTGCACCCGCTCAGGAGCCGCGAGCGGATCGGGTTTCCGGGGAGGGTTGGTCACACGAGCAGGCGAGCTTCGCTCGCCGGGCGGGTTGCCAATCCGCCGCAGGTTGACAACCTGCCCCACAAGACCCTGGCTCATTGTGCAATCTGACTGTTACGATCATTTGTTCAAGGAATAGTTTATGCCCATGGTGAGCTGAAACGAGTTCTTCTTGAAGCCCGGAGGCGGATCGTTCAGAAATGAATCGGTGGCCGCTACCGAGAAGCCCAGTCGCTTGTACACCGGGACGTTTAGCGAGGAGCTGGCCGTCCAGGAATAGGCTTTGGCGACATTCCACGACGGCGTGATGGAGACACCCTCCAGCCAGATTACGCCGTGAGCCAGCTTGCGCATGAAGTTCTGGCTGAAAACGCTGCCCACCAGGCTCTGGTTGCTCGCCGACGTTTGGAAGGACTGCCGTTCGTAGCTCAGGCTGCCTTTCAGGTCGAGCGTCTCGTTAGGCTGCTTCACCACGGTCCATCCGAAGCCGCCGCCGTACATCTGTTGCAGGTCGAGGCCTTGCGAGAAGTTGTGATCGAAGGCCGTCTGCACGAAGACGAAGGCGTGCGATCGGGAAAGATACTCGTCGCGCTCCAGATCGCCGTGGAAAATCTCGGTCTTCAGTCTGGGCGAATTGGGCTGGCTCACCGAGCCGTCGGAAACAGTGAAGTCGAGCGTGGTGCGATCGCGGGGGTCCAGCCAATCCGCCGCCGGCGTGGCGCGCTGCAGCCCGATTCCGCCGGTGAACGATTGGCTTTTCTGCGTGGCTTCCACCAGCGAGGCGCCGGCGGTGAGGGAGCCGGTCCACGCCTCGAAGAAGCCGGGGCTGTGGAGGACGGCTTGCTCGAACGAAGGCTGGTCGATCAGGTGCGCCGCGCCGGCCACGGGGACGGTCTGGCCGCCCACGGTGAGGGTCTTATCGGCCAGGGCGACCGCGCCCGTGGGCAGTTTGGAGAGGTCGGAGTGGCGGTTCAGCTCCACACCCTTCGCAACCACGACGAACTTCTGCGCGGAATGCAGTTCCCGGATCTTGCTCCAATCGGCTTTGACGTTGCCGAGGGAGTCGCTGTGGAAAGTTACGGTCGAGCCGTTCGAGCGCACCAGCTTGCCGACGAGTTTCTCGCCGTTGGCGAAGATCAGGACATCCGGCTCGGGCTTGGCCTCCGATTGCGCCAAGCCCGGAAAAGAAGCGATCAGCAGCGTAAAGTAAAGCGTCAGGAAGTGGCGTTGGTGAGTCATGGGCGTTCCTTCTCAGGATCCACTCGACCAGTCTACGGCACTTTGGCTCCGCCGAGGGCGGCGGTGGCGAGCGTGCCGCCCAGACCCATGGTTTCGACCGCGGAGGACGGCACGATCACCATCGATCCTCTCTCCTTGATGGCTTCGTAGAGCATGTTCATGGCGCGGAGGTGCAGCGCCACGGGGTTGTTCTGGTAGACGAGGGAGGCTTTGGCGAACTTGTCGGCGATCTCGGTCTCCGCCTGGCCGAGGATGACGCGGGCCTGGCGTTCGCGCTCGGCCTGCGCCTGCCGCGACATGGCATCCTGCAACGCGGAGGGGATCTGCACGTCGCGAATCTCGACCGATTGCACGGTGATGCCCCAGGAGGTGGTCTTCTCGTCCAGAATGCGCTGCAGTTCGTGGCCGAGCATCTCGCGCTCCGCGACCATCTGGTGGAGTTCGTGCCGGCCGATGGATTCGCGCAGCGCGGTCTGCGCGCTGAGAGCGATGGCCTGGTCGAAATCCTGCACTTCGAGAATGGATTTCTCGGCGTTCCACACCAGCCAGAAAACGATGGCGTCCACGTTCACCGGCACGGTGTCGCGCGTGAGCGTGGATTCGGCGGAGACGCTGGTTACACGCACGCGCTGGTCCACGTAGCGGCTGAGGCGGTCGACGATGGGGACCATGTGGAACAGCCCGGGCCCCCGCAGCCCGGTGAAGCGGCCGAAACGCAGCACCGCGACGCGCTCCCACTGGTCGGCCACGCGGATGGAAAAGAGGAAGTACAGACCCAGCAGTGCGCCGGCAATGGCGGGCGCGTCGCTGCCGGTCACGCGGGTGACGAAGTAGCCGCCGGCTCCGAAGAGAGCGAACAGGGCGGCTCCGACACTACTCAATCGCAATTTCGCCTGGTTGGGCTTCATGGCGTCATCTCCTGGTCTTTTCAGAATCGATCCGACGATCATTGAGTTGCTCCAATAGTTCTTCGATGGTGAAGCCGGCTGCGCCGGCGCGAGAAACAAACTCGCCTACCAGTTGGCCGAGCTGCCTCTGACGTTCGACTTCATCGCGCTTCACCTTCTGCTGGCCGATAAATGTGCCGGTGCCCTGTTGGGTTTCCAGCACTCCCCGGATTTCGAGTTCCCGGTACGCCCGCATCACCGTGTTGGGGTTGATGGAGAGGTCGACCGCCACCTGACGGACGGTGGGAAGTTGGTGGCCCGCAGGAAGAGTTCCCGCGGCCATGCCGCCAGTCACCTGGTCGATGAGCTGGCGGTAGACCGGAACGCCGCTGCGGAGATCCAATCGGAACTCGAAGGCGCGTCCACGCTGGATCGTGTTATTCATCTATATAGATAGTGTACTAGATGACTGATACATGTCAAGAGAAAAACCGGGCGGGCTTGAGAGTTTACAGGCTCAGCCGGAAAGGGGCCATGGCGGAGCGCACGAAGCCGGCCCGGGAATAGAGCCGCATCGCCCGGTGGTTGCCGGCGTCCGTCAGCAGGGTGATGCGCGTGCAGCCCGCCAGCTTCGCGTCGGCCACGGCGTGGCTCAGAAGTTGCGTGCCGACGCCGCGGCTTCGCCATGCGGGATCGACCACCAGGTCCTCCAGCCAGGCTGCCCGGCCTCCCTCGGCGGTGCTGATGGTGAACAGGATTGTCACCATTCCGATGACAACGCCGGAGTGAGCGGCGCAGTAGATGCGGCCCGCGCCGGGATTGTCGAGGATGAGTGCGAGGCCCCTCCGCTGGCGCTCGGCGTTGGGGGTGAAGTCGGCTTCCTGGGCGAAGAGTTCGGCCAGCAGCGCGCAAAGCCGGGGGATATCGCCGGCGGCGGCCGGGCGGATGTGGAGGAGAGGCGCGGTCATGTGTGTGACAGCGCTCCGTTCGAAGCCGTGAGAAGATCGGTTGGCAGGCGGAAGCGCCTGCCCCACCTCCTCGGCAGCAGTGTGGGACAGGCGCTTCCACCTGTCATTCCGTCTGTCACGCCGGCCCCGCCTGGTTCAACAACTCGCTGGCGATGGCGGCGAGCTCCTGCGGACTGACGGCGCCCTTGTGCGCCCTGGCGCGGCGCCGAACGGCCGACAAAAGCTCGGGACCAAGCCGCGGGGGCACGGAGATGCCGCGAGCCGCCAGCAGCGACAGCACTCCCGCCGAGCCGGAGTGCTTGCCGATCGCAAATGGCTCCGGGGCCCGTCCGGTTTCCTCGGAGGGAAACGGCTGATAAGCGATGGGGTTTCTGAGCAGCGCGGCGGTGTGGATGCCGGACTCGTGGCGGAATGCGTCGGCCCCGGTGATGGGCTTGGCGCGGTGGATGGGCCGGCGGGAGCGGTTCGCCACCAACTCGCAGAGAGCGCTCAGCCGCGAGGTGTCCGACGCGGATTCCCGCCCCAGCGTGTGACGCAGTGCCATGACGACTTCTTCGAGCGGAGCGTTGCCGGCGCGTTCGCCTAGTCCATTCACCGTGACGCTGGCCGCGTCGGCGCCGCCTTCGACCGCGGAAACCGTGTTGGCGGTGGCCATTCCCAGATCATCGTGCCCGTGGAATTCGAGCGAGAGCTGGCTGCCGGCAATCGCCCTCAGCCTGCTGAAACACCTCGACACCTGGTGGGGGTTCCAGATTCCGACGGTGTCGGCGATACGCACCCGGCTGACTCCGGCATCCCTGGCGGCCAGGACGAACCTGTCGAGCAGCGCGGCGTCGGCGCGCGAAGCGTCCTGCGCGCCCACGGACACGTACCCGAAGCGGGCGCGCGCACGCCCGACGATCTCCGGAAGAATCTTCCACAGCCAGCGCTCCTCCTTGCCGAAGGCGCCGAAAAGGACCAGAGACACGGGGAAGGAAATGTGCACGGAATCGACCGCGCAACTCGCGGCGAGTTGCAGGTCGTGAGCGGTGGCCCGGCACCAGGCCGTGATCCGGCAGCCCAGGCCCAGACCGGCGATGGCGTCGAGATCGGCGCGCTCCTCGTCATCGATGGCGGGCGTTCCGGCTTCCAGCTCCGGGATTCCGGCGGTGGCGAGGGCGCGGGCGATCTCCAGCTTTTCGGCGCGCGAGAAGACCACGCCGGGCGCTTGCTCGCCGTCGCGCAGGGTAGTGTCGACCAGGTGGACGCGGGCGGGTGCCATGGGCGTTCAGGAGAGCAGAAGCTCTTCGGCCGGTTTGCCCTCGGCGAGCGAGTCCAGCATCCGGTCGATCCGGTCCTCGTCCATTTTCCCGTACCAGTGGCCTTCGGGATAGACCACGATAACGGGCCCCTGATCGCACAACTTCAGACAGCCGGCGCTCGATACGGTAACACCGTCAAGACCGCGATCGGAGACTTCGGTTTCCAGGTACTGGACGAGACCGCCCGAATCCTTTTTGTGGCAGATGCCTTTGGGGTCGCCGGCCACGCGAAAACTTCCGCAAACGAAGACGTGATGTTTTGGTTTTTCCATAGGGGCTCCTCTAACATTTCAAATGCGGCCGCGCGGCGGATGGGCGGCAAGCGCCAAGCGGATCACGCGCGGAGTTACGGGCTTCCGGGGCCGGCTGGTTGACCCGCGAGGGCGAGCTCCGCTCGCCGGGCCGATTGCGGGTGCCCTCTGGGCGGGGCCGCAGGTTGACAACCTGCCCCGCAGAGCAGCAGAGAAGCAACCCAACAGCGCGGGATATTCCGGGCTGCCGGGGGCCAGATCGTCTCGCGCGCAGGCGAGCTCCGCTCGCCGGGCCGCGCCCAGAGGGCACCCGCAATCGGCCGCAGGCTACCAGCCTGCCCCACATAAAACCGTCGCGGCGCGCGAAGAATTTGACAGGTAGTAGTACATAAAACCGCGAAGAAGCTGACAGGTAGTAGGACATAGCGCTACCCACAGCCGTTTCCCGGACCCGCGCAGCCGCGGCCGCAGCCTTGGAACAGCTTCTGCATGCCGCGCGGGACCTGGCCGGAAGAGTTCCACGCGGCAATGGCGTCCGACGCCACGCCCACGGCCTCGATCACGCGGATTCCCTCCTGCTCCAGAATCCGCCGCGGGGTCTGGCCAACGGCGCTGGCGAAGACGGCCTTGCAATCGTGCAGCAACTCCGCCAGATCGTACCAGCGCGTCGGGCCGCCGCCGGCTTCGGGGGCATCGCGCGTTTCCACCAGCGTGGGCGGCCCGTCGCGTTGCGGCTCGAATACCCAGAACCGCGAGGCATCGCCTACGTGCTGGTTGATGAGCACGCCTTCATGGCTGGCGAGGGCGACATACGGGCGGCGCTCGTTGGGGTTGGCCGGCCCGGCCGCGGTGGTCCGCAGCAACTCGATCAGCTCGGTGTTCTGCGCCTCGCCGAGCAGTCCCACGGCATCGGCGCGGCAGCGCGTGCAGTGCAGCATCTGCGGCAGGAACTCCGCCGTTTGGGCGCGCAGCCCGGCCAGCTTCTCATGATCCAGTTTGCCCAGCGATTCGAAGGGCGTGCCGGCGACCGGGTACATCGGAATGCAATTCATGATGTTGGCGCCGAGGGCGGACACCTCGCGGGCCACCTCGGCGGCGTGCTCGTCGTTGACGCCGGGCATGACGATGGTGTTGATCTTGACGACGATGCCGTGCCGCTTCAACTCCACAATGGCGGCGCGCTGCCGTTCGAACAGTTCGGCGGCGGCATGCACGCCGCGAAGCACGCGAATGCCGGCGCGGACCCAGGCGTAGATGCGCGCGCCGATTTCCGGGTCGATGGCGTTGACTGTGAGGGTCACGTGACTCACCTGAAGCCTGGCGAGCGCGGCGGCGTGCGCGGCGATCTCCAAGCCGTTGCTGGCCACGCACAACAGCATTTCGGGATAGCGATTGCGGACCAGCCTGAGCGTATCCAGCGTCTCATCGGGACTGGCGAACGGATCGCCCGGCCCGGCAATTCCGACCACGCGGATGGCGGGCGATTTCTCCATCGCGCGCTCCAGGTAGTAGATGGCCTGTTGCGGCGTCAGAACCGCGCTGGTAACGCCGGGACGGCTTTCGTTCAGGCAATCGAAGCGCCGGTCGCAGAAGTTGCACTGCACGTTGCACCGCGGCGCTACCGGAAGATGGATACGCGCGGCGGTCTGTCGCGCCGCCTCGTTGAAGCACGGGTGCCGGGTGATATCCAGTGTCATGGCCTCCTCCATCACAGATAGCTGTAGCCCACCGCCGAGCCGTCCTGCGCGCGGGCCAGCAGGGTGTTGGTCACCGCGTCGAACAACTGCTGGGCTCCGCGGTAGCCGAGATGCAAGATGCGCTGGCCGCCGATGCGGTCGTGGATCGGGAAGCCAACGCGGATCAGGGGAACGTCGAGCTCGCGGGCGACGCCGTAGCCCTTGCTGCCGCCTATCAGAAAATCGGGAGCCATGCCGCGCGCCAACCAGCCCATTTCGGCGAAGTCCATGCCTTCGCGGACGGCGATGGAGTCGGGGTCTTCGCCGCCAACCAACTTCACGGCCCGTTCCAAACGCCCGCTCTCGCCGCCGGATGCGCACAGCACCGGCTGCACTCCAATCTCCGCCAGGAACGCGGTCAGGCCAACAACCAGGTCCTCTTCGCCGAACACCACGGCTCGGCGGCCAAAGACGTATTTGTGCGCGTCCACGTAGGAATCCACCAGGCGGCCCCGTTCCCGGGCGTGTTTCTCCGGAATCGGCCGGCCGCTCAACTCGCTCAGCGCGGCGAAGAAGCGGTCGCTTTCGAGCACGCCAACCGGCCAGCCGAGCGTGCGGCGAGGCGACGCCGAAGCGGTCCTCGAGACACGCTGCCGCCGTGCCGGTCGCCGCCAGCGTGCGGCCCAGTTCCAGGCTCATGCGCGCGCGGCCCATGGCGCGGATGCGGTCCACGGGAGTTCCGCCGGCGGGAATCTTCTGGTATTCGTCGAGCTGCGGGCCATCGAGCGTTTCCGAATAGTCGGAGAGCAGCGTGGCATCGAGTCCGAAATCGGCGAAGACCTCCTTGAGGTAACGCAAGTCGGCGGGCGACACCATGCCTGGGAAGACGTTGACGCCGCCGCCCACGGGTCCGCCTTCGGCCAACTGTTCCACCAGCGCCCGAATGGTGCCATGAAACCCATCGACGTGAGTGCCGCGATAACTCGGCGTGGACACGTGCACCGTGCGAAATGGCGAGTCGCCTTCCGGACGAAACTCGTGCAGCAGCAAGCCCACGTCCTCGCCGATGGTCTCCGGCAGGCAGGTGGTGGCGATGCCGATCAGCTCCGGCTGGTACTGGCGCGCCACGTTGTTGAGGCCCTGGCGGAGATTTTCGCCGCCGCCGAAGACCGTGGTGGCTTCGCTGAAGCCGGAGACGGCGATATCGACGGGTTCGCGAAAATGCGAAATCAGGTAGCGGCGGATGTAGGTGGCGCAGCCTTGCGACCCGTGCAGAAACGGCACGGCGCCGGAGACGCCGCGCAGCGCGAGACAGGCTCCCAGGGGCGCGCACAGCTTGCAGGCATTGCGCGTGGCCGCAATAGGTTCCTTTACGAGCATGACGGCCCCCTTGACAGTTCCCGCTTTTGGCCGCGAGGCGTGAGGCGCCACACCGGGCTGCAAACCGTATTGTGGACCTCGCGCGCGAAGTTCAGCATTCCGGTGAAGCCCGCCAGCGGCTGCTTGCGCTCGTGGTTGTGATCGCAGAACCCCACTCCCAGCTTGTAGGCGATGGGACGCTCCTTCACGCCGCCGATGAACAGGTCCACCCGCTTTTCCTGGAGGAACGAGGACAGTTCGAGGGGGTTCGAGTCGTCCACGATGATGGTGCCTTCGTCGCACAACTGGCGCAGCTCCTCGTAATCCTCGCGCAGCCCGGTCTGCGAACCCACCATCACGGTGTCCATGCCCAACTGGCGCAGCGCCCGCACCAGCGAGAATGCCTTGAACGCGCCGCCTACGTACACCGCGGCCTTGCGGCCTTCGAGTTTGCGGCGGTAGCGGGCGATCTGCGGCATGATGACGGACAGCTCATCGCGCACCAGCGCGGCGGTCTTCTTCACGATGCCGGGGCACCGTTCGGCGAAGAACGCGGCGGTATCGTAGAGCGCCTGGGCCATATCTTCGATGCCGAAATACGAGACCCTCTTGAAAGGGATGCCGCGCGTCTCTTGCATTTGTTTGGCCAGGTGCGTCATGGAACCGGAACACTGCACCAGGTTGAGAGCCGCGCCGTGCGCGCGGCGGATGTCGTCGATGCGGCCGTCGCCGGTGATGGTGGCGACAACCTGTACGCCCATCTTCTCGAAGTAGTCGCGGATGATCCACACTTCGCCGGCGATGTTGAAATCGCCGAGGATGTTGACGCTGACGGGGCCGATGCCCTGGGTGGAACCCGTGCCGACCAGATGCAGCAGCGCTTCGCAGGCGGCGCGATAGCCGTCGCGCTTGGTGCCGCGGAAACCCTCGGAATGGACCGGCAGGACCGGAATCCCTTTGAGCGCGCTCACCTGGCGGCACACTGCCTCGACATCGTCGCCGATGACTCCGACAATGCACGTGGAGTACACGAACGCGGCCTTCGGATGGTGCAGATCGATAAGTTGGCAGAGGGCTTTCGCGAGCTTCTTTTCGCCGCCCTGGATCACATCCATCTCCCGCAGGTCCGTGGAGAAGCTGAGGCGGTGGAGTTGCGGGCCGCTCGAAAGCGCGCCGCGAATGTCCCAGGTGTAGGAGGCGCAGCCCAGCGGGCCGTGAACCAGATGGACGGCGTCGGCGATGGGATACAACACCACGCGCGACCCGCAGAAGACGCATGCGCGCTGGCTCACCGAGCCTGCCGCGCTCTGCTTGTTGCAGTCCAACTGGAAGGGCTCGGCGCCCTTTCGATAGACCTGTAACTTGCGATCTTCCAGGATGTTCATAGTGGTCTCCCCTAGCGGAGTTACATCGTCAGTTCGAACGATTCTTCGGGAGCGTTCTTATCCTGCCGGTCCATCAAGGCACTTAGGATCTTTTCGGCCAGGCGCATGGCGCCCATGTACCCCACCGTGGGGAAATAGGAGTGGCCAACGCGGTCGATGATGGGAAATCCGAAGCGCACGAACGGAATGTCCTCGTCGCGGGCGATGTACTTCCCATAGGTGTTGCCGATCAGCAGGTCCACGCCTTGCTTCTTGATCCACTGGTGCAGCAGGAACATGTCGGCCTGCGGTCCCTGGCGGACCTGAGCTTCGGGAACGGCGTCGCCCAGCGCCTCGCGGATGCGGGTTTCGAAGCGCTTGCCGGGAGTTCCGGTCACGATGTAGACGGGACGCATGTCCATGGTCACCAGAAACTCGGTGAGCGAAACCAGTTGGTCGGGGTCGCCGAAGATAGCCACGCGTTTGCGGTAGAAGTACTGGTGCATGTCGGCGACCATATCCACCAGGCGGCCGCGCTCGTCGGTGATGAATCCGGGCACGCGGATGCCGGAGCGATGGCGCAGCGCGTTGATGAAGCGATCCGTGGCCAGGAGGCCGATGGGCAGTTCCAGGACCTCGGAGCGCACCTCGCACTTCTCCTCGAGCGCCAGCGCCGCGGCTTCGGAAGCGGTGGGGCCGAGCGCGATGGTGGACTTGCTGTCACCGCCATGGCGAATTTCCTCTATCCGCGCGCCGCCTCTGGGATAGAACTCGTGCTCCCCGGTCTGCGGCGCGTCCAGCACGTCGGAGGTATCGGGGAAGATATTGGGGCTGATGCCCATGGTTCGCGACAGGCGCCGCAACTCGCGCATGTCGCTGGGCTCCACCCAACCGGGTATGATATTCACCTGGTTGCGCTTGCGCCCGCTGGCCTCGCAGAGGTACTTCACCAGGCCCTTCACCATGTTCGAGAAGCCCGTCACGTGCGACCCGATATAACTGGGCGTGTTGGCGTGGATGAGGTGTTTGCCGGCCGGGACCTTGCCCTCCTCGCGGGCCTTGGCGATAATCTGCACGATGTCATCGCCGATGGTCTCCGAAAGGCAGGTGGTGTGGATGGCGATGATATCCGGGTTATACAGTGCGAACATGTTGGTGATGGCCTGCAACAGGTTCGCCTGGCCGCCGAAAACCGCCGAGCCTTCGGTGAACGAGCTGGTGCCGGCCATTACCGGCTCCTTGTAATGCCGGGTCAGGGTGCTGCGATGGTACGAGCAGCATCCCTGCGACCCGTGGCTGTGCGGAAGGCAGTTATGCACGCCCAAGGCGGCATACATGGCCCCGATCGGCTGGCAGGTTTTGGCCGGATTGATTGTCAGGGCGGAGCGTTCCATGACGTCCGCCGTCGTATGCCGCAGTAACATCGGAGTCTCCTCTCGAATAGCTTACGGTTTCACGGTGGTGGGGCAGGTTGTCAACCTGCGGCGGGCTGTCAGCCCGCCTTCGGACCGTTGCGCAGGGCCGCCCAGGCCGGTTAACAACCGGCCGCAGGATGACATCCTGCCCCACATTGCACCCATCTCCTAGCTGGCGATGGCTTCCTCCATCGACGCCGTCCCGGTTTCCCACGGGGCCTGGGCGTAGGCCCAGATCCGGGTATTCACCATGCGGTCGATCTCCTGGTAGAAGTTGATCGCCCCGCGGAAACCGGCGTACGGCCCTCCGTAATCGTAACTGTGAAGCTGTTTACAAGGGATGCCGGCCTTCTGCACGGCGTACTTCTCCTTGATGCCGGCGCAGAAGATATCGGGCTTGTAGATTTCCAGCAACCGCTCGGTCTCGAAGTGATAAATATCGTCGATGACCAGCGCGCCTTCCTCCATCTCCGGCATCATGCCCTGGTAGCCGCTGAATTCCAAGCCGTCGGTTTGGAGTTGCACCAGCTCATCCTGGGTTCTGCGCGGCGCGTAGCGGGTCTCGTCGGGGACTATATCGAGCTGTTCGATGTTCCGGCTGTCGGCGTCCACCTTGATGGACGGCAACACGCTCCGGCCTTCGTAATCGTCGCGATGGGCGAACTCGTAACCGGCGGCCACGGTCTTCATGCCCATCTCCGCGAACAGCGTCTGGTAGTGATGCGCGCGCGAGCCGCCCACGAACAGCATGGCCGTCTTGCCCTCGCAGCGCGACCGCACGTCGAACTGCGTCTTGAGGACTTCGGTCATTTCCTCGGAGATCACGCTCTCCACCCGCTCGGCGAGTTCGGCGTCGTTGAAGTAGCGCGCGATGTGACGCAGGCTCTTGGCGGTGCCCTCGGCGCCCACGAAATTCACCTTGATCCACGGGATGCCGAACTTCTTTTCCATCATCTCCGCCACATAGTTGATCGAGCGATGGCACATCACCGCGTTGAGGTCGGCCATGTGCGAGTTGGCGAAGGCGTCGTAAGTGGAGTTGCCGCTGAAGGTGGAGATCAGCGTGATGCCGCAGCGCTCCAGCAGGTTCTCGATGACGAACGCGTCGCCGCCGATGTTATACTCGCCCAGCATGTTGATTTTGAACTTCTCCGGCCGGGGTGTTTCGTCGGTGCCCACCACGTGCTTGAAGAGCTGGTTATTGGCGATGTGGTGGCCGGCCGACTGGCTGACGCCCTTGTACCCCTCGCAACTGAATCCGAAAACGTTGATGCCGAGCTTCTCCTTCATATCGCGCGCCACGGCGTGTACGTCGTCGCCGATCAACCCCACCGGACAGGTGGAGAAGATGGCGATGGCCTTGGGATGGAATAGTTCGTAAGCTTCTTCGATGGCCGCGCGGAGCTTCTTCTCGCCGCCGAAGACGATCTGCTCGTCCTGCATGTCAGTGCTGAGGCAGTACGTGATGTAATTGGCGTCTTCGGGCGATTCCGGGCGCGTCTGGTTGCGGCGGGTCAGCCAACTGTAGAAGCCGCAGCCGATGGGGCCGTGGGTGATGCTCAGGATATCCCGCGTTGGCCCGATCACCACGCCCTTGCATCCGGCGTACGTGCAGCCCCGCTGCGTGATGGCGCCCGGCGTGGTGCGGACATTGGCGCGGATCTCGGGAACGGCGCCATCGGCCTTGCGCTCGTTGACCACAATCTGGTCCGCCCGCTTCCGCGCGGTCTTCTTGGGATACGCTTTCAGCAGTTCGTCTTTTACGGTATGCGGATTAGGTTGCATCGTAGTTCTCCTGTGTCGTTTGCCGGTTCGGTTCTTATGCAGCCAGGCCGTAATCGATGAGAAGGTGTTCGAGATCGTCCATCATCATCGGTTTCGGTATCACGAACATGTCGTTGCCGTCGATGGCGCGCGCCAGTTGCCGATACTGGTCGGCTTGCGGGGCGACAGGGTTCCAATCGATCACCGTCTTGCGGTTGATCTCGGCGCGCTGCACATCGTTGTCGCGGGGGACGAAGTGTATCATCTGCGTGCCGAGCTGCTGCGCCAGTTGCTCGATCATTTCCCTTTCGTTATCCACTTTTCGACTGTTGCAGATCAGCCCGCCGAGCCGCACGCCGCCGGCCTGGGCGAACTTGACGATTCCCTTGCAGATGTTATTGGCCGCGTACATGGCCATCATTTCGCCGCTGCACACGATGTATATCTCCTTCGCCTTGCCTTCGCGGATAGGCATGGCGAACCCGCCGCAGACCACGTCGCCCAGTACGTCGTAGAAAACGTAATCGAGGTGTTCGTCCTCGCTGTACGCGCCCAGCTGTTCGAGCAGGTTGATGGAGGTGATGATTCCGCGCCCGGCGCAGCCCACTCCCGGCTCCGGGCCGCCCGATTCGGTGCAGTACGTGTCGCCGAAGCCGCGGCGGCGGATGTCTTCCAGTTGGACGTCTTCGCCTTCCTCGCGCAACGTATCGAGCACCGTTTTCTGCGCGAGTCCGCCGAGCAGGAGACGGGTGGAATCGGCCTTGGGGTCGCAGCCCACCACCATTACCTTCTTGCCCATTTCGGCCAGGGCCGCAACCGTGTTCTGTGTTGTGGTGGATTTGCCGATTCCGCCTTTACCGTAGATGGCAACTTTTCTCATGGTGATGCTCCTCGTGATGGAATTGCGGACAAGCCGGTAGCGATGCGACCGCGAGCCGCTGCGCGGCGCCGTCAATCAAGACTAAGTGGGAGATCTACGTGGAAAACTTTTGGGGCGGGGAAGCCTGAACTCTGCAACACTGCGCTCGGAAAACCCGGACTAGACAACCCTGTCTACCAGTGCTTTGGACTCTCTCGGAGAGCCGGTTCAGTTCTCAATTGCAAGAGTAGCACAGTGGGCCGGCGCGGATCAATCGGAATTTTCTATGGGATGAATAGTTACGGATCCGAAATGCCTTTGATTCAGCCGGTGGGGTGTCATGACAAACCGCGCCGCCCGGCGATCCCGAACGTCCTGGAATTCTCCGGGCAGTGGTCCAGCGCGATGTGATATAGTGAAATCACTATATCGGCGCCCATGACGGTCTCACTGCCAATCAAACCGGTGGTCTGGGTCGGATCGAGCCGCAAGGATCTGTGCGAGTTCCCGGAGCCGGTACAGAACCACGTCGGCTACGCGTTGTACGTCGCGCAGCGAGGCGGCAAGCACCGGGACGCCACGCCGCTGGCGGGATTCGGCGGGGCCGGGGTCGTGGAAATCGTCAACGATTATCGTGGCGACACCTTTCGCGCGGTCTATTCCCTGCGGTACGCCGGACGCGTGTATGTGCTTCACGCGTTTCAGAAGAAATCGAAGACCGGGCGGGAGACGCCGCGCCGTGACATAGACCTGATCAAACAACGGCTGCGCGAGGCCGCACGGATTGCAGAGGAGGACGACTTATGATTGACAAGGGATACGAAACCGGAAGCCACAACGTATTCAAAGACATCGGCTTGCTGAACGCCGAGGAGCACTTGGTGAAGGCGCAACTGGTGTTCAAGATCGATGCGATCATGACAGAGCGCCGCATTAAACAGGTGGACGCCGCCAAGCTATTTGGCGTCCGGCAGCCCGACATATCGAAGATGTTGCGCGGCGAATTCCGTCAGTTCTCCGTCGAACGCCTCCTTCGGTTCCTCGTGGCGCTGAATCAGGATGTCGAGATCGTGGTGAAGCCGCACCGGGGCAGGGGCGATCCGCCGGCGCTGCGCGTGGCTTGAGCGTCGGCGTCATCGGTCCCCGGCGATGGCCGCCCTTCGAGCGCGACCATGTCACCCCAAGGCCTCGTTACCATGGGGCACAGCGACATGTCGATGGCCGAGCTTGCCGCGATACTGTCGAGACAGGTCCACGCGCCGGTCACGGATGCCACCGGGTTGCAGAGAAGGTTCGACTTCACGTTGTCCTGGGTGATGGACCGGGGCGCGCCCTTCGCGGCGCCGCCGGACGACGATGCCGGGCCCACCATCTTCGCTGCGCTTCAAGCGCAGCTCGGACTCAGACTGGAACCGCGGAAAGGCCCCGTGGATCGATTGGTGATCGACTATGCGGAGAAGATTCCCACCGGGGGTTAGGGCTGTCTCCGCTCCGGCGGGCGGCGCGGCAGTTACTGGCGCAAATCGCGCGCCAGTTGGTCGCCTTCGGCGAACTCGATCTTCTCCGCGAGCGCTTCGTAAGTGCCCAACGTGCCTGCTTGCAGGAGGGAATCGAAGTCGGCGGCGTCGAGCAGGAATAGTTTGTACTTTCCGGGAGCCAGACCGCGAAAGGTGTAAGCGCCATCGGCGCCGGTGCGGACCATGTGGATGGTGTTGAAGCGTGGCTGGTCCTCCACCAGCCCCACCGCGGCGTCCAGGATCGGGCCATCCGCATCGCGAACCACGCCGGAGAGCCGAGCGCCGCGGGTGCTCAGGATCACTGACAGCGGTTCGTCGGCGCCGCGGCGCACGTCCAGAATTCCGTCCGGCATCTCGCGCGTCCCCAACCCCACGGACTTTACGAACACGTTGTCCGGCATCCCCTCGATCGAGACGCGGTAGCGATCTGCGCCTACTTTCGCCAGGCGGAAATCGCCCGCGGGATGCACGGGCCCGGCAACCGGGTTATCGATCTCGCGCAGCGGATCGAGCCGCAACTTGGCGTTGTGGATCTGGTCTGCCGGAACCGGAGTGCCGTCCCACTCGACATCGCCCGCGAGATCGAACTGCGGAACCAGCGTCAGTTCGAGGTTGTCTATATTAGTATCGGCGACCTCGATATCGAGCGGGGCCGCCACCAGGAGTTGTCTCCCCGGGTACGCGCTGGCCGACAGGCGCACGGGACCGCGCGGCAGACCCCAGAGGACGAACCTACCGCCGGTCACGGGGCAGTCTTGCGAGTAAGTCGGATAAGTGCGGCGTAAGTTGACCGTTCCGGCAGCCGGTGGGATGCCGGTAATGGTTCCACTCACCCGCACAACAGGCGCGCGGACCGGGCGGATTTCCACGCCGCTCACTTCCGCTCCAGCGAACACATCCACCGGCGTGGCCTCCTGTTCGCGCGGCGTTCCGCCGAAGTAGGTGACGGCGTAGCGTTCCTCCCGCGAGCCATCGGTGCGCATCTCCGGAGGCCCGTCCAGAGTGTGCGGACTAGCCTGCACCAGGTACTTGCCCGCAACGAGGCCGCTGATGCGGAACTCGCCCGCGGCATCGGTCTCCTGCTCGCCGATACGGCGCACGCCGCGCACGGCCGCCACGGCGACGCGGTCCATTGGGTTGCCGCCGGCGTCAAGCACGCGGCCGGCGATCATTCCTTGCGGGACCATTTTCAGCTCGACGCCGCTCAAACTGGTGCCCACGGCGATCTCGACACGGCCGTTGTCGCTGGCACGCCGGGGAGCGAAGAGAAAGCCCAATAGCTCGACGGCGGTCTGGTAAGTTCCCGGCTCGATTGGCCGAATCGAGAAGCGGCCCTTCTCGTCGCTGATGGCGCCATACTTGCGCACCGCGCCATTAGCCGACGTGCGCAGCGTGATGTGCGCTCTGGCCAGCGGCTGGTTGGCGATGGCATTGAGGACCACGCCCTCGACTCCGCTGGGCTTCTGGCCGTCTTGCGCCGCTGCCAGAAAGGCGGCGGCCAAAAGAGCGAGCGCGACGCTACTTCGCGGCATCGGCGCCCTCCGAACCGAGCGGTTTCACATCCTTGATCAGGCAATCGCCTTCGGTGATCCCGATCACCTCGACATGCGCCACGGCCGCGCGGAACGCTTCGGCGGATTGAAGCCTGCCAGGCGCTGCAATGTCGTACGCGAACAGGCGGTACCTGCCGGGAGGCACGCTCTTGAAGCTGAACGTGCCATCGGGATTGGGCGCTATATAGCGATGGCACCTTGCGGGTCGGCGCCTTCGGCGATGGAGCGTGGGCCATCGAGCAGGTCAACGCCCTCGGCCAGTAGGACGACGCGGCCGGTGCGGTCCCAGCCCACGGCGGACTTCCCCTGGATGGCGCCGCCGATCTGCGCCGCGCCACGGCTCACGACAATCTTCACCGCCTCGGTGCCGGCACCGTTGCGCAGATCGAGAAGGCCATAGGGCACGGGCGAGCCGCGCAGCCGCACGCTTTTCACGTAGGCGTCGCCCGGCAGCGGCCGCACCGAGACCTGGTAGCGTTCCGGCTCGACGGACCCGATTTCGAACGTGCCATCCGCTTTAACCCGGGCGGAATGAGGAGCGGTGTTCATCCATGGTTCGATCTGCACGCGCAGCGAGCCGGTATCGATACCAGGCGGCGCTTCCAGCGTCCCGGCAAGCGGGGCGACCGGATGAAGCGACAGGTCGAGGCCGGCGACCGGGCCGTCCGCCAGTTCGACCTCAACGACAGCGCTGCGCAGATTGGGCGCCTCGGTCCCGGCGTACAGATAGTAAGTGCCGGGCGACAGGCCCGTGCGGGAGTAACTTCCATCCGGGCCGGTTTCAATGTCATAGACGATATTCCCATGGTGGATGAGGGCGTTGAAGTTGACCGACGCCCGGGCGCCGCCAGGAATGCCGCTGACCGTGCCCGAGATCGCGAGGACAACGGGCGGCTTCATGCGCACATCGATCCCGCCGGTTTCGCGGCCCGCGACGGCCTCGACGGCCGTGGCTTCCGCGGCGCTCCTCGCCTGTGGGAACCACGTGGTGGGGAAGACGGCGGCGGAGGAGCCGTCGGTGCGAATCTCATCGGGCTCATCGGAGGGAAATGACTCGATGACGGCGCGGATGCGGTACTTGCCTGGCGGCACGGCGATGCGGTAGTTTCCCCGATCGTCGGTTGAGCCGGCGCCGGCGAACAGGAAACTGAGCAGGATGTCGTTCCCCGAAACCGGCTCGGCGCGAATGGCGACGCCCCGCAGCGGATCGCCGGCGTCGCCGGTGACCCGCCCCGAGATGAGGGCGCGCGGCGACATTTCCAGCCGGTAATTCAGCACCTGTTGTCCCGGCTTGATTTCGACCGTGGGGACGGAGACCGCGAGCAGGAACCCGGCGCGGTCGGGGCGCAGATAGTAAGTGCCGGGAGCGATTGGGGCGACGGAAAAACGGCCCGAGTCATCGGTGAGGGCGCCGTAGGCGGCAATGAGCCCCTCGGGTTCGCGCTTCATCGCGTGGACCTGCACTTTGGCCAGCGGCTCGCCGGTAAGGGCGTTGACCACGGTGCCGTGAAGCCCGGCCTGGTCCTCGCTGGCCGCCACGCTGGCGGCCCCCAGCAAGGCGATCGCAAGATACCCGGCCCGTCGCATCCCACCATTATGGACGATAGGAGCCGCGCCGGCTTAGCGCCATCGCGTGGGCGCAACGCCGCACCTACCCCAGATACCGCTGCAAGTCGTCGTTTCGGTACCCGTGCGCGAACGCGGTGTCGCGCGAGATGCGGCCCAGGCGGACCAGGTCGGCCAGCGATTGCTCCATGGTCATCATGCCCTCGGCCTTGCTCACCGAAATCTGCGACCGCAACTGGTGGTCCTCGCCCTTGCGGATCAGGGCGCGCACGGCGTCGGTGGCGATCATGATTTCGGTCGCCGGCCAGCGCGTGGCGCCGTCCACGCCGGGGACCAACTGCTGCGCGATAACCGCCGCCAGCGCCAACGACAGTTGCTGGCGGATCTGCGGCTGGTTGCCCGCCGGGAAGGAATCCAAAATCCGCGCCATGGCCTGAATGGCATCGTTGGTGTGCAGGGTCGAGAACACCAGGTGCCCGGTTTCGGCGGCGGAGAGCGCCGTCGCCATGGTTTCGGCGTCGCGCATCTCGCCCACCAGGATGACGTCCGGCGTCTGCCGCATGATGCTGCGCAGCGTGACCGCAAAATCCGGCGTGTCGCGGCCCACTTCAATCTGCTCGATGATGGCGCTGCGGTTGGAGTGCTGGTACTCCACCGGGTCTTCGATGGTGACCACGTGGGCCGCGCGCCGGGAGTTGACGATGTCGATGAGCGCTGCCAGCGTGGAGCTCTTGCCGCAGCCCGTCGGCCCGGTGAGCAGCACCAGCCCCTGCCGCCGCTCGCACAATTTCGCCAGCGACAGCGGAAGGTGCAGCGATTCGAGCGATGGAATCCGGGAGGGCAGCAGCCGGATGCTGGCCGCCAGCGTGCCGCGCTGGTGGTGGATGTTGACGCGGAAGCGGCCCAGGTTTTCGCGCACGAAGCTCAGGTCCACCGATTTGCGCTTCTGCAACTCCTCTGCCTGCGCCGGCTCCAGCAGCGGCAGCACCATGGCGCGGACATCCTCCGGGTCGAGCGCCGCGCCGCCGAGCGCGATCAACGCTCCACCAACGCGCAGCACCGCGGGGGCGCCGGCGATGAGCAGCACGTCGGAGGCATTGCGGCCCGCAGCCACCCCCAGCAACTGGTCGAGCGATGGCGTCGGCGCGGCTCCGCGCGGAGGCGCCGTCTTTTGCTGGCTGGGCGCCGCGCGGTTGAGTTCGGCGACGATTTTGGAAAGTTCGCTATCGTATTCGCTCATGGTGAAACCGGGAAGCCCCCCAAAAACACTTAGCCACAGATGAACACAGATAAACACAGATAAGCAAAGATCGCCTCATCTGCGTTTATCCGCGTTCATCTGCGGCCGATCATGCCTTTAACTTTTTGGCGGCCGGTCACTGCCCTCTATAATAATCTCATTGAGACTGCTGATTTTTTCCGACGTCCATAACGATTGGAAGACGCTCGAACACCTGCTTAGCGTGGATGCGGATTACTACATCGCCGCCGGCGACCAGGTGACGTGGTCAAAGGGTATCGAGCGTTGCGGCGAAATCCTTAGCGCGCGCGGCGATAAGGTGTACGTGCTGCCCGGCAACCACGAGTCCGCCGAGCAGGTGGCCGCCATGTGCGCCCGTCACGGCCTGCACGATTTTCACGGACGGCATTTTCAAGCCGGGCGCTGGCACGTTGCCGGCCTGGGCTACTCGAACCCGACGCCGTTCAACACGCCCGGCGAGTACAGCGAGCCGCAGATCGCCGATCGCCTGGCGCGGTTCGCCGAACTCGACCCGTTGGTGCTCGTTTGCCACGCCCCGCCCTACGGCACCGCCCTCGACCAGATTCGTCCCGGGTTGCACGCCGGCTCGCGCTCCATCGCCGAGTTCATCGAGCGCCGCCAGCCTGCATGGTTCTTTTCCGGGCACATCCACGAAGCCGAAGGCGTCTCGGTGGAGATAGGCCGCACCCGCGCCCGCAGCGTGGGCAAGAAGGGCTATTTGCTAGAATTGGAGTAACCTCCATGACATTCGAAGAATTGGAACGCTCCTACCAGCCCCTCCGCGACCAGGCCCTGGCCGTGCGGAGGTATCTTTGACGCTCCCGCTCAAAAGCGGAAGCTGAGCCAGACCGAAGAGCGGATCTCCGCGCCGGACTTCTGGAGCCAGCCCGAAAAGAGCCAGAAGGTGATGCAGGACCGCAAGCGGCTGGAGCAGGCCATCGGCCACGACGACCGCATCCGCTCCCTGACCGACGACCTCGACACGCTCTTCGAACTGGCGCGCGAAGGCGAGGACGTCGCCGGCGATATCGAGCGCGATCTGAAGCCATACGGCGAACTGCTGGAACGCCTGGAAACCGCCATGCTGCTCTCCGGCGAGAACGACGCGCGCAACGCCATCGTCACCATCCACCCCGGCGCCGGCGGCACCGAAAGCCAGGATTGGGCCGAAATGCTGCTACGCATGTACCTGCGCTGGGCCGAACGCCAGGGCTTCCCGACGGTGATTACCGACCGGCTGGAGGGCGAAGGCGCGGGCATCAAGTCGGTGACGTTCGAAGTCAACGGCGAAAACGCGTACGGCCTGCTGCAAAGCGAGATCGGCGTGCACCGCCTGGTGCGCATCTCGCCGTTCGATGCCAACGCGCGGCGCCACACCTCGTTCGCCTCCGTCTTCGTCTACCCGCAGGTGGACGACGAAATCAAGATCGACATCAAAGTCGAGGACGTGCGCATCGATACCTTCCGCGCCTCGGGCGCCGGCGGACAGCACGTCAACATGACCGATTCCGCCGTGCGCATGACGCACCTCCCCACCAACATCGTGGTGCAGTGCCAGAACGAGCGGTCGCAGCACAAGAACCGCGACAGCGCCTGGAAGCAACTGCGCGCCCGCCTCTACGAGCACGAGTTGGAGAAGAAGCGCGAGGAGACGCGCAAGACCGAGGATTCCAAGCTCGACATCAACTTCGGCAGCCAGATCCGCAACTACGTGCTGGCCCCCTACCGCCTGGTGAAGGACCTGCGCAGCAAGCTGGCCATGGGTGACGTGGACCGCGTGCTCGAAGGCGGCCTCGATCCGCTCATCCACGCCTTCCTGGTCTGGCGCAAAACCGGCAAGATCGCCGGCGACGACAAGGACGAAGCGCCCGAGTGAACCAGGTAGCCCACGCCGCAGCCCTCATCCGCGCGGGCCGCCTGGTGGCCTTTCCCACCGAGACCGTGTACGGCCTGGGCGCCAATGCCCTGGACGCCGCCGCGGTGGAGCGCATTTTCGCCGCCAAGCGCCGGCCGCGCACCAGCCCCATGATCGTGCATGTGGATTCCATCGCGATGGCGCAGTCCCTGGCCGCGCGCTGGCCGGACGCCGCCGAAACCCTGGCCCGGCGCTACTGGCCGGGGCCGCTGACTCTGGTGGTGCCCAAGCGGCTGGAGATCCCCGACATCGTCACCGCGGGTCTGGCAACCGTGGGCCTGCGCATGCCGGCGCATCCGCTGGCCCTCGAGTTGATCCGCGCCGCGGGCGTTCCCATCGCCGCGCCCAGCGCCAACCGGTTCGCCGGCCTTTCGCCCACCGGCGCCGCGCACATTCCCGAATCGCTGGCGGATTACGTATTGGACGGTGGCCCGGCGTGCGTGGGCATCGAGTCCACCGTGCTCAGCCTGGTGGACGCTCCGCTGCTGCTGCGGCCGGGGGTGATCCCGCTGCCCGAGATCGAAGCGCTGATCGGACCCGTGCAAGTGGCGGCATCGCCCGAGGGCCCGCATGCGTCGCCCGGCATGCACCCGCGCCACTATTGTCCAGCCACGCCGCTCTACCTGCTGGCGCCGGGCGACGTGCCGCCGGACGGCCGCGGCGAATGGCTGCGGATGGGGCGCGAAATGCCCGCCGATCCGCGCCAATATGCCGCCGCGCTGTACGATACGCTGCACCGTCTCGACGCGCGGCAACTGGACTGGATCGCCGTGGAAGCGCCGCCGGACGGGCCGGAGTGGGCCGGAGTGCTCGACCGCCTGCGCCGCGCCGCGTCCATCCGGCCATGATGCCCGGCATGCGGGGCAGGCTGGCGGCCCAATCCCGCAGGCGTTTCCCAGGGCAGGGCGGCCTCCCCTGGTCCGCGCGGGACGCCCTCGTCCCGATCTTCGCTTGGCGGGAAGCCGGCCAGGGGGCCGGCCGCGGACGAGGGCGTCCGCCCCACAAGCTGCGCGGATGTCCGGTAGCGGGAAACGTATGCGGCAATGGGCTGGCAACCGGCGGCGCGTCCATGTGTTACTTTCAAGGATCGGGTCGGTAGACAAGCCGCGGGTCCCGCCCGCGTGCTTTCCCGCCCGATCGAGGTCATCTCCATGTCGAAGAAATCGGAACATACCCAGCCCGTTCCCGTGATCGGCGAAGGCGCCACGCTCGGGGTCATCGGCGCCGGCGTGATGGGCCAGACGTTGCTGCGCGGACTGCTCTCCGGCAAGCTGATCGCGCACGACCGCGTGTGGGCCGGCGATAAGAATCCGTCCACCTGCGAGGCCGCCTCCGAGGCGCTCGGCATCGCCGTCGAAAGCGAGTTCCAGGCGCGCGTGTCCGGCGCCGATCTGATTCTGCTGTGCGTCAAACCGAACGACGCGCCGGTGGTGCTGGCCACGCTGCGCAACGCCGGACTGCGGCGCGAGACGCTGCTGATCTCCATCCTGGCGGGCGTCGGCACCGACCGGCTGGAGTCCATGCTCGGCACCGAGAATCCGGTGGTCCGCGCCATGCCCAACACGCCCGCGGTGGTGGGCGAGGGCATGACCGTGATCTGCCGCGGGCGCTACGCCAGCAAGACCGACTTGCAGCGCGCGCAGGAGATCTTCGAAGCCGTGGGCCGGTGCCTGCCGGTCGACGAGGTTCACTTCAATGCCGTCACCGCGCTCAGCGGCAGCGGACCGGGCTACCAGTTCCTCATCATGGAAGCCCTCGCCGATGCCGGCGTGCGGGTGGGGCTGCCGCGGCAGCTTGCGCTCACCCTGGTGGCGCAGACGGCGCTGGGCGCGGCGCGCATGGTGCTCACTACCGGCCGCCATCCGGCCGCGCTGCGCGACGACGTCACCACGCCCGCCGGCTGTACCATCGCCGGCCTGCTGATGCTCGAGGACGGGCGCATCCGCTCGGTGTTGGCGCGGGCCGTGGAAGAGGCCACCAAGACCTCCGCGCATCTGGGCGTCGGTCCCACCCGGATTTCCGAAAGCGGCGGCCAGCGCTCCGGCGGCTAAGGGACGCGTCATGCCGGAAGCCGAAACCCATGGGCCCGCCCCAGACCTGATCCAGCTTGAAGACCGTTGGGGCGCCCACAATTATCGCCCGCTCGACGTGGTGGTGGAGCGCGCCGCGGGCGTGTGGGTGTACGCCGTCGACGGACGCCGCTATCTGGACTGCCTGAGCGCATACTCGGCGCTGAACCAGGGCCACTGCCATCCGCGCATCGTCCAGGCCCTGCTCGACCAGGCGTCGCGCGTGACGCTGACTTCGCGCGCGTTTCGCAACGACCAGTTGCCGCGCTTCTGCGAAGAACTCGCCCGCACGTGCGGCATGCAGATGGTGCTGCCCATGAACACCGGCGCGGAGGCCGTCGAAAGCGCCATCAAAGCGGTGCGCCGCTGGGGCTACACGTTCAAGCGCATCCCGCGCAACGAGGCCGAGATCGTCGTCTGCGAGAACAATTTTCACGGCCGCACCACCACCATCACGGGCTTCTCGAGCGAGCCGCTCTACCGCGACGGCTTCGGTCCGTTCACTCCCGGCTTCGTGAGCGTGCCCTTCGGCGACATCGACGCGCTGGAAGCCGCCATCACGCCGCGCACCTGCGCGCTGCTGATCGAGCCCATCCAGTGCGAGGCCGGCATCCTGATCCCGCCCGACGGGTACCTGCGGCAGGCGGCCGATTTGTGCGCGCGCGAGCGCGTGCTGCTGGTGGCCGACGAGATCCAGACCGGCCTTGGCCGCACCGGCCTGATGTTCGCCTGCCAGCACGAGGGCGTGCAGCCGGATGTGTACGTGCTCGGCAAGGCGCTCTCGGGCGGCGTGTATCCGGTGTCGGCGGTGGTTTCCTCCAGCGAGATTCTGGGCGTGTTCCGGCCCGGCAGCCACGGCAGCACGTACGGCGGCAATCCGCTGGCCTGCGCGGTGGCGCGCGCGGCGCTGCGCGTCATCGAGGAAGAGCGGCTGGCCGACCGCTCGGCCGAGTTGGGCGCGTGGCTGCTCTATGAGCTGCGCAAACTGCGCCATCCGCATATCAAGGCGATTCGCGGACGCGGGCTGCTGATCGGCATCGAGCTGCTGGTGCCGGCGCGTTCCTACTGCGAGCGGCTGAAGGAATTGGGACTGCTGTGCAAGGAGACCCACGATTTCGTGATTCGCCTCGCCCCGCCGCTGATCGTCTCGGAAGAGGATCTGGCGTGGGCCGTGGGACAGGTGCGCAAGGCGTTCGAAGGATAGCGGTGTGGGGCGGACCCCCTGGTCCGCGGCCGACGCCCCCGTCGGCCTTTTCGTACCGTTCAAGAAGCTGCTACCGCTATTCCGGACGCGGGACGGGGGCGTCCCGCGCGGACCAGGGGGTCCGCCCCACTGCAGCCATAGGCGTTAAAATAAGACGTTTACTTTTTTGAGCGTTCGGCGTAGCATTTAAGTATGGAATGCCCGCCTTTGCATGAGGAGGAGTGGGAGTATGTCCGCACCCTCCTGCCACTCGATCTTGAGGATTCCTCTCGCTCGGCAGGCGCATTGCTACGGTGTCGAAACGTTCCAGACGCGGCAGCTCTCCTTCGCCTGGCTCTGGCATATGCGGTCTCGGACCTGTCCCTCAAGGATGTCGCCGCGTGGGCCAGCGCCCTGCATTTGGCGGAGATCACTGGGCCTGGCTTATTTTATCGCCTGCGCGAAGCCGAGGGCTGGCTGGAACATGTGCTGGCGGAAGTGTTGGCGGCGGAACAGGTTGGAGCCGAACCCGCCGCCTGGCCTGTGCGAGTCGTGGATGCGACCGTGATCAACGGCCCTGGCAATAAGCCCGTGCAGTGGCGAGCCCATGTCCTGATCAATCCAGCCACAGGCGGCTTCCAGCGGGTGGAACTGACCGATGACAGCGGCGGGGAGAAATTAGGCCGATACAAGATCCAGCGCGGCGAGATCGTTTTGGGTGATCGCGCCTACGGTACTGCACGCGGCCTGTACGCGGTGAGAGAGGCCGACGCACACGCACTGGTGCGCTTCAATCCAGGCAATCTGCGCACCTGCGATGAACAGCGGCAGCGGATTCATTTGGCGGAAAAGGAGCCGCTAGTGCCGTCAGTGGGGGTAGTCGAATTCTCATTAACAATTCCAGTACCCCCAACCTCGACCAAAAGCCACAAAACCTGGGATTCGGCCAAAGCGATCGCCTGGCTTCCCGCACGCGCGCTCGCTTCGCGCACTCGCTCTGGCGAAGTCATCTGGCTCATCACCACGTTGGACGCTACGCAATTGCCGCCGGTCCAGTCAATGGTCCTCTATAGAGCCCGCTGGCAGATTGAGCTGCTGTTCAAGCGGCTCAAGTCCCTGCTCCATTTGGACACATTGCCCTCGCGCCAGGGACCTACCGCCAAGAGTTGGATGCTGGCACGCCTCATCGCCGCCGCGTTGGCTCAACGCTTAGTGCAGCCATCCGGCCCACTTTCCCCCTGGGGGTACGAATTGCGAGCCTAATCGACATACCCATAGTCCCTGGTCACGCTTTCGGATGACCCTGTGGGCACTCCGGGGAGCCATCCTCGGTAAAGGACCTTGGCTGGTCATCCAAAGCGAGCAAAACCTGGATCGACTCCGCAACAGTCCGCGGAAGCGCACCCTCGTGTCCGATCAACTCGCCCGCTCTGCCCAAGCACCGCAGCCAATCTTAATTTAACGCCTATGCCCACTGGAGCCGCGCATCGCACCGAAGTGCCAGTTCGCAGCCGCATGTTAAAGTGGTAGTTTCAGTGCGGCAAGACCTGCGCCCCGCGCTCACCGCAGTTGAACGAACCCACATGACGACCTCGAAACCCACACTTCTCCGGTCCGCGATGCGGGCCTGCCGCCGCGCGGCTGATTCCTGGCCGCGATTGATTCTCATCTGCGCCGGCGCAGCCGCTCTGGCCTGGTTCCTGGTGCGTGTCGTCCCCAAACCCAGCCGCGCCAGCTATCCCTGCCAACGGGCCGCTTTTCCCGTGGCATCCGCTTTCGTCGTCTGGCTGCTGGGCGCTCTCTCCATCAAGTCCCTCTTCGGACGGCTGGGCGGCGCGGCCTCGCGCCACCGGGCGGCCGCGGTTCTGGGAATGGTCTCAGCGCTTGCAGTGGCGGGATGGACGCTGGTTTCGTTGGTCTACCCCGGACTGGCGGATCCGCAGACGAAGATCACGGACTTCAACTTCATCCCGGCCAAAGCCAACGCCCCCGTCGGCGTGGCCCGGGGCATCAATCCCGGCCGCGTGGTGTGGGCGCGCGACCCGCTGGCCAGCAAGTGGGCGGGCCATCTGCATCAGACCTCGGACCAATGGTGGCTCGACCAGAATACCGACCAGAAGGCCGTGGACGCCATGCTGGACGCCACCCTGACCAGGCTCACCGGCACTACCAACGGAGAACTGGCCTGGCAGGCGCTCTTCCAGTACTACAACGACCATTCGCGGCAGTTGGCCAATCGCGGCTATCAACCGGGCGAAGTGGTGGCCGTGAAGATAAACATGAATAATGCCACCGGCAGCGCCAAGGTCGATAACTTCATCGATTCATCCCCGCAGATGGTATTGGCCATGGTGCGGCAACTGGTCAACCAGGCGCACGTGCGGCAGCAGGATATCGTGGTTTACGATGTGCGGCGCTACATGATGCCGTACACGCTGACCAAGGTATGGAGCGAGTTCAAGGACGTGCGCTTCCTGCAGACCGGCCCGGCGAAGGAAGACCAGCCGAAGCATCCGGTGTACGGCGATTACAGCCGCCTGGAAGCACCCGTTTGGGTGGAGGGAGTTAATTACTCCAACGGAAAGTACAGCGACGCCAAACTTATACCCAAGCAGATCTACGACGCCACGTACCTGGTCAACATGGCGCTGCTCAAGGCGCATTCCTATCCGTATAACGACCTGGATGGCGGCGACAACGGCCAGACCGCCATCACCATGACCGGCAAGAACCATTTCGGTTCCATCAAAGGCACGCCCGAACTGCACGCCGCCATCAACACCGATCAGGAAGGCGTGAAGAACGCCTATTCGCCGATAGTCGATCTGGCGGCTTCGCCCAACCTGGGCGCCAAGACCATCCTCTTCGTTCTGGACGGTCTGTATTGCGGCCGTAAGTGGCAATCCTATCCGCAGCACTTCCCCAACTTTCCTTTCAACAACCGCGCCATTCCGTATGAGAGTCCGGAATGGCCGGCCAGCGTGCTGGCCTCGATGGACGGCGTGGCGCTCGATTCCGTAGGGCTGGACCTGCTGTTCGCCCAGACCAGGAACAATAACGACGAGCTGGGGCGGCCGCGAATTCTGATTCGCGCCAACGCCGACGACTATCTGTTCGAGATGGCGCAGCCTGGTAACTCCCAATCCGGAACCGTCTATAAGCAGGGCGGAAAAGTGGTGGCGAGCCTGGGCACCCACGAGCGTTGGGAAAACGATTCCACCATGCGCTATTCCCGTAACATCGACCCGGTCAATGGCAAGGGTATCGAGTTAGTGTACCTGCCTATGGGCGGCGCCAAGGACAAACCCGCCGACCTGGCCTTCGCCGCCAGTCTGGCCAAGCCGGTTCCGGCGGCGCCCATGGCTCCCGCGAAACTCCCCGGCGCCGGTTTGGCGCAGCACGACTTCTTCTACGCCGGCGAGGCCAAGGAGGAACGCATGTTCATCGTTCGCGATGGGCAGGTGGTGTGGTCCTACACCCATCCCGGCAAGGGCGAGATCAGCGACGCCGTGCGTCTCTCGAACGGGAACATTCTGTTCGCCCACCAGTTCGGGGTTACGGAAATCACCGCCGATAAGAAGGTGGTGTGGAACTTCGATGCGCCGCCGGGCACGGAAATCCATACCGCGCAACCCATCGGCACGGAGCGCGTGATGTTTATCCAGAACGGCGACCCCGCCAGGTTGATCGTGATGAGCAAGGCCAGGGGGATTGTCGAGCGCGAGTTCGTGCTTCCCGTCAACAACCCCAAGAGCGTACACGGGCAGTTCCGCCACGCGCGGTTGACCCGGGAAGGCACCGTTCTGGTGGCCCACATGGACTCCGGCAAGGTGTGCGAGTACAATTCCAGCGGCAAGGAAGTGTGGTCGGTGGCCTCGCCAAATCCATGGGCCGCCGTGGAATTGGAGAACGGGAACGTGCTGATCGCGGGCGGCAGGAAAGCCGTGCGCGAGGTGAACCGCAAGGGCGAGACGGTGTGGGAATTCTCCGCCTCCGACGTGCCGGACTATAAGTTCTACTACGTCCAACTGGCCAGCCGGTTACCGAACGGCAACACCATCGTCAACAGTTGGTTCAATCAGTGGGATGGCACCGTGGATGCGGCCAACGCTCCGGTTCAGGCCATCGAAGTAACTCCCCAGAAAAAAGTAGTCTGGGCACTTCGTTCCTGGACGCCACCTGCCGACCTGGGACCCGCGACCATCATTCAGTTACTCAATGAGAAGGAAGTCCCGGAAAAGGTCACGTTCGGCGACATCCAGTAGGCGCCTTCCCTCAGTTCCCCGATGGTTGGCCCGGGCGTACGACTCGGAACCGTGAGCGTCAGCAAGCGGCCCGGGCAAGAGAGAAGTCAGCGAGGCCTCCGCGGCTATCGAGCCTGAGAAGGGATCGCACAGCGCGGACCGCCTCTGCCGTTCGGGCCGCTCGCCGAGGCCCGCTGTTCCGGGGAATGACTCACTCCGGCGCCGCGCGTCGGCTGGAGGGGGCTCCTTACTCCAGCACTTTTGCCCGCCCGCCGATTTGCAGTTCTCCGCCTACTACGCCGGTGGTGGCGGCGTCCAGCGGGCCCTGAAAGCCCGGTTGTTTGCCGCCCACCGAGATCTGATACGCGCCCGGCTCCACAACGCGGCGCCCATCCGCCTCGACGGTCGATAACTGGCGCGCCCCAAGGTTGAATCGCACCGTCCGCTTTTCTCCGGGAGCCAGGGCCACGCGCGTGAATGCCGCTAGCGACCGTCGCGGAGCCGGCGTCCCGCCCGGCGTCCTGACGTACAACTCGACCACCTCCTCGCCCGCCAGCTTCCCGGTATTCTCGACTTCCACCGCAACGTCAACTTGCTCGCCCGCCGCCGCCGTGCCGGGAAGACTGAGGTCGCGGTACGCAAAGGTGGTATAACTCAAACCGAAGCCGAAGGGAAAAAGCGGCTCGCCTTCGAAGAACCGGTACGTTCTGCCTTTCATCCCGTAGTCCGTGAAGGGTGGCAGTTGGGCGGCGGAGCGGTAGAAAGTCACCGGCAGCCGCCCCGAGGGGTTGAAATCACCGAACAAGACATCGGCCAGCGCCGTCCCGCCCGCCTGCCCGGGGTACCAGGCTTCGACAATGGCCGGCACACGGTCGCACGCCCAGTTCACCGCCAGGGCGCTGCCGTTCAACAGCACCAGCACCACGCGTCGGTTGGCCGCGGTCACTTTTTCCATCAGATCCTGCTGCACCCGCGGGATCTCCAACTGCACGCGGTCGCCGCCTTCGAATCCCTCCACCGGGACCTTCATTTCCTCGCCCTCCAGGCGGGGCGACAGACCGAGCACCAGCACCACCGCGTCGGCCGCGCGGGCGGCGGCCACGGCGTCATCGGCACTCACCGCGCCCGGGCGCGACCAAACCAGTTGGATATCGGCATCGTTGACGTACTCGTGGAAGTCTACGCGCAGGGCGTAGAGCTTGCCGGCCTCCAGCGTGACCGGCGCGTACTGGTAGGAGCGTTCGTGGATGCCGTTGAAATCGACCAGCGGCTTGCCATCCAGGTAAACTTCGAAGGCGTTCAACCCGATGGCGCCTAGTTGGTACGTTCCGCTGACAGGCGCCGAGAGGTAGCCCGTCCAGCGAACCCCGAAATCGTCGTCGTTCATATCCGGACGCGGCGCGCCGTTCTCCCAGTGAGAATCGATCTGCGAGTCCACGCGCGTGAACAGCGGCTTCACATCCTTGGGCACGTCGCCGACCATCTTGCCGGAGTTCGGCCAAGTCAGCTCGCGCTGGCGATGCGGCTTCCCGTCGAAATTCGAGACGCCGAAATACTCGGCCGTAAGGCCGTGCCGGCGGTCCTGGCCGTCCGAAACGAACAGCGCCGAAGCGGGAACCACCTCGAAGGCCGGCAGGTTGGCGGCCAGGTCGCTGCCGCGCGCGTACACCACGCGGGCGCCGGGCACGGCTTTGCGGATTCCCTCCAGCGGCGTCACCGTTTCGCCCGCATCGCCGTTGTAGTTGCCGAACTGCACCGATGGATCGTCGGCGTTGGGCCCGATCACCGCGATGGTCTTCAGCGTCTTGCTCAGCGGCAGCAGGGCGCCCTCGTTCTTCAGCAGAACGATGGAGCGGCGCGCCGCCTCGAGCGCCAGTTGACGGTGGGCGGGACTGTCGTTCTCGCTGTACGGAATCTGCGCGTACTTGACGCGCGCCGGCGGATCGAACATCCCCAGCTTGAAGCGGGCCAGCAGGAGGCGGCCAAGGGCGCGATCGATATCGGCCTGGGCAACCAGCCCCTGGCGGGCGGCCGGCAGCAGGTTCTCGTACTCCACGCCGCAGTTGAGATCGGTGCCGGCCTTGAGAGCGCTGGCGACGCCGTGCGCGGCGTCGGGCGCGGTCTGGTGATGGAGGTAGATGTCGCCCACGGCGCCGCAATCCGATACCACGTAGCCCTGGAACCCCCACCGTTTCCGCAGGACGTCGTCCAGCAGCGGTGTGCTGGCGCACGCCGGCTTGCCATCCACGCGGTTATAGGCGCACATCACGCTCCATGCCCCGCCTTCCTTGACGGCGGCCTCAAACTGGGGAAGATACGTCTCCTGGAGTTCCCGCGGGTCGATCTCGGCGTCGAAGGTGTGCCGCAGCGATTCCGGACCGCTGTGCACCGCGTAGTGCTTGGCCGTGGCGACGGTCTTCAGGTATCTCGGATCGTCGCCCTCCAGGCCCTTGATGAACTGAACCGCCATGCGGCCGGTGAGGTAGGGATCTTCGCCGTAGGTTTCCATGCCGCGCCCCCAGCGCGGGTCCCGGAACAGGTTGATGTTGGGCGTCCAGAAGGTGAGGCCCTGGTAGATGTTGCGCTTCCCGCGCCGCACGAACTCGTTGTTCTTGGCGCGCGCTTCGTCGGAAATGGCCGTGGCCACGCGGAAAGCCAGGCCGGTATCCCAGGTCGCGGCCAGCCCGATGGGCTCGGGAAAGACCGTGGCGCGGCCCGCCCGCGCGACTCCGTGCAGGCACTCGTTCCACCAGTTGTAGGCGGGGATGCCCAGCCGGTCGATGGCGGGCGAATCGTTCATGAGCTGGGAGATCTTCTCTTCGAGGGTCATGCGCGAGAGCAGATCGCCGACGCGCTGCTCGACGGGCGCATCCGGGTTCAGGTACGTGGGCCCGGTCTGCGCCGAGCCGGTCCAAACGAAAGCAGCCGCCGAGAGGAGCGCGGCCCAGCGTGGGAATGCGCCGAAGGTGAGCATAGTCGTCAGTCTTTCTCCAGTTGAAGTTCGATGCAGCCGAGGGCGCTGGCCCCACCTACTTCTTCCAGTGTTCCTCGACCGTGGCTTGCAAATCCGCGATGCGGCGGCGCAGGGTCTGCTCGCGCCGCGAGATATGGAAGATGTAGCCGAACAGCACCCCGATGCCGATGCCGTAAGCGTAAAACAGCCAGGACAGGTTTTCCATCGTCAGATTCCTTGGTCAACCATTTCGTTGGTGCGGCGGACCAGATCGTCGGCCGCGCGTTCCAGTTGCGCCACGCGCCGCCGCAAGCGGACGATGCATCCCCACACCAGCAGCATGGCGCACATGCCGAACATCAAAGTGAAGAACATGTCGGGGGCCAGCCCGGAACCCCGGCCGCCGCCGATCACCGGCGACGGGTGCTGCGTGCGGAAGATGCGGTTGGACAGGTAGATCAGCGGCACGTCCAGCATTCCCAAAATGCAAATGACGGCGCAGACCTTGGCGCGGACTTCCACCGGCGTCGCCCGGCGGATGAGCACATAAGCCACGTACAGGAAGAAGAGCAGGAAGGCGGAAGTGAGCTTGGCGTCCCAGGTCCACCAGATGCCCCACACGCGCCGGCCCCAGATGGAACCCATGGCGATGTTGATGGCTTCGAATACCACCACGGTCTCGTTGGCGGCGACAGAGAGGTCGTCCCACTTGTTGTCGCGCGTTGCCAGGTAGAGAATGCTGGCGACGCCGCCCACGAAGCAGGCCACGAAGGCCGTCATGGCGGCGGGCACGTGGAAGTAGAAGATCCGCTGGACGATTCCCATGGTGCTCTCGGTCGATACCCACACGAAGACCAGGTACAAATGGACGATCATCGCCAGCGCCGCCGTGCCACCCAGCCAGAGCGGCACTGCCGGGGATTCGGTCGCGCTTTGCGTGCTCATGCTGTCTGCCTCACTTTAACGCCTCGTTCAGCACCCGCGCCAGCCGGTCGCCGGCCACTAGTGCCGTGACCGTGAGAAACTGTTCCTTTGCCACGGGCCGCTCGCTCACGCTCGCGGTTCTGTCCGGAACCGCGAGCGTGAGCGAGCGGCCAGGTAATGGCACCAAATCACGCGGTCGAAAACCTAGTCCAACAAGGTGCGAACCCGAGCCAGGACTTCCTCCACCAGCTCCTCCGGCAAAGTTTCCGTCCACTGGCTGGCCCGTTCCTTGTAGTCGAGAGTGCGGGCCTGATGGCACAAGACAACTCCCTGCGTCCCGGTTCCGGCTCCGCTCAACGAAACCGCAAACCCATGTTCCCGCGCGAACTCGCCGCCTTGCGTAATCGGGCACGCAAGAATCAGCCCGAAACGATTGAACTCCGAGACCGACAGCACCAGAACCAGCCGTTTTCCCCGTTGTTCCCGCCCTCTGGCCGGGTCCAAATCGAGATGGAGGATATCGCCCCGGTCCGGGACGCCCCGCTTCAGAGAACCTCCTTCCCGACCGGCGGGCTATCCAGCCAAGCACGGTCCCTGCGGCGATTCAGGATATCGGTCCGCCGGCACTTGGCCAGAAGCTCCGAGAGGGTGTAGTGGGGCTTCGCCTTGGGCTCGACAACCACGCGCCCCTTTTCCACGCTGATTACCACCTGGGAGCCGGCGCGGAGATCCACGAGGCTCAGAATCTTTTTCGGCACGGCCATCACCACCGATCCGCCCAGGTTACGAAGGGTCACTGTCGCCATGACGATTCCTCCAAGTTATGGATAAGTATAACACGCCGCCGGACCGGCTACTTTAACGCCTCGTTCAGCACCCGCGCCAGCCGGTCGCCGGCCTTTTCGATCTGCACGCGGATCACCGGATCGGCGGCCTGCTCGTAGGCGGCGTCCAGGGGGATCGGGGTGGTGTTGGGCGTGCCCGCCACCGGCTTGACGGGCAGCTTCCCGTAGGTGATGTCGATGGCGAGTTGGTGCGATTCCTCCGCCCAGGATTCCACGGTTCCCTGCGACCACTTCTTCCGGTTCTTCCTGGCCTCTTTCAGCAGGGCGGGGAAGAGGTCGTCTTCCTTACCCATGCGGGTCAACATGCCGGTGTCCCAGGCGCTGTGCAGGTTGGTCTGGCGGCGGTCGCCCAGGGTGACCTTCACATCGTTGCCGCCTTTGTCCTGGTTATCGGAGCAGTGCAGCGGCTGGTGCATGTCGCCGACGAAATGCACCAGAAACATCAGGGCTTCCTTGCGCTCGGCGGGCGGCGTCGCGGGGTTCTTGAGCGCGGCGCGGAATCTGGCGATGGCCTGGATGACGCAATCGCCCTTGGGGCAGTCGCGGGCCATGTCGAGATGGGGCTGGTCGATGGGGATATCGACGAAGTGCCAGGGTGCGGTTTCGGGGCGCTCGCGGCGGATGGTGTCGGGCCAACTGGAGATGGAAACGACGGTTGCGCCGGGACCCAGGATGGCGTCCACCTTGGCGCGAACTTTGGCGGAGAGCTGGGCCAGGGCGATGCGCGCCACCAGGGCGTGTCCCTCGACTCCCCAACAGAAGGCGGACGCCGGCAGACAGAAAGCGGCTAAGATCGTGGCCAGAAATCTGCGCATAGATTTCAAGACTATCACGGAGAGCGGGGTAGCCTGTCCGGAGAATTCTGCCCCGCGCCGCGAAGTTCCCCCATGTCATCCGATACAATGGCTGCTGTGGAGACTCAGAATCAAATAACCGAACCCAGCCCGTGGAAACGGCTATGGACCCGCTACCACGAGGTCACTCAGGACGTCACGCGGGGGTTCATCGCGGAATGGACCGTCACCATCATTCTGCTGCTGTTCGCCACCACCACGCTGGTGCAGGCGTTCGTGATCCCCAGCGCGTCCATGGAGGATTCCCTGCTGATCGGCGACCACGTGCTGGTGGACAAACTGACGTATTCGCCTTCGGGCGCCATTTCCAGCCGCATTTTGCCCTACCGCGATGTGAAGCGCGGGGACATCATCGTCTTCCGCTATCCGGAGCAGATCAAGGAAGACTACGTGAAGCGCGCCATCGGCGTCCCCGGCGACCACATCCGGCTGGTGAACAAACAGCTCGTCCTCAACGGGCACTCCGTCGACGAGCCGTACGTGAAGCACGTGACCGGCTATGTGGACCAGTACCGCGATAATTTTCCATCCACCCCCAACACCACTCTTCCCGACCGGGCGCGGGATATGCTGGACAATCACGTGGTGAACGGCGAGCTGGTGGTGCCGCCCAATTGCGTTTTCGCCATGGGCGACAACCGCGACGACTCGCTCGACAGCCGTTACTGGGGCTTCGTCCCGCGGGAGAACATCGAGGGCACGCCGCTCGTCATCTACTGGTCCTTCGACGCCCCCACCGCCGACCTCACCAACGGCAATATCGGTATCGACCACATTGTTGACGTGGTGACGCACTTCTTCACCAGGACGCGGTGGTCCCGGACGTTTAAGCTGATTCACGGCTACGGTTTGAACTAGACGGATTGCGGTTTCCGGGCGGCGGACCTCAGACGGTCTCTCCGCGCACCAGGTCGTCGTAAGTCTCGCGGCGGCGGACGATGCGCCATTGGGCGCCTTCGACGAGCACTTCGGGGGCGCGCGGCCGGGAATTGTAATTCGACGAGAGCACGAAGCCGTAAGCGCCCGCGGTGGCGACCGCCAGATAATCGCCCGGCATGGCGTTGGCCATCTCGCGTCCGCGCGCCAGGAAATCGGTGGACTCGCAGATGGGGCCCACTACGTCGGCGGTGATGGGCGCCAGCCCATTGCGCCGCACTGGAAGAATCTCGTGGTGGGCGTGGTAGAGCGAGGGGCGGATGAGGTCGTTCATGGCCGCGTCCACCACCACGAATTCCTTGGCGCCGTTGCGCTTGCGATAGAGCACGCGGGTAAGCAGGACGCCCGCGGCGCCGGCGATGGAGCGGCCGGGTTCCACCACCACGGTGAGGCCGCTGTCGCGCAGGCGGGCGCGCAACCTCTCGATGAAGGCCGGGATGGCGGGCGCGGTTTCACCGGCTTGATAGGAGATGCCAAGGCCACCGCCGAGATCGATGTGGCGGATGGCGTGGCCCTCCCCGCGCAGGCGCGTGGCCAGGGCGAGCACCTTGTCCAGGGCTTCGAGCAGCGGTGTTTCGTCGAGAATCTGCGAGCCGATGTGACAGCTCACGCCCTCGGCGGACAGGTTTTTCAACTGGCGGGCGCCCTGGTAGACGGCCGCGGCTTCGGCGATGGCGATGCCGAATTTGTGCTGGCTGAGCCCGGTGGATATGTAGGGGTGCGTGGCGGCGTCGACATCCGGGTTGACGCGGATCGAAAAGCGGGCCGTGGTTCCCAGACGCGCGGCCATGGCGTCGATGAGTGTCAGTTCGGACTCGGATTCGCAATTGAAGCTGTGGATGCCGTTCGCCAGGGCGTATTCCACCTCGGCGGCGGTTTTTCCCACGCCGGAGAAGACCACCCTCGAGGGGTCGCCGCCGGCCTGGAGTACGCGGAAGAGTTCGCCGCCGCTGACGATGTCGAAGCCGGCGCCGGCCTTGGCCAGCAGCGCCAGCACGGCCAGCGAGGAATTGGCTTTAACGGCGTAGCAGACGGTGTGGGGCAGGTCGGCGAAGGCCTCGTCATAGGCGCGGTAGTTGGCCGCCAGCGTCTGGCTGGAATAGACATAGGCGGGAGTGCCCGCGCGGGCGGCCAGGTCGGCTAGCGGGACCTGCTCGCAGTAGAGATCGTTCTGAGAATAGGAAAACATCGGACCCGAAGAACCAGTATGGCAGACGGACGAAGAACACACGGGTAGGCCGTCGATGGGCGATGGCCCGCCTGACAGCGAGCCGCTCCGGCTAGTGAGCGGCGAACGTCAGCAGTTGTGCGTCCAGATCCGCCAGCGCCTTGGTGAGCTGAGCCCGGTAGCGCGGACTCCGGACGGATTCCAATTCCCGCGCGACTCTGGTGCGGGAGAGTACGATGGTTTCTCTCTTGCGGATGGCCTCGAGCACCTCGGGTGCGGGAGCCTTTCGGCCTATGGCCCTGCGTGGAGCAGTCGCGGCTGCGGAAACCCGTTCTTCGACCGTCTTGCTTTCCCAACCTCTTGCCATACTTTTATCTTAACCGCTCGCGCGGTGGAGGGGGTAGCGGCGGCCGGGGGGTGCGGAAGTGGATTCGGCGGCGTGACGCGGGTCGGCAACCGGCGGTCGAAGGCCTAGAACCGCAGCCCTTCGAGAGCCCGGCTGGTCTGCAGCACCGCGCCCATCACGCGTTCGTAGTGCATGCGGATGGGGCCGAGCACGGCCACCTTGGCGGGCATGCCGTTGGCCAGACGCACCGTCATGCCAATGAGCGCCAGGTCCTTCATGGCGGGATGCGCCCGTTCCAGGCCGACGTGAACTTCCAGTTCGCCGGCCGGCTGTTCCAGAAAACGGTCCAGCAACTCGATGAGGCGCTTCTTCTCCTCCAGGGCGCGCAGCAGTTCGCGCATGCGCTCCCGCGTGAGGTGCAGATCCTGGCCCAGCAGATTAGACGCGCCTTCCATGTGCACTTCGGGCGATTCGTCCACTTCCAGCAGGCCCCGGGAATACAGGGCTTGCAGCTTGAGGTGCGCCGCCGTGAATAGTTCGCGCTCTTCGAGCATGCGGCGCAACAGCTCGCGGCGCGCGTCGCCCAGGCGCCAGCCGGCGAAGTTGCGGTTGACGTAATTCTTGATGGAGAGCAGTTCCTCGGGAGAGGACGGCTCCTCGAGCGCTACCACGCGGTTGCGGACGAGGCGGTCGCGGGTGACCAGGATCGTGAGGACGCGGTTCTCGGCCAGCGGGACCAGCTCGATCTGATCCAACTCCTGGGAGAGCGCGGGCATGGCGGCGGCGATGCCCACGTTGCGGGTCAGTTCGACCAGAATGTGGCTGGAGTGTTCGACGCGGGCGCCGACGGTATCGAGCAGGCTGAACTCGCTGCGCAGGCGCTCGGCTTCGGCCGCGGCCAGGCGACTGGCGGTGAGGGCGCTCACATAAAGGCGGAACGCCTTTTCGGTGGGAATGCGGCCGGCGGAAGTGTGCGGCTGGGAGAGGTAGCCTTCCTCGGCCAGGTCGGCCATCGCGTTGCGGATGGTGGCCGGGCTCAACGGTTCGCGGCGGACCTCGGAAATGGAGCGTGAACCCACCGGTTCGCCGGTCTCGATGAACCAGCGCACGATGGCGTTCAGGATGTCCAGGTGCCTTGGTCTGAGGCGCGATGGCGTCTGCATAACGTTTGCGAAAGTACAACTCCCCTACTGCCAATTCTAACGGCCTGCGAGCGGAGGGTCAATTGCAAACTGGAAACGGGGGGCCCGCCGCCGGCCGCCGCGGCCCACGAAATAGCCGCTTCTGGTACAATTTGGCTTCCCGTGAAACCTCCCGCCGAACGACAAGATGCGCGCCTGATGCGCGCCATGTTCCACACCATCGCACCGCGCTACGACTTCTTCACGCGAGCGGCCTCCTATGGAATGGACCGCCGCTGGAAGCGCGCCGGCGTGAAGGATGCCGCCCTGCCGCCGCGCCCGCTGGTGCTCGACCTGGCGGCGGGGACCGGCGACTTCTCGCTGCTCGTCGAGGGGCAATGTCCCGGCGCCCGCTCCGTGGCGGTTGACCTGACGCAGCGCATGCTGCTCCTTGCCCGCCAACGCCAGGTGGACCGCGCAGTGTGTGCCGACGCCGTCAAACTCCCCTTCGCCGGCGGGACCTTCGACTGTGTCTTCGTCGGCTACGGGCTACGCAACTTTCCCGACCTGAACGCGGCGGTGCGCGAAATGGAACGGGTGAGCAGGCCCGGCGGCCGCCTGGTGAGCCTCGACTTTTTCCTGCCGTCGAACCGCGTGCTGCGCCGGATCTGGCTGGCGTGGCTTTTCGCGCAGGGCGCTTTCTGGGGCATCCTTCTCCACGGCCGCCCGCGCATCTATACCTACATCCCGGATTCGCTGCGCAGCTTCGTTTCCATCGACGAGTTCTCGTCTCTGCTACGCCGCTCCGGGTACGCCAGCGTGGAAACCCGCAGCTTCATTCTGGGCGGGATCGGCCTGCACTGGGCCATCAAGGGGGAATAAGTTTCAGCCGGTTCGCCCTACTTCCGCGCCACCAGCACGCGCGACGGATACAGCGTCTGCCGCACCGTGCGGTCCTCCACAATCCGGAAGCGCGCCGTTTCCATCAACTCCGGCACGCGGCGTTCCACCTGGCGCCCGCAGAAAGCCGGGGCCACCTTGCCGAACACCCGGTACATGGCGTTGAACAGCGCGGTGTTCTGCCCGATGAGCACCAGCGTCAGATTGCCGCGATCGCGCAGCACGCGGCGGAACTCCCCCAGCGTCCTGGCGATGTCCTCGGCCGAAAGCAGCTCCAGCATATAGCAGCAGAAGACCGCGTCGAAGGCTTCGTTACGGAACGGCATATGGCGCGCGTCCACCGCCTGGCAGTGCGTCCGCGCCGAGGGGAACTTGCGCCGCGCGGCGTGCTGCGTGCGCGCCGCCATGTTCGGCGAAAGATCCACGCCAATGGTCGAACCTCCCGCGTTGGCGCGCACCAGCCGGCGGAACATCTCTCCCGACCCGGTGGCCACCTCCAGCACCTCCATGCCGTCGCGGACGCCCGAGGCCTCCAGCGCGCAGCGGTGCGCGCGCGAGTGAAACAGCATGCTCGAAACCGGATACACCGCCGACAAGCGGTCGTAGACTCGCCGCGTGCGTTCCGCCAGCGTGGCGGGCAGCCCATATACGGGCCATGCGTTCACTGCTTCTTCCATTCTGGTCAATGTCTCTCCTATCGTCCCACGATTCCTGTCAGGCCGGGGCCGGGCCGGTCTGCAATTCCGGAACCTCGATCTCGATGCGGGTGCCCCGGCCCGGATGGCTGTCGATCCACATCCGGTATTCGCCGGCGAACAGCACCTTGAGCCTCTCGTTGACGTTGCTGACGCCGATTCCCTGGTCCAGCAGCGTGGCCAGCTTGGCCTCGGGGATGCCCACGCCGTCGTCCTCCACCGTCAGGCACAGGCGCGATCCGCCGCGGCGCGTGCGGATGCGGATGGTGCCGCCCTCCACCTTGCTGCTCAGTCCGTGCTTGATGGAGTTCTCCACCAGCGGCTGCAGGAGCATGCTGGGCACCAGCATGTCCAGGGTATCTTCGGCCACGTCTCTCTCGAAGCGCAGTTTGTCGCCGAAGCGCACGACTTCGATGGCCAGGTAGTCCTCGATGAAGCTCAGCTCGTCGCGCAGGGCGCTGAAGTTCTCGTGCTTGCGCAGCAGGCGCCGCAGCACCTTGGAGAGCTTCACCACCATCACCCGCGCCTGGTCGGGATCCGTGCGGATGAGCGACGACACGCGAATTCAGCGTATTGAACAGAAAATGCGGGTTGATCTGGCTGGTCAGCGCCGCCAGGCGGGCCTCCACCAGCAGGCGCTCCTGCTCCTCCAGCTTCTTCTCGTTGCGGGCGTTGTTCCAGATCTTCAGCGGAATGGTGACCGCGAAAACGGTGGTGGCGTAGAGCGCCGCCGTGGATCCGGGCCCGTGGTCCTTCCACTGGTGCCAGAAGCCGAAGGGCCGCTGCTGGAAGCGCGAGTCGCTCAGTTCGCTGCGCAGAAACTCGGCCACCAGGATGCCCGCGCCGAAGAGCAGGTGAAACGCGGTGCCGCGGTAGTTCCGCGTCTCCTTGAAGAAACGGAAAATGTTGAGATCGGGAAACGGCGAAAAGCGCCAGATCTCTTCCGGGTCGGGCGCCAGGTCGCGCAACAGGCCGCCCAGCACCCCCATCCCCGCCAGCAGCGGCAGCGTCATCGCCTGGCCGCCGAAAACGGCCGGGAGAGCGATGAGAATCCCCGACATCAGTCCGGTGACGTACCCGCCCAGAATGCCGGCGAGCAGGCTGCCCTCCAGCCCCAGATCGACCGCGTAATAGTTCCCCTTGGACAGTATCCGCGCCTCCGAGCTCAACGCGAAGATGATCGACAGCACCAGCGAAAACACGACCCGCTGGTTGAGCGTGCGGTTCTCCCGCATGAGCATCGATTTGAAACGGCTGGACCGCGCCAGGATGCTGGCGATCGAGGCCATCACGCCGAGTTTTACCAGCAGCGAGAACAAGCTTTCCGACATTCGGCGCTGGAAGCCATTATAATAGAAGGAGTAAGGTTCCCCCAAACAGGCATGGAAAATCTCTCCGCGCTGCGGCTCCTCAAAGTGGCCGAAGCGGACTTCCCGACGCAGTACGGACACTTCCGGATCTTCGGTTTCGAGGGCCATTTCGAAGACTCCGTGGAAGAAGCCCTGGCGCTGCGCATGGGCGCTTTCGCAGACGGCGAAGCGCCGCTGGTGCGTATCCACTCCCAGTGCCTCACCGGCGACGTGTTCCACTCTCTGCGCTGCGATTGCCGCGCGCAACTGGAGATCGCCCTCCAGGCCATCGCCGAAGAGGGCCGCGGCCTGCTGATCTACGAGCACCAGGAGGGCCGCGGCATCGGTCTGCTCAACAAGTTGCGTGCTTACGAGCTGCAGGATCAGGGCGCCGACACCGTGGAGGCCAACGAGCGCCTCGGCTTCGAGAGCGACCTGCGAAGCTATGCCTTGCCCGCGGCCATCCTGCGCTACTTCGCGCTGGATAGCGTCCGCCTGCTGTCCAACAACCCGGAAAAGGTCGAAGCCGTCGAGCGGGCCGGCGTTCGCGTGGTGGAACGGATCCCCTGCCTGGCCGACGTGCTCGATACCCGCGAAGCCTACCTGCGCACCAAGAAGGAAAAGATGGGGCACCTGCTGGAACATCTCGAGTAGCCGGTGCGCGGCGGGGAACTGGGTTTGGCGCGGCCGCAGGCCTACTCGCGGCAGATCCCGCGCTCGCTGCGCCGGATGAAGCTCACCAGGTGCAGCGTGTCGGGCGTCGGAATCTCGCTCTCGATGCGCGCCAGCGCGTCCGCCAGCTTGAGGCCCGAGCGGTATAGAATCCTATACGCCTGCTTCAGAACGGCGACATCCGAGGCCTTGTACCCCGCGCGCTTCAGCCCCACCGCGTTCAGCCCCTTGGCCGCCACGTAGCCGCCGGCGCACAGCAGGAACGGCGGCACGTCGCTGTTGACGCGCGTCATGCCGGCAATCATCGCCAGCCGTCCGATCCTGGAGTACTGGTGCACCGCCACGCCGCCCGAGATGAAGGCTTGATCTTCAACCTCGACGTATCCCGCCAGCAGAGAGCAACTGGCGATCACCGTCCGGTTCCCCACGCGGCAATTGTGCGCGATGTGACCCGACGTCATGATGTAGTTCTCGTCGCCGATCTCCGTCGCCGATTCCGGCGCCGTGCCGCGCGAGATGGTGTAGTGCTCGCGGATCTGGTTGCCGTTGCCGATCCGCAGGTAGCTGCGCTCGCCGGTGAAAGCCTTGTCGAGCGGATCGGTGCCCAGAACGGCGCCCGCGGAGATCCGGTTGCGTTCGCCCAGGGTGGTCCAGCGCTTAATGTACACGTAGGGTTCGAGGACGCACTCCGCGCCCATCGAGACGTCGCTCTCGATTACGCAGAAGTCCCCGATGCGGCATCCCGGCCCAACGGCCGCGCCGGGATGGACGCGGGCGGTGGGCGCCACCACGGCGCTCGAATCGACAGGCATGAAACTGTATGATAAGCGACCGCGGCCCGCTCCGGCTCAACCGGGAGGACACGGCGGGACCGCTTCCACCTCCGGCCGTATGGCCACCACCACCCCGCTGCGCTCTCCGCGATAGACCACTTTCAGCCCGTTGGCCTTGATGAATTCCCGGTCGTCCGGGCCATAGAGGACAAACATCGGGCGCTCCGGGTCGTAGCGCTCCACCAGTTGCGGTTCATCGATCCGGGCTCCGTACAGGTTGCGGTAGAAGTTCAGCACTGCCACGTAACGCCAGTTGGCGGAAACGTCCGAAACGCGGAAGGTGCGGCTGTAGTAGGCCACGGTGAAGTAGGCGGCCCGGGCGTCGGCGTCGAATTTCCAGTCCTTGAAGTAAGTCAATCGCAGGCAGCCCACGAAGTAGCACGCCAGCACCACCAGCATGGCGGTGGCCGCGCGGCGGGAAGCTTGCGCCACCCGCGAGGCCGCCGGAAGCGCCGCCGCGGTGCCCGCCGCCAGTGTGGCCAATGGCACGGAATACAGGGCGGTGCGGCTCATGGGCAACGGGATATGCCACCAGCGGTGGAGCGCCGCATGCGCCGCCAGAGCGGCGGCTAGCACCGCCAGCAGGAACACCATCAAGGGCGCCGTCCTTCGGAACTCCGCGGATTCGAGATCGGGCGCTACCGCCGGGTTGACAGGCGAAAGCGGCTGTCCCACATCGCCACCGGAGGACTTCGAGCAAGGTGGGGCAGGCGCTTCCGCCTGCCAACCAGTTTCGTTCACAGCTTCCGGCGGCCGCGGTTGGCGCGGTTGTTTCGGAACGGGCCGGAGGTGCGCAACCGCCGCCGCCACCACGTGCCAAAGCACGGCGGCGCCCAGCAGGGGCGGGATCAGGTTGTGCCAGCGGTCCAGAAAGCCCACCAGATACGGGTTAAGCAGAAACCGGTTGGGTTCGTAGAAGTTATCGCGAATCACGCTTCGGAACGTCTCGAGCACCGACTGCGCGCCGAACCAAAGCTCTCCGCCGGGCCAATTCAGCAAGGCGGGCGCCGCGAAGAACAGCGCCGCCCCGAGCGCCGGAGCGCCGCAGGCAGCCACCATCCGAACGGCGGCCCGGGCGGCGTGCCCGCGCGGCTGGTCGTAGAGCGCCCACAGGCAGATCGCCGCCGCCGCTCACGCGTCCACCAGGCCAAACGAAAAACTGGCGGCAAACGACAGCCCCAGGCACAGCGACGCGGCCATGCAACTGCGCTCCGGAGAGCCGCTCTCGCCCGGCGCCTTCAAATGCCGCACCGCCGCGATTGCGACCGCCGCCAACAGAAACCCCAGTGCCAGGCTATACCCCCGGGCAGCGACCAGAAAATCGAGCACGAACGGGTTGCCCGCCAGACAGACGAATAGCGCCAGGCGCGCGACCGGCCTGCCGCCGATTGCTCTCACCAGAACCAGGGCGCTGCCCACGTAGATGGCGGCGCCCAGCAAAGCCGGGGCCCTCACCGTCAGGTGGCTGACGCCGAAAAGCGCCACCGCCAGCCGCATCAGCATAGAATTCAACACGTGATTGTTGGCCGACGGAATCCAGTGAGCCGGCCAGGGACGCCCCACGTGCGCCCAGTAGGTGTGGGCCTCATCGATGGTGATGGATTGTATCGCCGCCCTGGCGGTCTCCCAGAGCAAGACAAACGCCGCCGCGCAGTAGAGGGGAGCGGGGTTGTCGCGGCCTGGTTTAGGCGCCGCTTCAGGGGTCGGCAGGTCCGGCATAAAATTGTATGATATGCCAATTGACCCCGGCGGGCAGATCCCGTGGCTCCCCTTTCCGCAACCGCCGGGCGCCGGCGCACGTCTTTGATAACGATGCTGTTCTGTGATGTTCGCCTATCGCTCTTGGCCGCCTGGGTGTGCCTGGCAGGCACACCTCTCGGAGCCCAGCCGAGCCGGCTTCCCGGAATCGACGCCCGCCAGACGGCGGTTCTCAGCGGCCGCGTGCATCCCAGTGCCACGCCCGCGGCCGACCAGGGCGCTGTGGAGGATTCCTTCTCCATGCCCGATCTGATGCTGGTGTTCCGGCCGTCCTCCACCCAGCAGGCGGCGCTCGACCAGTTGCTCGCCCAGCAGCAGGACCCGTCCTCGCCGAATTACCACCAGTGGCTCACCCCCGAGCAGTACGCCGGCAGTTTCGGCCTCAGCCCCGCCGACCTGCAGCAGGTGCGCAACTGGGTCCAATCGCAGGGGTTCGCCATTGCGGACACGGCCCGCAGCCGCACCTGGATCTCGTTTAGCGGCACCGCCGGGCAGGTTCGCGCCGCCTTCGGGACCCCCATCCACCGCTACCTCGTCGATGGACTGATACACTACGCCAATTCGGCCGACCCGGCGCTTCCGGCCGCCCTGGCGGGTGTGGTGGGCAGCATACGGGGGCTGCACGACTTTCACCCCAAACCGCATCTCCGCCAGCCGTTTCCCGGCTATAACGGCACGGGCGGTGTGCATTCCATCGCTCCCGGCGACTTGTACACTATCTATGACATCAATCCGCTGTATGCGGCCGGTATTGACGGCACCGGCCAGAAACTCGCCATCGTGGGCCAGACCTGCCTCGGCACGCCGTGTACAAACACGTCGGATATCGCCGCATTTCGCAGCAAGTTCAACCTGCCGGCGATCAACCTCACGCAGATTCTGGCCACGCGAACCAGCCCGGGACTCAGCACCGGCGACCAGATGGAAGCCGATCTCGATCTCGAGTGGTCCGGAGCCGTGGCCCGCAACGCCCAGATCGTCTACGTGTACTCCACCGACGTGATGACTTCCGTCCAGTATGCCATCGACAACAACGTGGCGCCGGTCGTATCCATGAGCTATGGCCTGTGTGAGCAGATTGACCTGGTGGATCTGCCAACCTTGCAGCAGTTGGCTCAGCAGGCCAATGCCCAAGGCATGACCTGGGTCAACGCTTCCGGAGACGATGGCGCGGCGGATTGCGAAGTCACCGGCACCGACCCGGCCCAGACGGGCCTGGCCGTGGACGAGCCGGCCAGCATCCCCGAGGTCACCGCCATGGGCGGCACCAGTTTCAACGAAGGGGGCGGCGCGTACTGGAGTACGACCAACGCCGCCTATGGCGGGTCGGCGCTCTCCTATATCCCCGAAATGGCCTGGAACGATACTTCCGTGGCGTTCGGGCTGGCGGCGACCGGCGGCGGGCGGAGTGTCTACTTTCCGCAGCCTTCCTGGCAGACCGGGCCCGGCGTCCCCAACGACGGGTTCCGCCACGTGCCCGATGTTTCGTTCAACGCCGGTGCGAATCACGATGCCACCTACATTTACTCGGGCGGCACTTCGGGCGGCGTGGGAGGCACTTCGGTTGCCACGCCGGTGATGGCCGGAATTGTCACCTTGCTCAACCAGTATCTGACCTCGCACGGGCTGCTGAGCCAGCCCGGGCTGGCCAACATCAATCCGAATCTGTACCGAATGGCGCAGAACTCGCCCCTCGCTTTTCACGACACCAAGTCCGGCAATAACATCGTCCCCTGCGTCCCCGGTTCGCCGGATTGCAACAACGGCACTCTGGGATACAGCGCCGCGGCGGGGTACGACCAGGCCACAGGTCTGGGCTCGCTCGATGTGAATCAGTTCGTTACCAGTTGGGCCGGCAGCCCGGCGGTTTCCACGGCGGTGGTGGCTTCCATCGACCAAAACCCCGTCTTCGAGCAATCGCCCGACGCCAAGGGCAACCGTTGGGTATTCACCTTGACGCTGACCGAGGAAGCCGGCATGGGCGCCACGCTCACCGGGTTCGCCATCGATGGCGCCAGTTATCCGTTGAGCCTCTTCACGTCCTCTACCATCGCCGCCCATGGGTCCATCTCGGCCACCATCGGACTCGCGTCGGTGGTCGTTCCCACCACCGTGACGTTCGTCTTCAGCGGCGTGGATGCCACGGGGAAGTCGTGGAACATGCAGTTCCCAGTGCCGTTCTCCGGACCGCAAACCCAGTTGAGCGTGGGCGGCGTAGCCAACGCGGCTTCCTACCAGAAGACCTATGCGCCGGGCATGCTGGTGGCCGTCTTCGGCACCGCCCTGGGCAACTTTGCGCAATCCGCCGGTACCATCCCCCTGCCCGAATACCTGGCCGGTTTCCAGGCGTACGTCAACAACGTGCCGGCCCCGCTCTGGTACGTCTCTCCGGGGCAGGTGAACATTCAGATCCCGTATGAGACCCCTACAACGGGCGTGGTGGCCCTCACTGTCAGCAACCCGTGGAACGAGGTCAACTACAACATCCGGATGAGTTCGGCGGCTCCCGGAATCTTCACCAATGCCGATGGCAGCCTCAATCCCTATTCAAGCGGCGCCCGCGGCCAGGAGGTGGCCATCTACATCACCGGAGATGGCAAAGTATCGCCGTCGCTGGCCGATGGCGCGACGCCTTCGCCGCGCGCCACGGTGCCGAAGCCCATCCAGGCGGTCAGTCTTACCGTGGGTGGCGTGCCGGTTGCCACCCCATTGCCGTTCCTCGGCATCCCCAGCGGCTTTGTAGGGGTCACGCAGGTCAACTTCACGATCCCCACCAACGCTCCGCTGGGCCCGCAGCCGGTGGTGGTCACGGTGGGGTCGGCGTCGAGCCTTCCGGCATACATCACGGTCACAAACTAGGTCTCCGACCGCATGGTTTGGCGCCTTGGCGCGCAACCACTCCCTCACGGCCGTGGCTCGGAACGGCGCCGCGAGGGTCAGCGAGCGGTCTCGCGGTGGCACCGGATCTCACGGTCGCGGCACTAGGTCTTCGACCGCGTGATTTGGTGCCTTTGCCGGGCCGCTCGCTCACGCTCGCGGTTCTGTCCGGAACCGCGAGCGTCAGCGAGCGGCCCGTGGCAAAGGAACAGTGTCTTGCGGTCATGGCACTAGGCAATCGGCCAGGCGGGGGTCTCTTTCGCTGCTCCGCTTCCGTCCCACACGGAACCGCGAGCGTCAGCGAGCGGCCCCACCACAGGACGAGTCCGTCCGGCGTCCGCGGGCTTTCACTCGCGGCATGCCGCGGAGCGCCCACGCCGCTCGGGCCGCTCCGGACGCGGAAAGTACCCCAGCCGCGGTTCTTTGCCGCTCCCACGGGGCCTCACCGCTCTGGTGCGCACACCTCCGCTCAGCTCACGCCGCATCGTGCTACAACGTTAGTCGGAAGGGAGAACGGCATGCGACGTATAGCGATCCGTTTGGGGCTGTTGGGGATGGGTGTGCTGTTGCCGGTCTTCGCCGATACCGCGGCGGGGCTGGCGGCCTTCAAGCTGAAGCACTATGAGTTGGCCTATCGGGAATGGAAGGCGTCGGCCGAAGCCGGACTCGCCGAGGCCCAGTTCGACTTGGGCGTCCTGTACGCACAAGGGTTGGGCGTTCGCCGGGACCTGACCGAAGCCTCCAACTGGTACGGGAAAGCCGCCAAGCAGGGCAACGCGGAAGCGGAGTTTGCGCTGGGACAGTTGTACTCGCGCGGCTGGGGCGTTCCGCGGGATGAAGCCGATGCCATTCGCTGGTTCGAGATGGCGAACTCGGTGGAATCCGACGGCCCGCCCACCGATTGGGCGCTGGTGGAAGGATACGGCATGGCTCGCGACCCCAAACAAGCCGCCTATTGGTATCAGATGGCGGCCGACCTGGGCCATCCCGAAGCGCAGTTCAACCTGGGCAGGTTGTATGCCGGCGGCCAGGGCGTGAAGCGCGACCAGGAGCAGGCGGCGCGCTGGATGAGCGCTTCGGCTACCCAGGGCTATGCGCCCGCCATGGCCGAGCTTGGAGGGCGCTACGCCTCGGCGAGCGGCGTCCCCAGGGACGGCAAGCTCGCGTATTTCTGGCTGACCCTGGCCTTCCTCCACGGCGACAAGAGCGTCGAGAAACTGCGCGCCGCCGAAGCCGCCAAACTGAGCCCCCCCGAGATTGCCGCTCAGGACCGGGCCGCGCAGAACTGGAAACCGAGGATGGCGGCCAAGCCCAAACCGTAGCGCTGGTGGGGCATGCTTCAGATCCCACTTCCAGGTCCGGTCCCACCGCCTGACCGGCAGCCGGCCTCCGGGGGTCGGCTCCCCGGCTTCCGCGGCGATGCGGCGCAAGCCCTCGCCGGCGCCGCACCCGCGCCGCTCCCCGTACCACCCGCCGAGCGCCACGGAGGTTTCCCCGGAACGGCCATGAGATTCGCCGTCCTGCTTGCCGCAGCCGCCATGGCCCGTGGCCAGGGCCGCGATCCCGGCGCCGTGCTGGAGCAGGCGCGCCCCCGGCTTCGCGCGGCGGCCCGCGGCCTCGACAATTACGTCTGTATCGAAACCCTGGATCGCAACTACTACGGGCGCGTGGCGGCCGGCGCGGCGCCGGCGGCCTGCGCCGAGACTGGCGCCGGCGGTCCGCGGCAGCTCGAATTCACCGACCGCGCCCGGCTTGAGGTGACGGTCTCCCAGGGACGCGAATTGCACTCCTGGCCAGGCGCCACCCGGTTCGATTCGCGCGATGTGGATGAGCTCATTCGCGATGGCCCGGTGTCGACCGGCGCTTTCGGCGCCTATCTCGCCAGCGTCTTCGACCAACCGGCGGCCGCGTTCCAGTACAACGGCGAGCGGACCGCCAACGGCAGGGCGGTGTTCGAGTACGGATACCGCGTGGCCCTCGAGGCCAGCCGCTTCGAAATCAAAGTGGGCGCGGCGTGGCTTCCAGCGGCTTACGAAGGCGAAGTCCGGATCGATCCGCAATCGCTCGACCTGGAGCGAATGACCATCCGCATCAGCCAGTTGCCGCCCGGCGCCGCTTTCTGCCAGGCCGGCGCCACCCTGGACTACCAGCGTGTCCGCATCGGCGCGAGCGACGTTCTGCTCCCGCGCCAGAGCCAGTTGGAGATCCTGCTCGACGGCGGACGCGAAACCCGCAACGCCATCGCTTTCTCGAACTGCCGCGAGTATCGGGCCGAATCGGAAATCGTCTTCGATGCGCCGGCTGGTCCGGAGAGCGCCGTGCCGCCGCGCGCCGGCCGGGGCCGTGTGGCGCTGCCCATCGGGCTGCCGGTCACGCTGGCGCTCGGCGCGCCTATCGATACCGCCGCCGCCGCCGCGGGCGACCCGGTAGCCGCGAGAGTCGTCAAACCGGTTCGCCGCCCGGGGTCGCGGGAGGAACTGATCCCCGCCGGTGCGGTGGTCCACGGCCGCATTCGCCGCGTGGAGCACCATCTGTTGCCAACCCCGTATTTTCTGATCGCCATATCCTTCAACCGGGTGGAGATACAGGGAATTCTATCTTCCTTCGAGGCCCGCAGCGAACCCCCTGCGGAGCTGGCCAGGGAGTTGGGAGCCAACCTGGCGATGCGCCAGACCGGAGTCTGGTCCTGGGGTGTCGGCACGTTCCTGTTTCCCAGCGGCAAGAGCCGCATCGAGATTCAGGCCGGATTCGAATCCAACTGGTTCACGCTGGCCGCCGGCGGCCGCTGAGGGCGGGCACTGAAGTTTTTCGCGCGTCGAGCCGATAGATCCATTGCGAGGGCGCGCCAGGGAATTCGGGCGCGATCGAATATGACAATCGGCAGGAAATTTGAGATTGGCGTGGGGTCGATGCTGGCGTTGGTGGTGGCCATGGGTATTGCGTGGCTGGGCCGTCTCGGCAGCCTGGACATCGACCAGCGGAATGTCGCGGAAAAGGCCGCACGGAGGCTGCAGATCGCGGCCGAAATGGACTCGGCGGGGTCGAATATGCTGGCTTCGATGCGCGGCATTGTTCTGTTCACGGCCGCCGGGGAACCGGCGGAAGCCGCCGTATCCAAGCAGGAGTTCGATTCGGCGGCGGGCCGGTGGCGGAAGGCGATTGGCGACCTCCAGCCGCTGCTCGTTCAGGACGACCAGAGACGTTCTCGTTAACCAGATGCAGGATCGGCTAATGGCGTGGCGGCTCGTCGTGGTCGAGGTTGAGCGGGCAGCCGCCCGGGGCGATTCCGAGGCGGCGTTGAAGATCGCCTCCGGCCAGGGCTATCCGATCTATCGGTTGAATGCCCGCGACACGGCTCGTTTCCGCGAGTTCCAGGACGGGACTGTGGACGCTCAGCGGGCCAACGCCGCTTCCCTGTTTCGCGCGGGCTGGTGGACGGATTTCGGGGCGTTGGGCCTGGCCGCCGGAGCCGGGCTGCTGACGCTCTTCTTTGCGCGCCACACAAGCCGGACGCCGCGATTCATCCCCGAGCAGGCGGCCCCGGCCGTGGAAGCCGCCGCACCCGCGGTAGAAGCCGGAGGGATCGTCGAGGGCGTTGACGAAACTGCATTCCAGGCGAATCTTCTGCGGCTCAACGCCGCCCTGGAAGGGGCTCTATCGGGCCAGCCCACGGAGCTCCCGGTTGCCGCCCATGAGGACGGGAACCTGGTGCGGCGCTCCGCTCCAGCGGCCAGGGATGCCGGGCCAGTGGCTGGCACAACCGGCTAAATCGCCCGCGCGATAATCTCGCGCAGTTCCTCGGGCGTTAGTGCGATCGGGTTGCCCTTCATGCTTCCAGCGCGGGCCGCGCGTTCCACCAGCGCCGGAATCGCGGACTCCTTTACGCCGTAGGCGCCGAGCGGCGGAATCTCCATTGTGGCGCGGAGTTGCGCCGCCCATCGGAAGCCATCCTCCGGCCCGGCGTGCGGATCGTCCGTGAGAATCCGCGCCACCTCGGCGTACCGCCGCAAAGCCTCGCTAGAGGGCGCGCGCTGGCGCAATGCCCGAATGTTGACCTCCATGGCGTAGGGAAGGACCGCCGCGCAGGCCGCTCCGTGCGGCGCAGGGAACATGCCGCCCAGCGGCGCGGCGAAGCCGTGCACCGCCCCGAGAGCGGCGTTGGCCAGGGCGAGCCCGCCCAGCAGACTGGCCCACGCCATATCGGTGCGCGCTTCCAAGTCCTCCGGGTGTTTCCAGGCGCGCGGCAATGCCCGCGCGGCGCGGCGCATGCCATCCACGCAAAACAGGTCCGTCATGCGGTTGGCGCGCGGCGAAACGTACGGTTCAATGAGCTGCGTGAGCGCGTCCAAACCGGAGGATGCCGTAATCGCCGGCGGCAGGCCGAGCGTCAATTCGGGATCCACGATCGCCAGGCGCGGCAGCATCCCGAGCGAGCGCAGACTGGCCTTCACCTGGTGTTCGGGCGAGCGAAGCACGGCGTTGCGCGTGACCTCGCTTCCGGTGCCGGCCGTAGTGGGCACGGCGATCATCGGCGCCGACGGCTGTGTCAGGGGTTGCCCGCGGCCGACGATCTCCAGGTAATCCAGCGGGTCTCCGGGGTGGGCCAGCAGCGCGGCCACAGCCTTTCCGGCGTCCAGCACGCTGCCGCCCCCGATGGCGATCACCACATCGCAGCGCTCCTGGCGGGCACGGGCAACACCCTCGCGGATCGCCGCCACGGCCGGCTCACCGGCGACGGCGATGGATACGGGCGTCAGGCCGGCGGCCGTCACGGCTTGCAGCATGTGCGCCGCCCGGTTGGCCGCGGAGCCGGTCAGCACCAGCGCACGCGTGCCCATGGACGCCGCCGCGGCCGCAAGTTCGTGCCGGGCGCCTGCGCCAAAGCGGATGCGCGTGGCCGTGGCGAATTCAAACGGCATCGATTACCAATTTTCGCCGGCCGGGTCAACGCCAAGGTAGGCGGTTCGGGTGCGAGGCTCCGCCAGCCAACCGGTCACCGCGGCAGCCCACGCTTTGTAATGCGGGGTCTCGCGATGCTGCGCATGGCCGTCGCGGCTGCGATAGACCTCCACCAGCGCAAAGCGCGTGGGGTCCTCGGTTTCCTGGAGGAAATCGAAGCGCGCGACACCGGGCTCCAGCCGGCTGTTGCGCGCGTTCTCGATGGTAGCTTGCCGGAAGGCCTCGAGGTGTTCCGGTTGAACGTGAACGTAGACGAGAAGAACGAACATGGCACTACCATTATGGTCGCGCCTGCCGCGAGCCGCCAGGGCGAAACCGTAACGCCGTGGCGATTCTGCTACGTGGCGTAGTACCCTTCGCGGGTCGCCACCGTCATGTTTTTCTTCTTGGCGGTCAGGTGGATATGCCTGTAGATGCCGCCCTGGGAAGGCGGATCGGGCGTGTAGCCGATGCTGTACTGGCTGCGCAGATCCTCCTGGATCTCGGCGTAGATCTTGTCGATGGGCTGGCTGTGCGAAACCTGGAAGAACCGGCCTCCGGTTTCGCGGGAGATTTGCTCCAGCACCTTCTTGCCATCGGGCCTGTCGTATCCGCCGCCTCCCGGCATGGGCATCCGGCCCATGCCGCCGCCGCGTCCCATTCCCCGTCCGCCCATTCGCGGGCCGCCCATGGCCTGCTGGTAGGCATTGGAGTCGGAGAACAGCACGGAATAGACCAGGGTATCCGCCTTCTGGGCGGATGCCACCGCCTCGAACAAGGTGTACTTGCTGCCCGTATCCACGCCATCGGTGAGCAGGATGAGCGCTTTTCTCCCCTTCTGCTTGGACATCAGCTCATCGGAGGCCAGGTAGATGGCATCGTACATATCCGTGCCCCCGCCGCGGCGTCCGCGGCCGGTCTGACCGCCACCGCCACTAGGGTATCCGCCTCCGGGATAGCCGCCTCCGCCGCCCTGTCCCTGCCCCTGGCGCTGCTGCAACTGCTGCTGATTCACGTGGAGCTGGTCCAGCGCCTTCTCCAGGTCTTTGCGGGAAGATGTGAAATCCTGTAACAATTCCACTTCGAAATCGAAGTGCACGACAAACGCCAGGTCGCGGTCCTGGCGCAGAACCTGGTCGAAGAACTGATAGCTGGCGCTGCGCTCCTGACTGATCACATTGCGCTGGCTGCCGCTGGTATCCACCAGCAGCCCCAGATAGAGGGGCAGATCGGATTCCTGCGTGAAGTACTTGATAGTCTGCGGCTTGCCTTCCTCATCCAGCAAAAAATCGTCCTTGGTGAGGTCCTTGACGAGTTTCCCCTGCTTGTCGCGGACGGTGGCGAACAGGTTCACGACATTGACGTTGCTGGAGAACTTCGGCTGGTCGCTATCGGGCCTCGGGGCGATCGGGGCTGCCGGAGGGGGTGCGCCTCCCTGGTCCTGCCCGGCCAGCAGGCGAGCCGCCGGCAGCAGGGCGAGAGCCGAGAGCAGGTCTCGCCGGGAGATGTTGGTTGGTAGTGTCACGGTTGTTACTATCAGATGCGCCCGGCCGGGTTTCCGTTACACTCCCGGCGCCCTTTCCGGCGCTGGTGCCCTGGCTCCTACGCGGGTCTCTCGAACACCAGAACCTCAACGTCCCCAAACGCGCCCAACCCGCGGATGCGCCAACCCGCCAACTCGGGTCTGGCGCTGAACCAGTTGCGCCAGAAACGCGTTGCGCGGTCTCCGCCGTAGACGATGAACTCCTTCGAGGTGGACAGCCTGCCCTGCGCCAGTTCCGCCGCAAACTGCTCAGCCTGCGGCGAGGTTTCAAAGGGAAACCGGTACACCGCTCCCCGGACCGGATAGACGGCGAGATGGGAATACAGAAAGCTCGAAGCCGGGTAGCCGGGCCGCCAGACGGGTGGACGGGCCTCGATAAAGGGACTGGGACACAGGATGGGAACGTCCATCCCGGCAACCTCCCGGTTGATGGCGCGCGATGCGGCCCGCCAGTCGGAATTGTGGTGCGCCAACGCCACGTGATTCCATCGCCCCGCGAAGATCAGAATCCCGATTCCGAGCACGGCCGCCATCGGCCGCCAGAGGTTGCGCGGCAGAAAAACGGCCGTGGCCAGCGTGCCGGTGAGGGCAATTCCGGGAAGCGCCAAATAGAGGTAGCGCGAGAGGAACACGCTGTCTCCGCTGGCTCGCGACAACAGGAACAGACAAGCCGGATCGCACAACCACAAGGCGAGTATCAGAGTGATCGATTCGACCGAAGTGGGGCGGTTGACCAGCGGCCACCTGAACCAGCGGCCGAGCAAGGCGCTCACCGCGCAGAATGGCACCACGAAGCCGAGTTTCAGCGCCCTGACGAAGTCCCCGCCGGTCGGTATTTCGGCCACCACGTGGGCGCTTGCCTGGCGGCTCAGTTCCCAGGCCTCGCGCAGCACCGGCAAGAGGGAGACGCCCAGCGCCGCGTACACCATGCCGGCCTGAAGCCAGCCGACCCTGGCCTTTCCGCGCGGCAGGCGGACCAGCGTGTAGACCGCGAACACCACGTAGATCGGCCAGAAGAGAAGATGCGCTCTCCACACCAGGGTTCCGAACGCCACGAACCACAGCGCATCGAGCCAACGTCCGGAATCCAGCCATCGCACCAGGAACAGAAGACTGGCGCAGGCCATGCAGGTGCCCAGGGCGTATGGGCGAGCGTCCGCCGCCTGATAGTTGAACTCGCGAAGAAGAAAGCACGCCAGCGCCGCGAACCATCCCGCATCCGGATGAATCAGCCGTTGCGCCAGGCGCGCGATCGCCAGTAACGCGGCCAACATCAACAGCACGGATGGCAGGCGATAGCCGATTTCCGACACTCCGAACAGCGACTGAGCGAGCCGCGGGAGGACGTAGTACAGCGAGGCCGGCACTTGCGGAGCGGCCTGAAACGACGGGTCCGCCGCGCCATGCTGCACCACGAATACGGTGGCCATCTCGTCCACCCAGAAGCTCGACGGCAGGGGTACGATCCAGAGCCTCAGGATGCATGCCGCGAGCACCGCGGCGAGCAACCAGGTTCGACCAAGCACGGACGCAGCGGCCGCCAGCCGGCCGGGGGCTCCGTACGAGATATCACCGTTTTGGATCAAGCCAGCACTCACTTTTTCGGGAACGCCGCGGCGCGCGGGGAAGCTGCGCCGAGGGTGTTAACAGGCTTTAATATACCATGGCAAGCCATTGGAAAATATGCTGCTTACAGCCTAGCCTCGACAGGCTCAATGCGGTGCCATCCACCGGGCACGCGACGCGAAAGTGGACGCCGGGCGCGCGACGCGAAAGTGGACGCCGGGCGCGCCCTTGTGGGGCAGAATGGCATGCTGCGGGCCGCCCGGACGGCAACCGGTAACTGGCCTGCTGCGGCAGAAGGCGCATTTCCAACACCTTGTCACCCCCACGGAGCCCGCGGAGATAGCGGCCCACCTGCGGCTGCGGACGGCGAACCCCGCCACCGCCGCACGGAGAAGCGCCAGACACAAAGCCAGTGAAAAACCCACGGCGCCGCCCGATTCCGGCGGTTTCCGCTTGGAACGCGCGGGCGGCATGGTTGTCGAGGCCGGACGCCGACGCCGGAAGCCGGGCCGCGGCCGGCATCGCCCAGCCAGGAAGCACAGCCCGATGCCAGCGCTGCCGGGCGGGCTGGGAGCCTACCGCGACGCCAGCAGTTGTTCCGTCTCGCGGTGGCCCGCGAGCCTCCCTTGCACCCAGTCCAGGTAGAGGTAGATCACCGGCGTGATGTAGAGCGTCAGGAACTGGCTGACCACCAGGCCGCCCACCACTGCCAGGCCCAGCGGTTGCCGCGCGTCGGCGCCTTCGCCGTATCCCAGCGCGATGGGCAGCGTGCCGAACAGCGCCGCCACGGTGGTCATCATGATGGGGCGGAAACGCAGCAGGCAGCCTTGCCAGATGGCATCGCGCGCGCTCAGGCCCTTGTGCCGCGCCCCGATGGCGAAATCGATCATCATGATGGCGTTCTTCTTCACCACGCCGAACAGCATGATGATGCCCACGAAAGCGTACAGGTCCAGTTGCTTGTGGAAAAGCAGGAGCGTGAGCAGCGCGCCGAAGACCGCCGAGGGCAGGCCCGAGAGAATCGTGATGGGATGGATGAAGCTCTCATACAACACGCCCAGCACGATGTAGATTACCAGGATGGCTACCACCAGCAGGATCGTGAGGTTCTGGAAGGAACTCTGGAATTCCTTCACGGTCCCCTGGAACGCGGTGGAAATGGTTGCCGGCATGCGAAGCTCGGCGATGGCATCGTCCACCGATTGCGCGGCCTGTCCCAGCGAGTAGCCGCGGAGCAGGTTGAAAGAGATGGTGACCGCCGGCAGTTGTCCGAAATGGTTGATGGTGAGCGGGCCGGTTTGGAGCTTGGTACGCACGATGGCGTCCAGCGGCACGAGTTGTCCCTGCGAGGAGCGGACGTACAGCTTGGATAGCGAGTCGGGCGTGCGCTGGTACTGTTTGGCCAGTTCCAGGATCACGGAGTACTGGTCGGCCGGCGCGTAGATCACGGAAACCTCGCGCGAGCCGTAGGCGCTGTAGAGCGCGTCCTGCGCCTGCGCGGGCGTGACGCCCAGGGCGAGGGCCCGGTCGCGGTCGATATCCACCATGATCTGCGGGCTGGAGATCTGCTGGTCGCTGTTGACGTCCACGAAACCCGGTAACTGTGCCATCCTGGCCTTCAGCTTCGGTCCCCAGGCGTAGATTTCGTCCAGGCTGGCGCTTTGCAGCGTGAGCTGGTACACGCTGGCCGAGTTCTGCCCGCTCACCGTGATGGGCGGCGGGTTCTGCAGAAACGCCATCACTCCCGGAACGGAGAAGAACAGGCGCGGGCGCAGTTGGTCGATGAACTGATCGGCGGAGAGCGCGCGCTCGCCGCGCGGCTTCAGTTTCACGAACACGAAGGACTGGTTGCCGCCGCCGACGACGAAGGCGATGGTGCTGTCCACGGCCGGATGTGCCTTCACGATGTCCCTGATGGCCGTCGTGTGGTGGACCATGTACTCGTACGACGCGTCCTGCGGTCCCTGCATGACGCCGAACATGAATCCGCTGTCCTGGCTGGGAATGAAACCCGTCGGCATGGTCTTGAACAGGTACACGGTTCCCACCAGCATCGACAGTGCTACCAGAAAGGTCACCGGGTGGAAGCGCAGGGCCAGGCGTAGCGTCATCTCGTACCACCAGGTCAGCAGGTTGAATCCGCCCTCGAGTGCGCGGTAGAAGATGCCGTGGCGCCGGTTGTGCTCGTCGCGCAGGAAGCGGCTACCGAGCATCGGCGTCAGCGTCAGCGAGACGAACCCGGAGATGAGAATCGCCACCACAATGGTCACCGAGAACTCGTGCAGCAGGCGTCCCACGATGCCCGCCATAAAGAGCACCGGGATAAAGACCGACACCAGCGAGATGGTCATGGAGAGAATGGTGAAGCCGATCTCCTTCGAGGCCGCCAGCGCCGCCTGCATGCGCGTCTCGCCCATTTCCATGTGACGCACGATGTTCTCCAGCATCACGATGGCGTCGTCCACCACGAAGCCCACCGAGAGCGTCAGCGCCATCAGCGAGAGATTGTTCAGGCTGTAGCGCAGCAGGTACATCACCGCGAACGTGCCCACGATGGAGAATGGCACGGCGCAGCCGGGAATCAGCGTGGCCGAGAAATTGCGCAAAAACAGAAAGATCACCATCACCACGATGCAGACGGTCAGCATGAGGGTGAATTCCACGTCGTGAATGGAATTGCGAATGGATTGCGACGCGTCGAAGGCCACGCTGAGCTGCACCGCTCCGGGGATCTCGCGGCGGAATTCCGGCAGCAGTTTGTAGATGCCGTCCGCCACGTCCACGGTGTTGGTGCCGGGCTGGCGGTTGATGGCCAGAAGCACGCACTTGGTGTCGTTGTACCAGGCCACCAGCTTGTCGTTCTCGATGCTATCGGCCACGTTGGCCACGTCGTCCAGCCGCACCGGCGAACCGTTGCGCCAGGCGACGATAATGGGCCGGTAGTCGGCCGCTTTGAACAGCGCGCCGTTGGATTCGATGGTGAAGGCCTGCTTGGCCCCGTCCAGGCGGCCGGTGGGCAGGTTGGAGTTGCTGCCGCTAACCGCGCGCTGCACTTCGTCGATGCCGATGTTGTGCGACGCCAGCTTGTCCGGGTCCACCTGCACGCGCACCGCGTACTTCTGCTCGCCGTACACCTGCACGCGCGAAACGCCGCTCACCATGGAGATGCGCTGGGCCAGCAGGATGTCGGCGTATTCGGTGACTTTGGAGAGCGGCAGCGTGCCGGAACTCAGGGCCATATAGAAAATGGGCTGGTCCGCCGGATTCGCCTTGGTATAAGTGGGCGGCCGCGGCATGCTGGGCGGCAGACGGCCGCCGGCCGCGGCGATATGCGCCTGGATGTCCTGCGCCGCCGCGTCGATGCTGCGGTCGAGCGTGAACTGCACGGTGATGCTGGTGGACCCCTGCGAGTTGCTGGAACTCATCTGCTGGATGCCGGCGATGGTGGAGAACTCGCGTTCGAGCGGCGTGGCCACGGAGGACGCCATGGTCTCGGGGCTGGCGCCGGGCAGGGCCGCACTCACCTGGATGGTGGGATAATCCACGCTGGGCAGCGCCGCCACCGGCAGGCCGCGGAAGGCGACCGCGCCGAACAGCAAAATGGCGAAGGTCACGAGCACCGTCATCACCGGGCGCTCGATGAAGATGCGCGAGAGGTTCACAGCGTCCCCGATTCCGTCTTGGCCGTCTCCACCACGCGCACTTTGGCGCCGGGAAACAGCACCAGGAAGCCATCCGTGACCACCGTTTCGCCGGCGGAGAGTCCCTTGTCGATCACCGTCCGCGCGCCGAAACTCCGCCCGGGCACCACCGGCCGGATCTCGACCGAGGTGTCCGGCTTCATGGCGTAAACGAACGACCCTTGCTGGCCGGACTGCACCGCTTCGGACGGCACCACGACGGCGTCCTGAATGGTATCGAGCGTCAGCACGGTCGAGACGAATTGTCCCGGCCACAGCAGGCCGTCGCGGTTGTCGAAGGTGGCCTTGAGGCGGATGGTGCCAGTGGTGGTATCGACGGTGTTATCGATCACCGCCAGGGTTCCGGTGGCGGTGTGCGACGGGTCGCTCTCGGCGAACGCGCGCACCGCCAGCCGGCTCACGGAGTTGAGGCGGCGGATGGCGGCGAGATACTGTTCGGGAGCGTTGAACGTCACGAAGATGGGCGAAACCCGGTGGATCACAACCAGCGCCACGTCGCTTTCCTTCACCAGGTTGCCGGCATTGACCAGCAGGTTCCCAGTGCGGCCGCTCAGGGGGGCGCGGATCTCGCAGTGGCTCAGGTCGAGCCGCGACTTCGCCGTCGCGGCCTCATCGGCGGCCAGCGCCGCCTTGGCGGTTTCGATGCTCGCCTGGGTGGCGCGCGACGAAGCCATGGCGGCTTCGGCGGTGGACTGGGCCTGGTCGAACTGCGAGCGCGGCGTCAGGCCCCCGCGATTCAACTCGGCCTGCCGTTGCGCGTCGCTCGAAGCGAATTTCGCCTGGGCATCGTCGCGGGCCAGGGACGCCTCGGCTTGCGAAATCTGCGCGCGGTCGCGCAACACGGCGGCTTCCGCCTGGCGGAGCGCGTCTTCGTACGGCCGCGGATCGATGCGGAACAGCAGGTCGCCCTCGGCGACGTTCTGGCCCTCGGCGAATTCCACGCCCACCAGTTGCCCGGCGATCTGCGACTTCACCTGTACCACGGCGCTGGCTTCGACGGTTCCGACCACGCGCAACTCGGTGGGGACGGACTGACGCGCGGCCTTGGCCACGGTCACCGGGAACACCGGCATTCCTCCGGCGCCCTTGGGCTGCGCCGACGGTTTCTGGCAGCCGGAAAAGGCCAGGGCGGAGGCGAATGTAAGGTAGATAGCGATCCGATTCAAGATGGGTCCCCCAGTTCCTAACAGTGTACCAAAGGGGAAACGGGGGAGATCCTCGGGTTTGCAGCGAATGCCGGGCACGCGCGCAGGCTGGCGGGCCACAGTCTCAACCCTGGCGATGCCGCTGCTTGTAATCCCCGCGGCTGAAGTACTTCTCCAGCCAGCAATACAGCGCGATGAAGAGGTAGCGGCTGCCCATCTCGCGGAGCTTGAGCTTGGAGATGCCGGACCGCCGGTTACGCCAGGTGATCGGCATAACCGTCCACGAGTAGCCGCGGACAATGGTTTTCAAGGGAAGTTCCACGGTCAGGTTAAAGTGCGGCGAAAGGAACGGACGGCAGCCGTCCAGCGCCCGGCGCCGGTAGGCCTTGAACGCGTTGGTGAAATCGTTGAGGGGCGCGCGGAAAATCACCCGCAGGAACAGGTTGGCCAGCCGGTTGATCAGCAGCTTGTGGGCCGGATAATCGATCACGCCGCCGCCCTTGACGAAGCGCGAGCCCATCACCGCGTCCCAGCCCAGGTTGAGCAGTTCCCAGTAGCGCACCACGTCGCGGCAATCGTCGGATTCGTCCGCCATCATGACCACCACGCCGTCGCCCTGGCTGTGGTCGATCCCCAGCACGATGGCGCGCCCGAAGCCGTTCTCGCCGGTGTTCCGCGCCGGCCGCAGGGTGGGAATGCGGCCCTGCAACTCCTCGAGAACGGCCCACGTGGAATCCGTGCTGCCGTCGTCCACCGGAACGATTTCGTGCTCCACGCCGTGGAGGCGCAACTCCACGTACAGGTGCTCGACGGTGGAGGCGATGGCGCCCTCTTCGTTGCGGCAGGGAATCACCACCGAGAGGAGCTTGATGGGCTCCTGCCTGGGCGGTTCGGTCATCCTCTTCAAGGCCGGCTCCAGGCCGGTCCCGAGCCCGGAATCCTCATGGGGTTGCCTTGTCCGGCAGCCTGCGCATCCAGCTTTCGGCAATCTCCTGGAAGATGGCGTCGAGCGATTTCGTCAGGTCCCAATGGGGATAGTGCCGCACCATCTTGCGCAGGTCGCTGTAGTAGCAGATGTGGTCGCCGATGCGGTTCTCGTCCACATATCGCCACTGCATGGGGCGCCCGGTGATGTCCTCGGTCTTGCGGAACGCTTCCAGGATGGAGCAGGCATTCCCTTTGCCGCCTCCCAGGTTGTACACTTCGGCCACCCGCGGGGCCTTGAAAAACTCCAGCATGAAGCGCGCCACGTCCTCGGAGTGAATGTTGTCGCGGACCTGCTTTCCCTTGTAACCGAAAACCTTGTATTCGCGCCCCTCCAGGTTGCACTTGACCAGGTAGCTGAGGAAGCCGTGCAGTTCCACCCCGGAGTGGTTCGGCCCCGTAAGGCATCCGCCGCGCAGGCAGCAGGTGGGCATGTTGAAATAGCGGCCGTATTCCTGCACCATCACGTCGCCGGCGAGCTTCGAGGCCCCGAACAGCGAGTGCTTGGACTGATCCACCGGGAAGTCTTCGGGGATGCCGTTCTGGTAGGCCGGATCGGCATAATCCCAGCGCGTCTCCAGTTCCACGAGCGGAATGGTGTTGGGGCGGTCGCCGTAGACCTTGTTGGTCGACATGTGGATGAACGGCGATTCCGGACACGACCTCCTGGCGGCTTCCAGCATGTTCAGCGTGCCCACCCCGTTGACTTCGAAATCGAGAAACGGAATGGCCGCGGCCCGGTCGTGCGACGGTTGCGCGGCGGTATGCACGATCAGTTTGGGGCGCAACTCGTCCACCAGCGCCAGCAGTCGGTCGCGCGCGCAGATGTCGAGGGCTTCGTGCCGGTAGCCGGGAATCTCGCGGCGCAGGCGCTCCAGTACCCAGCTTGTATCGCCTTCGGGTCCGAAGAAAAGCGCGCGATGGTTGCTATCGATTCCAGTAACCTGGAAACCTTGTCGCGCCAGAAAGACGGAAACCTCCGAACCAATCAGGCCGCAGGAACCGGTCACTAATGCGGAAAGAACGGGCATCACTAACGATTATAGGGCGTTTTTGCCGCGCCCCACCCACGCCGGCCGTCTTCATCTCAGGTGAAGCATCGTCAGCGCCTGCTCCCGGCTGGGAAGCGCGGAGGGTGCGGGCGCCGGTTCCGGGACATAATACAAGCGGATACTCTTGCCCACCGGACGCCACGAATAGGGTGCCAGCCATGCGAATCGCTCCGGGGAAAAGAGCAAGTGGCGCATGCTGACGGCAACCCAACCGGCCACCGTGCCATCGTCGGGCAGCCTCCGGGCGTCCAAACCGTAAGCTTGCGGACTGGTCGAACCATAGTAGAACTCCCAAAGGGGGCGGGCGTGAACGCGCTCCGCTTCCTGCTGGAGCCGGTATAGATCCTGGCCCCAGTCGAGATCGCCCTCCACCAGGATCTTCTCCGGATGCGAACCGGCCAACTCGTTGAAGTAGGCCAGGTAATCCGGATGGGCGGAAACGCTCTCCGCGCCCAGCCAGAGCATAAGCGCGATCGGAACGGCGCGGCTTGCCAGCGTGAAACGGCGGCTCTGCCACATGGTCTTGATCGCCAGACCCGAGCCGATCGAGCACAGCGGATAGAGCGCCAGCAGGTATCGCGTGCCGATATTCCAGTGCGTGGGAAAACAAACCAGGAAGACGACGGCCGCAAAAGCCGCGGGATAACACCATTCGATCTCCCCTCGCCGGATCGCCACGCGCACCGCCAACAGCAGCATGATTCCCGAAAGAATCAGGAACGGCAGCGGCGCCTTCACCGCGAAGGCGACAGGGAAGTAGAGATGCCAGCCGCCCCTCTTCACTTCTCCACGGAAGTATTGGAGAATTGTCGGCCCACGTTCCATGAGGAGTAGATCGCCGAACCCACGAATCATGTTGCCGCCCGGAATCGGAACATCCAGGGCTTTAGAAATCAGCCGGCCGGAAACGGTGTGCTGGTCCAGCCGCGTCTGGTACAGGCGGACGGTGTTGGCCCGGGACAGCGGCTCGCTCTGAAAACGATAGCCCGCCCAGATCAGCAGAAACGCGCTGAGCCCGATCAGTAGAATCTGCCCCAGGCGAAACCGAATCGCCTCCGGCGGCCAGCCCCGGCGCATCCAGCACTGGAGCGCCAACCACGCCATCGCGCATCCCAGAAGGAACGGCACCGCGGAGAGTTTTGCGAGCAGCGCCAAACCGATACACAAACCGGCTGCTACGGCGCGCCAGACCGTACGCTGCCGGCTCCAGCGCAAAAGCATCCAGAGGCTGAGCAGGAACGTGCTGGCGCCCGCCATATCCGTCGTCACCAACCCGGACAGGGCGAGCACCGCCGGCAACAGGCTAACTTCCAACAGGCAAAGCAGCCCAATCCAGGGACCGAACAGTTCCCTGGACCAGCAGAACACCACGCCGCACATCAGAACGAAGAAGACGATGGTGCCCGAACGCGCCTTCGCCAGATCGGTCTTGAACCTGGCCCTCGACGCGAAGATCGCGTTGCCCTCATCCCATGCGCCGGCCAGCCCTACCGTCCGCGATCCATCCAGCCATAAGGGGAACGCCGCCGCGACCCGTCCCAAAGGCGTGTGCTTGGGCTCATAGGTATACGTGCCGCGGGATAGCCATTCCATGCCGTTGGCTATGTGATCCGGTTCGTCGAAGGTCGAGCTGAACACCGTCAGCGTCGACCGCACGCGCAGGACTCCAAACGCAATCACCGCCAGCGCGATGGCGGCTATGGCCACCCGAGAGAGTTTTCCCATTTCCACCATGGCCCGGACCGGAACCCTCTATAGATACCATAATTCGGTTGGCGGGACTTCCGGATTACTATGTGGCTCACCCCCCGCCGGGCCGGGACCTTCGCAGACGTGCTAAGCTGAGGCCCGATGCCCTTCGAGCTCTGGTCGCGCGGCGGCGCGGATAGCAACATGGACGAGCGGCTGCTGGCGCGCTTGGCGGAGCGCGATCCGGCCCGGGTGGCCACGCACCACGAAACCTCCCAACGGTATGCTCTGCCGGCCATGGCGGCGCGGCCCCGGCCGCGGGAACACTTTATATGATTTCGCTGGTGGTCCCCGCATTCAACGAGGCAGCCGGCATCGAGGAATTGTATCGCCGGGTGTGCGCCGCCAGTTCCGCCTGGGGTGAGGACTTCGAGCTGGTGATTGTGGACGACGGAAGCCGCGACCGTACATTGGAGATTCTGGAGAGTCTGGCCGGCGATCCCCGGCTGAAGGTGATCGGCCTGTCTCGAAATTTCGGGCATCAGGCGGCCGTTTCCGCGGGCCTCATGCACGCCCGGGGCGATATCGTGGCGGTCATCGACGCCGATCTCCAGGACCCGCCCGAGTCCCTGCTGCCCTTCCTGGAGAAGGCGCGCGCGGGCTGGGATGTCGTCTACGCCATTCGCACCAAGCGGAAGGAAGGCCTCTTCAAGCGATTCTGCTACCACGTCTACTACCGGCTGCTGAAGCGCCTGGCCGGCATCGACATCCCGCTGGATGCCGGAGATTTCTGCGTGATGCGCCGGGAAGTCGTCGATGCGTTGAACGACTTGCCGGAGCGCAACCGTTTCATTCGAGGGTTGCGGACCTGGGTGGGATTCCGCCAGACTGGCCTGGCCTACGAGCGCCACGCGCGGTACGCCGGCGAACCCAAGTACACCTTCCGAAAGCTCTTTAAGCTGGCCGCCGACGGGATCGTCAATTTCAGTTACCGCCCGCTGCAGTTCATCGTGTTTCTGGGCGTCCTGGTGGCGCTGTTCTCCATCTGCGGCGCCTTTCTGGTCGTGCTCCAATATTCTGCGAACTACACCTTCCTGGGATTCAACCCGCGCAATGCGCGCGGATGGACGTCGCTGGTGTTCGTGGTTTTGTTTTCCTCGGGCGTGCAGTTGATTTGCCTGGGAATCCTGGGAGAGTATATGGGACGGCTGTTTGAAGAGGTGAAACAACGGCCGGTGTGGCTGGTGCGCAAACGGATCAACCTGCCGGAGCCGGAGGCGGCGGAGCGGCCGCTATCCCGGCGGACGGGCGCTAGCGCCGGCACCGATAGCGAACTGCGATGAACGTCCTGGTGACCGGCGGCGCCGGTTTTATCGGCGAAAATCTGGTACGGAGACTCCTGGAGAATCCGTCCGTCTCGGTTCGCATTCTCGACAACCTCTACCGCGGCCGCAACACCTTCGAGGGAACTCCGCGGGTCGAGTTTCTGCGAGGTGACATCCGCGACCGCCCGACCGTGCGCGCGGCCATGGACGGTATCGGCCTTGTCTACCATCTGGCCGCGCAAGCCAACGTGCTCGGAGCCGTGGCGGACATCGACTATTCGTTCACCACCAACGTGGCCGGAACTTTCGAAGTCCTGTCGGCGGCCCGCCAGTGCGAAGTCCGCAGGTTGATCTTCGCGTCTTCGCGGGAGGTCTATGGCGAAGCGTCCGCCCTGCCGGTTCCCGAATGCGCGCCGCTCAACCCGGGGAACGCCTACGGCGCCAGCAAGGCGGCGGGCGAACTCTACTGCCGCGTTTTCATGGAATCGGGGATGGATGTCGTGGTGTTCCGGCTGGCGAATGTCTACGGCCCCGGAGACGCCGGACGCGTCATCCCGCTGTTCCTGGCCAATGCGTTGAGCGGCCGCCCGCTGGTTATCTACGGCGAGAATAAGGTCCTCGATTTCGTCTGGATCGGCGACGTGGTGGACTCCCTGGTGAAAGTTTCGGCCGCGCCTGTCGCCGGGCGAACCATCAACATCGGAAGCGGCGAAGCGACTGGGCTTGCGGATTTGGCCCGGCGAATCCTCCAGCTTACCGGGTCGCGGTCCGCAATCGAGTTTGCCGGCGCACGGAAGGCGGAGATCGACCGGTTTGTGGCCGATATCCGCCTGGCGGAGAGCCTCCTGCACTACCGTCCTTCCACCGCGCTGGCGCACCTTCCGGAGGTAGTCGCCGTCTGCGGACGCTGACGCTGGATCCGCGCCGTGCGGATTCGGTGCTAGGCTGGAAATGCTGTGGCCATCCTTTCCCTCGTCAGCGGCATTATGGAACACCCGGCTGTGTACCTTGCGTACCAGGCGCTCGTCGGTGGAATCCACGCCAGGCACAAAACGCTGAAGGAATACTCCGGTTTCCGGCCGGGAATGGTGGTGGTGGACATCGGCTGCGGTCCGGGATACCCGGTCAGATGGCTTCCAGGCGCGGATTACCACGGTTTTGACATCAGCCCCGCTTACATTGCCTATGCCCGGCGCCGGTACGGGGATCGCGGGAAATTCTACTGCGATCTATTCAGCCCAAAGTATCTGCCGCAAGTCCCCCCGGCCGATATCGTGATTCTGATGGGAGTCGTCCACCATCTTGACGACGACACCACTGTCGAAACATTCCGGCTCGCCCGGTCGGCAATGAAGCCCGATGCCGTCCTGATCGCCATGGAACTCGCCTACGTCCCCGGCCAGTCCAAGGTTGCCAAGTTTCTACTCGACAACGATCGCGGAGAACACGTGCGGCTGGAAAAGGAGTATGTCCGACTGGCGAACCGTGTATTCTCCCGAGTGGAGTCGGAGATTCGGGAGGATCTGTTCTACATCCCGTACACGCAGGCCGTGCTGAGGTGCCGTCCCTAGCCCCGTTGAACCCCGGCTTCCAATTCGCTTGACGGGCGCCATCCCCTCACGGACGCGCCGTATCCCTTCCTGCCTCGTGCACAGAGACCTCCGGCTCGGCGGCCGGATTATTGGGCGGCGTGGCGGAAGCCCCGCCGCCGGCCTACTCCGCGCTCATGCGGATCAACTGCTCGGCGTTCTTGAGGGCTTCCGCCGTGAGCTTCTGGCCCGACAGCATGCGGCCCACTTCGCGTGTCCGCCCCTCCGCGTCCAACTCACTCGGAACCGCCATGGTGCCGCCCTGGGATTCCCGCTTCTCGACGCGGTAATGGTGGTCGGCGAGCGCGGCGATCTGCGGCAGGTGCGTCACGCACAGCACGCGGAGAGCCTCCTGAACTACCGTCCTTCCGCCGCGCTGGCGCACCTTCCGGAGGTAGTCGCCGCCTGCGGACGCTGACGCCCCGCGCCGCGCGGAGTGGTGCCGAAGTGCCGTCCCTGGCGCGATAGCCTGGTCCGGCCTTGCGGCGCCGTCAAAGTGGGGCACGCCCGTTGCCCGGCTGCACAGGGGTTGGGCCTTCGGGAGGGACCTTCGGAACTCCCGATCTCAAGGAATTTGCGCTGCCCCCAACTGGTAGACCAGCCTGAGATCCGTATCGGGGAAGATGGTGGCGGTGGCGTTGAGTTGATCGCATAGATAGCGGACCGCCTCGTCGTGGGCGGCCTGCGTGAGATGATGCAGTCGCACCGTCAAGGTTTGGTTCTCGAGATCTGGAATCAGATCGACCTCGGTGTCGTAGATCTGGCGCGGCAGGGCGCGCGCATCGTCGGCCCGGGTGAGCTTGTCGCGGAGTAGCGAGGCCATACTGGTTTCGGCCCGGTAGGCGATGAGTATGATGGTGTCGATGAAGCGCTTCCGCTCGGTGAGCAGGCGGCTGAAGCGATCCGATTCCGGCAGATCCTTGACGGCGATGTGATGCGGCGTCTGCTTGCGCTGCGCTTTGAGTTGCTGGATCTGGCGATCCAGGTCCTCGATGGCCTCCTGTAGTTGTCCCTTTTTCTGTTGATACCCATCCACTTCTTTCCCGGCCAGTTCTGACAGGCCCACGGCGCCAAACAGCGCCAGTTGCCGCCGCTGGGCATCTGGTACAGGGCCGCGGTGCGGCGCAACAGCCCCGCTGCCAGCAGTGCCGGCAGCGCCAGCAGCACGCCACCCTTGGGAACGTCGCACGCGGTTTCAAACTGGATCGGCGCCGATACCGGCGCCAGCCCTCCCAACGCCGCCGCTACCCGTTCGGCGGATCGCGTGGTGGCATACCCCATCACCGCAGCGCTGTCGCTTTCGCTGCGCTCGCTCTTGTTGGTCGCCTCAGCTTCGCCAGCCCCGGCTAGATTCTCTTTGTTTTGGGCTGGTGCAGGCGTTTGGCGCGGATGGCTTTATGCAATGTGTCGGGCAACACTCCCAGCTTCCTCGCCACTTCCGGCACTGCCCGCCCCTCGTCCAACAGAGTTTGCGCTTGCTCTTTCACCTCGCCCTTGAGCACCGATGCCGAGCGCCTCCGCGGTGTCTCGAAAAAGCTCTTCGAACTACCTTCCCGCAATCGCTTCACGTAACGCTTCACGGTTTTCGGCGGTACGTGAAACTCTCGGGCAATTTCGGCCTGGCTCGCCGTACCGTTCACCACCACTTGACTGGTGAATAGCCGGAAAGCGGTCAAGTCCTCTTGCGCATGCTGAAACACCGGCAGATACCCATTCAGGTAGGTCACTTTCCCATCCTGGCAATCAAAAGCCAACTCGGCCGTCAGGGGAGTCGTACCGGCCGGGAAGATCGGCAACTGCAACTGTGGCATGTCCCAGTCTTACGCCGCCACCGCTCACTGCGCAAGCGCAATCCGGGGTCAATCCAATTTCCGCGCCACCCGCGGAATCACGGGGACGAGATCGGGAGTTCTGGCCCTGGAACGGGTCGCCGCCGGCACCGTGGACGGCATTTCAGTTCAACAGGTACACGTCGTAGTTTTCGCCCGACCTGGCGCGGCGAAACGAAGCCAGATGCCTCGTCTCCGCGCGGAATTGCGCGGCTTCGGCTTCGGTAAATGAGAACCGGAACTGCTCGAAGTCGTCGATTTCGCTTTGCGGCGCATCCAGGGAGTGGTACATCACGATCACCACAGGACGCCCGCTTTCCGTGTGGACTCGATGGGCCGTGGAGAGAAGCTCCCCCAGACTCATCCGGAGCTTCTCGAAACGGGTCCACCTGGCGGTGTCGCCGTAGCGGGACTGGCGCAACAAGTAAAGCCGGTTGTCCGCATAGTACGGAACCGCATCGATCAGCCACTCCGGTTCAGCCATGACGACCGCGCGCCGAAGGTCGTCGCTCGAGTGGAGGAGTTGCCCCAATTCCCGGCTGGAACTGTAGGGAAGCCGCCAATCGGCGACCGCCTTGTGCGCTCCGATCACAAAGCTGATCAGGAGCAGAAGCGGCAGGGCGAGACGCCACGAGATCCGCTGAAGCCAGGCCGTCAGCCTTGGCCACCGAAGCGGATATTGGCGCGCCTCCGCCAGCCAGTACAGCGTCAGAACAAAAACCAGCCACAAGCCTTGTTGCCGGTACTGGCCCGCGTAAATGGCCCTGAAAAAAGTCGCCATGCCCCACAGAGCGGCTAAGGAGGCCAAGAGCAGAATCGGGCGTTTGAGCAGGCCGCCGATCGCAAATAGAAGGAGGAGATACGACAATCCGGCACTGAGCGCCTGGACGACGCCATTGGGCGAATCGCCGTGCTCCAGCAACCGGACCATTCCGGAAGCCCCGGTATCCATCCCCGTGATCGCCAGAAACTGGCCTCCCGAGTCCACTACCGACCGGGCCGTGGAAGCCACCAGCCGGGAAGCTGGAACTACCCGGTACACCGTGCTGTCGCCGCCCGCCCGCCCGCCCGTGAGGACGCACAGAACGATGCCGGAAATCGCCAGCGCGGCGCCCGCGGCAACGGCTATCCGGCGTGGCCGTGCTTCAACCCGCCGTCCGCACGCGATGTAGTCCCAAATCGGGATTCCCAGCAGGAGACCCGCCAGGATTAGCGAGGGCGCGTTGGTGTTTGCCAGCAGGAACAGGATGAAGCCGAGCAAGACGGGATTCCGCCTGCTCGAGTAGCAGGCCGCAAAGGCGAACATCAGAAGCATGCTGATGCCGTAGTTGCGCGCCATTACGGAATACTCGTAGAACGGCAGGCCGCAAAAAAGGAAGAAGCAGCGGAACCACAGTGGAAACGGAGCCCTGAAAAGGAAGATCGCGACGCTCCCAAACGCCACAGCCACGCTCACCGCCTTGACTACTCCCGGGGTAGGAACGATGTGATGGGCCAAGCCCAGCAGGACATACCACAGCATAGGGTGACCCTCGAATTTCAGCTTCTGAAACAAGTCAGGCAAACTGTTTGCCCCGGCCGCGATGGACAGTGCCCTGACTTCGTCCCGGAATGGAACATGGCGGATCGACATCGCCGCCACCGCGGCAAACCACACTACCAGGATCGAGATCCGCGTGAGCCAGCCCTCATTCCGGCCCGCCAACCAGGTTTGCCAACCCGGTTTGCCCTGGCCCTCGGGTACGTTGGGCTGTTCCATCATGGTTTCAGACTGGCCTCCCGTCAACCGGTACGCGAGCTTGTGCCCGCATGTGCAACCAGGACATCCTGTCGCCGGCGGCTACGCCAGGTCGAACGTCCCCTGCTGCCGATGCGGAAACTGCCCTTGCACTGCATACTGGCTTGGACGGTTTCAGACGCATCCCAACCGGAATTATATCATTGACGCCTGAACCCGAAGGCGCGAGCGATGCGCATACGGCCCCGCCGCTACGCTTGCCCGCGATCCGGGGTTCGCCGCCGGCGCCGGGTATCGGCGCGAATGGTGCGAGCGGGCGTGGTGGGCGGCATGGCGGGAGTCCTGCCAAGGACCTACTCCGCGCTCAAGCGGATCAACTGCTCGGCGTTCTTGAGGGCTTCCGGGGTGAGCTTCTGGCCCGACAGCATGCGGCCGATTTCGCGCGTCCGTCCCACGGCGTCCAACTCGCTCAGCACCGCCAGGGTGCGGCCCTGGGATTCGCGCTTCTCGACGCGGTAGTGGTGGTCGGCGAAGGCGGCGATCTGCGGCAGGTGCGTCACGCACAGCACCTGGTTGGCGGCGGCTAGTTTCTTGAGACGGCGTCCCACACCTTCGGCGGCGCTGCCGCCCACCCCCGCATCCACTTCGTCGAACACCAGGGTGCGCACGGCGTCGGTGGCGGAACGCTGGGGCGCCGCCAGGCACGTCTTCAACGCCAGCGCGATGCGTGAGATCTCGCCGCCCGAAGCTACCTTGTCCAGCGGCCGCGGCTCTTCGCCGAGGTTGGGCGAAACCAGGAATTCCACGCGGTCGGCTCCGTGCGCCGACCAGGCGGCCGTGGAAACCTCGACGCGGAAGACGGTTCGCTCCATGGAAAGCTGGGCCAGTTCCGCTTCCACGCGCTTTTCCAGTTTGCGTGCGGCGGCCGCCCGGCGATCGCGCAACTCCCCGGCGAGCGTTTCGTATTCGGAGGCCAGCCGCTGGCGGGCGCGGCGCAATTCCTCCATGCGCTCGCCGGAGTGCTCCAGGGCGTCGATCTGCCGGACCGTGTCCTCGAGGAAACTGAGCGTCCCCGCTATCGACGACCCGTACTTCCGTTTGAGGCGGTCAATGGCCGCCAGCCGGTTCTCCACTTCATCCAGGCGGCCGGGGTTGGCTTCGAGACGGCCGAGATAGTCGCGGAGGCCGTAGGCTACTTCCTGCAGGCTGAGGTCGGCCGCCAACAACTGCTCGCGCAACGTTCCGAGCGATGGGTCGATCTTGCACAATTCGTCCAGCCGCTTGGCGGCCGAGCGCACCCGCGAGAGGGCCGCATCGTCGCCGTCGTACACCGCCGCATAGGCCGACGCCGCCGCTTCCTCCAGGCGCTGCACGTTCTGCAGGATGCGGCGTTCGTTTTCGAGCGACGCGTCTTCGTCCGGCTGGAGCGCGGCATCCTCGATTTCCTTGCGTTGGAACGACCAAAGATCCAGCAGGCGCAGCTTCTCCTGCTCGCCGCGCTCGAGTTCCTGCAGTTCGGCGGCGGCGGAGCGCCACTGGGAGAAGACGCCCGCGATGGTATCCAGCAGGCCGCGATGCGCGGCGAAGGCGTCCAGCATCTCGCGCTGCGCATCGGCGGAGAACAGAAGCTGCTGGTCGTGTTGTCCGTGGATCTCGGCCAGGCACGGCGCCAGGTCTCGCAACAGCGCGGCGGAAACCGGGCGGCTGCCGACGAACGCGCGCGATTTCCCGTTGGCCAGGATCTCCCGTTCGACGAGCAGTTCGCCCTCTTCGATTTCCAGGCCGGCCGGTTCCAGAATGCGCCGCAGCGCGGCCTGTTCGCGCACGTCGAAGATGCCGCCCACCCGTGCGCGGGCCTCGCCGGTGCGGATCATGTCGGCCGATGCGCGCGCGCCCAGCAGCAGGCCGAGCGCGTCCACCACGATGGACTTGCCGCTGCCGGTCTCTCCGGTCAGCAGGTTGAGCCCGGCGTGGAACGGCACGCGCAGGCGCTCCACCACGGCGTAGTTTTCCACCACCAGTTCGAGCAGCACTCAGAGGCGATTATAGCGGGCTTGGAAGCGGCGCGGTTCGGGGAAGGGAAGGGGATTCGCGGCAGGCTGGGCGGAGCGGCGCGGTTCGGGGAAGGGAAGTCCCGGCAGGCCGGCCGGGGCGGTGTTTCCTGTGTTCCAGGAGACGCGCGGGCCGGGCCGGTTCAGGAGGGTCCCGGCCCCGTGTCTCGCGGGCGGCAAGCTACTGCACTGCGCCAGGGCGCGCCTGGCTGACCGTGAACGCCGCCACAGGCTTCAGTGTCGGTGTGAGGACCGCGTTCGAAGGCTCCGCCATCGTCATATGGGTTTGCGGCTGTAGAGAAACCACGCCCAGGGCCGTTTTGGAGGAGTCAACCAGGCTCTGCGCTATGACGATTACCGGATACGGCGCATTGACCTCGGCGGGAGCTTCATAGCGTCCGGTTGCGGTAACATTGCCGGTGGGAGCTCCGCCAGGGGCGCCCGGACCCAGCGCTACACTCCATCGAACCGAACTATTGCCGGCACCAGCCACCCGGGCGTGAAGCTGCAGGCTCGCCCCAGAGACCACTTTCTCAAACGTGGAGTCCAGGCCGACTTCGATGCCTCCGATTGCCCGCGGGCCGGGCGTGCCCGACGCCACCAGCACCATCTGCGACCCGCCGGTCGAATCCGTCCAGGTAATCGCGAGATTGTCCTGCTGGTTGGCGGTGGCCTTGATGGAAACGATCGGGTTAGGCAGCGTTGCCAGCCGGCGGTACGGAACATTCACGCTGACGACATTGCCGCCGGCGTCGGAGACGATTGCTTTGTCCTGGAGGCTCGGGGATCGCGCCACGCACAGGAAGCTCTGGTTGTACCAGCGGACCGAGAATACGTGCAGATACGCCGCCACGCGGACGGCGTGCCCGTTGGCAGGATCGGTATAGGCGACGTCGTGTAACCGCACTGCCGTCGCCGTTTCCAAATGGGGAGCGACAATGTGGAAGACCGCCGAGGCGTTCGAGTTGTGGTACGCGACCTGATAATAGCCGACCCCGGGACCCAACGCCGAAGAGTCGGCGTTCTGCCAGAGAGCCTCGCTGGTCAGCGTTGCCCGTCTCTCCTCGCCCGCATCGAACGAAGTTCTTGCAGCGGCCGACTCCATCGGCCGGAATGGGCATACAGGGCGCGACGACAGCGGAACGAACGACCCGTTGCCCGCCAGCTTGGACAAGTCGAAGCACCCCGTTGTGCTTGCAAAGGGCTCCGACACTTCCAGCGGCGTCCGCTGCGGATTTCTAGCGGAGAGGGTCAGAACCGCTTCCTCACCTGGAAAATAGGTAGCGCGGTCGAGACTGATGGCGCTCTGCAGGCGCGCAGTGTTTTCGGTGGCAGCGTTGTTGGTCTGGGCACTCAGCGTGCCGGCCAACAGAGTCGTGCAGATTGCCGCCAAGGGCATCAAGCCGGTTTTGAACATAGCGAACGAACCTCCGTAAGGACAGTTTTTCGCCGGGAATGGCGGCCGCCCGAAATCGGAGGAGTTCGTTGTTGGGCTGCCGTCTTCCCGGCTGGGTGGTACTGGTCCCATACTTATGTACTAGTACCACTAGGACTATTAGTCCATAGTTTCTTTAGTTAAGCGTGTCCCCCGCTGAGCTTGCCAGTGTATCCTAGGCTGCTGATTCTTAATGGACAAACCGGGTTTCTGGGGGAAAATGGCGAACCCACACAAGGCCTGTTTGGGAAGTGCGTGAGTACCCCTATTTGAGGGCAGTGAGGAACCAGAGTTAACTGATTTCAGGTGCATAGCATTCCGCGGGCAGACTGGGCGGGAGGCCGCATGGACTGTTTTTCGCGGCTTGAAAAGAGCTTGGGGCTCCCATGCAATCCGGCGGGCAGTCGAGGGGGCTTCCACGCAACGTCCGATGGGTACGGCCGTGGGTCAAGCGGGCGGCGGCTCCGCCTGCTCCCAAGCGCAAGCCACGTGCGCAAGCCCGTCAAATCACTCGATTTATGAGGAATCTTTCATGCGCCGCCGGCCCGTCTTTTGGGTGCTTTCGAGCGTCCCTGTGATAGATTTGAGTTTAGGAGAACCATTGCCCTTCGAAGCAGCCGTAGCCCTTTTTCTTCAACCTGACGATCTCTGGCAAATGGTCGGGAACAGCGGTCCTGGAGGACTCGCGGTTCTTGGCGTCCTGCTGTGTTTTTCGGTCTACTCGTGGACGGTTGTCTTTTCCAAGTGGGGAGCGCTGCGCTCGGCGCGCGGCGCCAACCAGCGTTTTCTACGCGCTTTCCGCAAGGCCGGCTCGCTGGCGGAGGCGATGGCAGCGAGCGAGGGGTATCGCCCCGCGCCGCTGGTCACGGTCTTCGATTTCGGCTACGAGGAAGTGCAGCGCCAGGTGAAATCGCGCGGCGCTCTGACCAACCGGGTGGCGGTGGAGCGGGCTCTGCAACTGGGCCTCAGCCAGGAACTGGCCAAGATGGAACGGCACATGGACAAGTTGGCAACCACGGCGTCGGTGACCCCGTTCATCGGCCTGCTGGGCACCGTGCTGGGAATCATCAGCGCCTTCGTGGCGCTGGGCAACCAGGGGGCCGCCAGCCTGAAGTCGCTGGGGCCGGGGATCGCCGAAGCGCTCATCACCACCGCCGCGGGTTTGTTCGCGGCCATTCCGGCGGCCATTTTCTACAACCATTTCGGTCACAAAATCCGCGAGATGGCGGCGCGAATGGACGATTTCGCACTGGAGTTTCTTAACATGGCGGAGCGCGGTTTCGGAGAATAGAAGACGTGGCGATCTCGACCAGCAACGGCAGCGGCTTCGGCAACGGCGGGTTCGGATCGCGCCGGCGGCCCGGCGGCGCCCCCCTGGCGGAGATCAACGTCACGCCATTCGTCGACGTGGTGCTGGTGCTGCTGATCGTCTTCATGTTGACGGCCCACGTGATGGAGTTCGGCATCCAGATCGACGTGCCCAGGGTGACCGAGGTCAAGGAGAGCGCGCAGGAGCTGCCGGTAATCAATATCAACCGCCAGGCCGGCCTTTTCCTGAACGAGAAGCCCATCACTATCGGCGAAATCCCCGACGCCATTCACCGGCGGTTCGGCAACCCCAAAGCGGTCTATCTGAGAGCCGACCGGCAAACTCCCTGGGAGCCGATCGCGCAGGTGGCGGCGGCCCTGGGAGCGGCCAAGTTCCAGGTCAACCTGGTGACGCAGCCGGACGACTCGCTTAGCAAAGGCAGGCAGTGATGGCGCACGCCGACATCCTCGATCAGCCCGAGCGCATGGCGCCTTCGTTCTGGTTCTCGGTGGCGCTGCATTCCGCCATTGCGGCAACCCTGATCGGATACGGCGTGTCCGGGGGGCCGCATGAGCGCTGGGGAGCGAGGAACGGCGGCGGGTGGGGTGCTGTGGCGGTGAATACCGTGGCCCAAATCCCCCTGCCGGGGCGGACCGGTCCGGAGAACCCGGTGGCCAACCCCACCGAGTCGCAGGTTCCCACGCCGCCGCCCAAGGCCAAGACCGAGCCGAAGGCGGCCAAAGCGAAAGCCGCGGACAGCGACGCCATCGCATTGAAGGGGAAGAACAAGTCGCGCAAAGCGCAGGAGGAAGCCGCGCCGCCCAACAAATGGCGCGAGCAGCAGAAGGATCTTCCCAACCAATTGTACGGCTCCACCGGGCAGGCCATGAGCTCGCCCATGTTCGGCAAGACCGGCTCCGGCCAATTGGGCATGGGCACGAGTTCACCCTTCGGGGAGCGGCTGGGGTGGTATGCCAACCAATTGCAGGACCGCGTGGCGCAACACTGGAAGACCGACGACGTGCCGCCGCAGGTCCGCAACGCGCCGCAGGTTGTGATCGCCTTCACCATCCGGCGCGATGGCACGCTCGCCGGATTGCCGCAGATCAAACAGAGCAGCGGGCTGGTACAACTGGATCGCTCCGCGCAGCGGGCCGTGGTGGATGCCAATCCTTTCCCGCAGATTCCGGCGGCGTTCACCCGCAACCAGGCGGACATCGAGTTGACGTTCGAATTGAGGCGCTGATGAAGAAACTAGTCTGGCTGGCGATGATGGCGGGCGGCGGGCTGTTTGTGCTGGCTTCCCAGGAACCCGATTTTACGGGAATGATTACAAGTTCCCAGCGGCTGCGCATGGCGATCCCCGATTTTCGCGGCTCGGGAGACGCGCAGAACTACGTGGCGGTTTTCAACCAGACTTTGTGGGCCGACGTGGAGAGCTCAGGGCTGTTCAACATGGCGTCTAAGTCTTTTTACCCGCCGCGGATTCCGCAGCAGCCGGCCGACTTTCAGGCTCCGCCCCCGCCTCCGACCGGCCGGCCCAGGCGCGGGCAGCCGCCTCCTCCGGTCACGGGCAACGGACTTTGGATGAGAGACTGGTCCGGACCTCCGGTGGAGACCACCTACCTGACGTTCGGATATGCGGCGGTGCAGAACGGCGTCTTCGTGGCGCGCGGCTTCGTGTTCGACATGCGCCGCGGCACTCCCGCCGAAGCGCAGGTGATCGCCAAGAACTACGTGGGATCGGTGGACGAAGCCGGCAGCCGCAAGGCGGCCCACGAATTCTCCTGCGACATCATCACCCAGTTCGGCGGCACGTGCCTCGCCGGCAGTCATATCTATTACACGCACCAGGCTAATAAGATGGCGTCCAGAGAGGTGTGGGCGATGGACGCCGACGGCTCCAACCAGCGCCAGTTCACGCACTTCAACGGTCTGCCTCCAGGCTCCATTTTTCCCGCGGTTTCTCCCGATGGCGCGAGAATCGCATTTACCAGCTATGCCAAGGGCCAACCTGCTATATTTGTGTTTTCCGTGGATCCGGTTCGCGACTTGCGATTCTACAACCAGAGGGCTTCGGTGAATGCGTTTCCTTCGTTCACGCCCGACGGGAAGCAGATCGTCTACGCTTCCTCGGCCCCCGACGACAACTGCTGCCGCATCTTCATCGCCGACCTGAACGGCATGGGGTTCCGGCCGATCAGCGCGCCCGGATCGATTGACGTCGAGCCCAAGGTGAACCCCAAGACCGGAAACCAGATCGCGTTCGTATCGGGGCGGTCGGGCCACCCGCAGGTGTACATCATGAATATCGACGGCGGGAACGTGGAGCGCATCAGCGACGGCACGGGCGAAGCCACCAATCCGTCGTGGCACCCCAACGGAAAGACGCTGGCGTTCGCCTGGACGCGCGGCTACGCCACCGGCAAGTTCAATGTTTTCGTCATGGATGTGGTGACGCGAAAATACATCCAGTTGACGCACGACGAAGGCCGCAACGAGAATCCGGTCTGGGCGCCCGACGGGGTGCACCTGGCTTTCATGTCGACGCGCGGCGGTACGGAACAGATTTACAGCATGTTGGCGGATGGGACGCAGCCGCAGAAGCTCACCAGCCAGGGTTACAATTTGAACCCCGCATGGGGAAAGTAGTTCGCGAAGATCAGGAGACGATGTTCATGTTCGAGAAACGTACGAGCCCAACCATCTTTCTAGCGATTTCACTGGCGGTGTTCGCCGCGGGGTGCGGCAACAAGAAGGCGCCGATTCCGCCGCCTCCCCCGCCGGAGCCCGCGACGGCCCCACTCAAGGCTGAGGTGGTGAAACCGGCGGCTCCGGTAATCGCGCAATTCACGACCGAGCCGACCTCGATCCTGATCGGCCAGTCGTCCACCCTGCGGTGGCAGGTGACGGGCGAGGCGACCAGCGTCGCCATCGACCAGACCATCGGCACGGTGCAAAATACCGGCAGCCGCCGTGTGTTCCCGAGCCGGCCCACCACCTACACGTTGACCGTCTCCGGGCCGGGCGGCAGCGTCACGGCCTCCGTGACCGTGACGGTGACGGAAGCGCCCGCGCCTCCGCCCCGGACCGCCACTGTGCGGCCGCCCGCCGGCGTGACGCTCGAGCAGCGGGTGGCCAATGGCCTCCAGGACGTTTTCTTCGACTACGACCAGAGCGAGATTCGCGGCGACGGGCAGAGCGTTCTGACCCAGGACGCCGCCGCGCTGAAGGCCCTGCTGGCCGATTTTCCCAACGCCGTTATTGTGGTGGAGGGCCACTGCGACGAACGCGGCTCGGCCGAATACAACCTCGGCCTGGGCGACCGCCGCGCCGGAGCCGCCAAGGATTACCTGGTGCAACTGGGAGTTTCCGCCGACCATATCCGGACCATCAGCTATGGCAAGGAACGCCCGCAGTGCACCGAATCCGACGATGCATGCTGGCAAAAGAACCGCAGAGTGCATTTTTCACCCGGACAGTAAATCGTTCATCCAGGGGCAGGCCAGCCGCTTGCCCCACCGATTATCGAGGAGGGTTGTCCATGTTTCGACGCTTCAGCGTTTTGATGGTGCTGGCCGCGCTGGCGTCGCCGCCATTCGCATCGGCGGCGGCCAATAACGATATTAAGGAACTGCAGAGAGATCTCGCCGTCCTGCAAGACCTGGTCAAGCAACTGCAACAGTCGCAGGACAAGAAGTTCGCCGATCTCCTGACCGTCACTTCTCAGGCGGCGGAGTCCGCCAGCCGCGCCAATGCCGCCATCGCGGGCATTCAGAGCAGCCTGCAACAAAGCCTGCGCACGCAGGAAGAGAAGGTGGTCACCCCGGTGGTGGGCCTCTCCACGCGCATGGACAACCTCACCTCGGAACTCCGCACCACCGAGCAGAACCTCACTGACGTGTCGAGCCAGCTCACGAAAATCCTGGCGATGCTGGACGATATGAACAAAGCCATCAAGGTGATCCAGATGCCTCCGGCGCCACCGCCCGCCGCTGTCGACGCCGGCGGCGCGCCGCAACCTCAGGGGTCCACGGCCGGGGCGCCCGGCGGCCAGGCGCAGCCGCCCGTCAATCCCGGTCCGCCGCCCATGTCCTCGGTGGACATGTACCAGAACGCCCTCCGCGACTACCAGGCCGGCAACTACGATATGGCGCTCACCGAATTCGCCGACTACCTGAAGTACTTCGATAAGGGGGCCTTCGCGTCCAACGCGCAGTATTACATCGGGATGGTTCATTACGCCAAGCAGGATTACGAAACCGCCACCAAGGATTTCGACATGGTGCTGGAGCACTACCCCGATACGGCCAACAAGAACGCGGACGCCCGCTATTTCAAGGGAATGAGTCTTCTCCGCTCCAACAAGCGGACCGAAGCCGGCGCGGAATTCCGCGACCTGATCATTCACCATCGCAGCGATCCCCTAGTCGGCCAGGCGTGCAAGCAGTTGGAGTCGCTGGGCATGCACTGCCCCCCGCCGCCCGCGCCCGCCGCCAGGAAGAACGCCAAGAAGCAGTAGCCCGTGGATCAGGAAGCCACGCCACCACTCGCCACCTACGAAGACCTCGCGCGCGCGATCGGCCTCACGCTGCTGCGGCCCGATCTCACCAGCGAACGGGTAGCCGGCGGGCTGAAACTGGCCAGAAGAAGCGGCCTTGCCTGCGCCTGCGTGCGGCCGTCGGATATCGACCTCGCCGTGCGCCTGCTGGAAGGCAGTTCCGTGACGCCCGCCAGCGTCGTGGGATTCCCTCACGGGACCCAGACCACCGCCGCCAAACTGTACGAAGCGCGCGACCTGCTGCGGCGCGGCGCCAGGGAGTTGGACGCGGTGGTGGCCATCCCCAACCTGCTGTCGCGCGAATTCCAGTATGTCGAGATCGAACTGGCGCAGTTGTCGGATCTGTGCCACAAGGAAGGCGCGCGGCTGAAAGCCATCCTGGAAAACGCCTATCTCACCGACGAACTGAAGATCCTCGGCTGCCGCGCGGCGGAGCATGCGCAGGTGGATTTCGTTTCGACATCCAGCGGCTTCGCGCCCTCCGGATACACCCTGGCCGACGTGAAGTTGATGCGCCAGCACCTGCCGGAGGCGATCGGCGTGGAAGCCGCCGGAGGGCTGCGGACGCTCGACCAGGTGCTGGAAGCCCGCCAGGCCGGCTGTGCGCGCGTGGCGACGGGCAACGCTGGAGCCATCCTGGAGGAATGGAGGACCAGGCTGGATGTGCGGAAGCCCACCGAAGCCGGCTGACGCGGCGGGTTCGGCTCTGGATTGTCGAAAGGGCAACCGCCCCGGCTGTGGTATTCTGGGTTGTCTTAGCTCAAGATGGCGCAAAATCGCTCTCTCCCGCGCATCTGCATCGCGTTGGGCCTTCCGGACGTAGCCGCCCTGCTCGACCACGCTCGCCGGGAAGCCGAGGCGGGCGAGGTCTTCCTGGAGTTCCGCCTGGATTTCCTGGGCCAACCCCGCGAGGGGGCGGAAGCCATCCGCGGCTTCCTCGAACAGTTCCCCGACTGCATCCTGCTGGTTACCTGCCGCCGCCATCAGAACCACGGACGGTTCAACGGCAGCATCGAGGAGCAACTGGCCATTCTCGACCTGGCGGTGCGCAACGGAGCGGCCGCCATTGACGTCGAAATCGAAACCGCGGAAGCCGCGCAGGAACGGCTGCACCAGTTTCGCGGCCGGGCCTACGTGATCGTCTCGTACCACAATTTCGAGGCCACGCCGCCGCTGGATACGATCGTTGCCCGCATGCTGCGCGTGCCGGCCGACTCGTATAAGATCGTCACCACGGCGCGCAAACCGTCCGACAACCTACGCGTGCTGGCGGCCGCCCGCGCGCTGCCCAAGCAGAGTCTCATCGTGCTGGCCATGGGCGAACTGGGGTTCCCCACGCGTGTGCTCTCGCCGGTGTTCGGCGGCTTGTACACCTACGCCGCGCCCATGCAGGCCGAAGGCACGGCCGCCGGGCAGGTTTCCGCGCGCTCGCTGCGGCACCTCTACCGGGTGGAGAAGCTGGCCAAATCGGCCAAGGTTTACGGCGTGATCGCCGATCCGATCCGCCATTCCATTTCGCCCGCCGTGCACAACCGCGCGTTCCAGTCGCGGCGCGTGGACGCCGTCTACCTGCCGTTCCTGGTGGCGCCGGTGTACCTGAGGGACTTCTTCTCGCTGGCCGACCGGTTGCCGCTGGCCGGCTTCAGCGTCACCATTCCGCACAAGCAGAAGATCATCCGCTACCTGGACGCGGTGGACCCGCTGGCCAAGCGGATCGGCGCCGTCAACACGGTGTGGCGTAAGGCCGGCAAGTGGCGCGGTACGAATACCGACGCGGCGGGCGTCACCGGGCCGCTCTCGCGCCTGCTGCGGCTGCCGAAATCGTCCGTGCTGATCGTAGGCAACGGCGGCGCGGCGCGGGGGGCGGCGTTCGCCCTGGCCGACGCGGGAGCGAAGGTTACGCTGGTGGGCCGCAATCTCGACCGCGTGCGCTCGCTGGCCAAGGTCTGCGACGCCGAAGCCCTGGTCCGCGAACAACTGCCCGGCCGTCATTTCGACGCGGTCGTCCACGCCACGCCGCTGGGCATGTTCCCGCACGTCGATGAATGCTTCTTCAACGGGAGCATCCCCGCCGACGTGGTTTTCGACATGGTGTACAATCCCTTCGAGACCCTGCTGATCCGGAAGGCCAAGGAGCAGGGCAAGACCATCGTGCCGGGGCTAGAAATGTTTATCGAGCAGGCGGTGAAGCAGTTTGAGATCTGGACCGGCCAGACGGCTCCGCGGTCCGCCATGTTGAAAGCCGCGGTGGAAGCGCTGGAACAGGGCCAGAATCAGAATCACAATCACGACCACCAGACGATGCAAACTCACAAGTGAGGGCGTCCTTATGAAACTCACGCGGCGCGACTTCGCAACCGTTCTGGCGCCCGCCGCGGCGCTGGCCGGGGCTCCCGTGGCGCGGCAAAACGCCCCGCCCAATCCGCCAGCCGGCAGCGACGCCCTGCTGGACACGGCCCGCGCGCGGATCAAAGCCAACGGCGCCATTCTGGCCGAACAGGCCATCCCCATGGATAGCGAACCGGCGTTCCAATTCAAGGCGTGAGGCGGTATGGCGGCCATCCCCAACGACGTTTTCTTCGCCACCATCGCCGAGTTGAACGTGCGTCTGGTGGCCCGGGAGTTTCCCGCTGAAGAGTTGATCCGCGCCTTCTCGGCGCGCCTGGAGCGGCTTGGCCCGCAATACAACGCCCTGGCGCTGCCGATGCCGCAACAGGCCCGGCGGCAGGCCATCGCCGTGGGCAACGATCTCAAGATCGGCCGCCTGCGCGGGCCGATGCAGGGCATTCCCTACGCTGTCGAGGACCTGCTGAGCGTGGCCAACCAACTCACCACCTGGGGCGCCAAACCATACGCTGGCCAGGCGTTCGACTACAACGCCACGGTGATCGAGAAGCTCAACTCGCTCGGCGCCGTGCTCACCGGCAAGCTCTCCTTGGTGGAGTTGGCGGGCTCCGGCGGCTACCGGTCCACGTCGGCATCGATGTTCGGCCCCGGGCTGAACCCCTGGGATCGCGCGCGCTGGTCGGGCGGTTCGTCCAGCGGATTGGCTGCTGCCGTGGCCGCGGGCCTGGTGACTTTCGCCATCGGATCGGAGGCCTCGGGCTCGATGGTCACCACCGCTTCGTATTGCGGTGTGACGGCCTTGCGGCCAACCTACGGCCTGGTCAGCCGTCACGGCGCCATGGCGCGCTCCTGGACGCTCGATAAGCTGGGCCCATTCGCGCGCTCCGCGGAGGATTGTGGACACATCCTGCAAGCGATCTCCGGCGCGGACGGCAAGGATGCGGGTTCGGCCGGCAAGAGTTTTTACTACACGCCGCAATATGCCCGTCCTCTGAAGGACCTCAAGGTGGGTTTCGCACCCGTGGATTTCGCCGGCCGCGCCGACCCCGCCGCGCGTCCCGCATTCCAAGCCGCGCTCGCCGCCCTGCGCGAGACCGGCGTGCAGTTAGTCGAAACCAAACTGCCGAGGTTTCCCTATAGCCCGGTGTTATCGACGATTCTGCGGGCCGAGGAAGCCTCCGTCTTCGAACCCTTTATCAACAGCGCCAAGGTGTACGATCTGGCCGACCCGGCGCAGATCGCCGGACTGCGAGCCGCGCTGGAGATTCCGGCACGCGATTACCTGAAGGCCATGCGCCTCCGCCGGCTGATTCAGCAAGCGTACGCCAAGCTGTTCGCCGGGGTCGATCTGCTGGTGACGTACGGCCGCTCGGGCCCTGCGCCGATGGGGGACAAGCCGGTAGGCCTCGCCGCGGACGCCGCCACGGCCGAAGCTGCCGACCCCGGATTCAGTGGCATCATCCAGGCCGGCAACCTGGCCGGCCTGCCCGCGCTGGTGTTGCCCTGCGGCTTCGCCGGCAACTTACCCGTGGCGCTGCAATTGGTGGGCGCGCCGTTCGCGGAGAATACGCTGCTGGCAGTGGGGAAAGAGTTCCAGGCGCGGACGGACTGGCATAAGAGAAGGCCGGCGGGCGTTTAGGGGGTGGACTGCCGAAGCCAGCCCCGCTGCCGTCCGCGTTGGCAACTCGTAGACGTGGACTGCGGGGATATGCCAACTGACGCGAGTGGCTTACCAGTGACGCAAACCGCCGGCTTTCCTAATTGGGCTTCGGAAGGTAGCTGGGAGACTTTTCAGGACGACCGTCACCCGGACCTGACCACCTGGACCTGACCCTATCGCCAGTCGGAACCAAGGCGTAAAATAGGGCCGATGGTGCGAAGGCTTGCTGGACTCGCATTGCTGGGGACCGTTCTCGCCGAAGCTCAATCGTCCCCAAAGAAGAGCGGCGATATTGATCCTTGCCGAATGCCCATCGCGCAGCGGGTCACGGTACACGACCTGAAGTCTGAGCCTGAGAAATACGAGAAGGTAAGGGTGTCAGTAACTGGCTTCCTGAAAGGTACTGGGAATGTCCGGTAGATCGTAGAAATCCGTAGAAAGTAGCGACTCTCGTTCCCCTGAGGCGTGATAGCCTCAGGGGAATTTCTCGCCAAAGAAAAGGAGAGTCGCTACATGAAGAAACCATACCAGATTGAAGCGCAGCGAGCAGTAAAGCAGTTCGAGGCCATGGCCGCCGAAGGGAATCCAGCCGTGCAGATGGTGCTGCCCATGGCCGAGATGGTGGGCTGGTTGCGGAAGGGCGTGGGCGAGTTGATCCGCCAGGCCGGCCTGCAATTGATGGACCTGATGATGCAGGAAGAAGTGCGGGCGCTGGTCGGCGAGCGCAGCCAACGCCAGACGGAGCGAACGGCCTCGCGCTGGGGCAGCGAGCGCGGCTACTGCGTGGTGATGGGGCAGAAGGTGCCGATCGAGCGGCCGCGCGTGCGCACGACCGACGAGCAGGAAGTGCGGCTGGGCAGCTACGAAATGTTCCATCGTGGCGAGCCGCTGACGGAGACCGTGTGGGAGAAGCTGATGCTTGGGTTGAGCACGCGCAAATACGGCGAGGCGGTGCGCGAATTCACCGAGGCGTACGGTCTGGAGAAGAGCGCGGTCAGCGAGCATTTCATCGAGGCGAGCCGGGCGAAGTTACAAGAGATGATGGAGCGGCGGCTGGATAAGTTACGGCTCTGCGCGCTGATGATCGACGCGACACCGTTCGCGGGGCAGCAGATGGTGGCCGCGTTGGGAATCGCACAGGACGGGCGCAAAATGATCCTGGGCCTTCGGCAGGGAGCCACGGAAAACACCACCGTAGTAAGTGAGTTACTCGGTGACTTAGTAACTCGTGGATTGGACTTCACCGCGCCGCGCTTGTATGTTCTCGATGGCGGCAAGGCGCTGAGCGCGGCGGTGAAGAAGCACGCCGGCGAGTCGGCGGCGATCCAGCGGTGCCAAGTTCACAAGCGGCGCAACGTGCTGGATCACCTCACCGACGAACAGAAACCCGCGGTGGCGAAACGGCTGAACGCGGCCTACGCCATGGAAGACTACCCCGCAGCCAAGCAGGCGCTGCAGCAGTTGCACCGCGAACTGATGGACCTGAATCCCAGCGCGGCTCGAAGCCTGGGCGAAGGGATGGAAGAGACCCTGACCGTCCACCGGCTCCATGTTCCGATGCAACTGCGCAAGACGCTGGCTAGCACGAACGTGATCGAGTCGGCATTTTCAATTGTGGAGCAGGTTTGTAAGAACGTGAAGCGCTGGCATGGCGGCGACCAGCGGGAGCGCTGGGTCGGCTCGGGACTGCTGGTGGCGCAGAAGCAGTTCCGCCGCATCATAGGGCACAAACAAATCCCGGCGCTAGTCCGGGCCCTGGAAGTTCAAGAACCGTCCAAGTCCGGAGTTGTGAAACGGCGCAAAGCGTCGTAAAGTGGGCTAAACGGGGGTTGCGACTTTCAACGGAACTCCGGGCATTCCCAAGGTACTCACTACGGCGTATCATTGGAAGCGGGCGATGAGAGTTTGCGGTTGAGGCCAGCAGATGAGGTGGTTCCCAAGCCGCGTGTGTGCGACAATCGCCTGGACGGCAGAATTTGGGCGCTGGCCTCTGAGCTGGATCTTCCTGGCTCGCCGCCTAGGTACGAGGTTTTCGTGGAGGGTTTTCTGAGGCTGCTAAGAGACGAGCGCGGCAAAAGGGCAGACTCGTTCTCCGTCTTCGGCCAGTGGCCGCTTGAGTTCATCCCGCTCCGAGTCGTGGACATTAGCCCCGCCAAGCTCCCGTGAGGTCCCGCTCATGTCAAGCAGCGGAAACGCCCTTCTCGCCCATTGAATCATCGGGTCGCCGCCGGTATACAATGGCTCCAGGGAACACAAGATGTCGGCAGCCCACGATTCACTCCTTGATCGCATCACCATCGATTCCAGCGTGCGGTTCGGGAAGCCGTGCATTCGCGGACACCGCATCACCGTTCAGGAGATTCTAGAGTGGCTGTCAGGCGGGGCCTCCCAGCAGCAGATCCTGGACGATTATCCCCAGCTCGAGCCGGAGGACTTCCTCGCCGTATACGCCTACGCCGCTGAGTTGGCGGGGCGCAAGGCATCCGGAGGATGAAGCTCCTCTTCGACGAAAGCCTATCGCCGAAGTTGGTCGCGTTGTTGGGCAACCTGTTCCCTGAGTCCGAGAGTGCGCTTCAAAACGGTCTTGCAGGCGCCGGTGATCGCAGAATCCTGGAGTATGCCGCCGCTCACGAGTTCATCCTGGTTACGACGGATAGCGATTTCGAAGGTTTGTCGAGGCAGATCCCAGGGGCCAAGATTGTCATCCTGCGTTCCTGCGATTATCCAACCGGGATTGCGGCCGAAGTGCTCCGGCGCAATGCAATTCGTATCGCTGAGTTGCCGGGCTCCCAGGATTGCTTGATCGTTCTCGAGCGGTAGCTTCCCTCCGCAGAAGCTCCCGCCCTACAGCTACTCCGCCATGTTCCGCATGGCCTCGTTGAGTCCCCGGAAAATGGCATCGTAGTGCCCGCTTTCGGCGGCGAACCGCAGCCCCTTCACCTTCTCCACGCAGATCTCCGTCACGGCGGGCTGGGTCTTCAGGATCTCCATCACCTCCGCGATAAACTCGCCCAGCGGCATGGCGCGCGGGTCGGAAGCCCCGTCCAGCAGGTGCGTGGCGACATACGGCGGGATCAGCTCCAGCACTTCCGTCGCGGTCCCCTGAAGCTGGAAGCGCAGCGATTGCGTATACGAATGCAGCGCGGCCTTGGTGGCGCAGTAGGTCGGCGTCGGCGCCAGGGGCACGAACGCCAGGCCCGAGGAGACGTTCATGATGGCGGAATAGGGCTGCTTCCGCAGCAGCGGCAGCAACGCCGCGGTGAGGCGGATGGGGCCCAGCAGATTCGTCGCGACAATCGATTCCGCGGCCGCGACATCCCCCGACGGCCCGCGAAAATTCTCGACCCGCATGATGCCCGCGTTATTGATGAGGACGTTTAGCGCCGGGAAGCGCGCCTCCAGTTCGGCTGCCACGGAGCGGATGCTGGCGGGGTCCTCGACGTCGAGCGCCAGCGACGCCATGCCCGGGTTCGCGGCGGTGGCCGCATCCAGCGCCTGCTTGCGCCGTCCGGCGATGATGACCTGGTTCCCCAAGGCGTGGAACGCCTCCGCCAGTCCGCGGCCGATGCCGGAGCCGCCGCCCGTGATCAGAATCGTGTTGTGCGTGGTTCTCATAGGGTGAATCCCGTTTCACCCAATAGGATACGGCGGTTCGGGCGAACTTGCGGCGATTTCGCCCTTTGGTGGCCCCTTCTTCGCGGTTTTTCCGCCACTCACCATGAAAGGCCGGGAACCGCATATGACTGACGCCGATTTCATCGCGATCTTGCTGATCGTCAGAGCCAGCATTTCACTGCTTCCCGGGTTGCGCCTCCGCAGCCAGCGCCTGGTTCTCGCCCGACGCCTGAGGCGTTCGCTGCAACTGGCCGTGCGCCGCGAGCTTGGAATGGAACCTGCATCCGCCCGGCCCGGCCGCACGACGCCCAGAGTCGCCGCTCTTCGCGTGGGGCCTCCGGCGGACCAGGCTCGGGTTGCTGCCTAGATAGCGGACGGCTGTCTCACCGTACGGTGCGGGCCACGAGCGCCTCCGCCCGCCGCCACCCATGCTACCCTGTCCTTCGGAGCCTTATGTCCCTCACCCGCGAAAAAGCCCAACTCATGAGCGCCTCCGAGATCGACCGGACCCTCGTCCGGCTGGCGCATGAGATCCTCGAAAAGACCAAGGATCTCGATAAGCTCGCTTTCATCGGCATCCGCCGCCGCGGCGTGCCGCTGGCGCAACGCCTGGCGAAGAAGATCGAATCGCTCGAAAGCCGCCAGGTGCCCGTCGGCATCCTCGATATCAACCTGTACCGCGACGACCTCAGCACGGTCGGCGTCAAACCCATCGTCAGCGCGACCGACATCCAGTTCAACGTCGAAGGCAAGGACATTATCCTGGTGGACGACGTGCTCTACACCGGCCGCACCATCCGCGCCGCGCTCGACGCCCTCTTCGACCACGGCCGCCCGGCGCGCGTCCAACTCCTGGCGCTGATCGACCGCGGCCATCGCGAACTGCCCATCGAAGCGCGCTTCGTGGGGCGCGCGGTGCAGACCAGCGATATCGAGATCATCGAAGTAAAGTTCCAGGAGATCGATGGCGTCGAGAAGGTGCTCCTGGTGGAGAAGGTGGAAAGCGCCGTGAACTGAGGCCGCCATGCCCGCAGGACTTCTAGGCATCGAAGAGTTGGACCGCGCTGAAATCGAAGGGCTCCTGGCGCGCGCCAAGGATTTCCAGCCCATGCAAAGCCAGTCGCGCAAGAAGCTCGACACCTTGCGCGGCTACATGATCGTCAACCTCTTCTACGAGGCTTCCACGCGCACGCGCACCAGCTTCGAGATCGCCGCCAAGCGATTGGGCGCGGACGCCGTCTCCATTACCGCGTCGGGCTCGAGCGTCACCAAGGGCGAATCGCTGGTGGACACGCTGAATACGCTGGCGGCCATGCGGCCCGACGCCATCGTGATGCGCCACGCGGCCTCGGGCGCGCCGCATTTTCTGGCGCGGCACCTGCCCACGCCCATCATCAACGCGGGCGACGGCACCCATGAGCACCCCACGCAAGCGCTGCTCGACGCGCGCACCATCCTGGACCACCGCCCGTCGCTCGAAGGCCTGCGCGTGGCCATCATCGGCGATATCGCCCACAGCCGCGTGGCGCGCTCCAACGTACACCTGCTGGCGAAGTTCGGCGCGGAGATCGTGCTCTGCGGTCCGGCGTCGCTGCTTCCGGTGGAACTGGCTGCTCTTGCGCCCGGCGTGCAGCTCACCAACGATATCCGCGAAGCCATCCAGGACGCCGACGTCGTCATGATGCTGCGCGTGCAGCTCGAACGCCAGCACGAGGCCAGCTTTCCCGCCAGCGAGTACTTCCGCTTCTACGGGCTGCGGCTGGAGCACCTCGATCTGGCCAAACCGGACGCCATCGTGATGCATCCCGGCCCCATCAACCGCGGTCGCGAGTTGTCCAGCGAGGTGGCCGACTTCCAGCGCTCGGTGATCCTCAACCAGGTGGAGAACGGCATCGCCGTGCGCATGGCCGTGCTGGAGAAGGTGATCGGGTAGACCATGTCCATCGTCATCAAGAACGGGCGCGTCATCGACCCGGCATCCGCGACCGACCGCGTGGCCGACGTGCTGATCGTGGACGGCAGGGTCTCCGGCGTGGCGCCCGATCTTTCCTCGCCCGGAGCGCGTGCTGTGGATGCCACCGGCATGATCGTGGCCCCGGGCTTCATCGACATGCACGTGCACCTGCGCGAGCCGGGGTTCGAACACGCCGAGACCATCGAGAGCGGCTCGCGCGCGGCGGCGGCGGGAGGCTTCACCTCCATCTGCGCCATGCCCAACACCAAGCCGGTCAACGACAGCGCCACCGTCACCAGCTACATCGTGGAACGGGCGCGCCGCAAGGCGGTGGTCAACGTGTTCCCGATCGGCGCCATCACCAAGGGCAGCGCCGGCGAGGAACTGGCCGCCATCGGCGCCATGAAAGCGGCGGGCGCCGTAGCCATTTCCGACGACGGCCAACCGGTGATGAGCTCGCGCGTGATGCGCCGCGCCATGGAGTTTGCCCGCTCCTACGGCCTGCCGGTGATCGACCATTGCGAAGACCTCAACCTCTCCGCCGGCGGCGACATGCACGAGGGCGCCAGAAGCGTTCGCTGGGGATTGCGCGGCATTCCCGCCGCATCCGAGGACATCATGGTGGCCCGCGACCTGGTGCTGGCCGAACTCACCGGCGCGCGCTGCCACGTGGCGCACATCTCCACGCGCAACGCCGTGGCGATGGTGCGATCACGCCGCGCGGCACGGCATCGCCGCCACCTGCGAAGCTACGCCGCACCACTTCGCCCTGTCGGACGAAGACATGGCGGCCTACGACAGCAACTACAAAATGAAGCCGCCGCTGCGCTCGCCGGGCGACCGCGCGGCCGTGCTCGACGCCATTGCCTGCGGGGCCGTGACGGCCATCGCCACGGATCACGCGCCGCATCCCGGCAGCGAGAAGATGCAGGAGTTCGAACGCTGCCCGTTCGGCATCATCGGGTTGGAGACGGCTTTGGCGCTGGCACTCGAGGAACTGGTCGGTCCCGGCCGGATCACGCTGAATCGCATGATCGAAATGTTCACCACCGGCCCGGAATCGGTGATGCGCTTGGGCCGCGGCACGCTGGCGCCGGGGGCTCCGGCGACGTCACCGTCTTCAGCACCGATGTGGAATGGACGTACGACGTGAACCAGTCGTTCTCCGCCAGCCGCAATTCGCCGTTCGACGGCCGCACGTTCCGCGGCGGCCCGGTGGCCACGGTGGTGAACGGAGAACTGGTCTGGAGCCGAATGTAGGCGATCGGAGGCCGTGTAGGCCGATCCTCAAGAGTTGCACGGCGAGGCGCGATTGGTTACATTAGGAAAGAACCTGCCACGCAAGCGCCCGTAGCTCAGTTGGATAGAGCGTCTGGCTACGAACCAGAAGGTCGGGTGTTCGAGTCACCCCGGGCGCACCACCAAGACCTTTGAAGACTCAAAGACATACGGCTAATTGACGAGGGGTTTGACTGGGCCATTTTGGGCGGTGGCAGCACCAGTGGCAGCACCCCGGCTGGCTTTTTCCTTTTCCTCGGTGTCCTTCTGCGCCTTGTGCGCGGCTTCGAAAATCGCGTTCATCTCCGTGACGACCTGCTGTTGCATCTTCGGCATGACGTGGCTGTAAACATCCATCGTGAAGGCGGTGGACGAGTGGCCGAGCATCTCGCTGATCATCTTTACCGGCACGCCGTGCGCCAGCAGGAACGAGGCGCAGGAGTGGCGCAAATCGTGGAAGCGAAGGTCCTTGATTCCGGCGGCATCGCGGACCTGGTGGAAGTACTTGATTAGCGTCCTGGGATCGAGCGGCGTGCCAGTCGCCGGATTGGTGAATACGAAGCCGGCCTCGTGCCACCGTGTGGACGCGAGTTGCCTGTCGGCGTCCTGCCGCATCTTCTGCGCCGTGAGCGCCTTGACGGCGTCGTCGCACAGCACAACCAATCGGAAGCTTTTCTTCGTCTTCGGCGCGGTGAGGACGAGCATCGTCTTGGGGCCGTTGGTTTCCGCGGGCGTGGAGCCAGGCTTCTTGTAAATGCGCTGCAACTGGACTGCGATCTGGATCTGTTTCCGGTCCAGGTCCACGCGGGGCCATTGGAGACCGAGGATTTCGCCCTCGCGGGCGCCGGTGGCGAGCGCCAGCACAAAAGCCGCTTCAAATGGGTGGCCTTGGGATGCCTTCTCGAAAGCTGCCAGTTCCTCTTCCGTCAGGGAACGGACGTGGTGATCGGGCAGAGTCGGCGCGTCGCTCAATGCCGCAGCGTTCCGCTGGATGAGGTTCCACTTGACCGCCGTGCCCAAAGCCACGCGCAGGCACGTTCGCAGGTGGCGACACGACTTCGGGCTGAGCGTTTCCATCTTCATCGTGAGCATCGTCTGCACGTGCTGCGGCGAGAGTTTCACGAGCGGGACCTTCCCGATAGTCGGCACGATGTGCTTGTCGATGAGGCTGCGGTAATGGACCAGCGTCCTCGGCCGCACGCGCGGTGTGGCCACGTCCTTGATCCAAGATCCGAGGTACTGCTCGAGCGTCTGCTTTTCGGGCGCTTCGCTCAGAATGCCCAACCGGAGATCGCGACGATCTTCGTCGAGCTTCTCCAGCACATCCGCCTTTGTCCGGCCGCGGTAGAATTTCCGTTTCGGTATTGGACCCTTCCAGCCCACTACCAGCGCAGCGCGCCACGTGCCGTCTCCCGTCTGATAGGGAGATCCTTCGCCGTTCGACCGGTGCTTTCGCCGGCGCTTCTTCTGATCGTCCCCGTCGCGCCTTCGTTCGTCCGTCATTTCTCACTCCCTTCGGGCTTGCTGGCTGGATTCCCGGCCAACGGTTCGTCCACCGTATACATCGGCGCGCCGAACACGCGCGCGATCGGTGCGGGGAACGTGTGCTCGGAGTCGAAGACCTGTCGCAGCAGCCTTGCCATATCCGCGATCAGGAACTTCCTGGCGGGCTTGTCCTCCTCCGCTTCCGGCAACTGGGTGCCGACAATGCGCGCGGCAAGATCGAAGATGGTCTTCGCGGCGGCGTGGATTTCGGCATGCAGGCCGGGCCGCTCCGCTTGCGCCTTCGTCATTGCCCGCCAGCGAAAGAGCGACGCCAGTAGGGAGATGATCACCTTGTCGCTGGCGGCGATAGCGTCCTCCCCGGCGCGCCCGGTCTGAAACGCAACCTCCAGATCATAGGAGCCCGTGTTGCACGCCACAATCGCGAGGCGTGCCAATGCAGAGCCGGGCGGGTCCTGTGCTCCCGTTTCCCACCTGCTTGCGGTTATGCCGGCAACCTGGAGGATCTTGCCGAAATCTGCTTGGCTCAAGATCGGCTTGCCATCCGCGTCAACGCCCTCGATTCGCTTGCGCAGCTCGAAGACGAGTTCTTTCCACTTGCCGGTCGGCTTCCTGGCCTTCCTGCGACGAATCGCTTTTTGTGTTGTCATGTTTTGACGCTCCCGTTCAATATTGGCCGTTTCTAAACGACTCGACACCATACTACCACGCCTATACACTTCTAGGACTAGTCGTTTTAACGATCTAACTTGCCTACTGACAGCCCAGTCAAAAAGGTCTATTTTGACGGAAGGAGGTTCGGAAATGAAAACTAACGTCAGCCGCGCGGACTTGCGCAACCGCGAACTGCTGCGGATTACTGAAGCCGCGACCGTTCTCGGGGAATCCAGGGCCAACATCTATCTGAGGATTCAGCGCGGCGAGATCAAAGGCATTCGGTTTGGGAAGACGATCCGGGTCCACGGCCCGAGTCTGTTTGCTTCGATCGATGAGTTGGTGGCCGGCAACCAGGCCCCGCCCGCTGCGGCATAACCCTATGGCGGGGCCCACGTCACAATCCGCCGATCCGCCCGCCACGGGCGCGGCCAGTACGCCCTTCGGCATGCGGGTGCATCCGGTTGCAGACCTGTTGCCATTGCTCGGGGGAGACGAGTTTCTTGAGCTTTCGTGGGACATTCAGAACCACGGGCTAATCAGCCCCATCGTGGTCCACGATGGACAAATCATCGACGGCCGCAACCGGCTGCTGGCGTGCAAAGACGCTGGTGTCCAGCCCAGGTTCGCCGAGTGGCGTTCGATCTACCAGGGACCAATGACCGTCGCCCGATGGATCTGGAGCGTGAACGTCGAACGCCGTCACCTGACTCTGGAACAGATCCTCGCCATCGAAGTTGCGCTCAAAGGGTGGGAGGAAAAGGAAGCGGCCAAGCAGAAGCAGATAGAGGGCGCGAAGCAGGGCGGCAAAACGGCAGGCAGGGGCAGACCCAAACCATCGGATAGCCTTGAGACCAATCGGTCTCAAGGCTTTTCCCCGCCGCCCGCCGCGCCGAAAGCACCTCGCGCGCCCCAGGTGCGGAAGCAGATAGCCGCCGCGACCGGCGCATCAGAGCGCAAGGTTCAGCAGGCGCTCACGCTGCAGAAGGCCGCGCCCGACCTTCTGCAGCAGGTGGCGCACGGCAAGGTGACGTTGCGCGCGGCGGCCAAGAAGGTCGCCACGGCAGCGCCGCCACCTGCCAAACCGGCGTTTGAGCTCGAGCCAGTTATTCGGAAGGTCATGCGAGCAGTTGATGCGGTAATCGAGCAGTGGCCCGAGTCCCGCGATATTTTCTTGTCCGAAATGATAAAGACGCTGAGGGCGATGAAGTGATGGGCGGCCGCGTGGTCACATACGCCGGCGGCGTGCTGCAGATCCACGACCCGCGCGGCGTGCTGCAGGCGCTCGAGTGGGCGCTGCGCGCGTCCACGGACCCCGGTGAGCGCCAGTGGTACCTCGGGCTGGCGAGCTGCTGCGCGCAGTGGAACTATGGGTCGTGCGATCCCGCGTGGCCGGCGCCAGACGTGCTCACGGCCGCCGCGGAGCGCTGGTCGGTGTCGGTGGCGCGGCTCGCCGTCCTGCACGGCGATGAGGATTATGTTGCAGCGGTCGCGGCATACGCTGGCCTGCGCGGCCTCCGGCGGCGCGACGCGCTCGCCGAACTGCTGTGGCGGCCGTCGGCGGCGGTGCTGCGCGGCGTCGACACCTCGGCGCACCCGATGGGCTACCTGGTCGCCACAGTGCAGCAGCGGATGGCGGCACAGGCACGCGTCGATCAGCAGGCTCACATGGTGGCGATCGAGGATCTGCGCGGCGGCGACGAGCTGCGCCACGTCGTGCTCACGACGCCGGGCATCGGCACCGCCGAGTATCTGGCCGCCCTGCGCGCGACCGGCAAGGCGGCCGACCTGCGCATCGCTGCAGATGTGGAGGCGTGGCTGGCCGGCGCCGGCAGGCGGGAACTGGGCGACGCGCGATACCAAGCCATCCTCTCGTTCCTGTGGCAGCCACGGTCGCGGGCGCTTGGCCGGCGGGCGCGGGGCGTATTCACTCGCGCGGTTGGTGGGGCGATGGCGCCGCCGACGTGGTTCTGCGCTACTGGGACCCGGCTCGACAGCGTCGTCCATCGCGCGAACGCCGGTCTGGTCCGATGATCGCGGCCAGGCGCGGGCCGCAGGCTTGGGCCGAGATTAAAAACCGATTAAAAGCCTTCCTGACGCGGTCCGACAAAACAACAGAGTAGGAGGCACTACGATGCCGCAAACAACCCCGCGCACCGGCTGCCGGCGGCCCATGCCGCCCCTCGAGGTCGGGGTAATGATGACCATGGGCGGCGTGCCGGTAGTCTTGGCGCGCCTCCGCGATCCCCAGGCTGTGCGCACCGCCGTAGAGGCGGCGATTCTGGCCGCGAACCAGCGCGACGACATCGGTGGGCGCCAGGAGGCGCGGATGCTGGCTGGGCTACTGAGAGAGATCTGAGAGAGGAGGGGGTGCGCGCCGGGTGATGTCGGCGCGCCCAAAAAAAACCATGGAATCGATCAGCTATAGTGTACTGCCGATCGACGGCGATGTCGATGCCCTCGTGAGAGTGCACGCACCCGAGGCCGACGGCCTCGCATATCGGCGGCTGATGGCCGAGGAGGGCCCGCGGCGCCTCACCACCGCCGAGGTCGCGGTGGTGCGCCGCGTGCTGATCCGCCGCGGCAGCTGTGACCGGCCCACCACCGCCGCCGAAGCGGCCACCTGGCGCCGCGCATACGAGGAGGTGCTCGGGCGTCCAGCGCCCCGCAGACGGGTGACGGTGTGGTGCACGGGAGGTGCCGCATGAGCGCGCAGACCATCCTCCCGGCGGCGGCGGCCGTCGTGCCGGGGTCTGCCACATTCGATTTCCTGCGGACGCTGCACCCCGAGGGACTCGCGCCCCACCACCTCCTTATATGGACGGTGACCGGCGATATGAAGCGGAGCCAATGGTTCCGGTCCATCGAAAGCGCGGTCGCCTTCGTGGAGACTTGCCAAGCCGATGCGATCTATTTCGGCGTCGGGCTGTCGGCCGCGGATCGCGGGCCGTTCGCGAGATGCAAAGCCGACGAGATTGCCGTGTTGCCGGGTCTCGTCTGCGACCTCGACGTCGCGGGCCCAGCGCACGCGAAGCCCGGCTTGCCGCCCACCAAAGAGGAAGCGCGCAAGATCTTGCCACTCGAGTTCCCGCCGACGCTGACGGTCGATTCGGGCCACGGCCTGTACGGTTGGTGGCTGTTCCGGGAGCCGTGGCAACTGGAAAGCCCGGACGAACGCGAACGCGAACGCGCGAAGGCGCTGTCTCAACGATGGCACCACCTGCTGGCCGAGAATGCGCGCCGGCTTGGGTACGTGATCGACTCGGTGTTCGACTTGTCGCGTGTGCTTCGCCTGGTCGGCACCCTCAATCGCAAGGTTGCAGGCGACCACCGCAAAGTGGAGGTCATCGAAGTTTCCGGCCGCAGATACGAGCCGTCAGATCTCGAACGCATACTCGACTTGATGAACGTTCCCGAGATCGAGGTGCGCTCCGTTGACGAGGCCGGCCGGATCGAGCATGGGGATCTCCATGTTATGCCAGGAGTGAATCTCGCGCCGGAGCTGAGGCAGCAGATCGACGCACTCATCCAGAACGACACTGATTTCGCGCGAGTCTGGCGGCGCGAAAAACGGATGCCGCGCGACAACTCGTGGTCGGGCTTCGCGCAGTCCATCGCCAACCTTCTGGCGCTCGCCAACCTGCGCGACCAGGCGATCATCGACGTCCTCACCGTGCACCGCCGTGAGCACGGCGACGCCGGTAAGCGAGAACCGAAGGCGCTGTCGTTCTTCGTGCACACCATCGCTACTGCCCGCAAGTGGGCGACCGAGCAGCAGGAGCGGGACCGCAAGCGCGCCGAGCGGGAAGCAAAACAGAAGGAAGTCGAAGAACAAGAAGCCAAGGAGTGCGCCCTGATCGCGGAAGTTTCCGCCAGCGACTTGGACGCGCAGAAGCGGCTTGCCGAACTGCTCGAACTGGATGTGCACCGCCTGGTGCAGCTCGGCAACGACCTGGAACCGGGTTATCGCCTCGAGCTTGCGGATGGCCGGAGCGCGAGCATCCCATCGCTGGCCGCCATGACAAGCTTCGCGGCCTTCAATCGCTATGTCTGGAGATTCCTTCGCACCGCCCTGCCCGCAAAGGCGAGAAGACAGTGGCGCGCCGTCTCCATCGCGCTGGCCAAGCTCATCGTCGTCGAAGACACCGGCCTCGGCGAAGTCGAGGTGTTGATCAGCGATCTGGGCGAGTACTTTTCACAGGCTTATGGGACGTTCTTCGAAGATTTTCCTGCCGTCGAATACCCGGGTGGGCCACCCGCCGGGCGGTGCAGCAGCAAGTTCCCGCATTCCGGTTTGATCCGCGCCGAGACGGAACAAGAATTCGCGGTCGCGCTGAGACTGCTGGGCCTCCCAAGAAAAGCCGACCTCGCGGCGGTCGGCGTCTATTACCTCGAGCGGGGTCTGCAATCGGAACGTCGGCGGCGAAGTCGCTCGCGCCGTCTTCACAATGCCGCCGCTCTACAACTGGCTCAGAAAGTACAAAGAACGGAAATACGACGCCGAGACTCTGGCGAAGCGGCTGATGGAAGCGGGCTTCGAGTTCAGGCAGACGGCCATGGAGAGCGGAGTGCGGCTGAAGCGGGTTTGGCGAGGCCGGCTTGCGGACGGGGAGGTGGACGACCACGCGTTCGTCTCGCAAGAGGATCGCGCGGCGTTCGGCGACGTGGTTCACCGGACCCCGGTCCAGTGAGGATCGCGGCGATGGATACCGATTCTACCCGCCGTACCCTTCACCGTCGTGAAATGAGCTTTGTCGTGTGCAACACGTGCTGCAAGCGATGTTCGGAGTTCCAGGAGTGGGTATTTTGGGTATTCGTAGCTTATTCCTGTGTTTTCAGTTAGATACACCAGGATGTACCTGGGTAAAGCGGTGGGTATGCAGTGGGTACGAGTGGGTATTCACAGGGCAACAGCAGAGGAACGCACCGCCATGAAACGATGTGTGGCGGCTGTATCCATTTGAAAAGAAAGGAACAATCGTTTGAACCCGGTGAAGGGAGCGGGGATGCGCCGACGGTTGGCGACGGGCGGGAGTACCCACGACGTGTGGGTACCGGATGGGTGTGGCGCCGCGGCCGCCTGCCCCACGCGGAGGGCCCGCCCGGCGCGCGCCCGTTTCCTGGGTCCTGTCTCGCACCGGTGCCGGCGGCGGGTAGAGATGGTGCCGAACGTGCCCGCCTGTGGGCAGGTTAATTAGCTTAACTGCCGAGCTTAACTGAGGAGAATCACATGATCGCCAAGCTGCTTAACCGCCGACCAGCCTCTTCGCCGCCGCCGCCCGCCGCGCCAGCCTATGGCCCGCCGCCTGGCGCCCGGCCCGATCCGTTTTACCGGGACGAGCGTCGGGGCGACGCGGCCGAGGCCGCCACGTGGATACCGCGGCGCCCGTGGTTCAGCCGCCGCCCGCCGCAGGACGCGGACCGGCGGTGATTCACCAAGTCGAGCGGGCACAGTGCCCATTCGACGGATTCTAAAGGAGAAATGAATGTTCGAGAAATCTACCGATCAACTGGCGGCCGACGTCGAGAAGTGGGCCGTCAAAGAACTGTCGCTCATGCACCAGCAGCGCGACGCCGCCGCCAAGGTCCTGGCCTTGGAGCTGAACGCCGGCGACGCGCTCTTGGACGCCGAGGGCGACCAGCCCAGCACCGCGCCTATGGATGCGGTCGCGAGGGCGCGGTCCGAAGCCGCGGCAGTCACCGCAGCTATCGCGTCGTGCCGTCTGCGGCGCGTCCAGGCGATCACCGCGAAGCGCGCGGCGGCGGCCTCGGAGCTTCGGCGGGAGGTGATGACGCTGCGCCGCCAGCGCGATGCGCTCGAAAAGAAAACCGCGTCGCTCATGGATGCACTCGGCGAGCTGCAGGGGATGCCTTACAGCGCATCGCCGACGCCCACGGCGCCGGGCATTCCGCTGTCGCAGTTGCTCCTGAACAAGATTCAGGCGGCAGAGTCGCAGGCTTCCGCTTTGGAGTGCGAGCTGCCGCGCTCGGGCGAGGTGAGCGTCGAAGACGTCACGGGCGTGGAGGCGCTGGTCGCGGCGGTGCTGCGGGTCGAGGTGGATGTTCCCAACACGCCGAGCATCCTGGAATGGGCCGCGAGCGTCGAGCTCCGGTCCGGGCGCTTGTTCGGCGACCACCCGCGGCGGTTCCACCTGGTGTGGAACGACGGGCTGATCGACCCTGGCGAGTCGTACATTCAGATTCCCGGTTTGGTCAAAGCCACAACCGGCACGCTGGGCGGCGCGGTGCGCGAGCTGGGCACCGACCAGTTCCGCGCGGCGGTGGCGTAAGTGGCAAGTGCCGATGTGAGGCCGGCGCCGGAGACCATCCCGTCATCGGGGGCGTCGGCGCGATTGCTGGAGGAGGAACTCATCGTGGTCCTTGCCGGCCGCGCCGCCGAGGCCAGATGGCGGCGCGCGGACCGGGATGGCTGGCGGCGGCAGGGCAACACGCTCGAGCGGATTTCGTATCACGAATCGGGTCACGCGATCACGGCGGCCGCGCTGGGCCGACCGGTAAGTGGCATCGTCATCGACGTCTCGGTAACACCGGCGGGCGCGACGTCTTACCGGGGGGTGACCAGCTTCAGGCCTGGGCGGCAGCAGGCGACGTTCGACGGCTTCGAGAAGGTGCTGTCGGATTTCGAGGTCGCGGTCAATCTCGGAAAGATGGTTCTGCTGCTGGGTGGCCCATCGATAGCGGGGTGGCTGACCCACTTGAGGGCCTTGTGGTGGCGCGCCGACGCCATCCTGGACCGGCACTGGCTGGCGGTGAAGATGCTGGCCCTGGAGATCCGCGAGAAGCGGAGCGTCAATCGGGAGCGGGCCCGCGAGCTGTTGGATCGGTGGATGCCGGCGCGGGAGCGCTCGTTGGGTGAATATCTCGACGCCTGCCAGGCTGCGCGCCTCCAGGAACCCGGCGTCGGCGCGCCGGAAACGAATGCGACATGAGCAGGGCGCGGCCGGCCTCGGGCTCCTGTACCCGAGTTCCATCGGGGCTTCCTCCCCGAGGCCGGCCACCGGGGTCGAGACCGTACGGAATGGTGGGCATAGGCAAGGATGGATCATGTTCGACACAACGGCGCCATTGACGATTGGACTGGGTGCGAAGGAGTGCCGAGTTCGGTGGCCAACGGATCGCGAGTGGCTCGCGTGGATCGATGGGCAGCGGTATAAGGTAAGCCGCCGCGGTGTGAAGCTGGCCCATTGCGAGCGCCGATGCGAGGACCTGTTTCGTGTCATTCGGCTCGACACCGGCCCGTCGTTTTCCGCGGCCGAGGCGGCCAGCGTGATCGAAACGCTCGATGCATCGGAACTTGTGAGGCTCAACAGGGCGGGCGCGGAGTTGCGGGTCGAGATCGCGGCCCTCGGCGAAACGACGCAACACCTTCTTCGGCTGCCGACGGTTCATGACCTGGTCGCGCATCGTGAGGCCGTGCTCCGGGTGAATGGCGCCCGCCGGAATGTGCGATCGGTTGCGCCCACGGGGGCGCTTTATGACCACCTTCATCTCTCGCACGCTGGATACGTGGGTGCGGTCCCACTGGTGCACAAGGTGGCAATAATCGCGGATGTCATCGAACGAATTTCGAACGATCCCCAAACGTTCGAGGTCCATCTCATCGGGTCAATTTGAAAGGTGGCAACGGAATGGCAGATCAGGCGGAACGCGTAATTCTAGGTGCGGAGGACGAGGTAAGCCCGGTAGTGGGCAAGGCCAACGCCGCCCTCGACGGCTTCGAGAAAAAGGCCGAATCCTCATATGGGAAGGTCATCCGAATCTCGGACCAGACCCGGACCAGCGTTCAGAGGGTCATTGACACAGTTCAAAAGCAGGCCGAGATGTTCGGCAAGAGCGGCGTCGAGAAACTGATCTCGCAGCGCGACCAGCTTCTGCAGCGATACGCCAAGGAACCGGCGGCCATCGACGCCATCACCAAGTCCTACGAGCGCATGATCGCGGCGCAGAACCGGATCGACTCGGAGGCCAAGTTCGAGGGCTTCGGCGCCAAGGTAAAGCAGTTCATCGAGAACCCGCTGGAGGGCGCCAAGGGCGCTATCGGCGGTCTCGTTTCCGCCATGGGCCCGATGGGTACCGCGGTCGCCGTCGGCGCAGCGGCGCTCGGCAGTATCGCGCTGGCGGGCTTCGAGGCGATGAAGAGTCTGGGCGCGCTGGGCGTCCAGGTCGAAGATGCCAAGCTCCGGCTGGGGATGACCACCAAGCAGGTGGGCGAGTTCTCGTTCGCGGCGCGGGTCGCCGGTCAGGACATCGGCATCTTCGAGCGCATGATGCGCGGGTTGACGGAGGCGGTCGAGGATGAATCCGCGGCCGGCGCGAAGGCGCGCGGCTGGCTGCAAGCATTCGGAGTCGATTTAGAGGCAGTGAAGACCGGGCAAGCATCGACCGCGGACGTGATTCAGCAGGTCGCGGAAGGCATGGAACGCCTGTCGCATTCGCCCGACCCATTCGCCGAGAAGAAGGCCATGATGGACCTCTTCAAACGGGCTGGAATCGAGGCCATCCCGGTAATGGAAAAACTGAACGAGAATCTGAAGACCGCTCACGAAATGGGCTTCGGGTCAACGGACCCAGAGCAGAAGCGGCTCCTCGAATACCAGAAGAACATCACCATCATCGAAAGCAAGTGGGATGGGATTGTCCGGCACATGAAGGAGGCCGCTGTCTCCGGCATGCTGGCTGTGAATAGGTGGATTGAGCGTTCTGGCGCGGCAACGGGCTATGACACCCACACTAAGACTGTGGGCGACCTCATCCGGGAGTTGGAGCCCGAGGAACCGAAGCCAATTCCGAAACCGCCGCCGCCGCCCCCATCGCGCGCGAAGCCATCCGCCGAAGCCAATGAGTGGGCGCGGAATCTTGCCGCAATCCAGAAGAAGGACGCCGAGGACGGTCTGGACGCCGAGCACAAACTGATTCTGGAGCGCGACCGGTTCTTGGAGCAAGGCAGGAAGCTCCACGAGTCAACGGTGCTGCTAGCGCAGGCGCAGAAGGCGTACAACGACCTGATCCTCGATGCTCACGTGAAGGCCGAGCACGAGAAAACCACCAAGGAACTGCAAGCCCAGGCCAAAGCGGCCCAGGTCTGGAAGGAGTTCGAGGATTACGAGGCCAAGGACAGCGCCAAGCGGACGCGCAAGATGGAGCTTGCGATGGGACCTTCGAAGGAAGATCTGAAGGGCTGGGCCGAGGGATACGCCGTCCAGGAACGGCTTGACAGCATCGCTCTGGCGGGGCAGCGCGACACCCTTAATCGCCAGGCCAGCCACGCCGAGAAGATGGTCGGCGTGAGTGGTCTCACCGGGACGGACGCCATTCAGGCGACCTACCAGATCCGGGTTCAATTGGCCGAGCAACTCGCCGCGGTCGAAGCGACCCGCATTGCCAAGGAAGTGGACGCCGGCCACCGGGCGGAAGAGACCGCGCGTGCGATCAACGACGTGCAGAAGCAAATGGACGAGGCCCACGAAGAGGCGATGATCAAGACGCGGGAGTTGCAGAAGCAGCAACTCGATGCGCTCAAGCACGAAACGGAGGGTCTCTGGAACACCCTCTTGACGCACCCGAGCCAGTTCCCCAAGCAGCTTGGCGACACCATCCACGCGGCGGTCCTGAAGCCGGTCGTCGAGGGCATGGCGGGGATGACCGCCCAGGTTTTGCAGCCGATCATTCACGGATCGGATGGCGGCGGCGGCCTGGCGGGCGTTTTCAAGGGAGTCTTCGGCGGCGGCAAGCAGGACCCGGTGCTCGTGTCTACCGACCAGAACACCACAGCGACGTTGCAGAACAGCGCGGTGATGGCGGCGTTGACGGGCATCCTGGCGGCCACGATGGGCATCGCCGCGCCGTCCTTGGGGAGCGGCGCTTCGGGCGCGGCTGGCGTGCTGGGCATCTCGGTTCCGTCGATCTCCGCGCCGGCCGCGATGAGCAGACCGGCGGCGATGGGCGGGTTCACCGCCGCGCCATGGGCCGGTGGCGGCGGCGGATTCAGTCCCTTGTCCGTCCTGTTCGGCGGCGGCAGTGGCGGCGCCGGTTGGACTGCTGCGCCTGGCGGTGGGTACGTTCCGCCGGGAGTGAGCGAGGCCGGAGCGGCGGGTGGCGGATTCGAGACTTCCGCTGGCATCCAGTTGCTAAACCGGGCGCCCGGTGGCGGTTCTCCCGCCGCCGGCCTCTTGGGTACGATCCTGGGCGGCGGGGGCCAACAGGGCCGCCCGGGTGGCGGTGGAGGCATGCTCGGCTCGATCTTCGCTGCGGGGCGACCAGGTGGCAGTGCCTCTGCACCAGGAATGGGCGGTTTTGCCGACATCCTGAAGGGCATCAAGGGCGAAGACTGGGGTGGGTTGACCCGGACGACGATCCAGAGCGAAGATGCAGGACCCGGCACCGCTTCCTACAACACGCACATAACCGGCGTGCACGGCGTGGCCGGCGCGGCGCTTTCAGGTGGCGGCATGATGTTGGCTCAGCAGGGGCTGCTCGGCTCCAGCCGCGGAACCTGGATCGGCGTCGGCGAAGGCGCCGCCGGCGGCGCCATGATCGGAATGCAGATGGGCGGCCCGCTTGGCGCGCTCATCGGCGGCGTCGTGGGCTTTGGGATCGGCATCGGCGAGGAACTGGCCGGCGTCGAGACCCCGGAACGCAAGGCCGTTGACCTGATCAAGAGCATTTATGGTGTCTCCATTCCGCAGAACAGCGGCACGATCAAGCAGGTGATCCAGATCGCTCAGTCCGAGTTCGGCGGCGACGTTAACGTGGCGGTCCGGTCGCCCAACGTGCGCAAGCTGGTGATGCTCTATTCGGAAGCCACCGGCCAGAAGATGCCTCTGTCTGCCACGACGCCATATGCCGGGAGCCTGGTTGAGCAGGGCGGCAATCTTTATCAGCAGGCGAGCTACCAGGATGCCCAGGCGCACGTCTATGCGTCGAACCTGCCCACGCTGGGTGGGATCGGTGCGGGCACTTACCCGACGCCGGGCGGCCCGAACACGGGCGGCGGTGCGGGCGCGACGTACCTCTCGCTGAGCATTGGCGGGAACGACGCGGCGAACTTCATGACCGGCCAGTATGTGACGCCGCAGTTCGTGACCGACCAGGCGATGGCGGCGCAGTACTCCAGCTATGGGCGCACGCAGCAGTCGGCGAACGGGCAGTTACCGGGGTTGACGGTCGGTTAGAGATCGGAGATCGCCGAGCCTGGAGGTCCAACACATGTCCGATTTCATTGGCCGTATCGCCGTCCCCTCCGAAGCTCTCGCCGCCGCGCTCCCAAGCTCTCGCTGCCGCGCTGCCAAGCTCGCGCTGCCACGCTGCCAAGCTCGCGCTGCCCCGCTTCGAATCTCTCGCCGCCGCGCTGTGGCGGGCTACTTGGTGGCGATGCTGTAGGTCCTCTCGTCGGCCTCGTTCTTGGTGGACTCGACCGTCAGGCCCATACGCTTGCCGACCGTTCCGCTGATGAAGCCCCGAATCGAGTGATTCTGCCAGTCGGTGGCCTTGGCGATCTCGGCCATGGTCGCGCCCTCGGGCCGGCACAGCAGGTCCAGGATGATGGCCTTCTTGCTGCCGTCTCGCGCTTCGGTGGCGGGCTTGCTGGCCTTGGCGGGCTTGGCTGCCTTGGCTTTCTTGGCGCTTCTCCTGGCCTTGGGCGCGCCGTCCTTGGGGCTGGCGTCCGTGGTCGTGGGGGCGGTCTCCGGCGCAACGTCGGCCGCCTTGGGCGCGGTGCGGGCGGTCCGTTTGGTGGTGCTCTTCTTCGTGGCGTTCTTCATGGTGTGTGATCCTCGTGACGATTCATCACTCCGGTGGCTGGCCACAGTCAAGCGCGGGATGATCTCACACACCGGCCTCCGCAGTTGCAGCCGCAGGCGCAGCAGACGATGGCGCCGCCGCAGTCGCGCGCGGTGGTGGACCCGCGATACGTTGGGCGGATCGACGTGAGCAACTGGCTGGGGCGGTAGGAGAAGTATGTATGGGCAGTGAGGTTGCGGTCTACAAGGGCTTCGACGATTTTGCGGATGAACTGCGCCAGATGGACGGCGAGTGGTGCATCAGTCATGTGACGCTCGCGCGCATCATGAGAATGAGCCATCCGAAAGACTTGGCAGACAGAATCGAGCGGCACGAAGTATGGCTCAATAGAATCAGTCGATTGCGCACGGTGCGCAATCGACCGGATGGGGGTGGGCGCGAGTGGAACGAATATTTCCTCGGAAAGGACCACTGCGTCTATCTGATTGCCAAGTCTGATATGCCGGAGGGCAATGACCTCTGCGTCTTCGTGGTCCAGGTCTTTTCGAAGGCGCTGCGCGGTGCCGACGTTCGCGAGGCGTTGATTCGGGTTTTCACAAAAGCAGCGCGTGGCGATCATCGCGCGTGGCGATCGGCAAGGCGCTGGAGGCCGAACTGGGCAACCGGCAGGGACAAAGGACGGATCGGCAACCTCAGGACAATCGTCCTGAAGTTCCGCCGGGGAGGACGAGCGAGGTCGCGGCAAAAGCGGCGGATTCCAACGCCCCAAGCTAATGCCGGAATATTTTCCGGAATTACGGCGGTCCCGCTCGCCGTGCCAAGATCCAGCAAGATGAAGTGCGGGCGATGTTCACGCGACGAACAAGCAAACGCAATAAAGATCTTTATTGCTCGGCAGTCTGCAACCCCTGCCGGCTGACCAAACGCACGGAAGTGAAAATCCAGAATCGCTTCATGTCGAAGGCTCGGAGCGCGTGGCGATCGGCAAGGCACTGGAGATGCATCTCGGCGAGAGACGCGGCCGGGATAATCGGCAAAATGTTGACGAATTGAAGGCCCGCCGTAATTCCGCAAAATATTGCGGAATTAGCTCGCGGCGTTGAAACTCGCGATGCCGCCGCGAAGGCAGCGGGATTTGGCAATCGCACCACCTACGAACAGGCCAAGAAGGTCGTCGAGCAGGCCGTCGATGCGGTGGTCGCGGCTATGGACCGCGAGGACTCGAAGCGCGCGGCGCAGTGTATCCTCACATCGTGACGTCCGCCATCGAACTTCAAACCGAGATCCGCGCCTCGGCCGATCAGCGCTACGGCCGCAGGCTGCACGCCGTCTTGCTTCTCGAACAGGGACTCAGTTACCCGGCGGTGGCCGGCGCATTGGGGGAATCGCCGCGGACCCTGGCGCGTTGGGTGCGCCGCTATCGCGACCACGGCCTCGCGGGCCTGCGCGAGCGCGCGGCGGGGAGGCCTCGGCGATTGACGCCCGAGCAGCTCGCCGAGGTCCGCGGCATGATCGGCGCGCCGGGGAAAGAGTGGACCGCCGCGGCCCTGTCGGCGTGGATCTCGGAACGGTTCGGCGTGCGGCTGTGCGACCGGCAGGCGGGGCGATTGCTGCGCGGCGTCGATGTGTGTTGTGAAGAGTTCCGGCAGCACCAGTGGCAGCACCCCGGCGCAAAACTGCCCTGACGCGCATTGACGGCACTAACGGCTAAGTGTTTGATAACACGAACAAGCCTCGCCAGGGGTCACACTATTTGACATCGCCTGAATTGG
>CAWCVR010000005.1:0-164044 GCA_963799105.1 Bryobacterales bacterium
GCGACAAGTAAGGAATGTGATCTTATTCAATTTGAAGTTGAATAGAGGCATACAACAAAGCATGACAGTTTTGAATAATTAAAACTTGCTGACAGATTTTTGATTCATTATTCTGTTTTATGTATTAACTATTAACTTTATTTACTTCGATCTTCGTTTTTATCTTTTATCTTTATTTACTATTCATTTTATATAATAAAAATGTTCAGTTAGCATTTCGAACTAAAACGCACGATGCACTAATTCAATGATGACACTGTTTATTATGGCGTAAAGTGTGCAGTGGCGTAGTTACCTATGGTACCTGACGGCCGAGGCACCCACACTTTTGTGGGTAATGGTGATATTCCCATGCCGGGCACCAACACTTGTCAAGCTGTGATAAAGCATTTGTGACAATGTAAAAAGAAAAAAGAATGCGTCCTTTTAACATATTAAAATAATTATTGTAGCGTCATTATTCTATTTTAAGGAAGGATTACTTCAAAATGAAGTACCCAACATTCCAAAGTTTAAGACATAGTTGCAAAATCGCTGAGTCTCGATTTTCACATAGCGTAACACCCATTGTGGACACAGGTTCAGCGACCGCTGGGAACCGCCCTGGTGAAGGTCACCAATAACGGCATCGCCAGCAATCCAGCGTCGGTACTGGTGGTCGCCAGGGCTCCGGCGATCAACGTCATCACCGATTACAACAACAATGGAACCGTACCGTCCGCGGCCGCTCCCGCGCATATCGGAGACACGCTGATATTGTGGTCGTTCGGCCTGGGGCCCACGTCTCCCGCCGCCGTGACCGGTCAACCGCCTCCGTACCCGCCCCTGGCGTCGCTGATCGCCACGCCCACGGTGGCTTTCAGCAGCGGTGGGGGCATTGTCGCGCCGGTGGATGCGGCGCCGGGCTTTGCGGGACTCTCGCCCCAATACCCCACGCTCTACCAGGTGAATGTCGCGATCCCTCAGGGTTGCCCCACGGGCACGGTGAACGTGCGCCTGGGTTTCCCGGACGGCACCTTCAGCAACACGGTCGCGATTACGGTCCAGTAGCCCGGAAAAAGGGGTCAGACGCCATTTATTGAAAATGGCGTCTGACCCCTTTTTTGCGCCCGCTGCTACCATGGAAGTCGCTTGGTAAAACCGAACAGTTCCCATTGGCCCCAGATCTACCTTTGCGTAGCCCTCACCACCATGGCGACCCTGCTGCTGGAACTCTCCCTAACGCGCATTTTTTCCGTGGTGTTCTACTACCACTTCGCGTTTCTGGCGATCTCGATCGCCCTGTTCGGCCTGGGCGCCGGCGGGGTGTTCTCCTACGTGGTGGCAGGCTGGAAGGCGCCGCTGTTTCTGAAACTCGGCCGGCTGAGCGCGCTCAATAGCCTGCTGGTGGTGGTGGCGCTGGTGACGATCCTGGCCCAGAAGGGCGACGTGGGCGAACTGGGCTGGGGCACGTTCTGGAAGCTGGCGGCCATCTACTTTTCGACCGCCCTGCCGTTCTTCGTCTCCGGCGCCATCGTCTCGCTGGCCGTTTCCGAGACCATGGAACGCGTCAACCGGGTCTACTTTTTCGACCTGCTCGGCGCCGCCGCCGGCTGCCTGCTGCTGATGGGCCTGCTGCGCGTGTTCGATGGCGAAAGCACCGTGCTGGCCGCCGCGGTCATCTTCGCCGCCACGGCCGCCATCTGGCACAGCATGGCCGGCTCGGTACACGGGCGCGCCGCATCGGTGGCCCTGGCGCTGGCGCTGGTGGCGTTCGTCACCTACAACAAGCACCATCACATTCTGGATATTCGCCATGCCAAGGGGAACGACATCCCCGCCGAAACCTTCGTCCGCTGGAACACCTTCTCGCGCATCGCGCTGGTGGACAAGAAAGCGGAAGGACGCCAGACCATCTTCATCGACGCCGACGCCTCCACCGATATCGCCAACTTCGATTTCGACCATCTCACCGCCGCGCGAGCGTCACGACCTGCTGACGCAGGGCCCGGCGCTGCCCTACGCCGTGCGGCCCGGCGCCAAGGCCCTGATCATCGGTCCGGGCGGCGGATGGGACGTGGCGCGCGCGCTGGCCTCGGGCAGCCACGACATCACCGGCGTGGAGATCAATCCCATCATCGCCAACACCATCATGCGCGAGAAGTTTCCCGAGCTGAGCCACGGCCTGTACTGGCGGCCCGAGGTGCACATCGTCGTCGAGGACGGGCGCAGCTTCGTGCGCCGCAGCACCGACAGGTACCAGGTGGTGCAGGCCACCCTGGTGGACACCTGGGCCTCCACCGCGGCCGGCGCGTTCGCGCTTTCGGAGAACAATCTCTACACCATGGACGCCTTCCGCGACTACCTGCAACACCTCACGGACGACGGCGTGGTGGCGTTCACCCGCTGGGGCTTCGACCCGCCGCGCGAATCCCTGCGGCTGGTGTCGCTGGCGCGCGAGGCGTTGGCCGAGATGGGCGAGGGCGACGCCGCGCGGCACGTCATGGTGGGCCGCGAAGGGTCGGTGGCCGGCTGGGGCGCGCGCGACACCGTGCTGATCTCGCGCCGGCCATTTTCGGCCGCCGATATCGACCGCGCCCGCGCTCTGTTCGACGCCGCCCACATGGAAGCCGTCTACCTTCCCGGCGTCGAGGCGCGCAACCCGTTCTACGATCTGCTGACCAGCGCGGACCCGGCCGCCTACGAGCGCAGCTACCGCTTCGACATCACCCCGGTCACCGACAACCGGCCGTTCTTCTTCTTCACCGTGCAGCCGCGCGACCTGTGGACGTTCTTCCGCACGGCCTCGCATCTCTCCGCCGATTACAAGGCCGCCAACCAGGCCGTGCCCCTGCTGTTCGGCCTGATGGGCGTGAGCCTGGTGGCGATGCTGCTGATCCTGGTGGCGCCGCCGCTGGTGCTGGGAACCAGGCTGCCGCCTCACCGCGGCGTGCGCGCCTTTCTGCCGTACTTCCTGTTCATCGGCGCCGGCTACATTTTCATCGAGGTCGGGCTGATTCAGAAATTCGTGCTCTTCCTGGGCCATCCCACCGACGCGCTGACCGGCGTGATTTTCGCCCTGCTGATCTCGAGCGGCCTGGGCAGCTTCTTCAGCCACCGCCTGGTGGGAGACAGCGACAGCCGCCTCATCAAAGTGCTTGGCCTGGTGGCGATTCTGGCGACCGCGCTGGCGCTGGTGATATCCGGCGCTCTGACCGCCCTGGTCTGGCTGCCGTGGGGCGTCAAGATGATTGTGACCGTGGCTCTCATCGCGCCCCTGGGTTTCGTCATGGGGATGCCGTTTCCCTCGGCGCTCAAGCGGCTGGAGGAATGGCACGCGCCGTCGGTGCGCTGGGCCTGGTCGCTGAACGCGGCTTCGAGCGTGTTCGGCTCGGTGGGCGCATTGGTGGCGGCGATTTACCTGGGCTTGATGCAGACGCTGGTGATGGGCGGTCTCTTTTACCTGGCGGCCCTGGCCGTGGCTGCGCGGGTTCACTGGCGCGAAGTGGCGCCGCCCGCGCCTCCCGGACCGGGCGCCAGCCGCGTGGTGCTGGCGGAGTAAACGCGATGTGGGGCGGACCCCCTGGTCCGCGCGGGACGCCCCCGTCCCGCTACCAGCCCGCGGGATCGGGTGCTTGCCACTGGCGAGAGGCCGGCCTGGGGGCCGGCTGCGGACGAGGGCGTCCGCCCCACAAGGCCGCCGCGGCGCGCGAAGATAGCAATGATGGCAGCTATGACACGAACCATTCCGATCGCGGCGCTGGCGGCGCTGTCGTGCTGCGGCGCCTGGGCGCAGCCGGCTGCCGAAACGCCCGCGTTCGAGGTAGCGTCGGTCAAGCCGTCGCCGCCGCTCAGCCGGGCCACGGACTTCGAGACCAGGACGCATGGTGGTCCCGGAACCGAAGACCCGACCCGCATCGACTTTCACAACTACTCTCTGCTCGGTCTCGTCCTCCGGGCGTACCATCTTCCCTTCTGGCAGCTTTCCGCGCCGGATTGGACGATGATGGAGCATTACGACGTTGAAGCCAAGATTCCGCCCGGCGCCACCGAGGAACAGTTCCGGCTTATGCTTCAGCGGCTCCTCGCCGAGCGCTTCAAGCTGCGGGTTCACCGCGAGACCAAGGAACTTCCGCTCTACTCCCTGACCGTCGGCAGGAATGGACCGAAGCTGCATCCGCATGTCGAGGCCCCGCCAGCCGGCGCGGACAAGCCTCTGCCGGATGTGCTGGGGCGGATCAAGTCCGACGCGGACGGCTACCCCATTCTGCCGAAGGGAAAAACAATCATGGCGATGAGCAACAACAGGGCCCGCTATCAGTGGGTTGACACGGATCTCGCGCCCCTGGTGGAGCTTCTCGCGGACAAGTTGGGAGGGCCGGTCCGGAACGACACCGGTCTCCAAGGCAGGTACGACATCGGGCTGTTCTGGTCGATGCAGCCTCTCAGCGCGCAGCCGGATGCCGACACCGGTCCCAACCTGTTCGCAGCGGTTCAGGAGCAGCTAGGCCTGAAGCTGGAGAAGGCCAAGGGCCCGGTCGAGATGGTGATCGTCAACCACGCCGAGAAGGTCCCCAGCCCCAACTGAGGTGACGCACATGACACGAGCAATTCCGATCGCGGCGCTGGCGGCGCTGTCGTGCTGCGGCGCCTGGGCGCAGCCGGCTGCCGAAACGCCCGCGTTCGAGGTAGCGTCGGTGAAGCCGTCGCCGCCGCCCGACCAGGCTGCTGGGTACGTCATCTCCAAGGCGGATGGCGGCCCCGGCACCAGGACTCCTACGCGCGTCGAGTTTCGCAACTACTCCCTCACCGGCATCGTCAGCCGGGCGTACGATCTTCCGTTCTGGCAGATCTCCGCGCCGGACTGGATGAGCGCGGCGCAGTTCGACATCGACGCCAAGGTTGTCCCCGGCGCCACCAAGGAGCAGTACCGGCTGATGCTGCAGCGCCTTCTCGCCGAGCGCTTCGGGCTGCGCGTGCACCGCGGCACGAAGGAGGGTACGCTCTATTCCCTGACGATTGCCAAGGGCGGGCCGAAGCTGAAGGCGCATGTCGAGGCGCCGCCGCCCGAGGACAGACCCGGGCCGGACGACCCGGGGCAGCCCAGGTTCGACTCGGGCGGCTATCCCATTCTGCCGCGGGGAATCAGCATGGGGGTGCTGAACGGCAAAGGCCGCATCCAGATGGCCGACACGGAGCTTGCGCCGTTGGTTAAGCGGTTGGCGGATCAACTGGGCGCGCCGGTCAGGGATGACACCGGCCTCAAAGGCAAGTACGACATCGCGCTGTTCTGGTCGGCGCGGCCTCCCGGTGCGGAGCCGGAGGCGGACAGCGGACCCGATCTGCCGACGGCAGTGCAGGAGCAGCTCGGCCTGAAGCTGGAGAGGAAGAAGGGGTCGGTGGAGGTGCTGGTGGTTGACCACGCGGAAAAGGTCCCTACGGGGAATTGAGATTCGCGCGGAAGGCCGGTGCCACGGAAGGCCGGCTCCGCGCCTGTCTCGAAATTGCCAAGCAGGAGGCTTTCTCTGCACGCAGGGTCCGGCCAAAACCTGCCGGCGAAGTCGTGGCACGGGTAGAGGTTGCCATCGACCGTGATTCCAAGGATCGTACTGCCCGCCGGGCACAAGTGGCGCCGCTGTTTCTTCTCTACCAACCGGGAAATGGTCTGGTCTATGACGTTGAAGGAAAGCTCGCGGTGCTCCGCCCAGTACTGGAATACATCCTGCATTTCCCGTTCGTATCGGGCCAAATGTGAAGCCGTCCAGTCGCCGCAATCGGCGTCGGGGATCAACGAAAAGCTCTTGAAGCCGATCTCATGCAGCTCGCGGATTGATTGGCTCAGATACGGGAGGTTATGGACCGTCACCGTCATCCGGCAATTGGGGCGTCCGCGCCCGAAGTAGCGAACGTAATTTTCGATTTTGACCAGTTCGAACGCGCCCGACGGACGCAGACCGCTCTGCGTACCGCCCATTCCCGACGACTCAAAACGGGTCATCGATGCCCACCTTTAAAACGATCACAGCATAGGCAAGAACTTGCGCACGGCGGGGAGCGCCGATTCAAGTAAGCAGCGCTCCCACAGAGCCGCCTGCCCGGCCGCTGGTGCGCCGTGCTACATGACCGCACCGGCGGGAAAGGCCGACCCGTTTGTCGGATCTCCTCCGATTCCAGCCGGGAGGATTCATGAACAACTACTGCATGTGATCTCTCCGAAGGCGTGTTTGCTCCCTGGAACTGGAAAACCTGCCACTATCGCCCAATCCGTGATGTACGCCTGTTCACACGGTTGGGTGACTCCATCACAAGTCGGGTACCAGTCCGAATTAAAGACACCCATCGCAATGTACGCTTCACAAAGCCCATATCCCTGCCCGGTCGTGTCATAGACCCTGCTCGCCGCTCTGCACACACCAGGGCAGTTGTTTGCAGGACAGGCCATGTTGCCCACTGCCGGAACTGTTGACAGATACAATACTGGCAAGAGTCCGCATTGATAGGTCTTGTCGGTCGGGTAGTCGGGCAACGTGGTAATGTTGGTGTTCCACACCGCCACGCAGCAGGATTGGGCACCGAGCTTCCATGTGCCGCTGGACGCCAGACAGATTATGACGCCGAAGAGTACTCGTTTCATTTTTTCGGCTCTCCTTCCCAAACTTGGGTGAGCGAGGAGTGATCCAGCAAGACAGCCCGCCGCGCCTGGTAAAGCTGTAGCGGCTCCGAAAGGCTCTTGTTCATCTTGAGCAGCGGCGCGAGTGCCGATTCAACCCTTCTGAGGCGAGCTTCCCCGGCGCGTCTCTCCTTTTCCTCGCTCGGCAGCGCGGCCCTTTTTCCTTCGATGATCCGAGCTAGCTCGGCATGAGGGTCCGCAGCCTTGGTGAGCGAGGCCATGGTCTCTATGACGTCGCTGGTCCGCTCGGCGTCCAGCCTGCGGCCCTGCTTCAGGGCCTCCGCCGCCCCGGGCGGCCCATAGACCGTCTTGTCGGCTAAGGCCACCATCTCCACGGTAGCAGCCACGACTTGCGGGACGAGCCCATCCTTCGGATCCGCCGGAAACGATAGCGACTCTTTCGCGACGGCTCCAGGATCGAATCGAGAGCCAGGGGGAGCGGCAATACCAAGCCGGTCTAAGGACAACACCCATACCGAATCGGTCGTGACCGGTCTCGACATTTCCTTTCCGTCCGAATATCGCACTCTCACCGATACGGTATACGCGGTTATTGTCTGAGCAGAGATGTTCTTGAGTTCAACATCAGCCAACACAAACGAGTGGTCGGTTGCCCTGACGGTTGTTGACGCCACCGTCACCAGGTCGGCCGGCGAAGTTAGCGCCCTAGCCGATGGCACCACGACGAGGGCCAGCGACACAAAGCACGAATAAACTGTTCTTGCGATCATCCCAACGCCCCTTTTTCCTATGTTCGAGCTACTGCACTCCACAGACCGCCCCGCGACCGTCAATGTCCCCCTCGAAGCTTCGCCACCAGCGCCACCAGCGCCACCGCGTCCGGCGTCTTCGGCGCCGCCAGCGACAGCCACTTGATCGCCTGGTTCAAGTCCATCTTCACTCCAATCCCGTTCGCATAACACCAACCCAGTTGAGCCTCCGCCGGAACGAATCCGGCGTTCGCCGCCCGCGCAAAGTCCTCCGCCGCCAAGTGCTCGCTCTTCGGCACGCCCACTCCCCTCAGACAAAGGGGCCATCTCTGGAAGACCGCCTCCTGGTGGCCGCCCTCGGCGCTCTTGGCAATCCATTGAGCCGCCTTTGTCCGATCATGGACGACACCGCGCCCCGTCAGGTACATTTTCACGAGCTGGAGCGCGCTCCCGCTGTCGCCCATCGCGGCCGCGGTCGTGTAGGCGGGAACGGCCAATGGCGCACTTCCGGCTCCTCCGAATTTTTGCGAACCATATCCACTCATTCCACTAACAGCTCCCTTCCCCGTAAAGTTGACACCAGTCCTCGCAATATACCTCGCACCAGCCTTCGCAGGAAACCTCGCACTGGGCATAGCAGCTTTGGGGCGAGGCTTCGCAGGATGCCTCGCAAACGCCTATGCAAACACCCTGACAGGCCGCCTCCTGCCCGCAATTCTGGCAAACGCCTTCGCAGCCGCCCTCACAGTTCGCCCCTTCCCCGCAGGTCTGGCACTCGCCCTGGCAGGCATCCTGGCAGTTGGCTGCCTCTCCGCAATCCTGACAGCCGTCGTCACAGCAACCGTCGTCCGCCCTCAGGTTCGTGGCCGCCAGCGGCAGGGCGAGGCCAAAGCCGGCCAGCGACCCGAAGAACCGGCGGCGGGAAGGGGGAAGATCTTCGCATGGTGCGTCGAACGCTTCCTCGCAGAGTTCCAAACATTCCGTTTCTCGATCTTCGCTCATGCTCTTGCTCCTTCTGAAGCACTACCGGCGCCGCACAATTCCGCCATTGCCTGACTCCCCACCAGGGGAGTGTGTCCGGCGCTATTCCGGCGTCCCGCGTCCACATTTGCCGGCGCCGCCCGTTTCGCGGGGGCACGTCTTGACGCATCGGAAAATCCGTACTCGGGGAGTACGCTCATCCATTGCAACGCCAGCGTGGTATGGATCCGGGTGGTGGCGCAGAATACCGAGTTCACCAGCGCCATGTCGCCGGACCGGGCGTAGTTCATATAGGGGCACCCCCGCCCACATACCGATTTAGCCCAGCACACGGAACATTCGTGGTTGTTTGCGGACTTGGCCCGTTCCATGGGAATCGGTTTGAATGCCTCACGCCGCTCCGGCGAACAGCCTGTCGCGACATTGCCAAGCAGGAGGCTTTCTCTGCACGCAGGGTCCGGCCAAAACCTGCCGGCGAAATCGTGGCATGGGTAGAGGTCGCCATCCACCGTGATTCCAAGGATTGTACTGCCCGCCGGGCACAAGTGGCGCCGCTGTTTCTTCTCTACCAACCGGGAAATGGTCTGGTCTATGACGTTGAAGGAGAGCTCGCGATGCTCCGCCCAGTACTGGAACACATCCTGCATCTCCCGTTCGTATCGGGCAAAATCCGGGGCCGTCCAGTCGCCGCAATCGGCGTCGGGGATCAGCGAAAAGCTCTTGAAGCCGATCTCATGCAGCTCGCGGATTGATTGGCTCAGATACGGGAGGTTATGGACCGTCACCGTCATCCGGCAATTGGGGCGTCCGCGCCCGAAGTAGCGAACGTAGTTTTCGATTTTGACCAGGTCGAACGCACCCGACGGGCGCAGACCGCTCTGCGTACCGCCCATGAACTGCCGGTGTATGTCGTTGCCGGTCTTTCCGCCGTCGAGGCTGAGCTGAACTCCGATATCGTGCCGCTTCAGCATTTCGCAGTTCGCGATGGTGAGCAAGGTGCCGTTGGTTGTGATGCCGAGCCTGACTTCCGTCTCGGCGTTCCCGCCCCATGATCGGAGACGGGCCGCCAGACGGTCCACCGTCGCCGGGCGTATCAAAGGCTCACCGCCGAAAAAATGGACATAGACCGACTTCGCGGCGGCGGCGTCCTCAACGATGAATTCCACGGTCTTGTCGCCCAGTTCGTCGGTGAGATGGCGATGGTTCTGCTTGTCCCTGACAAAGCAATAGCTGCAGCGAAGGTTACATGCCTCCGTCACGAAGATATAGTAGCCGCGCTTCGAACCGTGTGCCTGGGATGCTTTGGGCGATTCCGGAGTCATTAAATTCCTTCCTTCTGGACCACGAATTTGGGTCCGCGAGCCTTCCGGCTACAGGCTGCGGCCTTTAGATTGACTCATCGTGAGCCAGAATATGGCTAAGCTGAGATCTTTACCAATTCCCCGTCCGGCGGCGTAGCAGGCGCTAACCTGCATCTGGGCTGGGCGATATCCCATTTTCGCGGCTTTATGAAAAAGGTTGAACGAAAGGCGGTTGGCACTGGGAGGGGCGCCACCAACGCCATCCCGATAGACTTGGGCTAGCCTGTACATGGCAAAGTGATTTCCCTTGCCCGCCGCCGATGTCAGCAGTCGCGTCGCCTCCATGACCTCCGGACGGCCTGCCTTCTTGAGATAGTAGTCCGCCAGCAGCACATCCCCCAATACCTCCCCGGCCGCCGACGCGGCTTTGAACAGGGCCATGGCCTCGTTCAGCCGCGACGAGGAAAGCGTCAAAGCTCCCAGGTACGCCTGCGCAAGGGCAAAGCTACCGGCAGTCGCGGAGTACAATGCCTGTGCCTGTTGCGAAGATTGGGGAAATTGACTACAGCCAGTGTGATACATGCGTCCGAGAAGCGTTTGAGCGATTGCGTCTCCGGCGCCTGCCGCCGATGTCATCCGCCCAGCGCCGGCCGCCTTGAGCGCGGAGCTGGGATTGTACAGGAGGTCGAGGTAACCCAGGAACGCCGAAGCCGCCGGCGTTTTGGCGGCGGCCAACGCGAATTGCTGACGCGCCGCGGCTACGTTAATCGTACCGGCGGCCCCGGTGAAGTACCGGAAGCCCGCACGCAAGGCTGAATCGGTGTTGCCTTGCCCGGCCAACGTCAGATCTTGACTAAGCGTGGAAGTGGCGTAGAGGTCATTGGGATTCATCAATTGATCCTCCCTCAGTGGTGCTACCGAATCTTAGGTATATCAGACTTTCAGATTTTGAAATGGTATGTTGACACGCCCTGTTTCGGATGTCAAGCCCGAATTTCCTTTCCTGCTCTTGATGAGTGCAGTACAATACAAGAGCTTGATAGGAGAATAGGGCAACGCAGGGATGCGACCTGAGCGCCGATTCAAGCCCGGAGTGGACGGCGGCCCTCTGGCCGGCTCCTGGTCAGCCCGCTCCACCATCTGAGGACGCGTCAAAATTTGTCCAAACGATGGCGTCCATCTCAGGGGTTGATGGAAACGGGATGGCGCACAATTTGATACCGCGCCATAATCTACCAATGAAAATCGCCTTGGGGTTGTTTCACTTCAATCCGCACTGGAACTTAGATCCTTGGAGCGGACGCCGGCACTGTACAGAAGCCCTGACGCCTCTCTTGCGTGCGCTCTGTGCACACCCGAAGTGGCGCGTCACCATCGAGATGGCTGGTAGCGGTCTGGAGTTTGTCCACCGTTCCTACCCAGGTACGTTTGCGATGCTACGCCGATTGATCGATCGGGGCCAGGTTGACCTGATTTCGTCGCTGTACACGCCTAACCTCTGGGTCGCCTTTCCGCGGAGCGACCTGCGCAAATCGGTCGAACTTAACCGCAAGTGCCTCGATAAGCTCGGGCTGCCGGCATCCAGGATCTTCTTCGCACAAGAGGGCTTCTTCGGTCCTGGAGTGGCGGCCGTCGCGGACAGCTTTGACGTGGCACTGTGCAAAGACGACTGCCTCACGTACTACTACGACGCGGATTTCCGCAACCCATGTTTTGCCATCGATGGCATGCGGGTCCTCATCATGTCCGGCCATTTGATTAGCGAATTGCACAGGTTCGTGACTGACGACCCTGACGTGTGCCGGAGTTACAGACTCACACCCAGACACCTCGCTCACATCAACACCAGTAACGGTCTGAACGATGCCAACAGTTTCCCATGCATGCACGGACAGGTCGATGGAGTCGAGTGGCTGTGGTATCACTGCGGCGATGGTAATCACTTCGGAACAACCGCCAAGCCCGATGACCTCGAAAGATCCTATTACGATCCGATTTGGGCATCGCTCTGCATCGGGCTGCTGGAATCCTACGAGATAGCCGGATTCACGCTCGGCACGGTCCAGGAATTCTACGACCAGCTCGACTACTCCACTGCGCAACGCCTTCCTACACTTCCCGAGGGATCCTGGAACTCCCGCCGGTCGCAAGGGGTGCGGTGCTGGATGGGACAGAATAGAACACCTTGGGAAGACGATTCTCGCGTTCTAGTTTCGGTTGCTCGCTCGCGGGCAAGAATCATAGTCGCGGAATCGGCGCTTGCGCTCTGCAAAGATGAGACCGTCGTTTGTGCGGGCCGCCAGTTACTCGACGAAGCTTGGGGTCACGCCCTTCACGCAGAGATTAGCGACAGCGTCGGCTGGTTTGCCGGACCGCAAGCGGTCCAGACCGCTTGCCGTTCCTCGGAACAGGCATTCATTACGGCCAACCAGATTCTCGATTCGCTGTTGGGGCTCGTGGATATCACGCCTTTCCTGGAACGGCCGATAATTCCTACTGCGGCGCCGCAAATGTGCGAACTGCCAAACCCGGAGATATTCGGCGGGCAAGGGACATGCAACTTTGGCCAGCCGAGCGCTTCCGGGGCGATTTGTCAGTGCGACTTTGTGTCATCGGCGCCGCATTGCGGCGTGAGGTTTCCCTTTCTGTGTGACGAGTTGGTCTATTGCCCGACCGCTTGCGAGGAAACGCCTGCCGTTGTGCCTCTTGGCATCTTGAAAGCGGGCGCAATCGTACTTCCACTCTCGAACGGCCTACTGCAGATCGCCCCCGGCATGTTCCTAATCAAGGACATCTCCACCGTTCATATTGCCGCGACAATCGATCCGGGGGCGGGAGTGGTCGAATTCGGTGTGCTGGGCTCAAAACTGCGGAGGTTGTACAAGTGGACATTTCATGTCTTCATTGGTTCGCTAAAGGATGCTGTGGAATTCGCAAACTACATAAACTACATTTCCTATGATCCTGAGACGCTGCAACGGGACACGGCTGAGGAGGACCGATCATAGCGGCTCGCCCGCAGTTGAACTTTGGGATTCGGGCTCACGGGCGTCTGACGCGCTCGGTCGCCGCCCGTACAAGCATGCCCATCAACTCCCGGTGATCGAACCAACGCGCTACCTGGATCGGTGTCATCCCGAGTGCATTGCGGCACAGTGGATCGGCACCCGCTTCCATCAACAAAGCCGACGTCTTCATACAGCCGAACTGCGATACCCAATGCAACGCCGTATCTCGCCAGCGTCCACCTCGTACACCGGCCTCCATGCCGAGACTGAGAAGAAGCTTAACGATTGCAGCCTGCCCGTGTCCCGCCGCTACGTGGAGTAGCGTGTAACCAGGTCCGTACGAACAGCCCGCCGTTGTCAGCTCCGCCAGTAGCGTCGGCCGCTCATCGAGTAGCCGAGTCAGCGCAACTCCGTCCCCGCCTGCAGCGGCGGCAACCACATCTTCTTCCACACGAGCGACCGTACTGGCGGTCAACTCTTCGCTTTCAGCGTCCAGGTCGCCGAGCGGATCTCTTGACCGCTGATCCCCGTACCGCGGGAGCAGCATAATTCGCTGCCTAAGTGCATGCCATCTAGCAAGACGAGCAGGGTTGCGATCCACTTTGCAATTGCCGACGATGGTTGGGCACACGTACAGTGGTACGCCAATCTCTGACATGTCGCAACCAAAGTAGGTATCGGAGGCATATCGCGCAGAGCGAAACTGCCGAAGCCTCAACACTCGCCGGGCTATAAGTACGAATCCGAATCCCATTCCCTTAACGCACGTCACATCAGTGATGCGGTCAATACTCCTATAACCGTCAAAGCGGTGCCGCGTTCCGTCAAACTCGTAAACACAGTAATAGCCGGGCTTGTGACTATCGCGATACAGCGCGCCGGAAACAGGCTTGTCCGCAGACAGTAAAGCGTTCAGCGACTGCTGCGTTGGAACGCGAGTGACCTCGTTAAGCAATAGGTGGCTATAGTTGCCGGTGAGTGCAACATGTCTAATGAAATTCTGAGCACGAGTTAGCGCATCGTACCCGACGCAATACCCCGTCGGCATAACGTGCGTCTGAATCGACAGTTGCTGGTATGCACGACAGAGGGCGTTCATACGAGAGATCGTCGGTGGTACAAGTTGTCCATTGAACACTACAAGAAAGTGACATGGGATGTCCCACGTCAACCATATTCGAAGGAGCGCTTCGAGATTGTGAACTGAACGTCCATGTACCGGTGTTCCCACAACTATCATTCTGCGCTTGCCCCCTGGAGTGACAGAAACATTTAGGACACTGCTTACCGTTCGATGATAAACCTGCGGCCCGGATCGGGCAACCGAGTCATCTCCTGATCGTGTCGGCGAAGCGGAGACGGGTTCTGGTGGCGACCAGCCCGATCAAGGAGTAGCCGGCTGGACGGACACCCTGTACTGGTCGGCGCTGCCACCCGGCGTGGAAGCGGAGGTGGACAGCGGGCCCGACTTGCTGACAGCCGTGCAGGAGCAACTCGGCCTGAGGCTGGAACGGAAGAAGGGGCTGGTGGAGGTACTGGTGGTCGATCACGCGGAGAAGGTGCCGACGGAGAACTGACGCCGGCGCGGAGGGCCGCCGCCAGCTTGAGCACTGATCAACCCTGTCCGGTTAATTTTTGCTGTCGCTGACGGCTGCGCCTCTCGGGGGCATCCGATAGCAAGCTGCGGGCCAGCCGGGAAGTCGCGCGCTTTCAACGGGACGCGCGGGAGTGCCTGCTGGCGTCGGCGCACACCGGGCTCAGAGGGCGCGCTACCGGGCGGCCATCAGGGCGCGCAGGCGGCGGGCCCGTTCGGGAGCCCGCAACTGCCGCAGCGCCTTGGCTTCAATCTGGCGGATGCGCTCGCGGGTGACGTCGAACTCCTGGCCGATCTCTTCGAGCGTGTGCTCGCGCTCACAGCCGATTCCGAACCGCATCCGGATGACCTTCTCCTCCTTGGGAGAAAGCGTCTTCAGAATGCCGGCGGTTTCATCGCGGACATTGGATTCGATCACGGCATCCACCGGCGAACCCACCCAGCGGTCCTCGATCAGGTCGCCCAGCGCCGATTCGCCGTCGCGGCCAACCGGGGTCTCGAGCGAGACCGGATCGCGGGAGATGGTCTTCAGCTTCTGAACCTTCTCGACCGGGATCTCCATCCGCCGGCCGATTTCGTCATTTGTAGGAGTTCGGCCCAGTTCCTTCTCGAGCTCGCGCGTGGCCCGCAGGAACTTGTTCATGCTTTCGTTCATGTGGACGGGGATGCGGATGGTCCGGGACTGATCCGCGATGGCGCGGGTGATGGCTTGGCGAATCCACCAGGTGGCGTAGGTGGAAAACTTGTAGCCGCGGCGGTATTCGAACTTGTCGGCGGCGCGCATGAGGCCGATATTGCCTTCCTGGATGAGGTCCAGGAGGTGAAGTCCGCGGTTCACGTATTTCTTGGCGACGGAAACCACCAGGCGCAGGTTGGCCTCCACCAGGTCCTTCTTGGCGCGCTCGGCTTCGGCCTCGCCGTGGCGGATCACGGTGAGGGTGTGCCGCAATTCGGGCAAGGAGGCGCCGGCGATGGTTTCCCGCTTGCGGATCTCGCGTTTCAGCTCGCGAACCCGTTGCTGCAAAACCGGATTGTTGCGCGTCTCCAGCTTCTTGATCTCGCTGTCGAGGTGGGATATCTCCTCCACGGCGCGCTCAATCTCGCGGGAGAACTCCTTCCATTTGTTTACTTTAAAGGGGCAACGGCGAATCGCGATGGAGGTTTCCACCTTGGCCCGGTTGAGTTTGGCTTGCAGCCGCCTCCGCGGCCGCTTGCTGGTCACCGGGGTGGCTTCCACTTTCTCTTCCATCTGCTGGAGTTTCCGGTACAGCAGGCCCACGTCGGCGAACAGTTTGGCGGCATCGGCGCGGACCTTGAGATCCGCAGGCGAACCTTCTTCCACGTCGCCGAGGTCAGCCACGCTTTCCAGTTCCACCGCCCCCTTACGCAACGCCTCGGCAAGATCCACGACCACGCCTTGAACCAGGGCCGAACGGCTGATCGCCTTCTGCATCCGTAACTTACCGCGCTCCATGCGGCGGGCGAGATCCACTTCGCCTTCGCGCGTCAGCAGCGGAACCGCGCCCATTTCGCGCAGGTACACCCGTACCGGATCGTCCGTGTAAATGGACTCTTCCACCGGTTGAGGGTGAAGAAAATCGGCCTCGTGCGCAGCCTCCGGATCGAGGAACTTGGTTTCGTCCTCAAAGCTGAGGCCGAGGGCTTCCGGGCTTTCCGCTAAAAACTGATCCTCAAACTGATCCACTAAGACTCACCTCCCCGGGGAACGCGCGATACTGGACATCGATGTCTGGGAAACGGGGTACAATCTGGTTGAAGCTCGACCTGCCGGTAGTACTACTGCGTCGAAACGCACGGCTGCATTCGGGGTTCAAATGTCCTCTGATAATAGCACCGTTCCGTACCAAAGTTAAGTCCTATTTTCAGAGATGTCTTAAAACTGTATAGGTTACATGCTTTCGCCGAAATGATCGCTTTGCCTGGCGATAAGTCCTGGACAGGCGCCTTCGCGGAGCACCCGGCCCGGTCCGAAGAGGCTGGCCAGGGGGCCGGCTGCGGACCACGGGGTCCGCCCCACGCCTAGTCCGGTTTACGGGAGCTTTTGCCGCATCAGTAGTTTCAGTTCGTTGAAAAATGCCTCCTCATCCTGGAAATCGCGATACACCGACGCAAATCGCACATAAGCGATCTTGTCGAGTTCGCGGAGGCTCTCCATCAAGAATTCTCCTATTTCAGTAGTAGATATCTCACGATCCGGTGAGTCGCTGACCTTCGATTCCACCCGGTTCACCAGGTCGGAGAGCTTGGCCATGCCAACCGGGCGCTTCTCACAGGCCTTGAGCAGGCCTCCCAACACCTTCTGCCGGTCGAACTTCTCGCGGCGACCGTCCTTTTTTACTACCATATACGGGACTTCATCGATGCGCTCGTAAGTAGTGAAGCGCCGCTCGCAAGCCAGACACTCCCGCCGGCGGCGAATCGCATCGCCTTCCTTGCTTTCCCTCGAGTCCACTACTTTATCGTGTAAGTGATTGCAAAATGGGCACTTCACTTCAATTCTCCACGGCTGATCTGGCGCAGGCCACGCCAACTCAGACCTTCTCTCAGGGCGACCGTAAACCCTACCGGAACTATAACTACAAACGTAATAATCCAGATAAGCAGCGCAAAAAAAGTGGCCGTTTCCAGGCGCACTCCGAACAGCTCGGTGAGCACCAGCACCGCCACCACCTGCGATCCGCCACCCACGCCGGGGATCTGTATGGTGGCCCCGAACGACACAAACCCCACGAAGACTATGACGTCCGGCAGGCTCATATGGATCAACCCGGAGCAGGATTGCGCCAGGCACCAATAGACCGCCCCGATCAGTGCCCACTCCAGCACCGAGTACAACAGCAACAGCACCAGGGCGCCATCGCTGCGCGTGGATTCCACTCCCTGCACGAAAGTGGTGATGAGGTGTTCCGCCCGGGCGTACTGCTTCTCGGGCAGGAACCGGAGGCCGGTCAACAGGCGGCGGCTGACCGGGTCCGCCAGGTGGCGCATGGAAACCAGCAGCAGCAGGGCGGCCAGGCAAACGGCTCCCGCCACCTTGCCGCCCATCGCCAGCACCCAGGCGAGGCCGGGGCCGGCGTGCGCCCCGTGCCCGGCCACCCGGGTCAGCCCATAGGCGAAGAACAGCAAGGCCATCAAGACGTCGAACAAGCGTTCCAGGAGCCACGCCGCCATCTGCGAAGCCACCGGGACACGTTCCTTAATTGCAATCAGATAAGGCCGCACGAACTCGCCGGCGCGGCCGAACAGCGCGAGCGCCGTGAAGCCCACCACGGTGGCTGAGAGCAAGTTGCGGAAGGACGGCCGCGGCTTGAGCGGCTTGAGAAACACCGCCCAGCGCAGGGCCCGCCCGCAGTAGGTTCCCGCCATGGGCGCGAGCGAGGCCACCACCCACCCCCAGCGCAGTTTGCCCGAGGTGGCGAGGAACAGACGCCAGTCGAAAGCTCCGGCCGCGAACCACAGGCGATAGACACACGCTATGACGGCGGCTCCCGCGCAAATTCCGGCTATCCATTTCCACGTTTGGCGCTTGATGGCGATCTCCGTGCCGGAAATGCCTGGAAAACTCTGGCATACCGGAAAGATTGAACCTATCATGATAAGGCCTCGTTTCTGTTAATGAAAGAGCGAGTGCCATGGCGACCGCGACGCTGGTCTTCGGAAAATATGAAAATCGAGCAGCCGGCAGTGCCAGCCAGACGGCCGCTACCCCAGGACACCGCAATCTGCTAGAACGTACTTTGGACCCTGATTCGAACCTGGTAGCGAGATGCCTGCGGGGGGACGATGCCGCCTGGGAGGATTTGCTGCGCATCCACACGCGCAGAGTCTACGGCCTCTGCTACCGCTTCACGGGCAGCGGCGCGGAAGCCCAGGATCTGACCCAGGAAGTATTTTTGCGGGTATTTCGGACCATCCGGACGTTTCGCTCGGCGGAGGGGTCGTTCGGCACCTGGCTGGCGAGGGTGACGCGCAACCTGCTGATCGACCACTATCGCCGCACCCGCCAGGAGCGCGTGACGGATTCGATCGAGGAGCAGTTGCCGACCATCGAGGAATCCGGCGCCGCGGCGGGTACCCGGCCCGACCAGGCGCTGGCCGGCCGCGAGGCCAGCGAAATTCTCCAGGCGACGCTGCAAAAGCTGTCGCCCGATTTGCGGGAAGCCGTTATTTTGAGAGATTTGCAGGAGATGGAATATCGCGAAATCGCCGGTGTGCTGGACATACCGGAGGGCACGGTGAAATCGCGAATTAACCGTGGGCGGGCCGAACTGGCCCGCCTGCTGCGGAAGCGGAAGCTGGCGTTATGACTTGCGCGGATTTCGAAATCCCGATCTGCGATTACGTGGACGGCACGCTCGACGCGGAGGCTGCCGCGGAGGTGGATCGCCACCTTTCCGCCTGCCCGGCCTGCGCCGCGCTCGCCCGCGATTCGGCCGCCGCCGTGGGCTTCATCGAACGGGCCGCCGATGTGGAACCGCCGCCCGAGTTGATCGCGCGCATCCTGTACGACGCGCCCTGGAACGTGGAGACAGCCGCGTCCGGGAAGCGCTCCTGGATGGCCGCCATCCTCGGCCCGGTGTGGAATCCGCGCATCGTGATGGGTTGCGCCATGACCGTGCTCTCGATCTCCATGCTGGCCAAATTCGTGGGTCCCATCAAGCCGCTGAGGGCCGACGACCTGAAGCCCGCGGCCGTTTGGAGCGGGATTACGGCGCGCGCCGACTACGCCTGGATTCGCGCCGTGAAGTTTTTCGACGATCTTAAAGTGGTGTACCAGATTCAGACCACCATTCAGAAGTGGCAGCAACAGGACGAAGACCGGCCGTCCGCGGATGCGCAGAGTTCCGCGCCGAAGACGGACGATCACAAATTGCCGGTGAGATCCGTTCCTGGTTCGGGTAGCACTCCCCCTTCAGCCGGGGGAAACAAGTAAAGGGGTACGATATGAATTGCCAAGTCCATCCTGAAATTCCGGCCACGGCCTACTGCCGCAATTGCGGCAAGCCGCTGTGCAACGAGTGCCGCCGCGATGCCTACGGCACCGTCTTCTGCGCCGATCATTTTCCCGCTCCGGCGGGTCCGGCGCCGCCTTATACCGACCCTGCCGCGCCCGGCATGCCGCCGCCTGTGCCGCCCTACGTGTACCCCGCTCCCGTGGCGGCCCCCGACGTGTCGCCGGCGCTGGCCTTCTTCCTGGGCACCATCCCGGGCGTGGGCGCAATCTATAACGGACAATACGCCAAGGGCCTGGTGCACGCGCTCATATGGGGAGTCCTGATGAGCATCGCCCATTCCCGCGCCGCCGAAGGCATGGAACCGGTGTTCGGGATCATGGTGGCCGCCTGGTGGTTCTACATGGCCTTCGAGGCCTATCACACGGCCCGCAAACGCCGCATGGGCGAACCGGTGGACGAGTATTCGAGCCTCATCGATTTTCAAGGCAACAAGAACCACGTTCCGGTGGCGGGGGTGGCCCTCATCCTGATCGGCATCCTGCTGCTGCTGCACACGCTGGACATCCTGGATTTCGAGCGCATCGCGCGCTTCTGGCCGGTGATCCTGATTGCCGGCGGGGCCTACCTGCTGTTGAGCCGCCTGAGCGGCGGCGAGGCGGCGCCGAAGGAGGCGCACCATGAGAGACACTAGACCGCGCTCGCTGGTCCGCGCCATTCGCGGGCCCATCACGCTGATCACCCTGGGCGTGCTGTTCGCGCTGAACAACTTCACCCAGTATCGTTTCGAACAGACCTGGCCGGTGCTGCTGATCGTGTTCGGCCTTCTCAGCCTGGCGCGGCGCGGTTTCGAACCGCCGCTCGAACCGCCTCCGGGCGGCTACCCGCCGGGCACGTATTCCCAGGGCCCGTATAAGGGCGGGCCTTCCCAGGGCGGCATGCAGCCGAAATGATGGGGGTAAAGCCGCTTCTCCCGGGCCGCTCGCTTACGCTCGCGGTTCCGTGGGAAGCGGCGCCGCCACCGGCGCGTTAGCGCGCGGGGCGCATGGGTAACTCACGGCCCAGTTGTTTAGAGAGGTTTCGTTATGAGACGACGTTCGCTGACCGGTCCGCTGCTGCTGTTGCTCATCGGCGGACTGTTTCTGTGGAGCAACCTGCACCCGGATGCTCCGGTATGGCACATTCTCCTGCAGGACTGGCCGTTTATCCTGATCGTCTGGGGTCTCATCCGGCTCGTGGAAACGCTGATGCAGGGCGGCGACGAGCGGCGCGGCGGCTTCTCCGGCGGCGAGATCTGGCTCATCATCCTCATCTCGATAGCGGGCATGGGCGCGTGGCAGGCCAGGGATTTTGGCGTCCACTTCGGCAACTCCGGTTTCGAGGAATGGTTTGGAGAGCAGTACGACTATCCCGTCTCCGTCTCGGCGCCGGCGGCCGGCATGAACCGCGTGGTGTTCGAGAACCCGCACGGCAATATCACCGTGGCCGGCGCCGAAACCTCCCAGGTATCGGTCACCGGCCATCGGCTTATCCGCTCCATGAGCCGCGGCGAGGCCGACCACGCCAGCTCGCTTGCGCCCGTCGAGATCGTGCGCCAGGGAGACCGCCTGCTGGTGCGCACCAATCAGGACCGCGGCCCGAGCAACCTGCACATCTCCGACGACCTGGTGGAAGTCACCGTGCCGCGCGGCATGGCGGTGGAAGTCCGCGGCCGCCAGGGCGGCGACTACGACATCTCCGGCGTCGCGGGCGACGTAGACCTGTTCGCCAACCGCGCCGATGTCCGTCTCTCCCAAGTGGGCGGCAACGCGCGCATCGAAATCGCCCGCACCGACTCCATCCGCGCCGTGGATGTCAAGGGCAAGCTGGACATTCAAGGGCAAGGCTCGGACGTCGAACTGGAAAACATCGAGGGCCAGGTGACCGTCAGCGGCGCCTACAACGGCTCGCTAAGCTTCAAGAAGCTGGCCAAGCCCATGCAGTTCGAGGGCGCGCGCAACACCGAGCTCAACGTACAGGCGGTCCCCGGCGAAATCACCATGGACCTCGGGCAGTTCACCGCCAACGACGTGACCGGCCCCATGAAACTCTCGACGCGCTCGCGCGACATTCACGTGCGGCAGGTGACGCACTCGCTCGAGGTGGAGACCGACCGCGGCGACATCGAACTACAGCCGGGCTTGCCGATGCCCTCCATCGAAGCCCGCTCCGGAGCGGGCCGCATCGAATTGGCGCTGCCCCCGAAAGCCGCGTTCCAACTGGACGCCACCGCCGAACACGGCGAGGTCACCAACGACTTCGGAGAGCCCATCCGCAAGGAAGTCGACGGCCACACGGCCACGCTGAAAGGCAAGGTGGGCGACGGGCCTCTGGTTCGCATCGTCGCCAGCCGCGGATCGGTGGAAGTCCGCAAGGAAGATACGGCTTCCAGCCCCACGCCCGGCACGCCCGGCGAAAAGGATCCGCAGAAGGCCGCGCCCAAGAGCCTCAAGGAAACCGAGATCAAACTGTGAGGGTGCGCCGTGGGGCATCCTCCGCGGATGCCCCGGCCCTGGCGGTTCTTTTCCTGGTCAACGTCCTCAATTATTACGACCGGCAGGCGCTGGGGGCGCTGGTCGAGCCGCTGCGCCACCAGTTCCACCTCGGCGATACCCAACTGGCGGCCATCCCCACGCTGGCCACTATCGTCTATGCGGTTGCCGGCGTTCCGTTGGGCCGCCTCGCGGATCGCGCCAGCCGCAAGCGCCTGCTGGCAGCCGGCGTGGCCGTGTGGGCAGGTCTGACGGGCTTCGGCGCGCTGGCGTCCAGCTTCGCCATGCTGCTGGTTTCGCGGCTGGGGGTGGGCGTTGGCGAGGCGGTGTGCGCTCCGGCCGCCACCAGTTGGATCGCCGACGTGGTTCCGGCCCACCGCCGCGCGCGGGCCATGGCGGGCTTCATGATGGCGGTGCCGGTGGGCGTGATGCTGAGCCTGGCGGTGAGCGGTCCGGTGGCCCAGGCCTGGGGATGGCGGGCGGCGCTCACCGTGGCGGCGCTTCCGGGGGTGGTGCTGGCGCCGGCGCTGTTGCGGCTGCGGGAACCGGCGCGCGCGGCGGGACCGGCCGGCGCCTCCTCGTCACTCGCCTTCCTGCGCGTTCCGGCGTTCTGGTGGATTGCGGCGTCGGGCGCCATCGTCAATTCGGCGCTGTACAGCTTCTCCTATTTCCTGCCGGCGTTTCTCACCCGTACCCACGGTCTCACGGTGGGCCAAGCGGGATTGTGGACCGGCGTTGGCTCGGGCGCAGCCGGCATTCTGGGCGCGGCGCTGGTGGCGTTCCGTGGCGACCGCGCGGCCGGCGGCCGGCCCGGCGGGCGTATGCGGCTAGCGGCGGGAGCGGCCGCGCTGGCCGTTCCGCCCATGGCGCTGGCCATCCACATGCCGGCCGGTCACGCCGCGGCCGCGCTCTCGCTGGCGCTGGCCGGCTACGCACTCCTGCAGACTTACTACGGGCTGATTTACGCCGCCCTTCACGACGTGGTGGGGCCCGCGATGCGCGGCACGGCGATGTCCGTGTACCTGCTGGTGACGTGCCTCTGTGGAGCGGCTTTTGGTCCGCTGCTGACCGGCGGCCTCAGCGACCATTTCGCGCGCGCGCTGGCAGGCGCGGCCGCCGTCACGGAAGCGGCCAAAGCCGCCGGCCTGCGCCAGGCGATGTACGCGATCCCCGCGCTGGCGGCGCTGCTGGCGGTAGCGCTGTGGGCCGGCAGCCCGAAAAAGGGGTCAGACGCCATTTTCTCCCCGCGCCAAGGTACCATGGAAACTACTCCCGAAAAATGGATTCGCAAACCATGGAATTAAAGCAGACGGTCAATCTGCCGAAGACCGGGTTCTCCATGAAGGCCAACCTGGCGCAGACCGAGCCCAAGATGCTGGAGCGCTGGGAGAAAGAGAACCTGTACGGGCAGATCCGCGCCGCGCGCGCCGGCCGGCCCACGTTCATTCTCCATGACGGGCCGCCTTACGCCAACGGCCGCATCCACCTGGGTACGGCATTCAACAAGATCCTCAAGGACTTCATCGTCAAGTCGAAGACCATGGCCGGGTACGACTCGCCCTACGTGCCGGGTTGGGATTGCCACGGCCTGCCCATCGAAATCAAGGTGGATAACGACCTCGGCGCCCGGAAAGCGCACATGCCGGCGATCGAGATCCGCCGCGTGTGCCGCGCGTACGCCGAGAAGTATGTCGACCTGCAGCGCACGGATTTCAAGCGTCTGGGCGTGCTGGGCCGCTGGGACGACCCGTACCTCACCATGAGCGCGTCTTACGAGGCCGTCATCGCCCAGGCGTTCGTGGAGTTTCTGGATCGCGGCTACGTGTATAAGGGCCTCAAGCCGGTGCACTGGTGCATGAAGGACCGCACCGCGCTGGCCGAAGCCGAAGTGGAGTACGAGAACCACTCCAGCCCGTCGATCTGGGTGCGCTTCGCTCTGACCTCGGATGCGGCGCAGCTCGACCCGGCGCTGGCGGGGCGCGAGGTGTACGGGCTCATCTGGACCACCACTCCGTGGACCATCCCGGCCAACATGGGCATCGCCTACAACCCCAAGTTCGAGTACGTGGCCGTGGAGGTGGGCGGCGCGGTCTACATCGTGGCCGCGGAGTTGCTCGCCGTCACGGCCGAGAAGTGCGGCTGGAGCGGATATTCGAAACTCGCCAGCTTCGCCGGCGCGCGCATGGACCGCGCCGTGTTCCGCCATCCGTTTCTGGAGCGCGATTCGCTCGGTCTGCTAGCCGATCACGTCACCCTCGAACAGGGCACCGGCGCCGTGCACACCGCGCCCGGCCATGGACAGGAAGACTACGTCAGCGGCCGGCAATACGGCCTCGAAGTCTATTGCCCGGTGGACGCGGCGGGGCGCTTCTATCACGCCGAGGGCGCCGCCGGACGCCTGCCGGATGCGCTCATTGGCAAGACGGTCTGGGAAGCCAACCCGATCGTCATCGAGATCCTCGAGGAGCGCGGCGCGCTGCTCGCCATGGAGAAGCTGGACCACTCCTACCCGCACTGCTGGCGCTGCCACAAGCCCACCATTTTCCGCGCCACCGAACAGTGGTTCATCGGCATGGACCGCAATGGGTTTCGCGCGCAGGCGCTGGAGGCCATCCACAAGGTGCGGTGGATGCCGGAGTGGGGCGAGGAGCGCATCTCGAATATGGTGGCCGCGCGGCCCGACTGGTGCATCTCGCGCCAGCGCGCCTGGGGCGTGCCCATCATCGTGTTCTATTGCGAGCAGTGCCGCGAACCGCTCACCGAGAGGAAGATTCTGGACGGCATCGTGGAGCTTTTCCGCCGGCATTCCGCGGACATCTGGTACGAGCGCACGGCCGCGGAGCTGTTGCCCGCCGGGACCCGCTGCGCCAAGTGCGGCGGCGCGGAGTTCGGCAAGGAGAAGGACATTCTGGACGTGTGGTTCGATTCCGGATCGAGCCACCTGGCCGTGCTCAACCAACGCTTCGGGCTCTCCTGGCCGGCGGACCTGTACCTGGAGGGCGGCGACCAGTACCGCGGCTGGTTCCACAGCTCGTTGCTGGTGGGCACCGCTCTCAAGGGCGGCGCGCCCTACCGCGCCTGCGCGCTCAACGGATGGGTGCTGGATGGCGACGGCAAGGCCATGCACAAGTCGCTGGGCAATTCCATCGAGCCGGAGCAGATCATCAAGCACCACGGCGCGGAGATGTTGCGGCTGTGGGCCGCGTCGGTGGATTTCCACGAAGACGTGCGCATCTCCGAGACCATCGTCACCCGCCTGGTGGACGCCTACCGCAAGCTGCGCAACACCTTCCGCTACCTGCTGGGCAACCTCTCGGATTTCGCACACGAGCGCGACGCCGTGCCGGGCGCCGAGCTCTTCGAAATCGACCAGTGGGTGTTGCTGCGCGCCGAGAACCTGGTGGCGAGCGCGCGCATCTGGTTCGAGGAATTCCAGTTTCACAAGGTGTACCATGCGCTCTACGCCTTCGCCACCGTGGACCTGAGCGCCGTGTACTTCGACGTGCTGAAGGACCGGCTCTACACCGCCGCGCCCCGCTCGAAAGCGCGCCGCGCCGCGCAGACCGCGCTGTACCGCCTGCTGGACGCGCTGGTCCGCCTGGTGGCGCCCATCATGAGTTTCACCGCCGAGGAAGTGTGGGGCCACATGGGGCGCACGGGCAGCGTACACGTGGAGCCGTTCCCCGAGCCGGGCGAATTGACCGCCGGCATCGGCGGCGCCGTGCGGCAGCGCATCCCGGAGTGGGACCGCCTGATGGAAGTTCGCGACAGCGTCCTGAAAAGCCTGGAGGCCGCGCGCAACGACAAGCTTATCGGCGCTCCGCTGGAGGCCGCGGTGCGCCTGCGGGCCAGCGGCGACGTCTACGCGCTGCTCAAGAAGTACGAGGGGGAACTCGCGGCGCTGTTCATCGTTTCGCAGGTGGAGCTGGCGGAAAGCGAGGCCGCGCTCGATGTGGCGGTGGAGCGCGCCGCCGGTACCAAGTGCGAGCGCTGCTGGAAGTACACGACGGACATCGGCGGCGACCCGCGCTATCCCACCATTTGCCGGCCGTGCGCCGGCGCCATCGGCGAGATATCGAATGGTTGACCGGAGATGGATCGCGTACGGCGCGGCGGCGGCGGTGTTCGCGCTGGATCGCCTCACCAAGCTCCTGGTGGAGGCGCGTATCGGCTTCGAAGACACCGTGAAGGTGATCCCGGGGTTTTTCGACATCGTGCATTCGCAGAATCGCGGCGTGGCGTTCGGCATATTCAACGACTCGGCCTTTGAGTGGCGCACCGCGCTGCTGGTGGTGGCGTCGCTGGCCGCGGTGGTGGTGGTGAGCTGGATTCTGCGCCATCCCGAGCGGCTGGACCGCCGTATGTTCTGGGGCCTGGCGCTGGTACTGGGCGGCGCGCTGGGCAATGTTTACGACCGCATCGTGGCCGGCCAGGTCACCGATTTTCTATTGTTCTACGTGGGCGACTACCAGTGGCCCGCTTTCAACGCCGCCGACTCGGCCATCGTGGTGGGCAGCGGGCTGCTGCTGATCGACCTGGTGCGGCCGCAACGGGGAACCGCCAATGTACCCTGAGATCTTCCACATCCCGTTTCTGCACACGTACGGCGTGCTGGTGGCGCTCGGGTTCCTGGCGGCGGTATGGATGGCCACGCGCCTGGCGCGGGGCGCCGGGATCGACGCGGAAGCCGTCGCCAACCTGGGCATCTACTGCGCGCTGGCGGCCATGGCGGGCGCCAAGCTGATGATGTTCGCGGTGGACGCCGAGGCCCGGCGCGAAATTTTCTCGTGGTCCACGCTGCAAGCCGGCGGCGTCTTCTACGGCGGGCTGCTGGCGGCCCTGGCGGTCTCCTGGTGGTATATGCGGAAGACCGGACTTCCGCCGATGGCGACCGCCGACGTTTTCGCGCCGGCCATCGCGCTGGGACACGGCATCGGCAGGCTGGGATGTTTCTCGGCGGGCTGCTGCTGGGGTCTGCGGTGCGACCGGCCGTGGGCCGTTACGTTTCGCGACCCGGCGGCCAACGCCATCACCGGCGTGCCGCTGAATGTCCCGCTGCACCCCACGCAGCTATACGAGTCGTTCGCGTTGTTTCTGATTTTCGGGATTCTGTATTGGCGGATTCACAAGCCGCACGGCAAGGGCGCGATCATCGGCCTGTACCTGGTGCTGTACGGCGCGGCGCGCTTCGTGGTGGAGTTTTATCGCGATCATGCGCAGGGCAACCTGTGGCATAACGGACTGGACACGTCGCAAGTCATCTCGCTGGCGCTGATCGCCCTGGGCGCATCGCGACTTCTGGTGTTGCGGCGGGCGGCGGAGTAAAGTCCGCCGGGACGCGGCCGATAAGAAACTGTGAGCCGCGGGGAAGCCGATGACGCGGTCCGCGCACGGAAGACGCCGCAGCGGGGACGCCGTGCCGGAAATGGCCGTCCCCGAACAGGGGCTATGAAGAATGGAACCCAAGGACTCGGACAATAGAAGAGAAGCGCGGTTTCCGATCAAAACCGGAGCCACCGTCGAAGTGCAAAGGCGCGGCGAGATTTCGAGCGCAACCACGGTCAATATCAGCGGGTGCGGCGTCCTTCTCGAGTTCAAAGTGCCGACTCAACTGGCGGTGGGCGATCCGGTGGTCTGCGAGTTCGAACGTCACACGCGAAGCCGGCAAACCGCTGCCCTGTTGGGGGGTGGGCAACGTCGTGCGCGTGGAAGGCTGCCAGGTTGCGGTCGATTTCAAGGCCGGCGGCCTGGCTCCAACGGAATCCGAAGCCCGCCGCGCCGCGCCGCGCGAATCCGGGTCCGGCACGCGGTAGGACGGGTGCGGATCGGTTATTGCGGGGGCGCGCTCCGGCTCGCACCCAGGAACTCGCCCAACCGCCGGTCGGTTGCCAGGATATGCCGCTTGAGCCACTCCGCGAGGAACAGCGTCAATTCGATCGTCATGGTAACCTCCGCGCGCTCGAAGCGTTCCTGAAACGTCTGGGCAGTGCGCCGCAGCTCGTCGTGCTCCCGAACGTGTTCCCGAAGTCCCGGGTAGCGGACGGCGGTCATCAACTCCTTTTCATGGGCAAAGTGATAGCCGGCATAATTAGTTACTTCCGCGAGCAGGGTCTCCAGGATCTCTTTCCCTTTCCCCTCCAGCATCGCCCGATGCAGGCGATTCAGGATGCCGAAGAACTTCCGATGCTCGCGGTCAATCCCGGGGACGTGCACGGAGTACTCCGGGGTCCACTCCAACAGCCTGGCTGCGACGGTAGACATATTCAGACGGTTCCTCGACCGGCGCGGCGGGACGCCCCGCCACCCGGCCCGGTGCTAGAACAACTCGACGTTCTCCCCCAGCTCCGAGGCTTCCCCGGATGGGAATCGCGGCTCCCCTGACGCCGCCATCGGCGCCTCCCCAGCCGCCGCCCTGGTAACGCCTTCATGCACATCGCGCTCGGCCTGCATGGTGTAGTGTTTCGCGAGATCCGCCAGGGCGCGCTCCCCCCGATCGGCGCCATCCAGCGGCGCGCCGAAGCGTTCCCCCCCGCCGATTTCCTGGAGCATGTCCCGGGCGCGGCCGATCGCTTCGGCGAAGAGAGCGCCGGCGGAAAAGCCATTGCGCGCCGCGGAGAGGTCTTCGCGAAGGCGTTCACTGCGAGCGGCGACTTGAGCGGCCTGGGCGAAGCTGCACTCGCTCGATGAATGCAGATCCGCAACCGCCGCCCGCATCTTCTCCGAACAATCCTCGCTCGCGCCGCGCCCGGCCGAGAGCGCCGGCGCGCCCGGCCCGGCCAGGCGACTGGCGGCCTCGCTCATGACGCCGAGCGCCTGGACCAGGGATTCGGAACGCTGTTTGGATTCGACCGCCAGTTGCTGCATCGAGCCGGCGAGAACGCCCAGGGCGTCCCCCGCGGCGCCAATATGGGCGGAGCGGATGCTGGCGTTCAGCGCCATCCGTTGAATTTGGATTTCAATGATCCCGATTTCCTCGAGGGACGCGTGCATCCGGCCGACGGTTTCCGCCATGGAGCCGCTGGCGGCCCGGGCGGCGGTTTCCGCATCGCCACGGCCGCCGAGACTGGCCAGAATCGCGGTGCATGCCCGTTCCATTTCGAGGAAGAACGAGTCCTTGGCATCCTCCGAGAGGCCGGAAAGCGTCCGGCTCTCGCCGGCCATCTCCAGGACATGCCCGGCAATCCGGTCCAGGTTGTGCGCCACCGCCGCGACCGAGGCGGCGAATTTCTCGCCCGCGTCGGCGAGTTGCATCGATTGCAGCGCCACAACCGCCAGCGGATCCCCGTGGCCGCGGGTAATGCCGCCGGCTCCCGCGAAAGCGGGAACCAGCCTTCGCAGCGCCTCGATCACGTGCTCCACCTGCTGCCGCGTAATATCGTGGAATTGCACGGATACGATCAGTTCGTTAAACGCGTCCGATACCGCGCGATACTGGGACGCCAACCGAACGGATGCGCCGTGTGTCCGGTTCTGCATGTCGCGGAACGCCGCCAGGCCCGCCAGGACGCCCGCGATCGCCAGAGGGAGGTCTTTGGCCTCCCCTTCCTCGATGGCCGAGACCCGATCGAGCGCGCTCTGGATTGGCGAGATCAGCTCGGCCGCGGTGTCCAGAGAGCTTTCGATCTTGGCCTGGATGTCTCCCGCGAGCGACTTCACGTCGTCGGCCAGATTGCCGAAATCGGCGCCCGCACTGCCCAGGTGCGCCGTTTCAATCCGCGTCAGCACGCCAATTATGTGGAAGATCGAGAGCGTGTCCTTAAACCCGGACAGCGTCTCCGTCACCCGGGCCGCCTCCTGGCGCATCCCACCCAGCAAACTGGCGCATCCTTCGGCGCGCTCGCCCATCTCCCGGGTTCGGTCGAGGGCGCTCGTAAGCGCCTCGGCCGCGCGCACTCCACGTTCGCCCGAAAGCAGGTCCGCCAGCACGCTCAGCTCGGACGTAATCAGTTTCACCGTCTCCGTGAACCCGATCAGCTTCTCGCCGATCGTCAAGAAGTCCCGCTCGGTCGAGTGATTCAGACGATCCAGATCCGCGATCACCCGCTCCAGCGTCGCGGCCGGGGGGGCTTCCGCCGGATCGCTTGCGGCCGCTCTCCGGCGCCCCAGCGCACCCGCGCGGAGCCATCTCACACTCATGTTTCGGGGGGCCCTCAGCCAGGCGGACAGGCGCGCCCGGACCGGCGCAACTCCCGCCGGGGCATCCGGTTGTTCGGCTAATGGCATGCGGTTCGATCCAAGCTGTGGCACTCCAGCGCATTGAGAACCAGGACTACCCGTCCGTCTCCCATGATCGCGGCGCCTTGAAACTCCTTGCATTGCTCCAAACCACCGGTCAGGGGTTTGACCAGCACCTCCACTTCACTGACGAACTTATCGACCACCAGGCCATACTTCACCGCGCCGGCCTCGACAATCGCCACGGAAAGTTCCGCCGCCCGGGCGGGCGCCAGGCCCAACATCTCCGCGAGACTGTATAGGGAGTAGATGTTTCCCCGCACCTGCGCTAAGGTGAGCCCCCGGTGCGCGTGCGCCTCTTCCTGGGGCAACTTGACCATGTCGCGAATGGCGCTCAGCGGCAGGATATACTCCTGGGCGCCGGCTTCCAGCAGGATGCCCTTCGAAATCATGAGGCTGGTGGGCAGCCTGACCAGAAACGAAGTGCCCCGGCCGCGCTTCGACCGGATTTCGATGGAGCCTTGCAGGTTGCGCACGTTGCTGCGCACCACATCCATCCCGACTCCGCGGCCGGAAACGTCGGAGACCTTCACCGCCGTGGTCAACCCGGGAAGGAACACCAGTTGAAAGGCGGCCTCCTCGCTCATGCCGGCGGCGGCTTCCGGGGTGAGCAAACCCTTTTCGAAGGCTTTCCGTTTGAGCGCTTCGGCGTCGAGCCCCCGCCCGTCGTCGGCGATCTCAATTGCCACGCCGCCAGCCTCCTGCATCGCGCGCAGAGTCAGTTTCCCGGACGCGTCCTTTCCCATCGCCCGGCGCTCGGCGGGCGACTCGATGCCGTGGTCCACGGCATTGCGGATCAGGTGCACCAGCGGATCGCCGATCTGTTCGAGGATGGTCTTGTCCAGCTCGATTCCCTCTCCTTCGATGGTCAGCCGGACTTCCTTTCCGAGCGACCGCGCGAGGTCCCGCACCAGCCGCGGGAATCTCTGGAAAGCCGTCTTGACCGGCAGCATCCGGATCGACATGACGCTGGCCTGGAGCTCGTCGGCAATGCGGGAGATGTTCGAGCCGGCCTCTTTCAGGTCCTTCCCCACGGCCGCGCCATCGGCCCCGTCGTGCAGCTTCCGCTCCAGCAGCGGGAATGCCCCGCGGGCCACCAGCAATTCGCCGACCACCCGCATCAGGCGATCCAGCTTGTTCTGATCGATGCGAATGGTGGAAGGCGAGGCGGCGGCGCCCGGCCGGTCCGCCGCGGCGACCGCCGGGGGTGGGGCGGCGGCGGCAGGCTCCGGAACGCGGCCGGCATCGCCGTCCGGCGACATGCGGCGCAGAACCGAACGGGCCTCCTGAAAAGCGCTGCCCAGCGCCGACCGCTCCCCGGCGCTCAGCGCCGCACCGGCTTGCATGGCCGCTTCCAGGATGCGGAGCTGTTGCGCCAACGGTTCATCCAGATCCGGGCAGTTCTGGTACCGGGCGGCCGCCGACAGGGTTTTGAGCCCCCGCCGGTAGGTTTCGAACACTGCGCCCGGCGGCTCGGCCGCGTTTTCCAGGCGCTGGAAACAGCCCTCGATCATCTCGACGCACTGCGAGGTGGTATTGAGAAACGCGGCGGCGCGTCCATCCACTTTCGGGCGGGCCGGCGCGGCGACGCTCCCGACGCCCAGACGCTCGAGCAGTTCCCGCGAGACCGGTCCGCCCGCGCCGTTGTGCGAAAGGCGCCCCAACAGCGTGCGGATCGCGTCGCACGTCTCGAGCGCGGTTTGGATCGCCTCGTCCGGCAACTGCCCGGCAGCCGCGGCGCGGAACGGATCGAGCAGGGACTCGAGGGCGTGCGTCACTCTCAGCAGCAGTTGCAGCGGATGGCTGGGGGTGAGAGAGGCGCTGGTGACCTGCCCCAACAGCAGACCCGCATTGCCCTTGATGCTGTGGACGCCCCGGAAAAGGGAGTCCAGGGACTCTCTCGACGCGGGGTCTTCCTCCAGGCGAAGCGCGTCCTTTTCAACGTCCTCCAGGCGCTCTTCGCACTCCGCCACGAACAATTCGAACGCCTCCGCCGGCACGGAACCGAGCAGGGCCACGCTCGACGCCTGGTCTTCCAGCAGCCGGACGCGCAGCTCGCAATCGTCCTCGGCGAAAACGAATACTTCCTCGATGGCCGCCCGGTCGCGGTCCGTAACCAGCAGAATCTCCCACCAGAGATAACAGTGCTCGGCCTCCAGCGTGGCCAGCGGCGGCGTCTGGTCCGCATGGGCCGAGACGTGCGCCTGCCCCAGTTCCCGCAGGTCGTCGAGCAGCGTGACCGGGTCCGCGCCGGAATAGAACATCTCCCGCTTGGGCTTGAAGACGATCTCGAATGCCGCGCGAACGGCGGATTCCGGCTTGGATTCGCCGCTTGGCTCCGCCCGCGGCGCCTCCGGCGCGGGCAGGAGCCGCGCGAAATCCCCGGTGACTTCCGCCTCCCAGGGGACGCCGGTCCCCTCCTCCGTCTCGTCCAGGATCAGCCGGACAACGTCGCAGGCCTTCAGCCCGCAATCGATCAGCTCTCCGGTGACCGCCAGGCGCCCCTCGCGCGCCAGGTCGAAGGCCTCTTCCACTTTGTGAGCGAACCTGGCGAGGTGCGCGAACCCCGCCGTGGCCCCCGATCCCTTGATGGTATGAATGGCCCGGAACACCCGGTGCACCAGCTCGGAGTTGCCCGGTTCGGTCTCCAGCGTCAGGAGGGCGCTGTCGAGCTCGATCAGCAGATCCAGAGCCTCCGCCCTGAATGTGCGCCGCATCTGCTCCATTACGTCGGTTGACATCGCTATCTATCCGCTTCGAATCCCGTTCCGCCGTCCGGGTTCAGCGCATGACCTTCTTCACCACCGCCAGAAGCTGGTCCGCGTTGAACGGCTTCACGATCCAGGCCGTCGCCCCCGCCGCCTTGCCTTCCTGTTTCTTTTCCGCGTGCGATTCCGTGGTCAATAGAATGATCGGGACGAACTTGTACTGCGGCATCGCGCGAACCTGGCGGGTCAGCTCCAGGCCGTCCATTTTCGGCATGTTGATGTCGGTCACGATCAGGTGCACTTCCTGGCCCCGCAGTTTGGCGAGACCGTCCTCGCCGTCCGTGGCTTCGATCACCTCATAGCCGCCGCCGCGCAACACGAACGCGACCATCTGCCGCAGACTGGCCGAATCGTCCACGCTCATGATGGTCTTCATAGGCCCTCCCGCGCGCCGAGCAGGTCGCGCCGCAGGCCGCAGCGCTCCACCGCGGCGAGGAAAGCCTCCGACGGATTGTCGAAGGAAAGCGTCGGGACGGTCTTGCGCAGCGAACACAACAACTGGAGGATACAGGTATCGATGTCTTCCAAACCCGCGGTATTCACTTCGACGGGAGTAGGGCCATCGAGACCTTTCCGCAGCATGGCGGCGAGGTCGCCCGCATTGCGGATGGTAACCGCGCCTTCGAGTTTCAGAATGCTCCCGCCTTGCCCGGCGGCGATCGAAAACGGCACCGCTCTCCTCCTCTCCTCAGCCGGCCAGCAGAATCATGCGAATGTTCTCGACCATGGTTTCCGGCGAGCAGGGTTTGACCATGTAAAGATTCGCTCCCGCTTCGAATCCCCTGGTCTTGTCCTTGCCTTCGCTTTCCGTGGACACGATGACGATGGGAAGCGAACCGTACTTGCCGTCGGCGCGCACCCGCCGGATGAACTCGTAGCCGTCCATGTTGCTCATATTGATGTCGGTGAGAACCAGGTCGCAGGCGTGGCTGTACAACTTCTCCAGTCCGTCGCTTCCGTCCATCGCCGTTATCACCCGAAACTGAGCTTGCTCCAGGATGTAGGAGTGGTAGCTCCTGACGAATTCCGAGTCATCCACGATGAGTATCGTTTGCTTCGTTTCCACGGCGCTATTCCTTCACATAGACCAGGTGGGTGTCGAACCGCTTCAGCTTGAAAGCCGCCGTCACGCGTCCCACCGATTCGGAGTGTCCCAGGAAGACGTAGCCTCCCGGGTTCAGGGCATTATAAAAGTGATCGACAACCGCCTTTCGCGAAAGATCGTCGAAATAGATCAAAACATTCCGGCAGAAGATGAAATCGAAGCCCCGCATGGCCCGCATCGCCATCCGGTCGTGCAGGTTGAGATGAAGGGTTTGAACCAGCGCCGCGGTCCTCCGCCGCACCACGTACCCCTCGCCATCGGCGATCAGGTACTTCTCCCGGTATTCGGCGGGAACGTCGTTGACCGAACGGCATCCGTAGCGCGCCGCCACCACCCGTTGCAACATGTTCTCGTCGATGTCGGTCGCCACGATTCCGCAATCCCAGGACTGCGCCTGCGGGAAAACTTCCTGCAGGATCATGGCCAGCGTGTACGGTTCCTCGCCCGAGGAGCAACCCGCCGACCAGATCCGCAGCTTCCGTTCTCCGCGGGCCTGCTTGGCCGACAGCACTTCCGGAAGACAGTGATTGGCGAACGCCTGCAACTGGTCATACTCCCGGAACATGTAAGTCTCGTTGGTGGTGACCAGGTTGGCCAGTTCCTGCATCTCCAGACCCTGGGGATCGGCATAGCTGACCAGGAATATGTACTCGCGCGCGTCGTCCAGCCCCAGGGCCGCCATGCGCTTGGCAACCCGGGTTTTCAGGAAGTAGATCTTCTTGTCGTCGAAATGCAGCCCCAGCTTCTGATAAATGATCTGGCTCAGACTTTGAAATTGTTCGACGGAGATGTCTGGCATGGTGTTGGTCAGCAGCCGAGCGCCTGCAGAACCTCCTCGTCGGGCTCTTCCATCGCGCGCGCCGCGATGATCGGCTCCAATCCGGGCCGTCCGGACGTGCGAAGGGACTCCGCCGCTCCCAGGCGCACCAGGCGCTCCGGGCTGGACAGGCAGGAGACCAGGAAGGCGTGCACGTCGTCGTGAGCGGCGCACAGGCCCAGAACGCGCGTCGCCTGATAGCGGCAAAGCGGCGGGTCGCCGTCCTCGACGGTTGCCCGCAAGGCCGGCAGCAAACCGGTCACGGCGTCCGTCGAAAGGCATCGTGGATGAATTGCCAGCAGGGCTCCCAGGATCGCCGGGCGAAGGTGAGGACCGCGCACGGGCAGCAGGCTGGCTACTTCGGCGAAATCTCCGGCCGTTCCGAAAGCCGCAATCGCTTTCAAACAAGACCCCAGGAAGAAGTCCGGCAGCGTGGCCAACTCCGGGAAACACCGGCGGATCGCCGCCAGCGACGCTTCCCGGCCAATCCCCACCAGGGCCTCCACGCAGGCGGCCATCAGCATGGGGTGCGCCCCGGCCTGGAGCAGGTCTTCGATCCGGCTTCGGAACTCCACCGCCCGAATCCGGCCCAGGTTCTCGACCGCCGTGATCACCACGTTCGGGTCCCTGTCGGAGAGCGCCGCGGCATAGATTGGCCCTGTGTCACAGGCCGGAATTCCGCTCAAGACGTCGAGCACGAGTTTCCGGATATCCTTGTCGCCATCCCGCATGGCCGCATTCAGGAAGGGTATCGACCGCGCGCCCTTGCGCCGCAGCACGTCCACCGCCTGGTTGCGGATCTGCGCTTCTTCGCTCCCGAACAACCGTATGCAACCCTCGATGGGGGCGTCCCCATCGATTCGGATCAGGGCCTGGAATATGGCGTCCCGTACCGCCAGCGCAGGCTCCCCGCCCAACCGTTCCAGAAGAGCCGGCACGCATGCTGCGAGATTCAAGTACCCGAGGTCCTCGGCGGCGTAGGCGCGCTCGGTTTCGTCGGCGCCCTGCAACTTCCCGATGCACTCCGTGAGACTGCTCATAGCGTGGTTCTCCGAACGGCCCTCAAAATCTCTCCGGCGACCTGGTGGCTGGGCGCCACCACGCAGGCTCCGCCTCTTTCGATGGCTTCGCGGGGCATACCGAATACCACGGCCGTCTGCTCGCTTTCGGCGATGGTGTGCCCGCCCGCCTGGCGGATGGCGACCATCTGATCGGCGCCGTCGTCTCCGATGCCGGTCATCAGGACGCCCACGGTGTCGGCCCCGTACATCTTCAGGACCGAGTCCATCATGACGCCCACCGAGGGTACGAACAGCGTCGCCGGCGTGTTGGGCGTGCGGATGACCACGTCGCCCGTCATCTTGCGGTGCAGGCACAGGTGCATCGCGCCCGGCGCCACATAGCAGAAGCCCGGTTCGACGGGCATGCCCGAACGCCCTTCCACGACCTTGAGCGAGCAGCGCTCGTCCAGCCGCTTGGCAAAGGATGCAATAAATGCGGGCGGCATGTGTTGCACCAGGAAGACGCTGGCGGGCAGATCCGCCGGAAGCTGCGGCAGCACGTCCTGCAGGGTCGCCGGCCCCCCGGTGGAGATTCCAATCGCGACAGCCCTTTTGCGGGTGACGTTCTCGAACGTGGCGCGAAGCGGGGGCCGCACGGGCTGCCGACGCTCGCGGTTGCGCTGCAGGCGGTCGATGATGCCCCGGGACGCCGCGGCTTTGAGCTTCGCGACCAGTTCTTCCGCCACCGCGCCCATGTTGGAGGAGACCGTGCCATCCGGCTTGGCGACAAAATCGAAGGCCCCCAACTCGAGGCACTCGAAGGTGGTTGCGGCGCCCTCCTGGGTTAGCGACGAGACCATGACGACGGGACAGATCTTCTCCTGCAGGACGATTTGCAACGCGGTGACCCCGTCCAGCTTCGGCATGTTAATGTCCATCGAGATGACATCGGGCCGCAGTTCCCGGGCCTTCGACACGGCGTCCTCGCCATCCCGCGCGACGCCCGCCAAATCCAGGTCGGCCGACGCCGAGATGATTCGTTTGAGGGTCTGCCGCATTAGAGCGGAATCGTCCGCCACGAGTACGCGTATTCTGCCCATCGTTTTCGTTCCCACTATCTAGTGCCTTGACCGCAAGACACCGTTCCTTTGCCACGGGCCGCTCGCTCACGCTCGCGGTTCTGTCCGGAACCGCGAGCGTGAGCGAGCGGCCCGCAAGCGGCGCCGGACCGCACGGTCGAAGACCTGGTGTCCGGGGCCGGGCGGCCGGCCCCGGACACGGGTTGAGGCTACCCTGCGATCTCCGAAAGATGCGCCTGCTCCTTCCGGTCGAGAATTTTCTCCACATCGAGCAGCACGATCATGCGCTTGCCGGAATCCACCTTGCCGATTCCCGAGATGAACTGCTGATCGATGGCGCTCCCGATGGCCTCCGGCGGCGGAGCGATGTCCTTCCGGGCGAGGTTCAACACTTCGCGTACGGAGTCCACCACCAGGCCGGTTTTGACGCCGCCCAGGTCCACGATGATAATGCGCGTGCGGTCGTCGGGCGGCTTGACCTCGAGTTCGAAGCGCTTGCGCGTATCCAGCACGGGGATGACTTCCCCGCGCAGATTCGTGATGCCTTCGATGAACGAGGCGGCCTTGGGTACCTTGGTGATCTTGGCGAGGCGGTCGATCTCCTGGATTTGCGAGATCGGGACGCCGTATTCCTCCGCGCCGAGCATGAAGGTGACCAGTTGCAATTCGCTCAGTTCCTGCCCGGCAGCGCCGGAGCTTTGGACATCCGCCGCCGCCGCGTGTTCGACGGTCTGGGCCGGGGAGTTCTGCACGTTTCGCAGCTTCTGATCCTTCATCAGGCTGGCGACGTCGAGTAACATGATCAACCGCGACCCGTCGTCCAGTTTGGCGACCCCCGAGAGTTCCATTCCGCCGCTCGAGGTGATGCGCGGCGGCGGTTCCATCAGGCTTCTGGGGACGTTCAGCACCTCGTGAACGTGATCCACCACCAACCCCAGAACGAAGCCATCGGAATCCACTACGATGATGCGCTGGTCTTCCTGGATGTTCTGGGCGATCTGCTGCTCGAACTTGCGCAAGGCGGCGACCGTTTCCCGCCCTCCGGCCAGCACTTCCTCTTCGCAGGCGCGAGCGGCATCGCGGTCGCCGCGCTCTTCGTGCTTCATCCGGGCATGAAGCTGTTTGACGACCTTTTCGTTCAGCCCGCGCGCCGCCGCCAGCGCCTCCATCAGCAACTGGCTGGAACTGTTGGTTTCGGCGAGCCACTTGCGGAGCTGCTCCGTGACCGCGCCGTCCACCTTCTGCTGCGAGCCGCCGGCGAAGAGTTTGGCGGTCTGGTCGATCCAGCGCTCGTACTCCTCCCGTAGCGGCCGGCAGTTATCGGCGAACTCGTCGGCGAGCGAGCGCTGCTGGAGCAGTCGCCGCAAGTCGATGACCGGGAGAATCTGGCCCCGAACGGTCAGCACGCCCAGCACATAGTCGGGAACGTCGGGAACCTGGTTGGGAGTCTGCACGCGCAGAATCTCTCGGACATGCTCCATCTCAAAAGCGAACTCCTCTTTTGCGATGCGAAAGGTGACCATCTTCTGGACTTCGGCGTCGGCGTTGCCCGATTTGTCCTGCGTTTCGCCGCTTTGGGTCTGGGCGCCCGAAGCCGCCACGCCCGCGGAGGCCGTCTTGCGAGTCGCTCCGATTTCGCACACATGGGCCGCATTCAGCGCCATGACGATGCGCTGCCCCTTGTCGAGTTTGACCACCCCTTCGAGGTAATCCGAGGTGGTTCCGCGAATGGCCGCCGGGGGCGGTTCGATTTCGCTGCGCAGGACGCTGGTCACCTGCTTGACGCGGTCCACTCGGAGACCGGTCTTGACGCCGTCGATATCGACCACCAGGACGCGGGTGCGGTCGGTCTCTTCGGCGCGTTCCATGCCGAAGCGGGTGCGCATGTCGATGACCGGCAGAACGACGCCGCGCAGATTGGCGATGCCGTCCACGTAGGGCGGCGTGCGGGGGACTTTCGCCATCTTGGGAAGGCGAATGATTTCCTGTACCGACATGATGTCGAAGCCAAATTCCTCGTCCTTTAGCAGGAACGTGACCAGTTGGCTTTCTTCCTTCAGGCCGGCGGATGGTTGTAGAGTGTCTTTTTCCATAACGAATCTCCTTCGGTGGGAACGCTCTACGGACTATCCGTTTTGCAGTTCATCGGCCTGCGAGGCGATGTCCTCGATGGCCTGGGCGATCTCCTGCGCGGCTTTCAACCCCTGCTCGGAAGCGCCGGCCGCTTCGGTGGAAGCGCGCGCGGTTTCCTCGGCGGCGGCGGCGATCTGCTGGCTGGCCTTGCCGGCCTGTTCGAGTCCCGCGGCAACCTCTACAATGCCCTTGGTGATTTCGCGGATGTCCGCCACCACTATGTCGGATTCCTTTTCGATGCGGTCGAGGTTGGCCGTCGATATCTTGGCGCGTTCCACTTCGGCCCGCCCTCGGCTACCGGACAGTTCGATGTCCCCGGCCACCTTGGTAATCTGCGTCTGGACGTTTTTCACAAGGTCTTTGATCTTGTCGGCGTTCTCGCTGCTTTCGTTGGCGAGCGAGCGGATATCTCCGGCCACCACCGAGAAGCCCCGGCCGTACTCTCCGGCGCGCGCGGCTTCCACGTTGCCGTTCACCGCCAGCATCTTGGTCTGCACCGTCACCATGACGATGGCGTCCACGATCTTGTCGATCCGCCGCGTCCGCTCTTCCAGTTCCAGGATGTTCTTGGCGGATTCGGCGGATGCATCGGCGCTCTTTCCCACGTTGACGATCAGCGCGTCCACGTTCGCCTTGTTGCTGGCCAGGACTTTCCGCGTGGCCTGAGCCTTTTCCACGCTGGCCTCGGCGCGGTCTCCCATGCCTTTGGCGGAAGCCCGCATTTGAGCACCCAGGGCGTTGGAGGCTTCCGCCGCCTTGGCCTGGGCGCCGGCCGCCTTGTTGATCTGCTCGATGGCGGTCGAGATCTGCTGCGAGGAGGACTTCAGTTCCTCGGCATTGGTGGAGAGTTCCTCGGCGGTGGCGGCCAGTTCCTCGGCCGACTTCTGCGCATTGGTCGAGGTTTTCAACGTTTCCGCCATTTCGGCCAGCGAACGGGCCGCGTCGCTCATCTCCGAGTACGCCTTAGACTGTTCCTGAGTGGATTTTTGGGCTTCCTGGCAGGCCGAGGTGGCTTCCTCGGCGGCGGTGGCGATCTCCTCGGCGCCCTTCAGATAGAGCTTGGCTCCCGATAGAGCATCCGCCGCGTTCTTCTGGATCTCGGCGCAATTTCCCCGAACCTCTTCGTAATCGGCGGCGATCTTGATCAGGTCCTGAGTGATGACCTTGGCCTTGTCCACTTCCTCGCGGCCCCGCTTGCCGGCCGTTTCCGTGTCCGTGGCCACCACTTTCACCTGGTTCTGAATCTCGTTGACCACTTCCTGGATGCCGCGCGCGCTCTTCTCGCTGATCTCCGCCAGATTGCGCACTTCGTCGGCTACCACGGCGAATCCCTTGCCATGTTCCCCGGCGCGGGCCGCTTCGATGGCGGCGTTGAGGGCCAGCAGGTTGGTCTGGTCGGCAATCCGCGTCACGGCATGGACGATTTTGCCGATCTCCTCGGACTGGCGCTCCAATTCGGCGATCATTTTTGCGGATTCCAGATTTCCCTCGGCGGCGTCGCCGACTCCTTTGATGAGGGTTTCGATGTCCCCATTCGTCGACTTGGTGAGCGCCACCACCTCGTTCACCCTCTTGAGGGAGACTTCCGCACGGGCGTTGGCGTTGTCCGAAGCCTTCTCGATCTGGTTGATGGCGGCCCGCGATTCTTCCGCCGCGGCCGAGGACTGGTCCGCGCCCGCCGCGATAGTGTGCATGGTCTTTTCGAGCTCTTCGACCGCGCCGGTGGCTTCGGCGATGGCGCTCGATACCTGGTCGGTCGCGGTGGACAGTTTCTCCGCCACGGCCTGCGCGCGTGCCACGGTGCGGGCGCGCGCCTTCTCCTCCGCCAGTTTCTTGGCGGTGAGGCGGTTCTGTCCAAGATCGTCATCGTGTCCGATGGGCTCGGCGAGTTTCTTCACTGGCGGTGGGGGAGCGCTCTTCTGCGGTCCGAGACGGTTCATGGCGAGGCGGGTCGGCACTGCCGGCGCGCCGTTGGTGGGTGCTTCTGCGTTTTGCTTAATCATTCCGGTCTCCGGTGGTCCGTCCTAATCGGACCGATGGGTCAGACGTTAGGTCAATAGAAGTATCGGCACACTCGATAGTTTCCGCATATCTCTAAGGTGGTATTCCCCTCATATACCAGGGCATGCTTCACGGCGGGAACACGGCGGGCGTCCATAACGCCTTACATACCGCTTATCGGCGCGCGCACGAATTCTCTACATACGTAGACAGGATTCTGAGAGTCGATTCATAGTGTCCCTGGCCGCGAGGTATTCTCATCCCCCAGCCGGGTAACACGCGGAACCCGTGCCACGTGGACGGCAACTCTCATGTCGAGGATTGTAAGTATCTAGGTCTTCGACCGTGTGATTTGGTGCCATTACCGGGCCGCTCGCTCACGCTCGCGGTTCTGTCCGGAACCGCGAGCGTGAGCGAGCGGCCCGCGACAAAGGAACAGTTTCTCGCGGTCAAGGCACTAGTTACTCCGGCTCCCGGCGCACCCGGGGGGCTTGCCTGCCGCGCGGCTGGTGATAGAGTAGGAAAATGCCGCGCCGATTGGCCGCCGCCGTCCTGCTGCTGGTCTTCTCAGCCTGGGCGGCAAACATCAAGCTGTACCTCAAGGACGGCACGTTCAACCTGGTCCGCGAATACCAGGTTGGTCCGGACCGCGTCCGCTACTACAGCGTGGAGCGCAGCGAGTGGGAAGAGATCCCTCTGGAGATGGTGGATCTGAAGCGCACCGAGAGCGAGGCCGCCGCGCGCAAGGCGCAACTCGATGCGGACGCCAAGTCGCAGACCGAAGAGGAAGCGGCGGTGCGCGAACTCCGCAAGGAAGTGTCCCGCATTCCGCAGGACCCGGGCGTCTACTGGCTGGACGGCAAGGAAACCAAGGTTCTGAAACTGGCGTCTTCCTCGGTGCGCACCAATAAGGGCCGCCAGGTGCTCAAAGTGCTGTCGCCCATCCCCATAGTAACCGGCAAGGGGACTCTGGAACTGGACGGCGCGCATTCGCAAAACGTCTTCACCGACCCCGAGCAACCCTTCTACATCCAGCTCTCGGACACCGAGCGCTTCGGCGTCGCCCGGCTCACGGTGAAAGGCGCGGTGCGCGTTGTCGAGAGCCTGACGTTCATTCCGATCACCAAGGAAGTCGAGGAGGAATTGAACCTGGTCGATATCTTCCGGCAGCAGTTGGGGAACGAGGATCTTTACAAGATCTGGCCCAAGGACCCGCTGGAGCCGGGCGAGTACGCCGTGGTTCAATACACCGCGGGCAAGCTGAACATCCAGGTCTGGGATTTCGCCATTGCGCGGGCGAAGTAGGGCGAGCCCGTGGCGCCGCGGCGTTCGGCACAGCCCGCGATGGGCGGCTTGGTAGAATAGCCCTTTCATGTCTTCCAAAACCCGCGCCAGGAAACCGCCCGCCGCCGCGCCGGCACCACCCTCGGGACCGGCCTTCTGGGACAAGCTCGCTTCGGGACGCGTCATCCTGGCCGCCTTCGCCGCCGCGGTGCTGCTGTTCTACGCCAGGCCGCTTTTCGACGCCACTGCTTCGATTCAGTGGGACGCGGTGGACGTCCACTACAGCGCGCAGAAGTACTTCGCCGATCATGTTTTCTCCGGGCGGCTCCCCTTCTGGACGCCCTACGCGTTTTCCGGATTTCCATTTCTGGCCGATCCGCAGACCGGCGCCTGGTATCCGCTCAACTGGCCGTTCTTCCTGCTGGGAGCGACGCCGCGCGCCATTCAGTGGGAGCTGGCGTTGCACTGCCTGCTGGCCCTGGCGGGCGGTTACCTGCTGGCGCGCGAGGTCCTCAAGAGCCGCGTGGCGGCCGTGTTTGCCGGCGTCTTCTTCGCGTTTTCCGGCTTTTTCGCGGGCCACAGTTCCCACGTGGGGATCTTCCAGACCGCGGCGTGGCTGCCGTTGCTGCTGTGGGCCGGCCTCGGCGCGGTGGGCTCGTTGCGCCGCCTTCCGGTGCTGCTGGCGGTGGCGGGATGCGTGGTGCTGCCGGGGCATTTTCAGACGGCGCTGTATTCGTTCCTCGCGCTGGCGTTGTTTCTGGCGGCCGATCTCGCGTTGCGGCGCGATTCCTGGCGCCGAACCGCGCTGGTGCTGGCAACGACCGCGGTGGCCGCGTTCGCGCTCTCGGCGGTGATGGTGCTGCCGGGACTCGAACTGACCGGGCAGAGCGAGCGCGCCGCGGCGGATTACTCCCACAGCGCGGAAGGCACGCTCGGCCCGGGCGGGCTGGCGACGCTGGTCAGCCCCAACCATTACGGTGCGCCCGAGGGGGAGAACTACAACGGCCCCGCCGATATCACGCAGTTCTTCCTGTATCAGGGCTTGCTGTTGCTGCCCCTGGCCGCCTGGGGCGCCGTGGCCTGGGGCAAGCGCTGGCAGGCGCTGGCGCTGGTGGTCCCGGCCGCGTGGTACGCATTCGGACGGCCGCTGGGTTTCTATTCCCTCATATCGGCGCTGCCGGGTTTCAAGAGCGTGCGCGCGCCCGTCCACATCTGGTTTGTCGTGGCGTTGGGGTTGGCGCTGCTCGCGGGCGCTGGCGTTGCCGCGCTGCGGGACCGCTTCCGTTCGCCGTGGATTCCGGCGGCGATGCTGCTGGTGCTGGGCGGCGATCTCTACTACTGGAACATGGACCACAACGCGCTGGCCTACGCGCGCGCCTCGTTCCAGGACCAATATGGCGCGGCCGAGGAGCGGTTCCGGACCGTGGCCGGGCTAGCCACGCGCGATCCGCTGCACCGCCTGTACGTTCCTTTCGATCCACCCAACCCCGGCGTCGGCCCGCTGAACGGCTCGCTCGACAACCGCATCGAGGTCACCTACGGCTACAATCCGCTGGCTCTGGCGCGGTATTCGGAGTACCTGAAAGCCGCCCAGGGCAATCCGCGGCTGCTCGATTCTCTCGCCGTGACGGCGCGATTGAACTCGACGACCGGGCAGTTCGAGCCCAATTCCGGAGCGCTGCCGCGGGTGTATGCGCCGGAGCGCGTGACGCCGGCGCGGGGCAGGGAAGACGCGGCCGCCCGCCTGCCGTCGCTCGACGCGGCGCGCGAAGCGGTGGTCGAGGGGTTGCCAGCCGCGATGCCTTCGAACGGCGGCGTGACGGTGCGGATCGTAAACTACGAAGGCGGCCTGTACCGCGTGCGCTACCAGGCGGACCGGCCAACGCTGCTGCGCGTGGCCGTGCCGTACTTCCCCGGGTGGAAGGCGGAAGTCGACGGGCTACCGGCGCAAGTGCTGCCGGCCGACCTGGCGCTGATTGGCGTCCTGGTGCCGGCCGGCAGTCACGAGCTGACGCTGCGCTACCGCTCTACGTGGTTCTTCGCCGGCGCCGCGATCAGCCTGCTGAGTTGGATGGCGCTTCTCGTGTGGCTGGCGCGGTCGCAGAAGGCGTAGGCCGCGCCACGGTCTTATGTACTACTACCCGTCAAATTCTTCGCGCGCCGCGACGGTTTTATGTGGGGCAGGCTGGCAGCCTGCGGCCGATTGCGGGTGCCCTCTGGGCGCGGCCCGGCGAGCGGAGCTCGCCTGCGCGCGAGACGATCTGGCCCCCGGCAGCCCGGAGTATCCCGCGCGGTTGGGTTGCGGCTCTGCTGCTCTGCGGGGCAGGTTGTCAACCTGCGGCCGAGTGGCACTCGGCCTGCGCGGGGCAACAGCCGCCCCGGAAGCCAGCGGCGTCCAGTGTGATCCGTTTGAGGGTTTTTTCTGTGTGCGGCGGCCGCGTGCAAGCGTGAAGAGGCGGGTTACCAACCCGCCGCAGGCTGCCAGCCTGCCCCACATAAAACCCTCCCCTTGCGCTTCGACAAGTCCTGCCGTACAATGTTCCTTGTCGAAGTGAAAGGGGAATCGATTTGGGCGAACGGCTGGAACTACCGCAGGGAACGCTGGACCTCCTGATTCTGAAGACGCTGGCTCTCGGGCCGCTTCACGGATGGGCGGTCTCGGAGCGTCTGGAACAAATCTCGCGCAACGCCTTTCAGGTGGGGCAGGGCTCTCTCTATCCCGCGTTGCATCGCCTGGAACGGCGCGGCTGGATTGCGGCCACCTGGGGCGTGTCGGAGAACAACCGCAAGGCCAGGTATTACGAGCTGACGCGCGCGGGACGCAAACAACTGGGAGCCGAAGCGGTGGCGTGGCGAAAGCTGTCCGCGGCGGTCGGGCACGTGCTCGACCTGGCGTAAGGAGGCCCGGTGTTCACCGATCCGCTCTACCGATTCAAGGCCCTCTTCCGGCGCGACGCCGTGGAGCGCGAGCTGGACGATGAGCTTCGTTTCCACACCGAACAAGCCATCGGCAAGCTGGTGCGCTCCGGGATGACGCGCGAACAAGCAGTTCGCCAGGCGCGGCTGACGCTGGGCGGCGCGGAGCAGGAGAAGGAGCTGTGCCGCGACGCCCGCGGCACGCGCCTCATCGAGGAAACCTGGCAGGACCTGCGGTACGCGCTGCGCGGGCTGCGCGCGAGCCCGGTGTTCGCGGTCACCGCCGTGCTGACGCTGGCGCTTGGCACCGGCGCCAACGTGGTGGCCTTCAGCGTCCTCAACACCATCCTGTTCCGCAAGTTGCCGGTCGAGCGGCCGGACGAACTGGTGCAGGTGACGAACCAGACTCACCCGCCGCTGCCGACATTCTCGTATCCGGACTACCGCGATTTTCGCGACCGCAACCACGTCTTTTCCGCGCTGGCGGCTTATCGCTTTTTTCCCATGAGCCTGAGCCGCGACGGCCACAGCCAGCGGCTTTGGGGCTACGTGGTGACCGGCAACTATTTCGACACGCTGCGGGAGGGTGCCTTCCTCGGCCGCGTGCTCGCACCCGCCGACGACCGCCTGGAGCACGCGAACCCCGTGGCCGTCATCAGCTATGGGTGCTGGCAGCGGCGCTTCGGCGGCGATCCGGGCATCGTGGGCCGCGAGGCGGCCATCGGCGGTCATTCCTACACCATCGTGGGCGTAACACGCCCGCAGTTCTTCGGCTCGGACTTTCTCTTTTCACCCGAGGTCTGGGTCCCGATGACGATGCTGGAAGAGGTCCATCCGGCGGCGCGCGCATGGAAGGAACACCGCGGAGGCCCGTTCCTCATGCTGCTGGGGCGGCTGAAGCCGGGCCTCACGACAAGCCGCGCGGAGAGCGAGCTGCGTGGCATCGCGGCGCAACTGGGGCGGGAATATCCGGATCAAAGCGGCGGCATGAAGCTCTCGGCGGGTCCGCCGGGGATGTTCGACGGGCCGATCCGCTCGGCGGGGGCGGAATTGGGCTCTGTGCTGACGGGCATTGCCGGGCTGGTGCTGTTGGTGGCAGCCACCAACCTGGCCGGCCTGATGCTGGCGCGGGGGGCCGCGCGAAGTAAGGAGATCGCCTTGCGCCTGGCCCTGGGCGCGGGCCGCGAACGGCTGCTGCGGCAACTGTTCGCCGAAAGCGCGCTGCTCGCGGTGGCCGGCTGCGCGGCGGGATTGACGCTCGCCCACGGGCTGATCGTGTGGCTCTCGGCGTGGCGCCCGCCGGTGGATATGCCGGTGCGGGCCAATTTCGAAATCGATGCGCGGGGATGGTGGTTCGCGGCCGCGCTTGCCGTGGCCACGTCGCTCCTGCTTGGACTGGCGCCGGCGCTGAGCGCGGTGCGGGCCGGAATGGCGCAGGCGCTGAAGGGAGACTCGGGCGCCTCGAGGCGCCGCGGGTGGCCGGCGCGCGACCTGCTGATCGCAGTACAGGTGACGATGTCCATCCTGCTGCTGGCGGCCGCGGGCCTGGTCGCCGGCAGCATCCGGCGAGCGCTTCATGACGGTCTGGGGATGGACCCGGCGCGGACTGCGATCGCCGCCTTCGATCTGTGTCAGGACGGCTACGATGACACGCGCGGGCGCGAATTCGAGCGGCGGCTACTGCGTGAACTGAGGGCCGCGCCGGGCGTGGAGTCGGCCGCGATCGCCAGCATGCTTCCCCTGGACCTGGACTGGATCGTGGGAAAAATCCACTTCGAAGGCGCGGGCGCGATGCGCGAATCGGATGTTCAAGAGGCGCTCTTCTATCAGGTGAGCACGGACTATTTTCGGACAGTGGGCACGCGCCTGCTGGCGGGGCGCGACTTCAACGCGGGCGACCGCCCCGGCGCCGGCTACGTGGCCGCCGTCAACGAGACCTTTGCGCGCTCCTTCGCCGGCAACGCTTCCGTGATTGGCAAACGCTTCCGGGTGAGACCCGATAGCGGTTGGATCGAAGTGGTAGGGGTGGTGGAAAGCGGTAAGCACCTTTCGCTCTCGAAAGGTCCCGTGCCGGCGGTGTACGTGCTGCGGGGGCAAGTCTACTCGACGTCGGGAACCGTGGCCGTGCGCTCCAATCTGGCGCCGGGCGAGGCGGCGGGGTTGATCCGGCGCACCGTGGCGGGACTCGATCCGGGGGTCACGCTCTACGACACCGGGAGTCTGGCGGACCACCTGGCACTGCAGGCGCTGCCGGGCCGGGTTGCCGCCGCGGCCTTGAGCGGGTTCGGTCTGCTGGCGCTGTTGCTTTCGGCGACCGGAATCTACGGCGTGGTGGCGTACGCCGTGACGCTGCGGACGCGCGAGATCGGCATCCGCATGGCCATCGGCGCGGGGGTGGGAGACGTGGTGCGCCTGGTAGTGGGACGGGTGGCCGTTCTGCTGGTAGCGGGGGTGCTGGCGGGCCTCGCTGCCGCCGGGTTGCTGGCGCCGCGGCTGCTCGGGATACTTTTCGGCGCGGCGTCGCCGGGCGCGTTCAGCTTCACAGTGGCGGCGCTGGCGATGGCCGGGGCAGGGGTGGCGGCGTGCTGGTTTCCGGTGCGGCGGGCGCTGGCCATTGAGCCGGCTGTGGCCCTGCGCAGCGAGTGAACCGCTAAGGCTTACTGCGGGTGCCGGCGCGTTTCCAGGTACAGGACGCGTTCTTCGAGGGCGGCCAGCCGGACGTTGTTGTCGGCCTGGTTGCCCTCGAGCGTGTGCATGCGGGCGAAGTTGCCGCGTGCGAACTGCTGTAGGCCGGTGAGGATCTCGGTTTGGAGGTCGCGCGCGAATTCCTGGGAGCGTTCCTCGGATGCCTTGATTTCGGCCGTGAGTTCGGCTTTGACTCCGGCGAATTCGGCTTTGACTCCGGCGAGTTCGGTGTGTACGATAGCGCGTATCTGTTCGAGGTCTTCGGGCGTCATTGACTCGCCTCTCCGGGTGGCTGTCTCGATTATAGCGTAGGGCCCCCGAGCGGGCAAACCGCCAATCGTGGCGGTTTTGAAAATCGTAAGTATCTAAGAATCTGCCAGTTACAGAACAGAACCGCCACGCGCGTGGCGGTTTTGGCTGGTGGCGCCCGCGCCCGCGCGTGCCGCCACGAGCTCAGTTCAGGAAGTACGTGCGGTATAGCGTGTCGCGCTGCTTGGGCACGAAGCCGGCGTCGCGGATGATCCGGCGCAGCTCTTCCTCGCTGGCGCGGTGGTGCGCGCCCGCGGCCGACACCACGTTCTCCTCGATCATGATGCTGCCCACGTCGTTGCCGCCGAAGCGCAGGCCCAACTGGCAGGTCTTCAGGCCCTGCGTCACCCAGGAGCACTGCACGTTCTCGATGTTGTCCAGGTAGATGCGCGAAATCGCCAGCGTTTGCAGGTACTCGACCGCCGTGGCTTCTTCCTTGACGAAGCGGCCGAGCGAGGTGTTCTCGCGCTGGAAGGTCCACGGGATGAACGCCGTGAACCCGCCGGTCTCCTCCTGCATGTTGCGGACCAGCTCCAGGTGGTTCATGCGCTGCTCGATGGTCTCGCCGCAGCCGAACATCATGGTGGCGGTGGTGCGCATGCCGAGCGCGTGCGCGGTGCGGTGCACGTCCATCCACTCGCTCGATGCCGCACTTCAGGCGGCTGATGCGGTGGCGCACGGCGTCGTCCAGGATCTCCGCGCCGCCGCCGGGAATGGAATCGAGGCCCGCGTCCCGCAGGCGCGCGATGGTGTCGCGCAGGCTCAGGCCGCTGACCTCGGCGATGTTCGCGACTTCCGGCGCCGAGAAGCAGTGCAGGTGGATGCGGAAACGCCGCTTGATGGCGCGGAACAGGTCCTCGTACCACTCGATCTTGAGATCGGGATGCAGGCCGCCCTGCATCAGCACGCCCGTGCCGCCCAGGTCGATGGTTTCCTGGATCTTGTCGAAGATGGTCTCCTGCGGCAGCACGTAGCCTTCGGCGTGTCCCATGGGCCGGTAGAACGCGCAGAAGGTGCAGTACTCGGTGCAGAAGTTGGTGTAGTTGATGTTGCGGTCGATGATGTAGGAGACCACGTCTTCCGGATGCCATTTGCGGCGAACGGCGTCGGCCTCCATGCCGATGCCGATCAGGTCGTGGGAGCGGAACAGGTCGAGGGCTTCGCCGCGGGTGGTCATGGAGTGCGTTTCCTCTACGATATCAAATTGGGCGCGGGTCTCCGGCGCGTGTGCCCTTGCCTTGTGCCCTTGCCTTGTGCCCTTGCCTTGTGCCCTTGCCTTGTGCCCTTGCCTTGTGCCCTTGCCTTGTGCCCTTGCCTCTGGGTTCTTCCCACCAATCGAGCTACAGTAGGAACTTGCCTGCCGCTTCCCCGTATCTCACTGGCATCTCGATCTCCGCCCTCGCCACGGCCATCGGCTGGGCCGGCGCGGCGCTGGGCGTGGGAATCGCCTCACTGCGCCGCCGGACGCGCTTCGCAGTTCCCTTCAGCGCCGGGGTGCTGCTGGGCGTGGTGCTGTTCGGGCTGCTGCCGGAGTTGGCGGAAGAGGCCGGGCCCGTAGCCGGCGTGCTGCTGCCGTTGGCGGGCTACGGGCTGCTGCTGGCCATCAATCGCTTCGTCTATCCGGTATGTCCCACGTGCGCGCACGATCACGATCACGGGGCCTGCGCCGACGAGTTGCACGGATTTGCGCTTCCGTTGATCGCCGCCGCGGCCGTGCACAGCTTCATGGACGGTTGGAGCGTGGTGGCGGCGCAACTGGCCGCGCCTGCCGGCTTGCGCCTGGCCGTGCCCCTGGCCATCTGCCTGCACAAACTGCCGGAAGGCGTGGCGCTGGGCGGCATTCTGCGCGCTTCGATGAAATCCCGCGCCGCGGCCCTGGGCTGGTGCATCCTGGCGGAGGGCGCCACGCTCGGGGGCGGCGCCGCCGGCTTGTGGATGGCGCCGCACCTGGGGACGAAGTGGACCGTGGTACCCCTGGGGTTGGCCGCCGGCTGGCTGATTTACCTGGGATCCCACGCGGTCCACGAGGAGTGGAAACAGCGCGGCGCCCGGCCGGCCTTCCTCTCCGCCGCCGCCGGAGCCGCCGCGGCCGCTATCCTGCAACGCGGCGCCGTGATGTTGTTGCACTAGTAAATAGTCCGTAACATGATTTAGAATAGTTAGATTACTGTGGCGCGGCGAATCGAGTAGTTCCTTCTCGCCCATAGTCCAGGAATTGGAATCGGGGGCGTTGATGGACGAGACGCAAGCGCCCGGCAGTACCCGGCCGGAGACGGAATCGGAGGGCCGGTGCGCCTTCCCGAAGGAAGCGGCGGAGCCCGGCGTTTCGGCTCGGGCAGCCGTTCGTCGGGCAGCCGTTCCGGCTCGGGCAGCCGTTCCGGTGGTTGGCATTGGCGCCTCCGCGGGCGGCTTGGAAGTCTTCAAGCTTCTGCTTACCGATCTGCCCGCCGACACCGGCTTCGCCATCGTATTCATTCAGCATCTGGACCCAACTCATCGCAGCATGCTGACCGATATTCTGACGCGATCCACCGCCATGCCAGTCAGCGAGGCGGCCGATGGCATGCCGCTCGAAGCCAACCATGTGTACGTCATTCCGGCAAACGTCGATCTGACCCTCGCGGACGGGGCGCTGAAGCTGGCCCCGCGCACCCAATCGCCGGGATCGCACATGCCCATCGACTGCTTCCTGCGGTCCGCGGCCGAGCAGTGCGGCAGCGGCGCCATCGGCGTGATTCTTTCCGGAACGGGCGCGGACGGCGCGGCGGGCGTGGAAGCCATCAAAGCCGCGGGGGGCGTGACGTTCGCGCAGGACGCTTCCAGCGCGAAGTTCGCGGCCATGCCGCAAGCCGCCGTGGCCACCGGTTGCGTGGATTTCGTGCTGCCGCCCGAGGGAATCGCCGCCGAGCTGACGAGAATCGGCCGGCACCCCTATATCGCGGATTCCCCGTGGCGTCCAGGAGCGGCAAACGCCGGCCGCCGATGAACAGCGGTTCGGCTCCATCCTGGCTATCATGCGCGAGGCCACCGGCATCGACTTTTCGCTCTACCGGGAAAAGATGATCAAGCGCCGTATCCTGCGCCGCCTCGCCCTGCGCAATATCGAAAGCCTGGCGGAGTACGCCGCGCGGCTGGAGAACGATTCCGGGGAACTGATGGCGCTGGAGCGGGATTTGCTCATCGGCGTGACCAGCTTCTTCCGCGACCCCGAGTCGTTCGAATGCCTGAAGAGGGTCGTCTTCCCGCGCATTCTCCATGGCAGGCCGGCGGGCGAGACGATTCGCGTCTGGGTGGCGGGTTGCGCCACCGGAGAAGAGGCATTCTCCATCGCCATTTCGTTGCAGGAATACCTGAACGAAACCGGCGCCGTCTTCCCGGTGCAGATCTTCGCTTCCGATATCAGCATGGCGGCAATCGAGAAGGCCCGCACCGGCAGGTACCTGGAGAACATTGCGGCGGACCTGACCCACGAGCGCCTCAACCGCTGCTTCACGAAGATCGACGGCGGCTATCAGATCAACAAGAGCCTGCGCGAGATGTGCGTCTTCACGCGGCACAACCTGATCGACGACCCGCCGTTTTCGAAGCTGGACCTGATCAGTTGCCGCAACGTCCTGATCTACCTGGGAGCCGTGCAGAAGGACATCCTCCCGCTGTTCCATTACGCGCTCAAGCCGGCCGGCTTCCTGATGTTGGGATCGTCGGAGGCGGCCGCCTCCGCCGACCTGTTTTCGGTGGTGGATCGCGAGCACCGGATCTACTCCAGGAGGGAAACGGCCAGAAAGCCGCACCCGTTTCCCGCGGCCGCCCGCGCTTCGCGCCAGGCCGAGCCGGCAAGGGGCGCCTCCACGGAGCCGCCGCAGGCTTTGTGGAGCCACGCCGATGTGCGGAAGGAGGTTGACCGCTTACTCCTATCGAAGTACAGCCCGGCCGGCGTGGTGGTGGACGAGGACCTGGAGGTCATCGAGATCCGCGGCAATGCCGGGCCCTACCTGGCGCTGCCGGTGGGAAAGGTGAGCTTCAACCTGGTGAAGATGATTCCCGACACGGGATTGTTCCTGGAAGTCGAGAAGCTGATCCGGCAGGCGCGGCAGAGCGGCGAACCGGCGCGGCAGGAACGCGTTCCCTACGGACGGGACGGCAGCGCCGCCGAGTTGCACGTGGAGGCGGTGCCGCTGGACACCAGTCGAAAGCGCGCGATCCTGGTCGTCTTCGAACCCGTGCGGGAGGCTGAGGCGCACCACGCCGCGCCGCCCGGCGCGCCCCTCGACGGGGATGCCCGCGACCGCCAGATTTCACGGTTGCAGCGGCAACTCGACGATGCCAAGGAGCGGTTCCTCTCGGCGCTCGAAGAACAGCAGACATCCAGGGAAGAGAGCCTGAACGTTACCGAGGAGGCGCTTTCGGCCAACGAGGAACTGCAAAGCCTGAACGAGGAACTGGAAACCGCCAAGGAGGAGTTGCAATCCACCAACGAAGAGCTGATCACGGTCAACGACGAATTGCAGGCCAAGAACGCGGCGCTGGCGCAGGCGCGCGATTTCGCCATGTCGATTGTGGAAACCGTCCGCCAGCCGTTATTGGTGCTGGACACGGATTTGCGGATCAGGATGGCCAACCGGGCCTTCTACCGGACGTTTCAGGAGTCGCCGCTGGAAGCCGAGGGGCAGGTGGTCTACGCGATATCGCGCGGAGGTTGGGACTTCGCCGGCCTGCGGGATGCGCTGGACGGCCTTCTCCATGGCGGCCACTCGTTCGCGGATTTCGAAGTCGAGCGGGATTTTCCCGGCGTGGGGCGCAGGAACCTGGTGCTGGGCGGCTGCCGCATCCACCATCTGAAGATGATTCTGCTGGCGGTCGACGACGTCACCGAACGCCAACTGGCCCAGCACGCCCTGCGCAGGACCGAGGAGCATCTTCGCCAATCGCAGAAAATGGAGGCCGTAGGCCGGCTCGCCGGCGGCATCGCTCACGACTTCAACAACCTGCTCACGGCCATCATCGGCTACTGCCAGCCTGCTTCACGACCGGCTGGCCGGGGACGACATCGCCATCCAGCAGGTGCTGGAAATCAAGGCCGCCGGCGAGAGGGCGGCCTCGCTCACGCACCAGTTGCTGTCGTTCAGCCGGCGGCAGGTGCTGCAACCGAAGGTACTCGACCTGAACGCCATCATCGCCGACTTCGACAGGATGCTGCGCCGCCTGGTGGGCGAGCGGATCAAGGTGGTCGTGGATTGCGCAGCCCGCCCTCTGGCAGGTGAGGGCCGACCCCGGCGAAATCGGCCGCGCCATCATGAACCTTTCCTTGAACGCGCGCGACGCCATGCCCGGGGGCGGCACGCTGACCATTGCCACGGCCAACGCGACTCTGACGGAGGCCGATGCCGGGATTCGGGGCCTGGCGCCGGGCCGCTACGTGACGATGGCCGTGCGCGACACCGGGATTGGAATGGACGCGGACTCGCGGTCGCATCTCTTCGAGCCGTTCTTCACCACCAAGGAGGCCGGCAAGGGAACCGGCCTGGGACTCGCCACCGTTCTGGGAATCGTCGAGCAGAGCGGCGGCGCTATTCGTTGCGAGTCCGAACCGGGCCGGGGAGCCGCCTTCACCATCTTCCTGCCGGCCATTGCCGAAGTGGTGGACCGGGGCGCGCGTCCGGCCGGGAGCCTTTCCGCGGCGCCCAAGGGTTCCGAAACCGTGCTGCTGGTGGAGGACGAGGACGCGGTCCGCGTGCTGGCGCGAAAGATTCTGGAGGGTCGCGGGTACGCGGTTCTCGCGGCCCGGAACGGACGCGAAGGTCTGGCGCTGTGCGAAGCCCACCAGGGCCCCATCCATCTGCTGGTGACCGATGTGGTCATGCCGGAGATCAGCGGACGCGAACTCGCCGAAGGCGTCCTCAAGCTGCGGCCCGCCACGAAAGTCATGTTCATGTCCGGCCATATGCAGGACGTGGTTCTCAAGGAGGGCGTCGAGAAGGGAGCCGCGTTTCTGCAAAAGCCCTTCACGCCCGCGGGCCTCGCGCGAATCGTGCGCGAGACCCTGGACGCGAAGGCCCGCGGCGCCGGGAAGGTGTGAGGGCGGCCCGCGTGGACCCAGCGCCGAATCCGATCTGCGACTGTAAGGGAGCGGACGCCCTCATGGCTGAATCTCAGGCTCCCGATGCTCCGACAGCGGCATTGGGTCTCTCTGTTCGCTGGCAGCATAGCCGGATTCGCTACCGTCAGGCAAGTCACAGATGCGATCCCAGTATTACCGTTCCCTCAGGAGCCGTGAAACAATCGGTTGGCAGGCGGAAGCGCCTGCCCCACCTACTTCCAAGTCCTTTCGCCTGCTAACCCGACAGTTCGCCCGATTTCTTCGCAGTTTCCCGCGGTCGCGGCTCCGATAGGCCAGCGCCGCGGCCGGCGATTGGGTTGGCCACTTTCCGGCAGACCCTAATCTCCGCCCGGAACGATCGCCAGGCTGGCCGCGGCCGCGCCGCTGGCAACGGCTTCGGCCTCTTCCACGCTGAAGCTCTCCACCTTTGCCGAGATGTTCATCGAGCAGAACTTGGGGCCGCACATGGAGCAGAAGTGGGCGTCCTTGAACCCGTCGTCGGGAAGCGTCTCGTCGTGCATCGCGCGCGCCGTTTCCGGGTCCAGCGACAGCGCGAACTGCCGGTTCCAGTCGAAGCGGTAGCGGGCGCGCGAAAGTGCGTCGTCGCGGTCGCGGGCTCCCGGGCGATGGCGCGCGATATCGGCCGCGTGGGCCGCGATCTTGTAGGCGATGATGCCCGCCTTCACGTCCTCGCGGTTGGGCAGCCCCAGGTGCTCCTTGGGCGTTACGTAGCACAGCATGGAGGCGCCGTACCAGCCGATCATGGCGGCTCCGATGGCCGACGTGATGTGGTCGTAGCCCGGCGCGATGTCGGTCACCAGCGGCCCCAGCGTGTAGAAGGGCGCCTCGTCGCACAGCTCGTTTTCCTTTTGGACCTGCAGCTCGATCTGGTCCATGGGAATGTGCCCGGGGCCTTCGATCATGGTCTGCACGTCGTATTTCCACGCGATCCGGGTCAGCTCGCCCAGGGTCTTCAGCTCGGCGAATTGCGCCTCGTCGCTGGCATCGGCCAGGCTGCCGGGCCGCAACCCGTCGCCCAGCGAGAAGCTGACGTCGTGCTTCTGGAAGATCCTGCAGATGTCCTCGAAGCACTCGTAGAGCATGTTCTGCTTGTGATTCCGGACCATCCACTCGGCCAGGATGGAACCTCCGCGGCTCACGATGCCGGTCACGCGGCGCGTCGCCAGCGGGATGTGCTCGACCAGCACGCCGGCGTGGATGGTCATGTAGTCCACGCCCTGCTCGGCCTGCTCTTCGATGACCTCGAGCATCACCTGCCTGGAGAGATCCTCGACGCGGCGCACGCGCGAAAGAGCTTCGTAGATGGGCACGGTTCCGATGGGCGCCGGCGAGGCGGCGATGATGGCTTTGCGGATGGCCGCGATGTCGCCGCCGGTGGAGAGGTCCATCACCGTGTCGGCGCCGTACTTGAGCGAGTATTCGAGCTTCTCCAACTCGCCCGAGACGTTGCTCGTCACCGCGGAGTTGCCGATGTTGGAGTTGATCTTGCACCTTGAAGCCACGCCGATGCACATGGGTTCCAGGTTGGTATGGTTCACGTTGGCGGGGATGATCATGCGGCCGCGGGCCACTTCCGAGCGGACCAGTTCCGGAGAGATCGCCTCGCGTTGCGCCACCCAGTGCATCTCCTCCGTGATAACGCCCCGCCGGGCATAATGCATCTGCGTGCGGATTCCGTCGTTTTTGCGTTGGGCTACCCAGTCTTGACGCATGATGACTCCTGGTTTTCGGACTTGCGGGGAAGGGCCGGGGATTCCCGGCCCTGCGATCACTTCTTTTTCTTGGGCTTCTTGACTTCCTTCTTCGGGCTTCTGTCTTTTGCCACGATAAATCCTCCCTTATGACTGAGAGTATCACTGCTGGGTCCCGCGGCGCACGCGCGGCGGACTATTGCCCCGATTTCTCCTTCGCCAGCCGGTCCAGGTACTCATTCTCTGCACGGCCGACGAACGCCCGATAGCCCTCCGGGTCGATGAACGGATTGGCCGCCGCACCGGCCTTCATCCTCGCGTACTTCTCCGCCATCCCGTAGAAGATGCCGTGCGACGCCAGAAAGACATCGCACGGCAGCGCGCGCAGGACGCGGAAGGTTCGCTCATAATCGTCCGCGATCCCGGGATACGTCGGGTTTCGAAGGAACCTGACGCCCGAATTGACGCTCGTCCCGCCGACGATGACCACGTCGTAAACCTTCCCGCCCTCGGGGACGCGCAGGGTCCAGGTGGTGCATCCGATGCTATGGCCGGGCGTGAGATGGGCCACCAGCGTGACGCCCCCCAGCGCGACCTCCTCCAGGTCGCGGACCACGCGATCGACCTTCACCGCCGGGTACGCGTACTCGCGGCCCCAGCGCGGGTCGGCCTTGCCGCCGCTCTCGAGCACCGCCATCTCGCGCTCGCTCGAATAGATCTTCGCGCCGGTCATGCGCTGCATTTCCGCCTGGCCGGCCACGTGATCGAAATGCGCCTGGCTGTTGAGCAGTATCCTGACATCCCGCGGCTTGAACCCCAGCTTGACGATTCCGTCGCGAATGATGGGCGGCGTGTCCTGGTAGCCGCTGTTGACCAGGATATGTCCCGCCGGCGTTGTAATCAGGAAAGAGGCGATGTCGCTGGCGCCCACGTAGTAGACGTTGCCGATCACACGATGGGGCGGAAATGGCCGGTTGTCGGGGCGTTGGTTCTGCGCCACCGCCGAGCAGGCGAGCGCGGCGAGAAGCCAGATGGGGAATCGGAACATACCCTCCGACTATACCCCCGGCGGATTGTGGGGCGGACCCCCTGGTCCGCGGCCGGCGCCCCGCCGGCCCGCTCGTTCTATGCAAGATGCCGATACCGGTCGTTCCGGGTGCGGGACGAGGGCGTCCCGCGCGGACCAGGGGGTCCGCCCCACGAAGTCCGCAGGTTCCCAATGCTGGGAGAAGTATGTGGCATTGGGTTGAAAACCTGTCGCCATGGGCCTGCGGCCCACAGAAGGCAACGAAAGCTCGGTCCGGGTGCGGGCTTGTGTTTTCAGTCGCTTGGGCCGAGCTTTCAACGGTGCCCCGCATAACCCCGGCGTCATGCCGTCGCGCCGCGTTTCGCCCGTCCCAGTTCGTACCTGTGGCCGCGCCACCGGACTTCGCGGCCGAAGGCCGAGGCGGCCAGCACGATGAGCCACGTCCAGGTGGCCAGCGGCGTCCAGACGGCGTGCGCCCAGCCGTGGCGCTTGAACCACGCTTCGTACTCCGGCAAGGCTGCCCTGGCCTGGGCCGCGCGGTTCCGGCCCTTCCACATGCCGGGAAGAAGTTGGGCGAGGAGAGCCCACACCGCCAGCCGGTTTCCCAGAATCGAGGCCGCTGCCGCCGCCGCCATGCCCCCGCAGTAGACTACGTGCGCCCCTAGCGCGAGCCACCAGAGGCGGCGGTCGTAGAAACGCGTGAGGAGCAGTTGCCGCCGCGCCCAGGCCAGGAACTCGCGTGCGGACAGGCGCTCGTGCGAGGGCACCAGCGCGCCGGGCGCATAGACGATCCGCAGCCCCGCGCGCCGCACGGCGGCGGATAGCGCATAGTCGTCGCTGACCGTGTGCTTCCAGGCGCCCAGGATTCCGATTTCGAAAAAAACCTCCTTGCGGATGGCCATCGCTCCGCCCCAGGCGAACCGTGCGCCGTCCGGCGAGAGACGGCTCATCGCGGCGGCGTCCCAAACGCCGCGCAGCATCGGCCAGAAGGCGGGCGGCTGGGGCACGAACCAGCGGAAGCCGGTGGACGCTCCCACGCCCGTTTCTTCCAGCGGCTCGACCAGCGCGCGCAGCCAGCGCGGCGTCACGCGGCCGTCGGAATCGGCAAACGCATACACCTGTGGGCGCATCCCGGCGGCCCTGACCGCGGCCGCCAGGTTCTGCGCCTTTTCGCCGGTGCCCGCTTCCTCGCCATGCGCCAGCACGATGGTGGCGCGGCGCGGGAGGACGCCGGGCGGGATGTCCAGCGCCGTGCGGGCCACCACGATCAGATCGTAATCGGGGTAATCCAGCGCCGCCAGCGCCGCCAGGTTCTCGCGCAGACCCTGGTCCTGGCCCTTCACCGGCACGATGACGCAGGCGGGCGGCAGCGTCCGCGGTTGCCGGGCAAGATGCCGGGCCGCGTAGCGGGCGCGCCGGGGCTCGCCGAGCAAAGACAGCCAGGCCAGAAGAACCGCGGGGCCCGCAAAGATCCAAAACGGGAACACTTCAGGCCGGCGACCCGGCGCGCGCGGCACGCGGGGTCATTTTGCGCTCTTGCGGCCGCGGGGCTTGAGTGCCTTGGGAGCTGCCTTGCGCGGCTTGGGTTGCGGCGCTTCGGCGGGCGCGGAGTCGCTCTCGGTTTCGGCGTCGGGAGCGGGCTCCGCTTCTTCCACGGCCAGTTCGGCAACGTCAATTTCCACGCCGCCCACCGTCACGGCCACCGCCGCGGCGCTCGGGTCGATCCGCTTCAGCGCCTCGTTGAACAGCGCCTGTTTGCGCAGGTCCACCTTGGGCGGAGGCGCCTGCTCGTGGCGGAAATCGTGGTCGTTATGGCAGGTGCGGCAGCGGACCTTCGCGGGCTCGCCGTTCACAACCGAGACGATGGCGTGGTTCATGATCCGCTTGCAGCGGACGCAGAAATCGTCGATGTCATCTCCCAGCCGGGGTTCGCGCATGCATGGCTCCTAACCGCCCACCGACTGACCGGCGGGCTCCGGCTCGGCGTGTTTGGGTTCGGGAAGCACCCACGCGGCCGGCTCGAAGCCGACGTACTTGCAGATGCTCAAACGGCCGTCTTCGGTCTCCAGCAGGTCGCCCACTTCGAGCGGCGCGCCATCTTCGCGCAGCCGGCGCCAGGCGTCGTACTCGTGCAGGGCCTCGATCTGGCCGCGTTGTTCGTAATCCCTGGGCTTCATGGAGGCGCATCCGGAGACGTGCGGAGCCCAGCGGAACTGCTGCCGTGGCGAATCCTTCATACGATAGATCCGATAAAGCGGCATAGAAGCCTACATTGTAATCGAAGTCGCGGCGCAATTCGCGTCCCGTTCTCCCAATTCGATCCAGCGCCGGATGTTGGCCTCGGTCCACCGCATCGACGCCACGAAAGACCCGAGAGGCTGCGAAGGCTCCAGGCGGATGACCTCGAGCGCCGCGCTGGCGCGCCGTCCGGCGACCCGGTGCAGCAGCCGGAACGGCCCCACGGTCCAGGCATTGACGGCGATGGCGCGGCGCGCCCCCATGGCTTCCGCGCCCCAGAGCGGGAGCGCGCCCCTCCAGCCGCCGTCCACGTAATACCGGCCATCGATGCGGACGGGCGGAAAACAGAACGGGATGCTGCACGTGGCCGCCAGGTGACGCCAGGTGATTTCCGGGCCGCGCACCAGGCGCAGGCGCATGCTGGGCACCTCCACCATGACGAGGCCGAAGGGGATGCGGGGGCGGAATCGCTCCGCCAACTCGTGGGCTTTGCGGTGCAGAGCGTCCGGCCGCAGAATCCCCGCGCGATGCAGTCCGGGCTGCATGAGCCGATGCGCCGCCGGGTCGAGCCATTCGCGGACCAGGTATTCCGGGGATGCGCCGCCGGCCAGCGCCCATCCGTTCCAGGCCCCCGCGGACGCGCCCACGATCATATCGGGCCGGACACGCTTGTGGAGCACGTTCCAGACGCCCGCCTCCCAGGCCGCGAACATACCTCCCGCCGAGAGCACCAGTGCGGTGGACACCAGCCACCAGTTTACAGGTGTGGGGCAGCCCGCATCGCGGCAAGCCGAAAACGGTGCAAACGTCTCTTCAAAAGGGTTGACTTCCAGGGTGTGATGTCCGGTCTTGACCGGCGGCGGTCGAGTTTCCTGGGGGCTTCCAGCTTTCCCACGGTGAGGATGGTACGCTCATTTCCCGGCCAGTCTTACCGCAAACAGCGGGTAGGCAGCGTTGCGGCGGGGATCGTCCGGGTCGTACAGAATGCAGATCGCCGAGCCCGCGGACATGGTTTTCCGGTTAACGCTGGAACGGCCCTTGCAGACGCCGCCGCCCGGCAATGCGAACTCGTAGTGGATGAAGTTCTGCGTTTCGTTTGTCGTGCGCCACTTGCGCAGGCGCCTCACCACGGCGGGCGCGGGGCGGCCTCGCTCCAGAAGACGGCGCTGGCGCCGCACCTTGAGAGGCATCCAGGCGCCGGCCGCGGCGAAGATCCCGCCCATGAGAAAGGGTACCCAGGCCGGTATGGGGCTGGGCGGATCGTCGCTCGGGTAACTGTGAGTGGGGTCGAAAGGCAGGTAGCGGACGGGAATCGCCGACAGGAGGTGGAGGCGCTGCCAGTATTCGCCGCCGATGATGGCGTAGCCGTCATAATCGCGGCCGTGCACGGTGAATCGGTAGTCAACGCGGTAGTCCTCGGAGTCTTCACCACCGCGCCACAAGCGCGTTACCGCGCCCTCGGTCTGGCGGCCCTCGTCGATCATGCGGCGCGCCTCGGCCTGCTGGCCCCGCCACTTCCCGTCGAGCCAGACGGCTCCCATGACGCCGCCCGCCAGGAACACGGCCGAGAGCACGTACAGCAGGATGCCGCCGCCGGTCAGACGAACCGGGCGCGGCAAGGAGCGGTCGAGTTCCCTGGGGGGCTTCCAACCAACCCACAACTTCGATGGGGACATACTGGAAACATTTTACAGTCAGTTCATGGCCACTTTCACCAGGCCGGATGGGTACCTGATGTGGCGGTGGGGATTGTCCGGGTCGCACAGGACGCAGATCACCGAGCCTTCAAGCGGTGGACTGGAGTTGACGCCACAACGGCGCCGGCACGTGCCGCCTCCCGGCAGCGGAAACTCGTAGGAGATTTTGTTAGCCGCGCCGCGGCGGGCGGCTCCCCGCGTTTCGACGCGCGTCACGACGGCGGGCGCGGGCCGGCCGCGGGCCAGATAGCGCCAGGCGCGCCACACCGGGAAAAGCCACCGCGCGCCGAGGGCGGCGCACACGAAACCCAAGAGGAAGGCGCCCCACGAAGGCATGACGTTCCGGCGGATCGCCGCTCGGGTAATTATGGGCGGGGCCGGAAGGCAGGTAGCGAACGGCGATGGGGCCGCCGGCTTCCAGGCTGTTCCAACGTCGCCGGGCAATCTTCGCGCTGCCATGGTATTCGCGGCCGTCCGCGGTGAACCGATAGTCCACGCCGTCAGAGGCGGACTTCCCGCCGCTCCACCACAGGCGCGTCACCGCGCCCTCGGCCTCCCGGCCCTCCGCGAGAATGCGGCGCGCTTCGGCTTGCTGGCGCCGGCTCTCCGCGGCGACCGAGGCCGATCCGGCAACGCCGCCCACGATCACAACTACGGATAGGAGGCACAACCCGGCGCCGCGGACGGTTAGACGAACCGGGCGCGGCAGCGGGCGGTCGAGTTCCCTCGGGGGTTCCAGTTCTCCAGAGGTTTCGATGGGGACATACTGGAAACAGTTTACAGTCAGTTCGTGGCCAGCTTCACCAGGCCAGGCGGATACATGGCGTTGAGGCGGGGATTGGCGGGGTGGTACATAACGCAGATCGCCGAGCCCTCGGGCGGCGGATTGCCGCTGACGCTGCGACTGCCCTGGCAGGCGGCGCCTTCCGGCAGCGGAAACTCGTAAGAAACGGTGAAAGCCGAGCCGCGGCGGCCCCCGACGCGCGTCACCACCGCGGGCGCGGGCCGTCCCCGGGCCAGACAACTCCAGTTGAGCCACACCGGGATAAGCATCAGCGAGCCGGCGCCAGCGAACAGCGCGCCCGGAAGGAGGAGACCCCACAACGGCAGGATGGCCGGCGGATCGGCGCTGGGGAAACTGTGGGCGGGGTCGGAGGGCAGGTAGCGGACGGTGATCGGCTGCCCGGCTCCGAGGCGGTCAAAATGTTGCGGCGCGATCGGCGCGCTGCCATCGTATTCGCGGCCGCCCGCGGTGAATCGATAGTCCACCAAGCAGAACTTGCCGCGTCCCAGGCGCGTCACCACGGCCCCGGTCTCCCGGCCCTGCGCCAGCACACGGCGCTCTTCGACTGCCTGGCGCCCGTTATCCGCGGCGATCCAGACGCCGCCCGCAATCGCAAACGCCGCAAACAGGCACATGGCGATGCCGCCGCCGGTCAGACGAACCGGGCGCGGCAGGGGGCGGTCGAGTTCCCTGGGGGGCTTCCAACCAACCCACAACTTCGATGGGGACATACTGGAAACAGTTTACAGTCAGTTCGTGGCCAGTTTCACCGTGCACAGCGGATAGGGAGCGCTGCGGCGGGGATTGTCCGGGTCGTACAGAATGCAGATCACCGAGTCTTTCGGCATGGATTTGCCTTCGACGTTGCAACGGCCCTTGCAGACGCCGCCCTCGGGCAATGTGAACTCGTAGTAGACGACGTTTTGCGTGCCGTGTTGCGTGCGCCACCTGCGCAGGCGCGTCACCACGGCGGGCGCGGGGCGGCCGTCCTCCAGAAGATGGCGCTGGCGGCGCACCTTGAGAGGCATCAGGAGGGCGGCCCCGACGCAGATCCCGCCCATGAGAAGGGCCAACCAGGCCGGTGTGGGGCCCGGCGGATTGGCGCTCGGGTAATTGTGCGCGGGGGCGGAAGACAGATAGCGCACGGCGATCGGAGATCCGGTTTGCAGGCTCTTCCAGTAACCGCTTCCGATGGTGGCGTGACCGCTAAGATCCCGGCCGTCCACGGTGAATCGATAGGCCACGCGGTGCTCGTCGGATTTTCCGCCGCCCAGCCACAGGCGCGTCACCACGCCCTGGGTGTCGCGGCCCTCGGCCAGCATCTGGCGCGCCTCGGCTTGCTGGCGCCGGCTCTCTCCGGCGATCCAGACCGCTCCCAGGACGCCGCCCACCAGCATCACGGCCGTCAGCACATACAGCATGATGCCGCGGCCGGTCAGTGCAACCGGGCGCGGCCAGGAACGATTGAGCCCCTCGGGGGGCGTCCAGCCTTCCCACAGTTTCTTCAGGTTCGTTGGGTCCATTGCGATTCCTCTATTATTCCTCGCCGGGGGGCGCGGCGTCCGGCCGCTCGGGAGCTTCCGCGGGCTGCAGCCGGCCGGAGTCCCGCAGCGCACGGCGCAACAGGAACTCGATCTGCGCGTTGAGGCTGCGCAGATCGGCGTTGGCCCAGCGCTCGAGCGCTTCGTGGGTGGCCGGGTCCAGCCGCAGTAGAAATGGTTTGCGTTGCGCCATCGCCCCTCGCTCCGGCTACTGGTAGAGCGTGCCGGCGTTCACCACGGGTTGCGGGTCGCGGTCGCCGCAGAGCACCACCAGCAGATTGCTGACCATGGCGGCCTTGCGCTCTTCGTCGAGCTCCACCACATGGCGGGCGCTCAACTGCTCCAGCGCCATTTCCACCATGCTCACGGCGCCTTCGACGATGCACTTCCGCGCGGCGATGATGGCGTTGGCCTGCTGGCGGCGCAGCATGGCGCTGGCGATTTCGGGAGCGTAAGCCAGGTGGCTGATGCGGGCCTCGATGACCTCGATGCCGGCTTGCGCCAGGCGCTCCTGAATCTCCTCGCGGAGTTTGTGCGCCACTTCCGCGGCCGAAATGCGGAGAGCGATCTGCCCTTCTTCGTGGGCGTCATACGGGTAGGTGGTGGCCAGCACGCGCACCGCCGATTCGCTCTGCACGTGCAGGAAGTTTTCGTAATCGTTGACCTGGAAAATGGCTTCGGCAGTATCCACCACGCGCCATACGACCACGGCGGCGATCTCGATGGGGTTGCCGTCGTGATCGTTCACCTTGAGATGGTTGCTTTCGAAATTGCGCACGCGGAGGGAAACGCGCCGGCGCGAGGTGAGCGGGTTGACCCACCAGAGCCCCTGCTGCCGGATGGTGCCTTTGTACACGCCGAACAATTGGACGACCTGGGCTTCGTTGGGATTGACCACGGTCAAACCGAACAGGCTGGCGCTGCTAAGCAGCAGCACGAGGACCAAGGCCGCGATGGACCAGGTATCCCCATTCGCCTGAGCGGTGCGAGCCAGTTGGGTGATCGAGGCAACGATCACCGCCCCGGCCAGGAACGATATGAGCCAGCCGGAAATCGCTTTGATCTCTTTTTCGCGCATCTGAGTCTCCTTGACATCAAAATGATATCACTATGATGTCACCTTGGCAAGAGGCAAGTGATGGAAAGTTGGAGCGGGGGACAGGTTGTCAACCCAACGCCGGCACAAAAGGAAAAGGAAGTCCCCAGACGAGAGGTCTCTCAAACCGCGGCGCTGCGCCCCTTCGGCCAGTACGCCTCCGCCAGCTCCTCAAACTCCCGCGGCTGCACCAGCCGAAATCGCAGTTCGAGGCTCGAGAGGCTGGCCAGGTCGCGGGTCATCTCCTCGCTCGGCACCTCGGCGGTGGCCAGGTGGAGTTGGCCCAGGTCCACGCGGTAGGGCATGATGCGCCAGCGCCGCATGGCCGAGGCGGGCAGCGTGCGGGTGGCCAGGCGGTTCACGTCCTCCCGCGCGGGGGCGCCCAGCGGCAGACCCGTCTGGATGCTCAGCGCGCGGTACAGGTCTCGCTCGGAGAGCTTGTGCAGCCGCAACAGGTGTTCGCCCAGGCGCATGCCCTGGGGCTGGCTGGCCAGGGCCTCGCGCAGCCCATCCGGGTCCAGCACGCGCAACTGGGCCAGCACTTCGCCCACCCGCGGACGGCCGGGTTCGGCGGCGCGGTAGGCCAGGTAGGCGTGCTGCGTCTTGCGCCACGCCAGGGACCGGCCGCGCAGGCGGGCGGCGGCGAACTCGCGCAGGGCGATGCAGGTGGCCGCGCAATTCACCACGTTGCCCCACCACATGCGCAGCGGCGTGGCCGCGGCGAACCGCCAGCCGTAGACGCGCCCGCTGAAATACGCGCGCACCCCCATCTGCGTGAGCGAGACCGCCAGCGTTGCCGCGCACACCCGCGCAAGCCAGGCGGGGCACGGCACTCCCGATCCCCAGCGCACCAGGCCGTGCAGTAGCGTGAGGATGATGAACGGCGTCAGCAGGTTTGCCAGCAGCCCCTTGCGGTCGCGCCACAACCAGTAGATCTGTTTCCAGGGCACGAGCCATCCGTGGCGCTGCCAGCCTTGCAGGGCGATGCCCGCCACCCAACGGCTGCGCTGCCGCACCGCCGCGCGGAAATTCCTCGGGAAGTACTCGCGGGTGGCCGCCGGTCCCGCGGCGCCGCGCCGCACCGGCAGAAACATCTGGCGGCCGCCGAGCGAGTGCAAGGCGAAGCCGGTTTCATAGTCCTCGGTGAGGCTGTCGGGGTCGAACATGCGGCCTCCGCGCGTGGCAGCCAGGCGGTCCATGGCGTCGCGGCCGAAGCCGGTCCCCACGCCGCTGGAAGGCAGGAATCCGCCCAGGCTTTGCCGCGCCTGAAACTCCTTCGCCTGGCTCTCGGCGAACTCGTCGCAGTACACCCCGTGGGTCAGCTCCCACACGCCGGTGGGCAGCGCCAGAACGGGGATCTGCACCATGTCGTACTCGCGGGAGAACCAGTTCACGAGGCGCAGGGATTCCGGATGGACGATGTCCTCGGCATCGTGGATCATGAGGATCTCGAACCGCATGCCCTCAGCCGCCTCGTACTCCAGCATGCGGTGGCGGATCCAGTTCAGGCAGTCGCCCTTGGAGGTGGGCCCGCCGTGGGGGCAGCAGGCCACGTGCACCCGCGGGTGGCGGCGCGCCGCGCTCTCCACCGCGCGGACGGTCAGGCCGTCGTTGGGGTACACGCCGGCGAAGACGTGGTAGTTGCCATAGTGGACGGCGGCGAGATTGCGGTCGAGCATCTGGCCGATCACGGAGTGCTCGTGCCACAGCGGCACGAAGATGGCGATGGGGCGTTCGGCGGCCGCGTCCAGGGCGGATGTCTCCGGCCACGGAAACGGCCGGCGCGAGGTGACGAGCCGGACCAGGGCGATGAACAGGTCGTCCAGTCCGCTCAGCAGGATCCAGACCGCCAGCGGCGCCAGACAGCCGATAACCCAGTGATCCAACCACATGATAGAAGGGTCCCCGAGGGCTGGACGGGAGGTCCGCGCCGGACGCCGGACGCCGTCGATCCCCCCAACGAGCATTGTGGCCCGGCGGGGCGGAGTTTCTCATAAATCGGATCACACCATGTCGCGGTCGGCCAATGTGACTTTGGTGTAGACCACTTCGAAACCGCAGCGTTCGTAATTGCGCTGAGAACCGCTGCCCGGCAAGGTAGCGGCGGTTGCCAGGTCGCATCCCCGGGCGACGGCCTCGTTGAGGCGCGCGGCGATCAGCTCGCGGTGAAAGCCGGCGCAGCGCCGCCGCGCCACGGTGGCGTCGGCGAACAGCGTGGCCAGGCCGTTGTGGAAAGCGGCCGCCCCGCCGCCGGCCGGTTCGCCGGTTTCAGCCGCGGCCAGGTAGCAAAGGGAGATCTTCGAGGCGAAAATGTCGCGGCCCACGTCCATTTCCCCGTCCGTGAGAGCGGCCTGTTCGAAGAAGCCTTCGCCCAAGGTGTGGGACCACAGTTCGCCATCCTCGGAGGTGGCGCGCCGCACGCGAGGGGTGAGAACGATTTCCGTCCCCGCCAGCCGCTTCACCAGGACGTTGTTGAATTCCGTAATCCGATAGCCGCGCCGGCCCAGCGCCTGGAACAGGGCGGGGTCCGCCAGAGGGCACAAGTCCATGGACACCGCGGCCCCGCGGGACCGGAAGAAACTCTCGAGGGCCTCGATGGCGGCTTCGGGCACCGGCCCGTCCAGCCCGATCCCCACCGCGTGAGACAGGGGCGAGCGGGCGCCGGCAAAAACCGCGCATCCTCCCGCCACCTCCAGAAACGGCGTCCCGGTCCGCGTAAAGGCGCGGGCATTGGCCGCTTCGGCGGCTTCCAGGCGGCGGGCCAACGGCAGGTCGGCAAAAAGCATGCGGGTCTCTCTATGTCAGTATCACCTGACGAGCAGTTGTGGGGCGGACGCCCTGGTCCGCGCGGGACGCCCCGTCCCGCGCGCTCGCGGAAGGCCGGCCAGGGGGCCGGCCGCGGACCTGGGGGTCCGCCCTACTTCCGTCTGGTCACCACGGCCCATAGGCCAAGTAACGCCAGTACTGCCGCTATGGAAATGGCTTTCAGCATGGCTGAGCGGGAGCGACCACGCCAATTGTGCGTGTTATGATGAAGTTTACACCATCACTTCTTTCCAGAGGTCAAATCCAGTTGGCATTAGTTGAAGGTTGCAAGCATTCGCTGGAGATATCCATTCCCGTTGCCGAAGTGACTGCCGAGACCGAGCGCGTGGTGCTGGACATCCAGAAGCGCGCCAAGCTCCCGGGTTTCCGCCCGGGCAAGGCCACGTTGCAGTTGATTCGCAAGCAGTTCGCGGGCGACATCCGGCAGAAGGTGCTGGAGAGCCTGGTTCCCAAGCACCTCCACAAGCAGTTCGAGGCCGAGAACCTCAACGTGGTCGGGCAGCCGGATGTCAAGGACGTCCACTTCCACGATGGCGAGCCGCTGCGCTTCACGGCCGAGTTCGAAGTCATCCCGCAGGTGGAGCTACAGGACTACCGGGACGTGGAAGTGCCCTATCACGACCCCGAGGTCGCGGATGCGGACGTTGACAAGCGTCTGGAGGAGATCCGCGAGCAGAAGGCCGACTACTCCAACATCGATCCGCGCCCGCTGGTGGACGGAGACTTCGCGGTGGTGGCGCTCGAGAGCCTCGCGGGAGTCGAGGGCGAGCCGGTGAAGCAGGAGGAGATGGTCCTGGAGATCGGAGGCGCCGATACCTTTGCCGCCTTCACCGAGAACCTTCGCGGCCTGTCGCCCGGCGACGAGAAAGACTTCGAAGTCGCCTACCCGGCGAACTACGGGGCTCCCCGCCTGGCCGGCAAGTCGGTGATGTTCCACACCACCGTCAAGGGCATTCGCCGCAAGAACCTGCCCGAAGTAAACGACGAGTTTGCGCAGGACGCCGGGGATTACCGCACGGTGGAGGAGTTGCGCGACGCCATCCGCAAGTCGATTTTCGCGCAGCGCCAGTACGAGGCGCAGCAGGAAGCCAAGAACCGGATCATCGACAAGCTGGTGGAAATGCACGCCTTCCCCGTTCCCGAAGTGTTCGTCGAACGGCAGATCAAGACGCGCGTGGAGCAGACCATCCGGGCCATGATCGCCGAAGGCGTCGATCCGCGCGGCGCCAAGCTGGATTGGGAGAAGGTCCGGGAAGCGCAGCGCGACAAGGCCATGGCGGAGGTGAAGGCGTCCATGCTGCTGGGCCGCATCGCCGAGCGGGAATCCATCCACGCTACCCGCGAAGAAGTGGATCGCGAAGTGGAACGCCACGCCCGGCAGAGCCGCGAGCCGGTGGCCGCCGTTCAGATGAAATTCGAAAAAGACGGTACGTTGGGACGTATCGCCAATCACATTCAGACCGAGAAGACCCTCAATTTCCTCTTCGAGCACGCCCGAAAAACGGCGTGAAGGCGAAGATCCGTCAGCCTTTAGCCATTGGCTTCCGGGTGCCCGGCGGGGCTGCGCCCGACGGTGGCGCAAAGCGGCTAAGCGGCGCGGGAAGGAACTAGAAACTAAAGGTATCGGGCGGATAGTATAAGGCTAATAGCCATGGTACTGCACAGCAAAGGTTCTCCTAAAGGGACATTGCCTTATGAGCGGGTTCGGGAGATAATGAAGACGAAACAGACTGAGGTTCCCTTCCGAGCAGTCCGGTGGTTCAGGTTGTGGAGACCAGGGCTGGCGGGTGAGGAGAAAACTGCGTGAAGCGTGCCGGATCCGATGATGCTTTGCGGTGTTCCTTTTGCCATAAGAGTCAGGACGTTGTAGGCAAGCTTATTTCGTCGCCGAGCGACTATCCTCGCGCGTACATCTGCGACGAGTGCATCGCGGTCTGTAACTCGATTTTGGAAGATGACAAAGTCGAGCCGCCTTCCGGAACTCCCAACAAGATTCCCAAGCCTTTGGAAGTGAAAGAGTTCCTCGATCAGTACGTAATCGGGCAGGAATCCACCAAGAAAAAACTGGCGGTTGCCGTCTACAACCACTGCAAGCGGATCCACATGAACCGCATGCGCAACACGGACGTGGAATTGCAGAAGGCCAACATCCTGCTGATCGGCCCCACCGGCACGGGCAAGACCTTGCTGGCGCAGACGCTGGCCAAGATCCTGGACGTGCCCTTCGCCATCGTCGACGCCACCACCCTGACCGAAGCCGGCTACGTGGGCGAGGATGTCGAGAACATCATCCTCAAACTCCTGCAGGCGGCCGACGGCGACGTGCAGAAGTGCCAGCAGGGAATAATTTACATCGATGAAATCGACAAGATCTGCCGCAAGGACGAAAACCCCTCGATCACCCGCGACGTATCGGGCGAGGGCGTGCAGCAGGCATTGTTGAAGATCCTCGAGGGGACGGTGGCCAACGTTCCGCCGCAGGGCGGCCGCAAGCACCCCCACCAGGAGTTCACTCCCGTCGATACCACCAACATCCTCTTCATTTGCGGCGGCGCTTTTGTGGGTCTGGAAAAAGTGGTGGCCCGCCGCACCGGCAAGAAGTCCATGGGCTTCCTGCAGGAGGAGGGGGGCTCGCGGCATTCCACCATGAGCGGACGCCGCGATATCGACCTGCTCAACGACGTTCAGCCCGTCGACCTCATCAAGTTCGGTTTCATACCCGAATTTATAGGGCGGCTGCCGGTCAGCGCGGTGCTGGAAGATCTGGACCGTTCGGCCCTCATCCAGATCCTCTCGCGGCCCAAGAACGCCATCGTCAAGCAGTATCAGAAGCTCTTTGAGTTCGAGAACGTGCGTCTCAGGTTCAGCGACGAAGCCTTGGAGGCCATCGCCGACCTGGCCATGGAGCGCAAGGTGGGCGCCCGCGGGTTGCGCATGATTCTCGAAGACCTGATGCTCGATCTCATGTACTACCTGCCTTCCTACAAGAAGGTGCGCGAGTTCCAGGTCACCAAAGAGATGGTGCTCTCGCAGAAGATCAGTCTTACAATATTGGAAAAGGCCGGTTAACGGCGGCCGGGCGGGTTCCGGTTCCAACTTCTGCCCACACGAATCCAGGGGAGAGTATCTCTCCAGGGGAAAGCAATGCTCACTTCGAAGGAAAAATCCGACACAAAACGTCTGCCGATGATGCCCATACGCGAGGTGGTCATCTTTCCCTACATGATGATTCCGTTCGTGGTGGGCCGCGAATCCAGCGTCCGCGCCCTCGAAGAGGCCATGGCCGGCGACAGGAAGATCTTTCTCGCCACGCAGCACGACGCCTCCATCGACGAACCCAAGCCCCACGAGATTTACTCAGTCGGCACGGTGGTCAACATCGTGCAGAGCCTCAAGCTCCCCGATGGCAACATCAAGGTCCTGGTGGAGGGCGTGGAACGCGCGCGCGTGGTCTCCGTCTCCGACGACGAAGGATTCTTCCGCGCGGTGGTGCGCACCGCCAACTTCAAAGTCGAAGCCGGTCCGCAGCTCGATTCGCTCGTCAGCCGCGTCACCAGTCTCTTCGAACAGTACGTCAAGCTCAGCCAGAACCTGAACTACGAGAGCATGATCGCGGCCGTGCGCGCCGAGGACCCGGGGAAACTGGCCGACCAGGTGGGCGCCAACCTGCAGATCACCATCGAAGAGAAACAGGAGATGCTCGAGATCTTCGACCCCATCGACCGCCTCACCCGCGTGGCCGAGATGCTCGACATCGAAATCGAAAAGCTCAGCGTCGACCGCACCATTCAGGGCCGCGTGAAGCGCCAGATGGAAAAGGCGCAGAAAGAGTATTACCTCAACGAGAAAATCAAGGCCATCCAGAAGGAACTGGGCCGCGGCGAGAAGAGCGAAATCGACGAGTTGAAGAAGCGCATCGAACACGCCGGCATGACCGCCGACGCGCTCGACAAGGCCATGGCCGAGTTGAAGCGCCTCGAGAACATGCCGCCCATGTCGGCCGAATCCACCGTTTCGCGCAATTATCTGGACTGGCTGCTGGCGGTGCCGTGGAAGAACAAGACCAAGGAGATCCGCGACCTCAAGTTCGCCGAAGGCGTGCTCGAAAACGACCATTACGGCCTGGAAAAGATCAAGGAGCGCATCCTCGAATTCCTGGCCGTGCGCCGCCTGGTGAAGAATCCCAAGGGCTCGATCCTGTGCTTCGTCGGGCCTCCCGGCGTGGGCAAAACCTCGCTCGGCATGTCCATCGCCAAGGCCACCGGACGCAAGTTCGTCCGCCTGTCACTCGGAGGGGTGCGCGATGAAGCCGAAATCCGCGGCCACCGCCGCACCTATATCGGAGCGCTCCCCGGCCAGGTCATTCAGATGATGAAGAAGGCCGGGACCCGCAATCCCGTCTTCATGCTCGACGAAGTGGACAAGATGTCGATGGACTTCCGCGGCGACCCGTCGGCGGCTTTGCTCGAAGTCCTCGACCCGGAACAGAATTTCATGTTCGTCGACCACTACCTCGACGTCGAGTACGATCTCAGCCAGGTCTTCTTCATCGCCACCGCCAACGTGCTGCATACCGTCCCGCCGGCCCTCCAGGACCGCATGGAGGTCATCCGTCTTTCGGGCTACACGGAACTCGAGAAGATGGAGATCGCCAAGCGCTTCCTGGTGCGCAAGCAGATGGAGCAGACCGGGCTCACCGGCGAACGGATCGAATTCCCCGATTCGGGCCTCAACGGCCTGATCCAGTACTACACGCGCGAAGCCGGGGTGCGGAACCTGGAGCGCGAAATCGGCAACCTCTGCCGCAAGGTGGCGCGGCAGGTGGTCAACAACCAGGGCGGAAAAGGGAAGGGCGATCTCCCCAAGCAGGTGATTGACGGGGAAAAGCTGCCCGACCTGCTGGGTCCCTGGAAGTTCCGCGACCTGGAGGCGGAGAAGAAGAACGAGATCGGGGCCGCCACGGGGCTGGCGTGGACCGAAGTGGGCGGCCAGATCCTCACCGTCGAGTGTACCCTCATGGAGGGCAAGGGCAAGCTGACCATCACCGGGAAGCTGGGCGAGGTGATGCAGGAGTCCGCGCAGGCCGCCATGAGCTACATCCGCTCGCGCGCCCACACCTTCGGATTGCCGCGCGATTTCTACCGCAATCTCGACGTACACATTCATATTCCCGAAGGCGCCATCCCCAAGGACGGTCCTTCGGCCGGCATCACCCTGGCCACCACCATCTGCAGCGCGCTGACGCGGATTCCAGTGCGCGGCGACGTTTGCATGACGGGGGAAATTACTTTGCGCGGCAAGGTGCTGCCCATCGGCGGCTTGAAGGAAAAACTGATGGCGGCGCACCGCCATGGCATCCTGGAAGCCATCGTGCCGAGGGAGAACGAGAAGGACCTGCCGGACATTCCCGACGCCATCAAACGGACCATGAAGTTGCATCTCGTCGAATCCATGGACGAAGTCTTGCGGATCGCTCTGGAGCGCGAACTGGTGGCGCTGCCCATGCCGGCAGCCCCCACGGGCGTGGATATTCAGCCCTCCGGCGAGGCCCTCGCCCATTAAGCACAGCCAGGTAGCGCGGGCCGCCATCCGGCGTGGCCCGCCCCGGGTGGTTCCTTGCACGCAGAGTTTATAACCAGTTCCGCCAGTCCAACCCAGTTTCCCGCCGGAGACTTGCCGGAAGTCGCGTTTTTGGGTAGAAGTAATGTAGGGAAGTCCAGCCTCATCAACGCCCTTACCGGGCAGAGGAAGCTGGCATTTACCAGCAACACGCCGGGACGCACGCAGACCATCAACTTCTATCGGGTCGATGGAAAGCTGAACTTCGTGGATCTCCCCGGGTATGGGTACGCGCGCGTTCCGCGGCAAATTGTGGTGGAATGGAAGAAGCTGATTGAGCAGTATCTTGAGAATAGGCGGAGTTTGACGCTTTCCTGCCTGATCCTGGATGCGCGCCGTGGCTGGATGGAGACGGATCTCGATCTCAAACGGTGGCTCGAGGTTCACGGCAGACCGTATCTGGTAATCGCCACTAAGTCCGACAAATTGAATCAAACCGATCAGGAGCGCGGGTTGCGCGCCATCCGCGAGGAAGGCGCCGATCCGTTGCCGTTCTCGGCCGTTACCGGCCGGGGAGCGAGGGAAATTTGGCAAGCAATAACGAAAACACTACAGCGGTAAACACCCCGCCCACGGAGAAATCCGAAAAATCCGCAGAGAAATCGCCCGCCCGCGAAAGCGCGTCCAACTCCGGGACTGCCGACGCCGAGAAAGTGGAAAAGCACGCGGAAAAGCCGCACGCCGAGCGTCCCATCCGGACGCCCAAGGCGGAAGCCCCCAAAGCCGATCCGCCCAAGACCGAGCTGCCCGCCGAGGTCAGGGTCGCGGAACCCAAGCCGGCCGTCGAGCCCAAACCCGCCGTGGATGTCAAACCGCCGGAACCCAAACCGGCCGCCGAAGCTCCCGCCGCTCCCGCCGCTCCCGCGGTTCCCACCGTTCCCACCGCCGAGGCGCCCGCCGCTCCGGTGGAAACCGCCGCTCCCGGCCTGCTCGGCCCCGGCCACCATCGCCGCAAGCCCAACATCCAGGGCGTCAAGAACGGCACGCCCACGCTCGACCTGGTGGAACTCAAGGACATGAGCATTCAGAAGCTCAACCAGGTGGCCAAGGACATGGGCATCTCAGGCGCCGCCGGCCTCCGCAAGCAGGAGCTGATTTTCAAAATCCTCCAGACCCAGGCGGAGAAAAGCGGCCTCATCTTCTCCGAAGGCGTGCTCGAATGCCTCCCCGACGGCTTCGGCTTCCTGCGCGCCCCGGAGTACAACTACCTGCCCGGCCCCGACGACGTCTACGTCTCCCCGTCGCAGATCCGCCGCTTCGACCTGCGCACCGGCGACACCATCAGCGGCCAGATCCGCCCGCCCAAGGAAGGCGAGCGCTACTTCGCGCTCATCAAGGTGGACGCCATCAACTTCGAGCCGCCCGAGGAAGCCCGCAACAAGATCTTCTTCGACAACCTCACGCCGCTCTATCCCAACGAGCGCATGAAGCTCGAAACCGTTCGCGACAATTTCTCCGGGCGCGTCATGGACCTGCTGACCCCCGTCGGCAAGGGCCAGCGCGGTCTCATCGTGTCGCCCCCGCGCACCGGCAAGACCATGCTGTTGCAGTCGCTCGCGAACTCCATCACCACCAACCATCCGGAAGTTTCGCTCATCGTGCTGCTGATCGACGAGCGCCCCGAGGAAGTCACCGACATGCAGCGCAGCGTGCGCGGCGAAGTCATCAGCTCGACGTTCGACGAGCCCGCCACGCGCCACGTGCAGGTGGCCGAAATGGTGATCGAGAAAGCCAAGCGCCTGGTGGAGCACAAGCGCGACGTGGTCATTTTGCTCGATTCCATCACGCGCCTGGCGCGCGCCTACAATACCATCGTTCCGCCCTCCGGCAAGGTGCTTTCGGGCGGCGTGGATTCGAACGCGCTGCAACGCCCCAAACGCTTCTTCGGCGCGGCGCGCAACATCGAGGAAGGCGGATCGCTGACGATCATCGCCACCGCGCTCATCGACACCGGCAGCCGCATGGACGACGTAATTTTCGAGGAATTCAAGGGCACCGGCAACATGGAAATCCACCTGGAGCGGAAGCTGGTGGATAAGCGCGTGTTCCCGGCCATCGACATCAACAAGAGCGGCACGCGCAAGGAAGAGCTGCTGCTGCCCAAGGACGAATTGAACCGCGTGTGGATTCTGCGCAAGGTTCTGAACCCGCTGAGCCCGGTGGAGACCATGGAGTTGCTGCTCGATAAGCTGGGCAAGACCCGTAGCAACGGCGAGTTCCTGGGAGCGATGAGCGGGTAACCATCCAGCCAGGCCACAGCCCTCAAGAGTTCGCGACGCCCTGCCCCGCGGCAGGGCGTTCGTGTTTTTTGGGCCTTGAAAACCGCCCAGACCCCGATGCACGTCAAGAATGACGTACGTCAGAATTGACGTACGTCAACGTCGCATGGGAACCGAAATGCGGGCGGCGGGTTCCAATGCGTGTGCGGCCGGGCGTTGGACTGTTCATTTTCACGCTGCTTGCGTTGGCCGGGTACCGATCTTCTCCGCCCAGAGCAGCAGGAACCGGCTCCGCAGGTCCTGAGCGTCTGCGGATAATGATCGGCGACTTCCTCACCTGCGGCAAGCTCGTCCACTACGTCAGGCCAGGATAGTCGAAAACCTCAGGTCAGGGCTGAGTGCCCAAGTATTTCGAGAGAACCTGAGTCAGTTTGGCCGGAGAGAATTCATCGGCATTGGCGAGTCCCTGGATCAACGCGGGAAAAACGCCCGTGAGTGTAAACTCCCACACTTGGCAAAAGGCCATAGTCGGTCGTGAGACAGACACCCCGCACGTCCTTTGCTCCATCACGACACAGAACGGCAGAAACGAGTTCAAGCCCCTATTAGTTGTGGACTGTCAGGTACAAGGTTTGCGGCACCTTGACCCCGTTCTGAGTTGCGTTGATCTGATAATCGCCGTTGGCAAGGCCGGACGGGACGTTGATATAGAACTCGTAAAGGCCGACGAAGTTGAATGCCAACCCCGAGTAAGAGAGCGCCGCGGGTGTCGATCCGAAAGAAACCGTGATTGGGTTGATCAGGGCGTTGCTCTGCTGGACGATGGTACCGGGCAGAATCGACGGAGTCACGTCGCCGAAGCCAATGCCGTAGGCGATGATCAGGTCTCCCGGTTTTGCGGGGCGGCTGTTAAGGCCGAGCGTTGCGCCAGTGCTGGTGTTCAGGACATATGCGCCGTCCGAGGCGAACGTGGCCACCATGTACTGAGTGCCGCTGGCGCTGAAGCTTGCTGGGGCGAGGAAGCCTGGGGCCAGCGCCAGGTGCGTCAAGGTGAAGGGCGAACTGGTGGCGTTGCAGTTCGTCACCGTGATGGCGACGTTGCCCACAGCCGAATCCTCGGGCGCCTGCACGTTGAGTTGCGCCGGGGAGAGATACCAGATGTAGGCTGGCTTTCCGTTAATGCTGACGCTGATCCCGTCGAGCGTGGTGGGAGCGTTGACGCCGTTGAAGTCGTTCATGGTCCACTGGCCTGGGTTTGTGGCAGCCGATAGTCGCGGGTCGGCGGGGTCCGCCAGGTTACTGCCCTTGATCTCCAGCCAGGTACCCGACGTGAAATAGGAATACCCGCCGTAGGCGCTCGCGGAGTCGACGGATGCGATCACCGGCGGCGCGGAGTTGGTGCAGGCGTACATCAGGTTGGCTTGCGTGACGGTGACGGAGGCCCCGGCAATGGAAACCGTCGCGGACCGCGCGGCTCCGGCATTGGCGGCTACCATCAGGTTGATGGTGGCGGGGCCGGTGCGGACGGCACTGCCCGAGTACGTGATCCAGGAGGGAAGACTTTGGACTGCCCATGCGCAGGAGGCACTGGTCTGGATGGTGATGCTGAGGTTGCCACCCGCGGCGGGAGGCGCGAAACTGGTCTGGCTGACGGACGCGGAGCAGGTCGGGCCGGAGGGGGTGAGGAGGCGGATGCGATGGTTGACCGCGTCCGCGACGTAGACGTTCCCGGAAGAGTCCACTGCCACCCCTTCGGGGAACAAGCCCAGTTGCGCGCTGGTTGCCGGGCCTCCGTCGCCGCTGAACCCAGGCGTCCCGGTTCCTGCCACGGTGGTGATCACGCCGTTTGAAACCTTGCGGACGGCAGACCCGGGGTAGGCGGAGGCGATATACAGGCTACCGGCACGATCCACGGCGACGCCAAGGGGCCATGCCAACCCGGCGCTGGTGGCCGGGCCGCCGTCACCACTGTAGCCGAAGGTTCCGTTCCCCGCCACGGTGGTGATCACGCCGTTTGACACCTTGCGGATTCGAACGTTTTGATAGTCGGCGATGTACAGGCTGCCGGCGGAATCGACGGCGAGGCCCCCGGGCGCTTTCAACTGGGCGCTGGTGGCTGGCCCGTTGTCTCCGGCGAACCCGTATGTCCCGTTACCCGCCACGGTGGTGATCACACCGTTAGAGACCCTGCGGACGCGGCTGTTGCCCGTATCCGAGATGTAGAGGTTGCCGGCAGAATCTACAGCGAGGTACCCAGGGTAGCCCAGTTGGGCGCTGGTGGCCGGAACACCATCGTTGAGCGAGGAGCCACCTCCGGCCACCGTCGTAATCACCCCGCTCGACACCTTTCGGATGAGGCCATTGAAGGTATCTGGGATATAGAGGTTGCCGGCAGAGTCCGCGGCCGTGCCGCCGGGTTGGTCCAACTGCGCACTGGTGGCGGGGCCGTTGTCGCCGAGCCAGTGGCCGCCGCCTGCGACGGTGGAGATCACCCCGTTGGATACCTCGCGGATGCGGCCGGTGCCGGCTTCCGAAACGTAGAGGCTGCCCGCCGAGTCCACGGCGACGCCGATGGGGGAATCCAACGAAACGCCGGTGGCCGGGCCCCCGTCCCCGCCTGAGAAGCAGCACGCCCCGCTGCCCGCGACGGTGGAGATCGCGCCGTTCGAGACCCGGCGGATGCGGTCATTGCCGTAGTCCGCGACGTAGAGGTTGCCCACGGAGCCGATGGCGATGCCATGCGGTTGGTTTAACCGTGCACCGGTGGCTGGGCCGTTGTCCCCTGTGCCCGCCGCTACGCGCCACGCGAAGATTCCCGGGATCCGGCTGGGTGGGATAATCCCCCCAGCAAATGGGAATTGCGGGTTGCTGGTCAATGGATCGACCAGCAGACCGGAAAAAGCGGTGTCGCTGCTAAAATTGCCGGACCGTTCCTCCGCGGTGGGAACGTAGGCCTTCACCGAATAGCCGCTGGCCAGCGTGACGGAGCCGCAGAACGCCTGGTTGGCCACAGCAGGAAGGGCGAGATTCTTGATGGCCTTGTAGTTGGCGAGGGGGTCCGGCCCACTGATCTGAAGGCTCCCTACCAGGAATTGATCTCCGGCGCTGTCCGGGCTGGATAGGTAAAACACCGAGGTGAAGGGGACGAAGCCGGCCGGGAACGCGGCGCAGGAAGAACTCGGTGGTACGGGAGGCTGCGCCGCGCCACCGCCTGCAGCCGTGGTGATTACACCGCCCGTGACCACGCGGATGCGGTTGTTCCCGCTGTCCGTGATGTAGAGGAGGCTGCCCGTTGGGTCCAGGGCGACGCCGTAGGGGCCGGACAACTGCGCGCTGGCCGCCGGGCCGTTGTCGCCGCTGAAACCGGCCGTGCCGTTTCCCGCCGAGGTGGTAATCACCCCGTTAGATACCTTGCGGATGGAGTTGTTGTTCGTATCCGCGATGTAGATGTTGCCGGCGGAGTCCACAGCGACTCCGGATGGGCCGTTCAATTGGGCGCTGGTGGCCGGGCCACCGTCGCCGGTGTAGCCCGCGGTCCCGTTCCCCGCCACGGTGGTGATCACGCCATTGGAAACCTTGCGGATACGGTTTCTCGCAGTGTCCGTGATGTAGATGCTGCCGTGGGAGTCCACCGCGACGCTCGTGGGGTTGTCCAACTCGGCGCTGGTGGCCGGAACGCCATCGCCGAGCGAGGTACCGCCGCCGGCGAACGTCGTGATCACGCCGTTGGTAACCTTGCGGATGCGGCAATTACCAGTGTCCGCGATGTAGATGCTGCCGGTGGAATCCACGGCGACGCCGGTGGGGAAAGCCAAGCTGGCGCTGGTGGCCGGGCCGCCGTCGCCGTTCAAGGAGTAGCCTGACGCCGAGTTCGCCCCGCCCGGTACCGGGTAATAGCCGGGCCTCGGCGATCCGATCCCGGCCACTACGGTCAGAACAGAGGTGGCGCCATCCACGCGGACCACCATCGAGTAGTCGCGAAGCGTGATGAAGAGGTTGCCGCTCTGATCGACCGCAACGGCGTCCATCGCGCCCAGGGTTACGGATGTGGCGGCGAGGTTCGGCGGGAGCCCGCCACCGGCGAAGGTCGAAATCGTGTAGGTCTGGGAAAACGCGAGGCACGGGGCCAGTAGGGCGAGCAGAACGGCAGGGAGCAGACGCATCTATGAAAGCCTCCGGTAATGGTTGGAATCTGTCTTTACAGACATCAACCTACATCACTCCGAATCCGGTATCTTCATTTTATACTTCCAGATCCCATTCAGTATAAGCCAAACCGCCATCCTTTGATCCTGGAAGCTGCGTTTCTCCGCCGAAAGCCGTCTTTGCCCCCCCGCAAGGCGGGATTGTCGCCCTGCCCGCAAAATCCAAAACCGAGAAATCCCGCCTTTTGAGCACATTCCACGAACACGTCTGCGACCTCACGCCCTGGTCACCCTGATGTCGCCGCGCCCATCGCTTCTGTCTGCCCTAGTTGCAACTGCGAGGGCACGCATCCGCCCAACCATGCTTCCGAACAGCCGCCTGGTCAGGTGGCTTTCGGCCAGCATCAGCCAGCAGTACCGCGCGTGCTTGACCAATCGGGTACCCGTCTTCACCAGGCGTTGTTGCAGGCTGGTCAGCGACCAGTTCTCGATCCGCTTCGGCGGAGCCCGGCCCAAAGGGCACGCCGGCCACAGGTTTCCCAGGTTGTAGGCCATCACGCTCAGCCATAGCCATACCTCGTTGGATCAGTAGCCGCTGGTCTTCCCCACTACTGACCAGCCTGGCCGGCATCCTCCGATCTTCCTTGGGGTGGCCCGCACGGGCCGGCCATTCCGGCTGCTGAATCGGCGCTCCGGGCGGCCCTCAGCGCTTCCCGGCGGCTTTCAGCGCGGACTCGACCGTGGCCAGCGGCAGCAGCAGGGTGAGCGGCGCATCCGCCAGCGGGACGGCGCCGTAACTCGCATACCAGCCGGCCACCGCGTCATTCTTGGCATCGATGAGAAGCGCGACGCCGCCTACTTCCTCCGCCGCCCGCAGGCAGCGCCTGCCCGCGGCGAGCAGAAGCTGCCCGCCAAGTCCCTGCCTCTGCACCCTGCGGTCCACAGCCAGGCGCGCCAGGCGGAAACACGGCACGTCGTGACGCGCCAACCCACGCCGTACGACCTCCGGCGTCCTGGCGTACTGGACCGCGCCGGGGCTCAGGCTGTAGAAGCCGAGAATAGACCTGCCATCGGCATCGTCGATCGCCAGGAAGGTCTTCGAGCCGCCCAACTCGTGGCTCTTGCGGGCATGCCGCTGCAGGAACTCGTTGAGGGCCGGTTCGCCGCAGTCGAAGGCCTGGCGGTCATGCGTCTTGCCGATCGGTTCTTCGTGCCAGGCCGTGACGCTCATGACCGCCGCGGCAGCGACCGGGCGGCAGCCAGCATCCTGGCATTAGGGGCGGGCGGATGTTCCAGCAGGTCCAGAACACGCAGGCTGTCTCTTGCGGAGAGTTGCACATGCTCGGCATCCGCGATGACGGCCTTGGCGGCGCGCAAGGCGTGCCGAAGGACGAAATCCGTCAGGTCGGTGTGCTTCAGCGCCACGGCCCGCAGCAGCGTCGCCTTTTCCTCGGCGCGAATCCGCAGAGACATCCGGCTATTGTCTTCGACCGCTACTCTCGGCATTGGGAGCCCCTTTTCTGTACGCATTCAAATAGTACACAACCGGCAAGCGGGAGTCAACCGTTCTGCGCACGGGCCCTCCGCCTCGCCTCACGCCGCGTTCTACGGCGTCACGTAAACACTGAAGACGGCCTGGTTCTGCCCGTTGACGACGAGGTAGTAATCATAGCCGTTGTTCGTGACCTGGAAGTTGATTTGAACCACGCCGGTCACCATTCCCGGAGCCGTCCCCGCATACGCCGGCACAATCGGTTGCTTCGACCCGTACTGGGAGATGGTGCAGTTGCACGCGGATTGAGCGGCCGTGGCTTGCTGGCCGTCCCGGCCCGGCGCCGTCCAGCCGACGCCGGTCGCCCAGATGCTCACCAGCGATCCGCTCTTGGCCGGGTTGCTTGCCGAGTTCACGGTTCCGTCCTGGTTGAGGGCCGCGGCGTACCCGTAGGCATTCTCGAAAACTCCGGGGATCGCCGCGTCCCCCTCCACGGCGAAATCCGGCAAGGCCACGCCGTTCGTTTTCAGGCGAAGAGTCGCCGGCGCCGCCACGGCCAACTCCAGCGGAACCATGGCGTCGATCCGCGTGCCCGAAACATAGAGCAGCGGAGCGGGGCGCCGTTGAAGTCCACTTCGACTTCCCCCAGCCACGTTGGCAGAAATCCGTTGGCGTCGAAGGACCCGGAAACGGCGTTGGCGGACGTCAGGTTCAGTCCGTAGAGGGAGATCATTTCCCCGGGCGCGACGCGGCTTCCAATACCGCCGCCCGCGGCGTTGATCGCGCCGAAGAGGAGCCCCGAAGCGCTCTGGTACGGCGTGTAGGCGAAGACCATCCCAGCGGAAGTGGCGCCGTGAATCGCGCCGGCCGGGTCGATTGCCAGCATCCTCCCGACGGTGGAACCGGGGAAAGTCGCCGCGAACATCAGCGACCGTCCGCTGGGGTTGATCTCCGCCAGGAATTCTCCGCCGGCGGGCGCGCCCGGGGACAACGGGAAGTCGGTGGATGAGGTGCTGCCGGCCACCCACACGTCGCCCGCCGGGTCGATGGCCATCGCGTTGGCGTAATCGTTGCCGCTGCCGCCGAGAAAAGTCGCCCATTCCATGGCGGTCCCCGCAGGGTTGAGCTTGGCCACGAAAGCGTCCGCAAGCGGCCCCACCGGAGTGTTGGACCACGTGCCGGTCAACAGCTTGGGCTGGAAGCTCCCGGCCGTGGCCGGAAAGTTCGGGTCCGCGGTGTACCCGGCGATATAGGCGTTGCCCGATGCGTCGGCCGTGATGGCGTACAGCAAGTTTCCGGGACTGGACGAGAGAGCGACCGGTGGCGGATAGTAGTTGGCCGACCCCAGCAGTGTCACGTACACGAACCCCGTCCCCGCCGCGTTCACCTTGGCGACAAAGCCGCCGAGGCCCGTGGTTCGTAGCGCTCCAGTCGTGGTGGGCAGTCCCGCTCCATACGTATTGCCGCCGATATATGCGTTACCGGCCGGGTCCACGGCGATCGCGTTCCCCGTGTTGTTGACGGTACTCGTAAAGCAAGTGCTGCCCATTCCGCATTCGCGCCCCAAACCGGCCAGCCCGCCCGCGTATAGTATCTGGTCGCCGGCCGCGGAAATTTTCGCAAAGAAGGCGACGGAGTTCGCTCCAGCCGGAAGCCAGCTTCCCGGAGGGGCCGGTAAGCCCGCCGTGTGCGGGTAGTCGGAGGCGTAGGTCAACCCGGTGACATAGGCATTTCCCAAGGAGTCCGCCGCCACGGCATACATTCCGCTGTTACCGGTTGTCCCGCCCAGAAACGTGGAGTAGAGAACGCTGCCATCCGGCTTGAGCTTCATCAGGAAGCCGGTCGAAATGCTGCTGGAGAGACTGCTCTGTAAGGCGCCTCGCAGAGGGAAATCAGCCGACGAAGTGGTCCCCGCTATGTAGAGGTTGCCCGACGGATCCACGGCGATGCCGTTGCCTTCGTCGATGCCCGTACCGCCGAACGCCGCCAGCAGGGTGACGTTGCCCGCGGGGTCAACCTTGGCGGCGAAGCCATGGGGGCGAATCGCGACCCCCTGGTATCGGCTGCCGGTGAGGAACATGTTTCCGCCCGCGTCAACGGCGCAGGCGGTCACTGTGTAGGTGAACGAATCGCCCAAAGAAACGGTGTAGTTGGCGGCGGCCGAGGGCAGGGCGCAGAAGAGAAGAACCGCGAACCTGGAAGAATGCAAGGAAGTCCTCCACGGACGCGGCGTCTCCACTATAGCAAGTCTCTACCGTGGCAGCCGGCGCTGCGGCGGCGCGTTGGCGTCTTGTGGAGCAGGTTGTCAACTCGCCAGCCGGCGCTGGCACAAAAGCCGGTTGCCGGGTACCCCGGGCCGGCCGCGGGAAGGCATCCTGCCGCACAACGGCGCGTGAGCCCGTGCGGCCACCGGGCCATGACCGATAATGGTCTCTGGAGCCACTCCTTGGATCAGCCCCTCAAAGTCCTGATTGTCGACGACGAAGCCACCCAGCGCAACGGATTGGCGGCCATGGTTTCCGCCTGGGGCATGGCGCCCTCCACGGCCGCCGACGGCCAGGAAGCTCTGGACAAGCTGGCGGAATCTCCAGCCGACGTGGTGGTCACCGATCTCAACATGCCCGGCATGGACGGCTTCGAGTTCCTGCGCCGGATGCGCGAATCCGGAGAGATGCCGCCCACCATCGTGGTCACGGCGTATGGCAGCGTCGAGACCGCGGTGAAAGTGGTGCACGAGATGGACGCCTTCTGGTTCCTCGAGAAGCCCATCCAGGCCGGCGTCTTGCAGACTCTCCTGCGCCGCGCCGGCAGCCAGGCCGGCCTGCGCGCCGAGAAGCGCAGCCTGGAGCGCCAACTCGGCTACAAAGGGGCGTTGGGCGAACTGGTCGGCACGTCCCCGCGCATGCAGGAGATTTTCGCGCTCACCGAGCAGGCCGGTCCGGCCAAGACGTGCGTGCTCATCACCGGGGAAAGCGGGACGGGCAAGGAACTGGTGGCGCGTACGCTGCACGGACTGAGCCCGCGCCGCAACGGCCCGTTCGTGGCCATCAACTGCGCGGCCCTGCCCGAAACGCTCATCGAAAGCGAGCTGTTCGGCCACGAGAAAGGCTCCTTCACGGGCGCCTTCGAACGCCGCGCCGGCTGCTTCGAACTGGCCGAGCACGGCACCCTGCTGCTCGACGAGATCGGCGAAATGCCCATGCAGACCCAGGCCAAGCTGCTCCGCATTCTGGAGGATTCCAAGGTGCGCCGGTTGGGGGGACGGAGCGAATTCGAGGTTGACGTTCGCATCATCGCCGCCACCAACAAGGAGCCGGACGAAGCCGTTCGCGAGGGACGCCTGCGCCAGGATCTGTACTACCGCCTGAATGTATTCCACATCCACCTGCCGCCGTTGCGCGACAGGAAAGGCGATATCCCGGCGATGGCCGAGGCCCTGCTAGCCGGCCTCAACCGCAAGCACGAGTGCCGCGTCGCCGGCCCTTCGAAGGAGGTTCTGGAGGCGTTCGAACGCCACGACTGGCCGGGCAACGTCCGCGAGCTGCGCAACGTGCTGGAGCGGGCCGTGATTCTGGCCGGCGAAGGCTCGATCGAGATGCGCCACCTGCCCGCCTTCCTGCGGGACCGCGCGGCCTCCGCCGCGGCGGCATCGCCCGAAGCGCCCGCCGCCGCCGGCGAGGAAGCCGGCGTGGTCCGCTTCTCCGTGGGCACCACCGTGGAAGAGGCCGAGAGAACCCTGATTCTGCGCACCTTGGAACACACCCGCAACAACAAGACCCGCGCCGCCGTCGTCCTGGGCATCAGCCTCAAGACCCTGCACAACAAACTGAAGGAGTATGGAGTGGGACAGGCGCCGGGCGGGATGGCCACGCCGCTATAGCGGGGGCAAGAGATGCTCGGCCCTGAGTTGTGGCGCACGCACTCATGCGTTCCGCGTCGCCACTCGTGGCGACGCCCGGCGGAGCGTGCGCACTGACCGGGCGTCCCGATGAGTCGGGACGCGGCACGCACGAGTGCGTGCGCCACTATGTGCGGCCCTCACTTGCCGGTGTGCAAATTGTTGTGGATGGCGTAGAGCGCCAGTTCCAGGCGGTCGGAAACGCCCAGCTTGTCGAAGATGTTGTGCAGATGGTTCTTCACCGTCTGCTCGCTGATGAACATCTTCTCGGCCATTTCCTTGTTCTTGAAACCCTGCGCCACCAGCGCCACGATCTCGCGCTCCCGCTGGCTGAGCGGCGACCGTTCGCGGTCCCGCCCGGGAGCGCTCGCCGACGACGGCTGCGGCACGTCGTCGGCCGCCACAAACTGCCGGATCACCGCGGCCGTGGTGTGCGAATCCAGCCAGATCTCGCCCGCGTGCACCTTGCGGATGCTCTTGATCAACAGCTCCGTGGCCGTCTGCTTGAGCACGATTCCCGAGGTCCCCAGCTTCATGGCCTGCACGAATTCGTTCTTGTCGTCGGAAGCGGTGAGGACGATGACGCGGGTCTTGTTTTTGGCCACTTGCAGGCGTTGCAGCGTGGCCAGACCGTCGAGCCCCGGCATCTTGAGATCCAGCAGGAGAATATCCGGCTCGAATTGTTGCAGGATTTCGAGCACCTGGCGCCCGTCCGAGGCTTGGGCGACCACCTCGAAATCCTCCTCCAGGGCTAACAGTTTGCAGAGACCGTCGCGAAAGATCGGATGATCGTCGGCTACGACGATCCTGATCCTTGAACTCGTGGGGATACCCGGCTCCGGCGAGGAGCCGCTCCACCCGGCGTTGTTATCAGACATATCTTCCCGGCTTAATCCAGCTTAATTGTAAAGTTCTAATAGTACCAAGTCAAATCGGTCTTAATCTCCTGGAGGCGGCGATCCGGCCTTCCGAACCCGGATTGAGGGCTACGCCTCCACATCCCGCCGTATGGCCGTCCGTAGCTTCACCGGCCCCAGCAGCCCGGATTCCAGCAGCGGATCGTCCTTGGAATACCATTTCCAGGTGGCAAACCCCACCCTCGGGCTGGGCGGCTTCGGCTTCCCCTGCGCGTACCAGTCGGGGATGGCTCTAATGCCACCCGTCGCTCCGGCATATTCGTACTCAGGCGACTGCTGCTCGTCGCCGATCAGCCGGTTCGGCCACAGATTGGTCACTTCGATTTCGAGCGCGTTCTCGCCCGGTTTCACAAGCGAGGTGATTTCGGTGCGATACGGAAACTTCCACAGATTGCCCGCCGGCTTGCCGTTCACTTTCACTTCGGCGATCACTTCCACGCGGCCGAGGTCCAGGTACAGCCGCTTGCCGTTGGCCGTGGCATCGGCCGCCACCTGGAAGCGGGTGGTGTAGGTGGCCGTTCCGGAAAAGTACTTAACGCCGTCGATCTCGTGCCGGTGGAGCGATTTCAGCTCGGGCAGCGTGATCTGTGGCGGCGCGCCCAGGTTCGGCGGGAAGGTCACGGTCCAGGGGCCGGGGATGAGGATGGGTTTGGGGATGCCGGAGACGGGCAGCGGCTTGTCGCCCACAGTGTAGTCCCCCTCCTCCCAGAACAGCAGTCCGGCTTTCGCGCCGGCCGCGGGTTCGAAAGCAGGCGGGCCCTCCGGGTCGGGCAGGCCGGCGGCGGCGAGTTGCTGGATGCCGGCGTCGTCGATTGCGATGTGGGCGATCACGGGCGTGGTCATCTGCCCCATGAAGTCCATAGGCGCATCCTGGGATTGCCCGAGGGCAGCAAGCGCGGTCCGCCCCGAGCTTTTGCCCTCGGCAACCCGCTTCCCGCCGGCATATAGCGATGGCGCACCGTCCCGGTAGACCACCGCCACGTGTGTCCACCCGGCCAGCGGCACGCGCGCTACTAACACGGGAATCGGGTTGCCGGTAGTCCGCTCGTACAGCGCCAATCCGTTGCGCGCTGCGGCCAATCCGCAGGCTGCGCCATTTCCGCCGGCAGGCGGATAGAACACGAACGTCGGGTTGATCATGCCGCTAGCCGCGCTGGTGCCGGGTCCGCCTCCGCCAACCTGCGGGATCCCCATGTCCATTTCCGGCTTGACCCACAGGCTGATCGTGAAGCTATCAGCGGCCGGCTGGGGCACATCCAAGGAATGAACGAAGCGCCGCTGCGGACGCTGCTCTGGCGCTGCGGCCGAGCGGAACACCACGAACCTGGATCCCGCCGGCTCGAGGTGCATTCGCACTGAGATCTGGCCGCCGACGAAGGCTCCAAACAAGGGCGTCTGGGCAATCTCGCCTGTCGCGGCGTCCCAAATCTCAGGCTGCTTGCCGATGGTCCTGAACCGGCAAATCAGATCGGCAGACTCCCTCCGCCGGTTCGCCACGAAATAGACGTCGGCGTCTCCCGCTCGCCGGTGGATCCAGTCGATCGATGCATTCACCTGCCACGGGTCGAAGGTGAAATCCGGCTGAAGCCCGAGTTTCTCCGCGTACAGACCCCAGAACACGCGCCCCTTGCCGAACGCCCGCTCCTTCACCGCCGCGCCGTCCAGATCGCCCCACACCTCACCCACAATCCGCTTCACTTCCGCGTCGCAGCTCGGGTACTCCGTCAACCCCGGCGTCTCCTCCGGCCGAGACGTCACCACCAGCTTCATCCCATCCTTCACCAAGTCGCGGATCTTCCGCAGCAGCGCGAGCGAAATCTTCTTCCGCGGCGGCAGCACCAGCACGCTGTAGGTCTGCCCGCCGGGCAGCGAGATCCGGCCGTCCTCGATACCAACGCGCGTCTGGATGGCCTCGGCGTCGATGGTGTCCCAGTCGTATCCCGCGGGCGGCGGCGGATCGAGCTGCGCCAGCCCCGGAGACACCTGCGGCGAATCCTCGCCCGTGAAATACAAAATGTCGGCCACGAACACGCCCTGCCGCAGCAAGCTCTGCGCGCGCGCCACGTAACCCTTCAGCCAGCCCGAGGATTTCTCGAACCAGGTGTTGGTGCGCTCGAAGTGCCAGCCCCACGGGCCCATGGTCATGCCGGGCCGCGCGTCGGGATGCGGCTGGTGGCAATAGCGGTGGAACACGAACTGGTTCAGCCCCTGCGTGTACATGAAGTCGCCCGTGGTCTTCATGCAATAGGGATGCTCCTGCCATTTCGACGAGCCGGTGAAACTTTCCGCCGCAATGATCTTTTTGTCGTAAACGTGGCCCACCGACGCCACCAGCTTGATGCTGTGCTGGTTCGGCTGCCCCAGCCAGAACTCGCCCATCACCATGTCGGCGTACTGGCCCGTGGGCATCTCGTCGAAATTGCCGGGATCGTAGGGCTCCAGGAAAGCCTTCATGCCGTGCTTGTGGCACTGGCGCTGGAACTCGCCGTAGTAGTTCTCCTGCATCAGCTCGGCCTGCGTCTTGCGGATGTCCCACAGGAAGCGGTCGGATACTTCGGGCGAGCCCACCACGCGGCCGAACATCGCGGGCATGTAGGGCTTCAAGTCGTACCCGCGGCGCTTGAGGAACTCCTCGGGGAATTTCGCGGTCCAGTTCTGCAAGCCGGTTTCGTAGCTGTCGATGGTGGCCCCCGCCATGCCCTTGGCGGCCAGCGGCGCGATGGCGTCCATCACGGGACCGAAGAACCGGTTGAAGTGGAATTCGTAGGCTTCCCGGCTGAATTTGTCGCACTCGAGGCCCACACCGCCATCGGGACCGGGACTGTTGATGGCGCCCGTGGTGGTCTGTCCGATCCGCAGAATGACCCAGTTGCCCGCCGGCGCGGTCCAGTCCAGATGGCCCTGCGCGTCCATAAAGCGCGAGATGTCGATGACCTGTGCCGCGTCGATGAAGCGGCCGCCGGCTTCCACCGCGGCCGGGGTGTTGGCGTGGCCGCCGTAGCTCGCCTTGCCCGCCCAATTGGCGATGCGCGAGGCCGCCGAAAAACGCACGTCCGTCACGCGCATCGGCTGCGTGGCCGCGAACTGGAAGTACTTCGCGCGCACAGCCGGAAAGCTGGCCGTCAGCGGATATGCCAGAATGCCGCCGCGCCCCGGCGCAGGAGCCTCTTCGAGATCCGCCAGCTTGCGGTACGCCTTCCCATCGTCGGAAACCGCCATCACGCCGAAGCGGTTGCCGGGGCGAGGCGCGCTGAGCGGAGCGGCCGGCGTCCAACAGACGGTGACGCTGCGCGCCTCGATGGGCTCGGCGAATTCCAGAAAGGTGACGGGGCTGTCGGCGAGGGGCTTCATGGCGGGCCGCGCCTCTTCGCCCGGCCCGGCTGGAATCGCCAGCACCATGGCATCGCGGTAATAGTCGTGCCGCGCCGGCGGACGGTCGAGCGAGATATCGACCCTTTGCCCGCCCGCGACGAACGTCTCCGTCCACGTCAGCGACTGCATCGACAATTCCGGCGTGATCCACGGGCCGCCGCTCGACGACCAGCCCGGGCAATTGTGCATGGCGAATTCCAGGCCCAGCCGGTCGGCTTCGCGCGCGGCGTGGCGCAGCAGGGCGAAGTGTTGCGGGCTGCCGTAATCCACCGGGCCTTTGGCGATGCCCGTGCCCACCTGGAAAATCTGAAAGCCGCTGCAACCCACGCGCTTCATGGCTTCCAGGTCGCGGGTGATCCCGATTTCCGAGATGTTCCCGTTCATCCAGTGCCACCAGGTGCGCGCCAGCGCGGTGGACGGCGGATTGCGGAAGGCGTCCTCCAGCGTGGCGGCGCTGGTGGACTGCGCGGATAGCTCGGCGTCCGCGCCCAAGGCCAGCGCGCCAGCGGCGCAGGTCTGCAGGAACTGTCTGCGTTTCACCCTCTCAGGCTACCGCAAGGGAGGCTGGGGTGGCGTACTGTGGGACGGACGCCCGCGTCCGCAGCCGGCCCCCTGGCCGGCTTTTCCCGGGCCAGGCGATGGATCGTTCGACGGGACAGCGGGTCCAGGGGGAACCGCGCGGACGAGGGCGTCCGCCCCACCCCCTCTGCCGCGGTTGTACCCGGACGCCGGGGATCGCAAGCCGCCGCGCGAGCGTATCCTGCACCAGCCCCAAATCGCCGCCGTGAAAAACGCCGTGTAAAGAAGCAGGTTCAGACAGACGAGCGCAAACAGTCCAATAATGTCCCCAACCTCTCCATAGTATGGCTTCAGCAACGCGTATCCAGGCTCAAAAAGGAACTCGGAGAAACCTCGGAGCCCAGGCAAGAACGCCATTACAAGAATGGCAATGACAAAGGCGATGGCTACGATCGCTGCGCGCCCGGCCGTTCTCAACGAGATTCGCCTCCCCTGTGCCGCCTGCTCGGCGCCGCTAGCCCACCACGCACGCGTCCAGGCACGGCCACGTCGTCCCGCGCAACACCAACTCCGTGGGCAGCACCACTTCCGGCTGCGGCTGGCACGGCGCCTTGGCCTTCTCGATAGCCATCCGCGCCAGTTCCCGCCCCAGCTCGAAGAACGGACTGTGCACGGTGGTCAGCGGCGGATTCGTCAGGCTGGCGTCCGGCAGGTCGTCGAACCCCACCACCGAACAATCCTCCGGCACCCGCACGTGGTTGCGCCGCAACTGCTCCAGGACGCCCAGCGCCACGTGGTCCGAGGCCGCGAAGATGGCCGTCGGCCGGATACCCTGCCGCAGGATCGCTTCCGTGGTCGCGAACCCGTTGCGAAAGCTGTCCCCGGCCAATCCCACCGTCTGCGCCATGGGCTCCAGCCGCGCCTCCGATACCACCGCACAATACGCCATGTACCGGCTCGCGAACCACGGCAGCGAGATGTCGCCGATAAAACAGATGCGCTTGTGTCCCAGCCGCACCAGGTATCGCATGGCGTCCATGGACCCGGACTCGTCGTCGGCGCGCACCTGGTCGACGCTGTCGCGCGGCCCGTCTCCCACCAGGTTGTTGCGATACAGAACGTAGGGAACGCCGGCGGCCTCGGTGGCTTCAATCAGGTTGAGATAATTGGTGCCGGCCAGGATCAGGCAATCCGCGATGCCGTGGTCGCGCAGCAGCGAGGGCAGCCCCAACTCAGTTACCGGCGTGGCGGCGGTGTACCCTAGCCGTTTGAAGACCAGGTAATATCCCATTTCCTCGCAGTGCTGCTCGGCCCCCTGGAGCATGCGCGCGTGCATGGGGTGCAGAAACTCGCGGTTGCCGAGCACGAACGTGATGATAGGGCGGGATTCCCGCGCCGCCCGCCGCCCGTGGCCGCTCCGCACGTACCCCAGGACGCGGACCGCATCCATCACCCGGCGCCGCAGCTCCTGGTCGACGTCCCGCCGGTTGTTCAGGACCCTCGACGCCGTGCCCAGCGAGACGCCCGCTTTCGTGGCCACATCCACGATGGTCACACGCTTTTTGTCCTCACTCCGCCGCACGGCTAGAGGGTATCACACGGCTCCCCATTCGGCGCGGCAGATGTAGACATCCCGCCTCGCCAGGTGTCTCCGGGTGACGGCGGGCCCTGCGATCAGCGGGCTGGAGCGCGCTCGATCACCATCAATGCGAAGGTTCCGGGCAGCACCGGACCTCTGCCCCTGCCACCTGCCGGCGCCGGTCCGAACTTCGCGGAGACGAGGAACACGCGGTGGTTCGTGGGGTCCAGCCCCATGTTGCGCGAGCCCTGCGGCGTCTGGACGGTTTCGGCGACGTGGTATTGGTCCGGAGCGTCCTGATGAATCACCGTGAACGTGCCGTCCGCATTCGAGGCAAACGCGTCGCCCGAGGCCGCATCGTACCCGGCGCCGTCGACGCCCGTCCCGATCGGGACGGTTGCCACAACGCGGCCGGCCTGATAGTCGGAGATCGCCATCACGCCGCTGCGGCATCCGCTGAACAGCCGGTGGTGGGCGGTGTCGATCGCCATGGAGACCGGCTGCTTACAGGGAGCGGTGGACCAGCGCCGCGCCACCGTGGCGGATTTCGCGTCGATCTCGACCACCTCGCTCGTGTCGGTGAGATTTCCGTATACCTTGCCGTCGCCGGCCGAGGCGCCGTATTCCGGTTTGCCGCCGAGTGGAATGTTGGTGATCAGGGTCCCCGCCCGCGGGTCGATAACCGTCGAGGAGTGCGCGTCGCCATTGAACGTGAAGACGCGGTTCGAGGCGCTGTCATAGACGATCGCATCGGCATCTTCGGCGGCCGGAATGCGGCCCAGCGTCTTGAACGTCTTCAGATCGAACATGGCCACGGACTGGCCGTTGCCCTCGGTGGCGAACCCATGGCCCGTGGCTTCCGCCACCGCGGTTCCATGCGCGCCCTGAATGCCGGTGACTTCGCCGAGCAGCGTGCCGCGGTCTTCATCGACCACCATGACGCGGTTCTCGCGGGCGATGAACAGACGGTGATTGGGCGGATCGGGCACGACATAGTCCCAGCGCCCATCCCCGCCCAGCGTGTAGGTTTGCGTAATGCGGTAGGACGGCGGCGCCTGGGCGAGGAGTGCCGTCAGGCCGGCCAGTGTGAGAACGAAAGCGGCGATGCGCATGGCGTTCCTTTCCGTTCGAGTATATCGCTTTCAAAAATACAGCTTCACGGCGAGTTGCAACTGCCGCGCCGCGTAGGTGCTCTGCGTAATTCCGAAAGAGGCGTTTCCAACCACCGAATTGGCGTTCTGGAAATTCGTCCGGTTCTGCAGGTTGAACGCCTCGGCGCGGAACTGCAGCCGCGTTTCGTCGCGCACCGGCAGATGGATCTCCTTCTGCAAGCCCATGTCCAGGGTGTAGACGCCCGGACTGCGCGCGATGTTCCGGCCCGCGTTGCCGAACGGTTGCGTGCGGCTGAGAGGAATCTGCAAACCGGCAGGGTTCCAATACTGCTGCCAGGAGCGCTGGCTTTGGGGCAGGAACGGGTTGCCAATCAGGTTCGGCCGGTAGTCCTTGCTGTTCGAACTGACGGTGTAATCCGAAGCGGGGCTGTAGATGAAGGTGATCGGATTGCCGCTGTACATGGAATTGATGGCGGAGATGCGCCATCCGCCGATCGCGTAATCGAGGGGACGCGCCAGGTTTGAGGCGAACTTCCGGCCGCGGCCCACGGGGATCTCCCAGATTCCGCTGAAAACGTCTAGGTATGGCACGTCGGTGGTAGCCAGGCCCTTCTCCGAGTTCGGGTTCAGGTAATTGATGCGGGTGTTCTGGTTGGCGACCACCGTGCCCACGCTCACGTCTTCCAATTGTCCCGGCGCCAGGTCGATGGCCTTGGAGAAGGTGAACGAATTGAGCAGGGAGAGGCCGCCCGAGAACCGCCGCTCGAGTTTGGTCTGCAGGCCGTGGTAGCTGCCGTTGTCGCGGCCCCAGGCAATCTGGATGTTGCCGAAACTCTGAATGGGCCGCCGGTTGTTGAGGGGGATAGCCGCCGCGGGCAGCGGCGGATTGGGCACTGCCTGGTTGTAGTCGCCGAGCGCCATCATCTTCAGGCTCCGGTTCCCGACATAGCCAACGTCCCACACCAGGTTGCGGGCGAGTTGCTTCTGAAGCGAAAAGTGCCACGCCAGCACGTAAGCGGCCGGGTTGTTTTGTGGAATGTAGCGGAACCGGCTGGCCGACACCGTGATGTTGGCCGGATTGAGCGAATTCAACGGGTAGCCCTGCTGGGTCGTGCGGAAGCAGGTCAGGAAGTCCGTGGCGCTCTGGCACAGACCCTGCGAGGGCTGCTGCGAGATAGACAGCGAGTAGCTGTCCGGGTAGTTGAGGGGCAGCAGATCTTCGGCTCCCAGCCGGTTGAATTGCACAAAGCTGATGCCGAACCCGGAGCGGATGACCCATTGGTTCGGCAGGCTGTAAGCGAAGCCCACGCGCGGAGCGAAGTCATGGTAATTCGGATGGATCGTCGACCGGTCGAAAAGGGACCCCGGCTTACCCAGGACGATGGTATTGTTGACCGCATCCAGGTTGCTCAGATTGTTGTGTTTCTCCATTTGCGGAGTGGCGAACTCGTACCTCAAACCCAGGTTCAGAGTAAGCCGCGAGGACGCCTTGAAGTCGGTCTGGACGTAACCGAACATCATCCACTGTTCCATCACGGGAAGGAACTGGTTGGAGAGCGAGTAGCCGCTGCGGTTTCCAAACATGAAATCCGCCAGGTTGTAAACCGCCGAGTTGGCCGTGCCGCCCGACGGCTTGCTGAACTGGCCGGAATACGTGTCGCTCCCGTACAGCGTCGAGCCGTCGCTTACTTCGGTCTGGTAGCTCATATACTCGAATCCGGTTTTGAGGGTCAGCCGCCCCTTGACCTTGGAGAAGTTGATCCGCGGCAGATCGTAGGCGGTGGGGTTCTGAACGTTGGGGAGGCTGCTGTCGCGCCCCCACGCCGTGAACCCGCTCACGCTCTGCGCGGTGAGGCCGCCTGAGGCGAAGCTCGTTGGAAGTCCGGGGATGCCGTAGAGTTGCATCATGTCCGGGCCGCCCATGCCGAACGGAACCGTCGTGGTCCGGCTCCTGGTCACACCAAAGCGAACATCGAGCAACGTGGTTGGCGAGAGAAGATAGGTAGCCGCCAGGGCTGCGCCCTGGTTGAACCCATACAGATGACCGTCGACGCTGGCGCCGCTGGCGATGCCCCCGCCGTAAATGGGCGGCGGCAGGAACGTATTACCCAGTTCCGTGCTCTTGCGCTGGCTCACCCGCAGAAAGGCGTTCAGCTTGTCGCTGAAGTGGTGGTCCAGCTTGACATCGAACTTGTCCGTGTGGTCGATGAACGCGGGCGCGGACTGGTAGTTGTTGGCGCCGCTGACATTGGGAGCGGGCAGGCCGGCCAGGACCGATTGCGCGAACGGCGTAATGGCGGAGGCGGGGACGATCCCGTTAGTATAAGCCGCGCCGGTCACCGGATTGACCACCGAAGCCCCCAGGTTGCCCTGCCGCTGCGCCACGGTGGGAACCACCGAGTACACAATGCTCTCCTGGTCCAGCCGGTTCCCCTCGTAATCGGCGAAGTAGAAGGTCCGGTCCCGCCAGATGGGGCCGCCGATGGTGAAGCCGAACTGGTTTTTCCGCAGCACTGGCTTCTGGCCGCTCACGGGCTTGAAGAATCCGGTCGCGTTCAGCACGGTGTTGCGGTCGAACTCCCACAGGACCACATGCAGCCGGTTGGTTCCGCTGCGGATGGTGGCGTTGACGATGGCGCCCGCGGCATGCCCGTACTCCGCGCTGTAGTTGTTGGTCTGCACGCTGTATTCTTCGATGGCATCGGGCGAGACCTGCAGCACCTGGTTGGAATTCAGCACGTTGGATGTGGCATAAGCGTTGTTGTCGACACCGTCGAGCTGGAAATTGTTGAGCTGGAACCGGAGCCCGTTGACGTTGTAGGAAGCTTCCCGGTCGTCCCGCAGTCCCTTGCGGACGCCCGTGGTCAGAAGCGCCAGGTCGGCGTAGGACCGTCCGTTGAGCGGCAGGTCCACCACCTGTTCGTGTCCAATCGTCTGGCCGCGCCCGCTGGAGTCGGATTCCAACAGGTTGGCCGCGCCGGTGACGTCCACCTTGTCGGTGACCGCGCCCACCCGCAGCGTCAGATCCACGCGTTGGCGCGCACTGACGGCCACCGGGAAAGCTTCCGCGACGGAGGTCGAGAACCCAACGGCAGCGGCCTCCAGCATGTACGTGCCGGCTTTCACGTCCAGGAACTCGAAGTTGCCGGCGGCGTCGGACAGGGACTTCGCCGCAATCCCGGTGTTCACATTCCGGAGCGTCACGGCGGCGCCGGAAACCACGCCGCCGCTCGAATCGCGGATCGTACCCAACACGGCCGCCGTGTCGAATTGTGCGTGGAGCAAGGGCGCGCGCAACGCCAGCGCCGCCGCCCAGAGGATAACAATGGTGGCTTTGCGAGACATGGGAATACTCCGCTAGTCGCGCCCTTGGAGGACCTTGGCGACTTCCTCGTACTGATCCGTGGAGAGAAAGTCGGCGCCGGCCTTCAGCACGGCTTTCCAGCGGATGGCAGCGGCTTCGAGCGAGCCGAAGTTATACTTCTGATTCCATCCTTGGCGTTTGGCGGTCTCGGCATCGGTACCGTCGAGCACCCAGAAGCTGACCAGATAACCCATCTTATGGGCGTGCTTCACGATGGCGTTCAGCCGCTCTTCCTTCTCGGGAGTCCATGCCCCGGCGGCATCCTTGGCTCCCGGCTCGACGTTGGTCCACGGGTTGCCCCACCAGCGGCGGTAGTTGGTGGCCTTCCCGGTCACCAGGTCCTCCGGCTTCATGGTGGAGCGGGCCAGGAGGATCTGCGCGTCGGTGAGTTTCTCCCCGGATGGGAGGGCCAGCTTGGCGGTTCCAAACGCCACCAGCTTCCCGCCCACCGGCAGCCGGTTGTAGAAGTACTCCTCTTTGATGTCGTTGTCCTTATCTTCGAGCATCACCATCAGGGGCTTCAGATCGAGGGGCGACTGTTGCGCCACATCCTTTGTCTTGACCGCGGTTGTCAGCCAGCTCTCGTACTCGTGCAGCACTCCCAGGATGTATTCCAGGTGTTCCGGCGGATCGTTCTTGATGTCCAGATACAGCCGGATAAGCGGCCAGTTCTTCTTGTCGTTCGCCGCCAGGGCCTTCTCGACGAGGGGCCGCACGCGCTCGAAGAAATAGGGTTTCAGACTGGGCTCGTTGCCGGTGACGTCCTTGAATTTGCGGGTGGGGAAGTCGCCGACGACGGAACCGGTCGTGCCGGTTTTCGGATTGGGCACCCACGAGAGATCGATCTCGATGGCCAGCGGCGTCCCCGCCGCCAGGGCGTGGTCGAGGCGATCAGTCCACTGACCGGCGTCGGGATACGCGTTGTGCGCCAGAACCAGCGTTGGGTGGCCGGGCGCGAAAGCGGCGAAGCTCGCGCTGAAGGCGGCCAACGCCAGAACTGAGAGGAACAGGAAGCTACGTGCCGAGGATCTCTTCTTCATGGAGGGACTGTAACAGGGCTCCATTGCAGGGCGATTTACGGAGGATGAATATCCGATGTACGGATGGGCGCCGTTGTGGCGCGGACCCCCAGGCCCGCGCGCAACGCCCCCGTCCCGCTCTTCGCTCGCAGAATCAACTGCTCGCCGCTGGCGGAAGGCCGGCCAGGGGGCCGGCCGCGGACGGGGGCGTCCGCCCCACAAAGCGCCAGCGAACCCGCCGCTATGTCGCGAACTGCGCTACCGGCCCTCCGCCAGCCACAGCAGCCACGCTTCCGCCGTCGGCTTCCGGATCGCCGTCCCCACGCCGCCTTCGAGCGGGCGCGTGTTCCCGGTGCGCGGGTCGAACCACAGGCCCGTGTAGCGGCGTCCCGCGAGTGGTTTGGCCAGTTCGATCGACTCTCCGGCTAGCGAGTACAGCAGCACCGACTCGCTGCGCTCGTCCGCCAGGCACCACGCCCGCTCGGCGTCCGCCGTCACTCCGTCGCGCGGGGACATCTTCATCAGAACCCCCGCCAGCCGCTCCCGCACGAAAGCGTCCAGCGGCGTGCGGTCCACCGTGGTTCCCTGTCCCTGTCCGGCCGAGGGATTCCGCATCAGCGCTTCCGCCCCTCCGGCCATCAACACCGGGATGGGACCCGCGCCGCCATTCCACGCCACAATGGCGATGTTCGGATACTTGTCGCGATACTCGCGCACCTGCCGGTATACCTGGTACGGCGTGGTGTCCGGCGGCTGGTCGGCGGAGCGCCCGAAATCGCGCGCCAGCTCCTCGCGAAACGCCAGGTTCCTGCCGCCTTCCGGCGCCCACAGCTTGCCGTCCGGCCGGTATTGCCAGTAGCGCATGTCGATCACGGCCACCTGCCGCGCGCGCGCCGGGTTGGCCAGGATGGCATCGGTGATGTCCTTGCTGGTGGCCAGTTCCACCCGCGCCGTGCGGCCGGTCCGCTTCTCCCACTCCGCCACCGTGTCCTGGAAGAACTCCTGGAACTCGAGCGGCCCGGCGAACTGCGCCCCCAGGCTGAAGAACAGGTTGTGCAGCGCGCCCAGTTCATCCAACTCGTGCAGCAGAAACGCGCGGTGCAACTGCCGCAGCGCCGGATTGCGGGTGTCGTAGACTTGGTTGGCCACGTGGATGCGGCCGTCCGGCTCGATGGGCGGCGGCTCCGGCAGGCCGGTGTTATTGATGTTGTTGGCCGGCCGCCACGGGTAGTCCACCCAGTGCGGCGGGATCTCCAGCAGGTTGTGGGTGTTGTATAGGTTGTGGTGGAACACCAGGCCGTTGCGGTCGCACAATTCTCCGAACTCGCGCAGCCGCTCGTAATACCAGGGGTTGAAGGCCGCCAGGTCGAATTTGCTGAGCCCGTCCGACGCGGTTCCTTCCGCGCTGCGCGCCCACGGCATCTCGTAAAACGGAGCCCAGACGTTGACGTCGCGGGGCGCGGTGGTGGAGTGTTCGTCGCGCCGCCGGTCGTACCACAGCCCCGGTATCGACTGGTAGAACGGCGTGCCCTCGGCCACCATGCGCGCCGCCAGCGCCGCCAGATCCTCGGTTAGACCCGGACCGGTGCGCCCCGGCATCCAGCGCGTGATCGAGACGCCGCCTACCTCCAGCGCCGAGGCCGGAACTTCCTGGCCGCGCCACCACCCTTCGTTCACCACTCCGCCCCACAGCGTCCGGCCGCCCGCCACGAACCGCCCGTTGACGATCTCGACCGCAGCCACAGCAGCAGGGCGCGCCGCCGCGCCGGCTTTCGGCGGGCGGAACTCCCTCAAGCGCGCCACGATCCGGGTGGGGATCTCCGGCAGCGAGAGTTTTACCTTGGTCCGCGCCGTCAATTGCGATTCATAGAGCGGCTCACCCGAACCCGCGACCGCCGCGACTCCGGGGCCGGAGGTCACGACCTCCCTGGCGTTGCAATTCCACACCACTGAGTTGGCTGCCGTCCAGCCGCCGCCCTGCGCGCGCGCCAGGTCGTAGGTCAAGCGGATGCCCGATCCCCGAATCGTGACGCGCTCGTACAGAACGCCCGACGCCCAGCTCTCGAACGAACCGCTGGGGCCGAGCGCGTTGCTGGCCGTCGAATCCAGGAACACGTTCGGACCGCCAGCCAGCAAGCCGCTCGCGAAATCGTTCATTCCGTGTTCGCCGGCGCACTTGTGGACCAGCACCTGCTGACCCTCCACCAGGAAACTCTGCCGCCGGTACCCGGCCGGCTCGGAGACGGGCTCTAAGCTGAGCGACTGCACGATGCTCACCCGCCGCGCGCGCGGTCCCACGCGCACCGCCGAGCCGGCGAAATGGCGCGCCACCACGCCGTTCACCCAGGCGTCCTCCACGTGGTCGAGCGACACCGCCGTCCACGAGTGGTTCTCGTCGCGAAGGTTGCCCTGGTCGCAGTCGCTCTCCAGCAACAGGTGTTCGAGTCCGATATGGGTGAGAGGTTCGCCCGAGATCACCCGCGCCACCGTGCCGCCGCCGTAGCGCCGCTCCAGCGCCGTGGTGATGGGCGCGTCCACGGTGACGCGGTTGTGGGCCGCGTCGACCTCGGTGACCGTGCGGTCCCAGACCAGGTTGCGCGAGCCCGGCGCCCAGTCCAGCCGCTGGCTGGCGTAGGCGCCCGGCAAGCCGGTCATGTGCAGCGCCGCGATCCATTCCGCCGTGCTGGGGCGGACGACCACCACGCGGTCGCCAGTCTTCAGCGCGCCGAGCGTCTCCAAGGTGAGCGTGCGCCCGCCGGCCGGCACGGTCTCATCGGTCACCTGCACCGGGGCATCGGCCGCCGGACCCGTGGTGTTGCCGATCTCGATCAGCGTGCGCCGTCCGGCGCCGGTCGCGAGCAGGGCCGCAACCTCCTTGCCGCCGGCCAGCACTACGCCGCTCGAGCGGATCTGTAGTCTCCCCGCCACGAGGTATCGTCCGCCGCGCAGGACCACCGCGCCGCGAAACCCGTCGGCGCCGAGCGGCATGGCCGCCACCGCGTCGATGGCGCCCTGCAGCAGCGCCGTATCGTCGCCGCCCGTGGGCGAGACCGAGAGCACGCCCGGAACCACCGGGATGGCCACTCCGCCGCCGCCATAGCCCGCGTACGAGAAATCGATGGAAGGCTGCGCGGCGGCAGCCAGACAGAAGAGGACCACCAGCGGAAAAGATCGCACGCAGTCATCTTAACAATCCTGCCCTACGGCGCGGCTTCCTACTGGATTAACAATGTCACCGCGTTCGACACCGTTCCCGCCACCGAAACCGTCACGAAAACGGTCTTGCTGCCGGCCAGGCTCGCCGGAAGAGCCACGTTCACCTGGTCCTCCCCGGGGCTGCCCGGCGCGGGCCCGGCATAGAGCGCCGGAAGCGCCTGGCTGCCGACCGTCACCGTCACGTCGGAAAGCTTCGCGCGGTTCTGAATGCCCGTACCGTAGAGCTCCAGGATGGAATCGCCGCCACTGACAATCAGGGGAGCCGTAACGCACGGCGTCTGGGTGCAATCGAACGCGGCGGTCTGAATGCCACCTGTCACGAGGTATGCCGCGGCTACTCCCTTGCCCGTCGCATTTTCGGAGAACAGGGCGGGGGCGACCGCGGCCACCGTCACGGAGCCCTTCTGGGGACCGGTTGGCGGACCGCCCGCCACTGCGCCGGGGCAGGCCGTGGACGGGGAAATGGTGAAGCTCGCCGCACCGGTGGCGGCGTTCTGCGGAATCTCGGCGTTGATTTGTGCCGGCCCGGCGTAGAGCAGAAGCAGCGGATTCTTGGCGCCGCTGAAGTCGGTGAGGGTCACGCCGATCCCGTCGAGGCAGGTGGGCAGCGCGATCGACGAGGTTGCGCTAGCGGCCAGGCCGGTGCCGAAGACGCTCACCATCGAGCCCGGCGCCACCGGCCCCGCCGCGGCGTAACTGGCAGCCGACACCATCGCCGGCGTGGTAGTAAAGGCGTTCAGCAACACGGTTACGTTGCCGCTGGCAAGGTTCGCGATGGCGAGATCGAGCCTGCCATCCCCGTTGAAGTCTCCCACCGCGATGGAGTAGGGCTCGTTTCCCGTGCTTCCCGTCGCGTACGGGCTGCCCGGCGCCGTCTTGAACCCGCCCGCTCCGTCGCCCAGCAGCACTGTCACGTTATTGCTTCCCGAGTTCGAGATCGCGAGGTCCGGGATCGAATCTCCATTGAAATCGCTCACCGCGATGGAAACAGGCGCGGATCCCGCGGCGAACGGACCGGCCGGATCCGCCTTGAACCAACCCGTTCCGTTGCCCAGCAACACCGTCACATTGTTGCCACTGAGGTTCGTGACCGCCAGATCCAGATTGCCATCCGTGTTGAAATCGCCCACGGCCACGAAGGTGGGGTTGAGTCCCACCGCGAACGGGCTGGCCGTGGCTCGATTGAAGTTGCCCGTTCCATCGCCCAGCAACACCGTCACGGTATTGTCGAGTTCGTTGGCGATGGCGAGGTCCGGGTGGCCATCCCCGTTAAAATCTCCCACCGCCAAAGAGCTGGGCCTGGTTCCCACCGCGAAGGGGCTGTGCGGCGCCGGGTTGAAACCGCCCTTTCCATCGCTCAGCAGTACGGTTACGTTGTTGCTATCGCGATTGGCGATCGCCAGGTCCGGGTACCCATCCCCGTTGAAATCGCCTACTGCCACGGAGCTGGGGTGAGTTCCCACCTGGAACGGGCTGCCTGCCGCCCGTTTGAACCCGCCCGTTCCATCGCCCAGCAGCACGGTTACGGTACCGTCGGACTCGTTGGCGACAACCAGGTCCGGATTGCCATCCTTGTTCAAGTCCGCCGTGGCGATGGAGATGGGATTCTGTCCCACGGGGATGGCGCTGCCTGCCGTGAACCCGCCCTTTCCGTCGCTCAGAATCACGGTCACGGTGCCGTCGTTCAGGTTTGCGACAGCGAGATCGGGAATTGAATCCCCGTTGAAATTCCCCACCACCACGGAAACCGGAGACTGCCCCGCCTGAACCGGGAACGGCGGATTGGACGCCGGGACAAACTGGGCGCTCGCCGGGCCGGATGCCGCCAGCAAGATGCCGAAAGCCTGGAGAACCCATGGAACTCTGTGCATCGCCACCGCTAAACTCCTAATCCCCACGCAAGAAGCGAACCGGCCCGTGGGGGCCCAAACTTCCGTGCTAGTCTGGCTGCCCTCCGTCGATGGGCTGCGCCAGCTCCGGGGACCGCGAATTCCCGGCCGGCCGCCCATTTGATATGGCTTGCAATTCCCCAGATGTGACTGTACCATACATGAGAATTCTTTGATATCCTCTTCCCGGAGGTTGGAATGCCTCGAATCCGGATTGCCATATTGATCTGCGCGGTGTCGCTCGTGGGGCGCGGCTTCGCGCAAACGGTGACCAGTGACACCAGGGCCGCGCTGGCGAAGGAGTGGAAAAGCGACAAAGGGGAAACGAAGGGGAAAGACCAATGCCTGAAGGCGCTTGAGCTGTATTCGCGCGACCATCCGTCGAACGCAGATTTGAAACAGGCCTTCGACGAACTCACTAAGGCAGCGTCAACCATCGACGGGGCGCCTAAAGCGGACCAACTTTACGAGCTGGCGAAGGACCTCGGGACTCTGTCCGAGTTGCTGGCCACAGCCACGGGAATCAGCATCGACAAGAACGATTCGGGTGCGGTGGACCGGCTATTCGCAGAGGCGGACATCGGGATCGCTACGGCCTATCGGAGCGCCCCGAAAGCTCTCAGGGACGACGTGAGCAAAGTGTCCGCCTCGAATCGCCTTAGGGCTCTCTACGACCTGCTGAACGCCAATTCAACCAAGCCTGACCTGATGGAGACGTTTCGCACTTGTTACTTTCTCGATCGCGACAGGCTGTTTCGCCTCGTGAGCGACCATTTCCGCTAAATCCAACCTCCACGCCACTATGCCACACCTACTTCCCGATTTCCAACCCGACCCCGCCCGCCTCCAGCGCCGCTGCCAGCCCGGTGTGTTCCTTCTGTGCCTTGCTATCATGTGGGGACTGCCACTGACGTGCCCGGCGCAGGACGATTTCGCGTTTCATTCGTGCACCGCGAGCCTGGGCGGCGGATGGACACCACGCACTGGAACCGACGCCAGCAGTCTCGACGCCGGCTGGAATTTTCAGGCGGGAGGCGGGTTTTCCGCCTGGTCTCACCAGACCCCGGACCACAGGTGGTGGGCGGCGTTCATCACCGCCAACTTCACTTTCGACAGGATGCCGGTCACGCCGGCGGCGCTTCAGCAGGCCAGAATCCTGAACCCCGCCAACATCGGGCTTTTGCAGGCGACTTCCGCCAGGGCGAGGTTCTTCAGTGCGACCCTGGATCCGACCTTGCGCATCCCCATCACCCCGAAAGTCAGCCTGTATGCGCTGGGCGGCTTCGGCTGGTTCCGGCGCAGCATCGAGTTCACGGGAGTTTCCAGCCAGGGTGCGCTGCTTCAGCCCGGCAGCCCGGCGGTGTTCGGAAGCGGCGGGAACTCGGGCGCCTACGATTTCGGCGGCGGGATCGACTACCGGCCGTGGAAACGGGTAGGCCTTATGTTCTACGCGGAGGCGCGCTTCCTCCGTGGATTGGCCGTCAACAACGCGAGCACGCTGGTGCCGCTCTCCGCCGGCGTCCGGTGGTAACACATGGCGAGGATTCCACTTATCATGCGAAGCTTTCGACTTATCTGGCCCGTATTTGCGTTTGTCCCAGCGGCGCTTTGGGCGCAGCCGGCTCCCGGGCCGTTCGGGAAGTATCTTATCGAGATCCTCAACCTGTCGCCCGACGCAACCTACACGGCGCGTTTTTCCGGGCCGGCTCCGGGCAATCTTCTACCCCAGACGATTACCCTGCGGCTGGCGGCTTGCCCGTCCACTACGGCATCCGCTTCTACCAGCGCGACCTATCCTCTCCCGGCCGGAACGCCGTTCTGCGTCCAGGCAACATCGGATTCCACGCTGCCGGTCACGCAGACCCCGGTGTCCGGCGCAGAGGCATTGCCGGCCGCGCCCGCCGCGGCCCCGCCTCTGCCGGCAGGGACTCGGCAGTACGACCTGAAGGGAACTGGCCCGGTTGTCATCCGAGGGACGCAAGGCGGTGACAGGCAATACTCGGCAGCCACGCCCGTCGTCCTTTTTCTGCGGGTTGCCGATCCGCCGGCGTCAGCCACCGCCAAGACGGATCCCGACTGCGCCTCGCTGGGTCTGTCCGCTCCCGGCCCGGACTCGGCGCCGATCAGTGTGTCCGGAATCGTCGGCTTGATCGGCAATCCAACTCCCTTTGAGCCGGTGGCCGAGGGGGATAGCGCCATCTTCATTTACGCAAGCCGGCTTCCCACGGCTGACGAAAGCGACAAGCTCCTCCCGCAAATCGAGGCCCAGATCGCGGAGTTGGCGCGCCGGACGGCCAAATCCCTGGGAGTTACGCCGGCGTCCAAAGCCTTCAGCGTGGAACTCGACATTCCGCACGCCGCGGCGCTGGGCGATCTGGCCACGCGCATTTCCGGCCTTAACTACAGCCAGTTCACGGCGCAGGATATTGGCAGCGGCCGGGTGCGGATCAAGGCGCAATCGCCACCGGCGTGCGCCGACTGGAAGACGTTTCTGTCGGCCATCCGCCACATGCAATGGCAGGTGACTCCGGCGCCGCTCAACATGAAGTTGTATTACCTGTCATCCACGGATGCCGCTACCGCGTTTACCGCTCTGGCCGGCGGATCCACCGGCTCCGGCAGTTCCACTCCGGCTGCCGCGTCCGGCAGTGGAACCTCCGGCAGTAGCGCGGCCGGCGGCAGCACGTCCGGAAGCAGCACATCCGGCACGGCTACCATCTCCGTCAACCAGCCGCCGGGAAGCGTAATCGAACTCAAATCCGACACCACCCCATGCGTGGTAGCGGGGCTGACGCTCGGCAACGGCAGCGCCTGCGCTCCGGCATCCGGATCGGGCGGCGCGGCTACCGCATCATCCCCTGGCGCAGCCGCTTCCCCGGCATCGTCCGGCGGAGGCGCGGCCGCCGCCACCCCGCCGAAACCGATGGCAATGGCCTCCATGGCCGTCGCGGCGGGAACGGGCGAACAGAATCCCTCGGATCTGCTGGTCTTCTCCGGCGCGAATCCCGGCGACGACGCTCAGGTGCTGGAACGCAAGCGCATTCTGGCTCAACTGGATTTGCCGCGGCCGGAAATGGTCATCAACGCCTGGGTCATGCAGAACTCCACCGTCAACCCCCGCGCCATGGGCGCCTTCACCAATACGGTCAGAGACCTGGTGGCCGGTTATAACGACGCGTTGGAGCAGGTAGTGCTTCGCGGCTGGACGTCCGTCGAGGCGCAGACCCGGCAGCCGGGTTACTTCGACCCGGACTTCTACAGTTACATCGCCGGCCAGTATCTTGCCGACACCTATGTGGAATCCACCTCAACCAACAGCCAGGCGCTGGCGCAGAAATTCCTCGACACCAGCCCGGCTCGCCTGGCGGACGATCCCCAGAAGCGCACCGATAACTTCGGGATTTGCCCGGCGGGGCGCTATTGCCTGGGTTATACGACCCTGTTTCAGCCGCTGAAGCCGCGCCTGACGGACTTCCTGCTAACCCTGATCGCCGCGGACAAACCCTGGGACAAAGCCGAAAAGGCGATCCAGGCGGTCGAGGGAGACCGGAACCCGGTGGGAACGGAGAGGGAATGCACGGCAGCCGGACCTCGCGATCCTCGCGAGCCGCACGACCGGTGCCGCGCCATCTGGAACGATCTGGGGCTGGATCGCGAAGTGCAACCGTCGGCAGCGAACTGCGTCTCGACGGATTACCGGAACATTCTGGGCTCGCTGCTGCATCCCGACGCGGGCGACCATCCCCGGCGCAGCCCCCGCATCTACCTGGCTTGTTTCCAGGTGGCCGCGAACACATACATGCCCCATGCCGGCCTGCTGCGGAGCGCCATCGCCGATTTTCTCTTTCACTACAAGATGAGCCAGCAGTATCCTCACGAGTTCGCGCCGTACGAATTGAGCCAAAGCGCGGATGGGTTGAACTCGGCGCTCAGTCCCCTGATCGATGCGTTCAACCGCGACATCCTGGCGTTTCAGACCTTCATGCGCGCGGACGTTCAATACCAGGTGGACCGCCTGAACCGCGCGGGCGACCAGCGCTGTTGCGTGAAGCGCCTGTTCGGGCTCGATAAGCCTTCGTTCTTCAACGATGGCCTCGTGACCGTGCGCACCATATCCGGCCAGCAAACCTCGGTCGGCACCACCTCGCAGAGCGTTCTGGACGTCAGCCATGCGCCCACGCTATCCAACTTACTGAGCGGCATTGCCAATCCGGGAGGAAGCGCCGGCGCCTCGCCGCTGGCTTCGGTTCTGGGAAGCGCGCAACCCAACGTCGCGCTGCTGGCCGGAGTCCTGAACGCCTACCAGACGGCCTCCGCCCAATTCGGGAGGCAATTACAGCTCACCGTGGTGCCACGCAGCCTCAGCACGGCATCCTCGGCGGAGATTGCCGTCACCCTGAACGCCGATGAAACCGCCGGCGGATCGGTCTATTCCGGCGGTCCCCCTGGAGGCACGCCGCCGAACACGTCGCGCGTCGCCAACCACGACATTACCACGCGGATCCGCGTGGAGTCCGTCAAGCTGTTCGAGGTCTCCTCCTTCTCGGCGATCGTGCAGCGCTCCCGGTCGCGGTTCCCGCTCATTCCGCCTTTCGTCGAAATCCCATACATCGGGACGATTGCCGGGATTCCCATTCCGGGCGCGAAGGAATATCACGGCAGCACGGCGGTGATGAGCGCCATGGTGGTTCCCACCGCCGCGGACATAGCCTACGGTTTGAGGTTCGTTCCCGACCAGGTGGTGGATGGCGACCCGGGCCGGTGCAGCTATATCAAGGACTCCGCGGGGCAGGATGTGAAAAACGCCTGCCGGTTCCGAAGGGCCGTATCGCTGCTCGACTTGAATAAGGAGCCGGTCGGGAATTTTCACCGATCCATGATCAATTGTTTCGCAACGGAGATGACCTCGCCGTATCCGGGCTTGGCCGGCTTGAGGAACAGCGCGGACCAGAGCGCGTGTAAGGCCCTGTCGTTCGAAGCCGTCCCCCGCTACGACTATTGAATTGTGAACCTCATAACCAGTTGGCGGGAAATTTGGCGCGCTTCGTTTGAACGCTATTGATCTGCGATTGAAAAGAGGGTACGATTCTTTCACTATGTCTCCCACCGTTCCCGATTCCGATCGAGTAGCCGATTTCTTCCCCAACGTATTTCTTGAAGAGCAGAAGTTCGTCGCGGCGTCGCGCCTCAAACGGAAGGTGCCCACGGAAGACCTGCAGCACGATCTGGTCGGGCTGGCTTTCTCCGGCGGCGGCATTCGCAGCGCCACTTTCAACCTGGGAGTGCTGCAAGCGCTGGCGAAGCTGAAGATCCTCCACTACGTCAACTACTTGTCCACGGTTTCCGGGGGAGGATATATCGGGGGGTGGCTGGCGGCCATGATTCATCGGCTTGGCGGAATCGAGGTGGTGGAAAAGGGCCTTGATCCGGACAACGTCAAGGAGAATGGCCTTCCGCAGAAGGCCGTTGCATACCTGCGCACCTACAGCAACTTCCTGACTCCCAAGGTGAGCGCGCTGAGCGCCGATACCTGGTCGATGTTCACCATCTGGTCGCGCAACACGCTGTTGAACCTGGTGACGCTGGTTTCCGGAGTCGCCGCCCTGATTCTGTTGGGGCGCTTGCTCGGATTGCAAAGCATGGTGGCTACCAGGCGGGCGCCGGGGACTGGCTGGCCGGTGGCGGCTTTTCTGGTTGCGGCAGTGACGCTGGCTCTGACCCTCAGGGGGTGGTGGCCGCTGAGCCGGCGCCGCGACGACAAATGGGTGCAGTTGCTGGTGCTTCCGCCGGCATTCCTTGGCGCTTTCCTGATGACGCTCCAAGTCTATGCCGAGCCGCTGGAGAAGTGGTTGTGGTGGGGCATTGTGCTATCGCTGCTGTTTCTTGTGCTGCAAGCGCTGGCGGGCTTCTGGAGCGAGGTCTGGCGCCTGCACCAGGGTTGGCGCGCGTGGGTATTGGTCGCAGTGTTACCGCCCGCGGCGGCGGCGATTTCCGGGTTCGTGACGGCCTGGCTGTTTTGCGCCGTTTCGTGGGGCGTCCACTACTTCGGTACCTGCCCGGCCGCTCCGTGGCTGGTGTTTACGCTTGGTCCGCCGGCGATGCTGGCTGCGATCACGCTGGGCATCATCGTGAACGTGGGGCTGATGGGGCGCGAACTGCCGGACGACACCCGGGAATGGCTGGGACGGCTGGGCGCGTGGGCCATGGTTTATGGCGCGGCCTGGCTGCTGTTCTTCGGGCTGGCGTTCCTGGGGCCGCTGGGGCTGAAGGCCGCGTGGAGCGCGTTTGCGGCCTGGGCTAAGGCCACAGTCACAGTGGCGTGGGTGGCAACCACAATCGGCGGCCTGCTGGCGGCCAAGAGCTCCAAGACCGGGGGCGAGCAGGGCGGCGGCACGATGAACCTGGTGGCGTTGGCCGGCCCCTGGGTATTCGTGCTGGGGTTCGTGTCGCTCATCGGGCTGGGAGTTCACGAATTGACCGTGGTGCGGGTTCCCTCGACGCCGCCCGCCGCCGCCAGTTGCACCGGCACCGCGAAATGGGCGCAGGCGGGCTCGGCGGTTACCGTGACTTTCGATTGCCAGGGCGGACCGAAGAAAGCGGAAGGTTCGCCATCGGACCAGTACTGGGGTGAAATGAAGAAACAGGTCTGGTCCAGTTGGGCGCGGAACCGCGAATACGGTCCGAACGGCGTCAGTTGGTACAAGGGCCTGTCGGAAGTGCTGGGGCTGGCGCTGCTGATTACCTTGGTGATGTCATGGCGGGTGGACGTCAACGAGTTCTCGCTGCACCATTTCTATAAGAACCGGTTGGTGCGGTGTTACCTTGGCGCTTCGCGAAAGCCGCGAGGGACTCCTCCGAACCCGTTGAAAGATGAACGCAACCCGAATCCTTTTACCGGCTTCGATCCGGACGACGACTTCCCCCTGAACCACTTGGACGACGGCCAGTTCAGCGGTCCGTTTCCGATCGTCAACGCCACGCTCAACGTGAGCGGCGGGCGCAACCTGGCGTGGCAGGAGCGCAAGGGCGCATCTTTCATCTTCACGCCGGTGTATTGCGGGTACGATGCGGGACGGGACGCCTCCCGGGAGGATGTCTCGGGCACCGCCGCCAGTCGCGGCCTGCGGTTGGGCGAAGTTCCGGATGGGGACCCGCCGCGAAAGGGATACCTACGCACGCACCTGGTGGCCAAGACTAAGTACAGGCCGGAGCCGGCCAGAGCGCCGACGGCGCCGCTACCCGAGAGCGACGGGATCCTGCTGGGAACGACGGTGGCGATTTCCGGGGCGGCGGCGAATCCCAACCAGGGCTACCATACCTCGACCGCGGTGGCGTTCCTGATGACTGTTTTCAACGTGCGCCTGGGATGGTGGCTGGGCAACCCGGCCCGCGAGCGCACGGCGAGTATGAGCGGACCGGCTTTCGGCCTCGGTTATACGCTGGCGGAGTTGTTCGGGACGACCACCTCCGACAGCGCTTTCGTCAACCTGTCCGACGGCGGCCACTTCGATAACATGGGGCTGTACGAGTTGGTGCGGCGCAAGTGCCGCTACATCGTTGTGTGCGACGCGGAACAGGACGAAGGGCTGGCCTTCGGCGGCCTGGCGACGGCCATTCGCATGTGCCGCACCGATTTCGGAGCGGAGATCGATATCCACCTCGACCGGATCGCGCGCAAGCCGGACAACAAGCTGGAGAGCTTTTCGGGCTGCCACTATGCGGTCGGCAAGATCGCCTACAAGGACGCCCCGCCGGGCAAGCTGGTCTATCTGAAGGCGTCCCTCACCGGAGACGAGCCTGCGGACGTGCTCGGGTTCCACAAGAAGGTGCCGATGTTCCCCCACGAATCCACCGCCGACCAGTGGTTCAAGGAGTCGCAGTTCGAGAGTTACCGGGCGCTGGGTTACCACGTCGCCGACATGGCGCTGGGGCATGGCCGGCCGTTGCTCCACGATTCGACGAAGCGGCGGTTCTTCGGGGATCTGACGGGATGCGCGGAACCGTCATAGCCTCGGGCGGAACGGGTCTTCGGCCGGATGTTTGCGCTATCGGCAACCGCCGTTGTCGGCGTTCGGTATCGCGAGGAATGTAATGCTTGCGGGTGCGAATGTGACCCGGCCGGGCGGTGTGGGCACGCCTGCAAGCCGCGGCAACTCATCGCCCGCGCCTAATTTGAGTTCATTCCCGTTCAGATCGACCCGCGTGTCTTCCGGATTCCGGGCGGTCAGCGTGTAGCGGTCCGACGCCGTGGGAAGATCGAGCGATTGCGATGCGGCGCGGCCGGTATTGATCGCCAGCAGCGCTACGCCCCCGGGGTGGCCGCGCAAACAGTGGGCATAGAGATGCAATGCCGGCGCGGGCGGTTGACCCGGATCGAGCACGACCGGACCCATGAGCGTGCGCCACAGCAGAGCCGACCAGTAGTTGGGCCGCGGCGTCAGCGTATTCTCATCGAGCAGACCATAGTCGCTGGAGGCCAGCGTGTTGTGGGCGACGACCTGGACGCCGCTCCTGGCCAGGCGTCCAAGCTGGTCGAGATAGCGGAAGCTATCGAGAAACGTCGAGCCCCATGGGTTACCGCCGCAGGCCGCGTCCGCGGTCTCCGTGACCCAGAGCGGTTTGCCGGGAGCGAACCGGTCGCGGAGACCGGCGTAGAATGCCTGGACGCGGCCGGTGCGCGCCAGCCACTGTTCGGAGAGCGCGTCTTCGGGGGTCGTTCCCGACGCCGGGGCCATGCCCGAACACCGCTTGGAAACGGCTCCATAGAAATGGTAGGAGAAGGCATCGAAGGCCGGACCGGCGGCGGCGAGCAGATCCTCGGTCTTTAGCTGGCCCTTCACCAGGTCCGCCGGCACCAGGGAGATTCCCTCGCCGACGGAGCCGGGACCGAGGATCGTCATCCCGGGAGCGGCCTCTTTGACGAATGCCCGGAAGACGGCGATATCGCGCGCATAAGCCGCGGCATCGTAGCCTTTTGGCGCGCCGCCGATTTCCGCAAACGTGGGTTCGTTCATATACTCGGCCGCCGCGATGCTGCCGCCGATGGATTTCGTATAGGCGAGAAACTGGCGCGCCAGTGCCGGAGTCCAGACGCCGGCCGCATCGCGCGTACCCGCGCTGGTGGCAAAGGAGGTGACGATGCGGGCGTTTGTCGCGCGCGAAAAGTCCACCACGCCCTTCCATTGGCGGCGGGTCAACACTCCATTGAACCCTGCTGGGGGATTTGCCGGGGCGGCGTCCTCCGAATTCTGAAAGTAAGTGGTGTTGGCCCACGTGCCGCTGACCCGAACATAAGCGGGAGCCAGCGCCGCGGCCAGCTTGCGAAGCCGGGGGTTCGAGAGATCGATGGGCGGCCGTTGCCGATACAGGGCCGGGTCCATGCCCACCGGACCGGCGGATGGCTGCGCCTTGAGAAGGTCGTCCACCCCCGCGCTGTAGGGCTTCCAGAATCTACCGCCGGTGACTTCGACCATCTCGATGTTGAACGACTGAAAGCGCTCATCGACCGAACCGATGCGGGCCATGCTGCCGGGTGCTATGGAAGCGGGCGATGCGCCGCTGGGAGGCTGTGCGTAAGCCGCTCCCGCGAGGCCTGCCAGGACTACGCCCGCACCAAGCCCCAGGCGCCGATTCACATTCATTTCCGAAGTTCCTCGCGTATCCGGGAAAAACATCCCATTGGTTTTCCGTAACCACCGTAACAGACCGCGAGCCTTGCCGTGCGCGTGGGCGGACATCCGATTCGCCCCGAGGAAGCCGCCCTCCCACAGCCGATGCCGATTGGCTATACCATATTCCGTTGGAGGGTTGACACATGAAGTCGAAGATCACACGCCGCTCGGCGCTGGGCGGGCTGGCGGCAGCGGCGCCCGCGTTGTGGCTGCGCCGGGCGGGCGCACAGAGCGCCGGGGCGAGGACCCTCGCCGCCGGCCCGTTTCAGGCGAACTGGGAATCGCTGATGCAGTACCGCGCGCCCGACTGGTTCCGCGACGCCAAGTTCGGCCTCTGGGCGCACTGGACCGCGCAATGCGTTCCCGAGCAGGGCGACTGGTACGCCCGCAATATGTACATCCAGGGCCATCCGCAGTACAACTACCACGTGGCGCACTACGGCCACCCCTCGAAATTCGGCTTCATGCAGATCGACAACCTGTGGAAAGCCGAGAAATGGCAGCCCGAAGAGCTCATCCAAATGTATGTGAAGGCCGGGGCGAAGTACTTCACCGGCACGGCCAATCATCACGACAACTTCGATTGCTACGACTCCAAATTCCACGAATGGAATTCGGTGCGCGTGGGACCCAAGAAGGACATCATCGGCATCTGGGCGCAGACCGCGCGCAAACACGGACTGCGGTTCGGTATCACCAACCACTCGGCGCACGCCTGGCACTGGTTCCAGACGGCCTACGGCCACGACCTCGAAGGTCCCCTGGCCGGCGTCCCCTACGACGGCTATACCACCAGGGAACAGGGCGCGGGGAAGTGGTGGGACGGCCTGGACCCGCAGCACCTGTATGCCGGCGCCACCATGCCCATGCCCAAAGGCATCGCCACCATCAAGGAGGCGGACGAATGGCACGCCAGGCACGACCGCGTGTGGAGCGAGGAGCCGCCCGCCGCGAATCCCGAATTCGTCAATCGCTGGTTCCTGCGCTGCCAGGACCTGGTGGATAAGTACCAGCCCGACTTACTGTATTTCGACGACACCGAGTTGCCCCTGGGACAGGCGGGTCTCGACATCGCGGCCCACTTATACAACTCCAACATCAAGAACCATGGCGGCCGCCTGGAGGCGGTGTTGAATTCCAAGGGTCTGAAGCCGGAACGCGTGGGCTCGATGGTATTGGACATCGAGCGCGGCCGCGCCGATCACATTCTGCCGGCGGCCTGGCAAACCGACACCTGCATCGGCGACTGGCATTACAAGCGTTCCCTCTTCGAGAATCACACTTACAAGAGCGCGGCCACGGTGATTAGTATGCTGGCCGACATCGTCAGTAAGAACGGCAACCTGCTGCTCAACATTCCGATGCGCGGCGACGGCTCCATCGACGACGACGAGGTCAAGGTGCTCGACACCCTGGCGGCCTGGATGCCGGCCAACGGCGAGGCCATCTTCGGTACGCGCCCGTTCACGGTTTTCGGCGAGGGCGCTCCGGACGTGAAGGGTTCCGGCAACTTCAACGAAAACGTCAAGCGCCCCTACACCGCCGAGGATATGCGCTTCACCACCAAGCCGGACGCGCTGTACGCCATCGCGCTCGCCTGGCCGGCCAACGGCAAACTGACCATCAAGACACTGGCCGCCGGAAGCAGCCACTATCCCAAGGAGGTGGGCCGGGTGGAGTTGCTCGGAAGCCGGGGAGCGCTGACCTTTGCACGCAACCCGGAAGGCCTGGTGGTGACGCTGCCCGACCGCAAACCCGGCGATCTTGCGTACGCCTTGAAGATCCAGGCGAAGTAAGCGCCCGTTACGAAACGGCCGTAGCGCCGGCTCCGCGTCCAGTGCCATGACCGCAAGATACTGTTCCTTTGCAACGGGCCGCTCGCTCACGCTCGCGGTTCCGTTCGGAACCGCGAGCGTGAGCGAGCGGCCCGGCAAAGGCGCCAAATCACGCGGTCGAAGACCTGGTGTGTCCCTCGATACGGTTCGGCGCCCGCGGCGGGGCCAGGCGTGCGCGCGTGCGCGATACGATGGGAGCATGCGACGAACTAAGTTCACGTTCACAATGCTTATGGCCGCCATGCCGTTGTTGGCGGCGTCCGGCGCGCAGAAGACCGTGGACCGGCTGCGGGATGCCGCCAGCCTGTTCCAGGAAATCATGACGGCTCCGGACCGCTCCATTCCCCAGGAACTGCTGAGCCGGGCGTCCTGTGTGGTGCTGGTGCCTGGGCTGAAGAAGGGGGCGCTGATGGGCGGCGGGAAGTACGGCAAGGGATTCGTGGTGTGCCGCGCGCCGGAACAAGGATGGGGTCCGCCCGCGGCCATCCGCGTGGAAGGCGGCAGTTTCGGTCTCCAGGTGGGATTCTCTTCGAGCGACGTGGTCTTGCTGATCATGAACCAACGGGGTATGGATCGGCTGATGCAAAGCAAGTTCACCATCGGCGGCGAGGCCACGGCCGCCCTCGGCCCGGTGGGCCGCGATGCTACCGCGCAGACGGACGCGTCGATGACGGCGGAGATCCTGTCCTGGTCGCGGTCGCACGGAGTCTTCGCGGGCGCGTCGCTCGATGGCAGCACGCTGCGCACCGACATCGACGGAAACGAAGCCCTGTACGGGAAGCGCTGGAACACCCGGGACGTTCCTGCGCGGCGGCGCCACGCCGCCGGCGGCCGCGGCGTTGATCGACGCGTTGACGAAGTTCTCGATGCGCAAGACGAATTGAGGCGGCCCTACAGCGGGATCATCGGCCGCGTTTCGCTTCCCAGACGGTAGGTGCGGGTGGGAAACTCGCCCGGCGGAAGCGACAGGATGCGCGGCCGGAGCAGAATCAATACCTCATCGGTGCTTTTGGTGCGTTGCTTCTGGCGGGTGAAGGCGCCCAGATACGGGATGCCGGAGACGCCCGTCAATCCGGTTATGGTGGTGGTGTCGCTGGGGTTGAGCATGCCCCCCAGCACGGCCCACTGACCCGCGGCGACGCGCACGTTGGACTTCACGGTCCGGTTCTGGATGATGGGAATTCCGTTGACGGTTTCTCCGGTCAGCAGTTTGAACTCCGCGTCCACGTCCAGCGAGACGTCTCCGCCTCCGTTAAGCCGGTGGGTCACCTTCAGGCTCAGTCCCAGGTCTTCGTAGGTGATGGTCGGCGCCGGGACATACGCGCCGGCGGTGGAAGTTCCGGTGGCGCCAACCATGGAATAGTTGCCGCTCGAGATGGGGTAGCGCTCACCGATGTGAATGCTGGCCGGTTGGCCCTCGAGCGACGGCAACTGGGTTTCGAGCAGTATTTTGCCCAGGCTGTCGGACAAGGTGGCCACCAGTTGCGGGGTCATGATCCCCAGCCCGATCAGCGTCTTCCCGCCGCCGAACGTCAGCAATCCCGACAGGCCCTTTGGCAGGGAAACCTGGTTGTTGAAAGCCGTGGTGAGAGGCGTGAGCGAGAACATGTTGGGGAACTCGATCCCGTATTCGATGGCGTCGTTGCGGCTGACTTCGAGCAGCCGCATCTCGATGACCACCTGTCCGCGCTGGTGCAGCAGATCTTCCAGCATGGCGCGCGCGGGCAGCACCTTGGAAATGCGGTCGCGGATGATGACGGTGTTCTCCTGCGAGTCGAAGGAGACTTTCTCGAGCGCCAGGGCCTGTTGCACCGCCGTGACCACGGCGTTGAAATCCTGCGCGGCGATCAAGCCCGGCAGCGGGACGGAAATGGCCGCCGCCGGCTCCAACTGGACGCGCTTCGGCGGCGTATCCCTGGCCACCAGAAGCGTCTTGCCGCCGAGGGGCACGGCGAACGACGCCGTGGCTGCCTGGAGCGCGTACAAAGCCTCCCGGTAGTTCATCCCGGTCACCGCGAAGTGCACCGGCCCCACCGGCTCGTACTCCCCGTCGAAGACGCAGCCGAGTCCGTAGGCTTTGGCGACCTCCTCGAAGAGCTTCCTGGAATCGCCGCGCAGGTCGAAATCGCGGAAAAAAGATTCGGCCTGCAACTTGGTGGGCGGCAGCGGCTGGCGGGCGTCCTGGCGGTCCTGGTAGGTGGCTTCCGGGATCGCGGCCTCTTCCGGGGAAGTCGCGAGATCCGCCGCCAGCGGTTTTCCGGCTTCCAGAAGGGCGCGAAGGCGGACGGAGCGGCTGTGCTGCCAGTACGTCCGGTTCCCCGGCTCCAGGGCGGCGGCCTGCGCGTATGCCAGGTAAGCTTCGGTCATGCGGCCCGCCTTTTCGGCGTCGCGGCCGTTCTCGTAGAGGTCGAAAGCCGACGGCTGGCCTACCAGCGGACCACCGGCCAGGATAAGGTATAGTACTGGGGCCAGGGTCCGCACATAATCTTGGACGTCGCGGGCGCCGGCATCGTGCAGGCCACTTTGCCGTGAGAATCTGGAGTAGGAGACGGAATGCACGCCATACGGGAAATCCTGATGCACGACCCCATGGAGCTGGCTAGGCCGGCGATGATTTTCGCCGGCGTGTTCGCGGCCGGCTGGCTGGTGCGGTGGCTGGTGTTGCGCGCCCTGCGCGCCTGGACTTCGCGCACCGGCAGCCGCCCCGGCCTGATCCTGGGCGAGGCGCTGCGCGGCCCGCTGCTCATCTGGGCGGTGATCCTGGCGGTGCACACGGCCATCCAGCTTTCCGGACTGCCCGGGAAGGTCACACAGTTCGGAGCGCGCCTGCTGCTGGTCTTGTGGATCGTGTCCCTCACCCTGATGTGCATGCGGGTCGCGGGGAATCTGGTCCGGTACTACGGAGGCCAGGCGCCCGGCGCGCTGCCGGTGACCACGCTCTCGCGGAACCTGGCGCAACTGGCGGTGCTCATCCTCGGCGTGGTGTGGCTGCTGGATGCGTTCCACGTGAGCATCACCCCCATTCTGACGGCCTTGGGCGTTGGCGGCCTGGCGGTCGCGCTGGCTCTGCAGGATACGCTGTCCAACCTCTTTTCGGGCTTCTACGTGACGGTCGCCGGGCAGGTGCGGTTAGGGGACTATATCAAGCTCAATACCGCGGAGGCGGGGTATGTGACGGATATCGGATGGCGCGCCACCTCTATCCGCGATCTGGCGAACAACCTGATCGTCATTCCCAATTCCAAACTGGCGCAGGCCATCGTGACCAACTACCACCTGCCCGAGCTGCGCATGAGCGCTTCGCTGCAGGTGGCGGTGGCCTACGATTCCGATCCCGACCACGTGGAGCGCGTCCTGGCGGAATTGGCGCGGCAGGCGGTGGGAGAGTTACCCGGCCTGTTGGGCGACCCCGCGCCGGGAGTCGCCTTCGACCCCGGATTCGGCGATTCCTCGCTGGGTTTCACGCTGAGTTTCCAGGTGGCCGAGTTCGCCCAGCAGTTCGGCGTGCGGAATGAACTGCGCAAACGAATCCTGCGCCGCTTCCGCGAGGAGGGAATTCGGATTCCGTTTCCGTCGCGAACCGTTTACATTCAGGAAGGGAAAGCGGCGGGGGAGAAGCCCTGAGCGAAGGCGGGGGATTAAATAGATCTGCACGGCGGCCTGTACAAAACGAGGTCGATGTCGCACGTTAACAGAAGATCGGTGATTGATGCCACTTGACCGGAAACTGGCGGTGAGGGTGGGATTCGAACCCACGGAACCCGCAAAGGTTCAACGGTTTTCGAGACCGCCCGATTCAACCGCTCTCGCACCTCACCGTTGGGACACTGCTCGCGCGGATCGGGAAACTGTGCTGCTCCCATTCTAGCCGTTCCCGCCGGCCGCCGTCCACTCTCACTGGATGCGCCGTCCGCTGTCGCGCGTGTCGTAGCCGCACAGGCCTTCCAATTCGCGCCGGAAGGCGGCTTCGGAGAGCGTGTTCAGAAACCGCTCCACGGCCGCCAGGTGCAGGTGCTCGCGCCGGATCGCCAGGTCGTAGCGCTCTTCCCTCAGCGGCACGAAGTCCAGGCCGAAGGCGCGCGCGGCGCAGTGGGTGGCCACGCAGCAATCGGCCAGACCGGCATGCACCCGCCATGCGGCCGCCAGGTGCCCGGTGGCCGGGGCGTCCGCATATCCGGCCACCGAGCGCGCCGCCAGGCCCGCCTGCTTCAGCCGCCCGTCCAGCAACTGGCGGCTGCCCGAGCCGCGCTCCCGGTTGGCCAGCTTCACCGCCGGCCCCGCCAGGTCCTCCACCGCCCGAATCCGCTTGGGATTGCCGCGCGCCACCACCAGGCCCTCTTCCCATCCGGCGAAAACGAACGCCGCGCTGCCTGCGGGCGCAGCGCTGCCGCCGCCCAGGTGAGTCCCGGCGATGTGTACCAGCTTCCGCCGCAGAAGGTCGAGCGCCACCGAACTGTTCACCGGCGCCGCCACCACTCCCACACCGGCGCGCGCCAGGCGCCGTGCCAGCACGGAGATCGAGGGGTCGCAGCCCGCCACCAGCAGCCGCCCTTCGGCGCTCTCGCCGCCCAGAAGCCGGACCGTGGACCGCGCGGCGTTCGCCAGCAGCCCATCGGCCGCCGGCAGCCACAGCGGGGCGGGGGAGACGGGGACGCCCACCAGTCGTTTTCCCACCCGGCACAGCGTCACCGGGCTTCCCGCGAAAGTGTCGCCGCAATCCACCAGTTCGGCTTTCGCCATTCGCGGGGCTTCCGGCGGGCCGGCGTCCAGAAGGAACAGTTCCTCCACCGCGACATCCAGCGCGCGCGCCAGGCGCAGGGCCACCGCCGTGTTGGGAACGTAGTCGCCGGCTTCCATGGCGTACACGGTCTGCCGGCTGACGCCCGCCTCCCGGGCCAGCGCGGCCGCCGCCACGCCGCGCTTCCGCCGGATTTCCGCCAGCCGGCTCCGGACCTTGGGGCCGGGGTTGGTATCATGGTCGGTTGAGGATGACATTGTCGCCTATAACAGACCATTCTATTCCAGCGGCCGCGCTGGCGGCGGTTCTGATGGCCTGCACCGTCTCTCCCGGGTGCGCGCCCCGGCCCGAAGCGCCGCAACAGGCCACCGTCGCCGCCGCCTCCGACCTGCAATTCGCCCTCGAAGACATCCTCGGCGACTTCCGCCGCGCGCACCCCTCCGCGGACATCCGCGTCGTCTACGGCTCCTCCGGCAACTTCTACACGCAAATCCGCGGCCAGGCGCCGTTCGACCTCTTCCTGTCCGCCGACGTCGAATACCCGCGCCGCCTGGCCCGCGAAGGGCTGGCCCTGCCCGAATCGCTGTTCACCTACGCGGTGGGCCGGATCGTGGTCTGGGCGCCGGCGGGTTCGCCGCTCGATCTGGCTCGCCTGGGAATGGGCGCGCTGGAAGCGCCCTCGGTGCGGCACGTGGCCATCGCCAATCCCGAGCACGCGCCCTACGGCCGGGCGGCGGCGGCGGCCATGAAATCCATGGGCGTCTACGACCGCGTGGCCGGCAAGCTGGTGCTCGGCGAGAATGTCGCCCAGGCGCTCGAATTCGTCCAGAGCGGTGCGGCCGAGGTGGGCATCGTGCCGCTTTCGCTGGCGGTCGCTCCACCGGTGCGCAGCCAGGGCCGGTATTGGGAAGTGCCGCTCGACGCCTACCCAGCCATCGAGCAGGGCGGCGCGATTCTGACGCGTGCGCGGCACTCGCGCCTCGCGCTCGACCTGCGCAATTACCTCGCCGGTTCCGCCGCCAGGGATCGCCTGAAACAGTACGGCTTCTTCCCGCCGCCCCAGGAGCGACACTGACATGGACTGGCAAGCCATCTGGCTGAGCGTTCGCCTGGCCTTCTGCACCACCGCCATCCTGCTGCTGGTGGGCGTGCCGCTGGCCGGGTGGCTGGCCTTCTCGCCGCGGCGCTGGCGGTTTCTGGTGGAAGCCGCGGTGGCGCTGCCGCTGGTGCTGCCGCCCACCGTGCTGGGGTTCTACGTGCTGCTGGCCATCGGTCCCCGCAGCCCGGTGGGCGCGCTGTACGCCCGTCTCACCGGCGGCATGCTGCCCTTCTCGTTCCAGGGATTGCTGGTCGCCTCCGCGCTCTATAGCCTGCCGTTCGCCGTGCAACCCGTGGCCGCCGCGTTCCAGGCCGTGGACCGCAAACTCATCGAGGCTTCCTGGTGCCTGGGCGTCTCGCGTTTCGCCACCTTCCGCCGCGTCATCGTGCCGCTGGCGCGCCCCGGTATCGCCACCGGCGCCATCCTCAGCTTCGCCCACACCATGGGCGAGTTCGGCGTGGTGCTGATGGTGGGCGGCAACATCGCCGGCGTCACGCGCACCGTGTCGATTTCCATCTACGACCAGGTGCAGGCGCTGCGCTACGATGCCGCGCTCGAAACCTCGCTGTTCCTGCTGGGCTTTTCGTTCGTGGTGCTGGCGCTGACCTACGCCCTGCAGAGAAGGATCCGCTCCACATGGCCGATGAACTGATCTGCCGGGTACGCAAGCGCCTGCGCTCGGGCTTCGAGCTGGATGCCGACATCTCCATTCCGCTCGACCGCTCGCGCGTCACCGTGCTGTTCGGCCCTTCCGGGAGCGGCAAGACCACGCTGCTGCGCCTGCTGGCCGGCCTCGACCGCCCCGATGAAGGCCTCATCGCATGCCGCGGCGTGGCCTGGCACGATTCGTCGCGCGGCGTGCATCTTCCGCCGCAGCGCCGCCGCGCCGGGTTCCTGTTTCAGGACTACGCCCTGTTCCCGCACCTCACCGTGGCGGCGAACGTGGCATATGCCGGAGGCCGCGAGCGGGCCGCCGCGCTGATGCGCACCTTCGGGATCGCCGATCTGGCCGCGCTTTACCCCCGCGCCATCTCGGGCGGCCAGCAGCAGCGCGTGGCCTTGGCGCGCGCCCTGGCCGCGGGTTCGGCGCTGCTGTTGCTGGACGAGCCGCTGAGCGCCCTCGACGCCGCCAGCCGCGTGCGCCTGCGCACCGATCTGCGGCGCATGCTGCTCGCGGGCGGAGTCCCTTCGATCCTGGTCACCCACGACCGCGCCGAGGCCATCGCGCTGGGCGATTGGATGGCGGTGCTGGTTGACGGCCGCATCCGCCAGACCGGCCCGGTGCGCGACGTGCTGCGGCACCCCGCCGACGCGCGCGTGGCGGAATCGGTGGGCGTCGAAAACGTGCTGCCCGCCGAAATCGTGGGCCGCGAGCCGGGCCTGCTCACCTTGCAGGTGGGAGAGTTGCATCTGCAATGCGTGGACGCGGGCGAGACCGGCCCGCTGGTCGCCTGCATCCACGCCGAGGACGTCGCCCTGAGCCGCGACCTGGTGCGTTCGTCGAGCGTCCGCAACCGGCTCGCCGGGCGGGTGGTCTCGGTGGTGCACGACGGCCCGCTGGCGCGCGTGGAGCTGGATTGCGGATTCCCCCTGGTGGCCGTGATCACCGCGCAATCGGCCGCGGAAATGGATCTGAAACCGGACGACGCGGTGTGCGCCGTGGTGAAGGCGACGGCGGTGCATGTGGCGGCCAGCGTGGCGTAGCTGTTTAGGTGCCCAGAGGGTCCGGCGCCCAACTGCCGGCCCCACCGATGATCGGGGCGCCCTTGCGTTACCGGATCCGCCGCCGGCCGGAGAGCGCTGCGTTCCGCTCCTTTTGGGCGACTTGCCCGTAGTTCCGTCCGGCCATGCAGTCCCGCAACGGCCTCACGCGTCCGCCGGTGTGCCAGCCGGGGGTTGTGAGTTCGAATCCTGCGTGGGGAGCCAGTTCTTGGGGTCCCAAGAGTTCAAGTTTCCAACCACCACGTTTCTCTGTTGACAACGCAGTGTGCTGTCCGCGTCAACCCCAAGCTGCTATGGTGATACATTGGAAGTACGGAGTGGCGCATGGTTAAGAAGCTTACCAAGCATGGAAACAGTCTGGCGCTGGTGATCGATCGTCCGATCCTCGATCTCCTCAAGATCGATCCTGAGACGCTGCTCGATGTGAGCACCGACGGTAAACAACTGATCGTTGCTCCGGCGCAACCTTCGGCGCGGCGGAAGAAGTTTGAGGCAGCCCAGGACTTGGCGCACAAGCGATATGGAAGGGCGTTCCAGAAGCTGGCGCAGTAGTCTTGGAACGACTTTCATGGAGCCGGTATTTCTGTCGCTTGATGAAGTTCTGGAAATGCATGAGCAACAGATCGACCGCTATGGTGGATCTCCGGGGCTTCGTGATGTTGACGGACTTGAGTCGGCCCTGGCCACACCGCAAGCCACCTTCGGCGGTGAATTCCTGCACGCCTCTATTCCAGCCATGGCTGCGGCGTACCTTTTTCATCTATGCCAAAACCATGCGTTCATCGACGGTAACAAGCGAGTCGGTGCAAACGCGGCGATCACATTCCTGCTCATGAATGACTGGGAGCTGTCGTTCAGCCAGGAGGAACTCGTCGAAGTGGTTCTCTCCGTTGCTTCGGGAAAACTGAGCAAAGCGCAACTGACCGAGATCTTCGAGTCCCGCTGCACACCGCTTGGAGGGGCCTGAGGCCGCGCCGAGAACCTGAGTTCGGCACGGAGAGGTAGTTGGAAACCTTGATTTCCGGGGAGCCAGTTCTTGGGCTGCCAAAGCGCCGATTTCAAACTGGCCGGCGTTGCCGGAATTGCGGATTCCGCCGGCGGCGCGGTCGTAGTCCCGCAAGATCCGCTTCCTCTTGTTCCGGGCTGGAGCCGCTAATCCCGGCGCTGTTTGTCGCCACCCCGCCTCGCAGGACAACCGGTGGCGACTTACTATTTATTTATAGTTGATCTCTTCTTCCAGTCCTGCCAGGGTCTCGATGATGCGGGCGAATTGCGGGACTTCACCGAAAATCATCACCCGCATGGCATCGTAGTCCTTCTCTAAGTCGCGGCGGTGCGGCGCGCTTGGCATCAGCTTAAACGTTCCAGGTCGGGCCTGATCATAGTTGGCCCACCCACACGGGTAAAACCGCTGCTTGAATTCGACGACATCCCTCAGAAGGTCCCGTGCGTGCAGGGCGGCATCCTTGACCGGACTGTGCGCGAGTCGGTGGAGATCGTAATAGTGACGCGAGTATCGCGGGGGCATCACGCCGGTGCGGTGGGCCTGCTGATGAAGGATTGTGGCTTTCTCCCAGAACGTCCGCTCGGCGGCAATCGCCACCACAAGACAGGCTGGGTCCGCGAAGAGTTCCGGAAAAACGTCTGCCGCATACGGCCGGATCACATGTGGCGCGGAGGGAACCCAAGAAGCCAGCGGGCCAATCTACAGACGCACGTTGGGACGAAGGTAAGTTTCTGAGTAGGCCGCCGGGTACGCGACTTCAATGGCTTGAGCATCGCGGGCATCGATGGCAGCGGTAACCTGCGGGCACACCGCGAAGATCGAACAGAGACGCGGCAACAGTTCGCCGGCAATATACTCGGCGGCCTTCTCGTTGAAACGCTTATTAAACTGGTCTTGCCTGGTGTTCGACCCGAACTCCTGGTACGGGTTTTCCAAGCCCTCGCCGAAACCCAAGAGTCGCCAGTCCAGGGAATGCCCGGAGTTCCGTTGAAAGTCGCAACCCCCGTTTAGCCCACTTTACGACGCTTTGCGCCGTTTCACAACTCCGGACTTGGACGGTTCTTGAACTTCCAGGGCCCGGACTAGCGCCGGGATTTGTTTGTGCCCTATGATGCAGCGGAACTGCTTCTGCGCCACCAGCAGTCCCGAGCCGACCCAGCGCTCCCGCTGGTCGCCGCCATGCCAGCGCTTCACGTTCTTACAAACCTGCTCCACAATTGAAAACGCCGACTCGATCACGTTCGTGCTGGCCAGCGTCTTGCGCAGTTGCATCGGAACATGGAGCCGGTGGACGGTCAGGGTCTCTTCCATCCCTTCGCCCAGGCTTCGAGCCGCGCTGGGATTCAGGTCCATCAGTTCGCGGTGCAACTGCTGCAGCGCCTGCTTGGCTGCGGGGTAGTCTTCCATGGCGTAGGCCGCGTTCAGCCGTTTCGCCACCGCGGGTTTCTGTTCGTCGGTGAGGTGATCCAGCACGTTGCGCCGCTTGTGAACTTGGCACCGCTGAATCGCCGCCGACTCGCCGGCGTGCTTCTTCACCGCCGCGCTCAGCGCCTTGCCGCCATCGAGAACATACAAGCGCGGCGCGGTGAAGTCCAATCCACGAGTTACTAAGTCACCGAGTAACTCACTTACTACGGTGGTGTTTTCCGTGGCTCCCTGCCGAAGGCCCAGGATCATTTTGTGCCCGTCCTGTGCGATTCCCAACGCGGCCACCATCTGCTGCCCCGCGAACGGTGTCGCGTCGATCATCAGCGCGCAGAGCCGTAACTTATCCAGCCGCCGCTCCATCATCTCTTGTAACTTCGCCCGGCTCGCCTCGATGAAATGCTCGCTGACCGCGCTCTTCTCCAGACCGTACGCCTCGGTGAATTCGCGCACCGCCTCGCCGTATTTGCGCGTGCTCAACCCAAGCATCAGCTTCTCCCACACGGTCTCCGTCAGCGGCTCGCCACGATGGAACATTTCGTAGCTGCCCAGCCGCACTTCCTGCTCGTCGGTCGTGCGCACGCGCGGCCGCTCGATCGGCACCTTCTGCCCCATCACCACGCAGTAGCCGCGCTCGCTGCCCCAGCGCGAGGCCGTTCGCTCCGTCTGGCGTTGGCTGCGCTCGCCGACCAGCGTCCGCACTTCTTCCTGCATCATCAGGTCCATCAATTGCAGGCCGGCCTGGCGGATCAACTCGCCCACGCCCTTCCGCAACCAGCCCACCATCTCGGCCATGGGCAGCACCATCTGCACGGCTGGATTCCCTTCGGCGGCCATGGCCTCGAACTGCTTTACTGCTCGCTGCGCTTCAATCTGGTATGGTTTCTTCATGTAGCGACTCTCCTTTTCTTTGGCGAGAAATTCCCCTGAGGCTATCACGCCTCAGGGGAACGAGAGTCGCTACTTTCTACGGATTTCTACGATCTACCGGACATTCCCCCAGTCCAGGACAAGATCCACGTCCTCCGAGAAGCGTTCGATGATGCCGAAGACTTTCGAGAGGGTTGTGCCTCCTTTGAAAACGATGTGCTCCTTGATGGCCGGATCGGCAAAGAGCCTTTTCAGAACCCAGCAAACCCAGAAGTCCTTCTCGGTCACGGCCGATCCGGTGCCACGACGGGAGCCAGCTTCCTGGAAAAGCTCCGCCCGTTGTTTAGCCGGCAGATTCGCGACTTGATCCATCGGTGTCCTTCCCCGCGATCCGCCTGAGTGCGGCGTACACCCATCCAGTCGCCGCCTCTGTGTCGGCTAGCACCCGCGCCCGTAGACTGGGCGCCAACCATGCGCGGATCGTCGAAATGACTTCTGGAGTGACGTGCTCTTGTCCCAGAGACTTGAGCGCCTGGACGATGAGTCGGCTTTCAGGAAGTTTGAAGCCGGCCTCTTTCAGGGCAGCGTGATCAAAAACAAGAGGAGTGCGTCCGACTTTGTACGAGCGGTTCGGGCCATCCGACAGGTAGACTGCACGTGCGGGCACCTGCGTGGAGAGGCGGAGCAGGTTCTGTGCGACAGCTCCGCTCGGTTGGATTCTCCAACCGAATTTGCGCGCGAGCGCTTGTGCCGCCTGGTCGAGGTCGGGGCTTAATTCTGTCGAGAGCACCTCACTGAATTTGGGGCGATCATAGATCCCACGAATCACCCGGCGAATGGAACCTTTGCGCTCCAAACGATGGAGTGCCGAGTCGATGGTCGGGCGGCTCCCGAGGTCGGCGAAGTCCCGTGCGGAAAACGCCCATCTTCCTCCGTTGCCGTGAATCCTGCGAAGAGCTTTTTCTTCGGTTGATCGGTCAGTCACAGGGGTCTCATCCTGCAAGAAAAAATACCATTTTTTTCTTGCAAGAGCAAGGGCCGCAACCCACCTGCGCCCACCGCACGAATGGCTGTCAACCGCCACTCTCTCATCGCCAACCATTCGCCTTTTAGATTCAATAGCTTGCGCCACGGAGAGATCGTTTCATACCGGGCTTTGTGGGGATCAAGCATCTAGAATTAACAACTCCCGTTTCAGGCCTGCGTAATCTACACAATATAAAGGACATACACTCCGGAATGGTTCTGCCTGCACCCCCAAGAATCTCATCTTCAAACCGGGCTGTTTGACAGCGTATCGAGTGGGTGCCCACGATGCAGTTGACAGGAAAGCGATTGACAGCCTCCGTGCTATGACTTCCCGAAGTCATGCTACGCCGGAAGTCCTGGCAAAACAAGCGTTTGTCTCGCCACCGCCGGACGATTTTGATCCGTTTGCACATTGGGCGGCCACGTTGGACGGGGCCGTCAACAAATGCAACTTGTCAATCGGAGAGGTCCATTTCAAAATGGGCGCGGACAGCCATCCAGTGGTCCCTCTGGCGAGCACCCACACAAAGGCCGCGACGTGCCTGCGGCGAAGCCGCCGCGATCCTCAGGCACATCTTGTCAGAAGCATGCTATACTTTTTCTGACGGAGAAGGACGATGATCGCGGTTGCGGACAAGATTCTGGCACGAGCGAAACGGCACGGAGCCGGCTGGGTTTTCTCCGCGAAACACATGAGCGACGTCGGCGCCCGTGCGGCGACAGACCAAGCCCTTGGTCGATTAGTAAGGGACGGCAGTATCCGCCGACTTGCACGGGGCCTATACGACTTGCCCCAGGTCCATCCAATCTTGGGTCTGCTTTCGCCGAACCCGGATGCTGTCGCAGCAGCCGCAGCCGAGCAGGTCGGCCACCGGCTCCAGATCTCGCCCGCGCGCGCCGCCAACGCTTTGGGTCTTTCATCCCAGGTGCCGGCCAAGATGGTGTACCTGACGGACGGCAGTTCGCGGAAGATCAAGGTAGGCCAGCAGGTCATATATCTGAAGCACGCCGGGCCACGCGCTCTCTTGGGTGCAGGCACGAAGGCTGGAGTTGCACTTCAGGCATTGCGAGCCGTCGGCAAGGATCACGTTTCGCCTGGCGTTGTCCGGCATCTTCGCGAGAACCTTCCGCCGGACGCCAAAGTTGGTCTCCGGAAGTTGATGCATAAGGCTCCACAATGGGCGGCGCCCGTCATCGACGCCATTACCGCATAGGCGTCCGAAACCGATGAACAGGTTCGCATCTTTTTCCGCGGCGGACAGAGCGGCCGTTCTGCTGGAGACGGCGGTCCGGACGGGTATTGGGTCACCAGCCGTCGTCGAGAAAGACTTCTGGGTCTGTTGGACACTGAGCCAGATTTTCAGGTCACGATCGTTACCTGGCCCACTGTTCAAAGGTGGCACCTCGCTGTCCAAGGTCTACGGGATCATCGCGCGCTTTTCGGAGGACATCGACATTGTTCTCGACAGGCACTCGTTGGGTTTTGAAGGCGAGGCTGCCCCGGCCAACATCGGCGGGACGAATCGCCGGAAGCGCCGGTTGGAGGAACTGGCGGCCACCTGTTCCCAGACCGTTCAAGGCTCCGTGCGCGAGACGCTCCAAAAGCAGTTCTCCAAAGAACTCGGCGCGGAAGGCTGGTCTCTCAATCCTGACATCGCCGATTCCGACGCGCAGAGCCTGCTATTCGCCTATCCATCTGGCATTGAACCCGGGCTGTATGGCGCGGTTGGATACATCCGCCCGTTCGTTCGTCTTGAGTTCGGCTGCCGCGGAGATGTCTGGCCAGCAGATGAACGCGAGATCCGTCCTTACGTTGCCGAAACATTTCCTGCCCTGCTTGCATTGCCGGCATGCCCGGTCCGCGTGCTGAGTCCCGACCGGACTTTTTGGGAGAAGGTGACGCTGCTGCACTCTGTGACACATTCCGGCAAAAAGCCACCGCGACTCTCGCGTCACTACTACGATGTCTCACGGTTGTACCGCCATGAGGTCGGCCGCCGGGCGATCGCGGATTTCAAACTGCTGGATCAGGTCGTGAAGCACAAGACCGTCTTTTTCCGCGAAGCGGCGGCGCGTTATGATTTGGCGAAGCCTGGATCGCTGCGGATCTCTCCCGGCCCCGAGCTTGAGCGTGAACTCCGTCGAGATTATCGGGAGATGCAGGAAATGTTCTTTGGAGATGCGCCGGCTTTCGACGAGATCCTTGCCGATATTCGCGAACTCGAGGGCCGCGTCAATTCGGCCTAGGGGCGTCATCCTGCAAGGAAAAATATCACTTTCTCTTGCAAGCGCAAGGGCCGCAAATCTGTGCGCGTACCGAGGGAACGCCTGTCAACTGCCCCTCTCTCATCGCCATCCATTCGCCTTTTAGATTCAATAACTTGCGCCCCGGAGAGGTCGTTGTATACCGGGTTTTGTGGGGAGCCATCAAAATGCGTCTGTCGAATGTTAGAGTTACATCTGACCCCAGTTTGACTCTCGAACTGCTTGTGGCTATGTAGCTGAAAACATTGCCTCATGTACGGTGATTGCGGAAACCATCTCTTTAGGTGGCCCGAGCACTCCAGATGAGGCGGCAGCAAGTCGGCCGAGTGGCGCACCGGGCAGGATCGCCTGCTTCGCGACGTCGCGACGCACCAGGCCGCCAACCAGACCTACATTGAGGAAGGGGTCCAGTTGTTGCAGTTGGCAGATGAACGCTCCCTACCTCCTGACCGCGGCATTGTTGGTTGCGGTTGCTTTGGCCATTGCGTGGAAAGCACGGGGCGGTGGGACGCAAGCGGAGTTGCCGGACCAGTCGCGCCAAGGCCGCGATCTGAGCCGCCAGGTGCTTAAGCCTGCCCGAGAGTGTTGACCGCGGACAGAATCTACGGCACTCGGCCCCCAATCTGGCGGCATGTCCCAAGCAAGACCTGCACTTTCCGCGGCAGAAACTGCGTTTGCTGTGTCCGAACTCTAGCGAAGCCGCTGCGAGGGGCGCACCCCCGATGGCCGCGCGAGGTGTCTACTTCGGCGCCAGCCTGGCCATCTCTCGATGATCGGCTGCCAGTTGACGGCAGCGCTGCGCAGATTTGTGAAGTTCATCCGCGAAATCCTGACAGTCGCCGGCGGTCTTCCCGGTCCTTTCATGCTTCATTGCGTGCATCCAAGGATTTGCCTTGTATAAGGCTGCCAGTTCCTCGTGCTCCTTCGCTTTTACTTCGATTTGGTCCGCCATTGCATCATAGTGCTGGGCGAGACGTTCATGGTCCTGCGCAGTCTTCGCGGCGGGGATGAGAGTCTTCACTTCCTGTTTGCCCAGGAGGCCGCCGTCATCTGCCCACAAAAAGGCCGCGGCGACAAAGATCGCCAGCAGTGAGAACCAAGCTGTCCTTTTTCTGATCAAGTTAGCGTTTTTCATCTTCCCTCTAACCCCACCTGAAAACATTCTGTTTGCGAGGCGCGCGAGATAGATCAAGGTCCATCGCTAGCCATCACTTCCATGGACGGCTCAAATTCTCGCATGATCCATGCTCTTGCGAGTGCATTCGAAGGGCCGTTCACGGTCTTGGTGCCTCATACGGGGCGAGCAACGGTCGCAAATCGTGCTGATCAGCGATAAAATACTTGGGCTCTAATTTCCAAACGCGGTGGAAGGCGGCGTGTTGGCGTGCTGGCGCACTGCTCGGCACCCAGAGCGCTGCTAACAGCCTCGGTCCGACGGGCGGTCCGATACTCGGCGGGGGCTGTTCGCCTGCGGATGAATGCTTCGTATCTTCTGACCGCGGCATTGTTAGTTAATCTACCGCACCCCGACCGATTCCCCGTAGGAATTGAGTATCACGCCTCAGTCGCAAGTTGATTTCTTCGTTGAGCGCAGCAAGGCCTCGCATATCGCTGTTGCCTTTGCTTCCTGCCGCCGCTGCTACCGCTCCGGCCATTACGAACAAGACGGCCAACTTCTGTGTGGCCACTGTAACGAGCCGATGGAGCGGCTGGACACTGGGCCGACGCCCACTTCAGAGAAAGATTGCAAGCTGATCCCGATCGCTTTTGAGAAGACGGGCAATCAGTCGGTGGTCCGAAGAGACGCCGTGCGGGAGACCTTCGCGCGATGGTATGCACCGGTGCTGACCCAAGACGCACCAACTCCAACCGAGGGCCAGCAAGGTCAATGAAGGGAGCCAACCAGTCTCGCTTGGGCACCCGATTTCGAACTCAAAACAGCAAACGCGCAATGTGCCCTTGAGCACGGAAAGAGGGCCGGAAACTTTGCCGAACTATATCTATAATCAATCAGTTAACCGCGTCTCCGTCGAACGGGCCAATTCCAGTTTTTTGTAATGTCGCGCTCCGGGAGCCGACTTCCCGTTCGATGATCGTTCAACCGGTCGCAAGCTATTGAATCTGCTCGAAGACCGCTCTGATCGGCGGCGGCGGGCAAACCGCAAAAGTCCGAAACGTTTCCACGACGGGTTGCCAACGCCAGAGGAGAAACCTCATTCTGCGAATACCTCCTGCAGCGTCCTCAACGTGGCGGTGAGCGTTCTTGCCGGGACAACTCCCAGTCTCTTCGCCAGACGGGTCTTGTCTACGGCGCGAACCTGATCGAGCAGGATCAGACCCTTCCGGCCACCGTGAGTGACGCCGATTCGAAACGGCGCCTCGCGACCCGCCGTAGTCATGGGTGCGACCAGTATCGTTCGCAGATGATCGTGCATCTCGGCCGGGGACACCACCACACACGGGCGGGTCTTCCTGATTTCGCTCCCGACGGTTGGATCAAGATCCACCAGCCAAATCTCTCCACGCGTCACCAAACCAACTCCGAATCCCCCGCGTTGGCAAATTCGCCCATCACGAGTTCGTCGTCACCAGCCTCGGCGATTCTCCTGGCGGCCTCGGCCCAATCGGTGCGGGCCGGACTTGCGGGCCTGCGCAACACCAGTGCGCCATCCTCAATCGTCATTTCCGCTCCGGCCTTGCTGTCCAGACCCAGTTGCGCAAGTACCGGTTTGGGGATGACGACACCCTGGGAGTTGCCGATCTGTCGAATGCTTACGTGCACAGCCCGCATGGTAATAACAATGTTATTCCGGAATGCCCGGCGTGTCAAGCCAAGATGCACTCAGGAAACCGCAAGCTATTGCATCTGTTGGAGGAGTGCTCTGATCGCTAGCGGCGGGCAAGTGACTACAGTTCGAAACGTAATGCCGAGTACCGGATGACCCGGAGCAAACAGCATCACGCGCCCTTGGAGCCAACAGTCACCGCGCTCTCGCGATTGGGCCACTCGGCATACTCCGGAACTCCGGCGTGGCCTGCCGATGGGCGCGACCCGGTGCAGGCAGGTAGGGACAGCCCAATTGGCGGCCACTTCGTGAAGGGCCGATCCGGCAAGACTCTTCGGCGCTCGTGAAAAGTGATCCACCTCTGCTTTCCTAGACTGACCCAGGGGGCGCAGTTTTGCGAGTTCGTCGTGATCCAGGCGTAAAGGCCCAAGGGTCTGAGCGACTTTCCCGACGTTGCCACGCATTGTGTGGTCGTCCTGTAGGTCTCGCTGAATTCGTTGTCTAATGGAAACGGAACATGTCCACCGAATCTCACCTCACCCCTGTGGATGATGACTATGGCTCTTGCGAGCGAACGTGTGCCGTGCTGAGGGTCTACTCCGGCGAGATAGCGCCTGCGGACGTTACGACTTTGCTCGGCATTCTTCCGACGTCCAGCATTGGCATCGGGGAACGGAAGGGCCCGAATAGCCTGGGAATGTGTAGGGTCGGGAAGCTGAACGGTTGGTTTTTGTCTTCCGAATCTGCAGTTGAATCGAAGGATCTCCGTTAACACCTTGACTGGCTGGTTTTGCAATTGGAAGCGAGGGCGGATGCACTTCACGCACTGCAAGAGAAAACAGGCGTGCGCATGTCTGTGAATTGCGTCTGGTGGTCGAAGGGAGGGGGAGGCGGCCCGACCCTGTGGCCTGCTCAGATGCGCAGCTTGGTCGGATTAAATTTGGAGTGTTCGTTTGATTTCGCCGACTACAGCGAATCAGCACCGGAAGGCTGACACTGCTTCACCTTCCGCGAACGCGTCCTTTTCCCTTACGGCGTGTTTGGCTAGAAAACTGGGCAAGCCGGAACGCACCGGGCGTGCGGACCGATGCCCAGAACGATCCGGGAACTGACCCCCACTTCCAAGCCCGGCGGCACGGGAACACCTCCGCGCCGGAGCAGATGCCTATGAGCTAGAGTGTTGATTTGCTGAGATCCGGAGGTTCCCTCCGTGCCAACATTGATGAGACAGTTCTCCTGGTCGTAATTACTGAGCAGGGCGAGAACAGGAATCAATGTGAAGAACAACGGAATCTTCTCGGCTTCCCCCACGGTTTGGCCCGCCGCGGAACGTAGGGAGGCCGAGCGGAGCGAGGCCGCCCGGAGTGCAGCGGCGGGCCAAACCGTCGCGCCCGAAGCGCCCGCTCTGCCTCGACCAGACCCGGAGGTTGTCGCCGGTGCCAAGCGCCGAACCTTCACCGCCGAATACAAACTACGCATCCTGGCTGAGGCGGACGCCGCTGCCGCACAGCCCGGCGCCATCGGCGCCTTGCAGCGCCGCGAGGGCCTTTACTCCTCGCACCTGGTCACTTGGCGTCGCGAGCGGCAAACCGGCATTCTCAAGGGCTTGACCCCGCACAAGCGCGGCCCCAAGTCCAAACGCAATCCGCAGGAAGAGGAAATGCGGAAACTCCGCCGTGAGAACCAGCGCCTGACCGAGGAACTGCGTAAAGCCGAGATCGTCATCGATGTTCAAAAAAAAGTGGGCGCTCTGTTGGGATGGCCTCTGCCGAAGGCGGACCCCGAGGAGAAACCCTGATGGATGCCGTCACCCATCTGGCCCCCACGGTAGGCGTTGTGGCCGCCTGCGATTTCCTGGGGGTAGCCCGCGCTTCCTTCTATCGGCAGCGTCCTGTTCTGGGCCCGACAGCATCGCCGTTGCCCGAGCCGGTTCTGCCAGCGGCGCGGCCGGCCCCCGCTCGTGCCCTCAGTGCGGCCGAACGGGTCAGTGTGCTGACCGTCTTACATGAAGAGCGATTCCAGGACCGCTCCCCTGCCGCCGTCCAGGCCACCTTGCTGGACGAAGGCCAGTATCTGTGCTCGATCCGCACCATGTACCGCATCCTCGAAGACGAGGGCGAGTCTCGCGAGCGCCGCGACCAGCTCGTTCATCCGGCTTACCAAAAACCCGAGTTGCTGGCCACCGCCCCCAACCAACTGTGGAGTTGGGACATCACCAAGCTGCGGGGTGCGGCCAAGTGGACCTACTTCTACCTCTACGTGATCCTCGACGTCTTCAGCCGCTACGTGGCCGGCTGGATGGTCGCGCCTCGGGAAGGCGCGGAACTGGCCAAGCAGTTTATCGAGGAGACCATCGGCAAGCACCAGGTTCCCGCTGGGCAACTGACCATCCATGCCGACCGCGGCAAGGTCATGACTTCCAAACCGGTCGCCTTCTTGATGGCCGACCTGGGCGTCACCAAGAGCCACAGCCGGCCTTATGTTTCCGACGACAACCCGTATTCGGAAAGCCAGTTCCGCACCATGAAGTACCGCCCGGAGTTCCCGGATCGCTTCGGCTGCATCCAAGACAGCCGCGCCTTTTGCCAGCAGCTTTTCCAGTGGTACAACCACGAGCATCGCCACTCCGGCATCGGCTTGCTGACCCCGGCCATGGCGCACTTTGGGGAGACCCAAACCGTCCTGGCCCACCGTCAGGTGGTGCTCGACGCCGCTTACCAAGAGCACCCGGACCGCTTCGTTCGGCGACCTCCAAAGCCACTGCCATTGCCTTCCGAGGTTTGGATCAACAAGCCGGTGCCACCCGGCCAAAAGACAGACGAAGGAAGTCAGTAAATTCTCATGCCGGGTGTCTCAAAGTGCTTGACACGCGCCGATGAGTCGCACGATGTCAGACCCGTGGAGCCCTTCGATGCGCGGGTTGCTTAAGCTGTTCAAGAGTGTGAACAGTCCGAACAGCAACAAAAACAGAACCAGGAACACTCTCCGTCTGCGCACGAATCCTCTTTTGCCTCCACTCTTAGAACGAAAGCATATCACGGAACAAGGCAGGCTCCAAACCAACTTGGCGAAATCATCAATAGCAACAGCTTCTCATAGCTCCCGAGTGACGGCCCGTCCGGAACTTATCCTGGGTTCCGTTGGCGAGTTCGAGACGTGTCCAGACTGGGTGCCCACCATGGACCACGGGTCTGTGATCGCGCGGATCGCTCTGAGAACAATGGACGTCCACGGGTTCGATCACAGGGCCAACTGGACGGCAGAGGTTCGAAACGTGTCCAGACTGAGGAGCCGAAACGAGGGTGCTGGTCAACCCGGTCAGGTCAACCCAGCCGGAGGTTGTGCGCTTGTGCTATTATGCTGTTGTGCGAACCACGCTCGACATTTCGGATGAGGCCTACTACATCGCCAAGGCCATCGCCCGGGATCGGAACCGCAGCCTCGGACGAGTGGTCGGCGACCTCATTCTGCAATCGTCGAAAGGGGCGAAAGGCGCATCCATAACGATGAGTGATTATGGTTTCCCCACCTTCCGTTGCGCCCGGCCAGTGACCACCGAGGACGTCAAGGCTCTCGATGACGAAGAGTAAGGTCTACCTGCTCGACTCCAATGTCCTCATCGCACTGGCGACACCCGAACACAGCCTAAACGCGCGTGCGGCGGCGTGGTTCCTGAAGGGGCATCGGTTTGCAACTTGCCCTATCACGCAAGGCGCGCTTTTCCGTTTCCACCTGCGCGCCGGTGTGGAGGCAACCCCGGAATCCGCTCGTCTTCTGCTCGAATCCATTTCCTCCCTCCCGCGGCACGAGTTCTGGCCGGACGATGTCTCTTATCTCGACATGCCACCCACCGGAATCGTCGGGTATAGACAGGTCACGGACGCTTACCTTGTGCTGTTGGCGCGGAAACACGGCGGTTCCGTAGCCACGATGGACCGGGCGCTGGCTGCTGTTCACGCCGGAACCACACTCCTCGCGTAGCTCCCTTCCGCTCTGCGAACAGGCATGGCGCCTCAGGCAACCGCAAGTGCTTGAATCCGCCGGAAAACCGCATGGACCGCTGGCGGCAGGTAAATGGCATAAGTTCGAAACGTGTCCAGGCTGGGGAGCCAACGCGCCCCCGTCACCCCGCTGGCCGGCGAAGCCCGCGCCCAGCGCCCGGCGACATGCCGCGTGAGGTGTGCTCCGGATTCCGTCCGATACCCCATCTCTCGTTCTCGAGTCCGGGTTCTCAAAGCGAAAAAGTGCCGCTAAGCACGAGAGGCCGCGGGTAAACGGACCCGTTGCTCTTTCGCACCCGGTTTCTTGCGATGCGTTCGTCTCACCTGCCGCTTTCATTCCCGGCGCCGCCGGATTCCGCCGCGAGGATCAGCGCGACCTGCTCCCGCAAAACCGGACAGCGATTCCTGGCGGCCCGCCAAACGACCTCCCAGTCGATCCCGAAGTACGCATGGACAAGAATATTTCGGAAGGCGGCGATCTGCGGCCAGGGCACCTCGGGTTGGCGGGCCTTCAATTCCCCGGAGACTCGCGCCGCCGCCTCGCCGATAATGGCGAGCTTCTGAACTACCGCGCTACGGAGCATTTCCGACTGCTGAAATGCCCCAAAATCGATGCCTGCTATGAACTCCGCGATGTGGTCCGCGGCCTCAACGATATCCGTGAGATGCAGCCTCTCATGCCGCATACAAGAGGCGCGCACTTTCGAGCACGGAATCCCGGATCAGCGGTTTCAGCCCGTTCTTCGATACCAGATCGACCTTGCGGCCGAGGAAACGCGAGAGCTCCAACATCAAGCCGGCGTAGTCCACCAGATCGATCCCGGCATCCGGCAGAAAATCGACAAGCAGATCGATATCGCTGTCGGGCCGCATCTCTCCGCGAGCCGCCGACCCGAAGAAAGACAGTTCCCGGACGTGGTACCGGCGACAGAGATCCGATAGCTCGGTCTCGTCAACCTGTGCGTCACCGAGCTGGAGCATGCGGCTCATGGTTCCCTCCTTCATTATGCCCGACTCCCGGTCCGGTAGGGCGCCAGGCCCGCTGCCTACTACACAGTCTGGAATCGGTCAGACCGGCGCCGCCGGCCGGTTTCCGCCCAGAGGCCCAGGTAGCGATCCGGGCAGGCCCTGGGCGAGAAATGGCTCGCGGAAACCCGGAGGACGTGCGTTGGACTCAGAGGTGTGGGCCAAACCAGGCGTTCCACGGCATGCCGATCTTTCCTCAAACGGCATACGGAAGGCGGCGCTGAGACACCCGAATCGGGAAGCCCCGCGCGGCGCTGGGCCAGGGAGTAGTCTCATTTTTGTGCGTTCGCACAAATTCCAACCGGAAACAAAGGACTTAAGCCCTGTTTTTTGTGCGTCCGCACAAAATTCCAGGTTTTCGCCGCCGCCCCGCTTCCCCCGCTACGCTCGCAACTCCGCCACAATCTCCGCTGCAATCACCCGCGCGCGCGCCAGTTCGCCCGGCGGCAGGCTGATGGCGCCCACCCGCGCGTGGCCGCCGCCGCCGTACCGCTCGCAGATGCTCGCCAGGTTGTGCGCCGGCTCCGCGGGCGGCCACGGGTTCGAGCCCACCGAAATCTTGGTGCGGAAAGTCGACGGGCTCACCGACACCGTGTACATGGATTGCGGGAACAGGTAGTACGGGATGAACTTGTTGTAGCCTTCCATGTCGTGGCCCGCCAGGTCGAAGAACACCACGCCGTCCACAACGCGCGCCGCCTCCCGGATGAGATCGATGGAAGCCACGTGGCGCCGGTACAGCGGCTCGTAGAGCGCCTGCACTTCGGGCTCGGCGACAATCTCGGCCAGTTGCCGCCGCTGCATCCAGCCGATGATCCTTTGCACGATATCCGAGGTTTTCGCCCCCTCGATCACCAGCGTGAGTTGCATCGCCGGCGCCCCCAGTTCCACCGCCGTGCGGGCGTCGGGATACTGGGCGCCATCGATGATCAGGCTCCACTTCAGCAGGTCGTCCAGGTCGGGCGCGCGAAAGCCCCACCGCTCGCCCGCCACCTTGGCGATGAACGCCGTGCAGGACTTGAAAGTGGGGTCGTACAGTTTGCGCCCGCTGGTGTCCCGCCGGAAGTGCTCGGCGTCCTCCGCGTTCAGAAACGCGCTCTGATGATGGTCGAACCACCAGGTGAGCCGCGGATCGCTCGAGTACTTGAAATCGACGATGGCATTCTCGTCGCCGTCGAACCATCCGGCGTCGAACTGTTGGGACGCCGTATGAGCCATTCCCGTGTATCGAAACTCCGCATCCGGGTGAACCGCGCCCGCGATGAAGCGGCTGAAGTAGGCGGCCGAGGCCGCCCCGTCGAAGCAATGATCGTGGTACAGCACGCGTTCGAGCATTTGGAGTGGAAAACCTATTAGCTTGCCTGAATCGGATAAGAAATGCAACTACCGCGGTTCCCACGAAAAACCTCGAGTGGTTCGGATTGTTCAAAAAAATCAACAAGATAACGGATGGTTCCAAAGTTTCTTGGAGTCTGCGGCCGAGACCGTGTGAATCCGGCGCACGCTTCCGTGGTGTGCGGGTAACATCCATCCGGGCCGGTACGCCTACCTGGGCACTATGACCAAGAAGCTGCTTTTTGTATTTGCGATCCTGCTTGCGGTCGCTTTCGTCGCTGCGGCGGCGGATGTGAGCGGCAAGTGGACTTATGAACAACCGGGCCGCGGTGGCAATCCAGCCACCGTCACGATCACCTTGAAGGCCGATGGCGCAAAGCTGACCGGAAACATTCTCGGCGGCTTCGGTGGCGGCCGTGGCCGCGGCCGCGGCGGTGACAACGGCGGCGCCGCTCCCACTCCTCCTCCCGCACCCACTCCGGTCGAAATCTCCGACGGCAAGGTGGACGGCAACGCGGTGACTTTCACGGTGAAGCGGGAAACCCCCAACGGCACCATGACAACGTCCTACAAGGGCACCCTCGACGGTGACACCCTGCAATTGGAAATCACTCGTCCCGGCCGCAATGGCGGCGATCCCCAAACCGCCAAGTTCACGGCCAAACGCGCCACCATGTAACCTTTCCCCAGTGCTGGCTGCCAGGCCGGTCCGGGTTTTCCGAACGGCCCTCCCGCCTGAGAGCGTGGAGGGCCGTTGCATTTTTCGGGGCATCCGCCGCCCCAGCCGCTTCCCGGGGTAACCTCCGGCGCAATCTTGCGCCTATACTTTCGCTATGGTCAAAAATCCGTATCTTGCGTTGGCGGTCGCGCTGGCCTTTTCCGCAAGCGCCTTGGCAGCCGATCTGGATGGCCGGTGGTCGTGGTCGGAAGCTGGCCGCAGGGGGAACAGCGTTACCGTGGTCCTGACGCTCAAGGTCAACGGGAACAAGTTGACCGGAACCATTACGGGCGGGCAGGGCCGCCGCGGCGACGCACCCGAAGAGATCAAGATCTCGGGCGGCAAAGTGAACGGCGACACCTTTTCGTTCAAAGTCGCCCGGCAGGGCAGGGGAGGCATGTCCATGACCACCGAATATAAGGGCGCCCTGAACGAAGATACCCTCGAGCTGGAGATCACCCGCCCCGGGATGGGACCCAATGCCTCGCCGCAGGTCATCAAAGTAACGGCGGAGCGGTCTCTTACCTGAAGGCCGGTTCCGGGACGGTCCGGCCCCTACTCCAGTCCGGTCACCTGGGTCGAATCTTTCGCCACCAGCTTGCTCCGGTCTTCCGTCCGGATGGTGACGCCCTCGAAGCGCCAATGGCTGGCGTATTGAATGGTCCCGGCTGTCGGCGCGGCAATGTCGAGGTTCTTGAACGCGAAATCCAGCAGCGGCGAATCCTTGTAGGCCTTCACCGAAAACGCCTGCTTCGTGGCTGTGCCCTTGACACCGGAGATGCGCACCTTGCGCAGGTGCGGCATGCCCTTGTCCGGGGGAACGGCGGTGGCGAGAATGCGCCAGTAGTCCGGCGGATTCGCAATGCCCTCGGGTATCCTGGCGTTGCTGTAGCTGGGGTTCCAGTCGAAATCGATGCCTATCGCCGTGGCAACCCCCTGTATGTCCACATCGTGGATGTCGATATTCCGAATCGTCCCGCCGCGCGTGTGCGTACTCTTGAAGAGGATGCCGCTGGAAACCGCCCTGGGCGCGTCCGGGACGACGTGCAGGTTGTAGGCCGTTACGTTGCGGATGCCGCCCGAGGTCTCGCTGCCGAAGGTGATGCCGGCCGCTCCGTGGCGGATGGTGTTGTCGTGAATCAGGATCTTCTCGGTGGGCCGGTTGACGCGCAGTCCGTCGGCGTCGCGGCCCGCCTTGAGACAGATCGCGTCGTCGTTGTCCGCGATGTCGCAGTGCATCACTACCACGCGGGACGAAGAATCGATGTCCACGCCGTCCGTGCTGGGCCCCATCCCGCCGATGTTGTTGCGGATGACGATCCCGTCCACCGTCACCTTGCGCGAGTAGCAGATGTGCACGGTCCAGAAACCGGAACGCTTCAGGGTCAGCCCCTGCAATTTCACGTTCGCCGATTTGTAGATCTGGATCAGGCGTGGGCGCCGGCAATCGTAGTCCGCCGCCCATCGCAGTTTTTTCGGCTCGTATTCCACCCGAAGCGCGCGATAGCTGTCCCAGAACGCCTTGCCGTCGCCGTCCACCACGCCACGGCCGGAAATGGTTACGTCCGACTGCTGGTAGACGTTGATCAGCGCCGCCGGCCAGGACATCTCGATCCCGGCGACGCGCGTGGCCATCATGGGATACGCCGCCAGGTCCTGTGCGCCGCGGATCTCGACGCCTTCGTCCACCCGCAGACTCATTCCCGATTTGAGGAACAGCGAGCCCGTGAGGTACACGCCGGGTTGGAAGACCACCACCGCGCCGCGCGCCTTCGAAGCCGCATCGATGGCCTTCTGGATGGCGGCCGTTTCGAGCGTCGCGCCGTCCCCCTTGGCTCCATAATCGTTGGCGCGGAATTCCGCGCCGCGCGCCAGGGCGAGCGCCGACAACACACCCAACACCGCTACTCCCGCTGTCCGCATTACTTTCCTCCCGTCGTTTCGATCCGGATCGAGCCGGCAGCCAGGCCCGCCGCCGCCGCTTTCAACGCGATCCGTCCGCCCGGAGCGGAGGCCCTGAGTATGGCGATCGACTGTCCGTCGAAGACCGTCCGCTCGGACGCCTGGAACGGCTCCACGCTCGATGCGTCGGCGTTGTCCACGGCCACCAGGACTCCGGGCCCGCTCACTTCGAAGGCGATCTTCGCCGCGGCGTTGGGGACCGCAACGCCCTTGCCGTCCACCACGGTTGCCGTCACGTAGGCCACGTCGTCCCAACCGGCCGGGAGCGTGCCGCGGTCCGAGGCCAGCACAATGGCGGCCGCCGCGCCCGCCGTACGCAATTCGTGCGCGGCCGCCTCCCGCCCCGCGTTCCGCCCAACCGCGCGAATCACGCCCGGCTCGTACGGCACGCGCCAGTTGCGCGGCGAGGCGTCGGCGGGAAGGCTCTTACTGCCCAGGGACTTCCCATTCAGGTACAGCTCGACCTCCTGGCAATTGCTGTAGACCTCGACGTCTTCTTCATGCTCCGCGGTGTTGGCGGGAGTCCAGTCCGTATACAGCGTCCGCAGCCGGCGGCGCGCGGCGGCTTCGTAGCCCGGGTCCACCGGCCCGGCCAACTCCGCGGCAACCCGGCGCGCCATCCGCACCATGGGCTTCTCCGACCACCAGCTCTGCCGCTGATAGCCCTGCGGTTTCACCGCGCCCGTGCGGTCCAGAAGTCCGGAGGCCGACGAGATGGTTGGCCAGCGGCGGGATTCGCCGAGATAGTCGATACCGGCCCACAGAAACTGGCCCGCATAGGGCGGATTGTCGCGCAGGGCGCGCCACACCTCGGGGCCCTGCTGGTTCTCGGTGCCCAGAATCTTGCGCGACGGTTTGGCGTTGTGCGCCGCCAGGATCTCACTCTCGCGGTAGTTTTGCCCCACCACATCCAGCATGTCGGCCAGGCCGTCTTCGTAATCGTGGCTGGCGTTGGGCCGGAACAGGGCTTGCGTCACCGGCCGCGTGAGGTCCGCCTGGTGGAAGACCTCGATCAGTCCGCCCAGGATCTCCTTGGCCAGGTCCGGCTTGGGCGTGTCGTGGATCTCGTTGCCCGCGCTGTAGAGCACGATGCTGGGGTGGTTGCGGTCGCGGCGCACCGTGTCGCGCGCGTCCGTCTTGGACCACTCGCGGAAGTTCAGGTGGTAGTCGTACGGGTTCTTGGCCACCGTCCAGCAGTCGAACAGTTCGTCCATCACCAGCAACCCCATGCGGTCGCACAGATCCAGGAACTCCGGCGCCACGGGGTTGTGCGCGGTGCGGATGGCATTCACGCCCAGCGCGCGCAGCGCACGCAGCCGGCGCTCCCAGACGCCCAGCGGGACGGCGGCGCCCACCGCGCCGCCATCGTGGTGCAGGCACACTCCCTTGAGTTTGAAATTCCGGCCGTTGAGCCAGAAGCCCGTGGCGGCATCGAAGTGGAACTCCCGGATGCCGAAGGAAACGGTTTCGTCGTCGAGCGTGGCCGGGCCGGAGCGCACCCGCGCGATGGCTCGGTACAGCGCCGGATGATCGAGATCCCAAAGCTTTGGCGAAGGCACCGCCAGGTCCTCGACGAATGCCGCCGAGGCCCCCGCCGCTATGGCTTGCGGGCGCGTCTCCGCGCTCTTGACCGTCTTCCCGTCCGGGGCGAGCAGGGTCACCTCCAGCGACACGGCGCGCGCCGCGTCCGACTGGTTGACGACGGTGGTTTCCACCCGCACCGTGGACCAGCCAGCGCCAATTTTGGGCGTGGAGACGAACGTGGCCCACTGGTCCAGGTGCACCGGATCGGTGACCATCAGGCGGACGTGCCGGTAGATTCCTGCCCCGCTATACCACCGCGAGGCGGGCTGCGCGCTGGTATCGGCGCGGACGGCCACCACGTTGGCGTTCTGCGCGCCAAAACGCAGATGTCCGGTCAGTTCGTAGCGGAAACTCACGTAGCCATACGGCCGCTTGCCCAGATGGTATCCGTTGATCCAGACATCGCTGTTGGCCATCACGCCGTCGAACTCCAGAAAGACCCGCCGCCCGTCATCGGCGTCCGCCAGCGTGAAGTGTTTGCGGTACCAACCGGCTCCCGAGGGCAGGAAGCCGCCGGCGCCGCCGGTCAAATTCTTCGAGTCGAAGGGGCCTTCGATGCTCCAGTCGTGGGGGACGCTCAGCGAGCGCCAGGACGCGTCGTCGAAGCCCGGTGCTTCGGCGCCCGGTGCATCGGCTTTGAGAAAACGCCAGTCCGCGTCGAACGGTGTGGTTTTGCGGGGAGCGGCTTGTCCCACAATCATGGCAAGGCAGACCAGTGCGGCCAAGGCAACGATGCGTTTCATAGGTGGAATTCGATTATGGGCCGAATGGTGGTGGTTTCGCAATGTGCCGGTCCCACGCCGCCCGCGGGCGGCCCTCGCCTTGGGGAAAACGGCGTCCATGGCAGCCGCATCCATGCCCGTGATACCATGCCTTCGGATATGATCGACTTCCCCGTGGTCAACGCACTGGTTTTCGCCGGCCTCGGCATCCTGGTGTTTCTGGCGGCCCTTGGGCTGGCCGTGAAACTTCTGCCCTTCGACCTGCGAAACCAGATTGTCCGCGAGCGCAACGTGGCAGCCGCCATCCTGGCCGCCGCCGTGGCGTTGGGCCTGGCCTGGATCGTCGGCGCCACCATGCACTGACCGGCCTGCGACGCGTTTGCGTCCCCCGTTCCACGCGTGTTTGGGCTGACACATCCCGACCCGCTCATCGTCACATTATTTTCAGCGGTTTAGCCTGTGGCCATCGTCCTGCACCTTGTCCCGGCGCAGGAGGACGGAACGATGATCCGAGCGGAAGATCGGACGATGAAGAAGCTGGCGACGCTGACGGGAGTCATGCTGCTGGCCACGGCCGAGGCGCTGGCCGCGGAGAACCAGTCCAGGCCCGCGCGGAAGGTCGTAGTCAGCCTCGCCGACCGCAAGCTGGCGGTGATGGAAGCGGGCCGTGTGGTGAAGATTTTCTCCACGGCGGTGGGCGCACCCTCCTCGCCCAGCCCCACCGGGTCTTATGAGATTATCAACCGCCTCGCGGAACCAACCTGGTATGGGCACGGCAAGGTGGTTCCTCCGGGAAAATCGAATCCCATCGGAACGCGGTGGATGGGGTTGAGCGCGAAGGGTTATGGAATCCACGGCACCAACGCCCCGGCTTCCATCGGACACAACGCGTCCCATGGCTGCATCCGGCTGCGCAACGGCGACGTGGAAGAGCTGTTCGAGATGGTAGCGGTGGGTGACGCGGTGGAGCTTTACGACGGGCACACGCCCGAACTGGACCGAGATTTTCGGCGCCGCCGTTTCCCGCACTGCCGCCATTGTGGCGCAGGTTCAGACGGCTTCGGCCGCGGTCAATCGTTGATCGGGTGACATTATGGACAACGTTTTCGGTTGCATTGTGATGGCGGCGATTACCTTCCCGGTTTGCTTCCTGGTGGCGCGAAGCTGCCTGCGCGGGCTGATCCGCCTGATGAGCGGGGGGAACCGTCGCGATGTGCTATGATCGCAGCCGTGAAGAGGTGGCTCGCGGCGCCGGCCGCGCTCCTGTTCTTCCTCCCGGCGGCCGCGGCGGCGGATCGAGACGCGAACGGCGCGGCGCGCGAACTGGCCCGCAAGACGGCGGCATTCGCCGGCAAGGGCGACACGGTCGCAGTGACGTGCCGCAACCTCTCGTCGCAGCTTCCCGCCGCGCTGGCGGAACTGCGTGCCGCGTTCACGGCCGCGCTGCGGGAAGCCGGGCTGCGCACCGGCGACTCGGGCGGCGTGGAAGCGCGTCTCACGCTGTCGGAAGACCAATCGCAGTACCTGCTGGTGGAAGAAGCGCGCAAGGGCGAGGATCGCCAGGTCTGGATCGCCTCGTGGAAGCGCGAAGCGGCCGCCGGCCGCTCACTGGCGAGGGTCACCGTCGACAAACGGCGCGTGTGGGAACAGGACGAGCCCATTCTCGATGTGGCCTTCACTGAAACCGCCATGCTGGTGCTCGCTCCCTCGAAGCTGACGGTCTACGCGCGGGCCGCCGGTTCGGCGGCGGCATGGGAGGCGCGCCAGTCCGTCCCGCTCGCCGCTCCCAAGCCCTGGCCCCGCGATCTTAGGGGTCATCTCAGAATCGCCGGCGCGAACTTTCAGGCGTTTCTACCGGGAGTCGCGTGTACAGGAACGGTGGACGCCGCCGGGTCGATGGAGTGCCGCGCGGGCGACGAGCCCTGGCTGCTGGAATCCGGCGGCGCCATCCTGCTGGCGAACTTCGCGCCCGGGCGAAACTACTTCGACGGCCGCGTGGTGACGCAGGCCGGATTGCGCAAAACCGTGGCGCCCTTCTATTCGGCGGCGCCGGTGGAGGAACAGGGCCGCACATTCTGGCTGCTGGCGGGGCTCGACGGCCGCACCGGGATCGTGGATGCTTCGCTCGAAGCCGCCGGCACGATCCCTGGCTGGGGCAGCGATATCGCCGGCGTGGATGCGCGCTGCGGCTCCGGCACGCCGGTCATGGCCACGCGGGCCTCCGGCGCCGGCGAGCCCGACGCCGTGCAAGTATTCTCGGTGGCAAACGGCACTTCGGCGCCGCTGGCGGAAGCGGTTGCGTTTGCCGGTCCGGTGACGGCGCTGTGGCCGGCCGGGGCGGCATCGGCGCTGGCGGTGGAACGGAATCTGACGACGGGCAAGTATGCGGCATATCTCCTTACGGTGGCTTGCGGCAACTAGCGCCGCGGGCCTGTTGGCGGGGCTGGCCGGATGGGCCGGAGCGGCAACGCGTCCGCGGTACGGCGGCACGCTGCGGGTGGAAGTGCGCAGTCCCGGCGATTCGGCCGACCCTCCGCAGATCGGCTTCGGGATGGCCGACCTGAACGGGAGCTTCACCATCGCCCAGTGGGACGCCGGGAGGAAGGCCGTGTTTGAGGCCAGCGAGACCGCCGTGGGCGGGCGGCCCTTCCTCGACCGCGTGGAAGTGGAACTGGCGCGGCCGTTGCGGGAGCAGGCCATCGACCTGGAACTGGGGAAAACCGACGTGGTCGAATTGGGTCCCAACGAACTGCGGCGGCCGGCGGCGGGGCGAAAAGTCCGGTCGTCGGCGCCGGTGCGCGTGCTGGCGCTGGTGTTCGGCCCGCGCGTGGAGGATGCGCGCGTCCGGGAGGCGCTCTCGCTGGCCGTGGACCGCGGCGCCATCCACCGCGTGCTCTTGCAGCAGCAGGGCGAGATTTCGGGCGCGCTGCTGCCCCAGTGGCTCACCGGATACGCCTTCGTGTTCCCCGCCACGGCCGATATCGCGCGGGCGCGGGCCTTACTCTCGGGCGTGCCCGCCGCGGCGCGCGCGTTGACCCTCGCCGCCGATGACGCCGCCTTGCGCCCCATGGCCGAGCGGATCGCGCTGAATGCCCGCGACGCCGGGCTGGCGGTCACGGTAGGGAGCGGCGCCGCCGACGCGCGGCTCGCCGAGATCCGGATCGCCTCCGCGGATCCGGCGCACGCCCTGGCCGCGGCGGCGGCCGCGGTGGGGGCGAATCCGCCGGCGCACGCCGCGTCGCCGGAGGCGCTTTATGCCGCCGAAAAGGCCATGCTGGACGGCTTCCGCGTGGTGCCCCTGTTCCACCTGCCGGACGTTTACGGCGTGAGCCCGAAGGTCAAGGGCGGCCCCGGCGTTTCTCCGCTGGGCGAATGGCGGTTCGAAAATCTGTGGCTGGAAGGCGGCCGGCCGTGACCTTCCGGACGCGCCTCCTGGTGGTCTTCACGTTGGCCGTGGTGGCCGCGGTGGGACTGGTGGAGGCGCTGGTTTTGAGCAGCACGCGCCAGGCCTTCGAGGACGTCGAAACGCAGCGGGTGGACGGCCTGGTGGCGCAGTTTCAAAAGGAATTCGACCGGCGCAAGCAGGAGATCGTGCGCGCCGTGAACGGCATCGCCCGTTCCGACGAGTTGCGCGCCATTGCGACCTCCGCCGACTACGCCCCTTACTACGACGCCGCGCAGGATCTGGCCTCCGCCCACGGGCTCAAACTGCTGGAACTGGTGGCCGGCGACGGCACCCTCATTTCCTCCGCCGAATGGCCCGCGCGGTTCGGCTACGCCGAGGAGTGGCTGACGCGCGGCGGCGATTGGCACGGCGAGGATTGGCACACCCTGGGCGCCTTTCTGAAGCGCGAGGAACTGCCCGACGGCGTGGCCCTGTCGCTAGTGGCCGTGAGCGCCGCGGGCGTGGCCGATCGCGTGCTCTACGTGGCCGGCGGCCAGGAACTGGACCGCGAGTTCCTCTCCACGCTGGCTCTGCCCCAGGGCATGCGCGTGCTGCTCTACCGCAACCTGGAGCCGCAATTCTCGCCGTCGGCGCTGGTGGGCGACAGCCGCATCGGCGACGCTGAAACGGTGCGGCCGCTGGTGCTGCGGGTGCTCGGCGACCGCAAGGAGACCACGCGGATACTGGGGCGCGGCGCGGACGCCGAGACCTTCCATGCCCTGCCGCTGCCGGGTTACGAGGACACGCTGCTGGGCGTGCTGTTGATCGCCAGCTCGCGCCGGGAGCTGGTGGATCTGGAGGCCTCGCAACTCTCCACCGGCATCTGGGTGGCGGCGGGCGGCATCCTGATGGGCATGGCGCTGGCCTGGTGGGCGACGGCGCGCGTCACGCGGCCGGTCCGGCAACTGGCCGCCAGCGCCGGCCGGGTGGCCGCCGGAGATTGGGGAACCACCGTGGAAGTGGGGCCGGCGGACGAAATCGGCAAGCTGGCCGGGGCATTCAACCGTATGACTCACGAACTGGTGGACCAGCGCCAGCGGCTGGTGCAGGCGGAACGCGTGGCGGCCTGGCGCGAACTGGCGCGCCGCCTGGCGCACGAGCTGAAGAACCCGCTGTTCCCGCTGCAAATCACGGTGGAGAACATGCAGCGCGCGCGGGAGAAATATCCCGAGCAATTCGACGAAGTGTTTCGCGAGGGCACGGCCACGCTGCTGGCGGAGCTTTCGAACCTGAAGCAGATCATCGGACGCTTCAGCGATTTCGCCAAAATGCCCGCGCCCGAAATGCAGCCGGTGGATTTCAACCGGCTTGTCTCGGAGACGCTGCGGCTGTTCGAAGGCCAACTCGAGCAGGCGCACATCGCAGCCATTCTCGACCTGGCGCGCGATCTGCGTCCCGTGCCGGCGGACGCCGAGCAGATGACGCGGGCTCTGCGCAACCTGATCCTCAATGCCATCGACGCCATGCCGAACGGTGGAACGCTGACCATCCGCACCAGCGCGCTGGACGGGCGCATCCGCCTGGAAGTGTCCGACACCGGCCAAGGGCTCACTCCCGAGGAGTGCCAGCGGCTGTTCACGCCGTACTACACGACCAAAACACATGGCACGGGATTGGGCCTCGCCATCGTGCAGTCGGTGGTGAGCGACCACGGGGGCCACATTTCGGTGGAGAGCGAGCCGGGTAAGGGCGCCAGGTTCCGCATCGACCTGGGCGGGTAGCGCGCAAATGCACCACGGAACCGCGAGCGTCAGCGAGCGGCCCCCGCGGCCATTGATTCAGCGGGCGGGCGAGTTACTGGAAGCCGTACTCAACGACAGTCCCGGCAATTACCAGGCGCTGACCCTGTGGGCCGGCCTGTTGCACTGCCGCGTTAGGCTCATGAAGGGCGAAGAGACCGCCCACATGGTGTCGGATACGGTGCGGCGTTTCGAAGCGGCGGCCCAAAACGGCGCCAATCCCGACGCCATTCTGCGCGGGTGGGGCACTGCGCTGTGGGCGCTCGCGAAGTGTGTGGATGGCGAGGAATCCGCGCGGCTGATGCGGGAAGCCAAGGCGAAGCTCCTGGAATCCGAGAGCCGAGTGCCTAAGTCGGCCCCATACCCGCTTGCCCTCATCTGTGCGCGGACCGGCGATCCGGAGGAGTGCCAGCGGTGGCTGCGTGCTAGCGGCGAACCGGGCGGCCACCTCAGCCGGGGTTGGGTGGAAACGGAGGAGGATTTCGCGCCAGTCCGGGATACCGAGTGGTTCCGGCAGTTACTCGCGGGACAGGCCGGCTGACCCCCGCGCGGCTTCGGACCGGCTTATGCTAATTATGGGTGCGCCGAGCCGCTCCCCGAGGAACGCTTATGCCATCTCTGTCCAGCATCCTCCTGCCGGTCAACTTCTCCGAGCGCTCGGTGGGCGCCGCCCGCTGCGCCAAAGCCCTCGCCAGTCACTTCGGCTCCCAGGTCACCCTGCTCCACGTTCTCGTGCCCGCGCCCTTCGATTCCGGTCTGGAGGCCTCCAGCGGCGCCATGATGGCCGAATGGCTCCGCGGCCGCGCCGAACAGGCCACCGGCGACCTCGACGAGTTTCTGGCCGCCGAATGGGAAGGCCTCAACGTCCGCCGCGTGCTGCTCGAAGGCAACCCCGCCACCCGCATCGTCGAATTCGCGCACCAGCAGCCGTCCGCCCTCATCGTCATGCCCACCCACGGCTACGGACCCTTCCGCCGCTTCATCCTCGGTTCCAATACGGCCAAGGTCCTGCACGACGCCGATTGCCCCGTCTGGACCGGCGTCCACATGCCCGAATCCCCCGCCACGGCCGCCATCCCGTTGCGGCGCGTGCTGTGCGCCGTCGATCTCGGCCCGCGGAGCGAACACACGTACGCCTGGGCAGCCTGGCTGGCCGGAGAGTTCCAGGCCCATCTCACCTTGATGCATGCCCTGGCCTGCGCCCCCGACACCGAAGGAAGCTGGCGCGCGCAGATTCGCGAAGCCGTGGCGGAGGAGTTCGCGCGCATGCAGGCCGCCGTGGGGACTGCGGCCGAAACCCTGATCGACGCCGGCGAGCCCGCGCGCGTCATCTGTTCCGCCGTTGCCCGCACCCACGCCGACGTTCTGGTCATCGGCCGCGGTTCCGCCTCAGGCGTGTTCGGACGGCTCCGCACCAACGCCTACGCCATCATTCGCGAGTCCCCCTGCCCGGTCGTCAGCGTGTGAGAGGGGTTGCCGGGTAAGGCTCTTCGGCCGGCGGTTTCCGGCATCCGCGCTTCGCGGCGCGGCGCTCCTTGTTAACTGTCGGCTGCCACCTGACAATCGTTGGCATCTCTTGCTACAGTTCAGGAAGTGACACCCAGAACCGTCTTCCAGGTCCTCCAGGAAACCGCCCGCGTTTATGGCGACGCCCCAGCTCTCCACCAGCCGCTGCCGGCCGGCCAGCCCGGCGCCGATTCGGGCTACCTCACATATTCCTGGAACCAGTACCGGGAGGCCGCCGGGGAAATCGCCGCCGGATTGCGTTCGCTGGGCGTACGCAAGGGCGACGTAGTGGCCCTTCACTCGGACACCCGCCTGGAGTTCTACCTGGCCGACCTCGGCACGCTCGCCAACGGCTCCATCGCCGCCGCGCTGTACCCCGGTTACCCGGCAGCCGACCAGGTGCGCACCATCGCCAGCGCGGGCGCCACGGCCGCCTTCGTAGAGGACCCGAAGACGCTAGCCACGCTCCGCAACGCCCCCGTCCGGCACTGGATCCTGCTCACCGGCGAATCCCCGGGCGCCATCACCCTGGAAGGGCTGCGTTCCCTGGGCCGCGAAGCCCTGGCCCGCGACCCGCGGTTTCTGGACGGCATTCTGGCCGGAGTCTCTCCCTCCGACCCGGCCATCCTGTATCTCACCTCCGGCGCCACCGGCGAACCTAAAATGGCGCTGGTCACCCACCAGGCCATCGTTTCCAATCTCGATATGGGGCCGGCCGTGCTTCCCATGGGACCGGAGGACGCAACCGTGGCCTTCCTGCCGAGCGCTCACATCGCCCAGCGCGTCGTCATCGAGATTCCTGCCGCTGCGCTGCGGCATGGCGGTGACGTTTTCCGAGTGCCTGCTCAAGCTCCCCCAGGAAATCCGCAACGTGCGGCCCACCATTCTGCTGGCGCCGCCGCGCATGTGGGAGCGCATCTATACCACCATCTGCACGGAGCTGCGCAAACGCCCCGCCGCCGCCCGCAAAGCCTTCTACGGCGGCCTGGCGCTGGCCCTGGCCGCGTCCCGTTACCGCCGCGCGGGCAAACCCGTGCCCTGGCGTATCCGGGGTCCGCTGGCGCTGGCCGACAAGCTGCTCTTCCGCAAGGTGCGCGCGCGTTTCGGCGGACGGCTCCGCGTGGCCGCGTCCGGCGCCGCGCCACTGGGTAAGGACCTGGCCGAGTTCTACGAAGCCATCGGTATGCCGCTGGTGGAAGGCTACGGCCTCACCGAAGGCGGCGTGGCCACGTTCAACCCCATCGGCGGTTCCAAGCCGGGCAGCATCGGCAAACTGCTCCCCGGGGTGGAGGCCCGCATCGCCCCCGATGGCGAACTGCTTCTCAGCGGCCCGACCCTGTTCAGCGGATACTGGAACGACCCCGAAACCACCGCCGAGGTGCTCCGCGACGGCTGGCTGCACACCGGCGACATCGCGCACATCGATGGCGACGGCTACGTCTTCATCACCGGGCGCAAGAAGGAGCTGATCGTTTCCTCGACCGGCAAGAAGATCTATCCCACGCGCGTCGAAATGCTCTTCAAGATGGAGCCGCTGGTGAGCCAGGTGCTCCTCATCGGCGACCGCCTGCCGTATCTCACGGCCCTCTTCACCATCAATGACAGCGCGGCGATGGCGCTCAAGGGCATGGATTCGTGGGCCGGCCGGCCGGCCGCCGAGCTGACCCAGGCCGAGCCCGTGCTCTCCGAGATCCACCGCGCCGTCTCGCGCGTCAACAAGCGCCTGGCGCCCTTCGAGCAGGTCCGCAAATACCGCGTGCTTCCCCGCGACTTCTCCATCGTCAACGGCGAACTGACGGCCACTATGAAGGTCCGGCGCACGCGCGTCATCGAGAATTTCCGGGACCAGATCGCCGAACTCTACGCCGGACGGGATTGAGGGCGGGGCTCCTGGGCGCCGACCCGCCTGGCCCCATACCGGCTTGGCTGCCGTTTCTCACGGGCGGACTCTCCACCCCCGCCGTGGTGGTGCGCAATTGCGCCTTGCCAGCCGGCCGGCCGCCGTCGATCGCGAGTTCCCGCCCCGGCGGCTGCGAAGTATTCCCCGCCGCGCTTGAGATTCCGGAAACGGGTCGATAAGCAGAGTTGAGGCCTCAGCCTTATCGGGGTGAACCGTGTGCCGGGGGAGTGACAGTATCGAGCGGGCCGGCCTGATTGCGGCCGTGGAGCAGGCCGCCGATGGCATCGCCATCACCGACGCAAACGGGAAGATCCAGTACGTGAATCCCGCCTTCACCGCCATGACGGGATACACCCGCGAAGAAGCCGTGGGGCAGCGCCCGAGCATCTTGAAATCGGGCCGCCAGCCCGCGGCGTTTTACGAAAGTCTCTGGACCACCATCCGCGGCGGGCGGGTCTGGCAAGGCGAACTGGTCAACCGGCGCAAGGACGGAACCTTCTATGACGAGGAGATGCGCATCGCTCCCGTCGCGGACCCGAATGGCGAAGTGGCCGGGTACATTGCGATCAAGCGGGATGTGACCGGGCGGCGGGCGGAGGGGGAAGCGCAACGGTTGCTGGCCGCGATTGTGGAGAGTTCCGAGGACGCTGTCTTCGCCTGCACGCCGGAGTGCATCATCCTCACCTGGAACCGCGGCGCGGAAGCGGTTTTTGGACATACTGCCGGAGAGGCGATCGGGAAACACGTGTCCATGCTGGTGGCGCCCGAAAGGCTCTCCGGCCTGGGGCCTCGTCTCGAGAAGGTGTTACAGGGCACTGCCGTTTCCCAGTACGAGGCTTTGGGCCTGAGGCGGGACGGACGGCGGGTTCCGGTGTGCGTTACGGCGTGCCCCATCAGGGACTCGGCCGGCCGGGTGGTGGCCGTTGCCGTCGTCATGCGCGACATCTCGGAGCGCCACGAGGCGGAGCGAACCCGGGCGTTGCTGGCGTCCATCGTGGAATCTTCCGGCGACGCGATTCACTCGGCGACGCTGGATGGGACCATCGTCAGTTGGAACCGGGCCGCCGAAACGTTGTTCGGGTACTCGAGCCAGGAAGTCATCGGAAAGAACGTCGTCATGTTCGCCCAGCCCGACCGCCGCGGCAAGGTGGCCGAGCACATCGAGAGGATCCGGACGGGGTGCGCAATCAGCCCTTTCGATACGGTCACCCATGGAAAGGATGGACGCCCGATCGACGTTTCGCTCTCGATATTCCCGCTCCGGAATCCAGCCGGAGAGGTGGTGGGCGTCTCCAGCATCGTCCGCGATATCGGCCCCCGCTTGCGCGCCGAGCGGATGCTTCGGGAAAGCGAAGAGCGGTTCCAGGATGTCTTCGAGCACGCGCCGTTCGGCATCTACGTGGGCGGGCCGGACGGCACCATCGTCCAGGCGAATGCGGCGTTTTGCCGGATGCTGGGATATTCCAAGGAAGAACTGAGGGCCAAAACCTGGCTCGAGCTGACCCACCCCGACGACAGGGAAGCCGCGGTCGGGCGGATGAAGAATCTGCGGCGGGAACCGGGCGAATGCGTGGAGGCGGAGAAACGCTGCATTCACCGCGGCGGCGCCGTGGTGTGGGTGCGCTTGAAGCTCTCGTTGGTCCGGCGCGCGGGCGACGGCCAGTTGTACTCGGTGGTCCACCTGGAAGACATCACCGAGCGCAAGCGAACCGAGGAGGCGCTGCGGGCGAGCGAAGAACGCCACCGCATGTTGGCACACACGCTCGAAAGCGCCGGCGAGTGCATCAGCATCACCGACATCGAAGACCGTCTCCTGTACGTCAACCCGGCATTTCTCCGGACCTACGGCTACGAGGAACGCGATCTGATCGGGCAGCACATCGGCATAGTCCGCTCGGCGCGCAGTTCCACGGAAGTGCAGGACGAGGTTCTTCCGGCCACGCTCGAAGGCGCGTGGCGCGGGGAGCTTTGGAACCGCACCAGGGAAGGGCGGGAATTCCCCATTTCGCTGGCCACTTCGGTGGTGTACGACGAGCGGGGGCGGAGGATCGCGCTGGTGGGCATCGCCCGCGACATCAGCGAGCGCAAGCAAGCCGAGCAAGCCCTGCGGAGCAGCCAGGAAAAGTTTCGCCAGTTGGCGGAAAGCATGCGTGAAGTGGTCTGGATGGTGCCTCTGGCAGCGGGCGAGATGCCCTATGTCAACCCCGCGTACGAGCGGGTTTGGGGCAGGAGCTGCGAGAGTATCCGCCGGAACCCGATGTCCTGGATGGAGGCGGTCCACCCCGACGACCTGGAAACGGCCCGCCAGCGGATTGCGGCGGAAATGGAGGGGCAACCCGGCGAAGCGGAATACCGCATACGAACGCCCGGCGGGCAGGAGAAATGGGTCTGGGACCGGGCTTTCCCCATTCGCGACGAGGCCGGGCAACTGATTCGAATCGTGGGAATTTCCGAAGACATCACCGAGCGGAAGCGCCGCGAGGCGGAGTTGATTCACGCCCGCGAAGGCGCGGAGGCCGCCAATCGGGCGAAAAGTCGATTTCTCGCCAACATGAGCCACGAACTCCGCACGCCCATGAACGGCGTCCTGGGCATGGTTCAACTGCTTTTGGAATCGGACCTTACCGCCGAGCAACGGGAGTATGCCGACGTGGCCCAGACCAGCGGGTGGGCCCTGCTGGCCCTGATCGACAGCATCCTGGACCTTTCCAAGATCGAGGCGCGGAAGATGTCGCTGGAGAAGCGGAGCTTCAATCCGCGTCAGGCCGTGGAGGAAGTCGTCCGGCTTCTGCGCGTGCAGGCGGACGCCAAGGGGCTGGACTTCCGTTGCCGCGTGTCGCCGGATATTCCCGCGCTGCTGGGTGGCGATGCCCACCGTCTGCGCCAGGTGCTGACCAATCTCTGCGGCAATGCCATCAAGTTCACCGAGCGGGGGGAAGTGACGCTGGAAGCGGCGCTCGACAGCCGGGGCGACGTCAAGGCGACGGTGCGCTTCAGCATCGCGGATACGGGCATAGGAATACGGCCGGACCAGGCCGCGGCGCTCTTCTCTCCATTCGTCCAGGCGGATTCCTCCACCACCCGCAAGTACGGGGGCACGGGGCTCGGGCTGGCCATCTGCAAGCAGCTTGTGGAGATGATGGGGGGACAGATCGGGGTCGCCAGCCGGGAAGGCCACGGTTCCACCTTCTGGTTCACCGCGGTTCTCGATCTCGCGCCCGAGCCGGCGCCCGGCCGGCGGCCGCCCGCGGGCGAGCGGGATGTGGGCCCCGCCGGGCGTGACGCGCGCATCCTGGTGGTGGAGGACAGTGCCACCAATCGGGACGTGGCTCTGGCGCAACTGCGGAAGCTGGGATACGGCGGCAGCGCGGTTTCGAATGGCGCCGAGGCCGTCGAAGCGGTCCGGCATGGCGGTTACGCCCTGGTGCTGATGGACTGCGACATGCCGGTGATGGACGGCTTTGAAGCCACCCGCCACATCCGCGGGTCGAGTTTTCCAGGCACCGCCGGTATCCCGATTGTGGCCCTTACGGCCGATGCCATGCCGGCCGACCGTGATCGGTGCCTGAGCGGCGGGATGAACGATTATCTCGCGAAACCGGTGGATCTCGACCGGCTGGCGGATGTGCTGGCCCGCTGGCTCCCCGCATCCGGCCCGGGCGGCGCGGCGCACACTCCCGGGCCGCGCGCCAGGGAACGGGCCACGGCCGTTTTCGATGAGGAGGCTCTGCTGCGGCGGCTGATGGGAGACCGGCAGCTCGCCGGCATCGTCCTCCAGGGGTTCGTCGAAAACGGCCCCTCTCAGTTGCACAACTTGCGCCTGCGGCTGGATGAGGCGGACGCCCCCGGCGCCGGGTCGCAGGCGCACACGCTCAAGGGAGCGGCGGCTACGGTTGCGGCGGAGGACCTGCACGCGGTCGCGTTCGCCTTGGAACGGGCGGGCACTGCCGGGCAGTTGGACATTTGTGGCGAGCTTTTGCCCCGCGCAGTCGAGGAATTCGAGCGCTTCAAGAGCGCTTTGGAACGGGCCGGATGGGTATAGACCCGAATGACGGCACGGGTTCCGGGGACGGGATGGGCAGGTAGTCTCCGGCCGCGCGCCGGAAGCCGAGGCGCGCCGCACGCTCGCGGAGGGCCAGGGAACCGAGGGCTTCGCGACGAATCTGTCACGCTGGGGCCGCCACGTGGCCCACCGGTTCAGCATGGGCGGCCGCGAATATGACCCCCGCAAGCGCGTCGTGTGGCAGCGCTGGAAGAGGCTGGATGCCAAGTCGCGGCGGCTCTTTCCGCGAAGGGTTCGCTGTCGAGTGCCAGCCCCGCTACCGGGAGACCTCGGGCGCATGGGCGCATGCACCTTCGGTCCCCAGCCGCCCGAAGGCCCGGCGGTCCGCATCCCGTGCGATCCCGGCAGTCTCCGCCGCGGCGCTCCGTACCCGCTGGGACTGGTGAGGCCGGCTACTTCTTCAGCATCTCCCGCGCGCAGTTATAACCCGCCGCGCCCATCACTCCGCCGCCGGGGTGCGTGCCCGCGCCGCACAGGAACAGGCCGCGAACCGGCGTCCGGTAGCGGGCGCAGCCGGCCACCGGGCGCATGGCGAACATCTGGTCGAGCGACATCTCGCCGTGGAAGATGTGGCCGCCGGTGAGGCCGAAGCGGCGCTCCAGGTCGAGCGGCGTCAGCACCTCGCGGTTTTCGACGATGGACCGGATGTTGGGCGCGTACTCCTCGATCAGGGAGATCACGCGGTCGGCGAAGGGCTCCCTCAGTTGGTCCCAGGTGTGCTCGCTCAAGGTGTAGGGCGCGTACTGCAGGAAGATGCCCATTATGTGCTTGCCGTGGGGGGCGAGCGACGGGTCGTACATGGTGGGAATCGTCAGTTCGAGCAGCGGCTGCTCGCTTGGCCGGCCGTATTTGGCGTCGTCCCAGGCGCGCTCCAGGTAGTCGATGCCGGGACAGATGTGCATGGTGGCGCGGTGGTGCGGCCCGGGCGCGCCGGGATAGGCCTTGAACTCGGGCAGGCCGTTGAGCGCCAGGTTGATCTTGCAACTGGTGCCCTCGGAGCGGTAATGGCGGATGGCGTTGACGAAATCGCTCTCCAGGTCGCAGCCGTCCACCAGCCGCAGAAACGTCGCCTTGGGGTCCAGGTTGGAAACCACCGCGCCGGCTTCGACCTCGTCTCCGTTTTCGAGCGCCACTCCGGCGGCGCGGCCGTGGCGGATCAGCACCTTGCTTACATGCGCGCGCGTGCGGATGGTGGCGCCGTTCGCGCGCGCCGACGCGGCAATGGCGTCCGAAACGGCGCCCATGCCGCCGCGCACGAATCCCCACAGGCCGCGGCGGCCGCCCACGCCGCCCATGGAGTGGTGCAGCAGGATATACGCCGTGCCCGGCGACCGCGGGCCGCCGTTGGCCCCGATCACGCCATCCGTGGCCAGAGTCGCCTTCACCTGTTCGCTGTCGAACCACTCGTCCAGAAACCCGGCGGCGCTTTGCGTGAAGAGCTTGACCATCGCCACCATGTCGCGCGGGCTCAAGCCGCGCATCTTGCCGGCCAGCTTCAGGTAGTCGAGATAATCGCCGATGCCTTTGGGGGGAAAGGCGGGCGGCGTCGCCAGCAGCAGCCCTTCCACTACCTGCGAAATGCGCTCGATCACGCCCTCGTACACCGGGTAGACTTCGGCATCGTGCCGCGAAAACCTGGCGATCTCGGCGAGCGTTCTGGAGCGGTCCCGCCACATGAAGAAATGGCGGCCGTCGGGGAAGGCGGAGAAGAACGCCGGATCCTTGGCGTCCACGTGGTAGCCGTGGCGCTCCAGATCGAGCCCGCGCACGATACTCTCCCGCAGCAGGCTGGTGAGATAGGCCCCCGTGGACACGCGGTATCCGGGCCAGGTGGTTTCGGTCACCGCACAGCCGCCCACCATCTCGCGGCGTTCCAGCACGATCGTTTTCCGGCCGGCGCGGGCCAGATAAGCGGCCGCAACCAGCCCGTTATGGCCGCCGCCGACGATCGCAACATCGTACTTAGGCATTCCGCCGCCTATCGTTTCCGGAACGCCACCACCGCCAGCGGTGGCAGCGTCACCGCGATGCTGTTGGGGCGGTTGTGCCGCGGCATGGGCCGCGACGAGACCACCCCGCCGTTGCCGATGTTCGAGCCGCCGAACAGTTCCGAATCGGTATTCAGAATCTCTTCGTAGAAACCCGCTTCCGGCACTCCGAATTCGTACTTATAACGCGCCACCGGGGTGAAGTTACAGCAGAACAGAATGGCGTCGGCGGGATCTTCGCCGCGGCGCAGGAAGGCGATGATGGAGTTCTCCCAGTCGTGAAAATCCACCCACTCGAAGCCCTGAAAGCTGAAGTCCACCTGGTAGAGCGCGGGATTGGCGCGGTACAGGCGGTTTAGCTCGCGCACCAGAGCCTGCAGCTTGCGATGCGGCTCGAACTCCAATAACTCCCAGCGGATGCCGGCGTCGTGATTCCACTCCTCGCGCTGGCCGATCTCCTGCCCCATGAACAGCAGCTTCTTGCCGGGGTGGGCCCACATGTACGCCAGGAACGCCCGCACGTTGGCGAACTGGCGCCACTCGTCGCCCGGCATCTTATTCAGCAGCGACCCCTTGCCGTGCACCACCTCGTCGTGCGAGATGGGCAGGACAAAGTTCTCGGTGAAGGCGTACAGCAGGCTGAAAGTGATGTTATTGTGATGAAACTTGCGGTAGATGGGGTCGTTGCCGAAGTAATCCAGCATGTCGTGCATCCACCCCATGTTCCACTTCATGGTGAATCCCAGCCCGCCCAGGTACACCGGCTTGGACACGCCGGGGAAGGCGGTGGATTCCTCGGCGACGGTGAAGGCGCCGGGAACCTGGTGGGCCAGCTCGTTGAAGCGGCGCAGGAAGTCGATGGCCTCCAGGTTTTCGTTGCCGCCGAACTGGTTGGGAACCCACTCGCCGGGCTTGCGCGAGTAGTCCAGGTACAGCATGGAAGCCACGGCGTCCACCCGGAGCGAATCCACGTGGTATTCCTTCAGCCAGAAGAGCGCGCTGGAAATCAGGAACGCGCGCACCTCGTTGCGGCCGTAATTGAAGATCAGCGTGCCCCACTCGCGCTGCTCGCCCTTGCGCGGGTCGGCGTGCTCGTACAGCGCCGTGCCGTCGAAGAACACCAGCCCGTGCGCATCCTTTGGGAAGTGCGCCGGCACCCAGTCGACGATGACGCCGATTCCCGCCTGGTGGCAGCAATCCACGAAGTACTTGAAGTCGTCGGGCGTGCCGAACCGCGAGGTGGGCGCGAAGTAACCGATCACCTGGTAACCCCACGATCCCGAGAACGGATGCTCCATCACCGGCAGCAGCTCCACGTGCGTGTAGCCCATCTGCCGCACATACTCCACCAGCTTCACGGCCATCTCGCGGTATGTCAGCGGCTTCCCCTGCGGGCCGCGCATCCAGGATTCCAGGTGCACCTCGTAAATCGAAACCGGCGATTTGAGCCAGTTCGTTTTGGCCCGCCGTTCCATCCAGGCGGCGTCGTTCCACTGGTAGCGGTCGAGGTCCCAGACCACCGACGCCGATTTGGGCGGCGTCTCGCACAGGAAGCCGTAGGGGTCCGCCTTGAGCTGCTGGTATCCCTTCACGCGCGACCGCACGTAATACTTATAGGCCGTGCCCTCCCCCAGGCCGGGGATGAACAGGTCCCACACACCGCCGCTGCGCCGCCGCATGGGGTGGCGGCGCACGTCCCAGTCGTTGAAATCGCCGGCCACGGTAACGTCTTCGGCGTTGGGCGCCCAGACGGCGAAGCGCACGCCACCCACGCCCTCCGACTGCGTCAGGTGCGCGCCCAGGGTGCGGTAGGCTTCGTGCAGATTGCCTTCGCCGTGCAGGTAGAGGTCGGTATCGGAGATCTGCGGCCCGAAGCGGTAGGGGTCGTCGATTTCGATTTCGCGGCCGTCCCACAGTTTGAGCCGCAGGGTGTAACTTTCCTGGCTGCCGTCGAGGCCGACGCAATAGAAGCCCTGTGCGTGGAGCTTCGCCATGGGCGTGCGGCCGCGCGAGGTAGAGACTTCGGCGGATTCCGCCTGCGGCAGGAACGCGCGCACCTCCCAGCGCGGCTGTCCGCCCTTCTTCCTCACCGCGTGCGGCCCCAGGATGCGGAAGGCGTCTCCGTGGTAGCCGCCGGCAATCGCTTCAATCTCTTCAACGGTCATGAGAGTGTAATCAGGATAACGGATAATCCGGCCGCGGGCGCGGTGCGGTCCGCCGGTCCGGGGGCTACGGAACAACCCGGCGCCAGGCGGAGGTTGAGGTCCACCGGTCCGGGGGCTACTTAACAACCCGGCGCCAGACGGAGGTTGCGGTCCGCCGGTCCGGGGGCTACGGAACAACCCGGCGCCAGACGGAGGTCAAGGTCCGCCGGTCCGGGGGCTACGGAACAACCCGGCGCCAGGCGGAGGTCATGGTCCGCCGGCTCCGGGGGCTACATAATCAAGTATGGACGATTTTCCGCTGGAATTGCCCAAAGCGGAGCTGCACCTACACCTGGAAGGCTCGGCGGAGCCCGAGACGTTGCACGAACTGGACCCCGCGACGCCGGTCGAGGAGTTCCGCGCGCTGTACCGCTACGCCGATTTCGACGCGTTTCTGAAGGCCTTCGCCGCCATCGGCAAGCGCCTGCGCACGCCCGCGGATTACGCCCTGGTCACGCGCCGCCTGCTGGACCGCCTGGCCGCCCAGAACGTGTGCTACGCCGAAATCACCCTGGCCGCCGGCGTGGTGCTGTGGAAGGGCCAGGAGTTCGCGCCCATTTTCGATGCGGTGAGCGAGGCCGCCGAAGCGTCGCCGGTCGAGGTCCGCTGGATTCTCGACGCGGTGCGCCAGTTCGGCCCGGAGCCCGCCCAGCGCGTGGCCGAATTGGCGGCGGAGCGCGCCGGCGGCGGCGTGGTCGCTTTCGGCATCGGTGGCAGCGAAGAGCGCGGCCCGGCGTATTGGTTCGGCGACGCCTCCGCGTGCGCGCGCCTGGCCGGGCTGCGGCTCACCGTCCACGCCGGCGAGACCGCGGGGCCGGAATCGGTGTGGGCCGCGCTGCGCCTGGGCGCCGAACGCATCGGCCACGGCATCCGCGCCATCGAGGACCCCGCGCTGGTGGCCCACCTGTGCCAGCACCGCGTCCCGCTCGAAATCTGCATCACGAGCAACCTGGTGACCGGCGTTGTTGCGCGCCTGGAGGACCACCCCGTGCGGCGGCTCTACGACGCCGGCGTCCCCATCGTGCTCAACACCGACGACCCGGCCATGTTCGGCTGCACCCTGACCGGCGAGTACCGGCTTGCCGCGCGCGCTTTCGGCTTCACCGAGGCGGAGTTGCGCGGGATCGCGGAGAACGGGTTTCGCTATGCGTTCGCTTGGAGGGGTTCAACGATATGACCCTCGAAACCGTCCGCCTCATTCTCGCCCCGTGGCAAGCCGCCGACTGGACCGCGTTCCGTCCCATCGCCACCGATCCCGAGGTGATGCGCTACATCACCGGCGGCGTGGGGTGGACTGACGAGCAGATCCAGGCCTTCGTCGACCGCCAGGTGAAGGTGTACCGCGAACGGGGCTTCTGCCGCTGGAAACTCGTCGAGAAGTCTTCCGGGGAATCGATCGGCTTCTGCGGCGTGGGGTTCTGGAAGGATTCGACCGAGCCCGAGATCGGATGGTGGCTGGCGCGCCGCTGGTGGGGCCGGGGTCTGGCCACCGAAGCCGCCGTCGCCGCGCTCGGCGACGCCTTTGATCGCGTGGGGCTGGACCGGCTGATTTCCGTAGCCGAGCGCGAGAACCGCGCGTCGATCCGCATCATGCAAAAGCTGGGATTGGGCTTCGAGCGCGAGTTCGAGGCCGAGGGCTGCCGGCTGGTGCAATACGCGATCGACCGCGCGCAGTGGGGCCGATAGGAAACTAAGGGGACCGTCCACGACAATCAGCTCGCCGCGCGAAACCCTCCCGCGGATGGCGTAAGCTCGAAAGAGGCCAACCGGCTTCCCGATGACACGAAAAATCTCTCCCGCTCCGGCGCTCTCCGGCACTGTCCACTTACCCGGCGATAAGTCCATTTCGCACCGCTACGCCATGATCGCGGCCATCGCCGAAGGGCCCACGCGCATCTCCAATTACTCGACCGGCGCGGACTGCCACTCGACGCTCGGCTGCGTGCGCGCGCTCGGCATCGAAGTGACGGGCGCGGGCACGGAGTTCACGATCCACGGCCGCGGCCTGGATGGACTGCGCCGGCCGGCGGGCGATCTGGACGCGGGCAATTCCGGGTCCACCATCCGCATGCTGTCTGGTGTCCTGGCGGCGCAGCCCTTCCCCACGCGCATTTTCGGCGACGAGTCGCTGAGCGCGCGGCCCATGCGGCGCATCATGAAGCCGCTCGGTGAGATGGGCGCGGACATCCGCGCGCGCGATGGCAAGTTTCCGCCGCTCGAAATTCACGGCGGCCGGCTGCGGCCCATCGAGTACGCGCTGCCGGTGGCCAGCGCGCAGGTGAAGACCTGCGTGCTTTTTGCGGGGCTGTACGCTGATGGCGAGACCTCGGTCACCGAGCCGGTGCGCTCGCGCGACCATACGGAGATCGCGCTACGCGAATTCGGCGCGTCGCTCCGCGTGGAGGGGCGCAGGATCACGGTGGCCGGCCGGCCGAAGCTGGAGGGCAGGGAAGTGACGGTGCCGGGCGACTTGTCCTCCGCGGCGTTTTTCCTGGTGGCGGCGCTGCTGGTGCCCGGATCGCGCCTCTCGATTCCCGGCGCCGGCCTCAACCCCACGCGTTCGGCGCTGCTCGATTTTTTGACGGGGATGGGCGCGCGCATCCGCCTGCCGCGGGTGGAGAGCCACAACGGCGAGCTGGTGGGCGAGATCGTGGTGGAGCACTCGGAGCTGACCGGCGGAGCCATCGAAGGCGGGCTCACGGCCGCGCTGATCGACGAAATCCCTGTGCTGGCGGTGCTGGGCGCGGCCACGCGCGATGGCCTGGTGGTGAAGGACGCCGCCGAACTGCGCGTGAAGGAGACGGACCGCATCCGCACCATTTGCGAGAACCTGCGCCGCATGGGCGTGGACGCCGAAGAGCGGCCCGATGGGCTGGTGGTGCCCGGCCGGCAGCGGTTCCACGCGGCGGAGATCGACAGCTTCGGCGATCACCGCATCGCCATGGCGTTCGCCGTGGCGGCGCTGGCGGCCGATGGCGAGTCGGCGATTCACGGCGCGGAAGCCGCGTCGGTTTCGTTCCCGCAGTTCTGGGATGCGCTGGGGGCGGTCAGCGGCCGGTAATACGGGGCGCGGTGGGCACCATGAGAATGACTTGGCGTACAGCCCCTGAATCATATCCATGGCACGCGCGGGCACGCCGAAGTCAAGGCCGGGGTCCGCTTCGAGATACACGAACCAATCCGGGCGGCGGCTGAGTGATTTCCTCAAGGCGCCGGGGAAGTTGTCGGGAGTAACGGGCTCGCCGTCCGGAAACCAGCGGTTTTTCGCGTCGATCCGGAGTACCAGCGGCTTGAGCCACGGGTCGAAGCCGATCGCTTTCAGGTCGCGGCTGGTGGTGAGGGCGAGGATTCCCATCGGGGGCTTTCTCCGGAGCAAGTCGGAATTCACAAGCGCCATGAGCACCGCCAGCACTCCGAACACCGCGACAAGTCCGTACGGCTGCGGCATGGAGATTAACCGGCTTCGAGGGAACCGTGGCATCTCGATCCGCCTCGAACTCACCGTGGCCACATTGACTAGACTCCGCGGGCGGGAGCAAAGTTCCTGCGGTGCACGGCGGCCACGGGCCGGAGTTATCATAACAGTATGGCAACGAACGCTTCGATAGTTTCCGTGGACGAGTACCTCCACACGAACTACAAGCCCGCCTGTGAGTACATCGACGGCGTCCTCCGCCAGAAACCAATGCCAACGCGAAAACATGGGCTGATCCAGGGTCGTCTGGTCTATTTAATCACCATGGGCTTCCAGGATTTCGAGGCCGCCTCGGAGGTCACGGTCCGGATTCGAACCGGCAAGTACCTGGTTCCCGATCTGGTTGTGCAACGTTGCGACCGGATTCAGGACCCGTATCCGTCGGAACCGGTGCATCTGTGCGTCGAGATTCTGTCGCCGGAAGACCTCATGAGCGAGATCTTCGCGAAGTGCGAAGAGTATCACGCATGGGGAGTCGAGACCGCGTGGGTGGTCAACCCCGAAGATCGGCGCGCCTGGGAGTACCGGAATGGCCAGCGTCCCGCCGAAGTCTCCGGCTCGGGCTCGCTGACCGCGGACGGTATCTCCATTTCCCTGTCGCAACTCTTCTCCGTCCTCCGGGGCTAACCGCCCCCGGGAACTTTCCTCCCGCCGCAGTGTCCAATCCGCCAAGGATCGACTTATGGGAATGTCACTTGGCGGTAATGGAAAGACGAGGGCGGAGATCAACATGACGCCGATGATCGACGTTCTGCTGGTGCTGATCATCATCTTCATGGTGATTGCGCCCACCAAGTCTCGCGGGTTGAAGGCGCTGGTTCCGGAAGACTCGACGCGGGTGGACCGGCCGGCGCCGCCGGTATCGCACGACATCGTGATCGCGGTGCACCGCGACGGGGGCGTGGACCTGAACCGGGAAGCGCTCGACATCCCGCGGCTGCGCGAGCGGCTGGCGCGGCTGTTCATTGACGAGGGCGCGGTCAACGTCGTCTTCGTTCGCGGCGACGGGGACGTGGAATTCGCGAGCGTGGCGCAGGTCATCGACATGGCGCGCGGCGCGGGAGTCAACCGCATCGCCCTGATGCCCAACTGAGCGGAAGCGGATTCCGGAGTGCGGCCGGCGGGAATCGGGCCCGCCGGCCGCGCCCCCCCGCCGGGGGTGCAATGTGGTATTAGTACATCTTCAGGTCCGGACCCCTGCAATCTACTTTCTCAGGACGATTATGAGCATACGTTTATCTAACGGAACCGAAATCCCGATCGAAATGCACAAAGTGCGCATTGTGCAGAAAACGCGGCTGGCGCCCGCCCGCGAACGGTTGAAAGCGATGGAAGAGGCGGGGTACAACACCTTCCTCCTCCGTTCCCGCAGCATTTTTCTCGACATGCTGACCGATAGCGGCACCAATGCCATGAGCGACAATCAGCTTGCCGCCATGATGCAGTCCGACGACGCCTACGCCGGCTCCGAGAGCTTCTACCGGCTGTACGACGCGGTGAAGGAGATCTTCGGCTACCAGTACCTCCTGCCTGTCCATCAGGGCCGCGCCGCCGAGCACCTGCTGGCCAAGACCTTCGTCAAGCCGGGCCACATCGTGCCCATGAATTATCACTTCACCACCACCAAGGCGCATTTCAACATGGCCGGCGGCAAGGTGCTGGAACTGTACGGGTCCGAGGCGCTGAACACCGAGAGCATCGTTCCCTTCAAGGGGAACATGGACCTGGACCGGTTGCGCGCGGCCATTGAAGAGGCCGGCAAGGAGAACGTCTCCTTCGTGCGCATGGAAGCCACCACCAACCTGATCGGCGGCCAGCCGTTCTCCGTCGAAAACCTGCGGCAGGTGAAGGAACTGATCGAGCCCATGGGCATCTTCCTGGTGCTCGACGCCAGCCTCATTTCCGAGAACGCCTACTTCATTCGCCAGCGCGAGCCGGGCTACGAGAACAAGTCCATCACCGAGATCGTCCAGGAGATGATGAGCATCGCGGATGTGATGTACCTCTCCGGCCGCAAGAGTTGCAGCGTTCGCGGCGGCATGATCGCCACCAACCGCAAGGACCTCTACGAAGCCATACGACCCTGGCTTCCGTTGTACGAGGGCTTCTTCACCTACGGCGGCATGTCGTCGAAGGAAATCGAAGCCATGGCCGTGGGCATACGCGAAATGGTCGATCTCGATGTCGCCGGCGCTTCGGCGGACGCCATCAAGTACTTCGTGGCCCTGCTCAAGGAGAAGGGTGTCCCGGTGGTCACGCCCGCCGGGGGCCTCGCGGCGCACGTGGATGCGATGCGCTTCATCCCTCACGTGCCGCAGTCGGAGTACCCCGCCGGCGCGCTGGCAGCCGCGGCATTCATCATCTCCGGCGTTCGCGGCATGGAGCGCGGCTCGGTTTCGATGGACCGCGACGAACAAGGGCGCGACGTTCCCGCGGACCTGGAACTGCTCCGGCTGGCCGTGCCGCGGCGCG
>CAWCVR010000006.1:0-215954 GCA_963799105.1 Bryobacterales bacterium
GGGTTTCAGGGGGCGTCCCCCTGGCGGGGGTCCGGGGCAGCGCCCCGCGCACCTTACCGCGCGCGCTGTTTGCGCGCGGCATCAAGAACTCAACTCGCCCCTCAGGCATATCTTGCATAGTCAGACCCTCAGTCCCGCGGCGGCACCGGCGCTTCCACCTTCACCGCACGCAACAGCGCCGCCTTGGCCTGGCGCATCTTGCGTGCCGCCTCGGTATCGCTCATCTGCCCGGCGCGTCTGTCCAGTTGCTTGAAGCTGATCCCCGGCTTGAGAAACTTCTCCGCCTGGGGCAGCGATTTCAACTTCTCGTAGGGTGTGGCGTAGTCCCCCAACCGGTACACTTTCCTTCGCTTGCCCCGCTGGCCCTCCACGACTCGGGCGAAGCCGCTGGGACGATGGAAGTTCAGATACGGGTTGAAGTGCGCCGTGTAGAACTGGTGCACCCGCTCGGCCTGCCCTCCCGGGATGTGCCCGTAGCCGATGTGCTTGCGGATCACCGCCCCGTTCTTGCTTTCCACCTGTGCGTTGTCCTGACTGCGGTTCGGCCGCGAGCGCGTGAACTCGATCAGCAACTTGTTCAGCAGCTTGGCTATCTTGTAGTTGACGAACTCCGAACCGTTGTCGGAATGAAAGCCCTGGATGCGGAACGGAAACTGGTGCAGCATCGCCTCCAGCACCGGAATCAGGAACCGCTCGCTGATTGCCTCGGCGCACCCCACCACTTCCCATTGCGTCACCTCGTTGACCGCGTTGATATGGAAGACGCCCTTGACGCCTTCCCAATCCCCTTGGTGAACCGTGTCCACCCGCAGGTAGCCGGGCTCCCCGTTCGGGTCCGGCCGCCGCCGCTGTCCGATCGGAATCGCCGTGGGATGCGTGGGCACGAACACCGCCGCCCGCTTCCGGTACGCGGCCGTCCCTCTCAAGTTGTACAGGTGCGCGACCGAAATCCCCGCCAGCCGCGCGAATTCCTTCTTGTTGTACTGCTGGTACTCCCGCTCCAGAATGTGGCGCGTCGCCGGCCCGCTGAGGCGCTCGTGCGCGCGGTCGACCTCGGCCAGCAACCGGATGTCGGCTGCGGTGTACTTGCGGCCGAACCGATGGCGCCGGCCGGCTCGCGACTTCAGCTCGCCGGTCTGGCGGTATCGCTGGATCAGGCGCGCGATCTGGGCCCGGCTTCGCCCCGTCACCTTCTCGAGGTAGGCGCGGATCACGCCTCGCAGCTTCTTGCCGTGGTGGAAGTACTCCTGCTGAATCAACGTCTCCTTCACCCAACTGTAGATTTCCTCCTGGCTCTGCCCGGCGAACTCGATCTTCTGGCTGGCTTCCAGAAACGCGCCGATCGCTTCCGGTTCCAGGGACTCTGCATTTCGCATTCGAATTTGCATTCCCTCGCAGGATGCCCCACCCGGCGGCGGACCGCCACTTTTCAGGCTCATCTTGTATTGGAAAGCGTTTCCGCTTCAGGCTCATCTTGTATTGGACAAGTCTCCTCAGCCGGACCGAAGCGGCACGTTGTATACTTGAGCGAACCGCCGCAATCCATCAGTGGGCGAAGCTGAGAACGACCTCCCGTCGCATCCGGGAGTTCATGGTCCCAATGGCTCCCGACGGTGGCGGCATGTATCGGCGGTTCGCCGGCAGTGTGCGTCTACGCCTCTGTTTCAGGCAGAGTCCGGCCAGTTCCCCGAGCCTGGTAACGATGATGGATGTGCGGATGTAGGTCCCTCGGAGCGTGTTCTCGCCGACGACGTAAACGGCCTTGCCAGTTCTTGAGAGGACGCGTCCGACCTCGCCGATGGCTCCACGCATGTCGTGGATGTAGCGGGCGAGAATCCGCTCGTGCCGCCTTTCCAGTTTGGGGCAGAGCTTCAGAGCGTCGATGATCGAGCGGACATCCTTATCGTCGTCGAGGGTCTCATCCCCGGCCTCTGTTCCTACACTGTCAGTTCGTACCTGCCGCAAATCAGCAATCTTATAGCCCATCCACACAAGGGAGAACTTGCTGCAACGCATGTAGTCGATCGCGTTCAGGTAGGGCGGTGAGGTCAAGACGAGATCGACGGAGTTGTTCTCCAGCGGCATCCGTCGGGCATCACCCATCCTGATATTCGGCTCGTGGCCCGTGTCGGGCGAGTTCTTGTCGATGCCGTTCGCGATCACGCGTTCGACCGCAGACAGGAACTTATTGAACGGCTTCTCCGGAGCGACATCGAACGCTCGGTGCGGCCGGCTGTGAGAGAGATCCATAGCGCGGGACGCGCCCGACTGCTTGCTTATGATAAGGCGCGAGAATGCACACCAGATCGCGTTGCGGGCAACCTCGGATTTCACTTTCTCTATCGCCATGGAGAGCGCGGCGAGCTGCCGGCGGGCATCGCCGTCAAACCAGTACCGTAGAAACTGGGCTGTCTCTCCATCGGCTGTGGCAGGGTAAGCGTCGCCGACGGTCAGGTTCCTGAAATGGCCCCCAGCGTTTGTCAGCACGAAGTCTGCCTCGTTCCGGATCTCCTGGGGGTCGAAGGCGGTCGTCCAAACCTTGGAGATCAGCACGGCCAGCGGGTCGATGTCGAATCCGATACCGCGGTGTCCGTTCGCGCGAGCCATCGCCAACACAGTCCCTGACCCCATCATCGGGTCAAGCACTAGGGATTCTTCTACGCCGGACATGACGCCGAGGGCAATACCTGGCGCCATTCGCGCCGGGAAAGGATGGACAGGCTCGCGGCCGAGGGCCTCGTATATCGTCTTCTTGTGTAACCTCATGCTCTTTCGTTGCTACGCGTCGGAAGATCGTCGTACTCCCTCATGGAAGCCTCAATGGCGGCAATGACGTTGGCAGCGCTTTGATCCAGCTCGACCGTTTCAGGGGTGGCGAACATCGTGCGCTCTGACATCTGGGCTAGTGTTAGGCAGATGTCAAACAGATCCCTGTCGGTTTCGTACAGGACGGGCTGAGCGAGATTGGAGAGAGCTTCACGTAGCCCGGAGTACTTGACTGCGCTCTTCTTCCATTTCTCCTGCTGCGCCTCTATGGTCTCGACGATCTGTTTGATAGGCAACTTCTTCACCTTGGCGTCGTGAATGCCCTCAATCCACTTGCGTGAGTCTTCGGGAAGGGCGCACTTGAATAGCTCCCGCAACCTGCCAAGCCCGATCTGCCGGAGCGGCCTGAGACGCACCAACTGAGCAAGATCATCAATGGTAATGAGTGTAATTGTCTTCGGACGGCCGCACGCTTCAGTGTTCCTCCGATCATTGGTGATGTCCTGAGCCAAGGCGGTCTTCTCGCCCTGTTTTGTCGGGAAGTCTCGGCCAAGAATAACCGCGTGATCGCAATCGTACTCCTTGTCATCGCGATGACGGATGACGGCGCTGATATCCACGGTGCCAGCCGCGATCGTCCCCCTATCTTGTTCCTTGCTCTTGGACTCGAGCACGACGGAGTACCGCTTCTGCCTGCCGGACACGTCGCCGGCAAGCTTGGCGACAGCCACACCGTCGGGCTTGCCCCTCCCGCCGATGTGCCGCACGTCATAGCCAAGGCTCGTGAAGGCTGCGCACAATGCGTCTTCGAGGCCATCCGGGTTGTTCCGTTTCTCAAGAAGCATGTGGGCAACAGCAAATGGACCCTGCCGCCCGGACTGGTTGGCTAGCGCGCGCAGCAGTTGATCGCGAGCGTTCAGCAGTTCGTCGGTCTGTTCCTGCCTGACTTCGATGGAGTGAAGGTGAGCTTCCAACAACACTTCCGCCAAGGCGAGGACTTCCAGCGGCTGGCGTACCTTCTTGTTCAAAAACTCGTCTTGGAACGTCGTCACGAATGGATGCCAGCCATTGACAAGGATCGCCCCAGTTTGCGTGTCGTATCGGGCGAATCCGTTTTCCGATGTGCCATCCCAGTCGATCGAAAAGTCGGTAACGAAGGTCTTTGGATTGTCCGCCCGCTTCTCCAGCGCATGAATGAAAGCTTGCCGCTCCTCGTCGGTGCGGTGGCGGGGCACGATAAGATAACGTGAGCGGGTGCGTCCATCGACGACGGCGCGGGCTAGCTCGACGATCGGCTGGCGCGAGAGACTTCCTGGGCTATCTGCGAGGTTCCGGGCGAGCTTCGCACCTGGTAGTTCGTCGGCGTCGTGCTTGTCGATGTTGGGCCGGACGAAATTGAAAATGCCCCAGAGAAGGTCCTGCGTGGTCCCAAGTAAGGTGCCTTCGCTGATGGTTTCCCGGTTCGCGCGAAGCTCCTCGTCAAGGCTGTCGATGTTGATGACCAACCGAAAGCGACCGAATGTGCCGTGTCGCAACTCATTTGGATTCAGTCCGAAATGCCCATCGACGACATTGATCAGCCGCCCGCGGATGAACACAAAGAATCCGTGGCTGCGGCCAATCGCATCCGACTTGCCGGTCAGCAAGTCCTTATAGGCTTCGGCGTACCCGGTGACACGTCCGAGGCCGGGCACGTCCAGGCCGAAACGATGTTCGCTAGTTTTGGGAACCTCGCCATCTTCCTTCGCGGTGATGCCCTTCGGTGCTGGCTTGGGCAGTGTCAAGATGTCCTTGCCTAGCACCCAAGTACCGATCAGTCCCTTGCCGGATTTGCTTGGGACAAGCTTCTTGCCGTTGAGCCAGATCCCGAAGTCCGGCCGGAGCGGAAGGGCCGTGCGGAGAACCCATTCCAGCATGCCGGGCTTGATGTCGTGGACTTTCTTCTTCAGCGAAGACATGATTGCCGCCGTCCACGTCGTCGGGGCACCCCTGCCGAAGAGCGGGAGGTTGCTATTCTTGAAAGCGGTTGTGTTCGTCCACCTAGCGAGTGCGGTGTTGGCCTCGGCTTCCGTCAGCTCCAGCAGCACCAGCTTGATTGGCTTCTTCGGCTCGACCTCCTCTAGGACCCGCTTCTCGATGGCCGTGTAGTCCATCGTGGTCGAGTAGTACTTGCCCTTGCTCTTGCTGATGTGCGTGAGGCGATCGGCCAGCACGTAGGTAGAGAGCTTTCCGATGCCGAACTGCCCAATCTGCTGCCTGCCCATGGGCAGTTTCTCGATGGCACGCTTGTTGCTGACGCCAATGAGCCAGTGCTGTTTCAGGCCCTCCATCCCCATGCCCTCGCCGTCGTCGATCACGGCGATGGTCGCGTCCTGGTCGTGCATGTTGGCGGAATGCAGGACGAGAACGCGGCGGGCACCGGCGTCGAAGGAGTTGGCTACGAGCTCCTCGATTGCCTTGTTGGGACTGGAGTATAGGCCCTCTGAAAACAGCTTGACTATGCGGTAGCTCAGCAGAACGTCGATCTTGTCCGCCGGCGTACCCATCGTTATGAAAGCTGGTTCTGTGGCCATGCTGTTGCTGTCCGATCATCCCGCTTCAAAACACCACCGGGGAAACGTCTGATTTTACACCACTTCTTCACTCGTTGACCACATGCTTTGGCTGCTTTGGCTGCGGACTCTCGGTCCTGCCCGTGTGGGACAGGCCCCATTCGCGTCGATCCAAAGTCGAGCCCCTCTCCGACATCAGCGGCCCATATCAAAATTCCGCGTTCCCCGGCGTGCGCGGGAACGGAATCACGTCGCGGATATTCTTCATGCCGGTCAGGTACATCATCATCCGCTCGAAGCCCATGCCGAAGCCCGAGTGTTCCACGCCGCCGAAACGGCGCAGGTCCAGATACCAGGCGTAGGATTCCTCCTTCATACCGCGCGCGGCCTGTTCGCGGATTCGCTGCAGCAGCACGTCGTGGCGCTCCTCGCGCTGGCTTCCGCCGATGATCTCGCCGATGCGCGGCACCAGCACGTCCATGGCGGCCACGGTCTTCCCGTCGTCGTTCGAGCGCATGTAGAACGCCTTGATGTCGCGCGGATACCCGGTGACGATCACCGGCTTCTTGAAGAGCTCCTCGGTGAGGTAGCGCTCGTGTTCGCTTTGCAGGTCCGCGCCCCAGCCGGCGGGAAACTCCCACGCGCGGCCGGATTTCGCCAGCAGATCCACGGCTTCGGTGTAGGTGATGCGCTCGAAGCGGCTCTCCACCAGGGACTCCAGGGTTTTGAGCAACTCCGGCTCGTACCATTTTCCCAGGTACTCCAGATCGGGGCGGCAGGCGGCCAGGGTCTGCTCCACCAGGCTCTTGAGGAAGGCTTCGGCCAGGTCCTGATCTTCGTCGAGCGCGCAGAAGGCCATTTCCGGCTCGATCATGTAGAACTCGGCCAGGTGGCGCGGAGTGTTCGAGTTTTCGGCGCGGAAGGTGGGACCGAACGTGTACACATTGGCGAAGGCGTGAGCGAAGATCTCGGCTTCCAATTGGCCGCTGACCGTCAGGTAGGCCGGGCGGCCGAAGAACCCGTGACCGAACTCCTTCTCGAATTCGGGCGACGAAACCGCGAACATCGAACCCGCGCCTTCGGCATCGGAGGCGGAGACGATGGGCGTGTGGACGTATAGGAATCCGCGGTCCTGGAAGAACCTGTGCACAGCCGCCGCCAGCGCGTTGCGCACGCGGAAGACCGCGCTCAGGGTATTGGTGCGGGCGCGCAGATGTCCCATGCCGCGCAGCGTCTCGAGGGTGTGCCGCTTCTTCTGCAGCGGGTAATCCTCCGGGGCGTCGCCGTGAACCCGCAGCGACGTGGCCTTCAGCTCGACCGCCTGCCCCTTGCCCGGCGAAGCCACCAGCGCGCCTTCCACGCTGAGGCTGGCGCCGGTGGAAATGCGCGCCACCACCTCGGCCGGCGCCACGCCCTCCTCGAGCACCACCTGCAGGTCCACGGGCGAAGAGCCGTCGTTGAGCTGGATGAAGTGGACGCTCTTGCTGTCGCGGCGGGTCTTCACCCAGCCGCGGGCGGTGACGGCTTCGCCGGGCTGGCGCCGCAGCAGATCGCGAATATAAGAACCGGGTTGAATCATGTGATCCTCGCGTACCGGCCCTACAGGGCTTCCAGTTTGTCGAAAACTTCCAGCGCGGCTTCCAGCGGGTGGGCGATGTCCGGTTTTTCCTTCAACTCCAGCAGCAGCGGGTACTGGCTCTCGCCCGAGCGCAGCAGGGGCATGGCCGCCGGCCAGTCGATGGTGCCGCCGTCGCCTCGCAGCGGGAACAGGTGGGCGTCAACCTTGCCGTCGTTGTCGTGGACGTGGGTGGAACGGATGCGGCTCTTCATGATGCGGTAGGCATCCGCCACTCCGCCCGCCAGGTTGGCATGGCCGGTATCGAAGGCGAAGTTGAGGCGCAGGTGCGTCAGCTCGTTGAACTGCACCAGGCGCGCGGCGGTGGAAAGCTCGTTGGGAATGTTCTCCAGCAGAATCTCGACCCCGCGCTGCCGCGCGAAAATCGCCAGTTCCTCGAGCACCGCGAAACAGGCGTCCACCTTCTCCAGGCTGAATTCCTCTCCGCTCACGCCCATGTGCTGGATCAGGTAGCGGTAGGGGGCCACCTCGGCGATGTCGAGCGCGCGCTTGATCTCGTCCACCATCGGGATACGCTTGTTCTTGACGGGCTCGGTGATGGTGATCGTGGCATGCGGCCCGCTGCGGCCCCAGATCTCGTCGTTGTGTATGGGCGAGTGCAGCGCGTGGAGCTTGAGGTCCGAGTCGCGGAAAAAGTGCCCCAGTTCGTCGATCTGAGCCTTATTGTAATAGTCCAGGTGCTGGCGGGCGCAGAAGATCTCGACCGCGGGGATGCCGGCCTGCTGAATCCTGCCGAGCAGCGCGGTCGTCAGGCGGTGATTTACGAATACGTGCGTCAACAGATAGTGGTTCATCGGGATCAATCCGATTCTATCGCGTTGCGGGCTGCCGTCTGCGCCACTCGAACAGAAAAACTCCGGCGGCCACCGAAACGTTGAGCGACGGGATTTGGCCGGCCATGGGAATCCGCACCAGCAGGTCGCAGTGTTTGCGGACCTGTTCGTGCAGTCCCTTGCCCTCGCCGCCCAGCACCAGGACGGCGGGCGAGGCATAATCGGCCTCGGTGTAGACGGCGGAGCCGCGTTCGTCCAGGCCGTAAATCCAGTAGCCGCGCCGCTTGAAATCCTCCAACGCGCGGTTGAGGTTGGTGACGCGCACGATGGGGACATGCTCCAGGGCGCCGGCGGCGGCCTTGGCCACCACGTCGGTGAGGCTGGCGGCGCGCCGTTCGGGAATCACCACCGCTCCGGCGCCGGCCGCGCAGGCGGTGCGCACGATGGCGCCCAGGTTGTGCGGATCCTCGACGCCGTCGAGCGCCACCACCAGCGGGGCCGCGGTGGCGGCGTCCAGTCCGGCATACTTGCTGGCGGCTCCCAAAGCAACCACGCCCTGGTGCGCGGGGGTTCCGGCCATGCGGTCGAGCGCGGCGCGCGGCTCGAAACGCACCGGGACCGCGGCGCGGCGGGCCAGGTCGATGATCTCCTGAAGGCGCGCCCCTCCGGCTCCCTGTGCGATCAGCAGGCGCTCCAACGGCCGGCCGGCGCGGAGGGCCTCGGCCACGGGGTGAATCCCGCTCAGCAACGGCATGACGCGGCACCAACCTCGCAAGTGGCCGTGACCCGGAGGAACGGCTCGGGCTGTCCGGCCCGGGCACGCAGACTGGCCGGGAATTGGTTGCGCGGCGGATCGACGAGCGCGGTGGACGGCATGAAGACCAGTATAGGGGGTTGCAGCCGCGGCGGCTTGCTACGCCGGCCGCCGCAGCCACTCCATCCACGTCTCCAAGCCCTCGCCGGTGGTGTTCGAAACCCGCAGAATCTCGATATCCGGCTGGATGGCGCGCGCGTTGGCGATGGCGTCGTCGAGACGAAACGGCACGTAGGGAAGCAAGTCGATCTTGGTCAGTACCATGAGCTTCGATTTGAAGAAAATGCCGGGGTACTTGAGCGGCTTCTCCTCGCCTTCGGCCACGCTCAGCAACACCACCTTGGCCACCTCGCCCAAGTCGTAGCTGGTAGGGCAGACCAGGTTGCCGACGTTTTCGATGAACAGCAGATCGAGTTGCGCCAGGTCCCAGCCTTCCAGCGCCTTGGCCACCATGCGCGCGTCCAGGTGGCACGCCCCCGCGGTTGTAATCTGCCGCACCGGGAAGCCGTAGCGCGCCAGGCGCCGCGCGTCGGCGTCCGTCTGGATATCGCCTGTCAGCACGGCCACGCGCATGGCCGGGTCGAACGCCCCGAGCGTCCGCTCCAGCAGCGCGGTCTTGCCCGACCCCGGCGAGCTGATGAGGTTCAGGCAGCGGATGCCGTGCCGGGCGAATTCCGCGCGCAGTTCGGCCGCCAGGCGGTCGTTCTCGCTAAGGACTTTGCGTTCCAAAGGCACCTTGGTCGTGGTCGTGCTCATGGCGTCGGTTCCTCCAGTTCCAGGCAGGTCAGTTCCAGTTCGTCGGCCGCGGCTTCCTTGAGATCGAGCGCCAGCAACTCGAACGGCGTGCCCTTGACGATGGCCTCGAAGCAGAACGCGAGCGAGTCGCGGTCCACGCCCGAGAGCGCGCCCACCGTCACCGCGATCCGCACCGGGCGCGCTCCGGGGTGCGGCTGCAGCTCGGTCTTCACGGCCTCCAGGATCGAGTTGGCGATTCCCAGCTCGTGCATGTCAGCAGATCCTCGGCAGTTGGTCGCCCGCCAGCATGTCCACGATGCGCGTGGTGCCGAAGGCCGTGCGCATGGTGACCATGCCGGGGTGCGCGGCGGTGATGGTGCCGATGATCGCCGCATCGCGGCCCAGCGGATGGCGGCGCATGGCCGCGACTACCGCTTCGGCCGCCTCGCGCTCCACCACCGCCGCCAGCTTGCCCTCGTTGGCGACGTACAGCGGATCGAACCCCAGCAGCTCGCAGGCGCCGCGCACCGCATCGCCAACCCGGATGGCCCGCTCGTCGATCTCGATGCCCACGCGCGATTGGGCCGCGATCTCATTCAGCGTACTGGCCAGGCCGCCGCGCGTGGGATCGCGCATCGCGCGGATCCGCAAGCTGGCGTCCAGCATGGCGTCCACCAGAGTGTTCAGCGCCGCCGAATCGCTGCGCACTTCGGTCTCCAGTTCCAGCCCTTCGCGCTCGGAAAGAATCGCGATGCCGTGGTCGCCGATGCTGCCGCTCAGAATCACCGCGTCGCCCGGGGCGGCGCTCGAGGCCGAGAGACAAAGCCCGTCGCGCATCAGGCCGATGCCGGTAGTAGTGATGTACACGCCGTCGCCGCTGCCGCGTTCCACCACCTTGGTATCGCCGGTGACGATCTGCACACCCGCCGCGCACGCCGCCTCGGTCATGGACGCGACAATCCGCCGCAGCGCCTCCATCGCGAAGCCCTCTTCCAGGATGAAGGCCGCGCTGAGGTAGAGCGGCCGCGCGCCGCCCACCGCCAGGTCGTTGACCGTGCCGTGGACCGCCAGCGATCCGATGTCGCCGCCGCGGAAGAACAGCGGCTTCACCACGAAGGAATCCGTGGTGAACGCCAGGCGCGCGCCGCCCACCGTGATGGCCGCCTGGTCCTCCAGCCGGTCCAGCACCGGGTTGGCGAACGCCGGCAGAAACACGTCGCGCAGCAATTCGGCGCTGAGCTTGCCGCCCGACCCGTGGCCCAGCAGGACGGTGTCGCGCGTGGCGATGGGCGCGGGACACACGAACTGGTTCATTGCGCGCCTCCGGGCGCGCGCCGGCGGTAGGAAGAGCATCCGGCGCACACGCCGCCGAGCCTACCGCCCGACGCGTGGCGCGCCACGAAAGCGTCGCGCGTGGCCATGGGCGCGGGGCAGACGAACTGGTTCATTGCACGCCTCCGGGCGCGCGCCGGCGGTAGGAAGAGCATCCGGCGCACATGCCCCCGAGCCTACCGCCCGACGCGTGGCGCGCCACGAAAGCGTCGTGCGTGGCGATGGGCGCGGGACAGACGAACTGGTTCATTGCACGCCTCCGGGCGCGCGCCGACGGTAGGCATAGTACGCGGCGCATACTCCTTCGCTCGAAACCATGGGCGCGCCTAGCGGAAACTCGGGCGTGCAGCGCTCGCCGAACGCGGCGCAATCGGCGGGCTTCTTCAACCCTTGCAGCACCAGCGCGCTGATGCACTCCTCGGGCTCCTCGGCGGTGATCCCCCCCGTGCCGAAGATCCGGTCGGCGTCGTAATCCGCCAGCTCCGCGCGGATGCGGTAGCCGCTCGCCGGAATCCGCCCGATGCCGCGCCACTTCTGGTCGGTCACTTCGAACACCCGTTCCATGATCCGTTGCGCCGCCTGGTTGCCCTCGCGCGTCACCGAGCGGACATACTGATTCTCCACTTCCGCGCGGCCTTCTTCAAGCTGCGCCACCAGCATGCGAATGGCCTCCAGCAGGTCGATGGGCTCGAATCCGCCGACCACCACCGGCAGGCGGAACTCGCGCGCCAGGTCTTCGTACTCGCGCCAGCCCATCACCGCGCACACGTGCCCCGGCGCGATCAGCCCCTGCACGCGGCACTCGGGCGATCCCAAAATGGCGCGCATGGCCGGCGGTACCAACACGTGCGCCGCCAGCATGGAGAAGTTCCGCAGCCCTTCCTGTTTGGCCTGCCACAGCGCCATGGCGTTGGCCGGGGCGGTGGTCTCGAACCCGATCGCGAAGAACACCACTTTCCGCGACGGGTTCTGGCGCGCCAGTTTCACCGCGTCCATGGGCGAGTAGGCGATGCGCACGTCGCCGCCGGCGGCCTTTACGCGGAACAGGTCGGTGCGCGACCCCGGCACGCGCAGCATGTCGCCGTAGGAGACGAAGATCACCTCCGGCCGCGCCGCGATGTCCAGCGCCTTATCGATGATTTCGAGCGGCGCCACGCACACCGGGCACCCCGGCCCGTGCACCAGCTCGATTTCCGGCGGCAGCAGTTCGTCCAACCCGTAGCGCATGATGGCGTGGGTCTGGCCGCCGCAAATTTCCATCAGCACCCACGGCCGCGTGACGCGCGCCCGGATGGCCTGGGCGATCGATTTCGCCAGCCCGGCGTCGCGGTATTCGTCGATATACTTCACGCGCCGCTCTCCGGCGGCCCCGTTTCGTCTTCGAGGACGTTGCCCAGCTCCTCCAGCAGCGCGTAGGTGCGCTGGGCCTCGACTTCATCGATCTTACTGATGGCGAACCCCACGTGGACCAGCACATAGTCGCCGACGCCGGCTTCGGGCAGCAGGTCCAGATACACCGTGCGGGTGACGCCGCCAAACTGGACCTTCGCAATCCGGTTCGAGCCGATGTCAGTGGATTCGAGGACTTTTCCGGGCACTGCCAGGCACATGTGGAGATTTCCTACATTTAGGATAACAGATATAGGGGGCCCTTTGTGCCTGAAGTCGGTCCGGCACGCAGTCAGTCAAACGAGTCCCACTGACGAGTGCCGGCCGCTCGATTTCCGGCACAGCTTCCCGGACGCCCATACGGCTCAATGGGCGGGACTCAAGGGCACTAAGAACGGCGAGTTACTCCAGGCGGCCTGGGACGCGGGGTACGACGTCCTATTGACCGTCAACCAGGGCATCCCTCGCGACCACGATCTCGCGGGCCGGAAGCTCTCGGTCATCTTGATTCGTTCGCGAACAAACCAGATCGAAGACTTGCTGCAATTGCTGGAGCCGATTCTCCAGGCACTGCGGACAATCCAGCCTGGCCAGGCGGTCGTTGTCCCATCTCCGGAGCAGTAAGGGCCCCGCTTGGCCGTCTCGTTCCTCCCGCCCACATAAATGAACAGATCCACCGCGACCTTGAACACTGCCGCCAGTTTCTTGGCCTACTCCTTACTTATAGACCGCTTCCCGCTTAGCACCTCCGAAACCCGCCCGCGCGTACCCAGCACCGGCAGCAGGTCCTTGGCGGTTCGTCCGCTCGTCTCCATCGGGTAGGCCGGCATTTCGTTGGGGGCGCACGGGGGCAGAGGGTGGTGACGGCCGTCGTAAGCCTGAACCAGGATTGCCATAACGCGGTTCGCGAGCCGGGCGTATTACTTCGGATCGACGGTCAGCGTAGCGCTCGTGATTTCCAAGCTTCTTTCACATATTGCTGGTGCGTCATGATGCAGCTTCACCCGCGGACGGCCCAGCGAAACAGGTCGGCATACGACGCGGTCTTGCCCTGCATCAGAATCGCGACGCGGAAAATCCGCGCGGCGGCCCAGGTCGTGGCGTAGGTCCAGAGCAGCACTCCCGCCAGGCCCACCCAAGGCTGCCAGGCGGGAACGCCTCCGGGTATCGCCTGGCGTACCAGCATCAGCATCGGGGTGAACGGAGGAAAGAACGATGCCGCCAGGGCAATCGCGCCGTTGGGCTGCTGCATCACCGGCATGATGAGGAACATGGGAAGCAGGACCGGCATGAAGAGCAGGATGGCAAGGTGCTGCGCATCGTTGGGGCTGGCGCAGGCCGCCCCCAGCGCCGCCGCCAGGCCGCACAGCACCATCACATCGGCCACCAGGTAGACCACGAACCATGGCAGCAGTGTCAGCGGGGCCAATCCCATCTCGGCCATCGCCGACAGCACCACCAGGCCGCCCGCCACGTAGAGCACCGAGCTGGTGAGCGAGAGCGCCACCGCGGCCGCCACCTTGCCCATGATCAACTCGAGGGGCGTGGCCGATGCCAGCAGCATCTCGAATACCCGCTGCATCTTGTCCTCGGCCACGCCACCCAGCATGGGGCCGGCGGATGCCAGAACGATCATCATCAGCAGCATCACCAGCACATAGGGAACCGCGAACCCTTCCGCGTCGCTCTTCTTGCGCGCCTTTTCGATCTTGCCGGTGTTCTCGTCGCGCCGGATCAGGCTCATGGTCTGGACCGTTGCCGAGGCTAGCACGTCCGCGAAATGAGAGTGGTCCACGCCAAGCTGAGCGAGCCGGACGCGGCGCAAACCGTCGCCGACCGGACCGGAGATCCACATGCGGGTTTCGTCGATGCCGCCGGCGTTCGAATAGTAGTTGACCCGGCTGGACTCCGGCACCTTCTCGTTCGCGGAGTCGCCGGATTTCGGAGGATGCACGGCGTCGCGGCCGACGTCGAGGAACGCGAAAAGATCGCGGCGGCGCACGCGGTCGGATAGCGTCAGGCGCTGCGCGTTCGGGTCGGCATCGTCCGGCGTCACGATTTCAAAATCGTAGCGCGGCGTCAACTGGTGTCCGGTCTTCTTGTCGAACAGCTCCCTGGCGTTTTTCTCGGTGGCCGCTTCCGCGATGGCCGCGGCGGCCACGCCGGTGCGGTCGACGATGGCGATCCGCCGCGGCTGCAGGTCCGGTTTGACTTTCATCAATCCGACGACCAGGAACCCGCTGCAGCCTAGGATGGGCGCCAGGATCAGGCCGAAAAGAAACGGCTTGGAGCGGACCGACGCCAGATAGTCGCGCCTGGCCACCAGCAGGATTCTATGCATGACGCGCCTCCCGTTCTTCGGCCGCTTCCTGGCCGGCAATGCGCACGAAAATGTCGTGGAGCGAGGGCTTGGTTACCGAGAAGCTGCTCACGCGCGTGCGGGCCACCAGCGCGCGCAGCACTTCCTGCGGATCGCAGCCGCGCGCCATCCGCAACTCCTGCACCTGCCCGAGGTCGCGGACCTTCTCCACGCCCGGAAGGCCGTCGAAGCCGCCCGCAGCCGAGACGCGAATGGTGTCGTTGCCGTACTGCCCTTGAATCGCCTCCAGCGTTCCGTCCAGCACCTTGCGGCCGCGATAGATCATCAGGATGGAATCGCACAGGCTCTCCGCCACGCTCATGTCGTGGGTGCTGAGGATCACCGTGGCCCCGCGGCGCCGCAGTTCCAGGATGGCGGTGCGGATCACGTCCACGCTCACCGGGTCGAGGCCGGTGAAGGGCTCGTCGAGGATCAGCAGCTTGGGCTCGGGCACCACCGCGGCGATGAACTGCACCTTCTGGCTCATGCCCTTGCTGAGCGTGTCAACGCGCTGCTTGGCGCAGTGGGCCAGATCCAGGCGCGCCAGCCACCGGTTCACCTCGGCGGTGACGTTCCGGCCGCCGCGCAACTCGCCGTGGAACTCCAGCAGCGCGCGCACCTCCATGCGGCGGTGCAAACCGCGCTCCTCCGGCAGGTACCCGACATGCGGCGACCGGCCGGCGCGCAGATCCTGTCCGAAGACGCGGATCGAGCCGCGGTCGGGATAGAAGATGTTCACGACCATGCGCATGGTGGTGGTCTTGCCCGAGCCGTTGGGACCGATGAATCCGTACACCGACCCTTCCGGCACCGTGAGCGACAGATCGTCGACCGCCGCAAGCTCTCCGAAGGTCTTCGTCACGCCGCTGATTTCGATGGCGTCCATGTGGCCGATGGTAGCAGACCGGGGGCGGGGCGCGTGGGCGGTGCGCGCGCAGCGGCAACCACAGAACCGCGGTCGTAAGGGAGCGGCCCGACTCGCACAACGGCTTGACTCAAGCCGCGGAGGCTTACTTAAGTAGCGTAGGTTCAAGTGCTTGCGATTTTCAAACGGCTAGACTCTAGCCGCGCCGGGCCGCTCGGGGCCCAGTGGGTACCCCGCTCGCGGTTCAGGGTGGCGTGCCTGAGCCCCGTGTGCTGCGCCCGCGCTCGCCCAGCTCCGTCGCCACCGGGTACCGCCTGATAAAGTTGTAGCTTGACACGCCGTGTCCAAGCACGTCTACGGGGAATTGTACAGGGGGTCGGATTCCGCCCGTTCGTTTACAACCTGGCGCGGCGGCTGGGGCTGAGCGGCGCCGTGCGCAATACGTCTGCCGGACTGATCGCAGAGGTTGAGGGGGACGCGCCGGCCGTCGATGGTTTCCTCCAAGCGCTGATGCGCGATGCGCCGCCGCTCGCCTGGATTCAGGACCTCGCCGTCACGGAGATGGCGCCCGTGGGCGGCGCGGATTTCGTCATCGAGCCCAGCACTTCCAAAACCGGCGAATTCGCGCTGGTGTCTCCCGATGTAGCCACCTGCGTGGATTGCCTCGACGACCTCGCCGATCCCGCCAACCGCCGCTTCTGCTACGCCTTCACCAACTGCACCAACTGCGGTCCGCGCTACACCATCGTGCGCGACATCCCCTACGACCGGCCCAATACCACCATGGCGCCATTCCGCATGTGCGCCGCCTGCCAGGGGGAGTACGACGACCCGGCCAACCGCCGCTTCCACGCGCAACCGAACGCCTGCGCGGCGTGCGGCCCGTCGCTTTCGGCGCCCATCGAGGGGGCCCGCCGCCGGCTGGGCGCGGGCGAGATCGTGGCCATCAAAGGCCTGGGCGGATTCCACCTGGCGTGCGACGCGCGCAATGCCGCCGCGGCTCAGCGCCTGCGTGAGCGCAAGCGACGCAGCGAGAAACCGTTCGCGCTGATGGTGCGCGACCTGGCGGCGGCCGGGGAGATCTGCGAAGTCTCCGCCGAAGCCCGCGCCGCGCTCGCCGGCCCGCGCCGCCCCATCGTGATCCTGCCGGCGCGCGAGCCCGCGGCGTGGCAGCACATCGCGCCCGGCAATCGCACCCTGGGCGTGATGCTGCCCTACACGCCGCTGCACCACCTGCTCTTCCGCGACGCGCCGTTCGCCGCGCTGGTGATGACCAGCGGCAACCTGAGCGAGGAGCCCATCGTGGTGGACAACCGCGAGGCGCGCGAGCACCTGGCCGGCGTGCCCGACTGGTTCCTCACCCACAACCGCGCCATTTACATGCGCGCCGACGATTCGGTGGTGCGCATCGTCGAAGGCCGCGAGCGCCTGCTGCGCCGCTCGCGCGGGTACGTGCCGCAACCGCTCGACCTGGGCCGCGAGGTGCCCGAGTTGCTGGCGGTGGGCGGCGAGTTGAAGAACGCGTTCTGCCTCACCAAGGGCCGCCACGCCATCCTGAGCCAGCACATCGGCGACCTGGAGAACTACGAGACGCTGGTCTTCTTCGAAGAGACCCTGGCCAACCTGAAGAAGCTGTTCCGCGTGACGCCGCGGGCCGTGGCCTACGACCTGCATCCCGGTTACCTGAGCACCCGCTACGCGATGTCGCTGGCCGGCCTGGCGCAGTTCGGCGTGCAGCATCACCACGCGCACATCGCCAGTTGCATGGCGGAGAACCGGCTGGAGGGCGAGGTGATCGGCGTGGCGTTCGACGGCACCGGCTACGGCCCCGACGGCGCCATCTGGGGCGGCGAGTTCCTGGTGGCCGGGTACGCCGGGTTCGAGCGCCGCGGCCATCTGCGCTACGTGCCGCTGGCCGGTGGGGACGCCGCCGTCCGCGAACCGTGGCGCGCCGCGCTGGCATATTGCCAGGACACGTTTGGCGCGGGCTTCGAGACGCCCGCGCGGCTGCGCGCCGTTCCCGAAGAGCGCCTGCGCGTGGTGCGGCGGATGATCGAGACGGGCGTGAACACGGTGGCGACGTCGTCGTGCGGGCGCCTGTTCGACGCCGTGGCGGCGCTCGCGGGCGTGCGGCGGGAGGTGACGTTCGAGGGGCAGGCCGCGATCGAACTGGAGAACATCGCCGGGGACGCGGACGCCGCGCCGTACCCGTTCGAGATCGCCGAAGGGCAGATGTTGGAAATCGACTTCCGCCCGGCCATCGAGCGGATTGTGGCTGGCGGGGAGCCGGCAGCGGGCGATTGCGGCGCGGTTCCACAACACCGTGGCGGACGCGATTGTCGAGACCTGCCGCCGCATCCGCGTGGAGAGCGGGCTGGGCCGCGTGTGCCTGAGCGGCGGCACGTTTCAGAATGTGAGGCTGGTCTCGCGCACAGTGGAGTTGCTGCGAGAGGCGGGGTTCGAAGTATTCCTGCACGCTTCGGTGCCGCCCAACGACGGAGGGATCGCCCTGGGCCAGGCGGCCATCGCGGCGGCGCGGATGGGGTAGGATAGTGCCTGAAGCACGAGATTTCGACCCGAGGCAACTCGCCATGCCTCCGTTCGTTGCATGTCCGTCCTGCGCAAAGGACTGCTTCGGCGTCCTGCGAGTAGGGCCGGATTTCGCCTTGCGCCAATGTCGCGACTGCCTGCACAGGGAGAGCTTCCCGTTGCCCAAGGTACACAAGGCGATCATCTACCTCGACCAGTTCGTCGTCTCCAATCTGATGCTCGTCCGGTCAAAGGCGAAGCGAGTGCAGCCCTTCTACCACACCCTGTACGACAAGCTCGTGCGGCTCAGCGACCTGCAAGCAATTGTCTGCCCCCATTCCGAGGCGCATTTGCTCGAGTCGGCTGTTGCGACCGATCCCGAGGCGCTGCGTGAAGGGTACGAGATGTTCGCGCACTCGGTCCGGTTTGGCGGCTTTGAGAGCATCCGAAACCGCCAGGTCGTTGATCGCCTGAAGAGTTGGTTGAATCGCGATTCCTCCAGGCCCTGCGATGTGACGCCTCAGGATGTGTTGCGCGGTGACCATCCCGATGTCTGGGTAGATCGGACTAGGATCTTAGTGGAACTGCCCCCTGCCCCCGCCCTGATACTCAAGCTGCGCGACTGGCGGGGCGAGAGCCATCGCCGTCTGGTTGACGTTTTCGAGAACACCTGGAAACAGGAACCTTATCGGAGTTGGGAGCACTGGAGGGACCGAGAGGCGCGAGGTTGGGGGCCGCTTCTGATCCCAATCTACGAACGCGAAATAGGCAGGTGGGATGATCTCCTCAACGGCCGCCGCCAGCCCGACGGACCTCAGGACATGGAGCCGCATCCCTTCGTGTCATTAGTCCACGGCATGGTCAACGAGATCGAGGCCGCAGGGTGTCCGCGACGGGAGGGTCTCCGGATGGCCTTCATGTTCCTGTGCTCGACGAGCTTGGCGCAGGCCCCGTTTCGACAAATCGCCGGTAGTCTCTATGCATGCCTCGCGAGGAAAGCTGCGTCACAGGTGAAGCACCCAACGCAAGGATTCCACAACGACGTTGATGTCATGTCGTGTCTTTCGCCTTACTGCGACGCAATGTTCATGGATAACGAGATCGCAAACTACTGGCGAGAGATCCAGGGAACACCGCTGAGGCGGCTGCCGTTCCAAACGCGTGTATTCTCCCTGTCCACCGGGGATGACTTCCTGCTGTACTTAGATGACTTGGATCGCGCTGTCCCTGAGGTGCAACGGCGACTTGCGGCTGAGTTGTACGGCCAATGAGGGCTCCGGGCGAGCCGCCCATCGGGGGTAGGGCTCTTTGGTCGACCAGCTTTCAAGTGTCGCCGTAACAGTTGAGCCGAAGCGACCACCAGCACGAGGACGGCGCTTGATCCCTTCCCATAGCCAGCTCTCGCAGCACCCCGCGTGGAGACGTTCTTCGTGGGCCGCCCCTGACCGGCGCCAGGGGCGATCCCTCGCAAGGTGGCGATGACGTCCATGCCCTGTGCCCCCCGCTCAGGCCAGCACGAACAAGGCGGCGCGGCAGCCAAGGCTGGGTTGACGGGAAGAGCTGGGGCCGCGGCCAGATGCGGGGAAATACTCCCGGGGGCTTTGAGCGGGCCCGGCTCGGAAACCGGTTCAGGCGATGCGCCAGCGGCGCAGGGCGCTACCAATCATGCCCAGGAGGCCGCTGCCAACCAGCGTGAAGGGTAGCGGCTCGGGAGAGGCCGAGCCGGCATCGGCGGTCACTGAGATGTCGGTGAGAACCACGGAGCCCGAGGAGTCGCCCCCGGTGAACTCCAAAACCGTTGAGCTGCCGGTAGCGACGAGATCAGGAACGGTGTACTGGCTCCAGGTCCCGGTATTCCTTCCGCTGACGATGTAGGAAGGCGTGGAACTGCCGCTCCAAAACACGTCCAATTCGGCGCCTTGAGGGCCGAATAGGCCGTTGCTGCGAGGCTCATAGTCAAAAGTCAGGGTATAGCTTTGCCCGGCTGCGGTCGCGAGCGACTGTGAAATGTCGGCCCCGTTACTGGCGTTGTTGCACCCCCCCGAAAACCCGAATATGCAAAAGGTCGTGGCAACATAGCTAGTATCGGTCGGTGCTCCAACGTCGGCGTTGACGCCGGCGACGTTCCATTCTGAGTAGCTCCATCCAGAGAGGTCGCCGGTCTCAAACCCGCCGTTTTGGACGATGTTGAGGCCCGAAGCGCTTGCGGCCGTCGCCCATAGCGCTACTGAGGTTGCCAGTAGCAGGACATTTCGAACCATAGTTCCTCCAACCGTTTGCTTGGATCACCGGGGACTTCCACGTTGCCCCAGCCCGCAATTAGTATACATCTCGACTGGCGAATCCGTTCCAGGCACCGCTGTACAGGCGCCGCTGCACAGGGGACTTGCGCTGCGTGTCGAGACTGACTCTGTCAAGATGGACTTTTGCCGGGGGCCCTCGCCGGCCCTATACTATACGCAGAGGGCGGTATGGCCGCGGGATACGTCGAACAGCGTGAAGGCGGGTATTTCATCGCCGGGAGCCGGGTTTCCCTCGACTCCGTCGTTTATGCCTTCCTGCGGGGCGAGTCGCCTGAAGGTATCGTCAACTCGTTTCCCGCCCTCAGCCTGGAACAGGTGTTCGGGGCCGTTGCATTTTACCTTGCGAATCGGTCGTCCATCGACGGGTACCTGCGGGACGGAAGAGTGGAGTTCGTACGAATGCGGGACGAGGCTCGCCGTCAGCATCCCGCCCTCTATTCCAAGCTGGAGGCTGCCCGGAACAGGGTGCCCAGCCCCAGCGCATGAGGCCGCGGTTCCAGGCTGATGCAGATTTCAACCAGAAGATAGTTCTTGGCCTGCGCCGCCGTGAGCCGGTGGTCGATTTCGAGGATGCCCGCGCGGGCGGGGTTATCGGCTTGCCAGATCCCGACGTCCTCCACAAGGCAGCCGATCTCGGGCGGATACTGATTTCTCATGACTTCAGGACCATGCCGGCACATTTTGCGCGATTTGTCGAAGGCCGCTCGAGCCCAGGGCTGATTGTCGTCCCGCAAGAGCTCGATATTGGTGATCTGCGAATCATCTGGGTGGCCAGCGACGCGGAAGAATGGAGGGACAAGGTCGGTTTCCTCCCGCTGTGAACGGGTCTCCTTTGAACGGAAGGCGGCTCCAAGAATTCCTCCCTCGACCCGCCGCTACTGCGGCCCCCCGCTATTCCGCCTGAAGCCCCGCGCCTCCCCCGCGCATCTTAACACTTGAGAAGATGCGCGAATTCATCGAACTTACGAAGCCCCGCATCACCTGGCTGATCCTCATGAGCACGGGGATCGGCTACTTTTTCGGGCTGCGGACTGGGCGCGTCCAACCCCCTGGCGCTGCTGCACACCATCCTCGGCACCGGCCTGCTGGCTTCCGGAACGGCCGCGCTGAACCAGTGGTACGAGCGCGAGGCCGACCGCCAGATGCGGCGCACGGCGCGGCCGTCCGCTGCCCTCGGGCAGGATGACGCCCGCCCATGCGCTGGCGTTTCGGAGCGGCTCTCTCGGTGGCCGGCTTCCTGGATTTGTGGCTGGGCGTGAACCTGCTCGCCGCGGCCATCGGCGCATTCACGCTGGCCAGCTACCTGTTCCTCTACACGCCCATGAAGCAGCGCACCTGGTGGTCCACCACCGTGGGCGCGGTGCCCGGGCGCCATGCCGCCGGTCATCGGCTACGCGGCGGCGGCGGGCACGCTCACGGGCGGAAGCCTGGGTGCTGTTCGCCATCCTCTTCCTCTGGCAGTTTCCGCATTTCTATTCCATCGCCTGGATGTACAAAGACGACTACGCGCGCGCCGGCATCCGCATGCTGCCGGTGGTGGAGCCCGATTGCCGCTCCACCGCGCGCCAGATCGTGCTCTTCGGAATTGCCCTCATCCCCGCAAGCCTGATTCCGGGCATGCTGGGAATGTCGGGCCGTATCTACCTGGTGGGCGCGCTGCTGCTGGGCCTGTGGTTCCTGTACTCGGGCGTGCGGGTGGCGCTGGAGCGCACCGTAGTGCGCGCGCGCGGCGTGCTGTTAACATCGGTGCTGTACCTTCCGCTGATCTACGGCCTGATGCTCCTGGATAGGCCCGGCCTGTGATTCAAGTCGAGAACCTGACCCACGATACGGCGACCGCACCGCCCTCAACGGACGTCGAGCTTCGAAGTGCGCAAGGGCGAGATCTTCGGCCTGTTGGGGCCGAACGGCGGCGGCAAATCCACGCTCTTCCGCATTCTCTCCACCATGATGGCGCCCACCGGGCGGCCGGGCCACCGTGGCCGGGCACGACGTGGTGCGCGACCCCGCCGCGGTGCGCCGCCAGGTGGGCGTGGTGTTCCAGATCGCAGAGCCTCGACAAAGCCCTCACCGTGGAAGAGAACCTGCGCGCCCAGGGCCATCTGCACGGGCTGCAGCGGCGCGGATCTGCGCGACCGCATGGAGCGCGCCATGGAGCGCCTGGGCCTGGCGGACCGCCGCAAGGACCTGGTGGAGACGCTCTCGGGCGGCCTGCGCCGCCGCGTCGAAATCGCCAAAGCGCTGCTGCACTCGCCGCAGGTGCTGCTGATGGACGAAGCCTCCACCGGCCTCGACCCGGCCGCGCGCCGCGACCTCTCGCGCCACGTCGAAACCCTGCGCGAGACCGAAGGCGTCACCATCCTGCTCACCACCCACATTCTGGAAGAGGCCGGCCGCTGCGACCGCCTGGTGCTGCTGCACCAGGGCAACATCGTGGCGCAGGGCACGCCCGCCGAACTGCGGCGAGCATCGGCGGCGACGTGGTGGTGCTGCGAAGCCGCCGACACGCGCGCGCTGGCCGCGGGAATCGAGCGGCGCTTCGGCGTGCGCCCCACGGTGGCGGATGGCCAGGTGCGCGTCGAAATCGCCAACGGCCACCGCTTCATCACCGAAGTGGTGGAGGCGTTTCCGGGCGCCATCGAATCGGTCGGCCTGCACAAGCCGACGCTGGAAGACGTGTTCGTGCGCGAAACGGGGGCGTCCATTGAGTAACTTTTTCCTGCCCGCCGCAACCCTCTGGCAGCGCGAGCTGGTGCGCTTCTGGCGCCAGAAGAGCCGCGTGCTGGGAGTGGTGGCGTCGCCGCTGGTCTTCTGGCTGTTGATCGGCTACGGCTCGAACGACCTGGCGCGCTTCTACTCCGGCGCGCTGGTTCTGACCGTGATGTTCTCGGCGATCTTCTCCACCATCTCCATCATCGAGGACCGCCGCGAAGGCTTCCTGCTCTCCATGCTGGTCTCGCCCGCGCCGCGCACCAGCCTGGTGTTGGGTAAGATACTGGGCGCGGCCACCCTGGCATGGATTCAAGGACTGATCTTTCTGGCATTCGCGCCGCTGGCGGGCGTGCGCATCTCGCCTGCTGGAGCTGCTTCCGGTGGTCGGCGCCATGTTTCTGATTTCGTTCACCCTCACCGGCCTGGGCTTCGTGATCGCCTGGAAGATGGATTCCACCTCCGGGTTTCACGCCATCATGAACCTGCTGCTGGTGCCCATGTGGATGGTCTCGGGGTCGCTGTTCCCCATGGCCACGGCCCACGGATGGGTGAAAGCCATCATGTGGGTGAACCCGCTGACTTACTCCATCGCGCTGCTGAACCACACGCTGCGGCTGCCCAACGCCGTCGCCGGGCGCGGTGGAGAGCCTGGTCGTGACCGCGGCCTTCGGGCTGGTGCTGCTGCTGCTTTCGGGCATAATCGCCGCGCAGAAGGCCACCAGCAGCGCGGCATGAAGCTGCTGCACCACTGTGCTGCCGCGCCTTCGTGGGGCAGGTTGCCAACCTGCGGCCGATTGTTAATCGGCCCGGCGAGCGAAGCTCGCCCGCGCGGGCACCGGGCCGGCCGCAGCCACGCTGGCCTGTGGCAGGCGCAAAGGCTCGCGGAAGGCGGGTTGACAACCCGCCGCAGGTTAACAACCTGCCCCACACTCCTGACCCTTCTGCTCCTGGCCTCCTGCGGCAAACCGACGCCGCTGGCGGTGTTCGGCCAGGTGCCGGAATTCCAGCTCACCACGCAATCGGGCGATGCCTTCGACAGCCGCTCGCTGGCGGGACACATCTGGGTAGCCGACTTCTTCTACACCACCTGCGCCGGCCCTTGCCCCATGATGACCCGGCAGATGCGCCAGCTTCAGGATTCCACCGCGGGCGCCATGCGCGATGTCCGGCTGGTGTCGTTCACCGTCGATCCCGGCCACGATACGCCGCCGGTGCTGACGGCCTACGCCCGGCACTTCCGCACCAATCCCGCCCGCTGGTGGTTTCTCACCGGCGAGCAGAGCCGCCTCAACGGCCTCGGCCTGGCCTTCAAGCTGAATAGCGTGGATGGCAGCCTGATCCACAGCACGCGCTTCGTGCTGGTGGACCGCCGCATGCGCGTTCGCGGCTACTATATTACTTCCGAAGACGGCGTTCTGCCGCAACTGATGCGCGACATCCGCCAACTGGAGCGCGACCCATCGTGACGCCGATCCTCCCCACCGTCAACGCCGTCCTCAACGCCACCGCCGCCGTGCTGCTGGTGTGGGGCTACTGGCTCGATCCGCCACCGCCGGATTCAGACCCATCGCCGGGTGATGACTGCGGCCTTCGTGGTCTCCTGCCTGTTCCTGGCGTGTTACCTGGTGTACCACGCGCAAGTGGGCTCGAAGCATTTCGCGCACGCGGGCGCCATCCGCACCGTGTATCTGAGCATCCTGGCGACGCACACCCTGCTGGCGGCGGCGGTTCCGGTGCTGGCGGTCATTACCCTGCGGCGCGGCCTGGCGCGGCGCATAGACCCGCACCGCCGCCTGGCCCGCTGGACGCTGCCCATCTGGCTCTACGTCAGCGTGACCGGCGTGGTGGTGTATGCGATGCTGTATCACCTGTAGACTCCGCAGACCGCCTCCGCCCGAATTCTCCCTGCACTCTTTCGGGCCTTCCGGCGTCATCCCCTCAGAAACCATGCATCGATGGCTTCCATTCCTCCTCGCCGGGGCGTCGCTCCACGCGGCGGTGATTCGCGGTTCGGTGGTGAACCACGATGGCGGCGAACCGCTTTCGCAGGCGCAGGTGGTGCTGCTGGCCATCGCCGGCTCGGGCGGTTCCACCATGACCGCCCGGACCGATGCCTTCGGTATGTTCGCATTTTCCGCCGTCCCCGCCGGCGCCTACCTGGTAAGCGCCACACGGCAGTACTCGTTGCCCGCCTTCTACGGGCAGAAGCGGTGGAATTCGGCCGGCATGCCAGTGGTCGTCGAGGCCAACGACTCTCTGACGTTGGACATTCGCATGCACCGCTTCGGCGTCATCACCGGCCGCGTGTTGGACGAAAACGATGTCGGCATCCTGGACCACGTGGTGGTGGCCTATCGCGACGCCAAGCCCGTGCGGATAATCGCCGGCGCCACTACCGACGACTATGGCCGCTATCGCATCTACGGGCTGATACCCGGAACCTACCTGGTCCGCTCGGGCGCAAAAGCGGTGGACGGCGTCGGTTACCTGCCGGCATTCGCCCCCGGTTCCCAGGAGATGGACCAGGCACGGCGCGTGGACGTGCAACTCGATCTGGATTCCACCGGGATTGACGTGCACCCCGCGCAGGGCCGGTTGTTCGAAGTAGCGGGCCAGGTGAGTGGCGGCGCGCCGGCCGAGCTGACGCTGGCGGGCGAGACGGGCAGGCAGACGATCACCGTCTCCGGGGACTTCCGTTTCAACGTGGTCGCGCCGGGGCGGTATGAAATCTACGGAACGGCTCCAGTCCCAGCCAGGCTTTGCCCCTCGAGGTTGGCCGGCGCCTACTTGAGCCTGCCCGTGGACCGGGACATCGCCAACCTGGCGGTCGTTCTGCGCTGCGTGCAGCCCATGCCGATCTCCTACTCGCTGGAAACGGGCGGGGCCTTTCGCGATACCGGAAACCTGGCGCTACGGGCCAGGCGCGTCGACCTGGCGGGCATCGGAAAGGACTTCAATCTTGGGAACGGGCCCGCCAGCGCCGCCCTCGCGCTCGGCCAGTGGGAAATGCTGTTGCAGCCTTCAACCGGCTACGCCGTGACCGGCTTCTACCACCCGAGTTCCGGTTTCGGCCCCAGGAGCCGTGCCGACGGCTGGAACGTCTTCACGACCGGTTACTCCTTCGGAGTGCGCTTCTCGTTGTCCAACAGTCCGGGCTCGCTCGGCGGCGTGGTGACCGGGATCGATCGCGAAGCCGTGATGGGAGCGCCGGTCTACCTGGAAGCCTACGAACCGGGATCGAAGACCCGCATCGGCGAACTGCGCACCGTATACACCTCCGCGCGCGGCGCATACCAGTTCTCCAGCCTGGCGCCCGGCGCGTATCGCGTCCTGGCGACATTCGAGTACCTGGCTCCGGATACCGCAACCATGGAACTGTCCGGCGCCAAAGCGGTCAGCGTCGGGGCAGGCGATGCCCGGACGCTGGACCTGGATTTGTTCGTGCTTCCTTAGAGTTGCCTGCCTATGCTCAGATGCCTGCTCCTTGCGTTCACGTGCGGCGCGCTCCACGGCGCGGCGATTCGCGGCACGGTGGTGGAAAAACAATCCGGCAAGCCGCTGGCCCGCGCCCTGGTGGTGGTGCGGCCGCTCGCCGGGTCGAACGGCGCCACCGCATCGGTGCGTACCAATCCCAATGGCAACTTCGAGTTCCCCGCCCTGCCCGCCGGGTCGTACCTGGTGACCGCGTCGAAGACCGGGTTCGCCAGCGCCGAATACGGACAGAAGCGCCGGTCCTCGGCCGGAACGCCGGTGGCGCTGGTGGAATCCGGTGAGATCGAGATGAGGCTCGCCCTGCCGCATTTCGGCGCCATCGGCGGCCGCGTGATCGACGATGGTGACGTGGGCATCCCCAACTGTACGGTATTCGTCTACCGCAACACGCGGCCGCCCGAGGTGGTGGGCCAGGCCGCCACCGACGACCGCGGCGTCTACCGCGTCTCCGGCCTCTCGCCCGGCGACTACCTGGCGCGCACGGCCACGATTGACGGCGACATCGGCGTCTACCTGCCGACTTTCGCGCGCGAGTCGATCGCCGTGGGCGACGCCCTTGCCACCGGCGCCGTGCTCGACCAGGATTCCCCGTATGCCGACGTCCGCCCCATTGCCGGCCGCCTGGTCAAGGTGACCGGGCGCGTCTCGAGCCCAGGCTCCGATCGGGTTCCAGCCATCGTCACGCTGGTTTCCGACGTGGGGTCGCAAACTCAGACCTCCGGCCTCGATGGCCGCTTCGCTTTCGACCGCGTGGCGCCCGGTGCGTACGACATCTACGCCCAGGCCGCCGATGCGATCTCCGCCAAAACACTGCGGGCGTGGCTGCCCGTCGAAATCGACGGAAACGGCCGGGACATCCCGCTCGACCTGGCGCCGCTCCCCGGCGTGCAATTCCACCTCGTGGACACGTCGGGGAACCGCGTGGATCCCACCGGACTGCCATTCCTGGTGCGGCGCAAGGAGCTTTCCGGACCCGGCAACGCGGAATATCTGCGGCTTGATTCGGATGGCCAGGCGCACTTCGACCCGGGACGCTGGGAGCTGGCGATGGGCCCCAACGTTTCCTGGTACGTGGCGCGGTTCTCCGGTCCGGGGTCGCGCACCCCCGGCAGCCGGGCGGCCGGATGGAACGAGATCGCCGTGGCGCCGGGCAACGCGCCCCTCACTGTGGATGTCGTTCTCTCGCCCCACGCCGCCACGCTGCGCGGCGCGGTCACCGATGCCGGCCTGCCCGCATCCGGCGCGCCCGTGTACCTGGAAGCCATCGACCCCGCCTCCGGCCTTCGATGGGGCGACCTGCGCGCCACGCGTGCCGGCGTGCACGGGCAGTACGCCTTCGCCGGCCTGGCGCCCGGCACGTATCGCGTGGCGTCCACGTTCGAGTGCCAGGCGCCCGATCCGGCCGCCATGACCCGGGCTGGTGCGCGGGACGTCAGGATCGAAGAGGGCCGTGAAGCGGCTCGGGATCTGGAGCTGTGGGTGATGCCGTAAGCGCGAACGCCACGATGGTCTGCCCGCGATCTTCCATCTCATCCAGAAGCTGGGCCTCCAGGCCGTCGGGATCGATCTCCACCCGGCATTGCGCGATCTGCTCGTCCGTGGCGCCCGCGTAGCACAACTCGCACGCGCCCACCGCTTCCGAGCCCCAGCGCACGGCGGGGCCGAAGGTGCGGCAGGTGATGGGGCGGGCGTCGTACAAATCGCACAGGCCGGTAGCGGGATCGAGCGCCGGGCAGGGCTCGTCCCCGGCGGCGTCGTCTTCGTCCAGCACGCGGCCCAGCGTGTCGATGGGAAACTCCCGCGCGAGGCGCGCCGCCGATTCGCGGGCGCGCTCGCCAACCCGCGCCGCTCGATCTGCGTCTTGCCGGTGCAGATTCCGCAAACCGTCCCGCAGCCGCAGCGCATCGAGCTGGGTGATGGGGAACGGGCCCATACAGCACGGCGTGCAACCGGGCTTGCAGGCCACCCATGCGCCCGATTTGCGCACAGCATCTGCCATGGCGGCTATCTACGATTTCGACCAGACCGGCGTCGCGCGGCATCATTCCGAGCATAGCGCGGGTGGCGCGGGCACGGCTGCCCCCCGGAACCGCGAGCGTCAGCGAGCGGCCCGAACCTCGCACGCGGCATGTTACCATCACCGCTTAAGAAGGCTGAAACGTTTGCGTAAGGTACCGCTGATCGACTCGCTGCAGATCATCGGGCGAGGGTCTCTGAACTGGCTCGCCCAACGTCCCATCGTAGTGTCGTTTGAAGTCACCGACGCCTGCACCTGCTGGTGCAAGCACTGCGACCACGGCGGCCCGCGCGACGAGTCGCGCAACCTCAAGCCCGCCGATTACCGGCGCTACATGCAAGCCCTGCGGCCCTGCGTGGTGCAGGTCTCGGGCGGCGAGCCGCTCATGCGCGCCGACGTGGCCGAAATCGTCCGCAACATCAAGGGCGGTTCCCATGTGCCCTACACCATCCTGGTTTCCAACTGGTCCCTCATGACCGAGGAACGGTACCTGGAACTGCGCGCCGCCGGCATCGACCAGTTCTCCGTCAGCCTGGATTTCCCCGACGAACGCCACGACGAATTTCGCGCGTATCCCGGCCTGTACGCCCACTTGAAGGACCTGGTTCCGCGTCTGGCCAAGTTGGGGCACGACGATATCGTCCTCAACACCTGCATCACCAGCGAGAACCTGGGAGAGATCAACGCCGTGGCCGACCGCGCCCGCGAATGGGGCGTCAATCTTTGCTACAGCGCCTATTCCGCGCGCCGCACCGGATGCCGCGACTATTTCCCCGGCTCCGTCGACCAGCTTGCGGAACTGAACCGCCAGTTGGACCGCGTCGAGACGCGGCGCGACGACACCAACTGGATCGTCAACGCGCCCACCACGCTGGAAGCCACGCGCCGCTATTTCTCGAACGGCGGCACGCCCGGCTGCAAGGCCGGCCTGCGCTTCCTGGTGGTCACCGCCGATGGCGCCTTGCAGCCCTGCTCCATGCAGTTCCAGCGCTACGGGCTGGAGGACCGCACCCGCATGATCCGCGAGTTCACCGGCGGCAACCAGTGCGACGAGTGCTACGTGTCCATCCGCAGCTATCTCGACAAGAGTTTTCCGCGGTTGCTGTGGGAAAACGTCAGCGGGTTCCTGACGGTGAAAGAGTCAAAGTAAACGGAGGCTGCGCATGGCGATGAAGGCTCTGGCGTTTGCCGTAACGGCCGCGCTGCTGGTTGGACTGGCGGCGGAACTGGCCCTGGTGCAGCCGAAGGATCTGGCCGCCCAACTGTCGGCGAGGGTTTCGACCCCGGTGGTAATTCACGTGGGGCCGAATTTCTTATACCGCGGCAAGCACATTCCGGGTTCGATCTATGCCGGTCCCGGCTCCCAGGCAGCCGGTCTGGACGCACTGAAGCTGGCCGTGGACAAGTTGCCCCGCACTCGCGAGATCGTGGTCTACTGCGGCTGCTGTCCCTGGTCCCACTGCCCGAACGTGAAACCGGCCGTCGAGTATCTGCGGCAAATGGGCTTCACACACGTGAGGGCGCTGTACGTCGAAACGAGCTTCGCGGCGGACTGGATCGACAAAGGGTATCCGGTGGAAGCGGGAACGCCGAAGCCGTAGCGGAGCAGGGACCCTGCCGGCGGCGCCACGGGCGGCCCGGATCTTTCCGAAGCGCTGACCGGAGGAGACGACCTTGCCGACACGCTGGCGCAGGCCACGGACTGCCTGGCGGAAGCGATTGCCGGGCGAATTGCGCGCGGCGACCGGATTCCCCCGCCCTCGAAGGCCAAACGCGGCCAGCGTCTGGTCAGCGTCCCGCTCTATCTTGCGCCGAAGCTGGCTTTGTACCTTGCGATCCGGGAACGCGGCATGCCGAACACCGAGCTTGCCAGGCGGCTCGGCGTGAGCGAAACGGTCGTCCGGCGGATGTTGAACCCCAAGCACGACACCAGGCCGGAGAAGATTCAGGCCGCGCTGGTGGCGCTGGGCAAGCGGATCGTGGTTACGTTCGAAGATGCCGCCTGATAGACGGACGGCACCCAAGCCCTCATGCCGGAGACTTTACACCCGTCCCATGAAGGCCCCTCTGTGGGAAAAGTGCCGAACCTTGGATTTCGAGCGTGCTCTTCTCGGTCCCAGGCATTCAGCCGCTGCTGCATTCATATCAATACTGATATACACTGGAGTGGATGGAACGAAAGGCAGTCAGATGGATGGGCGACTCCCGGAAACGGCTCCGCGAGTTTCCGGAGGCCGTTCGTTTTGAGATCGGCCAGGCGATCTATCAGGCGGAGCTGGGCGAGCGCCACCCGTCGGCGCGTTCCATGCAGGGGCTCAACGCGGTTGAGATCGTTTCGGACTATCGTGGGGATACCTACCGGGGCGTCTACACCACCCGGCTCAAGGGCTTCATCTACGTGCTTCACTGCTTTCAGAAGAAATCCAAGGCTGGAATCAAGACGCCAAAGCGGGACTTGGACCTGATTCGCACGCGGCTCGCCGAAGCCGAATTGCATTTCAGAACTATGATCGAGAGAGAGGAGTAAGCCGACATGCCGAGAAGGATACTGGTTGAGGAGGGAAGCGGCAACGTATTCGCCGATATCGGCCTGCCAAATCCGGAGGAGGCGTTGGCAAAGGCGGAAATTGCCCGCCAGGTAAACCGTATCCTTACGGAGCGCGGGCTGAACCAGGCGCAATCGGGGGCGCTTCTGAGGATCGCGCAACCGCGCGTGTCCGATCTGGTCCGCGGCCGACTGGGAAAGTTCTCGCTCGAAAAACTGCTGCAGTTTGCCCGGCTGGCGGGCATCGATGTCGAGATCCGAATGAAACCATCGAGCAAGCCGGGCCTGAAAGTCAGGACCAAGGCGGCTTAGGCAGTGGGCCTGGCCCGCGCGGCCCGTCCCGCAAACGGTAGGTCTTGGGACCGGAATCGCACCTCCGCAAAAATGGGGCCTGCATCGTCCCGCTTTCTCGTCCCCTTACCGCGGATCGCGGCGGTGACTCGCTTTCCCCTTGGAACTGCGGAAGAACTGCTCTGCACCACAGAAGGCTTCCACAACATGCCCGGATCAAAGCCCAAACCGCCGCCCGCCCCCACCTACACCTTGTTCCTCGGCCGCTCCTTGCGCACGTACAAAGTATCCTGCTGCGGCTCCCCGTCGCACTCGATAGCTATCGTAGTTACCGGGTCGTCGGGAGCCTTCTCCGGCAGGCCCGTCATGCGCACGCGGAAATCGTCCTGGTCGAACTTGACTTCCTTCCCCGAAACAAACAGGCGCACCGACTTCACCTTGTTGCGCAAGCCCCCCAGCGACACCGTATCGCCCGGCCAGAAGTACACGTGCATATATAAGGTATTGCCCTTGCGCGTGAAACCCGCGAAGTTGGATGTCCTCGGCTGGCACTTCTCCGACTGGTAAATCACCGCGCCGTTGCGCTCCATCCACTTACCCACGGAGCTGAAGATGCGCACCGATTCCTCGGGGATCGAACCATCCGCCCGCGGGCCGATGTTGAGCAGGTAGTTGCCGGTGTCGTGCGCGCAGGTGATCAGGTTGCGGACCACGGTCTTGGGCGGCTTCCAGTTGTCGTCCCCGCGGTTGTAACCCCAACTGTCGTTCAGGGTCATGCACGATTCCCAGGCGCGCTGGTCCGCGCGGATCTGCTGCTCGGGCGTGGCGAAGTCGCCGGGCAACTGGTTGCGGTTGTTGACAATGATCTCGGGCTGCAGCTCGAAGACCATCTCGTTCATCTTCTCCGATTCCCAGCCCTGGGCGTCGAGCGGCCAGGCGACGTCGTACCACAGCACGTCGATCTTGCCGTAATTGGTGAGCAGTTCGCGAATCTGGCCGTGGATGTAGTCGACGAAACGGCGGCGCGCCTGCTCGTCGGTCGCGCACCGGGCGCCGTCGGGATGGTGCCAGTCCATGAGGGAGTAGTAGAAGCCCACGCGCAACCCCTCGCCGCGGACGGCTTCGACGAACTCTCTCACCAGGTCGCGGCCCGGCCCCTGCTTGGGCGCGCAGTAATCGGTGAGCTTGGTGTCGAAGTGGCAGAAGCCTTCGTGGTGCTTGGTGGTCATCACCATGTACTTCTGTCCGGTCTGTTTGGCCAGGCGCGCCCAATCGCGGGCGGCGTTCGGCTTGGGCTTGAAGCGGAGGGCGATCTGCTCGTACTCGGCAACCGGGATGCCTTCGTTCTCCATGGCCCATTCGTGGCGCCCCAGGACGCTGTAAAGTCCCCAGTGGATGAACATTCCAAAGCGGGCCTCGTGCCACCACTTCATGCGCTGCGCGCGGTCGGCGTCGCCGCCGGCGGCCCATGCGGGTGTCGTCACGGAAGCCGCCGCGGCCGCGGCAGTCATGGCTTGCAGATAATCGCGTCGTGTCATGCCGGAACTCCTAACGGTTGGAATGCCAAGCCATAGTTTATCGCTTCATTGGATTCGGAAACCGCTGGGGCCGCCGCCTGGCTCCCTGCCCACATCTGCTAACTTTGGTTATAGCGTAGTGGTTTAACCTTAGTTAAGTACCATAGGTTCCAGTAAGGCAGGTTGACCCGAGCGGCTCCCCCCCACTAAAATGACAGTGCAATTCGTGTCCAAGCAATGACGCAAGCCTCTCAGATTGTTGGTAATTATCAGTTCCTCGGTGTCGTCGACAAGCCCAAAGCCGGGGTGGCGTACAAGGTGCGCAACCTGGTCACGAACGAGTTCGAAGTCCTCAGGGCGTTGCCGGGCGCCACGTATGGCGATCCGGAGTCCATGAAGCGGTTTCTCCGGGAGATCAAGGTTCAGACGCGCCTTTCGCATCCGAACATCATCGCGTTTCACGACGCGTTGGTGCTCGACGGACAACTGGTCATGACGACGGAGTTCGTCGACGGCACCACCCTGGCGGAACTTCTCCGGCTGGGTCCACTCCCCCAGGATCAGGCCGTCCTGATCGTCCGCGACGTGCTCTCCGGGACTGGAGGATGCGCATGCCCTGGGAATCGTGCATCGCGGAATCACGGCGGAACACGTACTGGTCACGGCGGGCGGGGAAGTCAAGTTGGGCGGATTCGGCCTCGCGAAACCCGCCTCCGACGTGAACCTGACCCAGGCGGGCACCGTGCTGGGCGAGGCGAGGTACGTGTCCCCCGAACAGGTAATTGGAATTGGCGCGTTGGACGCCAGGGCGGACATCTATTCGGTCGGCGTCTTGCTCTTCCAGGCGCTCACCCGGAGGGTGCCGTTCGACGGCACGAACGATTTCGACATCATGACGGCGCATGTGAGTACCGAGTCCCCGCGGCCCAGTTCGCTGAATCCGGCGATTGGGCCCGAACTCGAGGGGATTGTCCTCAAGGCGCTCGCCAAGAAACCTTCCGAACGCTTTCAGGACGCCAAGGAGTTCCGCATGGCGCTGGAGGAGGTGAATTGCCCGGCGGGGGCGCCGGCGCACCTGGCTGGTGCGGCGCCGGTAATCGATGCGCCGCGATTCGCGTTGCAGACTGCGTCCGGAGGCGTTCCCAGAATTGCGCTGGTGGTCGCCTTGCTTGGCGTCCTGGCCGGGTTGATTGTCCTCTTCCTAATGAAGATGCACTGAGCATGAAACCTTTCCGAATCGGCGATGTGGTGGGCGATTACCGGGTGATCGGGATTGTCGGCTCCGGCGGCATGGGAGCCGTGTACAAGATCGAGCATGTAATCACCAAACGAATCGAGGCGATGAAGCTCCTCCCGCCGGGCTCCAACGGCGACCCCGACCAGATGGCGCGATTCGAGCGCGAGATCCAGGTGCAGGCGCGTCTCCACCATCCCAACATCGTGGCGCTCTACAACGCGTTGCGGAACGGCGACACCACCGTGTTGGTGATGGAGTTCGTGGAGGGCCAGTCCTTGCGAAGCATGTTGGAGGCCGGGGCGCTGCCGGTCCCAACCGCGGTGGACTTCACCAGCCAGGTGCTCTCGGCGCTGGCCTGCGCGCACGCCGCCGGCATCATCCACCGCGACGTGGCGCCCTCGAATATCATCGTCACTCCGGACGGCGTGGCCAAGCTCACCGACTTCGGTCTGGCGCGGGGCATGACCGATCCCCGGTTGTCCAGTTCGGGAGCCCCGCTGGGCTCGCCCTGGTACATGTCTCCGGAGCAGGTCAAGGGGGCCGGCGCCGTGGATGCGCGCACCGACATCTATGCCATGGGCGCCGTCTTCTACGAAATGCTCACGGGCGAGAAGTTGTTTGAAGCCGAGGGAGCCTACGCGGTGATGCGCGCCCACGTGGAAGCCGAGCCGCCGCGCCCGAGCTCGCGAAATCCGAAGGTCCCGGCAGCGCTCGACGGCGTCGTGCTGAAGGCGTTGTCGAAGGATCCGGCGAGCCGGTTCGCATCGGCCGCCGAGTTCCGGCTGGCTTTGCAATATGTGGTCGCTGGCATTCCTCCGGCAGCCGTGCCATCGGGCCTTCCGGAAGCCCGCGGCGCCGCGCTCCCGCTACCGGCCTCGCGGAGAGGCGGTTTTCGCCCTTCGCGCGCCGCCGTCCTGATGGCGCTGGTGCCGGCCGCGCTCGCCGCGGGTTTCTGCACAATTCGATTCTTTCCCGCGGCGCAGCGGGCTCGCGCCAATGTGAGCCAGCCGCCACCGGCTCTCCCCGCTCGCAATGCGGCGGGGGCACTGCCGGCGGCTGCGGCGCCGCTGCGGCCGGAAGCTCCCGTGGTGGCGCCGTCAACTCCGCCCGAAGCGCCGGAGACATCCGCCAGTGCGCATCCTCGCGCCAGGCGGCCGGAGCAAGCCATGCGAAAAGCCGCCAGGCCGGAGCCAAGCTATGCCATCCGGATCACCGGTTCGGAACAGCCGCAGCCCGTGCCAGTCATGCCGCCGAGTCCGGAAGCACGGCTCGCGGAAGCATCCAGCCGGGCCGTCCCGAAGGAGAATTGCCAGGTGGCGCCGCCAGCGCCGCCGCCCGCGGGTTCGGTGGCCGCGCCTGAGTCGCAGCCTCCGGCGGAGGCAGCCGCGGCGGAGAAGCCTCAGAGTGGCGGAAACCCGCTTTCGCGGGCGCTCGGCAAAGTGAATCCCTTCCGCAGGAAGGCGAAGTACGATACCGGCGAACCCGCGCAAACGCCCGTGAAGAAGGACTGATTTCCCGAAGAACGCAGCCCCTACTCGATCACTTTCTTCTTTCGGAACCAATCGATCAGGATATCCCGCACCATGCCGAATTCCTTGGGGAACGCCAGGCCGGTGGTGCGCAGGTTCTCCGCCGTGGCCTGGTTCGCCGCGGTGAAATCGGTCACCACCAGCGTGTATTCGCGGTCGGGATCCACCTTGCGGTTTCCCACCACCACGGCGGGCAGGTCGCGGCCCTTGAACGTGCCTTCCACCAGCAGGTTGTCGAACGGCATGATGTCCCAGATGTGGCGCTCCAGCAACTGGCCTTGCGGCAGGGTGTCGCGCACGCCGCCCAGGTTCATGAACGCGAAGTCGGCGCCCGAGGCCTCGCGCATCGCCCGTTCGATCAGCGCCTTGAGTTCGGCTCTGGTGAACGCCCGCCTGGCTACGGCCAGCGGCCGGTCCACGCGGGCGGTGACTTCCGCCTCCCAGCGGTTCACCTCGCGCGCCACGTCTTCGGCGGGCGGGACCGCCGTGGAATCCACCGCGATGCGCGTCCACTTCCAGCCGGGCAGCGGCGCCTTCTTCGCGGTGTCCACCTGCAGCGTCAGCTTTCCGATTTCTTCCCCATAGGCCTTCACGCGCACCAGGATGCGGCCGTCGCGCGTCACAGCCTGGGGCAGCCCGCTATGGACATGCCCGGTGACCAGAATCGGGATCTCGGGCGCATCCCGCAGGAAGGCCCGCTCCTCTTCTCCGGTAATGTGGGCGAGCAGCACGATCAGGTCCGATTTCTCGCGCACCTCAGCGGCATACTTGCGCGCCGTCGCCAGCACCGGGAGCGGATGCCATTCCCCCACCGCCTTGGGATTGGTCAGCGCCGGCAGCGCATCGGTCATGGCGCCGATCACCGCCACGCGCAGCCCATTCACCTTGAGAATGACGTACGGCGCGGACGTCATGAGCCTTCCCGCGGCATCCACCACGTTGCAACTGACGATGGGGTATTTGGCCGTTTCGAGAAACAGGCGCACCTGCTGCCAGCCGTAATCGAACTCGTGGTTCCCCAGAGTGGCGGCGTCGAACCCGAGCAGGTTTGAGATTTCATAAACCGGCAGGCCTTTGAAAATGGTCGAGACCGGCGTGCCCTGCACCAGGTCGCCTGCGTTCAGGAAGATGCAGTCCGTACAATCGGCCCGTTCGCTGCGAACCACCGCGGCCAGCGACGCGAATCCGCCGTGGTGGTTCTCGAGCGGCAGCAACCGGGCATGCAGGTCGTTGGTATGCAGAATGGTGAGCGAGCGTACTTCGGCGGCGAGCGGCCCGCCCAGCAGCAGCAGCAACGCGATCAGGCGCTTCGGCGAACGCAACATAACCATAGAGTAGCGTGCTTTGTGGGGCGGACCCCCCGGTCCGCGCGGGACGCCCCCGTCCCGCTGTTCGCTCGGAGACTCAAGCGCTTGCCACCGGCGGGCAGCCGGCCAGGGGGCCAGCCGCGGACCAGCGGGTCCGCCCCACCGCGGAATCCGGCAGGCAGCAGCGCAAAGCCCCGCTACAGAAACCGCGCAATCGCGCAGTAGACGGCCCCCGTCACCCGCACCAAGTCGGCCGGCGCCACGAGCATCTGGCAGCCGCGCACTCCCGCGCTGACCGAGATCGCGTCCCAGAGTTGCGCCGTCTCCTCCACGTACAGCGGATACGGCTTCCTTGTGCCCACCGGGGAAACGCCGCCGCGGATGTAGCCGGTGAGCGCCAGCACGTCCTTCACGGGCGCCAGTTCCACGCTCTTGTTGCCGCTGGCCGCCGCCAGGGCCTTGAAATCCAGCTCGGCGTTGGCGGGGATCGCGGCCAGCAGCACGCCCGTGCGGTCGCCGCGCGCCACCAGGGTTTTGAAAACCTGCTCGGGAGGCATGCCGATAGCCGCGGCCACATGCGGCGCGCTCAGATCGCTCTCATCCACCTCGTATTCCTTGAGGCTGTAGACGACGCCGGCGTTGTCCAACATGCGGAGCGCGTTGGTCTTGGTCTTCACCGCTCAATACCCGCTCTCGCGCAGATCCTCCACCGTCAGCGCCTTCCTGGCGTCCTGCTTCCTCAGCAGCTTCTCCACGTGTTTCGCCAGCACGTCGCACTCCACGTTCACGCGCGCGCCCGGGCGGTAACCGGCCAGCGTGGTGTTGCGGTAGGTGTGCGGGATGACGCTCACCGACACCACGCCGTTTTCGATCGCGGCGACCGTCAGACTGATGCCGTCGAGGGCGACGGAGCCCTTGTCCACCAGGAAGCGGTCCAGTTCCTCGGGGACGCGGATGCGCAGCCACCAGTTGCCGTCGCCGAGCGTGGCCAGCGATAGCAACTCGCCGGTTCCATCCACGTGCCCCTGCACAATGTGCCCACTCAACCGGCCGGCGGCGGACATGGGACGCTCCAGGTTGACGCGCGACCCGGCGCGCAAATCCCCCAGGTTGCTGACGCGTAGCGTCTCGGGCGCCAGGTCGGCGGCGAACCAGCCGGGCCGCAACTCCACGGCGGTCAGGCACACGCCGTTGACCAGGATACTGGCGCCAACGGAGGCGTCCGCGATCACGGCCGAGCAGCGCACCCGCAGCCGCGGGGCCACCGATTCCACCGTCCCCAGCTCCTCAACGATCCCCGTGAACATCCACATATCCTTCCACGGCGAATTCGTCGGGGGGAATCGGGTGAACGGTGACGCCATGAATGCGGATCGCGTCCGCGCGGCGGCGCCGGCCGATGCCTCCGGCCAGCGGCAGCGCTTCCAGACCCCCCAGAATCTTGGGGCCGTAATAGAAAAAGATGCGGTCCACCACCCCCGTCTCGAATGCCGTCCAGTTGACTTTGCTGCCGGCTTCGATCATCAGCGACAGGTACCGGTGCCTGCCGAGCCACTCCACCAGCGCGGCCAGGTTCGAGCGGCCGCCCGGTCCGTCCAGAATAAGCGCTCCGATCCCGAGCTTCTCCAGCGCCTGGCGGCGTTCCGCGGACGCCGCCGAGGTGGCCACCACCAGCAGGTCGCCCTCGGCCCCGCGGACCATTTTGGAATCCAGCGGCAGGCGGAGCTGCGAATCCAGCACGATCCGCAGCAGCGGCCGCGAGCGCGCCAGGCCGGTGCGGTCGGTCAGCAGGCAATCGTCCGCCAGCACGGTGCCGATGCCGGTGAGAATGGCGTCGTGATCGTGCCGCAGTTCCTGCACGTGGGCGCGCGCCCGTTCGCTGGTGATCCAGCCGCGGTTGTCGTCCGGCGCGGAGATCTTGCCGTCCAGCGTGATGGCCGTCTTGAGCGTCACCAGGGGACGCCCGGTGCGCATGAAATGCAGGAACGGCTCGTTCAGCTTCTCCGCCTCGGCGGCGAACCCGGCGGCTATCTCCACTTCCACGCCGGCCGCCCGCAGCTTGCGGAAACCGTCGCCGGCCACCAGCGGATTGGGATCTTCGAGAGGCGCCACCACGCGCGCCACGCCCGCCCGGATCAACGCATCGGCGCACGGCGGCGTGCGGCCCTGGTGCGAGCAGGGCTCCAGGTTCAGGTAGAGCGTGGCGCCGCGCGCCCGTTCCCCGGCCTCCGCCAGCGCGATGGTTTCCGCGTGATGCACCCCGGCGTATGTATGAAAGCCCCGGCCCACAATCCGGCCGTCGCGCACCAGCACCGCCCCCACCATGGGGTTGGGGCTCGCCAGCGAGCGGCCTTTCCGCGCCAGCCCAAGCGCCTCGTTCATGAATGCGGTGGTCATGGTTCGAAGAGCGACTCGATGAATTTCTCGGGATCGAACGGCAGCAGGTCGTCCACTTTTTCGCCCACGCCCACGTAGCGGATGGGCAGATTCAGCTCGCGCGCGATGGCCACCACGATGCCGCCCTTGGCGGTGCCGTCGAGCTTGGCCAGAACGATGCCGGTGACGCCGGACGACTCGGTAAACTTGCGCGCCTGCTCCAGGCCGTTCTGCCCGGTGGTGGCGTCCAGCACCAGCAGCACCTCGTGGGGCGCATCGGGAATCACCTTCTTCGCCGTGCGGCTCATCTTCTGCAGTTCCAGCATGAGGTTTTCCTTGGTCTGCAGGCGGCCGGCGGTATCCACGATCACGTAATCCACCTTGCGCGCGCGGCCGGCGCTGACCGCGTCGAAGAGCACCGCGCTGGGATCGCTGCCGGCGCTCTGGCGAATGAGCCCCGAGCCGGTGCGCTCCGCCCAGATCTCCAGTTGCTCGATAGCCGCCGCGCGGAACGTGTCGGCCGCGCACAACAGCACCGAGCGCTCCTCATTGCGGAAACGCCGCGCCAGCTTGCCGATGGTGGTGGTCTTCCCCGACCCGTTCACGCCCACCACCAGGATGACGGCCGGCGGCTCGGCCACCCGCGCCGGGGCGCGGTCGCTGGCTTCCAGAATCTCCAGCAGATGGATGCGGATCAGCCCCTTCAGTTCGGCGGGGTCGTTGACCTGGTGGCGCTCCACGCGCGACCGGATGCGCGTGAGGATCTCCTCGGTGGTGCGCACGCCGATGTCCGCCGAAATGAGCGTGAACTCCAACTCGTCCAGCAGATCGGCGCTGATTTCCTTCTTCCCCTGGAGAGCGTCTTCGAGCGCGGACACCAGCCCCGCGCGCGTCTTCTGCACGCCGCTCTTCAATTTTTCCAGAAGAGATGGCTCGCGCTCCACCTTTCCGAACAGGCTCTGGATCATGCTGCATCCATCTTAGCAGCCGCCCCGCGGCGCCCGCGGCGGCGCCCCACACGGAACCGCGAGCGTCAGCGAGCGGCCCGAGCGGCATGGACAAATCGCAGCGGGCCGGCCCTTCCGACGCGCCGTCCGGTTGCCCACGGCGGGCCGCGCGTGCAACCGGCGGACGCCTGGTGGACTCGTCCCCGGCTCGGGCCGCTCGCTGACGCTCGCGGTTCCGGGTTGACGGACGAAAGCGTCCGCTCTCAACCCTCCACCGCGAACCGCTCCCTCACCATCGCCATGGCCTCCTCCGCGGTCCCAATCCTGCCTTCCAATTGGGCGTCTTCGACCGCCGTCAGAATCCTGGAGAACCGCGGACCGGGCGTGTAGCCGGCGGCGATCAGGTCGGCGCCGGTCACTAGCGGTGGAGGTTTCAGGCGCTCCTCGGAATACTCCGCCAGTTTGCCGCGGATGAATTCGTAGTTCTCCAGGCGGCCGCTCCCGGCCACGCAGTCCAAGCGGTGCAACTCCAGGTGCTCCTCGAAATCGGGCATGCGGAGGAAGCGTTTCAGCGTGCTCTCCTTCATGCGAGTCACCTGCATGAAGCGCATGTGGTTGGCCACCAACGCCTCCACCCGCTCCATCGCGGCGCGCGGGAATCGCAGGCGCTGCATGATGGCGTGGGCCATCTCCACCCCGCGCTCGGCATGGCCGTCGAAGCGGATCCGTTCGGCCACGCGAAACGTGGGCGGCTTGCCAACGTCGTGCAGCAGCGCGCCCAGCGCCAGCGTCGGCGTGGGATGGTCGAGCGCTTCCAGCAGTCTCAGCGTATGCGTCCATACATCGCCTTCGGGGTGAAACTCGGGCGGCTGCTCCACGCCCTTCATGGCGGCCACTTCGGGCAGGATGTCGGCCAGCAGGCCCGTCCGCTCCAGCAGTTCCAACCCGCGCCGCGCGCCGCCTTCGGTGAGGATGCGCGCCAGTTCGTCGCGGACGCGCTCGGCCGCCACCGTGAGGATCAGCTCGTGATGGCGTTCGATGGCCTCCAGAGTCGCGGCCTCGATCTCGAACTCCAGCCGCGCGGCGAAGCGCACGGCGCGCAGCAGCCGCAGACGATCTTCGGCGAAGCGCGCGCCGGGGTCGCCGATGGCCCGCACCACGCGCCGGTCGAGATCGGCACGGCCATCCACGTAGTCCACGACGCGCCCGGTTTCCGGGTCCATCATCAGGCCGTTGATGGTGAAATCCCGCCGCAGCACGTCGCCCTTCGGATCGCGCTCGAAATGCACCGCGTCCGGGCGCCGCCCGTCGGAGTAATCGGAATCGCTGCGGAAGGTGGCCACCTCCACCTGCGAAGAACCGTCGCGCACCAGCACCACGCCGAACTGCGCGCCCACCTGGCCGGAGCCGGGAAACAAGTTCAGGATGTCTCCCGGCAGCGCATCCGTGGACACGTCGAAATCCTTGGGACCCAACCCCAGCAGCAGATCGCGCACGCAGCCACCAACCAGGAACGCCTGGTGGCCCGCGGCGCGAAGCCGGGCGATCACCGTGCGCGCCAGCGTCTCGGAATGCATAGTGCTCCGCAACCGCCTCCTATTCACTTGCGACACCGGGCGTGCCTTTGTGGGGCAGGATGGTCTCCTGCGGCGAACCCCAAGTGGGTACCCCGGTAACCCACCTTCAGCGGCGGCTGGCCGATTGCCAATCGGCCGCAGGATGCCATCCTGCCCCACATCACGCCGGCTAATTCGCTTCTACGTTACCGCATCGGAACGAACGTGACGCAAACCGGATTCGGGACCTTCGTCGCCGTCCGCGTGCGCGGCTGGATCTGTCCGGTCACCGGGTGGACGCGGAAGACCAGCAGCAGGCCGGAATCCTGGCAGGCCACCACCACGTTCTTGCCTTCCGGGTCGAGCGCGAAATGGCGGGGCGTCCGCCCCATGATGGACGGAAACTCCATCGCCGTGAGCGTGAACACCACCGGATCGACGGCCAGCAGCGCCAGGCTGTCATGCCCCCGGTTGGAAGCGTAGACATGCGCGCCAGCGGCGTCGATGGCGATTTCCGCCGCGGTGTTCTTCCCCTTGAAGCTCTCGGGCAGCGTCAACACGGTCTGCAAGTCCTCCAGCGCGCCGCGCTCCGCGTCGTACCGGAACATGGTCACGCTCGACGCCAGCTCGTTGATGGCGTACAACACTTTTCCGTTGGGATGAAACACCATGTGGCGCACACCGGCGCCCAGCGGGCCCTCCGCGAACGGCGGATCGTTGGGGGTAATCCGCCCGTGCGCGGCGTCGAACCGGTAGATGAAGATCCGGTCCGCGCCCAGGTCGGCCACCAGCAGGAAGCGATTGTCCGGCGAGAACAGCGCCGCGTGCGCGTGCGGTCCGGATTGGCGCGCCCGGTTCACGCTCAATCCCCGCTGCTGCACGAAGTCCGACGCCTCCCCCAGCTTTCCGTCCGCCGCCACCGGCAGCACCGCCACGCTACCGCTGGCGTAGTTGGCCACCGCCAGCCACTTCGCCGAGCGGTCCAGCGCCAGGTGGCATGGCCCTCCGCCGCGCGAAGATACCTTGTTCACCTGCGTCAGCCTGCCGGTTTTCGGGTTGATCGAAAACGAGCTGACGCCGCCCGGCGCGGTCTCGCTCCCGTCCTCGTTCACGGCGAACAGCAGCTTTCCGTTGGGATGCGCCACCAGGAAGGACGGGTTGGAGGTCGCGGCCGCCACCCCCGCGGGAACGATTTTGCCGCTGCCGGTTTCAAATCGATACGCGTAAATCCCGCGGCTGCCGCCCGTGGAATAGGTGCCGGTATACATCCAGTACTCGGCGGCGGATGCCGGTCCGCCTGCCAGCAGGACCCCGGCGCATAGCGCCACCGCGGTCCGCAACTGTTGAAAGTGAGACATCTGAATTATAGTCAAGCATAAGGTGAGGCGTTTTGCGAACCTGAGGGCGGCACTGCCGAATACTTTGCCGCCACCGGACATCCGCATAGCATGTGGGGCGGACGCCCTCGTCCGCTGCCGGCCCCCCGGCCGGCCTCTCGCCATTGCCAAGCGCTTGACCCCGCGGGCGAAGGCCGGCAAGGGGCCGTCCCGCGCTGAGCAGAGGGTCCGCCCCAGGACGATGGCGGGCTGGCCGGCCCTGGGCGAAGCAAGAGGCGTTGTCCCATGACCCTGCGCACTGCTGCCCGCCTGGGAATCGCCGGAAGCGCCATGCCGTTTGCCGGCATCGTGGCGTGGTTCGTGGTGGGCGCGGTGGTTGGACAGCCCATTGCGAACATGTCCTTCCACCCGGACCCACTGGCGCTGGCGTTGCCGTATCTGGCGCCGGCCGCGGTGTTTGGGTTCCTGGTGATGCTCTATCGCGTGTCCGCGGGCCTCACCCAGCCGCCGCGCCTCGGCGACGCCGCCCTGATGGCGTCCGTTCTGGCGATGGTGGCACTGGCCGTGAACCTCCGCTGGACGGCCATCCCGCATTCCTTTTCCGGCCCGAAGCCCGATGCCGCGGTCTGGCTGTACTGGACGCACTGGCTGGCGGCCCGGATTCTCGCTCCCGTTGCGTGGCTGGTTTTCCTGCTGACTTTCGTCAGGTGGCCGGCGCCCCCGCTGGCCCGCGCCAGCCGTCGCGCGGCCGGGTGGCTGGCTCTCGTCATCCCGGTGACGGAGATCTGGCCGGTATTGAGTTCCATCCAAACCCTGGCGTTCTGGTGGGACTTCCCGCCCCGCGGCAGCCAGATCTACTACGCCTGGATCGGGGTGGTTTCGGGGTTCTTCGAAGCGTTGCGTTGGATCCTGCTGTCGCTCTTCGCCCTGGGGGTGTGGCGCAGCCGGCCGGCCGCCGAGCCACCCGCCAGCGCGTAGCTCGCATTGCCCCGATTGGCGCCCCGCGCCGCGTGGGCCCAGCTCTCTGCCCGTCTCTGGCCCGCACAGCTCCGAATCGGACCGCGTCGGTCCAACTCACCGGCCGCGGGGTGCGTCCCACAGTCGCCTGGCCAGGCCGCCGCGGACGGCGGCGGACCGCGCCGGCCGGCGGGTTGCGCGAAGCACCCTTCCGCGGCCTGCCACCCGCCGAAACCGCGCGCCCGCCTGCCGCGTTCATGGTACCGTTGTCAGTGACAGCCTAATGAGGCCGGAACTCTTTGTTGCCGCCATCCTGATCGCCGCCGGGTGTTCGGCCGCCGCTCCGCTAGGGAAACCGGACGAAGACCGTTCCGCCATCGAGCCCTACCTGAAGCATCCCGGGTTCACTTGGCGGTGCCAGCGAAGCGGGCACTTCGAGTTCTGCTTCGATCCCAAACTCGAGGCCGACCCGAACCTGCGCGCCGTGCGCAGGGGCGCGGAAGCGGCCCGTACCCACATTCTTCGCCTGGCGGCCGCATCGCGCTACCAGCCTCTGATCCACGTGTTCTTCCTGGAGTCGCGGGCCCGCATGAAGGAACTGATCGGGTACGACGGCGAAGGCCGCGCCCGGCCAACCCACCACGTCATCTTCTTCGTGCCCACCCCGGTTCGTCCCGATCTCACTCACGAGCTTTGCCATGAGATCCTATCGAATCTGTGGGGTGCGGCAGAGCCCTGGATCGAGGAAGGGCTGGCCACCTACGCCGCCCAAGGCGGGTTTCACCGCGAGAGCCAGCAGTGGCTGGCAACCGGTCGAATGCTGCCGCTCGAGAAGCTGGTGAACCCCGGATGGGAGCCGACGCAGTACTCTCCCGACATCACGTACGGCGAACTGGCGGACTTCGTGGAATACTTGAAGAATGCCTACGGTCTCGACGGCATCCACAGGGTTTGGCTATCTGGCAGCCAAGCCATTCCGGCCGTCTTCGGGAAAACCCTGAGCGAGTTGGAAGCCGACTGGCACGCGGCTCTTCTTCTTGAGTAAGAGTCCGCGTCTACGAGGCCGGCCGGGCACGGCTGACTTCTTCATGGATGGGGAATCCCGGTGCAGAACGGCAGTGGCCATTCAAAGGAACACGTGTTAGCGTGTCCTGGTAGTCTCGATCTGAGCTAGGGGGTTGCGATCATGAAACCGATACTGACGCGCCGGGATTTTACGAAGTTAGCGGCTGCCGCCGCCGCGGTTTCGGGTTTTCCGCGGGCACACGGCCAGAGCGCGGCGCAGCCCACGCGAACCATTGCGCCGGGACCGTTCAAGGCGACCTGGGAATCGCTGGTGGCCAGTTACAAGACGCCCGATTGGTTCCGCGACGCCAAGTTCGGCATATGGGCCCATTGGACCGCACAATGCGTCCCCGAGCAGGGCGACTGGTATGCGCGCAAGATGTACATCCAGGGCGAGCGCGCCTACGAATACCACGTCAAGACCTACGGACATCCCTCCAAAGTTCGGCTTCATGGAGATCGACAACCTCTGGAAGGCCGAGAAATGGGACCCGGCCCGGCTTATCGCGCTCTACAAGCGGGCCGGCGCGAAATACTTCTTCGGGCTGGCCAATCATCACGACAATCTCGACATGTACGACTCGGCGCATCAGGCCTGGAACTCGGTCAAGGTCGGCCCAAAGAAGGACATCATCGGCACCTGGGCCAAGGTGGTGCGCGAGAACGGCCTGCGGTTCGGGGTGACCAATCACGCGTCGTGGGCCGCGCGATGGCTGCAACCGGCCTACGGCTACGACGGCGAAGGCCCGCTGGCAGGCGTCCGCTACGACGCCTACACGCTCACCAAGGCCGATGGCAAGGGCAAATGGTGGGACGGCCTGGATCCGCAGGAACTTTACACCGGCAACAGCGTGAAGATGCCCGATGGGATTCACAGCTGCCGCGGCCGTGCGCGCCTGGTACACCGCCAACACCAGCCTCGCCAAAAGCAATCCCATGCCGTCGGATGCGTTCTGCGAGAACTGGTATCTGCGCTGCAAGGACCTGGTGGACAAGTACCGGCCGGACGTGCTCTATTTCGATACCAACGAACTGCCGCTCGGCCAGGCCGGGCTGGATGTGGTGGCCCACTACTACAACCTCAGCGCCGCGCGGAACGGCGGGCGGGCGGATGTGGTGGTCAACGGCAAGCACATCGAGCCGGCGCACGTGGGCGCGTTCGTCGAGGACATCGAGCGCAGCACCGCCAACGCCATCCGCCCCGATCCCTGGCAGACCGACACGTGCATCGGCGACTGGCATTACAGCCGCGCCATCGCCGAGGAGAACCGTTACGCGACCGTCGCCACCATCGTCGCCATGCTCACCGACATCGTGAGCAAGAACGGCAACCTGATGCTCAACATTCCGCTGCGCGGCGACGGCTCGATCGACGAGCATGAGGAGGCATTCCTCGCCGGCCTGACGGCGTGGATGGACGTGAATTCCGAGGGCATCTACGCCACGCGGCCCTGGAAGATCTACGGCGAAGGCCCGTCCACCACGGCCCCGCCTGTCCGCGGCTACGGCCGCACGCCGCCGGCCTACACCGCCGAGGACATTCGCTTCACCACCAAGGGCGACGCGCTCTACGCGTTCGTCGGAGCGTGGCCGGAATCGCGCATCGCGCGGATCAAGAGCCTGGCTGCCGGATCGCCGCAGTTGTCCGGCGCGAAGGTCAGCGTCGGTTTCGCTGCTCGGCTATGGCGGCAAGTTGGACTGGACGCAGGACGAGCAGGGCTTGTCCGTGAACCTTCCGGAGAAGGCGCCGAGCCAGCATGCCGTGACGCTGAAGATCCAGGGCGTGCCGACGGCGTGAAAGGTCTCTTATGAAAATCACACGAAGACGGTTGGGTGCATGGGCTGGCGGCGCAATCGCGGGACTAGCCTCGGAATGGCGCTTGCCGAAGGCCTGGGGCCAGGCCGCGCCGCGGTACGATATCGCGCCCGGCCCGTTCCAGCCGTCCTGGGAATCGCTGGAGCGGAACTACCGCTTGCCGGACTGGTATCGCGACGCCAAGTTCGGCATCTGGGCGCACTGGGGACCGCAATGCCAGCCCGGCGACGGGCGACTGGTACGCGCAAGTACATGTACGACCAGCGCCGGCCGCAGTATCAGTTCCACGTCCAGAAATACGGGCATCCGTCGAAGTTCGGCTTCAAGGACGTCATCGACGAATGGAAGGCGGAGAAGTGGGACCCGGCCGCGCTAGCTCCAGCGCTTCAAGGGCGCCGGCGCGAAGTTCCTGGTCTCGATGGCCAATCACCACGACAACTTCGACAACTTCAATTCGAAGTATCAGCCGTGGAATTCCGTCAATGTCGGCCCGAAGAAGGACATCGTCGGCGACATGGGCGAAAGCTCGCCCGCGCAGGCCGGCATGAACTTCGGCGTCAGCGTTCACGCGGCGCCGCGCCTGGAGCTGGTATGAAGACGCCCAGGGCAGCGACACAGACCGGACCGCTGGCCGGCGTTCCCTATGACGGCAAGCTGACCAAGGCCGACGGCAAAGGCTTATGGTGGGAAGGCCTCGACCCGCAAGACCTTGTATGCGCAGAACCACGCCATCGGCGCCGAACCGGACCAGGCGTACGTGACGAAGTTCTTCAACCGCATCAAGGACCTGACAGACCAGTATCGTCCGGACCTGGTGTTTTTCGACGACCCCAAGCTGCCTCTGGGCGAGACCGGCTTGAACCTGGCCGCGCACTTCTACAACGCCAATCTCAAGTGGCATGACGGGAATCTTCAGGCCGTCATCGTGGCCGACGGCCTGTCCGTGGCCGAACAGCGCGCCATCACCAACAACCTGGAACGCAACATGACGCTGGACATGCTGAAGTACGCCGTGGAACAAAGGCAATTGCCTCGGCCCGTGGCACTACAGCGTCGCCGATTACAACCGCGGCTACCGGAAGACCGCCGAGTGGATTCACCTCTTGGTGGACGTGGTGAGCAAGAATGGCACGTTCCTGCTGGCCATTCCAATGCCCGGCAGCGGCGAAATAGACGACAAGGCCGGCGCCTTTCTGGACGAGATGACCAAGTGGATGGCCGTCAACGGCGAGTGCATCTACGGCACGCGCCCGTGGGCGATCTACGGCGAAGGCCCCTCGGTCAAGAACGACGCTACCGCCGTGGATGCCGCGATCGACCCGCCTCGCGGCCTCGGCCCGAGTCTTACCGCCAGCGACATTCGTTTCACCACGAAAGGCGACGTGCTGTATGCGGTGGCCATGGGCCGACCGGACGCCGGGAAGGTGGTCATTAAGGCCCTGGCATCCAACTCGGCTCACTATCCGGGCGGAATTGGCCGCGTTCAACTGCTGGGCTCTTCCGCCAAACTCGAGTTTTCCCGCGATGAAACCGGTCTGGCTGTCACCATTCCCGACAGCGCGGCGTCGGATTACGCGACGGCTCTGAAGATCGCCAAAGCCTGATTTGCCGGCTTGGGACAGGATCGAAGTTCCGGAGCGGCCTCCGAGCGGCGGCGGCTCAGCCTGCCGCCACCTTCCGCTCCGGGAGGAGATCCTCGGCGAATTCCAATTCGGCTGTCTGGGTGCGCGCCTGAAATAGATACAAAGGGCAGGTGTACGTGCGGCCACAGCATTCGAACTCGGCGAGATAAGGAGAGGTGGCCGACGCCGCGAGCGGCTCGCACCGGATGCGCAAAACGGAAACCAGCAGCCCGGCTTCGAGGCGGACATCCGCGCTGGCGCCAATGTCCCAAGCGTCCAAACTGCTTACGAGTTCCCGGATCAACTCTTCACTCCCCGTTCAAAGCATCTGCGCCGACAGCGACACTCACCCGTATGCCTCGGCCGCCGGACCGGTGGCCCGGCTTCAGCATGCGCCTACGGTATCGCACCGCACAAAACGGCGCAGGCTATCTTTCGGATACTCCCCGAGCGGCTCCGGAGCCGGAAGCGCCCCACCCCCTACAATTGGTCCTCATACTGCTCGAACGCCACCCGCACCAACTGGCCGCGCGTCCGCACCCCGGTCTTCTGAAAGAGGTTCTGCAGAATGGCCTTCACATAGCTCTCGGAAATCTGCAGCCGCCAGGCGATCTCCTTGTTGGATAATCCCTCCAGGACGAAGCGCAAAACCTTGCGCTGGCGTTCGTTGAACACCGGCTGGCTGGAGGGTTCCCCGGCCTCGGGCGCCACCGCGTGGGACGGCGCGGGGCCGGTGAAAGCTCCGCCGGCGGCAATCGTCCGGATGCTCGCGGTCAACTCCTCCAGGGCTGCCTCTTTGTGGAAGATGCCGGAAACGCCCTGCCGCAACAGGCGCCGCGCCTCGGTTTCGCTCACCCAGGCGGTGACCACCAGAACCCGGCCCGTGAATCCGGCCTGGCGGGCCGCCGGCAGAAACGCCGAGGCGCGCTCGGAACCCAGGTCGTGGTCCAGCAGCACCACGTCGAACTCGCGCTGCGCCATCAGCGCCAAGGCATCCCGAATGCTGCCGCAGTGTTCGATTTCGATGCCGGGCTCGGCGGCCAGGACGCGTGCCACGCTCTGGCGGAACAATGCGTGGTCGTCCACCAGCAGCGTTCGTATGGTCTGCCTAACGGTCTTCATCGCGATTCCACCCCGGTTTCCACCGGCCATAGCTCCACCACGAAGCAGGCGCCGGCTGTTTGCGGTTCGTAGCGGAGCCCGCCGCCGTGGGAATGCAGAATGGCGCGTGAAATGTAAAGGCCCAGACCCATGGAGTGCGCACCCCGCTGAAAGGGGCGGAAAAGCTCTTCCGGGTTCGGCACACCCGGTCCTGTATCGCGGAACCGCACCACCACCAGGTCCCGCTCCAGGCCGGCCGAGATGTGCAGCTTGCGCTCGACGGCCGCCTCCATCGCCTGCTGGCTGTTGCGGGCCAGGTTGACGAAAACCTGGAGCAGGCTGTGGTGGTCCGCCTGCACCAGCGGCAAGCCGGCGGCCGTCTCCCAGGCCGTCTCAATTCCCGCTTCGCGCAGGGAAGGCTCGATGACGATGCGGGCTTCGTCCAGCACCGTGCCGAGGTCGGCCACCACGCTTTCCCGGTTGGAAGCCACGTGCAGTCCCGAGGAGGCGATCTTCTCCAAACCGCGAATCAGGGAGCCAAGCGCCTGGTAGTGGGCACTCTGGTCCGAGCCGGCGGGCGCGTCAAGCGCCCCATGGGCCAGGGCGGCCGCCGACGCCAGGTTGCGGATCTCGTGCGACATCGCGCCGACGAGCACGCGCGAGGTGGCCATCATCGAATCCAGGCCGGCGCCCTCGCGGTCGCGCAGGTTCTCGGAGGCGTCCCATACCACCGCCGCCAGCGCGGCGCCCGCCGAGGTGGGATACGTCGAGAGCCACACGTGCGCCAGAAAAACCTCGCCGTTGCGGCGCGATCCCTTGCATTCCACGCTGGTGCGCATGTTGCCGGCGGTGCGGTGGCTGTGCAGCATGCGGGAGAGCAGCGGCAGGTACGGCTCGACGTTCTGTCCCTCCAGCGGCGTGTCCTCGAAGCCCAGCAGTTGGCGCGCCGATTCGTTGGACAGCGCCACCGCGCCAGACTGGTCCAGCGTGAGGATAGCCAGCGGGCTGGTATCGATCAGGATCGCCAACTGCCGCTCGGCCTCCCGGCGCAGCGCCACCTGAGCTTCCAGTTCACTGAGGTGCCCGGCCAGATCCCTGCGGCGGCGGTTGAGTTCCGCCACGAAGAAGCCGGTCATGGCGAATCCGGCGGTCGCCACCGTCAGCCGGCCCATCGAGCCGGCGGCCCAATCCAGCGGGTTCAAGGCTCTCAGCAGGCTGAAGGAGCCGGTGGCCCACTGCAACGGATCGAAGGCCTCGCGCAAGTAGCCGCACACCAACGCCATGCCCAGAATCTGCGTGGGCGTCAGCACCGCCGCGGACAACAGAATCGGCGCCAGGTAGAAAAAGCCCAGGGAAGCGTCCGGAGTAATCAAATCGAGGTACGCCGTAAGCGGGATGAGAATCCCCGTGGCGATCCTGACCGCCGTGTCATGATTCTCCACAAAGCCGAGAAACCTGTCGAGTCTGGTCATGCCGCCCTGCCGCACGCTTTCTATTCTGATCGGAAGCCGCGCAACTTCCAGAGTATCTTAGGGCTACTCGGTGCGGCTGCCCGCCCTCAGCCCGCGATGTGAAAGGCCAGGAACGCGCCCGCGTAGGCGAGCACGCTCATGTAAGCGAATTGCAACGCGGGCCACTTCCATCCGCCGGTTTCCCGGCGCACCACGGCGATGGTGGAGACGCACTGCATGGCGAAGGCGAAGAAAACCAGCAACGCCAGCGCGCCGCCGGGAGTGAGATCGCGCCGCAGCGCTTGCCGCAACCCGGCCTTATTGGACGGGTCCATGCCGTAGATGCTCCCGAGCGAGCTGATAATCGTTTCGCGCGAGGCCAGCGAGGTGATGAGCCCGATACCGATCTTCCAGTTGAAACCCAGCGGCCGGATGACCGGTTCGATGGTGCGGCCGATGGTGCCGGCCAGGCTGTTCTCGATGGGCGGCGCGGCGCCGTGAACCAGCGGAAGTTTGGTGAGAACGAAAAGAATCGCCGTGACCACCAGAATCACCGTGCCCACCCGGCGCAGAAAGACCTTGGCGCGGTCCACCAGGCGCAGGCCGATGGATTGCCACGTGGGCCAGCGGTACGACGGCATCTCCAGCAGAAACGGCGTCCGGCCGCTCTTCAGAATCGACGATTTCAAAATCCGCGCCGTACCCACGGCGGCCACGAAACCCAGAAGGTAGAGGCCCAGCATCGCCGCGGTCTGAGTCGACACAAACCTGCCGAGAACCGGGCGGTCGGGGAGGAACGCCGCGATGATCAGCAGGTAGACCGGCAGGCGCGCCGAACAGGTCATGAACGGCGCGATCAGGATGGTGGCGAAGCGGTCGCGCTTGTTTTCGATGGTGCGCGTGGCCATGATGGCGGGCACCGCGCAGGCGTAGGCCGACAGCAGCGGGATGAACGATTTGCCCTGCAACCCGACCCGCGCCATGGTGCGGTCGGCGATCAGCGCGGCGCGCGCCAGGTAGCCCGAGTCTTCCAGTATGCCGATGAACATGTACAGCAGCAGCACCTGCGGCAGGAAGACGATCACCGATCCGCAACCCTTGACCCATACCACCTCGACCAGCGAACGCACCAGCGGCCACGGAATCTGACCTGCAAACCAGTTGCCGGAAGCTTCGAACAGCCAGGTGACGCCGTCCATCAGCGGCTTGGCGTAGCTGAAGATGGTCTGGAACACCAGCAACACCACCGCCGCGAACACCAGCGGCCCTCCCACGGGATGCAGAAACACGGAGTCCAGCCGGCGCGTCCACTTGGGCGGCGCCGGCGGAAGATAGCTGGCGTGGGCGCCCATGCGGCCGGCCCACTGGCGGCACTTGGGCACGTCGTGAAGAACCGGCAGTTCGATGGGGTCCGGCGCGGGCATGGCGCCCGCCAGAAACTCCCAGACCCGCTCGACGCCTTCACCCTGCCGCGCGCTGATGAGCGCCACGGGGGCGCCCAGTTGCGCCTCGAGAGCCGGCAGATCCAGATGGCCGCCGCGATTGCGCAGGTCGTCGGCCATGTTCAATATGATGAGCGTGGGCACGCCCAGCGACAGGATGGGCGCCGCCAGCATGAGATGGCGATGGAGATTGGTGGAATCGAGCACCAGCAGAATGGCTTCGGGCTTTTCCGTGCCGGGGTGCGCCCCGGTGAGCACGTCGTGCGCGATCCGTTCGTCTTCCGAGCGCGGCGACAGGCTGTAAACGCCCGGCAGATCGATGATACGCGCCGTGCGGCCATCCGGCAATTCGGCCATGCCGGAGTGTTGCTCCACGGTGACGCCCGGAAAGTTGGCCACCTTCTGCCGCAACCCAGTCAGACGATTGAACAGCGTGGTCTTTCCGGAATTGGGCGGCCCGATCAGCGCCACCGCCTTGGGGCGCGCATCGGATTGCAGGATCCCGGGTTCCGGAGCCGTGGGGCACGACCGGCAATCGGTGCACTCGCTCATCGGCTATCTCGTGGCTTTTTTGCTTGGGCGGACCTTCAGCCGCCGGGCGGTTTCGCGCCGCAACGCGATCTCCGAACCATCCACCCGGAAGACTCGCGGGTCGCCGCCAGGAGCGCTCTGGGCCGCCACGACGGTCGCGCCCGGAAGGAATCCGAGCTCCATCAGGCGGCGCGCGTCGTCTCCCGGCAGATCGATGCGGTCGAGCACCGCCGCATCGCCCCGGCGGAGATCCACCAGGGTCGCAAAGAGCGTTTCCGGCTGGCTCTTGTTGACATTCAGTTGCATCTTGATTTCAGTATGCGGGAGTCTGAAATTTTTGTCAAGGCGCTTGGCGGGTTTCTTGGGCGGTTTCGGGGCCGGTGGTTTCGTGGAGCCTCCAAGTAGTCCAAAATAAAGGATAACAGAATGCGTATAAGACACCACGTCCGCCCCATGCGCCAAGGCGACCTGGACGCGATCCTCCACGTGGAGCACGCCAGTTTCGGAAGTGACGCGTATGATCGCAAATTGTTTGCAGAGTATTCCCGCACCTCGCAGGGACTGTTCCTGGTGGCCGAGAGCGGGGGCCGCATCAGCGGGTATAGTCTGACCTGCGCCAGGGGCGGCCGCGCGGAACTGGTCTCCATCGCGGTGGATCCGCCCGCACGCGGCAAGGGTGTCGCCACGGCGCTGCTGCGTAGCACGCTACGCCGGTTGCGCCGGCACAAAGTCGAGCGCCTCTCGCTGATGGTCAAGCTGACAAATGCCGTGGCCCGTGAATTCTACGAGAAGTTCGAGTTCACCAAGGTTCGGATTGTCCGCGGATATTACGAAGACGGAACCGACGGCTGTGTGATGCGGAAAACGGTCTTCGTGCCGCCCGCCTCTTAGCCGCATCCTCTCACCGATCCGCTGGGCTGTGGGGCGGACCCCCTGGTCCGCGCGGGACGCCCTCGTCCCGCTGTCCCGTCGTAGAGCCAATGCCCCACCGCGCGCGGGTTCCAGTCTCCGCCAACCGGTATGATGGTCGCAGGAGGGCTTCCGTGATCGGACATCTACCCGCGCTTCTATCGGCCTTCGCGCTGCTCGCGGCGCCGCTATTGGCAGCCACCGTCCACGGCATCCCGCTGCACTTCACGGTGACTGGCAAAGGGCCGGCCACGGTGATCTTCGTTCACGGCTGGACTTGCGATGAGACCTCGTGGTCCGAACAGGTGCCGGCGCTGGCGGCGCGCTATCGAACGGTGACTGTGGACCTGCCGGGGCACGGGCAGAGCGGCTCGCCCGCGGACGGAAAGTTTTCCATGGACCTGTTCGCCCGCGCCGTGGAAGCGGTGCGGGCGGAGGTGGGCGCGGAGCGCGTGGTGCTGGTGGGGCACAGCATGGGCACGCCGGTGATCGTGCAGTACGCGCGCCTGTATCCGCAACGCGTCGCGGCCATGGTCTTTGTCGAAGGAGTGGTGACGCTGGGCGCCAACCTGGGGCAGAAGCCGAATACTGCGCCCATAAAAGGTCCGGAGGGGCTGAAGATCCGCGAGGCCAACACGCGCGGGATGCTCTCGGCTGCCACCACGCCGGAGTTGCAGCGCAAGATTATTAAGATGATGCAGCTTGCTCCGGCATCTACGGCCGCTGGCGCCTGGGAAGCCATGTACGACCCGGCCATCTGGAAGAACGACGTGATCGCGCTGCCGGTTCTGGCCATCTACGCCGAGCACTCCGGCCTGGCGAGCCGCGCGTTGATGAGTCGGCATTACCCGCGCCTCGAATACACCGAGATCCCCGGAACGGGCCACTTCCTGATGCTGGAGAAACCGGCGGAGTTCAACCGGCTGCTGCTCGAGTTTCTGGACAGGCAGCAGTTCTGACGCCGGCCGCAGTCCGGGGGAAAACCAGGGGACAGACAGCCATTTTTCGCGCCGCGGCATCTGTCCGGGTGCGCGCAATCCCCGCGCGCGAAAAACGGTGTCTGTCCCCGCGCGGGGCTGCCGGCTGCTACCGGTACAGCAGGAACGGCTCGCGCAGCTTCACAAACCCGGCCACGGAATCCTGATAACTCTGCACGATGGCGCGCGGGTCCTCTCCGGCCTGGAGGCGGGCCAGAACGTCGTCGCTCCCGATCAGGCCCTTGCCCGCGGCGAAATCGATCCTGCCGGGATACAGCTTCCGCAGGGCCGCCAGAACCTCCAGGCCGAGACGCGTGGCGTCCAGCGCTTCGCGATTGGTCAGCTCGAAGCGGACGCCCTCGATTCGCGCGCCTTTCGCAACCGATTCCGTGGGCGTGAACGCGGTGGGGTAGACGCGCACCCCGGGGATCTGGCGCTGGTTGAGATACGCGGCCAACTCGCGGCCGCCGATAAAAGCCGCGCCGATCTGCTCGAAGGGCGAGTCGGTTCCCCGCCCCACCGAGAGCCCCTGTACCCATTCCAGCAGGCACTGGCCGGGATAGAGCGTCTCGGCCTTGAGGCTGCGCAGGTTGGGCGAGGGGTTGACCCACGCCAGATTGGTGGAGTCGAACCAGTCGCCGCGGTTCCAGTCCCGCATCGGAATTACGGTCAGCGCCGCGCCGAGCTGGTTCCGCGCGTTGAACAATCCCGCCAGTTCGCCCACGGTCATGCCGTGGCGCACGGGCTCGCCGGCCAGGTAGCCGACGAAGGACGTCTTGCCGGCATCGAGCAGCGGGCCTTCGACGTGCACTCCGGTGATGGGGTTGGGGCGGTCCAACACGAAGTACGGGATGTGGGCCTTGGCCGCGGCTTCCAGGCCATATGCCATGGTGGTCTCGTACGTGTAGAAGCGCACGCCGGCGCTCTGGATGTCGAAGACCAGCGCGTCGATGCCGCGGAGCATTTCGGGAGTGGGGCGCGTGGCGTTGCCGTACAGGCTGTAGATCTTGATGCCGGTGGCGGCGTCCTTGGAATCCGCGATACCGGAGCGGTCGTCGGCGCCGGAGAAACCGTGTTCGGGCGAGAACAGCGCCACCACGTCGATGCCCGCCTGGCGCATCAGGTCGACGTTGCGGCGGCCCGTGCGATCGACGCCGCTCTGGTTGGTGATGAGGCCCACGCGCTTGCCGGCCAGCGGACGGAACTTCTGCTCCTCGATCACGTCGAGCCCGGTGAGCGTGTGGCCGTTGCGGCCGGCTTCGCGGCGGATGCCGGCGCCGCTCAGGGTCTGGTCGTACCCGGTGAGCGTGACGCGCTGCACCGCAATCCCCAGCGACGCGGCCACAATGGTGGCCACCTTGGAACGCAGCGCGGTGATGGACGGGCGCGCGGCGGGATGCACGCTGTTGGCCAGCAGAATAACGTAAGTCCGGGTGGAGGGATCGATCCAGATGGAGGTCCCGGTGAAGCCGGTGTGGCCGAAAGATCCGATGGGAAACAGCTCGCCGCGGTTGGAGGAATACGGCGAGTCGATGTCCCAGCCGAGGCCGCGGAGGATGGGCTGATCGGGCGGCGTCTGCGGCTCGGTGAACTTGGCGACGGTGAGCGGGCCGGCGATGCGGACGCCGTCCAGCGAGCCGCCGTCGATCATCATCTGCGCGAAACGGGCCAGGTCGCTGGCCGTGGAGAAGACGCCGGCGTGTCCGGCGACGCCGCCCATGGCGCGCGCCGTGGGGTCGTGAACCACCCCGCGCAGCGCCGGGCCGTCCTTGGGCACGCGCTCGGTGGGCGCAATGCGCGGGATCAGCGAAGCGGGCGGCAGAAACTGCGTGTCATTCATCCGCAGCGGCAGGAAGACGTGCTGGCGGGCGTACTCGTCCAGCCGCTGCCCGCTGAGGCGCCGCACCAGTTCGCCGAGCAGGATGAAGTTGATATCGCTGTATACGAAGCGCACGCCCGGCGGCCCGGCGGGTTTATCGATCATGGCCAGGTGGATGCCGGTCTGGTAGCCGCTCCAGGCGGGCGTGAGCGGAAGGTCGGGACGCAGCCCGGAGAAGTGCGTGAACAGATTGCGCAGGGTGATGTCGCTCTTGCCGCCCTGGAACTCGGGGAAGTACTCGGTGACCTTGTCGTTGAGGCGGAACTTGCCCCGCTCGAAAAGCTGCATGAGCGACGGGGTGGTGGCCAGCACCTTGGTGAGCGAGGCGCAATCGAAGATGGTATCGGCGGTCATGGGCTCGGCGTGCGGATAGACGGCGCGCTGCCCGTAGGCCTGGAGATAGACGACCTTGCCATCGTGGCCCACCGCCAGAACGGCGCCGGGCAGGCGATTCTCGCGGATGGCCTCGTTGATGGCCTGGTCCACCGCGGCAGCGCCGGAGAAGGTTTGGGCGGAAAGCGCCGCGGCGGCGAGGGCCAGGCACCAGGGAAGCTTCATATCACTCCATGATACGCGGCAGTTATGGGGCACCGTTGAGAGCGTCGGGCCGCGCGCGTGAGACGCTGTGAAGAAATCGGTTGGCAGGCGGAAGCGCCTGCCCCACCTCGCTGCAAGTCCTTCGAGTGCAATGTGGGACAGACGCTTTCGTCTGTCAACCCGGCAGTCCGGCCGATTTCTTCACAGCTTCTGAGGGAGTGGTTGCGCGCATCCGCACCGGGTTTTCATTGCCTTCCGTGGGCCGCGGGCCCATGGCGACAGGTTGTCAACAGTGCCCCACAAGGGCGCGCCGGACCTCTCGCACCGTTGTATCATATAGCCGAGGAAGCAACCAAACATGCGGACGGCTTTTCGAACCGTTGTCCGATGGCCGGTGGCCGGCATCCTGCTTGGCGCGGCGCTGCTCCACGCGGCTGCCGGTGCGCAAACGCAGCCTTCGGCGGACAGCCTGCTGAGCGACGCCAAGACCCAGGCGGCTTCGGGACAGCGCGCCATTTTCGCCATCTTCCATGCGTCTTGGTGCGGGTGGTGCAGAGAATTCGACAAGTTCCTCGACTCCCCGGGCGTCAAGCCAATCATCGACAAGTACTTTGTCCGGGTCTATTTCACGGTGCAGGAACCCGTAGGTTCGAAGGATCTCAATACCCCGGGCGGCGATGAGCTGCTGGCGGCGTTGGGCGGCGCGCGGCAGGGGATGCCGTTCTTCGCTTTCCTGGGTGGCCAGGCGGCGCCGTTTTTCGCCTCCATGGATGGCCCGGGGGCCATGATCGTGAACTCGATCGACCCGGGCGGGGACGGGAAAAAAGGCGGCAACATCGGCCACCCCGCCGAACCTCACGAAGTGGACTGGTTCCTCGTGATGCTCGGCAAAGCGGCGCCAGGCATGACGGCCGGCGAGAGAGGCGTAATCGAGAAGTACCTGCGGACGCAGAAGAATTAGCGGGCAGCCGATCTACTGGTCGCCGCTGGGCTTGGCTTTCGGCGCGTCGTCCGGCGGCTTCTCGCCCGGGCGCAGCAGCGTGGGAGCTTTCTTCTCCTGCTCCTTTTTCTTCGCCTCGTCGGCGGCGATCTTTTTGTCCTGCGCTTCCCTGGCCTCGCGCTCGGTGGGGGCCATGGCGTCGCGGCGGGCCTTCTCTTCCTTGGCGGCACGCTCGGCGACGGCCTTGGTACGCAGGCCGAGATCTTCCTGGGCGCTGTCCAGGCTGTCGGCCGTGGTGTCGATGGCGGTCTTCAGGGCGAACTCGAAGCGGTCGGCGTCCCTGGCCGGATTGTCGTGGATTTTCTGAAGCAGCGGCAGCATTTCCTTTTCGGCGGCGGCCACCAGGCCCAGTCCCTGCTTGACGTCGCGCTTGCGCTCGATGGCGTCGTCGGCCACCACGTCGATGGCGTCGATGATCTTGGTGTAGTCGTCGAGCGTATCGTGGATCATGAGAGACCGGCCGGGCTTGTCCCTGGCGAGCAGGGTCTTCACCAGGTCGATGCGCTCGCGGGCGAATTTGGCATAGAGCGAGAGGCGGGTGTTTGGCTCCTGGGCCTCTTTGATCTGGTCGGTCTCGTCGGCCGTCAGAAAATCGCGCTGCTGTCCGTATAGCGGGAAATACGCCGCCGCGAGCAGCGCACCGCAAAGCAGGGTTCTCATTTCAGCTTGCCCTCCATCAGCCCCAGCAGCAGGGCGTCGTGCACCTGTTGCACTTTTTCCTCGACCGGTTTCAGCATGGGACGGTCGTCGTAGCCCATGTCGTGGTCGAACGTATCCAGGCGGCGCAGGAGGTCGCGGGTTGCCAGTTCGGCGCTCTTAAACCATTTTGGACTCTTGCGGGGATTCTTGTGGGTGTCGCTCAGCGACTGGTAGGCCAGTTCCACCGATTTCCGGATCTCGTCGACGGCGGCCCTGGTCTTTTCGAGATCGTCCTGTTGATAGGCCGAGCGCGCGGCCTGAAGCGCCGCTTCCGCATTGTCGAGCGCCAGTTTGGAACGCTTTTCCAGATCCTTCTCCCCCAACGCGGCCTGCAAATCGGCCCGCAATACCGGCGCCGCCACGCCGCACGCCAGCGCCAGCGCCAGCCCCCATCCCGCCGTCCGCGAGCGCCGCATTTCCCTCATTTCTTCTCCAGTTCCCGCTTCAGTGTCTTCGACCGCTCCCCAGCCTGCCATTCCTGGTTGGGGTTCTTGCCCTGACTCATGGAAAGGAACCGCTGGTAGGCTTCCAGCGCCGGCTTCAGTTGCTTCAGCTTGTCCAGAATAATCGCACGCAGGAAGCAGTTTCCAGCGGTGTCCTCGCCCAGGTCGCGGGCCTTTTCGAACGCCGCCAGGGCGGTGGGGAGATCTCCGGCCATGTAAGCCATGTCGGCATAGTCGCGCCAGGAGGCCGCATCGGTGGGCTTCAGTTTCACGGCGTCGCGGAACTCGGCGGCGGCGGCGGGAAACTGGCGGCTGTCGCGCAGGGCCCGGCCATAGGCCATGCGGACGTCGTAATTGGCGGGCTCGGCGGCGGCGGCTTCCTTGAGCAGCGGCAGGGCCTTGTCCCGCTCCTCATGGAACAGGTAGGCCAGCGCCAGGGCGACGCGGTTGGCCTGGGTGGGGTCCGTCTGGTAGGCCTGCCGCAGGCCGGCGATGGCCTCGGCGTATTTCTGGTTTTCCAGCAGCAACTCTCCGGCGCGCTCCTGCGCGGCGGCGTCGTCGGGGAATTCGCGGTACAGGGCCAGGGCGTCATCGGTCTGCTTGTGCTTCTCGTAGAGGTCGGCGAGTTCCAGCAGAGCGTCGCGGTATCCGGCATCGAGCGAGGCCGCCTGGCGGAAATGCGGGACCGCGTCGGCCAGGCGGTCGAGCCGCGCCAGCGCGCGCCCCAGGCCCAGTTCGGCGGCGGCCGATTTGGGATTCACGCCCAGCGCTTTCCGGTAGCTCTCCTCGGCCTTGGCCGCGTCGCCGATTTGCAACTGGGCTTCCGCCAGGTAATAGCGGGGACGGAACTCGCCGGGCTTCTGGCGTGCGGCGTCCTCCAGCAGCGGCAGGGCTTCGCCCGGATTCTTCTGGCGCAGCAGGAGGATCCCGCCGTTCAGTTCGGCTTCGAAGAGCCCGGGCTTGAGCTCCAGCGTCTTGCGATACTCGGCGATGCCGTCGGCGTCACGGTGCAGGAAGCTGTAAGCCAGGGCCAGGTTGAAGTGAAAGCTGTAGTCCTTGGGATCGGCCTCGATGGCTTTGCGGAAATCCTCGGCCGCGGCCTCGTAGCGGTGCTCGTCGAGCGCTTTCAGCCCTTCGGCGGCGAAGTCCGGTCCCTGAAGGAAGAAGAGCAGCGCCAGCACGACGGGCATAGTTTGATTATATCCAGCGGATTCTTACGCCTCGCGCCAGCCCGCATCTGCCACAGGAGCCGGGCGGAAGGACTCGAACGGGGCGCGAACACTGGGGCAGACGGCTCCGTCCACGCGGCGCAGGAAGGCGCGGCGCTCCCTCGGGAGATGGTGGGTGCCTTGGGACGGAGTGGCCAGTCCCCGCATTTTCGCAGACTCCCGCCAGGACGAAGAGTGGCATAAGGCGGAATTGCGCGCTAGTGCCTTGACCGCGAGAAACTGTTCCTTTGCCACGGGCCGCTCGCTCACGCTCGCGGTTCTGTCCGGAACCGCGAGCGTGAGCGAGCGGCCCGGTAATGGCGCCAAATCACAGGGTCGAAGACCTAGTAGGATATGACGGCTCGGGTCCAAGTCCTTCACGATGCCGGCCGGTTGCTTGCGCACGGAGGCGGCTTGCCGGCACGCTGATTTGTATATACAATAATGCCATACGTGGCCCGCGCCGCAAAATTCGATTGGGACGATGCAAATACCGGGCACATCGCGCGGCACGATGTCGCACCGGAGGAGGTCGAGCAGGCGTTCGCCAACGATCCACTGGTCGTGCTTGCCATCCAAAAGCGCAGTGGCGAGCAGCCGATGCTATGCGCCGGGCTGACCGATGCGGGAAGGGCGTTGCAGTTCGTCTACACGATGCGCCGTGGCGGAATTCGCATCGTCACCGCGTATGCCGCGAAAAGGAAAGTGAGGGAAAAGTTATGAAGGCGAGACAGGCCAGTGCCAAACCCATCGTGGTCGATGCGCCGGTATTCCGCTCCGAAGCCGAGGAAGCGAAGTGGTGGGACCGGCATCAAGACTTGATCGCGGATCTGCTCCTGAAGCACGGCCGCCGCGGCGCCGTGCCCACGAAGAACGTTTCCGTCCGGTTACCCGTTACCGACATTGAGCGGGCCCGAAAGCTGGCCGGGAAACGCGGAGTCGGCTACCAGACGCTCATCAAAACGCTGCTCCACGAGGCTCTGAGGAAGGAATCCAGGATCGCCTGACCGCATCCGCCGGCGGCGGAGGCCAACTCTACAGGATGTAACGGCTCAAATCCTGGTCCTTCACGATGTCGGCGAGCTGCTTGCGCACGTAGGCGGCGTCCACCTTGACGGTCTTCTTCTTCAGGTCCGGCCCCTCGAAGGAAACCTCCTCGAGCAGCTTCTCCATGATGGTGTGCAGCCGGCGCGCGCCGATATTCTCGGAGCTTTCGTTCACCTGGGCGGCGAACTTGGCCACTTCCGCCAGCGCGTCGTCGGCCAGCAGCAGCTTGATGCCTTCGGTTTCGAGCAGGGCCGTGTACTGCTTCGCCAGGGCGTTCTTCGGCTCCTTCAGGATGCGGATGAAATCCTCCACCGTCAGCGACTTCAGCTCCACGCGGATGGGGAAACGCCCCTGCAACTCGGGGATCATGTCGCTGGGCTTGGAAACGTGGAAGGCGCCGGCGGCGATAAACAGGATGTGATCGGTGCGCACGAAGCCGTAACGCGTATTCACGGTAGTGCCTTCGACGATGGGCAGGATGTCGCGCTGCACGCCCTCGCGGCTGACGTCCGGACCGTGTCCGGTTTCGCGCCCGGCGATCTTGTCGATCTCGTCGAGGAAGATGATGCCGCTGGTTTCCACCCGTTCCAGGGCCACGCGCGTCACCTGGTCCATGTCGATGAGCTTCTGTTCCTCTTCCTGCACCAGGTAATCCAGCGCTTCGGCCACGCGCATTTTGCGGCGCTTGCTCTTCTGGCCGAAGATGTTGGGCAGCATGTCCTTGAGGTTGATGCCCATTTCCTCCATGCTGGCGTTGGCGGAGATTTCGAACGTGGGCGCGCGGTCCTTGACGTCGATCTCCACGATGCGTTCGTCGAGTTTGCCTTCGCGCAGGCGCTCGCGGAGTTTCTCGCGGGTGCGCTCGACGCTCTCGGTGGGCTCGGGCTGCTGGGGCATGAGCAGGTCGAGCAGCCGGTCCTCGGCGCTCAGCTCGGCGCGGTCGGCCACTTCGTCCAGGCGCTCTTCGCGCACCATGTCGATGGCGATGTCCACCAGGTCGCGGATCATGGATTCCACGTCGCGGCCCACGTAGCCCACTTCGGTGAACTTGCTGGCTTCCACCTTGAGAAACGGCGAATTGGCGAGCCGGGCCAGGCGGCGCGCCAGTTCGGTTTTGCCGACGCCGGTGGGCCCGATCATGAGAATGTTCTTGGGCATCACCTCGTCGGCCATTTCGGGCGACAGTTTCTGGCGGCGGATGCGGTTGCGCAGCGCGATCGCCACGGCGCGCTTAGCTTCGGACTGGCCCACGACGTGCTTGTCCAGCTCGCGCACGATCTCGCGCGGCGTGAGCTCGTCCAGGATGGGCTCCTCGTCCGCGGACTGGCCGGGAAGGTAGATCACCATGGCTACTCGAGCTCCTCGAAGGTAACGTTCTCGTTGGTATAGATGCAGATCTTGCCGGCGATCGCCATGGCCTCCTCGGCGATGCGGCGCGCCGAGAGCTTGGTGTTGCGCAGCAAGGCGGTAGCGGCGGCGGTGGCGAAGGGGCCTCCCGAGCCGATGGCGGCGATGCCTTCATCAGGTTCGATCACGTCGCCGGTGCCGCTGACCAGGTAGGTGCAGGCATGGTCGGCCACCAGCAACAGCGCTTCCAGGTGCCGCAGGGCGCGGTCGGTGCGCCAGTCCTTGGCCAGCTCGACGACCGATCGCGAGACGTTGCCGTTGAACTGTTCGAGTTTCGATTCGAAGCGCGAGAAGAGCGCAAACGCGTCGGCCGTGGATCCGGCGAAGCCCGCCAGGACCTTGTCGTTATACAGCCGGCGCAGTTTCTTGGCGGTGCCTTTGATCACTTCGCTGCCCAGGGTGACCTGTCCGTCGCCGGCCATCACTACTTTATTGTCGCGGCGCACGCAAATCACTGTCGTCGAACGAATTCTGGATGCCATTGTTTGTGTGCCTATATTCTAACGTACTGGCGCGGCAGGCCCAACGCAGCTACAATGCCTTCGGATGCCAAAGAAGCAGCGACTCCAGCCGGGCGAGCTTGCGCCCCCAGCCGGCGAACTCGTTCTGTACCAGACTGAAGACGGCCGCACACGGGTTGAGTGCCGCTTTGTCGATGAGACGCTTTGGCTGAGCCAGACGCTTATCGCGGAGTTGTTCCAGGTAAGCGTCCCCACTGTCAATGAGCACCTCAAGAACATCATTGCCGAAGGCGAGATACAGCCTGGCCCAACTATTCGGAAATTCCGAATAGTTCGCCACGAGGGGCTACGCCAAGTCGAACGGGAGATCGAACACTACAACCTGGACGCCATATTGGGCGTGGGTTACCGCGTGCGGTCGGAGCGCGGAACCCAGTTCCGCCGATGGGCGACCGAACGCCTGAGCGAGTACCTGGTAAAGGGATTCTCCATGGACGACCAGCGGCTCAAGAACCCGGCGGTCGAGGGCTCAGGCGTCCCGGATTACTTCGACGAACTACTGGAGCGGATTCGCGACATACGAGCCAGCGAGAAGCGTATGTACCTGCGCGTGCGCGAGATCTTCGCGCTGGCCGGCGACTACGACTCCGGGCGCACGGAAACGACGGAGTTCTTCCGGATCATTCAGAACCGGCTGCACTTCGCCGCTACCGGCCAGACCGCGCCGGAGTTGATTGCCGGCCGCGCGGATCACTCCAAACCCAACATGGGCTTGACCGCGTGGAAGGGCCGGTGTGGTTCGGAAGGCGGACGTCACGGTTGCCAAAAACTATCTGACACGGGAAGAGATCGAGGAACTGAACCGCATCGTGACGATGTGGCTGGATTTTGCGGAGGACCAAGCACGCCGGCGCAAGCAGGTATTCCTGAAGGACTGGGAGATCAAGCTGAACGAGTTCCTTCGATTCAACGAGCGAGCAGTCTTGGATGGGAAAGGGAGAGTGAGCAAGACGTCAGCCGATGCGCGCGCGGAAGCCGAGTATGAGGAGTTTGCGGCCCGGCGCCGGGCTCTGTTGGAAGCGGAGGCAGAGCGCGAGCAACGGCAATCCCTGGAGGAGGCTGCAAGTAATCTGCGCAAGAGACCGAAGCGCGAGCGGCCTTGATCGCCGGACTTCGGGATGAATTAAATCGCGGCCTGATTCTCCCGAGCCTTCCGAGGTGGCAGGAACTGTTGAATCCCACCGGCCTTGCGCCAGATCTCGATCCAGGTGTCGAGGGCGCGGCCAATGGCGCCGGTGAGGCCATCGGCGTCTGTGATCAGTTCCGCTACCCATGCTGTGGAATCGTCCGTCTCCATGCCGAGGGACGCCAGTTTCCTTAGAGCAATCCCAGACTCCTTGATTTCGAACGACGCACAGGCGCAGCTCTCTTCGTCGTCGCCAACCCAGAAAATGAAGTAGATCCACCACTTGGCTTCCGCGTCTCTGCCTGGGTACCGCAGCCCGACCTCGGCTGTCAAACCGTCCCACCCCAGCCCGAGTTTCGGCGGGTCAGCGTAGGCTGTGAGCCCCTCGCTGATCGTGGCTTTGTCCAGCTTCATCGCCGCCGCGAGGTCATCAATGCGTTTCTTGACGGCGTCGCGGATCGCTTCTTCCACCTGGAGCCGAAACTGCCGCATTGCCAGCAGGGCCTTGAGATAAGAGCGGCAGCCTTCCCGCAGCAATACGCTATCGGATCGTCGTTTAGGCTTAGTCATCGCCGAGAACCTCCTCAAGATAATCCGCCGTCCGCATGGCTTTCAACCCGTCGTGCCCCATCGACAGCAGGTTCCGTTCCACCGCGCCGCAGAAAGCCAGCGTCATAACCGCGTCGTATTGCCTGCCGGGGAGCCAACCGCTCGCCCAGGCTCGTAAGCCCAGGGATACCTGCTTCCAGGAGCAGAAATGGCAATGCTCGGGCAGCGGCTGATCCTCCGGCAGGTTGACCGCCAGAAGAACCAGGTCAAGTTGTACGCCCTCTCGGACCAACCATCTCCTATAATCTTCGAGTTGGCCCTCGCGCGGTTCGGATTTCGTCTTCACCTCGATGCAGAGTACACCCAGATCCAGATGGCGAATTACGAGGTCAGGCCGGCCGTCGGGAATGCAGACTTCGCGCCGCACCATCCACCTCCCATGTGCGTCTGGGCGGGATCCGAATCCAAACAGCGTAAGCACCCGGGAAGGATCGTCCTGGCGGCCGAGAATCCAGGCGAGCCAGTCCGAGTAAGCATCCTCGCGAGCTCGCTTCAGCCACCGGTGCGAACCGAGTTCCAACTTGTCGCTCAGCGGGTCGCCGACGCCCGGATACAACTTTCGCTCGGACTGCTCAAACAGGCCGCCAAGACGCTGAGAGGCAACCTCGCCATCCTGCTTCGCGGCATCGATCATCCGGCGGAGGGGTTCAAAGGGGATCTCGACTTTCGCCCCGTTGCGAACCGTCTCGCCCACCTTCGCCCACGTGGCCAGAACCGATGCCAACCCTTCAGCGCACGCCAGCCATTGTACCGCCGGGCTTCTCCCCCGCCCCATCGCGTAAAATAGAAGTTTGATCGTCACACTCACCATCAACCCCGCCATCGACCGCACCATCAGCGTGGACCGGCTGGCGTTCGAGGACCGCGCCTACGTCAATTCCAACCGCGAATCCGCGGGCGGCCGGGGCATCAACGCGTCCTGCGTCATCCACTCCTTCGGCGGCGAGAGCACGGCGGTGTTTCCCTCCGGCGGCCATTCGGGAAAGCGTCTGGAGGCATTCCTGAACGGGTGCGGGTTGCGCATCGCCGTAGTGCCCATCCGCAATCCCATCCGCACCAATCTCACCGTCACCGACAAGCACGGGCTCACGGTCAACCTCAACGAGACCGGGCCCACGCTTTCCAAGGCCGAAGTGGCGCGCGTGGAACAGACCGTGCTCGGGGCGCTCGACAAGGCTTCGTGGCTGATGGTGTGCGGCAGCATCCCGCCGGGAGTGCCGTCGTCGTTCTACGCCAGGTTGATTTCAACCGCCAAGCGCAAGGGTGTGAAGACGCTGCTGGATGCCGATGGCGCGGCGCTGCGGGAAGGCATCGAGGCCGGGCCAACCGTGGTGTCGCCCAACCAGCAGGAGGCCGAGCGGTTGCTGGGCGTCACGCTGCTGACGCGCAAAACCTACGTGGAGGCGGCGGAGACCATTCGCGCCATGGGACCGGAATCGGTGGTGCTTTCGGTGGGCAGCCGGGGCGCCATCGGGGCTTTTCCGAAGGGCCTGTTCGAGGCGCGTTCCGCCGCGCGTGGACGCGGTCTGCCCCATCGGCTCCGGGGACGCGCTGGCGGCGGCTTACACATGGTCCATGGAGCGCAATCCCGACCGTCCGGCCGAGGCGCTGCGCTGGGGCGTGGCGGCGGGGACGGCCTCGGCGCAGATGCCCGGGATGGCGTTCGCCAGCCTGCGGCAGACCGAGGAAATCTACCGCCAGGTGGAAGTCAGGCGCGTCGAATAGCGTGAGCGGCGCGAGCGCAGAGTCAGAGGGCGGCGGGCACGGGTTCTTCCGCTCGGCGGGTACCGTTTCGGCGGCCGTTTTCCTGAGCCGCATCACCGGGCTGGTGCGCGAGATGGCGATGGCGCGGCTGTTCGGCGCCGGCCGGGTCTACGACGCCTTCCTGCTGGGATTCCGCATCCCCAATCTCACGCGCGATCTGTTCGCCGAGGGCGCGCTGTCTTCGGCCTTCGTCCCCATCTTCACGCGGTACCTGGCCACCAGGGGCAAACGCGAGGCGGCGGAACTATCCAACCTGACGGCGACGCTGCTGCTGATAGCGGCGTGCGCCACCTGCGCGGTGGGCATGATCTTCAGCCCGGCGCTGGTGCGGCTGATGGCCCCGGGATTCGAACGCGTGCCGGGAAAGTTCGCCCTCGCCGTGCTGCTCACGCGCGTGATGTTTCCGTTCCTGGCGCTGGTGGCCCTGGCGGCGCAAGCCATGGGCGTGCTCAACGCCTGCGGCCGGTTCGGCGTCCCGGCCCTGGCGTCGGCGGTCTTCAATGTCGGCGTCGGTGGCCGTCGGCCTGGCGCTGGGATTCACCATCGGGCGCAGATGGGGGCAAGGGCCGATCGTATGCATGGCCTGCGGCGTGGTGGCCGGCGGCGCGCTGCAGTTGTTGTGGCAGGCGCCCAGCCTGTGGCGCGCCGGCTTCGCCGTTCCGGTCGCGGTGGAATCCGCGGCACCCCGGCGTGCGCGCCATCTCGCGGCTGATGCTCCCGGCCATCCTGGGAAACGCCGCCGTGCAGATCAACGTGATGGTGAACACCAACATCGCCTCCAGCCTGACGGACGCCTCGGGGCACGTGCTCAACGGGCCGGTGAGCTGGCTGGGCTACGCCTTCCGCTTCCTGCAACTGCCGCTGGGGCTGTTCGGCGTGGCCATCGCCGCGGCCACGCTGCCGGAAATTTCGCGCAGCGCGGCGCGCGACCGCATGGACGAATTCGGAAGCACGCTGGGGCGCTCCCTGCGCATGACGCTGTTCCTGGCCGTCCCCTCGTCGGTGGGGCTGGCCGTGCTGGGCCACAGCATGATCGGCGCGGTGTACCAGTGGGGCCGGTTCCAGGCGTTCGACACGCGGCAGACCGCGGCGGCGCTGGCGTGCTACAGCGTGGGGCTGGCGGGATACTCGCGCCATCAAGCTGCTGGCGCCGGCGTTCTACGCGCTCGACGACGCGCGCACACCCATGCTGGTGAGCGTGGCCTCCATCGCCGTCAACGCCGCCGCGGCGCTGCTGCTGGCCAGGCGGCTGGGCATGGGACACGCCGGCCTCGCGCTCTCCACATCTATCGTGGCGCTGGCCGGAGCGGTGGCGTTGTTCGCGATATTGCGCGCGCGCCTCGATGCCATGGGCGCGGCCATGGACGGCCGGCGGCTGGGGGTGAGCGCGCTCAAAACCTGCGCCGCGGCGTCCGCCATGGCGGTGGCGTGCCTGGCGTCGAGCCACGCGGTCTACGCGCTGGCCGGAGCGGGCAAGGCCGCGCAACTGGCCGATGTCGCGGTTTCCATCCCCTTGGGGGCGGCGGTTTTCTGCGCGGCGGCGCATTGGCTGGGATGCGAGGAATTAAAGGAACTGTGGGCCGCGTGTTACACTGCGGGTAGCAATGCTCCCCGACCTGAAGTTGGTGATCCGCCTGCAGGAAATCGATCATCGTCTGGCGGAACTGACGCGTGAAATTTCCGCACTGCCCAAGCACATCGCGGAAATCGAGAAAAAGCTGACGTCGCATCAGCGCAAGCTGGAAGCCGACCGGGCTGCGCTGGCGGCAAACCAGAAGGAACGCAAGGCCTGCGATACGGCCATACAGACCCAGGAACAGAAGATCTCCAAGCTGAAAGACCAGATGCTCGGCGCCAAGACCAACGAGGTGTACCGGGCTTTTCAGAACGAGATCGAGTTCTGCCAGAAGGAAATCGGCAAATCGGAAGACCGCATCCTGGAACTGATGGCGGAATCCGAGCCCCTCGACAAGAACGTTGGCGCGGCCGAGGCGGCGCTCAAGGCCGAACGGGCCGAGGTGGAGAAGGAGAAGCTGCAGGCGCGCGAGCGCACGGCCGTGGACGAGAAAGCCGCCGCCGAACTCCGGACGGAGCGCGCCGCCATCGTGGCGCAAACCGCGCCGGCGGCGGTACAGCGCTATGAGCGGGCGCGCAAGGCCCGCCGCGGCATCGGCGTGGCGGAGGTAGTGGACGGCCGCTGCACGCAATGCAATATAGGGTTGCGTTTGCAGTTCTTCCAGGAACTGAAGCACGGCGACCAGATCCTGGTCTGCGAGAGCTGCCAGCGGATCCTCTACTACAACCCCCCGGTGCGGGTCGAAGACCTGTCGGGGGAACCGGCAGAGGCGGCGCAGTAGGGCGGGACGGGTGCGCGCCCTGGATGTTGCGTCAGCCCGGCCCGCCTGGCGTCACAGACGGCTCGGGAATTCCGAGTACGACTGAAACCTGACGAAAAGACAGACGCTGAGCCCGGAAGCCCGCAAGCAGTTGAAACACTGCGCGGTGTGTTCGTTGCCGAGACGTTCCACACATTTCAGTTCGATCGGCGGCACGTCTTCGACGGGAATATCGGCAGAGTATTCCCCGACGCGGTGGCCCTTGTAGGTTACTGTGTATGAAGCCTGGGCGCCGGCCCGGAGCCCACTAGGCTCGAGTTCCCTGAGCAGAGCACGTTCGTAGACCTTCTCGAGAAACCCGGCGCCAAGCACGCGCTCGGTGACGGAGTCCGGGAATTCGCGTTCATCGGCGTTCATCGGCGGCCCAAAATGTCTTTTCTATTGCGCCGCCCCGCACCAATGCCTCTCGGAACGATTATTGGCCGCTGATGAACGCGGATTAACGCAGATCCAAACCCCGACAATGCGTCTTAAGCGGTCGTCACGCAGTATCCCAGGGATTGAGAAGAGCCAGACCGAGACCGGCGAAGTCTTTCATGTTCCGTGTGACGAGCGTCAGACCGTGCTCCAGGGCCGTTGCGGCAATCATGCCGTCGGCGATGTTCAGCGGCCGGCCGGCAAGTTGCCTCTCCCCATCCAGCACACCCCATCGCTCCGCGATCGTCCTTGTCACCGGCAAGATACGGTCCTGGAACCAGGACGGAACCTTCTCATGAATCATCCGCTCGATCTCCGCCCGCCGCGAACTCCGCTCGGTGAGGAGCGTGATTCCCAGGCGCAACTCACCCATCGTCACGACGCTGACGAACAAGGTCTCGTTTGCCTGCCGCCTAAGCCAGGCCGAGACGCTTGCGTCCGGACGGGGCCGTAGCATCTCGGAAGGAATGTTGGTATCGAGGAGAAACCCGCTCATGACAGGTCAATGGGACGGCCAGTGGAGGGATTGCGGCTGAAATCAAGTTCGCCGTCCGCAAACAACCCGCGGGCAGGCGCGAAGAGTTCAACAAGGTCATTTGCCTCTGCCGGTGTGCCTGGTTTGACTGACGCGGCCGGAACATGAGCCGCCTCCTCGAGCAAGCTGGCGGCATGAGCTTCCAGTGCGCGGCCACAAGCGGCGGCCTGACGGGCGAGTGCCGCCTCAACTTCAGGCCGGACGTCAACGGTGATTGTCATGGGCACCCTCCATAGCTTCACGGTACCGCCGCCCTTCGTTCCAGTCAATGAGACCCGGCGACAACGATCATCCGGCGCGGCGCTCGCGCGCGGCTTCTCCGGCCATTTCGGCTTGGCGCCCCTGCCAGAGGCGCTCAGCCGTCTCGCGATCGCCGTCGAGGTCTTCGGTAGAATACTCCAGCCACACCTCGTGCTGCTTGAGGAAACCATCCAGCTCATAACGGGTGCCGAGCCCCAACATCCGGCGCAACCGATACGCCGTGATCCGGTGCTGACGGAACGTCTCAAGACCGACAGCCTCCAATGCGGCGCGCGAAAGATCCCGCCCCTGGGCCTGCAATACCGAGGCTACGTCGTCGGGGATCTCAAGCGTGACTTGCATCGGGACCTGCCAGATCCATTATTGCGAATGCTGGAAGGAAAAGAGAGCGCGAAGCCCGCCGCGGCATCGGCGTGGCGGAAGTGGTGGACGGCTGAAGGCTTCCGCCACAAACGACATCACCGGCTTGTCGATTGGCGGGAGCCGCAGTGGCCATACGGCGGTTTCGATCCGGATCTCGGGCCGCAAGATCCCCTGCCCGGCCGCAATCGAGGCATAAGGCAAGCGGTAGAGAGTGTAGCGGCTCGCATTGCCGGACTCCCGGCGTTCGGGATTCTCCGGGTCAAACTGAAACCCGGCCTCCAGCACGGCATCGGTAAGCGTATCGCGGAGATGACGGAGTGCCGGGCGTGTCAGCGGGCTGTCCGAAACGATCTTGAGGTCGATGTCTTCCGACATCCGCCGCGGAAGCGAGGTGTGCGAGCTGTGGCCGCGGTGCGGATTACGGGGCGTCAGTTTCTTGACTCGAATGAAGGGCGGCGGTAGGGTTGGTAATGAGGGGGGCGGGCCATGACCATCACCATTAATATCGGGCCGGAGCTTCAGGCGGAACTTGCTCGCCAGGCCGCGACGCAGGGCATCGACATCGATTCCTATGCCGCCGGCCTGCTCGAAAGCGCCGCTCATCGTCCAGTTGCCTCAGGTGAACCCACACCGTCCCCTCCCACGGCGGACGTGGTCGAGGCGATCGAGCGGCTTAGGAGCTTTGGTGAAACGCACAAGCTCTCGCTCGGCGGCATGACGATCCGCGAATTGCGCCACGAGGCGCGCCCGTGACCGGAATCGTCATCGATGCTTCGGTGACCTTGTCCTGGTGTTTTCCCGACGAACGAACGCCCATGTCCATGAACGTGCTCGACCGGCTCAAGGCTGGTGAGCGGGCGCTCGTGCCGGCATTCTGGTCGCTTGAGGTTTTGAACACGCTGCTGGTCGGCGAACGCAAGGGGCGCATAACGGCGGAACAGACGAGAGCTTTTTTCGACACCCTGCGTGTTTTGGGCCCGGTCCTCGACTACGCGTCACTTGCGCAGGCTGCGGTCGGGTTGTCCGCTGGCCACTCTGGATCAGCAGCAGCGCGGAGCGGCAAGGGCCCTCGGCGTTCATTGCTTATGACTTCGTCCGGCGGCGCCCCAACCGCGGTGGAGGACTCATGACGATTACCGTCAACATCGCGCCCGAGGTTCAGGCTGAGCTGGCACGCCAGGCGGCCGCCCACGGGCGGGTGATCGAAGCGTACGCCGCGAGTCTGCTCGAAGGGGCCGTCCGCCATCCCGCCGGCGCCGGCAGGCTGAGCCAGGATCGGCTCGAAGACACCCTTCGAGAAATGGCGGAGTTCTCGCACAAGGTCCCGATTCTGCCCGATGAGGCCTTCACGCGCGAAAGCTTGTACCGGGATCACGATTGATGCCGGATTCAGCAATACCGCCGGGACGGAACGCATCGCCCGCGTGATCGAGCGGGGCTTTGAGCTTCTGCCGGACAGCCGAGACGTTCATGATTGTTGGCGGCGGCTTCTAGTCACGCACGAGGTCAAGGGCGTGCAGGTCCATGACGCCAGGCTGGCCGCAGGCATGTATGTTCACGGCATCGCGTAGTTGCTGACGTTCAATGTCCGGGATTTCCAACGGTACGAGGGGCTCCGTGCGATCCATCCCGCCGAACTGATTCGGCCGGCACAGCGGCTTTGACCAACCTGGAGCCGGGTTTCCGCGGAAGCCGGCTCCCGGCAGCATGCGCCGCTTGCCAGTGGGCCGCGATGCGCCGCCCTGCTGTCCTGGTTGACGCCGGATGCGGCGCAGAGTAACGTGAAAGGCATGGATCTCACGGTCCACATTCCCGACGACATCGCCGCACGCCTTGCCGGCGGCGTGGATGACGACCTCTCCGGCCGCGCCCTGGAGGCCCTGCTGGCCGAGGAATACCGGCTTGGTCATCTTGATAAGCCCGACCTACGGCGCTTGCTGGGCTTTGAGACCGGCTACGAGATTGACGGCTTCCTCAAGGCTCACAACGTCTATGAGGACTATACGATAGACGATTTCGAGCGCGAGCGGGAAGCCCTGAGAACCCTGGGGTTCTGAAACCATGCGGCTGGTTATTGCCGACACCGGCCCGCTGAATTACCTGATACTGATCGAACACATCGACCTCCTTCCAGCCCTTTTTGAAAGAGTGCTTCGCCTCTCCCGCCACGCCCCCCGTCCCTTACCCCGCCACGTGCCCGTTCAGTAACTCGCCCTTCTCCAAATGGCACGTCCTCGAGGCGAACTGCGCCGCGTGCGGGTCGTGAGTCACCATCACGATAGTCTTCCCGTATTCCTTATTCAACCTCGAAAGAATCGTGAGCACTTCCAGCGCGGAGCCGGCATCCAGATTTCCCGTTGGCTCGTCGGCCAGGATCAGGGCCGGGTCGGTGACGATGGCGCGCGCCATGGCCACGCGCTGTTCCTGGCCGCCGGAAAGCTGGCGCGGGAAGTGCTTCAAACGGTCGCCCAGGCCCACCAGCTTGAGCGCGGTCTCGGCGTGCTCCAACCGTTCGGCCTTCTTCAGGTTGGTCAGCTTGAGCGGCAACTCGACGTTCTCGAGCGCGGTCAGCACGGGGATCAGGTTGAATTGCTGGAAAATGAAACCCACGTTCTCGTTGCGCCAGTGCGCGATTTCGCGGTCGCTCAACTCGCCCAGGTTGTGGCCCAGCACACTGATGCCGCCGGAGGTGGGCCGGTCCATGGCGGCCACCAGGTGCAGCAGCGTGGACTTGCCGGAGCCCGACGGCCCCATCAGCGCCACGAATTCGCCCTTGTCCACTTCGAGCGTCACGTCCTTGAGCGCGATCACGTGAAACTCGTCGCGGAGAAACTCCTTGGTCAGGTTGCGGGTCTGGATTACGGCTTCGCTCATAGTCGAACCTTCTGGCGGATTTTGTCGCCGTCTTTCAATCCGGCGGGCGGGCTCGGAATCAGGTCCTCGCCGCCAATCAGGCCGTCTTCAATGCGGACGCTCGCTCCGCTGGTGGCGCCGGTCTTCACGGGGCGGCGCACGGCGCGGCCATCCAGCAACACGAAAACCGCGCCATCGTGCACCGCCGAGGCCGGAATCATCACCACCGGTTTCGGGGGCGCGCCGCCGCCGGCCGCGCGCTCGGGTTTGGCGTCGGAAAGGAAGCCCACCGACGCGTTCATTTCCGGACGCAGGTATTCGTCGGGCTTCACCACCTTGACCTTGACCTGCACGGTGGCTTTCTGGCGGTTGGCCTCGGGCGAGATCTCCTTGATGAAGCCTTCGTACTTGCGGTCGGGGAAGGCGTCGGTGGTGACGGTGCCGCGCTGCGCGGCGTGGAGCTTGGCGAAATCGTTCTGGCTGATGTCCAACTCCACCTCCAGGTCGTTGAGGTCGGCGATCGAGACCACGTAGCCCTTGGCGCCGCGGTCGCCCACGAAGCTGGTGGTGACGAACTCGCCCTTCTCCACGGCGCGCTCCAGAATGGTGCCGGTGATGGGGGCGCGGATGATGGTGTTGGCGAGGTTGGTCTCGGCGTAATTCAGCGCGCCGCGGGCCTGGTCCACCGCGCCGCGGAGAGAGTCGATCTCTTCCTGCCGCGGTCCGATGCGCACCAGCTCGTAAGCCTTGCGCAGCGAATCCACGCGGTGAACGGCGCCGTCGTAGCGCGCTTCGGCATCGTCCACGGACTGGCGCGGGGTGAGTTTCTCCTGCACCAGCTTGCGGGCGCGTTCGACGGTGACGCGGGCATTGTCCAGGTCCGCCTGGGCGGTGTTCAGGTTGGCCTGGGCCTGGGCGATTTCCTCGGGGCGGGAGCCGTGGTTGGCTTCGTCCAGCTTGGCCTGCAGGTTGGCAAGCTGGCCTTTGGCCTGCAAAAGCTGGGCTTGATACTCGTCGTCTTCCAGGCGCACCAGCACCTGGCCTTCGCGCACGCGGTCGCCCTTATCCACGCCGATCCAGTTCACCTTGCCGATCACCTTGGCGGCCAGTTCGATCTTGTGCGCCGCCACGATGTAGCCGGTGGCGTTGAGCACCACGCCCTCGGGCGCCGCGGCCGCGCTGATGGCCTGCACGCGGACGGTTTCCACCTCGGGAGCCTGTTGCAGCCTGGCGACCACGAGGTAGGCGGCGCCGGCCAATGCCAGCAGGATGACGCCGGTCCAGACCCAGGCGGCGGGAGACGGCCCTTTTGAAGAGCGCCGGCTGGAGCGGTCGATTTGCAGGTTCTTGAGTTCCGCGTCCATAACGATGTCAGACTTCCCGCAGGGCGGTGAGAATCTCCTTTCGCGCGGCCATGCGCGCGGGCAGGAGCCCGCCCACGGCTCCCAGCGTCACGGCGAAGGCCAGGCCCACGGCCATGATGGCGGGCGTCACCCGAAACGCAAACGCCATGGTGGCGAAGTTGGCGCCCACTTGCGTGCTGTAGCCGTTCAAGCCGAGAGCCAGCAGGCATCCAAGAACGCCTCCCAGCAGCGACAGCAGCACCGATTCCAGAAAGAAACTCAACATGATACTGCCGGGCGAAAACCCCAGCACGCGCAGGGTGCCGATTTCGCGCGAGCGGCGCGCCACGGCGGCGTACATGGTGTTCATGGCGGCGAAGCTGCTGCCCACGGCCATGACGATGGCGACGAAGATGCCGACGTCGCGGATAGGCAAGCCGGAACTGGTCTGCCGGTCGTAGTAATCCCGCTCGCCGACGGCGGTCATGTTAAGCCGCTGGTCGTTGTTGATGTCGTTGACAAGCGCTTTGGCGGTGACCGCGTCGGTGGCTCTCACGGTGGCCGAGCTGAGGATCTCGATGCGTTGCAGGTCGCTGGATATCTGGTTCAGGTCGCCCCAGACTTCGCTATCGGTGGCGCCGCCGCCCCCGTCCATGATGCCCACGCACACCCAATCGCCGCGGCCCAAACGGATCTTATTGCCGATATGCGCGGACTGGTGCTGCAGGGCGAGCATCTTGCCCACCACCACTTCGCGCTGTCCGGGCCGGTACCAGCGGCCGCTCGCGATATGCACGTTGGGGCGCAGCGCGCGTCCCACTTCCAGCAGGGCGCGGACGTTGACGTTGACATCGGAATCCTCCACCGCTCCCAGGTTGGCGATGGTCACCATTTCGAGCGAGGCCAGCGGCTGGCCATCGGCGCCGGTGGCGATGCCCTGCTTGAATTTCAGGTCCTGAAACTGGGCGCGGACGAAGTTGCTCACCAGTTCCGAGTCCGCGCCCTGGCGCAGCACGATAATGCGCAGCGGGTCTCCGGACGCCGAGAGCGTGACGCGCAGACCGTTGACCAGCGCCAGGATCGCCAGCAGCGTGGCCACGGTGAGCGCGATGCCGAGCGCGGTCATGAGCGTGGTGGTCTTCCGCACCACCAGGTTCCGCAGGTTGTAAGCGATGGGGATGGCCATGGGATTAGTCGGTACTGCGCAACGCCTCCACGATGGGAAGGCGCGAGGCTCCAACCGCCGGCACCAGCGAGCTGACCAGACCGATGGCCGCCGCAATCGCAACGCAGGCCGCCGCCACCGGAACCTCGATCAGGGGCAGCGTGGGCAGGAAACCGCCGAACGGGCTCTTGGCGACCATTTGCATGAGCAGGGTGGAGATGAGATAGCCGATCAGGCCGCCCGCCACCGAGATGGCGCAGGCTTCTCCCAGCACCAGTCCCAAAACCGCCGCGGGCGTAAAGCCCAGGGTCTTGAGCACGCCGATCTCGCGCACCCGCTCGCGCACGGACATCGCCATGGTGTTGGCCGAGACCAGCAGGATGGTGAACATCACGGCCGCCGAGATGCCGATCAGGAACATCTTGACGTTGCCCAGCAGGGAGAGGAATCCCACCGTGAACGCCTGCTCGCTTTCGGTCCTGGTCTGGGCGGTGGAGTTGTGGAATTCGTCGTCGATGGCTTGCGCGACGCCGGCGGAGTGGGCCGGATCGTCGATGCGGACATAGTACATGCCGACGAACCCGCGCCGCCTCTCGGACATGGATTGTTCCAGATACTCGCGGTCGAAATACATCACTTCGCTCGAGCGCGGGCTGTCGAAGATGGCGCGAACGGTGAACTCGAAATCGCCGGGGAAAATGTCGCCCTTGATGGGGATGCGGTCGCCCAACTTAATGTGAAGACCGTCGGCCACGTCGCGTCCGATCACGCACCCCGCCCGATCCCGCAGAAACGCCTTCTTCTGGTCCTCGGGGAGTTGGAATTCGCCGAAAACCTGGAAGAGCTTGTCGGGATCGACGGCGAAGCGCGCGAACATGTTCTTGGGATTGCGCGAATCCTTGTAGACGCCTCCGAACCAGTTGGCATACATGACGTCCCGCACGTGCGGGATGCGCTGGATGCGGTCGCGGTAGGAAAGCGGGATGGCCACCGCAATGGAAATGCGGTTGCGGACCACCAGCCGGACCGCCTGGTCGGGCGCGGGCGCGCCCATGTAGAAGGCGTGATACATGGAGATCACCACGCCCAGCAAACACATGGAAACGCCGATGCTGGCGATGGTCAGCACGGTCCGGCGGCGGTTGCGCCAACAGTTTTTCAGGATCAACGGCAGATACCGCATGTGGAGAATACGTAGTATAGCGGCTGGCGGTTCGCCGCATGTGCGCGGTTCGACGAGAAGCGCGCCCGCGCGGACGAACGGTGGCGGGGAACCGACAAAGCGCGCCGCGCCTGGTGGGGCGTAGGTCTTCGGCCGTGTGATTTGGCGCCTTCGCCGGGCCGCTCGCTCAGAAACCGTGAATAAGCAATGTGTCACGCAAAGGCGCAAAGCCGCAACGAAGACCCCATTTGTTTTCTTTGTGGCTTTGCGGCTTTGCGCCTTTGCGAGAGATTGAAGTTGCGGGCTCGAATTGTTCACAGCTTCTCACGCTCGCGGTTCCGAACGGAACCGCGAGCGTGAACGAGCGGCCCGTGGCAAAGGAACAGCATCTTGCGGTCAGGGCACTAGCGGCCTTCCGCGGCCGGCCCGGTGGGCGCCCCGGCAACCGGCCCTGCGCGGCCACATGCCGGCGCCTTCGGCCGGTGCGCGGCTTCCGCATTGGCAAGCCCGTTTCCTGACGGGCACTACGCCACGCCATTCCCAGCGCGCCGGTCGAGCGCGGCCAGGCGGCCGGACAGGATCGGCCGGGCGGCGGGAGCGGGCGCGGGCCCGGCCGGCGGCAGCGCCGCCAAACGGTGCCCGGCGACGGTCCCAAAGGCCAGGCGCCAGCCCCGGAGGTTTTTCGGTTTTGACAGGGGGCCTGTCAAAAGCGTCTCGTAAGTTGTGGTAAATACTACACTTAGAAAACCGCTTGACAGGACTCCTGTCATTTCCTCTGAAGACTCCGCCTTCCCGCACGACGCTCGGATGACCGCGGTGCGAACCGGGAATCCCTCCTGGTGCCGTGACCGCAAGATACTGTTCCTTTGCCACGGGCCGCTCGCTCAGAAGCCGTGAAGAAATCGGCCGGACTGCCGGGTTGACAGACGAAAGCGTCTGTCCCACATTGCACTCGAAGGACTTGCAGCGAGGTGGGGCAGGCGCTTCCGCCTGTCAACCGATTTCTTCACAGCTTCTCACGCTCGCGGTTCCGTTCGGAACCGCGAGCGTGAGCGAGCGGCCCGCCAGAGGCGCCCAATCACACAGTCGAAGACCCAGCCGCGTGGGTACAATACGAAGATGCAATCCAGGCACACGCACCGGGTCATGGCATTCGCCGCGTTGTTGGTTCTGTCATCCGCAATCGCAGCCGCGCAAACCGTGGCGATCGACGCCTCAGGCGGCGGGAAAGTCTTCGATGGCGTGGGCGCGATCAGCGGCGGAGGCGGTAACTCCAGGCTCCTGATCGACTATCCGGAGCCCTATCGCAGCCAGATACTCGATTACTTATTCAAGCCGCACTACGGCGCCAACCTGCAAATCCTCAAGGTGGAGATTGGCGCAGACATGGATTCCACCGATGGCGCGGAGTCCAGCCACATGCACACGGCTGCGGACGAAGACTACAACCGCGGCTATGAGTGGTGGCTGATGGAACAAGCCAAGCTCAGAAACCCGCGCATCAAGCTGGCCGCCCTGCCATGGGGCGCGCCGCACTGGGTTGGCAACGGAAATTACTGGTCCGGGGACATGATCGAATACACGATCAAGTGGCTGCATCACGCCGAAAGCGACCATCATCTGACCATCGACTATGTCGGAGGACGAAACGAAAAGGGCTACGACGTTCAGTGGTACAAGGATTTCAAGGCGGCGCTTCGCCTGGCCGGCCTCTCGACCATCAAAGTCGTAGCTTCCGACGATTGGCCGAAGAACAGCCTGTGGGCCGTCGCCACGGCGATGAAGAACGATCCCGCGCTCAACGACGCTATCGATATCGTGGGCGCCCACGGTCCCGGCTGGGGCGGCTATCCCACCGCCGACGCCGCATCGCTCGGCAAGCCGCTCTGGGACAGCGAAGCCCACTTCGACGAGAAACTGCCCTTCAACCAAATGGCGCGCAACATCAACCGCAACTATGCCGCCGGTAAGGTCACCGCTTCCATCTACTGGCCGGTTGTCAGCGCCATCTACGACAACCTGCCCTACGACAACATCGGACTGATTAAGTGCAACCAGCCGTGGTCGGGGCACTATGTGGTCACTCCTTCGGTCTGGGCGATGGCCCATACCACCCAATTCACCGAACCCGGCTGGCGCTATATCGATGGCGCTTCGGGCTTCTTCGAGCAGGACGCCAGCGGCGCCCACGGCAGCTTCGTCACCCTGAAGTCGCCCGATAACAAGGACTTCAGCGTCATCATCGAGACCGTTCAGGCCAAAACCGCGCAGACCGTCCGATTCGGCGTTACGGGTTTCCCGAAGGCCGTCCTGCATTTCTGGTCAACCAACTTCGCTTCCAGTAACTCCTCGGATTGGTTCGTCCAGCAGCCCGACATCGTACCGTCCGAGGGCCAGTTCTCGCTGACCATCCAGCCCGGTTCCGTGTACACCGTGACTACCACCACGGGACAGGCCAAGGGCGCCGCTACCGGAGCCGGCGCCGCGCCGTTTCCGTTTCCATACTCCGATAACTTCGAAGCGTATTCCGTGGGTAAGTTACCGAAGTACTTTTCCGATATGTACGGGGCGTTCGAGACGTCGCGTTGCGCCGGCGCGAGAGAGGGCACGTGTCTCGCCCAGGTGGTCACCGCCGAGCCCACGTCGTGGAAGAAGACCGGCAATCGCCCATTCACCATTATTGGCGATCTCGAGTGGTCGGACTACCGGGTTTCAAGCGATGTCCTGCTGCGTCAGCCGGGCGCGGTCGATCTCATTGGACGCCTCACCGGGATGAGCGACGCCGATACGCCGAATTCCTATGTGCTGCGCGTCTCGGATTCGGGAGCGTGGTCGGTGCTGAAGACCGGCGCGAAACAGGCGGAAGCCGTGCTGGCCTCGGGCCAGGCGAGTCCTCTTGGTGTTGGCGCATGGCACGGACTGTCGCTGGAATTCCGGGGCGGCTCGCTGACGGCGCGGATCGATGGAGTCACGGTGCGGACGGTCTCCGACTCCAGTTACTCCAAGGGCATGGCCGGCCTGGGAGTGGTGGGCTACACGCTCGCCCAGTTCGACAACTTCAAAGTGGATCCGGTGAAGGCGGCCCCATAGCGGCAAACTCGGCCAGCGCCTGGGCGATCCGCTCACAGGCGTGCCCGTCGCCGTAGGGGTTGTGGATGGCCGTCATGCGGGCGTATTCGGCTTCATCGTCCAGGAGCCGGGTGGCTTCGTCCACGATGCGGCGCTGGCCGGTTCCCACCAGTTTCACGGTGCCGGCTTCGACGGCTTCCGGACGCTCGGTCTTCTCCCGCAGCACCAGCACCGGCTTGCCGAGCGACGGCGCTTCCTCCTGAATGCCGCCGGAGTCCGTGAGAATCAGGTACGACCGGCGCATCAGATCGACAAACGAAACGTACGGCAGCGGGTCCAGCAGCACCACGTTGGACAGCCCCGAGAGCAGGCTGTGGGCCGGGCCCAGAACGTTGGGATTGCGATGAACCGGGAACGCAATCTGCACGTCGGGACGGGAGGCCAGTTGCGCCAGCGCCCGCATCGCCCCCTCGAAGGCGGGCCCGAAATTCTCGCGGCGGTGGGCGGTGACCAGCACCAGCCGCCTGCCGGTGTTCAGCCAGGGCCACACCGGCGCGGGCGCCGACCCGTTGTCGAGCGCGTCGCGGACCCACAGCACCGCGTCGATGCCGGTGTTGCCGGTGACGAAAACCTTCCGCGGGTCCACGCCTTCCCCCAGCAGGGCGGCCTGGGCGCGGCTCGTGGGCGCGAAATGCAAGGCGGCGATGCGCGAGGTCAGGACGCGGTTCATCTCCTCGGGAAACGGAGAGAGCGGGTCGCCGGTGCGCAGACCGGCCTCGACGTGCGCCACGTCGATCTGGCGGTAGAACGCGCCCAGGGCGCCGGCCAGCGTGGTGGTGGTATCTCCCTGAACCACGACCGCGTCCGGCCGTTCGGCCGCGAGAACCGGGTCGAGGGCGGCCAGGATTCTGGCCGTCAGCGCGGAGAGCGTCTGGCCCGGCTGCATGAGATCGAGGTCGAAATCCGGCGTCACGCCGAATACCTCGAGCACCTGGTCCAGCATGCCGCGATGCTGCGCGGTGACGCACACCCGAACCTGGAACTGGCCGGGCCGCGAGCGCAATCGCCGCACCAGCGGGCAAAGCTTGATGGCCTCCGGCCGGGTGCCGAAGATGAAGAGAATCCGGGTCAAACCTCAAGTATAGTAGGTGTGCGCGGCGCCAGGCGGGACCGTAATCCGTCCGTAAGCCCGTAGCCACCGGGTCCGCACCAGCCCGGTGCGGGGCCGCCGATGGCGGACGCATGGCTGGCCGGGCGGTTCGTTGTGGGTCAGGGCGCTTACGGACGGATTACGGGCGGGAAGTCCGGGGTTATGAGGTGCGCTACAATCCGAACATGACGATGGACGAGTTTCTGAGCCAGTTTGCCGACCTGATCGAAGCTCCCGCCGGCTCGCTGCGGGCCGAGGATAAGCTGTCGGACCTGGAAGGGTGGAACTCGATGGCCATGGTGGGTTTTATCGCCTTCGCCGACGAGCACTTCGAGAAGACCCTGTCGCCCCGGCTGTTCGCGACCTGCTCCACGGTCGCCGATTTGGCCAGGTTAACGGGGCTGACAACGTAGACGCCCGCCTCGTAAGTACTTCCGATGAGTATCGTAGATGGTCTGATTCTCCGCATCAAACGAGCCGAAACGCCGCCAACCCGGCTTCTGAAGCGCCTTCTGCGCAGCTTCTTCAACCCCACGCTGCCTCCCATTCCCCGCGCTTTCCTCGCCCCGCTGCGTCTGCTGTACGAAGGTCATTTCCTGACGATCTCGGTGTTTCGCTGGGTCCTGACAATGTTCTACCGGAATCCGTTGTTCCAGGCGCGGTGTGCGAGTTTCGGACGGCGGGTTTCGATGGACGGGCTTCCGTTCGTGAGTGGACACGTCCGCATCTATGTCGGCGACAACGTCAAGTTCGGCGGTGGGATCTTCATCGTCGCCGCACGGATCTTCGACGAACCGAAGCTCATCCTGAAGGACCGCGCGGCGGTGGGATGGGGCACATGGATCACGGTGAACCGGGAAGTGATTCTGGAAGAGGACGTGATGGTTTCCTTCGGCTGCCGCATTTCCGACTCGGACGGCCATTGCCGCGAGGCGGATCTCCGCGCCGCCGGCGCCGCTCCCAAACGGGCGGACATCCACCCGGTGCGTATCTGCAAGCATGCCTGGATCGGCAACGGAACTCATATCATGAAGGGCGTCACCATCGGCGAAGGAGCCGTCATCGGCGCCAATAGCGTGGTGATCACCAATATTCCGGCATACTCGCTGGCGATGGGAAACCCGGCCGAGGTGCTGTTCCGCAATTACGGGCTGCCTACCACCGCGCCGCGCAAAGGCAGGAAGCCGGAGGACGCCGGCAGTTCCGCTCAGTGAAGCGAGTACCCGCCATCGATTTCCAGTGTGGAACCGGTAATCCAGCGCCCGGTTTCCGCCAGCAGGAACGCGATGGAGTAAGCCACGTCGCGCGGCTCGCCGAAGCCCAGCGGATGCCGCCGCCGCAGCGCGTCCAGGTGTTCCGCTCCCGCGCTTTCGCCCAGCCGGGCGAGCATCCGGGTATTGACGCTCGCCGGGGCGACACAATTGACCCGAAGCCCGTCGGCAGCCAATTCATGGGCCGCCGACCGGGAGAAGCCTATCATGGCGGCCTTGCTGGCCGCATACGCGGAAAGCCCTAAGTCCCCGCTGAACGCGGCAACCGAGGATATCAGGACGACCCCGCTGCCTCGGACGGCGCACCCTCGCGCGCGAAAGGCCTTGACCAGCATGATGGCGCCGGTCACATTCGCATGCATCAGCGCTTCGACCTTGGCCGTAGTAAGAAACTGCACCGGCAGCAGCAGGTGAAGCCCCGCGCAGTGCGCCACGCCACCCAGCGGACCAGCGCGATCTACGATGCCGCGAATCCAGTTCGGAATGGCATCGGTATTATCCAGGTCGAAAGGCTCCATCGAGTGGCCGGTTCCCTCCAACCGATCCAGGGTTTCGGCCAGCCGCTCCTTGTTTCTGCCGGATACTACCAGACGAGCATTCAACTGGCTCAACAGGATTGCGGTCTCACGGCCAATCCCGGATGAAGCGCCGGTGACGAGGACAACGGCGCCCTTCATATCCATCGGGTTCTGCATCATGGCGAGCGTTCGACAGACCCAGTGTAGCAAAGCCGGCCGGAAGACCCGACCGGGGACCGCGGCACCCGCTATGCTATACAAGAGGGGCAGCGGGACTCGGGTGGAAAGAGGGTACTATGCACGCCGGCATCGCCGCGATTGAGTACTACCTGCCGCGGACGACGGTAACCACGGCCGACCTGTCGTCGGAGTTTCCGGACTGGTCGGTGGCAAAGATCGACGACAAGACCGGTATTCGCGACCGGCATATCGCGGCCGAGGGGGAATGCTCGTCGGACATGGCGGTCTCGGCGGCCGGGAAACTGTTCGACTCGGGCGCCTGCCGGCCCGCGGAAATCGACTTTGTCCTGCTGTGTACGCAAAGCCCGGATTACTTTCTGCCCACCACCGCCTGTCTGATCCAGGACCGGCTGGGGATCCCCACTTCCGCCGGGGCACTCGATTTCAACCTGGGGTGCTCGGGCTTCGTGTACGGGCTGGGGCTGGCTGAAGGGCTGATCGCCACCGGGCAGGCTTCCAAGGTCCTGCTGCTGACGGCGGAGACTTACAGCAAGTTTCTCAACCAGCGGGACCGCAGCGTGCGGACCATCTTCGGCGATGCCGCGGCGGCGACTTTGCTGGTGGCCGAAGCCACCGAACTCCCCTCAATCGGGCCTTTCGTGTATGGCACCGACGGCAGCGGCGGCCCTAACCTGATGGTGCCAACCGGCGGCATGCGCTGCCCCCGCACGGCTGGAAGCGGCGTGGTGGTTGAAGACGACACCGGGAACGCGCGCAGCCAGGACAATCTCTACATGAACGGCGGCGAAATCTTCACCTTCACCATCGGCGCCGTGCCGAAGGCGGTTAACGCCCTGCTGAAGAAGTCCGGGCTGACGATGGCCGGGATCGACCGGTTTGTGTTCCATCAGGCCAACCGCTACATGTTGGAGCACCTCAGGAAGCGCATGAAGATACCGGCGGAGAAGTTTCAGCTCACCATGGACCACTGCGGCAATACGGTTTCCTCCACCATCCCGATCGGTCTCAAACACGCCGCGCTCGATGGGCGGCTCGCCAAGGGCGATCGCGCCATGCTGGTAGGTTTCGGGGTGGGTTACTCCTGGGGCGCCACGCTGGTGCGCTGGAGCGGCCTCCACTAAAGAGGGTGTGCTACCATGCGGGCTTCCGGAAATCTCATGCAGGAGCGTTCTCATCTGCCGTCCGGCTGGAAGCCGTGGCTGGTGGCCGCGGCATTAGTTCTGGTGGCGGTCTTACTGTTCACCCGGCCGTACAGCTACGTAGACTCGTTCAATTACGCCCTCCACATCGTGGATCGTTCCCGGGCGGCCGCGCCGGCGGGGCACACCCCTTTTTGGGATTTTGGCCACGCCCTCTGGCGGCCGATGGGCTACGCGGTATGGAGCCTGTTCCGGCCGGCGCTGGATGGCGCCTTTCCCGCCGACCGCCCGTTGGGCGCGGGGGTGGCCCTGATCGCGCTGAGCGTTGTGGGCGCATTCCTCTCGGTAGTCTTCCTGTTCCTGCTGGCGGCGCGGGCGACGGGCAAAGCATGGGTGGGTGGCGCGGTTTCCCTGGGACTGATCGCCACCGACGCGGTGATGAACTACGCGGCAACCGGGACCGCCTATATGGCGGGCGGGGCCTTTCAGTTCGCCGGTCTCTACGTGCTGTTTCGCGCCATTCAGGAAGGCCGCTTGACCTTGTGGAGGGGCCTGGCTGCCGGCCTGCTGCTGGGCGCGTCGGTCACCATCTGGTTTCCGTACTGCCTGTCGATTCCCGGTTTGTTGTGCTTTGGCCTCCTGTGGCCGGAGGCCGCGGGCGGAAACCTGCGCGCCCGCATCCGCTTCCTGCTGCCGGGGGTGGCGGGCTGCGCCCTGGCGCTCGCCGCGGTGTATCTTCCCGTCATGGCGGCGGCTCAGGTCCGCGGCGTTGCCGAGGCGCGGGACTGGGCCGCGGGTAACCGCTACGGCATCCAATCGAATCGCGGCTACGTGCGGATGCTGGCGGGAATCCCGCGCTCGTTCTTCTACCTGGGCCAGGACACGGTCGCCTGGAAACGGCTGGTGTTCCGGGGCGCTGGGAATCGCGCCAGCATGGCGGAGGCCGCCTCCAGCGGACTCTGGAAAGCGGTTATCGTATACCTGGTTCTGGGCTGGCTGGCGCTGCGGTTGATGCGCCGCCACCGCGCACTGCTCTGGTGCCTGCTGGTGAATGCGGCGCCGGTCCTATACTTTGCCGCGTTCCTGTTCGACCCCGGACCTCCGGAGCGCTATTATCCGCTCTTTCCGCTGCTGTTCCTGGGCTTTGCATGCGTCATGGCCGAGGAAGTCCGTTCCCGCACGGGCCGGTTGATTCCGGTGGCGTTTTTCGCGGCCATGCTGCTGGTGAATGGCGCGGCGATGTGGCGCTTCGACGGCAATCGCGGTTTCGAAGACGCCGTTGCCCGGCTCGACAGCCTCAATCCGCATGTCACGCCGAACGACAGTATCCTGGTGCTCTCGGCCCCGGATTCCGTGAACCGCTTTGTCGCGGCGCGGCCCTTCGATCCGGCCAGCCGCTACCGCTACCTGCTGTTTACCGCGATCCCGCTGGGGAACGAGCACATGGCCAGGTGGCAGCGGGACGTTGCGGAACTGGCGTTGGACCATTGGCGGCGCGGCGGTCACGTTTGGGTCTCGCTGCGGCTGCTGGCGGCCTCGCCGCGGCCCGAATGGGGTTGGGTGGAAGGCGACGACAAACGGGTTTCGTGGGCCGCCGTTCCGGCGTTTTTCGGGGAACTGGACCTGCTTCCGCCGTTCGGGGGCGCGGACGGTTTCGCCGAGATGGCCCCGTCGGAGAAGAACCGGAAGTTGTTTAGCGAACTGTCGGCGGGGCGTTGACGGAGACGGCGGGGGCAGGCTGGCCCGGGCGAGCTTCGCTCGCCGGGCCGATTGAAAATCGGCCGCAGGCTGCCAGCCTGCCCGGCAGAGCAGCAGAGCCGCAACCCAACCGCGCGGGATATTCCGGGTTGCCGGGGGCCGGATCGTCTCGCGCGCAGGCGAGCTCCGCTCGCCGGGCCGATTGACAACCCGCCGCAGGCTGCCAGCCTGCCCGGCAGAGCGGCAGAGCCGCAACCCAACCGCGCGGGATATTCCGGGCTGCCGGGGGCCGGATCGTCTCGCGCGCAGGCGAGCTCCGCTCGCCGGGCCGATTGACAACCCGCCGCAGGCTGCCAGCCTGCCCGGCAGAGCGGCAGAGCCGCAACCCAACCGCGCGGGATATTCCGGGCTGCCGGGGGCCGGATCGTCTCGCGCGCAGGCGAGCTCCGCTCGCCGGGCCGATTGACAACCCGCCGCAGGCTGCCAGCCTGCCCCGCAGAGCAGCAGAGCCGCAACCCAACCGCGCGGGATATTCCGGGCTGCCCGGGCCGGATCGTCTCGCGCGCAGGCGAGCTTCGCTCGCCGGGCCGATTGACAATCGGCCGCAGGCTGCCAGCCTGCCCCACATAAAACCGTCGCGGCGCGCGAAGAATTTGACGGGTAGTAGTACAGAAAACCGGCGCGGCGCACGGAGAACTTGACGGATAGTAGTACATAGCGCCAGCGCCCCTATTGCAGCGTTTCGATGGCGTCCGCCAGGCGCCGCCGGTAGGCCGTCCAGTCGTCCACTCCGAAAAGCGGATCCGGATCGACCTGGCCCAGGTGGAAGGCGGCCATGCGGTTGTGGATCAGCGCCTCGGCCTGCGACGCCGCCGGCGTGCCCTCTTTCGCTTTGGCCAGCCGCGCCAGCGTCAGCAGGTGCCGGTAATCGTCCAGTCCGGCCGCGATGCGCATGAACTCCACCGAAGGAACGAGCTGCCGGTTGGGAGTCGCGTTGGCCCATGCGAGGTCGTCTTCGCGGCAATCCAGGGCATAGTACGGGTCGCCGGCCACGGCATGCCAGTGCCAGGCCAGCCGGTACTTCATTCCGTACTCGCTGGCGGCCTTATACAGGTAGATACCGAAGGTCCAGCGGTTGCCCCCGTTGTAATATGCCCAGGCGCCTCCGGCGGAAGCCAGCAGTTTCAGGCTGGTTTCGTCGTGCCCACCCAACGTGGCAAGGTGCAGCGTCCTGGACAGCTCGAAAGCCGGATCGTTCCTATCGTGACTGCCGAGGCTCGTGGCGGCGGTGAAGAACGGCGGCCCGTGCGGAAACGCCTGCCGGTAAGCCCTGGCGTTTTCGATCGACTCTTTGAGCCCGTCGCCGGACGGCTCGTCACCCAGGTTCCAGTAAACCGGCAGCCATTCCTTCTCCCGCGCGTGCCGGTCGATGACCGAGTAGACGGCTTTGACGAAGGCGCTGTAATCGGCGAATCCGGCTTCCTTCATCTTCCCCAAATCCCGGCTATACGCATCGATACCGATCACGCCGGCGCCATAGGAATTCACGGCCTGAAATCCTTTCCTCCCGGCATCCGCCATCTGGCGGTCGGCGGCGCTGAAGTCCAGCAGCGGCTTCCCATCCTTGAATCCCCGGTAGACCACGGAGGGAACTCCGGTGAACATGGTGAATCCATACGCGCGCAACATCAGCAGGCTCTTCTCCGTCATGTCGGCGGTGAAGGCTACCGTCTCGCGGTCGTCGCCAAACCACGGGGTGCCAATGCTCCCGCCCCAAGGCCCCACCGGGATATTCACCGCATCGAGACTGCCCTTCCGGACGGCGATTCGCAGCGGGATCGGCCGGGCAGCTCCCCGCCGCGGCGTGAAAACCGCCTGGCCCGTGTAAATGCCGGGCGCAGTCCCCGGGGGGATGTGCACGGTCAGCCAGAACCGCCGCGCCACGCCTTTCGGCAGCGCCACGCCGTTCTTCGGAACGATCAGCCGGGGGGTGATGGTATAGATGCCGCCGTCCATCGTCACCCGGGTCAGCCGGTACGAAACGTAGCCCACCTCGATGGCGCTCGCCGGTATCGAATCCTTCGGCCCCGCCAGCGCGCCCGCGGTCAGGGTTCCAATTCCCAGGTCCTTCAGAGGGAGAACCGACATCGTCACCGGGACTATCTGGCCGGCGAATCCGTCGGCCGCGAGCGGCTGGCCGGTTTCCCCGCGATACGGCGTATCGTTGTAGTAAACGTCCTTCATGAAGTCGCGTTGGAACACCTGGTAACCGCGCGCGGAATCCTCCGCCGTGGGCTGAACCGGGTCGCCTGCCGGGGGGTGCGGCACGCGTTTGAAGGCATTGTCGAAGTAGAAGCGCCGCTTCTCTTTCACATACTCCAGAAAGCGCGCTCCCTCCGCCGCCTTCTCCACCGGGAACAGGATCACCGCCGATACGCCGCACGCCAGGTTCTCTCCCCGGAACTCGATGAAGATCTGTCCGTTCTTCACGTCCACATCGAAGAGCTTCTCCGAAAAATGAGCCGGCTGGTATTTGTCGAAAACGTTGTCGGAGGGCAGGTCCTCGGTGTCCCAAAAGCGGAAATATTTTTTCTGGAAGGTCTGGAAATCCATCCGCTCGGAAAACACCGTCTTGCCCTGCGCCAGAATGGAGCGCTCTCTGTAGACCTGGTACTCGCCCCAGAAGCCGGAAGGGCTATCCATATTCACAAACACCCGGTACTTGCCGTTGGGCACGTCCACCGCCAACCCGCCGGATTCGATGCAGATGAAATCCTGGTAGAGCGGGTCCGGTTGCAGCACGTCGAACGCCCGCCAGACCTTGGCGTTCTTCAGACCATAGCCGCGGCCGGGAGAGTACATTGTGGCCGGCGTAACCGGAGTGAATCCGTTCATCACGGGGCTGGTTCCGGTGCCGAAATCGAAGGCGTACAGCCCGTCGAAGAACGCGCTTCGCGCCGCCGTATCGCGCTCCAGGCGAAGATTATCGAGAAACAGCGGCCCCGCGTTCCCCACCGCAAAGACCAGCCGTGTGATACCGCTCAGAATAAGATGCCGGCCGGGGCGCGATTTCTCGCCGACAGACAACTGCCCCAACGGCAGAATCAGCGTGCTGGCGCCGGGAGGAGCCACCGTTCCGTAATTGACGCGCGTCCAGTAGCCGTCCGTCGCCGTATCGTGGATTTCCACCGTTACCGGAAGCGGGTGCGTCCCCTCGACATAGGTATCCACCTTCAGGTAATCGTAGCCCGCCCAGTTCTGCGCGGCCCGCATCGAGACATAACTCCTGTCGATGCGCAGCGCCTTGGCGCCATCGGTGGAATGCGCGGCCACCACGACTCCCCCCTCGAACGGGTTGTCCCGCTCGAAGGAAGCGATGGATTTCACCGCCGGCAGCGAGGGTTTCTCCGCGCTCTCCGCCAGAGGGCTGCCGCAGGCATAGCACTTCTTCCATTCCGGCATGTTGCGGTAGCCGCAGCGCGGGCAATGCACCGCGCCGGCCCCCAGCCGGCCTGGAGGCGCGAGCGGCGCTTCCTCGCGGTCGAGCACCGGCACGGCGGTGAGTTCGACTTCGCCGCCCACCCGTTCCATCGACACATCGTCGATCCAAAAATAGCCGGGCGCCCACAGCCCAAAGGAAGGCCCGGTCCTGGTACGCGCGGACAGGTCGGCCACGTAAGTGAGGCGGGTCCAGCCGAAGTCGCCGTCTTTCTTCAGAGGGAAGTACTTCTCGGCGAACATGAACTCGGTGTTCAGGTTCCACGTGCCGATGCCGATGTCCAACCCGCGAATGTAGGCCGTGATCCGATAACGGCCCGGTTCCAGATCGCGCGCCTGTGCGATCCGGATTTTGCCCGTTGAAGAGCATTCCAGCAACGCCAACGTCTTGCCGGTGTGCGGCACCTCGCCCACCTCGAACGAGCAATCGCCCTCGTATTTCCATCCCGCCCACTTCGCAAACACCATTCCGGAGGAGTCGCGAGTCTTGACCATCTCGAAGGACGGGTCGGCGATCAGGTTACTCGCGCACGAGATCTCGAACGGCCCGAAAACCGACAAAAGGACGACCGGAAAGACCAGCGGGAGACTGATGGGAATCCGGGTTTGCATGCGAGGATTATCGCACGGACCGGCCGCTTCGCCGGCGTGTAGTGGGGCGGACCCCCCGGTCCGCGCGGGACGCCCTCGTCCCGCTCTTCGCTCGTAGGTTCGAATGCTTGGCACTGGCGACAGGCCGGCCAGGGGGCCGGCCGCGGACGAGGGCGTCCGCCCTACAACGGCGCGGCGGCGGCGGCGCCAGGAGTTGCATGATGGAGGTGGGGCGGAGGCTTGTGCCCGGGATGAAGTGAAGTTAGCGAGAGCGCGACGAACTCACGCGGCCGGGGCGCCGGCACGCCGCACTGGTGCTCTATCGCCGCCCTGGCCGAGGGACGAGCAAGGCGCCAGTTGCGCGCGAATCAAAACCTCGCGATGCCGCTTGGGCAAGGTACTGAGGATGCGGGCGGCGGTGGTTAGACATTGGATGCGGTCCGCGGTCTTGCGCATCGCCCTGGTACGCGCCTGGGCCAGAAGGGCATCCGGGTCCTGCAGGAATCCATAACGAATCTGGTCCACCAGTTCCCGCACGAATTCGCCGTAGGCGTCCTCCGGATCCGCAAAGAGGTGGCGCGCAAAACACTGCCGAAAATCTCCCAGCCGCAGGTACAGTTCCCCGTACGCATCCCCATCGCAGTCGCGCGTGCGCTTCACCAATGCGGACCAGACATCTCCATCGGCGTCATCGGGACCGATCCCAAGAGAAGCTACCGCTGGAGGTATGCACCGTTCCCTTGCGCCTTCTCCGGATCTCTCATGGTGCTGAACTCTCTCCCTGGGTTTCATTCTCAGCCTTCCTCGGCGCCGCACGACGGAGCCAACTTTGACCGGGCCATCTTTCCCGTTTGGACTGGGCCGGCCGGCCGCGCCATCGTGTCGAAAGCGTTCCCGGTGCCAACCGGGATCGAGCGCATGAGTGAATTCTACCGGAAATTCGGATACTTCAGTCTCAGATATCTCATCAATTGTGAGTACTATTTGGATTAGGAGTACCCCTACCGATGGGGAAGAACGATGGCTTGAAAGGTGTCGCGTTCTAAGTGGGAAATCCTCCGACATATCTTCGGCGTGGATGAAACCGCCGGCCCCGCCTCATGCGCTCCGCCCATTCGTTCTAAGTGGCATGACGCCGTGTTCTTCGTGTGGGCCGGTCTGAACAAGCGGCGCCTGGCAAGCGCCGGGGGGCCGGCGGCCGCTGGTCCGGAGTTCGTCCGACCCATCGGCGCGTGCAACAGGCCGGCTCGCGCCCGGTGCTCCCATGCCCGCGCCGAGTAACTTCGGTACCAGTACCGCTCCGCATCGGCGCTCTCCAGCTCGGGCCGGAGCTGGAAGTCGCGGGCTGGCTGCCGGCGAACTCCGGGAGCCGGCTCTCCCCGGCCATGATGCGTGCCCTGCGGCCCGGAGGTCGGCGGCGGCCGGCTGATGCCCCGACGCGTTTCCGGCGCCACCACTAAGGAAAGTCAGTCGCGCCTTCCCGGCTGAATCTCCCTTCAATGCGGCAGCGCCCCGCGACCCTCCAGGCCACCCCTCGTTTCCTCTGGGGCGAGGAACTGCGTTGCCTTGCGTATTAGTCGGGTAGAAAGGTCCTATTCACGCAAGTTCTTCGGGTCGCCCTAAAGAACTTCCTGCGGCCTTCCGATTAGAAGGTTGTAACTGAGTTCGCATGCGCCGGCAGCGCTGGCGATCTTGATCGAGACATTCGCTTCGCGGGGCGCCGCGATCTCGCGACTGGAGGTGAAACTCATCGGCGGGGCCGACAACCTCCGGCCTGACGGTGCGCCGAGTTCTTATTCGGTGGGCGGCCGCAATGTGCAGATGGCGCTGGATGCCCTGGCGGCTAGGGGAATTACGCCGCGGCCGCCATCGTAGGAGGTCGGCTGGGCCGCGTGATGGCGTTCGACTCGGGAACCGGCGGTGTCTTCGTGAAACTCTTTCGCCGGCCCGGCGCGAACTCGGGGAGGGGTCATGAAGCCTGTCCGCGTGCTAATCGTCAACGATTCCTCCGTGGTCGGCCGGACGCTGTCGGAAGCGCTCGCCTCCGACCCCCAGATCGAAGTCATGCGCGCCACGGGCGATCCGGTGGTGGCCGCCCGGCGCATCCGCGACCGCAGTCCGGACGTGGTTGTGTTGAATGCCGGGATGCGGCTCATGGATAGTCTCGCATTCCTCCAGGACGCCATGGCGCAGCGCCCCATACCGGTGATCGTCTGCGCCACCCTTGCCGGAGAAGGGGCGGACAGCGCCCTGAAGGCGCTGCAATTCGGCGCCGTGGGAGTGATTGCCCTGCCGCGGAGCGGCGTCGAGCAATTCCTGCGCAAGTCCCGCGGTAAGCTGTGCCGAGCCGTGAAGGCGGCCGCCACGGCAAGACCGCGGCCGGGACGGCTCGTGGAACCCACCCTCGCGGCGAGCCTTGTGCCGGGGCTCGGACCGGACCCGGCGGCGCGGCCCCCTGGCGCCGGGCGGGTGGTTCTGGTGGGCGCGTCCACCGGTGGGCCGGAAGCGCTCGGCGTGGCATTGACGGCGCTGCCCGCCCAGTCGCCCGGACTGCTGGTCGTGCAACACATGCCCGAGCCGTTCACCGCGGCTTTCGCCCGGCACCTGGACGGACAGTGCGCGATCGCGGTCAAGGAGGCCGAGGACGGCGATCCCGTCCTGCCGGGCCGCGCATTGCTGGCGCCCGGCAATCGCCACCTGCTGCTCAAAGTCTCCGAAGGGCGGTATTACGCGGAAGTGCGCGATGGCCCGCCGGTCTGCCGTCATCGCCCGTCGGTGGACGTGTTGTTCCGGTCGGGCGCACGGTGCGCCGGAGGGAACGCCGTGGGCGTGCTGCTGACCGGGATGGGCAAGGATGGCGCCCGCGGGTTGCTGGAACTCAAACAGGCCGGCGCGGCCACCATCGCACAGGACGAATCCACCAGCGTGGTGTTTGGCATGCCCCATGCCGCCATCCAGTTGGGCGCGGCCACTCAGGTGCACCCCCTCGAGAAGATCGCCCCGGCGATTCTGGAAGCGTGCCGTTGAAGAGAACCGGTATGGATTTCGGCGGTGAACTCGCGGCGGGCATCGAGGACACGGACGGCCGGCGCGTGCCGCGGGTGGATGGCCCGTTGGACATCTCCAACACCGCCGTATAGAGCTCTGCGCTGGTGGACGGCTCGGGGGACTGCGGCGCCGGCCGCCGCACGGTGGCCGACCTGGCCGGCGTTACGGCCGTCAACCTGTGCGGGTTGCAGTTGCCGTGTTCCGCGCACCGCGCGTTTGCCGCGCGCGGGGGAGCCATCGGCCTGCGGCGTCAGCCGGGGTGGTTCCGCCAGGCGGCCGCGGCGGCTGCCTGTGGCGGGAGTGAGGAGCGCTCCGCGATGACAGACCGGCACGCGGAAGCGTATCGCCAGGAGGCCGACAGGTTGCTGGTGGAAGCCGGAGGCGCCCGGTTCGTGGCGCCCCTCTCCAACGTCTCCGGTTGCATGGAACTCGCGCGCGGCGGCGCCCAAGCCGGGCGGCAGCCGCCGCTCAGCGTGCGCGGAGAACTGGCGCCCTACATCCCCCTGCGCGAGCGGTTCGCCATCCCCGGCGAGCCCCCGCCCATCGAGCAGGTCATCGCCGCCGAAACGCCCGGCGGACAGTACGGCTTCCTGGTGGACCGCGTCATTGGGGACCACCACACGGTCATCGAGAAACTGGGCCGCCTGTTCCGGGAGACGGATCCGTGGCCCCGATTCCGGACGTCGAACGCCTTGCCGCCGCGGCCATCCGCGAGGCCGGGTGCCGCCAGGCGCCGAGGTCTCCGACCGTGTGATTTGGCGCCTTTGCCGGGCCGCTCGCTCATGCTTGCGGTTCCGGGCAGACCCGTGAGCGAGCGGCCCGTGGCAAAGGAACAGTTTCTCGCGGTCGAAGACCTAGATCAGCGGCATGATCTGGTCCGGCGTGCGCGGCGCCATGGCGTCGAGTTCCACGAACAACGCGATGATGGGGTCGCCGGCGGCGCGCAGATCGCCGGTCAGCTTGCCCAACCCCAGAGGATCGAGCGTCACCCGCCCGATGAGAGCGTTGATGGGCAGAAACCACTGCACCCGGTTCTCCGCCGAAGCCTTGGCCTTGAGCGCGTACTCCAGTTCCGCGCGAAGCACCGCTTCCCGGCCGGCGGTGGTAGGCGGGATGCTCGCCACGTCGCTATAAAAGGCGCTCTTCTCGCGGAAATGCGCGGCCGCGAACGATTTCCCGGCCGGCTGCCAGGCAGCCAGCGAAGCCAGTAGTTCCTGAAACTGATCCGCCCATTCCGGCGTCTCCTTGTGCGAAGTGGGGTAGGGATTCCGCGCGGAGTCGAAGATCAGATCCGAGTACTTCCGGACAATCGCCTTGCAGACCGCGTCATCGCATCCCCGCAATCCGGCGGCGACGCCCTCCAGCTTGGAGGGGGTCACTTCCTGTTCCTGTATGTCCTGGAGCGGCGGCACACGCAAGCGGAGATTGAAGTAGGCGGCCGGATCGGGTCCCTGCTGCTCGGCGGCATGCGGATCGGCGAAGGCGAAGGATTGCGGGTTGTTGGCCATCAAGTCGCCGTCCGCGCACCGCGCCGCGGACATGTTGTTCACAAGGTACAGGCGGTAGGCTTCCAGCAGGGGCGCGGAAGCGGCATGCCGCTGCTGGGCCGCCTCCACGACGGCCCGGATCCGCGGGCCGGCCTCGGCGTAGGTGAAGGACCGGTCGTCTCCCGAAATCCCCTTCATAGCTTTGGCGAAGGCGCTCATCAACGCTGGAAAGTCCCGGTCGCTTACGTTGCTCGCCGCGATCAGGCGCGCCGCCGCGGGGATCTCGACGGGAGAGTCGATGGCCGCGATGTACGGCTGCGTCAGGCGGAAGGATTCGCCTTTCTCGATCTCCGCCGGGGTGAAGGTCTGCGACGCGAGGCGCGACAGCGTATCGTAGAAACCGTCAACGTCGTACACCAGGTACTCCTCGCACGTGAGGCGGGGCAACCGGATGGGGGGAATGCGGCGGAACATCTCGCGGGCCTTCAGCGGATCGAGCGGAATCATCGCGTTCACGGCCTTCAGCCGCAGAGACATGGCGTCCAGCCCTTGCGCATACACGCGGTTGAAAATGCCGGCGGGGCCGGGAATCCTGACGATCCCCGCGCGGCGCCGGTAGGGCAGTTGGGCCTCGCCGGCGCGGCCGAAGGCCTCTTCCAACAGCGCGATTCTGCGCGGCTTTTCGATCTTGTCGATTCCGGCTATGCGAATCAGGGCCTCGGCGGCGAACTCGCCGGAGACCGAACGCGCCATGCCGGTCAACTCATCGACGGTAACGGGTGTGGTTGCGGCCCAGCAGACTGCGGGCACCAGGAAAAGTGCGAAGCGTTTCATAGTTCCAGGTAGGCTTCCACCATTTTAGCCGATGCCTCCGGAATGGTAAACCGGTGCGGCAATGTCCGAAGTTCGCGTTGAACGAAAAACGGCGATCGATTGCACTTCGCCATGAATTGCCCATGATGTCTATGCCGGGGGGTGAAGATGAGACCGGCCGGCCTGGGAAGGAGCCTGGCGTTGCGGCGCGCGCCCTGGACGAGTCCTTCTTCGGCATCGCGGCCGGCGGCGGGCTTCGCTCCGCCGGCGTACCGGCGGCGAGGGCTGCCCGCGCGGTCTCCCCGGCGGTACAGACAGCCTGCGCGCCGGCTCACGATCGTGCAAACCCGAAGAATCCCCGCCCGGTTCGCGCTGGCGCCTTGGGTTCCTCGGCGACACCGAGGAGTCTGGCGACGAGCTGCCGCACAGGCTTGCGCAGCGGCAGCCGCTCATCGAGAAACCGGCGGCTTCCATAGGCCTCCTGCAACTCGCTGGAGCAGTCGCCAATCGCCGCGCAAACCGGGTGACCCAACACCCGCTCGAAATCGCCGGTGGAAGACATTGCCCCTTTCAGCAGCCGGTTGAGAATCAACTGGGTCCGTCCGCCCGTTATCCCCGGATCGAGAAGCTTTTTCAGGATGTAACCGACCTCGTACAAAGACGGCATCTCCGCCGTTGTGACGACAAACAGCTCACTTACCTCCACGGTCAGGTTGAGGGAGACTCCGTTGAGACGTCCGAGATCCACTACGATGTAGCCGTACAGCGCGCGCGCAAACCTGAGGACGTGACGAACGCGCTCACCGTCGAGCGGCTCGTAAGACCTCTTCGCGCCGGGCGACTGCAGGAGGTCAACCTCAGGGGACGTGCTGCATACCAGGTTACTCCAAAAAGACGAATCCAAGCGGTGCAAGTTCATGGCGGCGTCCGCGATCGTGCACTCGGAGTGAGCGTCCATCAAGAACGCAGCCGATGCGGCGCTAACGTCCAAATCGATCAGCAACACCTTCTTCTTGGATTGCCTCTGCAGTTCGAGCGCACAATGGCATGCGATGGTGGTTGTGCCAACCCCTCCCTTGGCGCCGAGGAAGCCCACCACGGCAGCCAACTGCGCGTCGGCCGGCCCGGAAGAACTGTGCCGCCTCATCATGGCGTACTGCAGGGCACGAACCAGCGATTCGGTCGTCAGCGTTCCCTTCACCAGGTAGTCCTGGGCGCCCTTTTCCACGGCGGCGAGGGCCATCGATTCGCTCTTAAGCCCCGTGAGCGCCACGATGGGCATCGAGGGCGCGTGCCGCTGGACGGTCAACAACGTCTCCAGCCCATTGGAGTCCGGCAAGGAGAGATCGACCAGCGCCACGTCAAATCCGCCATGCGCCAGCGCGTCTAAGGCGGCCACCAGGGACTCCGCGATTTGCACCCGAAACGAACCGGCTTCGGCGTCCGCCAGCATCTCCTGCACTAATCTGGCATCGCCGGGATTATCTTCTATGAGAAGAACGTTGCATTCCTTCATAAGTCACCCGACCCTTCTCCGCTAAGTAGGCAGCCGCACAACGGAAAACCAGAAGTCGCTGATCGACGCCACGACCGTGATGAACTGGTCCAAGTCGACGGGCTTCGTGATGAAACAGTTCGCGTGCAAGTCGTACGTGCGCAAGATGTCCTCCTCGGCGCGCGATGTCGTCAGGACCACCACGGGAATGCGCCGGAGGTCGGCATCGGCCTTGATCTCGGCCAGCACTTCACGGCCATCCTTCCTTGGAAGATTGAGGTCCAAGAGAATCAGATCGGGGCGAGGCGCACCCAAGTGGGGACCCAGCCTCCGAAGAAACGCAAGTGCCTCCTCCCCGTCCGGCGCGACGCTGAGATTGACGATTACCTTGCTCTCCCGCATGGCCTCCATCGTCAAACGAACGTCGCCCGGGTTGTCTTCCACCAACAGGACCTCAATGGACCTCGTCGCTTGGGTCGTCACCGTATGCGTTCTCCGTTCTTGTGAATCGTGAAATGGAATGTGGCGCCTTGGCCGGGCTCCGAAGCTACCCATATCCGGCCTCCATGACGCTCCGCGATTCTCTTGCAGATCGCCAGGCCAATCCCCGTGCCCGGGTAGTCTTTCCTGCTGTGCAGGCGCTGGAAGACTTGAAATATCCGATCCGCATACTTCGGGTCAATCCCGATACCGTTGTCGCGAACGGAGCAACGCCACTCTTCGGGAGCGTCTTCGCAGGCAATATCGATTTCGGGCGGCCCGGTCTTGCGAAACTTGATTGCGTTAGCCAGCAGGTTTTGAAACACCTGGACGAGCTGGACCGGATCGGCATAGACCGTGGGCAGGGAGGAGTGCCGAATCACGGCGCCACTTTCCTCGATGGCCGCCCGCACATTCGCCAGGGCCCTCGAAAGCGCCGCCTCCGCGTTAACAGGCCGCAATTCGCCGCCCTTCGTCCCCACGCGCGAATATGACAGCAGGTCGTTAATCAGAGTCTGCATGCGCTTCGCTCCGTCGACGGCGAACCCAATGAACTCGTCGGCATCCTGGCCCAACTTGCCCTGGTAACGCCGGGCAAGCAATTGGGTATAGCTCGCGATCATGCGCAGGGGCTCTTGCAGATCGTGGGAAGCCACGTACGCAAACTGCTCCAGGTCGGCATTTGAGCGGGACAGTTCCGCGGCCTGTGAGCGCAATTCGGCGGTTTGCGCATGCACGCGGCGACGCAAGACGATTACCCAGATCGAGCTCGAAGTAATGACGATCGCAAAGGCGCCCAGCAGCATAAGAACTCGAGTGGCGTTCCACCACGATGGCAGCTCGATCACGACGACGTCGGTTGCGGAGCGGAGTAACACGCGAAAGGACGTTGGTCTGCCCAACTCATCGGTTTCGATGGACCACACTCCCGTTACGTTCAGACGGCTGCCAACCGGAATGGACCACACCCGTGCGTTCGATCCAATGTCGGCCAATAGGGCGGTAAAGGCCGCGCCGTTCGTCTCCATTGCCAGCACGATGCCATCACCTTGCATCGAGCGGCCCAACAACGTGCCCCCTATGCGGATCAGTTCGGCGTCGTGGCCGCCGGTCAAGCTGGTGGCGCGGGTCAAATCCACTGGCGCCACCTGCGTAGCGGAGGGGCCGAGCCGCCGAAAGGCGCCGTCTTCCAGGACTGGCGCATACTGCCCGGCGGTGGGGAACCCGATCACATCGACGCGGTCGCCAATCCGCAACGCCGCGTTTCCCGGGCTCAATATTCTGACGGCGCCGGATCCATCCTGGATGCAGAGGAACCGGCCCGGTTGGTAGAGAGTCAGGGTTCCCTGCACCCGGATTCTGTGACCCGAAAGCGTTTCCGGCGTGAATTGCATCAAACTGCCGGTCGGGAGAACCGGGAGCGTATAGGGGTCCGCGTGCACGGCTTCTTCGACTTGCACCTGTTCCGTGCCCGGAACGAACAACTGGATTCCGACCAATTGCCGCTTCTCATTGAAAATCGTTCCACAGGCTCCGCGGATGGCGACGCGCGCGTCAACCAGAGACGCATAATCGGCAGTCCGGTCAAAGCCGGTGATCCACGCCTTGAACTTGTTCCTGCGACTTGCGATGACGAGTGCCAGAGCCGGAAGGCCTTCTTGCCTGTGGGCTAATAGCATGCTTTCAATCCGGGCTGAACGTACGATGCCGCGTACTTCGACAAACTGGCTGTCCTGCTCGCCGCTGAGTAAGTCTTCCAGCGCAAACCGGCGAGCGGGCGGTAGCGACGCTTTGCTCAGGACGCGCATCTCAGGGTGTTCGACTTCCGGCGCGAAGAATCCAGCACCGGATACCCCACGGATTTCGACCAGATCTCCGGTGTGCGCCTTGGGAGGCGTTCCCAGAATGTTGACGTAAATGCCCGCCGTGGAGTCCTGAAAGAACGTCAGACGCAATTCGGGCATGTAGTAGGTCAGTACCCCTTGCAAACGGATCGGGTATTTGCGTTGGGCTTCCGTGGAGGTGAGCCCGCGGACTTGAGCAGCCCGGGTGAGAACCGGCAACGTTGCTTGCGCCTGTGCCCGGCAAAGGCTTGAGGGCCCGCCGCTCGCCAGGATCGCGATCGCAGCAGCCACAGTAACGGGCAGACACCGCAAACGTGGCGCCCGGCCTGGCACCATGACCGCGGGGTTCGGTGCTATTGCGGAACCGCTCGCGGCGATCCTGCGGGAAGAGGAGCGCACCCGGGGGCCCAACGCCCTCCATGGCAGTCGTGGCTCATCTTCTCGCCCGGCCGTGGCCAAATGCAGCCTCCCTCCTTTGTTGCATCATGCCCGATACGACGGCTAGGATCGGCGTTCCTCCGCGTCCGTCAAGCGTTCGAAAACCCCAGCCCGGCGGTAAAACCTAGCCATGATGGCAACCAGTAGGCAAGCGGCACAAGAGACACCCATGCAGGCACACAAGCCCGATTTAACGATATGACTGATCCCGATCAGTTGCAACATTGCTCTTGGGTGTACTAAGGATAGCCAACCAACGATATCAGAGTTCCAGCGTAGTGCGGAGAATTGGGCGGCTCACCGGACCGGAGCGATGGGCTGTGGGGCGGACCCCCTGGTCCGCGGCCGACGCCCCCGTCGGCCTGCTGGTGCCCTGCAAGAGGCTGATACCGTTGTTCCGGATGCGGGACGAGGGCGTCCCGCGCGGACCAGGGGGTCCGCCCCACGCCCGGCATGACGACTGGGACCAACTCCTTTGTTGTCAGCCTGATCGGCACGGATGCCGGCGGCACGGCCGCTGTGCAATCGGACGTAAAACGGCTGGCCGGTTTGGGCGTAATCCGGCATCCTTAAGGCGAGAAATCGGCGTCTTGGAGTTTCTTGCGATGACGACCGAGGCGGCGCTCGATCCACTTGAAGAACAGTTCCACCGGCCAGCGGCGCCTGCCGATCCAGGCGATGGCAACTGCGGGCAACACGGCCGGCGCCGCATTCCCGACAAGCTTCGCATCGGGTATGCCGGCGAGGTGTGGGTTGGCTCCGGGGGTTGTGGATATCCGCCGGCTATGACGCCGGCGTGATCCGCCCCGCGGCGCGCCCACCCAGTGGGGTCGCCCGCCTGTCCGGAACTTTACGGCTACTGCTTCTTCGGCGCGGGAGCCGGTGGAGGCGGAGGCGCCCCCGGTCCGCGGCGCGGCTGCATCGCCCCGCCCATTTGGCCGCGGCCACCGGGGCGCGCCTGCGCCTGCAGCTTCTGGAACTGCTCCGGCGTCAGCACCCCGCGAATGGCCAGCAACATGCGCGCGTTGGCCTTCTCCAACTCCGCGCGGGCCTGCGCCACTTTGTCGATCTGCGCGACGATCTTGGCTTCGTCGGGCTGATCCGCCGCCACCAGCGGCTCCATAGTGATCTCCGCCTTCTGCACCGTGGCATTCAGGTCAACGAGCTTCAGACGGTTCTGCTGGAAGATATCGTCCATCTTCTTTTTCTGGTCCGCGCTCAGCGACAACTGCTCGGCCATCTGCGGATTGTCCCACCATTTCCCGTGCGGCCCGGGGAGTAAGTGCTCTTCAAACGCTCGAACGGCCGGCTGCATTCCGCCGCGTCCCGGCCCTGGCTGCATCATCCCAGGGCCCATGGGCCCGTGCTGCGGGCCACCCGGCTGCATCATCTGCATCCCCCGGTGTGCCTGAGGCCCCTGCTGCTGGCCGACCGGCGGAGGCCCCTGTGGATCGGCGGGCGCCGGCGGCGGCGGCGTCTGCGCCATCGCCACAACGCCCGCTCCCAAAAGGAGCAGTGTCAATCCGATTTTGCCTGTCTTCATCGAGTCTCTCCATCCTTTGAATTGTCTGGTGTACTAACTTGCGAACTATCCTGTGACGCGGAGTCCCAACTCACGAGCTGCGCCAGCGGCTCCATGGGGCTGGGAACGGACTCCGAAACTTCCCGGTCCACCTGCTCCAGCAACTGCGCGTCCGCCAGCGCCTGGGCCGCCCGCTGGCGGTCGCGAACCGTCTTGTAGACCGGCGCCACCGCCAGCGCCAGCGCCAGCGCCGCCAACACCGGCCAGCGGAACCACACCCGCGCCGGCCGCCGATGCGCCGCCGCCCGCGCTCTCTCCAGCGCCCGCCCGCTCTGCCCATCGCTCCAGCCGCGCACGGCCTCGCGAAACTGTCCGAGAGCGGATTCCAGGCGGGCAACCCCGGCGCGGCACTCGGCGCACTCCAGGAGGTGCCGCCGCTCTTCCGGCCCCGGCCCTTCGCCTACGCATTCCGCTATCCGATCGGCCGACAAATGCTCCGTCATCCGGCTCCTTCGACCTCGCGGCGCACCGCACCGAGCGCACGGAACAGGTGAGCCTTCACCGTGCCCTCGCACAATCCGGTGGAGACCGCAATCTCCAACAAATCCATGTCCTCGACGAACCGCAGCAGAAACACCGTCCGCTGCCGCTCGGGCAGCCCCGCGGCGGCCTTCCAGACGGCGCCAACCCGCTCCCGCGCCGCGGCCCCGGCTTCCGGACTGGCGCCCGCGTGCGGAATCCGCCGGACCAGGTCCTCCCAGTTCGCCGCGCTCTCGCGGGTCCGCTTCCAGAACTGCATGCGGCGGCTGCGCGCGTGGTCGCGTACCAGGTTGACGGCAATCCGCATCAGCCAGGTGCTCACGCTGGATTCGCCGCGGAAGCCCGCGGCGTTGCGGTGAGCCTTCATCAGGCAGTCCTGCGCCACGCTGCCGGCCGCATCCGGATCGCGCAGCGACGCCAGGGCGAAGCGGAACACCCGGGGCCAGTACTTGCGCACCAGGGCGTCGAAGTCGTCGAGTTCCCGAGCCGGGCGCTCCACGCCCTCCGCCGGGAAGTCCGCGCTGGCCACCGGCTGCATTCGATGATGTAGACGCAATTTCAAGGGGTGGGGATTACATGCCCCGGGAATTCAGGCCTCTTACAGCTTGTAAATAGTAAGTCCCGAAAGCAACTTAGGATAGAAATCCGTGGACTTCTGCGGCATCACGCCGCCGGCGAACGATGTGGCGGCCACCTGCTCCACCGAAACCGGTTTCAGCAGGAACGCCGCCTGCGCCGCGCCCGTGCGCGCCTGCTCCACCGCCGCTTCCAGGCCCCGCATGTACCGCAGATGCTTTTCGTCGCGAACCGCCTCGGCGCCGATTCCCAGCAGCTTGCCCAGCACCCGCTCGTGGAGCACGCGGACATCCAGCTCGCCCGCCGCCTGCCGGTCTTCCAGCAGGTAGAGCGCTTCGCCAATGGCCGCGCCGATGACGGTTGGTCCGCCCGCGGCCCATGCCTGCTTCAGGCGGCCCAGCGAATCGATCGGTTCCACGCGAAACTCGCTCTGGGCGGCCCGCAGAAACTCGCCCGGGAACCCGGCCGCCGCCAGGTTGTTCACCAACCGGTGCGTGGCCAGGATGCGCAGGCCGGGCGAGTGCATGTTCACGAAGGTCATCACCACGCGGTCCGCGCCGTCGAGCCCCGGGTTCTGATCGCGAAACGCGAGCGCCGTCTCGTAGCGGTGATGGCCGTCGGCAATCAGCAGCTTCTTGTCCGCCATCAGCGCCTGAATGCTGCCGGCGCCGCTTCCGGCGATCTTCCACACGCGGTGAATCACGCCGTATTCGTCGGCGACCTCGGCAAGCGGCGGCGCCGCGGACGCGGTATCGAGCAGCGCATCCACCGCGCCCGCCGGGTCGGAGTACAGCATGAAGAGCTGTTCGCAGTGCGCGTGGGTGTGACGCAGCAGCTCCATGCGGTCTTTCTTGGGTCCGGAGAGCGTCTGCTCGTGGCGGTGCACCACGCCGGCGGAGTAATCCTCCACCGCGCCCAGGGCGATGAATCCCTTGCGCACCAGGCGCTCGCCGGTGTCCGGCTCGGTGAACTCCTGGAAGTAGGGGAACACGCCGGGCTCGCGGTCGCGCGCCAGGATGCCGCCGTCGATCCACGCCGCCAGGCAATCGCTGGCGCGGGTGTAGACGTTATCGGCGGAGGTGTCGGCCGGCCCCGGCTCGCCCAGGATCACCCGCACCAGGTTGTACGGGCTGAGCGACAGATACCGCGTCCGCATGGCCGGCGAGATCTTGTCGTACGGCTGAGTGACCAGACCAGCCAGCGGGCCGGCCTTCCCGGTGTATCGGTAGGGTTGAAACGGATAGATTCGTGCCACCCCTCAGGATACAACGTCCTAGTGCCATGACCGCAAGATCCCGTTCCTTGGCCACGGGCCGCTCGCTCACGCTCGCGGTTCCGGGTAGAACCGCGAACGTGAGCGAGCGGCCCGGCAAAGGCGCCGAACCACGCGGTCGAAGACCTAGTGCCCGTCACCCGGCGGCAGGGCGTCCGGCGCGCGCTTCACCTGGCCCGTGCGGGCCTCGTCCAGATCCACGTCATAAGCGTCCAGGGTCTTGCCCTCGATCTGCTGCAGGTTGGTTCGCGCGCGCTGGTACTGGTTGCGCGCGTCCACTTCCGAAAGCTGGCGCGTGGTGTCGTCGCGTTGGGCGATTACCACGTCCAGGATGGTGTTCGTGCCCAGTTCATACCGCCGCCGCGCGCCCGCCAGCGTCTCGTCTTGCAGTTTGCGCGCCACGATGCTGGTTTCGTACGCCGCCCGCGCGTTGCGCAAATCCGTCCAGGCATTCAGCACGCTCAGCTTGATGTTGTTCTGCAACTGCCGGTCCTGGATCTGCGACTGGCGGTAGCCCAGCTCGGTGGTGATCAGGTCGGCCTGGTTGGCGCGATTGCGAATCGGAATGGTCAGCGCGATGCTGGCGCTATAACTTGGAAAATTCCGCGAGAAGACCTGGTTCAGCACCGTGCCGTAACCGCCGGCAAAATAGTAGTTGATTCCGTAAGGCCCGGCGTTGGCCGGGATGGCCGTACCGGCCTGACCGGCGTCGGAGAGGTTGACCACGGCCTGCAGCGAGGGCCGCAGATTGTTCTTGACGCCCAGCAGGTCCAGGCGCGCGTTCTCCAGCACGATCTGGTTCTGTTCCACCTCGGGCCGGTTCTTCATGGCCTCGGCAATCAGGTCCTGCACCGGCATCAGCGCATCCTGCTCCGGCACGTCGATATGGTCCGTGGGCACGATCCGCGCCCCCACCACCAGCGGATTGTCCAGCCCGTTGCGCGTCAGCACGCTTTTCAGGATCATCTCCTGCCGCAAGACCTGGGATTCCTGCGTGATCACGTTCTGCTGCTGGGCCTTCATGTCGGCTTCGGCCTGAATGGTGTCGATGGGGGCGATGGCGCCCAACTCCGCCCGTTTCTTGTTGTCCTGGTAAAGCTGGGTGTCCAGCCGCAGGGTCTCCTGCTGGACCTTCAGTTCGTCGTCGAAGGTGACCAGGTCCCAGTACAGGTTCACCACGTTGGCGACGGTGGCGATCACCTGCTCCTTGAAGACCAGGTCGTTGGTCCGCAGGTTGTTCACCGCCTTGTGGTAGGCGCGCTTGTTGACCGCCAGGCCGAAACCGTTCAGCAGGTTCTGCGTGATAGCCAGATTCACGCTCCCGTAGTCCACCGGGTTGAACTGCGCGGTGCTGGCGTTCTGGTTATACCCGAACGTGCTGCTGGAGTACAACTGCACGGTGGTGCCCGTCCAGAAACTCTGCTGGAGGCCATATACCAGGTTTTTCCCCGACGCAGTCAGCGCCGCCGTCCCGGAGACGAAGTTGGAGGCATTGATCTGGGTGGTATGGCTGAACCCCAACTGGGCATAGGCCGTGGGTTCGACGTTGGGAATCGCCGCGCCGGCCAGTTGGATGTTCAAACCGCTGAGCACGGTGGTGCCGCCGCTCGACCCGCTGGAGCCGCTGACGTTGTTCACGGCCGCGGCGCTCGACTGCACGTTCGGCGACGCCGAACTGGCGCCCGAACTGATATTCGAGCTCACGTTGCGAATCAACTGTCCGGCGCTGGCGCGCAACAGGTCGGCCCGCGCCAGTTTGGGATTGTAGCGGACGCTCTCGATATCCAGGTTGTTCTCCAGGGCGAGCGCTATGGCGTCGCGCAGCGACAGGTAAATGGTGCCGGCGCGCATCAGTTTTTCGACGCGCAGCGAGTCGGCAAAACTCACCTCCGCCACTGGCCGGACGCGGTAGGGACGGCCAAGGCTATGGAAGAAGCCCTGGCCGGTTTCGAGGGTCAGTCCCTCGGTCTGGCCAAAAACGGGCGAACCCATCAGGAAGCACAGCAAAATGGCGACAGCGGATTGGACACGAGTCATATGCGATTGATACCTCAAGTCTTCTAAATACCTACGAATCGGGCGGCCCGCCGGTTCGAAAAATGTGGCGCCCGCCGCCGGGTGGAAATATCCCCTTCAGACATTCTATATGGTGGGGCGGACCCCCCGGTCCGCGGCCGGCGCCCCCGCCGGCCTGCCCGCGCCCTGCAAGATGCCGCTGCCGTTCGTCAGGATGCGGGACGAGGGCGTCCCGCGCGGACCAGGGGGTCCGCCCCACCGGTTTCCGCAGACCTCCCCGGCGCGAGCCGTGGCGTTACAATCGACCCATGCGGGTTCGCGAATTGGCGGAATGGCTGGGCGCCACGTTCGAAGGCGACGGCGAGAAGGAACTGGAAGGCGCCGCCCCGCTCGAAACGGCCGGCGCCACCGAGATCGCGTTCGTGGGCACGCGCAAAGCCGCCTCGCAGGCGGGGCGCTCGGCGGCCGGGTGCCTGCTGGCGCCCCTCGATTGGCCCAGTCCCAGCTTCCGCACGGTCATTCGCGTCCCCCAGCCGCGCACCGCCTTCGCGCGCGCCATGAGCCGGTTCTATCCCACCGTCGAACTCAAACCCGGAATCCACCCCACCGCGGTCATCGGCCAGGACGTCGCGCTCGGCGCCATGGTGTACGTCGGGCCGCACGCCGTCATCGGCGACGGATCGCGAATCGGCGTGGCGACCAGCATCGGCGCCGGCTCGGTGGTGGGCAAGCGGGTGGTGCTGGGCGAGGGCTGCGTACTCCACGCCAACGTGACGGTCTACGACAACGTGGATATCGGGCGCGGCGCCATCCTGCACGCCGGCGCGGTGATCGGCGCCGACGGTTTCGGCTACGTCCTGGAGGACGACCGCTGGCACAAGTTCCCGCAGGTGGGGCGGGTCGAGATCGGCGATTTCGTGGAGATCGGCGCCAACACGTGCGTGGACCGCGCGGCCCTCGGCGTCACCTCGATCGGCGAAGGCACCAAGCTCGACAACCTGGTGCACGTGGCCCACAACTGCCGCATCGGGCGCCATGTGGTGGTGGCGGCGCAGACCGGTTTCTCGGGCGGCGTGGTGGTGGAAGACCACGCGGTAATCGGCGGGCAGGTGGGCGTCGGCGACAAGGCTCGCATCGAATCGCGGGCGGTGCTGGGTTCGGGCTGCGGCGTCCTGACGTCCAAGATCGTGCGTTCGGGCGAGACCGTATGGGGCACCCCGGCGCGTCCCCTGCGCCAGCACCTGGAGCAACTCGCCTGGCTGGCCCGGTTACCGGAGTTGCGGGGGGAGTTGAGCGAGATCAAGCGGCGCCTGGCCGCTCTGGAGCTGGAAGGCTGAGGGGTCAGACGGGTTGTGCGGCGAAGGCGGCCACCTGATTGCGCCCCAGATTTTTGGCCACATAGAGCGCCGTATCGGCCTCGCGGACCATGCCATCGGCATCCTCGGGAGCGGGCTTTTCGCGGCACGCCACCCCGATGCTGCAACTGACGCGCAGGCGCTGGGCGTCGCTCTCCATGGTCCCCGCCGCCACAGCTTCGCGGATGCGTTCCGCCTGGCGGCAGGCCGTCGAGCCCTCGCATCCGGGGAGCACCATCAGGAATTCCTCGCCGCCATAGCGCCCCAGGGCGTCGTAACGGCGCAGGGCGGACTTCATGCGCTGCGCGCTTTGGCGCAGCACGGCGTCGCCGGCGAAATGGCCGTAGGTGTCGTTGATCAGCTTGAAGCGGTCGAGGTCCGCCAGCAGCACGGCCAGCGGCTGGCCCTCGCGGCCGCTGCGCGCCAGTTCGTTTCGCAGGATATCCAGAATGGCCGCACGGTTGTGCAGTCCGGTCAGGGCGTCGTGGGTAGCCTGTTCCCGCAGCCTTTCCCGCGCCCGGAGAAGCTCTTCCTGGAGGTCTAGAATGCGCGTCCCGGCGCGCAACCGCACCCGCAACTCGTGGTTGCGGAATGGCTTGGTGAGGTAGTCGTCGGCGCCCGCATCCATGCCCTCCACCAAGTCCCGCGATTCCGTGCGCGCCGTCAGCAGCACGATGTAGACATACGGCTCGCGTTTTGCATCGCGCACCCGGCGGCAGATCTCCAGGCCATCGAGGCCGGGCATCATCCAGTCGAGAATCGCCAGCCGGGGCGAGTCTTCCGACTGCAGGATCTTCCAGGCTTCCTCCCCGTCGCGCGCGGTAACCACATCGTACTCCCACTTGCCCAGAATGTTACGCAGCATCGCCTGGAAGACCGGGTTGTCTTCCGCTACCAGAACCCGCAGCCGCAGCCGCCCGGGTTCGACTGGATTCGGCCCGTCCTTCGCTCCCGTGGCGGCGGCAAGCGAACGCAACTCCGTGGTGACATCGGTGCCCTGATCCACACCTTTCTTATCGGCCCCGGCCCTGGTTTTCTGAACCAGGCCCGGCATACTCCCGGTGAGCCCCACCTCAGGGCGGTGTTTACCCCAAGCGCCCCCGGCCAGCAGACCGGCCGTCCTGGAACCGAAGTACTGTCGGGCGATTCCCGCGCCCGAAACCGGCCCGGTGCGGGCTCGCCCGGCCGCGCCATCCGTTTCGGGGGGACGCCGGTGACGGGATTGGGGGTGAGAGACGGTTGATCGCACATCCCCGATCCCGGCCGCGGCACAAGCCCCAACTGTGTGCTATAAATGCGAGGAGCAGGAGATGACGGCGCGAGCGATCACTCGGACGTGGATAGCCGGCGTAGCGTTCGTCGCAGTCGCGCTGATCCCCATCCCATATCTAGCCGCCCCGAGGTGGCAAGTGTGGGTTGTCGATGATTCCGGCGCTCCTCTCGAAGGCATGACGATACGCCTCGTTTACCAGAACTCTTCGGCCGAGGCCGAGGGTCACGAGGAGAACCGAACCACGGATGACCGGGGCTATGTCGCATTTCCGTCGGGCTGCTGCTGCGCGGCCAGCCACTGCTGGGTCCGCTGGATCAGCCGCGGGTCCACCTCGTAAACCTTCGCCATGTCGGCGAACTCCATCAGCCCGTACGCCGTCAGGGTTTTGTCGGCCGGCGCGTGGCCGTACAACGAGAACCCGCCGCCCGGCACCTCGAAAGTCAGCAGCCGCTGATAGCCGTTGGCGATGAAGGCCTCGGCCTTGGCATGCACTACGGGCGTCAGTTTCCCGGTGCGCTTCATGTAATCGAGCGCCAGCACGTTGGGGTAGGTGGCGGAGGACGTCTGCTCGAAGCACCCGTAGGGCATGCGCAGAATGCTGTCCATGCCTTCGATCACCTGGCTCAGCGGACCCGGATAGAGCCGCACCAGGATGGCGCTCGAGTCGGGAATGGCCGACGCCGGGAAGCGCACCGTGTGGCTCGCCCGAGTTTCCAGGCGCCCGTTGAACACCTGGCTCCACTCGCGGCCGTTGGGCGCCACTTCGATCTCGCGCACCACCATATCCGCGCGCCGCGCGCCGCCGCCCATGCGCGCCGCCAGCGTGAGTTTGAACTTGCCGATACGCGTGGCTTCCAGCGTGAACTGCAATCCGCCCACGCGGCCCGGTTCGACGGTGACGGTCTTGGCGGGCACGTCGTCCACCAGGCGGTACCAATCGGCGGCTTCGAGTTGCAGGCCGACGTCGCCGCGCGCGCGGGAGTAGTTATAGACCGCCACGGGAATCGACACGCGGTCGCCCTGGGTGAGCGTGACCGGCAGGTCGAGGTCGACGAAGAAACCCTGGAAGACCTTGAGGCCCGCAGTACCGCTGCCGAGCGCGCCGCGCGCCGTCGAGGCCACCATGGCCATGCGCCAGGTGGTGATGGAATCGGCCAGCGGAATGGAGATGCCGGCGTTGCCGTGCCCGTCGGTGAGGATCTCGGGGTTGATGTAGAGGGCCTCGGGAAAGTAGGAGCGCACGTGCGGGGCCGGGGATCTCGCGGCGCTCGCCGATTGCGTGGGCGCGGGCACGGCCATGGGAGCCTCGCCCGCGCGAACGGGGGCGACATGGGGGCTCATAGGTTCGGCCGGCGGCGGCGGCGCGGAGTCGAACGCCGAGGGGCGCGGCCGTGGGTCCGTAGTCAACGCCGTCGGCCGCGCCGGCGGGCGCACTGTACACCTGGGCTCCGGTAATCACCATCTCAAAGTCCTTCACCACGATCGCCGCCGGTTCGTGGCGGAGGTACACGGAGAACACCGCGCGGTCGCGCTCCGCCAGAGTGATTTTCTTCGTAACGTCGTCAAACCCGAGGTACACATACACCTTGTAGTCTCCCGGAGCCAAGGATGACAGTGTGAACTGTCCATCGGCATCGGAGTGCGTCTCCCGCCACTGGCCCCGCGCCGGGGTCACCTGGACGGCTACCCACTGCATCGCCGCGCCGTTCTGATCGACAACCGTTCCCGTGATTTCCGCGAGGCCGTCATTTGGCCCGCGGCCGGTCTCGGTGTGGATGTCGATTGCGTTTTCGCCCGTCGTCGGGCGGCCGACAATCTTGCGCGTCCGAATCATGAGGGGCACCTGGAGGTCGTCCTCGGTATTGAACACTCCATCCGGGCCGGGGCTCTGTACGTAGTACCAATGATCGTTCGGTGTGTGCCGCACACGGATCTCGCGGCCCCAGGCATCGCGGACCCCCGGCGCGCCGCCTGCCGCCACCCTGGTGGCCGCCTCTTGCGCCTGCTCCATGAAGCGGGTCCCGTAGCGCTGGAGGTATTGCGCCCGTTTGGTCATCGGCACGGCGCGCCCGAACTCCGTCTCGGACTGATTCGTGTTTACCATTTCCGTCGCCGAGAACAGCGCCCGCGCCGCGCGGTCGCGTTGCTCCATCCGCGCCACCGGCACCGTCTCCACCACCTCCCGCATGCCGATCGAGTGGATCTCGTAGCGCGGTTTCATGGCTTCCCGCTCCAGGTAGAAGAAGACCTTGGCGAACCCCGGTTGCTTCTCCGCCAGCGCGAAGACCGCCTCGTCAACGACCTGCAAGCCCAGCGCCGCCTGCACGCCTTCGCCGCGCGAGTTGGTCACGCGGAAATTCACGCGCGCGTCGCCGCCGGGTTTGTAAACCGCCGCATTGCTGGTGGCCTCGATTTTCAAATCGTCCGCCGGTTGCACGAATACCAGCCGGTGGTCGGCCACCGGAAGCGCGTCGCGGCCGAACAGGTAGGCGTCGATATCCAGCATGCCCGCCATGTCGGGCGACGCCGTGAGGTCGAGCGCCGCCTGCCCACCCACGATGTCCAGGTCGCGCGTCACCACCGTCTGTCCTTCCCTGACCACGTCCACGTAAGCCGTGCCGCGCTCCTTGGTGGAAAACACGCGCAGCGAGATCCGCTCGCCGCCGCGGTACACCGCGCGCTCGGTCCGCAGCAGGATCTGGTCCTTGCCTTCGCGGGTTTGCAGCAGAGGCGTCGCCACCGCGCTGTTCCCTTGCTTGTCGCTGGCTTCCACCCGCACCCCAATCCAGTCCGCGACGGTCTTGAGCCGCACCACGGCGACCCCGCCCGCGTCGGTCGTCGCGGTCTGATCGTCGTTCCCTCCCGCGTATACCCGCACGTCCGTCACCGCCGGCTTGCCATCGGCATACGACGTGAGAATGAACACCTGGTTCTCGATCCCCGGAATCAGCATGCCGCCTTCCGGAACCGCGGTGACGATGAGCGGCGACTCGCTCACCGCGATCGGCTCGCCGCGCGATTCCGAATGCCCGGCGGAATCCTTCACCGTGGCTTCCACCAGCACGCGCGCCGCGCCCTGGCTGCCCGGCCCCCCGGCGAAATGCGCGGGCAGTTGCAGGTCGAATCTGTACGCTCCCTCGCCATCGGTCTTGCCCTCGACTGGCCCCGCTTCGAGCGGCACACCATCCATTCCCGACGCTTTCACTGTGACCTCGCCCGCGCTCGACCGGTTTCCCGAAAAAGTAATTGGCGCGCACCGTCCCCGTCACGCGGTCGCCGGGGCGGTAGCCGTGCCGCGCTTCATTCCCGTTGCCCGCGAAATCCACCGCGACTTTGAACTTCGGAAGCACGTACCGCTCCACGTTCAACGCCAGATCCGAGGAGTTGGTCGCGTCCATCAGCGCGCGCAGGTGGTAGGCGCCCAGGTTGATTTCGTCGGCCAACGCGAATTCCGCCGACGCGATGCCGTACTCGTCGGTCGCGGTGGCTTTCCTGAAGACCTTGTTGCCGCGCGAGTCTTCCACTTCAAAGGTCAGCTTGCGGCCGGCCGCGGCCTGGCGATTGGCGCGGTCCAGCGCCAGGGCGCGAGCGTGGATGGTCTGCCCCGGCTGATAGATCGGCTTCTCGGTGGTCAGCAGGATCGCAACCTTGTCTTCCAGCCGCACCTGTTCGGTGAACTCCGGCGACCCAACCGCGGTGTCCACCACGCAGCGGAGCGAGTGAGTGCCCACCACGCCCGGGGGAAACCGGAACTGGGCTTCGGCGGTGCCGCGCCGGTTGAGTTTCCCGGTGAACAGCACGCGCGGTGTCCGGCCCGAATCGGCCAACTCGATGCGCAGCGAGCCGCCTTCGGCGAAGGGTTCGTTCTCCTTATCGGTGACGATCACCCGCACCGCGGCCATGCCGCCTGCCAGGTAGGATTGCTGGCCCAGCACGTGCAACACCGGCGTGCGCAGAATCTCCGATATGGATTCCGTGCCTTCGATGGCGGCCTCCTTGCCATCGGCGAAGACAAAGCGATACCGCAGGCGATGCCACACCAGGTCCTCGGCCGCCAGCGGCCTGGCAAGTTTGATCTCGTCCCGCCACACTCCCGCGGCATCGCTCACCGTGGCGCGCCGTTCCAAGCGCCCCAGGACTTCGTCCTCCGGGTTGAGGACTTCCACGGTCAGTCGTCCCGCGCCCGCGTGGGCCGCCCGGTAAGGAATGGTCACGCGCAGCGTGCCATCCGAGTAAGTCGCGGCGGCCGCCTTGGCATCGGCCGATGTCGCCTGGAAGGATTTCACGATCCCGAGCGAAACCGGAAACATCAGGGCAGTAGCGAACAACCACGACTTGAGTGAATTGCCGGAGCCTTGGCGAACGTTCATGATGCGTTCCTGTCTCTCTGACTCCGGCGCCCGCTCGATGGTTCCCGGCGGGCGCCGTTCGGTCCTTGAGGAATGCCCTCCCGCCGCGGTTCCTTTCAGTCGCGGTTGCTATTCTTCTCACAACCGTGTATATAGGAGCTTCGGAGACTTCCCAGTGCCCAAACAAACCTTGAACAAGTCGATCTTCGCCAAGAAGCTCCACCACCGCACGCTGACTCCCCTGTCCGAGCCGGAGATCACCATCCCGTTCGGCGCCATCATCGAGGACGCCCGGCTCGATCGCGACATGATGGTGTTCTACTACCTGACCGAACCGTACACCTGCCCGCGCGAAGCCTTTCAGTCGGCGGTGGCGGGCGGCGGGGCGAAAGAAGAGAAGGCCGCCGCCCCTGGCCGCGTGGCTGCGCCCGATCCGGAACCGGTCAAACTGCAATTCGAGGCGCTGTCCTCGAACGTCAATGGGCTGTCGCGGGCCAGGGTGCCCGGCGGTTGGCTGGTCGCGACCGGGCAGGGCGGCGTGGCGTTCTATCCCGACGCCAAACACGTCTGGAAGGGCGATTCGGTGTAGCGCGAGCCCCCGTTACTCCTCCGCGTGGTTCTCGACCCACGCGATGGCGGCCTGGGCGGTGTCGAATCCCGTCTTGCTTTCGGTCCAGCTCATCCCGGTGCGCACGTTGCGGTAGACGTTGGCCGTCCACACGTCCTGTTTCTCTTTCTTCTCGACGTAGCCGGCGTCGCAGGTCCACAACGATCCCGAGACTCTCTCCCAACCGAGACGCGAGGACACTTCCTCCACTACCTCCACCCGGGTGGAACTCTCTTCGCCGCGTCCACCCCTCGGACTAGTGTAGCGTGCCACGGCGCGGCGGCCTGCGCAGCAGTGGATTCGCCGCCGTTCGGTGGGGGCCGATTTTCAATATGGCTCTTGTGGGGCGGACCCCCAGGTCCGCGGCCGGCCCCCTGGCCGGCTTCCCGGCAGTGGCAAGCGCTTGATTCCGGGACCGAAGAGCGGGACGGGGGCGTCCCGCGCGGACCTGGGGGTCCGCCCCACGGAGCGCAGCGGTGGATTCGCTGCCGTTGGGTGGCGAAGCCCGCACGCGCTGTGTCATAATCGCGGCATCGCCGGACAGAGGCCCGAAACCCATGGCTCTCGACATTCAACAGCGGGAACACGAAAGCATCGTCATTCTGGACCTGAAAGGACGGATCACGGTGGGCCCCGAAGCCAGCGCCCTGCGCGAGCGCATCGCGGCGTTGACCGCGGCCGGCACGTCCAACCTGGTCTTCAACCTGAAGGACGTCGACTACATCGACAGTACCGGCCTGGGTGCGCTGGTCATCTGCGCCACCAGCTTGCGCAAGATCCACGGCAACGTCAAGCTGCTCAACCTCAGCCGGCGCAACATCGAACTGCTGGTCATGACCAAGCTGGCCACCATCTTCGAGATCTTCGCCGACGAGCAGGACGCGGTGAACAGCTTCTACCCCGACCGCAAAATCAAAACCTTCGATATCCTGAGTTTCGTGCAGGACATGAAGAACGAGGAATAGCCGCCGATGCCGCTAGTGGTCATCGGAGGCGTCGCGGCGGGCTTGAGCGCGGCCACGCGCGCGCGGCGCGTCGATCCCCGCCTGGAAATCGTCGTCCTGGAACAAGGCCCCGCCATTTCCTACGGGGCGTGCGGGCTCCCTTATTTCGTGGAAGGGCGCGTCCGCGAGACGGCCGACCTGGTCGTCTACACCCCCGAGTACTTTCGCAAGGAGCGCAAGATCGACGTGCGCACCGGCGCGCGTGTCGCCGCCATCTCCCACCCGCGGCGCGAAGTGACGCTGGAATCGGGCGCGCGCGTGGCCTACGACAAGCTGGTGATCGCGACCGGGGCGCGCTGCGATACGTCTGGAATCCAAGGGGCCGGGCAGCCCCATGTCTTCACCCTGCACACGCTGGGCGACGCCGAGCGGATGCGCGCCTTTCTGCGCGAGCGGCAGCCCCGGCGCGCGGTGGTGGTGGGCGGCGGGTACATCGGAGTGGAGGTTGCCGACGCGCTGCGCCGCAACGGCGTGGGCGTGACGCTGCTGGAGCGGTCGCGGCATCTGCTGCTGCGCGACGACGCCGACTTCACCGCGGCGGTGCGCAAGCAACTGGAGGCGCACGGCGTGGAGGTGCGCTCGGAAACCGCGGCGGGCGTCATCGATTCCGGCGGCGTCGATGGCATCGCCTGCGACATGGTGGTGATCGCCGCGGGCTTCCGTCCCAACGTGGAACTGGCCGCCGAGGCGGGAGTTCGGATCGGCCGGTCGGGCGCCATCGGCACCGACGATCGCATGGAGACCAACCTGCGCGGCGTGTACGCTGCCGGCGATTGCGCCGAAGTCACCCACCTGGTGACCGGCCGGCCGGCTTACATCCCGCTCGGCACCACGGCCAACAAGTGCGGCCGCGTGGCCGGAGCCAACGCAGCAGGTGGCCGGGAACGGTTTGCCGGCATCGTGGGAACCTCCATCGTGTCGATTTTCGGAATGGGCTTCGCCACCACCGGGTTCTCCGTCGAACAGGCGCGCGCCGAGGGCTTCACGCCCGTGGCCGCGCGCATCCAGGCCCGCGCGCGCCCGCGGTACTTCCAGGGCGCGAAGACCACGGTGGAACTGGTGGCCGACCGTACTTCGCGCCGGCTGGTCGGCGGCTCGGTGATCGGCGAAGAGGGCGCCGCGGGCCGCATCGACGTGATTGCCGCGGCGCTCGCCAACCGCATGCGAGTGGACGAGTTCGAACAGCTCGACCTGGCCTACTCGCCGCCGTTCTCGACCGTGTGGGACCCGCTGCTGGTCGCCGCCCAGCAACTGATGAAAGAGTTGTAGGAGACGGTGTGGGGCGGCCCCCCCGGTCCGCGCGGGACGCCCCCGTCCCGCCCTTCGCTCGCGGAATCAAGCGGTTGCCACTGGCGAGAGGCCGGCCAGGGGGCCGGCCGCGGACCTGGGGGTCCGCCCCACAAACTGCGCGGATGTTCGGTACCGGGAAGAGTATGCGGCAGTGGCCTTGCTGCCCGCGCCAACCCCGGCCGCGATAGAATGGAGACAATCTCCATGGCCGATAAGATCGACGTTCTGGGTATCGCGGCCGCCATCGCCAAGGGCATGGGAGTCACCTTCCGCGAGATGATGTCGCCCATCGTGACGGACCCCTACCCCGATGCGCCGCCCAAGTTCGAGGAGCGATTCCGCGGCGTTCACGTTCTGGAGCGCGACGCCAACGGGATGGAGAAGTGCGTGGCCTGTTTCCTGTGCGCCGCCGCCTGCCCATCCAACTGCATTTACATCGAGGCGGCGGAGAACACCGATAAAGAGCGCATCTCCGGCGGCGAGCGCTACGCCAAGGTATACAACATCGATTACAGTCGCTGCATCTTCTGCGGCTATTGCGTGGAGGCGTGCCCCACCGACGCCATCACCCACGGCCACGGTTTCGAGGTTGCCAGCTACGACACGTGCACGCTGGTCAAACGCAAGGAAGACATGCTGGCGCCCATCCCGGAAGGCGCCCAGGCGCCGGACATTGTCACGCCAGGGTAAGATTGGCCTGCGCGGCGATGTCCAGGCCGGAGAACTCGCCGCGCGCCAGCTTGGGGAAAGCGGCGGCGGCGATCATGGCGGCATTATCCGTGGACAGGCCGGGCGATGGGAAGTGCACCGGGTAGGGCAATCCCGCGGCGCCCGCGGCGGCGCGCAAGCCCGAGTTGCAGGCCACCCCGCCGGATACGATCAGGCAGCGCGCGCCCATCCCTTCGGCCGCTGAAGCGGCGCGCTTCAGCAGTTCGTCGATCACCGCATGCTGGAACGATGCCAGCAGACCGAGCGTGGCCGGCGGCGTCGCCTCCAGCCACTGCTCAACCGTCGGCTGCGGATGCGCGCGCACGAGCGCGCGGCGCGCGGCGATCTCCGCCGCCATATCCCGCGACTCCACCCAGCGCAGCACGGCCGTCTTCAGCCCGCTGAAACTGAAGTCCAGCGCGTTGCCCTTCATTTTGGCGAAAGTGAAGCGGACCGCGCGGGGATCGCCGTGGGGCGCCAGCCGGTCGATTACCGGCCCGCCCGGATATCCGTACCCGAGCAGCTTGCCGACCTTGTCGAACGCCTCGCCGGCGGCGTCGTCGCGGGTCTTGCCCAGCAGACGGTACGCGAATCCCTCGCGCACTTCGAAGAGGTGCGTGTGGCCGCCGCTCACCACCAGCGCCAGGGCGGGATATTCCACCGGCAGCCCGTCGCGCGCCGCCTCCAGAACCACCGCGTGGATGTGCCCCTCGATGTGGTTGACCGCGATCAGCGGCACGCCGCTCGCGAAACTCAGCGACTTGGCGTACGTCAGGCCCACCAGCAGCGAGCCCACCAGGCCCGGCCCCATGGTGGCGGCGATGGCGGCCAGGTCCTCCAGGCGCGTGCAGGATTCCGCCAGCGCACTTCTCACCACCGGCACGATGGCGCGCAGGTGCTCGCGCGACGCCAGCTCCGGGACCACGCCGCCGTACTTGCCGTGGGTGGCCATTTGCGACGCCACCACCGAGCTGAGCACACGCTGCCCGTCCGCCACCACGGACGCCGCGGTTTCGTCGCAGGAGGATTCGATGCCGAGGATACGCACTAATCCCATGGTAGTCGAGCCGGAGCGGTCACTCCGCCATCAGGTGGTCGAGCGAGTCGCGCACCGGCATGATGCCGCGCCTGGCGCTGAAATTCAGCAGGCCGGAAGCCTTCCAGGCGCAGCGCTGGGCGGCGGCGCGCGCCTGGAGGAGAAGCTGGCGCGAGGGATGGTTGGGTCCCAGACTCGCCAGGGTGCCGCAAACGCCGCTGAGGATGACAGTCAGCTCGTTGTTGAGGTCGTGTGCCGCCGCCGCGGTGACGGCGCACGCCCGATCAGCCCGATTCAAGTGCTCCACAACCAAATCGTACTCCCGCGTTTTGCGGATTCCGGATGAGGATTCGGCTAACCGCTTTCGAATGAGCGAAAGAAATATGTGGAAACGTTGTGAATGCCAATTGGCGGCGCTACGCTTCGGCACCTACGGGGATGAAAACGGGCGCCAGTAGAGAGATCCTGGAGAGGTCCGCCGAGGCGATATAGACCGGCTCCGTTCTGGCGTCAGCAAGCCCGTGCGTGAATATGGCCGGGGCGCGTTTTGGGAATTTACGATTGAGGCTCCTGCCGCAAGGTGGGAAGCCCGCCAGGGAAAGTCCGCTTTCTTCCAGCGTCCCTCGTCTCCGGCGGCAGGAGGACGTTATGTCGAACGTAGTATACCGCCGTTGCTGTGGAATGGACGTCCACAAAGACACCATCGTGGTTTGCGTCTTGCCGCCGGACGGAGGCGATGGGACTCCGGCGCGCAAGACGTACATGACCTTTCGCAACGATCTAACACGCATGCGGGTCTGGCTGAAGCAATTGAAGGTCACCGAAATCGCCATGGAATCGACGGGCGTCTACTGGCGTCCGGTGTGGAACGTTATCGTTGGGGACCGGCGTCGTCGCCCGCCAGCGTGACGACGTTGCCGGCAAGCGGGCCGGTTTATGCGACACTGGGGACGCAGACAGCCACCGGGTGGTTGTATGAGCAGTGTGTGTACACGGTGAATGCGACCCCCTCGACGGCGCCGTTGGTGGTGAGCGGGACGACGCTGGTGCAGGTGCCGAACAACATGGCGAAGGTTCGCGGGACGTACTACTTCAGCAGCGGGGACGCGACGACCATCGCCTCCGTTTCCACGAATGTTACCGGCTTGACGGCGACGGTTGTGGGTGTGACGCCCAACACGGCTACCATCGAGTTCCAGGCGAACAGCGGCGTGGCGAAGGGGGTGGTGGCCACGGTCACGGCGAAGGGCTCCGGCGGAGGCGTGCTGGGCGCGCTCGGAGGGGAAGAGACGGTCGGCGGGCCAACCATCAGCGTGAGCCCGGGCGAGGGCGCCGCGGGAACGCAATTCTCGATTACGGAGACGGATGGGATTGCCCCCGCGGGCCCGGCCACCCCGGCGACGCTCCTGATCTCCGGCGACTGCCCATATGTGGAGGCCGATTGGCAGGACTATGGGTTTCCTGGCTATCCTTACTACTCACCAAGCACAGTAGGGGGAAACTGCACGGCGCAGTTGTTCCTGTCCGGCGATTACGCGATCGCTCTGGGGCTGAACGAGACCGATTGGGTGTGGAGCGATCTGATGGGGTTCACGGTGACGGCGGCGGCGCCGCCGGGGGCGACGGCGCCAACCATCGACGGCATCAGCTTCGCTACCGTGCCTGTTGCTGGGACCAACGGCGATACGCTCACGATCACGGGTTCGTTCGGCGCCTCGGGGTTCGTTGAGGCGTGCCGCAGCGGCAGCAATGACGACTGCATCCAACCCACCTCGACCACGTGGGGCACCAGCACCATCCAGTTGGTGTGGAACATCCCGACCTGGGCAGCGGGTATAACATACTGCGTGCAGGTGACGACGCAATTCGCTGGGGGAGGGGCGCTGCCGAGTATTTGTAGTCTGGCCGCTCTGTTCTACGTGCCGGCAACGTCAACGTCGGTGAGGCTGAAGGTGTGGACGTTTGACGATTATGGGAACCCGGTCCCAGTCAACCCCGGAGACAAGCTGTACATCAATAAAACTCCGACCATGCCGTACCTGCAGGCCCAGATCGTCGGGGCGAATGGGCAGGCCGTGCAGAATGGAACGGCGACATGGATCCTTACGCTGACGTTCCCGCAGTACATGTCGAAGGCCGAGTGGGACAGCAACGCGCCCGAGGCGCAAAGCGTGCAGATCCCCACGCAAGACCCGCCGCCGGTCGTCGCCGCCAGTGCCCAGTATCAGGCCGCATGGGGAACGAACTTCGTCGGGGGGGACGCGACGCTGAACTGGACCTACGACTCGGTCGCCCAACCAGCTTTCAGCTTCCTGATTCGAGGCGCGAACCCCGACAAGTCGGCTGTGGCGGCTCAGTTGGCTCCCCCGGCATCTCCCTACTGGTTTGCCAACAACATCGCCATCCATGAGACACGCCAGTCCCAGTTCTGCGACCTCATCACGAGCAGGACGGCGTCATCTCCGTACTGCCAGTCCTCCAACCTCAACGACCCGCCTGGAGGCGGAACGATCGGCCCGATGAGTATGCCAATTTATGGATTTCCGGCGGGATACGGGGTCATGCAGTTGGATCCTCCGCAGAACTACAGCCAAATCTGGAACTGGCAGGCCAATGTACAGCGGGGGATCACGAACCTAAGCAACCTCGCCGGCAACACCACTGACACGCTGAACACGCAGGGCGGATACGGGTACTGGAACTCACAAGTGCGGCAGTGGCAACGGTACAACCAACTGGTCGCCAAATATATCAACGGTGGCGGCGGCGCCAACCAATTGGCCCCCGTTGGCCCGCCCGAGGCTTACGACGCGCCCACGACTCTCACGATCAACGGTACGACAAACACAGTTCAGACCATGCCGATCCCGAATTGCCAGTTCATCGGATCGTACAACCCGAGCACGGGACTGTCAACCCCCAGCACGAGTTCGCCCTACTGGTACGGAGACGCGGTTGTTATGAAACAGAACGCCGGTACCGTGGATTGCGCCGGCGTTAACGCCAACTACATATCGTGGGGCGATAGCGGCGCGCCGCCCACGGGTGCGCCGGCGAGGTGGTACTTTCACAAGGCGACCAAGTACAGTGGCGACATTGCTTACGAGTTTTGCGCCTGTGGAACGGCCTGCCTGCCTAGCAGATTGCTTTGTCCGGCTACGCCCGGGCCGTTGACCGTAACGACGACCTCGCTGCCGGACGCGAAGGTGGGGGCCGCTTACTCGGTTTCGCTGGCGGCGTCGGGTGGAGTGCCGGGCTACGGCTACACATGGGCACAATCGGCCGGGTCGCTGCCGAGCGGGATGACGTTCAGCGCCAGCGGCCTGTTGAGCGGGACGCCATCGGCTGCGGGAACCTTCGGCGGTCTCGTTTTCTACGTTGCCGATAGCGCCGGAGGGACGGCCAGCAGGACGCTCACCCTGGCGGTAGCGCCCGCGAACTAGAGGATGCGAGAGGCCATATGAGGGAATATCTGAACGGTGCTTTGGTAGCGGTCGCCTTTTTGGCGGCGCCCGCGTTCGCGCAGCTACATCTGCTTACCGGAAGCCCCAACCCGAAGGAGGGGCCTGGGGGCTTCGAATCGGCTCTATATCGCGTTGGAGACGATGGGAAGCTTGTCCGCCTGGCCGAGATCGTGCCGGCGGGTGTGGGAACCGACTGGATCGCGGTGTCCCAGACTCTGCGACTGGCGGTTTTGCACGTCAGGAAGCGGGAAGACCCGGTTGTGGTTGTCGGCCTCGACAAGGCTGGGATCGTCAAGCAGTGCAATCTGCCGGACATTGGCATGGGCCTGATCAACGAGTGGTTGATCGACTCGCCGACGCGCGGGCCTGTCCTCGCGCAGGATAGGGAAACTGGCATTGCCGGCCAGACGTGGGGTCTGACGCTGGATCCCGCCGTTCCCTGCGACAAGAGCTTCGCTGCGATCGACACGGCCGAGACGGTCCAGCACCTGCTCGCGTCGGGCACCGCCGGAGTCGCTGATGTTGGATCGAGTGACATCATGTCGGTGATACTGGTGCCAAAGACCGGCAAGCTGCACGCTTGGTTCCCCCAGGGCGTGGTCTATTTTGACCAAGACGTGCCGGTCGAGATGTATGCCGGTATGCAAGTACCCTGGGCTCATATCCTGGTGAGCAACCCGGACCTGTTTGCCGTCTCCATTACCGATTACGGTGCGTCGCGCGAGCAGCGTTTGCTGGTGTTCCGTAAGCGCGACAAGACTTGGCTACGCGTTCCGAAGGTGAGCGAGAAATTCGCGGTTCGCGGGTTCGGGACCTTCTTGGCGATTACAGCCGCCCAGGCGAGAGGCGCCGGGATGACCGAGAGCGCGGGCCGAGCGGAATGGAGGACGGAGCGGACGGGAAGCGGGCCGAGCCTGATGGTCCAGATGAGGGAGTTCGGTGTGGTCTACCCCGGCCGGATCCACCTGTACGATGCAGCCACCGAGCGGGTCCGGGACATCGTGACGAACCAGGGCGACAGCGAGGTCATCCTTGTGGAAGGCGGAACGGTCTACTACCGAGCCAGTGATCGCCTGTATTCGGCGGTGATAACAGAAGCCGGCCTCGGCCCGGCGCGGCTGCTGGTCGCCGGTGAGGCCATCCGCGATGCGCACTGGGCGTTTTTCAGGCATTGATTGTGCCCAGGCATCGCCTGTAGCGGGGCCTGGGCCAACGGCTCGGCTCGCAGGCCCCCCAGCCCTTCGGGTAAGCCGTCGCGTTGATCACAAAGTCCACGGGGATGTCCGGCGTCACTGGCCCAGCAGCGGTTCCCTGTGGGGAGGCTTGGTTTGCCTTCCGCGCCGCTTAGGAAGGTTCTCACCGCCAATCGGGGAGAAATCGCCGTCCGCGTCATCGTGGCCTGCGGGGAATTGGGCGTCCGGGCCGTCGCCGTCCACTCGGAGGCGGACCGCTGCGGGCCGCGACGGCGACGTACCTGGCAAACGTCGGCACCGGGAGCACCGGAGGATACGGCGGCACTGTCACCTTGGGCTTGCAGGCGGGTTCCTGCGCCAAGCTGATGGGTCCGCAGCCGACGGTGTCGTTGCCCTATCAACCGATGGCGAAGATCTGGGTGTTGACGGCGGGCTGCGCGCCGGGCACGAACGCCACGCTCACGTTCACGGCGGGGAACGCAACGGTGCAGGCGGACCCGCAGACGCTGGCGTTGCAGACGGCCCCGGCGGCGGCGGTGATGACGAGCCCGCCGCCGGGAGCGACGATTCCCAGCGGGCCGGCGTCGTTCCAGTGGAATGCGGCGCCCGGAGTGGCGTACACCCTGGCTCTGGGACACTTGCCTGGGGGAACGGATTATCGTTGGGGACCGGCGTCGTCGCCCGCCAGCGTGACGACGTTGCCGGCAAGCGGGCCGGTTTATGCGACACTGGGGACGCAGACAGCCACCGGGTGGTTGTATGAGCAGTGTGTGTACACGGTGAATCCGACCCCCTCGACGGCGCCGTTGGTGGTGAGCGGGACGACGCTGGTGCAGGTGCCGAACAACATGGCGAAGGTTCGCGGGACGTACTACTTCAGCAGCGGGGACGCGACGACCATCGCCTCCGTTTCCACGAATATTACCGGCTTGACGGCGACGGTTGTGGGTGTGACGCCCAACACGGCTACCATCGAGTTCCGGGCGAACGGCGGCGTGGCGAAAGGGGTGGTGGCCACGGTCACGGCGAAGGGCTCCGGTGGAGGCGTGCTGGGCGCGTTCGGATGGGAAGAGACGGTCGGCGGGCCAACCATCAGCGTGAGCCCGGGCGAGGGCGGCGCGGGAACGCAATTCTCGATTACGGAGACGGATGGGATTGCCCCCGCGGGCCCGGCCACCCCGGCGACGCTCCTGATCTCCGGCGACTGCCCATATGTGGAGGCCGATTGGCAGGACTATGGGTTTCCTGGCTATACCTATTACTCACAGAGCGCGGGAAACTGCACCGCGCAATTGTTCCTGTCCGGAGACTACGCGATCGCTTTGGGGATGAACGAGACCGATTGGGTGTGGAGCGATCTGATGGGCTTCACGGTGACGGCGGCGGCGGGGACGGTGCCGAACATTACGGCGATTTCGCCGCAATCGGTCACTCAGGCGCAGGCAAACGACGGCTCGATATACGGCGTGTACGGCACGAACCTGGTGTCGTCAAATGCCAGCGGGGTCGTCTTTCTGGATGCGAACGGGAAGGTGGACTCCCCGATCAGGTTCACTGTCACCGACCAGTCCGAGACGCTGATTCAGGGGACGATCGCCTTGGCGTCCAATGTGCAGGGAGGCGACCACTCCTTCTACGTTGCCTCGCCCAACGGCAACAGCAACACGCTGACGTTCACGGTGCAGGGCGATCTTACGCCGCATATCGACACCGTCCAGCCGACCGGGCTCGCCGTCGGGCAGAATACGCAGGTGATGATATCGGGGACTAATTTCGGCACGGGGTGCGGAGCGGGCGGGAATACGGCTTGTCCAACTGCGGCGCTAAACGTCTGTAACAGCGGCGACACCCCGTCCTGTTCATCGTCGAGCATCACCGTTGTCTCGATCGACCAGTGGACCGACACGCGGATTTTGGCGACCCTCAAGGCCACGAACTCCGGCGCGTACGAGGTGCTGGTCGGGTCGGCGGGTTCAACGGGTAACGGGTTCTTCGCAGCTCCCAAGGTAGGGGGCAAGTGGAGCAATCCGCAGCAGATCGTGGCGGGCGGGAATCCGAACCTCCAGCTCAAGGTGACGAGTCAGACAAACGGCGGGCCTGCAGTCACATTGACCGATCTGAGCAGCAACCTGTGCGCGTACGTCAACACGAACTCCAAGAGCGTCAACGACTCCCACGTCCTGGTATTCAGCCTGTGGAACGATACAAGCTCCCGAATCGCAGTCTTCCGCAAGCGCGACCGGACATGGCACGCGGTGTCATTTCCGCCATTGGCGGGCCGAGTGGATCCGGTTGTGCGGGGGTTCGGCCGCTACATAGCGGTCACCGAGCACCAGAGGATGACGGCCCAAACTGCGAGGAGCGGGGGAATGGAGGAATGGAAGAAGGGGAAGCGGGAATTCGGACCGGACCTAGCTGCAATGTCGGCCTTACATGGAATGGTGCTGCCTGGGCGACTCGATCTGTACGATGTCGACACGGAGAAGATATTTACCATCGTCACGAACCAGGGCGACAGCGAGATTCTGTTGGTGGAGGGCGGCGTGGTGTACTGGCGCGCCGCGAACCGCCTCTACTCCGCGCCGATTACGGATTCCGGTGTCGGGGCTCGGCGCCTCTTGGCGACTGACGAAGCGATACGGGACGCGCATTACGCATTCATTAAGTAGCGGCGGCCGGGGAACTGGGCGAGCGTAGGCTCGTTCCCGCCGAAGCCGAGGCTCTGCGCATCGAGACGCGGCCTCCATCGTGGAGCCTGAGCGGGGCGTATAAGCCCGACGGCCATGGAGGGCTGGTTGAGGTCGGTGCGCCAGCCGTCACGCTTGACCCCAGTGCGGCGACTCCCTACGCACCCGCAGTGCCATCGGCCAGTTGTTCGTACTTGTGCCGCCGAATTTCTTTGATTCGTTGGCGGCGAACGCGCAGCATTAGGAGGATCAGCGATGAGGCAAACGTGTCGGGTGCTTCCAAGGGCCTTCGGGCTCGTGCTTCTGGCTTTAGCGGCTTGGCAGGTTCACGCGCAGGCTTTGCGGAAGACAGAGTCTCCGCAGTGGCCGTTCAACATCACGATTCTGGCTGACCGCAGCATCGTCGTCGCTGAGATTGATAGCCTTCGACCGTCCGGGGAGGGTGGGGCTGGCTACGAGCAGATGCTAGCGCACGTGCGCGTGGATCGGATCCTGCGGGACGCACACGGCCTCGGCATGGGCCCTTGCGATCTCAACGTCAGTCTGCGGCGGTCGGCGCCCCCATATTGTGCACGCGCCCTACTACTGGACGCAGTGGAACCTCCCATCGACCGGAAGGTACATCCTGATGACGGAGTACGCCCAGGACTTGAAGACCATGGTCGCGGAGCCACGCTCCGCCCTCCGGGTGGTCGATGGCGAGGACGCCGTCGGTGACGTCGAGCTGATCTTGGAACTGGCCGGGCAACCGGTCGCGGAACAGGCCGATAGGATCGCGGCGGAACTGAGCGGCGCCAAACGACACAGCCTACTGTTGACGCAGTACATCTCTGCAATCCTCGCAGCCGGGTCTGACTCGGATTCGGTGCACTTGGCCCAGGCTCTCGACGGTGCCGGCGCCCTGGCGTTCTCCGACGAAGCCAAGGGCGCCTTCGTTGGACAGTTGCGGTCCGACATCCTCTGGCCTGAGGATTCCACAAGGACGCCGGAAAACTTGTTGCACACGTATCTCAACCTAGTCATCCGGTACTTCATCCTAGATGCGCACGAAGGGCGGAGGGGGCCGTTGCGGGTGCAGGATCTGATCTTGTGGAGCCACCTGCCAAGGATCAGGGCCTCGGAGCGAATGATGGCGGCCTTGAAACGTCTGGCGTTGTCGCCGGAGGACGGCAACCTGCTCCGACGCGAAGCTGTGCGAAGGCAGTCCGATGCCACCCTGACCGAGGCTGCGAGAGCCGAGGCCGGGCGTTTGCTTCAGATTTTTCCGGCGAATTGAGCCACCTTCGGCGCTGGAAAGCCTGGCAGCCCCGGCCGCTCCACTCCCACCACCCCCCTCTATCCTGCACCGAAAAGCCCCTCCGCCGCGTCATAGTACAATGAGATACCAACTGGAGCCGTTATCCACATGAAATTGCGCACCGCCGCGGTCCTCCTCGGATTCGCGGTTGCCGGGTTGCCCGGTTTCGCGGGCGATTCATCGCTTCCCCGCCCCAAGGCCGGAAAGGTCGAGATCCTGCCGCTGAGCGCCGTCAAGCCGGGCATGAAGGCCACCGCCTGGACCGTGTTCCAGGGGACCGAGCCGGAGCCGGTGCCGGTCGAGATCGTCGGCGTGCTCAAGAACGCCAACGGGCCACGGCAGGACATCATTCTGGGCAAAATGGGCGGCAAAGCGGTGCGCACCAACGTGGCCGGGGGCATGAGCGGAAGCCCGGTCTACGTGGATGGAAAGCTGATGGGCGCTGTGGCATTTCGCATCAGCGTGTTCTCGCCCGACGCCATCTGCGGCATCACGCCCATCGAGTTGATGCTTGAAATCAACGAGTTCGACGCCTCGCGGCCGGACAACGCCCGCACTCCCGGTAGCGCCAGGGCGCAGGCGGGGGAGATTTCCGTGCCGGGCGGCCTGCTGGCGTTGGCCGGCCTGGGCGCCGCCCCGAGCGGTCTCACGCCGCCGATTCCCATGCTGATTCCGATTGAAACGCCGCTGGTGCTGTCGGGCTTCACCGAACAGGCGCTGGGCGAGTTCGGCCCCCTGTTCCAGCAAATGGGCGTTGCCGCGGTGCAGGGCGGAGCGGCGGCCACTATGCGCTCCAGCAAACCGGTGGCCGGATGGGAGCGCGCGCTGAATCCCGGCGAGACCATCGCGGGGGCGCTGGTCACCGGCGATATGAGCGTCAGCGGCCTAGGAACGGTCACTTACAACGACGGCAAGAAGGTGCTGGGCTTCGGACACCCGTTCTTCAACCTCGGCCCGGTGGACATCCCCATGGCCAAGGGCGAGGTGCTCATGACGCTGGCGTCCTCCTACCAGCCCAATAAGCTGGCCAACGCCACCGACGTGGTGGGCGCGCTCCACCAGGACCGGCACAACGGAATCCAGGGCGCGCTGGGCGAACAATCGCCCATGATTCCGGTCTCGGTCACGGTGCGGTCGCTCGACGACAAGGAAGCCGTCACCCGGCGGAAGGACCTGCACTTCGACGTGTTCGTCCACCAGAAGTGGACGCCCTACCTGATGATGCTGACGCTCTACAACTCGGTTTCGGAGCTGAACGAATTCGCCGATGAAACCACCTACCGGTTGAGCGCCAAGGTGGAGATGGGCGGGCCGCGCAGCGTCACCCTGTCCAACATGCAGACTTCGGGCGAGATGCCCATGCCGGCTTCCATGATGCTGGCGAGCTGGTTCGGCGACAAGTTCAACCGCCTGTACCTGAACAACGTCAAGACGCCGGACGTGAAGCGCGTGGACGTCACCGTGGACCTGCTGCCCGAGCGGCGCGTGGCGGTCATCGAAAGCGCCTGGGTGGCGAACCCCGACGTGCAGCCCGGCGACGTGGTTCCGGTCAAGGTGTTTCTGCGGCCGTACCGCGGCCAGCCCATCGAGCGGGATGTCGAGGTACGCATTCCCGCCGGCGTGGCCAAGGGCGACCACCGCGTGCTGCTGAGCGACGCCGAAACCCTCAACCGCATGCAGAACATGGCCGGGGCCATGAACCGCTTCCTGGACATTCCGGAGACCGTGTCGCTGATCAACCAGGAGCGCACCAACAACCGGCTCTACGTTTCGCTGGTGGAATCGGCGCCCACGGCCTATTACGACGACAAGGCGCTGCCCAGCCTGCCTTCCTCGGTGCTGAACGTGATGCAGGCCGGACGCGCCACCAGCCGCTCGCTGGTCACCACCGGGGAAACCACCTCCGAGCAGATGTCGGTCCCGTTCGATGCGGTGGTCACCGGAAGTTACTCGCTGCGCATCCACGTTAAATAATGGTCCGTCGAGGAATCGCGTTGGCTATCCGGAATGTGGGGCAGGTTGTCAACCCGCGGCCCCGCCCGCATGCGAAAAGGGCGGGTTGCAAACCCGCCGCAGGATGCAATCCCGCCCCACGGGGCAAATACCCGCACTATCACATGACTAAACTACTCCGTCCCCTGCCGCTCACCGCGGCGCTTCTCTCTTCCATCGCCTGCCTGGCGCTGGTGGCGGGCCAGACCCGCACCTGGTCGCAGGGCGACTCGGCGGATTTCGAGAAGGGAAACCTCAAGAATCTCTCCCTGCGCAGCGACGGGCTGGTGACGCTGGCGCCCCAATCGCGCGAGCTGTTCGACAGCGCCTCGCCCTACCTGTGGAGCCTGGCGCGGGATTCCCAGGGCACGCTCTACGCCGGCGGCGGCGCCAATGCCAAACTCTTCGCCATTCCGCCGGGCGGCAAGGGGAAAGTGCTGGCCGAACTGGACGCCCTCGAGGTGCATGCCGTGGCCGTGGATTCCAGGGACCGCGTGTACTTCGCCACGTCGCCCGACGGCAAAGTGTACCGCCTGGCGGCCGCCGGCAAGCCCGAGGTGTTCTACGATCCCAAGGCGAAGTACATCTGGGCCCTGGCGTTCGATTCCAAGGGCGACCTGTTCGTCGCCACCGGCGACCACGGCGAGATCCACCGCGTGCCGCCCGACGGCAAGGGACGGGTATTTTTCCAGACCGACGAAACCCACGTGCGATCGCTGGCCTTCGACCTTTCCGGCAACCTGATCGCCGGCACCGACCCCGGCGGCCTGGTGTTGCGCATCGCGCCGGATGGCGCGGGGTTCGTGCTCTACCAGCTCGGCAAGCGGGAAGTAACCGTCGTGGCCGTGGCGCGCGATGGCGCCATCTACGCGGCGGGAGTGGGAAACAAGCAGCCGTCCGGCGGCGCGCCCGGGCCTCCGCCGTCGTTGCCCGCGCCCGCTCCAGCGGCCGCTCCCGCCATTGCGGCTCCGGGAACCCCGGCTCCGGCGGTGGCCCGCCCCAGCACCGCGCCGCCGGTTTCCTCGGCCGGCCCGGGCGGCGTTCCGGGCGGCAGCGAAGTCTATCGCATCGCACCCGACGGCAACCCGCGCCGGGTTTGGAGCGGCAACCAGGAAATCGTCTACGCCATCGCGTTCGACGCCCAGGGGCGCGCCCTGCTGGGCACCGGCAACAAGGGAACGCTCTACCGCATCGAATCGCCGACGGTCTCCACCTCGCTGCTGACGGCGCCGGTGACGCAGGTCACGGCGCTCGTTTCGGCGGGCGGCGGGCATCTCTATGCGGCCGCGGGCAACGTGGGCAAAGTGTACGAGATCGGGCCGGAGTGCGAGCGCGAGGGAACCCTCGAGAGCGACGTGTTCGATTCCGGAATCTACTCCGAATGGGGACGCCTCTCGTTCGAAGGCAAGCTGAACGGCGGCGGCATCTCCATCGCCGCGCGCAGCGGCAACCTGGACCAGCCGCGCAAGGATTGGAGCGCCTGGTCGCAGCCCGTCACCTCGCCCAAGGGCGCGCGGGTGGATGCGCCGGGCGCGCGCTTCGTGCAATGGAAGGCCACGCTGGCGGCCTCGAGCGGCGGCCAATCGCCGGAGCTGGAGTCGGTGGACCTGGCGTACCTGCCGAAAAACATCGAGCCGCACATCGACCAGATCGAGATCACGCCGCCGAATTACCGCTTCCCCGCCCCGTCGGCGGCGCTGGTGGGGCCGAACCAGCCGCAGACGCTGAACCTCGCGCCGCTGGGCCGGCGGACGCCGTCGTCCGGGCCAACAGTTGCTTCGGAGCCGATCACCATCACGCCGTCCATGCAGTTCGCCAAGGGTTCTATCGGCGCGCGCTGGGTGGCCGGCGATCCCAACGGCGATTCGCTGGTTTTCACGGTGGAGATTCGCGGCGCGGGCGAGACCGAATGGAAGCCGCTCAAGGACAAGCTCGGCGAGAAGTACTACTCGTGGGACTCGACGGCCTTCCCGGACGGCGATTACAGGCTGCGCATCACGGTTTCCGACGCGCCCTCGAATCCGCCGGCCGAAGCGCTGACGGCGCGCCTGGAGAGCGATAGTTTCACCATCGACAACACGCCGCCGCGGATCACCGGCCTGGTGGCCGCGCCCGGCGGCGGGAAGCTGAAGGTCCGCTGGCACGCCGCCGACGCGCTGAATAACGTAGTGGAGGCGGAGTACTCGCTGGATGGCGGCGAGTGGCTCACGGCCCAGCCAGTGACCCGGCTATCGGATTCGATGGACCTGGATTACGAACTGACCCTCGACGCCGCCCCCGGCGAGCACACCATCGCCGTGCGCGTTTACGACGACTACGATAACCAGGCCACGGAGAAGACGGTGGTGAAATAATTCCACCGCTCCCTCACGGTCGCGGCTCCGAACGGAGCCGCGCGCGTTAGCGAGCGGTCATGGCACTAGGTCTCCGACCGCGTGGTTCGGTGCCTTTGCGCGCAACCACTCCCTCACGGTCGCGGCTCCGAACGGAGCCGCGCGCGTTAGCGAGCGGTCATGGCACTAGGTCTCCGACCGCGTGGTTCGGTGCCTTTGCGCGCAACCACTCCCTCACGGTCGCGGCTCCGAACGGAGCCGCGCGCGTTAGCGAGCGGTCTCGCGGTGGCACTGGATCTCACGGCCATGGTACTAGGGGTCTGCGTCGCTGATTCTAATGGGTAAGCTTCGCGACGGGGCCCAAAGGGGTCAGACCCGATTTTCCGCAAAGACAGCGGAAAATCACGTCAGACCCCTGTTGGGCAGCGCATTCTTACTCAGCGGGAATTACGGTCGCACTGCACTGGCTGTCAGAGGTCCGGCACCTTGATCCGCCGGAATTGCTCGGTGAGCCCGGTGCGCGCGGCGCACACCTCCAGCAGGCGGCGCATGCTGTCGCGCGGTTGCATGGCCACGCTCAGGCGCATGAGCGCGCGGCCGTCCCGGCCGGTAAAAACCAGCGACCTGGTGGTGCGGCCGGGGAAGGGCATCGCGTCCGAGAAATCCTTGCGGGTGGTCGGGACCAGTTCCCGGGTCTCCACTCCCCCCACCTCTTCCCAGCGAAGATCGCGCCAGCCGAAGGCCGAGGTTTCGAGCAGGCCGTGGGCATCGGCCGCCACCTGGGTGGTGCCGTTGTACAGGGACAGCGACGCCGTAAGCAAGATCCAGACGCCGCCCAGAAGAACATACCCAATCCGCGCCAAGGGCGTGACGGCGGGGGCGAACAGCCCCAAGGCGGCGGCTCCCAGGCCCAGCACTGCCCAGAACAGCGGCGCCTTCCATTCCGATGCCGGCCGGTACACGCGCACCTCGGTCAGGAGCGGCGCTGGAGGGGCGCTCAACGTCCAGTGGCCCGCGCCAAAGCCGCTGGCGGCAGCGCCGCGGCCCACGCGCGCGGCGGCCAGCGCGAGGCCGAGAAACGCCGCCACAATCAGGATCAGCGCGGCGGGGCGCAGCCACATCTGCAACAGGCCCGCGAGTCGCGCGCGTGACGTGTCGGCCGGGTCCACGTAGGCCTGCACCGTGTACTCCGGCAGAAAGTACTGGTGATCCGTCGGTATCCAGACGCGGCGCGTGCCGGGGTCCGTTCCGAACTCGATCTGCACCCTGTTGGTCTCCACGCTATAGACCCGCCCTTCGGTGCGCGTCCACGAGTGCAGCGCGGCCAGGTTATCCACGATGGCCGGCCGGACGAGCCAGGCGGCCAGCGCCGCCACCGCCAATGCCAGGAGCGCCAGCGCAATGCGAACCTCGGTATACATGTGTGCCTCCGCGTTCGATCAAGTCACTCCGGCGCGCCAGCCGGCCGCGCCATGCGCCCGCGCCCCCGCGCGCAGGCGAGCTTCGCTCGCCGGGCCGCGCCCAGAGGGCACCCGCAATCGGCCGCAGGCTGCCAGCCCAATGCCACATAGTTTTCCCGCCGCCGGACATCCGCCCGGCTTGTGGGGCGGACGCCCTCGTCCGCAGCCGGCCCCCTGGCCGGCTTCTCGCCAGTGGCAAGCACTTGGTCCTGCGAGCTGGTAGCGGGACGAGGGCGTCCCGCGCGGACCAGGGGGTCCGCCCTACACTTGCGGCTGGGCTTTCGCGGCGCGCGCCAGGCTCAGCAGGACGGCGGCCAGGGCGAGACTGGCGGCGGCCAGCACCACGTAGATCAGCCACGGCGAACGCTCCGAAAACGGCTTGGGCTCGGGACGGTAGATAGGGTTGTCGCGCTGCGGAAAGAGCGTCAGCCGGCTGGGCGCGGCGGCGGGATTTGCCGGAATCCGCACTCCCAGATCGTAGCGCGGCGCGAGCGCCCTGCGATTGCCATAGTAGAGGCGCACCAATCCGCCGCCGTCCGCCGGCGTTTCGAAGATCACCTGCCGCGCGGCGCTCACGGCGGTGAAGGCGGCGATCCTGAGCGGCGGATTGCGATCGTCGATCACGGTCAGCTTCAGATGGCGGCCGAGGCGCTCGGCGAAGTCGATTGCGAGCGGCTTGCCGGCGGTTTCGGCGAGCCGGGTCAGGTTGCCGGAGGCGATATAAACCGGCGCCGCGGGATCGTCCACGATCTCCAACTGGAACGGCCGCGAAAATGCTTCTTGGAAAGTTTCGACAACGAGGCGCTCGAACGGGATGCGGGCCCCCAGGTCGATGCGCCAGACGGAGGCCGAGCGGCCGTCGGAGCGGTCGGCGTCGCGGCCTTCGCTGACGGCCGGGAACGAGGCCATCTCGCCCGGCACCCGCACCGAACGGCGGACGCGCAGCGCGGCGATCGCGGGCGCAGCCGAATCCACCTGCGGATCGCGCGTGACACGCACCCGCAGATAGCGGTAGCGGCTGACCGGGTACGAGACGGCCGACTGCTCGACGGAGCGGCCGGCGGCGGCGAATCGGAACAGGATCGCCTGGGAAGCCAGCGTGGACCAGACAACGCCATCGGCGCTGCCCTCGACGTCGGCCATGCGCCGGAAATTGACACCGGCGGCTCCGATCTCGACGACGTTGTGTTCCGCGGGCCGCTCGCCGAGATCGCAGGACACGACCGCCGCGCCGCCCTCGACGCCGCGGTTGAATTCGCGGCAATCGACCTGGTTGGCGGTCTCTATCTCATGGCGGACGCGCAGAACGTAGGGGATCTCGCGGCCGGCGCCGTCATAGAGGCGCAGATCGGGCTGGCCGGCGCCGGCGTGTTCCAGGATGTCGCGGTCGAGGACGAAGTCGAACCGGCCCGCGAACGCGGGCGGAACGCGCAGCTCCTTGAAATACGGCCAGGCGCTCAAGGCCTCCGGCGAGCCGGGGGCCTGCGCCCGGACGGCGGGCCACAGGGCCAGGGCCAGACATCCCGTCAGGAAGATTCTCTTCATCGCGTTTGCTCCCGGCGAAGACCTCGCTGATAGATCCATGCCGCCCCCAGCAGGACGAGCCCCAGCGCCAGCAGGGCGACGATGCGGTAGAACTGGCGCAGCTCCCAAATATCCACCATCAGTACTTTGGCAAGCGTGATGCCGAACAGGACCAGTCCCGTCGAGCGCAGGGAGCGGAGCCTCGCGCGGAACCCGGCCACGGTGAACAGTCCGGCGTAGGCGCTCCACAGCAGCGACAAGGCAAGCTGGGCGGCCCAGCGCAAATGGCGGAGGGTCTCATCGGTTCGCATGGGGTACCGGATGGCCTCCTCCTGGACGCTGAAGTAGGTGAAGGCCTCGACGCTGGTGCCGATCCACAGAACGGCGAAGGCCACGAGGCCGGCCGTCAGCGCGGCGCGGGGGCGGGCGCGGCCGTACAGATACGCGGCGGCGGCCAGACAGGCGGCGACCGCGAGCATCCCCAGGAAGTAGCGGTTGAAGACCGGGGTGAAGGCCGCGCGGGAATCCCAGGGCGTGTCCCAGAACAGGAAGCGGCAGAGCGTCAGGCCGAAGACGAGCGAAGAGAGCACGCGCAGGGGCAGCGCACCGGTTTCGAGGCCGGCCCACAACAGCGCCACGGCTTCCACGGCCCAGGCGATGGCGATCCAATTCGATTCCAGTTGCACCGGGATGGCGAGGGTGACGAACACGAGCGCCGTGCCCAGGGTGACCAGCAGGGTGCGGCGGTCCGGCGGTCGGAGCGCCAGCCCGGCGCGCGCCAGGGCGGCGTAGAGCACGGCCAGGAGCAGGGCCAGGGCGGCCATCCACTCGTGGTGGTCGTCGTTGAGCAGCCCGTAGCAGGTGGCGTAGAACACGAACGGGTTCACCGCCAGGCGGACCCATTCCTCGACTCCCGCGGTGCGGCGGCGCAGGCGCGGCGCCATGTCGGCCGCAACGAACAAAAGGAAAATGACGGTTTGAAACAGCAGCGCGGCCGGGCGTTTTTCGGAGTGGTAGTGCTCCCAATACCAGCTCCAGAACAGAAGCTGCGTGCCGAGGTAGGCGAGCGACCCGATCCAGCGCCAGGAGCGGACGGCAACTACGCCGAGCATGCCCAGGTCGAGCAGCGCTATGTAAGTGAACAGAGTGCCGTACTGGTCGCGGCCGGTGGAGAGCAGAATGGGGACCAGGAAGCCGCCCGCGAGCGCCATCACGGCGATGGACGGGGCGTCGTACCAGACCGCCAGGAGGAACGCTTCGGCCACCAGGATGGCCAGGAAGACGAAGGCGCCGCTCTGGCCGATGAGGTGGTAATAACCGAAGGCGCCGTAGACCGAGAGGTAGAGGATGGCGATGCCGCCGCCGGTGAGGACCTGCGAGAGGTAGCGCCACTGCTTGCGATGGCGTTCGTTCCCCAGCCAGACCAGCGTGAGCGAGGCGGCGACGCCCAGCATGACCCGGCCGAGCTCGCCGATCCAGCGGTTCTCGAAGGCGTACTTGAGGAAGTAGACGGTGGCGCCGAAGATCAGCAGGATGGCGACCCAGCCCAGCCACTTGCGGCCTATGACCTGTTCGAGGGACTCGGACGGCTCGGGGGCAGCGGGCGGAGCAAGCCAGGCGGGCACGGGGACGGACGCGGACACGGGCGCGGGCTGCGCGGGCGGCGCGGGCAGCACGGGGACGGACGCGGGCGCGGCGGGCACGGGCGGCACGGGCGCGGGCGGCACGGGGACAGACGCGGGCGCGGCGGGCGCGGGCGTCACGGGCGGCACGGGAACGGACGCGGGCGCGGCGGGCGCGGGCGGCGGTGGCGCGGGCAAGGGCGCGGCGGGGGCGGCCTCGGGAGGCGGAGGCGCGGCGGTGCTCCGCTCCTGGATGAGGCGGCGCAGGGCGGCTTCCAATCCCGCGACGCGTAACTCCAGGGTGCGTATCCGCCCGGAGCGGACGATGGCGATGATCGGCAGGACGATCAGCACGGCCAGCACGGCCAGCAGCAGCAGCACGAGGAGTACGACCCCGGCACCTGTATCCATGGGTATTCCGTATCAGGATACAGGATTCGGGTGCGGGAGACACTGCTGGGGTGACGCCAGTGTGAGATTCCTGACGTTGCGGGCGGCCGGAGTCGCGGGCGACGGAAAATAATGAGACAAACGGCCCCAGGGGACGCGGTTGATGTACAATCGATGCTGGCCGGGATGGCAAAAGGAAATCCTGGCACACGATTCGGCGAGTCTCTATGAATTACTACATCAGCCGCGGAGGCCAGCAGTACGGTCCGTACTCTCTGGCGGACGTGCAGAAATACATCGCCCAGGGTTCCATCAGCCCGGGCGACTTTGCAAGGACCGACACCATGACCAACTGGGTGCCGTTGTCGCAACTGTTGGCAGGCGCGGCGCCGCCGCCCAGTCCGCCTCAGCCTCCGGTCCAGCAGCCGCCCGCCCAGCCGCAGTGGCCGGGCTACCAACCCCAACCGCAACCCCAACAGGCGCCCTACGCCCAGCCGGCCTATCCGGCGGCGCCCGTGTCCCCCATGCAGTCGCCCCAGGTCCCTCAGGCCGGCGGGTTCGTACCGCCATCGCTGCACTGGGCGTTGGTCCTGGTGCTCGGCATGGTCACCTGCGGCGTGTTTTCGTTTGTCTGGATCTTCATACAGGCGGCCTTCATCAAGAAGATCCGTCCGGCGAGCAACCTGATTATGCTGTACGTCATCGCCATCGTGCTGGCGGTCGTCGGCTATCCCATCTTCCTGATCTCGTCGATGCAGGAAGCGCAGGCTGGAATAGCTCTGGGTGGGCTGATCTATTTTGGCGGCCTGGTGATGAACTTCGTCGCCATATTCAAGGCGCGCTCGCTGCTTCTGGAGTACTACAACACCGTGGAGCCGATCAACCTGCGGCTCAGCGGCGTGATGACGTTCTTCTTCAACATCCTTTACTTCCAGTACCACTTCACGCGGATCGCCGAGTGGAAGCGCACCGGCATGCTCTCTCCGCAGTGAGGATCGCCCGCGCACAAGCGCTGGCGCTGGCCGGTTTGGCGGCCTTGGGAGTGTGCGTGCTCTATGTGTATCCGCCGCCGGCGGCGCGCTGGTTTCCGCGCTGCCCGTTTCTGGCGCTGACGGGCTGGAAATGCGCCGGCTGCGGCGGATTGCGGGCCATGCACGCCCTGTTGCACGGCCGCGTGGCGGAAGCCATGGGCTACAACGGGTTCCTGGTTACGCTGCTGCCCGCGGCCGCCGGGTTTTCGCTATGGCAACTCTATTCGGCCCTGCGCTGGGGACGCTTTCGCGCGGCGCCCCGGCTGATGCCGGCGCTCTGGGGCGTGTGCGGAGCGGCAGTCGTATTCGGCGTTTGGAGAAACGTGGTTTGATCCGCCGGGTCCCCGCACCCGGCTTCGCCGCCGAAGTAGTACCATACCTACAGGAGCACGTTCTGAACGAGGCAACCGTCACACCCACCGTCGAAACTCAAACCCCTACCTGGCTCGTCGCCGTCCGCGCAGCCGAATCCAAGAAAGCCGCCGATATCAAGGTCCTCGACCTTTCCGGCATCACCTCCTTCGCCGACCACTTCGTTCTCTGCACCGGCGCCAATTCGCGTCAGGTCCAGGCCATCGCCGACGAGGTCGGCAGCCGCATGAAACAGGAAGCCGGCGAACTGCCCATCAGCGTCGAAGGCCACTCTCAGGCCGAGTGGGTGCTGGCCGATTACGGCGACCTGCTGGTCCACGTCTTCTCGCCCAAGGCTCGCGAGTATTACTCCCTGGAGCGCCTCTGGCGCAACGCCAAAACCGTAGCCATCCCAGCCGAGTGAGGCATTACGAAGATCCACCTTCATTTCATCGGTAAGCCCAGGGATGCGAGCGCCAACGCCCTGGCCGCGGACTTCGCCGGCCGCGCGGCCCGCTACTGCCCGGTGGAAATGCGCGAAATCCATCCCCACCGTTTCGACCCGTGGGCGCGCCATCCCTCGGCCCGCAAGATCTTTCTCGACCCCGCCGGCAAGCCCATGGACTCCCCGGCCTTCGCCCGCCTCATCGCCAGGAGCGAGATCGAAGCCCGCGATGTGGTCTTCCTGATTGGCGGCCACGACGGCCTCCCGCCCGGTTGGGCCGCCCGCGCCGACCTCCTTTTGTCGCTGTCTCCCATGACGTTTCCGCACGAATTCGCCCGCGTCATGCTGGCCGAGCAGATTTACCGGGCCTTTGCAACCTTGCGGGGCCATCCCTACCCGCGCTAACGTAGATCGTTGGATGTCCTGGTTTAAACGCGACAAACCGCCCGACGAAAAACTTCCCATCGTGGAGGAGAAGGACCGCCACGTTCGCACGGAAGGGCTGTGGCAGAAGTGCGAAAGCTGCCGCCAGATCACCTGGAAGAAGGACCTCGAGGCCAACTGGAACGTCTGCCCCAAGTGCGGGCGGCACTCCCAACTCGACGCACTCACCCGCCTGCGGTTGCTCCTCGATAACGGCGAGTACACCGAGTTCGATTCCCAAATGCGCTCTTCCGACCCCCTCGGGTTCGTCGACAAGAAACCCTACCGCGACAAACTCAAGGAGGCCGAGCGTTCCACCCGACTCCCCGAGGCCGTGGTCGCGGTGGAAGGCAGGCTCGACGGACGCCTGGTGCAGGTCTGTTCCATGGAACCGCGCTTTATCGGCGGCAGCATGGCCGGCGTGGTGGGCGAGAAGATCACGCGATCCGTCGAGCGCGCCATCCGAACCGCCGCCCCCCTGATCATCGTCTCCGCTTCCGGCGGCGCCCGCATGCAGGAAGGCGCCGTCAGCCTCATGCAGATGGCCAAGATCTCCGCCGCCCTCATGCGCCTGGACGAAAGCCGCGTCCCCTACATCAGCATCCTCACCGACCCCACCACCGGCGGCGTCACCGCCAGCTTCGCCATGCTCGGCGATCTCAACATCGCCGAACCCGGCGCCCTCATCGGGTTCGCCGGGCCCCGCGTCATCGAGCAGACCATCCGCCAGAAACTGCCCGACGGTTTCCAGCGCAGCGAGTTCCTGCTGAAGCACGGCATGCTCGACGCCGTCGTGCCCCGTCTCGAAATGAAGCGGTACGTTTCCAGGGCGCTGAAGTTCTTCGTGGCGTAGCCGGGCATGAATTACCCCGACTCCGTCCAGTTCCTCTATTCCCTGGGCAACGAAGTCAAGACCGCCAACCTCGGCCTCGACCGCATCCGCGCCCTGCTCGACTCGCTCGGCAACCCCCACCACCGCTGCCGCTACGTCCACGTCGCCGGAACCAATGGAAAAGGCTCCACCTCGGCCATGATCGAGAGCGCTCTCCGCGCCCACGGAGTGCGCACCGGCCTATTCACTTCCCCCCACCTCGCCGAGCCCACCGAGCGCATCCGCATCGAGGGCGAACCGGTTTCCGCCCAGCGCTTCGCGGAAGCCTTCGACCGCGTCCACGCCGCGGTGGAACGCCTGCTCGACTCGGGGGCCATCGATTTCCATACCTCCTACTTCGAGACCGTCGCCGCCATGGCCTTCCTGATCTTCGCCGAGGAGAATGTCGATCGGGTGGTGCTCGAAGTCGGTCTCGGCGGCCGCCTCGACGCCACCAATGTGGTCTCGCCGGAGTTGTGCGTGGTCACCCCCGTGGATTTCGATCACGAAGCCTACCTGGGCCGCAGCCTGGAGGCCATCGCCGGCGAGAAGGCCGGCATCCTGAAGCCCGGCGTGCCAGCGGTGTTCGCGCGCCAGCGCCCCGAAGCCGAACAAGTGCTGGCCGCCCGCGCCGCCGCGCTGGATTGCCCCGTCACGCGAACCAGCGACTGGATGGTGCGCGAGCTCGCGCTCGACCCCGATGGCAGCCGTTTCCGCCTCTCCGGCGAGCGCGATCTGCGCGTCCGCTGTTCCCTGGCCGGCGAGCACCAGGTCGAGAACGCCGCCACCGCCGCCGCCGCCCTGGTGCGCCTCGGTCTGCCCGGCGCGGCCATCGAGCAAGGCATCGCCGCCGCCCGCTGGCCGGGACGCCTCGAGCGCGTCTCCGAGAACCCCGAGATCGTTCTCGACGGCGCCCACAACCCCGCCGGCGCCCGCGCCCTGGCAAGCTACATCGACCGTTTCTACTCCCGCCGCCGGGTGCGTTTGATTTACGGCGCCATGCGCGACAAGGCCATCGCCGAAATCGGCGGCATTCTCTTTCCCCGCGCCCGTGAAGTCATCCTCACCGCGCCCCGCCAGGCCCGCGCCTTCACCCCCGCCGCCATGCGCGATTTCGCCGACCACCCCGGCGTACGCGTCGCTCCGGACATCCAGGCCGCCCTCGCCATGGTCCGCGACGCCGCGCCCGATGACGCGGTCTTCGTCACCGGATCGCTCTTCCTGGTGGCCGAAGCGCGCGCGCTGCTTGCGGGTAAACCGTAGACAGTAGCGGCCGCAGCGGTCTCATACTTCCGGCAAATCCGCCGATATGTCCATTTGATGCCGCGCTAGGTCTCCGACCGTGTGATTTCGTGTCATTACCGGGCCGCTCGCTGACGCTCGCGGTTCTGTCCGGAACCGCGAGCGTGAGCGAGCGGCCCGTGGCAAAGGAGCGGTCAAGGCACTAATGCGGCTGGCCAGGAGGCCCTTACTCACAAGTGGCGAAAGTCCGATTGATCGATCTTCCCTGCGAGACGCTGGCCCGGTTGACCAGCGTGCTGGAAGCCCATGAGCATACCGTGGCCGCGTCCGGGGAACCCGCGGACGCCATCTTTTGCAGCGCCGGCCAGTTGACTTCGGACGGCGTCCGGCGGATGGTTGCCGCGCACGATCCGGCTCCCGTTATCGTCGTCACCGGCCCGGCAGAAACCGGACAGTGGCTGGATGCCATGGATCACGGCGCCGCCAACTATTGCAGCGAACCGATCGAGGAATCCGAAATCCTGTTTACCCTCGCCAGCGCGCTATGCGCCCTCGACCGGCCCGTCTGCCTCAATCCGCCTTCACCATCCGCACTACCCGCGCCGCACCAACCGTCACCGGCCCCAGCAGTCCCGAAGGCAGGAGCGGGGATGCGGCCGTAAACTTGGCGATATTCGTCCGCGTCAGCCGATGCGCGGGCGCCACTCGCCGATCGCCGATCAGCCGGTTCGGCCAAAGATTCGTCACCGCAACTTCCAGATCGTTCCAGCCCGGGCGCGCCGCCGCCCCCAGCGCCGCGCGAAACGGCTGCTTCCAGAGAATCCCCAGATCCCGGCCGTTGACGCGCACTTCCGCGATCTCGCGCACCTCGCCCAGGTCCAGGTATAGAGGTTCGGCCGCATCCAGCCGCTCCGGCAGCCGGAAGCGCGCCGAGTAGGTGGCCGTCCCCGAGTAATAGCGGATGCCCGGGTCGGCGCTCTCGGTCCACGATGCCAGCCGGTCCAGAATCGTCTTCGCGGGCGCAGCCCACCCGGGCGGGAACGACAGGCTCCAGGGGCCGTCCACGGTTCGGACCTCGCCCGCCGCGGGCACTTCCGCCAGCAGCGTGGCGCCGCTCGCCAGCGTGGCGCGGTAGCTTCCCTTGGCGCTGGTTTCCAGGTCGGCCGTGCCGTCCTGGCGCAGCCTCACTTCGGCCGGCGGCGCGCTCCCGGTCCACGATGCCTTTACGATGTGCTCGCCCGCCGGAGACCGCAGCACCACGAATACGCTGCCGAACGGAGGCAGCCGCAGCGGCAAGCGGGTCCGCCCGTCGGCGGTGGATTGGTAGACGGCTTCGGGCTCCGTCCGCCCGTCTTCGGGATGCCACAACTCCGGAGCCTTGCCCTTGCTCCGCAGCACCACGTCCTCGGATACCGGCTCCGGCCGCGTGTTGCGGATGAAATAAACGTCCGCTCCGGCGGTCTGCCGGTGGACGTAATCGAGGCCTTCGCCTTCGAAATCCGGCAGCACCCCGAGCGCCGCCAGCGCTTCCCGCGCGTTCCCGCCGCAAAACACGGTCCCTTTTCCGAAATGCCGCTGCTGGACGCCGTTCCGGCCGCAGTCGCCCCAGACCTCGGCAGCGATGGCGCGCACTCGCTCGTCACCGCCCAACCCGGTGGCGCGTTGCGGCTTCTCGCCCAGCACGGCCGCGCCCTCCGCCACCAGTTTGCGGACGGCCCGCAGCGCCGCCACCGAGACCGACGGAACGGCGGGCAGCACCAGCAGGCGATACGTAACGCCTTCGGGCAGCGCGATCCGGCCATCCCTGGCGGACAGACGGCCGGTCAGCACGCGCTCGTCGGTGACGTCGTAGTCGTAGCCGGGAAGCACACCCGCCGGGTCGGCGCTCTTGAGCTGCACGAAATTGGGGACGTGGTCGCCGTAGTAGTACAACGCGTCGGAGACGGGCTGGCCCTGCTGCATCAGGAACTGGGCGCGGTTCATATAGCCGGTGAACGCGCCCGCCTGGGGCCACCAGGTCACATTGGGGTTGAGGTGCGTTCCCGCGAAATACTCCTGCCCCGGCAGTCCCATCTCCCTGGGAGACGACGTGAAGGTGTGCCAGACCAGCCGGTTCATGCCCTCGCACACCGCCTGGTCGAAAGCCGGCTTCAGGCTGGCGGGCGATTCCTCCCACTGCGGCCCGATGCTGGTCATGCCCTCGGCGGCCACCAGCGGCTTTCCGTAGATGTGCGCCGCGCTGGAGGCCTCCTTGACGAAGAAGCGCTCGCCGTCGCGGATGCGATGCGTCGCCGAAGGCGCCCAGAACTCGGTTTGCGGTAGTGCGCTCACGCCCAGGGTCTCCAGCGCGTCGATGGGGCGCGCCGTGCGGCCCGCCGGACTCCGGATGGATGCCCAGGCCATAGCGCGCCGCCAGTTCCGCGAACACCGCGTAGTGCCGGCTCACGATCAGGTCGCCGATGGTCCGCCGGAAATCGTTCAGAAACCGGTTGTCGATGTCGCGGCCGCCGACGATTCGGCCTGCAACAACCGGCAGGTACGGCAGCAGGTCGTACCCGCGCCTCTGGCGGAATTCCTGGCGGAACTTCCCGGTCCAGTTGATACCGCCTAATTCCCAACTGTCGGTCACCACGTAGCGCAGCGTCTTGCCCAGGTAGGGGCGGGCAAGGTCCAGCAGGGGCGCCACGTTCCGCTTCCAATAGGCTTCGAGCGCGCCGCGGTCCATGTAGTCGATGGCCAAGCCCTGCCACGTCTGGCTGGATGTCGAGACCCGCGCGCCCGAGGCCGCGTATCCCATGCGTAGGATCTCCCAATTTCCCGCCGGGACACGCCAGGTGAATTGGCCGTCCGCGGCCATGTGGGCCGTCACGTCCCGCACCTCGGCGACCGCGGCATCTTCTTCGCCCTCGGTGGCGGGGAAATCCTCCAGCAGCGGCGCAGTCTGCGGCATCGACATGCCGAATTCCTGGGAGGCCGTCTTGATGGCCAGTTGCCGGATGGGCTGCCGGCCGCCGGGAAGCGCCGCGCCGTGACGCAGCGGATAGGCCAGCACGGCGAAGTCCTGGTAGAAGCCGTGGACCGACTCGGGTTGCGGCAGCTCGCGCTTGAGGTCCGCCGGGCCCTCGACCGTGACGCGCGACCAGGTGAGGAGCTTGGCGCCCTCGGCGGGCGTCACCTCCGGTCCGCCCAGGTTCCAACCGCTGAGGATGTTCAGGCTGATCTCCAGATCCAGCCGCTGCGCCTCGCGGAGCGCGTGAAGGTACAGCACGCGCCATTCCGGGCTACCGAACATGGGGCCGGCGGGCGCGGGGTTGTTGCCTTGCTGGCTGGAACCGTCGGCGTCCACCAGCAGTGCGCCGCCGTAATCCTTGGCCTTCATCTGCTCCAGGTCGCGGGTGATAGCGGCTTTCGTGGTGTTGCCGTTCAGCCACCACCAGTAGCACCGCAGGCGGGCTTCGGGCGGCGGGTTGGTGAATCCCTCCCGCAGCGCGTCCCCGCCCGGTGCGCACAAAATTGGCGCCACGAGCGCCGCCAGCACAGTCATGACCGCAAGAATCGGCGCCAGGGCAGAACCGCTCGCGGACGCGCGCGGCTCCGTTCGGAGCCACGACCGCGAGGGAGTGGTGGCCGGGAGAGGCGCGGGCGGGATCGCTTGGTTCATTTTCCGTCTAGGAGTCTCGATACCTCCGACCGTAGTTCCTGGTACGGCTCTTCGCCGAAGACGCCCGAGACCTGCCGGGCCACTCTGCCACCCTGCCCGATCAGGATCAGGTACGCCGCGTTGGGATCGCCGAAGCCCACGCGCCGCTTCCACGCTTCCGTGCCGCCGTAGACCGTGACGACGTTCTCGTAGTCCGCTTTGGAAGTGCCGCGCCGCATGCCTCCGTCTATGAACCACTTCCCCAGCCTAGCTATGCCTCCGACCATGGGAATCTCATAGAAGGTCACGCGCGGGTCGCCGTCGAAGTCCCGCCGGAACCTGCCCGCCCAGGCTTCCACCGCGAAGCGCGATTCGTAGGTGAATCCGAGCAGCAGCAGCGCCACGCGGCCTCCGGCGGCCTCGGGCAGAATGGCGGTCCGTCCGCTCAGAAACTCGCCTCGCAGCGCCGGCAGTGGCTCGCCAACCTGCATACCGGCAACCAGTGTAGCGGGAGACGCCGCCAGGAACAAGCACGCCATTCCGGCCGATCAGGCCCTGGCTCCGGCTGCCGCGGGGTTCGAGCGGCGCTGCCCAGGCGGCCTCCTGTTACGAGAGCCTGGACTTCCCAGTTCCCAACCGCCCGCTGAACTCCTACCTGGCCGGGTTTGAGCCGGTCGCAGCGGAAACCGTCCGCCCGCACGAACACCGGGGCATCGATCTCCTCTGCGTGTTGAGCGGCCGGCTGGAGCTGCGCGTGGGCGAAGACCGGCACGAGATCTCCGAGGGCGATTCCATCTACTTCGACTCCACCGTGCCGCACAGTCACCGCAGAATCGGGTCCAGGCGTACCACGGCGCTGGTGGTGGCGATCCCTTTGCGAGGATAGGCCCGGCGTGGGAGAACCGCGCGCCCGCCGGTGCCTTCGGAGAACCCGCAACGACACTCGCACCATGAAGCGCGGGATCGGACTCGGAGGAGCCGGCACAGGCGGAACGGCGAGAGCTGGTTAGGGCCGGCAACGCTGAACCCGGGTTCGGGCGCCGGCGAAGCCGGAAAAGGGAACGCAGTGTTTTGTCCAAACGACGGTATCCGCCACAGCACTTCCTGGTCTTTCGTGTCTGGAGGCCCTGGCGCTGGCCCCTCCAGCGCTGCGGAAGCCGCGGAATAGAGAAAGAGGTAAGAATCTCCTCAAAGTGGCCGAACGGTCGTATAATCGATGGCGGTAAGAAGTCACAACGGAGATCCCAGACTATAGGGTTCATTCCTGAAAGGAAGCGAGGCCTGATCGACAGTTGGTGGGGTCGAACATGCCCCATTTCGCACAACAGTCAACGGAACGCAGAAAGGCGGAGTTGTGGAAAGACATAGTTCAATGGCGCGCCCGTCGGGTTCACAGGTTCCCTACTGGCTACTGGCGGTGGCAGCCTTGTTCCCTTCGAGCCTCTGCCGGGCGCAATCTTCCGGGTCTCCGCCCGCCATCAAGTCCGGCGGCGTGGTCAGCGCGAGCGCGTTTGGGCAATTCACCTCTATAGCGCCTGGATCGTGGATCGAGATCTACGGGTCGAACCTCGCCGCCGATTCCCGCTCCTGGACTGTGAGCGACTTCACCGGTGTGAACGCCCCTACGTCGCTGGACGGAACCACGGTTACGATCGGCGGCCAGCAGGCCTTCATCGATTACGTCAGCCCAGCCCAGGTCAACGCGCAGGTCCCCTCAACTGTCGGAGGCGGGCCGCAGCAGGTGATCGTCACCACCGCAGCCGGCGTGAGCCTCCCATACACAATCACGGTGAACGTCCAGCAACCAGGTCTGTTGGCGCCACCTTCCTTCAACGTTAGCGGCAAACAGTACGTTGCGGCTCTGTTCTCCGACGGCGTTACGTACGTTCTCCCACCTGGTACGATAGCGGGCCTCCCGTCGCGCCGCGCCCTGCCAGGAGACGTCGTCACGGTTTACGGTGTGGGCTTCGGCGCGGTTGCGCCAAACATCCCGGCGGGACAGATCGCGCAGCAGAGCAACTCGCTGGTGGCCCCGTTTCTGCTGTGGTTCGGACCTGCCGCCGCTACCTTTTTGTATGACGGCCTGGCCCCCAGCACGGTGGGCCTGTACCAATTCAATGTGGTGGTTCCGAACGTCGCCGCCAGCGATTCCGTGCCGTTGACCTTTACCCTCGGCGGCATGGCCGGGACCCAGACGCTATACATCGCGGTCCAGGGTGCCGGCGTGTCGCCACAGCTTCAAAGTCTGAGCCTGTCGGCGTCTCAGGTATCCGGCGGCGGACCGGTGCAGGGCACGATTCTTCTTTCCTCTGCCGCGCTTGCCGGCGGAGCTGCCGTGGCCCTGTCTTCGAACTCAACGGCCGTATCGGTACCCGCCACCGTCACTGTCCCGGCTGGTTCCACCAGCGCGACTTTCCCGGTTTCCACTTTGACGGTGACTGCGACTCAAACGGCAACGATTACAGCGGTGTATAACGGGACTTCGGCCCACGCCTCACTATCCGTAACCGCGCCCGCCTCCCTGCCTTTTCTGCAATTGAGCGCAGTGGTTACCTATCAGCCCGTGGGATATCCGTCGGCCGCGCTCGGTATTATCGTCACGCCGGACGCCGGCAACACAACCTACACAGCGACCATCGGTCCGGTCACTTGGATAAGTGGTGTAGCGACAAATCAGGGACTGACGTTCACGTTCAATACGCTGGACCCCGGCTACAATATGTACCCTATCGGAACTAGTACGGTCCTGGTCCTGTCGAGCTCAACGCTTAGCTTCACATTGACCCCGCCAGCGCTATTGGGCGTGCTCGGGAACCTGAACGGAACTCTGACTATGACCGGCACGCCGCTGACCGGTGGCGCGGCCTCTACGCTCTCCGGCGCCGTAACCGGAACCTACGTGGAGACCGCGCAGTTTTAGGAGCTGGGCCAGTCATCGCCGTAAGAGGTCCTGCGGAGCACAGCCCTTCGCGATCCTTTCGGGGTGCGGCGGCGCGGGCCGGCGAACACAATCGGCGCAACCCCACCAGGCGACGGGCGATTGAGACGGCGTCCAGGGAGTCCGGTTTCGGCGTGTTTCCCGGGATCTCCAGGACCGGCCACCCAAGCCCCCGCCTTGACAAGCCCCGCCGGATCGTGCGAACAACAGGGATGGCCTCCGAGCCGCGGCATGACGTCACCGAACTCCTCATTCGCTGGAGGAACGGGGACCAGCGCGCTCTCGACCAGATGCTGCCGCTGGTCTACGACGAGCTGCGCCGCCTGGCGCGGCGCCGCCTGCGGAGCGAGCCCCCGGGACACACGCTTCAAAGCACCGCCCTGGTGCACGAAGCCTTCCTGCGCATGATGGACCAGCATGCGCAATGGCAGAACCGCGCGCATTTCTTTGGCATTGCCGCGCAGATGATGCGGCGCGTGCTTGTGGATCACGCCCGTTCCCGGAGCGCGGCGAAGCGCGGCGAAGGCGTCCGCAAAGTGACGCTCGACGCCAGTATCGCCGCTCCCGAAACGCGCGGCGTGGACATCCAGGCGCTGGACGAGGCGCTCTCCAGCCTGGGCAAGCTCGACCCGCGGCAGGAGAAGATCATCGAGCTGCGGTTTTTCGCGGGGCTCTCGATCGAGGATGCCTCCGAGGTGTTGCAGCTTTCTCCCGCCACCGTGAAGCGCGAGTGGGCCACCGCCAGAGCCTGGTTGTATCGCGAGCTGACGGCGTGATGTGGGGCAGAGGCTTTCGTCTGCCAACCCGCGGGCGCGAGAATCCCCGAGAAGCCGGCTGGCAGGCGGAAGCGCCTGCCCCACTCCCGGCCGGGCATCGGCGGCAATGAGAAGCATAAGATGAGGCTATGGCTTCCGCGGGGATGACGCCCGAACGCTGGGCGCAAGTCAAACAAGTGATGCAGGCCGCGCTCGACGTGCCCGAAGCGGAGCGCGGCGCCTGGCTGGAGAACGCTTCGGGCGGCGATGCCGCGCTGCGGCGCGAAGTGGAATCGCTGCTGACGGCCCACCGCAACGCCTCCGGCTTTCTCGACGGCCCGGCTCCTCTGCCCGAACCCCCGGCATCCCCCAGCCTCCAGCCCGGGACGCGGATCGGACCCTATCGGATCGTGCAATCGATCGGCGAAGGCGGCATGGGCACGGTCTACCAGGCGCTGCGCGAGGACATCGGCAAGCTGGTGGCCCTCAAGGTGGTGAAGGGGGGCATCGAGAGCCAGTTCCTGTTGTCGCGCTTCGCCAACGAACGCCGCATCCTGGCGCACCTCGAGCATCCCTACGTCACGCGGTTCCTCGACACCGGGCTGACCGGCGGCGGACACCCTTACTTCGTGATGGAGTTCGTAGACGGCGAGCCCATCGACGTCCATTGCGACGCCCGCCGGCTGGATACGCGCCACCGCCTGGAGCTGTTTCTGAGGGTGTGCGCCGGAGTCGAGTACGCGCACCGCAACCTGGTGGTCCATCGCGATCTCAAACCGGCCAACATCCTGGTCGCGCCCGACGGCGACCCCAAGCTGCTGGACTTCGGAATCGCCAAGATTCTGGAGGAAGATCCACTCACGGGCGCGCCGCATGCCACCCAGACCGCCGTGCGCATGATGACGCCCGAGTACGCCAGTCCGGAGCAGGCGCGCGGCGAGCCCGCCGGCACGTCCAGCGATGTTTATTCCCTCGGCGTGCTGCTCTACCACCTGCTCACCGGCCATGCGCCCTACCGCCTCCGGGGACGGACCCCGCACCAGGCGGCGGAAGCCATCTGCCAGGCGGAGCCGGCCCTGCCGAGCACCGTGGTGCGGCGCACCGAGCCGCCCGACGCGGCCAGCGGCTGGGAGGCGGTGACCCCGGAAAGCGTCAGCGCCACGCGCGACAGCCGCCCCGCCCGGCTGGTCCGTTCGCTCTCCGGCGACCTCGACAACATCGTCATGAAGGCGCTCCAGAAGAGACCGGAGGACCGCTACCGGTCGGTGGAGCGCCTGGCAGACGACATCCGCAGGCACCTCGACGGCCGGCCGGTCGCGGCGCGCGCCGCCTCGTGGCCCTACCGCGCCGGCAAGTTCGCGCGGCGGCACAAGGCGGGGGTGATTGCCGCGGCGGTGGCGGCGCTTTCGCTGCTGGGCGGCCTGGCCGCGACGGTGCGCCAGGCCCACGTCGCCAACGTGCAGCGGACGCGTGCCGAGCGCCGCTTTCAGGACGTCCGCAGCCTGGCGAATTCCCTGCTGTTCGAAGTGTACGACGCCATCGAGAAACTGCCCGGGTCGATCGGGGCGCGGGAATTGCTGGTGAAGCGCGCCCTCGGCTACCTGGACAGTCTGAGCGCCGAGTCCGCGGGCGACCCCGGACTCAAGCGCGAACTGGCGGCCGCCTACGAGAAAGTCGGCGACGTGCAGGGCGGGTACCGTTCGGCCAACCTCGGCAACACCGCCGGCGCCATCGCGAGCTACCGCAAGGCGCTGGGCCTCCGCGAGGAGGTGGAGCGCACCGCCGGTGCCGATGTCCCCCTGCTGCGCGATCTTCTGCGCAACCACGGCAAGCTCAGCGATGTGCTGCTTTACTCCGGCGATTCCGCCGAAGCGCTGGCCCACAGCCGCAAGCTGCTGGGCATGGCCGAAGCGCTGGCGGCGCGCGATTCCGCCGGCTTTGCCGACCGCGCCAATCTGGCCTCGGCCTATGTGGATGTGGGCTGGAAGCTGGCGGGATCGGGCGATTGGCAGGCCGGCCTCGCCAACCTGCGCAAGTCGGTGGAGCTGTGGGAAGCGCTGGTCCGCGCCAAACCCGGCGATCCGAGCCTCAAGTGGCGGCTGACCATCGCCTATGAGCGCACGGCGATGATCCTGTCCACTTACTCGGATGCCTATGCCGAAGCGCTCTCGCTGCACCGCAAGGAACTGGCGCTGGCCGAGGCACTGGCGGCCGCCGATCCGCTCAACGCTCCCGCCCGCAGATCGGCGGCGTACGCCCGGCTCAACATCGGACTGGTGCTCTCGCTGGAGGGAGACGCGGCGGCCGGCGCACAGTTCGCCCAGGCGCTGACGGTCTTCGAGGGCCTGGCCGCCTCCGATCCGCGGGACGCGCAGTACCGCCTCGACGTGATCGACGCCTCGGGGCTCCAAGCCGACGCGGCCATCGACACGGGCGACACTGCGCGCGCGATCGCCGGGCTGCAGAAGACATTGGGGCTGCTGCGCGACGTGCCGGCAAACCCGGAGCAGGCGGCGTCGCTCGCCACCAACCAGTTCCGCATGGGTAAGGCGTACCTGCACGCGGGCAGATTCGCCGAAGCGCGGCCGTGGTACGAGCGCAGCCTACCCGGCCTGACGCGCGCACGGGAACAGGGTATCCTCCAGGGGCGCGAGGCGCGGATGATCGAGGATGCCCAAAGCGGCATCCGCAAGTGCGAGCAGGCCCTGGGGGGCGGCGCAGTGAGCACCCCGCGGCACTAGGTCTTCGACCGTGATTTGGTGCCACTACCGGGCCGCTCGCTCACGCTCGCGGTTCCGGACAGAACCGCGAGCGTGAGCGAACGGCCCGTGGCAAAGGAACAGTTTCTCGCGGTCAAGGCACTAGTTGCCCGCGTTCATCTGCCGCAACTGGATGCCGCGCTTGCCGAGCAACTCGACCACGCCCTCTTTGCCCACCAGGTGCGCGGCGCCCACCACCATGAAACAGCGGTCGTTGGTCTCCAGGCAATGCGAAATAGCGTCGGCCATGTGCGGATTGCGGTCTTCCAGGAGCTTCCGCGAGAACTCGGGCGGCCCCTCCGGGTGCTTCCGGAGAAACTCCTCGATCCGCGCCGCGTCGCCGCTCTTCCACGTTGCGATCAGCTCCTTGGATTCCGCGATCGGGTTGCCCTCCACCGCGGAGGCCAGCAGTTTCTCCTGCATCCCGGGCGACAGGCTGGTAAACAGGCGGAGCTGCCACTCGGCGGTCTCCAACTGATCGACCCGCTTGCCGCCGGCGTCATCCAGAAAGTGCTGGTCCAAGCCGAGGCTGGGGTCCATCCCGGCCATCTGAAACGGCAGCGTGGAGAGAGTCAAGGCGGCCAGCCAGGGCTTCATATTGGCGAACATCTCGATGGGGAGGCTGGAGCGTTTGCAGTAAGCCTCCAACGCCTGGCGGGTCGCCGCGGAGATGTGGTCCCAGAGGCTGTCGTCGCCGGAGTACATGCCTTCCGTCATCAACGTAGCCGCCATGGCCATCATGTTCACCTTGCGCAGATCCAGTTCCACGATGAGCACGTCGGAGGCGGCGAAGGCATCCTCGACGGTAGCTGCCAGCGGGTAGAACGATTTATCGCCGAGGTGAAGCGAACCGAAAAGGTACGCGGTGTTTTTGCCCGACGTGGCCTTCCAGAGCGGGAGCGGTTTCAGTACCGGAGGCGCGGACTGCTGGCCGAACGCGGCGGCCGCGAGGACCAGCGGGAGGACGTGGCGAAGGGGCTTCATCGCTTGTCCGTAAGTATAGCGCCCCCAGGCAACGCGGGCGCCTCGTCCGCCGTGTCCCCGAGACGCGGGAACCCCACCCCGAGCGTCGCTCCCAGCTTGGGCGGTACACTCGTTCTTTGATGCCCGCCTGGATCAACCTGCCCAACCTGTTCACGCTCCTCCGCCTGCTGCTGACGCCGTTGGTCGCCTGGGCCATCTTCGCCCGCCGCCCCGTCCTGGCCATGTGGCTCTTCGCCCTGGCGGCATTCACGGACTACCTGGATGGCGCCGCGGCCCGCCTCTTTCGCTCCAGCACCCCAGCCGGCGCCATGCTCGACCCCATCGCCGACAAATGCCTGCTGTGCGGCGTCTTCCTGGCGCTGGCGGCGGCGGGCATGCTGCCGTGGTGGCTGGTAGCCGTGGTTTTCGGCCGTGACCTCTACATTCTCCTGGGCGCGGGCGCAATGCTGCTGACCACCCCCATAAGGCGGTTTCCGCCCAGTATCTGGGGCAAAGTCTCGACTTGTGTGCAGATCGGCACAGTTCTGGCCTGGCTGATTCGGAACATCTGGAACTCGTGGCTGCTGAACGCCCTGGCTACGGCGGGAATCTGGATCTGCGCGGCTTTCACTCTGTGGAGCGGCATCCACTACACATGGCGCGCGGTCCGGACCGTCCGTGCCCTGCCGAGGAGCGCCCCGTCTGCCCTGCCCCGGCATACTCATTGACGGGGTTCGCGCGCGGGAGTAGTCTAAAGGTGAGACGGGGTTCCATGACTCGATACCTGCCCGCACCCTACTATCTTTGGTCTGGCACAGCGGCTGTACTTCTGGCCGGCCTGTCCGGATGGATGGGCTGGCATCGGCCACTGGCCCTGATCCCGGCAGCCCTCTTTCTGTTGAGCGCCGTCTTCCTCCTGCTCATGGCGTTCCGGCCGGCAATCGCGCTCCACGAGGGGTATCTTTCGGTGGGCCGCCGCATCATTCCCTGGATGGACATCCGCCGCGTGGATCGCCCCGTCAGTTGGGTGTCTCCGCTGGTTGTCCGCCTTACCCTGTTTGACGACTCGCGCGTGTTGCTGGTGCATTCGGGCGACCTGGATTCCTGCAATAGCCTGCTCCGCAACCTCCGGCGCTTTTCGCGCGATGCCCTCATCGACGGCAAGCCCTACCGCCAGTACTTCGGCGAAGTGCTCGCTCCCCCTCCGGAACGCAAGCAACCTCCACCTCCGCCGCGCTACCGTATTCTGCGCCCGGAGGACGAGGCCGAGGTGGAACGCCTTTATCAACGGCTGAAGACGGTCGGCAATCTCGACCAGAAGAGCGGATCGGACGAAAAGTAGTCCGTGGCCCGCCACCGTCGCTACTTCTCCCGTTTCGTGATTCCGCTCGCCGTCCTGGCGATAGTACTGGCGGTGTCCTACCGCCTGTGGCTTCCCCTGATCGGCCGGGCCCTGGTGCACGACGACGGCCCGGCCGCGGCCGATATCGCCGTGGTCCTGGGCGGCGACTACTGGGGCCACCGCATCGAAACCGCTGGCTACCTGGTGCGGCGCGGCTTGGTTCCCTCCGTGCTGGTGAGCGGGCCACCCGGGTTCTACGGCGCGCATGAGACCGATCTGGCGATCCCGTACGCCATCCGCAAGGGATTCCCGGCCAAGTGGTTCGAGGCCTTTCCGAACGATGCGCTCTCCACCAGGGAGGAATCCCGCGCGATCCTCGCCGAACTGCGCCGCCGCGGCGTTCACCGGGTTCTCATTGTAACCAGCGACTTTCATTCCGCTCGCGCGCGCCGCATCTTCCTGGCCACTGAAAAAGCCATGGGCGGCGGCCCGGAATTGCGGATGGTTGCCGCGCCCGACGAGTTCTTCCACGCGGACACATGGTGGCATGGCCGCGAATCGCAGAAGACCGCTTTTTTTGAGTGGTGCAAGACGCTGGCCACGGCGCTGGGCTGCTGAGGCCGCTGGTGTCACTCCCTTACGCGGGCGACATCGGTCTCCGTGAAATCGCTCCCTTTGAACAACAACGGTTCGCCGGACCACTGCGCCAGGGCATACGAAGCGCAGTCGCCGAAGTTGAGTCCGGCGGCGTGACGGCCCTTTCCGAAGCGCCGGAAGGCCGTTCGAGCCACCGTGAGCTGGTCTTCGTCGAATGCAACCGTCTCAATCGAAGCCCGCTGCAAGAACAGGTCAAGGTCGGCGCCGGCGTCGTCGCCTTTTCGCCCTTCCAGAACCATTGCCGCCTCGAGCACGGATACCGCTGAGACGAGACGCCGGGACGATTGCTCGATCAGCGACACGAACTCGGCTCTTTCAGCTTCGTCCTGAAGCACTGCCAGAACCGCCGAGGTATCCAGGGTCATCGCGTCGGCACTCCCCGTTCGTCGTAACCGAGGATCTCCTCCGCGCTGAGTGGCGACACGATTGGCCGGCCAGCGCAGCGCAATGCGATCGCGTTCAGCTCGCCGGCCAGGGAACGCCCCGAGCGGGCGCGGCGCAGCCGCTCATACCTCTCCGCCAGTGCGGCCCGAACGGCTTCGGTCAGCGTTTCCCCGGTGAGCTCAGCCACCTTCCGGGCGAGCAGTTCGGTCTGGTCGTTCTTGATGCTGATCGCCATACTGTTTGTACCTTTCAATAATCATATCATGAAAGGCATAACCTCTGCACAGCCCCGAAAAACGCCGATCCCCGAATCGAAAGGAAGACCGTTGGGCAGTATACTGAGCAAGATGCTGGACTTCGAAATGGAACTTCCGCGGAGGAGTTCCCCCTAATGACCAGACCGTCGCTTGAAGTCAGCCTGTATCTTCTGAACGGCGCGATTCTGCTGACCCACGAAATCGACTCCGCCTACTGGAAAGAGTGGCAGTTGTTCGGCACTGGGGGTGGCATCCAATCCTTCCTGGCGATCAACTTCATCATGGCGCTCGCCATTCTCGTGGGTCTCGATCAGTTGGTCCAGGGGAGCCGCGCCGGACACGTGTTCGCTCTCGTGCTTGCGGGCTCCGGAATCTTCGCGTTTGTGGTGCACACTTATTTCCTTTGGCGGGGCCGCCCGGAGTTCAATCTGCCGGCGTCGAAGATCGTGTTAGGAGCCACCTTGATCGTCTCCCTGGTTCAGGCCTACTACGCGTACCGGGGCCTGACCCGGTGACGGGCGGCGCCTGCGGCTCTACCGCATCCGGCGCAGTTCTTCCAGATCCAGCCGCCCCGTGTAAATAGCCATTCCGAGCGCCGCGTGCACGCCCATTCCGAGCAGCGCCCGCACGTCGTCCATGGTGGTAATCCCGCCGGCCGCGGTTAGTTCGAGCGACGTGGCCGCTCGCAGGCGCCGGAACCAGTCAAGGTCAGTGCCCAGTAACATGCCTTCCTTGTCCACGTAAGTGCACAGGAATCCTGAGCAGTACGGCTCTAACTCGCCTAGCACCTCTTCGGCGCTGAGCGTGGTAGACTCCTGCCAGCCGCGAACCACGATGCGGCCACCTTTCGAATCGAGCGCGATCACCGTGCGTTCGCGCCCGATCGCCTCGCCGAGCGCCGCCAGAAACTCGTGCCTCACCCCGCTCGCGGTGAATGCCGACGTTCCCACGATCACCTTACTCGCGCCCTGCTCCACCAGCGTCCGCGCGCGTTCCACCGTGCGCACGCCGCCGCCCACCCGCGCCACGGCTTTCGACGCCACCAGGCGCACCAGTTCGTCGTTCGAGCCCTTGCCCATGGCGGCATCCAGATCGATCGCCTGGATCTCCGGGAATCCCGCAAACTTGCGCAGCATCTCCTCGACTGAGTCGGCTTCCAGCGCTTTCTCGCGCCCCTGCACCAACTGCACCACCTTGCCTTCCATGAGGTCGATGCACGGAATGATCATTGCGCCAGCCTCATGGGGATGCCGCGTTTGTCGAGCTCCTCTTTCAACTGATTCACGGTGTAAGTCCCGAAATGAAAGATGGAAGCGGCCAGGGCGGCATCGGCGCAGCCGTCGGTCAGCACGCGCACGAAATGCTCGGGCTTCCCCGCCCCGCCGCTGGCAATCACGGGAATGTGCGTGGCCCGCGAGATGGCCTTCGTCAGCGCGCAATCGAAGCCGTCCCGCACGCCATCGGTATCCATGGAAGTCAGCAGGATCTCGCCCGCGCCCAGGGCTTCCCCGCGCGCCGCCCACTGGACGGCGTCCATGTGCTCGTCGTCGCGGCCCCCGCGCGTGGTGACGGTCCATTGGCCCACGCCCGCGCGGCGCGCGTCGATGGCCAGGATCACCGCCTGCGCGCCGAATTCCAGGCTCAGTTCGGTGATCAGCGCGGGGCGGCGCACCGCGGCGGTGTTCACCGAAACCTTGTCCGCACCCGACATCAGGATGTGCCGCGCGTCCGCCACCGAGCGGATGCCCCCGCCCACCGCCAGCGGGATGAAGACCTTGCGGGCGGTGCGCGCCACCACGTCGGCCATGATGGCGCGGGCGTCGCTGGAGGCGGTGATATCCAGGAAGACCAGTTCGTCGGCACCGTCGCCGTTATAGCGGTCCGCCAGTTCGACGGGGTCGCCCGCGTCGCGCAGGTTGACGAAGTTCACGCCCTTGACGACGCGCCCGCCGGTAACATCCAGGCAGGGGATGATGCGCTTAGCTAGTGGCATAAGGGGTCCTTGTGGGGCAGGTTTTCAACCTGCGGCCGATTTTCAATCGGCCCGGCGAGCGAAGCTCGCCCAGTGGCCCGGGAGGCAACGCCTGGTCTGGTTCCTGCGGACAAATCAGGAGGCGGGTTGAAAACCCGCCGCAGGCTGCAAGCCTGCCCCACATCGCACCGCCTTCACATCTCCACATAGTTCTTCACAATCCGCAGACCCACCGCGCCCGATTTCTCCGGATGGAACTGCACGCCGAAGACATTGCCCGACTCCAGCAGCGCCGTGTACGGCAGCTCATACGTACACACCGCCGCGGCAAGCGCGGAATCCGGCACATAGTAACTGTGCGCGAAATACACATACGGCCGCGCGCCCAACCCCGCCAGCAGCTTCGACTCGCGCCGCGGCTCCAGTTGGTTCCAGCCCATGTGCGGCACCCGTGCGTCCATCGGGAAACGCCGCACCGCCCCGGCGAACACGCCCAATCCGCGCGCTTCCGGCGCTTCCTCGCTCGATTCGAACAGCGCCTGCAACCCCAGGCAGATGCCCAGAAACGGCACGCCCGCCGCGATCCGCCCCAGCAGCGTCTGGCGCACCCCCAACTCGTCCAGCGCGCGCATCATCTGGCCGAAATGTCCCACCCCCGGCAGGACGATCTTGCGCGCGCCCTCCAGGCCCGCGGCGTCGCGCACCAACTCATAGGGGCAGCCCAACTCGCCCAGCGTGTTCTCCACGCTGCGCAGATTGCCGGCGCCGTAATCGAAAATCGTAATCACAAGAGGCCCTTGGTGGACGGCAACTGGTCCTTCAATCGCGCGTCCTTCGAGCAGGCGAATTTCATGGCCCGCGCGAAGCACTTGAACACCGCCTCCACCTTGTGGTGATTCGAGCGGCCGTAAAGCACTTTGACGTGCAGGTTGGCGCCCGCGTGGTTCACGAAGCCGGCGAAGAAATCCTCCAGCAGTTCGCTTTGCAGGTCGCCCACCAGGCGCACCTTCACCAGGTCCTTATAGACCAGCGCCGGCCTGCCGCCCAGGTCGACCGCCACCACGGCGAGGGTCTCGTCCATAGGCAAAACAAAATATCCCGCGCGGTTGATCCCCTTGCGGTCTCCCAGCGCTCCCGCGAACAACTGGCCCAGCGCGATCCCCACGTCTTCCACCGTGTGGTGCTGGTCCACGTCCAGGTCGCCCTCGGCTCGCAGTTTCAGATCGAAGCCCCCGTGCTTCGCGAACAGCTCCAGCATGTGGTCCAGAAACCGGATGCCGGTGGAAACTTCGTACCTCCCGCGGCCTTCGATGCGCAGCTCGCCCGAAATGCGCGTCTCCTTGGTATCGCGGCGGATGGCGGCGGTTCTCATGGCGCGAACACCTCTTCCAGGAAATTGATGTCGTCGACGATGGCATACGCGCCCGCCGCCTGAAACAGGAACACCAAGTCGAGATACAGCGGGTTCGAGGGCGCCGCGACGCCGATGAACGGCACTCCGGCGGATTGCGCGCACTGCGCGTCGTCCACCGAGTCGCCCACATAATAGAGATCGCAGCCGGGGCTGGCCTCGCGGATTTGCAGCAGCCCGTCGGGCGCGGGTTTCTGGTTCCGCACCTCATACATGCCCACGATGGGCGCAAATTCAATCCCCGGCGCGAAGCGGTCCAGCGTCATGCGCGCTTCGGCTTTCGGCCTTCCCGTGAACAGCGCGAACTGGAACCCCTGGTTGAGCCGTTCGAGCACGCCCGGCCGCGCCACCCATTGTTCACGCCGCATCAGGCCGTCCGAGCCGTCGCCCAGGAACAGCTTCTGAAAGTACGCCTTCACGTCGTCGAACGGAACGTCGATTCCGGCGGAATTCACTATATGGTGCGACAGTTTCCAATCGTCGTTCCAGCCGCCCTCGTTCTTATACTCCTGAATCCGTTCGGGCGCGATGGATGCGCCGGTGAAGTGCTCGACGGTGCGCGCGATGGTCTCGCGGTAGCTCGCCGTCACGTCCACCAGCACGCCGTCCATGTCGAAAACCAGAATGGGCTTGCTCATGCCTTCCAAACCTCGCCCAGCGCATCCAGCAGCCGGCGGGTCTGCTGGCGCGTTCCCACCGTGATGCGCACGCATCCGGCCGCTTCGTAGCTGCGGTCGCGCACCAGAATGGCGCGCCCTCGCAACGCCGCGGTCACCGCCGCCGCCCGCTTGCCGAATTGGCCCAGCACGAAGTTGGCCGAGCTGGGCACGTAGCCGATCCCCAGCTTCTCCAGGCCCAGGCACAGCAGCTCGCGCGCCGCCAGCACCTCGGCTACGTAGCTCTCGACATACCCGGTGTCCTCGACCGCCGCGCGCGCCGCCTCCACCGCCAGCGAGTTGACGCTGTAGGGTGACTGCGCCTTGTGCAGGTACGCGATATTGGCCGGGTGGCTGAACAGGCATCCCAGGCGCATGGCCGCCATGCCGAACACCTTCGAAAACGTGCGCGTCACATACAGGTTGGGAACGCGCTGAATCTCGCTCAGCGCGGTGACGCCCGAGAATTCGTAGTACGCCTCGTCCACCAGCACCGCGGCCCGGCTCGCGCGGCGCAGAATGCGCTCGATGGCCAGCAGTGAAATGCCCGTTCCGGTGGGGTTGTTGGGATTGGCCAGGATTACGGCGCGCGTCTCGGCCGTGATGGCGTCCAGAACCTCCTGCAACGGGAACTCCATCCCCGGCATGGGATAGGCGACCTCGCGCACCCGCGCGCCGGCCACCTCGGAGTAGAACCGGTACATGGCGTACGAAGGCCGCAGCAGCAGCACTTCCTGGTTGTCGTCCACGTATGTATTGACGAACACCTGGATGGCCTCGTCGGTGCCGTTGGTGAAGAGGAAATCCGCGGGCTCGACGTGGAAGAATCGCGCCACAGCCTGCTTGGCTTCGCCGTATTCCGGGTAGACCGACAACCGGCCGGCGTCCAACCCGTCGCGCAGCGCCGCAATGACGCGCGGCGAGCAGCCCACGGTGTTCTCGTTGAAATCCAGGCGCAGCTTGCCCGCGCGGCCCGCGGTCGGCGGAGAATACGGCGCCATGGCCTGTACGCTCGGCCGCGGCTTGATGGCTCCCTTAGGTAATCTCATGAGGATCTTCCGCCAGGTCTCCGACCGCGAGATATCGTGCCTTTGGCGCGGGTCACTCCCTTACGGCCGTGGTTCTGTCCGGGACCGCGAGCGGGAGCGAGCGGCCCGACAGCGGCGCCCACCCGCACTTCCACCGAGCGCGCGTGCGCTTCGAGGCCCTCGGCGCGCGCCAGCGTGGTGATGGCCGGCCCGAGGCGCCGCAACGCCGCTTGCGACAACTCCTGCACCGAAATGACTTTCACGTAGTCCGTCACCGCCAGGCCCCCGCGCTGCCGGGCCGCGCCGCCGGTCGGCAGCACGTGGTTCGGTCCCGAGGCGTAGTCGCCCGCGGCCTCGGGGCTGTACGCCCCCACGAACACGCCGCCGGCATGGCGGACTTTCGCGAGGCGCCCCGCGTCCGGGATGCTCAGGTGTTCCGGCGCGAAGCGGTTGGCAATCTCCATCGCCTCGTCGAGCGACCCCACCAGCACCACCGCCGAATTGCGCGCGATGGCTTTCGCCGCCACCGGCGCCGTCGGCAGCACCGCCAGTTGCCGGTCCACCTCCCGCACCACTGCTGCCGCCAGGCGCTTCGACGTGGTCAGCAGCACTGCCGATGCGTCGGCATCGTGCTCCGCCTGTGCCAGCATGTCGGCCGCCAACCACCGCGGATCGCCCTCCGCCGCAACGATGACGATCTCCGTCGGCCCGGCCACGAAATCGATGCCCACCTCACCCGCCAGCAGTTTCTTGGCCGCCGCCACGTAGATATTGCCGGGGCCCACGATGCGGTCCGCGCGCGGCACCGTCCGCGTGCCGAAGGCGAAGGCCGCGATGGCCTGCGCTCCTCCCATTTGGAAAACCTTACCGATCCCCAGCAGCGACGCCGTCCCCAGCACTTCCGTCACCGGCCTGGGCGAGGCCACGCAGATGTTCGGCACGCCGGCCACCTGCGCCGGCACCGCCGTCATCAGCAGCGTGGAAGGCAGGGGATAGCGGCCCGCCGGAATGTACGCCGCCACCGTATCGAGCGGGCGCACGATCTGCCCGAGGCGCAGCCCCGTGCGCATCTCGCGCGTCCATTCCCGCGGCAGTTGGCGTTCGGCATAGGCGCGGATGTTGGCCGACGCCGTCTCTACCGCCCTGCGGAATTCGGGCGTGAGCCGCGCTTCGGCCGCGCGCAAGTCCCGCTCGGGCACGCGCACCGTGCGCCCCTCGAACCCGTCGAACTTGCGGGCGTACTCCAGCAGCGCGCGATCTCCATGCTTGCGGACCGCCTCCAGAATGGGCCGCACGGTCTCCTCGGCTTCCGCCAGGCGCGCCGCCCTGCGCTTCAACAAGCGCCCGATTTCCTTTCCCGTCAGGATGCGCATCACAGCACGATCTTGTTCAGCGGATACTCGACAATTCCCTCCCCGCCGGCTTCCTTCAGCCGCGGGATAATGTCGCGCACCGTGGTTTCGTCCAGAATGGTGTTCACCGCCAGCCACTGGTCGTCGCTCAGGTGCGAGATGGTGGGCCGCTTCAGGGCCGGCAGCACCGCCAGCACCGCCGCCAGGTTGTCCTTGTGAACGTTCAGCATCAACCCCACCTTGCCCAGCGCGTTGATGGCGCCCTCCAGCAGCATCTTCAGGTCTTCCAGCTTGCGCCGCTTGCGGGCGTCGCGCCAGGACTCATGGTTGGCGATCAACTGGGTGTTCGACTCCATCACCGTGTCGATGATCTTCAGCTTGTTGGCCCGCAGCGAGGATCCTGTCTCGGTCACTTCCACGATGGCGTCGGCCAGCACCGGCGGCTTCACCTCGGTGGCGCCCCAACTGAATTCCACCTTGGCCGTCACGCCGTGCGCCGCGAGATACCGCTTGCTGGTGGCCACCAGTTCGGTGGCGATGATCTTTCCCTCCAGATCCTTCACCGACACGAAACCGGAACTCTCCGGCACCGCCAGCACCCAGCGCACCTTGCCGAAGCTCTGCTTGGCGTAGATCAGGTCGGCCACGGCCACCACGTCGGCTTCGTTCTCCTCGATCCAGTCGCGGCCGGTCAAACCGGCGTCCAGAATACCGTCTTCCACGTAGCGCGCCATTTCCTGCGCGCGGATGAGCATGCACTCGATCTCCGGGTCGTCGATGGCCGGGAAGTACGATCGCGAGCTGGTGGTGATGGCGAAGCCCGCGCGGCGGAACAGGTCGATGGTGGCGTTCTCCAGGCTGCCCTTGGGAATACCGAGTTTCAGCGTCATGCCTTGCCTCCGTACACCGCCGCGGGATCGTACGTGCGCTCTTCAGACACCTTCCACTCGCCGCCTTCAAGCCGCCGGAAGAAGCAACTCCGGTAGCCTTCGTGGCACACGCCCGGCCCCAGCGCTTCCACTTGCACCAGCACCGCGTCGCGGTCGCAATCGGTCGCGATTTCTTTCGCAACCAGGCGGTGCCCGCTACTTTCGCCCTTCAGCCAGAGCTTACGGCGCGACCGGCTGTAGAACGTCACGAAGCCCGTCTCCACGGTCTTCCGGAACGCCTCTTCGTTCATGTAGCCCACCATGAGAACGCGGCCCGTGGCGTGGTCCTGAATCACCGCCGTCACCAGGCCATCCGATTTTGCGAAGTCCAGATTCATCGTAATTACAAACAAAAAGCCCGCCAGTACCGCGGCGGGCGTCCTTTCCAATCTCGCGTGGATTCGAATCAGAAGATCGCCCGTAGCGACTGCGCGGTATGGTGCCGATGGGAATGCCGCGTCACGGACGATGCTGTCATAAAGCGATAGTTTAGCACATACTGGAAAGGATGCGCGTCGTCGTTGACGCCGTACCTCTGCTCATTCGCAGCGCCGGTGTCAAGAACTATCTCTATTATTGGATCACGCACCTGCGCCGCGCCGCCGGCACGGATGCCGTGGATACATTCCCGGCGCTGGGCGAGTTCGGCCCGCTGCTGCACGATTCCTCCGCCGCCGGCCGCTGGGCTACCCTCGGCGGCCTCGGCTCGCTGGCGCTGGCCAACTACACCCCGCTGCCGGTGCTCCGTTTCGCCGCCCGCGGCGCGGACGTCTTTCATGCCACCAACCTGGTGCGGCGTCCGCCCGCGAACGTGCGGCTTTCGACCACCTTGCACGACATGACGTCGTTCCTCATGCCGGAGTTCCATCCGCGCGCGAACCTCCGCGCCGACCGCGCCTTCGCCGGCCTCCTGCGCCGCGCCGATGGCATCATCGCCGTCTCCGCCAGCACCCGCGACGACGCCGTGCACACGCTCGGCATTCCCCGGGAGCGCATCACCGTGATCCATTCGGGAATCGCCGAAGCGTTCTTCTCGCCGCCAGCCGCCGCCGTGGCCGAAGTGCGCCGGCGCTACGGCCTGGCGCGGCCGTTCGTCCTCTTCATCGGCACCGTGGAACCGCGCAAGAACCTCGACGCCCTGCTGGACGCCTGGGCCGCCGTGCCGCCGCCGATTCGCGAAGAGTTCGACCTGGTTCTCGCCGGTCCCATCGGCTGGGCGCCGCCCTCCACCGCCGCGCGCGTTCGCGCCATGCGCTATCTGGGATACGTTCCCGAGCCCGACCTGGCCCCGCTCACCGCCGCCGCCACCGTCTTCGCCTACCCGTCGCTGTACGAAGGCTTCGGCTTCCCCGTGGCGCAGGCCATGGCCGCCGGCGTCCCGGTGGTGACTTCGAACGTTTCCTCGCTGCCCGAAATCGCGGGCGACGCCGCCCTGCTCGTGGATCCCCGCAGCTTGCAGGAACTCCGCGACGCGCTGGTCCGCCTCCTCACCTCGCCCAGCCTGCGCGCCGAACTGTCCGCCCGCGGCCGCGGCCGCGCCCAGCGCTTCCGCTGGGAGACCTGCGCCGCCCAATCCTGGGAGTTCTTCCGCAAGATGGCGGGCGCCGAACAACCTCGCACGAGGTCCGTGTTACACTGAATTCGTGTTGAAGAATGTCACCATCACCTTGAACGAGGAAGCCTTGCACTGGGCGCGCCGTCAGGCCGCCGACGAAGGCACTTCCGTCTCCAAGTTCGTGGGCAAGGTACTGGAAGAGCGGATGCGGCGCGCAGACGGCTACCGGCGCGCCTTCGCCAGGATCAAACGTATCCCGCCGATTCCCGGTTTCGACGCCTCCAAACGCGTACCCCGCGAGCAACTCTATGACCGGTAGCCTGTTCTTCGTCGACACCAACCTGCTGCTGTATTGTCTGGACGACCGCGATGAAGAAAAGCGCGGCGCGGCTCTGCGATGGCGGGACCGGCTCTGGGATGCCGGCGCAGGCAGGCTGAGTTGGCAGGTGCTCAACGAGTTCTACGCCAATGCGACCCGGAAGATGGGGGCGCCGGCAGTGGTCGCCCGGAAGGTGGTTGCGCAGTACGCGTTTTGGGAGCCCGTGGGTATCGGACTGGAGCTGCTTCAGTCCGCCTGGTACTGGATGGACGCCGCCGGTCTGCCATATTGGGACAGCCTCATCTTAGCCGCGGCCGAAGCCGCCAACTGCTCCTACCTACTGAGTGAGGACTTCCAGTCCGGCCGCAAGTTCCGCCATGTGACGGTAGTGAATCCGTTCACTTCGGATCCCTCGAGGTTCGGCCTCTAAGCCCACGCCCAAACTCCCTCCGCCACCTTCCCCGTCAATGCTATGTTTGTTGGATATGCGTTTGCTGATCGTCGCCGCGGCGCTGGCGGCCTCCGCCTGCGGCCCCGCTTCCGAAGCCGAAACCGTCCCCGAATACACGTTCCGGGTGGTGCATTCCTATCCCCACGACCCGATGGCGTTCACCGAGGGGCTGTTCTACTGGAAGGGAGACCTTTACGAAAGTACCGGCCTCGAGGGGCAGTCTACCATTCGTAAAATCAAGCTGGAGACCGGCGAGGTGCTGCAAGAACTCGACCTGCCGGAAGCCTACTTCGGCGAAGGCATCGTCAACTGGAAGGATACGCTGATTCAGCTCACCTACCGCACCGAGGTCGGCTTCATCTACGACTTCGCCACCTTCCGGAAAACCGGCGAGTTCCACTACCACGGCGAAGGCTGGGCGCTCACCACCGACGGCAAACACATCATCATGAGCGACGGCTCGCCCCAGCTTCGCTTCCTCGATCCCCAAACCCTCAGCGAGCAGAGCCGCCTCACCGTCACCGACCGCGGCCAACCAGTCACCTACGTGAATGAGTTGGAGTGGATCAAAGGCGAGATCTACGCCAACATCTGGCAGTCCGACCGCATCGCGCGCATCAACCCGGCCAACGGCCAGGTGGTAGGCTGGATCGACCTCACCGGACTCCTCATTGGCCCCGACCGCACGCCTCATGCGGAGGTCCTCAACGGCATCGCCTACGACGCCGCGCACGACCGCCTCTTCGTGACCGGCAAGTACTGGCCCAAGCTGTTTGAAATCAAGCTCATCCGGCGGCCGCCGGCCCAGTAGAACCGGGCAGGACACCTTCTATCCCACGGTTTGCCCTGCGGCGTCGGCTTGATCGTGCCCCAAAACTGTCCACCACCCCGTCGTGCAGGCTCCCGCGCCATCGGCTACCATCAAGTTTGGCATCAACCATTTCCGCCGCCCGGACGTCTAATACTTCTCCGTATCCCAACATGAGCCTGCGTGTGCCTCCTTTGATACTCGTGGCTGCGGCCCTCGGGCTGGCTGCGTGCAGCCGCGTTGCCCCGCCGGCCGCGCAAGCCGCGCCCCAACCGCCCCCCGCCGATACCCGCGTGAAAAGGGAGATTCGCATCTCCGGGATCGTGCAAGCCGTCCACTCCTCCAAGGTCCAGGTGCCCCAGATTCAGGGCAGTCTCGGCAGCATGACCCTCACCCACTTCATTCCCAATGGGTCCACGGTGAAAGAAGGCGACGTCATCGCCACCTTCGATCCGACCACCCAGATTGACGCCGTCCGTGACGCCACCGGCCGCTATGGCGATCTCGGCCACCAGGTGGATCAGAAGCGCGCCCAAAACCGCGCCGACGCCGAGAGTCGCATCTCCAACCTTCGCCAGGCCGAAGCCGATCTCGCCAAGGCTGAAATCGAGATCCGCAAAGGCCCCATCCTCAGCGAGATCGACCGCCTGGAGAACCAGCAGCGGGAGGACATTGCCCGCCAGCATTGCGAAAGCCTGAGCAAGTCCAACGCACTCCACGACCGGGCCGACGCCGCCGCCCTGCGCTATCTCGAACTGCAGCGCGACCGCCAGAAAGTCGCCATGGATCGCGCCCAGACCAACCTCGACAAGATGACCCTCAAGGCCCCTCTAGCCGGCATGATCGCCCAACTGAACGTGTTCCGCACCAATACCATGGGACACGCCCAGGAAGGCGACCAGATGTTCCGAGCCCAGCCCCTGGTCAGCATCTTCGATCCCACGGAGATGCAGGTGCGCTGCCAGGTGGGCGAACCCGATACCGTCGCCCTGGCCCCCGGTTCCCACGGAATGGTGTACCTGGACGCCTATCCCGATATCGCCCTTCCCACTCACCTGGAAATGGCCAGCCCGGTAGCTGCCTCCGGCTGGGGCAGCCCCATCAAGACCTTCGTCGCGATCTTCCGCATCGACAAGACCGACCCGCACCTCTTGCCCGATCTCTCCGCCGCGGTGGTCATCGATCTGGCGCCCGCCGCGCAGCAGGGCAGCGGAGGTTCCCGATGAGTACGCGCGGCAAGCGCATCCGCGACTGGGCCGTCTTCCTCGCGATTCTGCTGGCGATCGGCGGCGCTTCCGCCGGCGTCTACCGGATGCGGCAGGCCCACGCCGTGGTCTCCTTTCCGGTGGCCCCCGTGCGCAAGGGCGACTTCGAGGTGATCATTCGCTGCCGCGGCGAATTGAAAGCCGCCCGCTCCGTTCAGGTCTACGCCCCCATCGTTCCGCAGCTCCGCATCGCCTGGCTGGCCCCATCCGGCGCCGTGATCCATCAGGGCGACGTCATGATCCGGTTCGATTCCAGCGCCGCCGAACAGCAACTCCAGCAGAAGGAAGCCGCCCTTCAGCAGGCCCAGGCATCGCTCGACCAGGCCGTGGCCCAATCGCGCATCAACGCCGACCAGGATAAGAGCGACCTCGCGGACGCCCAGTTCAACGTCGAGAAGGCCACCCTCGAAGTCTCCAAGCAGGAGATCGTCGGGGAAATCCAGGCCGCCGAAAGCCGCATCGCCCTGGGACTGTGCCAGCAGAAGCTCAAAGTGGCGCAGGCCACCGCCGACCTCCACGCCGCCTCCGACCGCTCACGCATCGGCTCCCTCACGCGCGTCCGCGATAACAACCAGAACGACGTCAACATCACCAAGGCGCGCATCGCCCAGATGGTGATCAAGGCGCCCATCACCGGATTCCTGACCTTCTCCATCAACTATTCGCAGGGCTTCGGGAACTCCAAGCCGTACAAGGTTGGAGACAGCGTTTTCTCGGGCATGGTCCTCGCCGAGATCCCCGAGCTCGAAACCCTCGAAATGGAGGGCAAGATCGAGGAAATCGACCGCGGCCGCATTTCCGCCGGCCAGAGCGTCCGTATCCACGTCGATTCCCTCCCCGAACTCCCCATATCCGGTGCGATTGGGCAGATCTCTCCCCTCGCCGAATCCGGCTACGAATTCCCGCCCACTCGCAGTTTCAAAGCCTGGGCGCCCATTCCGCATCCCGACTCCCGCCTCCGTACCGGCATGAACAGCGGCATGGACATCGTCGTCAATCGCATTCCCAACGCCATCAGCATCCCCGCCAAAGCCATCTTCACCCGCAACGGCAAACCGGTCGTCTTCCTGGCCGATCGCGGCCGCTACCGCCCGGTCGAGGTGCAACTGCTGGCGCGCAATCCCGACGAGGTGGCCGTCTCAGGCCTCTCCGCCGGGGCCATGGTTACCCTGGTGGACGTTGAAAAGAAAGAGAACCAGCGATGAAGGTGCGCCTGCTCGTGCTGTCAGTCGTGCTCGCGGTGTTAGGCGCCGCCGCCTGGACCACCGTGCGCCTGGTCCGCGCCGCCACGGCTTCCACTCTCGCCGAAACGCCCACTACCCGCGTGAAGCGCGGCAAAGTCGTCATCTCCGTGGCCGCCCGCGGCGAACTTCAGGGCGGAAACTCGGAGATGCTGGTGACGCCCATGACCGGCACCGACAGCCTGGCCATTACCTACTTGCGCGAGCCCGGCGAACTGGTCGAGGCCGGCGATGTCATCGTTCAGTTCGATACCACCCAGCAGGAGTACAATCTCCGCGAAGCCGAGGCCGACCTCGCCGAGGCCGAGCAACAGGTCATCCAGGCCAAAGCCATCGCCGAATCCACCGACGAGGAAAGCGCCTATACCCTGGCTTCCACCGCATCCGACGTCAAGCTGGCCGAATTCGAGGTGCGCCGGAACCCGATCTTGCCCGCCATCAACGCCCGCCAGAACCTCATCGCCCTCGAGCAGGCCCGGAACCGCCAGCGCCAGGCCGAGCAGGACGTGAAGAACAAGAGAACCACCCAAACCGCCGCCGTGGCCATGCAGGAGGCCGCTTACAACAAAGCCAAGGTGACCGCCGAGACCGCCCGCAAGGTGATCGAGAGCATGACCCTACGCTGCAAAAGCTCCGGCTATGTGAATATCCAGAACAACACGTCCAACATGATGATGATCTATTCCGGAATGCAGATGCAGGCCTTCCAGATCGGCGACACCTCTCGTCCCGGCCTCGCCGTGGCGCAGATTCCCGATTTGAAATCCTGGGAGGTCAGCGCCCAGATCGGCGAGCTGGACCGCGGCCACCTGAGTGTCGGGCAGCCCGTCGCCATCACCGTCGTCGCCCTGCCCGGCAAGTCGTTCCCCGGCCACATCAAGATCATCGGAGGCACCTCGGGCATGCCCTGGAATCGCCGCTTCGAATGCCGCATTGGCTTGGACCGCCCCGCGCCCGAACTGCGCCCCGGCGAGACCTCCAACATGGTGATCACCGTCGAGACCCTCAACAACGTCACCTGGATTCCCTCCCAGGCGCTGTTCGAAAGCGATAGCCGCAAGTTCGTCTACATGCGCACTCCCAAGGGCTTCCTGCCGCACGACGTCACCCTCGTTCGCACCAGCGAAAGCCAGGCCGTCATCACCGGCATCGACGAGGGCGCGGTGGTCGCCATGTCCAATCCCGACCAGCAGAACAAGTCCGCCAACCAGAGCGGCGGCGCTATGAAGGCCCTGCAAAAATGATCCTCCGATTCTCCGATATCACCCAGGCCCTGGGCAATCTGCGGGCCCAGAAAACGCGCACCATGCTCACCGCCCTGGGCATCGTTTTTGGCGTCGGATCCGTCATCGGCATGCTGGCCATCGGAAGCGGCGCCAAAGAGGAATCCCTCCGCTTCATCGAGCAGCTCGGCGTCCGCAACGTGCTCATCGACTCGCGCCCCGCCACCAGCGAGGAGGAGATGCAGCAGCGGCGGCGTTCGTCTCCCGGCCTCTCCCGCCGCGACGTCCGCATTCTCCAGGCCAACGTCGAAGCCCTCGAAACCCTCTCCGCGCGCCGTACCCTCCATCCCGCCAGCGTGCTTCCCAAACCGGACCGCGATATCCCCGAACTCTACGGCGTCAATCCTTCCTACAGCGCCATCCACAGCCTGCACCTGGCCGAAGGCAAATTCTTCGACGAATCCGACGATGCCTCTAGCGCCACCGTCTGCATTCTGGGCGAGGGAGCCAAGATCAACCTGCTGGGCTACGGCTCCGCGATCGGCAAGTTCGTCAAGGTGAACGATACGTGGCTGGAAGTGGTGGGCGTCCTCGCCGGCCAGCTCATGGCCGGTTCCACCAACACTGGCGGCTCGATGCAGGACCTCGACAACATCGTCTACATCCCCTTGAACACCTTCGAGTACCGCTTCTACGACGAGAGCAGCGACATGAAGGACGATCTGGACGGCATCGAGATCCGCCTCAAGGGCGACGCCGATTCCATCGAAGTCGCCAAGGTCGTCACCGCCATCCTGAACAACACCCACCACAACACCCAGGACTTCACCGTCACCATCCCCGCCGCCCTGCTCGCCCAGCAGCAGCGCACCCAGACCATCTTCACTTACGTGATGGTGGCCATCGCCGCCATTTCGCTGCTGGTGGGCGGCATCGGCATCATGAACATCGTGCTGGCCACCGTCCTCGAGCGCACCCGCGAGATCGGCATCCGCCGCTCCATCGGCGCCCGCCGCCTCGATATCGTCCGCCAGTTCCTGACGGAGTCGGTGCTCATCTCGGTGGCCGGCGGCCTGCTCGGCATCGGCTTCGGCTTCTTCCTGGCCTGGCTCATCGCCCGCACCGCCGATTGGAAGACCATCGTCACCACCGCCTCGGTGGTAATCGCCTTCGGCGTCTCGGTCGCCGTGGGCGTCGTCTTCGGCATTTACCCCGCTATGAAAGCCGCGAGCATCAACCCCATCGACGCGCTGAGATACGAATAACCGGGCCTCAGTGCAGCCGCGAGCTGTCGATCACGTCCTGCATGACCAGGACGAACGGCAGTCCGGCGTATTCCATGGCGGTTCGCCGCTCGTTCCCCACCACGATGCCGTGAGCGGCCATCAGTTGAGTACCCTCGGCGATGCGTTCCGGATTCGCGCTGAGGTGCACGATGGTCCTGGTGTACGGAAAAAAGTACCGCATCGCTTCCATGTCGCCGGTGCGCAACCCCTTTCCCATGTCGGAATGCCCGCACGTAAACAGCGCCGCGGCGGAGGTGAAGAACCCGGTATGCGGCTCGTCCTTGTCCCACCAGAACGCCAGATCGCGCGACCCCTCCACGTGCGACGCGACGAAACTCTCCAGCTCCATCAAGTGCCGGAAGTCGTCGGCATTGCCGTTCGACGTCAGGTTGGAACCGTGCGGGAATTTCACCCCGGTCCACACGTACCCGGTCGAGTTCCAGTCCAGCGCCGGGCCCAGAAACAGAATCGCCAGGACCAGGGCGATGGTGAGAACCTGCACCGGCAGCTTCGGCCGGCGCGCCAGCATCGCCAGCACCACGCCGGCGACACCCAGGAGCGCCAGGCGGACCCACGTGTGCCCGCCGGGCGGCGGTAACGCCAGCGTGTTGAAGACCAGGCTGAGCGTAATCGCTCCGGCCCCCAGCGCCCCCGCGGAAATCAGGGCGCCGCGCCCGCGCCCCGGAGAGCGGGTCCAGAGTTCCCCCATGGCCACCCCGGCGAATGCCATCACCACCACCATCATGTAGGAGCTGTGATAGTGGACCCGGAGCGCGACGCCGTGCATCGCGAACTCCTCCACCGCATAGAGAGCCAGGCAGATACAAAGGGACAGGTACACCGGCCATGCGGCGGCGGCCGGCTTGCGGACGGCGATCAGCAACGCCGGGCCGAACACCAGCAGAAACACCGGCGGAAACAGACGCACCGCCCCCACAAGAAATCCCGGGCCCGTGCCCCACATCCCCGCCAGATAGCCCGGTGTGTGCATGGCGTACAGCGTCTGGTTGATTTGCGGCTGCAGAAAGTGAGGACTCCCGAGGACGGCCTGGCTGATTCGCGACAGCACCCACGCCGCCGCTCCCGCGCCCGCCACCGAACAGGCGGTCTCCTTGAGAAACTCCTTCCACGAGCGGAGCGAGCGCCACAGCGGCACCGCCAGGATCGAGAGGATCATCAGGCCTCCCGACATGTTGGTCGCCCCGGCCACCACCAGCAGGGCGGCGGCCCAAAAACTGTTCCACCGGCGGTTGCCCGTGGGCCGCAGATACAGGGCCAGCCCCGCCATGGCGTAGGCCAGCACCGGACCGTCCGGGTACTGCCAGCAGGCACTGGCCATAACATACGGATTGGTGCACCAGGCTATCGCGGCCAGCGCGGCCGGCACGCCGCCGTAATGCCAGCGGACGATCCAATACAGCGACACCGCTCCCAGCGTCACCACACCGGCGCTCAGCAGCAGACTTCCCGCTTGCGCCCCGGCGATTCCAAATGCCAGGCGGCCGGGAAGTATCCACGGCAGCCGCGACACGTAGTAAGTGATGCCGCCCCTCGATAGCAGGTACGTGAAGTTGCTGAAGTAGCCCGTGTAGAACCAGGGGTCGATATATCCCTTGGGCGGGTATACGGCGAACGGACCGAAGGCCATCCACAACATGGCGGCCGGGTAGGCGGCCAGCAGGCTGATGCAGCCCGTCGCCAGCCCGCGGAAATCCTGGCGCCGCGGACGGCGGCGCGCCGCCTCGCGGATGCGCGCGTAAACCCGCTTCCACATGCGCCGGCCGGCGGGGACTGCGACGCTCGCGGCTGGCGGAGCCGGTTTTCGTCTGACGCGCGATCGTGGCAATCACCAATTGTAACCCGGTCTCCGAGGGAAGCATGGCCCTGGTCCACGCTCCCCGAAATCGCCGTAGAATGAAGTGATCCCCATGAATGACGCGCTGTTTCTCCATCGCATTCATTTCGCCTTCACCGTCACCTACCACTACATTTTTCCGCAGCTCACCATGGGCCTCGCCCCGCTCATCGTGGTTCTCAAGACGCTCCACCTGCGGACCGGGAACCCGGCCTACAACCAGGCCGCGCGCTTCTGGACCAAGGTGTTCGGCATCAATTTCCTGGCCGGCGTGGTCACCGGCATTCCCATGGAGTTTCAGTTCGGCACCAACTGGGCGCGCTTCTCACAAATCACCGGGGGAGTTATCGCCTTGCCGTTGGCCATGGAAGGCGTCTTCTCGTTCTTCCTCGAATCGGCGTTCCTCGGCCTTTTCCTGTTCGGCGAAAAGCGCCTCAGCCCCAAAGGCCACTGGTGGGCCGCGTTTCTGGTGTTTCTCGGATCGTGGCTCTCGGGATTCTTCATCGTGGCGGCCGACGGCTGGATGCAGCATCCCGTCGCCTACCAGCGCCTGGCCGATGGGTCGTTCCAGTTGACCAGCTTCTGGGGCGTGCTGGCCAACCCCTGGACCCTGATTCAGTATGCCCACACCATGAGCGGCGCCGTCATCACCGGCGCTTTCGCGATGGCCGCGGTGGGAGCTTTCTATCTGCTCGCGAACCGCAACCTCGAATCCGGCCGCATCTTCGTGCGCGTGGGCGTGATCGCGGGCATCGCCGCCAGCGTCTTTCAGATCTTCCCCTCGGGCGACCTGCACGGCAAGTACATGGCCGCTCACCAGCCGGCCACTACCGCCGCCATGGAGGCGCTGTTCCATTCGACAACCGGCGCTCCCATGGTGATTCTGGGCCAGCCCGACGTCGAGAAGAGAACCATCGACAATCCCATCGTGGTCAACAAGGCCCTCAGCTTCCTGATCTACGGCACCACCCGCGCCGAAGTGAAGGGCCTGGACCAGTTTCCGCCCCAGGACTGGCCCACCAACATCCCGCTTCTCTACTTCGCCTATCACGTGATGGCTGGGCTGGGAACCATCTTCGTGGCCATCATGGCCGCCTCCGCCCTGTTGCTGTGGAAGCGGGTGCTGTTCGGCGCGCGCTGGATGCTCTGGATCCTGATGCTGGCCTTTCCATTCCCTTACATCGCCAACACCGCCGGCTGGTTCACCGCCGAAGTGGGACGGCAGCCCTGGCTGGTCTATGGCCTGCTGCGCACCGGGGAGGGCTTCTCCGCCAACGTCTCCGCCGCCAATACGTTGTTCACCCTGCTCGGATTCATGGGGATGTACGCCCTGCTTTCGATCTTCCTCATCTTCCTGCTGACGCGCCTGATCGGCCAGGGTCCCGAAGGCGGCGCACCCGCGCACGCCCCGGCAACGCTCTCGGGAGGCGAGGCATAACGCCATGGGAACCATCTGGTATTCGCTCGTCGCCCTGATGCTGGCCGGCTACGTCGTTCTCGACGGGTTCGACCTGGGAGCCGGCGCGCTCCACCTCGTCGCCGCGCGCACCGATGCCGAGCGCCGCGCGGTGCTGGAATCCATCGGCCCGGTCTGGGACGGCAACGAAGTGTGGCTGCTGGCCGCCGGCGGCACGTTGTTCTATGCCTTCCCGCTGCTCTACGCCTCCAGCTTCAGCGGCTTCTACCTGGCCCTGAACATCGTGCTGTGGCTGCTGGTGTTTCGCGCCCTGGGCATCGAATTCCGCATGCACCTGGCGCATCCCCTGTGGTGCGCATTCTTCGACGCCGCATTTTCCGCGGCCAGCATCCTGCTGATCGTCTTCTTCGGCGCCGCCCTGGGCAACGTGCTGCGCGGCGTCCCGCTCGGCGGCGACCACTACTTCTTCGCGCCCCTGTGGACCGATTTCCGCACCGGAGCAAACCCCGGCATCCTCGATTGGTATACGGTCCTCTGCGCCGTGCTGGCCCTGGTGGCCGTCGCCGTGCATGGCGCGCTGTACCTGATTCTGAAAACCGAAGGCAACCTCAATGCCCGCTTGCGAGTCTGGGTGAAGCGCCTCTGGCCGGCGCTGGTGGCGCTTTCCGCAATCGGGCTGGCCGCCACGGTCTTCGTCCGGCCCCAGCTTCTGGATAACTACCGCGCCGCCCCGGTGGCGTGGATCGTCCCCGTGCTGGTGGCCGCCGGGTTGGCCGGCATCTTCTACTTCACGCGCACCGGCAGTGAGCGCAACGCCTTCCTCGCCTCCTGCGTGTACATTGTGGCGACGCTGGTTGGCGCGGCTGTGGGCCTGTACCCCGCCCTGTTGCCCTCGTCCACCGGCCCGGCCAACAGCATCACCATCTCGAACGCCGCCGCGGGAGACGCCTCGCTCTCGATTGGCTTGATCTGGTGGAGCATTGGCATGGCCGTCGCGCTGGGCTACACGGTGGTGGTTTACAGCATGTTCAAGGGCAAGGTGAGGCCGGGGGCGGCCGGCGAGTGAGATCCTCCATTTGAGCTGGGGTAGACTCAGGTTATGAATCCAGCGCGGCGTTTGACCGCAATCATCGAACGCGAGGACGACGGCTGCGTCGCGTTGTGTCCGGAACTCGATGTCGCGAGTCAGGGCGCGTCGATCGAGGAGGCGCGAGCCAACCTCATCGAGGCGCTCACTTTGTTCTTCGAGACCGCATCCCCGTCCAAGATCGCCAGGAGATCCCGCAGGAACTGACCAGTCCACTCGGCGATCGCCACTCCATGGCCGTGTCCGGTTGGTCGAAACGGAGAATCAACGCCGCGTGGTCCCGCTCAGGAGCCGAAGGCCAAGCATCAAGGCCACGCCTATGGGAACATATGATTTGATCGACAAGAGCGACCAGACCGTTTCTTCCGGGGCATAGGGTGACCCTTACCGTTAATTCTGCAATTGCCGCATTCGGAGCCAGAGCGAAGGAGAAGCTATCGAACCCCGCGGCGGTCGGACATCCGGAGGATCAGCTCCGTGCGCCGTTCGAGAGCCTCCTCTCGGATTTGGCGGAGATTTCTCATCTACCCAGATCTGCCGTTACCGCGGTAGGTGAATCGTCCGTCAGCGATCTGAGGACGCGTCCGGACTATGCGATTACCGTCCGCAACGCCTTGGTGGGATTCGTTGAGTTGAAATCGCCAGGCAAGGGCGCGGACCCGCGGAAGTTCAGAGACCCGCATGACCGGGCGCAGTGGGACAGGCTACGCTCCCTTCCTAACCTGATCTACACGGACGGCAATGCGTTCAGCCTTTGGCAAAATGGCGAATTAGTCGATTCAGTGGTCAGCCTAATCGGAGACATCGAAACTTCGGGCGACAGACTGGAGGCGCCTGCCGGTCTTCTTGGTCTTTTTGAGAGCTTCCTACGTTGGGAGCCCGTCGCACCGCGCAGCGCCAGGGATTTGGCCCACACTTCCGCCCGCCTTTGCCGCCTGCTTCGCGACGAGGTTACCGAACAACTGGCTTTGGGAAGCGAAGCCCTCACCGGATTGGCCACGGACTGGCGGAAGCTCCTTTTTCCGGACGCCACCGACGAGAGGTTCGCCGACGGGTACGCTCAGGCCGTCACCTTCGGTTTGCTGATGGCGCGCGCCAAGAGGATCAAGCTATCCACAGGGCTTCGGCAGGTTGCCGGGGAACTCAGCCAGACGAGTTCTCTGATCGGTTCGGCGCTCAGGCTGCTCACTGACAATGCCGAGAACCAGGCGACGCTGAAGACTTCGTTAGGCACGCTGACGCGTGTTCTTGACGAAGTCGACTGGTCGAAGATAAGCAAGGACAAGCCGGATTCCTGGCTCTATTTCTACGAGGAGTTTCTCGACGTCTACGACAACCGGCTCCGCAAGCAGACGGGCTCGTACTACACGCCTCCCGAGGTCGTGGCCGCGATGGTGGGACTGGTGGATGCGGCGCTGCGCTCGCCCCGGTTCGGGTTGCATGCCGGGCTGGCCTCGCCACTGGTGACGCTGGCCGATCCGGCTACCGGCACCGGCACCTTCATCCTGGGCGTGTTGCGGAGGATCGCCGAAACGGTTGAGGCGGATGAAGGGGAAGGGGCCGTGAAGGGTGCGATCAACGCCGCCGTCAAGCGCCTGGTTGCTTTCGAAATGCAACTGGGGCCGTTTGCCGTCGCGCAGTTGAGAATTCTCGCGGAAATTGTCGGCCTTACCGGCGCACCGCCCGCAACGCCGCCTCGGATGTTCGTAACCGATACGCTGGGAAATCCTCACGACGACGAGGGATGGATTCCGGGGATATTGGCCCCAATCGCGAAGTCCCGCAAGGAAGCGAACAAGATCAAGCGGGAAGAACCAATTACTGTGGTAATCGGCAACCCGCCCTACAAGGAGAAGGCCAAGGGCCGGGGCGGGTGGGTTGAGAGCGGAGACGCTAATGCAAAGGAAACGCCCCCGCTGGAAGACTGGATGCCACCCCGAGAGTGGGGCGTAGGTGCGCACAGTAAGCACCTCCGCAATCTGTACGTCTACTTCTGGCGTTGGGCCACCTGGAAAGTTTTCGACCATCACGCCGAGAACAGGCCGGGGATCGTTTGCTTCATCACCGTGGCGGGCTTTCTCAACGGACCGGGCTTCCAGAAGATGCGGGACTATTTGCGCCGGACCTGCGATGACATCTGGATCGTAGACTGCTCGCCCGAGGGTCACCAACCGGAGGTCAACACTCGCATCTTTCAGGGCGTCCAACAGCCGGTTTGTATCGTCCTGGCCTCGCGATCGGCTAGGAAGCACTCCGATGCCCCGGCGAAGGCGCTGTTTCAGGCTCTTCCGGCCGCCCATCGCCTGGACAAGTTCAAGGCGCTCGGCGCCCTCAGGCTGGATGGCAAGGCGTGGGTCAAATGCCCGTCCGAATGGCGCGCACCGTTTCTGCCCGCTTCGCAACGGGCATGGGCAACTTATCCGAAGCTGGAGGATCTGTTCATATACAACGGCTCTGGAGCGATGCCCGGCCGCACCTGGATCATTGCACCGGATTCCGAGTCGCTCGAACGGCGGTGGGAGAAACTCGTCCACGCGCCGGCGGATCGGAAGGAGGAACTATTTCATCCGCACCTTCTGAACGGCGGACCTGGTGACAGGCACACCCAACGGGTGATCCGGGATGGGCTCCCCGGCTTTGCGCCTTCGGCCATGCCCGTCGCCGATGAGCGCGGCCGCTGCGTGGAGCCGGTCCGCTACGGCTTTCGCTCCTTTGATCGGCAGTGGATCATTCCCGATAACCGAGTGATCAACCGCCCCAACCCGCAACTCTGGGAATCGCGCTCGGACGAGCAGGTTTATCTGACCGCACCCAGCGACAGATCCCCCACCGCCGGCCCTGCGCTGACCTTCACCTCGTTGATCCCGGATCTTCACCACTATAACGGGAGAGGCGGCCGCGTTTTCCCGCTGTGGAGCGACCGGAGCGCCAGCGCAGCCAACATTCCGGCGAGCCTGCTTGCCGCACTGGCGCGGAGGTACGCAACCGAAGTGACCGCCGAGGACTTGATCGCCTACATCGCCGCAATCGCCGCAAATCCGGCGTTCACCGCACGCTTTCAGGAGGACCTCTCGACTCCTGGGTTGCGCATGCCGCTCACGGCCGACCGCCACGCGTTTGCCCAGGCTGCCGATCTTGGACGAACCGTGATCTGGCTCCATACCTTCGGCGAGCGCTTGGCCGACCCTCAAAAAGGGCGCCCCGCTCAGCCCCCGCGCCTGCCCGCATCCCGAATGCCGCGTATTCCCGCGGCGGGAGCCATTCCCCAGGAACCCGCGGCGATGCCGGACTCCATCCACTATGACGCGGGCAAGAAGAGGCTGCACGTTGGGCAAGGGTACGTGGAGAGGGTCGAACCGGAGACGTGGCGTTATGAGGTCTCTGGCAAGCAGGTTCTGCTGCAGTGGTTCAGCTACCGGAAGGCCAACCGCGAGCGTCCGATTATCGGCGACCGGCGCGCCCCATCGCCGCTGGGCGACATCCAGCCGGACAGGTGGCTTGCCGAGTATACAACCGAGCTGATCGACGTGCTGAACGTGCTGGGCTGCCTGGTGGATCTTGAGCCAGCCCAAGCGGCGCTGCTGGAGACGGTTTGTGCCGGCCCGGCAATTTCGTTGGAGGATCTCCGCGCCGCGGGAGCGATTCAGGGCAACGCACAGCCGCGCCGCGAAGCATCGCTGCCGGCCACGCAAGGGCTGTTCGACGCTTTCGAGATGTGACACGAGGGCGGTGCCCAACGGAACGCCCGCCCCGCTCACTGCACCCGGTTGTACACGTCCACGCCGCCCACCACGCTGACGCATCGCTCTCGCTTGGCCCGATCTGGTGGACCATTGGCATGGCCGTGGCGCTGGGATACTCGGTGGTGGTCTACACCAGGTTCAAGGGCAAGGTGCGGCCGGAGCAGGAACACTCACTCTCCCGCTCCCGCACCAGCCACGACCCTATATGAGTGAGCCTTGGGCGTCCAGTCGGACTTCACCTTGCTAAACCCGGCCTGCAGGAGCAGCGAGTGCAGTTGCCCGGTGTCGAATGGCCGATACGCTATATCGTACGTCTGAAGTCGAACCTTTCCCTGTTCTTCAAAAACCAGAACGACTTCGACAAGCACCGCATCGTGAAATTCGCGCCCGAAATTCCAGACGTACAAAGGGATGCAGCGAATGCCGCCCCGTTCCCGCAGGCCATAGGGCGTGAAGCGAACCCGGTCCGCATACAGCTTCTCCCAGTTCAGCGAATCAATGACAAGCAGACCACCTTCCCGCAGCACGGCCCGCATTCCCTGCAACGAGCGGAGCATTTCACTATCGTCGCGGCAGTGACCCAGCGCATTGCCCAAACAAATCACCAGGTCGACTGGCTTTTGAATAGACGCGGGCAGGGACTCCCAGGGACAGACCTCGAACGGAACTGGCAGATTCTGTTCGGCCGCGTGCCCACGCGCCCGCATCACCATGTTGCTGCTGGCATCGGTGCCGAGCACCTCGTAGCCACGCAGGGCAAGCGCGAGGGCCGCCAACCCCGTCCCACAGGCGCAGTCCAGAATGCGGGGTTTGCCGAATGCCGCGAGAATCGGCTTCAGACCCTCGATCCGCGGATCTTCAGACAGCGTGGCGTCAGAAAAAAGCCACTCGTAGTCTGCCGCGAACGCCGCATACTGATCGCGGCCATCCGTTGTGGCGGGAGTTCCCAATTTAGACCTCCAGGTCCCAATACGTATAGACCAAACCGTGGTCCTTGTCGAAATTCCGATCGAACGGCGATCACGGAAATTCCGCAGATAACATCCGCGGGCCGCCGGTCTCGGTCAGGTGTAAGCCGCGCGCCCGCGCCGCTCACTGTACCCGGTTGTACACGTCCACGCCGCCCACCACGTTGATGCCCGCGGCCCGCAGGCGCTCGATGGCCGCGTCCGGTTGGTCGAAGCGGAAGATCATCACCGCCCGGTCCCGCCGTCCGAAGGGGAACGCGTACATGTACTCTATGTTGATGCCGCTGTTCTCGAACAGCCCCATCAGCTCCGCCAGCCCGCCCGGCCGGTCCTCCACTTCGATCGCCACCACTTCGGTCACGTTGACCACGTAGCCTTTGCTTTCCAGCAGCTCCGCGGCGGCCTTCCAGTCCGACACGATCACGCGCAGGATGCCGAATTGCCGCGTGTCGGCCAGCGACAGGCTGCGGATGTCGATGCCCGCGCCCGCCAGCAGCCGGCACGGCTCGATCATCTGCCCCGGCTGATTTTCGAGAAAGAGCGACAGTTGATGGATTTTCATGGCGCTATCCCAGGTTCCTCCGGTCGATCACGCGCTTGGCCTTGCCCTCGCTCCGCTGAATGGTCTGCGGCTTCACCAGCCGCACCGCCACGCGCAGGCCGAGGGTGTGGTCGAGCGAGTGGGTCAGCTTGTCGTGCAGCTTCTCGAGCGCGCCGATCTGGTCGCTGAAGACCTCCGGCGTCACCTCCACCTGCACTTCCATCTGGTCCAGCCCCTTCTCGCGCGTCAGCACAATTTGGTAGTGCGGCAGCGTCCCCTCCACGGCCAGCAGCGCGCCTTCAATCTGGCTGGGAAACACGTTGATGCCGCGCAGAATGATCATGTCGTCCGAGCGCCGGCCAATCCGCCGCATGCGCCGCAGCGTGCGGCCGCAGGGGCAGGGTTCGGAGATGAGCGAAGTTATGTCGCGCGTGCGGTAACGGATCATGGGCATGGCCCGCTTGCTCAGCGTGGTGATCACTAACTCGCCCTCGCAACCTTCCGCCACCGGCTCGCCGGTCGCCGGATCCACGATCTCCGGGTAGAAATGGTCCTCGAAGACGTGCAGCCCGTTCTGCGCCGGGCATTCCACGGCCACTCCCGGCCCGATGATCTCCGAAAGCCCGTAAATGTCGTAAGCCTTGATGCCTCCCGCCGTCTCGATGTGGCGCCGCATCGACTCGGTCCACGGCTCGGCGCCGAACACCCCCGCCCGCAGCGGCAGCTCGCGCACGTCCACGCCCAGTTCCCCCGCACGCTCCAGCAGGTGGATGAAGTAGCTCGGCGTGCAGCAGATGGCCGTGACTTTGAAGTCCTTCATCAACATGATCTGCCGCTCGGTGTTGCCTCCCGAGATGGGAACCACCGTCGCCCCCAGCGCTTCCGCGCCGTAGTGAGCCCCCAGGCCGCCGGTGAACAAACCGTAGCCGTAAGCGTTCTGCACGATGTCGCCGTGCGTGATGCCGCAGGACGCCAGGCTGCGCACCATCGCGTTGGTCCACACGTCCACGTCTTCCTGGGTGTACGCCACCACGATGGGCTTGCCCGTGGTGCCGCTGGAGGCGTGCAGCCGCACCACCTCCGCCATGGGGCTGGCAAACAGACCGAATGGGTACGTGTCGCGCAAATCCGTCTTCACGGTGAAAGGCAGTTTGACGATGTCTTCCAGGCCGCGTATGTCGGCGGGTGTCAGGCCGCGCTCGCCCAGCCGCGCCCGGAACAGTTCCACGTGGTCGAAAGCGCGCTCGACTACGCTCCTGAGCCGATCCAGTTGGAGCGATCTCATTTGAGCCGGTGGCAAATAGTCCGGTGCGCTGGCCGGGTGGAAGCGGGATGGAGTCATAGGTTAACGGCTCGTCCTTATTCAAAGGCGCCGCCGATGGCGGCGGCGACAACCGAGTAAGAGTTGAGTTTATCCCTAAAGCCTAAGAAATCGCAACCCCGGCGTTGCCACATTCCAGGCGAGGCGTGCCGCGGGCGTAGAGGCTCCAGGATTGAAAACTGGCTGAGAGACTGGCTGAACGATGTGTTGAAAAATACAGCACCAAGAGTACGGTCAGGTACGAAAAGGACAGGCTGATGTACTCTGCGTCCCGAATATCGCAACGCCTTGCTGATTCTAAAGGCCATTTGGGGACGAGAACAGTCCTCTCGCTACCATGCAGGCTATATCTACAACCGGCGAGTCTTATTAACCAAAGGCGTAGGTCAATGTTAACTACTGTCGTAAGCCTCTCCGCGGTCCATGACTCACACCATCTCCTGGATCTTGCCCCCCCGCACCCCCTGCCCGAATACTGGATATGTGCCTGGACGAGTCACTTTGACACCCACCACGGTTTCATCGGGTTTCCTGCGTATGGGCCGCCTGCTGCTAGCTCTCTGTGTCTTTAGCGGATTCGCTCTGGCCGATGACCTCATCGACGCCTTTGCCACTGACAGCACTCAGGGCGGCAGCCTGTGGATGTACGAGGCCGGTTCCAACGTGAATCAGCAATTCGTCGGCGTGATCGACATCCGGTTGACCCAGAACGGAATCGACTACGACCGTGAAACGCTGTGCGTGGACCTCTTTACCGATATCTACATCGGCACTAGCTACGACACTTCGGTCGTGATGCCCATCAATGTTCCCCCTACGGACCCGGAGAAAGATCTGATGGCGGTTTCGTGGCTGATCGACAACGCGGTGCTGCCTGACCTGTATCCGGGAAAGTACACGTCGGCACTGCTTTCGGCCTACTGGCTGTCGTCGGCGGCCACCTCGGCTGGGACGGGCGCTGAACTGGGGGAGGCCCTTCAGTTGGCGATCTGGGACATGACGGTGGACGGTGGAGACGGGCTCTCCTCCGGGTCAGTGCAGGCTTCGACCGATCCGAACAACCCGACCGACCCTCTGGTGCTGGCCGCCGCCCAGTATTACGAACAGGCAGCCCTCGGCCAGTGGTCGAACGATGCGTATGTCTATATCAATTGGGCAGAGGGTGATCCGAACTCGCCCGCCCAGATGTTGGAAGGACCGCTGTATTTTGACACCGGCCCGAAGCCAGTGGCTCCCGAGCCGGCGACTTTCGTCCTGGTGGGAGCGGCCCTCATCGGGATTGGTTGGTCCTGGCGGCGGCAGACCCGGAAGCATCGCTCCCGCCCGGCGTGATTCTCGCTTCGCCGTCTAATTCGTCCGGTAATTCGTGAACTGCATGTCGATGCCGAAATCGGTCTCGCGCAGCAGTTTGATCGCGGACTGAAGCACGTCGCGGTCGCGGCCGCTCACGCGCACGAAATCGCCCTGGATGGAGGCTTGCACTTTCAGCTTGCTGTCCTTCACCTTCTTGACGATCTCGCGGGCCTTCTCCGTGGCAATCCCCTGCTGCAGCGTCACCTCCCGCCGCACCGTGCTTCCGGCGGCGGGGACGATTTCGCCATAGCTCAACCCCTTGAGCGGCACCTTGCGCTTCACCAGTTTCGACTCCAGGATGTCCACCACCGCCTTGAGCTTGAACTCGTCCTGGCTGGCCAGAACCAGCTTGCCGTCCTTCTCGTTGAATTCAATGTCGGAGTGCGAGTTCTTCAAGTCGTAGCGCTGGTGGATCTCCTTCAACGCCTGCTGCACGGCGTTGTGCACTTCCGGCATTTCAATTTTGGAAACGATATCGAAGCTGTTATCGGGCATAGTCGTCTAGTCTTCGGGAGTGGGAGTTTCGGGCCCGCCGGCCGCCGGCTCGGGATCGAAGCGGCTGATGTCCAACCCCAGAATAGATCCCGTGCGCAGACGCAGCGGGGTGACGCGCCGCACGGCTGCGATGCGCGGCACGGCAGGCGGAGGCACCGCCGGTGTGGGCGCCGCCGATGGCGCGGCCGGCGCCGCCGGGGGCGTGGGCTGCGCTGGAACCGGGGCTGCCGCGGCCAGCGGGGCGGCGATCGATTCCAGCGTGTGCGCATCCGCCTTCTTCCGGTTGAGGGTGGACAGCACCCGCCGCGTGATTTCCTCCACCATGGCGCCCATGGCGGCATCCAGCGCCACCGTGACCGCCGCGCGAATCTGTTCGGTATCCACCACGGCGATGAAGGGAGCCACTGGCGCCGTTTCCGCCGACGCCACCGCCGGCGCCACCGGCTTGCCTCCAGGGCCCGCCGACCTGTCCTTCGAGGCGGCATCCGCCAGCGCGCGCACCGCCGAGAGCAGCACGCTGGCTTCGAACGGTTTGCGCAGCGTGCCGTCGGCTTCCACCCGTTTGGTGTGAGCTTCGTCGAAGGGCTCGGAAACGCCGGCCGTCAGGATCACGCGCACGTAGTGGTGCCGCGGGCTCATCTTCACGTACTGGCAGATGTCGTAGCCGGTGCGGCCCGGCATGACGGTGTCGGCCAGCACGATGTCGGGATCCACGTCTTCCAGCCGCACCAGCGCCGCATCCGCATTGCTGACAGTCACCACCTCGTAACCCTCGTCGCTGAGGATTCGCTCTCCCATGCGCTGGGCGTGCGGGCTGTCGTCCACCAGCAGGATGCGGGTCATGGCTTCGCGGTAGGCGATTCCCCTCCTGCCGAGCCGCTGGCTGGCTTGTCGGGCTGTTTGTCGGGCTGCGCGGGCGCGGCGGCGGGCGCCGGCTTGGGCGCCTGCTTCATGGCCTTCTTGGCGGCGGCCTTCGCGACTCTCTTCCGGTCCGCGTCCTCCTCGGCCCTCTTCTTCTCCGCCGCGACCTGCTGCCTCTTGGCCATCTCCTGCATGATCTCGGTCCGCTTCTTCAGTTGGTCCTGGATCTTCTGCTTTTCCTTCTGAATCTGCGCCTGCTCGCGCTTGAGGTCCGATTCCTGCTGCGCCAGCGTCTTCGCCTTGCCGTTGGGAGCGGTCGTCGAGCGCGTCGGCGTATCCGGCGCCGGAGCCGGCGCCGAAGCCCCGGGAGCTGCCGTCACGGTGTTGCCGCCGGCAGGTGTGGCGCCAGCCGGAGCGGGAGCACCGGCATCGGGAGTGATGCTCAAACGAGCATCGGGACGCTTGTCAACCAGATCGGGTTTATCCACGATCACCCCGGTCACCTCGCCGGTTCCGGCCGTGCCGGTTCCCGGCGTCGCGCTGGTCCCCTGAGTGCCGGTGGCCGATTGCGGAACGCTGGCCGGAATGGTGGGCTTCAATCCTTCCATGGAAGGCGTTCCCGATTTCGCCGCCAGCAGCAGATCCGGGCGGGAACTGAACGGAACCCAGGCCTTGCCCAGGAATCCGCGCTTCTCGCGGTTCTCCATCTCGTAACGCTGGCGCGCATACGCGATCGGATCCACATCGGGAACATCCTTATGCATGGCCTGCAAGCGCAGCTTCGCGGAATCGGAGCGCGAACTCAATGGGTACTCCTGCACGATCCTGGCGTAGGCCGCCGCCTGCTGATTTTCAAACCGGTCGCCCAGGTGCTGATAGGCGTCGGCCAGCATCCAGTTGGCCTCGGCGGCGTTGCTATAAAGCGGGAACTGCTCGGTCAGCGCCTGGCCGCGGTTGGCGGAGGCCGGAAAGCTGCCCTTCTTGGCATAGAAGGTCTGAACCCTGAACTCTTCGTCGGCCAGCACTTCCTGGACGTCGCGCAGGTACTGCGAAGCTTCCACGGCGAACTTGCTGTTGGGAAACTCCAGCAGCACGTCCTTGCACTCCTCCTGCGCGCGCAGCGCGTGGTGCGGGTCGCGGTCGCTCTTGTCCATTTGGTCGAACTGCATCTTGCAGATCTTCATCTGCGCTTCGGCCGCTTCTTCCATGCTTTTGTAGAACAGGATGAAATCCTTGTACTCGGCCTCGGCCTGCGAAAAGCCGCGCGATCCGCCTTCGCGGTACCAGCTATCGGCCATGGCCAACTTGGCCTTGGCCAGGTATTCGCTGGTGTCGTACGTGTTCATGAGAGTCTGCAGGGTGAGCCGCGCTCTCTCAAAGCGCCCGTGCTCGATGTCGTCGATCGAGGTATCGTATAGAACCTTGTCGGGCTGCTGCGTGTCCTTGTGGATCTTGTTCTCGTAAACCTTCTTGCGGCAACCCGAGGAAACCGTCAAGGCCGCCAACAGGGCCACGAAGCTGACATAACGGATAGCGTATCGAACCATATTTCCGATCCCGGACAGGGCCCACACCGCGCCCTGCAAGATTTCAACAGCGCGAGACCGCATACCGCGCGGCAATCTCGCGCATCTCCCGCACCGTGGCTTCGGCGTCGCGACTGTGAAAGATCGCCGAACCTGTGACGATCCAGTCACACCCCGCCTGCACCACTTCCGCCAGATTCTCCAGATTCACCCCGCCGTCGATCTCGATCGGAAAGGTTAACTGCCTCTCCCGCCGCATCCGCGCCAGCTTGCGCACCTTGTCCAGCACGTACGGGATCAGTTTCTGGCCCCCCAACCCTGGATTCACGCTCATCAACAGCACGTAATCCGCCACTCCCAGCGCTTCCTCCAATGCCGCCAGCGGCGTCATGGGGTTCAGCACCACGCCCGCCATGGCTCCGGCCTTGCGGATCAGCTCCAGCGTGCCGTCCAGATGGGGGCAGGCCTCGTAGTGCACCGAAACCGAGTTGGCGCCCGCCGCCGCGAATTGCGCCGCGTACCGGTCCGCATTCTCGATCATCAAATGGACGTCCAGGTGCGCCTGGGTGGCCTTGCGCAGCGATGCCACCACCGGCGGCCCGATCGTGAGGTTGGGGACGAAATGCCCGTCCATCACATCCAGGTGCAGGATTTTGGCCCCGCCGCGCTCTACGCGGGCGATTTCCTCCGCCAGGCGCGCAAAGTCGGCGGACAGGATTGATGGAACGATTTCAACCATTTGCGGGTACGTCCGATTTTATCACAGCCCCCCGGAATCCATCGCCCGCGTCGCGGCCCGGCAGGCGCTCGAACCGCTCCACCACCAGCTCCGGCGCTACGGCGGCGACAACCGCCTCATTCTCCTCCGGTTCCAGCGAGCAGGTGGCGTAGACCAGCCGGCCTCCCGGAGCCAGAACCGCGCGGGCGTTGGCCAGCAGGGCCGCCTGGCGGAAGCTGAGATCTTCGAGATCCTCCGGCGTGAGGCGCCACTTGATCTCGGGATTCCGCCCCAGCGTTCCGGTGCCGGAGCACGGCGCGTCCACCAGGACGCGGTCGAACCGGCGGGCGAACGGCAGCGGCCGGGTCCCGTCCACCACCACCAGCGGGACGCCCAGGATCTTCATCGCCGCCAGCCGGCGGGGGCTGCGGTCGCAGGCGATCGCCCGCACCCCCGCCGCCAGCGCTTGCGCCGTCTTGTTCCCCGGCGCCGCGCACAGGTCCAGAAAACGCTGTCCCGGGCGCAGATCGAGCAGCGGAACGATGGCCTGCGACCCGATGTCCTGCGTGCGGCCGGTTTCCGCCTGCACGTACGTCCAGGGAGCGTCCAGCGCCGCGCGCGCGATGCCCGCCGCCGCGGCCGCGCCGTAGTGCCGCTCCCACCGCGCCAGCAGCCATTCCGGGCAGCTCAACTCGATTTCGCGGTTGGGCCACTCGACCGCGTCGCGATTCACCTTGCGCAGCACCGCGTTGACGAAACCGGCCGCCGAATGTTTCCGCGCGCGCTTCACCAGGCCGACGCTTTCGCCCACCGCCGCGTGCGCCGGGACGCGGTCGAGATAGCGAAGCTGGTAGATGCCCATGCGCAGCGCCTGGCGCACTTCGACATCCAGCTTCGCGCGGCGTCCCGAGTAACGCTCGATAAGATAGTCGAGTTGCGCGCGGCGGCGCAGCACGCCGAAGACGATCTCGCCGGCGAGGCCCGCGTCACGCGAATCGAGCGGCGCCGCGCGCAGCAGATCGGAGGCATAGCCGCCCTGTTCCACCCTGTGGAGGATATCGAACGCGGCGGTGCGTGCCGGACTGAGAGCCAATCTATAAGACTGGCACAAAAAGGGGTCAGACGCATTTATTAAGCGGGAGACTGACGGCTCCGCAAACCTCCGGCAGTTTCTCAAGGAGTCGCCGAACCGGGCCGATATGCGAGCTAGTGGATCGCATCGCACCTAGGCTGCCCGCACGGGGGTTCGTGCTGGCGGTACTGTTAACCTCCGGCTGGAACCTCTCCGCCCAGGACTCCTCGGGATGGCGTTACTTTGGCGCGCCGGACGGGCTTCCCGAATCGTTCGTGAATTCGTTCGCGGCGGATCCGGCGGCCACGCTCTGGATGATTCACGGCACTTCCGGCATGAGCCGCATGGACGGCTACTCGGTGGACACGCATTTCCCGGCGCTACGTTCCATGCGAACGCTGTATTGGATGCCGGATGGAGTATGGGCGCTCGATGTCGCGGGTCTCCAAAGGCTCGGTAGGGATGGGTGGGAATTGCACGCGCTGGACGAGCTTAAGGGGGCTGGGCCGCTGTCGGTCTCCGGGCCCAAGCCCAGAGCGTTCGGCGGAGGGCGATTCCTGATCGTAGTCACCGGCTGGCTGGACGTGTACGACCCGGCCACGCGCCAATCCACCAGAGTTCTCGAGGCCGCCCGGACGGGTTTGGGAGCCTTTAGCGATGCCGCGGCCTCGCCGGACGGAAGGATTCTGGTGAGCGGCGCGGGCGGCGTGGCCTTGTGCACTGCCGGCGGAAGCCCGTTGAGCTTCCACTGCCAGGAGTACCGGACACCGCAACTCGGGCTGAAGCTGTTTCACGATCCGCAGGCGGATGGCGCCGGCGGGTTCCTGGTGGCGGGCGTATCGGTGGACACGGGCGACGAGCGCCTGATGGGGTTCGACGGGAACGCCTGGCGGAGCCTGGCACGGGGCGACCGGGCCAGGCTCCGCGGCTGGCCTGCCGGAGACGGGACATTCTGGGTGCAGAAAGGCAGCGATCTCTTCCGGCTGCGGCAGCTCCGCCTGGAACCGGTTCCCCGGCAGGGCGCCCTACGGGGAACCATCGCCGCGGTGTTGGCGCAGAAGGGAGGGGTCCTGCTGGTGGGAACTTCGCAGGGGCTGGCGCGGTATGCGCCGCCACTATGGCAGACGCCGCCCGCGCTGGCGGGCCTGGACGCGACGGCGTCGGGGGCCATCGAAGACCACAAGGGACGCCTGTGGCTGTGCTACCTGGACCGGCTGGTGAGCCTCGAGAACGGACAGGTGCGCCAGTATCAGATCCCCAAGGAAGCCACCCTCAACGACACCAGCCGTCCCGTTCTTCTGGGCGGCGGGAGCCTCGCGTTCCTGCCCTACGACCGCCAACGGCTGTTGGTGTTCGACCCGGAGACCGGCGCGTTCCGCCAGGTTCCGCACGCCAGCGGAGAGGGATTCGGCGCCATCGGATCGCGTCCGGACGGAACCGCCTGGGTGCGCGTGGGATTGTCGGGCCTGGAGCGTCTCCGGCTGGACGTTTTCGATGGCAGGAGCTTCCGGCAGGCGATCGACGTTTACCCCGGGTTCCACGTCGACTACCTCAAGTTCGTCCAGGAAGACCGGGCCGGGACGGTGTGGAGCGGCGGTCCGGGATGGCTGGGGCGCTTCCACAATGGAACGCTGGACCTGGTGGGCGCCAAGGAAGGATACACCGCCGCGGGAGGTTACGGTTTCTGCGAGTTGCCCGGCGGCCGGCTGTTGGCGGGGGGAAAGGACAAGCTACTGGAGTTCGATGGCCGCGCCTGGAAGGTCGTAATCGGCAAATTGGACCGGGTGCGCGACATCCTCCAAGGCCGCGACGGCGCCGTCTGGGTGGGGACCGCCGACGGCGTCTTCCGGGTTCGCGACGGCGTGGCTATTCTCCACGGGGAGGAAGAAGGGCTGGCGTCACCCGTGGTGAATTCCCTCTACGAAGACCGCCAGGGGAACGTCTGGGCCGCCACCAACGGCGGCTTCTCGGTGTATCACCCGGAGGCGGACGCCGACCCGCCGCGCACGCTGGTTTCGGAGAACGACAACTCGCGCCTGACGGCCCCCAATGGCAATGTCCGCCTGGTGTTCGGCGGCCTGGACCGCTGGAAGCAAACCCCGGCCAGCCGGTTGCTGTACTCGTACCGCATCGACGGCGGCCCATGGAGCCCGTTCGCGGAGGAGAACTGGGCCAAGTTCCGCGCCCTCCGCGCGGGCGCCCACCACTTCCAGGTCCGCGCCATGGACCGTAACGGAAACGTCGATCCCCACCCACCGGTGTTCGACCTCTCCGTGCCGCTGCCCTGGTACCGGGAGGCCGGGTTCCTGTGCATCCTGGGTTTCAGCGCGCTGATCATCGCGGGACTGGTCTGGCTCCTGGTATCGCGCTACCGGCAGTTGCGTGCGGCCAAGATCGCCGCCGAAGCGGCCAGCCTCAGCAAGAGCGCCTTCCTGGCCAACATGAGCCATGAGATCCGCACCCCGATGAACGGCATCATGGGCATGACCGACCTGGCGCTGGGAACCGAATTGACCCCCGAACAGCGCGACTATCTGCTCACCGCCAAAACCTCGGCCGATCAACTGCTCACGCTGCTCAACGACATCCTGGATTTCTCCAAGATCGAGGCCGGGAAGCTGGACATCTCGCCGGTCGATTTCCTGCTGCGCGACTGCATCGCCGATTCGCTGCACACCCTGATGGCGCGGGCCGACGGCAAGGGGCTGGACCTGCTCTGCCGGGTGGCGCCGGAAGTGCCCGACGAACTGGTGGGCGATCCCGGCCGGCTGCGCCAGATCCTCATCAACCTGGTGGGCAACGCCATCAAGTTCACCGCAGCGCGGCGAAGTGTCGGTCGAGGTCACGCTCGACTCCGCGGCGACGGCGAAGCCGCGACTGCTGCACCTGCGGGTGGCCGACACCGGCATCGGCATCCCGCCGGACAAGCAGAAAGCGGTCTTCGAGGCCTTCGAACAGGCCGACGCCTCGACCACCCGGAAGTACGGCGGCACCGGCCTGGGCCTGGCCATCTCCCGCCGCCTGGTGGAACTCATGGGCGGACGCATCTGGGTGGAGAGCCCGCGCGCGGACCTCCCCGCCGAAGCCCCCGGCCCGGGCTGCGCCTTCCACTTCACGGTGGCCATGGCCCTGGGCCAGGCCCCGCCGCAACCGGCCGCGGCGCCGCTCGACGGAGTGCCGGTTCTGATCGTGGACGACAATCCCACCAACCGGGCGGTCATGGTGGAGATGCTGCGTGCCAAAGGGATGAGGCCCCTGGCGGTGGATGGCGGCGAGTCGGCCATCGCCATGCTCGATCAGGCGCGCGCCGCGGGCTGCCCGTTCCCGCTGGCCATCCTGGATTTCCAAATGCCCGGCATGGACGGCTTCACGCTGGCGGCGCGCATCCGCGCGCATCCCGATTTGCGGGACACGCGCCTGTTCATGCTGACCTCGGCGGGGCAGCGGGGCGACGCCGCGCGCTGCCGGGAAATCGGCATCGAAGTCTACCTGATGAAGCCGGTCAAACAGTCGGCCCTGCTGGATGCCATCGCCCGCTCGCTGGGGCGGCCGGTCGCGCCGGGGCAGGAGCCTCTGACGCGCCACTCGCTGAACGAGTCGCGCCCGAAGCTGCGCGTCCTGCTGGCCGAGGACAACGCCATCAACCAGAAACTGGCCATCCGGCTGCTGGAGAAGCAAGGGCACTCAATCACCGTGGCCAACGATGGCACGGAGGCCGTGGCGGCGGTGGAAAACGGCGAATTCGACGTGGTGCTGATGGACGTGCAAATGCCCAACATGAGCGGACTGGATGCCGCGGCGGCCATCCGGACACGGGAGCGCTCGACCGGCAAGCACGTGCCCATCGTGGCCATGACGGCGCACGCCATGAAGGGCGACCAGGAGCGGTGTCTCGAGGCCGGAATGGACGGCTACGTCTCAAAACCGATCCAACCCGGCCAGATGATGGAAGTCATCGCCCGCGTCACTGGGTCCGATCGCGAAACCGCGCAGCCGGCGCCGGCCTCGAACTGACCGCCCCGCGCCGCGCCGCGCCGCGTATCCGTGCCTCCGGCCACCACCCGGGTTGTCTGCCGGGCCGCCGGCGCCTCCCATGGCCGGCCGATGGCGGCCCCCGGTCTCCGCTAGCCACGCCAAAACCGTCTCCCCGCCCGGCTCCCCGTCCGTATAATGAGAGTCGGGACGTTTCAGTTTCCAGCGGAGTTCTCTCATGAAGCTGTGGTGTGCGTTGATTGTGTTGGGCTGCGCCGTGGCCGCGCCGGGCCATCGATTCGCCTGCGCCGACTACACCCAAGGCAAGGTCTTCCTGGTGGACGAGGCGGGCAAAGTGGAATGGAGCTACGATGCTCCCAACGCCAACGACATCTGGGTGCTTCCCAGCGGCAACCTGCTGTTCAATACGGGACACGGCGTCAAGGAAGTGACGCGCGACCGGCGTGTGGCGTTCGCGTACGAATCAGCCAGCGAGATCTACGCCTGCCAGCGGCTTCCCAACGGCAACACGTTCATCGGCGAGTGCAACGCCGGGCGTCTTCTGGAGGTGAATCCGGAGGGGCGGATCGTTCACCAGGTGCGGCTGCTGCCGGAGGGCCAGGACGGCGGCTCGGCCTATATGCGCAATGCGCGCAAGCTGGCCAACGGCAATTACCTGGTGGCGCATTACGGCCTGCAGGTGGTGCGCGAGTACGATCCTGCCGGCAAAGTAGTCTGGCAGGTGGCGGCTCCGGGCGGGCCGCACAGCGTGGTGCGGCTGCCGGACGGCAACACGCTGATCGCAAGCGCCGACCGCGACGGCGCCCCGGCGCGGGTGTTCGAAGCCGCTCCCGACGGGCGAACCGTCTGGGAGGTCCGCGGCGACGAGTTACCCGGGATCGGCCTCAAGTTCATGACCGGGCTGCACCGGCTGCCCAACGGTAACACCGTCATGAGTAACTGGCTGGGGCACGGCCAGTTCGGCAAGGCCCCTCACCTGATCGAGGTAACGCGGGACAAGCGGGTGGTCTGGACCTTCGCCGATCATGAGACCATGAAGACCATCTCGAGTGTCGAGATACTGGACGCGGCCGGCCGCCCGCTAGCCGGCACAATTCTGCATTGAGGAGAGAGCGAGTACCATGAACCGGCGGAGTTTTCTATCGAGCAGCGCCGCGCTGGGCGCCGTCCTGCCCGCCCCGGCCGCCCCGGCCGCACCGGCCAGCGACAACCTTGTGGCTGGTGCCGCCGAAGCCGCTTTGGCCATGCAGCGCCACTCCTGGGAGCACGGAATTCTGGCCCAGGCGTTCCTGGATATGGACGACCGCCAGCGGCTCATCCTGATGGCCAAGGGCGCCATTGTCGAAAGGGCCGCCGACGGGCGGCTGGCGGCCATCGGCGGTGGGATCACCGATCCCGCCATGGGCGGAACGGCGTACTGGCGCGCCGCCGAGTTGGCCGCCGATCCGCTGATGCGGGAGGCCGCGCAGGGGATGCTGGAGTTCGTCCTGAAGAAGGCCCCGCGCGCCGCCGATGGCACCTGCTACCACGTCGCCAACAGTCCCGAGATGTGGTCCGACAGTTTCTACACCACGCCTCCATTCCTGGCGGCGACCGGCCACTATGACGAAGCCATCCTGCAAATCGATGGCCTGCGAAAGCGCCTGTGGAGCCCCGCGAAAAAGCTGCTTTCGCACATCTGGGACGATGGCCGCCGGCAGTTCCGGGACGAGGCATTCTGGGGAGTCGGGAACGGTTGGGCGGCGGCAGGAATGACGCGGGTGATCGCGGCCCTGCCGGCGGCCCGGCAGCCGGATCGCGATCGCGTGTCCGCGTTTCTCAAGGAACTGCTGGATGGATGCCTGGCTCTCCAGCGTCCCGACGGCCTGTTCCACAACGTGCTCGACCGGCCGGAGAGCTTTGTCGAGACCAACCTGGCGCAGATGCTGGCTTTCAGTATCTACACCGGCGTACCCGGGGGCTGGTTGCCGGCCAGTTACGTCCCGGCCGCGAACCGCATGCGCGCCGCGGCGCGGGCCAAGGTGGACTCCTACGGGTTCGTGCAAGGGGTCTGCGGAGCCCCCAGGTTCGACCACGCGGGAGTAGCTGCGGAAGGCCAGGCGTTCTTTCTCATGATGGAAGCGGCGGCGGCGAAGTTCGACCGGGCGCGCGGCAAGTAGTGCGCCCCGCCCCTTGTCTCCGCGGCCGGGCCGGGTTATCCTGGGTCTCGCTCACTTAGGGTCTGTTCCGAAGCAACCGTGCCAACCGCTCCCTCACGGCCGCGGCTCCGATGCGCTATCGGAGCCGCGGCCGTGAGGGAGCGGTGACCGGCGAATGGGCCGCTTATTCGTTGACAGGCCCTTACAAAGATAGGGAGGTTCACCGTGCCGCGCAGATTCGCCACGCTCTCGCTGGTCCTGGCTGCCGCCGCTTGCATTGCGCTCGCCCAGGGCAGGCCGATTCCGCAACTGGTCAAGAAGGGCGCCCAACATATCTTCCTTGTCGATGGGAAGCCATTCCTTATGCTGGGAGGACAAGTCGACAACCGTGTCTTTGTCCCCGAGGAGATGGCCAAGGTGCTGCCCGGCTTCCAGTCGTACCATGGCAACACAGTCGAGTTTCCGGTCCCGTGGAAGCTGATCGAGCCCCAGGAGGGTAAGTTCGAATTCGCCGCGGTCAACCAGATCGTGCGCGACATTCGCGCGCACTCTCTCAGGGCTATCGTCCTTTGGTTCGGCACCTGGAAGGGCGACGAGACCGCCTATCTCCCCGATTGGATAACATCCAACGCCGCGCGTTTTCCAAGGGCGGTGGACGAGGCCGGGAAAGCGTCGAACTCCCTTTCGCCCCACGGCGAGGCGACCCTGGCGGCCGACCGCAAGGCATTCGCGGCCTTGCTGAAACATATCCGGGACATCGACGAGAACGACCGGACCGTGATCCTGGTGCAGGTCGAGAACGAACCGGGGATCGTGGGGCCCGCCCGCGACCACACAGCCAGCGCCAACAAGCTGTTCCACGGGCCCGTTCCGGCGGAGTTCGCGGCCGCGCTCAAGAAGCAGCCCGGAACCTGGACCCAGGTCTTCGGCCCCCAGTTCGCCGAAGAGGCCTTCACCACTTACTACATGGCCAGGTACATTAACTCGGTTGCTCAGGCCGGAAAGGCTGCCTACCCGCTGCCGATGTATGAGAACGTCTGGATGGGCGGGGCGGGGACTAACGACCGGTTCTATGACTTCGACCGCCCGGGCGACAGTTACCCCAGCGGCGGCGGTCAGTCGCACACGCTGGACTTATGGAAGGCCGCGGCTCCAGCCGTCGATCTGATCGCTCCCGATATCTACCACCGCTCGGCCGTCATCTACCGGACGATCCTTTCGCGCTACGCCCGCCGCGATAACCCGCTGCTGATCGTGGAGACCGGGCGCGGGCTCGAGTTCGCGCGCTACTGCTTCATGGCCATCGGCGAGTACTCGGCCATCGGCTTCGCGCAGTTCGGAGTGGGGATCGATGCGCCATCGGCGAGCGACTTCGGCCCGCGCTTCGCGGATATGGCGGCGAATTTCCGCCTCCTGGCTGCTGCGGCGCCGGTCATCACCGAACTGCAAGGGACGGGTAAGCTGCAAGCCGCCATCGAGGAGGAGAACATTCCCGGCCGGACGCTCTCTTTCGACCGCTACGATGTGCTGGCGATGTTCCCTCCCGCCCTCGCCAGGCAGCCCAGTTGGGTCGAGCCCACCGGACCTCCGGCCGCGCCATCGGGCCGCGTGCTGCTCGCCCAATTGCAACCGGATGTGTTCCTGGTCATAGGGTTCGACACCACCATCGATTTCCGGCCTCCCGCGGCTTCGGGCCATAAGGAAGCCCGGTTTGTGCAGGTCGAGGAGGGCATCTACAAAGATGGCGTCTGGACGCCGGCCAAGTCCCAGCCCGCGGCCTCTCCCGCCCGGGGCCTGACCCTGCCGAAAGAAGGGGCCATGTTCCAAGTGAAGCTCGGCTGGGACTAAAGCTGAATCTTCGCCCGCGCCGATGTCCGCCTGCGGAGCCGCCATTCAACGGCGGAACTCGCGCGCTAGCGCCATGGCCGCAAGATACTGTTCCTTTGCCACGGGCCGCTCGCTCACGCTCGCGGTTCTGTCCGGAACCGCGAGCGTGAGCGAGCGGCCCGGCGAAGGCACCAAATCACACGGTCGAAGACCTAGCGCGCGGTGCGTAGCGTGTAAGCGGCTTCGGCGGCAGGACACGCCCAAGCGATTCCCGTGCGCGACTTGGAAGCGAAGCCCCCCTGGGAAACCCCACGGAACCGCGAGCGTCAGCGAGCGGCCCGAGCCGCCTGTATGAACCGCACCATGCCGCCCCCCCACGCGGCGTCCGGTGGCGCGGCAGCGGGCCGCAGGGGAGAGCCCGCGAGCGCCGGGTGGACCCGTCCCCTGCCCGGGCCGCTCGCTGACGCTCACGGTTCCGTGTGGGACGGGAAGCGGTTGCCGGGTTCTCGTCCCTTCTATGCGCGCCCGAGCGTCTCGCGCTGCCCTGCTTTACCGCGCCAGGTCGATACAATGGAGACGGTGCATGTGACGATGCGCGCGGCCGCCTTGCTGTTGGTTCTGGCGCTCCCTGCCATGGCGCAGGAAGACTGGGCGGAATTGCGGCGGAAATCCGCCGCGCTGGTGGCGCAAGGGAAGTACGCCGAGGCGGAGCCGCTGCTCGCGCGCGCGATCGAGTTGCAGGAGCGGGAATTCGAGGCGGAGGATCCGCGGCTCGCCCCGGCCGTCGATGCGCTGGCGGCGGTATGCCGCGCCCAGGGCCGCAATGCGGACGCCGAGAGGCTCTACCTCCGTTCGCTGAGCGTGAAGCAGAAAGCCGCCGGACCGGATAGCGCGGAGCTGATCGACGACCTCAAACCGCTGGCTGGCCTCTACGTGGCGATGCAGCGCTTCACCGACGCCGAGAAGGCCTACCTGCGGGCCATCGCCATCCGCGAGAAGGCCCGGGGTTCCGACGACCTGGAACTGGCCGACGATTGCGCCGCTATCGCCGGGTTCTATATCGACCGCAAGCGATTCGCCGTGGCCGAGCCCAACCTGAAGCGCGCCATCCTGATTATCGAAAAGCGCCTCGGCCCGCAGGATGTGGCGCTGGTTCCGGTGCTCGATCCGCTGGCCGACATCTACGCCAAGCAGAAGTTGTTCAACCTGGAGGAAGCGCCGCTGCGGCATATCCTCTCGATTGAGGAGAGCCTCTACGGGCCGAGCCACGAAAAGGTGGCCACCTACCTGGACAAACTGGCGCAGACGTTCTATCTCGAAGGGCGCTTCGCCGACGCCGAGCCGCTCTACAAGCGCTCGCTCCCAGTCTGGGAAGCGGTGCTGGGCGGCGATAATCCGGAGTTGGCCACCACGCTCGATAACCTCGCCGCCGTTTACGCCGCGCAGGAAAAGTTCGCCCTGGCCGAGCCGCTCTACCGCCGGGCGCAGGCGCTGATCCAGAAGGCCAACGTGCTGAGCCTGAACGATCTGGCGCTGGTGCTGGAGGGCAAGGGCGAGAGGGCCGAAGCCGAGGTGCAGTACAAGCGCGCCATCGTGCTGGCGGAGCGCATCCCCGCCTTGCCGGGATCGGCGTCGGTGGGCGAGACGGCGCTGCTCGCCGCCACGCTGCGGAACTACGCGGCCCTGCTGCGCCAACTGAAGCGCGAAACCGAGGCCGCCAAGATCGGCGAGCGGGCGCAAGGGCTGGCTAAGCCGGCGCCGGCTCCGTAAGGTATCATTAAATTCTCGCCCGGTGATCGTCGAAGCTCATACCGTACGGTTCGATTCCCTGCCGCTCGACAACGGCGCCACGCTGACGCCCGTCGAAGTGGCCTACGAATCCTACGGCCGGCTCAACGCCGCCAAATCGAACGCCATTCTGGTACTGCACGCCTTCACCGGGGACGCGCACGCCGCCGGAATCAGCCACGAAACCGGGAAGCCGGGCTGGTGGGACAACATGATCGGGCCTGGCAAGGCCTTCGACACCAACCAGTATTTCGTCTTCTGCAGCAACGTGCTGGGCGGATGCCGCGGCACCACCGGACCATCCTCCATCGACCCCGCCACCGGGCGCCCCTATGCCATGTCGTTCCCGGTGATCACCATCGGCGACATGGTCCGCCTGCAGAAGATGCTGGTAGACCACCTGGGGATCGGAAAACTGCTGGCGGTGGCGGGCGGCTCCATGGGCGGCATGCAGGCGCTCGAATGGGCGGTCTCTTTCCCGGACCGCGTGGTCGCGGCCATCCCCATCGCCTGCACCACCCGTCACAGCGCGCAGCAGATCGCCTTCAATGAAGTGGGCCGCCAGGCCATTATGGCGGACCCCGATTGGAACGGCGGCGACTACTACGGCGGCAACCCTCCGGCTCGCGGCCTCGCCGTGGCGCGCATGGTGGGACACATCACCTACATGAGCGACGACAGCATGCGCGAGAAGTTCGGCCGCCGCCTGCGCGACAAGGAAACCTTCAGTTTCGGCTTCGACGTGGACTTCGAGGTGGAGAGCTATCTTCGCTACCGCGGTCTCCAGTTCGTGAATCGATTCGACGCCAACTCATACCTTTACATCACCAAGGCCCTGGACTATTTCGACCTCACGAGCGGTCACCGGACGCTGAACGCGGCCATGGAAGCGGCCTCGGCGCGGTTTCTGGTGATCAGCTTCAGTTCCGACTGGCTGTATCCCAGTTACCAGTCGCAGGAGATCGTGCGCGCGCTGCGGTCGCGCAACTGCGACGTGGCGTATGTCGAACTGCAGGCCAACTACGGGCACGATTCGTTCCTGGTGGACGTGGCCGAACAAACCAACCTGGTTCGCGGCTTCCTGGCCAGCACCTTCGAGAAGATCGCATGACCGCCGAGACCCCCAAGAAATCGCCCTTCGTGCGCGAACTGCTGGGCCGCAGCGATTACGCCATCATCGGCGAAATCGTGGAGCCCCGGACCAAGGTGCTCGACCTGGGCTGCGGCGAAGGCGAACTGCTGGCCTGGCTGGCGGCCAACAAGGAAGTGGATAGCCGCGGCGTCGAGATTTCCGGCCCCAAGGTGGCGCGGGCCATCGCGCGCGGCGTCTCCGTGCACCAGAGCGACATCGACGAAGGTTTGGCCGACTATCCCGACCGGGCCTTCGATTACGTGATCCTCAGCCAGACCTTGCAGGAGACGCGCCATCCGCGGCAGGTCTTGCGCGAGATGGTGCGCGTGGGACGCCGCGTGATCGTGGCCTTTCCGAATTTCGGACACTGGCGGGTGCGGCTGTCGATGCTCTTCAGCGGGCGCGCGCCGCGCACCAAACTGTTTCCCTACGAGTGGTACGACTCGCCCAACATCCACTTCCTGACGGTGCAGGATTTCGAGGAACTGGCCGCGGCGGAGGGCCTGCTGGTGGAGCGGCGGTACTTCCTGGCGGGACACCGCAAGATCGTGGCGATGCCCAACCTGCTGGCCGAAACGGCGGTGTTCCTGGTGAGCGGGAAGTAGGCTAGGTCTTCGGCCGTGTGATCTGGCGCCATTACCGGGCCGCTCGCTCGCGCTCGCGGTTCCGGACAGAACCGCGAGCGCGAGCGAGCGGCCCGTGGGAAGGAACGGTTTCTCGCGGTCAAGGCACTACTCGCCAGCCGGATTCGAGATCGCGCCTCTCAGGTTGAGATTACGAACCAACCGGTGCAGGTAGTTGGGGTGGATGCCGAGCAGTTTGGCCGCCTCCGTGAAGCTGCCGCCGGCCTGTTCGAGCGCGGAGACAATCACCTTCATCTTCTCGTTGCGGATGGTTTCGTGGTAGCCGCCGATCGGGCGCGTCCCCGTTGGCAAGCTCTCGAGCACGGCTTCCGGCAGGTCTTCCGCCAGGATGAGATCGGTCGAGCCGAGCACCACGGCGCGCTCGATGGCGTTCTCCAGGTCCCGGACGTTGCCCGGCCAGTCGTAAGCTTGAAGGCAAGCGAGCGCTTCACGGGCGATGCCGCTTACCCTGCGCCTGGCCTTCTTGCCGTGCCTGGCGACGAAATAACTGGCCAGCAGCGGGATGTCTTCGCGGCGGTCGCGCAAAGGCGGCATCGTCACGGACACCACATTGAGCCTGTAATATAGGTCCGTCCGGAACGTGCCACGCTCGATGGCGGCCTTCAGGTCGCGGTTGGTCGCCGCAATGAGGCGGATATCGGAACGGATCGCGCGCGTTCCCCCCACGCGCTCAAACTCGCGTTCCTGAATCACCCGCAGCAGCCTCGCCTGGCAGGCCGGCGGCATTTCTCCGACCTCGTCCAGAAACACGGTTCCGCGGTCCGCCAGTTCCAGCTTGCCGCGCTTCTCCGCATACGCTCCGGTGAAGGCTCCCTTTTCGTGACCGAAGAGGTCGCTTTCCAGCAGGGTCTCCGACAATGCGGCGCAGTTGACGGCGAGGAACGGCATGTCCGCGCGCCGGCTGTTGTGGTGGATGGCGCGCGCCACCAGTTCTTTCCCCGTGCCGCTCTCGCCGCGGATCAGGACGGTGGAGTCCGTCGGCGCCACCTTCGACACAAACTGGTACACCTCGCGCATGCGCGGGCTGCCGCCGACCATCTCATGACGGATGCCAATCGCCTCCTGGAGACGAAGATTCTCCGTCTCCAGCCATTCCAGGCGGCGCGCGTTCTCAAGGGCCAGGCCGAGGATGGCGCCGACGGAACCCGCCAGCTCCAGGTGGTCCTCATGGAACGGCTCGCTGGGGTCGCGGGAATCCAGATACATGACGCCCAGGGTCCTGGCCAGGGCGACGATGGGCGCCGCCAGCACGCTGCGAGGCTGCGGCTCGGTTCGGTCCCTCGCGGCCCCCGCCGACCGGTCCGGCAGGATGCCGGTGGCCAGGATGCCGGTGACTTCGCGCCGCACCCGATCGACGATCGCGCGGTAGCTGCGCACCGTTGCCGTCGGTCCCGCCTCGCGATCCCGGTACGAGGCGAAGGACGGCTCCTGGCTTTCGCCATCGAACAGCAGGATGCCGCCGTGCTGCGCGGGAATGGCCTCGAAAATCGCCTCCAGAAGCTGCTGCGCAATTTCTTGCGCGCTGCGGACCAACTGGATGCCGGCGCCGACTCTGAGCAGCGTGGTTAGGGAGCACAGGGTCTGGGAATCGGCCGCGGCTTCCTCGGGCGAGGCCGCCGTCATCCGGTACGAGCAGTTCTCCCGCTCCGGGTTGAGCGCAGCGCCGGCGTCCGCCAGCCGCGTTACGGGCAGCAGCTCCGCGTCCCACCGCGGAAAAGAAAACGGCAGTCGCCCAGGTGGATTTCATCGCCGTGCGGCAGGATCCGCTCAGTCACGGGCAGGCCATTCACCAGGGTCGCGCCGTCCGAGCCCACGTCCTGGATTTCGAACTCGTCTCCGGCTCGCCGGCGGATGCGGCAATGGCACGCGGCTATGGAAGGATCGTCGATCGGGAGTATGGTTTGACGGCGTCGCGTCCAATCGAGAGATCGTCGTCGGAAAGGCCAAAAAGTCCGCCTTCCACCGGACCGCCAATCCCGACCAGCCTCGGATTGAAGCACGCGGCGCATGAGCCCCCTCGATCCCATCTTTAGCACATTCCTATCCGGGCGGATACTCACCACACGATCGGATAGACCTCCAGCGGGCGAATACGCACGGTTCAGGTAGCGCCGGGAGTCCCGGTCATTCAATCCCTTCAGCGAGTTGCCCCAATTTCGCCGCATCGGCGCACGCTCATCGCGGGTATGGCGCGTCACGTGCCATATCAAGGGCGGACCTGATCGGAGGAGCGGGAGCAACCGAAAGTCCCGGTGCTGCCGCCTCGGTGCAGGCCCAACGAGCAAGAACCAGCTCGTCAACTACGAGGACTTAAGGAGGTCCACCATGACAAACAAATCTTTCGCGACGCTGGGCATCCTGGCGTTGCTCGCAGCAGCTTCCGCCTTTGGCCAACAGAAACTGACGAGCTGACGTTCCGTTCGAATTCAGCTTCGCGAGCAAGGTCATGCCCGCCGGGCACTATGACATCACCCGTACGCCCGCCGTGTTGATGGTGCGCGGCTTCACGCCCGGGGCCGGGGCGCTTTCCCCTACCACCAACATCGGTGACGGCAAGGATAGCGGCCAAGGCCGTCTGGTGTTCCACAAGTACGGCGACAAGTACTTCCTTGCCGAAGCGTGGTCGGAACCCAGCAGCGGCTGGGCAGTCAGCGTGCCCAAGTCCAAGACCGAACGCGAAATCGCCCGCGCTAACCCGGAAGTCGCCCGCGTGACCTTGCCGCTTCGAACCGGCGTGGTCACTCTCGCCGTCGCTTAAGTAGCCGCGATGGCCCGCCCGGATGCCCTCGGGCGTCCGGGCCTTTCCGCCGGCATCGGCTTAGTATGCAACCCTGGGGAGTATGCAGACTTGGCGTTCGCTTCTCATCATCGCCGCCGTCAGCCCCGCAATGTGCGCTACCAGGAGCCTGTTGCTGGGAGATGCGGAACGTGGCAAGGCGTGGTTTCAGGACCTCAAGTGCACCATCTGCCACAGCGTGAACGGGGTGGGCGGGAAGAAGGCGCCGGATCTTGGGCGGGGACGGGATAGAAGCTTCGACCCCTACCGCTTGGCGGGCCTCATCTGGAACCACGCTCCGCGGATGTGGAGCGCGATGGCGGGCGCAGGCGTGGCCAGACCCGTGCTCGACGATCAGCAGGCCGCCGACTTATTCGCCTTTTTCTACGCGGCCAGCTATTTCGAGACTCCCGGCAACGCCAGGCGCGGAAAACAGGTGTTTCTTCTCCATCGCTGCGGGCAATGTCATGGGATCGAGTCTCCCGTCCGCGCCGGCATCAGGCCGGTGGCCGAATGGGATTCTCCGTGGGACCCGATCGCCCTGGCGCAGAGGATGTGGAACCACTCCGGAGACATGGCGCGCTCGCTCGATAGGGCGCAAGTTCCGTATCCACTGTTCACCGCGCAGGAGCTGACCGATGTCCTCGCCTGGCTGCGGAGCCTGCGGCCGAATGGCCAAACGGCCGGATTCGCGCCGGCATCGCCGGAGATCGGCCGTGCGCTGATCGAGTCCAAGGGTTGTGCCGCATGCCACCGCGGGGCGTTGGCGCTCGAAGGTCACCGCACCCGGTACGGCCTCACCGACTTCGCCGCGGCCATGTGGAACCACCCCTTCCGCACCGGGTATCACCAGACGCCGCTCAGCGACGCGGAGATGCGCCGCGTGGTGGGCTACCTGGTCGCCACGCAGTTCTTCGAAGAGCGCGGCGACCCGGAGATCGGCGGGCGGCTCTTTGCGAAGAAGCGTTGCAGCGTCTGCCACGACAATCCATCGAGCGGCGCGCCGGGCCGGTCGGAGATGTCGGGAAGAATGACTTCGTTCGGAATGGTGGCCGCCTTGTGGAAACACGGCCCGGCGATGTTGGATTCGATGCGGCAGCGGAACATCCCCTGGCCTCGATTCACGGGCTCGGAGATGGCCGATATTTCCGCTTATCTTTACGGGCTCCAACTCAGGCGGCGGACATCCCCGTAGACGGCCGCATCCCGATCATCAGGCCGGTGATCCCCGGCAGGCGCACGCGGCGGACCTCCGCGAAACCCGCCTCGCCCAGCCAGGCGGCATACTCCGGCTCGCTGTAGCTGCTGCCGCCGCGCGTTCCCACCAGCATGTTCAGCGCGAACAGCGCGGCAAAGCGCGGCGACGTCTTGTCCGGCTCCAGGATGAAGTCCTGAATCGCCACCCGGCCTCCGGGAGCGAGCGCCTCGCGGCAGCGGCCCAGCAGATCGAGATTCTCCTCGGGGCTGAGCATGTGGCAGATGGCGGACATGAACACCAGGTCGTACCCTTCGCCCAGGCGGTCCGAACGTAGATCGCCCGCGCGCACCGTGACGCGGTCCGCCACTCCGGCCCGCTCGATGTGGCCGCGCGCAATCGGCCCGACGGCGGGCAGGTCCAGGATATCGGCGCGCAACGCGGGGTTGGCCTGGGCGAAGGCGATCGAATAAGCGCCCGACCCGCCGCCCACGTCCAGCATGCGGCCGGCGTTCTCGGCGCCCACCGCGCCCACCACCAGCGGCGCGCGCTCCGAAGCGTTGCGGTGCATGGCGGCGATGAAGGCCTCGGTCCAGTCCGCGCCGCCGCGGGAAGTTTCTTCGTGGCCCACGGCGGTGCCGGCCCGCACGCACTCCGTGAGCGCCGACCAGCGCTGCCACAGGTGCGCGGTGTGCAGCAAGGCCGGCCGGGCGTTGTCGCGGGAACCGGCGGTGAAGTAGCGCGCCGCCGCGGGCGAGTTGCGAAACACGCCGTCGCGCTTGGCCAGCAGGCGGAGCGACGCCAGCGCGTTCAGCAGCATCTCGGTGGAGCGCGGATCGGCGCCCAGTCTGGCGGCCACTTCCGCCGCGCAGGCGCCGTCCCCCACGGCCGTGAACAAGTCGAGTTCCAGCGCCGTGAGCATGACGCGGCTTTCCTGAAACGCCCGCATGCGCTCGTTCAGGTCGTCAGGGACCGCTCCGGAGGCCTCCTGGACGCGGCGCGCCGCCAGCATCTTCTCGCGGCTCTTCAGGATCTCCGCGTGCACCCACGCCTGGTCGGTTTGCGCCAGGCGCGCGACGGGCGTGCCTTCCTGGAAATGCGAGTGGACGATCTCCGGCACGTCCGCCTCGGTAACACCCGAATACCAGACGCCTTCGGGATACACCACCAGGTTCGGGCCGTGCTCGCACAAGCCCAGCGAACCGCACGCCGTCACCTGGACTTGCTCCACCAGCCCGCGCATGCCGACTTCGCGCCGCAGCGCCTCCAGAACCTGGCCTCCGCCTCGCGCCGCGCAACACGGCGCGCCTTCGGGCTTCTGCTGCTCACAGGCAAAAACGTGATACCGGAACGGCTGCATGTCGATTCTCCGGATTCACGGTAACAGATTTTCGGCGAAAAAGGGGTCAGACCCCTTTTTGCGGGAGCGCGACAAGCCGTGCCGGCAGCGATCCGCTCCGCAGGTAGCGCGAAAGGTCCATGGCTTCCTCTTCGGTGCTCAGCCCATTGATCTCCCCGGAATCCTCGATGCGCGACTGAACTACGGCCACGCTCACGATCCGGTCGTCCAGCACCACCGCCAGCCGGTTGCCGATATTGGCCTCCGTGAAACGGCCGAACCGCTGCCCGGCCTCCGGCGATAGCGAGAAACTGGTAAAGTGCCTTCGCATGTCGTCCTGCCCCGGCCGGGCGTTGCGCAGGTCGCGGCCGGTGAGGACCGGCGTGAGGCTCACCACGTACCACCCTTCGCCGGAGGCGCCGCGCGGCAGCGTCTTCAGCAGCCTGGTACTCAACGGGAGCACGCCGCCGTGTCTGGCCAGCGCTTCATCCTGGGAGTCGAACGGCCCGTCCGTGACCGCGGTTATCCGGAGGCTGGCGCGGGTGGAAAGGAACCGGTTCAGACGCTCGGGATCGTCCGGCGAGCCGACCAGTTGCACGGTGATTTCAAAGGCGCCGCTACCGCGCTGGACGCGGCCCATCAACCCAAGTTCCGAGATCCGGCTCTGCGTGATGGAGATCGTCTGCTCGACGGCCAGCCTCTTCCACGCCGCCAGTGCCCCCGCGCGCGGGTTCAGCCGGTAGCCGGTCGGATTTACCGGCGTCAGTATCCAGTCGGGAAACTTCGCCTCGGCAAGTTTGCGAAGCTCGCCGGCCGCCTCCGGCGCCACGCCGTTCACGTTGACCTGGATGGAGTCCGCCTGTTCGGCGGTCGAGGGCTCATTCCGGTCGATGGCTGCGTTGCCGGTCTTCAGCAACTCCTCGGCGAGGCCGCCGATAACCCGATCGGCCTCGTCTTCGATGGCGTCCTGGACCTGAACCTGAAACCGCAGTTCCGCCCCAGGTCTGCCGCCGAGCCCGAAGTAGATCCTGGTGGGAAGGCTTCGGCCGCCGGGCCAGAAAAAGAACGCCAGCGCCAACCCGACCACCGCAACACAGATGGCGGCGAAAACTACGACCAAAATGAGAACCGGTTTCTTCATGAATGTCTCCCGACCCTCATCAGAGTACACCCAACATCCCCTATCCGGCAGGGAGCTTGCGCCACCGGCGGCGGGTTCGCGTCCCAGGGAAGCGCCGCGCGCTATAGTATTCAAAATGACGAAAATCGGACACGCAGCACCTTATTCCAGGCTGTTCCGCCGCCTTGCCGCAATCCTTTTGGCCGCTCTGGGATTGGGAGCCATCGCTCTGCTCGACGGACAGACGAAGCCTCAGTTGCTGGTCGAGTTGCCGGCTTACGCGGTCACACCCGACGGCATGGCCATCGCGCCCGATGGCGACCTGGTGGTGGCCTGCCCCAACTTCGCCAGCTATCCCAAGGGGGCCGCCAAGCCTTCGGTTCCGGGCTGCTTCATCAAGATCGGCAAGGACCGCAAAGTCCGCAAGTGGTTCGACTGCCCCATCCTGGCCGAGACCGGCCGGGCGTGTCCTATGGGCATCGAGTTCGGACCTCAGGGCGAGCTGTACGTGGTCGACAATCAGAACTGGGGAACGGGCAACGGAACCCATGGCGAGCTGAATCAGGGCCGCATTCTCCGCTTAAAGATCTCGGGAGGCGAACTCGCCGGGACCACGGTTCTGGCCCAGGGCATCAGTCACCCCAACGGACTCCGCTACCACAACGGGCAGGTCTACGTAACGGTCTCCAAGCTGCCGAAAGTCACGCGCCCCGACGGCCTGATGGTGAGCGCGGTGTATCGCTTCCCGGCGGACGGCCGCGGCATCCAGGTGAGCAACACCCTGGCCGACCCGAACCTGTTGGTCACCTTCGTCACCGAGAACCGGTTCGCGCAGTACGGCGCCGATGGCATTGTGTTCGACAGCAAGGGCAACCTCTACGTGGGCAATTTCGGCGATGGCAGGATTCAGAAGATCGTTCTGGACGCCAACGGCAAGGTTTCTCAGAATACCCTCTTCGCCAAGACCGATCACGACTACTCGCTCGACCCCGGCGTTTCCGGCTTCCTCGCCAAAGCCGTTACCGCCAAAATGCGCACCACCGACGGCATCTGCGTGGACCCGGCCGACAACCTCTATGTGGCCGATTTTTCGAACAACGCCATCGCCAAAGTGACTCCCGCCGGCAGGATTTCCGTGCTGGCGCAGAACCCGCGACACCGGCGGCCGCAACGGCGACCTGAATGAACCGGGCGAGCCGGTCGTATGGCAAGGCCGCCTGGTGGTATCCAATTTCGATGCGGTCTTCGAGCCCGACAAGGTCAGCCAGCGGCACACCACGCCCGCCAGGATGTCCGTGATCGATCTGGGAGAGCCGAAATGAGGCTCGTGACAACCGGAATCGGCGGCGCCATCTGCGGTGCGCTGTGCTTTCGGCATCTGGCCGGAAATGTGGAAGACCTACGGCATCATGGGCGGGTGGATCACCGCCGCCATCGTCATCAGCATCTGCTGGTACATGAACCACTGGCTCGGCATCGTCTGGAACGAGCCGGACCGCATCTGGGTGGACCAGGGATGGGCCGTATCCTCGGCCGGCATCGCGTGGGCCATGGTCCGCTTCAACTCCCAGTTCCGCCACGCCGTGCCGGTGATTCTGTGCTGCCTGGCGGGCGGCGCGCTGGCCGGTATTGCCGCGGCCCAGGTGAAGAAGCGTCATCCCAGCTTCCAGCCGGGCAGGCCTCCCGGCGATCGGAAGGAGGACGCCGGTGCTTGAGTGGGCCGCGCATTACATCGACTGGCTGGGCATGTCGCCCGTCAGCGTCCTGACCACCGTGTTCGGCGCTTTCTGCGTGACCTTCGTCGTCATCATCTGCTGGAGCCGCCTGGTGGACGATTTCGGCGCCATCGGCGGCATGATGGCCGCCGGCATCATCGTCGGCACCTTCTGGGTGATGAACCACAAGCTGCCGGGCTTCGGCATCCATCCCGAAGGCATTCCGCATCCCGAGGGCGGCTCGAAGCAGTTCGGCCTGATCTACCAGGGATTCCGCGGCGCGTCGCCATGGGTGGACATGGGCACCGCCATCGGCGCCGGCCTCTGGGTTTGCGGGCTATGCGGCATCCCCAAGGGCCGGAAGCTCCGCATGGCCGCGGAGAGCGTGCCGCGGTTGGCCGCCGCCATCGTGGGTGGCGCCGTGGGCGGCGCAATTATGGGTCTGGTCGGTTGGACCGGCGCCAACTTATTCGGTTATCGCTGAGGAGCTATGGCACGTTACTTACTGGCGCACGACCTGGGAACCAGCGGCAACAAGGCCACCCTGTACACGTACGATGGCGCGCTGGTGGCCAGCCGCACGTGCGGCTTATGACACGCATTACTTCAACGGCAACTGGGCGGAGCAGGACCCGGAAGACTGGTGGCGAGCCATCTGCCTCTCCACCCGGCAGTTATTAGAGGCGAGCCAAGGCCGAGGCGTCGGAGGTGGCCGTGGTGGCTTTGAGCGGGCAGATGATGGGCTGCACGCCGGTGGACCGCGAAGGCGCGGCGCTCCGCCCGTCGATCCTCTACTGCGACCAACGGGCTACCGCCGAGACGGCGCAGGTCCTTTCGCAGATCGACCTCGCCAGTTTCTACCGCATCGTGGGCCATCGCGCCAGCGCCTCCTACCCGCTCGAAAAGCTGATGTGGGTGCGCGATCATGAACCAGCCATCTACGCCCGCACTTTCAAGACCCTCTGCGCCAAGGACTACATCAACTGCCGGCTGACCGGGCGCATGGCCACCGACTATTCCGACGCCTCGGGCACCAACGCCTTCGACCTGAATACGTTCCGCTGGTCGGAGAAGATCGTCGATCTGGCGGCCCTGGATGGCGAGAAATTCCCCGAGCCCATGGAGTCCACAGCCATCCTCGGCGTCATCACGCGGCAAGCCGCCGGCGAGACGGGGCTGAAGGAGGGCACGCCGGTGGCCGTGGGCGGCGGCGACGGAAGTTGCGCGGGGGTAGGCGTGGGCTGCATCCGCCCGGGCGCGGCGTACAACTACCTTGGCTCCTCTTCGTGGGTGGCGCTGACGGTGAAGGAGCCCATCGTCGATCCCCAGATGCGCACCATGAACTGGGCACACTGCGTCCCCGGCTATCTGCACCCCAGCGGCACCATGCAGACCGCCGGCGCCAGCCACAACTGGCTCAAGAACACGCTGTGCCAGCCGGAGGTGGAGCAGGGCCGCACGCACCGGCGTGAGCCCCTACAAGCTGATCGACGACGCCGTGGCGAGCGTGCCCGCCGGCGCGCGCGGGGTCCTGTTTCTGCCCTACATGCTGGGCGAGCGCACGCCCTGGTGGAATCCCAACGCCCGCGGCGCGTTCCTCGGCTTGAACCTGGCCACGCGGCGGGAAGACATGCTGCGCGCGGTGCTGGAAGGCATCGCCATGAACCTGGGCATCATCGTCAACATTTTCCGCGGCCACTTGCCCATCGCCGCCATGACCGTCATCGGCGGCGGCGCGCGCAGCCAGGTGTGGCGGCAGATCATGGCGGACGTGTACGATTGCCCGGTGCAATCGCTCAATTTCCTGGAAGAGGCCACCTCCATGGGCGCGGCCGTGATTGGCGGCGTGGCGGCGGGAGTTTTCCGCGATTTCGAGGTGATCCACCGCTTCGTGCGCGTGGACCAAACGGCCACGCCGAACGCGGAGAATCGCGAGGTGTATCGAAAGCTGATGCCGGTTTTCGAACATGCCTACCGTTCGCTGGTGGATGTGTATGAGGAGATGGCGGGGTTGAACTTATGAGAGCCGTAGTCGTTACCCAGCCGGGCGAAGTGCGGATCGTGGAGTTGGAGAAGCCCGAGCCCGGGCCGTACCAGGCGCTGGTGCGGACCGAGGTTGCCAGCCTCTGCAACTCGACCGACGGCAAGCTGGTGGCCGGGCATTTCCCCGGCGTCGACCGGTACCCGCTAGTGCTGGGTCACGAATCGGCCGGCATCGTCGAGGCCGTGGGCGCCAAGGTGCGCAACTTCCAGCTTGGCCAGCGCGCCATCGGCGGCTTGGTCTTCGACTTTGGCGAGGCCGGTTACTCGAGCGGGTGGGGCGGCTTTTGCGAATACACGCTGGTGAACGATCACGACGCCATGGTGGCGGACGGCGTGGCCGATGCCGCACACGGGTGGGCGGAGGTTTACGAGATCCAGCGCGCCGTGGTACCCGATATCCCGCTCGCAGCCGCCGTGCTGCTGTGCACCTGGCGCGAAGTGTACGGCGGCTTCGGCGATTTTCACCTCCAGGCCGGCGACGACGTGGTCATCTTCGGCGCCGGCCCCGTGGGAGCGAGCTTCGTCAAACTGGGCCGGCTGCTGGGCCTGGGCTACATCGGCGTGGTGGACCCGCTGGAATCGAAGCGCGCCCGGGCGCTTGCGATGGGAGCTGACGAAGCGTTCGCTCCGGACAGCCCCGGTCTGGCGGAACTGGCGCGGCGCAGGGGCAAGCCGCTGGACGCGGTGATCGACGCCGTGGGCAGCGAGTCCATCGTGAACGCCGGTTTGGATCTGATCGGGATGGGCGGGGCCATCTGCGTTTACGGCGTGATCGCCGAACCCGGCATCGCCATCCACAAGCATCGGGGGCCTTACAATTTCAATCTGTACGTTCACCAGTGGCCCACCCGGCGCCGCGAGCGCGCGGCTATGGAACCCCTCTGCGACTGGATCCGCGATGGCCGGCTCCAGTCTGCCGAGTTCGTCACGCACGAGTTTCCTCTCGACCGGATCGGCGAAGCTCTGGCGGCGGTGGCCAGTGGGCAGAGCCTCAAGGTTCTGCTGCGGTACTGAGCGTTCGAAAGGAAAGCGCGCATGAAACTGGCTGAGCTGGCCGGGATGATCGACCACACGTTTCTGAAGCCCTTCGGCAGTCCCGAGGAGATGGAACGGATTTGCGAGGAGGCCGTCCACTACGGTTTCGCGATGGTGGCCATCAACCCGGCCGAGGTGGAAACGTGCGCCCGGCTGCTTGCTGGGACCGGAGTCGGCGTCGGCGCGGCCATCGGATTTCCGCTGGGCCAGAACACCGTCGAGACGAAAGCCTTCGAAACCCGCGACGCGGTGGACAAGGGCGCCACCGAAATCGACACGGTCATCAACATTCGCGCTTTGCAGGGCGGCCGCGCGGACGTGGTGCGGCGCGAGATCTCGAACATGGTGAGCGTGTGCAAACCGCGGGGCATCATCACCAAGGTGATCCTCGAAACCTGCTTTCTGACCCGCGACGAGAAGATCGCGGTCTGCCGCATGGCCTGCGAGGAGGGCGCCGATTTCGTGAAGACGTCCACCGGCTTCGGCCCCGCCGGCGCGACGGTGGAGGACGTGAAGCTGATGCTCCAGGCCGCCGGACCCTCGACCCGGGTGAAAGCCGCCGGTGGCGTGCGCGATCTGGCGACGGCGCTGGCCATGATCGAAGCCGGGGCCTCGCGCATCGGAACCTCGAACAGCGTGGCGATCATGCGCCAGATAAATGGCGTCTGACCCCTTTTTTGAAGAAAAAGGGGTCAGACCCCTTTTTTCATTCGAACCGGTACGCCGCATAGGTCCGCGGCATGTGCAGTACCTCGAAGACCGTCGTATTGCCGTCCACATACCCGCGCAACTGAGCGCCCGAGCGTAAGTCGAACAGCTTGGCGGATGCCTTCTTGACGACGATCTTGTAACGCACCGGGCCGGTCTGATAGCTCCGCGTGACGAAGGTGTTGTTGTCGTACGTAAACAGGCAGATCTTGCTGGGGGCGTCCAGGTAGACCGGGATCTCACCCATCAGGTCCCGCCGGATCTGCGAAAGCACTTCCGGCGGAAACTGATAGAGATCGCTTTGGTTCTCCGGTATCGTCAGAATGTAGAGCTTGCCTTTGTCATAGCCCCTCACGCGCAGCAGAACCGGGTAGCGGCTCCAGTCTTTGTAGATCGCCTGAATGATCTCCTCGGTATCCACCAGCCCGTAGGCAAGCTGCGGAAGGACGATGTCGCTCTGCGAGTAATAGTTGTTGGCCGGCTCCTCGTCCATGACTCGCCGGAACGTGAACCTGTTGGCCATCACCGTGCGGCCGGTGTACTCCACTTCCACGACTTTCTCGATGCCCTTGCCTTGCAGTGCCTTGAGCAGCCCGGTGGTCAGCACAACGGTCTTGTTGGCGTTCAGATGCTTCTCGATCTTGTCGACGATCTGCGGGTCGAACTTGGCATGTTCGGTGAGCAGGATGGTATCGCGGTCCTCCGGGAATTCCGGGTAGAGATCCATGGGGATACCAATCATCCCGATATAGTTGTGAAGGTACATTTCGCCGGAAGAGTGATAGGGCTTATAACTGGCCACGCCGTATGGAGTGCCCAGACTACCCAGGAACGAATCCAGCTTCTCGTAGGCATCGCCGGCCACGGCCGCCAGCACGCTCGTAATTTGGCTCGTCAGAAGAAATCGTGGGTAGACTCCGGCTCGGGCAGTTTGCCAAGTGAGTGATAGAGGGCGAGTTCGAGGACGCGGTAGGTGCGGAAGCCGTACGATTTTCTCATGGTGACTTTGGCTTTGTTATTCAGACCCTCCACGACGCCGCTGGAAAGTAGCTTTTGAGCGCGGAAATAGTTCAAGATGAGTTCGCGATGATTGCGTAGCGAGCGGGCGATCTTCTTCATCGGTTCGATCCGAGAGCGCATGGTCTGGCGGCACCACTCGTCGAGGAACTTTCCGGCCCAGGCGGGCGAGCTGTATTCCCAGAGTTGCTGAAAGGCTTCCTTCAGAAGGTAGGCTCGGACGGTCTTGAGGTTGTAGCGGAGGAGATCGCGCAACCGGAAGTGCTGGTCGGCGCCGAGATTCTCGCTGTGGCGGAGCAGCAGCCAACGGGACTTCTTGAGGACCGGGGCGCGGCCCTCGCGTTTCATGCGGCTGGTTTCCTCGGCACGGACCTGGTCGAGTGCCTTATTCATATTGGCGACGATGTGGAAGCGGTCGAGAATATGCAGCGCCTCGGAGCAGTTTTCGCGGATGAGCTTCAAATACGGCTCCCACATGTCGGAGCAGACGAATACGATTTTGGAAATTACGTCCTTGCCCATGGCGGTGAAGAATCCTTGGAAGGATTCGATGGTTCTCTCTTTGCCGATCCAGAGAAGGCGGGTGATGCCGATATCGATCTGGTAGACCAGCGTCAGGTACTTGTGGCCCTTGGCGTATTGGATCTCGTCCACTCCGATGGCGTCGATCTGTCCCAGAACCCGGTGTTCCAGGCCCCAGGTGACGACGTGTTCGACCGCGTCGAAAACCTTCTCCCAAGAAGTACGAAACGCTTGGGCAGTTTCTTTCCAGGACAGGCGGCGGGCCCAGCGGGCCAGGAACAACATGTAGGCTCTGGTTAAGGTGCGTTTGCCATCGCCCCAAGGGACTTCTTCGACGACAACGGCGCCGCAGCGACGGCAATCGACACGTCGCATGGCGTACAGCAGGAAAACGAAGAATCCCCAAAGAGGGATGAACTCGAAGCGCCGCTCGGGGAGTTGATCGTAGCCGGGCGCGGGCTGATGGCACCGCGAGCAGACGGCGGCGGAACGCTTGCGCGGCCGCACAGAGATCTCAATGCTCTTGTGGTCGGCAGTGAACCGAGCCCGGTGATAGACGAATCCCCGGAAGCGGTGGCAGCGGTTTAGAATCGTGATCAGTTCCATGGCGCGAAAGCAAAAGTCGGCGAAGACTTCCACGATAAACCGAGCATCCCCCGCACTGCCTGCCTTGCTGGAGCGGTACTGCCGCGGTCTGGACGGCTGGCCGAGAGCGTGGATGGGGATGGAAAAGGATCTGCCGCCGGGCGAGAAGCTGGTAGCCTGCTTCCAGCCCTTCCTGGAGGGACTCGTCGCTTCCGATCTATCGCCGAAGACGATTCAGAAACACGTTGACAACTTGTGGGCGTTGGGCGGAGAGATCATTCGCGATCTGCACGAAGACCCTTCTCTGAGAAGAAAAAGCATCAAGCAGATTCTCGCCGATCGAATCGACGACGAAGGTGGGCCGCTGGTCTATGCCATGGAATCGGAGGAGGACCAACAACGTTCCTTCGATTCCACTTGCAGGAAACTCCACCGCTTCTTCAGCCACTCGTCCCGCTGAATCCGGGCACATTCACCCACAAATTCCCCCGACGAAGAGAGCGAGTTCAAGGACGCGGTAGGTGCGGAAGCCGTACGATTTTCTCATGGTGACTTTGGCCTTGTTGTTCAGGCCCTCCACAACGCCGCTGGAAAGCAGCTTTTGAGCGCGGAAATAGTTCAGGATGAGTTCGCGATGATTGCGTAGCGAGCGGGCGATCTTCTTCATGGGTTCGATACGGGAGCGCATGGTCTGGCGGCACCATTCGTCAAGGAACTTGCCGGCCCAGGCGGGCGAGCTATATTCCCAGAGTTGCTGAAAGGCTTCCTTCAGAAGGTAGGCACGGACGGTCTTGAGGTTGTAGCGGAGGAGATCGCGCAACCGGAAGTGCTGGTCGGCGCCGAGATTCTCGCTGTGGCGGAGCAGCAGCCAGCGGGACTTCTTGAGAACCGGGGCGCGGCCCTCGCGTTTCATGCGGCCGGTTTCCTCGGCACGGACGTGGTCGAGTGCCTTGTTCATATTGGCGACGATGTGGTAGCGGTCGGGCAGTTGCAGCGCCTCGGAGCAGTTTTCGCGGATGAGCTTCAGATAGGGCTCCCACATGTCGGAGCAGACGAATACGATTTTGGAAATTACATCCTTGCCCATGGCGGTGAAGAATCCTTGGAAGGATTCGACGGTTCTCTCTTTGCCGATCCACAGAAGGCGGGTGATGCCGATATCGATCTGGTAGACCAGCGTCAGGTACTTGTGGCCCTTGGCGTATTGGATTTCGTCCACTCCGATGGCGTCGATCTGTCCCAGAATCCGGTGTTCCAGGCCCCAGGTGACGACGTGTTCGACCGCGTCGAAAACCTTCTCCCAGGAAGTACGAAACGCTTCGGCAGTTTCTTTCCAGGACAGCCGGCGGGCCCAGCGGGCAGGAACAACATGTAGGCTCTGGTTAAGGTGCGTTTGCCATCGCCCCAGGGGACTTCTTCGACGACGACGGCGCCGCAGCGACGGCAATCGACCCGTCGCATGGCGTACAGCAGAAAGACAAAGAATCCCCAAAGGGGGATGAACTCGAAGCGCCGCTCGGGAAGTTGATCGTAGCCGGGCGCGGGCGGGTGGCGGCGCGAGCAGATGGCGGCGGAACGCTTGCGCGGCCGCACGGAGATCTCGATGCTCTTGTGGTCGGGAGTCGAATCGAGCCTGGTGGTAGACGAATCCCCGGAAATGGTGACAACGGTTTAGAATCGTGATCAGTTCCATGGCGCGAAAGCAAACCTCGGCGAAGACTTCCACGATAAACCGCACTGTCCCTGCATCGTCTGCCTTGCTGGAGCGGTACTGCCCGCGGTCTGGACGGCTGGCCGAGAGCGTGGATGGGGATGGACAAGGATCTGCCGCCCGGCGAGAATCTGGTAGCCTGTTTCCGGCCGTTTCTGGAGAGATTCGTTGCTTCCGATCTATCGCCGAAGACGGTTCAGAAACACGTGGACAAACTTGTGGGCACTGGGCGGAGCGATCATTCAGGGATCTCCATGAAGATCCTTCCCTTAGAAGGAAACCCATCGAGCAGATTCTCGCCAACCGAATCGACGACGAAGGTGGACCGTTGGTCTATGCCATGGAATCGGAGGAGGACCGACCAGGCGCCTTCGATTCCACTTGCAGGAAACTCCACCGTTTCCTCAGTCAGATCGTCCCGCTGAATCCGGGCAGATTCACCCACAAATTCCGCCGACGAGGCGTAATTGCAGGGGTATCCGGTTGGCGTCAGAATACGGATGCGGTTGTTCAAGAAGTCAGTGACATAGACGTTACCGGCGGAGTCCACGGCGAGGTCGGTGGGACTAAACAACTGCGCGCTGGTGGCCGGGCCGTTGTCGCCGCTGAACCCTGGCGTCCCGTTTCCCGTGACTTTAGCACCACGCGACAGGCTAAAAGTTCCACCGCAGCCCAACCTGTCCCGTCCGCGCCGAGCCCACGGGCGGGAAGATGGCTGTGCCGGTATGGTTCCGCCGTTGACGTTGTTACCGTGGTCTGGCCGCCCAGCGGGGTTCCGCCGCCGGTCGGCTCGCCCAGGTTGGGGTGGTTCAGAACATTGTGAAACGATGCCACTACGGTGATGGCGCCCATCCGCTCCAGCCGAACCGTCTTTTGAAGCCCCAGGCTCAAGATCACGTAGCCAGGGCCTTCGATGATGCCGTGGCCCGCATTGCCCCACTGGCCGCTGGCGGGCGCAACGAACGCGTTGCGGTCGAACCATTCAGCCTGCGTCCGCGGCATGGCGATGGTTCCGGTCGCCAGGTTCGGACGAAAGGTCGTGAGGTTCACGTTGGCCGGCGCCGTGCCGCTGAATACCGGCGTGAACCAGTTGCCGGTGCTCAGATTGCACAGCATGTTGAGCTGCCAGCCGCCCAGCAGCCGGCCCTTGCCCGGCAGTTCGTAGAGCGCCTGGCTCATCCACTGGTGGCGCGGCACGGAATAGACGTTGCCGCGGTCGCGCCGCCGGTTGTAGCTGTCTTCAACCGAGGTGTTCAGCTCGAAATCGCCGCGTATCGTCGATGTCGCTGATCTCCTTGGCCCACGTCCACGTCGAGGTGAACATCAATCCCCCGCTGAAGCGCTTGCTGGCCTGGGTCTGTAAACCGCTATAGAGCATGTTGGCCCCGTTGTCGGAGTAAGTGATGTTAGCGAACTGCGGGTACGGGCGCCGCGTGCTTACGAACGGCACCGTCGACGCCACCGGCTGGTTGGCGTCGCGCCGGTAGATGAGTTGCGTTCCCTTCGACCCGATATAGCTGATGCGCAGCCCGATGCTGCGCGTCAGCTCGCGCTCTATGGCGAGGCTGTATTGCTGCGCGTAGCTGTTGCGCAGGTTGGGCGCCACGCCTGCCAGAGCCAGCGTCCCCGGCGAGCCCGGAATCGCGAACGGATTCGCCAGCGTGAATTGCGGCTGGCCGTTCACAAAACTGTTGGTGCTTACCGTGGTGACCGAGAACGGACCGGCCGACATAGTCACTGGGATGTCACCCGAATAATGCACGTAGTAAATGCCCCATCCGGCGCGCACCGCCGTCTTCCCGGCCTGGTCCAGCCGCTAGGCGAATCCGAACCGCGGCGCGAAATTGTTGTAATCTCCGTTGCGCAGCGAACGGCCCACGCCCATCTGGTCGGCGGTCTCGAGCGGAATCGTGGCGGAGGGAAACAGCGCGCTGATATACTTCTTCCCGGCGTCGCTCGGAATCACGATCTTACCCGTCGCCAGGTCGAACGAGAAGATATTGTCGTCCCGCGTGTACGCCGGGCCGTTGTATTCGTAGCGCAGCCCGTACATCAGGGTGAGGCGCGGAGTGACTCTGAAATCGTCCTGCGCGTAGCCCGCCCAGTCGCGGAACCGTATGTATTGCGGCTGGTATGGTTCCATGCGCGTCACCGATTGCGGCAACCCCAGCAGAAAATCCGCGTAAGCGTTGCCCGTGAACGCGCCCGTGAACGAGTAGCTTCCCAGAATCGGGTTGCCGGAAGTGTTGGGCTGAAACCGGTCGTCGAACCAGTTGACCTCTTCCAGGCCGAACTTCATGGCGTGGCGGCCGCCGATCCAGCTCAGGTTGTCGGCTAACTGCGCGTGCCCGTCGTTCACCGGGTTGAGTAAGTTGATGGCGT
>CAWCVR010000007.1:0-386935 GCA_963799105.1 Bryobacterales bacterium
AGCAGGGTTTTCTTTCGGTCCGGCGCACCTGCGGCACCTGCAACGGAGCCGGCCAGGTGGTCCGCAACCCTTGCAACGCCTGCCGCGGCCAGGCGTACCAGCAGGTGCAACGCGACTCAAGGTCAACGTTCCGCCCGGAGTGGACAATGGCACCCGGCTGCGCCTTCCCAACGAAGGCCAACCCGGAGTCAACGGCGGACCGCCGGGCAACCTCTACGTGTTCCCCAAGGTCCGGGAGCACCCTTCGAACGGCACGAGAACGATCTGCACTGCACTATCCCGATCAACCTGGCGCAGGCCGTCCTGGGCGGTGAGATCAACGTCCCCACGCTCGGCCAACCGATCAGGCTCAAGGTCCCCGAAGCCACTGCCAACGGCACACAATCCGCCTGCCGCAATCAAGGCGTGGCGGTCCTGAACGGCGGAGGCCGCGGCGACATTTACGTGCATATCGAAGTCCGCATTCCCGCCAGGATCACTCGCGGGCCGCGCAGTTGTTCAACAGTTGCGCGCTACGCTTCCGGTGGACAATGCGCCGGCCGAGAAGGGTCTGTTCGAAGAAGGTGAAGGACTACTTCTCGTAGGGATGTTCGCGCGATGGAGCTTCTTGCTAGCGGAGTGCGACCCGAAATCCCGCCGTTTTCGCCCATCCCCAGGAGGTCGCTGGGAAACGCCTCAAAAACCAATTGGAGCCACAGATGAACACCGATGAACACAGATAAAAACCGTTCTTTGCTTTGTGTTCATCTGTCTTCATCTATGGCCAGTCATGCTTTTCCGTCCTGAATTGCGCCCTGGATGTTAGCGATCATCTGAAAACGTAGATTTTTGGACTTTGGCCGGGACAGAGTTGTCGAGGATGCCACGGAGCTTGAGACGCAGGTACTGGAGGTAGCCGCCGGGAGCGGGATGGTCCAGGAGTTCCTCAACGACGGGTTGGAGGTAAGCCAGTGAGCGGATTCGAGGCAGTGGTGGCACATCGGAGGGCCGCGCCTTACGGCGGAGGCAGGCCAGCAGAAGAGCGGTCTCAGCCACTTCAAGGGGGACGCCGCGGTCAAACCAGATGCAGGCGTGGCGCTGGTCCGGAACGCTGGCGCGCAACGGCGTGTCCGGCAGGTCTACGTAGAGGGTCAGCACCGCGGCGACATACAGCGCGGGATTGGAGTTGGGCTCCAGGATCGAAGCGGCGGGAGTCATTTCTTCCTCCGGCGCGCGGCGGTTTCCTGCTCGCTTTCGCGCACCCGGTAACTCTCGCCTTCGATGGCGGTGACGTCAGCGTGATGGAGCAAACGATCCAGCAACGTGACGATACAGGTCGCGTTGGGAAAGACCTCATTCCATTCTTTGAATGGCCGATTCGTAGTCAGGATCACTGGCTTGCGTTCATAACGCCGGTTGACGACTTCGTAGAGGAGGTCGGCGGCCTTGTCGTCGAAGGATAAATACCCGACCTCATCGATGCACAACAGTCCCACATTGGCGTAGCCGCGCAGTTTGCGGCGACGGCCTTCCGGGGACTGGCGGTGCAGTTCTTCGAGCAGCGCCGCCGCAGAACGAAACAGCACGGTATGGCCGGCGAGCACTGCGGCGTGAGCGATATTCTGAGCGATCATCGTTTTGCCCAAACCGTTGCGGCCCACCAGGACGAGATTGCGGGTTTCCCCAAGAAAATCCAGCGTCAGTGCGCGTTCGATGATGTCGCGCTCGATCTTGGTGGGCCAGGACCAATCGAAGTCGGCCATGGGCTTGAAGCTCTTGATGCCGCTGATCCGCAGGCGCCGTTCCAGGCTGCGACGGGAGCGTTCGGTGGCTTCTGCCTTGGCGATTCTTCGAGGATCTGATGAGCGGAGCAGCGGGCCTTGGTGGCACGCGCGAGGAAGTCATCCAACTGCGTGGGTAGGGCGCACAAGCCGATCTGCTTGAGTTGAGCGGCGAGACTATTGTTCGTCATCATGGTCGGTATCCTGAGTGCGGGCGAGTTCATCGTAGGTCTCCAGATCGTGAGGGCGGATATCGAGCGACTGAGCTTGCGGATGGTGGCTGAGATCGAGGCTAAGCGGTGTAGAGCGAGGTTGCCGGCGGAGCAGGAAAGCCACGGAAGATGCACGTGGAGTGCCGCGTTGCAGTGCTTCGAGGATGGCGCGACGCAACGCGGTGGCGCCATACTGCTCCAGAAGTTTCATCAGTTGGGCCGTCTGGGCGCCGGCCGATTCACCCTGCGCGAAGGCTAGGTCTAAAAGCGTTTTACTCTCCGGCACGGCCTGCTCTAAGCGACCGCCGGGGGTGGAGTGGAACGCTTTGCGCTTGATTTTGATCACCGCATCCTGATGCGCGGGATCGAGCACGAGTTGGTGGCGATCATAAGTGCGCGCATGCCGCGCGATCTCGAAGGAGCCATCGAGAATCCGTACCGTGACATCGGAGGCGACCAAAGTCAGTTGGCGTCCGACCGCTTCCGGCGGGATGGAGTAATCGTTGAGATCGAAGCGCACATAGATGGTCTTGCGTGATCGTACGGTCTCGATCCGGTCGGTGGAGAAAGCGTGCAGTGCAGGAGGCAGCAAGCGGGGTTGTTCTTCGGCGAAGACGTCGGAGACCGTGCGGTCGTCGCCGCCAGGCCAGCGCCGTTGGTGCGCAACCTGGTCGCGCCAGAGCAAGGCCTGGCGATTGCATTCGGCCAGCGTGGTAAAGGTTCGGCCCGCCCAGAACGAATCGCGAACATAGCGGATGGCTCGTTCCACGCGCCCTTTCTGATTGCCGGCGCGCACTTGGCAAGGCCGTGGAGCGAAGTGATAGTGCGCGCTCAACTCGATCAGCCGGGGATGAAACTGGACCTGATTTCCACGGCGTTCCAGTACGGCACTTTTTAAGTTGTCGTAAAGAATCACTCGCGGTTGTCCGGACCAGTATTCGAACGCGTGCACGTGGCCACGCAGGAAGTTCTCCATGGTTTGATCGAAGAAGAACTCCAGATATAAAGCTCTGGAATACGACAGAGTCATCACGAAGCAGGACAAGGCCCGCTTGGCACGCCCCACCATCACGTGCCCAAAGTGAGCCCAGTCGACCTGCGATTGCTCGCCGGGAAACGTATGGAGTTGCAGGAATGGTTCGCGGAACTGCGGACGTAAACGGGCAACGGTGCGCCGCAACTGCACCACACTACCGCTATAGCCGCGGTCGCGAATCATCTGGTAGATGCGCGTGGCACGCAGGCGCGGATGTTGATCGAGAGTGTGGCGAACGAACTCGATGTAGGGATCGACGACGGATACTCCCAGCGGCTTAGAGTTGTGGAAGCGTTCGCTCTCGATCGCGTTGCGGACGGCGTCTGGATGGACGCCCAATTGACCCCCCATTTCCATTTTGAGCAGTTACGGATAACCTCTTGATGGCCTGCGACGCCTTTATTTCATGCGGGTTTCAACGCGATGAAGACACGTCGGAGGCCAACACCCAATGGGTGAGAAACAGAACCAACCATTCCAGCTCTCGTTTAACGCTGCGCTGAAGATCGATTTCCAGGGATCGCGCATTACCTCGGACGGCGGACTCGTTCTGGTGCGTGAACTGGATGAGCGTCTGGGCTTTGGCGATCTCATCGCCAGGCACCTGATCGATTCGCGGCGCGGGAAGAACACCCAGCTTCCACTGGCCGACCTGTTCCGCCAGTCGGTCTACAGCCGCATCGCGGGCTATGAGGATGTCAACGACGCCGAGCGGCTCTCGCAAGATCCGACTTTTAGGCTGATCGGTTCGGAGAAAACCTGGGATCGTGGCGCGGCCCTGACCTCCCGCTTGCAGACGTTTGAGACGGAGATGCTGGCGGAGGAGGAGAACTTCGGCAGCCTGGCCCGCATCAACCGCGAACTCATCGGCAAGGCGGAAGCCCTCGGTTCGCCGCAGCGGATAGTTCTGGATATGGACTCGACCGAGATCCCGGTGTATGGCCAGCAGGAGAACAGCGCATACAATGGCCACTTCGAGTCCACCTGTTATCATCCGCTGCTGCTGTTCAATCGCGAGGGCGACTGTCTGGCGGCGAAGCTGCGGCCCGGCAACGTCCACAGTGCCGACGATTGGGAAGAAGCCCTCTTGCCCGAGATCGAGCGGCAGCAGAAGCTGGGCAAGGAGGTAGTGTTTCGTGCCGACGCGGCCTTCGCGAAGCCGGAGATCTACCAGGCACTGGAAGAGCGGGGCGTGAAGTATGCCATCCGCATTCCGGCCAATGAGAACCTGGAGCGGGACATCGCGGAACTGCTGACGCGGCCAGTGGGAAGGCCGAGCCATAAGCCGGTGGTCTGGTACAAGGGTTTTCTGTACCAAGCGGCGAGTTGGAAGACGGCGCGGCGGGTGGTGGCAAAGATCGAGTTCCACTTTGGCGAACTGTTCCCTCGCGTGGGGTTCATCGTGACCAATCTGGAGACGGACAGCCGTGCAGTGGTGCGCTTCTACAACAAGCGAGGGACGGCGGAACAGTGGATCAAGGAAGGCAAGCAGGCGGTCAGGATGACGCGGCTGAGTTGCCACCGGTTCCGCTCCAACGAGGTACGACTGTGGCTGAGCCTGATCGCCTACAACCTGGGAAACCTGTGGCGGCGGCTGGTACTGCCGAAGAAGATCGAGAATTGGTCGCTGACCAGCTTGCAGCAACGGCTGGTGAAGACTGGCGGCAGGCTGGTCAAGCACGCCCGGTACTACTGGCTGACGCTGGCCGAAAGCCATCTCACACGGCGTCTGTTTGGGAGCATGGTCCGGCGAATCGGCGCGCTGGCAGTGGCGAGCGGGTAGAGAAAGGCGATGGGCAGAGCGAAACTATGCGACCCGGGGGCGAGGCTCGGAGAGGTGTTTGTGGAATGCGCTGAAAATACAGAGTTTCCCGGTTTTGGGTTTTTGCGGCAGGCGAAAACTGCGCCTTGGGGAGGGAACACAACTCCCCGAAGAGAAAAACCGAACCCGGAGGATCGAAGGAAGGCGATTGGGCGTATACTGGCCTCATGCCGGGTGCCAAAATGGAAATCCCGGCTTAAACCCTCCGAACCGGCGGCAACTCCCGTCCTGCAGTTGCCCCCCACCACAATCGTCGTTACTCCTGACGACAAAGGACCACTGGTGTTGCCTGGAGTCGCTACCTTTGTCCTCCGGCGCGTAACCCCGGCTGCCGGCGCTGCTTGCTCCGTCCCGCTGATCAACGTGCTCCCCAAGGGCAGACTCACCAGCGACCCGAAGATCGTACTTCCCGGATCCAAGGGACTCGCCTCTCTCGACCTTATGCCCGTGTTCCGCGGTTCGCCTCCCTGCCCTCAGGTCCACCGGTAGCTGGCGCGATTTTCGCCCCCCCAAAAAACCCTTGCATCTGTCCGTATACTGTATTATCGTATTGAGTGCAAACGCGATGGCCGGCACCGGCGATGTCCGCTTCGAACGATTCCTTGGATTATCGAGCATAGAGAACGTTGTGTTGGACTATTCGGGCTGCCAGTTTTCGAGGAAGTTCGACCGGTCCGCCGGTTCGTCGTATACTAGGCGGCGGCGCAATCCAAATTGCAGGCTCCGGCCGGTTGGGAGGCAAAAATGAAAAAGAGCGTTTTTGGGCTGCTTGGCTTCCTTGGGATCTGTCTTATCGCCCCCTCGCAAGCGCAGGGGGGTGTTATTGTCACGTTCGGCGGAGCCGGACTCTCCTGCGCCAATTCAGCCTCCCCCGCAGCTTGTGGTGGGCCGCGGTACAACATCTGGAATACGGGCGATTTCATCAGTCAGACATTCTCGGGTACCGGTCTGGCCTCAGTGAACCAGCTCTCGCTAAGCTTGTCGTTATTCGACAATCTCTCGCCCGGGATTACTGAATCCTGGGCGATTGACCTCAACGGCACGCAGGTCGGAACCCTTTCGGAGACTGGTCCGGGTGTCGGCAGTTACTCCCAGACATTCAATTTCGCGAGCATAGCTGGTCCGGATTACACGATTCTGTATACAGTTCTGGCGCCCGGGGTTCCGGGCGGCGACGGCACGCTTGGGCTCCTTACCGAAGACGACGGCACGTCAACGGCAACCCTCGGTAATTCGGCGGCGACGCCCGAACCGTCCTCGCTGCTGATGTTTCTAACCGCCGCGGCCGGCATCGGAGCCGCAATCGTGCGCGGTAAAAACACCAGGAAATCGATGGCCTGAAAAGAGAGTGGTCATTCCCGGCGTGTAGTCCGGTTCGCAGAAGCGCGGGAATAAGCCTCAACCGGCCAGCGCCCGGTAGAGCGTCGAGCGGCGCATGTTCGGCAGGCCGGCGACATAATATCGGGATTCGCCTTTGGCGATCGGCTTCCGGGCATGGTTGAGCGTGAGGCTCGGCCTTCGGCCAAGCTTTACCCCTCGGCGTTGCGCCGCCCTAACGCCCGCGCGGCTGTGCTCCGAAATCAAACTCCGTTCCAGTTCGGCCAGCACGCCGATCGTCTGCCACATGGCCCGACCCGTGGGCGTCGCGGTGTCGATGGCCTCGGTGAGCGAATGCAATTCCACGCCGCGGGCGCGAAGCCCGTCCAGCATCGTTATCCGATCGCACAGGCCGCGGCCCAGCCGGTCGAGCTTCCACACGATCGGCGTGTCACCGGCTCGAAGGGCCTTGAGGCAACGCGACAGGGCAGGGCGCTTTACGCCGGCTCCCGATAGGCCCTTGTCCTCGAAGCTGCTGGAACACCGGGCGCGCTTGAGCGCGGCGAGTTGCAGCACGGTCGTCGGATCGCCGGTGCTTGTGCGGGCGTAGCCGTATATCATAACGGAATTTCGATTGACTGGCAATAGTGCCGACTTTCCAGTCAGCGATTTCCCATATTGGGCTGTGGGAGCAGCATAAGGGTCTGATGGTCAAGTGGATGCGCGGCATGGGTGCTGTCGGTGAGATTTGGATATGGCGGAAGGCATTGACAATGGGCCTGGCCGGGCGGTAATTGCCGCTGCCGGGGCAAGGGGAGGCACACGTCAGCCGCAAGGCTCCTGTGGATCGGTCGGGATGGCAGGTGGGAGGGAGCGTGAAGGGTTCAGCCGGAGGGCCGGGCGGGACGGCGCAAGGAGGCGGCAAGTTCGCGGAAGGTGGCCGGGGCGGCACCGGACCCATGGCTCAACACCTGGCGATGGTAGAACAGCAGGCTGAGGGTGTAGGCCAGCAGGCGGATCATCGTCAACACCACCAAAGCTTGGCTCTGGTGCGCGGAGGGTTTCTTCAGGTGGGAATCCGTCGTGATCGTCTGAAACACCTGGGCATCGATCTTCCACCGGCTGCGGCCGAGTTGGTGAAGGAACAACGGCGGGATCGCGCCCAGTTCCAGGTTGCTGGCGTAGAAGTTGGTGGCGGTGTCCTCGGTCGATTGGGTCTGCCGCCGGGCCGGAACGGACTTGTCTTTCACAACGACGCGTGAGCGCCGGCGGCGGCGCACGGTTTTCAGGACGCGAATCGAGCGGTCGGCAACGGGCCAGTAGATCTCCGGCAAGTGCCAGAAATCGAGTTGACGATCCGTGTCGGCATCGGTTCCGTGAGCGGGTCCAGCAGTCAGGCGTTCGGCCGACGCCAACAGGTCGGGCTGGTTCTCCTTGAGGTTGATCAGCCAGCGCAGCCCGAGTTGCTCGATGTGCTCGATGAACGGTTTCTGAAGATAGATCGCGTCGGCGACCAGAATGTCGAAGTAGCGCCTTCCCAGCGACTGCACCAAGTCCTGAAGAAGGAGCCGGGCGCAGGCGACCTCGCACTCGCCAGGTTGCTGAAAGCGCAACCCCAGGGGAACGGGAAACTCGCCGCTCACCACCACCACGGCAACGATACGGTGATAGTACTGGATACATTCGCGGACTTGCCCGTCGACCTTCCGCTCGACGCGGCGCTCCAGACAGCGCGGACAACAGCGCGTATAGGAACTACAGATCTCGATGCCGTCGACGGCGGCCACGACGAAGCCGCGAGACCAACTGGAGTCCAGCATCGCATTACGCTTGATCTGTCTGGCGACGCCGCAGCCGAGGGCGAAAAGGTCCTCCGGGCTCTGGCGCTGCATGGCGTAAGCGAAGGTGTTGTTGCTGAGCGGGCCGATGCGCTTGGCCAGCGATCCTCTGCGGCACTCGGCTTCTATCTCCAGCAGTGAGGACATCTGCCCGGCGGCGCCCAGAAACAGCGCGGCGAACACCTTGCGCCAGGGATGCTGCGGGCTGCGCCGCCCCTCGGGCATCGCGGAGACGCAAGGAAAGAAGTCAAAGACCTTGTCGAGATAGGCTTCGAATCGCCGGCGGCTCAAGGCTGTCGAGGGGACTGCTTTTTGCGGCCCAGGCGGGAGAGGTTTATGGCGCAGATGCGGGCTTCCAACTCCTGAAACCGGCGATGGAGTTCGACCCCGCGGCGAGCCTCCTGGGCGAGCGCGGCGGTCAAGTGGACGGTCTTAAGTTTGCCTTCGATGAGAACCGAGAGGGCCAGTTGAGGGTGCAAATCCTCGGGTTTACCGGAGACACAGCGGCAATTGGGCTTACCACAACGCCGGCCGCGTTTGACAAAACAGCCAGGGAGCATGTCGCGGAGTGTGCCAAGGGAACGGACAAGGCGGCCGCGGAGTTCCAATTCGGGGTCAGAGGCCATACGTTTATCTGACCATATTTCTCTTGTCAGATCAAGAGCCAAAGCGCACCCTGCCAAAGTTTGCAGGAATGCTCGCGGACATCGTCCCGCCGGCAACTACCGAAGAGGAGGCGGGTTACCTGGCGGGGCGATCACGGTTTGGGAAATCGCTGGGTTCTGATCCGCCCCGTCCGCCCCGATTCCGGCGCTACTTCTGTTCGAGCGCCGCCACGCCGGGCAGCGTCAGACCGGCCAGAAATTCCAGCGAAGCGCCGCCGCCGGTAGAGACGTGGCTGATCCGGTTCGTAACCCCGGCCGCCTTGATGGCCTTCTCCGAATCGCCGCCGCCCACCACCGACGTCGCGCCGGAAGCCGCCACGGCCTTCGCCAACGCCACCGTTCCGGCATCGAACGGCGGCTTCTCGAAGATTCCCATCGGCCCGTTCCAGATCACCGTTTTGGCGCCGGCGATGACAGCCTCGAAAGCGGCCACGGTCTTGGGCCCGATGTCCACGCCGATCTTGCCGTCCGGAATCGTGTCCACCACTTCGTTCGCCGCGCCCGCCGCAATCCCGGAAACCACCACATGATCGACAGGCAGCAGCAGCTTGCCGCCCAATTCGGCCAGCAGTTTCTTCGCCAGGTCCACCTTATCGGCCTCCACCAGCGAGTTGCCGGTGGGTAGCCCCTGCGCCCGCAGAAACGTGTAGGCCATGGCCCCGCCGATCAGAAGCCGGTCCACCACCTTCCCCAGGTTCTCGATGACCTCGATCTTGTCGGACACCTTGGCGCCGCCCAGAATCGCCACGCACGGCCGCTCCGGATTGTGAACCGCCATCCCCAGGTACTTCAATTCCTGTTCCATCAGCAGGCCCGCCGCGGCTTTCGGCACGAACGGTATCATGCCCGCCGTGGAGGCGTGCGCGCGGTGCGCCGAGCCGAAGGCGTCGTTGACGTAGAGGTCGCAGAGCGAGGCAAGCTGTTTGGCGAACGCCGGGTCGTTCTTCTCCTCTTCGGCGTGGAACCGCAGGTTCTCCAGCAGCAGCACTTCGCCGGGCGCGGGCTTGAGGGCTTCCACCTCCGGCCCCACGCAATCGGGAGCCATCTTCACCGGCCGGCGCAGCAACTCTTCAAGACGCGCGGCCACCGGCTTCAGGCTCATCTCCGGATTGGGTTTCCCCTTGGGGCGTCCCAGGTGCGAGGCCAGGATGACACCGGCCCCGTGGTCGAGCGCGAATTGAATGGTGGGTAGTGACGCCCGGATGCGCTTGTCGCTGGTGATTTCCATGTCGCCCTTGTCGTTCTTTTGCAGCGGGACATTGAAATCCACCCGAATGAAAACGCGTTTGCCGTCGAGAGAGAGATCGCGAATTGAAAGATAGGACATAGGAGGCCTCGGTAGCAGGGTTAAGTTCAAGAGTAACACGCGTGCCGGCCTGGTGGCTCAGCGGCTTGGTGGCGCGCCGGCCCGGTGGCGCGCCGGCCCGGTGGCGCGCTGGCCTGGTGGCGCGCCGGCCTGGTGGCGCGCTGGCCTGGTGGCGCGCCGGCCCGGTGGCGCGCCGGCCCGGTGGCGCGCCGGCCTGGTGGCGCGCCTGTCCCGGACAATGGCTACTCGCTCCGCATGCCCACGACCGCCATCAAATCGTCCAGATACCTGCGGGTGTTATCGGTCTGAGAGGTCATGGCCGAGGCGCCGTCGGCCATCTGTTGCGCATTGGACACGTTCCGCTGGGTGAGAGCCTCGATCCGTGCGATCGCCTGGCCGATATGAGCGATCGCCCGCGCCTGTTCGTCGCTGCTCGATGCGATCTGGCTCACGACTTGGGTCCCGCTGGCGATGGTGCTCGAAACTTCCTGGAAAGCGGCGTGCGCGTGGCCGGCCAGTTCCACTCCTTTGGATACGTCGCCGGCCGTCCGTTCGATGATGGAGCCGCTGTTGCGAGCCGCCTCCGCCGCGCGGTGGGCCAGCGACCGCACTTCGTCGGCCACCACGCTGAATCCCGCGCCCGCCTGGCCTGCCCGAGCCGCCTCGACCGCCGCATTCAACGCCAGGATATTGGTGTGGAATGCGATCTCATCGATGTCTTTCAGTACGCCCGCCACCTGGCGGCTCGACTTCGAGATCAGATCCATCGAAGCCGTCAGTTCGCTCATGGCGCGCGCCGCCCGCTCCACCGTCTGCCGCGCCGCCTGCATCAGGCGGTCGGCTTCTCCGGCCCGGTCCGCATTCTGGCGCGTGCTGGCGGAGATTTCCTCCAGCGAGGCGGAGGTTTCCTCGATGCAGGCCGCTTGCTCCTGCGCGTTGTTGGAGACTTCCCTTCCGGACTGAGCCGTTTGCGCGGAGGCTCGCGCCGCTTCGTTGGCCGCGTCCTGTACGCCGCCGATCACCCGGACCACGGGACCGGTTATGGAACGCCGAATGGTCAGGTGCACGATCAATCCCGCAAGTATGAGCGTGGCGGCGAACACGGCGAGACCGAAAGACTCCTGGCGCGCCGAACTCTCTTCCAGGGCGCTCAATTGCAGATGCAGATCCGCGGCCAACTGGTCTTTCGTCCTGGACAAGGCCGCCTTGGCCTCGTCGGTTCGCGCGGCCAGCGCGCGCATCCGGTCCTGCGAGGAAGCCGACAGCCCGCCCGCCAGGGACGCTCCGTAAGTGGTCCGCGCATCGGCCAGCATCCGCTCGATGGATGCGGCCAATCCGCCAGCCGCCTGCGAACGCCCCGGGGCAAGCCCCGGGATCGAGGCCACCGCGCGCAGCGCCGCCACCACCTGCTGCCCGTCTTCGGCGGCCCGGTCGAGAGCGGAGGCGTCCTGCATCACGACAGCGTCGCCAAAGCTTTTCACCATCCGCTCGAACGCCGCCTCCGCCTCCTGGCTGCGCTGCGCCGCCGGGAAAAGGGCCTCGGAAGCGGCCCGCAACGAGGCGCGGGCTTCGGCGCCCTGAATCTGGCTCAGCGCCGTGGAGAGCACGTAGCCCAGGATAAAAACCCCCACGCTGAGCCAGATCTTGGCCGTGATGTTCAGACGACGCATGTCCGGTGCCCCTTACCTCACTTCAAGCGTCTTGACGCCGGCCGTGCTGGCCGCGGCGCTCACGTATCCGACGGCGCCTTTGGTCTTGGCCACGTAGGCGACCACTTCGGCGTCGGCCGCGAGCGTCTTGGGCATCGCGGCCTTTCCGGTGAACACCAGGCTGCGGTAGTACGTCTGCAAAGCGGAGTCCGTCTTGCCCAGATACTCCTTCACGAACGCTTCGTGAACCGGGCCGTCCTTCTCCAACACCGGTTCCACGTGGCTGCCATCGCTAAGCGAGCTTTTCGTAACCAGAAACACGCCTTTGAGCTCATCGGCGGAAACCGAGGATGCGCCTATGTTGGGGTTGGCGATCACTTTGATGTCGGCTGCGGACGCGGTAACGGCCGCGCAGATTCCCACGGCCGTGGCAATAAGAAAGATCTGTAGATGTTTCATCGTTTTACTCCTTATCGTATGACCTCACATGTGATAGCCGACGCGCACCACAAGCATGTGCATGTTGGGCGCCAATCCATTCGGATTCGGGGCCGCATAGAAGCCGTGATCGAGGACGCCGTCGATGCATGCGCCATCCATGAAATGCCCTTCGATCTTGAAATCGACGTACCGGTCGATATCGAAGCGGGCGGTGAATACCTGATCGAAGATGTGGTTCCTGGGGTCGCTGTGAGTGACCGGCCAATTATCGATGTAGCGCGAGTGATAACTGCCCAGTTCCAGCCATTTGGTGAACCGGTAAGACAACGAGACGTAGCCTGACCGGGAGTCCTGAAACCCCTGCACGAGAACACCGCTCGGCTGGTTGAGTTGAACGATCTTCGGTTCCGCCCGGTATTCCCCCGCGAACCGGAGGTTACGGAGAACGTATTCCACGTAGAAGTTGGTGGCGTTATCTTTGACTGTCGTGAGTTTGTACGGGACCACCACGGGTTTGGTGTAGGTGCCCGTTGTGGTGATGTCTTGGAACATGTACGAAGCACCCAGCAACAGCCCTTTCACGGGCGTGGCCCAGTGGAGGTCGGCGCCATATATGGGACCGCCGTAGTAGGTGACGTCCTTCGTCTGCCCGGTGATGTACATGAATCCACCCTGCGGGGCGGGAACGTGGGACATCGTGTCAACGCCATAAAGATAACCGCCGTTGGCATCGTTCGGCCGCGTCCCACCGAAGAACGTATAACTGAAGCTGCCCAGTTTCCTGATGCCGATATCTCCATAGAGATCGGCGCCGATGTGAGCGATGGTGTCGCCACGCGTATCCATCGGATAGACCGACTGCGGCATCAGAGCCCAGGTGTGAAGGAATTCCATATCCTGAACGTCGTGAGACAGACCCTGAACCGTCTTTACCTTCCCCGCGCGAATCCCCAGCCAATCCTTGAACTTGTAGTCCCCATAGGCCCAGTCGAGTTGGGGATGAAAGTTTCCCAGCAAGCCCATGTTGTAGTCGTAGAGCTGCGCGCCGACACGGAACTTGTCCGTGACCGCCGTGGAAACGTTGACGCCGAAATCGGTCAGCGCCAAGCTGCCCTTGCTGGTATCCATCGTCAGGTAGTTGTTGTTATTCGAATACAGGAGCCCCTGCGACGCAAAGCTGTGGACCTGGACATCCCGGCTGTCAATCCGGAAATCGAACTGTGCGTGCAGGAGGCTGGGCCCAATTGACAGGGCCGCGGCCAGAACGATCGTCTTCACTTGCATGTTCACTCCTTGATCTCGACGCAACCCCGCGCAGCCACCGCACTGGAGGCACTCATCCTCCGGGCAGGCGGGACTGGCGCTGTGGTGCCCCCAAAGAACCTTGGCGGCTTTTCCGTCGCTAGCCATCTCATCGGCCGGCGGGGACTTTGATTTAGTCCTGGAAGGAGGAAGGTTCTCGTGCACGGCCCAGCGGCCGCGACAGGATGCCCCTGCCCGTTCGAGCCGCGATCGCGAAGCGGCCAGCCCGTTCCCGCCGGCGCATCTCTCACCGGGTGGGCCTTTCTCCGGCGGCCGGATCGCACCGCCGGCCACGCCCGACCGGGCGCCCGCTCCCGCCGGCCCGCCGCGACACCCCGTGTGCCGCGGCAGCCTGGAACTCAGACTGCGCCGGCCGGAACCGGCGCAGTCCCCGCCCACCTCACCCAGAACGGTCAAGCTCCCGTCTGCCGCGCCGCCTCACGCGGTCCGCTGCCGGTTCATGGGCCGATTCCATCCGCCCCGCCCCGAGTTCCGGGAATCGGCGCCTGGGGCCCGCGGCCGTTACCGCCTCAGGGGATCACAGCGCCGCGCACACCCGCGCAACCACTTCGGCCAGAGCCTTCTCGACTGAGGGCGTGAGACTTTCGCCGAACCCGAAATCCTTGCCGGGAACGGAGTACAGCGTGGCTTGGGGCGCGCGCCCGAACAGCGCCGCTGCGCCCGCCAGCAGGCCGCCGGGAGTGGAGTGATGGGTGAAGCGCCGGGTTTCCGGATCGGCGGCCACGTTCCGTTCCAGTAGCACGCCCGGCTCGCCCGCGGCCGCGGCGTCAATGAAGACCACACGGCCGGCGCGGCTGATGGGCTCCATCAACTCGGGGGTAAGCTGCTGCACCGCCATCACCTCAACCTCGGGATCGGCGACCAGATCGAGAAGCCGCGTGGCCGCCCGCCAGCCGAAGCCGTCGTCGCCGCGCAGCGGGTTGCCGTAACCGATGATGAGGACGCGGGACATGTTAGATCAGGCGCCGAGAACCGGGCGGGCAAAACCCATGCTACCGGCCGATCGTATCCAGCAGTTCGCCGCTCGAGGAGCGGAGTTCCACATCCATGGCCATGTGGCCGTCGGCGTGGGTGGAGCAGCTCAGGCACGGGTCGAAGGCGCGGATCACGGCTTCCACGCGGTTCAGCATGCCTTCGTTGAGGCGGTTGCCATGCACGAAATGGCGCGCCACCTGCAGCACGCCGCGGTTCATGGCGGCGTTGTTGTGGCCGGTGGCGATGATCAGGTTGGCCCAGGTGATCAGGCCGTCGCGATCCACCTTGTAATGATGGATCAGCGTGCCGCGCGGCGCCTCGGACATGCCCACTCCCTCGGAATTGTTGGCGCTGGCGTGGGCCCGCACGTTGGGGTCCAGAATGTCGGGCGCGGTGAGCAGCTGCTCCATGCTCTCGAGCGAGTAGACGATCTCGATCAGGCGGGCGTAGTGGTAGTAGAAGGAGCTGAGCACCGCGCCGCGGTCCAGTTCGCGGAACTCGGCCCATTCCTGGCCGGCGCGCGGCGTGCCGCAGCCGTCGATCACGTTGAGCCGCGCCAGCGGGCCCACGCGGTAGATGCCATCGGGATAGCCCAGCGGCTTGTAATAGGTGGTCTTGAGATACGTCCACGGGTGCGACCATCTCGCCGATGTTCTGGGCATAGGTATCGGCGGTCGATTCCGTCGGCGACGATGTGGCCGCCCGCATCCAGGAAGCGCAGCTTGCCGTCGTAGAGATCCAGGCCGCCGTCGGGCGCCACCAGGCCCATGAACAGCGTGGGGAAATTGGCGAAGGTGCGGATCTCCTCGCGGAACTTCTCCATCTCGCTCTTGAACCAGTCGAGGGCGCGCATGGCGATGGCCATGGCCTCGGGGATGCCGGCCAGGATCGCGTCGCGCTTTTCGGCGCTCAGCGGCTCGCTGACGCCGCCGGCCACCACCCAGGCGGGATGGATGCGCTTGCCGCCCAGCCGCTCGATGATCTGCTGGCCGAACTGGCGCAGGCGGACGCCGTCGCGCGCCATCTCGGGGTGGGCCTCGGCCACGCCGAAGATGTTGCGCTTGGCGGGGTCGCTGTCCATGCCCAGCAGGAAGTCGGGCGAAGAGAGGTGGAAGAAGCTGAGGGCGTGCGACTGCACGATCTGCGCCAGGTTCATGATGCGGCGCAGGCGCGCGGCGTTCGGCGGGAATGCGCACCGCCAGGATGGCGTCGCAGGCCTTGGCCGAGGCGATCAGGTGGCTGACCGGGCAGATGCCGCAGATGCGCGCCATCAGCGACGGCATTTCGGTGAAGGGCCGGCCTTCGCAGAACTTCTCGAACCCGCGGAACTGGGTGACGTGGAAATGGCCTCCTCCACGTGGCCCTGCTCGTCCAGGTGGATGGAGATCTTGGCGTGGCCCTCGATGCGGGTGACCGGGTCGATGACAATTTTTTGCCGTGGCATGGTTCTATCCAATTTCGCTCTATCCAAATTTGGCGGCCGGATTCGGGACGCGCCCTTCCAGCAGTTCGCTCAGCACCGAATAGATCAGGTCGGCCGAAGGCGGACAGCCGGGGACGAACACGTCCACCAGCGACCACTTCGTGCACCGGCCGCGCGTTGGGCAGCAGCGGCGGAATGATGTCGCGCGGGATGTGCGCGTCCGAGCGCGGCGTTCTCGATGTAGGCGCGGCGCAGCACCGCATCCACGCCGAACTCGTTGCGCATGGCCGGGACGTTGCCGGTGACGGCGCAATCGCCCAGCGAGACCAGGATGCGGGTGCGCGCGCGCACCATCCGGATCTTGTGCAGGTCCTCTTCGCTGGAGACGGCGCCTTCCACCAGGGTGACGTCGACGTTCTCGGGAAACTCCTTGATATCCACCAGCGGCCCGTAGACCAGGTCGATCGCGGCGGCCAGGTCGATGCAGCCGCTCGTCGATATCGAGAAGCGACATGTGGCAGCCGGAGCAGCCGTCCAGCCAGATGGTGGCCAGGCGGATTTTGGCGGCGTGCCGGCGTTTCTTTACTCATCGGCGTCCCTCCCGCATGAGAGTGAGATAGGGCAGGAACTGCCGGCGTTTGGACATTTCGGCGACCGATTTCCCTTTCTCCGAAAGCGCGCCGGTGGGGCACACCTGCACGCACTTGCCGCAGCCGGTGCAGCTTTCCGACTCGCCCCAGGGCTGGGCGAGATCGGTGATGACGCGGCACTCGACGCCGCGCGCCATCACGTCCCAGGTGTGCGCGCCTTCGATTTCGTCGCACACGCGGACGCAGCGGGTGCACAGGATGCAGCGGTTGTGATCCACCACGAAGCGCTCGTGGGAGGCGTCCACCGGCAGCTTGGGGTACTGGTAGGGGAAGTGGACGTGGGTCATGCCCAGCTTCAGGGCCAGCGATTGCAGATCGCAGTGGCCGTTGGAGACGCACACCGCTGCAGACGTGGTTGCGCTCGGCGAAGAGCAGCTCCAGGATGCAGCGGCGGTACTTGTCCAGGCGTTCGGAGTTGACCGTGACCTCCATGCCTTCGGCCACCGCGCGTGACGCAGGCGGGCAAGCAGCTTGCGGGCTGCCCTTGACCTCCACCAGGCACAGGCGGCAGGCGCCCACGGTGGTGAGGCCGGCGAGGTCGCAGAGGGTGGGGATGAAGATGTCGTTCTCGCGCGCCACCTCGAGGATGGTCTGCTCTTCGCGGGCGCCCACCTCGCGGCCGTCGATGGTGAGAGTCTTGACGCGGACGGGGGCTTTGGCGCTCACAGTTCGGCCTCCTTCTTTTCGGGCCGGCAGGTGCCGCAGGGCTGGCCGGCGATGTGGGCTTCGTATTCGTGGCGGAAGTAGCGAAGGGTGGTGAGCACGCGGTTGGGCGCGGTTTGCCCCAGGCCGCACAGGCTGGTGTTGCGGACCAGGTCGCAGAGTTCCTCGAGCAGTCCAGGTCGGCTGGCGTGGCCGTCGCCGTCGGCGATCTTCTCCAGCAGGTCGTACATCTGCTCGGTGCCCGCGCGGCAGGGAACGCACTTGCCGCAGGATTCGCTGCATGCAGAAATCCATGAAGTACTTGGCGACATCCACCATGCAGGAGGTCTCGTCCATGACGATCATGCCGCCCGAGCCCATGATGGAGCCGACGCTTCGCCAGCGATTCGTAATCCACCGGCGTATCCAGATGCTCGCTCGGGGATGCAGCCGCCGGAAGGGCCGCCGGTCTGCACCGCCTTGAACTTGCTTGCCCGTCCGGGAATGCCGCCGCCGATTTCGTAGATGATCTCGCGCAGCGTGATGCCCATGGGCACTTCGATCAGGCCGGTGTTCTCCACCTGGCCGGCCAGGGCGAAGACCTTGGTGCCCTTGCTCTTCTCCGTGCCGATGGCCGGCGAACCACTCCGGCCCGTGGCGCAGGATGGGGGCCATGTTGGCGAAGGTTTCGACGTTGTTGATGAGCGTGGGGCAGCCCCACAGGCCCTCCTGCGCGGGATACGGCGGGCGGGGCCGCGGCGTGCCGCGCTTGCCTTCGATGGAGGCGATCAGCGCGGTCTCTTCGCCGCACACGAAAGCCCCGGCGCCCAGGCGGATATCCACGTGGAAGCTGAAGCCGCGTGCCGGCAGATGTCGTTGCCCAGCAGTCCCAGGCGCTCGGCCTGGCGGATGGCGGTCTTGAGGTTCTTGACGGCCAGCGGATATTCGGCGCGGACGTAGATGTAGCCCTTCTGCGCGCCCACGGCGTAGGCGGCGATGGCCATGCCTTCCAGCACGCGGTGCGGATCGCTTTCCAGCACGGTGCGGTCCATGAACGCGCCGGGGTCGCCTTCGTCGGCGTTGCAGATGACGTACTTCTGCTGCTCGCCGGTCTTGGCCACGGTGCTCCACTTGAGGCCGGTGGGATAGCCGGCGCCGCCGCGTCCGCGCAGGCCGCTCTTGAGAACCTGCTGCACCACCTCGATGCGGCGTCAACTCGGTGATGGCGTGAACCAGGGCGAAGTAGCCGTCGTGGGCGATGTAGTCCTCGATGCGTTCCGGATCGATGACGCCGGAGTTTTCCAGCACGATCTTCTTCTGCCGGCGGAAGAACGCGTCCCCGGCGGAAAGTTCGGTGAGGCCGTCGCCGCCGGAGCCGGTGTCCAGGCCGCGGATCACCTCGGGCGCATCGTCGGGGGTGACGTGGGCGTACATCCGGCCTTCGGTTTCGACGGCGACCAGGGGACCGGCGCTGCACAACCCCATGCAGCCCACGCCCTTGACGTGCACTTCGGTGCGCATGCCCGACTCGACGACTTCCTTCTTCAGGGCGTCGAGCACGTCGGCCGCGCCCGAAGACTGGCAGCCGGCGGCCATGCACACGCACACGTGGTGGGTGAACTTCTTCTGCGCTTCGCGTTCGCTTTCGGCGATCTTGCGGAGTTCCTCGGTGGTCATGGGTGCATGCCTTTCTGGATGCGCGCCAGCAATTCGGTGGGACCGATTTTCCCGAGCACGGCGCCATCCATGACGGCCGCCGGGGCCAGGCCGCAGGAGCCGAGGCAGCGCGCGGTGACGAGCGAAAGTTCGCCATCCGCGGTGGTCTGGCCGGGCTTGATGCCGTGCCGGTGTTCGATGGCCGAGAGCAGCGCGGGCGCGCCCTTGATGTAACACGCCGTGCCGGTGCACACCACGCAGGTGTGTTTGCCCTGCGGCTTGAGGGTGAAGAAATGATAGAAGGTTGCCGCGCCATAAACGCGGCTGAGGGGAACCCGCAACGTGGCGGCGACGAAGCGCAGCGCGGTCTCATCCAGGTAGCCGAAGCACTCCTGGACGGTGTGGAGCGTTTCGATGAGGGCGTGCGGTTCGCGGCCATGGCGGCGGGCCGTAGCGTCGACGATTTTCCAGCGCTTATCGTCAGACGGGATCTGCGGCGGGCCTAAGAAGGTCTGCATAGAGGGAGAATAAATGCACGCCAGATTCCAGATGGGTGTGTACGATATTTCAACAACTTGCAAAGCCCAATGGGCTCAGGCGCGGGGGAATTGGCTCCATTCTTGGGCCATAAGACCCATGTAATCATGAGGATGGATTTCCTCAGGGAGTAGAGTGGATCTACAGCGAGACACCGAAGGGAGTACGCAATTATGACGAAACGAAGCCAATTTCGGGATCGAGGCGAAATGACGGAACGAAGCCAATTTGGGAATCGAAGCGAGATGACGAAACGAAGCCAAATTGTGGCGGGAGGCGACATGACGAAACGAAGCCAATTTTGTGCGCGGACGGTGGAAGCGAGGGGATGCGGGATCTCGCTGCCGGACCGGCGGCCTTTCTGAGTTCATGATCGCATGGGGATGGGCGGGCGGCGCGCCCCGCTTGCCGTAAGTTACTGAAAACCGGCGACATCGAGGCGCGACTCGGCTGTCAACGGGAAACCGGGGGACGGGCGGGGACCGGTAAGTAACTGATTTCAAAGCGCGGGGACAGCGCCGGCTAATCGAACACCACGGTCTTGTTGCCATAACAAAGGATGCGGTGCTCGAGGCGCCACATGACGGCGCGGGAGAGCACCGCCTTCTCCATGTCGCGGCCCTTCCGGATGAGGTCCTCCACCTGGTCGCGGTGGGAGATTCGCGCCACGTCCTGTTCGATGATGGGGCCGTCGTCGAGGACGGCGGTGACGTAGTGGCTGGTGGCGCCGATCAGCTTGACGCCGCGTTGGAGCAGCCTGGCGACGGAGGCGACGAGGCCCTTGCGGTCGGGACAGTCGATGAGGAGGACGGCCGTGTTGGGCATGGCTGAGGGGTAGGGTAACAAGGGGCGCGGGGTGGAGGGCATGTCGGGTGAGGGGCGGCGGGGCGGACGTGTCAGATTGCACGTCGCGTGCCGGCGATGGGCGTTAAGCGCGAGGCTGACGTGACCGGGACTTGACGGGAGCAATCCGCGCTCGATGCTCGGTGGCGAATACGTCTCGGCCCAGAACCTCTTCGCGCCCGCTTTGGCGTTTATCGCCTCTTCACCCCGCCCTTCCGAGTCAACCCCAAACCAGCCAGGTAGAGATCGGGCACGTCAATCTTCTTCTGCGGGCGGATGCTAAAAACACCGATTTCCAGAAGCAAGTCAGTAAGCTGTGACGGGTTGTCCGCTGGCGGGCGAACTACTTGTTGATACTGGCTCCAGGACTCGTCCCAATCGTGGCCCAACAGGTTCTCCGCCGCACGCCGTTCCATCGGAACCCCGTGCCCTTTGAGCCTACGTTCCACTCCGGGCAGCCAGGGCAACTCGTGTGAATTGACCTGCAACACGTACTCCTTTGAAACCACATCGAGTGCTCGCCGAATACTGCGCGGATCAAGTAGCCGATTGTAGGTCGCGAGCTGGCGCTCGCGTTCCTGCGTGGCTGCCTCTTCAATCAGCCGAACCAACGCGCGCGGAATGGCGTGCCCATTGCCGTCCCGCACGTGCGTTAGCAGCCATGGGAACGTCCTGCCCTTCTTCAAGTTCGCCCCCATAAACTGGCCAGCGATCCTCTCGATTAGGGGCTTGGCGTCGGTGCTTTTCTGGAGACGCGGAATTAGGCCGAGGTCCGGGTCTTCATCGAACCTGACGCGGCTTTCGCGGCAATAGTCGGCCAGACGCGCGCTCGCGTTAGCAATCCGCTTAACGAGCATCGCGTACAGGTTCCGATCGCTCCAGGTGATCTCGGCCCGATTGGCGGCGAGCTTGATCAAGTCAGCGCCAAACGACTGACCGTGCCGCCGAAACAGGTCCGTTCGCAGAAAGATTTTGGGGCGGATGCGCGTCCATCGCCGCGAGTAGCTGGCCCAGAACCCAACCAACCCGCGGATCATCGCGATCATCGAGTCCCAATCGGCCTCCCCGATCACGTCGAGCTCGTCGTAGCTGACCACGATCCATCGGTCTACCTGCTCCAACTTCCGGTCGAGGCTGTCAAGCGCATTCAGTGGCTCCGACTCCAAGGATCGAACATCGGCCACGATCTTACCGCTTTCAGTGCCTGGTAGTTGCAGCAGGTCCGACTGACTGACCCGCGGCGCATCGATATGATCGCGAAGCGCGCGCAGTAGGTACGCGAACCAGAACTCGCGCTCAGCCTGGGCCCGGACGGACTGCGACTCGAAGAATCGGCGTATCCCAGCTCCATCGGGGAAATCTTTTCCCAATGGGTGCCCGGTGACCCACTTGATACCTTTACCCTCACGCAGGTTGCGCGCCTCAGGAGTGGTGCGTATGATCGCAGGCAACAGGCCCTCCTCGACGGCGGCGCGAAACAGCTCGCTCTTGCCCGCACCCCGCGCGCCGAGAACCAACGCAACGCCAGGATCGAAAGCGCGTACGTGTTCCGGAACGGGCAGAAATGTTCTCTTGAAGGTCTCCTGACTTTCTGCCTCCGCCTGGCCCGAGCTACCCATTTGGGACAGGTCGATACGCAAGTCCCGGCGTTCGGAGTCGGTGAGGCTCATTCCGGCTCCTTTCCAAAACGGCTCGCTATGCGATGAGCCAACTTGGAGTAGCCCGGATCTTCCTCGAGCGTGTCGGCTACGTCCCCAATAGCTCGAATGAACGCAAGGCGCTGCGAGTAGTAGAGGACACTTGGCTGGTGGGGAGAGTCCTCGCTTTCCATGTCGCGCACGTACCAGAACTTGTCGTCATCCTCGTCCGTTGGGGTCTCGGCGTAATACACATCCTTAAACACTTCTTCTGCGTCCGCACGAAACTCCGATTCGGCCAGGTCCGCGGTCTGTGGGTTTTCCGGTGTCATCGTTTGAACAACCAGGCACTCCGCTTGTGGCAGGCCACGGCGGACGCGCTCGGCGCCCAATCGCTCGACAACCAGGCGTAGCCCGTTCCAACTCTGAGTGGAGGTTGTACCTAGAAGAACTGTCAAGTTGGCGAGTCCGCTCAGCGCGAAACCGGAAGACTCGGACAGCCCCGCACGACAATCGAGCAGGAGCCAATCGGGCCTCAGTTCCCTACGTGCGTGGTCCAGCAACCGCAGGAGTGGGTGCTCCGGTCCACTCGAGTCCGGCTCCAAGTCGAGCCGGGACAGCATTGCGAGATATTCTGCGTCCAGTGAGCCAGCAGGGAAGACGAAGATCTGGCCGCTACCGCCGATGCTGGCACCCGACGGGCCCGCCTCTAAACAAAGATGATAGTAGTCACTCAACGCGATCTCCGGCTGCAGGGCAGATTCCATGAGGTAGTCAACGACTCCCATGCGCTGCCCGCCATCGGGCGTGCCAGGGCCGAGCAGCGTCCCGACTCCCGGCGCGTCCAGATCCATGTCCACAATGACGACTGTCTCGCCGGCTCGCGCTCGCTGAATAGCGAATGATGCGAGCGCCGTCGTCCGTCCCACGCCACCTTTGAACGAGTAGAAGGCGACCACGGGCGGACGATCTTCGCTGACCTGCCAGGCTGGCTCGCTTGGGGCCCTCATCCAGAAGCCTCGGGAACGAATGCGCTCAGATAGTCGCACCGATGGCGCCCTCTCTTCCGATGCCTCCCAAAGTTCTTCATATAGCCTGCGATCAGCCTCACTCGCTCCAGTCGCGTCCCAGAGGTCGGCCCAGTAAACGCCGAGTTCCTGGTGCATCAGATCTTCCAGGTTGCCCGCAAAGGTTGGCGGCGCGGACGGAGCGAACCACACCAGGACACGAACCTTGCCAAATATATCGTCGATTATGACCGCCCGTTCGATGGGTTTCCCTTCACCAACACGGGCGCTCAGCAATTCAATCGCCGCAGGTCGAACTTCACGAAAATGAATCATCAGAGGACTCCGGCTTGCTGCATTGGGAAGATGATCGTGTCGTGCAATCTCCGCGCCTGCGAGACCCACGCCCTACAGTCCGCCTCGCTAACTGTGCCTTCCGGTTCATAACGGAGGGTCGAACGCCATCCTGCTGGACCACGAAGCGAGGTGACCGTCTGCCCCTTCACATATTTAGCAGTCTGCTGGGCCGGCAGGCAGGCCAACTGCAGAGCCCGCGCGCTGAGACTTTTCAAGTCATGACCGCCGCTGCCTTTCTTGCGGGTCTCGACCCAAATCAGGGTCTTCAGCGTACATTCGACCGCATACCCAGCCAGGTAACCCGCGCCATCATACCGGCTTGCACCAAGAAGTGCTTCGCAGTCCAACACATGTTTCCTCGCAGCCTCTGGATAGTTGTCCGCCACTGAATTGCTCCGCCCTATGGGCCGATCTACCAAGCCTGATCCCGCAACGCTCTATATTCTAGCCTCGTTCATCGCCGTCGTGTGGGGATCGGTGGAGGGATTGGTGGAGTCCGAAGGCGGAAGCGCATTCATGACTGCGACAACCATCCAGGAAACACCGCCATGGGGGGCTTCCCGATCGATCCCGTGAAATGCCGCTCACGGCAGTTGCCGACCACTTGGCCGGTTGGGCCGGCCCGTCGAGCGCCCGCCGTTGTCACCCCGGCGGAGCATTCGCGCCGACTGCCCATGCCGCGCCGGCCCGCTCGGCGAGTCTCCAAACGTCCCGGACGGAACCAGCCGTTACTCAGGCAGCCGCCAAAAGCAAAGGGCCGACCGCCAGGTCCTCGTCGATGAGCGGCCAGTGGATGCCATAACCGGAGGGAGTAAGTTCCGCTCGATCTCGTTCTATCGAAGACGCGCGGGCAAGCCGCTCGGAGCACCGTTCCCATGGAATCGACACGGAGCCGCTTTCCAAAATGAGAATGAGCGCGTCGGGCGTGGTCTCGATCGCCTTCGCCAAAACCGGCTTCGTCTTACTCTGCAACGTCCCCTCCGAAATGCTCCCGCCAGGCGGCAACGATCCGATCGAAATGCCAGAAGATTATCCGGCGCACCTCGCGCCGCAAACGCGGCGTGCAGCGATACTCGAAATCTTCCACAATGTCGAGGCGGTCCGGGTGTAGCCAGTACTTGCACTCCGCATCTCCCTGACCGCATGCACGTGCATTGGCTCGGCGCCCTCGTTCGAGTAGAGGCAGAACCGCCAACCCTGGACATAGAGAATGGTGGGCGTGGTTCGCAATCCCACTATAGGGAATTCCGGAACTTCGGCGAAACAGCGCCGCTGGCTCTCGCCGTAAATCCCGCAAACCGCAGCCGGGCCGGTTTCCGCCCAAGCGGACGGTGCGCGGCCTTGCGGCGCCTGGAGAACTGAGATCATGGAACGTGAGGGTGGATATGACGATTCAGCTCAACCCGGAAGCGGAGCAACCGATCGGGCAGGCGGTTCAGGCCGGTCTGATCGGCAACGCGGATGACGTGCTCGCTATCGGTGTCGAGACCATTCGTCAACGGCTTCAGTCGCAGGCCGCGCCGGTGTCCGAACTGCAAACGGAACAGTGGTTGCGGGAGTTCAAGGCCTGGGTCCATAGCCACCCCACCACGACTCCACTGCTCTCCGACGAAGCCGTCAGCCGGGACTCGATCTACGGCACGCGCGGCCTGTAAGGGCGATTCTCGTCGACACAAACATCCCGATGCGCACGATGCAGCCCCACCATCCTCATTGCGCGCCGGCAGAGCGGGCGGTTGCGGCTCTGAGGGTTAGGTGCGGCTTCTCAAACGGAACAAGTGGGAGTTCACGGACGGGGCGAAAACGCTGGGGACAGTCGGCTCCGTCCACGCGGCGGAGGGCGGCGGAGTGTTTTCGCTGGGGTTGGCGGCGCCTTGGGACGGAGTCGGCAGTCCCCGGTTTTCGCGGCTTCTCTCGACGGCCGGATGGCTAGTACCGCGAACACCAGATAATGTTCCTTTGCCACGGGCCGCTCCCTTACGGTCGCGGTTCCGGGCAGAACTACGACCGTAAGGGAGCGGCCCGGCCGAAGACCTGGGCTGCGTGTGATGGCCGGCTAATCGAACACCACGGTCTTGTTGCCATAACAGAGGATGCGGTGCTCAAGGTGCCACATGACGGCGCGGGAGAGCACCGCCTTCTCCATGTCGCGGCCCTTCCTGATGAGGTCCTCCACCTGGTCGCGGTGGGAGATTCGCACCACGTCCTGTTCGATGATGGGGCCGTCGTCGAGGACGGCGGTGACGTAGTGGCTGGTGGCGCCGATCAGCTTGACGCCGCGTTGGAAGGCGGCATGATACGGCCGCGCCCCGATGAAGGCGGGCAGGAACGAGTGATGCACGTTGACGATGCGCGCCGGATACTGGCGCACGAACTCGGGCGAGAGAATCTGCATGTAGCGCGCCAGCACGATGAGATCGACGCGGGCGTCCGCGAGCAGGCGGCGCTGCTCGTCTTCGGCCTGCTGCTTGCCATCCTTGCCGACGGGGATGTGCCGGAACTCGACGCCGTAGAACTGCGCCAGCCGTTCGGCATCGGGATGATTGCCGACGATCAGGGGAATCGAGCAGTGCAGTTCCCCGGCCTGCTGGCGGTGGAGCAGGTCCACCAGGCAGTGCAGGTATTGGGAGACGAAGATGGCGACGCGGGGGGCGTCGGACATGGAGTGGAGTTGCCAATGCATGGACAGCTCGGCGGCGGTGGTTTGGAACTCGGCGCGGAAGGCGTCGAGATCGAAACCATCGAGCGCCCACTCGACGCGCATGAAGAAGAGGCCGGCTTCGTGGTCCTGATGTTGATCGGCGTGGACGATGTTGGCGCCGTAGCGGTAGAGCAGGCTGGCGACCGAGGCGACGAGGCCCTTGCGGTCGGGACAGTCGATGAGGAGGACGGCCGTGTTGGTCATGGCTGTAACTTAGGGTAGCGCGGGGAGGTGGGGCTTGTCGGGACGGGGTCGGGCTGACGGGGCGGATGGTCGTTATCGACGGCGATGCCACGGGGCCGCGGACCGATGTCCCGGAAGGGGACATGTCAGGATCTATCCCTGGAAATGGACGTAAGGCGCAGCGAATCGCCAGATTCGATTCCGAGCACCGGCCGATCCCTGGTGGCGTGGGGATTCTCCATATCCCGCGCCCTGGTCCCGGTTGGCGGCGGGGTAGAATTGGAGCGGGGGCACATCTCCCCACCTCATGCTCGGAATCGACCGTCACGCCGCGCGCGCTGCCTGGACCGTGGGACTTGTCGCGTTGCTACTCTACCTGATCTACCTGGTCCGCGCGACGCTCTTTGTTTTCGTCCTGGCGGTACTGTTCGCCTACCTGCTCACGCCGCTGGTCGACCTGCTGAACCGCTTCCTTCCCACCCGCACGCGCAAGCCGACGCTGGCGCTGGCGTACGCGATCTTCGTGGGCGCCGTCGTGTTCGGCGGCATTGAGATTGGCACGCGCACCTTCGATCAGGCCAAACGACTCGCCGGGCAGCTTCCGGGCGACGTCGCGAAATTCAGAAAGGCGACGCTCGATACGCCCACGACCCTCGGCAAGTACGAGGTCCAGCTCCTCGACAAGGTTCAGACGGAGATTCCCCGGCGATCCAACGACCTGATGTCCGCCCTGCCCCAGGCCGGCGCCAGGTTTCTTTCGGTGGCCGGCAACCTGATCTACGTGGTGATCATCCCCGTGTTGGCGTTCTTCTTCCTGAAGGACGGGCACGCCATCCGGCAGCATATACTCGACGCGTTGGAGGAAGGCCCGCGCCGTGCTCTGCTCGACGATATCATGGCCGACATGGACGTCCTCATGGCCCGCTACATTCGCGCTCTGATGGCGTTGTCGCTGTCGGCGTTCACGATTTGCAGCATCTTTTTTGCCGTGGTGGGTATGCCTTACGGCATCTTGCTGGCCGCGTTTGCGGCGCTGCTGGAGATCGTCCCCATTCTGGGACCGGCCGTGGCTGGCATCACCATCGCACTGGTGGCCCTCATCTCCGGCACGCACCTGCTGGCGGTAGTCATCTTTGTGATCTGTTTCCGGATGCTTCAAGACTACATCCTGTCGCCGCACCTGATGGGGCGCGGTGTGGAACTGCATCCGCTGCTGGTGCTGTTCGGGGTGTTCGCCGGCGCCGAGGTGGCCGGCGTTGCAGGCGCGTTCCTCTCGGTCCCGGCGCTGGCGCTGGCGCGCGTCATCTACGTGCGCCTTCGCAAAGCGCGTGCCGCTGTGCGTCTGGGCCCGGAAACCACGCCACAACGTAGTGGGCCGGCCTGCTCCACCACCTGACTTTCGGCTTTGCGGCGCTCCGGGGACACACGGGGCGCGACCAGGCCTTCGTTGCCTTCCGTACCGAAGGCCTTCGCGCCGAATCGCGCGTCGTGGATGGGAACGCCCTTCAGCGTGTCTTCGATACGTGGAGCGCTCCGGACGTCCGGCCGAGGTATGCACCCGCGCGGGTCGGACCCGATTGTTCCGCAAAGACAGCGGAAAATCACGTCAGACCCCTGTTGGGCGGTCATGGCCAAGTGCTGCGAAGGAAGAAGGCGGCTACGCCGAACCCGCCGATCGCCAGCCCGGCGAAGCGGTTCATCCATAGCAGGGTGCGGTTGTGGAACCGGTTGCGGAAGAGGTTCACGATGCTGCTCAGCACAATCCACCACGCCATGGAACCGCAGAAGATCCCGAGTACCAGAAACGCGGTCAACCACCACTGCCTTTGAACCCCAATGCCGAGCGCCGCAAGGATGGCGAGAAACGACAGCACCGTCGTCGGATTCGTGAGGGTCAAGAGAAATGTTGACCTCATATCCGAGTATGCGCTCCCGCGGTCTTCCTTTTGCGCGTTCAGCGGCTCGGGCCGCTTGAAGAAGTACGAGATGCCGATAACGACCAGTAGAATGCCGCCGAAAAAGCGAATCCAGAGTTGTTCCCGCACAAGGAACTGGACGACAAGTGTGATGCTGAAGCCGGCGACACCACCGTACAGCATATCGGCCGCCGCCGCTCCGAGGCCGGAGGTCACGCCCGACCTCCATCCTCCCTCGATCGTCCGATGGAGGCACAAGACGTTCACCGGTCCCACGGGCATCGCAATCATCAGCCCGACGATTATTCCCTTTATCAGCAACTCGGCTTCTGTCATTCGTCCGCCGCCACCATAGATGTTCGCGTCCATTCTTTTGGCAATCGCCCGTAAGCGAATGGTAACCTATCTCGATCGGGCAGGCGATTCAGGCCGGTTCGATCGGCAACGCGGATGACGTGCTCGCCATCGGTGTCGAAGCCATCCGTCAACGGCTTCAGTCGCAGGCCGCGCCGGGGGCCGAACTGCACACGGAACAGTGGTTGCGGGAGTTCAAGGCCTGGGTCCATAGCCACCCCACCACGACTCCGCTGCTCTCCGACGAAGCCGTTGGCCGGGACTCGATCTACGGCACGCGCGGCCTGCAATAGCAATTCTCGCCGGCGCAAACATCTTGCGCAGTGGCCCGGTGGACCGCCGATTTCCCAAGCCCGACGCCGTGAGCACGCGCCCGCCTGTCGGGACTGCGCTTGCTCGTGGGTTAGGGTCCCGCAGGTATACTCGAAGTGACCAGGTGAAGCCATGGCCGAACTGAATCGCCAGCATCGGGGCTCCGCGCCAGACGGCCGCCCGGCATCGGCCCGCTATGCCGCTTCCGGGCACCCGTCCGTCGATCAATTGATGGCCGAGCAGGGAACCGGGCCGATCACCGACGTGTCGGTGTTGCACGGCGACTTCTGGCCCGAGGAGGAGTCCATCGAGGGTTTTCTGGACGCCCTCCACGAGTGGCGCGGCCACAAGCGGACTGACCCCGCCGCATGACGCAGGTTGCCGTTGACACCGACGTCGTTTCTTTCCTTTTCAAGAATCACCCGGTCGGCCTCCGCTACGATGCGGAACTAGTGCCTTGACCGCGAGAAACTGTTCCTTTGCCACGGGCCGCTCGCTCACGCCGCGTGGTTCCGTTCGGAACCGCGAGCCTGAGCGAGCGGCCCGGCAAAGGCACCAGATCACACGGTCGAAGACCTAGTGCCTTGACCGCGAGAAACTGTTCCTTTGCCACGGGCCGCTCGCTCACGCCGCGTGGTTCCGTTCGGAACCGCGAGCCTGAGCGAGCGGCCCGGTAATGGCACCAAATCACGCGGTCGGAGACCTAGCCCGGATTTGTCACACGGGAGAAGCGGAAGTACTCGGACGGGGCGAAAACGCGGGGCGAGACGCTGACTCGGTCAACTTGCTCCAGCCTGTCGGGAGTACCGGCTTTGCCGCCATCCGTTTCTTGCTTGTAAGCCCGATGCGCCCCCTCTACCCCGGTTGCGCCGCCCGCCTGGCCTTCACGGAACGCTCCAGGTCGATCAGCGAACGCTTCCGTTCCAACCCCCAACGGTAACCGCCGAGCTCGCCGGTTCCGCGGATGACGCGGTGGCAGGGGACCAGAAGAGCCACGCGGTTCCGGGCGCAAGCGCCTGCCACCGCGCGAACGGCGGACGGCTCCCCGATTGCCCGGGCAACTTCGCCATAGGACTGAACCTCGCCATAGGGAATCGACTGCAAGTAGCGCCAGACCTTCATCTGGAACGCCGTGGCGCGAATATCCAACGGTAAGTCGATGTGCGGCTGGTTGCCCCGCAGATGTTCGTCGATCGCACCAGCCCAAGCCGCCAGATGGCGGGGCCATGGCTTTTCGAGCGCGGCGATCGATGCGCCCGGATACTCGGCGCGAAGGGCGGCGGTGAGGGCTTCCTGGGACTCGCCGAATTGCACGAAGCAGATGCCGCGGTCCGTCGCCCCGATCAGGAGCAACCCAACCCCGGTCGCGATTGTTACATGCGAGATAGCCACGCCCTGGCCGCCGCCACGGTATTCCGCGGGGGTCATGCCCAGGCGCGTATCCACGCGTTCGTATACACGACTGGTTGACCCGAAGCCAGAGGCGAAGATCGATTGCAGGATGTCCTCTCCGGCCCGGAGTTCCTTCCGCAGCGTCCGCAAACGGCAGGCTTCCTGGTACTGCCGGGGCGTCAGGCCGAGAACGGCCTTGAAAGAGCGCTGGAAGTGGAATGGGCTCAGACCCACTCGCTTGCCGAGGGCCGCCAGACGGAGATCCTGGTCGCAATTCTGTTGAATGAACTCGGCGGCGCTGCGAACTCTGGCGGCGTTAGGATCGGGATTCGCCAGCGCCGTTGGCCGGCACCGCAGGCACGCGCGAAGCCCCGCGCGCTCGGCTTCCGCGGCGTTCCCATAGAAGCGCACGTTGGTTCGCAGCGGACGTCTGGATGGGCATGAGGGGCGGCAGAATACGCCCGTCGTGACCACCCCATAGAAGAACTTGCCGTCCTGGCCGGCATCCCGGTTAACGACGGCGTTCCACGCAAAATCTTCGTCAATCATGAACGTAGAGTACGCTCTCTTCAACTGTAAGCCAATCCGGATCTTGCTGAGCAAATTCGAACGTCGGCTATGTCTTCGACCGTGTGATTTGGTGCCATTACCGGGCCGCTCGCTCACGCTCGCGGCCCGTGGCAAAGGAACAGTTTCTCGCAGTCAAGGCACTATGGCGGCGACTGCCTCCGGCAGATCGGAACCCGGGCCCGGCCGGACTGGGCGCTGTAGCTCCCGGCTGCTCATAGTCCACGCCGCGGAGAAGGCGGAAGCTATCCCGCTAAACCGTCCGGGCCGCTTCCAGGTTGCCCTAACGCGTACCATTCCGAGAGCCGGCTTCAGCCAGAAAACGGAGCACTTCGGGCCACCACTGTCTTTGAGCCGCGGCGGTTGCCACCGGTGTGCCGCCAATCTCGTCCGCCATGCGGCCCTGCAAGCCCTCCGTGGGCAGATAATCGGCGGGCAGCCAGTGGCCGGCGCCTTCGTACGAGACGTGCGCGTCGGAATAGGGATGGCGGTTTCGCCGCAGTCTGTCCATCGCCCGTTGGGACATCGACGGAGAAGGCCACTTTCGATCGTCGCTTCCCGAGCCGAGCAGCACGGGACCGCGAATCCGCTCGACCGGGATCTGCGCGTCGTCGTTGTCAGCCCGGCCCAGGCTATCCACGAACATCGATCTCAAGGAAAGCGGGCTATTGGTGACACTGGCCCAGAGATAACGCGCCGCGAAAGCGGGACCAATGTGAATCGAAACGTAAGGCAGCGGTTTGTCCTGCCAGGTCCAGGCAGGCCCTCCTGGGAGCATCTTCGCCGTGGCGCCTTCCCAACGCACGTGGCTGGGGGATGCCGCGGCCACGCCGTTCACTTCCGCATACATGGAGCCCACGATGAGGGCCGCCTCGGCGCCGCGCGAGCTGCCGACCATCGAAATGGACGCGCCCTGAACGCACGGCAATCGCCGCATCGCGTGAATCGCCTTACCGAAGTATTCGATTGGGATTCTCTGCATGGCCGCCGGTAGTCCGCTGGTTCCAAAGTACGCCAGAGCCAGCGCCACAAATCCTCGCGACGCCAGCATGGCGCCTTGTGGCGTGGGAAAGCCGCCTTCCGAGCCGCCGAGGAGAATGACTCCGGGGTGCTTGCGGTCGTCGCCCGGCCGGTACAGGATTCCCACAACCCCATCACTCCCGAAACGCTCGGCGCGAACGCCCGGCGCGGCGTAATAGCGGATCACTTGCGAGGTTCCCAGAACCCGGCCGTCCCATGCGGCTTCGATCTCAGTTACGATTGGCTTGAACCAATCGGCCACGGAGAAGAATGCGGGAATCGTCCGAGCCGATCCGCCGGGCCGCATCGACCAGAACAGCCCCATGGCATCGATGCCCCCGTATGTTCCGGAGACCGGCGCTGCCGCCGAAAGGTCGATGGAACCGTCGCGCCCGGTCACGAAGACGGCGGAACTCCGCCACCAGCACCCTCCCTGGTCCCTCGACGCGGCGCGGATCGTAACCTTGCGATTCGGGGGTAACCCCGTCACTTGTATCGCGATCCGATCATCCATTAACGCGGGGTTCGGAGAGGCCAGGAACGCGGCTTGCCGCCGGCTTTGCGCCGCCAGGGCATTGCCGCTCGATGCCGGGAGGCGGCAAAGAGCCAGCACGCCCAAACCAATGGCGATTGTGTTCCGCATGCAATGGATACAGGCTACACTATCCGGCGGCGCGGAGGATGGACCCGCCGCGTTTACGAATCCACCCGGTTGGTTGGCAGCCTGATCCGACGCGTCCCGTCCCCTCCCCCGGGTTACCGGATAGGGATCGGGCTCTTAAGCATGGGTTCGGGTCCCGCTGGCATACTCGAAGCGATCGGGTGAAGCCATGACCGAGCTCGATCGCCGGCATCGGGACTCTGCGCCGGACGCCCCCCGGCATCTGTCCGCGATGCCGCTGCCGGGCGCCCATCCGTCGATCGGCGGCTGGCCGGCCAAGCCGCGCCCGCTTCCACAACCGGCCCCCAGCGACTGTTGCGGCGGCTTACTGCTTCACCAGCTCGACGCGGCGGTTCTTAGCTCGCCCCTCCTCGCTGTCGTTCGACGCCACGGGAGCGTACGGGCCGCTGCCGTAGGCCCGCAGCCGGCCGGCCGGAACCGCGTACTTCGCCGTCAGCGCGGCCATCGCCGCCTCCGCCCGCCGGCGGGATAGATCCATGTTCGGGTCCAGCGCGCCCTGGTTGTCCGTGTGCCCCACCACATAGAGTTTCAGCTTGGGGTCGCCTTGCAGCAGTTTGGCGATCTCCTTCAGCGTCGCATCGCTCTCGGGCTTGATGTCGGCCTTGCCGGTGTCGAAGTAGATCCCGTAAACCGAAGCGTGGCCGGTGCGGTCGATGTCGCTGGCCAGCGACGCCGCGTTCACCGCGATCAGGTCCGACTCCATGGGCTTGACTTCGATGACGTAGATCTCCACGCCGGGCGCGCCAGACCCGCCTTGATCGTCCACCAGTAAGCTGACATACACGTCGCCTTCCGGCCGCGCCAGCTTCGCCGAAACGTATCGAATCCCGTGGTCGGGTCCCCAGTAATCGTCGTAATCCCCGGTGCCGTACACCCTGGCATTCGAGTTCCCCGACCCGACGCAGTCCTGCGGACCGCAAGCGAAGAGCGTCTCGAACCCGGCCTTCTTGAGCGCGCCTTGATAGTTGCGGAAGACCTCCAGCACCGAGCGTCCCTGGGGAGCCGCGTACGCGATGCGGGTGATCTTCCCTTCCAACCGCTGGCTCTTGGCGAATTTCTGGTCGCCGGCCTTGCCGAGCGGAAGCGTGAACTCATCGAACTCTCTCGCGAGATAGTTCTTGATGATCGAGCCGGGATATCGCGAAATCAAGGGATGGTCCTTGCTTCCCTCCGCGTCCTGGTCTTGTGCCGCCACGAAAGGCGCCGATAGCCCCAGCAGCAAACAGGCCGCGAATCCTGCGCGAATGAAACTTGTCATGGGCTTCTCCTGGACTGGCGTTTCCATCTTAGCTCCCAACTGCCCCAGAGCATACTCCAGCCGATTTCCGGAAGGTCCGTCGGCCGCGAGATATACCTCATAACTCCGCTACCGTTCTTCGCCGGGCGCCCCGCGCCGCGCCTATGGCCGCAGTGCCAGCACGGCTTTTCCGGCGGGGCCATCGTAAGTCAAATCGATCGACCTGATGCTGGTGGGCTTACCGCGGTACTCGAAGAAGATCAGTCCGGCCACGGGAAGCAGGCGGTCTCCTTCCGGCAGCGCCGCCTTTTGAACGCGCTGCTGCATGACGCGCACCAACTCGAATGGCATTTTGGGCGGCGTGGGCGGAGGTTCGCCGCCATTCTGACCGCCGCCGTCGGTGCTGATGCCGGTCTTGGACTTGGAGCCCTCGGTAACCGGCGGCTGCCATTCGGGATCTTTGAGGGAACTGAGCACCAACCCGTAGGGCTGGGCGTGCAGGGGAAACCGTTTGCCGTTGATGCGCAGCGAAAAGTCCTCGTGGGATAGCTTGACGCGCGTCTCGGGCGGGCCGAACAACCCCACTTCGACCACCACGTAGTCTTCCGTCGAAAGCGTCGCCTGCAGGGTGGCTACGGAGTGCCTGGTGAACTCGGCCGCCACCGTAACCAAGCCCGCCTGGGCATGCGCCTGATACTCGGTGGGAGCCGTTCTGGGAGGTATGCCGGTGGCTTCGCGGATGGGCGGCGCATCCTTGGCTGGCGTATCTTGCGCGGGCGCACCCTGGCAGAAGACCGCGGCCAGAACGGCGGCGATTCCGAGACCTGCTCTGAATTGAAGGAGGGTCTGCATTTCATCCACAATTTAGCATGTCGCGCCGCCATGGGCGTGGACATGGGAGTGGACTCGCCGGCGCGACGTGGGGCGGACCCCCTGGTCCGCGGCCGACGCCCCCGTCGGCCTGCTCGTACCCCGCCAGACGCCGATATCGTTGTTCCGGATGCGGGACGAGGGCGTCCCGCGCGGACCGGGGGGTCCGCCCCACGAATTCCGCGGAATTTCCCCCGGCATCCGCCTCCGCGGCGCGTCCAGGCCCAAAATCGCGGCTCAAAACGTGCTACAGTAAAAGAGCCTTTTGAGAGTCCCGCCGGAACCTGGCTGAAGATCCCTCCGCCTCGTCTAGCTCGCACAATTGAAAGACAGAAGGAGCTGGACCATGAAGAATATCTTTGTTGGCAACCTGGATTTTTCCGCCACCGAAGCATCCATCAGATCGCTGTTCGAGCCGTTTGGAAACATCGAACGCGTTAACCTTGTGACGGACCGCGATACCGGCCGTTCCCGTGGCTTCGCATTCGTCGAGATGACCGATGCGGCCGAGGCGGATAAGGCGATTGCCGCGCTCAACGGAAGCGATCAAAACGGCCGGGCGCTGAACGTCAATGAAGCGCGTCCCAAGACCGAAGGCGGCGGCGGGCGCGGAGGGTTCGGCGGCGGCGGCGGCGGCGGCTCCAAGCGGCGTCAACCCCGCTGGTAGCGATTTCGCCGGTGCTGGGGCCGGGGAACCTCTCCAGCAAGCCGTTTCGCCCGGCAACAAGGAGACCATGGAAACCTTCAGAAAGCGCCAACGAGAGAGGCAGCGGCTGGATAAACAGAGGGACAAGGCCGAGAGGCGCTTGCAGCGAAAGCTCCATCCCGTCAGTGAGACCGACCTATTGGCCGAACAGGCCGAGCAACGCCGCGGCGGCCGACGCCGCCCAACCTCTGCCAGAAGGCACGACAACTACCGAACCAACGGTCAACGGGTAACTCGCAACGTTCCGGTTGCGCCGGGTACATGGCCGATAGCTCCGAAAGGGGGCATTTGTGGAAGTCAGGTACATGGGATTCGAGCAGCGGCAGAACGCACGGGCATATCAGTTCAACGTGATGGAAAAGGGCCAGCCCTCGCGCCACTTCGTGGTTACCGCGGACCTGGGTCTGTTCCTCGCAAATCGCGTCGCACTGCAGGAAGGGCCGACCCTCTCCGCGGGCAAGCTCACCCGCGACCTGGCAAGGAATTTCGAGGGCGAGCACGAGCTCACCGCCAACGACCTGCGCGAGCACGCCGACGCTATCAGCCTGGCCAAAGCCCAGCGGGCCGAGATGCGGAAGCCTCCGCGGCGCCGGACTCCGCCCACCGCGCCGGCCGAGAAATCCTACCCCGGAAGAACCTTCGGCTACTGACGCGGTCTGAACCGCGGGGCGGCTTGCCCCGCCTCGAGCCCGCCTCGCCGCCCCCGTACAATGAAGCTATGTCGAGACCCGCACTCCTCTTTCTCGCGGTGGCCGGTTTTCTGCGCGCCGAAACCCATCCCATGACGCTTCGCCAGGCGGCCGAAGCCGCCATGAAGCAGAACCCCGACGTCTTCCTGGCGCATATGGAGGAAGACAAGGCCCGCGCCGGTGTCCGCATCGCCCGCCAGCCCTTCGTGCCGCGCGTGGTGGTGGGCAGCGGACTGGCCTACAGCGACGGTTTCCCCATGAGCATCGAAGGTTCCGCGCCCAGCGTGATGCAGGCCAACGCCGTCGCCACCATTTTCAACCGGCCGCTGAGTTTTCAGGTCGCCCAGGCGAAGGAAGACGCGCGCGGCGCCGCCATCGCCGTCACCGCCAAGCGCGACGAGGTGGCCTACCGCATCACCGCCCTTTTTCTGGAAGCTGAGCGCGCCGCCCGCCTCGGCTCGCTCGCCCGCAAGGCCGTCGAGAGCCAGCAGACCGTGCTCGATACCGTGCACGCCCAGGTAGCCGAAGGCCGCGCCCTGCCTCTCGCCGAAAAACAGGCGGCTCTCGCCCTCGCTCGCGCCTCCCAGGCCGCCGAGAATCTCGACGACGCCCAGGCCGCCGCCGAAACGTCGCTGGCCATCGCCCTCGGGTTTTCCGCCCAGGACCGCGTTCACCCCGCGGAGCGCGACCGTCCCCTGCCCGCCCTGCCGGAATCTCAGGACCGGGCCATTCAAACCGCCTTGGATTCGAACGTGGAACTGCGCCAACTCCAGTCCCAGTTGATGTCCAAGGAGCTCGAACGCCGCGGCCAGAAGGCCGGCCGCCTGCCCCGCATGGACCTCGTGGCGCAGTACGGCATGCTCGCGCAGTTTAACAACTACAGCGAGTTCTTCCAGAAATTCCAGCGCAACAACGTCGAGCTGGGCGTCTCCTTCCAGCTCCCCCTCTTCAGCCCCGCCGTGGGCGCGCAGGTTTCACAGACCGATGCCGACCTCAACCGTTTGCGGGTGGAGATGACCAGCGCGCGCAATCGCATCGCGGCCGATATACAGGAGTCCTTCCGTGAAGTGAGGAAGGCCGAAACCGCCGCCAATGTGGCCCGGCTGGATCTCGAAGTGGCTCGCGCCCAGCTCGACGTGACGCTCGCCCAGATGCGGGAAGGGCGCGCCCCGCTGCGGCAGGTGGAGGAAGCCCGTCTCCTGGAGAACGATAAGTGGATGGCCTTCCACGACGCCCAGTTCACCGTCGAGAAGGCCCGCTGGAACGTGTTGCGCTTCACCGGCGGCCTGCTGCCCGCTATCGCCTCGCTGCCCGCGCAGTAACCGTGGGGCAGGATGGCCCGCCCCACGGGGCTCCGGCCGCGAAACTTACAGCAGCCGGAAGCTGACGGAAACGTTGATCAGCACAGGCACCGGTTTCCCATCCATCCTTCCGGCCTTGAAGCGCCAGGTGGAAACCGTCTTGATGGCCTGTTCGTCAAGACCCATCCCCAGAGGTTGAAGCACTTTTCGAATCTGTGGCTGGCCGTTTGCGTCCACCACCACTTCCAGCAGCACGGTTCCTTGCAGCTTGGCCTTGCGGGCGTCGTCGGAGTAATCCGGCTCCGGTTTGTACAGAACGACCGGGTTGACAAGCCCGCTTCGTCCCGCCACAAACACCGGGTCGCCGAAGCCCGGCCCGCCATGCCCCGGACCGGCGCCGTTGCCATCGCCCGTGCCCTGGCCGCCGCAGCACTTGTCGCCAATTCCGCCGCCATGTCCCGGACCGTTCGAGAGTGGCCCGTTGGGGGCGAACGGATCGCCGTAGCTCCTGATACTCGGATCCACATACACCGCGTCCACCGCCACAATGGACGGGTTCATCGTCAGCTTCGCGTCCGGGTTATTGATCACCGCCTGCGGTGGCACCCATTGCCGGGGCTTGGCCGGGGCCAGGTTGCCATGACTGGCGCGCAGTAATGAGCCGTCTCCGCCGCTTCCGCCGCCGGTCTTCGCCGAAGGATGAACGCGCGGGACGTCCGCCGGCGCCGTGTCCAGATACACGCGCCGGATAAGATTACCCACCTCGCGCGGCACCCGGCTATTGGTTAGCCCTACCAGCGCCACCACGGCCACTATCGCGACTTGAAACCCGGCCGACAGGATGAAGGACTTCTTCTGGCGCCCGTACAGGCCCCAGATATCCTTCACTTCAACCGGCCGCGAAGTAAGTTCCAACGGCGGAAGCCGGGGAGGATGGATAAGATCGCGAATATTGCCGTAGAGCGAGCGGTACCACGGCAGATCGAGAACTTCCGGCGCGATCAGCCGGGTCAAATGAACGTCCGGATTGCCGGGCGGCAGTGCTCCGCCGCCCCGATTTTCGAAGTTGGGCACTTTGCGACTCCTTTGGTTGGTGCGTGCCGCGGAATCGGCACGTCTAAGTCCAACGAGTCAGCGCTGACCGTCCTGTGTATCTTGCAACTGCGTGTCCAAATCAAAAGGCGTGTAGAATGCGGGTTTGGGTTACTCCGCCTGTGGCGCCGTCCGCCACACTGTGGGTGCAGCCGCGCCGCACGGACGCGCCCTTCGTCCTGGCGAGACTCCGCGAAAACCCGGGGACTGACGACTCCGTCCCAAGGCGCTTACCGTCTCCCGAGAAAGCGCCGTGTCCGCCCGCGCCGCGTGGACAGAGCCGGTCGCGGTAGGGACGATCATCGCTGACCGCCCCCCGCACAGATCCGTACGAGCGGAATTGCGGCATCCGGCTCCTACCTCGGATGGGTAACGTCAAATCGCACGTCGGGATATGGATGCAGGATTCGGGGTCGAGGTATCCACCGGTCGAAGGCCGGTCGCAGCCGGTCCCATCCCGGCCGCCTGGGGTCTTCGACTACGCCGGGCCCAGCCCTGGCTCGCGATCTAACGCCATGGGCCGGTGTGGCCTTCCCGCTGACAGAAAAGGGTCGGCACCCGGTTCACGATTTTCGGAGCTCAATCGCCCAGCCCACCGATGCCTCTATCTACGCTTCGCCTGCCGCCTCGCGGCGACCGGCGCAAGACTCGAGGTCAGGATGGAGTCGCTTCTCCTTTCCTGCAGGGCTCTTTCATCCCCTACAACATGCCGGTTTATCCCGGCGCACTCTGTCCCCGGTCTGCCCCACGGCGCCGGCTCTCAAGCCTTTTCGCACCCGCGTGCCCCTCTGCCCGCCCCCTTACTGCAGACTCACCGAGATCACCGAGTCCCCCTGGCTGCGGTACCCCGCGATTTCGGCCACAATCACCAGGTCGCCGCCGGCCGCCACCGCGGGCACCTGGACGTTGAACTGGTACAGGCCGGAACCGATCATGCCCGCCCACTTGACCGGCGCCACCACCCCTCCAATGCGGAAGGTCACCGCCGAGGCAAGCTGGGCGTAGGCGGCCACCAGCGTGTCGGAGGGAAGCGCCGGGCTGGTGGGCCCGAAGCCCGTGCCATACAGCGTGACCATCTCGCCGGGCTTGGCCTCGCGCACCTGGCTGGGCGTTCCCAGGTCGTACCCGACCATGAAATTGCCCACCAGTTTGCCATCGATGGTTTGGGCGATCGCGTAGTTGCCCTGCTCCACCGAAAGCCGGAACAGGGCCGGCGAGTAAGCCGCCTTTTGCACGGGCAGAGTGCCGCTGAACCCCTGCGAGTTAGTAACCTGAACGGAGACCTGGCCGGTAGATCCGTCATCCGGAAACATGGCGTTGATCTGGGTCGGGCTGATATAGGAGACATACGCCGGGTTGCCGTTCACCGTGACGGAGACGCCATCCAGACGGGTCGGGAGCTTGTTATTGACGAAGTCGCTCAGGGTCCATGACCGCGTGCTCGCCGACAGGTTCGCTCCGAACAAGGAGACCCACGCGTTGGGAGCGGTCTGGGTCGTGTAGCTGGCGGCGTTGAGCGCGGAGAACACCGCCGGCTTGCCGGCAGGCGTCCGGTCGGCGGCATAACTCAGAATGGTGCCGAACTCCCCCACGATCCAACCGTGCTGGGCGTCGGTGAAACTGAGGCCCAGGAGATTGACGCCGGTGCCGGTGTTCACGGACTGCCAGGTTGCTCCGCCATCGGTCGTCGGGAACAGAAGGCCGTCGTGGCCCGTGAGCCAGCCGGTGGAGGGGCTGGTGAACTGAATGGCCTGGAAGTTGCCTTCGCGAGCGGTCGCCGGGGTATGGGTGTTCTGGGTCCAGTGGGCGCCTCCGTCGCTGGTCTGGTACAGTTCACCACCGCCGATCCAGCCGTGCAGGGCGTCGGCATAAGCCACGGCATTGCCGTTCAGGCAGCCGCTGAATCCGCAATTCAGGGCCCCCAGGGTCCAGTGGGCGCCGCCGTCGCCTGTGCAGCCCGTGACGTCCCATGCGGCGAAGCAACCGTGCTGGGCGTCGAAAAAGCGCATCCCGCCCTGCACATCGTGAAACCCCACGGCAACATTCCCGGCGATTCCGGTATCCACCAGGGACCAGTGGGCGCCGCCATCCGTGGTGTGCGCCAGTTGAACCGTGCCGATCGCGCCGTCCGCCGAGAGTGCCCATACGTTTTGAGCGTCGAGAGCCTGAATGACGGAAAACTCATCGGCGAGGCTCCATTGGCAAAGGTTGCCAGCCTGGTCGGTCCAGGTCTTCCCGCCGTCGGTGGTGTGGAGAATGCAACCGAGCAGGGCACTGCGCCCGGCCGTCGTCGGGAACAACTCCGAACTGCCCGCGGCCCAGCCGTCGTTGGCGTCGGCGAACGAGATACTCTCCAGCCGGAAATAGCCGGACAAGGTGCTGGCCGGACTGCGTTCGAACTGGGTGGTCCAGGTTTGACCGCCGTCCTGGGTGGCGAAAATTTCCTGACCCCATTGTTGCGGTGTGTAGGTGCGGGAGCCAGCGGCCCAGCCGCGATTCCGGTCAACGAAAAAAACGTCGTGAAAAATGTAATGCGGCGAGATGTCGGCCTGGGTGAAGAGGTTCGCACACTCGAAAACGTCCGCACTGCAAGCGCCCCACGGATTCGTCGACCGCGCCGTAACGTCGCGGTCGCCCACGATCAGGACGCGGTTCGCCGTCACCGCCATGCCCCAATAGCCTTCCGCGTCGAGAATATTGGTGTTCTGCATCTTAACGTCCGTCCAAGTGGCGCCGCCGTCGAGGGTGCGCCACACGGCGGTTCCATCACCCACGTACGCGGTTCCGGCGGCGTAACCGCGGTTCTGGTCCACCATGTGGATGTCGCGCACCTGGTCGAAGAAATCGCCCAGGTTCTGCGGCTGCCAGGACTTCCCGCCATCGGCCGTATGAAACGTGCACGTATCGGCGTAACCGGAAGACAGGGGAAAGCCGGAGGCCCAGCCGTTCGAAGCATCCGTGAAAGATAGCGACGTGAAGGTGAGCCCGGCCGTGGTCGCCAAAATCTCGTTCCAGGTGCGGCCGCCATCGGTGGTGCCGTAGATACCGCCGAAAACCGTGGGATGACCGAAGTTGTCATAGCCCGCCCGCTTCAGGCCCGCGGCGAAACCGGTGCTCGGGTTGACGAAGACGATGCGTTTCAGCAGGCTGGCCGAAGCCGGAACGGTCTCGGGCGACCACGTCTGCCCGCCGTCGGTCGAGTGCCAGATGCTCGCCTGCCAGTCGGTGAACCCGCTGTAGGAGCCCCCGTACTGGATGGGCGCGTTGCTGGTGGCCCAACCGTTCGAAGCGTCGGTGAAGACCACGCTGGCGAAGGAGTCGCCCGTGGCCACCGCCTGCCGCATCCAGTGGGCGCCGCCATCGGTAGTGCTCACAATCGTGCCGTTGTCTCCCACCGCCCAGCCCTGGTTGGCATTCAGGAAGTAGACGGCGTTCAGCGCGTCGGTGCCGCCGGGGTCCTGGTTGCTCCAGGTGACGCCCCCATCCGCGGTCTTGACGATGGTGCCCTTGGTCTGGCGCGTGGCCTGGTCCCAGTGCGGATCGCCGACCGCCCAGCCCGTGTTGTCGTCCACCAGCGTGACCGCGTTCAGATAGCGCGAGCTTTCCTCGAACTGAGTCACGATGGGCGGCAAGTCGGCCGCTGGCAGCGGCCGCTGTCGGGGGCGCGCTAGCACGCGGGATCGCGCACCGCTAGGGTTCGGCGGCGGAACTGCTTCCAGCCGGCTGTCCAGCCGCAAGGTGGCGCCGGCGCGGACCTTCACGTAGTGCCGCGCCACGCCGGTGCCCGCTTGGTTGCGGATCACGACGCGGTATGCGCCGGGCGGCAATGCCGCCAGCGTAAACTCGCCGGAGCCATCCGCCGCCGAGGAGAACTCCTCGCCCGTGTCCAGACTGGTGGCAACGATGCGGATGGCGCCGTCCGGGTTGGCGACCTTGCCCGAGATCGCGCCGCGCCCGCTCCCGGCGGCCAGCAGCACCGGCCATAGCGCCAGCGCCAGGATAAGGCTTCCAGTTCGCATTCCGATTCCTCCACTGATCGGCGGCAGCCACCCGGTCTGGGTGGCATCCCGGTTACTTTACCATGAGACTTCAATGTCCCGTCGTATCTCCAATCACATAACTAACCATAGGCAACCTCCCCGCCACCGCGCCACCGCGCCCGCGAAAACGCGGGGACTGACGACTCCGTCCCAAGGCGCGCACCATCTCCCTAGCAAGCGCCGTATCTCCCCTGCGCCGCGTGGATAGAGCCGTCTGTCCTCCAGTGTTTTCGCCCCGCGGCGAGAGTCCGCGAAAACGCGGGGACTGACGACTCCGTCCCAAGGCGCGCACCATCTCCCGAGGAAGCGCCGAATCCCCCCGCGCCGCGTGGACGGAGCCGTCTGTCCCCCGGTGTTTTCGCCCCGTGCGAATACTCCCGCTTTTCCCGCGTGTGTAATGCCCGTTAGATCCGTTCCAGCAGACCCGTCAGGAAGTTATAGAAGGGACCGACCGACGAGATCTTCAGCCTCTCGCTGGGGCTGTGAACGTCAACAATGTGCGGCCCGAAGGAGATCATCTGCATGCCGGGATGCTTCTCGCCGATGACGCCGCACTCCAGCCCCGCGTGCATGGCGATCAGCTCCGGCTTCCTGCCGAGGATCTCCTGGTGCGCCGCCTGCGCCGCGCGGACAATGTCGCTCCCCGGCTCGGGTTTCCATCCGGGGTACTCGCCGGAGAGTTCCACTTCAAAACCGCCCAAGCGGAATACCGTGGCGACCATGCGGGCGGCGGCCCGCTTGCCGCTCTCGATGGAACTGCGCTGGCTGGTGGCGATATCCACCTCGTCCGCGCCGGTTTGGACAGTGGCCAGGTTGGTGGACGTCTGCACCAGGCCGGGAACGTCCGGGCTCATGGCGAGAACGCCGTGATGCTGGCCGGCCAGCATGTCCGCAATCCGCGCCGCGTCGGCATCCTCGATAACCCGGTCGGGAGGCGCGACGCGTTCCGCGGCGATGCGCAGGCCCGGATCGTAGCAGCCCAGATCCGCCCGCGCCTCGGCCTCGCAAGCGGCCAGCATGGAGGTCAGCCGCGGCGCGTCCGCGGGATCGATCACCACCACGGCCCACGCCTCGCGCGGGATGGCGTTGCGCTTGCTGCCGCCCTCGATTTGGGCGACCGCGAAGTGCAGTCCGTCCCCGAGAACCTGCAGCGCGCGCCCCAGAATGCGGAGGGCGTTGCCGCGTCCCCGATGGATATCCACGCCCGAGTGGCCGCCCGCCAGGCCCGCCACCGCGATGCGCCACCCGTCGCTGGCGTGAGCGGGGCGCCGCGCAATCTTCCGCCGCGCAACCGAGTTGACCCCGCCTGCGCAGCCGATGCACAGCGTGTCCTCTTCTTCGTTGTCGAGATTCAGAAAGTACCTGGCCTTCAGCAGCCCGGCGGGAAACTTGGAAGCGCCTGTGAGGCCGCTCTCTTCATCGATGGTGAAGACGAATTCCAGCGGCCCATGGGCGACGGTTTCGCTTTCCATGACGGCCAGCGCCGCCGCCACGCCCACGCCGTTATCGGCGCCCAGCGTGGTGCCGTCGGCCTTGAGCCAGTCGCCGTCAACCACCAGGCGGATGGGGTCGGTATCGAAGTCGTGCGCCGTGCCTTCGTTCTTCTCGCAGACCATGTCCAGGTGGCCCTGCAGCGCCGCCGGGACGGCCGATTCGCGTCCGGGCCGCGCCGCCTTGCGGATGACGGTATTGCCGGCCGCGTCCTGGACCGATTCCAGGCCCAGCCGGCCCGCCACCCCCAGCACATAATTGCGCGCCGCGGCCTCCTTTTCCGAGGCGCGGGGAATGGCCGCCAGCGCCGCGAAGTGCTTCCAGACGGCCTGCGGTTCGAGGGTGTTGACGGGTGTGGGCATAGTCGCAATCATGATACCGCGCCGGGCGGCGGAGAGAAAGATTCCGCCACCGGATGGATCCCGCCCCCTGGCGCTAAGCCCTGCGGAACCTCGTCCCCGATCCGCGAAACCGCCGAACGAAGCGCCCCGCCCCAGGCTGTCAGCGATACGTTTTTCCGCTCCGCAGAGAGATCTGCTGAATTACGACCGTGCTTCGGGCGTGGTCCGCGGTGAAAAGAAGCCGATAATCGCCGATGCGCCTCCGAAAAACGCCCTTCCACTCCGCGCCTTGGAGAGCCCTCACGTTGCCTTGGAACGGGTCGGAAGCCATCTGCGCCAGGGCGCGGGCCACGCGTTTCCGGACGGCCTTTGGAATGCCGCGAAGGTCCTGTTCGGCATCGGCACTGAACCTACAGGCCCAACTCACTTTTTACCTCGGCCCACGGCCGCGTTTTCCCTTGGCGTGTCTGTTTGAGACTCCGCCGCAACCGTTTCGCTTCGGCCGGGGTGAGCGCGTCGTCTGGGCCGACAACCCGCCGGGGCCTGATGAGCACGCCGTTCCCGTGCTTGGCGAACGCCACGAAGTCCCCTTCACGCATCCGAAGGGTGTCGAAAATCCCACGGGGAATGACCACTTGCCGCCGCTGGCCAACGCGCCCGATCGGTTCCCCGATTGCCGTTCCGGTCTTTCCTGCCATGCTTTCAGAGTATCCGATTACCGGAACCTGTCAAGGTCCTCGCGGAGGGAGCCTCTGACGCAACGCGGCCCATCCCTACCGCTAGTGCACGTCTTCCAGGTAAGAATATCCGTGCAGTCCTACCTCGTAGAAGCGCAGTAACTGACCGCTTTCCTCGTAAGTCAGCCGCCCCCTCCCGCAACGCGGTTTCCAGACCGCCTGCGGTTCGAGGGTGTCGACGGGTGTGGGCATAGTCGCAATCACGATAAGGCGCCGCGGAGGCCGATGCGCCTGTCGCCCCCTGGCGAGCCGCGGGCCCGCTATCGCGACGCAGCCGGGATCTGGTGCCGGCGCTCCGCGGCGGGCAGTTTCTTCAACTCCCGGCGGGGCTCGGATTCCCAGGAGCGCACCTAGCGTTTGCGGGCGGGCGGCATGGTGCGCACGCTCTCGATGGCTTGCTCGAACGCAGCGCGGGCCTCCTGCCAATGGCCGTGTGCGGCCATGGCGCGGCCGTACCAGCAATTGCCCTCGGGATCGTAGGGGCGCCGTTCCAGGTACTTCTCGAGCGTTCGACGGGAATCCTCGCGGTTGCCGGCCAGCAGCTCGGCGATGCCGATTTCCCGCCACAGTTCGCTCAAGGAATGCTTGTCATCGATGCGCGCCGCCGTACGGCGGTGCTCGATCGCATCCCGGTAACGGCCCGGCTCGCGCGCCACCCTCCCCAACTGGTAGTGTGCGTCGGCTTCGCCAGGGTCGATGTCGATGGCCTTGCGAAAACACTCGATGGCGGACTCGTACTGGCGCCGCTGGACGTAGGTGAGGCCAAGTTGAAAGTGGGCGTCCGCGTCGCGAGGATTGAGCGTGGCGTTCTCCCCTGTTTCAAGCGCTGCCGCGTGCGCAGCCCCATCCCCAGGGAGCGAACCTCCGGGCCCATCCCCATGTATAGGTAGTACAGGAGGTACAGTGCGAGAGGCGAGGCCATGTAGGCCGTCGCGCCGCCCAGCATCGAGAACACGAAGACCCCGCCCACGGAGGCGGACCACCCGGCGCCCGCGGCCGCCAGGGCGCGCCAGAACCCGGTCCTCAGAACCGTTCGGATCGCCAGCACCGCCAGCAGCGCAAAGTACGCTTGGGCTGCCCACCACAGCGCGGGGTGGTCGTACCACCCAAGCCACCAGATTCGAAGTCCCTGATTGACCCCGCCAGCAACAGGCAAGGCGCCGTCCACGCCAACAGACAGCACACCAGCAGGGACACGTAGTCGCGGAACAGGATGGTGCTGAAGCCGCCCAAGTTGTCCCAGAGCGTCACCACCAGGCTGCCCAAAACAAGAACGTGATGCAACGCGTCGCGCGCATCGTGCCCGTGAAACCAGTCGAAGAAGTCCGCGCCTGAACCCTGCCGCCCCTACTGCTCGTGCACGTCTTCCAGGTACGTATACCCGTGCAGTCCCTCTTCGTAGAAGCGCAGTAACTGGCCGCTTTCCTCGTAAGTCAGCCGCCCCTCGCGCAGCGCCGTTTCCACGTCGCGCCGCAGCGTCGCCACCAGCGTGTCGGCGGAAAACTGGACGTAGTTAAGCACTTCGCGCACGGTGTCGCCCTTGATCACCGAATCCAGAATCGTTTCGCCGGTTGGGCCCAGGCGCACGTGCACCGCATTGGTGTCGCCGAACAGGTTATGCAGATCGCCCAAAATTTCCTGGTAAGCGCCCAGCAGAAACGTGCCCAGGTAGTAATCGCCGCCGGTGAAGTTGTGGAGCAGCAGCGTGCGCTTCACATCGCGCCGGTCGATGAACGCGTCCACCTTGCCGTCGGAATCGCACGTGATGTCGCCCAGCACCGCCGGCCGCGTCGGCTCTTCCTCCAGGCGGTGGATCGGCATCACCGGGAATAACTGCTTGATCGCCCAGCTATCGGGCATGCTCTGGAAGAGCGAGAAATTGCAGAAATACGTGTCCGAGAGCATCGCGTCGATGCCTTCCAGCTCCTCCGGGAAAAAGTCCAGATCGCGCGCCTGCTTCTGGATTTTCCGCGAAATGGCCCAATACAGGTTCTCCGCGATGCAGCGCTGTTCCAGCGTCAGGTAGCCCAGGCTGAAGAGATTCAGCGCCTGGTCGAGCGCCTGCTGCGCATCGTGGTAACTCTCCAGCAGGTTCTTGGCGCTCAGCCCGCGGTAAGTCTCCTGCAAATCGATCAGCGGCTGTTCGGCATCGGGCGGCGGCTCCGCGGGCACGTCCGCCTCGCCCATCCCCGAAACGCCCAGAACGTTGAATACCAGCACGCTATGATAGGCGGCGATGGCGCGGCCGCTCTCCGTCACGATCGTCGGATGCGCCACGCCCACCTCGTCGCACACGCTCTGTACGTGATAGATGATGTCGTTGGCGTATTCCTGCAGGGTGTAATTGACGCTCGATTCGAAATCCGTCTGCGATCCGTCGTAATCCACGCCCAGGCCGCCGCCCACGTCGAGATATTGCAGGCCGGCGCCGGCGCGCGCCAGCTCCGTGTACACGCGCACCGCCTCGTTCACCGCGCCCTTGATCTGGCGGATGTTGGTGATCTGGCTGCCCAGGTGGAAGTGCAGCAGGTTGAGGCAGTCGGCCATGCCGCAGTCCTTCAGCTCCTGCAGCGCCCGCACCGCCTCCGTAGCCGAAAGCCCGAACTTCGAGCGGTACCCGCCCGAGGATTTCCACCGTCCCGAGCCGCGGCTCGCCAGTTTGACCCTCAGCCCGATCCGCGGGCGCACGCCCACCCGCTGGCTGTACTTCAGAATCAGTGGCAGCTCGGTGAACTTCTCCACCACCGGGATGATCTGCCGGCCCAGTTTCTGCGCCAGCATGGCCATCTCGATGTACTCGTCGTCCTTGAAGCCGTTGCAGATGATCGGCGTCTCGTTGTCCGCCAGCGCCATCACCGCCATCAGCTCCGGCTTCGAGCCGGCCTCCAGGCCGAAGCGGTACGGCTTGCCGAACTCCAGCACTTCTTCCACCACCTGCCGCTGCTGGTTCACCTTGATGGGGTAGACGCAGCAGTACCCGCCCTGGAACTTGTGCTCCGCGATGGCCGTCTCGAAAGCGCTGTGGATCTCGCCCAGCCGGTGCTTGAGAATGTCCGCGAACCTCACCAGAATCGGCAGATTGATGCCCCGCAGCACCAGCGTGTCGATCAGTTCCTTAAGGTCGATGGAACGCGCCGCGTCCTTCTCCGGATGCACGCGCACGTGCCCGTTGTCGCCCACCGAAAAATAGCCCTTCCCCCAACTGGCCACGTCGTAAAGATCGCTCGCCACCTGGGGCGTCCATCGTTCCGTGGGCTCCACGACCAGCGAGCCCTTGCGTCCGTTTCTTTCCAACTTCGGGTATTCTCCTTAGTCTTTCAGTGTCCGACGAAATCGCGGGACTGGCAAGAAAAAACTGTGGGGCGGACCCCCTGGTCCGCGCGGGACGCCCTCGTCCCGCATCCGGTACTACGATATCAGCCTCTTGCACGGCACGAGCAAGCCGGCCGGGGCGTCGGCCGCGGATCAGGGCGCCCGCCCCACGATTTATGCAGGTGTCCGGCAAAGGGAAAACTAAGTGGCATTGGGTTGTCAACCTGCGGCCCCGCCCGGAGGGCGCCCGCAATCGGCCCGTCGAGCGAAGCTCGCACAGCGCCCTCCCAACCCGCCACCGTCCCGGCACTTCTTCATCGCCGGCGCCCGTTCGCCGCAGGTGCGGGAAGTTCTTTCAGTCGCCCGCGGCGTCATCGCCCCCCCACGCCTTACGCGCGACGGCAGGACCGCGTACTTCTCGCGGCGTGTGACCGAATCCGATATCTGGCTTTGAATTTTGCGATAAGCGCGGCTTTTTGAGGCGGTGCGTCGGCGGCATCAGTCGGCCGCGAGGTGAAGGTAGGCAAACTGCCCGTGGAATGCACCGGAAAGACGGCAATCCCCGGTTCTGGATTTTCCAGGAAAGCTGACAACTGTATCTTGCGGGGCGAAGACGGTTCCCGGAAGAAGAAATGTGCCTCCCAACGCGCCTCCCAACGCCCCCCCAACGCCCCTCCCCCCGACGCCCCTCCCAACGTGCCCCCCAGAAATGCCCCTCCCAGAATCGGACGAAGCCGGCTGGGTGTATACTGAACCGGACCCGGAGGTCCAAAATGGAAATCCCGGCTAATCCGGCTGAAATCCGATGCACCCGTGTATTGAAGTCGCCCGAGCCAATCGCAATGCGGCGAATGGGTGCTCTCCTTTTTTGCCTCTGCCTGTTCGTCAAGGGGCACGCAGCCGGTCAGGCGGTCGAGAGCGCCGCCGCCCATCGCCTGGTGGAAGTCACCGTCATCGTTCGCAACCAGCAGGGGACGGCCGCCAGTCTAACCCGCGGCGATTTTCGCGTTTTCGATCGCGGGCAGCCCAGGACCATCGCGTCGTTCGAGGCCCACTCCCCCGCCGAAGTCCGCCAGCCGGCGGCGCAACTTCCACCCCTGGTCTACGTCAACCAGGCCGGGCAAGACTCCGGGCCCGCCGGCGCCACCGCCATCCTGCTCGACGGTCTCAACACCCGCATCGAGGACGCAGCCGCCGCGCGGCGCCAGCTCCTGAAGTTCCTGGGCCAGATCGCACCCGCCGACCGGGTGGGCATCTATCTGATGGGCAGCCGCCTGCGAGTGATGCAACCCTATACCAGCCGCTCGCTGAATCTCGCCACGCCGCTGCCCCCCGGCGCCGTTGCCGATCCCAACATCGCCGGCGTCGAGCAGATGGCGGCGGTTTTCAGCGGGAGCGATCCCGAACTGCACGCCTACGGCCCGGCCGAGCGGATGCAACATACCTCGGAACAACTCGTCCAATTGGCCCGCAACATGGGCCGGGTTCCCGGCCGCAAGAGTCTGATCTGGCTTTCGGGCGGCATTCCGCTGACGCCTTGGGACGGCGATCCGAAAAATCTCAGCGCGGAAATGGCGCGCGTGGCGCGGGCGCTGAGCGATTCCGGGATTGCCATCTACCCGGTGGATGCCGGCGCTCTCTTCGCTCCCAGGAAGCGCCGCGCCGGGATGGAGACGTTGGAGCGCCTGGCCGCGCTCACCGGTGGGCGGCCCTTCACCGCGCCCGATGACCTTCCGCAGGTCGTCCGCGCGGTGCTGGCCGAATCGGCGGTCTCTTACACTCTGGGCTTTGCAGCCGACGCACCCGGCCCCGCGCTGGAATTCCGCGATCTGCGAATCGAGACGGCTCAACCCGGTTTGCAGTTGGTATATCCGCGCGGCTACCTGGCCGGCCCCGTTCCCGATCCGGCGGCCGGCCGCGAGCGGGAGATCGCTTCCGCTCTGACCAGCCCGGTGGAATCCAGGGAGATTTCTCTGCGCATCGAGTTGCAGGAGCTTACGGCCGAAGGGAAACCGGCTCTCAGCCTCCGCGGGCGCATTCCCGGCAGCGACATCGCCCTCCAGCCGGACGGGGCCGGATTCACCATCGCCGTCAACATCTCGTGCCATCAGATCTCCGCCGAGGGAGCCGACCTGGGCGGTTTGGACTTCCCCCTCGCCTTGACCCTCGACGCGGCACGCGCCCAACAGCTTCGTCAGGCGGGAACCGCGTGGAGCCGGACGGTGCACCCCTCTTCGCAAGCCACCCAACTCCGCATCGCGGCCTACGACCGGAACTCAGGCAGGGTCGGTTCCCTATTCGTGCCCCTGCCACGCCACACCGATGCCGGCACGCCGATGGTCACTTTCCGGACGGAGAGCAACCTGGCGCTGGTTCGTTTTCAGGTGGCGCCGAAAAAGGGCGAGCTGGTGACCGGCTTGCGCCCCGAGGACATCGTTGTCAAAGAGGACGGAGTGCCGCGGAAGATCGCCGTCTTCGAAGGCGGCCGGTTCTACCCGCGCACCGTGCCGGTGGAAATCTCCCTGCTGTTCGATTGCAGTGGCAGCATGGCAACGGCTGGGCTGATCCATCCCCACGTGTTCGGCCCGAACCTGCTCGACGAGTACGAGAACGTACGGATCGCCATCTACGGATTCAGCGACGCCTTTACACGGTTCACCACTCCCACCCGCGACCCGGACACGCTGCGGACCGCTGCGGCCGGCGTCTTGACGGTGCCGCACGGCAACACGCCTCTGTTTCAAACCATCGGGGCCGTCGTCCGCGAAGCGGCCGGCACGCCCGGCAACGCCATCCGCTGGGTGGTCGTTTTTTCCGACGGAGAGGCCTACCCGGAAAGCGATACCGCTTTGTGGGGACATGCCGTCCGCGATGCCCAGGAACTCGGCGTAGCTCTCTACCCGGTCACGTTGGAAGGTGGGCCCACGGAGTCTTTGCAGTCGAGCGCGATCCCTCACTCACCCCTGATCGCGGGGCCCGTCGCCCGGACGGGCCTGGACGCGGCGGCCTCCAGGGGCCTCTTTGCCGAGCTGGGCGGGTTGACCGGAGGACAAGCGTTCCAGGACGCCGCTTCCTCCGAAGTGCTGCCCAGTATCCTCCGCTCTCTAGGGCGCCAGATCCGCATGGAGTACGTCGTGGGGTATTACTATCCCCCGGGAAGCGGCTCCGGCAAGCGCCGCCGGATAACAGTGACCTGGAGCGGTCCGGGCCGCGGCGACATTGCGGGGGGCACGCGCTTGATCGTGTATTGAGACTTACACAAGACTCCGCCATGACAAGAGAGCGGTCTGTCGCGAAACGCCATCCAGCGCCCGATGAGTCGCTGAGGGCAACCGCCGCTGCCCCTGCCGGCTGCGTTAGCCAAATCGTCTTCGCATGATCGGAGCCCGCGGTTCCGGTGTGGGAAAATCGGCCGCCCGCCTGTAAGCCGCGGATAGAAAGAGAGGTTAGACGGCGTCGGCCCGTACTCGATCTTCAGCTACCCCGGACGGACTTAGCCCCTTAAACAGAAGCCAAAAACTGAGTACTATAGCGAAAATGCCCATCGGCGTATCGAACCACCACAAGTTAACGGTCTTGTCGAAGTCGGGGAAAATGAAGAAAACCAAAGTACACGCCACGCAAAACGCGGACGAGATCACGCCGAACGCAGCCAGTCCTCGAGGGATATAGCGGGACTTGTACCACAGGTAGCCGCAGACTGTAGTTGCCAATCCATCGAACAGCAAGCCAACGTAATAGTAGTCAAAGCGCGAGCCGAGATTGAGCATCGCCCAGGCCTGCAATCGCTCCGCTTCAAATGGTCGCAAGTAATCGGCGCCCCTGAGGAGCCGCAGAGCGTCAAAGAGATTCAGCGTCATAACAAGCCACATCAGGACCCATACGAGCGTCCAGAATGCCGCAAGCAGGGCAAGGCCCCGGCTGACCGGCTTGAGGATCACGTAGAGCGCCGTGAGAAGGACGATAACGCCCGCGCAGTAAATGAGATCGCCGGCGATGCCGATACGAAAGAGTTGCTCGTGCGCCAGAATATTCCGGGCGGTTTCCGGGGCATTGTTCGCGACTATCAGACGGTGTTGGATACCAAAATTGACGTACACCACGGTCGCGAACGTGAGTAGATAGGCGAGACCCACCACTCTTGCAGCCGCTCGTTGTGAGTTGTCGATAGGGCCGATTGTCACTCCATTATCTCCTAACCGGGATTTCCGTTTTGCCTTTCAGCTTCGAAGCAATCTACCATCGGTTGCCTCCGCTGGCAATCTTTTTTGCATTCGTTTCCAACCCAAAGACCCGCTCGTGCGCGGCAAGGCCTTTGCCGGAACCAAAAAACCGGGATTTTCCCCATTTCCAAGCGGTTCCTCGGACACTTCTTCGTCACTTCCCTCCGTCGTGATGCCAGCTCAACCGCGTCATCTTCACCGCTTGCTTCCCCTCTCCGATCCACTGCCCGGCCGTGCCCCGCTTGTCATAGGACCGTAACACCGCACGGCTCGGCGTCTCCGGATGCGCCTTCTCGACCCGGCCCAATTCTGTTAGGTGGGCGAATTCCCCCTGGGACGGCATCCCGATCCGTCTTGCGGATCGATGGGTCCTGCCTGGCCGCGCAGCGTCTACCGATAGCTGGCGCCAACGGCCCTCCCGTCCACCGAAATCGGAGACAGACGGATGTACAATCGTACTGCGGCCGGGAGTCGAGAGACGGCCGACGAGGCGGCCCATGCGAGTACTCGTAGCGGACAAGTTCGAGCAGTCCGGGCTGGACGGCCTGACCCGGCTCGGGTGCGAGGTTTCCTGTGAACCCGGATTGAAGGACCTGGCGCTCGCCGGGCGGGTCGCCGAGTTCAAGCCGGATGTGCTGATCGTGCGCTCCACCAGAGTCGGCGAGCCTGTGCTGGCGGCTGGACCGCTCAAGCTCGTGGTCCGCGCGGGCGCCGGCTACAATACCATCGACCTGGCGGCGGCGTCTCGCCGGGGCATCTACGTCTCGAACTGCCCCGGAAAGAACTCGATGGCGGTGGCGGAGTTGGCGTTCGCGCTGATTCTGGCGCTCGACCGGCGCATAGCGGACAACGTGATCTCGCTCCGCGCCGCCAAGTGGAACAAGGCCGAATTCTCCAAGGCTCGGGGGCTGTTCGGCCGCACTCTGGGCTTGCTGGGAGTGGGCAGCATCGGCAGCCAGATGATACCGCGCGCGAAAGCCTTCGGAATGCGAGTGGTGGCGTGGAGCCGTAGTCTCAGCCCCGAAAGAGCGGAAGCGTTCGGCATTGAGCGGAGAGATTCGCCCCCCGAAGTCGCCGCGGCGGCCGACATCGTGAGCGTGCATCTTGCTCTGGGGCCGGAAACGCGCCGGCTGTGCGACGCCGGCTTTTTTGCGGCGATGAAGAAGGGCGCTTACTTCATCAATACGGCCCGCGGCGAAATCGTCGATGAGGAAGCACTGAATGGCCGCCATCCGGGAAAAGGGCATTCGCGCGGGTCTGGATGTCTTCGCCGAAGAGCCCGCCGGCGCGTCGGGCGAGTTCACAAGCGAGATCGCACACACGCCCGCGGTCTACGGCACTCACCACATCGGCGCGTCCACCGAGGAGGCGCAGGAGGCCATCGCGGCGGAGGCGGTTCGGATTGTGCGCATATTCCAGGAGACCGGCAAGCCGCCGAATGTCGTGAATCTTGCCCGAAAGACGCCCGCCACCTGTGCGCTGGTGGTGCGGCATCTCGACCGGCCGGGCGTGCTTGCATCCGTGCTCGATGCCATCGGTGCGGCGAAGATCAACGTTCAGGAAATGGAGAATGTGGTCTTCGAAGGCGCCGAAGCGGCCGTTGCCCGGCTGAACCTCGAAACCATCCCCCCGGAGGCAACTCTTCAACTGGTTCGCACCGCGAATCCGGACATCCTGGAGCTGAGTCTCATCCGCCTGTGACGGTCCGGAAGTCCGCGAAATCCCTGCGTGCTTCATTCCAAATTTCAGCCATCGGAACCTGAAACCGGACCGCATCGTAACGTTTCGGGCAATCTTCGGCTTAAGGGACTTTATCGATTGCCGCGTTGCTGCGGCCGCCGGGAATCGAAACGTCCCGCGTCAGCCGCGCGCGGTCACCCGGGCCCGGAACCGCAACTTCCAGCGCTCCACCCCTTGGCGCCCCGTGGAGGCAACGGGAGATCTTGGCTGACCGCCCGTCCAGCCGGACGCGGCGGCCAAGTGGCCCGGTTGGCCGGCAGCCTGTATACGTTGGTCGTATACTGGGTTTGTGGCCGCCGTGGATCCGTTGGACAATTGTACCGGCTTCGACTGGGACGACGCCAATACCCACAAGAACTGGGAACGGCATCGGGTAGCGCCGCAGGAAGCCGAAGACGTATTCTTCCATGAGCCGCTCGTGGTCCGCGGCGATCCTCGCCACTCGAAGAGAGAGAAGCGTTACTACGCCCTCGGGCAGACTGTTTCAGCCCGGCGCCTGTTTGTCGTCTTCACCCTCCGGCGGACGCTGATTCGAGTGATTTCGGCCAGGGACATGACAGGAACGAAACCGAGACCAATGAGAGACATGAAGAAGAAGCTTCCTGAATTCAAGAACGAGGATGCCGAAAGGAACTTCTGGGCCACCGCGGATTCGACCCAGTACGTCGACTGGCAAGCCGCCAGGCGCAAGAAACTCTTCCAACTCAAACCCTCCCTCAAAACGATCTCGCTGCGCCTCCCGGCCTCCATGATCGAGGATCTCAAGGTGCTGGCGAACCGCCGCAACGTCCCCTATCAGTCCCTCCTCAAGGTATTCCTCGCCGAGCGTCTGGCCGCCGAACGCCAACCGCGCCTCGAGTAGCGGCAGATTGCCAGACGCCGCCGCCCTGGCGGAGCGTCGCCTCTGCGAAGGGGATCTGTGACAGTCATTCAGCGCAGCCATCGACTCTCCAGTTTGCGCTTTGCGGCCCGCTGATTCCGCCCCAAATTTCCCGCCGGCGCGAAATCGGTCCCGAGGAATGCGCCCGGTTCAGATCGACGAGACGGCGACAATCCGTCAAGTGACCACCCAGTGGTCGCCGCGCCGCAATCGGTGGCTGGCCGCGAAACTCCCGCGGTTTGGGGGGCGTTGCCTGTCACCGAATTGCCACCTGAGTGCTGTTGCCCGATCTGGTCGCATCCGAGCGTCTTAGGATTTGAGCCTGTGCTGAGCTAGAATCACGGACATGCGCATCCGAACCGCGTCTTGGAAACTCGCATCGCTACCGGTAAGCCTGGCCGTGCTTGCGGCGATTACGGGCATGGGACGGAGCTGGCAGCAGACCTCCGCACCTGCCTCCCCAACGTTCACCGTTCAACGCTTCAGGGATCTGGATGAGGGCCGAGAACGCTATCAACGGGCCACGGATATTCTCAAGGCGCTGTCCGTCTCCAGCAGGGACTGGGTTGGGGATGTCGGCGCGGGAAATGGGTACTACTCTCAGCGCCTTTCCGAACTCGTCGGTCCGGACGGGAAGGTGTTCGCGGAGGAAATATCGGACCACTTCATCGATTTCCTCGATCATAGGGTCAAGCTGTTTGATCTGCACAACGTGGAAGTAGTAAAGGGAGATGTCGATAACCCTAAACTTCCGGCATCCTCGCTGTCCGCCGTGCTACTTGTGGATACCTACCACCATCTGACGGAATACCGACCCATGTCAGAACAGATCATTAGGGCGCTCAAGCCAGGTGGAAGGCTGGTGATTGCGGATTACAGCCTTTCCGAACACCGCGACCAACCAAGAGCGGAGCAACTGAAGATTCACGAAATCGACCCCAGACTTGTACAACGAGAACTAGAGCAGGTTGGCTTCCAAGTAGTGAGATGCGAAGACCCGTTCTTGAAACGAATACCGGACGCAAAAAATAGCAGCTCGACCAGGGCTGACATGTGGCTGATGGTCGCTGTCCGCCCGAAATGACCGCGCGAACCCGACTCCACCAAGTAGGGTAGGGCTTACCGGTAGTTCCGGCGCAAACGCGCGACCCAACGTCAACAACAGCAACCTGGCGCAGTCAACGGTCGTGAAGTGGGCTTCCGGAAAGTGGCCTCGAACGACGTTCTGGGGAACGGCGGCTTCACTTGGCCGTGTCACGCCCTAACCGCGGAAGTGCGCCGCTGGCAGTTCCCGATGAATCGTCGGCCGTTCGAAAGGAGAAACTGGAACCCGCGCAGCCGCCTCCAGGCGTGCCCGGCACTCCATCCCTCTGGTGGAATGTGCGAACCAGGTTCCCGGACCCGCCGGCCATACGTCAAAACACGGCGGCGCATCGTGGCGCCTCTGGAGCAGCTCCGTCCAGCCGCGCCGGGAATCCTATCGAGGCCGCTTGGAACGCGGCCGTCCGTATGGTATGGTCTTTGGTATGGCCACGACGAAGATCACGATCACCCTTCCGAACGATCAGCTCGATGAAATTCGCGCGCTGGTCGCAGCCGGAGGGGCGGCGAGCGTTTCCGCCTTCGTGAAGCATGCCGTTGGAGTCGCCCTTTTCGATGCGGCGGGATGGAGGGAGATGTTGCAAGATGCGCTACAACAAACCGGTGGCTCGCTGACGAAAAAGGAGCGCGCGTGGGCCGACGCGCTTCTCTCTCCCCAGGGGCGGAAGAGAGGTTCCGGAACAGGGAGGGCGGCGTGAACGGCATCACTTTTGACGCTGGTGGGCTGATCGCACTGGACCGGAACGATCGCCGCGTACTCACACTCCTCGCCCGCGCGGCGGAACGTGGCGCGCGTGTTACAATCCCGGCGACGGCCCTGGCACAGGCCCTTCGTAGCCCTGCCAGGCAGGCCCGCCTCTCCCGGCTGATTCGACAGGCTGGCACGGACGTGATTGCCCTCAACGGACCGGACGCTACGGCTGTCGGCCTTTTGTTGGCACGAACGGCGACGGCCGACATCGCCCGCGCCCACGTCGTCGTTTGTGCGCAGAGGGCCGGGCAAGCCGTCGTCACCAGCGACGCCGGCGATCTCAGGAGGATCGCTCCGGGGCTGCAACTGGTGATCGTCTGATACCCATCCATGCGTTGGCCGGACCGCCGGAAGGTCTGCCACCCGAATCCACCCGGCAATTCCCTCCCCCGAAAGCCACCCTCAGCCACACATGAACACCAAGGAACACAGAAGCCCTTTTTCTTATCTGTGTTCATCTGTGTTCATCTGTGGCTCAAAACGGTCTTTGAAGAGTTCCCGAAGCGATCTCAGCCAGTCGAGCCGGGAGCGGCAGGATTTCGGCCGCATCACAGCGGTCTGCGGCAAACAGAACGACGAGTATTCCTCCCTTTTAAACGGCGCCCGCAAACCGATCCACCTTCCCGCCTCACCTGTCATTCACGCCTCTCCCGCCTAAATAACTCCCTTTCCCCTCCATCACTTACGAATCGCAATTTCAGACTCCACCCCCCTCCCGTGCTACATCTCAAATCGGAAGGTCTCATGAAATCCACCCGAAAACCCAAACGTCCCGTCTCCCCCGCGTCGCTTGCCGCCAACCGCGCCAACGCCGCCCATTCCACCGGCCCCCGCACCCCCGAGGGCAAGGCCGTCTCCGCCCGCAACGCCATCCGCCACGGCTTCGCCACCTCCTCCTTCGGCGTCGTCCGCCTCGAAGATCTCCAGGAGGTTGGTCGCCTCCAGGCCGATCTCGTCGCCGCCTACCAGCCCGTCAACTCCCAGGAGTTGTTCGCCCTCGAGCGCATGGCCGTCGCTCAGCAGACCATCCGCCGCGCCTCCCGCCTCGAGTCCGGCCTCTTCACCACCTGCCTCAATGAAACCCTCGACGCCAACGACTACCCCGCCTTCCCCATGAACCAGCAACTCTCTGGCGATGGCGACATCGAAATCACCCGCGCCCAGAACCGCAACTACTTACTCGGCGAAGGCTTCCTCCGCCTCGCCCGCCAGTCCAACGGTTGGTCCCTCTTCCTCCGCTACCAGGCCCAGGCCGAGCGCCTCTACCGCCGCGCCCTCGAGGAATTCGACCGCCTAAAGGGCCTCCGCAACGAATTCCCGAACGAACCCATTCCCGACCCCGAACCCGAAGTAAATACAGACCCTTACATCCAATCCGACTCGAACCCGTTTCCACCCCAGAACACCCCATCCCCTTCCACGCCTCAGCCTCCAGCGCCGCCCCGGCCCCCAGCCGCGCCTCAGCCCCGGTCTACACCCCCATCCCCGGCCGCACCCCAGCCCCAGGCCGCCGCTCCCACCTCTCATTCCACCCCCGTTCTGCACCCGTTCGACCCCGCCCCGCATCCATTAACTGGGCAATCTTGACTAAGAAGTACAGATTAGCTAATGTGGTATCAGCCCAACAGCTTAGGAGCAGTGTCAGGTGAGCGATTCCAGCAACACCATCGAAACATTGGCGAATCAGGAATATAAGTGGGGATTCGTCACCGATATCGCGGCCGACGCCATCCCCCGCGGCCTGAGCGAAGACGTCATCCGCCTGATTTCCGCCAAAAAGCACGAGCCCGAATGGCTGCTCGAATGGCGCCTCAAAGCCTACCGTCACTGGTTGACCCTCACCGAACCCACCTGGGCGAACATTCACTACCCTAAGATCGACTACCAGGACATTATTTATTACTCCTCGCCCAAAACCAAAAAGGATGGCCCCAAGAGCCTCGACGACGTCGATCCGGAGCTTCTCCGCACCTACGAAAAGCTCGGCATCCCGCTGCAGGAACGCGAGTTGCTCGCCGGCGTCGCGGTCGACGCGGTGTTCGATAGCGTCTCCGTGGCCACCACCTTCAAGGCCAAGTTGAGCGACCTGGGCATCATCTTCGGCTCCTTCTCCGAAGCCGTGCGCGAGCATCCCGATCTCGTCCGCCAATACCTCGGCTCCGTGGTCCCCGCCTCCGACAACTTCTTCGCCGCGCTCAATTCGGCGGTCTTCAGCGACGGCTCCTTCTGCTACGTGCCCAAGGGCGTCCGCTGCCCCATGGAACTGTCCACCTATTTCCGCATCAACGCCAAGGACACCGGCCAGTTCGAGCGCACCCTCATCGTCGCCGACGAGGGCGCCTTCGTCAGCTACCTGGAAGGCTGCACCGCCCCCATGCGCGACACCAACCAGTTGCACGCCGCGGTCGTCGAACTGGTGGCGCTCGATAACGCCCAAATCAAGTACTCCACCGTGCAGAACTGGTATCCCGGCGACAAGGACGGCAAGGGCGGCATTTACAATTTCGTCACCAAGCGCGGCGCCTGCCGTGGAGTCAATTCCAAAATCTCGTGGACCCAGGTCGAGACCGGCTCCGCCATCACCTGGAAGTATCCAAGCTGCCTGCTGATCGGCGACAACTCCGTGGGCGAGTTCTATTCCGTAGCGCTGACCAACCATTGGCAGCAGGCCGACACCGGCACCAAAATGATCCACATCGGGAAGAACACCACGTCCACCATAGTAAGTAAGGGCATCTCCGCGGGCCACGGCCAGAACACCTATCGCGGCGGCGTGAAGATGCTGAAATCCGCTACCGGCGCGCGCAATTACTCGCAGTGCGATTCGCTCCTGCTGGGCGACCAGTGCGGCGCGCACACCTTCCCCTACCTGGAAGTGAAGAACACGTCGTCCCAAGTGGAACACGAGGCCTCCACCTCCAAGATCGGCGAGGACCAGATCTTCTACTGCCGCCAGCGCGGCATTTCCTCCGAAGACGCGGTATCGATGATCGTGCACGGCTTCTGCAAGGAAGTCTTCCGCGAGCTCCCCATGGAGTTCGCCGTCGAAGCCCAAAAGTTGCTGGGCGTAAGCCTGGAAGGCAGCGTCGGATGACCCCGTCCCGTTCCTTTCCCTACCACTTGCTCTCTGGTCCGCCCCGTTCTTTTGTGGGGCAGGTTGTTAACCTGCGGCGGGTTGTCAACCCGCCTCTCGATCCGTCTATAGGCTTCGCGGGCGCCGCCATGTACTACTATTCTTCCAATTCTTCGCGCGCCGCGACGGTTTTATGTGGGGCACGCTGGCAGCCTGCGGCCGATTGCGGGTGCGCTCTGGGCGCGGCCCGGCGAGCTCGTCTCGCCTGCGCGCGAGACGATCTGGCCCCCGGCGGCCCGAAATATCCTGCGCGGTTGGGTTGCGGCTCTGCCGCTCTGTGGGGCAGGTTTTCAACCTGCGGCCGATTTGCAATCGGCCCGGCGAGCGAAGCTCGCCCTTCGTCCTGGCGGGACTCCGCGAAACCACGGGAGTGTTTTCGCCCCGTCCGGGCACCTTCGCTTGTCCCCAGCGGGGAACCCGCGCGAACCCGCCTGGCGCACGCACTCGTGCGTGCCGCATCGCGAGGAGCCGGAAACTAAATGCCACTACTCCAAATCACAAACCTCCACGCCACCGTCGCCGACCGCGAAATCCTCAAAGGCATCTCGCTCTCCGTCAACCCCGGCGAAGTGCACGCCATCATGGGTCCCAACGGTTCCGGCAAGAGCACCCTCGCTCAAGTCCTCGCCGGCCGCGAACTCTACCGCGTGACCGCCGGCGAAGTGCTCTACGACGGCAAGGACCTGCTCGCCCTCTCCCCCGAAGACCGCGCCCGCGAGGGCATCTTCCTCGCCTTCCAGTACCCCGTCGAGATCCCCGGCGTCAGCAACATGTACTTCCTCAAGGCCGCCCTCAACACCATCCGCAAGCACCGCGGCCTGCCCGAGTACGACGCCATGGACTTCCTCGAACTGGTGCGCGAAAAAATGAAGCTGATGGAGATCGACCAGGCCCTGTTGAATCGCCCCGTCAATGCCGGCTTCTCCGGCGGCGAAAAGAAGCGCAACGAGATCTTCCAGATGGCCGTCCTCGAGCCGAGATTGGCCATCCTCGACGAAACCGATTCCGGCCTCGACATCGACGCCCTCCGCGCCGTCGCCTCTGGCGTCAATGCCCTCCGCTCGCCCGCCCGCTCCATGATCGTGGTCACCCACTACCAGCGCCTGCTCAATTACATCGTGCCCGATTTCGTGCACGTGCTCTCTCAGGGCCGAATAGTCAAGTCCGGCGGCAAGGAACTCGCCCTCGAACTCGAAACCAGCGGCTACGCCGGCCTGGGCATCGAGGATGCCGAAGCCGCGGAGGTCGCCCCCGGAACCGCGAGCGTCAGCGAGCGGCCCGTGGGTGAGGTCGCCCCCGTATGACGGCCGTTGCCGAACACACCGCCGAGTGGCTGGCGGCGTTCACCCGCCAGGACGCCGCGGCCCCCTGGCTGCAGGACCTTCGCGACGCCGCCTTTCAGCGCTTCTCGGAGCTCGGCTTCCCCACCACCCACGACGAGGAATGGCGCTTTACCAACGTGGCGCGCATCGCCCGCGCCAACTTCTCCCCGCTCGCCGTTCCCATCGGCTTCCGCGGCGTGCCCGATGGCGTCGAAACCATCCGCCCGGAAGATGGCGCGCTCTACCTGGCCTGCCTCGCCTCCTACGATCGCAATCCATTCGTCGCCCTCAACACCGCCTTCATCAGAGACTTCGTCTGCCTGGGCGTCCCCAAAGGCGCAATCATCGCCGAGCCCATCCGCCTCGAGTTCCTCTCGAGCGGCGGCTCCCAGCCCACGGTCTCCCACCCCCGCGTCCTCATCGTGGTCGGCCCGGACGCTCACTGCACCATCGTCGAAAGCTATGTCGGCGGCGGATCGTATTTCACCAACGCCGTCACCGAAATCGTGGTCGGCGACCGCGCTGTCGTGGACCACTACAAGCTCCAGCGGGAATCGCTCGATGCGTTCCATGTAGCCACCCTCCAGGCCAAGGTGGGACGTAGCGCCAGCTTCTCCACCCACAACATTTCTCTCGGCGCGGCTTTGACCCGCAACGATGTCGGCGCAGTGCTCGCCGAAGGCGCCGATGCCACCCTCAACGGCCTCTACATCGCCGGCGGCTCGCAGCACGTCGACAATCACACCGTCATCGACCACGCCAAGCCGCATGGCGTCAGCCACGAGTTGTATAAGGGCATCGTGGACGGCCAGGCCAGCGCCGTCTTCAACGGAAGAATCATTGTCCGCAAAGACGCCCAGAAAACCGATTCCAAGCAGACCAACAAGAACCTGGTCCTCTCCGGCGACGCCGTCATTAACACCAAACCGGAATTGCAGATCCTTGCCGACGACGTGCGCTGCACCCACGGCGCCACCATCGGGCAACTCGACGCCGAGGCGCTCTTCTACATTCAATCGCGCGGCGTCGGCGCCCGCGAAGCGCGCAGTTTGCTGACTTATGCGTTCGCGCAGGACGTTGTGGATCGAATCAAAGTGAAGACATTGCGGGATTCGCTCGAGCGGGTCCTGTTCGAGACATTTCATGAGCACGCTGAGCAGTGAAATCAAGGCCGCTTTCGACGTCGAGCGGGTGCGCGAGGATTTCCCCGTCCTCAAACAGACGGTCCATGGCAAGCCGCTGGTCTATCTCGACAGCGCCGCCACCGCCCAGAAGCCCTCCTGCGTGGTCGAGGCTATCCGCCATTTTCACGAAGTGGATTGCGCCAACATCCACCGCGGCGTCCACGAGTTGAGCCAGCGCTCCACCGCGTCTTACGAAGAGGCCCGCGCCAAGGTCAAGCGCTTCCTCAACTCCCGCAGCAAGAACGAGCTCATCTTCGTGCGCGGCACTACCGAAGCCATCAACCTGGTGTCCAGCAGTTGGGGCCGCAAGTACGTTAAGGAAGGCGACGAGATCGTCATCTCCGCCATGGAGCATCATTCCAACATCGTCCCCTGGCAGATGCTGTGCGAGGAGAAGGGCGCCAAACTGCGCGTCATCCCCATGAACGACTCGGGCGAGCTGCTGCTCGATGAGTACCAGAAGCTCCTCAACCCGCGCACCCGCATGGTGGCCGTCACCCACGTCTCCAACGCCCTCGGCACCGTCAACCCCGTGCGGCAGATCGTCGACATGGCGCACAAAGCCGGCGCCCTCGCGCTCATCGACGGCGCGCAGGCCGCACCCCACCTGAAGATCGACGTCCAGGCGCTCGACGCCGACTTCTACGCCTTCTCCGGCCATAAGGTCTGCGGCCCCACCGGCATCGGCATCTTATACGGCCGGGCCAGGCTGTTAAACGCCATGCCCCCCTACCAGGGCGGAGGCGACATGATCCGCACCGTCACCTTCGAAAAAACCACTTACAACGACCTGCCCTATAAGTTCGAAGCCGGCACCCCCAACATAGCCGGCGGCATCGGCATGGGCGCGGCGCTCGATTACGTCACGAACATCGGGCTCGATAAGATCGCCGCCTACGAACACGACCTCCTGGTCTACGGCACGCGCCGCCTCCTGGAGATCCCCGGCCTCCGCCTCATCGGCACCGCCTCCGAAAAGGCCGCCGTCTTGTCGTTCGTCATGGAAGGCATTCACCCGCACGATATCGGAACGGTGCTCGACCGGCAGGGCATCGCCGTTCGCACCGGGCACCACTGCGCGCAGCCGGTGATGGACCGGTTCCACATCCCCGCCACCACGCGCGCATCGCTGGCTTTCTACAACACGGTGGGGGAGATCGACGCGCTCGTCGCCGGTCTGCACAAAGTGAAGGAGATATTCTCCTGATGGTCCACGACCTGTACGAAGAAACCATTATCGACCATAGCAAGCGTCCTCGGAACTGCCATGCCATGGACAACGCCAACCACAAGGCGGAAGGGTTTAACCCGCTCTGCGGCGACAAACTCAAGCTGTATCTCAGGATGGAAGGCGACATAGTCAAGGACGTGAGCTTCGTCGGTTCGGGCTGCGCCATTTCCACCGCCTCGGCTTCGTTGATGACCGAAAGCCTGCGCGGCAAAACCCGCGCCGAATCGCTCGCCCTGCTCGATAAGTTCCACGACCTCCTCACCACCGATTCCCCGGTCACTAAGGACCTCGGCAAACTGGTGGTATTCTGCGGCGTGCGCGATTACCCCGCCCGCGTGAAGTGCGCCACCCTCGCCTGGCACACCTTGAAATCGGCCCTCACCGATGAGTCCGCCGACCCAACGGTCTCCACCGAATGACCCGCTTTTGTACTACTAACTGTCAAGTTCTTCGCGCGCCGCAACGGTTTTATGTAGGGCAGGCTGGCAGCCTGCGGCCGATTGCGGGTGCCCTCTGGGCGCGGCCCGGCGAGCGAAGCTCGCCCAAGCTCTCCCCCGGAAGCCCCTCATGACCACCCTCACAGCCCAAGTCATCTCAGCCCTAAAGCAAGTCCACGACCCCGAGATCCCCATCAACATCTACGACCTCGGCCTCATCTACTCCCTCTCCGCCGACGATGCCGGCGTTGTCTCCATCCGCATGACCCTGACCGCGCCCAACTGCCCCGTCGCCGGTTCCCTCCCCGCGACCGTCGAGCGCGCCGTGCGCGCCGTCCCCGGCGTGACGGCGTGAAGCTGGAGCTCACCTTCGATCCCCCCTGGAGCAAGGCCCGGATGTCGGACGCCGCCAAACTCGCCCTCGGCATCGATGACGTCGTCCCCATCATCCCCATCGCGAGGCTGCGCCAATGAAGCTCACCGCCAACGAAGAGTACGGCCTGCGCTGCCTGGTGCGCCTGGGCTTCCGGAGGCCGGGCCTGACCATCCCCGAGATCGGCCAGGCCGAAGGCGTCTCGCCGGCCTACGCCGCCAAAATCCTGCGGGTACTCCGCAAGGGCGGATTCGTCAAGGCGGCGCGCGGCAAGGAAGGCGGCTACACGCTAGCGCGCGAGCCCGAGGAAATCGTCATCGGCGACGTCATGAACGCTCTCGGCGGACGCCTTTTCGAAAGCGGATTCTGCGATAATCACTCCGGACAGAATGCCATCTGCACGCGATCGGTGGACTGTTCCGTACGCTCCCTATGGCGCGCCGTACAGGTGGCCGTGGACCGCGTCGTGAGCAAGACCACGCTGCGCGACCTGCTGCAGAACGAAGAGGAGATGAACTCGTGGGTGCGCACCATTCCGGGATCGAGCGGGCTCCGGCCCATTCAGTAACCGCCGTCTCGATCCTCTGCTTTTTCGCGGCCTGTGGGTGCGCCCCCGCGCAACCCGCCGCCCAGTCCTCCGCTCAACCCCCCACGCAACCCTCCGCGCCACCCGCCACGCAACCCGCCGCGCAGTCCGCCGCGCAGTCCGCCACGCAACCCCCCACGCAGTCCGCCGCGCAGTCCGCCGCGCAGTCCGCCACGCAACCCCCCACGCAACCCGCCACGCAGCCCCCGGCCCAGCCCGCCCCGCAACCCGCCGCGCAGTCCGCCACTCAACCCCCCACGCAACCCTCCGCGCAGCCCGCCACGCGACCCGCCGCGCAGTCCGCCACGCCGCCCCCGGCCCAGCCCGCCGCGCAGCCCCCGGCCCAGCCCGCCACGCAACCCGCCGCGCAGCCCGCCACGCGACCCGCCGCGCAGCCCGCCACGCCGCCCCCGGCCCAGCCCGCCGCGCAGCCCCCGGCCCAGCCCGCCCCGCAACCCGCCGCCCAGTCCCCCGCGCCGCCGGCCCCCGAGGAACTCGCGCGCATGCTGGACGCCGCCCGCGCCTACGCCCTCGACTACAGCCAGACTCTGCCGGACTTCATCTGCGACGAGTTGGTCCGCCGCTATCGCGAAGGCATGGATCCGGGCACCTGGACCCTTACCGATACTCTCACCGTGCGGCTCTCTTACTACGGCCGTCGCGAGGATTACAAACTGGTGCTGGTGAACAACAAGCCGGCGGCGGACCGTTCCTACGAATCGCTGACCGGGTCGATCTCCGAAGGCGAATTCGGCAGCCTGCTGCGCCAGGTGTTTGAAGCCGAGGCATCCACGCAAATCCGCTTCGCCCGCTGGGACTCCATCGGCGATAAGCTCGTGGCCGTGTTCGGCTACCGCATGACCGCCGCGCACGCGCGCTACGCCGTCAACTTCGTCCTCAACGACCAGCGCTACTCCACGCTGGCCGGACGCCGCGGGCTGGTGTTCGTGGACCCAGCCAGCGGCGCTGCGCTGCGCATCACCTCGGCGGCGGACGCTCTGCCGGCCGATTTCCCGGTTCAGAAACTGGCCTCCACGCTGGAGTACGCGCCAACCGCCATCGGCGGCCGCACCTTCGTGCTGCCGCGCGCCGCGGAAGTGGAGATGCAGGCCGGCACTTACCAGACGCGCAACGCCATCGAGTTTCAGACCTATCACAAGTTCGACGCCGCGACCGATGTGTTCTTCGACCCGGCGAATACGAAGTAAGCCCGCACTGCCACGCGAGCGAAACAACTGTAACAAGCACCGCCAGTCGATTGCCCTACTCCGCACGCTCGATCTCAGGCGAGCGGAATTCCCTTGATTCAGTTCTCCGGCGGCTGGTATAATGCCATTAACTGTACGTAAGATACTGGGTATCTCGGAGGGAACTTGACCAACAGAACAGCCAGCATTTTAGCGGCGGCATCGTTTTTCTGCGTTCTTTCGCCTGCGTGGGGCGGCCTAATCACATCGTCTCTGGGTCTGGAGGATACCACCAACAACGATCCTTCAATCCATGTGAACCCCATCGCCATCGCGTTTCCAAGCGGAGCGGCTCCGTTCAACGGAGTCTTGATCGGAAACGACATCACCGGGCCGAGTTTTTCGGCGAGTTGGAACTTCGTATACACGGTTCCGTCTCTTACAGACATCGTCGGAGCGACGTTCTATCTGCAGATCTACGACGCCGATGTCTGCACAACCGCGTCCCGGGTGACGACCCCGGTGGCGTCTTCGTTCACAATTGACGGGACCGACCTGACCGGCGCCCTGAACGCGGCGTTCGACGCCGACGCGTGCGGCACGACCAACGCGAACCGGAACGGCAACGTGAACAAGGAACTTATCACGCTGCCCAGCTCGCTCTATACGTCCCTGCTCACCAGCCCGGCAACCGTCAGCCTGACATTCAGCAACCTGGGCCGGGGCGTGCTCGGCGATACCTCCTTCAACGGAGCGGAGCTGATCTATTCGGAGCTGGACTTGACTACCCAGCCTCAGGAAGGCAAAGGAGGAGGGACCACCCCGGAACCGGCAAGTTGGTCGATGCTAGCGGCCGGGTGCGGCCTCTTGATCTTGAGGCGCCGCGCCAGGCCCCGCGGGTAAGTGGCTGGGGCGCCACTCCATAAGGATGTGCGCGCCCCGTGTCTCTACGTCACGGAACCCCAAACGCCGGTACAGGTGCTGTGCCGGGTTATCCATCTCGACGTGTAGCGTCACGGATGACCGGAGCGCCTCGGCCTCCCGCATCACCGTCTTCACCAGTTCGCCACCGATGCCTCGGTTGCGATACTCGGGGAGCAGGCTGATGTCCATCAGGTTCAGTCCATCGGGCGAGGACGCGACATAGATCCGTCCAATCGGGCAATTCCCGGACAGGATAATGCGGAAGGCCGCGTCGGGGAAATAGCGGCGGTAATGGACGGTCTGAAGCTGAAACTGCATCCGCAGGAAGGCGGCCTTCCGGTCATCGTCCCAGGGCACGCGCATCATTTCCTGCGAGCGTGTGGTGGCGTAGAGATGGCGCAGGAACTCCTCGTCCTCGGGACGTTCGTCGCGCAGAGAGATGGAGCGCGTTTCCAAGTTGCCTCAGTTCCGGCTTGGGAAGATACCGGCCAGCGCCATGCAGAAGTTAAGCACCGTATAAGGGGCCAGGTTGTCGTGGGGCTGGCTCGATCCTCTGCTGCCGATCGCCGCCGGTTCCAGTTGACTATTGGGCGTGGCGGCGTAAGGCGAGTCGCCTTCGGTGTCGGCCGCCCAGTAGTTGCCGGAGGGCGACAAGGCGCCAGTTAGTATGGTGGGCGCGCTGTTGCAGTTCGCCTGGTGGGTATGAGCGGGTATCTCCGAGATACTGAGAGTTACCGATTCCGTCCCGCCGGCCTGGCCCTGGACAAAGCCGCCGCCGAGGTGCATGGGTAACCGGCCGCGCAGATCGGGCAGCGCGAAGTTGTTGACGCCGTTCCCCCCGTAGGTAGTTCCCAGCAGCGAGAACAGCGCCGTGTCCTGGGCGATCGGCAGGAGTTGCCCATTGCATTGAGCCCAACCCGTGGGGGCAAAATTGAAGCTGAAAATGCTGACCTGACCGAGAAATGGTTCGCTCATCGACGTTTGTCCTCCGACTCAACTCCGTGACGGAAATAGGCCTTCCAGGGCAATACAGAAGTTCATGACCAGGTAAGGCTGAAGATTGTTGTGCGGCAGCCCTCCGCCCTGGGCCGAGATTGCGGCCGGCGCCATATGACTGTCGGTAGAGGTGGCGTACTCATTATTGGCCGCCGCATCCGGAGCCCAGACGCGGCCGGGAGGCCCGTAGTCGTCTCCGTCGCCGGTATTGCACTCCACGGGATGGGTATGCGCCGGTATCTGGGAACTTGTTAGAGTAATAGTAGCCTCCCCTTCGGTTTCGCCGATATCCCGGACCGAAAGGCCCGCCCCGTTTCCCCAATGCATAGGCGCGTTGCCTTGCAGGTTGGGCAATCCGAACGTGGACCGGCCGTCGCCTCCAAAGCTGGTGCCCAGAAGGGAGAACACCGCGGCATTCTGCGCGATCGGCAACAGTTGGCCCTCGCACTGCGCCCAGCCCACGGGCGCGAAATTGAACCCGAATATGCGAATCTCGGCTACGAATGGTTCACTCATGACTCATCCTTCTCCCGCGCGCTTCAATTAGCTCTGCGACGGGAATATCCCGAACAGCGAGATGATGAAAGTAACCGCCAGAAACGGGTGCATGTTATCGTGCGGCTGACCGCCTCCGGAGTTGGAGAGCGCCCCGGCGTTCATCTGGCCGTTCGGCGCCTGGGTGGAGTAGGGCGCGATATTCCCGCTGGGATCCGTCGCCCAGACTTTGGAAACGGGAGACGCATCCGTGCCCTGCGTGGAGCAGTTGGCCGGGTGGTTATGGGCCGGCAATTGGTTAACGGTCACGGTCACATTCTCCTCGCCGGCTTTCTGGCCGATCAGATAATTCGCCAGACCCGGCCCCTGACCCTGATGCACGGGGAAGCGGCCCTGCAGATCGGGCAGGCCGAAGGTGGACTGGCCGTCTCCGCCGTAGGTTGTTCCAATCAAATTGAACAGCGTGCTGAACTCCGAAATCGCCATCAACTGCCCGTTGCAGAAAGCCCACCCGGCGGGGGGAAAATTGCCGCCGAACATTCTAATTTCTCCAACAAATGGATTTGCCATTGGAAGTTCCGCTCCTCGGTCTCCGGACCTGTCTAATTAAAAACTGCCTCGTAGAACATAGCCGCGGCATCGGCCCTCTCGCGCTCCGGCACGGTGACGCGCTGGAGAAAAACGTCCATAGGCGCGAAATCGCAGTGGATAAGCCGCGGGAGGCCTCGTCCGAGCGGCTTCTGGTCACGCATGACGAAAAGAAGAGAGAAGGGATCGCGGAAGGTTCCCACATGCCTTCGGAGCCGTCTCACCTCGACTAACTCCATGCAGGCTTGTCCCCCGGGCCCTTCGAACACGAAGGTCTGGCCGGTGTAAGGCGCGAGCGCCTCGGCGGTGAGTTCCGAAATCACGGCAGCGCCGGCGCTCATACCAGGAACCCCATGGACGACGGGGAACTCCCGCGATTGAGCCAGTCTTGCAGCGTGCCGTAGAACTGGTCGCGGAATGTAGTGGGAGTCAGCCGCCCCGCGGAATCCTGAGTGCGCGCCGCGAAATCGGGAAAGTCGCCGTATATGTCGCCGCCCTGGACCGATGCGCCCATCACCAGGTGGTGGTTTGCCCAGCCGTGATCGGTTCCGTGGGTGGCGTTGGGATACAGGCTCCTCCCGAATTCGGAGTCAGTCACGGTGGCAACATCGCCCGCCACTCCCATTTCCAGAGTGGCTTCATAGAAGGCGTTCATGGCGGAGCTCAAGCGGCCGAACAAGACGCCCAGGCGGGAGGCCTGGTTAGAATGCGTGTCGAAGCCGCCCATGGGAACCAGAAACACCTGGCCGCCGGCCCCGCTATCCCGGCCCAGGCGGATCATCGCGGCGACTTGTTCGAGAGACCGTCCAATGCCGGTCGCTGGGAATTGTGTCCGCAACCCCCCGGCGGAACCCGCGCGGGCGAGCGCCTGCCGCCTCACGCTTCCGTTGCCGCCCGAGGCGCCATTCATGTCGAGCAGCGCCACGCCCCCGTCGAACCCCATCACGGCGTCGCCGGTGGCGGAAGTCCGAGCTTGCGCGGCGGCCCAGGCGGGAATCGGATATCCGCCTGGAAAGAAGCGCAACGATTCATAGGTATGCCCGGACGGACGGGCCGGCGCACCCACATTGGCGACAACCGCAAGGACTCCCGTCCGGAAGAGTTGCCGCAGTTCGCCCGCGGCCGGATGAAACCCGTAGGGCGTCTGGCTGCGCAACGCGCGGACCGGCAGCAGCGAGCCGGCCGGCATGGCCAGTTCGCCGCGCGCCCTAGCCCAGGCCGAGTACTGAGAGTCTTCCAGCGGGACCAGCAGACTATTGGCGTCATTCCCGCCGAACAAATGGATGTGAACGATTGTGCGGTTCCCTCCGCCAGACGCTTTCAATCGCGGCAAGCCGACGGCCCCCGCCACCGCAAGCGCAAAGGCAGACCGCCGCGTCAAGCCGCTACGGCCTTGTGACATTTCCCTCCGCTCCCTTCGCCCTTCTCTATATCGAGTGCGTATGTTTTAAGGCAACTGCGGATTAGTGTACGCCGGACGAGGAATCCGGTCAATCATTCCTTAGTTTGTTTACATCGTGACGTTTCGCACTTGCCCGGCGAGCGGATCCATCCCGGGAGCCCCTCCGCCGGCCCCAACCCTGTAATCCAATTGCAACGGACCCTATTTCCAGCGATGGTACAATTGAACCAGATGGTTTTGAGCGGTCCTGCAAGCGCGGGCTGGAGGTATCCAGCACACATTCGATGAAAGCCAGCGTGCGCATCAGCCGAGGCGTCGAAAGCCTCTTCGGAACCCGCGATGAGAATATCCGGCTCATCGAATCCGGATTGGGCGTCCACACCCAGTTAGTCGACAACCAGCTCGAAATCGAAGGCGAAGCCGACAACGTGGCGCGCGCCGAGAGCATCCTCGAAGACTACGACTCGCTGGTGTGCGAAGGCCACGTCTTCACGAACGGCGACCTCAACAGCTTGCTGCGCGTGGTCACGGGCGACCCCGAAGTGTCCCTGCGGGCGCTGGTGGCCAGCGGCAGGCAGCGCAATTTCGGCAAGAAGATCCTGGCGCCCAAGACCGTCAACCAGCGGCGCTACCTGGAAGCCATCGAGCGCAACGACCTGGTATTCGGCATCGGCCCGGCGGGCACCGGCAAAACTTACCTGGCCGTCGCTATGGCCGTCTCCGCGCTCATGAACAAACAGTTCGCCCGCATCATCCTCACGCGGCCGGCGGTGGAAGCCGGCGAGCGGCTGGGCTTCCTGCCGGGCACGCTGCAGGAAAAAGTGGACCCTTATCTGCGCCCGCTGTACGATGCGCTCTACGACATGCTCGACAACGAGCGCGTGGAGAAGCTGCTGGAGCGCAACGTCATCGAAGTGGCGCCCATCGCCTTCATGCGCGGCCGCACGCTCAACGACAGCTTCATCATTCTCGACGAAGCCCAGAACAGCACCGCCGAGCAGATGAAGATGGTGATCACCCGGCAGGGCTTCAATTCCAAGATGGTGGTGAACGGCGACATCACGCAGATCGATCTGCCTCCGGGGCGGCGCAGCGGTTTGATCGACGCCACCGAGGTACTGAAAGGCGTCGAGGGCATCAGCTTCGTGCAGTTCGACGAGAAGGACGTGGTCCGCCACACGCTGGTGCAGCGGATCGTCAAGGCTTACGAGCGCTACAACGAAGCCATCGGCGCCGGACGCCAGTTGAGCCTCAGACTGTCCGAAACCGGAGGCGAAGCCGCCCCGGCGGAGCCGCCCTCCCCCGCCCCCGCGGCCGAAATCGCCGCGCAGGCTTGAGCGCCCCCATGTCCGCCCCCGAAGGTAGTACGGTTACGTTTCGCCGGGTTCCCGCCGATGTGCGGCCGCGCGCCCTGCTGCTCTATGCGCGGAAGCTGCAGCGCGAGGTGGCCAAGGGCAAACCCTTCGATTGCCTGCTCGCCGGAGACGCCGAACTGCGCCGGTTGAACGGCCGCTTTCGCGGCAGGGATTACGCTACCGACGTGCTGTCGTTCCCCAGCGGCGGGGGCGACGGGGGCGGCGGGGGCGGCGGGGGCGGCGGGGGCGGCGGGGGGGCGGCAGGCGCGGAGTGCGCGGCGGGAGCGGCGGGAGCGGCGAACCCGGCAGGCGCGGCGAGCGCGGCGAGCGCGGCGGGCGGAGCGGGGGCGGCGGGCGGAGTGGGCGCGGAGTGCGCGGCGGGCGCGGTGAACGCGGCGGGCGGAGCGGGGGCGACGGGCGCGGCGGCCTGGGCGATATTGCGATTTCGGTGGCGCGGGCACGGGCGCAGGGGCGCGGGTTCGGGCACTCGACGGAAACCGAAATCCGCGTGCTGATGCTGCACGGGTTGCTGCACCTGGTGGGCATGGATCACGAAACCGACGGCGGAGGAATGGCGCGCGCCGAGGAGCGCTGGCGCACGCGGCTGGGCCTGCCGGGCGGCCTCATCGAGCGGGTGACGGCATGATCCTTGTGATGGTGGCCGCGCTGGCGGCGATCGTGGAACTGGCGCTGGTGACGTTCGTGCAGCTTCTCTACCTGGAGAGCATGCGCCTGCGCCCGCGCGACCTGCCCTCGCTCGAATTCTTCAAGGAAACCCTGGAAGACCGCATCGGCCTGAAGATCGAAGCCGGCGCGGAGACTTTCTCGCTGTTCAAACACACCACGCTGGTGCTGCTCGGCGTGCTGTTCTTCGCGCGATTCGAATATGACGACGCGTCGATCGCGGCGGGCTTGTGGCAGGCCGCGCTGGCCGCGTGGCTGACCATGATCGCGGTGGCCTATGCCCTGCCCCATCTTCTCTACCGGCGGACGTCGGGACGCTGGCTTCTTCCGCTGGTGCCGCTGCTGCGGGCGATGGCCTGGGTGGCGCACCCGTTCGTGGCGCTGATGAGATTCTTCCAGTCGCTGGTGGACCTCACCGACGACGCAGCGGCGCCCGAGGAACCGCCCACGCCGGCCGAGAACGTCGACGCGCTGATCGACGCCGGCACCGAGGAAGGCCTGATCCACGAGGGAGACCGCGAGCTGATTCAATCGGTGGTGGAGTTCGGCGATAAAGTGGTGCGCGAGGTGATGACGCCGAGGCCCAAGATCGTGGCCATCTCCGCCGGCGCCACGCTGGAAGAACTGCGCACGCTGGTGATCAACGAACAGTACTCGCGCATTCCGGTCTACGAGCAAAACATCGACCAGATCGCCGGGTTCGTGCACGTGCGCGATATGTTCGAAGTGGACGAGGACAAACGCTCGCACCGCCTGGTGCGCGAACTGGTGCGTCCCACGCTGCTGGTACCGGAGACCAAGCCGGTGAACGACCTGATGCGCCAGATGCAGAGGGAGAACACGCATATGGCGATCGTGGTGGACGAGTACGGCAACACCGCCGGCCTGGCCACCATGGAGGACCTGCTGGAAGCGATCATCGGCGAGATCCGCGACGAGCACGAGCCGGGCAGCGACGTGGTCGAGGACGGCCACGGCGGCTACCTGGTCTCGGGGAGCTTCGACCTGGACCGGATCGGGGACCTGTTCGAAGGGTTTCACCGCTCCGAAGAAATCGAATCGACCACGGTGGGCGGCCTGGTGAGCGAATGGCTGGGCCGCGTCCCCAAGACTGGCGAGACCGCCGAACGCTCGGGCATCCGCGTGGAAGTGCTGGCCGCCGACGAACTGAGAGTGGATCGCGTGCGCATTTCGAGAGCGGCACCGGAGAAGGCGGGCGGGGAGCCGGGGTAGGAGTTCAGCGCGCGCGCAGCAACGGCTGTGTCCAGGATTCGTCGCCCAATGGATGCCCGTCCCGCAAGCCCACCTCGGCGTGATGGAGCAGGTTGACGGTCCAGAAGGTGCCTTGCCGCAGGCCGGCGAGCGCGCCGCGCCGCAGCATTCCCGGCCAGGAATAGAACGCCCGGCGCGCGGCCAGGCATTCCCGCCGCAAGTCCTCGGGGCTGAGATGGCGCGGCTGGAACGCGACCGTGTTGTAGGTGTAGCTCGGGTCGAGCCACCAGCTTTCATGCAGCAGCCGATGCTCGGCAGCCAGGCGCCGGTAGAGGGGAGTGCCGGGGAAGGGCATCAGTTGCGCGAAGGCCGCCAACAGGAATCCGTGCGCCACGCAGAATTCGACGGTACGCGGAAAGTCCCGGGGCGTGTCGGCGTCGCACCCGAACAGGAAGGTTCCGTACACCGGCACGCGGAACCGGCGCAGCTCGCTGACGGCCTGCTCGACGCCGCCGTGGGCTTCGTTGATCGGCTTGTTCATCCGGAGCAGGTTGGCGGGCTGGAGACTCTCGAAGCCGATGAGGAGGCAGCGGCAACCGCTGCGCACGACGAGATCGAGCAACTCGGGGTCGCGTGTGGCGTTGATGCCGGCCTGGCCCACCCAGCGCACCCGCAGCGGAATCAGCGCCCGCAGGAGTTCCTTCAGGCGGTCGGGTTCGCAGGCCAGGTTGTCGTCGATGAAGAAGATGAGTTTCGCGCGCGAGCCGGGCGAATCCGGCGCGGCCACTTCGGCGATCACCTCGTCGATGGGGCGTTGGCGGTAGGTGTTCTGAAACGCGGACTGCACGGCGCAGAACTCGCACGCCAGCCGGCAGCCGCGGCCGACCTCGATGAGCTTGATGGGCAGATAGCGCTTGCCCTGGAAAACGTGCCGGCCGTACCGCAGGCCCGTGAGAGGCGCGAGCGCGCCGGGCCGGTAGAACTTCTCCAAACGGCCATTTCGCAGATCGTCCAGCAACCGCGGCCAGGTTTGCCCGGCCTCTCCGATGACGACGGACTCGGCGTACTCCGCCACTTCCTCGGGGCAGAGCGTGGCGTGAATCCCGCCCATCGCCACCGGCACGCCGCGCCGCCGGTATTCGCTCGCGATCTGATAGGCGCGGCGCGCGGTATAGGTCTCGACGCTTAAGGCCACGAGATCCGAGGGCTCATCGAACGGAATCTTTTCCAAGCGGTCGTCGTAGAGGCGAAGCTCGACATCGGGCGGGGTCGAGGCCGCCAGAGCCGCGGCCCAAAGCGGCTGCATCTCCCAGGTGCGCAGGCCGTGGCGCTCGCCGGCGCGCCTGCCAAGACACGGGTGAATCAGCGTCACTCGCGGCACAAAGCGCCCTCCTCTTCGGCTGGCGCCTGCCAGTGATGCGGGGCGGGGGGAACGCCGGGATCGCCCATCGAGTACGGTTGTGCAAACCTTGGATCGTGGTACAGCCGCCGCACGAAGATGCGGTAGCAGAGATTGCCGACCAAGTTGATGGCGCAGCGGATATCCGGGCGGCCAACCCGTTTGAGAATGCGCGGCAAGCGGAAGGTTTCGCGGTAGGCCCACTTGAAACCGCGGTAGAGATCCTCGGGCGTCATCAGCGCCGGCTGGATGACGACGTGCATCGTGTCGTAGTCGTTCCAGTTGAAACTGAGGATGCGCCGCTCGTCCAGGAGCCGCCGGAAGAGCGGGGTGCCGGGATACGGCGTGTACAGGGAGTAGCGGGGGATGTCCACGCCGAGGTCCTGGACGAGTTCGACGGTGGAGGCGAAGACGGTGGGATCGTCGTGGTCGAACCCGAACACGAAGCAACCCTGGATGGTGATGCCGCGCCGCTGGAGCGTCGCCACGAAGTCTTTGTAGCGGAGCGCCTGGTTGAAGTTCTTGCGGATGCCGCGAAGGGTGGCCTGGTCGCCGGATTCGAACCCGATGAGCAGGTAGACGCAGCCGCTGGCCACCATGAGGTCGAGCAGCTCGGCGTTTTGCAGGCTGTCGGCGGTTACCAGGCCGCCCCATTTCCTGCGCAGCGGGATCATGGCGGTGAACAATTCCCTGGCGTACTCCGCATCGTCCACCAGGCTGACGTCGTTGAACGCAACGATCCGCCCGGGGATGTTGCGAATATCGCGAAGCACGTCGGCAACCGGCCGCTTCAGGTAGCGCGGCCAGACGGCGGGCACGGTGCAGAAGTCGCAGGTGCGCCGGCAACCGCGGGTGGCCTGGACGGTGTTGGGCATCATGTACCCGCCGGCGCGCTGCAAGTCGCGGCGCGGCGCGGGAACGCCGGCCAGCACATCGCCGGGCAAGGGGTGCTCGCGGTACACGCGCTGCATGCGGCCGCGCCGGAAATCCGCCAGAAGCCGCGGCCAGGCGGTTTCGCCGCGCCCCACCACGATGCTGTCGGCATGCTCGATGGCCTCACCGGGCAGAACGGAGACATGCACGCCGCCGAGCACCACCTTGATGCCGCGCCGGCGGAAATGCCGCGCCATGGCATAGGCGGACGGGGCGCAGCCGGTGATGACGCTGATCCCCACAAGGTCGGCCGGGTAATCGAGCGGAACCCGGTCGACGCTGCCGTCCACGAGTTTCAGCTCGACATCCGGAGCGTCCGGCACGAGCGCGGCCAGGGTGGTCAACGTCAACGGCGCTTCGCGCATGGAGCGCACGAACGGGCCCAGGCGCAGCTTGTGCATGTGCGCATCCGGCATGATCAGGAGAATTCGCACGGCTCACCTGCCTTGGATTGGGAGTTCGAGGCCGGCAGGAACGTTCGCCGGTAGTGTCGAAACGCCAGGTTCACGACCAGGTCGAAGAGTGGCAATGTCGCCGCGCCGGCCACCCGTTTGAAAATGGAGCCGAGCCGATAGGTTTGCTTCCACGCATAGTGGAATCCCGCTTGCAATTCGCCAGCCGTCATCCCCACGGGCTGGAAGACCACGTGCCGGCCATCGTACCGGCCCCAGCGGGAGGTGACGATCCGTCCCTGCGACCGGAGTTGCGCCCAGGCAGGAGTGCCGGGAAACGGCGTGTAGACGGAATACAGCGCGGCGTCGAGACGGTAACGGTCGACGAACTCCACCGTGCGCTCGAACACCGAGGAGCCCTCGCCATCGAACCCGAACATGAAACAGCCGAGGATGGCGACGCCTTCGCCGTGCAGCATGCGGCACATCTCGCCGTAGCGCGGTACCGCGTTGAACGATTTTCCGGCGTTGGCCAGCGAGGCCGGGTCGAGCGATTCAAAACCGATGACCAAGCCGCGGCAGCCGCTGGAGCGCGCCGCGCGGACCCACGGCTGGACGGAGGCGGACTTGAAGGAAGCGCAGCCGAACCAGGCCCGGCCGGCCCGCTTCAGCACGGGGAAAAGACTGGCGGCGGAGGCATCGTTCTCCATGGGATTGGCATCGAGAAGAGCCAGGCGGCCGGGGGGCATGAGATCGATGTCGGTGGCGATCCCCTCCATCCGCCGCTGGACATATTGCCCGCGGTGCATGGGCGGCACGACGCAGAAAGAGCATTGATTGAGGCAGCCGCGGGATGTCTCGAGGGAATTGGGGATGGCGTAAGCTTTGCGATTGAGCAGATCGCGGCGGGGAGCCGGCAAGCTGGAGACGAAGGCGTCCTGCCAGGCGGCCTCATAGACGCGCCCCATGGAGCCACGCGCAAAATCCCGCAGCAAGCGGGGCCAGGCCACCTCGGCGAACCCGATGACAACGGCATCGGCATGCTCGCCCGCTTCGTTGGGCATGAAGGTGGGATGATACCCGCCGAGAACCACGGCGATGTTCCTGGACCGCGCCGCGTCGGCAAGTTGGTAAGCCCGCTCGGCATCGCAAGTCATGGCGCCGATGCCCACCAGGTCCGCGCCGCCGAAATCGGACGGGACGGCATCGACGGTTTCGTCGATCAACGCGACCTCGGCATTCAACTCCGGCGGGACCAGGGCGGCCAGCGTGGTGAGGGTGGTCGCGGCATAGCCGGCCTTGGCGTGGGTTTCGTGCCAGCGGCGGCCGTCGTCGAGGCGGAGGGCGTTGGCGGAGATCAGCAGGATTTTCATGGGCTAGTCCGCATACCTCGCGCGGGAGAAGCGGAAGTGTACCTGGACTGAACGAGAACATTGGGGACTGACGGCTGCTTCCACGCGGTGTGGGGGGATTCGGCGCTTCCGCGAAAGACGGTGCGTGCCTGGGGACGGAGTCGGCAGGCCCCGCGTTTTCGCGGATTCCCGCCGTGGGGCGAAAACACTGGGGGACAGACGGCTCCGTCCGCGCGGCGCAGAGGGGCACGGCGCTTTCGCGGGAGACGGTGCACGCCTGGGGACGGAGTCGTCAGGCCCCGCGTTTTCGCGGATTCCCGCCGTGGGGCGAAAACACTCGATATACCGACCACGCCGGTGGGCACATCGCAGGGCACAGTTTCGATGCGGTCGCCGTGGAAGGCGATCTCGACGCCGGAGGGGGTCAGCCCAGCCAGTGCCGCCATCGTCAGCGGCTGCAACCGCACCGACCGCACGCGCCCGCCGATGGATGGATGAACCAACGTAATGTGCATCTGTCGAACCTACGGAACGCGGCTCACGGGTGTGCGGCCTTTTCCATCGCCACGATTCTAACAGGGTGGCGGGGAGGCGCGGCGGGGGCGAGGGCGGGCGGCGATGGCGGGGGAGGGAGAACACGGAAGTGGGCTAGTTGGCAAGCGGATATCTTGCCGGCGGGGGGCAGAGCAGGAAACGAACCAGGGTGGGGTGGGGTGCGATTGATCGGCGGCGCGGGCGAGCTTCGCTCGCCGGGCCGATTGAAAATCGGCCGCAGGTTGAAAACCTGCCCCACAAAATCGCAAGGGAATCGCCACATAGTAGTGCAAACCTGGGCAACGATATAATGGCGTTGCGCAGTTCCTATGCCCAGGCGCTATCTCATTGAACCGGCCACGCGGGATGACGATGGCGCGTTGCGGGCGCTGCTCCGGGGTACATCCATGGATGGGGCGGTGCGTCTCTCCCTGCAACGGGAACCGGATTTCTTCGCGGCCGCCGAGACCGGGAACCTCGACACTTACGTGGTTGTGGGGCGAGAGACGGCGACCGGGCGCGTGGTCTCGACGGCCACGCGCGGCATCCGGCGGGCCTACGTGGACGGCAGCGAATGTGCGTTGGGCTATCTCAGCTCGCTGCGGCTTGGCGAGGAGGCCAGGAACACGACGCTGCTGGCGCGGGGCTACCGGTATCTGAGGGAATTGCACGCCGACGGCCGCGTGCCGTACTACGTGACAACCATCCTGGATGGCAACGAGGATGCGCGGCGTGTGCTGACATCGGGACGCGCGGGGCTGCCGGCCTACGCTCCGTACGGCAGGCTGCACACGTACCTGCTGCCGCTTTACGGACGGCGGCGGCGGGTGCACGGCGGCGGAGCGATTCGCGGCGCGGCTGCGGATGCGTTGCCGGGAGCACTGGCGTGCCTGAACGGTTTCAATGCCGGTTTGCAGTTCGCCCCAAGTTACAAACTCGAGGATTTCGATGCGGGGTCGGCGGTGTTGCACGGGCTGGGCGGCGGCGATCTGTACTTGAGTTCCCGCGGGGGGGAGATCGCCGGCACGATGGCCGTGTGGGATCAAAACCGATTCAAGCAATCGGTGGTGGCCGGGTATTCGAAAACGCTGGCGGCAGTCCGCCCCGTTCTGGCTCTGGGCGCGAGGTTCGGTCTGGCTCCGCGGCTGCCGCGCAAGGGTCAGCCGCTCGAGTGCCTGTACGCGGCGTTGGTAAGCAGCCGCGACTCCGATGAGGATGTCTTCCGCGACCTATTGGATCATGTACTGGCCGATCGGACCGATGCGGGATACGCCTATCTGCTGCTGGGATTGTGCGAGGGCCACCCGTTTTGCGCGGTGGCCGAGAAGCGATCGGTTATGATCGTGAAGAGCGGAATTTACCTGGTATACTGGCGCGACCGCGGACCGGAGCGTCTTCCGTCGGCGGATCGCGTGCCGCACCTCGAGATCGCGACTCTATGACCACGGGACAGACGATCGGAGTCGCGGACCTGGGCGCGGGGGATCGCGAGCAGATGTTCCAACTGCTGAGCGGCCACTATCTCGGAGTGGCGCGCGAGGCTTTCGAACGCGACCTGGCGGGCAAGGAGCACGTCATCCTGCTGCGCTCGGGCGAGGGAGAGGTCGCCGGGTTCTCCACTCAGGTCAGGTTCCGCATGGCGCTGCCGGATCGCACGGTGGTCGCGGTGTTCTCGGGAGACACCATCGTGAGCGAGCGCCACCGCGGAACTTTCGAGACCGCGCAGCAGATCTGCCGCTATTTCCGGCGGGCGCTTAGCGACTATCCCGGGGAGGAGATTTACTGGCTGCTGATCTCGAAGGGATGGCGCACGTATCGCGTGCCGCGGCTGTTCTTCAAAGACTACGCGCCGCGGGAGGGCGCACCCGACCCTCGGGCGTTTGGCGAGATCGCCGATGCCTTCGGGTGCGCGAAGTATCCCGGCCGCTATGATCCGGCAACGCGGCTGATTGTGTTCCCCGGTGAAACGCAACGGATCCGGCCCGGCTCCACGGAAGCTATCGACCATCGCCGATCCGATCCGCAGATGCTGTTCTTCGAAGCCGCCAATCCGGAACACGGGCGGGGAAACGAACTGGTGTGCGTGGCCCCAATCCGCGAGGATAATTTCACTGCCGCGGCCAGGAGGCTGGCGGGATATGCGGAGGTGGCCGGACAGGGCGAAAACGCGGGGAAAGGCGGCATTCGTGAGAGATGCGGGATAGTCCGGAGAACGCTCTGAGAACCGTGCTGGCGAACTCGTTGCTGTTCGCGTCCTGCTTGCCGGAGGCGATCAAGTGGCGGCTGGCCACGTGGCGGCCGGCGAAGGCGCAGGCGCGCGTCCTGCTGCGGATTGTGCGCCGGAATGCCGCCACGGCGTTCGGACGGGATCACGGTTTCTCCGCCATCCGAACGACCGGCGACTACCAGCAGAGGGTGGCGGCCGGAAGCTACTCGGAATTCGAGCCGTATATCCAGCGCGCCGCCGCCGGAGAACCGCGCGTTCTGACGGTGGACGCGGTGGAACGGTTCGCCCTTTCGAGCGGTTCGGCGGCCGCGAGCAAGCTGGTTCCCTATACGGCATCGCTGTTGCGCGAATTCCGGCGCGGAATCGGCCCTCTGCTGGCCGGGCTGTTCCTGGAATATCCAGGGTTACTCTTCGGCAAGTCCTACTGGCAGGTTTCGCCCATCGGCGCGCCGGCGGGTCTGACCGCGGGCGGTATTCGCATCGGTTTCGGCGAGGACAGCGAGTACTTCGGCGGCTTTCGGGGGGCGTTGGTGCGCGCCGCGCTGGCGGTTCCCGAGCGGGTGGCGGGAATTGAGCGGATCGACGAGTTCCGCTTCGAGACCCTGCGTTACCTGCTGGCAGACCGAAATCTGCGATTCATTTCGGTTTGGAACCCGTCCTTCCTGTGGCTGCTGGTGGGGGATGTGGGGAGCCTGGCGCCGCGGCTGATCGAGCGAATCGGGAGCGGCGGGGCGGAGGCGCGGGCGAGCGAACTGCGGCGCATTTTCGCCGATTGGGACGGAATGGGTCTCACCGGCACGGACGGAGTGGGCCGGACGCTGTTGGAAGCGGTCTGGCCGAAGCTGCGGGTGGTCAGTTGCTGGGCCGACGCCGGGGCGCGAGAGGCCGCCGAGCGCTTGCGGCCGCTGTTTCCGCACGTCGAGATCCAGCCGAAAGGACTGATCGCAACGGAGGGAATCGCCACGTTCCCATGGCGCGGGGCGGGCAATGCGCTGGCGCTCCGGTCGCACTTCTTCGAATTCTTCGAAGGCGAGCCCGGACCGGCGGCGGCACGTCCGAAGCTGGCGCAGGAACTGGAAACCGGGCGCAGGTACTCGATCGTATTGACTACGTCGGGCGGTTTGTACCGGTACCGCATGGGCGATCTTGTGGAGGTGACGGGCTGGCTGGGCGGGTGTCCGCTGCTGGGCTTCCGAGGGAAGGAGGACGGCGTGGTGGACCTGGCCGGCGAGAAGCTGAACGCCGCGCATGTGAGGCGGGCCGCGGCGGAAGTGTTTGCGCGATACGGCTTCCATCCGCGGTTCTGGATGCTGGCGCCGGAACGGGGGGAGCCGCCGGGCTATGCGCTCTACGTGCAATCGGATTCCGGTGCGCCGGAGGGTTTGATATCCGCGGTCGAGGCGGCGCTGGAGGAGAACTTCCATTACGGGTACGCGCGGCGGGTGGGACAACTGGCGCCGCTGCGGCTGTTTGCGATCGATCCCGGATCGGAGCCCGAAGCGCAGTACCTGAGAGCGCGCGCCCGGGAAGGGCAGCGCCTGGGTGGAATCAAGCGCAGCGAACTCGACCGGAATGACGGGTGGTCCGAGGTGTTCGTGGAAGTGAAGCCGGGGGCGCGAGGTTCGTGAAGGGGTTGTGGCCGCGGGCGACGGCGGGCGGAGTTTGTGTCTTGGCCGCGGTTCGCAGGCATTTCTCACACGGGACTAGCGCCTTGACCGCGAGAAACTGTTCCTTTGCCACGGGCCGCTCGCTCACGCTCGCGGTTCTGTCCGGAACCGGGAGCGTGAGCGAGCGGCCCGGTAGTGGCAACAAATCACACGGGACTAGTGGGAGTAGTGGGACGGGGGGAGAAGCCGGCCAGGGGGCCGGCCGCGGACCTGAGGGCGTCCGCCCCACATTTAGTGGGAGAATGGGGTGGCACAGAGACTATGAGCGACGCTTTTCATTCGGGGTTCGTCTCGCTGGTGGGGCGGCCAAACTCAGGCAAATCGACGTTGTTGAACGCCCTGGTGGGGCAGAAGATCGCCATCGTGGCGGACAAGCCGCAGACCACGCGCACGGCTATCCAGGGGGTGGTGACGCTGCCCCAGGCGCAGATCGTCTTTGTGGACACGCCGGGCATCCACAAGGCCGATTCGGCGCTCAACAAGCGGCTGATGGACACGGTGCGCAACGCGCTGGAGGAGCGCGACCTGCTGCTGTTCGTGGCCGACGCGGCGCGGCCTTTCGGCGAGGAGGACCGCCGCGCCATCGGGGTACTGGGCAGGAGCGAAACGCCGGCGCTGCTGGTGCTGAACAAGATCGACCTGGTCAAGGAAAAGGGCCGGCTGCTGCCGCTGATCGAGCGGTACAAGGCAGTCCACGATTTCGCGGACTACATCCCGGTTTCCGCGACCCGGGGCAAGGGCCTGGACGAGTTGCGGAAGGCCATTCTCGACCGGCTGCCGGAAGGACCGGCGTACTTCCCCGAGGACTACGTCACGGACCAGCCGGAGCGGTTTCTGGCGGCCGAGCTGATCCGCGAGAAAGTGCTGGGGGCCACGCGCCAGGAGGTTCCGCACTCGGTTGCGGTGATGGTGGACCAATGGGAGGAGTCGCCGCGGCTGACCCGGATTTTCGCCACCATACGGGTGGAGCGCGAGGGTCAGAAGGCCATCGTGATCGGCACCAAGGGCGCCATGCTGAAGCGGATTGGAACGCTGGCGCGGCAGGAAATGGAGAAGCTGTTCGGGGTGAAGATATTCCTGGACCTGCACGTGCGGCTGCAACCGCGGTGGCGCGAGAAGTCCGTCTACCTGAATGCGCTGGACTGGCGTACAATGACGGGTGAACATGATACCTAAAATCGTGGCTACCCTACTTGCGGCGGTCCTGCTCGCGGGCGTCTGCCTGGCTGCGTCGAAACCCGTCAGCGACAATGCCATCAGCGACGAGGTGAGGATCAAGCTGTCTTCCGACCCGGTGGTGAAGGGCGGCGACCTCAAGGCCGACGTGAAGGACGGGGTGGTCACCCTTTCCGGAACGGTGTCGGATCAGCAGCAGAAGGACAAGGCGAAGAAACTGGCCGGCAAGGTGAAGGGCGTCAAGCAGGTGATCAACAACATCGCCATCTCGAAAATCGGTAGATGACGCGGACGGCAGGTATCGGCCTGGCGGCCATCATTCTCCCGCTGCTGGCCGGGGCGCAGGATTTTTCGTCCTTCAAGCTGGAGTTGATCGTCAAGGACATGACGTTCACGGAAGGGCCGGCGTGGTCGAAGGACGGCTACCTGGTATTCAGCGACACTCCCAGCGATCGCCTGATGAAATGGATTCCCGGGCATGGGGCGGAAGTTCTCCGTGAGAATGCCCACGGCCCCAGCGGCAATGCCTTCGACACGCAGGGGCGGCTCTACACCTGCGAAACCCGCGCGCGGCGGGTGACGCGAACCGATAAATCGGGCGCCGTGGAAGTGCTGGCGGAGGGATGGGAGGGCAAGCGGTTCAACGCGCCCAACGGGATTGCGGTGTCCAGGAACGATCATGTGTACTTCACGGACCCGGCTTTCGGCTGGCAATCCGACCATCGCGAGCTGGATTTCTACGGCGTCTATCACCTTCCACCCAAGGGGCCGTTGAAGCTGGTGGCGCGGCCGGGGGGCGCCCGCATGGCATCGCGCTCTCGCCGAACGGGCGCACGCTATACGTGGGGAACGCCGACGAGCACAACATACGCGCCTACGACCTGGACAGGAACGGGGATGCGTCGAACGAGCGGGTGCTGGTGAGCGGGATCGCGGGGGTGGCGGCGGGGATCGCGGTGGATGAGAAGGGCAACCTCTTCGTGGCCGCCGGGGGGGTGGCGATTTACAGCCCGGGCGGGAAACTGCTGCGCACCATCGAGATTCCCGGCGTGGCCTCCAATTGCGGGTTCGTTGTGGGGGACCGGGCGACGCTGGCGATAACTTCGCGCGGCAACGTGTACGTGGCGCGAACGGAGGCAAGCGGTGCGAACTTCTGAGGTGTTGGAATTCGAAGCGATGCGGGAAGTGTTGGGGCGGCACCTGGGGAGCGCGCTGGGGCGCAGGGAGCTGGATAAGGTGGCTCCGCATACGGATCGCGAGCGGCTGGCGGCGGACCTGGCGGAAGCGGGCGAAGCTATCGCCTACCTGCGAGGGGCGGCCATCCGCATCAATTTCGGCGGGTTGCCGGACGTGGAGGAGGCGGTGCACAAGCTGCGCATCGAAGGCGCGGCGCTGGAACCCAAGGAGATCTCCGGCGTACTCTCGCTGCTGGACCGCGCGGCCGACGCCAAGAGCGTCCTCACGGCGGCCGCCGAACGGTTTCCGCTGTTGGGGCGCCGCGGGCGGGCGATCGGCGATTTCCGCGGGCTGCTGCAGGATCTGGAGGGCAAGGTGCTGCCGGACGGGTCGGTCTCGGACCACGCCAGCGTGGCGCTGGGGCGGCTGCGGCGCGACATGGAGCGGCAGAAGAAGGCGATTCAGGAATCGCTGGAGCGTTTTCTGAAGTCGCACCGCGAGGAGGGCGTCCTGCAGGAGGAGTTCATCGCCATCCGCAACGAGCGTTTCGTGGTTCCGGTGATCGCGGGGCAGCGGCGCAAACTGGACGGCGTGATTCACGGCGCCAGCTCGAGCGGCCACACGCTGTTCGTGGAGCCGCTGGAGACCATCGACCTGAATAACGAACTGGTGCGCCTGGCGGAGGAAGAGGCGCGCGAGGTACACCGCATTCTGCTGGAAATCACGGCGCGCCTGCGCGGCCATGGCGATTCCATCCGGGGCTCGCTGGGGGCCATGGCGGAGCTGGATCTGATCTTCGCCAAGGGCCGCTTCGCCGGCGAATTCGATTGCACGATCCCGCGTTTCGGCGACCGGCTGCTGCTACGGGACGCGCGCCATCCGCTGCTGGAGGACGTGCTGCGGCGTAAGAGGAGCGCGGCGATTCCGGTGAGCCTGGAGCTGACGCGGGAACGGCGCACGCTACTGATCAGCGGTCCCAACACGGGCGGCAAGACGGTGGCGCTGAAGACGGTTGGGCTGCTGAGCCTGATGGCCCAGTCGGGGTTGCCGGTGCCGGCGGCCGAGGCGGAGTTTCCGATCTTCGACCAGGTGCTGGCGGACATCGGCGACTACCAGTCGATTCAGGAGAGCCTGAGCACGTTCTCGGCGCACGTTTCCCACATCCGCGAGATGGCGCTGGACGTGACTCCGGATTCGCTGGTGCTGCTGGACGAGTTGGGCTCCGCCACGGATCCGGAGGAAGGCGGCGCGCTGGGCGTGGCGATCGTGGAGCACTTCCGCTCGGCGGGAGCCTTCACGCTGGTCTCGACGCACCTGATGGCGCTGAAGATCTACGGGGCTTCCACGGTTGGCGTGGTGAACGGCTCGATGGGCTTCAACGAAACCACTTTCGAGCCGACCTATCGGCTGCAACTGGGATTGCCGGGCAAGTCCGCCGGACTGGAAATCGCCACGCGGCTGGGCATGCCGGAGGACATCATGCAGCGCGCGCGCCACTCGATGAGCGACCGGGAACGCGACGTGACGCGTTTCCTGGCCGAACTGCACCGCCGCATCGAGGAAACCGAGACGGTGGAGCGCGAGCTGCGCGCGCAGACGGCGCAGCTCGCCAAGCGCGAAAAGGAACTGGCGCAGGAATGGGAGAAGCGCGAAACCGCCAAGCTGAAGGAACTGGAGCGGCGGACGGAGCAGGCGCTGGAGCGATTCGAGGGGCAGGCGCAGGAGACCATCGGCAAGATCGCGCAGAGCGGGGACCGGCGCAAGGCCGAGCAGGACGCGCAACGCCGCGTGGCCAAGGCGCGCCGCGAGCTGCGGGAGGACTTCCAGACGACGGTGCTGGAAACCCAGGACGATTCGCGCCAGAACCGCATCCAGCCGCTGCGCATCGTGGAAGGCGCGCGGGTGCGCCTCAAGGACGTTCGCGAGCCGGCCCGCGTGCGCCGGCTTCTGGGGAACGGCCGCATCGAGGTGGAGGCCGGCTTTCTGAAGATGCAGGTTTCGGTGGACGATGTGGTGGAAGTGCTGCCCGAGTCCGCCGCCGCACCCGGGAAACTGCCCAAGGGAGTGAGCTTTCCGCCGGCTCCGGAGCTCTCACCGGCATTCCAGGAAATCAACGTCATCGGGCAGCGGGCCGAGGAAGCCTGCGACGCGGTGGACCAGTTTCTGGACCACGCGGTGATGGCCACGGCCAGCCGGGTGCGCGTTGTCCATGGGTACGGCATGGGGATTCTGCGGAAGAGCATCCACGAGTTGCTGGGGCATCATCCGCACGTTGCCAGGTTCTACCCTGCGCCGCAGCAGGAAGGTGGGGCGGGGGCAACGATCGTGGAAATAAAAGAATAGGTCCGTGTTTCTTGAGGGTAGGTCAGCATCCCCAAATGGGGGTACACCGGTAACCCAAACAAATCAAAGGACGTGGATAACCTAACTGTTTACGTACCGTAGTAATTCTCAACAACAAGATTTGCACGGTTTTGGATATGAATGTATGATTTAGGTACCGCTTGCCTGGGCGTCCCTGGCAGATGATTCCAAACCGCGACATTTCGCAGCCTTCCGTGTGTGCCCCTGCCCTTTGGCGCTACGGCATCGCGGTGCTCTCGGCCTTAGTGGCGGCGGCGATCCGGTTGATGGTGGACCCGATTCTGCCGCCGGGAGTGTCCATGCTGGTTTTTCCGCTGGCGGTGGTGGTGTCGAGCCGCTTCGCCGGGATTGCGTGCGGCCTGGCGGCGACCGCCGTGAGCGTGCCGTTGGCGTTTGGGCTGGCCACGGCGAGCGATCGGGCGGGACTTCCGGTGTTGGCGCTGGTGGGCATCTGCCTCAGCTTTTTGGCGGGCCGCGGACGATCGCCGAACTGGTTTGCGGATGCGGCGGACCGGTTCTTTCCGCGGCGGTTGGTGCTGTTGGGCGCGGCGTGCCTGCTGCTGTTGGGCTTGTGCCGCCTGCTGTATTCCGATTTCGAACGGGACAGAGAGGGGCAACGGTGGTTGGCGCATACGTACCAGGTTCTGAATGCCACCCAGACGCTGTTCTCGACGCTGCAGGATGCGGAGAGTGCCACGAGAGCCTACCTGCTGACCGGGGAGGATCGGTACCTGGCGCAATACGGGGCGGCGGTGGGGGCGGAACCCACGGCGCGAGAGGCTCTCGGCCGGCTGACCGCCGGCAACCCGGCGCAACAGCCGGGGATAGAGGCGCTGGACGGCCTGATCGCGGCCAGGCTGGAGAGGCTGGCGAAAGGCATTGAGAGGCGGCGGAGCGGAAACGCCGCGGAGGCCGCGATGGCGCATGCCGGCGAGGGCGCGCAGTACATGGAACGGATCCGCGCCGGACTGCACGCCGCCGAAGCCGAAGAACAGCGGCTGCTGGCGCGGCGGACGGCGGCGGCGGAAGCGCAAGGCTCGCAGATGCGCTGGGTGCTGGGACTGGGCACCGGAAGCCTGCTGATGCTGCTGGGGATGGCGGGGGCGGTGATCGAACGCGACATTCGCGGCCGGGAACAGGCCAGGCGCGCGATGCAGGAACAGCGCGCGGCGTTGGCGCAAAGCGAGGAAGCCACGCGGGGGCTGCTGGAAGCGGCCTCGCAGGCCATTGTGGCGGTGGACGCCGGAGGCGCCATCGCGCTGGTGAATGCGGAGACGCAACGGATGTTCGGCTACGCCCGCGAGGAGCTGATCGGCCAGCCGATCGAGACGCTGATTCCGGAGGCGCTTGGCGAGCGGCACCGGGCACTCCGGGAGGAATACAGGAGGGCGCCCAAGCCCCGCCCCATGGGCCTGGGCATGGAGCTGACGGCGAGGCGGAAGGACGGGAGCGAGTTCCCGGTGGAGGCCGGCCTGGGATGCGTGCAAACTCCCTCCGGCCAGCTATTCGTGGCCTACATCACCGATATCACGGAACGCCGGCGGGCGGGGGAAGCACTGCGGAAGAGCGAGCGGGACCTGCGCCGCTACATGGAATCGGCGCCGGCGGCGATCGCCACCTTCGACCGCGAGATGCGGTACCTGGCGGTGAGCCGGCGATACTGCGACATCCATGGGCTGAGGGGCCAGGAAGTACTGGGACACAGCTACTATGAGATCCTCCCCGAGATCCCGGAACGTTGGCGCGCCCTACACCGGCATTGCCTTGCGGGCGCCGTCGAACGGAGCGGCGGGGAGCCCTTCGAAGGCCCCGACGGCAGCGAACAATGTATCCGGTGGGAAATTCAGCCGTGGCAGGAGACCGATGGCAGCGTGGGCGGCATCGTAGTGTTCAGCGAGGACATCACGGCGCAGAAGCACGCCGAGCGAGAGATTCTGCGGCTGAACGCGTCGCTGGAGCAACGCGTCGCGGAACGCACGGAGCAATTGGAAGCGGCCAACAAGGAGATGGAAGCCTTCGCGTACTCGGTATCCCACGACCTGCGGGCGCCGCTGCGGGGCATCGACGGATGGAGCGTGGCGCTGCTGGAGGATTGCGGGAACCAACTGAACGGGCGGGCGCGGGAATACCTGGAGCGGGTTCGCTGCGAGACCGGGCGCCTGGGGACGTTGATCGACGAAATGCTGCGGCTGTCGCGGGTGACGCGGGCGGAGATGCGGCGCGACGCGGTGGATATGACCGGGATGGTGAACGGGATCGCCTCGAGGCTTCGGGAGACGTCGCCGGGGCGCGGCCTGGAGTTCCTGGTGGAAAGCGGGGTGACGGCTTCCGGAGACGCCCGTCTGCTGGAGATCGCGCTGACCAACCTGCTGGACAACGCCGTCAAGTTCACGGGGCCGCGCCGGCACGCGCGGATCGAATTCGGCCGGCAGGATTGCCAGACGGAGAACGTTTTCTACGTGCGCGATAACGGGGTGGGCTTCGACATGGCGTATGCCGGAGGGCTGTTCGGGGCCTTCCAGCGGATGCACAAGGCCGCCGAGTTTCCCGGCACGGGCATTGGCCTGGCGACCGTGCAACGGGTGATCCACCGGCACGGCGGCCGCATGTGGGCCGAGGCGCAGCCGGAGAAAGGCGCGACGTTCTATTTCACGCTGGGGGGGAAGGTGTGAGACGGCGGGGGCGGCGGGGGGCGGGGGGTTCCGGGGGATACGAGCGCGAAGATTGCGCCGGGGGGCAAAAAGAGGACAGGCACGAATTTCGCAGAGGCGGCGAAATTCAAGCCAGTCCCCTTTTTGCGGAGACGGCGAAATTCAAGCCAGTCCCCTTTTTGCGAGGTGAGAATGGATGAGTGAGAGGCTGCGGATTCTACAGATCGAGGATTCGGAGAGCGACGCGGCGCTGATCGTGCGCCACATGGAGCGGGCGGGGTATGGGGTAGAGGCCCGGCGGGTGGAAGATGCCGGGGAAATGCGGCGGGCACTGGCGGAAGGGGAATGGGACGTGGTGATTTCCGATCACCAGATGGCCCAGTTCGACGGTCCCACGGCGTTGCGGATTCTGCAGGAATCCGGCCTGGACGTTCCGTTCCTGGTGGTTTCCGGGGCCATCGGCGAGGAACTGGCGGTGGCCATGATGAAATCGGGCGCGCACGACTACCTGCTGAAGCGCGACCTGGCCCGGCTGGCGCCGGCGGTGGCGCGCGAGATTCGCGACGCGCGGACGCGCCGCGAGCGGAGGCGGACGGAAGCGGAACTGAGGGAAAGCCAGGACCGGCTGGCAATCGCCTTGAACGCGACCCATCTGGGCACGTTCGATTTCGATCTGCGGGCGGACACGCTGGTCTGCTCCGACTCCGCCAAACGTCATTTCGGATTGCCCCCGCACGCGGAGGTTTCCTGCGAGACTTTCCTGGGCGGCATTCATCCCGACGACCGCGTCCGGGTGGAGGCCGCGGCACGCCACTCCCTGCCGGAGAATGGCTCTCCCTGTGCCACCGAGTTCCGCACGATCGGCATCGAAGATGGCGTGGAACGCTGGCTGGCCGCGTGGGGCCGGACGTTCGTGGACTCGGGCGGGCAGCCCATCCGCTACATCGGGGTAAGCCTGGACGTGAGCGAGCGGAAACTCCTGGAGGAGCAATTCCGCCAGGCGCAGAAACTGGAGAGCATCGGCCGGCTGGCGGGAGGAGTGGCGCACGATTTCAACAACCTGCTGACCATCATCACGGGATATTCGGAGATGGCGCTGGCGGAAATCGGGGAACCGCACCCGCTGCGGGAAGCGATGGTGGAGATCGCGGAAGCCGCGGCGCGCGCGAGCACGCTCACCAGGCAGCTTCTGACCTTCAGCCGGCGGCAGATCACGGAGCCGCGGCGCATCGTGCTCAACGACCTGGTGCGCGACTTCGAGAAGATGCTGGCGCGGCTGCTGGGCGAGGAGATCGAGCTGGTGCTGGCGCTGGATCCGGACGACGGCGTTTTTGTGGCCGATCCGGGCCAGATCGAGCAGGTGATCATGAACCTGGCGGTGAACGCCCGCGACGCCATGCCCCACGGCGGCAAACTGCTGATCGAGACGTCGCGAATCGTGGTGGACGAGGAGTTTTCGCAGACGCACCTTTCGGTTGCGCCGGGGCCGTGGGTGGCACTGGCGGTGACCGACACGGGCATCGGCATGACGCCCGAGGTGGAGGCTCACATCTTCGAGCCGTTCTTCACCACCAAGGATCCCGGCAAGGGAACCGGGTTGGGGCTTTCCACGGTCTGGGGCATCGTGCAGCAGAGCGGGGGGTCCATCTGGGTGTATGGCGAACCCGGGCGGGGAACCACGTTCAAGATCCTGTTTCCGGCGGCGGAGCCGAAGCCTGGCCGGGACGAAGCGGCGGCGGTGGCCGATTCTCCGTCCGGCAAGGAGACCATCCTGCTGGCGGAAGACGAACCCGGGGTCCGCAATTACGCCCTGCAGGTTCTGGAGAAGCACGGCTACACCATTCTGGCAGCGTGCAACGGCCGCGAAGCGCTGTTCGCGGCGCGCCAGTACCCGGGCGAGATCCAGTTGCTGCTCACGGACGTGGTGATGCCGCAGATGGGCGGGGCCGAGCTGGCGGCGGCGTTTGGCGCCGTTCGTCCCAGCGCGCGGATACTGTGCATGTCGGGCTACAGCGAAAGGCTATGGCCGGGAGCGCACGCGGGGCGCAACTACATTCAGAAGCCGTTCACACCGTCGGCGCTGTTGCACCAGGTGCGGGCGGTGTTGGACGGGGAGTAGGGCGGAGCGGGAAACGCTGCGATTCCCGGATTCGCGCACGGGGGGGGAACACTGGGGACGGACGGCGGCGGCCACGCGGCGCAGGGGGGCGCGGCGGCTCCTCGGGAGAGGGTGCGCGCCGTGGGACGGAGTCGTCGGTTACCGCGGTTTCGCGGATTCGCGCACGGGGGGGAAACGGGCGAGCTTCGCTCGCCGGGCCGATTGCGGGTGCCCTCTGGGCGGGGCCGCAGGTTGACAACCTGCCCCGCAGAGCAGCAGAGCCGCAACCCAACCGCGCTGGATATTCCGGGCTGCCGGGGGCCGGATCGTCTCGCGCGCAGGCGAGCTCCGCTCGCCGGGCCGCGCCCATAGGGCACCCGCAATCGGCCGCAGGCTGCCAGCCTGCCCCACATAAAACCGTCGGGGCGCGCGAAGAATTTGACAGGTAGTAGTACAAAAGCGGCGGAACTGACAGGTGGTTGGATGACCTATGGCGTGCGGGGATGGGCGTCGAAGGCGAGCGCGCCGTCCGGGCAGCCGATGTCCACGGTGAATCCATCCTTGACCTTGCCGTCCAGGATCATGCGGGCGACGGGCGTCTCGATCTGTTTCTGAATGGCCCGTTTGAGCGGGCGCGCGCCGTAGCGCACGTCGTAGCTCTGGCGGACCAGGTGCGCGCGGGCGGCATCGTCGATTTTGAGCGCGATATTCCGCTCGGCCAGGCGGGCGAGCAGGCCGGCCAACTGGATGTCGACGATCTTCAACAGATGGGCCTCGGTGAGCGAGTGGAAGACGATGATGTCGTCCACGCGGTTGAGGAACTCGGGGCGGAAATGCTGGCGCAGCTCATCCATATTAGTGGCGGCGAGGTTGGAGGTCATCACCACGATGGTGTTCTTGAAATCGACGGTGCGGCCCTGGCCGTCGGTGAGGCGGCCGTCGTCGAGAACCTGGAGGAGCACGTTGAAGACGTCGGAGTGGGCCTTCTCGATTTCATCGAACAGGACCACGGAATAGGGGCGGCGGCGGACGGCTTCGGTCAACTGGCCGCCCTCCTCGAAGCCGACGTAGCCGGGAGGTGCGCCGACGAGGCGGGAGACGGTGTGCTTCTCCTGGTACTCGGACATGTCGATGCGGATCATGGCGTGCTCGTCGTCGAAGAGGAATTCGGCGAGGGCGCGGGCGAGCTCGGTTTTGCCGACGCCGGTGGGGCCGAGGAAAATGAAGCTGCCGATGGGGCGCTTGGGGTCCTTCAGCCCGGCGCGGGCGCGCATGACGGCCTCGGCGACGGCGGTGACGGCTTCGTCCTGGCCGACGACGCGGCGGTGCAGGGCATCCTCGAGGTGGAGCAGCTTCTGCATCTCGCCTTCCAGCATTTTGCTGACGGGGACTCCGGTCCAGCGGCTGACCACGTCGGCGATGTCCTCTTCGGAGACCTCTTCTTTGAGGAGCCGGGTATTGCCGGCGCGGCGGGTCTCTTCCTGCTTGAGCTGGCGGTCGAGTTCGGTGAGGCGGCCGTACTTGAGTTCGGCGGCCTTGTTGAGATCGTACTGGCGCTCGGCGCGTTCGATTTCGAACTTGGTTTGCTCGATCTGTTCGCGCAGGCCGCGGAGGCGCTGGACGTTTTCCTTCTCCGCCTGCCACTGGGCCTTGAGGGCGTTCGAATCGGCGCGGAGGTTGGCCAGCTCCTTTTCGATGCGGGCGAGGCGTTCCCTGGAAGCGGCGTCGCTCTCCTTCTTTAACGCTTCGCGCTCGATCTCGAGTTGCATGGTGCGGCGGAGGATTTCGTCGAGATCGGAGGGCATGGAATCGATTTCGGTGCGCAGCTTGGAGGCGGCTTCGTCCATGAGGTCGATGGCCTTGTCGGGCAGGAAGCGGTCGGAGATGTAGCGGTTGGAGAGGACGGCGGCGGCGACGAGGGCGGCGTCCTTGATGCGCACGCCGTGGTGGACTTCATAGCGCTCGCGCAGGCCGCGGAGGATGGAGATGGTATCTTCGACGGAGGGCTGGTCGACGAGGACGAGTTGGAAGCGGCGCTCGAGGGCGGCGTCCTTCTCGATGTACTTGCGGTACTCGTCGAGGGTGGTGGCGCCGATGCAGTGAAGTTCGCCGCGGGCGAGCATGGGCTTGAGGAGGTTGCCGGCGTCCATGGAGCCTTCGGCCTTCCCCGCCCCGACGACGGTGTGGAGCTCGTCGATGAAGAGGATGATCTGGCCTTCGGACGCCTGAACCTCTTTGAGAACGGCCTTGAGGCGCTCCTCGAACTCGCCGCGGAACTTGGCTCCGGCGATCAGCGCGCCCATGTCGAGCGAGACGACGCGCTTCTCCTTCAGGCCCTCGGGGACATCGCCGCGGACGATGCGCTGGGCGAGGCCTTCGACGATGGCGGTCTTGCCGACACCGGGCTCGCCGATCAGGACGGGGTTGTTCTTGGTGCGGCGGGAGAGGACCTGAATGACGCGGCGGATTTCGGCATCGCGGCCGATGACGGGGTCGAGCTTGTTCTGGGTGGCGGCGCGGGTGAGGTCGCGGCCGTACTTTTCGAGGGCTTCGTAGGTGGCCTCGGGATTGGCGGAGGTGACGCGCTGGGAGCCGCGGACTTCGACGAGGGCCTGCATGAGGCGGTCGCGGGTGAGGCCGGCTTCCTTGAGGATGCGGCCGGCGGCGCCGTGGTCCTCGATGGCGGCGAGGAGGACGTGCTCGACGGAGACGTAGTCGTCCTTGAGGCGCTTGGCCTCGTCCTCGGCGGCGGCGAGGAGCTTTTGCGCTCGGCCGGTGACATAGATCTGGTCGGCGGCGCCGGTGGGGCTGGAGACTTTGGGGAGGCGGTCGAGTTCCTGGTCGAGGCGGGTGGAGACGAGGTCCGGGGCGACGCCGGCCTTGGGGAGGATGGCGGGGGCGAGTCCATTTTCCTGATCGAGAAGGGCGGAGAGGAGGTGCTCGACATCGACCTGTTGATGGCCGAGGCGGACGGCCTTGGACTGGGCGGCTTGCAGGGCATCGCGGAGCTTGTCGGTGAAGCGGTTGACGTCCATGGTGGGGTCTCGAGGATATGGTAGCGCGGGGGGGCTGGGGATGTCAATGTAGGAAGCAGATTATATGAGCGGAGTTAGCTAAATTTTTGAAGAGGGGCGAGGGGTCGGGGAACTGGCCGAGGAGGTGCGGTGATCGGGACAAGGGCGGGTTGCAAGCTCGCCGCAGGTTGAAGATCTACCCCACAAGGCCGGATTATCTGAAGGGGGCATACAGCACGGCGCGCGCAAGTACTTGAAATTACGCTCTTTTAGCATGCTAACAGCCCCTTGCCGCGAGGTTTTCTGCGAAAGACGTGCTAGAATTCACGGGACAATCATGAGACATCGGATGCAGTGGATGCCGCTGACGGCGGCGATTCTCGGCCTGGCCGTGCTACCGGCAGAGGCGCAGACCAGCGGGGTCATCCTGGGGGAAGGTCCGGGTAAGCTGGTGGATGCGCTGATCGGCATTGGCTACGGAAGCGACAACCTCTACCAGGCGCTGGTGGACATAGCGCTGGACACCAACCCGGGGGTTTCCGGCGTTCTCACGCCCACGTTCCTGCTGACGCTGAAAGCCTGCGGCCCGGCCACTCCCGTCAAGGCGAACCTGTTGAGCGGCTATGCGGGAGGCGGGGTGTTGATCAACGCGGACTGCACGGCGATGGCGACGGGCCTCCAGGGCAGCGGGTTCAACGGGCTGGCCGGGACCAGCACGCAGTTCACGGCGATATCGGGCTTGAGCACGCCGGCGGCGGTGATCTCATTGAGCCCGGCCTACACCTTCGCCGGAGGGTATAGTGTGTTCGGCATCCTGTATGCGCCGCAGGGGTCGAGCCAGAGCTTCGTGTTGAGCAACGAGGCGCCGGGGCAGTTGATTGGCAAGCTGATTGCGGCGGGCTACGGGAGCGAGAACCTCTACGACACCTTGATTTCGATTTCGGCCGACACCGATCCCAGCATCTCAAACGGGCCGCTCCCCGACGCCTTCATCAACACGCTGGCGACTTGCCCCGCGAGTGCCGCGATATTCACCACGCACCTGCAAGACGTGGCCGGGACCATCGCCATCAGCGACGATTGCACGGTGCAGAGCAGCAGCCTACAAGGCAGCGCGTTCAACGGCAAGCCGGGAACCACGACCAAGGCCACCATGGTTTCGGGCGTCGGCCCGGCTTTGGCGGTCTACGCGAGCCCGCTGACTACGTGGACCAAGAGCGTCACGGTGGGCAGCGGGACGGCGACGGTCACGTACAACGCGTTCACCATCCTGTACACCCCGGGGAGCGCGCCCGTGCCCACGTTGCGGGTGTGGGGAGTGGTGCTGCTGGCCGGGATGCTGGGTCTGCTGGGGTATCTCTATCTCCGCAAACTTGAATTGAGGTGTTTGTGAAACTTGCGGCCGCGCTTCTTCCGTCTCCCCTCGCCGGCTGTCTGGCCGAGGCGCAGGACCCCATGATCTTGCAGCCGCACGTGGGGGCGACCGACCCGGCGTCGTAGGGATTCGTGGCGAGCCATGACGCGGCGCCCGACGCCACGTTCTCAGCCGGGACCACGTACGGGGCGGAGATCTGGCCCAACTGGAAGGTGACCAGCCCGGCTTCCACCACGCAGTCGCTTTACAAGACGGGGCGCTGCCCAGCCAGCAACTGTCGAACGCCATGAACTATGGGTGGACGGCGTGGAGCGCCGTTTACCTGGCGAGCGGGGCTCCGGGATTCCGCGCCGAGATCCGGCTGGACACGGGGACGCGAAGGTTCGACGCGGGAGTGGGCAAGGACGGGCTGGGGAACTTCATCGGCTACGCGGTCAACAACGGCGGGGCGATGCAGACGTGCGCGCTGACCATGTTGTCGCAGGTCAACCAGATTTTCCTGAAATACGATCCGGTGAGCCAGACGGCGTCGCCGTTTACGAGCTTCAACGGGATGTGCGTTACCGGCTATACGGGACGGACGGACTTCGTGACGGGGACGGGTTTCGAGTTCGGGAGCCTTCGGATATACCGGCAAGTACATCGCCCGGCGGCTGCTGGAGGCGGGAGAAACGGTGACGACGCTCACCGGGAACCCCGGCCGCGCCAACGAATTCGGGGGCGCGGTGAAGGCGTTTCCGTTCCGCTTCGAAGAGCCCGAGGCGATGGCGGCGTCGATGGCCGGCGCGCGCGTGCTGTACAACACGTACTGGGTGCGCTTCGACCGGCGGGATACGACCCACGACCGGGCCGTGAGGAATACCGTGGCGCTGATCCGGGCGGCGGAGATAGCGGGCGTGGAACGGATGGTGCATATCAGCATCGTCAACCCCGATGCGAATTCCAGCCTTCCCTATTTCCGCGGCAAAGCGCTGCTGGAGGAGGAGGTCCGGCGATCGAAGATGGGCTATGCGATCGTGCGGCCCACGGTGATCTTCGGGGCCGAGGATATCCTGATAAACAATGTCGCGTTCCTGCTGCGAAGGCTCTCGGTCTTCCTGGTGCCGGGCGACGGGCAATACCGCATTCAGCCGGTGGCGGCGGAGGATGTGGCGCGGATGGCGGTGGAAGCCGGCGGCGCGGCGGAGAATCCGACGACGGACGCGGTGGGCCCGGAAACGTTCGGGTTCGGGCAGTTGGTGCGCCTGATCGGGGAAGCCGTGGGGAGCGGGACGCGCGTTGTGAACGGGCCGCCGTGGCTGGCGCTTTTCGCCGCACGCGCGCTGGGGCTGGCGTTGGGAGACGTCATGCTGACGCGCGACGAACTCGAGGGGCTGATGGCGAACCTGCTGGTTTCCGACCGCCCGCCGGCGGGACGCATCCGGTTCAGCGAGTGGATATCGGCCAACGCCGGGACGCTGGGGAGGCGCTACGCATCCGAGATCGGCCGGCACTACGCCGCCAGTTCGTAGACTGGCGGCATGGCAGTCGCTCCGCGCGCGTTAGCTCGCACCGTTCCCGTTAGCAGGCTGGCGAAGACGGGCGGCGCAACCCATTCTTCGAGAACCGGATTCAAGCCGCCGCGCTACTGTTTCGCGCGCGGAAAGTGGAGTATCCGGTAGTCAGCGGCGACAATCGCGTGCGCGGGTACGATGAGCCTCGGGAAATGAAGGACAGCCTGGTTGAGGCGGGCGTGCCGGTAGCGCGCATCTACTGCGATCGTGGCGGCTTCCGCGCGCTGGATTCCGTCGTGCGCGCGAGAGAGATTCTCGGGCAGACGGCGATTGCGGCGATCTCGCGGGAGTTCCACAACCAGCGCGCGATCCACATCGCCGGGCATCGGGGCGTGGACGCCATCGGCTTCCGTGCGCCTGAAGTGGATGCGTATGACAGCTTCAAGACGAAGTGCCGGAAAGGGATGGCGCGCGCCAACATGCTGCTCGACCTACTCGTCTTTCGCCGCGCGCCGGGGTTTCCGGGCGAGAAGGTGGCGATCCCCGCGGGCTGGTGACGCCGGGGTGAGGCAGTGGCCAGTTCGAGCTTCCGCCTGTGGCCGCCGTCCCGCTCGACCCCCTGGGGACTCCGATCGATTCTGCAATCCCCGCAAGCATAAGGACTTGGAGCCAGACACCAGCGATCCTGGAATTTCCCGACGCACAGTATTGGGATTCGTAGACGCGGGCTAAAGTTGTTCGAGATGCCAGCCGATCTGTTGCGGTAGTACTCAGGAAGTTGCATCCCGTTCCAAAAAGAAAAGAATGGCGGTAGCCTGTCCGCGTTTCTCCGCTTTCCAGGAGCACCAGAAGATATGTACATGGCCGTCGATTCACGCCGCAGTAAGATGGTGACCTTCCGCGTGTCGATGAAGGAATACCACTCGCTCGAAGCGGCCTGCATGGCGCGCCGCGTCCGGAGCATTTCCGAGCTGGCGCGCGCGGCCCTCCAGCAGTGGATCGGAGAGACGCCCTTGTCCAACCCGCTGGATGGCGAACTGCAACAGGTTGAAAGACGAATCCAGGTGCTGGCCAAGGAGCTTGAGCGGCTCCATCAGCTCGTGCAACTCCAAAAGCCCATGTCCCTCGGTAAGACCACCGCACAGTAGGTATCAATCTATGCGTTCCTTGCTAACAAGTCTGCTGCCGGCCGCGCTGGCGCTCGTGGTTGCGGCTCCATCCTGGACCCAGACCCAGCCACCGCGCGCCGTCCCCGAACTCGGGGCCAACCTCCCCGCTCAGGCCGTCGGACCCAACGACCTCATTGCCGTCTCGGTGTATGACGCCCCCGAGCTCTCCCGTACCGTCCGCGTCGGCGCCGATGGCTTCATCCGCCTCCCCATGCTCCACCAGCCTCTCCAGGCCCAGGGATTCTTGCCGGCAGCTCTGGAGACAGCCATCGCCGCCGCTCTCCGCGAAGAGGAGATTCTCGTCGATCCGTTCGTCACTGTGACCATCGCCGAGTATCACTCCCGTCCCATCAGCGTGGCCGGCGCCGTCAAACTGCCGCTGGTCTTTCAGGCCGAAGGACCCACCACCCTCCTGGAAGCCATCGCCCGCGCCCAGGGACTCCGGGACGACGCGGGCCGCGAGATTCTCGTCAGTCAGATGCAGCCGGGCCTCGATGACAAGCCGGTAATGCTCACGCGCCGTATTCTTGTCCGCGGCCTGATTGACGATGCGGACCCCGCCCTCAACCTCAAGCTCATCGGCGGCGAAGAAGTCCGCGTCCCCGAAATCGGCCGCGTTTATGTGGTCGGCAACGTCAAGAAGCCCGGCGCCTTCCCCGTGCAGGACGGTTCCGATACCACCCTCCTCCAGATGTTGGCCCTGGCCGAAGGACTCATGCCCTATGCCACCAGGGACGCCTATATCTACCGCCGGGAAGGGACCGGCGCAAAGAACGAGATTGTCGTTCCGCTCGACAAGATCATGCAGCGCAAAGCGCCTGACGTCCCCCTGACCGCCAACGACATCCTTTACGTCCCGGACAACAAGGGCAAGCGTCTGGGCATCAGAGCGCTTGAAGCCATCATCGGCTTCGGAACCGGGGCCGGGGCCACCGCACTGGTGTATGGAACCTTGCGGTGATCCGCCGGTATGGAGTCCGCGGCGCTCAGCCCCAGGCCGGGGTCGTCTTCGCGCTGGTGGAATGCCCCGGCGCCAGCCGCTGCCATTTCGATAGCCCGGAAGGGAAGCACCCGTTCATCGCACGCCGGAACAACGTCCTGAGACGCAATTCAGGGACTCGGGACTCAAGTCCGTATCCGAGATTCCGGCGATACGCTTCGACATCGATGTCATAGTTCTTTGCCTGCCGCCAAATTGCCCGGCAGGCCATCTTGCAGTTCCCGGATGCCACTGGATATCAACCCGCGGCGAAGCCCCGCAGAGGACAACCATGAAAGCCATGCCTGAAAACACCCTGAGAGCACTTCCCGCGCCCGCCGAAGCCGCCGGCAACGGCCGAGTTCCTGCCGTGCCGGAACACTACGCCGTCTACCCGTCCTACGCCTTTCCCGAGCCGGAGCCCGAAGACCAGACCATCCCCTTGTCCCACTACCTGTGGATACTCCGCCGCAACAAATGGCGCATCATAGCCTTCGTCCTGGTCTGCGTCGTTTCCACCGTAGTAGTCTCCTCCCGGCTCACACCGATCTACGAGTCCATCGCCACCGTCGATATCGACCGGCAGATGCCCGCGGGCGTAATCGGCGAGGACGCTGCACGCGTGGCCCCCAATGACGCCGACCAGTTTCTTGCCACCCAGGTCAGAATCATCCAGTCCGATTCCGTTCTGCGCCCCGTAGCCGAGCGGTATATGCTTCCGGTCGTCGAATCCGATCCGCTTCCCGGCGAGCCGTCGCTCCCCACAACGCGCGCGCAAAACGCCCCGGTGAAGCTCATAAACCTCAAGGTGACGCGTCCTCCCAATACGTACCTGCTTCTCATCTCCTACCGCTCGCCCGATCCCGAGTTGGCCGCCAAGGTCGCCAACGCCGTCGCCAACAGCTACATCCTGCACACTTACAACATCCGCTTCAATGCCGCGGCCGGCCTTTCTGCGTTCATGGAAAAGCAGATGGAAGAACTCAGAGCCAAAATGGAGCGCTCGTCCGCCGCCTTAATGCAGTTCGAAAAGGACCTCAGCGTCATCAATCCCGAAGAGAAGACCAGCATCCTCTCGGCGCGTCTTCTCCAGCTCAATACCGAATTCACCAACGCCCAGTCGGAGCGTGTCAAGAAGCAGGCCGCCTTCAACTCCGTTAAGAGCGGTTCGCTCGATGCCGCCCTGGCTTCCGCCCAGGGCGATCAACTCCGCCGCCTTTCCGACCGCATCGATGAAGCCCGCGAGAAATTCGCCACCATCAACGCCCAGTATGGCGCCAACCATCCCGAATACAAGAAGGCCGACTCGCAGCTCATCGAACTGGAGCGCCAACTCGACAGCCTCAAGGCCAGCATCGGCCAGCGCGTCAGCCTCGACTACCAGGAATCCGTCAACCGCGAGTCCATGCTCAAGACCGCGGTGGCGGAGACCAAAGCCGAGTTCGACCGCCTGAATGCCCATTCCTTCCAGTACAAGGCACTCAAGCAGGAGGCCGACACCGACAAGGGTTTCTATGAAGAACTGGTGCGCAAGATCAAGGAAGCGGGCATCAACTCCAGCTTCCAGAACAGTTCCATTCGCCTGGCCGATTCCGCGCGTCCGGCACTCAAGCCGGTGTTCCCGGACTTGCCGCTGAACGCCATCCTGGCGTTCCTATTCTCCAGTCTACTGGCCGTCGGAGCCGCTGTCCTGTCGGACACCCTCGACAACACCGTGCGCGATCCCGAGCAGATACAGAAGATTCTAAAGACCGAAGTCCTGGGGTCGCTCCCCGTAGTGAAGCAATGGCGCGGCCGTTTGCCGGCGTTTGTGAATGGCAACGGTGACGCCAAGGGGACCTCCAGCGAGTTGGTCAAATCGACCCGTCGTACCGAACAGGTCTCGGCATTCGAAGAAGCCGTCCGCACGTTGCGCGATTCCATCCTGTTGTCCGACATGAGCCGCCGGCCGCGCAGCCTGCTCATCACGTCGGCGACACCGCGCGAGGGGAAGACCACCACGGCAGTCCACCTGGCGGTTGCCCACAGCCTGCAGAGGAAAAAGACGCTGCTGATCGACGCAGACCTGCGCCGGCCCGGCGTCCACACCCGCTTGAACATGGCGAACGACCGGGGCTTGTCCAACGTCATCAAGGGCGAAGCCGGATGGCGCGACGCCCTGCAGAAATCGGAGCGACATCCCCACCTCGACGTACTCTCCGCCGGGCCGCCATCGCGCCATGCCGCCGATCAGGTCGGCGGCGTCCTGGAAACACTCCTGGCCGAAGCCCTACCCGACTACGACCTGATCATGATCGACGCGCCACCACTGCTGGGCTTCGCAGAGCCGCTCCAGATAGCCGCCATCGCGGAAGGCGTAGTAGTAGTCACCCTCGCCGGCCAGACGAACCGCAATGCCGTCGGGAGTGTCTTGAGCAGCCTGAAACGATTGAAAGCAAACGTGATCGGCGTGGCGCTCAACGAAGTCCGTGAGGACATGAGCGACCATTACTATTACTACGGATACTACGGGAAGTACTACTCCAAGTATTACAAGCCAACGGCATAGTAGGGTTCAGATACGAGCTTGTCGGACCTGTGACAGCGGCGTTGACAATGAATCCGCTAGGTTCATGGTTTCCCAATCGGCAGTTCTGGGACCTGCTGGCCCGGCCTTCCCAAGGAGGAGTGCCGACTGCCATGTTCGCAACTTTCGGCCACACGGCATTGGGAACTCAAAATGGGCAGCTTGTCAATCGCGTCTCCCACTTCGCGCTCGGGAAGGCAGCACACACGGCTTTTCTAGGACCATCCGTACTGATCGATGCCGCCAGCGCACACGAGGTCTCTGCGGCACATTTCGCAACCCGACTGAATGCTCGTTCTTATCGCGCGGGCAAACAGGCCGTCAGCGCTCTCTAAGCGAGAGCGCGATTCCAATTCGGCCTAATGCAAACGCTATCCCGCAAAAGGAATGACTTATGACGATCTCCCTTCCTCCCGAAGCGTCCTCAAGCCAGACCCTGGAGTGCGACCTCTTCGCTCATGCAAGAAACGTCTTCTCTCAAAATGGTGAGGACGGAATAATCAATGCGATATTTTCAGCCATCGGCTGCACGCACCGAGTCTGCTGCGAATTTGGAGCATGGGACGGCGTGCACCTGGCGAACACGCGTAACCTTCTGTTGAACGGCTGGCGCGGCGTTCTGATCGAGGCCGAACCGAACCGCTTTGCGTCTCTGCAGAAGACCTACAAGGCCGATCCGCAGGTCGCGTGTGTCCAGTCCCTTGTAGATGACGGCCAGAACAGCGTCGGGTCGCTCCTGAGATCGGCGGGGTTCAGCGAAGAGCTAGACATTCTGAGTATTGACATCGACGGTGAGGACTATTACGTCTTTAGCGGTCTCGATGTCAAGCCACGCCTCGTCTGCGTAGAGGTGAACGCGGGACACCGTCCGACGGACGGGACGCTCTTGCCGCGGCATACCGCCGCGCGCAATGTGGGGCAGTCGCTGCAGTCCTTCGCCGGCGCCGGCCTGCGCCTGGGCTATCGCCTGATCTGCTACACGGGCAATGCCTTCTTCCTCAGGAATGACCTCGGCCACATTGCCGAAATCCCGACACTGTCTCCCGAGACGGCCTACCAACAGTTCCTCTCGCATCTGGACAGGCGCGCCAAAAGGTGGCTGTACCTCGTGAATAAGGGTTGGGTGAATCCCTGGTTTGAGTACTCGAACCCCTATCTGACAGCTTCCAATCTGGCCCTTACGGTCGGAGACCTATTTCGCGCCAACCTCACCGCACTGAATCGCGCCGCCAGGACGCGCGCCGGTTCGTGGTTCCGGCACTTTGCCGCCGGATGGACCGGAATTCGCACGTGAGGTCCGGCCCGAACACGAAACAACCAGTGGTCAACTGGCCGCTTCAGAAATGCAGCGCTCGCAATGAGACCAAGCACAGCTTGACAGGAAGTCCAGACTGAGGGCAGGCCGATCCACGCCGAAGTCTCTAGCCGTCGCAGCCACAGTGGCAGGCCCACGGCCAACTCCCGGCAGAATAGGGCGCCACGACGCACCGGTGTTGCGCTCCGGTTTGGCTCCTACACGCGCTACCAAACAGGCCGCTCAGCGCGCCGCTAAACGCGGAACTCTCGACCCATAGACGATGGCGAATACTCGATTAACCCGCAACGTCCCCAATTGGATGACTTTGCTCTGGATCTGCGGCCCCGGAGTCCTGGGCACCACGGTATACCTCTTCTCTTTGGGCAGTGGTTCCGAGCACTTCGTGTCGCTGTACACCCTGCCCTACTATTCCATTGGAATTAGCATCATTCACGCCGCATTCTCGAGATGCAGGCCCACCTTACAGCAACTCCTATGTCCTGGCAATTGGGCGCTCTTTGTGTTTATGATACACCTAGTAGCCGCGCCCTGTTCGGTTGCGATATCGGGTGCAACGCTAAGTGTCTACCCGGACTTGCCCAGCGACGCATCCATCAATTTGAGCATGTTGCTCAACCTGCTGGCGTATGCAGCGTATTCGTTCGTCTACGACCGATCGATGAAAGGACACACCGCGCCGGTCGAGCACCTCGTTATGCCCCATAAGACCGCTTCCACTTGGAAGATGCTGCTCGTGGCGGCCTTTGTCGCAATCGGCATACTGGGCTTCGTTCTCTCCTTCGAAGGCTTCGATGAGCTTGTCACTTACTATTTGAGGCCATCCCTCAGGCCGCACCTTCAGGCGCCTGGTTCAGCTACGCTCCAGATGGCAATTGCACAGATGTCCAGGCCATTCCTGACCTTCGGCGTCATTCTGTTCTGGTGCCTGCTAATGGAGCGCAAGACAGTCGCTCGGAGTCCATTAGCACGAGGTTCCGTTACTGCCGCGATTGTGTTCGCCGTTCTGTTGGCCTCCGGAGGCGGCGTTGTCAATCGGGGCACGATGGTCGTTCCGGTTGTTGCGATGGCCGGCTCCTATAGCCTAATGGTACGGAGACTGCGCGGTTGGGTGCTGATTCTTAGCGTGGCCGCTGGTTTCCTTGCATTACTCGCCTTGGGCGCCTATCGAAATGGCACTGCCGCTGCTACGGACCTGACAGATAACGACCTTGCGAGACAGGAACTGGTGCGGCGCGTCGACGCCACGGCGACCTTGCAGTTGCAGTTTCAAGCTCCTCAGTTCTCCGCGTTTCTGTTTGACCGCACGGAGTGGGGGAAACACCTGTACTTTGGCAAGACACTTCTCGCTTCACTCGTGTACCCGGTGCCCGTCTTTGGGAGACCTTTCAGAGAGTATAGCGGCGTCTCACTGCTGAATCAGATGATTTACAACGCGCCTTTCCCAACTGACCAGATTATTTCATTTGCCGGGGAGCTGTTTCTTAATTTTCATTTGTTTGGGGTAATCATTGGTTTCGGTTTACTTGCAAGAGTACTATTCCAGTTAAATCGGGCGTTCTTGGAGACACAGGATATGTTCAGCGCGTTTGCTTTGCTTTACGTTGCAATATGGACCATCGTTCTCATTAACACAAGCATCGAGGTGCTGTCTCAGAGCCTGATTTATCTTTGCGGGCCATTAGGAGTCTACAGCGCCCATCAACTGCTAAGAAAGGGCCGCACTAGGAGAAGGCGGATCGCCCCGTTTATTGGGACCAGTGGCCGGCTGCAAAGGGTCTTCGAGTAAGTTGGCCTGAGTGAGCCAGCCACCGCTTGCGGGTATTCCAGATGGCCGCCGGCGCGGTCCCTTTCCCCGGTCAAGCGGGTGGATTGTGGTGAGATGAAATAGACCGCCCGCGGAACCCGTGGGCGTTGGGCGTTTTATACGTTATGTTGATCTTGCACGCCGCACATTGCTATTGGCCGGAAGTGTCCGGCGTAGCTGAGGTAGTGACGCAGCTATCGGAGCGCCTGGCTGCCAGGGGCCATGAAGTTCATGTCGCCTCGGGTCGGTTCGGCTCCGTGGCGCGGCGGGATGCGTATAACGGCGTCAACATTCATCGTTTCGATGTCCGCGGCAACAGACACGTCGGAATTCGCGGGGAATCCCGGAGGTATCGGGAGTTCCTTGGTTCTCGCAACTGGGACATCGTTGTGCTGCACTGTGGGCAATGCTGGTGTACCAACGTCGCATTGGAGGTATTCAATCCTGCCGGATCCCCCATGATCGTCGTGAGCCACGGATTATCGGCGCTCACGAATACTGTCTGGCGCGACTATTTCGAATGGTATCGGCGTGCGGTGCTGAGGCTGGATGGAATGGTCGTTCTTGCGCCCAACCTTGAAGAAGCCGCGCTTTTCGGACACACTCACCGGTTGCCGACCGAGGTCATTCCGAATGGAGTTGACATCGGTCTCTGGGACTCGGTTGGCACGGCGAACCGCCGTTGCCCATCGTCACCACTTGAGCTGCTCTGCGTCTCAAATCACAATCCAATGAAGGGGCACGCGAAACTTTACGGAGTGTTTCGATCTACGGCTAGAGCGGTTCGGAATATTCGCTTGCGTGTTGTCGGAAGGAACTACCCGGCAGCCAGAATGGGACTGGGTAGAGCTGGGATTATGGGCGGTTGCTGGTATAGTTGCCAAGCCAGGTACCTTCGTGATCGCCGGTTCGTCCTCAATCCCGCCTTGACGAGGCAAGAAGTGATCTGTGCTTTCAAGACGAGTGACATCTATCTATCCACGTCAACCTGGGAAGCGTACTCCCTGTCCATTCTTGAGAGCATGGCGTCCAGCCTGCCATGGGTGTCATTTGACACTGGCTCGGTTAGCCAGCTTCCCGGTGGCATCGTTGTGGGAAGCGAGGCAGAGATGGCCGAAGAGGTTTTGAAGCTCGCAGGCAGTTTTAGGCTGCGAGCCGAACTCGGAGAGGCCGGCCGGAGCTTTGTCGAGGGTACCCACCACTGGGATAGGATTACGGATCGATACGAATCTTTCTATCGGCGAGTAGTTCGCCTCCGGAGGAAGTCGACTCTGGCCGTATGACATCTGGCTAACGGCGCCCATGCAGACCGTGTGGGCTGCGTTCTTGTGGCACGGTTTCGGGAGGCGTTGCAGCCATTCGTTCGATGTTTCTCACGATTCAAGCCGCCGCTAGACTCGTATAGCTGCCCAGTTGGCATCATCCCCACTCATCGGGGTCTGTGGCCACACCGGCTGCCGGAAGCACCCATTTCCCGCGCATGACACCTACTACCATTGAGAACGCCGGCGCAAGTCTGAGCCTGGGCGAATCGACGGTGCGGCGGAACATTGCTTCCACTCTGGCGGGCAATCTCGTCTTTTCCGGGTCACAATGGCTCATTACGGTGGCGATCGCGCGGCTGGGGAGTATGGCGATGGTCGGGCAGTATGCCCTGGGGCTGGCGGTGTGCATTCCGATCTTCGCGTTCACCGGGTTGCAAATTCGGTCCGTCCAGGCCACTGATTGCGCCGGCGCATACCGCTTCGCGGACTACCTGACCGTGCGGCTGGCCGGAACGGCTTGTGCGCTGGTCGCGGTGGCGGCGGTGGCGTGGCTGACGCCTTGGCGGCGGGATACGGCACTCGTAGTGCTGGCGGTTGCCTGTGCGAGGGCGGTCGACTCGTTCAGCGATGTAGTGTACGGGTTGTTCCAGCTACGCGACCGGCTGGACCTGGTCGCGCGGGCGATGTCCATCCGGGCCGTCGGCGGACTGGCTGCGTTGGTCCTGAGCATGGCCGTGTTCCATAGTACGGTCGCGGCAGTGGCTGCGCTTTCGGTGGTTTGGCTGGCGGCGTTGCTGATTTATGAGCGGCCGATCGCGTTACGAATGGAGGGTGGGCGGCGTGCGGCGCAAGTTCGGGTGGCGGCAGCCGTGACGTGCAGGCAGTTGGTGGCTCTGTGCCTGCCGCTGGCGTTCGTGCTACTGCTGCTGGGTGCGGTTACCAGCCTGCCGCGGGTGATGCTGGAGCGCCACGCGGGCGAGCAATCTCTGGGAGTGTTTTCGGCCGTCGCTGCGATCTCCGGCGCCATCGGTTTGCTCTACTCCGCGCTGGGACAGACCGCACTGCCGCGCCTGGCGCGGATGTTCGCCAGCAACCGCGAGCTGTTCCGTAACACGATGGCCCGGATGATGCTCTTCTCCGCGGCGGTGGGTATGGCGATGCTGGCCGGGGCGTGGTTCTGGGGCGTTCGCTTAGTGGCCATGGTCTACGGGCGCCAAAGCGCCGTAACCGCGGAACTCGTGACCGGCTTGGTGGCGGTCGGGGTCCTCGGCAATACGTCGTCGCTGCTGGGCGCCGGCCTGACTGCTTCCCGGCGATTCCGGTCGCAGTTGGTGACGGCCCTGATGATTCTCCTGATTACCGCGGCGGCTGGCGCATGGCTGATACCAGGCTGGGGCGCGCGAGGCGCTATGTGCGCAGGCTTGGCCGGAGCCTGCTTCCAGACGGTCGCATACGGATACCTGTGCTGGGGAAGATCATGATCGGCAGACGCGAACCCGCACTCTTGATCCGGCTTCGCGGAGGCCTTGGCAACCAACTGTTCGAGTATGCCGCTGGGCGTGCCCTGGCACTGCGAAACCAGGTCCCGCTTTGGTTAGACACTACTCCTGGTTTCCGGGGTGACCGCTACGGCCGGTCATACGAACTTGGGCCTTTTGGCGTAGTCGGCCAAAAAAGTGAGGAGACATCCTCTCTGGCCGTTGGCATCAGAGCCGAGTGTCTTCGGAGGTTTGTTGGACGGAGGGAGTTGTTGAGGATGCGAGTCCTTGGGCGGTACTTCGACCCGGTAATCTTCAACTTGCGCATAAGGCGTCCGACCGTCCTCGACGCCTACTGCCAAAGCCCTCGCTACTTCTGCGACATCGAAGAACTCGTGCGGAAGGACCTGGAGTTCAGGACGGCGCCTACTGGTCTAAATGGCGTGACGGTTGAAGAAATCGTGCGGACGAACTCCGTTTGCGTACATTTCCGGAGGCTGCACGGGCACGAAGCGGACGGGTCAAGGCCGCAGCCGGTAGCTGACTACTACGGCACGTGCAACATCGCCTACTATCGACGCGCGATCCGTGAAGTCGCCACACTTCATGGCGTTCTCCGGGTCTTCGTCTTTAGCGACGACATCCGTTGGGCTCAACAGAACGTCAGTGCTCTGGAGATCGAGAACTGCAGTGTGAACGTGATAGACGACGCGGATCCGTTGCGAAGCTTTTATCTCATGAGGTTGTGCAAACACTTCATAATCGCTAACAGCACGTTTAGCTGGTGGGCCGCCTGGCTCGGGCGGAATCCAGCGAAAACGGTCTGTGTCCCATCGGTCTGGAACAGCGGGGAGAAGCGCTTTCCGCGGGATCTGTTTCCGCCAGCCTGGAAGGTCGTTCCCGCGGCCGCAGCGACGCCGGCCGAATTCTGAACGAGCAGCGGCACGCGGGCACCTCGGAATCAACGGTTCATGACACCCAGAGTCACAGTCGGTATCGCCTTCCGGAACCCGGGCAGGTACTTCGAGCCGGCGCTCAAGTCCGTGCTTCTGCAAACGTTCACCGACTGGGAACTGATCTTGGTGGACGACGGCTCGTCCGACGAGTCATTGACGTTGGCGCGGAGCCTCAAGGATCCACGGGTGCGCGTCTACAGCGACGGTTTGTCCAAGCGCCTGAACGCGCGACTGAACGAACTCGTGACTCTGGCCCGGGCGCCGTATTTCTTTCGGATGGACGCCGACGACATCATGCACCCCGAACGCCTGGAGCGGCAACTCGCCGAGTTGCTCCGCCACGGCAACGACACGGTGATCGGATCCTCCGCCTACTCGATCGACAGCTATTCGAACATCGTCGGTTTCCGGCAGTGCCGAAACAACCTCTCCGGATTCGCCGCCCACCTGAGCTTCATTCACCCGTCGGTAGCCGCTGCGACGGAGTGGTTCCGGCGAAACCCCTATTCCGAGTCTTTCATTTTTCATCGGTCCCAGGATGCCGAACTCTGGTGCCGCACCGCGCCGCACAGCAAGTTCATTAATCTCCCCGAGCCGCTCCTTTACTATCGTGAAGCTGGAGTGTTCTCGTACGAGAACTACCTCGGGTCGCAACTGGGACTGATCTTCCTTTTGCGGACGCGATTCTGCCAGCCGCGATGGCGCTGCTTCACCGGCATGGCCAAGGGTCTGGGTAAGGTGTTCAGCGTGTCGGTATTTGACGCCATGGGCCTAGGGGAAATGGTGGTGGGCCGCCGGTTCAGGCGCCTCACGCCCGAACAACGGCAGCGCGCGGAGGATGGATTGACCCGGATTCTCTCTTGCCCGCCCCAGGACTCGACCATTCGGCGGGATGGTTGTTACCAATGACCTCGCGCTCTGAGCCGCGCGCGGCGGACAAGGAGAATGGAAGGCCGCTGAAGTCGGTTTGTTTTGTCGTCGCGAGCCCGCTCACGCTGAAGTTCTTCTTCGTTGACCAGATTGCGGCTTTGAGCCGGGCTTACCGCCTCACTTGCGCCACCAATTGCGGCGACCCTGCCTGGCTGCGGCAGCGCGGAATCCTCGTGCCCCTGTTGAACGTCCGAATCCAGCGGCCACCCTCCCCCCGCAGCGACCTCCAGGCCCTTTGGGCGCTTCTGGGGCACTTCAGGATGAGCGGATTCGATGTGGTGCATTCGAACACGCCAAAGGCGGGTCTCTTGGCCATGACCGCCGCACTGGCCGCGAGGGTTCCCGTGAGAATACACACCTTCACGGGACAGGTCTGGGCTAACCGCTCCGGCTTAGCGCGGACGATACTGAAGGCGCTGGATGCCTGCATCGCGGCCATGGCCACGCACATTTTGGTGGACAGCGAATCTCAGAGGGAGTTTCTGCTGCGCGAGGGTGTTCTGAGCGCCGGCAAAGCGCGCGTCCTGGGACACGGATCCATCAGCGGAGTGGACATCGAGCGTTTCCGGCCGAACGCGGAACTCCGTACGTGGGTCCGGTTCTGTCAGAAGGCACCCTCCTCCGCGGTTGCGTTCCTGTACCTGGGCCGGCTGAAACGAGACAAAGGCGTGCTGGACCTGGCGCGCGCCTTTTCGCAGCTCGCCCGGGTTCACGAGGGGGCTCACCTGTTCATCGTCGGCCCGGACGAGGACAACCTTGAAGCGCAGATCCGCCAGGTGTGTGGACACTGTATCTCCCGGGTCCGGTTCAACGGCTACACAGACCATCCCGAGTCATGGCTCGCAGCCTGCGACGTGCTTTGCCTTCCCAGCTATCGCGAGGGCTTCGGCAGTACGATCATCGAGGCGGCTTCGGCCGGTCTTCCCTCCATCGGTTCCAGGATTTACGGGATCACCGACGCCATCGATGAAGGAGTCACCGGGCTTCTCCACAACCCCGGTGACGTAAACGAACTTGCCGGCAAAATGCGGATTCTCGCCGAGAACGAAGGACTGCGCAAATCCCTTGGCTGCGCGGCACGCGAGCGCGCGCATCGCTACTTCGCCAAGGAAGCGGTGACCGCCGCACTGCTCGAATTCTACACGCAGGCGCTCGGCGCCGCCGCGGGTTGAGCCCTTCATATGTAGAGCGCGGTGGCCGTCGCTTCACGATGGCAAATATCGACAGCCCGACGAACTTCAACCGATGGCTGGCTCCCTTGGCGGATCTCTTCCGCCCGGCTCCCAGCCGCCCATGGCGGTGTCCGCCAGCCGAGCTGTCCTGGGGCCGCCGTTCCGGTTATCCGAGAAGGGGAAAGTGCATATGCGGAAGGTACTAGTCACAGGAGGCGCCGGTTTCATAGGGAGCCATGTCGTTGACAGGCTGCTAGCCGACGGCTGGCACGTCACCGCGGTCAACAACTTCGACCCATTCTATGACAGGGCGACTAAGCTCGCGAACATCCTGCCGAGCATTGGCCACCCGAACTTCCGGTTTTGCTATGCCAACGTCTGCGCCGACAATCTGGGAAGCCTGCTGGCGCAAGGGCGCTTCGAGGCGATCGTCCACCTGGCGGCTAAGGCGGGCGTGCGTCCGTCGATCGTGGATCCCGGCGGACATCTGCGAGTCAACGTCGGAGGCACGGCGGCCCTTTTGGAACTGGCAAGGCAACGGGGGGTCAGGCAATTCGTCTTGGCATCGAGCAGTAGTGTCTATGGCGCCAACCCCCGTCTCCCCTGGAGCGAGGCCGACTACGATCTTCGGCCAATCAGCCCTTACGCTCAAACCAAGATCAGCGCCGAGTCGCTCGGGCACGTTTACTCCCACCTTTACGGCATAAGGTTTCTCGCGCTTCGCTTCTTTACCGTTTACGGCCCCCGTCAGCGCCCGGACCTGGCGATCCACAAGTTCGCCGGGAGCATGGTGCGCGGCGAACCGATCACCATTTTTGGCAGTGGGACCACGTGCCGGGACTACACCTACGTGGGGGATGTCGTGAAAGGAATCTCCGCTGCCCTGGAATACGCCGATTCAATGTACGAGGTATTCAACCTGGGCAGCGGGCGGACCGTAGACCTGCTGCAGATGGTGGCCACGCTGGAACAGTCGTTTGGATTGCGCGCTCTACTCCGGCACCAACCCGAACAGCCCGGCGACGTGCGCACGACTTACGCCAACATCGATAAAGCGCAGCGCATGCTTGGGTACGAGCCTGCCAGTTCCCTGGCATTTGGGATGAGCCAGTTCGCGGAGTGGTTTCGCGCGCACTCCGCCCTCCAGAAAGACCCGTGCGAAGAGCCATGGCGGGGATCGGGGACACGGGTGTTCGCCCCTCTTTCGGAACCGTCGCCCGCCTGCTGTCCGGATAGTAGCCGATGACGAGGCCGTCACGATGCCGCGGCCGTCTCCGGCGTTTCCACCAGGGTTAGCCTTGTTCGCGAATCACCACACAACCGCGGTGACGCTATGCGCGTAATTGCCATTACGTTTCCAGCTTCGGCGCTCGTCACTTTGCTGGTGCGATTCTATCTCGTCAGGCGGAGAGTCCTGGATATCCCGAATGAGCGCAGTTCTCACTCCGCGCCAACGCCGCGGGGAGGCGGAGCAGCCATTGTCGTCGTGTTTCTCCTGTCGGTTCTCTTCTTCGTGCAGCGAGGCGCCATATCCGGCAGTCTCGGTTGGGCGCTTATCGGGGGTGGGATGGCGCTGGCCGCAGTGGGTTTCTTAGACGACCATACGCGCGTGCCGGCCCGGTTGCGCCTGCTGATCCACTTCGCGGCCGCTACATGGGCTTTATGGCGGATCGATGGGATGGGGCCGCTGCAGTTGGGCTGGATTACGTGGGATTGGGGTTGGGGTGGCCAGCTTGTGGCGCTGGTTGGCTTGGTTTGGATGATCAACCTGTACAACTTCATGGATGGCATAGACGGCATAGCCGGAGTGGAAGCGGTCTGCGCAAGCGGGTTGGGCGGTCTGCTGCTGGCGGGGGCCGGCTTAGGCGGCATCGCAGCGGGCGCACTGGCGCTGGCGGGCGCAAGCGCGGGATTTCTGGTGTGGAACTGGCCGCCGGCCAAGGTTTTCATGGGTGACGTGGGCAGTGGGTTCCTGGGATTCGTGTTCGGCGTTCTGGCTATTTCGAGCGCCAAGGAACGGCCGTGGCTTCTCTGGCCCTGGCTCATTCTGCTCTCCGTCTTCATCGTCGATTCGGCACTGACGCTGATGCGGCGCTTCCTGGCGGGGGCGCGGTGGTACGAGGGGCATTGCAGCCACGCCTATCAGCACGCCGCCCGGCGCTGGAGCAGCCACTCGAAGGTGACGTTTACGATTGCGGCGGTCAACATAATCTGGCTATTCCCGATTGCGCTGGGAGCGTGTGTCTGGCCGGCGGTGGGTCCTCTGTTCGCCGCGGTGGCGCTGGTTCCGCTGGCCTACACGGCACTCCGCTATGACGCCGGGCAGGATACATCCGCCACGGAAGGCGCCGGTTCCGAAGCCGAAGTCCGTGTGGCCGTGCTCTCGGAGGTTTAAATGACATTATCGAGATGGTTCGCAAACGCGGTGCGGCGCCTCGTGGTTCGCACCCGGCTTCTTTCCCGCTTCGCGCAATTCGTCATCTTCATCCTGTCCGCGATCGGCGCGTTTCTTCTTCGCTTCGAATTCGTTATTCAGCCGCAGTCTCTCCATCAGCTCTGCTTCGCCGTCGCCACCTGGGCTGCGATCAAGTCGCTGGTCTTTCACCTCCACGGTCTCCATCGCGGATGGTGGCGTTTCGTTTCCACTCCCGACCTGCTCCGCATTGCCAGTGCCAACGCCGCCGGCTCGCTAGCCGGCGGTTTAGTCATTCTATCCTTCGGCCCGCACGGTTTCCCGCGCTCTCTCTACTTCATCGACTTCCTGCTTTGCGCAACGGCTACCACCGGAATCCGCGTGGCCGTACGTCTCCTCGCCGAAGCGGCCGCCAGCGGCAACTTCAAGGGCGCCCAACGAACCCTGATCTACGGTGGGGGCGCCGCCGGTGTCATGCTCCTGCGGGAGTCCCGGTCAAATCCGGGCCTCAACTACTCGATCGTGGGGTTCATCGACGACGACCTTACGAAATCGGGCTTGCGGATTCAGGGAGTGCCGGTCCTCGGCCCGGGAACGGAGCTCGCCGGTCTGGCCGTCAAGCACCATGTCCAACTGGTTCTGATTGCGATGCCATCGGCAAGCGGCATCGAAATGACGCGGGTTCTGCAACTCTGCCGGGAAGCCGGAGTGCGCTTCCGCACCGTGCCGTCGATGGCCGATATCGTCGAAGGCCCCGCTCTCGCCGCCCAAATCCGCGAAGTTGCCGTCGAAGACCTCCTCGGCCGCACGCCCGTGCGCCTCGAAGAGGACCAGGTTCGGGCCGCGCTCGAAGGCAAAGTGGTCATGGTCTCCGGCGCGGCGGGCTCCATCGGCTCCGAACTCTGCCGGCAGATCGCACGCTTCCACCCCGCCGGCATCGTCGGATTCGAAATCGCGGAATCCCCCCTCTTCGAAATCGATCGCGAACTCCGCCAGGACTTCCCATCGGTCCCCTTTTACCCCGAGATCGGAAGCATCCAGAATCGCACTCGCCTCGACGAGGTTCTGGGCCGGTACTCGCCGTCGGTCATTTATCACGCCGCCGCGTACAAGCACGTCCCCCTCATGGAGACGCACATCTTCGAGGCCATCGAGAACAACGTCATCGGGACGTACAACCTCGCCGTGGCCGCCGCCGAGAACGGAGTCGAGGACTTCGTCATGATCTCCTCCGACAAGGCCGTTCGTCCCACCAACGTCATGGGCGCCACCAAGCGCGTTGCCGAACTGCTGCTGCTGGGCCTGCAAAACGGGCGCACCAAGTACGTCGCCGTGCGCTTCGGCAACGTGCTGGGGTCGAACGGCAGCGTGATTCCCATCTTCAAGAAGCAGATCGCCAGCGGGGGGCCGGTGACGGTGACGCACCCGGACATGCGGCGCTTTTTCATGACGATTCCGGAGGCCTGCCAGCTCGTTCTGCAAGCCGGGGTTTCCGGGAAGGGCGGCCAGATCTGCGTCCTGGACATGGGCGAACCGGTGAAGATCGTCAACCTGGCAAGGAATCTGATTCTGTTGTCGGGGCTGAGACCGGGGGAAGACATCCGGATCGAATTCACCGGCATGCGCCCTGGCGAGAAGCTCTACGAAGAGCTAAGCGGCATGTTCGAGGACACGGCTCCCACCTCTCACGAGAAAATCCGTATCTACACGGGCAACGGCATGCCGGAAGGCGACATGCTGACCTGGCTGGATTGTCTGCGGGAAATCTGCGAGGCGCGCGACGCCGGCCGGCTGGTGCTGGCGCTGAAAGAGATCGTAATCGATTACAGCCCCAGCGTGCATCTGCTGAAGCGGGTCATCGAACACCCCGGCCGCCACGCTACCGCACGGCAGGCCGGCGGTGCGAGAACGGGCCATGGCCGCGGCGCGGACCGGACGATCCGCAGCCTTGGTTTTCTCATCGACGCCACTGAGTCCTCGAATCCCGAAACCGCCGGGTTTCCGACCTCAAGTCTCAGTTCGGCGCGTTGAAGAACCGGCGCCGGCAGCGGCGTCATCCTGGCACCCTGCCTCCGCACATTCTCCGCGCTCTTCCAGGCGGCGCGCGATTGCCTTCTGCGCGGCCTCGCCTTTCCGGCAATCCAAAACCCATGTGACGACCCGCGGGCCGGAGGCGTGTCCGCAGAACCGTCCGATGCCCGCGGTGTCCGCGATACCCTGGCCGCTGGCTCGCTCCGGTGGCGGAGTTGGGATATCGGGTGGCGGCACGGCGCGAGGAAATGCCCGGTTCCCGAGTGACCGCCGATCTCGATGCGCTTCCCGTGGACAAGCCGCCGCAGGCGCCGCCCCGGTGAGCGCGCCGGAAACTCGCCGGCTCCGCGGACCGCGGAAATGGCTCTGCCGTTTTCCTTCGCCGCCAGAAACTCCGCCGTGTCAAACCGCTACTTACGATCCTGAAACTCCCGGCCATCCGCGCCGCCCGCGCCTTGCCTGGAAGCCGGCATGGATGGCTCACTCCGCTGGGCCTATCCACCCATGAGCGCCCGGCCGCTATCCTGGGAGCATGGCGCTTCGCACGCTTCTCGCGCTCCCCGGCATTCTCGCCATCTCCAATGGCTTCGCGCAAAGCGCGCCCGCCGCGCCCGTCACCTTGGCCGTGCATCTGCTAGTCGCCTGCTCCACCCAGGGCGCCGGCCGGCCCGTCAGGCTCCCCGGCGTAGACGCTTCGCTCTGCCTTGACGGGACGCCGTTCCTGACGCAAGGGGACGTGCAGTCCGCGGAACTCCACGAGAACTCGAAGGGACGCCCGGTGGTTTTCCTCACCTTCCACGAGGACGCCGCCGTCCGCGAGTTGGAGATCACGCGCAAGAACATCGGCAACCGTGTGGGCATCGTGGTGAACGGCCGGGTGGCCGCGGCCCCCGCGATTGCGGCGTCTTCGCGGTTTCTGTACATCGACACCGGCTACGCCGCGAAGCAGGTTCAGGCGCTGGTCGCGGCCTTCAACCGGCAGGCCGGCAACCGCTGACGCGCGGGTATCAGTTGCCGCCGGATTTCCTGGCGTAGCCCACGCTTTGCGCCAGGACGATCCGCTGCTCGGCGCGCAGGTTCAGCGCCTTGCCCAGCGCGGCACGATCCACCGATCCGCGCGCCACCGTGGCCAACCCCTCCGACGCGCAGAACAGGTACGCGTTCTCCGCGATGAGCCCGGTGTCGGCGTTGGCGGTAGCCAGCCTCGCCGCGTCGTCGCCGCCCAACTTGGCGGTGTCGGCTACATAGATCAGGTTGACCGGCGCATCGGCGGCGTACGCCTGCGTGCCGGCCAGTTTGCGCAGATCGGTCTGAGCCACGGGCTGCAACGCGTTCGCCTTGGCGTCATAGACGTAGGCTCCATCCACGAGGATGACGTAGACGTCGATCTCCTGGCGGTTGGATGCCGAAGGCGCCGTGCGGTGGCCGTCTTCCCGGTTGATCCCCCAGGCGGCCCACAGGAGGTTCGACAGCACCTGCCTGGAGAGTTGCTGCGGGCCGAATTCGCGGACGCTCTTCCGCTCCTTGAGGGCCTGCATCAACGGCTTGCCGCCGCTGGTCTGAGGGGTTGGCAGCGCAACCGGCTTCAGATCCTGGCCGACGATCAGTCCCAGTGGGACCAGCAATAATGCAATCGAAGATTTGGACATCTGATTTTCTATACCCGCAGTATAGCCGACAGAGAGCGGGGCGGAGGCGGTGCGGCTTCGGCTGCGGGGCTTCGGCGGGGAGCGGGGAGCGATCCGCGGGGCGGCGGCCGGGGGCTTCGGCGGCGCGGCTTCGACGGGGAGGCGCAGGTGGGGCTTGGGCGGTGCGGCTTCGGCTGCGGGGCTTCGGCGGGGAGAGGGGAGCGGGCCGCGGGGCGGCGGCCGGGGGCTTCGGCGGCGCGGCTTCGACGGGGAGGCGCAGGTGGGGCTTGGGGAGTGGAGCTTCGGCTGCGGGGGCGGTGGCGGGGCGAGGGGAGCGGGCCGCGGGGCGGCTGCGGGGGCTTCGGCGGTGGGCCGGCCGCGGGGCTTTGGCCGCGGGGCTTCGGCGGAGAGGCGCAGGCGCGGCCTCGGCTGTGGGGCGCACCCGGCAGGCCGCGCGCCGGCGTGTCGCTGTGTTTTCATGGAAGGGATAACCATGAACGGAGCTGAATGTCTTTTGCGAACCCTGCTGGCGAATGGCGTGGACACGTGCTTCATGAACCCGGGCACGTCCGAGATGCAGTTCGTCAGCGCGCTGGATCGCGTGGCGGGGATGCGCGCGGTGCTTTGTCTCTTCGAAGGAGTCTGTTCGGGCGCGGCGGACGGCTATGCGCGCATGACGCGGCGGCCGGCGGCTACGCTGCTGCATCTGGGGCCGGGCCTGGCGAACGCTCTCGCCAATTTTCACAATGCGCGAAAGGCGCGGTCCCCGGTGGTCAGCATCGTGGGGCAGCATAGCACGCGGCACCTGCGCCATGACGCGCCGCTCACCGCCGACATCGAGGCGTTGGCGCGCCCGGTTTCAAGCTATGTCCGCACCGTGGAACGCGCGGAGGAAACCGGCCGGGAGGCATCCGCCGCCGTCGGGGCCGCTTGCGCCGCGCCCGGGCAGGTGGCCACGCTGATCGTGCCGGCGGACTTCTCCTGGAGCGAGGCGGGCGAGCCGGGGGCACGCTTGCCCCGTGCTTCCGCGCCTTGCCCGGAGCCCGCGCGCATCCGCGAGGCGGCCGCGATTGTCAGGTCCGGGGCGCCCGTGGGCCTGATGCTGGGCGGCGGCGCGCTGCTGGCTTCGGCCTTCGCGCCGGCTGCGCAACTTCGGGCGGCGGCCGGCATCCGGGTTTTCGGCGACCGTTACGCGGCTCGCTATGAAGGCGGCGGCGGCCGGGTGGCGCCGCTGAGGCTGCCATACTTCCCGGAGCCCGCGGAGGCGGCCATGGCGGGTTTGAAACATCTGATCCTGGTGGAAAGCGAACCGCCAGTGTCGTTTTTCGGATATCCGGGCCGCCGCAGCCAACTGGCGCCCGAAGACTGCGCCATCCACGTGCTGGCTTCGGCCGAAGAGAACGGCGCGGAAGCCTTGCTGGCGCTCGCCCGGGAATGCGGCGTGGTCACGGCGCCGCCGCCGCCCGTGCGGGCGTTGAAGCCGGAGTGGCCGGAGAGCGGCGCCGGCCTTACGCCCGACACAATCGGACGCGTGCTGGCGCACCTGCTGCCGGATGGCGCCATCGTGAGCGAGGAAGCGATATCGTCTTCCGAACCGATCTTGCGCGGTCTCGCGGCGGCGGCGGCGCACGACCTGCTTCCGATAACCGGCGGCGCCATCGGACAGGGCCTGCCGGTGGCCGTGGGCGCGGCGGTGGCTTGCCCGGATCGCAAGGTGATTGCGCTGGAGGCCGATGGCAGCGGCCTGTACACGCCGCAATCGTTGTGGACCATGGCACGGGAGCGGCTGGACGTGGTGGTGGTGATCCTGGCGAACCGCCGCTACCGCATTCTGGAGATCGAGACGCGGCGGACGGGCGCGGGTGAGATCGGCCCGCGCGCCAACGACATGATGGACCTCACCCGGCCGGACGTGGATTGGGTGAAGCTGTCGGAAGGCTTCGGTGTGGAAGCCGTACGGGCCGCGACCGTCTCGGAATTCGCCGGGCAGTTCCGTGCGGCCTGCGGGCGGCGCGGTCCGGCGCTGATCGAAGCGGCGATCGAGTAGCTGGATTGCCGGAGCCCGCCCGGCTACACCTGGACGAAGCGATCGGCCTTGGTCCCGCAGATGGGGCAGTTGGCGGGGGGTTCGCCGAATTCGATGTAGCCGCAGACCGGGCACAGATAGAAAGCCGTTTCCGCCAGGTCCTTGCCCTGCGCCACGGCCTCCAGCGCGCACCGATAAAGCTCGGCGTGCACGGCCTCGGCTTTCACGGCGTACCCGAACATGCCGCGGGCGCGGTGGTTCTCGGCTTTCGCTAGTTCCAGCATGGGCGGGTACATGGTGGTGTACTCGTAGGTTTCGCCATCCCTGGCGGCCTGCAGGTTGTCTTTGGTCGACCCGACGCCGTCCAGGCTGCGCAGGTGGCCTTCGGCGTGGATGCGCTCGGCTTCCGCGGTGGTGCGGAACAGGCGCGCGACGTTGGGGAATCCATCCTGCTCGGCGCGTTTGGCGAACGCCCGGTACTTCTGGTTGGCCTGGCTTTCGCCGGCGAAGGCTTCTTTCAGATTGTCGTTAGTGGTCATGTGGGAGTTCTCGTGCAACGCACACGAGCATAACATCCGGCAGGGCGGGAAAAAAAGATGCGGCAATCCGGAATTGGCCGGCGGCGCGTCAGCGCAATCCCGCCCGGGGACCACTCTCGTCCAACGGGTTCGGGAGGCGCCGTTCGGCATAATAGCCGGGATGCACGCGTTCGACGATCTGCGCGGTCGAGCGGTCCAGGATGCGGAAGTAGGGCTGCGGGCCGAGGCCGATCCAGAACGCCCACGCCACCAGCGGCGCAAACACGGCGATCTCCCGCCACGAAAGGTCCTTGAGCGACCGGTTCCGCTCGCTCACTTCGCCCAGCATGGTGCGCTGGAACAGCCAGATCAGGTAGGCCGCGCCCAGGGCGATTCCCACCACCACCCAGAAGGCCCACACGTGCGACATCCGGAACGCCCCGCCCAGAATGGTCAACTCGCCGATGAAGCCGTTTAAGGGCGGCATTCCCATGCTGCTGAGCGCGGCCAGGCCAAACACCACGGTGAAGACCGGCATGATGCGGAAAAGCCCGCCGTAATCCGCGATGGCGCGCGTGTGCCGCCGTTCGTAAACCACGCCCACGATCAGGAAGAGCATGCCGGTGGAGATGCCGTGGTTGATCTGCTGAATGATGGACCCGGAGATTCCCGCCGGGTTCAGCGAAAAAATGCCCAGCGTACAGAACCCCAGATGGCTCACCGAGGAATAGGCCACCAGCTTCTTCCAGTCCTTCTGCATCAGGGAAGCCAGCGCGCCGTAGACGATGCCGATGATGGAGAGCACGGCTACGATCGTAATCACCTTCCCGTTCTTGGCCGACTCGGGCAACAGGGGCAGCGAGAACCGCAGAAACCCGTACGTCCCCATCTTCAGCAGAACGCTGGCCAGAATCACGGAGCCCGCCGTCGGCGCCTCGGTATGGGCGTCGGGGAGCCAGGTGTGGAACGGGAACATCGGCACCTTCACCGCGAAGCCCACGAAGAACGCCCAGAAGACCCACCACTGAATGGGGATCGATACGTGGGTGCGCATCAGGTCGGCGATGTCGAAGCTGGGGGTCTGGAATTGCAGAGTGTGCTGGTAGTACAGCACCAGGATGCCCAGCAGCATCAGCACCGAGCCGATCAAGGTGAAGATCATGAACTTCATGGCCGCGTAAACCCTGCGCTCGCCGCCCCAGATGGCGATGATGAAGTACATGGGCACCAGCACGGTTTCCCAGAACAGGAAGAACAACAGGAAATCGAGCGCCATGAACACGCCCAGCATGGCCGTCTGCAGCAACAGGAAGAAGGCGTAATACTCCTTCAGCCGCGTCCCGATGGCGTTCCAGCTCGCGAGGATGGCGATGAAGCCCAGCAGGGTGGTCAGCATGACCAGCAACAGGCCCAGCCCGTCGATGCCGATGTGGTAGGAAGCGCCGATGGAAGGAATCCACTCGGCCCTCTCCACGAATTGAAAATCCTTGGTGCGGTCGAAATTGAACGCCAGCGGCAGGGAGACCAGCAGGCCCAGAAAGGCGGCGGCATTGGCCCAGAGCTTGATGGCGCGCGCATTCGACGAGGGAATGAACAGAAGCACCAGAAGCCCCACCAGGGGGGTGAACAGGACGATGGAGAGGATGTGGTCCATGGTTCAGCCCAACATCTTATCAGCTTTCAACCGGTGAGCTTGAGCCAACGCCCGTAATCCGTCCGTAAGCGAGGGGCACTTTTTCGTCGGAGTCCGCACGTTGTAGGCGGAGCGGGGTTTGCCAAGGCCGGATGAGGTGCGAATAAAGTAGAGGCCGCACCGGGCGGGCGCTATGGGGCGAACGCCGCATGGTTCCGTCTGGCGGTGATCACCTACAACGTACTGACGGCGATGAAGCGGCTGGTGCTGCTGCCGGATTACGCCCTAGCCCGTATCCTGCCGCCCTGCTCGCGGTAATAATAGGTGAGCCGGAACTTGACGCCAGAACAAGCGTTTGACCAATACCACCAGGCCGTCTTCGGATTCGCGTACCGGATGACCGGGCGGGCGGATCTCGCCGAGGACGTCACGCAGGAGTGCTTCCTCGCCTTCGTGCGCGCGCCGCGAAAGTTCGATTCGGCGCGCGGGACGGTGCGGACTTTCCTGTTCGCCATCGCCCGCAATCTGGCGCTCAAGCAGTACCGCGACCATCGCGCGGAGGAGCCGCTCGCGGAGGATCTGGCGGGCGCAACCGATGTGCACGATGGATTGGATGTGGCCGCGGCGGTGGCGGCAGCCGTGGCGGGGTTGCCGGTTCTGCAACGGGAGGCGTTGGTGCTGTTTCAGTATGAAGGCGCCACGCTGGAGGAAATCGCGCAGATTTCCGGCGCCGACGTGGGGACGGTGAAATCGCGCCTGCACCGGGCGCGCGAAAGGCTGCGGCGCGAGTTGGCCGCATATCGAAAGGTAGGTAATGCCCGTGGAGCCATTTGAAAAGGATGAACTCGGCGAATCCGAACTGGACGCCGCGCTCGCAGAGTGGCGCGTCCCTCCGGCACCAGAGACGCTGCGTTCCGCGGTGTTCCGCCCGTGGTGGCGCTCCATGTGGTCCGCCTCCATCCGCATTCCGGTTCCGGCGGCCTGCACTCTCGCGGTGCTCCTCGGCGCCGCGCTATGGCACTGGTCCCGGCCCGCCCCGGTGCGCGAGATCGTCCGCACCCTGCGCATCGAAGTCCCGGTGGTAAAGGAACAGGTGGTGGAGAGGCTGGTCTACCGGGACCGGACCGCGCCGCTCGACAGAAACGAATTGCAACCCGTGGCCGTGCTGCGGCCCGTCATCATCAGGAGAAGAAATGATTCGGAATAGTCTACTGCTTTTCATCGCTTCGGCGGCGCTGGCGCAGCCCGGCATCGGCGCCGCCTCCCACGGCGACATTCCCTCGCAGGGGAAGGTGATCGGGGCCGGAAGCGCCGGTTTGGGCAAGGCGGCATACATTCACTACAGGACCACCGTTACCGGGGCCAGCAGCCTGGCGGGCGGGTTCAGCGCCGGCACGGCGGGCGGTTCCAATCTGGTGCACCGCTACCTGGTGCGCTACTCGGACGGCTCGTACTTCGGCTACGACCTGGTGCTGGGGCCGGGCGATGCCGCGAGCGGGTATCAAATCTCATTCCAACCCCTCACCATCGCGGAGAAGCAACTGCAATCCGCAGGTAATGGGAAGACCCTGGTCCCCATGCCGCTGCCGCAGTATCCGCCGCCGCAGATCGTCCACAACGGCGACATCGTGGTTCTGGACCTGATGGTGAGCGCGGATGGCACCCAGAAGCTGACCGACTACATCCAGTTCTCTCTCAAGCCTTCGGAGCCTCAGGCCGCCGCCAGTACGGCTGCCGCGCGCGATTTCACGCTGGACGATGGGCCGGTCCACTTCCAGGTCGAGCAGGCCCGGTTCCTGGTCAACCGACAGCCGTTTCGCGGCAGCGCCGGCTTCCAGACGCGCCCCGGCAGCACGTTCTGGTTCGCCATTCCCAACCAGGGCCGCTACATTCTTTCGCTGGCGCCGCACGATGGCTTCATCCAGAACGGGGAAGTGCGCGACAACGTGATCCGGTTCGCGGATGCCGGCCACCAGTACGAAGTGCGCACCATGGAGAGGATCGCCGGAACGGGCGGTGCGTTCCACCTCTATATGCTCCACGACCTGCTGTATCAGCCCAAGCCGGGCGAGGAGAACACGATCAGGGGCGGCGTGGACCGCCTGGAGAACCTGCTGCAGAATCCATAGGGACCTCCTCCGGACCGCACCGCTTCCAACCCCGCTTTTCCCAAAACCGCCACGCCGTGGCGGTTTTCCCTTTTGGGTCCGCTCCCTGAAAGGCCCGGTGCGGGGCCGCGGATAGCGGACGCAGGGCTGGCTGAGTGGTTCGTCGTGGGTCAGAGCGCTTACGGACGGATTACGGCCAACGCCGGCACTCCCTCGCGGGCCCGCGCCGTCATGGGGCGCAGAAGACCGCCGTGCCGGGTTCCCGTTGTGCGGCCTGCGGGCACGCCCCCGCATCTCCGGGCTGCGCGGCGAGGTAGCGAACGCGCGTCTCACGGCGCTCGCGCGCGGTGTAGCTTCCGGTCAGGAACATGACGGGCTGCAACTGGATGGGCAGCCCGGTCACTTGCATCCCGGATAGAGTGGCCACCACCAGCTTGGCCTGACCGGGCGGCGCGGCGGCGATTTGCCGGGCCAGGGCCGTATACCGGGAGTCGAAGGCTTCGGCGGTCTTGGGATTCCGCGCCCAGACGTCGAAATAGGCGTGGTACGGCTGGTAGCAAAGCGCCAGCAGGGCTGCCGCCGCGGCGGCTTGGAGCGCGCTGGCGGGCACGGCGCGGCTCATCCACGCATACACCCGTTGCGCCCCCAGCGCCGCCAGCAGGCAGACGGCCGGCAGCATCAGGATGGCGCGAAGGGAGTGCGGCGCCTCGCTGGCCGCGACCGCCGGCGCCATGCCCAGCACCAGCCAGAAGAGCATCGGCCAGTGCCGCTTCCAGGCGGCTCCCACGCCCACTACCAGGCAGGCGGCCACGGGCCAGAACAACTCCGCCTGCCAGGCCACGTTATGACGCCAGTTGTGGTCGCCGCGAGTGAACAGCATGCGCGCCGTCCGCCAGCAGTTCAGAACGATCTCGAGCGCGGGGCGCGGCGCGCCGAACACCGAAACCTGGGCCGCGCGTCCCCAGAACGCGCCCGGGTGGCCGGCGAAATAGACCGCCAGCGGCGCCGCCACCACGGCCGCGGCAGCGGCGAAGATCCAGGCGCGGCTCCCGCCGGGCTTCGCGCGCCGCCCATCGGCGATGCAGATGGCGATTACCAGAAGCGGGGTCACGCGATAGGCCGGGTAGGTGTAGAACCCCAGCCCGTACACCGCGCCCGCCAGGATCATCCAGCCGAGCCACCCCCGCCCGCCGCGCGCCCGGCGGAGCGCCGCCAGCAGCAGGTACAGGGCCCACACCAGGAACAGGGGCGCGGCTATGGCGCGAAACGCGATCCGCGAAAAGACCAGGTGCCAGAAACTGGTGGCCAGAAAAAAGGCCGCCAGCAATCCGGCGGGCGCCGAGATCAGCTCCGCGCCCAGCAGGTAGATGCCCGCCACGGTGAGCGTGCCGAAGATCGCCGCCGGAAGCCGCAGCGCCCATGCCTGGTTGCCGAACGCCGCAATGGAGAGCGCCGCCGCATTGACGTACAAACCCTCGCGGCCGTTGTCCTCGGGATAGAACACCTGGAAGCGGTGCGTTTCCAGGGCCTCGCGGGCGTCGTTCCCGTCCATGGCTTCGTCCACGTACAGGCCCGGAGGAAACGCCGCGAGCTGAAAGAACCGGAGGAACGCCGCCACCGCCAGAATCGCCCCCAGCAGCCAGCGCGGGCGGTGCGCGGAGGCGAGCCCCGCGAACCCGAAACGCTGCTGTTCAGAGCGCGGCATTCCTACACGGTACCATCGGAGCGAGATGGAAACTCGCACCGGCTGTTTCCTTCCCGCTTCTCGCGATTTGACAGGGAGCCTGTCACGAGGCCTCTGTAAGCAGTTGAAAACAAAGTGGAAATTTATAATTTTGACAGAGGTCCTGTCATTTTCCTCCGCCGATTCGTCCCCCCAGGTTCGCGAACGGGGGTGGAAGAGGAGCGCCGGCGGAGGGTGCGCGGGCGCGATCTACTTCTTCGCCGTCTGGCGCGGAGTGCCGGCGACGCTGGGCGTCCGGGATCGGATGGTGGGCGGGGGCGATCTACTTCGTGCGTGGGTGGGGCGCGGCTGAGAGCAGTCCGTTGGGGGACCTCACGGAACCGCGAGCGCCAGCGAGCGGCCCGGACAGGGGACGAGTCCGCCCGGTGGCCGCGGAGTCTCGCGCGCGCCGCCTGGGGCCGCTCCCTAACGGTCGCGGTTCCGTTTCGCCGCCTGGAGCGGAGTGCCGGCGACGCTGGGCGTCCGGGATCGGATGGTGGGCGGGGGCGATCTACTTCTTCGCCGGCCCGCCCTTCTTCGTGGCCGCCGGCGCCAGCAGCCGGTTCAAGGCGGCGCGGATATTGGCATCCGTTTCCTTGAAGAAATCGTCCTGCGCGCTGAGGTCCAATTGGATCGTGCCGCCCGAATCCAGGAACACCATGTGCGGGACCATGAAATGGCCGTCCATGAGGCCGATTTTCAGGAACGCGCGCACCGGCCCCTGGTAGCTCCAGCCCACCGGATAGGGCGGCTGAAAGAGGGCCAGGAAATCCGGCATGGTGGCTTGGGCGTCGTCGTTGAAGGCGCATTCCAGAAACTGCGCGTTCCGGCCGGCGAATTCGCGCGCCAGCGCGTTCAAACTCCGGGTGAGGTTCTGGCAGTGCTGGCAAGTGGTGTGGATGAAGGCCAGCGCCACCACCTTGCCGCGATACTGCCGCAGTTCGATATTGGGCGCACCATGGCGCAGGATGGTGAATGGCGGCGACGGCCGCGGAACCTCCGCGCCCGAGGCGCAGGCGGCCGCCGTCAACCACAGTGCGGCCATCGGCCCGCCGCCGGCATTCCATAACCTCATACAATACAAGTTTCGCTCATCATGCAGCCTTTCGACCCGGTTTTTCGCAATCCGCACCTGCAGACGATCGCCAGCCACTTCTGGCCGCGGCCGGAGAGCCGCGAGCGCTACCCGGTGGCGTCGCGGCTGTTCCGCACGGAGCCCGGCGTGCAGGTGCTGGTGGCGTCGCAGCGGCCGGAAGGCCCGGCCAAGGGCGAGATCGTGATGGTGCACGGCCTGGAAGGCTCGGGCGACGCCGGCTACATCCGCAGCCTGTCGGCCGCCGCGCTTGCCCGCGGCTACGCCGCGCATGCCTTTCACATGCGCACCTGCGGCGGCACCGAGCGCCTCTGCCAGACCCTCTATCACGCCGGCCTCACCAGCGACTTGAGCGGCGTGCTGCGCGCCTTTCAGATCGAAGGCCGCGCCCCGGTCTTCCTGGTGGGCTTCTCGCTGGGCGGCAATGTGGTTCTCAAACTGGCCGGGGAACTGGCGGGGCGCGGCCCGGAGTTGATCCGCGGGGTTTGCGCGGCCTCGACGCCGCTCGATCTGGAGGCCTGCGCCCGGCGCCTCGCCCATCCATCCAACCGGCTGTACCAGCGCCGCTTCATCGGCCGCATGCGCGACCGTCTGTGCGCCACCGGCCGCTACCGGAAGCGGGACTTCCGGGGCCTGCGCTCCATCCGCGAGATCGACGACCGCATCACGGCGCCCTCGTTCGGCTTCGGCGACGCGGCCAACTACTACCGCACGCAGTCGGCCATCGGCTACTTGGCGGCCATCCGCGTGCCGGTATTGCTCATCCAGTCGCGGGACGATACGCTGGTGCCGTTCGACGTTTTCGGAGGGGATGCGGTGCGATCGAACCCGCGCATCGAAGTCCGGGCCACCGATCATGGCGGCCACCTGGGGTTTCTGGGGCGCCGGCCGCACCGCTTCTGGCTCGACGAGACGATTCTGGAGTGGGTGGGGCGCGACTGACGGCGGTCCGGACAGGGGACGAGTCCGCCCGGTGGCCGCGGAGTCTCGCGTGCGCCGCCCGGGGCCGCTCCCTAACGGTCGCGGTTCCGTGTGCGTGGGTGGGGCGCGACTGAGAACGGCCCGTTGGGAGACCCCACGGAACCGCGAGCGCCAGCGAGCGGCCCGAGCGGCGCGGACTCGCCACACTATGCCGGCCATTCTCCCGCGTCGTCGGATGGCCGGAAGCAGGCCCCGCGTGAAAACTCGCGGACGCCGGGCGGATTCATCCCTCGCTCGGGCCGCTCGCTGACGCTCGCGGTTCCGTGCGTATTCGCCGGGCCGCTCGCTGGCGCTCGCGGTTCCGTGCGTTTTCGCCGGGCCGGTCGCTGACGCTGGCGGTTCCGTGCGTTTTCGTCGGGCGCGACTGACGGCGGTCCCCTACAATAGCAGTATCGATGCGATTTCCGGCGGCGCTGCGCGCCCTGCAATATCGGAACTTTCAGCTCTTTTTCAGCGGCCAACTGATTTCGCTCATCGGCACGTGGATGCAGACGGTGGCGCAGGCGTGGCTGGTCTACCGCCGCACGGGGTCGTCGGTATTGCTGGGCGGCATCGGATTCTGCAGCCAGATTCCGGTCTTCCTGCTGGCGCCGGTGGGGGGAATCGTGGCGGACCGGTACAAGCGCCAAAAAGTGGTGATCGCCACGCAGATTGCGTCCATGCTGCTGGCGCTGGCGCTGGCGGCGCTGACGCTCACGGGCACGGTGCGCGTCCGCTACATCTTCGTGCTGGCGGCGCTGCTGGGGACGGTGAATGCGTTCGACATACCGGCGCGCCAGTCGTTCATCGTGGAGATGGTGGGCCGGACGGACCTGATGAACGCCATCGCGCTGAACTCGTCGATGTTCAACGCCTCGCGGATCATCGGGCCGGCGGTCGCGGGCATCCTGGTGGCGCGCATCGGGGAAGGCTGGTGTTTCTTCGGCAACGGGGTGAGCTACCTGGCGGTGATCGCCGGCCTGCTGCTGATGCGGGTGGCCCCTCGGGAGGCGCAGCCCGCGGGCTCGCCGCTACGCCGCCTGGCCGAGGGCTTTCGCTACGTGGCGGGCAACCTGCCGGTGCGCTCGCTGCTGGGGTTGCTGGCGGTGGTGAGCCTGACGGGGATGCCGTACACGGTGCTGATGCCGATTTTCGCCGACCGGATACTGCACGGCGGCGCGGCGGCGCTGGGCAACCTGATGGGCGCGACGGGGATCGGGGCGCTGATGGGAGCGATGCTGCTGGCCACGCGCCGCAACTTGCAGGGATTCGGCCGCGGAGTGGCGGTAGCGGCGGCGACGTTCGGGGCCAGCGTGGCGGCGTTTTCCTTCTCGCACACGTATTGGCTCTCGATGGGGATCCTGGTATTGGCGGGGTTTTCGATGATGGTGCAGATGGCCGCCACGAACACGCTGATCCAGAGCATGGTGCCGGATCGGCTGCGCGGCCGGGTGATGTCCATCTACTCGATGATGTTCATGGGGATGGCGCCATTCGGGTCGCTGCTGGCGGGATGGGCCGCGGCGCGGTTCGGTCCGCCGGCGACGGTGGCGGCGGGCGGGGTGGTCTGCATGGCGGGAGCGGCCGCGTTCACCGGAATCCTGCCGCGGGTGCGCAGCGAAGCGCGCCGATTGCTGGCCGAGCGGCCGGCGGCTTGCGGCAACTGATGGCGCACGCGGCGGGCCTGTTCCCCGATGGCTTCAAACTGGGAGCGATAGTCGTCAAGTTAGGAAAGATTCGTCACCGGGATTATTAACGAAGGCGGGGCGCGCGGCCGTGAGTTGGGATGCGCCGCTTGGTATTTCCACCTGCCGGCCCGCGACGAAGAACCAGGCCCCGCCCTGGGCCTCCCTGGGTGCCGAGCCGCTCTTGAAATGCGATACAATCCCACCGTGCAGTTGTGGGCGAAGCCGGCCCCGGTCCTTGGAATTAAACGACAATGTCTATCTTAAACTTGAATTCGCCGAATACGCCGCCCGACGGTCAGGAAGCCGTTCCTCAGGGCCGAATTGCCTCTTTCCTATCTTCCTCACGTGACTCGGGTCTGTCCGATTACTTTTCTTTTATGGGGAGGATCGGCCGGAAAGAGTACTGGCTGGCGCTGCTTTGGGCCCATCTGGTGCCCATGATCGCCTGTCTTCCGTTCATGGCCTGGGCCACGGCCGTGGGCATCGAACCGGGACATTGGCGCTTCGCCATCGCGTTCCGGACGATGTCGGCGGGGGAGGCAATCGGCATCCTGGGTATCGTTGCCGCCGGTGGATTGTATTATTGGATGCTGGCGGCCGCCTTCGTGAAGCGGTTTCGCGGCCTCAACCTTCCGGGATGGATGGCCCTGACCTATCTGGCGGCGGTTTGCGTAGCCTTACTGGGCGGCACCATCGGCAACCTCTCGGGATGGATGGTTCCGATTTACCTGGCGCGCTACTTCTACCCCATCCTTTTGATGGCGCAGGGCAGGCTCTCCGAATGGGGGGCTGTAATGTTCTATCTGACACCCTACGTCTACTTACTCCTTTTGATCCTACAGGGAACCATTAAGGGGCCAGCCGAGCCCGATGGTGCGGCCCGCAAGACGGTTGCCGCCGCGTTTGTCGCGCTCGCGCTGTGCGGCGGAATCGCTGAAGCCGCCTATGGGTGGTACGGGGTTTACCACGAGGTTGCTTTTGGGGACCACGGCCTCATTTTCTCGATGCACGTCCACAGGGTGGAGTATGCCGGGTACGGAGAGATTACCGCCATCGAGGGTCTTACGCTGTATCTCAATGGCAGCGGGGACAAACAGGTCGAAGTGCCGCTTGTCAGCCCATCCGTCGTGGGTGACCGGATTGAAACCCGGGACTTCGGAGTTTTGAAGATAGGCGGGGATGTTGCAGGTGGAATGAGTATCTTTGCCACGAGGAGCCAGATCGCCGGGCTGAGCGCATTCCGGTTGGCGCATCAATGAGCCGAGGCCGTGGCCGCGAACTTACTCGCGCAGCGCCAAGCCTTTTCCGAGCGCCCCGTAGGCCTTGCCGTTTCTGAGGGCTTTCGATTCCCGGTTCTCGAAGCGGAAGCTGCCGGCCAGAAGATCGCGCGCGGTGTAGGCTTCCTTGCCGATGCCGCAGGAGCCGTGGTGGGTGGTGTCGGCGAAAATGTGGTACAGCTCGTGGGCGAGGACACGGGCCAGGGCACGGCCGAAGGCGGCGTCGCGGCCAGTGGCGGGAAGCGAGAGCAGGTCGCTCTGCAGCAAGGCGCGAACGCCGTTGCAATCCACGTCGCTGAAGGGGAGGATGGAGCCGTCGCTGATGTGCGTCCAGCCCAGGGGGCCGGGAGTGGCGGCACGCCGCACCAGGCCGGCAGTGTCGCAGCGGCCCTTAAAGGAGATGACGGCCAGTTCCACGACGGGCTCTTCGAGCCGGGGACCGTGGAGATCGCGCCACTCGAAGCGCAGGCCCAGCGGCGTCATGATCGAATCCAGCTCGTCGTCGAGCGCGGTCTCGACCGCCTTTGGGGGGGGCTGCTCGAACTGGCTGTAGAGCGCGATCGGGGCCATCGGGGCGAGCGGGACTTTCGGTTGCCCTCCGAGCATCGGCAGAGCCGCCAATGCCAGGCCGCACATCCATGCCGTCATATGCCAAGACCTTTCAACGCGGAAAAGATCTTACGCTCAGGACTTGGAGTGGCCGGTTCCCGGCTGCCATGACTGCGGGCGCTCGATGGCCAGTTCCGGATGCTCGCGGAGCAGCGTGCGCGCCATGTGGCAGGCAAAGCAGAGGGGCAACGCCGTGTCCAGCACTTCGTGCAGCGACTCGGCTCGAATTTGGCTCCAATCCACGGTTGACTTATCGGCGGCTAGCAGCGCCGGTTTACGATCCGTCCATTGAATTTCTCCGAACGGCTGTCCGCACGACGCGCAGACTTTGCCGGCATACCATTTCGCCAGAATGTTACGGACCAGGCAGTCTTCCGGGGAGGCGGCAACCTGGCTGAGGCACTCCTGGCCACAGCCGGCGCGCTCCGGCCAACGGGAGCAAGCCGAGAGGCGCAAGGCGGCGGGCTTCCCGGGAGCGGTGAGGGAGGCGTGGGCGGCGTCGAGCGAAACCGCGGCGGGGCGTTGGTTTTCCGGACACTTGACCACCATGGCCCCGTGGTAGCGGAACCACATCCTGGCCATGCGAATTGCCCCGAACCCCGCCAGCACCGCAACCGCTGCGAGCACCCAGTCCATGATCGTATGATAGGCTCCTTATCCAATTGTTGCAATATGTAATTCAACTGTCATGGCTTCGTAATGCGATACTGGGACCATTGAATCGATGGGCACTTCTCAGGAGATCGCCACGGACGGCAGCCCCGGAGCGCCTGCGCGCCCAGTGAGATGGGGCGCCATTGCGGCGTTGTTCCTGGCCACGGCGGTTCCGGGCGGCGCGGCGGCGGACGACCTGCGCACGGCGGCCGATAAGATGGACGCCATCATGAACGACCGGGCGCAGGCGGGCACGGTGGTTCTGAGCCCGCGGGAGTTGAACGCCTGGGTGCGCAGCCAGGCGCCGGCCGGTGTGCGCGAGGTAACCGTGCGGATCGAATCCCCCGGGGTGGCTACGGGCGCCGCCATGATCGACATCGGCAAGGTGGCTCGCGCCCACGGATTCCAACCGGTGTGGCCGCTCTCGAAGTTGCTCGATGGGGAGCATCCGATACGGGTCACGGCGCAAATTCGCTCGGCCCGCGGGAGCGCCATGGTGGATATCAGGCGGGCCGAGATTTCGGGGCTGGAGATCGACGGCAGAACGCTCGATCTGCTGGTCCGATACCTGGTGCTTCCCTCGTGTCCGAACGTGGCGGTGGGACGGCCATTCGAAATGGGGCACCACGTCGAGCGGATCGACTTACAGCCGGCGGCGGTGGGGGTGGTGATCGGGCCGGGGCGATAGGGGTCAAGGCGCGGCGCCGGCTCTCAGATGCCGCTCAGGAACGCGCGCAGGCTCTCAAACGAAATGGCCCACACGGTGCGCGGGGATTCGTAGCCCTTCAGCTCCACTTCGCGGCGGAGGAAGGGGGAATCGCCGGCAACGTGAAGTTCGGAGTAGGTGCGTTCGCCCACGGCGACGCCCATGCCCAATTCCTTGGTGGCGCTCTCCAGGCGGAAGGCGGCGTTGACGGCTTCCCCGAGGGCGGTGTTATCGCCGCCGCCCACGATGGCGGTGCCGGTGTTGATTCCGGCGCCGATGCGCAGGGGGCCGGGGAGCGGCAACTGGTTGTGGATCTGGGCGGTGGCGGAGTGAATTTCGTCCACGGCCCGCAGGGCGCGGGCGACATCGGCGGCGAGGCGTGCCGGGTCGTCGTGGACCCAGACGGCCATCACGGCGTCGCCGATGTACTTCCGCGCCCAGCTTCCCTGGCGCTCGGCGATCTGTCCGACATGCAGGAACCAGGTTCCCACGGTCTGCGCCAGCACCGCCTCGGGGACCGAGCGCGTGAGATGGGAGAAGCCGCGAATGTCCACTACCACGATGGTGGCGAGGCTTTGCAAATGGATGGCGGCGGTGGTGGCCTCGCGGGTGGATGAGCCAGGCGGCGCGGTTTCGGACGCGCGGCCGCGCGCGGTGCGGAACTGCAATTCCCGATCGCCGAAGGCGAGGCGGTCGCCGTCGCCGAGGATGCGGGGCAAGCTCACGCGCTGGCCATTCACGAAACAGCCATTGCGGCTGCCGAGATCCACCAGGGAATAGTCGCCGCCCTCGCGCCGCTGAATGAGGGCATGCAGGCGCGATACGGAACGGCTGTCGAGCATCACGGTGCAGCCGTCGCCGCGGCCGATGGTCCAGGATTGCCCGGCGTTCAGCGGGAAGCGGCGGCCCGCTGGTTCCAACAGGAGGTAGGCCTCTGACTCGGCGGGTAGCACGGACCTCCAATGTAGCAGACGCCGCGAAACTGGTGGCGGGGAGAAAAATGGCGTCAAAAAAGGGGTCTGACCCCTTTTTTAAAAATGGCGTCTGACCCCTTTTTTGCGTGCTGGGGGTTTTGGCAATTGTAAATAGTGGATTGGAACGCCAATTGTCGGGCTGTCGGCGACTAAAATGATTGGCAGATGGTGCCGATACATAAGTAGGCGCCAGTGACCGCAGGATGGACCGCGCCGGAGAACGAAAGGCAAGGAACGCCGGATGAACATCGTCGCGATCTTCGTTTACCTGCAACTGCTGGACATACTGACCACGCTATTGGGCTTCCGCCTGGGAGCGGGAGAGGTAAGCCCGTTCATCCGCCTGCTGATGCACGCGGGGCCGGCGGCGGGAGTGATGCTGTCCAAATCGCTGGCGCTGGGGCTGGGCGCGTTGTGTGTGCGGTGGAAGCGATTCCAGGTGATTCGCTGGGCCAGTTACTGGTACGGCGTTTTGATCGTTTGGAACCTGATGGTGGCGTTGGCAGCGCAGCGCGGGATGGCCGGCTGAGGGCCGGGTCAGCTTTTGGGCGGCGTTCCCGCCAGGGTATTCCAGTATTTCATGCCGCACGGGACTCCTGCTTGTAGGGAACGAATCACCAGCCGCCCGTCTTCCAGGTCCACCTGGTAGATGGGCAAGTCGCCAGGTTTCACGACGTACAAGCCGCGCTGAATGTCGATCGAGTCGCCATAGCGGAAGACCACGTACGGGTTGGGGGCGGTAGCGCGCACGCGGAACTGGGCGGTGGAGGGTTCGTAGTTGCCGTAGCTGAAGCAGCGGCCTACGCAAGCGCGGTCGATCATGTGGATCACGGCGAAGGTGTGGAGACCGTTGTCGTCGACGCCGGTCACCACGCGTTGCCCGGGTTGGAGCCGCGCCACGGTGTCCTCCATGCGGTCCTCGAAGGAATTCAGAGCCCGCTCGTCGCGGAAGAGGAAGCTGAAAAAAACCACCGCCAGCAACACCAGCCCGTAGCGCACGAAGACACGGGCGCGGGCGGATCCCAGCAAGGCGCAAACGCAGATTCCCACTCCCAGAGACATGCGCTCGGCGATGTAGACCAGGGAGTGCTGGAAGCCGGGAATAAAGACGGTGCTGGGCATGATGAAAACCCCGGTGGCGCTGACTATGCAGATCTGAAAGGCCATGCTGGAGGCCACCTTGCGGGGCCCCAGGCGGTGCAGCAATTCCAGAAACAGCAATCCCCAGAGCAGCAGCAGGCCGACGAGCACGAAGTAGTACTTGAGGTCGAAGACCCAGACCTGGTCGACACCGGTGGTGCTGACGATCTGCAAGGGCGACCACCGCGTGACGGTGCCGAGGCTCAGTACCCAGTGGATGAGGACCATGAACAGGAGCGTCCCGGCGGAGAGAAACGAATGGTAGCGCGACGGGATGCGCCGGGCGAGCCAGAGGTAAGCCAGCAGGCAGGCCGTCCAGGCAACCGGAAGCCCGTGAGCCACATACGCCAGGGCGAGAAGGGGCAGGGCGAGGAGCCAGCGGCGCCCGGAGGGATCCCAGACCAGGGCCAACACCCAGAAGCATAGCCCCAGGCTGAGATAGAAATTGAAGAAGCCCATGTGGAAGACCCAGCCATAGGCCAGCATGGCGATGCAGATCAGCAGGTGCCAGGGCCGGCGGCCAGCCACTTTCGAGACGAAGGCGAATGCCCCCCACACGAAAACCAGGACGGCAATGGAGACGGCGATGCGCTGCGCCGCTTCCGCTCCCACCAAACGGTACAAGCCGCCGAGCATCAAATCGAAAAGCAGGTTGGTGCTCTGGCTGGCAATGGTCAAACCATGGATGCGCCCGGAATCGATCAACTCCGCCAGCCAGGCGTTGTAGATGTGGCTGGAGAGATCGCCCGCCTGCAGGCGGGGCTGCCAATAGCAGGGGATGAGCAGAAAGATGGAAAGCGCCGGGTAGAGCAGGGCGGCAAGGCCTGGCAATCCGGACCTGGGGCCGGCCTGCGTTTCGGCTCCCTCAACGGGGGTGGCCGGCCCGAACCCGCGAAATAACCGTCTAATACCCATCGGAGTTTACCCCAGCCTCAGGCTTTGAAACTCGGGAATCAGCGCGAACGGAGTGGCCACGGCGGCGATGGTCTCCCCAGTCTGGACGATGCCCTGTTCGGCGATTTGTGTGACATCGGTAGCGGCCAGCCGCAGATAGCCGATGCGGAAGGGATCGATTCGCATCACGCGGCAACAGGTGGCATCCACGGCCCGCGGGTCGCTGCCGGCTACCACGATACCCACCGGCTTGGGATCGCCCTGAATGGGACCGTTGCCATCCATGCCGACGATGCCGTCCACGATGGCGAACTTGCGCGGGTAGATGGCATGCAGGTCGGCGATGCATTCGGGGAATGCCCGCCCAGTGAAGCGCGTTTTTCGGCCAGCCGTAAATGCCGCCCGGGACGGTGCCGAAGAGGTTCTTCATAGAAAGCGTGGCGCCCACCAGGTGATGGGTCTTCATCTTGGGCATGGAGACCAGCAGGCCGGCGCCCAGAACGGTGTTGGGAAGGTACAATTTCCGCAGGCCCGAGAACTGGGTCCGGGGCGTCACGTGGGTGACGTCGTCGAGGTTCAGATCGACGAACAGGTCTTCGAACCGGGGAATCGTCCGGAAGTATCCGGCGGCCTCGGCGAGATCCAGGGTATTGCGGCGGTGCCCGGGACCTTCGGCGATGCGGACGCCGGCCGCCCCGGCGGCGAGGAAGGCTTCATAGGCGGCGTGGACCAGAAGCGGGTGGGTATTGATGGTGGTTCCGGGCTCGAACTCCACCAGGTTGGGTTTGAGGACCACAGTAAGGCCGCGCACGTCCAGGCTGTGGCCAGCCAGAATCCGCCGCACGGTATCGTAGAGGCTCTGATCGTAAGCCGCGCGCACGATGGAGACCTGGGGAGGAGCAGCCGGCGCGGCCGGGGGGCCACTGGCCTTGCAGCCGGCCAGCAGCGTGGCGCCGGCCGTCCCCGCAATCCATTCGCGTCTGGTCGGTTTCGGGTACATGCGTCAGCCCCAGAAGAGGTCGCGGCCCTGCTCGGCCGCGGTCATCACCATATCCAGCGAAGTTTCCGGAATGGTGCGGTAATGGAGGCCGGAGGGGGCGCAGTATCCCGCGGGAAGCCGGCCATGGACCCTCAGGCCGAAGCGGAGCCAGTTCATGGCGTCGGCGGACCGGCACTCCGCCAGGAAGCGCTGCGCCATCGCCAAGGCGCGGTCGACCTGGGGCGACCGGACCCCGCGCAAAGCCGCCAGTGCCAGGCCGGTAGTTTCCGGATAGGGACGCGAGGGATACCCCAGGGGGCGGGAGGATCCGTAATTCCAGCCGCCATCGTCGCAGGTTCGGCTCAACAGGAACTGGCGGCCGGCGTCAACGCGGTGGCGGACCTGAGATGAAGGCTGGCGGCGATCTTCCTTATCGAGGGCCAGAATGGCGACGGATGTGGGGACGACCCAGCCGGCGTTTTCGGGAATCCATGGCCAGCCTGGAAACTTCCGGTCGGCGGAGGGAGTGCTGTTGCCGAGCAGCCATTCCCGCAAGCCGTATACGGTGGTGGATTCCTCGCCGGTGGTGCCCAACAGCCATTGGATGGCGCGCCCATAGGGGGGGCGCCGATCTTCCCCGGACCCAGCAGGGCAACCAAGGCGGTCACCCAAGTGCTCAGATCGACTCCGGCGCGCGGAGGCCATCCGCCGTCGCGCCTGCGGATAGAGCCCAGCCACGCCAGACCGCGCTGCGCGGAGGCGGCTTCGCCGGCCAAAAACAGGGCCATAATGGCATACACGGTGGGCTCCGTCCACGAGCCGCCGCGGGAATAGGGCCATCCCCCATCGCGGTTTTGCTTAGCGATCAGAGCGCCAATGGGCATAGGGTGGCAAGGCTGGCGAGGCGCCGCGTTCGCCTGGGGCACGCCAGCCTCCGTGAAAGCAGTCACTGCCGCGGAATGCGGCGATTGCGGCGGCGCGCAAGCAGTATGACAAGCGAAATGCCCGCCCCCAGCCAGATCGCCGCCGGAATTGCGATGTTCATTCTCGTTATTCTCCTTGAACTTGCGCAGTTCGCCTGGAAGTACGCGGACCGGAAGCGGTCCGCGATCCCCTTACCGTTGCGTACGCCGGGCCTTGCGCCGTTTCAGGAACAGAAACATGAGCAGGCCTGCGGTTAGCCAGATGATTACCTGAACCAGTGTGCTATCCATCGTCTGTGGGTCTCCTCTCTTTATTTACCAACGCTTTTCATCAACGGGAACAAATTCTTAACAACCTGTAAGATGCCGGGTCCAGCGGCGACAATCAGCATGGAAGGCAGGATGAAAAAGAAAATGGGGAATACAAGTTTGACGCCTACCTTGCCGGCGCGCTCCTCGGCTTCCTGGCGCCGCCGCGTGCGCAGGAAATCGGAATGGGTTCTCAAGGATTCGCCCATACTGGTGCCGAACCGGTCGTTCTGAATGAGAATGGCGGTAAGCTTGCCGATTTCGGGCTCGCCGGTCCGCTCGGCGAGATGGCGGAGGGCGTCGGCACGGCGTTTGCCGGCGCGCATTTCGAGCGTGACGAGAGACAGTTCCTCGCTCAAGTCCGGATGGCTGACTTGCAGCTCCCGGGCGACGTGCTGGATGGCCTGGTCGAGGCCCAGTCCGGCTTCAATGGAAACCACCAGCAGATCGAGGGCATCGGGCAGGGAGAGGCGGAGGAGCAACTCGCGCTTGGCCACCTTCTTCTCGAGCACGAACCGCGGCAGAATCCAGCCGGCGGCGCAGCCGGAAACTATGAGGGCCATGCGCAGCACGGGGTTAGCCGGCATCTTGGACTCGAGGGACAGGCTGATGACGAGCAGGACGAAGACGGATATGATGCGGATGCCGTAGAAAACCGCCATGGCGGTTTCGGAACGGATGCCGGCGCGCATCAGGTCGATCTTGAGAGAGGCAACGTCCGCGTCGGAGGAAGGCACCTTGGAGCCGATCTGGTGCAAGAGGGTGACGACGGTGTTGGCGGCCGGCTCGGCGTCGGCATCGATCACGCGCTGCCGGGCGTCGGCGGAGATGACGGGCGCGCCGAGTTGGCGCATGAACTTTCCGGGCTTGTAGTAAATCCGGTAGCCCACGCCGGTAATCGCGGTCAGCAGCATCAAAAACGCGACAATGGAAAGCAATAGAGGATGGGCCATCTCACACCTTGATGTTGATAATCTTCTTGATGAAGAAATTCCCGAGGAGCTGCGCCACGATGGCGCCGCCGATCATCCACTTGCCGTCGCTGTCCTCGGCCATGCCCTGGAGGTAGCCCGGGGCCACCAGCAAGAGACCCAGCATGGTGGCCACCGGCATGACGGTCAGGATACCGGCGGTAAGACGCCCGTGGGCGCTGGCCGCCTTCACCTGGCCCTTGAGGCGGAAACGCTCGCGGATGACGTACGCCAGGCGCGACAGAATTTCGCTCAAATTTCCGCCGGTCTGCTTCTGCAGCAGCACGGAGGAGGTGAAAAACCGAATATCCAGGAGCGGGACGCGCAGGGCGAAATTGCGCATGGCGACATCGAGCGGCGCTCCCAGGTTCTGCTCGTTGAAGAGCGTGCGGAACTCCTGGCCGAGGGGGTCGACGATCTCCTCGCCCACCATTTCCAGGGTAATGGTGAAGGCGTGGCCGGCCCGCATGGACCGCGCCAGAAAGTCCAGGGCTTCGGGGAGTTGCTCTTCCATTTTGTCCATGCGCACCTTGCGTTTGTGACGCACGAACAGGTAGGGCGAGCATCCCAACGCACCGCCCAGCACCAAGGCGGTGACGGGACCGCTTATCAGAAGGGGCCACAGGAACCCCAAAGCCAGTCCGGGAATCGCCATCAACGCCATGGCCGCCATAAGACGGGAGGACGACCACGTCATGCCGGCCTGCTGAAGTTGTTCCTGGGCATGGCGGGTGAAGTGGAGCGACCTGACGATGGCCTTAAAGCCGGTCGGCCTGTCGCTCTCGATCTCCTTCAACAGAGTGGTGATGCCGATTTCGTTATCGCCGACGGCGGTATGCAGCATGTCCACCACTTGCTTCTTGCGGCGGGCGTCGAAAAACTTGAGGCCCACGCTCACCGCAAACAGCACGAGAGCGAACAACACGACGAAGGTTGTAAGCAAGACGACGGGCATTAACGAATCTCCACGACGGTCTGGAACATCTGCGTGGGCAGAACGATACCGCTGGACTTCAGACGCTCATAGAACTTGGGCCGGATACCGGTTGCGCGGAAACGGCCCAACACCTTTCCGGTTTCCGAGAGGCCGGTCTTCTCAAAGAGGAAAATGTCCTGCAGGGTAATAATGTCCTGCTCCATGCCGACCACTTCGGTGATGTGAGTAACGCGGCGGGTGCCATCGCTGAATCGCGAAACCTGGATAAAGAGGTCCACGGCGGAAGAGATCTGCTGGCGGACGGAGCGGATACCCATGTTGGCATTCGCCATGCCGACCATGACTTCCAGGCGTCCCAGACTGTCGCGCGGGGTGTTGGCGTGGATGGTGGTGAGCGATCCGTCGTGACCGGTGTTCATGGCCTGCAACATGTCGAGGGCCTCTTCGCCGCGGACCTCGCCGACGATGATGCGGTCGGGACGCATACGGAGGGCATTGATGACGAGTTGCCGGATATGGATGGCGCCGGTGCCTTCGACGTTGGCGGGGCGGGTCTCCATGCGGGCCACGTGGGTCTGCTGGAGGCGCAATTCGGCGGCGTCCTCGATGGTGACGATGCGTTCGTCCTCGGGGATGTAAGAAGAGAGAGCGTTGAGCAGGGTGGTCTTACCGGAGCCGGTACCGCCGGAAATCAGGATATTGAGGCGGGCTTTGACGCAGCCCTTGAGCAGTTCCAGCATGCCTTCGGTGAGGGCCAGTTTGGCGACCAGGTCTTCGCCCTTCATGGCGTGGCGGCCGAAACGGCGGATGGAGAGCAGCGGCCCGTCGACGGCGACAGGCGGAATGGCGGCGTTAACGCGGGAGCCGTCGGGCAGGCGGGCATCCACCAGGGGCGAGGATTCATCGACGCGGCGGCCGACGCGGGACACGACTTTCTCGATGATGCGCAGCAGGTGGGCGTCGTCCTTGAACTCGACCGGGGTGCGGTACAGTTTGCCGGCCCGTTCGACGTAGACGAGGCGGGGCGTGGTGACCAGAATGTCGCTTACGGTGGGGTCCTGGAGGAGCGGTTCCAGCGGACCGAGGCCGAAGACTTCATCCAGGATTTCCTCGATGACGCGGTCTTTCTCGACCAGGCTGAGAGGGGTCTTCTCTTCCTCGACGAGTTTGGCGACGGCGGCGCGGATTTCGGCGCGCACCCGCTCGCCGGCCATGGAAGACAGGGCTTCGAGGTTGATCCGGTCGAGGAGTTTCCGGTGAAGAGTAAACTTCAGCTCCTGATACTCCGGAGTGTAACCGTCGCGATTGAACAGGCGGTTGACCCAACCGCTTTCGCGGGAATCCCCGTGTTTCAGGTTCATGTCCAGTGCGGGAGGCATGGTCGTTTATCCCTTTCAGCTACCCAAAGAGTCCGAAGCGTTTCTTGTCCTTCGTCTTGTCGTCCTCAAGGCTGCCCAGCTTCATGGCCAGCCTGGCGATCTGTTTGCCGAGTTCGGAAGAGCGGTTCAGCATCCGCCCCTCGGCGTAGGTCTCGTACAGTTCCGCATAGTCGTTGAGGATGGTGTGGAAGATCGGAACGCCCAACATTTTTTCCAACTCATCGGGAGAGATATCCAGCCGTTTGGGCGCCCGGTTGAGGATGAGCTTGATGCGGTTCTTGCCGTAGCCGGTGTCGATGAGCGTCTGTACGATCTGCTTGGATTGATGCAGCGCGGGAACTTCCAGGGTGGTCACGAGGCAGGCCTCGTCGATCTCTTCCAGGGCGGCCATGGTGACGCGGCCGAGGCTGCGGCCCAGATCGACCAGCGTCCAGTCGTAGTGGGGGCGGGCGAAGGCGATGACGCGGCGGATCTGGTCGCTGGTGGGCTCCTGCTTGGAAGCCAGCGTCAGCGGCGACGACACGATTTCCACGCCGGGGATGCCGTTGGAAACCAGCGCTTTCCAGTAATGAAGGTCCAAACGGTGCAGGTTGGTGACGGCATCCAGGATGGAATACACGCTCTTGGTCTTGGTGATGAAGGCCACCATGCCGGCGTCCAGATCGAAGTCGGCCAGCAGGACCTTCTGATTGTGGCGGCCGAGTTCGGCGGCCACGTGGGTGACCAGGGTGGTGGCGCCACAGCCGCCCTTGGAGGAAAAGAACCCGTAAGTCTTGCCGCCGGCCTTGGTTACTCCGTCGCGCCGGCGGCTTCGTTCGTTGGAGCGCTTTTCAAGGGTCCGCTTGAGCGTTTCCTTCAGGGGAGGATAGAGGTACTCGTTGACGCCCGCGCGCAGGGCCGAGAGGATCGAATCGGCTTGGGCGGTGGTGTTGAGGGCGATGATCATCGGGTCGCCGAGGGCTCCCCGAATGGAGGCGACCAACCCTTCCAGGGGTTCGCGCCAGTTGCTGATATCGACCAGAACAACGTCCGGCCGCATGCGCTCCAGCCGGTCGAGGAAACTGCTCAAGTCTCCGATATCCTGGTGTTCCACGATGAGGCGGAACGGCAGGTCGGCCAGGCAGGACTGCGTTTGCGCGAGCAAATCGCGGTTCTCGATCGCCAGACCGATAGTCAGCGGATACATGGCTTCTCTCTAGGATAAGTCCTCATCAACGGCCGCCGGATCCCGTCCCGCCGCCCGACATGGGCGTGGGTGCGATCCCGGTATTGAGGCTGGGTGGCGCGGGCGCGACCGGAACGATCTGAACAGTCTGAGCTGGAGCGGGAGCCTGTTGCCCCTGTTTCTGGTCTTGAATGAGCTGCTCGACGGGGACGGAGCCGGCGGGCGGATGCAGCGGCACCGGCCCGGTCTTGCCGATTCCCGGCTGAGACATCGGGATATCGGAATTTCTGGGCATGAAGGGCTCTTTGAAGCTGAGCACCGGAACGGGCTGGTCCGCGGGAATAGGCCGCACGAGTTCGGGGGTGATGAGAATCAAGAGTTCGGAATTGGATTTCTTAAACGACCGGGTCTTGAATAGGTTACCGAGGACCGGGATGCTGCCGATTCCGGGCACCTTCGACCAGCTATCGGTCGTCTCGTTATCGAGCAGGCCGGCGATGACGAAGCTCTGGCCGCTCTCGAGTTCGACCTCGGTCTGGACGCGGCGAGTGGAAATGGCGGGAACGGAGAATCCCTGAATGGTAATGGCATTGGCGAAATCGAGTTGGCTCACTTCCGGGGCCACCTGAAGGCGGATGGTGCCGCGAGGCGTGACCGTGGGAAGGAAATTGAGTCGGATACCGTACTCCTTGAATGAGATGGTGACGGCGGCCCCTCCAGCCGAAGGCTGCACTTGCGGATAGGGCATTTCGCCGCCCGCCAGGAAGCTGGCCTGCTTGCCGTTGATCGCCATGACGTTGGGCTCCGCCAGAGTCTGGGCCAGATTCTTGCCCTCCAGCGCCTGAATGGCGGCGAGCAGGTTAAGGTCCTTGCGGAACAACAGGATGTTGACGGCGCTGGACAAGGAGAAGGTTTGGGCGCCGTCCTGACTAATGGGAAAGCCCGTGCCCAAGGCGGAAATGGTATTGAAGGCGCCGGAGGCCAGGTTCATCCCGAGACTCCGGGTGGCGCCGCGGTCGACGTCGGTGAAGCGCACGTGGAGAACGATCTGCGGGTCTTCGGCGGGAACCTCGACGCGCAACAGGTTGACTACGGGCCCGAGCGTGGAGGCAATGTCCTTCACGCGGTCGGCGGCGACGACGTCCTTCACCGTGCCGCGAATGAAGGCGTGGTCGTTGTCGTAGGTGATATTGATATCGGTGTCGGGGAACTCGCGGGCGATCTGCTGCCGCACAGCCTCTAGTTTCGCGGAACTGGGCCGCACGGTCAGCTCAAAGACCAGGCGGCTGCCGTTCTTCTGCCAGATAATCAGGGAGGTTTCCCCGGGCGCCTTTCCATTGACCAGAATCTCTTTGGAATTGATGGCCACGGCATCCAGCAGGGCGTCGTTGGCGTAGGCGATGCGCTCGATGCTCAAGGGGCTGTCGATGATCAGCGACTTACCCACGGTGACGAGCAACGACTCGGGCTTGGCGGCGGGCGGTTGTTGCGAGGCGGCGTCCGGCTGTTGAGCCGGTCTGGCGGGCTCGGCCGCCGGCAGCGCGGCGGAGAGCCCCAGAAGCAAGGCGATGCCTGCGGAAGAGATCGCGACTAGCCGGACCTGTGACACTTACTTGCCCTCCCCGGTGAACTTGATTTCGGTTCTAGTGGTGCCTTTGACGATTTCCATGGTGGGCGGCGGCTCCGGCTTGGCGGGGGCGGAGACTACCTGAACCGGCGGCCGGTACGCTCTGGCGGGACGCGGCGCGGGAGCGGGAGTGTCGCCGATGTTGGCTTGCCGCACGTCCAGGCGGCCGCCATCGAACAAGTTCTTCGTCGACGAACCGGACGTCTTGGCGATATCCCGATCGAGGGGATTGCGCAGCACCAGTTGGATGTTCATGGCCGAGGCGAGGTTGAGTTGCTCGGCCTGTTCGGGCGTCACCAGGAGGTTCACCGTCGACACCATGACCGGCTTGTTCTCGGCGTCCTTCTTGAGTTCCTGACCGGCCGAAAGCACTTCCAGGTCTTCCAGGGTGGTAACGGTCTTGGCGATGGTGCCCAGGCTGCCGTTGCCGCCGGGGCGTTGACCGGAGATCATGACGTCCACGTGCGATCCGGTAGAGACGAAGCCGGAAACGCTGGACACGTCGTTGATGCGGATCGCCACGGCGCGCATGCCTTTGGGAATCTGCGCCGTCAGACCGCCGCCGGCGCCGGGCAACGCCAGGCGCGAGGCTAGAACGGGCTCCTCGGCGACCATGGCGGTCATGACGCCCCTGCCAACCGCGCCGTCCTTCCCATCGGTTTTCATGATGGCGCCGACGGGGACGGTGCCGGTCCAGTCGGCCATCTTTACATCCTCGGGTTTGATTACCGCACCCACCTCGAGGTTCTTGGCCGCCACCACGATCTGGGTGGTCACGGGAACCGCCGCGGTGTTGTTGGCGGGCTGGCGCTTGATGAGCACCTGGTACAGCAACAGGCTGGCGACGGATGCCACGACAAACGCGAAAATGAGTACGCCTAAGAATCTCTTGTTCATTTCAAATTTCCCGTTCCGTCCATACGGAACATCCGGCCCGGGCTCCCGGACTTCGTGCGACAACCCATCGAAAACCGGCCAGCGAGGTTACTCCCCCCTTCGGGGGATGCGCCGGGAGCGCCATAGCGCTCTTCGGCGTACCCCGCCAGGAGGTCCAGCCTTGTCGTCCGCCCGCCGGGCCAAACTACCTGTTCGCACATGGCAGCTAGCTCGCGAGTGTATTGGCGTAAGAGAGCTGGCTCGAACTAGTTGACCAGATACCCTTGATGCTGCCGCCGGACTTGATGAAGAGAGTAGCCGACGCCAGCGCCACAAAACCCAGGAGCAAGGTGTACTCGATAAGATCCTGCCCCTGTTCGTCCTTCCAAAAACCGCTGAACACAATCATAAGCATTTGCTCCCCCGACCGCCGGGTCTTGGATAGCAACCGGCCCGACGGGGTTTGTCCCACGCGGGGCGTGCCGGGGGCGCCTTTGCACCCTCCAGCGTGCCCCGCCAGGATCTCCAGCTTCATCCGCGGAAAGCGGAAAGCCGGCTGTTAACAAACTTCCACCCACAACCGCCAGACGGTTAGCTGGCGAGAGTGTTGGCGTAGGAGAGCTGGCTCGAAGTCGTCGACCAGATACCCTTGATGCTGCCACCGGCGCTGATGAAAAGAGCCGCCGAAGCAAGTGCCACAAAGCCGAGAAGCAGGGTGTACTCAATCAAATCCTGCCCCTGATCGTCCATCCAAAAATTCCGCAATAACGTCATATCGTAAGCTCCTAAATTCTAAGTCACGTACAGGTATTCTGCGATCGCGGGACCGCAGGGTATGGTTTTCGTGATCTTGCGATCACGGCTTTCTCCGTCACCGTTGCCGGTGGCGGACATCGGTTGGCCCCCGATCTTCCGGGCAGAGCGGAAGATCAGCGAGACGCCGTCGTCATAGACGAGGCGCCAGTTCGCGGATTCCTTCACGGCGCCGGCCAGCGGCGCGCTCGGGGGCAGCAGGATGGTGTCGATGCCGAAACGGCCGAGGGTTTTCTCCCAGTCGTAACGCACGTACATCACATCCAGATAATCCTTTCCAAAAGCCGGGCCATAGAAATCGCTACGCCCGTCGGTGAAAACCTTGGTGTGGGGGTAAAGGCGGTAAATAAGGTAGTCGCCCCACTGATCGGCGGAGAAGATACGCGCGGCCGGATCGCCGCGCAGCATGTCGATAGCCCCGGCGGGAAACGACTTGGGATCGAATTCGGCGCGAAAGGCCTTGGGCGGGTTGGGCGCGTAGAGCAGCGCGGCGAAGAGCAACACGCTCATGGCGCTGGCCAGGTGCCAGCGTGGGATGGAGTCGGTTTCGGTGGTTTCGGAGGCGACGCTGGAAAACTTCGCGGCGGCGGAACGCACCCACGCGGCCAGGTTCCAGGCCGGCATGGCGGCAAGCCACTCTTCGATGGCGGAGGCCATCACGGGGGCCGCGACGATGGCGAAGAGGGGAATATTGCGAGCCGCCAGCAGCGCCGCGTGGCTCCACATCAGGATTAATACCAGCTCGACGTACCGGCCCTTGGAAGCGTGCCAGGCGGCTGCCATGGCGCCGATCACCAGCATGACTTCGAAAAAGATCGCCATGGGGTGATGGAAGCTGATGGAGAAGAACTCCACGATGTGCTGCGACTGGTAGGGGTCGGTGATGTATGTGAAGACGTGCTGGTGCAAGCGCCAGCCGTAGGGATTCGCCAGACTGGCGACCAGGCAGGCGAACGCGCTCAAGAAGTAGCGCCGCGCCCGAACCCACGCCGGCCGGCGCTCTTCCGGGTTGGCGGTGAGGGCGAGTTTCAGGAGGTCGGCCACGCCGTAGGCGGCGATCATCAACGCGCCGACGAAGAAGCCGCCGTGGAGGTTGGTCCACAGGATGGTGACCACGGGAAGGATCGCCAGGTAGGGAATCGGACCGAGCCGCGTCTTGCCGCCGCGGACGCGTTCGAGCACGCCGTAAAACACCACCAGGAGGAAAACGGTGAACAGGTGCGGACGCGTCAGCCAGTGAATGGAGGATGTGGCGGCGGCAATCATGGTCACCAGGACGGCGATAATGGCGTTGGATTTTCGTCTGACGAGCCGGAAAAGCAGAACGAAAGTCAGGCAGATCAGCATCAACGCAAAGAAGGCGATGGTGCGGAGCCCGCCATGGGCGTGCAACCAGGCAAACAGAACGTCGGACAGCCATTCCCAGGCGTACCAGACGCTATTGGGCTTGGTAAAGGAAAAGATGTCGTGGAATGGAACGCGGTGATGCGCCAGAATCCACTCACCGGTGCGGATATGCCAGCCCGTGTCGCAGTCGCCCAAGAGAGTCTGGATGCCGTCCATCCGCCCGAACACGAATGCGATAGGCATGAGGAAGGCCATATCCGTGAGGGATGGAAGAAATCTGACCGCGAACTTTGGGCGTGGTGCGTCCATAATCGCTCAAGCCATCCAGGAATTGGCCTCCGGCATCATGACTTCAACAGCCCGTATGCGGTCGTGAAACGCGCGAAAATCCATGTAATTGACATTCAGGGCAATCCGCGGATAATCGCGTCCGCTATCGGTAATGCGAGCGACCACACCCTGACAATGAATGCATTTTTGTCCGAATCCGTGATTAGCCGGAAGCTCCACTTCCACGGTAATAATCTGCCCGATGGCCGGCAACGGAATAGGGACGCCGTCGCCGCGCCAGGCGACCAGCAACCCGCTCCGGCTGATGTTCTCCGTGAACATCGCGCTGCGCATCCACAGTGCCGGGGAGGTCACATGGCAGCGAAGCTCGATGTCGATGCGCGGGCTCTCACGCCGGTTTATATTCTTCATTTGGTTACTTCTGTGACACTCGCGAATTTAGCGCCCAAAGCGAACCCGAACAATATGGTAAATGGGCTATAGCGTTCTGTTGCCCAAGGATAGCAACCAGTCCTGCTAACGTTTGGGAGGGCAGAAAGCCGGTCGGGCAGGCGCGGGGGCATCGGCATCGGAAATTTCTGATGGTGAGCGGCGTATGCCGGCAGGGTTATTAGCCGTATATTATCGAGGCAGTAGTCTCGCCATCGGCGAGGCGGTATCGGAGAGCGCAGGTTCAGCGATTAATATTATGACAGTAAAGTATCTTAGCATGCATTTCCAGAACACGGAGAGTACACGCGTCATACCCACGGAATGTTGCTCGATTTTTACCGAGTTCTCGATAATTTGCCATTGACAACGGAAGTAAACAGTCGGAGAATGCAAGTGTAACAGCGGTACCGCATTTCCTAATCGAAACCCCTTAGGGATTGCGTAAACAGGATGTAGCGCGGTAGATCGGGTGTGCCGAAGACCGAGGTAGAGAAAATGACGCGAATTCTTCTTTATAGCGACGAACCCATTCTGGCAAAGGGTCTCGAATCGGTACTGCGGCAGGTGGAGGGATTCGATCTACTGCCGACCTGCACGACGGTTGCCTGCCTGATGGAACAGGTGTGCCTACGGGGCTCCGGATCTGGTGCTGATGGATCTGACGCCGGAGATCACCTTCGCGGTCCTGAGCGACATGAAGCACGCCATGACGAGTTCGAAGATCGTCCTTTGGGTGAACTCAATCTCCACGGAACTGGCGTTTCAGGCGATGGGACTGGGGGTCCGCGGAATTCTGCGGAAGACGCTGCCAACGGACCTGCAAGTCAAGTGTTTACAAAAGGTTCAGGCCGGTGAGTTGTGGTTCGAGAAGGCCCTGACGGACAGCTTCCTGTGTGCCCGCCGGGTGGCCCTGACGCAGCGCGAGGGGCAGCTCGTCAGCCTTTTGTCGCAAGGGCTGAAGAACAAGGAAATCGCTACCACGCTGATGATCTCGGAGGGCACCGTAAAGGTATACCTATCCCGCCTGTTCCAGAAAGTCGGAGTCAAGGACCGCTTCGAGCTGGCACTGTTCGGCCTGAAGAACCTGACGACCGGCCAACTCCCGGTGGGCGAGAAGGGCCAGCGTCCCGGCGCCAGCGCGATGCCCGGACTGCGGAGCCTGGTTTTGGAACGGCCAGTGGAGCGCGCCGAGCAAGCCAACCGCTTCGCCACGCCGCTGCGGCCCACCGCTTCGCGGTTCTGATCGCTCCGCGGCACGGCCGCTTCTAAGGGCGCAATTCAAAACGGCAAAACATGAATAGACATAGATGAGAATTTGTTCATCTGTGTTCGTCCGTGCCTCAAGATGGCTTTCGAGGAGTTCGTCAGCGGGCGGTGACTTGCACTCGCCCACATTCCTCGTTACCGCGGACCTGGGTCTGTTCCTCGCAAATCGCGTCGCACTGCGGGAAAGGCCGACCCTCTCCGCGGGCAAGCTCACTAGCGACCTGCCAAGGAACTTCGAGGGCGAGCGCGAGCTGACCGCCAACGACCTGCGCGAGCACACCTACGCCATTAGCCTGGCCAAAGCCCAGCGGGCTGAGATGCGGAAACCTCCGTGCCGCCGGACTCCGCCCACCGCGCCGGAAACCGGCCAGGCGGAGGTACCAGGCCGGGGCGAAACCGCCCCCGGGTTTTCGCAGACCCACGCCAGGACGAGGGACCACGTTCGTGAGGGTTACGGACCCGGAACCGGTCGCGGAATGGCGGAGCGGTTGGCGGCGAGCGGCGCGCCAGTGGGCCGACGGCCCTCCAGTGGGGAGAGGTGCGCGGCGGGGCGGGCGGCGTGGAACCCGGGGACGCATTCCCAAGGGTGTTGCCCCGGCCGAAAGCGGCCCGATCCGGCTACTGGATGCGGACCAGGTGGTAGTTTTTCTTCCCCGCCCGCAGGAGGATAGCCCCCGGCCACTTGAGATCTTCGGGTGAGACGGTCTTCCGCGGCTGGTTCTGCCGTTGGTTGTTGAGGTAGACCCCACCGGCTTCGATGAGCTTGCGGGCCTCCCCCTTACTGGCCGCCAGGCGGGTACGCACCAGGAGATCGACCAGGGGAATGGAGGCTCGCAGGTCCGCAGCGGTCATGTTGGTGACGGGGACCTCGCCTGCCAGCATGGCCACGGTTTCCGGCCGGGGGACCTCGATGGAGGAGGAGAAGAGAATTCGGCTGGCGGCTTCCACGGCGCGGACGGTTTCGGCGCCGTGAATCAATGCGGTACACTCGGCGGAGAGAACGCGCTGGGCTTCGCGTTGCCCGGGCCGCCGGGCAACCTCGACTTGCAGCGCGGCGATCGGTTCCGCCTCCAGGAAGGTAAAGAGCCTCAGGCAGGTCACGACGTCGGCATCGGCGGTCTGCAACCAGTATTGGTACAGTTGGTAGGGGCTGGTGCGCCGCGCATCCAGCCAGACGGCGCCTTCCTCGGTCTTGCCGAATTTCTTACCGGAAGAAGTGGTAAGCAGCGGAAAGGTGATGCCCTCGGCGCGAGTTCCCAAAATGCGGCGGATCAGTTCCTTGCCGGCCACGATATTGCCCCACTGATCGCTGCCGCCCATCTGGATGGTGCAATCCTGGCGTTGGCAGAGGTACAGGAAATCGTAGGCCTGCAGCAGCATGTAGCTGAACTCGGTGAAGGAGATGCCCTGATCGCGCTCCTCCAGCCGGGTACGCACCGAGTCGCGCTTGATCATTTCATTGACGGAGAAGTGTTTGCCGATATCGCGCAGGAAGTCGACGAGGTTGAGCCGGGTCAGCCAGTCGACGTTGTTGAGCATGAGCGCGCGGTCGTCGGACGAGAGGTCAAAGAAGCGGCTCAACTGGACGCGGATGGCGGCGGCATTCTCTTCGGATTTTTCCTTGGTCAGCAAAACTCTTTCGCTGGCCTTGCCGCTGGGGTCGCCGATGAGGCCGGTCCCGCCGCCTACCAGCACCAGGGGACGGTGCCCGCGGCGTTGGGCGTGGGCCAGCGCCATGACGGGGATGAGGCTGCCGAGGTGGAGGCTATCGGCGGTGGGGTCGAAGCCCACGTACATGGTGCGGCGCCCGGCGGCCAGGAAGGCATCCAGGGTATCGCTGGTCACGGCTTCCAGGAAGCCGCGCCAGCGAAGCTCATCGAGGAAGGCGGAGGCGCCACCGCTTACCGGTTGATCTTGGGGCATGGGATTTCCCATTTTCCCACAGCCGGGGGGGCGGGGTGGGGCGCCGGCCACCGTGCATAGCCGGTTTGGGGAAGACCGGGGGACAGACAGCGAATTTCCGGCAAACTGCGCCGGAAATTCATGTCTGTCCCCGAGGGGCTACTGAATCGGCAACTGGACCGCGTTGCTGACGGTTCCGTTGATGGTCACGGTCAGCGAAGCGTTGGTTGCGGACGGCAGACCGGCGGGCACGACGAACTGCAACACGTCGACTCCGACGGCTCCAGGCCAGGCGTAGGCACTCGATAGGGCGCTCGAAACGCCGCCGACCTGGACCGTGGCCGGGTCGGTGAGGAAGTAGACGGGCAACGCGGGCACGGCGAATCCTTCGGGGCGGGCGGGAACGGTCTGGCCGAAGCCGGTGCCGAAGAGGGTGAGCGTTTCCCCGGCCTGCGCGGGCGCGGCGGAGGTTACGAGAGAGCCATCGGGGTGAGTGACCAGGCCGAACGTCACTCCGTCGGCGACCGACGACAGGAAGATACCGGGCGCATCGGCAGCCACCTGAAATACCTGCTCGACGTCCGGCTGCCCTGGCGCACTGACGGTCAGCGTCTGGGCACCGGGCGGCAGGCCGGGCGGCAACTGGAAGTTGATCTGAGCGGGCGAGACGAAAAAGAGGGGCAACATCTGCGCGCCTATGCGGGCGGTGACGCCACCCAAAGTCTGGGCCATTGGCGACGAATTTCCCACGGCGGTGGCGGAGGCCAGATTAACGCCGAAAACCGAGGCCACCGAACCTGGTGCGAGCACGGCCTGCGGGGTAACGCCGGCGCCGTTGACGATCCCGGAAGGCAGGATGTAGGGCACCGGAACCAGCATCGCCGTAATGGTCCGCGGAGCGGACATGGTAATCGACCCGGCGGCGGTTGGACCCGTCAGATCGCCGTTCCAGGAGCCGAACCTGAAACCCGGCAGAACCGACGCCGAGACGTTGACGGTGGTTTGCGAATCGTAAAAACCGTCGAGGGACGACGGCTGTAAGGTGAAGTTGGCGCCGACCGAGGGATTGGCGCTGGCGGTCAGGGAGTTCATCAAATGATAGGCCGGGGCCGCGGTGACGGGGGCTGTGCCGAGCGTTACCAGGAGGTCGCCGTTGGCGGCGGTGCCGGTAGCGGTAGCGCCGTTGACGGACCACGAAAGGAAGTCCTGGCGCGATCCCGGCGAGACGGGCATGGATGCCGGCGCGCCCAAATCCACCTGCGCGCCCACCGACTGGTAGACGTTGCAGGGCAAGGCGCAGGACGAACCGTTGACGGTCACAGCCAAGCCGCTGACGGTGGCTGTCACAGTAAGTTGGGCCACCTGGGTGTAGGACGCGGTCAAGCGCAGGCCGTTGGCCGCCATGGCGGAGGTCACGGTCACGGTCTGAGTTGCGGGGCCGCCATTCGACCATTTGCTGAAATTCCAGATGCGGCCCTGGGCGTCGGTCTGCTGGGCGGGGGCCGAGACGGTGTGGATTTCTCCAACACCCCAAGTGAAATCGTAGGTGGGCCAGTTGGTCCGGCCGTCTATGCTCAGACTGAGCCCGGGCGGATCGGTGAAGAAACCGCTCAGTGCGGCGGGCACGAAGGTAGCGGTCAAGGTATCGGGGTTCACGACGGCGGCAACGGTGTAGGCGTGGGTGGAAGTGCCGCCATCGCTCCAGGAAGAGAACGCCCACCACTGACCCTGGAGATCCACTTGCGGCGAAATCACGCCCAAGGTATGGGTACTGCCCACGCCCCATTGCACGGATGCAGGGGTGGTGATCGGGGTTCGATCCTGAAGAACCTGAAGGGTGCTGGGTACCGAGGCCAGGTTTATGGTGCGAGCCATCTGGAACAGCGGATAGAAGGTCATCGGCTGAGTGGCGGTAATGGTTTGCTGAAAGCCGAGTATGACGGTGCCGGAGTTGGTAGACCCCCAGCCGGCGAACACGTAGCCGCTGTTGGGGAACGCCTGCAGGATCACTTGGGTGCCGGCCGCGACATAGATGCCGCCATTCTGGGTAAAGGGAGATCCGTTCATGAAAACCGTACCCGGCGAAGCACAGTTTCCGCTGGGGCAACTGAAGAAATTGACGTTCACCGCGTATGCCGTGCTGTACATGGCCTGGTAATAGGAGATGGAGGGGTCGGCGGTGACGGTCACCTGGGTGCCTCCGAGGAGTGTTCCGCCCGCCCATTGCCAGCCCGAGAAGGTGTACTGGATATCGCCCATCAGGGAGCCTTGCATGGGCAGCGCATAGAGGAGATGCTTGCTTCCAGCGGGCCAGAGCGCGCCGGTGGTCTGGGTGAAGAACTGGCCATCGATGCTGAACGACAGGCCAGCCGGGTTGGTGGACACCTGAGTGATCGAGCTCTTCTGAGCTATGCCGAGGGGGGCCAGCGGCGCAAGAATCGCGACCGCCAGGAATAGGACAAGAGATTTCGAAACGAGTTGCTTCATGACCGCCCGATCCCGGCCGCCGTGATATTGGCGCTTGAAGGCGCATTGGCCGAAAAGCCGGTACGGTCGCAGTATATTCGTAAACCCGCAGAAATACACGGCTAACTTTGGTAATGCGCCTTCTACTAGCCATTTCGATCATTGATTCCAGCGTTTCGAAGTTCTGTAATCGGAACGTCGAAGAATGCCTATGCGCCGTACAGGGTTCCTTATTCCGATTGCGATCGCTGCATTGACTGCGAGCGTCGCGGCTTCCGCCACCGCCGGTTTCGGGACAGTCGTTCCGATCGGCGGCACGGCTTCCGACATCTGTCTGGACGAGGGGCGCGGTGTGCTTTACATCGCGAACCTCGGCGGCAACACCATCCAGGTGATGTCAACAGCCAACAACACGATCCAAACCTCGATCAATGTGGCTCCGAACCCGATATCCATGTCGCTGTCACCGGACGGGCAGTACCTTCTGGTGGCGCACTATGGGAATTGGACGGCCACGGATCCGAACAAGAACCTGATCACGCTGATTCACCTGGCGGACCACACCAGCGTGACGTACAACACGTACGATCCTCCCCTGGGAGTGGCCTTCGTGAACACGAACCAGGCACTGATAGTGACCACCACGTCGTTCCTGCGCTTCGATCCGGTTTCCGGCCAGATATCGGTGATCGCCACACTGGCGAGCCTGTCGACGGCTTTGCCAGTGACCCTGGCAACCTTTCCGGGACAGATTTCGGAAACGGCGCTGACGGTGTCCGCCGACGGCTCGACGGTGTGGGGCGTGGGTGGCGCGGGCACGGGCACGCAGGTGATCTATCAGTATTTCGCGCGCACCAACTCGATGTCGGCGGTGGGCGACGTTTCTTCGCCCCCATTGCTGCCGAGGGTGAGCGTATCCTCGGACGGTTCGGCCGCCATTGTCGGATGGGCCTTATTCTCCATCAGAGGCTACCTTTCCGGCCGGTATCCGGACGTGCTCAGTTCGACCAATATCACGGGCCACGTAATCGATTCAAAGAACGCCCTCGTCTATGGTCAATTTCCCGACGCATCCCAGCCAACCGGGCCGCCGATAGCTTCGGCGACGCCCAACATTCTGCCGGCGATGCTCATTATGGATTTAGACAATCTCACGGTGCGCGACCGCATCACGATTCCGGAGAACATGGTGGGGCGGGCGATTCTGAACTCGACGGCGAAGACCATATACGCGATCTCGGACAGCGGCGTGATGGTACTGCCGGTCGGGAACCTGAACCAGTATCATCGTCTCGCGTCCTCGGCGGAGGACGTCCTTATTCAGACGAACTTCTGCAACAGCGGCAGCACCACGCAGACCCTGACGATTACGGATCCGGGCGGCGGGAACACCGATTTCGTGCTGACCGCCAGCCAGGCCGGCGTGACCATTTCGCCATCGGCGGGAGTGACTCCGGCGAAGGTGCAGATCAGCATCGATTCGAGGACATTCGCCGCCACCGGCGGCACCACCGTGGTCGCACTGACGCTCAGTTCCACGACGGCGGTCAATCAGCCGAACCCGGTGCGTCTCCTGGTCAGCAATCCCGATTCGAACCAGCGCGGCACCATCGTGGACGTTCCGGGCACGCTTACGGATATTCTGCCCGACGCGGCCCGCAGCCGGTTCTATATTCTCCGTCAGGACAAGAACCAGGTCCTGGTGTTCGACGCGAACACGACGCAGCTTCTCGCCACGCTGCGCACCGCCACGACTCCCTCGATGATGGGGTTCACCATCGACCAGAAGTTTTTGCTGGTGGGGAACAACGACTCGCAACTGGTGAACATGTACGACCTGGACGCCTTGAAGCCGGCGGCGTTCCCGATCGTTCTGCCGGCCGGCCACTATGGCCGATCGATCGCGGCTTCCAATAAGCAATTGATGGTGCTGGCCCGCAACGAGGCCGACGGCACCGGAGTCATCGACACCGTCACGCTGGCCAATTACTCCGCCAGCATCCTGCCGACCCTGGGCGACTGGGGGAACAAGCTAACGCCGACGGCGGTTCTGAGCCCGTCGCCCAATGGCGCCACGATCATGGTGGCGGGGCCGGACGGCAACGTGCTGCTGTACGACGCCCAATCGGACAACTTCACGGTTTCGCGCAAGGACATGGTGGCACTGTCGGGCGCGTTCGCATCGTCGGCCTACAACACGTACGTGATCGGCGGCACGGTATTCAACGCATCGCTGGTGCCGCAATCGACGCTCAGCGTGCCGACGGGAGCGAAGGCTTCCGGTTTCTACTTCACGGGCACGGGAGGCTACCTGGTGACCGCGGGGACGTCCTCGGGCCCGGGAATAATCCAGAACCTGCCCAGCCTGCAGAGCGGCTCCGTGGCGCCGATTTCCATTATCGAGGCCCCGCTGCTGCCCAACGCGTCCGGCGCCGTGACCAGCACTTCGACATCGGGCACGGTATCCACCGGGGGAAGCGGCAGCGGCAGCACCAGCGTCTATACTCAGTACAGCTTTACACGGACGATCGCGCCGCTGACATCGAGCGGCACGATTATCGTTCTGACGACTTCCGGCTTCACGGTGCTTTCGGCGAACTACGCCGCCGCCACCGCGCCGCCGCAGATTACGAGCGTGGTCAACGCCGCCAACGGACAACTGCCGGTAGCCCCCGGCGGTCTGATCAGCGTGTACGGCCAGCAGATGAGCCCGGTCAACATGGCGACCTCGCAGATTCCGCTGCCCACCGCGCTGGCCCAGAGCTGCCTGGTGGTGAACGGCGCGCCGATACCTCTGCTGTTCGTATCGGCGACACAGGTCAACGCGCAACTGCCATTCAATGTGATCGGCAACTGCACGATGGCGGTTCACACGCCCGCGGGCATCAGCAACAACTTCATGTTCACCGTCTTGCCGGCGGCGCCGGCGGTTTTTCAGGCCGGTGTCGTGGATGGTGTGGCGACAGCGACGATCGTGCGCGCGGACAACGGCCAACTGGTCACGCCCACCAATCCGGTTCATCCCAAGGATACGATCGTGATCTACCTGACGGGTATGGGAGGGACGTTCCCGGCTATCGACGCCGGCCTGGCGTCCCCGTACAGTCCGCTGGCTTCGGCCACGATCGTGCCCAAGGTCACGCTGGGCGGCGCGGCCCTTCAGGTCCAGTATGCGGGCCTGACGCCGGGCACGGTGGGGCTCTATCAGATCAATGCCTACGTCCCTCCGAGCGGCGTGCCGCAGGGATTGAGCATACCGCTGACGATCGACCAGGGCGGCTCCGAGACCACCTTAGACGTGCGCGTGGTCAACCCGTAGACGGCTGGCAAGGAGAGACACATGAGAACGATAGCGATTGAAGTTCTGCTTCTGGCCACGGCGGCCGTCTGCGCGCAGGCGCAACAGTGGGAATTCGGAGGCTTGGGCGGCGGAGCGTTTCTGAATCACGTCTCGGTGACGGCGCCCGCCGGCTCGGCCACGGCCGGATTCCAACCTGGGGGCGTTTTCGGCGCATTTCTCGGGCAGAACATGTCGTCGCACATCGGTGGCGAGGTTCGCTACGAGTACTTCATGAGCAACCTCGAGTTGAAGAGCGGCGGCGCCTCGGCTACCTTCTCCGGCCAGGCGCACGCCGTTCATTACGATCTGCTGTTTCACACGCATTCGAAGACATCGTCGGTTCAGCTCTTCGCTGCCGTGGGCGGCGGCATGAAGCTGTTCCGCGGAACCGGCGCGGAGGCTGCCACGCAGCCCCTATACCAGTTCGGGTACTTCACCAAGAGCCAAACCGTTAAACCGATGGGCGATTTCGGCGGCGGCGTGCGCTTCAGCCTGAGCAAGCACGTGTTCATGCGCGTCGAAGTCCGCGACTTCGTCACCGCGTTCCCGACGCAGGTGCTCATGCCGCCGGCGAACGCCAAATACGGCTCGATCCTGCACGACATCGTGCCTATGGCCGGTTTGTCGTACTTGTTCTAGGCTGTCATTTGCCGGCGGCATGCGGCCACGGGCGAGTTGCGCTCACCTGGACCGATTGCCAACCGGTCCGCAGGTTGCCAACCTGCCGCACGTTTTTGCGTTATCGTAAACCATGAATGGACGAGGCCTACATCCGCGCCCGGGATTTGACTAAAGTCTACAAGTCGGGGGCGTCCGAACTGGTGGTTTTCGCGGACCTCTCTCTCGACGTGAAGCGGGGGGAAATGCTGGCGCTGGTTGGCGAATCCGGCTGCGGCAAGTCCACGCTACTGCACCTTCTGGGCGGCCTCGACAGGCCTTCAAGGGGAACGATACACTACCAGGAAAGAGAGATTTCGGGCCTCGCCAACCCGGAACAGGCCGATTTTCGCAACCGGGAGATCGGTTTTGTGTGGCAGACTCACTACCTGCTGCCGGAGTTCACGGCGCTGGAGAACGTGATGATGCCGTTGCTGATCCGGGGCGTGCCTCATCCGGCGGCGGCCGCGGAAGCGCGCGCGAGGCTGGATGAGGTGGAGTTGGGCCAACGGTCGTCGCACCGCGCCGGGGAACTGTCGGGAGGCGAACAGCAGCGGGTGGCGCTGGCCCGGGCGCTGGCCGGGTCTCCCGCGGTGTTGCTGGCGGACGAACCCACGGGAAACCTGGACTTCCGGACCGCGGAGACGGTTTTTCTGCTTTTGTCGAACCTGCATCGTTCGCACGGGCTCACGTCCGTCATCGTCACTCACAATCCGTATTTCGCGCGGCGATGCGACCGGGTGCTCAATTTGCAGAGGGAAGGCTTAACGCCGGGCGGCGGGGCGGGGGCGGCGTAGGGGTGGGCGGCGTAGGGGTGGGCGGCGTAGGGGTGGGCGGCGTAGGGGTGGGCGGCGTAGGGGTGGGCGGCGTAGGGGTGGGCGGCGCAGGAGCGGGCGGCGTAGGGGTGGGCGGCGTAGGGGTGGGCGGCGTAGGGGTGGGCGGCGTAGGGGTGGGCGGCGCAGGAGCGGGCGGCGTAGGGGTGGGCGGCGTAGGGGTGGGCGGCGTAGGGGTGGGCGGCGTAGGGGTGGGCGGCGTAGGGGTGGGCGGCGCAGGAGCGGGCGGCGCAGGAGCGGGCGGCGTAGGGGTGGGCGGCGTAGGGGTGGGCGGCGTAGGGGTGGGCGGCGCAGGAGTGGGCGGCGCAGGAGTGGGCGGCGGGGCGGGGGCGGCGTAGGAGTGGGCGGCGTAGGAGTGGGCGGCGTAGGAGTGGGCGGCGTAGGAGTGGGCGGCACGGCGCCGGGCAACCAGGAAAACTCGCATCCCGAGTGCGCCGGGGAGTATCTTTAAATCATAGGGGGCTTCACATTATGTTCGAGCGATACACGGAGAAGGCGCGAAGGGTGATCTTCTTCGCGCGCTACGAGGCGAGCCAGTTCGGTAGTCCCTACATCGAGACCGAACACCTGCTGCTGGGCCTGCTGCGCGAAGACAAGGCGCTGGCCAACCGGTTTCTCCGTTCGCACGCGGCGGTGGAATCCATCCGCAAGCAGATCGAGGGGCACACGGCCATTCGCGAGAAGGTGTCCACGTCGGTCGATCTGCCGCTGAGCCACGAGTGCAAGCGGGTGCTGGCGTACGGCGCGGAGGAAGCCGAGCGGCTCAACCACAAGCACATCGGGACCGAGCACCTGCTGCTCGGCCTGTTGCGCGAGGAGAAGTGCTTCGCCGCCGAGATTCTGCACGAACGGGGGCTGCGGCTCTCGGCGATTCGCGAGGAACTGGCGCGGTCGCAGAGCGAGAAGGTGGCCTCGCAGCGGCCCAAGGAAAGCTCCCTCCTGAGCGAGTTCAGCCGCGACCTCACGCAGTCCGCCATGGACAACACGCTCGACCCGCTGATCGGGCGCGATTACGAGACGGAACGGGTGGTGCAGATCCTGTGCCGCCGCACGAAGAATAATCCGGTGCTGATCGGCGAGCCGGGGGTGGGCAAGACGGCCATCGTGGAGGGCCTGGCGCAGCGCATCGCCGAGGGCGACGTTCCCAGCTTCCTGGCGGACAAGCGGATCCTGGCGCTGGACCTTTCGCTCATCGTGGCCGGCACCAAGTACCGGGGCCAGTTCGAGGAACGGCTTAAGACCATCATGAAGGAACTGATGGAGAACCAGAACGCCATCATCTTCATCGACGAGCTGCACACGCTGGTGGGCGCGGGTTCGGCGGAGGGGTCGCTGGACGCGGCCAATATCCTGAAGCCGGCCCTGTCGCGTGGGGAAATCCAGTGCATCGGCGCCACCACGCCGGCCGAATTCCGCAAATCCATCGAGAAGGACCGTTCGCTGGAGCGCCGCTTCCAGGCGGTCAAGGTTCCGCCGCCGTCGGAAGCCGACGCGGTGAAGATCCTGTTCGGCATCAAGGACCGCTACGAGAAGTTCCACGCGGTGGCGTACACGGACGAAGCCATCGAGACGGCGGTGTTCACCTCCAGCCGCTATATTCCCGACCGCTATCTGCCCGACAAGGCGATCGACCTGATCGACGAAGCGGGGGCGCGCGTGAAGCTGCGCCAGACCACGCTGCCGGCCGACCTGGCGGATATTCAGAAGCGCATCAAGTTCATCGTGCACCGCATGGAAAACGCCATCGCCAACCACGAGTTCGAGAAGGCGCGCTTCTATTCCGACGAGGAGCGCAAGGAGCGGGAGAACATGCGCCAGCTCCGCGAGAAATACAACCTGGACGACTCCTCGACGGGCTGCGTGACGAAGGACGACATCGAAGAGGTGGTGGCGCGGTGGACGGGCGTTCCCATGACCGCCATCAAGGAGGAGGAGATCGCCAAGCTGCTGCGCATCGAAGAGGAGCTGCACAAGCGCATCATCAGCCAGCAGAAAGCCATATCGGCGGTGGCCCGCGCCATCCGCCGCTCGCGCGCCGGTTTGAAAGCCAGCGGGCGGCCGGCCGGTTCGTTCCTGTTCCTGGGGCCAACGGGCGTGGGCAAGACCGAAGTGGCGCGCGCGCTGGCGGCGTTCCTGTTCGGGAGCGAGAAGAGCCTGGTGCGTTTCGACATGTCCGAGTACATGGAGAAGCACTCGGTATCGAAGCTGATCGGTTCGCCTCCCGGATACGTGGGCTACGAAGAGGGCGGCCAGCTCACCGAGCGGGTGAAGCGCAACCCGTACTCGATCATCCTGCTGGACGAGATCGAGAAGGCCCACCCGGACATCTACAACATCCTGTTGCAGGTGTTCGAGGACGGGCAGTTGACCGACGGCCTGGGCAACCAGGTGGATTTCAAGAACACCATCATCATCATGACGTCCAACCTGGGCGCGCGTTTTCTGGAAAAGCGCGGACATCTGGGCTTCTCGGCGCCGCAGGGCGAGGGCATTCCGTCGAAGGTGGAGGACATGGTGCGCGCCGAGGTGAAGAAGGCGTTCAACCCCGAGTTCCTCAACCGCCTGGACGAAGTGATTCTGTTCACCTCGCTGACGGACGAAGACCTGATGCAGATCATCGACCTGATGGTGGACCAGGTGAACGTGAACCTGGTGGCCAAGCAGGTGAAGATCCGCCTGGCGCCGGACGCCTCGAGGTACATTCTGGAGAAGACCTGCGGCGACCGGAGCTATGGCGCGCGGCCGCTGCGCCGGGCGTTGCAGAAGTACATCGAGGACCCGCTTTCGGAGTCGCTGATCCAGGGCACGCTGCCGCGTCCCGGCGATCTGGAGGTGTATCTGGGCGACACGGGGATCTTCTACCGCCAGGTGAACGTGGAGGTGCCGGTGGAGACCACGGTGCCGGCGGAAGGGGTGGCCGCGCAGGTGGAAGGGCCGGTGGGGCCGGCGCCGGGGACGCTACTGTACACGTTCTGAGCCGGGGGCAGCAAGACATGAATGGCCACAGATGAACACAGATGAACACAGATAGGCATAAGACGGTTCTTTCTTAAGGGATTGGTTCGGTGGCGTGGTGGGTTGCGACCGGCGACCTGCGCGCCTACGGGCTGGTGCAGTTTTACCCGGTGGCGGCGCTGCCGCCGATGGTGGGGCTGTTCCCGCCGCGCTACACCGGGACGCGCGGTCTCTGGGCCATGGTGGGGTTCTATGTGCTGGCGAAGGTGCTGGAGTCCTTCGATAGCTCGATCGCGGCGGTGCTCTCCACCGGCGGCCATCCGTGGAAGCACCTCGCGGCCGCGGCGGCCATGTGGTGTTACGTGAAGACCGTGGCCGGGAGAACCGGGATTCCGCGTCTGTAGGGATGTTTGAGTACTCTGCCAGAACCAACTGTGGGCGTATACTGCAAGCATGACACTCAAGAATGCGGCGCTGTTCGCGCTGATCGGGTCGATTTTGCTGACGGTTCTGCTGGGGGCCGGCTTGGTCCGCGACCTATTGAGTTTTGTGAGCGGAGCGGTTGCCGCGATCACGTTGCTCAAATCCGGAGTTTATTTTCTGGCGAGCCTGAGTGCGGCGGTATTCCTTTACGTATTTCACAAAGCCCAATCTTGATCCAACCGGGGGCGAGCGGCAATCCGGTGTACAGTTGATCTATGGCACGCAAAGAAAAAACCGAAGACGGCGCTGTCGCAAATGCCGAAAAAGCAGCAGGCAAGAAGCCAGACAAGGTTGCTCCACCCGCGGCAGCACCGGCGCCCGTGAAGAAACCCGCGAAGCCGAAAATACCCAAGCTGCCCGCCAAGAACAAGAGCCGGCTGCCTCGGAAGCAGAAGAAGGCGCAGCAGAAGCTCGCCGCGGCGAGGGAGAAGTAGGGGCGGGGCGGCCCGCTATAGCACCACCTTCCGCCCCGTCCGGCAGGAACGGTATATGGCATCCACGATTTCCAGCGCCTGGTAGCCCTCCTCGCCCGATACCAGCGGCTGGCGGCCCTGGGCGATGGCGTCGGCGAAATCCAGGAACTGCCGCTCGAAGGGCTCGAGCGAGATGGCCATCGGATCGGAGGCGCCCGAGGCCACCGGGCGGGCCAGGGGCGCTGGTTCGCCGGAATCGTTCTCGACGTCCCAGGCGGTCAGCTTGTCGCCCGTAATCACGGCGGAGCCCTTGACGCCGTGGAATTCCATCCGCTCGGGGTAGCCCGGCCAGAATGCCGTGGACGCCTGGATCACGCCGGTGGCGCCGCTCGAGTAGCGCAGCACGGCGTTCACCACGTCTTCGGATTCGATCTTGTGGCGCGCGCCCAGTTGCCAAACGCCAGACACCTCGGCCACCGGGCCGGCCAGCCAGCGAAGGAGGTCGATCTGGTGGATGGCCTGGTTGATGAGCGCGCCGCCGCCTTCGGTCTGCCAGCTTCCTTTGACTGGCCGCGAGTAGTATTCGGGCGGCCGGTACCACTTGACGTAGGCATCGCACTCGAGCAGTTTGCCGAGGCGCCCGGAAGCGATGGCCCGGGAAAGGAACAGGCTGGCGTCGTCGAAGCGGTGCTGGCTCACCACGCCGAGCAGAATGCCGCCGCGGCGGGCGATTTCGATCAATTGGCGGGCGGTGGCCAGATCGGTGGCGATGGGCTTCTGCACCTGGACGTGCCTGCCGGCTTCGGCGCAGAGGGTGACGGGCTCCAGGCGGAAATCGGGGAAGGTGCAGACGTCCACGTAGTCCACCTCCGGATGGCGGCAGAGCGCCTGGCAGGTAGGCACGAATTCCGCGCCGTACCGCTCGGCGAACCGGCGTCCGGAGGGCTCGTGGATATCGGTGCAGACCGTGAGGCGGAAGCCGATTTTGCGGTATACTTCGGCGTGTTTCTGGGAGATCGCGCCGGTCCCGACGATGCCAACTCTCATAGGTGAGACCATTCTACCGGACGGCGGGCGGCGGGCCCGGTACCAGGCCGCCGCATTTTTGGGGCTTGCGCCGCCCGCCATTTGGGTACAATGGGGAGTCCATTATGCTGCGCTACTTTGCCGTATTCGCCGCGGTGCTGACCGCGTTTTCGCTCGTGTCGTGCAAGAAGTCGCCGCCGGCCGGGGTGGCGGCCGAAGTGAACGGCCACGCCATCACCACCGCCGAACTGGAGAAGATCGCGGCCTCGCAGGCGGCCCAGCAGCCGCCTACGTCCAACGCCGACGTCATCCTGTCGCAGAAGATGGACCTTCTGAGCAGCCTGATCACCAGCGAGATCATGCTGCAGAAAGCGGAGAAACTGGGCTTGACGGCCGTCGACGCCGACGTCGATACCGACTTCAACAGCAAGAAGGCCCCCTACACCAAGGAGGAATTCGAGAAACTACTGGCCGACCGGCACATGACGGCCTCCGATTTGCGGACCCAGATCCGGCGCGATCTCACCATCACCAAGCTGATCAACAAGGAGATCACGTCGCACATCGTCATCACCGACGCCGATGTGACCAACTTCTACAACGCCAACAAGGCCGCTTTCAACTTCCCCGAACCGCGGGTGCACCTGGCGCAGATCCTGGTGACTCCCTCGCCCGATTCGAACGTGCGCAATTTGAAGAACAACAAGGCGCAGAACCCGCAGGAAGCCAAGACCAAGATCGAGGATCTGGAACGCCGCATCAAGGCCGGCGAGGACTTCGCGCTTCTGGCGCAGAACTACTCCGAGGATCCGGGCTCGGCCCCCAACGGGGGCGACATGGGATTCCACCCCGAGAGCGATTTCGCCCGGATGCCGGATTTCCTGAAGCTGATCCGCGAAATGCCGGCCGGTACCACGTCCGCCGTCCTGGCGATGAACGAAGGCTACCGCATCTTCAAGATGCTGGCCAAGGAACCGGCGGGACAGCGGGATCTCAACGACCCGCGCACGCAGCAGGAGATCCGCGAAGAGTTGCGCGGCCAGAAGGAACATCTCCTCCAGAACGCCTATTTCGAGGTGTCGCGCAACAGCTCCAAGATCGAGAATTACCTGGCCCAGAGCATCGTGGAAAACGCCGCGAAATCGAAGTAGCGGCGGCTGGCCGCCCTATTTCGTCTTCCCCATCTCATAGACGTAGATGGTGTATTCCATGGTCCCCGGCTTCAGGTGGGCAATGGCGATGGGCCGCCAGCCTTTCACCGGAAACTGATTCGACACGACGCGCGTACCGGGCTTGAGGGCCTTCTCGAGGATTGGCCGCAGCCGGTCGTTGGAGCTGGTGAGGAGGTACATGGTGACCACGGTGGCGGGGCTCAGGTCGGCGTGCAGGAAGCTGTCGTGGACGATGGTGACCTTGTCCTCCAAGTCGAGTTCCCTGATCCGTTCCCGGACCTTCTCGACCAGGTCCTTCTGGATCTCGATGCCCACGGCTTTGGCGCCGTATTCCCTGGCGGCGGTGATGACGATGCGGCCGTCGCCGGCTCCGAGATCGTAGACCACGTCTCCGGGCTTGATGTGGCCGGCTTCGAGCATCTTCTCGACAACCGCCTGAGGAGTGGGGATATAGGGCGCGAGGTTCTCACCCGGCCCAAACTGCTGGGCGGCGCCGGACAACGTGCCAGCCACTACTACCAGCGCGCTAACGAAGACCCGCATGCAATCATTGCGAGGAAGAGTTGCCGCTCCCCGCGCTCCCGAGCTTTAATTTTACAATACGGCCCATGATTTCGCTCCACGCGAAGAACAGGTCGCGGGGACGGGAGATGGTGTACTCGATCCCCTTGGATGCCCTGACGGCGTTACCGATGGCGTCCCGCCAGGGGTTGGCCTGCGGGTACAGGTTGTAGTTCATGTAGAAGACGGGAAACTTCACTTCGCCAAGCTGTTTGAGAGTATCCGGCGGCAGACCGTCGTCGAGCATCACCTTAGGGCCGGCGAAGATCACGGCGTCGGGAGATTCCATGGAACCACCGACTTCCGATGCCAAGAGGCCGCACAGGAATTCGGATTCCCCGTGCTTCTGCGTCAGGTGTTTGAGGTCCACGGTGCCCAGGCTCAATTTGCTCAAGGCGCGGCCCAGGGCCGGGAAATCGATCTGCGAAGCCTCCTGCTGGCGGTACAGCACGCGCTGAGACTGCATATTGAAGGCGACGATCGAAAACCGCCCGATACGGGGGTCGCGGGAGATGTTCCGGAGGATCGAGACCAGCGCATTGCTGTCCAACGGCCGCAGGGTGGCCGCGCCGGAATCCTGCGGGGCGAAGTTGACCACGACTTTCACGCGCAACGGCTGGCCGTTCCCGTCCCGGATGACGGGAGGCTCCTGCCTGAAGAGTTCGGGATCCACCGGTTGTACGGCGCCGGCGGCAATGTCGAGCGCCATGGGCCTGTCTTTGGGAGGCAGGCTGGCCTCGGAATCCCAGTGGAACGAACACACTCGATCGGTGCGGTCGCGCATGAGCCAGTTGACGTGGTACTTCCCTTCCCCCAGATCGAAAGCGCCCTGCAGAAAGGCCGGACCGCGATCGTCGTCATCGATGGCGGGCACGGTGAAGTGCTGCGAAAAAAACACGGGCTCTTCGAGGGGGGCCTCGGGCGCGATGCGGAACACGATGGTGAGCAGGTTGTCCGCGCCGGCAAGCTCTTTCAAGCCGATGGTGACGTCGTACCCGGAGTGGAACTTGAGATCGAAGCCCAAGGACGGCTTGGCGGGTGTGACGGCACACGGCAGGTCCTTGCGGGTATCCTGGGATTCGAGGATGGCGGCGTCGGAGGTGAGCAGCCGCACCTGCCCGTCGGGGACCGAAGGCCGGATGGTTTCCTGCGCCCGGGACGAATTCGCAAAGCCCAGGAACAGGCAGAGCCCCAACCCGGAAATCCGGCTGACACCCAACCCGACGCTCGACTTTGCCGGCATCGCCGTGGCCCTCTGCACACGCCGTGACATCGTGTATCCTTCTCCGCCCAGCTTGTACCGTATTATGGCGCAAATCGAACGATCTGCAAAGGAGGAAAAGCATACACCCAAAGCCAACCGTGAGGCGCTATCCGGCGGGCGGGCGGGTTATGCCGCGGTCAATCGTTCCCAAGCAGCGGACTGCACGAAAAAACCCTGGTGCCGCGAGGCGCCAGGGTTGAGATGTTCTCGAACAGACCGACTCGTAAATCTACTTCAATTTCACGATACCACCCGGCGCGGCCAGCGGCAACCGGGGTAGTACCAGCGGGGTTACGCGCGACATGGAAGTGGGCGGGGGGCGATTTGCCAGCAAAACCGCTCGAATCCGAGCGTACGCGAGCGCAAGGCCCCGCGCGGCCTTGTGGGGCAGGTTTTCAACCTGCGGCCCCGCCCAGGGGGCACCCGCAATCGGCCCAATGCCGGCTTTGTACAAACGCCAACAGGCGGGTTACAAACCCGCCGCACGTTGAAAACCTGCCCCACACAACCCCAGCGAATCCAGTTCCAAGTCGCGCACCCAGCGGGGTAGTACCGGCGGCTGTCAAGCCGTTCGGGGTTGGGTTAGCGCTTCGCCATGTTGAAGTACTCCGTGTCGTAGACCACGGGCGTGTTCTTCTGCAGATCCAGGATGGCCTTCTGCGCCAGTTCGGCGGCCACGCGCTTTTCCAGGTCGGCCCTGACATCCTCGAACGTCTTGGCCGCCTCGACTTTGATGATGTGGTACCCGAACTGGCTGCGCACGGGATCGCTGACCTGGCCGGGCGCCAGCTTAAAAGCCGCCTCGTCGAATGAGGGAACCATCTGGCCGTGGCGGAAGAAGCCCAGGTTGCCGCCCTTTGCCGCAGATCCGGCATCATCCGATTCGGCGGCGGCCAGTTTGGCGAAATCCTCGCCGGCTTGGATCCGGGTCTCCAATTCGCCGACCTTGGCCAGCGCCTCATCGGGCGTCAGGTCCTTCTGCCCGGGCCTGACCGGGACCGGCGAGCCTTGCATGCGGATCAGGATATGGCGGGCGCTGACCTGTTCGAACTCAGCCTTATGTTCGGCGTAAAACTTGCGCAAGTCGGCGTCCTCGGCCTTGATGTCCTTGCTCATCTGCTGGTACGTCAGATTCGCCAGGACACTAGCCATCTGATACGTGGTTAGCAGCTTGTAGGCGGGGGTCTCATCCAGTTTGCGGCGTTTGCCTTCCTGGGCCAGCACCAGGATGCGGACCAGGTTGTCGCCGAATTGTTTTCTCCCTGCGCCGCGCGCCACAATTTTGAGCTGCTCGGGAAGCACATCGACCAGTTGATCGAATTGCGCCGCCGTCAGCTTGACGTCCCCCACCGAGAGCACCACGCGGTCAGGGGGAACCGCCGGCATCTTTCGATCCTCCGGGTTTTCGACGGAGAGCTCCATATGGGGAACGGGGGTCTTGTCCGGCGCGGCGGTCTGTGGCGGAGGCGAGGGCGGAGATGCCGGCGCAGGCTTCGGTGGCGGCGTCTGGGCGGTCAGGCAGGCGGCAACTCCAAGCAACATAAAGGCGTAGACATGCTTCATGAGAACCATCCTAACAAATCGAGCCTCTCCTCTCAGCGCGACCCACGGGTACTGGTGCGCAACGGTTTTGGGGGACGGGGCGAACGCGGCGCTTACGACGCGGGGCAAACCTGGGATGCGCGCGCCGGCGCCGGTACGGAACCGTGAGTGTTCGGGGGCCTTCCCCTCGCCGCTCGCGCCGCTCCCAGGGAAGCCGTGAAGAAAAGCCTTGTCCGGGAAAGGCGCAAAGAAGAACCGGTTCGTCTTCCTGGCGCGTTTTGCGGCTTGGCGAGCGATCCTGGCTGCGGCTCCGGATACTTCGCGGCTTCCGACGGTAGCGGTCCGGCGGCGGAAACCCGCCCGCCTACTGGCCTGCCGGCTCGACGATTGCGGACATCGAGCCTTTCGAACGCGGCAGGCGCGGGTCCGGCCCGTAGGCATGAATCTGATCGCGGCCGTATTCGGCTTCCGCAAGAGCGCACGCGATCAGGACGGTGCGGCCACGGCGGTCGACTTCCTCGGCATGCCGCCAGGCCTGTTCGAGCGAGAAGATGAAGATCCGCTGGAGCATCTCGATGACGTAGTCGTAGGTGTGATCGTTGTCGTCGAGCAGCACCACGCAGTACATGGGCGTCAGGTGTTCCCGCTCGATCGACCCGGTGCCGGGCGTGGCCGACGGTCTGGGCATGAAGCTATCGCTCCGGAAACCCAGTATGATTCATCGCGCGGCCCAATCGCAACTTCCCAAGCCACGCCGTTTTCCGCACTGCGCAACAATGGAAGTTCGCACCATGCACAAGCCAGTCTATCTGGACCACCACGCCACCACGCCGGTGGACCCCCGTGTGCTGGACGCCATGCTCCCCTTCTTCGGGCCCAAGTTCGGCAACGCCGCCAGCCGCACCCACAGTTTTGGGTGGGAGGCCGAAAAGGCCGTAGAAGCGGCACGCCGGCGCGTGGCCGAACTGACCGGCGCCGCGCCGCGGGAGATCGTCTTCACCAGCGGCGCCACGGAGAGCGACAACCTGGCCATCAAGGGAGTCGTGGAAGCCTGCCGCGGCAGGGGAAACCACGTGATCACCATAGCCACGGAGCACCCGGCGGTGCTGGACACGGTGCGCCACCTGGAGAAGCTGGGCTGCCAGGCGACCATCCTGTCCCCATACAAGGACGGCCTGGTGGATCCCGCCAACCTGCGCGATGCCATCCGCCCGGATACCGTCCTGGTGAGCGTGATGGCCGCCAACAACGAAATCGGCGTGGTGCAGCCGGTGCGGGAGATCGGCGCCATATGCCGCGAACGGGGCGTCTTCTTCCACTGCGACGCCGCCCAGGCGTTGGGCAAGATTCCCATCGACGTGGAGGCGGACCATATCGACCTGATGTCGCTAAGCGCGCACAAGGTATACGGCCCCAAGGGGATTGGCGCGCTGTACGTCCGCCGGCGCGCGCCGCGGGTGGCGCTGGCTGCGCAGATGGATGGCGGGGGCCACGAATCCGGGTTCCGCTCGGGGACGCTCAACGTTCCGGCCATTGTGGGTTTTGGCGTTGCCTGCGCCATTGCCCAGCGCGAGATGGCCGAAGAGGCGGCGCGCACGGGGGCCTTGCGGGACCGGCTGCTGGCCCGGCTGGAAGCCGAACTGGAGGATATCGCGGTCAACGGATCGCGCACCTTGCGCCTCCCCGGAAACCTGAATGTGAGCTTCCCCGGAGTGGAGGGGGACAGCCTGGTGCTGAGCCTGCCGGATATCGCGCTTTCCACCGGATCGGCGTGCAGTTCCGCCTCCGTGGAACCCAGCCACGTGTTGAAGGCCCTGGGCGTGGGACCGTGGCGCGAGCGGGGCGCGGTGCGTTTCGGGATCGGCCGTTTCACTACCGCAGAAGAGATCGACTACGCGGCCGCCCGGGTGGTGGAAGCGGTGCGCAAGTTGCGGTCGATCGGGCCGGGCTGGGTTAGGTTTCCTGCGAACCCTCCAGTGTGAACTAGAATAGTAAGGTTGCTGCATCATCTGAAAGACGCGCTCATCGCATTCGGGCCACTCGGTGTGTTCCTGCTGGCCGCGCTGGATTCCTGCGGCATGCCGTTGCCGGGCGCGATGGACACGGCGCTGGTCTATGTCGCCTGGCACTCGCCGGGCGTGGCGTACTGGACAGCGCTGATGGCGGTGCTGGGATCGGCGTGCGGGAATGTCGGACTTTACCTGGCGTCGCGCCACGGCGTGAGCCGCCTGGTGAAGGAACCGGAACCGGGCAAGCCGCGGAAGTTCCGGGAGTGGTTCGACCGCTATGGACTGGTCACGGTGTTCATCCCCGCCCTGCTGCCCATACCGTTGCCGATGAAGCCGTTCGTGATTTCGGCCGGGGTGATGCGCACGCCGTTCAGCCAGTTTTTTGCGGTGGTGCTGGCGGCGCGGATGCTCCGCTACTTCGGCGAAGCGTACCTGGGCGTGAGGATGGGCCAGGACGCACAGGGGTTCCTGCTGCGCAACGGCTGGACGCTGACGGGCGCGGCCCTGGCGCTCGGGTTCGTCCTGTTCGGGTTGATCTGGTTGAACGACCGGCGGCGCGCAGCCGCTCTGTAACCGGTCATGCCGAAACGCGTTGCCATCGTGGAAGACGAAGCCGAACTGGCTGCGCTCATCGAATTCAATCTCACGCGCGGCGGGTTCCAGGCGCAGATCTGGAGCGGGGGCGAGGGGACGCTCAAGGCGCTGGAGCAATGGAAGCCGGACCTGGTGGTGCTGGACGTGATGCTGCCGGGCGTGGACGGTTTCGAGCTGTGCCGGCGGATCCGCCAGTCGGCGGCGCTGGGGCGGACGCCGGTGGTTTTCCTGACCGCGCGCGCCGACGAAGTGGACCGGGTGCTGGGCCTGGAGATCGGCGGCGACGATTACATGACCAAGCCGTTCAGCCCGCGCGAACTGGTGGCGCGGGTGAAGGCGCATCTGCGGCGGGAGGAGATGGACGCGGGCGCCGAGGCGCAGACCATCGGCCCGTTCCGCCTGGACCCGGGCGGCCGGCGGGTTTTCCTGAAGGACAAGGAGTTGGCGCTGACCTCGACGGAGTTCAACCTGCTGGAGTTTTTCCTCACGCATCCGGGCCGCGCATACAGCCGCGAGCAGCTTCTGGCGGCGCTATGGGGCGAACAGCGGTATGTCACGCCGAGGACGGTGGACGTCCACGTGCGCCGTTTGCGGGAGCAGATCGAAGAGCAGCCCGACGAACCGCGGCACCTGGTGACGGTTCGCGGTTTCGGGTACCGGTTCGAGGAATCGGCCTGAGCCGCCGCGCCTTAATCCCGAATTCATTCTTCCTTAACCAATCCGTAACATCGGCGCTGGTAATTTTAGTACTGAAGACTGGTTGCCGTATGAAAAAGATCGTGGTAATCGAGGATGATGGGGATCTGCTCTCGCTGCTGAAGTACAACCTCGAAAAGGAGGGCTTCTCGGTAGCCGGCCTGCAGACCGGCAGGGGCGCGATGGAACTGTGCCGGCAGACGCGGCCGGACCTGGTGCTGCTGGATATCATGCTGCCGGATTCCGACGGGCTGGACATCTGCAAGGCGATCCGGCGGGATCCCGACCTGGCCCCGGTGCCGGTGATCTTTCTGACGGCGCGCGCTTCGGAGACGGATCGCATTGTGGGCTTGGAGTTGGGCGCCAACGATTACGTAGTGAAGCCATTCTTCGTGCGGGAACTGATCGCCCGCATCAAGCTGCAGTTCCGCAACCAGACGGCGCCACCGCGCGTGCTGGAAGCCGGCGGCGTGGCGCTGGACACCACCAGCCGGCAGGTGAAGCTGAACGGCGAGCCGCTGCAATTGACCGCCACGGAATTCCGTTTGCTGGAGTTTCTCATGAGCCGTCCGGGCGTGGTTTTCAGCCGGGAGCAACTGCTCAACGCCGTGTGGGGTCAGGACCGGGCCATCACCGACCGCGCCGTGGACGTCTACGTATTGCGCTTGCGGCAGAAAGTGGAGCGGGACTCCGCCGTCCCGGTGCTGATTCATTCGGTCCGCGGATTCGGCTACACGTTCGAGCCCAGAAGAGCGGTGGCCGTTTAGACCTTTTGTGGAGCGTTGCCAGCCTGCCCCGCATCCTACAATAGAAGTGCATGCGGGCGGCGGCGCTATTCTCGGCGGTCGTATGGGCGACGGCTTCGGCGCAGACGATCATGCCTCCGGAGCGGGGGGCCGAACTGTTCAGCCGCGGCGGCCCGGGCGTTTTGAAGTGCGAGGTGCGGCAGCTTCCGCCGGTACTGGATTTCAGCTTCCGCTTCCGCGCCGGCTATACGGTGGCGGTGCCCCTCAGCCAGTTCCAGGGTCCGGGACACAGGTGGACCATGATGGTGCGCCTCCAGTCCGCAGCGGCCGGGCAGCCGGTATACTTTGTGGACCGGGTTCGCCTCCCGAGTGTGCCCAATACCAAGATGTATGGCGAAGCCGGCGGCGGCTATCTGTTAGGCGAGGGATCCTATCGCGCCTCGTTCCTGCTTCGGGACGACCAGAGCCGGGCGTGCCGCGCGGATTGGAACATCGAGGCCCGCCTCGGCACGGCGGGTTGCCACGTGACACTGGCGATCGACCCGGGCACGGCGGAGGAAGTCTCGCTGCGCGGCAGGCGGCCCGTCAGTTCGCCCGGCGATGCGCCGCTTGGCAGGCTGACGGTGCTGCTGCATGCCGCGCCCGCTTCGCCGCGCCGCTCGACGATTCAGGCCAGCGACGCCGTCACGCTGCTGGGCGCCCTGTCTTCGCTGCTGGATCTGGCGCCCGCGGACTCGGTGCGGCTGGTGGTGTTCAATCTCGACCGGCAGAAGGAGATCTACCGGGAGGAGCGCTTCACGCCGGACAAATTGGAGACCGTGCGCCAGGCCATGTTCGACCTGCAACTCGGGGTTGTGGATTACCAGACGCTGCAACATCCGGAGGGCCGCGTGGACCTGCTGGCCGGACTGGTGAACCGGGAACTGGAGGCGGAGAACCGCTCGGATGCCGTGGTGTTTCTGGGGCCGCGGGGACACTTGGCCGACAAGCGCGCCTCGGAAATCTGGAATCGCGGAGCGGGCGGGCCGAAATTCTTCTACGTGGAATACGAGCGGCCGGTGGCGTTCGCGGCGGGACTGGGACGGAGCTCGGGCCGGAGCGGGCGGGCCAGTTCGCTCCACGACGTTCCCAATGACATCGCGCCGCGCAGCAACGCCGACATCCGCCGTCCCGACGAAATGGGGTGGGCGAGTGACACTCCCTTCCTGACGGACCCGGTGCACGACACCATCGAGTACCTGGTGGCGGGGCTGAAGGGGAAGACGCTGGTGGTGCGGACGCCGGACGAGTTCGCCAAGGCGATGAAACAGATCGCGCGCGGGAAGTGAGGGGTGGGCGGGCGCTTCACGGCTTGCCAAGCAGAATCACGCCTTCCGCGTTAGCCGCGTCGCGAAGTTCCGAATCCAGAGTGGCCAGCGGCAGCCCCCGTCGTTGCGCCAATTCCAGGTAGGCCGCATCGTACACTGTCAGCTTGTACCGCTCGGCCAGGCGCAACGTAGCAGCCCAGGCATGGCGATCGGTTTCCGGATCGGCGCGGATCGGCAAAAGGGCCAGGTCCGCAAGCGTCGCATCCCGGAACGCAGCGTCGTGACGGCCGCGCCGCACGCCCATTTCCAGAACGTTGGCGACTTCCAGCCTCCACAGCGCGGGAACCCACGCGCCGCGTTCCATCACGAGGGCGAAAACCTCGCCGATGGCCCCCGTGGTCTCGTCGCGATACACCCACGCCAACACCGCCGAGCTGTCCACGACGACGCTCACGGTCTGCCGGCGTCCCGGTCCGCCTTGAGCGCGTCCCAGCGGAATTCGCCAGCCTTCAGGCTTTGCGCCCTGGTGCGAATTCGCCCGGCTGCGGCCTGGGCCGCGGACCGGTCGACGCCGACATTCGGCACGAGTCGGGCTACAGGCTTGCCATGGCGCGTGATCACGATCTCCTCGCCTTCCAGGACGCGGTCCAGCAGAGCGCCCAACGTGTTCTTGGCCTCGAATGCGCCGATTTCCCGCATAGGCTCCTCAATGGTCTAGCTTAAGCTAGCTTAACATGGAAATGGGCGGAGCGTCTCGTTCGGCCCGACCTCCGTTGGACTGGCGAATAGCTCGGCGGGCGAGGGGACAGTTTGGGCCTGCGATGCAGCTCTGCCTTTCCGGGGCAAAATGCGCTATCAATGGATCGATGGCGTTCATCCCCAACCTCGCCACGTTGTCCGCGGCGCAACGAGCCCTTTTGGACGGAGTTGGGCGCCACGCCGGACAGATTTACGCTCTACGGCGGCACGGCCCTGGCGTTGCGGCTGGGACATCGGGAATCGGCCGACTTCGAGTTCTTTTCGAACGCGTCCTTCGATCCCGATCGATTGGCGCGACAGGTACCGTACCTCAGGGACGCCGAACGGGTGCAGACGGCGGCGGACACCTTGACGTGCCGCGTGGATCGAGGCGGGCCGGTGCTGGTATCGTTCTTCGGCGGGCTTGGCCTGGGACAAGTGGCAGCTCCCGAGTTGGCGGGCGATACACTTCTTCATGTTGCCTCGCTGCTGGATATCGCCGGGACCAAGGCGGCGGTCCTGCAAAAGCGCGCCGAGGCGAAGGACTACGTCGATATCGACGCTCTGTTGCGGCACGGAATCGAGTTATCCGCCGTACTTGCGGCGGGGATGGTTGTGTACGGGCGCGGGTTCAATCCGCTGATCACACTGAAGGCGCTCAGTTACTTTGACGACTTACCGGCGCTCGCGGCCGAAGTACGCTCGCGGCTCATTCAGGCAGTCGAAGCCGTCGATGCGGCCAGACTGCCGACCTTGGCGCCCTACGCGAAGCGCCCCGGCGAGACTGGATGCGCGCGATGAAGCCGCTGCCGGAGACCCGCGAGTCGCTCGCCGTGGCGGAGCGCGTGGTTTGGTTCAAGCCGCCTTCGGAAGCGCTGGCCGACCCGGCGCATTTTCTCGCGCACGTGATGACATATGGCACCGTGGAAGACTTGCGGGCGCTGGACGGCGTGGCGGGAATGGACGAGTTCCGGGAAGCTCTGGATAACGCCCCGCCCGGGGTCTTCGATGCGCGTTCGTGGGCCTACTGGAACCTGAAGTGCGGCCGCTGGCCCGCGCCCCCGTTGCCGGTTCGCAAGGGTCCGGAACGTTGAGGCACGGCACACGGGTCACTGCATCTTCACGCGCTTAGCGCCCTTGGGCAGGTCGAGCGCGCTGGCCGGCAGCTTCGGATTCATCTGAACGTTAGAGTATTCGACCGTCCAGGTATTGCCATCGCTGAAGTAGAACTTCTCCCGCGCCGGCGCGGCGGTGTCGTCGGCCACCCAGAGCTCCACCTTCTTCAGGTGCAGTTTCTCGATCACGTCCTGCGATTTGGGCGCCAGGTCGATGGCGGTGGCAGCACGGCCGGCCACGGGGTCGCGGCGCGGGTTCGAGACGGCGTAACTGGCCGCCAACTCGCGGCCCGACATGCCAAAGCCCAGGACCAGCAGCGTCTGGGCGATGTCGCGGTACTTCCTGATATCCCAGACCTCGACCTGGAAGATGGCGGGAAGGTAATGCTCCGCCGACTGGTCGCGGACGACCCAGGTATTAGCGTTGGCGCCCGCCATGTCGATGCGGAATTCCAGCTTCTTCGAGCCCGAACGGCGAATCACCGTGGAGCCGTCTTCCACGTCCGTGACGTGGATGGACGCCGTGTACGAAGTCCTCCGCATGTCGGCTTTGGCTCCCTTGAAAGTGGCGGCGGCAGTATCGAGCCGGGCCAGAAGTTGGTCCACGGACTGCGCCTGCGCCAGCCCCGCGGCGGCCAGAAGCGCCAGGGCGGCGCGAACGGCGAGCGATCTATTCATAAGCGAGAGCCTCGATGGGATCCTGGCGGGCCGCACCCAACCCGGGATACAGCGCGCCGAACAGCGTGGCGGCCAGCACGATGGCGCTGGCGACCGGCCACCACGCCTGCACGATCTCCATGGTAAGCGACGCCGGCACCATAAAGTGGATCAGCCAGCGCGCACCGAAACTGAGCAGGATACCCAGCGCGCATCCGCCCAACCCCTGCGCCGCCGCTTCGGCCAGAATCACGCCCAGGATGAAGGCGCTGGAGGCGCCCAGCGATTTCAAAATGCCGATTTCGCGCGTGCGCTGCAGCACGGCCATGTACATGGAGAGGTACGCCACCAGAAAACCGATCACCACGCCGATGCCCATCACCACCGCGGTGAACGCTTTCAGGCCGCCCGGATCGCTGGTGCTAATCAGCGAAGTGAATTCCGCGATGGAGTACACCGGGTAGTCTTCCCAACCGGGCTGGCTCTTGATGGCGCGGATGACCGATTCGGTATTGGCGGGGTCGTCGAGCTTCAGGTAAACCTGGCTGACGCGGCCCACATTACCGGTCCGCTGCTGGAGCACGTCGAGCGGAAAGGCGATGCGCGTGAACTTGCCGTTCTCCACGATGCCGCAGACGCGCCAGTTGCGATTCAGGATCTCGATGGAATCGCCCACGCTTTTGTGTCTCTGCGTGGCGTAAAATTCGTCGACGATCACGTCGTCGGGGCCCTGGAACGGCCCGCCGTGAAGGTAAGTGAACCCGCCGCTCATGGCGGTGAACTGACCAAGGTCGAGCCCGGTGGCGAAGAGCGTAAGGCTGCCGACGCTCTGATTCACCACGCCCATGGCCATTCTGACGTGAGGCATCCCGGCCAGCACCGCGACCACCTTGTCGGACATGCCGCCGCCGAGCGTGAACATAGTGGAACCGGGCGGCCGCAAGTTGATGTCGGCGCCGATGGAGCGGGCGCGGCGCACGGTTTCGTCCATCATGCCGTGGCTGAGGCCCACCAGGCAGAGGATCAGCGTCACCGGGACGGCGATCAGCAGGACGCTGAGGAAGGTGCGCGCGGGCTTGTGGCGAAGGTTCTCGAATATCAGTCTACCGGTCATGGTTCTTCCTCCTCGCGGCGCAGCCGGCTATGCTTTGGCCGAAGGCGCGGGCATGTCGCCAATCGGCCTTAACCAAGCTTCCCACGCCGATCGGCGGCATAGCGCCCAAATTCGGCCGGACGCGTCCTCTCAGGGCGCGGCGCCAGTCCGAACCGCCGCGCGCCACCATCTTCCGGATCACGGTCCCTGGCGGAGCCCCTTTCTTCGTCTCGAACCGCTGCCCGTCTCCGGCGGCGCCCAACGTTGTCGAAGAACCACCGAATGTCCAAGCCCACGACATAGTTTAACTGGTGGCTGGCGATCCCGGTGTAGAGCGCATGAAATGCGCCCAAAAGGGGATCCCTGCTGGCCAGGAAAGAGAAAATAACAAGGGGCAATCGGTTTTCCCAAATATGGTCCAACGGCGGGAGTAAGTAGACGCAGCGCGAAAGGAAACGGGAAAGCGTGGCTGCGGCGCTACGCTGCCTCGGAACGGGGCCGCACCGTACGCTCGATGTCCGCGAGCTTGGCTTGCTTGGCGACCCGCAATTCGTAGTGGGTTTGGAGGTTCAGCCAGAATTCGGGGGTAGTGCCGAGGTAGCGCGCCAGACGTAGCGCCGTGTCCGCGGTGATGCCGCGCCGGCCGCGGACAATCTCGTTGAGCCGGGCGGCGTCCACGGCGAGCGCTTTGGCAAGCTGGTTGACGCTCATGTCCAGCGGTACGAGAACGTCTTCCCGGAGGATTTCTCCGGGATGGATGGGGATAAGTCGCTTCGGCATAAGAACCTCCCCTAATGATAATCGACGATTTCCACGCCTGGCCCATCACGCCGGCGCCGATGACGCCGAGCGTGGCGCCGTCGCCGATTACGGGGACGGACTGGGTATGTTCCGCTTTTTTCGACATGGTGATGACCTCGATCGGGCGGGCGAGCAGGCGGGCGGCCAACGTTCCGCGAGGCCCACCGACGCGCTATCGCGGCCAGCGCTCCCGGCAGAATCGCAGGATCTTCGGCCGCGTGAACGGCGATGCGACCACGCCGTCCTGAACCAGCTTCAGGGTCGCCGCCGAGCACTTCTCCCGGACCACTGCCAGGCCCGCCGCGATCTCGGCTTCCAACCGCAGCACATCCACTATCATGGCATCTCCGTAGAATATGGTCGAGTCGTGGCGCACGAACGGATGGTCGCCAGGCCGGAGGATCACCGTCCGGTCCTTGCTGTTCCGCAGGGTGGTTACGCTAACGATGGCGCAAAGGTGGGTCCGCGGGTCGGGCTGGGTGACGACGATCCACAGGTGGGGTGTAGCCACCCCTCCAGGGGCGGGCATGAGGAACGTGTCGCCGCAGTCCATTTATGCCGGCTGCAGCATGGCTTCGGCGGCTGCCAGCGACTCCAGGTCAGCCTCGACGGCCGCAATCTCAGTCTCGGTCTTGTTGCCGGCGCGCAGAATGTCGCTGTATTGAATCGGGATCGCGCTGCCCTTGGGGTCCTGCCATTCCGGAAGTTCATGCGACATACGCACCAGATCCCAACGGGTCATCTTTCCGTAGGCGGCGTAAATCTCCTCGATCAACGCTTCCTCGGCGCGGGAGAGTTCGGAAGGCTCCGGCTCCGCAATGAGTGAGACTTCCCAACCCTCGGGGGCAGAGATGAAATGGCGCCAGATCGAATCGGCGCCCGGAGCCGGTTCCTCTCGAATCAGATCGTAGATCCGGCTGACGACCGGTCCATTGTCCATCGAGACGTATCTGTCGGTGGTCACCGGCCTGCCCCACCGCAAGAGCGCTTCCCTGTCGAGGAAGTACAGCATCTTGACGAGCTTCAGATAGCTCATCCGGCCGCCGCGGAATTTCAGGAAGCGGGCCGCCGCCTCAGTCGCCCGCCGTTCGTTGAACCGCAACACCATTGGCTTCATTTCCTACTGCAAGGCATTGGGCGAACGCCGGTCCCAGGGCCGTTCGCCGCGCCCTACAGCGCATCTCCATCTGGCACCCCCCAGTCGGCGCGCCTTCCACGGTTTGGAACCTGGCGCGCCCGGAGAGACTCGAACTCCCGACCTACTGGTTCGAAGCCAGCCGCTCTATCCACCTGAGCTACGGGCGCGCGCTTCTTCGATCTTAGCAGGCCCCAGGCTTCCACGCCTCCGCGCGAATCGGCTTACAATGGCAGATCACATGAGACCCATCGCCCTGTTTCTCTTGGCCGCCGCCGCTCTGGCGCAGGAAGCCGCGCCCGCGCTCCCCAGCGGCCTCTACGCCATCTTCTCCACGTCCATGGGAAAGTTCACCGCCAAGCTTTACGAGAAGGAGACTCCCATCTCCGTGGCGAACTTCGTCGCGCTGGCGCAGGGCACCAAGCCATGGCGCGACCCCAAAACCCGCGCCATGGTCAAGCGGCCGCTGTACGACAACATCACCTTCCACCGCGTGGTTCCGGGCAAGGCGATCCAGTCGGGCAGCGCCAATGGGACATCCACGCACAATTGCGGCATCACCATCCGCGACGAGTTCCTCCCTGGGCTGCGGTTCGATCGCCCGGGGAAGCTGGCAATGGCCAACAGCGGCGAAGAGGACACGGGAGGCTGCCAGTTCTTCATCACCACCGGGCCCGTCCTGGAGTGGAGCGGCAAGTACGCGATCTTCGGAACGGTGGTGGACGGGCTCGACGTGGTCGACAAGATCGGCAGTGCGCCGTACCACGGGGAGAAGCCCGTCGACCCGGTGAAACTCATCGGCGTGACCATCGAGCGCATCGGGCCGGAGCCCGCCCAGAAGCACAAGAAGTAGCGGCGGCGCCAACCGGGCCGCTCAGGCTTCGGCGACTACCGGGTTGGTCAATTCCCCGAGGCCTTCCACGCGCACCGTGACCACGTCGCCGGGCCGCAGCCAGCGCGGCGGATTGCGCGCGAAACCCACGCCCGGGGGCGTGCCGGTGGCGATCACATCTCCCGGCTCCAGCGTGAACACGCTCGACAGGAAGGCGATGAGCCGCGCCACGGGAAAAATCATCTCGCGCGTGTTCGCATCCTGCATCACCTCGCCCGAAAGCACCAGCGAAATCGCGAGATTCTGCGGGTCCGCAATCTCATCCGCGGTCACGATGGCGGGGCCGAGCGGCGCGAAGGTGTCGAAGGTCTTCCCCATAATCCACTGGCTGGTGGCCATCTGAAAGTCGCGGGCGCTCACGTCGTTCACCATGGTGTAGCCGAAGACGTGCTCGCGCCAGCGGGCTTCGGGAATGTGGCGGCCTCCCTTGCCGATGACCACCGCGAGCTCCGCTTCGTAATCCGGCTTGGCGGAGTTTCTGGGCAGCACGATGGCCTCGCCGGGGCCGATCACCGCGGTGGAGAATTTGGAGAACACCGTGGGGACCTCGGCGACCGCCTTTTTCGATTCGGCGGCGTGTTCGCGGTAGTTCAGCCCGATGCAGATCACTTTGGGCGGGCGCGGAATGGGCGCCAGCAGTCTCACCCGGCCCGGCGCCCAGCGGCTGCTGGCGGGAGCGTTGGCGATCCACCGCGACACGCGGTCGAGCGCGTCCGCGCCGCCGGCGATGAGGGAGAGCATCGAGTCGAACCCGGCGTCGCGGAGGCCGACGATTTCGCTGTCCTGCCGGACCGCCGGCCGGGGATGGCCGTCTTGTTGAATGGTAATGAATCGCAAGAGTTTCTCCGTGAGAGCGAATCCGTATTGTATCAGGGACCTCCCGGGCAGGGGGCTGGACTCCGAAATTAACAAGGCCGCTCGCCGGGACCTGTTATGATCGGGGCGGAGAGTGAATGAGTCCGGTCTGGATGTCCGTAATTACCCTCTTGATTTTGCAGGTCTCGGTGCTCTTCACCACCATCTATCTGCACCGCTCGAAGACCCATCGCGGTGTGGAGTTGCATCCCGCGGTGGCGTTTCTGATGCACCTGGAACTTAGCCTGTTCACCGGCGTGGTGCCGCGCCACTGGGCCGCCGTGCACCGCAAGCATCACCACTTTTCGGATGAAGTGGGCGATCCCCACAGCCCCTATCTGTACGGCATGTGGACCGTGCTGTTCGGCAACTACTTCCTGTATCGGAGGGAAGCCCGGAACCCCGCGGTGGTCCGCAAATACACACCCGACTGGAAGGACGACGCGATCGACAAAATCCCCGGCGCGGAGTACGGCGTATTCGGCGGCCTGGCGATCTTCATGCTGATGTTCGGCGTGTGGTGGGGCCTGGCGGCATGGGCCATTCACATCGTGTTGTACGTCCTGCTGAACTCGTCCATCAACAGCATCTGCCACATGGTGGGCTACCGCAACTTCGATAACAAGGCGACCAACCTCCAGTCCATCGCCCTGTTGACGGCGGGCGAGGGGCTGCACAACAACCATCACCAGTACCCGACTTCGGCGCGGATGGCGGTGCGGCGGGGCGAAATCGACCCGGCATGGCCGGTAATCCGCGCGCTGGAAATTTGCGGGCTGGCGCGCGTGAAGCGCCTGCCGATGGCCAAAGCCGCGTAGTCTCTGGGACCCGGACTTTATGGGGTATGGCCGGCAAAGCTGCATGTCCGATTCGACAAAATCGTCTCCGGCCAAGGTATAATCGTTGCCAAGCCGCACAGCCCGGGCATGAAGCATCAAAGGGCTGCGAGCTTTGGCCCACGGAGGAGACATGGCCGTTCCTTTACGATCGCGCGCGACCGGATGGTCCAGGCGGTTGAACCCAATCTCAGCTATCCTGCTTTTCGCAGCCGGTTTAATAATACCGGCCCATGCCGGGACATTGCTGTTCGTCGGGGACTCGGGTGGTGGTTACGCAAGTCTTACGACGTTCGATGGGACCACCGGCGCGTTCATCAACCAGGATTCGATTTCCGGCTTGCTGGGCTTTCCCACCGGTGTCGCCGTGGGCCCGGACGGTAACGTCTACGTGGGAGACAACTTGTTCGGCACGGTCGACCGCTTCAGCGGAACGACGGGCGGGTTTATCGATCAGTTTATTCCGGCGGGTACCGGAATAGATCCGCTGGTTTCCCCATCCGGGCTGGCATTCGGACCCGGCGGGAATCTGTACGTAGCGGACTACGGGTCCGGGGGCTATGGCTTTGTCGATGTCTACAGCGGAACGGGCACGTTTCTCACACAGTTCATCCCGCCGGACTACGGCCCTGCCGGTGGACTGGACTATCCCAACGGGCTCGCCTTCGGACCCAGCGGCAACCTGTACATCACGGACGGGATCAACGGCATCGACGTTTTCGGCCCCACAGGCAACTTCCTCGAAGTGCTGGTTCCCATTGGGAGCGGCCCCGGTCTCGCCGGGCTGTCCGGTCCCTCCGGGTTGACATTCGGTCCGAACGGCAACCTTTACGTGGCGGATGAAACCATCGGCGTCGTGGATATGTTCGACCCCACGACGGGCGCGTTTCTGGGTATATTCGGAGCCACCGCGAGCCTGGCGCAACCCGTTCAACCTGACATTCGGTCCGAACGGGAATCTTTACGTGACCGACTCGCAGGGCGTGGAAGAGTTTAACGGGACCACCGGAGCCTCGATGGGCGCGTTCATCGTCGCGAGTTCCGGGAACCTGAGCAACGGACAGTACCTGGCATTCTCAAACGCCACTCCGGAACCGTTGACGCTCGCGCTGGCCGCCCTGGCGGGAATTCTCGGCTGGGGATGGCGCCGGCGGATCTGGCGCCGGAACTAAGCCGGACGCGGGAGTGGGCCGGCCGGCTGCCCGCCCGCGCCAGGCTGCCCTACTTCTCGCCGGTCCCCAAAATGGTTTCGAAGTGCGGCGGCTCGGGTTCGCGATAGACGATGGCGGTCTCGGCGTTCTTGAATCCGCCGCCCTTGAGGTAGCGCTCGATCTCCAGCTCGGTGAAGCCCAGCCACAGGTCGGCGTACATCTCGCGCGCCTCTTCCACGTGGTGGCGATGCAGATCGAGCACCGCAATCCGACCGCCCGGCTTCAGAATGCGCCACGCCTCGCTCACGGCCCGCTCGGGATGCGCGGCGTGGTGCAGCGCCTGGCTGAGAAACGCCAGGTCCACGGTGCCGCCGCGGATGGGCACGTCCTCCAGGTCGCCCAGGCGGTATTCCAGGTTCCCGATGCCGTGCTTGCGAGCCAGTTCGGAACCGAACTCCACCATCTTCTCCGAGTTGTCGATGGCGATCACTTTCTTGGCGCGCTGGGCCATCAACTGGGAGATGCTGCCTTCGCCGGCGCCCAGGTCGGCGATCACCATCGGCGGCATGAGCTTGAGGAGCGCTTCGGCGATGCCCTTCCAGGAACGGCCCGGCACGTACTGGCGTCCGAACTTTCCGGCCAGCTCGTCGAAGTAGCGGCGCATCTTGTCCTGGCGGCGGCGCAGGACGAGGCGCAGCGCGGCGCGGTCCTCGGCGACTTCCGGGACTTCGCTCGCCGCCTGCCGCAGCAGGTTCATCAACTCGGCGGGCGCGGTCAGGCGATAGAAGGAATTCTTGCCGGTGCGGCGGTCGTCCACGAGGCCGGCGTGCTTGAGCTGCGAAAGGTGCGTGGAGATGTGGCTCTGGCCGCGCGCGAGAATCTCCTGCAACTCCGCCACGGACAGCTCGTCCTGACACAGCAGCAGGAGCAGCCGCAGGCGGTTCGGATCGGCCGCCAGCCTCAGCGATTTAAGGGTTGACGCCATGGCTGAAATTTTATAATATCAGCTTATCAAGATTTCTTGATACGAGGATTCTAAAAATGAGCACCGCGATTCTGCCCCAGACCGGCTACAAAGTGGCCGACCTCTCCCTCGCCGATTGGGGCCGCAAGGAGATCTCGATCGCCGAAAGCGAGATGCCCGGCCTGATGGCCATTCGCCGCAAGTACGCCCGGGAGAAGCCCCTCGACGGCGTGCGCGTGACCGGATCGCTGCACATGACCATCCAGACGGCGGTGCTGATCGAGACCCTGGCCGATCTGGGCGCTTCGGTGCGCTGGGCGAGCTGCAACATTTTCTCCACGCAGGACCACGCCGCGGCCGCCATTGCCGTCACCGGCGTGCCGGTCTTCGCCTGGAAGGGCGAATCGCTGGAAGACTACTGGTGGTGCACCTACGAGGCGCTGAGCCATCCCGGCGGCCTGGGACCGCAGTTGATCGTGGACGATGGCGGCGACGCCACGCTGCTCATCCACAAAGGCTACGAACTGGAGAACGGCAGTGGCTGGGTGCACACGCCCTCCGGCAGCCATGAAGAGGACGTCATCAAGGATCTGCTGAAGCGGGTCCACGCCGAGAACCCGGCGCGCTGGCACGACATGGTGAAGGGGTGGCGCGGCGTTTCCGAAGAGACCACTACCGGCGTGCACCGCCTGTACAAGATGCAGGAAGCCGGCACGCTTCTGGTTCCCGCCATCAACGTCAACGATTCGGTCACCAAGTCGAAGTTCGACAACCTGTACGGCTGCCGCGAGTCGCTGGCCGACGGCATCAAGCGCGCCACCGACGTGATGGTGGCCGGCAAGGTGGTGGTGGTGTGCGGGTACGGCGACGTGGGCAAGGGTTCGTCGCACTCGCTGCGCGGCATGGGCGCGCGGGTCATCATCACCGAAATCGACCCCATCAACGCCCTGCAGGCCGCCATGGAAGGCTTCGAGGTGACCACCATCGAGGACACCCTGGGCCGCGGCGATATCTACGTCACCTGCACCGGCAATTGCGACATCGTCACGCTGGAACACATGCGGAAGATGAAGGACCAGGCGATCGTGTGCAACATCGGGCACTTCGACAACGAAATCCAGGTGGACCGCCTCAACCAGTCCGGCGCCCGCAAGACCAACATCAAGCCGCAGGTGGACATGTATACGTTCCCGGAAGGCCACAGCATTTTCGTTCTGGCCGAAGGCCGCCTGGTGAACCTGGGCTGCGCCACCGGACATCCCAGTTTCGTGATGAGCAACAGTTTCTCCAACCAGACGCTGGCCCAGATGGATCTCTGGAAGAACCGCGACGCGTACAAGCCCGGCGTCTACACGCTTTCCAAGAAACTGGACGAGGAAGTGGCGCGTCTGCACCTGGAGAAGATCGGCGTCAAGTTGACCACGCTCACCGCCGGCCAGGCCGAGTACCTGGGTGTGGCCGTGGAAGGGCCGTACAAGCCCGATCATTACCGGTACTAAATGCAATTCATGAGCACAGTATGTGGGGCAGGTTTGCAACCTGCGGCGGGATTGCATCCCGCCTTCCGAACCTTGCACGGGTTCGCCGCGGGATGCCATCCTGCCCCACAGGCCGTCGAATTCTATTTCATCGCGGGAGGCTAGTTTGTCGAACAACAGGAAATACCTTTTCACGTCGGAGTCCGTCACGGAAGGTCATCCGGATAAGATCGCCGACCAGATTTCTGACGCCGTATTGGACGCCGTCCTGACGGACGATCCCACCGGCCGCGTGGCGTGCGAGGTTCTAGTCACCACCGGAACCTGCATCGTAGCCGGCGAAATCACCACCTCGACCTACGTGGACGTTCAGCGCATCGCGCGGGGCACCATCGACTACGTCGGTTACAACGACGCCACTTATGGATTCGATTGCCACACCTGCGGCGTGCACAACCTGATTCAGTCGCAATCGCCCGATATCGCCATGGGAGTGGACACCGGCGGCGCCGGCGACCAGGGCATGATGTTCGGCTTCGCCTGCGACGAGACGCCCGAACTCATGCCGCTGCCCATCATGATGGCCCATAAGCTGGTGCAGCAGCTCTCGACGGTCCGCCGCCAGGCCGGCCTCGATTTCCTCCGTCCCGACGGCAAGAGCCAGGTCAGCGTGGAGTACGTGGGCAACACCCCCAAGCGCATCGAAGCCGTGGTCATCTCCACGCAGCACAGTCCCGAGATTTCCACCGAAGAGCTGCGCCGCGAGGTGAAGAAGCACATCATCGACCCCATCGTTCCCTCGGGCATGGTGGATTCCCAGACTAAGTACCACATCAATCCCACCGGCCGTTTCGTGGTGGGCGGACCGCACGGCGATACGGGTCTCACGGGCCGTAAGATCATCGTCGACACCTACGGCGGCATGGGCCGTCACGGCGGCGGCGCTTTCTCCGGCAAGGATCCCTCGAAGGTGGACCGTTCGGCCTGTTACATGGCGCGCTACATCGCCAAGAACCTGGTGGCGGCCAAACTGGCCAGCCGCGTCGAAGTGCAGCTCGCCTACGCCATCGGCGTGGCCGATCCGGTTTCGGTGACGGTGGACACCTTCGGCACCGGAGTCATCCCCGACGAGCGGTTCACCGAGTTGGTGCGCGATAACTTCCTGCTAACCCCCCGCGGCATCATCGACACGCTGAAGCTGCGGCGTCCCATCTACCGCAAGACCGCTGCCTTCGGCCATTTCGGCCGTACGGAAGAGGGATTCACCTGGGAAGTGACCGACAAGGCCGAGGCGTTGAAGGAACAGGCGGGCGTGACGCAGGGCGTGGCGAAGTAAGTCGTTTTTCGGCGGCGGACGCTCTACCGCTCGCCCTTCGCGGGCTTGAGGTCCGGTATCAAGTCTACCTTCTCGAACTGCTGCTCGACGGCCCAATACAGGCCGCCGAGCAGCAACACGGCGAGCGCCACCAGCGCGGCCGGGTTCTGCGGCAGAATGGCGGCCAGGCGGAGCGTGATGACTTCGCTCAACGGCCCGTCCCGGATCACCCGATCGGTGGTGAAGAAGTCGCAAAAGAACGGCACGAGGACGCAAAGCAGGATGAGCCACCACCGGCCCCGGCGTCCAGTAGTCTTCGCCCAGAACATCAAGTGGAACATGCCCAGGAAGACTAGCGTGGCCACCAGCGCCTCGATGCTGCGCGTTCGGATCCGGTGCGTGATTGGGATACCGCGGCCGCAGACCGCTTCCGATGCCCGCGCGAATTGCCATTCCAGAAATCGCGCCGAGTTGTCCGGCGCCACCGAGTAGGGGTTGTAAAAAGCGAATCCCAGACGAATGAAGGTTCTCGGCTCGGTCTTCTCTCCCCACGGCGATTGGATAACGGGAGCTTTCCATCCCCATGCCCACCGCCAGAAACTCGCGGGCACCAGGACGTTGGGCGTTCCCGATCCGGCGGGTTTCTTCTCCTGCCAGACATCGGAATATCCGGTGGACACCGCCGGCGCCTTCGTATCGAACCTGACGAAGCTGTTCAGCCACAGGAGTGCAATCAACGCCGAGAGCCACGGAAGCACCATCATGAGCAGCAGCCTCCGGCGGGAGACGGGCAGAACGAGCAGCCATTCCAGCCGATCGCAGACCGACAGGGCAGAAATGACCAATCTCGCACCGACCACAAGAGACATACCCGTCACGAACAGCCAGTAGAGCAGGATCAGGTCCCACCAAACCCGCCAGTTGAAGACCGAGTTGAAGAACAAACGCCAGGCTGGCCACCTGACCGGCAACCGCACGCGGCACCAGGCTGGACAGCGCACCGCAAACCGCCTGGCCCGCGCGGCACCAGAGGGCGCGATCTGAAAACCATCGGGCACTTTGAACCACAGCCTCGCGAGCAGCGCCGCACTCCCGGCCACGCAAACGCCCAGCACCGCTCCCCAGTGCGAAAGGAGCCCGGGGACCAGGATGAGTGGAAACCCGACGCAAACTGCCACCACGTACCCGGGCCACGGCGGAAGGGTCGTCTCGCGGATTCGGTTGGACTGGACCACCAGCACCACCAGCGACGCAGCCGCCGCCAACTCCAGCAGCGGGATGGCGTCCCTCCAGCCTCGCAGAACCAGCGTTTCCCCCATCACCAGGAGCGCCGGGGGCCAGAGCACGGCAGCCACAGCCAACAGCCGCGCGGCCACAATCCGCCGGCCCGGAATCGGTAGTCCCGCCTCGAACACCGTCGCACGCTGGTGGAACCGGCCGAAGAGCAGGAACGCGAAGCACAGAGCGCCGAACAGCATCGGATTGGCCGCGGGCTCCGTGGAGACGAACGGCCACGCAACGGCCGCCAGCAGGGCCGTTGCCGGAGAGAGCTTCCACCCCCGATCGCGTTCCAGCAGTTCGCGCAGCATGTTCCCTCCTTCAGCGTTCGGCACCCACCATCTCCACAAACAGATCTTCCAGCGGCAGCCGCACGCAGCGAACGCCATCCACGCCCAGCAGTTCTTGCAGTTCGGCGCTCACCTCTTCGGGCGGCCTTTCGAACACGGCGTGCCAACTGTCGAACGACGACCGCACCCGCAGGCAGCCGGGCGCGCGCTCGAGCGCGGCGGAATCCCGTAGCGCGCTGCGAGGTATCATCGCCACACAGAAATCCTCGCGAATCCGCGCCAGGTCGCGATCCAGGCAAACCTTCCCGCGCTCGATCAGCACTACGCGCGCGCCAATCCGTTCCACGTCGCTCATCTGGTGCGACGAAAACAGAATCGCGGTACCCTCGCGGTTCAGAAGCTGAATGGCGGTTTCCAGAAACTCGCGCCGCGCGGCCGGGTCCAGGCCGCCGGCCGGTTCGTCCAGCAGCAGCAGTTCCGGCCGGTGGCACACCGCGCACAGCAGCGCCACCTGCCGTGCCTGCCCCTTGCTGAGCGTGCCGATCTTCGCTTGCGACGGAATGCCGAACCGGCTCCGGAGTTGTCTCTCCAGTTCCATGTCCCAGTCCGGGAACAGAAACCGGTGGAACACGATCAGATCGTGCACCGACTCCCCGGCCGGCAGCACCTGGTCTTCGGCCACGTACCCGATCCGTTTCTTGACCTCGACCGGCCGGTCCGTGGGCGAAAGCCCGAAGGCGCGCACCGATCCGCCTTGCGGCTGCAGCAGCCCGATGGCCAGGCGAATGAGCGTGGTCTTCCCTGCCCCGTTGCGCCCCAACAGGCCGACCACTTCGCCCTTGCCTACGCTGAAGCTCACGTCATCCACCACCGGTTCGTTCTCGCGGTACCCCCTGACGACGTTCTGAAATTCCAAAACGGAACTCATGAATCCTCCTTCGGCGAACGGCCCTCCATCACCTCACGGTCCGCTTCCTTCAACAGTTTCACAACGTCGGCGAAATCGAGGCCGCCCAGGTATGCGCGGGCGAGCAGTGTCCGGGCTTCGGCCTTGGTCTCGTCGCGCTGGTTCGACCGGTCCGGTTTCGGCGGCGCCTCGCAAACGAACGTGCCGCAGCCGCGCTGCGTCTCGATGAACCCCAGCAGCTCCAGCTCGTCGTAGGCTCTTTTGACGGTCATGGGCGCGATCACCAGCTCTTCGGCCAGTTCGCGATGAGAGGGAAGCTTCTCGCCCGGCGCCAGCCGCCGCCCCGCAATCCCCTCGGTGATCTGCCGGACAATCTGCCGGAAGATGGGAACTTCGTCCGAAGGGTTGACGTAGAGCTGCATACTAGTGCTCTAGGTCACTATATCACTTCCACGGAGGAAATCAAGGTCCGGTCACGGGGTAGTCCACCGTGCGCCGCCCTCGCCTCTGAAATTCGTGGCGCGATGCTCACGATACCCAGTGCGTCTGCGGTCGTATTCGAAGGTATGACAAGTGAATACAACAGGTCTGAAACTCGCGGCTTGCTGTTCGATTCGCTTCGGGAATACCGCAAAATACTGTGAATTGCCGCTTGTCGGAAGCCTTCCAAACGTCCTAGTATCGGAACAGACGGTTGTTTACAAATGTCTGCTGAACAGATTCTGGGTGATCCCTCTTTGCCATGGTTTGCTCTCCGTGTGCGCAGCCGCGCGGAACAGCTCGTCGGTACGGCTCTCAACGGAAGGGGATATGAGATATTTCTCCCGAGCTACCTGGAGTGCCGCCGGTATGCGAGTTGTGTCAAAAAAGTGGACGCCGCGCTATTCCCGGGCTATCTGTTCTGCCGTCTGGATGTGAACCACCGTCTCCCGGTGCTTTCCGCGAGCGGGGTCGAACACATCGTTTCCATCGCGGGCGTGCCTCACCCCATAGAGGACTCCGAAATCGCCGCCATCCGCACCGTGGTCGAGTCGCAACTTCCAGCCGTTCCCTGGCCCTATTTGAAAGTGGGGAATCCCGTACGCATCGAGTTTGGCCCCTTGATCGGCCTCGAAGGGCTGGTGGTTGTCGAAAAGAGCCGCCAGCGTCTGGTGCTCTCCGTCCACTTGCTCCAGCGCTCCGTCTCCGTCGAAATCGAACGCTCCTGGGTGCGTCCCCTGGTCCCGGCCGCCGCCCGTCATGCCGCGCCGCACGATGCGCCGCCCGTCATCCGGGTGTGAGCGCGCGACAAGCGCAGCCTGCCGGAGGCGTCGCTCGCCCGTAGCCCTTACAACTCTTCCAGCACCGTACCCGCGTGGCCCTTGGCCTTCACCTTGCCGTAGATCTTTTCGATCCTGCCGCCGGCGCCGATGACGAAGGTGGTGCGCTCGATGCCCATCGCCGTCTTGCCGTACATGTTCTTCTCTTTCCAAACGCCGAAGGCCCGCGCCGCGGCCTTGCCGGACGGCACGGGCGACGGTCATCGAACTGGCTGAGCGGAAGGAGAGCGGTATTAGAATAGAGGGGAGCCCATGACCCACCTTGCCAGCTTGACTCTGCGCGGGTTTAAGACGATTCGCGATCTGACGGACTTTCGGCCGGGACAGATCACGATTCTCATCGGACCGAACGGAGCAGGCAAAACTAACTTTATCTCGTTTTTCCGATTGCTGTCGTGGGCGCTCACTCCACCGGGCAACCTACAGACCTTTGTGGCGGAGCAGGGCGGGGCGAGCGCACTGCTTCACGATGGGCCGTCCAAAACGCGCGAGATCGAGGCATCGCTTCGATTCGAGACTGAAGCCGGTGACAACGAATACGGCTGCCGCCTGTTTCACGCAGCCGGAGACACGCTGGTCTTCGCCGACGAGTGGTACCGCTTCCAGCGAACCGGCCAGTCTCGCCCTCGTACGCAACTTGGTGTGGGACAGCGGGAGCCCAAGCTGATATCCGAAGCCGAGGGCGGGAACGCCACCGCCAAGTTCATCCTGACTACGCTCCGCCGTACCATCATCCACCAGTTTCACGACACTTCGCCTTTGTCGCGGATGCGGTCCAAGTGGAGTATCGACGACGGCCGGTGGCTTAAAGAGGACGCAGGCAATCTGGCTGCGGTTCTATACCGGCTGCACGAGGTAGAGCCAGCCTACTACGGGCGGATCGTCGGGACCCTCCGGCTGGTGCTGCCTTTTTTCGCCGATTTCGAGTTCCAGCCGGAATATGGCAAGCTGCTCCTCAAGTGGCGCGAACGCGGCTCGGATCAGATCTTCGGAGCGTCGCAGGCCGCCGATGGCATGTTGCGAGCCATGGCCTTGGTCACACTCCTGCAACAGCCCGAGGCCGACTTTCCAAATGTGCTGATTCTGGACGAGCCCGAACTGGGCCTGCACCCGTACGCGATCGAAGTCCTGGCCGCGCTCATCCAGAGCGCCTCCCAGCACTGCCAGGTGATCGTCGCCACCCAGTCCGTGTCGCTGATCGACCGGTTCGAACCGCACGATATCGTGGTGGTGGATCGCAACGGGCGCGAATCCAGCTTCCACCGGCTGGACGATTCCGCCCTGGCCGCGTGGCGCGAGGAATACACCATGTCCGAGCTGTGGGAGAAGAATGTCCTCGGTGGCAGGCCGGCGCGATGATCCGAATGCACGCCGTGGTGGAAGGCCAAACCGAAGAGACCTTCGTCAACAATGTGCTAGCGCCCGAACTTGGGCCGCTGAACGTAGTCATCGACGCTCACCGCGTGACTACCGGACGGCTGAAGGCCCGGGCCTTCCGGGGTGGGCTCGTAAAGTACGGCCACCTCCGAAAGGACCTCGACCTGTGGATGCGTCAGGACGACCATCTGGATTCGTGGTTCACCACCATGGTCGATCTGTACGCCTTGCCAGGCGATTTCCCCGGCCTCGCCTCTTGTGCGCAGGTTCGCGACCCATACGGGCGCGTGGAGTGCCTGGAAGAGGGATTCGAGCGGGACATGGCGCACCGGCGGTTCATCCCCTACATTCAACTCCACGAGTTCGAGGCCTTGCTGTTTGCCGCCCCACGGAAGTTCGAGGTCGCGTTCCCCGGGGCGGTGTCGAAGATGGACGAACTGGTGTCGATCCGCGACATCTTCTCCACCCCGGAACACATCGACGACGGCTTCGACTCGGCCCCATCCAAGCGAATCCTTCAGATCTTCCCCGGCTACAAGAAGACGGTGGCCGGCCCCGAAATCTCAGCCCAGATCGGGATGGCCACTCTTCGGCGGGAGTGCCCCCACTTTGACGGATGGATGCGCAGAATCGAGCAGGTGGCCGCCTCGACCGCGTAGCCCCTACACTTCCCCCAGCACCGCCGCCGCGTGCCCCTTGGCCTTCACCTTGCCGTAGATCTTCTCAATCGTGCCGCCGGCGCCGATGACGAAGGTGGTGCGCTCGATGCCCATCGCCTTCTTGCCGTACATGTTCTTCTCTCTCCACACGCCGAAGGCCCGCGCCGCGGCCTTGTCTTCATCCGCCAGCAGCGTGAAGGGCAGGCCGTATTTCTCTTTGAACTTCGCCTGGGCCGCCGGTTTGTCGGGCGACACGCCCACCACCACGACGCCCTTCCCGGCGAACTTGCCCGTTTGGTCGCGGAACTCGCAAGCCTCCGTCGTACACCCCGGCGTGTCCGCCCTGGGATAGAAGTACAGCACCACGCGCCGGCCTTTCAGGTCCGTCAGCCGGAATTCTTCGCCTTCGTCCGTGCGAAGGGCAATTTCGGGAGCCGCGTCGCCCACCTTCAACATGCCGTCACCCCAGTTTCCGTTTGAGCAATTCCGTCACCGCCGCCACGCCCGCCTGGCCGCGCGTGGCCTTCATCGCCTGGCCCACCAGGAAGTTCATCACCGTGGTTTTGCCGCCGCGGTACTGCTCCACCTGTTTGGGATTGGCGGCGATCACGTCGTCCACCATCTTCTCCAGCGCGCCCGTGTCGCTGATTTGTTTGAGCCCTTCCTTTTCGACGATCGTCCCGGCCGTGGCGCCGGTCGAGAACATCCTGGGAAACACTTCCTTGGCCAGCTTGCGGGAAAGCTCGCCCCGGGCGATCAGTTTCACCAGTTCGCCGAGATTCTCCGCGCTCACCGGCGAATCGGCGATTTCCTTGCCCTCGGCCTTGAGCAGGCCCATCAGGTCGCCCATCACCCAGTTGGCCGCCGATTTTGCGTCGCCCGACACCTTGGCCGCGGTTTCGAAATACTCGCTCGCCGCGCGCGTCTGCGTCAGCACTTCGGCATCGTACTCGCGCAGCCCGAACTCCGCCGCGAACCTGGCCCGCTTGCGTGCCGGAAGCTCGGGCATGGAGGCGCGCACCTCGGCAAGCCACGCTTCGCCGATGCGTAGCGGCGTCAGGTCGGGTTCCGGGAAGTAGCGGTAATCGTGCGCGTCTTCCTTGCTGCGCATCGAGAACGTTTCCCCCAGGTCCGAATTGTACAACCGGGTTTCCTGCGCCACGCGGCCGCCGCCGTCGATCACCGCCACCTGGCGCGCGATCTCGTATTCCAACGCCAGTTTCAGGAAGCGGAACGAGTTCAAATTCTTGACCTCGACCTTGGTGCCGAATGGCTCCGTCCCGCGGATACGCACCGACACGTTGGCGTCGCAGCGCAGGTGGCCCTTTTCCATGTCGCAGGTGGAGATTTCCACGAACTGCAGGGTCTGCTTCAATTCCGTCAGGTAGGCGTAGGCTTCGTCGGAGCTTCGCATGTCCGGCTCGCTGACGATCTCGATAAGCGGCGTGCCGCTGCGGTTCAGATCCACGTAAGAGCAGCGGTCCGAATCCTTGAAGCCGTCGTGGATGCTCTTGCCGGCGTCGTCTTCCATGTGCACGCGCGTCACGCCGATGCGCCGCGTGGCGCCCTCCACCAGGATGTCCACGAAGCCGTGTTCGGCCAGGGGCTCGTCGTATTGCGAAATCTGGTAGCCCTTGGGCAGGTCGGGGTAGAAGTAGTTCTTGCGGGCGAAGCGCGATTGCGCCCTGACCTGGCAATTGAGCGCCAGCGCGCCCTTGACGGCCAGTTCGACGGCGGTCCGGTTGAGAACCGGCAGCGCGCCCGGGAGCCCCAGGCACACCGGGCAGACATTGGTGTTGGGCGGCGCGCCGAAACCCGTGGGGCAGCCGCAGAAGATCTTGGTGGCGGTGGCCAACTGCACGTGTACTTCCAGCCCGATGACCGGCTCGTAACGCGCAATGGCCTCCGGAGAAGCCAGTTCCAGAGCGGAGGAAGACATGATGTATTCCCATTATAGTGGCGCGGGCCGCCGCCGGACTGGGCACGGAATCCGTCCGTAAGCCCGCAGCCACCGGGCCCGCTCCCCGAGAAGCCGTGAAGAAATCGGTTGGCAGGCGGAAGCGCCTTCCCCACCTCGCTGCAAGTCCTTCGAGTGGAATGTGGGACAGACGCTTTCGTCTGTCAACCCGGCAGCCCGGCCGATTTCTTCACGGCTTCTGCCGGTCGCACCAGCCCGGTGCGGGTCCGCGGATGGCGGACGCATGGCTGGCCGGGCGGTTCGTTGTGGGTCAGAGCGCTTACGGACGGATTACGGACTTGGCCGCGGTCCCCGCCGGTTACTTCACGCTGATCGCCGCCGCGTTGCTGGCCTGCCCGCCGCACGTCACCACCAGCGGATTCGTGCCGCTCTTGACCCCCGCCGGCACCGTGATGTTGGCTTGTGCCAGGCCCACGTAACCCGGCGTCATCCCTATGAAGCCCACCTGCGCCGCGATTCCGCCGATGGTGGCGCCGCATCCCGCCGCCGCGTTGAAGAGCGGGCTGGCCGGGGTGGCCGCCCCGTCGGCGATCGCGCCCGCCGGGACCACCGCGCCGATTCCCGTCAGATACGCAACAATCGTTCCACCCGCGGCAATCGGGTTCGAGGAACTATTCAGGCTGTAGCTCGGATAGTTCTGCACCACCGCCGCCCCGGCGCTCGTCACGAACAGGCCGGGAGCCGAGGCCGCCACCGGAACCGTGACGGTGTTGCCCACCCCGCCGGATTGGGAGACCTTGATACTGGCGGACCCGGTCGGCGTCTCCCACGGAACCTGGAAATTCACCTGGCCGGAACTGACGTAGCCGATCGGCGCGGCGACGCCGTTCACCGTGACCGAAACCTCCCCCAGCGTCGTGGGCAGCGGCGCGGAGGCCTTCGCGGTCAGCGAAGTGAAATAACTGCCGTAGACCGTCGCCAGCGATCCTGGCGCCAGCGTGGTGGCCCCGCTGGCGGCGTTGGCAACCCCGCCGGCGTTAATCGCGGGGTAAGCCGGCGTCAGCAGCCGGATACAGCCGTTGACGTTGTCCGCCACGTAGACGTTGCCCTGTCCATCCACCGCCAGGCCGCGCGGGAAATAGAGCGATGCGGCGGTGGCCGGCCCTCCGTCGCCGGAGTAGGCGGCGACTCCATTGCCGCCGATCGTCTCAATCGTGCCGTCCTTCAGGATCTTGCGCACACGCCCGTTGAAAGAGTCGGAGATGTAGATGGAACCGGCCGCGTCCATCGCCAGTCCCTCGGGAGTGTCGAACTGCGCGTTGACGGCCGGACCGCCGTCGCCCGAAAAGCCGAGATTCCCAGTGCCCGCGAGGACGGTCCGGGTGACGCCGGAATACTTGACCACGCTATGCTGCTCGGTATCGGCGATGTAAACCGCGCCCGAGGCGTCCACCGCCAGGGCGTTGGGATGGTCGAGCGAGCCCCCCGTAATCCCGCAGCCCAGGACGCAGAAGATGTTGCTCCCCACAATCTTGCGGATCTCGCTGTTGCCGGTGTCGGCGATAAAAAGGTTGCCGCTCGAATCCAGCGCCACGGCCGACGGGAAGCTCAATTCGGCGCTGGTGGCCAGCCCGTTGTCGCCGATAGCCCCGATCTGGCCCGCTATGCCGGCGATGGTGGTGATATTCCCGGTGGTGTCCACCTTGCGGATCACGTGGTTCCCCGTGTCGGCGATGTACAGATTGCCGCTGGAATCCACCGCTATGCCTTCCGGGAAGTTCAATTCGGCGCTGGTGGCCGCCGCCCCGTCGCCCGCCCATCCGGCGGTGCCGGTGCCGGCCACGGTGGTCACATTGCCGCCGGTCAGCAGCCGGATTCGATGATTCCCGGCGTCGGCGATGTACAGATTGCCCTTGGAATCGAGCGCAATGGAGCCTGGCGCGTCGAGCAACGCCGTGAGCAGCGCATTGCCGTCCGCGAACCCGGGCGCGGCCGGGGTCCCCGCCACAGTCGTAATGTTGTACTCTTGGGCCCAAGCCCCGGCACAGCACATCGCCGCCAGGAGGATCCCCCCATGGAAATACCGAATGGACATAAACTCTATGATACGCACCCGCGGGCCCTTCATGTGACGTTGCCAGGAAGCAGCACCTGTTTCCGCCGAGCCACACCCGCCGCCTTCACTTCCGGCCGCCATTCGCATCCGCGAGGCGCTTCTCCGATTCCGCAACGAATTCCCACAGCAATTTGCGGTCCGCCACGGCGCCACGAATCCGCAAACCGCGGCACAGGTTCCGCGTGTGTCTCGCACCCAACCCCAAAACGGGTGACCCCAGAAAGCCGGGTGTGCGACGCAGGAGTGGTTTCGCTGGCGTTATGTACTACTACCTGTCAAATTCTTCGCGCGCCGCACCGGTCTTATGTGGGGCAGGCTGGCAGCCTGCGGCCGATTGCGGGTGCCCTTCTGGGCGCGGCCCGGCGAGCGGAGCTCGCCTGCGCGCGAGACGATCCGGCCCCCGGCAGCCCGGAATATCCCGCGCGGTTGGGTTGCGGCTCTGCTGCTCTGCGGGCCTTGCGCTCGCGTACGCTCGGATTCGAGCGGTTTTGCGGGCGAATCGCCTCCCCGCCCACTTCTAAGTCGCGCACCCCGGACAGCCGCGCCCTGGCAGTCCCCGCCCCGCGGTACGCTATGCTGGCAATTTGACACCGGCATTCACTCTTCCGCAAGCCGCGGTGGCCTTCGGCGCGGCCTTTCTGGCTGGCGCCATCAACTCGGTGGCCGGCGGCGGAACCCTGGTTTCGTTTCCGGCGCTGATCTGGCTCGGCCTGAATTCGGTGGCGGCCAATGCCACCAGCACCGTAGCCATCTGGCCGGGCACGGTGGGCAGCGCCTGGGGCTACCGGCGCGAAGCCGGGCGGGTGGCGCCGCGGATGTGGCTCATGGTCGTCCCCAGCCTGGCGGGCGGCCTGGCCGGCGCGTGGCTGCTGCATCTCACCCCGCCCGGCGTCTTCGACCGCCTGGTGCCGTTTTTGATCCTCTTCGCCACCTTGCTGTTCATGGCGCAGGAACCGGTGCAGCGCGCCCTGGGCGCCGAAGTTGCCGCCAAGCACCAGTCGGCCTCCTGGTTTGCCGGCGGGATGTTGTTCCAGCTCGCCGTCGGGTTGTATGGCGGTTATTTCGGCGCCGGCATCGGTATCCTGATGCTGGCGGCGCTGAGCATCATGGGGCTTCAGGACATCCACGAAATGAACAGCCTGAAAGTGGTCCTGGGCGGCAGCGTAAACGGCATCGCGTCGGTGTACTTCATCTGCAACCGCATGGTGAGCTGGCCCTACGTGATGCTGATGGCCGTGGCCGCCATTCTGGGCGGCTATTTCGGCGCCGGCGCCGCGCGCAAACTGGGCCGCACGGCGGTCCGCCGCATCGTCATCGGCGTGGGATTTGCGATGGCCGTGTCCTTGTTTGTGAAGAAATAGGCCATCAGCCGCTGGCCAAGCCTCCCCGCAACCGGACCCGCACGCGGTGTGCGTGCCGTCGAGTGCCGCCGGCGGAGCCCTTGGCTTCCGCTCCAATCTCCTCCGGCAATCGGGCCACCGGGCACGCCGGCTGGCCCGCCGGCGGCTACACCCGGGTTTGCCAGGCGGGTACCATGCGTGGATTTCGCCCCATCGGAACTCTTGCCGCGGAGAGAAGGCTCGCTCGCGCGATACCACGCCGTGCGCCCGCGGTTCCGGCCGGAGATGCGCCCCAACGAAGCCCAACCTTGGGCCGGGGCGATGCCGGCCCAGCCGCAACGCTCCGCGTCTACTGCTCGACCAGCTCCACCCGCCGGTTCTTGGCCCGGCCCGGTTCGCTCTTGTTGGAAGCCACGGGCGCCAGCGGGCCGGCGCCTTGGGCCGTCAGCCGCGCGGCGGCTATCCCATACTTGGAAGTCAGCGCTTGAACCACCGCTTCGGCGCGCCGTTTGGAAAGGTCCATGTTGGATGCCAGGGTCCCCACGCTATCGGTGTGGCCCACCACCAGCAGCTTGAGCTGGGCGTCCTGCTGGAGCAGTTTGGCAATCTCCTTGAGGGCGTCGTCGGATTGTGGCTTCACGTCCGCCTTGCCGGTATCGAAGTAGATGCCATACACAGCCGAGTGGCCCGTCTTGCCGATGTCGCTGGCGAGCGCCGCCGCATCCACGGCGACCAGGTCGCCCTGCATAGGCTTCACTTCGACCACGTAGAGCACCAGCGCGGATCCTTTGCTCAGGTTGCTCCATTGTCCGATGTGCAGGCTCACGTAAACGTCGCCCTCGGGCCGGGACTGTTTCGCCGAGAGGTAGCGGTGGCCGGCGCCCCAACTCCAGTCCTCGGCCCCCGCGGCGGCGTACAAGCTGGGGCTTCCGCTTCCGCAGCCCTCGTCGTTGGCGCAGGAGAACAGGATCTCGAAGCCGCCTTTCTTCAAAGCGCTCTCGTAATTGCGATAGATTTCCAGAATGGAGCGGCCGGCCGGCGCGTCGTAGGCGATGCGCGTGATCTTGCCCTCCAGATGCTGGGTCTTCTCGAACGCACTGCTGGTCCTCAACTTCCCGAGCGGAAGCGTGAACTCGTCGAACTCCGTGACGCCGTACTTGGCGATGACCGACCCGGGATACCGCGATACCAGCGGATGGTCCTTGCTGCCCTCGACATCTTGTTCTTGGCCTGCGGCGGCCGCCACCATGAGCGCCGCCAGAAAACCGGCGCCAACGATCCTCTGAATCCGTTTCATCGCTCACCCCCAAATTTGCGCCAACCCGCATCGCTTGCGGCGCGCCATGCGAGAACAGGAGTATACCGTCCGGTTCTCCATGAATCATACAACGGCGGGCAAGGGGGATGCGGTCGATTAGCGCCCGGAAGGCGCCGCTTCAGATCACTTCTTCCATCAGCGTCGTCAGGTACTCCCGGTCGAAGAGCCCCGACCGGTACGTCCGCGTGTCGAAATACCGCCACAGGTTCGATCGGCCTTCCAGCGTGAAGAACAGCAGTTGTTCCTCCATCAGGTGTTTGTCCAGCATCCGCTGATTGAAGGCGCGCACCGACCCTTCCAGAATGTACGGAATGCGGAACTCTTCCGTGCTCACCAGGCCCGGCGTGGCGGTGAATGCGATCTGCAGGATTCGTCCGCGCACCTGGATCTGTATCAGCGTGGGCGTGTCCGGCTGAAACAGGTCCACGTCGAACGTCTCCGGGTCCAGCCGGACTTCGCCTCGCTGCAGCAAACCGTTCAGATCGCCCACGAAGGCGGCACACACGGCGTGCAACCGCGCCGCCGCCGTGCGGCGCAATGCCTCCGTTTCCCTCTCGCGGCGGATCAGATCTTCGTCCTTGTCCGCCAGGCGATCGATGTTGTGCGCCAGGCGCCTCAGCCGCTCTTCGCCCGCCGGCAACCCGCTCTTGGATCGGCTCAATTTCCGTCTGCGCCCCCGTCTCCTATTCCACCACAACTTCATTCCCGGCTATTCCACTTCGCTACATCCTCGGGCTCCAGAAAATCCAGCAGGTCGTTCCGCAGTGCCTCCAATACCTGGTCGGCCATCTCCATCGAGAAGCCCCGTTTCCCGCATAGAACATTGTGAATGTGGGGTTGCGACACCCCCGTGACGCGCGCCAGCCGGCGTTCCGTTATATCCCCATTCCGTACCTTTTCGCGGAGATACGCCACCAGGCGGCGCCGTAGCTCAGCAAAATTCAGGGTATTCATGTCGAGCTATATTTCGCTGAGAAATAGGGGAGTACCATAATCGCGCAGGGCGCTATCTTAGGTCAACCTGATGCTGGATTCAAAAGAGTTCCACGCCTTCCTGTTAACTGAATGCAACATAGACTGTTGAGAATCGTACAGGACTACTGTGAGATCCAGGCCCACATGAGGGTAGTGTGGGAGACGATGCAGGTATTCACCTTAAAAGGTTGACGTTTCCCCACCCCAGGCTAGATTGGGATCAGCAGCTCAATACCACGGCAATCGGTGCAGTGGGGTGGGCAAGGAGGAGTTCTTCAAGATGCTCTGGAATCGATCGACAACTATCGGCATTGCCAATGCAACCTGTACGTCCTGCGAAGGTCTCGGCTTAGTCCTGAATCGCGAAGATCGGAAAGTTCCCTGCGATTGCGTGCTTCGTGGGGTGTTTCGTTCGTGTTTGACCGGCTTCAAGGAATGCCTCGCCCTCGGCGAGCGCACCGCCTCCGTTTCCTGGGAGCCCTGCAACGGCCCCACCGGCGGACGCGTCTTCTCCCGCAAACGGGAAGAGTATCTCGCCGACTTCCTCCGGGTCACCGAGCGGAGCTTGACTCGCGAGGAATACCGCATCTTCCGATACCACTTTCTTCTGGGCGCCGACTACTATCTCTGCTGCCAGAAACTCCATATGGACCGCGGCAGCTTCTTCCATGCCATCTACCACCTGGAAGAGAAGTTGGGCCGCGTTTATGCCGAGCTCGAGCCCTACCCGCTGTTCCCCCTTCGCGACTATTTTGGCGGCGTGGTCCACAAGGACGCCGGTCCGGCACGCGTTCTCCGCATGCGCGAGCCCGCTTCCTTCCCCCTCTCCGCGTAACCCGCTCCGATTCCCGCCGGGGACGGACCCGCCACCGTCCCCCGTTCCCCTTACAATAGGTAGTCCGTACGCGCCCCGTTTCCATGGACACCCTCACTCACACCGCCGTGGGCCTGTTTCTGAGCCGCGCCGGCCTGAACCGCTGGACGCCGCACGCGACCGCTATCCTCGTCGTCGCCGCCAACATCCCCGATTTGGATTCTGTCAGCATCATCGGCGGTTCGCTCAGTTACTTGCACTACCATCGCCACTGGATGCATTCCCTGCTGGCCATGCCCCTCATGGCGCTGCTGGCGGTGGCGCTGGTCCGGGTAGTGTTCCGCACCCCGCTGCGCTGGCCGGGGGCCTTCGCCGCCGCGCTCGCCGGCGTGGCGTCGCACCTTTTGCTCGATCTCACCAATACCTACGGCGTCCGCCTTCTGCTTCCCTTCTCCAGCCAGTGGTTCCATTTCGACATCGCCGGCTTTCCCGACCCCTGGGCGTGGTCCATCCTGCTGCTCGGCATGCTGGGGCCGTTCCTGTCCCGCCTGGTCGGTTCGGAAATCAGTTCCGGCAGCGCTCGCACCCGCCACTACGGCCGCGGTGGCGCCATTTTCGCGCTGTCTGTCCTGACCCTGTACGATGGCGGCCGCGCCGTGCTCCATGCCCGCGCCGTCAACGTACTCGAATCCCGTCTCTACCAGGGAATCGCGCCGCTGCGGGTGGCCGCCTGTCCCATCGCCACCAACCCCTTGCGCTGGAAGGGCATCGTGGAAACCGCCGGCTTCTACGCGCTGGCCCCCGTGAATCTTCTCCAGGACTTCGACCCCGCCCGCGCCCGCATCCTCGACAAGCCCGATCCCGGCCCCGCTCTCGACCGGGCCCGCGCCACCCCCGCGTTTCAGGAATTTCTGCGGTTCTCGCAGTTTCCCGGTTGGCGCGTCTCGCCCGACGAGAAACTCGCGGACGGCACGCTCGTCGAGGCTATTGACCTCCGCTTCGGTTCCCCTGAGTCCCCCGCCTTCTTCGCCCGCGCACGGCTGGATTCCAACGGGAAAGTGATGGAATCTTCCTTCCATTTCCGGTGAATCGGGCATTTCCCAAGCCCGTTCTAATGCGTTCCTCCGATAGCCCCCGCTGCCTCCGACGCCCACAATAGAAGCGTGCAGGCCATCGACACCTCCGTCACCCTCGACAAACAGCAGTTTCGCGACGTCACCCTCGACGATCCGGACCTCATGCGGGAGATTCTCGCGGCCCTGGTCGACGACACCTCGCAGCAGATTCCGCTCATCGAAGGCGCCATCCAGGCGCGCGACGCCGAAGGCTGTATGCGCCTCGCACACTACTCCAAAGGTGCGTGTGCCAACGTGGGAGCCACCTCCGCCGCGGCCTTGCTCAAGCACATCGAAACCCGGGCCGCCGCCCTGGAGTTCCAGGAGTGCAGCGAAGCGCTGGCCGCGCTCGCCCAGCAGGTCAGCCTTCTGCGCGAGGAAGCCAGGACTCTGGCCGTCTGATCCGCGTCACTCGCAACCGAGCGCCCGCATCCCGTCCACCGTCGCCGCCCGCCACGCCGGCAGCCGTGTCGCCGCCCTTCGAAAAGAGCGCCCGCATCCCGTCCACCGTCGTCGCCCGCCACGCCGGCAGCCATGTCGCCGCCCTTCGAAAAGAGCGCCTGCATCCCGTCCATCGTCGCCGCCCGCCACGCCGGCAGCCATGTCGCCGCCCTTCGAAAAGAGCGCCTGCATCCCGTCCATCGTCGCCGCCCGCCACGCCGGCAGCCATGTCGCCGCCCTTCGAAAAGAGCGCCTGCATCCCGTCCACCGTCGCCGCCCGCCACGCCGGCAGCCATGTCGCCGCCCTACGAACAGTTGGAAAATCGGATGTAAGAAACTCCCGCCGCCCGTGACTACCTGGAATGTGGGACAGAGCGGAATCAACCCGGCGACAGCGTCCAGCCAGGACGATCTCTACCGGGAGGCCGCGGCCGTCTACGGCGGCGCGCTCGACCGCCTGGCGCGCGCCTACGAGGCGGACACCGACAAGGCTCGCGGCCGCCATGGGTTCCACGCCCACGCCACTGGCCGGCGCGTTCGCAGACCTGCTGAAGGTACGCATCCCCACTGGCATTCCGGGGAGGCAGGGCGCGTTCGGCTGGCAGATAGGCCCCGGCGCCGCCGCCCAAGAAGGAGCACAAGGAGATTCCGCTAGAGGCGGCCGCATTGGACCGCTACGTGGGCCGCTACCAGTTGGCGCCAACGTTTATCCTTTCGATCACGCGGCAGGAATCTCACCTGTACGTGCAGGCCACCGGCCAGCCGAAGTTCGAGATGTTCGCGGAGGGTGAGAAGGATTTCTTCCTCAAAGACGTTGACGCCCAGATCACTTTCGCCACCGGCGATCAAGGCAAGGCGACCGAGCTGACGCTGCACCAGAACGGCGCCAACCTGACCGCCCGGCGCATCGAGTAGGCGCGGCGCCCGGGCGGGTCTCCGGGCACCACCTAATGCTGGTGCTTAGTTCCCTTCAACTTATTGAGATTAAAAGGTCTGAATGTGTTGAAATGCACCACCAATGCCTCTATACTCGTTAGAGCCGTGGCGCGTCCAATCGGGTCCGGCTCACCCCAAAATCCCAGGAGTGTACATGAAGTTCACCAGGATCTTCGGCTCACTGTTGCCGTTAGCATTGCTATTCCCCGTCTTGTGCCTGGCGCAGGGCTCCGCGCAGACGGACGATATCGCGAAGCTGCGCGAACAGATCGCGGCCCAACAGAAACAACTCGACCAACAGAGGCAGGCGCTCGAATCCGCGCAGAAGGCGCTGGAGTCCGCACAGAAATCGATCGATTCCCAGCAGAAGCTGCTGGACCGCCTGGTTGCCGCGCAGCCCGCGCCCGCGCCCGTGCAATCGGCGGCGGCTGCCCCCGTAGCGCCTCCGGCCGCGCCGGCCGCCGCGGTGGACGCCAAAGGGAAGCCCATCTCACCCCTCGCGTTTCACATCGGCGGCGCGGATTTCGCCCCCGGCGGTTTTATGGATTTCTCGAATGTGTGGCGCTCCACCAACATCGGAAGCGGCGTGGCAACTTCTTTTGCCGGGGTTCCGATGAGTAACACGGCGGCGGGCAGAATGGACGAATTCCGCTCCAGCGCCGCGAACTCGCGCCTTACCATGACCGTCACGGAAAACCCCACCAAGAGCATCGCGCTCACGGGATATGTGGAGGGGGACTTCTACGGGAACCAGCCCACCAGCCTGTTCGTGACCAGCAACAGCGGCACCTTTCGCTTGCGCCATTTCTGGGCGAATGTGCAGAAGGGAAAGTGGGAGGTGCTGGGCGGCCAGACCTGGACGCTCATGACGCCCAACCGCGTGGGTGTCTCGCAGATTTCGAGCAACGTGTTCGTGGGACTCGGCGAAGATTCCAACTATCTGACGGGTTTGGTGTGGGGACGGCCGGGGCAGCTCCGCGTGGTGTATCACCCCGATAAGCATTGGTCGATCGCCGCTTCCATCGAGAACCCCGAGCAGTTCGTCACCACCTCGGTCACCATGCCCTCGTATGCCGCCACCCAGGTGGACAACGGGACCGTCTCCACGACGCCCAACGTGCGGCCGGAGATCGTCGCCAAGATCGCTTACGACACGCAGGTGAACGGCAAGGCGCTGCATTTCGACCTGGCCGGCGTTTCGAGCCAGTTCCGGGTTTCGCCGGCAGCGGGAACCTACTATGACGCGCAAGGCCTGTCCGGAGCGTTCGACACGTCGCTCGAAGTGGCCAGGAATTTCCGCTTCATCGCCACCACGTTTTACGGCTACGGCGGCGGGCGCTACCTGGTGGGCCTCGGCCCGGACCTGGCCGTCGGCCCCAACGGCTCCATCTCGCCGGTGCATTCCATGGCCGGCATCGCCGGCTTCGAGTATGCGCCCAATCCCAAATCGCAGTTCTTCGCTTACTACGGCGGCACGTATTTCGACAAGAACTACACCGTGGTTTCGCCGGGCAACTATCTGGGATTCGGCTTCCCGGGATCGTCTTCCGCCAACCGGCAGTTTCAGGAGCCCATGTTCGGCTATTACTACACCTTCTGGAAAGATCCGAAGTACGGTGCGCTGCAGATCGTTACGCAGTATTCCTACCTGACGCGCGCGCCCTGGTGGGTCGCCCCCGGAACTCCATCGACGGCGCACACCAGCATGATTTTCGGCTCGTTGCGCTTCACGCTGCCGTAGGGCAGCAAGAGACACGGCCACAGGTAAACACAGATAGACCCTTTCTTTGCTTATCTGTGTTTATCTGTGTTCATCTGTGGCTAAGTTGTCTTATGTGGCTTCCCGCAATCGTGGCTCATGTCATCGTGCCACGGCGATCGGGCTGGCGCCGGTCGAAACTCCGCCGATTTCGAAGCTGACGCTGAGCGTGTCCCCGAACGGCAGCGGATCCGGCACGCGGAAGTCGATCTGCATCACCCCCACAACCAGCCCAGGGGCATCTCCCGCGAAATCGACCTCGAGGGATACCTTGCCGCTCACCGCCCAAACGGACACGTTGGCGGAGTAGACCCCGATTGGAATCAAGGTCCCATCGCTGAATTGACTTGCGCCGCCGCCCGTAGCAAACACCGTCACAATCGACCCGGGTTTTGCCGGGTTCGACGGCGAGTTGAGGCTGCCATCCTGATTCAACGCCGCGGCCAAACCGGTCTGGCTGTTCTCGAAAACCGCGGGCACGGAGGCAGCCACAAACGCGGTGGGGCCATCGAGGGTTCCCACCGGAGTCACGAGTTGTATCTTCGTGGATAAGTTGCCGCCGACGCGGTAGGGCACAACGGCGTTGATCTGCCCGGCGCCGGCGTAGAGCAGGGGCGCCGCCACGCCATCGAATAGCACCTGGTAGCCTCCCAACGAGGTTGTGAAAGCGCCGTTCAGCACCTGGCCGTCGAGAGGCGTTGGCGGGCCAATCCCCACGCCGTAGAGCGAAATCAGCTCGTAGGGCGCCACCGTGGTGAGAGACCCGCCGCCCGCGGCATTGGCGACGGCGAGCAGAGAAGGACCGGGGGCGGTTGTCTCGATCCATAACCCACCGGACGCGCCCACGGCGGCGAACCCTCCCGTCGAAGCGATCGCCAGGCCCTGGCCGACCAGGCCGTACGGCCCCTCATAGAAGTCCGCGAGCGTGGCGCCGTCGGCCGTCAGCCGCGCCACGTAACTCGATCGGAACGATGAGACATTGGGGAGCGCCGCTACCGCCGGGTTTACGGTGACTCCGGTGATCAGCACTCGTCCCTGCGCGTCCACGTCGACGGCCGAGACGTTGCTGAAGGGGCTGCCACCAAAAAACGTGCCCCAGATCACGGCCGTGCCGGTGCGGTTCACCTTGATCGCGAAGCCAGCGCTGTTAGCCGTGCCAGGGACGGGGATGGGCGCCGGCTGAATCGTGCCGGCGGTGGTTGGCAGGGTCGCCGGACCGTTCCCGCCCACGATTACGTTGCCCGCCGCATCCAGCGCCAATGTATCCACCCCGACGGAACTGTAGGGTGACGAGGGGCCGTTCAGAAACGTCGACCATTGGAGCTGTTGCGTCGCGCCAGGCTGGAACTTGGCGATGAATCCCGCGCTGTAGTGATACTGGCAGGCACAGGTTACCGCCAGTGCGCCTGGAGTGGTGGGCAAATTGTACGCGTCGGTGGTCCCGGCAACCACGACTCCGCCGGACGGGTCCACAACGATCACCGTGCCGGTTGTCCAGCCATACGCGCCCACGCAAGCGCTGCCGCCGATGCAGTAAGTAGCATCGTCGCCGAAATACGTGGAATAGAGCAGCTTGCCGCCGTCGGGCGAAATTTCTGTGAGGAATGCGTAGGCCGCGGAACCATGGAATTGGTCTTGAACCGGGGGCTTGGTCTGGTACGCGCCGGCGGTCAAGGGAAAACTGGTCGAGCTGGTCGAGCCCGTAACGTAGATGTTCCCCGGCGCATCCACCGCCACGGCATAGACGCTCGCCGGCAGCGATTTCGAGAAAAGCGTGGTTTTGAGCTGCGAATCCAGCTTCAGAACGAGCCCCTGATACAATGCATCCCTGCCGGTGACGATCAGGTTGCCTTGCGCGTCCGTCACAGCGGCCGTGGAAGACACCATTTGGGTAAGGTCCAGGCTCGCGAGCCGGCTGCCGTTGAGATCCACTTTGACGACTCGTGTCTCTTGCTGCCCCGCGGCAATCAAGCTCGACAAGACGAACAGGTGGCCGCTGCCATCGGCGGCGATGGCCTGTGGCGTGCCGTCGGCCGGATTGAGAAGGCGAAGCAGAACTTGGTTTCCGGCTAGCGCCGGATAAAGGCTAACGCCCGTTAGGAGGAGTACCCGTGCCGTGATCGCTCTCACACTAAGGCAACTTTCCGGACGCGGATAGAACCAGTATAGCCGATACTCGCTGCCGAACCGTCGTACCATGAGCGGCATCTCAGGCCCGAACAAAGGACCAGACATCGGTATCCTCTTATAGCTGCCGCGCGCCGCACTCAGGACCCAGCCGGTCTGGTGGTCGACTGCGCCAGCTTCAAGATCCGACAGGCGGCCCTGGTGCGCCACCCGGAAGTGGTGAGGTTGGACGTGGCCGTGGACAAACCGGTCCTTATGCTCGGCAAGTTTCGGTCCACGCGTCTTTGCCGCCCCGCTAGACTCCTTTAAGGGTCGCGAATGTAACCGGTTTCAATGGCATGTGAGCATTCGTACAGGTGAACGAGGGGCGATTCACTCACTACCAGCCTGGACAAGTCGCCTGGAGGGTGTTATGGTGTATCCTCGTTCTAATCCGTGAGAGAACAACTGGATTCGTTACCGTCGGGGTCCACCCATGCCGTTGCATCGATGTGCCCTTGCCCGGCTGGAATCACTACCTCCGGCAAATCCGCGGCTCATGCCGGTGGTCCCAACATCACCTTTAAGGGGTCTGCGATGTTACACCGCTTCAGTTTCCGTTGCATAGGCTTAATCGGCCTTCTGATCTTTTCTCTTTCGCTAAGCGCACAGGAGTTCCGGTCCACGCTCACCGGCAGGATCGTGGATCAAACCGGCGCCGTCATTGTCGGGGCGAAAGTCAATGCCATCGAAATGACCACCAATAGCCGGTTTGAAACCGCTACCAACGGCGATGGACTGTATACCTTTCCGCTGCTCCTTCCCGGCAGCTATGAACTGACCGTGGAAGCGTCCGGATTCCGGAAGGTTTCGCAAAAAGGCATTCAGATTAATGCCAATTCCAAGGTTTCGCAGGACCTCTCGCTCACGGTGGGCGTGGCGACCGACAGCATTACGGTCAGCGCGGATGCCGCTCCGCTGGAGTCCATCAGGGTATCGGCGGGGCAGTCGATCACGGAGCACGCCTTGCAGAATCTCCCTCTCGACGGGCACACGGCCCTGGATGCGGAGTATCTCGGCTTTGCCGTGATTTCGCAGGAGAACCGGGACGCCAACGGCCCGTCTAGCAACGCCGGGTTCGCCACCATTACCATGGGCGGCGCGGCCCAGGGCGCCAACGAGATTCTGCTGGATGGCGTGCCCGATATCGGAACCCAGGGGACCACCGGCCGGCGGCCGGCCTTCCTGCCGCCCAACGACGCGGTTCGCGAAGTGAAGACCGAGGCCTTCAATATGGATGCCGCCTTCGGCGGCGCGGGAGGCGGCAGCGTCGAGATGATCTCGCGAGCCGGCGGAAACCGCCTGCATGGCGTGCTCTCGGAATATAGTAACAACTCCGCTCTGCAAGCCACGGCTTTCTTCGTGAACTCCGTCGGGGGCACGAAGCCCAAATCGGAGGCCAACCAATGGGCCGCCGTCGTGGGAGGTCCCATCTGGATCCCCAAGGTCGTCAACGGCAAGAATAAGGCATTCTTCTTCTTCGCCTACGAGGGCATTCACTCGGGCGGCCCCACGGCCCTCTTCGGCACCACGCCGACCGCGGCTGAGAGGACGGGCGATTTTTCGGCCCTGCTCGCCATCAACAAGAGCTATACGCTTTACGATCCGGCCTCCGCGGTTCAGTCCGGCACCACCATCACGCGCCAGCCGTTTCCGAACAACGTCATCCCGAAGACCGGCATCAATCCGATCGCCAACACGTTCGTGAGCACGTATATGCCACTGCCCAATCGGCAAGGCGTTACCGACGACACCAACAACTATGGGACCACCGAGACAGCCAAGAATCCCTACAGCTTCTTCCAGGGACGCACGGACTTTAACCTCAGCGACCGCAACAAACTTACCCTCGCCGGCCGCGAGTCCATGTATGAGCAGGCCAATGGCGCTCTCTTTAATAACATCGCCTATTTGAGCAACTACTTGTTCCGTAAGAGTTGGGGCGGCATGGTGGACGACGTTCACATGTTTTCGTCAACCTTTGTCGGCGATCTGCGGCTTGGCCTGACCCGCTACGACGCCTACTACAACCAGGGCAGCGCCGGGTACGACCCGACGAAGCTTGGGTTCCCCTCGTACATTACCTCCAGTTCGACGCATCTCATGATGCCCGTGTTCAGCCTTACCGGCTACTCCGGGAATTCCAGCGGAACCAACACCAACCAGCCGTCGAACGTCTATCAGGTATTCAACAGCTACACCAAGATGGCGGGGGCGCACGCCATCAAGTTCGGTGGAGAAGTCCGGTTGCAGGACTTCAGCAATATCAGCTGGTCGAACTCCGTAGGTTCCTACACGTTCGACGCCGGCACATGGGTGAAGGCCACCGGAACCGCGGCCACGCCGACGAGCGGCGGTTCGATGGCGCAGTTCTTGCTGGGCCTGCCTACCAGTGGATCCTACGCGATCAATTCGCCATACAAGGCCGATGCCTATTACGACGCGCTGTTCTTTCAGGACGATTGGCACATTCGCCCCAACGTCACGCTGAACCTCGGCTTGCGGTGGGAACACGCAACACCCACGACGGAAGGCCACAACCGGCAGACAGTCGCTTTCAACCCCTCGGCGGTGAACCAGGTAACTCAGGCGGCCGAAGCGGCGTATGCCAAGAGTCCCAGCGCGCTGCTTCCGGTGAGCGCATTCGCTCCCACGGGCGGGGTTGTTTTCGCGACTTCCGGCCAGCGCTCGGCGTATGACACGTCCGATAAGTCATTCGCGCCGCGCGTGGGCGTCGCTTGGTCGGCCATGCCCAAAACGGTCATCCGCTCGGGAATCGGTATTTTCTACTACAACTATGGAACGGTGGCTCCGCAGCAGCCGGGCTATACCGCAACCACATCGTACGTTCCCACCAATAACAGTTACCTGACTCCCGCCACCACGCTGAGCAATCCCTTCCCAAGTGGAATTCAGCAACCGGTAGGCAGCTCTCAGGGTATCAATACCTACCTCGGCCAGAGCATCACCTTCAATAACACGCACTTCCTGAACCAATATGGCCTGCGATGGAATCTCGACGTCCAGCGGCAACTCTCGGCGAACACCAGCCTGGAAGTCGCGTACATCGGAAACCACGCCATCCATCTGACCACCAGCTTCAACAACGACGCCCTGCCGGTGCAGTACCTCAGCACGTCGCCGTTCCGCGACAACGCAACCATCGCCGCGCTGGGCGCCGTGGTGACGAACCCCTTCTCCGGATTGCTGCCCGGACAGACCCTCAACGGCACCACAACCGCCGTTTCGAGCCTTCTGACGCCGTATCCCGAATTCTCCGGAATTACTCAGTCCAACATGAACAACGGCAGCTCATACTTCCACCAGCTCGCCATCAAGTTCGAGAAGCGCCTGTCGAACGGCCTCGAGTTCTTTACGAATTTCTCGTATTCCCGCCTGATGTCCGAGACTACTTACTTGAATGCCGGGAGCCTGGTGCTGGCGAAGCAGGTTGCCTCCGACGACCGGCCGACTTATCTGGTCGTCTCCGGCATCTATGACTTGCCGGTCGGAAAGGGAAAACCCTATATGGCAAACGCCAACCGCGTGGCCATGTTCCTCTTCGGCAACTGGCAGGTTGGCGCGGCGTACACGTACTTCCCCTGCGCCCCGCTGGGCTTTGGCAACGTCTTCTATTGGGGCGGCCCGCTGCACTACAACGCCAGCAATCCCAATGGTCCCACGTTCGACACTACCCAGTTCCTGACCGCGTCGGCGCAGCAGCTTTCGAATAACTTTCGGACCTTTCCGTCGGCGTTCAACAACCTGCGCATCGACAGCATGAACAACTTCAACGTCAACCTGACCAAGGGCTTCGTGATTCATGAGGACGTGAAGCTGCAGTTCCGCGCCGAGTCCCTCAACCTCGCCAACCGGCCGCTGTTCGAATCGCCCAATATGACGGTGACTGCCACCACCTTCGGCATGATCACCAGCACGACTAATGTGCCCCGGGCCATCCAGTTCGCGCTCCGGTTAAGCTTCTAAGACGATGACCACCGCGCGAGGCCGGTTCTTTCGAGCCGGCCCGCTGCCCAACAGGGGTCTGACGTGATTTTCCGCTGTCTTTGCGGAAAATCGGGTCTGACCCCTTTGGGCCCCGTCGCGATGCTTACCCATTACAACCGGCGACGCAGACCACTAGGGACATGGAACTGATCTTCGAAGTTCGCGACGCCGAGGAAGGCGGCTTCTGCGCGCGGGCGCTCGGGCATGGCATCTTCACCGAAGGCGAGACGTGGGAAGATCTTCGGGCCAATGTCCTTGAGGCGGCAGCGCTCCACTTCGAAGACGGCCCGGTGCATCCCCGCCTCGTGCAGTTGCATTACGTGAAGGACGAGTTGATCCCGGCCGAAGCCGCATAAGACTGCCGCGAAGCGTGTCCGCGGACCGTCTGATCCGGACACTGGAGCGCATGGGCTACGAGGTTGTCCGCCAACAGGGCAGCCACGTCAGGTTGCGGCACGAGGAGCCGCCGGTCCATTCCATCACAGTCCCCCTACATGACCCGCTGAAAACCGGCACACTCCACGGCCTTCTCTCTGAGATAGCACAGGCGAGATCGGTCAGCATGGAATCCGTCGCCGGGTCGCTCTGAAGCCGGCCAGGGGGCCGGCTGCGGACCAGGGGGTCCGCCCCACCAGCGCGGCCCCCTGCCGCAAATTGATAGAATAGCCGTTTACATGTCCAGATCAATCGAGGAACTGCAAGTCATCGCCAAGCGAATCCGGCGCGAGATTGTCGTGATGATCGGAGCCGCCAAATCGGGGCATCCGGGTGGGTCGCTCTCCGCCGTCGAAATCGTGGTGGAGCTCTTCTTCAATCACATGAAGATCGACCCCCGGAATCCGAAGTGGCCGGATCGCGACCGTTTCGTTCTGTCCAAGGGCCACGCCGCGCCGGTGCTGTACGCGGCCATGGCCGAGGCGGGCTATCCCGATACGCCCATCGATAAGCTGAACACGCTGCGCACGCTCGGATCGGTATATCAGGGGCACCCCGACGTGCGCTTCATTCCCAGCCTGGAAGCTTCCACGGGTTCGCTGGGTGAAGGCCTTTCGCTGGCGCTCGGCATGGGAATCGCGGCGCGGCTCGACGGCCGCCCCTCGCGCACCTTCGTCATGCTCGGCGACGGCGAAATCCAGGAAGGGCAGGTCTGGGAAGCCGCCATGGCCGGCGCGTTCCACAAGCTCGATAACGTGGTCGCCATCGTGGACTACAACGGCATCCAGCTCGACGGCTTCATCAAGGACATCATGGAAGTCGCGCCGCTGGCCGAAAAGTGGCGTTCCTTCGGTTGGCACACGCTCGAAATCGACGGACACGATCCGCGCGCGGTGCGCCAGGCCTTCGAGGAGGCCGCGCAAACCAAGGGAAAGCCCACCGCCATCGTGGCCCATACCATCAAAGGCAAGGGCGTCTCCTTCATGGAGAACAATCCCAAGTTCCACGGCGTGGCCCCCACGCCCGCCGAAGTGGCGCTTGCCTTACAGGAGCTGCAATAACATGCCCGCCAAAACCAAATTCGAAGTGAAACTGGGACCCGCCACGCGCGAAGCGTTCGGGCGCACGCTGGCCGAACTGGGCCGCGAGAACAAAGACATCGTGGTATGCGACGCGGACTTGTCGAAGTCCACCATGACCACGTATTTCGCCAAGGAGTTTCCCGAGCGGTTCGTCTCCTGCGGCATTGCCGAGGCCAACATGGTGGCCATCGCCTCCGGCCTGGCGTACGCCGGCAAGATTCCGTTGATCTCCAGCTTCTCGGCCTTCGCCATGAACAAGGGCTTCGAGCAACTTCGCGTGCTGCGGTGGCTTACCCCAAGTTGAACGTCAAGGTGGTGGGCACCCACAGCGGCATCTCGCTGGGGGAAGACGGCCCGTCGCAGATGAGCGTCGAGGAAACCGCGCTGGCCTGCGCGCTGGTTGGATTCGTGGTGATTTCGCCCGCCGATGAAGCCTCCTGCAAGGCGCTGTTCCGCGCCGCCGTGGCGCACCAGGGCCCGGTGTTCGTCCGCACCGGCCGGCCCAAGTGCCCCATCATTTATGGCGCGGACCAGAAGTTCGAGATCGGCAAGGCGATCGAAGTGGTGGCCGGTACCGGCGCGACCGTCATTACCAACGGCCTGCTGGTGGCCCAGTCGATTCTGGCGGCGGAGGCGCTCGAGAGCGAAGGCATTTCCGCCCGGGTGGTGGACATGCACACCGTCAAACCGCTGGACCGCGAGGCGATCCGGCGCGCGTCCTTGGAAACCGGCGCCATCGTGGTCGCCGAAGAGCACTTGGTGGATAGCGGCATGGGCGTGCGTGTGGCCCAGGTGGTCGCCGAAACCGCGCCCTGTCCCATGGAGTTCGTGGGCATCCATGACACCTACGCCGAATCGGGGCAGACCGAGGAACTGTTGGACAAGTACGGACTGGTGGCCCGCGATGTGGCCGCCGCCGTGCGCAAAGTTGTGGCGCGCAAGCGTCCATAACGGAAGGATGCGTTAGACCAGACGCGCCTACGGGCTCGTTTTCCGGTGGCTACCGGTATGACTGAGTCGCTCGCGGAAGCCTTTCTCGAACAGAGCCCGGAATGCCGGTTTATCGCCGGCGCGGACGGCGCGTTCCTCCGCGCCTACGGCGATACTTCGCCGGTTTTCGGCAAGCCGGCCGCGGAACTGGCCGGCCGTTCCCTCGCGGAAGTCCTCGACCCGGCCTCCGCCGCCTTGTGGCGCAGCCGCCTGGACCGCGTCCTGGCCGGCGAGACGCTGCGCCTCCACGAACGCCGCGGCAACGCCGCCTGGTATATCGCCATGTTCCCCATCCGGGCCGCGGGCGGCGCCATCTACGCCGGCGGCCTGGCGCGCGAACTCACTCCGCTGGCCACCGCCGAACGGGAGTTGCGCTTCGCCGTGCTGAGCGCCATCAAGGCGCAGGAATTCGAGCGCGACATGGTCTCCAGGTTCCTGCACGACATGGTGGGCCAGAACCTCACGGCGTTCGGTCTACAACTCGATCTGCTGCGCATGGACCTCGAGACCGCCGCTCCCGAGGTCTGTTCCCACATCGGCGAACTTCAGAAGCTCCTGGGGACCGTCATGGAGCAGGTCCGCGACTACTCCTACGAGTTGAACCCCTCCGCCGTGGAGCGCGCCGGCCTGCGTAGCGCCGTGGACCGCCTGGTGGCGCGTTTGCGCACCCGCTTCACCGGCGCCCTCCGAGTCAACATGGACCCCTCGCTCAAGTTCGATCCCAGGATCGCAACCGCCCTGTTCCGTATTCTGCAGGAGGCCGTGGAGAACGCCGTCCAACACGCCGCTTGCTCCGCCATCGAAATCGCGATAAAGTCCACAAGAGGCGGGCCTTTTCTGGAGGTTCGCGACAACGGGAGGGGATTCGATCCGGGAGACCTTTCGGCGGGATGCCGGGGGCTGGGACTCTTGAGCATGGAATACCATGCCGCCCAGGCCGGATTGAGCCTCTCCATTGCCGGCAATCCGGGGAGCGGATGCGCCGTGCGGGCCGTGGCGGATCGAGACCTATGAGCTTCACGATTGTTCTGGTGGACGATCACAAACTGGTGCGCGACGGCGTGAAGACCATCCTGGAGCGCGGCGGCGAGTTCCGCGTGGTGGGCGAATCCGATAACGGCGCCGAAGCCGTGCATCTCTGCCAGAGGGTCAATCCGGACATGGTCCTGATGGACATCGGATTGCCCGGTATGAACGGCATCGAAGCCACCACGGAAATGCTGCGGCACTGCCCCGGCGTGAAGGTGGTCGTCCTTTCCATGTACGACGACGAGAACTCCGTGGTCACCGCCATTCGCAGCGGAGCCCGCGCGTTCGTGCTGAAAAAGGCATCCTCCGCCGAATTGCTGGAGGCCTTGCGCACGGTGGCGCGCGGCGGATCGTATCTGAGTTCGCAGGTGTCCGACCGTCTGTTGACGCGCATCCAGCGCGGCGACCTGGAGACCCGCGACAAGTCTTCCCTGGAATCGCTGTCCCCACGGGAGTTGCAGGTGCTGCGCCTGGTGGCGGAAGGCAAAACCAGCAAGGACATCGCCACCCTTCTCGACCTGGGCCTGCAGACCGTGCGGAGCTATCGCAAGACCATGATGAAGAAGCTCGGCGTCAACAACGTCGCCGGGCTGACGCAGCTCGCGCTCTCCGCCGGAATCACCCACTGGAACAAGCCCGAGGGCGAGACAAAACCTTAAAATCTTGAGAGACACGGCATTCCCCGGCCACTATTCCTGCAAAGCATGAGCCTATGGTTCCGGCCCCGGATGCGACATCCGCTGTATCCGGGGCTGGCCTCTACTCCCGCCGCGGAGGCCACCAGCCGCTGCCCCGCCCTCTACGGAACGTACGAGGATCTCGTGCGCGCCGCAACCGCGGGCGCCCAGCCGCGCCGCGCCGTGTTCGTCGAACGCCACCCTGGAAATCCATTCTTGAGCCCCCGCCAGCGCGATGAACTGTGGGACCGCTTCGGCGTCCCGGTTCTGGCGGTGCTGGTGGATGACCGCGGGACGCTGCTGGGATACGAGTGCGAGGCGCAAGAGGGCGTGCATCTGAGCGGGCGTTTGCAGCCCGGTCCGCGCCTCCGCCTCGAGCACGGCCCCTGCGAGTGCGGCCGGCCGGGCTGCCGGCTGGTGGCTCAGCCCGCACGCCGCCGGCGCCCGCGGTAAGCCATACTGGGGATTCGAACCTCGGTTCTTCACATGCCCAAAGTCGGACTATCGTTTGGAATCGACACGCCGGACAGCAAGCGCGATCCCTATCGCAAGGCACTCCAGGCCGTGAATCTTCAGCCGGTCGAGAACCCCCGCACGCTTGCAGGTCTCGACGGCCTGCTGCTCGCCGGAGGCTCGGATGTCGATCCCGAACTGTACGGCGCGCAAACGCAACCCGAGACGGGACGAGTGGACCGCGAGCGAGATGCCCGCGAGACCGCCCTGTTGCGCGAGGCGCTGGACCGCGACGTCCCGGTCCTCGCGATCTGCCGCGGGCTGCAACTGATGAATGCCGCTCTGGGCGGTACCCTGGTCCAGCACATCGAAGGGCACCGGTGCCTGGACCGGCAGGAAGTCCACGCCATCACGACCGCGGCTGGCAGCCGGCTGAAATCGATTCTGGGAGTGGACAACCACGTCGTGAACTCGCGCCATCACCAGTGCGTTGGCCAGGTGGCGAGCGCGCTGGTGGTCACCGCGAAGTCGCCGGACAACGTGGTAGAGGCGCTGGAACTGCCCGGCAAGCGTTTCGTGCTGGCCGTGCAGTGGCACCCCGAGGAGCGCACGGACGGGCCGGACTCCAAGCTCTTCGAGGCCTTCCGCGATGCGGTGGCACTTATCGGTTAAGGGCGGTTCCGTGTGGAACTTCCCTCTCACGCCGGCACGCGGGGCGCAACCTGCCCCGCTCCATCCCACCAGTCCGTCATTGGCGTATCCTGGAGGGGTGAGCGGGATGATCGCCGTCGTGGAAACTTCGGAGTTCCTGGACGACGTGAAGGGCGTGTTGTAGGCGGAGGAACATGACGACCTCATCCTATACGTTGCCTTGTATCCCGAGGCGGGTTTGGTGATACCGCAGACGGGCGGCCTCCGAAAACTGCGTTGGACGGCGAAGGGTAAGGGCAGACGAGGCGGGTCGCGAGTGATTTACTACTTCCACAACATCGAGGTCCCTTTGTTCCTGATGGCGATCTTCACGAAGAACGCCCGGACCGATTTGTCAACTCGGCAGCGGAGGGCGCTTACCAGGCAACTGCGCGCGCTGAAATCGGATTTCAAGGAGAAGAAGTCAAGATGAAACCAGCTAGCCGGCGGAAGCCCGAACGAGACAGCGCCGTGGGAGAGAAACTCCTCCGCAGCGCTCAGCAGGCGCGCGACTGGGCAAATGGAAGGCCAGTCCGCGTTCGAGTCACTTATGTCCGAACGCCAGAGGTGGACGTGCGAAAACTGCGCGCCAGGATGGGATTGAGCCAAACGAAGTTTGCCGCGCGATTTGGTTTCTCGCTGGATTCGATTCAGAACTGGGAACAGGGTCATCGGCAGCCCGTTGGGCCGGCGCGCACCCTGCTGGTCGTCATTGCGAAGAACCCCAAGGCCGTCGAGGAGGCTCTCGGATCGAGGTGAACCGAGGGCAGTCGACGGGCTACGCCGCCGTCAGGGCCTTCCGCACCGCCGCCGGCTGGTTCTTGATGACGAGCATGTAGGCGCGCACCGCCGGTTCCGGTTTCCGTCTTCCCTGTTCCCACTCCTGAATGGCACGCACCTGCAATCCGTAGCGTTCCGCGAATTGCTCGCGCGTCAGGCGCTGCCCCTCACGGATGGCGCGGATGTCCACGTCGGGCACCACGCGCACGGCCTTCATGGGAAGTTCGATCTCCCCCTTGATGTGCCGCACAATCTGCTTGGCCGACTCAACCAGCACGCGGCCAAGCCTAGTGCTCTTGCCGCTTGATCGGACGGAGGATTCTCGCGAGGGCTTTCTTTTCGGCGTCACTGAGATTCTCCTTTTCGTCACTGGCGTAGCAAATCACCTCGTGGCGCCCCGACTTTCCATCGGCGAATCCTCATGGATAAGACCAGCGCTCCGCCCAGTGCCCACGCGAGCATGAAGAGGGGGGCAACGAGAAACTCCCCGGGTTGGACTACGAGTAACGCTGCCACGAGGATAGCCCCCAGCCCCGCGATGACAAGCCCAGCCATGATCGATAACCTTCGGAACATCGAGGGGCGCGCGGGAACGACGGATCGCCGTTCAAGCCATCTCCCGATCGGGAACCATAGGAGGGGGATACAGAAAGCTGTCATCACGTGTTCCGCAAACTCACAAGACGACCCGTAGCGGAGCAGTGAGCCGAACGGAGCCAATACTAGCGTCGCAGCGAAAGCCGCTGGCGCATTGATCCCAAATGCCGCCTCCTCCGGAAGAGAAGGCAACCCACACATCCACACCGGGTCAAACCCGCCATCCACGGCTGCTGTTCGCGGCGCAATCCACCGCCGAATCTGAACCTGCCATGTCTGCCGGTAGGGGCAACCGAACCAGATCAGCGCCAAGTACACAGCCAACTGAGCAATCGGAAGAACTCTCCGGTACGGGAACGAGGGCATGAACTGATGTTACCTCAGCCGCCCCCTACCCCGCCGTCTCTTCCACCACCGGTAACTGGTCCCTATCCCGCGCCACCCACACATATAAGGTCGGCAGCAGGAATACTCCCAGAATCAGCGCCGCCACCAACCCGCCCACGATCACAATCGCGAACGGCCGCTGCGAATCCGAACCAATGCCGCGCGACAACGCCGCCGGGAGCAGTCCCAGACTGGCTACCAGCATGGTCATCATAATCGGCCGCAGCCGCTGCACCGAGCCGTCGATGGCCGCGCTCAGAATCGGCTCTCCGCGCGCGCGGAGCTGGTTGATGTACTCCAGCATGATGACGCCCGTCTGCACGGCCACGCCGAACAGCGCCAGGAAGCCGACACCCGACGACACGCTCATGTGGGTGTGCGTGACGAGCAGCGCCAGCAGGCCGCCGATGGGCGCCATGGCCACATTCGCCAGTATCAGGACCACCCACTTGAACGACTTGAACATGGTGTAGAGAATCATGCAGATCACCAGGATGGTGATCGGTAACACGATCATTAACCGCTTCGAGGATCGCTTCTGGCTTTCGTATTCGCCGGCCCAGTCGATATGATATCCCACCGGTAACTTCACCTGAGTCTCCACCTTGTGCATGGCCTCTTCCACCGTGCTGCCCAGGTCGCGGACGGGCACGCTGTACTTAATGGCCACATAGCGCGAGTTCCCCTCGCGGTAAATCTCCGAAGCGCCATCGAGGACCTGCACCGCGCAGAGTTGCTCGAGCGAGACGCGCTCGCCCGTGGGCGCCAGCAGGCGGATGTTCTCGATGGCCTGCCGGGTGTCGCGGTAGGGCGCCTGGTAGCGCACCACCAGGTCGTAGCGCTGCTCGCCTTGCAGGACTTGGCTCACGGCCTTGCCGCCCACGGCGGTTTCGATGGCGTCCTGCACGTCGGCCACGTTGATGCCATAGCGCGCGGCGCGGTCGCGGTCGATATGGAATTCCAGGTTGGGCTGGCCGATGACGCGGAACAGGCCGAGATCGGCGATGCCGGGAACCGTGCGCATCACGTTCACGATCTCGTCGCCCTTGGCCTCCAGAGTCTTCAGATCGTCGCCGTAAATCTTGATGGCGAGCTGGCCTTTGACGCCGCTGACGGCTTCCTCCATGTTGTCGGCGATGGGCTGCGAGAAGTTCCACAGCGCGCCGGGGATCTTCTCCACTTCGCGGTCCATGGCCGCCACCAGGGCTTCCTTGTTCTCGTGGAAAACGGGTCGCCACTCGCGCTTGGGTTTGAGGTCGACGAAGTACTCGGTGTTGAAGAACCCGGTGGTGTCGGTGCCGTCGTCGGGGCGGCCCACCTGGCTGACCACCTGCGTGACCTCGGGGAACGAGGCGAAGACCACGCGCGCCTGGTCCATCACGCGCGTCCCCTCGGTGGGGCCGATGCTGGGCGCCAGCGTGGCGCGCGCCCAAATCGCGCCTTCATCCAGGTGCGGCAGAAACTCGGAGCCGATCACGCCGCTCTCGACAAGGTAGACCGAACCGGCCAGCGCCGCGGCGGCGACGGCCAGCGTGCCCCAGCGCAGGCGGATCGCCTGGGTGAGCGACCACCGGTAGGCCCTGGTGATCAGCTCCATCGCGGGGTTGTGCCACTCGCGCACGTTGCGGCCGAAAAGAAAGCTGGCGAGCACCGGCGCGATCAGCATCGAGAACAGCAGCGAGCCCAGCAGAGCGAACGTCACGGTCCACGCCATCGGCTTGAACAGCCGGCCTTCCACGCGCTGCAGGGTGAAGATGGGCAGGTACGCGGTGATGATGATGCCGATCGAGTAGAACACCGGGCGCTGCACTTCGTGCGCCGCGCCGCGGATGGGGCCGAGCGCGGACTCGGATTCGTGGCGGCGCCCGAGGAAGCGCACGATATTCTCCACCATTACCACCGCGCCTTCCACCACCATGCCGAAATCCAGCGCGCCCAGCGAGAGCAGGTTGGCGGGAATGCCGTTCAGCTTCAGACAAATCGCCGCGAACAACAGCGAAAACGGAATCGTGATGGCCACGATCAACGCGCCGCGGGCGTTGCCCAGGAACAGAAAGAGGATGATCGCCACCAGCAGAATGCCTTCGGTGAGGTTGTGCAGAACGGTGTGCGTGGTGAGGCGCAGCAGCACGCTGCGGTCCAGAAATGGGACGACCGTGACGCCGGGCGGCAGGATGCCATGGTTCAGCTCTTCGACCTTCCGGTGGATGGCGTCCAGCACTGCGTCGGAATCGGCGCCCTTGCGCAGAAGCACGATGCCCTCCACCACGTCGCCATCGTCGACGATCTTGCCGTCGGCGCGGTGGATCGCTTTGCCGATTTGCCCCAGGCGGATTCTGGACCCCTGCGCCACCGTGCCGATGTTACGCACGCGAACCGGGGTTCCGTTGACGGTCTTGACTACGGTGCTCTCGATATCGTGCACGTTGCGCGCCAGGCCCACGGCGCGGACGTTGATCTGCTGCAGACCGGCTTCCACGAAACTGCCGCCGGCGTTCACGTTGTTATTGGCCAGTTGCTGTTCCACCTGGCCGATATTAAGGCCGTACGATACCAACTTAGCCGGATCGATGCGCACCTGGTATTCGCGCGTCATGCCGCCAAAGCTCACCACGTCCACGATGTCGGGGATGGATTTGAACTGCTTTTCGAGCGTCCAGTCTTCCAGCGACTTCATCTCCATCAGGTCGTAATTCGGATTCGTGCTCTTGAGGGTGTACCAGTAAATCTGTCCGACCGGGCTGTAATCGGAGCCGATCTGCGGCTGCAAGCCGTTGGGCAAGGTGACCTGCGAGAGGCGCTCCAGCACCTTCTGCCGGTTCCAGTCGTTGGCGGATTCGTCGTCGAAGATGAGCATCAGGCTGGAGAGGCCGAAAAGCGACGTGGAGCGCAGGTGCTCCAGGTGCGGGATGCCGTTCATGACGATTTCGAGCGGGATGGTGACCTGCTGTTCCACCTCCTCGGCGGCGCGGCCGGGCCACTGCGTGATCACCTGAACATAGTTATTGGCGACGTCGGGATAGGCTTCCACCGGCAGGCTGTGAAACGAAATTGCGCCCCAGACCAGCAGCAGCAGGGCCGCCGCCGTCACCAGGAAGCGGTTGTTGAGCGCGTAATCGACCAGGCGGTGGAGCATCGGCTATTGTTCCGACGTGTTCTGCAGTACCAGCGCGTTCGACACCACGCGATCGCCCGGCGTCACGCCCGACAGAACTTCCTGCAGGTTGGGCGGGACCATCTTCCCGCCGGACACTTCCACCCGGCGGAACGCGTTGCCGCCGGCCGGCACGTAAACCCAATCGCGGTCGTGCAGGTGCAGGATGGCGGAGGCCGGAACCAGCGCGCGCTTCTGGCTCTGCGCCCCGTGAAACGTCGCGGTGACGAACATCCCCAGACGCATGAGCCCGGGATTGTGTACCTGCAGCCGCACTTTGGCGGTGCGCAGGTTGGGATCGAGGATGGGACCGATGTTATCGATGCGGCCGCGGAACACGCGCTCTGCGTAGGCGTTCAGACGGATGTCGGCGTATTCGCCGATGTGTACGCCGGCCAGATCGTTCTCGTACACGTCGCACAGAATCCACACTTCCGAAAGGTCGGCGATGGTGAACAGGTTGGGAGAGTTGTCCAGGGTCTTCACGCCGGCCGCGGCAGTGACGTTCTGCTCCACGATGACGCCGGAGATGGGCGCGAAAATGTCCACCAGTGCGGTGGGATGGTCGATGTCGGCGCCCAGAACCTTGATCCGCTCCTCGGCGGTCTCCACATCGACACGGGCCTTGGCCTCGGTACTCACGGCGATTTCGAGGTCCTTTTGCGCGATGGCGCCATGGTCGAAAAGCAGGTTCGAGCGGTCGAGTTGGGCCTTGGCGAGCGAGGCGTCGGCCACCGCATGGCGGTAGTCGGAGAAGGCCGACGAAATATCGGAGCTCTGCACGCGCAGCAGCAACTGGCCCTTCGAGACCTCGTCGCCCAGGCGCGCGTGGATCTCGACGACGCGCCCGGAAGCCAGCGAAATCACCGGCACGGTGCGCGCGACATCGGCGGCCACCGCTCCGGTGACGTTCAACTCCGGCGCGGCGTCGCGCGCGGTGGCCGCGATCAGCGGAAACTGCTCGGGATGGTCCACCTTGACGGTGCCGGCCTCGGCGGCCCGTTCCACCTGCGCGGGCGGCGGGGCTTCGGCCTTGGGATCGGACGTCTCGCCCCGCGCGCCGCAGCCGCTCAGGATCAGCGTGCAGGCAACCAGCACCGCGAGGCAGTACTGTGGGGCAGGCCGGCAGCCCGCGGCCGATTGGTGATCGGCCTGCCGGCCCCTGTACGGAGCCGCCCAACCCTCGATTGCCGGGTGCGCACCGGGCGGGCCCGGAGCTGACCACCCGTCCCGCACGGCGGTAGGACGCGACCCGGTATTCCCGGCCGCGATACTGGATGACCCGCCGGAAGGCGAGTTGACCGGGCACCCCCTTGGGGCCCGCCGCGGGCTGCCAGCCCAGTGCCACATAGTTATCCCGCTGCTGGACATCCGCCCGGCTTGTGGGGCGGACGCCCTCGTCCGCAGCCGGCCCCCTGGCCGGCTTCTCGCCAGTGGCAAGCACCTGATTCTGAGAGCTGGTAGCGGGACGAGGGCGTCCCGCGCGGACCAGGGGGTCCGCCCCACGAATTCCGCGGAACTCCCGATGACGGCAAAACTATGTGGCATTGGCCTGCCAGCCTGCCCCACAAACAGCGTCGCAGGGCGGCACGAAGCCATCTTGCAACAGAGTGGCAGTTCTCCCCCGAGGCTGTGCGTACGATCGAGCATGGTCTCTCTCTCAATTTTCGATGCGGCCGTTTGTCCGCCGCCACCTATCTTTCAGGCGCGCGCAGCCTATCTTTCAGGCATGGGACTTGGAGAAGCCATAGTTTTTCTCTATCCTTTAACAAGGACGCGGGCATGGACTTCAGCAAGCCGCGGGGGCCCCTTCGCATAGCCCTCGCGGGACTTCTCATCGGCATCGTCGCGCTGATCGACTGGCGGGTGGAAGCGCCCATCGCGTTCGGGTTCCTCTACCTGTTCCCCATCCTCCTGGTAGGCACGGTGGCGCGGCGTTGGCACGTGGTCGCGACCGCGCTGCTCTGCATGGCGCTGGCGGACGCGTTCTCGCCGCTTCCGTTCTCTCCCGGGGTCTCGCTGCCGCAGGACTTGCTGGTGTTCACCTCGCTGGCCGGAACGGGATTGTTCGCCTACGAGGCGACGCTCAGCCGGCGGCGGGAACGGGAGAACCTGCGGCGTTTGGAAAAGGAGGTGGATGCGCGCCGGGAAGCCGAAGAACAACTGGAGTTCCTGATCGAGAGCAGCCCAGTGGCCATTCTCACCATGACCGGCGACTGCCTGATCGGCCGCGCCAACCCGGCGGCGCACCGGATGCTGCGAGTGCCCGCGGGACAACTCGCCGGGCGCAGCATCCGCCGCTACATCCCCGCGCTGGGCCGCGTGCCGTTCCGCGACCAGACGGCGCAGACCTTCCGTACTGAAATGCAGTGCCGCGGCGAGCGGGACAACGGCGAGGCGCTGCTGGCCAACGTCTTCTTCTCCACCTACAACACGGCCGTGGGACCGCGGCTGGCGGCGCTGGTGGTGGACGCCGCCGAAGAGTTGCGCGACCGCGAGGAGACCGGCCTGGAGCAGCTCATGACGGGATCCCGCATCCTGGTGGGCGCGGTATCGCACGAGGTGCGCAACGTGTGCGGCGCTATCGGAGTGATTTACGAGAACCTGGTGCGCAACGGGGCGCTGCGGAATAACCAGGATTTCGAGGCCCTGGGCGCGCTGGTCGAAACGCTGAACCGCATCGCCTCGCTGGAGTTGAAGCAGACGGCCGGAAACCCGCAGGTGGGCGCCATCGACCTGTCCGAGACGCTCAACGATCTGCGGATCGTGCTGGAACCGTACTGCCAGGAGGCCGACATCGAGGTGCGTTGGGACATCCCGCCAGCGCTGCCGGCGGTGTGGGCCGACCCGCACAGCCTGCTGCAGGTGCTGCTGAACCTGACCAAGAACAGCCGGCGCGCGCTGGCGGCGGCGGCGACAAAGAGAATCGACGTTTCGGCCGCCTCCACGGGGGCCATGGCGACCATCCGCGTCACCGATTCGGGGCCGGGAATTCCGTCGCCCGAGATACTGTTCCAGCCGTTCCAGAAGGGCGCCGAATCCACCGGCCTGGGCCTGTACCTGTCGCGGGCCTTCCTGCGGTCGTTCCATGGGGAATTGCGGCACGACCCGGCGGGACCGGGCTGTTCCTTCGTCATCGAACTGGAGTTGGCCGGCGCGGGCGAGACGGGCTTCGAGCGAGCTGTTAAACATGACGCCTATAAGACTCTTACTGCTTGATGACCACGTGCTCTTCCGCGAAAGCCTGAGCCGGCTGCTCGCCTCGGAACCGGATTTCCAGATGGCGGGCCATTGCGGAACCCTGGCCGAGGCGCTGGATCTGTTGCAGCGAACGCCGGTGGACGTGGTGCTGCTGGATTTCGACCTGGGGGACGACCATGGCAGCCAGTTCATCTCCAGCGCCCGGCGGGCCGGGTACCAGGGCAAGGTGCTGATGGTTACGGCGGGCATGTCGGCATCGGAATCGGCGGTGGCGTTGAAACTGGGAGCGTCGGGAATTTTTCTGAAGAACGGCTCGCCCGGCAGCCTGGCGCAGGCCATCCGCCTGGTGGCCGCCGGCGATATGTGGGTGGACCAGAAGGTGATCCGGCTTCTGGCCGACGGAGTTCCGCGGCAGGAAGAATCGCGGCTGGGCAAACTGCTGACCGAGCGCGAGCAACAGGTGTTGCGGGGGCTCTTCGAAGGGTTGACGAACAAGGAGATCGCCTCGGAACTGGGGGTGTCGGAGAGCGCCATCAAGGCCACTCTGCAACAGTTGTTTCAGAAAACCCGCGTGCGCACACGCAGCCAGTTGGTGCGCATCGCGCTCGAAAGCTCGCTCGCGACGAACGGGCCGGGCTAACGCCGCTCGCGGTGAGGGTGGGTCCAGTTGTAAATGGCCCACGCGATGCCGCCCAGAATGCCCAGCACAATGAGCACTTCGGGAACGTCCGGGTATCTCATAAATCCCCGCTCCTGTCTGAATTATACGCCCCGGCGCTCGGCGGAAAAAGGGGTCTGGCCGGTAAAAGGGGTCAGACCCCTTTTTCGCCTTCGTAAAAGGGGTCAGACCCCTTTTTCCCCCGTGGCGTCTGAAGCATCCCCCGCGCTGGTTTATCCTGGGAATGTGCCAGATGTTACCGACCACCGCCCCAGTCCCGAGGAGTTGCTGCGCCGTGTCCAGGCGGATGAACGCCGGGAGCGCCGCGGACGGCTGAAGGTGTTTCTGGGTTATGCCTCGCGGGTGGGGAAGTCGTATCGCATGTTCGACGAAGGCCGGCGGCGCAAGCAGCGCGGCCAGGACGTGGTGGTGGGCGCGGTGCAGGGCGCCATCACCCCCGACGTCCAGGAGATTCTGTCGTGCCTGGAGATGGTTCCCACCCTGCTCGAAAAGCACGGCGGCGCCGACTACCGGGTGATCGACATGGCGGCGCTGTTTCGCCGCCATCCGGGCGTTTGCGTCATCGACGGGCTGGCGCACTTCAATCCCCCGGGCAGCCGCAATCCCGAGCGGTGGCAGGATGTCGAGGAACTGCTGGACCACGGCATTAGCGTGATCACCGCGGTGAACGTGCAGCACATTCGCGAGAAGCAGGACGAAGTCGAGAGAATCGCCGGCAAGCGCCCCTCCGACAGCGTCCCCCAGGCGTTCCTGCTGGAAGCCGAGGAGATCGAGGTGGTGGATGCGCCGCCGGATGCGCTGATCGACCGCACCGACGGCGTGGCGCCGGATTCGCGCCGCCTGGCCGAATTGCGCGAACTGGCGCTCCTGCTGGCGGCCGACGTGGTGGACCGGCAGTTGCAGGAGTATCTGGAGTCGCACGGGATCGCGGCTCGCTGGGGCGCGCAGGAGCGCGTCCTGGTGTGCCTGACCCCGCGCAGCAACGCCCGCGACATGCTGCATAGCGGACTGCGGAACAAGCTCCGCTTCCACGGGGCGCTGCTGGTGGCGTACGTGGAGCAGCACGCCCTCTCGGCGGAAGACCGGGGCAACCTGGATGCGCACCTGGCCATGGCGCGCGATATGGAAGCCGAGATTCACTGTCTGCAGGGAGACGACTTCGTGGATGCCATCCTCGATTTCGCGCGCGAACAGCGCATCACGCAACTGTTCCTGGGCCACTCCAGCCGGCCGCGTGTCCTCCGCCTGGGCCGCAACCCCATCGAGCGCCTGATCGACGCGGCGGAGGATTTCGATATCCGGCTCTTTCCGCATCCGGAGGCCAAGTGAGCGAGACACGGCGGGGACGGCTGAAGATCTACCTGGGCTACGCCGCCGGCGTGGGCAAGACTTACCGGGCGCTCGAGGATGCGCAGTTGCTTCATCAGCAGGGTGTGGATATCGTCATCGGCTATTTCGAGCCGCACGGCCGGCAGGACACCATCGCCAAGACCGAGGGCCTGGAATCCATTCCGCGGCGGACGCTGGCCTACGGGGGATCGCAGTTCCAGGAGATGGATACCGCGGCCATCCTGCGGCGCCAGCCGGCGGTGGCGCTGGTGGACGAATTCGCGCACACCAACGTCCCGGGGTGCGAGCGGGTCAAGCGGTGGGAGGATGTGAATGCGCTGCTCGAAGCGGGAATCGACGTCATCACCACCATGAACGTCCAGCACCTGGAGAGTCTGAACGACCAGGTGTGGCACGTCACCGGAGTGAGGGTGCGCGAGACGGTGCCCGACTGGGTGGTGGACGAGGCCGACGAAGTGGTGTTCGTGGACCTCACGCCCGGCGCGCTGCGCAACCGCCTGGAGCGCGGCGTGGTGTACGGAACCGAGAAGGCCAGGCGCGCGATGGAGAATTTCTTCGTCGAAACCAACCTCACGGCGCTGCGCGAAATGGCCATGCGGCACACCGCCCACGAGGTGGAGGAAAAACTGGCGGCGGCGCCGGCGGCGGCGCCAGCCCCGGTTGCCGGAGAGAGTTCGCCGCCCGGCACGCAGCCGGCCGGCCGCAAGGAGCGCATTTTGATCTGTCTCACGGGAAGCCCGTCGTCCGCCATGCTGATTCGCCGCGGAAAGCGCGTGGCCGATTACTTGCAGGCGGATTGCCTGGCGATTCACGTGGCCCGGAACGGCGAGGGCCGCCAGGACGTCGAGCGGCATATGAGTTTCGCACGCAACCTGCGCATCGACGCGCACATCCTGCAGGGCGAGGACATCCCGCGCGCCATCGTGGAGTTCGCCCACGGGGAGCGGGTCACCCAGATCTTCATGGGCCGCTCCACGCCGCCGCCCTGGTGGAATCCGTTCCAGGAAACCGTCGTGCAGCAGGTGGTGCGCCACGCGCTCGACGTGCAGATCACCATCGTGGCGGAGAGGCGGCGGCCGGCATGAAACTGCTTTTCGGACTGGCGGTGGCGCTGTGCGCGCCGGTTTTCGCCGCATCCCCGCCGCCGGCGCCCTCGCTGGACGACGCGTTTCAGGACCTGTACAACTTCGACTTCCCGGCGACCCACCAGGAGTTGGACCGCTACATCGCGCTGCATCCCGACGAGGCCATGCCGTACGCCGTGCGGGCCGCGGGCTACCTGTTCTTCGAGCTCGACCGTCTGGGGATTCTGGAGAGCGAGTTCCTGATCGACGACAAGCGCATCGCCAACAAGAAGGTGACTCCGCTGACGCCGGATCGGGCCGTCCGCGCGCAATTGATGAAGGCGCTGGACGACGCCCAGTCGCGCGCCAACGCGACGCTAAAGCGCGATCCCAACGACCGCCCGGCGCTGCTGGCGCTGGTGATGGCGCAGGGCGTGACGGTGGACTACATGGCGTTCGTCGAGAAACACCAGTTCCGCAGCCTCACGCCCGCCGAGCAGTCCAACGCCTACGCGCAGCGGCTGCTGCGGCTCGACCCGAAATTCTACGACGCCTACCTGACCGCGGGGCTGTCGGAGTACATGGTGGGCAGCCTGCCGTTTTTCGTCCGCTGGTTCGTGCATTTCGACAACGTGAACGGCGATAAGGCCAAGGGCGTGCGCAGCCTGGAGTTGGTGTCGCGGCAAGGCCACTATCTGAAGGCGTTCGCGCAGATTCTGCTGGGAATCATCGACCTGCGGGAGAAGCGGCCCGCCGAGACGCGGAAACTGCTGGTGGAGTTGTCGGAGAAATACCCCGGGAATCCGCTCTTCAAGAAAGAACTGCGGATACTGAACGCCAGGCTGGGGATGTAGCGGGAGTGGCGCCTACCGACTCATCCAGCCATGTTGGTCAAGGTGGTCCCATGCCGTGCGAATATGCTCGTCTCTGAAAACTCGCTGTTTGCGGGGATTCCAGGCGTGGATCTGCTCGATGGCGGCCGGGAGGCCGGAGGCTGGCACGACGCTCTTGGGTCCACCGCGGTGAGCCACCCAGTGGACCGTCGCCAGCAGTTCCATGCCGTAAGGGGTTTCGAAACCTTCGATCAGCCCTGCGACACGTTCGAGGCGAGCCAGAGATTCGGACTTGCCAGCTAGGAAAGCTGTAGCCTCCTCGACGGCGCCGGACAGTAGATCAATCTCCGCCTGCGGCTTCTGGCTGTCGCCGTAGCCGCGAATGAAATGGCCTTCCATCACCTCCAAAACCTTGTTGAGATTGGCTGCGTAAGGTCCGTAATGGCCCGCCTCATACTTGAGGCGCAACGGTTCGCCAGCCTCCTGCAAGAAATACGCGAGTTTCTGCACCTCGAGCAAGGTGCGGCTGTACTCGAGCGCCGCGTAGGCATCCATCAACTTAATAAACAAGGCACGTGCCGGAGTCATGCGTGGGCGGTTGGTCCCCACTGGCATCGCTCTCGCCTCCGGCGTTCCCACGGGCTCGAATAGCAGGACGCGCACGCCTGGCAGCTCGGAAAACGCCTTCTCGATCATCGGCCGCACTTCCCGCCAATCGAGTCCGCCAAGGCCGCAACCGAGTGGCGGCACGGCAATCGACTGAACGCCCAGACGACGGACATCGGCCGTCAGCTCCTTCAGCCCGGATCGGATATCGGCGATGCGCGACTTTCCGCGCCAGTGACGCTTCGTCGGGAAGTTGATGACGTACCGCGGATTGATGAGCCGCCCATTGTCGAAAATAAACATCCGGCCCGGCACCACATCGCCCGAATTGCAGGCGGCTTCGTATGCCTTGAAGTTCGCTGGAAATGCCTGCTTGAACTGAAGCGCGATACCTTTGCCCATGAGGCCAACGCAGTTCACGGTGTTCACGAGCGCCTCGGCCTCAGCCTCCAGGATGTTGCCTTTGGCAATTTCAATCATTGGCATGCTCTTTTCAGTAGTAGTACCATTGTGACCTCATTTCGACGCGGGGGTGGGACCGAGAGGGATGCTGTGCCAGAATCGCCTCGACGTCAGCCTTCACCTGTTCATTGAGCACTCCGATGCCGTCGATCAGCGACCAATCCAGCCACTTCCAGACCAGAAATTCAGCCTGCTTGCGGCGCTGCCGGTCATTGTCATTCAGCGTGTCCAGCCAGTAGCGGGCTCCCACGAGGTTCCAATCCACTTGATCGAGCCGCGCCAGATCGTCGTACCAACTTGTGAATTTTGCCAACCCGTGACCGTCAGAGAACACAAATCGACAGCCGGCATCCAAAACCCGCTGCACCGTGGTTGTCAGATAGATCAGCGGCTCCTGCCCTTCGTTGTATCCGTCCACGCGCCCGGTCTTTAGATTCAAGAGCATGACCGATAGTGGACCGAAATAAAACGGGACGTAGTCGTGGCAGGTGCCGCGAGGCCCGCACCGGATCTGGCTGCTGTGACGACTCGCCTGCACGCTCACGTTATGGATGGTGCGGTAGGGCAAACCATCGTCCGGCGTGCAGTTCGGCGCGTGGAGCACTCCACGCGCGAGGAGCGTCGGCAAGGTGTCCACATGGACGAGGCGGTACAGCGCGATCGAATCCGGAACCGCACCAGAAGCCATCGGAAGACCTATATTCTATTCCACTTTGCACTCGGAGTGGTTCGAGTACCGCTCGCGCCTTCGAGCGGCCGCTGAACAATGACTGGAGGGACGATTGCGCCATTCCAAGAGGGTGACGCCGGCCCTGTCCACAGCGCTCGGCGCTGCTGGCGCTGGTGATGGCGCAGGGCGTGACGGTGGACTACATGGCGTTCGTCGAGAAACACCAGTTCCGCAGCCTCACGCCCGCCGAGCAATCCAACGCCTACGCGCAGCGGCTGCTGCGGCTCGACCCGAAATTCTACGACGCCTACCTGACCGCGGGGCTGTCGGAGTACATGGTGGGCAGCCTGCCGTTTTTCGTCCGCTGGTTCGTGCATTTCGACAACGTGAACGGCGACAAGGCGAAGGGCGTGCGCAGCCTGGAACTGGTGTCGCGGCAAGGCCACTATCTGAAGGCGTTCGCGCAGATTCTGCTGGGAATCATCGACCTGCGCGAGAAGCGGCCCGCCGAGACGCGGAAACTGCTGGTCGAGTTGTCGGAGAAATACCCCGGGAATCCGCCGTTCAAGAAAGAATTGCGGATACTGAACGCCAGGTTGGGGATGTAGAACCGGCGGACGGGCCCGGGCGGCGAGGTTAGTGTAGTGCGGCGTAATTCCCGCCGGGTAAGAACGCGCTGCCCAACAGGGGTCTGACGTGATTTTCCGCTGTCTTTGCGGAAAATCGGGTCTGACCCCTTTGGGCCCCGTCGCGAAGCTTACCCATTACAATCGGCGACGCAGACCACTAGGGCGACAACCGCGCCTTGCAGAGGTGGAGACGGCTCCCGCAGGAAACGACGCAATCCGCTGCACCAAAGGATGGCGGATTGGTCTAGACTGAATTGGACCTGGAAGTCCAAAATCGAAACTGCGGTTCGCTTTGGCCAGGATAGCAGGCGAGCATCCGTGTTGGCATTCTTACCGCGGCCGTTTCATAGGCAAGAGGAGTAACCAATGAGTCGTCTGCGCGTACAAAACCTGGGCGCTGCCGTTGTCTTTCTGTTGTCGGCGGCAGGACCGGCCAAACCCCAGAGCCCGGGGCCGGCAGCCAGGAATGGCGGCACGGCCAGTGCGTTCACGTTTCGGGTGACGCAGGCAACCGTGACGAGAGCGAGTCAGAACATCCTAAGCGGCTTGAAACTCGACCCAAATACCGGCGGCTTCTCTCTTCTCCGTTCGCTGGTGGAACCGAAGAATGGGCGCGTATTCGTGCTTCTGAAGGTGGTGGTCCGCAACGATGGGGCGCATGCCGACAGGGTCGCGTATAAGAATCTCGTCATCAGGGGCGAGAACAGGCAGCCCATCCCCTACATGGTCCTCGTGTCCGATCCTCAACAAATGTCCGTGCCGATGTACACCGATGGTGCAACCGCGAGCGGGGAAGTGGCGCCGAATGCGAGCGCAACGGAGGATCTCCTGCTTGATGCGCCAAGCAACTTCGGTGCGATGGCGCTGCAGTACGGTTCGCTGCCGGCCGTTCCGATTGGCGTTAGCGTGCCTTCCTGGTTGAAACCGTGGTGGGCCAAGTGGTACTACCTCGCCTCTATTGGCATTGCGGTTCTGATTATCGGGGCGATAGTCTGGCTTGCCGTTCGGAGACGCGGCTCGCCGGAAGAACCCGCGGATACGCTCGGGCTGAGGTAGGCGGCCCGAGGAGCGATCAACGCACGTTTCGCCCCCCCACCGCCGGTGCCCCGCGCCTCTGTGCGAAACTGATCCTGGTGGCACACCCCATCCAGGTCGAGGGATTGCGCAAGAACTACGGGGACCTTGCCGCCCTCAAGGGCATCGATTTCGAAGTCCGCGCCGGCGAGGTATTCGGGCTGCTGGGGCCGGATGGCGCGGGCAAAACCACCGCGCTCGAAATCCTGGCGGGGCTGCGCTCGCGCTCCGGCGGGCGGGTCTCGGTGCTGGATTGCGACCCCGCCGTCGAGACCCGGCAGTTGAAGGAGCGCGTGGGCGTGTGCCTGCAAGCCACCGATTTGCAGGAGAAGATCAAGGTCCGCGAGGCCATGGCACTGTTCGCCGGCCTGTACGCGCGCACCGTGGATTCCGCGCAACTGCTGAAACGGCTGCATCTCTGGGAGAAGCGGGAAACGCGGTTCTCGCAGCTCTCCGGCGGGCAGAAACAGCGGCTGGCGCTGGCGCTGGCGCTGCTCAACGATCCGCAGGTGCTGCTCCTCGACGAGCCGTCGGCGGGCCTCGACACGCGGGCGCGGCTGGAAATCCACGAGCTGATGGAGGATCTGCGGCTGGAACGGCGCACCATCCTGCTGACCACGCATTCCATCGCGGAAGCCGAGACGCTGTGCGACCGGGTGGCCCTCGTGGACGAAGGGCGCATCGTCGCCATGGGCACGCCGCGCGAGATCCAGGAGCGCTCGCTGGCCAAACCGGTCATCGAACTGGATTGCGCGCACCCCCTGGCGGATGGGGCGCTGCCGCAGTGGATCGGGGCGGAAAGGACCTCGCTCGACGAGCGGCGCACGCGCATCACGGTGACTTCGGCCCGGCCGGCGCGCACCATGGTCGAGATGATCAAGTGGCTGGATGAGAACGGCATCCGGATGGCCGACATTCGCATCAAGCGGCCCTCGCTAGGGGACGCGTTTCTCGAGCTCACGGGGAAGAACCTGCGCGAATGAGACCCTACCTGGCGCTCTTGAAGGTCAACCTGCGCTTGACCCTGCGGGACCGGTGGGTGCTGCTCTTCAACTACCTGTTCCCGCTCATCTGCTTATTTGCGTTCGCCAGGTTGTTTCACGCTGGCGTGGGCCGGGGCATCGCCTACGTGGCGGGTATGGCGCTGACCATGGGCATCCTGGGCAACGGCCTGTGGGGAGCGGGCATGCGCCCGCTGCGGGAGCGCCAGGCCGGCATTCTGCGCCGCTTCCAGGTGACGCCGGTGGGGCCGCTGCCCATTCTGGTGACGTCGGTGGCCAGCGGCTGGTTGCTATACCTGCCGGTGGTGGCGCTGCTGCTGGCGGTGGCGCACTTCCTGTACGCCATGCCGCTGCCGCGCAACTGGGTCCCGCTGTTCGTGATGGCCACGCTGGGAGTGTGCGCCTTCCGCGCCATCGAATTGATTCTGGCCTCGGTCGCCAACACCGTGCGGCAGGCCATGATCGCCATCGCGATGCTGTACCTGCCCATGCTGTTCCTGAGCGGCGCGGCCATTCCGGCGGCCAGGCTGCCGGTGTGGGCGCAGACGCTGGCCCAGTTCCTGCCGGCGTCCTACCTGGTGAGCGGATTTCAGAGGATTCTCTTCCACGGCCCGGGCATCCAGGACAATGCCCGCACCGCGCTGGCTCTGCTGCCGGCGATTGCCCTGGGCCTGTTCCTCCCGGTGAAGCTGTTCCGCTGGGAGAAAGGCGAGAAACTGCCGTGGCGCAGGAAGCTATGGGCGGCGGCCGTGATGGGGCCGTTTCTACTAATAGGTTGCTACCAGGCCCGCACCCGGGAGCACATCGGCCGGAATGAGGCGCTCTACCGCGACCTGCAACGCTCCGGCGCGTTCCTGATCCGCAACGCGCGCATCTTCGTGGGCGACGGCCGCGTGATCGAAACAGGCTTCGTGCTGGTGAGGGACGGCAAGATCGCGCAGGTGGGCGAGGGCGCCGCTCCCACCGGCCTCCTGCGCGCCGACACCGTGGAAGGAGCGGGAAAGACGCTGCTTCCGGGGCTGATCGACGCCCACGTCCACCTGGGCGGGCCGGCGGGGATTTCCACTTCCACGGAAGACTACGACAGCGAGAAGACGCTGCCCCACGCGGCCGCGGCGCTGCTGTACAGCGGCGTCACGGCGGCGCGCAGCGCGGGCGACGGGCTGGAGGTCTCGCTCAAGCTGCGCCGGCAGATCGCCAGCGGCGGCAAACTGGGCGCGCAGATCTTCGTGTGCGGGCCGATGTTCACGGCCGAGGGCGGCCACGGCACGGAGTACATGGAACACCTGCCGGAGATGGTGCGCAATTCGCCCAAAGCGCAACTGGTGCGCACGCCCAAAACCCCGGAAGAGGCGCGCCGCCAGGTGGGCGAACTGAAGGCCGCCGGGGTGGACTGCATCAAGGCCATTCTGGAAGCCGGATGGGGCGAGGGGATGCTGTACGACCGCCTGGACCTGCTGCTGGTGCGCTCGGTTTCCGAAGCTGCGCACGCCGAACGCCTGCCGCTGGCGGTGCACACGGGAGACGCGCGCGACGTCACCGACGCGGTGGAGATTGGCGCGGCGTCGGTGGAGCACGGCTCCTGGCGCGACGAAATCCCCAACCGGGTGCTGTTGAAGATGGCGCGGGACCGCGTGTACCTGGATCCCACGCTGGGCGCCATCGAGGCGTATGCCCGCTACTATTCGGGCGACACGGAAGCGTTGCACGGCACGCTGGTCGAGCGGACGGTGCCGGCGAGGATACTCGCGGGGACGCGCGACTTCATCGCCCTTGGCAGGAGCGCGGACGCCACCAAGGCGGAGATGTTCGAGCGCGCCTTTCAACAGGCGAAGGAGAACCTGTTGAGAGCCTGGCAGGCGAAAGTTCCGCTGGCCATGGGCACCGACGCCGGAAACCCGATGGTATTTCACGGGCCCTCGCTGCACCACGAGCTGCGGCTTTGGGTGGACGCCGGAATTCCGCCGCAGGACGCGCTGGAGGCGGCGACGCTCGAAGCGGCCCGGCTGCTGGGCGCCAAAAACCTCGGCGCCATTCGCGAAGGCTGGGATGCCGACCTGCTGCTGGTGGACGGCAACCCGCTCGAGGACATCTCCGCCACCGAGCGGATCTCGCTGGTGGTGTTCAAGGGCGAGCGCGTCCACCGGGCGGAGTTGTTCCAGCAGAAGTAGTGGTAATGGGCTCGGTTCGCACCGGACGGTCTAAAGAAACAGCCCGGGGCTGACGCGAAACATCTGCCCGAGTTTTCGCGCTTGCGGCGCGCTGATGCCCCGCTTCCCGGTCAGAGCCTCATGCACATGGCTGCGCTGCCCGAAAACCGGCTGGAGGTCCGTTGCCGTTTTCCCGGAGTGCTCCAGGAGGAACTGGAGCCTTTCGGCGGGAGTGCTGTGGTCGGGCGGAAGTGAGTGCCGGCGGTCGTAGTCCTCGACCAGCAGTGCCAGCAGGCGCATAATCCTGGTTTCTTGCGCCGAGCGGGCCGGCCCTTTGCCCACCAGGCCGCCGAACCGGCGCGCGATCCGGCGATACTGCGCTTCCGTCTCGATCGCCTGCGGCAGCGTCTCGGTCAGCAATTCTTCGTAGGTGGCGGTAGGCATAGTTACAAGTCCTCCCGGTCGTACTCCCGGTGGGTTAGAACGGTTTTGATCGCGAGCAACTGTTCCTCGAAATCGACGCGTGCGACAAGCCGGTATTTGTTTCCGTCGATGTTGAAGATCAGGGTGCCGGTGGCCGGCGCGTAATCCGTGGCCGGGAACGTCTCCTTGACTGCCGGAAAGTGCGGCCAAACCGCGGCGCGGGCGATGGTCACAAACCGCTGCAAAGGCTTACGGGAAGCGGAATGCGTTTTGGCGAATCCCGCGAGGACAGCCTCGCCGAAGACCTTCACGTCTCAGTGTTCCCAGTTTTGGGAACACCTGTCAAGGGGATTCCGCAGACGCCGGTTGGTTGAGGTTTCCGGCGGGATGCCGGGTGGTGGGGAGTAGGCGGGGTGGACTCGCCCGAGCGGCAAATCGAGGTCCCGGCGGCACGTCTACGGAACGGCGGCTATAGATGCAGGTGGATCACCCCGCGGACGGTCGGCCTGGCTTTGAGACCTCAAGATATCAATTTTCAATAGCCTTCAAGGATTTCCAGACATAAAGGACGTTATGTTGTACTGTTCTGCTGGATATTCCCTACCGAAACGCGGAAATGAACCGGGCGGCGTGCTGCGTGAACTCCGGAGCTACCCACCGCGGCGGACTCCGCTGGATGCTGGTGTTGCCCCCAAACCCTCCGAAGACTTCCTGCATGTCGGGCGCAAGTCTGTGGAGGGCGCGTCCATTCCAGTCCGTACCCACCACACCGATTTTGACGGCCTTCTTCAGCAAGCGGTGCTGGTGCTGGCACAGCCGTATTTCATACGCCCCATCCGGACCCTGACTTTTGACACACCTCAACCCCGCGATTGGCGCGGCTTCCGAGGTTGGATTAATTACCATCCGGACCCGCAGCCGGACGAACCTTCTCCATTCGTATGCAAGGAACGCTGCCGCCCGAACTTAGCACGTGGTCCGTCCTGCCTTGTTCCGTGTAACCGTTGGCCCGATAGAATCCCACCGCATTGAGAGAAGCGTCACAGGTTAGGACCTCGGTGGTCCTGAAGGCTTGCTTCTCCAGCTCACTAAGCAGAGCCTTCCCAACCCGTCCGATGGCGTTCGGTCTCACATAAAGCGCGCGTAACTCCTGGTGCGAGGGAACGGCCACCCCGTAGCCGATAACCTTACCGCCGGCTTCGGCAACCAGGACGATGAACTCCGGATCGGCAATCTGCCGCTCGATACGCGCAACGCGGTCCGGAGTCGCTCCCAGCGCCCACTCGTCCAGTGTCAACTGCGGATAATGGCCCGCCGCTTTCGAGAGAATGGCCTCTCGATGGACATCCATCATGGCGATCGCATCGCTCGTGCGGGCTGGGCGAATTGTCAACATCCGTCGCTCCGGACTTGCATTTCAGCGGCTCACATACAGGGTAGCGAATCCCGTCCCGCAAGAGGCCCCTGTGAAGCGCCGCCGCCGCTCAGTCGGGCGCCGCGACACCACCCTGGTGGACAATTGAGGCACAATGAAGACATGGAGTCCGTCGTCGTTCGCGATCCCGCCATTATGTCCGGCGCGCCGACGTTTAGAGGCACGCGGGTCCTGGTGCGCACTCTCTTCGAGTACCTCGAGGCCGGACACGGTTTGGAGCGCTTCCTCGAGGGGTTCCCCACCGTCAGCCGGGAGCAGGCCCTGCAAGCTTTGGAAGAAGCGACGGAATCCTTGCTCGCCAGCCATTAGATGCGCCTCCTCCTGGACGAGTGCATAGACGAGGGACTCCGCCACCATTTCACCGGACACGAGTGCCAAACCCGCCGGTACGCGGGGCTCACCGGCTTGGCCAACGGCGCACTCCTTGCCGCCGCGGATCAAGCGGGCTTTGAGGTACCGATTACGGTGGATCGGAATATGCCGAGCCAGCAGAGTTTGCGTGGCCGTTCGATCTCGTTGCTGGTGGTTCGAGCCCGCACCACGAATCTCGACGATCTGCCGCTCTTGTTGCCCGATGCGCTGAAAGCACTCGAATCCCTGAGACCGGGTGAAGTTGTTCGGGTCGGTATTCGATAGGCCGGGTTCCATCACACCACGCCGTTTTCGAGCCCCACCCGCGTCAGTTCGCAACACGCCAGCACCAGCGTGCTGCGGAACATGGATTCGAGCGCCGTCCGGTCCTCCGCCTCCCGGCAGTCCTTGGCGACCTCGCGGAACTCGGCGGCGATTCCCATGGCGTGCCGGTGGAGCGCGTCGATGCGGTCGGAAAGCGCCGGCGCCGCGGCGGGCGCTTCCGGCGCGGGCGCAGGCTCGGGCGCGGCTTCGGGCCCGGCCGGCGGCGGCAGCGCGCGCTGCGATCCCCGCACGCTCCTGGCGACCTTCTGCACGTTGGCGGAGTTCAGCTCCAGCACTTCGTCCTCCACCCGCAGCGCTTTGTCCTGGATGAACGGCGCAACCAGCCGGTAGGTGTCCGCCGAGATGTGTACGCTCTCGGTGTGCTCGAAGTACTCGGGACCGAACTCCTGGAGCAGGCGAATGATCTCGTCCGCCTGCGTGCCGCTCATCCTCAGGTGCTTCGGGCAGAATTCCTTCCACGTCAGCCCGAAGCGCCTGTAAGCCTTCTCGCTGCGGGCCTTGTGAAGGGCCGCCGCCTGCGCCGCCGAGCAACGTCCGGCGACGATTCCGAAGGCCACGCTCTGCCCCAGAACCTTTCCTAAACCGAGCACCACCTCATCGGCCGGCGCCCGTCTGACAATCGATTTTTTCATTTCTTCTCCTCCGGTTTGACAGCGACCCTGTCAAAAACACTTCGTAAGTAATTGAAAAGGGGAGACTTGCTAAAGCATTTGACAGAGAACCTGTCATTTCCCCTTCCCGATTCCACTCTCTCACATGACCCTTGAAAAGCCGGTTGTCGCAATTCTCCGAATGTCCTTCAAGCCGCTGACGGGTGTGGAGTTAAAAATATTTTCAAAACGTGTGAACGGGAAGAGCGACGCTCGGAAGCCGCGAGGAATCGGAGCCGCAACCACCATCGCTCGCAAAGCCGCGAAGCACGCAAAAATAACAATGGGTCCTTCTTTGCGGACTTCGCGCCTTTGCGAGACTAGTGCCTTGACCGCGAGAAACTGTTCCTTTGCCACGGGCCGCCCGCGGAGGCGGCATCGACATCGCCTTCCTCGGCATGGGCGAGGCCGATAGCGCCGGCAACGTCAACGTGTCGCACCTGGGCGGCAACCTGATCGGCCCCGGAGGCTTCATCGAGATCGCGCAAAACGCGAAGAAGGTGGTCTTCTGCGGGACCTTCGACGCGCAGGGCGCCCGGCTGGAGTGGTCGGAAGGCGGTCTCAAAGTGGTGCAGCCGGGCAAGGTGCGCAAGTTCGTCGAGCACGTGGAACGCATCACCTTTGCCGCCGCCTACGCGCGCCGGACCGGACAGGAGGTCCTCTACATTACCGAACGGGCCGTGTTCCGGCTGGCCGGGCAGGGCCTGGAGTTGACGGAAGTTGCGCCCGGCATCGAGATCGAGCGCGACATCCTGCCATTTATGGACTTCCGCCCGCGGATTTCGTCGGTGGCAACCATGCCGGCCTCCGTATTCGCCGGGTGATGTGGGGCAGGTTGTCAACCTGCGGCGGGTTGTTAACCCGCCTGTTGGCGTTTGTACAAAGCCGGCATTGGGCCGATCGCCGGGTACCCTCCGGGTGGGGCCGCTGGTTGACAACCTGCCTCGCAGAGCAGCAGAGCCGCAACCCAACCGCGCGAGATATTCCGAGTTGCCGGGGGCCGGATCGTCTCGCGCGCAGGCGAGCTCCGCTCGCCGGGCCGATTGACGATCGGCCGCAGGCTGCCAGCCTGCCCCACATAAGACCGTCGCGGCGCGCGACGCGCGCCGGGCCTGGGACAACCGGCGGCGATTCGGGTCCATAGAAAATATCGATTGGACTGCCCGGCCCGGCGGCGATAGGTTGGAGTATGGAGACCATGAGTATCGGGGACGCGTCTGAATCGCAGGTGTCCATCCTGCACAGGATCAGCAACATAGTCAGCTCGGATTTGTCGCTGGACGAGATGTTGGGAGAAGTGGTTGGACTGACGGTTCAGGCTACCTCATGCGATGCCTGCCTGGTGTACCTGATCGAACCGGAAACCCACGACATCATCCTGCGGGCCTCGCAGGTGCCCCACGCGGCCGACCTGGACCACCTGCGGATGAAATCCGGCGAGGGCATCACCGGTTGGGTGGCGGAGCACAAGAGCGTGGTGGCGCTGGCGTCGAACGCGGCCGGCGACGCGCGGTTCAAACGCTTTCAGACCCTGGTGGAGGACACCTACGAAGCGTTTCTTTCGGTTCCGCTGGTTTCGGGCGGCGAGGCGATCGGCGTCATCAACGTGCACCACCGCCGTCCGCACGAGCACAGCCAGGAAGAGGTGGGCATCGTGGTGTTCATCGGCGAGCAGTTGGGCGTCACGATTTCCCGTTCCATGCTGCTGCGGGAGAACGCGCGGCTGCTGGAAGAAACCCAGGAGATGAAGCGGGAACTGGAGACGCGCAAGCTGGTGGAGCGCGCCAAGGGGATCCTGCAGCAGCGGCACGGCCTCACCGAAGAAGACGCCTACCTGCGCCTGCGCAACCAGAGCCGCCGGCTGCGCAAGCCCATGCGCGATCTGGCCGAGGCGGTCATCCTGTCGGAAGACATGAGCAAGTAGGGCGGACCCCCAGGTCCGCGCGGGACCGCCTGGTCCCGCCGCCGACGGTGTGAAGCCGGCCAGGGGGCCGGCCGCGGACGAGGGCGTCCGCCCCACGCGGAATCCACGGGTCGTTGGCCGCAGCGGCGTATCTCCGCTAGTGCCAAATCACACGGTCGAAGACCTAGGAGCCCTCGCCCACCAGATACGCGTCGTTCATGCGGAAGCGGTCCCAGGCGGACGCCTTGAATTCCGAATCGTCGGTCAGGCCTGTCGCGGTCCCCACGGCCTGCACCACGTACCAATCGCCGTCATCCTGGTATAACATCCCGATGTGGCCGTTACCGGGCTTGATCAGGATGTCCGCGTCCATCAGGTCTTTGGCGTCGGTGATCTGCGTGGCGCCCTGGTTCTCGTTGCGGAACGCGGCGATATCCAGACCGAAATTGGGTTGATACCAGTGCTGGGCGTAGCAGTAGTTCACCAGGCCGACACAATCGAAGTGACGCACCTCGTCGCAAGACTCTCCCCAGACAACCCTGCCGTTCTCCTGCAGCACTCCCTGCCAATAGTACTTCCGGGGAAAGAGATCCTTCTGAATGCCCGCGCCCGTCCAGGTGGTTTGATCGGTCTTGCCCTTCGCAATAGCGTCGTTACAGGACTTGAGGAACGCATCGAGGTCGGGCGGCGTGGCGGGGCCCACTCCCGTGCGGTCGGAGCGCCCCGCGCAGGTGCTGTAGCCGCCAATGGTGCAATACGCGGTGCACACGGCCAACACCGAATCGCGTGCGGTAGCCGCCGGGTCCAGGCTGTACTTGCGCATCTGCGCGGCGCCATGTTTGCCGCCGCCGGGATTGCCGTTCGACACGCCCGGCTCGTTGCCCGCCGTGCCCCACAGGTAGTGCGCATCGTCCACGAACCCGAGCGCCATGTCCACGATGCTTTTGCGAATCTCCAGCATGGATTCGGATACCACGGCTACCGGCGCCGAGTAGTCGGACCCATTCCAGCAGGCCCGAACGCTGGAGCCCTGCATGTTGGCCTGATCGATCTCGTACACGAATTTGCGGCTGCCTTTGGGGTCTTCCTTGATGAGCTTGACGGCCGGGTCGGCCGCCTTGAGTAGTGGGTTGGGAGCTTTGGCCGGAGACGTGGTAACGTTCAGCGGCTCGAATTTCGGAGGCGGTCCACCACCGTCAAGCCCCAAACGGAACTTGGCTCCTTGTTTGACTTCCAGTCTGGTGATGCTTTCGCCGGTAATCGCGTCGAAGAAATTCGACATTACTTAGCCCTCCGTTTCTTGGGTATACTCTATCATGAACTTCGCGCGATCTTTCGTTCAATGCGTCGCAGCCGCCCGGAGCGCGGAGCGGCGGGACCGAAGCGCCTGGGTTTTGCGCGGGCTGCTGCTGCTGGCCGGAACCGTGCTCCTCTCCGCCTGTTGTTGCCACGCGCCCGCGTCTCCACCGCCGCCCGCACCCAGTCAGACCCTGCCCAATGTGACCTTCCAAACCGCCCAGAACGAGGCGATTGCGATGGCGGATTTCAAGGGCCGGGTAATCTTCGTGGACTTCTGGGCAACCAATTGTAAGGATTGCGCCGGGATGCGCGCGGCGGCCGAACGATTGTACAAGCGCGCCGCCTCGGACACCTGGTTCATGGGCGTCAACGAAGACGAGCAGCGGCAAACCTGGAAAGATTACATGGAGCACAACTCCTCGGCGCTGAGCGAGGTGTGGGACAAAGATCATTCGTTCCGCCGGACCATGGGCATGGCGGGCCAGCCCTCGGCATTTCTGGTGGACCGCGGTGGCCGCGTCCGGTGGCGCGCGGACCGCTGGACTGCCGCCACGGAAGCCGAGGCGTCGGCCCTTCTGGGCACTTTGGAGCGGGAACCGCCGCCGCAGTGAGTCCGGGGCGGCTGCGCCCCGCGCAGGTTTTGTATAAATTGAAGCCAAGCGCCGTGTTTTGCATCCCATTCTGTGAGGGCATCGCGACGATGCGGAAAGAAGGACATACACGGCGGGCGGGACTTAGGTGAATCGATGTCCCAAATCTTTCATCGCAGGATCAATGCGTTCGCGCGGATTACCCTGTTCGGCGCGGCGTTCGTTCTGGCGTTCGCGGCATGGGTGATCGCCGAACTGAACCAATCCACATACAACACCCGCGCCGCGCAGGCCCGCGAACAGCCGGTGCCGTTCAGCCATGCGCACCACGTGGGGGCGCTGGGGCTGGACTGCCGGTACTGCCACACCACCGTCGAAACGTCCGCGTTCGCCAACATTCCGCCCACTAAGACCTGCATGAACTGCCATTCGCAGATCTGGACCGCCAGCCCGACGCTGGAGCCGGTGCGGGCGAGTTTCCGCACGGGGACGTCGATCCAGTGGACGCGCGTGTACGATCTGCCGGACTTTGTGTATTTCAACCACAGCATTCACGTTAGCTAAGGGGATTGGCTGCGAGAGCTGCCACGGGCGGGTGGATAAGATGCCGCTCACCTGGCAGGAGAACTCATCTGCAAATGTCGTGGTGCCTGGACTGCCACCGCCAACCCGAAAAGTTCTTGAGACCGCGCGAGAACATCACCACCATGGGCTACCAGCCGGCGGGCGACCAGATGGAAATCGGACGGCGCTTGCGGCGCGAATATAACATCCAGGAAACGCGGGTATTGACAAGCTGTTCCACTTGCCACCGATGAGCGACAAAAACAACCAATCCGAGATAGCCGCAGGGCGGGCGCGGCTGGAGGCTTCCGAGCCGGTCGGCGCGGACCTGGCCGTGGCGCGGGCAGCTTCCCAGCCGGGCGGCGCGGACCTGGCCGTGGCGCGGGCGGCTTCCCTGCCGGTCGGCGCGGACTTGGCCGCGGCGCGCGCGCGGCTGGAAGCTGCCGGACACGGCCGCACCTACTGGCGCAGCCTGGACGACCTGGCGCAGAGCCCCCAGTTCCGCGACCTGGTGGAGCGCGAGTTTCCGCGGCTGGCCATCGGCTGGAGCGAGGACGAAAGCCCGGTCGAAGGCCGCCGCAACTTCCTGAAGCTGATGGGCGCGTCGCTGGCGCTGGGCGGACTGGCGGCGTGCACGCGGCAACCCACCGAGCACATCATGCCCTACGTCCGGCAGCCGGAGGAACTGACTCCGGGCCGGCCGTTGTTCTACGCCACGGCAACGACGCTGAACGGCGTCGCGAACGGGGTGCTGGTGGAGAGCCACGAGGGGCGGCCGACCAAGATCGAAGGCAACCCCGAGCATCCGGCCACGCTGGGCGCCTGCGACTCGTTTTCGCAGGCCTCCGTGCTGGGGCTTTACGACCCGGACCGGTTGCAGGCGGTTACCGGCGAAGACGACGTCAAAGCCTGGGGAGATTTTGTGGGCAGCCTGCGGGAAGCCCTGGCGGCACAGAAGCTCAAGAACGGCGCGGGCCTGCGGATTCTCACGGAAACGGTCACGTCGCCCACCATGGCCGCGCAACTGGGCGAGATCGCGCGGACGTATCCGCGATCCAAGTGGCACCAGTGGGAACCTGCCGGGCCGCACAGCGCGCGCGCCGCCGCGAGGTTAGCTTTCGGCGCGCCTGTCAACACCTACTACGACCTGAGCCAGGCGAACGTCATCGTCTCCCTGGATGCGGACTTCCTGGCGCAGGGAGCGGCCAGCCTGCGGTACGCGCGGCAGTTCGCGGCGCGGCGCAGGGTGCAGGACGGCAAGACCGCCATGAACCGGCTGTACGTGGCGGAGCCCATGCCCACGCCCACCGGGACCAAGGCGGACCATCGATTTTCGCTGCGGTCGGCGGATATCGAGGAGTTCGCCTGGGCGCTGGCGACTGCGCTGGGCGTGGCCAACGGACCGAAAAAGGGCGACAACGGCGACATCTACCAGCCGGTGGGCGCCATTGCCCGCGACTTACAGCGAAACCCGGGTGCGAGCCTGGTGATTGCCGGCGAGTGCCAGCCGCCCATCGTCCACGCGCTGGCGCACGTCATGAACGCCAAGCTGGAAAACGTGGGTAAGACGGTGTTCTACACCGACCCGATCGAGGCCAATCCGGTGGACCAACTGGCGTCGCTCGAAGAGCTGGTTACGGACCTGGATGCGGGCGCGGTGGACCTGCTGTTGATCCTGGGCGGCAACCCGGCCTTCAACGCGCCGGTGGAACTGGGGATGCGCGACCGCCTGAAGAAAGCCACGCTGCGCGTCCACCTCAGCCTCTACGACAACGAAACCTCGGAGCTGTGCCAGTGGCGTTTGCCTGAGGCGCACTCCCTGGAAAGCTGGGGAGATGCGCGCGCCTTCGACGGCACGGTTACCATCCAGCAGCCGCTGATCCGGCCGCTCTACGGCGGGCACTCCGCGTATCAGGTTCTGCAGATGCTGACCGCGAACCCGGACCTGAGCGAGTACCAGACGGTCAAAGGCTACTGGGCCAGCCGGCATCAGGGACCGGATTTCGAGACATGGTGGCGGCGCGCAGTCCACGACGGCGTGGTGCCCGGCACGGCCCTGCCCGTGAAGACGGTCGCCATCCAGGGGGACGCCATTCGCGAGCCGGCGCCCACGCGAAAGCTGGCGGGCAAACTGGAAGTGCTGTTCCGCCCCGACCCGGCCATTTACGACGGGCGCTTCGCCAACAACGGCTGGCTGCAGGAACTGCCCAGGCCGATCACCAAGCTGACCTGGGATAACGCCGCCATCATGAGCCCGCAGACCGCCAGCCGGCTGGGCGTTTACTACCAGGGCCTGGTCGCGGCATCGCAGGAAGTTCCCATGGTGGAGCTGACTTACCAGGGCCGCACGCTGCGCGCGCCGGTATTCATCCAACCCGGCCACGCGGAAAGCTCGGTGACGCTGCACCTGGGATATGGCCGCACGCGCGGGGGACGCGCCGCCACCGGCGTGGGCTTCAACCCCTACGGCCTGCGCACCGGTAAAGCGCCGTGGCAGGACATGGGGATGGCGGCGAAGAAGATATCCGCCACTTACCCCATCGCCTGCACGCAGGACTTCCACATACTCGATGCCGAGCGCCACGCCATTCATGCCGGTAACCTCGAGGAGTATCTCAAGAATCCCGAGAGCGTTCACGAAGGCGCCGAGACGCCGCCCAGGGAACTGACGCTGTACCCGGATTGGAAGTACAACGGCTACGCCTGGGGAATGGCCATCGACCTGAACGCCTGCATGGGCTGCGGCGCCTGCGTGGTGGCCTGCCAGGCGGAGAATAACATCGCGGTGGTAGGCAAGGACCAGGTGCGGCGCGGGCGCGCCATGCACTGGCTGCGCGTGGATTCCTATTACAAGGGGCTGCCCGATCTTCCCGACGGCATTTACAACCAGCCGGTGCCCTGCATGCAATGCGAGAACGCCCCCTGCGAGCTGGTGTGCCCGGTGCAAGCCACCAACCACAGCGCCGAGGGTCTGAACGACATGGTCTACAACCGCTGCGTGGGCACGCGCTACTGCTCGAATAACTGCCCGTACAAAGTGCGGCGCTTCAATTTCTACCAGTTCGCCGATTACGAAACGCCCAGCCTGAAGCTGCTGCACAATCCCGACGTGACGGTGCGCAGCCGCGGCGTGATGGAGAAGTGCACGTACTGCGTGCAGCGCATCAACGCGGCTAAGATCGACGCCGAGAAGGGGAACCGCAAGGTGGCCGATGGCGAAATCCGGACGGCCTGCCAGGCCACGTGCCCGGCCGAAGCCATCGTATTCGGCAACGTCAACGACCCGGGCAGCCGCGTATCCAGGATGAAGGCCGAGAAATCCAACTACGGTTTGCTGGCCGATCTGAACACCCGGCCGCGCACCACCTACCTGGCCACGCTGCGCAATCCCAACCCGGAGGTGGAGTCGTAAGCCATGGCTGACGAACTTCAAGTCGCGGACCGGCCGGCGGAAAAGATCATCGCTCCGGGTTACACCTTCGGCACCATCACGGACCAGATCTCGACGGTGGTCTTGACCACCCGGACGCCGGTTTTCTGGATGGCCGGTTTCGGGCTGGGGCTGGTGCTGCTGCTGTTGTTCCTGCTGGCGGCGGGCGTGCTGCTGGCGAAAGGCACGGGCATCTGGGGCATCCGCACGCCGGTGATGTGGGGCTTCGCCATCACGAACTTCGTGTGGTGGATCGGCATCGGGCACGCGGGCACGCTGATTTCCGCCATCCTGCTGTTGCTCAACCAGCGGTGGCGCAACTCCATCAACCGTTTCGCCGAGGCCATGACGCTGTTCGCGGTGGCCTGCGCCGGCATGTTCCCGCTGCTGCACCTGGGCCGGCCGTGGCTGTTCTACTGGCTGATGCCGTATCCCAACACCATGGGCATCGAACCGAACTTCCGCAGCCCGCTGGTGTGGGACGTGTTCGCGGTGTCCACGTACGCCACGGTGAGCCTGCTGTTCTGGTATGTGGGCCTGATGCCCGACCTGGCCACGCTGCGCGACCGCGCCGGGAACAAGATAGCGCGGCTGATCTACGCCGTAGGCGCGCTGGGCTGGCGCGGTTCGGCGCGGCACTGGAGCGTGTACGAAACCGCGTCGCTGCTGCTGGCGGGCATCGCCACGCCGCTGGTGCTCTCGGTGCACACGGTAGTGAGCTTCGATTTCACCATCGCCATCGTGCCCGGCTGGCACAGCACGTTCTTCCCGCCGTATTTCGTGGCGGGCGCCATCTATTCCGGTTTCGCCATGGTGCTGGCGCTGGCCATTCCGCTGCGCTCGGTCTACGGGCTGAAAGGCCTGATCACCGACAAGCACCTGGACAATTCGGCCAAGGTGATGCTGGCCACGGGGTTGATCGTGGGCTACGCCTACATTCTGGAGGCGTTCACCGGCTGGTACAGCGGCAACGTCTACGAGCATGCGGTGACGGTAAACCGCATGACCGGGCCGTACGCATTGCAGTACTGGACGCTGGTGCTGTGCAACATCGTGGCGCCGAATTTCCTGTGGATCAAGAAGTTCCGCTCGACGCCCTGGCTGCTCTTCGTCTGGAGCCTGATCGTGCTGGTGGGTATGTGGCTGGAGCGCTACGTGATCATCGTCAGCAGCCTGGCGCAGGACAACCTGGTGTCGTCGTGGCGCGTATTTCAGGGCACGCGATGGGACTGGGCAACGTACCTGGGCACCATCGGCCTGTTCCTGTTCCTGTTCTTCCTGTTCATCCGGCTGCTGCCCATGATTTCGATTTTTGAAGTGCGCACGCTGCTGCCGCAGGCCAAGGTGGAACCCGGGGAGGATCGCCGATGAGCGCGCCTGTCCACGGTCTGATGGCCGAGTTCGACAATCCCACGGCGCTGGTCGCGGCGGCGCGGGCGGCGCGCGGGAAGGGCTACCGCAAACTGGACGCCTACTCGCCGTTCCCCATCGAGGAGCTGAGCGGCGCGCTCGATCTGCACCACAACAAGCTGCCGCTGATCGTGCTGGCGGGCGGCATCGTCGGCGGAATTGCGGGCTACCTGTTGCAGTATTTCGTGACGGTGCTCTACTACCCCATCAACGTGGGCGGGCGCCCGTTGCATAGCTGGCCGGCGTACATCGTCATTACGTTCGAGACCGCCATTCTGTTCGCGGCGCTGGCGGCGGTGCTGGGCCTGATGGGCCTGTGCGGGCTGCCGCAGCCGTATCACCCGGTTTTCAACGTGCCGCGGTTCGCCCTCGCCAGCCGCAATCGATTCTTCCTGTGCATCGAGGCCGCCGACCCGTTGTTCGACGCGGTGGGAACGGCCGGCTTCCTGCGTACTCTGGAGCCCAGGGAGGTATCTGAAGTTGAGGAATAGGGGCAGGGCTATGTGGGGCAGGTTGGCAGCCTGCGGCCGATTGGCAATCGGCCTCTGCGCGCTTGCACGCAGTCGCCCAGGCTGGTTGGTTACCCGCGAGGGCGAGCCTTGGTTGCCGGGCCGGTTGGTTGCCCCGCGCAGGCGAGCTTCGCTCGCCGGGCCGATTAACAATCGGCCGCAGGCTGCCAGCCTGCCCCACATAACACCGGCGCGCGGCGCGAAGGTTTGGATAGTTGTAGCGGCCGCGCTGCTCTCTCTGGCCGCCTGCCGTCAGGACATGCACGATCAGCCGAAATTCATCCCGCTGCGGCCGACGGATTTCTTCGGCGACGGGCGCAGCGCACGGCCGCTGCCGGAGGGCACGGTGGCGCGCGGCCAGTTGAACGACGACGTGGAGTTCTATACCGGCAAGGGACCCGGCGGCAAACCGGTGGATGAGTTTCCCTTCCCCGTAACCGCGGACGCGCTGGAACGCGGGCGCGACCGCTTCAACATTTACTGCGCGCCGTGCCACGACCGGCTGGGCGAAGGCAACGGCATGATCGTGAAGCGCGGCCTCCGCCATCCGCCGTCGTATCATATCGACCGCCTGCGGCAGGTTCCCAACGGCTACCTCTTCGACGTGATCACCAGCGGGTTCGGCGCCATGCAGGACTACGCGGCGCAGATTCCCGTGCGCGACCGATGGGCGATCGTGGCCTACGTCCGCGCGCTGCAGTTGAGCCACCACGCAACCCTTGCCGACGTCCCGCCCGCCAACCGGGCGCAACTGGAAGGCGGAGGCTCGCAATGACGGCCCAAACGGTGGACTTCCGGATTCCCGCCGAACTGCGGAGCGAGATGCGGCGATGGCGCAACCGCGCGGCGGTGGTAGGGGCGGCGGGCGCCGTGCTGACGGCCATCGGCATGGTTGCGGTTTCGCCCAACCAGTTCTACCGCTCGTACCTGTGGTCCTACATTTTCGTGCTGGGTTTGAGCCTGGGGCCGATGGCGTGGCTGATGCTGCAATACGTCACCGGCGGCGCGTGGGGCGCCATCATCCGCCGTCCAGCCGAAGCCGCGGCGCGCACGCTGCCGCTGGTGGCCGCGATGTTTCTGCCCATCGTCCTCGGCATGAACAATCTGTACCCGTGGATGCCGGTACACCATTTGGCGCTCCCGGCGCACCAGGCGCAGTGGCTGAGGCCCGGGTTCTTTCTGGCGCGCGCGGCGGTGTACTTCGCCGGGTGGCTGCTGCTGGCGTGGCTCTTCAGCCGCTGGTCGGCGCAGGAGGATCGCGAGGGCGCGGCGGCGGCGCGGCGCAAACTGGGCAGGCTGGCCGGACCGGGACTGGTGTTCTGGGGCATGGCGGTTTCGTTCATGTCCATCGACTGGATTCTCTCGGTGAAGCCGGAGTGGTTCTCGACCATGTTCCCGCTGCTGGTGATCGTCGGCCAGGCGCTGACGGCCATGGCGTTCCTGATCGCGCTGCTGGTGCTGCTCTCGTTCCGCCGGCCGATGAGCGAAGTGCTGACGCCGCGGCACCTGCACGACCTGGGAAAATTCCTGTTGGCCCTGGTGATGGTGTGGGCGTATTTCTCGTTCTCGCAATTCCTCATCATCTGGGCGGGAAACCTGCCGGAAGAAATCCCCTGGTACCAGGTGCGGCTGAATCACGGGTGGGAGGCGGTGGCGCTGCTGCTGGTGATCGGCCACTTCGCGCTGCCGTTCGCGCTGCTGCTCTCGCGCGATTTGAAGCGCAATTTCAAACTGCTGGCCTGGATCGCGGGGTTCATCCTGGCGATGCGGCTGGTGGATTTGTACTGGCAGATCTCGCCCTACTTTCGCGCCGGTGTGTTCGGCGTGAGTTGGCTGGACTTCACCGCTCCCGTTGGCCTGGTGGGCATCTGGCTGGCGTACTTCCTGGCGCAACTGGAAAAGCGGCCGCTGCTCGCGCCCAACGAACCGGAGCTGGAGGAGGTATTGGCACATGGCCGGGAATGAGCGCCCTCCGCAACACGAAGAGTCGGATGTCAACGTTTGGGCGGTGGGCCGGTTCGTAGTCGCGATGGTTGCGGTCATTGCCATCGCCCTGGGATTGCTGTTCGGGCTGTTCCGATATTTCGAAAGCGCGACGGGCGGAGTGAAGCCGGCCGCGTGGGAGCGCGTCAACCCCGGCAAGCGGCCGCCCGAGCCGCGCCTGGAAGAGACGCCGGTGGAGGACCTGCGGAAGTTTCGCGAGGCGGAGGAGCGGAAGTTGAACGGTTACGGGTGGATCGACCGGGAAGCCGGCGTAGTGCGGATTCCCGTCGCGCGCGCCATGGAATTGCTGGCGCAGCGCGGATTGCCGGCGCGGGCACAGGCCGGGCCGCAATCGGCGGCCGCCGATGTCAGCGTGCCGGCGGAGAGCGGTTTGGGAGCGAAGATGCGGCAGGCGGGAGAACCGCTGGCGGGAGAAGTGAAATGAAGACGGGACATCGTTGCTTTGTGGGGCAGGTTGGCAACCTGCGGCCGATTGTTAATCGGCCTCTCGCGAACGGGTGCCAATGCCGCCCAAACGGGTTGACGGGTTGCCCCGCATCGCGGCAAGCCGCAACCGAGTCCCGCGTGAACTTGCGGTTCCCGGGGGCGGTTCATCGCCCGCGCAGGCGAGCTGCGCTCGCCGGGCCGATTAACAATCGGCCGCAGGCTGCCAGCCTGCCCCACATAAGACCGTCGCAGCGGGCGAAGAATATGACAGGTAGTAATACATTGCCGGTCCTGCTTGCGATCTTGGTTCTTCCCGCATTCGCGCAGCCGGGGCAACCGGCGCCGGCGCAGCCTTCCTATAGCATGCAGGACTCCAATCTGAAGCCCGCTCTGCCGGGCGCGCTCGAAGGCGTGGGAATCGACCAGAAGCTGGACTACCAGGTGCCCCTCGACATGACGTTTCGCGACGAGGCGGGGCGCGAGGTGGCGTTCTCGACGTTCTTCCATGCGAAGAAGCCGGTGATCCTGGCGTTGGTCTACTACCGCTGCCCCATGCTGTGCACGCAGATTCTGACGGGGCTGGTGAGCGGCCTCAAGGCGGTTTCGTTCAATCCGGGCCGGGACTTCGAAGTCGTGAGCCTCAGCTTCGATCCCAAGGACACGCCCGAGTTGGCCGCCGCCAAGAAGGCAACCTATCTGCGCCGCTACGGGCGTCCGGACACCGTCAACGGCTGGCACTTCCTGACCGGCGACGAGCGGAACATCAAGACGCTGACCGACGCCGTGGGCTTCCACTTCAAATACGACGCCGCGACCGACCAGTTCGCGCACGCCAGCGCCATCCTGATTCTGACGCCGGACGGCCGGATCTCGCGGTACTTCTACGGCGTGGAGTACTCGCCGCGCGACATGCGCCTGGGGCTGGTGGAGGCGTCCCAAGGCAAGATCGGCAGCCCGGTGGACGAGGTGCTGCTGTTCTGCTATCACTACGACCCGGCCACGGGGAAATACGGCGCCATCGCCATGGGCGGCCTGCGCTTCGCCGGCGCGGGCTTCGTGCTGGTATGCGGCGCGTTTCTGGCAATTGCCTTCCGGCGGGAATCACGCCGCCACAAGCCCGCCGCGGGGCGGGCCGGATAACTCGACCATGGGCAAACTACCTCTATTTCCGGAGCAAGCGTCAACGTTCGCTCCCGACGTGGACCACCTGCTGTTCTTTCTGCTGGCGGTGGCGGCGTTCTTCACGCTGCTTATCTTCGGCGCGATCTTCTATTTCGCCATCCGCTACCGGCGCCGTTCCCACCAGGAACTGCCGGCCGTGCAGCACGGCGCCATGACGCTCGAGATCCTGTGGACCGCCATCCCCTTCGCCCTGACCATGGTGATGTTCCTCTGGGGCGCCAGCATTTACTTCCGGGAGGCCCGGCCGCCGGCCGACGCCTTGCAGATCTACGTGGTGGGCAAGCAGTGGATGTGGAAAATGCAGCACATGGAGGGCAAGCGCGAGATCAACGAGTTGCACATCCCGCTGGGCCGCGCCGTGAAGCTTACCATGACGTCGGAGGACGTGGTTCACAATTTCTTCGTGCCGGCCTTCCGCACCAAGCAGGACGTGGTGCCGGGTAAGTACTCGACGATATGGTTCCAGCCAACCAAGGCGGGCAAGTATCACCTGTTCTGCGCCGCGTACTGCGGCACGCGGCACTCCGCCATGACCGGCTGGATCTACGTGATGGAGCCGCGGGATTACGCCAACTGGATGCGCGGCGGCGAATCCACGGGGTCGCTGGCGGACGACGGGGCCAAGCTGTTCCAGGACCTGGCCTGCGCCAATTGCCACAAAGCCGACAACCACGGCCGCTGCCCTTCGCTGGTTGGTTTGTTCGGTTCCACAGTCAAACTCACCACCGGCGGCACGGTGACGGCGGACGAGGCTTACATCCGCGAATCGATCTTGCAGCCCAACGCCAAGATCGTGGCCGGCTATGCGCCGGTGATGCCGACGTTCCAGGGGCTGGTGACGGAGGAAGGCGTGTTGCAGTTGGTGGAGTACATCAAGTCGCTCGGCCCCAGGCCGGCGGTGGCGGAGGGCGCGCGCTAGATCATGATACCCGCGGCGGCAGTGGAACGGGAAAACTACCTGAACGCGAGCTACGGCCTTAAGTCGTGGCTGTTAACCAAGGACCACAAGCGTATCGGCCTGCTGTATCTCTTCACCATCACGCTGTTCTTCTTCATCGGCGGAGCGATGGCCACAATGATTCGCGTGGAACTGCTGACTCCCCAGGGCGGCATGGTGTCGTCGGAGACTTACAACAAGCTGTTCACCATGCACGGCGTGGCGATGATCTTCTTCTTTCTGATCCCTTCGATTCCCGCCGTGCTGGGCAATTTCTTCCTGCCGATGATGATCGGCGCGCGCGACCTGGCGTTTCCGCGCCTCAACCTGCTGAGCTGGTACCTGCTGGTAATCGGCGGCCTGTTCGCCTTGTTCGCCATGCTGGCGGGAGGCGTGGACACGGGCTGGACGTTCTATACGCCGTACAGCACGACTTACTCGAATTCGTGGGTGATCGCCACGGCGCTGGGCATCTTCGTGGCGGGCTTCTCGTCCATCCTGACGGGTTTGAATTTCATCGTGACGGTGCACCGCATGCGGGCGCCCGGGCATGACGTGGTTCCGGCTGCCGCTGTTCGTGTGGGCCCACTACGCCACCGCCCTGATCCAGGTTCTGGGAACGCCGGTGCTGGCGGTGACCATCGTTCTGCTGCTGTGCGAGCGGTTACTCCATATCGGGATATTCGATCCGGCGCTGGGCGGCGACCCGGTGTTGTTCCAGCACATGTTCTGGTTCTACTCGCACCCGGCGGTGTATATCATGGTGCTGCCGGCCATGGGAGTTATCAGCGAACTGATTTCGACGTTTTCGCGTAAGGCGATATTCGGATACAAGATCGTGGCGTTTTCGAGCGTGGCCATCGCGGTGCTCGGCTTCCTGGTGTGGGGCCACCACATGTTTGTCAGCACGCAGTCGCTATACGCCGGGATGGTGTTTTCGTTCCTGAGTTACTGCGTCGCGATCCCGTCGGCCATCAAGGTTTTCAACTGGACGGCCACGCTGTACAAGGGGTCCATCTCCTATGCCACGCCCATGCTGTATGCGTTCGGCTTCATCGGGCTGTTCACCATCGGCGGGTTGACGGGGCTGTTCGTGGCCTGCCTGGGAATCGACGTTCACGTCACCGACACGTACTTCGTGGTGGCGCACTTCCATTACATCATGGTTGGTGGCGCTATCATGGCATACCTGGGCGGCCTGCACTACTGGTGGCCGAAGATGACGGGGCGGATGTACCCGGAGACCTGGGCCAGGCTTTCGGCGGGCATCATCTTCCTGGGCTTCAACCTGACCTTCTTCCCGCAGTTCATCCTCGGCTATCTGGGCATGCCGCGGCGCTACCACGTGTATCCGCCGGAGTTCCAGGTGCTGAACGTGATGTCGACGGCGGGCGCTTCGGTGCTGGCGGTGGGCTACCTGATGCCGATGGTCTACTTCATCTGGTCGCTGCGCTACGGCAAAGTGGCGCCGGCCAATCCGTGGGGCGCCACCGGACTGGAATGGAAAACGGCTTCGCCGCCGCCGCTGCATAACTTCGACGAAACGCCGATCGTGACGCACGCGGCCTACGATTACAGCACGGTGCCCGGGGAGGTGATCGACTTTGGCTAGCCACTCTCAAGCCGAAACGCCCGCCCTGCGCGAGCAGTTCAATACCGAGGCGCAACAGAAGGACGCCTCCACGCTGGGGATGTGGATCTTCCTCGTCACGGAGATTATGTTCTTCGGCGGCCTGTTCCTGGCGTACACGGTATACCGCCGCTGGTACGCCGACATATTCGCGGTGACCAGTTCCAGCCTGAACGTGTACATCGGCGCGGCCAACACGGTGGTGCTCTTGTGCAGCAGCCTGACCATGGTGCTGGCGGTGCGCGCGGCGCAACTCGGAAGGCGAAAGGCGATTGTGATCTTCCTGATCCTGACGCTGCTCCTGGGCGGCGTGTTTCTGGGAGTTAAGGCCTACGAGTGGAACCAGAAGTACGTGGAGCACCACATACCCGGCCCCGATTTCCATTTCGAGGGCGTAGTACAGCAGGGTCCGGCGCAGTTATTCTTCTCGCTGTACTTCGCCATGACGGGCCTGCACGCGCTGCACATGGTGATTGGCGCCGGGCTGCTGATCTGGCTGATCGCGCAGGCGGGCAGGGGGAGATTCTCGGCGACTTACATGACGCCGGTGGATGTGGTGGGCCTCTACTGGCATTTCGTGGATATCATCTGGATCTTTCTTTTCCCGCTGCTGTATCTGATCGACCGCCACTTGGGGAAATAGTCATGACGGAACACATTGATAGTGCACGGACATACATTCTGGTCTTCCTGGCCCTTATCGGCCTGACGGTGCTGACCACGGCGGTGGCGTTCGTCAACCTGGGGAACTTCAGCGTGGTGGCGGCCCTGGCCATCGCGGTATGTAAGATGCTGCTGGTGGCGCTGTTCTTCATGCACGTGCGGCATAGCACCCAACTGACCAAGTTAGTGCTGGCGGGAGCGATGGTGTGGCTGGCGATTCTGATCCTGCTGACGCTGACGGACTTCGCCACCCGCGGTTTGGCGGGCGTGCCGGGAAGGTAGGATTGGGTCCGGGCCGTGCGTTATAATGCGTATCGGCACGAGGAACGCGTATGATCGACGTCAAGCAAGCAGTCAACCTGGCGGTGAAGTACTTTACCGACCTCAGCACCCAAGGCGGCATCGTCTTCGAGGAGGTGGAACTCGCCCAGAATGGTGGCAACGCGCATTGGCTTGTCACTCTGAGCGTGCCGGCACCCAGTTCGGCTGCCCTCGCCGCTCTAGGCATTCCCAGGGACTACAAGATTTTCCAGATCGACGCGGAGAACGGGAAGCTGGAGTCGGTAAAGATCCGGAAGCTCTGAGATGGCCGGGCACAGCCATGTAGGGGCGCTCATCCGGAAGCACCCGCGCTCACGGCTTTTGATCGACGCCAATCTGCTCCTGCTTTATCAGGTTGGCTGCTTCGATGAGAGGGCGATTGAGACTTTTCCCCGCACCAAGCAGTACACGATTGAGGACTACCGCCTGTTGGCGAAGCTGGTTGGCCGGTTCTCCTCCGTGGTCACGACTCCGAACATACTGACGGAAGTCAGCAACCTATCGGGCAAGCTTGGTGATGCGAATCTGCTCCGTTTCCGGGAGGCGTTCAAGGGCACGATTGACATTATTGAGGAGGAGTACTGCGCGAGCCTGCAGGCGGCGCGCAGCCCGGCGTTCGTGAAATTTGGGCTGACAGACGCGGGCATTGCGTCCCTGGCGAGCGAGGAAGGCATCCAGGTCCTTACGGACGATCTGCGGCTGGCGAATTGGTTGGCCTCCAGGGGCTTCGGAGCGTGGAACTTCAATCACATTCGCCAGCAATCGTGGAGCGAACAAGGTTGACCCGCCCGCCCCTGCCGCTACTTGCCGGCCGCCACGATGAGAAGGATCGTGATGCCGGCGAACACCACCGTCGCGAAACCCACCGCCATCCACAACTGCTCCCGCGTGAGGCCCAGCGGGCCCGGCGCGGGAGCGGCCGACTGCTGCGCCGCAGCCGCCGCTTCGCGGCGCGCCAGCGCCTCCTCGGCGGCCGCGCTCGTTGCGGCCGAATTCCCGGTATACACTGAGAGTTCATGACGTTTCGCCACGCGATGTGCAATGAGGCGTTCGAAGGGCGGCCGTTCGCCGGCGCCTGCCGGGCCATTCGCGCGGCCGGATACGGCGGCATCGAAATCGCGCCCTTCACCCTGGCGGCCGATCCGCGGGAGATCTCCGCCGCCCAACGCCGCGAGTACCGCAACGTCATCGTGTCCGAGGGTCTCGCCTTCGCCGGCTTGCACTGGCTGATGGTGTCGCCCAAGGGGCTGCACCTCACCGCGCCGGACGCGGCTCTGCGGGAGCGCAGTTGGGGGCACGTTCGCAACCTGGCGGATCTCTGCGCCGACCTCGGTCCGGACGGCGTGATGGTGCTCGGCTCGCCCCAGCAGCGCTGCACCACTGGCGGCCTGGCGCCCGAAGAGGCCACCCGCCACCTGGCGGACGGACTGCGCGCCATCGCGCCCCATGCCGCCGCGCGCGGCGTCACCGTGCTGCTGGAAGCGCTGCCGGCCAACCAGTGCGACGTGGTCCGCACGCTGGCGGAGGCGGTGGGGATGGTGCGCGAGATCGCCAGCCCCGGCGTGCGGACCATGTTCGACGTGCACAACGCCATGGACGAAGCGGAGCCGCACGCCGCGCTGGTGGAGCGCTATTTCGAGTTCATCCGCCACGTCCACGTGAACGAACGGTACGGGCGGCACTGCGGCGCCGGCGACTACGATTTCAAACCCCTGCTGGCGGCGCTCGGGCGGCGCGGCTACACCGGGTGGATTTCGCTCGAAGCGTTCGATTTTTCTCCCGGCGCCGAACGGCTGGCCGGGGAGTCGCTGCGCTATTTGGAGGGGGAGATTGCGAGGGTATCGTCTTGAGTCATTACGTGGTCACGGGTGGCGCGGGCTTCATCGGATCGGCGATCGTGCGCGCCCTGCTGCGGGAAGGCGCGCGGGTGGTGGTGATCGACAATCTGCTGACCGGCCGCGAATCCAATCTGGAAGAGGTGCGGCCGGCGATTGAGTTCGCGCGCGCCGATATCCGGAATTACGAAGAGATCGCGCCGTTGCTGCGCGGGGCGGCGGTGGTATTCCACGAAGCGGCGATTCCCTCGGTGCCGCGGTCCATCGACGACCCGGTACCGTCGCACGAGGTCAACATCGACGGCACGTTCAACGTGCTGCGGGCGGCGCGTGAGGGCGGCGTGGGACGGGTGGTGTACGCGGCGTCGTCCTCGGCCTACGGCGACACCGAGGTGCTGCCCAAGGTGGAGACCATGACGCCGCGGCCGAAGTCGCCCTACGCGCTGCAGAAGCTCACGGGAGAGAGTTACTGCGCGGTGTTTTCGGCGGTGTTCGGCCTGGACACGGTGGCGCTGCGGTATTTCAACGTATACGGTCCGCGGCAGGATCCCTCGAGCCAGTATTCGGGCGTGCTCTCGCTGTTTATACGGGCCGCCATCGAGGGCCGCGCGCCCACCATCTTCGGCGATGGAGAGCAGTCGCGCGACTTCACGTATGTAGAGGACGTGGCCGAGCTGAACCTGAAGGCGGCGCGCGCCCAGGGCGTCTCGGGCATGGCGATCAACGGCGGCAACGGCGGACGCATCACGCTGAATGAGGCGTGGGCGCTGACGCAGCGGCTGGCGGGCGTGACGCTCCCGGCGAAGTACGGCCCGCCGCGCGCCGGGGACGTGCACGATTCGCAGGCCGATACCACACTGGCGGTGCGGGCGCTGGGCCACGCGCCGCGCTTCTCGTTCGAGGAAGGGATGCGGCGGACGCTGGAATGGTACCGGGCTGCACAGTAGGCCCGGACTTCGAACCTCATCGGTGTTGGACAACACCATCGGCAATGAACCCCATTGATCCGGGCGTGTCTCAAAGTAACTTCTCCGGCAGTCGATGCGTCTTACATGCTGTTGAACCCCGGGTACAGCGGTTTAAGGGATTGTCATAGCCGGCCGGCACAATGAGCCGATGCACCTCAAGAGCCGGCTCGCGAGGGGGGAAGAAATGTCCGAGTTTTGGAGTGTGTTTCGGGACAAGTGTGCCGGTGTCCGTTCCGGAAGCCGGATCGTTACCTTTCTAACCGCCGCCATAGCGGCAACCTGCGGAACGGCGTTCGCGCAGGTCCAGGCCAACCCGTTCCTCGACGATTCCACCGTGCAGGTAATCAACCTCACCATGGCTCCGAGCGACTGGGCGGCGCTGCAGCAGAACTACCTGCTGGATACCTACTATCACGCGACCTTCGTTTGGAACGGGATGAGCGAGGACATAGGCATCCGCTCGCACGGCGGGGGCAGCCGCAGTCCCGTCAAGCCCAGCCTGGACCTCAATTTCGCCCACTACACCAAGACCCAGACGTTTCTCGGCCTGCCCTTCGTCCTTCTTAAGGCGAACAACGAAGACCCCTCCAACCTGCGTGAATGGATCTCCATGAAGCTGTTTCGAAAAATGGGGATTCCGGCTCCGCGGGAAGCGCCCGCACAGGTGTTTCTCAATGGCCGGATCCTGGGCTTCTATTACATCGTCGAGCACCTGGACGTGACGTTTCTGCAACGGGACTTCGGGGAATCCGGGGGGTATCTCTACGAGTGGCAATCGGTTGGAGGGCTTAACTACGACTTCGGGAATCTGGGGACGGACCCGAACCTGTACTTGCAGTTTCTGGATTTGAAAACCGATCAAACCGCGCCCGACCTACAGACGTTCGAGAACCTGGTGCAGGTGATCAATCAGCCGGCCAGCGCCACGTTCACCAACGACGCGTTCATCGCCGCTCTCTCCCAGTATCTCGACCCGAAGCAGTTCCTGACTTATGGGGCCACTGAGCAGGTGCTTTCCAGCTCGGACAGCCTGATTGGCGGCCAGCAGGGGATGAACAACTTCGACCTCTATCAATTTGCCGGCGGCACGGTCTACTACTTCGTCCCTTGGGACAAGGACATGACTTTCTCGGACGCGGCCAGGGATATCTTCGACGGCATCTCGAACGGTCCCAACATCAACCTGCTGGCGGCTCGTCTGGCCGGCATCCCGCAGTACCTCCAGGTTTACTTGAATGCGCTGGTGGAAGCGGCCAACTTGATGGGCGGCACGGGCGGATGGGCGGATCTGGAGCTCGCCCGCGAATTCGGAGTGATTCAAGCCGCCGCCCTCAACGATCCTAACAGCCCGTGCGGGGACATGGTCACCATCTGCGGCAATCCGGGTTTCGAAACCAGCGTTCAGGGGCTTCACCAGGTTCTGGTATCCCGATCGAGCTTTGTGCTCTCCGAAGCCGTCGGCGCCGGGTGGCAACCTTTTACGGCCGGCCCCCAGATCGCCGCGGCGGGGATTACCGGGCTGGCCGGGTATCCGGAACTGTCACCGGGCGGGATTTCATTCGTTCAGGGAACCGGCTTGGCGGCGACTGGTCAAGCCGACGCCGCGCCGCTGCCGCGCGTGCTCGGGAACTCGTACGTAGCGGTCGAGGGCGTGCGCGCCCCGCTGTTCACCACGGCGGCCGGCATCCTCGAGTTTCAAGTGCCGGGCGACATACCGGTGGGCGACGCCTCGGTCGTGGTATCGAACAACGGCAACATGAGCGCCGCGGTGGATATGGATATGCAGGCGTCGACACCTGCCATCCTGGCCGTGGTCAACGCGGATGGTTCGACGCTAACGGCCGCGGGCACCGCCGTTGCCGGGGAGACCATTGTGCTGTATGCCGCCGGACTCGGTGCGGTTAATGGCAACCTGGCGATCGGCGCAGCCGAGCCTGCCACTCCGGCTCTCACAACGGTCACGGTGCCGCAGGTCAGTCTCGGCGGCGTGCCGTTGACGGTCACTTTCTCCGGGTTGGCGCCCGGGTTTGTGGGCCTGTATCAAGTCAACGCCGTAGTTCCTTCCGCTTCGGGACAAGCCAGCTTCACCGGGCCGCTCACACTCACGATGAACGGACAGACGGCGTCCTGGCAACCACAATAGCCGGCTGGCAGGCGGCATTGGCGGGGGGTGCGCGACTTGGAAGTGAAGCCCCCCGGGGAAACCCCACGGAACCGCGAGCGTCAGAAGCTGTGAAGAAATCGGCCGGACTGCCGGGTTGACAGACGAAAGCGTCTGTCCCACATTGCATTCGAAGGACTTGCAGCGAGGTGGGGCAGGCGCTTCCGCCTGCCAACCGATTTCTTCACAGCTTCTCAGCGAGCGGTCCGAGCGGCAGGCAGCAGGCTGCGTGTGAGAGGCCGCGGGCGCCGGGCAGAGTCGTCCCCCGGTTCGGGCCGCTCGCTGACGCTCGCGGTTCCGTGGGGGACCCAGAGCGGTTGCCGCGATCTCGTCGCTTCCATGCCGCGCATTCATTGACGGGGACCTGGGCGCTGGCGTGGGCGCGGTGGTATCATAATAGGTGAATGAGGATAGGGTTTACCCCCGAAGTGTTCTTGGACAGCCGTAGACCTCATCTTCCCCCCGCCTGCCACGCGTCGCAGGATATCCGGATCCCTCGCACAACCCGCCCACCGGGTTCCATCCGGAAATCCATGCCTTCGGAAGAACGGCCGGCGGTGAGCAATTGCCCGATCGGTATGGTCTAACGCCACCAGGCCGATAGGGCAGGAGAGTGGGATTCCGCGCATGTTTGTGGCTGAAAGGGACGGTCGATATCGACTCACGCGCCGTGGGTTCATGCTGGCCTCGGCCGGCGCCATAGGTCTCGGGACCCGGAAGAGAGCCAAGGCCGGGTCTGCGACTGCATGGAGTGTTGTGGTAGTGCCCGATCCGCAATACATGGCCGCCGCTCCCGTTTGTGCCAATGCACCCGCCGGCTACGACAATCTGATGGAATGGATTGTCGGGAACCGGAACTTGCCGGTGGACGGAGTGCCGCTCGGCATCAAGGCGGCCATCTGCGTGGGCGACTGCGTGAACAGCGCCGATCCCGTGTATGGCGCTCAGGCCATGATCGCGGCCAAGGCCTGGAGCCGTCTGGACGCGGCCGGCATCCACCGGCAGATGGTGCCCGGCAATCACGACTGGGTGGAGGGGGGCGGTTTCGGCTTCTGTCGCGACGACGCGCACCTGGATCCATTGTGGACCGGGAGCAACCCGTTCGGCGCAAGTGCGCTGGCTTCGGTGCTGGGCTCCGGCATGCGGCTGGCCGGTTCGGGCGACATGGCCTATTGGGGCGGATCGTACAGTTCCAGCGGTGCGAACACCTACACCACGATGAACATCGGGGACCGGCAAATCCTGATGATCGGGTTGGAGTTCTTTCCCAGGTCTAAGGTTCTGAACTGGGCCAAGAGCGTTCACGACGCTCACCCCTACCACGAATGTTGGATCACCACGCATTCCTACCTTTCCGACCAGGATAGCGTTTCCACGAATCCGGATGCCCCGACCAACCGGGTGTCTCGCGGGACCGGCGCCGTCAACAACTGCTGGGGTCCCGACGCCTACGCGCTGGGCGCGGCCCCGGCCTCCAACAGCGGCGACGAGATGTGGAACGGCAGCGATGCGACCTGGGCCGACGGGTTGAAATCGTTTACCAACCTGACTGCCGTCTTTTCAGGGCATTGGATCAACCCGGCGTGCGATGGCGGGTGGTTCTGGCAGCGCAACTACCCCCAATCCGCCTCCTCGCGGGGACAAAGAGTGTTGGAAGTCTTCGCGAATTGGCAGGAGTTGGACAATGCCACGCACTGCGGCGGGAACCCTCCGGATGCCGATGCCGACTCCGGACACCTGGTGATTCTGCGTTTCCGGGAGGACTTGGTTCCACGGGTGGTGGAGGCATTCGCGCTTTCGACCAATTCCGGCAAGTGGTATGGCCCCAAGGGGAGCGTCCCGGCGACAGGCCCGATTCAACTCTTCAGCCTGAATTCTCCCGGCATCCCTCCGGCCCGACGTAACCCGCAGGGAACTTCGCGGAAATGAGTGCGGCCGGACGGCCGGCGGGCTCAGATCGCTTCCACCAGACGATCGGCGGGCAACTGGCGGACCCACGCCACTTGCGCCGGGGTCTCGGGAACGATTTGTCCACGGGCTGAGCTGACCACTTCAAGCGCCTTGCCGGCCGGGACACCGGAGGTCACCAACACCCCGGCCGCGATCAACCCGGAACGTCCGATGCCTTGGCGGCAATGAACCGCAACGTCAAGGCGAGCGCGTCCAAGGTTGAACGCGGGCACGCCGCGGTCGGGCATTGGAAACGAAACGAAACGGATACGGTTCGACCCAGCCGCGAGTCCGGCGCGGCGCCAACCGCCGGCCTCGTCTTCCAACCAGTCTCCACCCCGCGGGCGCGTGACGATTGCCAGCCGGCCGCGCCAGGGGCCCGGTATCGGGAATAGATCGGGGTTCATGGTCTTTCTCCATTATCTCTTGAGCACAGGCGAACGCCCTGCCCTCGCCCGGCCGGCGGTCCTGACACGGAACCGCGATGCGTGAGCGAGCGGCCCGGGGTGGCCGCGGGAATCGATGCGCTGTGCTCCGGCCGCTCCCTTACGGTCGCGGTTCCGTTATCTCCCGTGAGCACAGGCGAACGCCCTGCCCTCGCCCGGCCGGCAGTCCTGTCACGGAACCGCGATGCGTGAGCGAGCGGCCCGGAGTGGCCGCGGGAATCGAAGCGCTGTGCTCCGGCCGCTCCCTTACGGTCGCGGTTCCGTTATCTCCCGTGAGCACAGGCGAACGCCCTGCCCTCGCCCGGCCGGCAGTCCTGTCACGGAACCGCGATGCGTGAGCGAGCGGCCCGGAGTGGCCGCGGGAATCGAAGTGCCGAGCGCCGGCCGGGCCGCTCCGGCCGCTCCCTTACGGTCGCGGTTCCGTGTCAGGGGCGCGCGCGCCCATCCGCCGCTCGATCTCATCCATCAGTTCTTCCTCGCGGTCGATCTCCATGGTCACCTTCAGCCAATAGAGCGGCAGCGGATCGAGCAGGCCGGCGGCGGACTCGCACAGGTTCACGGCGTCCTTCTCGGTGGTCAGCACGGCGGTGGCATTCCGGCCCGCGAACTGGTGCGCCAGGCAGCGGAGCTCGCCCGGACGGTAGCGGTGGTGGTCGTCGAAATCCACCCAGTCGGCCAGTTCGATCCCCATGGCGCGCAAGGTGCGGCGGAACGATTCGGGATTGCCGAGGCCGCAGAAGACCGCGGCGCGGCCAAAGGGAGGAGATGCCGCGGGGTAGACTTGGCCGGTCGAGTGCTCGATCCAGGCGCGCGGCGCCACGGAGGCGCGGAAGACCGGCGCCCGCGGGTTCCACTGGCGCAGGACGTGCTCCATGGCGTCGCCCAAATCGGAGAAACCGTCGCGGGTGATGAGAAAGATGCCGGCGCGCGCCAGGCTTTCGGGCGGTTCGCGCAGGCGGCCGAGCGGAAACAAGTTGCCGCCGCCCAGGGGATCGAGCGCGTCGAGCAGCACGATATCCACGTCGCGGGCCAGCAGCAGGTGCTGGAAGCCGTCGTCCAGCAGCATCGCGTCGACATCGAAATTCCGGCGCAGCAGCATGCCCGTCTGCCAGCGGCCGGCGCCGACGCCCACGGGAGCGAGGCGCGAGCGGACGAAGATCAGCGGCTCGTCGCCGGATTGCACGGCGGTCACGTCGGCCCCGGGCCCGAGCGCCAGGTGGGCTTCCGGCGTGCCGCGCTTGTAGCCGCGCGTGAGGATGCCCGGCTTGTGGCCGCGCTCGATGAGCAACTCGGCCAGGCGCAGCACGCAGGGCGTCTTGCCGGTGCCGCCCATCACCAGGTTGCCGACGCTGATCACGGGGACGTCGAGCGAGCGCTGGGCGCGCACATCCCGCTCGCGGCGCCAGCGGCCGCCCCATTCCCACACGCGCGAGAGTGCGCCGCCGAGCACCAGCCACGGCCACACGGGGAGGTACCGGGGCAAGTGGAGCGCGATGCAGTTCCCGGATGGCGGCGGCGGCGCGAGCGCTGGCGCCGCGGCTGGCCTGGGCGCGGACCAGGGCGCGGCGGCCGATTTCCGCGGCGCGCGCCGGGTCGTCGAGCAATCGTCCCACTGCCCCGGCCAGATCCGCGGCGCAGGCGATCTCCACACAGGCGCCGGCGGCGCGGAATTCGTCGGCGATGGCCTGGAAGTTTTCCATGTGCGGACCCATCACCACCGGCTTGGCGAATAGGGCCGGCTCGAGGATGTTATGGCCGCCGCGCTGGGCCAGCGTCCCGCCCATAAACACCACGCCGGCCACCGGGAACAGGCCGCTCAACTCGCCGATGGTGTCGAGCAGAAGCGCGCAGGGAGTGGAAACGGTGATGGAGGCGTCAAGCTGGGAGCGCCGCACCGTGCGCACGCCGGCGGCTTCCAGCTTGCGGGCCACGGCGTCGAAACGCTCCGGCTTGCGCGGGGCAAGCAATAGCATCAGGCCGGGATGGCGCGGAGCCAGGGCGCGGAAGGCGGCGATGACGGCGTCGTCTTCGTCGGGGTCGCCCGCAGAAGCGGGCGGCATGGTGCTGGCAGCTACCCAGACTTGCACGGGACCCACGCGATCGAGCAGGGCCAGCACGGGAGATCCCGGTTCGGCCGGACGGGCTTCGAAATCGTGTTTGAAGTTCCCGTTGACGAGCGTGCGCTCGGGTGGCGCGCCGATTTCGAGGAAGCGCTGGCGCATGCTCTCGGTCTGGGTCAGCACGGCGTCGGCCGCCGGCAGGACGGCGCGGAACAGCGGGGCGAAGCGGCGGTAGCGGGGTAGTGCGCGGTCGGAAATACGGCCGTTGACCAGCGCCAGGCCGGCGCCGGTGCGTTTGACCTCGCGGAACAGGTTGGGCCAGATTTCGGTCTCGGCCACCACCACCACCGAGGGGCGCAGGCAGCGCAGAACGCGGCGGACGCTCGCGGCATAGTCCAGCGGCGCATAGAAGACGCCGTCGGCCAGGCCGCGCAGTTTTTCGCCGGCGGTGGCGCGGCCGGCCAGGGTGGTAGTGGAAACGAAGATGCGGCTGCGGGGGCATTGCCGCCGCGCCTGGCGGAGGAACTCCAGCGACGAAAGCACTTCGCCCACCGAAACCGCATGCAACCAGATGGCTCCCGGACCGGTCTGTTTAAAAGAGGATGGAAGATACCCGAGACGCTGGGCCAGAGAGGGCCAGTAACCGCGATTCTTCAGCCCGCGCCAAAGGAAATACAATAGGACCAAGGGTAGCGCCAGCCACTGAAGGAGCCGGTAGAGGAAATAGATGCCTTTTACTTTCAAACGTTTGGCTCTATTGATGAGTATAGCCGTGGCGTTTGCCGCGGACAAGACAAGCTTCCAGGCGCCGGCGGCGGCCGATATGCCGCACCGGCAGACCGTGGATCGGCTGACCATCGGCGTGGATGCTTACGATTCGCGCGACAAGATCAAGCTGGCGTTCGGCAAACTCTCGCCCGGCGAGTACGGCATTCTGCCGGTGCTGGTAGCGATCCGGAACGATGGCGCCAAGGCCATCCAACTGCGTGGTCTGCGCGTGGAATACGTGGGGCCGCACGGAGATCGCGTGGTGTCGACTCCGGCCAACGAGGTGCGGTACGCGGTCGGACCCGATCCGCTGGCCGGCCAGCGCCGGGCGGGTCCGATACCGATCAAGAAGAAGAACCCCCTGGATGTGTGGGAGATCGAGGGCCGCGCGTTCTCCGCGCAGATGCTGCCCCCGGGCAATACGGCGAGCGGATTCTTCTACTTCAACGCGGCGTTGCAGCCGGGGGCGACGTTGTATCTGAGCGGGCTTTCGGAAGCGGGCAGCGGCCGCGAGCTGGTCTATTTCGAAGTCCCGCTGAATTGAGACCACGGAAGCCAACGCGCGCTACCGGGGTGCGCGGCTTGGAAGTGGATTCGCCGGCATTATGTACTACTACCTGTCAAATTCTTCGCGCGCCGCGACGGTTTTATGTGGGGCAGGCTGGCAGCCTGCGGCCGATTGCGGGTGCCCTCTGGGCGCGGCCCGGCGAGCGGAGCTCGCCTGCGCGCGAGACGATCTGGCCCCCGGCAGCCCGGAATGTCCCGCGCGGTTGGGTTGCGGCTCTGCTGCTCTGCGGGCCTTGCGCTCGCCTACGCTCGGATTCGAGCGGTTTTGCGGGCGAACCGCCTCCCCGCTCGCTACCCGGCCCTTTGACACTGGGCCAGCAGGCTGCTACGCTCTGGCCGTGAAACATCGCTCGTCTCTGGTCCGCATCACGCGCGCCGGGCTGTTGGCTCTCGTCATAATCGGCGGGGCGCTGGGTCAAGCGCCGGACGCGCCGCTCCCGAAGGCCGCGCGCGATGGCGATCTGGCCCGGCTGCGGTCGCTCCTGGACGCCGGCGCCGATCCGAACCAGCGTGACGGCAATGGCAATCGTCCTCTGGTCGAGGCGGTGGCTGCCGGCCACGCGGCCGCTGCGCGCTTGCTCCTCGCGGCGGGCGCCAATCCCAACCTCACGTCCGCCGGCGGGCGAACTCCACTTATCGAAGCGGCCATCGGTGGACGGATCGAGATCGTGCGTCTGCTGATCGCCTCGGGCGCCGGCATCGACACCGCCGAGCGGGGCGCGGGAACGGCGCTCGAAGCCGCCGAACGCGAGGGTCACACCGGGATTGCGGCCCTGCTGCGCCAGTCCGGCGCCCGCACCTCGGGGAGATCGGTGGGAGACAAAGTCTGCGTCAGACCCTGGAACGGCGACGGATACTGCGGCATGGTCGAGGCCATCGACCGGAACGACTACCACCTGCGGATCACTGAGATCGTGGGCTGCCCCAATGGCTGCCCGGCGATGGCGGCGTGCTCGGCCGGCAAGCCAGTCGGCGGCGGCGGCGGCCTCCAGGCCGGGGACACAATCACCGCGGCCAGTTCGTGCCTCACGCATACGGGAGTGCCAAAATGAGCCATCCCATGCGCCGGTTTCGTCTGCCCGCGATTGCCGTTCTCGCCTTGGGGTGCGCCTGCGCCCAGGGCGTCGGCGGCTTCCAGTACTACGGAATCACCCACGTCTCCTGGTGGTTCGACGAGTACACCTACGCCACGGCCACCGCGTCGCGCAACGATCTCGCCGCCACCAACGCCAATTGGGCGGGAGTGCTGGTCACCTGGTATCAGCCCAGCATCACGGCCAACGCCATGGCGCCCAGTTCCACCCAGACCCCCACCGACGCCGCGGTCACGCAAGCCATTCAGGAATTCCATAACAAGGGGATCAAGGTGATGCTGAAGCCGCACGTGGACGTGAACGATGCGGCCGGTTCGTGGCGCGGCAACATCAACCCGGCGTCTCCCGATACGTGGTTTGCGAACTATACCCAGTTCATGGTTAAGTACGCGCAAATGGCCAATTCCATGGGTGTCGAGATGCTCTGCATCGGCACCGAGCTGAAGACCGTCAGCGGCGCGGCCAACCAGGCTCGCTGGTACGGCGTGATCGCCGCCATCCGAGCCGTATACGGAGGCGCGCTGACCTATGCCGCCAACGCGACATCGGCGGGCGACGAGTTCACGTCGGTTTCCTTCTGGGACCGCCTCGACCTGATGGGCCTCGACGGCTACTTCGCGCTGACCAATCAGAGCGACCCCACCCTGGCCCAACTGGTGGCCGCCTGGCGGCAGAACTCAAGCCGACTGGACCTGGTGGCCACCGTGACCAACTTCTACAACGCCCACCAGAAACCGGTCATCTTCACGGAAATCGGCTACAAAAGCTCCGCCGGCGCGAATACGGAGCCCTGGAACTACAGCCACGTGGGGGCATACGATCCCACCGAGCAGCGCAACTGCATCGATGCGGCGTTCACCGTCTGGAGCCAGTGGTCTTCCTGGATGAAGGGGTTTTTCTGGTGGGACTGGCCGGTCCCCGCGCCTTCGGCCACCGACACCGATTACAACCCGCGCGGCAAACCGGCGGCCGATCTGCTGCTGGCCTGGCAATCGCCGCCCGATCCCCATAACGCCGTGACCAATGCCGCCAGCTACCAAACCAACGCGGTGGCGCCGGGCGCGATCGTGAGCGTTTTCGGCGCTAGCCTGTCCGCCGGGACCAGTCAGTTCAGCGCCGTTCCGCTGCCTACCGTTCTGGGAGACACCACCGTGACCTTCAACGGCATTCCGGCGCCGCTCTACTTCGCATCGCCGCAACAGGCGAATGCGCAAGTACCGTTCGAGGTGGCCGCTGGAAACGCCATCTCGGAGGTGAATTCGAAGTCGGGAATCGCGCTGACCCAGTTCCCGGTTGGCGCGGCCGGTCCGGGAATCTTCACCCTCAACGGTCAGGGCACGGGAGACGCGGCGGTAATCGACGCCGTGACCTACGCACCGGTAAAGTCCAGCCAACCCATCGCTGCCGGCGCCTATCTCGGAATTTACTGCACCGGACTCGGCGCGGTTACTCCTGCCACCACCACTGGCGCCGCGCCCGCGAACCCGCCCCCGCAGACCACGGTGAAGCCCAGTGTCCTGATCGACGGTCAGTCCGCAGCCTTCTTGTGGGCCGGCCTCGCGCCCGGGTTCGTAGGCCTGTATCAGGTCAACGCGCAGGTGCCCGCCACGCTTACCGCCGGCCAGCATAGCCTGCAACTCGTGGTGAACGGGGCAGCCAGCAACACGGTAACATTCGCGGTTCGGTAGCCGCGGAGTCCAATGGGAAGCAGGGAACCCTTGGAACCAAGACTTCTACGATTGCCAAATAGACTAAGGGCCCGTTCCGAAATAGCCGTGCCAACCGCTCCCTCACGGCCGCGGGTCTGAATGCTCATCGGAGCCGCGGCCGCGAGGGAGCGGAAGCCGACGATTGAAACGGTTATTCCCTGACAGGTCCTAAGACGCGACTTTCCCGGTAATCCGCGTCCGCCGGAGTGAGGCTCTGGCGGCCGGGAGACTCACGGTTGCACGAGCTTCGAGGCGCTTGCACTATAAGAAGTTCTCCGTCGATTCCCGCTTCATCGGCGGCGAGCAGGGGCGCGAGCCTCGCCCACCGGCGCCCGCGCTTGCGTATAGAATAGAAATTCGGGATCGCGTTTTGGGGAAGGCTATCGCGTGCGCTACTGGGGTAATCGTCCATCGGGTTTCGCGCGGTTGGCGCTGACGGCGCTGCTCCTCGGGTTGGCCGCGGCGCCGGTGGCCAGCGCCCAGCAGGCCAAGGCCGCCACGTTCGGCGACGTCATCCAATTGCCGTCGGGCACGCCTTCGGACGTGGTGCTGGACGAATCGCGGCGCCTGCTGTACCTCGTCAACAACACCGCCAGCCAGGTCAACGTCCTGGACTACACGTCGAACCGGATCGTGGGGACCATCCCGGTGGGGTCGGGTCCGCTGGCGGCCGCCATGAGCATGGACGGCAGTTGGCTGTATGTCACGTCGGCCGGAACCGCGACGCTGAACCAGATCGACCTCAACTCGAGACGCGTGAACCAGACCGTGCTGCTGCCTTCGGCGCCGCAGGGCGTGGAAGTGGGATCGGACGGACGGGTGCTGGTGAGCATGAACGGTACCGGCGTGGTGAGCGGCGTGCCGCAAGGGACGCTGGCAATCTACGATCCCACCCAGACCGGTTCCGCGCAGGTTCAGACAGTGCCGGTTCCGGCGCTTCCCAGCATGCCGGCGCCGATTCCCGCGCCCACGCTGCCGCGGCCCATCACCACCTTCGCCAGCAAACTGCTGCGCACGCCCGACGGAAGTTACATCGTGGGCGTGATCACGCCCACCAGTTCCAGCACCTACCTGTTCGTGTATGAAGTGGCGTCGGGCATCGTGCTGCGCAACCGCACCGTATCGGGCGCGTCCTCGGTGCTTTCCATGGCGCCGGACGGATCGAAGTTCATGTCGGGGATGAGCCTCTTCGATATCGCCACGCTGGCGGTGATCGCGGCCGAGAACAACGCCAACGCGCCGTTTGCCTTCACCAGCGCCTTCAATACGCAGCAGAACGTGGGGGGCAGCGTTTTCGCGCCGGACGGTTCGGCCATCTACGCCGCGTTCAATACCGCGCCGGTGGCCAATCCGCCGGTCTCCACGCAAGCCTCCACCTTGCTGGTGAACGATCCCGCCAACCTGGGAATCCGGCTGGGGATCAACCTGCCGGAGAGCATCGTCGCCAAGATGGTGATGACGAAAGACGGTTCGCAGGCCTGGGGCCTGTCCGATTCGGGGCTGTTGCACCTGCCGTTGGGCAGCCTGTACACGTATCCGATCCTGGCGCCGGAGACCAACACGGTTTTCCTGTCGATGGACGACTGCCACCGCGGCCTAGCCCAGGCTAGCTTGAAGGTCGGCAACGCGGGACAGGGGAAGCTCACCTACACGGTCGCTTCCACTAACAACGCGGCGCTGATTTACCAGCAGTCCAGCGGCCTGGCGCCGTCCACGATTACCTTCACCATGGAACCGGGACGCACCGGCATCACGCGCCAGGCGGGCACCAATATCTGGTCGGGCGGCACGGGTGTGGCGTCGGTGGCGGGCACGCCGTTCACGGTGACGCTGGCTTCGGCGGAGGCCATCAATCTGCCCGTCGTCATCCGCGTGTACATGAACTACCGGCAGACGGACCAGCGCGGCCTGATCTTCCCGGTCCCCACCACGCCCAACATCAACCCCGGCGGCGCCAACACCACGCAGCCCGCCACCACCGGCAACGAAGGCCTGCAGGACCTGGTGCTGGACCCGCCGCGCGGCTTGCTGTACATCAGCAATTCGGGATTCAACCGGATCGAGGTCTTCGACACCCAGGCGCAGCAGTTTCTGAATCCCATTCCGGTGGGGCAACTGCCGCACCAACTGGCGATGGGGAGCGACGGCAACACGTTGTACGTGGGGAACGCGGGCGGCGAATCCATCGGCGTGGTGGATTTGAACCTGCAACAGGTGGTGAACACCGTGGTGTTCCCGCCCACGCCGCGCAACGGCACGTCGGCGGTGATCTATCCGCGCGCGCTGGCCATGGGGCTGTTCGGGCTGCAGTTCGAAATGTCCAACGGAACGTCGTGGGAGGTGCTCGACAATACGGCAATTCCCCGCCCCGCCAGCGCGGTGATCCCGGCGACGCTCGCGGGCACGCCGAATTTCGGCATGATGGCGGCCGCGGCCGACGATTTCATCCTGACCCTGTCGGGCGACGGGCACGCGTACCTGTACGATGCGACGCAGGACGCGTACGTCACCAGCCGGTTCCTCAACACGTCCTCGACCGCGGCGATCCAGGGTTATTACGGGCCGTTGGGCGCGGGGCCGGGCGGCGCCTACTACCTGGTGGACGGAGTCATCCTGAGCTCGTCGCTGATCGCCGAAGGCGGATCGTTCGTGCCCGGCACGGCCGGCGCCATCGTGCCGGCGCGCAACGTGGCCGCCGTGGCGCCGCTCGATGCCGCGTCTTTCCTGCGGCTGACCACGCCCATCCGCGCCAGCATCACCGCAACCACTACCGACGACCCGCGTGCCACGCTCGAATTGGTCAACCTGGCGAACGGCACCGATAACCTGGTCGGGGTGGCGCCGGAACAGCCGCTGGTGACCGTCCTGGGCGCGACGCGCTACAACACCACGCCGCGGACCATGGTGGTGGACAGCGCCGGCACGACGGCCTACGCGCTGACCATCTCGGGCCTGAGCGTGATCTCGGTGGCGCAGGCCAGCTCGGCCACGCAGCCGGCGATCGGCGGCATCGTGAATTCGAGCGACGGCTCCGGCAACATCCAGCCGGGCTCGTTCATCACCGTCAAAGGGAAGAACCTGGCCGCGGCCGCGAAGGCGCTGACGGTGCCCGCGCCCACGGTGTTAGGCGGCTCGTGCGTGACCTTCGGCGGCATCGCGTCGCCGCTCCTGCAGACCTCCAGCGGGCAGATTCAGGCGCAGGTGCCGCCCACCGTCCTGCCGGGGACGCAGATTGTGGAAGTGCGGTCGCTTGCGACGGCGCAGGACAGCGCGCCGGTGGAGATCACGGTTCGCCCGGCGGGAAGCGGGGCCAAGCCGCCCGGCAGTGTGGCGTCGGAGCCGGTTGGGGCGCGGCGGCCGGAAGCGGGCGGGAGGTAGGAGCCAGCCTTGGCCGGCGGGCACTCCGGCGATCCCCCGATGTCCGGTTTCGAATCGCCCGGTTGCCCTTCCGTGAGTCCGCAAAACGACAGGAATTCGATATAACCCTTAGCCAGTATAGGAGCGAATAGCCGGAAGGTGTACGATAGGCGGCGTGGGCATGGAAAACATCAATCCTCACGAGGAATTCAGGAAACTCGACGACCGGATCCGGTCGGCCACGGAGCTTGCCGCTCTGGAGCCGATCTATTTCCGGCTGAAGGAAATCGTCCAGGCGTTCCCCGGCGATTTCGACATCGAGATCACGGGAGGCGAAATCAAGCGGCGCCTGATCGCGCGGGGCACGGTTCTCAAACAACAGGCGCCGCCCCCACCGCCGTTTTCCGCTCCGCCTCCGCCCGCAATACCGGAGGCGCAGCAGCCCTCGCCTCCACCGCCTTTCGTGGATGACGCGATGCCCTCGGAGGCGCCGTTGCCGCCGCCCGCTCCATTTTTCGACTCGGCTCCGCCGGACGAGCCGGCGCCCCCACCGCCTCCTGCGCCGCCGCAGCCCAAGCGGAAGCGGAACCCCATGGTGGCGATTGCAGCCTTGGCGGGTGTGCTGGCTGCTCTGGGACTCGCTTACTTTGTGGTGCATCGCCTTCACAAGCCCAACCCGGACGGCGTGGCGGCGTCCGTGCAAGTTGACATCACCACCACTCCCGCGGGCGCATTCGTGATGGTGGCCGGAGGCGGCAGCCAGACCTGCACATCCAATTGCAAGCTGGCGCTGGCGCCGGGCTCTTACCAGGTCTCCGCGACCCTGGACGGCTACGAGCCCGCGGCGGGCGCCGTCACGGTGACCGCCCTGCGGCCGGCGGCGGTCAGCCTGACGCTTCTGCCGCAGGCACAATCGCTTCGCCTGCTGACCGATCTGAACCAGGGCAAGGTGACGGTGGACGGCCAGCCGGCGCCCGATCTGCAGGAAGGCCAGTTGGTACTCGACAAGTTAACCCCCGGCACGCACACCGTGAAGGTCACCGGGAAGAACGGGGACGCCTCGTTCTCGTTTGAGATCGCGGACGCGCGGCTCCCCGCGGTGATCGGCGCGGTGACCGCGCACAACCTGGTCGCGGTGCTGGTGGCCAGTCTCGGACATCAGGCGCGCCTGGTGACCAACGCCGGCCCCTGGAAGCTCGCGGTCAACGGGCAGCCGCAAAGCGATGCCAGTCCGGCCGGAACGCCGCTTACGGGCTTTCAGCCGGGTGTGAACGAGATCGTATTGGGCGATGGCGCGGACCGGCGCAACATGAGCGAGAGCTTCGGCGCCGCGCCCATGCTGACGGCGTTTCTGAAGACCGACGTCAATGCGGGCACGCTGATCGTCTCGGCCGGCCAGGACGACGTGCGCGTGTTCCTGAACGACAAGGAGTACGCCCGGCGCACGCAACGCGGCGAATTGCGCATCCAGACCCTCGGCAAGGTCGCGGTACGGGTGGCCAAGAGCGGCTTTCAGGACGAGCCCGCGCAAACCGTCGAACTGAAGAAAGGCGCGGAAGTGCGCGTGCAGTTCAACCTGAAACCGCAGCCGCAATTCGGCTCGCTCGAGATCCACGGCGCGGCGCCCGGCGTCGCGGTTCTGGTGGATCAGAAGAGCGCCGGCGTGGTGGGACCGGACGGATCGTTCAGCCTCAGCTCCATTCCGCCCGGCGATCACACCGTCGAACTGCGGCGCGATCAGTACCAGCCGAAGCGACTGCAGCGATCCTTCGTTGCGGGCCAGTCCGTGGCGCTGGCGGGCGCGGACGTGGTATTGGCCGCCGCCACCGGTACCGTCCGGCTGACGCGCAACCCCGCGTCGGCGGCCATTTCGTACCGCCGCGGCGACGAAGCGGATTCGCACGAAGCCCGCGGGGACCAGGTCGATTTGCCCGCGGGGAGTTACACATTCTCGGCGAACGCACCGGGATTCGCGGAATCGACGAAGCCCGTCCAAGTGGCCGCGGGCCAAACCCAGGCAGTGGATTTCACCCTGGCTCGCCAGCAGGCGGCCCCGCCGCCTCCGCCGGTAGCGCCGGTTAACCCAATGGCGGACTTCGAGGACGCCGCGGGCTGGAAGAAGGACGGCGACAGTTGGGTCCACAAGAGCGGCGGATTCGTGGCGTATAAGCTGCCGCCCAAGGGCGTGTTCACCTTCACGGTGGCGCCGCTCAAGACCGGCGGCCGGGCTGGGCAGATCCGCTGGTTCGTCCAGTTCCTCGACGGCAAGAACTACCTGCTCTACGAAATCGACCGCAAGACTTTCTGGGCCGACGTGATCGAGAAGGGCAAGAAGCTCGAGCGCCTCAAGACGCCGCACAATATCGCGACCCAGCAGCCGTTCACCATTCAGATCGAGGTGGCGCCGGATCACCTTTCGCAGAAGGTGCGAATAGGCGGCGACTGGAAGCTGCTCGATAACTTCGTCGAGGCGGGCCGCGATTTCACCAAGGGAAAGTTCGGGTTCCTGATTCAGGGGGCCGACGAGATCGGGATTTCCGATTTCAAGTTCGCGCCGAAGTGACGCTACCGCCAGTTCATGCGCTGGCGCAGGGCGGTTATCTGCGCGGTGTGATGGCGCCCGTGCCAGACCATCATCGGCAGCGTGGCATCCAATACGAAGACGCCGCGCTCGGGATGCACCATCCGGCGATTCCATTGGTCGTCCGTCAGCGACCGGAATAGCGCGGTCCAACGCCGGTAGAGGGCGTCGAGCAACGACAGGGACGGTTCGAGGGGCCCGGTGCGCGCCTCGGCGGTTTCCGCCCACCGCGCTTCATCGTACGGCTTGACAAGAGGCTCGTCTTCGGTAAGTGTCAACTTAGTCCGCACATACCAGTTCATCTGTGCGTCGGCTACGTGATGAACGACTTGACGGACGGTCCAACCGTCCGGCCGATAGGTTGTATCGAGTTGCCCGGGGCTCAGACCGGATACCGCCTCACGCAGGGCGGCCGGCGCAAGAGCCAGTTCCTCGACCAGAGCGAGACGCTGCCGGCCGTTCAGCGGCGGCCCCGGTTCGAATTGCCCGATCGGATATCGCAAGTCAAGCATGGGGTTTGCTTATGTGGGGCAGGTTTTCAACCTGCGGCCGAGTGGCACTCGGCCCGGCGAGCGAAGCTCGCCTGCGCGAGTGACCAACCGACCCTGCAAGCCCGGTGCAACGGCCGGAAGGCGGGTTACCAACCCGCCGCAGGATGCCATCCTGCCCCACATAAGAGAGCCTACGCTACTTACTTCTACTTGCCTTGCTTCGCCAGCTTTTCGCGCTGTTCCTTGAGAACGGCTCTCCGGCTGAGCTTGATTTTGTTGCCTTCGAGCGCCAGCACCTTCACCAGGATCTGGTCGCCTTCCTTCAGCTCGTCGCGGACGTCGCGGATGCGGTTCTCGGCGATTTCGCTGATGTGCAGCAGGCCGTCGGTGCCGGGGAAGATCTCGACAAACGCGCCGAAATCCACCAGGCGGACCACCGTGCCCAGGTAGGTCTTGCCGATCTCCGCGCTGGCGGTGAGATCGCGGATGATCTGCAGCGCCTTGTTCGCCGAGGCTTCGTCGGCCGAAGCCACGTGCACCGTGCCATCGTCCTCGACGTCGATCTTGACGCCGGTCTGCTCGATGATCCCGCGGATCACCTTGCCGCCCGGTCCAATCACGTCGCGGATTTTATCGGTGGGAATGTGCAGGGTGTAAATGCGCGGCGCGTACTGCGAGATGGCGGTCCTGGCCGCGGCCAGGGCTTCGTTCATCTTGCCTATGATGTGGAGACGGCCGTGGCGCGCCTGCTCCAGGGCTTCCTTCATGATGGCGGTGGTCACGTTGGTGACCTTGATATCCATCTGCAGGGCGGTGATGCCTTCGCTGGTGCCGGCCACCTTGAAGTCCATATCGCCGTAGTGGTCCTCGGCGCCGGCGATGTCGGTGAGGATGGCGTACTTGTCGCCCTCCAGCACCAGGCCCATGGCCACGCCGCCCACGTGCGCGGGCAGGGGAACGCCGGCATCCATGAGCGCCAGCGAGGCGCCGCAAACGGTGGCCTGGGAACTGGAACCGTTGGATTCCAGAATGTCGCTGACCACGCGCAGGGTGTACGGGAATCCGTCTTCGGCGGGGATGAGCGCCGAGAGGGCGCGTTCGGCGAGCGCGCCGTGGCCGATTTCGCGGCGGCCGGGGCCGCGCATGAAACCGGTCTCGCCCACGCTGAAGGGCGGGAAATTGTAGTGCAGCATGAAGCGCTTGGAGGCTTCACCCGGCTCCAGCAGCTCGATGCGCTGCTCGTCGTCCTTGGTTCCCAGCGTGACCGTCACCAGCGCCTGGGTTTCTCCGCGGGTGAACAGGGCCGAGCCGTGGACGCGCGGCAGAACGCCGGTTTCGATGGTGATCTTACGGACTTCGTCGAACTTGCGGCCGTCCGGACGGCGGCGGCTGAGCAGCATTTCGTCGCGGAAAATGCGCTCCTTGAGGGCGTCGTAGCAATGCCCGGCTTCCACGCGCTGCTCGTCGAGGAAGGATTCCAGCACACGCTTCTTGAGGGAATCGACCAGCGAGTAGCTTTCCAGCTTCTCGTGCTTCTGGGTATTGAGGGCGTCGGCCAAGTCAGCGCGCGCCGCTTTGGAAACCTGTTCGTAGATGGCCGGGGCGAGCACCGGCGAAGTGAATTCCATCTTGGGCTTGCCGGCCAGCTTCACCAGCTTGCGAATGCCGGCGGCGATCTTCTTGCAGCACTCGTGGCCGAATTCGATGGCGCCCAGCACCTCGGCCTCGGAGACCTGCTTCGCGCCGGCCTCCACCATCACGATGCCGCCTTCGGTAGCGGCAACCACGATGTTGAGCTTGGATTCGCGTCCTTCGGTATAGGAAGGGTTGGCCACGTACTGGCCGTCTTTCATGCCCACGCGTACGCCGCCCAGAACGTGGGCGAACGGGATATCGGAAATGGCCAGCGCCGCGCCGGCGCCGACGATCGCCAGGGAATTCGGGTCCTGCTCGGGGTCGGCCGAGAGGACCATGGCGATGAGCTGGGTTTCGTACAGAAACCCTTCGGGGAACAGCGGGCGGATCGGGCGGTCGATCAACCGGCTGGTGAGAACTTCCTTTTCCGAGAGTCGTCCCTCGCGTTTGATAAAGCCGCCCGGAATCTTGCCGGCGGCGTAGGTGTACTCGCGGTAGTCCACCGTGAGCGGAAAAAACCCGGCTCCCGGCTTCGGATCGTGGGCCATGCAGGCGGAGACGAGCACCGCGGAGTCACCCGAGCGAACGACAACCGCGCCGTTCGCCTGTCTGGCCATCTTGCCGGTTTCCAGGGTAATTGTCCGGCCACCCAAATCGACTTCAACTATATGCGACATATTCTAAACCTTTACCTCCAACCAAGGCCGGGCGCCGGCCCAACGGCCGCGTCCCGAACCAATCGCGAAACGGTCCCTCGCGGACCCTGTGAGACGGGAGTTGACAGGATTTCGAGCCACGGCGCCGCCGGGGCACGCGCCCCAGCCCGTCCGGGCCCAAATGGGTATGATCGGAAGCACCCGCCGTAACGCTGGAAGCAGGCCGCTTCCGAGCAAATGGAACTACCGGCGAATGCCTAAACGTTGCAGAACTGCCTTGTAGCGCTCCGGATCCGTATCGCGCAGGTACGTCAGAAGCCGGCGGCGCTTCGCGACCAGGGTCAACAGCCCCTTGCGGGAACCATTGTCCTTGCGATGCGTCTTGAAATGCTCCGTCAACATGGTGATGCGCTTGCTCGACAGGGCAATCTGTACTTCCGGTGACCCGGTATCGGATTTGTGGCGTTGATTGGTGGAAAGAATCTGCCGCTTTGCTTCAATCGCCAGTGCCATTCTAGGGGTAATGCTCCTTGTCTTCTCTTAATCTCGTTTCGGTACGTTAAATAGAATAGCACATGTGGGGCGGACCCCCTGGTCCGCGGCCGGCCCCCTGGCCGGCCCATCCCGCGCTGGACCACTGAAACTCGCTGGCATCCGTCACCAGCCCCGCCCGCACCGGGTTTTCCTCGATGTAGCTCCGTATCCGCTCGAACTCCCGCTCGTTCCTTACCAGGTGGTCATAGCTCTCCTCCTGCCAGAACCGTTTCCCCGTCAATGCCAACATGGCATTGGCCCGCTTGGAGGTGATGCCTTTGAGGGATCTGGTCAGCTTGGGCAATTCGATGGCTGGGGTTACCAGCAAATGCACGTGGTTCGGCATGACCGCGAAAGCGTGCAGGGTGTAATGGCCGAGGGTGCCGGCATTGTACTCGATGGCATCCACAATCATGCTGGCAACCGCCGGCTGGCGAAGATAGAATACGCCGGTGCGGGTTTCGTCGAGCAGCCGGTCCATGGCATCGAACGCCTGGCCGGAGGTGAGCGCGGCCGCGGGGAACGGCCGGTGGGGCGGCAGGCTGTCGTAGAGACGCCAGGTGAGGAAGACGGGGCGTTCGGTGTCGTAGAGGTGGGGTAGGTGACGCTCGTGGAACATTATGCGAGAGTAGTTCGGCGAAAGGGGCGGAGTTCTCAGTTAAGACGGGAAGGCCGGCCGGGGGGCCGGCCGCGGACCAGGGGGTCCGCCCTACTGACCGGTGGCAGCGGCGGGAGGTGAGGGTTGGCGCACCTCGAAATCCATCCACTGCGAGGCGACGCGGTAGTCCGGGTCGGCGAGTTTGTCGGTCACGATCAGTTGCAAAACGTAGTCGCCGGGCTTCATCGCGGCCCCCAGGCGGAATTCGCCGGCGGCGGCCAGGTGGGCGGGATCTCCCTGCTGAGCCGTGTCCGCGGGGCGTGGCTGGCCCTGGTTGATCTGCACGCCATCGCGGAACACGCGCGCTTCCATCTCCAGTTGCGGCTGCTTGTTCGAGTCCGTGCGCGCGTTCAGAATCTGCAAGGCGTAGAGCACCGGCTCGCCGGGCACGAAGCTGCGATCCGCCGGCGTGCCCAGCGGATTGTCGGGCGCGGCCTGGCCCTCGGGGGCGTCGGCCGCGGGCTGCCGCAGTGCGCCGGTGGCGTCCCGCAGCATGATGGAAGATAGCGCCAGCCGGCCCTTGGCCACGTCGGGCACTTCGATGAACTGGCTGGCCGAGCCGATCTGCAACGAGGCCGAATCGCGCACCGCGACGCGCATCTGGTAGCCGCCCGGCTTCTTCACCGGATGGTGGAGGGCATAGGTAAACCCGCTGCGCAGCGCCTGCTGGTACCGGTCGTCCTTCAGGGTGATCGTGTAGATCTTCCCGGACGGGTTTTCCACTTTCTCGTTCTCGGTGAAGGTGGCGCTGAGAACCTCGATGACGGCTTTGTGCGCGCCCTCGGGAGTATCCTCGAACTTCAGGTCTTTGGCGTCGAGATAGAGCAACGCATTGATCGAAGAACCCGACTTGGCGCTGTTGGCGAACAGCGCGGTCATGCGGATGTGGAGGTTGCCGGCGCCGAAGGGCGACATCAGGGCGTGCATCAGCTCGGCCTGCGGCGTGAGTTCCCTGACCCGCGGCACATCCTGATTGCCGAGGAACCCGGTGCGCGTGCGGACCTGCAAGCCGGCGCGCTTCACGCGCACGGTGATGTGATGGAAGCGGAACTGGCCGGTCTTCGGGTCGAACGTGCCGGCCGCGGGGTGGTAGCCGATCAGGTAGTAGCCATTGGAATCCTCCACCACGCGGTGGATGGCGGCGCCGAGGTCGTTCTGGTCGTGGGTGAACGTGCCGCCGGTGGCCTGGGCCAACAGGACCATGCCGTCCTGGGAGTTGAACATCCGCATGGAACGCTGCGCGGGGATGGCGCCTGCTCGAGCGGCGCTTCGGGGGTGGTCCGCGGCAGTGAGCGCGAGGGTCTGCAAACCGCGCGGGTCGATGCTGGAGATCACCACGGCGGCGCGGCCGGCGGCGTCGGCCAGCCGGTTCAATCCCTCCTGGGCGCGCGGGTCGGCCCCGGCGCCGGTCAGGATGTGCAGATCCTCGGTGAACAGGATCACCGTCTTGCGGCCGGGCAGCTCCTTCAACCCGTTAACCACGTTGGTGATGGCCTGGATGCTGGCGGCGTTAAGATTGCTGCGCCTCTCGGCCGCCCCCTGTCCCGCCCCCAACCCGCCGCCTCCTCCGAAGCTGCTGATCCCCACTCGCCCGAAGCTGTTGTACCGGATGCGGTTGATGGCGAGGTGGAGCACGCGCTTGTCGGTGGTGAACTGCTCGAGCGACCCCACGCCGGAGCCGGTGCGGATGACCGCGGCAATATCCCCGGGCTGCATATCCTGGTCGACGAATTTCTCCAGGGCGGAACGCACCACGGGAACGTTCTCGGCCGCCAAGGCGAGATCGTCCACCACCAGCGCGAAGGTGCGGCGGGCCTGGCTGGCGCGCACGGGCACGGGCGGCGGAGCGGCGGGATTGTTGACCGGCTTCTTGCCGCGCGCGGGCGCCGCGGCCGGGACTGCGGGCTGGCCGGGCCTGGTGCTGATGTAGGAAAAGTTGGTGATGACCTGCGGCTTGCCGTCCTGGCGGATCTCGAAATCCGCTTTCTTCAGGTCCTCGACCAACTTGCCCTGCGCGTCGGTGACGAGAGCGTCCACCTGCACCAGATTGACGTTGATGCGGATCACGTCTTCCGGTTGCGGCGCCGGGGCGGCCTGCGGCCGGGTGGGCGGATTCTGCGCCAAAGCGAGCGCCATGACCCCCACAAGCGAAATGAATGGAACCAACCGCCTGATCATTGCGGAGTAATTCTCCTTGCCTTCAGTTTAACGTGCACGAGAGAAGCCGCCGGTCCGGACCGTACCGCGGCCGCTCTCCATATTGGAAACACGGCAGGGCGGGCGGATGTTCCGGCTCCGCCGTTTTGACAGCGGCCCTGTCAAAACGACATCGTAAGTAATTGAAACAGCGATACTTACAAAAACTTTCGACAGAGAACCTGTCAAAGTGGGGCGGACCCCCCGGTCCGCGCGGGACGCCCTCGTCCCGCTACCAGCTAGCGTAGTGCGGCATGCAGAATAGCCAGTATTCGTCTGGGCGCCTGAGCAGGGTAGGGCAGGCGCTTTCGCCTGCCAATGCCGGATTGGCACCCCGGTTTTGGAGCGTTCAGTTGGCAGGCGGAAGCGCCTGCCCCACTTCGTTTCGCGATACCCGTCAGGACCTCGGGTCGCGGTAGGGACGGTCATCGCTGTCCGCCCCACCGAAAACCGATCTTCGGCGGCATTCAGCGTGCGGCCGCCTCCGTGGCGCCCGGCGCCGCGGGATCGACGACTTCGAAATCCATCCACTGCGACACTTGCGCATTCTTCGGCGGCGCGAGAGTGTCGGTGACGGTTACCTGCAGAATGTATTCTCCCGGGACCAGCGCGGGGACGAGCCGCAGTATCCCTCCGGCAACGTAGCGAGTGGGGTCTTCCGCGTCCGGCATTACGTCGTGAAATTCGCCGCCTGTAAACACCAGTTTCCCGTCGCAGTACAAACGGATCTGCGCGGTGAGTTGCGGCCGCTTGGGCGTCCCGGCGAGCAAGGGGTTGAGAATCGCGAACCCATAGGACACGATCTGCCCCGGCCGGAAGCGCCGCACGGCCGCACCGCCTTCGCTCCCTACCTCGACGTTGCCGTCCTGCGACGTGCCACTCTCCGGCTTCGCGAGCGTCTTCAGAATTTCGTTGGACGCGAGTTTGACGACCACGCCGGACATCGCCAATTGTCCCTTGCGCACGTCCGGCACGGAGACCACCTGGCTGGCGGAGCCGATGCGTTGGGAAGCCCAGTCCCGCACCACCGCGCGAATCAGAAACGCGCCCGGCTCAAGCGCCGGCGTGTTCACATCGAGCATGAACCCCTCCTTCAGCGCCCGGCGGTAGACGTCGTCCGGCAGGCGGATCGGCACCACGCGTTGAGATTGCGTCCCGTTCTGATTGAACCCGCAGTACGCCAGGGCGACAAAATCCACCTTCGCGCTCCACGCGCCGCCGGGCTCCTGAACGAAGGTCAGATCCCTGGCGTCGATATGCAGTACGGAGTGCACCACCGGTCCCGACTCCTTGGAGTCCATGAACCATGAAGTCAACCGGACCTTGAGACCGGTAGTGGCGAAGGGCGACGCCAGCGCTTCGGCCAGTTGCCGTTCGCGCGTCCGATTGGTGGACGCGGTTTCGACGCGGAGCGCTTCGTCCGGCACGCCTTCAAACCCGCTCTTCCAGCGCACCTTCAGTTCCGGCCGGTTGACCCGGACCGTCACCCTGTGAAACGCGGCGCTGCCCGGGTTCTTTTCGAAGGTATCTTCGCCGGGAGAGTAGCCCAGTAAGTAGTAACCCAACTGGTCGTCAGCGGCCTCGCGGATGGCGCCGGGGATATCGCTGGTGTTGCGATAGAACAGCCCGCCGGTGCGCGCCGCCAGGGAGCTCAGTCCGCCCTGCGAACCGGAATCGGAGCCGGGCTCGTTCTCGTCCCGCGCGCCGCCGTGCAGGGGCGGGGAATGCCGCGCGGTCTGGCCGGGCGCGGAAACCTGGTTGTCGCCCGCCGGCGGCCGCGGGCCGGCGCGCAACCCGCCGGGATCGACGGTGTAGAGCGATACCGCGGACCGGTTGGCCAGGTCGGCGATGTGGTCGAGCGCATCGGTCAGCTCGGGCTTCACCAGCAGCGAGTCCGCAAGGAACACGATGGATTTGCGGCCCGGAAAGCGCTTCATGCCGAGGATGACTTCTTCCAGGGTGCGCAGCGTGCCCAGGGCGGACAGGGAGTAGCCGTAGTCGAGGGCCTCGGGCTGGCCTTGCGGGGGGTGCTCGCCTCCGCCCGCGCCGGGCTCCGCGCCATCGATGTTGGCGAATCCCACGCGGCCGAAGTACTGCCACTTGAGCTGATCGACGGCTTCCAGCAGGATCCGTTTGTCGTTGGTGAACTGTTCCAGTATGGCCACGCCGCCGCCCGTGCGCAGCAGCGCCACCAGGTCGCCGGGCTGCATCGCGCGCTCGATATACTTGCGCAGCCCGTCGCGCGTGCGCACCAGGCTTTCGAAGGAAAGCGCCGTGTCGTCCACCACTATGGCGACGGTGCGCTGCACCTGGCCGGCCGATATGGGCGCCGGCCCCGTGGGCGCGGCCGCCGGCCCGCTGTCTTCGGCGGCGGGAGGAGGTTCGGGGACGTACGAGAACCGGGTGATCTTCCGCGGCTGGCCGTCCTGCAGAATCTGGAAGTCATCCTTACTCAGCCCGGGCACGTGGCGCCCCGACGAATCCGTGACCACGGCGTCCACCTGCACCAGCGTCGCGGTGATGCGCAGGGCGGGCGGCGCCGCCGGCCCGGTTTGAGGCGCCTGCCAACACCACGCCAGCAGGGCCGCGGCGGGCAGTAAAGAGGATGAGCGAAGCGCGGCTGACATAGGGACCAGTCTCAGTGTACTATCCAGTAAGAGATCCTAAAATGGCCATTTATAGCCAAGTACGGCGCGCCATCCTGCCGTTCCTGTTGGCGGGCGCGGCGGCGGCGCAAATCGACCTCAACCCTCAACGGGACCCCACCGTCATCCGCGTGAATGTCAGCCTGGTGAACCTGCTCTGCGCCGTGCGCGACAAGAAGGGGGCTTACGTCAACGACCTCTCGAAGGACGATTTCGCGGTCCTGGACAACGGCCGCCGCCAGACCATCACGCATTTCGCGCGCCAGGCGGACTCGCCCCTCACGGTGGCCGTGATGCTGGATGTCAGCCCCAGCGTGGTGAATATCCTCGATACCGAAAAGGCCGCCGCCGGCCAGTTCTTCGCCAACGTGCTTCGTCCCGGCGACCAGGCGCTGCTGGTGGGCTTCGCGCAGTATGTGCTGGTCTGGCAGGATCTGACCTCGTCGCGGGAGCGGCTCCAGGGGGCGCTGGATCGCGCCGGGCCGATGGCCCCATTGGCCGAGGGACCGGCCGCGCGAGGCGGAACGCTGCTGCGCGATGCCGTGAACCTGGTGGCCGCGCAGAAACTTAGGAAACTGCCCGGCCGCAAGACCGCCATCCTGATCACCGACGGCGAGGACCTGGGCAGCCGCGTCAGCCTGAATGAGACCATCCATGCCGCCCACGAAGCCGACGCCGTGATTTACTGCATCTATTACGTGGACCGCAAGCGTGCGCACGGAACCGGCCTCGATGTGCTACAGGCGATGTCGGATTCGACCGGCGGCCGCACGTTCCAACTGGGCGGGAAGATGACCCTCCAGAAGGTCTTCGCCGAAATCGAAGAGGAGATGCGCAATCAGTACGCCATCGGGTACGCGCCCCCGGAAGGGTCCGGGAAGGGCGACTTCCACAAGTTGGAAGTGAAGCCGCTTAAGCCCGGCCTCACGGTGCAGGCGCGCAACGGATATTACGCGGCGAAGTAGGGCGGACCCCCTGGTCCGCGCGGGACGCCCTCGTCCCGCTCTTCGCTTTCGACATCGAGCCAGAGGCCGGCCAGGGGGCCGCCCCACATCGAAGAGGAGATGCGCAATCAGTACGCCATCGGGTACGCGCTTCCGGAAGGGCGACTTCCACAAGTTGGAGGTAAAGCCGCTTAAGTCCGGCCTCACGGTGCAGGCGCGCAACGGATATTACTCGGCGAAGTAGGGCGGACCCCCTGGTCCGCGCGGGACGCCCCCGTCCCGCTACCAGATTTCAACATCAAGCCAGAGGCCGGCCAGGGGGCCGGCCGCGGACCAGGGGGTCCGCCCCACATCGAAGGGGAGATGCGCAATCAGTACGCCATCGGGTACGCGCTTCCGGAAGGGTCCGGGAAGGGCGACTTCCACAAGTTGGAAGTGAAGCCGCTTAAGCCCGGCCTCACGGTGCAGGCGCGCAACGGATATTACGCGGCGAAGTAGGGCGGACCCCCTGGTCCGCGCGGGACGCCCACGTCCCGCTACCAGATTTCAACATCAAGCCAGAGGCCGGCCAGGGGGCCGGCCGCGGACCAGGGGGTCCGCCCCACGACGTCGCGGGTGTGCTCCAGGCCGGCGGCGGGGGCAGCGCGAAATGCACCGAGCGCTGCACGATCGCAAGCGGCTAGCGTCCTCGCACGCCGGGCGCCCACTCCACGCCAGCCTCGGCTCCGGCATCAGCCGGCTTCCGGATCCCGGATGGAAGCGGGTTCGTTCTTGGCCATAACCTGCCGGAATCACGGGATTCCCGCGAATGGGGAGCGGTGAATAGGGACAACCTGATAGGTGCGGTAATAATAGCTCCGCTTCAGCGCCTGGCGTGATACCCTACTGGGCAGGGTGGCCCGGGCCGAGCACAGCCGCCGGCGCCATTCCCCGTGAGGACTAATCTATGCGTGGTGTCTGTAATCGTCCTGGCGTAAGTGGCGCGAGACAGCCTGGAATGGTATGCGTGACGCCTGTTCGGCGGTGCGCGCGCGCCGTATGGCGGGGATGGCTCGCGATGCTGGTCATGATCGCACTCGCAACCTGCGCTGCAAATGCGCAAGAACCTTCACTTCAGGTCCCTCGCGCCTACGACGTATGTTCCGTTAAGCCAAGTCCCGCCAATGCACGCTCGGCGGCTCGCCCTGCAACAGGTGGAGGGATTAATTGGATTGGGGCCTCCACGGAGAGCCTGGTTACGGCGGCTTTCGATGTCGAGGATTCTCAGATCTTTGGCCTGCCGGCGTGGGCGAAGGAGGACCGTTACGATGTGGCGTGCAAGGACACGGAGCGGGCCGTTTCGAAGGAGGAGTACTGGCCACGTGTGAGAGCCGGCACCCAGGCATTGCTGGCGGACAGGTTCCGTCTTCAGTTCCACCGCGGCGCCAGGCCTCTCCCAGTGGCGACGTTGACGGTAGGCAAGGGTGGCCTTAAGGTGACGCCGTCGACAGGCTCAGTTCGCGGGGGTACGTATAGCCCGACCTTTATGAAGGCGCAAGCCTGGAGCATGGAGGAGTTAGCCGGCACGCTTACCTCACTGACCGGCCAGAAAGTGATCGATAGAACGGGTGTTGCGGACCGCTACGACTTTGAGCTGGAATGGCCGCCCGAAGAGGAACGCGAGCCTGGCGAGGCCCGGAGGCCTGGGGGCCTAGTCGATTTGTCTGTGTTGTCTGCCGTCCTGAATGAGAAGGTGGGTCTGGTGATTAAGCGGACGGTCGAGAGCACAGAAGTTATCTTTGTCGATCATATTGAGAAGCCTGGCGAAAACTGAGGAGCCGAGAGCAAGTACAAGGCGGCGAGGTAGGGCGGACCCCCTGGTCCGCGCGGGACGCCCTCGTCCCGCTCTTCGCTTTCAGTTTCAAGCCAGGCCGGCCAGGGGGCCGGCCGCGGACCAGGGGGTCCGCCCTACTGCTGGCACGTAGAAGCTCAGTACATTGTCCCCCTGGCGGACATCGCGCGTAAGCTCTAAACCCGCCGCCGCGGGCAGCGCGAAACGCACGAAATGCTGCACGATGGCGAGCGGCGGCGGGCTGGCCGCGAGCGCGGCGAACACGGCGGCGTACTCGCGGTCGAGCGCGTAGGGAGGGTCCACGAAGACGATGTCCGCCCTCCAAAGGGCCAGCGTCCGCGCCACCGCGCCGGCCACCACCGTGGCGCGCGCTTCAATGCCCAGCGCCGCCAGGTTGTCGCGAATGGCCTCCAGCGCGACGCGGTTCTTCTCCAGGAAGTACGCGTGCGCCGCCCCGCGGCTGAGCGCTTCGATGCCCACCGCGCCGGTGCCGGCGTAGGCGTCGGCGAAGGTCGCGCCGTGGATGCGCCCCGCCAGAATATCGAACAGCGTCTCGCGCAGGCGGTCGGGCGTGGGGCGCGTGGCCTCGCCGGAAACGCTCTTCAACCGCCGCGAACGGAACTCCCCGCCGATCACCCGCATCAGCCCACCGTCACCAGGCCGTAGCGGCGCTGCCAGTGATCGCGGATGTAGGCCACGGCGCTGCGCAGGAGCTCGGGCGAGGGCGGCCGGGCGATGAAATCCACCGCTTCGCGCCGCGCCACTTCCAGAATCTCGGTGTCGCGCAGGATGCTGGCGATGCGGAACGCGGGCAGGCCCGACTGCTTCGTACCGAAGAACTCGCCGGGGCCGCGCAGCCGCAGGTCCATTTCGGCGATGTGGAAACCGTCGGTCGAATCCACCAGGGTTCGGATGCGCTCGCGCGCGGCGTCATTCATCTTCTCCGTCACCAGGATACAGTAGCTCTGCGCTGCGCCGCGCCCCACCCGGCCGCGAAGCTGGTGCAACTGCGCCAGGCCGAAGCGCTCGGCCTGCTCCACCACCATGACGCTGGCGTTGGGCACGTCCACGCCGACCTCGATCACGGTGGTGGAGACCAGGATCTTGATGGCGCCCTCCTTGAAGCGGCGCATCACGGACTCCTTTTCGTCCGCGCCCAGCCGGCCGTGCATCAGGCCCACGGCAACGGTGGGAAAGACCTCGCTCGAAAGGTGCTCGTACATTTTCTGCGCCGCCTTCATGGCCTGCGTCTCGGATTCCTCGATGACGGGGTAGACCACGTAGGCCTGGCGGCCTTCGTCGATCTGCCGCTTGAGGAAGCTGTAGACGCGTTCCACCTGGTCGGCGGTGGCGTGGCTGGTCTTGATGGGTTTGCGGCCGGGCGGCAGCTCGTCGATGACGGAGGTGTCCAGGTCGCCGTAGACCGTCATGGCGAGCGTGCGTGGAATGGGCGTGGCGGTCATCACCAGCACGTCGGGCGTGACGCCCTTGCGCACCAGGCCGAGGCGTTGCAGCACGCCGAAGCGGTGCTGTTCGTCGACGATGGCGAGGCCCAGCTTGTGGAATTCCACGTCCTCTTCCAGCAGCGCGTGCGTGCCGATGACCACGTGCGCGAGGCCCTCGGCGATGAGTTTCTTGAGCTGCGCCTTCTCGCGCGCGGTGAAGGAGCCGGTGAGCAGCAGCGTAACGTACCCCAGCTTGGAGAGGATCTGCTTGAAGTAGAGGCTGTGCTGCGTGGCCAGGATTTCGGTGGGCGCGAGCACCGCCACCTGGTAGCCGTTTTCGATGGCGATGACCGCGGCTTCGGCGGCCACGATGGTTTTGCCCGAGCCCACGTCGCCCTGCAGCAGGCGGTTCATGGGGCGCGGCTGCTTCATATCGTCGGCGATTTCCTGGATGACGCGCTTCTGCGCGCCGGTGGGCTTGAAGGGCAGCATGGCCCTGATGCGCTCGCGCACGCGGGCGTCGATTTCGAACGCGATCCCCGGCAGCGTGCGGGCCTTCGAGCGTTTGAGCGCCACGCCGCATTCCAGCCAGAAAAACTCCTCGAAAATCAGGCGGAACTGGGCCTGCGAGCGGAACGCGTTGAGCAGCCGCAGGTCGGAATCGGGGGGCGGAAAATGCGCGTCGCGGATGGCCGTCCAGCGGCTTGGCAGTTTGAGCCGGGCGCACAGGTGCGGCGGCAGGTTGTCGCCAACCGGCTCGATGGATTTCAGGATGCGGTGCGTAAACGTGCGCAGCAGCCGCGTGGTCAGCTTGCCGGCGCCTTCATAGATGGGCACCACGCGGCCCACGTGCAGGGCGGCGTCGCCATCGTCGTCGCCGGAGAAGATCTCGTACTCGGGGTGCAGCATGGTGAGCTCGCCGCTGAAGCTGTCGAACTCCACCTTGCCGTACAGGGCGACGCGCATGCCCGGCCGGAAAACGTCGGCCAGATAGCCGCCGTGGAACCATTTGCTCAGAAGGATAGCGCGCGATGGATCCGTAAAGCGCGCTTCGAACATCCCCAGGCTGCGGCGTTTGAACCCCGACATCTTGACGGAGGCCACCTCGCACATCACCGTGGCCATTTCGCCGGGGGCGAGTTGCGCGATGGGCTTCAGGTTACTTCGGTCCTCGTAGCGGAAGGGCACGTAGCCGAGCAGGTCTTCGACCGTCTCGAGCCCCTTGGCCTGGAGCATGGCGGCGCGCGCCGGGCCGATCCCTTTCACGTAAGTGAGCGGTGTGGTGAGATCCATTTCAGCGCAGACGGTCCATCACTCCGGGTTTCTCGAAGCCCCGCAGTACCCAGATATCGCCGCCCGGACGGCTGAACGACGTGGCGAAGGTCTTGCCGTCGGGCGCCATGCTGAAGCCTTGCACTTCGGCCGCCGCGGGAAGCTGCAAGTCGCCGATGGTCTTCTCGACGCGGCTCTCCGGGTCCACCGACGCCACCACGCGGCGCCCGCCGGCCAGGCGCTTAATCCCATAGAGTATCTTATCGTCGAGGCTCCAGCCGTAGACCAGCCAGTCGCCGGGGCTCACCAGGCTGGACTGCTTGCCGTCGTCCGAAACCAGGGTGAGCCCTTCGGGGGTGGTTGCTGCGATCCAGTTGTCGTGGTGGTTCCACTTGGGATGTGTCGGCGTACAGCCGTCGCGCAGCTTCGCCGGCTGGCCGCCGCCGCCCGAGCGGGCCTTCACCAGGGTCCAGCGGCCGTTGACGTTTTGCAGGAAAGCGATCCATGCGCCGTCGCCGCTCCAGGTGGGGGAACGCTCGTCGGTCGAATCGGCCGAAAGGCGCAGCGGCTTGCCGCCGGCCACCGCGGAGACGTAGATCGAGTGGCCGTTGCCGGCCGCCACGGTGTAGGCGATGCGCCGGCCGTCGGGCGAGAAGTTGGGCTCGCGGAACTCGGCGATCCAACCGCGGCCGAAATCCTTTTCGGTGACCAGGGGCCGTTCCCAGCCTTCGCGAACGCTCTTCAGCCAGATTTGCGGAACGCCGGTGCGGTCGGTGACGAAGGCCAGTTGCTCGCCGCCCGGCGGCGCCCACATGGGGTCGAATTCATTGCGAAGCGTGAAAATCAGGCTCTGCGGCGGGGCGCCGTCGAGTGGCACCGAGACGATACTGAAATGGTCTTCGGCCGCCTGAAACGCGATGGATTTGCCGTCGGGCGAGACGGCGGGCTGATTGGTGTCGCGCGTGAGCGCGGAAATCTGGCGCATCTCGCCCGTGCGGACGCCGGCCATGAACAGGTCGGCGCCTACGGAACCGGGCAGCACCGCGCCGAAGACCACGCGCCGGCCGTCGGGCATCCAACTGAACGGGCGCGCGCCCAGCGTCATGGAGAAGGCCAGGCGCGGCGCGCCATCGGGATAGGGGAGCGTCCAGAAATCGGAAGCGCCGTCCCAGCGCGCCAGCCACGCTCCCAGGGTTTTGCCGTCGGGAGAAAACCGCAGATAGCCGGACTGATACTTCCCGGACGCGAAGGGCGAGGCGCGGGAGGCGCGCGGCTCGCCGCCACCGCGCGCCGCCAAATACAGCGCCAGCGGCTGGTTGGCTGTGGGATCGGAGCGCAGGAACGCCAGCGTCTGGCCATCGGGCGAGAGCGCGGCGGCCGAGGCGCCCGGTTGCACCAGCTCCGGCGATCCGCCCGAGGAGCCCACCATCCACACGCCCGGAACGCCGCCGGCGGAGGAAAGGTAGTAGATCCTGGTATCGTCGGGCGACCAGAACGGCGCGCTGCAATCGACGGGCGCATTGGTGATCTGGGCCGGCATGGGCGAGCTGAGATCGCGCGCGAACACCTGGCGGATGCCGTTGACCTCCGCGGTGTACGCCATGCTCTTGCCATCGGCGGACCATGCCGGGTCGCCTTCGTGCGCACCCGTGCTGATCAGCGGCTGGATGTGGTAAAAGCGCAGGTCGACCATGGTTTTCGGGACCAGGAACGCTTCCCACGCCACGCAGCCCGTCGCCAGAGCGCCCAGCGCCAGCAGCTTCGGCCACCACCGCCGGATTCCGCGGACCGGCGCGGCGGGCAGCGCGGACTGTTGCGCGGAAGAGGAGAACTCGTCCAGGTGGGCGCGGATGGTTTGCAGCTCGCGTTGCAGATCGCCGGTGGAAGCGTAGCGGTCCTCGCGGTCCTTGGACAGGCAGCGATCCAGGCACCAGCGCAGCGGCGCGGGGACGGCGGGGTTGAAGTCGGTGACGGGCTTGGCCTGCTCCTCGACGATGGCGGCCATGGTGCTCATGGCGCTGGAGCGCGCGAAGGCCGGCTTGCCGGCGAGCATCTCGTAGATCACCAGGCCGAGGGAGAACTGGTCGGTGCGGTGGTCGAGATCGTCGCCGCGCACCTGTTCGGGGCTCATGTAAGTGGCCGTGCCCACGATGAAGCCGGGCTGCGTCGGTCCCTGCGGCAGGGAAGCCGGGGAGTCTTTCGCGGCGACGTTCTTGGCCAGGCCGAAATCCAGGATCTTGGCGAGGCCGTCGCGCTTCAACATGATATTGGCGGGCTTCAGGTCACGGTGGACGATGCCCGCATGGTGCGCGGCGGCGAGTCCGGCGGCCACCTGCACGGCGATATCGAGAACCTTCTTCAGCGGCAACGGTCCCTTGGCGACGAGCGCGCTCAGAGCCACGCCGTCCACCAACTCCGAGACGATATAGGGAACCCCGTTCTCCATGCCGACGTCGTGGACGGTCAGGATGTTGGGATGGTTGAGGCCGCTGGCGGCCCGGGCCTCCAGGGCGAAGCGGCGCTGCTGGCCGGGGTCCACGACGCAATCCGCGCGCAGTACCTTGATGGCCACGTCGCGCTCCAGCCGGGTATCGCGCGCACGGTAGACTTCCCCCATGCCGCCGGAACCGAGGAGATCGCCGATCCGGTAGGGTCCCAGAGTACTTCCCACAATCAGGGCCATGCGCCCTAGTTTAAACTAAGGTATTCATGTCCGAACTGCTGGAGGGTAAACTCGCTCTCATTTTGGGGATCGCGAACCGCTGGAGCCTGGCCTATGCCATCGCCCAGGCGTTTTCGCGGGAGGGCGCCACGCTGGCCTTGACGTACCTGGGCGACCGCCAGAAAGAGTCCCTGCGGGAACTGTCGGAAGGCCTGAGGGTGGCCGCCGTTCTGCCCTGCGACGTGACCCGGGACGACGATCTGGCGGCGCTGACGGAAAGCCTCCGGGCGATGGGCCGGCCGCTTCACGCGGTGGTCCACAGCCTGGCGTTCGCCAACCGCGACGACCTGACGCGCCCGTTCCTGGAAACCGGCCGGGCCGGGTTCGCCCTCGCCAACGACGTAAGCGCCTACTCGCTGGTGGCCGTGGCCCGGGCGGCGGCGCCGCTCATGACCGAGGGCGGCAGCGTGAGCACGCTGACCTACCAGGGCTCCACGCGCGTGATTCCCAACTACAATGTGATGGGAGTGGCCAAGGCCGCCCTCGAGGCATCCGTGCGATATCTGGCCAGCGAGTTGGGAGAACGGCGGGTCCGCGTCAACGCCATTTCGGCGGGACCGGTGAAGACCGCCTCGGCGCGGGCGGTCAAGGGCTTCTCGGCGATTCTGGATAACGCGGAACGCGCTCCGCTGCGCCGCAATACCGATCCCGCCGAAGTGGCCGACGCCGCGGTTTTCCTGGCCAGCGACCTGGCGCGGGGCGTAACCGGCAACATTCTATTCGTAGACGCGGGAATGCACGTCATGGGGTTCTGAATGAAAGTCGAAGTGGTACTCACCGAAGCCGACATCACGCAGGAATTCGCCGAGGCCGTCGAGGCTCGCGATCTGCCCGAGAAGTTTTTCTACTGGCACCCGCGGAGCGCGGAAGAATGGACCGCCCTGATGGAAAATGCCGAGTTGTACGGCGGGCTGTGGCTGAGTTGGAAGGAACTGGCGGGCGAGAGCCCAGCGCTGGCGAAGCACTTCGGCTCGAAGATCCCGGTGATTAGCTTCGGCGTGGGCGACGGCAAGCGCGACCGCCTGCTGATGAAGTCCCTGCGGGCCGCCGGCAGCGAGTGCAGCTACTTCCCCGTGGACGCCAGCCAGTCGATGCTGGAGATGGCTTGCGCCGAAGCCGAGGACGAGGACTTCGAAACCGTCGGCATCAAGGCCGACATCTCGAGCCCGGTGCACCTGGTCTACTGCGCCGACGCCGCCGAGCCACCGCGGCTATTCATCCTCTCGGGCAACACCATGGGGTCGTTCGACCCGCTGGCCGAGATTCGCTATATCGCGCAGTGCATGAAACCGGCCGACCGGCTGATCATCGACGGCGAACTGCACGACGCGGAGAAGACCATGGCGCGGCGCGACAACGCACCGGCGCGGAGATTCCTGTGGTCGTTGCTGAACAGCGTGGGGATCAGCGGCGAGGAGGGCGAGATTCGCTTCAACCAGAAGCGCGACGACCGGCACAACGGGCTGTACCTTATCACGCGCCATTTCCGCGCCGAGCAGGACCTGTCGGCGACGGTGGCCAGCCGCGAGATCCCCATGCAGCGCGGCGAGCACATCGGCCTGAACTTCCAGTACACCTACACGCCGGACGCGTTCCGCTGGCTGCTGCGCGACCAGGGCGGGCTGGAGATCGTGCGCGAGTTCGAAAGCCCGGACGCGAGATTTTTGACGGCGATTTGCAGGAAGTAGGGGGGCGGGCGGGTGGCCGGCGGGGTGTCAGCCGGCCCCGCGCTGCGGGCACCCGGCAACCGGCCTGAGCGGCCGTTGCGCGGGTCTCTGAAGGCGGGGATCCCGGCTCATGCCGCGATGGTAATGCGCTGGATGCCAACGAACTCCAGATCGTGTTCCGGCGCGCCCTCGACTTCGAGACATAGCTCTATGGCCTCGCGAATGCGCCGCGTTACGTCGTCGAGGGACTGTGCTTGCGTATGGCACCCGGGGATCCGCGGAACTGATGCCACGTAGTAGCCTTCCGTATCGCGCTCGATGACGACATCGAACTGGCGTGGCACCGACTGTTTCCTCGACTTCCATCGTAGACGGCTTGTGAAGCGATTGCAGGCACGTGGACGCCCAAGCGCCCGCCGGCCGGAAGGGCGTTTTTCAGGAGTAAGCGGATCGGTCGGTCCTGTGCGACCGGCCTGTTTCCGAGTGGCGCGTTTAACCGGCCAATCTCTGCCTATTTGTGTGGTGTTTCGAGGGTACGGACTTCGCAAACAATCTTGGTGAGTCGATTGGCAAGGCGGCCCAGGCGGCGGCGGGAAGCGCCTTCCGGCAGCGTGCGGCGAAACATCTCCAGGACATGTTGTGCGGCATGGAGTGCTTCAATCAGCCCTGGCAGATCGGCGCGTGTGGAGTTTGAGGGCTTGGGTTGGGGCACGAGGTGCCGAGGTTGGGAACGGGCCTGCTGATACTCACGTTGCAGGTCAGGCAAGGCGATCCCGAGATAGCGCATGGTCATGTCCGGGGAGCTATGACCGAGGAGTTTCATGATGCCGGGAAAGCTTACGCCAGCGCGGAGCATGAATGTGGCGTAGGTATGTCTGAGCTGATGCGGGACGATCCACGCGGTGATTCCCGCCGCGGCGGTGATTTCGTGCAGCGATTTGCGGAGTCCGCGAAGCAGCATTTCCCGTCCTTTCGGCCGCGCCAGAAGGAAGCCATCGGCCGGCGTTGGGTCGAGCGAGCGCCAGAAGCGGAGGCGTTGAACGAGTTGGCAAACGAACGAATCCACCGGAACCATGCGTTCGGTTTTCATCTTGCCGAGCGGGACATGAATTGCCCATTCCCCAGGAACGCCAGCGCGGAGGCAATCGGAAGATAGATCGACGCACTCGCCGATGCGCATACCGGTGTGGCGGAGTAACAACAGTACGTTGCTGGCCAGATCGTTGCGCTGGAGCAGTTCCTGCTGAAGGAGTTGATCGTGTTCGGCGGACAGCGGGCGCGGTATCTTTCTTTCGCGTCGTGGGTAGTCGTCATGACGGAGCAGATGCGCCAGATCAGGCATCTGTTCGTTCCAGGCGAGCTCTTCAAGAATATGTCGCAGGCGGACAACATTGTTGACGTGAGTGGCCAGAACGATTGGTGGCGTTCGTGAACGCAAGTGGGCCAGCCAGCCCAGAATATGAGGATCGCGACGCAACTGCTTCAGGGAGCGAATCTCGCGATGGTTGCCTCCGAGGTAACGTAGAAAACTACGCGTCACGGCACGATAACCGCGGACAGTGTCCGGGCTCAGCGAGGTGGCGATCGAGTTGACCGCCCGCCAGAAGACGTTGGCCAAAGGGTGAGAGAGTGGACGTTGAGTACGCATCATGGCTCTGGTGGTAGAGTCGGCCGGACGTGTTGATTTACAGCATTTGCGTATTGCTGATAAACGTCAAGCGGAGTCAGTTGGATGTAAACCAGGGTGGTCTGAATCTGCGAGTGACCCATGAGTTGCATGAGCGCCGGCAAACTCACACCGGCCCGGATCATGTCTGAAGCGAATGTGTGGCGGAACCGATGCGGGTTTGCATGGACGACGCCGGTAGTAACGCGGTGATGACGGAAGAGTGACCGCAAGCCCTCTGGTGTCATACGTGAGCCACGTGCGCGTCCCTTCAGAGAGACAAACACAGCCGCATTGGTGATGGCGGGTCGTTCCAGGCGCAGGTAATGATCCAGTAACTCGACAGTTTCCGGAGCCATCGGCAGAAAGCGGATTTTACTGCCTTTGCCACGTACGCGGATCTGTGATTCGGCCAGCAGCAAATCGTCCCGATTGAGAGACAACACTTCTTTCGACCGCAGTCCTTGGAGCAGCATCAGGCCGACGATTGCCAGATCTCGCGAGGTACGGAAACTGGACCAGAATCTGGCAACTTCGTCCACCGACAGCGGTAGGATCACGCGTTTGGGCGCCTTGACGCGCAGGCGGCTTAAGGCTTGACGCGGCCGAGCCACGCTCATAGGAGATCGTTTCCAATAGAGTTGATGAAAGCCCGGAGCGAACTGGCCGGGAGCGTTGGGGAATTCGCTTTTGAGTGCACGATCTGCCACGACTATGCGGCGATTGATGGTGGCGGCCGCGGGCCGGGGTGACTGGCCGGCTTGGAAACGGACATATTCCAGCAGCGTAGATTCGGTAAGTGCCTTTTCGGTAACCGTATCGGTTTGGTGAACGCTGACCCACCAGCGGAGGAAGTGCAGCAGGTCATGTGCGTAGCTACGGAGAGTCGTTTCGGCCAGACACCGAACACACTCCCGGTCGAGGAAATGATTTACCCAGACCGCCTCATGCCCCGTCTCGTGCTGCAGGATGCGGTACGGGCTTTGCGCGGGCTTTGGATGCGGCTGGTGAACAACCTGGAAGGTCATGGGCGAGCAGCCTCCAACAGACGTTGGAACTGGCGGGCATCACCGCCTTCAACGAAGAAGCTGTTTGGATCTTGACCATCCGGCAGTTGAACGCACCTGGTGGCCACTCCTTGCGCCCGGAGTCGCTGTGACATCCATTGCGCCGTGTCTTGGCCGCTGTGGTTGTCGTCGGAGTCAAAAGCCAGGTAGACGGTTCGGGGGGCATCGCAGAGTTGCCGGAACTGGCGGGCGTTGAGATGGGTTCCCAGCGAACAGGTAACGTTGTGAAACCCGGCTTCCCAAAGTACAGCGCAGTCGAACAGCCCCTCGACGAGAATTATTTCCGGATACTGTCGGACTTGCGTCCAAGCATACAGACCACCCTTAGCGCCCGGCAAGAAGCGGTGTGGCGGTGCCGCAGCCGAAAGGCTACGGCCATAAAGATTGCCTTCCAGCGGAAAGACGATGCGCCGCACAAATGCGTCGTATCCCAGGCCGGTCACAAGACCGGCATCGTGCAGAGCCGGTAAAGGGTGGCCCAACTGTGTCAGCCAACCTCGCAGGCAACCGCCGGGGGCGTAGCCGATCCGCATGAGTTCGATCGTCGCCCAAGAGCGGATTCCGCGTTGGTACAGATAGGCAACTGCTTCGCTATGGCGGTGTAACTGCATGCGATAGAAACGGGCCACTTCATGCAGTAAGGGCTCGGCGCCGCGCCATTGGCGCAGCAACACAATGGCCTGCGAGAACTTCACCTGGTGATAGAGTTCCGCGAAGCGAATCACGTCCCCGCCGCGGCCACACCCGTAGCAGTAGAACAGGTCCTTGTTGGCATCCACCAGGAAACTCGGTTTGTGATCTTCATGCAAAGGACAGAGCCCCATCCATCGGCCGCCGCTGAGTGGCCGGGCCGGGCTCCAATCATGCGCCTGCAGATAGCCCATTAACGGAATCTGCTGTTTCAAGTCGTCGAGAGCTTGGCGATTCACGGACTTCTTGCCTCGATGGGCAGAATACGGCAGAGCGTGCTGAGATCCCAGGCGGCGATGGTGGGTGTCTGCAGAAAGTGGGGGTCTCTGACTTCGATCCTGCTCCAGCACCACACGCTGATCAGGCGTCGTTGAGCCCAGCGGCGTACGGTGGAGGGATCGGGCAAGCGCGTTGAATCCTTGCAGTGCGGTGCAGCTTGCTCGGCAGAATCGCCGGCGGCGATTCGCTCGCAAGACTGCTGCCGGCAGTGAAGGCTGTAGTGCCCGGCTGGAGCAAGCCAATCGGGCAAAATCGTGAAAGTCTTCCGGCACGGCTCACAGAGTCCGCGCCGCACCCAGATGCAGTCGTGCTGGTCATCGTGGCACTGGCGTCGGCGCCGTCCATGGCCAATGATCGTGTCGTCGTGACAAACTGGACAACGCCGCGGCAGGCGCTCCAGCGGAATCACCCCGGCTCGATGTTGTCTTCCGCTTCTGGCAGTGCGATAAAAAGAATCACGGCTGGCGTGAAGGCCGCCACTGACCGTCCCTGCCAAGTTTCGATCTGAGGACCGGCCTTCACCCTCCCGGTAAAGTCAGTCTCGAACGAAAGAAGAATACTGCTTTCGCACGCGGCGCGCACGCCCCTCCGCAAAACCGCTGGTTTATGGCAGGGCGCGAACCTCAGTCAGATTCCCAGGACGCTAATGCCTCCATGTTCCAAACCTCAAGGTCTTGGACAGAAAATCGGCCGCCAATGCCTTTGGCCGGTATAAAAGCGTGATACGACCGAAGTACTCCATGTCGGGCCGAACTCGTTAGTAGACGCCAGGCGACTTCACGCGAGTTTTCCCCGTCACTGCCAACGTGGCCGCTATTTTTCGGAGATCGAAGGGCTGACCAACTTGCCGCCGCCGTGCTTATGAGTGGCGAATTGTCCTGGGCTCAGACTCTATAGACGATTCCGTCAATTCGGACTTTGGAACACCACAAACAGTGCTGGATCTTCTTCCCGGGGACCAGTTCCGCCAGGTTCAGCGAGCGCCATCGATGGCCACCTAAAGCGCAAAAGAGCCCTCTGAGCCAATTTGATTCGTGCTTTCTGTGCGGCCATAACTTCGCTACGCGAATAGCCAAGCCGGCATCGGGACCCTCAGGGGATGATGGCTGGGTTGAAGTGACCATGGGCGTCTCCAGATTGCGCCAGTTAGGTTACTCCTCGAAACGGCGTAGGGATGAGCTTAGACGGCTTCCACCAGTTCGAAGTGCGACGGTTCGGGAATCGGATCGCCGTCCTCGCGCATCGATGAGAGATGCATTTCCATCGCCTTCGCCATTCGCGTCCTGGTTTCTTCCAGGGTGCGGCCAGTAGCCACGCAGCCCGGGAGGTCTGGCGCGTAAGCCCCGTAGCCGGTGGAGGACTTTTCGAAAAGGACCAGAAATGTGTTCATGGAATGTCCGCCTGCTTCATTATAGACTTCAGCGTTTTCGGTGGCATCTCGTCGGACGCGTGTCCAGCAACCGTAACCTTTCCCGGCTTCCCGGGATGAACGAATTGACGGTGACTTCCCTCCTGATTCCTCAGAACCCAACCGTCGCTCCGAAGCATTTTCAGCACGTCACGGACCTTCACGATTCTGCCTCAGTCCGCCTTTCAGTTCGTCGTCACGACCATCAGTCTACACCTGCCCCACGCCCTTTCGGGGCGCTAAGCGGAAAGAGAACCCGGAAAACGCCGCAGCGCTTACGTTCCGCGCTCCGTCTGTATCGTCGGCGACCCTGAGAAAGGGCTGGTGGGTGGAACCCCCCGAGGCATTCTACGAGTAGCCCGTGATCCGGCCAGAATCGGCGGCGACAAGCCGACTTGCCGTTCCGGGCAACATCCGGGAACGCCGTAGCCGGGGGGACTGCGATGACTGCGGAGTTCCACGTACGGCAGTTTGTGTTTCGGCTTGTGATGTGGGTTAATTACCATGAAGACAAATTGCGCCGACGGTTGCGAACAGAATCCATGGATGTTCTGAAACAGCTCTTTGAGCGGTATTTTCGCCTTCCCGTAGAGCGAGTGCAGCCCTTGCAGGGCGGACTGGGAGGGTCAGGGCGCAATATCCTTCGGCTCGCCCACCAGGATCTGAGCGCGGTGGGTATCCTGTATGACGTGCGCGAGGAGAACGTCGCTTTCCTGGACTTCTCGCGGCATTTCCGCAGCCTTGGCCTGCCTGTGCCGGAGATTTACGGATCGGAACTGGATGCGGGCGCTTACCTGGAAGAAGACCTGGGCGACGTCACGCTGTTTCAGTTTCTCTCGAACAACAGGGCAGGAGAAGACGTCGCACCGGAGGTGGTGGAGGCCTACTGTAAGGTGGTGGCGCACCTGCCGCGGTTTCAGATCGAGGCTTCGCGGGACCTGAACTACAAAGTCTGTTATCCACGCTCCAGCTTTGACGGCCAGTCGATTGCGTGGGACTTGAACTACTTTAAGTATTACTTTCTCAAGCTGGCGGGAATTCCCTTCAACGAGCAGGAGCTGGAAACTGATTTTGGCCGCCTGACCAGGTTTCTTCTGACCGCTAGCCGCGACTATTTTCTCTATCGCGACTTCCAGTCGCGCAACGTGATGCTGCGCGACGGCCAGCCATTCTTTTTGGACTATCAGGGTGGGCGCAAAGGCGCGTTGCACTACGATATTGCTTCCTTGCTTTACGACGCCAAGGCCGACCTGCCTCCCGCGCTGCGCCAGCATCTGCTGGAGCACTACCTCACAACTCTCGCGCGGTTCGTCAAGCTGACGCGGGAAGAGTTCATGCACCATTACTACGCTTTTGTCTATGTGCGCATTATGCAGGCGCTGGGGGCGTATGGATTCCGCGGCTTTTATGAGCGAAAACCGCATTTCCTGCAGAGCGTGCCCTTCGCGCTGAAGAATCTGCGTTGGCTGCTCGAGCACATAACGCTGCCCATCGCACTGCCCACGCTGCTGGGCGCGTTTGAGCACGTAATCGCGTCAGAGAAACTACAGCACTTGATCGCGCCGGCGGATGCGCCCGGGAAGCGAGACATTGCGAACTCCGTTCCGGCGCCCGCCTCGCGGGGCGCCAACCTGGCGTTGAGGGTTTTCAGCTTTTCATTTCACCGGAGCGCCCCCCCGAAAGACGAGAGCGGGCATGGCGGCGGATTCATTTTTGACGCCCGCGCGCTGCCGAATCCAGGCCGCGAAGAGCGCTTCAAGTCTCTCACCGGCAAAGACGCGGCGGTAGTCGATTATCTGAGCGCACAGGCGAGCGTGCGCGAGTTTCTGGCCAGCGCTACGTCGTTGGTGGAAGCGAGCGTGAAAAACTACCGGGAACGCGGCTTCAATAGCTTGATGGTGGGGTTTGGCTGCACCGGTGGCCGGCACCGCTCGCTGTACCTGGCAGAGGAGCTGGCCCGGCATTTCCGCGGTCGGCAGGGCCTGGACGTGTTGGTGCGGCACGTTGAAATGGAGAAGCTGTGCAAATGAAAGCAATGATTCTCGCCGCCGGGCTGGGCACGCGGTTGCGTCCTCTAACCAACGACCGGCCCAAGGCGCTGGTTGAGGTGGCCGGACGCACTCTGCTGGAGATCGCCATCGCACGCGTACGGGAAGTTGGGGTCCGTGAAGTCATAGTCAATGTGCACCATTTTGCCGGAATGGTCACTGAATATCTGCGCGGGAAGAACAACTTCGGAATGCGGATCGAGATATCCGAAGAGGGCAGCTTGCTGGATACCGGCGGCGGCTTGAAAAAGGCGGCGTGGTTCTTTCGCGAAGAAGATCCGGCGGCGCCGTTCATTCTGCACAATGTTGACGTGATCAGCACCATCGATCTGCGGCAAATGCTCGACTTCCACACGCAGAACCAGGCACTGGCTACACTGGCAGTGCGGCAGCGTCAGACTTCCCGATATCTATTGTTCGACGAGCAAATGCGGCTTTGCGGCCGGCGTCTGGTCAAAGAGCGGAAAACTGAACTGGTGAGGCCGTCACCGCGGTTGCAGGAGCTGGCGTTCTCTGGAATTCACGTGATCTCGCCACGACTCCTGTGGATGATGAGCGAAGAAGGGACGTTCTCCATTGTCCAGTCTTATCTGCGGCTGGCAGGCGAAGGAAAGACGATTGTGGCTTATCGCGCTGACGGCGATTACTGGCGCGACCTGGGCACGCCGGAAAGCGTCGCACGTGCCACCGAGGATATGAAGAAACAGGCCATGCTTCGGGGGGGTGTGATCTGCAGCAGGAGAACGGACTGTCCAACGCGATGCAAGCGCGATACGAATCATGAGGGTGAAGTTGCATGCCCGATGCTGGTTGATCTATGGCGCGCCCGGAAGGAAACGCCCCATCATGCCGCACCCGCCGGGCGTGTCGTCGGCCATTCGGAGAATGAGCCCAGACGGCAATCCAAAACCCTTCGGCAGCATCGGTACCGCGAAGTCGTTAGCTTGGCGACGACAAGGGACCGAATCGTGGCCAGTTGACGAGACGCCAAAGCCGTGGCCAGCAAAGCCAAGCGAGCCCCGGATCTGGAACCGGGCCACGCTTGACAACCTGTTTCACAATGCCATCGCCACCCCGCCTTACTCGATCGCCAGCAGCAACTCCTTGGCCTCGACGTGCTGGCCCGGTTGCACCAGCAGTTCCTTGACCTTGCCCGCCACCGGCGCGTAGACGGTGCTCTGCATTTTCATGGCTTCCATCACCAGCAGCCGGTCGTCTTTCCGCACGGTCTGACCAAACTCCACCGCCACGATGGAAACCACGCCCGGAATGGGCGCGCCGATCTCGCCGGGCCTGGCGGGGTCGGCCTTGCGCCGGGCCTTTTCCTTCACCTCCAGGCCGCGGTCGCGCACCGAGACTTCCCGCGGCTGGCCGTTCAACTCGAAGAAAACCGTGCGCGTGCCGTCGGGGCGCGGCTCGCCTGCCGTTTGGAACTTGACCGCAAGCGTCTTGCCGGGTTCGAGCGCCACCGCGATGTCCTGGCCGCGTTCCATGCCGTAATAGAACTGCGGCGTGGGGAGCACGTCAACGTCGCCGAAGGACTGCCTCGCCTTGGCGAATTTGAGGAACACTTCGGGATACATCAGCCGGCTGGGTTCGGCAACAGGATTAGTCCCCACAAGTCGGCTCGCGACCGCCCGATCGTCTACAGGTCGGCGAGAATCGCCTCGCGTGGGACACCCTTGTGGGCGGCGACAGCGCGGAGGATTGAACTGAAAGTGCCGAGCCGGAGTGAGTGGTGGTCCGGGATCCCGATCCGGTGGTGCGCCGGCTCGGAGGTTTCCAGTATGATGTGACTACCGACCTGATGCACCCTCGTGTACTGCCATCGGCGGCACAAGACGTCGGCGAGGTGCGCGCCGGAGACGTCGCGAGGGGTCTTCATGCCACCAGCAGGATCTCGTCGCGGACGAGGTGGAGACGAATTCGATCGGGGCGCGGCCGATCGAAGAAGAACGCTGAGGTCGCTTCAAGCACGTTCTTGCGCAACTCGTCCCACGTGTCGGCTTCGGTGAAGATGCTTTCTGTGAGGCATTCGGCGCAGTAGCCGCCGTCCGGCTCCTGGACGACTTCGAACACCAATTCGGACATACGTCCATGATACGGCATGCGCGCGCGACAGCGGGGAGGGCGCGCCGCCATAGGGCTCCGCACGAACGGTCAGGAACGCCAAGTCCACTCGGCAGCGATAACGTAGCGAATGGTGGTTTGTGCCGGCCCCCGATCCGGGCGGAGGTTCCATGCTCTGGCACCCATGCCGGGTCCGGCGCGGGTTCCCGACCTGCCCAACATAGCGGCAAGGCCGCACCCAGGTGTTTTCGCACGCGATTGCGGTGGATATGCCGGCAGGCGGGTTGCCATCCCGCCGCAGGTTGACAACCTGCCCCGCAGAGCGGCAGAGCCGCAACCCAACCGCGCGGGATATTCCGGGCTGCCGGGGGCGAGATCGTCTCGCGCGCAGGCGAGCTCCGCTCGCCGGGCCGCGCCCAGAGGGCACCCGCAATCGGCCGCAGCCTGCCAGCCTGCCCCACATAAGACCGTCGCGGCGCGCGAAGAATTTGACAGGTAGTGGTACATAAGACCGGATTTGACAGGTAGCATTACAAGAGTCTTCGCGGTGTGCGACGAACTTGGCGGATAGCAGTGCAATGCCGCCCGCCCCGCGAGTTACTCGATCGCCAGCAGTAAGTCCTTGGCTTCCACGTGCTGGCCCGGTTGCACCAGCAGTTCTTTGACCTTGCCCGCCACCGGCGCGTAGACGGTGCTCTGCATTTTCATGGCTTCCATCACCAGCAGCCGGTCGTCTTTCTGCACGGTCTGACCAAACTCCACCGCCACGATGGAGACCACGCCCGGAATGGGCGCGCCGATCTCGCCGGGCTTCGCGGGGTCGGCCTTGCGCCTGGCCTTTTCCTTCACCTCCAGGCTGCGGTCGCGCACCGACACTTCCCGCGGCTGGCCGTTCAGCTCGAAGAAAACCGTGCGCGTGCCGTCGGGGCGCGGCTCGCCCACGGTCTGGAATTTGAGCATCAGCGTCTTGCCGGGTTCGAGCGCCACCGCGATGTCCTGGCCGCGCTCCATGCCGTAGTAGAACTGCGGCGTGGGGAGCACGTCGACGTCGCCGAAGGACTGCCTCGCCTTGGCGAATTTGAGGAACACTTCGGGATACATCAGGTAGCTGAGGACTTCGTCGTTCGCCGGGCGCCGCCCGATCTTCTTCTCGACCGCTTCGGCCACCTCTTCCAGATCGGCTTTCGGAAGCTGGGCGCCGGCGCGTCCGCGATTCGGTTTCGCGCCGCGCAGAATGACTTCCTGCAGCTTCTTCGGCCAGCCGCCATCGGGCTCGCCCAACGAGCCCATGAACATATCGATCACCGACGCGGGCAGGGTGAGCGTGTGATCGGGACCGAGGCGCGCGAACTGCTCCATGGTCAGGTCGTGGGTGAGCAGGAAGATGGCCATGTCGCCCACCACTTTGCTGGACGGCGTCACCTTGACGATGTCCCCGAAAGCCATGTTGACATCGGCGTAGGTGCGGGCCATCTCGTGCCAGCGCTCGCCCAGGCCCATGGACTCGGCCTGTTCCCTGAAATTGGTGTACTGGCCGCCGGGCATCTCGTGAATGTAGACCTCGGCGGTGCCGGCATTGGGAGCGGTGTCGAAGGGGGCGTAGAACTCGCGCACCACTTCCCAGTAATTGGCGTATTCGTTGAGCGCATCGAGCGACAGGCCGCTGGATCGCCGGGTGTGGGCCAGCGCCGCCACAATCGAGTTGAGGTTGGGCTGGCTGGTCTGCCCGCTCATGGAAGCCACCGCCGCGTCGGCCACGTGGACGCCGGCGTCGCAGGCCTTCAAGACGCTGGCGGCGTTGATGCCGCTGGTGTCGTGGGTGTGGAAGTGAATGGGGATGCCGACTTCGCGGCGCAGCGTGCGCACCAGTTTCTCGGCGGCATAGGGCTTGCACAGCCCGGCCATGTCCTTGATGGCCAGGATGTGCGCGCCCATGCGCTCCAGTTCCTTGGCCATGCGCACGTAGTAGTCCAGCGGGTACTTGTCGCGGCGCGGATCGAGGATGTCGCCGGTGTAGCAGACGGCGGCCTCGCAGACGCTGCCGGTGCGGCGCACGGCCTCCATCGAGACCTTCATGTTGGGCAGCCAGTTGAGGGAATCGAAGATGCGGAAAATGTCGATGCCCTGCCCGGCGGCCTCCTGGATGAAGGCCGCCACCACGTTGTCGGGATAGGCGGTGTAGCCCACGGCGTTGGAGGCGCGCAGCAGCATCTGGAAGCAGATGTTGGGGATGGCCTCGCGCAGTTGGCGCAGCCGCGCGAAGGGATCCTCGTGCAGGAAGCGCATCATGGTGTCGAAGGTGGCGCCGCCCCACATTTCCAGGCTGTAGAGATTGTGCAGGCGATGCGAGACGAAGTTGGCGATGGCCAGCATGTCGTAGGTGCGCACGCGCGTGGCCAGCAGCGATTGGTGCGCGTCGCGAAAGGTGGTGTCGGTCGAGCAGCAGGCGCTTCTGGCGGGCGGTCCACTGGGCGAAGCCTTCGGGGCCCAGCCGCTGCAAGAGCTGGCGGGTGCCCTCGGGCGGCGCGGAGGAATCGTGCGGCGGCGCGGGCGCCGGAGCGGTGCGGCGCGGCTTGGGCTTGCCGGCGACGGTGGGGTTGCCGTTGACGATGGTATCGGCCAGGTAGCTGAGCAGGTTGGTGGCGCGGTCGCGGCGCGCGGCGAAGCGGAACAGCGCGGGAGTTTCGTCCAGCCAGCGCGTGGTCACCCGGCCGGCCTGAAACTCGGCGTGGTTGACCACGTTCTCCAGGAACGGAATGTTGGTCTTCACGCCGCGTATGCGGAACTCGCGCAGGCTGCGGTCCATGCGCTGGCAGGCGTGGCGGAACTCGCGGCCCCAGGCGGTGGCCTTCACCAGCAGGGAATCGTAGTAGGGCGTGATGACCGCGCCGGAGTAGGCCGAGCCGCCGTCCAGCCGGATGCCGAAGCCCGCGGCCGAGCGGTAGGTGGAGAGCTTGCCGTAATCCGGCACGAACCCGTTGGACGGGTCCTCGGTGGTGATGCGGCATTGCAGGGCGTAGCCGTACAGGGGAATCGCGGTCCTGCGGCGGCAGGTTCATTTCGGGGCCGTGCAGATCGAGGCCCTGGGCCACCTGAATCTGGCAGCGCACCAGGTCGATGCCGGTCACCATTTCGGTGACGGTGTGCTCCACCTGGATGCGCGGGTTGACCTCGATGAAGTACCACTCGCCGGTGTCGGCATCCACCAGAAACTCGACGGTGCCGGCGTTGTAGTAGCCGGCAGCGCGGGCGAGCGTGACGGCGGCCTCGGCGAGCGCGACCCGGATGGCCGGATCGAGCCCCACGGCGGGCGCCACTTCGACCACCTTCTGGTGGCGGCGCTGCACCGAGCAATCGCGCTCGTAGAGGTGCAGGATGTCGCCGTGCCGGTCGCCCAGGATCTGCACTTCGATATGGCGGGCGCGGCGGACGAAGCGTTCCAGGAAGACCGCGCCGTTGCCGAACGCGGCGGCGGCTTCGCGGCTGGCTTCATCGAAGAGACCCCGGAACTCGGCGGCGTTATCCACCACGCGCATGCCGCGTCCGCCTCCGCCGAAGGCCGCCTTGACGATCAGGGGGAAGCCGGTCTCGCGCGTAGCCTTCTCGGCCTGCCGCATGTTGGCGACCGGCTGGTCGCCGCCGGGAACCACCGGGATTCCGGCCTCCCGCGCGAGGCGCCGCGCGGCGGTCTTGTCGCCCAAAAGCTCCAGGATGCGCCGGGAGGGCCCGATGAACGCGATGCCGGCGCGTTCGCAGGCCTCGGGCAGCGCGGGGTTCTCGGCCAGGAAGCCGTAGCCCGGATGGATGGCGTCGACGCCCTTCTCCAGCGCCAGCGCGATAATGCCTTCGATGTCGAGATAGGCCTCCACCGGACCTTTGCCTTCGCCCACCAGGTAGGCTTCGTCGGCCTTGAAGCGGTGCAGGGACAGGCGGTCTTCCTGGGAATAGATGGCCACGGTGCGCAGGCCCAGTTCGTCGGCCGCGCGCAGGATGCGAATGGCGATTTCACTGCGATTCAGGGCTAGAAGTTTTTTCATGGGTGGATCGCGGAATGCCGTTTCCCAGGATATCAGGGTGGCGGGGGCGGTAGAGGCGCAACCCGTCAAAGGGCTCGTCAGGAGACAACCGAGCCAACCGCTCACTTATGGGCTATCAAAAGAAGCGACTCATCCCCCCAAGGCGCAAAGCGCGCAAGGATGAACGCGCCTGTCTTCCGGGCGTGCTTTGCGGCTTGGCGAGCAACCCCGGCCGCCGCTTTGGCCGGCTGAAGTCCGTGGTGGGAAGTGCTTGACTACGACATCGCATTTTACAAATTGGCCCAGGCCGCGAACAACCGAGGAGCAGGCCGCCCAGCGTCCCGGGAAAGCGGAACCGGCGCTACGGCCCGGTCTCTTTGATGGTCAGAATCTGGTCCACCGGGACATCTCGCAGCACCTGGTGGATCCGGCTGGGCCATTTAATGTCGATCTCCCGGACGATCTTGGATGCCCCTAACCCGAAGTGAACCCGCGAGTCGCTCGCGCCTGCGTAGCCGCAAGCCGTCGTGACCTGGTTATACTGCCTCAAGCCGTCCTCGGCCGTGATCCGGATCTGCGCCCCGATGGCCATTCGATTACTCCTGGTTCCCACCAGATGCAGCAGAATCCAGTGGTTCCGGTTCGCGGTAATGTTGTGGAAGTACTTCACCGGGCCGTTGAGAACGGTGACCACCGCGTCGACACGGCCATCGTTATCGATATCGCCGAACGCCACTCCGCGATGAGGCGCGGCTTGCTGGAAGCCGGGTCCGGCTTCGGCGCTCACATCCTGGAACTTGCCGTTGGCGAGATTGCGGAAGACGGCATTCGTCTCCCCATAGGCGCGGTTTGAGATCAGGGCCACGTTGTCGAGCACGTTTCCACGGGCGACGAAAAGGTCCTTCCAGCCGTCGTTGTCGAAATCGAAGATCCCGTTCGACCAGCCCGACATGTTGCGCGTTGCCCCCAGCATGCTCTGGTCGGTGGCTTCCGAAAAGACTCCTCCACCGCGGTTCCGATACAGCGGGAACGATTCGTTCTCGGTCGCGGTGTGCCAGATATCCGGTCTGCCGTCGTTGAATACATCCTTGAAATCGGCGCCCATGCCGGAGATCGCGTTGGCGCTCTGCGAGTATGCCACGCCGCTATCGAGGGCGACCTCCTCGAATCGTTTCCCTCCGATATTGTGGAAAAGAAAATTGGGCAGGTTGTCGTTGGCAACGAACACGTCCATGAATCCGTCCCCGTCGTAGTCGGCGATGACGGCCCCCATGCCCTTGCCGAAATGCTTGCCGATGCCGGTTTCCGCGGATACGTCGGTGAAGGTTCCGTCGCCGTTATTACGGTATAGCGTGTTCGGTAGAGGCTGATAGTACTTCGGATGGCAGTAAGCGCGCGTCGTGGCATTTGCGGCGCAATACGGATCCTTATTCACTTCCCATTTGCAGTAATTGGAGACGAACAAATCGAGCAGGCCGTCGTTGTTGTAGTCGAGCCAGACGGCCGAGACGGACCACATCTTCCTGCCGTCGAGCACGCCTCCGCCCACTCCGGCTTTGTCCGTAACGTCGGTAAAGGTGCCGTCGTGGTTGTTATGAAAAAGCTGATTCTTGGTCACGTTGACGACATAGAGGTCCGGCCAGCCGTCGTTGTCGAAGTCGCCGACCGCCACGCCCATGCCGTAACCCTCTCCCGCAACTCCGGCCTTTTCCGTCACATCGGTGAACGTGCCGTCACGGTTGTTGTGGAAGAGCCGATTCCAGTACTTGGGACTTTCTTTCTTGAGAGATGGGATGGCGGCGCCGTTCACCAGGTAGACGTCCAGGTAGCCATCGTTATCGTAGTCCAGCAGTGCGACGCCGGCCACCATGGTCTCGGGCTGGTTCTTGTTGGGCGTCGGGCAGCTATTGGTAGTGAAAACGAGGCCGGAGCGTTGGGCGATTTCCTCGAAAGCAATGATGCCCGCCGCCGGCCCCGCCAGGAGCACGCCGGCAGCGGCTACAATCCACGGAAAACCCTTCATTTCCCCTCATTTTAGCAGGAGGCATTGCGAGCGGCCCGCGGCAGCTTATTGAGCCGCCACGGTGTACTTGACGCTCCGCGTGGCCGTTTTGAAACCCTGCAACGCCGTAATCCTGATCTCGCAATTTCCGGGCTTGGTGGCCGCGTTCACCAACACCGGTATTGCGCCGGAGGAATCGGGCGGCGGAAGCTCGTCCTGCTTCTGCGCCAGTTCTTCTCCATCCACGAAGAATTCGACGCGGATGCGCGGCGTCTCCTGAATCGACTTATCCGGATATACCACGAAGTACAGCAGGGGCTGCGCGGAGGCTTTGCAGCGATCCGCCGAGCATCGGCGCCAGCTCCCGGCCCTGAAACTGGAGGGGGTCGTCCGCATCCGGTTCCGCGGTCAGCGGGTCCGCCCGCGCAACCAGCATCAGGCTGCTCAATCCGACACCTGCCGCCGGCGGACTATCGAACTCCACCGTACTCGTGCTGGCACGTTTTGCTTCGCGGTCCTGCAACACACTCTCCACGGAGTAGTGGCCGGCCGGCAGGTTGAACGAATGCCGGTAGTCGATCGGCGTGGCCTGGACCCCCGGCAACTGGTCGTCGGGCACTTCGTACAGAAAATCCTGGCCGAAGCGATCGACGATCGACCCGTCGGGGCTCTTCACCACGGCGAACAACGAAGCGTGCAGCCGGTGCTTCTTCTGCGCGGGCTGCGGGGTGGCGGTGAGAGCCGCGCCCGGAAACTCGAAGACAATCGCGGATTGCGAACTGGCGCCCGGCCGGAACTGGAACGCCGCGGACTGGAAATCGAAAGCGTGCGGCCGCGGCTGCGCATTCAACATCGACAGGCCGGCCATTTCGAAAGGACGCAGCGTTCCCGCTCCGCCCGTGTCCGGTATGGCGAAGTAGCCCTCCCGGCTCTCGACCCTCATATCGGCGCGCGCCAGCTTAACTTCGATCTTCCGGAAATGCCCGTCATACTTGCCGGATGAAGGGTGATAATCCGCTTCGTAGTGCGTCTCCACATCCCCGTCGATCTGCTGGAAAGGCTTCCGCAGATCGTTGGTATTGGCGACCAGAAATCCGCCCGTGCCCTCGGCCAGGGCGCGCAGACCCGCCTGCGAATCCGAAGTGCGCACGGCATCGTGTTGGTAATCGCCCTGCCGCGCCCTCTCCATCATCACGCCCGCGGTGCCGGTCGAACTGGAGTAGTTCGGAGAGATAGGACCGTTCGGCAGGCCCGGCCTCAGTTGTCCCTGTTGCTGGCTCAGCGCCGTCACATGCTGCATGGCCATGGAGGAGGACTGCGCCGTGGATGTCTGGCCAAGGCCGTTGGCGTCGAAGGCGTAAACGCTCAAGTCCGACAGGTTGGCCTTGCTCAACATGGCCTGAAGCTGATCGGGGTCGCCGGTGGTGGTGAATCCAGAGCTGAGCAGCAGAACCGATTTGTGCCCGGGAAAAGCGCCGATTTGGCGGATCATCAGGTTGATCTGGTCCATCTGCCGGGCTCCCTCGACGCCCATGAACTGCTCGCGCTCGAGCACCAGGTCCCCCCGCTGCTGGTTGGCCGCCGGCCCGGTGGCCACATCCGCTCCCGTGATGGCGGTCATGCTCAGCGAGCCGGTGGTGGACAGGTCGCTCGCCGCGCTCGGGTTCCCGGTCCCGACGATCAAGTATACGTTTGGGGTGGAATTCAAAACGGCTTCCGCGGCTCGGGTAATATCCACGCTCGTTCCGTAAAAGGCGTTGGCCGCCGCGCGCAGCAGCTCGTCACGACTAGTGGTAAACGGATACAGAGGCGTAAGCCGCGAATCGAGGTTGAAGATACCCACCCAGGTGCCCGGGGTCAATTGGGTGTCGATGTACTCCTGGGCCGCCGCCACAGCCCATTTTCTGGTCAAGGGATCCAGGTTGTGGAAGACGATGCAGACCAGGTTGACGGCCCGCAGCGGCATGGGCGATGCGGGGGCTGGAGCGGCCGGTGGAAGCGACGCTCCGCCGGATGGCTGCTCCGGGGTACTCTGAGGCGCCGGCTGCGACGGCGCTTCGCCGCCGGTAACCAGCCGGAGGCTTCGGATCTGCTGGCGGACGCCATCCTCGAAGATCTCGACATCGGCGGGCGTCAGGTTTTTCACCAGCCGGCCCTTCTTATCGCGGACCACCAGATCGAGCGCGACCTCATCGACCGTTGCATGGATCACCGGCTCGGAAGGGGCAACTGATGGGCTCGGCGGCGGATTCTGCGCGCCGGCGTGGCTGGCCAGCAAAGACAGGGCGGCTAGAATAGCCGCGGGGATGACGTTCGGCATTGACGCCCTTTCGGGACTCCAATCTTTACTTTAGCTCTCCCCGGGTCGCATCGCGGTGCGGGGTCTGTCGGCAGCCCGTTCCGAAGCCTGCCGATGGATCAACTTGATCCATCTGGCGCTCATAAGTACTTCAGTATCAACACCGATCTCCACGGATATGGATCAAGTTGATCCAAATCCCGGTCCCGCCACGGGCGGTCACGAGCGACTTGCAAAATCACCAAGAGCCGCATGGGCACAATCGGGGTCGAGAAGAAGCCGGCCGCCACTACGCCAGTGTTTCAGCCTGCGGCCCTGCCTGGCCCGAATCATGGCAGCGGCAATACTCCTCGGCTTGGATGCGCTACTTTGCAGCGATGGTGTAGTGGAAGCTGCGCTCCGCCGACTCCTTGCCCTGCACTACGGTGATCTTCACTTCGTGGCTGCCGGGGCTGCTATCGCCCGTGAGCACCTCAGGGATGCTGCCGGACGAATCCGGCGCCGGCAGCGGAATCCTGCGGGCTATGACTACGCGCCCGTCTTTGAGGAACCGGGTGCGCAACTCCGCCTTTGCCGGGTTATCCTTCTGCGGATAGACGACGAAATAGAGGAACGGCACACCGCCCGCGTACAAATCGGCCGTGACGAACGGGAGTACCCGCTTGCCGGCGAATTCGAAGGGGTCGGCGGCGTCGGGCGCGCGGCCGAGATTCTCCAATCGCCGCACCAGGGTGATGTCGCTCATGCCCAGCCCGCGCTGTTCCCGATTGTCGATCTGTGTCACGCCTGTGCTGGCGCGATTGCCCAGTTGGTCCACAACCGCCGCATCCACGGTGTACTGTCCCGGCGGCAGATTCACGGCTTTCGAGTAAGTCATGAGCTCCACCTGTACCGCGGCCAGACGATCGGCGGAGACTTCCGACTGAACATCCTTACTTACCCGGTCCACAATCCGGCCTTGCGCATCTTTCACCAGCGCCAGCAAGGATGCGTGCAACAGGTGCTTTTTGGCGCCCGCCTCCGGGATGGCTGTGATGTTGGAAATGGGCATTTCGAAAGCGATGGCGCATTGGGTTGTGCCGCCAAGATCGCGATACCGATACGTCCGCAGCAGAAAATCGAAATCGTGCGGCCGCGGCTGGCGGTCGAGGGCTCTCAATCCGCCCATTTCTTCCGGAGTCACCGGCCCTTCCCCCGTCTCGGGCACGGCAAAATACCCGTCTCGAGTTTGTACGGCGAGGCCGGCTCGCGCCAGTTTCACCTCGATCTTCCGAAAATGCCCGTCGTAACCGTTCGAGGTTGGCGGGTAGGCGATCTCATAATGCGAATTCACGTCATCCATCACGCGGGCCAGCAGCTCTTCGACGTTGTTGGTGTTCGCGATGAGGAATCCACCGGTGCGTTCGGCGAGTTCGCGCATGGCTTCCTGCGGGTTGGCGCTTAGGACGGCGAACTTCACATAGTCGTCCTCATGCGCCATTTCCGCGAGTTGCGCAGTCTGTGACGGGCGCGGCCCACGCGTGTTCGGCGCCGGCGACAACGACGTTGTCTGTTGCTGGCTGAACCCCGCGGCCATCCCCAGCATGGCGGTTGACGTCGCCGACGGCGACTGCTGGCAAGTCGCTTCCTGACACAGCCCGTGCACGTCAACCGCATAAAACGTGACGTCTCCCTGGTTGGCCAACTTGATGGTTGAGTCCCAGTACTCCAACTGATCCGGCGGACGCGTCAGCCCGGTGCTCATAAGCAGTACCGTCTTTTGAAAAGGCAGCGGGCTGAGCTGCCGTATCAAACCGCGCAACGCATCGATCTCCCGCAACCCTGCGTACTCTGAAAAGCCCATTTCGCCTCGCGTGCCCAGTGGATGCGCCGGGCTGGAGCCGTCGGCAAACCCCTCGGCGGCGCCGGCGCCGGCCGTCACTCCGCCGGGCGGAGACATGCTCAAACCGTTTAGCATTGCCGCGGTGTCCAGGTTGACCGATGGAAGCTGGTTGATGGCCGCCAACCTCACCGCATCGAGCAGCCGTTCGCGGTTGTTCGAAAACGGAAAGACCGGGCGAAGGCCGCTCGAATCCAAGCTGAAAATGCCAATGAACGTGTTGGGCCGCAGCTCGCGATTCACGAACTGGCGCGCGGAGTCGAACGCAAACGCGCGCGTTTCGGGATCCAGGTCGCTCAAAACCAGGCAGACCACGTTGACTGTGCGGAGCGGGTTCACCGGCGGCGGAATGCCGCGCGCAGCCGTTGACGGGGATTCCGGCGTTGCCGCGGCTCGCTTCGGGTCCTCAGCCGCGGCCCGGCTTCCGGCTACCAGCCGGAAGGAGCTCACGTTCTGCCTGACGCCATTTTCGTATACCGCGAAGTCATCCGGCTTGAGATTGGCGATGAGCTTTCCGTGTGCATCGCGCACCACCACGTCCAGCAGTACTTCGCGGGCGGAAGTCTTGATTACGAGACCGGGCAGGTCGCTTTGGGCCGGGCCGGCGGGGCCGCCGTCCTGTCCCGCAGCGATCCCAGCCAAGAGCAAAGCCGGGAACATCGCAAGGTGAAGTTTCATCATGGCCATCATGCTCCTCGGTATAACAGATTCGCAGGCCCGACAGTTAGTTGCTGGCCCTATGGGGCTAGTGCTGTGACCGCCAGATATTGTTCCTGTGCCACGGGCCGCTCGCTCACGCTCGCGGTTCTGTCCGGAACCGCGAGCGTGAGCGAGCGGCCCGGTAATGGCACCAACCCACGCGGTCGAAGACCTAGCCGCCGGGTGCAAACCCCGATAACGGGCTCTCTTATGGCCCGCCCTGGCTGGCCGGCTCGTCAACCTTCAATAACTGGTCCGCCGCGATATCCTTAAGTACCTGCCGAATCCCGCTCGGCCAGCGGATTTCGATCGAGTTGATCCTGGTTTCGTCTCCCAACCCGAAATGCACACGCTTGTCGCTCGACGACATGAAGCCGACGCTGATGGCAACGTGGTTATATAATACCCGCCCCGACGCAGTCGTCAACTTGACCTTCGCGCCGACCGCGTCCCGCGCACTCTTGTGACCGGTCAGACTCAACATCAGCCAGTGATTGCCGCTATCCGCGCTATTCATGAGAATGCGCGGCGTCTCGTTCAGCAACGTCACCACGATATCCATCGCCCCATCGTTGTTGAGGTCGCCGAAGGCCGAACCGCGCTGATAGCCCATCCTCAGAAAGTCCCTGCCCATCTCTTCGGAAACATCCGCGAATGTTTTCCCACCCACGTTCTCGAACATAGTGTCATGTTGCGGCGACTTCTCGTCCATCTGGTCAACATGCCCATTGGAAGAGTAGATGTCTTTCCATCCGTCGTTGTTGTAGTCGATGAACCCATTGCTCCAGCCGGAAAACGGCAGGCTCAGCGTTTGCACCCTCGATGGGTAGGCAATTTGGAACATATCGCCGTGATTGCGCAGTAACTGCCATACCTGACCCCTCAAGTTGTTGTAGAAGATGTCTACGTTGCCATCGTTGTCATAGTCCTTGGCGTCCGACCCCATGGACGATCCCGCGTGCGCGCTATCGTTGTAGGCGACGCCCAGCTCCAAGCCCTTTTCCTCAAACGTCCCATCTTTCCGGTTAATAAACAACGAATTGGGCTCGGTGTCATTGGCGATGAAAACGTCAGGCCATCCATCGTTATTGAAATCCGCGATGGAGATGCCCATTCCCTTGCCCGGCGACGCGCCCAGGCCCGACTTTTCGGTGACATCCTCGAACTTACCGTGGCCTAGATTGTGATAGAGGCGCGGCGGCACGCTCCGGTAGCGGCGCGGATCGCAGTAGAATTCCGTACTGCCCATGGTACAGCGTATGTCCGTCCGCGGCGTCCATAGAGTGTAGTTATCCACGATCAGATCGAGCAGCCCGTCGTTGTCGTAATCGAACCAGGCGGCGGCTACGCTCAGCGTATCGGGCGGCTTGCCGCCTATGCCGGAAGCCGCCGTCACATCCGTGAACGTCCCGTCGCCGTTGTTGTGGTAAAGGGCGTTCCGGCCGGCGCTCGCGATGAACAGATCCTCGTAGCCGTCGTTGTCATAATCGCCAACGGCTACACCGAAGTTGAAATCGAGATCTTTGCCCGTCAAGCCCGCTTTGACAGTGACATCCTCGAAAGTTCCGTCGGCGCGCTGCCTCAACAGGCAGTTGTAATACGACGGGTTTGTCTTCTTCAACTCCGGAAGCTGCGCGCCATTGGTGAAGAATATGTCCAGCCGGCCGTCGTTATCGAAATCGAAGACGGCCACCCCGCCGCACATGGGCTGCGGAAAATACTTGTGCCCACCCGGGCTGTTGTTGCTGATATAGGAGATCTTCGAGCGTGGCGCCACATCCGTGAAGTGGGGACGCCTGGCAGTCTGGGCGGGCCGGCCCGATGGCAGCGCCACAAACAAGAGGGCGCAGTAACTCGCTAAGGCCAGGACGATCGCGGGCCTCAACTATTCCTCCGGCGAATGGGCGCGGGCGTGAGACTCATAATCCCTATTGTAATCGGAGTCCGGCGGGCTCCTGGGTGGGGTGAACGCCGGCTCACAGCGGCTTGGGATCGTGCGGTATTCTGGTTGATATGGATTGGCGCCCCCCGATTTCGCTGGCGGCCCGCGACAGTTTGCGGGTCCTGGTGCGGCAAGGGTTCAGCGTGAAGGGTGGCCTGATGTGTCTGCTGCCGCTGCTGCTGCTGCTGCTGGCGGCCGCGGGTTGGTCGTTGCGCGCGACGGGCGGATCGGCGTCCGCGATCCGGTTCGAGCTCAAGCCCATCGCCTTCCAACTCGAGCATGGCGAGGTCCTCGCGCGGCATGTGCCGGCCACCATGGCCGGCGGCCTGGCGGTGTTCGATTACAATCGCGACGGACGTCCCGACATCTTCTTCACCAATGGCGCCAATCTGGCCACGTTAAAGAAGGACGATCCGAAATACCGCAACCGGCTGTTTCGCAACGATGGCGGCGGCGTATTCACGGATGTCACCGAATCGGCGGGACTGGCCGGCACGGGCTTCGATAGCGGAGTGGCGGTGGGCGACTACGATAACGACGGCTATCCCGATTTGTTTGTGGCGGGCGTCCACCACAACACGCTGTATCACAATAACGGCGACGGCACGTTCACCGATGTCACGGAGAAGGCCGGCATCTCCAATCTCCCCGACCCCAAATACGGGCCGATGTGGGGGATTACGGCGGTCTGGGTGGATGTGAACAACGACGGTCTGCTCGACCTGTTAGTGATCAACTATCTGCAATGGGACTACTCGACCGAGCCCCTTTGCGAGTACCAGGGAGTTTCGGACTATTGCTCGCCGCGGTCTTATAAGGGCTTGCCCAACCAGTTGTATCTGAACAAGGGCAACGGCAAGTTCGAGGACGTGTCGGAGCAATGGGGCATTCGCGCGCACGTGGGGAAGGGCATGGGCGGGGGCATGGCCGACTACGATCTGGATGGCCGTCCCGACATTTTCGTTACCAATGACGGATCTTATAATTTCCTGTTCCACAATCTGGGCGACAAGTTCGAGGAAGTCGCGTTTCAGAAAGGCGTGGCGTTGACGGAAGACGGCGGCTTCATATCCGGAATGGGGCTGGATTTTCGCGATTTCAACAACGACGAATACCCGGACCTGGTAACCGCGGCACTGGAGGGCCAGACCTTTCCGATATGGAAGAACACGGCCGGGAAAGGCTTCCAGGAAGTGACCACGCCGAGCGGCATGCGCGCGTTGTGCTGGCGGATGGCGGGTTTCGGCGTAGGATTGGTCGACTTCGACAATGACGGATGGAAGGACCTGTTCGTCAGCCGCGGAGACGTGTTGTCACGCCCGATGCCGAACACCACGGTAGAGCAGCACAACACCGTGTTCCGGAACCTTGGCGCCACGAGCGGCGCCAACGGGCGTTGGGAGGCGCTGACCGCCGAAGCGGGATTGGATGCCTCGCCGGCGGCGCGCCATCGCGGCCTGGCGTTCGGCGACCTGGACGGGGACGGCAGGATCGATGTCGTGACCTCGGCGCTGGCGCACCCGGCCGAGATCTGGATGAATCGCAGCCCCGCCGCGGGGCACTGGCTGGACATCGCGCTGGAAGGAACCAAGAGCAACCGCGACGGCATCGGCGCGCGGATTCAGGTTATCGCCAAGAGCGGCGCGCAGTACAACCACATGACCACCAGCGTGGGCTACGCCTCGTCGAGCTGCGGGCCGGTTCATTTCGGGTTGGGCGCCAACGCCATTGCGGAGTCGGTGGTCATCCATTGGCCGTCGGGAATCGTCCAGACGCTGAAGGACGTGCGTGGCGACCGGGTGCTGCACGTGAAGGAGACTCCGTAGCGATGAGTTTTGCGTCGGGCGGGGCTCCAGTCCTGTGGCGAGCAACTGCGGCTCTCTCGCTGGCTGCGCTTCTGGGGCCGGCCGCCGCAGCCGGTCAGAGGGGGCCGGAGGCTGCCGCTGCCGCGTTCGACCGGTTATCGGAGGCGGCCACTAAAGCGCGTGCCCAAGACCACATCGAGGACGCGATCGGGTTGTATCGACAGGCGGTCAAGCTGCGTCCTTCGTGGGCCGAAGGCTGGTGGTTCCTGGGCGAGCTGCTTTACGACCGGAACAGGTATCCCGAAGCACAGGACTCTTTACGCCGGCTGATAGACCTCGATCATACGACGGGCCCGGGCTTCGCGCTGCTGGGCCTCTGCGAGTTCGAAACGAAGGAGTACGCCAAGGCGCTCAATCACATCTATCAGGCGCGCCGCCTTGGCTTGGGCGACGACCCGCAGGTCAGGCGGGTGGTATTGTTTCACGAGATGTTGCTGCTCACGCGACTCCAGCAGTACGAGTCCGCTATGCAAGTGTTGGTGAGTGTCGTGAAGGATGGCGGGGCCGGCCCGGCGGTAATCGAGGCCGCGGGGATCGCCGGTCTGCGCCGGCCCATCCTTCCCGAAGAACTGCCGCCGGGCGACAAGGACTTGATCGATCGGGCCGGACAAGCCGTCTGTGCGATGGCAGGGAGGGATCGCGAGGCGGCACAAACGTTCTTCGCGGAGCTGCTGGCCGCCTATCCCGATGCGCCCAACGTCCACTATCTCTATGGATCGTTCCTGTCGGCGTCCGATAAGGATGGGGGCTTGCGCGAGTATCAAAAAGAACTGGAGCTGAACCCGAAACATACGGAGGCGCTGGCGACTATCGCCTTGGAGTATGAGGCGCGCGGCGATTTGGACACGGCCATTACGTACGCGCGGCGCGCGGTCGAGGCGGATGCTCAGTTCTTCGGGGCCCACGCTGTGCTGGGGAAGTTGCTGGTCAATGCCGGTGAGGTGCAACAGGGAATTAAAGAGCTGGAGATCGCCCGGCAGCAGGCCCCGGACAGTCCGCAAGTACATTTCTCTTTGGCAACAGCCTACGCCATGGCGGGCAGAAAGACCGAAGCGGCCAGCGAACGAGCCGAATTCGCCCGCTTGAAGAAATTGACCGATGAGATAGGCCAGTGATGACGTTGACTTCTTTTCCATCGCAACGGCTAAGCATCCCGGCCATCCTACTCTGCCTCATCGTCTGCCTCCTCGCCTCACCTCTTGGCGGGCAACAGCCCGCTGCCAGTTCCGACACGCTGCTCCAACATGCCATTACCCTGCACCAGGCAGGCGATCTGGATGGCGCAATCCGCGCGTATCGCGAATACCTCGGCGCCGAACCCGATTCCGTGCAGGCGCGTTCGAATCTGGGCGCCGCGCTGGCGCGCACGGGCCGCTACGACGAGGCCATCGCGGAATACGACCGCGCTCTTCGCAAGAGTCCGGACAATCCCGCCCTCCTGCTGAATCTGGGCCTTGCCTATTACAAAACGGGCCGTCACGCCGAAGCCGCGGCCCGCTTCGAACGGGCCGTCTCTCTCTCGCCTCAGTTCAAGGAGCAGGTTACCCTCCTTCTCGCCGTCTGTTATAACAACCTGGGAAGATACAAGGAATCCGTGTCGCTGCTGGCCTTGCTCGAGAAAGACAAGGCCGGCGATCCGGGATTCGACTATATCTATGGAACCGCTCTCATCGGCGATGGCCAGGACGCCGCCGGCACAGCCGTCATTAACCGGATTCTCAGCCGGGGCGAGTCCGCCGAAGCCCGCCTGCTGCGGGGCACTCTGGAACTGAGCGCGCACGACCGCGACAACGCGCGCGCCGACCTTGAGAAGGCCATCGCTTTGAACCCCCGTCTGTCCGGGGCTCATGCCCGTTTGGGCGAACTGCTGCTTACCGAGGGAGAGTCCGAACGCGCGCGCGCCGCCTTCGCCCAGGAACTCGCCCTCAATCCCGACGAATTCACCTCCAACCTGAACATGGGCGTGCTGGCAAAGGAGGACCAGGACTACATGGAGGCGCGCCGCTATTTCGAGCGCGCTCTCAGGACGCGCCCCAACGATCCGGGGGTCCGTTATCAGATGGCCAATGTCGATCTGGCCACCGGCAATCCGGAGCAGGCGCGTCAGGCGCTGGAAGTTCTGATCGCCGAAACGCCCGATTTCGCGGAAGCTCACGCTACTCTGGCAACCGTCTACTACCGGCTGCGTCGCAGCGCCGACGGCGATCGCGAACGCGCCGTCTCCGAAAAGCTCATGGATCGGCGGGACGCCCTTCAGACGGGAGTCAAACCGAGATGAGGCGATGGTGGGCCGTGGCCGTATTGTGCGTGGCGGGTCCTGCGTTGTGGGTGGCCGCCGGCGGCGCCGAACCCGAGCCGCGGCGTCCGCATTTCACCGATATCGCGCCCAAATCCAACTTCGCGTACCGCACGGATAACAACTTCACCGGCCGGAAGTATTTCCCGCAAACCATGTGCGGCGGAGTGGCCGCCTTCGATTTCGACAACGACGGCCGCATGGACCTTTTCTTCACCAACGGCGCCAAACTGCCCGAACTGGAGAAGACCGATGCGCGCTTCTACAATTGCCTGCTCCGCAACCGCGGCGACGGCACGTTTGAGGACGTCACCGCGCGCGCCGGCCTGCTCGGCAAAGACCTCGGATTCAGCTTCGGCGTTGCCGCCGGCGACTACGATAACGACGGCTACGAAGATCTGTTCGTCTGCAACGCGGGACGCAATACGCTGTACCACAACAACGGCGACGGCACCTTCACCGACGCGACCGAGCGCTCCGGAATCGGGACCAAGCCGAAGGATGTGCTGAGCGTCGCCGCCGCCTGGTTCGACTACGACAATGACGGACTGCTCGATCTGATCGTGTCCAATTACACGGTCTGGACGCCCCAGACCGATAAGGTCTGCGCCGTGAACGGCCAGGAATACTATTGCCATCCCAAGGTCTATCCCAGTGTCGCGCACCGTCTCTATCACAACCTCGGCAATGGCCGCTTCGAGGATGTGACCGACCAGTCCGGGATCGGCAAGGAACTGGGCAAGGGAATGGGCGTGGCCGTCGCGGATTTCAACGGCGATGGCTATATGGACGTATTCGTGGCCAATGACACCGTGCGCAATTTTCTCTTCATCAACCAGAAGAACGGAACGTTCAAGGAGGCCGGCTACGAGTGGGGCGTGGCCTACGACGAGAACGGCAATGCGCATTCATCCATGGGCGCCGACGCCAAAGACTACGATAACGACGGCTGGCCGGATCTCTTCTATAACAACCTCAAGGGCCAGATATGGGGACTGTTCCATAACACGAGCGGTAAGTATATGACTTATGCTTCCGGCATGTCTCGCGTATCGCGCCTAAGCGCGCATAGCTCCGGCTGGAGCAACGGGTTCATCGACTACAACAATGACGGATGGAAGGATCTATACTCCTCCAACGGAGACATCGACAACATGGGACAAATCTCGCGCCAGCCCGACACCATGTTCGAAAACGTGGATGGCAAGGAGTTCCGGGACGTCTCCGCCCAGTTAGGCCCGGACTTCAACCATGCCGGTTTCCAGCGCGGCTCGGCGTTCGTGGACCTGAACAACGACGGCTTCATGGATTTGGTGGTGACATCGCTCGATGAGAAGCCGCGTATCATGATTAACTCGGCCGATAATGGGAATCACTGGCTGCTGGTCAACACCATCGGCCGCAGCAGCAATCGCGACGGCATCGGCGCGGCGCTGAAACTGACCACGGCCTCGGGCCGCACCCTCTATAACCACGTGACGACTTCCGACGGATTCATGTCGTCCAGCGACAAGCGGGTGCATTTCGGGCTCGGGACCGAGACGGCGATTCAGTCTCTGGAGATCCGCTGGCCCAGCGGGATTGTGCAGAACCTGAAGAAGGTGAAGGCCGATCAGATTCTGACCGTGGCGGAGCCGGGACGCTGAAGCGGGGTTGTCATTCGTGGCCGGACGGTTCGCGCTGGCCGGCTTGCGGCTGCCCTGCCGCCGGCGGATTGGCGGAAGGCGCGTCGAAATCGATTGTCGATTCACTGCCATACTCATGGCAGCCGTGAAACCCGATCATATCGCGGCAGGTTGCACCGGAGAGATACGTCACAGTCAATTCGGACCCTTTGGGCAATAGGGCATCGGAATTGCCGATATGCGTTCGTGCGTAGGAAGTCCGGATAAGGCAGCCTGCTTCTCGTCTTCGATGCGGACTTCGCTGCCCGCCACCAGCCGGAATGCGCGCACAATCTGGCGCACGCCGTCTTCGTACACCGTGACCTCGCCGGGCTTCAGGTCGGTAACAAGGTGGCCGCGCGCATTGCGGACCACTACATCCAGCAGTACCTCGCGGACGGTGCTGCGGATCGCGTTGTCAAGGCCGGGGCTTGTGTCTTGAGGCGCCGCGTCGCAACGGACGTGGCCGATGGCTATTCCGATTAGTACGCCCGAGGCAACTGGTGAGAATCTGCGCATTCGGAGGTCCAAACATCGCCGCGTAGGCTGAAGGCCAACCGCCAAGCCCTCAGTTCGGCAGCGTTCTATGAATAGGCTCGCCTATACTCTACAACGAAACTCACGAGAGTAGAAGCCTCCGCTCGATTACGCCAATAAGTTACTTGGCCGGATGAAGCCCGAGCCAATAGCTATAAAGAGGTGTATCTTTCTACAGAGCCGAGGCGCATAATGACCGTGTATGTATATGCCCGTGCGAGCGCCCATTCGAATCGCGATCATGATGGCCCTGGTTCCGGTTGGAGGCGCCATTGCCCAGACTCCCCAACCGCCAGTCACTTTGCGCGTCAACACCCAATTAGTCCAGGTGAGCGTTGTCGTAAGAGACAGCCACGGAGATCCCGTGGCGGATCTCAAGCAGGGCGACTTCGAGCTTTACGATAACGGCAAAAGGCAGGAAATCCGCGTGTTTGCCGTCGAAGACTACCGTACGCCCCAGCCCGCGAACAGCCAGCTTCCGGCGCCCGCCGCACCCGCAGTCCCCGAATTCTCCAACCGGAACCCGATCGAGCCGGGTGCTCCGAACGCTCCGACGGTCATCGTGATCGATGCCGGAGACACCTGGGATACTCGCAGAATGACCTGGGCGGACCTCGTTTACGCACGCGATCAACTCGTTCTATTCCTCCGCCAGGTCCACCCGGAGGACCGGCTGGGTATTTATCTCATGGGCGCGGACCGATTCTGGGTCCTCCACGAATACAACCAGAACTGCGCCGACCTTTTGAAACGGCTCGCGACATGGAAATCGCCCGAGAACCCGGATCCCGCGAGCGCGAAAGCAGGGGACGTTTGGGCCGAATTCGCCGTGCACTTTGCCGACGTTGACGCCGAAACGGCGAAAGCCATCCATCGTTCGCAATTCTGGACCCCCGCTGAAGTGCCTGGAGGGGTCGGCCATGGAGCGGATCTCGACGGCAACGGGGCGTATCGGGCACCCGGCCAAAACGGCGTTCTTGGGGGCATCGACGCCGTGGCAAACCACCTGGCTGCCGTGCCCGGCCGGAAGAACCTAATCCTGATTTCCGGAAAGGTGTTCCTTCCCCGGGAATTCCAGGATCAGCGCAAATTTCTACGACACATTATCCAGGCTGGGGTCACGGTCTATACGATCGATCCGGGAGGCCTCGCGCCCTATGCACTCGATGGCTCGTTCGTTATCCCCAGTAAAGAGACCGCCGGGCTTCAGTCAAGAGCGTCCGGGCCTAGTCCGCCGGGAGCCGAGCTCAGGTTGGCACTCCGATACATAGGCAATGCGGAGGCGGGGAAGCGGCAGCTCATCCTGATGCTGCAATCTTCCTTGATTGAGTTGGCGGAAGCTACGGGCGGCAAAGCATTTGTGAACACGAACGACATTCGTGGCGCCATCCATGGATCTCTCGATGACTCTCGCGTCAGTTACACGCTAGGATTCTATCCCAAGAGTTCGATCAACGACGGCTCCTTCCACTTCATCAAAGTGAAGGTTCCCGGCAGCGAACGCCTGAGCCTGCACTATCGGGACGGATACTTCGAACCCGAGCCGCCGCAGCGCGATCCGCACCGCCGGGAGCGGGAATTGCAGGAGGCCGTCTGGAGTCCCGTGGACGCGACCGCCATCGAATTGAGCGGCACTGTTTCGTCCGGAGCGGAGCCGGACGATTACGACCTCAACCTGCGCATCGGCCTCGCGTCCGTGAGTCTGCGGCAGAACGCCGGTCGATGGGAGGGTCAGATCGAAGTAAGCCTGTTCCAGCGCGACAACTCGGGCAACGCATTCGAACCCGTCTCGAATACATTCGGCTTAGAGCTGAAGCAGGACAGCTATGAGCGAAGTCTCAAGTCCGGCTTCCAGTACGGCCGCCGGTTCAGATTGGCCCCGAAGGCGACCTCGCTACGGATCGTCGTTCGCGATCCAGGTAGCGGCAGCATGGGCACATTGACGATTCCGGTCTCCGCCAACATCAATTAGCCCGTATTGAGCGTCTCGCGCTCTTCAAACAGCGCTCATCGCCATCCTCGCCTGTAGTATTCTGAACTTTGATGCGCTGGCGAATCCTCGCGTTCTTCGGGGCGGTTCTGGTTATTGCGGCAGTGCCTGAGCTGGGACCTATCGCATTCGAGGAAATCGCGGACCGCGCCGGGATCCATTTCGTAGCGGACAACTCCCCGACGGCGAACAAGAACCTGCCCGAAACGATGCTCGCCGGTGTGGCGCTTTTCGATTACGACAATGACGGCTACCTGGACATTTACTTCGTCAACGGCGCGGCCATCCCATCGCTGAAGAAAGAATCGCCCAAGTATTGGAACCGCCTTTTTCACAATAACCGCGACGGAACCTTCACGGACGTTACGGAGAAAGCCGGAGTCAAGGGCGAGGGCTATAACATCGGCGTCGCTATTGGAGATTACGACAACGATGGATGGCCGGACATCTTCATCGCCAGCGTGACAAAGAACCAGCTTTTTCATAACAACCACGACGGCACCTTTACCGACGTAACGGACAAAGCCGGAGTGGGCGGGGCTATGCTGGACGGAAAGAAGATGTGGGCGGTGGCCGCCGGCTGGTTCGACTACGATAACGACGGCCGCCTGGACCTGTTTGTGTCGAACTATTGCAAGTGGGAGGTCAACAAAGACCCTTTTTGCGGGCCCAATCCGAATGTGCGCGCCTACTGCCATCCCAAGAACTACGCGCCGCTTCCCAATACGCTTTATCGCAACAACGGGGACGGAACGTTCACGGACGTGTCGGCGGCCACAGGCATTGGCGAGATCCGCGGCAAAGGAATGGGCGTAGCCTTCGCCGACTACGATCATGACGGCTTCATGGACGTGTTCGTGGCCAACGACAACGCGCCGAATATGCTCTTCCACAATTTGGGCGGCAAGAAATTCGAGGAGGTAGCGCTGCAGGCCGGCGTGGCGTATCCCGACTCCGGCTCTTATATGTCGGGCATGGGGGCCGATTTCCGCGACATCGATAATGACGGCAACGACGATATCTGGGTGACCGGCTTCGAGGGCGACACCTTCCCGTTGTTCCGGAATCGCGGCGCGGCGGGCGATTTTGACGAGATCACGGGCGCCGCCGGGTTAGCCGGCGTCACGCGCCCCATGTCGGGCTGGTCGAATGGGATCTTCGATCTCGACAACGATGGATGGAAGGACCTCCTGGTGGCGCGCGGGCACGTGCTCGATAACATCGCCCTGATGTCGCTGCGCAAACCCGAAGAACCCAACACGGTGTTGCGCAATCTGGGAAACGGCAAGTTTCAGGACGTGAGCGCGGGCGCCGGCGCCGCATTCCAGACGGCTTTGCCGCATCGCGGCGTCGCGTTCGGCGACGTGGATAACGATGGCCGCATCGACGCCGTGGTCACCGTGCTTCAGGGCAACGCGCAATACTTCCACAATATTTCGAAGAACGGCAATCACTGGATTTTGCTGAAACTGGTGGGGGTGATAAGCAATCGCATGGGATTGGGAGCGCAGGTGCGCATCACGACCGATGCTGGAACGCAGTACAATCACGCCACTACCAGCACCGGTTACGCCTGCTCGAGCGATCCGCGCGTGCACTTCGGTTTGGGGCCGTCGAAGGTGGTGAAAGAGATCGATATCGTCTGGCCCAGCCGCATCCACCAGACGCTGCACAACGTGCCGGCGGATCAAATTCTGACGATCACCGAAGCGGCGGACCGGCAATAGCCACACAGCAGTGTGGGGGCTCTACCGCTTTTCGGCTGCCGGCGGATTTCGCTTTTCCTCAAGCCGTTTCTGCGCGTCTTCCCGCACGCGGCGTGCTTCCGCCGTCTCGCGGTCGCCGTCAGCCGTCCGCTTCAATTTGTAGTAGACTCTGGCGAGCGCCGCGTGCGCCTCGGAGAAGTTCGGATAATCCCGGATCAGTTGCTCCAACTCCTGGAGCGCCTGTTCGGTGAGTCCCTGTGTCAAGTGAATCGACGCCCGCTGATACAGCGCGCCGGGATCGTTGGGACGCACCTGCAGCGCCATCGTGATGTGCGACAGCGCCTCATTCGGCTTGCCATCCTGCAGGAGCAGCAGGGTTATTTCCGTGTTGGCCGTGAAATCGTACGGATTCACTTTCAGCTCTTCGTTGAACTGCGCGGCCGCCTCTTCCATTTTGCCGCCGGCCTTCAATGCCTGCCCGTAAAGCGTGTGCACCCACGGCATCTTCGGATCGAGTTGCACGGCACGCGCCAAGTGCCCTGCCGCCGCCACCAGGTCGTTACGCAGCAACTCGCTTTGCCCCAGCAGGAAGGCCGCTTCCGCCGACTCGCCGTCACTCAGGATGCGATCCAGCAGAACCTGTGCCTCCCGGATCCGATTGTCTTTCATGAGCGCCATGCCGAGCACGTAGACGACGGCGTGGTCGTCGGGATATTCCTGGCGCAGCGGCGTGAGCACCTCCACCGCTTTGGCCGGCTGGTCCGTTTCCAGCATGCAATCGGCCAGCAGCAGGGCCGGGTTCAGCTCCAATGGTTGCAGTTTGTGGAGCACTTCCAGATGCTCGACGGCATCGGGCAACCGCCCGACCTTGTAGTACGCCAGCGCCAGGTTCATCCTGACGCGAGGATTGTTCGGCAGTTGCTGGAGTGCGATATTGTACTGCGTAATGGCGCCGGCGAACTGCCCGTCCTGCACCAGGGCGGCGCCCAGATTGGAACGGATCTCGGCCGCGTCGGGATAGCTCCGCAGGAACTCGCGGTAAAGCCGGATGGCGGTTGCCACATCGCCGGACTGTAGCGCCGTCTGGGCTTCACGCAAAGGATCCTCGGGCCCGCCGGCCCAAAGCGCGGCGAGTCCCAACGGAAGCGCTAGAACAAGTGCGGCGAGTCTCACGCTTATGAAATTATAGCGTGCGGACCTGGTGGGCCTGCGAAAAACCGCCCACAGCGGCGATCCGCCATCGACGCGGACTCCAGGCACTACCACTCTTCCCGGGTGTGCGAAACATACGTGGATTCGCCTACCGCTTATGGGGCAGTATCGCGTCCAGTGGCGGGCGTGCACCAATGGCACAGAGTCGCTCTTGAACGGCCGCGCTAAGCCTGCCGCCGGCCAGACTGTGGCCGATTCCGAATCGTAACTCTATGTTTTTAAAGAATTTTCGTCGCGGCGGTCGGCCACACTGTGGCCAAGTTGTTCCCCGCAAGCTCCCAACCCAGGTATCCGGTGCTGGCCGAATCCGGCTGGCCTCGCCCGCATCGGGCCAGGCTGCGCGGCTTGGAAGTGGATTCGGCGGTGTGATGTGGGGCAGGATGGCATCCCGCCTGGGCGGCATTGACAAACGCCCGCGTGAGGCCGATTACCAATCGGCCGCAGGTTGCTAACCCGCCCCACAAGAGCACTGCGGGCCTTGCGCATCGTACGCTCGGATTCGAGCGGTTTTGAGGACGAACCGCCCCCCGCGCCCACTTTCAAGTCTTTCACCCCACTCTTCCCGGAACGGTCCCCAAAGGAGCATAATGGGATCAAATGCCCACTCTCGCTTGCCTCGGAAAGACGGTCCTGTTATGGGCCGTGTTCTGTGCATCCGGCCTCCATGCCGAGCAGGGCCTCCTGTCGTTTGTGTTCGGTCCAAGTTCCCCGGAAGCAGCGCGGCAATCCGCGCACGCCGCGGCTGCGGCGGCACACCGCTGGGTGCATACCGCCGGCGGCGTGGTCGAACTCAGGCGTGGCGGCAGTCCGGATGTGCAACGCATGGATGCGGCCACGGGCGCCAAGGAAATGGACCAGGCGTTTGGCGATGCGGCGCTGGCGGCGCGCGATGCCGATCCGTCTTCGTTCCTGGTCACTCTCGACTCCGCCGCGCAGGCCGCGGCGTTGCATCCCGGCGCCCGGGTCGTGGTTGCCGTTCTGAACAGCCCTTCGTTCTCAAGCGATGGAGAACGCACATTGGAACATCTGGGCGAGATCTGCCAGGCTCACGGGGTGAGGGTTCTCGTAGTGGACGCCGCGGAGGGGTCCAAAACCGTACCGAATGCCGCTCTCAACGGCTTGACCACAAAAACCGGCGGCGCATGGGTGCGGCAGGCAAAAGACCTGGGGCCGCAAGTGGCCATGGTGACGCCGCCGGACGAGCCGCCCCCGCCGCCCGCTGCGACCGCGGCTGTGCCGGCCGCGGCCAAGGCCGCCGAGGCGGTGCATTCCGCGCGCAGCGGCATCCCCGATTTCGAGATTCCGGTGCAGATCCGGTTCATCCGCACTTCGGGAACGGGATCGACCTCCGAGAGCATTGCCGACCACGAAGCGGATTACGGCACAACCGCGACTCTCAGCTACGTGTCGAGTGCGCCGGGCGGCAGTATGGGTATCGCCGGGGGAGGCGGCTCGATGGAGGTCTCCTACTGGCCCAACGACCCCAACGCACCCCTGCAGGGTCTGGTGACCGTCGAATCGCCGCTCAAAGCGCTGAGGTTCGATCTGGAAGACAATACGGGCACCTATCAGGCCCGCGCGCGCATCACCGCGACTGTCCGGAACGTCAAGGGGGCGGTGATCTGGACCGGACAGAGAGACGTCAATATTCATGGACCGGCGCAGAAGTTGAATGAGCGGCGCGAAGGCAGCATGTTCTTCATGCGCGCCGTGACCGTGGTCGGCCAGGGGCCCTTTACCCTGGAAGCCAAAGTGGAAGACCTGGTGGGGCACACCACGGGCACGATTCAGACACCGTTGCGAGTCGGACGAAATGCCCCGGGCCTGGTCGCCACCGATGCCCTGGTGGTGCGCCCGTTCAAGGGGTCCGCAGACAAGTTCGAAGCCGACCAGGTGCTGAGCTACGAAGGAGAGGCGCTATCTCCGATGCTCGACCCCGTCTTCCGCGCCGATCGGCCGGTCGATTTGCAGATCTACCTGCGGCTGTATCCGGACATCCACGGCTCGCCGCTCGATTTGAGCATGGAAGTCCTGAGCGAAGGACGCGTGGTGGCCCGCATGGCGTTGCCATTCAAAGGTGGACTGGCAAGCAGTGCGCGCGATGGCGCATCCTCGATGAGCGGTAGCGCGAACATCGTAGGCGGGCAGGCCAAGGAATTCCCGTATCTGGTGAATTTGAAGGGCGCCAAATTCCCCGCCGGCGATTACCAGGGCATCATTTCAATCCGTCAGGGCAAGAGCGTGATCCGGCGGGTGGTCGCGTTCAAGGTAGTTGGAAACGGCGCCACGGCGCCGGCGGAGATGGCGAAGGGGCCCCGGGTTTCGGCGGCGGCCGATGACGCCGAAACCGCGGCGGTGGTGCTGCCGGATATAGAGCCGGCCACGATCGATTCGAGTGGGCTCAAAATGCGCGACGAGGACCAGAAGCAGCTCTGGGACGCGGCTGCCAAGACCGCGATGGGCTACCTCGACCAGCTTCCGAATTTCCGCTGCATTCAGGAAACGCATCGGTTCACCGCGCCCGCAAAGAGCCCCGATCAACTGAAAGAGGCCGACTCATACAGGGACGAGTTGATATTCGAAGACCGCCAGGAGCGGTATCAGCGATTGGATGCCGATGGAGTAACCGCCGATAACGCCCCGATGGAAAACAAAGGCATCCGGGCCCGCAACGAATTCGGTTCTCTGCTGCGTGGCCTCTTTGACCCCAAAGTCAGCGCATCCTACCACTGGGCGGGCCGCTCAATGGCCCTGGGTGTGCTCTGCCAGGTCTTCGAGTTCGAAGTTTCCCGAGCCAAATCCAACTTTGTCCTGCATTACAACAACGCGGTTGAAGCAGCGGCCTATAAAGGGCGCGTTTTCATCGACGATGAAACGGGAATGGTGCGCAGGCTCACGATTCAGGGAGCCGGCCTGTCGAAGGACTTTCCCCTGCAATCGCCCTCTCTTTCACTCGACTATGGCATGGTGAAGATCGGCGAAGACGATTATCTGTTGCCGCTCCGCTCCGTTCTGCAATTACGGCAGGCCAAGGTGTTTGTCCGCAACGAAGCCGTTTTCCGCGATTACCGCAAGTTCCGGGCGGAGTCGCACATCAAGTACGACAAGTGAGAGGGACCGGGTCCGTATTGGCGTTCACGCCGGCCTCGCGATTGGCGGCTTCCTCCCGGAAGCCCACCCGAGTATTCACTGTCTGTCTTCTGGCCGCCGGAATTGCCGGTGTGGGTTCATTCATCCTGCTGAGAGGAGCCGCACCCCAGGCATCGCCGGGCCGCCTGGCAGTCATCATCGTCGATTACCCCGCGGAGGGTTCCTTCTTTCCTCCCGAGATCACGCCTCCCACCTTTCTCTGGCGCGACGCGGCGGCCAATGTAACTTCGTGGACTATCGACATCGCTTTTTCGGACCGCGCTCCCGCCATTCACGTGACATCTTCCGGCGAACCGCTGCGCATCGGAGAAATCGATCCGGAAGCTGTGTCGGTCAACAACGAGCTTCCCAAGCTGACCCCGGAGCAGGCGGCCGCGCATACCTGGACCCCCGATGCCGGCACCTGGGAGGCGATCAAGAGACATTCCGTTGGATCGCCGGCAACCATCGCGATCACCGGGTTTCGCGACGAGGACCTGAAGCAGCCGGTCTCCGGCGGCCAGGTCAGAATCGAGACTTCCAGAGACGCAGTTGGAGCGCCGATCTTCTATCGCGACGTGCCGCTGATGCCCAATCAGGGCAGTAGAGGAGTGATCAGGCCGCTGGCGCCCGAGGCGATCGGGCTGATCAAATGGAGGCTGCGCTACCTGGACGAGCCGCGCGGCCGGGTGGTCATGCAGAAGATCTCGACGTGCGCCAACTGCCATTCCTTCTCCGCCGACGGCAAGACATTGGGACTCGACGTGGACGGCCCACAGGACGACCGCGGTCTGTATGCCCTGATCCCGGTGGTGCGGCAAGCGTCGATTCGCACTCGGGATGTGATCAAGTGGCCCACCGTCCGCGATCCCGCCGTCCCCCGGCTGAGAGCCGCTTTCATGTCGCAGGTCTCCCCGGACGGACGCTACGTTCTCTCGACGATCGACGATCGGGATGCCGCCCGGCGCGCGGGGGGGCGCACGCTGGAAGATAAGTATTACGTTGCCAACTTCCTGGACTACCGGTTCCTGCAAGTGTTTTATCCGACGCGAGGCATTCTGGCATGGTATGACCGCGACACAAGGCGTTTGCAGCCGCTGCCGGGCGCCGATGACCCGCGATACGTACAGGCCGGTGGTGTTTGGAGCCCCGACGGAAAGAACGTCGTGTTCGCCCGGGCCGAAGCGAAAACTCCCTATCCACCGGGATTCCCGATGGCCCGCTACGCCAACGACCCAAAGGAAACCCAGATTCAATATGACCTTTACAGGATCCCGTTCAACCAGGGAAAGGGTGGCCAGGCGGAGCCTGTCCGCGGCGCCTCCGCCAACGGGATGAGCAACAACTTTCCGAAGGTATCGCCGGATGGCCGCTGGATCGTGTTTGTCGAATGCCGGAATGGAATGGTCATGCGGCCGGACGGCAAACTCTACATGGCGCCTTTCGACGGCGGCGAAGCCCGGCTCATGAAGTGCAATACGCCGCTGATGAACTCGTGGCACACCTTCTCGCCTAACGGCCGCTGGATGGCCTTCTCTTCAAAGAGCCGCTCGCCGTACACGCAATTGTACCTGACGCACCTGGACGCCAACGGAAACGATACGCCGCCTATCCTGGTCGATAACGCCACGGCTGCGAACCGCGCGGTGAACTTGCCGGAGTTCGCGAACATCCCGAAGGGAGGCCTGGAGAAGATCGACCCGCTGGCAACCGAGTTCTACCGGATGGAGAATCAGGCCGTCGAGCTGATGACTAAGGGCCGGTTTGGCGAGGCGATTGCGGTGTGGCGCGAGGCTCTGGGGATGGATCCGAGCGATGGCAAGGCGCACCTCAACCTGGGCTATTCGCTGGGCCAGACCGGCCGCTTGCGCGAGGCCCTGGCGGAGTATCGCAGAGCTTGCGACCTAAGTCCGGACGATCCGATAGCCTTTGCCGATCTGGCGCTGGCGCTGAGGCTGGATGGCAAGCCGGACGAAGCCATCTCCAATTACCGGAAGTCTCTGGCACTCGATGCCGCAAACGCCGGAGTGCAGGCCGACTTGGGTGCGATGTTGTCCGGGAAGGGTGAAACCGCCGAGGGACTCGAACACCTGGAGAGGGCTGTGGCCTTGAAACCCGAGTCGGCTGCCGTGCAGAATACGTTTGCGTCCGCGCTATTAAAGATCGGCCGGACCGCCGAAGCCACCGCGCATCTGGAGAAGGCTGTGGAACTGGCCCCGGATTCGACGGAGTTCCGCTTGAGCCTAGCCCAGGCGCTAGCGCAGGCGGGGCGCTTCACCGAAGCCATTTCGCAATTGCAGAAATCCATCGAGATCGGCGGTGGCCGGGACTGGCAATGCTACGACATGCTGGGCGCCGTCTACAGCAGGATGGGCCGCCCCGACGAGGCCATCCGGGCCGGGCGCCGGGCCCTGGACCTGGCCCTCGCCGGCCAAGACGGGGAACTGGTCCGGAACTTGCGCGCCAAGTTGGCGGGCTACGAGCAAACCCGGCAGCGCTAGAATCGGCGGGCGGCACGCGCGCAGCGAGGTGCGGGGTTCCGCGCAGCCGCGTTCCGCTGCGCGCGACATACGCGTCCGGCCTGCCCCCGATAACTCCGGCAGTCAGTTATTCGTTTCCAGCCCACCGGCCTTGGATTCCCAGGCATAGCGGACGCCGCGGCGTGCGTGGTCGAGTGCGGGCTGGGCGAGCGACTTCGGCGCTCGCGAGAAGGTACCCAGGTCCGCTCACGAGAAGTTACCCGCCAAAAGCGAGCTTCTGGCGCAAGGGGAAGTGCGCGGCCCGAATGCCAAGGAGAGCCCGGCGGCCGGATCGCGCGTGGGATACAAAGACGTTGCGCGCCTTCGGCGCGGACGATGCCGCCAGTTTCATCCCCTTGCCCGCGGACAAGGCCTGTTCTTCGGATGGGTCACCGGCTCTATCGGAGCACAAGTGGGTAACTTCTCGTGAGCGCCCGGGACGAGCGACATACCTGCATCCTCTTGGGCATGGGCCGGACCGGTTCACAGCGGCCGGAACGCGGAACGGTCTGAGCGCACCGCCCGCCGCTCCGGGCGCAAAAAAGGGGGCGGCCAGCCGCCCCCTTCCTGGAATTCCAGCCTCGCGGACGAAGCTTAGAACATGTACTTCAACGCAAACTCAATCACGCGCGGCACATTGTTCTTGTACAACGGTTTACCGTCGGTGACCGCGTTGGCGTTGGTCAGGCTCAAACCACATGGCGCCGGGCTGTTGCCACAGGAGCTGGCAGTTGCCGAATTCGAGAAGTTCAGGTTGACATCCTGAGCGCCTCCCTGGCCGAATTGCCAAAGCGCATGGTTCATGAAGTTAAACGCCGACAACCGGAACTCGATCTTGTGGTGCTCCTTGAAAGCGAAGTCCTTGTAAATCGCAAGGTCGCTGTTGAAGAAAGCGGGCCCCTTGATGTACGGCCAGATGAGAGTGCCGTCCTTTCCGCCCGTCGGAGCCGTGAAACAGCTCGGGTTGAAGAACTGCCCGGAACTCAGACCCTTTCGCGGATCGCAGGTCATCTGGGGCATGGTGACGTTAGGCGCGTTCGTGCCCAGGTAGTCCGCCGGCTGCATATCGGTTGGCCACGAGACGTTGAGTGACCCGTTGGTATTGGGCTGGAGGGGCGGCCCGCTCTGCCACTGTGTGACTCCCGAGAGGATCCAGCCGTTCGCCGCTCCGGCCAGGAACCTGTTGCCCTTGCCGACGGGACTGGGCAGGTTGATGACGTAGGCCGCGTTAAACACATGCGTGCGGTCGTACGCCAACACGCCGTAGTTCGCCGGAATGCTGAACGGGTACACGTCCTGACCGTCACCGTTGCCATTAGAGGTTTGGCCGTCGCGAATACCGATATTCTTGCTGAACGAGTAGTTCGTAGTGAAAGCAATGCGTCCCGTCTGTTTCTGCCACGTCGCTATAAACGAATTGTAGTTGGAATAGCTGAGGTGGCCGATTAAGCTGATGCTGGTGTAGTTGTGGTACGGGAGGAAGTCGTTCAGGTTCGGAAAGTTATTGGGTAGCATCGTGCCCGGCTGATAGAGGGTCTGGCCGGTTAACGGATCCTTCCCGAAGTAGGCGCCGAGCGGGGCGATGTCGATAGCACCCGGACCGTTGCTGTTCCCGCCGGTGGTCAGAAGATCGCGCGACCTGCTGCCCGCATACTGGAATTCGGCAACCGATCGCCAGGGTGCGCGTTGCGAAACCGTGATATTGTAGGTCCACGTATTTGGCGTCTTTTCGTCGCCCATGGTGAGCGTACTTAGGCCTGTACCCAGTCCGGCGGGACCCAGCGCCTGGCTGTATTGCGGGAAGGAATTCCAACCCACGCAGCACAGATTGGCATTGACGCTTACGCTTTCCCAGCCCAGAGGCTGGTTGTAACCGGCGCTGGCATCGTTGAAGGCAATCTGGAACCGGAACAGTCCGGCGCCACCGCGTATCACGGTCTTGCCATTACCGAACAGGTCGTAAGCGAAGCCGAAGCGCGGCTCGACATAGAACGACTTGTTGGGGAAGCCCGACATCGGAATGGAGGAATTGATCGAGTTCCATTGCAGCCCCGTCCAGGCTTTCGCCGCCGAAGTGTTGACATACGTGGCGGGATTCCAAACAGTGACGCCAAAATTGTTGTTCGGAACCCAATTGCCCATGTGCTCGAACCTGAGACCGCCGGTAAGCGTTAGCCTGCGGCCGGCTTTCCACTGGTCGTTGACGAAAAACGAGTATTGATTATACTTCATGTCGGCCACAATTTCGCTGTTGTCCTGGGTAAAGCCGTTCGAGCGCGCCGTAATGAAGTTGGCAAGGTAGTTACCCGTGGAAATGGTTGACGGACCCCATATATCGAAACTCGCAGCGCCGTTGGTCCCGCTGGACAACCCGCCACCAGTCTGATAATTGCGGGCATAGTCCCAATAAACGCCGGCCTTGATGGTGTGGGCGCCCTGGATCTTGGTCACGTTGTCGCTGATCTGCGGCGTCTGCGACAGCTTGCCGAAGGAGTTCTTGCCGCCCGGCGTGAATGGCTCGCCGTACTGATAGGTGCCAAAACCGACGACGCCGTTGGCCTGGGCGCCCCAGCCGTAAGTGTTAGGCATCTGTGGCGTGTACGGGTTCGAGAACAGGCCGGTCATATTGAATCCCAATTTGGCGGGATCCACCGCGGCGGGGTTGCCGAGGATGATCGGGTTCAGGAAGGTAGCATCCGCGAAGACGAACTCGTTGGTCAGCGTGGGGCTGAACACATGGAGCAGGTTCGCGCTGTACACGTTGGAATCCTCGTTGGCATTTTGAGACGATGGATAAGGCAGAGAGCCATTGAGGGCCCACCAGATGCTGATTGGGTTCGGATCGTGCTCGATCTGGCGATTCCAGGAGAAGAACAACTTGGTGTTGTTGCTGATGTTGTAATCGCCGCGCAACCGGAGTTCCCAGCGATTCACGGGCGGGCTGAGAAACGTCTGATAGTTCATACCCGTGGAACTCGTCACCGGATTCACGTTCGGCTGAGGCATCAAGTTCAGGATCTTCATGGAGTTCGGATCGATCTGAGAGGCCGGGATCATGCTGTTCGGAAAGAGGGCCGAGTTCAGTGTGGCCGAGTCCAGATAGACTCCGGAATTAAACGCCGGCCCCAGGGATGTAAGGTACGCCGGGCTGAAGTTCCCCGCCAGCATTTGCGAGGTAGGCACGAAATACTGCCGCAAAGTACCCGCCGGATGCTGGTCCATATATTCGTACGCCCCATAGAAGAACAACTTGTCGTGGTTCTTGTTGAAGTGGGTACCCGGAATAATCACCGGACCGCCAAAGTCGCCGCCGGGGTAGTAGAAACTGTTGCTCGGCGGGGCCGTGCTCTGGCTGTTGTTGTACCATCCGTTGCTGTTGAACACACCATTGCGCGCGTAGAAATAACCCTGTCCATGGAAGTGGGAGCCGCCGCTCTTGCCGATGGCCTGGAAGGTAACCGGGCCTTTGGCAAACTCCGCGCCGAACGCGTTGGTCAAAACCGAAACCTCTTGCACCTGGTTCTGATTAATGTTGGCGGTTTGTGTCCCCTGATTGCCGGGGTCGAGGAGGTTTGCGCCGTCCGACGTCATCGTCATGCCGCCGTATAGGGGATTCCCCTGGACGGAGAAGTTGCCGATCGGCCCGCTATTGCTCTGGGTCGGCGTCGATCCCTGGCCCCACATGCTCTGGTTCAGTCCCGAAACGTTTGTCGTGCCAGGCATGATCTTAATGAGTTCCGCGGCGTCGCGCCCGGACAGGGAGATATTCTCGACCATGCCCCTGTTCAACGTCTGGCTGGACTGTCCGGAATCGACCGGCACGGGCACCTCTCCCGCGCCGACCACCTCTACTTCCTGCGATAGAGATTGAATTTGAAGAACGATCGCCGGGAGACGCAAAGTCGCTCCCTGCGTCACGATGATCCCCGGCTCTTCAACGGTCCTGAGGCCCTTCGAAGTGACCGTGACAGTGTACGTTCCCGGCAGAACCGACGGAAAATCGAAGTATCCGGCGCCGTTCGTGACGGTGTTCCGAAGCACGCCCGTAGCCTCATTCTTCAGGACAACCTTCGCCGCCGGAAGGATGCCGCCGGCCGCGTCGGTCACAGTCGCACCGATCGAACCGCTCGCGAACTGGGCGAACGCGGGCAGTTGAGTGAACGCGAGGATGGCGGACAATAGCACCAACAAGCAGAAAAACGGTTTCGGCTCGGAATACAGTTTCGTACTAAAGATCCGCGCGCGACATGAAGTCTTCATCATTATTTGACCCTTCCTCAAGAAGCAAGCTCTCGACTCGTTACCAAACGGGGCCACTCCCCGTTTCTATACCCACACTCACACACAGACCAAGCGGTCGTGTGGCCTGGAAAACACGGATAATATTTTTCCACTAGAAGGATAGACCGACGCGCGGCTGGTGTCAACAGATAATGTTTTTCGACTAATGGAGTAACCGTTACGATCAGCCGTTAACCCTGAGAACGCCCCCGGTGGCGCATGCATCCATTTAAAAATGAACCATTTAGGAGAAATTTAGTTTCAGATCCGACATGCCACCGTAACGCGATCTTCATGCCATCCGGGTCTGGTTTTCACCGTTCATGAAGGGTGCAAAGTATCGCCTTTGCCCTTCCATTTTTCATATCGTCCATACGCTTCGTGGTATCGGCCCAAACGAACGGCTGGAGTGCTGAGTTCAGTGTGAACCCCAGCAGTCCACCCCATCCCGGGCGCCGGAACTTCGGTCTCGGCGGGGGGGCGACCACTTGGAAGGATCGCGGCCCGAACGGCTCCTTCCCCGTCCCTGGACATGCTGGTGGACTATGGGCGCGTCTCCCGCCGGCGAGCCAGGTTGGCGCGAGTGCCCCGGCAGGAACCCCAGGACGGGTGGTCAATGGCGTTTCCTTTGGGCACCCTCGCTCCCGGCAGTCTCGCTACCGTCTACGGCAGCAACCTGGCAGATGCCGAATACCCGAGTGCCGCCTTCGCCGCCTCCCGGCATCGATTGCGGGAGCTTCGGTTTCGGTTTACGCCGGTCAAGAACGGAAATCCGGGCTAGTCCTTACTTCACCGGAAAGGTTACAGAACCGACCGCGCTGGTGTTCTGGTCGAGGACGATGACGCGGACCTGCCGCACGGCGTCGCTGGTAGGGTGGTCTTGCGCAAAGGGAAGACCCTCCTTCATCACTGTTTTGTACTGCTCAGCGGTCAATTCGGGTGTGAGTTCCAATACGGCCGGCTCACCGAGCGGGGCAGCGCCGCTGCGATCGGAGATCAGGCAATACAGCGCGGCCGAATGCTTCCCCCCCTGCTCGCGCAGCAGGAGGTCCGAGGGATCGATGCGGATCTCGATGTGCACACCCGGCTTGTCGGCTCCCAGGGGCGAGATTTTCGTGCGCAGGCCGACTTCGCCAAAGTCGGTGGGACTCTGATAAGCCTGCATCAGAACTGCTTTCATTCTTTCCACGGCCGGCCGCGGATCCACGAGCGCGTAGTAGCGCTCACGAAGCTCCAGCTTGACCCCCGGCCGTGAGCATGCTACGCGGACCACGTGGAACTTGTTGTCCCAATTGTCCGCGGATGGAGCATAGGCAAGCCCATAAGTTGCGGTGGCGTTGGTGGCCATCTGTTTCAAGACGGCGCGAATATCCTGCCGGAGATAGGAGTGGCCGCCAGTCAGGCGGGCCATTTGCGCCAGGTCGAGGGTGGGATCCGCACCCCCGCCGCCCTGCATGCCATGAGTTGCCGTAGTGCCCTGGCGGTCCTGAACGCTGTTTAGCTGGTCCTTGCCGGGATTCGACGGGGTATCCATGGTCATCGTGGGGGCAACTCCCGCACTGAGATCCCTGCTGTAAAAAACCGGATTCACGGCGACGTCGGCCGCGGCCAGCGTCACCGCCAGATGAGGCACGTAAAGAGCGCAATCCACCCAATCCCCGCTGCACGGGAGCTTGCTGTTGTAGGCATTCTGCAGGCCGGCCGTGATCCAGAGGATGTCCCTCCGGCCTGGAAACAGCGCCATTTGGGTAGCGAGAACTTCGAGCTGGTGGAAGGTCTTCTTGGCCTGGTCTTCCTGGCCAAGCTGCACGGGCCGGCCATGGCTGGCAGCCTTCATGGCTTTGTCAAGAATCGAAACACTGTCCTTCGGCCAGGTGGCATCGGCGGCCGACCGGGGTCCCAAGGCGTGAATCGGAACCAGTTCGCCCTCCAGGGTGAGCAGGTAGAAGTACAAGAAATCGCCCGATTCCAGTTGCGGGAGCGACTTATCCAGAGCGTGCCACGTATCCAGCCGGTCCGGCTGGCTCTGGTTCATCAGGTCGAAGAGGATCACCGTGATGTGCGGCGTCACACCGGAGCTCCGATTGGAGAACTCCAGGCTATCGAGCGGAACAGCCGGCTCGTTCCTGGGCTTGTGGAAAGCGAAAACCGCTTGTGCTTTGCTTTGATCGACGATTTTGAAATCGTCGGCGGTCAGGTCGGTGACCGGCTGGCCGCTGGCGTCGAGCGCTGCCGGATAGAGGTGGACGAGAGTGCCCGGCGTGGGAGCTTGTGCCAGAAGCCCGGACGCCGCCAATGCGAGGGTGAAAATGATTCTTGCCATACTGAAGGCGCAGTGTATCACACCGCGAAGTCCGAGAAACGGACGGAGCGGGGAGGTGCGGCCCCTACTGCGCTGCCGCCAGGTAAGCGATATGTTCGGTGGCGGATTCCTTGCCCTGTATCGCCGTGATCTGCAACTCACAGTTGCCCGGCCGGCTAGCCGCCGCCACGAACATGGGGATGGCACCCCGTTCATCCGGCTCGGGGAGGGCCACCGTCTGTTCTGCGAATACCTGGCCGCCGTTCTTGAATTCCACCCGCATCTTAGGCTTTTCCGGGTTCGATTTGTCCCCGTAAACCACAAAATAGACCCAGCGCTTAGTAGCGGGATCGACCGTAGCCCGCACCATGGGAATGACGTGCTTGTCCTTGATGGTGAACGGATCGGCGGTGTCCGGCTGGGCGCCGGCCGGGTCGATGTGTTCCACCAATGCCAGGCTGCTGATCGCGATACCCTTGGCCGGTTCGGGGATCTCGAAACTCCCGGTTTCGGCGGTAGCCTGGGAGCCCTCGCGATCGACCACGGCGGCGTCCACGGTGTAACGGCCCGGCGGCAGGTCGAGCACATGCGTGTAGGTCAGCGCGTCGGCCCGCACGGCTGCCAGGTTGGCATCCGCGATGTAATAAGGCTTGTCGAGGCTGTACTTATCGACGACATCTCCATTGGCATCGCGGACCAACGCAAGCAAGCTGACTTCAAACTTGTGGACCTTGCGGGCCGGGTCGGCGGTGGCGCCCAGTTTCGCGCTTGGCAATTCGAAAGCCAGCGCGGCGCTCGGATTCGCGGCGTCTTTCCGGAAGTGGTAGGCCGCAACGTGAAAATCGAAAGAGTGCGGCCGGGGTTCGGCGGCCAATACCGCCATGGCCGTAGATTCCAGCGGCGTCAGCGGGGCCGTGCCTTTGAGATCCGGCATGGCGAAATATCCCGTGCGGCTCTCCACCTGCAAGTCGTTACGCGCCAGCTTCACCTCGATCTTCCTTAGCCGCCCGTCGTACCTGGGCGACGTGGGACGATAGACCGCTTCATAGTGCGTGTCCAGACTCTGCACTACCTGTTGAAAGGACTTACGGAAATCGTTGGTGTTGGCAATCAGGGATCCGCCCGTGCCTTCAGCCAGCGCCCGCAAGCTGGACTGCGAATCCGAGGTCCGCACCGCGGCAATCGTGTCGTCACCCTGCCGGCTGTTCTGGCGCATGACGCCGGCGCTGGCGTTCAGTTTGGACTGTTGCTGGCTCTGCGCCGCCATCTGTCCCACCGCCAGTTTGCCGGCTAGCGCGCTGTCTGCCGAGTCGCTCATTTCCGTGCTGTCGAGCGAATAAAACGTAATGCCATGGTTGTTGGCTTTAGTCAATATCTTCTGGAATATGTCCGGGTCCCCACTGAGAAATATACCGGTCGTCACCAGCAGAACCGTCTTCCTGCCCGGCAGCGTGCCGAGCGCGTCAACCATGGTGCTGAGCCTGTCAGACTCCTCCAGGCCCGTGATATTGCCGAAATCGCCGCGCTCGCGCACCTGGTCGCCGCGTACGCGATTCGCCGCGGTGCTGTTGGAAACGTCCGCGCCCACGATCGCCAGATTGCTGACCTCGCCCCCGGTGGTGTCCACCGTCACCGTGGCGCTGTGTGTGGCGGCATTCACCTGGGCGGTCACCGTTACCATGTTTGGACTGGCGGTGAGCAGAGCTGCCGAGGCCTTCGAGAAATCCAGCGCCTTCCCCGTGAACGCGGAGGCGAGCAACTCCTCGCGGTTCTTGGTGAACTCATGCACCGGGATCAACTTCTCGTTGAGGTTGAAGACCCCGATATAACTCTCCGGCGGCAGATTAGACTTGATGAATTCCTTGACAATTGCGACGGCATGCGGCCAGTTCACCGGATCGACATTGTGAAAAACAATGCAGACCGTGTTCAATTCCCGCAGAGGCAGGAACGTCCCGGAGGCTGTTTCCGGCTTGGCCTGGCTCTCTTCGCGATGCTCCTGTTCGCGGCCCGCTACCATGCGGAAGCTGAGAAGCTGCTGCCGCACGCCGTCCTCGTAAATCTCCACGTCGCCCGGCTTAAGGTTCTTCACCTGGCGGCCCTTCTTGTCGCGCACGGCCAGGTCGAGCGCGACCTCCGTGGTGGTGACGCGAATCGTGGGTTCAGCCGGTGGAGGCGTTGCAACCTGCGCCACACCGGGAACGCTGGCTGCCGCAGCGAGCAGCACGAAGGACGCAACACCAGCCTTTGGCATAGGCCGATTATACCTCGATCCGCAGCGGCCGACCGACCGCCGCAACCGGTTCAGACAGCAGCCTCGGAGCTCGCTACGGGGGACAGGCCTGCCCCCCGGCCAGCAAGCGCCGCAGCCGTGACAACCATGTATAATCATGTTACGAAAGTCATGAAACTGCTACACGCACTTGGACTGTCTGCCGGGTTGGCTTTCATGGGGGGAGTCGCCGCTACGGCAAACGGCAGCGCGGATCGCGCTACTCCGAAGGAGGCCGCACCGATCCTCATCGACTTCCCGGAGCCGGGCTCCATCTTTCCACCGGAGATTACGCCGCCCACGTTTTTATGGCGCGAAACAGCCGGGGGGGCGATCGCCTGGCGGGTCGAAGTGCTTTTTAGCGAGCGGGGACCGCGAGTCAAAGAGAACTCAGCGGGCGAGAAGCCGCGCGTGGGAGAGATCGACACCTCGCTGGTGGGCTACGTGCCTCCCACGCTGACAGCGGAACAGGAAGCGCAGCACACCTGGAAACCGGGCCGGGAGCTCTGGGAGAAGATCAAGAAGTACTCTCAGAAGCACCCGGCAACCCTGGTGATCACCGGGTTTCGGGATGCACGCCTGACGCAGCCGGTTTCCAGCGGGCGGTCGACCTTCGAGACTTCCTTGGATCCGGTGGGCGCTCCCATCTTCTATCGCGACGTGCCGTTGATTCCGCCCGACCCCTCGGAGCGGGAGCGCGGCATCATCCACCCGCTGTCGGATTCGGTACTTCCGAAGATCCAGTGGCGGACCCGCAATATAAGCGATACGAGCAGCAAGACAGTGATGGAGAACCTGCCCACCTGCGCCAACTGCCATTCCATCTCACGCGACGGGAGTACGCTCGGCATCGACGTGGACGGGCCGCAGAACGACAAAGGGCTTTACGCGCTGATCCCCGTAAAGAAGGTCAGCTCCATCAGCAACGATTACGTGATCCATTGGAGCGCCTATACCGAGCAGGGATCGCCCAAACGGTTCGGCTTTATGTCGCAGGTTTCTCCCGACGGACAGTACGTGATCACCTCGATCGAAGTGCCCGGCACCCGCGGGCAGCGTGTCACCGACCGGATCTACCAGGGGCTTTACGACTTCTGGGGCTTCGGCCAGGTGTTCTATCCGACCCGCGGCATACTGGCCTGGTACAGCAAGGCGACGCAGAAACTGCAACCCCTGCCGGGCGCCGACGATCCCGAATATGTGCAAACGTGCGCTTTCTGGAGTCCGGACCAGAGCTTCATCGTATTCGCCCGCGCCAAAGGCCGCGACCCGTATCCGCCCGGCCAGCCGGCCTCGAAGTTTGCCAACGATCCCAACGAGACCCAGATCCAATACGACCTGTATCGCATCCCGTTCAATGAAGGCAAGGGCGGCAAGCCGGAAAGAATCGTGGGCGCTTCGGAAAACGGGATGAGCAACAATTTCCCGAAAGTATCGCCCGACGGCAAGTGGATCGTGTGGGTGCAAAACAAGAACGGCCTGCTGATGCGGCCGGACAGCAAGCTCTACATCGTTTCTTCGAGCGGAGGCGAAGCGCGGCCGCTGCGCAGCAATCTGAAAACCATGAACTCCTGGCACAGTTTCTCGCCGAACGGGCGCTGGCTGGTGTTTTCATCCAAGACGCCAACGCCTTACACTCGCCTTTATCTGACGCACATCGACCAGGATGGGAACAGCAGCCCGGCGATTCCGATCGATGACGCCACGGCCGCCAACCGCGCGGTGAATATTCCCGAGTTCATAAATCTCGGGCCGGAGGGTCTGGACCGGATCGATACACCCGCCACGGATTTCTATAAGGAGTTCAACGTCGCGGCGGACCTGTCGGAGAAGCATGAGTTCGCCTCGGCCGTGCCGGCTTGGAGGAAGGCGGTGGAACTCAATCCCGAGGACGCCCGGGCGCATAACAACCTGGGAGCCGCGCTGGTGGAGACCGGAAAGCCCGAAGAGGCGCTGACGGAGTACCGGAAATCGCTGGATCTCAATGACCAGAGCTCCCAGGCGCACAATAATCTCGGCAGCATTCTGGCGCAACAGGGCAAACTCGACGGAGCTTTGCAGCAGTTTGAAAGGGCGGTGGAGCTGAATCCCGATAACGGCCGCGCGCAGAGCAACCTGGGCGGTGCTCTGTCGGAGAAGGGGCGAAACGAAGAAGCGCTGGAGCATCTGCGCAAGGGCGTGGCGCTGGACCCCAAATTTGCCGATGGACAGAACAACCTGGGCGCCGCGCTGGCTCGGGCCGGCGAGCTGGATGAAGCCATCCCGCACCTGGCGACAGCGGTGGATCTGGCGCCGCAATCGGTAGGCAATCGCTACAACTATGGGCGCGTGCTGGCCGCCAAGGGGCGGTTCGCGGATGCCGCCGCCCAGTTCGAACAGGCAGCGAATCTGACGGGCATGCGGGAGCCGGCGATACTCGATATCCTCGCAGCTATGTATGCCGAAACGGGCCGCTACCCGGAAGCGGTCGCCACGGCGCGAAAGGCCCTCGACCTGGCCGGTGAGCAGCGAGATGCCGAACTGGCTGCGTCGCTGCGGTCCAGCCTGGAGCGTTACGAAGCTTTGGCGCGGGGCGCCGGCGGCGGTGCGGCTGGGCCGCGGAGGTAGCCGGGAGGCGGGGCGCTGGCGGCGGTGCGGCTGGGCCGCGGCGGGAGGCGGGGCGCCGGCGGCGGTGCGGTCGGGCCGCGGCGGTAGCCGGGAGGCGGCGCATTTGTCCCAGCCCGCTCACGGTTTCTGCTGTTCGGCCGTGAGGCGGTCGAAGACGGCGCGCTCTCTCTCTCCATCCTCCTGGCGGTTCAGGCGGAAATAAAGAGCGGCCAACTCGATGTGCGGCTGGGCCCAGGTGGGATCGTCGTGGACAACCTTTTCGAAGTCCCGCGCGGCCGCTTCCGCTTGTCCCTCGGTGCGCTCGAGGCGCGCCCATTCGTAGCGCGCGACCGTGGAGCTGGGTTTGAGCAGCAAGGCGCGCTGCAAATGCTGGCGGGCCCCGTCCAGATCGCGTCCGGTGTGCAGAACGGCACCCAATCCAAGCTGCGCTTCAAAGTCCTTGGGGTCGGCCTCCACAGCCTTTCGCAGCGCGGCGGCGGCGCCCTCGGTATCTCCCAGGTAGCTCAGAACGGTACCGCGTAACGTATCCACGCCGGGCAGCCGCGGATTCAGGCGCGCAGCCGCGGCGGTGTAATCGCGGGCGCGCTCGAACTCGTTCATCTTGAGAGCGGTCCGGCCGGCCAGCAGGTAAGCCTCGGGGCTGTGGCCCTCGCGGGCCACGCGGTCGACGCGGTCCAGGCCTTCGCGGCGGAGGCCTGCCCGGATTAGAGCCGACCCCAGAAGCCACTCGACCGACAGATCGTCGGGGTGCGCGGATGCCACGGGCTTGAGGGTGGCGATCGCCTTCTCATCCTGGCCGAGGCTGGCATAGCAATCGGCCAGCAGGGTGGCGAGGCGCACGTCATCGGGTTGCGCGGCCCGCAGCGTGTTGAGTTGCTCCGCCGCGTCGCGCATCGCGCCCTTCTTGTAGTACGCCAACGCCAGGTTGAGCCGGAGGCCCGCATTCTCTTTCTTCGCGAGCGCCGCGCGGTACTGAACGATAGCTTCGTCGTAGCGGTTCAACTTCGCGAGTGCCGCTCCCAGATTGGCGCGGACCTCGACGGAGTCCGGGTAGAGCTTGAGGAGTTCCCGATACTTGCCGACGGCCAGCGCATCGTCCCCGCGCTGCTGTGCCGCCAAAGCGTCGTGGAAGAGTTGTGCGGGTTGAGGGGTTTGCGCGCAAGCAGCGCCGGCGGCGATGAGGAATGCCACGATGCGCATCGATTTCAGGATAACGGATTTGCGTTATCGTAGGGAGAGAATATGTGGGGTCGATCATCCGGGGAGCGGGCTGTGGGCCTGCTCGTGCTCTTCGCAGCGCCCTGGCTGCGCGCGCAAGCGCCCGTTAAAGAGCAATTCGAGGATTTGTCACGCCGGGCGGAAGCTGCCCTCGATAGCCGTCCCGAGGAGGCTATCCTACTGTACAAGCAGGCGCTCGGGATCCGGCCGGACTGGCCGGAGGGTTGGCTCTACATGGGGGGCGCGCTTTATCAGAGAGGCCACTATGCCGAGGCCACCGACGCTCTACGGAAAGGAATCGGGCTGGCGCCGATATTTGCGAACGGGTGGGCTCTTCTCGGCCTCAGCGAATCCCAACTCGACGATCCAGAGCAGGCGTTGGCGGATATTCGCAAAGGCGAGGAATTGGGTCTGGGCGGCAATCCCCAGTTTGAAACAGCCGTGCGCGCGCGTGCCGCGCAGCTTCTGATCCGGACGTCGGCTTTCGATGATGCTCTCGCGCAGTTGCAGCCACTTACAAAGTATCCTGACGATCCCCCGCCGGTGTTGGAAGCCATGGGACTCTGCGCGCTGGCCAGCCCGGAAGACATCGCGCGGATTACGCCGCAGCGGCGCGCGGTAGTGGATCTGGCGGGGAAGGCCGCCTGGGCTTTGGCCAGCCAGCATCGCGACGTGGCGGCGGCCGGCTACCGCCAATTGCTGGCGCAGTATCCCAGCGAGCCGGGCGTGCACTACGCTTATGGCCTCTACCTGATGGAGACCGATAGTAAGGCGGCGCTGGCTGAATTCCAAAACGAAGTGCATAACAATCCGAAGCACTGGCCGTCTCTCGTCGGGATCGCGTCCATTCAGATCCAGCAGGGCGCGCCGGGGCAGGCCCTCGAGTCTTTGCACGCGGCCATGAAGGCCGTGCCCACCAACTACCGCTGGCTCTGCCACGCGAATTTGGGGCGCGCCAATCTGGACGCAAACAACCTGACCGCCGCCATTTCCGAACTGGAGGATGCCGTCCGGCAGATGCCCTCCAGCGCTAGTGCGCATTTCTTCCTGGCGGAAGCCTACCGCCGGGCCGGGCGTGAGGCGGACGCCGGGAGAGAAGCGGCGGAATTCGAAAAGGCGAAGGTCCAGCAGGATTCTCTCGGAGTGCCGGTGCTGCACCAGTTCGGGATCCCGGGGAAGAACTGACCATCCTGACCATAAGCCCGGAAGCCGACGTACCTTCGTGAGAGCGAGGTGGCGCGTCATGTACCGGTTCACCCGCCGCCACCTTCCCGGAATCGTCTGAAGGGTTGCGCCCGGTCACCCATCGCCCTGATATGGGTCTGAGCAGTCTGAACCCGTATTTCCGTTTTGAGTAGTTACCGATAACCGCCTGATGGCCTCCGACGCCTTTATTCATGCGGGTTTCAACGTGATGAAGACGCTCCGGAGGTCAACACCCAATGGGTGAAAAACGAAACTGACCCTTTCAGCTATCTTTCAACTCCTTGTTGAAGGGCGGTTTCCAGGGATCACGAGTCACCTCCGACGGTGGCCCGATCCTGGTACGCGAGCTGGATGAACGTCCGGGCTTCGGCGATCTCATCGCCCAGCACCCGACCGGCTCACGACGCGGAAAGAACATGCAGCTTCCGCTGGCGGACCTATTGTGCCAGTCCGTTTCCAGCCGGATGGCCGGCTATAAGGTGGCTACCGGGTAGCAGGTGGCGATGACACCAGCGAAATCAGGCGGACCAGGGCGTTGGGGGCCGGAGAGGTGTTCATGAAAATCGCTGAAAAGAAGCGGCTTTCCGGTTTTGGGTTATTCCGGCGGGGCGACAACCCCGCCTTGCGGGGGCGAAGACGGCTCCCGGAGGAAGAACCGGGACTCGCAAGACCAAGGGATGACGGTTTGGTTTATACTCAATTGGATCTGAAAATCCAAAAAGGAAATTCCGGATTGTTCTCCACGGGAGGCTGACCCGGACGAGGTTCAAATCGAACCTCGCAGTAGACAATACATCATAGGAGAGTCAATGTCGAAGCAGAGCATTGATCGTAGAGCATTCCTGAAGGGCGCGGCGTTGACCGGTGTGGCACCCGCTGCCCAGGCCGCCCAGGCTGGGCGCAAGTGGGATCAGGAAGCCGACGTCGTGGTGATCGGATCCGGCGCCGCCGGGCTGCCCGCCGCCATTATTGCCAGGGAGAACAACGCGTCGGTAATCCTGGTCGAGGCCAACCGCGACATCGGCGGCCACGCCGCCGTCTCCACCGGCAACATCCCGCTGGGCGGCGGCACCGCGGCCCAGAAAGCGGCCGGAATCGTGGATTCGCCCGATATCCTCTTCAGGGACCTCTGCGACTGGTCCGTGGTGGGGGGCAACGGCGCCGCCGAGTACCGCTTCAACGACCGCGACATCGTTCGCGCTTTCGCCGACAACAACGTTTTCGCCTACGACTTTCTCGTGGCCCATGGACTGACATGGACGAAACCGGAACCCGACCGTGGCGGCATGACCCAGGCGGGCAAGTCGGCTCCCAGGGCCATGCACGCGGCCATCATGCAATACGAGCGGATTCAGACCGGCGTAGTCGAGCCCCCCAACGTCGGGAGAACCACTTCCGGGGGCATCGGCATCGTGCGTCCGCTGGAGGCAGCCGCGCGGAAAGCGGGCGTGAAAATCCTTCTCCAGCACAGAATGACCAGTCTGATCCGCGAGGACAACGCCGCGGCCCGCGTGGTCGGGATCACCGTGGAGGCCAATGGCGCAAAGCTCAATATCCGCGCCCGCAAAGGCGTCATCGTCTGCACCGGCGGCAGCAGCGGCAACGCGAGTTTCCGCCGCATATTCGATCCTCGCCTCACCGAGGAATACTGCAGCAACGCGGGCGAGCCCTATACTACCCAGGATGCCAGCGGAGAAATCGCCGCCATGGAGGTCGGGGCATCGCTTTGGGGCACCGCCAACCAGACTGCGGAATACGGCGCCCATATCTCTAAGCCAGGGTATATCGGGTGCCAGCACGGATACCCCGCCATGTTTCCCACGTGGCAACCGACCAGCAAGTATTTCCACCTGGCCCGCGCCATCGGCCTGCAGGTCCACGATTTTCAGGACGTGATCTGCGTCAACCAGGTCGGCGTGAGGTTTTATGACGAGACGAAGGGCGCGTTCGGCAACGCCGCCGCTACCCTCGAGGCCGGCCAGAACTACGAACAGAACAATTGGCGCAACGCGGCCAATACGAAGTGGGATCCCATGGGCTACCTTTCGGCCGCCATGGGTCTGAATGGCGGCACCGGCCCCGGCGGCGGGCCGATTTGGAGCATCTTCGACGCCGCGGCGGTGCAGCGCGAGAAATGGACCGTCGCCCCGCCCTGGGTGGATAGGGAGGCCGGCTTCTTCTTTTCCGCCGACACGATTGCCGGTTTGGCCGCCGCCATCAAAAACAAGTATCAAAAGAACCCGATGCCTGCCCAGGCGCTCCAGAATACCGTTACCCGCTACAACTCTTTTGTGGACGCGGGCGCGGATGCGGATTTCGACAAACCCGCTCCCAAGCACAAAATCGAGACGCCTCCGTTCTACGCCGCCTGGGCCACGCCGGTTACTCACGATTGCCGCGCCGGCCTGCGCGTCAACGCGAACTTCCAGGTGCAGGACATCAAGGGCAAGGTGATACCGGGCCTCTACTGCGCGGGCGAGTCCGCCGGTGGATTCGGCGAGCACGGCATCGCCCGGTGCGTCGTCGGAGGCCTAATCGCCGGCAGGCACGCCGTCGCGGAGAAGGTGTAAGGCGCTTTGATTCTTGGCACGAGGAGAAGGTAGGATGTCCCGACATTCCACGCGCTTAATATTTGCATTCCTCATCGCAACTTGCGGGTTCGCTCAGCCCGCCATTATGTCAACCGAGGTGGTGAACTCCGCCAGCTTTCTCGTCCAGGGGATGCCCGGCTCCGGGATCGCACAGGGTTCCATCTTCACGATATTCGGCACGGGTTTAGGACCTGCCGCGCTGGTCCAGGCCGGCCCGTTGCCGCTTCAGACGTTGCTGGGCGGCACCTCCGTCACCGTCACGGTTGGCGGGCAAACCGTGAAGGCTTATATTCTGGCGGCTGTCAGCTATCAAGTGAATGCTCTCCTGCCATCCACGGCACCTACCGGCAGCGGATTCGTCACTGTCACCTTCAACAACCAGACAAGCGCGCCCGAGCCGGTTCAAATCGTCACCGCCTCGTTCGGCACGTATACGTTCAATTCGGGCGGCACGGGGCAGGCCAGCGCCACCGACCTGAACTACGTGTCCAATAGCATCATCAGGACATTCCACCCGGGCGATTGGGTCATCTTGTGGGGTACCGGCCTCGGACCCATCAATGGAGACGACTCGAAGGCGCCGCCCGTCGGCAATATAGGGAGCCCGACGGTGTACATCGGGAATACCTCGTTGACTCCTTATTATGCGGGACGGTCGGCCCAGTATCCCGGGTTAGACCAGGTCGCTTTTCAGATTCCGTCCGGGATACAGGGCTGCAATGTGCCGGTTGCGGTCGGAACCAATGGGGTCGTCAGCCACGCCACAACCATTGCCGTATCGACATCCGGTCAGACCTGCTCGGATTCCCTTCTGGGCCAGGACTTGATCACCAAACTCGCCTCCGGCGGCACCGTCAACTTCGGATTCGTGCAGTTGTCCGCCATCATTCTGCGCTTCCAGAGCCTTCCCGCCGGAATACAAGCGCCCGATTTTGGGCAGGCGACCTTCAGCGAATTCACGCCGCAAACGGCCGGGTTCGCCTCTTATGGCGTGTCCCAAGGCTATTGCATTACCACCAATGATCCCGATATGAGTCCCGGCCAGCTCGATGCCGGCGCTGCGATCACCGTGCAAGGTCTCTCGACCGCGACGGTCCCCCAGGCCGTCCCTGGATGGGGATTCTACTATTTGTTCTTCAATAGTGGCGCACAGTTCTTTTGGAGCGGCCTCAACTACTCGGTTTCCGCCCCGGGCGGCGCAAAAGTCGGAGCGTTTTCTGTCAGCGACACCACCAGCGTACCCAGCGCTTATTTCTCCGGCATTATCGCCGGTCAGACGATCCCCCGTTCGAGCGATTTTACGGTTACTTGGACCGGCGGCGACCCCACCTTGGAGAACGGCATGGTGACTATCGCGGGGGCTTCATGGGGGATTTCGAGCGGGGGCCTATTCGGGGGCTTCATGTGTACGGCTCCGCTTTCCGCGAAGTCGTTCACCATCCCCAAGTGGGTGCTTTCTACGTTGGCGCCGAGCGCAACCGGTTATATTGGTGTCGCCCCATACCCGATGGGCGACATCTGGATCGGGCAGGCCAACAACCCGGTGGTTTTCCAGGCCAAAGGCCTCGACAGGGGCGTCCTCATGGACGAGTTTTACAACGGATACCCAGTCTACTTCCAGTAACGGCCGGCGCCGTTGCCCCTTGCGATCTCCGCGCATTTGCGCGGGCCGTTTCGCGGAGTCGTCCTACGGGCAACCGGGAACGGATTTTGGAGGCGCGGGTCGGAATCGAACCGACGAATAAGGGTTTTGCAGACCCTTGCCTTACCACTTGGCTACCGCGCCTTGGGATGGGCTCTACATGCAAAATAGCGCGTCGCGGGCGATCAAGTCAAACTGCGGCTGGCGGTTTGGAGGCGGCGTTCCAACGTGCTAGAGTCGAGGTTGGAGCGTTAACCGGGCGGTTAGCTCAGTTGGTTAGAGCGCCTGCCTTACAAGCAGGAGGTCCGCGGTTCGAGCCCGCGACCGCCCACCATTCCCGCCGCCTCTACGACAGCAGCAGCTCCAGATCTTCACGCTTCAGGTCGCGGATCAGGCTGTTGTCCTCGCCCAGGATGGCATCGGCGAGCGCCCGCTTGGTCTTCTGCAACTCCAGCACCTTCTCTTCCACCGTGTCGCGGGCAATCAGCCGGTAGGCGAATACCGGCCGGGTCTGCCCGATGCGGTGCGCGCGGTCCACGGCCTGCGCTTCCACCGCCGGGTTCCACCACGGATCGAGCAGGAAGACGTATTCCGCCGCCGTCAGGTTCAGGCCCAGGCCGCCGGCCTTGAGGCTGATCAGAAAGAGGCCGCAGTCCGGGTCGTTCTGAAACGCCTCGACACGCGTCTGGCGGTCGCGGGTGGCGCCGTCCAGGTACTCGTAGCGGGCGCCGCCCGAATCCAGGCGGCGGCGCAGAATCGCCAGCAGGCTGGTGAACTGCGAAAACACCAGGGCCTTGTGGCCTTCCTCGCGCAATTCCGAAAGCTGGCTCAGCAGGGTGTCGATCTTGGCGCCCGGCTCGTCGACGCGTTTCGCGTCCAGCAGCCCTGGGTGGCAGGCGGCCTGCCGCAGCCGCAGCAGCGCCTCCAGCACGTGCATCTTCGAGCGGCCCATCCCCTGCTGATCCACCTTATGTAGCAGCACGGCGCGATAGTGTTTGCGCAGCTCGTCGTAGTGCTTCCGCTGCGGCGCCTTCGAGTTCGCAGAAGATGGTCTGCTCGGTTTTGGCCGGCAGTTCGCGGGCCACCTGCTGCTTGGTGCGGCGGAGGATGAAGGGGCGCAGCGCAGCCGCCAGCAGCCGCCGCGATTCCTCGCTGGGATTTCTGGCCAGGCCGCCGGCCATCTTCAGCACTTTCGCCTCGCCCAGCATGCCGGGGTTGAGAAACTCGAACAGGCTCCACAACTCGCCCAGGTGATTCTCGACGGGCGTGCCGCTGAGCGCCAGGCGATGCCGGCCGCGCAGCAGCCGGACGGCCTTGGCCGAGGCCGTGGAGGCGTTCTTGACGGCCTGGGCTTCGTCCAGCACCACGTAGTCGAACTCCAGTTGGGACAGGCTGGGGGCATCGCGCAGCAGGGTTCCGTAAGTGGTCAGGACCATGTCGTAACCGGCGATCGCCCCCTCGTCACGCGCCACGCCGATGTGTTCCAGCACGCGCAGCCCTGGCGTGAAACGCGCGGCCTCCTCGCGCCAGTTGAACATCAGCGATTTCGGCGCCACCACCAGCGACGGCCCCTTGCCCTGCGGTGCGGCGCGTTTCGAGCAGGGCCAGCACCTGCGCGGTCTTGCCCACGCCCATGTCGTCGGCCAGGCAACCGCCGAAGCCGAATTCGCGCAGGAACTCCATCCAGCCCAGCCCTTCCCGCTGGTAGTCGCGCAGTTGCCCCACGAAACCCGCCGGCTGCGGCGCGGCCTGGATGCCCTGGAAGCGGCGCATCTGCTCGCGCAGGCGGGCGAAAACCTCGTCCACGCGGACGTCCGGCTGGGCCGCCAGCAGGGCGTCCAGCAGGCCGGCCTGATTGCGGCGGAAGCGCAGATGGTCTTCCGCTTTGGCGCCCAGTCCGGCGAGGGGAGCGAAGCGTTCGAGCCATTCCTCGGGCAGCAATCCGAAGGTGCCATCCCCCAGAACCACCATGGAATCGCCGCGGCGCATGGCGGCCAACAACTGGGGCAGGGACGCGGTGGCGCCGCCGTAGTCCACTTCGCCGCGCAGTTCGAACCAGTCGATGCCGGAGCTCACCGAGACATGCGCCGCGCCGGGACTGCGGAAGGCTTTGCCTTCGGCCTCCACGTGCCAGGCGGCGCGGATCAGTTCCCGGACAACGCGCGGCAGTTGCTTCGCCGGGATCGGCCATGCGCCGTCGCGTTCGGGGCCCGGGCGGAGCCCCAGGTTGCGCAGCGTCTCCTCGGCGGCCCGCTCCGCCGCGGCGTCGCGCAACAGGTACGTGCGGTCTTCGGCGAACCAGATGCCGCGGCCCGCGGTGGGGCCTTCCACCCAGCCGCGGCCGTAGTCCAGCAGCAGCCGCGCCACGTGCTTCACCTCGCCGGCCGCGGTCTTCCGTTGACCAACCCGCAGGCCCAGGCGGGGCGGCGAGCGGCGCTCCTCGAATTGCAGGGGCGGGTCCAGATCCATGGGCGGAAGCGCGGCGCAGTTCAGCAGCCGTTCGAGCACGCGATCGCGCTCCCGGTCGGAAAAGCCGATCCGCCCGACATCCCGCAATTGCTCGACCCATGGAAAGGCGCCGCCGGGGTCGAAGCGCGCCAGCTTGCCGCGCGCCAGCAGAAAACCGCCATCCACCAGCAATGCGGGTTCGCTCAAGGGCATGCGTTCCTCGCCGCGCGACAAGACGCCGGTGATGTTCCACTGGTCGCGGTCGTCCTGCCGCAATTCCAGGCGCAGAGTCCAGGGTGCGGCGTCATCCCACTCCACAGGCTGGAGGTTCGCCGCGGCGCTCTCGCGGCTGTGCAGCCGTCCGGTGGCGCCCATCCGCGGAAGCAGCGCGCAGGCCAGCCGGTGAGGGAGCGTCTTGCGGTTGGTGGCGTTCATCAAGGAGGAATAAAAAGAGTACGCGTAATACTCCTGCCCGCCCAGGATAGCGCCGGCGATGTCGGCGTCGGCCGCGTCCGGCAGCGCTCCAGCCTCTTCCGGCGTCAGCCTCATCTCCTTGAGAACCGACCAGTCGCCATTCTTCTTCTGCGAGCGCGAAAACAGTTCCACGGCGATCCGGCCGGCGCTCTTGGAGGTGGCGATGTCGATGACATACCGGACCTCGGAGACGCGCCGCGGGAGACCGGCCCTTCCGTTCCGGACGCCGAGCTTCCGCTCGACGGCATCGAGATGCTCGACCCATCCGGGAATGCGCGGCAGCGGGGGCGGGGGCGGAACGCGGGGGCGATACGAGGGTGGGGAGAGGGAGAATCCGCCGTCTTCGTCTTCGTCCCCGTAGTCGTAGCCGTCAGCCGGAGACTCGTCCGTCACGTTCAGGAATCTCATATTCAGCGCTTCGGCCGGCACGCCATGCGCGTCGCCGGCCAGAGCCATGGCCCAGATGTGCTTGCACGGCCCATGATCCTGAAAGTACGCGCAGTCGCACCAGACGCGCAGCGTGTCGTCGTCGAGGGTCATGCGAACGTCGTACGTGCGGCCGCCGATCACCTGGCCGTAGAGGTGGCGCGGGCCGGCATCCTTGATACGGACGGCGCCGGACCCGAACAACGCGGCGCCGCGATGCTGCAAAACGTCATCGAAACTGCCATCGAGCGCGCGGGCCAGGGACATGGATGGGAGAGTTCTCATTGTAGCGGCCCGACGCCGCGCCGCGCACGCTGGATGGAGCCCACACACACGGTACAATGGGCACAATGCCCGAAAATTCCGAAGAATTCTACCGTATCAAAAAGCTGCCACCCTACGTCTTCGCGGTCATCAACGAAATGCGCGCCAAGGCACGGGCGGCACAAATCGACGTCATCGATCTCGGTATGGGGAATCCGGACGGCGCCACCCCGCGCGTGGTGGTCAACAAGCTGATCGAAGCATCGCGGAACGCGCGCAATCACCGGTATTCGCAGTCGCGCGGAATTCCCAAGCTGCGCGAGGAGATCGTCCACCGCTACCGGAACAATTACGGTGTGGAACTGGATGCCGACCGCGAGGCCATCGTCACCATCGGCGCCAAGGATGCGCTGGCCCACCTGTTGTTCGCCACCGTGGGGCCGGGCGACGTGGTGGTGTCTCCCAACCCCGCGTACCCCATCCATCAGTACGGCGTGATCATGGCCGAAGGCGACGCCCGCATGCTGCCCATGCCGGACGCAGCCACGTTCCTGAGCGGGCTGGAGGACCTCTACCGCACTGCCACGCGTAAGCCGAAGTTCCTGTTGATCTCGTTCCCGCACAACCCGACCACGACGTGCGTCGACCTCGACTTCTTCCGCGAAGTGGTCCGCCTGGCCAGCCAGCACGGCACCATGATCATCCACGATTTCGCCTACGCCGACCTGGGCTTCGACGGCTACAAGCCGCCCAGCATCCTGCAGGTGGAAGGCGCCAAGGACGTGGCCGTGGAGATCTTCTCCATGTCGAAAAGCTACAACATGGCTGGATGGCGGGTGGGGTTCTGCGTGGGCAACCCGCGCGTCATCGCGGCGCTGGCGCGCATCAAGAGCTACCTGGATTACGGCGTCTTCCAGCCGGTGCAGATCGCCGCGATTATCGCGTTGCGCGAATGCGAAGAGGATACGAAGAAGATCTGCGCCACGTACCAGAAGCGCCGCGACGTCCTGATCCACGGCTTGAGCCATGCCGGGTGGCCGGTGGAGAAGCCGCGCGGAACGATGTTCGTGTGGGCGCCCATCCCGGAACGCTTCCGCGCCATGGGCTCGCTGGAGTTTTCGAAGCTGCTGCTCGAAAAAGCGCAGGTGGCCGTGTCCCCCGGGATCGGGTTCGGCCCCATGGGCGAAGGCCACGTGCGTTTCGCCCTGGTGGAGAACGATCACCGCATCCGCCAGGCAACCCGCGCGATCGGACAGTTCTTCAAGAGCTGACATCCGCTCAATGCGTCATGGCGTACACGACGTAGTTCACGCCCAGGCGCATGGCCAGATCCGCCATGGCGGCGGGGTAGCGGGGGTTATCGGCCCATTCCCACGCGTCGCCGATATCGCTGTTGTAGGAGATAGCCACCAGGATGCGGCCGTGGGCGTCGGCGATGGCGCGCCAGTGCGCGCCCTTGCCGCCGTCCCAGGCGTTCTTCGATCCTTCGCGCAGGTGCGACCAACCGACCACCTGCATGCGATCCTGCAAGTCGTAGACGGTGTGAAAAATGGGATCGTCGTCCGGCAGTTCCTTGATTTCGTATTCGGGGAACGCGGTGCGGATGCGCCTGGCGAATTCGTTCCACTCGGCGTTGCCGTGGAAATCGTCGGCCATGAAGAAGCCGCCGCGCAGGCAGTACTCGCGCAGCGCCTTGCCCTGCGATTCGGTGAGACCCCATTCGCCGGGCTGCACGGCGTAGAGCCAGGGCCAGTCGAAGGCGTCGCCCTCATCGAGGTTGACGACCTGTTCGACGGAGCGGACGTGGATGCGAGTGAGGCGGCGAAGGGCGAGCGAGAAGTGACGGTCGGCGCGCGGAAAATCCTGAGTCCACAGGGAGTTCCCCTGGTGCCAATCCCAATCGCGGCCGCGGTAGCCGTTGAGAGGTCCGGGAGGGAACATGAGGCGCGCGAAGGCCCACTCGGCTTTTTCCCGGTAATCGGGCGGGAGCGGGACATCGCCGATGCCGTATTCGACGCCGGGGAATTGGCGGAACGGGCGCTGAAACGCGAACAGCGCGCCCAGAAAACCCAGGCCGCCCAGCATCCAACACAAGGCCCTTGGTGGGAACATCCAGCCCTCTCTTGAAGGATAGGATATCACTGCCGCGAGTTTGGTAAACTGTAAGAGTCTGTCGGCGGCGCTATCGTCTAACGGTTAGGACGGAGCCCTCTCAAGGCTTAAATACGGGTTCGATTCCCGTTAGCGCTACCAATTCCTCATAGACTTACGGGCAATGCGCTGTGACGCGCAACGCGCCAGCAGAGTCCCCCAAATTAACACCCAACTCGGATATTGGCACGAGCCGCTCCGACCCAGGTCGGGCGCGCCCGTTGCGCGGTAGCCCAGGCTTGGTAGAACGAGCCGCCTCGACATCACGCCCCTTCATCTGAGCCGCGAGTGGACGCGGTTGCTGAGGTGCGGCGGCCACACGCGCAAGTCCAAGACGCCTCGCGCCATGAAGCCGAAGACGGTCAGGAACATCGCTGGCATGGTGTCCTCTGCATTTGTGCGCGCGATCAAGTGGGGGCTGGCCACCACAAATCCTGTCACCCACAGCGACCTCCCAAAGGTGAGGAAGCGCATCGGAATGGCACTGCTCCCGTCCGAGCAGGATCGCCTGACCCAGTGTGCAACCGGCCCATGGTGCCTCCCGGTGTTCCTGGATGTGGCGGCAGCGACCGGTGCGCGGCGCGGAGAGGTCTTGGCTCTCCGATGGTCGGAACGTCAAAGGCATGGTCGTCTTAATTGATCGATCACTCTGCCAGACGAGGGACGGGCTGGTGTTCAAGAGCACCAAGACGGAGGAGCTTCGCAAGGTTGAGTTGCCCGCACACGCCCTTCGTCCGGCGTTCCAGAAGGCATAGAACAGCTACCTCTTGGTACCAGAACAGGAAATCAACTTGATGTGGTGCGATTATGCGCGCTTGCGCCGCAGCCCGAGGAGCAGCAACCCGAACCCGGTCAGGACAGTTGGGTACGGTTCCGGGACCTTTTCGGAAAAGTGCTCCTGAATGGCGGAGATGGTGACTATGTCCGAACCGTTGGAAGGCGACTCCAGGTGAATTCGGGTTGTGACTGTCGCCACACTGACGTAGGGGGAAAAGTCGACGTGCGCCGAAGTGACGCTGAAACCATCGGGGCCGACTTGGGTGACCAGTGGCGTTCCCGCCGGATTGTTGGAGAAAGATTCCGTAACCATACCAAACCCCTGGCCCGTCGATTGGGTGTGAGAACCCGCCGTCGAAAGGCTGTAATCGTCAATGACGGCCGACCCACTTAGCGTGCCGATACTGTATGTAATAACGGCATCCAGCGTGTCGCCGGGGAACACCAGGAAACCGCCAACCGAGAAAATCAGGCCCGGATTGCTAACGCCGTCACCGGGATCTGGCACGACGGCTAACTCACTGGCGTCAGGCCCAGGGCCGCTGTCGAAGACCGCGCTGTAGGTGAAGTCATAGAACAGCTTGTCCCCGACCTGGCACGCGTTGGAAATGCCGTTGTAGTTGGCAATATATTGGTCAAATCCGACATTTCCGCAAAGCTGCGCGGCGGCTGCGCTACCAGCCAAAATCAACAGCGCCAATGAGATTAACATTATCCGCTTCATTGGATTAGGTTCCTTCGACCCCATTAACCGACGATAGCAGTTTAAGCGTGCGGAGGTGGGTGAGTCAAGGTTATCAGTACCATTTTGCGGTCTGATGGGTCTGACGGGGCGTGAACGGGCGGCCTTTCTGCGTTTGAAGGCGCGCGTTGCGCCGGTGGCCACCACCGTCCGCGCGGCCTCGTCCGGCGCGCCCTGGCGGCCCCGTGGCGCAAACCCGCCGCGCCCCGGAGCAGGCGGCCGTCCCGGCCCAAATGGACGCGGTTTTCGGCAGTTCGACGCGCTTGTGTTTGAGGGCGCCGCCCCATGACCGCCCATGACGTCAGCCCCCGTGGCGGCATTCTGCGGATCGCGCCAAGACAAACACGTATGAAAACGCAAGACTTAGTGCAAACGCGGACAAACCCGGACGGCCTTTAGCGCGTTCGATTCCCGTTAGCGCTACCAAGTTTTCATAGAGTTACGGGCTTTGCGCTGTGACGCGCAACGTTCCAGCCGAGTGGGCGAATTCCCCGAGACATGAGATAAGCACTAAACCCGGATGTTGGCAGTTGGTTCGCCAGAATTGGCCCGCGTTCGCGCACAGGTGCGCGGACGGCGCGACGGCACCGCCAATTGGTAGGACGGGCGCCAGGTTGCCGCCGACGAGGCGCCTGGTCGCGGCACTTGAGTCGGGCGCCGGGGACGAGGTAATCATGAGCATCGCCTGGCATGTCTCGCGCGCCATGATCTCGCGCTACTCCCACGTTCGGATGGAGGCGAAGCGGCGCGCCCTCGACGAGATCGCCGCGCGCCAGCGTAAAGCCGACGAGAAGCGGAAGGAAGAGGCGGCGCAGGAGCAGGCTGATGCGGTTCCTCAGCCGCCGGTTAGCTACCGATATTGCAGAGGGTTCTGAGCAAGGTGCCGGTCAGCCCTCATCTACATTTGATGCCTCCCGCATCTCGGCACCCTGCTTAATACCCTTTGCAGTAACACCCGTTGCAACCGTCGGCGGGTAAGTCGTCCAGCCTCTACACATCACCGCCACCAGCCCCACCCGCTACAATGGCATTCGGAGAGACAATGTCGAACTCACGCCGGCGATTCCTGAGCTATGCCTCCACCGCGCTGATGACTACGGCCGCGGCCTGCCGCAAGACCACGCCCGGCTCCGCATCTCCTCCACCCGGAGCCCCACCGGCCTTCGGCACCGCGCCGGACGTGGGCCCACCGGTTTCGCCCGTCAGTTTCGCGGAAGCGGAGAAACTCGTGCAGTTCGAGATCGGCGCGGCGGACCGCCGGATGGCAGCCGGTAACTGGAGTAAGATGATGGCGCCGCTTTACGAGCGCCGCACGGGACCACGCAAGGTTCCCTTGCCTCCGTCCGTGGCACCCGCCTCGCGCTGGGACCCCGTGTTGCCGGTCCTGACAACCGATCGTTTCATCCGCACCGCGGAAGCACCGGGTCCCCTTCCCGCCTCCGATCCGGACATCGCGTTCGCTCCGCTTTCCCGGCTGTCCCGATGGATTGAAACCCGCCAGCTCACCTCCGAGCGGCTGACACGCCTCTATCTGGACCGGTTGGGGCGCTTCGACTCACGGCTGCGCTGCGTCATTACGCTGACGCCCGATCTGGCTCTGTCGCAAGCGCGGCAGGCCGATCGCGAGATCGCCGCTGGACGCTACCGCGGCCCGCTCCACGGCGTACCGTGGGGCGCCAAGGACCTGCTCGACACCTCCGGCATCCCCACCACCTATGGCGCTGAGCCATACCGCAACCGCGTGCCGGCGCAGGATGCCGCGGTGGTGAAGCGCCTGCACGATGCCGGAGCGGTCCTGGTTGCCAAGCTGAGCCTCGGCGCGCTGGCGCTTAACAACGTCTGGTACGGCGGCCAGACCATGAATCCGTGGCTCCCCGAGGAAGGCTCGTCCGGATCGAGTGCCGGTCCCGGCGCCGCCGTTGCCGCGGGCCTGGTTGGTTTTGCCATCGGCAGCGAGACCGAAGGCAGCATCGTCAGCCCTTCCATGCGCTGCGGCGTCACGGGATTGCGGCCCACCTTCGGCCGCGTGCCACGCACGGGCGCGATGACCCTCTGCTGGTCGCTCGACAAACTCGGACCCATGACCCGCGGCGTCGAGGACGCGTTCCTCGTCCTGCATGCCATTTCCGGCCCCGACCCGGGCGACATCTCGAGCGTACCCAGCCGCCTCGAGTTCGATGCCACGGCCTCCGCCGCCGGCCTGCGCGTCGGATACTTCCCGGCGTGGATGAAGGAAAGCCCCGCCACCGAGGTCGATCGCCATGCGCTCGATGTCGCGCGGAAGCTCGGCATGGTGCCCGTCGAGGTATCCCTACCCGACTGGCCTTACGACTCGCTCAACCTGATCCTCTTCGCCGAGAGTGCCGCCGCGTTCGAGGATCTTACTCTCGCCGGCGGCCTGAGGGAACTCAAGGCCCAGGTTCCCGATGCCTGGCCCAACATCTTTCGCCAGGCCCGCTTTCTCTCCGCGGTGGACTTCGTGCAGGCCGACCGCTTCCGCCGCAGAGTGGCCGAGGAAATGGCGCGCGTATTCGCCCAGGTGGATCTGCTGCTGGTCCCTTCGCTGCGCGATGAGACGCTGACCATCGCCAATTTCACCGGCCATCCCTCGCTGACTCTTCGTGCCGGCTTCGTGGAAGTTTCCGAGGCGCGCAGCGACTGGGCGCCGGACCCGGCGCATCCCCTGCCCCGGTTTTCGCCGCCGCGCCGCGTGCCCCACGGCATCACCCTGATCGGGCGCCTTTTCGACGAGGGCACCCTGGGATGCGCCGGGCTCGCCTTCGAGCGCACCCTGGACGTTGCCGGCGCACGCCCCGCGGGTTTCTCGTGAGATCCCGCCCGGCCCATTGAACGGCATCAGTTCAGCCCGAACGCATCCCATGGAAGGGCGTTACGGATGGTCAAGCGCCGAGTTTCCGATTCGCCGATGCTGATTCCCTCCCCGGCCCACCCGAAGCGCTTGAGAAACTCCGGCGTATTGTACGGGAGATCTTTGGCAACTCCGAAATCCCCAAGCCAGGCGAAGACCAGGTAGTCCCCCGCTGGCATGCCCTCCGCATGAAACTCCGTGAGCCGGTTTGCCGTAACGGCCGAGTTCAAGGCCGTCGCAGGCGTCTCATTTCGCTGGCGGAAGGCCTTGGGGAGCACGGCAAACATCTCGCGCCGCAAAACCAGAGAACCGCCGGCTTCCCGCAGAAAGGCAACATCCACGCCCTCGTCCAAGTTGGCGCCTGGGAGCGCAACCGATCCCTGAACTGTGGCTGAACCCGCAGAAATCACGATTTCCAACGGCTCCAGCTCAGTGTCGCCGACCAGCATGCCATCGGCCGGGACATCGTGCCCTGCTTGACGGATGGATCGGACGAAGGTGGCTCCGTTGGTATCCACCCTCACCTGGTATCTGCCGGCACTAAGTTGATCGAAGAAGAAAGTACCGTCGGGATTGGAGTTCATATGCTGCGTGACGCCGGGGGCAACCAGGCGAATCCCAACATCGCCCAGGGGCCTGCCCGCTTCCCGGGGAAAATCGGCCTTGATAGTGCCCCGAAGGGACCTCAGCGGACCCGGCTCCAGGATGATGTCCTCAACGTCCGGAGGAAGGATTCAGTTCGCCGGGCCAGAGGATGGCGGTTCGGATTATACTGAATGAGATTTGGAAGTCCAAAAAGGAAATCCCGGCTAATATGGATTCGGATTCTTCACGCAGGAGTTTTCTCAAAGTTGGGCTGACCCTCCCGGCCATCGGGCTCGCGGGATCTCGCCCCGGCGCCGCGTTTCAGGCGCCATCGTCTGTTCCTTACCGGACCTTGGGTAAGACGGGATTGAAAGTTTGCCCGGTCGGGTTTGGCACCGGTTTCACGCCCGATCCCTCCATCATCGCCCGCGCCGTCGATCTTGGTATCAACTACTTCGACACCGCGAGCGATTACGCCAATGGCAATAGCGAACGCCTGCTGACCCAGGGACTCAAAGGCGTTCCTCGGGACAAGGTGGTGGTGGTTAGCAAGACCCCCGCCAGGACCCGCGGAGTCTTCATGTCCGATCTTGAGGCCAGCCTGAAGAACCTGTCCACGGACCGGATCGATATCTGGCTGCTCCACGCCAAGAGCAAGCCCGAGGAGGTTCCGGACGAGTTGCTCGAAGCCGGCAGCGCCGCCAAGAAGCAGGGGAAGATCCGCTTCTTCGGGGTCAGCACGCACGACCTCGACCTCATGGCGGACCACTTCCTGAAGGCCGGCAATATCGACGCCGTCACCTTTACCTACAACTTCACCATGGGCAAGGGAAGGGACGCGGCCATCGCCAAATTGAGTAAGGCTGGAATCGGCTTGACGGCCATGAAAGTCATGGCCGCGTACGGCGGCGGGCTGCCCAAAATGCCCAAGGGCGGGGGAGAACCGCCGCCACAGGCCCTCGGCAATGCCCTCCCCGCGCTCAAATGGGTGCTGCGGAACCCCGCGGTGGCCACCACCATTCCAGGCGTCCGGGACTTGGAAATGCTGGAGCTGAACATCAGGGCTCTGAGCGAGAAGTTTACCGCCGAGGACGAGAAGCGGCTGGTGGCTCGCAGCGAGGAGGTCCGCCCCTACTACTGCCGGATGTGCTATAGCTGCCGCGGCCAGTGTCCCAAGGGCATGCCGGTGCAGGACCAGCTTCGCATCCTGGCGTACGCGGATTTTTACCGGGATTTCCCCCTGGCCCAGAGGAGTTTTGCCGCCCTGCCGAAAGAGGTGAAGGCCCTGCGTTGCGCGGATTGCGCGGAGTGCCCGGTGCACTGCGTCAACGGCGTGAGGGTCGCCGAACGGCTCATCCGCGCCCAGGAACTGCTGGCGTAGAAACGGCGGGCTACCGGCCTACCGGTTCGCTCCGGAGGGCATCCCTCCGCCGCGGGGGCTTTCCGTCACTTTGAAATCTGCGGGGACTTCGAAGAGCGTATGCGCCGTTAAGCCACTTCATGTTCATGTGGCTTTTCGCCTTCAACGGTTTGTTGTATGCGATCTTGACGATCGTGTCCGGAGAATGCTGCGGCCAAGTGCCGAATTTACGGTCCCCGGCTGAAGCCATTGCCGCGACGGTTTTGATCGCGGGCGTATCGGTAACCATCACTCAAGCCGCGGTGCCTCAGCCTATCATCGCGGCGCTGGTAAATGCGGCCAACTTCGAGAGCGGGCCGATATCGCCGGGCGAGATCGTCACTCTCGGCGGAACCGGTCTCGGACCTTCGGCCCCGGCAGGATTGACGCTCGACCAAAACGGCAAGGTTTCCACCCTGGTGGGTGGTGTGCCGGTTCTGTTCAGTGGTTACCCGGCTCCATTGACGTACGTGAGCTCGACGCAGATCAACGCGGTAGTGCCATACGAGATCCAGGGCCTTTTGAGCCCCGCCGTGCAGGTTAAGTTCCAGGGGCGGACTTCGAGTGCTTTCTCGCTGACGCCTGCCGCTTCCGCCCCGGCCATCCTCACGTTCAATGGTTCGGGAACTGGTCCTGCCGCGGCCCTGAACCAGGACAACAGCTACAACGCGCCCAGCAACCCGGCCCCAAAGGGCAGCTATCTCACTTTGATCCTGACCGGCGAAGGGCAGACATTTCCGCGGGGAGTGACGGGAAAAGTAACGACCGTTGCGGTTACCGCTCCGTTGTCGCCACAGCCCGTGCTACAGGTGGCAGTTCTCATCGGCGGCCAACCAGCGTACGCCAGCTTTTACGGAGAAGCGCCAGGCTTGGTTTCGGGCGTGATGCAACTCAACGTCCAGATTCCCACCAATGTCCCGTCCGGCAGCCTTCCGATATCGGTATCAGTCGGCGGAAACGCCAGCCGGAACGGGGTGATAGTTTCGGTGCAATAGCATCTTGGCCGCCGACCCAAGGCGGCGGCAAGGTCTGAAATTCGAACATGGCGGCGGCCCGGCGATTCTTCTCACGATCTTGTGGTCGAACGGCAACCGTGGATGGTCATTCTCCGGGAGCGGCCTTTTGGCCCGGCCGAACGCCAGTTCCGTCTTGCCGGAAAGACCCAAACCGGGAAGCCGCTCCTTTGAAGCGATTCCCACAGACGGTTCTCCGTCCCCCACGTCCTGGTCTGCCTGATTTCGCCGGTCCCATCGCCTACGTCTACCCCGTCGCCAGTGCGAGGGCGCCGATCCGTCTTTCCATGCTTCCGAACAGACGGCTGGTCAGGTGGCTCTCAACCAGCATCAGCCAGTAGTGACGGGTGTGCTTGACCACTCGGCCGCCCGTGCTCAAGAGAATGCTGCCAGCAAACGACAGGATCCAACGATAGAGGCATTATGGCTGAACGAAAGGGCCGCTGAGATGGTAGCGCCAGCGGATTCCAGCCACGGCGAGCGCGGCCCAGTGGTGGTTGCGGTTGGCTCGCTCGCCCGTCCAGAAGTCGGCCATAGGAACCAGCGTTTTGAGATCTTCCGGCTCCCCCAAAGAGCCCATCGAGGCGACGGCCGTGAACTTTCCGTCATCGTCGCCGGCGAGCATCCTGCGGAGCAATGGAAGCGCCTTGACGCTGCCGATCCGGCAGAGAATGCCCAGCGCGGTCCGCCTGATCTCAGGGCTAAGGTCGGTGAGCAGTTTGGCCGCCTCGGCCTCGACCTGCGGCCCGCCAATCTCGCCGAGCGCAACGGGGACGATCTGCAACTGGTTGTGAATTCGATTGGAGTTCTTGAACAGCTCGATTAACTCCCCGACCGAGCGCTTCTCCTTCAGATCGCCCAGCCGGAAGGCGATCCAATGCTGCGCCAGGCGCGGCAGATTGGGGTGATTCCGAAGGACGCGAATGAGGAACATCCCTTCGTCCTGCTGCTGGCCCACCCCAGCCAAAGGGAGAAAGGCTTCCCATTTCGAGACGGAAGCTCGTCGAAGCTGGGCGCTGTCGCCAAGCCAGAGAAGAGCGAGGAATTCGTCATCCGAGAGAGAGCCGAGCCGCCCGAGCAAGCGTTCAGCGGCGCTCCGGCGCGCGGCCGGACCGAACTCCCGAATCGCCATGGCGGCATCGCACGGCCGGCACCAGTAGCCCCCCCAGTCGCCTTTCGGGGATGCGAGCAGCGGGATGAGCAGATCCAGGTCCCTCGCGCTGCCAAACGCACGCAGGATACTGGACGTTGACGCAGAATCGGAATAGAGGTCGAGCGCGCTCAGGCGCGCAAACAGCGGGTGGATGGCGTCCCGTAAAGCGCTGCGCTCGGACGGAGAGGGCGACGGGAGAATGCCGATAATGGATTGGTAGCGGCGATGCTCGTCTTCGCGTTGGTCCTGCGCGACGGCCAGGAAAAGAGGGCGGGCGCGATCCGTCCGGCCGCTGTCCCGTAGAGCTTCGGCTTTCTGGAAGCGAGTCTTGGGATCGCTGTCATCCCAGATCTTTCGCAGGGCTTCCTCAACTCCGGGGAACCAGCGGAATTGGGCCTCCAGCACCCTCGCCGCTGCCAGGCTGACCCGAGAATCCGGGGAGTTCAGGGCCTTGAGCAGGGTCGGGACTCCACGAACGTCGCCAATCGACTCCAGAACCTCCACGACGCTGGTTTGTCCGGCGGGGTCCAGCTTGCCGAACAGATCCAGAATAATGGGGAGATTGGCGGGATTTCTCATCCGCTCGAAGGCGGCGAAGAGTTCTTGCCTGAATCGAGGATTGGGATCGTCGCCCAGCGCGCGAAGCTCCTCCAGCCTGCGGCGTTCGGAGGGAAGAGCGTAGATCTTCACAAAGGCGCGGACCGCCGCAATTTCCTGCGCTCCCCAATACACCTCGACGAACGGGCACGCCTTGCTTTCCCAGCCGCTCCACAACAGCGCGACCACCCGGCCGGAATCCGGCGGCACCTGGATGTACCCCATTGCGCAATCGCGGAAGCCTGGGGGATAGCAGCGCATCGCTGGCGGGCCACAGAGGCTTCGCTTGGAAGCCGGGGCTTTTCCCTTGAGAAACTCGCCTAACTCCAACACCGACTGGCAGCCGCCGGAGTCGCTCTTCTTCACCTCCGCCATTGCGATGGCGGCAGACAGATCGACGTATTCGCCGATGCTGTAGACGTGGGTCGCATCCGGAGTCTGAGCGACGGCGGGCAGAGGGAGTGCGATGAACACCGCGCACGCGACGAGTCTGCCAACGAGCTTGCAGGCGCTTGGGCGCATACCAACATCCCGGCTCCGACAAGCGTACCACAACATCCATTTTCGACCGCAGGGGCACTGCGGCGCGTGTCAGGCATTTTGAGACGCCCGGCATGGGAGTTTACTGGCCTCCTCCCTCTGTCTTTTGGCCGGGTGGATCCGGCCCGTCGATCCACACCTCCGAGGGCAAGAGTAACAGTTTGAGTGGTCGCCGAACGAAGCGTTCCGGGTGCGCTTGGTAAGCGGCGTCGAGCACGAGTCGGCACCGGGCCAGAACGGTCTCGCTCTCGCCGAAGTGAACCATGGCCGGGGTCCGCAACCCGACACAGCGTGCTACGCGCTCCCCTCATCGCTGAAGTCATCATGCGATGGATGAGACCCGAATCTCCTAGCCTTGATCCACGGACCTCGGCAGAGCCATCGATTGACCACCCACCACTCTTGGGAGTCCCTATCAACGCCTCGTGGCCCGGTTTCACGTCTCGTTGTGGCAGTGCGCGTGGGATATCATAATCACCAGGCGAATTCGCCAGGGAGGATTTGACGATGCGAATCGGACAGACTGGCTCATTGGCGGTGCTGGCGTTGGTCTTGGGGCTGGCCCAGCCGCCGTCTACCCACGCTCAGACCGGCATGTTTGAAGGTCACGGAGACGTTGGGGCGGTGTTGCACCCGGGTTCGGTGGAATACGATGCGGCCAAGCACACGTACCGTATCACCGGCAGCGGCGAAAACCTGTGGGCCGCCGCGGACGCCTTCCAGTTTGTCTGGAAGAAAATGTCGGGCAATGGGTCGATTGCGGCCGATATCGCATTCCCGACGGCCACCGGCGATCCCCATAAGAAGGCCGTTCTAATGATCCGGCAGAGCCTGGATGCCGATTCCGCGTACGTGGACGTGGCCGTGCACGGTAACGGTTTGACGTCGCTGCAGTCCCGCGACGAGGGGGGTGCGGCCACCCACGAGATTCAGTCGAATGTCGCGGCGCCCAAGCGGGTGCGCCTGGCCCGGTCGGGAGCTTACTTCTATCTGTCGGTCGCTGCCGTTGGGGAGGATCCGCACCTGGCCGGGGGATCGATGCGGATGGCCTTGCGGGACCCGTTCTACATCGGCATTGGGGTCTGCGCTCACAATAAGGATGCCGTCGAAACCGCCGTCTTCAGCAACGTGGAAGTGGCGCTGGCGCCGGCCGCGTCCGGGCAGCCGAAGCTGTACAGCACGCTCGAAACCATCACCGTGGCGTCCACCGACCGGCGCGTGGTCTACGTGGCGCCGGGTCGTTTCGAAGCGCCCAATTGGACGCGCGACAACTGGCTGCTGTTCAATGCCGACGGACACCTGCTTCGCATTCCGGCGGATGGCGGCAAGCCGCAACCCATCGACACCGGTTTCGCCACGCGTCTGAACAACGACCATGGCATCTCGCCCGACGGCACGCTGCTGGCCGTCAGCGACCAATCGCAGGAGGAGCGCCGGTCGATCGTCTACATCGTGCCCATTGGCGGCGGGGCGCCGCGCCGGATCACGGAGAAGTCGCCTTCGTATTGGCACGGCTGGTCGCCCGATGGCAAGACTCTGGCTTTTTGCGGCGAGCGCAACGGCAATTTCGATGTCTACACGATTCCCGCGGCCGGCGGAGAGGAAACGCGCCTGACTACTGCCGAGGGACTTGACGATGGCCCGGAGTACTCGCCCGATGGCCAGTACATCTACTTCAACTCCGTGCGCACCGGGACGATGCAAATCTGGCGCATGAAGCCGGATGGCAGCGGGCAGGAGCAGGTCACGTCCGATGGTTTCAATAACTGGTTTCCTCACATTTCGCCGGATGGCCGGCAGATTGTGTTCGTCACCTACGAAAAGGAAGTCAGCGGTCATCCGGAGAACAAGGATGTGATGCTGCGGCTGCTGACGCTCGGCACCGGAAAGATCACCGTGTTGGCGAGACTATTCGGCGGCCAGGGAACCATCAACGTGCCCTCCTGGTCATCGGACGGCCGCAGACTGGCGTTCGTGAGCTATCAACTGGTGCCGTAGGTGCTGCTAACTTTCAATAGCTTGCCGCCTGCGGCGGTTCTGTGGGGCAGGTTGGTAAGCACTGCTGTCCAAATTGGACAGGCCGCATCGTCGTGCGCGTTGTAGCCAATAGGCATAACTCCTCGTTCCCGCTCGATTGGTCAGCGGGTTAGGGCGTATCTGGGTTCGGATTTGCTGTCCTAATCCCGCCCTCCGAACCCTCCTGTTTCCCGCCTTGCGAAGTTGTCCACCGCCGGTCTGCTGTCCAGTTGCCGCCGCCTGAAACTCCAACGCCAGTTGCCCATCGTGCACGCCCGCCAGGACCGGAGGCGCCTGGAACGGATGGTCCAGCTGTCGAGCACGAGCGCCTTGAGTTTGTGCCATTGGTTCGTTTGCGGAACCGCAACCGGATCATTCATTCGAGCCCTCATAATGGGCAATATCGGTAGCCATTTGGACCTTACCTCGCCGTGGCAAGGACATCAAGCGGGACCGGAGACGACAGAGTCGGCTTGAGCAAGGCGCCGTTCACGATGTAGGCGCGATGTACAATGTCTTCTCATGCCGCTGTCAGCAGGCGACCGCGCCGGGCCTTGCGAAATCGCCGCCCCGATCGGCGCCGACGGGACGGGCTCGGGCCAGACCACCGAGCGCCACGCGCTGTCGCGGTTCATGCCGCAAGAGGAGCGCATGGTCACTGTCGAAGATACGGCGGAAGTGCAACTCCAGCGCGGGCGGGTGAGCGGCAATCCGCTGCCACATTGGACATTTGCCGCGGTGGTGACCTTGATCCGGCAGGCTGGCCCGTCATGAGACGCCTGACATCGGCCCTCGCAATTGCCGGTTCGGCGGCGGTAGCTTTCGCTCTGCGGGTGCTGCCGGCGTATCCCGTGGTTTTCCCGGGCGATGGAGTCAACTTCCAGGAGAGCGCCGCGTGGTTCCACGTGCGTACGGTTCACAATCTGCTGGCGCATTTCCCGCACCGCTCGGGGTTCGATCCGTATGCGCTGTATCCGGGCGGGCAAAACATCCCCACGGGATCGTCGGTGGCATCCAGATCCAGAACGATGCGCTCGGGTTGCCGCTCCTGGGCCTGGATGTAGAGATCCACCAGGAGGCGATCCACGGCGGCCTCGTCCATGACGATCTTCCTGTAGCGGGCATTGGGCTTGGCGTCGGCGGGCGTGAGTTCCAGCCGGTTCAAGGTACTCTTGCCGGCGCCGGCTTTGCCGCGGTCCCGCTTCCGCCGCCGGTGCCCGCCCTCCACGTCGCGCTTGCCGCTCAGCAGCGCCAGCAAGGGATCTTGCCGCAACCGGTCGTAGTCGTTCAGATCCTCGTAGCCCAAGGCGATGCCGTACACGCGCTGCCGCACCAACTCGCTGACGCTGTGCTCGACCAGATCTGCTCGCCGGTAGTCGCGGAAACAGTTGGCGAACTGGCGCAGGATGCGGGTCTGCTGTTCCACCGGCGGAGCAACAGTGCACCGGCCTCGGTGGCGATCCGTCCGCCGTCGAAGCGGGCCACCACGTCACGCGAACAATGAGGTGCAAACGGGAAGCAGGATTGGGTACACTCTGTCATAGCAAAAAGCCGCTTTCTCCCTGGCGCAAACTGTTGTCTGGAAACTCAGTTATGCCATGAAAAGCGGCTTTTGCTATAGATCGGTGAGATATCCGGGCTAACAAGGCCGCGCTCCGGGTCCGTCCGCGAAGCCCGGCGATCCGCCGCGCCTCACGCTGTATCCCTCGCTCCTCTCGGCCGAAGCGTGTCAGCCCCTACGAACCTACTTGGAAGGTTCCGGCAACCTGCAGGCTGGATGGCGCTGAGGAGTTTCCCAGATACACGGTGTAGGTGCCTGGCGCGGTCAGCCAACTCTTCGAGTTCGTGTCCCAGTACGACAGCGGATGCGAAGAATCGTTCTCATCCACTTCCACCGTCACGCTCTGCTGCTGTCCGGGCGTGAGCCAAACCTTCTGCCATCCCACCAGGCGCTTGGGCGGCTCACCCGCGCTGGCCGGCAGTGCCAGGTAAACCTGCGCCACTTCCGCGCCTGCCACCGTACCCGTGTTCGTCAGGTTGAACGTCACCCGTAGGTTGGGATTGCCGCGTGTCAGGTTGTTCGCCAGCGCCACGTTGGAAAACTGGAAGGTGGTGTACGACAGTCCAAAGCCAAAAGGGAACTCCGGAGTGTACCCTTGGGAGTCGTACCACTTATAGCCGACCAGCAGGCCTTCGGAGTAGTTCGTCACAAAGGGGGTGGCTGCGGACGGCGACCCGGGAATCACCGGGCGGGGCAGATCGTTCACGCTGGCGGGAAACGTAATCGGCAGCTTGCCCGACGGGTTCACGCCGCCGAACAGGATATTGGCGATCGCCTGCCCGCCGCGAATCCCGGGAAACCAGGCCTCCAGCACCGCGCTCACGCTGCCCAGCCACGGCAGCACTTGCGCCCCGCCATTTTCCATCACCACGATGGTGTGCGGATTGGCGCCCGCCACCGCTTGCACCAGCGTGTCTTGATTGATGGGCGGCGAGTGAATCACGTCGGTGAAATTCAGGCTTGGCAGGTCCATCCCTTCGCTGGTCCACTGGCTCACGAATACGATCGCCACGTCCGAGGATGCCGCCAGCCTGGCTGCCGTGGTGGTACTGGTTCCATCGTTGTACGACACCGTCGCGTTGGGCGCCGCGGCCCGGATCCACTCGAGCGGCGGAGACGGATCCCAGACCACCCGCGACCAGCCGGGAACGGCGGGATACCCTTCATAGAGCGCCGCGCCCTCGGTCGGATACACCTGCGCCGAGCCGCCGCCCGAGATCACCCCGATATCGGCGTGCGAGCCGATCACCGCGATCGAGTTGAGCTTCGCCGCGTTCAGGGGCAGTTGCCCATTCGCGTTCTTCAGCAGCACCGCGCCCTGCTCCTCCACGGTTTGCGCGATGGCCTCGTCGGCGGCCACCATGGCCGGGCCGAGCGACGTGACGGCGGGCGGCTGGTTGAAGACTCCCACCTGGTACATCGCGTGCAGAATTCGTGTCACCATGTCGTCCACGCGCGATTGCGGCACCTGGCCCGATGCCACGGCCGCCTCAAGCGCAGTGGCGTTGAAGAACTGGTTGTCCGGCTGTTCCTGATCCAGCCCGGCATTCGCCGCGGTTGCGGCCGTCGAGGCGGGCCCCGAGGCCGGCAGCGCCCACCAGTCCGACATGACAAATCCAGTGAAGCCCCAATCGGTCTTTAGCACCTGGGTGAGTAAGTATGGGTTCTCGCAGGCCCAGACGCCGTTCAGCAGGTTATAGGAGCACATCACCGACTGCACGCCCGCGTCCTTGACGCCGATCTCAAACGCCAGCAGGTCGCTTTCGCGCCCGCCGCGGTCGTCGATGATGACGTTACTTTCGGTGCGGCCGGTCTCCTGGTCGTTGAACGCGTAGTGCTTCACGCACCCGATCACGTGCTGGTCCTGAATGGCCATCACGTGAGCCGCGGCGATCTTGCCGGCCAGGATCGGATCTTCACCCTTGGTCTCGAAGGTGCGGCCGTCGCGCGGCTCCCGGCCAATCAAATTGGTGTTTCCCCCCAGGTTCACGTTCAGCCCGAACGCGCTGGCCTCCGCGCCGATTACCGATCCGAACTGATACGCCAGAGGCACGTCCCAGGTGGCGGCGCTGGCGATGGAGGACGGCAGCGCCGTGGCCGGCCTCGCGCTATCGGCCACTCCCAGGCTGCCGTCGGCGAAGTAGAGGTCCGGAATGCCCAGCTTTGGAATGCCGGGGATATAGCCGCCCGCGCCATTCGGCGGGTTGAAGATGTTGGTGACGGGGCCGAGCGCTCCGGCCACCAGTTGCAGTTTCTGCGCCTGCGTCATCTGGCTGAGCATGTACCGCGCCATTTGTGCCGCAACCTGGTCCGCAGTGGACGGAGCCGGCAGCCAGAACCTGCCCGTGGCGCCGCCGATGGTCAGCACCCCTTCGACGGGGCGCCCGCCGGAATGCCCGCCGGATACCGGAAGTTCAACTGGTCGATGATGTAGCCCGGCGCCGCTCCGCAGTAAGTCACCGTGGCCGCCGTGCCGCCAATCGTCAACTGGCAGCTCGCCGTGCCGCCCACCACCGATAAGTCGTTGAGGCTCGTTGCGCCGTCGCCCACGCCGTCCTGCTCGGGCGCGTTCTTCGGCCCCAGTCCGTTGGCCCAGAGTTGATACGTGCCGCCCGCCTGGAGGGCGCACTGCGAGATGGGGCAGCCTTCCGCCGCCGTTCCGGTCACCCACGCCATTCCGGTCGAGTAGTTGTTGAGAAACATGGAAGGCGCGGCCGTGGACGCGATGGTAATCTGCTCGACGGCGCTTTGCCCGCCCGCGCTCGTCACCTGCACATTCACCGCGCCGGGCGCGGTTTCCCACGGCACCTGGAAATTGATTTGCGCCGGGCTGACGAATATGAGCGGCGCCTTAACGCCGTTCACGCTCACGCTCACGCCGGCCACCGAGGTGAGGAAGTCGTTGCCGCTGCCGAGCACTTGCGCGCCCTGGTACGTGCCATCGGCGAGGTTGTTGCCGAACAGCGTCGCCAGGCTGCCGGGCGCAATGTCTCCAAGGTAAGAAGCGGCATTCAGAATTCCCGAGGGCGCGATCACCGGCGTCGTGGGGCTGACCGTGACCGGTTGATAGACGCGCACGTAATCCACCAGCATGTCCTGGTTCGGAAATGGCGAGTTGGCACTCGGCGTTCCGAGAAACGTGTTGGGCCCGCCGATCGCCAGGTTCAGCAGAACGAAAAACGGCGCGTTGAACACCCATGGCGCGCCGGAGGGCAGCGATGCCCGCGTGCGCGTCGCGTAAGTAGCCCCATCGACGAGGAATTGGATCGAGTTCTCCGACCATTGAATGGCGTAGACGTGGTAATCGTCGTACACCGTTTCGCCCAAGGGGAGTGCCGTTGACGCGCCTATGCCGGCACCCCCGTTATAGTCGGGCGCGCCCGGGGAGCTGCTCGCCGGACCGTGGATTGTGCCGTTGTTGAGGGACGCATCGTTGACACTGCCGTAGGTGCCGAAATTCTCCATGATGTCGATTTCGCCGCACGCCGGCCATGGGTTGGTTCCGATATTCTCGCCCAGCATCCAGAAGGCGGGCCACACGCCACGGCCGAACGGAAGCTTGATTCTGGCTTCCACCAGGCCGTAGGTAAAGCTCAGATCCGCGGAGTGAGTGGAAGCGCCGGGGCTCCCGGTCTGCAAGCGCGCGGACGTGTAATTGCCGCTTGAATCGCGGATCGCCCTGATTACCAGGTTGCCTTTGCCGTCCTGAAACGCGTTGTTGGTGGAGTTCGTGTAGGTTTCGATTTCGCCGTTGCCCCAGCCCCCGCCGCCCAGATCGTTGTTCCACTTCGAGGGGTCGGGCGGGGTGCCCGCCGGGCCGTTGAACTCGTCGCTCCACACGAGCTGCCAGCCGGTGCCCGTCGTCTGGGACGCTGCCGCGAGCGCGGTCAGTAACGTCAAGGATGTAACCAAAAGGATACGCATAAGCCCATCTCGATCATGGACCAACCGGAGCGGCATTTCAAGGTGGCCCGGCCATCCGGCGCCGCGCGGGCCGGGTGGCCGACAATGGACTGGCGCGGGACGTCGAGGCCCTTGCCGCGGGTGGCGGAAACGGAGACGTAGTCCGCGAAATCGTGCGCCGCCTCCTAGCGTTCGATCAGCGGAAGCAGACGGGCGTTCTCGCGCATGAGATCGATCTTGTTCAGCACCAGCCGCGCCGGCGCGGGGGACTCGGCGAGCATGGAGACGGCGCGGCGGTCCTCCTCGCCGAAGGGCCGTGCCGCGTCGGCCACGTACGGCAGCAGGTCGCGCTCCCCGGGCGAGTTGCGCACGGTATCCATCAGCCGCCTGTTGAGCGGCGAATCGGCCGTTGAATGCCGGGCGTGTTCACGAAAATGATCTGCGCCCGCGGCAGCGTCAGTACGCCCTGTACGGCGGTCCGCGTGGTCTGCGGCTTATCCGCCACGATGGCGATCTTTTGCCCCACCAGGGCGTTCATGAGGGTTGATTTGCCAGAGTTGCGCCGCCCCACCAGCGAGACCGACCCAGAACGAAAAGCGTCGATCGTGGATTGGATGCGATCCTATTGTCCCATTTACGGGGCGACGAACTGGCGGCGGTCCGGGCCGGGGCAAGAGCCCGACAGCCCGCTGATACAGTCTTTCAGGTTGAAACCCGCACGTGGCGCGTCGGGACCTCGCTTGGTGAGCTCGAACACCCCGTTTTCGTGAGATGGGGACGACACGTCGTAGGTTCCCCCAAGCGGGGTGTCATGTAGTTCCCCCGCAAAGCCGATAGAGAACCGCGTACCGAGAGAGGAGCCGACCGAATCGAAGGAGATCTTCGACCCTGGCAGTCGTTCCGCTACGCGAAGAAGCGCACCAGGTTGCCGCCCGGTAAGTTCATCGCTGGCGCACGATGCCCTCCATCTTATGGCGGCCATCCTGAGAATCATGGCCGACATGAGGCAGGCCCGTAACTCGCCCAATGTTCCGCGCAGCCACTCGCAAACGGACCGGTGCCGGGCCTGTGGCTTCCGGGATGTCTGTGAACATTATCGGTAGCGGTCCCTCCGGGCAAATCCGGGGGCACGACGTTAAGCGGCCAAGTGGCTCACGAGTCCCCGTGGCTAGGATAGTCTCTACTCAGCCCGCACCGGCCTCGGCCACCGCGCCCCTACAGTCATGAAGAGTGACCGCCTGGTCTAGCCCTTGATCGGCAGCCACTTCGAGCACGACCACAAAAGCTGGTCGCGGCCCAGGCTCTATCTCACACCCGCCGAATCGCGCCGCTTCGGCACACCGTGAGTGTGGCAATCGACGCATCGGAAGAAGTGGATGTTGTGGCGGCTGGAGCGCGAGCGGAAAGTGGTGTCCATCTTCTCTACGTCCAACCCGCAGTTGGACATTTTGGGATGGCAGTTGGCGCAGGAAGCGCGCGTCCGCTCGCCGTGTCCCTGGTGGCAGGCCAGACAACCGATCCCTTCGTGGATGCCCACGGGCGTGCGGTCGTCGCTATCGCCCGCCTGCATGGCGGCGCTGGCAGCGTGGCATTGGTAGCAGAGCGCCTGGCGCTGATCGGGACTCATCTTCACGTGCCGCCCGCCCTCGACCATTTCCGGCAGCGGCAGCGCGGCCAGCGCAATGTGGCCTTGTGCGCGACGATCGAACAGCGCCAACGAGGGCGCCGCCATTGTCTGCAAGGCGCCGGCCGATTCCGGACGGCGCACACGCGCCGCCTCCGGCTGCCCAAGCCGGTGCATCTGGTGGCAGGCCAGGCACGGAATCGCCGCGCGCTCCGCCCACCGGGCGTCCACCAGCCGCCACGGCCCGTTCGTATCGACGGGCGTAACCATGTCGCACAGCGATCCCTGAAAGTGCATCCCGTGGCAGCGGAAGCAGTCCTCCATCAAGATGCGCTTGCGGTTGTGGTCGCGGTCGGTGAAGGCCTGGGCGTAGGTCATCGCGTGCGGGCCGGCGCGCCACGTGGCGAACTCCTCCTGGTGACAGTTGCCACACCGCCCCACGATGGCTTCCACGTCCGACCATTGGTGGACGCGGATTTGCTCCGGCACCACGCCGCGCGCGTGCTGGTCCAGCCGCCGCGCGTTGCCCATCTGCAACACACCGCCATGACAATCCGAGCACGCCACGCCGCGATGCGCCGAACCCAGCCACGCGGTGCTCGAATCGCCCATTTCGTGGCAGTCTCCGCAGTATCCCACGCTCCGCGGCTTGGGACGTACCATCGGATAAACGATTGCCGCCGCAATCGCGATCGCCACCAGCGCGGCCAGCGCGAACTTCATGCGTGCCGCTCCTTGATGATCGCGGCCGCCACGCGGTAGGCGTTGGCCAGAATAGTCAGCGCGGGATTGAATCCCCCGTTGGTGACGTGAACGCTGGCGTCAGCCAGATAGATGTTGTCGGCTTCGTGGATTCGGCAGTTGCGGTCCACCACGCTCGTCCGCGGATCGTTGCCCATGCGGCAGGTTCCGGCCTGGTGCTGGCCGCCGCTCAGTTCCAGGCCGGGAACGTTGGTCCAGGTGCGTATGGCGCCGGCCTCCCGGAGCCATTCCTCCGCTTTCATCACCACGGCGCGCGCCACTTCCACGCTGTGCGGATGGCGCCCGCCGGAAAGTCGTGCCACGGGGATGCCCCAGAAATCCTTCACTCGAGGATCCAGTTGCACGCGCGCATCGAACACGGGCATCTCCTGCACCGGGCCCATTACCGCGATGGAGCGGCGGTAGAACTGCCGCATGTAGTTCTTGTGCGCGCGACCCCACCGCGGCGTCTCGGGCGGCGTCACCCCTGTGAACTGGATCGGCAGGCGGATGAACTCGTTGGCCAGCATGGCGCCCCCGCGCAAGCCCGAATTGCCATGATTGAAATCGCAGATGGCGACGCTGGCGCCGGGGCCCACATCGTCATAGGTGTCGAAATCGAACAGGCCCACGGCGCGCGGGTACGCGTGCCCTTGCAGGTTACGGCCCACCCAGTCGTGCCGGTTCCCCAAACCGTTCGGATGCAGCCGGCTCTTCGAATTCAGCAGCAGGCGCGCGGTTTCGATGGCGCCCGCGCTCACCACCACCAGGCGCGCCGGCTGCGTTTGCAGGCGGTCATCGGCGTCGAAGTAGGTTACGGCGGTGGCGTGTCCGCGCGCGTCCAGCACAATCTCCCGCGCCATCGCAAGCGTGCGCAGCTCGCACATGCCGGTTTCGAGCGCGGCGGGAATCACCGTGTTCTGCGTGCCGTTCTTGGCGTCGACTTCGCAGGCGAATCCCACGCACCAGCGGCACCGCATGCACGGCCCACGACCGTTGTAGGGCACGCTGTTGCGCAACATCGGAATGTCGAACGGATGCCAGCCCTTGCGCAGCGCGGCCGGTTTTAGAATCTCGTACTCGCGGTTTGGCGGGAGCGGCGGCATCGGCAGTCCGCGGCGGCGTGGCGCGTGAAACGGATCGGGCGCAACGTCGCCCGAGACGCCCATCTCCCATTCGGCCTTTTCGTAGAACGGCTCCAGGTCGTCGTATGCGATCGGCCAATCGTCCAGCGTGCTCCCCGGCGGGCATCCGTACACGGCCTTCATGCGGAAGTCCTGCGCCATGTATCGCCAGGCCATCGCGCCGTAACTCACCGTGCCGCTGCCGACGCAGGCGGCGTTGTTCGAGTAAGCGCCATCGCTCGGCAATACCACCAGTTCGCGGCCGCGGCGGTCCAGTGTCACCCTTGGATTGCGCTCATCATCGGGTCCGAAAGGCGCTCCCAGCGCACTGGTGCGCTGGTTCCGCAGGTCGTCCTTGCGGTCGCCCCAGGCCGTCACCCAGCGCCCGCGCTCGAGCAGCACAACGCGCAGGCCGGCCGAGGCAAGCTCCTTGGCGATCACCCCGCCGCCGGCGCCCGCGCCAATCACCGCCGCATCTACGGGAGCCATCGCCACGGCTATGACTCCTTCCCCAGGCGCAGATCGTATTGAATCCGCCCGCGCACCGGTGACGTCGGCACACGCAGCATTCGCCAACTCGCATAATCGCGGTTGCCGCCGTGTCGCGGGCTGCCGTAGAAGCCCTGCATGGTGTGCGCCAGCACCATCTCGAAAAATGGCCGCACTTCCTCTTCAATGCGCGTGACTACGGCTAGCCGCTGCTCGCCTGGCAATTGGTGGAGCGCTCTGCCAAACATCTTGCGGCTCAGAGTGTCGGCGCGCGCCAGGCCTTCGCGGTAGGCGCGCCGATAGCGACCATACGGGCCGGCCAGTTGGCGGTCGATGAACACTACCACACCGGCCGCCGCCGCGCCCGGGTCCTGGTCGGCCGGAATCAACTGATCGCAGATCGCATCCAGCGTGCGCGCTTCTTCTCCCGCGAGCGTCAGCCGCGCTCCCTCTTCATGGCGGCACGCCGCGCCGCTCAGCACGGCTCCGGCGAGAAACGAACGGCGGGACGGTTTCCGCACATGCTGCTCCAATGTCCGATTTAGTCGGAATGGTACCATGCCGCACGCAAGACTGCCTTAGCGCACGGAGCCATGTCACGCAGTCCTGCGTGTAGGGTCGCAATTCGTCCCGACGTTTCTTCGTTCCGCGGCAGCGTACGTCACGCGCGAAAGTTACCCCGCGCGGCGGCGCACGAGCACCGGGCAGTCCATCGCCCAATACTAATCGGATGAGGACAATTGCGACATTCTCGTTCTGGGGAGCAGCCGCTGGCTTGAGTGTGGCGGCAGGTTTGCTGTGGGGTCAACAGGCCGCGGTTCCGCCGCCCCCGCGTCCGCCCACGACGCCCTTCACTTCGGCTGAACTGGAAGCGATCCCGCTGGTGCCGCCACGGGCCGGTGTCGGGGCCGCGGGCAAGCCCCTGGCTGCATGACCAATGTTGCGCGACTAATGTGACGGCTGCGTGCGGAGTAAGCGGCTCCAGAATGAATGCTCTGGGGGGAGTTATCCGATAGTATCGGCATCTGATCTGCCGGCCGATCGCCTGCTCACAAGCCGCAGAGCGTCTCGGTGGGGCAAGGATCTCGCGTGTCTTCGCCCGACCGTTCGTCGCCTCTTTTCCGCGTTTTGTCCGCCTTCTCTGCCCTCCATCCAGATCACCGGGATACGTTTCGGGCGTCGTGCCTTACTCTGCCATCTGGAAGGAGACGCGGATGGAGCCATTGGCCAGTATCGAGCATGTGAGTAAGCAGTACGTGCTGGATCACAGTTCCGTAACGGCGCTCGACGACGTGTCCTTGCGCATCCACCGGAGAGAGTTCCTCGCCATCGCGGGACCGAGCGGGAGCGGCAAATCGACGTTGCTGAATCTGATTGGCTGCATCGACAGCCCATCGAGGGGGCGAATTCTGTTGGATGGCGCCGACACCACCACTTTACGACCCGCCGCATCGGCGGCCCTGCGTCGCGAAAAGATCGGCTTCGTGTTCCAGACCTTCAACCTGATTCCGGTATTCACGGCCGCGGAAAACGTCGAGTACCCGCTCCTGTTGCGGCGGATGGGGGAGAGCGAGCGCCGGCAGCGGGTGGCGGAGGCTCTCGCCGGCGTCGGATTGACCGAACGCTCCGGGCACCGGCCGGATCTTCTATCGGGAGGAGAGCGCCAGCGGGTAGCCGTTGCGCGGGCGATTGTGCATCGCCCGTCGCTGGTCCTCGCGGACGAGCCCACGGCCAACCTGGATACGCAGACCGCGGCACAATTGATCGACCTCATGCGGAATCTGAACCGGAAACTCGGCATCACGTTTCTGTTTTCCACGCATGACCAGCGGCTGCTGGACCGGTCGGACCGCGTCGTGCGGCTGTGCGATGGCAAGGTGGTCGAAGACACGGGCGGGCAGCCGGTGAGCGATGGGCGGCTTCCTGCCGCCGGTGTCCCGGAATGCCTGCCCGGCCGGGTGCTCGACGGTGGGCCGCGAAAATCTTCAAGGAGCTGAACCATGCGCAAGTTTCTGTTGCTGGCATTTCGAAACGTGTTCCGGAACCGGCGCCGGACGGCGATGACGCTGCTGGTGGTGTCGGGCGGGGTTGCCGGCCTGCTGCTGGTGGGCGGGTTCTTCTCCCGCATGTTCTGGGGACTGCGCGAGAGCACCATCCGCAACGGGCTCGGGCACCTGCAGATTTACAGCGCCGATTACTTCCGGCGCGACGAGGCGCACGCTCTCGACAACGGGCTGGAGGACTACCAGCGCCTCACCGGCCTGGCCGCTCGGAACCGGCATGTGCGGGGCGTCACGGCGCGCATCGAGTTCTACGGCATGGTGTCGAACGGCATGAAATCCGCCGTGTTCATGGGCACGGGCGTGGAGGCCGCCAGGGAGAAGAGCATGGGGTTCGAGCCCAGAATCGCGTCCGGCCATTACCTGGATGCAGGCGGGACCGAGTCCAGTCCAGCGTTGCTGGGCGCGGGGCTGGCGCGTTCCATGAGCGCCAAACCGGGCGACAGCCTGACGCTGCTTTCCGTCACCTCCGATGGCGCGCTCAACGGAATCGACGTCGACGTGGCCGGAATCGTGACCACCGGCTTCAAGGAAATGGACGACCGCCTGCTGACCATCCCGCTCGCAGCCGCACAGCGTCTTTTGCAAAGCCCGCGCGTCACCAAGCTGGTGATCGGCTTGGACAAGACCGAGAATACCGACGCCGTGTACGCGGCGATTCTCCCCCAACTCGCCGCATCGCGCCAACAGTTTGCAGTCCGGAAATGGATCGATCTGGCCGGCTACTACAAACAGGTACGCCTGATGATGAGCGGGATTTTCGTCTTTCTCGGCGTCATCGTGTTCTTCATGGTCGTGATGTCGAGCGCTAACACGCTGATGATGGCGATGTTCGAACGCACGCGCGAGATTGGAACCATGCTGGCGATGGGCACGCCGCGCTCATGGCTGGTGGCGCTCTTCCTGGGAGAGGCGGTTTTCACGGGGATGCTGGCCGCGGCTTTCGGCGTGGCCGCTGGGACCGGCATGGGGGCGCTGCTGAATCGCTCCAACATCGTACTCCCGCCGCCGCCCGGCACCACGGCGGGGATGCCGCTCAAGGTCATCCATGAGCCGGCGTTGATGGCCGGCGCGGCGGTGCTGGTGCTGATCACGCTGGCGGCCGCGTCCCTGATGCCGGCTGTCCGCGCGTCTCGTTTGCAAATTGTGGAGGCTCTCAGTCATGTCTGACAGGCTGCTGTGGTTGCTCGCCGGCTGCGCGTGGATCGCGTCCGCCGCATCGCTATCGGACGCCGACGCGCAAGCGCTCCTGCAACAGTCCGATCTCCGGCGCAACGGCTGGTCCAGCTACGTGGGCCGCGTGAAGATCACCAACTACGAGTCCGGCAAAGCGGATGAGGAACACCTCTATCGGGTGTCCCAGAAGGGGACGGACAAGACCCACGTCGAGTTTCTCAGCCCCAGGGAAAAGGGCAGCTTCCTGCTGATGCTCGGCGACGACATGTGGGTCTACTTGCCGGACACCAGCCGGCCGGTCCGCATCACCCCGCTCGAACGGCTGACCGGCGATGCGTCCAACGGCGACGTCGCCCGCACCAACTACGCTTACGACTATGACGCCGCTTACCTGCGCCGGGAGAAATGCGGCGACACCGGCTGCCATGTGCTGGAGCTGACGGCCAGGCGCAAAGCCTCCACCTATCGCAAGATCGTATACTGGCTGCGCGTGGCGGACGCCCGGCCGGTGAAGGCCGAGTTCTATCTCACATCCGGAAAGCACATCAAGTCCGCGACCTTCGATGAATACCGGCCGGTGGCCGGGACCACGCGGCTGGCGCGCATGACACTCTACGACCAGATCCGGAAACAATCGCATAGCGTGCTCGAGTTCTCCGATTTCCAGCCGCGAGAACTTCCCGACAAACTGTTTCATCAGGGCAGGTTGGACCGGTTCTAGGAGGCGTGGCATGAACCTTCGGGCCGTCGTTTTGGTGCTTCTGCTCTGCGGATCGTCCCTCGCGGACGACCCGGATCCCGCTCCCGGCAAGCCAGCCGGCGAGATTCGATATTCGCTTTCGCTGACGGAAGAAGGGTCATTCGCCGCCGGCCTCAGCGTGCCCGGCGCGGATGCCGGCAACCTGGTGCTGCTCGAACCCTCCTTCGCCTGGAAGTATGCGGACCGGCTGCGGTTCTCCACCAGCCTGGCGGGGTTGGCTGAGACACAGGGCGAAACCCATGAGCAGGTGCGCGTCCGGGAAACCTATGTGGCCTTCACCGCCGGCGATCTGGACTTGACCGCCGGTAAGCGGATCCTGCGGTGGGGGGCCGGTTATGCATTCACCGCTACTGGCGTCCTCGATCCGCCGCGCGTTGCTACCGATCCCATCGACCGGCTGAACCTGAACGAAGGCCGTGAGATGGCGGAAGCGGACTGGGTCGCCGGGAATCAGGACTTCACCGTGGTGTGGGCGAGCGCCGGGCTATGGGGCAAGCATCAGGTGGGGGCGCGCGACACCACCGCTTTCCGCTATGGCGTAATGGCCGGCGGGTTCGACACCTCGGTGATCGTTGCACACGACGGCGGCGGCACCACCCTGGCCGGCGCGAATTTCACGCGCGTCCTCGGCGACGCAGTGGAGATCCACGGCGAACTGGCCTGGCGGGAACAGGCGGCCATCCTGCTGGGAGGCAAGTATACGTCACGGTCCGGCTTCTCGGCCATCGCGGAATTCTACACGCCTCCGAACACCGCTTACTACCGGCCTGCCGGGATGCCGGCTTCGGCGGGGCGCCAGCACTATGGCTTCTGGCGGCTCGGCAAAGCCCGTCTGCGTGAACTCCCGGGCTGGAAGGAATGGGACCTCAAGGCGTCCCTGGTCTCCAATCTCGACGATGGCAGCCGTATTGGCGTATTCGACGCCGGCCGGCGTGTCAAGGACCGCTTCTACGCGTACCTGCATGCGCAAACGCCCGGCGGAAAACCGGGCCGTTCGGAGTTCGGCGCCATCCCCTACTCCGCGCTGATCTCGATCGGCGTTATATTTCACATGTGAGGCCCGCCGTGAGCGATGAACCGATACCCGCTGTGAACGGGGCCAGCCAATACGCGTTGCCGCGAGGATTCCTCCCGCGTGTCTGCGGCGTTGCGGCGGCCGCCACTGTCGCCAGCGGGTTGATCATTATCACCTTTGAACACGCCTCGCGATTCTCCGGGATTCTTCGGGATTTCGAGATCCCGCTGGTTTACTCATACTCGATCGCCCTTCCCTCGGCAGTGCTGCTGTATCTTCTGGGATTCAAGACCTTCGTTCGCCGACGGAGTCTTCGCTTACTCAAAACGGTCGGCGTCCTGGCTGCCACCAACACGGCTGGATGCCTGTTCTCCGGACTCCTGGTGGCTGCCCTCCAGCTCGACTCCTGGGACCACTATTGGTCCCGTTTCCGTTTCGCGGTTATGTTCGGCATGGTGATTACCCTCACCTTTGGGTTGAGCATGGATTTCTACCAACACCTGCGCTCGCGCCTGGACTTCGCCACGCTGGAAGAAGAGCGGGTCCGCAAACTCGCCGCCGAGGCGCGGCTGTCGTCGCTCGAATCGCGCATTCATCCGCACTTCCTGTTCAACACCCTGAACTCCATCTCGTCCCTGATTCCCACGGACCCTAAACGAGCCGAGGACGTGCTGGGGAAGCTCGCCGCGCTGCTCCGCTTCTCGCTCAATGCGAATCAAACGGGCCTGGCGCCGCTGGGGCGGGAAATTCAATTCGTGCGCGACTACCTCGAGATTGAAAGGACCCGGTTCGGTTCCCGGCTGCGGTATTCGATTGCCGTTCCGGCGGAGATGGAGAACATCCGCATTCCGCCGCTCGCGATGGGAACCCTGGTGGAGAACAGCATCAAACACGTGATCGCGCAGCGGCCGGCCGGCGGCGAAGTCCGGGTCAGCGCCAGGGTCGAGGACGGACGCGTCGTCCTGGACGTGAGCGACGATGGACCCGGCTTCGCGCTGGACTCCGTTCCGCTCGGGCACGGACTGGATAATCTGACCGCGCGCCTGGCTCTTTTGTTCGGCGTCGGCGCAAGGCTGGAACTTGCGCACGACGGAAAGTATTTCACCATGCGGATTTCCTTCCCCCAGTGATCGCCATGCCCCTGCGAGTCTACCTGGTGGATGACGAACCGCTTGCGGTCGAGCGCCTCGAACGGTTGCTCGGCGAAGAGCCGTCGGTGGTCATCGTGGGCCGCTCTACCGATCCCGCCGTGGCGTTGGAGTTCCTAAGCCGCGAAGCGGTCGACGCTATCTTCCTCGATATTCAAATGCCCGGCATGACCGGTTTCGATTTGCTGGCCCGGCTTCGCGACCAACCCGCGGTGATCTTCACGACGGCTTTCGACGAGTACGCTTTGAAGGCCTTCCAGGTGAACTCCATCGACTATCTGCTGAAGCCGATCGACCCGGAGCAATTGCGGCGCGCCCTGCGCAAACTTGAACGGCTTCAGGGCGGAGCCGGGCCGGATTGGATGCGGCGGCCTGAGTTGCGTACGATGCTGGAGGACCTGGCCGCCTCGCTGCGGTCTTCCGCCAGCGGTTATCCCAAGCGTCTTGCGTCGCGCGTGGGCGACCGAATCCAGGTTGTCGATCTGGCTGAAATCACGCATTTCGTCGCGCAGGAAAAGCTTACCTACGCGGTCGTGAATGGCCGCCATCACTCGGTCGATTACACCATTGCGGATCTCGAACGGAAGCTCGACCCGAAGCGCTTTGTGCGCATTCATCGCTCGATCCTCTTGAATCTGGACTGGGTGGAGCAGGTCAGTTCGCGCTTCGGGGGGCAGATGGCCGTGTGCCTGAAGGATGCTGCGCGGACCCAGTTACGGGTGGCGCGAGATCGGGTGCGCATGCTGAAAGAGCGACTGGAACTGTAAGGGGTCGCACTAGGTCTTCGACCGTGTGATTTGGTGCCATTACCGGGCCGCTCGCTCACGCTCGCGGTTCTGCCCGGAACCGCGAGCGTGAGCGAGCGGCCCGTGGCAAAGGAACAGTTTCTCGCGGTCAAGGCACTAGGGAGGTGCACCCTGTGTGCCTACGGGCGACAATCGCTCTGTCTGGATCGCAGCCGATCCGGAAGTGGCCCGGGGGCGGATTGCGAGTGGCGCGTCGGGAGCCATCTCCCGGAACGCCGTTAACCTGCCCTCTAGACCAAAATACTCACGAGCAATCCGGAACAGGCCGTCATCGGTCAAAACCCGGTATTCGATACGGGGCCGATTGCCGGGGACGAGCAGATACCTGACGTTCACCGCCTCTGGCTGATGCCGGCTTTCGTACCGATCGCCGCGTCGGCGCTGGCCAGCTCCAGCGCCTTCGCGAGGAAGCGCATGCGGTCGGCAATGGCACCGATATCGTCGATGTCGTGTGCGGTATCGAACCATTTCAACGCTTTTGGGCCGGTCGCCGCCTCGTAGAACTTTATCGAGTCCTCGTGCGAAACACCGGGATCGTACCAAGCGGACTGGAATAGCTTCGGAATCGCCGGCGCGTACCCGATATAGTGCGCCGCGTCCACCACGGAGATCGCTTCCAGGTAATGCGTCAGGCCCTCGCCCAGTTGTTTGCGGACACCCTGGCGGCGGAGACCCACACAACGCACGGTTTGACGACGCCGGACGGCCATACATTGCGAATGCCCGCCGGCGGCGTCACTTATCTCCCGATTCCCCGTGGCAGCGGCGCGATTCTTCCCGGATTGATTTCCGTGGACCTGCCGCTCGGGATCCGCAAAGGCGAGACTTTCGACATCGTGGTCCGCCAGGTGACCGGCTCGGGCCGCCAAGCGGCAACCGTGCGGATTGGCGCCATTCGTTCCTGGCGGCGCGTTCTCGGCTCGTTTCAGATAAAGATCTCGGTTACGACCAAGGATCTCATGCTGGCTCCCGAGGAGCGCTCCCTTTCGGTCATGCGCCGGATCCAAGAGGCAATCCCGGCGGGCAGTCGCTGGTTCGCGGTCACCCAACGGCACGTGAATCAAATCGCGGCACGAGTCGGCGCGTTTGGCGGCAACCGCACCTGATTCTTCCTTCGCCCAACGGAGGTGCCACGCCTGGGCCGCCAGCCGGCCATGGGCAGCCTTCCGCAGGGCGGCTGGGCTTCTCCGGAAGAGTGAACGGATTGAAGCAGGCCGGGGGCATTTCCAGTCCATCCCGGGGCAACCAAGGTGGGTTGCGGCTACGGCTCCTGTACCGTCGGAAAGCACGGTCCAGGTACGTGAGGCTCAACCCATCGAACCATCGCAATGCCAAGTGGATTTCGTCTCGGAACAATTCTTTGCCGACTCTTCGCCGGCGCCCACTACGCCCGGACGTTGCGCTACGATTGCGATTCAGGACTTCTGCAAAAGGGGGGACGGCGACGATGAGCATTACGCGGCGCACCGCAGCGGGACTTTTGGGACGTGCGCTCCCACTGGCGGCACTGGATCGGGCGCTTGGCGCCGCCGGATCTCGGCCTCCGGCCATTCAGATCGCGCCGGGACGCTTCCAGCCGACCCGCCGATCGTTGATGGAATACCAGATCCCCCGCTGGTATCGCGATGCCAAGTTCGGAATCTGGGCGCATTGGGGACCGCAATCGGCTCCCGAAATGGGGGACTGGTACGCCCGGCAGATGTATATTCAGGGCCACCGTCAGTACAACTATCACGTCAAGACCTACGGACACCCCTCGAAGTTCGGCTACAAAGACGTGATCCCCACCTGGAAGGCCGAGAACTTCGATCCCGACTACCTGGTGGGGCTCTACAAGAAAGCCGGGGCGAAGTTCTTCGTCAGCATGGGTGTGCACCACGACAACTTCGACCTCTGGGAATCGAAATATCAGCCGAGGTGGAATTCCGTCGCCACCGGGCCGAAGAAGGACATCGCCCGGATGTTCCGGGACGCGGCGTTAAAGCACGGCCTGCGTTTTGGAGTCAGCCAGCACCTGCACGCCAGCTACGAATGGATGGCAACCTGCTTTGGCAGCGACAAGACCGGCCCTTTGGCAGGGGTGCCGTACGACGGCAACGATCCGCGGTACTCCGACCTATACCACGAGAAGCACCCGCCGGCGGCGCAACCGGGCGACGTGAGCCAGGTGCCGGAGTCGTGGAAGCGCCAGTATTTCCTCCGGCTTCAGGACCTGGTGGACCAGTTGCAGCCCGACCTGATGTATCACGACGGCGTGATTCGCTTCGAGAGATACGGATTGAGCCTGGTGGCACACCTCTACAATCGGAGCGCGGAATGGCACGGCGGCAAGGTGGAAGCCGTCTATAGCAGCAAAGGATTGGAGGACTGCCAGGTGGGCACCTGCGTGCTCGACTTCGAGCGCGGAATCGCCGAGGGCATCTGGCCAAATCCATTTCAGACGGATACCTGCATCGGCGGCTGGCACTACGACCGGGGCGCACACTACAGAACGCCGAAGGAGTGCATCGATTTGCTGGTGAACGTCGTCAGCCGGAACGGCACCCTGCTGCTGAACTTTCCGCTGAAATCCGATGGCACGCTGGACCCGAAGGAGATGGCGATCCTGGCCGAGATTACCGCGTGGATGGCGGTGAACGGCGAAGCCATCCACGGCACGCGTGCGTGGAGCGTCTGCGGCGAAGGGCCCAGCGTGGAGGGCACCATCAGGGATTCGAGCGTCTACAAGCAGCTTCCGCCCATCCCGGACACTTCGCCGGGGGCGACTCGAACCGCGGGCGCGCGCGACAGCGGCGGCAAGCCGCTCACGGCGCGGGACGTACGGTTCACATCGAAGGGCAAGACGCTCTATGCGTTCGTGATGGGCTGGCCGGAAAACGAAACCGTCATCGCCTCACTGGGCACCCATAGCCAGCCCGAGGCGGGCAAGGTCCTGAACGTGGAACTTCTGGGCTTCCAGGACAAACTGCGATGGGTGCAGGAAGCCGACGGCCTCAGAGTAGCCATGCCGCGAGAGAAACCGGGCGATTACGCGATCGCGCTGAAGATCGCTCTCGCCTGAGCTATTCGCGGTTGCCGCTGGCAGCGCCACGCATAGCGAACGGCCACGGGCGCCGTGACGCCAGGGGCGCCCACCAGGATCGTATTGCCGTCGATAGCGAAGTTGACCGTCTCCGGTGGAGAAGTCCGGACGCCGCCTTCCGCCTCCGTCTCCTCCTCACGCTGAACGCCGGAAACCCGCGACTACCTGAGCGGCAACTCG
>CAWCVR010000008.1:0-167127 GCA_963799105.1 Bryobacterales bacterium
CGCGTTCGGCGACAACGCGTATTCGGAAAGCCATGTGGCTAAAGATCGACTGCCCTATCGCTTTGGAAAGAGCTGCGTCTTCAACCACGCCTTGGTTGCTCTCCAGTCGCGCTCAACGGTCGAGACAGGGACACCCAGTTCTGCTGCGACCTCCGGGATGGTGAGTTCCGAGAAAACTCGAAGCTCGGCCACTTTGGCCTGCCGCTCGTCCATTTCCGTGAGCCTGTCGAGAGCCTCGTCCAAGGTGAGCAGTTCTACGTCGAACGCTGTGTCCAACCCCGCCACTCCCTCAATCCGATCATCCGCGCGGATACGAATCGAGTCTGGACCACCCCTCTTCCCCGCGTTTCTTTCGCGCGCGGCGTCAACCAAAACCTGGCGCATCACCCGCGCGGCGATCCGCTTGAAGTGGACAGGGGTTGTTGAAGCCAATTGGGGTGAGTCCTTCAACCTCAGCCAAGCTTCATGGACCAGCGCGGTCGAGTTGAGCGTTTCGTGAGCTTCATTGCGTCGAACCGACAAAGCCAAGCGGCGCAGTTCCTCATACATGAGGCTAAAAACACCGTCAATCGAGCGCGGCTCTTCAGGGGTGGAATCGGCTTCTTCTGCATCCTGTTCCGGTAGGTTCGGCATGACGGTGTCTCTCGCTAGATTACGCAAATGGCTAGTCAATGGCCGATCCGAGGGGCGGTTTCCCGGCGGTTCGACGCCGCCACGGATTGCCTTTCATCGGTAGCGTACCAGCCAGGGAGGCCCTTCGCAACTGCCGTTTCAGTAAATCCAAGCCAGTCATTGGATTGGCTCCTCATTGGCGAAGGGTAATTTCCCATGGGGCGAGGGCGAGATCCGCGAAATCGATCCGCGCGTCCGTGATGTTCGTCGCCCTGAGGAAATACTGTATCGCCGCCCCCATCGCTAGCTGGTCCCCTGGGACCCATCGGCCGCCTCTATTCGATCCGGTCAGCCGTATCGGGTCGTTGCGCTGCGCCGGGGTTATGGACCTTCCGCGAACCGTTGAACCGGGGTACATGTCCATATAAGTTAATGAAAACGCTAGCTTCACTCCTGGCCGTCTGGACCGCGTTATGGACACGGGTCACCTCTCATGTCCAAAACCTCCTGCCGGACCTGGGTGCCACTTCGCCCCGCGCCGCTCGCCCTCGGAGCGGATCTTGCCTTCGTTGCGCAGTTCCTGGATGAGCACCTTGATCTGTCGCCGCGAGAGAGCAGGCAGTACCTCCTCGAACTCCTTCATGGATGCGCCCCGGTCCGCGCTCTCCTGGATGTGCTTCAGAAGCAGGGTCTTGTTCGTTTCCCGATCCAGACCCTTTCGCCGGGTATAGGCGCCACCTTTGCCCAGGAAGCCGTACAGCCCCCGCGACAGGATCAATCGGGACCCACGTCCACGACCGATCCGCTCGATGATCCCCTCGTCCAGGAGGTGCGGGAGCCGATCCTTGAGGTCCTCCGGCAGCGGATCTTCACGCTGGACGGCATCCAACACGAGGATATCCCTGGTGCCGAAAGTGGCCAAACGTTCGGCGCCGATTTTCTGAAGGAACCCGAGGAAGGCGGGATTCTGAATCTCCCCGCGCAGGGTCAACTCAACCTGGTAGTCGTCCGTTCCAGTGAAGTCCGGCTTCGGCTTCCCTTCTTTGATGGATTCCTCGAACATCCGATTGGCGCCCTGGCCGGATCGCTCGACAAGGCCGCACTTCGCACAGGCGTCTGCGATTCGGCGATTCCGGGGAGACTGCCGCCAGAGCAGGTTCGCGGCGGTGATGCCGGGCGGGAAACCGCCGGGGCTGACGATTTCCAGGCGCCGTGGGAACTGGCGAACGAAGATGGAGCCAGGCAGCCGGTAATCCCGGTGAGCGAGTGCGTTGAGAACCGCTTCGCGCACCACCGCTTCGTTGAAAGCGGGAATGTCTCCCACGAAGAACCCTTCCCGGTAGTGGAGCACTTCGTTGCGAAGATTGATGGTGTTCCACAACTCGTCCAAGTACGCCAGGAACCCGGAACGGAACTCGATTCGCTGTTGGAAGGGGATCGAGGCCTCGCTGCTTCGATACTCAAAGACCAATTCCGCCTGGGCGAGGCGTCTTCCCATCGCGAGGCGCGTTCCAAGCAGGACCAGTGCGGCATGCGTGATCTTGTCGCCCGTCACCAGTTCCGCGTCTTCCAGCAACTGCCGGGTTGTGATGCCCGCCAAGGCGGCATTGCCCGTTTTGCGCATCCACATCTCACGGAAGCGCTCTACCAGAGCCGGGTCCAAATCGTCGAGGCCGGCTTCGGGATCGAGTTCGGCGGAGAAATCGGGCCCTGATTCCTGAAACACGCTGCGCAGCCGATCCTGAGAGAACGGCCGCAACTCGTCGCCCGCCCGTGACCAGAATACGCCGTCACATTGGATGGGCACGCCCACCGGCCTGGACGGAACATGGAACACCAGTACCCGGCCGTTGGCATGGTGGATTTCCTCGGAGGTGACTTGAATCCCAAGCCGCTGGATTAGGCTGGCGACCGCTCTGCCCGGCTCCGCAAAGGCCGCGGAGCCTACAACCCCGCGAGGTCGCCTGTCGGTCACGCCGAATATGATCTTGCCGCCGCCTTCATTGGCCAGCGCGGCGCAGTATTTTGCCAGCGTCTCGAAGTGGAAATTCGATTTGGCTTCCTTGAACTCCAACCGCTCCGCTTCCGGTTCGGAGAGCCAGGCATCAAGTTCCTCGAGGGTCGCACTCATGCGGGCGCCTCCCCGCGGCGGCGCCGCGCGTGAGATCTTCGAGCTTGGCCAAAGGTGGGCTGCGACTTCTGCATCTGATTGAGGGCTGGACCGAAAGTTCATGATATTACTTTGCGCAGCCTGGTGCCCGCGCGTTCCACATCACCCGCAGCCGTGGACGGCGCGCCGCCCGTCGCCGATGCCACATGATCCCGCCAGTGACCTCCGGGAGAAAAAACCCCTTTATATATAGGAAACCCAAGAATGTCTTCCCAACGGACGCATTTCAAAGGGCGTGTAGCTTCCGGGCGTGCGCGCGAAAAGCACGCCTGTGGCCAGCATGGAATCGAGGTCCAAACGAGGCGGGATTACGAGCTCCGGGCAGGGTCCGGAAAATCATGGAAGAGGTCACGCGGTCCAAACGCGGTCCAAAACGGGCGTCGCCAAGTCTATGAAACCACGAAAGGCCAGTCTGTAAGTGATTGATCTGGCTTCCATGGCATGGAATCACTCTGCGGCTCAAATAGGAGCCGAGCGATTCCTCCTAAATCAAACATTTAGAATGATTTAGCGCTTGTTGCGGAAACACCAAGCCGGAGTTCGACCTCTTCCACGAACAGGAAGAGGTTACCGGCAGCGCCTTCATGCCGGCCGGCGGAGTGGCGGCGTAACGGCGTACTCGACGGACATCGGATTCGCCATGCGCTTCGAAGCATCGAGAATTTCGAAGCTCACCATGTTGCCGCCGGCGTCGTAGTCCAGGATGACGCCGGGCTTATCCTGATCGCTTTCCGCGACCGGCGTGTCGCTCAGCAGGACGCTGAGAACGTCTACTTCGGGGTCGTACAATACTTTCATTCGGCGCTCCAGTACTTCTCAATCTTGCTGGTCCGGTAAGCGGTGATGATCACGGGCGGCTGTTCATCTTCGTCCACCACAACTCGCAGCAGATACATTTTCCCATCTTCGAACCGTAACCGCGACTGGTGAATCCAACGGCCTGGGTGGGATTCGTCGACACTGCGCTGTTCCGGGTGGTCCATTACAGCCTGGACCAGCGCGAGTGGGATGCCGCGGCGGGCCATCTCCCATTCGGCGTGGCGGGAAAGGCGGAAGTTCATCGTTGGCCTACCGTTCTCCCCGTGCTGTACTTTTCGACTTGTGCTTCTTGGCCATAATCGTGATCAGTCTCTACGATTGTATGCGGTTGCTCCCCCGTTGTCCGCTTGCGGGTGCGCCCATCGGCCACATCTCCGGCGCGCCGACTGGCGGCGAGCCACATGATCCCGCTGGTGGCCATGGGATGAAAAGACCCTTTATAGCGCGAGAAAAGGGAAAAATGTCTGCCCAACGGACGCATTTCAAACGGCGATATCATCGCGTGCGCGTGAAGAAGCACGTGCGTGGCCAGCGAGGTCCGAAGGCGGCGAGATTGTGTAGTCCGGAGAGGGTCCGGAAAAACATGGAAGAGGTCACGCGGTCCAAACGCGGTCCAAAATTGGCGTCTGTAAGTACATGAAACCACTAAGACCTCGTCCGCAAGTGATTGATCTGGCTTCCATGGCATGGAAGAGGTCGTGAGTTCGAATCTCACCAGGTCCACCAAAACAAACCCCAACGAAACATAGAGTTACGAAAATGCTTGCGCTCTTCCACATCGTGGAAGAGGTCACGCGGAGTCCATTTGGAGTCCAAATTCGTCCAAATTTGGACTCCAGCCTGGCGGCTTTGGATGTCGTGGTTAGAAAGATGGGGCAACCTGCGCGCGCCTCTACCTAATTTTTCGTGATGTGCGCGAGCCGTTAAGTAGTCGCCCGCCGTCGTCGAAATCGATTGCGCGTGTTGCTGAAGAGTGCTCATGGGTCAACCCCACATCCTCTCGACGAGCTGGCGTTTCTCCGGTCCCATCGCGCCCGCATAGTTCTGTTCCTTGTGCTGACTTCTTACCGCCCAACGCAGCCGCCAGCGAAAGAGCGTCGAACACGAAAGAGCGTCGAACCCTCAGGCGGGTTTTGAAATGGGCTCAAATGGGCTATACTGAGCGCCAGAGGAAAATTGTGGCAAAGCCGACGATTGCCGTTGCCGCGCTGATTTTGGCGGGCGCTGCCTCTGCCTCAGCGCAAAAACTGACTGTGAAGATCATTGACCGGCAGGACAAAGAAGATACCTACGATTATGCCGCCGTCTACAACAACGTTGCGGTGGGCAAGTCCTTCAAGGTGCATGGGGCAACATTCACGCTACAGCTTCCCGATGGCCGATTGGCAATCGTCAATTGTGAAAGCAAATTTGCGGAACACATGGCCGGTCGCGTAGGGAACCGGAGAAGCTGCCGCACGCCTCTCGTGGATAGCATTGAAGCCGACTTCAATGGTGATAATGCAAAGTTGATTTGGCCCGTCAGCCTGGACGGCAAGAAAATGCAGTCGGAAACATACAAGATTCTCGGCATTCTGGACAGGCCAAAGAGCAACTAGGACGCCCCCGTGTTTCCGGGCCTTACGGGTTCTCTTTGTCCCTACCGCCGAAATGCTTGCCCGTCGAACACGGGGGCGGTGCGAAAATCACTATCGTGAGTAAGACGGTTGTCAATACGCTTCCTCCGAGGAACAGTCCTTTCACAAAGGACGAATTGCTGAACGGCCTTAACATCGTTCTGAACAATTTCCTCTATGGGATCGTGTGCCCGAAGCTTGTGCCCCCCGAACGCTGGAAAGAAGCTTCGAGCAAAACTGCCGTATTCGGAGACGTGGAAATTCAACTCGGACCGCTCGTGAATCGGGCGTTTGAAGCCGATTTCACCGCTTGCGACGGGTTCAAGAGGAATTACGAAAATAGCCTTCTGAGAACGATGATGCGCGAGGCTCACGAGCTTATCTTGCTTTACTGCGAAGAAACCCAGCAATTTCCTATCTACAAAGCTGAGCCGTGGTTTCAATTCGCGCGTGTGCTAAGAAATGTTATGTCGCACAAAGAAGGGGGCACTCTCAGAGAGTGGCCCAAAGACTTGCTTAAAAAGGGCATCACATCTGTGACATGGCGCAGCAAAACATTCGACACAACGATGCTTGGTCATCGCTTAGTGTTCTACCCGCCCGAGGGCCTGGAACTAATGAAAGATCAGATCGAGTTCGTGACCGCTAAGCTGTCCTGATACCACTGTTGGCATCCGGGCCCGGCTATGCCGACCGCCGGATCGGTACAAAACGGATCTCGACCCCCTGATTCAACGCGCCCGCTATTCTCCGCAACATGGCCAGGGAGTGGCCCGCATAATCGGCGTCCTCAAGGCGGCAGATGACCGATGCGGTGGTGCCTACGAGCTTGGCAAGCTGAGTCTGAGTGAGGGCCGCCGATGCCCTCAGTTCCTGGATTTTGCGGGCGATCTCTTCATTCGCGCGCGCCTCTTCCAGGTTCTTCAGCCGGGCCGGCTTGCCTTTGTAGAACCGGCGGTGAAGGATCTCCACCGCGTCGCTGGTTGGTTTCAACGTCTTTGCCACCTCAAGCCTCCTCATAAGTGTGCTTCGCGGGATTCGCCTCAAACCGCTTCCGGCGTTCGACGGCCCGATCGATCTCCTTCGGCGGGACCACCCGCTCTTTCGCAAGACCGTGAGAGACCACGGCGGCCACCGCGCCGTGGAAGAAGTACAGGATCCGGTGGTGAACGCCTCCCAGGCTGACGCGCAATTCGTAGATGCCGTCTCGCAGTAAGTCCGCTTCGGGACGGCGCAGTTCGTGGCCCATCTCGCGCAGGCGTTCCAACCGGAGGTAGCACTTGTCCTGCACTTTCGCCGGTAACTTGTCGAACCACTCGATGAACGGGCATGATCCGTCTTCCTCCCGGTATAGGGCGACCCTGGTCTTGGACACTCGATCTTAGTCTATTCGCAATATTGCGAAAACGCAAGTTTTTGCATTGCGAAACCGCGAAGGCGGTCACTGCTCCACGTGGGCATCATCCTTATAGAGAGATCATTTGTTATCTGCTCAAGCAGACAACACTAACGACGGCTTGCAACCGCGCGCGTGACACATGCTTCGGGCCGTTTCCGGTGTGAACTCCCGGTGGCGTCCACCGGAGTTCACGTCGCCTCTTGCTGAGTCTTTTGTTTTGCGCCAAACTGTCTGCAAGCGATTGATATTTCTTAAATGGCATGGAAGAGGTCGTGAGTTCGAATCTCACCAGGTCCACCAAAACATCCCCTACACACCACGCGAGTTACGGCCACACGTGGATGTAAGCGCACTTCCGATCATCCCTACACGAGGTCCAAAGAAGGTCCAAGAGTCTGTTTTCCACAGACCCGTGCGTGGTATGGATCGGACCGCGTTTCCTCCCCGCCTAATCGCACTGATTCGGTAGCCAGTTGGTATGCGTGGTGGCGATGGTAAGCGTTTTGACGCTCGTGTGCCGTTGGGAAGACATTCTTCCCTTTTCTCGCGCTATATAGGTTTTTTTCATCCCATCCATCCACACCACGCGGTAGGCATGGTGTGGATGGTGTGGGTCTTTCGGTTTCCTGTGGTCTCCACGGCGGCCGTTGCGCTCGGCGGCGCGGGCTGGAATCGCCATCGACATCGACGACGGTTTTCTTCCGGCCCACATCGCGCGCCCGTTGCGCCACGAACGCGCCTCGGCGGTCCGGTGGTAGTAGGAGGCCAACCGCGGCGGACCTAGGCCGCTTGCGGTCCTGGCGGGTTAGCGCCAACCTTCGGAGCGATTTTCCCGTCCGGGAGCACAGCGTGAATGAGTTCGTACAGGGCAACGATGCCTATTGCGGCGCCGAAAGTCAGGATTGGCGTGTAGAGCGCGCCCCAATAGAGATTGACGGAATGACCCACTATCGAAAATGCCGCCAGGTAGGCGATGACGGTCAGGAGCGCGCGCTGCGCAACCGCGTGGTTCCATCCCGCCAGGCCAAGCACGGAAATCGGGAGGTAGACCGCCGTGATCCACGGAGGCAGAATCATCAACCAGCCTACGCAGGTCGCACGGAGCAGGAAGCCGACGCCACCGAATTGCACCCACCCCGCGGGGTTTGCGACGTCCCCAACTAGAATCGCAGAATTGACCTTTGCCACGTGCGCCGCGAAGTAGGCTATGTAGGCCACCAGCCCAATCGTGAAAACCAGGGTCTCCGTCCGTCGTTTCGCCCGATAGGCCAGGAGGCCGCAAACGAGCACGTACGGCAAGGCCAATTCGCGAACGAACAGTGCCAGCAACGCCATGCCGATTGCCAACGGCCGCAACCGCGTTGCGTACGCACCCAGCGAGACCGCGATCAGCACGCCGGCCCAGATTTCCGGGAAGAACAACCCTACATCGGTAAAACACACCAGCAAAGTTCCGAGCATCAGCAGCGTCTGGAGCACTGCCAGAGCCGCATATTTCCCTTCCGCCATGATATTGAAAGCCAAAATCAGTGCGAACGCCGCAAGACCTCCCAGGATAACTTGCGCCCAGACTAAATTGGGCAGGAACGCCATCGCCGTCAAGTGTAGGGGCGTACGCCAATTCAGCACCGATGTGGTGGGACGCCCATCCGCTCGCAATACTCCTCCGAGCGCGCTGTAATAGTCCTCGCCGGCGTGGATGCGCGCGATCGTCCTTTGGTACAGCGCCTTGTCGCCCTTGTCCGCATGTTCGGCGTTGTAAGATCGCGGGATGAGCGTTCGCCTGGGAGTCACCGTCAGTGCATAGGCGATAAATGCGCAGAGGCAAACCAGGATGAGAGAAGCCTGTTTGCGCGTCATCGAGGCGTACCGGGTCAGGCCGTCAGGCATGTTTACATTCCTCCGCCGCCGATTCGCCTTCTCAGGAGCAGCCATAAGGTCGCTTTGATTGTCCTTACGGCGGGAAGCTTGCTCGGCCCTTTTTTCAAGTCATAGCGCAAGACCAATGGCACCTCGCCGAATACCAGTTTCAGCCGGCGCATCTTCAGGAGGATGTCAATGGTGCACTGGAATCCCGTCTGATCTATAAATGTGGGGCCGTACTCCCGATACGCCAGGCGCAATGCCGTGCCGGAGAACGCCCGGAAACCGGAGGTGTAGTCCCGAACTCCCTTGATCGGGAACATCGCCTTGCTTACGACCGCGGCAAGGTAGCTCATGACACAACGCCGAAACGAGATTCCGCAGAGATACGAATCCGGCCGATACCTCGATGCGATCACCACATCGCGACCTTCGCGAATCGCAGCGAACATTCTGGGAATCAAGCCGGGGGGATGCGTCTCATCGGCATCCATGGTCACGACGATGTCGTCATCGCCGGCGATCTTGACCGCGGCGGCAACTCCGTCGGCTACAGACTGCCCCAGTCCCTGGTTCACTGGGTGGCGGATCGCGGTTAGAGGCAGAATCCCGCGGAACGCTTCAATGGCCTCCCAGGTTCGGTCGGTGCTGCCGTCGTCCACGATGACCACATGGAAGGGAAGTCCCATTTCACGCGACTGCCCGTGGATCTTTGTCAACAACGGACCGAGGTTTTGCTCCTCGTTGAAGGCGGCCAGCACCAAAACAACCTGTGCACCGTCAACCCGCGGGAGCACAGAAGCCGAACCCCCCATTGGCGTCTCAACTGCAGTTGACGCCGGAGGCGAAGTTTTCATGCTCCATTGTCTTTGCCGCAATGAGCCTCCATCTAGATGGCGATTGGGAAGACCGCAGTAATAACGATAGTTAATGAACGGCGTTCCGACTTGGAGATAGTGGGCACTCCGAAGATCGAGCAAATCGGCAGTTCCTTTGCGCCCGGGGACTTGGCGTTGGCCCGTTTGCCGGCCTGGACGCGGCTTACGTTTGGCAAGCTGGCGGCGCCGAGTTCAACAAGAGGCCTGTCTACCGCGGCTCTCTGGCCGTGTTGCGCAATCCGATAAGTCGTCGAAATAGTTTAGGTTCGGTGGGCCTGTGGCGCAGTTGGGAGCGCGCTTCCATGGCATGGAATAGGTCGACGGTTCGAACCCGTCCAGGTCCACCAAAACAAAGCCCAACAAAACATAGACTTACGAGAATGCTTGCGCGCTTCCACGTCGCGGAAGGGGTCACGCGGAGTCCATTTGGAGTCCAAACTCGGCAAAATTTGGACTCCAGCCAGCGGCTCTTGATGTCGTGGCCGGAAAGATGGGGCGGCCTTCGCGCGCCTCCGCCTAATTTTTCGTGAGTTGCACGACGCGTTGATGGCGGTACCCACCACCAAAACTCCGCCTGAAGATGTGGCAAACTAGTCGTAGGAGTTGTACGAGCCTTGATGAGCCCCGCAGCCAGACAGATCGTCTCGAACTTGACAGGCGTGCTAGTCCAGGCTGCCCATCCCAAACGCATCATTCTCTTCGGTTCTCAGGCCAGGGGCGATGCTGCTCCGCATAGCGATTTCGACATCATGGTCGTGGAGGAGAAGCCCGCCGACCGATTCGCGGAGATGGTCCGCCTGAATCGTCTCATTCGCTCGTTCGATATCGCCGTCGATCTCCTGGTTGTCAGCGACGAAAAGTTTCAGTACTGGCGGGAGACTCCCGGCAACGTTTATTACGAAGCCGCCACAGGGGGGCAGGTTCTCTATCAAGCGGCGTGAACAAGCTTTGCTCTTTCTGCGCAAGGCCGCTCAGGACGAAGCCTTGCTCGAAGCAGTCATCGAGTCCGACAAGGTGAGCGACGAGGTAATTGGTTTCCATTGTCAGCAGGCTGCGGAGAAGATGTTGAAGGCTTTGCTGTCCGATTTGGGCGCCGCGTTTCACAAGACTCATGAACTGGGAGCCTTAATGGATACGCTGGCACGCTCCGGCGCGCCGTTGCCGGGCGAGTTTGAGAATCTGGACGTGCTCACACCGTTTGGCGCGGTTTATCGGTACGACGACTACGATGGCGCGGAGTCGCTGAACCGGGCTGAAACGCGCACCATGCTGCGTTCGCTCCGCGCGTGGGTCGAAGACCGCCTGCTCATGCGTTCCGTTTCGCAAGCAACCTGAGTCATTCAAGAATCGCTGTCGTTGGGATTAGGACCTAATACGCATCGACCGCTCCGCCGTAACCGTCGTAGCTGCTCCTGATCTTTGAGAACAGAGGAATGCGACCGTCCGGCAGCCGCTTGACGGTTGACGGATACAGCATCTCGAGGAATTTCGTCCACTTTTCGAAGGGTCAGATTTCCCTGGTGGTCGACCACGTTTGTCGGAATTGGCAAGACCTTTCGAGGCGGCGGATCATGTGGCGCCAGCCGAAGGCCTTCCCACGCAGATGGGCTGCATCAGCGGTCTTTCTTACCTTGGTTGCAGTTTCGGCAGAGAGTCTGAAGATTCCCAAGGGGGAATGCCCGGAGTTCCGTTGAAAGTCGCAACCCCCGTTTAGCCCACTTTACGACGCTTTGCGCCGTTTCACAACTCCGGACTTGGACGGTTCTTGAACTTCCAGGGCCCGGACTAGCGCCGGGATTTGTTTGTGCCCTATGATGCGGCGGAACTGCTTCTGCGCCACCAGCAGTCCCGAGCCGACCCAGCGCTCCCGCTGGTCGCCGCCATGCCAGCGCTTCACGTTCTTACAAACCTGCTCCACAATTGAAAATGCCGACTCGATCACGTTCGTGCTAGCCAGCGTCTTGCGCAGTTGCATCGGAACATGGAGCCGGTGGACGGTCAGGGTCTCTTCCATCCCTTCGCCCAGGCTTCGAGCCGCGCTGGGATTCAGGTCCATCAGTTCGCGGTGCAACTGCTGCAGCGCCTGCTTGGCTGCGGGGTAGTCTTCCATGGCGTAGGCCGCGTTCAGCCGTTTCGCCACCGCGGGTTTCTGTTCGTCGGTGAGGTGATCCAGCACGTTGCGCCGCTTGTGAACTTGGCACCGCTGGATCGCCGCCGACTCGCCGGCGTGCTTCTTCACCGCCGCGCTCAGCGCCTTGCCGCCATCGAGAACATACAAGCGCGGCGCGGTGAAGTCCAATCCACGAGTTACTAAGTCACCGAGTAACTCACTTACTACGGTGGTGTTTTCCGTGGCTCCCTGCCGAAGGCCCAGGATCATTTTGTGCCCGTCCTGTGCGATTCCCAACGCGGCCACCATCTGCTGCCCCGCGAACGGTGTCGCGTCGATCATCAGCGCGCAGAGCCGTAACTTATCCAGCCGCCGCTCCATCATCTCTTGTAACTTCGCCCGGCTCGCCTCGATGAAATGCTCGCTGACCGCGCTCTTCTCCAGACCGTACGCCTCGGTGAATTCGCGCACCGCCTCGCCGTATTTGCGCGTGCTCAACCCAAGCATCAGCTTCTCCCACACGGTCTCCGTCAGCGGCTCGCCACGATGGAACATTTCGTAGCTGCCCAGCCGCACTTCCTGCTCGTCGGTCGTGCGCACGCGCGGCCGCTCGATCGGCACCTTCTGCCCCATCACCACGCAGTAGCCGCGCTCGCTGCCCCAGCGCGAGGCCGTTCGCTCCGTCTGGCGTTGGCTGCGCTCGCCGACCAGCGCCCGCACTTCTTCCTGCATCATCAGGTCCATCAATTGCAGGCCGGCCTGGCGGATCAACTCGCCCACGCCCTTCCGCAACCAGCCCACCATCTCGGCCATGGGCAGCACCATCTGCACGGCTGGATTCCCTTCGGCGGCCATGGCCTCGAACTGCTTTACTGCTCGCTGCGCTTCAATCTGGTATGGTTTCTTCATGTAGCGACTCTCCTTTTCTTTGGCGAGAAATTCCCCTGAGGCTATCACGCCTCAGGGGAACGAGAGTCGCTACTTTCTACGGATTTCTACGATCTACCGGACATTCCCTCCCAAGGATATTCTCTCCGCCTCTCGCAACCGGCACGATATGATCTACTTCAAGCTCGACTTGATGATCAGTGGATGGGCTGGCGCCACATTTTCTGCATCGGTAGTTATCATTCTTCAACACGGCCCATCTGTCCTTCAGCGGGATTGTCGTGCGGGCATATTCCTCGGTATTTCCGGCGAGTAAGCGTTCCCTTGATATCTTTTCATCGTGAAAAGCCACCAGGGCTTCGCATGCGGCGCGCACGCTACCCCAGTAGCGCTTGTATGGAGACTCGGAGACTCTTTCCCCGAGAGCAGCGATTTGTCTTTTGCCAGGTGGGTAACCGAGCTGCTTCCATATGTTTTCGAGATTGGCAATGAGTGCCTCAGGCGAATGCCGTCTTTCTCTGCCACCGTTGATGCCAATGAGAGCGAGCGCTTTTTTCCATGAACCGAATCGATCGATTATCGTTGAGGAATGAGGTCGCTTCCCAGGGAGCCCATCGTAGTACGTAGAAGCAAAGTAGCCGCCACCACACCCTTCAGCAGCAAACTGCAACGCGGCTATAAGTTCGGCGTCGCTCAAGCGAGTGCGCTTCGCCTTCAGATCGAACCGGAAACCGTTAGTCACTGCCCCTCCCTCCCTTTTGAAGGTCATCGTACTGCCTACTGGAAGTAGACCATATCTAAATGTCTCGACATTGTCGCGGATAACTGGCGATACCAGCCTTTTCCCCCGGCTATCCGGCTCGGCGGGACGTCAACGACTTCCAGCCTGCGGCGGGACAGATTGGCGTTGTATGCACCTTCCCGCGCCACACCTTCACACCGCACATGCCCGCCACGATTCCACATGGGCATCATCTCTATATTTTTCTATATTTTGGAAGTTGCGTCAGGCGTTGCCAGTTGTCGCCCATGCCGCAGGCTATGCCGACCGCCGGATCGGCACAAAACGGATCTCGACCCGCTGATTCAACGCGCCCGCGATCCTGCGCAACATTGCCAGGGAGTGGCCTTCGTAATCGGCATCCTCAAGACGGCAGACGACCGATGCAGTGGTGCCGATGAGCCTGGCAAGCTGAGTTTGGGTGAGGGCCGCCGCTGCCCTCAGTTCGTGGATTTTGCGGGCAATCTCTTCGTTGGCGCGCGCCTCTTCCAGATTCTTCAGCCGGGCCGGCTTGCCTTCGTAGAACCGGCGGTGAAGGATCTCCACCGCATCGCTGGTCGGTCTCAGCGTCTTTGCTTTGTTATCTGGCATGGTCAAGCCTCCTCATAAGTGTGCTTCGCTGGATTCGCCTCAAACCGCTTCTTGCGCTCGACGGCGTGATCGATCTCCTTCGACGGGACCACCCGCTCTTTCACAAGGCCGTGAGAGACCACGGCCGCCATCGCGCCGTGGAAGAAGTACAGTATCCGTTAATGAACGCCCCCCAGGCTGGCGCGCAGTTCGTAGATGCCGTCGCGCAGGAAGTCCGCTTCAGGCCGACGCAGTTCGTGGCCCATCTCGCGCAATCGCTCCAACCGGAGGTAGCACTTGTCCTGTGCCTTCGCCGGTAACTCGTCGAACCAATCCACGAACGGGCATGATCCGTCTTCCTCCCGGTAGAGGGCGACTCTGATCTTGGGCACTCGATCCCAGTCTATTCGCAATATTGCGAAAGCGCAAGTTTGCTTTGCCGCAGCGGATGGTTCCGGTTAAACAGGATCGACACCACGTTGGTGTCGAGAAGCAGGACGTTCCCTTGCGGTCAGTGCCGGACGCCTGGTCCCGATGACGAAGCTTCCGGATGATCTCGATGAAGGCATCGACTTCGGATGGATCGCCGCCGTCGATTAGCGCGAAGTCGCGCATTGGGGGCTTGATCCCTGGGATGAACACCGTCGGGGCAGGCAGACTCCTCGGATTGACATCCTTCGCCACGGCTCCGTTGTATCGGAATCCACCGTAGCCAGTCCGTCCAATCGCGGCGTGCCCGGGCTCCCACACGCCCCCGCTACCCGGGATCGCTCCCGTCATCCTCGTCCGCCGCGACTTCGAGGCCGTCGAAAAGGCTGCCCTGCGGCCTCGGCGGGATGTAGCCGGCTCCCAGATCGAGACGCAGCGCGGCGTGCGGGCGGCCGTCGGGCCAGGAACTGGTTTGCGTGCCCGCGGCATTCTGGGCAAGCCAGTCGCACCGGCTGTTATCGGGGTGTCCGGCGTGGCCTTTGGTCCACAGCCACGTTGTCCGGTGGAATCCAGCCAGTTCGTCAAGCTCCATCCACAGGTCGGCGTTGCGCACCGGGCGGTTCTTCTTCCACCAGTGGCGGCGCTTCCAATGGGCGATCCACACGGTCATCCCCTGGCGGACGTATTCGGCGTCCGTGGTCACCTCCACTTCGCAGGGCTCCTTGAGCGCCAGCAGTCCCTGGATCGGCGCCATCAACTCCATGCGATTATTGGTGGTGTGCGGATCGTACCCGAAGAGTTCCCTGGCCGCCGCGCCGAATCGCAGAACGCAGGCCCAGCCTCCCGGGCCGGGGTTGCCCAGGCAGGAGCCATCGGTGACGATCAAGACTCTTTTCACTTGCTGTCCTTGAGAACGCCATTCTATCGTCGGTAACCGTCGCCGACCGCCAGTTGGATCAAGTTGATCCAACGCGACAGCGTAAGTGATTGATTCCATTGAAACAGTATCTGGTCAGTTGGATCGAGTCGATCCAATTCGGCGGCTGCCGGCTGGGTTTCCGCGCCCGCTTCCAGCCGCATGTTACAGTCGAATTTGGTGTTTTCGCGAATCATCTGGATCGTGCTGGATAGCGTGGGCATCGGCGCCATGCCGGATGCGCCGCAGTTTGGCGACCCGCCCGGCGCCGATACGCTGGGGAACATCGCGCACCTCCGCGGTCTGCGGTTGCCCAACCTGGCGCGCCTCGGCCTCGGCAACATCAAGCCGCTGGCCGGCATCCCGCCGGACGCCTCGCCCTGGGGCTCGTTCGGCCGCTGCACCCTGGCTTCGCCGGGCAAGGACACCACCACGGGACATTGGGAAATGGCGGGCATCCACCTCGACAAGCCGTTCCCGCTCTACCCCCACGGGTTCCCGCCGGGGATCATCGGCGAGTTCGAGCGCCGCATCGGACGCTCGTCGCTGGCGAACCGGGCGGCCTCGGGGACCGAGATCATCCAGGAACTGGGCGCCGAGCACATGCGCACCGGGTCGCCCATCGTCTACACCTCGGCTGACAGCGTCTTTCAGGTGGCCGCGCACGAGGAAGTGATTCCGCTGTGGGAGTTGTACAAGATCTGCGAGACGGCGCGCGAAATCCTCAGCGGGCCGAACGAAGTGGGGCGCGTGATCGCGCGGCCGTTCGTGGGCGCGCCGGGCAACTTCACCCGCACCGCCAATCGCCACGATTACGCCGTGCCGCCGCCCGCGGGAATGCTGCTCGACCGGTTGGACGAGCACGGTGTCGAGGTTTACGGCGTGGGCAAGATCTTCGACATTTTTCTGGGCCGCGGCATTCGCCGGACGGCGAAAACCAAGAACAACTCCGACGGCATGGCGAAGACCCTGGAGGCGATGGGCGCCCTCGACGCCGGGCTGATTTTCGTCAACCTGGTGGATTTCGACCAGCAGTTCGGCCATCGCAACGATATAGAAGGTTACGGCGCGGCGCTGGAACGGTTGGACGCGTGGCTTCCCGCATTCACCGGCGCGCTGCGGGAGGGCGACCTGGCGGTGTTCACCGCCGACCACGGCTGCGACCCCACCGTTCCCGGAACCGACCACACGCGCGAGTATGTTCCCCTGCTGGCCGCCGGACCGCGGGCGCGCGGCGGCGTGGATCTGGGGCTGCGCGCCTCGCTCTCCGATATCGGGCAGACCGTGGCGGCCAATTTCGGAGTATCCATCGGGCACGGCGAAAGTTTCTTGCGGCAAATCGCTTTTTGAAACGGATCTTATGAGAAAACCAGTCATGGCGGGCAATTGGAAGATGTACAAGACGCCCGCGGAAACCATTGCGTTCTTCGAAGCATTCCGGCCGCTGGCCGGAGGTGCGGAACACTGCGAGGTCGTGATCTGTCCTCCTTTCACGAACCTCACCGCGGCCGTCGGCGCCGTCCAGGGATCGAACATCCGCGTCGGCGCGCAGAACATCGCGTGGGCCAAGGAGGGCGCCTTCACGGGCGAGATCTCCGGCCCGATGCTGGTGGCCGCCGGCTGTACGTACGCCATCGTGGGGCACAGCGAGCGCCGTCAGTACTTCGGCGAGACCGATGCCACGGTTCTCAAGCGCACGCTGGCGGCGCTGGAATACGGTCTGACTCCCATCGTGTGCGTAGGTGAGCGCCTGGAAGACCGCGAAGGCGGCCGCATGGAAGACGTGTTGAAGACCCAGTTCGCCGGGGGAATCGCGGGGCTAAGCGAACCGCAGTTCGCCAAAATCGTGATCGCCTACGAGCCGGTGTGGGCCATCGGCACCGGCAGGACGGCCACTCCCGAAATCGCCGCCGCCGCTCACCGGACGATCCGCGCCGAGGTGCGCGCCAAGTTCGGGCACGATGCCGCCGAAGCCGTCCGCATTCTGTACGGAGGCAGCGTCAACGCCAAGAACGTCCAGACGTTGATGGCACAGCCGGAGATCGACGGCACGCTGGTGGGCGGCGCCAGCCTGGATGCGGCTTCGTTCGCCTCCATCGTCAATTTCTGATTCCGCGGGCGTTGCGGGGCCCGGACTCCGGAGCCCCGCGCGCCGCGCGTCCGCCTGGGGGGATTATGAGCGAACCGTGCCGCATTCTGGATTGGGACACGGCGTTCTTCGGTATCCGGATCGCGCGCGTTTGCGGCCGGCGGGTGAGCGCGGGCGAGATGCCCGCGGTTCTGGATTGGTGCGCCGGAGAGCGCGTCCGCTGCCTGTATCTGCTGGCCGCGGCGGATGACGCCGAGACGGCCAGCGCCGCCGAAAGCCACGGGTTTCACCTGGTGGACATCCGCGTGACGCTGGGGCGCGAGGCGGCGAATTACGGGATGCCCGGGGGCGTCCGGGCGGCCCGCGCCGAAGACGTGCCCGAGTTGGAGAAAATCGCCGCGAGCAGTCACATCGACTCGCGGTTCTATTTCGACGGGAATTTTCCGCGCTCCCGCTGCGCCGAACTCTACGCCGCCTGGATCCGTCAGAGCTGCGCCGGGGATGCGCAGGCCGTGCTGGCGATCGAGCGCGAGGGCCGGCCGGCGGGCTACATCACCTGCCATTGGGACGGCGAAACGGGGCGGATCGGGCTGCTCGCCGTGGCCGAATGGGCGCGCGGCTCGGGCGCCGGACGCGCGCTGGTGGAGGGCGCGATCTCCACGTTCGATGCCCAGGGCGCCAGAGGCGTGAGCGTGGTCACGCAAGGACGGAACCTGGCATCGCAGCGGAGTTACCAGCGCTGCGGGTTTGTCACCCAATCGGTGGAGCTGTGGTACCACCGCTGGTTTGCGTGATGGCGCCTACTCCACTTCGATCTCCAGCTTGCGCCTGGCGGTGCGCCCCAGCCCGTCGATGGCGGTGAACTCGCACCGGTAGGCGCCGGCTCCCAGCTCGGCCACGGGGATTTGCAGGGGCACCGCAACCATGGGATTGCCGGCGGTGGCGAAGCGGGTCACTTCCAGCGAGCCGTCGGTTTTCGTCTGCCCGGTCTTGCTGTCGAAGATCGTCAAGCGCACGCGCAGTTGCGGGGGATTCGCGGCGGCATTGGCCGGTTCGTACAGTTCCAGGTAGAGCATCACCTGGTCCTTGGTCTTGAAGCGCGACTCTCCGGTGGGAGTGAACTGATAGTTCTGCGCGATCAGGGGCGTGCGGCCCTCGGTGAGCAGGGCGTCCATGCCCGCATCCACGTCGGTGACCTTCTGGGCATGCAGGCTCAATGCCACGCCGCTCATGGCGAACTGCTTGCCGTCGAAGGGTTCCACGGCGAGCGGCCGTTCGATCTTGCCGAAATCCTGGCTTCCGGCCGGGGCCAGCACCAGCTTGAAAGTATACTGGCCCGAGGCCAGGTCGAACTGGGTGTCGTAGTGCATGGGCTTCTTGCGGAACTCCTCGACCGCGCGCTTGTCTTCCAGGTCGAGCTTCACGGTGTCGCTGAATCGCGCGCCCACCGAGCCGTCCTCGCGGTACGCAATCCCCAGGATGTTGACTTCGGCGTGCTGTTTCCCCTTCGCCTTTTCGAATTTGATGGACTCCGGGGGAATCTCCAGGGCGACGTTCACGCGCGCCGTGTCTGCCCCGGTGAAGAAGAACGGCAGCGCCAGGAGCGGCTTGATGGCGCCCGGCCGCGCCGATTCGGCGATACCTTCCAGGGTCTTTTCGACCGGCTTGCCGGCCAGCAGATCCGCCGGCTTGACGTTGCAGTATCCGGTTCGCGCGCGGACAGTCGTCCCGCCGCGGTCCACCTTGACCTTCAGGCTGTGGCAGGTTCCCTCGGCCGATTCCGGAGGAGAGTAGCTGAGCAGGTAATACTGGTCCTGCTCCTTGAGGATTCTCTCCATCCCGCCCACCAGATCGTTGGTGTTGACGATGACGAAGCCGCCGGTGCCGTCGGCCAGCATGTACAGCACCTGCTGGTTGGCCGCGGTGAACGGCGGCATGGGAGGCATGAGGACGTCGCCCGCGCCGCGCACGTTGTTCATGGAATTGTTGAGATTCGTCCCGCCTCCACCGCTTCCGGTGTTGCCGCGGCCAGTGGAACCGGTTCCGGCGCCCGAGCCTGGCGCACGGCCGGTGCCTCCACCGGGACTTGTGGGCCGGCTGCCGCCCGGACTTGCCGGCGTACCGCCTCCGGTTGCCCCGCCGCTCCTGGAGCCGCCGCCTGGGGCCGTGGGAGCCGGGGCCGCGCCGCCGCTGGATCCTCCCGGCGGCCGGGCGCCTTGAAAGGCAGCCGCCATGACAGCGGGGGAACCGAAGCGGCTCCCACCGAAGAGGTTGAATCCCATCGGCACGCGGCCACCACCGCCTCCGCGGCCGCCACGGCCGGGCAGAGTGATATCCGGCATGCCGGTGGCCAACCCGCCCACGTCGATGGGATAAATCGCCACGTTGCTCTTGTTGCACATGGCGATGGCCGCGGTAATGTCGGGCAGCAGTTCGCCGGTAGCGGCGAAACCGCCGGTCAGCAACACCAGGATCTTGCGTCCCGGCACCTCCGCCAGGTTCTTAGCCAGAGTATTCAGGGCCAGCAGGGAGTTGCGGTTTCCATAATTGCCGAAGCTCGGGCCCACGCTGAACCTGACGCCGCTCACCACCTGCTTCAGCCGGTCGGCGTCAGTCGTGAAATTCTGGGCAATCTCCAGCGTGCCGCCGTAGTTGACCACCGCCATCAGCCGGTTGGGTCCGGCGTTGGCGTCGATGAACTTTCCGGCGGCCTGCCGGGCGCGCATCTGGCCACCCGTATCCATGTGGGAATTGTCGAAGAACAGGACCAGGTAGTGCTTCTGGCCGGCCAGGGGCGAGGAGGGATCGGCCTCGAAGGAAAAACTTTTGAGCACCTGTTCCTTGCCGTCCTCCAGGACCTTGAAATCCTTGCGCCCCAGGTCGGCGACGTAGTTGCCCTTCTTGTCGGTCACCACCGCGTCCACCAGCACGACGCGCGTCTCCGTACGGATCATGGCTTGCGGCTGCCGGTCCTGCGCCGGCAATCCGGCGGCGAAGGCCAGCCCGGCGAACACGCTCAACACCTGAAACTTCATCGCGCACCTCCACTAGAACGGAATATCCACTGCGCCATTGACCGCCGACATCAAACTTCCTTCCGAATCCCGAACCACCAGGCGAACCAGGTAGGCGCCCGGCTCCACGTCGAAAACGGTTCGCACGTCGATCCCCAGCCCCAGCCGGTTCTGCAGCGTGTCGTCCTTCAAATGGAACTCGATCAGTTTGCTGATGCCCTTGACGTAGTTTCCATTGCGGTCGAATAGGGCGGCCAGCACCGTCAGATTGTCGTGGTTGCGGCCGTCGGCCTGGCGGAACTTGAGCGCCCGGACATCGATGTGCGCCAGCACCGACAGCTTGGCCGTCTTATCGCCGGGCTTGAAGAACTGGGTGCGCAAGCGGGCCGGGATCTCCTGCATCTCCTCGCGCGAGAAAACCGCTTCCTCGATTTCGCGCCGGGCGTTCTCCGCCTGGTTCTCCGAGTGCGTGGGCGCGTAGTAACCCTTGCGCGCATTCAAATCCACGCCGGGGATTTTCGCGGCGGCCTTCAGAACCACTTTCAGGCTGTGATAGCCGCCGTCCATCTTGAGGTTCTGCGGCGAGAATCCCAGGTGATAGACGGTATCGGGCGGGGTGGCAATGCGCCGCAAGCCTTCATCGAAATCGTTGTTGTTCTGGAAAAAGACGCCGCCCGTCCCGGAGGCCATTTCCTCCAGCACATCGGCGCCCACCATCGCGGCCTCATGGTCGTACAGAGACTTGACCCGCATGGCCGCCGCGGCCACGGCCTGCTGCGAGGCATCGTAGGTGGAATCGGTCCACAGCCCGCGCGCGTCGAGCGAACTGATGATCACGTTGGCGCGGATGGCGCGGTCGAAAACGTCCATCTTCTCCATCTGCTGCTCCGGCGCGTAGAATCCCGGCGACAGCAGCAGGATCGTGCGCTTGCCGGGCATCGTGGCCATGCGCCGCACCATGTCCCGCAGCGTGTACAGCGCAATCCTGGTCTCCTGGGTGCCGTTGGCGAAGGCGACTCGCGCCGCGGAATCCACCATCATGGCGGCCTGCTGCGCCGCGCCGGGCCCCGAGAGGCCGGCGCAAACCATGGCATCGGCTGTTGCCGCCGCCTTGGCGTCGCCCATGTTCTTGTTCTCGATCATGTCCGCCATGTAGTAGTCGATGTTCGGGCATTGGCGCCCCATGTCGCGGGCAATCGGCCGGGGCATCAGGCGGGCCAGGGCCTGGTGCAACTTGTCGCGGTCGTCGGTGAATTCCTGAACCACCTGGCCCGAGGTGGTATAGACGCCGGCGCGGTCCCGCGGGCCGAGGGCGTCCATGTGGCGGCCGGCCGCGTCGCGAATCCGCGCCATGTCGCCGAATTGGATGTGGATGTCGTCGAACAGGTAGGCGACGAAACTGTCCGGCGCCACGATCGGCTTGCCGGGTTCCGCCGGGACCACATCGGGCTGGGGCTCGGGCGCGACGTCCTTGGGCATCTCGCCGGGCTTCTCCACCGAGAAGCGGGTGATCTCCTGCGGTTTGCCTTTGTCGAAAAGCTGGAAATCCTGCCTGGTCAGGTTGCCGATGGCCTTGCCTTTCCTGTCGCGGACCACTACCGGAACCATCACCAGATTCACGTGGGTGCGAAACGTGGCGGCCTCCTCGTGCGTGGCCGTTTCCGCGGCGTTCTGGCTGGGGGCTGAAGTCTGCGCGGGCGGAGTCTGCGCGGGCGGCGGATTCGGCGGCGGCGCGGTCTGCGCCTGGGCGGCATACGCCGCGCACCACAGTCCCGCGCCGGCCAGCCGGAGCAACCACGTGCGGCCACGCCGCATAAGCGAACCAGTGTCCGGTGCCTGCCATCCACGATGTGCCATGAGATCGAGTGGTCCTTTCTAAGCATATAGAATCCGCATGCGCACGGCACCCCGGTGTTGGCGCGCGCTCCCCCGCGTGGCCATCCAAAAGGTGCTTCAATTGAGGGAAAGAGGACTGCGATGAGAATTACGGGGGTAGAAGCGCGCGTCATTCGGATTCCGCGTGATTGGGGAGGCGCCGGGAAAATGGCCGGCTTTCCCACTCGCCAGGTTTGTCCTCCTCTTCCCGGCGAATCGCTCCATGGGCTGCTGGCGCGCGTCACCACCGATAGCGGCCTTACCGGCTGGGGCGAATCGCAGGCGCTGTCGGCGCCCGAAGTGGGCGGCGCCATCATCCGCTCCCTCCTGAAGCCGTTCCTCGAAGGGCAGGAATTCTCGGGAGCGGGAATCGAAATCGAATCGTTGTGGGACGGGATGTACAACCAGATGCGGGTCTGCGGGCAGACCGGCGGCTTCATGCTCGACGCCATTGGCGCGCTCGACATCGCCCTCTGGGACCTGGCCGGAAAAATTCTGGACACGCCCATCGCCACGCTCATCGCCGGCGACGCGGCCAGGATGTCGGTGGAGAGCTACGTCAACTACCTTCCCGGCGAGACCGCCGCCGACCGGCGCGGCCATGCCCGTGTTTTCCATGACGCCGGATCGACCCGCTTCAAGCTGTTCTTCGAGGGAAGCGAGCGCGCGCTGCTGGAAGAGTACGACGCGCTGGCCGGGATTTGCGGCGCGCGAGAACATCGCGGTGGACGCGCAGTGGCGCCTCGACCCGGCGCGGGCCGTGGCGTTCGGCAAGGAACTCGACCGGCGGCGGGCGCTGTGGCTCGAATCGCCGTTCGCGCCCGAAGATCCCCGGCAGCACGCGGCCCTGGCGGCGCGCATCCACACGCCCGTGGCGCTGGGCGAAGCGTACCGGACGCATTTCGAATTGGCGCCGTTTATCCGCGCGGCCGCCATGCGCATCGTCCAGCCGGACGTGGGACGGTGCGGCATCACTGAAGCCCTGCGCATCGCCCGGGCCGCCGGACGCTCCGGGATGGAGGTCTCACCGCACCTCACGCCGGCGCTGGGTCCACTGCTGTACGCCACGCTGCACTTCGCCGCCGCCGCGCCCAACTGCCGCCTGATGCCGCACACGCCGGGGCTGGTGGAGACCGCCAACGAGTTCTCCCGCACCCCGCTGATCTTCAAGCAGGGCCGCTACGTGGTGCCGCAAACGCCCGGGTTGGGCATCGAGCTGGTGGAACCCGAGATCAGCTTGCTGGAAGTGGCCTAGGGCCATGGAGGCTTACCGAACATGAGACGTTTATCGATCGGCATCGCCCTCGCGGCACTCTGCGCGGTGGCGGGAGCCCAGAGCCTGACCGGACGCTGGACCGCGAAGGTAGTGACCGACGGCGAGGCGCGCGAGATGGTGCTCGCGTTGGACGTGGACGCGGGCGGCCACATCGCCGGCTACTTCCAGACGCCGCAGAGCGAGGATCGCATCGTGGACGGCCGCGTGGGCGGCAACGTCTTCTGGTTTATCGGCGAGCGCGACGGCGGCCCGCCCCAGCGCATTTACGGCGGCGAGGCGCAGGGCGAGAAACTGCAACTCTACATGCCCGGCAACCGGGCGCAGAAAACCGAATTCGCGCGCGTGTCGGCGGACCGTCCCAAGCCGCTGCCACCACCCCCGCCGAAGGTCTCCCTGCCGGCGCCGGGGCCGGTCGCCTCGAACGGCCTCGCGCAAACGCCGCCCATGGGCTGGAACAGTTGGAACAAGTTTCAACGCAAAGTGGACGACCAGGTGGTGCGCCAGATTGCCGACGCCATGGTGAAGAACGGCATGAGGGACGCGGGCTACGTCTACGTGAACATCGACGATACGTGGGAAGGCGCGCGCGATGCCTCCGGCGTGCTCCAGCCCAACGCGAAGTTCCCCGACATGAAGGCGCTGGCCGATTACGTCCACGGCAAGGGCCTGAAGCTGGGGATCTACTCGTCGCCCGGACCCAAGACCTGCGCGGGCTACGAGGGCAGCTACCAGCACGAAGCGCAGGATGCCAAGACGTGGGCGGCCTGGGGCATCGACTACCTGAAGTACGACTGGTGCAGCGCCCCGCGCGTCTACGCCCCCGACCAAGCCACTATGCAGGCGGCCTACGCCATCATGGGCAAGGCGCTGCTGGCTTCCGGACGGCCCATGGTTTACAGCCTGTGCCAGTACGGCATGAACAACGTGGGCGACTGGGGCGCCGCGGTGGGCGGCAACCTGTGGCGCACCACCGGAGACATCAGCGACCGGTGGGACTCCATGCAAAACCTGGGCTTCAACCTGCAGACCGGCCGCGAGAAGTACGCCGCGCCGGGACACTGGAACGATCCCGACATGCTGGAGATCGGCAACGGGGGCATGAGCGAAACCGAGTACCGCACGCACATGAGCCTGTGGGCGATTCTGGCCGCGCCCCTGCTGGCGGGGAACGATCTGCGCGACGTGGCGCCGGGCATTCTGGCGATCCTTAATAATAAGGAAGTGATCGCGGTGGACCAGGACAAGCTGGGCCGGCAGGGAACGCGCGTATCCAGACAGGGCGACCTGGAGGTTTGGGCGCGTCCGCTGGCCGATGGCGGCTACGCCGTGGGTCTGTTCAATCGCGGTACCGCGGAAGCCAAGGTGGCGGCGCAGTGGAGCGATATCGGCATCGCGGGCGCTCACGCGGTTCGGGACCTGTGGGCGCACGCGGACCGCGGCACGGTTTCCGGCGCTTACTCCGCCGACGTGCCCGCGCACGGCGTGGTGATGGTGAAGATCGCGAAATGATCGTCGAGCGGGTGCGGCGCGTCTGCCTGAGCTTCCCGGGCGCCACCGAGCAGGTGCAGTGGGAAGACTACCTCGTCTTGAAGGTGGGTGGCAAGATGTTCGCCATGGCGCCGCTGGTTCCGGCCAAGGTAACGCTCTCCTTCAAGTGCACGCCCGAGGACTTCGCGGAACTGACGGAGCGGGAGGGCATCATTCCGGCGCCCTACCTGGCTCGCGCCAAATGGGTGGCGCTGGAACCTGACGCCACCCTGCCCGAGGCGGAGTTGAAGCGGCTGCTGCGGCAGGCTTACGACCTGGTGTTCGTCAAACTGCCGCGGAAGACACAGGCGGAACTGCGGAAGCACACGGCCGCGGGCTGAAACGTTTCACTTCCGGAGATAGCAGAACGAGGCGGTGGCGCCGCGGGCGCGCGCTTCCGCCTGGGGGAGGTGCCCGTCTGCTATGCTAACGGCAGAGTAGGTAGTCGGGTTTCGCCATGACCGTCACTGTCAAAAGTAAGACCGGCTTGACTGTGCCGTCCAGCGTCCAGCGCCAGGCCGGTATCAAGAGGGGCGACCGGCTGGAGTTCAAGGTCCGCGGCGGCGTGATCACCATCATTCCCAGGCTTCCCAGCGCCGATGACGAGTACACGCCGAAGCAGCGCCGCCTCATCGACGCTCAACTTGACGAAGCCGAGAAAGGCCCCTTTCGCGGCCCCTTCAGCACCGCCGAAGAGATGATCGCCGACATAAATGGTCAACTGAAGAAGCGGGCGGTCCTTAAAAAACTCAAACGTTCCCGATGAAGGTCGAATACAGCCAGGCCGTCATTGAGGCCTTGGAAAGCGCGCCTTCCTCCGTTCGCAAGGCGTTCTTCAAGCAGGTGGCTTTCCTGGCCCGAAACCTCCACCATCCCTCACTGCACGCCAAGAAGTTCGACGAAAGCCGGGACCGCTGGCAGGCGAGGGTCAACAAGGACTGGCGGTTCTACTTCAGGATCGTCGATGACACGTACCACATACTCAAGGTCATCCCGCATCCGAAGTAGCGATCACCGCCGGTGGCCCACACTGGCGCGCGACATTGCATCCGGCCGCGGGCTGAGATGTCCTATTTCCCGAGATAGCAAAACGAGGCGGTGGCGCCGCGGGCGCGCGCCTCGGCTTCGTCCCAGACCAAGTCGGTGGCGGGACGCGAAGCTCCCACAACTACGGCTTGTTCGGCGATCACGCGGTCGCGGGGAAAGCAGCGGACATAGATTGGGCCGGCCGAGCGGCGGGCCAGCGCGATCAGTTGCTCGGTGGGTTGGGCGCGATCGAGGAACTGGCGGCGCTTTTTGGTCCACAGAGTGCCGATGTTGGCGAGGAGCATGACGGCCACCACGGCGGCGGTGAGCCCGCGGCGCGCGCGCGGGAAACGCTCGCGCAGGGTCAGGATGGCGGCGGCGACGATCCAGGCCACGCCCAGGCTCGGCAGATAGAACTGCCGGCTGGGAACGCGCTTCCAATACAACAGAAAGCAGTACGGCAGCAGGGTTGCGCCGGCCCACACCAAGCCTAAGATCACGATTGGCCGGTGCTTCTTCCAGCCCCATGCGGCCACGCAGATCAGGCCCGCGAGGCCCCACGCCCAGAAAAGGCGCGCCAGATTGTCGGGCCAGACCAACCAGATGGGAGCGTGCAGCGAGAAACTGCCGTCGTGGAAGCGGAACGAGCGGGCGCGCAAAGCGAAGATGGACCACACGCCGAGCGCGGCCATGGCCAGCAACGGGAGCACCCAGGGCGCGCGGCGGCGTGCGGCGACTGGGACGAGCGGCAGCAGGAACAGCGGCCCGAAGACCACCGCGGATTCCTTCGACGCCAGGGCCAGCGCGAAACACGCAACCGCGGCGGCGTACCACGCCAGCGCCGTGACCGTCAGATACTGTTTCTCCGCCGCGGGCCACTCCCTTACGGTCGTGGTTCCGTTCGGAACCGCGAGCGTGGGCAAGCGGCCCGGCATCGGCGCCAAATCGCACGGTCGAAGACCTACCACGCGGCGGGCGCCGGAATCGAGGAAGCGCAACCAGCACGCCAGGGCGGCCACGCCGAAGAGGAACTGCAGCGTTTCATTGCAGGCGGAGAACCACATGATGGCCTCCTGGTGTCCTTCGTAGACGGCGAAAAAGGCGGCGGCCCAGGCGGAGAGCCGGTAGCCCAGTCGCCGCCAGCATCCCAGCGCGAACACCAGCCAGACGCACAGCACGTGCAGCCCGATGTTCAGCGCATAGTACGGCGCGGGGCGCAGGCCGAAGGCGTGCCAGGCGGCGTCCATGTACCAGATGCTGGTGATGCGCGGGCGGAATTCGCTCGATATCATGTCGCGCCACGCGGACAGGTTGCCGAATTTCCAGGAGAGGGAGATGTTCCAGTAATCGTCCTCGATGAACGGCTGGGCGATCGTGGGGAGATACGCGAGAACCGCCAGCGTGGCCAGCGCCAGAAGGAGGAGTAGGGTCCGGCGGCGCTCGACGGTCATGGCTTCAGTCGCATCAGTGCTTGAAGTAAGGCGGTTCGCCGCCCGGCCGCCACTTGATGTTGCAGCCGAGACTGGGCTTCTGGACGGGATTCACGGGCCGGCCGGCGAGCACCGCGTCGATGGCGGCGCGCAGATCCTGGCCGGTGACCGGGACGGCGTTTCCGGGGCGGCTGCCATCCAACTGGCCGCGGTAGACCAGGCGGCGGTTCTCATCGAAGAGAAAGAAGTCGGGAGTGCAGGCGGCCTGGTAAGCTTTGGCGGCGTCCTGCGATTGGTCGTAGCAGATGGGATACGGGATGCCGATGTCGGCGGCCATTTCGGCGAGACGCGCAGGAGCGTCCTCGGGGTAATCGTCCACGAAGTTCGGCGAGATGGCCACGATGCCGAGTGAGAGCGCCGCGTAATCCTTGCCCAGCCGCGCCAGTTCCTTCTGGACGTGCTGCACGTAGGGGCAATGCCGCGAAAGGAAGATCACCAGCAGGGCCTTCTTCCCGGCGAAGGAGGAAAGCTGGATGGTGTTCCCGCTGACAACGTCGGGCAGTTGGAAGCCGGGGGCCTGGGTGCCGAGGCCCAGCATGGTGGATTCGGTGCGAGCCATATTTCCGAGGATACCAGGACCGCCCCGCAAAATGCGCTACAGTCTGGTTGAAAGGGCTGCGGCGCATGGCGGCGGGCGAGACGAAAATGGGGCCGAAGGCGGCCGGCGGCGGTCTCTGGCCAACTATTCGAGGCCTGCGTTGGTGGATCGTGGGGCTCGTCTTCCTCGGGACCATTGCCAACTATGTGACGCGCAATTCCCTGGCGGTGATGGCGCCGCAACTGAAATCCACTCTGCATTTCAACACCCAGCAATACTCTTACGTGGTGGCGGCGTTCCAGGTTGCCTACACGGTGATGCAGCCGGTCTGCGGTCTGATCATCGACAAGCTCGGGTTGCGATTGAGCTTCACGCTTTTCGCGGTCATCTGGTCGATTACGGGCGGCCTGCACGCCGCCGCCGGCGGTTGGCCATCGCTGGCGGTGTTTCGGGGATTGCTGGGCATCACCCAGGCGTCGGCTATTCCCGCCGGTGTGAAGGCCGTGGCGGAGTGGTTCCCGCGCAAGGAGCGCTCGGTCGGGATCGGGTATTTCAACGCGGGGACCTCGTTAGGCGCCGCGGTAGCGCTGCCCATCGTTACCTGGTTGATGCTGCAATACAACTGGCGCGTGGCATTCGCAGTCACCGGTGCAGCGAGCCTGCTGTGGGCGGCGGCGTGGTGGCTGTTGTACAGGGAGCCGGCCGATCATCCGGCATTAGGCGCGGCGGAACGAGACTACATCCTGGCGGGCCGCCCAGCCGCCAAGGCGATCGCACGCGCGCCGGCCCGGGAACTTGTGAAGCGCCGCGGATTCTGGGCCATTGCCATCGCCCGTTTTCTGGCTGAGCCGGCCTGGCAGACATTCAGTTTCTGGGTGCCGCTCTATCTTGCCAACGAGCGGCACATGAATCTAAAGAGCATCGCCATGTTTGCATGGCTTCCCTATCTGGCGGCGTATTTCGGCAGCACATTCGGCGGTTACCTTTCGCCGCTGCTGATGCGGTGGTGCCGCCTCGGCCTGGTCGCCTCGCGGGTTGTGGGGGTGTGCATCGGGGCTGCCATCATGATTGCGCCGGCGTGCGTGGGGCTGGCCGGCACGGCTGCCATAGCCATTGCCCTCCTCTGCTTCGGCGGCTTCGCTCACCAGACGATCTCCGTCCTGCTGAATACCCTGACCATCGACGTTTTTGCCGAAGCCGAAGTCGCCACGGCAAATGGTCTTACGGGGATGGCGTCGTGGACCGGAGGCATGTCGTTCTCGCTGTTAATCGGGGCCCTGGCGGAGCGGGTGGGTTACGGCCCGCTGTTCGGATGTCTGGGCGCGTTCGACCTGCTCGGAGCGGTCATCCTGATCGCTCTTATCCGCCCACGGTGGCGCGCGGTGGATTCGCCGGAGGCTTTATCATGAACGTCCATTCCACGGTTTCGGAACCTCCGTTGTTTCGGGTAAGTGGGCGGGTGCGAGGGCGCATCGACCTGTCGAGCTCGACTCAGGCGACAGCGCATATCTTCATTTTGGAAAGTGACATCGTGCGGGTCATGGTGCTGCCCGACGGCGCGCCGCGCCAACCGGCAACCTGGGCCATCGCTCCGGGATTGGACGACGTTCCGGTGGAAGGCCGCGATCGTTTCGATGTCTCGAATTTCACATGCCCGGAATTCACCCTGGTGGAGCAGCCGGAATGGATCGCTGTCGAGACGCCGCGCATCCGTCTGCGTGTCGGGTTGCGCGGGCTGGGCTGTCAGTGGGCAATCCGCGTGGACGGGCAATGGATCGACGCGGCCGCCGATCGCCCGACGCAGGCTTACAACTTCGGCTGGTGGGACGACAGAGTCTATCATTACCTGGCTCGCGACCGCGAGGAGATGTACTTCGGTTTGGGCGAGCGTTCGGGCGAAACGAACCGCGCCGGCCGGCGTTTCCGGATGTGCAACATCGATGCGATGGGTTATAGCGCCAGGTCGTCGGACCCGCTTTATAAGCACATACCGTTTTACATCACCTGGAAGCCGCGGCCGCGCCTGGCATTCGGGCTATTCTACGACACGCTCGCCGATTGCGCGTTCGACATGGGCTGCGAGCTTGACAATTACCACGGGCTGTATCGCTATTTCAACGCGGAACACGGGGACCTGGATTACTACTTCGTGGCCGGCCCGTCGGTTTCGGAGGTGACGCGGCGATTCACCTGGCTGACGGGACGGCCCGCGCTCATGCCTCGCTGGGCGCTGGGTTACTCCGGCTCGACGATGAGTTACACCGATGCGCCCGACGCGCAGAAACGTATGGGGGAGTTTCTGGAGCGCTGCGCCGAGCACCGGATACCGTGCGGCTCCTTCCACCTTTCCTCGGGATATACGTCGATCGGCGGGAAGCGCTGCGTGTTCACCTGGAATCGCGATAAGTTTCCGGACCCGGCTGGGTTTGCGCGCAGCTATCTGGATGCCGGGGTTCGCCTGATTGCCAATATCAAGCCCTGTCTGCTGCGTGGCCACCCGGCATTCGAGGAGGCGCGGCGGAAAGGGCTGTTTCTGGAGGACGAGAAAGGCGCACCGGCGTGGGTGCAGTTCTGGGACGAAGTGGGCGCCTACCTGGACTTCACCAATCCCGACACACTGGCCTGGTGGAAGGCCAACGTCAAGTCGGCATTGCTCGACTACGGAATCTGGGCCACGTGGAACGACAACAACGAATTCGAAACGTGGTCGCCGCGCGTGTTTGCCGCCGGATTCGGAAAGCCCTGTCCCGCGCGGGCCATTCGCGCCGTGCAGCCGCTGCTCATGATGCGGGCCTCGCGAGAAGCCCAGCGCGAGCACGATCCGGGGCGGCGGCCGTTTTTGGTGACGCGCTCGGGTTCGGTGGGCATGCATCGCTACGCACAGACATGGTCGGGCGACAACTTCACCTCGTGGGAGACGCTGAAGTACAACATCAAGATGGGGCTGGGCCTGGCCCTCTCGGGTGTTTCCAACTCCGGCCACGACGTAGGAGGGTTCGCGGGACCGCGGCCCGACGCGGAATTGTTCGTGCGCTGGGTGCAGGCCGGAATCCTGATGCCGCGGTTCTCCATTCACTCATGGAACGACGATGGCACCGCCAACGAGCCCTGGATGTACCCGGAAGTTACCTCTCAGGTAAGGGAACTGATCGAGCTGAGAAGCTGGTTGACTCCCTACCTATATCTGCTGCTTTGGCGGTACCGAACCAGTTACGAGCCGGTAATCCGGCCGACCTTTTACGATTTCCCGGGAGACCCCCGGTGCTATGCGGAAAATGACGACATGATGCTGGGCGCGTCGCTGCTGGCAGCCGCGGTGGTCGAGCCTGGCGCCGGGACGCGCAGCGTGTACCTGCCGCTGGGCACCGCATGGTTCGACGTGTGGTCGGGCACGCGCATGGAAGGCGGCCAGACAGTGGAATTGCCCGCTCCCTGGAATCGTCCGGTGCTGCTGGCGCGGGCGGGCAGCGTGATTCCCATCGACGCGGGCGGCTTGCGGGGCTTCCTGCTGTTTCCGCTGCTGGAAGGCGAGAGTGGTGGCGAAAGCTTCGAAGACGACGGCGAGAGCGAAGCCTGGCGAGAAGGCGGGTTCGGGATCTGGCACGTGGGCGTGACGAGCGAGCCCGGGGTTGTGCAGGTTTCGGTGGCGCGATCGGGGCAGGTTGCCGGCAGTGAGGACGAGTTGGAGTTGATCTTACCCGGAAGCGAGAATCGTCCGGTGAAGCTGGCGGGAGCGGGGTTGGTGCGTGAGCATCGCGCGGGCGGCCAAAGGCATCTGCGCGTAAGGGTTGAGGCCGGGGAATAGGCTGGTCAAACCGTGGCGGAATCCCCCGCCATGGCCTCTTTGACGCGATCCGCAATGAACTCCGCGAACGGCTCGATGTCCATGCCGATGCTGGCGCGGTCGAGCGCCGCGAGGTAGGCATCGCGATCCTCGATCCGGACCACCGTCCAGGGATAGCCTCCGGAGGCGAGCATGGCGTTCATCAGGAAGCGCGCCAGCCGCCCGTTTCCATCGGGATAGGGATGCACGAAGCCGAAGAGCCAATGGCCGAGAACCGCGCGCACGCCGGGCTCCGGTTCGTTTTCCAGCAGATCGAACAGTGCGGGCATGGCATCGCGCACCACTTCCCAGCGCGGCGGCACGTAGCGCGAGGTGCGCAGATAGACGGCATCGTTACGATAACCTGCCAGAGCCGACGCAGCAATCAGCCCGGCCCCCACGCAGGGCTGAAAGAGTTCGCGGTACCACTCACGGTGAGCGGCCCGCACAACGCGCCCAGGGTTCTCTCCGGCGAGGATTGCGGCAAGGTTGCCCTTTACGGACTGGAACGTTTGCCAGTAGCCGCGTGCCGCCAGCGCGTCACGGCTTTGCCAGTCGGCGTCAGAGTTGTCCGGATCCCAGTCGCCCGCCCTCACCCGTTCGACTAGTTCGGCTGAGACGCGGTAGCCTTCGATCGACAGGGAGTGGTAGGCGTCGCTGCAATAGATCTCATCGACGGACTGGAGATAGGCGCCCTGGTTCGCCGGCAGACCCGGCGGCGCGGGGAAAACTCCGAGTACCTTTCCTCGCATCGATTCCCACATGGCCCGTATGCGCCCGACTATCGGCGCCGTCGCGGCGGGGACCGAAGCCAAAGCCTGCCGGCCGGCGAAGGGGTCGGTTTCCCGTACGTCATATCCGGCGGCCTTCATGGTGGTGACGATTTCGCCGGCGGCCTCGGGACGCCCGATGCGCCTCAGCGCTCCGGCGAGGCGGCCGGCAACGAATGAATGCCCCCCGTCCAGGAGGTAGCGGAGCAGATTCGCGGCGTCGCCGATACCCGCGAGAACGACCTGGGTCTCAATGGGATTGCCGGCGACGAAAGACTCGGGCACCCTGACCAAAGCCGCCTCCGGAGTAAATAGCCGCAGGCCGTCTCGCACCGTGATGTCGGCTGGCCGGGGCATTTGTGGTTGCTTCAGGTCGAAGAGCGAGGTGCCGAACAGGAGCGTGAGCTTGTGGTTGGCGCCTTTGGGGCTTTGAACGATCACCTGGGATGGAACGACGGTCTGTTCCGCGTGGAGGAGAATGGACTGCTCGGGAGACAGGCACCACTGGTTGCCGAACCGCTCACCGCAGTAGCGCGCGCAGAACTCCCAGAAGGAGGCGTACCATGGGGTGCTGTCGCCGTCCCGCGCGCCCGGGCCGGAGGAGATCAGCCACCCCTTCATCACCTCCTGGAGGAAGCCGTTCCGGAGCAATCGCTGGCGATGGACGCGGCTGAGCTGATGCGCTTGAAAGACGTGCTGTCCGCCCTGCTGAAGATTTCGAAGGACGGTCAGAGAGGCTGCGAGCTTTTCATTGGGCGTGGCCATAGCGATCACCGGGCACGTGGAAATACAAGCGCTTGGTGCTGTACTAATACAAGCATATCACGTCGCGTTAAAACAAGCAATTTATGTATAACTAAAACAAGCAAATTACGCCGAGCGAACGCAAGCTGATTATGCTCAGACTTCTTGTGCGACACGCCCGGTCCCTATACGGAGTCGGGATCTACGAGGCCCGCTAGTAGCGCGCCACGCTGATCCGGTCTTGCCGCACCCGGGACAGGTCGTAATTGGCCTGGAGGCGAACCCACATTTCGGGGCTCGGACCGAATGCCTTGGACAGGCGCACGGCCATTTCCGCCGAGATCCCGGCCCTTTCGTTGACGAGGTTGTTCACGGTCTGGCGCGCCACGCCAAGCGCTTTGGCGGCCTCGGTGACCGTCAAGCCAAGCGGTTCCAGGAAATCCTGACGGACGATGCGGCCGGGATGCGGGTGGTTCTTCATGGGCATTTTCGTCTCCCCCAATCGCTTGGCCGGCGCTTTCATGCCGCCTGGTGGGGCTTCACGTCGGATGCGATCCGTGCCTCCCAGGCGTCGCGGGCAGTTTCCAGGTCGTATCGGGCTTGCAGGTTGATCCAGTAGTCCGGGGTCGTATGGAAGTAGCGTCCAAGCCGCAGCGCGGTTTCCCCCGTGATGGCGCGATGTCCGGAGACTATGGCGCTGATGCGGTTGGCGGGCACACGCAGTTCCTGGGCCAGGCGGTTCATGGAGATGCCAAGGTCGTCCAGGGTTTCCTTCAGGATGGCGCCCGGATGGACGGGCGCAAGCTTAGCGGCAGTGCTTCGCGATTTCGACATTGTAGGCATTCCCCTCTTTCCCACGAAAGCAGACCCGGTATTGATCGTTGATTCTCAAGCTATGCTGGCCCCGGCGACCTCCCGTTAGGGCTTCGAGCCGGTTGCTCGGAGGGATGCGCAGATCGGAGAGACTCTTGGCCGCGTCCAAGGCGACCAGTCGGCGGAGGGGGGTATCCGCCAGATGGGCCAGGCGTTTCACGAAGCGGCGTTCGAAAAGCCGCTGGGTGTCCGGATCGCCGAACGTCCGGATCATGGTTCGAGCCTAGCCGTTCATACGTGGTACGTCAAACGTAAAACAGACGCGACTCGCCGGGCGGAGGAGTCCGCCGTGCGGCCGGACTCTGGTGGAAAGACGGCTGTAGTGGTGGAGGCGGGGGGAGTTGAACCCCCGTCCGAGAAAGCCCGCAATGAAGAGCCTACGTGCGTAGCCGGCTCATAGGCTTCGGTTGCCGCTTCCGAACCGGCGAGAGCGGCGGCGCCCTAGTCCGACTAAATCTCGACCGCTGGCTCCGGACCGAGGCCGTTGGCCTATCCCGCAAAATGACGCTCACTCACCGCCGCGCGGGCTCAGCGGCTGGAGCGGCTACTTATTGACTAAGCAGCGTATGCAAACTGCGTATTGGCAGTTATGTTGTCCGATCGTTTTACGGGAGCTCGGAACCCGGCACGCCTCCCCACCACGATTCAATCCCGTCGAATCCGTTGCGCCCCCATTTCCAAGAGCCTGTGGCAGGTACTACGCCTCTAGTGTAGCACCGCCCGTTTATAATCGGATTATGCGTATGCGGACGATCTGCCTTTGGGCCGCCGGGGTGACGGTGTTTTTAGGACTGGCGATGGCCTTACACGCCGACGATTTGACCAAGCTCACGGTCGTGGTGAAGACACAGGCCGGGCGGCCGGTGGACCGCGCCGAGGTGATCGTGCGTTGGAAGGCCAACGCCAAACATCCGCGGCTCAGTTACGGCAAGAACGTGGCGCGGCAGTTCGACGTGCGGACCGATCAGGAAGGCCAGGTGGAAGTGCCGGCCATCCCGCAGGGGAGCATCCAGATCCAGGTCTTTGCCAAGGGATATCAGACGTTCGGCAAAATCTTCGAGATCTACGACGAGGAGAAAACCGTCGAGGTCACGGTGAACCCGCCGCAGCAGCAGTACTCGGCGCACTGAGGTGGGGCGGACGCCCTCGTCCGCAGCCGGCCCCCTGGCCGGCTTCCCGCTGGTGGCACGTACTTGACTCTGCGAGCGAAGAGCGGGACGAGGGCGTCCCGCGCGGACCAGGGGGTCCGCCCCACTCGGGCGCCTACGCCAGGTCGAATTTCTCCTGGTGCAGTTGCGAATCGCTCTTGACGATTACGGTGCGGCCCAGAATCTCCTCCAATTCCGGCAGGTAGGAATTCTGGTTGCTCTTGAGCATCTTGCCTACCTCCGGCGACACGCGCAGCATGACGTCCTTACCTTCCACGGAACGGGCGATCTTGCCGGCTTCCTGCAGGATCTCGCCCACCACCGTCTGCGGGCTCTTCACGTAGCCGGCGCCCTCGCAATAGGGGCACGGCGTGCACAGGGTGCGCTCCAGGCTTTGCTTGACGCGTTTGCGCGTAATGGCAACCAGGCCAAAATCGTTGAACTGGAGAATTTTGTTGGGCGCGCGGTCGGCGCGCATGGCTTCTTCGAGCGCCTGCATCACCTTCTGGCGATTCTTGCGCTCGTCCATATCGATGAAGTCCACCACGATGATGCCGCCCAGGTCGCGCAGGCGGATCTGGCGCACGATTTCCTTGATGGCGTCGGTGTTGGTCTTGACGATGGTGTCTTCCAGCCGGTTCGACTTGCCCACGTACTTGCCGGTGTTGATGTCGATAGCCACCAGGGCCTCGGTCTGGTTGATCACGATGTAACCGCCCGACTTGAGCCACACCTTGGGCCGCAGGGCCTTCTCCAGTTCGGAGGTGATTCCGAACTCGTCGAAGATCGGGTTCGAGCGGGTGTACATCTTCACGCGATTCACCAGCGCGGGCTGGAACCGCTGCACGAAACGCAACACGCTCTCGTAGATCTCCTCGTTATCCACCCAGATGCTCTTGAAGGAGGCGGTGAGCTGGTCGCGCAGCACCCGCTCCACCACGTTCAGATCGTGGTGGATCAGCATGGGCGCGGGCTTCCGCTCGGCCTTCTGGCGCATGTCCAGCCATAGGTTGTACAGGAACATCATGTCGGCGCGCAGTTCCTCCTCGCTGCGGCCTTCGCCGGCGGTGCGCACGATGTATCCGCCCGGAATGCCGGTGCGGTGCGTTTGCAGTATCCGCTTCAGGCGGAGCCGCTCTTCGTCGGTGGGGATCTTGCGCGAGACGCCGATATGATCCACCGTCGGCATGTACACCAGGAAGCGGCCGGGCAGGGCGATATGCGAGGTGATGCGCGCGCCCTTCTGGCCCAGCGGCTCCTTGGCGATCTGGACGATGATTTCCTGCCCTTCCTTGAGCAGATCGCTGATGGACGCCGTCGCGGGACGGCCTTCCGGAACGGTGCGGGGCGCGGCGACAGCGCGTTGTTCGGGCGCGCGGGGCAGCGGCTCCTCAACGCGCGGTTCAAGCTGCGGCCGGCCGCCCTCCGGCGTGGGGCCGCCGCGGCCTTTGCGCCGCATCCTGCGGGAAACCCGATGGAGGTACCGCGGGCCCTGCTCGCGTAGCGCGGCCGTCAAGCTGGTGGGGATTCGCGCCGGTTCCGGACCTTCGTCCTCGACCATGGCCGGTTCCCCATCGGTTTCGCCGGAGGCGTCTTCGGCCGGGGATTCCATGGCATCTACCAGAGATTCCGCCAGTTCGGCTTCGGTGGCGGGGCTGCCGGCGCCATCTTCGGCGGCATCCGGCTCCGCCGCATCGGTGGCGAAGGGTTCCACCTCCTCGGCGGCCTCAGGCTCGGGAGCGGTGGCCTCCGTGGCCCGCGGCGTGGAAACCGAGGGGACTTCCGGTTCCACGGCTGGCGACGGTTCGACGGCTTCAGCGGCCGTCACGCGCGGCTCCTCCTCCCCGACAGCCTGCGGCCAGGGTTGCGGCCCGGCGGCCTGTTCCACGGTCGCGGACGATGCCTCGGTTTCGGGCAGCACCGCGGCTGCCGGCGATTCCTGCTGCGCATCCCCGGTGTAATCGGAGCCGTCCGCGCGGTTGTGCTTGGCCAGCGATTCGCCCGGAAGAACCAGAAAGTCTTCCGCTTCCGTCTCCGTCCCGGCGGCGGGCGGAAGCGTGGCGGGCGGCTCGGCCATCCGGGGAGCCGGCTCCCTGGAGGCTTCGGCTTCCGATCGCGGCGAGTAGTATTTCGAATCGGGCAGGCCATGGCCGCCGCCCTTCTGCCCACGGCGGCGGCGCGAACGCCGGCCGCCGCGGCGATCGTCGCGGCGGGAGTCCATGCCGGGAGCGCCGGCGGGAGCGCCCATCGGTGCGGGGGCCATGGGAAGCGGTTCCACAGCGTCGGGTTCGGCGGCGTCGCTGGCGGCTGCTGGCGCGGCTTCCAGGGAAGCGGCCGTGGCCCCATCCGGAACGGCGGCAACCTCCGCAAGGCCCGCGGGGACGCGGTCCAGCTTGAGAACCTTCTCCTCCACGCTGGTCACGATCTTGTCGTACTCTTCGTTATCCTCGAAGAAATCGGAAACGTACAAGAACGCGTCGCGGTCCAGCCCGATATCGACGAATGCCGATTGCATGCCGGGCAAGACGCGTGTGACCCTGCCTTTGTGGATGCTGCCGGCCAGCGAATATTCGTTTTCGCGCTGATAGTAGATCTCTACCACGGCGTCGTCTTCCACGATCGCCACGCGTGTTTCGTGCCGGTTGGCCGAAACCACCAATTCTTTCGACATTAAATGCCTCCCCGGGGAATCGGGAGAGACGGAATGGAGAGGGCGCGCCCTGCGTGGGCTTCGCGCGCTCCTCCGGTTGGGGAGCGACGAAGCCGATCTGCTCGAAGCTCACGCTGGCCGGAGGCGGAGTCACATCTCTCGTACACCATCCGGCCGGGAAGCACGCCACTCCATGGCGGGGGGAGCGTTGGAACGCCAATCCATCCCGCGGGTCTCTACCGGCTCCCGAAAAACTCAAGTTCAGCGGCCATCCGGAATCGCGTCCGGACCGCCGGTTAATTCACAAATCTTCTGAGGCGGACATTGCTGACCAGCCCCAGCGCCAAAAAATTCGACCAGACACTGGAACCACCGGCGCTCATGAAGGGGAGCGGGATGCCGGTCACCGGCATCAGCCCCGCCACCATCCCAACATTGATCAGGATATGCGACAGCAACAACGCGGCGACTCCCATACAAATGTACATCCCCGATCGTTCGGACGCCGTCTGCGCATTCTGGACGATGCGCATGATCATCACGAAATACAACGACAACATGAATACTACGCCAACGAAGCCCTGCTCTTCGGCAAAAGCCGCAAACACGAAATCCTTGTACGGAACCGGCAGAAACCGGAGTTTCGCCTGCGTCCCCTGGGTCACTCCCTTGCCCAGCATTCCGCCGGAGCCGATGGCGATCTCCGACTGGAGCAACTGATAGCCCTTACCCTTCGGATCCAGTTCCGGATTCAGAAAACTGATCCACCGCTGCTTCTGGTAATCGTGAAGAACGAAAGTCCATGTAACCGGAAGCACCAACACCGCTACCACCAGCACGGCGGCGATATACTTCCAATTCAAACCCGCCAGAAACGCGCCCACCACCAGAACGGCGAAATACGTGAGCGCCGTCCCCAGATCCGGCTGCTTCAACACCAAAGCCGCTGGAATCATCACCAGCAGCAGCAGGATCAGCATCTCCCGCATTCCCAACTCTTCCGACTCCAAGCTCGTCAGATAGCGGGCTACCAACAATATTATCACCGGCTTGACGAATTCCGATACCTGGAGATGAATGCCGCCGGGCAGCGGAATCCAGCGCGTCGAGCCGAACGCCGCCTCTCCCACCACGGCCGTGCCCAGCAACGCCACCACCGAAAGGATATACAGGATAGGCACGTGGTGCATCCAGGTGTGGTAGTCCACCGACAGCACCACCCACATCAGAAGCACGCCGCCCGCCACGTAGAGAATCTGTTTCCACCAGGAGCTGTGGCTATCCGTTCCCAGTGTCGCACTGTAAATCTGCACCACACCGACGGCGCAAATGATCAGCACGATGATCACCAGGGTCCAATCGATATCGCGCAGGGACAGATAGCGCACGGTTAGCGTCCCACCTCCGCCGGCGCCGGCTGCGGCAATCCCCCCGGCAATCCGATGGTGCTCAGCGAGGAAGTTCTGGTGGCCCGATCGGCTTCCTGCTGCTTGAACGCCTCCACGCGGAGCTTCTTATCGAAGTACGCCTTCAGGACGTCGCGCACCACGGGCGCCTCGTTGGCGCCGTGTACTCCGTGCTCCACCAGCGCCACCACCACGATTTCGGGGTCCACGCGGGGAGCGAAGCCGACGAACCAGGCGTTGTCGCGCAGGTCTTTGGTCTTGTCCGTGGCAGCGGATTTCACATAATCCAGGGAAGCCAGTTGGGCGGTGCCGGTCTTCCCGCACACTTCGACGGTGGGCAACCGGGCCCCCGCGCCGGTTCCGCCTTCATTCACCACGCCAAACATGCCGTCGATCACGGTCTTGAGGTTGTCCGGATTCAGATCCACGCGGGTGGGCCGCTCCGCCTGGTCCAGGCCCTTATACAGGTGCGGTTGGTGCCAAGTGCCGCCCACGGCGATGCCGCCGATAGCGCGCGCCAGTTGCAGCGGCGTCACCGTCAAAGCGCCCTGGCCCACGGCCACCGAGGGAGTTTCGCCGGCGTACCACCGCTCGCGCCGGACGCGCGTGGCCCACTCCTTCGAAGGCAACAGTCCGGGCTTCTCACCGGGCAAGTCGATTCCGCTGAGTTTCCCGAACCCTACCATGTCCCCGTAGTGCGACAGGTTGTCGATTCCCAGCTTGTCGCCGACGACATAGAAATACGAATCGCAGGAATGCACGATGGCGGCATGCAGTTGCAGGGTTCCATGGCCCGTCTTGGTCATGCAGTGGTACACATGCCCGTACAGCGTCACGCTACCCGCGCAGTGCACGGCGAACTGATCGGTAATGGTCTCGGTCTCCAGGGCCGCCATGGCCACGATCGGTTTGAAAGTCGAACCCGGAGCGAATTGCGCCTGGATGGCGCGGTTCATGAAGGGATGATCGGGGTTCTCGTTGAGCGCCTTCAAATCCCTGTTCTTGATGCCGGCCGCGAACCGGTTGGAATCGAACGTAGGCCGGCTGGCCATGGCGAGGATCTCTCCCGACCGCGGGTCCAGGGCGACGACCGCGCCAACTTTGTCTTCCAGGGCCAGTTCGGCGACCACCTGGAGATCCAGATCGATGGTGAGTTGAAGGTCCTTGCCGGCGACGTACTCCTTTTCTCCGAGCTTCATCTGCACCTGGCCGCGATTGTTGACCACCACCTGCCGCTGGCCGTTGACTCCCATCAGCGTGTCGTTGTATTGCAGCTCGATCCCGGTCTGCCCCACCATGTCGCCGGGCGAGCACTTGGAGAACTCGGGCTTATCGAGTTGTTTGTCGCTGATCTGGGCGGTGTAGCCGATGAGGTGGGCCATCATGCCCTCCTGCGGATAGAGCCGCCGCTGCGCTTCGATGAGTTCCAACTCCGGGAAGAAATCGTGGTGCGAGGCGACGAATGCCAGGTCGGCGGGCGACAGCTCTTCCTTAAGACGGATGGGGACGTACTTGGGATCCCTGTCGCGGCGGACCTGCCTCAGGAGGTCGTCATAGTCCAGGTCCAGACCCTGGGCGATGGGTTTCAAATGATCCTCGGGGAGATTCTCGCGCGCCAAGTCGAGCGCGTAGGACGCGTGGCTGTCCACGATGACGCGGCCATCGCGGTCCAGGATGCGGCCACGCGGCGCCAGCAGGGGAACGCTCTTGATGCGGTTCTGTTCCGCCCGCCCCTGATAGAACTGCGGGTTCTGCACCTGCAGCCTCCAGAAGCCGGAAATCAGGAACAGGAAGATTCCCACCGTGGTGTATTGGAACACCGCAACCTTCCCGGCCGCAAACCGGGTATCGTCGCGCAGAGGGGGCTTATCGGTGAGCCGAGTCTCGAAATTTGGATCGGACGGAGGCAGGATCACGGCACAGCGTGGAACGTCTGTTCTCTTCCATTCTAACCGAATTACCGCTCATTCATACGGGAAACAGCCGGCGCGCAGATCGAAGCTTCGCAAATCGAACCAGTCGCCGCGATGGCAGCCGGGCCATCCCCACGGCGTAGTGCTGCGGACGGCCGTTTCGCCGATATGCGAAAGTCAGGTTCACGGTGGTCCAGTCGTCCGACCGCACGGGCTGGTCCAGTTCCGGCGTGTGGCCTGCGGTGGAGATGGAGCAGCCGTTGGGACAGCGCACCACCGCGCGCACGGTGACGGGAACGCCGTCGGGCAGCCCGTCCGGATAGGCGGCGGAGTAGATCAGCCAGCGGGCGTCGCTCGCGGCGCGCAGCCGGACGAAGGGCGCGCCTTCTCCGGCCGGAAGCTCCTGGACATAGGTGCCGCCGCCGATGCTCGCATACCAGGACGGCGATGGGAGCCTGGACTCAGCCGCGACGCCCGCCTCGGCCGGGATCCAGCGGCCGGCTTCCCGCCGGTAGAGGGCACCCGCCGGACGGCCTGGCGGAAAACCTCGAGTGAAATCGAGTTCGCCGCAGTTCAGCAGCCGGAGGACCGCGCCAGGGGCGGGTTCGAGCGGCTGGCGGCCGTGCGGGTCTAGGCGGACCAGACCGCCGGATGGATCCGCGACAACGTCGCCGTCGCGGAGCACGTGGCCGGAGAACTCCGCCTCGCCGGTGATGGCCATCGACCCCGCGGGCGCGTACCAGGCGTCGAGGCGGGTGTCCGCCGGAGCAGGCACCGGCGGCAGGGTTCGCTCCAGAATGGCGCCCTGTGCGGAATCGCCGGCGGTGGCGTACCCCCAGCGCTCGAACTCGGCGGCGTGGCGGAGCCTCCAGGTGGAGGTTTCAACCGACCCGGGCATGAGCATGGCCGCCAGGTAGCGGGGGCGGCCGGCGGCGGGCAGGGCGTCCAGGTCCCCGGAGTCCAACGCCCGGACGGCGGGATGAACCGGATTCCCGGCCGCCAGGACGTGTCCCGCAAAATAGCCCCAGTCGGGATAAACCAGCACGGCCAGCGAACTGGTGCGCGCCTGGGCGAGGGCGGGTTTCAGGTCCGCCCACCAGGCGAGCCAATTCGCGCGGTTTCGTTCCACAATCGGCGGCCCGCACGTCACCAGCGCCAGCCCCCCGGCCAGGGCGGCGGCCAGCGCCCGCCGCGGCTGGGGCGTGCGCTGCAGCAGCAGCCAGGCAACCAGCCCTACGGCGGCCGATGCGGCGATTACGGCGGGGACGGGAAAGTTGCCGAGCGGCAGCTTGGCGTACAGAATTGCCGCGCGGCTGGCTGCGTTCAGCGCCACCAGCGACAGGGCGAGGCGCGGCGTCCTCCATAGCATCGCCACCAGCAGGAGCTCGCTCACCGCCAGCACGCCGATGACGTAGCGGAGACTGCCCAAGCCGAGGACAAATCCCAGATCCCCGGGAGCCGCGCCGGCGCCGTAGACGGAACGGAAATACAGAAACCAGCCGGCCAGCAGCAGGAAGCCCGCCCAGGGCAGCGGCCGCTGGGTTGGCGGACGGCGCACCACCAGCCAGGCGCTCGCGGCCAGCGCGGCGGCCAGCACCACCGGAAACAGAAGGCCGGCGCTCGATATCCCGCCGGCGGGAAGGAACAATGCGCGCCAAAGGCCCGGGTTGCGCAGATTGTAAAGAATGGAGGTGCCGGAAAGGTCGGCCGTCCCGGGCAGGTGGAGGAACGCGAAATTGATCTGGAACGGATAAAACGGACTCCCGTAGAGCAGCAGATTGTGGAGGTAGTAATGCCCGCTGGTCAGCAGCAGGAACAAGCCCGCCGATGAGGCCGCCAGTGCGGACCGCCAGGTTGACAGACGAAAGCGTCTGTCCCACATTGCCGAGTGGGGCAGGCGCTTCCGCCTGCCAACTTCCAGGAACAGGAGCGCCGCCGCGGCCAATGCCGCCACGAAGATTCCCGTGTACTTGACCGCGGCGAAAGCGGCACCCAGAGCGAACAGGGCGGCATCGGCGCGGTCGAGCCGCCGGCGGACGGCGCGCAACACCACCAGCGTCACCAGGACGAACCCCGCTCCGTGCAGCACGTCGTTTTTTAACGTGGGCACGCCGGAGGGTTCCCACCAGAAATGGCGCAGCAGAATGGCGCCGAAGACGGTCCACAGAAGCAGGTGACGGCGGAGTCCCAGTTCCCGTCCCACCAGCCAGGCGGCCAACGCCAGCAGCGCCACGGCCTTGAGCGCCAGCAGCGGGAAGAAGACATCCAGGCCCGTCACGGTCCAGCTTGGAAGAAAGGACAGTTCCCAGAAAGCGACGTAATTGGTGGCGAAGGAGTACGGCGTGGCGCGGTTGGCCATCCAGTCGATAAGGTAGTGCAGATAATTGATGGAATCGGATTCCTGAACCGGGTGAAAGGACAGGAAGACCAGCGGCGTCAGGAGTCCGGCCAGGCACGCGGCGGCGCGGGGATAACGGACGATCTCGGCTGTCTTCAGGCCACCGGCGGCGCGCTCGAGCGCCTCCCGGCCGTGACGCGTCGCCACCGCGGCCAGCGCGCACAGGGCGGCTGCGGCCCAGTAAACCGAAGGGCCGTTGATGCGGGTGAACGAGAACAGCGCGGCGAAGGAGGATTCCAGAACGATCTCGATCGCGACGACGGCGAGGATCTTCTCTTCCACGCGCCGCGCGCCGCGCCAGCCCAGGGCGCGCGCCAGCACGATGGACACCGCGAACAGGGCCGTCTCCCAGCAGGCGAACCGCAAAACAGCGATGCATGCCGTGGCGAAGGTCATGGTTCAGTTGGTGGTTGCCAGGATCGCCAGCGCGGTTGCCAGGTACAGTATGCCATCGATTTGCAGCCGCCGGTCGCCAAGAAAGATCTCCTCCGGGCTCGACCCCGCTCCCCGTTCGTACACCAGGTAGAGGTAGCGGAACACGCCGTAGAGAAAGAAGGGCAGCGTGAGCACCAGGCGCTCGCCGTGCTCCGACTGAAACGTGTAGAGCGCGTAACCGATGATTCCGGCACCGGTGACAATGGCGACCAGCAGGTCGAGAAACGGCACGCTGTAGCCGCCCAGCGCCGGCCGGTGGTCGAGCGCCGCGGCCCGCAGGCTTACCATCTCGGCGCGCCGCTTGAGCAGGGCAAGGGATAGCGCGAGCAGCAGCGACACCACGAACAGCCATGCCGATACGCGCACCGGAATGGCGAATGCGCCCGCCATCGGACGCAGGACGAAGCCGGATGAGACCAGCAGCACGTCGAGCACCGGTTCCCGGCGCAATCCCGCGGAGTAAGCCATGTTGAAGCCGGCGTAGAGCGCGATCGCCAACGCGACCTTCCATCCCAGGAAGAGAGCCGTTGCCAGCGCGGCCGCGCCCAGCAAAAAACTCGCGGAGGCCGCCAGGCGAACGGTCAAGGCGCCCGCGGCGATGGGCCTATGCCGCTTGGCGGGATGGATGCGGTCGACCTCGCGATCGGCAAGGTCGTTGAGCAGATAGACCGCGCTGGACATCAAAATGAAGGCGACGGCGGCGAGGGCGCTGCGCCCGATCGCCTGGGGCGAGCGGAAACTCACCGAAGAGATCAACGGGACCAGCACCAGCCCGTTCTTGATCCACTGGCGCGGCCGGCAGGAGACCAGGAGCGATCGCAAGCCGGCGGTCATGCGGAGTCCCGCGCCTTCGCGTTCCGGGCTTCGGAAGACGGCGCGGCGGGCCGGGCGAAGGTTGGAGATTGCATGGTGGAGCAGGGCTGCCGCCGAATCGCGGCACGGAGCCAGTTAGTATTCTAGCGAAAAACCGGGGCACGGAATGCGAAAGTGCGTCGGGTGTTGGGCATCCGCGAGCCGCGTAGACGGAATCGAGATATCATCAGCTACGGGCCGGAGTCTCCACATGCATCGCCGAGCATTCGTTAAGACCAGGGTTTCCCTGGCAGCGCTGATTGGGCTGGCAGTCCTGCCGGCCGGGAATGCGCAGCCGCCGGGCAAGAGCGAACCGTCGTTCCGGCAACCATCGTTACCGCCGGGGGTGGACTACGTGGTCCCCACCGAGGCGGCCATCAAAGCGACCCTGGATCGCGTACGGGACTACTTCATCCGAGCCACGCCGTACCGCATCATCGACACCGCGACGGGGCAGACGATCGCCGACCTCTCGACGCCGGTCAAGACGGCGGGGATCGACGAGCGGGAAAGCCCGTTCAACGCCTGGGACTACTCGATGGGCGTGGTGCTGGCGGCCATGCTGCTGGACAGCGAGGTGACGGGCGATGCCCGGTATGCGGACTACACCTTCAAGAATTTCGCCTTCATTTTCGACCATCTGGACTACTTCAAGAAGCAGGCGGAGATGTTCGGGCCGCAACCGCAGGGGTATCCACGGCTGCTGAATTTCAAGGAACTGGACGATTGCGGGGCGATCGGGGCGGCGCTGATCAAGGCGTACAACCGGAAACCGGACCCGCGGTTCCGGCCGGTGATCGACCGCGTGGCCGAGCAAATTGCGCACAAGCAGTTGCGGCTGGCTGACGGCACCCTGGCGCGGGCGCGGCCGCAGCCGGTGTCGCTGTGGATCGACGACATTTATATGTCGGTGCCGTTCCTGGCGCAGATGGGCAAGCTGACGGGCGACCGGCGGTACTTCGACGACGCCGCACAGCAAGTGATCGGAATGTCGGAGCGGCTGCAGGACAAGACCACCGGGCTGTTCGATCACTCGTGGTTCGAGAGCAACCCGTACGACGTGAAGTTCTATTGGGGCCGCGGCTGCGGCTGGGCGCTGATGGCCGCGGCCGAGTTGCTGAGCGTGCTGCCGGAGGACCACAAGGACCGGGCGCGGGTGCTGGACATTTTCCGGCGGGCGGCGCAAGGCGTGGCGGCGGTGCAGGGCGGCACGGGAATGTGGCACCAGTTGCTGAATCGCGAAGACAGTTACCTGGAGACGTCGGCAACGGCGATGTTCACCTTTGCCATCGCCCGCGGAGTGAACCGCGGATGGCTTTCGCCGGTGTACGCGCCGGTGGCGCAGACCGGGTGGCAGGCGATCGCGACGCGGGTGCGCGCCGACGGCAGGATCGAGGGCATCTGCGTGAGCACCACGGCGGCATACGACGCGGTGTACTACTACAACCGGCCGACCGACCTGGGGGCGACGCAGGGGTACGGTCCGGTGCTGATGGCGGGCGCCGAAGTGATGGCCATGCTGCGCGGGTTCGATATCGACCGGAACCTGAACACGTTCCATTACCGGGTGAAGAAGTAAGGCGGGGGGAGCGGGAGGGCCGCGAACGCGTGAGTCTGCCGACCATCTTCGATACCTGCCGTCCGCGCGCCGACGTGCTCGCGGGCGCCATCCGTGACGACGAATTCATGGCGGACCTCTCGCGAGTGGTCAACGGGACGGCCTCCGCCTGCTGGGGTGCATTCCGTGCGCCGCGCTTTCCTGCGGACGAAGCTCTCAAGCTGGCTCGGGTCGTGGGGCTCGACTTCGATTGGGACAGCGTCACACGCCACCGCAACGGCACTCTCCGGCACGTCAGCGAAGAGTGCATGCTGGACACGCTGCATTGGGCGGCAAAGAACGCGCGTGAGCAGAACACCGGTGCGGCGCGAAGCCTGATCGAAAGCGCTCACCCGATCGGCGACCCGACCCCGCTTGCCGCGCTGGAGGCGCTGCTGAACGTGCTGCCGCCGGGAGTCCCTTCGGCGGGCAAGAAGAAACTCGACGCCAACTTCGCGGGGGCGGCGAACGACTTCGAAGCCCTGGAGCGTTTGCGCAAGCTGGCCTTCGCCGAGACGGTGCCTGCGCCGAAGATTCCGGAGCAGCTCCCACTGGAGTTGCCGGACGCAACGGAAGATAAGGAGGAAATGTGAAGACACCTTTGCGGGTTTATGCGGATACGTCGGTGTTCGGCGGGTGCTTCGATATAGAGTTCGACGCCGCAAGCTTGCGATTCTTCGAGCAAGTCCGCGACGGCGCCTTCCGGCTGGTGATATCCGACGTAACGCTGGACGAATTGGACCTGGCGCCAGAATCCGTTCAACGGGTTCTGGCTGAACTGGATGAAGCCTGCGTCGAGCGCGTGGCGGCGACGCCGGAGTCCGAGGCGCTGGCTCGTGAGTACCTGGACGCGAAGGTCGTCGGCCCCTCCTGCGTCAACGACGCCCGCCATATTGCCGTGGCAACGGTGATGGATGTGGACATCGTTGTAAGTTGGAATTTCAAACACATCGTGCACTATGAAAAGATCATGGGCTACGAGGGCATCAATCTGACGAGGGGATATCGGAGCCCGCGAATCCACTCGCCCAGAGAATTGGTCGAGATATGAAACAAAAAGACTTCGACTGCGTGCAAATGAAGTGGGACATCCAGCAGAAACTCCTGGAGGAAGAACGCCAACTCGGGAGGGAGGAGGCACGCCGGAGGCAGGATGAGCGAGTACGCAACAATCCAATCTTGGGCCCATTTCTCCGGCGGCTCGAACAACGCGAGCAACGGGAAGGCAAACAGCCTCGCGTCGCGTGAACCGAGCGCCGCGGACCCTGGCGGATAGCCCTCGAACTGCCAACACCCGCCGAGGACGAAGATGAGTCTGCTGACTGAACGCGATTCGTGTACCAGCTTTCGCCACGAAGATGGCGATCGGGAGCGGATCAACGCTCTTCTGCGGCGGATCGCGCAGTTGGGCACCGATAGCAAGGCGCGGAGCCGGCCGCAAGGTCCCGGTTCTGTCTCCCTCGTTGCCCGGTCGTGCATAATTGGAATGACACTACCCATGAACGATGAGGACAAGATCGCGGAGCCGCCGCCGGCTGAGGGCGGGACGCTCGACCCTTCCAATTGGCCGGATTTCCGCGCCCAGGCGCACCGCATGCTGGACGACATTCTCGACTATGTCGAGAACATTCGCGAGCGTCCGGTCTGGCAGCCGATTCCGGACGAGGCGCGGCGGCGGTTCCATGCCGATCTGCCCGAGGCGGCGTCCGATCTGGCGGCCGTGCATGAGGAATTCATGCGCTATGTCCTGCCCTACAGCAGCGGCAATGTGCACCCCGGCTTCATGGGCTGGGTTCATGGCGGCGGTACGCCCGTGGGCATGTTGGCGGAGATGCTGGCGGCGGGGCTGAACGCCAACCTGGGAGGGCGCGATCACGTTCCCATCGAGGTGGAGCGCCAGATTATCCGCTGGATGCGCCGGATCTTCGGGTTTCCCGAAGGCGCCAGCGGCCTGTTCGTCACGGGAACCTCGATGGCCAACCTGATCGGGATCCTGGTCGCCCGCGATGCCGCGCTGGGCTTCGAGACGCGGTGCTCGGGTGTCGCCGAGAATTCGAAGCGACTGGCGGCCTACGCCTCCGCCGCGGCGCACAGCAGCATCGGGAAAGCCATGGACATCGCCGGCATCGGCAGCGATGCGCTACACCCGATCCCGGTGGACGGACGCCAGCGCATGGACCTCGACGCCCTGGTTGGTGCCATCGAAGCGGATCGCCGCGCGGGCCTTGCGCCGTTTCTGGCGGTGGGAACCGCGGGCACGGTTGACACCGGGGCAATCGACAACCTCGATGCCCTGGCCGATATTTGCCGCCGCGAGCGGCTCTGGTTCCACGTGGACGGCGCGTTTGGCGCGCTGGCGATTCTGGCTCCGGATCTGGCGCCGCGGCTCAAGGGCATCGAGCGCGCGGACTCGCTGGCATTCGATTTTCATAAATGGGGTCAGACGCCTTATGACGCCGGGTTCGTTCTGGTGCGCGACGGCGTGCTGCATCGCAACGCGTTTGCCGGGTCGCCTCCTTATCTGAGGAAGGAACTGCGAGGTCTGGCCGCGGGCTCGTTCTGGCCGTGCGATTACGGGCCGGATCTTTCGCGCGGCTTTCGGGCGCTGAAAGCCTGGTTCACGCTCAAAGTGTACGGCACGGAGGCGCTGGGAGCGGTCATATCCCACACCTGCGCGCTGGCCCGCTATCTGGAAAGCCGGATCGCCGCGGCTCCGGAACTGGAACTGCTGGCGCCCGTGGAACTCAACGTGGTGTGCTTCGGGTATCGCTCCGAGGACGCGCAGCGCGTGAATTCGAGAATCGTCATCGAGTTGCAGGAGTCCGGGGTGGTGGCGCCGTCGAGCACCATCGTCGGCGGGCGCCTGGCGATTCGCGCGGCGATTGTCAATCACCGGACCGGCACGAAAGAGATCGACGCCCTGGTGGAGAAGACCCTGGCTTTAGGACGCGCCATCGAGGCCTCGGCCGGCTAGAGCCGCGCGCCGGCCGGCGAAGGGGGCGCGACTGGGCCGCCGGTGTCCTTGCTGTTGCCGATTTCGCCGGTGGGCGGTAACATACCGGCGCGCAGTTTCCTGGACGACCGGGTGTTCCGGTCTGCTTCGGGAACGGCATTCCCTGCGCAGGATGGGAGCGGAAGTTAGGTACTAGTAGTACCGGTACGCTATCGGCTAATATCCGGAAATTCTGCGGAAATCAAGCTCAACGGCATGTTGAGTTTTGAGATAACATGCTTATTAACAATTGGATAGCTGTGTATGCCAGAGATTGTCGGCTGGCGTGCGTTATCTAAGGTTAAACAGCATAGATAACACCACATATAAGTGCCGCCTCTCTACGTTGCGGAGGCGGGGGCCGTTGTTTCGCGTCCCCTGGCCCCTGCCGACATCTTCTTCTATCGCCATAAATGTCTGAGAGTTTCGACCCGGACACGCTACACTAATAGAGAAGTCCCGCGAACCTCGCTGGTTCGCTCCTGCCCCAGTTGACATTGACAATCGATTTCTTCGTAGAAGTCGCGAGGAAAGGAGTCGTGTCCCTATGAACGAGATCGCGCTTGAAGGCTTGGTGTCCGCATTGTTGGTGGGCGAGTACGAAAACGACCGGGGGCTGGTCCGCGACATCTTCCGCAAGCTGGGATGGCGGCTGTTCGAGGCGCGCGACGGGCGCCGGGCGATGGCGTGGCTGGAGCGCAACGCCGTGCAGGTGGTGATTGCGGAGGGCCGTTCAGCGGGCGCCGGATGGCAGAGGTTGCTGGACGCCTTGCGGGATTTGCCGGATCCGCCGCAACTGGTGGTGACGTCGCGGACGGCGGACGATCTCCTATGGTCCAAAGTGCTGAACTGCGGCGGATACGATGTCCTGGCCCGGCCGCTCAATCGCGACGAAGTGGAACGGGTAATTGCCGGGGCGGGGCGTCAGTTTCGCTCGCTGCGAGACGGGCTGGAGCGGACGGCCGCGGCAGGCACGGCGGCATAGCCGCCGAATTCGATTTATACCGATTTCCGGCGCCACGGAAGATTTCCAAGCCACCACTTGACAGGGGTACGTGTGCGTTATAGCACCTGCTATCCGTAACCTCAAGACACATCATATAGATAAAAATCTTGACCTCACACTACATATTGGGCCAAGATTACGAAGGCGTTTCTTCAAGCAGGAACCCCCGGAGGAATCAGGAATGGCACAACCCACAGTCGGCCTGGGTGCGAAAATGGAAGCAGTGGACCCCGAAACGACGACCGAGAACAGACCGGGAGTCGCTTTCCCGCGTTATTTTACCGCCCGGCTGGAACCGGGCAAGACACCCTACGACGACGTGCAGTGGGAGACCCGCACGGCCTTGATCGCAAACGACAAGGGCAGCGTGATCTTCGAGCAGCGCGACGTGGAAGTCCCGGTGGACTGGTCGCAGACGGCCACCAACATCGTGGCCAGCAAGTATTTCCACGGCAAACTCGGATCGCCGGAGCGGGAAGCCAGCGTAGCCCAACTGGTGGAGCGGGTGGTGGATACCATCGCCGGATGGGGCAGGAAGGACGGGTACTTCCAGTCGGAGGAAGACGGGGAAGCATTCCGCAACGACCTGACGCACCTTATGCTGACGCAGAAGGCGTGCTTTAATTCACCGGTGTGGTTCAACGTGGGCGTGAAGGAAGGGCGCGGCTACGGCTGGATTTACGATCACCAGAAGGACCGCATCGCCAAGCTGGAAAAAGGCGTGACGCGGCCGCAGTGCTCGGCGTGCTTCATCGTCTCGGTGCGCGATTCGCTGGAGTCGATTCTGGACCTGGCGAAGACCGAAGGCATGCTGTTCAAGTGGGGCTCGGGGACGGGGTCGAACCTGTCGCCGCTACGCGAGGAGGACGCCATCCTGTCGGGCGGCGGGCGCGCTTCCGGTCCGCTGTCGTTCATGAAGGGATTCGATGCGTTTGCGGGCGTGATCAAGTCGGGCGGAAAGACGCGGCGCGCGGCCAAAATGGTGATCCTGAACACGGACCATCCGGACATCGAGGCGTTCATCTGGTGCAAGGCCAAGGAAGAGAAGAAGGCCTACACGCTGGTGGAGGCGGGCTACGACGCATCGCTGGACGGCGAAGCCTACAGCTCGATCTTCTTCCAGAACGCCAACAACAGCGTGCGCGCGACGGACGATTTCATGGAGGCGGCTGCCTCGGGCGGCGACTGGTGGACTAAATCCGTGGCCACGGGCCAGCCGGTGAAGCGGTACAAGGCGCGGCATTTGCTGCGGCAGCTCGCCGAAGCCACGCACCAGTGCGGCAACCCGGGCATGCAGTTCGACACCACCGTGAACCGCTGGCACCCATGTAAGAACACGGCGCGCATCAACGCGTCGAACCCCTGCTCGGAGTACATGTTCCTGGACGATTCGGCGTGCAACCTTTCGTCGTTGAACCTGATGAAGTTCGTGGGGCCGGACGGGCACTTCGATGTGGAAGCCTTCCGGCACGCGGTGGACACCATGATTCTGGCGCAGGAAATCATCGTGGACAATGCCAGCTATCCGACCGAGAAAATCGGGGCGAACTCGCACAACTTCCGGCCGCTGGGGTTGGGATTCGCCAACCTGGGCGCGCTGCTGATGTCGATGGGCATTCCCTACGACAGCGACCAGGGGCGGGATTTCGCGGGGGCGATCACGGCGGTGATGTGCGGCCAGGCGTACCTGACGAGTTCGCGCGTTGCCGCGGCGACGGGGCCGTTCGCGGGCTACGCGGGGAACGAGTCTCCGTTCCTGGAAGTGATGCACATGCACCGCGACGCGGTGAGCCGGATCAACCGGAACAACATTCCGGCGGCGCTCTACCAGGGGGCGCAGCACTGCTGGGACAACGCCTGCGAGAGCGGCCGGCGCCATGGGTACCGCAATGCGCAGGTGACGGTGATCGCGCCCACCGGGACCATCGGCTTCATGATGGACTGCGACACCACCGGCATCGAGCCCGACCTGGCGCTCATCAAGTACAAGAAGCTGGTGGGCGGCGGAGTGATCAAGATCGTCAACAACACCGTGCCCGCGGCGTTGATCAAGCTGGGGTATACGCCCGACCAGGTGGAGCGGATCGTGACCCACATCGATTCCACGGGGACCATCGAGGGCGCGCCGCACCTGAAACCGGAGCACCTTCCGGTTTTCGATTGCAGTTTCCGGCCGCAGAACGGGACGCGGTCGATTCGTTACATGGGCCACGTGCGAATGATGGCGGCGGTGCAGCCGTTCATTTCGGGCGCGATTTCGAAGACCATCAACATGCCCGAAGAGTCCACGGTGGAAGACGTGATGACGGCGTACACCGAAAGCTGGAAGCTGGGGCTGAAGGCCGTGGCCATCTACCGCGACAATTCCAAGCGGGTGCAGCCGTTGAGTTCGGGGTCGGGGAAGGGCGAGAAGAAGGCTGCGGCGACGGCGGCCACGGCGCCCCCGGTGGAGAAGGTGGTGTACCGGCCGGTGCGGCGCAAGCTGCCGGATGAGCGGCGCTCGATCACGCACAAGTTCTCGATCGCCGGCCACGAAGGGTATATCACGGTTGGCATGTACGACGATGGATCTCCGGGCGAGATCTTTATCACCATGGCCAAGGAGGGCTCGACCATCAGCGGGCTGATGGACGCATTCGCCACGGCGGTGAGCTTCAACCTGCAGTACGGCGTGCCGCTCAAGTTCCTGGTGGACAAGTTCGCGCACGTGCGGTTCGAGCCCAGCGGCTGGACGGGCAACCAGCAGATTCCCTACGCCAAGTCCATCACGGATTACATTTTCCGCTGGCTGGGCGCGAAGTTTCTGGGCCCGGAATACCTGGTGACGGAAGCCGGAGAGAGCACCAACCTGCGGCCGACGGAAGCCGATCCGCAACAGCAGTTGCCGTTTTCGCCGGTGGTGGCGGACGCTCCGCTGTGCGCCGAGTGCGGGTCCATCATGACGCGCAATGGAAGCTGCTACAAGTGCGGCAATTGCGGGGGCACCAGCGGCTGCAGTTAAGCGCGTTGATTTAACTGGGTTGAACCTGGTCTTTGAATTGCACGTAGTCACCCTTTATGTCACCGGCAGAATGGATCCTCGACCTGCGGCTGGCTCTTCGTCTGCTCGCGAAGAACCCTGGCGCCGCAGCGTTGGCCGTGCTTTCGATTGCTCTGGGGATCGGCTTGACCACCGGTTTGTTCGCCGTGGGCGATGCAGCCCTGTTGCGGCCCCTGCCGGTGGAGAAACCGCGGGAGTTGTGGTCGGCGAATTCGCGCGGCGACGACGGCAACTGGATCAATTACGGCTGGCCGGATTACCTGGATATGGCCAAGGCGCTCGAAGGCCGGGCGCAGCTTGCGGCCACGCAGCGCCGCGGCGTCCTGGTGGGCGAGGGAGAAGACAGCCAGTTCGTGATTATCCAACCCGCGTCGCCGAATTATTTCCAAGTGGTGGGAGTGCGGGCCGCGCTGGGCCGCGCGTCGCTGGGTGAGGCCGAAGGAAGGCCGGAGACCGTGTTGGGTTACCGGCTGTGGCAAACGCGTTTCTCGAGCGACCCGCACATCGTCGGCAAGACCGTCATGCTCTCCCACAAGCCATTCCTGGTGGCGGGCGTGATGCCGGAGGTCTTCACCGGTCTTCAGCGGGGTATTCTGGTCGGCGTCTGGGTAAGCACGGATGCCTGGTTCCACACGCTAGGCGCCAGGGACGAAGAACAATCGCGCCATGGCGATTTCGAAATCGCCGCTCGATTCCGCGCTCCGCTGACCGCATCGCGAGCCGCGGCGCAGCTCGACGCCGCCATCCGTGGTTCGGGCAAGCACAAGCCCGCTCCCCGCGGCGCTGCGGGAACGGCGCTCGAGTGTTTCGTGCGCTGGAAGAACGATCTGATATTCGGCGGCGGGATGGCAGCCGTGTTCGGGTTGGTGCTGTTCGTGGCTTGCGCCAACGTAGCCCAGTTGCGGCTGGCGCAGGCCGAAGCGCGCCGCAAGGAATTGGGCGTGCGAATCGCGCTGGGCGGCGGCGGCTGGCGAGTGGCGCGCCAACTGCTGGTCGAAACCGTTCCGATCGGCCTGGCGGGCGCCGGGTTGGGTCTGCTGATGGCCCGGGTAGTGATCGAGAAGGTCACCCAGTTCGCTCACGCGATGAGTCCCTTCATCGATTTGGGCATCCGGCTGGATTACCGCGTGCTCGCATTTTCGGCCGGCGCGCTCCTGTTTGCCCTCCTGGTCGCCGGCCTTTGGCCCGCGCTTCACGCGGTGCGGCTCAACATTTCCGACGTATTGAAGCAGACTCAGGGCGTGACCACGCGGCGGCGCGGCTGGCAGCGGAAGGCGCTCGTCATATCGCAGATGGCGGTGAGCGTGGCGCTGTTCGGCGTCGCGGTGCTGTTCCTGACCAGCTTTCAACACGCCACCGAGATCCGGCCCGGCCTGGACCCGCACAAGAAGGTGCTGGCGTTATCGGTGGCCCCAGCGCTCCACATCCCGCCCGCTGCCTGGTGCGACCAGGCGATCGAGCGGCTGGCCGCGCTCCCCGGCGCGCGCGGGGCCACCTACGCGCGGCGGCTTCCGCTGAGCGGTTCCGGCGGCGGCTTCACGGCGCGGGTCGAGATCCCGGGGATGGCGCCCATGGGCGTGCATCTCAACAATGTCGGTGGCAGCTACTTTCGCCTGATGGGCACGCGCGTGGTGGCCGGGAGAAGCATCGATGGCCGCGACGGCGCGGGTGCGCCGCTGGTGGTGGTCGTGTCGCAGGCGTTTGCCCGCAAGGTGTTCGGCCCGAGCGACCCGCTCGGCAACTGGGTTCGGATCGATGGCAAACCGCGCCAGGTTGTCGGCGTAGCCGAGGATGGCCCTTCGAATGACTTGCACGAACCGCCCGAGCCGTTTCTCTTTCTTCCATACGCCCAGGCGGCGGCGGGCGATATCACTCTGCTGGTGGAAACCGCGGGCGAGCCGGCCGCGCTCGACCGCGCTGCGCGCGCCGCGATCCATGGTTTCGACCCCGGGGCGTGGGTCTACTCTTCGACTACGCTGCGGAAGACCCTGGACACCGCCCTTTCACCCGACCGTTTTGCCGCCGCCGCCATCAGTGCGCTGGGCGTCAGCGTGGTTTTGCTGACCGCGGCCGGGCTGTTCGGCGTTCTGCTCTATGGCGTGAACCGGCGGACGCGCGAATTCGGCCTGCGCGTAGCTCTGGGAGCACGACCGCGCCAGATCGAGCGCCTGGTCCTGGGCGAATCGCTGCGCCTGGCTGCGATTGGAGTGCCCATCGGACTCGCCGGGTTGGCGGCCGCGGCCCGGCTGGCGAGTTCCGCGCTGCTGGGCGTTACGCCGCTCGATCCGCTCTCCTACGTGCTCAGCGCCACCGGCGTGGTGGGGCTGGCGCTGGCCGCCGCATGGCTCCCGGCGCGACGCGCCACCCAGGTGGATCCCATGGAAGCGCTGCGTTCGGAGTAAGATCCGCGAGCGCCGGCCCCATCCCTCTTACGGCGTAGTGGGAGGACTCACCAACGTCGCTTGCCGCGCCACCATCTGCCAGCCACCCGGCCCTTTGAGCCAGACGTGCAGGACGTTCAGATGATTGGTCGTGGACTTGCCGTCGGTGCTGTTCCGCATATCGACGTTGGCCCTGATCAGCGCGGTCGTGCCATAGACGCGAACCGTGACTTCGCTGAAGTCGATCGCCTCGATGGTCGTCTTTCCTGTGGTGGTGGCCTGCACCACATCAGCCTTGGTTTGGCACCGCGCGTTGGAGTGGCTGTAGGTAAGATCGTCGTGCAGGAGCCTCTGCAGCGCGGCAGCATCCTTCTTCATCATCGCCTGTCTCCAGGCGTCCGATGCCGCCAGCACTTCCTTGGTGGCGTTGGGATCGGGCTGCGCCGCGGCAAGGGTCAAGCCCGACAAGAGAACGAGAATCCATTTGGTCATAACTACCTAGCTTAGAACAAGCCGGGCGCGACCGGGAATCCAGACCTTCGACCGGTCGGAGGGTGTGCGATATGGAAGTGAAGCCCCCCGGGGGAACCACACGGAACCGCGAGCGTCAGCGAGCGGCCCGGGCGGCAGGCAGCAGGCGCGTGTGGGAGGCCGCGGGCGCAGGGCAGAGTCGTCCCCCGGTTCGGGCCGCTCGCTGACGCTCACGGTTCCGTGTGGGATGGAGAGCTGTTGCCGGGATCTCGTCACTTCTATGTCGCACACCCCCGGCCGGATTACTCATAGCGCAACGCCTCGATGGGGTCGAGACGGGCCGCCTTCAGCGCCGGCCAGAGGCCGAAGAACAGACCGACACTGGTGGCGACACTGAACCCGGCAATCACGCTCCACAGCGGCACGGTGGAAGGCAGGCTGGGGACGAAGGTGCGAATGCCCACGCTCAACAGCCAGCCAATCAGGATGCCGATCAGGCCCCCGGATGCGGTCAGGGTCATGGCTTCCAGCAGAAACTGCCACGTGATATCGCTACGCCGCGCGCCGATGGCCTTGCGGACGCCGATTTCACGGGTCCGTTCGGTGACCGAGACCAGCATGATATTCATCACCCCGATGCCGCCCACCAGCAAGCCGATTGACGAGACCACCACCATGACCAGGCCCACCGTGTCAATGATCTGCCGGAACTGGCCGATGACCGACTCGGCGCTGGAGATGCCGAAGTTGTCGGGGTCCGAGGGCTTCACGTGGCGGCGGCGGCGAAGCAGTTCGCTCACCTCGTCGCGGGCCTGATCCATCCGGCCCGGTTCCACCAGCACGCAGATGAAGTTGTCCTTGGCCTCGGGGTATAACTTCTGGAACGAGTGATAGGGCATGAGAACGGCCTTGTCGTTCTGATCGTCGCCCAGGAACGACTTGAACTTGCCGAGGGTGCCGATGATCTCCAGGCTGTGCCCGTCAACCAGAATGGTCTTGCCCAGAGGATCTTCGTGCGCGAAGAACCGCTCCTCGACGCCGTGGCCGATGACGGCAACGTCGCGGCGGTGGACGTCCTCCGCCTCGGTGAAGAAGCGGCCCTGGCTGAGCGTGGCGTTGATGAGCCGTAAGTGGTCCGCGGTTACTCCCACGAAGAGGGCGTCGAGCATGTCCCGGCCCTTGTACCGGGCGGTGGCGGGGGGCAAGCCCATGTCGGTCATCTCGCGAAACAGCTCTACGGAAACCGTCTCGGTGGAAGGGGACTGCTCCTTTATGGCCATGGCGTCTTCGTAACTGAGCGGCTTGCGCAACCGCTCTTCGCGCGTCATGACGTGAGGAGCACCGAGTTCCAGTTTGTAAACCCACAGCGTGCGGGTGCCGAATTGCTCGGCCACATCCACCAGTTGCTTGTCCAGGCCGGCGATGATGGAAGTTACCGCAATCACCGTGGTGGTGCCGATGAGCACGCCGAGAACGGTGAGGAACGATCGGAATTTGTGCGTGCGGAGGGTGTCCAGCGCCAGCAGCAGGTTCTCGCGGATGTTCTGCACGAAGGCTCGCGGCATAGAAACCTCACTTCTCCGATCGCAGCGCCTCGATGGGTTCGAGCAGAGCCGCTTTCCGGGCGGGGTAGATGCCGAAAAACAGGCCCACGGAGGTGGAAAGCGATAGGCCCACGACCACCGCGGAAACGGGAACCGCGGCGGTGAAAAAGTGATCGACAACCCGCGCGATGCCGACGGCGAACAGCACGCCCACCAGGCCGCCCATGGTCGCCATTATGCCGGACTCGAGGACGAACTGCCAGAGAATGTCGCGGCGGCGCGCTCCCAGCGATTTGCGGATGCCAATCTCGTGAGTGCGTTCGGTCACACTGGCCAGCATGATGTTCATGATGACCACTCCGCCCACCAGCATGAAGACGGCCACCAATCCGATGGTCACCGCGAAGATCGTGCCCGTCAGGTTCTGCCAGGCGCTCATCAGCGTGTCGGCGGCGTTGATGCCGAACGTGTCGTCCTCGCGGTAGGGGACATGGCGGCGGGCGCGCATCAGGGCGCGGACTTCGTCTTCGAGCTCCCGAATGTGCGGGCCATCCGGCGACTTGACGTAAACGAAGATCTCCGGACGGCCCATCCAGATGGTGCGAAAGGTGCTCATTGGAATGAAGGCGAAGTTGTCCTCGCTTTGCCCGAAGGCGCTGCCGACTCTTTCGGCGATGCCCACCACGCGGAAGGGAAGGCCCGAGAGTTGAACCTCCTTGCCGAGAGGATCGGTCCCTGGAAACAGCTTCTCCACCAGGTCCTGGCCGATGACGCAAACGCGCGCGTTGTGCTGGTAGTCGGACTCGCTGATGTAGCGCCCCTGCTCGATTTTCTCGCGGCCCAGATCGACGAAGCTGGCCGTCATCCCGGCCAGGGTGACTTCGTCGATCAGGTGGCCCTTGTAGCGCGCCGGTGGGCTGGGGCTAAGCAGGGTCATGGCTCCGATATGCTGGTACCCCTGTAGGTTGTCCCTCAGAAACTCGTAATCCTCGATGCGGATCGGCTGGTTGCGCCGCCGAGCGGTGAGGTAAGTGTCGAAGCTCTGCGCCCACTGGAACTGGTGAAGCACGAAGGTATTGGTGCCCAGGTTGGCGATGTGGTCGGCGATGTAGACGTTCATCCCGTTGACGATCGACATGACCACGATCAGGGTTGTAGTGGCCACCACCACGCCGAGCAGCGTGAGGAAGGAACGGAGCTTGTGGCTGCGCAACGCCTCCAGGGCAATCCAGAAGGACTCGCGGGCCGTCGCCCAGACCCGGAAGCCATGGTGGTCGTCCCGCATCAACAGCAACTACGAACAGCAGGGTCCCGAGGTTCCCGAAAAAGGGGTCAGACGCCATTTTCCACCCCAACATGGCCACTCCAAATTAGCTCCAAAGAGCCGTGGTCATGGCACCGCCTCCGCCTTAGAATCGAAGCGATAGAGATTGGAGGCATGGCGATGCCCGGCTCCCGATTCCGATTCGGTTCTCAGGCGTGCGCGCTTCTGCTGATCGGCGTTTTCGCACCGCTGGCCGGCGCCCAGCCCGAGCCCGTCCCGCTGCGGATCTTCGCTCTGAAAGGCGCAGTCACCGTGAAACGCGCGGGCGCCGCGGCGAAGATTCCCGCGGCCGTGGGCCTGACACTCTCCGCGGGCGACCAACTGGCGACCGCCGGCCGCGCCCGCGCCGAAGTGCAATTCGATAACCGCGTCTTCCAACTCGCCGCCAATACCGGGATCCGCCTGGTGCGGGCGGAATCCGACGCTTACCGCTTGGCCGTCGACAAGGGGACCGTGACCTGCCGGGTGGTGGACGCGCCCGCGGCCAGGCTCGGCCTGGCCACGCCCAGCATACACGTCAAGCCCGAGGCTGCCGGCGTCTACCTCATCGCCGTGACCGCCGCGGGCGAATCGCAAATCACCGCGCAGGAAGGCAACGTGGAGGTCTTCGCGCCCGCCGGCTCCGCCTGGGTTCTGGCTGGGCAGAAACTGCTGGCGCGCGGCCCGGCGGACAATCCCGAGTTCAAGATTGTCAGCGCCGTCTCCAAATGGCGCAAGTTCCTGACCATCGCCATGGTGTCGCTGCAAATTGCCGGTGACGCCTCGGCGAGTTTCTCCGGCGGCTCCGGCGCGCGGCCTGCGCCGAAGACGGTTGCGGCTCATCCGGCGGGGGCGCGCGCGCCATCGGCGAAGCCGCCGGCCGCGCCCCGGCCGTCCGAGCCGCCCAAATCGACGCCGGCCGCTCCGCCCGCATCCTCGGGCAAGAGCAGGTAAGGGACGTCGCTATCGATCACAAATCGGCCCAGCATGAGCGATAGAATGAAATCTATCGCTCATGCCGTGGAACTGGCAACAACCGGATTGGCCCAACTTCTCGTGGAAACCGCCGCGTCTTGCGAAGGCGGAGGAGCATTTTCTGCGGGGAAGCGGCATGCTGGCAGGCACCGTGAGGCATCTCGGACCTGACGACAAGGATCAGCTCACCGTCGAGGCAATCGGAACCGAGGCCGTCACCACCTCCGAGATCGAAGGCGAAATCCTCGACAGGGCCAGTGTGCAGTCCTCCATCCGCAGGCAGCTCGGATTGGCGGCCGACAAGCGGCGGGTGCGGCCGGCGGAGGAGGGCATCGCCCAGGTGATGGTCGATCTCTACCGGACATTTGCAACGCCGCTTTCCGGCGCGATGCTGTTTGGATGGCACCGGATGCTCATGCGCGGACGGCGAGACCTCAAGGGCGTTGGCCGGTACCGCACCGGGCAGGAGCCCATGCAAGTGGTCTCGGGCGCCATTCACGCGCCCAAGGTGCATTTTGAGGCGCCGCCCTCATCGAGGGTCCCCGAGGAAATGACGGGCTTTGTCCGATGGTTCAACCGCACCGCTCCGGAGGGTAGCGCGCCGTTGCCCGCTCTGGCGCGGGCCGGAATCGCTCACCTGTACTTCGTCTCCATTCATCCATTCGAGGATGGCAACGGCCGGATCGGCCGGGCGGTTGCGGAGAAGGCGCTGGCGCAGGGCATTGGCCAGCCGACACTCACCGCGCTGGCGGCGACGATTCTCGCCAGGCGAAAGGCGTATTACGCGGCGCTCGAAGCGGCCAACAAGGGCAACGAAATCACCTCATGGCTCGCCTGGTTTGCCGCCATCGCGATTGAGGCGCAGCGGCGCACGATCGCGCGAGTGGATTTCCTTATCGATAAGACCCGGTTACTGGACCGGCTGCGCGGCCATCTCAATGAGCGGCAGGAGGGCGCGCTGCTCCGGATGCTGCGGGAGGGCCCGGAGGGATTCAAGGGTGGATTGAGCGCCGGGAACTACATGAGCATCACCGGGGCATCGCCGGCGACGGCTACACGCGACCTCGCGGACATGGTCGCCAAGGGCGCCCTGATGCGTCGCGGCGAACTGCGCCATGCCCGCTACGGCGTCGCCATCCCGCTGAGGCCGGTGGCGCGTGTCGTGCTGGACGAAAACGGCGATCCTGGCGGGAGAGAGTGAACCCGAGGCTTCCGCGCTCGCGAGAGGTAACCGGATACAGCCATGATGTGTTCGTTCTATTCGTGTTACTGCCAGGTGGCCCAACTCGGGTTCTACCGAGACGGCAGGTAGGGTTCAAGCTCCAACCGTGCGTCCCGATTGAACGCTTTGAACTTCGCAGAGAGAATGCGCAACTGTTCATCTCTCGCTTGCCTGTCGCCCGGTTGACGGTCACAGGCGTCTATGAACCGTTCCTGAACAGCCTGAAGGCCCTGCCAGAGGGGATCTGACAGGACAAATCCCGCCGAGCCAACCAAAGCTCCAAGGTCATCCCGCTTCAGGAGCAGTGCCTGGTGAGCTTGTTGGGTGCGTTCCATCTCTTTCGGATCGCCACGGTCCCCAAGTTCACGCGCGCGGCAAGCCTTGTCCTTTTGTTCCAGGGCACGTTCTGTCTGATAGAGCAATTGCCCTATCCGGCTCAACAAGTCCAGTTGCTTTTCGGCACGCAACCTCCTCAGTTCGTGCCGTTCGTGGCGCTTGCTTGTCCAACAAGACGCTGCACAGGGCAAGGGCACCGCCTGCGATCCCCGGCACGACGAGTTCAATAAGATGTATCCAAGAGTTCGTCGGCGGCATCTGCACTTGTACGGCAATCGGCGGCTGGGCTGGTGGCTGTGGGGGTTGCGACCAACCAGAAAGAGCGATGGCTGTGAGCATGAACAACAACCGTCGTATCGTAGTAGCCCCTACCTTGGAAGGGAACGAGAACCGAGGGCGCATGGAGCCCGAAGGCATTCCGGCTGCCGAGTACCGCTTCGGTGTCGTCCACTCATCTCGATTCGGGCGGCCGGCGTTCTCGATGAAGCTTAGATGTCCCGCCAGCGGTCCATCAGCTCGATGGCAGTTGACGGGTCGAGCCCCAGTATCTGGACAGCCGGAAAGGCATGGAGGTTCGTGCGATGTTACTGTGAGCGTGATTATCATCATGGCTCCTTTCGTTCTTGATTGTACATCTACGCAGTTCTAAGTGCGGAAGCGGCACACTCTGCGGGCCCTACAGGAAACCTTCGGACCCCGTTCATTTCGACGGCAGGATAGTAAGTGCTCAAAACCTTCGACGAGGCCCGGTCCCAAACCAACATCCTTGCTCTGAAGGCCGCAGCCGAGGCGGATCGGGCCGAGCGGGTCGGCAGAGCCATTGTAGGGGGGACCGGGCACCGGAAGCGTCGCGGCCGGATCTGAGGAGCGCGTCGCGGCTGCCAGGGACTTGCCGTCAAGGCCACCGCTCCTATACGATTCAGATATGAAGCTTCTCGTCACGTTGGAGCCCGACGAAACCGGCATGCTCGTGGCGGAGTGTCCAGCGATTCCCGGCTGTGTCTCGCAGGGACGAACGGAAGCCGAAGCTCTCGACAATATCCGCGAGGCAATCGCCGGCTGCCTCGCGACACGTGCGGCCCACGGGATGGCGCCGTCTATCGAAGTCCGGGAAATCGAGGTTTCTGCCTGAATGGCGTCGCTGCCCGTGGTATCGGGGGAACGCGCCGTAAGAACTTTCCAGAAGGCGGGCTGGCTCAGAGACCACCAGCACGGAAGCCACGTAATTCTGATTAAGGCCGGGCATCCGGCGACCCTGTCGGTGCCGCAGCACCGCGAACTCGCCCCGGGCACGCTCCGCGCCTTGATTCGGGCGTCCGGGATGCGGGTGGATCAATTCGTCGATCTGTTCTGACCCCGCTCCGACGTTCCCACGCGAGCGAGTTCTCCGGATTGTAATCGGCGACGGCTCTCTTTCTCATCCGGACCACCTATACTAGCGGTATGAAGCCCGCGCAGACCTTCACGGTCGTCCCATCTCTACCGCCTTCGCTGGAGCGCCTTCGCCTGTTGGCGTACAACCTGCGTTGGGCATGGGACCACGGAACCATCGAGCTTTTCCGCCGCCTGGATAGCGACCTCTGGGAATCCACCGGCCACAATCCCGTGCGCATGCTCGGCTCGATCAGCCAGGCGCAGCTCAACGCCGCCGCCAAGGATGAGGCGTTCCTGGCGCAACTCGACCGTACCGCGCGCGAACTGGACGACTATCTGTCGGCCGAATCCACCTGGTACCGCCGCGCCCACGGCCAGACCGACGGCATGTCGGTGGCTTACTTCTCCGCCGAATTCGGGTTGACCGAGTGTCTCTGCATCTTTTCCGGCGGGCTGGGAGTTCTGGCGGGCGACCATTTGAAATCGGCCAGCGACCTCGGCTTGCCTCTGACCGGCGTCGGCCTGCTCTATCAGCAGGGGTACTTCGGACAGTATCTCAACGCCGCCGGCTGGCAGCAGGAATCTTACGAGGATAACGAGTTTCAGAACCTGCCCATCGCCCTGGAGCGCCGCGCGGATGGCGGCCCCGTCACGGTGGAAGTCCGCCTGGCCGGACGGGCCGTCACCGCGCAGGTGTGGCGCGCGCGGGTGGGACGGCTGCCGCTGTACCTGCTCGATACCAACCTGCCGGGCAACCGCCCCGAAGACCGCGACATCACCGACCAGCTTTACGGCGGCGACCGCGAGATGCGTCTCAAGCAGGAGATCCTGCTGGGCATCGGCGGCTGCCGCGCGCTGGAGGCGCTGGGCATCGAGCCCACGGTCCACCACATGAACGAAGGCCACGCCGCGTTCCTGGGCCTGGAGTGCGCACGCCGGCTGATGGAACGCCGCGGCCTCTCGTTCGCCGAAGCGCTGGAAGCGGCCTCGGCCGGCCTGGTTTTTACCACCCACACGCCTGTCGCCGCTGGCCACGACTACTTCCCGCCGGCCCTGATGGACCGCTACTTCGCCGAATACCCCGGCATTCTCGGAATCTCCCGGCGCGAGTTTCTGGGGCTGGGCCGCCAGAATCCGGCCAACGATTCCGAGGAGTTCTGCATGACCGTGCTGGCCCTCCGCATGGCCGGCCCCAGCAACGGCGTCAGCCTGCTCCACGGCAAGGTCAGCCGCAACATGTGGAAGGCCATCTGGCCCGGCGTGCCCGAGGACGAAGTGCCCATCGGTTCGGTTACCAACGGCGTCCATCTCCGCACCTGGATCTCGCTCGAAATGAACCAGCTTTACGACCGTTACCTGGGGCCCAAATGGCGCGAGGAACACGCCGATCCCAAGATCTGGCAGCGCGTGGAATCCATTCCGCGCGAGGAACTCTGGCGCACTCACGAGCGCCGCCGCCTGCGCCTGGTGGCCTTCGCGCGGAGCCATCTGCGCACCCAACTGCTTCACCGCGGAGCGCCCCAATCCGCCATCGACGCCGCCGGCGAAGCGCTCGACCCCGACGCCCTCACCATCGGATTCGCCCGCCGCTTCGCCACCTACAAGCGGGCCACCCTGCTGCTGCGCGACGTCGAGCGCCTGGGACGCATTCTCAATAATCCCGACCGCCCCGTGCAGATCATCTTCGCCGGCAAGGCCCACCCCCGCGACGACGCGGGCAAGCAGTTGATCCAGCAGATCGTCCGCCTGGCCCAATCGAGCGATTTCCGGCGCCGCATGGTGTTCCTCGAAAACTACGACATGGGCGTGGCCCGCTACCTGGTGCAGGGCTCCGACATCTGGCTCAACACGCCGCTGAGACCGCTCGAAGCCAGCGGCACCAGCGGCATGAAAGCCTTCGCCAACGGCGCCATCAATCTGAGCACGCTGGATGGCTGGTGGGATGAAGCCTGGCTGGCTGCCGGGCGCGGCGACTACTTCATCGGCTGGGCCATCGGCCGCGGCGAAAGTTACGACGACGCCGGTTACCAGGACCAGGTGGAATCCGCCGCGCTCTACGACCTGCTGGAGGACGACATCGTTCCGACCTTCTACGACCGCGGCGCGGACGGTCTCCCGCGCCGCTGGATCGACTGCATGAAATCGTCCATCGCCCATCTCTGCCCGTCGTTCAACATGCAGCGCGTGGTGCAGGAGTACGCCGCCGGTTTTTACGTCGAAGCGCACGGGAACTACCAGCGGCTGCTGGCGGACGGCAGCGCCCGCGCGCGCGCGCTGGCCGCCTGGAATGCGCGCATGTACGCCGGCTGGCCGCAGGTGCGCGTGGAGAGCGTTGACAAGGCGCCGGACAAGGAGCTTCCGGTCGGCAGCCGGATTCCCGTGCGCGCCCGGATCCGTCTGGGACCGATCGACCCTAGCGAAGTGGCCGTCGAGCTGTATCTGGGCCATCTCGATTCCCGGGGCGAGATTGCCCAGGGCGCCGCGCTCCCGATGGAACCGGCCGGACGGACGCCGGAGGGCCTGCACATCTTCGAAGCCTCCAGTGTCGCTTGCCTGGAGAGCGGCCTGCATGGCTATACCGTGCGCGTTCTCCCGTACCACCCCGATGAAGCCAAGAGCTTCCTTCCCGGCCTGATCGCCTGGGCCTGAATCCGAAACCCATGACGCCCTATCGTTCCCAGATCCAGGTGCGCTTCGCCCACTGCGATCTCGCGGGCATTGTCTTCTACCCGCGCTACATCGAGATGTTCAACAACCTGGTGGAAGACTGGTGCCACGCGACGGGCGTCCCTTACGCCGAGATCCACGATGGCCGGGGCACGGGGCTGCCCGTCGTCCACCTGGAGGTCGATTTCGCGGCTCCCAGCCGCATGGGGGAAATCCTATCGGCCACGCTTTCGGTACGCGCCGTGGGCGCCACGTCCCTGACGCTCGACATCGTGCTTCAAGGCCCCGATGGCGCCGAGCGCGTCCGCGGCCACATGGTAGTGGTTCTGGTCGATATGGAATCGAAACTCCCCATTCCGATCCCCGACGCGGTGAGGGCGAAGCTGAGCTAGGGAAAAGGGGTCAGACGCCATTTTCGCGGCGAAAATGGCGTCTGACCCCTTTTTCCCGCAGTCTACTGAACTACGTGCGGGGTGTTGAGATATGCCGCTATGTCGGCGATTTCCGATTCATCGAAGCGCGGCCAGGCCAGGCTTCGTTTGTTCATGTCGGCTTGCATGGCGGACCGGTGGTTCGAAAGGGCCGCGAACACGGACTCCGGAGACAAATCGCGGCCTCTCAGCGCCGGGGCATCCTTGCCCCCATTGGCATGGCAGGCGGCGCATTGATTCTTCGCAAACAGACGTTCGCCGCGGCGCGGGTCGTCGCGAGGCCCCAGCGACGACAAATACGCGACCAGGTTGCACATCTCGTCGTAACTCACCGTGGGGCGCGTAGTCATCTTGGTAGAAGCGTGGTTCCAGATCGCGGCTTGTATGTCCGCCATCGAGAGCCGCGCCGTGCGCTTCTCCAGCGAGAGCTTGCCCGCATGGCAGGTGTCGCACTGCAGCGCATGATACTCGGTGCGGCCCGCGTCGATGCCCGCAAGCTGAAACTGCGGCTCCTTGGCGCGGATCTCGGGGATGTTCTCGAGATATACAAGAAGGTCGTTGATCTCGGTGGAACTGAGCCGCGGATGATGCACGCCCTTGCTCACAAACGCCCGATCCATCGCCGCCTGAAGATTCCACATGTCGTCGGCGAACCCGATCGCGTCGCGCGACGAATGCCAGGCCACAACAGGCTTGGCATCCCCCGCCCCTGAAATCTGCTCGCGGATGCCGTGACAACTGGCACACTTCTTGCCGTCGAAAACGTGCTTGCCGCGTTTGGCGTCGCCGCGCGGCTCGAAGTACCTTCTTGAGGAGAAGAACGCGAACAAGTCGGCCGCTTGAGCGGGGCTTATTGCGATTGTCCCCTTCGAGGTGGCGGCGGTTTGCGCCCACGCGGAAGGAGCGTGGTTCCACATGACGCCGGCCAAACCCGCGGGGGTATAGTTGCGCGATGCCAGTCTGCCCAGATCCGGGGCCTTGTTGCCCCCCGATCCATTCAGTTTGTGGCAAGCGACACAACCTCGATCCCGTACCAACTGCTCACCACGCGATGCATCGCCTGTGGTTACTTGTGCCAGCAAGCCGCCGCCCCAGGTGGCCACCGCCAGGCTGGCGATACTCAGAAACCGTGCCATCGCATTGCCTCCACGTACCACTCCCCACATTCGGGACTGCCAGCGGGAGTGTTCATTGCGGACTCTCGGGTCGCATCATCGAATCGAGCCTGCACCCAGCCGCCCCTCTTCGATCCTCCGAGTCGCATCCATCCGGGACTTCCATGTTAGTTCCCGGCTACGAACGAGTATACACCCAATTACGGCTCCGATTATCCTCTTTGAGCACCTTCTGTCGGCGTGACTTCTGCGGCCCGCAAAGTAGTCATCGGGGCGGTTTTCGAGCCGGAAAACCCCCCATAAATGCCGGATTTTCCGACTTTAATTCATATACCAATCCGCTGCCTCTTTGGTGTAGCCATGTTCGACTTGGAGTGACCGGGCTTGGCGATCAGTTCCGGCGCCGTGGCCGGTCGCGGAAAAACGGCTGGACGAGTTGGGCCGACATACTGGCTCCGCTCACGGTCCCAGGTTAGCGGCCCTATCCGGCTTGCGTGTCCACCACGCTCGTCTCCGCCGGATCCCGTTAAGATCCACGCACTCCGATCGCCTCGGGAGCTCGGTGTTTTCGAGTGCGTGCCCCATCCCACCAGTGTTGCAGGCTGTCGAAGTATAGATACACGACCGGCGTCGTGTATAACGTCAGCAACTGGCTCATAATCAGCCCGCCGATAATCGTAATGCCCAGCGGACGGCGAAGCTCGGATCCGGTGCCGGTTCCCAGCGCGAGCGGTACCGCTCCCAGGAGCGCGGCCATGGTGGTCATCAGGATCGGGCGGAAGCGTAACATGCAGGCTTCGACAATGGAGTCGTAGGAGTTCTTGCCCTCGTTCCGCGCGGCGGCCAGAGCGAAGTCGATCATCATGATAGCGTTCTTCTTCACGATGCCGATCAGCAGTATGATGCCGATTATCGCGATAATACTCAGGTCGGTGTGGGTGACGAGAAGCGCCAGCAGCGCGCCGACGCTGGCCGCCGGAAGACTGGAGATGATGGTGATGGGATGGATGTAGCTCTCATACAGCATGGCCAGGATGAGATACACGGTCACCAGCGCCGCCGAGATCAGAAGTGGCTCGTTGGCAAGCGAGTCCTGGTAGGCTTGCGCGGTGCCGGCGAATGCAGTCTGGATAGTCGCCGGCAGCCCGACCTTGGCTGCCGCCACTGTGGTGGCATTCACGGCATCGCCCAGCGCCACGCCTGGCTTCAGATTGAAAGAAATCGTCACCGCCGGGAAGAGACCCTGGTGAGTCACCGTCAACGGAGCGGTGGTGGAGGCGAACGTCGCGAAAGCGCTCAGCGGAACCTGCTGTCCGGCCGGCGAATTCACATAGAGTTGGCGTAGGAACAGCGGATTCTGCCAGAACTCCGGAGCCACTTCCATCACTACGTGGTACTGATTCAGCGAGGTATACATGGTGGATACCGGGCGCTGGCCGAATGCGTCGTAGAGCGTGTTGTCGATGGTTTGCGGCGTGATGCCGAAACGCGCCGCAGTCGCGCGATCATACTGAATCATGGCTTGCAAACCAAGGTTCTGCTGATCGCTGCTTACATCGGAAATAGTCGGGATCCGCTTGAACTGCTCCACCATTTTGGGGGCAAACCGATTGAGATCGTCCAGGTTGTCGCCTTGCATGGTGAATTGATATTGCGCATTACTCGAACGGCCCCCGACGCGCAGATCCTGAGCGGCTTGCAAGTACAGGGTGGCGCCGGGCACCTTGGCCAACTTGGGCCTCAGCCGTGCGATGACGAGGTCGGCCGTGATTTTCCGTTGATCGAGCGGTTTTAGCGAGATAAACAAACGCGCCGTGTTATAGGTGCTGCCCCCCGTAAACCCGTTCACCGTGTCGATGGCCGGGTCAGCGGCGACAATCTTGATCATCGGAAGCATGATCTCGTCCATGGCTTGAAACGAGGTATCCTGATCGGTTCTGATCGAGCCCTGAATCCGGCCGTTATCCTGTTGCGGGAAGAATCCCTTGGGTATGCGAATGAACAGGTAAGCTGTAAGTCCGATCGTCGCCAGCAACACCGCGAGTGTAATCGCTCGAAAACGGAGGGCGGTGGACAGGCTCCTCCCGTACAGATTCACGACCCAATCGAATGCCCGCTCGCTGGTGCGGTACATCCAGCCGTGGGATTGCCCCTGTTTCAGGAGATGCGCGCACATCATGGGAGTCGCGGTCAGCGAAATTATCATGGAAACCGCGATGGCGACGGAGAGAGTCACGGCGAACTCGCGAAACAGGCGGCCCACGATGCCTCCCATCAGGAGCAGGGGAATGAACACCGCAATCAGCGAAACGCTGATCGTGAATACCGTGGAGCCCACTTCCTGCGCGCCTTTCAGCGCGGCCTCGAACGGATGCATGCCCTTCTCCAGATGGCGTGTGATATTCTCGATCACGACAATTGCGTCGTCCACCACAAAACCGGTCGAAATGGTAAGCGCCATCAGCGAGAGATTGTCGAGGCTGAAGCCCAGCAGATACATCACGCCGAACGTTCCCACCAGCGACACGGGGACGGCGACGCTGGGGATGAAGGTCGTCCGCGGGCTTCTCAGAAAGGCGAAAACCACCAGGATCACCAGGATCACCGAGATGATCAGGGTCTTCTCCGTGTCGCTTACGGACGCGCGAATGGTGACCGTTTGATCCATGGCCACCTTCACGTCGATCGAATGCGGAATCGAGGATTCGATCAGCGGAAGCACTGCCCGGATATTGTCCACCGTATCGATGATGTTGGCTCCCGGTTGGCGGAAGACGATGACCAGAACGGATGGCTTACCGTTGGCGTAGCCCGAGTTACGAAGATCCTCCACGGAATCCTGCGCCTCACCGATATCGGAAATTCGCACGGCCGATCCGTTGCGGTAAGCGACCACTAACGGCTCATAGTCGCTTGCCTGGAAGATCTGATCGTTAGCCTTCACTTCCCACATGCGAAGGTCGTCCGACAAATGCCCCTTGGGCGTGTTCGCATTCGCCCCGCTCAACGCCGTCCGGACCTGCTCCAGGCCGATGCCGTACTTATTCAGAGTCGTCGGATTCAGCTCGATCCGAACACTAGGGAGAGAGCTTCCTCCCACGGTAACCTGGCCGACGCCGGTCACCTGGGCCAGTTTCTGCGCCATGATCGTCGAGGCGGCGTCGTACATCTGGCCCCTGGTGAGCACGGCCGAAGTGAGTGCCAGCATGAAGATGGGAGAGTCGGCCGGATTCACTTTCCGGTACGAGGGATTGTTGGGGAGATTGGATGGCAGATTGCCACGGGCGGCGTTGATGGCGGCTTGTACGTCGCGCGCGGCCGCGTCGATATCCCGATCCAGATCGAATTGCAGCGTGATGCTGGTGGATCCGAGCGCGCTCGACGAGGTCATCTCGGTGACCGCCGCGATCCGTCCGAACTGGCGCTCCAGCGGCGTCGCCACGGACGATGCCATCGTTTCGGGACTCGCCCCAGGCAAACCGGCGTTCACCGAGATGGTCGGAAACTCCACCTCGGGGAGCGGCGACACCGGGAGCATTCTGTATGCCGCGGCGCCGGCCAATGTAATCGCGACCACAAGGAGCGTAGTGGCAACGGGTTTCCGGATGAACGGCTCGGAGATATTCATCGATCACCCTACTGGAACCGGCTCGGCGCCCGCGGGAACCTGGCTGGTCTCGGGACGCCGCGAGATGCGCGCTCCCAGCCGGTCGAACCAGATATAGATGACCGGCGTCGTATACAGCGTCAATAACTGGCTAATGAGCAGCCCGCCGATAATGGTGATTCCCAACGGTCGTCGCAATTCCGAACCGCTGCCGTTACTGAAAGCCAAAGGCACGGCGCCCAGCAGCGCCGCCATGGTTGTCATCATGATCGGACGGAAGCGCAGAAGGCATGCCTGATAGATGGCATCTTTCGGTTTCATGCCCTCCTTGCGCTCCGCCGCGAGCGCGAAATCGATCATCATGATGGCGTTCTTCTTCACGATCCCGATGAGCAAAACGATGCCGATTAGAGCGATCACGCTGAAATCGTTCCGGAAGATGATGAGAGCGATCAACGCGCCGACGCCCGCGGAAGGCAACGCCGACAGGATCGTCAACGGATGAATGTAGCTTTCATAGAGGATGCCCAGGACGAGATAGACCGTGATGAGCGCCGCGGCAATCAGCACCGGCTCGTTGGCCAGGGATGTCTGAAAGGCCTGGGCCGTGCCCTGATAGGCGGCTTGTATGCTCGTGGGCATTCCGATTGCGTCCTTCACTTTGTTCACGGCCGTGACGGCATCGCCCAAAGATACGTTCGGAGCCAGATTGAAAGAGAGTGTAACCACGGGAAACTGCCCCTGGTGGTTCACCGTGATGGGAACGCTGGCCGTCTCCAACTGTGCAAACGTACTGAGCGGGATCTGGCCGCCATTTGGAAACGCCGACGAGGATTGAATCGACGGAGAGCCGGAAGCGGTTGTGCCGGCCCGGATAAACAAATTACTTAGGTCGGATGGCGTCCTGTCGAACCCGGGTGTCACTTCAAGCACCACATGATACTGGTTCAACTGCGTGAAGATGGTCGACACTTCGCGTTGGCCGTAAGCGTCATACAAGGTTTGGTCGATAGCCGCCGTTGTGATCCCCAGGCGCGAAGCGGTGTTGCGATCGAACACCAAACGCGCGGCGAGACCGAGGGTCTGCTGATCGCTTGCCACGTCGCTCAATTGCGGAAGCTTCCGCAGTTCGGATAGCATCCGCGGGGCGAAGGCGTTCAACTCGTCTACGTTCGGATCTTCCAGCGTGTATTGGAATTGCGTGCGGCTCACTCGGTCTTCGACCGAGAGATCCTGGACCGGCTGCATGAAAAGCGTGATGCCCGGCACGCCCGCCAGTTCCGGCTGCAAGCGGCGAATGACATCGCTCGAACTGATCTTTCGCGCGGCCAGCGGTTTCAAGTTGATGAGAATGCGTCCGCTATTCAGGGTGGTATTCGTCCCGTCGACGCCAATGAAGGAAGACAGGTTATCGACGGCCGGATCCTGCAGAATGACCTTGCTCAACTGTTGCTGCTCCCTGGACATCTCCGGAAAGGACACCGACTGGGCCGCTTCGGAAACGCCCTGGATGACGCCGGTATCTTGAATGGGGAAGAAGCCTTTGGGAATTACGAAGAACAGGTAGATGGTCACACCGAGAGTTGCGGCCGCGACCAGCAGCGTGGCGAGTTGCCAGCCAAGCACCCACTCGAGCGTCCTGCCGTAGAAGGCGATGACCGAATCGAATGCGCGTTCCGACAGGCGGTAGAAGCGTCCCTGGCTCTTCTCGGACTTGTGCTTCAACAGTCTGGAGCACATCATCGGAGTCAGGGTAAGCGAAACCGCGGCCGAAGCCAGGATGGTCGCGCTTAGCGTAACGGCAAATTCCCGGAACAGGCGGCCGACGATGTCGCTCATGAATAGCAAGGGGATGAGAACGGCAATCAGGGAGACGGTCAACGAGACGATCGTAAATCCAATTTGCGCGGAGCCTTTGAGCGCGGCCACCATGGGAGTTTCGCCCGCTTCGATGTAGCGGCTGATGTTCTCGATCATGACGATCGCATCGTCCACCACGAAGCCGGTGGAAATCGTCAAGGCCATCAAGGTCAGGTTATTCAGGCTATAGCCGAGAAGATACATCACTCCGAAGGTGGCGACCAGCGACAGCGGAACGGCGACACCGGGAATTATGGTCGCGGCAATGTTGCGCAGGAAGAGAAACATGACCATCACCACCAGCGCCACCGTTAGCATCAGCTCGAATTGCACGTCGCTCACGGAGGCCCGAATGGTGGTGGTTCTGTCGGTCAATATGCCGACGTGGATCGACGCGGGTAGCGACGAAGTCAGTTGAGGCAATAGCTTCTTGATCCTGTCGACCACCGAAATGATATTCGCGCCGGGCTGCCGTTGGATGTTCAAAATGACCGCGGGCGTCTGGTTCATCCAGGCGGCCTGCCGGGTGTTCTCGGTGTCGTCGAGGATGGTGGCGATGTCGGTCAATTTGACGGGCGCGCCGTTCTTGTAAGCGATGACGAGCGGAGCGTAATCGCCGCTGGAGAGCAACTGGTCGTTGGCTCCAATCTGGTACCCCTGTCGCGCTCCATCGAAGTTTCCCTTGGCCTGATTCACGTTGGCGGCGACGATGGCCGTGCGCAGATCCTCGAGATTCAGGCCGTAAGAGGCCATCGCCGTGGGATTCGCCTGAATGCGGACAGCCGGTTTCTGTCCGCCGCTGATGCTGACCAGACCGACGCCCGGCAACTGCGACATCTTGGGCGCCAGTCGCGTATCGGCAAGATCCTCGACCTTCGACAGCGGCAGATCCGTCGAAGTCAGGGCGAGCGTCAGGATGGGGGTGTCGGCGGGATTGGTCTTGCTGTAGATGGGAGGAGCCGGCAGGTCCGCCGGGAGGTAGGTGCCCGAGGCATTGATGGATTGCTGCACTTCCTGTTCGGCCACGTCGATACTCAGACTGAGGTTGAATTGCAGGGTGATCACCGAGCTCCCGTCGGAACTCGTGGAAGTCATCTGCTGAAGTCCGGGCACCTGTCCGAACTGGCGTTCCAGCGGCGCGGTCACCGAAGACGCCATCACGTCCGGGCTGGCGCCGGGATAGAACGTAGTGACTTGAATGATCGGATAATCCACCTCCGGCAACGCCGAAACCGGCAACTGCGTATAACCCACGACGCCTGCCAGCAGGATGCCCACCATCAGCATCGTGGTGGCCACCGGCCGGAGAATGAAGACCCGGGACGGGTTCATCTAACTTCCCTTCCGGGTGCTGCCGCCTTCGGTTGCCGGTCTGGAGCCGTAACATCTTGCTTGCTGGGTAACTGCGACGCATTCCAGCCTCCGCCCAACGCTTCGATCAGCAGCACGCTGGCCGTCAGGCGGCGCGTCAGCAGGGTCTGCCGCCGTCACGTCGGCGCCGAGCAGCGTCGCCTGCGAGGTGATGACCGGCAGATAACTTCCCGTTCCGGCCCGATACTGCTCCGTGGATATGTCGAGCGCGCGAGTCGCCGCTTGGATGGTTTGCCGCACTTTGTCCGACTCCCCGGCCAGAATGCGTAACGCGGCCAGGTTGTCCTCCACCTGCTGCATCGCCGTCAGCACCGTCTCCCGATAGGCGGCCACGGTCGCATCGTAAGCGGCGCGCTGTTCCACCACCACCCCGCGGCGGCGGCCGCGCATCGAAAAGCGTTTCCGCCAGTTGCGGCCCGACCGACCAGAAGCGGCTGGGCCAGGTGAACCATTTTGCCAGGCTGGAACTTTCCAGGCCGGCGCTTCCCGTCAGGCTCAGGGTCGGATAGAAGGCCGCGATGGCGATCCCAATCTGCTCGTTCGCCGCGGCCACCTGCCGCTCCGCGCCGGCGATGTCCGGCCTTCGTTCCAGCAGCTCCGACGGAACCCCCAGCGGCACCGGCGGCGGAGAAGCGTTCAGGGTGACGGGCGGAATCGTGAGTTCCGCGGGTGCTTTGCCGATCAGGATGGCGATGGCGTGTTCAAACGCCGCGCGCTGCACGCCCAGGTCCATCAATTGCGACTGCACTGCGTACAGTTGCGACTCGGCCTGGGCAACGTCGAGGTCGGCCGCCACTCCGGCGGAGACCCGGTTCCGCGTCAGCGTGAGGTATTCCTTATAGGACGCCTCCGTGCGAGTGAGTAACTCCGCTTCTCCGTCGTTGCCGTGAAGGCCGAAGTAGTCTTGCGCGAGTTCGGCCTGGTAGAGCAACCGGGCATTGCCCACGTTGGCCGCCAGTGACTGGGCAGTCGCGGCGCTCGCCGTCACGCCGCGGCGGATGTTTCCCCATAGATCCGGCTCCCACGAAACGTTGAACGGCAGATTGAAACTCTTTCGGCTGCCCGACGCCCCCGAACCGCCGCCGCTGGCGGTCCCGCTCCCCGACCCCCCGGAGAACGTGGCTGCCGGAGCGGTGGCCGCCACCGGTAACAACGCGGCGCGGGCCACGCTTACCGCGGCCTTGGCTTCGCCGGTACTGCGCCTCGGCCTGGAGCACATTCTGGTTCGAAACGCTCACCTGCTCTTCCAACGCATTCAGGGCCGCATCGTTGTACAGCTCCCACCATCGGCCTTTCGAGTACGCGTCGCCAGGCTGCGATTGCTTCCACCCGGCCGCCTCGGCTTCTTTGAAGTTCACCGGCGGCTGCTCCTTGAATGCCGGCGGTGCGGCGGCCGAAGGCTGTTTGTAATGGGGGCCCACCATGCATCCGGCAGAGATCAGCACCACGGAAAAGAGCGCCGTAACCGGGAAGGGCCGAGGCGGTTTCATCTAAGTTCCCTTTTGGGCCTTGCCACCGCTTTTGGCTGAGGGGCTCACCGCGGGTTTGACCGGGGGACTTACGGACGGGCTGGCCGGGGAGGCCGCGGAGGGGATCTGAGCGGTGACCTTGGTACCTTCCTGCAGTTTGTCGACGCCGGTCATAACGACGACTTCTCCCGGCGCCAGCCCCGAGGTGACTTCAGAGTCATCGCCTTCGGTAGTACCAATGGTGATTGGACGCACGGTCACCGTGGAATCCGCCTTCACGACGTATACATAGGTGGCTTGGGAGTTGCGTTGTATCGCGGCGGTTGGCGCCAGAGTGACTCCGCGCTTCTCCTGTACCAGCAATCTCGCGTTCACGAACTGGTTGGGAAACAGCGTGCCTCTCGCGTTCGCAAATGTCGCTCTCAGCTTGAGCGTGCCGGTGGTGGGATCGATCTGATTATCGAGCGTGGTCAACGACCCTTGCGCCAGCTTGGTCTTGGCGTCGCGGCTGTAGGCATCCACTTCCAGCGTTTGCCCGGCGGCCATCTTCTTGAGCACGACCTGAAGCTGATCTTCGGAGATCGTGAAGATTGCGCTGATCGGGTCCATCTGCGTGATGACCACCAATCCGGTGGTGTCGGCGGCTTGAACGATGTTTCCGGGGTCAACCAGCCGCAACCCAATGCGCCCGGTGACCGGGGCCGCGATCTTGCAGTAGGCCAGATTGACCTTGGGCGCTTTTGATTTGACCCTCATCGAGCTTCACCACGCCCTCGTCCTGATGCACGGTTGCCTGTTGGGTGGCAAGCTGTTGCTCCGGGGCGGCTTTCTGCGGAACCAACTGTTGATAGCGCACCAGGTCGATGCGCGCGTTCTCCAGGGTGGCCTGGTCCCGGATCAGTTGCCCTTCGGCCTGGGTCAAAGCCGCCTGATAGGGCCCGTCGTCAATCTCCACCAGCAGATCGCCCTTCTGAACGGTGTCGCCTTCCCGATAGCGGACGCTCATTAACTGCCCGTCCACCCGGCTTCTAACAGTAACGGTGGCGAGAGGCGTGATTGCGCCAAGCCCCGAATAGTAGACGCCGATGTCTCCCTTGCGGGCTGTTGCCGCCACCACGGGTATGGGCGGCGGCCCTTTTGCGGCGAGGGCCTTCGCCGCGCTGGCGGCCTTCGCCGCGGAAACCCTGGACCACACATACGCGCCTAAACCCAGCACGAGGAGAGCGGCCAGCGTAAGCCACAGCCAGCGGCGGCGCCGGCGGGAAGACTTGGGCTTCCCGGGCCGGGCGCTCGCCGCTGGGGCCGGCACGGTGGCAGGGCCGGGGGAGGACGGAACGGCCATCGGCTCGTGAGGTTCGAGGAGCGATTGTGCCGGCGTTCTTGAGCTATCGAGCATATCGTTCCTGGCGCGGAGTGCAGGAGCTGCACATGGAAGTGCGAAACTTGCCGCTGGCCTAAGGCTCCCCGCGACGCGGGTCAACCTCCCAAATATTCGACGTGAGCGTACGTGCCTAGACGCGGGTTGTAGGCAAGATACCAGCCAACGTGGTCGGGATCCTCATAGATCACGATCTGATCGCCAGCCCAGTTCCAGCCGGCGACGATATTGTAATCGAACGCGGCGACGTCCCAGTAGAAGTTGTTAAACCAGAAGCGTTCCCGGTTTCCTCCCCCCAGCACGAAGACATGTTGCGGTCCAAATCCGCCGCTGAAATGCCCATGCGCCCACGGCTGAGCCATCTGGTAATGCGCATCGTTGGCGCCACTGTCGTGTCCCACCCACTTGTCGTTCTTAGCGTCCACGTGGGGAACGTCCGGATGGCCTTTCTGGTCCACCTTGACGTGGTTCTCGGTGGCGGGCTGCTGACCTCGCGCAGGGGCTGCGGCGCGGGCAGGCCTGGAAGCCTGGGCGGGACCGTGAGCGGGAACGTGCCCACCGCCAACCGCCGCCGGGCGGCCGCCGCCGCTTTTCTCTCCACCGCGCTGCGCAAAAGCAGCCACGCAGATTAGAACCGATAGCCCGATAATCTTCTTCACGCAAACCTCCCAGGCGACAATTCGCCGTCAGCTCTATTGCACGCGGGGTTCCACCGGAAAGTGCGGGCTCGCACCGTTCCACTGCTCCGAACAACGGACCAAGACGGTGATCGCGAAGCGAGGTTTTTGTGCGGACGCACAAAAAATGGCACCTAACTCCTTTGTTTTCGTTCAACTTTTGTGCGGACGCACAAATCTGAAGCCCGCCGCCTTACCGCAGGGTATAAACCGCCTTCCGGTCGGACACCCGCTCGACCGTCAGCGTCACATTGCCCCGCCTCCCCGGCGCCGGCCCTCCCGGCGGCAGAGCGGTGGTCTGTTCGAGGGTCACGGTGGCCTCCGAGAGCCGCACCGAGCGGGTCCAGCCGTTGCCGCTGAATTCCAGGGCGTCGCCGGCCAAGCGCGCTTCCACGCGGCCCGCCGCGGCGAAAGCTCCCCGCTCGCCGAGCAGATTCGCGTTGCCGTCCTTCCAGGTGAATTCCGTCCACCGCCCGCCATCCCCGGCGGAAAACACCGCCCGCGCGCGCGCCGATTCCAGCACCCACTCGGGGTACCCGTCGCCGTTCAGGTCGGCCGTCCATGCCACCGTGCGGCCGCGCGGCAGCAGCACGGCGCGCATGGGCAATTCCAGGTCGGCCGCGCCGGTGACGCGCAGCATCCAGTCGCGCAGGCCGGTTGGCGCGGCGGCGTCCTCCGCCGCGAACACCCGCAGCGGGACGTGCCGCTGGGCCATGGCGCCCACGGCGATTTCGGTCCTGGCCGGGAAGAAGTCCAGCCCCTCGCCGGAGGCGTCCAGCTTGAACGTCCGAATGGCCGGCCAGTTGTTGCGGACGGTCAGGTCCAGGCTGGTGCCGCCTTTCGGTTCGATGGAGACCAGCGGAGGATCGGGTGTCAATTCGTGGCGGCCGAAATGCACCGTCATCGCCTCCCGCAAATTCAGCGAGACCGGCGGAAACAACCGCAGGAGGGCGCGGCCCAGCAGGACGCCATCCGCCTCCAACCCGAACATCACCGTATCTCCGCCGACGGCATCCGCCGGGACGGCAACCTGGTAGTCGATCTCGCCCGGCGATTTCACCGTGGCCGTTGCGCTGTAGCCCTCCGGCAGGCGCAGGCGCGAGCGCGCGGCCACGGCGTCGGGCGAATACGCCGTCGAAACCAGGTTCTTCTGCCCCACGATCAGCCGCCGCGCGTCGTTGAAGAAGGCCGACGCCGGCGGCGCCTCGACCGCCAGCACCAGGTGTACCCGGTTGCCTGGCGCGAGGCCGGCCGGGATGGGCAAGCGCGCGCGCAGAGTCTGATCGTCCCACTCGAACGCCGTGGGAATGCCCGCGGCCAGCAGCGGTCCCACGGGTGCGCGCGCCAGTTGCAGCACGGCTTCGGCCGGCACGGGCGCGGCGAATTCCAGGCCCAGGGTGCCGTTCTCGTATTCGATGGACAGCAGTTCGGCGGTGGCGAACAGGATGCGCTCGGCCTTGGAGAAGTTCGAGCACTCGCGGCACAGCGCGGCCGGCGTGAGGGAGACGTCCAGGGGCAGCCACAGCGACTGGCCAGACGGCACGGTGACGCCGGGCACGGTGACTGCCCGTTTGGTGGAAGGCTCCATGACGCGCAAATCGTCGCGGAACGTCTCGACGCCGGTATTGGTGACGCTCACGGCGGACGCGGCGGGCGACGTCACTTCCACCACAGTCACGCCGTCCGGCAATTTGCCCGCCGCCGGCTTGGGCAGCGCGGCGCGCTGCAACTCGGGCAGGATCGCCGCCCAGTTGCGCAGCAGCGCCGCGGCACGGCCCAGAGCGGAGCCGCCGGCGTGCTCCTCGCCGGGAAACCCCACCGCGCCTTCGCGGAACACGCTTCCGGGTTGCGGTTCCCAGCCAGCCGGATACAGGGTATCGACGGCGTCCGTCCACAGCAGCGCTCCGGAGCCATCGAACAGCGCCGCGCGGCTCAGCGCCAGCGCCCGCGGATCGGTGGCGGAAACGCGCGTGACCGGGGCCGGGGATGGCGCGGCGTCCACCTGAAGCCGGCGGCCTTCGCCGCCCGGTTCGACCCACGCCACCGGACCGCCGTGGCTGGCCGTCTGCGTCCCGAGCACTTTCCCGAGCGCCGCCGCCCAGTCCTGGCGCGCGGGTTCATCGGCGGTTGCGGGCGCGCCCAGCCCAGGCCAGTCCTCCACCGGAGGCCAGGGCCGCACCCAGGCGCGCAATCCCAGGCGCCGCAGCAGCCGGATGAGCCCGGCCAGGTCGCGGCGCGGATTGGTGCCGCCGGTGAAATCGAATTCCCCGGACGGCAATTGGTGCCAGTTCCAGGGAATGGCGAACTCCACCGTGCGCACGCCAATGTTTTTGAGCGCCACCAGTTCCGGCTCCCACGCCTGGCGCTGGCACCGGTAGTACGGAAACTCCACCGCCTGCACATACTCGCGCGGCTCGCCGGCGAAAGCCGCCACGGCGGCGCACAGCAGGACGAGAGGCACCCGGGTTGACAGACGAGAGCGTCTGTCCCACATCGCCGCCACGGGATTTGCAGGCAGGTGGGGCAGGCGCTTCCGCCTGCCAGCAGGCAGCGAACCAGAAGGCAGGATACCTGGGCGCATCAGAAGGTCTTGGCCTTTCGAATGCGGTAGTCCTCCACCAGCGGCATGCGGAGCACCGTGCACATTTCGAACAGCCGCGACCGCGCGCGCGCGCCGATGTGCTCGGCCAGGGTGCGGCGGTATTCCATGCCCACCGGTCCCTTCTGCACGATGGCGCTGCCGGCGTCGCCGTCCGGCAGGTTGGTGGTGGCGATCAGCGCTTTCCGCTGGTTGCAGCGGTGCGTGATGACGCTGGCGACGGTGTCCTCCACCCATCCGGTGACGCGGTGCGCGCCCAGGTCGTCGAGCAGCAGGACGTCGGTGTCCAGCGCCGCGCGGTAGGCCTCGCGGTCGGAGGAATCCGACGCCGGGTCGTAGCCCGCCTTGATGCTGTTCAGCAGCGACTGGTAGTCGTAGAACAGGCTGTCGAATCCCTTGTCGATGATCATGCGTAGCGCCGCCACAGCCAGGTGCGTCTTCCCGGTTCCCGGCTCGCCGATCAGCAGCAGCCCGGGCCGCGCTTCGTTGGGAAACTCGCGGACGAAGCTCTTCACCGCCAGCAGGATGGTGGTCAATTCCTGCCGGGCTATCGGGTTATTTTCCGGCACTCTGAAATTCTCGAACGACGCCTGGCGGTACAGGGGCGGGATCTGCGCGCGTTCTTCGAGCCGTTCGGCGCGATGTTGCGACCGGCAGTCGCAGGGCCTGGCGCCGGAGAGCGTGGCGCCCTCCACGATGATGAATCCCGAGCCGCCGCACTTCGGACAAACCGGTTGCGTAGCCATGGCCTCTATTATCTTACGGTGGCGCGGGGTATCGCGTTTCGGGGGATGTGCCGGCGGTGGGCGGGCCGCTACAATGAGAGAGCGCCAGAGCAATGGATGCAAAGGAAATAGCCAACAGCGAGCCGCGCGTATCGGTGATCGTTCCGCTGTTCGACAAAGAGCGGACGGTGGAAACTTCCCTGCGCTCCGCCGCGGCGCAAACCGTGACCGGCCTGGAAATTCTGGTGGTGGACGACGGCTCCCGCGACGCCGGCCCCGCGCTGGTCCAGGCTTTCCCCGACCCGCGTGTCCGCCTGATTCGTCAGGATAACGCCGGACCGGGCGCGGCCCGCAACCGGGGCGTCGCCGAGGCCAGAGGCCAGTACCTGGCTTTCCTGGACGCCGACGACGAGTGGATGCCCGACTACCTGGAGCGCGCCGCCGAGTACCTGGACGCCGACCCCGCGCTCGCCGCGGTCACGTTCGCCTGGCTGGACCAGCCCGGTTCGATACCTTCGGCTCCTGTGTTCCAGCGCCGTGGGATCGCCGGGGGGATCCAGCCGGTTTCGCCCGATCTGGCCCCGTCGCGGTTGGCGGCCATGGTGGTTTTCATGTCGCCGGTCTCCACCGTGGCGAGGGCCGAAGTGGTCCGCCGCTTCGGAGGGTTCTGCGCTAGTGGGGTTCGTTACGGCGAAGACGCCCACCTGTGGATCCAGGTGCTGCTGAATGCGCCGGTGCGCTTCGCGATGGAACCGGCCGCGCACTTTCACCGCGATGCCTCGGCGCTGAGCGGCAACCGCCGCGCGGTGCGGCCGGTCGAGCCGTTTTTGACCGACCCCGGCGATGTGCGGCGCGTCTGCCCGGAGCCGCTGCGCGATCTGCTGGAGCGCTTCCTGTGCCTGCGCGCGCTGAAGACTTCCTGCACGCTGGCGTACTGGGGCCAATGGCGCGAGGGGGCCGCGCTGCGCCGCCGCTTCTTCCACCGCGGGTGTTGGACGGCGCCGCTGTGCCTGGTCTCGCTCCTGGCCACCACGCCCCTGGGAGCGCTCGCCGGGCGTCTGGACCGCCTGCGAAGGGGCATCCGATGACGGAATCCATCCGCGTGCTGGCTCTGGTCGAGACCACCAAGGTCAGCGGGCCCGCCAAGAACCTGCTGCAGTTCGCCCAACTGGCCCGCCTGGGAGTGGAGGACGCTCCGCGCGTGGACATGGAAGTGGCGGTCTTCTGGCGTCCGAGGGACTCTTCGGAGTTCGTCGACGCCGCGGCGGCGGCCGGCGTCACGGTCCACCGCATCCCCGAAAAGGGCCGCTTCGACCGCTCGGTGATGCCCGCCCTGGCCGATCTGCTGCGCCGCGTTCAGCCCGACATCCTGCAGTCGCACGCCGTGAAGAGCCATTTCCTGGTGCGCTACACGGGACTCCATCGCGGGTATCCCTGGGTGGCGTTCCAGCACGGCTACACCTCGACCGACCTGCGCACCACCGTCTACAACCAGCTCGACCGCTGGTCGCTGCGCGCCGCGCGACGCCTGGTGGTGGTGAACGGCCAGTTTCGCGACCGGCTGGTGCGCCAGTGGATTCCCAGCGAGCGCATCGCCGTCATCCACAACGCCATCGATCCGCAGTGGGCCGCGGCCGCCCGCCAGCCGGAAGCGGCCGCGGCCCTGCGCGCCAAACTGGGCATCGGCGCCGATGAGAAAGTTCTGCTGATTGCCGCGCGCCTGTCGAAGGAGAAGGACCACGCCACGCTCTTGCGCGCTCTGGCCGATCTGCGCGGCAAGCACCACCAGACGCCGCGCTTGATCGTGTTGGGCGACGGCCCGGAGAGGCCGCACATCGACGCCGCCATCCGCGGCCTGGGCTTGGCCGGGCAGGTGATTCTCCCCGGTTGGGTGCCTTCGGAGCCGTACTACGGGATCGCCGACGTGGCCGTGCTTTCTTCCGCCATCGAGGGGTCGCCCAACGCCATACTGGAGGCCATCGGCGCGGGCGTCCCGGTGGTGGCGACGGCGGTGGGCGGAATCCCGGAAATCGTCGCCGATGGCGAGAGCGCGCTGCTGGTTCCGGCGGGGGACGCGGCGCGCATGGCCGATGCGCTCGATTCCGTGCTTCGCTCGCCCGAGTTGTCCGAACGGCTGGCTGCGCGCGGCCGCGAGATCGCCGTGCAACGGCACTCGCCCGAAGCCCGGGTGCGGGCCATCTGCGAGGTGTACCGGTCGGTGGTGCGATGTGGGGCAGGTTGACGACCCAATGCCACTTGTTTTTGCGGGCATGGTGGGGCGGACGCCCTCGTCCCGCTACCAGCTCGCGGAATCGATGGTTTGCCACCGGCGAGAGGCCGGCCAGGGAGCCGGCCGCGGACGAGGGCGTCCGCCCCACAACCGGGAGAGCGCCGCCGCCACGCGGTAGAATCTGAAGCACCATGCGAAAACTTCGTTGGGGCGTTCTGGGCGTCGCCAGGATCGCCACCGTCAAAGTGATTCCCGCCATGCAGCGCGGCGACTTCACCGAAATCGCCGCCATCGCCTCCCGCGGGAGCGAGCGCGCGGAGCAGGCCGCGCTGGAGTTGGGCATCCCCAAAGCCTACGGATCGTACGAGGAGATGCTGGGCGACCCGGATATCGACGCGGTCTACATTCCGCTGCCGAACCACCTGCACGTTCCCTGGTCCATCCGCGCGGCCGAAGCCGGCAAACACGTGCTTTGCGAAAAGCCCATCGGCATGAACGCGCGCGAAGTGCGCGACCTGATCGCCGTGCGCGACCGCACCGGCGTCACGATCGGCGAGGCCTTCATGGTGCAGGTGCATCCGCAGTGGGAGCGCGCCGTCGAGCTCGTGCGCGGCGGGCGCATCGGCAAGTTGCGCTCCGTCACGGGGACGTTCGGCTATTTCAACGCCAGGCCGGAGAACATCCGCAACATTCCGCAATTCGGCGGCGGCGCGCTAATGGACGTCGGCTGCTACCCCATCAAAACCTCGCGCATGGTTTTCGGCGAGGAGCCGCGGCGCGTATCGGCCGTCATGCGGCGCGACCCGGCGCTGGGCACCGATGTCTTGACCTCGGCGATTCTCGACTATCCTTCGGGGCAGTGCGTCTTCACCTGTTCCACGCAGATCGTGCCCAACCAGAGCGTGCGGGTCTACGGCACGGAGGGGCTCATCGATTTCGAGATCCCCTTCAACGCCGTCCCGGGGCGTGTCTCACGGATTCGCATCGACGACGGCAGCGACATCACCGGCGCCGCCATCCAGGTGGAGGAGTTCGCCGCGTGCGATCAGTACACGCTGCAGGGCGACCGCTTCTCGCGCGCCGTCCTGGAGCACGCCGCGCCGCCGGTGCCCTTGGAGGATTCGCTGCGCAACATGGCCGCGATCGACGCCGTGGCGCGCGCGGCGGACACCGGCCGGTGGGAGGAGCCGCGCTTTGAATAACTCGCAACCGCTGGCCATGGTGACGGGCGCATCGAGCGGCATCGGCGCGGAATTTGCGAGGCGCTTGGCGCGCGAAGGGTACCGTCTGATCCTGGTGGCGCGCCGCGAGAACCTCCTGGAAGACCTGGCGCGCGAGTTGGGCGGCGCAGAAACGTTGGCGGCCGACCTGACCGTGGAAGAAGACCTGCGGCGCGTGGAGGCCCGCATCGACGACGCCGGGGACCTCGAACTGCTGGTCAACAACGCCGGTTTCGGCCTGGCCGGCCGCTTTTACGAGACGCCCGTCGAGGGCCACACGCGAATGCACCAACTGCACGTCATGGCCACCATGCGTCTCTCGCACGCCGCGCTGCGCGGCATGGCGGCCCGCGGCAAGGGCGGGTTGATCAACGTGTCGTCGGTGGCGTCCTTCAGCCAGAGCCCGGGTTCGGTGAGCTATTGCGCCTCGAAGGCGTGGATCACCAGTTTCACCGAGGGGCTGCACCTCGATCTACTAAGTGCCGGCTCGCCGGTGCGCGTGCAGGCGCTGTGCCCGGGCTTCACTTACTCCGAATTCCACGACGTGATGGGCATGGACCGCGGCAGCATCCCCAAGCGGCTTTGGTGTACGGCCGAGGACGTAGTGGCCGCGTCGCTGAAGGGCCTCGCCAAGGGGAAAGTGGTGGTGATTCCCGGCCTCTTCTACCGGGCGCTGGTGGCTGTGATGCCGTGGGTGCCGCGGTTCGTGTACTACCACATAGCGGTGGTGTATGGCCGCCGAAGAAAAGGCGTCTGACCCCTATTTCCTTTTTACACACCTTTCTCCAGCAGTTCCTTCGCTACCGCGGCGGTGTTGGCGTGGATCGTGACGGTGTCCTCGACGTTCTGCGCGTAGCCGCCGGCCAAGACGATGGCTACCGGAATGCGGTGCGTCATGGCGGTGCGGATCACCAGGCGGTCGCGCTCCATCAGGCCTTCGAAGGTCAGCGATAACCCGCCTAACTGGTCTTCGAAATAGGGATCGGCGCCGGCGAGATACAGCACCAACTCCGGATGGAACATGGACAGCGCGGCGCGGTAGCCATTGCCCAGGCGGTTCAGATACTCGCCGTCGCCCACGCCGTCAGCCAGGTGAATGTCCAGGCTGGAGGGCGGCTTCTCGGTGGGATAGTTGTTGAACTGGTGAATGGAGAGCGTGAACACCGTCGGGTCGGCGGCGAATATGGCGGCCGTGCCGTTGCCGTGGTGGACGTCGCAATCCACCACCATGGCACGCTGGATCGCGCCGTCGCGCTGCAGGCGGCGGATGGCCACGGCCACGTCGTTGATGGCGCAGAACCCTTCTCCGTGGTCCGGGAACCCGTGGTGAAATCCTCCGCCCAGGTTGAATCCCACGCGTCCGGCGATGGCGTGGCGCGCCGCCAGCGTGGTGCCGCCGGCAGCCAGCCAGAAGGCCTCCACCATCTGCGTCGAGTAGGGGATCTCCAGTTGCAGAATCTCCGGGTAACTGACGGTGCCGCCGCGGAGCTTGCCGACCCAGGCGGGAGTGTGCACCAGCAGCACATCTTCGTCGTTGGCCGGGTCGGGCGCCACGAAGTCGGTCTTTTCGGCGAAGCGCGTCCACAGCATGCGGTCGTGCAGCCACTTGTACTTCTTGGATGGGAAGACGTGATCGCCGAGCAGGTTCAGATCGTACCGCTCGGAATACACCAGGCGCATCGGAAGCATCGCATTACACCGTCTCCGATTGCAGCGCGGTGACCACGGCCACGTTGTAGATGTCTTCGGCCGAACACCCGCGCGAGAGATCGTTGGCCGGCTTGGCGAGGCCTTGCAGGAACGGTCCGATGGACATGGCGCCGCCCAGCCGTTCCACCAGTTTGTATCCGATGTTGGCCGACGCCAGGTCGGGGAACACCAGGGTATTGGCGCGTCCCGCCACCTTCGACCCCGGCGCTTTGGACCGGCCGACCTCGGGCGAGACGGCGGCATCGGCTTGCAGTTCGCCGTCGACGTTCAGGCCGGGCGCGCGTTCCTTCACGATGCGATAGGCCTCCACAACGCGGTCCACTTCCGGGTGCTTGCCGCTGCCCTTGGTGGAAAAGCTGAGCATCGCCACGATAGGTTCGGTGTTCATGAGCACGCGGGTGCTTTCGGCGGTGGCGATGGCGATATCGGCCAGTTGGGTAGGCGTAGGGTCGATCACCACGGCGCAATCGGCGAAGGCCATCAGGCCGTTGTGGCCCAGGGAGCGGTCCTGGAGGGCCATGATGAACACGCTCGACACAAGCCGGGCGCGGGCGTGCGCTCCCACCGAGTGCAGCGCGGCGCGAACGGTGTCGGCGGTGCTGTTGGCGGCGCCGCCCACGCTGCCGTCGGCGTCGCCCGCGCCCACCATGAGGGACGCGAAGTAGAGCGGCCGGCGCGCGATCTCCGCGGCTTCCATCTGGGTGATGCCCTTGGCGCGGCGCCGCTCATAATAGAGCGCCGCGTACTTGCCGAGTTGCGGAGAAGTGGCGGGGTCGACGAAGGTCACGCCTTCCGGCGCATTGGCCGGCCTGGGGCCCACCAGCACGGGCTTGACGACACCGTCGCGCGCCAAGCGGGCAGCGGCCTCGAGCACGCGCTTATCCGCGCCTTCGGGGAAGGCGATGGTCTTCTTACGCTGGCGGGCACGTTCAATGAGCCCCGCCATGAAGGACTTGGCGGATTCGGGAATCGCAGCCATCGAAATATGAGTCTAGCAGCGTTTTGGGGTAAACCGGGGACTGAGAGACTGGGGACAGGGCAAACCGGGGACAGACGGCGAATTTCCGGCAAACCGCGCCGAAAACTCATGTCTGTCCCCCTGGCCCGCCGCGCCGCGAGTTATGCTGGGGACGAGCCAGATGAGCGCGTCAAACTCGAACTTTCAGGACTTACAGCAGCTTCCCCAGTTCCCGGCGATTGCCACCAAGGTTCTCCGGGTTCTCTCGCATGACGATATCACCGCTCGCGAAATCGCCGATTTCATACGAGCGGACGCGGCGCTCGCCTCGGGGCTGCTCTCGCTTGCCAACTCCTCCCTGTACCACGCTCGCGAGCACATCAACAGCCTGCAGCAGGCCCTGACGATGCTGGGGATGGACGAACTGAAACGGTTCGTGGTGACGTTCTCCGCGAAATCGTGTTTCCAGACGGCCATGCGCCTGGATTTGCTGCGCGCCATCTGGCGTCACTCGCTGGCGTGCGCCCTGGTCTCGGAGGAGTTGTCGGTAGCGTGTTCGCCGTCGCAAAGCCGCGGCGATCAGGCCTATACCGCCGGCCTGCTGCACAACATCGGCCGCTTGGGTTTGTTCGTGGTGCATCCGCGAGAGTACGCCGATCTGCTGACCGGCGCGGCGCCGGGCACCGATCTGCTCGCCCTGGAGCAAGAGGCGTTCGGCGTGAATCACTGCGAAGCCGGCCGCTGGTTGGCCGAGCGATGGGGGTTGCCGGAGGAAGTCCGCGTGGCCGCCGCCGAACACCACAATCCGCCCGGGGCGGGGGAATTCGACCTTCAGGACCTGGTGCGGGTAGCCGTGCTGTTGACGAACACCCTGGGGTTCGACGTCACGGTGGCGCGCCAGGCGCTCACCATGCAGCAGATCCGGGCATCGCTGCCGCGCGTTGCGCAGTACCGCTTCGACCCCGAGCCGGACCTTATGAAGCAGCGCATCAACGAAAAGCTGGACGCGTTCGACTGACGGCGGGCCGATTCAATGCGCGGAGCCCCGCTGGCGAGTCGATCATGCGGAACGCTCCTTCTTGAGGGCCTCGTGCAGGAGCATCTTCATGTAGGTCTGGTACGGAAGCCCCTTCTCCTCCGCGAGATCCTGCGCGGTCTTGATATCGGGCACGGGGAGCCGCATGGTAACGGCCTTCAGAGGAACGGCCCGTCTCGCCTTGCCGGACCTAAGGGCGCGTTTCATTATCTCCGTAGCGGCTTCCGGATGGCTGTCCCACCACCCGGCCTCTTCAGCTTCGTTGCGGAATTTCGGAATCGTGGTCTGCTTTTTTACCATGCTCATTTCCCCTCGAAGTACATCTGTTGCTGTGGTTTGGTCATCTCGTAGGCCGTGACGACTCGGATCCTGCCGCGCCGCTCGGTGTACAGGATCGTGAGCAGCCGCCCCGAATTGGTGCGTCCAAAGCAGAGCACCCGCTCTTCACTCTCATGCGGTTGAACATCGGTCTCCAGCGGTTCAATCAGGACCGCCTCCTCGGCTTCTTTTGGGTGGATTCCGTGTCTTGCGATGTGCTGCACATTGTCGGCGTCCCAATCGAACTCCACGATTTACATTGTAAATACTTGGTAAAGGCAGGTCAAGGTTGATGCGATGCCCGGAGATCCGAGACGCAGAGCCGGTTGCTGGCTGGCCGAGCGATGGGGATTGCCGGAGGAAGTCCGCGTGGCCGCGGCCGATCGCCACAATCCGCTTTCGGGTGGGGAATTCACTCTGCAGGACCTGGTGCGGGTGGCCGTGCTGCTGACGAACACCGTGGGGTTCGACGTGACAATGGCACGGCAGGCGCTCAGAATGCAACGGATCAGGGCATCGCTGCCGCAGGTTGCACGGTACCGCTTCGATCCCGAGCCGGACCTTATGAAGCAGCGCATCAACGAGAAACTGGACGCGTTCGACTGACGGCGGGACTTTGGCGTGCGAGGGGTGGCCGACGAGCCGAGTGCGGGGAACTGTCTTTCTTGAGGGCCTCGTGTCTGGCTCCCCGGGTAGGACTCGAACCCACAACCTTTGGCTGACGGGCAGCGGGACGCGAACCTGCCAGGATTGCGTGTCCCAGGGTGCCGGCTGCACGTTTTGGGCCCTAATCCCGCGCACCTGCTCGCAGAACTTCCCCGGAAGGCTTGATAGGAAGGTTGCGCGCCCGCTACCGCAGGATCTCCCGCTGCCGCTCCCCGATGGCCCGCCAGTCGAAACTGCGCGCGGCGTGCAACTCGGCGGCACGGGCGATTTGCTCCCGCCGCTCGGGGTCCCCGATCAGCGTCGCGATGCCCGCGCTAAACGCTTCAGGTGTGTCGGCCACCCACACGCTGTGGCCGTGCAACATCCCCAGGCCGGCGCAGCCGGAAGTGGTCGAGACCACGGCGCGCCGCATCGCCATGGCCTCCAGCACCTTCACATTGGTGCCGGCGGAGACGGTGGTGGGCACGATCGCCAGGTTACTCTCCACATACAGCGGCCGCACGTCGGAGACGAAGCCCAACATGCGGATGCGCTCATCGGGCCGGGGCTCGGGGGAATCCGCGAAGGCGCGCCAGTAAGTAAGGTGGTCGGCGCCGCACACCACAGTCAGAGTCATGTGCGGGAACTTGTCGCGCAGCAGCGGCCAGACCTGTTCGGTGAAGAAGCGATACGCCGCGATGTTGGGGAAATGGCGGAACGATCCGATGAACAGGAGCCGTTCGCCGGGGGTTTCCGGTTCGGGCTGAAACCGCTCCAGGTCGACGCCGTTGGCGATCACCACCGCCTGTGCCGCGGGTCCCAGCAGTCCGGCGTCTTTCTCCGACATCGCCACCACGCGCCGGTAGCGGCGGATGGCGCGCCCCTCGAAACGGCGCCAGCGGAAGAAATCCCACCGCGCGGCCAGGGTGCGTTCGCGGCGCGCGATCTGGCCGAAGAGGTCGAAGGTGACATCGTGCTCCACCAGCACGTCACCGGGATATTCGGCAAGCTGGGTATACTCCACCTGCAAGCGCTCGAAGGCGAATGCCCGGCGCTCCGCAACGATCGCCTGCCGCATGGCGGGCGACCGGAACTCGTACACCTCCGGCGGCAGCGGGGTGCTCCAGCGCGGCTCGCGGTAGCGCGGCTTCTCGACCAGCACCACGCGCGCGCAGAACTCGAGCACGGGCGCGGTTTCCTGGGGCGCGCCGCCATCCGTGAAGGCGAACAATTCGACATCGAACTCGCGTGCCATTTCGCGCAGCAGGTGGAAGATGCGGACCGCGCCTCCGTGCGAGAGCGGAAACGGGAAGTAAGGCGACAGCACGGCCACCCGGCGGCGAAGCGGCGAACAGGCGCGGCCTTCGAGCACGCGCCAGCCTGCGGGCGTGACGGTGCGCTCGCGCTTCGGCCAGGGCCACCACCAGGGACGCAAGTGGACGCGGTCGAGCGGCACACCGCGCCAGAAAAGGAATGAAGACAGATTCAGCCGCAGGTGCAGTCGTTCGAGCCGCGAGTTGTAGGCCAGGATCTTGCGTGGCGCCATGCGCCAGGCGGCCCGCCGCAACGCGTTCGGTCCCGAGCCGAGCAGCACCGGCGCCAGGCCGATGCGGTGGCGGCGCAACTGGCGGCGCAACTCGGGCCAGTTCTCCGGCGTGGCCGCGAAGTGCCGGCGGCCGGGAACCAGCCGCCGCACTTCCTCTTCCATGCGCCGGCACAACTCGGGGTCGCCGGTGTGGAAGGTGACCACCACGGCCTCGGGGTCCTTGCCGAGCAGCCCGAAGAGCCACCGCTTGATCCGCTGTTTCGCGGTGTCGTGAGATTCGCCGCTCACTGGAACTCGATGGTGGCCACAACGCCAGCGGTCGCCGTTGCGGGATCGGCCTTGGGGAAGTATTCTACGACCACGCGCCGCGGCTTTTGTGGGCCGCAGCCGAAGGCGTGCTCGCCTCCGCCAACGATGGCCACCTTGGGGTCGGCCACCAGCAGGCGGACGGATTTGCGGTCGTCGCCCTCGATCAGCAGGCGCGCCCGTTTGCCGAGGCAGTCCACCTGCTTCAAAACGCCAGTCACCCTGCCCGAGGGATTCGGACCGTCCCACCAAGGCACCGGCTTCTCACCCGGTTTCGCGGGGCCGTTGCCGTACTGTTTCTCCAGCGTGTGGACTTCGGCCAGAGCCTGGCCCTTCAAACGTTCCAATTCGCGTGCATCCTCCTCGGCATGGCGTTTCTTTTCGGCCTCCTCGTAATCCAGGCGCTGCGATTCCACGGCCATGCGCGCCCGGTGCATGCGCTCGCGCGCGGCCGGATCGGTGGACGCCTGCTCGGCTTCCCGCCACGCCTTGGCGGCTTCGGTGTAGTTATGTTCGGCGATGTAGCATTCCGCCAGCGCTTTCCAATATGCGGGATTGCGCGGATTGCGCGCGGCCGCGTCCTTCCAGTGAGCCAGGCGCATTTGCGGATCGGTATCGCGCTCGGCCATCAGGGCCAGCGGTTCGTCGAGTTTGGGATTGAGTTCGGCGGCTTTGCGGAGGGCTTCGATGGCCTTGCCGTTGTCGCGTTCAAGCTTGGCGTACTCGATGTAGCAGCGGGCGCTGGTGCTGTTGGCGTCGAGGGCGGCACGGAAATGGCGGCGGGCCTCGTCGCTCTGGCCAGCACGCAGAGCCAGCAGACCGAGTCCCTCTTCGGCCTCTGGCGTCTTCAGGCGGTCGCGCAACAGGCTCTCATAGTCGGCGGCGGATGGAGCGCCGGCCAGCAGGTCGGCGCGCGCCAGGCGGACGTCGGCGCTCGAAACCTGGCGGTCGGGAAAGTCCTTCTCGGAAAGCGGCCGGCTGTCGATGGACGCAGTGCGCACGTCGTGATCCAGGAAGTGCTGCCGCGCGGCCTCCTCCACCTGGGCCGGCGCTTTGCCGAAGGCGTTGCGATAGGCGGGATCGTCTTCGACGCCCTGCCGCAGATTGTAGAGAAGGATGCGAATGCGGCCGTAATACTCCGGATCGACAACCAGAAGGTGGACTCGCGCCCAATCCAGATCGGGCGATGGCGGCGGCTCGCCCACCGTGATGTGGATGCCCTTCACCGCGAAGGTGGAGAAAAACTCTTCCAGGCCGTGCTCGAACTGGGGCGGCATCTGCGACGTGTTGGCCCGCAGAAAAAGCCGGGTCAACTCGCCGTAGACCTCCGGCGAGATGGCGGTCTTCTCTTCGAGGACGACGGCATAGCGGTCGCGGCCCTCGGTGATAGGGGCGGGCGACGTCCAGCCCTTGGCGCTCTTGAAGACCAGGATGCTGACCGGTTGCGGCATCTGGAGGTCGTCGATGCCGATGACTTTGCCCAGCGCGTGACGGAACTCTTCGAAGTCCACCAGTTTGTCGCGCGCGGCGCGCGGGTTGGCGTCGGTGAGGACCTCGAAGGGGCCGGAGGTGTACTTCACCCACGTGTCCGCGGCCAGAAGCCAGGGGACCAGAGGGAGCAGGAGCAGGCGCCGCATCGGGACCATTATCCCGCGTGGAGGGCGGGGAGTGCGCGGGAGGGCGTGGCTGGGCTGTGCTGAAAAGGACCCCTGTCGGGCCGGAGCTGCGCGCCTACTTCTTGGGTGGGACGCTGTTCTTCTTCAGAATGTCGGTACCCTCCTGTGCCACCCCAGCAGCCTGCTCGGCCAATTCCTCTTCGGCGTCAACATATCTCTTCTCTGGTACAAGGAGCCCGCGTTCTCACTTACGGTGTAAATCAACGTGGACACATCGGCGCAGCTTTGAGCCAGATGAAGCAGGGATTCCGCCTTATCTTTATTTCCAGCCATCATCTCCGACATAGCCTGGAGTGATGAGCCACCTGCGCATAGCGCAGCGTTTCGGTCCGCATCATCCAGCCATTCGAAGAACGTGAAACCCAGCGGCCCGTTGAATCCTTGGGGCTTGCCCTTGAAAGCCTTAATGGCCATTTCCAGCCCGCTCACGACTTCGCGGTCGTGAGCGATGGTATCTGCGCCACCCTTGCCCATCTGAACCGCTTCCAGGTCTATCAGCGGCTTGTACTGCTGTATCGCCCGGTCGGTCTGAGTGAGCACGAGGTTGATTTCGGCGTCGGTTGGGAAAGTCTTTTCAGTTTGCGCGTTGGCCACAACAGCCGCAAAGCCGGCGGTCAGGACAACACGTGTAGAGGCACGGTGGGATAGAACTATTTTGGAGCGCTCCTTCGCCTTCCCCATTGTGCCACCAAAGGTGAATGAGCCCTACCGTTCCTTGCCGTGTATTGCATAGGGTCTATTGCGCCACGTCGCCACTGTTGCCGGGCGTAGGGGAAATGCTGTACGGTTCAAAATGTGAGTTGGCATTCCATAATCGCTGCCGGTCTCGCCAGCATACTTGGTTCGCTTCTGACAATCGTTGCCACTCCGTTGTTGCAACATCACTTTTGGAGGCGTCAGCGCCGAGCGGAATTAAAGCTCAGGACCGTCGAAGCAGTCAATGCGCTGACCTCTCAATTCATTCAGCAATGGATTGCACACGGGCACGCGAACGCGGCGTATCAGCCCACCGTGGAATGGTATGAGAGATTCTCGGCCACCGAGGCGGACGTAAAAGTTCTCTTCCGACCTGAGACATACATGATCTTCAAAGGCCTCGAAACCCGAGTTGATCCGGCGCTAGGCACTGACATTGCCAATCCTATCCTCAACGTCAACGCTTTTGTACAGGCGAGGGACGCGGCGGTGAAGGCCCTGTACAGGGAAGTCATTTGAAGCGCCCGCGTTGTCAGGTTCGCTCGCAATGCATGATGCCCCCGTCGGTGTCCCAGAAGCGGTAGGTTCCGGGACGAAAGCCAGCCGCTGCTAAATCCGGGTCTGCGCCCTCCCGTTTTGCCGTCCCATCTCGGGCGAGGCATCCGTGAAGCGCACCAGCAGCCCACGCCAGGTTGACGTACTCTATGAGAAGGAGGCGTAGCCATGGAGGTGCATTTCAGACCCGATGTGCAAGCGAAGCTCGATCAAATGGCGCGCGAGAGCGGCCGCCCGAGCGACGAACTGGTCGAAGATGCGGTGGTTGGCTACTTTGACGAGTTAGCACACGCGCGCGAAACGCTCGACCGGCGCTTCGACGATCTGGAATGCGGCAGGGTGACCCCGATCGACGGTGAGGAAGCGTATCGGCTCCTTATGGAGAGGACCGAATCGCAACGCCGCCGCTCCGTATGAGCGGGTATGCGCTTTACCCGGAAGCACCTGCGACCTCGAGAGCGTCCGCGAACACATGGCGAGGGACAACCCGGACGCCGCCGACCCGGTGATAACGGAAATCTTCGATGGGATTCGCGGGCTGGTGGAATTCCCCTATCAGGGCTATCGGCGGCCGAATCTCACTTCGCGGCCACTTCGGTTTAAGCTGGTGCGCGACTCTGCCATCGTTTACGCGCCGGAGGCGAAACCGCTGTGGGTCGTGGCGTTGATTCACGGACGGCGCAGCCCCCGCGTCATAGCCGCGATTCTCAGGGGACGCGAGTAAGGCGGCGCGCAAGGTGCCGTTCGGCAACCCCCGCCTCCTATTGCAGCTCCTCGAACTGCGTGATTCGCATCTCCCGATCAGGGAAGACGGCGCGAATCTCCAGCTTCCCTCCCAGCGCTTCCACATAGCCGGCCAGCGTGCTGAGGTAAATGTCGGTGCGGTGTTCGATCTTGGACACTTCGCCCTGATTCACTCCCAGGACGTTGGCCAGCCTGGCCTGCGTCATCTGGCGCGCCTTGCGGACCTCCTCCAGCGGCATCGACGCCAGGCTCCGCCGCACCCGGCTGGCGATCTTCCGCTGCCGGCTGGCAGGCAGCGCTTCCACCAATTCACGAAACTTACGAGTTGGCATTAGAGTTTCCTCCCTTTCTTCAGTTCGTCCAGATGCCGATCGTACAGCCGGTCCGCCACGGGAACGAACTTCTCATACCAGCGGCCGTCGCCGGTTTTGTCTCCGCCCAGAAGAAGAATTGCCGTCCGGAGAGGGTCGAATGCATACAGCGTCCGTAGCGGCTTTCCAGCGCTTTGCGCGCGCAGTTCGCGCATATTCCCGTGACGCGATCCCCTCACTCCCGAACTGTGCGGAAAGCCCAAACCCGGACCGAGTTCGGCAAGCAGTCCGACAGAATGGGCGACATCGTCCTGCTGCCGTTCGGCGAGCGCCTCCCACCAAGAGCCAAACTCCGCGGTGAACTCGACTTCCCAGGCCACATCCAATTATGCCATGGACAGAATTATTCTGTCTACGGAATTGTCCAGCTCCGTTGGGCCGCCATCGCGCGGTTGCCAGGCGCAGGCCCGGAAACCTCGGGAGGTCCTTCGCACACCCATGGCGCGCAACCCCGGGCCGCGCGGCAAGGTATGATAATGGGTCCACTGGCAGGAGTTCCCTCACCGATATGACGACGGAAGACTTTCAACTGCGGCGGCGGCGCCTGGTAGCGGCGCACGAGTCTCTGATTCAGCGGCCCAATGAGGCGTTGCCCGATTCGAACGGCTGGTTTCAACGGTATCGATACCCGGTTCTGACCGCGGCCCACGCACCGGTGTTCTGGCGCTACGATCTGGACCCATCTACAAACCCCTTTTTGATGGAGCGTCTCGGCATCAACGCGGTGTTCAACGTGGGCGCCATGGAGTGGCACGGCGGAGTGGTCCTGATGGCCCGGGTGGAGGGCGTGGACCGCAAGTCGTTCTTCGCCGTCGCCGAGAGCGCCAATGGCCTGGATGGGTTTCGCTTCTGGGACTATCCGGTCGAGATGCCGCACGGGGACGACCCGGAAACCAACGTCTACGACATGCGGCTGACCGCCCACGAAGACGGGTGGATTTACGGCTTGTTCTGCGCCGAACGCAAGGACCCCGCCGCGGCGCCAGGCGATCTCTCGTCGGCGGTGGCCCAGTGCGGCATCGCGCGCACCCGCGATTTGCGGGCCTGGGAGCGGCTCGACGATCTTCGGACACGGTCGGCGCAACAGCGCAATTGCGTTCTCCACCCCGAGTTCGTGGATGGCCAATACGCGTTTTACACCCGGCCGCAGGACAGTTTCATCGAGGCGGGCCGTGGCGGCGGCATCGGATGGGGACTGGCGCCGGACATCCAGCATGCCGTCATCGCCGAAGAAGAGGCGATCCTCGACCGGCGCGAGTATCACACTATTAATGAAGTCAAGAACGGCCTGGGGCCCGCGCCGCTCAAGACGGAGCAGGGTTGGCTTCACCTCGCCCATGGCGTGCGCAATACCGCGGCAGGGTTGCGGTACGTGCTGTATTGCTTCCTTTCCGACCTGGCGGCTCCGTACCGGGTGATCGCCAAACCGGGCGGCTATTTCCTGGCGCCGGAAGGCGAGGAGCGGGTAGGCGACGTGTCGAACGTGGTCTTCTCGAGCGGCTGGGTGCGCCGCGGCGACGAGGTGCTGATCTATTATGGGGCCTCCGACACGCGCACATATGTCGCGGCGACGAACGTGGACCGGCTTCTCGACTATGTCTTGAACACGCCGCCGGACGCGATGTACAGCGGCGCCTGCGTGCGGCAGCGGATCGCGCTGATCGAGAAGAACCTGCGCGCGGCGAAGGTGTAGGAATGACTGAGATCGCCAAGAAGGCTTGGGCCGCGCGGATTGAAAGGGAGTTACGCGAAAACATACTACCCTTCTGGATGCGCCACGTGGTGGATCGCGAAGGCGGGGGCTTTTACGGGAAGATTGACTGCGATGGACGCATCGACCGCGAATCGGCGCGCGCTTCGGTCGTCAATAGCCGGATCCTATGGACGTTTTCGGCGGCGAGCCGATTGCTGGATGCTCAATACCGCGCGATCGCCGACTGGGCGTACGACTATATCGTGAGTAAGTTCTGGGATGCCGAATATGGCGGCGTGTATTGGATGCTCGATTATAAGGGCAACCCGCTGTCCGACCGCAAGCAGATCTACGCCCAGGCATTCGCGGCTTACGCCTTCGCGGAGTACTTTCGCGCCACCGGCAAGTTAGAGAGCCTGGAGTTCGCCCAGCGGCTGTTCCGGCTGATCGAAGAGCACAGCCACGACGCGGTGTGGAAGGGCTACCTGGAAGCGCGCGGCCGCGATTGGGACGCGCTGGAGGACATGCGGCTCAGCGAGAAGGATCTGAATAGTCCTAAGTCGATGAACACGCATCTCCACGTGATGGAAGCCTACACCAATTTGTTGCGTGCGTGGCCGGACGCGGAATTGCAGGCGCGGCAGAAGGAGCTGCTGGAAGTGACCATGGACCGCATCGTGGATAACTCGACCGGGCACTTCAAGTTGTTCTTCGATAACCAGTGGAACTCGCTGAACGATCATGTTTCGTTCGGTCACGATATCGAGGGCAGTTGGCTGATCCTGGAAGCCGCCGAGGTGCTGGGCGATGCGGCGCTGACAGAGCGCGCGCGAAGGCTGGCGGTCACCATGGCCCAGAGGGTTTCCGATGAGGGTCTCGACAAGGACGGCAGCCTTTTCTACGAAGCCGATTCCGCGGGCGCGATGATCGATCCGAATAAGCACTGGTGGGCGCAGGCGGAGGCCGTGGTGGGCTTCTACAACGCCTGGCAGATCACCGGCGAAGAGCACTTCCTGAAGCAGTCATACCGCATCTGGGAATACATCGAAGAGAAGATCGTGGACCGCATTCACGGTGAATGGCACGCGAAACTAAGTCCTGAAGGCAGGCCCTATCTCGAAACGGAAGATCCGGACGCTTGCCTGGCAGGCCCCTGGAAGTGCCCCTATCACAACAGCCGGGTCTGTTATGAGATGATGGAGCGGCTCAAACAGTAAGGAGACGAAAGCATCCTATGAAATACGGTTATTTCGACGATCAAAACCGGGAGTACGTCATAACCCGGCCGGATACTCCGCTGCCGTGGATCAACTACCTGGGATGCCAGGCGTACTACGGCATCATCTCCAACACGGCAGGCGGGTATTCCTTTTATCGCGATGCGCGTCTGCGCCGCATTACACGAGCCCGCTACAATAATGTGCCGCTCGATTACGGCGGGCGCTACATTTACTTGCGCGACAACGAGGATGGCGAATACTGGTCGCCTTCCTGGCTGCCCACCAGCCGCGATCTGGAGCAATACACGTGCCGTCATGGCATGGGTTACTCCATCATCGGTTCGAAATACCGCGGCATCTCAGCCAGCACCCGCTACTTCGTTCCGCTAGACGAGAACCTGGAAATCTGGCAGCTCACGGTGACCAACAACCGGCTCACGCCGGCATCGCTCTCGATCTTCTCGTCGGTCGAGTTCTGTCTCTGGGACGCCCAGGATGACGCCACTAATTTTCAGCGCAACTTCAGCATTGGCCAGGTGGAGCTCGATGATGAAGTGATCTACCACAAGACGGAATACCGCGAACGGCGCGACCATTTCGCCTGGTTCGCCTGTTCCGACCCGCTGGCGGGCTTTGACACCCAGCGCGAATCCTTCCTCGGCCCGTGGAGAGGATGGGACCGGCCCGCGGCAGTGGAGCGCGGTGAATCGTTCAACTCCGAAGCGCATGGATGGGCGCCTATCGGATCGCACCACGTCCGGCTGGTGCTCCAGCCGGGGGAAATGCATCAGGTCGTTTTTGTCCTGGGGTACCATGAGAACCTCAAAGACAAGAAATTCGATCCGCCGGATTCCCAGACGGTCAACAAGAGCACGGTGAAGCCGGTGATCGCGCGGTATCGCGACCTGGCCAATGTGGATGCCGCGTTCGATAAGCTTCGGTCATACTGGGACGGATTGCTGGGAATCTGCCAGGTGCGGACGCCCAACGTCCACACCGACCGGATGGTGAACGTCTGGAATGCGTACCAGTGCATGGCGACATTCAACATGTCGCGGTCGGCGTCATTCTTCGAATCGGGCATTGGCCGCGGCCTGGGTTTCCGCGATTCCAACCAGGATCTGCTGGGCTTCGTGCAAATGGTTCCGGAACGCGCTCGAGAGCGCATACTGGATCTGGCCGCAACGCAACTTCCCGACGGCGGCGCGTATCACCAGTACCAACCCTTGACCAAGAAGGGTAACAACGACGTGGGGAGTAACTTCAACGACGATCCGCATTGGCTGATTATCGGCGTCTCCGCATACCTCAAGGAAACCGGCGACTGGAGCATTCTGGACGAGCCGGTCGAATTCGACAACCAACCCGGTTCCGCGCAGCCGCTCTACGAACACCTGCGCCGCAGCTTCGGTTACACGCTGGCCCGGCTGGGGCCGCACGGTCTGCCATTGATCGGCCGGGCCGACTGGAACGACTGCCTGAATCTGAACTGCTTCTCGGACACGCCGGGCCAGTCGTTCCAGACCACCACCAATAAGGAAGGCAAGGTGGCCGAGTCGGTCTTCATTGCCGCGCTGTTCGTTCTGGCGGCTAAGGAACTCGCTGCAATTGCGAAGCGGCGCGGCCTGGACGATGAAGCGAAGAAGTGCCTGGAGGAATGCGCGCGCATGCAGGAGACCGTGCGCCGCCACGGTTGGGATGGCGAGTGGTTTCTGCGCGCCTACGACGACTTCGGCAAGAAGATCGGTTCGAAGGGAGTGCGCCGAAGGCAAGATCTTCATCGAGACGCAGGGCTTTTGCGGCTTGGCGGGCATTGGCCTGGAGGACGGTACGGCGCGCAAGGCGCTCGATTCGGTGCGCCGGCACCTGGCCACGCCGCACGGCATCATTCTGCAGCAACCGGCATACTCGCGCTACTATCTGGAGCTGGGAGAAATTTCCTCCTATCCGCCGGGCTACAAGGAGAACGCCGGCATTTTCTGCCACAACAACCCGTGGGTGATGATTGCCGAAGCGATGGCCGGCGACGGCGACAATGCTCACGACTATTACCTGCGCATCAACCCCTCCGCCCGTGAGGGCATCAGCGACGTTCACCGGTGCGAGCCGTATGTGTACGCGCAGATGATCGCGGGACGTGACGCGCCCACGCATGGCGAAGCGAAGAACTCCTGGCTGACGGGCACGGCGGCCTGGAATTTCTACGCCATCACGCAATGGATACTCGGCATACGGCCGGAGTATGACGGTCTGCGCATCGCCCCGGTCTTGCCAGAACGTTGGACGGGATTCGAAGCCGTGCGCCGGTTCCGCGGCGTCGTTTACCACATCACGGTGCGCCGCGAAGGTGCTGGAAACGAAGTGAGTTTGCTGGTGGATGGTAAGGCGGTGAAAGGCGGTATTGTGCCGCTGGCGCAGACTGGATGTGCGGATGTGAAGGTGGAGGTAAGACTGGGCTGAGGGAGTCGGGTTGTGGGGCGGGTTGGGCGGGTTAACAACCCGCCGCAGGTTACCAACCTGCCCCACATAACACCTTTTTGTCTACCCCGCGGCGGGGGCGGCCGTCTGCGGCGCGGGAGTCTTTTCGGTGTACATCTTGGTCAGGTGGTCGTACCAGGTGAACTTCAAGATGGCTGAAGTTACCAGGACCACGGCCAGCGCGATCATGGCGATGTTGTAGCGGCGAATCACCACGTAGATCGGCAGGGCAACCAGGCTGGTCTGCCAGGCGATGCCCACGACTACGTTGAACATGTCGCGCGCGAAATCGGGATTCGGCTGGAAGCTCGGATCTTCCGCCTGCACCTTGGCGAGCACCGGGCCCCAGAAGCCCCACGGCCGCACCCGCCGGTAGAAGGCTTTCAGCACTTCGTCGTCTTCGGGCTTGGTCAGGAACGTTCCCAGCAGGCACCCGGCGGTCGAAATCAACAGAATCAGCGGGAACGCGTTCAACGGCCTGACATGGGGCAGGGCCACAGGGAGTATCATGGATGCCGCAATGCCCGCCACCATACCCCAGAAGTAGCCGTATCCATTGAAGCGCCACCAATACCACTTCAGAACGTTTGCCGCCGTGTAACCGCCCCACAAAGCGGAGACGATCCACTGAATCACGTCATCGATCGAACCCACGAACCAGCCGATCGAGATGCCCAGGGCAACCACCGCGAAGGATGCCACATAGCTCAAGCGGACGCAGGCGCGCTCGGTGGCCTGCGGGTTGATGAACTTCCTGTAAATGTCGTTCACCAGGTAGGGGGGCGCCGAGTTGACCGTGGCGGCAAAGTTCGACATAAACGCGGCCAGAAGCCCCGCCACCAGAACACCCAGGAGACCGACGGGGACGAAATGGCTGAGCGCATCGGGCAGCACCATCTCGAAATCCATATTGGCCCCCATGTCCCGGATCTTGCCGCTGTAGAACACCAGGGCCAAAATCGTCAGCCCGGCAATCATGAAATAGCGCGGCACATTCAGCACCACATTCACCACCGCGCTCATCATGGACGCCTCGCGCGGGTTGCGCGTGGAGAGAATCCGCTGCATGTCGTAATTCGGGGCGGGACCGGCCACGCTGAGGAGGAAGCCTTTGAACAGCATCATCATGAAGAAGAAGCCGAATATCTGGTAGCCGTCTTGGTGGATCTTCGTAGTCACCGCCGGGATGAGTCCCGACCAGTCCATGTTCAGATGCCAGCCGAACCAGATCCGATCCCACCCGGCCGGCACGGCGCGGCGCAGAGCTTCCGGCGAGACGCGCGCGATGGCGATGATGCCGATGGCGACCGAGGCGATGGACAGCAGACAGAACTGGAGCACCTCGGTGATGACCACACTGAACATGCCGCCCTTGACGACGTAAAACGTCGTGATCGCCATCAGGATCAGCGCATACTGATTGGCAGAGAGGTGCCAGGGGAGGAAATCGGTTGCGAACTTGCCGATGCCCTTGAACCCGTAGGTGAGAAATCCGATGACGCTGACCAGGGCGAAGATGACGACGATCAGGTGCGAGAGCTGCGCGCCCCGGCCCTTGCCGAATCGCGTAGTGATCCACTCCGCGCCGGTGGTGACCCCCGAGCGGCGCAGCCACGCCGAGAGATAGACCATGAGAAAGATCTGGTTGAAGACCGGCCACAGCCACGGAATCCAGACGCTTTTGAGACCGTAGATGAAAAGCAAGTAGACCAGCCACATGGTACCGGCGATGTCGAACATCCCGGATGCGTTGGAGACGCCCAGCACGTACCACGGCAGAACGTTGCCCCCCAGAAAATAGGCTTTCGTATCCCTGGAGGCTCTATGAGAAACCCAGTAGCCCACGAAAACGGATGTCAACAGAAAAGCGACGATGATGATAATGTCCGCGAGATGTAAATTCACCGAAACCTCGATTTCCGATCCTGAGCCAGTCGATCACGGGGCACGGACTACGCTCAACCGGGCGTTCCGGAGCCGTTCGTGAAGCCAAATCATACCAGAACGACCGCTTCTGGGGAAATGCCCCGTGTTCCCCCCATGTTCCGTGTCAAGGAGCGTTTGCCCCCCACCCCGGCTCTGCGCTATCCTGGAAGCTCTACCACTCCGAAGGATTAGATTCAGAAAAGATGGCAAACACCTATTCCGCCTTGAAGCGGGTTCGTCAAACCGAGCGGCGCACGGAATTCAACCGGCAAGCCAAGACGCGGCTGCGTCACGGAATCCGCGCGATGCGCCGCGCTCTCGCCGGCAAGGACCCGAAGACCGCGATCGAGCTTCTGCCCAAGACCTTCTCCCTAATCGACCGTTCGGCCAAGAGCGGGATCATCAAGAAGAATACGGCCGCCCGCTACAAGTCGAGCCTCCACAGCAAGGTCAAGGCGCTGCAGGCCTAGGCCCCAGCCGTATTACGCAGTCAGCTTCAGCACGAACTGCTCCATGACGATGCGGTCATCCGGCCGCGTGTCGCGGAGTCCCCTGTCCGTCTCGAAGATCAGCTTGATGGCGCGCTCCAGTTGCGGCGACGCGAATTTGGCGGCGGTCTGCTGGATCTGTTCGGCGCGCGACGGCCACATCGCCACCCCCAGACGCTGAAAGTATCCCAGAATCTGTTGGGCATTCTTCAGGCCGGCCTCGCGCGCCACCAGCGCCATGCGGAACTGGGTGGAGAGGAACGCCAGCGCCAGCGGCAAGTACTCGCCTTCGCGCGCCAGCGTGTCCAGAAACTCCAGCGACCTCGCGCGGTCGCGCCGGCCCAGAGCACCCACCAGCGCGAAGATGGTGGTGGACCGGGCGTCGGGCACCAGCGCGCCGATATCGTCCACTCCCACCACGCGATTGCCGGCGTACAGCGACAGTTTTTCGATCTCCACGGCAATGCGCGCGATGTCGGCTCCCAGCGCCTCCACCAGCAGGTCGGCCGCCGCCGGGTCCAGCCGGAAGCCCGCCCGGAGCGCCAGCGTGTCGGTCTCCTGGCGCGCTTCCCGCGGGCCGAAGCGGCGCAACTCGACCACTTCCTGAACCGAAGCGTAGAACTTGCGGACGCGTTCCTGCTTGCGCTTGTCGTCGCCTTCGAAGTCGAAGCGCATGGCCTCGAAGATCAGCGTGACGCCCGGCGACGGATCTTTCAGGTAGGCCGCCAGGGGCGCGGCGCCGGCCGCTGACGCACCGCCGGCGGATTCTTCCTCGTGGCCCTCCTCGGCGGCGCGGCCACGGGGCAGGGCGGCCTCGGCATTCACCACCCAGATCAGGCGCTCAGTGGTGAAGAGAGAGAGCGCCCTTGCGTCGTCCACCACCTCGGCCAGCGACTGTTCCGTCAGGTCGTGCTGCGTCACGGCATTCTCCGGGACAGTGGCGAGAAGCGCTTCCTTCAGGCGCCGCCGCTCATACGCTTCCGGGCCAAGCAGTAGCGCCGCGGGCGGAAGCGATCGCTTCCGGATCCGGGCGAGCAATTGAGCGGGCGTCATCAGAAGTCCTCGAGAATGGCCGAGACGATGCTGCGCGCCGCGTCGCGAGTGACCCGCTGCACGGCGGTGCCGCTTTCGTCGAAATAGGTAGCGGCGTTTTCGGAAATCTCGTAGCGCTCGCGGAACTCGTAGCCGTTGCGCGCGAACAACGATTTGCCGGTGGTCCTCTCGTTCATGTAGATGTTCATTTGCAGAATCACCTGCGCGCCCGTGGAACGGGCGGTCACCGGGTCCGTGGTGGTGGAGAAGCTGACGAAGTTGGTGATCGCGCCGGCCAGCACGGCGTCGGCCTGCCCGGGATCGGACACCACTTTGAAGCGGGTCCGCGAGAGCAACTCGCGCGCCAGGTCGGCCGACAGCAGGCGCGGGATGTCGGTGCGCGGGATGCCGCTGTGGAACGGCTCGATGAAGATGGTGTGGATGTTCTTGGGCATCAGCTCGGCCTTGCCGGCGACGTGGTATCCGCAGCCGCTCGAATCCGAGATGCCGATCAACACGCCGCAGGCAAGGAGTACCGGGAGAATCCGTTTCATAGCTTCCGTTTCACAGCAACTGCCGCGCCACGGCGACGGCGCTCTCGGCCGCCAGGCGATAGTTGTCGGCGGCCATCCACAACCACAGGGCATCGGCATGGTTACGATCGGGCGCGATGGCGCCCACCGCGATGCCGCCCTGACCCGCCTGCCCCACGTTGGTGGGCGGTTCGAATTCGCCGCCGCGCACTTCAATATTGCCTTCCGCCAGACTGATCTCCACGGCTTCCAGATCCGGGCTGTTTTCGAACTCGGCCCAGATGCCGAATGTGTAGCCGTGAAACACCGGCGCCTGGATGACGCGCAGCGACGCTAGCGGCGCGCCCTGGCCTTCGCCCGGCAGATCCAGCAGGGTGGCCAGGTGGCGCTCAATCCGCAATTCGGTATCCTCCAGTGCTACGGGCGCGGCTTCTCCATACCGCGCCAGCATATTGAAGCTCAGTTGCGTATCGAACACATCGTGCGGCAGCGGTTTGAACGAGAGCAGGCTGATGGTCTGCCGCTGCAACTCCTCCACCCCGGCTTTGCCCTGTTCGCTGGCCGGGGCGAAGATTTGGACGACGGCGCGCCGCAGCGGATGGTTGGCGTGGATGCGGCGCAAGAGCAGGGCCAGCGCCATGGCGGCGGGGTGCGCGATCACATGGATACGCGAATCCTCGCCGAACTCTTCCTCGGGCGCTTCCACCAGCGGCGCGCGCAATCGGGCGTCGGGGCGTTCCTCGGACGCGTGTGTGAGGTCGATGATCGCCGTCCCCTCGTCTTCGGCCAGTTCGAGCGCCTTCTGGCTCGACGCCGGCGAACCCGCCAGGAACACCACACCCGCGCCACTCAGGTTGCCGGCGTCCAGATCTCCCACCGTCACGGGTTCGTCGCCGACCCGCGTCAACCGCCCGGCTTCCTCGCCGTGCGCGGCGATCAGGCGGAGTTCGAACCCGGGCTCGGAAGTGGCCACGATGTCGCGAATCTCGCGGCCCAGCAGCGATTCGCTGCCCACCAGCACGGCAAATGGAGACTTAGACAACTCCGTGCTCCTGAGGCGGCGGCAGGCGGCGCGGCAGTTTCAGCACCCGCCGGCGGACGATGCCGCCGATGCGGATCACGATTCCGCTGGCCACGTAAGCGCCGGCCACCGCCAGCAGCAGGAGTTGGCCGTAGTTCCAGATGCCATAGATCAACGCGCCCAGCAGCACGATGAGCAGCGGCGAGTAAGCCTTGCTGAGGCTGACTCCCTTGAAGCTGTGGTAGCGCCAGGTGCTGACCATCAGGAAGCCCAGCAGCACCAGCAGGCCCAGCCAGGCCACGGAGCAAGGCCACCACTGCAGCGGCTTGCCGCCCGAGGCAAACACCACGGCCGCCACCATGGCCGCCGCCGCCGGAATCGGCATGCCTACAAAATATTTGCGGTCCGGTTTCCCCGGGTTCTTGGGAACCGGATTCTTTTGCACGTTGAAGCGCGCCAGCCGCGCCGCCCCGCACAACAGGAAGAGAAACGAGACGAATGCGCCGATATCGCGCAGGTGCTGCAACCCCGTTCCGAGCGACCCATCCACGAAGTAAACGCCCCAGGCGAACGCCAGGATGGCCGGCGCAATCCCGAAACTGATGACGTCGGCGAGCGAATCCATCTCCCGGCCGAAGTCGCTGGCGGTGTTGGTCATACGGGCGATGCGGCCGTCCAGCCCGTCGAGGAAGAACGCCCCGGCGATGGCTTCGGCCGCGATGACGAACTGTTCCGGCGCGCCCCCCGTGTGGAATGCCAGGGCGCCGCGGAACGACCGTAGGATGGCGATGTAGCCCAGGAAAATATTGCCGGCGGTGAACAGCGTGGGTAAGGCGTACGCCGCGCGGCGAGGCCGGCGGTCGGGCGATCGCGGATCCACCAGCCGTTCTCTAAGTCCCATGCGTCTCCCGCGATCTGCGCCGCGCGATCACCGACGAACCCGCCGACACCCGCATTCCGGGCCGCACCGCGATTTCCCATTCGGCGCCGAGCAGCACGTCCACGCGCGAGCCGAACTTGATGAGCCCGATGCGCTCGCCCGCGGCCACCGTGTCTCCCGGCTTCTTGGTGCAGACGACGCGCCGCGCAATCAGCCCGGCGATCTGCTTGAAAACCACCGTGGTATCGTCGCCTCGCACGGTCACCACGTTCTGTTCGTTTTGATCGGAGGCTTCGGCGCGGCTGGCCACGTGGAAGCGGCCCGGCCGGTAGGTCACCCCGGTGATGGCGCCGGCGATGGGCGTTCGGTTGACATGAACGTCGAAGATGTTGAGAAAGACGCTGAGGCGCTGCGCGTCCGAGCCCTCGCCCACCACGGCGACCACTTTGCCGTCCGCCGGCGACACGGCCACCGGTCCCGCGGGGATTTCCCGATCGGGGTCGCGGAAAAAGTAGAGGCAGAACAGCGCCAGAAGCCATAGCGGCGATGCCAGCCAGACTCCGCCCAGCCAGGCGATCAGCGCCCCGGCCAGTGTCAGGCCGGCTGCGTAGTAAATGCCGTCGCGTACGATCACAAGACCCTATTTTCCCATACCGCGGACGGCCGCACGGGATCGGGCGCTACCCGGGAAACCAGATGCTGTCCGCGTGTACCAGCTCAACGCCCGCCGCGAGCTGCAGTGGCTCGTCGGCCTTGCAAAAGAAGGCCAGTCCCTTATAGCTCATCAGGTACTGGTGTTTGGGGCTGAAGAGCCCGCCCTTGGCCGTGACTACCAGCGGGTCCTTGGCGCGGGCCAGAATCTTGGCGAACTCTTCCGGTTCCACGCGCACCAGCACTCCCGATGCATTGATGGCGTTGGCTATCGCGGCTGCCGCCACCACTGCTCCTCCTGCCATAATTCACCTCGTCTCGATTGTAGGGGATTCGCGAACCGCTTTGATTTGCCGGACCAGCCGGTACACACCGGCTTCCGTTCCATCTTTCGCCCCAGTGGTGCGAAACTAGTTCCATGAAGCCAACCTTCGCGCGTCGAACCACCTCCCTCGTCTGGCCGGTCCTCGCGCTTCTCTCCTGCGTGGGCGCGGCCTCGGCCGATGTCAAGCCCGCTCCGCTGTTCAGCGATCATATGGTCCTGCAGGCCGGCATGTCCGTGCCGGTCTGGGGCACCGCCAGCCCTGGCGAACAGGTGGCCGTCACCCTCAACGGCCAGCAACAGCGTGCTACCGCCGGCGCCGACGGCAAATGGATGGTCCGGCTGACAGACCTGAAAGCCGGCGGTCCATACGAGATGACCATCGCCGGCGCCAACACCATTACCATCCAGGACGTGCTGGTGGGCGAGGTCTGGGTGGGATCCGGCCAATCCAACATGGCCTTTACGGTTTCCAAGGCGAAGGCGCGCTACGCCGGCCTCGTCAACGAAGCGGAAGTAATTGCCGCCGCCAACTTTCCCAAGGTCCGCGTCTTCATGGGCAAAGAGGCGACGTCCTACGATCCGCAGCCCGTCGTCCAGGGCCAATGGCAGGTGTGCAGTCCGGAGACCGTGCCGGGATTTTCCGCCGTCGCGTATCTCTTCGGGCGGAACCTGCACAAGGAACTCAACGTTCCGGTGGGCATGATCGTCCTGGCGTTCGGCGCCAGCACCGCCGAGGCCTGGATTCCGCGCGAGGTCCTGACCGCCGATCCGCTGCTGAAACCCATGGTCGACCGCCTTGACGCCGCCGAGAAGTTCTTCCGCGACAGCCCGCAGGCCCCCCCCGAGCAGGCGCCCCCGGCGCCGCAGACCATCAATGCCCGGCCCGGTCAGGTCCGGCGGGGCGATCCGGCGCGCGACCAGCACCAGCCCACGGTCCTGTTCAACGGCATGATCAACGGCGCCATTCCCTACGCCATGCGCGGCGTCATCTGGTATCAAGGCGAATCGATCGTCGGCGGCGATCCGGGCGTTACGCTCTATCCCCACGTGCAGAACACCCTGGTGACGGCGTGGCGCAAGCTGTGGGGCGAAGGCGATTTCCCCTTCTACGTTGTGCAACTCCCCGCCCTCAAGAACATCAGCAACAACCCGCGCGTGCGCGACGGCCAGGCCGCCGTACTCTCGCTGCCCAACACCGGGTTGGCGGTCACGCTCGACATCGGCGACCCCAACGACGTTCACCCGCACAACAAGGAACCGCTGGGCGACCGCCTGGTGCGCATCGCGCTCGCCAACGTCTATGGCCGGAAGATCGAATACTCCGGCCCGGTTTACGAATCGATGGCCATCGAGGGCTCGACGATCCGCCTCAAGTTTTCGCACCTGGGCGGCGGACTGGTAGCCAAGGACGGCCCGCTCAAGTGGTTCCAGGTGGCCGGGGCGGACCGCAAGTTTCTGGATGCCGACGCCAGGATCGACGGCGACACCATCGTGGTGAGCCGGCCCGACATCACCATTCCGCAAGCCGTGCGCTACGCCTGGGATAACTATCCCGAAGGCGCCAACCTGTTCAACGCCGCCGGTCTGCCCGCCGCGCAGTTCCGCACCGATAAGTGGTAAGGCGGCAAACGGGGGGAAAGAAAACCGGGGACCGACAGCCGTTTTTCGCAGAAAGCGCGAAAAACGGAGTCTGTCCCCGCCCTACATCTCTTTCCGGGCCGTCTTCTCGATTCGCCCGTCGGCGGCCGGGGCGGCGTGGTCGAACGTCACGTTCTCAACGTTTATCAGCACGTAGCCCGGCGCGCCCGGCGCGGTTTGCGCCTGCACGTGATGGAAGCCGGCGCCCTTGACGTCGTCCAGCACGAAGGGCGCGCGGGAATCTTCCTTCTCGTAGCCTATCGTGACATCGGTGAGTTCGATCCCCGCGGCATGCCGGATGAAGAAGCCGTAGGCCGGCGGCAATCCGAACATGGAAGGCTCGGGATATTCCTTCTCGCGCTCGGGTGTTTCGTAGGGTGCCCGTGGCGGGACGCCGCCCTGCGCCCGGAAGAAGAACGTATTCACCAAGTCGGCCGGCTGCTTGGCCACCTGGTCGAGCGTCAGCCCGCCGCGATACAGAATGCGGATGCCGCTCAGCTTCACATCCTCGACATCGTGTCCCGGAATGCCGCTGATGATGGAGCCGTAGCGCGGATCGGCGCCGGACACCACCACGTTACTTATGCTCACGCGCCGGATGGCGCCCACCGCGGTTCCCTCCGGCGCGCGCTGCCGGCTGCCCAGGCGGATGAAGATGGGCGAGTTGGAAACGTCGCGCATGGTGAGATTCGAAATGGCGACATCCTCGATGTGTCCCCCGTCCACCGCCTCCAGGGCGAGACCGCGCGAGCGGTCGAAGACCACGTTGGAGATCGTGATGTTGCGGAAATCGCCGTCCGTTTCGGTGCCGATCTTGATGCGCCCCGTGGGGCCGTCGCGGTCGGGCGCCCGCGCTTGCGTGCGCTTGTAGGTGCCGTCCAGCAGCGACCCGGCGTCGAAGCCGCTCACCAGGCAGTTGGTAACCGTCACGTTCTCGGTGGGCCGCGCCGCGCCCAGCGCGAAAGTGCCCTTGAAGACGATGGCGTCGTCGTTGGGCGAGTTGACGCTGGTATTCGAGATGCGCACGTTGCGGCAACTGTCGATGTCCATGCCGTCGCGATTGGTGTCGATCTTGATGTTGTCGATCGTCAGATTGTCGACGCCCGTCACCAGGATGCCGAAGTGGCCGCCGTTCGAAATCGAAACGTCGCGGATGGTCACGTTATGGCAGAGCTTGAAGGCCACGGTCTTGTCGGCGCCGCGGTTGTAGCTTCCCAGCGCACGACCGGAAATCAGGCCGCCTCCGGTGATGGCGACGTTTTCGATGCCGTCGCCCCAGATCAGGCTGTTGTGCCAGTGGCTATGGCCCGAATCCTGGTACTGCGAGAATTGGTTCGGCTCGGCGGCGTCGTAGGCCGTCGGGTCGGAAACCGCTTCCAGGGTGGCGCCCGCTTCGATGTGCAGCGTGACGTTGCTGCGCAGTTGAATGGACCCCGTGAGGTAGGTTCCCGGCGGAACGTTGACGGTGCCCCCGCCGGCCGCCGCGGCGGCCGCGACCGCCTTGTTGATGGCCTCGCGGTCGAGCGTTTTCCCGTCGCCTTTCGCGCCGAAGGCGGTCACATCGAAAACCGCGGCCTGGCAGCACGCGGAACCGAGACATAGCAGCAGCAATCCGAATCGTCGCATAGGAAACTCCAAGAGTACCTCATGTGGGGCGATCCGGGAGCGATGACCGGCGCGGACCGCTAGCAGCAACCCGCCCTCAGCCCGGCGAACTTCCCAGATCCCGGCCTCGTGGGCGCCAGAGAGAACGCCTTGCGCATTCGGGTTTAAACAGCCTGAATCGCCATCCTGCGGCTGAACCTGCTGACGTATCGTAACTTGCGGGAGTGACTGGACGGCCCGTTCGAGACACCGGCGCCGCTCCCGGTTACAACGCCGCAATCTGGCCGTAGATCGGCTTCAGCGCGGGATAGAGCGCCTGGTATATCTTGTGCGCGCGTGCGTAGAACGCGGCATCGGCGGCTTGCGGCTGCTCGGAATCCACCTCGCGGATGGCGGCGCGGCAGACCTCGGGCACCGACCCGTAGGCGCCGGTACCGGCCAGCGCCAATAGGGCCGCGCCGTAGGCCGACCCTTCCTGGGTTTCGAGCCTGACCACGCGCTTGTTGAGAATGGCCGCCAGCAGGCCGCGCCAGAAGGCGCTCTGCGCGCCGCCACCCGAGGCGCGCACGGAGTTGACCCGGACGCCCAGGCCCTCGATGATGTCCAGGCAGTCCCGCTGGCTGTAGGAGACGCCTTCGATCACGGCGCGGATGAGATCGGCGCGGGTGTGGCTGGCGGTGAGGCCGATCCACCCGCCGCGCGCCGTGGCGTCGAGGTGCGGCGTGCGCTCGCCCATCAGGTACGGCAGCCAGAACAGGCCCTGCGCGCCTGCGGGCGACGTGGCCGCTTCGGCGGTGAGCGCGTCGTAACTTGCGCCCTGGGCGAGGCGGTTGCGGAACCATTGCAGGCTGAGGCCGGCGCCCTGCGTCACGCCCATCACGTGCCACTTGGCGGGCACCGCGTGGCAAAAGGTGTGGACGCGGCCGGCGGGATCGTAGGCCACCTCCTCCATATGCGCGAAGACCACGCCCGAGGTCCCCAGCGTGCACGACACGATGCCCGGCTCGACGATCCCGTTGCCCACCGCGCTGGCCGCCTGGTCGCCGCCGCCGCCTACCACGGGCGTGCCTTCCGCCAGTCCGGTGAGCGCGGCCACCTGGCGGGTTACGCCGCCAGTCACGTCGCTCGATTCGTAACACGTCGGCAGGATGTCGCGGTCCAGGCCCAGCGCGTCCATCATCTCGAACGACCAGCGGCGGTTCACCACGTCGAACACCGCCGTGCCCGAGGCATCCGACACCTCGGACGCGAATTCGCCCGTCAGCCGGAAACGTACGTAGTCCTTGGGCAGCAGCATGTGGCGAACGCGGTCGAAATTTTGCGGCTCGTGGTCGCGCACCCATAGCAGCTTGGGCAGGGTGAAGCCGGTGAGCACGGGGTTGGCGATGTACTTCAGCACGGTCTCGCGGCCGACGCGGGCGTTCACGTCGTCCACCTGTTTCTGGCTGCGCTGGTCGCACCAGATCAGCGAGGGGCGGATGACGTTGGCCGAAGAGTCGAGAATCACCAGGCCGTGCATCTGCCCGGAGAGCCCGATGCCCTGCACGTCCCTCCCCGCGACGCCAGCATGCGCCAACACGCCGCGGATGGCGGCGACGGCGGCGTCCCACCAGTTCTCGGGGCGCTGTTCGGCCCAAAGAGGGCGCTCCATGCGCATCTCTTCGTGGGGAGCCGTGAAACCCGCGCGGACGCCGCCGCGTTCATCCACCAGGAGGGCGCGAGAGCCGCCGGTGCCAATATCGATTCCGAGCCACATAGACACTCACACTATAACGCGGACACCGAAAGATGATACAAGAAGACTCTAGACGATGTCCGCATCCATCCGCGTGACGCCCCGGTTCCGCCCGGCGCTCGATCCCACGTTCGTTCCCGCGGCGCTGTGGAATCGGGCCTATCGCGCCCTGAGCGGCGCCAGCCGGCCGCTCGCCATCGCGCTCGAGCGCGGCGATGGCAGTGTCTCCGTCTTCCGCACGGCAGTGCTGCCTCATGAAGGCGCGGGCGCTCGCCTGAACGATCGCTATGTCGAGCGGCTGGTGAAGTTTCTGCTGTGGCAGAAAGGCGGATACCGGCTTACCCTCGCGGGGCCGGACGGCATCGCCGATGCCATCCGCCGCGCCTACTCACCGGCCGGTGCACGCGCCTTCGATTACGAGTTCATGGGCGAACACGTTTACGGCAAGCCCGTCGAGATCGACGCCGTTTCTTTCGACGACGCCCCCGAGGAGCGCGAGACGGCCGCGCCCCTGGGCCGCCATCTCGACGGATACCGCATCGGCTTCGACCTGGGCGCCAGCGACCGCAAGTGTGCCGCCGTGGCCGAGGGCCGGGTGGTGTTCAGCGAAGAAACGCCCTGGAACCCCGGCGCGCAAGCCGACCCGCGGTACCATTTCGACGGCATCCAGGATTCGCTGCTGCGCGCCGCTGCCAAACTGCCGCGCGTGGACGCCATAGGGGGCAGCGCGGCCGGCGTGTATGTGAACAACGAAGTGCGCGTGGGATCGCTCTACCGCTCGGTCGCGCGCGATCTCTTCGACACGCGCATCCGCCGCCTGTTCTTCGATCTGCGGGCGGCCTGGGGCGGCATTCCGTTCGAGGTGGTGAACGATGGCGAGGTGACCGCCCTGGCCGGGTCGATGGCGCGCAACGAGAACGCGGTGCTGGGCATCGCCATGGGCAGCAGCATGGCAGCCGGGTTCGTCACTCCGGCCGGCGCCATCACCACGTGGCTCAACGAACTGGCATTCGCGCCGGTGGACTATCGCTGGTCCGCGCCCGCCGACGAGTGGAGTGGCGACCGCGGCGTGGGAGTGCAGTACTTCTCGCAACAGGGGGTGGGGCGTCTGCTGGCGCCCGCCGGCATCGAACTGCCCGCGGATATGCCGCTCGCCGAGAAGTTGTGCCGGGTGCAGGCGCTGATGTCAACAGGCGACTCACGCGCACGCCGCATTTACGAGACCATCGGCGCGTATTTCGGCTACGCCATCGCCAACTACGCCGAATTCTACGAGGTGCGCAACCTGCTGGCGCTGGGCCGCGTCATGACCGGCGCCGGCGGCGACGTGGTTCTTTCCACAGCCGGCCAGGTGTTGCGCGAGGAGTTTCCCGAACTGGCGGAGCGCATCCGCTTCCACGCAGCCAGCGAGCAGGAAAAACGCCACGGCCAGGCCATCGCGGCCGCCAGCCTGCCCGCCATTTCGTCCCAGGAGAAACGCCCATGAACCTGCCCAAGACCGATGCCGACATCTTCGTCCCCGATGGGTTGGCGCTGCCCGGCGCGCTGGAACGCACCACGCACCTGTCGATCGCCGCGCACCAGGACGATATCGAGATCATGGCCTACCACGGCATCGCCGAGTGCTTCGCCCGGCGCGACAAATGGTTCACCGGCGTGGTGTTGACCAACGGCGCCGGCAGCCCGCGCACCGGAATCTACGGCGAGTGCACCGACGAGCAGATGCGGCAAATCCGCCTCAGCGAACAGCGCAAGGCCGCCTATATTGGCGATTACGCCTGCCAGATCCAGTTGGGCTTCACCAGCGCGCAGGTGAAGGACCGGCGCGAGACCCTGGTGGGCGAGAACCTGGCCGCGATTCTGCGCGCGGCGCGGCCCGATGTGGTGTATCTGCACAACCTGGCCGATAAGCACGACACCCATGTCGGTGTGGTTCTGAAAGCCATCGGCGCGCTGCGCGCGGTGCGCCAGGAGACCCGCCCGAAGAAGGTATACGGCTGCGAGGTGTGGCGCGACCTGGACTGGCTGATGGACGAAGACAAGCAGCCGCTGGCGGTTTCGGAGAGACCGAACATCGCCGCCGCGCTGCTGGGCGTTTTCGATTCGCAGGTGAGCGGCGGCAAGCGCTACGACCTGGCGACCGCCGGCCGCCGCCTGGCCCACGCCACGTACTTTGCATCGCACGGAACCGACCGGGAGAGCGCGCTCAACTTCGCCATGGATCTGACACCGTTGGTCGACGACCCGAGCCTTTCGATCGCCGATTACGTTCTCGGCTTCGTGGATCGCTTCCGCGCCGACGTTGGGAGGAGACTGGACGCCGGCAGGGCAATCCCGTTAGACTAAGGGCCTGCCGGGGATAAAGTCCGTGAGGAGCGTTCTTCGTCTTATGGAATACCGTTTGAATTGTCATCGCGGCGTGCGATCCGTGCGCCGGCTTCATCACAGGGCCGCCGGTTTGGCGCTCGCCTGCCTGATCGCGGTCCCTGTTGCGCGCGCCGCCGAACAGGCTGCGCCGCGCCGTTTCGATTTTGGCTCGGTAGCGACGGCTGCCGGCCGCGTCAAGGTATCGCCCGAGCGCGCCATATTCGAAGGAGACCGGCTATGGCTTCGATCTTGGGACCAAGCCGTCGCAGCTCGAGTGGGGAGTTACCGGCGCCCAGCCATTTTACTTTTCCGTCGCGCTTCCGGAGGGCAACTACCGCGTCACCGCGGGCCTCGGCGATTCCGCGGGCGGTTGCGTTACCACCATAAAGGCGGAAACGCGCCGCCTGATGGTCGAACGACGTGGCCACCGCCGCGGGCGAGCGCAAGACCGTGACGTTCGCGGTCAATATTCGGAATTTCAGAATCCCGCCGCCGCCACAGAATGCGCCGGGAGGCGACCAGGTGCGCTTGAACGACCGCGAACACTGGGAAGCCGTGCTCCACTGGGACGACAAAATCACCCTGGAATTCAGTAACAGCCACCCGTGTTTGGATTCGCTGGATATCCAGGATGCGCCCGAAATTCCCACGGTGTTTATCACGGGTGACTCAACAGTCACCGATCAGCCCGGTGAGCCGACCGCCAGTTGGGGGCAGATGTTCACGCGGTTCTTCACTCCCGACGTGGCCATCGCCAACCACGCCGAATCGGGCGAGACGCTGAAATCGTTCATCACGGGATTACGCCTCGATAAGGTCCTGAGCCAGATGAAGAAAGGCGATTACCTCTTCATAGAATTCGGCCATAACGACATGAAGGTCAATTGGCCGCAGACTTATGTCGAGCCTTTCACCACACATAAGCAGTATCTCAAAGTGTTTATCGCGGAGGCGAGAAGACGGGGAGCCATTCCGGTTCTGGTGACGCCCATGCAGCGGCGCAATTTCGACGGGCTGAAGATCCGGAATTCGCTCGGCGACTTCCCCGAGTCGGTCCGCCAGACAGCGAAGGAGGAGAATGTTCCGCTGATCGATCTCACCAAGATGAGCATCGAGTTCTATGAAGCGCTGGGACCGGAGAAAGCGCCGCTGGCCTTTTCGGGCGGCCGGGACGCCACACACCACAGCGACTATGGCGCCTACGAGCTGGCGAAGTGCATCGTGGAAGGCGTTCGCGCGAACAAGCTGGACCTCGCGCGGTTCATCGTGGCAGACTACAAGCCGTTCGACCCGGCGCATCCCGATCCGCCGGAGGCATTCGACGTTCCCGCCAGCCCGAGAATAGCCAGGATGCCACCGCGCGGCAACTGAACTTGCGTTTGAGTTATCCGGTTCACCACCAACGGCGATGCGCTCTACGCCATCCTCATGGCGTGGCCGGGCGAGAAGGCCGTAGTAACTTCTCTCGGAAGCAGCCAGAACCTCAAAGGCAAGATCGGTAAGGTTGAGTTACTGGGGCACAAGGGTGCGCTCAACTTCACGCGGGATGCGCAGGGGCTTACGGTCGCCATGCCGGCCGAAAAACCTTGTGAACATGCGTTCGCGCTCAAGGTAACCGGTCTGAAACTGAAGGAGTAGACCTCGAAGCGGCGTGCCCTTGCGTTCCTCGGAGTCTGGATGGCGGCGGGCAATGGCTCCGGCCGGGCCACCCACGGACAGTGGGCCGATCAAGTCGATGGCACCTGTGCCAATCCAGTGCTGCCGGGCGACTTCAGCGATCTGGACGCCATCGGTGTGGGACGGATTACCTGGGGATCTTATCGCGGTGACCGGATCGGCGTCTTCACCTTCAATAGCCTGGGAGAGACCGGATACCCTGGACGTGGATGACTTTCAGTATACACTCCAGCGGTGAAACCCGATCTTCGCGGGGCGGCTTGAGCGTCGATTCGCCGCGCCTCAGACCTACCTCAGGCGGCCGATCTTGTCCGGCGGCCAATAGATGAACACCGCCTTGCCGAAAATATTGTCCCGCGGCACCCAACCCCACGACCGGCTATCGCTCGAACTGCTGCGATGGTCCCCCAGGACGAAGTACTGGCCAGCGGGCACTTCACGCTCATCCGGCGTGTCTCCGGACGCCGTAGGCGGCCACGACACCGCATCGCGGTACTCGCTGGCGACGTAGTCTTCTTCCAACGCCCGGCCATTCACAAAGACTTGGCCGGCGACGATGCGGATGCGGTCGCCCGGCAGGCCGATAACCCGCTTGATGTAGGATTTCCGCGGCTCGTGGGGATATATGAATACCACCGTGTCGCCGCGCTCGATCCCGCCCAAGCCGAACTTGTAAGTGAACTTGTTGATGAAAATGCGCTCCTGGTCGGTCAGGGACGGTTCCATGCTGGGCCCTTCCACCTTCACCGGTTGGTAGAGGAACACGATCAGCACGATGGCAATGAGGCTGGAGAACGCCAGGTCGCGAGCCCACGAGAGTGTGCTCCAGAGCATCGAGCGCGCGTTCGCTGGCGGCTCATCCGCCAGTTCCCGTCCCATCAGGGGGACCGTTTCAAGAGGCGGATCGTGAAAGCTGGGATTCTCGTCCATCGGGCCTTGCGGAAATGAGGTGAGTGGCAGGAGAACGGTCCGGTTCGCGACCCTGCCTTCTGGCATTATAGACGGTCATGGCGCCCTTTCGGTAGCCGGGGTGCCCGTTCAGACAATCGCTCCCTTACGGTCGCGGCCGGTGCGGCAATGCGCCTGCGGTGACCCGCCACCGTTCCACCGCCGGCCTATTCCTTGGGCTTCTCTTCCTCGTGATCGAGACCCTGCTGGCGCGCCTTGAGGCGCTCCTCGCGGCGCTTGGCGCGATCGGCGGCGCGCTTGACCAGTTCGGAACCGACCAGCTCGATCATGGCCTGTTCGGCGCCGTCGCCCTTACGGGGTCCCAGGCGCACGATGCGCGTGTACCCGCCGGCGCGTTGCCCGAAGCGAGTCCCCAGCTTGTCGAACAGCTTCTTCAGCGAATCGGGTGTCCGCAGGACGGCAGCCGCCTGGCGGCGCGTGTGCAGCGTGTCCTTCTTGGCGAGCGTGATCATCTTCTCGACCAGAGGACGAACGGCCTTGGCCTTGATGACGGTAGTGATGACGCGCTCCTGCTCGATCACGCTGGTGGCGAGATTTCGCAGCAAGGCGTTGCGGCTATCCACCGGCCGCTTCAGTTTAAACCCGGCAACCCTATGTCTCATGGCCTATTCCTCAATCTGCTCCTGCACGTTCTCATCCTCCAGCGGATAATCCGGCAGCGCGCCGCCGGCCTGCTGCGGCGGGGCTACCAGACGGCCGTGGGCATCGATGCGCATGCCCAGCGAGAGGCCCATGTTGGCGAGGATTTCCTTGATCTCATTGAGTGACTTGCGGCCGAAGTTCTTGGTGCGCAGCATTTCGGCTTCGGTCTTCTGCACCAGTTCGCCGATGGTCTGGATATTGGCGTTCTTGAGGCAGTTGTAGGAACGGACGCTCAATTCCAGTTCTTCGACCGAGCGGTTCAGCACCTCATTCATCTTGTCCATGCCGCGCTCGGAGACCTCTTCGGTCTGTTCGGGCACTTCCTCGAAGTTGATGAAGATGGACATGTGGTCCTTGAGAAGCTTGGCGGCGTAGCCGATGGAGTCCTGGGGAGACACCGCGCCGTTGGTCCACACCTCGAGGGTCAGCTTGTCGTAGTCGGTCATCTGCCCGAGGCGCGCCGCTTCCACCGCGAAGTTGACCTTGCGCACGGGTGAATGCACCGAGTCGATGGGGATGTAGCCGAGGGCCAGATCCTCGTCGAAATTCTTGTCGGCGCTGACGTAGCCGCGGCCGGTCTTGAGCCGCATTTCGATCGACAGCCTGCCGCCTTCGCTGACCGTCGCGACGTGGACGTCGCGGTCCAGCACTTCCACGTCGGCGTCGGTTTCGATCTGGCCGCTGCGCACGTCGCCCGGCTGGTCCACGGACAAACGCACGACCTTCACCCCCTCGCCCGTGATCTTGAAGGGGATCTGTTTGAGGTTGAGTATGATGTCCGTGGCGTCTTCCACCACGCCCGGAATGGGACTGAACTCGTGCTCCACTCCCTCGATCCGCACGGCCGTGATGGCCGCTCCTTCGATGGAGCTCAGCAGCACGCGACGCAGGCTGTTACCGACAGTGGTGCCGAAGCCGCGTTGAAAAGGCTGTGCCGTAAACATGCCATACCGTTCCGTAAGGGTCTCGGTATTGGCGACCAAACGTTTTGGTTTCTGGAAGCCCTTGAACATAGAAATCCTCGCTTCGAGCCGGACGAATCCGGCTCTTTACTTCGAATACAATTCGACGATGAGCTGCTCGTTCAACTGGATCTGAACCAAGTCGCTCCGTTGTGGCAGGCTGGTAATGCGGCCCGTCAAACCTTCCCTGTCAACGTCGATCCAGTTCGGCGCCGGCGCATGCGCGGTGGCATCGCGGGCGGCCAGGATAGTGGGATTCTTCCGGCTGCTTTCGCGGACCGCGACAATATCGCCGATTTTGACTTGGGCGGACGGAACATCGCACTTCCGGCCGTTGACTTCGATGTGGCCGTGGTGAACCACCTGGCGGGCCTGCGCCCGGCTGGTGCCGAATCCCATGCGGTAGATCACGCTGTCGAGGCGGCGTTCGAGTCCCGACATGAGGTTGTCGCCGGTGATGCCCTTGGCGTGGGCGGCCTTTTCATAAGCTCCCCGGAACTGAGCTTCCAGCACGCCATAGATGCGGCGCACTTTCTGCTTCTCGCGGAGTTGGAGACCATAGCCGACGATCTTCGCCTTGCGCGCCTGGCCATGCTGGCCGGGAACGAAGTTGCGCTTTTCGATGGCGCACTTCTCGCTGTGGCAGCGCTCGCCCTTGAGATAAAGTTTCATCCCCTCACGCCGGCATTGCCGGCAAACGGGGCCAATGTATCGTGCCAAATTCTTCTCCTTACCCGTAGGGCCCGCCTTGCGGCGTGCCCGGCCTGGCAGGCTGGAAGCCCGCCCTTACCCGTGGGGCCCGCCTTGCGGCGGCCCGGCTTGACAGGCTGGAAGCCTGCCCTACCTAGGTGCGGTTTACAGCCATGGCAGGCCTTCTTCCCGCTTACCGTTCCGGCCAACCGGCAGACGCCGGCCGCCATCTCATACTCTGCGCTTCTTCGGCGGACGGCAGCCGTTGTGGGGGATCGGCGTGACATCCTTGATAGCCCGCACTTCAATACCCGCGGTGGACAGGGCGCGCACCGCCGACTCGCGGCCGGAGCCGGGCCCGCTGACGCGCACTTCCACCACGCGGAGGCCGGTTTCGTTGGCCTTGTTGGCCGCCGTCATGGCCGCCTGCTGAGCGGCGAACGGAGTCCCTTTGCGCGACCCGCGGAATCCCAACGAACCGGCGCTGGACCAGGATATGGTATTGCCTTCCTGATCGGCGATGGTCACGATGGTGTTGTTGAAAGTGGCCTGGATATGCACAATGCCCGTGTGGACGATGCGCTTTTCCTTCTTCTTGAAGCTTTTCTTCTTGCCGCCTTTTGCCGGTGCTTTTGCCATGTTAGGTCTTCGAGCTCGCTTTCTTCTTGTTGGCAACGGTTCCGCGGCGCGGTCCCTTGCGCGTGCGGGCGTTGGTGTGAGTGCGCTGGCCGCGCACCGGCAGACCGCGGCGGTGGCGCAATCCGCGGTAGGAGCCCATCTCGATGTGACGCTTTATGTTCATCGAGATTTCCTTGCGGAGATCGCCCTCCACGGCGCCTTCCTCTTCCAGTATCTGGCGGACGCGGTTCACCTCGTCTTCGGTCAGGTCGCGCACCTTCTTGTCGAAGTCGATCCCGGCGCGGTGGAGCAGCGAGCGCGACCGGGTCCGGCCGACTCCGTAGATGTAGGTGAGTCCGATCTCGGCCCTCTTGGCGGCCGGCAGATCCACACCAGCGATACGTGCCATGTTGTTAGCCCTGCCTCTGTTTATGTTTCGGGTTGACGCAGATGACCCGCACCACGCCTTCGCGATGGATCACCTTGCATTTGTCGCAAATCTTTTTGACTGACGCTCGTACCTTCATGGGAAACCTTTTTAGGGCCACCGATGGACACAGATAAGGCAACAACTTGGTCCTATCCGTGTTCATCTGTGTTCATCTGTGGCTCATAACCTTTTTACAATCCTTCCTCGTGTCGGATCGTCCGGCGCCAACGCCACCTCGACCCGGTCGCCGGGGACCAGCCGGACGAAATTCCGTTCTACAGTACCCGCCAGGTGGGCCAGCACCCGCCGCTGACCATCCAGCACCACCACGTAGATGGCCGAGGGTCTTTCCTCCACCACCGTAGCCGTCACCGTCACGGCCTGGTCAGCACCCACGGCCCATTCTCCGTCACCGCGATGCAGTGCTCGAAGTGGGCGCTGTAACTGCCGTCTCTGGCCACGGCCGTCCACTTATCCTTCAAAACCTTAACTTCCGGGCGTCCGGCGTTCACCATCGGCTCGACCGCCAGCACCATGCCCGGTTTCAGCCGCGGATTCTCGTTCTTCCGGTCCACGTAATTGGGCACTTGCGGCTCTTCGTGGAGCTGCGTCCCAATCCCGTGACCGACATATTCCCGGACAATGGAGAACCCGTTGGTCTCCACGTAGTTCTCCACCGTACTGCACACATCGAACAGGCGGTTCCCGTCTCGCACCCGCTCGATGGCCAGTTCGAGCGACTGCCGGGTCACTTCGAGGAGCCTGCGGGTTTCCTCGCTCACTTCGCCGATCGCAACGGTGATGGCCGAATCGCCATAATATCCGTCTAACTTCACCCCGGTGTCGATGGAAACGATGTCGCCCTTTTTGAGAACCCGTTTCGCGTTCGGCATCCCGTGCACGATTTCCTCGTTCACCGAGGTACACAACACGTACTTGAAGGCTTCGCCGGCGGCCGGCACATAATATCCCTTGAAAGCCGGCTTGGCCCCGGCGTCGGCGATGGTCTTTTCCGCCGCCAGTTCAAGGTCCATGGTAGTGGCTCCCTCGACGGCCATTCCCTTCAACATCTGCAGGATCCGGTATACCAGCAGGCCGCTTCGCCGCATCTTCTCCAATTCGGCGGCGGTTTTACGAACGATCATCCGGCTCCAATGGTCAGCTTCAGCGGCGCCCATATCCGCCGCTTCCCTGCAAACGCGCAATAACTACATTGTAATCAACCGCGAGAGGATTCACCACCTCGCACCCGCCGCCCACCACAGGTCTCGGGCCTGTACCGGGCGACCGCACCTCAACCTAGAAGCTGCTCCGCCGTCCGCGAATCCGGCCCGACCGCGGAGTAAACCCTTCGTAATGCCGCATGATCAACTGGGCTTCCACCTGGTTGATCGTATCCATGGCGACACCCACCACGATCAGCAGCGAGGTCCCGCCGAAGTAGAACTGTACCCCCAACCCTTCCAGCAGGAACCGGAAATGAATCGCCGTGAACGCGTTGTCAACCCATTGCCCGATGAGCGGCAGATGCTGCAGCTTGATGCCGGAGATCATGATATCCGGGATCAGACAGAGGATCGAAAGATAAATCCCGCCGACCACCGTGATCTTGGTCAGGATGGCGTTCATGTAATCCGACGTATTTTTCCCCGGCCGGATGCCCGGAATGAAGCCACCGTACTTGCGCATGTTGTCGGCGGCCTCGGCGGGGTTGAAAATGATCGACACGTAAAAGAAACAGAAGAAAATGATGCCGGCCACGAAGAGCACGTAGTACATCGGCTCGCCGTGCTTGATGGAGTCCAGCATGTTGAACAGCGGACGGACGCTCTTGACCCACGGCACGCTGAGGAGCGTGGTGGGGAACGCCAGGATCGACGAGGCGAAGATCACCGGGATCACGCCGCCGGCGTTAACCTTGAGCGGCATGTGCGTGGACTGGCCGCCCATCACCCGCCGGCCAACCACGCGTTTGGCATACTGCACCGGGATGCGCCGCTCGCCGCGCTCCACCAGAACGATGAAGGCCACCACCGCGATCATCATGGCCAACAGCAGGATCAGGGTCAAGGCGCCCCACTCGCGGGTCACGAATACGTTCGTGTAGATGCTGCCGATGGCGCGCGGCAGCCCCACCACGATGCCCGCGAAGATGATCAGCGACATGCCGTTGCCGACGCCGCGTTCGCTCATCTGTTCGCCCAGCCACATAATGAATGCCGTGCCGGTGGTCAGCGAGATGATGGTCAGCAGGGTGAAGCCAATGCCCGGATTGATCACGATCCCCTGCCCCATGGCCATCAGGCCCCGGCCGATGGTGGCCGATTGGACAACCGACAGGATGATAGTCAGGTACCGGGTCCACTGGGTGATCTTGCGCCGCCCCAGTTCGCCTTCCTTCGAAAGTTTTTCGAGGGTCGGGACGACCACGGTCAACAACTGCAAAATGATGGACGCCGTAATGTACGGCATGATGCCCAGGGCGAAAATAGTCAGCTTCCTGACATTGCCGCCCGCGAACATATCGAAGAAGCCGAAAATGGAACCCGCCGCCGAGTTGAAGAATTCCTGCCACCGCTGCGTGTTGATCCCGGGCGTCGGGATCACCGCGCCCAATCGATAGACGCCCAGCATGGCGAGAGTGAACAGCACCCTCTTGCGAAGGTCCGGGACGCGAAAGATGTTGGCGAACGCTTCAAAGAGCTTCATGGTCCCCTTCGATTCCCGCGGCTATTCGGCTGCCGCGCCGATCACTTTCGCCGTGCCGCCGGCCTTCCGAATCTTCTCGATGGCCGATTTGGAAAAATGGTGGGCCTCGACGGCGATCTTGCGCGTCAACTGGCCGGCGCCCAGCACTTTCAGTCCGTCGCCCAGTTTCTTGACGATTCCCAGCTCCATCAACTTGTCGGCGTTGAAGGAATCGCCCGCCAGTTTCTCCAGCCGGCCCAGGTTGACGATGGCGTACTGCTTCTTGAAGATGTTGGTGAACCCGCGCTTGGGCAGCCGGCGGTGGATGGGCATCTGGCCGCCTTCAAAGCCGCGGCTCATGCTGAACCCGGTGCCGGCGTGCTGGCCTTTGTGGCCGCGCGTGGATGTCTTGCCGCGCCCCGAGCCCATACCGCGGCCGATGCGTTTGCGGGACTTGACTTGTCCCGCGGGGGGTTTCAATCCGCTGAGGTTCATTTCTCTACAATCTCCAGAATGCGCCGGAGGCACAGCCTCCCGCGGTCCACTATTCCACCACTTTCAAAAGGTGCGGCACCTTCTTGACCATGCCGCGAAACTTCTGCGAATCCGGCCGCTCCACCACCTGGTTGAGTTTGCGCAGACCCAGCCCTTTCACTACCCGCTTGTGATGTTCGGGCGTGCAGATGGGGCTGCGGACGAGTTTGATTTTGATTGTTCCGGCCATGTCAGAGCTTCTCCACTGCCAGGCCGCGCATTTCGGCCACGGCGCTTTTTTCGCGCAGCGACTCCAGCGCGACAATGGTTGCCTTCACCACGTTATGCGGGTTGCGGCGCCCGATGGACTTGGTGACCACATTGGGCACGCCGCAGGCCGAAATCACCGCGCGCACCGCGCCGCCCGCGATTACGCCGGTGCCTTCCGAGGCCGGCTTCAGCATCACCCGCGAACTGGCGTACACGCCCATCACCTGGTGCGGAATGGTGGTTTCGAGCGTGTGGACGCGGCGCAGGTTCTTCTTGGCCGCTTCGATGCCCTTGCGGATGGCCGAGGGCACTTCCTTGGCCTTGCCCACGCCATAACCCACCACCTTGGCCATAGGATCGCCGATCACCACCAGGGCCGAAAAGCTGAGGTTCTTGCCGCCTTTGACGACCTTGGTGACGCGATTGATGGCCACCACCTGCTCTTTCAGGTTGAGGGAAGCCGGATCGATGCGTTTTACTGTCGTTGCCATGAAATTAGAACTCCAGTCCCGCGGCGCGGGCTGCGTCCGCCAGCGCCTTCACGCGGCCGTGATAGCGATATCCGCCGCGGTCGAACACCACCTGCTTGATGCCCTTTTCCCGGGCGCGCTCGGCCACCAGCTTGCCGATGGTCTTGGCGGCCGCCACGTTGCCCCCGGACCCAGGGAATCCCGCCTTGATCCCCTTATCCACCGAGGAAGCCGACGCCAGCGTCTTGCCGCCGTTATCGTCGATGACCTGCGCGTAGATGTGCGCCACGCTGCGGTAGATCGCCAGACGCGGCCGTTCGGCCGAGCCGCGCAGCTTGTGCCGGATGCGCTTGTGGATCCGCACCCGAATTTCGTTCTTGGCAGTCTTATGAATCATTTGGCACCCGCCCCGGTCTTGCCGACCTTCTTGCGTAACGCTTCGCCGGTGTACCGGACGCCCTTGTTCTTGTACGGATCCGGCTTGCGGAGCGCCCGCATATTCGCCGCCACCTGTCCCAGCATCTGCTTGTCGTGCCCTTTGAGCACCAGATGCGTCTGCTTGTCGATGGTCAGGCTCACGCCATCGGGCAGCAGCACCTCGATTGGGTGCGAGTATCCCAACGTGAAGGTAGCCACATTGCCGCTGACGGCGGCGCGGTAGCCCACACCCACGATGTCCAGCTCGCGGGTGAACCCGGCGGACACCCCCTGCACGGCGTTGGCCGCCAGGGCGCGTGTCAGGCCGTGCAGCGCGGCGTGCTCGTCGGACGCGCGTTTCACCTCGAGCTTGCCGGCCGCCTGCACGATCATGATCCCCTCTGGGATCGGGACCGTCAGCTTGCCCTTGGGACCGGTCACTTCCATCTGATCGCCGATCTGCACCTTGACGCCGGCCGGCAGAACGATCGGCTTTTTGCCAATTCTCGACATAGTCTCTAAAACCTCGTTGTGCGTCCTCCACGGCAGGCTGGTCGCCCCGCGGATTCCGCTTGACGAAATCGCTCTACCACACGCGGCAGAGGATCTCGCCTCCCAAGCGCTCCCTGTGCGCATCCCGCCCGGTCATGACGCCGCGCGGAGTGGTCAGGATGTTGATGCCCAGGCCGCCCAGCACACGCGGGATCTCGGTCTGGCCCACGAACACCCGGCATCCGGGCCGCGACACGCGCTCGATGGCGGAGATCACCGGCGAATTGCCGGGGCCGTACTTCAGGTAGATCTTGATGGTCTTCTTCGCGCCTTCTTCGGCCACTTTGAAGTTGGCTATGTAGCCTTCCTCCTTCAAAATGCGCGCGATTTCCGCTTTCAGCTTGGAGGCCGGCACGTCCACCTTGGGGTGGCGGGCTCCGATCGCGTTGCGTACGCGAGTCAGCATGTCGGCAATGGGATCGCTCGTCATATCTCTCCTACGTCATTCCCTACCAGCCAGCCCTCACCAGCTAGCCTTCGTCACGCCGGGGATCTCGCCGTTCAGGGCGAGTTTCCGGAAACACAACCGGCAGAGGCCGAATTTGCGCAGGTACGCGCGCGGGCGCCCGCAACGCCAGCAGCGGTTGCGGTGGCGGCATTGCAGCTTCGGCGTCTTCGCCTTGCGCGCCGCTTCCAGCTTCAGGTCTTTGGCAATCTTCGCGGTGGTGGCCATGTTCGTGTGCCTCTCGTTACTGCCGGAACGGCATCCCCATCTGGCGCAACAGCGCCACGCCTTCGGCGTCCGTCCCCGCCGTCGTGGTGATGGAGATGTTCATTCCTTTGGTCTTCTCCACCTTGGAGTAATCGATCTCCGGGAAGATCAACTGGTCCTTCACACCCAGCGTGTAATTGCCGCGGCCGTCGAAGGACTTGGTCGAAAGGCCCCGAAAGTCGCGCACGCGGGGCAGCGCCACGTTGACCAACCGGTCGAAAAACTCGTACATGCGGTCGCCGCGTAGCGTCACCATACACCCGATCGACATGCCTTCCCTCAGTTTGAAAGCGGCAATCGACTTGCTCGCCTTCGTGATCACCGGCTTCTGGCCGGCAATCTGCGCCAGTTCGGCCACGGCCCCATCCATCAGCTTGGCGTTCTGGGTGGCTTCACCCATTCCGATGTTGATGGTGATCTTGTCGAGCCTGGGCACGGCCATGACGTTCCGGTACCCGAACTCCTTGGTCATCGCCGGGACCGCTTTCTTTCGATAAAGCTCTCTCAAACGTGCTGCCATCGGACTCCTCGCTACTTACTTCGTGTCGAGCAAATGCCCGCACTTCCGGCAAACGCGCGCGCGCCGGGTCTTGCCGCCGGCCACCACGTCCACCCGATGCGCCATGCGCACGGCCTTGTTGCAGCCGGGGCAGACGATCATAATATTGGAAACCGCAATCGGGCTTTCGCGCTCCGCGATACCGCCCTTTATCTGTTTCGCTGGGTTCGGCCGGGTGTGGCGCTTCACCATCATCACGTGCTCCACCAGAACCCGCCCGGTCTCGCGGTCCACGCGCAGAACCCGCCCGGTCTTGCCCTTGTCGCGGCCGGCGATCACCTTGACCGTGTCTTCCTTCTTCAGATCCACTTGCGCCGGCGGAACCGGCTTCTTCTTTCCCAGTGCCATCAGATTACCTCGGGGGCCAGCGACACGATCTTCATGAACTTCTTGTCGCGCAGTTCGCGCGCCACCGGCCCGAAGACGCGCGTACCCACCGGCTCGCCGACATCGCTGATCAGCACCGCCGCATTGGAATCGAAGCGGATGTAGGTGCCGTCCCTGCGGCGCGTTTCCTTGCGCATCCGCACGATGACGCAGCGCACGACTTTGCCCTTCTTGATCGCCGAATCCGGCGCGGCTTCCTTCACGCTGGCCGTGACCACGTCGCCCAGGCCGGCGCGCAAGCCGAGGTCGCCGCCGCGCGGCAGAATGCAGGAAAGCCTGCGCGCGCCGGAGTTGTCGGCCACCTCGAGAATGGTTCGCATTCCAATCATAAGAATCAGCTCCCAGCCAACTGCCTTCAGCGGCCCCGCGGCCGGCGGTTGGCCGGTTGCGGGATACTGAAGGATCGCGGCTAAACCTTCACGTCCAGATCCGACGGTTGCGCGCCCACCTGCGCCGCACGCCGTATCACTTCCGCCAGTTGCCATCGTTTCAGCTTGCTCAGCGGACGGCACTCCACGATCCGCACGACATCGCCCATCTTGGCCGTGCCTTGCTCGTCGTGAGCGTAAAATTTCTTGCGCTTCCCGATAATTCGCTTGTACAGAGGGTGCGGCACGCGGCGGCTCACTTCCACCACGATGGTTTTCGCCATCTTGGTCGAGACCACCTGGCCGATCTTTTCGTTCTTCGACGACTGCGCCTGTTGCTCGGCCATGATTACTTCTTTCCTCCAGCCTGGGCCGCTATGGCCCGTTCCCGCAGGACGGTGAGCATGCGCGCCCGGTCCTTACGCATGGACCGCGCCTTCTTCAGCCCTTCCATCTGGCCCATCGACATCTGAAACTTAAGACGAAACAACTGCTCGTCCATTTCCCCCAACTGGTGCGCGATTTCCTTGTCGTCCAGATCCTGAACCTTAAGCTTCTGCGCCATATGAGACTCCGCGTTACTCCACTTCTTCCCGGCTGACGAACTTGGTCTTGATGGGCAGCTTGTGAGCCGCCAGGCGCATGGCGGCCATGGCCGTGGCCCGATCCACGCCTTCCATTTCGAACAGCATCTTTCCCGGCCGGATGACCGCTACCCACTGCTCCGGCGCGCCCTTGCCCTTTCCCATGCGGGTTTCCGCCGGCTTCTTGGTGATGGGCTTGTCCGGGAACAATCGAATCCAGACTTTGCCGCCGCGCTTGATCGACCTCGTCATGGCCACGCGCGCCGCTTCGATCTGCCGGTCCGTGATCCAGGCGCACTCCATCGCCTTCAGCCCGAATTCCCCGAAGGAGATCGCCGACCCGCGCCACGCCTTGCCGGTCCTGCGCCCACGCTGCTGCTTCCTGAACTTCACCTTCTTTGGCATCATCATGGCGGTGTGTCCTCAATCCTTACTGTTCCCCACCCGCGAGCGGCCCGGGAAGGTCCCCGCCTGGAGCGGGCTTGGGTTCTTCCGCTTGCGGTTCCGGTTTGGCTTCCTGTTTGGCTTCCTGCTTCCATGCGGGCTGCTGCGCCTGCGGCGACATCAGCGGCGGCAGAATCGGCGACGCGGGACGCACCGCCGGACGCGGCAGATCCACCGGAGGAGCCTGCATCGCGGGACCGCCGGCCTCGGAGGCCACCGGCGGCGGCTGCGGCGGGCGCTCGGCGGGGCCGCGTTCGCGATCCCGGCCACGCGGGCCTCCGCGGTCTCCGCGGTCTCCCCGGTCGCGCCGCTCTCCGCGGTCGCGGCGGGGCTCCGGCTCGGGCAGCAAACCGCCCCGGCGCTTGGTCAGGTCCAGAATCTCGCCCTTGTACAACCATGCCTTGACGCCGATCACCCCGTAGGTTGTGTGCGCTTCGGCGGTGCCGTAATCGATATCGGCGCGCAGCGTATGCAGCGGAAGCTGGCCCTGCAGGTACCACTCGCTACGCGCGATTTCCGCGCCGTTCAGACGCCCGGAAACGCGTACCTTGATTCCCTTGCAGCCGAAACGCAGCGCCGAATCCACGGCCTTGCGCATCGCCCGGCGGAACGCCACGCGCTTCTCGAGCTGCAGGGCGATCGACTCGGAAACCAGTTGCGCGTCCAACTCCGGCTTGTGCACTTCCTGAATGTCGATGAAGACCTCGCGCTTGGTCTTCTTGGCCATGTCCTGCTTGAGCTTCTCGATCTCCGCGCCCTTGCGCCCGATGATGATGCCCGGCCGCGACGTGCGGATCGTCACCCTCAGTTTGTTGCCCGGGCGGTCCACTTCAATCGAGCTCACGCCGGCCGACTTGAGCCGCTCCCGCAAGGCGTCCTTCAGCTCCAGGTCTTCCTGAAGAAGCTTGGCATACCCCTGTTTGGCGAACCAGCGCGAACGCCACGGCTTGTTGAAGCCCAGCCGGAATCCGTACGGATGAACTTTCTGTCCCATCTATGCTTCTTTCTCCGCCACTCTGATGACGATATGTGCCATGCGCCGCTGGTATCGGAAGGCGCGCCCCATCGGCGCCGGCCGCACGCGCTTCTGGCGCGGACCCTCGTTGACGTAGGCCTCGCTGACCACCAGCTTGTCGACGTCCACGTCCTCGCTTCGGTTCTGCGCGTTGGCGATGGCCGACTGCAAGACTTTCTCCACGGTGGGAGCGATCCGCTTGTTGGTCGCGCGCAGCGTGTTGATGGCCGCCCCCGCGTTCTGGCCGCGGATCAGGTTCACCACCAGCCGGGCCTTCTGCGGGGAAATTCGGATGTATCTGGCTTCCGCTTTCGCTTCCATGGTCTTTCCTCTGGCGGGCCGAGCCCGCCCTACCTCTTTATGCCGGCTTCGCCGTCTTCTCCGTGGCCGCCTTCACCGAATGGCCCTTGAACGTCCGCGTCGGCGAAAACTCGCCGAACTTGTGTCCCACCATGTTCTCGGTGATGTACACCGGAATGAACTTTTTGCCGTTGTGCACGGCGACCGTGTGCCCCACGAATTCGGGAAGAATGGTGGACCGCCGTGACCATGTGCGGACCACTTTCTTTTCGTTGGCGGCGTTCAACACCGCCAGCTTGGCTTCCAGGTGGGTGTCGGTAAACGGCCCTTTCTTGACGGATCTTCCCATTGGCTACCTCTTCTTGCTCTTTCGCGTGACGATCCACTTGTCCGTGCGCTTGTTGTTGCGCGTCTTGAATCCGCGCGTGGGCTGGCCCCACGGAGTCACCGGGTGGCGTCCGCCCGAGCTCCGGCCCTCGCCGCCGCCGTGTGGATGATCCACCGGGTTCATCGTGACGCCGCGGTTGTGCGGCATCTTTCCCATCCAGCGCTTGCGGCCCGCCTTGCCCAGCGCCACGTTCTCGTGATCCGCGTTGCCCACCTGGCCCACCGTCGCCATGCACTCCACCAGCACGCGCCGGATTTCGCCCGACGGCAGCTTCAGCAGGGCCACGCCGCCTTCCTTGTTGACCAACTGCGCTTGCGATCCCGCCGAGCGCGCCATCTGGCCGCCCTTCCCCGGCCGCAGCTCGATGTTGTGTACGATCGTGCCGGCCGGCATGTTCTTCAGCGGCAGCGCGTTGCCCAGCAGGATGTCGGCTTCCGGTCCGGACATCACCTTCTGACCCACTTTGAGGCCGTCCGGCTGCAGGATGTAGCGCTTCTCGCCGTCGGCGTAGTGCAGAAGCGCGATGCGCGCCGAACGGTTGGGGTCGTATTCCACCGCCGCCACCACCGCCGGAATGCCGTGCTTGTCGCGCTTGAAATCGATCACCCGGTAGGCCTGCTTGTGCCCGCCGCCGATGAAGCGCGACGTCACCCGCCCGTTGGAACTACGCCCGCCAGTCCGCTTCTTGCTCTCGACCAGCGACTTCTCGGGCTTCTGCTTGGTGATGTCTTCGCGCGACACCGAGGTCATGAAGCGGCGCGAAGCGGTGTGCGGACTGTATGTCTTGATGGGCATCTTCGTGGCTCCCTTAGATCTCCGCGAACTCGGGCACTTTCTCGCCCGCCTTCAGTTTGACGTAAGCTTTCTTCCAATCCGGCTTGTAGCCGGAGAAGCGCCCATGGCGCCGCAGCTTGCCGTCCACGTTGGCCGTGCGCACTTCGGCCACCTTCACCTTGAAGAGTTTTTCCACCGCGGCCTTCACCTGCGTCTTGTTGGCCTCGCCGCTTACTTCGAAGCACAGCGTGCGCTGGTTGTCCTTCCTGTCCACGCCCTTCTCGGTGACGAGCGGGCGGCGCAGTACTTCATGGATGGTCATTTGCTTAGCGCCTCCGAAAACTTGCGCGCCGCCTCTGCCGACAGCAACACGCTGTGGTGCCCCAGCAGGTGGTAGGGATTCACTTCCCGCGTCGGCATCAGGGTGACGCCCTTGAGATTCCGCAACCCCAGGCTGAGGTTCCGGTTTTCGCCGTTGTCCACCACCAGCACCGTGCGTCCGGCTTCCAGCGCCACCAGCGTCTCCATCGCGTTCCTGGTCTTGTGATCCCCGAAGTCGAACGCCTGTACGACCTTCAATTCGCCGTCCCGCACCTTGGCGGAAAGCGCCGAGCGCAACGCGCCCTGTAGCATCTTGCGCGGCAGCTTGTAGCTGTAATCCCGCACCACCGGCCCGTGAATCGTGCCCCCGTGGCGCCATAGGGGCGACCGCACCGACCCGACGCGCGCCCGGCCCGTGCCCTTCTGCTTCCACAGCTTCTTGCCGCTGCCCGCCACTTCGCTGCGCACCTTGGTCTTGTGCGTGCCGCGATGCCCGGCCGCCGTGTAGTGCCGCACCGCTTCGTACAGCAGCGCCTCGTTGACCGCGGCCCCAAACACCTCGTCGGCCAGTTCCAACTCGCCGACCTTCTCGTTCTTCAAATCCACTACATCCACTGTCGGCATGGCCTTACCTCTTGGACCTCCGTACAACGACATACCCGCCGTTCGGCCCCGGAACCGCGCCCTTCACCACCAGCACGTTGTCCTCGGTGTCCACGTCGATCACTTCCAGGTTGCGCACCGTAACGCGGGCGTGGCCCATGTGGCCGCCCATCCGCATGCCCGGAACCACGCGCGACGGGAAGCTGGATGCGCCGATCGAGCCGGGCGCGCGGTGGAACATCGACCCGTGCGTCGCCTCGCCGCCGCGGAAGTGATGGCGCTTCACCACGCCCGCAAACCCGCGGCCCTTGCTGATGCCGATCACGTCCACCATGTCCTTGGGCTTGAACTGGTCGACCAGCACCTGGTCGCCCGCCTTGACGTCGTCCGAGCCCGAGCCCAGCGGAAACTCCCGCAGGAACTTCGCGCCCTCGGCGCCGGCTTTCCGCAGGTGGCCCGTCGAGGGCTTGTTGATGCGCTGCGGCTTAATAAACTCCATCAACCCGAGTTGCAGGGCGTCGTAGCCGTCGGTGGTGGGCGTCTTGCGCTGCACCACCATGCACGGGCCCGCCTTCAGCAGCGTGACCGGCACGGCCTGACCGTCTGGCCGGAACACCTGCGACATTCCAATCTTTTTGCCAAGGATTCCTGGACTCATAGTAGTTCTCGGTTCTCAGCGACCGGCGCCAGCCCGCGGCTCCGAAGCCGCCAGCCGGCCGCCGATGGCTCTCATTTCCCGAACGCCTTGATTTCCACATCCACCCCCGCCGGCAGGTCGAGCTTCATCAGCGCATCGACCGTCTGCTGGGTCGGCTCCAGGATGTCCAACAGCCGCTTGTGGGTTCGGATCTCAAACTGCTCCCGCGATTTCTTGTCCACGTGCGGGGAGCGTAATACTGTGGTGATACTGCGGGACGTGGGCAGCGGGATCGGACCGGCAACGTGCGCGCCGGTCCTCTTGGCCGTATCCACGATCTCAGTGGTCGATTGATCGAGCACCCGGTGATCGTACGCTTTCAAACGGATGCGAATGCGTTCTCGTAAAGCCATAATTCCCCGCGGGCAGAGCCCGTTATTTTATGATCTCCGTGACCGTGCCGGCGCCCACCGTGCGGCCGCCTTCGCGAATCGCAAAGCGCAACCCCTTGTCCATGGCGATCGGCGTGATCAACTCCACCGTCAGGTTCACGTTGTCCCCCGGCATCACCATTTCCGTGCCTTCCGGCAACTCCGCCACTCCCGTCACGTCCGTCGTCCGGAAGTAGAACTGCGGCCGGTATCCCTTGAAGAACGGCGTGTGACGCCCTCCTTCTTCCTTGCTCAATACGTATACTTCGCCCTTGAAATTGGTGTGCGGCGTGATCGAGCCCGGCTTGGCGATCACCTGCCCCCGCTCCACTTCGTCCTTTTCCACCCCGCGCAGCAGCAATCCCACGTTGTCCCCGGCCATGCCCTGGTCCAATAACTTCTTGAACATTTCCACGCCCGTCACAACCGTCTTCCGCGTCGGCCGGAAGCCCACGATCTCCATTTCCTCGCCCACCTTGCAGATGCCCCGCTCGATGCGCCCCGTCACCACCGTCCCCCGCCCCTGGATCGAGAAGATGTCCTCGATCGGCATCAGGAACGGCTTGTCCGTAACCCGCGGCGGCATCGGCACGTAGTTGTCCACGGCGGCCATCAGCTCCAGCACCGTCTTCTCCCACTTCTCTTCGCCGTTCAACGCCCCCAGCGCCGAGACCCGCACCACCGGCAGCTCGTCGCCCGGAAACTGGTAGCTCTTCAGCAACTCGCGCACTTCCAGCTCCACCAGGTCCAGCAGCTCCGGGTCGTCCACCATGTCGACCTTGTTCATGCACACCACGATGCACGGCACGCCCACCTGCCGCGCCAGCAGCACGTGCTCGCGCGTCTGCGGCATGGGGCCGTCGGTGGCCGCCACCACCAGAATGGCGCCGTCCATCTGGGCCGCCCCGGTGATCATGTTCTTGATGTAGTCGGCGTGTCCCGGGCAGTCCACGTGGGCATAGTGCCGGTTGGGCGTCTCGTACTCGATGTGCGCCACCGCGATCGTGATCCCGCGCGCCTTCTCTTCCGGCGCGTTATCGATGGAGTCGAAGCTCCGGAACTTGACCTTGGGGTTGTTCTTGCCCAACACCCGCGTGATGGCCGCCGTCAGCGTGGTCTTGCCGTGATCGATGTGCCCGATCGTTCCGATGTTGACGTGCGGCTTGCTACGGTCGAATTTTTCCTTTGCCATGAGAGAAATAATCTCCTTATCTCGTTACCTGCCCTGGACCTTGCTGATGATTTCCTCGGCGAGAGAGCCCGGAACCTCTTCGTACCTTCCGAAATGCATGGTGAAACTGCCGCGCCCCTGGGTGCGCGAGCGCAACTCGGTGGCGTACCCGAACATCCTCTCCAGCGGCACCATGGCTTTGATGATCTGCGTGGTGCCCCGAAGCTGCATGCCGTCGATGCGCCCGCGGCGGGAATTCAGATCCCCGATGACGTCGCCCATGTACTGCTCCGGCACCACCACTTCCACCGACATGATGGGCTCGAGCAGCACCGGCTTGGCATGGCGGACGGCTTCCTTGATGGCCAGCGATCCGGCCACCTTGAATGCCATTTCCGACGAATCCACGTCGTGATAACTGCCGTCGTACAGCGTGACCTTCAGATCCGACATGGGGAAACCGGCGAGAATACCGCCCTCGAGAGCTTCCTTGATACCAACCTCTGTCGGGTTGATGTATTCCTTCGGCACCCTGCCGCCCGTGATCTCGTTTTCGAACTCGAACCCGGCGCCCGACGGCAGCGGCGCGATGCGGATCTTCACATGGCCGTATTGTCCGTGCCCGCCGGTCTGCTTGATGTGCCGGCCCTCGGCCTCGGCCCGCTTGCGGATGGTCTCTCGATACGCCACCTGCGGCTTGCCCACATTGGCGCCCACTCCGAACTCCCGCATCATGCGGTCGACGATGATCTCCAGGTGCAGTTCGCCCATCCCCGAAAGAATGGTCTGGCCGGTTTCCGGATCCGTGTTCACGCGGAAGGTGGGGTCTTCCTGGGCCAGCTTCTGGATCGCCATCCCCATCTTTTCCTGGTCGGCCTTGGTCTTCGGCTCGACGGCGAGCTGAATCACCGGCATCGGAAAATCGATGGATTCCAGCACGATGGGGTGCTCGTCGTCGCAGATCGTGTCGCCCGTGGACACCGTTCGCAGCCCGACGGCGGCGCAGATATCGCCCGCCAGGATTTCCTGGATCTCCTCGCGCTTGTTGGCGTGCATGCGCAGCAGGCGCCCGATCCGCTCCTTGCGCGACTTTGCCACGTTGAAAACCGAATCGCCGCTCTTCAGCGTCCCCGAATACACCCGGAAAAACGCCAGTTGACCCACGTACGGGTCGGTCATGATCTTGAACACCAGCGCGGCGAACGGCTCTTTGTCGGAGGCGTGCCGGATCAGGACCTTCTCGGGGTTGTCGATGTCCACGCCTTCGATCGGGGGAACCTCCAGCGGCGACGGAAGGTAATCCACCACCGCGTCCAGCATGGTTTGCACGCCCTTGTTCTTGAACGCCGTGCCGCAGATCACCGGGAAGATCTTCAGTGCGATCGTGGCCTTGCGCAGGCCCGCGCGGATTTCGTCGTTGGAGACCGCCTGGCCTTCGATGAACTTCGCAAACAGCTTGTCGTCGAATTCGCTGATGGCCTCGATCATCTTATCGCGGTATTCCTTGGCCTTCTCCGCGAGCTCGGCCGGAATTTCGATCGTGTCGAACTCCGCGCCCAGCGTCTCGTCGTGCCACACCACCGCCTTCATCTCCACCAGGTCCACGATGCCCTTAAACTGATCCTCGGCGCCGATGGGCAACTGGATGGCCACCGGCCGGCACTTCAACCGCTCGACTATGGTGTCCACCGAGTGGAAGAAGTCCGCGCCCACGCGGTCCATCTTGTTGATGAAGCAAATGCGCGGAACGTTGTACTTATCGGCCTGGCGCCAGACGGTCTCGGACTGCGGCTGGACGCCAGCGACGGCGTCGAAAACCGCCACCGCGCCATCGAGCACACGCAGACTGCGCTCCACCTCGGCGGTGAAGTCCACGTGGCCGGGCGTGTCGATGATGTTGATCTGGATGTCGCGCCATTCGCAGGTGGTCGCGGCCGACGTAATCGTGATGCCGCGCTCCTGCTCCTGCTCCATCCAGTCCATGATGGCGGTGCCCTCATGGACCTCGCCCAGCTTGTGGGTGCGTCCCGTGTAATACAGAATCCGCTCGGTCGTGGTGGTCTTACCGGCATCGATATGAGCTGCGATGCCGATATTCCTCATGCTCTCGAGTGGGACCAGTCTTGCCATAAATCCGTTAGTTCCTAAATTCCTCTCGGGCCGCCGCCGGGCCGCCGAACCGCTACCAGCGGTAATGAGCGAAGGCCTTGTTGGCCTCGGCCATGCGATGCACGTCGTCTCTCTTCTTGATCGCCCCGCCGCGCAGATTGGAGGCGTCGTTCAACTCGTTGGCCAGCTTCTCGGGCATGCCCTTTTCCGCGCGCCCGCGGGCTTGCGTGATGATCCAGCGGATCGCCAGCGAGGTGCGCCGGTTCTGCGGCACTTCTATGGGCACCTGGTAGTTGGCGCCGCCCACCCGCCGCGTTTTCACTTCCAATAGCGGTTTGGCGTTCTCCACGGCCTTCTTAAAGGCCTTCAGCGGATCGTCGCTGGTGCGCTCCCGCAGCTTTTCCATGGCGTCGTAAAAGATGCCCTGGGCGACGGTCTTCTTCCCCTGCCACATCATGGAGTTCACGAATCGCTCGACGAGCGTGGAATTGAACACCGGATCCGGCTGGACCTCACGAACAACGGCTCTTCTTCTGCGTGGCATACGTTTCTACCGTCTCGACACTACGATTTCGGCCTCTTGGCTCCGTACTTCGACCGTCCCTGCTTGCGGTTGGCCACTCCCGCCGTATCCAGCGCGCCGCGAATGACGTGATAGCGCACGCCCGGAAGATCCTTCACGCGGCCTCCGCGGATCAGCACGATCGAGTGCTCCTGCAAATTGTGGCCGACGCCCGGAATATATGTGGTCACTTCGATTCCGTTGGTGAGCCGCACGCGGGCCACTTTCCGCAATGCCGAATTGGGTTTCTTGGGGGTGGAGGTATATACGCGCGTGCAAACACCGCGCTTTTGCGGGCAGCTATTCAACGCCGGGCTCGAAGTCTTCCAGCGTGGCGGCTTGCGGCCGATACGCACAAGTTGGTTAAACGTTGGCACGAATCTTCCTCATCGCGATGTTAATCAAAAAGTGACGCAACCCACTACGACTACGGTCGCAAAAGCGAGGATTTCTGCTTCGGACAGGCCCATGTCACCAACCGGCGCAACCGGTGGAACCTCGGGGCCTCACCCCCGGCCGGACCCTCACATAAGGGTGGTAGCGCAGGAGCTGAAAGCTGTTCTCGCGAAACCTCTACACCATAGCAGAATTGGCAGCCGGAGTGCAAGCGGGGTGAAACTTGGGAATTGGCTGAGCGTTCTTGCAGTCGAACTGCATATTGGACAAACACCACTGTTCCTCACGCGAGCAGTTCAGCCCGCTCCGAGGTCCGACGGCAATTCCAGGGCATCCATTCCGCGGGTTGGGCCGCCAGTTCCTGGACGTGGCGCTGGAGCTTAGCCAGGCACGCAGCCTGCCCCAAAGCTCATTCAATCGTCACATCGGCGTCCCACCGCAGCCCGCCCTACCCCAACCCCGCATCCCTCAAGAACTTGGCCGATTCCTCGGGCGGCGTGGGGTTGATGTAAAACCCGGTTCCCCACTCGAATCCCGCCACCTTGGTCAGCTTGGGGATGATCTCCATGTGCCAGTGGTAGTACGCCAGGCGCCCATCCTGCGGCGGCGCGCTATGAATGATGAAGTTGTACGCCGGCCGGTCCAGGACCTTATCGATCTTGCGCATGGTGCTCCGCAGAACCCACGCCAGGTTCTGCAGCGTCGGGGCATCGGACTCCTCGAAATGCGACTCGTGCTGCTTCGGCAGAATCCAGGTCTCGAAGGGGAAGCGCGGCGCGTACGGGTTCAGCACCGTGAACCGGTCGGTTTCCATCACCATTCGCACGCCCGCGGCGGCTTCCTGGCGGAGGATGTCGCAGAAGATGCAGCGTTCCTTCAATTCATAGAACAGGCGCGCGCCGTCCACCTCTTCCGTCACCCGCTTGGGAATCACCGGCAAGGCGATCAACTGGCAGTGCGGATGATCGAGCGACGCCCCGGCGGCCTCCCCGTGATTTTTGAACAGCAGGATGTAGCGGAAGCGGCGGTCCTTTTTGAGGTCGTTCACACGCTCCTTGAAGGCCCACAGCACCTCCTCGATCTGCCGCTCCGGCATGTCGGCCATGGTGGCGCCGTGGTCGGGGGTCTCGACGATCACTTCGTGCGCGCCAATCCCGTTCATCTTGTCGTACATGCCATCGCCGGCGCGGTTGAGGTCGCCTTCAATGCCCAGGACCGGAAACTTGTTGGGCACCACGCGCACCCGCCAGCCGGGTTCGTCGCGGCTGCCCGAGTTCCGGTAGGCCAGCACTTCCGGAGGCGTCTTCCTTTCGTTGCCGGTGTCGAAGGGGCAAATGCATGGCTTGGCCGGGGGCACCGGCTGGTGGATGAAATCGCTGGGGCGTTTCGCGCGATCGGTCGAGATAATTACCCATCGGCCCGTGATGGGGTCCTTACGCAGTTCCGGCATGGAGCAACAGACGATTATAGCGACGAACGCGATTGTGGGGTGGGCCGTATTTGCCCCGTGCGGGAACCACCAGTCCCAGCACCCCAGTTCGAGCCGCCGTCCCCCTCCCGGAACACATCGCGCTCCCAGCCCACGCGCACCGGGTTGCTGAGCACCACCGACACCACGTCGAATCGCCTGTGGAGCCACTCCACACCGTTGCGATACACGTAATCGCGGGCGGTGTTCTCCGACGCGTGCCGCGTCACGGAACCCGCCGCGCAATCCGGCGCCCCGTATTCGTCGGTGGTGAGCTTCTTGACCTCCACAAAGATCAAAGTGGCGCCCTGGCACGCCACCAGGTCGATTTCACCCGCGTTGCATGGCCCCCGGTAGTTACGGTCCAGCACGACGCATCCGTGACGCCGCAGAAAGCGGACCGCAATGTCTTCCGCCAGTCGCCCCACACCGCTGTGCAGCGAACGGCGCCGGAAGGCGTCGCTCCCGTCATGCACCAGCCCGATCATTTTGCCACCTGGAAATTGAACGCCATTACCTTCCCCCACATCACGCAAGAGGTAGTACTTCCACAAACCGGTAGCACTATAGGAAGGGGTTAACCCAAAGCACTTTCACCTGCCTTCAGATGTCCAGTTGTTTCCAGTCTGCCAAAGTCTCAGCAAAAGCAGCGCCCGTCGAAGTGACATGTGTGGGTAGGCTTGCGGACCGATGAGCAGTTCGCCGCCCGCTTGTGGGGCACGGGATGGCATCCTTGCCGCCAATTGGCAATCGGCCTGCCAGGTGGTGCATGCGGCCGCCGAATCGCGCCGATTTCGAGTTGCCCTTTCGTTCCCTGGAGATTCGGCACGCCTCGCGGCCGGCTGGAGTCTTCCGCATCGCCGCTCGCGACTCCACCTCGCCGACTGCCACCTCGCCACGGCCCGTAGCGCCCTCGCCAGCGGCGACCGCGCCCAGGCCGGCCCGCATTTCGAAAAAGCCGAACGCCTGATCGGCGAAACCGGCTACCACCGCCACGACCCCGAGTTGACACGGCTCCGCGCCGAACTGGCAGGTTCATCTTCCTTGCCTGCCCCCGAGGGGCCTCCTATGTCCAGTTCGGAAACGGGTCCACCCGGCCGCCGCGGCAGACGGAGATCAGATCCGGCAGCCGCTTCCGCCGTTTGAATAAGCGATCCAGCAGTTCTTCCAGGGCGGCTTCGTCGTCTTCGATCCACTCCGGCGGGATGGATTTCCACGCATGATCGACCACCTCTTCGGGAAAATTCATCACCAGGTCCAGCCAAGGCTGGAAATCGTCCAGACGCCGCACCGCCTGGTAGACCAGCTTGCGCGCGTAGAGGCCCTGCAGGGGCGACTCCGGGAAATCCCAGTTCGGGCCGTTGAAGGCATATCCGTGGTCGATCATCCGCGCCACGAACGCCTGGTGGCCGCCTGCGCCGCTGCGGACCATGGCCCGGTGGAACACGGCCTGCCGCCCGTCGGCGTTGCCCACCCACTTGTCGAACACCAGGATGGCGCGGAAATCCTCCAGGTTGGCGACCCCGGTCAGGAGGGCATCGGGCAGGAAGTCGTAGACCGCGATCCGGGAGGGATCTCCGGGGTAGCGCGAGCCGAAATGCCAGCCGGGCGCCACTTCGATCCTGCGGGCGCCCAGCGTCAGGTGGACCTCGGGGTTCGCTTGCAGGAAGTCCGGCGTGACGCGCAAGAGCGCGGTTTCGGGCGCCGAGACCTTCAGGTAGTCCAGCAGGGCGGTGGCCAGAAGTTCGTTGATCAGCACCCGGCGGTGCTGCGGGTTGTTGCGGAACTTGACCACGTACCAATTGCCGTCGTCGGCTTCGAGAAGGTGGGCTTGGGCGCCTCCTCGCATTTTGCGGATGTGCCGGACGGCGGTAAGAGGCATCGGAAAGAAAATCGGGTACCCTAGAGTTGTATCACAGGGAGGACCGACCTTCGATGACGGAATCACAGACGAACGACAATTCGGAAGGACGCGATTCAAAGGCCCCCACACCGGCCCGAAGCGACAACGAGGTTGCGTTGGAGTTGATGCGGTTCATCGCCACGACGACCGGCTACGGCAAGTCGCCACAAGCTTCGGCGGGCTTCTCCGGCAAGCCCCAGACGCGAACCGCGGAGGAGCAGGCAGAGACGCTCCTCGACCTCTTCGAGCGCTGCCGGCGCGCCGTTCGCAAAGAGTAGCGGAAAAGAAGCGTGCCGGCGGCGGGGAGCCGCCGGCCGATCCATCGGACAGAAGGCCAGTCGTTACTTCTTCTTGCCGCCCTTCTTGGCGGGAGCCTTCTTCACCGCCTTCTTCACCGGGGCCTTCTTGGCTGCCTTCTTCACCGGGGCCTTCTTGGCCACCTTCTTCACCGGAGCCTTCTTGGCCGCCTTCTTCACCGGGGCCTTCTTGGCCGGGGCCTTTTTCGCCACCGTCTTCACCGCCGCCTTCTTGGCCGGAGCCTTCTGGACGGCCTTCTTCGCCGGGGTCTTCTTGGCCGCGGTGGCCTTCTTCACCGGTTTCTTCGCGGGGGCAGAAGCCGGAGGAGCGGATCCGGGCACCGGCGCCGGCGGTGGGGCCGCGGGAGACGAGACAACCGCTACCGCTACCACTTCAACTTCCTCTTCCTCTTCTTCCTCGTCGTCTTCGAAGTCGTCTAGCTTCGAGTCGAGTTCGGAGTGTTCTTCGTCTTCGTAGTCGTGGAAGTCTTCCATCTCTTCTTCGTCCTTCGGAGCGATTTTTGACTTGTCGATCATTCAGCGAGCCTCCTGCAGTCAAGGCACAATCACACATAGAATACCCCTTTTTGACGATGAGGCAATAGCGAAAAACGCAGGACAGCCGGAAAAAATCGTGAGATGACGATCTCGCAGCCGAGTGAGTATCCTCCCGCGGAGCCGGGAGCACTCTCATCGGATCAGTCCCAGGCGAACTGCCGGAGATGCCGCCAGGGCCGGTCAGCGGTTGCGCGCGCCGCTGGGTTCCATGCCGCTTCCGAGCCGGACCTGGGGGCACACGCCGTCAGCGGCTGTGAAAGACCAGTGCCGGCCGCCGAGGTGCGCGGATCGACCCAGAAAGGATAAGGAAGCGGGTGCGGCGTCGCACCGCGGCCCGACCTGATTTCCAGGACTCGAATGACGATTCCGCCTATTTCCCGACCGAGTGGGCCAGCATCACTGCCGGCGGCGCCGCGGGGGCGGCAGCCGGTCTGTAACTGCTGGCCACGGGCTTGGGCTGGGGCTTGGCCGCGGCGGCCGCCGGCCTGGCTTGCGGCTTGGGCGCCGCGGATGTAACCGGTCTTACCGCCGAGGTGGTGGCGGCCGCCGTGCGCCGCTGCGGACTGGGTGTCCGGCGGCCTGCCGTGGCGCTGGCCGGCCTTCTGGCGGGGGCGTCCACGCGCGCCGCCGAGGGGATCAACAGACGTTCGCCTTCGGGAGCTTCCGCAGCCTTCAGGTTGTTGGTGGCCACTGATGGTGGCGGGCGCCACGCCAAACCGCTTTCCGATGGAAGCCAGCGTTTCCCCGCTCTCCACGCGGTGCATGCGCCAGGCGCCCCGGTGTTCGGCCGGGATCAGTTCGAGACCGCTGGAGAGCTGCGCGCCGGTACCCTTGGGCACGTGCAGCGCATACCCTTGCGGGGCGATTCCACACAGCACCGCGGGGTTCAGCTCGGTCAGTTGGGGCAACGGGGTCTCCGTCAGATCCGACACCAAAGCAAGGTTCGTGGGAACCGGAAGATCCACCGTGTCGTATTCCAGCGGAGGATCCATCTGGATATCGTTCAGACCGTACTCGGCGGCGTTCTTCTCGATGATGGTCATCGCCAGGATAATGGGGACGTAGTTGGTGGTCTCGGCGGGCAGCACGGCACGGTTCCGCAATTCCCAAAAGTCCGCAAACCCGGTTCGCTCGACCGCATTTTCCACTACCATCGGTCCGCAATTGTAAGCCGCGATCGCCAGGTACCAGTCTCCGAACTCGTTGTACAGGTCGTGCAGGTGGCGCGCCGCCGCCCGCGTGGCCTTCTCGGGGTCCATGCGCTCGTCGATGTACCGGTTTCTCGCCAAGCCATATTCCTGCCCGCGGAGCGCGATGAACTGCCACATCCCCCCGGCCGCCATTCGCGACATGGCCCGCGGGATGAATCCGGATTCCGCCTGCGCCAGGTGGATCAACTCCCGGGGCACGCCCTCTTCGTCCAGAACCCGCTGGATCATCTGCCGGTAGCGCCCCGACCGCTGGGTGGCAGCAGCAACCGTGCCGCGTCCGCGATTCGAGAAGAAATTGATGTACCCAAGGATGGTGTCGTTGACCGTGAGCGGCAACTGGGAAACCGTGGCCGCCACCTGCTCCCGAACCCGGTTTTTCAGCTTGGGATCCACCGGGAAGGTCATCTGGAGGATGTCTTCTAGGGGCGCCTTTTCGTACTTGCCGTCTTCGCCGTTTGGGTTCGCGCCCATGCCGGCCACATCCAACCGATGGACGGTCTCGACCATGTTCTCCAATCGCCGCTCGTAGTCCTGGCGGTCTGCCGGGTCTAAGTCCGAAGCTTCGATCATCTGGTCGACGGCTTCATCGAAATTCCGCCGCGCGCCCGCAAAATCTTCCACCTGATAGAGCTTCCTGGCGGTATCGAAGGTATGTTCAGCCAGTTGGACTTTGCTATCGCCGGCAGTCCAGCGGGGCAGGATCGGGGGCGCCGCGGGCAAAGCTGGCGTCTCCAGCCGGTCCGCGAGGAGAATGACGGATGGCGGCGCATCCGCAAGGACCGGCCGGTGGGAGGGCGCCGGCCGAATGGGCACATACGGCCTCAAGTGGGCCTTGGATTGCTGGGAAACTACGCAGCCGGCAGTGGTGAGCGCCGCAGCGACCAGCGAACAGGAGAAGACAATCTTCATCCGAACGTCCATCAAGAGCTCCAAACGATGAAAATAAAGCTACTTCGATGGGCCGCCTCGCGGCACAATCGTTAAAAGACTACTACAGAACCGCAGATCGATGCAACCATCTCCAGTACTACTGCTGGGAGAGGTGTGTATCGCCAGAGAAGCGGTATGTCGTTTTTTCCGGTTCTTCCCAGCTACTCTTCTTCTTCCTCCACACCTTCCTTGGCGGCCTTGGCGGCGGCAATGATCTTATCGGCCTGGAGCTGCGGCACGTAGTCGTAGTGGTCGAACTCCATGGTGAAGGACGCCCGGCCCTGGGTGATGGCGGTCAGGTCATTCTGATAGTTCAGCATGTCGGCCATGGGCACCTGGGCTCGTATAAACTGTGTGCTGCCTTTGGTTTCCATGCCGGAGATGCGGCCGCGGCGACCGTTGAGGTCGCCCATCAGGTCGCCGGCGTATTCCACGGGCGCCTGGATTTCCACGTTCATCACCGGCTCCAGCAGGGCCGGCCTAGCTTCCAGCATGGCGGCCTTGAACGCTTTCCGGGCAGCCAGTTTGAATGCCAGTTCGGAAGAGTCCACGTCGTGGTAACTCCCGTCGTAGACCGTGACCTTAAAGTCGACCATGGGATAGCCGGCCAGAAAGCCGTTTGCGGCCGCATCCACGATGCCCTTCTCCACCGCTGGGATGAAGTTCTTGGGAATGGAACCGCCGAAGATCTCATTGGCAAACTCGAAGTTGCCGCCGCGCGGCAGAGGTTCCATCTTGATCCAGCAATCGCCGAACTGCCCGTGGCCGCCGGTCTGTTTCTTGTGCCGGCCCTGGACGTCGGCGGTTCCGCGGATGGTCTCGCGGTAGGGGATTTTGGGCGCCTTCAGGGTAACGTCCACGCCATATCGCCGCTTCAGCCGGCTGACCACGATTTCCACGTGCTGCTGGCCCGACCCGGCCAGGAGAAACTCGCGGGTCTGCGGGTCGCGGTAGAAGCGCAGCGAGAGGTCCTCTTCCAGGATGCGGTGAACGGCATTGCCCATGCGGTCTTCGTCGTTCCGGGATTTGGCTTCGATGGCGAAGGCGATGGAGGGTTCCGCCAGTTTGACCGGCGGATAGGTGAAGTTCACTCCCTTATCGGCCAGCGTGTCGCCGGTCAGGGTGTCCTTCAATTTGGCCACCGCTCCGAAATCGCCGGCATGCAGTTCGGTGACCGGCTGCAGCGTCTTGCCCTGGGGACTGCTCAGGTGGGCTAGGCGCTCGCTTGCCGAGCGGGTCAAGTTCGACAGGTTAGCATCGTTCTTCACAATGCCCGTCATAACCTTGAAATAGGTGATGCGTCCGGCGAACGGGTCGGCGGTGGTCTTGAACACGAACAGGGAACACGGTCCGGTTTCAGCGATCTTCCGGGTCTGGCCCTCGGAAGCGCCCTCAACCACCACCGCGACGGGCGCACACTCGGTGGGAGCCGGCAGGTTCTCCACGATGAAGTTCAGAATCAGGTCGCTACCGATGTTGTTCAGTCCGGATGCGCACATCACCGGGAAGATGCGCATCTCGCGAACACCCAACTTCAGCCCTTCGACGATGCGCTCGGGGGGCAGAGTGCCCTTCTCGAAGAACTCCTCCATCAGGGCGTCGTTGCCCTCGGCCACCATTTCCACCAGCGCTTCCTGAGCCTTCTGGGCGGCTTCGGCCAGGTTGACGGGGATGTCGCCCTCCTTGCCCTTTCCGTCGCCCTCGGCGGTGTAGGTGTAGGCTCTCATGCGAATCAGGTCCACCACGCCGGTGAAATCGCGTTCGCTGCCGATGGGGATCTGAATGGGCACGGCGGCGCGGCCGAAGTTCTCGTTGACGCTCTCCAGGGTGCGCGCGAAATCGGAGCGCTCGCGATCCAGCTTATTAATGACGATGGCGCGGGGCAGTTTGAAGTCGTTGGCGAAGGCCCAAACCTTCTCGGTCTGCACTTCCACTCCGGCAACGCCATCCACCAGCACCAGGGCGGCGTCGGCGGCCGCCAGGGAGGCCCGGGTGTCGTTGATGAAGATGTTGTAGCCGGGAGTATCGAGGATGTTGATCTTCGCCTTCTTCCATTCCGCCACGGCGATCGCCGTGGAAATGGTGATCTTGCGCTGGATCTCGTCCTCGTCGAAATCCGTAATGGTGTTTCCCTCGTCCACCCGCAAAAGGCGGTTGGTGGCTCCCGAGGCGAACAGCATCCCGGAGGTGAGCGTCGTCTTGCCGGAATCGCCGTGGCCCACCACACCGACGTTCCGAATGTCCTTGCTCTCGTATACTTTCACGAAGTTGGCTCCCTGGCTTTTGGATCGGAGGTTTTAAAACGGAATAGTAACACAGCGGATGGGCGATGGCGGGGCGGGCGGGTACCGCGTGGGTTCTCGTGGGTTCTCATGCGCCGCGCCCGACCGCAATGATATACTGCGGGCACTGTACACCTGATATGGCCAATCTTCTGATCCGCAAGCCCCTGAGCATGCTCACGGCGGAAGCCGGGGAGGCGGGCGAGCGCAGCCTCAAGCGCACGCTGGGGGTGTTTCAGCTCACCGCGCTGGGAGTGGGCGCCATCATCGGCGCGGGGATCTTCGTGCTGTCGGGTCTGGGGGCGCACTATGCCGGACCGGGCCTCATGCTGTCGTTCGTGCTCTCCGGGCTGGGCTGTGCCTTCGCCGGCCTGTGCTACGCGGAGTTCGCCGCCATGATTCCGCTGGCGGGCAGCGCCTACACCTATGCCTACGCCACGCTGGGCGAGCTGTTCGCCTGGATCATCGGTTGGGATTTGACCCTGGAATACGCCATGGGCGCGAGCACGGTGTCGTCGGGGTGGAGCAACCACTTCATCGAACTGCTGGACATTCTGCACATCAAAATGCCCCTGTGGCTGGCCTACGATCACTGGACGGGCCTCGCCATGGCGGAGAAGACCATCGCCCGCGAGATCGCCATGGCCGACCCCTCGCTGGTGCCCGGGACGCAAGCCTTCCTGACGAGGGTTTCCGATATCGTGGCGGCGCAATCTCCGGACCTGGTGCGGCGGGGCCACGAGTTGCTGGGCGCGCCCCGGCTGTTCGGGAGCGAGATCGGCTTTAACCTCCCCGCCTTCCTGATCGCGCTGGCGATCACGGCCATCCTGGTCATCGGCATCAAGGAGAGCGCGCGCTTCAACGCCACCATCGTGGTGGTCAAGGTGTCGGTGGTGCTGTTCGTGATCGGGCTGGGCGCGATGTACGTGCATCCCGGCAACTGGGGCCACAGTTGGAGCACGTTCGCGCCCATGGGCTTCTCGGGAGTCGGCGCGGGAGCGGCGTACATCTTCTTCGCCTACATAGGATTCGACGCGGTCTCGACCACCGCGCAGGAGGCCCGCAATCCGCAGCGCGATCTTCCCATCGGGATCATCGCTTCGCTGCTCATCTGCACAGTCCTATACATCGCGGTCGCGGGCGTGTTGACCGGCATGGTGCCGTGGCAGAACGTCAACATCGAGGCTCCCATCGCGCGGGCGTTCATGGACCGCGGGCTCAACGTGGCCGCCGACGTGATCACCCTGGGCGCGCTGGCCGGACTGACCAGCGTGATGCTGGTGATGCTGCTGGGGCAGACGCGCGTGCTCTACGCCATGGCGAACGACGGGCTACTGCCCAAGAAGTTCTTCGCCGACATCCATCCGCGCTTCCGCACACCGTGGAAGAACACCATCCTGGTAGGCCTGCTGGCCGCCGTGGTGGGCAGCGTGACGCCCATCGACGACATCGGGAAGATGGTCAACATCGGCACGCTGCTGGCGTTCGTGATCGTGTGCATCGCCATCATGTTCCTGCGCCGTACCGATCCCCACCAGCCGCGTCCGTTCCGCACGCCGGGGGTGCCGGTGGTGCCGATCCTGGGCATCCTGTTCAACGGGTACATGATGTACAAGCTCGGCTGGGTGAACTGGGCCCGGCTGTTCGGCTGGCTGGCGATCGGATTGGTGGTGTACTTCACTTACAGCCGGCATCATAGCCGCGTGCGGCAGGCGGCCGGCGGGAACTTACCCCCGAACCCTCCTTCGTTGAAACAGGATTGAACTCATCGCCCGGAGGCGAGGTGCGCGAGCGCGATTTGCGGCGGCCGCGGTGCCGGCGGCGGGCGCCTCAGCGGGCTGCATGCCGCCGGTTACGGCAAACCTTCCACCCGCAAATCGTGGAACAAGGTACGGCCGTAACCGAATTGTCCCATACCCACATAGCCGTCGGTGAAGCTCGGGTCCTCGATGGCGGTCATCTGCGCGCCGTTCAACAGAATGGTAATCCGGTCGCCCCTGCATTCCACGGTAATCCGGTTTTCGGCTCTGGCGGGAGTAAAAGCCGCCAAGGCTGGCCCCGTAACGTGCGTCCATGGAATCATGGGGACTTCCGAATCGTTCCAAAACACCTTCTTCACCAGCTTGAACGAGAGATCGCTGGCTTTCTCCGTGCCCGAGAGCAGCAGGGCGTAGCAGCCTGTAGCCCCGAGACGAAAGACCATGCCCCTGGCCGCGGCGCCGGAACCTTGCATCGATACGGACGCGCGAAAATTCCGCCACCACGGGCCGTAGGCCGCCAGGATCGCATCGCCCAAACCGCTTTGGCCCTGGCCTGCGGCCTGCGATGGAGTGACGAGCCTGGGAATATCCATCCTTCCCGCCGCAGTCCGGGAAGCGTTGCCCCTTTCGTCAGTATTATCGGCGAGACGGAGTTCGTACCCTCCAGGTACATACCGGGAGCCGGCATGGTTGGGCCAGCCGCTTCGCGCATCGGAGAAATCGTCCTGGTAGATCATGGCGTGGGAGGGGCTCTCGGTCAGGTGCGGTTCCCAAGGGTAGGGATGATCGGCGGGCGATACCTCGCACGAGTTTGCCGAAAAGTGGACTGGCTCCCGGCCCGTCCCCTCGGAACCGGCCGAGCGGCGCGCCGCCACAAGAACTCCACCACGGTTCACTTTCACCTGGATGCGGCGGAACTTACCGATATCTTGCGGGTAGTAAGCGAGGGTGTATTGCGCTTGTAAGACGCCGAGGATATGGCTGATGACCTGCTGCAGGTCCCGGTCGGACTTGGGGAAGAACGATTCGGCGCCGGTTTCCCTGGCGACGCGGTCGAAGAGGTGGACAGGGTTGTCGATTTCCCTTCCGCTGACCAGCGTCACGGTCTTTCCACTCTTGCGGTAGCTTTCGTACTCGAAGGGGTCGAAGAAACCGATCATAAAGATCTGCGGTTTCGAGGCCTGCGCCAGTTGAATCAACTGTTCGAGCCGCAAGCGGCTGTGCTGGTCGCTGCCGTCGGTGATCACCACCACGGCCTGCCTGATGTTCCTGGCTGAGCGCATGTGGCAGAGCCCGGTAGCGAGGGCGTCATAGAGCGCGGTCCCGCCGCCCATCGAAGCGGCATTGATAGCTGGGGGATTCGCGCGCCGGTCCGCGGAGAGCCGCTCGAATGCTCCCACCAGGTCGGTAAAGGGAGCCAGAAAGATCTCATCCTCCGGCAGGTTTGCGTGGGTGAGCGGGCCCAGGAGAGTCCATGCTCCCGCCAGCTTGCTGGAGGATCTCATGCTGCTGCTGGAGTCCAGCAGGACCAACAGGCTGATGGGCTGATGTTCCGCCCCGAAAAAGGCGATCTTCTGTGGGCGGCCATCCTCCAGTACAGTGAAATCCGCGGCGGAGAGTCCGAGCACGTCGCGGCCCTGCTTGTCGGTGACTTGAACGGCGATCGATTGTAGGTTGACGTCGGCCTTGTAGACCGGCTCCTGGGATTGCGCGAGCGCCAGGGATGCGCACACCAGAAGCTGGACCGGCAGGATATACGGGATAGCGCGGCGCATATACGGCCGATTCTACACCGTGCGGCGGGCAAAGTGCGCCTCACGGTTCTCCCCATCTGAGTTTCCGTCGCCGCGTTGGGGCTGCTTCAGGCTTTCATGTTCTTGGCGGCGAATTCCCAGTTCACCAGCTTCCAGAAGGTCTCGACATACTTGGGCCGCGCGTTGCGGAAATCGATGTAGTAGGCGTGCTCCCAGACATCGCAGGTCAGCAGGGGCTTGTCGTGGGTGGCGAGCGGCGTCGCGGCGTTCGAAGGTCGCCCGCAGTTCGAGGTTTCCGTCCGGCATCTGCACCAGCCACGCCCAGCCGGAGCCGAACAGGCCTACGGCGGTTTCGGTGAACTGCTTCTGGAAGTGGTCGAACGAGCCGAAGTCCCGCTCGATGCGGTCGAGCAGCGCGCCGGCAGGCTTGCCCGCGCTATTCGGGACTGAGGCAGTTCCAGTAAAAGGTGTGGTTCCAGACCTGGGCCGCGTTGTTGAAGATCTTGCCCTCGGAGGTGCGCACGATGTCCTCGACCGGCAGGTTCTCATACTTGGTCCCGTGAATGAGCTGGTTCAGGTTATTCACATAGGCTTGATGGTGCTTGCCGTAGTGGTAGTCGAGAGTCTCCGCGGAGATGTGCGGGCTGAGGGCGTCCTTGGCGAATGGCAATGGCGGCAGTTGGATCATAGCTGTGTCCTCTTGGGTGTCAGTAACTCACAATTCAGGATAGCGCCGTTCCGGAGGATAGTTCGTCAGGTGCCGGCCCCGCTCCGGGACACAGAGCCCGCGTGTTTCCCGGTCCCTTCCCCGAGGAAGCCCGCCAGCTCGTGGTTCACTTCGTCCGCGTGGGTCCAGGTAATGCAGTGAGGCCCGTCCTTGACCACCACTAGGCGGGCACCCTCGATCAGTTTGGCTGTCCGGAGTCCCGTGGCGCCGATAGGTAGAATCCGGTCCGCATCCCCCTGGATGACCAGCGTGGGCACGTCGACATGGGTCAGATCGTTGCGGAAGTCCTCATGCCATGCGGGTACGCTAGCCAGACAGGCCGTGGCAGAGGCGCCTGCCGCGACGCTCCAGCTTGCCTGCACGGCCTGTTCGCTGACGCGCTTCCCCATCAGGAGATCCGTGTTGTAGAAATCCTTGAAAAACCCCGTAAAGAACGCGTAACGATCCGCGGCTACGGCCTTCTCGTATCCCCTCGAAGACACTGCCGTCCACGCCCTCCGGGTTGTCCGGTGTCTTCAGCAGGAAGGGCGGAACCCCGGAGATGAATACCACCTTGCTCACGCCCTTCGATCCATACTTTCCTAAGTAGCGTGCCACTTCGCCGCCTCCCATGGAGAAACCGGCCAGCGCGAAATCGTGGAGTTGGAGCTGCGTCACGAGTTTGTGCAGGTCCCCGGCGAAGGTGTCGTAGTTATAGCCGGTTGCCGGCTGGCTGGACCTGCCGAATCCTCTGCGATCATAGGTAATGACACGGTAACCCGCCCCCAGAAGCACCGGGATCTGCTTCTCCCAGGAGGCTCCACTCAATGGATACCCGTGGATCAGGACAACCGGCTTGCCCGCGCCGTGGTCCTCATAATAGAGATCGATATCGCCGGAGTTTTCCTTCCCGGCAGTAATGTATGGCATTGAAGTCCTCGTTGGCTAGTGTTGTACGTGCGCTTCCAGGAACCACAACTGCTTGTCCGCCGTCCGTGAAATCTCGGTGAACATATCGGCGGTAGACCTGTCGTGGTGCTCGTCGGCGACATCGATTGCCTTTCGGATACTGGCGGCGAACTCGCCATAGCGGTCGATGAGGGCTTTCAGGTGCTTCTCGCCGTCCGTGGCTGCAAGGGGATACTCGGGCAGGGTCGAGGTGGCCGCGGCCATTCGCGCGGTTCCCATCGCCACTCCGCCCAATGCGGTGGCTCTCTCTGCGATGAGGTCGATATAGGGGAACACCTCCGCCGCCAGTTGGTCGAACAACAGGTGAAGCTGGAAGAAGTTCAGGCCCTTCACGTTCCAGTGTGCCTGCTTGATTTGCGAATAAAGGTCCGCGGTGTCGGCGAGCCGGCCGTTGAGCAATTCGATGATCGGCCGGCGATCGTTCTCGGGCAGGTCGATGTGGGTCGGAAACGCTTGTGGCGCGGTTTTGGCTGCTGGCATGTTGTGATCCTTTCTTTGGTCCTCGGTTTCCTTGTGCACGGCACGGGCCAAGGTGTGCTGGAAGACCTTTTACGGTCGAATCGCGCTGCTGGGAGCTAGTCCAACTCAGCCACTTGCCGTATCATGGGGGCGCTGGTGCCGCCCACCCCGGGACCTGCGCGCAAACCGGGTTCGGCGGCTGGGACCGCGCGATCGCCCAAGATGGCGGACGCCGCTGGCAAAATGTGCACTTTCCGTGACGGGCCTTGCAGGTGTCCGCACGCCCGCGAAATCCGAGAGGCGAGCGAAATCCGCCTCACCGTTCTCCCCACTTGAGCTTCTGGCGCAGCACGTCGAAGAACATCTGGTGGGGCGGTCGGATGAGCCGGAGGGAATAGTTGGAACTGCGGAACACGATGGTATCGCCTTCGTGAATCGGCGTACCCACCTGGCCGTCGATGGTCAGAAACACGCTGCCCTCGGGGCCGCGCGATTGCACGCGGATCACGCTGTTATCGGGCACCAGCACGGGACGATTGGTCAGCATGTGCGGGCAGATGGGGGTGATGCAGATGGCCTCCACCTTGGGAAAAATGATGGGGCCGCCGGCCGACAGCGAATAGGCCGTCGATCCGGTGGGTGTGGAGACGATCAGACCGTCGGCTTTGTAGGCGCAAACGAACTGCTCGTCAACGTAGGTGTCCAGGTCGATCATGCGGGCCAGAGCGGCTTTCGTGAGCACTGCGTCGTTGAGCGCTTCGAAGGAAGCGGCCACCTGGCCGCCGCGGAGCACCTCGGTATTCAGCAGGCGGCGGTTGGCGATGCGGTGCTCGCCGCGAAAGGCGCGCTCCAGCTCGGGGTACAACTCGTCGCGGCTGATGGCGGTCAGAAAACCCAGGCCGCCCACATTCACCGGGAAGAGCGGAATCTCGCGCCGGCCAATGGCGCGCGCCGCCGAGAGCAGCGTGCCGTCGCCGCCCAACACGATCACCAGGTCGCAGCCCTCGGGAACATCGGCGCGGGGAATGCCCGCCACGCCGCCGGCGTAGAAGCCGGTCTCCTGGTCGATGCGCACGCCCAAACCGCGCGCGTGCAGCCAGTCCAACAGTCGGGGCACGATCCCGGTGGCCGCCGCCGAGTTGGGTTTGGTGATGATGCCAACCGTCTTAATGATGGGCATGCAGCAGAAACTCCTTGTTCCCTTCCGCGCCCAGGATAGGGCTTTCCATGATGCCGGTCTCGAATCCCAATTCCATCACCGCCCGCGCCACCCGCTCGCAAGCCGCGCGGTGCAACTCCGGCTGGCGCACGATCCCGCCCTTTCCCACCTGTCCCTTGCCCACTTCAAACTGCGGTTTGATTAGTATAACCATTTGCCCGGCCGGCTGGAGCAGCGGCGCGATCGCCGGCAGAATCAGCGTCACGGAAATGAAGCTGACGTCGCAGACCGCCAGCTCGACGCGCTCGCCAATCTCCGCCAAGGTCAATTGGCGCGCGTTGACCCGCTCGTGCAGCACCACGCGGGGATCGGTGCGCAACCGCCAGGCAAGCTGGCCGGCGCCCACATCCACGGCGTGGACGCGCGCCGCGCCCGCCTGCAACAGGGCGTCGGTGAAGCCGCCGGTGGAGGAACCGATGTCCAGGCACCGGGCGCCCGACGACGCCGATCGAAAACTGGCGCAGCGCGGCCGCCAGCTTGAAGCCCCCGCGGCCGACGTAGGGCGGACGCGCCAGCACCTCCAGCGAGGCATCGGCGCCCACGGGTTGCCCGGGCTTGGAGGCTTTGCTGGCCGTCCACGCATACCTCTCCGGCCATGATGAGGGCTTGCGCCTTCTCGCGCGATTCCACGAGGCCGCGTTCCACCAGCGCGCGGTCCAGCCGGGTTTTCATGACTTCCGTTGCACGATCAGGTCGGCCAGCTCGTGAAGGCGCTCCGCGCGCGGGCCGAACGGCGCCAGCGTGGCATGGGCGTGGGCGCATTCCTCTTCGGCCATGCGGCGCGAGGCTTCCAGTCCGTAGACCGCCGGAAAGGTGATCTTGTGCTGCGCCGCGTCCTTGCCGGCGGTCTTGCCGAGGGATTCCGAAGACGCCTCCACGTCCAGGATGTCGTCCACGATCTGGAACGCCAGGCCGACGTGTTCGCCGTAGCGGGAGAGCGCCGCGTACTGTTCCCCGGATGCCCCGGCATAAATCGCGCCCAGGCGCAGGCTGGCGCGCAGCAGGGCCCCGGTCTTGGCGCGGTGGATGGTTTCGAGCAGATCCGCGCGTCGGGCGGCTTGCCTTCGCCTTCCAGGTCGGCCACCTGGCCGCCGATCATGCCGCCCACGGTTCCACTGGCAGCGGCGAGCTCGGCGACCAGGCAGGATCTTGCGGTCGCCGGCGATGGCAAGCTGCGCCAGCACCTGGAACGCCAGGGTGAGCAGCGCATCGCCGGCCAGGATGGCCATGGCGTCGCCGAAGACCTTGTGGTTGGTGAGCTTGCCGCGGCGGTAATCGTCGTTGTCCAGCGCCGGCAGGTCGTCGTGAATCAGCGAGTAGGTGTGGATGAGCTCCAGCGCGCAGGCGGCCGCCACGACGCCCTCCACCGAATCGGAGACGGCACGGGCGGCCTCGATGCACAGGATGGGGCGGATGCGTTTGCCGCCGGCGAACAGGCTGTAGCGCATGGCCCGGTGGATGGTTTCCGGGGGCGTGGATTCGGTGGGGACCAGGCGGTCCAGTTGCGCGTCCACCAGCTTCTGCTGTTGGGCGAGGTATTCGCGCAGATTCATGACGTTTCGGACTTCTCGGGACGGAATGGCTCGGCGGCGAGTTTGCCGTCCTTGCGGATCAGCATTTCGACGCGCGTCTCGGCTTCCTCGATCTGCGTCCGGCAGCGATCGCCGAGCCCCATGCCGCGCTCGAACAGTTCGAGAGAGCGATCGAGCGATAGGTCGCCGGCTTCCAGTTCCTTGACCACCTTCTCGAGTTCGTCAAGCGAGGCCTCGAAGGACTCGACGGGTTTCGCGCCCGGCTGGGTTTCCGCCATTGTCCGATTCTAACAGGAAGTCACGCGCGCCCCGGTTGCCAACCCTCAACGATCGCCGTCACGCGTAGATTCCCCGCAGCCGTATGGCGTTGGCCACGCGGTCAAGCGCCAGCATGTAAGCGGCCGTCCGGTTGTTCACCTGGTGGGTCCCGGCGTAATGCACCACGCTGTCGAAGCTCTCGTCCATGAACTCCTGCAGCCGTTCGTTCACCAGGCCCTCGTTCCAGAAGAAACCCTGCCGGTCCTGCACCCATTCGAAATACGAGACCGTCACGCCGCCCGCATTCGCCAGGATGTCGGGAATTACGAAGACCTTCTTCTCCTCCAGAATCGCGTCGGCCAGCGGCGTGGTGGGCCCGTTGGCGCCCTCGCACAGGATCTTGCAGCGGATGCGGCCGGCATTCCGGGAATCGATGACGTTTTCCGTGGCCGCCGGAATTAGAACGTCGCATTCCGTGAACAGCGCTTCCTTCCGGTCGATATCCTCGCCGCCCGCAAACCCGGTGAGGAAGCCGCTCTCCCGGCGGTGCCGATCGAGCGCCGCGATGTCCAGGCCGTGCGGATTGAACACCGCGCCATCGTACTCGATGACGCCGACGATCTTGAACCCCACGTCGCTCATCAGCCGCGCCGCCATGCCACCCACGTTGCCGAAACCCTGAATCACCACGCGGCAGTCTTCCGGCTGCATGCCCAGCCGCCTCAGGGCCTTCAGCGTGACCATCATGCAGCCGCGGCCGGTGGCTTCCCGGCGCCCGCGCGACCCGCCCAGCGCCATCGGCTTGCCCGTCACCACCGCCGTTGCCGCGCTGCCCGTGTGCATGGAGTAGGTGTCCACGATCCACGCCATGGTCTGCTCGTTGGTGTTCACGTCGGGCGCGGGCACGTCGCGTTCCGGCCCCAGAAAGTCGATGATCTCGGCCGTGTAGCGGCGCGTGATTTTCTCCAGCTCCGTCATGGAGAGTATGGCCGGGTCGCAGATCACCCCGCCCTTGCCGCCCCCGAACGGAATATTCACCACGGCGCACTTCCAGGTCATCCACGAGGCCAGCGCCCGCACTTCGTCCAGCGTCACGTCCGGCGCGAAGCGGATGCCCCCCTTGGCCGGCCCGCGCGCCCGCGAGTGCTGTACCCGGTAGCCGGTGAACACCTCCAGACGCCCGTCGTCGAGCTGCACCGGTATGTTCACGGTGATTTCGCGCGACGGGGCGCCCAGCACCTTGCGCATTCCGTCGTCCAGTTTCAGCCGTTCCGCCGCTTCGTCGAAGCGCGCCTCCGCGGCCAGCCAGGGGTTGTGCTCGTTCTCGTTTGAGATGGATACGGGCGATGTTTCGGTGGCCACTGTCTCGACCCTCCCGGTTACATTATCTCAGCAACTCCCCGGCGTGAAACCGCGCGCCCCCGACTCGGGTACGATAGGAAGCGGCGGCTCCTTATGGTGGTCCTCGGCATCGATATCGGCAACCTGCATACCAAGGCCGGAATGGTGGACGAAAAGGGCGCCATCCTGGCTTCCCGCACCATCCGCACTCCCTCCGATTTGGAAGCCTTCGTCCCCGGACTGCAGGATGCCATCCGCTGGGTGCTGGAAGCCACCTCGATGCCCGCCGGCGTGGGCGTGGGCTGCAAGGGCACCATCGATCCCGACAGCACCCGCGTGCAAACCCTGCCGGGTTCGCTGCATTTCCTGGAGGGCCAGTTGCTCAGCGAAGTGGTGGGCATGCCGCTCGATGTCCCGGTGTTCGCGGATAACGATGCGCGCGTGGCCCTGGCCGGCGAGATGGTCTGGGGCGCGGCATCCGGCCACCAGAACGTGCTCATGCTCACCCTGGGCGCGGGCGTCGGGGGCGCGGCCATCGTGAACGGCCAGTTGCTGCGCGGGCACGCGGGGATGGCCGGCCACCTGGGGCATGTCACCATCGATCCCGAAGGGCCGATCTGCGCCTGCGGCAATCAGGGCTGCCTGGAGACCGCTTTTTCCGCGCGCGCCATCGAGGGCGAAGCCTGGGCGGCCGTGCACCGCGGCTGCGCGTCCTCTCTCACCCGCCTCTTCCGCGAGCAGCCCCAGTTGGCCACCTGCCGCACGGTGTTCCAGGCGGCGCGCGAAGGCGACGAGATGGCTTACGCCATCGTGTCCCGTGCGATCCGCCGGCTGGCCGCCGTGATCGCCGGCCTGCTGCACATCTTCGATCCCGAACTGGCGATCGTTGGCGGTCCGGTGGCCGATGCCGGTGCCGACCTCCTGGTCCCGCTGCAGGAAGAAGTCTGGCGCCGGAGCCGTGGATTGCTCGGCCGCAACGTCCCGCTGGTGGAACAGCAGGTGGCCGACCGGTCCGGCATCGTCAGCGCCGCCGGCCTCGCCCTGGCCCCCCGCTGAAGCCCCTGACGCGGCCTGAGAAGCGCTTACCCCGCCCGCAGCAGGCCCTCCAGCGCGGGCGCCAGTTCGGGATATCGGAACACGAATCCCGCGGCCTGTGCCCTCTCCGGCAATACCCGCTGGCTGCCCAGGATCACTTCCGCCATCTCACCGAACAGGATGCGGAGCGCCAGCTTGGGAACCGGGAAGACGGCCGGCCGGTGGAGCGCCGCCGCCAGCGCGCGCGTGAACTCCGCGTTGGTCACCGGGTTGGGCGCCACTCCGTTGAGCGCACCGGATACCGGAGTGTCGATCGCAAACTGGAGCAGGCTGACCATGTCATCCAGGTGAATCCACGAAGTCCACTGCCGGCCATTGCCCAGCTTTCCGCCCAGCCCCGCACGGAACGCGGGCAGAATGCGCTTCAGCAGGCCGCCCCGTGGGTGGAGCACATGGCCGGTGCGGACCGATACGACGCGCACTCCCAGCGCTTCCGCCTGGGCCGCCGACCGCTCCCAGGCGGCGCAGACTTCCGCCAGAAAATCGCTGCCCTGCGCGGAACTTTCGGTGAGGATCTCGTCGCCGCGCGACCCGTAATATCCGATCGCCGACGAGCAGACCAGTACTTCGGGTTTGCGCGGCAACCGCGCGATGGCGCCCACCAGGTTGGCGGTGCCCGCTACACGGCTGTCGCGGATGCGCGCCTTCACCGCGGCATTCCAGCGCTGCGCCACCGGTTCACCTGCCAGGTGGATCACGGCGCCGGCGTCGCGCAGGCTCTCCGCCGGTGGCTCGCCCTTCGCCGGGTCCCAGGGGAACACGGTGACGCCCGGCGGCACGTTCATCCCGGCATGGCGGTTGAGCGCGTGCACGGAATGGCCGCCCGCGGCGAGCGTGCGCAGCAACTCCCGCCCGATGAATCCCGACGCGCCGGTAATCGCGATCCTCACCGTGCCAACCGCCTTCCGAGCCATGATCTCACGTCCGGCCGGTACAATAGGAACTGCATGAGGGCGTGGAACCGGGCAAAGCTGTTGTGGGGTTATTTCGCGCGCCGGTCCCGCCTCGCGGCGCTGCCCGTCGAATACATCGTCGAGACCACCGCCAGGTGCAACCTCTATTGCCCCATGTGCCCGCGCGAGAGCCATCCACAGCCCAAGGCGGATATGGAGGGCGGCGTCTTCGAAAGCCTGGTGCGCCAGGCGGGCGACACGGCCGAGCACATGATGCTGATCGGACTGGGCGAGCCGTTTCTGGACCCGCACATTTTCGAGCGCATCGAGTTCTGCCACCGGCACAGTGTCTCCACCCTGCTTTCCACCAACGGAACGCTTCTCGACGAGCGGGTGGCGGCGCGGGTGCTCGATTCGCCGCTGGAACAGATCACCTTGAGCTTCGACGGCGCCAGCAAGGAGACCTTCGAGTTCTACCGCAAGGGCGCCAATTTCGAGAAGGTCCGCGACAACTTCGTGCGTTTCGCGCGTATGAAGAGGCAGCGCCGCAGCCGCTTGCAGGTTGTCGTGCAGATGGTCCGCATGGACCGCAACGCGGGTGAGGTGGACCAGTTCATTCGCTTCTGGAGCGCGGTCCCAGGCGTGGACCAGATCCGCATCAAGGCCGACGAGACCAACCTCATGAATCCCGGCGCTGCGCGCGACCCGGCGGACTGGAAGCATCCCTGCCATTACCTCTGGCGCGGCGCGGCGTACATCAAGCAGAACGGCGATGTCTACCCGTGCTGCCAGAGTTACATGCTGGACGGCGCGCCGCTGGGCAATCTCGCCTCCGAGCCGCTCGTTCAGATCTGGAATTCGGGGCCGATGCGGGAAATGCGCCGCCTGCATGCCGCCGGGCGCGGAGGCGAAGTGGAGATGTGCGCGCGCTGCCGCACCACCATTCCGCATCCTCTGTTGGTGGCCGGCAGCCTGATTCTCGACGGCCGCACGGTGCGCCGTCTGCTGCCGCTGGTGGAGCGCCTGACGTATTTTTCGCGCCTGCCGGCGCGCCTGCTGCGCCCCGCCGGACGCATGGACCGGTAGCCCGGAGAACCCAGGGACTGGCGGCTCCGTCGCAGGGCGGACACGATCCGCGGAATGCGATGTGGTACGCCCGAGTGGATTCGAACCACCGACCTTTTGCTCCGGAGGCAGGAACCCACGAAGAATCAGAAACTTACAAGCATAAGCAATAATTGCGACGGCTTGCTAGAAGTTGCGAGTCTTCAAGGGTTTCCGCGTCACTGAAACCGGGCGACTAACAGTGCGGCGCGACGCTTCTGTGCAGGGGGTGGGCACAGTATTGGGCACAGCGGACCGGTGTCATCCCCATGCGGGAACGTGAGTTGCGGTACTATCGACTCTGAAAAGTGGTACCCCTTGCTTGAATGCCCGTCATGCCGAATGGTCCACGAGGGACAGCCAAAGTTCTGCGAGAACTGCGGCTACCAATTCGCAGTCGTACCCCTCACGTCCACGGGCGGCAACACAGCAGCGACGCCAGTGCTCAAGAAATGCCCGGACTGTGCGGAAGACATTCGGGCCGAAGCGCGCAAGTGCCGATTCTGCGGATTCCAGTTTCCGGCGTCTGAAGAAGCCCAGCCGATGGAGGAAGTGCGGAGCCAAGAAGAATCCGCACAACAGGCCGATCCAGTCCCGCGCCAATTGGGGCGGGTAACGCCAACAAAAGTGCTTTTCGCTTTGATTATCGTTGCGTTCTTCGCGTATTTGAAATTCGGCAATCACGCTGCCAGCACTTCCTCTTCCGGCACAGACAGTTCCAGTAACACGGAGTCCCGTCCCTCCCCGTCCACGAGTCCCAGCACGGCGCACGTCGGGGACACTGTCATGGTCGGTCCCGGCCAATGGGTCTGTGCATCGACGAAAGAAGCTTACGATCAAATTTCGAAATGGAGGGTGCGCGGCGACTCTGAGGAGATGCTCCGGACGCTGCAACTGACCCGTTCGTTTCTGCTCGTTCCGGATGGCTTTCAGGTGAAGATCATTGATTCGAGTTTCCTTTTGAGAAAAGTTCGCGTGGTGGGTTGGCTCGATCCGGACGATGGACGTATTCACGCATACCCCGAGGAGGCTCGAATCGGACGGGAATGCTGGGTCCCGTTTGAAGCTGTGACCCGTTGAAGCAAAAACAGAAACCCTTGGAAAATGTAGACTGAGTATGCCGCCTAGCTCGACGGGGCGACAAGCCGGGGACCCTGCCCGGTTGGCGGCAAACCCATTCAGGGAATCGCTGAGGGAGCGACCATGGATTTTTCAGACCTGTCCCAAGCCGCGCGGGACCGCATAGCGGCAGCGGAACTTGAGGCGGAGGAAATCGCCGAACGCGGCGGCGACCTGGCTAAGGTGGCGGCCGCTAGAGGAAAAACCCCCTGGGTCAAGCCGGATGACTTTCACCAGACAATCTTCGAAGTCGCTGGACAGGATAAGATCCGTGAAGGTCGGAAGCGGGCGGCCGTGCATCTTTTCTGCCTGACTGCGGACGAGTACCTGAAGGCCGGCAGGCTCGATATTGAACAGTTCAGCGCCAAACTGGATGCTATCGGCACGTGGGTTTGTGAGAGGTTCCACGCTGTTGACGGCTGGCTTCCCGTGGCGAAACGGCAATGCCTTGCGCTGGCGTATCGGACGCGCGCGACGGCTCGCGAAGCCGGCGAATCGTCCAAGGGAACGATAATTGCGAAATTGCCCGCTGAGGCCCTTGTCCGTATGGAGGCGGACACGGCGGCATTTCTGGCGGACTATCTGCCGAAGCTGGAGCGTGAGGCGAACAGGAGCGGGCCGGTTCATGACGCGGAGCTTCTTCGGGAGCTTGTCATCCATCAGTTCAACCTGGTGGCGCGGGAGTGTATGGCGGTTTGTGGGTCAGTGGCAGAGTTTGAGGCCGAAGTGCATTCCGACATCGCGCGGTTCGTTCTTAACGGTTTGAGTCAGTACCGATGGCTGGCGGACGCGATGCGGAAAGAACTGGAAACGGGGTTTGCGCATTTCGTCATGCTGGCGAACCCTTGGGCGGAGATTCCCGAGGATGAACGGGCTTCCGTGTGGCACGTTGGCGCAATCACGGGCGAAGCCTTAACCCACGCCGCTCTGAAACTACGGGCCGAAGCGTGGAAGCACGCGGCGGAAGGTGGCTTCCCGGAAACGAAACAAGCGGGTGCGGTGGAACCGAGCATGGATGAATCGACCCGCACGGGCGCGGGGCCGGCGGTGAACGGGATGGCCCCGGCGGAGTCCGATGGGAAGGGCCGGAAGCGCGGGCCGAAGCCGGACCACGAAGCAGCATCACGGGTCGCTGAGATTGTCGCGCGCGTGGCGCCTGACGGCGATTGGCGCCCAAAGCTTGATGATATCTGCGAAGCCCTTGATGAAGCCCAGATTCCTTCTCCCCCGAGATGGCGGAAGCGGGACCGATCTTGCGATGGGTGGGCGGCCTACGATGAACGCGCGAACGCCGTCAAAGCTATTGAGTACCGGCTTGAGATAGCAAAGAAGCTAAAGAAGACCACTCCCGAAACTCTCTCCTAATTTCCGCAAACTTCCGCAACGCTCCGCTACCCACTGGGAACCCTATCTTTGTTGGGTTTCGACTGCGGGAATTTCCAAAACAATTCTCGGTTCTTATGATTCAGGTGGATGGCAAAGAGGCCGTCCGAAAGGATCGAAAATGGCAACAGCAAACACCCTTGAAACGCTCCTGAATGAGCATGATGTGGCGCGCGTCACTGGCTTGTCCGTGGCTTCCGTCCGGCGGTGGCGGCTTCTCCGTCAGGGTCCGAAGTACCTGAAGATCGGCGCGGCGGTCCGCTACAAGGCCGAAGACATTTCGGCGTGGCTCGAATCTCGCCCTTCTGGCGGCGGGCAGCAGACGGAGGCGCGGTAGATGGCGGATTCAGCCATCACATTCACTCCCGGCGAAATCTCCACCTACTACGCGGCGCGCGTTCCGCATTTGCAGCAGCGGCGGGCGGCTGAGTGGCGCGGTGCGTGCCCGATCCACCACGGCAAGGATGACAACTTCGCGGTGGACCCGGCAACCGGACGGTGGTTCTGTCACTCCACCTGCGGACGCGGTGGGGACATTCTGGACCTCGAAGCGGCTCTGTCCGGCGGGGACTTCCCGACCCGGAAGGCCGAAGTCTTCCGGCTGGTAGGGCGGATCGAACCCGAATACGGGCACACTGGCACCCGCGCGAATGGAAATTCGGCGGGCACGGCACCGACAAAAACTACGAAATCCAGCAGCACGGCGGGCGGGTGGCGGGAAGTGGCGCGCTACCCGTATCTGGATCGGGACGGAAGCCTTCTCTTCGAGGTTGTCCGGTACCTGAAGCCGGACGGGACGAAGACCTTCATTCAGGTCCGCCCGAGTGGAGTTGAGGCGGCGGGCACCACGGACCCGGAACGGACCGGCGGAGTTGAAGCCGGCGGGATCGTGGTGGGGCTGGATGCTGGCAAGTACCTTCCCGATGATAGGGCGGCGCGCGCAACCGGGAAGACCACCTGGAAGCGCGCGGCGGACTATACCGACTATGACGGCGCGGAGTACCGCTTCCGGGCTTGCCCGCGCGTCCCTTACCGGCTTCCGAAGTTGCTCAATGCCGAAGCCGTCTACCTTCCCGAAGGGGAAAAGGACGTTCATACCCTGGAAGGTTGGGGGCTGGTGGCATCCTGCAATCCGGGCGGGTCCGGCAACAGCAGCTTGTACGCGGGATGGGCGGACTACTTCCGGGGGCGGCATATCGTCATCCTTCCCGACAATGACGGACCGGGCCGGAAGCACGCGGCGGCTGTTGCGGCGGCTCTGTTGAGCGCGGCGGCTTCCGTCCGCATTGTTGAGCTTCCCGGCTGGCCGGCGAAGGGTGACGTTACCGATTGGCGGGACGCGGGCGGCACCTTCGAGCGGTTCCGGGAACTGACCGACGCGGCGGCGCCGATGGACGCGGCGGCTCTCTCCGAGCTGCGGGTGCGGTGGGGACTGGTGGAAGACGAACCGCGCCACCAGGCGCGCGCGGAAGCGGCGGACGATTGGCCGAAGCCGGAACCGATCCAAAGCGAACTTCCGCCCGTAGAAGCCTTCTCCGAAGACCTTCTCCCGGATTCCTTCCGTCCCCTGGTGGCGGACGTGGCGGACCGTATGCAAGTCCCGATGGACTACCCGGCGGTGGTAATGGTGCTCTGTCTTGCCGGCGCGGTAAACCGGCGGGCCGTCATTCAGCCGAAGGCAAACGACACCGGATGGGTGATTGTGCCGAACCTTTGGGGCGGCATCATCGCGCCGCCGGGATTCATGAAGTCCCCTGTCATTCAGGCGGCAACCCGTCCCCTGAATCAGATTCAAACCGAATGGCGGCTGGAACAAGAAGAGGCGCTGAAGGACTACGCGCGGGAAAAAGAGGAATTCGAACTCAAGCGCGCGGCGTGGAAGGAACAGTACAAGGCGGCATCGAAGAAGGGAAGCGCGGCGCCGGGCAGGCCGGAAGACGAACCCGAAGAGCCGAAGTTGCGGCGGTTGATCGTGAACGATGCCACCTTCGAGGCGCTTCACCAGACCATGAGTGAGAACCCGGCGGGCATCCTGGTAATCCGGGATGAACTCACCGGCTGGTGGAGTCAATTGGACCGGGCGGGCCGGGAAGGTGAACGCGCGTTCTGTCTGCAAGCGTGGAACGGTGACACCGGGCACACGATAGACCGGATCGGGCGCGGAACCATCCACGTTGACGCGTGCTGCATGTCCATGTTGGGCGGTATCCAACCGGGCCGGCTTCGGTCCTACCTGGTGGATGCGCTCGAAGACGGTCCAAGCAATGACGGACTCATTCAGCGGTTTCAACTGCTGGTTTGGCCGGATACCGCGCCCGATTGGAACTATGTGGACCGGGCGCCCGACGCGGCTTTGGAGCAACAGGCGGCGCGGGTGTACCGCAAGCTGGTGGAGTTGGACGCGGAGTAAAGTGGACCCCATTGTCAAGACCATTTTTTGCCCGCAATAAGCTAATGCCGACGGGGTCATGGGTTTGAGTTTGGGCGGCAGTTGAGCAGCCCACTCGTGGTTTCGGTTCGCTACTCCTTCCCTTCGCTTTCTTGTCGGCAGGATTTTGTTGGAAGCTCGGGGCGGTGTCCAGGGCGCGCGTTTTTTGCGCGGCGGAGCGAACCCTGGACACCGCCCCGAGCTTCCATAGAATGTCCCTGGAAAGCGAAGGGAAGAAGACGCTGAGAAGCTGGGGTGTCCGCCCATCCGGTTTCACGCCCGCCCCAAGTAGATCGCCGCCGGCGTCCGGTAGTCGAGGCTCTGATGCAAGCGCTCGTGGTTGTAGAACTGGAAATAGCGCGCGATCCCTGCTCGCGCCTCCGTCACCGACGCATAATCCTTCAAGTACACCTCCTCGTATTTCAGCGAGCGCCACAACCGCTCAACGAAGATGTTGTCCAGGCAGCGGCCCCGCCCGTCCATGCTGATCGCGATCTGGCGCCCCGCCAACTCCCCGGTGAACTTCTCGCTGGTGAACTGCGACCCCTGGTCGCTGTTGAAGATGGCCGGCCGGCCCCGCCGCAAAGCGCGCTTCAGCGCCTCGACACAGAACGCCACTTCCATCGTCACCGACAGCGACCAGCTCAGCACGAACCGGCTGAACCAGTCCATTACCGCAACCAGATACAGGAAACCCTGCGCCATCCGAATGTACGTGATATCGGTACTCCACACCTGGTTGACGCGCTTCACTGTGGTTCCTCTCAACAAGTACGGGTAGATCCGGTGTCCTTCTCCAGGCTGGCTCAGGTTCCGCTTCGGATAGACGGCCTCGACGCCCAGCCGTTCCATCAACCGCGTGACGCGCTTGCGGTTGACTTCATGGCCTCCGGTTGCCAGCCACGCCGTCATCTTCCGGCTGCCATAGAACGGCGTCCGGGTATACTGCTCATCCAGCAACCGCATCAGCAGCAGGTTCTCCGTGCTCTCGCCCACCGGCTCGTAATACAAGCCGGAGCGGTTGACGCCCAACAACTCGCATTGTCGCCGCACGCTGATCCCCGGGTGGCTCCGATCCACCAGCGGCCGCATCTTCTCAATCGAGCATGCCGACTTTTTTTTTGAGCCAGTCTAATTCCACCTTCAGCCGCCCGATCTCTTCGTAGAGCGCGTCGCTGTCCGTCTCACCGCTGCGTCCCTTGCGCGTTCTCCCGTCCACGAAAAGCTCCGGCAGTTGTTCCAAAGCAGACTTCCTCCACTTCGCGATCTGGATGGGGTGCACTTTGAACTGCGACCCCAACTGGCTGAGGGTCTTCTCCCCGCGGATCGCCTCCACCGCCACCCGCGCCTTGAACTTCGGGCTGTACTGTTTCCTCGTCGTCGTCATCAACCTCTCCTTGTCAACGACTCCGCCGAAATCTTAGCTTATTGCCTGGTCTGAAATCTGGGGACCACTATAGAGAACCCGGCGCGGCTTCGCTTCGCCACCGATGCACAGGAACTCTTCATCGAATGGCTGGCGGAACTCGAAGGGAAGATTCGCGGGGACGAACTCCACCCGGCTCTGGTATCGCACTTGAGCAAGTACCGCAGTCTCATGCCGAGCTTGGCGGTTCTGTTCCACCTGGCGGAAGCAGCGGCGGGCGGCGGGGACTCTGATACCGTTTCCCTTCGCCACGCGCAACAGGCGGCGGCATGGTGCGAATACCTGGAGTCCCACGCGCGGCGCGTCTATTCGTGCATCGTGACCCCGCAATTGCGGGCCGCTCGCGAACTGGCGGACAAGATCAAACACCGGAAGATGGGGGCGGAGGGCTTCTTCTCTTGCCGGGATGTGTACCTGAAGGGGTGGAGCGGTCTGGACTCGCCTGAAGCCGTGAAACAGGCGGCGGAAGTGCTTCAAGATGCCGGATGGGTCCGCGACGTGTGCGGCGAAATCATCCGACCCTTTGGGCCGTGGGTGCCCGTCCAATCGCTACGAAGTGAATCCGGGGGTGTGGGAATGAGCACCCACCCGGCAACCCGAAGCCGATGGATGAATTGGAAACCAAATGCGCGCATCTTGGCGGAATCGGCGGATACCGAACCTACAAAAACATCAGAAACCGATTCTGTAGTTTTTGTAGGTGCGGCTTCCGCCGAATCTCCCGAGATTGAGGCGGGGCCGGACCCGGCGGAGTTGGCGCGCGCGTCCGCCGTGCTGAACCGGGCGGGCGTCCGTATCATGGCACTCGAAGGCGGCGGAACCATCGGCGTGTGGAGCGATTTGGACGGGCCGGAAGTCCGGGCGGCGCTTCGCACCTTCGGATCGGACGGGATGCCTGTCCGCTACCTGGATGGGGCCGGTGTCCCCATGCGGTACAAGGTGCGGCGGGTGGATGGTGAACCCGTCCCTATGAACGTGCTTACCGCAATGGAGCAGCACCCGGCGGACCCGTGGAAGGTCCGGGATCGGATGCTGAACGAAATGGGCTGGTGCTCGAAGGGAATCCCGTGGGCGGAGTGGAAGGCGGCGGCGCTGAACCGGCTCTTTCAAGAGCAAGGCGTCACAGGGAAACCGGGCCGCATCACGGCGGCAACCGTCCGGCATGGTGAGCGAAAAACAAGGGGGACGGAGCTATGAAGACCCGGACGGCGGTTGCCCGAAGTCCGCGCGATTGCTTCCAAACCCGAAAACGTGTGCCGCACCATGTGATGTTTGCGGCGCGCGGCCTGAAGTGGTTAGCATCCCGATGCTAGGACGGGGCTTTCGCTGTTCCGAGCATTGCGAGAACTGCGGGCCGGCGGCAAGCATCCGGGGAACATGACTACCAGGCGGGCGCCAATGGCTGAGAAACTGATCCACCTTCCCATCGAAGAGGCGCGGGCGGCAAAGTGGAGGCGGGGCCGGAGCAATACGGACCCGTCTTCATCGGGCACCCGCTTGAAGAGTTGGACGAAGAACTCCTGGATGCCATGAACTACGCGGAAGAAGCCGCACGGCGGGGCTTCCCGATGGTGGGGATACCAGAAGACCTCGGGACCTTTGCGAACGAATCCGGGCCGTCTATCGCGCGGCGGCGGGCAATTCACGATAGCGACAGAATCACCAGAGAGGGAACCACACACCATGCGAAGAAATCAACAGAACTCGACAGAATCAACAATGGAACTCGCACCGCAACAGGCCGAAGTCATCACGGCTTTGGCGCGCGGCGC
>CAWCVR010000009.1:0-82450 GCA_963799105.1 Bryobacterales bacterium
GGCGGCCTGCCGCCGGCCGCGGCGGAAAACGACAAAAACGCAGCAGCATCAAGCCCAGAACAAAGGCTTTGCTCATAAGTTGCGTACCCTGTATCAAGTCTGTCTCAGATTTCCCATTTTGCCACTAAGACGCGATGGACGCATCTCCCAGGCGGGTGAATTTTCCGGTTTGAGAAACACCACATGAATTGGCGGAACAGGTGCGGCAGCCGCGCGTAAAGCCGTGCAACTCACCCCTACGGGCCGTCAACGACTTGAACATCGATCGCAGCAGTGTTCTCCTCGCGAAGCGGATTCCCGTAGCGGCCGTCCGGCTTGGCGAACTGATGGAGAGCCTCACGGCACGCCTCATCCGGGAGGGGGAGAGTCGGTTCAGGACGCAGAACCTGGCTGCTCTACTGCTGGCGGACAAGACCCGGTTCCGGGGGCCGGACCGAGTCGGATGGATGTTCACCTTCGCGGCGGCGGCTTACAACCTGGTTCGGATGCGAAACCTCATGGCGCAGGCTGCCTGCGGGCGGCCGGGTGGGACGCCGGCCGCCGGTCCGGCGACTCCCTGTGAGCCCCCGCCGCAACCTTCTTCAGACCAGTTCAACCCTGGATAGGTCCTCGAGACCCTGTCGTGGACCTGCGAAGCCCCACTTATCAGCAGCCTGTTGGGCCAATTCGTGCGGTTTTCATAGCTCTCCGGTGTGGCCGCTTTCCCCCGCCGTCAGGATAGCGGCAGCTCCAGATCCTCGCGCTTGAGGTCGGCAATGAGGCATGAAGTGAATTCGACATGCAGTGAATTCGACGCGCGCCGGCCGCCGCGCAACCGTCTATACTGTCTGGTGTTAGAAATCGCGAGCGAGGCGAACAAGCAACCATGAAAACAAGATCTCCCTTTTCCGCTTCACCGGCCGCGGCCGCCTGCCTGGTCCTCTGCGTGAGCGTTTTCCCCGGGGCCGGAGCCGGCGCGCGGCCCGCCGTGCAGCGCGTCCGGAACGGCGTCCAACTGGCGGCCGGCGGCGTGAACGATCGCGTCGAGTTTACGCCGACCGCACCGTCCGCGTGGTGAAATGGCCCGCGGGCGGCAAGCCGGATAAGGCCAGCCTCGTCGTGATCCAGAAGGACGTGCCGGAGCTGAACGTGCGAATCGAGGAGACCGCCGGCGAAATCTCGCTGAGCCTGGGCCCGCTCGGCTTGCGGGTGAGTAAGAGCGATGGCGCCATCCGTTATCTCGACGGCGGCAACCGCGCGGTGTTCGAGGAGCGTGGCGCGGCCGTCTTCACCCCCTGCGGGATCGAAGCCAAAAGGCCGCCTTCAGCGTGCGCCAGAACTTCCATCTGACGCCCGAGGAAGGCATCTACGGCTTCGGCGAACAGCAGTCCGGGCAAGTGAACACGCGCGGACGGACCGTGAACCTGGTGCAATCCAACACCGAATCGGTCACGCCCTTCTTCGTCTCCACGGCCGGCTACGGGGTCTACTGGGACAACTACTCGAAGACCGTCTTCGCCGACAATCCGGCCGCCACCTCGTTGTGGTCCGAAGTGGCCGACAACATCGATTACTACTTCTTCTTCGGCCCATCCCTGGACCAGGTTATAGCCGGGTACCGCCAGCTTACCGGGCAGGCCCCCATGTACGGTAAGTGGGCCTTCGGCTACTGGCAGAGTAAGGAGCACTACGCCTCCCGGGACGAGCTGCTGGCCGTCAGCCAGGAGTTCCGCGACCGCAAGATCCCCATCGACAGCCTCGTGCAGGACTGGCAGTACTGGGGCGGCAACGACATGTGGAGCGGCATGGTCTTCGACGAGAAGACTTACCCCGCGCCCAGGAAATGATCGACATCCTGCACCAGCGAAACTTCCATCTCATGGTGTCGATCTGGGGCGGTCTCGGACCCGCCTCGGCCATCTACCAGGACATGGAACGCCGCGGATTCCTGTACCCGATGGCTGGATGGGCCGGGTTCAAGTACTTTGACGCCTACAACCCGGCGGCCGCCGATCTGTATTGGCAGTATGCCAATCGGGGGCTCTTTTCCAAGGGAGTCAACGCCTGGTGGATGGACTCGACCGAGCCCGATATCGCCACCTCGCTCACCAAGGATGCCGAAGAGTACTGGATGAAGAAAGCCGGGAGCAATTACCTGGGCAGTTTCGCCAGATACCTCAATACGTATCCCCTGGTCGATACCGAAGCCATTTACAGAAACCAACGCAAGGAGACGTTCCGGCAAGCGCGTCTACATACTTACCCGGTCGGCCTTCGCGGGCCAGCAGCGGGCCGCGGCCACCACGTGGTCTGGCGATATCGGGGCGAACTGGGACATTTACCGGAACCAGATATCGGCCGGGATCAACCACAGTATGTCGGGCATTCCCTATTGGACGCTGGATATCGGCGCGTTCATGATCGGGGCGCAGGGCGGCGTGTTCACCAATGGCGGCGAGGACCCCGCCTACCGCGAGCTCTACACCCGCATGTTCCAGTTCGGGGCGTTCTGCCCCATTTTCCGCTCCCACGGCTCGGATACTCCTCGCGAGCCCTGGCAATTCGGCGAGTACACTCCCGTGCTGGTGAAGTTCGACGATCTGCGATACCGCCTGCTGCCATATATCTACTCTCTCGGCTGGCGCGTCACCCACGATGGTTACTCGATCATGCGCGGGCTGCCCATGGATTTCCCCGCCGACCGGAAGACTTACTCGATCGGCGATCAGTTCATGTTCGGCCCGGCCATCATGGCCGCACCGGTGACCGCCTACATGGATCACCGCCCCATGGAGAGCGCCATCCCGGTCGCGCCCGCCAGCTTCCGCACGAAGGACGGCAAGCCGGGGCTCGCCGTCAAGTACTATTGCGACGCGGAGTTCAAGAAACTCTGCCACGAGGACGTTGAGCCGGGCGTCAACCTGGATTGGTACTCGGGATGGCCCGCGTTCATCCCGGATTATTCGTTCTCGATGCGCTTCGAAGGGAAGCTGATTCCCCCGCAAACCGGGAAGTACCGCTTCGACATGAAAGCCTTCGGACCGAAGCGGCTCTATCTGGACGGCAAGGAAGTTCCTCATAACTTCGACTCCGTCGAGTCCTACACCGTTCCGGTTGACCTCGAATCCGGCAAGGAGTACGACTTCGCGTTCGAGACCTCCAACAGCGCCAATGGGGCCTTTCGAGCCATCCTTTTCTGGAAGACCCCCGAGATCCACGCACGCGAGGCCGCCCCTGCCGAGCCGCGGCCGAGGACCCGGAGCGTGTACCTGCCCGCCGGCAGCCGGTGGGTCGATTTCTGGACCGGGCAGGCCCTTGCGGGCGGCGCCGCCATCGCCGCCAACGCGGACATCGGCACCATGCCGCTCATGATACGGGCCGGGTCTATCCTGCCGATGGGGCCGTTCCTGCAGTACGCCACGGAGAAACGGGCCGACCCCCTCGAGTTGCGTATCTATCCCGGCGCCGACGGCAGTTTCACCCTGTACGAGGACGAGAACGACAACTATAACTATGAGAAGGGCGTTTATGCGACCATCGGGTTCCACTGGGACGATGCCAAACGCCAGCTCAAGATCGATGCGCGGGAAGGCACGTTTCCGGGCATGTTGAGATCGCGGACGTTCCATGTGACGGTTGTGGGAAAAGACCATGGCGCCGGTTTGGATGTTACGGAGCACCCGGACAAGACGGTACAGTATTCGGGCCAGGCAGTGGCTCTTCAACTGTAGGCGCGGCGCGCGCTCCAATACCTCCTTCACCTCGCGTAGTCTGACTAAGGCTGCGGCCGCGCCGCTCCCTTCAGGCAGGGAATGCCGTAAGATTGGAGGTTGCCACGATCTGCCGCGCGGTCCACGGTCCGCCGGGGCACCCGTTTGTCGCCTTCGTGCGATAACCGCGGCAATTGGCTTCTTCGGCAATCTATGATGGCTTCTTGCCGGCGGCAGCTTCCGCGAAGATCCACTTCACCACTGCCTCTTCTTCGTCGTTGGGCACAAGTTGTTTGGTGAGCGAGTCGGGTTCGTAGCCGAACGGGATACCGCCGGCAAAGCGCAGGTGATGCGCTCTCAACCTCGCCCGCGAGTCCGAAATGCGTGCCGCAATTAGCTCGCGCTCGAACTCCGCGAACGAGGCCATGATATTCAGCATGAAGTTGTCCTGAGCGGAGTGGCCGAGTTCGGGAGCGGTGACGATCACGAGTCCCACTTCGAGGCGCCGGAACTCGTCGAGCAGCGTCACGCAGTGGCGCACACCCCTGGATCGCCGATCGAGGCGGTGAACGAAGACCTGATCGACACCTCCCCGCCGAACGAGAGCAAGCAATCGGTTCGGCGCCGGACGGTCGAGCGACGCTCCGGAGTGGCCGTCGCCGTCAAACCGGTCGGCCAAGAGCGTCCAGCCGTGCTCTCGCTGCGACTCCAGATACAACCGGCACGCCTCGTACTGGACCTCGCACGAGGACAGAGGATCAGACGCGCTCACCGACTGGCGAGTGCAGATGGCGCACCGAACCGGCCTTCGGCGCGACGCCTTCTCGGAGGCGGTCAGCACTGATCCAATTCTCTGATACCGCGATGCGCGGTTCGAAAGCGGTGCAGAGAGGGGTTCATCTCTCAACAGGGCTGTCAACTAAACCGGAGGCGTCAACGGAGAAACTGGAGAGTTCGCGCGGTTGAGAGAGGCCAACGCTCTGAACCAGCATGGTTGAGAGCGCACCCCGGTTTGCACTACGTCGAACCGGAGAAACCGGCCCGGACGCAAATACCACGGAATGTTTGGGATACGGGGACGGCGAGAACGCGCGATGGCGTCAACTACAACAGGGAGAGAAACTTAGCAAACGGAAGTTGGCTCCCCGGCATGGATTCGAACCACGATTCACGGCTCCAAAGGCCGCTGTCCTACCATTAGACGACCGGGGAATTCGAGTGTCAACAGCTTTCCATTCCAGTGTAACCGGGCGGGAATTCAGCCGCAACGCCTATCCCAGAGCCCAAACAGGAAAGATGGCCCGGCCCAGGTTGGTTCCTGCGGGCGGCGCCGGGGAAGATCGAGAATGAAATCCGCGAGCACCACGAGAGATCCTGAGAAGGCGGAATTGACAGGTGCACACCGCCCCCGGAAGCTTCTCCGTTACTGAAGCGCGCGCGGCTGCGATGCGGGTGCGTGCGGATGATGGAACCTGCGGCTGGGCGGTTCTCGCCAGTGCCTGGCGCGCCATCTCTTTGCGGACCGGGAGGCCGCATACGGCGAATTCGTGCCGGAGCCGGAAGAGTCGGATGAGGTCGTAAGGCGCCTTCGACGATTCCCATCCCAGCGCGCCGGCCGGGGCCCGCGGCGCCTGGACACGGACGTACGCCGGCTTTGTGACGAATCGCCTTCGTCCGGTGCGGATGCTGCCGGCGGCGCGCCCGGCGGGGATGCCGGTGAGCGTTACTGAAACAACCGTGCCAACCGGCCATTGCGCCGCGATACGAGCGGGCTGCTCCATCGCCTTTGCCGGACGGGAACCTGCCGGGACCCGGGGACGTGGGAGAGCGGTCATGGCTGGTGACAGCGTGATGATGCCGAACCCGATACCTCCGGACCGGTTGGAGCGAACCGGCCACTCGGCGGAGCCGTTCGACCTGGACGATGCCGATGCCATCCCGGAGTGGATCCGCGGCGTGGTCGGCCGGACGGGTCCGTTGGGCGGTTTGGCGTACGGCGCGTCATGGCATCCCGCACACCCTGCCGCGCAGCGCGTGGCCGTGGATCTGTCCGGGGTTCGTTCGCGGGGGCGCCCGGCGGGGCCCCGGGGTTCTCCGCGTATCCCGCCAGTAGCGGCGCCTTGTCAAACCGGGCGCGCACCCGCCATGTTAGAATGCGATTTGTTCCTTGCTCACAGCTTAGGGTCGCGCCTACCTATTGGCGTAGCGCCCATGCGGTTCAGGTAGGCGCGTATGTCCACCGCGCCGGAGCCAGGTTCTTCCGGGCACTCGGTTTTCCGAGGGGCTCTTCAGGGTACCGGCCTCTATTCCATTCCTCTTGTTGGGCAGCGAATAGCCAGCATCTTCCTTCTGTCTATCGTGACGCGGGTTCTTTCCCGCGACGATTTCGGGATGCTGTCGCTCATCGAGCAGGTCTCCTCGGTGCTGAGCGTACTGCTCTGCGGAACCCTCTCGTCAACTCTCGGCTACTTCTATTTTCGGAAGAACTCGAAACGGGAAAGGGCCGAAGTGGTGGGTACGGCGGTTTGGGGATCGTTCCTGCTCGGCGCCATAGCCGGGCTGATCTGCTGGCCCGCCATGGGAAGCCTGGCGCAATACGTTTTCCGGACTCCCTCCGCCCTGCGCTACCTGCCGGTGGTTTTCGTTTTTATGCCTTTCGGCTATGGCGTCGAGGCGCTTTTCGTATGGCTGCGCGTGGAGGATGAGCAGTCGGTCTATGTCAAGATCAGCCTGCTGCGCATCGCCTTGACGGTGGTGGGGATCGCAGTGCTGGTGGGCGTGCTCAAAATGCGCGTCATGGCCTATATGATCACCACTCTGTCCACCACCATCGCGGTCGCGGCGATCCTGGTGGCCTATCTGGTTCGGAAGCTGCGCCCCGGCATGTCCTTCAGCCTGCTTGTCCGTATGCTTCGTTTCTCGGTGCCCCTGGGGCTGAGCATGATTGCCATGTTCGTCATCAACTTCGGAGACCAGTTCGTCTTGCGCCACTACCGGTCTCTGGCCGAAGTCGGCCTCTATGCGCTCGCTTACAAGATTGGCATGCTGGTGTCGGCGCCATACAGCTCGTTTCACGCGTATTGGGCCGCGCAAGTGTACCGGATTCTGGGCATGGAGGATGCGGATGCGGTGTTCGCGCGCCTGTTTACGTACGCCGTCCTGCTGGTTTCTTCGGTTGCTCTGGCGTTGACGCTCGGTTCCGAGCCGGGGCTGAGTATCCTGGTGGCCCCTCAATTCCGGACGGCCGCGCCATTGATACCGGTGATCGCCTGCGCCTATGCGCTGCGAAGCGTCGGGGAGTTTCTGCGGTGCCGTCTTTTGGCAGCGGGCCGGCCCGGCTATGAGCCTGTCTGCACCTGGACCGGAATGGCCGTCTGCGTCGCTCTGTACTTCATCCTGATTCCGCGGTACGGGATGTGGGGCGGGGCGATCGCCACCTTTGGAACTTTCCTGTTGATGGGAGTAATTTCGGTGGTACTCACTTACTGGATAAGCCCCTATAGGGTGGAAGGCGCGCGTTTGCTCAAGATGGGAAGCGTGTTGGCCGCCATTCTGATTCTTTACTGCGCGGTTCCGGTCTCCTCTCTGGTGTTGCGGATCGGGTGGTCCACAATACTGCTGGTACTGTTTCCCGCTGGGTTGTGGGCGCTTCGGTTTGCAACGCCCGGCGAAAATGCGGCCTTGCGCACGGCGGCACAAAGGTTCGCCCCCTGGCGGCTTGGTGGAGCAGGCGCGTAGCAGGCCCGGTCCTCGTTTTCCGGTCAGGACTGCTTCTGTCGGGAGACCGCGCGTGTCCCGGCCAGGCGGGTTTCTTCCGCGGCGCCGTGATCGTCGAAGTATCGGCACGGTCAGCCGCGATTGCCCGATACACGGGTCGATCCACTGGTCAATCGGAGTCGTTAACCGCGTGAACGGTTTCGCAACAGCAGACACTATGCGCCCTTCTCTTTCCTACGCACGGACCACGCTCTTCGGCCAGCGAGTGGAGCACGGCGCCGGTGCGGTCCTGGCGCGTCTCCGCGGCAACTTTCCGAATCGCCGCGACTTTTGTGTTCGCCGCGGTCTGCTTGGGCCGGCTGCGTTCCCGGCCGTGGGGTCGGGCGCCAGAACGCCTGTTTGGTGCACTGGGCGTGCGGTTCATCGCGAACCCGGGTTTCCCGGCGGCGATCGCGATAAACCCCGGCTTCGGCATCGCGTTCGCGCGGCTCTTCCCGTAGGTCTTCGACCGTGTGATTTGGTGCCATTACCGGGCCGCTCGCTCACGCCCGCGGTTCCGGACAGAACCGCGAGCGTGAGCGAGCGGCCCGTGGCAAAGGAACGGTTTCTCGCGGTCAAGGCACCAGGTCCGCGAGTTGTAGCGGCGGATGACGAACCCGGCGCGCGAACTCGTCCCGCAAGCCGCCGGTCCGGAGCGGCGGGTCCCGTCCCAGCGCGTGCCGAAAGGTACTATGAGACACATTTCCTGGCGCGGGCCACCCATTGAACCGTTGTGACGCCGGAATGGTATAATCTCAAGCGGATCTTGAGCGTGGCAGTTTCGGCGCGGCGCCGGCAGCCGGCTCTCAAGCCGGCACTGCTGCAGGTACGAACACAGCCTATTTGGAGGACGTTATGAAGAGCGTGAAGTTTTTGCTGCTGTTTTTGGTGGTGGCTTTGGCATCGCCCGCGGGGACGGTATTCTTCGAGGGTTTCGACGAGAATGGTGCTCCGATTGATGACGACACCAACGGCGGCAGCCGAATCGGCAACACGCAGTTCTACCTCTCTTCCGGATCGATTGACCTGGTCGGTGGCTCGTACTATTCTCAGCTTTGCTCGGCTCCCGCGTCTGGCTATTGCATCGATACCACCGGCGCCGGTAACCAGCGAGGGGTAATCTACGCGCCCATCACCCTCGGCCCCGGCAACTACGTGCTCAGCTTCGATCTGGAGGCCTGGTACACCACAGACATCACCGACGCGAACGCCGTAGTGCAAGTGGATTTCGGAGGCGTCGGAGGGCTGATCGTCCCCCAGTCGATCCAAGTCGTTGGCGGCAATACGTATGCGCCGATCTCCATTCCCTTCACGGTGGCCAGTACTGTTACGGATTATCTCACCTTCACCGACCAGGGCGGCACTTATCCGTTTGCGGGAGCTATACTGGATAACGTCGAGATCGACACCTCGTCCGTGCCCGAGCCCGGATCGGTGGTGCTGTTCGGAGTTGGCGCGCTGATCCTTCTTGCGAGCAAGCGCGCCCGCCGGTAGGGCGGCAGACGGTCCGGTTTCGTTTCGTAGCGCGGCGGCGCGGGTCTCCGTCGAAGGCCCGGCGACAGTTCCGCGAAACCATTCGCGCCCCCCCAAAACGCGGAAGCGGGACCAAGCCCCGGTTCAAGCAATCGCCCCGGCGTCCGCTTCCCCGTCGCACCTGGCAGATCGCGCTATTTTCGCGCGGGCATGCTGGTGATCCTGGAATCCGGCGTCCGCTTCCGCGTCGCACCCGGCAGATCGCTGGCCGCCTATTCCGCGCCAAGAACCCGGTACGAGGCCGGCGGCAGCGTGAGGTCGAAGACCGTCCTGTCGCCGCGCTGCCGGCCCGGTATCCGCTGCCCAGTCACCACGTCCACGAGTGTTGCGGCCTTGCCTGCGACCAGCGCCTGCGCGGCGACGGACTTTCCGCCGGGAGCCGCGAAGTTCTCGACAATGAACTTGCCGTTGTCGTAAACGAACAGGCCAACCTGGCCCGGGCCTTCCAGCACGACCGGAAGATCGCCGGCCACGGCGTCCCGTATCCGCGCCAGCACCTCCGGGGGATAATTGTATAAGTCGCCGAAATTGTCGGGAATGGTCAGGACATACAACGTTCCCTTGCCATAGGCGGCTTGCAGGAGTATGGGGTAACCCAGCCCCTGAGCCGCAGTGGAAACGATCTCCCAGGCGTCGTTGGTCGGGTAGCGGATTTCCGGAATGAGGATATCGGTTTCCGAGCGCGCCGTTTGGCCGCGCAGGGGAAACTCATGCACCAGGGCTTTCTGGCCGGTGCATTCGATCTCCGAGATCTCTCCCATGCCTCTGGCTTGCATCGCTCTCAGCAGGCCCGAGGTGATCACGACCTTCTTGCCGTCCGCCAGGTGCTTCTTCATCTTGCTCACCAGCGCGGCGTCGTACCGGGCGGATTCGGTGAGCAGCACCGTGGGCGCCTCGGTGGGGAACTCCGGAGTCAGTTCGACGGGGATTCCGAGCATCCCCAGAAAGTCGTGCAGGAAGTCCTCGCCGGAGGAATGGTACGGCTTATAGCTCTTGACGCCGATCGGCTTACCCAGTTTCCCGAGGAACGCATCCACCTGCTCGAAGACGCTGCCGGCGTAGGCAGGGATGGTATTGGGTCCCGACGCCGGAGCGTCGCGCATGGGTTGGAGTAACTGGCGGAAATCGAAGAGCGTCATTTCCGGGGCTTTGGCGAAGAGCGGCAGTTGCAGTTGCTCGGCGAAGCGCTCCTTGTCGCGCCAGCCGCCCTCATCCACCCAGCCGCCGCCATTGCCGCCGGGCTTGATATTCTCCAGGTATCGGAACAGGTCGTAGCCCAGGTATTGTTGCAGGTGCTGGCCGGGGCTGGCCGGGTTGCGGGTTTCGGCGCCGGTGTAGACGCCGTCGAAGATGCGCGGCTCGTCCTCCAGGTTGTAACCCAGGTATTGGAAATGCCCCCACCAGTTCGGGTACTTGATCACCATCTTGACTTTCGGATTGACCTTCCTGGCCGGTCCCACCAACAGATCGCGGGACACTTCGGCCATAAGATCGAGGCGAAAGCGCGTCCAGGTCCTGTCGCCCTTCACCTGAATATCCGATTCCGTCTTACTGCTGGTGAAGAAGAAATCGTCGATGATGATCTCGTCGAAGTTCCGGGCGGTGTACTCGACAACTTCCCTCAGCTTCCTGCGCTGCTCCGGATCGGTGTAGACAATCGTCTCGAAGCGATTCCTTTCGTTGGCTACGGTGGCGATTCCACCGGCCGTCCGGACGCCTTTGCTCTGGAAGAACCGTTTCGCCGTGTCGAGAGTCTCCTGGTCCGGGATCACGCCGTCGCGATGGGTTTCCAGGTAGATCTTGTCGACCTTCAGGCCGCTGGTAATGGTGGCCCACCGGGCCTCCAGCCAGGCTGGGTCCTTCATCTGCCGGACCTCATAAGCGCGCGCGTAAACGGCGACGCGGAAGTTCTGGTAGTTGGCCGCGGAGGCGGCTCCGGCGCAAAGCAGCGGCAACAACCACAGGCGACTCTTGGTCAAAGTACGGCTCCTCAGAAGGCTTGAAAAAGACAAGTTGGGCCACAGATGAACGCAGATGAAAGAACTGCCTGATGGGGTTATCTGTGTTTATCTGTGTTCATCTGTGGCTCCATTTCTTCTTTACGGCTTCACCGTCACCGGCTGGCCCGCGTACGGCACAACCTTGTCGGGCTTGGCTGTCGAGCCGATGCCCGCGCCGTGGCCGTCGCCAACGAACACGATCCGGAACGTCCGGTTGGCGAGCATCCCCGGGAAACTGCCCTTGCGCTCGCCGATGGTCAGGGTCGCGGCCTTATCGTTCCACTCGACGGGGATCACGGCGTAGACGCCCTTCTCGTAGTTGTAGGTGTCGTTTTCGTCTTCATATAAGTTGAAGGCGGCGTCGGCGCCGCGATAGACGCGCAGTTCGATGGGATCGGCGGGTTTCTCGGCGGCGTACTCCACGTCGGGCCCCATGGGCACGATGGAACCGGCTCGGACGAACAGCGGAATTCGCTCCAGCGGAGCGGCGGCGTCGATGGCCTTGCCGCCCTCCAGGATTTTGCCGCTCCAGAAGTCGTACCATTGCGCCTTCGGCAGATACAGGTGGCGCGCGGTGGCGCCCTGCTCGGTCACCGGGCTGACCAGGATCGAAGGGCCGAAGAGAAATTCGTCGCCGGTGTTCTGCGCGCGCACGTCGGTGCGGTAGTCCATCACCAGCGGCCGCATGGGCGTGTAGTGCTCGCTGGTGGTCTTCCAGGCCACGGAGTAGATGTACGGCATCAACTCGTAGCGCAGCGTGTCGAACGCGGTCAGGATCTTCTGCGCTTCCGGCCCATAGCTCCACAGCTCGTTGTGGCTGGGCGTCCGCGTTCCATGCACGCGGAAGATGGGGCAGAACGCGCCGTATTGGAACCAGCGGATGAATAACTCGCGGTAAGCCGGATCGTCCGGGCTGCCGGAGGTGAACCCGCCGATGTCGGTGGTCCAGTAGGGCATTCCGGAGAGCGAGTAATTCAACCCGGCGGGCACCTGCCGGCGCAGGTCCTCCCAATCGGAATTGACGTCGCCACTCCAGGTGGCGGCCGAGTTCCGCTGCATCCCGGCATAGGAAGAGCGGGTCAGGATGAACACGCGCTTCTGGTCGGAGGCGGCGCGCTGTCCCTCGTACACGCCCTTGGTGGTCATGAGCGGATAGAGGTTGTTGTAGCGCGCCCCGTTGCCGATGGCGAGCTTGTTGAGGGACATGAGATTTACCTCGCGCCCCGCGGTTTCCGGCTCGGTGGTGTCCAGCCACCAGGCATCCACGCCGATCTTGAAAAGCGCGTTGTTCATCAGGTTCCAGTAATACTTGCGGGCCTCGGGATTGGTGGCGTCGTAGAGGCCCGAGCCCTCGGGGTGGGAACCGCGGCCCATCATCTTGGCGATGAAGAGGCCCTTCTTGTCCATGTCGGTGTAGACATCCGAACCGGGGGCGATGTACGGCCACACCGAAATCATGAGGTGGAAGTGGTCGTCGTGCAAGCCTTTGAGCATGGCGGGCGGGTCGGGATAGTTCTTGTTGAACTTGAAATCGCCCATGGTGCCCCACCAGTACCAGTCCTGCACGATGTTATCGGCGGGGATGTGCAGCTCGCGGTACTTGCGCGCCACCTCCAGCAACTCCGCCTGCGAGTTGTACTTGTTCTTGCATTGCCAGAAGCCGTAGGCCCACTTGCCGAACAGCGGCGCCGTGCCGGTCAGTTCGCGGTAACTGGCGACCATCTTGTCGAAGTCCGGGCCGTACAGGAAGTAGTAGTCGACCGTGTCGGCGGCTTCCGAGGTGATGTACATGCCGTGCAGGAACTTGTTGTCGAACGCTCCGCGGGATGCGTTGTTCCAGAAGATGCCGTACCCGTTGCTCGAAAGCAGCAGGGGTATGGCGAGGTTGGTGTTATCCTGCGCCATCGGAACCGATTCGCCGTGGTAATTCCACACGCCGGCCTGGTGCTGGCCGAGCCCGTAGAAGGCTTCGGTGGAATTCCACATCCCGATGTCCGCTTCGGACTGGTACATTTTCTCGCCGTTGACCGTGACCGGTGTCAGGGTGTTGGGGCCGAACGAGACCAGGTGCTTGCCCCCAATCTCGCCGTAGGTGAGAGAGCCGTCCACGCGGCTGACGACGACGCGGACGCGGCTGGTGGAAATGGCGATGCCGCGCTGCTCCTCCTGCACGGTGAACTTCGCCGCCGGCCAGAAAGTCTTGACGACCACGTACTCCGGCAGCTCGGGGATGGCCGCGGTGGGGGACTGTGTGATGCGAAGGATGGAATCGGTGCAAACCTGCACGCGGAGGACGCCGGTGCCCAAAGTCAGCAGGACGCCATCGGGCTGCTGCTTGAAGGCGGTCACGGGGTTAGCGGGAACCCATTGCGCCTGAGCGCCGCCGGTTAACAGGACGGACACGAGGAGCGCGTTGCGAAGCAAAGTCGATCGTAGTGGCATATTAGCGATACCTGACGTGCCAACGATTATAAGCCACTGCGCCCTGTCGCCGCGCCCCGCCTGCGCCGGGAGCCTTGGTTGTCTCCGGGATGCGCACGCTGGCTGGCCACTCCGGTTCTGCGGCTGGCGCCGCGGTGACGCCGGACGGAAAGCGTGCGGTTCCCGCGTCCGGAGACAACACGCTGAGGCTGTGGGACCTGGAGACCGGCCTCCCTCTGGCCACATTCCACTGCGACGCGAGCGCGCTCCGTTGCGCTTTCGCCAGCGATGCCGGCGGGGCCCGCCTGCCCCGTAGCGCGGCTAGAGTCTAGCCGCGTCGTCTCAGTAACTGGCCTATTTTCAGGCACTTAGTTTTCCAAAACGGCTAGGCTCCAGCCGCTGCCCGCGTCGCCGGGAGTTGTGGCGCACTGTGGGGCGGACGCCCTCGTCCGCAGCCGGCCCCCTGGCCGGCTTCTCGCCAGTGGCAGGTACTTGATTCTCCGAGCGAAGAGCGGGACGAGGGCGTCCCGCGCGGACCAGGGGGTCCGCCCTACCGCACCTCCAGCGCCACCTCGCCAGCCTCCAGGCCCGGCGCCGACGCCCGCACCGTCACCTTACCCGCTTCCGCTCCCGAGCGCACCATCGCCAGCGCCCGGCCCTGATACGTCTTGCGATGGTTGGCCTGGACCGGGCTGATGTCGCGCAGATCGCCGGTATCCAGTGCCGCCAGTTCGCCCGGTCCGCTCACCTGCACTTCCACTTCCGCCCCGGCGCCGTACACGCGCCGGCCCTGGGCGTCCACGACCTCGATCGCCACGCTTGACAGGTCCTGCCCGCCCGCCGCCAGCGTGGCCTTATCGGGCGTCAACACCAGGTGGTGCGGCGCGCCGGCCGTGAGCAGCTCGAAGCGCGCGGCTTCCTTGGAATCGCGCTTGCCGATGGCGCGCAGCACGCCGGGCTCGTTGGGAACGTCCCAGTGCAGCACCGGGTTCAGGCGGTCCGCCACCGGCTTCTCGCCCAGCGAACGGCCGTTTAGAAACAGCTCGGCGGAAGCGCAATTGGTGTACACCTCAACCGGGATGGCCTTGCGCGCGTCGCCGGCCCAATTCCAATGTTCCACCACGGCGACGGGGCGGTTGGGGGACCGAGCGGCGGGGCCGGCCTCGCGGGCAGCCACGTACACCATCGGCCGCGCGCTCCACAGCGCTTCGCGGAGATACGCGAGCGGCTTGCGGAAACCGCACAGGTCCAGCAGCCCGGCGCCGCTGCCGCGGTTCGGGAAGCGCTCGGATTCGCCGAGATAGTCGATGCCGGTCCACAGGAACTGGCCGGCCACATACTCGTTCGCCGCCACGGCGCGCCAGGCGTCGAGCGAGTGCGAATTCTCGCTGCCCAGCAGGATGCGGTTGGGGTAAGTCTTGTGGTCGGCCGCGTAATACTGCTCCAGGTAGTTGTAACCGGCCACGTCCAGCAGGTTGGCGAGTCCGGTGGCATTGGACGCCAGCGTATCGGCCAGCGCCTCGGTCACGGGGCGCGTGCCGTCCAGCCGCTTGACATCGGCGATCAGGCGGCGCGCCGTCGAAACCAGATCGATGCCGTTCAGCATCTTCGGCTTGAGACCGTCGCGGCCCATGGGGTGGCCGAAGGGATCTCCGGGGTACTCGATCTCGTTGCCGATGCTCCACAGCACGATGGAGGGGTGGTTGCGGTCGCGCAGCACCATGTCGGAGATGTCGCGGTCGGCCCACTCCTGGAAGACCTCGTGGTAGCCGCGGGTGCCGGGCGTGCCCGCGTTCCAGCCCTCTATCCATTTGTGCTTGCCGGCGGTCCACTCGTCGAAGGCTTCGTCCATCACCAGCAGGCCGAGCCGGTCGCAGAGGTCGTACTCCTCGGGCGCCATGGGATTGTGGGAGCAGCGGATGGCGTTGACGCCCAGCTCCTTCAGCGCCTTCAGCCGCCGCTCCAGGGCCGCTTCGGAGAATGCCGCGCCCAGCCCGCCCAGGTCGTGGTGGATGCAGACGCCCTTGAGCTTGAGCGGCTGGCCGTTGAGGAAGAAGCCGTGGTTGGGGTCGAAGCGGATGGTGCGGATGCCGAAGGGCGTGCGGGCTTCGTCCGTCAGCGCGCCGTTGACGAAGACGCGCGTCACGGCGGTGTACAGGTTGGGCGCGTCGAGCGACCAGAGCCGCGGTTTCGCCACCGCGGTCTGTTGCGTAAAGGCGCGGATGGCGCCCGCCGCCAGGCGGTCCTCGGTGGATACCGTGGCCACTTCATGCCCGGCGGGGTCCTCGATGGAGGTGATCAGTTTGATCGCTGATTCAGCCGCGGACTGGTTGGTCACGGGAGTCTCGATGGAGACCAGGGCCTGCGCGTCGCTGGTCCAGGGCGTGTAGACATAGGTCTCCCGGTGAACGGCGTGCACCGGCGAAGTGACGTTGAGCCAGACATGGCGGTAGATGCCGCTGCCGGTATAGAAGCGCGAATCCGCCGCCGCCGAGTGATCCACGCGCACGGCCACCACGTTGGGAGCGCCGCCGAAATTGAGGTAGGGCGTCATCTCGTATTCGAACGACGAGTATCCGTAGGGCCGGTGGCCCAGCAGGTGGCCGTTGATCCACACGTCGCTATCGCGGTAGACGCCGTCGAAGGCGAGAAACACTCTTCGATCGCGCAGCGCTTCGGGGAGCTGGAACGTCTTGCGATACCAGCCGATGCCACCCGGCAGGAAGCCGGTTCCGCTGGCGTTCGAGGCGCTATAGGGGCCTTCGATGGACCAGTCATGCGGCAGGTTCAGCTTGCGCCACGCGCTGTCATCGGCGGCGGGCAGCTCCGAGCCGGCGGCGTCGCCAAGCTGAAACTTCCAGGCGTCATCGAAATTGCGGCGTTCCCGGACGGGCCCGGCGCTCCACATCGGCAGCGCGGCCGCCAGCAGGGCAATCGAAAGGAATGGTCGGTTAGTCAACGTTGTGCTCCTCGGTCCAGGTCCACTCCCTCACGGCCGCGGTTCCGAACAGAGCCGCGAACGTCAGCGAGCGGTTTCGCAATAGCGCCGGACCTCGCGGTCATGGTACCAGGTCTTCGACCGTGTGATTTGGTGCCTTTGCCCGCGGCAAAGGAACGGCATCTCGCGGTCATGGTATTAGTTCACCACGAATCGAGAGTGGACGCCACGCGGCAGTAGGGCGGACCCCCTGGTCCGCGCGGGACGCCCCCGTCCCGCTACCAGCCCGCAGAATCAGGTGCCCGCCACTTGCGAGAAGCCGGCCGGGGGGCCGGCCGCGGACGAGGGCGTCCGCCCCACCCGGGCGCCCTCACTTCTCCGGAATCGTCGGCAACAGAATGTGCGACGGATGTTTGGCATCGTGGTAAATCGCCTGCTTCGCCGGTACGAACCTGGTTTCGGTCTCATTGTTCCCGCCGGTGTTCAGATTCCGTTCAAACAAGGGAAACTGCGCCGACGCAACTTCGATCCGCAAGCGGTGGCCCGGCTGAATCGTTATCCCGGTTTGCCACAAATCGATTGTGTAGGCGTAAATCCGGCCCGGCCTCGGGAACTCGGCCTGGCTGATGGAATTGCGGTAGCGCGCCCGCACCTTGCCGGAGCCCATCGCGAACAGCGGCCAGAACTTGCCCTCCTCATCGACCTCCATCAGGTGCACAAACCAGTCCGTGTCGCGCGCCGAGCTGGAAGCGTAAATCACCGCGGAAACCGGCCCCGCGAAGGTGTAGGGCTTGTCGAACGGCTCGGTCACGTAGACCAGGATGTCCTGGCGCGCCGCGGTGACCTTGTCGCGCTGCGCTTCGGCTTCTTTCTTCAACTCCTCCTGCGGACGCGCGGTTTTTTCTTCCTCCGCGGTGCGCTCAAGGAACGACGGATCGGGCGTGGGGTCGCCGGGATCGTAGACATAGCGGTCGGGCGGCGCGGCGGCGGCGGGCGCGGTGAAGCTGAGCTTGCCATCGCCCTTCGACGTGTTGGCGTGGCCGCCGCTGGCGAGGTACAGTTTCTCGAAGCGCGTCTCCGGCAGCGGGTATTTCGGCCCTTGCAACCACTTGTTCGAACCCATGGCGAAGACGCTCACCAGCGGCTCCTTCATGATGCCGTTGTCGATGCCCTTCAGCCAATAGTCGAACCAGCGCAGATAATCGCGCTGCAAATCGACGATGGCCTGCGGACCGAAATCGCGGCCCCCAAAGCGCCGCGAGGCCGTATCGCTGTGCGGCCACGGGCCGATAGTCAGCTTCTGATCGCCGTGGCCGTAACTCGCCATTTTGAGGTAGTTCAGCTTGGTGCCGATGCCATCGCCGTCGTACCAGCCGGATTGGTGGAATACCGGGATGTTGACGTCCTTCAGCTTGTCCAGGAACATGGTGTCGGCCCAGTACTTGTCTTGCGCCGATGGATGCGTAATCCAGTTTCGCCAGTAGCGGTTCTCTTTACCGAGCACGGCCTTGTCGAGATCGATGACCGGCAGCGAGTTCATGAGCTTGCCGAACTTCTTGTCGAGCGCGTTGGTCAGCGCCGCGCCCGAGATGTCCGCGGTGGCCTCGCTCTCCACCACGGTTGCCCACCACAAGGCGCCGTAAAGAAACAACACGCCATTCTCGTACGGCATGTTGTGGAACGGGTCCGGCGGCGAGACGTTGGGAATCATGGTGACCAGGTGCGGCGGATGCTGGCTGGCCGCAAACCACTGAACCCACCCCAGGTAGGACGCGCCGATCATCCCCACCTTGCCGTTCGACCACGCTTGCGCCGCCAGCCACTCGATGGTGTCGTAGCCGTCCTTGGCCTCGTTCACGAAGGGCTCCCATTCGCCTTGGGAGCTGAAGCGCCCGCGGGTATCCTGAAGGGCGAAGGCGTAGCCGCGCCGCGCGTAATACCGGGCCTGAAGTTCGGACATCTCCTTCTTGTAAGGCGTGCGCACCAGGATGACCGGCGCTTTTTCGACGCCCACGGGAAGGTAAATATCGGTTGCCAGCTTGATGCCATCGCGCATCGGCAGCATGACGTTGGAATCGACCTTGACTTCGTACTTCGCGGCCGATACCAGCGGATCGTCCACCGGCGGCTTGCGCAGCGCCTCGTATCCCCCGCGTACGAAAGTGGCGTGCTGCGCGGGGATCTCGCCGGAGTAGATGCGGCCGTCCTTGTCGGCGAGCACGCTGATATCCATTCCGGGGACGGTGTACACCCACTGGGTAAGCGAAAGATCGCGCGCGCCCACGGTGCGCTCCACGGCCTGCCTGCGCTCCACGGACACGGTGACCGAACTGGCGCCCAAAACCAGGCAAGGGAACTCCTGCCTGCCGCCCTTGGCCGCGTCATACCGCCGCAGCGCCTGGCTGATGAGGGCCAGCGACGTTCCCTGGAGCGTGAGCACATCCTCCTTCAGATGGATGGTGGTTGGCTTGTCGCGGACGGTCGTGGTAACGTCGGCGCCATCGCGCTTTATGACCACCTTGCCGGCCGCGCTTTCCACCACCGCCGCGATCCAGCGGCCCTCCGCGTCCGGGGTAATGGTGAGGGTGGATTCGGCGGTCTGCCCCGCCACGGAGGTCACCGTCCTGCTCTCAAACGTGCCGTCGGTCTTCCAGTTAAAGGTATTCGTGACGACGCGTTCTTCATTCACGAAGAAGATGAACGTCCCCTCGTCGGAGAAGCCGGAAAGGGGAGCCGGTTGCGACCAGGCCGGGGCCGCTGCCAGTACTGCAATCGCGAGCGACGGGAATATGCGGTTCATGTCTCATAGTACCCGGAATTTCCATTTTGGACTTTCAAATCTCATTCAGTATGAGCCCAACCGCGATCCTGTGGCCCTGCGAGCTGCAGGTTCTCCTTCGGGAGCCGTTTTTTGCCGCTGCTACGGCCGGCACCACCTCCAGCACGGCAATCGATCCGGTGCCTGACATGGCTGCGATCCGCCACGAGAATGGCGGGGCTCTTGGAGTGCTTCCGGAATGCCGTTGCTTTCTCGACGGAGTGGATCGGGCCGACTCGTTTGAAGAACGCGAGCTTCAGGTGAGGATCGTTCAAGACGTGCAGCAGGACCAGGTCTCCCCGCCTTGGCAAAGCAGTCTGAAATAGCGTCACGTTGGAATAGGGTAGCGTCAGCCGATAGGCGGCGCTATTCACGATGACCTTGTCACCGACGAGAACCGTCGGTATGGCGGATGGGCCGGCCAGGGCATATGCGTGGACGTAGGCGGGGACGAGGCTCAACCCGCCGATTACCGGCAGAACCAGCCGTATGTGCGCCTTCAGCCACGCCCGCATGACATCACCATAACGGAAATCGGAGTAGGCCGGCGCCGCGGAGTTTCTCGATCCCGGTTCACCCAAACCGCCCGCGCCGCTACGCGTACTCCCCGAAGTGCTCCCGGAAGTACGCCAGGGTCCGCGCCAGACCCTCGCGAAGAGCCGTCCGCGGTTCCCAGCCCAGCGCCCGGCGGATGGCGCCGTCGTTGGCGTAGTAGTCGCCGATATCGATCTGCTTGCGCTCCGGCGGGAACGACCGCTCCACGTATCCGGCGGGCGCGCCCAGGTCCACCAGCAGATCGGCCACCTCTTTCAGGCTGACGGGGCCATGGCCGCCCAGGTTGAAGATGCGGCCGTTCGATCCATCATCGGCGGCGGCCAGCAGAAACGCCTCGACCGCGTCGTTGACGAAGGTGAAGTCGCGCAGTTGATGGCCGTCCCAAACCTCGAACGGCTTTTGCTCGATAGCCATCCGAATCCAGGTTCCCAGGAAGGTCTGGCGGGCGTCCCTGATCCGCATGCGCGGCCCATACGTGTTCCCCAATCGCAGGGCGCAGGCCGCGATTCCATACACGTTGTGGTACAGGATATGGAACCACTCGCCCGCCATCTTGTTGACCCCGTTGACATCCACCGGGCGGCAGAGATGCTTCTCGTCCACCGGGAGGTAGTCCGGCTTGCCGTAGATCTGGCGCGTGCTGGCGAAGACGATGCGGATCGCCGGGTTGTACTTGCGGCACGCTTCCAGGATGGAGAGCTGCGCCCGGCAGTTGATTTCCAGGTCGGTGAAAGGGTCCAGCATGGAATCCAGGTGGCTGGTCTGGCCGGCCAGGTTGAAAAGGTAGTCCTGCCCGCCGACCAGGTAGCGGAAGCTGTGCTCGTCGCGCACGTCCGAGATGTTCACGCGCACGGCGCCTTCAAACCCGCGGATGTTGAAACGGTTTCCTCCGTATTCGGGGACCAGGCTGTCCACCAGTTGCACGTCCGCGCCGAATCCCGCCAGCCGGCAGGCCAGCGTCGACCCGAGGAACCCCAGTCCCCCGGTGATCAGGATGTGCTTGCCGGCGAAGACGGACTGGAACGATTCGCCGCTCCCGGGTGTCATATGCTCGCGAGTTCCTTGCCCACCCTTCAATTCTGACACCAGGCGGGATCTCGCGGCGGCGCGGGCCGGCGCTACCCGCTCAGGACGCCTTGGTGGCGAGATGCCGATCCCGATAGATCAGCCCGAGAAGCGTGTCCAGCTTCTCGTCGATCTCGGTCAGACGCTTTTGGACTTTTGGCTGTGTCGAAACCGCCTCCGCCCATTCCAGAACGGTCCGGCGGGCGACGGCGGAAACCGAATCCTGTTCCGCGCCGCACGCGGTCTTTAGAGCGTCGTACTCCTCCTCCGATAAACGGAACGTCACCACTCGATTTCTTGTTGAATGATCCATAGCCGCCTTCCAGCGCTTGCGCTTCCGTGGGGACCGGGTCCAATAAAGGAATCGGACGAAGCCCGCCAGAACTCCATAGTCCGTCCGGGATTCTCGCTCGCGAAGGCCGCCTGCGGACTCGACCTGCCCACGGTGATGTACGCGGATGTAGTACGTCACGGGCTCCGTTTCTCTCGGGTTTTTGCGGATCGGGGGCGAAACACGTAGACGGCTACGGTGCAGCCCAACGAGCACGGGTGTGCGACATGGAAGTGAAGCCCCCCTGGGAAACCCCACGGAACCGCGAGCGTCAGCGAGCGGCCCGAGCGGCACGCCGGCCCTGGTCACGCGACATCGGGCGGCAGGCAGCAGGCTGAGTGTGAGAGGTCGCGGGCGCCGGGCAGAGTCGTCCGCCGGTTCGGGCCGCTCGCTGACGCTCACGGTTCCGTGTGGGACCCAGAGCGGTTGCCGCGATCTCGCCACTTCCACGTCGCGCTCCCAACGCGCACCCCAACGTGTCACCCCAACGCACGGCTGGGCGGCGAATTGAGTTATCATAAACCGGTCCAGGTATACGAAATATGAAACTGACATCGATATTCATCGGCTTTTTCTGCGCTTCGCTCGGTTGGGCTCAGCCGGCCAACCAGACTGGCATCGCGCACGTCGCCTTCCGCGTCGCCAACCTCGATGCCGCGCGCGCGTTCTACGTCGACAAACTGGGGTTCGAGGAGTTTTACGCGACCAAGGATAGCGCCGGCCGCATCACGGAAGACTATCTTAAGGTCAATGACCACCAGTTCGTCGAGCTGTACCCGCAAACGGACCCGCCGCGGCCCCTCGGGTTGATGCACGTCTGCTGGGAATCGAGCGACCTTCAGGCCATGCACGACGAGTACGTGAAGCGCGGGGTCGAGATTCGCGATGTGCGCAAGGCAGGCGCCGGAAACCTGCTGACAGTCAACCGGGAACCCGAGGGCCAGACCATCGAGTACACGCAGTACCTGCCCGGATCGCACCACTGGGAAGACCGCGGCCAGCACCTCGGCCCCAAACGTGTGGCGACTACTATCGTGGGCGCCATCTCGCCGGCGAAGGACCCGCTGGCTACGCGGGCGTTCTACCTGGACAAGCTGGGATTCAGCCTCATCAGCACCAGCATTCCCGCGCGCGTGCGCATGCCCGGGAATTCCGGGCAGGAACTCGACATCGTGCAAGCCGGTCCCGACGTCAAGTCGGGTATCATCTTCGGCGTCGCCGATCTCAAGGCCACGCGCGAGTTACTGACCAGTCTCGGCATGACGGTTAAGCTCTCACCCGAGGAGGCTCGGCCTGATGAGAATCAGAGGGGCGTGCCGGTGGGAACGGCCGCGCCGGGAGCGCCGCCCGCGAGCGCTGGAAGGGGCGCACCCAATCAGAACTTCAGGCCCTTTCCCTTGGCAGTGCCCGCGCCCGGCGCGGCACCCGCGCCCGATCAGAGGCCCGGGCGTGGAGGGCCGGGCATGCCCGGGATGCCGCCGCGCGAACGGCCGTACACCAAGCTCGTCGTGACCGATCCCGATGGGGCGGTGATCTCTTTCGTCAAGGCGGCTCTGCCCGACGCCGCCGCGGGCGATTACTTCGTCAACTGGCCCGCCCGCATGTCGCCCGCGGAAATCGGCAAGCGCGTGGCCGAGCATTTCGTCAAGAGCCCGCACCAGGATCCGCGGCGCATCATCTATCCGGAAGTCTGCGCCTGGTATGGCTCCCTGACCTTCGCCCGCCTCACCAAGGATAAGGATCTGATGGATTCCCTGGTTAAGCGCTTCGACCCGCTGCTTGGGCCGGATGCCGGGTTGATCGTGCAGGCGCGGGGCGTGGACTATTCGGTTTTCGGCACCCTCCCGCTGCAAATTTACATGGAGACCAAGGACCCCAGGCATCTCGAACTCGGCCTGTGGTTCGCCGACCGGCAGTGGGCCAGTCCGCGGCCCGACGGCTTGACGCCGGAAACGCGCTTCTGGATCGACGACATGTACATGATCACCATGGTTCAGGTGCAAGCCTTCCGCGCCACCGGAAACCCGGTTTACCTGGATCGCGCTTCGATGGAGATGGTCGCCTACCTCGACCAACTGCAGCAGCCCAACGGCCTGTTCTATCACGAGACCGAGGCGAAGTACTTCTGGGGCCGCGGCAACGGCTGGATGGCCGCCGGTATGGCCGAACTGCTCAGCTCGCTGCCCAAGGACCACCCCCGCCGCGCGCGCATTCTGGAAGGCTACCGGAAAATGATGAAGGGCCTGCTCGACAACCAGGGCTCCGATGGCATGTGGCGCCAGTTGATCGACCGCCCCGATTCCTGGCCGGAGACCTCCGGCACCGGGATGTTCACTTTCGCCTTCGTCACCGGCGTCAAGAAGGGCTTGCTGGACGTGGCTACCTACGGGCCGGCCGCGCGCAAGGCCTGGCTGGCGCTGGTGGGCTACATCGACCGCAATGCCGATGTGACCTCGGTCTGCGCCGGCACCAACAAGCTGGACGATCTGGACTACTACATGACCCGCGACCGCATGACCGGCGATTTCCACGGACAGGCGCCGGTAGTCTGGGCGGCGTCCGCGCTTCTGCGGTAGCCGGGTTGTTGAGCGGACGCCCTCGTCCGCAGCCGGCCCCCTGGCCGGCTTTTCGATCACGACAGGCCAGCGGGTCCAGGGGGACCCGCGCGGACCGGGGGGTCCGCCCCACCAAGCGCTCTACCCGTAAGATAGTTAAAATCGGGGCTGAGCTTCTGCAACTATGATGACGATGCCCCAGCGTCTGCTCGCCGCCTGCTGCCTGCTGGCTGCCGTCAGCGGCTGCTCCATCAAGCGCATGGCCGTGAACAAAGTGGCCAGCGCGCTCGCCTCGGGCGGTTCCACCTATGAAGAGGATGACGATCCCGATCTCGTCGGGGCCGCGCTGCCCTTCGGCCTCAAGCTCATGGAAAGCCTGCTGGCGGAGGCGCCCAGGAATCCGGATCTCCTGATGGCGGCGTCCAGCGGCTTCACGGAGTACGCCTACGCGTTCGTCGAGCAACCCGCCGCGATGTCCGGCGAAAGTCTGGACCGCCGCGACGCCCAGCGCGCCCGCGCCCGCCGGCTCTACCTGCGCGCCCACGGCTACGGCATGCGGGGCCTGGATGCGCGCTATCCCGGTTTTGCCGTCAAGGCCGATCAGGATATCGCCGCGGCCCTCGCCCGCACGCGCAAGCGGGACGTGCCGCTGCTCTACTGGACGGCCGCCTCGCTCGGTCTGGCCATCTCCAGTTCCAAGGGCGATCCCGAAATGGTGGGCAGGCTCCCCATCGTGGAAGCGCTCGTCGGGCGGGTGGTCGAGCTGGATGAGGCATGGTCGGGAGGCGCCGTGCCGGAGTTCCTGATCTCGCTCGAAAGCAGCCGGCCCGGATTGAGCAAGGCGGAAATGCTGGCGCGCATGAAGCAACATTTCGACCGCGCCATCGAGCTGTCCAAAGGCGCCCGCGCGGGCGGTTATGTCTCCTACGCCGAGAATGCCTGCGTGGCGGCACAGGACGCGGCCGGATTCCGTTCCATGATCGCCAAAGCCCTGGCGGTGGATACCGAGGTCAAGAGCGAGAACCGCCTGGCCAACCTCATCGCCCAGCGCCGCGCACGCTGGCTGCTGGCCCATATCGACGACCTCTTTCTGGAAGCCGCGCCCCCGGAGCCTTAATATGAGTCTGGTCATGACACGCCGAATCGTTCCCTGTCTCGCCCTGTTGGCCCTGCTGGCGCCCGCCCGCGCGCAGCAGATCGAAATCAAGATGGCCACCCTGGCGCCCGAGTCGTCGCCCTGGTATGACGTGCTGGCGCGCATGGGCGAACGCTGGAAGACGATCTCCGGCGGCAAGGTCAAACTGACCATCTTTGCCGGCGGCGTGTTGGGCGACGAGCCCGACATGGTCAACAAGCTGCGCATCCGTCAGGTGCAGGCGGTGGCGTTGTCGGGCGCGGGGATGTCCACCATCGAACCCGGTGTGGGATCGCTGCAGATCCCCATGATGTTCGAGTCCTACGACGAACTCGACTACGTCCGCGACCGCATGGCGCCCACCCTGGAAAAGATGATCGAAGCGCGCGGCTACCTGGTGCTCAACTGGGGCGACGCCGGCTGGGTCCATTTCTTCACCAAAACGCCGGTGAACCGGCTGGACGACCTGCGCAAGCTGAAACTCTTCACCTGGGCCGGCAACAACGACGAACTGGAACTCTGGAAGACCAACCGCTTCAAACCCGTGCCGCTGGCCGCCACCGACATCCTGATGGGGCTTAAGACGGGCCTCATCGACGCCGTGCCCACCACGCCGCTCTACGCCTTGTGGAACCAGATTTTCGGACTCGCCGGTTACATGAGCGACGTCAAGTGGGCGCCGCTGGTGGGCGCCACCGTGGTTTCGAAGGCGGCCTGGGAGAAGATTCCCGCGGACCAGCGCGAGCCGATGATGCGGGAGGCGCGCGCGCGGGGTCTCGAGATGCGCAGCAGCATCCGCGGCATGGGAGACTCCGCCATCAAAACCATGACGCAGGGGCAGGCCGGCAAGCGTTCCGCCAAGCTGGTGGTGGTGCACGCCGACGACGCCTCGCTGGCCGGGTGGCGCAAAGAGACCGAAGCGGCGTACCCCAATATCCGCGGCTCCATCGTGCCCGCCAACCTGTTCGACCAGGCCCGCCAGTTCCGCGACGAATACCGCGCGAAATCCTCCGGCGGCCGCAAATGAAGAAAGCTGGCGCCGTGCTGCTGGCGTCGGAGGGCGCGCTGGCAGTGGCGGCCATGGCGGCCATGTCGCTGCTGCCGGTGGCGGAACTCCTGTCGCGGCAACTGGGACTGAGCGGAGTCCCGGGCTCGAGCGTCTTCGTGCAGCACCTGACGCTGTGGGTGGCGTTACTCGGCGCGGCGCTGGCCGCCGGGTCGGACCGCTTCCTGTCGGTTTCCGCCAACACCTTCCTGCCCGAGAAATGGCTGCCGCGGGTGAAGTTGCTGACCAGCTTCGTGACCGCCGCGGTGGCCTTGTGCCTGGCCTGGGCCAGCCTGCAATTCGTGCTGGAGACGCGCCAGGGCGGCGACATGCTGGCCATGGGAATCCCCAAGTGGGTGGCGCAGGCCGTCATGCCCGCCGGCTTCCTGCTGATTGCCGCGCGCGTGGTCTGGAGGGCGTCGGACATCGCCCGGTGGCGCGTGGTGGCGGCCCTCGGCCTGCTGGTTCCGGTGGCGCTGGCGCTTGGCCCGGCGCCCCAGGGCAACGCCTGGCTGTGGGCCGGGATCCCGCTGCTCGCGGCCTGTTCGCTGTTGGGGCTCCCGATTTTCGCCACGCTCGGCGGCATAGGCCTGCTGCTGTTCTGGAACGGCGGCATGCCGGTGGCGGGCGTGCCGGTGCAGACCTACAGCCTGGTGGCGTCGCCGGTGCTTCCATCCCTGCCGCTCTTCACCCTGGCGGGTTACCTGCTGGTGGAAGGCGGCGCCGCCGCGCGGCTGCTGCGCGTGTACTCGGCGCTGTTCGGCTGGCTTCCCGGAGGCCTGGCCATCACCACGGCCGTCGCCTGCGCCATTTTCACGTTCGCCGGCTCGGGCCTGACCATCGTGTCGATGGGCGGCCTGCTGCTGCCCATGCTGCTCGAAGCGCGCTATCGCGAGCGGTTCTCGATCGGCCTGATCAACGCCTCGGGTTCGCTCGGCCTGCTCTTCCCGCCCAGCGTGCCGGTCATCCTCTACGGCATGTACGCCATGGTGCCCATCGACACGCTGTTTTACGCCGGGTTCGTTCCGGGATTGCTGATGGTCGCCATGGTGTGCGCCTGGGGCGTGTTCCGCGGCGTCCGCGACGGCGCGGCGCGCGCCCGCTTCTCGCTGGCCGAGGCGAGGGGCGCCATCTGGGACGCCAAGTGGGAACTGCTGCTCCCCATGATCGTCCTGGTGGGCATCTTCGGCGGATTCGGGACGCTGACGGAAGCCGGCGCCATCACCGTGGTCTACACCTTTTTGGTGGAGTGGATGGTGTCGCCCACGTTTTCGCCGCGCCGCTTCGCCAGCGTGGCCACCGAGTGCGTGACCGTGATCGGCGGCGTGCTTCTGATCGTCGGCGTGGCCGTGGGATTCACCAACTACCTGGTGATGGCGCACGTGCCGGAGCTAATGAAGCAATGGGCGCTGACCAACATCCACTCGAAGATCGTCTTCCTGCTGTTGCTGAACGTGGTGCTGCTGGTCAAGGGCTCGTTCATGGACGTGTTTTCGGCGATCATCGTACTGGTCCCGCTGCTCAAGCCCATCGCCGATACTTTCGGCATCGACCCGGTGCAACTGGGAATCATCTTCCTGGCCAACGGGGAACTGGGTTACCTGACGCCGCCGGTCGGCATGAACCTGTGCTACGCCGCGTACCGGTTCAAGCGGCCCATGACCGAGGTGTATCGCGCCACCCTGCCGTTCTACGCGATCCTGCTGATCGGGGTGTTGCTGATCACTTACGTTCCGGCGCTGACCATGTGGCCGCTGAAGCTGTTCGGGGAGTAGCGGGGGGCGGGCGGAAGCCGCACAGAACCGCGAGTGGGGGCCGACCTTCGGCCGAAGCCGGTTCAGGTTCCCAGATCGCTTGCCTTCACTTCTGCGGTTTGGGCATACCGTCATCCTGCCACGATTCAGGTCATCATCGTCGGCGAGCCGCTTGCGGGGACTGATACCGCGTCGGCAGTCGACGCACTCTTCCCAGACGGCCGTATCGGGCGAACCGGCCCGTACTCCCGCTTGCCTGGCGAATAGATCGGTTGACAAGGTGCGCATTGTTTGAACTGGTAGCGCGTCATGTTATCTTCGGGCTTCGATGGAGCCACCGACCTGCCCAAAGTGCGGCTCACAAAATGGTCGGTCTTTGCGGCTGCGCGCCGTCGGGCCACGATAAAGGAGTTTCAGGCTCAAAAACCTATTGAAGACTCCGGAGCAACAGAGGTTGGGAGGTAAAAGGGAGAAGCTCAATTCACTCGATCAACCAGGTTCCGTTCGTTATCCGACGCAATTCGGCTATTTCTCTTGGCGGTGATGTTTGCAGTGAAGGTTTCAGCAACCGCCGCGCGTGGGCGGACGGTGTTCGAGAATTCCGGGGATAGCGAGATACGGCCTGTCCCCGAAATACCAGAACAGCCGAGAATGTCTACGGCGATGAGGAGGGAGTATCCAAGGATGTCCGCTTCCATCGTTCAATCGAGCAATTCACCATCAAGAACGAAAGAAATGGCAGCGCTGCTGGCCGGGCTCTTCTTGTGGACCGCTATCATTGTCTTTTTCTGGAACGATTGGCACCAGGAGGAAATGGCCGGCGCGTTCTGGAAAGCCGTAGAGGACGGCGATCTAGCCGCAGTTCAGACCTTTTTCCGGGATCATCCAACTTTTTACGGCTCTCCGCGAGAATTCGTGAAACCCTTGTTTTCATTGAGTTTCCGTGATGGGGCTGCTGGCGGTCGCCATGGCTCGGCGGCGTCGGAAGTGAGTCATCGCCCATGTTCGCTGGCATTTCGGCGCTGTTCGGCGGCGATCGCCGCCGCCAACTGAAATCGTCCCCCTCCCTGCGTTCTGGGTTTTCCTCCATGCGGGCCGGTGGGCACGACGGGCCAACGTTCAGGCGTTGTACAACACCGCCATGCGCGGCCACGTTGGGCCGCTCAAACGGTACGGCCCCGCATGACCGGATTGCCAAACGCCCTGTCAGATCAACGACTTCGCCCATCATCAATTCTCTCCAGCACTCTTCGGATGCAAAAGCCGGACAACTCTAAGAGGCCGAGCCGTTCGGCACGCTTCGACTGTCGTGGCTTCGCGCCGGAGGGCCGCCCCCGCGCGCACCGATCCCAGGGAAGACGATACGCTCAAGTCTCCGCCAATTGGCATTTCTACGAACTCTCGCGGAGCCAAAAAGAGAATCTAGCCGGGGCTGGCGAAGCTGAGGCGACCAACAAGAGCGAGCGCAGCGAAAGCGACAGCGCTGCGGTGATGGGGTATGCCACCACGCGATCCGCCGAACGGGTAGCGGCGGCGTTGGGAGGGCTGGCGCCGGTATCGGCGCCGATCCAGTTTGAAACCGCGTGCGACGTTCCCAAGGGTGGCGTGCCGCTGGCGCTGCCGGCACTGCTGGCAGCGGGGCTGTTGCGCCGCACCGCGGCCCTGTACCAGATGCCCACAGGCTTCTACGGCATCGCCAGCATATTTCTGCTGTTGGCCCTGCAAGCGTTGGCGCGCATTAAATCGGTCGAACAGTTGCGCTATGTGGCGCCCGGTGAGTGGGGCAAACTGCTGGGGCTGGACCGTATTCCGGAAGTGCGGACCTTACGGCAGAAGTTGGAGATTTTGTGCCAGAAGGCGGGGCGCGCCATGCGCTGGAATACGGCACTGGCCAAGGAGTGGATCGCCGGACAACGCGAAAGCGAAATGATCTTCTATGCCGACGGCCACGTGCGGGTCTATCACGGAGACCTGACGCCGTTGCCGCATCACTACGTAGCGCGCGAGCGGCTGTGCCTGCGCGCCACCACGGATTACTGGATCAATGCCATGGACGGGCAGCCCTTCGTGTTTGTGAACAAAGAGGTGGACCCCGGACTGTTGGCCACGCTGCGCAGCGATCTGGCGCCCTGGCTGGAAATCAATGCGCCCGCTTCCGGCGAACTACAACAGCGCATGCGCGACGATCCACGCCAACACCGGTTCACACTGGTGTTCGACCGCGAAGCTTATAGCCCGGAATTCTTCGCCGAAATGAAAACCCGGCGCATCGCCATTCTGAGCTATCACAAATATCCGGGAGAAGACTGGCCGGTGGAGGAGTTCACCGATTGTAGTGTGCGGTTGGCGAGCGGCGAAGAGGTGACCATGAAACTCGCCGAGCGGGGTACAAGGCTGTCCAACCAGTTGTGGGTGCGCGAAGTGCGCAAGCTGTCCGAGGGCGGCCACCAAACCTCCATTCTGACCACCAACCACCAAGCCGATTACACCCTCTTGGCGGTCTCCATGTTTGCCCGATGGTCCCAGGAGAACTTTTACAAATACATGCGGCAGCACTATGGTTTGGACCGCCTCGCCGAGTATGGAACCGAACCGGTTCCCGCCCCCATCCAGACCGTCAATCCGGCTTGGCGCAGGCTCGATGCCCAGATCCGCGCCCATGGCGAAAAACAGCGGCGGCAACTGGCGCTGTTTGGCGCCGTGGGCCTGTCAGAACTGGCCGGGAAAGAAGTGGATGGGTATCAACAGAAAAAGGGACAACTACAGGAGGCCATCGAGGACCTGGATCGCCAGATCCAGCAACTCAAAGCGCAGCGCAAGCAGACGCCGCATCACATCGCCGTCAAGGATCTGCCGGAATCGGATCGCTTCAGCCGCCTGCTCACCGAGCGGAAGCACTTCATCGACACCATCATACTCATCGCCTACCGGGCCGAAACCAGTATGGCCTCGCTACTCCGCGACAAGCTCACCCGGGCCGACGATGCGCGCACCCTGCTGCGCCAGATCTACGACACCGAGGTCGATCTGATTCCAGATCTCGAGAACCAAACCTTGACGGTGCGACTGCATCATCTCACGCAGGCCGCCCACGACGAGACGGTCCGCTATCTATGCGATCAACTCAACGCCACCGCCACCATCTTCCCCGATACGGATCTCAGGCTGGTCTACCAGTTGGGGGCAGCGCAAATTCCTTGAGATCGGGAGTTCCGACCTTGCCGTCGTGGCACTCGCGAGGCGATGCCTCGGGCGTGTGGATGTGCTCAGGTCGATGCCGCGAAACGAACGAAGTCTACTCTCGAAGCGCAAGGGCCGGCTTTCCGCTGAGGCGCTCCGCGAGGTGTTCTCCCAATCGGTCGGCGAAGCTTCCGGTTTGGTCGATCGTGGTATTGAAGAGCACCACCACCAGGTAGTCTTCCCGCGGATTGAAGAGCGAATAACTGCTGTATCCGCCCGTCCCCCCGTTGTGCCAGAACGCGCCTGTCTTGGTGTCGAAGAGCCAGGCCAACCCGACCTTCATTCCAGGGAGCGCGTCGCCTCGCAGTTGGTGGCACATTGCGAGCGCGCCGGCGAGCGTTTCCGAAGGCGACGCGGGCGCAGCGGGAGCCGGCGCGTGCGGGATGCGATCGGGATGCAGTTGCGCCTCCAGGTAAGTCAGCATGTCGGCGGCGGTGGACCGGATCGCGCCGGCGCCGGCGAGTGCGTCCAAACGCCAGGCGTGGGCGGGTTTGTGGAGTGCAGTGTAGCCTTGCGCGAAACGCTTTTCCTGTTCCGGCGAAAGCTTCACCACTGTGTCCTTCAGCCCCAGAGGTCCGGTGACTTGCGCCGCCAGCAAATCCGGATAGGCCAGCGCCGTGCGGTCGGCGAGCGCCTGGCCCAGCAGACCCAACCCCAGATTGCTGTAATTGAACCGAGCGTCCGCCGGCTTGCTGACGCCGTGTTTGGCGAGGAATTCGTACAGGTTCGCCGGGCCGTAATCGGCGTAAGGATCCTGCGGGTCGGCGGGATGAAAATTGTCGGGCATGCGGGGCAGGCCGGAACTCTGCGTGGCCAGATCCAGCAGAGTGATCTCCGCCCCCTCGGGTTTTGCCACGGTCCCGGGAGGCAATAACTCCCGCACCGGCTCGTCCAGCCTAACTTTGTGCTGCGCCACCAATTGCGCCAGGATGAGAACGGTGAAGGTCTTGGAGATCGAGCCAATCTCGAAGATCGAATCTTCCTTTACCGGGCCGTACGCAAAAATCCGCCGGGTTCCGCGCTGCTCGACGCCAATCACCACGCCCCCGTTCGTAGAGGGCGCCAGTGCGCCGTCTTTCAGCGCCGCGGCCAGATCGCGATCGAGGACCGCTTTTAGATCGGCCACGGGTGCCGGAGGCAAGGCCGCGTCATATTTGGGCGGCTCCGGCGGCTTCGGTGCAATCGCGGCCGTCTGGCGGGTCAACCGCAGCGGGAATTCCGGCCCTTGCGACCACACCCCGTCCAGCTCGGTTCCGTTCTGCGCCAGCGTCCCCGTCCAGTGGCCTTTCACCGCCGGAACGCCGAACGAAAAATGGCCGCCGTTGAGCTGCACGTTGTCGCAAGAAAGCCCCATCACCCCTTGGTCCAGGCTGTCAAACGAGCAATACTCCTTCGCGGCGCTGTCGCTCTTCACCTGAACCTGTATGCGTAGTTTGGCGCCGCCCGCCTCCAGCGTTCCCAGCCAGATTCCATCCACGCGCGATGGCTTTTCAGCGGCCGCGAATGGCTCATCGCGACGAAACACGAGCGGCATTTCCGAGCCCTGCGACCAGCTTCCGTCGAGCGCGGCTCCATCGGCGGAAACCGTGCCGTGCCAGCGGCCGCCGACGCTCGGAACGTCAAAGGACAGCGCACCCTCCGCCAGGCGGAAGTTGGCGCACGGCAGACCGTTGGCGCCCTGATCCACGCTGTCCAGCGTTCCCTCGGCCGCTCCGCTGGCACCTGCCTTCAGGTGCAGCTTGAGATGAAGCGGGCCAAGCATGCCCGAATAGTCGCCGCCAATCTTCGGCGTCTGCGCCACGGCCGCGCCGATGGACACAAGTATAGTCAACCAATGAAAACCCGTCATGGAACCGCCTCCATAATCCTTAGTTAGTAACCTCTCAGTTACTCTTCGTGACCGCATCGAGCGCATCGATCCGGCCCTGAGACTTCCGCGCCACACGGAGATTCAACGGAACGGCGATTACGAGAAGTATCAAAAATGCTGCGAGCTCCAACCGAATAAACGGAGCTATGTTTGGGTAGGCCTGGGCAAAACCCACCCAACAAATCACCGGACCTGGAAGAACAATCAGCACCCGCGACCGAAGCCATCCTCCTCGATGAAAGTCGCGCTGCCGCTCCAGTTCGGCCCGGTAGAATCGAACGCACCCGGTCTCGCCCATCTCAAGCATCGCTCGTGCCGGCCGCATTCGCAACTGAACGACCAAGTACGCGGCACCCGCAACCGTCAGGGCCGACCCAATGCGTTGCAAAGTACCGTGAAAGGCGAAGGAAGAAACCACAGATGCCGCGATCGCAATCCAGGCGGCGCCTCCCCCAACGATGGACCGCCTGCGCGGCCCTTTTCGCAGCTTTTCCGTCTCTTGCCGAAGCTGGTGCGGCGAAATCCGAAGCGGATTCGCACTCAGTTCCTTCCAAAGAGTTTTCAGGTCGTCGGGCAGGTAGTCACCTGGCATCGCGGTCTCCGGCAGCAGGATGGCCTCCAGCATCAGGTCATGCTCCCAGCTATCACCGAAGTCATATAGATATTCGAACTGAGCCGGGCGAAGTCCGGAGTTCCGGGCCTCGTCGAGAACCCGAGAGGCAGGTGCGACGAACAACTGCATGAGATGCGAAACCAGTGCTCTACCATTACAGAAGCGGTGACGGCGCTGCCGCTACTTTGGTTGCGATGGCTGCCGGCGCGCCCGCCGCCGTGCCAGGATCAGCATCAACCCAAAGCCTGCCGATGCCCAAACACCTGGCTCCGGCGCAACATCCGCAATTGTGGTTACAGGAGCGCCGCCACTGTTATTCGATGGAAACACTTGAGGTGTGAGGGTGCCGTCCAGATTCAATTCCACCGTAGCGGCGAATCCATCTTGATCGTTAGTGAGAATGTTATTCTGATTGCTGTCGAGCAGACCCAGGCCGAAACTGGTTCCGTAGGTCAACGTACCGTTCGGGGCCGTAATCGCGGGGCCGCCCACATCCAGCGTAAAGGAGAACGTTTGGCCATAATTGAACGGTTGATAGTAGTCGTTGTACCCGGTGCTGTTGTCGATCTTGACGATCCCGGGCAGCGATCCACCCACGTTTGGTCCCGAAACCTGCGCCGTCCCGTTCAGCGAGCCATCGGAGCTGAAATTCTCAATCTGTACGAATGCGGCCTGGGAGTCTGCTCCCGGCCCGAACTGAAAGTCCAGAAACCCGGAACTGCCGGTCACCGCGCCCGTGGATACTGTGAACGACAAATACGTATCTGCGCGACCGCCCTTGGCACTCAGGAAGAGTGCCGCTGCTACTAGAATTGCATTCCCGTGCCTCATTAGACGCATGGAACGTCCTTTAACGATTACTCTTGCTACCTTAATAAGCAATCGGAGTAAAAGTGATCAAACCCTTCGACGGGTTGCTGAATTGTACATTAACGCTTACGGATTGGCCCGGTGCAAGGTTACCCGCGCCTGGCACCGCGATGAAGGGAGTTCCAGCGCTGGTTCCCGTCGCATTCGACAGAGTCACTCCCGTGGGCAAGTTCGTCAGTTCGACCAGGACCGGCCCCGTAATCGCCTGGCTGCCGGTATTGGTCACGATCAACCTACCGTTAAACGTACCGTTCACGCGACTGTACAAAAAGCCCGTACCGGTGACGCTGGGACTATTGGGACTGGAACTCCGCCATTTTTCATAATCGAAGCTCCAGCGGTAATTCTGCGAATACTGTTTTCCGCTATAAAAATTCCCGTACAGCACGCCGCCCGCAAACACCTGGTCGCCTTCCTGAAGATATCTGGCGAGGCCCGTTTGCTGCCATAGCCAGGCATACGCCGGCGCGATCAAAAGGTTCAGGTCGGCAACTGCGACCAACGGAACATCGATACTTTCATAATAAAAAGCGTTGCCTGCTGGAATCCACGCGGTGGCCCACAAACCATCCGCCGCAATCCGCACTTGTGGCGGAATGCGGACGTCGCCGGTGTGTTGGTAGTAGTTGATCAATGCCTCCATGGTCAATCCGACCATGAATGGCTGTGTATTGCCGCAAGTCCTGGAGGTGAACCATTGATCGATGTGTCCGATCGCGTAGTTCACGGCCGTGGCCAGAAGCGGGTTTACCGGCTGCCCCGCGTCTCCCGCGGCCAGATAGGCGTCGATGATATATGCCGTTTCCCTACTTACGTCGCACGGCGCGCCTCCGCCGCTACCCGCGAAAGCGGAGTAATTCGCCAGATTAGACAGAGCTTGCAGCGAGGCCGAATCGCCAGTTCGTTGATACTCCATCAAGAGACCGTGAGGAAAGATGCGCCACCCGTTCAGAGCGCCGACCGGCCAGCTCACTCCGGCCGTGAGGGCCAGAACCCAGGCTTTGTAATCTTGATTCACATATCCTGCGCACGTGTACCAGGACGGATCGCCAGTATAACCGGCAACCTGATCGTAGACCCTGGTGCCGTCGTAATACCAGACATTACCTTCCGTGACGACTCCGCCGGCGCCAATTGCGGCATCGATGTCGGATTGATTGCAGTAAAGACTTCCCAGTTGCAGCATGCGGGACTCCCACATCTGTTTTTGCGGGATGGCAGGCTGGGCCCACCCTATGACGGTTGTGGACAGAGCAAGAAGGACGGAAAGGATAATACTGCGGAAAGCGAAGCACCGGGGGCGACTACCTTGAATTACCTGAGGAATAGACATTTGGGGACCATTGGTCTTAAGTATACGCCAAATGTGTCTATCTGGACCAATATAGGTAAGATAAGGCAGGTTTGGTACGATCTCGTACGTATACGCACCGATTCGACGGGGTTTCACAAACGGGTTTTGTTTTCCCGTTCGAGAAGCTGAGGACTCCCCTCTCCCTCGACAATCTTTGGCGACGGTACATGTTGCGAGAGATTCGCATCCGGGACGCGAGCGGCATCTACCGTGTGATGTACGCCGCCAAGTTCGAGGAAGCCATCTACGCACTGCATTGCGTCCAGAAGAAGACGCAGGTGACCGGCAAGCAGGACAAGGCCATTGCCGCGGTTCGCTATCGCGCCGTGCTCAACGCGAGGTTTGCGCCGGATGAGGCCAAACGTCTACAGGCTGCGTCTCGCAAACAAATCAATGACACGCGGCTGCTGAAGCAGGAACTGATGCAAGAGCTGTCTGTCTGGATTGCGAAACATCACTTGAAGCAGGCTGAGGCCGCCGAGATTCCGATGGTCTCGCGCCCGCGTGTGTCCGACGTGGTGAACAAGAAAACGGCCAAGTTCACCATCGATACGCTCGTCGAAATGCTCAGCCGGATCGGCAAGCCGGTCAAGCTGGCAATCAGTTGACCAGTTGATCCTCCGGTGAAGGATTGTAGGGCGATATTGGCGCGAGGTCTTCCCTTGTAACCAATACGTTACGGGCGGAGAGGTGGTTGGAAACCACGGTTTCCGGGGAGCCGGTTGTCGGGCCCCCAAAACTTGCGTTTTCCAACTGCAATCCTGGTTTGTTGACAGCCCTGCCGGCCAAAAGAGCGGATCACTCAAGGTCCATCCCGGCCTTCAGCCCTTCCTCGACTTCACGCAGAAACTCGGACGGCAGAGTGCCGAGCCTCTTGGTCAGCTTGCCGCGGTCCAGAGTGGTCACCTGATGGCACACCGCAAAGCTCGTCTTGGGCAGGCCGGCAGTCCCGCCCGAAAACTCTATGACGGTAGGTCCGCGCTTGCCCTGTGATGAGGATGTCGAGATCGGGACCACGATGATGGACCTCCATCCAGGCGCATGGTTGAAGCCGTCATGAGACACCAGGATTACAGGACGCCGGCCCGTCTGCTCCGAACCGGATCGCGGGACAAGATCGGCCCAGTAAACGTCTCCCCGCTTCATCTTGTTGCCTTGGCGGTGTTCACAAGGTGCTCGATTCCAGCGGACTCCAAATCGGCGTCGAGATCGAGATGCGTTCCCGCCATTTCCGTAGCGTAGGCTGTGATCGCATCGTGCCTCGCCCTTCGGAATTGTTGTCGCAGCCACAAGTCGACGGCCTCGCGCGCCAGGGTCGTCGCGGGCACGCCGGTCCGTTCGGCCTCCGCCCTGAGACCGGTGTAGGTCTGCTCCGGCAGCGGCAAGTGAAAGTTCTTCATCGGCTCCCCCTTGCCTCATTATGCCATGAACTAGTGGCAGCCCGCGATGGCAACGGCAGTGTGGCAGGAGCCTGCGCCGGCGGAGAGGTGGTTGGAAACCACGGTTTCCGGGGAGCCGGCTCAAGAAACCTGCGTCCCGAATTCTTCCCATCAACCACTCCCGCGACTTCCCGCCTATTTCCGCGCCGCGTAAGTCTTGGTGAAGTTGTTGCGCGTGTTGGTCACGCTGAAGGATCCATCCGCTTCGGCGGACACCTTGATCCAGAATGCCGGGCCGGTGTGACCTCCGCGGCCTCCCCCCGGGCCGCCAGCAGGCCGGGGGGCTGGCGCGGGAGGGTTCGGCGCGGCGCCCGGCGGTGGTGGCAACGGTGGCGCTCCGGCGCCGGCTCCGCCCGGCCCGCGGCCCTGTCCGAATGTCGGCGGAGGATTCAGCAGAACGTTCGCCAGGGTCGCGTTGTCTTCCACGTTGGCGATGAAGAGCGACGGCGAGTTCTGCTCCATGCCGGCCGCGTACGCCCAGTGGAGTTGCCAGATGTCTTCCAGACCGGGCGATGTGTGCAGGATCTGCATGGTTTGAATGGCGCCGCCCTTGAACGCGCTGTTGTGCATGACCGCCACCCGCGGCTGCAGGCCGTGCACCAGCGCGGCCGAGCCCGACTGGTCGATTCCGTGATGCGAGGTGAGGTACAGATCGACCGGCCCAATCGGGTTATTCGGGCACATCAACTCCTGTTCCTTATTCCAGGTGAAGTCGCCCAGGTTGACGGTACGGAACTTGCCGTACGCCATCACCACGCCCACCGACATGGGGTTATCGGGGTCCACGCGCGACTCATCCCGCGGCTTGAAGGCGGCGCATTCCGGATTGGGTTTGCCGCCTTCGGGAAGCGGCGTCTTCAGCACCTGGCCGTGAGAGGTCACCACCGTCACCGACACGCCGTCGAACGGAATCTTATCGCCGGGAACCACCACCGTGTGTTTTACCTTGCCGTTCATCTCGGCGTACATCTTCTGGAATCCCGGCACCATTTCCTTCGGTTCCGAGGTGGCGCCGTGATCGATGAAATGCGCGATCGGAATCTTGGTTGCCAGTTCCTCCAGGCCGCCCACATGGTCGCCGTGGTAGTGCGTCAGGATCAGGTGATCGATCTGCTTCACGCCGGCCGCCTGAATGACATCCATGATGCGGGCGACGTCGCGGCCCCCGGGGCTGCCGGTATCCATGAGAAGCGACTCGCCGGTGGGGGCGACATACAGCGTGGAGTGCCCACCCTCGGTGTCGATGAAATAGATGTCCAGAGTCTTGGACGGCTTGCTCTGTGCGCTTCCCACCGCCGCGGCCAGGGCCAGGGTCAGCAGGAAGGCGAACGTTCTGCGCATTTCGGAACTCCTTCTTTCCGCAAGATTGGGTTCGAATCGGGAACCGGAACTTCTATTATGGACTTCCGGGTCCTGTTGAGTATACACCGCCCTCCTTGGCCGCCGCCAGACGGCGCGTCTGCCTCGCCGCCGCCGCTAGCCGGCGCATTCGGGTCCGATGAGCCTTGAATTAAGGCGCGAAACAGTGCAGAATCATCGAAGGGTTTCCGCGGATCAAGTCCGTGCCGGCTAGTGCCGGCCGGGGCTCAGGTGCAAATCCGGTTTTCGCTCGCTACCGCCCGGGTCGCCCGAAGTCTCGATCGATTTGCGGAAAAAGGAGAAGATAGTGACCGATGATTCGGTATCTCGTCGATTGTTTATGTCAGCCGCGGCGGCAGTCCCGGCGGCGCCCGTCCTGATTGCCTCCGACAGAATTGCCATATTCGATCCGCCTCCCGCCAAGGTGCGGATCGTGGCGGCCTCGGCCGCGTCCGTCGTCGGGCCCGCCCGGTACACGCCGGCGGAGGTTGCGCAGATCACGGCTGCCGGCAAGAACGTTCAACTTGCGCTGCCCAAGAACGCCGACGAATTGAACAAGGTGCTTCCCGAGGCCGACGTGGTTTTCGGTTTGCTCAACGCGGAGTGGCTGGCGAAGGCGAAGAGTTTGCGGTGGTTCCAGGCCACCGAAGCGGGAATGGAGAACATCCTGTTCCCGGAGCTGATCAAGAGCGATATCGTGGTGACCAACATGGCGCGCATGTTCGCCCCGGCCATCTCCGAGACCGTCATCGGCATGCTCTTGGCCCTGACGCGCGGGCTCAACAACTACTACTTCCCGCAGTTTCAGAAGCACTTATTCAATTCCGAGCGGACCCACATGGTGGAGGTTGAAGGCATGACCATGGGGATCGTCGGCATGGGCGGCATCGGGCAGGCTACGGCCACGCACGCGCACTATGGCTTTAACATGAAGATCCTGGCCACGGATGCGAAGCCCATGGCCAAGCCGGTCTTCGTGGACACGCTCCGGGATCCGGGGTGGTTGATGGAAATGGTCCCGCAGGTGGACATCCTGGTGAGCGCGGCGCCCTCGACCAGGGAAACCCAGAACCTCTTCAACGAGAAGGTGTTCCGGGCGATGAAGAAGACCGCCTATTTCTTCAACGTCTCCCGCGGAGCGCTGGTGGACGAGGATGCGCTGGTGCGGGCGCTGAAGGAAGGCTGGATCGCGGGCGCCGGGCTGGACGCCACGCGCCAGGAGAATCCACCGATGCCGCCCACCCACCCGTTCTGGGATTGCCCGAACCTGGTCATGACCTGCCACAGCGCGGGTTTCTCGCCGCAACGCCAGCTCCGTTTCATAGGGCTGTTCTGCGAAAACGTCCGGCGCTACACCAGCGGCCTGCCGCTGATGAACGTGGTGGACAAACAGCGCGGTTACTGACGCGCCAGGAGATTTTATCGATGAAACGAACATACCTGATTCTCCCGGTTCTCGCGGTTTTTCTGGCTACCACCGGTTCGGCTCAGCAGGGCTGGAATCCGCACGAAGGCGGACTGCTCAAGTACCGGGTCATGATCCGCTTCGGCGAGGAACCGGACACGCTGCCCGACGGCTGGCGGTTCGGCCGGGTCTCGTCCGTCGCCGTGGACTCGGGAGGGAACGTCTACGCGGCCCAGCGCGGCCCCCACGCCGACCCCATCGTGGTCTTCGACGCCAAGGGGAAGTATCTCCGTTCCTGGGGCAAAGGCCTGTTCAGCATCCCGCACGGGCTGCGGGTCGACCGGAACGATCACGTCTGGGTCACCGACACCGGTCTTCACATCGTGATGGAGTTCACCAGTGACGGCAAACTGGTGCGCACGCTGGGCACGAAGGGGAAGCCGGACGCCACTCACGACACCTTCAACAAACCGACCGACGTGGCGTTCTTCGCGAACGGCGACTTCCTCGTCACCGACGGCTATGGCAACTCGCGCGTGGTGAAGTTCTCGCGCGACGGCAAATACCTGATGGAATGGGGCAAGCGCGGCACTGGCCCGGGCGAGTTCGACACGCCCCACGTGGCGGTGGTCGACTCGCACCAGAATGTCTATGTCAGCGACCGCGAGAACAACCGCATTCAGATCTTCGATTCCAACGGGAAGTTCCTGCGGCAGTGGAGCCATTTGGGGGCAACCCAGGGGATGGACATCTCGCCTAAGGACGAGTTGTGGATCATCACCCACCGCAACCGGGAAGAGAACCTGGCCTACGACACGCTGGCGGGGCGGATCATGCGCATCGACATCGCCTCGGGTAAGATTCTCGGCTCCATGGAAAGTCCCGGGCATTGGCTGTCGCTGGCCCCCAACGGGGATATCTTCGTCGCCAGCCTGACGGGCAACATATTCCGGTGGTATCCGGGATGGGTGGACGGCGCGCGCGAGGAAGCGCCCGGCGTCGTGAAGTAGTGGTGCGTCCGCCGCGGGCCGGGCAGTCTTGGGGCGGCGGGGTCCGCGGCGGATGTGGCTTTGCGGTTGAAGCGGCGACGAGCTTATACAGGTATGATGGGCACCTGCGAATGCGATGTGTTTGGAAACCTGGTGACGAGCATTGAGCCGATCTCGAACCTAAGTTGGTACCGAGGCGACGGGATAGGTGGGGAGACCGGCCTCGATTACTTCGGCGCCAGGAGTTGTCCTGCGCTCTGGCCACGGAAGCCGATAAGGACTACCAGCACGAAGACGCGCTATGATTGCAGGTATGGAGCCGCGAGTGCTGCACGTGAACGAAGCTGACGCGGTGCGCGACCTTGCGGCCATCCTGCAACGCGTTCAGGCCGGCACGGAAGTCGTCATCGAGCGCGATGAGCGGCCGCTTGCCATCCTCCGCTCGGCCGCTCCAGTCCGCCGCACGATCTCCGAATGCATCGCACTGGCTGAGGCACACGAGTTGGAGACCGGCCAGGCCCCGGTGCTTGATCCGGACTTCGCGGCCGACGTCGAGGAGATCGTCCGGAATCGCAAGCCGTGGAACCCTCCGGCGTGGGCCTGATCCTCGATTCCAGCGTGGTGATCGCCGGCGAGCGGCGGGACCACACCGTCCGGCAGATTCTGGAACAGTTCAAGACCGGCTATGGAGAGATCGAGATTGGTCTTTCCGTAGTGACCATTGTGGAGCTGACCCATGGGATACAGCGCGCCGGGACTGAGGAACGCCGGCAGCGCCGGCAGGCGTTCGTGGATGAACTGATCCGCGACGTGCCGGTCCATCCAATTACCATCGAGACGGCCCGGCTCGCCGGGCGCGTTGAAGGTGGACAGGCCGCCCATGGTGTGTCTATCGCCTTCGAGGATCTGCTGATAGCCGCGACCGCCCTACAACTCGGATTCGGAGTCGCGACCGGCAACGTCCGACACTTCCAGCGGATCCCGGGCTTGAACGTCGTGAAGGCGTATGGCCGTTCCGCATCCAACACTGTGGCGCCCGCTGCACCGCTCTGACGGCGCGGCACTTTCCTTCAGCGCGGGTCTGCGCCGGGCCGCCCACCGCCGGCCGCCGGGTTTCCCAAAATACGTAAACTTTTCGATTTCGGTAGAATCGGACCGGAAATTCGTCCGCGATTGGGGATATACTGTCATTGGTTCGCCGTTTTCCACCAATAGGAGGTCACTGGCCCATGCCGGTTTCACGTAGATCTTTCTTCGCCCAGGCAGGCGCGATTGCCGCTGCCCAGGGGCTGGCTTTGAAGGCGCAGGACGCGCAGCGGAAGGTGCCTGTCGATCCGGGCGCGACGCCCCAGGACCCGCGCATGGGCGTCGGCAATGCCGAGAAGCTGTTCAAGTATTCCCAGAAACGCGCCACAGTGTCCCTGGTCAAGGGCGAGAACCGGCGCAAGAACATCTACGACGCCCTGGTGGCGATCGACGATCAGATCCGGCCGGGTCTCAAAACCAAGAAGTACGTCCTCATCAAACCTAACGGGCTCGATCCGTCGCGGTCGCTGATTTCTACCACATCCGATACCGTGCTCGGTATCCTCGACTACCTGGCGCCCCGCTTCAAGGGCCCGGTGGTGGTCGCCGAATGCGGCGGCACTCCGGCCAAGCAGGCCTGGACCGAGTTGGGCTGGGAGAAGATTTTCGCCGAGCACAAGACCGTGCAAGGCAAGCTGGAAGTTCCCAACGAGGATCCGAACCACTACGAGCTTGTTTACGGCATCGACTACGATCTGCACCCGGTCCCCATCCGGATGGGCGCCCGCTTCGTCGACCCCGATGCGTTCCTGATCTCTTCGGCCGTGATGAAGACGCACAATATGGTGGTGGCCACTATGACCATCAAGAACGTGGTCCTGGGCGCGCCGCTGTCTCCGCCCCCCGGAGAGAAACACACCTGGGGCGATAGCGAAAAGCGCAAGTTCCACGTCGGCATCCGCTCGGGCAACCTGAACATATACCTCGCGATGCAGAAGATGATGCCCAACTGGGGACTGGGGATCGTGGACGGGTACGAGGGCATGGAAGGAAACGGCCCGGTTTCGGGCACGCCGGTGCCGCATCGCATCGCCCTGGCCTCGACGGATTTCCTGGCGGCGGATCGCGTGGGCCTGGAGTGCATGGGAATCGACGCCGGTTGGCCCGGCTATCTCAACTACGCCTGGCAGGCCGGCCTTGGCCAATACGATCTGTCCAAGATCGACGTGGTTGGCCAGAAGATCGCCGACGTGAAGCGCAAGTACCGGGTTCACGCCGACGTGGACCGGATGCTGGAGTGGCGCGGCCCGATGCTGGACCTGCCGCCCAACCTGGGCCGCAACCGCCGCCCGCAGGAAGAGGATCTTTCGGTTTACGCCTGACGCAGGCGCGCCGGGAATACGCCGCAAACCGGGGACAGACATGAATTTCCGGCGCAGGTTGCCGGAGATTCGCCGTCTGTCCCCGGTTTGCTTTGTGGGAACGGTCAACCACCCGGCCGGCTGTGCTCTCCCACGGCAAACATGCTAGTGTAGATAGGTCCCGGGCGATCCACTTCCGGGTGAGCAAGTCTCCAAAGGAGTGCATGTCAACGATGAGAGCATCATCCAAGGGTACGGTAATCTGTTCGCTCTTGGCCGTCGCGCTGCTAAGCGTCACGGCGGCCGCGCAACAGCCGGGTCAAGCGCCAGGCGCCGCGAAACCCAAGCTGTATAACACGGCCAAACAGAAGCTTCTGGAAGGCAAACAGATCTTCAGCTTCACGCAATCGACCATGGACATCAAGGGCTACTGCGAGGCGGCCAAGCATTTCGATTACACATGGTTCGAAATGCAGCACAGCACTCTGGAGTTCAAAGACATCGAGGCGATGATCGCGGCCTGCCCGCACGTCAACGCGATTCCCATGATCCGGCTGCCCGACGCGCAGGAATGGCATATCCAGCACGCTACCGACATCGGCGTACTGGGCGTCATCGTCCCCACGGTGGACGATGTGGACCGGGCGCGGGAAGGCGCCAAGTGGGCGCGCTATCCACCGGTCGCCAGGCGAAGTTCCGGCCAGGGACAGGCGCGCGCTCTCTGGGGCGTCAACGGTATCGACTACGCCAAGACCATCAACGACAACATGCTGGTGGTGATCATGATCGAAACGCCCACCGGCGTGGCCAATGCCTTTGACATCGCCTCGGTGCCGGGCGTGGATGTGGTTATCATCGGCAACAACGACCTGAGCCAGTTTTCGGGATTCCCGCAGATCATGCCGCCTGCCCCGCCCGACCCGCGGTACTGGGGGTTGGTCACCAAGGTTCATGACGACACGCTGCGGGCGGGTAAGATCTTCGGCCAGGCCAACGCGAAGTACGCGACGGGACCTCTCAGCGAAGATGCCAAGTTCTTTCAGAACGGCCCGTCGCTCGATGGTTGGAAGCTGCCAACCGCCGGTGGCGCCAGCCCGAGCGCCCCGCCGCCGGGAGAGCGCTAGGCTTCCGAAACCGGGGAGCGGCGCAGGCTCCGCGTTCGTGGCGTTCCCCACGACATGGGCGGGATCTTTTGGACACCCGCCGGTGTCTACTCCAGCGTGAGGATATGGCTGCGGGCGGCGAGTCTCGGCGTCTTGGGCGCGCTGTGGCTCCACGGGCAGAACGATGCCGTCGGATGGAAAGATCCGTGGGGACCGCCCGTCTGGCAGCAGACGTACCTGCCGATTCTTGTGGTCGCGGTGGGTCTGTACGCCTGCTGGTGGTTCCTGTCGTGGCTCACCCGCCGGCGCCTGAACCAGACCGGCTGGCGCGCTACCCGTGTCGCCTGGCCGACCGCAGCGGTCGCGTGGCCTTGCTGGCGGTGTTGGCGGGGTTCGCGAACACGTCTGACGCTGTCCTCGAGACCCTTCCGATCCCAGCGGTCGCTGTGAACCTCCCGCTGCTCCCGGTGGCATCGCTGCTCTCGTGGCTTTCCGAATCGATACCGTGGTGGATCCTGGCGCCCCCGGAACCGCCGCTGCGTGGTTCTGGTGGCGGGCGATTATCGTCTACTTCGAGCGGCGTGCCCGGAATGCCGGGCCGGTGACGCTCGGGACGCACCTCACCGGTTGACTACGGCGCTGAGCGGCGTACTGCGCGAAGCCCCGCCGGCGAAGAACGTGTACGCTCCCGGCAGCAGTTCCCAATCGTCCTTCCGTTCGTTGAAAATGGACAGGAACTTCGGATCGATCGCCAGCGTGACCGTCTTCTGTTCGCCGGGAGCCAGGCGGACCTTATCCCACGCCACCAGGCGCTTGGGCGGCTCCTTGGCGGCGGCCGGCAATCCCGCGTAGACCTGCACGATCTCCGCGCCCTCCCGTTTCCCCGTATTGCGCACGGTGAACGACACGCTGCCCATCGCCGCCTTCAGATCCGAATACGCGAAGGTGGTGTAGGAGAGCCCATGCCCGAACGCGAACAAGGGCTCCTTGCCCTCCGCGTCGAACCACTTGTAGCCGACCTTCAGCCCTTCGGTGTAGTCGATGTCGAAATCCGGCATCCGCCTGCGCTCGCCGCCCTGGCCGCCGCGCGGAGGGATCAGGTCCAAGCCGGGGACCGCCGGGTGCGGCAGATCCGCGTCGGAGCCGGCTATCGAAACCGGCAGCTTGCCGCTGGGATTCACATCGCCGAACAGAATGTTGGCCAGTGCCTCGCCGCCGCGTATGCCCGGGTACCAGATCTCGATTGCCGCGCTCGCCTGCCCGATCCACGGCATGGCGGCGGGGCCGCCGGTCTCGAGCACCACGATGGTGTGCGGATTCGCCGCGGCCACCGCGCTCACCAGCTTGTCCTGGTTGTCCGGCAGCGTCAGGGTGGGCACATCGCGCCCTTCGCTGGTGGGCTGGTTGACGAACACGATGGCCACGTCGGACGCCTTCGCCACCGCCGCCGCGGCTGCCGGGTCCGTCCCTTCGTTGTAGACGACTTTGGCTTTCGGAGCCTTGGCGCAGATCGCCTTCAGCGGCGACGACGGGAACCAGACTGCGCCTCCCCAGGGCGTTCTCGGGCCCTCGCCCGGCGGATCCACCTGCGCCGAGCCGCCGCCGGAGAGCACGCTCGTATCGGCGTGCGATCCGATCACCGCGATCGATTTCAGCGCCGCGCCGTCCAGCGGAAGCTGGCCGCCCGCGTTCTTCAGCAGCACCGAAGCCTGTTCTGCGATCTCCTGCGACGTCTCCGCCCCGAAGAACGGATCGACCACGTGGCCTCGCGGCGGATCGTCCACGATGCCCGCGGCAAACTCCGTGCGCAGAATGCGGTGCACCATGTCGTTGAGGCGCGCCATGGGAACTTCGCCCGCGTCCACGGCCTTTTTCAGCGCGTCGCCGAAATAGCGGCCGTCGGACTCCTCGTTGTCCAGACCCGCCAAAGCGGCCTTGGCGGTGGAATGGGTGGCGCCCCAGTCGGAAATCACGAAGCCCTGGAAACCCCAAGCCTTCTTCAGCACGTCGGTCAGCAGGTAGCTGTTCTCGCAAGCCCAGTCGCCGTTCACTTTGTTGTACGAGCACATCACCATGCCGGGCTGCCCTTCGGTGACGGCAATCTCGAACGCCAGCAGGTCGGTCTCCCGCATGGCGCGCTTGTCCAGGCGGACGTTGCCGATGCTGCGGCCGGTCTCCTGATCGTTGAAGGCGTAATGCTTCACGTCGCCGATCACCCGCTGGCTTTGCAGTCCCTTGACGAACTGGGCGGCCATCTTGCCGGCCAGAATGGGGTCCTCGCCCAGGTACTCGAAATTGCGTCCGTTGCGCGGCTCGCGCATGAGGTCCATGCCGCCGCCGAGCGAGACGTTGTACTGCTGGTCCCGCAGTTCGCGGCCGATCAAAGCGCCGTAGCGGTAGGCCAGCTTCGGGTCCCAGGTGGCCGCCTCCCCGATGGTGGATGGCAGAAGCGTCGCGTAGCGGCCGCGTGCGGCGGCGGATCTCACGCCCACCGCGGAATCGGCCAGTTGGAGATCCGGAAGCCCCAACCGCGGGATACCCTGCACCACGCCCGCGCCCCCGTTCGACCGTACACCCGCATTCTCGAAACCGCCCGAGCCGTGGAGCAGCGTGATCTTCTCGTCGAGGGTCATCTGGTCCATCAGCAGGTCGGCCCTCCGGTCGGGCGGCAGGCTCTTGTCGTTCCACGGACCTTTGAGAACCTCCGGCTGAGGTGGCCTCTGTGCCAGAGCTGAGGTGGCCGAAAGCGCCACCAGGACGGCCGCGGCGGCGACAGCCAGCGCCAGTCCCATGCTTCGCAGACGATAATTCACGATTTGGACCTCTCCATTGGGGCGATACAAACAGATTGTAACCCTTGTACCCGCAGCGCCGCTGAGGTTCGCGTGTGCCTTTGTGGGGCGGACCCCCTGGTCCGCGGCCGACGCCCCCGTCGGCCTGCTCGTGCCCCGCAAGATGCCGATATCGCTGTTTCGGATGCGGGACGAGGGCGTCCCGCGCGGACCAGGGGGTCCGCCCCACGAAACGCCGGCCGTTCCCGGGCGCCCTACTTCGCAACGCCGATCGACTGGTTGCCGTCGATGTAGACGACGAATTGCGTGCCCGCGGCCGCGGCGATGTCCTTGGGCTTCTTCTTGGCGCCCGCATTCGTCCCGGAATCCAGCGCGCGCTTGCTGGACGTGGCTGCGGGCGTCGCGCGCAGCTTCAACTTCTGGCCGCCCGCCGCGTCCGCCTGTCCCAACTCGAACGTCATCTTCGTCTCCAGCACCAGCGCCTTCTTCTTGGCTTCGCCCACCACCTGCCCCGCTACCAGGGCGCCCTTGGAAATCACCACGTCGTTGCCGGCCAGAACATCCTTCAAAACGGTAAACCTCAGCGGCGTTCCGGCGCGCGCGCTCAGAGGGATGTCCGCGGCCAATTCGACGGTGACCGGCACCGCGTCCGCAACGGCAACCTGCCTCTGGACCACCGGCGCTGGCGGGGCGGCCTCGGGAGCCGGCGGCGAAGCCGGCGCCACGTTGGCCGCGGCCGCGGGCGCGGGACTGGCGGCAGCCGGCGCCGAATCGGCCGGTTTCGCCGGGGCCGAAGCGCTCTGTGCCGCCTTCGCCGCCGGTTTCGCCGCCGGCTTAGCCCCCGCCGGCATGGAGGCGTCGCGCATGGCCTGGATCAACGCTTCCGGCGCTCCCGCCTGGCTCAACCGGATCACTGCCGCCGTCGAGAGGTCGAACTGCGTCTTCGAAGAGTGGATTTGGTCCACGATCACCGCCGTCGAGACCTTGCCCTGCAGCATCTGCACGATGGAATCGTTCGATAGCGGGGCATCCGCGGCCGGAGGCGCGGCGGGAGGAGGCGGCGCCGCGGCCGCATCCTGTTTGGGAGCCTCGTTGTTCACTACCGGCGGAGGCGGAGGAGGAGGCGGCTGGTGAGCCCTGCGCCAAACCACTGTCCCCCACCAGACGCCCCCGGCAATCGCCACCGCACCGCCGAGCGCCGCCGCCGCAATCGCCAGTTTCCGTCCGGACTTCTTCGGCGCGATACTAACTTGCACCGTCGGCGCGGGTCCCGTGTCGTACTGCAGCTTGAGGTTCTCCAGCGCGGCCACCACTTCGTCCATGGTCTGCCACCGCTCGTCGCGGTTTTTGCGCAGGCACTTCTCCACGATCTCGTGCAGTCTCGCCGGCGCGGCGGGAGCGAACTCGCGGATCGGCCGGACATCGTCACGCAGAATCGCCGTCATGGTGGCAATCGCCGAATCGCCGGGAAACGCGCGATGCCCCGTCACCATCTCGTACAGCAGAATCCCGAACGAGAAGATGTCCGACCGCCCGTCAACCATCTTGCCTTCGGCCTGCTCCGGCGACATGTAATTGACCGTGCCCACCACCGTTCCTTTTACCGTCAACGGACCGGATATGCTGGCGGTCTTGGTCGAATCGTCGCCCAAGCCCGTGAACGTGGGCTTCGCCAAACCGAAATCCAGCACCTTCACCAGGCCGGAACCCGTTACCATGATGTTGCTCGGCTTAACGTCCCGGTGTACGATTCCCGCCGTATGGGCCGCCGCCAGCGCGCTGGCGATCTGCACGCCATATTTGAGCGCCTGCGGGATCGGAAGGCCGGTTTCCGGTACGATCTGCGCAATCGTCCTGCCGGTCACCAGTTCCATCACCAGCAGATCGGCTCCGTCGTCGGCCAGAATCTCGTGGACGGTGACGATGTTGGGATGGCTCAGCACCGATGCCGCCCGTGCCTCCTGCATGAACCGCAGCCGCGGCGTCTCGTCGCCCGGCTCGCTTTTGGGCAGAACCTTGACGGCCACCATGCGGTTGAGCCGCGTGTCCCTCGCGCGGAAAATCTCGCCCATCCCCCCGCTGCCCAGACGTTCGAGAATCTCGTAATGCGATACCGTGCGGCCAGTCATTCGCTCCTCGCCTTGGATAATTCAGTGTGGCATAGGAGAAGCCGCTGTGGATACTTCCGGGCCGCGGAATCGCCCCCGGCTTGAGATCCGCACCCCGCTTGGACCAACATGGAGGTTATGCCGCCCAAAGCCCAGGGAAACGGATGGCGCAAGAAACGCACCGGCGATCCGCCGCCAAAGCCCGCTCCGCCCGAGCCGCCGCCGGCCCCCGCCCGGCCCGCGCTGCGGCCCCATGTCTGGCGGATCTTGGGTCTTGGGGCCGTGGCGCTCCTGGCTTACTCCAACTCCTTCCCCGCCGGTATGACCTTGGACAACGCCACCGTCATCGTGCAGGACTCGCGCATTCAGGCCGCCACCCTCCCCAACGTCCGCCTCATCTTCTCGCAGGAGTACTGGTATGGCAACGCCACCACCAATCTCTACCGGCCCCTGACCACCCTTTCCTACCTGTTCAACTACGCCATCCTGGGCAACGGCCCCCATCCCGCCGGCTACCACTGGGTCAACTTCGCCCTCCACGCCGTCAACATCCTGCTGGTTTACCTGTTGGGTCTGCTGATCTTCCGGAGGGCGGACCTGGCGCTGGCGTTGGCCGGAGTGTGGGGCTTGCATCCCGCGCTCACCGAATCCGTCACCAACATCGTCGGCCGCGCCGACGAGTTGGCGGCTTTCGGCACGCTCGCCGCCCTGCTGTGTTCCGTCCGGAGCGCCGCCGCCAGAGGTCCGCGAAAGGCGGCGTGGCTGGCCGCCACCGCCATCGCCGCCTCTATCGCGATCTTCTCCAAGGAGAGCGGCATCGTGGTTTTGGCCATCCTTCCTCTATACGACTTCACTTTCGGGCGCGGCACGCCGCTGAGGTCGCGCGTGTTCGGCTACGCCGCTCTGTTGCCGGCCGTGGCGGCGTTCTTCTACTGCCGCGCCGCCATGCTGGCAACCAATCCTATCGGCGTCGTGCCATTCGTCGATAACCCACTCCAGGGCGCCGGTTTCTGGACGGCGCGCCTGACCGCCGTCAAAGTCCTCGGCAAGCTGTTCGCGCTGTTCCTCTGGCCCGCCGCACTGTCCTGCGATTACTCCTACAATCAGATTCCGCTCTTCTCCTGGCGGCTGGACTGGGCTAGTGCGCAGGCGCTCCTGGCGCTCCTGGGTTGCGCCGCCGCCGTCGCACTCGCCATCCGCTGGCGGCGCACTGCCGCGGTGGTCTTCTTCGTGGGGTTCTGGTTCGTGACCCTGGCGCCGACCGCCAACTTCGCCATCCTCATCGGAACGATTATGGCCGAGCGGTTCCTGTACCTGCCCGCCGTCGCGCTCGCCGGAGGCCTGGTGCTGACGCTCGACGCCCTGGCGCGCCGCTTCACCGCTTCCCCCGCCGCCGCCCGCCGGGCCACCGCCGTCGCAGCCGGAACGATTTGCCTGGCCTGCTCCCTGCGCACCTTCGCCCGCAACGCCGACTGGCGCGACGATGTCAGCCTGTGGACCAGCGCCGTCCGCGTCTCCCCAGCCAGCTTCCGGGCGCACGTCTCTCTGGCCATCGCCCTCAGCGGCCGCGGTTCGGGCCTGGACCGCGGCGTAGAGCAGGCCGGCCTGGGTCTCGATATCCTCCGCACCCTGCCCGACGACCGGAGCAACTGCGTCGGCTACCTGTTGGCCGGCACATGCTACCGGGCGAAGGGCGACAGCCTGCCGGCCGGAGGCCAGTTCTGGTACGAAAAGGCCCGCGATACCCTGCTGCGCGGAATCCAGATCGACGACCTGGAGCAGGCGCATGCCCGCACCCTCAACCTGGCGCTCCACAAGGGCACCTACCTCGGCGGGCAGACGCGCTTGTACCTGGAACTGGGCCGCGTCTACCGGCGCTTGTCCCAACCGCGGGCGGCGCTCGACATCCTGGCCGGCGGCCGCGCCATCGACCCCAAGCCCGAATTCTCCGCCGAGATGTCGGACATCTATCGCCAACTGGGCGATAAGGACGGAGCCGCCATCGCCCTCATGGAAGGTCTCGTCCTCAAGCCCGAGGCCACCGGACTCGCCGCGTCCCTGGTGGCGGTCTACCGGGAACTGCACCCCGGCAGTTGCGCTATCGGCGCGTCCGCCGCCGGGAGCAGCATCGACCTGGCATGCCCCCTGGTCCATCGCCATCTCTGCGCCGCCTCAAGCAACGTGGCCCTCGCCTACCGGAGCCGCGGTCGCGCCGGGAAGGCCGCCGCTGCCGCCCACACCGCCATCGCCGATTTCGGTTGCCCCGCGTCCCTGTTCCCGTCTCCCCGGTGAGGCGCCCTGCGCTTCGGAGTGGTTTCGCCGGCGTTATGTACTACTGCCTGTCAAATTCTTCGCGCGCCGCGACGGTTTTATGTGGGGCAGGCTGGCAGCCTGCGGCCGATTGTCAATCGGCCCGGCGAGCTCCGCTCGCCTCTGGAGATTCTACATATTTTCAAGCGGCGGCAGCCTGAATCATGCCTGGCTCTGTGATTTGGAAGCCCCTGGGGGCGAGGATCTCCGGTTGTTGCGCCATTTCTTTCCGGAGCAAGGCGATCGGATCCAAGCAGGACGGCCTTCGCGCGCGGCGCCGCCACTTGGGCAGTTCGGCATAGGCGCTTCCACCCTCGGCGCCGAAAGCCCGTATCGAAGCCAGTAGCAGCGCGCTGTATGCCGCTACTGCCAGGACCGGCTGTTTGGGCACCGACGTAACGTTCCATAACTGCGCTTCGCCGACCCCCAGCGTATCTTTCTCTTCACGGTGGTTCACCTCGATCTGCCAGCGGTCGAAGTAGATTTGAAGCAATTGCTTGGCCGGGCTGCACAAGTCGCTGGTGAGCAGGTATGCCGGATTGCGATAGTACATCCTCTTGCTCTGGCTCTTGCGATATGGGGTTGGAGCGACGACGATCAGACGCAGCGGGCGCTTGCCGGCGCCGTGCTGCCAGTGCACCGCGGAGACTTCCTTGTATCGGATCTTGCGCCGCTTTCCGCCATAGAATATCTTCGTGGTCTTCCACTCGCGGCTGTCGTCTTGACGGACCTGCTCGGGTGTGAACTTGGCGGCATCATAGAACCGCCGCGAGCCGGCCGCGGCGCGCAAACACAGCTTGGCATCCTTGCGGGCGCGAGCGAGCAACACCGACCGTTCCGGGATCTCCGCAAGGCAGGTGCGATTGCAAAAGCTGCCATCGGCGGTGAGAACGAGAGTTTTCTTCCGGCCGCCGGCCTCGTCCAGTTCCTGCCGCAGTTGCTTGCCCATGTCCACAAAACTGCGCGACAGGTTCTTCCGCTTCACGGCCTCTTTGTACTGTTTCTTCTCCGCATCGCTGGCCTTCTTGCCGGGGCGCTTGACGCGCGAGACTTCCTGGAAGCGAATCGGGATGGCCCACGTGCCAACCGGGGCGTTGCGGTACAGCGGCACCAGCAGGGAAGCCTGCGGGAAGCGCAAACCCAATACGAGATTGACATGAAACGGCGGGCCCATCGGATCGCGCTGATAGAACGCCTGCTGGATCGAGCGGCCGGTCTTGCGCAACCTGGTGTCATCGATGGCCACGCCGACCAGGCGTTGCGGACAATACTCCAAAGCGCCTTTGAGGATGGGCCGAAACAACTGCTGGGGTTCCCACCGGCAGCGCGAGTGGAGGAAATACTCCGCGCTCCAACTGCGGTGCTGGCCGCCGTTGGTCCAAATGATGCGGGTCAGGCAGCGGCGGCCCAGGCAGACGAGCGAGCCGAGAGCCTGCCTGAGGGCACGGTGAAACCTGCGCTGCTGCGGAAAGACGCGCCGCCAATCCGCGGTGACGGCGAGGAACGCGGAGAGGAGGCTCATCGGACATCCGGGCGCAGCGAAAAGGTGTTCTTTTCGGGGCGGAGGAAGCGGTCGCCGCGGGCCACCTTCTTGGTGAGGGAAGAGACCAGGCTCTCGCGGTCAACGGGGATGCCGAAATCGGCGCGAATGCGTTCCAGGATCTCGGAGATATGAAGCGGGGAGCGGGTCTTCTTGAGTATGTCGAACGCCATGTCTACCTGAGACCGACGTGCCCGCCGACGCGGTCCGGGAGTGGTGGGCGCGGGGTGGCGGAGACGGCGGACGGCGCGAAGCTGGGCCTCCAAGGAGGCTTCGAATACCCCTAGGATGAGATCTTTGGTGTCATCGTTCATGGTGGGCTCCTGAGCATGAGGCTCAAGACGAGGATGGCACATCGGAGTCGGTCTGTCAATAGTAATATCAACAGACTGACTTATATTGAGGAACAGCAGGAAAGCTGCCGGCCGCCGAGGCACAAACCACCGTGACGTGAAAATGTAGAAACTCCTGCGGCCGATTAACAATCGGGCGCAGGCTGCCAGCCTGCCCCACATAAGACAGTCGCGGCGCGCGAAGAATTTGACAGGTAGTAATACATAACACCAGCGAATCCACTTCCAGTCGCGCACCCAAGACGGGGGCGCTTTTGTGAGGCAACTCGGCAGGCTGCGGCGGACCTGAAGGGCGCCCGGCGATCGGGCCACGGCGGGCCTTTGTGCATCCGTCTGAAGGCGGGTTGGCAACCTGTCGCTCTGGGCCTTCGGCCCACCAAAGGCAACGAGAACTTAGCCCGGATGCAGGCTTGTGTTTTCAGTCACTTGGGCCGGGCTTTCAACGGTGCCCCGCATCACGCCGGCGAATCCGATTGTGGCGCCGAAAACCGGACACCGGCGCCGGTTTTGGGTTTCAATAGAAGCATGCGTTACCTGGTTGGGATCTTGCTTCTGTTTTGCTCCTCGGTTTTGCCGGTGGACGCCCAGATCGACGGCCGCGTCACCGGGACGGTGATCGATCCGTCGGGCGCGTCGGTTCCGGGCGCCGAAGTGTCCCTGATTCTGGCGGGAGGGACCAAGCCGCTGATGACCACGAAGACCTCGACGGACGGGTCGTTTCACTTCATCGGCGTGCGAGCCGGATATTTCGATGTGACGGTGACCGCGCCGGGGTTTATCAAGTTCATGCGCCACGGCATCGCCGTCAACGCGGCGCGCGAGACGGATGTTGCGGGCGTGGCGCTGCAAGTGATGCAACCCGACATATTTGTGGAGGTGAAAAGCAACGTCCAGGCCGTCTCGACCGCCAACGCCGAGATCTCGCAGACCGTCAGCATGGAGGAGATCCGCAACCTGCCGCTGCTGGACCGCGATCCGCTGGGCGCCATGCAGTTGCAGGCGGGCGTGGTTTACAACGGCAACTCCGCTACCGTGATCAACGGGCTGCGCACCTCCTATTCGGACATGACGCTGGACGGCATCAACATCCAGGACAATTATATCCGCGACAACGCCCTGGATTACTCGCCCAACAGGCCGCTGCTCAGCCAGGTGCGGGAGATGACCGTGGTCAGCTCGAACGGCAACGCGGCCTTGTCGGGCGGCGCCACGGAGACGGCATTCACCACGCCCTCGGGCACCAACCAGGTCCACGGGGAGGGGTTCTGGTACAACCGCAACAATGCCTTCTCTTCCAACGACTGGTTCAATAACCAGTCGGGCGTCGCGCTGCCGTTCCTCAATCAGAACCAACTGGGCGCCTCGGTTGGCGGGCCGATTCAGAAAGATAAGCTGTTCTACTACGGCACCTACGAGGTGGTGCGCGCGCACCAGCAGGAGCCCACCACCGATCTGATTCCCACGCAGTCCATGCGCAACGGCGTTTTCCAGTACCGCAACGCCGCCGGCGTGCTCCAGTCGGTTAACCTGCTCACGCTTCGCAGTATCTCGATCGACCCGGTGGTCCAGGGCCTCCTCGACCAGGTCCCCTCGCCCGCTCACATCAACAGCGCCCTGGTGGGTGACGGGTTGAATTCCGGCGGGTACCGCTTCAACCAGGTGGCCAACGAAACCCGCGACAACGTCACCGGCCGCGCGGATTACACCATCGACATGAAGCAGGCCGTCAACGCGTCGTTCTCGTGGAATCGCGATAACTCGTACCGGCCCGACGCGGAGAACGACTATTCGGTGGTTCCCAAGATCACCAATCCCACGCACGCCGCCCTGCTGGCGTTGTCCTGGCGATGGACGCCTTCCTCGCGCATGACCAACGAAGTCCGCGCCGGGTTCAACCTGACCTATGCGTACTTCCTGACCTCGCAGCAGTTCGGAAGCGACCTGCTCACCGGGATGTCGTTTGCCGACCCGGTCAACGAGTTCATGCCGCAGGGCCGGAACACCGACACCTACGTGATGAGCGACGACGCCGCCTATCAGCGCGGCCGCCACTACATCCAGTTCGGCTTTCACGGGCAGCGGGTCTTGGTGCGCTCCTCCGACGACTCGGGTGTGTTGCCGGTATACAGCCTGGCGATGGGCTCGGGACAGACTCCGCTGACCACCCGCAACCTGCCGGGAATCAGCTCCGACGCGCTCTCGGTCGCCAACGGGTGGCTGGCCACGCTGGGAGGCTACCTGGATGGCTACGGCCAAACGTTCAACGTGACCTCGCGCACTTCCGGATTCGTGCCGGGCGCGCCGTTTCTGCGCCACTTTCGCATGAACGAGTACGCCCTGTACTCGACCGACAAGTGGAAGGTGTCGCCCCGCCTGACCGTGACTTACGGCCTGCGCTACACGCTGCCGGGCGTGGTGGACGAAACCAATTCGCTGGAGCTGCAGCCGATCTTCCAGGGCGGCGCGGTGGCGACTCTGCTGAATCCCAACACCCTGCTGGACTTCACCGGCGGGTCGTATGGGCGGCCGTGGTATCGCAGCGATAAGAAGGATTTCGCCCCCAACGTGGGCGTGGCGTGGGACGTGTCCGGCAATGGCAAGACCGCGGTGCGCGCCAGCTATTCCATTTTCTACGTCAACGACCAGTCCATCCTGGCGCCCGAGAACATGCTCGAGGCCAACGCCGGTTTGCAGGGATTTGCCGCGAGCACCGGGCTTTCCGGCCGCGTGGGAAATGGCCTGCCAGCCATCCCCGAGCCGGCTTACCAGGTCCCGGTGACCGTCGCGTACAACTCCCGGAGCACTCCCTTCAACTTCGTCGGCGCCGTGGATCCAAACCTGCGCACGCCTTACGTGCAGCAGTACTCCGTGGGCATTCAACGCGAGTTCCGGGGCACGGTTTACGAAGCCCGCTACGTGGGGAACCATACGGTGGGCGCATACCGCGCCTTCGACTTCAACCAGGTGAACATCAACGCCGGCGGGTTTCTACAGGACTTCCTGAAGGCGCAGAACAACGGCCTGCTTTCGCTGAAGACAAACGGCACCTTCAACCCGGCATTCAGCAACGCGGTGCCGGGCAGCCAGCCGCTTTCGGTGATCAGCACGCTCTCCGGCAATGGCGGCCTGAACTCCAATATGAGCCGCGCCGACGGCAACGTGGTAAACTTCATCCAGACCGGGCAGCCCGGCGAACTGGCGTACTACTACCAGACCAACGGCTACAACCCCGCGAACGCGGTGCCGTTTTTCGCCAACCCCGATGCCATCGGCGCCGACATGCTGACCAATTTCTCCAGCGCCAGCTACAACTCCCTGCAACTGGAAGCGCGCCACCGCATGCGGTCGGGCCTCAGCCTGACGGCGAATTACAGCTTCTCGAAGGTTCTCAGCGACGCCGATGGCGACTCGCAGTCGCGCTTCCAGAACCTACTGGACATCCACAATCCCAAGCTGGAACGCTCGCGCGCCAACTTCGATCTGACGCACATGATCAAGGGCAGCGGCTTTCTCGACCTGCCGTTCGGTCGTGACCACAAGCTGCACTACAAGCCTCTGGACCGCGTGATCGGCGGCTGGACCGTCGGGTCGGTGATGACCTGGCAATCTGGCGCGCCGTTTTCCATTACCTCGGGATACGGCACGCTCAACCGCGCCGCGCGGTCTTATTACAACACCGCCGATACCACGCTTTCGGGGCAGGCGCTATGGAACGCCGTCAGCTTCCATATGACCGGGAACGGGCCGATGATGGTCCCGTCGTCGGCCGTCAACCCGGCGGACGGAACCGGCGCGATTTCGAGCATCGACGCGACGCCATTCAGCGGCGAGATCTTTTACAACCCGTCGGCCGGAAACCTGGGAACGCTGCAAAAACGCATGTTCGACGGTCCCTGGACGTTCGATTTGGATTTGAACCTGCTGAAGGAGATCACGATCTCCGGCCATCATTCGGTGGAGTTGCGGATGATGGCGATCAACGCGCTGAACCACGCCACCTTCTGGTCGGGCGACCAGAACGTCAACTCCGTGCCATTCGGCATCGTGGGCGGCACGTTCTTCGGATCGCGCGTGGTGGAGTTCGGGCTGACGTACAAGTACTGAGGCGCGCCGCGGTACCAGTGAACTCGCGGCTTACTTCAGCTCCACCGCCTGGGTGCTCGCGCTGACGTGCGCTTCGCCCTCGTCCGCCGCCACCAGGCGCAACTGGTACGCGCCCGGCGGCGCTTCCAGGCGTAGGACAAGGTTGAGCCCGCCCGGCGCCAGGCGCGCGAAGGTGGTCTCGGAGAGCGCCAACTCCGCCACGCCCTCCTTGCCGGCAACGAAGTTTCCATGGCTGTCGAGCAACGCGGCCACCATGTCGAGATGCTGCGACCGCGCGCCGCCGTGCAGCCGGAACGCCAGCCGGGTCACGTCCCACTGGAACGAAAGCCGCGCCGCCGGGTTGCCGTTCTCCAGCTTGTCCGCCCGCACCAGCATCTTCACCGGGGCTTCGTCCAACTGGCTGCCGCCGAGCGCCTCGCGGTCGACGCGGCGCGCCGGCGCGGGCTTCACCGCCGGGGCTGCCACCGCCATATAGCCCTTGCGCGCCTGCACGCTCTCGTGACGGCCGGAGGGCAGGGTCACGCGCAGCCGGTGATACTTGCCGTCCGGCGCGTCGGGCGCATAGCCCAGCAGGTAGCTGGTCTCGGGCTGCATGCCCAACTCGCGAAAGCCCAACTCCAGGTCGTTGCTGTTGTGGAAGAATAGCCCGCCGGTCGCCTCCGCCAGGTTCGCCATGGCGTCGTTGCTCGACTCCTTCGGGCGCGAGCCCAACCCCTGCTCATAGATCCTCGATCGCGCGGTCGTGCCATGGTCCGCCTCCGGCCCATCCACCGCGTACAGCCCCTTGGCGTCCAGCGAGTTGATTACCACGCCCGCCCGCAACGCCCGCCCGACCACCTCGTCCTCATCGAACTCCAGCGTGCCCGAAAGGAATCCCGACGAGGCCAGCAGGATCACCCGCGCGCCGTCCATTTGCGCCATGGAATCGACGATGTTCCGCAGTGTCAGAATGATGTTTCGCGATTGCAGCCGCACTTGCTCCCAGAGCGCGTCGGCCGTCTCCTGGACCGTCTGCACCGCGTGCGGGCACGGAGGCGGAGGCCGGGACGAGTTCCGGCTGCTGGCCCGGCCGCAAATGCCGGGCTGACACGCCATCAGTTCGTCAACCTTGGCGTCCATGGCGGCCGAGTCCAGGTGATTCGCGATAACGTATGCGTCAAACGGCTGGAGCCGCGGGCACGCGTTCGACTCGATCTTTCTCTCGCGCAGCACCACCTTGTCGATGGCCTGCTCGATAGCCGCCTGGTCGGCGGTGAAGGGAAGCACCATGCCCGAGGAGATGGTCAGCACGGCCACGCGGTCGCCCGCGGCCATCCCCGACTTCAGGAAGCGTTTGGCGGCCGTCCGGGCATGATACAGGTCGCCGGCCGGCATGCCGAGGTCGTCGAAGACCAGGCCGGCGAAGCGCAGCTTCCCGGGGTCCGCCGCGGGCGCGGTTGCGGACTGAGCGGCTGGCGCGGCGGCGGCGGGGACGAAGTGCTGCACCGAGAACGCGGTGACCTCGCGCGGCCTGCCGTTGTCGTGGATCTGGAAATCCCCCTTGGTCAGGCCGCTCACGGCATGGCCGCCGTTGTCCCGCACCACCACCCCCACATCCACCAGCCGGGTTTCCGTCCTGATGCTGTACGCCGGCTTCGGAACGTAGGCGCCGGCGCTCATCCGCATCTCTTTCGGGTCGATGCCCTGCGCGGTGAGGACCGCCGCCAGCGCCAGCGGCACCGGCAGCCAGCGGCAGATTGGCCAACTCATACGCTTCCGATGATAGCAGCGGGCCGGGCGGTGGAACGCGGACTGACCTTATGCACCAGCCGCGCCGTGTTGGGGGCTGCGGATCGGTAAGAATCCGTCCTGTCGTTATTTTTCTCTTGCAAAACCCATTCGAACGTTTGAATATAGGAAACTCGGAACCGATAGTCCCTAAATTGAGAAATCGGGAGAGCGAGCCGCCGGCGGGATTTCCGCCGCGGCTGTGCGCTCAGCTTGTTCCCGGCTCACCCGTTTCATGGCAGGCTGTCAATAGTTGTGAACAGATTCAAAAGGAATAGCGAGGCTACGTTGACCAATCAGTTCTTATCCGTCTTGCGCCGATGGACCGCTCCCGTGGAGAAAAAAGCGGGCGCGTGTCTTGGTTGGTGGTTGATTGGCTGGTTGCTGGCTGGCCCGGTTGGGGCGCAGCCCGGCGCGCGCCCATCCATCGTGCAATCACCGCCGCCATCGATCACCAGCGTGAATCCGGCGTCCGGTGCCGCGGGCACGGCGGTGACGATCGCGGGCATGTACTTCGGGTCGAGCCAAGGCGGCAACACGGTGACGTTCAACGGGACCAACGCCGGCACGGCAGCCAGTTGGAGCGACGGCAGCATCACGGTAAACGTGCCGAACGGCGCGACAACCGGCAACGTGGTGGTGACGGCAGGCGGCGCGCCCAGCAACGGAGTAAGCTTCACAGTGATCCCGCCCGCGCCCACGCTGACCTCGATGAACCCCTCGGGCGGCGTTCAGAGCGCCAGTGTGCCAGTGACCCTCAGGGGCAGCAACTTCGTCGCTGGCGCGACCGTAGCGGTCGGCAACCCGGGGGTCGCGGCCGGAAGCGTGACGGTCGTCAGTGCCACCCAGATCACGGCCACGCTGACCATCGCCGCCAACGCCGTGCCGGGAACGGCGAACGTCACGGTTACCACCATCGGGGGACCAGCAACGCCGCCGTGTTTACGGTGATCCCGCCTGCGCCCACGCTGACCTCGATGAACCCCTCGGGCGGCGTTCAGGGCGCCGCCGTGCCAGTGACCCTCAGGGGCAGCAATTTCGTCGCGGGCGCGATCGTAGTGGTCGGCAACCCGCGGGTCGCGGCCGGAAGCGTGACGGTCGTCAGTGCCACCCAGATCACAGCCACGTTGACCATCGCCGCCAACGCCGCGCCGGGTACCGCGAACGTCACGGTGACCACCATCGGGGGGACCAGCAACGCCGCCGTGTTTACGGTGATTCCGCCTGCGCCCGTGCTGACGTCGGCGAGTCCGGCGTCCGGCCTCCAGGGCGCGAGCGTGCCGGTGACCTTCGCGGGCGCTAACTTCGTCGCGGGCGCGATGGTGCTGGTCAGCAGGAGCGGCATCACCGTAGGCAGTGTGACGGTCGTGAGCGCCACTCAGATGACGGCGACGCTGACCATAGCCGCAACCGCCGCGCCCGGAGCGGTCAACTTCGCAGTGGTAACCAGCGGAGGCGCAAGCAATGCGGTGGGCTTCACGGTGATCCCGCCTGCGCCTGTGCTGACGTCGGTGAGCCCCGCAGCCGGCGTCCAAGGCACCAGCGTGCCGGTGACCCTCACGGGGGCCAACTTTATCGCAGGCGCAACCGTAGCGGTAAGCAACCCGGGGATCACGGCCGGCAGCGTGACCGTTGTGAGCGCGACTCAAGTCACGGCCACGATTGCTATCGCCGCCAGCGCGGCGCCCGGGACGGCGAACGTCACGGTCACCACCAGCGGCGGGACCAGCGCCCCCGCCGTGTTTACGGTGAACCCGCCTATGCCCACGCTGACCTCGATGAACCCCTCGGGCGGCGTCCAAGGCGCGAGCGTACCGGTGACCCTCACGGGCAGCAACTTCGTCGCGGGCGCGACGGTTGCGGTTACCAACAGCGGCATCACCGTCGGCAGTGTGACCGTTGTGAGCGCCACTCAGATCGCGGCCACGTTTACCATCGCCGCCAGCGCGGCGCCCGGGGCGGCGAACGTCACGGTCACCACCAGCGGAGGGGTTAGCGGCGCCGCCGTCTTCACCGTCAACCCGTCTGGGCCCGCGCTGACCTCGCTGAGCCCCGCGAGCGGTGTCCAAGGTACCAGCGTGCTAGCGACCCTCACGGGCGGCAACTTCGCCGCCGGCGCGGCTGTGGAGGTTGCCAACGCCGGCATCACAGTGAGCGGGGTGAACGTGGTCAATGCCACTCAGATCACGGCCATGCTGAGGATAGCCGCCAACGCGGCGACTGGGGCGGCAAACGTTACGGTGACCACCAGCGCAGGCACGAGCAACGCGGTGAGCTTCACGGTGATTCCAGTGCCCTCGATCGGTAGCGTGAACCCAACCATAGCCACGGCGGGCGCGCAGATCGCCATCTCCGGGTCTGGCTTCGGGCTCGGGCGCGGCGCCGGCGCCGTATGGCTGGGCACCACTCCCGCCACGGTTGTGAACTGGGCTGACACTCAGATTCTCGCCACGGTTGCATCCAGTGCCCAGTCCGGCAACGCCCGGGTGCAGCAGAACGGCGCATGGTCCAATGCCGTGCCGTTCAGCGTGATTACCCCGGCGATTTCGACCGTTGCGCCAACCATCGGCTTGCCAGGCGCCTCGGTGACGATTGCCGGCTCCGGTTTCGGCGCGGCGCAGGGCGCCGGCCAGGTATGGCTGGGCACGGCCGCGGGCGTGGTGCAAAGCTGGAGCGACACACTGATCGTCGCCCAGGTGGGCGCCAGCGCGGCTTCCGGCAACGCGCAGGTGTTGCAGGGCGGCGTCATGAGCAACGCGGTGCCATTCACCGTGAATACGCCGCAGCTCGCGAGCATCAGCCCAACCTCGGGCGTGGCGGGAACCGCGGTCACGTTCGCGGGGTCGGGCTTCGGGGCATCGCCGGGCGTGGTTTGGCTGGGCAGCATGGCCGGGCAGGTACAATCGTGGACCGACACGCAGGTGACCGCCTGGGTGGCCCCCACCGCGGTGAGCGGCATCGCGCGGGTTCAATCGGGCGGCGGGCTTTGGAGCAACGCGCTTGGCTTTGCGGTTCCGCCGCCGGGCGGCAACGCCATGACGTTGCTGCCCAGCCCGCTGAACATGGTAGTGGGGGACACGCATACGATCCAGGCGTTGAGCGCGGCCGGGCAATCGGTTACGGGACTGATCTGGACATCGAGCAACCCGGCGGTGGTGAGCCTGTCGGCCAGCGACCCGCCAATACTGACAGCCCTCGCCGCGGGGCATGTTACGATCGCGGCGGGGACGGCGTCGGCCGATGTGACGGTTTCCGCTGGGGAGCTGGCCGTGGGGTCGGCGACTTGGTCGAATCCGGGGAACTGGTCTGGCGTGAGATGGATTGTCCCGGCGGTGCCCAGCTCAAGCGGGTTAGCGGACGTGTTCGCGTTCCAGAACGACGGGACGGTGCAAGCCATCACCAGCGACGGGACGACGGCTTGGACGGCGGACGTGAGTCAGGGATACTACCTGTACCCCGGTCATATTCTCCCGGATTTCCAAGGTGGCTTGGTCGCCACGGGGTACAACTCGATCTGGAAGCTGGACGGGATTACCGGGCAACCCTACCCGGCCTACACATTCGACGGAGAGCCGGGTAACTACCCGCCCGTGGCCGTCCATACCGACGGCACCATCTTCACCGTTCTGAGCAGATGGGAGTCCGGCGATATGGACACCGATTCGGTGATTGGCATCGATCCCACCACGGGCACGCGGAAATTCAGCGTGTCACCCCAGATCGTGGGAGGCGAGGTAGGTAACGCCGGGACCGCCCGTGGCCCAGTGCTGGCTCTGATCGTCGCTGGGGACGGCTATCTCTACGCGCCATACGCGTACCGGGAGTATGTGCAACCCAACGTCCCGGGCGGCGTGATCGGCCACCTCCGGATGCTGCGGATAGGCACCGACGGAACGTCGGAAGATTTCAGTGTCTACGATTGGGCGGCGATGGAGGATGACTACGTGTTGTGGCTGGGCGGCATCATCACGAACGCCGGCCAGGGAACGGTGCTGACCTTTGAGACCGACGAGAACCGAGGGTACTTTCAATGGATGGCGACAACGACGGGCAAGAGCGTGAGCCTGGTCAGCGCGCCGCAGGATCCCAGCAGCGTCGAGAACGGGATCAAGCCCGTGCTGCAGGCGCAGGACGGTTCGTTTGTAGGCGAGGTTCCGCTGCCGGACAGTTACTATTACGACATGGTGGCTTTCGACGCGACCGGGAAGGTGCGCTGGATCGTGCCCAACGAACAGCCGCACATCGCAACCGCGGATGGGGGAGTGATCGGGGCGTCGGGGATTACGTACGATGCGAACGGGAATGCAACGGGGCAGATGAACTTGTACACGCAGTCGTGGAGAGGGATCGAATACTCCGGCCAGGGCGCTGTGCAATCCGTTGAGGGATCCCTGATTCTCGAGGACGACGCCAGCTTCTGGCCGACGGCCGGGGGCAACCCTTCGGGGAACGGGACCGCGTTCGTGCAGTGCCCCTGCCTGCTACAATCATCGGCGGATTCCGGATCGTCAGGCGACATCCGGAAGTTAGAGGCCGCGGCAGCAGGACCGCCGCAGCAGCAGCTTTCGACCCCGCCAGGACCGCCCTCCTACGTTCTGCTGGTCGGCGATCCGGGCCTCAATACGGTGGACTGCGCAACAAATATCCAGCACTGCCACAACATGGGGCAGATCTTTGTGGCGACCGCCCAAACGATGGCAAATCAGCTAAATAACCAGGGGAACCTTGCGTACCCACCAATAAGAGTGTCAACGGTTCAGGATTTCGAAGCGGGCTTGACCCAGAACGGCAGCATAACGGGCGGTGTCGTATACGTCGGGCACGGGGGCGCCATTCGATTCCCCTCGGGTCTGGAACTCTCTGCCCTGGCGCCCGGGGAGCAACCCGGACCGGACACGAACATCTCCGCCCAAAACGTCCAGAGTCTCTCCAACGCACAACTTGGGCCGCACGCAGTAATGAAGCTGTGGGCATGCGATGCTGGCAAGGGGGGCAGGAACTCGGTCGCCCAGTCGATAGCCAACCAACTGCAGATAGTGGTCTACGCGCCGGTGATGGGTGTCTATTTCAGTAACGATCCGAACGTCAAAGCGCCGGATGGGACGAAACTTCCGGTTCCGAACGTCTCCTTGCCGGTGTACCCGATTCAGCAGTTCGGCAATCCGTTGGTACCGTTCTGTCCCGGAATGCTGTGCCGATAGGTTGGCTCCAGGCGTTCAGGCGGCGCGGTGGGCGAAACAGGCAAAAAAGGAGGTTGAATGACAGGGATTTCCGGGCCCTCGATGCGGAGAGGGCTTTCGACGCCGACTCGCGCGGCCATCTTCTCGGCTCTTGCGCTCTGCTCGTTTGCGCAATCAAGCGCCGAGCGGGGAGGGTCTCCCAAGGAGGTCGTGGAGTTGTTCCTCAAGGCGGATGCCACTGGCGAGCGGCTCACGATCGAGGGTCAGAGGAGGGCGGCCGCGTTCTTTGAACGGCCTTCCCCCGTTTCTAGGAGTCAGACTCTGACCGTTGGCACGTGCGAGATGACGGGGCAAGTTATTGTCACAGGAGACCGGGCTGAGGTTTGGACCGAGGGGGATCTGTGGGGAACGATAGATCCAACGGCACGGTTTAGCCCGTCGGTTCCTGGACCCGATGGACGCTCAGCCGGTCCGGTCCTCTTACGGTGCCAGTTCATTCTTGTCTTTTCCGACACCTACTGGGAGCTTGCGCCGGATGGGTTATCGCTCAAACAAACTAAAGGGAAAGCTGCTTGGCGAATCGAGAGCACTAACTGGGGGCCACAGCTATCGCTGGCGACTGCAGTTCGGTACCTTACGGGGCTGAGAGACAAGTCGGGCGACCCAGCCGTTCGGAAGAACGCGGAGAAATCCCTCGCTGAACTCAGGGGCCTTTGATTTCGTGCGCGACCTGCCGGGGCGGACCGAGCGCCTGGAGCAAAAAGCGGGAAGCCACGGGACGGACGGGCCGTAATCCTAATCGTCGCCCTCCTGGGCGCCAGCGCGGCTTCCGGCAACGCGCAGGTGTTGCAGGGCGGCGTCATGAGCAACGCGGTACCATTCACCGTGAATACGCCGCAGCTCGCGAGCATCAGCCCAACCTCGGGCGTGGCGGGCACCGCGGTCACGTTTACCGGATCGGGCTTCGGGGCGTCGCCGGGCGTGGTTTGGCTGGGCAGCATGGCGGGACAGGTGGTGAGCTGGACGGACGCGCAGGTAGTCGCCACTGTCGCCCCCACCGCGGTGAGCGGCATCGCGCGGGTTCAATCGGGCGGCGGGCTGTGGAGCAACGCGCTTGGCTTTGCGGTTCCGCCGCCGGGCGGCAACGCCATGACGTTGCTGCCCAGCCCGCTGAACATGGTAGTGGGGGACACGCATACGATCCAGGCGTTGAGCGCGGCCGGGCAATCGGTTACGGGACTGATCTGGACATCGAGCAACCCGGCGGTGGTGAGCCTGTCGGCCAGCGACCCGCCAATACTGACAGCCCTCGCCGCGGGGCATGTTACGATCGCGGCGGGCACGGCGTCGGCCGATGTGACGGTTTCCGCTGGGGAGCTGGCCGTGGGGTCGGCGACTTGGTCGAATCCGGGGAACTGGTCTGGCGTGAGATGGATTGTCCCGGCGGTGCCCAGCTCAAGCGGGTTAGCGGACGTGTTCGCGTTCCAGAACGACGGGACGGTGCAAGCCATCACCAGCGACGGGACGACGGCTTGGACGGCGGACGTGAGTCAGGGATACTACCTGTACCCCGGTCATATTCTCCCGGATTTCCAAGGTGGCTTGGTCGCCACGGGGTACAACTCGATCTGGAAGCTGGACGGGATTACCGGGCAACCCTACCCGGCCTACACATTCGACGGAGAGCCGGGTAACTACCCGCCCGTGGCCGTCCATACCGACGGCACCATCTTCACCGTTCTGAGCAGATGGGAGTCCGGCGATATGGACACCGATTCGGTGATTGGCATCGATCCCACCACGGGCACGCGGAAATTCAGCGTGTCACCCCAGATCGTGGGAGGCGAGGTAGGTAACGCCGGGACCGCCCGTGGCCCAGTGCTGGCTCTGATCGTCGCTGGGGACGGCTATCTCTACGCGCCATACGCGTACCGGGAGTATGTGCAACCCAACGTCCCGGGCGGCGTGATCGGCCACCTCCGGATGCTGCGGATAAGCACCGACGGAACGTCGGAAGATTTCAGTGTCTACGATTGGGCGGCGATGGAGGATGACTACGTGTTGTGGCTGGGCGGCATCATCACGAACGCCGGCCAGGGAACGGTGCTGACCTTTGAGACCGACGAGAACCGAGGGTACTTTCAATGGATGGCGACAACGACGGGCAAGAGCGTGAGCCTGGTCAGCGCGCCGCAGGATCCCAGCAGCGTCGAGAACGGGATCAAGCCCGTGCTGCAGGCGCAGGACGGTTCGTTTGTAGGCGAGGTTCCGCTGCCGGACAGTTACTATTACGACATGGTGGCCTTCGACGCGACCGGGAAGGTGCGCTGGATCGTGCCCAACGAACAGCCGCACATCGCAACGGACGATGGGGGAGTGATCGGGGCGTCGGGGATTACGTACGATTCGAACGGGAACGCGACGGGGCAGGTGGGCAGCCTGCCTACCCAGTCGTGGCCAGGGGACCAGTACCAGGTACAGGGCGCGGTGGAATCTGTCTTGGCGCCGCTGCTGTTTGAGGCCGGCGCCAGCTACTGGCCAACGGTCGGAGGCAACCTGTCCGGCACCGGTACTGCGTATCTGCCGTGCCCATGCCTGCTGCAATCGACGGCGACGCCAGCGGTGCCGACGTCGCCCTCGATGAAGGCCTACCGAGGCAGAGACCTTGTGAACAAGACATACTTGGTGATGGCAGGCGACCCTGGGAGGAACTGGGGTCCGGGTCACGACTGGAATGTCGGGGGGCTGTTCAATCTCGCCGCCGAAACGTTGGCATCAAGTTTGACCCAATCTGGGTGTAACACGGTCATAAACCAAAGGATATCATCGTTTTCGGATTTCAATTCTGCGTTGACCACAAACGGGCCGATAGACGGGAGCGTAACCTATTTCGGGCACGGCGGAGGGGACAGCCACAACCCCAGTAACCCCGCACTTTTTCCTGGCCAGAACGCGGGTGACGCAAACAACGTCTCTGTTATCAATGTTGGCGGCCTCTCGAACGCGCAGCTGGGTCCAGACGTCACCATTACTCTCAACGCCTGCCACGCTGGACTTGGCGGAAGGAGGTCAATCGCGCAGTTGATCGCAAATCAGTTGCGGAGACTGGTTCTTGCCTACCCGGTAGACATGTATTTCAGTTCGGACCCAGCTCCCAGGATATGGAAGGAAGGGATGCAGTCGCCAACCGGAGTACCGGCCTATATGGTTCCGAACGCGGACGGGATGCAGCCGACGCGGTTTATCCCGCGTGTGAACTGAGACCCGGGGCTGTCTGGCCCCGATGGGACTGAAAGGAGACCATGTGATCGCACGCCTACGCTGGGAGATCAATCGAAGCGCGGCCGAACCTGAAACGGGGGTTCCGCCCGGGGGAGCCTCGAGAGGAGCGATGACCCCGGCCCGGTGTGCCACGACCGTTCTGGCCAGCCTGATTCTTGGCGGGGCGATGGCCGCCTGCGCTGGGGGGCCGGCAGAGCCACGGAGACCGAGTACTGACCCCCGTCAGGCCGCCCGGAAAAGCGACAGCGGGCCCTCCCAGGCCCCGGTCGGGCGGGAGCCCGATGATTGGGGGAGGGACAAGGGCCGCCCGGTAGCAGCCTCCCCCGCTCCGCCTACGGCGACCGGACAACGGTCGGCGAGCAGCTTGAGGGACCCTGCCGCCGGGCGCGTGGGTGCCCGTGAAGCGCTCATTGAGGCGGCGCGGTCCGGCGATGCCGCGCTCGTGGCGTCGCTGCTGGCGCCGGGAGCGGACCTTAGGACTCTGAACGGGGCGCTGCTTGCCGCCTCCGGGTCGGCCCCTGCGGTCGAGGACGGCCCACCCTGGAAGGCGGAAGAGACGCAGGAACTCAGCTACGCCCAGACCGCTAGGCTGCTGCTTGGAAGAGGGGCCGGTCTCGAGGCCCGAAGCGAAGGCGGCCGCACGCCGCTGATTTTGGCCGCGGGCCATGGCGAAACCGGTGTGGTGAAGCTGCTGCTCACTAGAGGCGCCAACATCGAGGCGGCGGACGATGGCGGTCGGACTGCGCTGATCGCTGCGGCGTGCAGTTGCCCCGCGGCAACCCCGCCCGACACCCACGAGTCGGTGCGGCTCCTGTTGGAGAGCGGAGCCCATCTTGAAGCGAGGGACAAGCAGGGCGGCACTGCGCTGATGGCGGCCGCGGCTTGGGGACGGACCTGGAACGCGCGGCTGCTCCTTGACAAGGGATCTCGGATCGAGGCTAGGGACAACTCCGGAAACACCGCGCTCCTCATCTCCGCGTTGGGGAGTGGGTACCCAAAGGCCGAGGTCGCTCAACTGCTCGCCGCGAGAGGCGCCGACATCGAGGCAAGGAACGGCAACGGCGACACGGCGCTAATTCTGGCCGCATCGACCGACGGGTATGAGAATGCCAAGATCGTCAGGATGCTGCTGGACCGAGGGGCCGATGCTCGGGTCAGAAACAAGCAGGGACACACTGCACTGGACCTGGCTGCCGGGAAGGGCCGAACCGGGATTGTCTCGCTCCTAGAGGCGGCCATGGCGAACCCGCGCTGACCTGGCTGGGTCTCCACACGGTAGCGATTCCCGTCGATTCCGCCCTTATGGCGGGGTGGAATGATCGAGCGCGGCCCGGGTGGAGCAGAGCGGCGCATGGTCCAATGCCGTGCCGTTCAGCGTGATTACCCCGGCGATTTCGACCGTTGCGCCAACCATCGGCCTGCCAGGCGCCTCGGTGACGATTGCCGGCTCCGGCTTCGGCACGGCGCAGGGCACCGGCCAGGTATGGCTGGGAACGGCCGCGGGCGTGGTGCAAAGCTGGAGCGACACCCTGATCGTGGCCCGCGTGGGCACCGAAAGGAGACAGTACTATCATGCATCATGCGTTCATGATCAGGACCCTCGCCGCCATCGGGCTATTGGCTGCTACAGGCGGCCGAGTGCTCTCTCAGACGCCTTCGGCCGCGGACGTTTTCGCGCGTTTCTGCGAACTCGATTCGCAAGGCGCGCAACTGACCCGAGATGGCTGGCAGAAGATAGCAGCTCTGTTCGTTGACCCTGGGACACCCCGGCGCGGCAGAATCATCGTTACTGACGACAGGGGTGGCCCGCTCCTCCCAGCGCCGGAAGGGAGAAAGATCGGCGTCGGCAGGTTGTACATCCTGTTCGGGCAGATCGAACTTCCACGGGTTCGCTTTTCCGCCGTGGACGGGCTCCCGCCTGGGGCCAAGATAAAAGAGGAAGGCCTCTATGTGGTGAAAATATCAGGTCCCGGCGGGACGGAGGAGTGGCGAATCGAGGGTCCGGTACCCGAGCCCCACCTTACTGTCATTGCGGCCATCCGTTACGTTACAGAGGTCCGAGCCAGTACGAAAGACGCCGCCATCAGGAAGAACGCCGATGAAACGCTCGCTGCCCTGAAGCGCTTCCGTTAACGTCAAACGGAGAACGCAGAATGCAGGCTGCCAGGTGCGAGACGCGCCAGCCAATCTGGGTGACAACGATAGCGGTTTCCTACGAGCATGATCCGTACACGCGCCTCGGAACCGAGCCGGCGGGCGGAGATCGCGCTTCTTGAGTATTCAGTTTCTCCGAGTGGGCTCTTCGGTGACGATCGCGGGCAGCGGCTTCGGGCGGGGCCGGGACATCGGCGGTACGGTGACGTTCAACGGGACCAGCGGGGGCATCGGACAGACGCTGTGTGGCTGGGCGCCACCCCCGCCTCAGTCGTGAACTGGAGCGAGACCCCGATCCTGGCCACAATCGCGTCCGGTGCCGCGGTCTTCACCGCGATCACCCCGCCTTGCATCCCCACCCGCCGCCCCGATATACTTCTGGGGGTGCACCGCGCCAGGATTGCAGGAGGAAGATAATGTCTACCCGCAGGTTACAGTTTGCCCTACTCGCGTCGCTCGGAACGCTGGCGGTTGCCGGCCAGCTTTCCCAGGTTTCGCAGCAGGTCCCTTCGGCCCCGCGGGACGGCCAGGTGCGGGTTTACGTGTACCGCACCTCTGGAATCCTGGAGAAGGAGTTCCGGCCGTCGGTTTATGTCGATGAGACGGCCGCCGCCCAGTTGCAGGCCGGGCGGAACGTCATCCTGGCGTTGCAGCCGGGAACGCACATCTTCCGGTCCAGCGACAAGAAGGAGCCGGTCTCGCTCGATCTGAAGCAGGGAGAGCGGTACTTCGTGCGGATCGAACGTCTCCCTGGTGGCCCTGAAGGGACATGGGAAAGTCGTCCTGGTGCTTCCCGAACAGGGTGCGGCCGAGTATGCCCAGACCAAGCCGGCGGACAAGAAGATGGTGAAGGGCCGGACCCTGATCGCGCCCGAGTTCACGGCCAAGTAGCGCCGCAAGCCAACCCCGGGAACGCGATCGGGCATGCCCCGGTCCTCGGCCGGCACCCCCGGGATTCCGCGCGCACCCACCCCGCCGCTATCGCTGGCTTTCGGCCAGCGCCGCCGCCAATTGCTCGCGGGTGCTCTGCAGGCGGTCGGCAACCATCCGGAACATGCGCTCGAAGAAGGCGCACCCGAAGTAGGGGTTGGCCTCGCAGGCGCGGCGGAGAGTGGCGATCTCGAAGGAGAGCGCGCGGACGGGTTCCAGGGCGCGGGCCTGAAACTGGCGCGTCTGGCTCAGTACGGCCGACCAGCCCAGATCCTCGCCGGCGTACAGCACCTGGATGCGCACGTTGCGGCCGGCCACCACCGCGTCCAGAGCCACCCGGCCCGAGAGGATCACGTAGAACAGCTTGGCTTCGTCGTCTTCGTGGAAGATGATTTCGTCCTTGGCGAACTGGACCTCGGTGCCCAGGGTTAACAGTTTGTCCATGTGGCGGGCGCGGAATTCTTCGAAAAATGGGAGCCCGTGGAGACTTGCGCTGGTGTCGGGTGTCATGGGAGTTGCTCCTTAAGGAGGGGGGTGAGCGGGCACGAAACGCCGCCCAGGCCGGGTTTGCCGGCTGGCGGGGCGATCGGGCGGGGATGGGACGGCCGTCTTACCGGCCGGAGCGTTCGCTGGGCAACACGCACAAGCGGCTCACCTGTCAGCTTGAGGATATTAAACTCCGAAATCCAGCCGCAGTCAACCGGGATTTTGGGGCACGCCCAAAAAACTTTCGGGGGTACCCCTTCTATTTCGGATCAATTTGTCTTATAATCCAGTTGGCAAGGGCCGACCCCGGGTAGCTTCAAGGAGGTCGTGTGAAGATCCTCAAGCTTAGGAAAGAGAAGCTTGATTTGTTTGCTTCCGTCGTCCAGCAGTTCGGCGAGTTGCATGCGCCCGTCGAACAGGACGGCAAATACGCTTTCAAGCGGTTAACCCGCTGGTCGGAAGCGCGGCTGGAGTATGACCGCACTATCCTGCCCCCCAAGAAGTACTTCCTTCCACCGCGGGAAACCCTGTTCCGCTACCGTCCGGAGGAGGGGTTCATCCCCTGCACCGAGGGGTTGAGTCAAAGGATCATCCTCTTCGGCGTGCATGCCTGCGACGTGTACGCCATCAATATTCTGGACCGCGTCTTCGCGGGGAAATACCAGGATCCGTACTACCAGGCGCGGCGGAAAAACATCGCCATCATCGGCATCGATTGCTCGCCCGACAAGCAGTGTTTCTGCCGGTCCATGCGCGCCGATTTCGTGGACCACGGGTTCGACCTGTTCTTCTACGATACCGGCGACTACTACCAGGCGCTGGTGGGCACGGCCCTGGGCGACGACATGGTGCTGGCCACCGGCAGCCTGTTCGAGCCGGTGGAGACGGAAAACATCGAGGCTTACAAGCGGCGGTCGTACCACAAGCGGCAGGCCTTCCAGCTCGATGTGGAAATTCGCGATCTTCCCGAGATCTTCGAAATGGAGTATCAGAGCGAGATCTGGGGAGAACTGGGCGAGAAATGCCTGTCGTGCGGCAGTTGCAGCATGGTGTGCCCGACGTGCTACTGCTACGACGTGGCCGACGACGTGGAACTGGGGTCGCGCGCCGGCAAACGGCAGCGGTTGTGGGATTCCTGCCTGTTCGCCAACCACGCGCTGGTGGGCAGCGGGGAGAATTTCCGCGGGCCGCGCGCCAGCCGCATCAAGTACCGGTTCTACCACAAGCAGCGCGGCTTCGTAGTGGAGTACGGGCGGCCGAGCTGCGTGGGCTGCGGACGATGCACCACCGCCTGCCCGGTGGGAATCGACGTGGTGCGGGTGATTGAACGGCTACGGGGGGTGCAAGATGTTGTTAGCCGATGAAGCGACTTACCATCCTATCGTGAGCGACAATCCGTATCAGCCGCACATGGCGCGGATCGTTCGTATATATAAGATGGTGGAGAACAACTACCTCTTCACCTTGCGGTTCATGGAAGACCACCTGGCGCATACCTTCCGCCACCAGCCGGGGCAGTTCATCATGCTCAGCGTGCCGGGCGCCGGCGAGATGCCCATCTCGATTTCGTCTTCCCCATCGCGGCCGGAAGTGCTGGAGCTGTGCGTGCGCCGCGTGGGCCGCGTCACCAACGCGCTCTACCGGCTGCGCACCAACGAGGTGGTGGGGGTGCGCGGGCCGTATGGGAACGGGTATCCGATTCAGGAGATGACGGGCAACGATATCCTGCTGGCGGCGGGCGGCCTGGGCATGGCGCCCTTGCGGTCGCTGCTGTGGTACGCGCTCGATCATCGCGACAAATTCAACAACATCACGCTGATGTACGGGGCCAAGCGGCCGGAGGAGATGCTCTTCCGCGAAGAGCTGCTGGCGCTGGTGGACCGCACCGATATCAACTGCCTGCTGACGGTGGACAAGGACGCAACGGGCTCCTGGCAGAACCACGTAGGCATGCTGCCGGCGCTGTTCGACCACGCCAAGATCGAGCCTTCGCGCACCTATGCGGCGGTCTGCGGGCCGCCCGTGGTTTACAAGTTTATCCTGCGGAGGCTGCTCGAACTGGGCTTCCCCAAGAACCGCATCCTGATGTCGCTCGAGCGGCGCATGAAGTGCGGCATCGGCAAGTGCGGCCACTGCGGGATCGGCTACAAGTATACCTGCCTGCAGGGGCCCATCTTCACATACTGGGACGCAATCAACCTGCCGGAGATGATCTGATGAGCAAGCCTACAGTGGGGATATTCGGTCTCACGGGTTGCGCCGGAGACCAGTTGGCCATCCTGAACTGCGAAGACCAGCTTCTGGACCTGGTGGCCCTGATCGACATCCGCGAGTTCCTGATGGCGTCCTCGGAGAACGATACCGAGTGTACGCTGGACCTCGCCCTGGTGGAGGGCGCGGTGGTCAGCGAAAAGGATGCCGCCCGGCTGCGCGTCATCCGCAAGCGGTCGAAGGCCCTGGTGGCCCTTGGCACTTGCGCGGTGTGGGGCGGGGTGGCGGCTATGGACCGTGGCCTCGACCGGAAGAAGCTCATCGAAGAGGTGTACGGCCCCACCGGCCTGGGCTACGATTCCATTCCCGCCAAGGCGCTGCACGAGGTGGTGAAGGTCGATCTCAATCTCACGGGCTGCCCGATTGAGAAGGACCACTTCCTCGCGGCCATCGCCAACCTGTTGAATGGAAATGCGCCGGCTTATCCGCAGTACCCCGTCTGCACGGAGTGCCGGATGCTCGAAAACAATTGCATGCTGGTGGAGCGCGGCGAGCCGTGCTGCGGGCCGATAACCGCGGCCGGCTGCGAGGCGCGATGCCCCAGCCTGCGGGTTGCCTGCGTGGGCTGCCGCGGCCCGGCGTCCGACTTCAACGTGCCGGCGCTGGTTACCATGCTCGCGGAAAAGGGTTTCGACCGGCAGCGCATCGCCGCGCGTCTGCGTACGTTCGCCCCGGTGGAGGTGGCCTGATGAGCGTCGTTGTCATCGAACATCTGGCCCGCGTGGAAGGCCACGGCGGGATCACGGTGGAACTGGAAGGCGACACCGTCGCCAATGTGCGCTTCGACGTCTTCGAAGGCGCGCGGTTGCTCGAGCCGCTGATACGCGGAAAGAGCTACGACGAGGTTGCGCCCACGCTCTCGCGCATCTGCTCCATCTGTTCGGTGGCGCACACGCTGACCTCGCTCAAAGCCACCGAGAACGCCTTCGACGTGCACGTCAGCCCGCAGACCGAACTGCTGCGGGAATTGATGTTCCGCGGCGAGAGCATCGAAAGCCACGCGCTGCACCTGTTCCTGCTGGCCGCTCCGGATTACCTGGACTATCCCAGCGCCATCGCCATGGCCGCCGACAAGCCGGCCGCCGTGCTGTTGGGATTGCGGATGAAGAAGCTCGGCAATCTCATTCAGGAGACCATCGGCGGGCGGGCCATCCACCCGGTGAACGCCGTGCCTGGAGGATTCGGCAAGCCGCCCAGCGTCGATCAACTGATCGAACTGCGCAGCGGGTTGACCCAGGGCATGGCGGACTCCGACGCCGCCATCGACGTCATGGCGTCGCTGCCCGCCGCCGATTTCTGCCATTGCGACACTGTCTACGCCGCCCTGCGGTCGCCCAACCTGGATAGCTACTACTCGGGCGACGAGGTGATGGCCGTGTCCGACGGCAACCGCGCCATCGTGCACGCCGCCGATTACAAGTCGCTCACCAACGAGCAATCCCTGCCGCATTCGCATGCCAAGCACAGCAACTTCCGGGGGAAGCCGTTCATGGTGGGATCGCTGGCGCGGCTGACGGTGAATCCGCGGCGGCTCACCGGGCGCCTGGCGGTGGCCATGAAGCGGCTGAAGTTCCAGTTGCCCGCCGACAACCCCATGGACAACAACAAGGCCCAGGCCCTCGAGTTGATCAGCGACGTCGAGCGGGCGCTGGAGATCATCGAGCAGTTGCTGCGGGCGGGCGTGAAGGACGAGCGCCCCGTGCCGATTCATCCCAAGGCCGGTACCGGCACCGCCATCACCGAAGCGCCGCGCGGCCTGCTGATCCACAGCTACACCTACGATGCCGACGGCTGCATCGTGGCCGCCGACGTCATCACGCCCACGGCCCTCAACGCCGCCAGTATGGAGCTGCATTTCCGCCGCGCCGTGGAACAGTGCGCGGAGCGCGAGGAGGCGGTGATTTCCAAGCGCCTGCAGATGATCGCGCGCGCCTACGACCCCTGTATCTCCTGCTCGGTCCATATTCTGCGCCGGCGATGAAGCCGCTGCTGGCGATCGGGCTCGGCAACCCGCTGATGGGCGACGAAGGCGTCGGCTGGTACGTGGTGTCGCGCATCGCCAGCGACCCCAGGCTGCCCGCTGACGCCGAGACCATCTGGGGCGGCACCGACTTGCTCCGCTACGCCAGCCAGATCGAAGGGCGCAGCCGCGTTATCCTGGTGGATGCCGTGCAGAGCGGCGCGCCGCTCGGATCGGTCGTCGCCTTCGAGGATTGCGCGGAGTTGGACGACCGGCAGACCAACGCGCACGAGCTCTCCGCCGTCCAGGCGATGCGGCTGTTGCAGATGATGATGCCGGTGCGGTTCACGCTGCTGGGTGTTTCGATTTCGTGGGCCACAGCCGGGAGCAAGCTGTCGCCGGTGGTAGAATCGCATATGCCCGCGATTCTGGATCGTGTGCTGGAGGAGCTGGGATGGAATTCTTCGAGGTGATCCGGCGGCGGCGTGCGGTCCGCGCCTTCGAACGCAAGGCGATTCCGCCCGAGATGCTGGACGCCGTGCTCGAGGCTGCCAACGCGGCGCCATCGGCGGCCAACCTGCAGGCTTACGAGATCTACGTGGTGACGGATGAGCCCCGGCGGGCGCTGCTGGCCCAGGCGGCGCGGCAGCAGTCCTTCCTGGCGGGCGCGCCGGTGCTGCTGGTCTTTTGCACGCACCAGGCGCGCTCGCTGGAACGGTATGCCCAGCGCAGCGAAACTTTGTACACCATTCAGGACGCCACCATAGCCTGCGCGTTCGCCATGCTGGCCGCCACCGCACAGGGTCTGGCGACCGTGTGGGTAGGCTCCTTCGACGTCGTGGAAGTGGCCCGCATCGCCGGCGCGCCTGAGGGCGTGGGACCGGTGGCGATTCTGCCGCTGGGCTATGCCGCCGAAGAACCGCCCGAGCCGCCGCGCCGCCCGCTGCAAGACCTGGTCCACCGCCTGCGGTAGCGGCACGGCCGGCGCTGTCATTTGAGATCCGCCTCAAACTCCATCAGTTCCACCGGAGCGCCATGGTCGAGGATCATGGCCACCGTGATGCCTTCGCACGGGCAGTTCGGGGGTGTCAGAATCTCTTTCCCAACGAGTGCCGCCGCCAGGTCGTCCACTTCAAAGGCGACATGCGGCACCGTTTTGACGATCTCCGGATAGGGTGCGTCCGCGTCGAAGCGCATCCACTGAATGCCATAAGGGCTGGATTCGAATCCCGAGACGTACATCTTGAGGTGCGGCAGATACCGTTCCCCGGGGCGTGGCGTCCGGGTTGGAATGCCCATGTGGTGGTAGCGCCAGCCATCCACCGCGACTGCCGATGGAGCCTCGCGATCCCGCCGCGCGGTGTTGTCGATCAAGCCGTCCATGTCTCCAGCGTACCAGCAGAACTCCCGATCTCGTCCCCGTGATTCCGCGGGTGGCGCGGAAATTGGATTGACCCCGGATTGCGCTTGCGCAGTGAGCGGTGGCGGCGTAAGACTGGGACATGCCACAGTTGCAGTTGCCGATCTTCCCGGCCGGTACGACTCCCCTGACGGCCGAGTTGGCTTTTGATTGCCAGGATGGGAAAGTGGCCTACCTGAATGGGTATTTGCCGGTGTTTCAGCATGCGCAAGAGGACTTGGCCGCTTTCCGGCTATTCACCAGTCAAGTGGTGGTGAACGGTACGGCGAGCCAGGCCGAAATTGCCCGAGAGTTTCACGTACCGCCGAAAACCGTGAAGCGTTACGTGAAGCGATTGCGGGAAGGTAGTTCGAAGAGCTTTTTCGAGACACCGCGGAGGCGCTCGGCATCGGTGCTCAAGGGCGAGGTGAAAGAGCAAGCGCAAACTCTGTTGGACGAGGGGCAGGCAGTGCCGGAAGTGGCGAGGAAGCTGGGAGTGTTGCCCGACACATTGCATAAAGCCATCCGCGCCAAACGCCTGCACCAGCCCAAAACAAAGAGAATCTAGCCGGGGCTGGCGAAGCTGAGGCGACCAACAAGAGCGAGCGCAGCGAAAGCGACAGCGCTGCGGTGATGGGGTATGCCACCACGCGATCCGCCGAACGGGTAGCGGCGGCGTTGGGAGGGCTGGCGCCGGTATCGGCGCCGATCCAGTTTGAAACCGCGTGCGACGTTCCCAAGGGTGGCGTGCTGCTGGCGCTGCCGGCACTGCTGGCAGCGGGGCTGTTGCGCCGCACCGCGGCCCTGTACCAGATGCCCAGCGGCGGCAACTGGCGCTGTTTGGCGCCGTGGGCCTGTCAGAACTGGCCGGGAAAGAAGTGGATGGGTATCAACAGAAAAAGGGACAACTACAGCAGGCCATCGAGGACCTGGATCGCCAGATCCAGCAACTCAAAGCGCAGCGCAAGCAGACGCCGCATCACATCGCCGTCAAGGATCTGCCGGAATCGGATCGCTTCAGCCGCCTGCTCACCGAGCGGAAGCACTTCATCGACACCATCATACTCATCGCCTACCGGGCCGAAACCAGTATGGCCTCGCTACTCCGCGACAAGCTCACCCGGGCCGACGATGCGCGCGCCCTGCCGCGCCAGATCTACGACACCGAGGTCGATCTGATTCCAGATCTCGAGAACCAAACCTTGACGGTGCGACTGCATCATCTCACGCAGGCCGCCCACGACGAGGCGGTCCGCTATCTATGCGATCAACTCAACGCCACCGCCACCATCTTCCCCGATACGGATCTCAGGCTGGTCTACCAGTTGGGGGCAGCGCAAATTCCTTGAGATCGGGAGTTCCGACCTGAGTGCGGGGTGAGGCTCCGTAAGGCCACCGATGGATTTCCGGTTCCCTGCCCTGCCGCCATGCGCCAGCGGTCCACAGAAGGCAACGAAAGCTCGATTCGGATGCGGGCTTCCATCTTCAGGCACTTGGGCCGAGCTTTCAACGGCGCCCCAGCCAGTCCGCATCCCTGGAGTGCAAAGAGCAGAGCCCGGGAGACACTCGCCTGCCAGCCCACCTCCCCGACAGCCCCCTCAGTTCCCCACCATCTCCAGCGCCTTCTGAATCAGCGGGTCGCGCTGCGCTTCCACCTGGTCGCCTTTCGCCACGCCGAACGCCTGGTTGAACAACTCGGTCTTCAAGCGGTTCACCACGAATTCGCGCTCCGCCGACCATTCCCGAATCCCCGGCTGAATCCCGTGTGCCGCCAGGAAACTCTGGAACTCATCCAGGACCAGCCCGGTCACCTCGAAATCCTCGTCGATTTTGTTCCGTCCGAGATACCCGGTGGCGAAGTTGGGGAACGATCCGCTCGCATCCAGCACGGCGCGCAAACGATTCATGGGTGGCGGGGACACCGCGTAGTCCGGCTGGATGCCGCCGCCGCCCACAACCTTGCGGCCGCCGTCGGTGCGGAACTCGGTCTGCCGGTTGGCGTGGGCGGTGGCTGCCGAAAGCTCGAACTGAGCGGCGTCGAGCGGTCTCTGCGCGTCCAGCGGCTTCTGAATGGATCGCCCGCTGGGCGTGTAGTAGAGGGCGGTGGTGAGCGCCAGGCCAGCGCCTTCGCGCAAGTTGAAGATGTTCTGCACCAGGCCCTTGCCGAAACTCGGCTCGCCGATCACCACGGCGCGGTCGTGATCCTGGAGGGCGCCGGCGACGATCTCGGAAGCGCTGGCGGTCTTGCCATCGGTCAGAATCGCCAGCTTGAAAGTGTACGGCCGGGCGCTGGCCCGCACGGCTTCGGATTTCTCCGGCACCATCCGCCCGCGCACCGTGAAGATGGTCTGTCCCGGCTGAAGGAACAACGACACGGTGTCGATAGCCGCCGCCACCATGCCGCCGGGGTTATCGCGCAGGTCCAGAACCAGGCCCGCCAGGCGGTCGCCGCCCAGCTTTTCGATGGCCGCCTTGAGGTCCTTGCCGGTGTTTTCGTCGAAACTCGAAACGCGGATATAACCAATCCCCGCGCCGACGAAAAACGCGCGCTCCACGCTGGGCGTCTGGAGTTCCTCGGGATCGAGGACCAGGCGCATGATGCGGTCCGAGCCGGGACGAAGCACGTCCAGTTGCGCCCGCGCCTGCCGTGACTGCGTCAGCAGCCCGGTGAGCCGATCCAGATCGAGCTGGCTGATAACGTATCCGTTGATGGCCATGATCTCGTCGCCGGGCGTCAGTCCCGCCTTGGCCGAAGGCGTCCCGGGAAGCGTCTGCAAGACGATCACGCGCCCCGGCAGGATCGATACCACCGTGCCGAAGCCCTTCTGCGTGGACGATTCCATCTTGCGCAGTTGCTCGAACTGTCCGGGGTCGAAGAACGTGGAGTGCGGATCGAGCCGCCGCAGCAGCCCGGGAATGGCGCCCTGGTAGAAAGCCTGCTCGGAAGCGACCGGGTCGGCGGCGTTCCGCTCCAGGATGGCGTACGCGCCCAGAATGCTCTTCATCCCCGCATCCAGCTCGTCGCCGTCATCCGCGCGGGCGGCGGACGGCGCCACCAGGAGCGCGGCGATGGCGAGAGTCGCGGCGCGGCAGTTTGTCAAACGAGGGCTCAAGAGTAATCTTACCGCGTGAACCGCGTAGCCTTCTTCCGCTTGTGCCGGGCCAGCGCCAGTTCGATCAGCCGGTCCACCAGCGCGGCGAAGGGAACGCCGCAGTGTTCCCACATCTTGGGGTACATACTGATCGACGTGAAACCGGGGATGGTATTGATCTCGTTAATGTAGAGCCGCCCGCTGGAGGTTTCGAGCAGGAAATCCACGCGCGCCATGCCAACGCACTCCACCGCGCGGAAGCACTCCACAGCCAGGCGGCGTAGTTCGGCGGTTTGCTCCGGAGACAGCTTTGCGGGCAGGTCCACGCGAGCCGCGTCGAGCAGGTACTTGTCGTCGTAATCGTAGAACTCGCGCGAGGGCAGGATCTCGCAGGGCAATGAAGCCGCCGGCTCCTCGTTGCCGAGCACGGCGCATTCCAGCTCGCGGCCGGCGATCCCGCGTTCCACGACGATCTTACGGTCGTACTGGCCGGCCAGTTCGATGGCCGCGGCCAGTTCGCGCGCATCGCGGGCCTTGGAGATGCCCACCGACGAGCCCAGGTTGGCGGGCTTCACGAACACCGGAAACGGCAGCCCGGCGCATGCCGCCGCGCCGTCCGGCTGGCCGCGGGTCAGCGTCACATAGTCCACCACCGGCAACATTCGTGCCGCACAGACACGTTTGGTCATCTCCTTGTCCATGGCGACGGAAGACCCCAGCACGCCGGCGCCGACGTAGGCGAGATCGGCCAGCTCCAGCAGGCCCTGCACGGTGCCGTCCTCTCCGAAGGGGCCGTGCAGCATCGGGAACACCACGTCGATCCCTGGGTTGGCGCCGGGCTCGGGCAGGATGGGGCCGGGCGACCACTTGCCCTGCCGGTCGATAAAGTACTCGATCTTCTCGTATTTGGCGGGGTCCAGGGCGTCCAGGACGGAGCGCGCGGACCGCAGCGACACCTCGTGCTCGCCGCTGCGGCCGCCGTAGACCACGGCTACTCGTAGGCTCATAGAATTCGTTTTCCTAATGCGGACATGACCAACTCGACGGCCAGATCGGCGGTGCGGTTGGCCTCGTCGATCACGGGATTCACCTCAACCACCTCCATGGAGAGCATCTTCCCGGAATCGGATATCATTTCCATTGCCAAATGCGCTTCCCGGTAGGTGGCGCCGCCCCGCACCGGGGTGCCGACGCCGGGGGCGTGCTGGGGATCGACGAAGTCCATGTCGAGCGAGAGGTGGAATCCCGCCGCGCCGCCGGTGGCCAGGCGGATGGCCTCTTCCATCACCGGCCGCAGCCCGCGCTCGTCGATATCGCGCATGGTGAAGGCATGCACGCCGGATTCCAGGACCCTGGGCTTCTCCTCGCGGTCCACGTCGCGCAGGCCGACGATGACCGTGCGCTCCGGCAGCACCTTTGGCCGGTATTCGAACATCCCCGCCAGTTCCGCCGGACCCATGCCCAGAATGCAGGCCAACGGCATGCCGTGGACGTTGCCGCTGGGGCTGGTTTCGGGGGTGTTCATGTCGGCGTGCGCATCCAGCCAGATGAGTCCGATGCGTTCGCCGCGCGAGCGGTGGTAATGCGACACGCCGCCCACCGTGCCAACCGCCACGGAATGGTCGCCGCCCAGCACCAGCGGCACGCTGCCGCGTCCCAGGGCTTCCTCGACGGCGAGCGCCAGCCGTTGGCACGCGGCCGCGATCTGCGGCAGGTACTTTGCGTGCGGCTGGCTCACGGGCGAGGCCTCGGCCTGTTCGGCCGCCACGTTTCCCAGGTCCTCGACCACGTAGCCGAGGGAGGCCACGCGCGAGTTGAGATTGGCGACGCGGAGAGCCGACGGACCCATATCGACGCCGCGCCGCCCCTGGCCGAGGTCGAGCGGCGCGCCGATCACCGAGATGTGAGATTGCTTCATGCTACGAAAAAAACCATGAGTCGCGGATGAACACCGATTAATACCGATGAACACATTTGCTTATGGGTGTTTATCGGTGTTAATCGGTGGCCCATATCAAAACTCCGCGTTCCCCGGTATCCTCCGGAACGGTTGCTCACTCGCCTCTTCCTCGGCGTGTTCGGCCAGGGCAGCCGCGTAGAGCGTGGCCGACGGACGAAGCCGAGCCTCCAAACGTCTCGCATGACAAAACATCTCCTGATCGTGTCTCCCCTCAGCATATTCCAATCGAAAGATGAGCCTGAAAGCGGAATTTGTTTCCAACAGACGTGAGCCTGAAGGAGGGTGACGAGGGATACTCCTTTCTGTGGTGTTGAGTTGTTCCGATGAGCTGTGGTAACGCCCGAAGGCCGACCAACGGGAGGCCGTTGAGCGCGCCGGTTGCCGACGGTATGGCCTTTGCGTTTGGCCCCTTTCCCTTGTCCTGGGAAGCTCTTCGGAACGGCCCGGAGCAGTCAAGGGCGCGCGGTTTTTGCGCGGCGGAGCGAACCCTTGACGGCGAGGACCGTTCCGGAACTTGGAGCCGAAGGGAAAGGGGCCG
>CAWCVR010000010.1:0-771667 GCA_963799105.1 Bryobacterales bacterium
AGGCCGTAATTTTGACGCTTCCGTCGGCCTGCCGGAGGGATTCCAGCAGCTCTCCCCAGGCCCAGATGGTGATCTCTTTCGGCCTGGCAAACAGCGTGTCCTCAAGTTGCTCCGCGAAAGCGGTTCAGCGTTTGGCGCTGCCCGGGGTCCACCCAGCCGCCGCCGAACTTACCCGGCTTGATGTGCTCGAAGTACCGCATCAGCCCGTAGCTCTGATATGGCTGAAGGTGCTGCACCGTATTCTCCGTGTCGCGGGTCTCGGTGCCGGCGTAAATCATATCGAAGACCTTCGGCTGCGCCTCCAGGTTGTAGCCGGCGAACTGGTATTGCTCGTACCAGTTTGGCGGTTTGAAGATGAGATTGATCCTGGGGTTGACGCTCTTGGCGTTCTTGACAGCCAGGTTTTCGCCGACGTCCTTCATCACCTCCAGACGATATTCCTGCCACGTCCTGTTTCCCTTGGCCCGCTGGCACAGCTCGCAGCGGCAGTTGAACATCCACAAGTCGTCGAAAATCAGTTCGTCGAATATGGCGGCGGAAAAGGCCACCACTTTCCGGAAGCGCTCGCGGTGCTCCGGATTGGACCAGCAGAAGGACCTCAACCCGTCTCCCGGAGGGCCGCCCAGGTCCGCCATCATGCCGCCCGAGGTCTGGATGCCCTTGCTGTCGAAGAACGCCTTGACCTTGCGCACCTCGGCCTCGCCGATCTCCTGGTTGGTGCGGTAGGTTTCCAGCCAGACTTTGTTGAACTTGATGGAAGAGTGGATCAGGTCGAAGCTGTCCTGCATGTACTTCGGATCGGCCGCCATGCGGTGCATTTGGTCTATGGTGACGAAGATCGCGCTGTTGAAGTTTTGGTAGTGTTCGGGCGCCGCGGCACGGGCAGCGGAGCCGGCGCCCGCCAGCGCCAGGCCTCCGGCCGTCACTACCGTCCATACGAATCGCGATGCGGTGATTCTCATGTCTTGCCTCCCTGCCACCCAGAGAGTATACCAGCGCGCGGGAAAATGGCGTCTGACCCCTTTTTTGGAAAATGGCGTCTGACCCCTTTTTTTCTGAGAAGCCCGCTCCGCCCGCCGCACTCTGTTCTGTAAGCGCCCACCCGCCATGGCTCTTTTCAAAACGCAAAGTGCCGCCGTTTACGGCATCGACGCCCAGCGCATCGATGTCGAAGTGGACATGTACTCCTCCGGCTCTCCCCGCGACTCGCGCATGGTGGGAATGCCCGACGTGGCCGTGCGCGAAAGCCGCGAGCGCATCAAAAGCGCCCTCTGCAATTCCGGCTTCGGATACCCCAACAAGACCCTGACCATCAACCTGGCGCCCGCCAACGTCCGCAAGGAAGGCGCGGGATTCGACCTGCCCGTGGCCCTCGGCATCCTGGGCGCCATGGGCGTGGTCCACGGGCTCGACCGGCACATCCTGGCCGGCGAACTCTCGCTCGACGGCGCCATCCGCCCCATCCGCGGCGCCCTGTCCATTGCCGTGTGCGCCCGCGCCGAGGGAATCCCCAACCTGGTGCTCCCCGCCGAAAACGCCGCCGAGGCCGCGGTTGTGGAAGGCGTCAGCGTCTACGGGGTGCGCCACCTGGCCGAGGTCGTGGCGCTCTTGCAGCGTCCCGAGGAGTTCGCACCGGCGGTTTTCCAGGCCCGCGCCATGGCGGCGGAGTCCTCCACCGCGCCCGATTTCCGCGAGGTGCGCGGCCAGACCATGGCCAAGCGCGCCCTGGAAGTGGCCGCCGCCGGCGTTCACAACGTTCTGATGATCGGGCCGCCCGGATGCGGCAAGACCATGCTGGCCAAGCGACTGGCGGGCCTGCTGCCGCCGCTGACGTTCGAGGAAGCCATCGAGACCACCAAGATCCACAGCATCGCCGGTCTGCTGAAAAGCGGCGGAGGGCTGCTCCACCAGCGGCCCTTCCGCGCCCCTCACCACACCATCTCCGACGCCGGCCTTCTGGGCGGAGGCGCCGGCATGCCCCGCCCCGGCGAAGTCAGCCTGGCGCACCACGGCGTGCTGTTTCTGGACGAATTCCCGGAGTTCCCGCGCAACGTCCTGGAAATGCTCCGCCAGCCCATCGAGGACGGCACGGTCACCATCGCGCGCAGCGCCATGACGGTCTGCTTCCCCTCCACCTTCATGCTGGTGGCCGCGATGAACCCGTGTCCCTGCGGCTTCTTCGGCGATTCCACGCGCGAGTGCCGCTGCACGCCCGCCATCATCCAGCGCTATCTCGGCAAGATTTCCGGTCCCGCTGCTGGACCGCATCGATATCCACGTGGAAGTGCCCGCCGTGCCGTTCAAAGAGTTGCGCGACAACTCCGTCGCCGAATCGTCCGCCGAGATTCGCGCCCGCGTGGAGCGCGCCCGCGCCTGCCAGCACGACTCGCGGCTTCTACAATTCCCGCATGCCCACCCGCCTCATCCGCAAGCACTGCGCCCTGGATGCCGCCGGCGAGCGCACCCTGGAAATGGCCGTCCGCCGCCTCAGTCTCTCGGCCCGAGCCCACGACCGGATACTCAAGGTCTCGCGCACCATCGCCGACCTGGACGAAGCCGCCGGCGTCTCCGCCAAGCACATCGCCGAAGCGGTGCAGTATCGCAGTCTGGACCGCAATTACTGGAGCTGAAGCGCTGCTCGATCACGCCGGCTACGGCGACACAGTCACCCAGTACGAAGCCAGTCCGCTGCGGATCGCATAGTCGTCCCCGGCGCGGCCAAAGTGCGCGTGCCACTGGTTCCGCCCGATCGTCTCCAATGTGCGGGCGCGTTTCAGAGGGCAGCGGGAAGTCGGCGCCGTTGAGCCGGAAGCGGTTGAAGTTCAAGGCGGCGGTCGCTTCCCGCGCGCCGGTCTTTCCGATCAAAAGCCTTGCTGGAAGCGTCAACGTATATTAGACTTGGGACTTACCGGCAGCCCGTTGCCATCGGACAGCCTCGAACCCCAAAGATAGGTATCGACGGACTTTCAGTTCGTCTACGTATGTTTCTTCACTATGGAAACGTCTAAGTGTGCTTCTTCGCCATCGGCCGCACTTGCTTGCGCGGCATCGTTTCTGGCCTTCGCACTAGCTGGCCAAGCCCAACCATCCCGCCAACTCTTGCACCACCATGTCCGCCCCGCGGTCTCCAGCGGCCGGGCGGCGCTGGTGGGCCCCCTGCCAGCCACGAAACAGATACGCGCGACCATCGTACTTCCGCTGCGCAATGAGGCCGAACTGGACGCCCTCCTGGTCCGCCTCTCTGACCCAACCAGCCCCGACTTCCGGAAGTTTCTGACCGGCGAGCAGTTTACGGAGCGGTTCGGCCCCACGGTCGAGGACTATCAGGCTGTGGTCGATTACGTTCAAGCCCACGGGTTGAGGGTGACGGAAAGACCCGCCAATCGCCTGATCGTTCCCTTCACCGGCACGGTCGAGCAGGTCGAAAAGGCCTTCGATGTTTCGATGAAGGTGTACCAACACCCCACGGAAAACCGCACGTTCTTTTCCCCGGATCGCGAGCCTTCGCTCAATCTGGGCGTGCGGATCAAGCACATTTCGGGCCTCAACAATTATGCCAGGCCCCATTCCCTGGTGAAGAAAGGGATGGCCAAAGCCGCTCCCGCCACTGTCGCCGGCTCCGGACCGGGTGGCGCGTACTTGGGGAGCGACATGCGGGCCGCTTATTATGGCGGCACCGCCCTCACCGGCAAGAATCAGTCGGTCTGTCTCTTTGAACTGGACGGGTTCGACTACGACGACGTGGCGCTGAGCTTCACGAGTGCCGGACAGTCTTTCAACGTGCCCATCAACACAGTGCTGATCGACGGCGCCCCCGGGGGGCCGGTGCAGACCGGCGACGATGGCGAGCAGGTGCTGGACATCGTGCAGGCCATCGGCATGGCCCCGGGCTTGAGCCAGGTTCGCGTGTACGTCGGACTTTACGATTATCCGGACAACCCGCAGGGCGTCGACGACGCACACGTCTTCAACGCCATCGCCAACGAGAAGGCCTGCAACCAGGTCAGCGTCTCGTGGGCCTGGTCTCCGGACGATCCTGAGACGGACGAGACGTTCTTCAAGGCGATTAACGCATCCGGCGGGACCATCTTCGTCGCTTCCGGGGACAACGGGGCTTACGATCCCCTCGATAACCCGCTTTTCTATCCTGCGGAAGACCCCTACGTGACGGCCGTGGGCGGCACCACCCTGGTGACCAATGGCTCGGGTGGCTCCTGGGTTTCGGAAAGGGCGTGGTCGAGCCGCGACCCCAACTCTGACAACTGGGGCGCCAGCGGCGGCGGCCCCAGCTACGACGGCCTCGCCATTCCAACCTGGCAGGCGGGATTCGCCAATTCGTCCAATGGCGCTTCTTCGACAGTCCGCAACTTGCCGGACGTGGCCGCGGAAGCCGATTTCGACAACTACGGTTGCGACTTAGGCGAATGCGGCGGAAGCTTTGCCGGCACCAGCTTCGCGGCGCCCCGCTGGGCGGGTTTCCTGGCGCTGGTCAACGAGCAGGCCGCCAATGCCGGCCATCCGCCGGTGGGTTTTCTCAACCCGGCTCTCTATGCGCTCGGCAAGAGCTCCAGCTACGAAAACGTCTTCCACAACGTCATCGCCGGCAACAACTACAATTTCAAGGGCCTGGCGTATAGTGCCGTCCCCGGCTACGATCTGGCGACTGGATTGGGAAGCCCCAACGGGCAGATGCTGATCGACGCTCTGTCGGGATATTCGTTGCCCGATTTCTCGCTTTCCGAATCGCCGGCCACCATCATGCTCTACCCGTGCAGTTCAAACTCCATGGGGATCACGGTGACCGGTCATCGCGGATTTACCGGCAGCGTATACCTGACCCCGTCCAACCTGCCCCCGGGCGTCACCGCGGTGTTCGGCACGAACCCCATCAACTCCGCCACCTCGCTCACGCTGACCGCGAGCTGCTCCGCCCCCGGCGGAACCGCCCTGACTGCCGTCACGGGCACCTCCGGCTCCCTCACCTCGACCATCTACGTGCCCGTCTCGGTGCAGGGCTTCTCCCTCAGCGCCAAGCCCGCTTCCCTGACCGTCGCCCAGAACTCCTCCGGCACGACCGCCATCTCCGTGGCCAACGTGCTGGGCGGCCCATACTACGGCTCGGTCAGCCTGGCTGCGTCGGGCCTGCCCCCGGGCGTCACCGCGTCGTTCAGCCCCAACCCCCTCACCAGCACCAGCGTGCTCACGCTGGCCGCCGGCAAATCCGCTGCCGCCGGAACCTACAACGTTACCGTCACGGGAACCGCCGGGCAGCAGACCGCAACCACAGTCGTCGCTCTGACGATATGCGCGCCGTACTTCACGCTCTCTACATGGGCGCCGAATGCCCTGAGCACCTATCCGGGCGGCCCTTCGACATCCGCCACCATCGCCGTGACCTACGTAGGATTCCAGAGCCCGGTAACTCTGGCCGCCTCGAACCTGCCCACCGGCGTCACCGCGTCCATCAGTCCCAACGTCACCACGGGAACCAGCGTGATCACGTTCACCGCCAGCAGCTCCGCTCCCACTGGACCCGCCAAAGACGTGGTCATCACCGGAACCTCGGGCTCTTTGACCGCGACCACCACAATCGGACTGACTATCAATCCGGCCTTCACGCTCGGAGTTGGCTGGGTGAATGGTGGTATGCCACAAGGCGGCTCTGCCACCAACCTCATCACGGTGCAGGACTCTCCCGGGTTCTCCGGCGCGGTGACTCTGTCCGCCTCCCGCCTGCCCCCCGAGATCACCGCATCGTTCAACCCGGCCACCACGGCCACCGCCAGCGTGCTCACGCTGACCGCCAGCGCCTCGGCGAGCGTCGGAACGTACGTCGCGACCATCACCGGAAGCTCCGGCTCCACGGTCCAAACCGTCACGCTGATTGTGAACGTCGGCCAGCCGTTCAGCCTCAACGGGCCCCGGGAGATGACTACATCCTCTGGCAAGACCAGTACGTCCGTCTGGACGGTGGCCAGCATGGCGGGCGGAATCGGCTCCGTGAGTCTATCCATCGCCGGCCTGCCCAACGGCGTTACCGCATCGTTCAGTCCGAACCCCATGGCCGCCACCAGCGTGCTCACGCTGACCGCCAGCGGCTCGGTTACGGCGGGCTCGTACAACCCGGCCGTCACGGGCACCTCCGGCGCCGCGAGCGTGACCACGGATTTTTATCTCTACGTCGTTCCCTCGGGAACTAACGGCTTCGACATCAGCGCGCCCCTCGGCGTGGCTCTAACCCCAGGCGCGTCCACCTCGACCACCATCGGGATCAACGATCAGGGAACGTTTAACGGCAAGGTAACTCTATCCGTGACCGGCCTGCCCACCGGTGTCACCGCATCGTTCACTCCCAACCCCGCAACCGCAAGCAGCGTCCTCAAACTGACCGTGCCCAGCTCGGTAAGCGACGCGGACTTGCTCCAGCTCTACGACGTAGTCATCGCCGGATCCTCCGGCACTTTGAGCGCGGCCTCGCATGTTAACGTGGGCTACAATGCGCCGTGCTTCCAGTGGGTATCGTTGCGGGGGCCTGGGTTCGCCGTCGTCCCAGGCAGTTCCGGCAGCACCGCGATCGCGGTGGAGGGCTTTCACGGATTCAACGGAAGCCTGACGTTCTCCGCCTCCGGCCTGCCCAACGGTGTCACCGCATCGTTCAGCCCCAATCCCACAACGGGAATCACCATGCTCACGCTGACCGCAAGCAGCTACGCTGCCGTCGCTTCCGACACCATCACCATCACAGCCACCTCCGGCACCCTGGTCTACAGTGCCCCCTTCGGTTTCGATGTCACCATGCCGCCCGCGACGTTCACCATGAACGCCTCGTCCGGCAACCTGACCGTGGCCCGAGGCAAGAGCGGGACCGTCACGTTCACCATCGCCAGCCAGAACGGTTTCACCCCCGCAACCACGCTCAGCGCGTCTGGCCTGCCCGCGGGAGTAACGGCGGCGTTCGCGCCCATCACCGTAACTCCGGCGGCAGGCGGCAGCGCCACCTCGACCCTTACGCTCGCCGTTTCCTCCGGGGCGGCCACCGGGGCCGCTACCATCACCGTGACCGGAGAATCCGGTCCATACAGCCAGAGCTTGCCCGTCGTGTTGACCGTGAAGTAGTTACGGGCATCCGAAACGGGCCGCGATGTGGCCCAGTGAAGCATTCGAGCCGGTCCAATCCGGGGCCGGCTCGCCTCTGCCGCCTCATGACGGCCGTTTCCGGGTTCATCCAGCCATTCGCCAGTGGCCAATCGAACCGGCGCAACCCTGGCCGGCGAGGTTTCTGGTCTAAGGCTGCTGGATGGGGGAGTGACATGGAAGTGAGAATCATGCCGCCCAGCGCGCCATCCGGCCCTTGCTGGAATACCCGATGAGGCAAGAGTAGAACCGGATCGGCAGGCCGGCCGGAGAACGGGCGCAGACGGTGTGCGATCGCTTGCAATGCGGGAACCGATCGCACACTACCGGCGCAGCCCCACCGCGCCGAATGAGATCTCAACCGCCATTTCCCGCCGTGTCATCCGGTTGCTTCGGTTTTGCCCTTGCGGCCGGAATCGGCGTGCCACAATCGCCCGCGCGTCAATCGGTCAGCTTCAGGCTATACGTCCGATTGAGCAAGCTCTTGGGCACCGGGACGACGCAGATGTTCAAAGACCTGCCATCCTTGGAGATCAGGGCGGACTGGATCTCGATCTTCGTGCCTTCGGCGTTGAACGTCGGGTGAATGTGATCCGCGCCGACGTTCTGGGGGCCGGCCAGCATGATCGTCTCGCCGTTGTGCCGGTCGTAGAGCCAGACCTCATACTTGAAATCGTCGCTGGCGGCCCAGCGGCCGTCGGACGACCCGGCAACGTGCCAGTCCGAGCGGCCCCCCGACCACAAGGGAACCTGTCCGGCAATCCGCATCTGGCGCGTCCGCAGGTTGATGACTCCGACACCGGTCGGATGTTCCCACGTCCCCGCGCGTGCCATAGTTCGGCTCCGGCCCGCCACCGGGAATGAGACGGCCGTTTTCGCACATGGCAAAAACCACTTCGTCCTTGCCGATCACGGCCTCGTGCGTGATCCACTCATACGGCGCTTCAGGATAGAGCGGCCGCAAGCCGCTTCCATCGGCCATCACCGTCCAGGTGCGTTGCGGCGCTTTGCCGCCGGTTTCCCAGGCGAAGACGATCTCGCCGGGGTTCCAGGGATTGGTCTGCACGTGCCCGATCTGGAAGCCGACATTGACGATGAACTTGATTTCCCCGGTCTTGAGGTTCATGCTGCGCAGACCGCTCGGACCGGCGCCCATGTCCCTCGGTCCGAAAGCCTTCTGCAGCGTTTGACCCTCGGAAAGTTGGGCGGTTTCCGGCCCGCCAACCCTGAAGTACATGAAGTCGTCATTGGCATCCAGGCCCATGTTGCCATCGGCGGGCAGGCTCGCCGGAATGGTCCCACAGATGCGCTGGTAGTTCGCCGCGGGTTTCACGGAGCGGGCGGCAACGTCGGCGAAGAGTTTGGCGAGGTCGATCTCAAGAATCTGCCGTGGACCGCCGGCGCCTCGACCGCCACCGCGCGGGGCCTCCGCCGCTGTGGCCGGGCTTGGGCCTCTTGCACCACCACCGCCACCGCCACTCATGACATACAGTTTCATCGTCTTGTTGCCGGCGCACAGCATACCCATGAAGCCTGACTCCGTTACCTGCACAATCTGCCCGGTCTCTTCGTTCACAGCCATCGCCTGCGGGCCTGTCTCACGCACTCCGCGGAAGATCAGCCATTTGCCGTCCGAGGTCCACTGCCGATGCGTCTGATAGATCTTGGATTGGCTGTAGCCGCCATCGGTGCTCGTCAGAAATGTGAGCGAAAGACCCGTGACCGGGTCGGGGACGGTCTTCTTCTCGGATGGCCAGGTGCGGCCCATTTGCGCAAACACGGCCGACGCGGCAAACAACATGACGACGGCGAGACGAGCCGCGGTCTTGATCTTTCTGGCGTACATGTACGGTTCCTCTGGTTGCGGCTGCTTTTTTGTGATCTCAGGCTCCGCAAACTATCCAGGATTTCCATTTTGGCTCCCGGATTCGGCTTAGAATATCACGAACCCACAAGTCTTGGCCGGCGGACTCGAAGGCCGGGTGTGCGACGTGGAAGTGGGCGCCAAGGCGATTCGCCCGCAAAACCGCTCGAATCCGAGCGTAGGCGAGCGCAAGGCCCCGCGCGGCCTTGTACTACTACCTGTCAAATTCTTCGCGCCCCGCGACGGTTTTATGTACTACTACCTGTCAAATTCTTCGCGCCCCGCGACGGTTTTATGTGGGGCAGGTTGTCAACCTGCGGCCGATTGCGGGTGCCCTCTGGGCGCGGCCCGGCGAGCGGAGCCCGCCTGCGCGCGAGACGATCTCGCCCCCGCAGCCCGGAATATCCCGCGCGGTTGGGTTGCGGCTCTGCTGCTCTGCGGGGCAGGTTGTCAACCTGCGGCCCCGCCCAGCGGGCACCCGCAATCGGCCCAATGCCGGCTTTGTACAAACGCCAACAGGCGGGTTACAAACCCGCCGCAGGTTGCCAACCTGCCCCACACAACCCCAGCGAATCCACTTCCAAGTCGCGCACCCTCGAAGGCCAAGGACCGAATCGAGTAAGTCGTCGCAGCCAGCGCATCGAGTCCCGATCGCGTCCGCCATGGAAGCCAACTGCGTCTGATTGAGGTGCACATCCGGTGCTCCCCTGACGGTCCCGCGGTTGGGTCATGATCTACCGCGGTTCGAGAGAGCGCCTTCGCGGAGGCGCGCGCGGATATCGGCGGCCTCGCGTGCGATCTCCAACCCGGCCCCAGCCTCGATGATCGCCTCAAAACCGGCCACGCACGATCGCCTGATATTCACCGGGGGTTGGAGTACGCGGCCATCGCTTCGCGTATCTCATCGAAGAGTTCTTGAACGCGGTTCAGCCGGGCTGCGATGAGCGATGTCTCCTGAAGGCCGCACGCCATCTCGAGTTCTTGACAGGCCTCGGCAGCCGCGTCAGCTCCCATCTGCCTGGCGCTACCCTTAATCGTGTGGGCTTCGGCACGGATGCTCGGGAAATCGGAGGCTGCCAAGGCTCCCCGTATTCGCTCAATTCGAGCACCGCTGTCTCTGCCAAAAGCATCGATCAGCTTGGCTATCAGACCATCATCCCCGGCTGCTGCTTCAAGCAGCACGGCTGGTGGCGACCAGGCCTGCCGGGAGGATTCCTTGCACTTTTCCGTCGGGCCACTTGACGGTTGCGGAGAGGCCATCGATCCACCTCCTGACTTCAGAGTAACACCCGAAGAACCTCTGAACTCAAGTGTCAGATTGGCACGACCCCCTAAAAGATAACTTTGGTTAATCGATTGCCAACCCAGAATACTAGCCGCCCTATGACCCGCCATCCCGGGTGTCGGCTAGCCGAGCTATTACCCGCCATCCCATGCGCCAGCATTGACTTGGACATGGGTCGAAGGGCTAGGCTATAGAGGAGTTGAGTTGCACCATTCCGCGTCGTCGGAATCGGCGCTTTCGATCCCGGGTACTCTACGTCGGAGGCGATCATGACCTCATCTGCGATGCTGCTGAAGACACCATGGCCCGTGCGCGAGCGGACTGAACGGCGCTTGGCGTCGAAACGCACAAGACGTCTCCATGCGGGTGTGGTTGCGTTTGCCATACTCGCCGCCAGTTCCTGCATCGGCCCCCGCACTGCCGCACCGCTCGAACGCATCCAACAGGTCGCGGCCTTGCCCTTTCGGGTCCAGGACCACGGTGTGCCGGTGCACCTGAAGGGCTGGGTCACTCTCGCGGATCCCACCACCAATGTGATGTTCCTGGAAGACGGTACCGGCGCGGCCCGTGTAGATCTTCCCTTTCTCCACCTCAACCCCGGGCCGGGCAACCTGGTGGAGGTCATCGGCGAAGTGATCGAAGGAGGGGCCGCGCCCACGATTGCCGCCAGCGAAATCAAGTACTTGGAAGGCAGCCACGAACCGCGCGCGCTTCCCATCCGGGTCGCGGACCTCCTCGCCGGCCGCACCGGCTTCCGCTATGTGGCGGTGGAAGGCGTTCTTCGCTCCCTCCACCAGGACCGCGCCGGTAACCGCGTCTTCAGAGTGGGTTCTGCCGCAACCGCGTTCGAGGCTTACGGTATCTCGCAGGATCTGCCGAATCTCTTTGGCGTCGGCGCTCGCGTCCGGTTGCGCGCCGTGGCTAACCTGAGCCGTGACGTTTACGGCAAAATCGCCCGCGTTCGGGTGTGGCTTCCCCGCAGCACGGACATCGAAGCCCTCGCTCCGCCTCCCCAAAGCATCCCCGTTCAGACCGTTCGCGAGGTGCAAGCGCTGCCTCGAAATGCGCTGGCCGAGCGCATGCTCCACCTCCACGGCGGCATTCGGTCCGATGGCGTGCGCCAGGGATTGCGCTTTGAGGATGCCAGCGGCTCCATCCGCATCCGCGGGAGTTCTACGGCAGTGTTGCCCATCGGACAGGTGGCCGACGTGATCGGTTTTGCCGAACTGGATGGCGGCGAGCTCGAAATTACCGATGCCAGACCGGCACGGGCGAATCCCCAGTCCCATCCGGGCGGTGGCCGGATCATCACCACCTTGGCCGAAGTTCACGCCCTCAGCCCGGAAGAGGCGGCCAGTGCCATACCCGTTCACGCCCGGGCCACGGTGACCTATATCGATCCCATCAACCCGGTGTTTTTCGTGCAGGACCGGACTGGTCCCACGTACGCGAGCGTTCCGCGGATGCGCGAACTCAAGGTGCAAGCGGGCGATCTGGTGGATCTGACCGGCGTCACGGCGCCAGGTCAGTTCGCGCCGGTCGTTTCCAATGCCTGGGCGGAGCGCATCTCCTCATCTTCCATGCCGGCGCCGGCGCCGGTGGGTTTCGACGATCTGCTTTCCGGAAAGATGGATAGCGCCTGGGTGCAGACCGAGGGGATCGTGCAAAGCGAGTCCTCCCGGCCTGGCTCGTTCGTAGACGAAGTCTCGGTGCGGTGGGGCGACCACCAATACCGTTTGTACGTCCGCAATCCGAACGCGCGCCCCATCCCGCCGCCCGATAGCCGGGTCCGGGTGCAGGGCGTTTGCGCGTCGTTGTTCAACGCCAGACGGCAGATCGTGGGCATTCAGCTCTACGTGCCCTCGCCCGAGTTCGTGCGTTTGCTGGAGCCCGCTCCGGATCCGGCCACACTGCGGCCGCGCCCCATCGATGAGCTTCTCCGTTTCTCGTTCTCCGACTCGCCGGGACACCGCACGCGAATTCGGGGCGTCGTCACTCTGGCCAGCCCTTCCGGCCCGTCGTATGTCGAAGATATCGGGGCCGGCCTCAAGATCGTCAACCACGCGCGCATGGATCTGCGTCTCGGCGATGTGGTCGACGTGCTCGGCTTCGGACACCCCAGCACTTTCAGCCCGGAGATGGGGGACGCGCAGATCTCGATCGTCGAGCGGGGACCCGCGCCGTCGCCGCAGCCCATCACCGTGGATGAGGCATTGGAAGGCGGCTACGATTCCAAGTTGGTCAGCATCGATGCCGTCGTCGTGGACCAGCTCAGAAGCACCGGCCAGAACGCTTTGATGCTCCAGGCGGGCGGTAAGTTGTTCAGCGCCACCCTGGATCACGGGCGGGTTTCACCGCTGGGACGGGGCAGCATCGTCCGCGTGACCGGCGTCTGCTCCACCGCGGCCGAAAGCAATCTCGCCTATCGTATCCCGAAGTCGTTCAGCCTCCTGCTGCGCAGCGCGGGGGACATCGTCGTGGTCCGGTCCGCGCCCTGGTGGACCGCCGGCCGCCTGCTGGCCGTGCTCGGCTGCACTGCGGCCTTGCTGCTCGCCGTTCTGTCCTGGGTGGTTGTGCTGCGGCGCAAGGTCGAGATGCAGACCGCGGTGATCCGAAAGGAGCTGCAACAGCAAGAACATCTCAAGCAAGCCGCCGAGCAGGCCAACCGGGCCAAGAGCGAGTTTCTGGCCAACATGAGTCATGAGATCCGGACGCCCCTGAACGGCATCCTGGGGTTCGCCGGGCTGATGGCGGACAGCGAGCTGACGGGCCCCCAGCGGGAGCAGAACGAAGCCGTGCGCGCGTCCGCCGAGGGCCTACTGGCGGTCATCAACAATATTCTGGACTTTTCTCGCGTCGAAGCGGGCCGCATCGATCTGGAATCGTTGGATTTCTCGGTTCGCAAGTGCGTCGACGCCGCGGTGGTCTCCATCCAGCCGCTCCTCACCGAAAAGGGTCTTTCGGCCTCGATTCATATCGACGACGACGTACCGGACTGGGTCCGGGGCGACCCACACCGGTTGCGCCAGGTGCTTCTCAATCTGTTAGGCAACGCAGTGAAATTCACCATGGCTGGCGGCATCGGGGTGCGCGTGTCGCTGGCCGCGGAGCAGGGCGCCGCGGCGAATGGCTCAAATGGCGCCCCGGCGCCGCGGCAGATCCGGTTTGCCGTTTCCGATACCGGCATTGGCATCCCCGAGTCACAGCGGGAGCTGATCTTCCAGCCTTTCCAGCAGGCTGACGGTTCCGTCACCCGGCGTTTTGGAGGTACCGGCCTCGGCTTGGCCATCTCCCGGAGGCTGGTCGCCATGATGGCGGGAAGAATGTGGCTGGAAAGCACCGAGGGCCAGGGCAGCACTCTCTTCTTCACTGTGTCGCTTGCGCCGGGGAAAACCCCGGCTGGAAACCAGGGACCCGGCGCCGCAGCCGGGAGCCCGGCGCCCGCCCAGCAGCCGCCGCGCCAACCCCTGTCCATCCTGGTCGCCGAAGATAACGTGGTCAATCAGATCCTTATGCGGAGCCTCCTCGAGAAGCGCGGTCATCGCGTGACCGTGGTCGGGAACGGAGCCGCCGCGCTGACGGCGTGGCAAAAGGATCGCTTCGACTGCATCATGATGGACATTCAGATGCCGGAAATGGACGGATATGAAGCCACCCACCGCATCCGGGCCGCGGAGTCGGAAAGCGGAGCGCACCTCCCCATCATCGCGTTGACCGCCTACGCCATGAAGGGCGATCGCGAAAAGTGCCTGCAGGCCGGGATGGACTCATATATCTCCAAACCGATTCAAACGGGGGCGCTGGATGCTGCCCTGGCGAGCGTCCCAGTCCACCGGGACTTGGCCACCGTCTGAACGCTCTGGTTGGCCAGGTCGACCGCGTTCCGGGGAATGGCGCGAAGAGGGACGAGCACATTAGGGATTCCGAGAGTGCTTGCCTCACTTCGCGGTCAGCTCCCCTTGGTACCCGGCCAGTACCTCTAGCCGCCTGCGGAGGTATCGGACTTCTTTTTCGGTTCGCCCCGTGGTACGCGAGCGGTACCGCTGGACGCGTGTAGCGGTATCGGATCTCCTTGTGTTGATGTAAGCTCGAATCGTGACCTGTAGGCAACGGGTCGGGATGGCTCATTCAAGAGTCAGACCCCCAGGAGTTGGTTATGCGCGTTCTGGTGGCGGAAGACGACTTGGTTGTTCAAACGGTGCTGCATTCCTTGCTGACGCAATGGGGCTACGAGGTAGTCATGGCGAGCGACGGCGAGGAAGCATGGCGCTGGCTGCAACACGAAGACGGCCCTCGGCTGGCGATCGTCGATTGGATGATGCCGGGTATGGATGGCCTCGAGGTATGCCGCCGCGTACGTGCCAGCAACCTCCTCCACGATTCCTATATTCTGATTCTCACTGCCAAGACGGGAAGCGAAGATTTCCTCACTGCCATGGAGGCGGGGGCCGACGATTTTGTCAATAAGCCCTTCAAGTCCGCGGAACTGAAAGCCAGTCTGCGAGTGGGCTGCCAGGTCCTCGAACTGCACGAGAAAATCGAATTCGGCTATCAGCCTTCGGTTTTCGCCCCTACGTCCGGGGCGGCGGAGCTGCATCAGGCTGCGTGACTCAGCCGTCAGTTCACGCCACGATCCCGGCCCGCCACGAAGACCAGACTCACCATAGACCCGGCTGAGACGGGTCCGCCGGACCACTGGCCGATGCCCCGAGCGACTCCTCAAAGGCAGCCTCGCTGCTGGCCAATGAGGGTCCGCACTACTGCGACTCCGGGGACACGTCCGCGGGGCAAATTCGACAACACACGGGAAACACCGGCGGATGTGCAACGACCATGGCCACTGATAGCGGTCGATAATTAACCAAAGTTATCATGGTAAACCAAAGAAATCAGGCGGAAGCTTGATAACCAAAGGGATTTTTGTAATAGAAAAGGCTTCTCAATAATCCTGAAACCCGAGAACTGGCACAGGGGGTATGCCAAACGATGAGTGCTTCATCACCCTCAAACGGTCCGGCGGCAGGGCGGTCCCCAGCATACCGCCCGAAGTGGACACCCTCGGCATATATCCTTGAAGTCGCGCCCTACGACGACAGCCTGATAGGCGAGTTGATCGGTGTCTTCAAGACATCGACCGAAACCAGCCTCCAACAAATGCGTGCCGCCATCGCGACAGGTGATATTCCGAGACTCCGCTCCGCGGCCCATAAAGTCAAGGGCAGTGCCAGGCAACTCGGGGCTGACGCTCTTGCCGAGGTCTGCCAAACACTTGAGCTCGCCTCCAATCTGACACCGGTGTTGCTCCTCGGTGAACTGGTGGATCGCTGTCAGGAGATCTTCGGCGAAACAGCGAGTGCGATGACCTCGTACGCCAACGACAGCCGAGCCGGGAACCGCACTGCGACGCCCTCGAGCTGAGGTGGGTGACCGCCTCTTCGCGCCGCGGGCCGCGTGAATGAGCGTTGATCGCAAGATACCGTTCCTTTGCCACGGGCCGCTCGCTTACGCTCGCGGTTCCGGACAGAACCGCGAGCGTAAGCGAGCGGCCCGGCGAAGGCACCATATCACCCGGTCGAAGCCCTAGCTCACCATCCTGTGGCCCCGCGCCGATGGTCGAAGACGGGCGCTGCTACCGACGCTGAATTCGGTGGTGGATGGAATCCCTGCCATCGATACCGCCGGACGGATCGGCGCCTCTAACGACAAGAAGGATCCAGCCGCCTTCCTCTCGCTCGTCAAACGGCTCGATGCAAACGCGAAGGCACACGACGCTCTTTTCGTCTACGTCGGTTTCGGCATGTGCGCCGGAGCCATCGCCAGCAGCGCCAGTCCGCCGGCCAACAGCACCAGCATCAGCACCGCCATGGCCTTCACCCGCACATCGCCATCGCGGAATTCCTTCCACACCAGCAGACCCCACAAAGCCGCCAACAGCGGCGCCCCCTGGCTCAGGGAAATGGCCAGCGTCTGGCTGCCCCGCAGCAGTTCCGGGGTTTGCGCCGTCACCCACAACGCCAGCGCGCCCGTGCACCAGACGGCTCCTCCCAGCATCCCCTTGCCGTGCGTCGCCGGAGGAGCCTTGAGATAATCGCCGATTCCCACCGGATCGCCTTCTACCGGGAGGTTGAAGAAGAAGACGCTGAAGACCAGTGTCGAGAAGAACAATCCCATCGCAAACAGCAACATCAGCGTGTAGGGTCCCAATCCGATCTCGCCTTCCCTCGCCTTGTCCAGCAGCGGCAGATATGCGCCCAGCATTAGTCCGCCCACAATCCCCAGAACCACGCCCTTCATCGACGACGGACGGCGCGTGCTCTTGGCCTTTCCAGCCCGGGCCATCGCCTCGTGCCGCAGCACACCCAGCATATTGAAGCCCATGCCGTCCGCGAAAACGACCAGAATCAGCAGCCCGCAACCGCCCAGCAGAAACGTGGAATTACCGGCCGGCCAGCCGCCAGCCATGCTGACGGCCGTCGAGACGATCAGCGCCGTGGAGAACGCCGCCGGGAAGGCCACCGCCATCCCCGCCACCGAAATCGACGACACCAACAGCATGTTGCCAAGGTTGAAGATCACGCCCGCCAGGAAGCCGTATAACCATTCCCGTTTCCCGCCATGGCTCAGGTCATCCATCAAAGAGAGCGAGTCGAAACCCAGGTTGCCCACGGTGAACGCGTAAATCACCGCCAGTAGCGCCGCGCCCAGAGCGAAATCGATATAGAACAGTTCGTAGCGGAATTTCCCGGCCAGCTTATACGCGCTCGCCCACGAACCCAGGCAAACCAAGCCCAGGATCAACAGGAACAAAGCCGCGCCGAAGGTCTGTGGCAATATCATAGTTAATTACTCCTGGATATGTGAGAGTACAATGCCGCGTATGACGGGGTCAACCGTGCCCGGCGGATCCGCGTCCGGTTGTGCCGCCGCGGGGCGTGCCTCCGGCGCCGCCAACCGGGGAAGCTGGCCCGGCGCCTGCCGCACCTGCCAGGGCGCCGGGTGACTGGAACACTCCGGCAGAGCCCCTCCCGCATAGTAGTTCAGCCCGTATTGCCAGTTTCGATTCACATGGTCCACGCAGACATCCCCGTCATGCGGGGCCACCTGCCGCCACAGTGCCCGCGGCGATGGCATTCGTTCCAGCGCCGGCACCGCCGATTCCTTCACGTACACCGCGCCCGCGGCCACTCCCGCGGCCAGGCACGCCACGGCCGCCAGCCGGCGTCCGTGGGATTCCAGGCGCCACACCACCGCGGCGACTCCCAACGGCGCCAGCCACGTGATGTCGAATACCGGCCGGATGGCCCGCGACAGTCCCAGCTCCAGCGCGCTCGCAACCAACGGGGCAGCCATGGGAAAGGCGATCAGCAGCAGGGCGCAAGCGGCCAGCCATGGGCGCGAGCCGGCCAGTTCGTCCAACCCCAGAGCCATCAGCACCGCGCAGGCCGGCAGCAACGGCAGGATGTACGCCGGAAGCTTGTTCGCGGCCATCGAAAGGAACACCAGTCCCCAGACCACCCACGCCAGCAGGAACGCTTTGCGCGCATCCCGGAGCGTGGCGCGCCGGGCGGATAGCGCCACCAGCGGCGCCCACGGAATCAGTCCCGCCAGCAGCACCGGGAGATAAAACCACCACGGCTGTCCGTGCAAAATGGTCTCGCTGGAAGTGAATCGCTGCCAGTTATGCCGGACCAGGAAAACCTTTAGAAAAACATTGCCATTCTTTAGATAACACAATAGATACCACGGCACGGAAACGGCCAGAAACGGCCCCAGGACGCGCACCCGTGCGAGGTCGCGAAGGCGCCGGCCGCGCAGCGCCACGGGCAACGCCAGAACTATCGGCAGCGGCCCTTTGGCCAGCACCGCCAGTCCCAGCAGTGCGGCAGCCGCCGGCAGGTATCGCGTATCGTCTCTCGCCACCCACGGGAGAGCCAGCAACATGGCGCCGCCGAATGTGGCGGCCAGCGGCAGGTCCGCCACACCCGCCTGGCCCAGGCCCTGCCATCCCACCGTCGTGCCCAGAATCAGCACTCCCAGCCAGGCCACGCGGCCGCTATACTCGCGGTTGAGAATCCACCAGAAGAACGCCAGGAACCCAACGGCCAGCAAGGCCACCGGCAAGCGTGGCGCCATGTCGGGGCCGATCCCCGCGCGAAACGCCGCGCCCGTCATCCAGTACAGCAGCGCGGGCTTCTCGAACCATGGCTCGCCCCACAACCGCGGCGTGATCCAGTCTCCCGAGCGCGCCATTTCCCGCCCGATGGAGGCGTACCGCGGCTCATCCGGCCCCAGCACGCCCGTCGCGCCCAGCCGGTAAAAGTACAAAAAGTACGCCAACGGCACTGCGAGCCACACCAGGAGTGGGATTTTCCGCGGCATTTCTCCTATTATAGAGTCCGGATGCTGTCCGACATCGCGAGTCTTCCCACGGCGGAGAATTCCGCCATCCATCTGCACCCCGCCGACAACATCGCCGTGGCGCGCGTCCCCATTGCCGCCGGCGCCGCGCTGATGGTGGATGGCGTGCGCCTGGTGGCGCGGGATGCCATTCCAGCCGGGCACAAGGTTGCCATCGCCGCCATCGGGCCGGGGCGGACGGTGGTTCGCTACGGCCAGTCCATTGGGCGCGCGTGCGAGCCGATCGCGCCCGGCAGCCATGTCCACACGCACAACCTGGACTTCGAGGAGCTGGACCCCGAGTACCAGTTTCCCTCCGCCGATCTTCCCGAGCCGGAGCGCCGCGACACGCCGTCGTTCCTCGGATACGTGCGCCAGGATGGCCGCGTGGGAACGCGCAACTATATCGCCGTGGTGGCGGCCAGCAATTGCTCCGCCCACGCGGCCGAACGCGTGGCCGCGAGCTACGCCGGCGAAACCCTGCCGCCCAACGTGGATGGCGTCGTGGCTTTCCCCCACGGCGATGGCTGCGGACACGCCGCCGGTCCCGATATCGAGCAACTCCGCCGCACCCTGGGCGGTGTCCTGGCGCATCCCAACGTTTCGGCGGCGGTGATCGTGGGGCTGGGCTGCGAGGACAACCAGATCGCATACTACCTGGATTCCGGCGCCCGCGCACCTTCCCGGCTGGCGGGACTGACGCTGCAATCGAGCGGCGGGACTCCCGGCACGGTGGAGGCCGCCCGCCGTGAGATCGCCCGCTTCCTCGACCAGGCCTCGGCCGAACGGCGGCAGCCGGCCCCGGTTTCCCGCATCGTTCTGGGCCTCAACTGCGGCGGCTCGGATTCGTTTTCGGGCATCACCGCCAACCCTGCGCTGGGGTATTGCTGCGACCTGCTGGCCGCGCTGGGGGCCACGTCCGTGCTCGCCGAGACGCCCGAGATCTTCGGCGCCGAGCACCTTCTGGTGAAGCGCGCCAGAAACCGCCAGGTAGCCGAAAAGTTATTGGTTTGCATCCGGAATTACAAGCAATACCTGGGCCGTTTCGGAGCCACCTTCGACGACAATCCCAGTCCCGGCAACAAAGCCGGCGGCGTGACCAACATCCTGGAGAAATCCCTGGGCGCCGTGGCCAAGGCGGGCACTTCGCCCCTGATCGATGTCTATCCGTATGCCGGCCGCGTGACCGCGCCGGGACTGGTTTTCATGGACACGCCCGGTTACGACCCGGTGTCGCTCAGCGGCCTGGCGGCGGGCGGTTGCAACCTGATCGCGTTCACCACCGGGCGCGGCAGCGCCATCGGCTTCCCCACGGTTCCCGTCGTCAAAATTTCCAGCAACAGCCACACCTACCGGCGTATGCGGGAGAACATGGACCTGAATGCCGGCGCCATCGCCGATGGCGGCAAAACCGTGCAGCAGGTGGGCCGCGAGATATTCGATCTCGTCCTGGAGGTGGCTTCCGGCCGGCGCACCAGCGCCGAGCGATTGGGCCACCGGGAATTCGTCCCCTGGCGCATCGGCCCCGTGATGTGATGTACTACTACCTGTCAGAGTCTTCGTGCGCCGCGCCGGTTTCATGTACTACTACCTGTCAAACTCTTCGCGCGCCGCACCGGTCTTATGTACTACCACCTGTCAAATTCTCCGCCCACCGCGACGGTTTTATGTACTACTACCTGTCAAATTCTTCGCGCGCCGCGACGGTCTTATGTGGGGCTGGCTGGCAGCCTGCGGCCGATTGTCAATCGGCCCGGCGAGCGGAGCTCGCCTGCGCGCGAGACGATCCGGCCCCCGGCAGCCCGGAATATCCCGCGCGGTTGGGTTGCGGCTCTGCTGCTCTGCGGGGCTGGCTGGCAGCCTGCGGCCGATTGTTAATCGGCCCGGCGAGCGGAGCTCGCCTGCGCGCGAGACGATCCGGCCCCCGGCAGCCCGGAATATCCCGCGCGGTTGGGTTGCGGCTCTGCTGCTCTGCGGGGCTGGCTGGCAGCCTGCGGCCGATTGTTAATCGGCCCGCCGAGCGGAGCTCGCCTGCGCGCGAGACGATCCGGCCCCCGGCAGCCCGGAATATCCCGCGCGGCTGGGTTGCGGCTCTGCTGCTTTGCGGGGCTGGGTGGCGCCCCGGTTGGCAACTGGGCCGCGCGGAACGTGCCGCCGCTGCCGCGGGCCATTTCAGTACAATAGTGAGACCATGTCCCGAATGTCGTCCGCCGTCATACTGGCCGCCGCGCTGTGGCTCCCATCGCCCGCTCTGGCGCAAACCCCAGCGGCTCCTAAGTCTTCCGTTTCAAACAAAAAATCGGCGCTGGATAAAGCCGTACTGGAAGCCTGGGCCCGCCACCTGCTGGTGATGGACTCGCGCGTCACCGTGACCATCTCCGATCCCCGGCCCGCTCCCATGCCCGGATTCGTCGAGGAGACCGTGCACGCATCGCTCGGCGACCGCGCGCAGGATTTCCTCTTCTACATCTCCAGCGACGGCGGCAAGATTCTGCAAGGCACCGTCTGGGACGTCGCCCTCAATCCCTTCAAGCAGGACCTCGACAAACTGAACACTTCCTTCCAGCCCAGCATGGGAACGCCCGGCGCCACCGTCGTCCTGGTGGAGTTCAGCGATTTCGAATGCCCGTACTGCAAGGAGGAGGCCAAGATGCTTCGGGATAACCTGTTGACCGCCTATCCCAAGCAGGTGCGGCTGTACTACAAGGAGTACCCGCTGGTGAGCATTCACCCCTGGGCGAAACCGGCCGCCATCGCCGGCCGCTGCGTGTTCCAGCAGGCCGCCAACACGTTCTGGGACTACCACGATTGGATCTACGCCCACCAGAGCGAGATCACCGCCGCGAACTTCAAGGAAAAGGCGATGGAATGGGCCAAAACCGCTAAGGATATCGATACTTCGCAGCTCGACGCCTGCATCGATGGCAAGGCCACCGAGGCCGCTATCGACAAAAATATCGCCGAGGCCCAGGCACTGGAAGTTGCCGGAACCCCGACCCTGTTCGTCAACGGCCGCCGCATCTTCAACGTGGTGGATTGGCCCACGCTCCGCAATATCATCGACTACGAAATCGAGTACCAGAAGACCGCCCGGAATGCCGGCGAGGATTGCGGCTGCGACACCACCCTGCAACTCCCCGGCGCACCCTCCGCGCCGCCGGCCGTGCCGCTGCAGAACAAGAAGTAGACGGCGGCGTCCCCGGTCTGCGGCTAGGTCTTCGACCGTGTGATTTGGCGCCATTGCCGGGCCGCTCGCTCAGAAGCCGTGAAGAAATCGGTTGGCAGGCGGAAGCGCCTGCCCCACCTCGCTGCAAGTCCTTCGAGTGCAATGTGGGACAGACGCTTTCGTCTGTCAACCCGGCAGTCCGGCCGATTTCTTCACAGCTTCTCACGCTCGCGGTTCCGGACAGAACCGCGAGCGTGAGCGAGCGGCCCGTGGCAAAGGAACGGTATCTTGCGGTCATGGCGCTAGACGCCGGGCAGAAGCTCCCGCAAGTGGCGGATCAACTCCGACGGAAAGAACGGCTTGGCCAGGAAGCGGATCTGCTTGGCGGCCGCCGGGGCCGAGTGGAAGTAACCCGAAATCAGCAGCACCGACGCCTCGGGATACAGTTTCAGCACTCGCCCGGCCAGCTTGATGCCGTCCATGTCGGGCATTTTCATATCGGAGATGAGCAGGTCGATGGCCTGGCTCTCGCAGATGCGCAATGCCTCGGAGGGCCGCGGCGCAACCAGGACGCGGACATTCCGGGGCTTGAGCATCGTCTCGACCAGCCGCAGAATCTGCGGGTCGTCGTCGACAATCAGAACCGTTCGGGTCTTCTCCTGCATGGGCAGAATTGATTCTACGGTTCCGTCGCGCCAATCGCAACCCGGCCGTAGGCCGGTGCTACCATGGTGTCTGCAATGCCCCCCCGCCTGAGGCGCACGCTCTCGCTGTTGGGATTTTGCGCCGTCCTGTCCGCCCAGACGCCGGCTCCGGCTCCGCCCCAGACCGGCGCTATCGAAGGCGATGTCACCGATAGCCTCACGCATAAACCTCTTGCCGGGGCGCGCGTCAAGCTGCAAGCCGGCGAGCGCGTTCTTTTCACCAGGTGCGGCGCGAACGGCCGCTTCCAATTCCCGGAACTTCCCTCCGGCAACTACCAGGTGACGCCCGATCAGCCCGGTTATGCGGCGTTCTCTCAGACGGTCCGTGCGGCGTATTCGATCATTAGTGGCACTCCCACCCAAGTCCACTTTTCCTTGAAGCCCTACGCCGCTGTGTCCGGCAGAATCGTGGATTCGGCCGGCGTGCCGATGGAGGGCGTGATCGTGGAGCTGCTGAGATTCCGTTCGATCGATCCGGAACAGGGAGTGCTTTCCGCCGAGGGCCGCCGCGCTATTGTGGGTAACCGCGAGATGGTTGTCGCCGCCGGCGCCAGAACCAACGACCTCGGCGAGTACCGGTTCGCCCGCCACTCCGCCGGCACTTATTTCGTGGGCGCCCAGCCTGCCGCGAATCGCGAAGACACCGACGAGACCGAGCGCATCACGTACTACCGGCGTGCCCTTCGCGGCGAGTCGGCGAGCCCAATCGCCGTGGCCGACGGGCAGGAAGTTTCCGGTATCGATATTCAGTTGATACGGCAAGCCGGGGTGCGGATTTCCGGACGCGCAGTGCCACCGGCCGAGAGTCCCAAGGGCCGCTCCATCATGGTGAGTACCAACGTGGTTGCCTGGCGGCAGGATTCCCCTCGGGAACGCGAAGCCATGTTACCGGTCTTCGCCGCGGGCGGCGCATTCGAGCTGAAGAATTTCCTGCCCGGGCAATACGTCGTCGAAGCCGTCACCACCGACCAGACCGATTTCGGACATCCGCGCATTATGATGGGCGGCCGGCGAACCGTCGCGGTGCAAGACAAGGACGTCGATGGCGTGGAGATCGCCATGCTGCCGCCCGTCGACATCCAGGGCGCCGTGGTCTTCGGCGAAAACTGCCCGGCCGTGCCCGTTTCCATCCAGCCCGCGCCCTTCAGCCGGATCGATTTCATCGCCCGGCAGATCGCCGGCGCGGCCACCGGAACGTTCACCCTGGGCAGCCTGATTCCGGGCAAGTATACGCTGCTCGTTACTCCCGACCCGCGCACCGTCGCGGGCAACCGGTACTCGGTCGCATCCGCGAAACTCGGCGGCCGCGAAGTGCTGCAAACCGGATTCGAAATCGCCGGCCAGCTCCCCGGCGCATTGCGAATCGCCATTACGTGCAGCGCGCAGCCCGGAGCCCGGGGGGTGGTGCGGTGAGAGCGATTCTGCTGGCGCTCGTGGCCACGCCGCTGGCACTGGCGCAGATTCCCAACCCCGAGCCGGCCAACCTGTCGATAGAAGGCACGGTCACCGGCCAGCTTTCCGGCGCCCCGCTCGCCGGCGCGCGCGTCGTGCTCTCCGAAATGGAACCCGGCCGCACCCTCGCCTATAGCGATGCCGCCGGGCACTTCCGGTTCGACGGGCTGCGTGCCGGGCCGCACAACCTTTTGGCCAGCCGGACCGGCTACTTGCAGGCATCCCAGCCGGTTGTCTTGACCCCCGGCCAGGCTCCCACCGGCGTCCGGATCTCGCTCACGCCGCAAGCCGCGATCGCCGGCACGGTAGAAGACCAGGATGGCTTCCCGGTGGCCAGCGCCAGCATCATTGTCCTGACCCGCCACGCCCAAGGCGAGTTGGTGAACGCGTCGAACCGGGGCATTACCACCGACGATCATGGGCGGTTCCGCGCGGCGGGACTCGCGGCCGGCCGCTACTATCTACACGTGGAACCCGGCATGGCCAGGAACTGGGATGCCCGCTACACGGCTGTCTACTACCCCTCGGCTTTGAAATTCGAAAGTGCCGAGGCCATCGAGGTTGCCACCGGCCAGGTGCGCGCCGGCGTGGTGGTGAGCCTGGTAATATCCGGCGGCGTGCGAGTCCAGGGCCGCGTCGCCATGCCTCCCGGTTTCGCCGTCCAACAGAGCGGCGCGCGGGCGCAGGTGATGTTGGCGACTGTCGGCATCCCCGGTTTTGGAAGGACAACCTACGTTCTTCTGGCCGATGACGGCAGTTTCACACTGGCTAACGTGCAACCCGGAAAGTACCGGTTGGAGCCCGCGCTTCCGCCCCCATACAACCGCGGATTCACCACCGGTCCGGCGGGCGTCCTGGAGCCCAACCTCGAAGTGGGAACCAGCGACATTACCGGCATCATCGTTAAAGTCGAGGACACCAGGCCGGTGGATCTTCCGGGCACGGTGGTCTTCGAGGCCGGCACGCAGCCCGTCCCCGTGACCGTCACGTTGAGGCAGCGGGACTCCATGCAGGCGCAAACCGTCAGCCAGGAGGACGGTTCGTTCGTGCTGCGCGCCGTGAGGCCGGGCAAGTATCGTCTCGATGCGAGCGGCGACTTTGGCCACGCCCGCGGAGTTATGGCGCGGATGGGCGGGACCGATCTCCCTTACGGCAACCTGGTGTTGAAGGGTCCCAAGCCGGCGCCGTTGGTCATTACCATGAGCTCGGCGATGGCGCAGGTGCGGGGCGTCATCGTGGATGCCTCCGGCCAGCCGCTCTCCGGCAAGTATGCGCTGTTCCGTGCCATAAAGCCGGGTTTACAGCCGGTAGCCATCGAAGAAGCGAATGCCGGCGGCCATTTCTCGATGCGGCTCGGGCCCGGAGAGTACCGCGTCTGGCCGGCAGCGACAGTGCCCGCCGGTTTCCGGGATGGCGCCGCGGACGCGCCGCCGGGGCAGGGACAACTCGTCACCTTTGTGAAAGGCGAGAACCCGCCGCTGCGCCTGGCGATGCCGGCGGCGAAATAGGCCGGAAGGCAACAGCGCGCCGGCAACCGCTGCGGCTGGGTCTATCTACTGCTGGTCTTCCAGATGCTCGATCCTGTGCTCGTGCGTGAGCGCCAGGACCTCGAGGCTCTTGATGGAGTCGTGGAGGATCTGGGAGTTTCGGGCGAGTGCGCGGATGTTCTCCGCGTCCTGTTGCACGTCGCGGGTCAGGATCTCGACGGTTTCCGCCAGGGCCTCGTGGCGCTCCTGCGAGCGCCGCTGGGCGGCGGCAACCTTGTCGAGAACGCTCTCAATGGCTTCGAATCGTTGGTCACTGGTCATGGGCTCGTGCCTCCTGAGAGTGCGGCGCTCCTGTCTTTCCAGTGTAATTGACTGGCCTGGAGCCGTCCCGCCCGGCCGGCGCCTACCCCTCCCGCGTGAAGCGCGCCAGTTCCTCCGCCTTGCGCCGCGCCGCGCCGCTGTCCAGGCTCACCGCCCCGAAGGCCATGCCTTCCAGGAAGGTCTCCACCGTGCCCGCGGCCACCAGCGCCGCCGCGGCGTTTACCAGCACGATGTCGCGCCGCGGACCCCGCTCGCCGGCCAGCACCGCCATCGCGATCTCGTGATTGCGTTCCTTGCCGCCGCCCGCCAGGTCCTCCGGCCGCGCCCGCTTCACCGCGAAATCCTCCGGCTCCAGCGTGCGGCGCTGGGACTTGCCATCGCGCACTTCGAACGCCAGCGTCGTGCCGGTGGTGGTGATCTCGTCCAGCCCGTCGGAGCCGTGGACCACGAACCCGTGCCGCAGTCCCAGCTCCGCCAGCGCGCCGGCAATCAACTCCGCGGCCTTTTCCGAAGGCGTGCCCACCACCTGCGCGTCCGCGCCCGCCGGGTTGGTCAGCGGGCCCAGCAGGTTGAAGACGGTGCGCATCCCCAGCTCGATGCGCACCGGCTGCGCGTGCTTCATGGCGGTGTGCACAGCCGGGGCGAACAGGAACCCGATGCCCACTTCGCGGATGGCGCGCGCCGCCAGGTCCGAGGGCATGGGCATGCGGACGCCCATGGATTCCAGCAGGTCCGCGCTGCCGCAGCCCGCGGGGCTGGTGATGGAGCGGTTGCCGTGCTTGGCCACGCGCACGCCCGCGCCCGCCACCACGAAGGCCGCCACCGTCGAGATGTTGAACGTGCCGGCGCCATCGCCGCCGGTGCCGCAGGTATCGACGCAGCGGCTTGCCCACAAGGCCGGCGTCCACCGGTGCGGCCATCCGCCGCATGGCGCGGGCGAACCCCACCAGTTCATGCGCGGTTTCGCCTTTCATGCGCAGCGCCACCAGAAAGCCGGCGATTCGCGTGGCGTTCACCTGGCCGTTGAGGATGGCATGCATGGCGGCCTCGGCTTCGTCGGAAGTCAGATCCTGGCGGCGGACGGCCTGTTCCAGGTAACGGAGAAACGGCATGATATTATTGAATATTCGGCGGCTCCGCCATACTAGCACAAGCAGATTTCCATGAAAATCCACGAGTATCAGGCAAAGGCCATTCTGGCCCAATACCACGTTCCCGTGCCGCGCGGCGAAGTGGCTTTCAACGCCGAAGAAGCCGAAGCGGCGGCCAAGCACATCGGCGGCAGCGTGGTGGTGAAAGCGCAGATCCACGCCGGCGGGCGCGGCAAGGGCGGCGGCGTCAAGATCGCCAGGAACTCCACCGAAGCCGCCGAACTGGCGCGCGGAATGATCGGCATGAAGCTGGTCACGCACCAGACCGGTCCCGAGGGCCGCACCGGTGCACCGCCTGCTGGTGGAGGAAACCCTGCCCATCGAGCGCGAACTGTACCTCGGCATCGTGCTCGACCGCGTGCAGGGCCAAGCCGGTTTTCATGGCCTCGTCGGCGGGCGGCATGGAGATCGAAGAGGTGGCCGCCAAAACGCCCGAGTTGATCCTCAAGGAAGCGCTCGACCCGGGCCTCGGACTGGCGGCCTACCAGGCGCGCAAGCTGGCCTTCGGCATCGGCATCCCGCCGGCCAGCGTCAATGCCGCGGCGGCTGCCATGTCGGCGCTGGCCAAAGCCTACCTGGCCATGGACGCCTCGCTGGCCGAGATCAACCCCTTCATCCTCACCAAGGACGGCAAGGTCTATGCCCTCGACGCCAAGGTCAACTTCGACGACAACGCCCTCTACCGGCATAAAGAATTACTTGAGCTTCGCGACCTTAACGAAGAGGATCCATTGGAAGTGGAGGCCTCGCGCTTCGGCCTCAATTACATCAAGCTGGATGGCACGGTCGGCTGCATGGTGAATGGCGCGGGGCTCGCCATGGCCACCATGGACATCATCCAGCACTCCGGCGGCAGCCCCGCCAACTTCCTGGATGTGGGCGGTGGCGCCAGCGCCGAACAGGTCAAGCAACGCGTTTCGCATCCTGCTCTCCGACGCGCACGTCAAAGCCGTTCTGATCAACATTTTCGGCGGCATTTTGCGATGCGATACTTTAGCCACGGGCGTGGTGGCGGCGGCGCGCGAACTGAACGTGCGGGCGCCCATCGTAGTCCGCATGGAAGGCACCAACGTGGACCTCGGCCGGCAGATTCTGATGGAGTCCGGCCTCAACTTCACGGTGGGCGCGGATATGCGCGACGCCGCCGAAAAGGCCGTCAATCTGGCGGCGCAACAGGGTAACCCGCAATGAGCGTACTCGTAGATCGCAACACCCGGCTGATCGTCCAGGGATTCACCGGCAAGGAAGGCACGTTCCACAGCCCAGCAGGCCATCGCCTACGGCACCTCGGTGGTGGGCGGCGTGGTTCCGGGCCGGGGCGGCACCAAGCACCTGGATCTGCCGGTGTTCGACACCGTGGCCCAGGCCGTCCGCGAAACCGGCGCCAACGCTTCGGTGGTCTTCGTGCCGCCGCCGTTCGCCGCCGACGCCATCATGGAAGCCGCCGACGCCGGCATCGCCCTGGTGGTGTGCATCACCGAAGGCATCCCCACCCTCGACATGGTCCGCGCCTGGCAGTTTCTGCAAGGCACGCGGACGCGCCTGATCGGTCCCAATTGCCCCGGCATCATCTCGCCCGGAAAGTGCAAGATCGGCATCATGCCGGGGCACATTCATCAGGAAGGCCACGTGGGCGTGGTGTCGCGCTCAGGCACGCTGACCTACGAAGCCGTGGGCCAGTTGACCAGGCTGGGCATTGGCCAGTCCACCTGCATCGGCATCGGCGGCGACCCCATCATCGGCACCAACTTCGTGGACGCCCTCAGCTGTTCAACGAAGACCCCGAGACGCACGCCATCGTGATGATCGGCGAAATCGGCGGCAACGCCGAGGAGACCGCCGCGGCCTACGTGAAAGCCAACGTGAAGAAGCCGGTGGTGGGATTCGTGGCCGGCCAGACCGCGCCCCCCGGACGCCGCATGGGGCACGCCGGCGCCATCATCGCCGGCGGGAGCGGGCAAGGCGTCCGACAAGATCGCGGCCATGCGAGAGGCGGGCATCGCGGTTTGCTCGTCGCCCGCCGAAATTGGAGAGAAAGTACAAAGCCTTTTATGAGCGTGGAACGAACGTTTTCAATCATCAAGCCCGACGCCTTCGCCGCCGGGCACGCGGGCGAGATTCTCGCCGCCATCGAGAAGGCCGGTTTCCAAAGTGCTGGCGCTGCGCACGACGCGCCTCACCGAGGCGCAGGCCCAGGGCTTTTACGCGGTGCATCGCGAGAAGCCGTTCTTCGCCGGACTGGTGAAGTTCATGACCGAGGGCCCCATCGTGGTGATGGCGCTGGAGCGCGAGGACGCCATCAGAAAACTGCGCGAGGTGATGGGCGCCACCAATCCGGCCAACGCCGCCGAAGGCACCATCCGCAAGCGCTTCGCCGCCAGCATCGAGCGCAATTGCATCCACGGGTCGGACGCCCCGGAGACCGCCGCCGTCGAGCTGGGCTTCTTCTTCAGCGCGTCGGAACTGCTGTAGGGCCGCCGGTTTCGCCGGGGGTGTAAGGCGACGTGTGCATCGTGCGGGGAGTGCAACTTTCCCCGGCCGCGCCCGAGGCCGCAGAGGGGGGTTTGACAGGACCGCTGTCAAAACATGATCGCAAGTGATTGATACTAAAATACTTCTATTTTGGGTTGACAGGCTTCCTGTCATTTGTGGGGCGGACCCCCTGGTCCGCGGCCGGCCCCCTGGCCGGCCTGCCCGCTCATAGCGATCACTTGACCCTCCGAGCGAAGAGGAAGAGCGGGACGGGGGCGTCCCGCGCGGACCAGGGGGTCCGCCCCACGCTACTTCCTCAGCAGCGCATTGACGCACCACAAGGCGGGCGCCTGGCCGTGCGGGTTGCCCTTCTCGGTTGGGCGGGTCAGGTAAAAATCCAGGCTGTTCTTCTGGCCCGTTCCCTTGCAAACCTTGTCCATCAGGCCGTCCTTGTCCATGAACTTGTTGACGATCGCCAGCCAGCCTTTGCGCGCCCCCTGGGCGTAGGCCTGGTCCTTGAGCCAGCCCTTCTTCACGCCGGTGATCATGGCGTAGGTGAACATGGCGGTGGCGGAGCTCTCCTGGTAGCTCTCGGGGTGGTCAATGAGTTGATGCCAGGCTCCGTCGGCGTCCTGATACTTCAACAGGGAAGCCATCATCTTGTGGTAGCCCTCCAGAATGCGGGCACGCTGGGGGTGGTTCTTGGGCAGCACGCCGAGCAGCTCGGACATGCCGCCCGCCACCCAGCCGTTGCCCCGGCCCCAGTAAAAGGGGATCTCGGGCCCATGGAAGAACAGGCCGTTGGGCTTCTGCAGCTTGTCCAGGTAGGCAGCCATTTCGAGCGCGGCGCGGTCCAGGTAGACCTTATTGCCGGTGGCGCGGTAGGCCTGCACCTGGAGGATGGTGATCATGTATGTGTCGTCGATCCAGAAGCGGCTCTCGGCTGAGAGCCCATCCGGCCGGGGATCTTCCCACTGTTGGTCGGCCAGCTTCTTGCCGAGCACCAGATATTTCGGGTCCCTGGTGCGAATGTAAAGCTCCAGCGGCACGATGCCGAAGATGTTGGTGTCCACGTGGCGCCGCCAGGAAACCAGTTTCTGCTGGCCCTCCTCGGTCTGCCAGGGGTCGTAGCGCTTAATCAGCGCGCCGGTCAGGGCCTGGTCCCTGGTCAGCCTGGCGAACTCGAGGGCGGAATACCAGGTGGAGTCCTCGGCGTAGTGGACCCCGGGTCTGTCGTAGAGCCAGCGCGGGATCATATTCGTGGCGATCTTCTTGCCGATCTCCCGGGGCGAGGCGCCGGCCGGCCAGTTGGTGAATTCCTTGTGTCCGGCCGAGGCGACGCCGGCGAGCCCGACGGCCAGGAGTCCGGCGAGCGAATGGCGAATGAGGGTGCGCACTGTGGTTTCTCCCAAGTCCGCTGCCGGGGCTAGGCCGAGCTGGAGCCGGAGACCCGGACCGCCCGCCGGCGATGGCGAGGGAGCGGCAAAGCGGATGACAAGCGGATGACGAACCTCAAAGTTAACACGAGGCGGCGGCTTCAGTTCTTCATCGACCAACTCGCGCTGCCGCAGCTCTTGCACTGGCGCGCGGTGGGTGCGAGCGTCTCGCCGCATCGCAAGCAGTACACCACCGGCCCTGTCGCCGGATGGCGCGCCCGGTAGAACCGGTAGCCCAGAATCCCCGCGCCGATCGCCGCCGCCACGCACGCACCGGCCTCCAGGCCGATGCTGCCGGCAACCATCAGGACCGCCATCGCCGCCGCCACCGCGGTCAGCCACCATCGCTTTCCGTCCATCGCCATCCTCGTGTGGGCCTCAGCTCACTGTACCGCCATGGTAACCGGTCCCGGCGCGTCCAGCGGGTGCGCGACACCCAGTGGATTCGCCGGTGCGATGTACTCCTATTCTTCCAATTCTTCGCGCCCCGCGACGGTTTTATGTGGGGCAGGCTGGCAGCCTGCGGCCGATTGCGGGTGCCCCCTGGGCGGGGCCGCAGGTTGCCAGCCTGGCCGTAACGGATCGGATTCGGGCCGTCGCCAAAGAGAGGCTGCACGAGCGCCTGGCCGAGATCTCCCCGTCCGATCTGCTGGCCGTGGAAGCCGGCGTTCGCCGCATACTTGAACTTGGCTGACGAGGCTTCGCGGACGCTGGCCGCGGAGTGCGCCGGCTTGACCTGGGCGCGCTGCATTCATATACTGAATTCAGTGAATGCACTTCATCTGACCGTTCGCAATCTGCCCAGGAACGTCTCCGACGCGCTGAGCCGGGAGAAGCGCAGGCGCGGAACGTCGCTCAACCAGACCGTCATCGACCTGTTGCGGCAAGGTTTGGGCGTCCCCGGAACCCGCAGCAACGGTCTGGCGCGCCTGGCAGGCACGTGGACCCCTGGCGAAGAGAGGCGGTTTCTGGCGAAGATCCGCCCGTTCGAAGAGATCGACGCCGAGTTCTGGAAGTGAGCCGCTACTGTCTCGATACGGTCGCCTACAGCCGCTTCAAACGCGGCGATCCGAGGATCACGGGCCTGCTGGACAGCGCCGAGTGGATCGGCGTCCCGGTCACCGTCCTGGGCGAGTTGTTTGCAGGTTTTGAAGGCGGCAAACGGAAGCGGAAGAATGTCGCGGAGTTGGATGAATTCCTGTCCGCGCCGGTGGTCGAGGTGCTCCCGGTGGACCGTGTGACCGCCGGGATTTTCGGCCGCATCGTGGCCGATCTCCGCCGCAGGGGCCGTCCCATTCCGGTTAACGACATGTGGATCGCCGCCGCCTGCATGCGGGCCGGAGCGACGCTCCTCACCTGGGACGCGCACTTTCGCGACATTCCGCTCGCCGGCGCGCTGATCTTCGAATCGGAGTGATCGGCCGCACCCCGCGGCTTCACCCCGTAGCTTCGCGGAATCGGCGCGGGCAATTCAGTGTATACTGACAGCAACCTGGGTCCGGAATGGGTATTCCGGGTGTTGCACTCGTTACCAGAGAAGAGGAGGCTCGTCTTGTCATCCGTGGCTACCGCCGCCGCGCCGAATCCGGCGCTCATTTTTGAAACCTTGCTGGCCCACCAGCGCTCCGCCGCGCTGCGAACGGCCATCGAACTGAACGTCTTCGGCGCCGTGGGCGAAGGCCCGGCCGATGCCGCCACGCTGGGGGCGCGGTGTTCGGCGTCGGTGCGCGGGATTCGCATCCTGTGCGACTTCCTGACCATCATCGGGCTGCTTTCAAAGCACGATGGCGTTTATAGCCACACACCCACCAGCGCGCTGTTTCTGGATCCGCGCTCGCCCAGTTCGCTCCACTCGGTAGCGCGGTTTCTGGGCGTGGCCGAGTTACGCACTACCTACGACGACCTCACGGAGACCGTGCGCACGGGCCACAGCGTGCTGCCGGGGCAAGGCAGCATCTCACACGATAATCCGATCTGGGTGGATTTCGCCCACGGCATGGCGCCCATGATGGCGCCCCTGGCGGCGCCGCTGGGCGCGATCGTGCTCGCTGGCCGCAAGGGCCCCATGCGGGTCCTCGACATCGCCGCCGGCCACGGCCTCTTCGGCATCGAGATCGCCAAACAGAACCCGCAGGCCGAAATCGTGGCGCTGGACTGGGCGCGGGTTCTCGACGTGGCCCAGGAGAACGCCCGCCGGGCCGGCGTGGCAGACCGCTACCGGCGCTTGCCCGGAAGCGCGTTCGAGGTGGATTACGGCGGTCCCTACGACGTGGTGCTGTTGACGAACTTCCTGCACCACTTCGACGCGCCCACCTGCGTGAGCCTGCTGCGGAAGGTGCGCGAGGCGCTGCATCCGCGCGGCATTTCCGCCACGCTCGAATTCGTGCCCAACGAGGACCGCGTCACGCCGCCGATGGCCGCCGGCTTCAGCCTCACCATGCTCATTTCGACCCCCGCCGGCGACGCCTACACGTTCCGCGAGCTGGAAGCCATGCACCGGGCTGTGGGGTTCAGCCGAATTAAGGCGCATCCCATTCCGAGAAGCCCGCACACGGTGGTGACCGCGGCGGCGCAGGGGCGGTAGCCGGGGGGCGTGGTGACCGCGGCGGCGCAGGGGCGGTAGCCGGGGGGCGCTGCGCTCTCAGACACGGAGCGCCAGACCACCTTGGGCTCCCTGGCCCAACGGCGGCTATACTAGAGGCAGGTTAGACGTTCGAGTGGGATTCGAACGGAACGCGCGGAAGGCCGATGGGAACCTGCGGAAACATGGCGTCTCATTCGATGAGGCGGCGAGCGTGTTCCTCGATCCGTTGTCAGCGACGGGTGAGGATCCCGATCATTCGCTTGAAGAGAAGCGCTTTGTGACATTTGGCATGTCGTCCTCCGGGTGCCTGCTCGTGGTGGCGCACGTGGACCGGGACGACGCGATTCGAATCGTCACCGCCCGCCTGGCGACGCGGGCAGAGAGGAAGCCGTATGAAGAAGCCTGGGAAGCCGGCTGCCGATGAGCTTCGGAGCGAGTACAAGCGCTCGGATTTCGGGGCGTTGGTGCGCGGGAAGCATGTCGCGCGGCTAACTGCGAACTTGAACGTGGTCGTCCTCGATCCGGAAATTGCCGAGTTGTTTCCTAACTCGGCCGCCGTCAACGCCGCGCTGCGGTCCCTGGCCGAGATTGCCCGGCGCGCCGGCCCCCGCCGGGACTGATGGCGATTGCTTGCCATGGTGGGAACCGCATTGCCCATAGGTACGGCCCGCGTGATTTCGGGGAGTTGACTTCCGGGAACGGGGCGTGTCTCGTCAGTTGGTGTGGACGGGGCTTGCCGGCACTGAATTGCGGCGGTTTCCGATCAATCGAACTGGTCAGCCCCGCCGGCGAGGGCCACTTTGTCTCGGAGTCTCCTTGCTGGTGAGGTAACGGGCAGGCTGGGAAATTCCGAGTCAGCTTGGATTCCGGATGACGAGCGTCGCGCGCTGAGATCGCTCCAGTTCCACGATCCGAATGGCGTGCCGGCGCAGAAGATCTTCAACCTGGGACGTTCCGGTAGTCGCAGTTCTCGAGGCGGACCACCTTTGGCGGCGCGCCGCGGGAACTGGCGAGGTCGAGGAAATCGGAATCGGCCGTAACAATGGTCAACCCGTTCGCCCGCGCAAACTCCCAAATGGTTTTGTCCGACGTAAAGCGGGCGAGCCCCGTGTCGAAAACGTGGACCGAATCCGGGAAGAGTTCCGCGAGACGCTGGACGAGCTTCGGCGAGAGATTCGCGTCGAATAGAAGTTTCAATGCGACACGCGCTCGCGCCCGGTCTGCGAAGCGTAGCCGTACACCGCTGGGAAATCGGCCTTCTCCAGGTACGGATAGTCGCGCAAGACCTCATCCTCGGTCATGCCGGAGGCGAGCATATCCAGCACGTCCCACACGGTTACCCGGAGCCCACGGATGCAGGGTTGCCCCGAGCGTTGACCGGGTACGACGGCGATCCGGGAAAGGTCGGCTCCATCGGCGGGGACCATGACCACATTATCCCCCATTTCCCGGCGGCGGATTGCTCGCGATCTTACTTCGCCCGCCCGCCTTTCGGACGTGGCATGGCGGCTCGCCGTGTCCGCCGATAGAATTGAGGCATGTCAACGCTCTTGGAGAAGGCGCTGGAAAGAGTCATCGCGCTGCCCGAGGAGGAACAGGATGCGATTGCCTCTCAGATCCTCGCGTCGCTCGCCGACGAGGACGCCTGGACGACACGTTTTGCCGGCAACCGCGACGTGATCCGTCGAATGGCAACGGAAGCCCTCGATGAGGACGACCGGGGCGAGACGCTGCCGTTGGACGATCTGCGCTGCTGCTCCGCCCGCCGCAAGCGCCCGTCGATCCCCGAGGCCGCGCCGCTGGTCTCCCGCCGCGAACACGATGTCCGGGGTAGCTGAATGACGAAGGCTAGGAAGTCTGTTGCCGACGACCTTCGGCGCGAGTACAAGCGCTCGGATTTCGGGGCGTTGGTGCGCGGGAAGCATGTCGCGCGGCTAGCTGCGAACTCGAACGTGGTCCTCCTCGATCCGGATGTGGCCGACTTGTTTCCGAGCGTAGCGGCCGTCAACGCCGCGCTGCGTTCCCTGGCCGAGATTGCCCGGCGCACCGGCGCTCATCGGGACTGATCGCGGCGGGAACCGGACGCGCCGAACCGCGCGAGCTGGTCTACTGACTGAGGGCTGGATGGAATGACCCAGTGCACTGAGGCCGCGTACACAAATGGCGTGCTCAAGCCCGATGAAGGGCTGGTATTGCGCGAGGCCCAGCGTGTGCGGCTGATCGTCGAGGCTCTCGACGACGACTCCGGCCGCGGAGACAGGCCCGCGGCCCTGCAGCGGCTCCTGGCGGGAATCGATGGGATGAGGTTCTTCTCCCGTGAACGTCTGCCCTCCCGGGACGAACTTCACGATCGCCCTTGGTACGAACATCCGCGCCAGCAGGTAGCCCTCAATCTCATCTCAAACGCTGGCGATGGCACCCCGCTCTGGCGGGTCGCGTGTGAGTTCGTGACCCCGTTGAGGAACGTGAGATCCCAGGGCTTCACGGCCGCAAACGCCTGGAACCGCCTGGCCGAGTAACTGGCGCTGTTCCCTTTGATCCTGCCGACAACAGGAGTGTTTGAGCGGGCGCGCATTCTCCACAAAGGGGACGAATGGTCATACAAGGTAACGCACAACGCCAATTGGTCAGCGGCTCCATCGTCTGGGCAGCCCCAGCCCGACGGCCTCACTCAAGCTGACGTGCGTCAACGCCGTGGCCCCGCTTGTTCATCGCCGCGGAATAACCTCAGATGAAACAGGGGCTCGTTGACTGCCGGAAGATCGAGTTCCTGTCTGAGCTCGTCGCGCAGCATCTGCAGCAAGCGACCCGTCGAGGCATTCTCGTCTCTGTCGGCGATCCCCTGAGCGAAGGCATGCGCCGCGGCGGCCTGGTCCGTCGAGCCAAACAACTGAATGTCCGCGATTGTCGATTCCAACTGCCGCCGGGCATCCTCATCCAGGACTCGGTTGCCAGAATACTCAAGCCGGCGAAAACACTCGATCAGGTAGTTGGTTCGGATGTCCCGCTTCTTGTTTGAACGATCCTTTCGAGTTGAAATCCAATGCCCGACGAACCACCCGGACATCGTAAGTACTGCGGTTACCAACAGTGGCAGCGCGATTTTCCAATCCATCAGGCAATCTTACACCTGTTCGAGTGCTTGTAGATGAGCGAAGGAGACTGGCCGCATTGCCGCCTTGGGCTTGTGCCGCACGTGCTCCTGAGGATGCGATATTCAGCGGCCACGCTCTAGCACCGGAAGCACGCCAGTCCGCCCATGGGCATCCTCCGTCTCGATCCATCCGCGCGGCCCCAGCGCGCCCAGCGCGTACGGTATGGCTGCTGGTTGCCTCCACTGATAGAATTGAGGCATGTCGACGCTGTTGGAGAAGGCGCTGGAGAGAGTCGTCGCACTGCCCGAGGATGAACAGGATGCGATTGCATCCCAGATCCTCGCGTCGCTCGCCGACGAGGACGCTTGGAAGACGCGCTTTGCCGAAAAACGCGACGTGATCCGCCGAATGGCAGCGGAGGCCCTTGATGAGGACGACCGGGGTGAGACGCTGCCGTTGGACGATTTGCTTTGATGCAGTCCCGCACCACACGGCGGTTCTGGCGATTGTTCATGGACCTGCCCGCTGGCGCCCAACGGGACGCCAAGCGCGCCTACCGCCTCTTCCAGGACAATCCGGCGCACCCCGGCTTGCAGTTCAAGAAACTGGAAGTTGAGGAGAACATCTATTCGGTTCGCATCGGCCTCGACTATCGCGCCCTCGCCGTCATGCGGGAAGATCGAATCGTGTGGTACTGGATCGGCAATCACTCCGAATACGACCGTCTGGTCTGAGTCGCCCCTACTTCCCTCTTCGCAGATACCCGTCGATCCCCGCCGCCGCCCTTCGCCCTTCTGCGATCGCCCACACCACCAGCGATTGCCCGCGCCGCATGTCTCCCGCCGCCCCGCTTCCCGGCAACCGCGGCCAGAAACGGGAGCGTCGGCGGCCTTGTCCCACGGACCGGGACTCCACTGGCAACTGACAATTTCTCCGAGCGCTGCTTCGCGCCTATCGTCGAAGCGCGCCCGCCCCGCGCGCCCGCCCCGCGCGCCCGCCCCGGCCTCCACTGACCCGACGGCGGCTATACTAGAGGCAGGTGAAACGTTCGAGTGGGATTCGAATGGAACGCGCGGAAGGCCGCCGGGAACCTACGCAAGCACGGCGTCTCATTCGATGAGGCGGCGAGCGTGTTCTTCGATCCCCTGTCAGCGACGGGCGATGACCCCGATCATTCGCTGGAGGAGAGGCGGTTCGTGACATTCGGCGTGTCGTCTTCCAGGCGCCTGCTCGTGGTGGCGCACGAGGACCGGGACGACGTGACTCGAATCGTCACCGCCCGCGAAGCGACGCGGGCAGAGAGGAAGCTGTATGAAGAAGGCTAGGAAACCGGGTGCCGATGAGCTTCGGAGCGAGTACAAGCGCTCGGATTTCGGGGCGATGGTGCGTGGGAAGCATGTCGCGCGGCTACAGGCAAACTCAAACGTGGTCGTTCTCGATCCGGAGATTGCCGACCTGTTTCCGAACGCGGCGGCCGTCAACGCCGCGCTGCGTTCCCTGGCCGAGATTGCCCGGCGCACCGGCGCTCATCGGGACTGATCGCGGCGGGAACCGGACGCGCCGAACCGCGCGAGCTGGTCTACTGACTGAGGGCTGGATGGAATGACCCAGTTCACTGAGGCCGCGTACACAAATGGCGTGCTCAAGCCCGATGAAGGGCTGGTATTGCGCGAGGCCCAGCGTGTGCGGCTGATCGTCGAGGCTCTCGACGACGACTCCGGCCGCGGAGACAGGCCCGCGGCCCTGCAGCGGCTCCTGGCGGGAATCGATGGGATGAGGTTCTTCTCCCGTGAACGTCTGCCCTCCCGGGACGAACTTCACGATCACCCTTGGTACGAACATCCGCGCCAGCAGGTAGCCCTCAATCTCATCTCAAACGCTGGCGATGGCACCCCGCTCTGGCGGGTCGCGTGTGAGTTCGTGACCCCGTTGAGGAACGTGAGATCCCAGGGCTTCACGGCCGCAAACGCCTGGAACCGCCTGGCCGAGTAACTGGCGCTGTTCCCTTTGATCCTGCCGTCAGCGGGGACGTTTGAGCGGACTCGCATTCTCCACACAGAAGATGAATGCTCATACTGGGATGCGATGATCGTGGCAGCCTGCCTGGAGCGCGGACCTGCCAAACCGCGCGATTCGCTGGCAATTCGAGATGGTGAATCCGCTCCTGTAAGCAGCGGGACCCACTGCCCATCCGGCCCGCAAAAGACTATGGCGCGGAGCTGTCCCCGCGCCATTGGTCAGATGCAATCGAGATGTTGGGAAACGCTTTCGGCCACTAGCGCCTGCGCCGAATGCCTGCCAGGAGCAACAGCCCGCCGCCAAGCAACGCCATCGAGCCGGGTTCGGGCGCTGACACCGGGTCCCCGAGTACGCCGGAAGAGAATTCGGAGAAGTCGTTAACCCCTAGGAACCCCTGCGCGTTCGAGAAACTGGCGCCAAAAAAGCTGGAGTTAATGAACGACTTGTTCAGAGGCTCTGGCGTGCCAATCGCATTGGTCCCGTCGGTGTTAGCGTTAAACGAGCGGCCATCGCAGGATCCGTTGCCGGCAACCAGGCAAATCGGAACCACCGACATCCAGTAATTTCCGGGGCTCAGATTGATGTTGAGGCCCGTGACTTCAACTTGGTAGTCCTCGTAACCGAAGTCCGAAACCCCAGTGTCGGTGACCGTTGGGGTGCTGGTACCGGAAAACAGAAGGGTCCCGCCGTCGCCCGCCGAAACTCCGCTGCGAATCTCCCAGGACGCCGAAAGCGCCGTGATGCTCATCTGATTGACGGTGAACAAGCCGGTGACATTCCAGCCGGACCCGCCAACAACAAATGGCGTGTAAATGGCCGACTGGCTGACTGTCAGGTCCTGTTCGTTTGCCAGGCTATTAGGGTTCGAACTGTTCGGGTTAAAATCGCCACCATAGAACAGGACACCGGCAGAGGCCGGCGTAGCGACCAGCGCAACCGCCAAGCCGCAAGCTGCAAGAAACGCTTTCACTGCTGTCCGGCTAAACTTTTTTCTACCTTGATAAATGGCTTAGAATCAGCGTGATGGGGGGAAGATCGGATTTTTCGATTTCAACTTTTTCCGGCGCGCGTGGGGAAGAAACCGCCGCGGCGGACTCTTCGCCGATGGCCGACAATGAGGGGTGAATGCCGGCCAGACCGTATTTGCTCAGCTCATGGACTACCTGCCCTCCTACGAGTTTCAGAAGTGTGTCGTTCGATATCGCGGCGATGCTCACGCGAGGGGTTTCTCTTGCCGGGACCAATACCTGGCGATGGCCTTCGCACAGTTGACTTACCGCGAGAGCCTACGCGATATCGAGGCTTGCCTACGCTCGATGAGCGGCAAGTTGTACCACATGGGCTTCCGTGGCCGCGTGGCGCGCACCACGCTGGCCGATGCCAACGAGAGCCACGACTGGCGGATCTACGCCGACTTCGCGCAGGTCTTGATCGGCATCGCCCGCCCACTCTATGCCCACGATCCTATCGGCGTGGACTTGGCGCACAGCCTCTACGCATTGGACTCCACGACGATCGACCTGTGTCTGTCGTTGTTCCCGTGGGCCAAGTTCCGCAAGCACAAGGGCGCCGTCAAGATGCACACCCTGCTGGATCTGCACGGCAATATCCCCACGTTTATCAGCATTACGGACGGCAAAGTGCACGACGTCAATGTCCTCGACGAGATCTTGCCGGAGGCCGGAGCGTTCTACGTCATGGACCGCGGCTACGTCGATTTCGAGCGCCTCTACCGCTTCACGCTCAGTTCGGCGTTCTTCGTCGTGCGCACCAAATCCAACGTCCTGCTCCAGCGCCGCTACTCGCATCCGGTGGACAAGGCCACCGGCGTGCGCTCCGATCACTCCGTCATCCTGACCTCCATCGGTTCGGCGAAGGCGTACCCGGATGTGCTGCGGCGCGTGAGCTATCTGGATGTGGAAACCAGGAAGCGGTTCAAGTTTCTCACCAACAACTTCGCACTGCCGGCACTTACTATCGCCAAGATCTACAAGTGCCGCTGGCAGGTGGAACTGTTCTTCAAGTGGATCAAGCAGCACTTGCGGATCAAGGCGTTCTACGGCACCAGCGAGAACGCGGTGAAGACGCAAATCTGGATCGCTGTCTCGGTCTACGTGCTGGTGGCCATCGTCCGCAAGCGCCTGGGGCTGGAGGCGAGCCTCTACCAGATTCTACAGATTTTGAGCGTGACGCTTTTCGAGAAAACGCCCGTTTTACAGGCACTTCAAGCGCCGGACTTCGAAAACGATTTAGGCGATTCCGCCAACCAGTTGATTCTGTTCGACTTTTAGCCGGACACTAGTGAAACGCTTTCATCCTTATGTAAACCTCCGATTGTCACGGGGAAAGCTGCCGTCCGCCCGTAAATGTCTATTTTCTCACTGATTATGCCGACTCCCAGCCACAAGGTCAAGCGACATCGAGCGAATTACCGCTTCACGCACGGGCAATCGGTACTGTAGGTACTCACGCTTTCGCAACGCTATAATCTCCAGCGCGCAAGGAATCCCCCATCCTTGCGTTCAACGATGAAGCGAGACGGGCTAAACGGACCAATTGGCCATCCGCGCATGGCTCGGAAATCGCCATTCCGGACTTCTGCTGCACACGGTCGCACTGACCCGGCTTCAGCCCCCGCCCCCTACTTCCCCCTTCGCAAGTACCCGTCGATCCCCGCCGCCGCCCTTCGCCCTTCGGCTATCGCCCACACCACCAGCGATTGCCCCCGCCGCATGTCGCCCGCCGCGAAGACGCCGTCCAGGTAGCTGAATGACGAAGGATGGAGACCGGCTGCCGATGAGCTTCGGCGCGAGTACAAGCGCTCGGATTCACGCACGCCGCCCTTCGTCCTGGCGAGGATGTGCGAAAACGCGGGGACTGACGACTCCGTCCGAAGGCGCCCATCGTCTTCCGCCGAAGCATCGAGTCTCCCAGCGCCGCGTGGACGGAGCCGTCTGTCCCCGGTGTTTCCGCCCCCGGCGCGCGCACTTGCTTCTCCCTCGGCAGAAATGCGCGCTAGCTGCGAACTCGAACGTGGCCCCCCTCGATCCGGATGTGGCCGACCTGTTTCCGAACGCAGCGGCCGTCAACGCCGCGCTACGTTCCCTGGCCGAAATCGCCCGGCGCGCCGGCTCACGGCGAGACCGGCCGTCACCCGGAATTTGATGCGCCGATCCGCGCGAGCTGATCTAGTGACTGAGGGCTCGATGGAATGACCCAGTGCACTGAGGCCGTGTACACAAATGGCGTACTCAAGCCCGATGAGGGGCTGGTATTGCGCGAAGCCTAGCGTGTGCGGCTGATCGTCGAGGCGCTCGACGATGACGACCGCCGCGGAGACAGGCCCGCGGCCATGCAGCGGCTCCTGGCGGGGATCGAGGGGATGAGGTTCTTCTCCCATGAACGTCTGCCCTCCCGGGACGAACTTCACGATCGCCCTTGATACAGGCATCCCCGCCAGCAGGTAGCCCTCGATCTCGTTTCGAACGCCGGCGATGGCGTCCCGCTCCGGCAGGTCGCGTGTGAGTTCGTAAGGGCGTAGTACGATCAAGTGGCAATCGAACCCCTTCCCGGTAGCTGCCGCCCATCGCATTTTCGGTTCCCCGCGGATACGCGGGATGGTCGTTCCGGAAATGCGGGACGCCTTGCTCGTAGTAGGATCTGACTATGAGACTCCCATTCGTCGCGGCACTCGCAGTGCCGATGCTGCTTGCGCAAACGCCCAATTCCCCGACGATCCCGAAGGTGGACGACGTCAACCCTGAGATTCTGAACCTGGCGATCTACGATCAGTGGGATCGGGGCAATGACCTGTTTGGCGACCATCACAGGGCGCCCGACGAAAAAGTGGACGTAGGAAAGCGCGACCAGGAGCGCCGCGATGCAGTTCGCAAACTACTCGCAGATGGCAAACTGCAGACCGGCAAGGATTATCGGTTCGCGGCTCTCATCTTGCAGCATTCCCCCGACACCGCGGGGTATCTGCTAGCTCACGTGCTGGCCGTGACCGCAGCCGGTAAGGGCGACGGCTCCTCCAAATGGCTGGCCGCGGCGACGATGGACCGGTATCTCCAATCGCTGAACCAGCCGCAGGTATTCGGCACGCAGTTCCGCCTGTCGGAGGGCGTCTGGACCATGGACCCCTACGACCGCATTGCCTTTTCCGATGCTATTCGGGCTCTCTGGTGTGTCGTCCCCCTCGCAGAGCAGGACACCATTCTGAAGGACAGTCGGGACGGAAAGCCCTTCCGAAGCACGGGTATGAAGGACTGTAAATGAGGGGACTCCATTTCACCACTGTTTGCGGATGCCTGCAAGAGAACGCCGTTCCCGAACAGCCTAAGCGCCCCCTACTTCCCCCGCCGCAAATACCCGTCGATCCCCGCGGCCGCCCGCCGGCCTTCGGCGATGGTCCACACCACCAGCGATTGGCCGCGCCGCATGTCGCGCGCCGCGAATGCGTCATTTAGCGACGTCATGTGATTCCAGGTCTTCGACCGCGTGGTTATGTGCCTCCGCGGGCAACCACTCCCTCACGCTCGCGGCTCCGAACGGAGCCGCGAGCGAAGGGCTGGAATCCGGGCGGGTGTTACTCCACGCGCCGCAGGAGCTTGTTATAGGTCTCGTGAGAACCGATCCAGAACCAATGGAACTCGTCGCCAGTGCGATACGCGATGGCGCGATACGACCGGCCCACATCGATGGTCCAGACCTCTCCCTTTTGCTTTAACCCCAGTGAAGGGTGAAAGGGCTGCCGATCGAAAAGGGCGTGCTTGGCATCGGCGAGCGCCTGGACGTATTCCGGCAGTCCGTCGTAGCACTTCCAGAATTCGGCGGTAGCGAAGGATCGGAAACTCACCGCCGCCGGCGGCCTTCAGCCATGGGCTTGGACTCGCCCCGGTCAACCTGAGCCATCACGCTATCAAGGAGGGTCATTCCCGCCCCGCCGGCCGAGAAGTCCCGTTCGAGTTCGAGATCCCAGTGGAGGCGATCCCGTTCCGAAAGCCAGACGGCAAGGCTTGCTTGTTGTTCCGCGGGAAGGTCCTCAATCGCGTGCTGAATCTCGGTCAGCCCCATATCAGTATTCTAACGCGCCGATGCCACGGACTTGCTGGCGCGCTCCAGTTCGCCCCTGGTGGACCCGGCTGTTGGAGAAGGCGACGGAAAGGGCCGTCGCACCTCCCGAGGATGAATAGCACGCGATCACCCCTCAGATCCTCGCCTCGCTCGCCGGCGAGGACGCCTGGAAGACACGCTTTGCCCGCGATGCGGTCAGGGCCCCTACTTCCCCCTTCGCAAATACCCGTCGATCCCCGCCGCCGCCCGCCGGCCTTCGGCTATCGCCCACACCACCAGCGATTGCCCCCGTCGCAGATCGCCCGCCGCGAACACGCCATCCACCGACGTCATGTGATTCTCGTCGGCAACAACGTTCCCGCGGGCGTCCAGCGTCACGCGTAACTGCTCGATCAAGCCGCTCTTCACCGGGCCCGTGAAGCCCATCGCCAGCAGCACCAGGTCGGTGTCCAGCGTGAATTCCGATCCCGCAATCCGTTCGAACTTCGGCGCGGGGCCCACCCGCACGGCGTGCAATTGCGTCACACGGCCCCGGTCGTCGCCCGTGAACCGCTCGGTCATCACGCTCCAATCGCGCGCGCCGCCTTCTTCGTGCGATGTCTCGACGCGCAGTTGCAGGGGCCACAGCGGCCACGGCGTCTCGGGCGACCGCTCGTCCGGCGGCTTCGGCAACAACTCGAACTGCGTCACCGAGAGCGCTCCCTGGCGATGGCTGGTGCCCAGGCAATCCGCGCCGGTGTCGCCGCCGCCGATGATCGTCACGCGCTTGCCGGTGGCCAGGATCGCCTGGTCCTCGGGCACCGTGTCTCCTTCATTTCGCCTGTTCTGTTGCGGCAGAAACTCCATGGCGAAGTGGATGCCCTTCAGCTCGCGCCCCGGCGCCGGCAGGTCGCGCGGCTGCTCGGCCCCGCCCGCCAACAGGATCGCGTGGAATTGCGTGCGCAGGTCCGCCACCGGGACACCAGCGCCCACGTGGGCGTTGACGCGGAACTTCACTCCCTCGGCGCGCATCTGCTCGATGCGCCGGTCGATCAGGTGCTTCTCCATCTTGAAGTGCGGAATGCCGTAGCGCAGCAGGCCGCCGATGCGGTCGTTCTTCTCGAACACCGTGACGTCGTGCCCGGCCCGCGCCAGTTGCTGCGCCGCCGCCAGACCCGCCGGCCCGCTCCCGATCACGGCCACGCGTTTGCCGCTCTCGGCCGCGGCCGGCTCCGGCTTGACGGCGCCATCGGCGAAAGCCCGGTCGGCGATGGTCTTCTCGATCTGCTTGATGGTCACCGGCGGTTCGATGATTCCCAGCACGCAGGACGCCTCGCACGGCGCCGGACACACGCGTCCGGTGAACTCCGGGAAGTTATTGGTGGAGTGTAACTGCCGCGCGGCTTCGCGCCACTTACCGCGGTACACCAGATCGTTCCAGTCCGGTATCAGGTTGTTCAGCGGACAGCCGGTATGGCAGAACGGCACGCCGCAATCCATGCACCGCGCCCCCTGCCGCCGCAGGTTCTCTTCGGGAAGCGGCTGGTAGATCTTCGAACCAGTCCCGTATGCGCTCGGCCGGCGGACGCCGCCCGGGCAACTCCCGCTTGTATTCCAGGAACCCCGTCGTCTTGCCCATTACCGCACCCCCACGGCCTGGGGTTGGTCCTTCAATTGCCCCAGGATGCGCCTGTACTCGTGCGGGAAGACCTTCAGAAATTTCGCCGGCATCTGCTCCCAATTCTCCAGTATCCACTTGCCGCGCGGGCTTCCGGTCGCCTCCACATGCCTGGAGATCACGGCGTGCAATGTGGCGGCGTCTTCGCCCTCGACCGGGCACAGATCCACCGACGCCATGTTGCAGCGGCGCTCGGCGAAATCGCCCTTCTCGTCCAGCACGTAGGCGAAGCCGCCGTTCATGCCGGCGGCGAAATTGCGTCCGCACTTGCCCAGCACCACCACCAGGCCATTAGTCATATACTCGCAGCCGTGGTCGCCCAGGCCTTCCACCACCGCCGTGGCGCCCGAGTTCCGCACTGCGAAGCGTTCGCCCGCCATGCCGTTGAAGTACGCCTCGCCGCTGGTGGCCCCGTACAGCACCACGTTGCCGATGAGGATGTTCTCTTCCGGCAGGAACGCCGAAACCCGCGGCGGATACACGATCAGCTTGCCGCCGGAGAGCCCCTTGCCCACGTAATCGTTGGCGTCGCCCTCGAGTTCGAGCGTCAAGCCCTTGGCCAGAAACGCTCCGAAGCTCTGGCCCGCCGACCCCGTGAACTTGAACCGGATGGTGCCATCCGGCAGGCCCGCCGAACCGTACCGCCGGGCGATCTCGCCCGACAGCATGGCGCCCACCGTGCGGTGGACGTTGCGGATCGGCATCTCGGCCTGGATGGGCGTGCGGTGTTCCAGCGCCTCGCGCGCGCGCTCGATCAACTGGTAATCCAGCGCCTGCTCGAGCCCGTGGTTCTGCGCCTCTACGCAGCGCCGCGCCACCCGGCTGGGCGCCTCCGGCCGGTACAGAATCGACGACAGGTCGATGCCCTTGGCCTTCCAGTGTTCCTCGGCGTGGCGGGTTTCCAGCATGTCGCTGCGGCCCACCATTTCGTCGAAGGTGCGGAACCCCATCGACGCCATGTACTCGCGCACCTGCTCGGCGATGAAGAAGAAGAACCGGATCACGTGCTCGGGCGCGCCCTGAAATTTGGCCCGCAGCGCCGGGTTCTGCGTGGCGATGCCCACCGGGCAGGTATTCAGGTGGCACTTGCGCATCATGATGCAGCCCATGGCCACCAGCGGCGCGGTGGAGAATCCGAACTCCTCGGCGCCCAGCAGCGCGGCGATGGCCACGTCGCGCCCGGTCTGCAGCTTGCCGTCGGTCTGCACGCGGATGCGCCCGCGCAGATCGTTCATGACCAGCACCTGGTGCGTCTCCGCCAGTCCCAACTCCCACGGGGCGCCGGCGTGCTTGATGGAACTCAGCGGCGAGGCGCCGGTGCCGCCGGAATCGCCGGAGATCAGCACCAGGTCGGCGTGCGCCTTGGCCACGCCGGCGGCCACCGTGCCCACGCCCACTTCCGCCACCAGCTTCACCGAGATCCGCGCCCGCGGATTCACGTTCTTCAAATCGTAGATGAGCTGCGCCAGGTCCTCGATGGAGTAGATGTCGTGGTGCGGCGGGGGCGAAATCAGCCCGACTCCGGCCACCGAGTGGCGCACGCGCGCGATTATGGCGTCCACCTTGTGCCCCGGCAACTGCCCGCCCTCGCCGGGTTTGGCGCCCTGCGCCATCTTGATCTGCAATTCGTCGGCGTTCACCAGGTAGTTGGCGGTAACGCCAAATCGGCCCGAGGCCACCTGCTTCACCGCGCTGCGCAGTTCCGTCCCGAAGCGGGCTTCGTCTTCCCCGCCCTCGCCGGTGTTCGACTTGCCGCCGATGCGGTTCATGGCCGCCGCCAGCGTTTCGTGCGCTTCCTTCGAAATCGAACCGAAGGACATGGCCCCGGTTGCGAACCGCTTGACGATCTCCGCGGCCGGCTCCACTTCCTCGATGGGCACCGGCGCGTCGGATTTCTTCAGCTCCAGCATTCCGCGCAGCGTCGCGAATTGCTTGCCCTGCTTGTCCAGCAGGTCGGTGTACTCCTGGAAGGTCTGAAAGTTATCCTGCCGCACGGCGTGCTGCAATTTGGCGATGGTCTGCGGATTGATCAGGTGATACTCGCCACCCGCCCGCCAATGGTAGTTGCCGCCCACCGCCAGTTCGGTGTCCGAATCCGTCAGCGGCTGGAAGGCGTGCCGGTGTTTGAGAATGGCTTCCTGGGCCAGCACGCCGAGCCCCACGCCGCCGATGCGCGAGGACGTCCCCGTGAAGTACTTTTCCACCAAAAGCTTGTCCAGCCCGATGGCTTCGAACACCTGCGCGCCGCGGTAGCTTTGCAGCGTGGAAATCCCCATCTTCGAGAACGTCTTCAGCAGTCCCTTGTCGATGGACTTGATGTAGTTTTCGAGAGCCTTCTCGGGCGCCACGCCGGCCGTCTCTCCCAAGGTCTCGATGGTTTCGAGCGCCAGGTAGGGATTCACGGCGCTGGCGCCATAGCCGATCAGCAGCGCGAAATCCATCACCTCGCGCGGCTCGCCCGATTCGATGATCAAGGCCACCTGGGTGCGGGTTTCCTCGCGCACCAGGTGGTTGTGCACCGCCGCCAGCGCCAGCAGGCTGGGGATGGGCGCGTAGTCTTCGTCCACGCCGCGGTCGGAGAGAATCAGCAGCGTGTAGCCGGATTGAATGGCCAGCGAGGCGCGCCGCGAGAGCTGCGTCAGCGCCCGCTCCAGACCCTTGGCGCCTTCAGCGACGGCGAACAGCGTGGGCAGCGTGGTGGCCAGGAAATCGCCCTGCGACACGCGCCGCAGCTTCTCCAGGTCGCGGTTGCGCAGAATCGGCTGCGTCAGTTTGAGCGTGTGGCAGTGCAGCGCGGTCTCTTCCAGGATGTTGCGCTCGGTGCCGATGTAGCTGGTGAGCGACATCACCAGCTCTTCGCGAATCGGGTCGATGGGCGGATTGGTCACCTGCGCGAAGAGCTGCTTGAAGTAGTTGAACAGCGGCTGCGGCTTGTCCGACAGGCACGCCAGCGGCGTATCGGCGCCCATGGAACCCACCGGTTCCTGGCCCTGCGCCGCCATGGGCGCCATGACCATGCGGATGTCCTCGTCGGTGTATCCGAAGGCGCGCTGGCGCCGCAGCAGGGTTCGCTCGTCGGTTCCGTGCTGGCGCGGCGGATCGGCCAGGCTGTCGAGCATAATCTGGTTTTCCTTCAACCAGAGCTGGTACGGATTGCGGCTGTAGAGACTGCGCTTCAACTCCTTGTCCGACACGATGCGCCCTTCCACCGTGTCCACCAGCAGCATCTTGCCGGGTTGCAGCCGCCCCTTGAATTTCACGTTCTCAGGAGCGACCGGCAGCACACCGGTCTCCGACGCCATGATGATGAGGTCGTCGTTGGTCACGAGATACCGCGCCGGACGCAGCCCGTTGCGGTCGAGCGTGGCCCCGATCGAGCGGCCGTCGGTGAACGCCATCGCCGCCGGGCCGTCCCACGGCTCCATCAGCGAGGCGTGGTATTCGTAGAACGCGCGCTTCTGCGGATCCATGTGCTCGTTGCGCGACCACGCTTCGGGAATCAGCATAGCCATGGCGTGGGCGATGCCCCGCCCCGACATCACCAGCAGCTCCAGCGCATTGTCGAACGACGCCGAATCGCTGCCGCCCGGCTGAATGATGGGGAACAGTTTCTTCATCTCGTCGCCGAACAGCGGCGAAGCCAGCACGGATTGCCGCGCCTGCATCCAGTTCACGTTCCCGCGCAGGGTGTTGATCTCTCCGTTGTGCGCCACGTAGCGGAACGGGTGCGCCAGTTGCCAGGTGGGGAAGGTGTTGGTCGAAAACCGCTGGTGCACCAGGCACAGCGCGCTCACCACCTCGGGATCGCTCAGTTCCGGATAGAAGTGGGCGATCTGCGGCGCCAGCAGCAGTCCTTTATATACGATGGTGCGCCCCGAAAACGACGGCAGGTAGAAGAAGTCCTTTTCGATCACGTTCGACGCGCCGATCTCGATCTCCGCCCGCTTGCGCGCCAGGTACAGCTTGCGCTCCAGTTGCGTCTCGTTCATGCCCTTGGCGCGGCCCACGAAGATCTGCTCGATGTAGGGCTGCGAGACGCGCGCCACGCGGCCGATGGCGCCGCCGTCGATGGGCGTATCCCGCCACCCCAGCACCGTCAGCCCTTCCTCGCGCACGATGCGCTCGACGATGCCCTCGCACTGCAACCGCGCGTGCGGTTCCACCGGCAGGAACACCATGCCCACGCCGTACTCGCCCGCCGGCGGAAGCGTGAACCCCAGTTTGCCGCATTCGCGCGCGAAGAACTTGTGCGGGATCTGGATCAGCACGCCCGCGCCGTCGCCGGTTTTGGGATCGCAACCGCACGCCCCGCGATGCGTCAGGTTGATCAGAACCTCGATTCCCTTGACGATGATGTCGTGCGACTTCTGGCCTCGAACGCTGGCCACGAACCCGATGCCGCAAGCGTCGTGCTCGTTGCGCGGATCGTACAGACCCTGGGCGATGGGTAGACCGGTGCTCACAGTAGGTTTGTGCATATAGGTGTTCTTCGGGGAACTGGGCCGCCGCATAGAGGGTAGTCCGATGGCGGTCTCGATTTTTGGGGCGGGTACGCCGGGACAATTTCAGTCTACCAGCTTCCATCAGTATTAGCAATAGAAAAATCATGTCATTGCTTTATTAGACACTCTTATGTTAAGATGATGCCGTGTGGTTCTGGGACCCTAAGCTTTTCAAGGAGATAGCCGCTTCGTGCAGCATGAGTAAGGGCGCTGAAGTGTGCGGCATCAGCCAGTCCGCCGCCACGCAGCATGTGAAGGAAGTGGAGCGCCGGCTGCGCACAGTCCTCTTCGACCGCAGCAAACGCCCGCTTCAGCTCACCGAAGCCGGCCGGATCTACGCCGGGTTCGCGCGCGACGTGGTGCGTCTGGAGGAGCTGATGGAGCGCTCCATCGATGCGCTGGAGCGCGGCGGAACGGTGCGGGTGGCGTCGATTTACTCCATCGGCTTGACGGAGATGAACCGTCTGCAGGAACGCTTCGCCGCTTCGAACCCGCACGCCCACCTGCACGTCGAGTATATGCGGCCCGACCGCGTCTACGAAGCGGTGCGCACGGATGCCGCCGATCTGGGGCTGGTCAGCTACCCCGAATCCAGCCGCGAGATCGCCGCCATCCCCTGGCGCGAAGAGGAAATGCAGCTCGCCGTGGCCCCGTCTCACCCCTTCGCGGCGCGCGCCGAAGTGGAGCCCTGGGAACTGGCCGGCCACGACTTCATCGCCTTCGACGAAGACCTCAGCATCCGCCGCGAGTTGGACCGTTTCTTCCGCGCGCACAACGTCGAAGTCCGCGTGGCGATGCACTTCGACAACATTCAGACCATCAAGGAGGCGGTGGCGCTGGGCAACGGCATCGCCATCCTGCCGGCGCGCACCATGCAGACCGAGATCGCGCAATCCCGCCTGGTGGCCGTGCGGCTGAAGGCGCCGGGGCTGGTGCGTCCCGTGGGCGTGGTGCATCGCAAGCGGAAGGCGCTGAGCGGGGCGGCGCGGGCGTTTCTGGAGCTGCTGAACGGGGCGTAAGGGGCGGCGGGACTAGGTCTTCGGCCGTGTGATTTGGTGCCATTACCGGGCCGCTCGCTCACGCTCGCGGTTCCGGACAGAACCGCGAGCGTCAGCGAGCGGCCCGTGGCAAAGGAACAGTTTCTCGCGGTCAAGGCACTAGCGCGACCGCTGCCTCCACCGGATCGGCTCCAGCGCAAGGAGCGTGCCCCCAGACCAGTCCCGACCCTGCCGTGCCCGCTCTAAGTCACCCAAAAAAAAGAAGGCGGAGCCCGAGGCCGAGCAACGTCACTATCTTCCCCTCGGATCGCCGAGAAGGGAGAGCAAATAATCCTGCGCGAATTTGCGATTTCGAATCTGGGGCCACGCCTTGAATGCCGCATCGACCGAATCGATGATCGCCAATGCTTCGGTACGCGTCCATTGCTTAACGGTGTCGTAATCCGCCGTTTGGCGTTGCTGATATGCCTGATAGAACGCGAATGAGACGGTTTGGAGGCTCTTCATGCAATCCGTGTCGGGGCCGGGCACGGGAGGTGGATTGGAAGTAAGGAATCTATTACAGTCTGCCTTTTGCTTGTCCGACGCCTTCGCCATGCTGCCGTGTTGGAAATATCGTCCGAGAGTCCCGCGCTGACTCGATTGCTTCCAATTCCGGGTGGCTTCCGAAATCAGCATATGGAATAAGGCATAGTAGCTTGTGGAAACCGCGCGCCTTAAGCTCGCCTGTCTCGGTCGTTTCGGCTCCCGGCGCGCAAGGTGGTATGCCTGTTCCAGAAGGTCGCTGGCGAGTGGCATTGGGAGGTTTCAAGCCCAAGCAGGATCTTTGATGCCGGCGGCTTCCGACTGGCTGCGGAAGTTGAAATAGGCGTGAACGCCGCTCTCATCGGTCTTGAGCTGGTTCATGAGGGTGAGGGCAACGTTCTGGGTCACGAAACGTAGGCGGGCGGGACGGCTGGCTTCGTCGGTTAGAACGATGTTGAAGAAAATAGAGGCGAGTCCCATAGCATCGATTCCAATCTCGGGATTGATGTGCACCACGTCGGCGCCGAGAGACCGCGCAGCGCGCCGCACCTCAGCCTGAAGCTGGGGCGTATTCGCGAGGATCGCCGGAGTAATCACTGCAAAACCATTATCGCGCGTCTCAGAGGTATTGGTGTGGCCAGTATTGGTGTGGACCCGAGTCCCGCGCGGCGTGGCGACGCCTCGCGGCGCGCCGTCGTGGCCGTACCACTACTCTCTTTTGCTGTGTGAAAAGGATAGGGCCACTTCGCAGGGAGCCGTAATCGACGAGCCGCGTTCCCGCCTCGCAAGCACCGGGCTTGAGATTGTCGCCAGGGTGCGCCCCCTGCGGAAGAACGGCCAGGAGGCCAATTGCAAAATGATGTCACTCGTTCCGACTCGCGGTGTCGCTTGGGCTGATTCTTTCGGGTCCCTGGAGTCCCGTTTCCAGTCGTGGCAGCATCCGGCCTGTGCCGAACCACACTAGACCGGCCGCGTACAGAGGGCGAGTCGTACAGCAGATGTGCGGCTGTGGCTGCACCGGAGAACTGTGCCGGGTAGCCCTCCGCGGCTGCGCCAGGGTGGTAGCGGATTCCTCTGAGTTTCCAGGCTTCCGGCTACTGGAGTTTGGCCGCGGCAGACTGAGGGTTGGACCGGAGTTAGCCCGGGCTGGCTCGACATGAGCCAGGATCGAAACGCGTAAATCACTACCTTCACACCACTTCGCCCTCTGAGCGTTGGCTCACCTTGAGCCAACAGAGCGTAACTGCCCGACGGGTCGCGCGGCGGCCCCTCGCCCAATCAGCCGCAGCACATTCCCGCCCATCACCGCGGCCTGCGCCTCCGGCGCGAGCCCCAGCAGCCGGATCTTGTGCAGCTCCAGGCCGGGATGCAGCCACGGGCCGTCGCACCCGAAGAGCACCTTGCGCGGCCCGGCGCGCTTCACCGCCTGCACAATGTAGTCGAAGCGCCGCACGCCGGCCGTGTCGGCATACACGTTGGGGTACCGAACCAGTTGATCCACCACCTGCTGTTGCGCGCGGAAGTCGTCGGCAAAGCTGCCCAGGTGCGGAATGATGAAGTTGACATCGGGATACTGCGGCGCCAGCATGTCCACCACGTGGGCCTTGCCGGCCACATCGACCAGGATCGGGATGCGGAAGGCGCGCGCGGCCTCGCACACCTCGCGCGTCGGCATGGATTCGTGCCCATGGACCTTGACGCCTCGGAACCGGTATCGCTCCACGGCCCGCTGGATCATCTCGCGGATGCGGCCGGCGTCGCGGCGCGCGTGCACCATGGCGAACCCGATCAGCCGCCGCGGATAGCGCGCCACGATCTTGGCCACTCCTGCGTTGGCCTTGGCATAGTCCGTGTTGAAGGCCGCGAAGACGATGGTGCGGTCGATGCCCGCCGCCCTGGCCCGGCGGAGATAGGGCTCGATGGCGGCCATGGTGTTCCAGGGCGCCGTCAGCAGGTCGCCTTCGCCGGCGTGGCAGTGGCAATCAACGATCATGGCATTGGGGGAGAACATTACTGGCCGCCGATGAACGCCGATAGGAGTGTGCCTATCGGCGTTCATCGGCGGCCCAATGCGGTTTGCGCGCCGGTCAGAATCACGCGGGAGACCGCGGGCTTCCGGGGCCGGTTGGTTGCCCCGCGCTGGCGAGCTTCGCTCGCCGGGCCGATTGCGGGTGCCTTCTGGGCGGGGCCGCAGGTTAACAACCTGCCCCGCGGAGCAACAGAGCCGCGACCCAACCGCGCGGGATATTCCGGGCTGCCGGGGGCCGGATCGTCTCGCGCGCAGGCGAGCTCCGCTCGCCGGGCCGCGCCCAGAGGGCACCCGCAATCGGCCGCAGGCTGCCAGCCTGCCCCACATAAAGCCGTCGCGGCGCGCGAAGAATTTGACAGGTAGTAGTACATAATACCGGCGCGGCGCACGAAGGATTTGACAGGTAGCAGTCCAAGCCTACAGCTCCATTTCCGCCATGCGCGGCGATCTCGCGGCCGCCCGCCGCGGCGACACTCCGACAGGCGATTTCCCGCCGCCCGCCATCTGCGGCACCGGCGTGGTCTGCGACCACGGCAGCACCCGCGCGCTCGCGGGACGGCCCGCCAGGTCCATCGCCTGCGCGCTGGTCAGCCACTCTTCGGCCTGCTCGGCGATCTCCAGCAACAGCGTCTCGAACTGCGCCCGCGTGGTTTGCAGGATGTGCGGCTGCGCCAGCCACCGCAGCACTTCGCGGCCGGTCACACCCATGCGCTGCCGCGGCGAGGTCACCAGGCGCTCGTTGTAGTAGCGGATCAGGACTTCTTCCACCACGTCCCAGGCGTTGTCGGCGCCGAACAAGCGCTTCACGTCGTCGGCGTCCAGAATCTTGAACGCCTCTTCCAGAAGCTGCATCACTTCCACGCGCATCACGTTGAGATGGCCGAACGACAGCCACTTCAGGTTGTTGCGCAGATCCAGGCCGGCGCGGCGCACGATGGCGATGGAGCCGAAGCTCGGGTCGTAGGCGCGCTCGCGGATCACGTCCGAAATCCGCTTGTCGCGCCAGAACAGCGTCACCTGGTGGACGAAGTGCGCGAACAGTTTGTGGAACTCGGTGTTGGGGCGCGACCCCGCCGGCCCCGCGCCCGACCCGTAGCCGAACAAGCGCCGGTAGGCCGCGATGCGGTCGCGCATGGTGTAGCGCAGCACTTCCCGCCGGTCGAACTGGTAGAGCGCGAACGCGCCCGCGCCGCCCGACAGCCGCACCGTGCCCGCGCGGAACAGCTCCTGCAGCTTCTGCACCACCCGGAACACGCCGATCTTCTCGTGTTGGAACAGGTAGTACAGATCGCCCACCGCGACAATCCGCTCGGCCGTGATGGTCTCGTCGTAGGGTTCGACTCCCGGCGGAATGCGCGTCTGCCCGAAGTCCTTCGACGCGTCCGGACCGATCCCCGCCAGGGCCGCCAGGCCTTTGTCCGGCGGCGGCGTGGCGTTCGCATCCGCGTCCACCGCGCCCTGCAGGAGGTCGTCGATCTGCTTGGTCAGCGCATCGGCGAGCTGCGGGTTGGAGATCAGGTCGGACGCCAGCCGGCTGGTCACCGTCTCGCGGAGTGCCGCTATCCGGTCGTACAGGCTTTGATATTGTCGTTCGGTCGCCATTTCGTGCGTCTCCTATTCCAGGACTGTTCAGGCCGCTAAATCGGGTTGATCGGCAACTGCGCGGTCGCCACGGGTTGCACGATCGACACCAGTTCCGTAAGTTGGTCCGACAGCGTCTGCAGAGCTATCGTCACCCGCGGCGAGAAGTACGCCGGCGGGACATCCGAGTTCAACGGGCTGACCGCTCCGGTAATCAATCGCTGAAGCTGTGTGACCACCTGGAGCACCTGGTACACGCCGAACTTGCCGCCGCTCTGAATCACCGAGGGAGCTTCTTCCGTCACCAGCGACTGGATCCACAGCAGCAGGTCTTCCAGGAACAGCGGCTGGTCCCGAAGACCCGTGGCCGGATCGAAGGTCGGGAACTGGATCTCCAGCGTCTGCCGCTCCGATGGGCCGATGAACACCGAATCCAGCGCGAACCGCAGTTCGTCCACCATCTCGGCCGCCACCGAAAGCTGCCGCGAGATCAGCACCAATTGCGTGCCGAAGAACGGCGTCGAGGTCAGCAGGCCGAAGAACGGCAGGTTGCTGATCCAGCTCTGCGCCAGCGAGGTCATATAGTCCGACAACACCCGGAAATTGGTGGTGTCCTGTTCGTCGTCGATGGTGTTGACCAGGGTGTTCGGGGTCCCCACGCCGCCGCCGTATACCAGCGTCGCCAGGCCGAACACATCTCGCAGGTTGCCCAACGTTCCGCCCACCCGATCCGGATCCGTCTGAACCATAGTCGTCGAGGTGAGCGGTTGACCCAGCAGCAGCGAGAAGTACTGGGTTACGCGCGAAACCCTCGGACCGCCGGCGTACGGCAGTTCACCCACGAGTTGGACCATCTGGCTGTTCACCACGGCGCGCAACGCCTCCAGATCTTCCGGATCGGCCGCCGGGTTCAAGGCCTTCAAACCGGCCAGCAGGGGCAGCGCCTGGTCGAGCGTATACTTCGCCCGCGAGTACAGGCTGGCCTGCGCGCCCGAGATTCCGCCCGAAAGATCGCTCTGCACGGCGTAGGTGCGCGGCACCCAGGTCGCCTGGACGTGGCCCTCAACCTCGGTCAGCGTGAACGCCTGCATCAGCGCGCCCGTGAAGCCCGCCGTGTCGCCCGCCTTCACCTTCCAGCCCAGGACGTCGGCGACCGCTTTCAAGGCGGTCTGCCCCAGGCCGCCGCTGCCAGTGGAGGGCGTCGCGCCCATGCCCGCGCCAGTGCGCGCTAGCGGCGATGGCGGGTATCCGACTTCCTCGGTGAGAATCGGAAAGGCCGAGAGGTCCACCAGCGGCTTCTTCGCGCTGACTCCGCCGCTGCCGCCCGATCCGAATTTCGGTACTTTTGTCACGCCGAATTTATTAGATGCCATCGCTCGTCGCTCCCGTCGTTTGATTTTCCGCTATCGAACCCGCCTGCCTTCAGTCAAGCTCGACTGCCAGTGCGATCGGCTCGGTTTCCACATACCGTTGTTCCCGCACCCGATTGTTCACCATGTACTTCACCAGATACGTGCCAGCCTGGTCCACGCACACGATCACCTTTGCCGTAATGGGGTTCGGATCCGCCACCACCACGCAACGCCCTGCCGCGTCGGTCCACACTTCGAAGACCTGTCCGGCTACCCCCGGCTCGCCCTCCAGATCCAGGGCGTTGACGGTCTTGACCTCGGCGGTAAACTCCTTGGCCACTTCTTCCTGGATCTTATCCCTGGTTCGCTGGTCGCGCTCCGCAACGCGCGCGGCTGCCCTCGGGGATGGGTTGGCTGCCTTACTCTGTGTCATGTCCATTGCGTTCTCCTCTGACAGTTCGGTCTTACCGCGCACGATTCACGTGGTCCCTTGCTTCATCCACTGGCCGGCCTCGGCCTCGGCCCCGGCCGGCTGGGGCGCCGCGATCTTTTGTCCGATGTTCGTAGTCCGCACCGAGATCGAACGTCGTGCCCGCGCGCTCGGCCATGTCCTGCCAGCACTCCGCCAGCCGTTCGCGGCTGCTATCCAGAGGCTGCCGGCAATGCTCGATCCCCTGCTTTACACTGGTGACCCACGAGGGCCACTCCCCGCGCCTCTCGCTGCCGAAACTGGCCAGATCCTTCATCCGTTCGTAGGCCACCAGGTTCGCCGAAAACACCTGGTCCATGCGCTGCAGCCGTTCCTGGCAGGCGGCCAGTTCGTGCCGCGCCTTGTCGAGGTCCACCGGGTGCGCCACCGCCCGCTCCGCCGCCCGGGCGCGTTGCAGGCTCTCGCCCACCCAGCCCAGCAGGTCCTCAACGGCGTATTCGAGGTTGTCCACCACCACCGCGTCGTTGCGCGCCGGCCGGTCTTCCACCACGGTGAGCCGCAGCTCCCGCAGCCGGTCCTGGAGACGGTGCAACTGGCTGGAGAATTCGCGAAATGTCTTCTCGAGTCCCATACCTCACCCGCTGGCCAACGCCTTATAGAAGTTGTGCGCAATCACACCCGGCCGCGCCATGCGCCGCCGCAGGGCGATACGCGCCGCCCCGATCACGAAGCGCTCTGGAACGATTCCCGGGTCGATGCCCGCCGCCAGCCGTTTGGCGGCCTCCTCCATCATCTGCTGCTCCTTGCGGCCGAAACAGTACACCTGCGCCAGGCTCTTGTTGCCCAGCGACGGATACGGCTGGAAGCACATGGCATCCACCGCGGCCGCGCACGCCTTGGGAAACGCGCGCAGCATGCCCTCGGGAATGCTCCCCCCGCCGGCGCCGGGATACACGCGCTTCCACGCTCCCCCGTACTCCCGGGCTTCAGCCTCGAACCCCATGCGCCGCAGCAGCTCCACGCTGTTCAACATGCGCAGATACGGCGTGGGATGCACCCCGCGCGGATTGAAACTCACCACCGTGCGAGTGCCGCGCGCGATCACGTCCATCAGCGATCCCACCACTTCCGGGCCTCCCAGCAGCAGGGCGCTCATGTCGGCGAACATCTCGCGGTTCCAGCGCACCCAGGTGAAGGCCACCTTGCGATCCACGCCGGCCTCGAGCAGCCGCAGCCCGACCTTGCGCGGGACGTCCTTGCTGAGCCCCAGGTCGGTCTGCAGATTGTGACTCAGCTCGTGCAACACCGCGCCCAGCGTCCACGGATTCACCAGCCGGTGGTAGGGCAGCTCGATGAGCGGAAACGGATTGAGCTGCTTTCCCAGCCGCGTCAGCGGAATCCCCCGGCGGAACGTGGCCGGCGAGAATCCCGTGCGCATGTACGAAAACGGCGGCGGCGCGGGAATCGAGCGCGCCACGCCCAGGCTCAGGTACGCCGCCCGGTAACAGTCCAGCGCGATGCGGTCGCAGCTCAGCAGCCAGTTGGCGTAGCGCGACTGCCGCTGGCCGAAAAGCTCGAAGTAGAAGTCCCAGATCTTCTCTATCCCCTGGACCCAATGGTGCGCCTTTTCCTTGCGGTTTACCAGCGCCTGCAAGGCCGCGGTAGACGGCTCGGCTTCCACCTGGCGGGCCTTCGTGGTGACCCGTTTCGAGTAGGCCAGCAGCCCCTTCCGAAGACCCGATATGAGTTTGTTGACGGCCTCGACGTGACCCGGTGTGGGCGCCGCCGAATTGCTGCCGAACTCGTCCCGTTTGAACGGCCGCAGGGCCGCCGAGTGGCGCGTGACGTTGACGGCCTGCGTCCACACCCACGGCCGCAGCACCCGGCCGGAGCCGGCGCCGGCGCCGGGATCGGGCGCCTGAGAGACAGCCGAACCCGGGTCGAGTTCTTCCGCGATCTGTGCCAACGCCTCAGCCGTGGTTGCCATGGGCCCCGCCTGTTACCGAATCGCTTGTCCGCAGCACTGGCAGATTGCAGTGCCCTTGCAGTGTGGGCACGCCGGGCAACCGGGTCTCCGCCCTGGCACTCCGCCCGGCCCGCCGGCAGGCAGGTACCCGCCCGCGGGCGCGGCGCCCGGATGTCCGGCAGACGCTCCGCCCGGGACTCCGCCGTGCCAGCCGCCCCGGCGCCAGCCGAAGCGGTGCGGGCGAGCCACTCCCGGCATCTGCCGGTGGAACCGCCGGTCCAGCAGGCGCGCATGACGCAGCGTCCGGCGCCGTTGATGCGGGTGCCCCAACACGCGGCGCGTCTGGTTCGCCAGGGTGCGAACCGCGTTGCGAAGCGTGACCGGTCTGCCATGCACCGCCTGCCGCGCGATGCTGCCCACCGTCCGGCGGGCGATGGCCGGCATGGCGCGCAACAGCCCGCGGGTGCCTGGATTGCGGTGCAGAACGCGGGCGATCCGCGCTACGCCGCGCGTCAGTTGCGGCTCCACCCGGGTGACGGCCCTCGCCACCCTGGGGAGCGCCCGGCGGAGTGCCGGCGCCATGCGCCTGGCCACGATCGGCAGCAGCTTCTTGGCGGCCATTCCGATAAGCGGCAGAAACTGCTCGGCGGCTTCCTGCTCGGTTTCGCTCTCCGCCGCCAGGTGCGCCAGGTGCTCCATCATGGCGTCGGCGTAGATCTTGCGCACCGGGCTGATCTCGTTTTCCAGCTCGCCTTCGCCTTCCAACTCGCCCTCCAGCTCCAGCTCGCCTTCGCCTTCCAGCTCGCCCTCGCCGAAAAGACCGCCGAGGAGTCCGCCGAGTTCGCCCTCGCCCTCGCCTTCCAGTTCGCCCTCGCCGAACAGACCGCTGATTAGTCCGCCGAGTTCGCCTTCGCCTTCGCCCTCGCCTTCCAGCTCAAGCTCCAGTTCGCCTTCCAATTCGCCTTCCAGCTCGCCTTCCAGCTCCAACTCGCCTTCCAGTTCCTGTTCGAATATGCCCGCCATCGTTTTGCTCCTTTTAATTTGCGCCGTTGCCGGCGGACCCTAGGACTCTACCCGCGGCCAGCCCGCGCAAAACGCTTCCGCTTCAAGTTACGGCTGGACTTCATGTTGCGCGCGATAGCCGCCGTGCAGGCCTTGGGGCTTCCCAACACCTTGCGGACCTGCGATGCCGCGGCGCGCGCCACCGCGCGGCGAGTCACCGGTTTGCCGGCCGCCGCCCGCTTCTTCAAGGTCTTCACCGTGCGCCGCACAATGGTCGGAATGGCGCGGACCGCCGGACGCGTGGCGCGCCGCCGCCGGAGGATGCGGGTCAGGATGGCGACGCCGCGCATCAGGTGCGGCAGGATTCTGCGCAGCGCCCGCCGGTCGGCCGGACCGATGGCGGTCATGGCCGCGGCTCCCATCATGGCTTCGGCTTCGCCTTCGTGCTGCTCCTGCGAGGCCGATTCGGCCATCAGCTCGGCCAGCGCCTCGTGCTGCGTCTGCTCGTGGCCGATGATCTCGTGGGCCATCTCGCTTTCGCTCTCCATCTCGCCTTCCAGCTCGCCCTCGCCCTCGAGCTCCAGCTCGCCTTCCAGTTCGAACTCGCCTTCCAGTTCGCCTTCGCCCAAAGCCGAGCTGGCCAGGTTGCCGAGAACGGCGCCGAACGGACCGCCGATCGCCGTGCCTACCATGGGCGCGGCGACTTTCGCCACCGACTTGAGAATCGGCGCGGCTTTCTTCACGAAGTTCCCGATCTTCTTGAACATGCCGCCGAAGGAGAACGCCTCGCCGCTCTCGCCCTCCAGCTCCAGTTCGCCTTCGCCTTCCCCTTCGAACTCCAGCTCCCCTTCGCCCTCGCCTTCGCCGAACAAGCCGCTCAGGAGTCCGCCGAGTTCGCCTTCGCCCTCGCCCTCGCCCTCGCCTTCCAGCTCGCCTTCGTGCAGCCCGCTGAGTTCCTGCTCCAGCTCAGCCTCAAGTTCGCTTTCGTATATGCTCGCCATGCCCATTACCTCCCGCGAAATCGTGACACTTTGCAATACTAAATCGCGATTCAAATTTCGAATAGTCGCATTTTATCGGTACCGGGAACGGGTTTCCCCCGGATAAGCTCGCCAATTTGCGCGGCGCCGGTTTCAGGTAGCTCGTTTGTGCGAGCGTAAACAGTGTAATTTCTGCGGGAAAAGTAAAATCTGGCGTCCCCCGAAAAAGGTACTGGTATTCCCATCCCGCCCGTGTTAGGATGCCGCAATAGCACTCTGGAATTCTTATGGGATTTCGTATTTGAGCGGTATTATGGCAACTCAGCCTCTGAGTCCGAAAACACCCCCGGCAAGGCGCACCGTGACCGCTCCGGAGCAACTGCTCAAGCAACTGCTGGCGCATGCCGCGGACCCCTCGGGCGATGGACCTCCGGATGACGGCTCGCGGGCGGAGGAAGTCCTCCTGGATATGGACCTGGATGGCGCGCGCTATCTCCTGCTCCGCTTACCCAAGCCGGGGGCGCCGCGCGTGTTACTCAGCCCGCGGGAACAGGAGATCGTCCGAATGGTGGCTCAAGGCCACTGCAATAAGGTGATTGCCGGGGTGTTGAGCATCAGCTCGTGGACCGTCTGCACGCATCTCCGCCGCATCTTCGCCAAGCTGGGCGTGGGTTCCCGCGCGGCGATGATTGCGCGCTTCATGGAGACGGGCGGGGCCTTCGGCCAGAAGGCCTGCGCCGTCAACGGAGGCGAGGCGCGCGCCCAGGCCTCCACCGGCGGCTCGCCGGGCGCCGCGGCCGTGCGCGCTCGCCGCAGCGCGTAACGGGCAGCACCGGCCCTCAGCGCTGGCTTTCCGGATTCAGCTCCCGGAAAAATCGTTCGACAGTCGCGATCTGGTCCTGGCTTCCGCGCACGACCATGGTTTTGGCCCGGATGCGCGGCACGATGAACTCCGCGAGGGCAGCACCGGCACCGCGAACGGGCACGCGCCTGCCTTCCACAACCGCTAGGTCTCCGACCGCGTGGTTCGGCGCCTTTGCGTGCAACCACTCCCTCACGCCGCGTGGCTCGGAACGGAGCCGCAAGCGTCAGAAGCTGTGAAGAAATCGGCCGGACTGCCGGGTTGACAGACGAAAGCGTCTGTCCCACATTGCACTCGAAGGACTTGCAGCGAGGTGGGGCAGGCGCTTCCGCCTGCCAACCGATTTCTTCACAGCTTCTCAGCGAGCGGTCTCGCGGTGGCACCGGATCTCACGGTCACGGCATTGGCGCCTTGACCGCGAGAAACTGTTCCTTTGCCGCGGGCCGCTCGCTCACGCTCGCGGTTCCGGACAGAACCGCGAGCGTGAGCGAGCGGCCCGGTAATGGCACCAAATCACACGGTCGAAGACCCAGGTGGCGAGCAGGGCGACTCCGGGCAGCAGCAGGTCCCCGTAACGCGGTGGGGGGATGCGGGCGAACTCCTCCCAGTCAATCGCAGCCACCAGCACGGCCGCGCCATGGGCGAGCGCGAAGGGAACGACGCTGCCGGTTGGCGGCGCACCGGCGCTTTCCGTAACCTGCTTTATACGCCACCGTAGTACTCTTGGTGTTTACCTTGCTGAACCTGACCAAGAAAGCGGAGAAGTTCCGCGCCTTGCTGGCGTCGGAGCGCTGGAGCCAGGCCATCGACATGCTCCGGGAGTTCGACCCCGTCGAGGCGGCGGACATGTTCATGGCCCTGCCGTTTCCGCAGCAGAAGGAGTTGTTCCGCAAGCTTCCCGTCCCGTTCGCGGCTTTGCTCGCCGGCACGTTTCCCTACTACCACACGTACGTGCTGCTGCACGCGCGGCCCATGGACGAGCTCAACGCCATCGTCGACGCCATGAATCCGGGCGAGCGCATGCACTTCTTCGACGAACTCCCCGAGGAAGCCTGGCGGCAGCTCATGGACGAGTTGGCGGAGAAGCAACCCGTGGCGGCACCCGAAGCCGCGCCCGCCGTTGCGGAAGCGCCCGCCGAGGCCGCGCGGGAACCCATCATCGAGGCGCGCGGCGTGGAGAAGCTCTTCGAGGGGCCGGGCGGAGACCAGGTACAGGTCATCGCGCCCACGGACCTGGCGATCGATCCCGGCGAGATCGTCGCGCTGCTGGGCCCTTCGGGCTGCGGAAAATCCACGCTGCTGCGCATTCTCTCGGGCCTCACGCCGCCATCGAGCGGCGAGGTGCTGTGGCATGGCCGGCCGCTGGCGGGCGCTCAGCCGCACGTGGCCATCGTCTTCCAGAGTTTCGCGCTGTTTCCCTGGCTGACGGTCATCGACAACGTGGAGGTGCCGCTTCTCGCCGAGGGCTTGGCCCGCGAAGAGCGCCGCGCGCGCGCCCAGCACAGCCTGGAAACCGTCGGCCTGCAGGGCTTCGAATCGTCCTATCCCAAGGACCTTTCGGGCGGCATGAAGCAGCGCGTGGGATTTGCGCGCGCCCTGGCGGTCGCCCCCGAGGTCCTGTTCATGGACGAGCCCTTTAGCGCCCTCGACGTGCTCACCGCCGAGAACCTCCGCGGCGAACTGATGGAACTGTGGCTGGGCAGGAAGATCCCCACCCGCGCCATCTTCATGGTGACCCACAACATCGAGGAAGCGGTGCTGCTGGGCGACCGCGTGGTGGTTCTGGGACGCAACCCCGCGCACATCCGCGCCGACTTCCGCGTGGCGCTGGCGCAGCCGCGCGACCGCGACTCCGCCGAGTTTCTGATGTACGTCGACTACATCTACAAGCTGATCATGCAGCCGCAGATGGAGGCCGGAGCCTCTCGCCGCTCCCAAAGCCAGGGCGCGATATCCCATGCTGCCGCACGCCCGCCCCGGCGGCATCGGCGGCTTGCTCGAACTGCTCGACGACCGCGGCGGCTCGGACGACCTCTACCACGTAGCCGACGAACTGCGCCTGGAAGTGGACGACCTGCTGCCCATCGTGGAGGGAGCGGTACTGCTCGGTTTCGTCAGCGCCGATAAGGGCGACGTGGCGGTGACGGCCGAAGGCAAAACCTTCGCCGACGCCGACATCTCCACCCGCAAGCGCCTCTTCCGCGAAGCCGCCCTGGCCCACGTGACGCTGCTGTCTCAGATGCAGACGGCGCTCGCCAGCAAGAGCGACCGGAAGATGCCGGCGGAGTTTTTCCGCGACGTGCTGGACGAGCACTTCCCCGAAGAGGAGTCCAAGCGCCAGATGGAGACCGCGATCAACTGGGGTCTCTACGCCGACATTCTGCGCTACGACGCGCCGAGCGACCAACTGACTCTGGCTCAGCCTGGCGCCGCGGCGGCGGCCGGCGGACACGCGTGACGCCCGGCCGGCACGCCGGAACGGCGCGGCTGCTTCCGTGGAGCGAGTTGTCCACCGGCGCGCTCTCGCTGGGGCGCGATCTGCCCATCGTCATCGCCGGCCTGGCCCTCTTCTACGGGCTGCTTTCGCTGGCGCGCTACTGGACCAGCCCGCTCAATACTCAGGCGGAAATCAGCCTGTCGCCCTGGGCCCTGCCGAAATACGCCATGTTCTCGCTGGCCCGCCTGACGCTGGCCTACGGGATCAGCCTGCTGGTGACGCTGGTGTACGCGTGGGTGGCCGCGCACAACCGCAAGGCGGAGCGGGTGATGATCCCGCTGCTCGACACGCTGCAATCCATTCCGGTGCTGAGCTTTCTCCCCGGCGTGATGGTGTCCATGGCGGCGCTCTTTCCCACGCGGCAGTTGGGCGTGGAGATGGGCTCCATCCTGCTGATCTTCACCGGCCAGGTCTGGAACATGACCTTCAGCGTGTACTCCTCCATGAAGAGCATTCCGCGCGAGATGCTGGAGGCCAGCGAGATCTACCGCCTCACCTGGTGGCAGCGGTTCGCGCAGCTCGAACTGCCGTATTCCGCTATCGGCCTGGTGTGGAATTCCATGATGTCGGTGGCCGGCGGCTGGTTCTTCCTGATGCCGTGCGAGATGTTCGTGCTCAACAACCGCGACCTGCGCCTGCCCGGCCTGGGCTCCTACCTGCAGACCGCGGCCAACGCGGGCGATACCCGCGCGATCCTCTGGGGCGTGGCGGCCATGGTCGCGGTGATCGTGCTGATGGACCAGGCCATCTGGCGCCCGGTGATCGCCTGGAGCGAGAAGTTCAAGTTCGAGCAGGTGGAATCCGCGCACGCGCCGCGATCGCCGATGCTGGAGCTGTTGCGGCGCTCGCGGGTGCTGGCGCGGGTGTCGGCGGCGACCATCGATCCGGCCTACGAAGCCATCACGCTCCGCCTGGCGCGGCGGCGCGCGTCGCTCGCCGGCCGCCCACCCGCGCGCGGAGGGCGGCGCTGGCTCTCGGCCGCAATCGGAATCGCGGTGCTGCTCTGCCTTCTGTATGCCGTGGCAGGCATGGGGAAGCTGCTGGCGGGCCTCTCGGCCTCCGACTTGCGGCACATCCTGGCGGGCGCCGGCAGCACCTTCCTGCGCGTGGAACTGACGCTGGTCCTGGCCGCGCTCTGGACCATCCCGGCGGGCGTGTGGGTGGGGCTGAATTCGCGGATTTCGGCGGTGGTGCAGCCGCTGGCGCAGATCGCGGCGTCGGTGCCGGCCACGGCGCTGTTCCCCATCGTGCTGCTGGTGCTGATCCGCTGGGGCGGCGGTTTGGGGATTGCCTCCATCGTGCTGCTGCTGATGGGCACGCAGTGGTACATCCTGTTCAACGTAATCGCCGGCGCCATGGCGATCCCCAGCGACCTGAAGGAAGTGTGCGACATCTACCGCCTGGGCCGCGTGGAGCGGTGGCGCAAACTGCTGCTGCCGGCGATCTTCCCTTACCTGCTCACGGGTTTCGTGACCGCCTCGGGCGGCGCATGGAACGCCAGCATCCTGGCCGAGTACTTCCACTTTCACGGCCGGACCTACACCGTCACCGGCCTGGGCGCCACCATCAGCGCCGCCACCGACAAAGGCAACCTCCCGCTGCTCTACGGCGCCACCGTCATGATGGTTGCCATGGTGGTGACCATCAACCGCCTGCTGTGGCGCAGGCTGTACGTGCTGGCGCAGACGAGATACAAGCTGGAGAGTTGATGCCCGCCGGCCAACGGCCGCCTACGGTTGGCCGCTCGATGCAGCCCACTGTGCCGCCCACTTCCGCGCGCGCACGGGGTCGCCGATCACGGAGAACAGTTTGCCGAGTTCGCGCGCGCAGCCGTTCTCCCAGGGGGCGGCGCGGATATGCGCGGCGCACTGGTCCTCCATGCTGGTGAGCGCATCCAGCGAGTCGAGCGGCTGGACGCCGGGCGGCGGATGGCGCATGAAAACCATGCCGCCCGAGTCCTGGTAGACCAGCTTCCATTCCTTCTGGCTGGGGTCGGAGAGAGCGGCGGGCAGGTTGTACACCGTTCCCGAGAAGTACTCGAAGCCGTTCATCAGGATGACTTCGATGCCGTACCCGGCCAGCAGTTGTTCGGCGCTCCTGCCGCCGGTCGAATCGGCGTTCGCCTGAATGCGCAAGGCCTCCTGGAAGGCCGACTCGCTGAGCGCGCGGCCGTCGACGAATACGCGCTCCCGCGGCCAAAGCTTCCAGATGAGATAGCCGCCCTCCGCGTAAGTATTGAACATGGGCGCGGTGACACGGTTAGCCAGCAGGAACCCGGCCGCACCCTTGGGCAAGCCGGTTTCGTCGGCGCGAAACTGAAACGCCTGCGGGCTGGCACACTTCCAGGCCACGCCGGCGGCCAGCAGCAAGGCCACCGCAAACTCCGCGGCCACCGGCAGCGCGCGTTTCCAGGGGAAGTAACCGGCCAGGATCGCCGGCCCAATCAGCGCGATCAGGAAGATATTGCGGACGACGCTCAGCGCGGCCACGGCAAACAGCCCGAACAGCAGCCAGTCCACGAAGCGCGCCTTGCCACGCGCCCAGAACAGCGTGAGCAGCGCGCCGTAGAGCACCGCGTTGAATGGGGAGATTTCCCAGTAATTGGTGCGCTGCCAATCGATCAGGGTGGATTGCAGCGGGCTGCGGTGGTAGTCGGCGAGCACCTGGATGACGCGCAAGCCGTTGGGGTTCAGGGCCGAAACGGCCACCGACGCCGCGGCCACCATCCACAGGCGGCGCTCATCGGCGACGGGTCTGCCGCGCCACCTCAGGAACAGCGACTCGGCGCAATAAGCCCCAATTGCGACCCAGCCGATGACGAAACCTCCGTGAGCGTTCGCCCAAAACAGGAAGATGGGTGGCAGCGCCCATAGGAAGCGGCGGGTCTCGAGGAGATGCACCGCGAGCGCCAGCAGCACATAGGTGACGATCTGCGGACGGTCGGCGGCCAGGAAGGGCATCACGCTGGCGGCGGCCAGCGCGGCCAGGAGCGAGCCGTAGAAACCGGCGCCCCGGCGATGAGCGGCGAACCCGATCAGCGTGCAGAAGGCGCACAACAGGAGCGCGCGCAGCAGCACGATGCCGCCGAATCCCGTGACCGAATAGACCGCGTACATCCCCACCTGCGCCAGCCACTCGTGCGTCAGGTTGAAGTAGCGGGTTCGCTCTTCGCCCGGACTAGCCGGCTGGCTGCGCCCGGTGGTAAACGAAAACGGATCGGGCACCGGCAGTTTGTGGTTGTCGGCGATGTACTGTCCGGTCTTGAGCTGCCACCAGGAATCGGTGTCGCTGAAGGGGCGGGAGAACAGGCCGAGCGCGAAGACCGCCGCCAGGGCCACGACGGCCGGCCGCAGCCAGCGGGGCGCGGGTTTGGGCGAAGACTGCGGCGGCGCCTTATCGGCGGAATGCGCGCGTGGCGCGGGCCTGGGTGGCATGGGAAACGTCCGATTTTAGCATCGGGCGGGCGGCCCGAAGTGGCCGGCGCTTCTGGTAGCATGATGTGGAAATGCAGTCTTCCAACGCAAGCCGTAAGTCGGGCGCCCGTGCGGCCGTCCTCTCAGTGGCCGCCGTTCTGGCGGCGGTTTTCGTTCTGATCGGATGGTTCGTGTGCTTCCCGTTATTTGTCATGCCCTCCGCATCCATGGAGAAGACCCTGCTGGTGGGGGACCACATTATCGTCAACAGGATCGGCACCCTGTTGGGACGGCAGCCCCAGCGCGGCGATGTGATGGCGTTCCGGTTCCCGCCCAACCCGCGGGAGGATTATTTGAAACGAATCGTCGGAATTCCGGGGGACCGGCTGCGGATGCGGGACAAGCGCTTGTATCGTAACGGCGTGGAGGTTCAGGAACCGTACGTGCAGCATGTTAGCACTTTCATCGACGCCTACCGGGACAACTTTCCGAGTGGAGAGGCGCCCGCGATCGGTCCCTCGGGGATGGAACGGGCGGCGGAGATGATCGAGCACCACGTGCACGATGGCGAACTGGTGGTTCCCGAAGGGAAGTACTTCGTGATGGGCGACAATCGCGACGACTCGCTGGACAGCCGCTACTGGGGTTTCATCCAGCGGAGCGACATGATTGGCCGACCCATTCTCGTCTACGGTTCTCCCGACGCGAGCCGCATCGGGAAGGCGGTGAAGTGAAAGGCGTCAGGCGAAGATCTCTTCGAGCGGCACCAGGATCGCGGGGTTCTCCGTGCGCAGTTCCGCGACTTGGCGCATTTCGCCGGGGCTGCATCGCCAGGCCTGGCGCGATTTGGGATCGAGGATCCACACGTAGGGAACGCCGAACTCCAGGTAATCCCGAACGCGCTCCTGCATGTCGGAGATGCGATCGTCGCGGGAGAGGATCTCGATGCAGATGAAGGGCGGCTGGGTCAGAATCTGTTCGCCGGGCTCGGGACCGGCCACCACGCAGATGTCGGGAATCCGGAATCGGGTGGGCTTGACCTGAACGCGCTGCTCGGGAAATACGTGGATACCCCATTCGCGCCGCCGGCTGTACAAAAAAGCGCTCAGTGCCATTTGCAACGCTGAGTGATCTCTCTCGCCCATATAGCGCTCCTGGATCTCGCCATCGACGTAGTCGCAGTCCGGGCGATAACACGTCGCGAGATACTCGTGCACGCTCACCAGTTCGTCGGTCCGCATAAAACACCAAAGCCGGAAGCTCCCGCCTGGGAACCTCCGGCTTTCAGGATAGCAAACTGTCCGCCGGCCTACTCCGCCAGCGACTCTTCCCCGCCGAAAGAAGAAGGGCCGGGGTCAAGCCGTCCGCTTCATGCGCCTCGGCCGAAAGGCTGGAGAGCGGGCCTCAATTCCGTGCATCGCCTCCCGGTCGAAGACCTGTTCTCCACAGGCCGGACACTCATGGAACGCCAATGCCTCAACCAGGTATTTCTTCCCGTGGACCTCCCCGGTCCAGTCGCGCTGCACTCGCTCGATTCCGGCACTGCCGCATGATGGGCACCGTTTGATCCGCATAAATACCCCGAGCCTAAAGGGCTCGTTTCGAAGAGATCAGAAAGTGCAGAACTCCCGATCTCGTCCCCGTGATTCCGCGGGTGGCGCGGAAATTGGATTGACCCCGGATTGCGCTTGCGCAGTGAGCGGTGGCGGCGTAAGACTGGGACATGCCACAGTTGCAGTTGCCGATCTTCCCGGCCGGTACGACTCCCCTGACGGCCGAGTTGGCTTTTGATTGCCAGGATGGGAAAGTGACCTACCTGAATGGGCATTTGCCGGTGTTTCAGCATGCGCAAGAGGACTTGGCCGCTTTCCGGCTATTCACCAGTCAAGTGGTGGTAAACGGTACGGCGAGCCAGGCCGAAATTGCCCGAGAGTTTCACGTACCGCCGAAAACCGTGAAGCGTTACGTGAAGCGATTGCGGGAAGGTAGTTCGAAGAGCTTTTTCGAGACACCGCGGAGGCGCTCGGCATCGGTGCTCAAGGGCGAGGTGAAAGAGCAAGCGCAAACTCTGTTGGACGAGGGGCAGGCAGTGCCGGAAGTGGCGAGGAAGCTGGGAGTGTTGCCCGACACATTGCATAAAGCCATCCGCGCCAAACGCCTGCACCAGCCCAAAACAAAGAGAATCTAGCCGGGGCTGGCGAAGCTGAGGCGACCAACAAGAGCGAGCGCAGCGAAAGCGACAGCGCTGCGGTGATGGGGTATGCCACCACGCGATCCGCCGAACGGGTAGCGGCGGCGTTGGGAGGGCTGGCGCCGGTATCGGCGCCGATCCAGTTTGAAACCGCGTGCGACGTTCCCAAGGGTGGCGTGCTGCTGGCGCTGCCGGCACTGCTGGCAGCGGGGCTGTTGCGCCGCACCGCGGCCCTGTACCAGATGCCCAGCGGCGGCAACTGGCGCTGTTTGGCGCCGTGGGCCTGTCAGAACTGGCCGGGAAAGAAGTGGATGGGTATCAACAGAAAAAGGGACAACTACAGGAGGCCATCGAGGACCTGGATCGCCAGATCCAGCAACTCAAAGCGCAGCGCAAGCAGACGCCGCATCACATCGCCGTCAAGGATCTGCCGGAATCGGATCGCTTCAGCCGCCTGCTCACCGAGCGGAAGCGCTTCATCGACACCATCATACTCATCGCCTACCGGGCCGAAACCAGTATGGCCTCGCTACTCCGCGACAAGCTCACCCGGGCCGACGATGCGCGCGCCCTGCCGCGCCAGATCTACGACACCGAGGTCGATCTGATTCCAGATCTCGAGAACCAAACCTTGACGGTGCGACTGCATCATCTCACGCAGGCCGCCCACGACGAGGCGGTCCGCTATCTATGCGATCAACTCAACGCCACCGCCACCATCTTCCCCGATACGGATCTCAGGCTGGTCTACCAGTTGGGGGCAGCGCAAATTCCTTGAGATCGGGAGTTCCGAACCAAGGCGGAAAACAGGCGGTGGGCGGCAGGCCAGCGAAACCGGAAACTAGGCCTATCGAATCAAGCGGTTAGCGGGGTTGATGGGGACCCAAGAGGGGACTCCGAACACGGCGCCACCAAGCCGCCGCGCAAGCGGCAAAAATCCGGTTGCGCCTTTGGCACGGCGCGGTCTCTCCTCCCAAACGGACATTGGCAATAATTCACGGTTTCTGAGCGAGCGGCCCGGCAAAGGCATCAAACCACGCGGTCGGAGACCTAGCCCAACCCGGAGTGGCGTTTGAAGATCTGCGGCAGGTTCTGCGAGAACGCCGAGCGCGCCATCACCATGTCGCAGCCGGCGTCCTGCGCCTGCAGCTTCAACTCGCCCTGTACGTGCGACAGATACCCAATCAGGCTGATCCCCTTGGTCTCGCTCGCGCTTTTCAACCTGGCGATGAGTTTCAAAGGCTCGGCGTCCTCGAAGTTCAAATCGAAAACGATCAATGAAGGATGGCCGTCTCTCGCCTTGTCGAGAACCTCCTGGGGCGCCTTGACGAACTCGATCGCCAGTCCATTGCGCTTGGCGGCGTCCGTGAGTTTTACGGAGAAAAACAAGTCGCTGACGACCGCCAGGACTCTCTTCGATTCCTGCTTTAGCATATTGAGATGGGCTGTTTGCGCGCGTCCCGAGTCTCTGATCTCAGGAGGGGGGAACGTCTAATCTTACCATGGAACGCGGTTCCGCCCCCTACTTGAGGGGTGCGCGACCTAGAAGTGAGGCTTCCAGCGGATCCCCAACAAATCCGCAGAAATCCTTGCGTACGCCTACTCAAGCCCTTCTGGCAGCAGCCAGACGAGCCGAAGCCTCGACCGGCGCAGATTGACTCGAGTGGAAGTCTATTGTTTCGGGGGTCGGCAATCCGCGAAAAGTCGGGTTGCGTCGGCAACTCCACTTTTATGTCGCACACCCCTACTTGAGCTTCCGGTCGAGGAACCGCGCGGCCGCCTGGTAGGCCGCCAGCCAGCTCCGGTAGAGCAGAAAATCGTGCACCTCGTCGGGGAACACGAGCACCTCGACCGGGACGTGCCTGCGCCGCAGGGCGTCGGCCAGCATCACCGTCTGGCTGAACTGCACGTTGCGGTCGTCGTCGCCCTGAATCAGCAGCACCGGCGACTTCCAACCGCTCAGGTCCGCCATGGGCGACGATTCTAAGGCCAGCTTGTAATCCGGCTCGGTGGTGGGAATGCCGAGTTCGCGCGCCCAGTCGTGGACCCCGTGGAAGTCCACTCCGGCCTTGAACGGATCCGAAGACCGCGCCAGCGCCATGGCGGTGAGGTATCCGCCGTAGGAACCGCCCCAGGCGCCGATGCGCGCGGGGTCCACATCCGCGCGCGACCGCAGATAGGCGCCTGCGCCCTGGGCGTCGTTGAAGTCGCTGGCGCCGGCTGGGCCAGCGCGCAGCGCTTCGCGGAAATCCAGGCCATAGCCGGTGCCGCCGCGGTAATTCACACTCAGCACCACGTAGCCCGAAGCTGCCAGGTATTGGTTCATGGCGTAAGCGTTCCAGTAGTAATACATGGAGTGCCAGCCAAGCAGCATCTGGCGCTGCGGACCGCCGTGAAAGAACACCAGCGCGGGCGCGGGGCTCTTCGGAGCCGCGGCCGGCAGGAACAACTGGCCGTGGATGGGCAGGCCGTCGGCGGCCGGGAAGATGACCGCCTGCGGCTCAACCAGGCTCTTGAGCGGGAAGTCGGCGGGAATGGCACGAGGGTCCAAGTTGCGCGTTTCGCCGCCGATGCGGATGGCCGCCTGCAACGGGGTCCGCGCGTCGCTCCGCAGGAAGGCCACCGCGCCCGGGTCGCTGGTGGGCGTGGGCCAGACTTCGATGCCGGCCCCGGAGGTGAGCGCCACGGCGGGTCCACCGGCGACGGCTACCTTCCAAAGATGACGGCGGTCCGGGTCGCCCTGGTTGGACGAGAAGACCATCTCCCGGCCGCCGGGCATCGGGGCGGCATACTCCACCTCGTAGGCGCCGGGCGTGAGCGGCGTGGCCGGCGTGCCGCCCTTCGCGGGCAGGGAACATAGCTGCGTCCAGCCGCCGGCTTCCCACGGGAACACCAGCAGGCCGCCCTGGGTCCACCATAGTTGACTCTCGCCGGCGACGCCGCGAAACACGCTGCCGGGGCCAACGCTCGCGCGCCAGACCTCGCGCCCCTCGCCGGTTTCGGCGGAAGCTACGCGGATGCTCCAAGGCTCGCCCGAGCGCTGGGCCTCCCGCACCGGCCGCATCCCGCTCGAGGGCGTGCGGATGAAAGCCACGCCGCGGCTGTCCGGCGACCATGCCGGGTATTCATCCATGTCTGTGCCGGGATCCAGGTAGCGCAGCGCCGGGGAGGCGATGTCGTACACCCCGATGAACCCGTGGTCGCCGCGGCCGCTCTCGAAGGCGATGCGCTGGCCATTGGGTGACCACACCGGGCGCTGGCACGTGCCGCGCGCCTTGAAAATCTGCGACGGCTGGGCCTTGCCGTCCGCGGGCGCCCACCAGAGCTGGCCGTGGCGCAGGAACAGTATCCAGTCGCCGCGCGGCGAAACGGCCGGCGAATTCCCTTCGCCGATCCGCCGCGGCGCAGAGCCATCCAGGACAGCGATCCAGACCGCCTGCTCGGCGCCCCGCGGATCGAGGGCCGGGTTGGCGCCGTCGGAACGCGTGTAGACGATGGCTTCGCCGTCCGGCGTCCACTGCAACTCGTCGATGTCCTGGCCGTCGTCCGTGGAATTGGCCGTGACGGCGCGGCCCTGGTAATCCGGCGGCGCCGCGGCCAGGATGTTGCGCACCCCGCGAACATTCGAGACCCAGGCTACCTTGCCGCCCACTGGCGAAGCCGCCAGCGAACTGGGGAACGAAGCTCCCAGAATCTGCTCCAGGGTGAACGGCGGCTGCTGTGCCCACGCGCTTCCCGCCGCCAACAGCGCCCAAACCATTCGCATGGGTTCAATATAGCGTGGCGCCAGCAGTGTGGGGCGGACCCCCTGGTCCGCGCGAGACGCCCTCGTCCCGCTCTTCGCTCGTGGAAAGCCGGCCAGGGGGCCGGCCGCGGACCAGGGGGTCCGCCCCACAGAACTTTTCCTCTGCCCGAGCCGCGCCGTGGCATAGAATGGCTCTTAGGCCGAAATGCCCAATCCACTAAGTTCGTCTTCTCCGCGAATCCAGTCTGCCGGGCTGTTACGCCAACTCGGTTTCTTCAGCGCTACCGCGTTGGTGATTTCCAACATGGTGGGCACCGCGATTTTCGGCACCACTGGTTTTATGGCCGGCGACCTGGGAAGTGCGGGTCTCATCCTGGGCTGCTGGGCCGTGGGCGCGCTGGTCGCCATTGCCGGGGCGCTGAGCTATTCCGAATTGGGCATCAACTTCCCCAGTTCCGGCGGCGAGTACGTGTATCTCACCCACGCCTACGGTCCGGAATGGGGATTCATGACGGGTTGGGTCTCGTTCTTCGCCGGGTTCTCCGCGCCCATCGCCGCCGCCGCCCTGACCTTTTCCGATTACCTGGGGCACTTCTTCCCGTCCCTGAAACAGGACAACGCCTCGCTGGTGATCGGTTCGGGAACCTTCTCCCTGCACCTCGGGCCGGGCCAGGCGGTGGCGTCGCTGCTGATTGCTGCTTTCACCATATTGAACTGCTTCGGCGTGGGCCGCGCCGCCAAGGTGCAGAACGTGCTCACCTCGACGAAACTGCTGGTCATCGTAGGTTTCGTGCTGGCCGCGTTTCTGTTCGGCTCGGGCGATTGGGGCCACTTCTCGCAGCACGCCGTGCGCACTTCCTCGACCGGCCTGCCCATGCAGTTCATCATCAGCCTGATCTGGGTCATGTTCGGTTACAGCGGCTGGAACGCGGCCACTTACATCGCGGAGGAAATCCGCCGGCCGGAGCGCACCTTGCCCATGGCGGCGGCCGCCGGCGCCGTGCTGGTTGCCGTCCTGTATCTGGCCCTCAACCTGGTGTACATTTACTCCACTCCGCTCGAGAAGATGAAAGGCGAAATCGCGGTGGGCGACCTCGCCGCTTCCAACCTGTTCGGGCCGCGCGTAGCCGGGGTCTTCACCGCCCTGATGGCCATTTGTATCGTCTCCACTGTGAACGCCATGGTCACCATCGGCCCGCGTGTGTACTATGCGATGGCCAAGAACAAGGCGTTTTTCCACGGGGCGGCCAACGTGAACCCACGCTGGCACACGCCGGTTGTGGCCATCCTCAGCCAGGGCGTGTGCGCCATGGCGATGACGCTCACGCCGTTCCGCTCGCTGCTGACTTATATCGGCATTAGCCTGACGTTCTTCTCCGTCCTGGCGGTGGCGTCGCTGTTCGTGTTCCGCGCCCGGCGCCCCGATTGGCAGCGGCTGCGTGCCGTGCAGGTGGCCTGGCCGCTGATTCCCGGACTGTACATTCTGGTGGGCCTGGCGATGATGATCTTCGGCCTGATCGGCTGGCCGGTCGCGTCGCTGGCCGCCTTTGCCACCGTGGGCGCAGGCGCCCTGGTGTATCATTTCGCGGTCCGCCCCGGACGCCCATGATCCCCTCCCTGCCCGAACGGCCCACGCGCGTCCGCCACTGGGTGATCGTCTTCGCCATCGCTCTGGCGGTCGTCACCTATATCGACCGCGTGGCCATCTCGCGCGCCGCGCCTTCCATCATGCGGGACCTCGGTCTTGGCAAGGTGGCGATGGGCTGGGCCTTCTTCGCCTTCTCGTGCGCCTACGCCGTGTTCGAAATTCCCGGCGGATTCCTGGGCGACTGGATGGGGCCGCGCCGGGTGCTGATGCGCGTGGTGTTGTGGTGGTCGTTCTTCACCGCCGCCACCGGGTGGGTGTGGAACGCCGCGTCGCTGATCGTCACGCGCGGGCTGTTCGGCGCGGGCGAGGCCGGCTGTTTTCCCAACCTGACGAAGAGCTTCACCACCTGGCTTCCCCAGAAGGAGCGCGCGCGGGCGCAGGGCTTCATGTGGATGAGCGCCCGCTGGGGCGGGGCGTTCACTCCGCCGCTGGTGGGATACGTGATGCGCCGCGTGGGCTGGCGCCACGCTTTCGAGATCTTCGGTTGCCTGGGCGCCATCTGGGCGGCGGTCTTCTACTGGTGGTATCGCGACGACCCGCGAGACAACCCGCGGCTCAACGCCGCCGAGCGGGAGTTGGTGCGCGAGAGCGCCACCCTGGCGAGCGGTCACGCCGACGTCCCCTGGATGAAGATGCTGCGCTCGCGGCAGGTGTGGATGCTGTGCTGGCAGTATTTCTTCCTCAGCTACGGCTGGTGGTTTTACATCACCTGGTTGCCCACCTATCTGGTGGAGGGACGCCACCTGGCGATGGGATCCTCGGAGTGGTTGAGCGTGCTGCCGCTGTTTTTCGGCGGTCTGGGCAATCCCGTGAGCGCGTATGCCGGCTCGCTCATCACCCGCTGGACGGGCAGCGTGACGCGGTCGCGGCGCATTATGGGCTGCGCCGGGTTCATAGGGGCGGCCGGGTTTCTGCTGTATTCCACCACTGTCGGAGATCCGCTGCTCGCCATGCTGGCCATCGCCATGGCCAGTTTTTCGAACGACCTGGTGATGCCCGGCGCCTGGGCCGCCGCCATGGACGTGGGCGGCAAGTACGCCGGCACGGTGTCCGGGGCCATGAACTCGTGGGGCAACCTGGGCGGCGCGCTGGGACCGCTGGTGACCGGCTACATCCTGCACTGGAGCCACGGCAACTGGAACCTGCCGCTGTACGTGTCGGCCGCCATCTATCTGATGGGCGTGTTCTGCTGGCTGGCGCTGGACCCGGTGACGCCGCTCGAGGCAAACCAGCCAGTTGGCCAGAGTGTGGCCGAATGTTGATGCAGGGCCTTTTAGAAACAATAGCTTACGGATTGGCAACGGCCACACTCTGGCCAACTGGCCCGGTTTCCCGCGCCACAATTAGGGAACCAGACTACCGTTCGGCATCCCGATCGGGGTTGGTGCGATGGCGGAGGCCGGCACACATGGCGCCCTTGTTCAGCGGTTCCGTCCCGCTGACCTTCGCCGCAGCCGGACGTATGGATGCCGCCACGCGAGAGGTCGAAAGCCGTTCCGTCTGGCGAGCCACCACGGACCCTTGTCGGCGTTTGCGCCAGTCGAACCGTCGCGAAGGGGTGCGCGGCATGGAAGTGGATTCGCGGGTGTTATGCGGGGCAGGTTTTCAACCTGCGGCGGGTTTGTAACCCGCCTGCCGGCGTTTGTACAAAGCCGGCATTCGGCCGATTGCGGGTGCCCCCTGGGCGGGCCACAGGTTGAAAACCCGCCCCACAAGGGCGCGCCCGCCCTTGCGCTCGCGTACGCTCGGATTCGAGCGGTTCTGCGGGCGAATCGCCTCCGCGCCCACTTCCGCGTCGCACACCCGCCGCGAAGTCCATACGTAACGGGTTTCTGGTATCATACGTATATGGCGAAGCTCACCTTGAGCGTGGACAGCCGCGTGGTCTCGCGCGCGAAGCAATATGCGCACCTGCGGCGCGTCTCCGTGTCGGAGATGGTGGAAGCCTACCTCGCCGCGGTTGCCGAACCGCACCCTGCCGCCACAGCCTCAGCCCCGATCCTGCGTTCGGTTCGAGGAATCCTCAAGAATGGGGACATCCGCGAGTACCGGAAGCACCTGGCGGCGAAATATCGATGAAGAAGATCCTCTTCGATACGAATGTCGTTCTGGATGTTCTGCTCGACAGGCAACCGTATGTCGAGGCAAGCGCCGCGGTCTGGGCATCCGTCGAATCGGGCAACTCCGAAGGGATGCTGGCCGCTCACGCGGTGACGACGATTGACTACCTGGTCCGGAAAGAGATAGGCAACGTCAAAGCCAGGCGGATCGTCTCGGCGATCCTGAGAGTCTTTGGAGTGGCCGCAGTCGATGGCGCGGTCGTTCAGGAGGCCCTGCAATTGCCGTTGTCCGACTTTGAGGACGCGGTGACCGCAAGTGCGGCGCGACTGGCCGGCTGTGAGTGTATCGTGACGCGAGACCCCAAAGGGTTTCGCGGATCTCCGGTCCGCTGCCTTACGCCGGAAGCGGTAGCCCCGCTTTTGGGCACGGAATGAGTTGGAGAGACCGCCGGAAACCATGTTCCCGGGGGGGCTGACGGCCGCAAGATCCGCGCCCGCCCCCGGCGAACGGCTTACTCGAACCCTCGGCGGAAGTCCTCGAACTCGCTGCGCAGTTGGGCCAGGGCGCGTTCCAGTTCGGCGATGCGCTCGCCGTCGGCGCCGCCGCGGACCGCCGGCGCGGCGGTCCCAGCCGGGGATTCCGCCGCCATTTCCAGCGGCCCCAAGAGCAGGTGGCCGTGGCGCGGCTCGCGCGATCCCGCCTGCCGCGGAAGCACCTGCGCGAAGCCGGCCTCGGCCAGGTGCTGCAGGGTGTTCTCGACGGCTTCGAGACCGTCGAAGGTGTACATCCGTTCGGTGCGGCCGCGCAATTCGCCCACGGTCTGCGGGCCGCGCAGCATCAGGACGCATAGTACCGCGGCTTCGCGCCGTCCCAGGTTGAATTTCTCGGTGAACCGCTGGGCGTGCTTGGGGACGCGGCTCTCTCCGCTGATGCGCAGCGCCAGCCCTTCGGCGCGCAGCCGCGCCAGGGCTTCTTCCACCGCGTCCTCGTCATAGGACACCACCGGGTCGCGGTTGGATTTCTGGTTGCAAGCGTTTAGAAGGGCGTGCAGCGACAGGGGATAGTATTCCGGGGTGGTGATCTCCTTTTCCATGAGGGCGCCGAGCGCGCGCACCGCGGCGGGATCCAGTTGCCAGTCCATGTCTCCAGTGTAAGCGAGGCGGTTGGGGACGGGGCGGTACTGCCGGTCCCTTCGGCTGTCCCGTAACCGGTTTTGTCCTGATGCATATATACGGAAGTTGGGGTGGTGTCGATAGGCCATCTACGGTACAATACAACTCCATGGCTGGCGAGCTGATCCTCATTGTCGATGACACTCCGATAAACCTGAAGCTCACCCGCATGCTGTTGCAGGCCGATGGGTACGAGGTTAAGACGGCAACCAACGCCACCGAAGCCCTGGAGGTGCTTCGGACCCACCATCCGCAACTGGCGCTGGTGGACATCCAGCTCAAGGGAATGGACGGGCTGGCACTGACCAGGCGCATCAAGCGGGACCAGGCCACGCGCGACATCACCGTTATCGCTTTGACTGCCTTCGCCATGGCGGGCGACGAACGAAAAGCGCTCGACGCCGGCTGCGACGGGTACATCACCAAACCCATCGATACCCGAACCCTGGGGACGCGCATTCGGGAGATTTTGGACCGCCGCGCGGAAGCGCGCGCCGCATCGGTCTCCGGCGCCGCCAGCGCTGGGGATGGCTCGGTGTCGCCCGCCGAACTGACGGAACTACGCAAGCGCTTTCTCGGCGAGGGTCTGGCCGTTGCGCAGCAACTGCTGGCCGATCTCGACGGCCAGTTCAACTTCGCCGAAGCCGCCAGGCAGTTGCACAACTGGGTCGGCACCGGCGGCTTGTTGGGATACCCCGCCATCAGCCGTCTGGCGCGCGAAACGGAAGCCGTTGCAGACGGGCTGCCGCTCGACACCGGCCAGCTTCGGGATTCGTTGACCAGCCTCGTGGTGGCTTTCTCCGGCCTGAGCGGGGAGCGCGACGAACCGGTTCCGGAGCCCATCCTTCAGGCGCTGTCGGGCAAGAAGATCGCGGTGGTCGGATTCCCGCGCACCGAATTGCAAGGGCTGCTGCCGGCGTTGAAGCAGGCGCGGGCCATTCCGGTCGTCTTCGAACCCTTCGAGATGCCCAATTCGGCGTCCGCTCGGGATTGCGCCCTGGCGGTGGTGCACGTGGGGGCGAGAACCGCCGCCTCGCCGTGGCTCACCGCATCGGACGCCGCCGCCGGAGATCGTCCCCTGATTCTCGCCGGGGCGCGCGACCGTCTGCTTTCGTTGAACGAATCCGTGCAGAGCATGGCGCGCGAATTCCTGATGGATTCCTGGCAGCCCGAGGAGGCCCTGGTGCGTTTTACCCTGGCGCTGTCCCCGCGTCCGAAACGCCCCGCCGCCGAGGCCGCGGTCTCCACGCCGCGCGGCGGCAGGACGGCGGTCGAGGGCCGGCCGCGCATCCTCCTCGCCGACGACGATGCCACCGTGCTCCTGCTGCTCCGCACGGCGCTGCGGAATTTCGGCATGGACTGCCAGTGCGCCTCGGACGGTCCCCAGGCCCTGGAAATGATCCGCCAGTCGCGTCCGCACGCGGCGGTGCTCGACGTCAACATGCCAGGCATGGACGGATACGCCGTGCTGTCGGCCATCCGCCAGGAAGGCATTCCGCTGTACGTGGTTTTGCTGACGGCCCGCCAGCGGGAAGGCGACGTCATCCGCGGGTTCACGTTGGGCGCGGACGATTACATGGTGAAACCCTTCAGCCCCATGGAACTGGTGGCGCGCCTGAAACGGTTGCTCGGAAAATGATGAGCCTGGAACTCACCGTGGTGGCCGCCCTGCTCGGCGGGTTCGCCGTCTGGAACTGCGGGATGTTCGCCATCATCGTGCTGCGCGCGCTCAAGCGGCGGAGCGAGATCCGGCTTTCGGCGGAGTTGCAGCCCCAGATCCGCGAGGAACTGGTCGCCTGTCTCTCGGGCTCCGGCGACCGGGCGAAACTCAAGGAACTCTGCCACCGGAGCCGCCGCGACGTCGCCGACGCCATGATGAGTTTCAATGGCACGGTGGCGGGCGGCGCGCTCGACCGCCTGTGCGAGATCGCCATCGAACTGGCGCTGGTTCAGGACTGGTGCGTCGAGGCGCGGGCCAAGGACCCCATCCACCGCCGCCCGGCCTTCGCCCGCCTGGCCTTCGTCTGCGCCTACGAGCCGTGCCGCCGCCTCGCCGGAGACTTGCTGATGGGGGCGCTCAACGACGCCGATCCCGAAGTTCGGTTTTGCGCCTGGCGCTCGCTGGCGCAGGCGGGGAGCATCACGGAGATCGAGCGGCTTTTCGGCGCGGCCCTTTCGCAGCCGTTGCTGATCCGTATTCTGCTGACCGAAGAGTTGCGCCGCTGCGCCGTGCAATTGTGCGAGCGGGCGGTCATCCTGGAGTTGCAATCCCGGGACAACCAGCGCGTCCTGGCCTGTCTGGAGATGCTGGTGGCCTGGGAGCGCGCCGTTCCGGTGCCCGACGTGCGCTTCCTGATCGAAAGCGGCGACCGGCGGATCCGCATCCAGGCGCTGCGCCTGTCTCCCCTGGTTCCGCTGGAAAGCGCCGACCTGAACTCCATCATCCGGATGCTTATGAACGAAGATGCGGAAACCGCCGCCGCCGCCGCCGCCGCCGTTGGGCGCTTGCGTTATGCGGAAGCGCTGCCGGAACTGGCCCGCTGCATGCGTTCGAAAGTGCCGGCGGTGGCCCGCGCCGCGGCCGAAGCCATGGCCCACATGCCGCCCAAGGGTTGGGCCACGCTGGAGGAACTGAGCGCCAGTCCCGATCCTCTCACCGCCGGCGCGGCGGAGGAAGCGCTGGAGCGCGCGCAGCGGCGGGCGAGGGTGATATGACGCCCGCCGAAATCGTCCCTATCTTGCTGCAGACCTTGGTGCAAGCGGCCTCCATCATCCTGTTGCTTTCTGGCGCGGTGGCGGTGTGGGTGGCCTGGAAGGGCTGCCGTGTGTTGCGCCAACTGGCTCGCGACGGCACCCGCGACGACGTGAACATTCTGCTGAAATCGCCGCGCGTGCCGGCGGTATCGGTGGTCATGGTGGCGCGCGACGCGTCCCAGAGGTCCCGCGCCTTTGCGCGCCGGGTGCTGGATTTGTATTTCCCCCACCATGAACTGGTGCTGGTGCTGGACGGCGTGGATGCGGACGACATGGACGCCTGGACCCGCGAGTTGCGCCTGGTTCCGTCGCATCGCTCGACCACCGGCGAGCTGCCGGCGTCGGCGGCGACGGCGGTGTACGAATCCACCGATCCATCGCCCATGGTGGTGCTGCAAAAGGACCCAAACGGAGAAGCCGACGCCTGGAATGCCGGCGTGAACGCGGCGGTGTCCCCGGTAATTGCGTTCTTCGATCTTGAGACCGAGTTCGCTCCCGAGAGCCTGCTGCGCCTGATCCGGCCGATGTTGTACGAACCGGATCTGATGTTCGCGGTGTGCGGCTGGATGCCCCCTCCGCCGGCCAGCGGATTGGCCGGCGGTATTGCCGATCTCGAAACCACCCGTCTGTGGCTGGGACGCTGCGCCGCCTTCGCGGGATGGAAGAACATGCTGGCGCCGGTTCCCGGCTCCACCATCCTGGTGCGGCGCGACGCCATCATCGCGGCCTCGGGATTCTCGGCCGGGCCGCTGGAACTGTTCCTGCACCTGCAGGGCCGCGCGCGCCAGTCCGAAAAACCGTATCGGGCGGTTTTGGTGGTCGAGCTGTCCAGCTTCCTGGCGGCGCCGCGGACGTGGAGCGAACTGCGGCAGCGGAATATGAGCGATCAGCGCTCGATTTCGCGCGCCCTGCGCCGCCGCAAGTCGATCATGGGCGGCCGGTACGCGCTGGGATGGGGCCTGCCCGCCATCTCCTTCCAGCGCTTCTGGCGTCCGTTGCTGGAGACGGCCGCGTACCTGGCGGCCATCGCCGGACTGGCGCTTGGCATGGTGAGCCTGCAACTGGCGCTGCTGTTGCTGCTATCGGCCGTGGGAGCGGGCATCCTGGTATCGTGGTCGTCGGTGGTGTTCCGCGAACTGACGGATTTCCGCGGCAGCGACCCGGCGCGGCTGAGGCGGCTGTTCTGGGTCGCGATAGTGGAAAACCTGGGCTATCGCCAGTTACGGAACCTGTGGTTGATCGGCGGGTACCTCGGGCGGTAGGGCGCCTACAGGGCCGCTTCGCCGCGGCTGTCGTCGCGGATGCGGATGGCTTCCTCCACCTCGGAGACGAAGATCTTGCCGTCTCCGATGGCGCCGGTGCGCACGGCCTCGACGAGGGCGCGAATCACTTCGTCCTTGCGGGCGGAGGGCACCACCATTTCGAGCTTGAGCTTGTGCAGGAGATCCACGTTGTACTCGCGGCCGCGGTAGACCTCCTTGTGGCCCTTCTGGCGGCCGTGGCCGCGCACCTCACTGACCGTGAGTCCGTCGATGCCGACGTTCTTGAGCGCCTCCCGGGCGTTGTCCAGCTTGGAGGGTTGGATGACTGCTTCGATTTTGACCATTGGCCTACCCCTCGAAATTGTAGCCTTCTTCGCCGTGAAGCGATAGGTCCATGCCGCTGGCTTCCTCGCGTTCGTCCATGCGGACCGGCGTCACCAGATCGGTGATCTTGAGCGCGGCGAGCGTGCCGACAACGGCGAAACCGATGCCGATCGCGGCGCCGATGAGCTGGTTGAGCACCTGGGCGGGGTTGCCGTCGATCCAGCCGAGCGCGGCGGGCTGGCCGTTGGCCAGCTTGAGAGCCGGAGTTGACCAGCCGCGTGGCGAACACTCCGGTGAGCAGGCAGCCCACCACGCCGCCGACGCCGTGGACGCCGAAAGCGTCGAGCGAATCGTCGTAGCGGAGCTTTTCCTTCACCACGGAGACCATCAGGAAGCACACCGCGCCCGCGATCAGGCCGATGAGCACGGCGCTGAAGGGCTGCACGAAGCCCGCGCCCTGGGTGACGGTGGCGAGCCCGGCGACGGCCCCGGAAATAGCGCCCAGCGCGCTGGCCTTGCCGTTGCGGATGCGTTCGGCCGCCATCCAGGCGACGGCGCCGGCCGCGGCGGCGAAGTGGGTCGCCACGAAGGCGCTGGTGGCCAGCGCGGACGCCGCCAGCGCGCTGCCGGCGTTGAAGCCGAACCAGCCCACCCACAGCAGGCACGCGCCGATGAAGCTCAGCACCAGGTTGTGCGGCACTATCTTATCGTGCGGATAGCCGGTGCGCTTGCCGATGTAGAGCGCCGTGACCAGCGCGGAGAATCCGGAGGTGATGTGCACCACGGTCCCTCCGGCGAAATCGAACACCGGGCACTTGCCGCCGAGGAACGCGTTGAGGAAGCCGCCGTTGCCCCATACCATGTGCGCCACCGGGAAGTATACGAAGAACGCCCACAAGCATGGAGAACATCATCATGGCGCGGAAACGCACGCGCTCGGCGAACGCTCCGGCAATCAACGCCGGCGTGATGATGGCGAACATGAGCTGATAGATCATGAACGTCTGGTGGGGAATGGTGGGGGCGTAGAGCGGGTTGGGAGCGGCTCCCACATCGCGCAGGAACAGGTAGCGCAGATCGCCGATGAACGCGTTGCCCGTTCCGAACACCAGGCTGTAGCCGCACACCGCCCACAGCAGGGTGATCACCGCCATCATGGCGAAACTCTGCATCATGGTGCCGAGCACGTTCTTCTTGCGCACCAGCCCGCAGTAGAACAGAGCCAGGCCGGGACCCGTCATCATGAGCACCAGCGCGGAGCTGACCAGCATCCAGGCGTTGTCGCCCGCCGACTGGGAGGCGGCTACCGCGGCCTGCAAGGCCCGCAGCTCGGCGCCATTTCCCTGTGGCGCTTGCGCCAGAACGGAGGAAGAGAGCAAAAACAGACCGGCAAACACACGATTCGGCAACGGGGCCTCCTCAACGTGGAGATCGATCCCGCGGACGAGGCGGGAACATTATACGGTAGAAGATAGCGCGCCGCGGGGCCATAGAAAGAATGGATGCACCCGATAGAAAGAATCTATAGCCGGCGGGCCGTGCGCGTCTTGAAGACTCGTCCCGGCCGCGGAGCCGCCACCAGGTTGGGCGTGGGTCCCGAAGATGAGGAGATGCTCTTGAAGCCGGGGCCTCCGGGCATCGCCCTCAGTTGGTAGAAGCGCTCCGGAATGGTCACTCCCGGGCCCGCCCCCTACGCCGCCGGAAACTCCAGCGTAAAGACGCTGCCCTTTCCTAAGCGGCTTTCCACGCTCACGCTGCCGGACATCTTCTCGACGGTGTGCTTGACGATCGACAGGCCCAGGCCGGTGCCGCCGGTCTCGCGCGAACGGGCCTTGTCGACGCAGTAGAAGCGCTCGAAGATGCGCGGGAGATCCTCCGACGGGATGCCGATGCCGGTGTCGCTGACGGTGACGCGCACGCGGCCTTCCGCCTGGGTGGCTTCCAGCCACACCTCGCCGCCCGGGCGATTGAACTTGACGGCGTTGTAGAGCAGGTTCAGGAACACCTGCTCCAGGCGCCGGGACTGGCCCATCACGTGACAATCGCCGATCTCGCCGAGCATCAGGTTGACGCCGCGCGCGGCAGCCTCGGCTTCCACCGTGTGCATCGCGGAGCGGGCCACATCGCCCACCGCAACCCTCTCGGCGGGCGGCGCCTCGCGGTCGGCTTCCAACTCGGAGAGGGATAGCAGGTCGAGGGCCAACTGTTCCAGGCGGAAGGTGTTCTTGGAGATGATCTCCAGAAATTTGCGGTTGTTCCGGGGGTCTTCCAAAGCGCCGTCCAGAAGGGTTTCGGCGTAGCCGCGGATGGAAGCCAGCGGAGTGCGGAGCTCGTGGGACACGTTGGCGACGAAGTCCTTGCGGACGCGCTCCAGGCGCTCGAGTTCGGTGACGTCGTGGAGGATGGCGATGGCGCCCTTGCGCGGGGCTTCGTCCAGCGGCGCGGTCTGCACGTCGAAAACGCGCGCCCTGGCGGCTACCAGCGTCACCCGCTGGCGCGATGGCCGGCCGGTGGAGAGGACGGTCTTCAACAGATCGAGCAAGGCGGGATCGCGGACCACGTCCAGCAGGGGAGTGTTGTTGGCAATCGGCCCGGAAGCGCGCACGGCGTGGGCGAAGGAATCGTTGCTGAAGGTCACGCGCAGATCGGCGTCGACGGCCAGGACGCCTTCCACCATGCTGGCGAGGATGGCCTGGCGGCGCGCGGATTCGTCGGAGAGGCGGCGCAGCATGGCGCGGAACTGGTCGGCCATGCCGCGCAGGGAGCGGGCCAGGGAACCGAGTTCGTCGTCGCTCTCGGTGGCGAGCGATCCGGAGTACTCCGCGTTGACCAGCTCGCCGGCGAAGGCCTGGATGCGGCGGACGCGGCGGGTGAACGCGCGCGAAATGAAGTAGGCGATGGCGAGGGCGAACCCGGCGGCGACGAGCGAGGCGCGGAGGATGAGCCAGCGCACCTCGGCGATGGAGAACTTGATCCTCTGGAGCGGAACGGCGAGGCGCAGCACCACGTCGGGATTGCCGGAGAGCGCGGCGGGAACGGCCAGGTAGCACAAGTCGGCGTCCAGCGTGGCGCTATGGCGCACGGAAGTTCCCATCCGGCCGGAGAGCGCCTGGCGGACTTCGGGACGCGCGGCGTGGTTGTCCATGGTCGAGGCGTCGTGCTGGGAATCGGCGAGGACCGCTCCGGCGCGCCCGATGACGGTGACGCGCGCGCCGGTCTGGCGGCCGGTCCGATCGGCCCAGGCGGCCAGCGCGGAAGGCCCGACGGCGGCCAGCGCGGGCGCGAGGATGCGCGCCTGGCCCTGCATCTGCTGCTCGGCGTACTGCAGTTCGCGATTGGCGGTGTAGCGGGTGAGAAAGACGTCGGCCGCGCCGAGGGCGACCAGGATCAGGACCAGCGCGGCGAGAAGGAGTTTGCGGAGGAGGGGCATTGGCTAGGGGCCGACAGATATTCTAGCGGCTTTCATATGCCGCACGCCGAGCCGGCGCCGGGTTCACCCAGCGGACCACCGGGTTGACAGACGAAAGCGTCTGTCCCACATTACCGCACGGGTGGGGCAGGCGCTTCCGCCCGCCAACCGATTCTTTCACGCCTTCTCACTCCCCCGACGGCACGTTCGCGGCGAGGGCCGTGCTGAGGGCTACCGGGTCCACGCCGTCCTTCGAAATGGCGTACCCACCGATATACTTGCCCTTGCGAAACACACACAGGCGTCCGAGGTACTTTTCGGAGTACAGGAAAGCTTCGTCGGCGACGGTAGCCGGAGATGTCTGGCCAAACCGCTTACGCAGTTGATCCATGACGCCGGCAGCCGATTGCGGCGTGGCTTCCAGCACCACGAAAGCCTTGCCGTAGTCGTATTGCGCGGCATACCCGCGCTTCAACACCCGCATGCCCAGAACGCTCTCCGGCACCAGACGGAGGCTCTGCCGCTGCTCGGTTGGGAACCATGCCATAGCCTGAGGCAGCGTCGTGCTCCCGGGGATGATCTTATCCAGCGCCGCCGTCCATTCCTTCAGCGCGGCCGTGTAATCGCCTTCCGGGTTGGCGCCGATTTCCAGAAAATACCGGCCCTTGGCGAAGAAGGCGCGCCGCGGAACGATCTGGCCGTTCATTCCGATTTTCTCGGTCGGCAGCCGGCCATCCACGTCCGAGGTGAACATGCCGTAAGCGGAATCGGAGCCGCCGAAATCGGAGAGATCGATCACGAACGTGACTTCGCCCTTCTTGCACGTGACGCCGCGCATTTCCAGAAAGCCGTAAACCAGGTAGCCTTCGGCGTTTCCGTCCATGTACTCGAACAGGTTCTGGGACACATAGGTGCGTTCCGGGCCGGCCTGCGACCAGCCCGGAACGAGGTTGCACGAAAGAACGGGCGCCTGGTCGGCCGCCCCCAGCACGCCGGCTGCGGCCAGGGCCAGCACCAGCCCCGCGACCGGTCTCAACATGCGAACAACTCCTGGGCGCGGGCAACCCGCTCCCTGACTCTCACGCCGTGCGGGCATTCCACGGTGCACCCGGAGCACGAGTCGCAACGCACGCCGGCATGTTCCGGCCCGAGTTCCAGGAAGCGCTCGCGGCCGAGCGAGAACTGGCCGTATCCGTCCGCGTAGGTGAGGATGCGCAGCACGTCGGCGATCGGCAGGCCCTGGCGGCACATCCCGTCGCAGCGCCCGCAGGTGCGGCAATAGAGGGGCGCGATCCGTTCCAGCCGCTGGGCGAGGAGCTTCTGGTCGGCCGGACCGAAGGGCTTGGCCATAGCCTTCAGGTTCTCGTCCAACTGCTCGTTGTCGGTCATGCTGGGGATGGTGGTGTCAACGTTCGGGTTGCGCAACACCCATTTGAGAGCCGCCAGCATGGCGCCGTCCTGCTTCAGCTTTCCGTAATTTGGATCGTCGGGTTTCAAGCGGCCGAAACCGCCGGCCATCACCTTCATGCCCACTACGCCCTTGCCCGCCTTGGATGCCTGCTCGATGGCCGCGGCGATGGCCGGCTCCAGCGTGAAGTTGTAGGCCGTCAGGATGACGTCAACCTGCGGGTGCTTCGCCAGGAACGGGATCAGCTCCACCTGGCCGCTGTGCGTGCTGACGCCTGCGAAGCGGATCTTACCGGCCTTCTTGGCGATCTGCTGCGCTTCGATCAGCTCATCCTTGATATCCGCGGGGCTGGTCTTGTTATGCAGATACCAGATGTCGAGGTGATCGGTGCCGAGTTCCTTGAGGGAGGTATCGATGTGTTGCAGCGCATCCTCTTTGGTCTTGGCCATGGTCTTGCTGGAGAGGACGATGTCCTTGCGCTTCTTCTTGAGCGCCGCGCCCACCATCCGCTCGTTGTTGCCGCTCTGGTAGCCGCGCGCCGTATCGAAATACGTAATTCCCAAGTCGGCGGCGCGTTCGACGACGCTCCCATCCGACGTGATCATGCAACCGAAGCCGACGGTCGTCACCTTCAGGCCGGTCTTGCCAAGAGTCTTGTACTGGAAGCCGGGACCGGATGAAGGGGTTGCGGCTGCCTGCGGTTCGGGAGTGAAAGAACGGGATGCGGACGCCATCACGGGCAGTCCCAACCCACCCACCAGGAAATTGCGGCGACTAGACATAGAACCTCCACGGAATGAACTGCGAGACTTCAACCGGAGGCTCTATTTCGGAGTCCCGGCTCCCAATTAGTATACACCGGGCGCCGCACGGTTTTGGGACACGGGAAGAAGGCGGAGGGCGCGACTTGGAAGTGGGCGCCGGGCCGATCCGCCTGGGTGTACGCAGGGCCGACGCGCCCTTGTGGGGCGACGGGTTGGCAACCTGCGGCGGACCCCAAGGGGGTACCCCGTCAACCCGCCTGTTGGCATTCTCTCAACTGCCGGCATTGGGCCGATTAACAATCGGCCGCAGGCTGCCAGCCTGCCCCACAAGGGCGCTGCGGACATGGCGCTCGCGTACGCTCGGATTCGAGCGGTTTTGCCGGCGAATCGACCCCCGCCTTGCGCCGCGCGAATCCGCGCGTGATATGCTTTTGGTGCTGTGCCTCCGATGCTTCCGTCCCCGCCGCAACCCCCGGCATGCGCCGATTGCCAGACCACCACGCAGTATGCGCAGGGCGGCGCGCCGCAACTGTCGGCCTCGCGCATGATCCGCTCGAGCGACGGGAAAATGCGGATCGACACCGGCGCCACGTCGGTCATCACCGATCCCAGTACGCAGCAGGCCATGGTACTCGATCACGTGAAGAAGACAGCCAGCATCATGCCCATGCAGCCGGCGCCGCCGCAACTCGCGATGCCCCAACCGGGCGCCGCCGCGCCGTCCATGCCGGCTCCCACCATGCCGTCCGTGGGCGTCCAGGATCTGGGGAAGGGTCTCATCGATGGCCATGCGGTGGATGGCAAGCGGTACATCGTCCAACCGCCGTCCCCGCCCCAGCCGCCGCAGGCGCCGCAAGTGCCCGGCATGCCGCAGCCTCCCCAGATCCCCCAGAAACCGCAGGCGCCGACCGTCGCCGATGTATGGACCAGCACTTCACTCGGCCTGCCGGTGCTCACCAAGGTGAGCGGCCCCTTTGGAGAGCAAACCTGTTACTGCAAGCCGGCGGCAAGCGGCGAACCGCATCCCGCGCTGTTCCAGATTCCGCCCGGCTACACGCCAGTTATGCCGCCGCCGCCCGCCGCACCGAAGTAAGGTTGCGGCGCGGCTGGAGGGTTCCGTCTTCGCGCCGGGGCTCGAAGACTACGCCGCTTCGTGGAGTGGTTGGCGACGCAGTCGCAGAAGGTCATTGGACCCGCAGAACTCCCGATCTCGTCCCCGTGATTCCGCGGGTGGCGCGGAAATTGGATTGACCCCGGATTGCGCTTGCGCAGTGAGCGGTGGCGGCGTAAGACTGGGACATGCCACAGTTGCAGTTGCCGATCTTCCCGGCCGGTACGACTCCCCTGACGGCCGAGTTGGCTTTTGATTGCCAGGATGGGAAAGTGACCTACCTGAATGGGTATCTGCCGGTGTTTCAGCATGCGCAAGAGGACTTGGCCGCTTTCCGGCTATTCACCAGTCAAGTGGTGGTGAACGGTACGGCGAGCCAGGCCGAAATTGCCCGAGAGTTTCACGTACCGCCGAAAACCGTGAAGCGTTACGTGAAGCGATTGCGGGAAGGTAGTTCGAAGAGCTTTTTCGAGACACCGCGGAGGCGCTCGGCATCGGTGCTCAAGGGCGAGGTGAAAGAGCAAGCGCAAACTCTGTTGGACGAGGGGCGGGCAGTGCCGGAAGTGGCGAGGAAGCTGGGAGTGTTGCCCGACACATTGCATAAAGCCATCCGCGCCAAACGCCTGCACCAGCCCAAAACAAAGAGAATCTAGCCGGGGCTGGCGAAGCTGAGGCGACCAACAAGAGCGAGCGCAGCGAAAGCGACAGCGCTGCGGTGATGGGGTATGCCACCACGCGATCCGCCGAACGGGTAGCGAGCGGCGAAGAGGTGACCATGAAACTCGCCGAGCGGGGTACAGGGCTGGCCTCGCTACTCCGCGACAAGCTCACCCGGGCCGACGATGCGCGCGCCCTGCCGCGCCAGATCTACGACACCGAGGTCGATCTGATTCCAGATCTCGAGAACCAAACCTTGACGGTGCGACTGCATCATCTCACGCAGGCCGCCCACGACGAGGCGGTCCGCTATCTATGCGATCAACTCAACGCCACCACCACCATCTTCCCCGATACGGATCTCAGGCTGGTCTACCAGTTGGGGGCAGCGCAAATTCCTTGAGATCGGGAGTTCCGAAGTAATAGGACTCGATACCAGCCTCTTTGACCAGTTTACCCTTGGTATATACCGCAATACCTTCCAGGGTGGAGCTCTGGATCACGTAAAGGTACTCTCGGCGCGATCGAAGATGGCTGGTTGAACGAAGCCTTTTGTAAATGGCGACAGCATTCAGAATCGACTCGGCTACGTCGAGTTCCGTGAGGCCATCGCACTCCATCTCCAGCCGCGCCTTCGCGCTGAAGGCGTATTGGCCGGCCAGTACGGCCCTCCTGATACGGGACTCCACGTTCGTTCGCCATACGACAAAAGGCCGGTAGCCGCCCGAGCGGCTTTACCGGCCTCAAAATCCAATCAACCCGCCGGCCTACTCCGCCAGCGACTCTTCCCCGGTATCCTCCGGGAGCCCGCCGGCGTACTGCAGCCGGGTCTCCTCGTCGTAACCGGGAACCACGTCGAGCGACGGCTCGACCGCCGGCTCTTCCACCACGTCCTCGCCCGCGATCTTGACCCGGCGGTAATACTCCATGCCGGTGCCGGCCGGGACCAGGCGGCCCATGATGACGTTTTCCTTGAGGCCCCGCAGGTAGTCCACCTTGCCGTTGATGGCGGCCTCGGTGAGCACGCGCGTGGTCTCCTGGAAGGACGCCGCGGAAATGAACGAATCGGTCGAAAGCGACGCCTTGGTGATGCCGAGCAGCATGGCCTTGCCCTGCGCCGGGCGGCCGCCGGCTTCCGAGGTCTTGAGGTTTTCGGCGCGGAACTTGAACTTGTCGACAACCTCTTCGGGCAGGAACTCGGTGTCGCCGATGTCGTCCACCTTCACCCAGCGCATCATCTGGCGCGAGATCACTTCCAGGTGCTTATCGTTGATGTTGACGCCCTGCAGACGGTAGACTTCCTGGATTTCGTTGACCAGGTATTTCTGCAGTTCCTTCTCGCCGAGCACGGCCAGGATGTCGTGCGGGTTGCGCGGGCCGTCCATGAGCGGCTCGCCCGCCTTCACGCGCTCGCCTTCCTGAACGTTGATGTGCACGCCGCGCGGCAGCGAGTATTCGCGCTGTTCGCCGTCGTCGCCCACCACGAAGATCTTGCGCTGCCCCTTGTTCACTTCGCCGTACTTCACAATTCCGTTGATCTCCGCGATGATGGCCGTCTCGCGCGGCTTGCGCGCTTCGAACAACTCCACCACGCGCGGCAGACCGCCGGTGATGTCCTTGGTCTTGGTGGTTTCGCGCGGGATCTTGGCCAGCACGTCGCCGGCATGAACCTCTTCCCCGTCGTGGACCATCAGGTGGGCGTGCGTCGGCATGAGGTACTTCTTGGCTTCCGAACGCGAGCCCTGCGCGCCTTCCGGCCGCACCACGATCTGCGGCTGGCGCTTCTCCTCGGCCGAATCCGTCACCACGAGCTGCGACATGCCGGTGACTTCGTCCACCTGCTCCTGCATGGTCAGCCCGTCCACCAGGTCCTTGAAGTGCACCACGCCGGAAACTTCCGTGAGGATCGAGAAGGTATAGGGATCCCACGACAGCAGGATCTGGTTGCTCTTCACCGGAGCGCCGGGTTCCACCATGACGCGCGCGCCGTAGACCACGTCGTAGCGCTCCTTCTCGCGGCCCTTGTCGTCCACCACCACAATCTTGCCATTGCGGTTCATGGCGATCAGTTCGCCGGTCTTGCTGCGAACCGTTTGAATGGCGATGTAGCGCGCGAAACCGTCGCTCCTGGCCTCCTGGGTGGACTGTTCGCTGATTCGCGATGCCGTGCCACCGATGTGGAACGTGCGCATGGTCAACTGCGTTCCCGGTTCGCCGATGGACTGCGCCGCGATCACGCCGACCGCTTCGCCGCGTTCCACCAGGCGGCCGGTGGCCAGATTACGGCCGTAGCACGACACGCAGACGCCGCGTTTCGATTCGCAGGTCAGCACGGAGCGGATCTTGACGCGCTCGATGCCGGCCGCCTGAATCGCCGCCGCCAAGTCCTCGGTGATCTCGTTGTTGATGGCGACGATGAGGTTGCCTTCGTAATCCCTCTGGTCTTCGAGAGCCACGCGGCCCACGATGCGGTCGCGCAACGGCTCGATGATCTCGCCGCTTTCGATGATCGGCTCGACGTAGATGCCTTCGGAGGTGCCGCAGTCGTCCTCGCTCACGATCACGTCCTGGGCCACGTCCACCAGGCGGCGCGTCAGGTAGCCGGAATCGGCGGTCTTCAGGGCCGTGTCGGCCAGACCCTTGCGGGCGCCGTGGGTGGAGATGAAGTACTCGAGGACGTTGAGGCCTTCGCGGAAGTTCGCGGTGATGGGGGTCTCGATGATCTCGCCCGACGGCTTGGCCATGAGACCGCGCATGCCGGACAACTGGCGGATCTGCTGTTTCGACCCGCGGGCGCCCGAGTCGGCCATGATGTAGATCGGGTTGAGGTAGCGGCCCGTGCGGTCGTCGTCTTCCATGGCCTGGAACATCGAGTCGGAGACCTTTTCGGTGACCTTCGACCAGATTTCGATGATCTTGTTGTAGCGCTCGCCGTGGGTGATGGCGCCGTCCTGATACTGGTTTTCGACCGCCACCACTTCCTTGTCGGCCTCGGCCACCAGGCCGGCCTTCTCACTGGGGACGACCATGTCGTCGATGCCGATGGAGATGCCGGCGCGCGTGGCGTACAGGAAGCCCAGCGCCTTCACTTCGTCCAGCATCTGCACGGTAACCTGCAGGCCGAACTTCAGGTAGCAGTACTGCACCAGTTGCGCCAGGCCCTTCTTCTTCAGAAGGCCGTTGATGAACGGCATGTCCTGCGGCAGGCTGTCGTTCAGAATCACCCGGCCGACGGTGGTCTCCATGTACTGCTTGACGAACTCGATCGGCTCGGTGTGCAGAATGTTCTGGTTGTCGAAGGCGTGCACCAGGTCGATCACGCGGCCGGTGTATCGCAGCTTGATGGGCGTGAGGGTTCCCACCTCGCCCATTTCGAGCGCGATCAGAACGTCGTCGGTGGAAGCGAAGGTGCGGCCCTCGCCCTTGGCTCCGGGACGCGCCTTGGTCAGGTAGTAGCAGCCCAGCACCATGTCCTGCGTGGGGATGGCGATGGGAGCGCCGTGCGCGGGCGACAGAATGTTGTTCGACGAGAGCATCAGCGTGGAGGCCTCGATCTGCGCCTCGGGCGACAGCGGAATGTGCACCGCCATCTGGTCGCCGTCGAAATCCGCGTTGAACGCCGTGCAGACCAGCGGATGAATCTTGATGGCCTTGCCTTCCACCAGCACCGGCTCGAAGGCCTGGATGCCCAGGCGGTGCAGGGTGGGCGCGCGGTTCAGCAGAATGGGGTGGTCCTTGATAACCTCTTCCAGGATGTCCCACACCACCGGGTCCTGCTGCTCCACCAGTTCCTTGGCCTGCTTGATGGTGGTGCAATGGCCGCGCTGCTCCAGGCGATGGTAGATGAACGGTTTGAACAGCTCGAGCGCCATCTTTTTGGGCAGCCCGCACTGGTTGAGGCGCAGATCCGGCCCCACCACGATGACCGAACGGCCGGAGTAGTCCACGCGCTTGCCGAGCAGGTTCTGCCGGAAGCGGCCCTGCTTGCCCTTGAGCGTATCGGAGAGCGATTTCAACGGGCGGTTGTTGGCGCCGCGCAGCACGCGGCCGCGGCGGCCGTTATCGAACAGCGCGTCCACGGCTTCCTGCAGCATGCGCTTTTCGTTGCGCACGATCACGTCCGGGGCGTGCAGCTCGATGAGCTTCTTCAACCGGTTGTTGCGGTTGATGACGCGGCGGTACAGGTCGTTGAGGTCGGAGGTGGCGAAACGCCCGCCGTCCAGCGGCACCAGGGGGCGCAACTCGGGAGGGATCACCGGGATCACGTCCAGAATCATCCACTCCGGCTTGTTCCCCGACTTGCGGAAGGATTCCACCACGCGCAGCCGCTTGGCGTATTTCAGCTTCTTCTGCACCGATTGCTCGGTCTTCATGTGCTCGCGAATTTCCTCGCTGAGCTGTTCCACGTCGACCTTCTTGAGCAGTTCCTTGATTCCCTCGGCGCCCATCATGGCGATGAACCGGCCCGGGAATTCCTGGTCGAGCTGGCGCTTGCGCTCGTCGGTGATGACTTCGCTGCGCGTCAGGACCTCGGTATCGCCCGGGTCCACCACCACGTAGGCTTCGAAATACAACACCCGCTCCAGTTCGCGCAGAGTGATGTCCAGCAGGTGGCCGATGCGGGAGGGCAGCCCCTTGAAGAACCAGACGTGCGAGCAGGGGCTGGCTAGTTCGATGTGGCCCAACCGCTCGCGGCGCACGCGCGCCAGGGTGACTTCCACGCCGCACTTATCGCACACCACGCCGCGGTGCTTCATGCGCTTGTACTTGCCGCAGAGGCACTCCCAGTCCTGCGTGGGGCCGAAAATGCGGGCGCAGAACAGGCCGTCGCGCTCGGGCTTGAAGGTCCGGTAGTTGATGGTCTCCGGCTTGGTGACTTCGCCGTGGGACCAGCTCCGGATCTTTTCCGGAGAAGCCAGGGAGATGCGGATGGAATCGAAGTCCGCGATCAGATTCGCTCGATCGTACGGTGAAGATCTCAAAATGGCCTCCAGTTCGAAAACCTAATCAGCCCCAGATGAACACGGATAAACACGGAAAAGACAATGTTCCGTATCTGTGTTTATCCGCGTTCATCCGCGGCCCAATTCTTTCCTAGTCGGCGGCTAATGCCGGCTCCGGCTCCGGCAATTCCCGCGCCTTCTTCATCAACTCCACGTCCAGACACAGCGACTGCAACTCGCGGATCAGCACGTTGAACGACTCCGGCACACCCGGCTCGATGGCCGCCTCGCCCTTCACGATGGCTTCGTAAATCTTGGCGCGGCCATACACGTCGTCCGATTTCGCCGTCAACAGCTCCTGCAGGATGTAGGCGGCGCCGTAGGCTTCCAGCGCCCAGACTTCCATTTCTCCGAAACGCTGCCCGCCGAACTGCGCCTTGCCGCCCAACGGCTGCTGCGTGATCAGCGAGTACGGCCCGATGCTCCGCGCGTGGATCTTGTCGTCCACCAGGTGCGAGAGCTTCATCATGTAGATGTAGCCCACCGTCACCGGCTGTTCGAACTCGGTGCCCGTCAGGCCGTCGAACAACTTGGTCTTTCCCGAGCTGGGAAGTCCCGCGTCGGCCAGGGCTTTCTTGATCTCCCGCTCGGTGGCGCCGTCGAACACCGGCGTGGCGTACTGCACCCCCAGCGCCTTGGCCGCCCATCCCAGGTGGGTTTCCAGAATCTGCCCCACGTTCATGCGCGACGGCACGCCCAGCGGGTTGAGCACGATTTCCACCGGCGTCCCATCCGGCAGGTAGGGCATATCCTCATCCGGAAGGATGCGTGCGATCACGCCCTTGTTGCCGTGGCGCCCGGCCATCTTGTCGCCCACCGAAAGCTTGCGCTTCATGGCGATGTAGACCTTGACCAGCTTGATGACGCCCGGAGGGAGTTCGTCGCCCTTGCGCAGCTTGCCGGTCTTCTCGTCGGTGATCTTCTCGAGCACCGCGATCTGGCGCGAGGTCATCTCCTCGATTTCGTCGATCTGCTCGTTCAACCGCGGGTCCTTGCTGGCCAGCCGCATGCGCTTCAGATCGCGCGACTTCATCTTCTCGATCAGCTCGCGCGTCAACTCCGTGTCCTTGGAGAGCAGGCGCTTGTTGGTCTTTTCGTCGTGCAGGTCGGCCAGCAGCTTCCGGCCTTCCAGCAGCCCGCCCAAACGCTTGGCGCGCTCGTCGGTGAGGATGCGGATTTCGTCCTGCAGGTTGCGCTGCAGGCGCTGGATCTGCGATTCCTCGATGGCTTTCGACCGCTCGTCCTTCTCCTGTCCCTTGCGCGAGAAAATCTTGCAGTCGACGATGGTGCCTTCGATGCCAGGGGGGCAGTAGAGCGAGGCGTCCTTCACGTCGCCGGCCTTCTCGCCGAAGATGGCGCGCAGCAGCTTCTCCTCGGGAGTGAGCTGCGTCTCGCCCTTGGGAGTCACCTTGCCCACCAGGATGTCGCCCGGCTTCACCGTGGCCCCGATACGGATGATGCCGCTCTCGTCCAGGTTGCGCAGGAACGAATCGGCGATGTTGGGGATGTCGCGCGTGATTTCTTCCGGCCCCAGCTTGGTGTCGCGCGCCTCGATTTCGAATTCCTCGATGTGGATCGAGGTGTAGTAGTCTTCCTTGACCAGCTTCTCGCTTACCAGAATGGCGTCTTCGAAGTTGTACCCGCGCCACGGCATGAAGGCCACCAGCACGTTGCGGCCGAGAGCCAGCTCGCCTTCGTCGGTGCACGGGCCGTCGGCCAGCACCGTGCCCTTAGGCACGCGCTGGCCCACCTTCACGATGGGCTTCTGGTTGATGCAGGTGTTCTGGTTGCTGCGTTTGAACTTGGTGAGCTGGTAGATGTCCGCGCCCACTTCGCGCGAAAGCTGGCCCTCGTGGGTGGCGCCTTCCACACGCACGATGATGCGTTCGGAGTCCACCGAGTCCACCACGCCGGGCCGCTTGCACAAGACCACCGCGCCCGAATCGCGCGCCGTCACGTGCTCCATGCCGGTGCCCACGTAGGGAGCGTCGGCGCGCAGCAGCGGCACCGCCTGGCGCTGCATGTTCGATCCCATCAGCGCGCGGTTGGCGTCGTCGTTTTCGAGGAACGGAATCAGGCTGGCGGCCACGCTTACGAGTTGCTTCGGGCTGACGTCGATGTACTCGATCTCCTCCCTCGGCTTGAGCACGAAGTTGCCGGCCTGGCGGGCGTTGGAGAGGTCGGGAACGATGCGCCCCTTTTCGTCCAGCCCCACGTTGGCCTGCGCCACCACCCACTTGTCCTCCTCCCACGCCGAGAGGTATTCGCAGTGGGCTTCGAATTCCGCCGGCTGCTTCTTGGAACTCAGCTTGCGGTTGGCATCCTCGGCATGCGAGCGCGGCACGATGTCCCCGACCTTGAAATCCACGTCGCCGGGGTTGAGGATCTTGACTTCGTCGATCACCACGCCCTTGATGACTTTCCGGTAGGGGCTCTCGATGAATCCGTATTCGTTGATGCGCGCGAAACACGAGAGCGACGAAATCAGCCCGATGTTGGGGCCTTCCGGCGTCTCGATGGGGCAGATGCGGCCGTAGTGCGTGGGGTGCACGTCGCGCACCTCGAATCCCGCGCGCTCGCGGCTCAATCCGCCCGGTCCCAGCGCCGACAGGCGCCGCTTGTGGGTGATCTCCGACAGCGGGTTGGTCTGGTCCATGAACTGCGAGAGCTGGCTCGATCCGAAGAACTCGCGGATCGCCGCCATCACCGGCTTGGCGTTCACCAGGTCGTGCGGCATGGCCGTCAACATCTCCTGGTACACCGACATCTTTTCCTTGATGGCCCGCTCCATGCGCACCAGGCCGATGCGGAACTGGTTCTCGAGCAACTCGCCCACCGCGCGCACGCGGCGATTGCCCAGGTGATCGATATCGTCCACCTGCCCGATGCCTTTGCGCAGCTTCAACAGGTACTTGATGGTGGCCTTGAAGTCCTCGCCGTCGAGCGTGCGCTTGTCGAGCGAGGTGGCGTCGGCGTGGTCGTGCAGTTTAATGTTGAACTTCATGCGGCCGACGCGCGAGAAGTCGTACTTGCGGGCGTCGAAGAACATCCCCTGGAACAGTTGCGTGGCCGTGTCGAGGGTGGGCGGATCGCCGGGGCGCAGCTTGCGGTAGATCTCGATGAGCGCTTCGTTCTGCGTCTTCACCGCGTCCTTGCGGATGGTGGCCGAAACCACCGTTCCCACGTCGTCGCGTTCCGGGAAGTAGATCTCGAATTCCTCGATTCCCGCTTCCATCAGCTTGCCGAGCGCCGGCGCGGTCAGTTCGCTGTTGGCGTCCACCAGCACTTCGCCGGTCGACATATCCACCACGTCGGCCACCACGTAGGCGCCTTCCAGATCGTTGGCCGCCACTTCCGCCTGCTGGACCTTGGCCTTCTGGATTTCCTTGAACACCGAGGCGGTGATCTTCTTCCCCTGCCCCACCACCGTTTCTCCGCCCTTGGCCGTAATGGCGTAGGACAGCTTCAGCCCGACCAGCCCTTCGTCCACGTTCCACAGCAGCTTCTTGTCGCGGATCGCGATCTTGCTGACGCGGTAAAAGGCCCGCAGAATCTGTTCGTCGGTCTTCAGGCCCAGGGCGCGCAGGAATACCGAACCGTAAAACTTGCGCTTGCGGTCGATGCGCACGTAGAGAATGTTCTTGTTGTCGTACTCGAACTCCACCCAGGACCCGCGGTACGGAATGATCTTGCCCAGAAAGTAGCCCTGCGCCGGAACGCGCTCGAAGAATACCCCCGGCGAGCGGTGCAACTGCGACACGATCACGCGCTCGGTGCCGTTGATGATGAACGTCCCGTTGTCCGTCATCAACGGAATTTCGCCGAAGAAAACCTCCTGCTCCTTGATGTCCCGCACGCTCTTCTTCTGCGTCTCGGGATCCTTGGAATACACCGTCAGGCGGATGGTGACCTTCAGCGGAGCGGCATACGTCATGCCGCGCTCCTGGCACTCCTGCATGTCGTATTTCAGTTGCAGGCCCACCGGGTCGCCGCACTTGTTGCAGAACGTCACAACGTTCTTATTGAAGGTGCCGCAGTGATTGCACAGCACGTCGCCGGCGTGGAAGGGATCGGTGCGAATAGTGGCGCCGCAACTGCGGCACGTGCTCCGCAGGTGGTGCAACCCTTTCAGGTTGCCGCACTTGCACTCCCAGTTGCCGATCGAGTAGTCCACGAACTCCAGTTCGCTCACCCCGCGAAAATCCGAGATGGGAAACACCGAATTGAATACCGTCTGCAAGCCGATGTCTTCGCGCTCGTTCGGCAGAAGGTCCATCTGCAGGAAACGCTCGTAGGATTTCCTTTGAACTTCGATCAGGTTCGGAATCGGAATGGAAGTTTTGATCTTGGAGAAATCCACTCGCTCACGTGCGGCGGCGTTTAATTGCGTATCCATTCGTTATAACTCCTGACGGCAGACCAGCCAACGCAGAAACTGCGCTCAACAGCACAAAGCCAACGGCGCGCCGGTGTTGGGGAATCGACGGTGCGCCGAGAGATGAAACCGGGGCGGGAATCGAACGGGCACCGGCGGACTGCCGGGAATGAAGACCGGCTTGGAGGAACTACGGGGACACCAATCCTGTAACGTCGCCACTGGCATGGAAAGGCACAAAGTTCCCCTCTGTGCAGTTCCGCCCGGCCTGCAATTGAAGTACCAGGATTTGGGAATCACAGTCACCAATTGGGATCGAATCCGGCTGAATCCAAAGCCCAACTACTAATGCTACCAGGACTTAGGCCCCGCGTCAAACTCCAAAAAAAACACACGTCGGGCGAGGCCCGGCGGAGATTCGCCCCGAGACCCCACCCGCCGCTTTCCAGTCCTTACTTCACTTCGACGCTGGCGCCCGCGTCGACGAACTTCTTCTTGATGGTCTCGGCTTCTTCCTTGCTCACGCCTTCTTTCACCGGCTTGGGAGCCCCATCCACCAGGTCCTTGGCTTCCTTCAAGCCCAGGCTGGTGACCTCGCGAACCGCCTTGATCACGTTGATCTTGTTGGGACCCGCCGCCATGAGAACCACCGTGAACTCGGTTTTCTCCTCCACCGCCGGAGCAGCCGCTGCACCGGCGCCCGCACCGGCCGCCGCCGCTGGGGCAGCCGCCGCCGCCGACACGCCGAGCTTCTCCTCCAGCATCTTGACGAGCTGAGAGGCCTCCAGCAACGTCAGCCCTTGAATCTGATCCGCAATTGCGTTGATATCCGCCATTTCTCTCCAAACTCCTTCAATAATCAAAAAAATCGACTGGATTCGGGACAGACTGCCACGGGCCCCCAATCCGCCGGAATCGCTACGCTCCGAACTTGTTTTCCTTCACTCCCTGGTCCACTACCACCGCCAGGTTGCGGCCCACCGCGTTGATCGTCCCCAGCAGCCGCTGCGCCGGAGCGTTGATCAGGTACAGCAGCTTGGCCAGAATCGCTTCCTTCGACGGCAGCGTCGCCAGGTCCTGGATCGAACGCACGTCGATGGCCCGGCCCTCCACCAGCCCCGCCTTGAACGTGAACGTCGGATTAATCCGCGCGTACGCTGTCAGGGCCTTGGCCAGAGCCACCGGATCGTTGGACGTGTACGCCACCGATGTCATCCCGCGCAGCCCCTTCAGCACCTGCTCGGAGGGTGTTCCTTCGCTGGCCAGGTCCGCCAGGTTGTTCTTCACCACCCGGTATTTCGCGCCCGCGCCCCGCACCACCTTGCGCAGTTCGAAGTCCTGACCCACCCGCAACTTCTCGTAGCCCGTGACGAACAGGTTCCGCACTTTCTCCAGGTCGCCGTGCAGAGAATCGATATCTTTCTTCTTGTCTGCCTTCTTTTTCATGGAAGCACCCGTACGGTTCTAGACTGCCGCCGCTTTCGCGCTGAACGGCGCCGTGTTGACCGTCACCCCCGGCCCCATAGTCGAGCAGATGGTGGCGTTCCTCACGTACTTTCCCTTGGCTACGGCCGGCTTCGCCTTGATCACCGCCGAAATCAGGCTGGCGGCGTTCTCCACCAGCGCCTCGGCTGCAAAACTGACCTTGCCCACCGGCGCGTGGATGATGCCCGTCTTGTCGACCCGGAACTCCACCTTGCCGGCCTTGATTTCCTTGATGGCCTTGACGACATCCACCGTCACCGTGCCCGTCTTGGGGTTGGGCATGAGACCGCGCGGACCCAGCACTTTGCCGAGTTTGCCCACCAACCGCATCATGTCCGGCGTGGCGATCACGGCGTCGAAATCCGTCCAGCCTTCCGACTGGATCTTGTTCACCATGTCCTCGCCGCCCACGATATCCGCGCCCGCCTCGGTGGCTTCGCGCTGCTTGTCGCCGCTGGCAATCACCAGCACCTTCTTGGACTTGCCCAGCCCGTTCGGCATGACCACCGTGCCGCGCACCATCTGGTCCGCGTGCTTGGGGTCGACGCCCAGACGCATGTGCACTTCCACCGTCTCGTCGAACTTCGCAAATTTGATTTTCTTGATCAGCGGAATTGCCTCTTCGAGCGGGTACTCGCGAGCTTCAACCTGCTTCCGCGCGGCTTGATACTGTTTTCCTGGTTTCTGCGGCATGTTTCCTCATTGGTGCAAGCGGTCCGCAAAAAAGCAAACGAACCTCCCACTGAGCACTTTCAAAAGGGACTGCAAGTAGTCTACCAAATCGCAACCGGTTGTGTCTACCGCGGATTCCGGGGAATTCCGGACCGCGCGCGCGGCGCTGGAGAATGGCGTCCGCAAGGCCGTCATGCGGGCCCTCGCCCGGTACTGTCCCGTTCATCCATCCCAGCCGTACCCAGGCCAACCCAGTACTTGCGACAAATGTGATCTTGGGTACACTCTGTAGCCATGATGCTTCGATCCGCTGCGCTCGCGGGGCTTGCCTTGTTGCTCTTCGGAACCCCGGCGAAGACCGACGTGGTTGTCTTTGCAACCCTAAGCCCCAGTGCGGACCTCAGCGTCGACGATGGCGGATTCTATGTAAGCAGCTCCGGAACCGTCATGGCGGATGCGCCGGCGTTCCTGTCAGGCTCGAGTTCTTCTCTATTCCCGATTGGCGCCAGCCCCTCCTCCTCCGATGCTGGAATCGTTCCGTTCTTCAACGGCGGCTTGACACTTGAGGAGTTGCCGGGCGTAACCGCCGTCACCGAGGATCCCCCCGCGGCCGACGGCGGCCTATGAGTTGACTCCCGGCGGCGAACGGGAGCACGAAAACCTCCGCCCCGCTAATGGCCCGCCCGGGAGCGAGCCGGCTCCCGCGCCCCTATAAGGATGATGCGCACGTCCATCACGTTGGTCCCCGTCGGCCCCGTCTTCACCAGGTCGCCCAGCCCTTCGAAGTAGTGGTAGGAGTCGTTGTCGTCCAGATACCGCCGCGCCTCGGGATTGCGCCGCAGCGTATCGCCATCGGCCACCGCCCCGGCCGCGTCCGTGGGGCCGTCGGTGCCGTCCGTGCCCGCGCTGAAGACCACCGTCCGCGCCATCCCCGCGATGTCCAGCGCCGCCGCCAGCACGAACTCCTGGTTGCGCCCGCCCAGGCCGTTGCCGCGGATCGTCACCGTGGTCTCGCCGCCCGTAATCAGGCACGCCGGCGGCTTCACCGGCTGCCCGGATTTCGCCACCTCGCGCGCTATGGCGGCGTGCATGCGCGCCACCTCGCGGGTCTCGCCCTGCACCTCGCTCGCCGAGCACCAGCGTGCTGAAAGCCCAGCCGCCGCGCTCCCGCCGCGCCGCCTCCAGCGCCAGCCGGTTGCCGCCCACCACCGTGTTGCGCACGCGCTTGAATAGCGGGTCGCCGGGCTTGGGCGTCTCCGCGATCTCGCCGCGCTCGCCCCGTTCGATGCGCTCGCGCACCGCCTCGGGCACGCGCCCGCCGATGCCGTATCGCCGCAGAATCTCCGCCGCCTCGCCGAAGGTCGAGGCGTCCGGCGCCGCGGGGCCGCTGCCGATCACATCGATATCGTCGCCGATCACGTCGCTCAGCAGCAGCGCCTCCACCGCCGCCGGCGCCGCCAGCCGCGCCAGTTGCCCGCCCTTGATCGCGGAAATGTGCTTGCGCACGGCGTTGATCTCGTGGATGTCCGCGCCCGAGGCCAGCAGCAGCCGCGTCACCGCCTGCTTCTCTTCGAGTGTGATGGGCGCGGCCGGGAGCGGCATCAGCGCCGACGCGCCCCCGGAAATCAGGCACAGCACCAGGTCCCGCCGGCCGGCCGCCGCCGCCATGTCCGCGATGCGCCGCGCGCCCGCCGCTCCCCGTTCGTCGGGCACCGGGTGGCCGCACTCGTTCAGTTCGATGCGCCGCAATCGCGCCGTGTGCCCGTCCTTGACGTTCACCAGTCCCGCCGCGATCGCCCGGCCCAGCGCGCGCTCGGCCGCCTGCGCCATCGTCGCCCCGGCCTTGCCGGCGCCGATCACGTAGATGTTGCGGTACCGCGAGTAATCCCGGCGCTTCAGATAGGCTGCCACGGCCGCGGCCGGGTCCGCCGCGGCCAGCGCCGCCTGGAAGATTCGCCGGGCCTGCTTGCGCAAAAGAAGGTCGCTCATTTTTCGAAAATCGGGTGTCTCAGAATCGTCTCCACGGCCGCGGCCGGGTCGTCGCTCTCCACCGGGACGCGCACGTCCGCCAGCGCGTAGATCGCCCGGCGCTCGTCGAAGAGCTTGCGAAACTTCTCCGCGTCGCGCGCCAGTGGACGGTGCGAAGCCTGGCTGACGCGCCGCTCCACCGTCTCCCACGGACAGTCCAGCCACACGGCTATGCCGTTCGCCAGCAGCAGTTGCCGGTTGGCTTCCGCCACGTATGCGCCTCCGCCCAGCGCCACCACCGCCGGCCGGCCTTGCTCGATCCAGCCCACGTGCCGCCGCAGCACCGCCGATTCGATGCGCCGGAATTCCTCCTCGCCCCGCCTCTCGAAGATCTCGGAGATGGCCATCTCCCCGGCCGCTTCGATCTCGTCGTCGATGTCGAAGAAGCTCCACCCCATCCGCCGCGCCAGTTCGCGGCCGACGGTCGATTTGCCCGACCCCATGAAGCCCACCAGGTAGATTCCCGGGGTCCGCTTGAGACGCGCGTTCATGGCCTAACTCCCACGCTCCGCCAGCACGGCTTCCACCACTCCGGGGAACAGGCGCGCCGCCGCCACCAGCAGCCAGCCCGAGCGCGGCGCCATCACCGTGCGGGCGTCGCGCTCCACCCCGCGGCGGATCGCCCGCGCGCAATCCTCCGGCGAGATGGCGAAGCGCTTCCCCGCGGCGATCTTGCCCGGCGGCCCTCCCCCCATCGCGTGCCGGTGAAACCCGGTCTTGACGTACCCCGGGCAAACCAGCATGGCATGGATGCCGTCCCGCCCCAACTCCATGCGCAGCGATTCCGTCCAGGAGCCCAGCGCGCTCTTCGACGCGCTGTACAGCGGCAGCCACGGCAGCGTGAATTTCCCGGCTATCGAGCCCAGGTTGACGATCGTGCCGCCGTGCTGCGCGCGCATGTGCGGCACCGCCAGTTGCGCCATCCCCAGCGCGGCGAAGAAGTTCAGCTCCCACATCCGCCGCGTCTCGTCCATGGGCGTGCTCCACGACGGACGATAGACTCCCACACCGGCGTTGTTGATCAGGATGTCGATCCGCCCGAAGCGCTCGAGCGTCCGCTCCACCACGGCGCGGCGCGTACTATCCGCCGTAAGGTCCCCGGCCGTGATCAGGGCGTCGGACCCTCCCGCGCGCTTCAGCCCTTCCTCCGAGCGGGCAGTCAGCGACAGCCGCGAGCCCGCGCGCGCGAACTCGGCGGCGCAGGCCGCACCCAGGCCTTCGGAAGCTCCCGTGATGATCGTCACCTTTCCGTCGATCCGCATGGCGGGGAATCGGTCATAATGTTACCATGCCTTCCCGGTTCATCCCCCTGTTCCCGCTGCAGGTGGTGATCTTTCCGCGGACCGGTCTGCCGCTGCACATCTTCGAGGACCGCTACAAGGCGATGGTTGGGGAAGCCATTCGCGACAAGAGCGAATTCGGGGTGGTGCTGGCGAAGGAGGACGGCATCGCCAGCGTCGGCTGCACGGTGGTGGTGGAGCGGGTGCTGCACGCCTATCCCGACGGCCGCCTCGACATCCTCGCGCGCGGCCGGCGGCGCTTCGAAATCGTCTCCCTGAATGAAGAGAAGAGCTACCTGCAAGGAGAGCCGGCCTTCTTCGACGACGACGATCTCTCGCCCGTCCCGCCGGACCTGCGCGAAGCCGCCCTGGCCCACTTCCGCGACCTCCAGCCGTTCGTCTCGCCCGCCGGACGCGGGGATCCGGACCTGTCGGATTCCCAACTCAGCTTCCAGTTGGCGCAGTGTCTGCCCGACCTGGATTTCCTGAATTCGCTGCTAGCCCGGCACTCCGAGATCGACCGTCTTCAGCGCCTCAATCAATACCTCTTACAATACATTCCCCGCCAGCGCGCTATCGCTCATGTTCGGGAGGTGGCGCCCACCAACGGCTGCGGCGCGCGTCCCACGGGATTGTGAGCGATGGTCTACCCAGAGCGCCCGAAGACGGACCGGCTGCGAACCTGGTCGTCCTTCGGAGCGTCGGGCTCCCTCCACGCAACGCTGCTGCTCTGGCTGGCGGTGGCCGCGGCCCGTTTGCCGCCCGAGGTCCCGCCGGGCCTCTATGACCGGGAGATCCGCCCCTATGAGGGACATCTCATCTGGTACAACCTGCGGGAGAAACTGCCGGACATCAAGCCCGCCCCGGCGTCCCCGGACCAGGCCGCGTCCCCGCGGCCGCGAGCGCAGCGCAAGTTCGCGCAGACCCTGGTATCCGGCCTGAAGGACGATGACCGCGCGCCGCAGATGATCCTCACCGAATCTCCCCCGGCGGAGTTGCCCGCGCCCCTGCCGCTTCCCAACGTGGTGGCCGAAGCCGCCCCGCCTCCGCCGCCGCCGGAGCGCCGCCTGTTCATGCCCCCGCCCGACGCCCCGCCCGCCGATGCCCCTCCGCCGGTGTTGCCCGATTCGCCGCCGGCCGACGCCCCGCCGCCCGCCACCGCCATTCCCCTGGAAGTTTCCACGCCCCGTCCGCGTGCGCGGCCTTTTCAGCCCCCGCCGGACCCGAAGCTCGCAGCCTCCGATGCGCCTCCGCCCGAGTTGCCCGAGGCCCCGCGCACCGCCGCCGCCAAGCCCCGGCCTCCCGCTGCGCCTCTGGCTGTTTCCGCAACCCGCCCCAAGCCCTTGCCATTCCAGTTTCCGCCCCCGCTCCCCCGCCCGCGCCCCGCTCCGCTTACCCTGCCCGAGGCCCCGCGCGCCGTCGCCAAGCCCCCGGCTCCAGTGGCGCCTTTGGAAGCCTCCACGCCCCGTCCCAAACCCCTGCCATTCCAGCCCCTGCCCGACAGGAAGCCGCCGGCCGCCACTGCCCCGCCGCCCGAGTTGCCCGAGGCCCCGCGCGCCGCCGCCAAGCCCCCGGCTCCGGTGGCGCCTTTGGAAGCCTCCACGCCCCGTCCGAAACCCCTGCCATTCCAGCCCCCGCCGGACAGGAAGCCGGCGTCCGCTACTGCCCCGCTGCCCGAGTTGCCCGAGGCCCCGCGCGCCGCCGCCAGATCCCCGGCTCCAGTAGCGCCTTTGGAAGCCTCCACGCCCCGTCCGAAACCCCTGCCATTCCAGCCCCCGCCGGACAGGATCTCTCCCCAGCCGCCCGCGCCCTCGATCGCCAGTCCCGCGCCTCCCGTGACCAGTCCCACCGCGGCCGGAACCGAGTCCTTCGCCATCGCCGGTCTGGAGCCGTCGAAGTTCACCGAGGTCCCCGCGCCGCCGGCGTCCCACGCGGCGGGATTCTCCGCCGCTCCCGAGGCGGTCCCCGAGAGTGCGGGGGCGGTTTTCAATGAGAAGGCCGCGCTGGTGGTCCCCGACCTGACGGCGGGCGGCGGTCTCCGCGACGCGTTGCCCACCATGGCGCCGGCGCCCGATATCTCCCCGCGCAGCCGTCTGCTGGCCGAGCTGCGCAGTCCCATGGAGCCGCATCCGCCCGCCCCGCCAAGTCCCAGCGCCCCTAGCGCGCTGCGTGTGTCCTCGGCCCCCGACCCGCGCTTCGTGGGCCGCGTAGTCTATGCCATGGCCATCCAGATGCCGAACGTGACCAGCTACTCGGGTAGCTGGATGGTCTGGTTCGCGGAACGCGTTCCCGAGCCGCAAGCGCCGCCCGCCCGTGTCCGCCCGCCCGAACCCCGCCACAAGGTGGACCCCGCTTACATCCGCAGCGCCGTCGACGAGCGGATCGAAGGCGTCGTCAAGCTGGCCGCCGTGATCGGAAAGGACGGGCGCGTGGATCGGATCGAACTGCTGCGCGGCATTGACAATCGTCTGGACCAAAGCGCCGTCGAGGCGCTCGGTAAGTGGCTCTTCGAGCCCGCCTTGCGCGATGGCGCGCCCATCGAAGTCGACGCCGTGTTTGAAGTTCCGTTCCGTCTGGCTCCCAAGCCCGCCTCCAAACCTTCCCGATGACACGCCAATTCCTGATCTTCGACGCCGACGATACGCTGTGGGAGAACAACATCTACTTCGAGCGCGCTTTCGAGGAATTCGCCGGGTTTCTGGCGCACTCGTCGCTCACGCCCGAGCAGGTGCGCGAAGTTTTGGACGAGATCGAGATCGCCAACAACCGGATCCACGGCTATGGCACGCTGAATTTCGCCCGCAATCTGCGGGAGACCTATCTGCACCTGGCCGAGCGCGAGGTCAGCGAGCAGGACTTGCAGACGGTCATCGGGTTCGCCGAGCGTATTCTGGAATCCCCCATGGAAGTCATCGATGGCGTTCCCGAGACGCTCGAGTACCTCGCCCCGCGGCACGACCTCACGCTGTTCACCAAGGGCCACCCCGAGGAGCAGCGCTTCAAGATCGACCGCTCCGGCCTGGGCCGCTTCTTCGGGCACACGGCCATCGTCAAGGAGAAGGATGCCGCGGCCTACCACGCCCTGGCTGGGGAGCGGGACATGCTTCCGGAACTTGCCTGGATGATCGGCAACAGCCCCAAATCGGACATCAACCCCGCCATCGAGGCGGGACTGAACGCGGTCTTCGTCCCGCACGCTCACACCTGGGTGCTGGAGAAGCAGGACCTGCGCCCGGGAAAAGGCCGGCTACTGGTGCTCGATTCCTTCGCCGGACTGAAGAATTGGTTCTGAGGCAGGGTTGCGAAGATGCCGCGGACGGGTCACCGGCGCTTTCCGAGATAGTCGGGAGCACAGGTGGCTTCGTGCTATACCTCACACCCCGAAAAACCGGTTGTGGCGGATAGATTGAGTACTCGACGTACTGCCCGGCACAATTGGCCGGAAATCATCCCACCACGCGGATCGTCCAGGTGATGGAGGGCCGCTGAGCGACTTGTGGAATGCGCTGAAAACATGGGGCCTTCCGGTCTCAAATTCTCTCGGCAGGGCGGCAATTCCGCCTTGCGGGGCCTGGTACCGGTCACGACTCCCCAAGAGGAAAGCGCAATCATCACAACAAAATACTGCAACTCATAGGGTGAAAAAGTTGACATCTCGGTGTATACTGAACGAGATCGGAGAGCCTCAATTGGAAATTCCGACAAAGGCCGAAGAATACAGGAGGAGCCCCTTGAACCACTCAGTTAGAACCGCATTATTGACGGTGATTCCGCTTTTGATGGCCAGCGTAGCCGCGCAGGCAATCCCGATTCCCTATGAGTTCGGCACCTCGGTGACGTTCGCATGCGTGGGCACTGATCTGGTCAACTGCTCGGGCGGAGGAGGGGGCGGCATCCTCACGCCTTCGGTTGGCACCTACGGCTCACCCGGTAGCGCTGGGGGCGGCGCACAACTCTACGTCAATCCCCCGGAGACGTACACGGAGCCGAACTCGTCGGGCGGTGATTTCACCGTGACTTGGTCCGGGAGCGGGGACGGCCTCCTGTTGTCGTCCATGCCGATGTCGTGGGATTTTTCACTTACGCCGGTGGGAGGCACTGCGAGCATCCAATGGGATCTTCAATTCGTGCTCAACCCTGGGCTGAGTCAGACGGTGCTGTTCGATTCGGAATTGAGTCCAGCGTCTGGGGGCGGGACGTTCACGGGATCCGCGAACCCGTCTACTGTCAGCGGCACGGCAATGGGAACTTGGGTGGCGACTCTGACCGTGGAGTTCTCACAACGCGACGGCGGAACCAAGGTGACAGTTAGCGAACCAAGTGGGAACGCTCTCGACTTAGGCAGCGCCGTACCCGAGCCCTCGACGTGGGGCCAGGCCGGCGGCGGCCTGTTGTTCGCCTTGATGATGGCGGCCCGGAAATTGCGGCGGCAATAGCACCGGGCGGTGCGCTTCGGCTACAAGGAATTCGCGCGTCTTCATTTCCAATTCAACTCTTGGGATCGCGTGGAAATTCCGGCTAATTCAGGTCGCGGTTTTTTGAGATGAAGTCCAACTCCCAGCTACACATCGCTTGCCCTGCGGTGTATACTGATCAGGATGCGGGAATTCAACATGAAACTTTCGACCAGTCCTGGCTGCGTTTCAAGACTCACCGCTTTGGGTTCGGCACTGCGGATACAGCGGTTGCTGCAAGGCATGCTGATCGTGCCGTTGCTGTTTGCCGGTGTCTGCCGGGCGGCGAATCCCAACGCCTTAATCGTCTATGACGGCAGCTCGGTTGGCCCCGAGGCGAACATTGTTACCAATTGAGGCAATGCACTCGTCAGCTGCGGCTACTCGGTTTCCACGACTTCTAATCTGGCCGGGACGCCTCTGTTGTCGGGAGGGGCTCCCTTGTATAAGCAGGTCTGGGACATCCGTTTCAACAACAGTACGCCTCTCTCGCTGTCCGACATCAACTCATATTGGAACTACCTTTTCGCGGGCGGGAGGCTCTTTGTAGATGGCGAGAATATTACAAGCTCGCCGGACCGCGATACCTCCATCGCCTCTCTCGTCTCAACCGTCGGCGGCGGCACGATCACGCCGGTCAATGCAAGCAACGTTGAAAACGTGCTCGTGCCATTCACAGGCCCAAGCGGCCCGGTTACATCCATCACTTTCATCGGCGCCGGCGGCAGTGCATCGCCCGGCGTCGGGTCTTTCATTACGTTAGACAGCAACGCCGACGGTATCGGCACAGTGATGGGGTGGCCGCTCTATACGCTTTCGTCCGCGCCGCCCGGAATTCTCATCGCCGCCTTCGACTCGGATTTTATGACCACCAGCGCGGATGCCAATTCGCAGGCGTTGCTGGCCAACCTGATCAATTACATGAATTCGGCGTCCTACATCCTCAGCCTGACACCGAATTCCGGGCCGGTCGGCACATCGGTGACCATCGCCGGCACCAACTTCGGGGCGACCCAGGGCACCAGCACCGTGACCTTCAATGGGACGAATGCCGGCACGGCCACCAGTTGGAGCCCGACCAGCATCACGGTGAATGTGCCGGCCGGCGCGACGACCGGCAACGTAGTCGTCACTGAGGGTGGAGTGCCCAGCAACGGGGTGACTTTCACTGTTACCGCGACGCCGGCGCCCACCATCACCAACCTCAATCCGAATTCCGGGCCCGTTGCCACCTCCGTGGTCATCACCGGAACCAACTTCGGAGCGACCCAGAGCACCAGCACGGTGACCTTCCATGGGACGAATGCCGGTACGGCCACCAGTTGGAGCGCCACCAGCATCACCATCAACGTGCCCGCCGGCGCCACCACCGGCAACGTCGTGGTCACAGTCGGCGGACTGGCTAGCAACGGCGTCAACTTTACGGTCGGGCCCGCCATCACCAGCCTGAATCCCACTTCCGGACCCGTCGGCACGTCAGTGACCATCACTGGGACCACCTTCGGGGCGACCCAGAGCACCAGCACGGTGACCTTCAATGGGACGAATGCGGGAACGGCCACCAGTTGGAGCGCCACCAGCATCACCATCAACGTGCCCGCCGGCGCCACCACCGGCAACGTTGTCGTCACCGTCGGCGGACTCGCCAGCAACGGCGTCAACTTTACGGTTACCGTCGCGCCCTCCATCACCAACCTCAATCCGACTTCCGGGCCGGTTGCCACCTCAGTCGTCATCACGGGTACTAATTTCGGGGCAGCTCAGAGCACCAGCACCGTGACCTTCAACGGAACCAGTGCCGGTACGGCCACCAGTTGGAGCGCCACCAGCATCACCATCAACGTGCCCGCCGGCGCCACCACTGGCAACGTCGTCGTCACCGTCGGCGGACTGGCCAGCAACGGCGTCAACTTCACGGTTACCGTCGCGCCCTCCATCACCAACCTCAATCCGACTTCCGGGCCGGTTGCCACCTCAGTCGTCATCACGGGTACTAATTTCGGGGCAGCTCAGAGCACCAGCACCGTGACCTTCAACGGAACCAGTGCCGGTACGGCCACCAGTTGGAGCGCCACCAGCATCACCATCAACGTGCCCGCCGGCGCCACCACTGGCAACGTCGTCGTCACCGTCGGCGGACTGGCCAGCAACGGCGTCAACTTTACGGTTACCGTGGGGCCCTCCATCACCAACCTCAATCCGAATTCCGGGCCCGTTGCCACCTCAGTCGTCATCACGGGTACTAATTTCGGAGCAACTCAGAGCACCAGCACCGTGACCTTCAATGGGACCAGCGCCGGTACGGCCACCAGTTGGAGCGCCACCAGCATCACCATCAACGTGCCCGCCGGCGCCACCACCGGCAACGTTGTCGTCACAGTCGGCGGACTCGCCAGCAACGGCGTCAACTTTACGGTTACTGTGGGGCCCTCCATCACCAGCCTCAATCCGAATTCCGGGCCCGTTGCCACCTCAGTCGTCATCACGGGTACTAATTTCGGGGCCGCTCAGAGCACCAGCACAGTGACCTTCAATGGAACCAGCGCCGGAACGGCCACCAGTTGGAGCGCCACCAGCATCACCATCAACGTGCCCGCCGGCGCCACCACTGGCAACGTCGTCGTCACAGTCGGTGGACTCGCCAGCAACGGCGTAACTTTCACTATTACCGTCGCGCCCTCCATCACCAACCTCAATCCGGCTTCCGGGCCGGTTGCCACCTCAGTCGTCATCACCGGGACCAACTTCGGGGCAGCTCAGAGCACCAGCACGGTGACCTTTAACGGCACGAGCGGCGGTACGGCGACGAGTTGGAGCGCCACCAGCATCACGGTGAAAGTGCCGACTGGCGCGACGACCGGCAACGTAGTCGTCACGGTCGGCGGACTCGCCAGCAACGGAGTAACTTTCACTGTTACCGCGACGCCGGCGCCCTCCATCACCAGCCTCAATCCGACTTCCGGGCCCGTCGCCACATCAGTGGTCATCACCGGGACCAACTTCGGCGCGACGCAAAGCACCAGCACCGTGACCTTCAACGGAACCAGCGCCGGTACGGCCACCAGTTGGAGCGCCACCAGCATCACCATCAACGTGCCCGCCGGCGCCACCACCGGCAACGTTGTCGTCACGGTGGGCGGAGTGGCCGGCAGCGGAGTAACTTTTACGGTTACCGCGGCGCCGGCCGTGGTCCCCACGCTCTCGGACGGTGCAATGATTCTGCTGGCCTGCGGCCTGATCGCGCTGGCCGCGTGGCGCTTGCGGCGGGGGCAGCAGCCGTCGGCTATCTAGCCGTTCATCCGGGTGTGAGCCGACCAGACGGCTGGACGGGGTCGCTTGACGCGGCCCCGTTTGTTTTGCGCGCCGATCCCCGCGCCTGGCCGTCCGCGGCGGCCGGCTACTGGTCGGTGCGGCGCTGACGCTCGTAAGCGGTCTTGAGATACCGGGCTGCCTCTTCCTGCGCGCCTTGAGTATTGTCCTTGGTGCGAATGGCCTGGTTGTACTCGTTGACGGCGCGGTCGCGCTGGCCGCTGACGTCGTAGATCTTGCCGAGATTGATGTGCGACCATACCTCGGTCCACTTGGGTTCCAGGTTGCCATCGATGGCGGAACGGAATTCGTTGGCGGCGGGCCACCAGTTGCCTTGCAGGAAGTACACTTCGCCGATGCGGTAATGCGCCAGCGAACTGTTGCGGGTGGTCTCCAGGGCCTTCTGGTACTCCTTGATGGCATCCACGAATTCGCTCAATTCGGCGTACTGCTCGCCGCGGCGGATGGCCACGGAAACGCGGATCTGCGGGCTGTAGCGCAGGAGTTTGCCGTTGGGATCGATGCCGATGGCCTTGGGCTTGCCGAAGGTATCGACGGAGAACTCCGAGGACGTGCCGGCCACTTCCACGCGCTGGAACTCGGGGTCGCCCTCGGTTTCGATCTTCAATTCGACCGGCATGCGGAAGGTGTCCACATCCTGGCCGATCTTGCCCATCACCCGGAAACCCTTCTTCTCCTGCCCGGCGCCGCCCAGGCGGTAGACGGTGTAATCGAGTTTGAATTCCGGGACGCCGGAGGATTCGATCCACTGGATGAAGAAGTAGTCCATCTTGTTGCCGGTCACGGCGTCGGCCACCTGGCGGAGATCGTCGGTATTGACGCTCTTCCAGGCGTTCTGCTGGGCAAACGTCTTGAGGATCTTGAAGAAGGCGTCGTCGCCCACCACATAACGCAGCATCTGGGCGACGACGGCGCCCTTGCTGCCGGTGAGCGCCCACATTTCGGGCGAGTAGTCTTCCAGGCGGGAAGACTGGATGACCGGCACGGTATCGACGGTGAGCGATTCCACTCGCAGGGTTTGCAGTTGCGATTCCATGGCGCCGGCGCCCACCTGGTGCTCCGTCCACAGCAGTTCGGAATACGCGGCGAGACCGTTTTCGATCCACAGGTGATTGCGGGTGGTGGGCGAAACCAGCTCCTCCCACCACTGGCGCGCCACTTCGTTGGCGACGAGGCGGCTGGAAACCTGGCGCGTGATGCCCCGCGGCGAAAGGAAGATCATGCCCGGAGCGGCGTATCCGTTGGGCGCGCCGGCTTCGGTTTCGATCACCGTGAGATCGGCGTAAGGGGGCAGGCCGAAGAGGCCGGTGAAATGCGTCATGGCCTTGCCCACCTCCTGCCCGTACTGCTGGGCGAGGTCGTTCTCCGGCTGCCGGAAATAGAGGGTGGTGGTCATGCCGCCCTCCTGCACCTTGACCGGCGGGTCCTTCATGACGGCGATGCTTCCGGGAAAGGAAGCGCGGGCCATCTTGAATTCGAACAGGAGCTTGTCGCCGGCTTGAGAGCGCGAATCGACGCCGCTCCCGGCGACCGTGTACCCGGCGGGCACGGTGACGCGGATGTCTGCGGCGAAGCGGCCGGTGGTGTAGCCCAGCACCGGGAACCAGCGGGCGGGATAGAGGAGATACGCGAAATCGGGATGGATGGCGGCGAAGCGGATGCCGTAAACCGGCGATTCCTCGGCGCCGGTGAGTTTGCCGTCGTAGGAAAAGATCGCGGTGTAAGTCTGGCCCTTGGCCAGGGGCGGCTGGAAGGTAAGCCGCACGCTGAAATCCTGCTGGTTGCGCGACATCTCGATGGGCTTGCCGCCGGCGTCCTCCACGCGCGACAGGTTGAGCGCGTTGTTCAGCTCGAAGCTGGCCGAGGCGATGTTGTCGTCGGCCGCCGTGAAGCGCACCGCCGCCTTGGCGGTTAACGTCTGCGCCGTGGGAGAGATTTCGGCATCGATGGTGTAGTCCTGGACGTCGATGCGGGCGCGGCGCTGCTGCTCCTGCGCAAGCGCGGGTGCGGCCAGCGCCACCGCCAGAAGGCCGAGCCAGGGCATAACGCCCCGGAGACCACTAGGATCGCGAAACATGTGCGGCTTCTCCTTGCAAGATTTCCCGAACGATGGCGGCGGCGCGGGAGGCCGGCGTGGCGGCGGCAGCCGCCCCCTGGAACAGACCGTCGTGAGCTTCCAACTTCCGGCGAACTTCCGCCAGCCCGGCCAGCATTTCGCCGCGGGCGGCTTCGTCGCCCAGCAGGCGGCGGGCTTCGCAGGCGATGCGTTCGCCGGTCATCTGGCTCTGCATCAGCTCGGGCACGACCGGGCGCCCGGCGATGAGATTCACCATGGAATAGAACGGGACCCGCACCAGCAGCTTCCCCAGAAGCCAACTGATGGCGGTTACGCGGTAGAACGAAACCATGGGAGTGCCCAGCAAAGCGGCCTCGACGGTGACGGTTCCACTGGCGGCCAGCGCCAGCGAGGCATGCGCCATGGTATCCCAGCTTTCCCCTTCAATCACCCGAATGGCGGACCCCCTGGTGCGCTCCCGAAAAAAAGCGGCCCCGGTGGTGGCCGAGGCCGGCAGGACGAAATTCATAGCCTGCTCGCGGTTCAACAGTTGCACCGCCTGGACGAGCGCCGGCAGATGGCGTGCGGCCTCTCCGCGGCGGCTCCCCGGTAGGACCGCAATTAATGGACGGCCCGGAGCCAGTTCGTGTTTCCGAAAAAACTCGTCCCTGCCGAGAGACGGCCGCACCAGGCCGGCCAGCGGGTGTCCGATATAGTCCGCGGGGACGCCCGCGCGCCGGAAGAACTCCTCCTCGAAAGGAAAGATGCACAGCAGGCGCTTGAGGGTACGCCGCATGGTCTTGAGGCGTCCTTTTCGCCACGCCCAGGCTTGCGGAGCCACCAGGTAGACCACCGGAACGCCATGGCGCGCCAGGCGGCGGGCCACGCGCAGGTGGAAATCCGGCGAATCGGTGAGAATGGCGATATCCGGCCGGAAGGCGCGCGCCGAGGCCAACAGCTTGCGGTACTGGCGGTAGACGCGCAGCAGGTCGGGCACCACCTCCAGCAGGCCGACCACGGCAAGGCTGGCGGCGTCCACCACGGTGCGCACGCCGGCGGCTCGCAGGCGCGGCCCGGTCGAACCGAAGAACTCGGCGCCGGGGTACTGGCGGCGGAGTTCCTCGACCACCAGCGAAGCATACAGATCGCCCGAGGCTTCGCCGGCCGACACGAGGATGCGGGGGGGACGCTTCACAGTGGACAGTCCCAGTTTACAATCCCGCGCGCTGCCGCGTGTCTCTCCCAGGCGCCGCCCGCTCGTCACGGCGGCACTCTGCGAAAACGCGGGGACTGACGACTCCGTCCCAAGGCGCCCACCGTCCCCCGCGAAAGCCCCGAGTTCAGCGGCGCCGCGTGGACGGCGCACTCTGTCCCCGATGTTTTCGCCCCCGGCGACCCGACCTCGCCCGTCCCGCTGGGTTTCCCCCCGGCGACCGGCTTCGCTTGTCCCGATCAAGGAACGCCGCCTACGCCTGCGCCTGCGCAGCCTCGCACCGCCTCATCCGCACCAGGCGGATCCCCGCGAAAACCACCGCCAGAACGGCCAGAATCGACGCCATCGCCGGTTCCGGCACGCCGTTGACCGGCGTTATGGTGGCGTATTGGCTGGTCGACGTCTCCGTAAACGCTCCCGTGTAGTCGTAGGAAATCTCCGCGATGTTCCCGGACGGATCGCTGGTCAGAAGCGGAGTCAGGAGATTGGATTCCGTAAGCTGCACATCCAGTTCGCTCCCCGATTGGCCCGTAAGCGTGCCCGGCAGGTCGAAGCTAGCCCGGAAACTCAGCGTCGCGCCGAAGGTCACCGCTTCGCCGTAGTCGTTCAGTGCATACAAGTAGTTCGTGAATACCAGATCGCCAGTATCCAGAGTCCCGGACACGCCCCCGTCCGTGAACGCCGGGCCGCCCGGGAGACCAGCCAGCGGAGTGAAACCGGTAATCGACACCGAGGCTGGATCGGCGTTGAAGCCGGGAGAAAATGCGAGATAGATGCCGCCGGGGGTCCCGGCCAGCGAACTGGTATCGACGGACACGTCGAAGCCGATGATGTCCGCCGATGCCGTACCTCCGCATGCCGCCAGCAGGGCGAGTGTGAGAATCGTCGTCTTTATAGGTTGCATGGTTCCTCCTCCGGTCACTGAATCGGTCCCGAATACACTAGCGCTATCCCATTGATGGGCGCGCCGGAGGGGTCGATGACGATAGCGGGGACCGGCTCCGACGCACCCGGATTGAGAGGCGCCGTAAGGATGTAATATGGTGCGCCCGCGCTGGTCTTCCCGGCGGCGTTGATGGCGCCAATCTGCGCCGGGAAGTTAGTCAGCACCAGATACAAAGGCGCATTGAGCGGGATCGGTCCGGTGTTCTTCACCGTAAACGTCGTGGAATAGGTCTGCTGCGCGCGGTTATACACCAGGGCCGTACTGGTGATCTGCACGCTGGGCGTGTCATTGACGGGTCCGGTTACGCCCGTGCCCGTGAGGGTGACGGTTTGGGGCGAGCCAGGGGAATCGTCGGCAACCGAGAGCGTCGCCGCCAGAGGCACCGCCGAAGCGGGCGCAAAGGAAATGTAAATCGCGCAAGGGTTGGTTACGGTCACCTCAAGAGGGCACGTGTTCCTCAGGTTGTAACTGTTTGCGTTCGCGCCGCCGATGGTGACGCTGTGGATGATCATGCCCCCGGTGAATGCCGCACTCACCGCCTGCTCGGCGCTGGTCGTGCCCACGCTCACGCTGCCGAACGACAGGCTGGTAGGAGTTATCGTGGTGACGCCCGTGCCCGTGCCCGACAGAGCGATCTGCTGCGGCGCCCCGGCGGCGTAATCGACGAGGTTGAGCGTGGCCGTGGCCGCGCCCAGCGCCGCGGGAGTGAAGGTGACCGCGATCTGGCAGGTCCCGCCCGCCGCTATACCCGCCGCTGGCACGGTGCACTTCGTGAAACTGAAAGCTCCCGGATTGGCTCCGGTCAATGTGGGCGCTCCCAGGAACAGGCCGGCGACGCCCGTGTTGGTGATCGTGAGCGTCTGGGGCGCGCTCGACGTGCCTTTGGCGACGTTGCCAAACGACAGCGAAGGGGCGCTGAGGCTTAGGGTTGGAGTAACGCCGCTCCCGCTAACCGGCACCGCCTGTGGCGACCCGGGTGCGTTGTCGTAGATGTTCAGCGTCGCCGCCAGAGTGCCTGCGGCGGTTGGCACGAACGTGACGTCGATCTCACAGGTGGCGTTGGGCTGGAGTGTCGCCGCCTGGCAGGTGTTCTGTTGCCTGAAGGAGGACGCGCCAAGCCCCAGAATGTTCACGGCGGTTGCGGCGAAAGTCAGGGGACCGCTACCGGTGTTGGTGACAATCACGCTGGCCGGGCTGCCGGTGGTGCCGATTCCCTGGTTGCCGAAGGTCAGGCTGGCGGGCGTCAGCTTGGCGTTGGCGTTGGAAGCCATCGTGCCGGTGCCGGAGAGCGAGATCGTCTGCGGAGAGTCGCTCGCATCGGAGATCACACTCAGGGTCACCGGCTGCGCTCCCGCGGTGGTGGGAGAAAAGGAAATCTGGATCGCGCAGGTCTTGCCTGGGGCCATCGCCAGGCCGGCGCAGTTGTCTCCGGAAATGGCGTAGCCGGGCGGGTTGGCGGGCGAGAGCTCGGAAGCGGCGAAGTTGATGTTGCCGGCGCCTGCATTGCTGATGACCACGGTCTGGTACGGGCTGGTGGAGCCCACAAGCTGGCTTCCAAAGGTCAAGGTGGTGGATGCCGGAAGCGCCAGCGAACCCGCGCCCGTGCCGGTGAGCATGATCGATTGCGGGGAGTTGCCGGCATTGTCGATCAGAGACATAGTGACCTGTTGCGGTCCCGTAGTAGTTGGGGCAAAAACAATCCGGATCGCGCAGCCATTGGTGGGAGCCAATGTCGCGCCGGCGCAGTTGTCGATCAAGATCGGGAATCCCGGCGGATTCGCGGGTGACAGCTCGGACATCGGGAAGATCAGGTTGGCCGTGCCCTCATTGAAGATCGTGATCGTCTGGAATGGAGTGGTGTTCCCGATGGGCACGCTGCCGAAGGCCACCGGGTTGGCACTGATGAATACCACCGGAGCCGTGCCGGTGCCGGAGAGCGCGATCGGCTGCGTTCCCGCGTTGTCGGTCAGGGTCAGAGTCACCTGCTGCAGCCCCGTGGCGGCTGGGGAGAAGGAGATTGCGATCGCGCAGCTCGCGTTGGGAGCCACGGCTTGGCCCACGCAGGTGTCGCTGGCGATGGTGTACCCGGTTGGGCTGGCGGGCGACAGGTCGGAAGCGCCGAACACCAGATTGCTGCCGCCGGTATTGGTCACGGTGACGGTCTGCGGGGCGCTCGTTGTGCCGACGGGCTGGTTGCCGAACGCCAGGCTATTGGCGCTCAGACTGGCAACCGGGGGCGCGGGATTCAGGGTGATTACGGCGGAGCCGGTTTTGGAGGAATCGGCGGCACTGGTGGCGACCACGGTCACCGTGGTGGTGGCGGCGATCGAGGCCGGCGCCGTGTATAGACCGTCGGGTGTCACGCTGCCCACGCCGGAGGGGACGCTCCAGTTCACGGTCTGGAAATTGCAGGTGTTGTGGGCCACCGTGGCGGCGAATTGCTGCGTCTGGGACGGCCCAAGGCTGACGGCCGGCGGGTTCACCGTTACCGTCATGGCCGCGCCCAGCGTCAGGGTTTCCTGATGGGTGAGCGGGCCGGTGTATCCGGAACCGGCCGCGGGGGTGAACGTACCCGCCATCGTCTGACTGGCCGGCGGCGCGCCCCCGTTGAAGGGAAATGCCGGCGCCGGGGTCATGTAGTTCGTACCCAGAACCACATCCAGGTCGCCATACGCATCCTGTCCCAGAAGAATAGCCTTGAGACCGGTGCCCATCAAATCCGCCACCGCCAGCGAGACGGTGTTGTAGTACATGAGTGGGTACCCCTGGGTCCAGTAGATAAACCCGCTGGGATTGGCGTTGTAGAAGGTGGGGGCATACGTGGCGATTGCTAACAAGCCGACGTTGAAGCCGATCGCCAGGTCGGGCGTTCCGTCGCCGTTCAAATCGGTCGCCGCAATCGAAACCGGCGCGGCCGAGGCTCCATACGGGACCAGATCCATGCCCGGATAGGGCAGCTCGGTATAGGGCGTCTGTAACTGGTAACTGGCCGCCGCGCCCTGTCCATACAGGAAGGTCACTGCGGCCACCTTCCCATAGGGGGCAACGTCCGATTGGGTCACGCCCACGACGGCGATATCGGGAATGCCGTCCTGGTTCAGATCCGCCACGGCGAAGGCGGCCGGGCTGGGTCCGGCGGGATATTCAACCTGGTTTTGAAACGTGCCGTCTCCGTTCCCGAAGAGGATGCCGACGCTTTGGGCGCCGGGGATGAGCACCACGATATCGGGGATGCCATCGCCGTTGATGTCGGTCAGCGCCAACTGCGTGGCCCCGTTTGTCCCGTCTCCCACCGCGGCTGTGCCTCCCGCGCTGAACCCGCCGGTTCCGTTGTTGAGGAGAAAGGCAACCTGGTTCCCCCCATTCGCCACCACGATATCCGGCAGACCGTCGCCATTCACATCGCCCACGGCAACCTCCGCCGCCGCGCCGAAATTGGGGTAGCTGACCTCCGGCGCCGTGAACTTGCCGGTAGTGTCGTTCCGCAGAATGCCGACGCCCACCGCCGCATCGTTGTGCGCAATCACAATATCCAGGAAGCCCTGGCCGTTGAGGTCCGCGGCAACGGCTTGGACCGGTGCGTTGGAGACGGAAACCATGGGTTGCCCCGAAAACTGGAGAGGGTCTCCCCATCCCGTAGTCATGGAATTCTGTATGCTCAGGTTTTGCAGGAACGGTGGGTTGGGAGCGATGGGCGCGAGCAGGACTTTATTCCGGGTGGGGTACAGCGCCACCAAGCCGGGCGTGCCCGTATTGGCGAAATCGGCCAGGAAGAAGGAGCCTATGCCGGGGGAGAGGTCGCTCAACTGCCCTGCGAAGAACGGCGCGTAGGGAATCGGGTTGCTGTAATATGGGCTCTCGGGAATGGGGGTTCCGGTGGTCGAGTCGGTGAGGGTCACCGTGCCGGAGGGCACCTGCGGCCCGTAGCCCGCCACCTCCCCCAGGATCTGCGCGGGGTTGGTTTCACAGTAGCCGTAAGAGTAAGTGAAATAAAGGGTTGCAGGCAGCGTGTGGGAGTCCGTGAGGACCACGGGCGTAGGGTTGGAAGAAGGCAACCACGGGCCGATGCCGGCCGAGGTTGCGGCGGTCGTGCCGAGATAGCTGGCGGTCAGGCTGTGGGATCCCGGCCCGAAGGTGTAGTACAGAACGGCCCGCCCGTTGGAGCCTGCGGGCAAGCTTTGTCCGGGGTAGTAGTGTTGAATGTTGCTCACGCCGATCACGTTCGTGACCGCCATGGCTGCGTTTGTCGTGGTGTCGGAGAACGTCACCGTCCCGCCCAGCACCGGATTGCCCGACAGGTCCGTCACGGTGGCCGTCAGCACTTCCGGCGTGGCCCAAAGTGAGGCCGGCACCGAGGGGGATTGGTTGGGCGCCACGGTCAGAGCGGTCTGGGTGGCCACCTGGGCCGCCAGCGGCAGAGCGCCGGCCAGAATCGCCAGTAGGGCGACGCATGAGTAGGTGGTCAGTCTCATCGGTGTACCTCCGCGATTTCAAGGTCTGATTCTCCCGGAAAGTGTTCTATAATTCCAATGACCCCTACTGACGAGTTCTGACAAGTTCTGAATTGTGTCTATGCCCATGAAAACACTGAGCCTATTCAGGTTCGGAGAGTTTGAAGTGGATCCCCTCTCGCGCACCCTGCGGCGGCAGGGCAAGGCCCTCACCCTCAACCGGCGGGCCTTCGATGTGCTGCTGTACTTCGTCCGGAACCCCGCCCGGCCTCTCTCTAAGGACGAGTTGATGAAGAGCGTCTGGCCCGATACCGCGGTAGACGAAAACAGCCTCATGCAGAGCATCTCGGTGCTCCGCAAGGCGCTCGATGAGAAGCCCAGCGAGAGCCGCTACATCGTCACCCTCCAGGGGCGCGGATACCAGTTTGTCTCCCCCGTGCAGACTATTGCCACGGACTGTGCAAATTCGGAGCCGGTGGCCGTGGGGACCGGGGAGGGCACCGCGAGGGAAGCGCCGGAACCCCGGAGTTGGAGGCGCATCGCCCTGGCCGGTGCACTGGCGTTGGCTGTGTCGGCTGCGGCCGGCTACCTCGCGTGGAGACACTTCCGGCCGGCGCCGCCGCCGATGGTGGTAGTGTTGGCGGATTTCGCGGACTCGACCGGGGAGGCGGACTTCGACGGCGTACTGAACCGCGCCCTACTGATCGACCTGGAGCAGTCGCCGTTCCTAAACCTGCTTACCCGCGCGACGGTCGAGGAGACGCTCTCCGAGATGCGGCGCAAGCGCGACGAGGTGCTGACGCCGGCGCTGGCCCGCGAGGTCTGCCAGCGCAACAACGGCCAAGCCGTGCTCCACGGCACGCTTTCAAGACTCGGGGCCAGCTATCTGCTGTTGCTGGACGCGGAAGGCTGTGTGAGCGGGAAGCGGCTGGGGGGGTACAAGGCTGAGGTGGCTTCCAAGGAACGGATTCTGGAAGCGCTGGACACCGCGGCCAGCCGCGTGCGCCGGGAACTGGGCGAATCCGGCGCTTCCCGCGAACGGTTCCAGACGCCCATCGCGCGCGCCACCACCCCCTCGCTCGAAGCGCTGGGCGCCTACAGCCAGGCCGCGGACAGCCTGGAGCGCGGCGATTTCGAATCCGCTCAACGCCTGCTCGAACGCGCCATCGGCATCGACCCCAACTTCGCCAGCGCCTACCGCCTCCTCGGCACTTCTTACTACAACCGCAACGATTCGGCCCATTCCACGGCCTACTACAAGAAGGCCTTCGACCTTCGCGAGTCGACCACCGAGCGCGAGCGGTTCTCCATCGAGGTGCTCTACTATGGCGGCGGAATCCGCGACCTGGAGGAGGCTATCCGCAGCATGACGCGTTTCAATCAAGTCTATCCCGGCATTGCCAAGAACTGGGGCAACTTGTGCAACGTGTACACTCAACTGGGCGAGTACCCGCAGGCGATCGGCGCCGGAGAACGCGCGGTGCTTCTGGATCCCTCGTCGTCCTACGCCGCGGAGGTGCTGGCCCGAGCCTACAAGCGGGCCGGCCGATACGGCGACGCCAAGCGGGTGGCTCAGGCCGCCATTGCCGCGGGACGCGACCGCGCGGGTCTCCACAGCATCCTGTTTCAGATTGCCTTTGGCGAGCGCGACGAGGCCCGGTTGAAGGTGGAGGGCGAGTGGGGACTCACCCATCAACACCTCAGTCCCGCCCTCGACGATCTGGGCTTCGCCGCGGCCACCAGCGGCAGACTCCGCGAGGCCCTCGACGATTTCTCCCGCGCCCGCACCGAAGCCTTGCGCAGCGGCGAAGCGGAATACGCCGACGGAGTCCTGCTCGATATCGCCCTCGTCCTGAACTTCTTCGGGGAGCCCAACCGGGCCGCCGCCAGCATCCGGCAAATGCGTGGCGACACTGGCGATCCGGAAGTCCTGGCTATCGTCCAGGCTCAGGCCGGCGACCCTGCCGCCGCGCGGCGGATTGCCGCTGCGGCCAACCCCATCGCCGATAAGGACACCATCCGCGTCTACTGCAGCCTGCCGCGGTTGCGCGCCCTGCTGGCCCTGATGGACCACCACCCCGCCGAAGCCGCGCGGTTGCTGGAGCCGGCGCGTCCCTATCAACTGCGCGACTTCCGCGTTCTCTACCTGCGGGCCGAGGCCGAAACCGAAGCTGGCCTTCCGGAGGCCGCCGCCGCGGACTACCGCCTGATCCTCGCCAACCAGGGCGTCGATCCCATCTCGCCCGAGTATCCGCTCTCCATCTGGGCCTGGCTCGGGTTCTGGCCATGCAGAAGCAGCCCGGCCCCGCGCGCCAGGAGTACGAAGCCTTGTTTGCCGCCTGGAAGAATGCCGATGCGGACCTGCCGCCACTGGTGGCGGCGCGGCGGGAATATGCGGCGCTCCCCGCCGGCCGGATGTAAGGCCGCGCCGCCCCCTTGGCGCGCAGCCCCCCGCTTACTGCGTGACCGAAATGGCCGTTTCCAGCCGCACATCGGCGGAAGACCCGCCCACCATGATGCCAACCTTCCCGGGTTCCACCACGAAGCTCTGCTTGCCCGCGTCCCAGTAAGTCAGATCCGCGCCTTTCAGCGGCAGCTTCACCGTGCGCGTCTCACCCGCCCGCAGCGCCACACGCTCGAACCCGCGCAGTTCCTTGATCGGCCGCTCGACCGCCGAATCCAGGTGCTTGACGTACAGTTGCACCACTTCATCTCCCGCCATCGAGCCCGTGTTGCGCACGTCCACGCTGACGGCCACCTCGCCCGCGGCGCCAATCGAACCCGCCGAAACGCGCAGGTTGGAATACTCGAAGGTGGTGTAGCTCAATCCGAATCCGAAAGGATACTGCGGCTGCCCTTTGAAATACATGTAGGTGCGGCCCTTGCGAATGTCATAGTCCATCATGGGCGGCAGATCGTCCAGCGACTTCACCCAGGTAGCCGTCAACCGTCCGGCCGGGTTGTAGTCGCCGAACAGCACATCCGCCAGGGCGTTGCCTTCCTCCTGGCTGGAGTGCGCCAGGTGGAGAATGGCGGGCACGTTCTCCTGCACCCAGCCCAGGGCGTAGGGGAAGCTCGAAACCAGCACCACCACGGTCTTCGCGTTGGCCCCTTTCACTCTCCGAATCAGGTTGACCTGCGCCGGGTCCAGGTCGATCTTCTTTCGGTCCACGCCTTCCTTGCCTTCGCTCTCGTTCGCGCACCTGCCGAACTGCATGTTGCAGGTGGGATGGTTGCCCACGAACACGATGGCGGCATCGGACTCGGCGGCCAGGTTGGCGGCGTTGCCGTTATTGTCGTCGGGAGCGAACCGGACCCGCACGTTTGGCCCCACCTTGTTGCGGATTCCTTCGAGCGGCGAGACGGTATAGGGCGGCATCCCGGCGTACCAGTCGATCAGCACGTCGTTGGCGCTGGGTCCGATCACCGCAATGGAGCGGAGTCTTTTCTTGTCGAGGGGCAGCAGGCCGCCGCTGTTCTTGAGCAGCACGATGGATTCCTGCGTGACCTTCCTGGCCAGCGCCATGTTCTTCTCGCCGAACCAGGGCTCTTCCGTGCCCGCGATCTTGTCGTAGGGCGACATCCCCTCGGGATCGAACTCGCCCAGCCGCATGCGCATCCGTATATTGCCCCGGATGTTGCGTTCGATGTCGGCTTCGGTGACCAGGTTCATATCCAGGGCCGCCTTCAACGCGTCGGCGTACCGGTCCAGAAACACCGTGATACCCGCCTTCACGCACCCGGCGACGGCCGCATTGTTGTCCGGGTAGTAGTGGAACTGCCGCGTGAGATTGGGCAGCGAGCCGGCGTCGGTGCAGACCATCCCGTCGAACTTCCATTCCTTCTCCACGATGTCCCGGATGAACGGGGACACGGTGTCGGGGATCTTGTTGACCGCGTTGTAGGACGCCATGAAGGACTGGGCATTCCCCTGCTGGATGCCCATCTGGAACGGAACCAGGTAGTATTCGCGGAGGTTGCGCTCGTCGAAATCCGACGAGGACCTGGTGCGGCCATCCTCATTGCTGTTGGCCAGGAAGTGCTTCATGGTGGAGGCCGAGAGCAGGTACTTCGGGTTGTCGCCCTGCATCCCCTGGATAAAACCAACCGACATTTTCCCGACGAAGTACGGATCTTCTCCGAACACCTCTTCGGTGCGGCCCCAGCGGGGATCGCGGGCCAGGTCCACGTTGGGCGCGCGAATGGCGAGGCCCACCCGGCGGCCATCGTACTTCTTGAAATAGACCCGGGCTTCATACCCCATGACGCCCCCGACCTGGCGCATAATCTCCGGGTCCCAGGTTTCCCCCAGGCCGGACGACTGCGGGAAGGTGGTGGCCGTGACGCTTCCGCCGGCTACCCACCCCAGCCCGTGCAGTCCCTCGGTCCAATTGGTGAAGGACTTGATTCCCAGCCGCGGGATGGCGGGCTGCATCTGCCCGAGCATGGCGATCTTCTCATCCGGGGTCAGCCGCGAAACCAGGTCGTCCACTCTCCGCTCGAGCGGCAGGTTGGGATCGCGGAATGGCTCGGCGGCCGGGAGGGTCTGCGCCATCCCGGCAACGAGAAGAAGCTGAAGAACAAGTGGCTGGTGTCTCATATGAGTTTGTTCAGAATACGCATATCACATATCGCCATCTACTGCCCGCCGCGCCGGTCTTATGTACCACTACCTGTCAAATTCTTCGCGCGCCGCGACGATTTTATGTGCTACTACCTGTCAAATTCTTCGCGCGCCGCAACGGTTTTATGTGGGGCAGGCTGGCAGCCTGCGGCCGATTGCGGGTGCCCTATGGGCGCGGCCCGGCGAGCGGAGCTCGCCTGCGCGCGAGACGATCTGGCCCCCGGCAGCCCGGAATATCCCGCGCGGTTGGGTTGCGGCTCTGCCGCTCTGCGGGGCAGATTTTCAACCTGCGGCCGATTTTTAATCGGCCCGGCGAACGAAGCTCGCCCGCGCGCGAGACGAGCCGCCCCCCGCCAGCCCGGCACATCCCCCGCGGTTTGATCGCGGCCCGGCTGGCGACCAGCCGGAAGCCAGGCCGTCAACCCGCCCCACATCGGTCCGGCGAAGCCACTTCCGCCCCTCGCAGCCCGCCAGACCCACGTTCCCAGGCGTAAGATAAGAGGACAAACCATGAAACTCACTTCCGCCATACTGGCCGCTTTGATGGCCGCGGGCGCCGCCGTTGCGCTCCAGGCCCAGGTTAAGGAGCGCCCGCTTCCCCGCATCGTGAAGAAGGACGGACGCTTCGCCCTGTTCGTGGACGACGCGCCTTATCTGATGTTGGGCGCGCAGACGCACAACTCCAGCGCCTGGCCGGCCGTGCTCCCGAAGGTCTGGCCCGCCATGGAGTACCTGAACGTCAATACCGTCGAGACGCCGGTTTACTGGGAACAGATCGAACCGAAGCAAGGCCAGTTCGACTTCACCGTGGTCGACGCGCTCCTCGCCGGGGCCCGTCAGCATAACCTGCGCCTGGTGCTCCTGTGGTTCGGCACCTGGAAGAACGGCAGCCAGCACTACATGCCCGAGTGGATGAAACTCGATCCCGCCCGCTACCCCCACATGGTCGACAAGAACGGGCGCCCCGTGGACTCGCCGTCGCCCCACGCGGCGGCATCGCTCCAGAACGATAAGACCGCCTTCACGGCGTTCATGCGGCATCTCAAGGAAGCCGACCCGCAACGCACCGTGATCATGGTCCAGGTGGAGAACGAACCCGGCACCTGGGGCAGCCAACGGGATTACTCGCCGGAGGCGCAGAAACTCTTCGAAGCGCCGGTGCCGCCCGAGGTCCTCGCCGCCATGGGCGTGAAGCCCGCTACGCCGCCCCAGAGCTGGCAGGAAGCCTTCGGCCCGGAAGCCGAAGTTAACTTCCACGCCTGGTCGGTTGCGAAATATGTCGGGCAGGTCGCCGCCGCGGGAAAGACCGCCTATCCGCTGCCGATGTACGCCAACGCGGCTTTGCGCGACCCGCTCAAACCGGGCGCTCCGGGCACCTATGAAAGCGGCGGCCCCACCGACAACGTGCTCTCCATCTGGAAGGTCGCGGCGCCGGCGCTGGACGTTCTGGCGCCCGACAATTACACCAACAACCCCGAGGCGTATCTGAAGGTGCTGGATCTCTACCACCGCGACGATAACCCCCTGTTCGTGCCCGAGACCGGCGGCAATACCAACACCCGCTTCTTCTTCTCGGCACTCGGTCTCCAGACCATCGGATTCTCCCCCTTCGGGATGGACTACACCCGCGCCTCTGCCGATCCCAAGGCCCGCGAAGAGTTCCTCACTCCCTGGGCCATGAACTACCGGTTGATCGGCCCCATGATGCGCGACATCGCCCGCCTCAATTTCGAAGGCAAGTTGCAGGCCGTGGCCGAGAAGAAGGGCACGCCCACGCAGACTCTTCCGTTCGGAGCGTGGAGCGCCACCGTCTCTTACGGAGACAGGCGCAACAGTGGCGCCACCGGGAACGCCGAGCCTACCGGCCGCGCCCTGGTCGCCCAACTGAAGGACAACCAGTTCCTGGTGGCGGGATTCTCCTGCCGCGTCGATTTTCGCCCCGCCGGCACCGAGCGGCAACGCAAGTCCCAGCAGATCGTGGAAGGAACCGGACAGACGCCCTCGGCCATGATCGAGGGCATTTGGCAGCACCGCCAGTTCCTCAAAGTCGAAGAGGGAACCTACGTGAACGGCGCTTTCAAGTTCCTGCGTATCTGGAATGGAGACGAGACGGACTGGGGGCTGAGTTTCGGAACCGAGCCGCTGGTGCTGCGCGTCTCGCTGGCCGCGTATTAGCGAGCCGGCCGCCGCGCGTGTCACCGGACAACCATCCTCCTGCTACAATCGGGACACCAGGATGAGCACCGATCCGGAACGCCCGCGAGTGACAGTCGAGGAACTGGCGTCGCGCTTTCGCGGCGAGATGATTCCGATCACCGGCAAGTTTTCGTACTTCTCCACCTTGCCGGTGGCGGAAGAGGACTTGCGGCAGTACTTGAACGATCCCATCGCGGCACTCTCTCCGGCGATTCTCGCCGTGCTGCCGGGCGTGGGGATCATTCTCGCCCCCTACCTCGAGAAAGCCAACGGCAAGGGCGGCGACACGGTGACGTTCGAGCGGCCGGCGGAAGTGCGCTACATCCCGCGGTCGCGATGGGACGTGGACCAGACGGCGTTTCTGGCTCTGGCCATCAAGGAAATCGAGATGGCCGATTACCACTACCAGTTCTACAACGGGCTGTCCGGACTGGTGGCCGACCGCTGGACGCCGGAGATGCAGGAGCGTTTCTTCCGCGCCATCCGCGAGGAACTCAATGCCGAGGTGCATGGCGAAGTGGACGAGAAGAGCTGGCACCTGAAGCAGGCGCTGGTGCGCCGGCAAACCAACGTCCGCAGAGAGACGAAGATGTTCCGCGAATACGCCCGCCAGGCGTTCGAGGATACCTTGACGCTGTACCTGCACGGCACGTGCTGCGATATCGACGTCGACACCGGGCCGCGGCAGATGCCCAGCCGGTATCTGCGGCGCCGGCTGGAATTGCTGATCTCGCTGTTCCCGCCGCCCGAAGGGTACGCCGTGCTGCCGGAGCAGTTGAAGAGCCGTTAGGGCGGCAGCCGGTAGCCACCGCGTCCAGTCCCGGGCAGTCCGCCAGTCGTCTTCCCGGAGTTCGCGCGGCAAGAACGGCGGAACCCCGCGGCCTTCGCTTCCACCCCGCCGGATAATTTCCCGTTCGGGAGGACGCGGCCAACCCGGAGCCTGCGCCGGGGGGCAACCCCGCGAAACCGCTCAACCACTCCACGCCGTCCGGCCTTCTTCTCCTGTGTACCCCACGCATCGTTTACAATAGATGGGAGAAGCTGATATCCGGGCCAGTTCCGGCAACAGATTCGTGTAAGGCAAAGGAAAGGGAAACGACTCTGCGCCGATTCCGCTCGATCCGACGATTCCGCTATCCGCGGCTCCGGGAGACCGCGTGATCCCGCAGCCGGCCCGGGATTGGACCGGATTCGCGGGCGCGCGAGCTGCGGATCGGGGCGCAACGCAGCTTGTTTCGAGCCGGTTTGACCCACTCGTCCGGATGTCTTTCTACCTGGGACTGGGTACTCTCTTCCTGGAGTTCAGTGTCCTGCCCCAGGTGTTAGCCTATGTTTTCCAAGTCAGGCTGTTCCTGTTGTACCTGATCGCCATCCCGGCCATCCTGGCCATGGTTGCCAGCGGCGGATTGCGGAGGTGCTTTCGCGCCAGGCCGGCGTACTACTGGACGGGTTTTGGCTGCTGGATAGGCTTGGCGGCTCCCTTCAGCACATGGCCCGGCGGTTCGGTCCTGGCATGTTTCGATTACTGGAGGACCACGCTGATCATACTGTTTGTCGCCGGGGCGCTGATTGTCGATTGGAGCGACGTCAGAAAGGTGATGTACATGATCGCGGCCTCGGCCGTCGTCAACATCCTCTGCGCCCGCTTCCTTCGAATGGACTTGGGCGAACGGACCGGTGTGGCGTTGGGAACGATCGGCAATCCGAACGACTATGCCGGGCACCTTCTGCTGGTGCTGCCGTTCTTGCTGTGGATTGTGCTCTCGGGCAAAGTGGTCCTGAGAATCGTTGCGCTGGGGTTCGTCGGCACCGGAGTGTACCTGATTCTCGGCACCGCCTCTCGCGGCGCCCTGCTCGGACTGGCGGCTGAGGTGGTTTTCTTTGCGATCATGGCCTCCGGACGTCAAAAGGCCGCGCTGGTGCTGGTTGGACCCATCGCCGCGATGGTTCTCCTGGCAACCGTGCCCCCCGCATCGTGGCGCCGCCTGGCGGAGATGTGGTTCAACGCGGCCAAGACCGCCGAGTCCGCCGAGGCGCTGGAATCGTCCGAGGCTCGCCAGTACTTGTTGAGAACCAGCATCCGGTACACGTTCGAACGTCCCCTGTTCGGCGTGGGATTCGAACAGTTCGCCTCTTATGAATCCGGGCGCGAGCGTGTGGTCGGAACGCATGGGTACGGGCATGAAACGCACAATTCCTTCATGCAGGCGGCGGTGGAATGCGGGATTCCGGGATTCCTTCTTTTTACCGGCGGCATTGTGTTGACGCTTCTGCTCCTGTACAAGACCTTTCGGCAGGCGCGCCGCCGGCCCGACTGTCAGGACATCCGCGTTGCGGTTTTCTGTATCATGCTCGGGATGGCCGGGTTCATCGTCGCCATCACGTTTCTGAATTTCGCGTATTTCTTCTACCTTCCGGTCATGGGCGGCCTGGCAACCGGCGTGTGGATCGCCGCGCAGCGTGAATTCCAGCTCCGCGGCGCGGCCTTGGATGCCGGCGCCGCCTGAAGCCCCGCCGCCGTCATGGCCCTCCCGGAGAGATTTGGCCGGCCTGCCGCCCGGGCGATTCGCCGTGGGCCGCCGGTTGGAGGCACGTTATAATCGGCACTAGGATGGAACCCGAAGCGATCATCGGACAAATCATGGAGCGTCATGGAGGGCAGAGCACCCTCGCGGAGTTTCATCATGCCGTGAACGTTACTTTCCATGAGTTCGAGTCCGAGGTCTACGACCGGGAACACGCCGACATGTGGGGAAGTCTTCCCCGCCAGTTCGCGCTGCTGGTGGAGGACTGGCTGGCCGCCGACCCGGCCCCGCCCGCTCGAATCCGGCTCCTGGACATCGGCTGTGGCACCGGGCTGGCGACCGACTCCCTCCTCAAAACCCGCGCCGGAGCCGCGGTCGAATCCGTCCATCTCCTCGACACTTCCCCGTCCATGCTCCGCCGCGCTTCCGAGCGCGCTTGCCAGTGGAAAGTGCCGGTGACGCGCCAGGAGGGACTTCTCGACTCCGTCTCCGGCGAGAAGCGCTTCGACCTCATCGTCACCTGCTCCGTCTTGCACCACATACCGCAACTGGAGCCGTTCTTGAACACCGTCCGCAAACTACAGGCCGATGGCGGCGTCTTCCTCCATCTGCAGGATCCGAACGCCGATTGCATCGACGATCCCGAACTGCTCCAGCGCACGTCGAAATACTCCCGGCGCCTTCTTCCGAAGTGGGCCTGCCGCTTCACTCCGCGGCGTGTCCTGGAGCGCCTGCGCCGCGAGCTGACCGGGACACAAGGGCAGGACTGCGTCTCGAAAACCAACCGCGCTCTCGTGGAGAGAGGCATCGTCAAAACTCCGCTCACCGTCCAGGAACTGTACTCGATCACCGACATTCACGTTCAGGACGGCGGCATCTCGATTGCCCGCATGAAATCCTGGCTGCCCGGCTACGACTGTCTCTCGCAAAGGTCCTATAACTTCATGGGCGAGCTGTCAAGCATGCTGCCCCCGCGTTGGCGCAAGCTGGAAGACGATCTCATTGCGGCCAAGGCGCTCAACGGACTTCACACGGGAGCCATCTGGAAACTGCGGCCCGCTGCGAAGTAGGGCCGCCTCGGCGGTTGCGCCGGACGAAGCTCCGTCCACGAACCGCCGGATAGCCGGAGCGGCGTGGAAGTAGGGCATCTCGGCGTCTGCATTACAATGGCAAATGCCCCCCCGGCACATAGGCGCCGAAACCCCTGCGGAGGATACGTGGAGACTAAGAAGCTAAAGGTCGCATTTCTCGTCGGCGGCGATACCGATTCGACCAGGCGCAGCATCGAAGCGGTGTGCCGCCTGCAGGGCGTGGAGTCGGCCGGCGTCCTGTTGGACACCGCCGGCGTCCCCTTCAAGCGGCGTCTGAGAAACCTGTTTCGGAACGTTCGCGCAAACGGCTGGTCTTATCCCCTCTTTAGAATCGGCGAAGCGATTCGCGGCCTGACTGGCGCCGCCGTGGAAAGTGCGGCCGTCTCCCGCGCCGAGGTAATGCGGGTTCTCAGAAAGGCGTTTCCGGACAAATGCTTCTCTCTGGCGGAACTTGGGGCAAGATACGGCATGACGGTTCATGCCGTGGGAAATCTGAACGGCGCCCACGCGGCTCGCGTGTTGCGCGAATGCGGAGCCAGTCTGGGTATCGTCCTTGGGACCCGGATTCTGAAGCCCGGTACCTTCGGCGTCCCGCCCATGGGATGCGTAAACCTCCACAAGGGCAGGGTGCCGGAATACCGGGGCATGCCGCCCGGGTTCTGGGAGCTGTACGATGGCGCACCGTCGGCCGGCGTCACGGTGCACTTTGTCGATAAGAACCTGGATACCGGCGACATCGTCGCCTCCGGCGAAGTTCCCATCCTCAAGACCGACACGCCCGAAACCCTGATCGAAAAGCTGCACGAGGAGGGCGCGCGGCTGATCGCTTCGGCGGTTTCGGCTATCCGCGACGGAACCGCGGCCCCGCAACCGCAGGAGAAGTTGTCGATCAAGCCCCGAACCAAACCAACCGCCAAAGACGTGGCTCTGCTTCGGCGGCGTTTGCCTCATTGGAAACGGTCGGGCGCCGTCTCGCGGATCGCCCGGGATCTGTATCTTCTGCTGGCCTACTACTCCGGACTGTACTCGCTGGTCCGCCAGTATCATCGCCTCCAGCGGCGGTCAAGAGGCGCTATCTGCCTATACCATCGGGTCAACGACTACTCGCTGGATGTCCTCACCGTGGATACCAGCACCTTTGCCGCCCAGTTGCTGGCAATCTCCAAACGCTATCCCGTCTCCTCCACAGCCGGCATCGTCGATTGCATCCGTAACGGAAAGCCGCTCCCGCCGACCAGCGTCGCTATCCACTTTGACGATTGCTACCGGGATATTCTGACCAATGGCGCGCCCATCTTGAAGACGCTGGGCGTTCCAGCGTGCGCCTTCATTACCAGCGGTTTCGTGGACACTGCCCGGTCGTTCCCTCACGATGTCGCGAAGAGCCCCTTCACTTTTGAGATGCTCCGGCGCTCCGATGTCCAGGCGTGGAGCGGTCTGGGCCTTGAAGTCGGAGCGCACACGGTCAACCACGTGGATCTGGGGAAATGCGCCGTGGAAGCCGCTACTTTCGAAGCCGTCGAGTCAGGCCGGGCTTTGCGGAACATCACGGGCAAGCCCGTCGATCTGTTCTCGTTTCCGTTCGGACGGGTGGACAACATCAGCGCTCCAACCAGGCTGGCCATCTCGGAAGCCGGCTACGTCGCGCTGTTCTCCGCCCACGGCGGCTTTATCGGGCCTGGCACTGATCCCTTCGACATTCCCAGGATGGGCTCGTCCCGCGAGTCGCCCCCGGTTTATTGTCTGCTGCAGATCGAAGGCCTTGCGTTGGGTCAGATCGCCGCGGCCTTCCGCCGCGTCGGAAAGCGCGGCTATCGAGACGGGCAGCCCCGCCACTCGGCCGTTTGACATTTCTTCCCTAGGGTTCTACCCTAGCTGACCAGGGGACTATGCGAAAATCGGATCGCCTTCCAGGCACGCTGGAACTGCTCATTCTCAAATCCCTCGATCGCCGGGCCAACCACGGATTCGGAATCGCGCTTCACGTTACTACGGTGTCCGGAGGGCTGCTCGAAGTGGAGGAAGGATCGCTCTATCCGGCGCTCCATCGCCTGGAAAAGGCGGGGGTCGTCAAGGGCGAGTGGCGCGTTACGGACAACGGCCGCAAGGCGCGGTTCTACGCGCTCACCCCGGCCGGGCGGAAGCGCCTGGCGGAGGCCCAGGACAGTTGGACGTCGGTGGCCAAGGGCGTCCGCAAATTGCTGAGGTTCGCATGACGACGCCGTGGAAGTGGTCCCGGCGCCGCTCTGGAAACCGGCTGCGCACCCTCGAAGACGTCCGCGCGGTCCACGTACGCGGATGGCTCGACGATCTTCTCCGGGACGCCCGCCTGGCGGTGCGCGGCTTCCGGAAATCGCCCGCCATGGCGGCGGCCGCGGTGGCGGCGATTGCCATCGGCGTTGGCGCGTCAACGGCCATCTTCGGCGTGGTGGATCCACTGCTCTTTCGCGGTTTGCCCTACCCCAACGGCCATCGGCTGGTGTCCGCCGGCTATCTCGGCCCGGTGGACAGCTACGAATTCAGCGCGGTCGGCAGATGCCTGGACTGGCGCCGGGCGACATCGCCCTGCTGGTCGAAGCCTACGCCGGCCTGTGGACCGGAATCGGCGTAGCCGTGGGCGTGGCGTGCTCGCTCGGTGTCACGCGGTGGTGGCGCTGAGATACGACTGACGCGGATCGCCCCGCCCCTCGTCACCCCTTGGCGAGCGCGGCACCCACGCGTTCCGGCGTCATGGGTAACTGCAACAGGCGCGCGCCCACGGCATCGTAAATGGCGTTCGCCAGCACCGCTCCCAGGGTGATGATGGGCGGCTCTCCGCCGCCCAGCGCGGCCGCCTCCGGGTCGTCCACGAAGACGATCTCCACCTTGGGCAGCCACGAAAAGCGCGCCAGCGGGTAGCCGTCGAAGTTGCGCGTGAGCACTTCCCCGTTGCGGAATTTCACTTCTTCGGTGAGCGCCGCTCCCATCCCCATCATCACGCAACCCTCGGCCTGTTGCCGCATGCCGTCGGGGTTCACCACCAGGCCTACGTCCAGCGCCATGACGATGCGCTTCACCTCGACCGCGCCCGTGCCCCTGTTCACCGCCACTTCGGCGCAACTGGCGCTGCACGCGTTCGAGTAGATGCCGCACGCCATACCCACGCCGCGTCCGCTGGGCGCGCGCGCCGCCTTCCATCCGAACCGCTTCGCGGCCATCTCCAGGACGCGCCGGACGCGCGCATGGGTGAGATTGTTCAGGCGGAATTCCAGCGGGTCCATGCCGGCCTTCGCCGCCAGCGCGTCGATGTGCGATTCGCGCGCGAAGGTGACGCTGTTCACCGTGGGCGCGCGCCACGCCCCCACCTCGAAGGGGTTCATGCCCGGAGGATTGCCGCCCATCCATCCGCCCGCCGACGTCACCCGCCGGTGCGGAATGTCGTAGAACGGAACCACCTCGCGGTCGCCCGCTCCCACAATCTGGCTATCCCACAGCACGATCTTGCCATTGGCTACGCCCGCCCGAATGGTCATCGAGGCCGCCGGACGGAAGCGGTCGTAGAAGAATTCCTCCTGGCGGTTCCACACCACTTGCACGGGCTTGCCGGCGATCCTCGCCAGGCGCGCGGCCTCCACCCCCTGGTCGGCTTCGGTCTTGCCGCCGAAGCCTCCGCCCACGTACCGGGAGACGATGCGCACCTTATCGGCGGGCAGCCCCAGAGCGCTCATCACGGCGCTACGCGCCTGAAACGGAGCCTGCGTGCTCGCCCAAACGGTGATCTTGCCGTCCTCGAACCGCGCGGTGGCCGAGTGAGTTTCCATGGCGGCGTGGGCCACGTAGCTGTTCGTGTACATGGTCTCGACGATGCCGCCGGCCGCCAGCCGCTCGCCCTCCGCCAGGTCGCCCGCGGCGCCCATCGCGCGAGGCGCCGGCGCGGTCTTCCGGATGTGTTCGAAGATGGTCACGTCGTCGGGACCGGCCGGCGGGTTTTCGAACTCCGCACGAACGAGGGCCAGCGCCGATCTCGCGACGTCGGGCCGCTCATGCAGCACCGCGACCATCCCCGAATCCCGGATCACCAGCGCCCCGGCCACCTTTTCCGCGGCTGACGTGTCGGCGGACTTCAACTTCGCGCCGTGCGCCGGCGGCCGCAAAATGGCCGCGTGCAGCAGGCCGGGGAAGATCATGTCGCCGCAGTATTTGGCCTGGCCGGTGACTTTCTCCAACCCGTCCTTGCGGTGCGGCGACTTACCAATTACTTGGAAGCCGGCCGCGGCCTTCACGGGGATATTGGCCAGATGCCGCTCGATGCGCTTTCCCTCCACGAGCTGCGCGTACGTGACCGTGGCGCCCGGCTTGCCAGGGTCCCCGATGACGCCGTTACCAACCCGCAACCGCTCCACCGGCACGCCCAGCTTCCCGGCCGCCAGTTCGAGCAGCACCGCGCGCGCTTCCGCCCCCGCGCGGCGCACGTTCGGCACCAGCAGCGGCGTGGTCATGGAGCCGTAAGTGCCCCCATCGTTGGGGCACAGGCCGGTATCGCCCACCACCACGTCGATGGAATCGAAAGACACGTCCAGTTCCTCGGCCAGCACCTGCGCCAGTTCGGTCATAACGCCCTGGCCGAGTTCCACCTTGCCGCTCATGCAGGTGACGCGCCCGTCTGCGCCGATCCTGAGATAGGCGTTGAAATCGGCCGGGCCGCTCTGGCGCGTGGGAAGGCGCGCGGGTTCCTGGGCCTCGGCCGGGCCGGAGCGGAAGAAGACGAAAAGTCCGGCGCCCGCGATTCCGAAGAAGTCGCGCCGCCTTAGTTCACCGGTGTCGATCGGCGGCTTGCTCACAGCGCACCTCCCTTCTTCGCCACGGCGGCTTCCTGGATGGCCTCGATAATGCGCCCGTGCGCGCCGCAGCGGCACAAGTTGTCCTCCATGTGCTTGACGATCTGCTCGCGCGTGGGACGCGGCGTTTTCAGCAGCAGCGCGTAGGCGGAGACGATCATGCCCGGGGTGCAGTATCCGCACTGGAACGCATGGTGGCTCAGGAAGGCCTGCTGCACGGCGTGGAGCCCGTTCTGGCCGATGCCTTCTATGGTCAGCACCTGCTTGCCTTCCACCGCACCAGCCGGGGTCACGCAGCTCCGCACGGCCTGGTTGTTCACGATCACCGTGCAAGCGCCGCACAGAGCTTCGCCGCACCCGAATTTCGTGCCGGTCATGCCGAGGTCGCTGCGCAGTACCCAGAGCAGCATGCGCTGGTCGTTCGACCTTCAAGCTGGTAAGCTTGCCGTTCAATCGGAATGAAATCGTCCGTTCCATAGGAGTTTCCAACCCGACTATATCAAATTGGAAAGCCGAAGAATCCGCCGGCACCGCCAGCCCTCAGCCAAACGGCCACACCCGCTCGATAGTCTTCGCGAGTATCCAGCGCTTGTCCTCGGCGCTGAGAAACTTCATGTCGTCGCGGACCACTCGCAACGCCCGCTCGTAACTGGCCCCGGCGGTCTGCTCCACAATCGGCCAGTCGGTGGCCCACATCAGCCGCTGCGGGCCGAACGCCACATGCAGGCGCTTCACCAACTCCTGCGCGTCCACATAGGGATAACCCTGCCGCGAGAGCGACCACGTATGTGAGATCTTCACGAACACCTTGGGATACCGCGCCAGCGCGATCAGCTTCTCCAATTCGGCCGGCCGATCCACCGGACAATCCGCCATATGATCGATGACCACCGTCAGCAGCGGATACTTCTCGATCAACCGCCCTACCTCGGGGATGCGCGCGATGGGCGCCAGGATGGTCATCGGCACGTTCAGCCGTTCCGAGCGCTCCCACAAGGGCGGCATCAGCGGTCCGTGAATCCAGTCGCCGGCAGCGTTCGCCGCCGGGCTCAGGCGGACGCCGCGAAAGCCCTGCTCCTCCACCAGCCGCGAGAGATGGTCCGGCGCCGCCGGGTCCAGCGGATCCACGCGGCCGACGGCCTGGAAGTATTGCGGATAGCGTTTCACCACGCTGGCGGTGTAGCGGTTGTCGTAGCGGTAGTGGATCACCTGAACGAGCACCGTCTTCGAGACGCCGTTCGCCTTCATCAGCCCGATCAGCGTCTCGGGCGTGGCGTCGCGCTCGGGCGGGTGGGCCTCCGGGGCGAAGGGAAACTCGGGATCGTGCTTCCAGACGTGGACGTGAGGATCGATGATGCGGTACTCTTCCGCCGCGACGGCAGTCATAGCGCGCTACGTCTGCGGTCAGCTCCCCGAACGAGAAGCGTCCCGGCGCGGAATTCACGCTCGCAGAAGCATACACCGGTTCCAGCTTGTCGACCACGTACGCTCCGCAGCGCTCGTAACTGGCGCGCGGACCGTTGCGGGCCACGTCGAGGTCCACGCACAGCCATCCTTTATAGGACATGGATTTCAGCACCCGGTGGCACGCCGGAAAATCGATATCGCCGTCGCCCAGGTCGAAGATATTGTCGAATAGCTTCGCGCTCACCTTCCTGGCGTCTTTGTAATCCGCCAGCATCAGCCGGTCCTTGTACTTATCGAGCGTCTTGGCGGCGTCCATTCCGGCCAGAAACAGGTGCGCGGTGTCGGGCGAGAAGCCGAACTTACGCGGATCGGTCAGGCTCATGGAGCGGTCCACCTCGGCTGAGTCCTGCACCATCTGGCCCATGTGGTTGTGCAGGCCGGCGCGGAAGCCCATTTCGCCGGCCAGTTCGCCGATCTGGTTGAAGCCCTCGCACATGTTCTGAAACGCGCCCTCGGCCGCGCCATTGGCGCGGTTGGGAGAGAACACCACCAGGCGGTCCGCGCCGAAGTCCTTGAGAAACTCCATGGCTTTGCGCGCGGCGGCCAATACTTCCGCGCGGCGGGCGGGGTCGTGCGTGGGAGCGTTGAACGAAATCGTGACGATGTTCAGGTTCCGTTTGGATAGCTCCCGCTGAAGGCGCGGAACGGTGATGTCGTAAGTGGTCAGTATCTGGGGAAACTGCGTCATGCGGATGCCGATGAATCCGGTGTCGCGCATGATATCGAGAATGTCGGTGAACGGCACTCGCGGAAACGCGTTCCACAGGTTCGCGCCCAGCGCCCAGCGGACGTTCTTGTTGGCGGGAAGCCGTCCGGCGGCACGCGCCAGCGAGGCTGCCAGAGTTGCCAGTGCTATGCGTCGCGTCATACGGTGTTCACGGTATCACAACCCGCTGTGGGGCGGACGCCCTCGTCCGCGGCCGGCCCCCTGGCCGGCTTCCCGCAAGTGTCAAGCACTTGCTTATGCGAGCGAACTGCGCTCCGGGGGTCCGCCCCACGATAACGGCGGGCTGCCCGGCCCTGAGAAACTTATGCGGCATCGGGTTGTCAAGCTGCCCCGCAAAGCGGCATAGCCGCAACCAAACCAAGCGGAATGTTTCGGGCTTCGGGGGCCAGTGGGTCACCCGAACGGGCGAGCTTCGCTCGCCGGGCCGATTAACAATCGGCCGCAGGCTGCCAGCCTGCCCCACATAAAACCGTCGCGGGGCGCGAAGAAGTGGAAGAATAGTAGTACATAAAACCGTCGCGGTGCGCGAAGAATTTGACAGGTAGTAGTACAGAGCCCGCTCCCGGACAGGCGATAATAGTCTCTTAACGTCCAACCGGCCCAACTCATGATTTCTTGCCGCAACCTCACGCGCCGCTTCGTCAACTTCGTGGCCGTCAACCGCGTTACCCTCGATGTCCCCAAGGGCGCGGTCTGCGTCTTCCTCGGTCCCAACGGCGCCGGCAAGTCCACCACCCTCAAGATGCTCACCGGACTGCTGCCGCCCACCTCGGGAAGCATCACCGTCTGCGGCCTGGACGTTACCGCCAACCCCATGGAACTCAAGCGCCGCATCGGCGTTCTCCCCGAGGACCTGGGACTGTTCGACGACCTCACCGTGGACGAGCACCTCTTGCTCACCGGCGCCGTCTACGGCATCGACAAGCGCGAAACCCGAGCCCGCGCGGACCAGTTACTGCATGCGCTCAGCCTGGAACACGGCCGCCAGACCTTCGCCGGCGCCTGTTCCCACGGCATGCGCAAGAAAACCGCCTTCGCCATGGCGCTGCTTCCCAGCCCGCGCGCCCTGTTTCTGGATGAGCCGTTCGAAGCCATCGACCCCGTCACCTCCAAGGTCATGCGCGATCTCCTGCTGGCCGTCGCAAAGCACGGCGTCACGGTCTTCCTGACCTCCCACATTCTTTCGGTGGTGGAACAGATCGCCACCCAGGTGGTGATGATCCGCAAGGGCAAGATCGTCTGGAATTCGGCGCCCGCCGATCTCCCCCAGTCGCTCGAACAGCACTATTTCGATCTGGTCGAAGCGCCCGTAGTCGAGGAACTGAAATGGCTCGGACCGGCGCAATCCTGAAAGCCCTGGCGGCCGCGTTCCACCGCGACCAGCGGTCGCTCGAATCCGTCGCCGGGAACAACTTCTTCCTGGTGACGGCGCTCCTCATTCGGGAAGCCGGCGGCTTCATCTACCTGCTGATCGGCCTGGTCCTGCTGTTTCCCCTGAGCACCGATCCGCTGCGCAAAATCCCCGCCTCGCGCCTCGCGCTGTGGCCCCTCGAGCCCGGCGAGCGCCGCCTGCTGCGCCTCCTGAGCCCGTGGCTCAACCCCGTCACGTGGCTGATCGCCGGCCTGGCCATATGGGCGGCGCGCGGCAAGCTGAGTTTCGGACTCTGGGCCGCCGTGGCAGGCATTTTCGTGGCCACGTTCCTGCTCTCCGATCTCCCCTTCATCCCCGGCCGCGCCGTCTGGGTGCATGTGCCGCAGTTTCCCGGCCGCTGGAACCAGATCGTCCGCAAGAACCTGCGCGAGATCGTCTCCACGCTGGATTTCTATTGCGCCCTGCTCCTCTCGCTCAGTGCCCTGATTTGCCGCGCCATCCGGCTGCCCCTGCCTCCCGAAGCCTTCCTGGCGATGACCGTGCTGGTGGTGCTGGCGCTCTCCAGTTATGCGCAGTGCCTGTTCGGTCTGGATGGCGCCGGCGGCCTGGCGCGCTACCGTCTGCTGCCGCTGCGTGGTTGGGAGATCCTGGCTGCGAAGGACGTGGCTTTCCTGCTGATCGCGATCCCGCTCACCCTGCCGCTGGCGCCGCTGGCCGGAATCGCCGCCGCGCTCGCCACGCTCGCCATGGGGCACGCGCCCACCGTCAACCGGCCGCGCCCGCAGACCCGCTGGCGCTTCTCCACCGGCGCCGGGCTGGTTTTCGGCTTGCTGCACGCCGCGTTCCTGGCCATGGCCGCATCCAGCGTGTATTTCTCGAGCCGCCTGTTCCTGCTGCCTGCGATCGCCCTGTGGGCCGCTTCCACCTGGTACTACGGACGCCGGCTGGAAGCGCCCGCGGCGGAGTAACTTTCCGCCCGCGCCCACCCCCGGCATCTGTCGCCGGCGCCGCCTGGACGCGCTTGCCGCCCGCTGAGGGCCGCCCACACCCGCCGGCCGGAATCCCGCCCACCGGAAATTCCAGCCCGCTCATCGTCCACCGGCGCCCGCCGGTAGGAATCTCATAGGCCCGTCGGCCCGCCCCGCGGATACTGGGCATCATGAGAAGAACCCTGGGTCTGTGTGCGTGCGCTCTGCTATCGCTTGCCTCCGCCTTCAGCCAGTCTCTGGGAAACGCCGGCACCATCGAAGGAACCGTCGCCGACCCCTCCGGTTCAGTCGTGGCCAGGGCAGCCGTGTCCATCCACAATCCGATAACCGGCTACAAGCAATCCGCCGCCACCGATAAGGACGGCGCGTTCCGGCTGACTAACATCCCGCCGAATCCCTACCACCTGGCGATCACCGTGCCCGGCTTCGAGGTGTATTCGCAGGACCTCGACGTGCGCAATTCCATCCCGATCAAAGTCCAGGCTGCCCTGACTTTGGCCGGTGAGAAGACCAGCGTCACGGTGGAGGCAAGCGGAGCCGATATGCTCGAACTCACATCTTCGGCCCACGTGGATACCGACTTCAGCGCCCTGGCCAAGCTCCCCATCAACGACCCCGGCGCCGGCTTGAGCCAGGCCATCACCTACAGCACCGGCGGCGTGGCGGCCGACGGAAACGGCTTCTTCCATCCGCTTGGCGACCACGCCCAAGTCACCTTCGTCATCGACGGGCAGCCCATCAGCGATCAACAGAGCAAGGTCTTCTCCACCCAGCTTCCCACCAGCGCCGTGCAGAGTATGGAACTGACCACCGGCTCTCCCGGCGCCGAGTTCGGCGATAAAACCAGCCTGGTGGCCAACGTGACCACCCGCTCCGGGCTGGGCGCCGGACGCCTGTTCGGCAACGCGGATGTCTCCTACGGATCGTTTGCCACCATCGGCAGCAGCGTGGGACTGGGGTACGGCAACGCCAAGATAGGCAACTTCCTGGCCCTCGACGGTGGCAGCAGCAACCGCTTCCTCGACACGCCCGAGTTCGTCAACATCCACGATACCGGCGACAACCAGACGCTTTTCGACCGCTTCGACTATCAGCCCAACGGCACAAATATTCTTCACCTCAACCTGTTCACCGCCCGCAACTCCATCGAAATTCCCAACAGCTACGACCAGCTCACCCAGGATCAGCGGCAGCGCGTGCTCACCTGGAGTCTCGCGCCCGGCTATCAGCACACTTTCAGCGCGCACACGCTGCTGACCATCAACCCTTACTTCCGCAAGGACCAGTTCAACTACTACGGCAGCCCCGACCCGCTGGACGATCAACCGGCCACGCAGTCGCAGAGCCGCCAGCTTCTGAACTGGGGCGTGAAGGCCGACATCTCCACCGTGCAGGGCCACCACAGTTTGAAGTACGGCATCGATCTCAAGCAGACCCGGTTGCTGGAGAACTTCAACTTCGGCATCACCGATCCCACCTTCAACTCGCCTTGCATCGACCCGGCCGGCATTTCCGTGGGCGACCCGTCGCTCGTCAACCCCTCGCAGTGCGCGCAGGCGGGCTTCCAGCCCAACACCGCGTTCTCTCCGGCGCTGCTGGCTTACGACTTGACCCGCCACGGCGCCCTCTTCGCCTTCCACGGCACCGGGAATATCAACCAGGAGGCGGTCTACGCGCAGGACGAAATCACCCAGGGCCATTTCCTGTTCACGGTGGGTTTCCGCGCCGACCACTACGCCGGCCTGGTTACCAGGACCGAGCCCGAACCCCGTCTCGGAATCGCCTATAACCTCAAAGGCGCCGGCACCGTCCTGCGCGTGGCCTACGCCCGCACCATGGAAACCCCGTTCAACGAGAACCTCCTGCTCTCCAGCGCGACCGGCGCCGGCGGGCTGGCGCAAAACGTGTTCGGCTCCACTTCCGTGCCCATCCAGCCGGGATTCCGCAACCAGTTCAATACCGGCTTGCAGCAGGCGCTGGGAAAGTTTCTGCTCATCGACGCCGACTATTTCTGGAAGTACACCCACGGCGGCTTCGACTTCAGCACGCTGCTCAACACCACCATCACCTTCCCCATCTCGTGGCACAACTCCAAAGTGGATGGCGTTACCGGCCGTCTCAGCACCACCAACCTGCACGGTTTCCAGGCTTACTGGAACTTCGGCCACTCCCGCGCCCGCTATTTCTTCCCCGAGGAGGGCGGCCTAATCCCGCAGGGCACGCCGCTCAATGGCAGCGTCTTCCGCATCGATCACGACCAGGCATTCCAATCCACCGGCGTCTTCCGCTACCAGCACAAGACCGCCGAGTGGATCGCACTAACCTGGCGCTACGATAGCGGCCTGGTGGTCAGCGGCGTGCCGGATGCCGCCGCGGCCATGGCCCTCACCCCCAACCAGCAGACCACCATCGGCTTGGCCTGCAACGGCGTTTCCGCCACCCCGTCCAGTCCCATCGCGTCTTGCGGCGGAACCGTTACTTCAAAGCTCCTGACCCTGCCCGCCGCCGGCACGGAGAACGACGATCGCAATCCCGACCGCGTCAAACCCCGCAACGTTTTCAATCTCGGCGTGGGCACCGACAACCTGTTCCACCGCGAGGGCCACACCAGGTTCACCGCTTCTTTCCAGATCGAGAACCTCACCGACAAAGTGGCGCTCTACAACTTCCTGTCCACTTTCAGCGGCACGCATTTCCTGGCGCCCCGCACGGCCGTTGCACGCGTCGGGCTGGTATTCTAGTGCAGTCGCCACTGAACCGCGAGCGTAAGCAAGCGGCCCGCGGCCTAGCCCAATGTCCACGCTGCGAACGCTGATCGTCGATGACGAGCCCATCGCGCGCCAGGTGTTGCGCGAGGAACTCGCCGGGTTCGACGATGTCATCGTGGCCGGCGAAGCCTCCAGCGGCGAGGAGGCGCTGGCCCAGATCGCGCGGCTCCAGCCCGACCTGGTGCTGCTCGATCTGCAAATGCCCGGCCTGGGCGGCTTCGACGTGATCCATCGCCTGCCGCTAGGCGCACAGCCTGTCATCGTCATCGTCACCGCTTACGACCAGCACGCCATCCGCGCGTTCGATGCCGGGGCGCTGGATTACCTGCTCAAACCGGTCGGCCGCGAACGGCTGGAGAAGACCCTGAACCGCGTCCGCCAGCTTCGCCGGGACCCGCGCGGCGTGGTGGAATCCCTCGTCCGCCTCAGCGAGATACCGGGGACGGGCCGCAAAATCGCCGGCAAGAGCGGCTCCACGTACCACCTGCTGAATCTGGACGACGTGCTGGCGTTCCAGGCCGAGCGCGAGATCGTCTGGATTCTCACCGCCCGCCGGCGTTTCATGGCCACCGAGACGTTGCGCGCCCTGGAGGCGCGCCTGGGGCCGGGATCTCCGTTTCAGCGCGTGCACCGCAACGCCCTGGTGAACGTTGGCCACGTCCGCAAGATGACGCCCCTGAGCAGCCAGCGGTGGATGCTGACGCTCAGCGACGGCCGGGAATTGATCGTCAGCAAGCGGCTGGCCCACAACGTGCGGCGTATGTTGCGGTGCTGACGATGCCGGGCCTCGACCAACCCCTGCTCATCAACGTGCTCGGTCACGCGGCCGGGGCGCTGATTTTCGCCATCTTCCTGTTCCTGTTGTTCAGCGGCCGCGGGTGGAGCGGCTCGCGCGGCCGCAATCTCTCCGCACTTGCCGCGGCGCTGTCCCTGCTGTGGAATCTAGGTTCGCTCGCGGCGCTGGTGCGGCCGGGCATGCCCCCGGCGGTTCTCAACCTGGTGGTCGCCGTCAGTTTCTCGGTGCTGAGTCTGCTGCCCGCCGTGCTGCTGCAGATCTCGCTCGAAGGCAGCCAGCCCGCGCTGGTGGTCTGCGGCTACGCGCTCAGCGGCGTGGCCGTGGTGGCGCACTTTCTGGAAATCGCCGGCAACGGCGCATCGCTCCATCAACTGGCGCTGCTGGTCATCACCGTCGGGTTCCTGTTGCTGGCCGGGACTGCCGCGGCCCGCGCGGCCTTCCGCCGGGGTGGCCGCATTCTGGCGTCCATGTGTCTGGCCCTGTTTGCCATGTCGTTCGTCCATTTCGGGGCGGGCCACGCCAGCCAGGCCTGGTCCAGCGAGCTGGTGGTCCACCACGCCGGCATTCCCCTGGCCCTCTTCGTGCTCTTGCAGGATTATCGCTTCGTCCTGCTGGACGCTTTCGTGCGCTTCCTGGCGAACGCCCTGCTGGCGGCCGTGCTCACGTGGCTGGTCATCGCCGCCGCCTTCCGCCTGGCGCTGGTCGAGCGCGTCCGCCCCGACCCGTTGCAGGAGGCGCTGCTGCTGATCGCCGTCGGCCTCTTCCTGGTATTCTTCGCCTGGCTGCGCGACCGCCTGCATTCCTGGCTCGCCCACGCGGTCTTCCTTCAGGGCGGCATGGAGCGCCTGGCGGCGGCGATCAAGAACGGCCCCGCGTTTTCCGACGAGCAGGCCTACCTCGACTGGGCGGCCGCCCGGATGGCCGCCGCTCTCCGCACCGGCGATTTCGCCGTCGTCCAACAGAGCCAGGCCGAAAGCGCCGCTGGCCTCCGCGCCCCTGCCAGCGCGGACCTGCTGGCCGGTTCCGCCTCCGCGGACAAGTGGAAGTGGGCCGAGACCCTGGTTCCCGTCCGCCTCGTCGCCGGCGATTCCCGCCTCGTCCTTCTGGGCCACCGCCAGGGCGGCCGGCGTTATCTGGGCGAAGACCTCGATTCGCTGGCTCGCGCCTCTGGCGTTGTGGAAGAGCGCGTGGAATCCATGCGGCGCGAGGAAATGAACCGGCTGGTGGCGCAGGCCGAACTGCGCGCCCTCGAATCCCAGATCAATCCCCACTTCCTGTTCAACGCCCTGAACGCCCTCTACGGCGCCATCCCCCGCGAAGCCACGGGCGCCCGCCGCATGGTCCTCAACCTGGCCGACATCTTCCGCTACTTCCTGCAATCCGGCAAGACCTTCGTGCCGCTGGCCGAGGAGATGCGGATTGTGCGGGCGTATCTGGAGGTGGAAAAGGCGCGACTCGGCGACCGGCTGGAGATCGCCATCCAGGAGGATGACGCCGCGCTCGCCGTCCCCATCCCCATTTTGTCCATCCAGCCGCTGGTGGAGAACGCCATCAAGCACGGCATTGCGCCACGCCCCGGCCCCGGCTCCGTGCGCATCCGCGCCGCCCTCGAAGGCGGCAACCTCCGCGTCACGGTGGAGAACAGCGGCGGCGATGCCTCCGGCGCAACTTCCGGGCCCGGAGTCGGACTGCAAAATGTCCGCCGCCGCCTGGAGATCTGCTATGGCCCCGCGGCGCGGCTGGAGTTGGAATTCCGCGGCAGCCAGACAGTGGTCGAGATGTCATTGCCGCTGCCGCGCGGCGAGCAGGAATCCCGGTAACCCCGCCGCCATCAGCCCCGCCGCCATCGGCCCCGCCGCCATCGGCCCCACCGCCATCAGCCCCACCGCCGTCAGCCCCGCCGCCGTCAGCCCCGCCGCCATCAGCCCCGCCGCCATCAGCCCAGCCGCCATCAGCCCCGCCGCCGTCAGCCCCGCCGCCATCAGCCCAGCCGCCATCAGCCCCGCCGCCACCAGCCCCGCCGCCATCAGCCCAGCCGCCGTCAGCCCCGCCGCCATCGGCCCCGCCGCCATCAGCCCCGCCGCCATCAGCCCCGCCGCCATCAGCCCCGCCGCCGTCAGCCCCGCCGCCATCAGCCCCGCCGCCGTCAGCCCCGCCGCCATCAGCCCCGCCGCCATCAGCCCAGCCGCCGTCAGCCCCGCCGCCATCAGCCCCGCCGCCTCCGGTTCGGGGGAAATTCCGTCCCCCTTCCAGGCTCCCAAAAGCCGTTCACAACTTTTTGCGACTATTTTTGTGCCCCGCATCTTGCCGTACGCCAGCGGTTTACGGCCGGCGAGCGGATTTCCGGACGGCCGGAATTTGGGATCGGGTGGATACAATACAGGTGGGAAGAGATCGGGTGGACCAGGAAACCGCCACGCGCGTGGCGGTTTTTCGTTTTGTAACCGATTGATTCTTCTACAGTTACTATTCCAAAAACCGCCACGCGGAGCGGTTTTTCGCTTTTGGGGGGATGTCTGGCATGGACGAGAGGAAGTTCGACGAAGCAATCGATTTGGGAGCCTGGCTGGGACGTAAACAGGCATTCAGTGGCATGGCGGGACGCTGCTCGGCGGCCGATGCCCACTGCCTCCGCAGCATGAAGGATGAGCAGAAGTACAAGACTTTCGGTCTGACCTGGGATGAGTTCTGCTCACGGCGCCTGGGTATCAGCCGTTCGCTGGCGGACAAGACAATCCGCCTGTTCGAAGAATTCGGCGAGACGTACTTCTATCTGACCGGCTTGATTCCGATCGCGCCGGAGGACTATCGCCGCATCGCCGGATCGGTGACTGCCGATGGCCTGCGGCATGGCGGCGAAACGATTGCCATCGTGCCGCAGAACGCCCCCAAGCTGGCGGCCGCCGTGCAGGATCTGAAGCGGCAGGCCCAACTCGCCCTGCCCGCGCCCGGGAAGCCGCCCAAGACCGCCATGTGCCAGGCCGCCGGCCGGTTGCAATCCGCGGTTGGGGAGTTGGAGCAACTGCTCGCCGATGACCCTGGCAACCACGACCGGGCGGCGCTGATGGTCCTGCTGGTTGGCGCCGCCGAGCGCCTCTGCCGGCTGCATTGCAACCTCCGGCAGTAGGGCGGACTCCCTGGTCCGCGCGGGACGCCCACGTCCCGCTCTTCGGCCGCAGGATCGATCGCCAGTAACCGACAAGAGGCCGGCCAGGGGGCCGGCCGCGGACCAGGGGGTCCGCCCCACAAGCCGCCGCCGTGTTATCGTGATTCTGCCGTGCCCCGATTGACTCGCCGTGAACTCATCCTTCTAACCTCCGCCGCCGCGTCCGCCCGCCCCTGGCGCGCCGCCGCTCCCGCGCTCGATCGCGCCGCCATTGCCGGCCGCCATTCGCCCCGCCTCTCTTCGCCCGACTTCAACGCACCGCTCTCGGTGGGCAACGGCGAGTTCGCATTTACCGCCGATTTCACGGGGTTGCAGACCTTTTCGGACCTGTACGAGAAGACCACGCCGCTCTGTACGCTTTCGCAGTGGGGCTGGCATTCGTATCCCATTCCCGAGGGCCTCAGCCCGGACCAGTTGCGCCTGGAGATGTTCGACACCTACGGCCGCCAGGTGGGCTACAAGACCAGTTCGCGCGGGCAGGAGCCGCTGTTCGCCTGGCTGCGCGAGAACCCCCACCGGCTAAACCTGGCGCGTATCGGCCTCACGCTGGATGGCAAGCGGCCCACGCCCGGGGAGTTCGAACCTATCGAGCAGAAGCTCGACCTGTGGACCGGCACCATCACCAGCCGGTTCCGCCTGCGCGGCCAGCCGGTAACCGTGCGGACCTGCTGCCATCCGGAGTTGGGCGCGCTGGCGGTGCGGGTGGAATCGTCGCTGCCCGCCGGCGGGGGCCTGGCGGTCGAGATCGAGTTCCCCTACGGCTCCACCGGCATGAACGCCTCGGATTGGAGCGCGCCCCAGCGCCACCGTACCGCCATCGCGGAGCGCGCCGCCGGGTTGCTTCGCCTGGACCGCCAATTGGACGCCGACAGTTACGCCGTCGGCCTCTCCTGGGCCGAGCCTGGCAGCGCCGCGTTCGACGGCCGGCATCGCGTGACGCTGGCTGCCGGCCCCGCGCCGCTGGCCTTCACCTGCCAGTTTTCGCCGCGTCCCACCCCTGGCGCGCCCCCGCCGCCGGATTCGGTTTTCGCCGCCGCCGCCGCCCACTGGAACCGCTTCTGGACAAGCGGCGGCTCGATCGACCTCTCGGGCAGCGCCGACTCGCGCGCGCCCGAACTCGAACGCCGCATCGTACTCTCCCAGTACCTCACCGCCATCCAGTGCGCCGGTTCCCTGCCCCCCCAGGAGACCGGCCTAACCTGCAACAGTTGGTTCGGCAAATTCCACCTGGAAATGCACTGGTGGCACGCCGCGCATTTCCCCATGTGGGGCCGCGCGGAACTGCTGGAGCGCAGCCTCCCATGGTATTCCCGCATCCTGCCGCTGGCGCGCAACAAGGCCGAGCGGCAAGGCTACCCCGGCGCGCGCTGGCCCAAGATGACCTCGCCCAGCGGCCAGGACAGCCCCTCCAACGTCGGCGAGCTGTTGATCTGGCAGCAGCCCCATCCCATCCTGTACGCCGAAGCGTGCTACAACTCCCACCCCGGGCGCGCCACCCTCGACCGCTACCAGGACGTGGTCATGCGGACCGCCGAGTTCATGGCCGCCTTCGCCGTGGAGCGCAACGGCCGCTACGTGCTCGGCCCGCCGGTGATTCCGGCCCAGGAGAACCACCCCGCGCGCGAGACCTGGAATCCCACCTTCGAACTGGCCTACTGGAAACAGGCGCTGGGCATCGCCCAGGCGTGGCGCCAGCGGCTTGGGCTGGAGCGCGTGGCTAAGTGGGACGACGTGCGGCGGCGGCTGTCCGCGCCCACCGTGATGGATGGCGTCTATCTGGCCCACGAGAATTGTCCGCAGACCTTCACCGCGCGCAATCGCGACCACCCGTCCATGCTGTACGCCTGCGGCATGCTCCAGGGCGAAGGCATCGACCGCGACGCCATGCGCCGCACCCTGCGCAAAGTCTTCGACGTGTGGCGTTGGGAAGACACCTGGGGATGGGACTTCCCCGCCGTGGCCATGACCGCCGCGCGGCTCGGCCAGCCGGAACTGGCCGTGGATGCGCTGTTCCTGGAATCGCCCAAGAACGCCTGGCGCGCCAACGGACACAACTGGCAGCGCGCCAACCTGCCGGTCTATCTGCCCGGAAACGGCGCGCTGCTTGCGGCCGCCGCCATGATGGCCGCCGGTTGGCAAGGCTCGCCCGCCGAACCCGCGCCCGGCTTTCCGAAAAAAGGTTGGAGCGTCCGCTGCGAGGGAATCCGGTCGAACCTGTGAGCCGGCGCCGCGCCGCAATCAGGCCGAATGCCCGCCGAACATCCACGCGTGGTCGAAGGCCGAAGTCTCCGAACCTTCCTCGGCGCGCGCCAGAAGCGGCCCCGCCAGCCGAGCCAGTTCCTGACGGCGCTGGGTGCCCGTCTTCCGCAGCAGCCGGTGGACGTGCACTTTGACGCTGTCCTCCGAGGTCCCTAAGGCCACCGCGATCTGGCGGTTGCGGAGACCGTCGGCCAACATGGCGAGTACCAGCCTCTCGCGGCGTGACAGGGGCGGTGCCGCCGGCGTGCCCGCCTCCATCCCGTCCTGAAACCGGAACTGCCGTTCCCCGTTGCAGATTCGCACCAGGGCCTCGGTGGCTTCCTGCTCCGGCAAGCGGGTGGAAATGACGCCGTCCAGGTCGTGTTTCATGGCCGCCAGCACCAGTCCCGGTGTGATGGCGCCGCCGCAGATCACGAAGCGCGATTTCGGGGCGCGAAGCCGCGCCTCATCCATTTCTTCCCAGAACAGCGGACCTTCGCTGTCCAGCACGATCAGCCAGGTTTCCTGCGATTGCACGATATCGGCAAGCTCGGCCGGTTCCACCACGCATGGCTCCGCTTCCAATCCGGCGCGGCGCAGCAGTTCGCGAAGGCCCGCCGCCAGCAGGTGTCGTTCCGTCGCAAATACGATGCGCTCGATCTTCGGTTTCATCGATTCCCGTTCCCGGTTACGCGGCGGCCAATGGCCCCGTTCCAACTATCCGCCGCACCCGCGGAACCGAGCAACCCGGCCATCCGGCGCCTGGACGCGGCCAATGGCCCCGTTCCAACTATCCGCCGCACCCGCGGAACCGAGCAACCCGGCCATCCGGCGCTTGGACGCGGCCCATACCCCCGTTCCAACTATCCGCCGCACCTGGCCCGCGCCGGCCCACCTCGCCCGCCGGACCGCGCCGACAGGCCCTGTGGATGAAGTCGGGTCTCTCATTGTACAAGTTTGGTGGTTGATATAAATGTACTGCCAAATTGAAGTAAAGGAATGTTGCTTACGCAGTAAACCATGTAAACTTAAAATATCATTTTATGGTGAACTAAAGTTAGCATCGGCGGTTCCGGACCTGGCCTGCCGCCGGAACGGTTCGTCGCACCTGCCCGCAAACGCCCGCAGCTTGCCGGCAACCGGCCGGAACCATCTCCGCGGATCGCGGCCACCCGCCACCATCACAACCGCGTCGGGCGTCGGGACGTTTGTCGAACCACCCTCGCTCCCGCGCCACCGGTCCGCGCCGGATCGCCCCGCCGTCCATCGCGCCAAGGCGGCACAAGAGCAGCCTCGCGCTCTCCCCGTTCTCGCGGCTGGCCCGTTTAAAGGAATCCAGCCTTTAGGCCGATATAGCAAAGTGCAGGTGTTACGCCGGACCATACTAGCGCTGGCGCTGGTCTCCCCGCTCTTGTGGGGACTCGATCCACGCCTTGCCGTGACGCAGTTCGGCCACGACGTCTGGACCACCGCCGACGGTCTGCCTCAGGATGCCATTCGCGCCGTGGCACAAACCAGCGACGGGTATCTGTGGTTTGCCACCACCGACGGCCTGGCTCGGTTCGATGGCGTCAATTTCACCGTCTTCAATACATCCAACGGGGCGCCTACCAGTTGGTTTACGGCCCTGGCGCCCGATCGCGATGGGTCGATGTGGGCCGCTTGCGGCGTCGGGTCGGGGCTGGTCCATTACCGCAACGGCAAGTTCGAGGAAGTAGCGGTGGATTTCGGCATTCGCTCCCGCATCTATCGCGCCCTGCTGGTGGATTCACGCGGAACGCTGTGGATCGGCGGCGACGGCGGACTCTCGCGTTTCGACCACGGCCGCGTCACCCGCCTCTTCGCAGGCGCCATGGAAGCCAATGTGCATGCCATCATGGAAGACCCCGCCGGCGCCGTCTGGGTGGCGGCGAACAACGGTCTGCACCGGTTCGATGGCGCTTCCGAGCGCATCTATACCACTAAGGACGGACTGCCCGAGAACCTGGTATTTGGAGTCGCACCGGCCCCCAATGGCGGAGTCTGGGTGGGTACGCACCGGGGGAGCGTGGCCGAGTTGCGCGACGGCAAGTTTCGCGCCTTCTCGGCCCGCGACGGCGTTCCCCCAGGCGGCATCCTGACGCTCCTCACCGACCGGGACGGCTCGCTCTGGATCGGCACCGAAGGCGGCGGTCTCGGCCGCTTCGCCGGCGGGAAGTTCAGTTCCTATCAGACCCGCGATGGCCTTTCCAACCAGGTGGTCCGGTGCCTGCTGGAAGATGCCGAAGGGAGTGTGTGGCTGGGCACGGCCGGAGGGGGCATCAACCGTTTTAAGGAATACCGCGTAACCATGCGCACCATGCGGGAAGGGCTTCCCAGCGACAGTGTCCGCTCGGTTCAGCAGGACCGGTGGGGAGATATGTGGCTGGGGACTACCGCCGGAGTGGCCCGCATCCGGCCGTCGGGAGAAATCTCCGTCTATGGCGCCAGGGACGGGCTCTCGAGCGATCTCGCCTGGCCTGTTCTGCGCGACCGCTCGAACAACGTCTGGGCCGGTTGCGAAAGCGGCATCCTGCAGCAGTTCCGCGGCGAACCCAGGGGCAGCCCCCAGCGCACTTGGCAACTGCACGGAACGATCGCTCTCCTGTTCGAGCAGCGGGATGGCTCCGTCTGGGCCAGTTCTCGCGAAGAACTCATGCGGTTTCAAGGCGATACGGTTTCGGTTTTCGGCTCGGCCCAGGGCTTGGCAAAACTCCCCCTGAACGCCATGGCGGAGGGCCCCGACGGCGCCCTCTGGGTGGGAAACGACGAGGGCGTCCAGGAATTTCGCGACGGCCGGTTTCTGCCCGCGATGGTCAGAGACTCGAGAGCCAGGAGAAACATCGTACTGGGCATCCATGTGGACTCCCAGGGATATCTGTGGGGCGCCTCCGGCGACGGCCTCATGCGCGTCGCCGGCGGGCGGGTCACCGCCTTCCGCAAGGACCAGGGCGTTCCCCAAGGGAAAATGGGGCAGATCCTGGAAGACGACCAGGGCTATCTGTGGTTCGCCAGCGGTTCCGGCCTGCTGCGGGTTTCCCGCGCCGAACTGAACGCCGTCGCCGAAGGGCGCGCACCCGCCGTTCACCCACAGGCGTTCGGCGTCCTCGACGGCATCCGCGGCGGCGGCGATTTCCCGTTTGCCAGTGCGCCCATGGCCTGGAAAACTTCCACCGGCGCGCTCCACTTCGCCACTCGCGGAGGAGTGCTCGAAATCGACCCCCGGCGCCTCAAGTCCAATTCCCGCATCCCGCCGGTGCTCATCGAGCGCGTGACCGACGAGCGGCAAAGGACTTTGTACGATGGCGCCGCGGTCCGCGCCGGCGGCAAGATCGAGTTCCATTACACCGCCCTCAGCTACCTGTTCCCCACATTGGTCCGCTTCCGCTACCGGCTGGAGGGCTTTGACGCCGATTGGGTCGACGCCGGCCCGCGGCGCACCGCCTACTACACCAATCTCCCCCCGGGCGCGTTCCGCTTCCGCGTAGTCGCTTGCAACAACGACGGCATCTGGAACCAGGCCGGAGCTTCGTTCGCCTTCCTGGCCCAGCCGCGCTACTATCAGACCTCCTGGTTCTACGCTCTCTGCGCCCTGGCCCTGGCCGCCGCCGCCACGGGCATCTATCGCCTGCGCGTGCGCGAGCTGCGGCGCCGCCAGCGGAACCTCGCCCGTCTCATCGAGGAGCGCACCGCCGAGCTGCGCCAGGAAATCGAGGTTCGCAAGGCCGCCGAACTGGCCGCCGCCGCCGCCAGTCTCGCCAAGAGCCAGTTCCTCGCCAACATGAGCCACGAGATCCGAACTCCCATGAACGGCGTCCTGGGAATGACCGAACTCGCTCTCGACACCGTGCTCACCAGGGAGCAGCGCGAGTGCATCGAGACCGCCCGCGCCTCGGCGGATTCCCTCCTCACCGTCATTAACGACATCCTCGACTTCTCCAAGATCGAGGCCGGCAAGATCGAACTCGACCCCATCGAGTTCAACCTGCGGGACAGCCTCGACGAGGCTACCCGCGGCATCGCGCTCCGCGCCCATGAAAAAGACCTCGAACTGACCTGCGAGGTCGCCCCGGATGTCCCGGAGACCATCGTGGGCGATCCCGCCCGCCTCCGCCAGATCGTCCTCAACCTTCTCGGCAACGCCATCAAGTTCACCGAACGCGGCGAAGTGGCGCTGCATGCGGGCGTGGAGGAAACCGGCGGCCCGCGGACCGTCCTGCACTTCACCGTGGCCGATACGGGCATCGGCATCCCGCCCGAAAAGCAATCCTCCATTTTCGCCCCGTTTACCCAGGCCGACGCCTCCACCACCCGCCGCTATGGCGGCACCGGTTTGGGACTCACCATCTCCGCCCGCCTGGTGGAGCTCATGCAGGGCCGGATCTGGGTGGAAAGCCAGCCGGGACACGGCAGCCGCTTCCACTTCACCGCGCGGTGCGGCGTGGGTGGGAGTCCGGCCGAACGGTCGCTCCCCGCCGACGCGTCCCGGTTGTCCGGCGTCCCCGTGCTGGTGGTGGACGATAACGCCACCAACCGCCGCGTTCTGGACGGACTGCTGGCGCATTGGGGAATGAAGCCCGCCAGCGTTTCGGGCGCGGACGAAGCGCGGGACGCGCTCGACCGGGCGTGCGCCCGTGGAACGCCCTTCCCGCTCATGATCTCCGACGTCCACATGCCGGGAACCGATGGCTTCTCCCTCGCCGCGGCCGTCCGCCAGAACCAGGATTGGGCCGGCCTCCGCATCATCCTCCTCGCTTCGGCCAGCCAGAACGGCGATTCCGCGCGCTGCCGCGAGTTGGGCATCCAGGCCTATCTCACCAAGCCGGTTCGCCGGGCCGAGCTTCGCGCCGCCATGCTCACCGTTCTCGGCGGCCGCCCGGGCGCCGATTGCCCGGAGAGTCCCGCCACCCCTCCCTCTCTCCGCGAGGACCTTCGCGGCCTCTGCATTCTGGTCGCCGAGGACAATGCCGTCAACCAGAAAGTCGTCCGCCGCCTCCTCGAGAAACATGGACACACCGTCGCGCTCGCGGCCACCGGACTGGAGGCCGTCGGCGCTCTCGAGAAGCGGCAGTTCGATCTCGTCCTCATGGATGTGCAGATGCCCGAACTCGATGGCCTGGAGGCCACCGCCAGAATTCGCGCCCGGGAAGGCGCCACCGGAAAGCACCAGACCATCGTCGCTATGACCGCTCACGCCATGAAGGGCGATCGGGAACGCTGCCTGAGCGCCGGCATGGACAGCTACATCTCCAAACCCCTGAACTCCGCCGAACTCCTCGGTCTTCTCGAAAACATCCAGCGGAACAGCCCGCAAGCGGTCGTCGAATAGCGCGGCGGGAAGACCGCCCGGCGCTTCCCCCATCGCCGCCCCCAACCACCGCGGCGGAAAGACCGCCCGGCGCATCCCCCATCGCCGCCCCCCACCACCGCGGCGGAAAGACCGCCCGGCGCTTCCCCCATCGCCGCCCCCCACCACCGCGGCGGAAAGACCGCCCGGCGCTTCCCCCATCGCCGCCCCCAACCACCGCGGCGCGCCGGCGCGCTTCGTTCTCCAGGCGCCCCGCCACACCACCACCGCCCCGGCGCGTCTTGTCCCCAGGGCGCCAGTTTCCCGGACGCCTTCCCCACTTTGCCGCTATGCTAATATGTTACCCACGCATTGTTCGGTTGAGCGCGTTATTGGAGACTACTAGAAAATGGAACAGCGCATCATCATCCGCCACCTCGGAGCCGACGCTAGAATTCAGGAGTTTCCGGTCGATTCCCTCGTTGAAGTCATCTTCGGCCGCGAAGAAGGCTGTGCCGTTCACTTCGACCCCGGCCGGGACGAAATGGTCAGCCGCCGCCACGCCAAGCTGGCCGTCACCAGCCGTGCCCCCCTCACGCTGGCTCTTACCGATCTGGCCAGCCGCAACGGCACCTTCGTTAACCACCAGCGCATCCAGGGAGAGGTAAGGCTGGCTCCCGGCGATCGCGTCCAGTTGGGCGCCGGCGGCCCCGAATTTGAAGTGGATGTCCACCCCCGGGCCGATACGATCACAGTCACCGCTGCCTCCGACGCTCCTACCAAGCAGCACGCCCAGGCTACCGTGGTGGTGCCCGTCGTTCCCGCCCCCGTCTCCGTCCCGCCGCCCCCCGTCTCCATCCCGCCGGCCCCCGTTTTCGTTCCGCGGCCTCGTCCCGCTGCCTCGGCCCAGTCGCCACGCAAACTGGCGCTCTTCGGCGGCTTGGGACTGCTCGCGCTCGGCCTCCTGCTGCTGCTCTGCTGGGCGGTTTTCGGCCGTGCCGGCGGCGGCGTTCTTTCCACCAAGGTGTACTGGCAGCCCACGGTGATGACCGTGGCCTACAAGACGTATGGCAATCCAGAAGCCGTCCGGGGCAAGTACTGGTTCGCCAAATCGGTCCTGCAGAACACCGGCAAGGGCTCCTTGAAGCACGTCAAGATCTCCTACCAGATCCCCGATTACATCACCTGGACCACCCCCGACGAGGTGGCCGAGATCATTCCCGGGGAAACCGTGGTCTTCGTGTACTACCCCAAGTTCCCCGCCAAGGTCACCCAAATTCGCACGCGTACGCCCGCCACGCTCGAAGTTCAGATCCAGTACGACGGCGCCTCCGAGCCGCACCTGGAGAAGCGCGATTTCGAGTTCCGCGGCTTGAGCGAGTTCGCTTTCACCAGCCTTCCCGCCAACGAAATCCTCAACTACTTCGACGTCTTCGACAACGATCCATTGCTGGCATCCTTCGTCACCGACGAAGACCCGGTGGTGAAGACCTTCTACGCCAAGGTCAGCGAAGCCTACGGCGGCATCAACACCATGGACAAGGGCAAAGACATGGCCGCCATGGCCAAGAGCGTTTACGACTACATGGTCTCGCTCGGCATGACCTACTCGGGCACCAAGGGAGTGCCGGATAACGTCGGGGACGTTAGCAGCCTGATGCAGAGCATCCGCATGCCCCGCGACGTGATCCAGGGAAATTCCGGACTGTGCGTCGAACTGGCGCTGCTGTGGTGTTCCGTTGCGCAGGCGGCGGGGGCCAAGGTCTACTTGATCCTCATCCCCGGCCACGCGTTCGTCGTCCTGCAGGCCGGAGACGGAACCCAGTTCCCCGTCGAGACGACCGGAATCGGCGGCGGCGCCGGCGGCAACCTGGGCGCCGCCATGACCTTCGATCAGGCCGTGAAATCCGCGACGAAGACTTTTGCGGACCAAAAGGACAAAGGCACCATGGTTGTCCTGGACGTCCAGGCCGTGCAGGCGCAAGGCATTCGCCCGCCGGAGCTGGAACCCGTGGATACCAACGATCTCTCCAAACTCCTCGACGACCGCCGCCATGGCGTGCGGCGCCCCGCGGTCTACCGCCCCGTCGTCGATAACCAACTGCCGGCCACCCCGGTGAATAACGGTGTCGCCATGCGCACATGGCAGGATCCCAATGGCCTCGTGGCCGTTCCCTACCCGGCGGATTGGGTGGTGAATACGCAGGCCGTCGCCACCATCCGCCGCATCCTGCCGGGCTACGCCTTCGCCGCCAACGACCTTTCCCGCCACTGCAGCGTCGAGGTGGCCTTCTTCACCGCGCCCAACCTGCAGACGGTGATCGCTCAGTACAGCGCCGCGCTGCGGCAAATCGGCGGCGCCGGCAACCTCGGATCGCCCAGTCAGACCGTCGTGGGAGGGCGGTCTGTGACGGCCTTTCCCCTTACCGTTTCCGGAGCCGGGGGCACGTTTTCCGGCACCATGGTCGTAGCGCAGGTGCGCAGCGGTTTTGCCATGGTGGTGGCATCCGCGGCCCAACCCGGCGCGGCCACCTGGCAGCCGATCATAACCCGGATTCTCAGCGGAATCCGTCTTGGTGCGTAACGTTCCTTGGGAGGCGATATGAAAATCTTCTACAAGCTGCTTCTTTCCGTTTCGTTGCTATCTCTCGCGCCGGGCGCGTTCGCCCAGAACTCGCTGAACACGCCGGAGACCTTCAACATCTCCAATGTGATGACTATCTCGCCGGTCGGAGACGGCGTCCTGACCTCGACGTCCACGCTCACGGCCCAGCAGTTTGCCGCCTGGCAGAACAAGTACGGACAGGATCAGGGACTCCTGCGCCGCGACATGAACAACTACTACACCGGCCAGTACGACACCAGCGATTGGAATGTCAAGATCGACGCCATGAACCGCGTCATCACCACTTCGGTCAAGATCCTCGGCGCCGTCATCCCCAGGGGCGGTGGAGTCTTCGAGTTCCGCGTGCCCAAGCAATGGCAAGGCGGCGAACGCAACGGCACCACGTACTCGTATAACTTCGCCGACGCGCAAGGCAACGGCGTCATCGCGCAGACCAACGCCAAACTGGTGCTCCCCGCGTCGGCTTCGAACTTCGTCGAGGACAAATCCGAAACCGGCGACCCCATCATTCAGTACAAGGTGCCCGTCGGCGGACTGGGCGGCATCCTGCTGTGGGTTGGCCTGGGGCTCGCCGTCCTCGGCGCCGCCGCCACGGTCGTCGCCCTGGTGGTGCTGAAGGACGCCCCCATCGTCGCGCCGCCGCCCGCGCACGCGTAAGGCCGCCCGCCGGCGGACTGGACAGCGCCGCGACGGTTGCCGCCCTGGCGGTTCCGAAGGACGCGACCTCGCTCGAAGTTTCCTCCCTCGCCGGGCGTAAACCCCCAGAGCGCGGATTCCCGGGCGTGTCGCCCAGCGGCACTGCTGCGAGACGGCTAAATGTCCTCGTGGAGACTTAACATAAGAGATAGAATCGTCTCAAACTGCAGCACCTGCTTCAAAACGGGCTGTAGCGGGAGGATCCGCATGATGACGGCGAGGTTTCTTGCCTTGGTTGGTTTTCTCGCGGCGGCGGCCGGCGCGCCGGCGCAGAACCCGGCGGGGCCGGTCGTGATCGGCGAACGGGTTCAACTGCAGTCGGGGATTCTCAAGGAATCGCGCTCGCTGGTGGTGTCGAAGCCCGCTGGATATGACGACGGCACCCAGCGCTACCCGGTGCTCTACCTGCTCGATGCCGAAACGCATTTCCACTATGCGAGCGGCATCGTGAATTTTCTGGGCGAGAACGATCGCATACCGAAAATGCTCGTGGTGGGAGTCGCCAGCGGAGATATTGCGCAGCGTACACGCGATCTGACGACGCCTTCCACCGTGGAGTCCGACAACCGTTTTTCGCCGGGCGGGGGCGGCGCGGAAGCGTTCCTCTCATTCGTCACCGAGGAATTGGTGCCGTATATAGAGAAGAATTACCGGACCCGGCCCTACCGGCTGCTTGTGGGCCACTCATTCGGCGGGTTGTTTGCAGTGCATGCCATGATCGCGCGGCCGAAGCTGTTCAACGCGTACATCGCCGCGGACCCGAGCTTGTATTGGAACAATCGCGCGGTGGTCGCGCAGGCGGAGACGTTCTTCGCGAACTCGAAGGAACTTCAGGCGGACCTGTACATGACGGCGGCGGGCGGCTCCGGCGAGCCGGACGCCGAGATCCGCGGGTTCACGAGCGTACTCAGCGAGAAAGCCCCTGCCGGGTTTCGATGGAACTTCGAGTGGATGAAGCAGGACGATCACATGTCGATTCCGCTGCCCAGCATCTACCGGGGGTTGGAGACGATCTTCGAGGAATGGCGGCTGCCGCAGGACTGCCTGGCACTCTACGACAAGGGAGGCATCGAGGCGATCCACAAACGCTTTCGCGAGGCCGGCAGGAGATTCGGTTATCCCGAACGCACGACGCCGCCGTTCACCGTCTCGCTGGTGGTGTACCAACTGTCAAGGGCAGGACGCCTGGAAGACGCGGCCAAAGTGCTGCTGCACGATCCGGCGAACTACCCGCCGCCATGGAACCAGTTGGACGCGCTGGCTCGGGCGTACGAGAAGCGCGGCGACAACCAACAGGCGGTCCGCTTTTACCTGTTATCCCTGAAAGCGAACCCGCGGAATGAGTTTGCGAGAAAGAAGCTAATCGAGAAGGGACCAAAGATTCCGCAGCCCTAACTTTCGCCGGCCGCCCGGCAAAGCCACCAAATCACACGGTCGAAGACTAGGGAGGAGCACTAGCCCGTTTTTCTCGCGGATGCCGCCCTTCGTCCTGGCGAGATGCTGCGAAGGCGCGCGGACTGACGACTTCGTTCCAAGGCGCACACCGTCTCCCGAGGAAGTACTCTGCTTCCCCTGCGCCGCGTCGACGGAGCCGTCTATCCCTGGCGTCTTCGCCCCGTCCGGGTACTCCCGCTTGTGCCGTGTGAGTCATGCGACTTAAGTCGCCGCTGGGGGGCCGGTCGGCCAGGAGCCGTCGCGGTTCAGGCCCAGCACCTGGACGGCGGGCACGGCGGTTTCTTCGAACCGCACTTCGGCATCCTCCTCTTTGGCGCGGGCCGCGGTTCGCCACCGGGCGCCGGCCCACACCAGGGCGAGGCCGATCAGCGCGGGGATGAAGCGGACCGGGTCTTGCAGCGCCTGGCGTTCATAGGTGACGCTCATGACGATGAACCACACAAGATACACGGTGCCCAGGATCGCCAGATGCGCTTGCGATTTGCCGGGAAGGTAGGAGCACGTGAAGGGGATCTTGTGGAACCCGTGGAGGGACAACTCGGCGACGATCAGGCCGAGGGCCGCGAGGATCGCCATGTGCCCCGCAGCCGCCCGCCACGGCCACAGGCGGAAGGCTAACACGGCGGCGACGGCCCACACTGGGGCCGCGGAGAGCAGCAGGAGCGCATGCCTGGAGGCCGCCAGGCACTCGGGCACACGGCGGGCGCCGGTCACGCGGAAGACCCAGTTTCCGCGCAGGTCCAGCGGTATCGAGAATGCGACGCGGATTCCGATCACCGCGAAGCCCATCATGGTGATGCTGGCCGCCAGCATCGGGACGGTCACCTGGCTCCACCGGTCGGCGGCCGGAGCGTCGGCCAGCGGCTGGGCTTGGGGCGCCTTTACCAGGGCGATTGCGAGGGCGAATCCCACCCCCAGGTAGAAGGCCAGGATGATGCGGTGCAGGCGGCTGCGCCACAGGGTGCGCAGGCTGAATTGCACGAGGGCGGTTTGGACGGCGCCGCCGAAGCCTGGCAGCCACGCGCCGCCACGGGCGCCAGAGACGATGTCGGGTTCCTCCACGATCTTGCGAAGCGTGCGGAAGTAGGAGAGCGTGTAGGCGGCCGCCGTGGTGGCGAGGGCGATCGCCAGGCCGGACCACGCGCGCCGCGTCAGCACGGCGAGCGCCGGCGATCCGTTCAACTGCTGCATCAGGCCCAGGAACCAATAGGACGGCGACCACGCCAGCAGTCCGCGGCCAGTGGCTTCCATCAGCGCCTGCGGCGTGGCCACCATCGGCTGCAGGCAGTAGACGCAAATGATCGAGCAGAAGGCCGCCAGTTGCAGCAAGGAAGACGCGCGCAGGAACAGGCGGCGCGGCAGGAGTTGCGCGGCGACTCCCTGGAGCGCCAGCACGGCGCAGTAGACAAACGCGCCGGCCAGGAGCATGGTGGCCCAGTACACCGCGAACATCCGCACCAGGCCGGAGAGGCCGCCGCTGCGCTGGGACGGTCACCATGGCGAGCGAAATAGCCGGCTTGCCCGCCAGCCGCTGCTGGACGTACAGCGGGAAGAAGCGCGGCGGCTTCGGGCGTGCCCTGGTTTGCCAGGACCACGCCGCCATAACCCCCCTGGGGATTGAAGAACGCCACGCTGCAGTACTCGGATATTCGGCCGGAGTGCGCGTAGGTTCCGGTTCGTTCGTCGTACATCCAGGCCAGTGCGATGCGGTGGCCCGGGGCGACGCCGGCGCGAAGCTGGTGAGACAGCCGCACGGCCGGCGAATCGGCACGCAGTTGCGCATCCAGATAAGTCAGCAGGTTGCCCGCGGTGGAGCTGATGGCGCCAGCGGGTGCGAAGGCGTCAAGGTCCCACGGCGGCACGGGCCGGTGATGGTCGTTGTACGCCTGGATCAGGCGGTCGCGGGATTCCGGCGGCAGCCCGACGGCGGTGTCGCGCATTCCTAGCGGGCCGGTGATGCGTTCTGCGATCAGGTCCTGCATACGACATGCCGGCCCGCACGCGCAACGCCTCTCCGAGCAGGGCGAAACCCAGGTTGCTGTAGTCGAATTCCGGGCTGCCCCTGCGGGCGACACCGTGCTTCGCGATGGAAGCGTAAAGATCGGCCGCGTGATAGTTGGCGAAAGCGGCGGCAGGGCTGGGGAAGCGGCTGCTGTTGAAATCGTCGGGCATCGGCGGCAAGCCGGAGTGGTGCGTCGCCAGATCGAGCAGCGTGATTTCGGGGCCGACTGGCCTGGCCACCGTGCCCGCGGGCAACAGTTCGCGCAGCGGCTCGTCGAGGCGCACGTTTCCTTCCACCACCATCTGCGCCAGAAGCAGCCCGGTGAAGGTCTTCGAGATCGAGCCGATCTGGAAGATGGAATCCGGCCGCGCCGTGCCGAAGGCTATGACGCGGCGCTCGCCGTGCTTGACGACTCCGACGACCACCCCTACATCGCGCGGGAGCCCGGCCGGCATATCGCGCTTCAGCAGCGCCTCAAGGGCGGCCGCATCCACAGGCGGCATGGCGGACAGGTACCCCAGCGCCGGCATCTCAACCCGTTTGGTGTCCTGCGAGCCAAACGCCAGCGGACCCAGGAAGCCTGCCACTGAGTGCAGGAAGACCACCGTCAGGCTGAGCGCCGTGGCGGCCGACGCCACCTTCGCCAGAAACATGGTGCGCGCCCGCACCGGCAGCGGCGCCAGCACAAGAACGTCGCGGCGGTCCGGGAAAGTCGAGTCCCAACTGAGCACCGCGAACAGGCCTACTACCAGCATGGTGGTCGCGATGAGGAAATGCTCAACGCCCCAGATCCCGAACAGGCGCAGCTCAGGCGGCATGTTGGCCGGGCCTTCGCCGGCGCCCAGGGCGGGAAGCGATAGACCAACGCTGACGAAGATGAGCAGCGCCGCGAACTGGCCCAGCAGCTTGTTCGAGTCGCCGAGCGCATCGGCCGAAAGCAGCTCCAGATCGACCATGCGGAAGAGGAACTCGCGATAGAGCACGCGGAATTGGGTCTTCTCCATATCGCGCCTCATGCCCGGATCAGGTCGGCGATTTCGCGCGAGATCGCGGCGGTATCCTGCTCCACGGCGAGCTGCGAGAAGATCGCTTCGAGGGTCGGCGCGGCCATTAGGGTGCGCAGGTGTTCGATGGAATCGTCGGCGACCACCTTGCCGCGGTGCAGGATCACCACGTGAGAGCAGACGCGCTCCACGGTTTCCAGTTCGTGCGAGCTGAACAGCACCACCTTGCCGCGCGCGGCCAACTCCTGGATCAGACTGCGCAGAACCAGCCCGGTGCCCACGTCGAGGCCACTGAAGGGCTCGTCGAGCAGGATGAGATCGGGGTTGTGCAGCAAGGCGGCGGTGAGCAGTACTTTCTGCCGCATGCCTTTCGAGTAAGCGGAGATGGGGACGTGCCGGTCGCCGTGGAGCGAAAGCAGGCGGAGGAGGCCGTCGATGCGATCGGCGGTGGGTTTCGCGGGCAGGCCGCGCAACTGGCCCACCATCACGAGGTACTCGAGGCCGCTCAGGTGCCCGTAGAGGTGCTGCTCCTCGGGCACGTACCCCATGCGCTGCTTGAAGGCGATCAGGTCGTGCCGGATCCGTTCCCCGTCGAAGAGGATCTCGCCCGAGGTCGTCTCCAAGAGGCCCGTGATCATCTTCATGGTGGTGGACTTGCCGCTTCCGTTGGGGCCCAGGTAGCCGGTGATCTCCCCGGGCCGCGCGGTGAAGCTGACGCATCCACGGCGGTGGTGCCGAGGAATCGTTTGGAGACGCTGTGCAATTCCAGCATGGCTGTCCCCACTATGTAGCAAAATATATAGCACTGTCAAGTAGCATCCTACATAGGGTATAATCTCCGCATGGTAGCCGAGCCGAAGCTTTCCCACACCGCCGCGCTGATCCTGCGGGCCATTCATGCGGGAGACGGTTACGGCTTCAGCGTGATGGAAATGACGGGTCTTCCCAGCGGCACGGTGTATCCGGCGATGCGGCGGCTGGAGCGGGACGGGCTGATCCGGGGGCAATGGGAACGGCAGTCGATCGCGGACGCGGGGCAGCGGCCGCCGCGGAAGTACTACAAACTGACCAAGACGGGCCAGACGACGCTGCAGGCCTCCGAGCGGCGGTATCCGCTGCTGGCCAAGCTGACGGCGGTGGAGGTTGACCGGTCATGAGGATTCACCTCGCAGTCCTGCGGACCGCCGCCCGGCTGGTTCCCGGCGAGCAACGCGCGGAGTGGTTTGCCGAGTGGAGCGCCGAACTCTGGCAGGTCCGCCAGAGCGGCGAACGGCGGAAGGCCCGCTTCTGTCTGGGGTCGTTTCGGGATGCGCTCTGGCTGCGGCGGAACTCTCCGCCGGATCCGCGGCCCTGGTTGCGCCTGGAATCGCCGGGGCGGTGTCTGGGATTTCTCGGCCTGGCGCTGGCGGTGTGCGTGGCGATCGCGCTTCGCTCCCATCCCCCGGGCTCGCCGCTGCGGCCGGTGGGACCACCGCTTCTTGTAATGCTGGGGATGGCCGCGATGTCCCTGCCGGCGTTGCTGGCAACCACCTCGCTGGGGTTGGGGGAATATCCGGTGAATCGTTACGGTTGGCGCTGGGCATTCCTGGCTGGCAAGATCGCGCTTCTGCTGCCGCTGGTTTTCTTCGGTGCGCTGGCCCTGTGGCCGCTCATCGGGCGGGCGCTCGTGCATCTCATGTGGATCGGGTACGCAATCGCGTTTCGGTGGGCGCTCGTCGACCAGCGCCGCCGCTGCCCGCAATGCCTCCGGCTGCTGAAGCACCCGGCGCCGATCGGCGAGCCTTCGCACATGTTCCTCGAATGGTACGGGACTGAGTTCGCATGCGTGAAAGGCCACGGCCTGCTGCACGTCCCCGAGATCCCCACGGTTTCGTTCCGCACGCAGACATGGATGCGTTTGGACCGTTCGTGGCGCGCCCTGTTTTCGTGAGCCGGGAACGGCGGGCGGGCCCTGGATCCACGCGTCCCCGCACCGCCGCCCGCCCCTAATGCATCAACGCATCCCACAGCCGCGCCGCCCGCTCCACCACCGCGCCGCGGTCCTGTGGCAACAGGAAGCGCCCGGCGATCGACTCGTCCGCCGCCGCCTCAACCCGCTTCACATACTCTTCGCGGCCGGCATATCGCTCCGCCACCGAAGGACGCGCGTCGCCCGTGCGCTCGCGCTCTTCCTTCGTCCTGGCGAATGGGAAAATCGAGCCGTAGAATTCCGCCAGTTCCTCCGGGGCCCCGCGCTCGGGCGCCCGAAAGTTCCAGCCCGTGATCGTTCCCAGCGGCACGGCCAGTTCCGGCAGCCGGATGCCGCCTAAGTCGATTCCGTCCGCGTCCGTCTGCGGCAACAGCACCGGGTAGGCCCCCAGAATCCCGGGCGGTTCCTTGGTCGCCATGCCGAACGATTCGAACTCGCGGCCGAAATCCAGCCGCCGCGCCACGCGCGGATGTTTGGGCGGCCGCACCACGCCATCGCCATCCGGAATCGCCGGAAACCGCAGCCCGTCGAGCCGCGTCAACTGGCCCGCCCCGAGCCGCGGAACCACCGATGGCGGCGGCGCCGTCCCGTCCTTCAACCACGCCTGCATGGCCGCCAGCAGGGCCCGTTCCAGCGGGCGCTGATCCACCGGATTCCGCGGATACCGCGTTCCCTGACCGGCCAGCGGCAGCGCGCCGGGCGAGTGCTGCGCGCCCGCCACGAAATAGCAGCGCGTATCCGGCGCCGGCGAGGCGTCCTCCAGGCCGTCCGCGCTCGTGTGAATCAGCGCCGCAGCCCGCCCCCAGTATTCCGACGAGCCGTTGGTGAAGAAAATCTTGGGGACCACGCCGGCGGCGCGCGCCCTGGCCAGCAGTCCGTCGGGCGGCCCACCCGCCGGATTGCTCTCGATGGCGTCGGTGAAGGGGAAGACGTCGGTGGGATAGAACACGTTCAGAAACGGCCAACCGTCGCGCGAAGGCTGCGCGTAGCGGAAATTGAAGCTGCCGCGCCCGGCGCCCGCTACGTCCGCCCAGACGCCATCGAACACCTTGCGGCCCTGCTCGTCGGCGTTGAACCCGTCGTAGAGGAACTCGCGCAGGAAACGCCCGCTCTGCGAAACTCCGAAGCCGATGGCGCGCTTCTCCGCTTTGTGCACCTCCGCCAGCGCCGTCTCGGCCCCGCCGTATTTGAGGAACGATACCCAGTCGCGCACCGCGGCCAGCCCCGTTCCGGCCACCACCGGGTCCTTGCCCTGGTACACGAATTCGTAGAGTTGCCCCGGCTGGAAACCGCCCGCCATCTCCACCGAGTTTCCGTCCGCGCCCAGATGCCACCTGGCAGCCGGAACCGCCTTCCGGTGGCCCGAGGAGTCCCCCACATACAGCGCCACGGCCCTGGCCACCGGAATCGCATCCTGGTTGCGGTCGCCCAGCGGGAACCGGGTCACCGCGCGGTCGGGAGTGAATTCCGACCGCACCAGCCCATCGGCCGGCAGCGCCTCCTGGCGAAAATGCGGCGCGGAAAAGTGCAGGCGGTCGCGGTTGCCGGCGGGGATGTCCCACTCCCAGCCCAGCCACACCAGCGTATAGCCCTGATCGAGGAGCCATTTGTCGCCGACATCGCCCGCCGCGCCGCCCGCGAAATCGAAGCGGCTCAACATGCCCTTGCCGCCGCGGTTGGACACCTCGAAGAGCACCGTGCCGTTCCCCTTGGCGGCATCCACCGGCTTGAGCATGTAGAGGTCCGCGGTACACTCGACTTCGCCCGCCGCATTGGCCGCCGCGAAATCCAGGTCGCGGACGATGCGGTTCGCCGCCAGCTTGGGGTCCAGCCCGAAGCGCACCTTGCCGGTGATGCGCTCGTACGCCCCCGCGCCGCCCACCGTCTGGCCGTCGAGGATGACGCTCCGCTCAGCGATCTCGACGCTGCGCACCGCGCCCTGCGCCGCCGGAAGCAGCAGCGCCAACAACGCCAGCAGAGTGGGGAAGGTTGTCAATCGGCCTCTCGCAGCCGTAGGCGGGCTGACGGAGCGCGGCATACTTTTCCCGCTACCGGATGAAGGCCTTTGAGGTGGCGGCGCTGTATCCGGGGGCTGACAGTCCGCGGCATACTTTCGCCGCTACCGGACGGCACAACTTGTGGGGCGGACGCCCTCGTCCGCAGCCGGCCCCCTGGCCGGCTTCCTGCCAGTGGCAAGCGCTTGATTCGGCGAGCGAAGGGCGGGACGGGGGCGTCCCGCGCGGACCGGGGGGTCCGCCCCACGATACGTGCGGGCTGTCCGGCCATGCGAAAAGCATGCAGCATTGGGTTGGCAACCTGCCCCGCAGAGCAGCAGAGCCGCAACCCAATCGCGCGGGATATTCCGGGCTGCCGGGGGCCGGATCGTCTCGCGCGCAGGCGAGCTCCGCTCGCCGGGCCGAGTACCACTCGGCCGCAGGCTGCCAGCCTGCCCCACATAAAACCGTCGCGGCGCGCGAAGAACTTGACGGGTAGTAGTACAAAGCGCTCACAGACAAACCGCTCCGCAGGCGAATCGCCTCGGCGCGCAGTTCTGTATCGCACACTCCGCGCGGACAAGCCGCTTGCCAACCCGGCGTGACACGGCAACGGGGCGCTGGCGACCTGCCGATGGCCATCTTTCATGTCTTGTTCCGGCGCAATCCCAAATTCCGCGAGGTGCTCTATCGTAATATAGTCTCATGAACCGGCTTCTGGGGGCATTTAGCCTGGCGTTCCCGCTGTGGTGCCAGTGCGCTTTCGCCCAAGTTATCGTATTTGAGTCCAATGGCTTGAAGTATCAGACACTTACGAAATCGGGCGTGACCATCATGTACGCCCACCTGCCACCCCGCATCCACCAGTACAGCATCCTCCAGGCGGCCGTCACCAACGGTTCCGGAGGCCCCTATGTGGTCCGCCCCGAAAACTTCGCCTACGTTCGCGAGACCTCCGAAGTGCGCGCCGTACCAGCCAAAACCGTCATCCAGATGCTGGCCCAGAAGGGCAACGGAAGCGACGCCATCAAGCTGGTCACCGCCTACGAAAACTGGATCTCCGGCATCCCCAACTACCACGCTACCAGCGGTTTCGAGTTTCGCCGCCAGTCCGCCATCGGCATGGGCGCCAGCAAGTTGCGCAGCGCCGCCGCCGCCGGCGCCATCGCCTTCGACTACACCAAACTGGCTCCCACGGAATCCACCGACGGCGCCGTCTTCTTCCCCAGCGAAGGCAAACCCCTGGCCGGCGGACGGCTGGTGGTACGGACTAACACAGATGTCTTCCAGTTCAACGAGGAATAGCCAGTCCCCTCGTCACTTTCCGCCCGTTCGGAGGCCGCGGGAATGGCCAGCCGTGCGGGCACTTGCGAAGTCCGGCAGAACTTCTGGCCGACAATCGTGTTCTTGCTTTCCAGCGGTCCCGCCCGCTCTGCGGCGATGCTCTCACGGCTTGCAGGCGCGCGGCCAACACGGTTGTAACGGAACACTCTCTCAGCCAAGGAGGATGGAAATGAAAACCGCGTCGAAACGGGAGTGCTTGTTTGGGTTGCTCCTGCTGACCGTTGGGTCCACCCTGTCCGCCCAGATCTCCGGCCCGGGACCGGGCGGGAGCGCCAGCATCATCGTCTCAAACAGCGCCAGCGGCTCGTCCATCATCCAGAGCGGCTCGTGGGCCTCGATCTACGGCAGCGGCCTCTCGACAAGCACGCGGTCCTGGCAGTCGTCCGACATCACCGGAAACCTCCTCCCCACCACGCTCGATAACGTCGGCGTTCTGATCGACGGCAAGAAGGCCGCGATCGCCTTCGTCAGCCCCGGACAACTGAACGTGCAGGTGCCCACGGACACCGCGACTGGGCCGGTGCCAGTGGTTGTCACCAACTCTTCCGCCAGCTTTACCGGCACTGCGGTTCTGCAAAACTACTCGCCGGCGTTGTTCACGTTCCAGGGGAAATACGCCAGCGCCCTGCACAATACCGATGGCGTCTACGTCGCGCCACTTGGATATCTCGGGAACAACGTGGTGTCGCAGCCGGCCCAGCCCGGCGAAGTGATTCAACTCTACGCCACCGGCTTCGGCCCCACCACGCCCGCCGTGCCGGCCGGGCAACTGGTGGCCAGCCCGGCGCCCCTGTCGGATCTCACCCAACTGCGCGTGACCATCGGCGGCGTGCCCGCAACCGTGCAGTTCGCCGGCATCACGTTCCCCGGCGAGTACCAGATCAACCTGGTCGTCCCGCAAGTGCCCAATGGCGATCAGCCGATTCTGGCAACCATCGGCGGTATGAGTACCCAGTCGGGGATCTCCATTACCATCCAGAACGCGACCGGCCCAGCGGTCACGGTGGCCGTCACGCCCGCCGTCAGCACCATTCGTTGCGGCGCCACGCTGACTCTCACAGCCAAGGTGGCCAACGCCACCAGCCAGTCGGTGATCTGGGAGGTCAACGGACAAGTCGGCGGCAACCTCACCGTCGGGACGATCTCGTCCGCCGGCGTCTACACCGCGCCCGCCGATCTGCCCACTCCCGCGGCGGTGACCGTGACCGCCGTCAGCCTGGCCAACGCCGCGGCCGAGGCCAGCGTGACCGTGAATCTTCAGAATCCTTTGCCGGTGGTCACCTCGGTGACGCCCAACCCGGTGAATCCCGGCAATGTCACCATCACGGTCAACGGAACCGGGTTTGCGAATGGCGCCGCCGTCTATTTTGCCGGCGCCGCGCTGCCCACCACATTCGTATCCGACACCAGGCTCACGGCCACCGGCGCGGTCGCCATGCCGGTGGGGCGTCTGGCGGCGGTCAAGGTCACCAATCCGAATCCCGGCACGGCCACCTCGACCCCCATCGCGGTGCCCGTCCGCCTGGCGGTTGAGAAAGTGCCGTACGCCAGCGCGGTCCGCTTCCTCCAGATGACCACCTGGGGGCCTACGCCGCAAAACGTCGTGGATCTCCAGACCATGGGGACGGCCGCCTGGCTGGCCGCGCAGTTTGCCATGCCCGCCAGCGCGTGGCCCGATCCCGACAGCACCACCGAAGGCGTGGCCCGCCTGCAGTCCGCCTTCTTCAACGTCGCCCTGAATGGCGGCGATCAGCTTCGCCAGCGCGCCTCGTTCGCCCTGGCGCAGATTCTGGTGGCATCCGCCGTCAAAGACACGCTGTTCGAGCAGATGGTGGAGTATCAGCGGCTCATGGGCGACCACGCCTTCGGCGCCTACCGCGACCTGCTGGCGGCCATCACGCTCGATCCTTCCATGGGTTACTTCCTCGACATGGTGAACAACGCCAAGGCCAACCCGGCTACCGGCACCGCGGCTAACGAGAACTACGCGCGCGAGGCGATGCAACTCTTCGCGTTGGGCCTGGTGCAGTTGAATTCGCAGGGCGTTCCCATCACGGCCGGAGGCGCCACGGTCCCCGAGTACGGCCAGTCCGACGTCTCGGCAATGGCCAAGGTGATGACCGGCTGGACTTATGGCGAGACGCCCGGTTTCGCTTCGCTGTGGACTAACATGCCGTACTATTTCGGACCCATGGCGGCGTTCGAGACTTACCACGACACTACTCAGAAGACCATCAACCTGCCGACGCCATGCGTCATCCCCGCCGGCGGGACGGCGGAGAGCGACCTGAGCGCGGCCATCGATTGTATCTGCCAGCAGTCCAACGTGGCCCCGTTCGTCTCCTACCGGCTGATTCAGCGCTTCGTGCTGAGCAGCCCGACGCCGGCTTATGTGGGCCGGGTGGCGAGCGCGTTTCAGTCCTCGCAGGGCAATTTGCAGACCGTGATTGCCGCTTTGCTCACCGATCCCGAAGCGGCTAGCGAAGGCGCCGGCAAGCTGGCGGAACCGATCCTCTATGCCACCGGCCTGCTGCGCGCGCTCAATGCCACGGTCACCGTCCCGGATGCCCTCACCAACCAGGCCACCCTCATGGGCCAGACGGCGCTCACGCCCGGCAGCGTGTTCAGCTACTTTTCGCCGTTCTATACCGTCAGCGTTCCCGGCGCCGCGGCGCCGGTGGTGGCGCCCGAATTCCAGGCCATGAACGCCTCCACCGCGCTCGCCCGCGCTAACTTCGCTTACCTGGCGGCCACCAATGGCATCTCGGGCGGCATCACCGTGAACCTGGCGAATTTGCAGGACCTCGCCAACAATCCGCCCGACCTGGTGGAAGCGCTCAACCAGGCGCTATTCCGGGGCGAGATGGATGCCAATGTGCGCGGCCTTCTGACCACCGCCGCCAGCGCATCCACCAGCACGGCGTCGCGCGTGCGCAGCGCGCTCTATGCCGCCTCGGCCGCGCCGCAATACGAAGTCGAACGGTAAAAGGAGAACCACGATGATGACATTCCAACGGACCCGCTCACGTCGCGACTTCCTTCGCCTCGGCTGCGGCACGGTTTCCACCATCGGCGCGGCGGCTGCTTTCGGCCAGGCTGGTCTGATGACCGCGCGGGCGCAATCGTCCAGCGATTACAAGGCCATGGTGTGTATCTTCCTGTTCGGCGGCAACGATGCCAATAACATGCTGGTTCCCAACGACGCCTCCACTTACTCCAACTACCAGAAGATCCGCCAGAACCTGGCCCTCCCGCAGGGCTCGCTGGTGACGATTCACGACCCGGCCAGCAACGCCAACTATGGTTTGCACCCCAGTTTCGCGCCCATCGCCGCGCTGTACAACACCTCCAAGCGCCTGGCGCTCGCCGCCAACGTGGGCACGCTGGTGCAGGCGGTGCCGCGAGGGTCGAACGGCCTGCCGCAGCTCAGCTCCGTACCGCTGCCGGTGAATCTGTATTCGCATTCCGACCAGCAGAACGAGTGGCAGAACGCGGTGCCGCAGGGCGGCGCCACCACCGGCTGGAGCGGCCGTCTGGCCGACAAAGTGGCCGGCGTTTCCGGCGGCGTCGTGCCGCCCGCCATCAGCATCAGCGGCAATGCGCTGCAGTTGATCGGCCAGACCACCCAGCCCTCCACCGTGAACACCAGCAACTTCGGACTGACGGCGCCGGCGACCGATCCGGGATCCACGGCTTTGCAGAGCATGCTCAGCCTGCCGAGCGGAGTGACCCTCATTCAGGCGGCGCAGAGTTCGCTGAAGGACGCCATCGCCGTGGCCCAGGCCGTGAACGCCGCGGTGGCCGGCAGCAGCAGCCTGGGCGTGACGTTTGCGAGCACCGATATCGGCACGCAATTGGCCCAGGTGGCCAAGCTCATCCAGGTGCGCTCCGCGCTCGGCGCCACCCGCCAGATCTTCTTCTGTAGCCAGGGCGGCTACGACACGCACTCCAATCAACTGGCAACCCAGGTGACGCTTTACAGCAACCTCGCCGCCGCGCTGGCGGCCTTCGACCAGGCCATGGGCGTGCTCACCGTGCAGAACGACGTGACCGTGTTTACCGAGTCCGACTTCAGCCGCACCTTCCAGCCCAACGGCAACGCCGGCACCGACCACGGATGGGGAAGCCACGCCCTGATCATGGGCGGCGCCGTGAATGGCGGCAACCTGTATGGCACGTTCCCCACTCTCGCGCTAGGCGGCCCCGACGATTCCGGAACCCGCGGCACGTGGGTCCCCAGCACTTCCGAAGACCAGTATGTTGGCGCCCTGGCGAAGTGGTTCGGTCTCTCCGCGCAAGCGGACCTGGACTACGTGTTCCCGAATCTTCGCAACTTCGGGTACCAGACGCCGGCGCTGATTTAGCTTCAGCCGGCATACTTCACGGAACGCGCGACCCGGGGTTGTGGCTTACCGGGTCTGCAAAATAAGACGGCGAGCCCCAATACTGTTCACATAAGAACCTCTTCGTGCCGTTCTGTTTTTGGGGTGGAGAGCCCCGGAATGGCTTGCACCATTGCGCCGTTACCGGCCGGAAGCCGCGGTCCGATGCATGCGGCCGCGCTCACGTTCGACGAGGATCCCGGCCGCCTCTCGTTCCTGCACGCCGTACGAGTCGTCCGTCGCAAGCTGCCCGTCTACAACGCGATTCCCTCTCGGCAGGGGAAACCACCTCGTAACGCCGTACTCGCGGAAATCCTCCAGGAGCGTGGCGTCTCCAGCCGCAGTTGACGGAACCTGGGTGGCGTGAAGCGCAAGTTGAGCAGTTTCCCGCTTCGACCGCGGAAAGCCAAACCTTCACCGCCGATCGACATCCACCAGGCCATAAGAGTCATTAGCTGAACGGTATTGGGGCCAGGTGAACCAAGACATTATGTGGTTGAATGGTCGGGGCCGGGAAGTTGCCCTCATTTTTGGCGTAGAGCCCCCGTTTTTGGCGTAGAGCCGAGCCGCCGAGCCGATCCCGCGCACTGGCGCGGAATGGCGTCCCCAGGGGGATTCGAACCCCCGTTACCGCCGTGAAAGGGCGATGTCCTAGGCCGGGCTAGACGATGGGGACTTGCTGGCCGGAAGCAGGGAAGAACACTTCTACTGTACCGTTGCCGGCCGCCGACCGTCAACTTGAGGCTGGGACGGCGGGCTCCGATCCGCCGCGCCGGTGGTGCGGAGACAGGATGGCGGCGGAAACGGCGGACAGCGGTAAAACCTGCGCGGCCGCCCCGACGGCAATGGCTTCGCGGGGCATGCCAAACACCACGCACGAAGCTTCGTCCTGAGCGATGGTGTGGGCGCCGGCCTGGCGCATGCGCAGCAGCCCCTGCGCTCCATCGCAGCCCATCCCGGTGAGCAGCACTCCGATGGCGCGAGCGGCCGCCGCTTCGCTGACCGAATGGAACAAGACATCCACGGACGGCCGTTGGTAGCAGACCCGCGGGCCGGAGCGGACATTGACGAGATAGCGTCCTCCGGAGCGCCGCAACACCATGTGGAAGTCGCCCGGCGCCACCAGCGCCAAACCGTCGCGGAGGGTGTCGCCGTCCTCGGCTTCCTTGACTTCGATGCGGCAGGCGGCGTTCAGCCGGTCGGCGAAAGCCCGGGAGAAGCCGGGAGGGATGTGTTGCGCTACCACGATCCCGGGAGTGTTCGCAGGCAGCCGGGTGAGCACCGAAGCGATGGCCTCGGTGCCGCCCGTGGAGGCGCCGATGGCGATTACGGTCTCCGGCGGCAGGAGGGAGCGTTCGGCGGCAGGCGCCGCGACTGGCTGCGCAGCCGGCGCGGCTGCCGGCGCGGCGGTGGGCGGACGGACCCGCGACGCGGCGGCAGCCCGGATCTTCTCCGCCAGACTGTGGCGAAGCTCGCCGACCGAATAGGGTCCGCCGGGCTTGGCAAGCACCTCCACGGCGCCGGACTCCAGTGCTTCCAGGGCGGCGCGGCAGGACGGCTGAGCCAGCGAGCTGATGACCACGGTGGGCAGCGGGTGGAACCGCATCAGTTTCTTGAGGAAGGTGAGCCCATCCATGCGGGGCATTTCGATATCCAGGGTGAGGACATCGGGCTGCAGGGCGACGATCTTGTCGCGCGCCACGTATGGATCCGGGGCGGTGCCCACCACCTCGAGATCCGCCTCTCCGGTCAGGGCTTCGGTGAGAATCTTGCGGACAATGGCCGAATCGTCAACGATCAGGACACGGATTCTGCGGCCTGCGGGCATACGGGGTCTCTCGTTTCCATGGATGCCGTGAGCGTGCCGCTGCCGATGGCGACGGCATGTACGGCCCGGCGAGCGGCGGCCTCCCGGCGAATCGGCCGTTCTCCGGCGAGGAGAATCCGGGGCGAAGCCAGACGGAAGGTGGCGCTGCTCTCGACGCGGCTCAGGACGGAGCCGCAGATCATGTTCGCCAATTCACAAACCACCTCCTCGACCTTGGCGGGGGACAGGCCGGACTCGTCTTCACCGAGAAAATCGGCTGCGATCTGGCGTGCGGCGGCGCTGGTGACGCACAGCGTCAGCACACCGGAGGGCAAGCCTTCGAATGCGAGTTGGACCGCCATGATGCCGTCCGGTGAACCGGCCTCGCCGGGCGGCTCCTCGACCGGCTCGACGAAGAACATCTTCTCCAGCACTTCCTGGACGGAGTCGCGCAGTGCGCGATGGAATGGCGTTTCAGACATTGGGATCCCCCAGGGTGCGCTCGAGCACGGCGCGCAAGTCCTCCGGAACGAAGGGTTTGGTGATGTAGCCGCGGGCGCCCAGCGTGGCCAGCCGGTCCATCCGGTTGGTGGTGGCGTCGGTGGAGATCACGATGGCGGGGATGGCCCGCAACAGCTCGTCCGCCGAAAGACGGCGCAGCAACTCTTCGCCGTCCATGCCGGGCATGTTGATGTCGGTGAGGATCGCGTCCACCCACTCCGAGCGCAGCACTTTCAACGCCTCGCCGCCGTCGCCGGCCTCGAAGCAGACCGACAGGTCGAAGCCCGACAATTCCATGACGCGCCGGACGAAGGAGCGCATGGCCGGGGAGTCGTCCACGATCAGGACACGGTATGCCACTAGTTGCCTCCCTGCCGCGGCGCGCCCGCGACCAATTCCCGCTGCTCGCCGCCTTCCACCAGCCACAGCTTACCGGTGGAAGTGTCCAGGCGCACGGTGCGGCTGCGAACCCCGCCGACGGCTTCGGCGTGCAGCAGGATTCCCGATTTCCAGAGAATCTTGCGCAAGGCGAGATAGTTTCTCTTGCCGATCTCGAATACGTTCTCCTGGTCCATCATCTGGGCTCCCCCGGCGGCGCGCACCACCAGCCGCCGCTTCATGGCGCCCCGTCCGCACACTTTTTCGAGAAGCAGGGGAATGCCCGTGTCGGCGAACATGAAGGGGTTGGCTTTGGCGCGTGCGGGATCGATGCCCGAATCCGGCAGCATGAAGTGCAGCAATCCACCGACCTTGGTCTGCGGGTCGTAGATCGCCAGCCCGATGCACGAACCCAGGGCGAAGGTGGCCAGCACCTGCCCGCCACCTTCCGCGATCCGGCAATCCGCCATGCCTACTACGATCTGGTCCACGGCCGCTCTCTCTTGGAAGGATTCCGGTAAACCGCGGGCTGCACGTACTCCAGCCCGTGAGAAACCCGCGTCAGGCTTTCGGCGTGGCCCACGAACAGGTACCCGCCCGGTTCCAGGTGTTCGGCGAGTTGCCCGACCACGCGCTCCTGGGTGGCGCGGTCGAAATAGATCATTACGTTGCGGCAGAAGACGACCGGAAAGCGGTGCGGCCACGGCACGCGCTCCACCAGGTTGACGCGCTGGAATTGAACCTGGGCGCGGAGCGCCGCCGTTACGCGGTACGATTGCGGCGGCCGGCCGTCGGCCACGAAGTAACGCGAAAGCCAGGCAGGCGGCAGATCCCGGCAGCGCTCCAACGGGTAGCAGGCGGCGGAAGCGAAGCGCAACGCCTTGCTGGAGATATCGGTGGCGACAAGGTGAATCCTGCGGCCCGGCACGGCTTCGTTCAGCAGGCAGGCGAGGGTCCAGACTTCTTCGCCGGTGGAACAGGCCGCGCTCCAGACTTCCACCGTCTCGCGCTCCGCCAACCGCGGCAGCACCTGCGCGCGGAAGAACTGGAAATGATCCGGCTCCCGCAGAAAGGCCGTGTGGTTGGTGGCCAGAGCGTCGATCATGCTGGCCAGCGCCTGGCCGGTCCGGTCTTCGACGATGTGCCGATAGTAGTCCTGAAACGAGCGGAACCCGCCGTTGCGGACCAGATGTCGCAACCGCGCCGACACCAGTTCTTCCTTGCCCGGCTTCAGGTCCAGGCCGAAAGTCCGGTAGGCCAGCTTGCGGATCTGCTCGAATTCCTGCGGGCTGAGAGGCCGTACGGCGTCCCAATCCGTCAAATCAGTGGCTTGCGTCACACGTCCGATCCTTGAAAAGACGGTCGAGCTCCAGGATCAAGCCCACGCGCCCGTCGCCCATAATGGCCCCCCCGGCGATGCCGGGAATGTTCTTGAAAGTCTCGCCCAGACTCTTGATGACGACTTCCTGCTTGCCGATCAGCTCATCCACCAGCAGGCAGAACCGCCGGGATTCGGATTCGGCCACGATCAACACCGATTGCCTGGGATCCTCGGATCTCGGTTTCACGTGGAACCTGCGATACAGCCGGATCACCGGCAGGAGCGTGTCGCGCACCAGCGCCATCTCCGACCGCTGCTGCACGGTCCAGATGGTATCCTCGGTGGGGCGAAACATCTCGCGCACCGCAAACAGCGGGACGATGTACTGCTCGGCGCCCACCCCCACCACCAGCCCGTCGATCATGGCCAGCGTCAAGGGCAGCTTCAGCAGAAACGACGAACCCGCATGCGCGGCCGAGCGGATCTCGATGCGGCCGCGCAACTTCTCGACGTGCCGGCGCACCACGTCCATTCCCACGCCGCGGCCGGAGACGTTGGTCACCTGGGCGGCCGTGGAGAAACCCGGCTCGAAGATCAGATTGAAAACCTCGCCGTCGGTCATGCCTTCCGCCGACGCGATCAGGCCTCTCTGCATGGCCTTGGCCGCGATCTTTTCGCGGTCCAATCCGCGGCCATCGTCGGCGATTTCGATGACCACGTGGCCGGCCTGGTGCTGGGCTCGCAGCGTCAGTCGGGCGGAGGCGCTCTTGCCCTGAGCCAACCGCTCCCTGGGAGGCTCGATTCCATGATCCAGGGCGTTGCGCACCATGTGCATCAGCGGATCCGCCAGAGCCTCCACGATGGTCCGGTCCAGTTCGATCTCGTCTCCCTCCGTCTCCATCCCGACCTGTTTGCCGAACTGCAGCGAGAGGTCGCGAACCAGGCGGGCCATGCGCCGGAACAGGGGTCCGATGGGCACCAGGCGCATGGCCATGGCCGTCTTCTGCAGTTCGGTAGTGATGCGCTTCAGTTGCGCCAGGTTGCGCTGCAGGCGGGGGTTCTTGGTCCCATTGAGTTCCGGATCGTGGCGGACCAGCGATTCCGCAATGACCATTTCCCCCGCCATGTCGGCCAGGTAGTCGAGCTTGGCGGTATCTACCTTGACTGCCAGGGTTTCGCTCCGCCGCTCCGTTCGCGCTTTCTCGGCTGGGGCCGCAGGCGCCTCGCCGGCCGCGGCCACCGTGGCTTCCGGTGCGGCGCCCCCGCTCGCCACGGCCGAAGCCATGGAGGACAGCCCCTCCGTCGCTGGCTCCGGCGCGGACTTCGGCGCGGGCCCCGGCGCAGACTTCGGCGCGGGCCCCGGCGCGGGCTCCGGCGCGGTTGGGGATGACGAAAGCGCGCGAACCCGCGAGAATAGCGCTTCGTCCCATTCCGGCGCGGTCGAGGGCTGGTTATGCAGACCGGTCTCCAGGTGCGCCAGCCACCGCTGCAAGTGGTCGGCGCTCTGCAGAATGGCGTCGATGGCGGCTCCCGAAAGAGTCAACTGGAAGTTCCGGGCGCGATCCAGAATCGCTTCCACCTCGTGGGAGAGTTTCTGGACATCCCAAAGCTCCAGGAAGCCCGCCAGCCCTTTGATGGTATGGAAGCCGCGGAAAACGGAATGCAGCGCCTCGGAGTCGCAAGGATCCCGTTCCAAGGTGAGAACCTGCGCTTCGATGGCGGTCAGATACTCGCGGCTCTCCAGGACGAAATCCGACAACAGCTCGGGATCCTGGGCGAGAGACACTTTCGCCGCAGGCGTTCCGGCGGAGGCTGAACATCCGGGTGCAGTCTTCGATCCGCCGGCCTGCCCCTCCCGTTCCACCGCCTCCTGGAGCCGGAGAATTCCGTCCTGCAGGGCGTTGGTGGCGTCCACCGGGCCCGCAGAGGCAACCGTACCCGCCCCAGCTCCGTGGATGGCTTCCAAAACGGAGATGGCAATGGCGGCTACCTGTTGGGCATGTTCCCGATTGGCGGTGTCGCGGATCTCCTCCAGGGCGGGGACGCAGGAGGACGGCCAGCCTTCGCCGGCATCCATTCCACCGACTACCGACTGGACGGCCAGGTCATCGATCTGACGGCGCAATTCCTTCTGTTCGGGCACTGGATCGCTCCTCAAAATCCAAGCTCGCGATCATCCAGCGGGAAGTCGTTCCGGCCGCCGGAGGCTGCTGGCGCGGGCTCTGAACGGGGAGCCCCGTCCCGGAAACCGGCCCGCCGGCTGGAAGCGCCGGCCGGCGCCGCCGCCAGGGATACAGCCTGCCGGCTACCCGCGTCCGGGCGCGCCGCCCCGTCCGATATGGCCCCCAACAAACCCCGCAGCCGCTCCACGATGGTGTGGAGGCTCTGCGCCTGCGCCGACAGTTCCTCTCCCGCCGCGGCGCTCTCCTCGGAGTTGGCGGCGACGCGTTGCGTCACCTGCTGCATCTGGCCCACCGCGGTGGCGATCTGCTCGATGCCGCGGGCCTGCTCCTGGCTGCCCACGTCGACTTCATCCACCAGCATTTTGACCTGCGAGGCGCTGGAGGTGATCTGCCGGATGGAGGCCGCCACCTGGTCCAGCCGGGCGCTGCCGCCATTGGACTTGGCGATGGACTCCTCGATGAGCAGGGCGGTATCCCGGGCGGCCTGGGCGCTCCTTTGGGCCAGGTTCCGCACCTCGTCGGCGACCACCGCGAAACCCATGCCGGCCTCCCCGGCGCGGGCGGCTTCCACGGCCGCGTTCAGGGCCAGGATGTTGGTCTGGAACGCAATCTCGTCGATCACCCGGATGATCCGCGAGATCTTTTCGCTGCTGTCTTTGATCTCTTTCATGGATTGGACCATTTCGTCGAGGCTGCTGTTGGCGTGCTCCACCGTGCGGGCGGCCTCGTTCATCACACTCGCCATGGTCCGGGTGTTCTCCGCGTTCTTGCGGGTGACGGCGGTGATTTCGGTCGCGGAGGAAGAGGTCTCCTCGAGGGTGGCGGCCTGCTCGGAAGCGCCTTGGGCCACCGACTGGCTGGAGGAAGCGATCTGTCCCGAAGCGCCCGCTAACTGACGCGAGCCTTCCAGAATTTCCGCGGCGTTGCGGCGCAGTTCCCCGATCGCCTTGTGAACCTGCAGTTGACAGAAGCCGACCACTGCCAAGCCGGCCGCCGCCAGAAGCCCCAACACCCAACGGATGGTGGAAACCTTGTCGGCCGTGGCCTGCCGGTCTGTCAGCAACCTGTGGTTTTCGATCTCGGCCAGTTCGCCGGTCAGTTTGCCGAATTCCGTGAAAACCGGCGTTCCTTTCTGCGTGATGACCTGGACGGCGCCATCGACGTTGCCGCTGGCGATCAACCGGTCAAATTCCGTGGAAACCGGGCGCAACGACTCCAACGAAGACTCGATCGCGGCCAGGAGTTCCTTGCCGCGTTCGCTGATGATTAGTGGGCGCATCTCCGCCACGGCTTGCCGGAGTCTGGAACCGCCCTCTTCGACCATCTGGCGGGAGGCAGCTACCTTATCGGGGTTTTTGGCATAGGCATATACGGCGGCTCCGCGTTCGCCAATCCTCATCCGGTCCACGGCCGAGCCGATGTTGCCCGCCAATACCAGTTTCCGGGCGGTCTTGGTGGAAGTGATTTCGTAGGAGTCGTCCATGGCGCCGATGGCGTAGAATCCCGCCAGGGCGGTGAGGACGAGGCATCCGCCGAGCGCTGCGGTTCCGTACACCATGCGAGTGTCGAATCGAAAGGTCCGCTTCTTCATGAGGGTTCTCTTTCTAATGCAGCGCCGCGCCGAGGTTGTGAATCTCGACGGTGGAGAGCACCCGGTCGATGTCCAGCAGGATCTTGACCTTGCCCTTTACCTTGGCCATGCCCAGCAGGTACTGGCTGCCGCCCGATTCTCCAAAGTCCGGGGTATCCTCGATCTCCGGCCCCGACAGGTTCAGCACCTCGGAGACGCCGTCGACCACGATCCCCATCATCACGGACGTGGATTCCCCCTGCACCTGCGTCACGATGATGCAGGTGCGCTGGGTGTATTCGGCCGCCGGCAGACCGAACTTGAGCCGCAGATCGATCACCGGCACCACCTTGCCTCGCAGGTTGATGACTCCCTTGACGTGGCTGGGGGTCTGCGGAACGGCGGTTATATCCTGCAACCCCATGATCTCGCGCACTTTCAGGACGCGAATCCCGAACTCCTCCTGACCCAGTTGGAAGGTGAGATACTTGCCCGCGCGGGCGTCGACCTGCGTCGCGGCGGCCGGCTCATTGACAGATAGCATTGTTGGCGGCATGATTCTCCTTATCCCGATTTGCTGCGCCCGGCAGGTTGGCAGCGAACGCGCAGTCCGCGCGCGACACAGGTCCGGACCCCTCGATCCGGCGTTCGAGCCGGCTCGGGACAACCAGGCCGGCCGTTCCCATCCCGCAACCTAACCATCCACCGTGCATGTCTGGCCTAGCGAGTGGGGAATGACGTGGGTGATCTTCTCACTGGGCGCCAGACACATTTTTACGCTCATCGCTTCGCCCTCGCACTGGAAGCGCACGACGATCCAGTCCGTGCTGCCGGCGCTCTTGGTGGTGAAATTCCGTCCGAAAACCACGGTCGGGATGCTCAGCCCCAACGGACCGACAATGGCCTCGAGGTCCGTCTTGACGCCGCCGATGACCATGTTGGTGATCTCCGCCACGCAGTCGAGCACATCCTCGTCGATGGAGGACGTCTCGGTCATCAACATCTGGGAACAGATGCGGCATCCCAGTTCCTTGGAACACGTCAGACTCCCGGTCCCGGCCCAGGTGCCCGCCAGACCGATGAACGACACCAGCCCATCGGTGGCCGCGGGCATGCCCTTCTCCACCGCCGTGTCGGTCAACTGGACTTCCAGGCCCAACATGGTGGAGAAGACCTTGCCGGTGGCCTGAGAGATCGAGTTGACAAGCGTTTCCTTCAGGTTCATAGTGGCAGCGCCAGCTCGACGATCCCGGCCAGCTTCTCCTTGATCTGATCTGCGGTGAAAGGTTTCCGAACGTAACCGGCCGCTCCCAGCCTCACAGCCTCGCCCACCTTGGTCTCGCCGCCCTCGGTCGTTATCATCATTACCGGGATGCCGTTCCACTGCGGCGAAGCCTTCATGGCGCCGAGGAGCTGGAGCCCGTCCATTTTGGGCATATTGATGTCCGTGAGCACGAGGTCGATCTTGTGGGCCCTCAACAGGTCCAGCGCTTCCTGGCCGTCGCCGGCCTCGTGCACGGTGCCGATGGCCATGCCGGTTTGACGCAGTACCCGATTCAGGATCTTCCGGATGGCAGCGGAATCGTCCACAACCAAGACGTTCTGATTCCATTCGACTCCTTACATTGCATTTATCGGAAGGAACCGAAAAACCATTAGAGGCCAGTGGGGTTATTTCGCAGAATTTCCGCCGGCGGCCTTAACGGGGTCCAACAGTGGCGCCAGGCGACGCGGTCCGCCCGCCCGGCCGGTTCCCGGCGTTCGATCCGACCGTCGTCCCGGCTCGCGCCAGCCAAGCCAGCCGCCCGTTTCCCGCCACCGGCCCGGCTTCCCCACCAATGGCCCGGGCGGCATCCCAGCAGCCGGCCGGAGGGCGCCTTCGGAGTGGCTCTAAAGTTTCTGGATGTACTGCCGATATTCTTCCCGGAGACTGTGTGAACCGCCAGCTAAGCCAGCAGGAGATCGACGCCGTCTTCGAGACCATGCAGGACCACCGGAAGGATACGCCGGCGGCCAAGTTCGACTTTCGCCGGCCGGACCGCATCCCCAAGTCCCAGGTCCGGGCGATCCACCTGCTGCACGACACCTTCGTTCGCAATCTGGTATCCAGCCTGTCCGCGTACTTACGTTCTTACCTTACGGTCAACCTGGTGAGTGTGGAGCAGCTCTCGTACGCCGAATTCCTGGACGGGCTGCCCTCGCCCACGTGCATGGTGTCGCTGGGGCTGGCCCCCTACGACGGCAACGGCGTGCTGGAAATCAACCCGTCGCTGGTGTTTCCCATCCTGGAAATGCTGATGGGAGGCACCGGAAAAAGCTCGGCCGGTATCCAGCGTGACATCACCGAAATCGAGCAGAAGCTGCTGGATGGCTTGTTCCGCATCATCCTGCACGATCTGCGGGAGGCATGGAAAGGCGTCACCGACGTCGATTTCACCATCGAAAGCCTGGAAACCGAGCCGCAGTTGCTGCATATTCTCGCCCCCAACGAAGCGGTGGTGGCGGTGGGAGTGGAAATCCGCATCGGCGAGACCGTGGGTATGATGAATATCGCCATGCCGTCGATCGTAATTAAGATGATGCGGCAGAAGTTCGACCAGCAGTGGTCGGTGCGAAAGACTCACGCCAGTGCCGGCGAGCAGGCGCGGGTGCTGCGCCTGCTGCGCGAAGCGTCGCTGACGCTGGAGGCGCGCCTGGAAGGCCCCACGCTGACCGTCCGCGACCTGCTGGCGCTTACCGAAGGCCACCTCCTCACCTTCGATTTCCCGGTGGACCGCCCGGTGGAGCTGCTGGTGAACGACGAGCACAAGTTCGCCGGCCAGGTGGTCAACACGGGACGGAAACGGGGGTGCCAGATCGAGAAAATCAGACCGCTTCAAGGGAGAATCAGCGGCGATGCCGAGGGAGGCGCCGCACGGGGCGGTTCGCCATAGAACTCGCGCAGCGCGTCGAGGCATGCCCGGCCGCGTTGGCGTCCGTTGTTGCGGTCGAACTCGAAATGCTGGATGAAGACCAGCAGCCCCAGCACGTCGCTGTCGCGCGTCCTGGGGATGCCCAGACCCTCGGTCTCCCGGCTGCGAAATGCCGCGATGGCTTCCTGCAGGGCGTCGTAGAGGGCCGCCGCCAGGCGGTTCTCCGGACGGGTCTCGTAGTGGATCCCGGTGGCCAGCGTCCGGTACGTGCGGATCAGCGCGGCCAGGGCGTCGCGCACATCCAGGTCGACCATGCCTTCGGTCTCCAGAGCCTTCCGGACCAGGGCCCGCACCATCGTCGCCAGTAGTTCTTCCCGGGACTCCAGGAATTCCCCGGTCACGCGGATGTCGCGATTGGGCACAGGGTCGGGACAGGCGATCCCCGGCGTCTCGTGCTTGCGGGCCTCCCGCAGGTACTCGCACTCCAGGGGACACGACACCGCGATCTCACGCCCCTCGCCGCAGCAGGTGCTACAGATCTCTCCGTCAACTCCCGGGCAGCGCCGCCGCGGCCGGCGGCGCGCGCAGATCGCGCAGGCCATCCATCCAGTATACGGGAGCCGTGCGGAATCACTCCGCCGGCGCCGGCTCCGGCCCGATCGTCTGCCGATAGGTTCGCCGCAGGAAGCCGTCCGTCATGCCGGCAATGTAGTCGCAGACCACGCGATGCGCGGCGCCTTCGCCGGCCTGCCGGCCGTACGGTTCGGGCAGGCGTCCGGGATCGTCCACGAAATAGCGGAACAGCCCGCCGATCATCGCCATCGACCGGTCCCGGCCCTGCCGCAGACCGGGCGAGGCATACACCCGGGCGTGCAGGAAGCGCTTGAGCCCGCGGCTGGTCCCGGCGGCTTCCGGGGCGAATGCCGCCAGCCGTTCGGGGAACGCCCGGACGTCGCCCGCGGTTTGCACTCCGGCGGCGGAGGCGCGCGCCACGGTTCCCTCGATCAACCCGGAAACCAGTCCGTCGACCAGTTGGCGGAGACACTCGTGAAAGCGCTCGCGGGCGGTAGCGCCCGGGAACTGAAGTCCGGCCGCCTCATGCAGCCTCCGGTACCGGGGGACATGTTCCGCCACATCGCCCGCGGTCAGCATGCCGGCGGAAAAGGCATCGTCCAGATCGGCGGTGTTGTAAGCCGTCTCGTCGGCCAGGTCGATCAACTGCGCTTCCAGGGGCGGGCGCAGTCCGGGCAGGAAGGCGTCCAGCTCGGGACGCTCGCCGGGCGCGAAATCGCGGGAATGCTTGACGATGCCCTCGCGCACCTCGAAGCTCAGGTTGAGGCCGGGGAAGCGGGCGTAGCGCTGCTCGAACCCCTCCACGATGCGGAGGGCGTGCAGGTTGTGATCGAAGCCCTCGCCGAAGCGCGCCATCTGGCGGTCGAGCTCCTCTTCGCCGGCGTGGGCGAACGGCGGATGGCCGATGTCGTGGGCCAGGGCCAGCGCTTCGGTCAGGTCTTCGTCCAATCCCAGCGCGTTGGCCAGGGTTCGCGCAATCTGCGCCACCTCGATGGTGTGGGTCAGCCGGTTGCGAAAGTGATCGGAGAGCTCCGGCGTGAAAACCTGGGTCTTGTCCTCCAGGCGCCGGAAGGCGCGCGAATGCACGATGCGGTCCCGGTCGCGCCGGAATGCGTTGCGGTACGGGTGCTCGGGTTCCGGGTACTGGCGTCCGCGGCTCCCGCCAACTGGAAACTTCAGTCGCGCCAGCATGGGAGACGCGCCGGTCTACTGTTGCGGCAACTGGGCGACCTGCGACATGGCCACGTTCCGGACGGCGTCCACCGGGCTGACGCGCAGCGGTTCGAGCAGCTTGCGGGCCTGGGTGGGGTCCTTGTGAATCAGGTACTGGGTCAGCGCCAGAGTGGCTTGGTCCTTCGACACGAAGATCGTGGGATGGGCCATCAGATCGCGCAGCGCCCCCTCGGCCAGGGAGTTCCGGCCGTCGGAAAAGTAGATCTGCGAGAGCGACAGCTTCGCCAGCGAAGCATACGCCGCATCGCCTTTCTGGGCGACTTCCTTGAAGCCGTTTTCCGCCGCCACCATGTTACCCTTGTCGGCCTCGACCGAGGCCATGTAGTACTGCGCAATCTCGCCCTCGGCCGTGCCGGCGTACTGTTTCGCCAGATCGCCAAACGCCTTGGTGGAGGCCGCGTCCTTGGCCTCCTGGGTGGGGAACGTCAGGTTGCCGTTGGCCGAGGTTCCGCCCACCGGAGCCTCCTGCACGGCGATGGCCTTCGCCAGGTCCAGTTGGCGCGCCTGGTGCTGGTGGCCGTGGTAGACCACGTAGCCGGCGATCAGCACCGCCACCACGGCCGCGATGCCGCCGTAACGGCCGATCTCCTCCCGATGGTCCTCAAAAAAAGTTACAGTGTGACCGAGTTCCAGGCTAAATCTGTCGGTCTTCAGCTTCTTCCGCTCGATTCTGTCCACGAAAACCTCAAATGTTTTTGAAACCCCTATGATATCACGCCAATGGTGCGCACCGGACTCTCCTTCCGGCGCATCCGATATAGTAAATCACATGCCCAATCGCGAGATCGCCACGCTGGGAGGAGGCTGTTTCTGGTGCCTGGAAGCCGTGTACCAGCGCATGCGGGGAGTTCTTTCGGTCGAGTCCGGTTACATGGGCGGCCACCTGGCCAACCCGTCCTACCAGGCCGTCTGCACCGGCCAAACCGGCCACGTCGAAGTGGTCCAAATCGCTTTCGATCCCGAAACCGCTTCTTTCCGCGACATCCTGGAAGTTTTCTTCTCCATCCACGACCCCACCACCCGCGACCGCCAGGGCAACGATACCGGCCCGCAATACCGCTCCGCGATCTTCTACCACGACGACGCCCAGCGCGCCACCGCCCAGGCCCTCATTGCCGGGTTGACCGCCGGCGAGGCCTTCCCCGCCCCCATCGTCACCGAAGTCCTCCCGGCGTCCACCTTCTATATCGCCGAAGACTACCACCGCGACTACTTCCGCCACCACCCGCGCGAGCCCTACTGCGCCTTCGTGGTGGCCCCCAAGGTGGCCAAGTTCCGCGAGAAATTCGCAGCCCGGCTGCGCCAGGAGGCTTAAGCGCGCATGCGTATCGCCATTCTCTCCGATATCCACGATAACGTCTGGAAGCTGGATGCCGCCTTGTCCGCCGTCGCCTCGGCCGGCGCCATGATCTGCTGCGGCGATCTCTGCTCGCCGTTCGTCGTCCACCAACTCGGCCGCGGTTTCGCCGGGCCCATCCACATCGTCTTCGGCAACAACGATGGCGACCGTTTCCGCATCGCCCTGAATGCGCGGCGCTACCCGCACATCCAACTGCAGGGCGAGTGGTTCCGCGGCGAATTCGACGGCCGCAAAGTGGCCGCCCACCACTTCGACAACGTGGCGCGCGCCGTGGCCGCCTCCGGCGAGTTCGACCTGCTGTGTTTCGGCCACAACCACGTCCACGAAATCACCCGCGTGGGCCGCACGCTGGCCGTGAACCCCGGCGCCATCATGGGCGCCACCTTCACCGCCGATGGCGCACGCACGGACGTGGAGCCCATGTTCGCGGTTTACGACACCTCGAGCGGCGAAGCGCAAGCGTTCCGCATCGGGTAGCCTGGGGCCGCGGCCGGCCATGGCTTCGCGCCGCCCACCTTCGCGCAGCCCACCCCCATTTAGCCGGCTCGAGTCTATACAATATTTGCGGCCTCCATTCGTCTTCGGGAGTGGATGGATGAGCCGATGAGCATCGCGCCGATGACCGAGCAAGATCGCCGGATCTCCGAAACCGTCGCGGAACATCGGTCCCGGCTGCGCGATTTCATCCGCCGGCGCGTGCCCGATCCCTCCGAAGCCGAGGACATCGTGCAGGAGGTCTTCTGCGAACTGGTGGAAGCCAATCGCCTGCTGATGCCGATCGATCATGTGACCGGCTGGCTGTATCGCGTCGCGCGCAATCGCATCACGGACCTTTTCCGCAAGAAGAAACCCGCCAACTTCAGCGGCGCGGCGGAGGAGGACGAAGACGGCGCGCTGAAGCAGCTCGAAGATCTGCTGCCATCGCCCGATGCCGGGCCGGAAGCGCTCTACGCCCGCAAGGCGCTTCTCGATGAATTGGAGTCCGCGCTCGACGAACTGCCCCGCGAGCAGCGCGAAGTCTTCGTCGCTCACGAATTGGAGGGGCGCAGCTTCAAAGAGCTGTCGGCGGAAAGCGGCGTGGGAGTCAACACCCTGCTCTCGCGCAAGCGCTACGCGGTGATGCATCTGCGCCAACGATTGCAGAGTATTCACGACGAGTTTACGAGGAAATGAGGAACCCAACATGAAGAAGAAGAAATGGATCTATTTCGTGGCCCCGCCGGCGCTCGTGCTTTTCATCGCGATTGGCGGCGAAGTGGTGATGCATTTGTGGAACTGGCTGCTGCCGGCGTTGTTCGGATGGCGGCTGATTACCTTCTGGCAGGCTCTCGGACTCCTGGCTCTCTGCCGGATTCTGTTCGGACGCCATGGTGGTGGCGGCTCTTATCGCTCCGGCTGGTGGCCGGGGAGTAAGCGCTGGGAGAAGATGACCCCCGAGGAGCGCGAGAAGTTCCGCCAGGGCATGCGCTCGCGTTGCGGCGGCTTTGGGGAGCCGGCCGGCGGAACCGGCGAGGCGGCCTGATGGCGCCCCGCCCACGGCCGGGGCCCGCGGGGTTTCGAAGCTCCGGAGGAAACCGATGAAGGCTATCGTTTGCCGCAACTACGGATCGGCCGGCGTTCTCACCTGCGAAGAGATTGAGAAGCCGGCCGCCGGGAAAAATGAGGTCCTGGTAAAAGTCCGCGCGGCTGCCGTGAATCCACAGACCACCGGGATGGGCTGCTGGCTCATGGTGGGGGGTCCACTCTGAGCAAGTTCATAGGCGAGCACGGCACGGTGGACCGATTCCAGCAACCCTGGACCAAGGGTGGTGTTCACGCGAGGGCCGGCGTATGTCGCTTATCCTTCCACCGCCCGCGCAAACGAACCCAGCCGTGCGTGATCGCAACCGAAGGCGGATGCACTCGAACGCCGGCCTTCCTGGCCCCTTGACACGCCGGGTTCCCGCCGCGAGTTCGGAACTTGGGAGCCCGGAGTCCGCAGCGGGCGCCACCTTCGCCCCCGATGGGGCGCGCGCGGACGTGGAGCCGACGGTCGCGCTCCGCGACACCTCGAACGGCCGGTCCGGCTATCGCGGTTGTTCCACGGCAAGGCGCTGCAACGCAGGAACATGCAGCAGGCTCTGATCCGCTCCGATGATGACGGCTTCCGGGAATTCGCCATGATGCACAACCAGGCCCGCCGGCGTTCTGTCGCGCGGCAGCCGAAATGGCAGGAAAACGTAGAACGACTCGCCTGGCGCGAGCTCATCGGAAAGCGATTGGGCCGGCCCGGTTCCGCCGGGCAGCGCCGCGGCGCAGGGCTGGTAGCGCCTTCCCTGACGGTCTTCCAACTCGGCTCGCGCATCCGGCGCGCGCTGGCGGATCCGCTTGGCATCGCTCGAAACCTCGATGGTTGCAAGCCAGTTGCGGCTGCCCCCGTCTACCCGGCAACCAACACCGGCCGGGCCGTCCGCGAGTTTCGCTTCAATCGCCGCCTCGCACCAATCGTCAAAACACCGGCGTTCACCCGGAGCGTAGAACCGGCGCGGGAGCGCGAGTGCTACGCAGACCAGAGTCATGGCATACAACCCGACAAACCCGCCGAGGAGCCGCCCCAGCCGGCTCGTGGTCTCCCGCCGGCGCCGCAATGCGGATACCGCGATACGGACACACAAGGTCGCGACGAACGCGACGGACGCGAGGAAAATCAGGTCAAAGAGTTTCATAGCGATCCCCAATACACTCTTGAAGTACTTTATACCGCAAACCATGCGGTTGTCAAGCGTCGTTCCCAATACCCGGATCGCCGCCATTCGCGCCCGATGGCGCGCGCACGGACGTGGAACCCATGTTTGCGGTTTACGAGGGGTTCCCGCCCCGACCGGGGACTTCCGCTTGTCGCGCGCGAGGAATGGCGTCCGAAGCAATGCCGGGCTATCCCCGCGATCGGCGGAGGCGCCGTCGCGACCGGCGCCTCTGGCGGAATCGGAGCCCGAGACCCCGCGCATGGGCGCCACCTTCGCCGCCGATGGAGCCCACACGGATGTGGAGCCGATGTTCGCGCTCCGCAACGCCGCGAACGGCCGACCCGGCTATCGCGGTTGTTCCACGGCAAGGCGCTGCAACGCAGGAAGATGCGGCAGGCTCCGATCCGCTCCGACGATGACGGCTTCCGGAATTTCGCCATGCGGAGCAGGCCTTCGTGTTGCACATGGACCTATGCTCCTATCGGTTCCTTCGCGGCCCTTCGTCAGGCCTTGTATTGTTCGTCGCTGACCTGTTCCATCCAGTCGGCCGTCTTGCCGTCAAGCTGCTCCTGAATGGCGATATGGGTCATCGCCGTGGTGGCCGTGGCCCCATGCCAGTGCTTCTCGCCCGGCGCGAAACAGATCGCGTCACCCGGGCGGATTTCCTCGACCGGCCCGCCCCAACGCTGTGCCCAGCCGCATCCGGCCGTCACGATCAGGTTCTGGCCCAGCGGGTGCGTGTGCCATGCCGTCCGGGCGCCTGGCTCGAAGGTGACGCTGGCGCCGAGAACGCGCGCCGGAGCGGGCGGGTTGAACAGCGGGTCAATGCGGACCGTGCCGGTAAAATAGCCTGCCGGTCCTTTGCCGGAAGGCTGAGAACCGCTTCGTTTGATTTCCATTTGGTGAACTCCTTCGCGTGGCCGCTCAGCGGCCGGTCATCCGCTCCAGCTTTTCGGGGTACCGGGCGCCTTGCACCGTGATCTTTGAGGCGGCGTTCTCGATGTCAACGAGATCGTCGGGCGTGAGTTCGACGGAGACTGCCCCGATGTTTTCGTCCAGGCGATGCAGCTTTGTGGTGCCTGGGATCGGGACAATCCACGGCTTCTGCGCCAGCAGCCAGGCGAGTGCGATCTGAGCGGGTGTCGCCTTCTTCCGTTCCCCGATGCTGGCGAGCAGATCGATCAGGGCCTGATTCGCCTTGAGAGCCTCCGGCGTGAAGCGAGGCAGGGTGCTGCGGAAGTCGGAGCTTTCGAACTTCGTGTTTTCGTCGATCTTGCCCGTGAGGAAGCCCTTGCCCAGGGGGCTGTACGGGACAAAGCCGATTCCGAGTTCCTCAAGGGCCGGTATCACTTCCTTCTCGGGAGTCCTCGTCCACAGCGAGTATTCGCTCTGGAGAGCGGTGACCGGCTGGACTGCGTGTGCGCGGCGGATGGTTTGCACTCCCGCTTCGGAAAGGCCGAAGTGCTTGACCTTGCCTTCCTGAATCAGGTCCTTCACCGCTCCAGCTACGTCTTCGATAGGCACGTTCGGGTCAACCCGATGCTGATAGAGCAAGTCGATGACGTCGACCTTGAGCCGCTTCAGCGAGCCCTCGGCGGCTTGCTTGATGTGCTCTGGCCGGCTGTTCAGGCCCGCCGCTCCAGGCCGGTTATCGCTGCCGCTCAGATCGAACCCGAACTTGGTGGCGATCACCACTTGCTTGCGGAAGGGAGCGAGAGCTTCGCCCACGAGTTCTTCGTTTGTGAACGGGCCATAGACCTCGGCAGTGTCGAAGAATGTGACGCCGCGTTCCACGGCTGCCCGGAGAAGAGAGGTCATCTCCTGCTTGTCTTTGGGCGGACCGTAAGAAAAGCTCATTCCCATGCAGCCCAGCCCGAGAGCCGATACTTCCAGGCCGCTGTTTCCAAGTTTGCGCTTCTGCATTGTTCCTCCTTCGGAACCGTTTCTCTCATCTCCAGTTTAGGTTCGAGCGCCGTGGAGGCGGTATCCCGATCCTTCCGATTTCTTGCCTATTCCTCTTGCACTGTACCTCCACGCACAGCGTCGGCAGTTATCCTATGGGAAGAGGAGAGCGAAACCCTTACCATGAGAAACCGCGGTGGAGGGGCGTCTCTGTTGCGAGATCAAGCACACAAATTGCGGGCAGAGCTGGCTCGCAAAATTGCCTCGTTCATTGGCTCGGCAGAGAACCGGACAACGGATATTCCCGGCCTGACGCTGCACCGGCGCTCTGCCCCGACCGCTCCATGCTCCATGACCTACCAGCCGGGCGTGACCGTGATAGCCCAGGGGCGAAAGCGGGTAGATCTCGGCCGAACCACTTTCATCTACGATGCGTCGCGATTCCTGCTGACCTCGGTCGATTTGCCGGTCGTCAGCCGGGTGATCGAGGCAAGTGAAGAGGTGCCCTGCCTGGCGATGTCGCTCAAACTCGAAATGCCCGTGGTCCGGGAACTTCTCAGCCGGGAGGAGGTTCAGGTGACTGAGGCGCCGTCTGACAGTCCTGGCATGGCGACCGGTGAGACCACGGTGGAATTCCTCGATGCATGCTGCCGGCTCGTGGACCTGCTGGACACGCCGCGCGACATTCCCTTTCTCAGTGGCCTGATTCAACGCGAGATCGTCTACCGAATCCTTCGCGGTGCCGAGGGAGCACGCCTTCGAGCGATTGCAACGCTGGGAGAGCAGAGCCACCGTACGGCAAAAGCGATCGCCTGGATCAGGGAGAACTATGCGAAGCCGCTACGGTCGGAAGATCTCGCGGAAATCGCGGGCATGGGCGTGTCCACGCTGCACCACCATTTCCGGGTGCTGACCGCCATGAGTCCTCTTCAGTATCAGAAACAGCTTCGGTTGCAGGCAGCGCGGGGACGCATGCTCATGGATGGGCTGGACGCCGCCAGTGCGGCCTTTGAGGTCGGATACGAAAGCGCTAGCCAATTCAACCGCGAATACAGCCGTTTCTTCGGCCAGCCACCGATGCGGGATATTCGGACTCTTCGCTCGCTAAGCGCTCCGCCGTTGGAGTCGGTCACTTACCGGTAAACGCTTTTCGATCGTGCCGCTGACCCGCATATCTCTCGGATGCCGCCCTTCGTCCTGGCGAGGGTCTGCGAAAACGCGGGGACTGACTCCGTCCCAAGGCGCGCACCATCTCCCGAGAAAGCGGCCTGTCTCCCCTGCGCCGCGTGCACGGAGCCGCTTGTCCCCAGGGTGTTCGCCCCGTCCGAGTACTTCCGCTTCTCCGGTGTGAGAAAAGGCGGCTAACATGCCCGGCATCGTCTGGCGAATCTCGGCGCGGGTGAGTGACTGCCGGTAGGACCCGGGTTATGCGACAGTTTCCATGCAGCGCCGTCGAAGTCCCGTTACCGGTAAAGTGGGGAATCGGCGCTTGAGGACCGGATCGGGAACGAGAAGTCTCCTTCGATCCGGGGATGCTGCGGCCGGCAAGCCGGCGCATGGCATCCAAACCGCGGAAACGCAGCCCGCGGATCGCCGGATCCTGAGATTCCCTTGGGCCGAAGACCTACCCGGCCGGAGGGTCCGCGCCTCGACGCCTATGCCGGGTCCTGATCGGTCTCGCCTCGGCCCCGAACCCCCGGCCCGCGCCCCTACATCTCCAACACGTCGTGGTACGCGTCGATCAGCACCCGCTTGGGCTTCTTCGGCAGCTTCACTTCCAGCTTGTCGTTGGTCGAGTTTCCCTTCATGCGGATAGTGCCGAGGCGGACTAACTGGCCGTCGTAATCCACATACAACGGCACCGGCATGATGAAGTCCGGCGTCACCTCGCTCTCGGTCAGCGTGGCCTTCAGAAGAAACTTCCCATCCGCCGCCGCAGTCACGGCGTAGTCGAACTTGTACCTGGGAACGGCGGTGCCGTACACCCACTGGTTGAAGAACCAGCTCATGGTGTGATCGCCCATGTCCATCGAGGGACGCATATGTTTCTCCACCACGCGCTCAAAATCCTCGGTGCTGGCGTTGCGGTTCATGTAAGTGGACACGAAATCCTGCAAAGTCTCCCGGAAGTACTTATCGCCCTCCTTGGAATCCCACATCAACTGCCGCAGCATGTGCAGCACGTAGGCGCCCTTGCGGTAGACCACCGCGTTGTAGGCGCCCTCATAGCGGAACGAATCGAGACGCTCGCCCATCCACAGCGGCCCGGCGTCGTTGGGCCGCCGCCCGTAACCGTTCTTCTGCACCAGCAGATCGCGCGCGCGCTCCCAGTACTTGAGATACGCGTTGGGGTCTTTCCCGGTCAACTGCACGTACAGCCCCGCGGAGAACTCCGCGAACCCCTCCGACAGCCATTGGTCGTGGTAGCTCGACCAGCCCACCATGTGTCCCCACCATTGGTGCGACACCTCGTGGGGAATGACTTCGTCAACGAAGTGGGTCAGCCCCGTTTGCACGCCGCCCATCAACTGCCAGCGCTGCGTGCCGTCGAGGAACGCGGCCATGGGAATGTACACCAGGGTGGGCCACGATTGCCCGAAATTGAATTGCGGCTGCTCGGTCACCGACAGCTTGCCGAACTCCGACTTGCCGAACCACGCACTGAAAATGCGCAGCGAGACCTGCGCCTTGGCCATTCCCTGCCCCAGCAGGATAGCCGGCGACAGGCTCCCCACGGCTAACTCCTGCTCCGCGCCTTTCAGATAATCCGGCGCTTCCGTGGCGGCAAACCCGTCCACCACCATGTGCGTCACTTCGTCCTCGATCGGCTTGGCCTTTTTGAATTCTCCGTAGTTGAAACCCGCCACCGGCACGGGGACCTCGGAGTTCCATTCGCTGCACGCGAAGTCCTTCTCGGTCCATTCCTTGACCAGCTTGCCCACGCCCACCAGCGTGTACTGCTTGGGAACCTTGAAAACCATGCCGTACAAAGCGTGGTCGCGGAACGAATTGACCGCCGGATACCAGCTCTCGCGCGCCCCTACCGCGAAGTTGCCGCCGCCTTCCTTGCGCACCACCTTGTCGCCCGCATACTCGATGAGTAACTCGTGCGACGACCCGCGCGGCATGGGCTGCGGCATCACCGCGTACAGGCTGCCGTCTTCGCGCACCGGCTCCTGAATGAACGTCGTGTCCCGGCCGTCCGCGGACACGCGCGTCACCCGCAGATAGGGCAGCAGGCCGAACTTGACCACGCGGTCGCCCTCCGCCACGGCTTTGAACTTCAACCGCGTGCTGGCCGAGAAATGGTCGTTCCTGGCGATGGCGGTTTCGATGCGATAGCTCTCCGCCTCGACCGTCCGGTGGTCTTCGCTGGAACTCGCCGTGCCGCCCGCAATCTCGCCTTTCAAATGCGCCAGGTACCAGATGCCTTCCTGCTCGCCGCCCGGATCGAGGTCGATCACCGCAACCTCCTCCGGCGCCATATCGGGAATTACCCCGCGCGGCTTTACGTGAAATCGCAGGTCGGAATGCTTGTGCCCGTGCAGATACGCGCTGAAGAAACCCGGCTGCCGGGGATTCAGCAGGTCCGCCAGCAAGTCGGCCTCCAGGTTATCCATGGACTCCGACGTGAGCATCGCCTCCAGCATCGACCGGGGACGCTCGGGGCTGTGCCGCAGCAGTTTGCGATAATCGTGCAGCGCGTCGGCCAGCTTCGCATCCGGCCTGGGCGTCCTGGTTTGGCCGCGGATCTCCTTGCCGGTATCGTCGCTGAAACAGAACAGCGCCCGGTCGAAGGGCTCGCGCACGGTCTCCTCCCCGGTCACGATTTTCAGGTGCGCTTTCTCGACCGGCAGCACCGGGTCGAATGCAAACTCGCCTTCGCCCACGAACACCGCCATCGTGTCGCGCCCCGCCACCTGAGGCGTAAACGCGATGCTGCCGCTCTTGAGCGTCACCACACCGTTATCGCGGTGGAGGACGACGTTCTCCACCAGAAGCGAGTCGCCGATTCCGGCCTCGCGCAGGGTCTTGTATTCCGGGTCGGCTGCCGCCGCTGCCATCAGGGCCATCGAAGCCAGCAGGACCGTCGAAGCCAGCAGGGCCGCCCGCGCCACCGGGGCCGCCGAAGCCAGCAGGGCCGCCCGCGCCACCGGAGCCACCGAAGCCAGCAGGGCCGCCCGCGCCACCGGGGCCGCCGAAGCCAGCAGGGCCGCCCGCGCCACCGGAGCCACCGAAGCCAGCAGGGCCGCCCGCGCCACCGGAGCCGCCTGCGCCACCTGGGTTGAATGTCGAAACATTTGTTTCATTTTATGCGAATTGTCTCCCGGGGATAGGTCTGCCATACTGACAACAGCCACGTCCAGCCCCCGGCACGCCCGCGCGTGATGGGAGTTGGTACGTATGCGCAAATGGTCGATCCTGGCCGCAGTCCTCACTTTGTCCGCCATCAGTCTGCGCGCCGATTTCTCTCCCGCGCTGCAATGGGTCCAGGCGCTGGGCGGATCGGGCGTCAACACCATCGCCGGCGCAGCCGCGGACGCCCAAGGGAACTTCTATATAGTCGGCAATACCCCGTCCCTCGGTTTTCCAATCACGGCCGCGGTCCAGCACGCCGCCGGCGCTTCCACTCTGGTGCGCATCGACACCGCGACCGGCGTCTCGCGGAAACTTTACCCTCCCGGGCTCGCCGCCGCCACCAGCCTCGCCGCCGATCCCCGGAATCCGCGGACGCTCTACGCCGCCCAGGCCAACACCGTCTGGCGCAGCACCGATGCCGGCGGCGCCTGGACCCTCCTGTCGCAGTTTGCGCTCGACGCGACCGTCACCTCTCTGGCGGTGGACCCGGTCAACGGCAATATCCTCTACGCCGGCACTGCTCCCTATGGCGCTTTCAAGAGCGCCGATGGCGGCCTCACCTGGACCGCCATCTACCACGGCATCGTGCCGGCCGGAGCCATCCGCCCCGCAGCGCCGCGCCACGGCCGGAACGCCACGGACGGCGGACTCGATCCCAGCGGAAAGTCCGGATCAGAGAGGTGTATTGGAGAGGCGGGCGTCCAGTTCGCGGCGGGCGGCGTCGGCGTCTCCGCCGAGCCAGGAAGACGTATCGGGCAGGAAGTCGATCAGTTCTTCGTAGGCCCATTCCTTCTCCGGGGAGAACGCCGCGAAGCCGAGGGCATCGGCGAGGCGCCAGCTCACCTTGACGAGGTTATCGAGGGTGGCTTCACCCCGGACGGGATCGTCGTGATGGGTGGCGATGGCGGCGGCGAGTTCGTCGGGGAAGTCCCAATCCTGGGCCAGGAAAGCGCCGGCTGCGCAGTGGTCGATCTCGAAGAGGTCGCGCTCGGTGGTCAGCAGATCGAAGCCGAAATCGGTGGAGACTTCGAGCATCCGCGAGTACTCGTCCGGGTAGGCCGACATCAGGCCGAGGGTTCCCAGGTTGTGGAGCAGGCCGGTGGTGTAGGCGTTGTCGCGGGCCACGTGGGTCAGGCGGGCGGCTTCATCGGCGATGAGCGCCGTGACCAGGCTGTGGATCCATATCTTGCGTAGCGCCCCGATGCGGACCGAGGAGCGGACCATGCGGTTCAAGGCCACGAAGGTCGCCATGGTCTTGACGCGATCCAGGCCGACCACCACGATGGCTTGGGGCAGGCTCTTGACTTCGCGGCGCGAGCCGAACAGGGCGGAGTTGGCGAAGCGCAGCAACTCCGCGGAAAACGACAGGTCCATCCTGACGAGCTCATAGACCTCGCGGATGCTGACGTCTTCCTGGCTGACGAGACCCAGGACGCGTTGCGCGATCGCCGGGAAAGGCGGTACCAGGCGAAGCGCCCAGGGGGCCTGAGGACGGGCTGGTTCCAGCGTAATCACTTCACTGGCTATTATCGGCCGGATGGCACGGAGACTTTAGCCCCCCGGCGAAAACGCGGGGACTGACGGCTCCGTGCCAAGGCGCGCACCATCTCCCGAGGAAGCGCCGAATCCCCCTGCGCCGCGTGGACGGGGCACTCTGTCCCCGATGTTTTCGCCCCGCCGCGACAACTTCCGCTTGTCCCGTGTAAGAAACTCGGGTCACTCCCCCGGCGAAAACCCATCCCCCACGGCTTGGAGCTTGGGTGTATCTTTGAATTTGGTCGATATTCATAGTCACATCTTTTGGGGGATGGACGACGGGTCGGACACCCGCGAGACCACGCTCTCCATGCTGCGGGTGGCACGCGAGAGCGGCACCACGGATATTGTGGGCACGCCCCATGCGAATGCGGAATCGGCGCCGGATCTCGAAGAGATCGACCGGCAGATGGACGATCTGAATCGCGCCGTGAACGGCTCTCCGCGCATTCACCGCGGTTGCGAATTGCACGTGACCTACGACGCCATCCAGGATGCCCTGGCCAATCCGCGCAAGTATACGGTGAACGGGCGGAACTTCCTGCTGTTGGAGTTCGCGGCGCAGATCGCGCCCCACGCCGACGACATTCTCGAGCGGCTGTCCGCCGCGGGAATGGATGCCATCGTGGCGCATGCCGAGCGGAACCCGGCGTTGTCGCAGAATCTTGACAAGCTGGAGAAGTGGTGCGAGCGCGGCGTGCTGGTGCAGATCACGGCGAAATCGCTCGAGGGCGGATTCGGCGCCAGGGCTATGGATGCCGGGTGGCGAATGCTCGCGCGCGGCCTGGTGCATTTCGTGGCCAGCGATGCGCACGATCCGCAGTACCGGCCGCCGCGCCTCGACCTGGCGCGCGAACTGGTGGTGCGCAGAATGGGCGAGGACGCGGCGGAACTGCTGTTCACCGACAACCCGAGGCTGGTGGTGGAGGGCCGGGACGCGGCGCTGGTGCGCCCGGCCGAGGCGCAGCCCAAGCGCGGGTGGTTCTCGTTCCTGCGGGGGCGCTAGCCCGGCGCGGCGGGGTTCCTCGTCCCAGGCGTCATAGGCCCATCCGGGCTTCCCGGGGCAGGCGCCCATTTGGAAGCACCGCGGAACTCCACGGCCGGAACGGCCGGCCGCGCTGCAATCCTCCGCACCACATTCCCAAGCCGTTGCCGCGTCAGCCGCCGTTCCGCCGGCAACCGGCGGTCCCGCGGGGCGCGCTTCACTAGCCGCGCGCCGGTCTCCGGACGGCCGGAGGCAACTCCGGAACCCTCCGCTCAAGGGGCAAGCGGCTTGGCCGATATGACTTCTGTGATGCTCCGTAGGGCCAGCCTGTTGGCCATGGTCCTGTTGTCCGTCCCCGCCTGGGGGCTGGATCCCAGGCTGGCTCTCACGCAATTCGGGCACGACGTCTGGACGACCTCGAACGGGTTGCCGAACGACTCCGTCCGGGCTATCGCGCAAACCGCCGACGGGTACCTTTGGTTTGCGACCAGCAACGGGCTGGCGCGCTTCGACGGCGTGAATTTCACGGCATTCGACGGCGCCAATACGCCGCTGCTGCGGCACACGGTGATTACCGCCATGCTGGCGGCGCCGGATGGATCGTTGTGGATCGGAACCGGGATCAACGGGCTGGTGCGTTACCGCCATGGCGGCTTCGAAAAGATAGCGGCCCCGGGCCTGCCCGCCGGCAGTATTCGCGCCCTGCTGACGGATTCGCGGGGCGTGTTATGGGTCGGCGCCGACGGAGGCCTGGTGCGGATGGATCGCGGCCGGGGTGTCTGGGTCTTCAAGGGTAACTGGGAAGCCAACGTGCACGTCATTCTGGAGCACCCCGCGGGGACCGTCTGGGTGGGCGCCAACGACGGACTGCACCGCATCGAAGGCGGCGTCGAGCGGGTATTCACCACCGCGGACGGGCTGCCGGATAACTCGGTTCAGGGACTGGCGGCGGGCGCCGGCGAGGCGCTGTGGATCGGCACGCACGGCGGCGGGTTGAGCGAGTGCCGCCAGGGACGCTTCCGCACCTACGGCCAGGGTGACGGCTTCGCGCCAACCGGCGTCCTGGGGCTGCTCTCGGACCGCGACGGCGCGCTGTGGATCGCCACCGATGGCGCCGGCGTCGTGCGGTTCGCCGGGGGGAAGTTCACTTCCTATCAGACCCGCGACGGGCTCTCCAACCAGATCATTCGATGCCTCTTCGAAGACTCCGAAGGCAGCCTGTGGATGGGAACCGCCGGAGGGGGCATCAATCGCTTCAAGGAATACCTGGTGACCGTGCGCACCATGCGCGAAGGGCTGCCGAGCGACAGCGTCCGTTCCGTCCAGCAGGACCGCTCCGGAGATATCTGGCTCGGCACCGGCAACGGCATCGTCCGTCTCCGGGCCTCCGGAGGCGCCCAGGTCTACCGCCGGAAGGACGGACTGGCGCGCGACCTGATGTTCCCCGTCATCCGCGACCGCTACGGCAATCTGTGGGCCGGCTCCGAAGAGGGCGTTCTGCAACGGTTTCGCGGGGAGCCGCGCGGCCAGGCGGAACGCGAGTGGCGGTTTAAGCCTCCCATCCGGTCGTTGTTTGAGCAGCGAGACGGCACGGTTTGGGCCGCTTCGGGAGACAGCCTCATGCGCTTTCAGGGCGGCTCGGTGACGGTCTTCGGCAAAGCGCAAGGTCTGGCCGCCGTGCCGGTGACCGCCATGGCGGAGGGCGCCGGGGGCGCGGACGGAGCCCTGTGGGTGGGAACCAGTCTGGGTGTCCAGCGGTTCGACGGCGGACGTTTCGGCCCCGTGCTGGCGCGGCCCGGCAGGCGCCAGACGGTGTACTCCATTCATACCGACGCGGCCGGACGGGTGTGGGCGCAGACCAACTCCGGTCTCAACCGCATCGACGGGGCGCATTTCACGCCGTTCACCCCGGCCCAAGGCATACCGGATCTGGACCTGGCCTGGGTCTTCGAGGACGGCGAAGGCTATCTGTGGCTGGCGGGCCGCGACGGAATGCTGCGGGTCTCGAGGGCGGACCTGGACGCCGTAGCCGAAGGGCGCCGGCGCGCCGTCGAGCCCCGCAGGTTCGGCGTGGCCGATGGGATGCGAGGCAGCAGCGAGTTCTCCCTCGGGACGTCGCCCACAGCCTGGCAGGGCCGCGACAACAAGCTGTACTTCGCCACCTACGGCGGCCTGCTGGAGATCGACCCGGCGCGGTTGACGATCGACCGGCGCGCCCCGCCGGTGCTGATCGAACGGGTGACCGGCGGCGGGCAGAAGGCGGTGGCCGCCGGAGGCTGGATGCGCGCCGGCGGCAATCTCGAGTTCCACTACACCGCCCTCAGCTTTCTCTTTCCCGAGTTCATTCAGTTCCGCTACCGCCTGGAGGGCTTCGACGCCGGATGGGTGGATGCCGGCAACCGGCGCGCCGCCTACTACACCAACCTCCCGCCGGGCAACTACCGGTTCCAGGTGGCCGCCCGCAACATGGACGGCGCCTGGAACGACGCCGGCGCTTCGTTCCCCCTGGAGGCCCGGCCGCGCTTCTACCAGACGCTGTGGTTCGCGGCGCTCCTGGTGCTGGCCGCGTCCACGGCGGCCGTTGCCTTCTATCAACTCCGCGTGCGCGCCCTGCGGCGCAGCGAGCACAAGCTGGCGGAGCGCGTCGAGGAACGCACCGCCGAATTGCGCCGCGAGATTGAGGTCCGCCAGCGCGCCGAAGAGGCGGCCCGCGCCGCCAATCTCGCCAAGAGCGAATTTCTGGCCAATATGAGCCACGAAATCCGCACCCCCATGAACGGCGTCCTGGGCGCCACCGAACTGCTGCTGGATGGCGAGACCATGCCCGAGAAGCGCACCTATCTGGACATGGTCAAGAACTCGGGCGAAAGCCTGCTCACCATCATCAACGACATCCTGGATTTCTCGAAGATCGAAGCCGGCAAGCTGGACCTCGACCCTGTAGATTTCGATCTCCGGGCGCTGCTCGACCAACTCATGAAGAGCTTCAGCCTGAGCGCCAGCCAGATGGGGCTGGAACTGATCTGCCACGCGCAGGACGTTCCCGCGATGGTGGTGGGCGACCCCACGCGCCTCCGCCAGGTGCTCACCAACCTGCTGGGCAACGCTCTCAAGTTCACCGCCGCCGGCGAGATCGTGGTGCGGGCCGAGGTGGAAAGCCGGGCCGCGGAGGCCGGCACGGAGCCCGGCACGGACGCCGGCACGGACGCCGGCACGGAGCCCGACGCGGAGTCCGGCGCGGAGCCCGGCACGGAGCCCGGCGCGGACGCCGGCACGGACGCCGGCACGGAGCCCGACGCGGAGTCCGGCGCGGAGCCCGGCACGCAGCCCGGCACGGGGTCCGACGGGGACGCCGGCACGCAGCCCGACCCGGAGCCCGGCGCGGGGTCCGACGCCGGCGCCGGCACGGAGCCCGGCGCGGAGCCCGGCGCGGAGTCCGGCGCGGAGCCCGGCACCGACGCCGGCACGCAGCCCGGCACGGGGTCCGACGGGGACGCCGGCACGCAGCCCGACGCGGAGCCCGGCGCGGGGTCCGACGCGGACGCCGGCACGCAGCCCGACGCGGAGGCCGGCGCCGTGGCCGTTCACTTCTCCGTGCGCGATACCGGGATCGGGATTCCGCCCGACAAGCAGCGGCAGATCTTCGAGCCGTTCTCGCAGGCCGACACTTCCACCACCCGCAAGTACGGCGGCACCGGCCTGGGCCTGACCGTCTCCCTGCGCCTGGTGGAACTGATGGGGGGCCGGCTGTGGGTGGAGAGCCAGCCCGGCCGCGGCAGTTGCTTCCATTTCACGGCGCGCTTCGGCGTCTCGAAGAAACTGCGCGACACCCCGCCGGCCGAGCGGAACCTGACGGACGTGCCGGTTCTCATCGTGGACGACAACGCCACCAACCTCCTGGTTCTGCAGCATACCCTGGCCAACTGGGGCATGCGGGTGAGAGCCGAGGCCAGCGCCAGCGCCGCCCTGGCGTTTGCCAGGGCGGCGGCCGATGCGGGCACGCCGCTGCCGCTGGTCATCACCGACGCCCACATGCCGGAAGAGGACGGCTTCGATCTCGCCCGGCAACTCCGCCAGACCCCGCGGCGCCCCGCGCCGGCGATCGTCATGCTGACCTCCGCCAGCCAGCGCGGCGACGCGGCACGCTGCCGCGAGTTGGGCCTGGCGGCGCACCTCACCAAACCGGTGAGCGCCTGGGAATTGCGCCAACTGATCTGCGCCGTGCTGGGCCACGAAGTGGAAAACCGCCCGGCCGCGGAGGGCTTGCCGGACGACCTGCGCGCCCCGGCCAGCCGCAAGATCCTGCTGGCCGAGGATAATCCCATCAACCAGGTGGTGGCCGTGCGGATGCTGGAAAAGCGGGGGCACCGGGTTACGGTGGCCGCCAACGGGCGGGAAGCGGTAGCGGCCTCCAGGCGCGAGCCCTTCGACCTGGTCCTGATGGACGTGCAGATGCCGGAAATGGATGGCTTCGAAGCCACCGCCACCATCCGCCAGGCGGAGGAGGCGGCTGGCCGGCACCTGCCGATCTTCGCCATGACGGCGCACGCCATGAAGGGAGACGCGGAACGCTGCCGCGCCGCCGGCATGGATGGCTATCTTCCCAAGCCGATCCGCCCGGCGGATCTCTACGCCCTTGTCGAGGGCTGCCCGCCGGCGCCGGACGGCCAGCCCACGGGCGCTTCAGCGGTGGTTTGAGGGTGGCGGGCGCGGGCTCAGTCTCGCGCTTGCCGCGCGCCGCCCGCGCCGGCGGCGGCTATCGCCCCGGCGGCCTGTGACATTCCGCACATCGCCGGGATGCCCGTCCGCCATCACGGGCGCCTCGAACTCCGCGATCCCGAGTCGCTCCGCCGGCTCCCCATTTGTCCGCCGCCGCGCCAGTGGCGACCCGTTCCGGACTCAAACCCACCAGGTCTTCGACCGTGTGATTTGGCGCCTTTGCCGGGCCGCTCGCTTACGCTCGCGGTTCCGGACAGAACCGCGAGCGTAAGCGAGCAGCCCTTGGCAAAGGAGCAGTATCTCGCGGTCAAGGCACTAACGCCGGCGATCCCGTTCGTGCAGGCGGCTTTCGAGCTGGAAGCGGTTCTCCAGTGCCTGGCGCTCCCGAGTGGCATCGTCGGAACTGGCATTGGTGGTAACCACGATGGTGACGCTGGGCGGCGCGTTGCAAAGCAGAATGGCCATATGAACGCCCTTGTAGCCATAGAGAGAATTCCCCGAGGGCGTCACACTGTATCCTTCCTGTTGGAGAGCGCGGGCGCCCCAACGCACACAGTCGTCGACTTTCATCCGGTCGAAGCTCAAGGAATTCCAACTCGCGCTGGGCGCATCGGCGAAGCATCCTTGTGCCAGGGCAAGGAACAAGGGCAGAGCCAGGAGCGGCACACGAAGACGTATCATGGCAACAGTCTAGCGCCACGAGGACGTTTTCTCCACATCCCGCTGCCGCTATCTTTCACCCAACTCACAGTTGTCCGCCGCCGCGCCAGTGGCAACGCGTTCCGGGCTCAAACCCGCTAGCGCCGGCGATCCCGTTCGTGCAGGCGGCTTTCGAGCTGGAAGCGGTTCTGCAGCGCCTCCTGCTCGCGAGTGGCATCGGCGGAAGCGGCGCTGGTGGCAATCACGATGGTGACGGTGGGCGGCGCGCTACAGACCACGATGGCCCCATGCTGGCCCTTGACGCCGTAGAGGTCGTTCTGCAAAGGCTGGACATTGGTGTATCCTTCCGCTTCGAGAGCGCGGGCGCCCCATCGCACGCAGTCGTTGACTCTCATCCGATCGAAGGACAGGGTATTCCAACTCACGGCGGGTGGACCCGCCAGGCATCCTTGTGCCAGGGCAAGGAACAAGGGTAGAGCCAGAAACGGCACACGAAGACGTATCATGGCAACAGTTTAGCGCCAGGAGGACATCTTCTCCATCTGTTTGTGGCGGCAGAGTACCACTGGTTCATCCCGGCCAGTACCGCCCGTTCACCAGCGGCTCGGGAATTCCCAACGCCTCCACCGGCCGGTACGGCGGCGTTCCGGCCAAATGTCCCGGCTTCTCCGCCCGGGCGGACCTCGACACCATCTTGCGGAATCCGGCGAACGGCGGGTGCTGGCTGCGCATGGCGGGGAACGGCGGCGGCCGCGCCACCGCTCACCCGTGGCGGGTTAGACTGGGCCATGGGCACAACCGGCGAAACACCATCCGTTGCCAGCCGGATCCTGGCGCTGGAGCGCGCCGCGCTGGACCGCTGGGGCCACGGCGATCCCGACGGCTATCTGGCCATCAACGCGGCCGATGTCTCCTACTTCGATCCCTACCTGGAGAGCCGTCTGGATGGATTGCCCGCTCTCACCGCCTGGTACGAAGGAATCCGCGGGAAGATCGAAGTCGATCGCGACGAAATCGTCAACCCCCGCGTGCAGGTCGTCGGCGACGCCGCCATCCTGACCTTCCAGTACGTCAGCTTCGCCGGCGAGGCAGCCGCGCACTGGAACTGCACGGAAGTCTACCAGCGCTCCGGCGAGGACTGGAGAATCGTTCATTCTCACTGGTCATTCACGCAGCCGGAACTGGCGGCCACGTAACCCGGCGGCCACCGGGCTCACTCCACCGGGCCCACGCTCAGCGCGATCTTCTTCGCCGTCTCCTCGGGCACGCTCGATAGGAACACCACTCGCGAGCTGCACGCGCCGCCCTTGCCCGGCGTCATGACGCTCAGCGCGCTGGGCTCGGAGGCGTCGCGGCCCGTCCTGTCCTTGTAGAAAAGGCGCGTGGCGGAGTTCTCGAACAGCTTCTCCTTGGGGATGTTCATCAGTTTCAGCATGGCGTCCGAGAGCGGCCGGTAGGTCTGTCCCGGCTGGCTGGTGACCACCGCGATGGCAACCGACGCGTCCTGGAAGACCGCCGACCCGGTGTTCTCCGCCCCCGCGGTCCAGTCCGCTGGAACCGCAATCCGGCAAAGCCCCTTGGAATCCTTGATCGCCTTCCAGCCCTCCGGAATGGAGCCCGCCGCGGCCGCCGCAACAAGGAAAGACAGAGCCGGAACCATGCATTTCCTCATGGCTGGAGTGTAGCTCCAGGGCTCCCCGGTGACAAGGCCCGAAGGGGCAGCCGGCGGGTTGGCAGGCGGAAGCGCCTGCCCCACAGCGCTCAGGAGTGGCCCAGCACGGGGTGCGGCTGGTAACACGCGTCCAGCGCCGCGACTTCCGCCGGCTCCAGCTTCATTCCCGCCGCCGCCACCAACTCTTCCAGGTGCGCCATCTTGCTGGCGCCCACGATGGGCGCGGTGACTCCCGGCCTCCCCAGCAGCCAGGCCAGCGCCACCTGCGCGTTCGAAGCCCCCCGCGCGCGAGCCACTTCGCCGATGCGCTCCACCATGGCGAAGTCCGATGGCTGGTAGTACATGTCGTGGGAAAAGGTATCGGTCCGGGCGCGCACCGTGTCGCCGAAATCTCCGGGACGGCGGTTGCCGGCCACGAAGCCGCGGGCCAGCGGGCTCCACGGAATCACCCCGATTCCCTCGGCGCGGCACAGCGGCAGCATCTCGCGCTCTTCCTCGCGGTAGACGATGTTGTAGTGGTTCTGCATCGCCACGAAGCGCCGCAGGCCCATTCCATCGGCCTTGTAGAGCATCCGCGCGAACTGCCAGGCGAACATCGACGAAGCTCCCAGGTATCGCGCCTTGCCCACGCGGACCACGTCGTCCAGCGCTTCCAGCGTTTCCTCGATGGGCGTTTCCGGATCGAAGCGGTGGATCTGGTAGAGGTCGATATAATCGGTGCCGAGGCGGCGCAGGCTGTCGTCGATGGAGTGGAGAATGTGCTTGCGCGAGAGCCCGCGCTGGTTGGGATCGTCCCCCATCGGATGAAAGACCTTGGTGGCGATGACCACTTTGTCGCGCGAGCCCCCGAAATCGCGCAGCGCGCGTCCCAGGATTTCCTCGCTCACGCCCAGCGAGTAGACGTCGGCGGTGTCGAAGAAGTTGATGCCCAGTTCCAGCGCGCGGCGGATGAAGGGCCGGCTTTCCTCTTCTTCGAGCACCCACTCGCGCCAGCGTTTCGACCCGTAGGTCATGGCGCCGAGGCACAGGCGGGATACTTTCAGTCCGGTGGATCCGAGATTGGTGTAGTCCATGGCGTCACATCGATTCCGATCACGATTCTACAACGGGGCCGTGGTTGCGTGCGACCGCCGGCGCTCCCGCCGCGAAATCCGCGGGACAGCGGCTGCAGCGGCTTGATATGATGGGGGAGTTCCATTGATCCCTCCCGCACGCGCGTGATGGCTTTGGGCCGGTAGCTCAATTGGTAGAGCATCGCCCTTTTAAGGCGGTGGTTGCGGGTTCGAGTCCCGCCCGGCTCACCAGACAAGATACCCAAAAGCCTGTCGGTTACGAGCCTGTGTTTCTCTTGTGCCCGATGGGCGGATGCGCGCTCCCCGGTGTGAACGGCTCTTTCAGGATGACCGGATTCCGCCGGATTTAGCCTGGAGAACCTCCCCAGGAATCGGTCGGAGCGGCGCCGGCGTTGGACAGATACGGGTAGAAGTTGGACAATGGACCTGTGAACGGCCCCCGCCAACTCCACTTTGAATGGGATGCGGCGAAGGCCCAGGCGAACGAGCACAAGCACGATGTCCGGTTCACGCCGGCACTGAGCGTTTTTCGCGATCCCCGCATTCGAACCATGTTCGATGAGGATCACAGCGGTGGGGAAGAACGTTGGGTCGCATTCGAACAGAGCGCATACGAGGATTCGCTATGAGCACCAATCCGGACGACGCTATCAGACCGGAATACGACTTCAGCCGCGCCCAGCGGGGAAAGCACTTTGCCGGGGCCGATGCCGTCTTCCACGTCCCCGTATACCTGGATCGGGATGTCCAGGCTTTCCTGATGGAAAAGGCCGCCAGCAAGGGCGTTCCCCTGGATCGCCTGGTGAACGACTTGTTGAAGGGAGATATCGAGACGTTCCGAAAACTCGCCGAAGTTGCATGAGAAACCGGATCTCCGAAATCGATCCGGGTACTCCCGGGATTGTACTGCCCATCGGCCCTGTACACGATCTTGTACATCGAAACCGTCAGTGAATCGACAGCCCTCGTGTGCTCGAGTCCCGCCCGGCTCACCACCGATCGACGCACCTACGGCGGCGGCAGCCCACCCCACGTCCTGTAGCTCAGCCCGGGAGCTTCCGAACCTGCCGGCAGCCGAGCGAACTTCTATCAACCGTGAAGCGCTCGAGCGGCTATCCCGGCTGGTGCCCGGTGTTGAAGGACGTGCGGCCGGCGGGGTGAGATGGGCTCACCGCTTTGGCCCTTGCTCCTCGAACCGTGTCAGCATGCCCCCGTCCGGGCCGCTCTGTGCCAGAAAAAACCTGCCGGACTCTCCTCCCAGCACTTCGAATCCAATGCCCGGATGCGACACCCAGAGCTGCTTCCCGGCTGCGTCGTAACGCGCGAGCGCAGGCTTGGCGAAAAACCCGTTGCTGAGAACGATGACCCCTGAGCCCGGAGCCGGCAGCACTTCCGGCGGGAGCAAATCGGCGGACAACCCCGGCATGGCGGCGGTCCACAGCAGTCGCAACTCCTCCGACCACGCCTGCATCCGCATCGGCCACTCCGTCCCCCTTTTCAAGAGTTCCCCGATCGCCGGGTAACTCTGCGGATCGTCGATCAGGATGATCTGTCCGTCCTCGGCCTGCGCCAGAACCGCGTTCCGGCCCGGGAACACCTTCTCCGCCACCGTGACTCCCTGGCGGTTCAACTTCACCAGCATCGTGCTCCCCAGCCCCATTCCGATCTTGCCCTGCCGGGAATCCCAGATGTTTCCCGCCAGGATCGAGGAGCCGTCCTTCAGCACCCCGCCCCCGAGAAAAATCGTCGCCAGTTTCTCTTTTGGAAACGTCCGCATCCAGATCTTGCGCCCGTTTTCGTCGATCCGTGCGACACAGGCGCCCGACCAACCGTCGCCGAAGATGGTCCAAGTGCCGTCCGGATCCGGCTTCAGGCCCATGGGATGGAGACCCTGGATGTCGATCGGGCGAATGAAGGCCGTCTGGCCACTCTCCGCGATCTTGATCAGCCACGGCTGTTCGCCCGTCTGTCCGGCCAGATATACGCCGCCGTTGGTGGCAACCTGCAGAAAATGCCCGAGAAACATCCTCGACCCGTCTGGCGCCGCGATGGGAACGGCGCGCCAGTTTCGTCCGTCCGCATCCAGGCGCCCCAGCACGTCGGGGTCTCTTATCACCCAGACGGTTCCGGACTTCGGTGAGACTGCAACCGCCGAGATCGTGACATGCCCCGATTCGGGGCCAATCGGAATCGCTCGGCTCAGATCCGGCTGTGCGTGCGCGCACCGCATGGCGAGCACGAGAAGAGCTATGAGGATCCTCATACCAGCCCACATCATAATCTAAACGGGATTTCCATTTTGGCTCCCGACTTCCAGGCTCCGAGCCCCGCCCGGCTCACCGGATAACGTGTTGGCGCCGGCGCGAACTCCATGAACCCATACGGACAACCCGGTATTGATGGAAGATCTACCAGGTGATGCCAACGAGGAATTCCACCTGATTCCGGCTGGAGCTTAACAGGCCGCTCGAATCCTGGAACAGGTTCGCGTGCCAGCGGGTGTAGCGAACTTCCGGCGTCAGGTGCAGCAGCGGGATCTTGAAATCCAACCCCGCGCCCAAGACCAGACCGGTGGTCGAGGTGTGCTGAAGTTCACTCGGTTCGTCGGTGGATCTGGTCGATGTGGACGGCGGGAAAGTGACCATGTGCACGACCGAGTTCTGGTGCACGCCGGTGAGTTTCCGGAACGAGCCTCCCGCCCTCCCATAAGGACTGACTACTCGCGAGCGAAACAATCGATACCTCGCGGCGATTGGGACTTCCCAGGAATTGGCCGTGGTGGACGAGTCAGTGGTGGCCCCGATTAGCGACTTGGTCTGGTCGAAGTCCAGCCGTTTATAAAGCAAGTCCGCTTCAACGCTCAGGCGCATCGGCAAGCGGAGTTCCACCGTAGGGCCAAACGTGTAGCGCTTAGTGTCGGAGACGTACGTGTCGGAGCCGAGGTTCTGGACGCTACCCGTTTGAAAATAGTCGGTGAGCGGCACTCCTGCTCTGATGCCGAAATGGAACGATTGAGCGGACACGGAGAAACCGCTCAGCAGTAGAACGCAAAGGGCCTTCATATCCGTTCATCTTAACCGGGATTTCCATTTTGGACTTCCGGGTCCAACTGAGTGTAGACCAAGCCGCCACCCTCAGTGGGGCGAATCGTCGAAATAGCGCGAATCGTGGAATCAGTACCCATCGCATATCCGAGCCCCGCCCGGCTCACCGGCCTATGGCGGCGGCAGCCCACCCCACGTCGTGTAGCTCAGCCCGGGAGCTTCCGACAGCAGTTCCGCAATCGCCGCGTCGGGGAATCGCCGCAGCCACGGTTGCGCCCAGCCGATCTCCCAAGCTTCGATCCGCGGAGTGGTGACCTGCCGGACGCCGGTGCGGCGCTCGAAGAAAGTTGGGTCCTGAAGGCCGCCCACCGAGCGCGCCACCAATCGCCGGATGGCGGTATCGCGTTCGGCGTACAGGTGCACGCCGTTCGCCTCGCCGAACTCGGCCAACAGCACCAGCGGGGCCAGGGCGTAGAGATGGTAGTGCAGCGCCATCTGCCCGCGATCCATCTCCGCGGGCAGCGTCCCGTCGTCGCGGATGTCTCTTGCGCCCTGCCGGTACGCGTCCATGCCCCATCCCAGGAGCCGGTGGTCGCCGCTGGCGATGGCCGCGGCGGAAATCGCGAAGCCGGCCCAGTACAGGTGGTTGTTGTCCGCATCGTTGGGGCGTTTCTGGCGGCGCTTCTCTTCGTAATAGCCGCGATTCTCTTCCGCCAGCTTCCTGAGCCAGGCGGGAATCTCCGCCGCTTGCCCCGCGGACGCGACGCCGCTGCCCCTCACCTTGAGCCAGGCGACGGCCCAGGATCCCAGGTTCCAGCCTTGCACGTAGGACGCCTGATGGCCGGCCATGCTTCCAGTCAAGGCCTTCTGCGCCGCGGCCCCTGCGAGCAGCGTGGTCACGCACTCCGCCGCGCCGCGGCTGCCCCCGGTCCGATATGCGTCCGCGGCCTTCACCACGTCGCGGGAGAAGCCCTCGATCGGCGCCACCGAATCCTCGTACCGTTTCTTCAGCATCGGATCGATCACGGAGTGATGTTCATCGACGTAGTAGGAGCTGGTGGCGAAATCGTGCGGGAGCCGCGGGACGGCAGGGCATGTCCATGGCGCATCCGTCATGGCCACCGGATGGGAGTCCCAGGGCGACCGCGGCGGCGTCTCCTGGGCGCTGGCATAGGCCGCCAACGCAATCGTGACCAGCCATGCGGCTACCGGGAGCCCGCGCCGCCACCACGCCGTCATGCGGATTCGCCCGGCTCCCCGGCTCCATCCTCGCCCTCGCCTTCAGGGCGGGTTTCGGGTTCCAGCAGTTCTGCCAGAAGTTCCCTGGCTTCCGCCTCGCGGTCGCGCGGCACCTGCACTCGAAGCCACTTATTGAGGAATCCATCCACGTCCTGGACCAAGGTGGCGATCTGACCCAGCACGAAGAAGGGAATGCCCGCTTCCTCCAGCAGTCCTTTCGCCATGGCAAGCTGGACGCGATCGTTCGTCTCCAGCACCACGACCAGGCCGAGCGTGGGGTCGAACGCGCTTGCCGGCTCCTCCGGTGGCGCTCCGGGTAGCAGGGGAACATGGCATTCGGCGCATTCGGTGAAGCCCTCGCGATACTCAACCTGGCACTGGGGACAATACAAGATTCACCTCCCGCTCAAGTGTATCGCCCCACGCAGCCGTTCGGGAAGTGGGCGCGGGACGGCCGGGTGCGCGACGCGGGAGTGGTTCTGCCGGCGTTATGTACTACTACCTGTCAAGTTCTCCGCGCGCTGCGACGGTCTTATGTGGGGCAGGTTGTCAACCTGCGGCCGATTGTCAATCGGCCCGGCGAGCGAAGCTCGCCTGCGCGGGCGATGAACCGCCCACGGAAGCCGGTAACCTCCAGCGTGATTCGGTTGCGGCTTGCTGCTATGCGGGGCAGGATGGCATCCTGCGGCGGGTTGGCAACCCGCCTGGTCGCCCACCCGGGTGTGCGCCGCCATACAGTCCCATTCCCTTGAAGCGGGCTAAAATCTCAGAGTGAAGGCTGGAGCCGCCATTGCGGCGCTGGAGGATCTTCATGTCGAGATTTCCGTTTTCCGCCGCCTTGGGCCTGCTGCTGGCGCCGGGGCTCTTCGGCGCCATACCCGGCCACGCGGCCAGGCGCGTTCCGCTGCCCCTGGTTTTCACGCCCGGCGGCGGCCCGGCGGGATCCCCGGCCCGGTTCCTCGGCCGCACCGCCCAGTACACGCTGCGGCTCTCGCCGGAGGGATTCGAAGTCCTGCCGGCCGGAGGAGCGGCGCCCCTGCGGATCCGCCTCGAGGGCGCCAACCGGCGGCCCGCCCTGGAGGGTGTCGACCCCCTGCCGGGACGCAGCTTCTACTACTTCGGCAACCACCCCGACCTCTGGCGGACCAACGTCCCCAACTTCGCCAAGGTGCGCTACCGGGCGGTCTACCCCGGCATCGACATGGTGTTCTACGGCAACGCCGGGCAACTCGAGTACGACCTGATCCTGGCCCCGCACGCCGGCCCCGAAAGCGTCCGCATGCGCTTTGACGGCGCGCGAAGGCTGGGCCTCGAAGCCAACGGCGATCTGCGGATCGAGACGGCGTCGGGTGTCCTGTGGCAGAAGAAGCCGGCCGTCTACCAGGAGGGCGCCGGCGGGCGCCGCCAGGTCTCCGGCCGGTACGTGGTGGACGGCAAGCGCGTGCGGTTCGCGCTCGACGGCTACGATCCGTCGGAGGGGCTGGTGATCGATCCGGTGCTGGTCTATGCCACCTACTTCGGCGGGACCGGCGACGAAACTCCGGGCGCCCTGGCGGTGGATGCCGCCGGCAACGCCTACATCACGGGCTACACCGTGTCCGCGGACTACCCCCATACCGCCTCCTATGGGTCGCACGGCAGCGCGGATGTGTTCGTCACGAAGATCGACCCCACCGGGCAGAAGGTCCTCTATTCGGTGCTCCTGGGCGGGAATCTGGCCGACGAGGCGTTCGCCATCGCCGTCGATCCGGCGGGCAACGCCTATGTCGCCGGGACCACGATTTCCGACGACTTTCCCACGCTGAACCCCGACCAGAAATTCATCAAAGGGGACTGGGACGCGTTCGTGCTGAAGCTGGACCCTTCGGGGAATCTGCTGTATTCCACCTATCTCGGCGGCGACCAGAAGCAGCCATGCGGTTGCGATCCCAACACGTACGCCTACGGCATCGCGGTGGACGCGGCGGGCAATGCCTACGTCACCGGGCTCACCTGGTCGTCGAATTTTCCCTATACCGCCGTCACCCATACTCCCGATAATGGCGATGCCTTCGTCACCGAGTACAGCCCCACCGGGAAGCGGCTGTTCTCCACCCTCATCGGGGGCAGCGGCTTTGACACGGGCAACACCATCGCCGTGGGCGCCTCGGGGATGGTGTATGTCGCCGGCTCCACGACGTCCCTCGACCTGCCTGTTACGGGGAATGCGTTTCAGGTGAAATATGGAGGGACCGGGCCCAGAGGCTACGGGGATGCGTGGGTGGCGAAGATCAATCCCCAGTCGACCACCACCGGCGGTGTCCTGGTGGCGCTGACCTACCTCGGAGGGGAGAGCGACGACTTCGCCTGCGCCATCAAAGTGGATGCGGCCGAGAACGTCTACCTGTCGGGCTGGACGCTGTCGCAGTATTTCCCGGTGACCCGCGGAACCTACCAGACCGCGTTCGGCGGCGGGAGCTACGTCGGCGACGGCTTCATCGCCAAACTGAATTCCGCGCTGACTTCCGCAATCTACTCAACCTACTTCGGCGGCGCCGGAGAAGATTTGGCGTCCAGTTTCCAGTTGGATGGCGCGGGCGACGTGTTCGTAACCGGGTGGACCACGTCCGCGGGTCTGACCCCCGCGTCCCTGGTGGGAAGCAACCCCACCGCTATTCAGCCCGCCTTCGTCTCGGGGACGGATGGGTACCTTGCCGAGTTGAACCCCGCGGGGACCTCGGTAGCGTACTTCACCTTCCTGGCCCAGGGCGGCGTCACGCGGGGCGCGGACATCGGCATGGATAGCGCGGGCCGCCTGTACCAGTTGTTCGGCACAACGTCGCAGGGCATGACGGTGGTGTCGCCGGCTCTGCAGGGCACGCTGGCCGGCGGTCAGGATCTCTACCTGACGAAGATCGACCTGGCGGCCGTACCCGCGCCCGCCATCGTTTCCATCAACGTTGCGGGCGGTGGAAGCGACATCGCGCAGAATACGTGGATCGAAATCCACGGCAACGGCCTGGCGCCGGCGAGCGCCGCGGCGGGTCTTACCTGGAGCAGCGCGCCCGAGTTCGCTTCCGGCAGGATGCCCACCCAGCTCGGTGGGGTGAGCGTGCAGGTGAATGGCAAGCCGGCGTACGTGTACTACATCAGCCCGGCGCAGATCAACGTGCTGACGCCGCTCGACAACTCGACCGGCATGGTTGCCGTCACGGTGACCAACGGCGCCAATACCAGCGCGCCGTTCACCGTGAACATGAAGGCGGTGGCGCCTTCGTTCCTGCTGCTGGGGCCCACCAGGTACGTTGTGGCGCAGCACCTCGACTACAGCCTGCTGGGGCCGGCGTCCATGTCGGTTCCCGGCTACGCGTTCACGCCCGCGCAGCCCGGCGAGATCGTCACCCTGTACGGCGCCGGTTTCGGTTTGCCCTCCGGGGGGCTGGTAGCCGGCCTGGCGACGCAATCGGGCGCGCTGCCCACCCTTCCGGTGTTTCTGATCGGCGGGTCGCCGGCCACCGTTCTGTACGCCGGGGTGATATCGCCGGGGCTCTACCAGTTCGATGTCGCGGTGCCCTCGTCCGCCGCCAACGGGGATGTTTCGGTAACGGCCGGCTATGGCGGATCGAGCACGCCCGCCGGGGCGCTGATCCCGGTGGCGCACTGAGGGTTCCGCGCGGGCGGGCGCCCGTCAATACCGGGGAAACGTCTATTGGGCAGCGCTTCCCCTCACTTGACCTCCGTGCCGCGAGGGACCATACCCGCTGTGAGAAATGTCTTGGGCACTTCGCTTTCGCCAGCCAGAGTGAATTTCGGAAACTTCTTGTACCACTCTCCGTGCGGCACGTCGGGATTGGAACTCAGCCAGTCCTGCAATGCTTCGAAATCCGCAACCGAAATTCGGCCTTCACGAAAGCGCTCCACGAGATGTTTCATGAAGTAGGGCGGCGGCCTCTTGATTTTAGGCATTCCGATACTGTCTGTGGAACACGATCCTTTGAAGCTCTTCGGTCAGGCGACGAAGGTCGCTTTCGCTCTCGGCGTCCTTAATGCGGTTCAAACAAGCGTGCAAAGCCGCCTTTGAAGTACCGGGCAAAGGAGCGGCGGGAGCGGGTTCACTCACCTCTTCTTTGCACAACCGGTTCACTCCTTTGACGCCCATCTTGCCGCTCGCAAGGACTGTGTAGTCGCTGCCCGCCTTCGCCTTCGCCCATCGTGCCCGAACCGCTTTGCGGGCACTCTCGCTACGCTGTTCGGGACTGAGTTTGGCGGCTCTTGCGGGACCGCCCTTTTTGCCGCCTTTGCGCCCTAGAGCAACGGCGGCTGGATCCTTCTTCCTTACGTTGACGGCCATAGGTGCATTATACGTGAGCGGTCAAGAAATGACAAGTACCTGAGCGATCGCGTGTAACGGGAACGCGATCGACACGGATCGTGGCTGGTCGCCCGGTGTGGGCCGTGCTCGCCGGCACGCCTTCCGGGGCGCCGATCCCGATGGCGCGCTGAGGGTTTCGCGCGGGCGGGCCGGCGCGGCGGAACATTCGGCCCCCGGCGCGCGTATCTGGCTGGTGGAGAGTGTCCATGTACTGCACGAAATGCGGGGTTCAACTCAGGGCGGACGATTGTTACTGTTCGCGTTGCGGCCGGATCACGGGAGTGGGACGGGTGGAAGCCCCGCCGCGCCGGCTGATGCTGGATAAGGCCGAGAAGAAGATCGGCGGAGTCTGCGCGGGCCTGGCGCGGTACTTCGATGTCGATGTCACGCTGATGCGGGTGCTCTGGCTGGTGGTGGCCTTCTCGACGGGAATCGGCTTCGTGGCCTACCTGGTCGCCTGGATCGTCATGCCCAGCGACCATGGACTGGAGGCTCGCCCGGCCATGGCCGCGGTCCCGCAGGCGAACTGAGCGGCGACCCTACGGCTCGATTCCCAGCTTGGCCGACACCTTCATGAGCGTCTCCATCAGCCGCCCGACGTGCGCTTCGGTATGGCCGGCGGTCACGGAGATGCGCAGCAGGTTCTGCGCGGCGGCGGGACGGAGCACCGGGTTGACGTAGATCCCCTGCTCGAGCAAGGCCTTGCAGAGGCGGCAGACGTCCAGTTCCTCGCCGATGACCACGGGCACGATGGCGGTTTCGCCGGGCAGCACGGAGAACCCGCGCGAGCGCAGTTCGTGGCGCAACAGGTTGGCGATGTGCAGCAGGTGCAGGCGGCGCTCGGGCTCCTTGCGCATGATCTGCAGCGCCTTGGCCACGGCGGCCACCGAGGCGGCGGGCAGGCTGGCGGAAAACACGAACGGCCGGGCGGTGTGCTTCAGATAGTCGATGACGGTGCGCTCGCCGGCCACGAAACCGCCCACCGAAGCCAGCGATTTGCTGAACGTGCCCATCACGATATCGACATCGTCCAGAACGCCCAGGTGCTCGGCCGCGCCCGCCCCGGTGGCCCCCAGCACGCCGATGCCGTGGGCTTCGTCCACGTATACGCGCGCGCCGTACGGCTTGGCCAGCTTCATGGTCCCGCGCAGGTCGGCGATGTCGCCTTCCATGCTGAAGACGCCCTCGGAAACGATGAAAATCTTCTCGTCCGGCGGGCAGTTCTCCAGGCAGCGCTCGAAGTGGTCCATGTCGTTGTGACGGAAGCGGACCGTGCGCGCCGGCGACCGCAGGGCGCCTTCCACCAGGCTGGCGTGAAGGTTGTGGTCGCAGATCATCACGTCGCCCCTCTCGGTCAGGGCCGATAGCGTGGCGTAGTTGGCCTGGAAGCCGGTGCCGAAAATGATGGCGGCTTCCTTGTGAACGAAAGCCGCCAACTCGCTTTCGAGCTTGACGTGGATGTCCAGGGTTCCGTTGAGCAGGCGCGAGCCGCTGCATCCGCTGCCGTATTTGCGGATGGCTTGAATGGCGGCCTCCTTCACTTCCGGGTGGGGAATCAGGTCGAGATAATCGTTCGACCCGAACATCAGCACCTTGCGCTTGCCCATGCGGACTTCGCCCGGCCCGCACCCTTCGCGGTCACCGAAAACCTCGAAGTACATGTAGAGCCCGGCGGATTGCAGATCACTCGGACGAGTGAAATTGCGGCACTTTTCGAAAATGTCGTTCGATCCGCTGCCCTTTTTCTTGCCGGTGATGTCGCCAGTCGATACGCGCATGGTCCTCAATTCCAATCATAAAGTCGATACGTCTTGTACCGCTTTGCCCCCATCACCTCTAGGGAGCGATTCATCAGTGTATTGTCCTCCAAAATCCAGGACATTTCACAATCTCCATAGCCCAGCTTCCGGGCGTTGCGGATGAGCGTGGCGTAGAACGCCGCCCCCAGGCCCGAAGTCCGGTACTCCTCCACGATGCCCAGGACGAGAACGCGCACACTTCGTATCAATCGTTGATAATACAGTATTTTGAGCAGCCCTGTGGGAAACAATCTTCCCCTGGCCGGTTTCATGGCCTGATTTGCGTCCGGGAGAGCCAGGGCAAACCCCACCACGCGGCCGCCGGCTTCCCCGATCAGCACCAGTTCGGGCTTCAGGATCATCTTCATCTCCTTGCCCATCAACATGAATTCTTCGCGCGACATGGGGATGAAGCCCCAGTTCTTTTCCCAGGCGGAGTTGTAGACCTCCCAGACCCGTTCCACGTCGGCCTGGTAATTCTTAAGGTCGATCTGCCGCACGCGAACCTCGGTGGAGGCCAGAACGCGGTCCGCCAGGCGATCGATCTTCCCGGTCTCGATGACCTTGGTGTTGCTCAGGTAAGCGTACAGGTCCTTGGCCTTCCGCAACCCGGTCTTCTCCATCAGCGCGGGGTAATAGCTGGGGTTGTAGGGCATCATGATCATGGGGTCCGAATCGAACCCGTCGATCAGCATGCCGCACTCGTAGTTGGTGGAGGGATTCACCGGGCCGCGCAGGAACTCCGCGCCTTTGCCCTTGACCCAGGCGCGGGCCTGGGAAAGCAGCGCGAGGGCCACCTCGGCGTCGTCGATGCTCTCGTAGAAACCGAAAAAGCCGGCGCTCTCCTGGTGGAAGCGGTTGTGCGCCCGGTCGAGAATCGCCGCCACGCGCCCCACCACGCGTCCATCCTTCAGCGCCAGGTAGAGTTGCGTCTCCGCATTGGCGTAGAACGGGTGTTTCTCTTTGTCCAGCAGTTCGGCCACCGCCATCCGCAGTGGAGGAACCCAATGGGCATCGTTGCGGTAGAGGTCGTAGGGCAGTTGAATAAACCGCCTGGTGGCCTGCTTGCCCTCGACTGGAATAATTTCGATTCCCAAATCGTTCAATTCCCTTCTTGCAGCCTGCGGCAAACCCATGGGGAGACGCAGATCAGTATCAGCGCCGTGGCGATCCCCGCCAGCACATCGACCGTATAGTGGTATCGAAGATAAACTGTAGCAAAAATGATGGACGGAGTGTAGAGAAAATATAGGCAAAACAGCCGCCCGGACACCATCCGGCTCCCCCACCACGCCAGGATGGTGAGTTCCGTGTGACCGCTGGGAAAACAGTCGTAATGGGCCGATTCCAGCGTATCCAGCGCCGACTGCATGCCTCGAAACAGCCACAATCCCTGTAACGGTACGTGTTCTAAATGTCTTAGGAGGAATCGCGGTCCCCGCGCCGGCACCCCCAGGTACCCCAGGTACGACACCAGAAACCCCAGGGCAATTAAAAACGCATAATATTGGAACTCTCGATAGCGCCGCTGCCGCCAGAGAAAAAACGCCACCAGCAGGACGGCCGGAACGAATAGGGTGTACGCCCACTGCAGGTACTCGGTGAGCGCCGGGCTGTAAATTCTCTCCAGCCAAATGGTGGGATTGGCGTGCCACAACCGAAAGTCCAGATCCGCCAGCCAGCGGTCGCTGTCGGAATGCCGGATCGCCGGAATGAACAGCGCCATCTCCTTGTAACAAAGACCTACGTAAACGATGGGGTACCAGTGCCGGAAAACTTGCGAGGCGCGGTTCGGTCGCTTGATCTCCCACAGCAGCAGCGCGCTCAGCACGAGGTGTCCCAGCAGCAGCCAGGGCGCCGGAGGAAGGTGCGTCCACCAGCCCAGAATCACCGCGCAGCAGAAGGCGTAGTAGCCCAGGACGATCTTATCGACCGGCCAGAAGCGGGTGTCGGGACCGGATTTCAGTATTTCAGCCAACCTGCTTCCTTGTACCAGGCCAGGGTCTCCGCCAGACCGGAATCGAGGTCCGTGGGGGCTTGGAAGCCCAGTTCGGCGGCGGCGCGCCCCGCGTTGCAGGTCCAGTACCGGCACTGCGCCTCGGCGACTTTCCCGCGAGAAACGATACCCGGTTTCCGGACTATCCAGGATAACATCTCCGCCCCAAAACCGGCGGCGCGCGCCAACCCCGCGGGGATGCGCACCACCCGCGCCGTGCGGCCCATAATGCGCGCCGCGGCGTTCCCGAAGACTGTCCAGGTCAGCGGGTCGGGATGGGCAAGGAAGTAGGTCCCGCCGGGGGCCGCGGGATGGCGCGCCGCCACCAGCAAACCGTCCGCCAGATCGCGGACATAGATCGCGCTGAAGTAACGCTCGCCCTCGCCGATCTGCACCATGAAGCCCCGCGCCACCGGCTTCAGAATCCGGAAGACATCCGTATCGCGGGGACCGTAGACCGCCGGCGGCCGCACGATCACGGCGTCCGGAAACGCCGCCCGCACCGCCTTCTCCGCCTCCAGTTTGGATTTCCCGTAGTGGGAGAAGGGATGGGGCGCGAAGTCCTCGTCCAGCGGCGTGCCGTCGGGACTCGGCCCCACCGCCGCCAGCGTGCTGACGTGTACCAGGCGAATTCCCTTCCCCGCCATGGCCCGCGCCAGAACGGCCGTCGCGCGCGCGTTGCCGGTGTAGTAATCCTCGGTCCGCAGCGCCTTGGTGACGCCCGCCAGGTGGATCACCGCGGCGACGCCGTCGAGTGCGCGGTCGAGCCCTTCCCCCGTTTCGAGCGAAGCCTCGACGGTGGAGACGCCCGCCGGCAGGGCGCGGCGCCTGGCGTTGCGGCGCACCAGACAGCGAAAGGGCTGGCCGGTTGCGGCCAGCCGCTCCAGCAGGTGGCTGCCCACGAACCCGGTCCCGCCGGTCACCAGCGTCATCACTGCGGCGCGCTGCGGAACGCCACTTCGCCGAAGTAGCTCTCCGCGGTGCTCCCCGTATGCTGGGAATTGATTTGGATCCGGAGCCCCTTGACGGGCGGCGCCGGTCTTCCATAGGCACGCTGATAATCGGCGGCCACGTTGCGGTACTCGGAGATCCAGCGGTTCGTCTCGGACCAGCCCGACTGGCACACCAGCGAATACACGTGCAGCAGCGGAATGCTGGAGGAACTCAGAAACGTGCCCTTGGGCGCGCTGGTATCCCAGATGTAGGAAACGATCCGGTGGTCGGCGAAGGCCACCAGAACCTGGGCCGCCTGGTCGTCGGTGGAGGCCTTCCGGAAGTCGCCGCCATTGGGCAGCCGGGTGACCTTCCAACTCCAGGCGAGGTAGGGCAATTCCGCCGGGTTCACGTCCACGCTCCGTTCCAGCGCGAAGGAGGACTTGGCGCTGCGCAGGTGGATGCACGGGGTATCGCCATCCTGGCACACGGAAACTTCGGGCCGGCCGTGATTCACCTTGATCTGCCAATCGTAGGGAAGCTTTCCCACGGTCAACCGCTCCGCATTCAAAACGATCAGAGCCAACGGAGTGGTTTGGGCCTGGAAGACGAGCACGGCTACGGCGCAGATGAGCGCAAGTCTCTTCAAATAACCTCGCAAACGACGGCTGAAGCGGTGTATTTTCCAGTTTATCTCATTTGAGTTACGCTTCGCCACGCAGCGAAGACGGCGCGCTTGTGTAGTGGGGCGTAATTCCCGCCGAGTAAGAATGCGCTGCCCAACAGGGGTCTGACGTGATTTTCCGCTGCCTTTGCGGAAAATCGGGTCTGACCCCTTTGGGCCCCGTCGCGAAGCTTACCCATTACAATCAGCGACGCAGACCACTAGAATAGGGCCATGCGGACGCAATCCACCTTGGTGCCGGTCGAAGAGTACCTGGCCACCAGTTTCGACGACGGCGATAGCGAATACGTGGACGGCGCGATTGTGGGGCGGAACTTGGGCGAAAAAGACCATAGCAGGCTGCTGAGAAACCTGGTGGTTTTCTTCGCCGGGCGGGAGCACACGCTCCGGACTTTCTGTTTTCCCGCGCAGCGCGTGCAGGTGAGCGCGACCCGCTTTCGCGTCCCCGACATTTGCGTCTACATCGGCGAGGAGCCCGAGGAGCAGGTCTTCCGGACGTAGACATCGCATGAAACGCCGCCCGCTCCCCCGGCTGGCGTTCCGCCGCCGCCTGGTAAATCTCCTCGACGCGTCGCCAGCGGGCCGGGTCCATAAACAACCTGGGCGGATTCTAGCACCGCAAAACCCGAAACCCCATGCGGTCTTGTGACGCGCGATACATCCCGCCACCACGCCCTGAAGCCCTACCGGGCAGCGATGAGCATCGGCGCCCGAAGCGCTGGAGCCTGGTTATCGGCCATGCCGCCCCGGTTCCCGCGCGCGGCGGCCAGCCTGGCACGCCCCTCAATGCCGGCGCGAACCAGATCGATATCTTCCTGAGCGACTGGTAGCTCGCTCCACAGCATCTGAGCGAAGTCCGCGCCGTCCCAGTGAGCCTTCATCACGCCGCTCTCGGAATGCCGGGTGTACCCTTCCAGCATGTGGATGATCTCATGCACCAGCACGTGTGCCAGCAGGTGCGGGACAAGCGCCGGCTGGTTGGCCTCGATGCGATCGCGGAAGACGCGGATGTGCGAGCCTTCATACGGCAACGCGTAGGCCAGCGCACCGGGCCGCAGGGCGTCGGGAGTGCCGCCGGTCAGCGTGATGTGGATCGCGTCCGGCGGGCACGATTTCGAATGCACCCAAATGAGTGTGACGCCGATTCTCCGTAACATCCTGGAGGCGATCTCTTTCGACATGTTGACAGGCCCCTGGTCACCATTGCCCTGGTAGTCCATGTAGGCAGCCACCCTGAAGTCCGCCGCCGGCATCGCGTCACCGGCGTGAAGGCGGACGCCCGCCACTACCATCGCCGCCGCCACCATCCAAGCTGTTTTCATCTCCTTCACCTCCGTCCGCTAAGCGGAAAAGGAAGGAGAAAACTACAAGCCGGGGCTATAATTCTTGCGGATGGATTCTCAGACGGCGGAAGTCACGCGCCTACTGCGAGATTGAAGCGGCGGCGGCCAGGCAGCCCTCGGCCAGTTGACGCCGCTCGTCTAAGGAGAACCGCGCGGGGCCCGGCTCCTGACGGCTATTGCAGCTTCGCATATTCCGCCCTGGCTTCCTTCAGGATGGGGATGCCGGGGTCGGCGTCTTTCCAAAGTGTGAGGAAATCCCGATACGACGCGCGGGCTTTGGCCGTGTCGCCCTGCAGGGCGTAGGCGCGCGCCAGTCCCAGCCGGGCCAGCGCGCCCCAAGAGAAGGTCGCCACCAGTCCTCGATGGTCGATGAACTTCTGAAACTCCACTGCCGCCCGGTTGCCGTCGTGCAGCATGAGATAGGCCTCTCCGCGCACATAAGCGGGGCTCATGTATCTGGCGAGCATTGGTTGTCCGCCTAGCTCGACCGGGCTCACCACCTTCAATAATTCGATGGCCCGGTCCGGGTCTTTGCTTTGCAGGGCGACTCCCGCCCGGATCGTGGGGAGCCAATACCTCTGGACCAGCGTATCCAGCGGGAAGATCTTGTCGAGTTCGGCGGCCAGTTTCTCCGCCCCTGCCGTATCGCCTGCCCGCGCCAGGGCCAGCGCCGCGATCACCCATACATCGCGGTCCTTGGCCAGCTTCACCGCCGCCTCGGCCTCGGCGCGCGCCTGCTCCCGGTAGCCCGATTCCACCTCGCGCAGCGCCGCCTCTGCCTGATATGCCGCGGCCGCCTCCTTCGCGTTGCGATGCAGCGCTGAATCCATCGCCCGCCCGGTCAGTTCGTGAGCGTTCTTCAGCTTGCCGTACCAACCTTCGGCGTCCGCTTGAATGGCCAGCAACGGTTCTTCCGCGCCCGGCTTTCCCGCGGCGGCTGAAACTGTCCGCGCCATCTGCGCCGCATCGCCCTTCAGAAACGCCAACCAATAGCTGGTGCGGAACTGGCCCTCGTGCTCCAGCTTGCGTTCCCGCATCTGCTTGTCCACCGCCTCGGCTTCGCCCAGCCGGTTAAGAGCCTTGTAAGCGCGGGCGAGTTGGGTATAGTTGACCGCCATACTTGGCTCCAGGCGCAGCGCCTCTCGAGCTTCCTCTAATGCCTTTTCCCAGTCTCCCAGGCGGCAGAGAACGAGTCCCAGGTTTCTGTAAGGCTCGTCGTCTCTTGGGTAGGTCTGCTGGTACAGCTCGAAAGTCGTCGCCGCCTTCTCCAGTTCCCCCGTCCCAAACAGGTAGTATCTTCCCTCGATGTTGAACCGCTCCCGTTCGCTTACCTTCTCCCGCAGCGCGTAAGCCTTGCGTGCATACTCGGCCGCCCGCCCCCCTTGGACGAGGCCGTTGTAGAGATCCGACATCCAGCCGTAGGCCGATGCGAAACTCGGATCCAGGTCTGTCGCCCGTTGATAGAAGGGCAGCGCGGCTGTGAATCCTCTCGCAAGGTTCAACTTTCGTCCCAGACTGTAGGCCTTCAGCGCCTCCAGGGATGGCGTGGTCGCCTCCTCTAGCGGCGTGTCGTATTTCCGCACCGAGCTGAGCGACTCGCCCAGTTTCGTCCGCAAACGGGTTGCCGCCGCGCCCAGAGCTTTGAGAACCGCTTCCTTGCCCGCCGCCTGCTCCTGCGCTTCCGCCAGCAGGCCTCCCGTCTCGCAGTTCACGGCCTTCAGGCCCATCACGTACTGGCTGCCCAGCGGCGCAATCGAACCGGTCAGCATGGCCTTGCTGTTCGTGCGCTGGCAGACCTCGCGGGTGATCTCCGGCGTCAGCCGATCACCCGCTGGGCGTCCCATCAGCTTCAAGGTCTCATTCACCGTGGAATCGGAAACCAGGTTAAGAAAGGGGGATTGCTCAAGCTGCACCGAGAGCCCCTGCTTCAGCGTGTCGTCGAAAACGCTGTCGCCCGTCGTGTTGGTGAAATCGGCGAGGACAATCGAGTCCTTGTCCGTGAGCGGCTTGGCTTGACGCGAGCGGTAGTACAAGCCGCCGGCGGCGAGCACGGCAGCCAGCAGGACGGAAATCGCAACCGTCCGGATCTTCCTGGAGGTGCGCGGCGCACGAGTGGCCGCCCAACCTGCGGCCAGCTTCAGCTCCTCCAGCTCGACACCCACGTCCTCCATGTGCTGGAAGCGCCGCTCGGGGTCCTTGCGCAAGCAGCGGCGAACCAGCTTGTCGAGTTGCTCCGGGACTCCCTCCAATGCTCTAGGTTCCGTAGTGGCGGCGGCGATCAGCGCGGCCATGACGGTCTCGCCCGGAAACGCCCGGCGGCCGCTCAACAGCTCGTATAGGACGCAGCCGAAGGCGAAGATGTCGCTGCGTGCGTCGGCCGGCCGGCCCTCGATCTGCTCGGGCGCCAGGTAGCCCGGCGTGCCCGCCAAGCCGGCGGTCTGAGTGGAGGCCGGCGCGCCCTCCCGTTCCGCCCGTTTCGCCAGCCCGAAATCCAGCACCTTGACCGAACCCTTCTCCGTCACCAGAAGGTTGCCGGGCTTCAGGTCGCGATGCACGATGCCCGCCGCGTGCGCCGCCGCCAGGGCATCGGCTATCTGAATGCCGTACTCGATCGCCTGACCCACTGGGAGTGGGCCTTTGAGCGGCCGCCCGTCGACCAGCTCCATGACGAGGTACGGCGAACCTTCGTGGTCGCCGACTTCATAGAGCGTGGCGATGTGGGGATGGTTCAGGGCGGCCACCGCTCGCGCCTCGCGCTCCCACCGGTGGCCGAATTGCGCCTTGACGAATTTCAAGGCGACGCTGCGGCCCAGGCGGGTGTCGCTGGCCTTATAGACCACGCCCATGCCGCCTTCGCCCAGCTTCTCCTCAATCTCGTAATGGGAGACTTGCTGTCCGGCGGTCAGCCGGACTGCGTCCTGCGGCACCCCGCCGTCTGTCTCAGCCTCCCACGCGGGCCGGTCGAGCATGCCGTCGCCCGACGGCTGCGCCAGCAGGGATTCCACCTCGCGCCGCAGGTCCTCATCTCCGGAGCAGGCCATCGCCAGAAATGCCGCCCGCTCCTCCGGATGCCGATCCGCCGCCGCCTGGTAGATCTCCTCGACGCGTCGCCAGCGAGCTGGGTCCATAAACGGCCTGGGCGGATTATAGCACCGCAAAAACCACCCCGGCCGGCTAGTGCCGTGACCGCGAGAAACTGTTCCTTTGCCACGGGCCGCTCGCTCACGCTCGCGGTTCTGTCCGGAACCGCGAGCGTGAGCGAGCGGCCCGGTAATGGCACCAAATCACACGGTCGAAGACCTAGAGCGCGCGCCACCATCCTCTGAAGCCCTACCGCGCAGCCACGAGTGCCGGCGCTGGGGACATCTCTCTCTTGAAGTGGGCTCGGAGCAACTCCAGGTCCTCGGCAGCGAAGGGGAGCGGGCCGTAAAGCATCCCGGCAATGTCGCCAGCGTTCCATTCGGCCTTCATGAGGCCCTCCCTGGAATGCCGCTTCACGCCTTCCAGCGCATGGGTCAGCTCGTGCGCCAGCACGTTGCCCAGGAACTCCGGCATGCGCACGCGGTCCTTGAAACGGGCCACGCGGTTGTAGAAGACGTGCACGTTCGCGTCGGCCTTTCCACCCAAGTTGGTGGCAGCGGACGCATCGGGAGGAAACTGCGCCGGCGCCTCGCTGTCGAACACCACGGTCAACACTTCTCCGGAGGTGGCCACCCGCGGTTCTCCGAGCCGCTTGCCTCTTACCCATCTGACTTCTATGCCCGCCGCCGCGAATGCCGCGGTCGCCACCCGCTCGGCCCGCGCCATGGCGAACCACGGGACGCCGGTCCGGTCGTACGTGAAAACCGTTACCAGGCCGTACACCTGTGGCCTGCGCGATTCCGCCCGGCCCGCCATCGCCAACCCCGCCACCATCACCGCCGCCATCCAGACCCTGTTCATTTTCTTCACCTCCGCCCGCTAAGCGGAAAGGCGAGGAGAAAACTACAAACCAGGGCTATAATTCTTGCGGATGGATTCTCAGACGGCGGAAGTCACGCGCTTGCTGCGGGCCTGGGGCGGCGGCGACCGCGCCGCCCTCGACCAGTTGACGCCGCTGGTCTACGCCGGACTGCGCCGTATGGCCGGCCGCTACATGCGGCGCGAAAACCAGGGGAACACCCTGCAAGCCACCGCCCTGGTCAACGAAGCCTTCCTGCGCCTGGTGGACGCCACCGGCGTGCGCTGGCAGGACCGCGCCCATTTCTTCGCCATCTCCGCCCAGATGATGCGGCGCATCCTGGTGGATGCGGCCCGGGCTCGCGGGTCGGACAAGCGGGGAGGCGGCGCGGTGCGCCTGGACCTGAACGAATCCATCGACGGCCTGCCCGCGCCGGACAGCCGGCTGGTGGATCTGGACGAGGCGCTCGAATCCTTGGCGCGATTCGATGCCCGCAAGGCCAAAGTGGTGGAACTGCGGTTTTTCGGCGGCCTGAGCGTCGAGGAAACCGCCGAAGTGCTGAAGATCTCCCCGCAGAGCGTCATGCGCGATTGGAAACTCGCGCGCGCGTGGCTCATGCGCGAACTGTCGCGGTAGCAGGACGGTATCCGGCCGCCTCAGCGCGCGCCGGAGCGCGACATCATCCAGATGTTGCCCGTATGCTCGCGCAGCACGATGACAATTCGCCCACCCGCCCCCGCCCAACCTCCTTGCTGGATGGACGCGTTTCCGTGAAAATGCTGCACGGCGAAGACCGCTCCCACTGGCCGGTGGGAGCCCGCTTCGAGCCGCTGCCCCCACAGGCAGGTGTGTCCATCCCTTGCGGACGTGAAATACAGCGTCTTCCCGTCGGGCGACCAGTTGGCCCAGTCGGTGGCCCCTGCTTCCGCGATCCGGATCCAGGCGCTCTCGGGAACCGGTTTCTCTCCATCCAGAGGTGCGATCGCGATCCGCGCGCGAATTGGCTGAGTCCGCGCCGTAAAACTGATCCAGCGATTGTCGGGGGAGAAGCGGCCATACAGCAGATTGTAAGTGGGGTGCTTCAATACCGCGGTCTGCCGGTGGGAAGCCACGTCGAGCGCGTCGATTTGATAGGGATAGCCGCCGAATATCAGCAGCGTCTTCCCGTCCCGCGACCAGTCCGTGGCCCGGACGAATCCTTCACACAGCTTCTCCGGCGTGCCGCCGGGGGTGGACACGTACACGGACCTACCGTCGTTTTCGTAAACCGAAAACGCGATTCTGCCGCCGGATGCGTCGATCGCGGGATACCGCTGCACCAGCGGCGAGCTGGCCATGTGAGACTCTTTCCCGGTCCCGAGTTCCCGCAGCCAGATATTCAGCCGCCCCGACTCGGCGGCGGCAAACGCGACATAGCGTCCATCGCTCGAAAGCGATGGTTGTTCCCGCCTGGCGGGACCCCGCGTGATCCGCTCCATCGCGCCCCTCGGTTTACCACGGTCCAAATCGAATGGCTGCGACCAGACGTCCGTTCGGAGATCCACGTTGGTGAACGTCACGGCGTCCGCCGATGCGCAGGACGGTTCCACTTCGTTTCCGGCGCCCGCCGTCATTCTCGTGAACGCGCCACTGACTTTTCCGGTTGCGCGCGATAGGACCGTCTCCCAGAGGTTCGACGTATCGCCGCTGCCGGCGGGGAAGACCACGCTGTTGGTGGCCGCCAGCCAACAGCCTGGCCTTGGCACGCTCGGCTCCGTCGATAACGGAGTGCCGGCGGAGTCGCGCCCTTGCAGTCCGGCGCGGAGCAACGCATCGTATATGCCGGTCCTCACCGGTTGGCCTCCACCCGTCGCGACTATCCACCAATCGAGGAAGGAGCTTTGCATCGACTTGGCGGAGGTGTATCCGACGATCAGAAGGTGCTTGCCGTCCGGAGACCAGACCGGCCACCGGGCATTGGTGAAATCCGGCCCCACCCGCCGCGGTTGCCCCCCGGCCACTGGGACCACCCAGACCGCGCCGTTCCCCGGCACCGCGACGGACACGCTTTCCATGCCCACCCAATACGCCACTTGCGAGCCGTCGGGCGAAAACCTGGGGTTCAATCCGTCCCGCGCCAGCAATCGCGCCTCGCCGCCCAACGCGGGAATCTCATAGATGCCGCCGCCATCCCGGTTTGACCGGAACGCGATCCGGCTGCCGTCCGGCGAAAAATCCGGCGTCGTATTGCCCGCGCCATCGAATGTCAAGCGGACCGGCTGGCCCCCGGCAACCTGTTTGACATAGAGATCCCGTTCGCCCCCCGGGCCGCGGTCGGAGGAGTAAGCCACCAGCTTGCCATCGGGCGATATCGCCGGAGCGTCCGAGAGCCCGGCATCGGTGGTGAGCCGGGTAAGCTGCCAGGGGGGCGGAGCAGCCGCGGGATCATGCAGCCGCCAGCCCACGGCGAGCGCCATCGCCACGCACGCGGCGGCGGCGGCCGCAAGCCACCACCAACGGCGCACGCTCCGCCTCCCCGGCATCTCCGCGCGGGCCGCGGAATTGCCGGAAACCAGGTCTTCACTCACCTGCTGCAGATCGATCTTCAGATCGCCCGCGTGTTGATACCTCAGGTTTGGGTCCTTTTGGAGGCAGCGCGCAACGATCCTGTCGAGCGCCCGCGGAATGCCAGGCGCGATCTCCGCGGCCGGCTTCGGCTCGTCGCGCACGATGGCCGACAAGACCGAGGTCGTAGAGTCGCCAACGAAAGGGCGCCGGCCGGTGACGATCTCGTAGAGCACGGCGCCGAAACTGAAAATGTCGGTCCGCGCATCCACCTTCTTCCCCTCGGCCTGTTCCGGCGACATGTACGACGGCGTTCCGGCAATCATGCCCTCGAAGGTCCTGGGCGCCTCGGCGGCCGTCTGGGTGCTATCGAGTTCGCCGGCCCGGCCCTGCTCGGTCAGCTTGGCCAGGCCGAAATCCAGCACCTTCACGCAGCCGTTCTCGTTGACCATGATGTTGCCCGGTTTCAGGTCGCGATGCACGATACCCGCCGCGTGCGCCGCCGCCAGCGCGTCAGACGCCTGGATGGCATACTTGAGCGCCTCGTTCAGCCCCAGCCGTTTGTGGGCTATCAACTGTTGCAACGGCTTTCCGGGCACGAACTCCATGGCGATAAAATCGGCGCCATCGGCCTGGTCGATCTCGTAGATGGTGATAATGTTCGGATGGTTGAGCGCGGAGGCGGCCCTGGCTTCCTGGACGAAGCGCCGTTTGCGCTCGGGATCGCCGGTCATTGCCGCGGGCAAAACCTTGAGCGCCACGAACCGGCCCAGCCGCGTATCGCGGGCTTTCCAGACGACGCCCATTCCGCCGTCGCCCAGCTTGGCGGCGATGCGGTAATGGGAGATGGTCCGGCCGGCCGGGAGATCGGCGCTTTCCCGCGCCTCTTCGCGCTGCCGGCGAGCCAGGGCCTTCGCGGCCACTTCCATCGCCGGATTCTCCAGGAATTCTCCGGCAGCCTCCTCCAACGTCAGCAGCGAACGGACTTCCCGCTCCAGCGCCTCGTCGCCCGCGCACGCACGCTGTAGAAACGCATCGCGCTCTTCGGGCGCACAGTCCAGCACCGATTGCAGAACGTCGTCAACCCGTTTCCATCGTTCCGAGTCCATCGGTAGTCCCGCCAGTCAGTTCGCGGTAGAGCCAGGCCCTGGCCGCCCTCCAGTCCCGCTTCACGGTGACCGCCGATACTTTAAGCACCGCGGCAGTCTCTTCCACGCTGAGTCCGCCAAAAAAACGCATCTCGACCACTTGCACCTTGCGTGGATCGATTTTCGCCAGGGCGTTCAGTGCGTCGTCGAGCGCCACCAGGTCCGCGTCCTGGCCGCCGCCCACGATAGCCGCCTCTTCGAGCGAAACATGCGGCGCGCCACCCCCGCGTTTCAGGTTATGGCGCCGCGCATGCTCCACCAGAATGCGTCTCATCAACTGGGCCGAAACCGCGAAGAAATGGGCGCGGTTCTGCCAGCGCATCCGCTTATAGTCCACCAGGCGCAGATAGGCTTCATTCACCAAGGCTGTCGTCTGCAGGCTGTTACCGGGGCGCTCGCGACTCATGCAGCGGCCCGCCAGGCGGTGCAGCTCGCGATACACGATAGGGGTCAGCTTATCGAGCGCAGTTTGGTCTCCGCCGCTCCAGGCGCGAAGCAGCAAGCTTGTGTCCTGCACAGCCGCCTCACCGGGTTGGGCCGCCCTCTCCATCGCTGTTGGGCTAGATTATACCGCAGCGGGGTACGCTCAAACCGCGATGGCCTTTGTATGATCCCCTGGAGGCGCGTTCTGCGCCTACCTAAGTGTAGGGACACGGAGGGGAGCATGAAACGGCACGCAGCACGGCGTCTTCCGCCAACCTGCCCTACTGAACTTAGGAGGTTCACTATGAGAAACAAATCTTTCGCGGCGCTGGGTACGCTGGCGTTGCTCGCAGCAGCTTCCGCCTTTGGCCAACAGAGGCTCACCGTTGACATTCCGTTCGAATTCAGTCTCGCCAACAAGATCATGCCCGCCGGGCACTATGACATAACCCGCACGTCCGGCTTGGTGCTGGTCCGCAGCTACACCGCCCGGGCCGCTGCGTTTTCGCAGTCAAACAACCTCGGCGGCGGCATTGGCGAGAACCTCCAGAGCCGTGTGACGTTCAACAAGTACGGCGACAAGTACTTCCTCGCCGAAGTGTGGACGTCGCCCCGTACCGCTTACGGAGCCGGTCTGGTCAAGTCCAGGACCGAGCGGGAAATCGCCCGCGCCACCGGAGAGGTCGCCCGCATCTCCATCCCGGCTGGAACCGGTGTGGTTACCCTCGCCTCGCTTCGATAGCCGTGATGGCCCGGACGCCCGCGGGCGTCCGGGCCATCCGGTCCGCGGGGGCCCGGCACTAACCGATTCTGCAAACCTGGTGAGTATGCGGACCTGGCCTTCACTTCTCGTCGTCGCCGCCATCAGCCCCGCGATGTGCGCCACGAGGGGCCTTCCGCTGGGGGACGCCCAGCGCGGCCAGGCGTCGTTCCGGAGCCTCGAGTGCACCGTCTGCCACAGCGTCAACGGAGTGGGCGGGGCCGGGATCGAGGCCTCGACCCCTGCCAACTGGCCGGCCTGATTCTGTGGAAACACGGCCCGCCAATGCTGGATTCGATGCGGCGGCAGAACATCCCCTGGCCTCGGTTCGCGGGCTCGGAGATGGCGGATATTTCCGCATATCTATACGGGCTGCAACTCAGACGGCGGACATCCCCGTAACGCCTAACGAGGAACGCGGCGTATGCCGATGGCGGTTGACTTGATAGGACGGATGTAGCAGAGTTGAGAAGTAGTACCTAACGAAGAATCCAGCGTAAGCCGATAAGACAGCAGGAGGGTTGCGAGTATCTGTCACCAATGCCCGGCGAACCGCCGGTCCCGGCGGTGGATTGCAAAGGCCGTGGTGTGGCTGGGCGTCTTGTTCTTGGCGGCGTTTCTTCCCCGGCGCGCTTGCGGCGACGATGAACGGATGTGGCGCTATTGGACGGCCGCGGATGGTCTCCCGGAGACGTTTACCGCTGCGCTGACGGTCACTCCGAACGGCCAGGTCTGGGCGCGGCACGGCGCGGTGTCCTGGATGAGCGTTCTGGACGGCTACGGCGTCACCCTCATCCCCGAGAACCGCCTCTTCGCGCGCGACGACCAATTGAGCCGCCGCGTATACCTCTCCTCCGGCGGCACAGCCTGGGCTCCCACCGACTCGGGCCTGGCGGAATTCGTCAACGGCTCGTGGATCGAGCGCTACCGGGCAGCCGCGGACCAACCGGTGCTGGCGGCGGTTCCCAACGGGAAGCGCGTGTTGGTGCTGTTCTCGGACTCTCTCCGCGAATACGATCCGGTGACGCGAGCCTGGACGGACGTGGCCGCTGCCAGGGACAGCAAGATCCTTCCTTTCAATAGGATGGTGACGGGATGGAAGGGCGCGCTGTGGATCAGCGGGGAACAAGGCCTGGGACGCCTCACCATCCAGCCAGGGGCTGCGGGATACCAGTGGGAGGAAGTGACGGGCGCCCCTGAAGGCCTGCGGAGTTTCCACTTCCCGCTGCCCGGGCGGGCGGGAGAGTTGTTTGCGCAGGCAGCCTTCGAGCATGGGCAGGGCACCGCCGTGGTCCGCTGGTCGGCCGCGGGGATCGAGGTGGTCTACGTCTCGAAGTCCGGCGCCGCCCGGGGCTGGCGGGGCCCGTCGGGAGAGATCTGGGTGCTCGAAGGATCCAGCCTGTTCCGGTTGGGGGAAGGAAGGCAGCCCTCGTTCTCCCAGCCGGAAATCCTCGGCGGCAACATCCGCGAGATCTTCCCGGAGGAAGACGGAACGTTCTGGTTGGCCGGTTCGCAAGGGATTGCGCGATTCGCGCCATCGCTGTGGCAAGCCGTCTCCGGGCAACCGGATATGGATCTCCTGGTTCACTCCGCCGTGGAGGACGGCCGGGGACACCTGTGGTTCGCCGCCACCGAGTACCTGTTGGAGTTCGATGGCGCCGCCTGGAACCGGTACCGGCTGCCCGGCGCCATGCACACCAGCACGTTCTTCGAGCACGCCGTGGCGTTGAATGGCGATGACGGCGTCTTGCTCAAGGTCCGGGACCGGGATGAGACCGACCTCATGCTCCAGTTCGACCGGCGGTCGAGGACATTCCGCAGGCTGACCCATCCCCAAGGCCGGCCGATCATGCTGATAGAGCCGAGACGGGGAGGCGGATTCTGGGCGGCGACCCTCAAGCCGGGCGAGCCGGCGCCGCACTTGGAGATTTACTCCGGCGGCCAGTTCAGTCCCTACCTGGAAGTCCCGGCGGCCTGCAAAGTCGGCGATTTGCGCCGCATCCTCGAGCGCCCCAGCGGAGAACTCTGGCTGGCGGGAACCACCAGCGGGTGCGTTTTCGACGGGCGCCGCTGGTCCTACCCGTTCGATCCCCACAATGGCTACTCGGAAAGCGGGGTGTTCGCCATCGCGGAGCTTTCGGGCGGCGATATGGTGGCGGGCGGCAGAGACCGGGTGCTGCGGTACGACGGGAAGTCCTGGAAGCTGGTTCGATCCGGATTGGGACGGCTCCGGAGCATCATCCAGGCGCGCGACGGCACGGTGTGGGCGGCTTCCGAGATGGGCATCCACCACTTGACCGGGGACCGGTGGGTCACCAATGGGTTGGAGGACGGACTGCCGTCCTCGATCGCCTACGAGGTGCTTCAGGACAGCGCCGGCCGCATCTGGGGCGGCACCAGCCATGGCCTGGCGATTTACCACCCGGAAGCCGACGGCGATCCGCCGCGCGCCATCGTCGATCCGGCGCTCAACTCCCGTGAGGCGCCGCCATCGGGCGACATCCGGATCGTGTTTTCCGGGATAGACAAATGGAAGCAGACCGCGGCGGACCGGCTGCTGTTCTCCTACCGGCTGGATGGCGGCGCGTGGTCGGCGTTTCTGGGGCCCAATCTCGCCATGTTCCGGCAACTGCGGCGGGGCGGGCATGTCTTCGAGGTCCGCGCCATGGACCGCAACGGCAACGTCAGCCCGCGGCCGGCCGTGTTGCAATTCCGCGTGCTCAGCCACTGGTACCTGGACCCAGGGTTCCTGGCCCTGGCCGTGGCCGGTCTGGGCGCCATCGTGGCGCTCGGAATCCTGGCCGTCTCCCAGTACCGGAAACGCGGTCTGCTGCTTGTCGAGTTGCACCGTGCCAAGGAAGCCGCCGAGAGCGCCAGCCGCGCCAAGAGCGATTTTCTCGCCAACATGAGTCATGAAATCCGCACCCCCATGAACGGTGTCATCGGGATGACCGGCCTGGCGCTCGAGGAATGCGCCAGCCCGGAACAGCGGGAGTACCTGGAGACGGTGCAGAACTCCGCCGGCGCGCTGCTCCACCTGATCAACGACATCCTGGACTTCTCCAGGGTCGAGGCCGGCAAGCTGCCTCTGATGAACGCCGCCATGGAAGTGCGCCGGATCGTCGACGAGGTGCTGCGGGCCATGTCTCTTGGCGCGCAGCGAACCGACTTGATGCTGGGATCGGAAGTGGATGACGGCGTGCCCCTGTGGATCGAAGCGGATGAAGCCCGATTGCGCCAGATCCTCATCAACCTGATCGGCAACTCCGTCAAGTTCACGGCGCGGGGTGAGATCCGGCTGCGGGTTTGGGCGGAGGGCCGGGATTCGGCCAGTCCGTCTCTTCACTTCGTGGTGGCGGATACCGGGATCGGCATCCCCCAGGACAAACAGCGTTCCATCTTCGATCCTTTCGAGCAGGCCGACGGATCGGTCACGAGAAAGTACGGCGGCACCGGCCTGGGACTGGCGATCGTCGCCAAACTGGTGGAGTTGATGGGCGGCGAAATCCGGGTGGAGAGTCCCTGGCGGAAGCCGGACTCCCCGGAATGGGTCTCGGGGAGCGCTTTCCATTTCCACATCGGACTCGTGGCCGCCCGGCCAGCCAGTCCCGCCAGCGCCGTCGGCAGCGAGCGGCTGGACGCGCCGCCGCGGGCGTTCCGGATTCTGATGGCGGAGGACAACGATGTCAACCGCCAGTTGGTGGGGATTCTGTTGAAGAAGCAGGGCCACTCCGTCACCCTCGCGGAAGACGGCCGCAGGGCCGTGGAACTGTTCGAGAGCGGAGCGTTCGATCTGATCCTGATGGATGTGCAGATGCCCGAAATGGACGGACTGGAGGCCACGTCGGCCATCCGGAAGCGGGAAGCGGAAACCGGCTCCCGGCGGATTCCCATTATCGCTCTCACGGCCCACGCCATGATCGGAGACCGGGAGCGTTTTCTGGCCGCCGGGATGGACGGCTACATCTCCAAGCCCATCAACTCGCTGGAACTCTACCGCACGATTCAGGCTCTGGCAGCCGTAATCGAGGCTCCGGTGGCGTAGTTCCCTCGATGCCCTGGCGGCGGCGAGCCACCGGCGCCCACCCGGTTAAGCGCGGCATGGAAGTGGATTCGCCGGTGTTATGTACTACTATTCTTCCAATTCTTCGCGCGCCGCGACGGTTTTATGTACTACTACCTGTCAGAATCTTCGCGCACCGCGCCGGTCTTATGTGGGGCAGGTTGTTAACCTGCGGCCGATTGTCAATCGGCCCGGCGAGCGAAGCTCGCCTGCGCGGGCGATGAACCGCCCACGGAAGCCGGTAACCTCCAGCGTGATTCGGTTGCGGCTTGCCGCTATGCGGGGCAGGCTGGCAGCCTGCGGCCGATTGTTAATCGGCCCGGCGAGCGGAGCTCGCCTGCGCGCGAGACGATCTGGCCCCCGGCAGCCCGGAATATCCCGCGCGGTTGGGTTGCGGCTCTGCTGCCCTGCGGGCCTCGCGCTCGCGTACGCCCGGATTCGAAAGTTTTGCGGGCGAATCGCCTCCCCGCCCGCCCAGCCCCGCTGCCGGCGATTCGGGCATAATGTAGTGTCAGGCCGATACCCAACCTATGACCGATCCAAACCTGCAAGTGCTGATTAGCTCCGAGCGGATCCAGACGCGGATCCGCGAACTCGGCGAGCAGATCTCCAAAGACTATCCCGAAGGCCGCCTGCACCTGATCTGCATCCTGAAGGGCGCCTGCTTCTTCATGACGGACCTGGCGCGCGCCATGACGCGCGACGTGTTCGTCGATTTCATGGGAATCTCGACCTATGGGAAAGGCAAGACCAGTTCGGGCGAAGTGAAGGTCACCAAGGACCTGGACATCTCCCTCGAAGGCGCCGACGTCCTGATCGTCGAAGACATCGTGGACAGCGGCGTGACGCTCAACTACCTGCTGCACGTGCTGGAGCAGCGCAAGCCGCGGTCCATCCGCATCGCCGCGCTGCTGGACAAGCCGGAGCGGCGGCTGCGTCCGGTGCACGTGAGCTACGTGGGCTTCCCTATCCCGGACAAGTTCGTCGTCGGTTACGGCCTGGACTACGCCGAGAAGTACCGCAACCTGGACGCCATCTGCGTGCTGAGTGAGAGCGCCGTCACTTCCGCTTCTGCAACTTCCGCTTGACGTCCGGCCAGAATTCCTTCAGCACGTTGGAGAAGGCGTCGGTGGCGCATTGGATCGTGAGCTTCTCGGCGTTGTCGCGCGCGTCGCGGGTGTCAGGGTAGTAGGCGTTGGATATGGCCGCCGCGGCGGCGTTGCCTCCCCACTCCTCGAAGTTGAAGGTTCTGTGGCCGGAGTCCATTTTGGTGACGAAAATCTGCGAGAGGGCGTACAGCGTGCGATGCGCCTTGCTCCCATCGCCCAGCCGGAAGTAGCGCGGATCGGCGTGGATCAGGGCGGGGACGAAGCCTTCGGTCATCATGTTACCGATCATCTGGTCGCCGTAGGCGGTGGCGAAGCGCTTGGCATATCCGGACATCCCCTGGCCAAACGACGGGTTCTGGTTCTCGATCTGGTAGAGCGCGGCGAACAACCCGGCGGTGGGATAGACCGGGACATCGAAGGAATCCTTAGCCGCGATGACGACCTTCTCTTTGGCGGTGAGGGGGTGAAAGGGCAGGGCCTTCTCGGTCATCCGGTTGTTGGGAAGAACGCCGTAGATACGTTTATCCTCAACCGGCTGGGGGGCGTCGGGCTTGGCAACCGGCGCGGGCGGCTGGCCGGCGTCCTGCCCCAGAAGGCCACAAACGCTGAACACACCGGCAGCCAAAGCGTTTCTGAAAACAAGCATCCTGAGCCATGAGACGCCACGGACCGGCCCGTCGGTTACAGAAATTGCGGCGCCGCCACCCGCGCCCGCTCAGCACGCCGCCAGCAGCTTCTCCTTCAACCTGGCTTGCGCCTCAGGCGACAGCTTCGCCCCCTCTTGCGCCACGTAGAACACATCGATCGCGCGGTGGCCCTTGGTGTCCACCAGCACCACGTCGATGTTGCAGGCGTTCGACGAGAACACCGTTGCCAGGCTGAACAGCAACCCCGGCCGGTCTTCGGTGTCGATCTCCACCAGGGTGGCCGTCGGACAGGCTTCGGAATCGAACTGCACCTGGGGGGGCGTCGCCCGCTTGGCCGGGTCGGGCAGCCCGCGGCCTCTCATCAACCTCTGTGCGTCGGTCCTGCCGAGAGCCACGCGCTGGATCAGGTCGGTCAGCCGGTCGGCTTCGCCCGGGTTCTGCCGGAGCATGCCGTTGGGATCGCCGAAAACGAACATGTCGAGGACGACTCCCGCCGCGTTGGAGAAGGCTTCGGCTTTCAGAATGTCCAGGCCGAAACTGGAAATCGCCCCGGCGAAGGAGGCAAACAGGAACGGCATGTCCCGCGCCACCACCGTCAGCCGGTAGGCCCCTTCCATGGGGTCCAGGCGCACGGCCACGCCTGTAGGCCGGCTCAGTTCGAAGAGCCGGAGATGCGCTTCAATCGCGGCCGAAGAGTGCGCCCGCAGGTACCGCAGCGGAAAGCCCTTGATAAACTCGGCGTTGGCGGGCAGACTGGCGGGCACCTGCTGGATGCGGTCGGTTTCCAGTTCGCGGATCAGTTCCCGCTGGGCCACGACGTAGGCGTGCCACAACTGTTCCAGGCGCCACGGCAGCTTGTCCCCCGCGCCGAGGGCCACGGTTCTGGCGTACGTCATGACCACCAGCGCTTTCAACCGCTCGATGGTTCCCACCCGCTCGGCCAGGAGGCGCGCGGTAGCCGGGTCGTCCATGTCGCGCCCGCCGACCGCGCCGGAAAGATCGAACTGATGCCGGATCAGGAATTCCACGGCGCTCCGCGCTTCGTCCGGCATGCGGATTCGAGCCATGGCCGAGCCGGCGCGCTCGGCCGCGAGCGCCAGCGGATCCTCGCCGCCCCGCCCGGTTTCGTGATACAGCAGCGCGAAGAGAACCAGCGTGGGGTCGTCGATTTCCGAGAGCAATGCCGCGAATCGCCGCCGCTCCGGGGTGGAGGCGGAACCCAGTTCGTTCACGCACTCGATGGTGCGCAGGGTGTGCTCGTCGAGGGTGTACCGGTACTCCGGATCGGGGATTGCCAGGTGTTCGATGGCGCTCCACTCGGCGAACAGCACCGGCATGAGACCGGTGTTCTCCAGCGTCCGCAGCGCCATGGCCGCATGCGGGCACGCCAGGACGGGCTTCAGCGCGGCCCACAGCGGTTGCCCCTGGGCGCACCAGGCGGCAACATCCCCGCGCGACGCTTCCAGCCTGCGCTCCGTATCCGCGGCCGGCGCCACGGCGTGGCGGCCGATGAACTCGAGGGTCCGCAAGACCAGCGCCGGATCGCTCGCCAGTTGTTTCGGCTCGCGCAGGAACAGCCGCTCGTGCGACACCGTGAACTCCTGGTTCGAGAGCCGCGAGCGGTACTCGCGGAAGTTTTCCAGCAGCGACCCCGGGCTTCTCTCGCCGTGGTTTCTATCGCAGTCCTCGATGGCGCGGCGCGCCTGGTTGAATATCCCGCCGGCGCTTTCGAAATACGCGCGCATCCAGGCGGACGAAGTCCGGCCGCGCGCGAAGGCCTGGCTCGCCAGGTCTTGCTGCGTTTCGAAATCCAGGACGTTGCTGTCGCATCCGGCGCGGTAATGCAACCAGCAGCGCGCCGAGGAAACGAATGCGGCCGCGTCGTCGAGCCCGGCGCTTCGTACTTCGCGGTCCGGTTGCAGGATCGCGAGCCAGTCGATGAGGCGCAGATCCTGCAAGCCGCCGGGGCCCTCTTTCACATCGGGCTCCGCGTGGTGAGGCGTGTCCCCGTAGCGGGCATGGCGCGCGCGCGCCAGCTCGCACAGGCGCAGGACGGCCTTCTGGCCGTGCAAGGCCAGGGCGGCCGGCAGCCTGGCTTCCAGCTTCGCGCTTACCGCCCCGTCCCCCGCCAGAAGCCTCCGGTCCAGCAGGCTGAATGCGGACACGCCGGCCCGCTCGACGGCTTCCAGGCACTCCGCCACCGTGAGCACGGCGGAGTTCAGCCGCAATCCCGCGTTCCACAGCAGGCGGACGAACTCCGGCAGCAATTCCTTAAGCGCGTCGGTCTGCTTCTCCGATTCGAGAAGCAGCACGATTTCCATCTCGGAGTATGGAAATGTCCGCCCCCGTCCGTAAGCCCCGGCCGCCAGCATGGCCACGCTCTCGGGGAACACCGGCTCGATGGCCAGGCGGTACGCCTCGACGGCCATCCCGTCTCTGGCCGGAGTCAGCGCCTGCTGCACCGGGGCGGCATCGCCCGTAGCCAGGAACTGCTCTTCAATCGCGCGCCACCCGCCGCTGGATTGCAGGTCCTTCAGACCCTTGACGGCGGCGCCGGCCCTTCGAATCGCGTGCTCTCCCACGTCTCTAGTATCACGCAGCCGCTTTGCGCCGGTGAGCGGATTCTCTTAATGGGCCGAATCGATATTATCTATCGTGAAATCCGCGGGCGCACCGGTCCGCCTCGCGGCGCAGGCTCCGCGCTCGCGGCGCTCCAAACCCGCTCGGGCTGGTACAGGAACACCCGTGCCAACCGCTTCCCTAGAAGCTGAAAAACACTCGGAGCCACAATCACAGCCGCTCGCAAAGGCGCGACGCACGCCAAGAAAGCGAATGGATTCTTCTTTGCGGCCTTTGCGTCGTTGCGAGGCAAGCCGATCTCTTCACAGCTTCCGACGCGCGCGGCTCCGGCGCCGAAGTCCTGCGCTTCATACGAACGCTTCAATAGCCACTTGGAGCTACGGCGAAACTCAAATCGAATTACTCACGTCGAGAAATTTGGCGATCCGGACATCGGACCGCCCCATCTGAATTAGCATAGTTGGAGGTGATGCTATGAAGGTTCATGCCGCAATTCATTACACGCCAGTCATTCTCTTGCTCCTCTATCCGGCCGCGGTTCCGGCTCAGCCAACGGCAACCGGCGCACAGGCGGCTCCGCGGGCCGGGCGCGAGGGCCCGGTCACATTCAAGACGGAAACCAATCTGGTCCTGGTGCCGGTCGTGGTGCGGGACGCCAAGGGGAATGCGGTGGGAGGCCTGGGCAAGGAGGACTTTCAACTCCTGCAAGACGGAAGATCGCAGGCGATTACCAGCTTCGCATTGGAGGAGACATCCGGCCGCGCCGTGAAGGACAGAAGCGTGGAGGGCGGGTCCAAAGCCGCGCCGATGGTTATGCCGGAACGCTTCGCCGCGCTGATGTTCGACGATGCGCATTTTGACCTTTATAAGCACCGCGAGGATATCGTTTACTCGCGCAACGCGGCCCTGAAATACCTGGACACGATGCAGCCGGCGGATCGCGTGGCGCTGTTCACGTCGTCGGGCCAGTTCGACGTCGATTTCACGACGGATCGGGCGAAGATTCGGGATGCACTCATGAAGATTGCGCCCGGACCGGGGGCTTTCGGTGCGATGAAGCCCCAAGAGGTGGCGCGGCTGGTCATCGGCCAGTGCGACAAGATCGTCGGCAGGATGTCGATCCTGCCGGGCCAGCGGACCTTGGTTTTCGTCTCTGATGGTGTGCCGATTACGGGATCGGATCCGCTTTTTTGGACGGCCGTGCCGGAGACCATGCGGCTGATCGACCACGCCATCCGGTCCCGCGTGGTGATGAGCGCCGTGGACTCGCTGGGTTTGCTGGCGGGCGACGTGGGCTCTAACTTTCGGGCCACGATGACCGGGACGCCTACCAGCCGCGCTTGGGCGTTTCAGATGAGCATCAGCGACGGCACCGGCGGCAGGTTCATGCGCGACACGAACGATCTGGACGGGGCAGTCCGGCAGCTCGCCGCTACGCCGGAATTCATCTATGTTTTGGGCTTCTCGCCGGACACCGCGGCGGCCAAGAGCGGCTTCCACAAGCTGGAAGTGAAGCTGCGGGACGGGCGGAAGCTCGATGTGCAGGCCCGCGTGGGCTATTACGATGCGGGTGTGCCGCAAGTGGCGGAGAAGCCCAAAGAGCCTCCGCCAGCCGCCAAGCCGGAGACGTTCCACTATAGCGAGGCGGATAGCAAGGCGGTGGCGCAGGCTCTGGACATCCAGCCAGGGGCGCCGGCGATGGAACCATCCAAAGCTCCCGCGGCCGTGACTGCGCCTGCTGCGCCACTGAAGAACGACGAAATGAGCGTCACGGATCAACCCGCGATATTCAGGGTACAGACCAACCTGGTAGAGGTTCCCGTTGTGGCGCGGGACAACGCGGGTCGCGCGGCAGGAGATCTGAAGCAGGAAGACTTCCGTATCCTGGACAAGGGCAAACAGCAGAAGATTGCGAAATTTGAGCTGGTGAAGGCGGCTGGATCGGCGGGACCGGCGGCCGGGGCCGCACCTGGCGCGCCGGCTGCCAGCGCTTCAACCAATCCCCTTGCCGCCCCCGGCGCGCCCCCGGCCGGCCCCACGCATTTCGTCGCTTTTGTCTTCGACGACCTCCACATGCGTACCGAGGACCTGCCGCAAGTGCGCGCCGCCGTGCTGAAATACGTGGGCACGTCGTTGGGGCCGCGGGACCGCGTAGCTCTCTTCACGACCTCGGGTCAGCAGGGAGTCGATTTCACGGATCGTCCGGAGGAGATCGGCGAGGAGCTGAAGAAGGTCTCGCCGAGCCCGATCACGGCGCCCGGCTTCAAGAGCATCGGCGACGCATATGTAAGTTACTTTCAAGCCGTGCAAGTCGACCAGCAGGTGGGACTTCAGCCGAGGGAATCCGATCTTTCCAAATGTCTCGCGTTGCGTGTGGCCGTGCAAGAGTATGGAGACTTCCACACCGCCATGCAAGCGATACGCGACTCGTACACCAGCGGTTTGCAGGAATCGCGCGCCACACTGGCGACGCTCAGGATCGTCGTCCAGCGCATGGCGGCGACACCTGGGCAGCGCAGCGTGCTACTGGTGTCGCCCGGCTTCTTCGTCCCGCCGGATCTGTCGAATGAGAGCGACCAATTAGTGGCGCTGGCCATTCGCTCCAAGGTTCTGATCGGCGCCATCGACGCACGGGGCGTTTGGACGAGTTCGGCTTACAGCTCATCCAAAAGGGGGGCGTCGGCGGCGGCCATCCGGGATGAGACGGCATTCAGGGATCTTGAAGGGCAAGCGAACACCGGCGAATTGATCGCGCTGGCGGAGGGCACGGGCGGCGCGGCGAACCTGAACAACGATTTCCTGGGCGGCGTCGAGAAGGGAGCGGCCGTCCCTGAATATTCCTATGTGTTGGGCTTTGTGCCGCAGGACCTCAAGCAGGACGGCAGCTTTCACGCGCTGAAGGTGACGGTGGCGTCGGGTGAGAAACTGAGCTTGCAGGCGCGGCGGGGATACTGGGCGCCGAAACACGCCGAGGACGAGGCGGCGGTTTCCAAGCAGGAAATCGAGGATGCCGTGTTTTCGCGCGATGAGATTCACGGCCTCCCGGTGGAGATGCACACGCAGTTGACGAATGCCGGAGAGCAGGCGAAGCTAAGCGTGCTGACCAACGTGGATTTGCATTCGATCCAACTGCGCAAGGCGGAGGACAGGAATCGGAACGATCTGAGGATTGTGGCGGCTCTGTTCGATACCAATGGCAACTTCCTGGTCGGCACGGAGAAACTGGTCCAGCTTCGGCTGCGCGACGAGACGGTCTCCAGGCTGGAGGGGAAGCCGCCGGTGGTGATTCGCACGGAATTCGATCTGAAGCCGGGCAGATACCTGGTGCGACTGGTGGTGAGGGATGCGGAAGAACGGCAGATCACGGCGGAGAATGCGGCGGTCCAGGTGCCATAGGCGAACGGCGTAGGCGGGAGGTGCGTATGCGTGCGGTTCTCTTGTTCGGGTTGATTTCGGTGTGTGGCGCCGCGGCCCAGGAGCAATCCGGCCAGACCTTCCGGTCGGGTGTGACGATGATCGAGGTCCCGGTGGTGGTGCGCGACCGGGACGGCCACGCAGTCGGCGATTTGAAAAAGGACGACTTTCACCTTTTCGATAATGGGAAACCGGTGGAGATCGCCGGTTTCTCGGTGGACAAGCCGGGCAGGACGATTGCCGGCAGGGCGCTGCCCGATCCCGAGGGCGCTGGGAAGCCGGATGCGGCCGGAGCGCCGATGGACGTTCCCGAGCGCTTCATTACCTACTTCTTCGACGATCGGACAATGGGAGGTATCGCCGTTCTGTCGCGCATTCGCGACGCCGCGGCGAAACAGCTCAACGCTTTGCAGCCGGGCGACCGGGTAGCGATTGTCACCTCGTCGTGTTCTGTCGCGCAGGATTTTACGAACGACCGGGTGAAGTTACTGGAAACGTTGTCACGCTTACAAGTGGCTCCCCCCCAGGTGTGCCGCGTTTCGGGCGCGCAGGTATTGCAGATCGAGGTGCTGAAGAACGTCGTGAAACGGATGGCGAGCCTGCCCGGCCGCCGGGAGATCCTACTGATCTCCGGCGGGTTTTCGATCGGGTCCAACCGCTCGACTCAACAATTGGCGGACGTGATCGAGGCCTCCGCGCGCTCCAAGTTAATCATCAACGCTCTGGACACTGGCCGAGTGACGGAATCCACTGGACCAGGGGCTGCCGGGATGGACCCGCGTCCCGGCAGGCACGCTTCCAACATTCCTGACCTCTCCGCGCCCCTGGTGCTGACCGACCTGGCCCGCGGCACGGCCGGCACGTATGTGACGGGAAACGATTTCGGCGTGAACCTGCGCAGGCTATCCACGCCGGAGAGTCACTATGTGCTCAGTTTCGTTCCCTCGGGGAACGCGGATGGAAAGCTGCATCAGTTGAAAGTGAGATTGGAAAATCAAGCTAAGTTCACGGTTGAGGCGAGGAAAGGGTATTACGCTCCTGAGCGGACGGAGTGAGGTAGGGCTGGTTCAGCTCGCGGAGGACGGCATGCCCCAATGAACGATTCGCTCGTCGTCCTGCCTTGGACACCCCAGCGGCGCCGGTTTCATTACTCCCGATTCAGGGCGTGTCTGATAGTCTTGTACCCCTTGCAAGGGCGCAACGCACGCCAAGAAAACAAATCGGTACTTCTCTGCGGCCTTTGCGTCTTTGCGAGACAAGCCGATTTCTTCACAGCTTCCGGCGCGCGCGGCTCCGGCGCCGAAGTCATGCGCTTTATACTTCACCCCCATCGATGTTGGCACGGAGGAGCCCGGTTGGCCAACAGCCTGAAGTGGGTTGCCCGGCAGATCGCCACCGAAATCGGCCGCTCGCGGGTTGCATCGAGCCGCCGGCGCCATATCCCAAGACAGACCGCTCCGCGCGCGTCTGCAACGGATCCTGTTGCGCCATCGCCCGAGGGCCACGCGCCAAACAAACCCAGGTCTTCGACCGTGTGATTTGGCGCCATTACCGGGCCGCTCGCTCACGCTCGCGGTTCCGGACAGAACCGCGAGCGTGAGCGAGCGGCCCGTGGCGAAGGAACGGTTTCTAGCGGTCAAGGCGGATACGATACTCCTTACTTGACTCTTGTGACCGGCTACTTATCCTGCTCGCTTCGATCTGCAAGTCTCTTGCCGCCGGGCAGGTAGTGGCGCTCTGTTCGCGGATTGCGGCGCCGGGGGCTCGATCGGACATCGCCAAACGCCTTGGCGGCCCTAGCCGGCCGGATACGAGGCTTCGATAGTCGAAACTCGTTAGCCGGTCCCGCCGCGGGTTTAGAACGAGACCCTGGCACTCAACTGAAACTCGCGGCCGGGCGTGAACGCTTCCGTGATCGTGCCGAATTGCGGCGTGTTGACGAAGCGGTTGGGCGTATCCCAGTTCGAGTGGTTCAGCGCGTTGAAGGACTCGCCCCGAAGCTCGATGCGCAGCCGTTCGGCCAGCGCGAACGAGCGGACCAGCGCGAGATCCATCGTTTGCATGCCAGGCCCGTAGACGGTATTCCGTCCCACGTTGCCGAAGGTGTATGCGGCTGGAGTGGCGAACGAGGCTGGATTGAACCACTCCGCCGTGGTTCGCGTGCCGGCGCCGAAAACCGGCTGCCCCGTGTAGTTCGCGCGAATCGGATTCTCGCCCACGATGGCTCCCGCGTTGGCGGTGTCGCCAAAAACCGAAATCGTAAACGGGAAGCCGCTCTGCGCCTGGTAGATGGTGGAAAGCCGCCAGTTGCGCGTAAGCGCGCGCCGCCAGTCCGCGCTTCTTAGAGCGGGTAGCTCATAGACGGCGCTCAGTGAGAAACGATGGCGCACGTCGCAGGCCGGTCCCTTCTCGGCGGCAAGGTCGTTATCGTTCTGCGGAATCGAGGACTCGGCCATAGGCGAGCGGAACTCGGGAGCGTTACTCAGATTCTTCGCGAAGGTGTAATTCGCCAGCAGGCTCAGCCCCCGCGAATACCGCCGCCGCAGGCTCACGTATCCCGCGTCGTACCAGCTTCGCGCGATATTCTGGAGGTCGTTCACGGAACTGACCGGGAATGTGCCGCTCGCCACCTGGATCGTGCCTGGAAACACGGTCCCGGGCAGAAACGTGGCCGTGGCATGCGGCCGGCGCGGCTGAATCGCGCCCGGACCGGGCGGCGCATTGTTGATGAGGTCCGCTTGTTGCAGGTGCAGCCCACGCTCGCCGTGATAACCGGCTTCGAGCGTCGTCGCTTGTCCAAGGCTCTTCTCGAACGACCCGCTCCACTGCTGCACATACTGCGCCCGCGCGTGAGGATCGAAGCCCGTGAAACTCACAACCGTGCTGCCAAGCACCGGCTGCGGGAAATTGAATCCGGCGATCTGCGGAGTGAAGTTGTCGCTCTGCTGGGTGATGGGGAACAGAATAGGCACGTTGTGCAACTGGTTGCACCATGTGTTCAGATCCACCGGCGTATAGAAAATTCCGTACGCCGCGCGGAAAACCAGGCCGCTGTTATTGAAGCGGTGCGCCACGCCGAGGCGCGGAGCGAAACGCAGCTTCGGGGGATACTGCAGGCCGCGCGGCATTCCCTCCTGACCGCCAATGAAGGCCACCAACTGGCCGTTCTCCTGCATGATGTTACTCCAGTTGCGCTGGATGTCCACCAGCGGCGTTTCGAATTCGTATCGCACGCCGGCATCGATCGTGGTCGAAGACGTCGCGCGCCAGGTGTCCTGGGCGAAAGCGTCCGCCGACCAGCTCCTCAGGTTCATGCTGGGCACGCCGGCCTGCAATTGCCGTGACGCGGGATCGCCAAGCAGGAAACTCGCCAATGCGGAACCGGTGCCGTCGTTGGTCGATGTTTCCGTGGTGAAACCCGGCGTGAATTGGTAGTACCCGCGGCTCTGCACCAGCGCCCACATCGGCCAGATCACCTTCCGGTACGCTCCGCCAAACTTGACGCTATGGCGCCCCGTCTGCCAGGACAGCGTTTCCCGGCCCTCGAAAGTCGTGCTCCACTGGCGCATCGGCGTAGCCTGCCAGGCGTCGCCGAACGGAGAATACCCCTGGACGTTGAAATACGGCGCGCCCCATGCGGCCGGTCCGCCGAAGTTCGTACCGGTGATTCCCAGCGCGTCGACGATGTCGTTCACGAAGTTGTTCTCCGACCAGTGGAACATGGCGAGACGGGAGACGCCCACGGAAGCCGTGTTGACGACGGTTGGCGAGAGGATGCGCGTCCAGATGATCGCTCCGTTCTGGGAGGCATTGTCGAAGTTGAAGCCGTAACCCGGCAGGTTCTGCGGCGTGAATCCCTGCTCGTTGCCCGACGAAAAGCGCACATTGAGCGTGCCGCTGTTGCCGAACATTCGGTCGGCGCGAATGGTGCCCTGATTGTTGCGCTCGGCCGCGTCGCGGACATCCAGCAGGTTATTGGAGTCCATGCCGGCGCCGAACACCGCCGGCGTTCCATTCATCGTCATGCCGTAACCCATATCGCCCATCGTGTTGGGGCGCGGCGTGTAATTCTTGAGCATCAGGGCGGCCGCCGGATTGAGCCGTGAGGCCGGAATCGCGTTACTCGGGAATGCGGCGCGCAGCGTCTGAGGATTGGCGGTGCTCACCGGCAGGGCCGGGTTATAGTTCGGATTCGCATAGGAAGTAGAAGGGTCGAAAATGTTGGCTCCGCTCGCGCTGAAGTCGCCCAGCGATTCCGCGCCTGTCGGCACGGTGTCCATCGCGGTCTGCGCCTCGGTCTGACGGAAGCCCTCGTAGTTGGCGAAAAAGAACGTCCGCTTGCCGAAGAGTGGACCGCCGATCGAGCCGCCGTAGTTATTCTGCACCAGATGGCTGGTGCCGGGCATTTCGTTCCAGGTGCGCGCGTCGAGCGCATTGTTCCGCAGGAATTCGTACCCGGTTCCGTGGAACTCGCTGCCGCCCTGACGCGTAATGATATTCACCTGGCCACCGCCCGCGCCGCCCAGTTCCGCCGAGTAACTGCCCGTTTGCACCTGAAACTCCTGCACCGCGTCCGGCGACAGACTCAGGTTCATCGTGTTGAACGTGGGATCGGTGTTCGTGACGCCATCCAGCAGGTAATAGTTCGAGTTGGGCCGGTTGCCGCCTATGGTAATCGCGGACCTCTGGCCAGGGCGCCAGTAAAGTGGGCTCATATCGCCGGTTTGCGCGCCGTGACCCACGTGCGCGTCCGGCACGGTGAGCGCCAGGTCGATCAACATCCGTCCATTCAGCGGTAAGTCCTGAATCGACTTCGGTTCCACCACTTCCCCGATGCTGGCGTCCTGCGTTTTCAAGTTCTCGGTGGACGCGACGACCGAGACGATCTCGTGTTTTTCGCCGAGTTCGAGAGAGAGATCGAGCCCCATGTGCTGGCCGACTTCGAGCACCACATCGCGTCGCTGGTCCGTAAACCCGGTGGCGCTCACCTGCAATGAATACTCGCCCGGCGCCAGGTTCGGCACCTCGAACAGGCCGTCGTAGTTCGTCGCGGTTTGCCGGGCGGCCGCGGTGGCCTTGGCCGTAACCGTAACTCGCGCCCCGGTAACGGGTGTTTGCGTGGGGTCCTGAACTCTTCCGCTCAGCGTCGCAAAATTGGTCTGCGCAAATACTGGCACGCAGGCCGCAAGGAGGATTACCGACAGCTTAGTCATCATGAACCTCTCGTCCAAGATATGCGTGCTCGATACCGGTCGCACCGGTCGCCACCCAATGGCCGCCCAGGAGATCGGGACACCATCGCCAAAATCAGCAGTTTCTCACCTTTTACTCTTTTACGAAATACTGCAAACGCATTAGAGGCGCGCTGCCCGGCTCCGAGCCGCGCAAAGGCGCCGCCTTGGGCCGCGACTCGTTAGTGGAATCGCACTATTGCAATCGTCCGCGGCCCCCGTTACTCTCCAATTTGCAAAATCGGATGCAAACGAGCCGGCATTGCCAGCCCGCCAGTTTCCCGCGCCGTGTCCGTTCAGGTTAGTCGGGAGCCGTGGGCTCCTCGGCGTTCCTTCAGAAGCTACGGCAGCCTCGCCGTAAGAGTATCTGAAGAGTAACAACAACGATGCTAAACGCCCCATGGGGCGTCATCGGCTTAGGGTAAGTGTGTCCGATCGCGGGATAAACGCCGCAGTAAGGAACGATCGCATGGAAACGGAAGACAAGCTGCCCGGCCGGCGCGCCGTATTGAAGTCGGCTGGGCTTATTGCCGCGGGCGGAGTGCCGGTGGCCGTCGCGGCGCTGAAAGGAGGCGCCCGCCGTGGCGCTCGAAAGCGAGCCTGGTGGGTGAAGACCGTGAACCAGCCTACCCTGGGAGAGAAAGCCCCCGGCTTCGCGCGCTTCTCGGGCAACAATATGTTCGTGATCTACCGGGACCTCAAGACCCGGCGCGAGGGAGCGGGCGCGTTCGAAGCGGAGCAGGCCGCCAAAGCCGCGCGCCTGGCGGGGTGGATGCGGGACGGCAAGCCCGGCTTCCGCTTGCCCGACCACCAGTTGAGCGAAGGCGCCTGGACCTTGATGAAGGCCGCCGAGCCGGGCGCCGGACTTTTGTCGTGGACGCGCGTCGCCGTGCGCACGCCGGCTGAATTGGGTGTCGAGCGCCACACCGCATCCCTGGAAGAGATGGCGGGCACCGTGAAGGCGGCGGCGAGGCTCTACGGGGCCGGCCTCGTCGGGATTGCGCCGATGAATGAGTCCTATGTCAACCTCAGGCAAGGCAAGAAAGACATCGTCTTCGAAGACGTTGAAGTGCCCTCCGTAACCGACGCGAAGTTCGTGATCCCCAGGAAGATGAAATGGGTCGTGGCCATCGCTATCCCCATGGACCTCGACCTCCTGTCTCGCGCTCCCACCTCGTTGGGAGATGCCGCTACCGGACTCGGCTACAGCCACTCCGCGTTCACCGTGGCATCGTTGGCCGAGTTCATCCGCGGTCTCGGCTATCAGGCTATCCCCAGCGTCAACGACACGGCGGCGAGCGTGCCGTTCGCCATGGAGGCTGGTCTTGGAGAACTTAGCCGGCTGAACAAGCTGGTCACGCCCGAATTCGGCCCCGCGGTTCGCCTGTGCAAGGTCTTCACCGATCTGCCCATGGCCCGCGACAAACCGGTCGATTTCGGGCTGGTCGAATTCTGTAAGAAGTGCAAGAAGTGCGCCGAGGCCTGCCCGTCGGGCGCGTTGTCGTTTGACGACGAGCCGAGTTTCAAAACCGCCGGCCCGTGGAACAATCCCGGGCACAAGGCATGGTTCGAGAATTCCTACCTCTGTTTCCAGCACTGGCAACAGGTCGATAACGGCTGCGGCATCTGTCTGGCGAGTTGCCCTTACACCAAAGCCGCCCAGGCCTGGATTCACGATGTCGTGAAAGCCACGGCCTCGGTCGCGCCCGCCGCGGACGGCCTGTTCCGCATCATGGACGACGCCTTCGGCTATGGGCGGCAGCACGAGCCCGAACGGTGGTGGACGCTGTATCCGCCGCCCGGACCGAGAGGTTGACCATGCCAGACGATACCGGCACTTTCACCATCGTCATTCGCAAGCGCCCGTGGTGGTTCTGGGTTATCGCCGGATCGTGGGTGCTGTTGGAAGTAGTCCTTCTGCAGACCGCCTTGGCCAGCGCGCGGGAAAGTGAGTACCGCGCGGCCGCCATCGGTTGGATTGCGTTTGGCGTTCTGGCGGCCGCCGGCGTCCTGATCTGGTTTCTCCAGGGCGGGGCGCGCACCCGGCCAGGTGAGGCGGCCAATTCCGGGAAACGTTCTGACTACCGTTCCTAGTATGGAGATTTGAATTATGAGACGACTTGGTACTCTCGCACCGCTATTCGTGTGTTTTTGCGCTTTTGTCCGCGCCCAGGCTCCTATCGGAACACTGGAAGGGCACATCACCGACCCGGCCGCGGCGGTGGTGTCGAACGCCAAAGTCAGCGTTCACAACGCGCAGACCGGTCTCACCCGCACGGTCGAGTCCTCGCACCAGGGAGCGTTCCATTTCTCCGACCTGCCCGTCGGCACATACCTGCTCGATGTTCAGGCTCGGGGATTCGCGCCATATTCGGCTCCATCCATCCGCATCGATATCGGCGAGGTGGTTTCCTGGCCCGTACGGCTGCGGATCGCCAGCGAGCACACCGACGTGAGCGTCTCCGGGCAGGCCGTCACCGTGGACACCAGCCCGACTCTGGGCAACGTGGTTTCCGAGAAGCAGGCGGTCGACCTTCCCTTGAACGGACGCGACTTGACGCAGCTCGGCCTGCTGCAACCCGGAGTCGCACCCATGACCCCGGGCCTCGCCCAGGCAGGCGGCATCGCGCGCAGCGGCCAGGCTTACGGGGTCAATGGGCAGCGGCCGGAATCCAATAACTACCTGCTCGATGGCGCCGGCAACGTCGACAGCGTGAATGGCGGATACGGTCTGCGCGTGCCGGTGGACGCCGTGAATGAGTTTCGTATTCTTACGCTCAACGCTCCCGCCGAGTATGGCGAGACCAGCGGCGCGACAACGTCGGTCGTGACTAAGTCGGGCAGCAACGGCTTCCGCGGAGACATTTACGAGTTTCTGCGGAACAACGCTCTGGACTCGCGCAATTTCTTCGCCGCCAATACCGAACCGCTGCACCGCAATCAGTACGGCGCCACGCTGGGCGGGCCCATCCGCAAGGACAAGGACTTCTTCTTTCTCTACTACGAAGGCCAGCGCGATTCCCAGGGCCAGACGCAGGCCGCCATCGTGCCCACCGCCGCCGAGCGTACCGGAAATTTCTCCGGGCTCACGGACCCCTCCACGGGACAGCCCGCTCCCCTCATCAACGAGTTCACCGGCCAGCCGTTCCCGAACAACCAGATCCCGGCATACATGCGGAGTTCCATCGCTCAATTGGCCTCGAAGCTTTACCCGCTGCCGAACATCGGAACCAACGTGTTCGAATCCACTCAACTCGGGAACGACAACTACAACCAGGGTGGTTTCCGCTTCGACCACTACTTCGGCCCGAGCGACCAACTCTTTGTGCGCTACTCCACATCGTCGTTGAACGACTTGGATCCGCTGCCCATCAATGGAGCCGGCGTGCCCGGTTTTCCAGTCAAGGACGGCATCGACACCAACTCCATCACCGGTTCCTGGGTCCACTTGATTTCCGCCGAGACCGTGCAGACCGTGCAGGCTTCCATTTTCCGCAATGTGTTCTCGAAAGGGCAGGCCGTGAATCACACGCCGGGCAGCAGCCTCGGGTTCCAATATCAGCCCACGCTCGGGGCGAATGACGGCGTTCCGTATCTCATCGTGAGCGGCTACGCGAATCTGGGCAATCCGATTACCGGACCGCAGAACACGTATCAGACCGATTACCGGGGATCCTACTCGATAGCCATGACTCGCGGCCGCCATAACCTGAAATTCGGCGCCGATCTGACTCGCCAGCGGATCGACGTTCTTCTCGGAATCGCCACCAACGGCTTTTTCGTCTTCGCGCCGTTTCCGGCGAGCGACTCCTTCGCCAGCTTCCTGCTGGGGCAATCCGTCGAGTTCTACCAGGGCGGCGGCGACTTCAACCGCGGGCTGCGTAAGTCGGTCGCGGCCGGTTACGCACAGGACGAGTTCCGGATCAGCCAGAGCGTGACCCTCAACTTCGGATTACGATACGAGGTGAACACGCCGTACGTGGACATTCGGAATCGCATGAACGCCTGGGCGCCGGGCCGGCAATCGAAGGTCTACCCGAACGCGCCGGAAGGCTTGCTGTTCCCGGGAGATCCCGGAGTACCGGACGGCTTGGCCCGGGTCGACTATCGCGAATTCATGCCGCGCGTGGGCCTCGCATGGAATCCATTCGGCGATAACAGAACCGTCGTCCGCGCCGGTTACGGCATTTTCTTCGATGGCTTCACCAACGGCAGGGGCGGTCCGCTGCAAGCCTCCGTCAGCGCTCTGCCGTGGACCCAACTGTATCAGTTGGCCGGCCCGGGCTTCAACCTGGCCAATCCTTACGGCGGCGCTCCGGCGCCGTTCGGGAACGGGACTTTCCAGGCGCCGGCAACCGTGCTCACCATCCAGTCGGGGATGCTGCCGCCGTACTCGCAGAACTGGAATCTCTCCATCGAGCGGACGCTTGCGAAGGACTATCTGCTGGACGTTCGTTACGTCGGCAACAAGGGCACGCATCTGTCCCGGTTCATCGAAGCGAACCCCACCGTCTATGGGCCAGGCGTGAACGCGGACAACAACAACGAGATCCGCCAGCACACTACGTGTAACTCCGCGGGCGTCTGCAATTTCGCGTCGGTGGGATTGATCGCCGACGATTCTAACTCGACTTACCACGCCTTGGAAGCGGCTCTTTCCCGGCAGTACGCGCACGGCCTGGCCTTTCTGGCCTCTTACACTTTCTCGAAAACACTCGACGACATCAGCTCGCTGAACGTATCCGGTTCGGCGCCCACGCTGATAGCGGGCGAAAACGACCTGGCGCAAAACCCGTTCGACCTGGCGGCCGAGCACGGCCCGTCGCTGTTCGACGCCAGGCAGCGGTTCATGTTCAGCGGAACCTGGGCGCTGCCGGCCCCGAAGACGGCTTCGCGCGCCGCCGCCCTCATCGCGCGTGGCTGGCAGTTCAACGCCATCGCCAGCCTGTCCACCGGCACGCCGTTTACCGTCTACGATAGCGCCGACGTTTCGCTGCAGGGCAGCGCGCCGGAAATCAGCGGCTTCTACTCCAGTAAGCCCGACCTGATTTCCAATCCGAACGCGGGGCAGCCGCACACGGCCAACGAATGGGTCGGCCGCGCGCCGTTCCTGCAACTGAACCCGCAAACGCAGGCGGGGCAGTTCGGCAACGAGGGCCGCAACGTGGTGCGCGGCCCTGGCATCGAAGACGTCGATGTCTCGCTGTTCAAGTACTTCGACATCGGCGAGAACCGGCGCGTGCAGTTCCGGGCGGAGTGCTTCAACCTGCTCAACCATCCGAATTTCGGGCTGCCCACGAACGACCTGGAGTCTCCCGCGTTCGGTCAGATCCTGCAGGCGGGCTCGCCGCGTCTGCTGCAACTGGCGGTAAAGTTCGTCTTTTAGCAATCCGTCGAACTTGAGTTCGGTCCGCATCGCGCGCAGATCTGCCGGCCGGCGCGACGGCCCTTCGGTTCGGTTACGGAGCTGGCATCGGAACCTGCGCCGTATCCGGATGATCGGCGGGCCCAGCCTTGCCCCGCTCCGAACCCTGAATACCGTTCGAATCGACTGAGACGCAACAAACCCAGTTGAGTCCAACTCAAACCCGGCTTCCCGCTTCTGGGCGGGGACGTTGGCGGAGAGCACGGCAACACGGATGCCCTCCCGTCCGAGGATGGCCTCCAGGCGGCGGGTGACATCGCGCGTCTGCGTATAAACCGCGTAAGTGCCTTGACCGCAGGAAACTGTTCCTTTGCCACGGGCCGCTCGCTCACGCTTGCGGTTCTGTCCGGAACCGCGAGCGTGAGCGAGCGGCCCGGTAATGGACCAAATCACACGGTCGAAGACCTGGTTACCCGGTATGCGGCGGACTGAGAGCCTCAGCGCGCCGGCGGGGCATATTTGTTACGATTGCAGAACGCCTTGCCGTCGGCGCCGAGTTCCAGCTCGGCCAGTTGGATCGCGGTGTGAGTGCCCTGCTGCGTGAAGTAGAAGAGAAGACACTGCTCGGTCCCGTCGGGTGCGGATTGGAGAACCATGCCTGGATGGTGGCCCACACCGTTGTCCCTGGGCCGGACGCCGTCGGCCTCGGCAAGCACTGTGTTGTTGTACTCCCAATGGTCGATGCCGTTGGGCGATTGGTAGATCCGCAGCCCCCTGCTATCGACGATCAGCCAGTAAGAATCCTTCCAATGGAACACGAATGGCGCCTCCTGGCTGCCGTCGCGGTCGGTCAGCTCGGGATTGGTCCATTCAATCATGTCCTTACTCTCCGAGCGGTAGGTGTGCGATCCGGCCGCTTCATCCTTGTAAACCATATACCAGGTGTCTTTGATCCTGTAGACCGTCGGGTCGATCACGCGGTCGGAGTTGAGCTTGCAGGTGTTGATGTATTTCCACGTCACGCCGTCCCCGCTGGTGAAATGCGGGATGTTGCGCTTCCCGATCCAGCTCGTGTAGACGCCATCCACCAGGGTAACGAACATATGAAGGGTCTTGCCCTCATAGACAAAGCACGGCGCCCACCACGTCACACCGGGCTCCGGCCCAAGCCCCTTGGCCTTCAGCGGCTCCGATAGGTCGTGATCACCCTGGGCCGTTCCCAGGTACTTCCACTCGATGCCGTTCGGAGAGGTGGCGATGCCGATGGCCGAGCCGTGAACCCAATCCACGCGGTCGGGATTGGGCAGTGTGCCGCGGCGTTGGGTGTAATACATGAACCATTCTCCCCTCACCGGGTTCCAGATGACAAAGGGGTCGGTCGCCCCATGCCACACAGGGTCGTCAAACAGCGGAGCCGGCGCGTGGGCGATGTCAATGCGGACCGGGCCGGCTGGCTGGGGGGACGGCTCCGCCGCCATGCCTGCCGCTGCCAACAGCGTGAACAGCGCCAAGATAGCTAGCCATATCTTACTTGGCATGATGGGTCTCACCTCTGCTTCCGTTGCCGTCATCCCGCGGTCACTTACCCTTCAGTTGCAGCACCGTAATCGAATACGGCGGAAAGGTGCGCGTGAACGATGCGCTCAGCCCGTCAACGGGCGCGGCCACGGGCACAACCTTGGTTGGCTCGGCGATGGAGTTGGTGTCGTCGGGGCTGGCGGCGCTCAAGACGATCGACTGCCCCTTGGGGTCGAGCGAGGCCAGCCCGCCGATCTCGATGCGCACCGACTGCGGCACGGCGGCGCGGTTCACGATCTTCAGAAAGATGGTGTGTGCGCCGCTGGCCAGCGTGGCGCTGTAGAAGAGCGTGGGCACCTGAGAAGCCGGGGGCGCCGGCGGCGGGGTGGCCGGAGTGACGGGCGGCTCGCCGTTCGGTCCTCTGCGCGGCGCGGGGGCGGGCGGCTGCCAGAGGCGCGTGGGCACGTCCTGGGCTTCGACCGGGAGGACTACGTCGCCGTGGTAAAGGCTGAACATCTTCTGCGCGTAGTAAGCCGGCGAGCCGTAGCTCGAAACGGTGTCGTAGCCGATCAGGTCGGTGGGCCATTGCATGCCGCCCGGGTTCACGTTGACGAACAGCGGGGCGTAACTCGACATAATCACCAGGTCGGAGTTGCGCTCCATGCCGGTCATCCAGGCGGCGTCGCCCAGGGCCGCGCTCATGTTGGGCGTGGGACGGCCTACGCGGGTGGCCCACTCGCCCACGAAGACCTTGGGGCCGGTGCGCGGGCGGGCGTCGTACATGTGGGCGTAGGAGGCCATCTGGTCCTCGGAGTTGCGGTAGTAGTGCTCGTCGATGACATCGGGAGTGCGGGTGGCGACGGCCGTGGTGGCGATGACCTGCAGCTTGGGATACTTGGCCTTGATGGCGTCGAAGAACTGGGTGAAGCGGGCATCGTAAGTGCCGCCGCCGGCGCGGTCGAAGTTATCCTCGTTGCCGATCTCGACGTAAGTCAGCGGGAACGGCGCGGGATGGCCGTCCTTGGCGCGGCGCGCTCCCCAGGTGGTGGTGGCGGGGCCGGTAACATATTCGATTTCGTCGAGCGCCTCCTGTACATAGGGTGCAAGGTCGGGGCCCGGCGCGACACGCTGCAGGCCCTGGCGGTTCATCGAGTAGCCGGCATAGACGGCCAGCAGCGGCTCCATGTGGAGGTCCTCGCACCATTCCAGAAATTCCAGCAGGCCCATGCCGTCGCTCGACCAGTAGCGCCAGGCGTCATCCATGTGGCCGGGGCGCTGGGAGATATCGCCGATGGTCTTCTTCCAGTCGAAGCGCGTGGCGATGGTGCCGCCCTCCAGGTAATTGCCGCCGGGGAAGCGCAGGAAGGCCGGCTTCATATCCGCCAGAAGCTGCATGATATCCGGCCGGTTGCCGTTGGGGCGGTTGTTGAAGGTGGGCGGGAAGAGCGACACCATACTGAACCAGACGGCGCCCGGGCTGGTGGCGGAGATCAAAAGGCGGTTGGCGGCGGAGACCGGCGCGTTGCGGGTGGTGAGCGAGACTTCGTACTTCCGCCAGGTTTCCGTGAGGCCTGAGACCTGGGCGCTGGCGTGGACGGTCGAGCCCTCGTCGCTCACGATGGCGATGGTGAGCGGACCTTTGAATCCGGGGGCGGCCTTGGCATAGAACGAGGCGCGGTAGGGCGTGTTGGGCCGCACGGGGATGCCCCAGAACCCTCTATTGGCAATGCTCACGCGCCCGGAGCCGGAGGCCGCGGGAATGGTGAGTTTGAGGCTGGTGGGGATGGCGTCGTTGAACTTTTCGGACGGGTCGAGAGCCATGGTTGCGCCGCCGCCACCATCCTGGACCAGCGTCCAGTCAACGGGTTCCTTGGCGTCCTCCATGAAGCTGCGGTTGCGAACCAGCTCGGCATACAGGCCGCCATCGTAGGAGAAGTTGATCTCTTCGGTCATCAGCCCGTAGAGCTTGGGGCTGACGCGGGCGACCACCTTGCCGGCGTCAACGCGCAGAACGGCGGGGCCGGCGGACTGGGCGGACAGCGTGGCGGGCGCTACTGCGAGCGCGAGGCAGGCGAAGGCGGTCGAGGGTCTTATGCGGGGCATAGGTAAGCGCTTACTATAGCTCACGGCGCGGCCGGTTTCTTGCAGGAAATCGCGAACTAAGCCGATGTGATAATGTCAGGGATATAGCGCCAGCTTGGAAGGTCGCACTGGCTTGCGGTGCCGCCGCATGCGGCGCCTGGCTGTGGTATCTCCACGCGGCGGCGCCGCCTGCGCGGGTTTACCGGATCGGCTATCAGCACTCGCCGCCGCGTCAGTATGTCTCGCCGTCGGGGCAGCCTTACGGCCCGGCCATCGATCTCGTCCGGGGGGCGGCGGAACACGCGGGGATCGCCTTGCAATGGGTTCCGGTGCCGGAAGGGCCGGACGCCGCGCTGGAGAACGGCACGGTCGATTTGTGGCCCCTGGTGGCGCGGCGGCCCGAGCGGCTGAAACGCTTCTACATCAGCGATCCATACGAGGAAATGTCGTTCTGGATCGTCTCCCTGAGGCAACGCGGCATCGGCCGTCACGACGATCTGGCGGGGCTTAGGCTGGGGTTTCCGCGCGGGCTGGCGGCCCAGGTGGCCGGCATGGGGTACCCACGGGCTATCCCGGTGCCGGTGGAATGGCGGGCGGCCGTGGGGACTTTGTGCAGCGGCGGAATAGACGCCTTGGTGCTTCAGGGAAGCCCGCTCGACACCTACTCGAATGTGGACCCGGAGTGCAGCTCGAAATTGGTATTCTATCCGCTCCCGGCGGAGACAGTGGCGTCGGGTGTGGGAGCCACGCGCAAGCGCCCCGATGCGGTTTGGGCGGCGGACCGGCTTCACGACGCCATCCTGGAGATGAACCGGGACGGGTCGCTGACGGGCATCCAGTTCCACTGGTACGGCACCGCGTTCAACGAGTCGTATGTTCTGGATAGACAGGCGGCGGGTCGGCGGAACATCCGGATCCTGTTGTTCCTTCTGGGGTTGGTCGGGGCGGCGCTGGCCGTAACCCTGTGGCTCGGAACACGGCTGCGAGCCGCGAAAACGGCCGCCGTACGGGCGACCGCGGCCAGGAGCGAATTCACCGCCAACCTCAGCCACGAGATTCGCACTCCCATGAACGGCATCCTGGGGATGACCGGCCTGGCGCTCGAAACGAAACTGGACCCCGAACAGCGCGAGTGTCTGGAGACAGCCAAGGGCTGCGCGGATTCGCTGCTGGGGCTGCTGAACGACGTGCTGGACTTCTCCAAAATGGAGGCCGGCAAACTGGAGGTGGCGCGCGAGCCCTTCGAGTTCCGTCCGGCGATTGCCGGCGCGGTGCGGGTCCTGAGCTTCGGAGCGCGGAGCAAAGGGATCTCGCTGGCCAGCGAGATCGACCCCCGGATTCCGGCTTGGGTATCCGGCGACGCGGTACGGCTGCGGCAGATTCTGGTGAACCTGGTGGGGAACGCGCTGAAGTTCTCTTCGCGCGGTGCGATAGGCGTCGAGGCGCAGCTCGAATCGGCCACGGAGAGCGAGGTGGTCTGCCGGTTCCGGGTCACCGACGAGGGCATCGGCGTTCCGCTGGAGAAGCGGCAATCCATCTTCGCGCGCTTCGAGCAGGCGGACGGATCCACTACCCGGCGCTTCGGCGGCACCGGGCTCGGATTGACGATCTCCGCCAACCTGGTGCGGCTGATGGGCGGCCGGATCTGGGTGGAGAGCCCATGGCGGGACGGCGCCGGCCGCGAGCGCGCCGGCAGCGCCTTCCACTTCACGGCGCGGTTCGGCACCGCCGAGGCGCCATCTCCCCGGCAGGAAGCGGCACCCGCGCCCGCGAGCGCCACGGGCCTGAAGATTCTGCTGGCGGAAGACAACCCGGTCAATCAGATGGTGATGGTGAAGCTGCTCGAACGGCGCGGCCATTCGGTTACGCTGGCGGGCAACGGGCTGCGCGCGCTCGATCTGCTGGCCCAGAGCCGGTTCGACGTGGTGTTGATGGATGTCCAGATGCCCGAGCTGGACGGCATGGAAACCACCGCGCGCATCCGCCGCCTGGAGGCCGCATCCGGACTCCACACCCCCATCGTGGCCATGACCGCGCACGCCATGACCGGCGACCGGGAACGCTTCCTCGCCGCGGGAATGGACTGCTACGTGAGCAAGCCGGTGGCGCCGGAGGAACTCTGCGAGGCGCTCGAACGGGCGATGAGGCGGCGGGTGTAAGCGGCCCTTACTGCGCCGGTTCGCAGGCGCGGCGGAGGCTCTCGGCCATGGCGGCCTGTCTTTCGGCGTCCAGTTTCCTGCCGCCGGCGGTGACGTAGAAGACGTCGATGGCTTTGTGCGCTTCGGTGTCGATCAGGACCACTTCGATGTTGCCGCCGCTGGAAGAGATCGCCGAGGCCAGATCGTAGAGCAGGCCGGGACGGTCCTGGGCGACAATCTCCACCAGCGTCGCGGTGGCGCTGGCGTCGGGGTTAAAGGACACACGCGCGGGAATGGCGGCCTTGCGGCTGGGGAGCCGGGGCTTGGGACGGTTGCGCAGAAGCGAACTCGCATCGGCTTTGCCGGCCAGCACGCGCGCGGTGACGGAGCGCAGGCGATCGACCTCGCTGGGGTTGAGATCGAGCGTGCGGTTGGGGTCGGCAAACGAAAAGGTATCGAGCACCAGGCCGCGGCGATTTGAGAACGCCTCGGCCTTGAGGATGTTCATGCCGAAACTGGAGAGCGTGCCGGCGGCGGCGGCGAAGAGGCCGGGGCGGTCGCCGGTCACGAGCGTCAACTGCCAGGCGGTTTCGAGGCGGCGGACGTCCACGGCTGCGCCGCGTTCGCGGCTGCACCGCTCGATCTCCATGTGGGCGTCGATTTCGGCCTCGGTGTGGGTGCGCAGATAGCGCGTGGGAAAGCCTTCCAGGAAGGCGGCCCGCTCGGACGAACCGGCCGCCTGATCGGCGATGCGGTCGCTCTCCAGTTCGCGGGTCAGCTCGTTGTAGACCATCAGGTAGAGCTGCCACAACTGCTCGGCGCGCCAGGGGGTCATGACTTCGGGGTTGACGGCGCTGACGTCGGCCCAGGTGAGCAGGGTGAGGCTCTTGAGGCGTTCCACGGTTTCGACGCGGCGGGCCACGTCGCGGATGGTGGCGGGATCGAAAACATCGCGCGACTGCAAGACGGCGGAAAGCTCCAGGTGGGAGGCGATGAGAAACAGCACCATGTCGCGGCCGGCGCGCGGGACCCCAATGCGCGCCATGGCCTGGCCGGCCAGGCGCAGGGAACCGTCCACGTGGCCTTCGTCGGGAGAGCCCTTGCCGGAATCGTGAAACAGAAGGGCGAACAGCAGCAGGCCGGGCTGTTTCACTTCGTCGAGCAGGCCGGCGAAGGAAGTCTGGCCGGCCGGCGCGGCGCCGCGCAGGTCCCACAGGTTCTGCATGGCCACCAGGGTGTGCTCGTCCACGGTGTAGCGGTGGAAGAAATCGCGGATGACCAGGCAGTCGATTTGCCGCAACTCGGGAAAGACGGCGGTCAGCAGGCCGGTATCGTGCATGGAGCGCACGGCCATGGGCGCCTGCGGCAGCGACAGAATGCTTTCCACCAGCGGCCAGAGCGGCTGAGGATCGGCGAAGAACTCGCGCAGGCGGGCGCGGCGGGCCGCGAGTTGGCGTTCGGCCTCGAGCGAAGGGCGGATGCCGTGGCGGGCGGCGAATTCGAAGAGGCGGAGCGCGAGTTGGGGATCGGAGTCCAACTGCTGGGGGGCGCGGAAGTGAGCGCGCTCGCGGTGGACGCTGAAGTCGGCATTGCCCAGGCGGGTGCGCCAATCGCGGAACTGGGAGAAGAGGGAACTGGACTGGGCTTCGGCGCTTTCGAGAGCGCGCGCGGCGGCGCGGTAGATGGCGCGGGCGTGCCGGTAATACTGGCGCATCCAGCCGGAGGCGTCGCCGCCGGGGTCCGGCTGCCACTCTTCGGCGATGGCCTCCTGGGCGTCGAACGAGAGGAAGTTCGAATCGCGGCCGGCCTGGCAGTGGAGGTAACACCGCACGCGCGCCAGGAAGCGGAAGGCCTCCTGCAGTTCCTCGGGAGCGGAGGCGGCGGGATAGCTGGAACCGGCGTCGCGCAACTGTTCGAGCCAGGCGACCAACTGGAAGTCGCGAAGCCCGCCGGGAGTCTCCTTGACGTTGGGCTCCAGGTGGTACAGCGTGTCGCCGAACTTGGCGTGGCGCTCGCGGGTGAGACGGGCGAGATTGCGCACCAGGATTTCGCGGTTGGCGCGGAGGAAGCGCGGCAGACGGTCGGCCACTCCGGCGTAGAGCGGGCGGTCCCCGGCCAGGAAGCGCTGGTCGAGGATGCTGATGTTGAGCTCGACGTTCTGGTCGTGGACCTCGAGGCATTCGGCCGGCGTGCGGACGGACTGGCTGACGCGCAGGCCGGCGTCCCAGAGTTGCCGCAGGAAGGTGGCGACGGATTCCCGGTTCGCCAGCGCCAGGCGTTCGGAGGCGAACAGCAGCAGCAGGTCGATATCCGAGTACGGGAACAGGTGGCGGCGGCCGTATCCGCCGACGGCCAGCAGGCTCAAGCCTTCGGGGACATCGGCAAGCAGGCTCCCGGCGGCGTCTAGGACGGTGCGGTCCACCTGGGCGGTGCGTTCGGCGAGGGCGCTTCCGGCGCAGTCCGGGAAAAAGGGGTCTGACCCCTTTTTCCTAGAGTGCGGATTCGCCACGGTCGTCGTTGCGGATACGGATGGTCTCGGCCACGTCGAAGACGAAGATTTTGCCGTCGCCGATTTTGCCGGTGCGGGCGGCGCCGGCCAAAGCGTTGACCACTTCGTCGGCGCGGGCGGAGGGGACCACCAGTTCGAGTTTCACCTTGGCCAGGAGGTCCACGTTGTATTCCTGGCCGCGATAGACTTCCTTGTGACCCTTCTGGCGGCCGTGGCCGCGAACGTCGGTGATGGTCATGCCATCGATGCCGATGGCCATGAGCGCCTCCTTCACTTCGTCGAGTTTGAAGGGCTGGATGATGGCTTCGATTTTCTTCATGAGTTCATCCGGCTATGATTCGAGGATATACCCTTCCTCGCCGTGCATGCTGAGGTCGAGGCCTTCGATTTCCTGCTCCCGGGTGACGCGCACTCCAATGGCGAGGTCGCAGATCTTGAGGATGATCAGGGTGCCCACGATGCCAAGGCCCCAGGCGATGCCGCAGCCCATGAGCTGGTTGAGCACCTGGCCGGCTTTTCCGTCGACCAATCCGAGGGGCAGCGTTTTCCCGGCGGCGTCCTTGAGTCCGTCGTTCACCAGGCAGGTGGCGAAGACGCCGGTGAGGAGTGCCCCCAGGGTTCCGCCGCAGCCGTGAACGCCGAAGGCATCGAGCGAGTCGTCGTACCCCAGCTTCGGTTTGATGGCGACGACCATGAAGTAGCAGACCAATCCGGCGGCCAGGCCGATGAGCAACGCCGGGAAGGGTTGCACGAAGCCGGAAGCGGGGGTAATGGCCACCAGCCCGGCAACTGCGCCGGAGATGCCGCCCAGGACGCTGGGCTTGCCGTTGTGAATCCACTCCGCCGCGATCCAGCCGAGGGCCGCCGCGGCGGCGCCGAAATGGGTGGCCACGAAGGCGCTGGTGGCCAGGCCGGAAGCCGCCAGGGCGCTGCCGGCATTGAAGCCGAACCAGCCCACCCACAGGAGGCAGGCGCCGATGAAACTGAGCACCAGGCTGTGCGGCTTGATGGGCGTGCCGGGATAGCCGACGCGCTTGCCCAGATAGAGCGCGCAGATGAGGGCGGAGACGCCGGAGGTGATGTGCACGACCGTGCCGCCGGCGAAATCGAAGCATGGAAAAACGCCGCCGCTGAAGGCGTTGAGCAGGCCGCCCTTGCCCCACACCATGTGGGCCATGGGGAAGTACACGAACAGGCTCCAGAGGACGGTGAAGAGGAGCATGGCGCTGAACTTCATGCGTTCGGCAAACGCGCCCGAAATCAGAGCGGGCGTGATGATGGCGAACATGAGCTGGTAGATCATGAAGGTCTGTTGCGGAATGGTGGGCGCGTAATCGGCGTTGGGCGCGCTGCCCACGTTATGCAGGAGCGCGAAACGGAAATCGCCGACGAAGTGCCCCGACCCGCCGAACGCCAGGCTGTAGCCGACCACGGCCCACAGCACGGTCACCACCGCCATGAGGACGAAGCTCTGCATCATGGTGCCGAGGACGTTCTTGCGGCGGACCAGGCCGCCGTAGAAGAGAGCCAGTCCGGGCCCGGTCATCATGAGGACGAGCGCGGAGCTGACCAGCATCCAGGCGTTATCGCCGGCCGACTGGGCCGATTTGGCAGCGGCATCGACGGCCGCGATTCTGGCTTGCAGATCGGGATTTGCCTGAGCCAGGAGGGTAGCGGAGGACAGAGCCGCCGCCAGGGTGCACATTTTCAGGAATACTCTCATCGTGGAGACCATGGGAAGCTTCGGTCCATTGTCGCAGTGGCTCCGGCGGCATCCAAGACGGAACTTTCTATGGTAAGGATTGGATTTTTTTATGGATTCGCGCGGGCGGCCTTCCCGCTGGGGCCGCGCTTGGGTAAAATTGCCGATAACAGACCGGGAATATGACGACCGCTTTGGCGCCCACGCCCTCCATCGATGACCGCTATTGCCGTTACAGGCTGGAGATCCGGGAATCGCGCATCCACCAGCGGGGAGTCTATGCGCTGGAACCGATTCCGACGCGGCGCAAGGTGATCGAATACACGGGCGAGAAGATCGGCCGGCGGGAAACCTACAAGCGCGGCCAGGGAGACATCACGTATCTGTTCACCCTGGACGACTACTGGACGCTCGACGGCGCGGCCGGCGGCAGCGGGGCGGAGATCATCAATCACAGTTGCGACCCGAACCTGTATACCTGGCATTTCAAAGGGCACATTCTGTACATGAGCAAGCGGGCGATCCGCCGGGGCGAGGAGTTGACGGTGGACTACCGGTTCTCGACCAAGATCGAGAGGGTGCCGTGCGCGTGCGGCGCGGGGAACTGCCGGGGCACGATCAACCTGCCGCATGGGAGAACTTGATGAAACCTCTTCTTCGAGCCGCCGTGGCGGCGATAGCGGTTGGCGCGGCTCTGGCGCAGACCGATTCCGTGTTGCAGCGGATCGGTGAGCGGCTGACGGCGAACGCGCTCAAGGCGGATGTGTCGTTCCTGGCGTCGGACGCACTGGAAGGCCGAGGCACGCCTTCGAGAGGTCTGGATATCGCGGCCGAGTACATTGCGGCGGAGTTCCGCCGCGCGGGACTGGAGCCGGCGGGCGACGACGGATACTTCCAGACGGCGTCCCTCTCCAGCGTGACACCCAACACGGAGGGCCTGGAGTTCACACTCGAAGTTGGCGGGCGGGCGATTCAGGCGGAGAAGGCGTCGATGAACGTGCAGGCGGGTGCGGCGCTGGACCTGAGCCATGCCGGGGCGATCAAGATCGGCCCTCCGGACACGGCGGCAATGGATGCCTTCGCCGCGCTGCCCGCGGAGCAGGTGAAGGGCAAGGTGCTGCTGGTCGAGTTGCTCGACCCACCGGTGCGTGCCGATCCCCGGGTGGCGCAGGTTCTCTTCAACACTCAGGCGGCGCTGGTGGTGGTGCTCCGCCCGGCCATGCCGCAAGCCTTGGGAACCCCGCGGTTGCGGGATACTTCCCCGGCGGCGGCCGCTGCGCCGATGCTGATGGTGTCGGATGCGGGAATCCGCGCGGCGTTGGCGGCGTTGCCGGCGGGGCCGATGGAAGGCACAGTCTCGGTACACGTCCCCGCGCCCACGGCGACGCCGGTGAAACTGCGCAACGTGGCGGGGGTGCTGCGCGGATCGGACCCGGCGTTGCAAGGCACGTTTGTGGTGCTCACGGCGCATTACGATCACCTGGGCATTCGCGGCCAGGGTGACATCTTCAATGGCGCCAACGACGACGCCAGCGGCACGGCGTCGGTGATGGAGATCGCGGGCACGCTGGGCGGGCTGGCCGCCCGTCCCAAAAGGAGCATCCTGTTCCTGGCGCTGTTCGGCGAGGAATTGGGCGACCTGGGATCGCAATACTATGCGCGGCATCCGATCTTCCCGCTGGCGAAGACCATCGCCGATATCAACCTGGAACAACTGGGGCGCACAGACGAGTCGGGCGATGGAGAGAAGCTCGGGCAGTTCAACCTGACGGGGTTCGATTTCACCAACCTGGCGGCGATCATTCGCAAGTACTCGGAGCCGGCGGGCGTCAAAGTGGTGAAGGACGAGGCCAAGAGCGACGCCTTTTTCGGGCGCAGCGACAACGCGGCGTTCGCGGCGGCGGGCGTGCCTTCGACGACGCTCTCGGTGACTTACGTTTTCGGCGACTACCACCGGCCGGGCGACAAATGGCCCAAGCTGGATTACGAGAACATGGCCAAGGTGGACCGCGCCATCGCGCTGGCGGCGTTTGGTTTGGCGGACGGCACGGAGGAGCCGCGGTGGAACGCGGAGAATCCCAAGACCGAGGCGTACCGGAAGGCGCGGGACAAGCAGGACAGTTCAGGGGGACGGTGACGGAAGGACACTACGGGCGTGACGCCGGAGTAAGTGGGACGTTGCGGGCGGCCGGGCTTTCGGACTTATCGCCGTGCGTGTCGGCCGCCCAATGGTTTGAGTGACTTCTGTGATGATCCAGGCCGGCTTTATGGCCGGCATATCATTGCCACTTCGAAGACTCACTCTCTGATATCCCCTGGGGCGGCAATGACGGCTATCCGCTCGCCAGAGGGTGTTATAGAACCGGTTCCAAGGTCTCCCTGTCGGCGCCATACCATATAGGTGCACACCGCGAAGGCTTTCACAGCCACCAGGAAGATCAGCACCACCTTAGTTGCAACGCTTCCGGGCCCGGAAGAAAACCGCGAAGGAACGTCAAGGTGTGTCCCGTTCCTTCTGATTGGAAGGTAGCACAGGGGGTTCGGGGTTTCGGGCGGGCACGGCGGCAAGTGGCACAAACGAAACGGAAGAAAGTTTGCAGAAAGTTGTGAACGGGCTGCGGGCGGTGGGCGAGCTAAGGCGAATCAGCGACAGAGCCGTTTTGCCGTCCCCGCCAGAAACCATTCGATGCAGCGGCCCAAGTCGCCGGTCCAATATTCGTGCGGCGCGATCGGCACGGGCTGGAATATCTGGATGAGGTTCGGGTCGGTCTTTCGAGGCAGGAGCCAGCTTCCCACGGTGAAAGCAAACCGGTCCCAACTCCCGGTCGCGGGATGGAGGTTGACGGCCAGTACGTCGAAGTCACCGAAACGGTAAGGCCGTGTCTTTTCCCCAGCCCTCTCTCCGCTCCGGGTCTTCTGGACTTCGACGACGTAAATCGTCCCCGGCTGGCAGTTCAGCGCGGCACGAGACCGGGCGGCATACCGCTTCGGTTCGCCCCTCTCCTCTCGCTGGAGTTTCACCTGAATCCTTACTTGAGTTTCGCCGCGCCGCACCAGGAAATCGTACGCCTGGTCCCCGACGATCTTCACCGCCTGCCATCCTCCCCGTTCCAGTCCCGGAAGGAATCTCTTCTCAAAAACCGCTTCGGCGAGTATCCCGCGAATCCCGCGGAGCGTGAGGAGCGAGGAGCGGGTGATCGCCGTCAGGATCTCCTCGGCCGTCGTGCTCCATTCGGTTTCGAGCGTGTGGAGCGGTATCCGCGCACGCAGATATGCGAGGATAATCCGTCGCTCGTCCTCGGCCTCGGCACTCACGAGAAGTGACCCATTCGGAAGAAGGAAGGCACGGCCGCCAGTCGGACATTTCGTGAGCGGATACAGTTGGCTCGCTGCCGTTCGATATGGTCGAGCGGACCTCGAATTTCGAGAGCCGTTCTAACAATCGTCTCGATAGCGATACGATAGAACCTGTATTGCCTTGTACAGATGATTTCGATCACCCGCAATCGCGCGTTGGCCGCCAATAGCCGCCTGGTCCTGATGGCGGGTTTCGGCGGTCTGATGCTGCTGATGGTTTTCGCCGAATTCGACGGCATGCAGGCGCTCACGGAGATTCAAAGGAGCAATGACGAAATCCGCGAAGATTTTCTGCGGCGGACGCGGGTGCTGGACCGCATCCGCGCCGACCTCTACGTCTCTGGCACGTACGTACGGGACTACCTGCTAGAGAAGGAAGGCGGCAAAGCGGAAGGTCACCGGTACAGCTTGCTCGAAAGCCGCAGCGACATGGATGCGGCTCTCGGCGAATACCGGAAACTGGTGAACGGCCCGGAAGCCGGGCCATTCCAGGTACTCACGCGGGACTTGGCGTCCTATTGGAGCGCGCTCGAGCCGGTCTTAGCATGGAGCACGACCGAACGCCGGCGCGACGGGTACATCTTCCTGCGCGACGAGGTCTTCCCGCGCCGCATGGCGATGCTGGGACTGGCCGACCAGATTCGTGCGCTCAACGAAGCCCAACTGAACGCCGGTAGAGCGAGGGTGGAGGCGACGTTCTCCCAGTTCCGCCGCCGCCTCACGTTGATTCTGGGACTCACTATCGGACTGGGCCTGCTGCTGGCCGCTTCGAGCATGCAGCGCATCTTGGGCCTGGAGAACCAGACGGCCGCGAACCTGGACGAGATCCTGCGGGCGAGGGAAGAACTAAAGGCTCTCTCCGCCCGGCTGGTGGAGGCGCAGGAGGAGGAACGGCGTTCCATTTCGCGCGAGTTGCACGACGAGGTGGGCCAGGCGCTAACGGGAGTACTGGTGGAGATGGCCAATCTCTCCACGCTGATTCGCGAGGGCAAGCTCGAAGCCATGGCAGAAAAGGCGGCCGGGATCAAACACGAGGTGGAGAATTCCATCAGCGTGGTGCGCAACATGGCGCTGCTGCTGCGTCCTTCGATGCTCGACGACCTCGGCCTCATCGCGGCGCTTGAATGGCAGGCGCGCGAGGTTTCCAAACGCAGTGGCTTGTGGGTGAAGGTTTCGGCCGATCAGGTTTCCGACGAGCTTCCGGAAGAGCACAAGACCTGCATTTATCGCATCGTGCAGGAAGCTCTACACAACTGCGGGCAACACGCCAGCGCGCAGCATGTTGAAGTTGCGGTGCGGCAGGAGCCAGACCACTTGCGGCTCTTGATCCACGACGACGGCCACGGATTCGACGTGCGCCGCCAGCGCGGCATGGGGCTGCTGGGCATCGAAGAGCGAGTCAACCACCTGGGCGGCAGCTTCACCGTGGATTCAACTCCGGGATCGGGCACGTCGATCGAAGTTGTGCTGCCGCTGCGACTGCCTGCGGCGCCACCGGTGGGGGAGACGGCATGAAGACCATTCGAATTCTACTGGCCGACGATCACACGGTGGTTCGCAAGGGCCTTCGCCTGCTGCTCGAAAGCCAGCCGGGTTTCCTGGTGGTTGCCGACGCCGCCAATGGCCGCGAAGCCGTCGCAATGGCCGAGCAGCACACACCGGATGTGGTGGTGATGGACGTCGCCATGCCCGTGCTCAACGGCATCGAGGCCGCCCGCCAGATCACCGCCAAACAGCCGCAAACCGCGGTGGTTTTCCTGAGCATGCATTCCGACGAAGGCTACGTGCTCAAAGCCTTGAAGGCCGGCGCGCGCGCTTACATCCTGAAGGACTCCGCGGAACACGACCTGACCAACGCGGTCCAGGCGGTGAGCGACGGCAAGGCTTTCTTCAGCCCGGCTATCAGCAAGATGCTGGTGGAAGACTACATGCGGCAGATGCAGGAGCGCCAAGTGGAAGACAGCTTCGATCTGCTCACCACGCGGGAGCGCGAGGTGCTGCAATTGCTCGCCGAGGGCAAGAACAACAAAGAGGCGGCGGCGATTCTCAACTTGAGCCTCCATACGGTGGAAACGCACCGGAGCAACATTCTTCAGAAGCTCAACCTGCACAGCGGCGCGGAAATGACTCTATATGCGATTCGCAAAGGAGTGATCAGTTGATGGCGGCCCGATCCAGGTCTTCGACCGGGTGATGAGGTGCCTCTGCCGGGCCGCTCCCTTACGGTCGCGGTACTAGCTTTCCGGGGGTGCCGCGAAGAGAGCCAGGGAGCGCATACTAATGCAGAACACCCGTCTGGAAGTCCACATTGATGTGCTGAGCCTGGTAGTCGTACCTGGCGGTGGTGTTGGCGATCTGAGCGGAGGTGAGGTTGAGCTGCGCCTGGCTCAACTCCACGATGGCTGCGAGGCCGAGGTCATATCGGCTCTGGGAAAGGTCCATGGCAAGTTTCGCTTGCTGGAGCAACTCCTGCGTGAGCGCCATGCGGTCATAGGCCGTGGCGGCGTTCAAGTAGGCAATGCGGACATCGCGGATGACGCGGTTTTGCAGATCGTTGACGTTTGCGCTGGCGGCCTTGGCCTTTAGCTCGGCTTCGGTTTGGCGGGCCTTGAAGAGGCCGCCATTGAAAATGGGTATAGAGATATTCATGCCGATGGCGCCGTAGCGGCCGGGTATCTGCGCCTCGGCGGCTGGGGCAAAACCGGCCGTGCCCAACACGCCGACACTCGGGAAATACAACGCATGCTCCGCCTTGGCTAGGCGCTCCGCAGCGCTCTGCTGGAGGCGCAAATCCTTCAACTCGGGCCGGTTCTGGATGGCGCTAGCAATCAAGTCCTGCACGCGGTCCGGCATGGCTGAAGGCAGGGGTTCTTCGGCCAGCACGAAGGACGGCGCGCCGGGCAGTCCCATGGCTGTCGCGAGCCGGGCTTCGGCGGCTTTCAGTTCGTTCTGCGCCTGCACCTGGAGCAACTTGGCGCCAGAGAGGTTGACGTTGGCGAAGCTGACATCGAGCGTGGATCTCAATTTGCTCTCGGCGAGGGCGGACACCTGGTCCACCACCGTCTGGCGGGTCTTCACTGTCTCATCGACAACCTGCAAGACGGATTGGGCGCTGAGGACGGCGAAATAGGCGCTGCTGGTAGCCAGAAGAATGTCGGCGCGGGTGGCTTCGGTAAGCTGGTCCTGGGCTGCGGCTTGCAGTTTGGCCATGCCAACGAGATTGCCGGTCCGGCCGAAATCCGTAATCAGTTGGCTGATGGTCAACCCGGAACCGAGGCGGTCATAGACTGCCGGGTTAGTCAGCCCACCCGCGGCGATACGGCTTCCGTTGTCGGCGCCCACGGCGGTGAAGTTACCGGAGAGGTTCGGTTGCATGGCTGCCCGATATTGATTGGGAACCTGGTTCGCGGCGGCTGCGGTGTATTTTGCCGCAAAGAACTGCGGGTTGTTCCGGATGGCCAGGCGCTGCGCTTCGGCGAGAGTGAGACGCATGGTCTGCTGGGCCTGCGCCGCGCCGGCCGCAGCCAGAGCGAGGAGAATCGATAATCGCATATTAGTGGGACCTGCCATAGACCAGCACGTAAGTGGCTGGAACCAGGAAAACGGTGAGGGCCACCGAGACGCTCAGACCGCCGAGAATGGCGCGAGCGAGCGGCGCGTAGGCCTCGCTGCCGGCGCCGAGCTTCAACGCCATGGGAAGCAGGCCGATGATGGTGGCGAGCGACGTCATGAGCACGGGTCGCAACCGGACCCGGCAGGCTAGCGCGACCGCATTCCGCACGTCCATCCCCTGAGAGCGGAGTTGGCGAGTGAATTCCACGATCAGGATGCTGTTGGAAACGGCGATCCCTACCAGCATGACGACTCCCATCAGTGACATGACGTTGAGAGTGGTGCCAGTGAAGTACAGAGTGACGATAACTCCGGCCAACCCAGGTGGCACGGCAGTGAGAATGATAAATGGATCGACAAAGGACTTGAACTGGGCCACCAGAATGAGGTAGAGCAGCACCACCGCGAGGCACAGGCCGAAGGCAAAGCGGCTGAAGGAATCGCGCATGCCCTGCACCATGCCGCGCAGTGTCACGTGCAGGCCCTCGGGCATCTTGGTCTGCGCGATAATGCCGTCGATCGCGGTGGCGATCTTGCCCAGATCCTCATTGAGCGGGCGGACATAAATGTCGGTGGTGCGGCACAGGCTGTAGTGATCCACCTCGGTGGGCGACTGAATGCGGGTGACGTTGCTGAAGGCGTCGAGGCGGGCGGGTGCCATTCCACCGGGCCCACGCAACGGGATGGCCCGCAGATCGTTCAAATTCTTCACCTGGTTCTCGGAATACTGCACGGTCAACATATAGTCATTGCCGCTCTTGGGATCGATCCAGTAGCTGGGCGCGATCATCCCGTTGGAGGTGAGCGCGGTGATGACGTTGTCCACTACTTCGCGCTGATCGAGGCCCAGTTCGCTGGCGCGGGTGCGATCGATATCGAGGCGCAACGCGGGGTAGTCGATGTCCTGCGGAGTGTAGACGTCGGCCACGCCGGGGATTTTGCGAATCCGTGCGGAAAGTTCGAGCGCGGTATCGTGCGATTTCTGCAAGTTAGCGCCATCCACCTGGACGTCGATGGGCGCGGGCATGCCCATATTCAGCACCGCGTCCACCAAGCCGCCTGACTGGAAGTAGGCGGTAAGTTCGGGAATCTCCTGGGCCAGCTTCGCTTTGACGCGGGCCATGTAGTCGTAGCTACCGACCTTGTGATCCTCCTTCAGGCTGACCTGTATGAAGGCGGTGTGCATGGCCGAGTTGGTAGTGTAGATGGCTGAGAAATCGGGCGTGGTGCCGATGTTGGAGACGATCATCCCGAGGTCTTGCGGGGAGACGACCTGGCGGATGAGATCTTCCACTTTGGCGATTTCATTTTCCGTAACGCTGAGGCGCGTGCCGGAAGGAGCTTTGAGGTTGATGACGAACTGGCCGGCGTCCGTGCGAGGGAAGAAGGAGAGGCCCAACCGGGGGAATAGCAGGAGGCTGGCGGCGCAGAGAAGGCCGAAGCCCGCCAGGGTGAGGCCGGGAGAGCGCAGGGTGGCTCCCACCAGCACGTCGTAGACCTTGAGGAAACTTTCGAAGCGGTTGTTGAACCAGATATTGAAGCGGTCGCTGGGGGTCTGTTTCTTGACGGCATGATCGACGGTGACGGGCTGTTCGTTGGAGGGCGTTCCATGGTGCGCCGAAATCCTGATGAAGCGGGCGCAGAACAGCGGGACCACAGTGAGGGCCACAGCGAAGGAAGCGAACAGCGAGAGCGCCACGGCCAGGGCCAGCGCGGAGAACAGATACTTGCTGACGCCGTACAGGAACGTGACCGGGAAAAACACTACCACGGTGGTGAGGGTGGAGGCGAGCACAGGCAGCGCCACTTCGCGTCCACCGAGTTCGGCGGCGACGGTGGGCGATTCCCCGAGTTCCATGTGGCGGTAGATGTTTTCGAGCACCACCACGGAGTTGTCGATGAGGCGGGAAAAGGCCAGCGCCAAACCGCCCAGGACCATGCTGTTGATGGTCCCGCCCCCCATGGAAAGGGCGATGAAAGCGGCCAGGGCGGAGAGCGGAATGGAGAAGAAGACCGCCACGGTGGCGCGCATGCTTCCCAGGAAAATGAGAATCATGATGGAAGTGAGCAGCAGCCCGATGGCGCCTTCGTGAAGCAGCGTCTCGATGGCGGTTTTCACGAAAACGGACTGATCGAACACGACCTTGGTGACGAGTTGCGGGGGGACATCGACGAGATGCCGGAGAGCTTCGCGGATGCCTTCGACCACGGCGATGGTATTGGTATCGCCGCCCTGCTTCATGACCGGCGTGTACACGGAACGCTGCCCATCGATGCGCACAACGTTGGTCTGGATCTGCTGGGCGTCTTTGGCGTAGCCGATATCGGCCACGCGGACGGACGCCTGACCCACGGTCTTGATGGGAAGCTGGTCGATCTCCTGCACAGTGGACAACTGGCTATTGGTGTAGATGTTGTAATCGAGCTGGCCGAGTTGCACGTCGCCGGCGGGGAGGATGAGGTTGGCGTTGTTGACGGAACGGACCACGTCCATGAGGCTGAGCTGGTGGGCCTCGAGCTTGTAGGGGTCGGCGTAGACCATGATCTGGCGGTATTTGCCGCCGAAGGGCTGGGGTACGCTGGCTCCTGGGGAGCCGCCGATCTGGTTGCGCACCTGAAACTGCGCCAGGTCGCGGAGCGCCGTCTCATCGAGCCCTTCACCCTTAAACGTCACCAGACAGACGGGCAGGCTGGAGGCATCGAACTTCAGGACCACGGGAGGCAGCGTGCCGGGAGGCAAGCGGCGGAGCTGCGCCATGGCGAGGTTGGAGATATTGGTGACGGCGGAATCGGCATTGGATCCGGGCTGGAAATAGACCTTGATGATGGAGACGCCGGTGAGAGATCGGGATTCGATATGGTCGATGCCGCTGGCGAGGGTGAAGAAGCGCTCGAAGCGGCTGGTGATATCGGTTTCGATCTGCTCGGGAGGCATCCCGGAATAGAACGTGGCGACCACCACCACGGGAATGTTCATCGCCGGGAACATATCCACCGGCATACTGGTCAGGGTGGCGATACCGACCACGGCGATGAACAGGCAGATGACGACGATGAGGTAGGGATTTCTGATGGCAAATCCGGACATAGGGCGCCTCGGTTACGAGCCTGCCGCCGCGGCCATGGCGGTGAGCTTGGGCCGCACTTCCTGGCCGGCCCTGAGAGAAGCGCGGCCGGTAAGCACCACCATGTCGCCTTCATTCAGGCCGGAGCGGATTTCCACTCGGTTGGCGGTTTCGAGGCCCAACGCCACGTGGCGGACTTCCACGCGATTGTTGGGAGTGATCACCATTACCGAGCCGCCGCCAGCGGCTTCTTCGTCAATGGCCATGACTGGAACCGCAATCACGGCATCGTGGCGGGCCAGGGTGAGGTTGACTTCGGCGTACATGCCGGGGATCAGCACCAGGCTGGGGTTGGGCACGTCGACTTCGGTATCCATCGTACGGGTTTCGTAAGTCACTTTGTCGGAAAAGCGATCCACCTTGCCGGGGAACGTGCGGTTCAGAGTGGGGACGCGCACCTCCACCTGCTGTCCGATGTGGACGGCGGGGACGGCAGATTCGGGAACGGGAAGGATCAGGCGGAGCAGCCCGTTCTCCGAGAGCCGTACCACGGGCATGGCCTGCGTCTGCGAGGCCGTCCCGGCCTGGATCATGGAGCCCTTGTCGGCATAGCGCTTGGTTACTACGCCGGTGAAGGGAGCGGTGACGCGTTGATAGTCGATCATGGTCTGCACTCTCGCCGTGGAAGACTGGTCGACGTCCACCTGTTGTCCGGCGGCGGCGAGGGCCGAGTTGGCTGCGGCGAGCTGGGCTTCGGCGACCAGGTCTTTGCTTTGGGCGTCGTCGATTTCCTGTTGGGCAATCAGGCCGGGTCTCTTCTGCGAAGCCTGGAAAAGCCGGTTATAGGAAAGGTGCGCGATATCGTGGGCCGATTTAGCTCGTGCGATCTCATCCTCGGCGCGTGTCACTTCGGATTGGCTGTGCCTGACACCGGCTTGGGACTTCCTGAGGTCGTCGGCCATTTCGGGGACCTCCAGCGTGGCCAGCAGGTCGCCCTCCCTCACGCGGTCGCCCACGTCCACGCGGATTTCCTTGACGTAACCGGAGACCTTCGCCATCACGTCGACTTCCTGAAACGGCTTGAACTCGGCGGTGAGGACGAGATCGCGCGAGAGGTCCGCGGTGGCGACCTTAGCGACAGCGACGGTGGGGATTTCGGAGGCGGTCGAGGCGCTGGCCTGCACCTCTTTGCCGCCGCCACAGGAAGAGAGCAGAAACGCTCCCAATGCAGCGAGCAGCAAGGGAAGGATCGGTGCGGTCGATTTGCGCATTCAGTTTCCTCGATCGGTGGTCTTGATTACTTCCAGGAGTCCTTCGGCTGAAAAGCCGGGGGATTGGCAAAAGTCGATGATGCGCTGCTCCTGGACGCGGATGCGGGCGGCCATCTCAGGCAGTTGTGCCGCGATTTCGTGCGGGATTGAGACCACGCCATGGCAATCGGCGAGAAGCAGGTCGCCCGGACGAACTTCAAGTCCGAAGATCCGCACGGGTTGACCGTAGTCCACGATGTGGGTGTAGCTGTGCGATACGGCTGCTGCGCGGGCGAACACGGGAAACTGCATGCGAGCGACGGCGGGGATATCGCGAGCCGTCCCATTGGTGATCACGCCTTCACACTGCAGGGCCTTGAGCACGGCGGCATGTACCTCACCGACGACCGACCCCAGGCCGGATTCCGCGTGGAGATCCTGGATAACGGCAATCCGCGGCGCGGGAAGGCTTTGGATGCCGGCCCACCAATCGGTGCGATCCGAATAGTGGCTTCCCGTCATCGGTGGGTCGGAGGAACGGATTCTGGCGGTGGCTGCATAACCCAGTAAGCGCGGAAAGCCGCCAGTGAGACACTGCAAACCGGGTCTGGTGTAGCCCTCATTGCGAAGGCGGACACCGAATCTCTCGATGGCATTGGCGATGTTGCACGTGTCGAATTGCCGGATGGCTTCCAAGATTTGCGATGGCAGCGCGTGGTCGTGATTCCCAGTCAAGTGCCCTCCTAATGGCCAGCATAGGTAGCGGAGGCGGCGGCGGGGAATACTCGATTGCGAGTATATTCACGGAAATCGGGCTGTATGGGCTAGACAGGCCCCTGCTCACTTCCGGTGGAAAGCCCCGAAAGTACGTGCAGGATCGCCATGTGCCGAATCGTCGAATCGCCGTCGAATCGCCGGATCAAAAGATGCTGCTCGGTGTATGCTACTCACGAAGCTGGTATGCCAAGATGGGAATTCATGCTTACAGGTCACCTGTGACTATGCCTCGACCAAAAAGCGCTGGGCAAATCCTGCTTGTGCTCACGCTCTGTTCTTTATGTGCAATTGGCGCTTACGGCTGGTCCTCTGCCTCGTTCTTACACCCATCAATCAGACAAGAAGAAAAGGCCATGGCGTTTGTGGCGTGGGCAGTTCTCGGTCTGGCGGCCGGGTTCATAGGCAGCCAGCTTGTAAACAGGAGAGGGAAGGGCATCCTGCCTGGTTCCCCTCGGCCCTTCCCGAGTTCTTCGTCAAGCTGTTAACAGAGGAAGGCGACATGGTGATCGACCCGTTCGCGGGCTCGAACACGACCGGCGTGGTTGGCGAAGGCCTCAAGCGGCGCTGGATCGCGATGGAGCGGAAAGCCGAGTACCTGGAGGCCAGCAAGGTGCGGTTCGAGCGCTCTCCATCCGAGGTGCGGGCCGACCTTCAGTCCGAGCTGTTCTGAGGCCGTCAGGAATCCCCGGGGACGCCGGAGAGCACGCGCAGCAGGTCCTTGAGCCGGCGGCGGCTGACTTCCAAACGCGCGCCGTTGGCCAGGACCACGTCGGCTACGCCGCCGGTGAGCGGCAGAACCTCGATCACGGCGTTCAGGCTGACGATGGCGGCGCGCGAGACGCGGAAGAAGCAGGCCGGGTCGAGACGCTCTTCCAGTTCGTTGAGGGTGGGATCCACCACGTAATCGCGCTCGCGCGTGTGCAGGCTGGTCAGCCGGTCCACGGAGGAGAAGTAGATGGCGTCCGCCAGCGGGATCACGCGGTAGCGGTCGCCGACGCGGGCCAGCAGGCGCAGATTGGCGGTGCGCACGGCTTGGAGGGCGCGGTCGATTCCGTTCGAGGCATCGGCGGAAGCGGACCCGCGCACGCGCTCGATGGCATGCGCCAGGCGGATGCGGTTCACCGGCTTCAACAGGTAGTCGACGGCGTGCAACTCGAAGGCGTCAACGGCGTATTGATCGAATGCCGTGCAGAAGACGATCTTGGGACGGGGGCTGGGCAAAGACGCCACCACCTCCAGGCCGCTGCAACCGGGCATCTGGATGTCCATCAGCACCAGGTCGGGGCGCAGCCCGGCGATGCGGGCGATGGCTTGCTCGCCATCGGCGGCCTCGCCCGCCACCTCGATATCGGGGATCAGCCCGAGCAGGTGGCGCAAACGCTCGCGGGCGGTCTGCTCGTCATCCACCACCAGAACGCGGATCATGATGCGCGCACCGCCGTCCGGGGCATCTCGATGCCGACCACGGTCATGCCGAGCGCGGCGTCGCGCCCAATGGTGAGAGACGCGGCGTCGCCGAAGTGGCCGCGCAGGCGTTCGCGCACATTGCGCAACCCGTAGCCGCCGTCGCGCGACGGCGTGGCGGGTGTGGCGGCCGGGCGAAAGCCGGGACCGTTGTCGCGGACTTCGATGCGCAGCGTTTCGCCGGAAGCGGACGCCAGCACTTCCACGACGCCGGGAGTGCCGATGGCGCCGACGCCGTGGCGCGTCGCGTTCTCCACCAGCGTCTGCACCACCATGGCGGGGATGCGCGCGTTGCGGACATCCTCGCCGCACTCCATGCGGACCTGCAAGGAATCGCGGAAACGGGCCTGTTCGACGTCCAGGTAGGCGCGCACGGCTTCCATCTCGTCCTCCAGGCGAACCCACTCGCGTTCGGAGCCGCGCAGGGTGTAGCGGAAGACCTCGGCCAGTTGCTCGATGGTTCGCTCGGCGCGGTCGGGGTCGCGCGGGATCAGGCCGGCAATGGCGTTGAGGGCATTGAAGAGGAAGTGCGGATTCACCTGGGCGCGCAGGGCCTTCAGCTCGGAGCGGCTGGCGTTGAGTTGCAGTTCGCGCTCGCGCTGTTCGTCGAGGAAGCGCCGCTCGCGAAGCTGGAGATTATCGAGCAGGAACGAGAACGCTTCGGCGAGGGATGTGAGGAGGGCGATATCCTCGCTTAGGAAGCGCGGGCTCTGGGGACGCGGCCCGATGCGGATCTCGCCGGCCGGGACGCCACGGAGAAGAACGGGGGCGCTGAGGGAAACCTCCGCGCCGGAACCGGCGGCCGCGTAGGGGCTGGTGGCGGGCGCGGAGGGGCCGGCGGCAGCCGCGCTGGGGCTGCTGGCAGCCGCGCCGGAACCGGCGGCAGGGGCGCGGAGAGCGAGCGGTATCTGAACTTCCGCCTGGAAGATTTCGCCGAGGCGCTCGGCCGCAAGAGACCGCAGTTCTTCGATGCCGGTGGCGCCCTGCAAGCCGGCGAGGAAATACCGGCTCGCCTGGGCCGGAGAATAACGGCGCCCGAGCCATTTCCGGTCGAGCCATGTGGACAGCTTGCGATAGCCCCAGGGGGCCACGAGCAGCATGGGCCAGACCGAAAGAGCCCAGAACAGCGTGGAGATCCAGCCGCTCATGTGGAGCGCCCAGATCCACGGCGTCACGAACGCCATGTAGAGCGTAATCAGGAGGAGCGAGAAAGAGCCGAAGGCGGCCTTCTTGAGGAGCACGTCGAAGAAGGTGAGCCGCTCGGTGTGCCAGGTGAGCAGGAAGACCAGGCAGAACGGGCAGGCGTCTTTGAGAGCCTCCGCCCAGTGGGCATCCGAGAAGCGCCAGACCTCCACGATGCCCACCCAGGCACAGAGAAGGGTCACCATCCAGCGGCGCAGTTTGCGGTCGAGAGTCCACGGGGCGCGCGAGGAGTAGACCAGCCCAACGCCGCCCACTACAGCCAGTCCGATGGGAGGAAGCGTCACCCAGTTCTCGGATAGCGAGGTTCGGAACGTGCCCAGGTCATAGGCGATTGCAGCAATGGCGCCGGCGATCGACGCGGCCCAGGTGAGCGCCAGGAGCGCACCCCACAGGCGGCGATAGGCCACGTGCGCGCGCTCGTTGTGGTAGATGACCTGGAACACCAGCGGCGGAATCGACTGGCTGGCGATGCCACCGAGAATCAATAGAAGCGGAAACTGGCGGCGCAGGGTCACGCCGGTCCATTCCTCGACCAGGATGTCGAGGTACAGCGCGGCCCAGACGCCGAGCAGGACGGAGTAGGGATAGCCGCCCCAGCTTGTGCGCTGCCGGCGGCCGCGGCGCAGGCAGAGCGCCCACGCCAGAACCAGAGCAATGGCGCTGAAGCTGCGGATCAGAAGCAGCAAGAGTGGATAGTAAATGCCCACGTCTCAGAACTCGACGGTCAAGCCCGCGAAGGGAAGGATCGGCAACATCTTATCGCATATCAGCCACGCCTGCCCGGTGGAGAAATCGTACTGGCCAATGCCGAAATACCGCCAGTTCCCATGGTCGAGAACGTTGTCGATCTCCCCGTATAGCGTGATGCGGGAGCGTTTGTAGTTATAGACCTTGGTCACACGGAAATCCAGCCTGCTGTAGGCGGGCACGCGCAATTGATTGCGCTGGGCGGAGAGCCGGATAACTTCCGGGTCCGAGGGGTCATCCTGGCCCAGGTGTCCCTGGAAGAATCCGACCACGGGGAAGTTACTCTCGTAGTGGAATTTCGAGCTCAGGTTCACGGTTCTGGTGACGCGATAGCTGGCGAAGGCGCTGACGGTGTGGCGCTGGTCGTAGTCGCCATCGAAGGAGAGGCCCGAGGCTGCGTCGCGGTAGCGGGCGTGGCCGTAGCTGTAGGACAACCAGCCGGACAAGCGGTTGGCGCTGACGCGCTGGAGGGAGAACTCGGCGCCGCGGGAATAGCCTCGTACGGAATTGGCCAGCACGTTGCCGTAAGTGGGTCCGGTGGCGGCGCCGTTCACCAGACGCCACGCGGTTTCGACCGAGAAAGGCACCTGGCGGTCTTCGCGGTCGTACAACTCGGCCTTGAAGCGGACGCGTTCGCCGATGCGCCGCTCGAAGGCCACGGTGGAGTGGGTGGAACGCTGGGCAACCAGAGCGGGGTTGCGGAACACTCCGAGCAACTGCGTCAGGTTGGGAAACTGCGCGTACTGGCCCCAGGCGGCGGTGATGCGGGTTTGCGGCGTGATGCGGAGAGCCGCGCCGGCGCGCGGCGACCAAACGTGCTGGCCGGTGAAGCTCAAGCGGTCGAAGCGGCCGCCGGCGTTGAGCGCCAGGCGCCCTCCGAAGGGGTTCCAGGCGTTCCGGATGTAGGCGCCGTAGCGCCAGTCGTGGGTCAGAAATTGCGCCAGGGGTTGGAACGCCTGCTGGGGCATCCAATCCACCACATCCCACTGGTAGTAGCTGGCGTAGTCCTGGCGGGTGCGGCGCGCCTCGGCGCCGATTTCCAGGGTGTCGTGGCGGCCGAGAGAGAGCGAAGTATCGTGCCGGGCCGCGAGTTCGCGGGCGTCCGAGCGTTCCAGCAGCACGACCTTCTGCAAGTCGGTGCGGTCGGTTTCGCGGGTGAAGTTGACGGCGGTGCGCAGCAGCGCGGAGGCGGAGGGCGTGTACTGCCAGGCGGCCTGAACAACGTCTTCGCGGGTGACGCTGCGCTCTTTGACCTGCTGGGCGGTGTAGGTGCCCCCGGCGTTCATGGGGCCGTCGATGGCCAGCAGGCTGAGGCGATGGTGCGGCGCCGGATCCCAGGTAAGTTTCCCTTCGACATCGTAGAAGCCGAGCGACAGGCCCTTGTCATTCAGGCGGTTCAACAGATATTCGAGATAGCTTTTGCGAAAGGCCACCAGCCAGGACGCCTTCTTCTTCCGGCCCAGCGGGCCTTCGAGAGTCAGAGACACTCCCATGAGATCGGCGTTCACGCGCGCGGAGACGGTGTCGCGGCCGGGCTCGCGAGTCTCGACGCTCAAGACCGCGGCGGAGGGGTCGCCGTACCTGGCCGGGAATGCGCCGGGCAGCAGAGTGACCGAGTCGATGATGTCGCCGTTCAGGATTGAGAGCGAGCCGAGGTCGGTGATCTGCTGGAGCTGGTGGAAGGGATCGCGCATCAGCACGCCGTCGAGGTAGAAGCCGATATTGTCGATGCCCGCGCCGCGGACGGCGAAGCTGGCGTAGTAGTCGTCGGCGGCGGCCACGCCGGGGAGGCTCTGCACGCTGCGGAGGGCGTCGGCGAACATGCCGGAGAGGTTCTTCAGGTCGGCGGATGCGAGGGCGTGCTCCGCGGGAGCGGTGGGCTCGACGGCGTCGAAGGGGCCGGCGGTGACGGTGATGTGCTCGCTACGCTTGAGGACGCCCTGGCCGAGCTCGATTTCGAGCTGCATGTCGGCGCCGGGCGGGACCTCGACGGCCTCTTTCAGGAGGCCATAGTTCACGGTGCTGACAAACAGCTCGACCGTGCCGGGCTGCACGCCGGGGAGTTCGAAGCGGCCGTCATCGCCGGTGGTGGCCTCGATATGCTGACTGCGAATGGAGACCAGGGCCTTGCCGAGCGGCTCGTGGGTTTTGGAATCCACGACGGCGCCGTGGATGGTGACAGCGTGGGCGGCGAGCGCGCCCATCAGGAAGAGTGCCAGTTTGCCCATCGAGGATCGAGTGTAGGGCGCACGCGCCAGTTTCGCCAACGGATATCGGAAGGCTGGCGGGCTGGGCGGATGAGTGGCGGGCGGCGGCGACTGGGCGGTGGCCGGCGCGCCCTGCGACCGGGCAGTTTGAGCTGCGCCTTCCAGATGCGCAGCAATTTGCTGGCTGACCTGCTGGTACCTGGTGGGGGCCGATTGCCGCATCTGCCGGAGCGCGCTCGGCAATTGGGCGAAGGGCAAAAACCTACCGGCGCCTGGCTGTAGCGCGGACGCCAGCGCGGCCCCTTCGGTTTCCCGGGCCTCGTCCGGCGTGGGCAGAAGCGTGCGCACGTTGGCGGCGAGCGCAGGGCCGCACTCAATCCACCGGCGCGCTGGATTCCGGGCACGAAGAAGCGGCCGCGGAAATCCTCGTCGCTTCCGCGGGACCCGTTCAGGGCGGCCACCACATCGATGACAGGCACGAATTTCGCAAGGGCGGCGAAATTCAAGCCAGTCCCCTTTTTACGGTGTTACGGGCAACCTCATGTCGGAGTTCTGGCCGGACGTGCAGCGCAGGTTCTTCCATAAGAAGCCGAAGGAGTAGCGCGGATTTCCGGCAGGGGACGAGCGGAAGTACAGGGACTGGGCGAGTCGTTTCCTGGATAGGATGGGGTGTTGTCCGGGATTTCCAGTGGAGATTTCGATCCGGTTCGGTATGCCGCCGGCGCGCGGCTTCGGGCGCCTTGCGGGATGCAAAAAGGGGACAGGCACGAATTTCGCAAGGGCGGCGAAATTCAAGCCAGTCCCCTTTTTGCTGGCACGAATTTCGCAAGGGCGGAGAAATTCAAGCAGGCAGTCCCCTTCTTACAGCTTGGGGAGGAAGAGCAGAAAGCGGCCGATGACAACCGGCTCGCCGATGGGCGTGTAGAGCGCCAGTTTCCGCTGGTTGGCGAGGCAATCGAGGCAGAGCACGGCGCAGGGACGGGGCGGATGGGGCGGGTAGTAGCGCGCGGAAGCGTTGCGGACGCCGGTGTGAACGAAGCGGACGCGCGGGCGGGCGCGGAGAAGGAGGGCCTGGAACGGGTATTCGAGTTGGTTCTCGCTAATGTCGAGGCCGACGGTGCCGCAGGCGGAGCGGGCGGCGAGGTCGACGGCCAAGAGGTACGACGCGCGATTGTTCCACTGGCCCATGTCGTTGAAATAGGCGTCGGCGCGCGCGGCCACGAACAGGCTGTGGGGGCCGCGCAAGGGGCGGGTCCAGTTCTCGAAGAGCGGCAGGCGGGCATTGGCCAGGAGGAACAGGCACACCGGGACGGCCAGCCAGGCGGGGCGCAGCGACTCGAGGAGCAGGCCGGCGAGCGGCGCGGCCAGGACGAACAGGGGAAGCTCCAGGCGGCCGAGGAACGGTTGCCACTTCAGATAGAAACAGAACAGCAGAAACGCGGCGGCCAGACCGGCGGCGTAGACGAGCCAGCGGCGGCGGCCGGGGAAAGCGGCGAAGGCGACGGCGGCGGCGAGCCACGCGAGGTGCCAGCGGTTGTTGGCGTTGGCTTCGTGGTTGGCGTTGCGCGGCGGGTCGTAGCGGCTCCATCGCCAGGTGGTGGCGGGGTCCTGGGGGTCGATGCCGAGGGCGGCGTGGGCGCGCAGGACGACATCGTAAACGGCCTGGTTCCACCGCGGGCTGCGCGCGCCGAGTTGCTCGGAGAGGTGGCGGAGGGCGTTCGAAACGGTGGGCTTCCAACCGGGGTGTTCGTTGCGCCAGCGGAAGAGGCCGTCGCCCTGGGCGGAATCGTAGCCCAGGGGCGAGCCGCTGAGCTGGGTGTTGCGGAGGTATTGCGGGCCGTTGACGAGGAGCACGGCGAAGGCGAACACGGCGAGCAACCGGGCGGCGGAGCGAAGACGGAACCGGCCGGCGTCCTGGCGGCGAAGCCAGCAGCACAAGGCCAGAATCAGGGGCGGCGCGAAGAGGTAGGCGGTGGACTTGGTGGCGATGGCGAGCGCGAGCGAAAGGGCGGCGAAGAGCGAGTTGCGGCGCAGAAGGAAGTACGCCAGCGAGACCAGCCAGAGGGTGACGAGCCAATCGTTCTTGGCGCCGGAGGCTTGCAGAATGCCGGCTGGGAGCGTGGCGCAGAAGAGCGCGGCCATGGCCTGCCCGCGGGTCTTCAAACCGAGAGCGGCGGAGAGCGAAGAGACGCCGATGATGGAGCCGAGGAACGCCAGGAAGGCCACGAGGTTGATGAAGCGGTCGCCGCCGGAGATGACATAGGTGTGGAGCATGAGGTACTCGGCGAGCGGCGGCAGGGTGATCTGGTTGAAGTAGGGGGTGGGAAAGAAGGCGACGCTGGCCGACTGCGCCCAGTAGACCACGCGGGGCATGTGGTAGGCCATGGCATCGGCGGAGTTGGGCGGGCTGAGGATGGCGGCGACACCCACGATGCAGGCGATGGCGAGGATGGCGGCGGCAATGGCGAGTTCCGGCGCCTTGAACGCCAGGCGCGGGACGGGCGGGCGGCGAATCCACAGGTAGGCAGCGGCGGCGGCGAGGAGCGCGATCCACGCGGCCAGCAGGGGGCCGCGGCGCAGAAGATGGAACGGGCTGAGTAGCTCGGTGAGGAGGGCTGCGGCGGTGCCGAACAGGATCAGCGCGCGGAGGAAGAGGTCACGCATGGGGAGCGGCGGACGGGCTGGTGCCATCGATTGTGCCGGCAGCTTTCGCATTCTTCCGGCCATGGTAACGTGCGGCGGATGTGGCTGGCGGCGGGGGGCGGGCACGGGGTTGAGGGGCGGGGCCGGCTTCCGGCGGGAGATTGGCAATCGGCCCGGACCGTTGTGCAGCCGCGGGAAGGCGGGTTACCAACCCGCCGCAGGTTGACAACCTGCCCCGCAGAGCAGCAGAGCCGCAACCCAACCGCACGGGATACTCCGGGCTGCCGGGGGCCAGATCGTCTCGCGCGCAGGCGAGCTCCGCTCGCCGGGCCGCGCCCAGAGGGCACCCACAATCGGCCGCAGGCTGCCAGCCTGCCCCACATAAAACCGTTGCGGCGCGCGAAGAATTTGACACGTAGTAGTACAACGGGGATTGGCATGCAAGTTGCCCGGGCCGAATGTAGAATAGAACCATGAGGTTTCGTGCTCTGGCTCTAGTGGCATTGCTCCCCTGCCTGGGGGTTTCCGCGGATTGGGATCGGGCGAAGATTCAGGGTTCCACTTCGGCGCCGGTGGCGATCGAGGTGTACAGCAGCTTCGATTGCCCGCACTGCAGGATTCTGCACGAGGGAATGATGCAGCAGATCATCAAAGATCTCGTCTTGACCGGAAAGGCATTCGTAGTAAGCCGCGAGTTTCCGCTGAGCGGTGCGGGCCACCTGCACGCGCGAGAGGCGGCCAACCTGGCGACCGCGGCGGCGCGCATCTCCAAGTATCAGGCGGTGGCCGATGCCTTGTACAAGAATCAGGAGGCGTGGGAGGTAAGCGGGAAGGTCTGGGAGACGGTGGCGGGCGCGTTGACGCCGGCCGACCAGGCCAAGGTCAAGGCACTGGCGAACGACGCGGGCGTGCTGGCCGAGGTGCAGAGGGACTACGACCAGGGCGTCGCGAGCGGCATCAACCAGACGCCCACGCTGATGGTGATCCACCAGAAGGACGGCAAGCGATATCCATGGTCCGGGATCCCGAAGAGTTATGACATGTTCCGGGACTTCATCGCAATCGACCTGGCCAAGTAATGAGCGGGAGCGGCAGAATGGAACTATCCTACCGTAAGACGATGAAGATGAAACTGTGCGCGCTGGCGCTGGCGGCATTGTTACCCGGCTTCGCGGCATCCCCGGGAACGGCCAAGGGCAAGGGGTTCGGCAGCCCGGCCGCCCCGATCCTGATCGAAGTGTACAGCGACTTCGAATGTCCCGGATGCAGGGTGTTCCACATCGAGTTTCTGCCGCCGGTTATGCGGGATTACGTCGAGACGGGTAAGGCCTATCTGGTCGTGCACGACCTGTCGTTCCATGCCCATTCGAGCGAAGCCACGGGATACGCGCTGGCGGCGGCGCGCATCGGGAAATACAAGGAAGTGGCCGATGCCTTGTATCAGCACCAGGCGGAGTGGGCGGCCAGCGGCAAGGTTTGGGACACGGTGGCGGCGGTGCTGAACGCGGCGGATCAGAAGAAGGTGGCCAAGCTAGCCAAGGATCCGAGCGTGTTGGCCGAGGTAAAGGCGGAGACCGACGAAGGGCTGAAGAGGATCAAGAAGACGCCCACCATGCTGGTGACGCACGCCATGAAGGAGAGGCGTTTCGAAGGGAAGCCCGATTGGGACGTTTTCCGGGACTGGGTGAACAATGATCTTCTCAAGAAGTAAGACCTGGCGATGGATTGCGCTGGCTCTGCGCGTCGTGCTGGGAGCGCTTTTCATGCTGGCGGCGTACCTGAAGCTGAGCGAATCGTGGCGCCTGTTTGCGATGGACATCGATGCGTACCAGATTCTGCCCTCGATGTTCTGGGTGAAACTGGTGGCGCGCACACTGCCGTGGTTCGAGTTGGCGCTGGGAGTGTGGCTGATTTCGGGAGTCTGGCTGCGCGCGTCGGCCAGCATCTCGGCGGCGATGATGACGGGTTTCATCGGGCTGATGACCTGGGCGCAGGTGAAAGGCCTGGCGATCGACTGCGGCTGTTTCGGTCCGGGCGAGAAGATCTCGTGGATCACGATGCTGCGCGACGGAAGCCTGCTGGCGGCGGCGCTGGTGCTGGCGGCGTGGAGTTACTTGGAGCGAAAAAAGGGGTCAGACGCCATTTATTAGGCGGGCGCCGGCGGATTGAATCTCCGCCAGGGCGCGGCGGGAATCGTCCGCATTCAATCCTTGGATGGCATCGGCGACCACGCACACGGGCTTGCCGGTTTTCAAGAGGCCGCGCACGGCGGAGAGCACGCAGATCTCGGTGACCACGCCATAGACCACGTGGCGATCGGCCGCCAGGCGCTCGATGACACGGGAGAAGTTGGGAGCGGCGAAGACGTTGACGGTCCGCTTCTCGACGACGATCTGCCCGGCGCCATCGATGGCCAGGGCGCACTGGCGATCGGGGATCACCACGCGGCGCGGCAGCAAAGTATCCTCGGGCTTGCGCTGGCCCAGGGTTCCGGCCACGCAGTGGCGCGGCCAGACGCGAAACTCGGGGTCATCCTCGGAATGCGCGTCGGTGGTGGAGACGACGGGGATGCCGTTCGCGGCAGCGTAGCGGTTCAAGCGGGCGATGGCGGGCAGAATGCGCTCCGCGCCGGGCACGTACAGGGCACCGGCGGGGAACAGAAAATCGAACTGCGAATCGATATCGTAGAAGACCGTCATCATCCCAGCAGGTTGCGGCGCGTGCGGACGGTGAGATCGCGCAATTCGCGGCTCTCGGTCACCGGCCAGGGCTCGCCCACTTCCAATTGTCGCAGGCTCTCGGGCAACTTAGCCAGGGCGGCTGCGGCGCGCGCGCGGGCCTGTTCGGCGGATGGCAGCGGCTCCAGCAGCCGGCCGCCCAAAATCACCGGCTGCAACAGCGCCTCGCCCTGACCGCATTCGCCGGAGCGCGCCACCACGTCGCCGGTTTTGCCGCGGAAGATCTGCTTGGCGCCGGGAAGCGTCTGCTTGTCCGGGCTGTATTTGGCCGTGAAGCGGTGGATGCCGCCGACATCCAGTTCGACCAGCTTGTAGACCGCGCCCATGTGGGGCGCGTCGGCGGAAGTAGCGAGTTGCGTTCCCACGCCGAAGGCGTCGATGGGCGCGCCGGCCCGGACCAGATCGCGGATGCGGTATTCGTCGAGATCGCCCGAGACCATGATCCTGGCGGCGGTGAGACCGGCGGCGTCGAGGATGGCGCGCACTTCGCGGGAGAGCGCCGCAAAATCGCCGCTGTCCAGGCGGACTCCCCAGAGCGGATGGCCAACAACGGCTGCGTGGCGCGCGCCTTCGAGCGTATCGTAGGTATCGAGGAGCTGGACGGTGTGCTCGCCCAGCGTCCGTTGCAGGTGGCGAAACGCTTCGGTTTCGGAAGCGAAGGACATCACCCAGGAATGCGCCGCGGTGCCGGACACGGGGATGCCGTACTGGAAGCCCGCGAGCGCGTTGCTGGTGGCGGCGCAACCGCCGATATAGGCGGCCCGCGCGCCCAGGACGCCGGCCTCGGGGGTATGCGCGCGGCGGGTGCCGAACTCCACCACGGGGCGGCCGGCGGCGGAAGAGACGGAGCGCGCCGCCTTGCTGGCGATCAGGGTGGGGAAGGCGATGGCGGCCAGAAGGTAGGTTTCGGGAATCTGGGCCTCGATGATGGGGGCGCGGACGAAAAGCGCCGGCTCGCCGGCGAACAGCGGGGTGCCTTCGGGAACGGCGAACAGGTCGCCGGTGAAACGGAACTGGCCGAGGTAGTCGAAGAACGCGGACGGCGCGTTGTGGAATTGCGGCAGCGAGCGGAGGTAGGCGATCTCGCCGGCGGTGAAGGAGAGGTTGATGAGGTAGTCAACCACCTGAGGCAGCCCAGCGGCCAGGACGAAATTGCGGTTGGCGGGAAGGCGCCGGATGGCAAGTTCGAAAGTGGCCCGCTCGCCGGTTTTGCCGGCCTCGAAATAGCCGGCCGCCATGGTGAGTTCGTAGAGGTCGGTGAGAAGGGCGTTCATGGCGTAAGAACTTTTGTGGGGCAGGCTGGCAGCCTGCGGCGGGTTGTTAACCCGCCAATTCTCCGGTGCAAACGCGGCACTGAGCCGACTAACAATCTGCCGGCCTGAGGGACGCCTCACCTCCCGAGCGGGCGAGCTTCGCTCGCCGGGCCGCGCCCAGAGGGCACCCGCAATCGGCCGCAGGCTGCCAGCCTGCCCCACATAAAACCATCGCGGCGCGCGAAGAATTTCACGGGTAGTAGTACATAGGTACCGCTACTTCTTCCTGGCGGCGGGCGGCGCCTGTTCCTTGACTCCGCGAGCGGCTTCGCGAACATCGGCCACGGATTTCGCGGACAATTCATAGATGCTCGAATCGCCGCCGCGTTGCGCGAAATATCGTTCGCCCTGGGCGGTGATGGTCACCTTCTCGACGCGCTTGCCGCTATTGGAAGTAACGGTGGCCTCGAATACCGCCGGCCCGGCGCCCTGGTCGGCGAACTTGTCGGCGGCGAGATCGCGCAGGCGGTCGATGAGGGTCTGCACGGTGGAATTATCCATGGTCTTCGAGCCGGACATCCACTTGTCGCCGGTCTTGGTGTAGGTTGGCGATCCGTCGTTCACGATTTCGAGCCTGGTGGGATCGCTGAAGCCGAAGTCGAACAGCTTCTTATTGCGGAAATCGTCCAGGCCCTTGTTGAGGCTGTCGCCCACTTCGGAGGTAATCTTGTACACGCCATCCACGGCGGAACTTTTGGCGTAGTAGGTCTTGTCCTTGTCCTGGTGGACCTCGAGCGTCTGATTGCCGCCGGCATCGGTGACGGTGGCGGTGGCAAGCTTAGCGGCCGCGGCGAACTTTTTGGCGGCATCGGGATCGGGGTTGGCCAGATCCATCTTGGCGTCCCGGAGCTTGGAGATGAGGGAATCGATCTGCGTGCCGTCGGCGCGCAGCGGGCGGGGCAGCAGAATCTGCCACTCACTCTCGTTGTTCTTGCCGAACTCGATGGCGGGGCCCTTGGCCAGGAGCTGGATGCGCGCGATTTTGTCCTGGTCGAAAGTCAAGAGGCGCTTGTCGCGGAGATCGTTGAGGCCTTTGTCGAGACTCTCCTTGACGTAGCTCGACAAGGCGAGGACGCGCTGGGAGCTGGCCACCCTGGCGTAGAAGCCGGAACTGGTGGGGGTGGCATCGCCCACCTGCAACTCGTCGGTCTTGCCGTCCTTGCGGAGCACGGCGATGTCCAGGACGGGAGGGTTGAGGCCGTACTGAGTCAAGTCGGAGGCCTGGTCTTCGATGGCCGTCTCGGCGGCGAGCGAAGAGAGGGCAACGACCAGCGAGCGTGCAGCGTCGGGATCGGCCGGGTAGGGCTGCGGCTCGGTGATGCGCCAGGCGCCGTTGTCGCGGCGCAGCGCCACGGTTGCGGCGCCGCGCTTGAAGCGGATCTCGAGGAACTGGTCCTCGGGGATGGTCAGCAGCTTGCTGGAGGTGTCGGCGGGCTTCTTGCTGTCGGCTTCCTGCTTCCGGTTGGACCACCACCACAGGCCGCCGAACCCAGCCAAAAGAACGACGGCCATCAACAGTCCCTTCGGCTTCATGGGTTATCTCCTCTTCCACCAGGTGGCCAGGCCGAAGCCGACCACGCCCAAGGGGAAGACGAACCAGGTCAGCCAGAACAGGGTGCCGAGCCTCTGCGTGGTGATATTGAACTGCTGGTCCTGAGGCATCTTGGGACGAATGGAGATGAGATCCACGTCGGAGGAGAGCCAGTTGACGGAATTGAGGAACAGGTCGCGGTTGCCGAGCTGGCGGGTGCCGACGAAAGCGTTGGTGGCCCAGATGGACGTGCCCACCACCACGAAGCGGCCCTTGCTGGAGCCGGAGAGCGTGCCGGCGGCTGCCAGGGTGAAGGGGCCGCGGCGGGCCTTCTTGGGATCCACGGTGCCGCCGGGTCCGATTTCGGTGACCGCCAGGCTGTCGTCGCTGGTTTGCACCAGCTTATCGATGCTGGCTTTGCCGGGCTTGATGTCCAGCGACCGCGCCAGCTCGAAGGCCGTCATGACGCGGGTGAGCGGCTGGGTGATCTGGTGGCTTTCGTACTGCATGACGACGGGAATCTCCGGGCCGAACCCGAAGAGCTGGCCGATGCCGCTGCCGTCCAGCACGAGGTCCTTGTCGACGGTGACGCCCCAACCCGCCAGCACATTTGCGAGGTCGGGGTTCTCGGCGGCGGGTTCCTGGCGGCCGAGGCGCAGAACGTTGTCCAGCATGACGACGGCGCTGCCGCCGTTTTCCACGTATTTCCCGATGGCATCGGCCACCGGCGGCGGATAGGATTCCTGCGGTCCGCCGACCACGATCACGGAGCAATCCTTGGGCACTTCCACGGCGCCGGCGGCCACCGCCTGGCCGATGGCCATGGGCGCAGCGGAGTCGGGGGCGGCGGGTTTCAGCGTGACCGCGCGGCTTTTGTAGTTGTCGCGCTCCAGGAGTTGTTTGAGGAAGGAGAAGCCGTTGCGGTCGGTGTCGTCGATGCTGTGTTCGCCGGCGCCGGAGACGAAGCACACGTTGCGTTCGGCGGTCTTCAACGAGCGGATCAATGCGCCCGTGACTTCCTCTTCGGTGACGCTCTTGGCGCCTTCCCGGCGAGCGCCCGAGTCCACCATCAGCGGGGAATCCGGACGGTAGCCGGCGGCCTTGGCGAGCTGCGGCTTCTTATCCGGGGCGATGTACCTGACGTGGAGCCTGGGGGACAGATCCGAATAGCGGTCCAGCAGGTCCCGGCCGGTGCGGAAGCTATCTTCGCTTCCGAAGTAGGTGAAGTTCACATCCTGTTTCAGACCTTTGACGAGCTTGATAGTTTGTTCGGAAAGGCTGAACTGTTTGTTCTTGGTGGAATCGTAGGACTTGTCGTACCGGTTGGCAAGAAGATTGGCGCAAACGATCACGCCCAGAACGGCTATGACGTAACCCACGGCATAGAAAGTATATTCTCCACGCCGTTTGTCGAAGGCCAGGACTAACAGCGGCAACCCGAAGAAGGTAATGGTCAACCCGTAAAGCCAAAAGCTACGGCCCAGACTGCGCGCTACCATGCCCCAAAGATAAGTGGAACCGCAAACAACCAGAAGCAACGAGGCCGCCAGAGCAAATGCGAACCCGCGTTGGACCGGCTCCTTTGAAAGTCCGGACAGGGAGGCGATAACGCCGAACACGCCAAGCAACTCGATAATAAACCCGGGAAGGGCGTGGGCGCGGCGCGCAAGTAAGTAAATGCCGTAGACCGGAATCCAGTATCGCCCGGAGAAGCCGGCGTCGCCCAGCCGCGCGCCGATCTTCATGCAGGCGTAGGATGTCAGCAGGTAGACGGCGAGGCCGATCAGTAAATTGAGCAGCCCGATCGACTGCTGGTAGGGGATCATCGTGGAGGGCTCAGGCATTGAAGGCTCCATTGGCCGCGGTTGCGGTGACGACGCGATTCAGGCTGTGTAACGGACGCCGCATGTCAGCTCCTCCACCGCAGCGATTCCATGGATCGCGAGGTAATGAACAGGGCGAGGAAGATCATGGAAAGGTAAAAGACGACATCCTTAGTCGAGAGCACGCCCTTACTGAAGTTTTCGAAGTGGGTCACGATAGACATGTAATTGGCCACCTGGGAGACCAAGCCGCTGTCAAAAGCGGTGAACCAGCTCAGCAGCCAGAGGATGAGGCAGACGAAGAAGGTAGCGCCGCCGGCCACGATCTGGTTACGGGTCAGACTGGAAATAAACGCCCCGATGGCCAGCAGGCAGCCGCCCTGCAGAATCAGGCCGAGATAGGCCACCAGGACGGGCTGCCAGTCCGGCTTGCCCCACATAAAGAGAAACGAGATAATGAGCGCCGACATGGCCAGCACGCTGATGTACAGAATCATGGCGCCGATCCACTTACCGAGAATGATTTCGATATCGCGAACCGGCGAGGTGAGCAGCAGTTCCATGGTTCCGGATTTCTTCTCTTCCGCGAACAGGCGCATGGTGATCAAGGGCAGCAGGAACAGGGAAATGGTGCTGGCGAAACCCAGCAACGGCCGGATAATCTGATCGTTGAGGTTGACGGGCTGGCCCTGCATCTGGGCCTGGACGCCGTAGCGGACCAGTTCCTTGACGGTGGGATAGAACACCAGGCCCCCGAAAAGGAATGCAAACAGCGCCAGCACCGCGTAGGCGATGGGCGACGCGAAATAACTCCGCAATTCCTTGCGGCAGATGAGAATGACGTTGGTCATTTCCGGCCTCCTTCGGCGGGGGATTTTGGTTCGCCCGAATTCTCGGCGGCGGTAAGTTGCAGGAAGATCTCTTCGAGGCTGAGGCCCACGGGGCGGAGTTCGCTAAGGTTCCAGCCGGCCTGGACCACGCTGCGGGCCAGGTCGGCGCGGATGTGGCGGCCCTGAAGGCTCTCCACTTCGAAGGTAAGGCTGCCGTCCCTGGGCTCTTTCGCCACCACGCGGCTGACTCCGGGGACCTGTTCGAGGCGCACCTGCACGTCGCCCGGCGCGGGGCGCCCGCCGGCGGTCTCGACCTGGATGGCGACGGCTTCGGCTCCGCGCAGGCGGTTGGTGAGGTTGGCGACCGAATCGATAGCCACCAGCCGTCCCTCGCTAATAATGATGACGCGCTCGCAGGAGTGCTCCACCTCGGACAGGATGTGGGTGCTGAGGATGATGGTGTGATCGGGCGCCAGGGCCTTGAGCAGATCGCGGATTTCGATGATCTGCTTGGGATCGAGGCCGGAGGTGGGTTCGTCGAGGATGAGGACGTCGGGGTTATGGATAATGGCCTGGGCGAGACCCACGCGCTGGCGGTACCCCTTGGAGAGCTTGGCGATCAGCCGGTTGCGGACTTCGCCGAGGGCGCACTTACCGGTGACATCGTCCACCCGGCCGGCGATATCGCGGCTCGAAATGCCTTTGAGCCTGCCCACGAAAGTGAGGTACTCGGTGACCTCCATCTCGGGGTAGAGCGGGGGCGTTTCGGGCAGGTAGCCGATGCGCTTCTTGACCTCGAGCGGGTTGTCGAGCACGTCAAAGCCAGCCACGTTGGCGGTGCCGGAGGTGGGTGGCAGGAAGCACGTGAGGACGCGCATGGTGGTGGTTTTTCCGGCGCCATTGGGGCCCAGAAAACCCACGATTTGCCCCTTTTCCACCTCGAAAGAGATGTTGTCCACGGCGACCGTCCGAGCGTATCGCTTGGTGAGGCCTTCGACTTTAATCATATGGTTGGTTCCCGGAAAGCAGTGTAAACCCTTAGAGAAGGAGACGTATCAGTTGGCATTTGGGCACGAGTTCGACCACATCTGGGGGATGCAGCTTGCGTATTCGCCTTGAAACTTCATCATACGGACGGGGAGAAGTGTTGTCAAATGAGGCTGCCCGAGCAATCTCCGGCGGCAGGAAAGCGAAAGTCCCAGGTAGTCTCTGGGCATAAAGTAATGGAACTGGACGGGGTTGCCAGCATAGGGTAAACACCCTATACTCCCAGCATGAAGAAACTCATGCTGGCGGTACTTTTAGGTGGTTTGTGTATGCAGGCAGGCGAAAGCCCGGCTCCGGAGAGCATTCCGGCCACCGTAGTCCGGCCGGATAACAAGGAATACCGGAAACAACTGAATTTGTGGAGGGCCAGCGTGGCGGCGCTATTGGCAGGCAACGTGATGGACGCGACGTCGTCATGGGGCAAACGCGAGCTGAACCCGGTACTGTCGGGGACCGAGGGACAGTTCGGAAAAGGAGGTGCGCTGCTGAAGCTGGGGATGGCGGGCGGCGTGGTGGCGGTGGAATACCTGGTGTTGCGGCACCGTCCCTACCGTTCGCTGGCAAAAGGGCTGGCGTGGATCAATTTCGGAGACGCGGCGGTCACTGGCGGGATGGCGAGCCGCAACTTCGGAATTTCCGGGCGATAGGGCGGGCGGGTTGCCGCGACGGTTGGCGCCAGAGTTGTCCGAGCCGCAGGGGCGCTCTCGCGCAGGGGCTGAACGGGGGCCGAGAGGCGTTGAGGGCCGGGGTTGCCGTCCCCGGCTCAATAAATGGCGTCTGACCCCTTTTTCAGTTTCCCGACTCCGTCGGCGCACAACACGGCGGCGTGCTTCGATTCGGGTTCGAGGCCGCCCAGCGCATCTTCGACGATCTGGGCCCGAAAGGTCCGCATGGCGGCGCGCGATTTGCCCACCAACCACTCGGTCAGCGCCGAACCCGCGGCGATGGACGCCGTGCATCCGCGGACCCGGTAGCGCACCTCGACGGCCACGTCCGCTTCGAAGCGCGCCCACAGCCGGAGGATGTCGCCGCAGGCGGGGTTCGAGACCTCGACCATGACCGCCGGTGGATCGAGTTCACCGACGTTGCGCGGGTTCTGAAAATGGTCCAGCAACCGTTCCGCGTACATCTTATGCTTCAATATTGGCATGATTCAGGTGGTAGCGGCGATCATCGAGCGCGACGGGCGAATCCTGGTGGGACAGCGGCAAGCTTCGCAGTCTCATCCGTTGCAGTGGGAGTTTCCGGGCGGGAAGGTGGAACCGGGCGAGACACCGGAACAGGCGCTGGCGCGCGAGTTGGAAGAGGAACTCGACATCCGCGAGGCGGTGGGCGCGGAGGTCACGCGCTACCCGTACACTTACGCCGGCAGGGATACGATCGAGCTGATATTCTTTCGCGTGACGGGATACGGCGGCGAGCCCCGCAACGTGATCTTCCATGAGATGCGTTGGGCGACGCCGGGGGAAATGGCCGCGATGGATTTCGTCGAAGGCGACACGGGATTTCTGCGCTGGCTTTCGCAGTGATGAGCCGGCGGCGGGCGCGGAGACATGGCTGGTGCCGCGGCTTTGCGGGGCAGGCGGACGGCCTAATGCCGCATATGTTTCCCGGCATGGGAAATTCCGCGGAATTCGTGGGGCGGACCCCCTGGTCCGCGCGGGACGCCCCCGTCCCGCGTCCGGAATAACGATATCGGCATCTTGCAGGGTGCGAGTGGGCCGACGGGGGCGTCGGCCGCGGACCAGGGGGTCCGCCCCACAATTATTTAGCGCTGGTGGAAGGCGCTCCGCTGAGAGACCCGACAGCGGCCAGACCGATCACGGTTCCTCCCACGGCCACTCCTCCGATAATCGCGATCGCGGCCACGTGGGAGCCAGTGGCGGCGGCCCCGGCGGCGCCCGCGGCCGCCCCCGTGGCCACCGGTTGAATACTGACCGCCTGCACCACCTGGCTGGCGCCTCCCAGAGGCGTGGCGCCGGGAATCGCCGAACCGGTGATCGTGACCAGCTTACCCACGTATTTCGCCAGGTCGGGGCCTTGTAACTGGAACGTCACGTGAGTGGTGGCCTCGGTGACGAAGTAGTTTCCGTTGCGCAGTTCCACAACGCCGCGGATCTTCACCGCCGTGGACGCGCCCGCCTGCGTATCGAACTCCAATTCCGAACCCGCCCGCAGGCTGGCCACGAGGTCGCCGCCGGAGTTGCGCACCAGCACGCCGCCGCTACGGGCGGACACGCTGATGCGGCTGGGCCCTTCCACGTCCACCTGGATGACCGCATCCCCGGCCGCGGGGGCGATCCGCAACGACGCCGCCTCGAATACGTGCGTACCGGCGTCGCGCAGCAGACCGGCGCCCTTCTCCAAAATCGTACGATCCCGATAAACCCTGGCGCGCGAATCCGGCCCGAGGGTGATCTGTGCCGCATCGAGTTGCACCACCGAACGCGAGGTCGTGGTTTCGATCGTATTGCCATCGAACACCGTGCTATTGCCGCGGACCATCGAGCCGTCCACGCGGAAGTCTCCACTCGACCGGATCACACCGATCGAACCCGTAGCCGCCGTCACAACCAACAAGCAGCCGCCCACAAGAAGTGAAACCAAAAACCGAATCATAATTTTCTCCTTCCCGTCATCTCTGACTTGATTTATAGTAAAGCTGTGAGAGCGACTTATGCAATGGTACGAAAGAGATACTACTCTGTCGTACAAATGTCATACCTGTAAGTCACTCTTGAGTAACTGGAGCATGACTTATTACGAAGAACTCGGCGTGGCGCCCGATGCTCCGGCGGCTGAGATCCGTCAGGCATATCGAGTGTTGGCGCGGCTGGTCCATCCCGACGGGCAGGCTGACGAACAGGTGCGTGATATGGCCGAACGCCAGATGAAGCGGCTGAACGACATTCTGGCGACGCTCCTCGACGCCCGGAGACGGCGCGAGTACGATGACAGCCTGCGGGCGTTGGTGGACGCGCCCGCGGCGAGTTACCGGCAACCGGTGGTGCGATTCCGTCCGCGGCCGCAGCCGTGGCGGAGACGCGTCCCGGGATGGGCCAACGCGGTGTTACTCAATTGGTTCTGGATTGTGCCGGCGGTAACGATACTGGGCGTGGGGTGCTGGTATGTGGCAGCGGACAACTCCCCATCGGCGGCGGAAACCGGCCGCACGGGGGCAACCTTGGAGCAGCCGAATTCCGCGGCGCGGCCCGCGCCAGGCGCGCCCAGGCGGAAGGCCGGGCCGGCCGCTCTCGGAGGTTCTCGCCCGCGGGGGGTGGACGCGGTTGCCGGCGCGCGAGAGACGGCGGCGCGCGACGCCGTCCCGCTGACGGAGCCGGGCCGGTTCTTCCCCGCCCCGGCTCCCGAACCTCGGCCAGCGGCGCCGCCCGCGACGGCCGGGCCGGAATCTTCCAGCGCTTCGGCCTCCGCCCCATCCGCGCCGCCTTCGCTGGCTGTGCCGCCCGCGCCCGGCGGGCCGGAACCCTCCAGCGCTTCGGCCTCCGCCCGATCCGCGCCGCCTTTGCCGGCTGTGCCGCCCGCGCCCGGCGGGCCGGAACCCTCCGGCGCTCCGGCCTCCGCCCGATCCGCGCCGCCTTTGCCGGCTGTGCCGTTCGCGCCCGCCGGGCCGGAACCCTCCAGCGCTCCGGCCTCCGCCCGATCCGCGCCGCCTTCGTTGGCTGCGCCGCCCGCGCCCGCCGGGCCGGAACCCTCCAGTGCTTCGGCCCCCGCCCGATCCGCGCCGCCTTCGTTGGCTGCGCCGCCCGCGCCCGGCGGGCCGGAACCCTCCAGCGCTCCGGCCCCCGCCCGATCCGCGCCGCCTTCGTTCGCGGGCGAGTGGCTGTGCGTTCCCGAGAGTGGGGACCCGTCCGCGCCGGGAGTCTATCCGGCAACCTACGTGGAATTCCTGTTGAGGGAGGAACACGGCGAGTTATCCGGCAGCTACCGCGCGCGGTATCGGATTCCCGACCAGGCGGTGTCGCCGGAAGTGCTGTTTCGCGCGCAGGGAAAGTCGCCGGACGGAGAGTCGGCCAGGCTGGGCTGGACGTCCGCGGACGGCTCCCGGGGAGAAGTGGAGATGCGGCTGCACGGGCCGAACGCGATGAGCGTCACGTGGTGGACTACCGAGTTTGGGCGCGGCGTGTCGCTGGCATCGGGGTCGGCCAGGCTGCTTCGGAGGCAGGCGCCATGAGGGCACTTCGAATTTTGCGGATGGCCCTGTGGACCGCGGCCGCAGCCGGCCTGGCGGCGGCGACGGCATGGTCCGTGCGGGTGGGCTGGGCCGACGCCTGGTTCCGGACGGAGACGGTGGCGGGAACCGAGAAGGCGCTGTCCCTCACTCCGGACCAGGCGGACTACAGCGTCCGGCTTGCCCTGTTGGTCTCCGATGACGACCCCGCCCGGGCCGCGGCGGCGCTGGGGCGGGCGGTCGCCCTGAATCCCCGCGACGCGCGGGCATGGATCGAGTTGGGCCTGCGCTACGAAGCCGGCGGCAACAGCGCGCTGGCGGAGCGGGCCTTGCTGCGCGCCGCGGAGGAAAGCCGGACGTACCTCCCCAGATGGACGCTCATGAATTACTACTTCCGCCGCCACGACACGGAAGGGTTCTGGCGCTGGGCGAAGCGGGCGGTTCCCCTGATCTGGGGCGATCCGTTGCCGCTGTTCCATTTGTGCGGCCGCGTGCGGGAAGACGGCGAGTTGATCGCGCGCCTGGACATTCGCCGGCCCGAGTGGCGGGTGGCCTACCTGTTCTATCTGCTGGACGCGGGCCGTTCCGATTTGGCCGGTCCCTCGGTCAGGCGGTTGAGAGAGAGCCATCGGGACGCCGATGCGCCGCTTCTGCTGGCGGCCTGCGACCGCCTGCTGGCGGCGGGGCGCTCCGGCGACGCGCGGGCCATCTGGGACGGGCTCAGCGCCGCGCGGCGCACTCCCGGCGGGAGTGTGCGGGGCGGAAGCGGCGGGTCGATCTACAACGGGGATTTCGCGGCGCCGCCCACGGGACACGGGTTCGACTGGCGCCTGCCCAGGATCGAGGGAATCAGCGCCGCGCGGGAGGAGGCGCCGGCGGGCCTGCGCCTCACCTTTTCCGGCGGCCAGCCGGACACCGCGGAACCGCTGGCGCAGTTGGCGCCGGTGGAAGAAAACACCGCCTATGAACTAAAGTTTGACTACCGCACGTCGGAAATCGCCGCCGGCGCCGGCCCGAACTGGCGGATCGGCGACGCTGGCCGGGGCCTCGGCATCGCCGCCGGAGAGAGCCTCGGCTCGGAAGATCCAACTGAAGGGCGCATCGCGTTCGTCACGCCGCCGGGTTGCCGCCTCTTGCGGGTGGCGCTGGCCTCGGAGCGGCGTCCGGGCGCGACGCGCATCGCGGGCTACATCGTTCTGCGGAACGTGGAGTTGCGGCCGGCCGCTCAGCCGCCTTCGGAGGATGCGCCGCGATCGCGCGTGATGAAGTAGAGAAACGCCAGGAAGCACAGAATTCCCACTCCATAGAGGAGAAACTCGCGCCGTTTGCGCTTCCACGTCAGGGCATTGCGGGTGGCCCGGATCTCGCGTTCGCCATGGTTGCTCGGCCCCGGGTCGGGCTCCGCGTAGCGGAACTTAAGGTACCGATGGCCGCAGTCCCTGCAACGGTACGGGTAGATGGCAATGAGGCTCGCCAGCAGTTCCAATGGACCCTTCCTATGGGAACGGTGAGCATGGTCGGTTTTGCACTTGGGACAGAGCACTGGTTTCAGAGTACCAAGTCGAGTAGTACGCCGGCGATTGCGGAGTTATCAGGTTTTTCTTCAGGCGGCCGCGGGACGGCGGCCCGGCCGCGCGGCGCCGCCCCTCGTTACCGCCGCCCCCGCAATTTGCTGAGCAAGCGCAGAATCTCCAGGTACAGCCACACCAGGGTCACCATCAGGCCGAAGGCGCCGTACCACTCCATGTACTTCGGGGCGCCCTGCTCGACGCCCTGCTCGATGAAATTGAAATCCAGGATCAGATTCAGCGCCGCGATCACCACCACGAACAGGCTGAACAGTATACCCACCGGGCCGCCGCCGAAGATCCCCGGAATTCCGATGCCGAAGAAGCCGAGCAGCATGGTGACGAAGTAGAACAGACAGATGCCGCCGGTGGCGGCAACCACCCCGACCACGAACCTCTGCGTGGGGCGAATCAGCCCGCTGCGGTAAGCTGCCAGCATGCAGAAGCAGGTTCCGAAGGTAAGGCCCACCGACTGAATGGCGATGCCCGGGAAGCGCACCTCCGCCATGGCCGACACGCCGCCCAGGAGCAGGCCCTCCAGCAGCGCGTAAATGGGGGCCGTCACCGGCGACCACTCCTTCTTGAAACAGGTGACCAGCGCCACGATCAGCCCGCCGAATGCGCCGATCAGGATCGGCAGGGCGACGGAAGCGGGGTCGCGGGTCGAGAGGAAAAGGCTCCAGGTGTAGAGGGCCGTCGCCAGAGCGCAGACCAGCAGAATGCCGGTGCGATGGATGGTCCCCTCGACGGTCATGGTCTCGCCATAGGCGGCGTGCATGCCCTGGCTGCCGTAAACCGAGGTGCGGAACACGGGGTTCGAGGTTTTCATGATTGCCATAGGTAGATTATCGCGCGGCATCCGGGCCTGGTGCACGGGCGCTACAATCGCCTTTCGAGGCCACGTATGAATCCTTCGTCTTTTCGCACCGTCCGAGCCGTCACGATTGCCGTTTTGATGGCCGCCGCCGCGCGCGCCGAGTCCACCTTCGCCATGCAGAACGTCCAGGCGCGCTCCGGCGTCAGCCTCAACGGCGACTGGAGAATCATGGTGGACCCCTACCAGGCCGGGTATTACGATTTCCACGGCAAACCCCAGAAGGATGGCGGCGTAGGGGCCAACGCGGCGCCCAAATCCAAGAGCGACCACGAGGAGATGGGCATCCCGGAAACGGCGCCCCGGCTGGCCGTTCCCGGCGATTGGAACACCCAGCGCCCCGAATTCTACCTGTACGAAGGCACCATGTGGTACAAGCGCGAGTTCGATTGCGCCGCGCGTCCCGGACGCCGCCAGTTCCTGTGGTTCGGGGCGGCCAACTACCGCGCCATCGTCTTCCTGAATGGCAAGCAGATCGGCGAACACGAAGGCGGATTCACACCGTTCCAGTTCGAGGTTACGGGCAAACTGAAGGAGCGCGGCAACGCCCTGATCGTAATGGTGGACGACACGCGCCACGCCGATGCGGTTCCGCAAACCATGACCGACTGGTGGAATTACGGCGGCCTGACGCGCAACGTCCGCCTGCTGGACGTGCCCGAGACCTTCATCGAAGACTACTCCATCCAACTGGAAAAAGGCTCGGCTAATCGCATCGCGGCGTGGGTGCGCGTCAATGGGCCGCGGAAGGAATCGGCGGTGACCATACGCATCCCCGAGGCGGGCGTGAGCGTCTCCGCGACCCCCGGGGCCGACGGGATGGCGCGCGTAACGATCCCCGCGAAGCTCGACCTGTGGTCGCCGGAGCGGCCCAAGCTGTACGACGTGGTGGTGGAGTCGGCCACCGACAGCGTTCGCGACCGCATCGGATTCCGCACCGTCTCGACGGCCGGGCAGCACATTCTGATCAACGGTAAGCCGGTGTTCCTGCGGGGCGCGGCGATTCACTCCGAGGCGCCGTTCCGTACCGGGCGCGTCTACTCGGAGGCCGAAGCGCGCACGCTGCTTTCGTGGGCCAAGGAACTGGGCTGCAACTTCGTGCGCCTGGCGCACTACCCGCACGACGAGAACATGGTCCGCGTGGCCGACGAGATGGGACTGTTGCTGTGGACCGAAGTCCCGGTCTACTGGGCCATTCAGTGGGAGAACCCGGCGGTTTACGCCAATGCCGAGCGGCAGCTCACGGAGATGATCGTGCGGGACAAAAACCGCGCCTCGATCATTTTGTGGTCGGTGGCCAACGAGACGCCGCAGGGAGACGCGCGGCTGAAGTTCATTTCGTCGCTGGCGGCCAAGGCCCGCGAACTGGACCCCACGCGTTTGGTGACGGCGGCCACGCTGACGCATGAATCCACGCCCGGGCACTACACCGCCGACGATCCGCTGGGCCGGTACCTGGACGTGCTGGGCTGCAACGAGTACATCGGCTGGTACGATGGCGCGCCCGAGAAACTCGACCGGTCTTCGTGGGAGACCCCCTACGACAAGCCGGTGGTCTTCAGCGAATTCGGCGCCGAGGCGCTGGCCGGAAACCACGGCGACGAAGACACGGCCTGGACCGAGGAGAACATGGCGATGATCTACCGGCGCCAGGTGGCCATGTTCAAGCGCACGCCATTCCTGCAGGGGACGATCGCCTGGGTGCTGATGGATTTCCGATCGCCGCGCCGCAAAGTGCCGCACATCCAGGACGATTTCAACCGCAAGGGGTTGATCTCGCCGCGCGGCGATAAGAAGCTGGCGTTTTACGTGCTGCGCGACTACTACCGCGAGAAGGAAAAGGAAGCGGCCAAATAGCCTCCGGCGGCCCATGAAGCTGTAGGCGCCCGCCTGGCCGAATACTCTCATGTGGGCGCCCGCTTTGCCAAGTGGGGCGCGGTACTTGCCGTGGGCGATCGCACTCCCACGCGGGCTTCCATCGAGGCCGACGCGCAGGCGTTGGCTCGCTATGCCGCGTTGTGCCAGGGAGGCGGATTGGTCCCCGTCGTCGAGCCGGAAGCGCTCATGGAGGGATAGCATACGCTGGCGCGGGGCAGGTCGAGCGCGGCGGCACCGGTTATGCCATCCAAGAAGGCGGCGTGCTTCTGTTGCCGGCGATGACCGGAACGTGGACGTTTCGTCCGTGCAGCGCGGTGAGCGTGTTGGAAATCGAGATACCATGCTGAGAAAGCCGATCGTGTTCGATTTGGACGGCACCCTGGCCGAGAGTAAGTCGCCCTTTGACGCCGAACTGTCGCGACTGCCGCATGACCTTCTCAGCATCGTCAAAGTGGCCGTGATTTCCGGAGGAGATTGGCCACAGTTCGAAAAGCAGGTTCTCTCTCATCTTTCCCACGACGAGAGCCTGGTAAGTCTGTCGCTCCTTCCTATGGCCGATGCTGGCCGAAAGCTACCTGACGAGGCGGCTTTTGGGCGCATGGTACGGCGGACCGGCGCGTTGGCGACCGGCTAGAGGGAGGGCGATGACACAGCGAAACCCGGCAGACCCGGACGTGAGGGCCGGAGGGGTGTTTGTGGAATGCACTGAAAAGACGCGAGTTCGCGATTTTGGATCTTCCGCGCAGGACGATAGCCACGCCTTGCAGGGGTGAAAGCGGCTGCTGGAGGAAGAATGCAGTTCGCAGGTTAACGGGATGGCGGTTGGGCTTATACTGAATAAGATTTGGAAGTCCAAAATGGAAATTCCGGACAAGCGGAAGGAGATTAGTTCATGAGCGTGAACGGTTCGATCAAGGCTTGTCTGAACTTTGTTCTGGCACGATACGGGCCAACAATCCCAAACTTGTCGAACTCCAGCAGAAGTACGGCGCGTTCGACCCAGATACGACCCCTCTTGTCTGGACCAATCGCCACGTGCGCCCGGAGGATCTTGCCTATTTCCGTGGGGACAATGCGTGGGTCTTTCAGGTGAGAGGCAATAATGGAAGTATCCTGGCGTATGCCGTCAGCCTGTACTATCTCAAGTCCATTGACAAGCTCGGGCTCCTCGACAAGCTAGTCGAGGACAAGAGCTTTGGAATTTTTACTTTCACAATTGCGGGCCGCCAAGTCTCGCGCGATCTGCTCGATTCAATATCGGAAATATACTTCCTGGATCGGCACCTTGGAGTTGCGGCTCGGGCCGGCTTCCGTGTTCTCGACGTCGGAGCCGGCTACGGACGCCTCGCGCATCGCATGGTGAGCGCGCTGCCCGGCATTGAGAGATACTTTTGTACGGATGCCTTTGCCGTTTCCACTTTTGTGTGCGATTACTATTTGCGGTTCCGTGGCCTTGAGAAAGCACGCATAGTCCCTGTGGATGAGATTGACGACACGCTCCGCGATCGGCCGGTCGATCTTGCGATCAACATTCACAGTTTTTCAGAGTGCCGGATGCAGGCGATCGAGTGGTGGGCCCGATTGCTCGGCAAACATCGCGTGAAGCACTTGATGATCGCTCCCAACGGCGAGGGCCAGCGTTTGCTCACCAACGATGGCCACGATTTTCTTCCGCTCCTGGAGCGATATGGGTATCGGACCGTCGTGAAGGAGCCGACGTTCTTAGACCCGGTAGTTCAGGAATATGGACTTCTGCCGACTTGGTATCATTTGCTGGAATTGCGGACCTAGGGCTTCGACCACGTGGTTTGGCGCCTTTGCCGGGCCGCTCGCTGACGCTCGCGGCTCCGAACAGAACCGCGAGCGTGAGCGAGCGGCCCTTGGCAAAGGAACAGTTTCTCGCGGTCAAGGCACTACGGCTTCGACCGCGTGGTTTGGCGCCTTTGCCGTGCGGCTCGCTGACGCTCGCGGCTCCGAACGGAACCACGCGGCGTAAGGGAGTGGCCCGTGGCAATGGAACGGCATCTTGCGGTCATGGCGCTAGTGGCTCACGGAACCACTTGGAACTTAGCGTTTCACGGCCGGGAGCGGAGGGCCTCCGATGCCGCTACAAGGATGTCCAGCCCGCGGCCCGCTCCGGCATCGGATGGCGGCAACGGCGCCAGCGGCGTTCGGCGCGCATCCGTGCCCGGTTTCTGTATCGCGGCGCGACGGCGGAGGCCGGCCGCACCGCGGTAGCGCACCGGCCCTGCGCGATGCCGCGGACCTGTGGCCGCACGGGACGCCTGATGCTATGATCTGGCTAACTCCCGATGAGACCCCACTATTTAGCCGTACTGGCGTGCCTGGCCGCGGCGCCCTTGTGCCGGGCGGATGCCGCTCTCGAGGCATTCGAGCGCAACGCGGCCCGCGCCCGGCAACTGGGCGCCACCCACGTGGCGGTTACGGAGAACCTTCCTCCGGCGCTGTGGGAGATGGATGTGCCCGGCGACCCCTACCCGGCCTGGTACATGTATCAACCGGATTTGCTGAAGACCTTTCCGCCGGCCGCCCTCGAGAAGTACGTCGACAGGGACTACGCGGAACGAGTGGCGGCCCTGTTGCAGGCGCGCTGCGAAGTGCTGCGGCGCCTCGGTTTGAAGGCGGCCTACACGGCCAACGAACCGGCCGTGTTGCCGGAGGCGTTCTTCGCCGATCACCCCGATTTGCGCGGCCCGAGGGTGGATCACGCCAATCGCTCGCGCACGCCGCGCTTCGCGCCATGCGTGGACCAGCCCGCCACGCTGGCGCTGTATCGTGAGGCCATGCAGAAGCTGCTGCGCCGGCTGCCCGAAGTGGAGGTCTTCTCCTTCACCACCACCGACGCGGGTTCGGGGTTGTGCTGGACGCCGGCGCTTGTATCCCGGTTTGAACGGGCCTTCCTGGTGCCAGCGCCGCCCCATGGAGGATCGCGTCGCGGGCTTTCTCACCGCGCTCAACGATGCCGCCGTCCAACTGGGCCGCCACATCACCGTGGACCTGGTCGAGATTACGCCCCGCCAGTGGATGATTCCGACCTTCGACCGTCCCGAGCTGATCGCGCGCAAACTGCCGGCTGGGATGGCGGTGAATCATCTGGAAGGTCCCGACGGTCATCGCGTCGCCATCCGGCGTTTCGGCGGAGGAGGGGGCGAATTCGCGCCGGTGGTGGGGATTCCGCGGCCCATCGCCGCCATGCGCGCGTTGATGGCCGGCAGGCAGCGCCCCCGGCGCGAAATTCGTGGTTTCCGTGGGCGACGCCGTGGGCGCCGATTTCAATTTCAAGGTGCTCGAAGCCTTCCAGAACGCCCGGCCGCGCAACGAAGTGGACCTGTGGACGGCGCTTCACTCGCTCGCCGGCCGTGACCGCCGGCAAGGATTCGGCCGACGACCTGCATCTCCCTGTGGATGGCCACCGACGAAGCCGAACGCTACCTGGGAACCTTGAACTTCGGTCCGGTTCTGACCATGGGCGGAATTCTGGGGCGGTGGGTGAACCGCCCGCTGGTGCCGTTTCCGGAGAAGCTGACGGAAGCCGAGAAGAGTTACTACCGCCCGTTCCTCTTCCAGGCCAAGGGCGAAGAGCAGGCTGACGACCTGGTGGATATTCAGGCCATGCGCATGTACGAAGGATGGGGCGCGCGCCTGCTGGTCGCAGAACATCGTCGAGAAGGCGACCGCCAGCCTGAGCCGCGCCGAGGCGTTGGCCGCGCGCCTGCGCGAAGGTTCCCAAACGCCCGCCGAGTGGGAGTTGCTGGGCCAGCGCCTGGGCGCGCTCGAGTGCCTGGTGCGCGGCGCGGGCGATGTGGTCGAGTACCAGGCGCAGCTCGATCGCGTGACGGCCCTGGGCGGGAAACCCGATCCCAACCCGGTGCTGGGCGCGGCAGAGCGGCTGGGACCGCACCGACATGCTGCGCCTGGCGCGCAATGAAATCGACAACGCCATGCGGTTGCGGCAGTTGTTGCTATCGGCCAAAGGGCCGTTGCTCGACCTGGCGCCGACCGCCGCCGAGGAAACCAGCCGCCGGCTGGGGCCGGATCTTCCCGCGCAGCTCAAGCGCAAGATGGACATCATGAACGCGCACTGGGAGGACTACCAGCGCCTCTTCACCACGCCGAATCCGTAAGCGGTTGGCAGGCGGAAGCGCCTGCCCCACCCACTGGCGGGAATGTGGGAGAGGCGCTTTCGCTGGTCAACCCGGCCGCCTGCGAGCCCTACGCTTGCTCGGCTTTCTCCTTGGACGCCAGAATCGGCCGCAGATTGGTCATCGACTTGAGCGCATTGAACCAGAACGGCGCGCCCAGGCTGAGCAGCGCGGCGGTGATTAGCACGCCCAGGAAATATTTGGCGTCCGGATTGGCGGGCCAGCGGCACTTGAGGATGTCGAAATCGGCCTGGGTGGCGATGGCGGTCGTCTTGGCGGCGTTCTGCGCGCCATCTTGAAGCGCCTTCTGCGACGCGGCCGCGGAATCGGCGTCGAAGCGGCTTAGCACCGCGGCGCGTTGTTGGGCAGGCACGTTGGCCTGAATCCACGCGATGCCTTCGGCCGTGGTCCGGATATCCGGCGGTTGCGGCGCCCCGGCTGTATTGGCGTCCTGCGCGGCCTGTTTCAGCGCGGCGGTGAGGCCCGCGGCCAGCGCACTCCCTTTGTCCAGGACCGTGGCCGCGGTGGCCGTCGCCTGCTGGGCCGCGCCGGCCAGCGCGGTGCGAAGGCCGCTGTCATTGTACAGTTCGCTCAGCAGACCCATGGAATTGAGCCCGGTAGCTATAGCGAACGCGCCCGCGAACAATACGGTCCAAATCCGCATGTAAGTCGTGAATTTCTGAGCGACCCGGTCCATCATGGAACCGAACCACGCCTCCAGTTTCCCCGCCGTGCCGCGAATGGCGTTGACGGATTCCTGGAGGAGGGGCGTAGCCGCCTGGCCCGCGATGGCCTTGACGGCGGCGGCAGCCACATCCGCCGCCTCAGTCATCTCACGCGCCGCCGCGGGATTGGGAGCGGCCAACAGGACGGCTATTTCCGCCTGGAGCGCCGCCCATTCCGCGGCCGTCAGTGACTTCAAGACTCCCGGCCGCGCGGGGCTGGCGGCGAACTGCCTCAGGATATTCGTCAATTCAGCCGGCCGGATGGCCGAGGCAAGCTGAAAACGGCCGAGGATCTTTTTCAGTACCGGAACCTCCAGGAGCCAGCGCACGCCTTTCAAGTCCGAGAACCAGGAGTCGGATATGAGGGAATGCCTGAGCACTTCGTGCGCCACGCGGTTCGCGTTGGCCGCCAGCCGCGGATAGAGGGCGGGATCGATATTTTCGAACAACGTCTTCAGTCCCCATCTCAGGTTGCTGCCGCGGTGATTCACCAGCGCCGAGACCATTTGCGTCAGGATCGTAATGAGCAGGCTGATCAACAGCATCACGACCGAAAAGCCGATGAGTGTATCCAGATAGATAAGCATGAGTTAGGGGAGATTCTATTTGCTTCGCGTGCCGATGTCAATGCTTGCGAGAGGCTTGAACTTAGTCCGTTGGCCGGGGCTTGCGTTTGACGATTGCGACGATCCCGGCCGACAGGCAGAGGCCCAGTCCGCCAGGCACGCAGAACAGCGCGGCAAGAAGCCCGAAGAGGCCAATCGGGCTGGCCGGACCGCACGGGCCGAATCCACCAGGAAGCGCGGCGATGAAGCCTGCGACGCCGATTCCGCCAGCGATCGATCCGCTCTTGAGCAGAGGTGACAATCAAGTTACAACGCCACCACATCGGCGCTGACCGGGCTCTCGCCCACGGGGATCATGGTCAACAGCGACACCGACTTGAGCCGCGGCTTGGAGGACAGTTGCGGTTCGCTGAGAGCCAGCATCCGGACCACCGCCATGTCGCCCGATTTCCGGTTGAGCACCAGAACGAATTGCTCGTCCGGCCGCTTGCCGCCGATCAGCAGGATCTGGCACGGCGATTGCCCGACGCCGATGACACCCACCAGTTTCTGAGTGGCCAGGTCCAGCACCGTGATGCTGTCGGAGTCCGGATTCGCCACCAGCAGATACTCCGTGCTGCCGGAGGCCACCGCCATGGCGCCGGGAGCATGGCCCGCCAGCACCGTCTGCCACACCTCGGTGCTGAACGGAAACACGATCACCACGGCGTCGATCCCCTCGCCGGTGAGAAACAACTGCCCGCCATCGGCATTGGACTGGAGGTAGCGCGGCGCGATCGGCAGCGGCAACCGCACCACGGTCCTGCCCGTCGCGGCGTCGAAGATCGACAGGTTGCGGCCCGGCCGGCTGCCGGCGAGCACCTGCTTGCCATCCTTGCGGAACGCGACGAGCGACGGCTCCACGCCTGCGGGGATGCTGCGCTGGCCCGCGCCGTGAAGCGATACCAGAGTAATGGTGTTGTCCTGCCGGCTGCCGACGGCGGCGAACGGCGCTTTGGCGTCGCCCCCGGTGAGGGCCAGACTGTCGGGCACGGAGCGCAGCGCGATGCGGGTGCGCGGGCGCAGGGAATCGAGCGGCAGTTCCACCAGCGCCGCCGGCTCGCGGGACAACACCCAGAGCGAATCTCCGGAGGCCGCCATCTGCATGGCGACCGCCTGGTTCCCGGCCTTCGCGCGGCGGCTGACCGCCAAGGCGCCGGAATCGATTTCGTAAACCGTGCCGGCATTGGGCGCCAGCACGTAAACCCTGGGCCGGCCCTGGGGATGCGAAAGCACCAGGCTGGGCGCGGCGTCGAGCGGGATCTGGCGCCGCACGCGAAACTGCTCCAGGTCCACCGCCGCCACCGAATGGCTGCCCTGGTTGGCCACGAAGCAATACCCGTGGTAGGGAGTGGACTTGCGCACGCCGCATGCCAGAGCCGCCGCGGAGGAGAACAGCAGGCTTCGGCGGGAAATGGAGGAGCGAGGCACCTTCCTTATTCTACTGCCCCGCCCCGGCCGGTCCGGCCCGCCGGAAGTTCTTCGCCGGGGCAACGAACTCGTGTTGGGTGGCTTTGGGGGTGCATCGCCGGCAGGCCGTCACCGGCGCCCACTGGGCAAAACGTTCGTCAGATGAAGCCCGAGCATTTCCGCGAAACTCCTGAGACGCTGCTCTTCGATGTCTGCCGAGCAGAGGGCGCAGCCGTCTCTGCCGAACGCGTCCGGGAACTCCAGTAGCACTGTTGAGCCACTGTACACGGATAGATGATCGAGAAGCTCGGGGTCTGCGTGCCGCTCCGATAGGTCGGCCAGGGCAGCCAGAGTCGGACCGTCGCACCGGAGCCGATACTGCTTCGGCCGCGGCCACAGGGTCTGGCGGGCCGGGAGGTAGTCGCCAGGCTCCGCAGCGGTACGCAGAAAGGCGTTGACTTCGGGTGCGACGCTCGTGCCTTCAACGAAGAGCGTGGTGGCTGCGGGCAACACCGCCAGGAGTTTGCGAAAAAAAGCGGCACTGTCCCAGCGGCCTTTGAGCTCCCAGTGAGGCTGGTTCCAGATCTGGAGCGGGACCTTCATGACTCTTCCATTGTACGGCGAGACTCGCCGGCGTGTACGGGACCGTCGGCTCGGGGAAGGGTCTGCCGCCGCCGGCCGTGCCGGACTCCCCGTCACACCCGGTAGGTGTCCGCCCGCCAATCCTGGATGGACCTCTTTATATCGTCCGGCGCGGTGCCCTCGTCCGCCGCCTTCTTCGCCAGGGCTACGAACTCGCCGTCCGAGGCAAACCGCAGGGCGATTACCTGCCGGATGGTGAGCCGGGGATCGAGCAACTTGCCTTCCATGGCAAAGTGCCGCAAGTTTTCCTCCGCACGGATGGCCCGGTCTTGTGCCTTCACAGCAAACATGCGGCAGAGGAAGAGCAGAATCAATGTGGCAAACGCCAACACCACGATCAAGGAGGCGCTGTAGATCCTCTGGTGGTCGCCCCACGACTTCACCAGATTCACCACGGAACCGATCAGGGTGAGGACCAGGAGGGGGAAGAGGACGAAGTGAAACATCGGCACCGTCTGCCGATGGTTGGCAAAATTCTGTGAGACCATGAGATTCCAGACTCCTTTCGATTTTGGTCGCAAATCCCAACATGCCTGTTGGATTTTCCGCCACATCATCCAAGCTGATGATTCGGACGAGATTATGGCAAATCTCAACGCCGACCCGTTGAATACTCCTACATCGACCGAAAGACCGGAAATCCGTGCCCTGCTACCTGCATGAAATCACGACAGATAGAGGTGCAAAAATCATCAGTCTTTGGCACTCCCCGTGCATATACAGAGGGTGCTGAAAGGAAGGTAACACAATGCCGGTACTTCTGGTTCTCGGAACGTTTCTCTTCTTCATCGTCCTGGACTACTACTTGAATCGCAACCGCGCCATGGCCACCGTTGGAGTGGAAGCGCGAAAGCCGGTCACGGCCCTGGTGGGCGTAGACCACGTTGACGGGTTTCTGGTTCCCCAAAACGTCTCCTATCACTTCGGCCATAGCTGGCTGACCACCGAACGGAAGGGCGTCGTCCGCGTAGGTGCCGACGAATTTGCCGCCGCCCTGGTTGGCAAGATCGAAAAGATCGAACTCCCCAAGCCTGGCCAGTGGATTCGCCAGGGGCAGAAGGTCCTTTCCTTCTTCCGTGATGGCCAGAAGACCGAAATGGTTTCGCCGACCGAAGGCGAAGTTTTGCAAGTGAATGCTGAAGTTCTCAACAACCCGGCGCTGCTGCGGCAGGACCCCTACGGGAAGGGCTGGCTGCTCTCCCTACACGTTCCCGACGAAGAGAGCACGGGCCGCAACCTCGTCCCTAAAGGGCTGATTCGGCAGTGGATGCGCGAATCCGTCGAACGTCTCTATGGTTTGCAGCCAGCCTTGGCGGGCGCTGTAGCCGCCGATGGTGGTCGTCCCGCCGATGACCTCCTGGCCGCCCTTCCGGATGCCGACTGGAAACAGGTGACCGCGGAATTTTTCCTCACGGCGTGAGGGCTGTCAGTTTTTGCTACACATTTCCTAGGATTTCTGTTAAAAAGGATTTGAAGGTCCAGATATGCCGAAGGCCATCCTCTACGACAGTACCCTGTGCATCGGCTGTAGAGCCTGCGAAGGCGCCTGCGCGGAGCGTTGGGGTTTTCCTTACAACGACAAGATAGCCGCGGAGGAGAAGATCTCGGCGCACAAGCTGACCGCCGTGGAAACCCACGGAGACAGGTTCTGCCGCCGGTTGTGCATGAACTGTCTGGAGCCGACGTGCGTTTCCGTCTGTCCCGTGGGCGCGCTGGAGAAGACCCAGCTCGGGCCGGTCACCTACGACGCCGCCAAGTGCATGGGATGCCGGTATTGCATGCAGGCGTGTCCGTTCCAGGTGCCGTCCTACGAGTGGAACCAGCGCCTTCCCAAGATGCGCAAGTGCGACATGTGTTATGACCGGCAGCGCCAGGGCAAAGTGACCGCGTGCAGCGAAGTGTGCCCGGTGGGCGCCACCATAACCGGCGACCGCGACGGATTGATTGCCGAAGCGCGGCAGAGAATCGCCGCCAAGCCCGATGCCTATTACGGCAAGATTTATGGGCTGAAGGAAGTGGGCGGCACGTCGGTGTTGTACCTTTCGGCGGTGCCGTTCGAACAGATCGGGCTGCGCACGGGAGTTCCGCAGGAGCCGCTGCCGGAAACCACCTGGCGGGTGTTGGAACTGCTGCCGGACGTGGTCTCCACGGGGGCGGTGCTGCTGGGCGGAATCTGGTGGGTCACGAACCGCCGGGCGGAAGTCGCCAGAAAAGAGGGCCACGGGAAATGAAGGGCAAACTGCCCAAGATCACGGTATGGCGCGTCATTTTCGCGGCCATCATGCTATGCGGCCTGTACGCCACATGGCTGCGGGTGTTCTATGGCCTGGGAGGGTCCACCAACCTCAGCGACCAATTCCCGTGGGGCCTCTGGATCGCCTTCGACGTGATGGGCGGCGTGGGCCTGGCCGCGGGCGGCTTCACCCTGGTTGCCACCGTTCACATCTTCAACATCGAGAAGTACAAGCCGGTGCTGCGGCCTGCCATTCTCACCGCCTTCCTGGGTTACATCCTGGTCACCGTCGGGTTGCTCTACGACCTGGGGCGCCCGGACCGCCTCTGGCATCCCCTGGTGATGTGGAACCCGCATTCGGTGATGTTCGAAGTGGCCTGGTGCGTGACGCTGTACTCCACCGTCCTCTTCCTGGAATTCATTCCCATGGTGTTCGAGCGCTTCGGCTGGCACAAACCCATGGGCTGGATCCACCGCATTTCGGTGCCGCTGATGATCCTGGGAGTGCTGCTTTCCACCCTGCACCAAAGTTCGCTGGGTACGCTGTTCCTGATCGTCCCGGAGAAGTTGTATCCTCTCTGGTACTCGCCCATCCTGCCGCTGTTGTTCTTCGTTTCGGCCATCGGAGTGGGGCTGGCCATGACCATCTTCGAATCGTGGCATTCCACCCGCGAATTCGGCCGGGCGCTGGAACTGCCGCTGCTGGCCAGCCTGGCGCGCGTCCTGGCGGTAGTCATGTCGGTGTACCTTTGGATCCGCTTCCTCGACCTGGCCCACCGGCATGCGTTCGGCCTGCTGAGGCAGAACCGCGAGGAGACGTGGCTGTTCCTGCTGGAGATCGCGCTGATGGCCGTCCCCACGGTGCTGCTGTATCAGGCTCGAATCCGCATGCGCCCCGGCGCGCTGTATGCCTGCGCGGTGATGGTGGTGTTCGGGTTCGTGGCCAACCGGTTGAACGTTGGAATTACCGGTCTGAAGGCCGCCAGCGGCGCGGCCTACTTCCCGCGCTGGAGCGAGATTGCCATCACGCTGTCGATCGTCGCCGCGGGCTTCGCGATTTTCCGCGTGGTGGCGCATTACTTCCCCGTCTTCGAGGCTGCCTCGCACGAGGCTGAGACTGGAAGGACGGAACAAAAGGAGGCAGAACCCCTCTCCGTGGGATGAACCTGCCCAAGAAATTCCGCCTGGGATTGGCCGCCAAGGTCGCGGTGTGCGTTATCGCCAGCACGGCGGGATTCTTTTCTCTGTTCGCCTGGATCAACCTCAGCGCGGAGCGCCGCCAGTTCCAGGAACAAGTGGAACAATCCGCCAGCCGCATCGCCGACGTCATCGCCCGCAGCACCCGCTACCAGATGCTGAAAAACGACGCCGACGGGCTCAAGAACATCGTTCACGAGCTGGGCACCGAGCCCGGCATGCACTGCATCCGCATCATCAACCACGAGGGCCGCATCGCCTACTCCACCGACGCTCAGGAGATGCGGCAGAGCGTCAACCTGGGCGCCGCCCTCCGCGAAGGCGGCCGGGCGCAGTACTTCACGGACCGCCAGGGCCACCGCGTTCTGGGCGTTATGCGAGCCATCGATAACGGCCCCGAATGCGCCCAGTGCCACGAGCAGAAAGGCCAGCGCGTCCTGGGAGTCATCGACGCCGAATTGTCGCTGGCCCAGGTGGACCGCCAGATGAGCCGGCACCAGGCCAACCTCACCTGGTTCCTGATCGGCGCCATCCTCTTCGGATGCCTGGGCGCCGTCGGTTTCATGTGGGTGGTGGTCTACCGGCCGGTGAAGGAGCTCATCGACGGCACTCACCGCGTGGCCGGAGGGGACCTGAATTACCGGCTGCCGGTGCGCTCCGACGACGAGCTGGGAGACCTGGCGCTCTCCTTCAACCGCATGACCGCGGAAGTCGGCGGCGTGCAGGCCCAGATCGAGGAGCAGGTGCGGCGCAAGACGGCCGAGCTGGAGCGGGTGCACAGCACCTTGCTGCGCTCCGAGAAGATGGCCTCCATCGGTAAGCTGGCCGCCACCGTGGCGCACGAGATCAACAACCCGCTTTTCGGCATCTTGACCTACGCCCGGCTGGTGGGGCGCGAGCTGCGAAAACGCGAGGTGCCCGAGCGCGACGATATGGTGGAGCAACTCCAGACCATCGAGCGCGAAAGCAAACGCTGCGGCGACCTGGTCAAGAACCTTCTCACGTTTTCCCGCCAGGCGCCCAGCCATCGCGAGCCCAACGACCTCAATACGGTGGTCAACCGGGCCGTGTCGCTGGTGAGGCACAAGCTCGAAATGCAGAACATCGAGCTGGCCGTGACCCTGGCGCCCGCTCTTCCACCGATCGCCTGCGACGCCAACCAGATTCAGCAGGTGATTCTGACGCTCCTGGTGAACGCATCCGAAGCCATGCCGAAAGGCGGCCGGGTGGAAGTATCCACCGGATTCGACGACGCCGCCGGACAGGGCGTGGTGCTTGTCAAGGACACGGGAAGCGGCATCCCCGCGGACGTTCTGCCGCGCATTTTCGATCCGTTCTTCACTACCAAGGAAGACCAGCTTCGCACCGGCTTGGGATTGGCCGTGGCGCACAGCATCGTAGAGCAGCACGCGGGTGAGATTTCGGTCAGCTCCACGCCGGGCGTGGGGACCGAATTCAGGGTGACGGTGCCGGCGGAGACCGCCGTTCCGGCCGGGGGAATCGCATGAAAGGCGGCGGCGAGAGCCGCGCCGGCCAGCCCGAAAACGGGCGGCCAAGGGAGGAATCGATGGTAACGAGCGTAGCGGAATCTTCCACTGCCGTGAAATCGAAGGGACGGATTCTGATTGTCGACGACGAACTGGTGGTGCGCGATTCGCTGGGGAAATGGTTCAACAGCGAAGGCTACACGGCGCGGCCGGCCGCCAGCGCCCGCGAGGCGCTGGAGCTGATTCCCAACGCCGAGTTCGATATCGCGCTGCTCGATATCAAGATGCCCGGCATGGACGGCATGGAGTTGCAGGCGCGCCTCAAGGAGGCCGACCCGGATCTCACCGTCGTCATGATGACGGGTTACGCTTCCGTGGATACCGCGGTGCAGGCGCTCAAGGTGGGCGCCTACGACTACATCACCAAGCCGGTGGATCCGGACGAGCTCTCTCACCTGGTGGCCAACGCCCTGGAGCACAAGCGCGCGCGGCGCGAGGTGGTGCGTCTGCGCGAGAACCTCAAGGAAGCCGGCCCCGGAAACGAGATGATCGGCCGCAGCCCCGCTATGAAGAAAGTGGCGGAACTGATCGAAATGGTGGCGCCCACCGACGCCACCGTGCTCATCAGCGGCGAAAGCGGCACCGGAAAGGAGGTGGTGGCGCGCGCCATCCACGCCGCCAGCCCGCGCCGCTACATGCCCATGGTCACCATCCACTGCGGCGCTCTCACCGAGACGCTGCTCGAAAGCGAACTGTTCGGCCACGAGAAGAACGCCTTCACCGGCGCCCAATACCGCAAGAAGGGAAAATTCGAAGTCGCCGACGGCGGCACCGTGTTCCTGGACGAAATCAGCGACATCAGCCTCAAAACCCAGACCGACCTGCTGCGGGTGCTTCAGGAGAAGGAAATCGTGCGAGTGGGCGGCAACCAGCCCATCAAGGTGGATTTCCGCGCCGTCGCCGCCACCAATAAGAACCTGGAAACCGTGGTCAAGCAGGGCACTTTCCGGCCCGACCTTTACTACCGGCTGCACGTCTTCTGCATCGACCTTCCCCCGCTGCGCACGCGCCGCGAGGACATTCCGCTGCTGGTCAACCACTTCCTCAACAAGTTCTGCATGGCCACCAGCCGCCCGGTTCCGCAGATCTCGGCCGAAGCCATGGAGATCCTGATGCGGCACGACTGGCCGGGCAACGTCCGCGAGCTGGAGAACGCCGTGGAACGCGCCCTGGTTGTGGGCCGCGGTTCGGAGATCCGCCCCGCCGACTTCTCTTTCCAGTTCCAGGCCGACGAACCCCGCGGCGGGCAGACGCTGGACGATATCGAGCGGGCGCACATCGAGCGCATCCTGCGCGAGACGCAGCACAACCTGTCGCGCGCGGCCCGCATTCTGGATATCGATCGCACCACCTTGTACAATAAGCTGCGGCGCTACGGACTGCGGTGAGGCCCATTCACATCATCCCGCTTTCGAATGGCTGTCCAGCCGGCTCGGCGCCGGGATTGGCGGTGCTCGAGCAGCTCGCCAGCGCCTTGGCGCGCGCGTTCCGCACACCCTGCCGGATCCGCCCGGAGACGTTCGATGTCACGCAGGCGGCGGACGCGCGCCGCCAGCAGTATTACTCCACCGCCATCCTGCAGCAGATGGAGCGCTCCGTGGACCCGGACGCCCGCGTGCTGGGCGTCACCGGCTGCGATCTGTACGTGCCCGTGCTGACCTTCGTATTCGGCGAGGCGCAGCTCGACGGAAATTGCGCCGTGGTCTCCACCGCCCGCCTGAAGGAGGAGTTCTACGGCCTGCCGCCGCGCGAGGACCTGATGCGCGAGCGCCTGGTGAAGGAAGCCGCCCACGAGCTGGGCCACACCTTCGGCTTGCGCCACTGCGAGGACTGGCGGTGCGTGATGTCCTCCAGCCACGGCGTGGAGCGATTGGACGTCAAGGGCGCGGAGTTCTGCAAGGCGTGCAGGAAGCCGCTGATGGAAAGCGGGTACTGGTAGGGGCGCTCGAAACTTTCACGGCGCTTCCGCGTGATGGTTGATCGGCCCGCAGCCGCGGCCCAGTTGGGGACTGGTGCGGATGGCTTCGTGAATGAACCGTTTGGCGCCCGCCACCGCGTCGCCGAGACCGAGGCCGCGGGCGAGCAAGGCGGTGATGGCGGCCGAGTAGGTGCAGCCGGTGCCGTGGGTGTGGCGCGTTTCGAGGCGCGGCGCGCGAAACTCGCGGAACCCGGCGCTGTCGCTGAGCAGATCGGTCGCGTCGCCTTCCAGGTGGCCGCCTTTGATGAGCACCGCGCGCGCCCCCATTTCGTGCAGGCGCGCGGCGGCGCGGCGCATGTCGTCGAGCGAGCGGATGGCGATGCCCGCCAGCGCCTCGGCTTCCGGCAGGTTGGGGGTGACGAGAGTGGCCAGCGGGATGAGCCGCTCGCGAAGCACTCGCATGGCGTCGCCGGACAGCAGCGGGCCGCCGTGCTTGCCGATCATCACCGGGTCCACCACCAGCGGGAAGCGGAACCCGGCGGCCGCCCGAGCCACGGCTTCCACCACTTCCGCCGATCCCAACGCGCCGGTCTTGGCCGCGCCCGGCGGGATGTCCTCCAGCACGGCGGCCAGTTGTTCCAGCACCAGGTCGGACCCGAGCACCTCGACGCGCGAAAAGCGCACGCTGTTCTGCACCGTGACGAGCGTGATCACCGCCTCGCCGTAGACGCCGAACTGGTGGAACGTCTTGAGGTCGGCCTGCATGCCCGCACCGCCCGAGGGGTCCGAGCCGGCGATGGTGAGCGCGATGGGCGGCATCGCCTTCCAGTCTATCGGATGGCGCCGGAATATCCACGGCGGCGATTGCCATCCCTGCCGCCACTTGCTACCATTTTTCCGCCATGAAAACCTTACTGATGTGCGCACTACTGACGGCCGCGGCCTACTCCCAGACTATTCCCCACATGGAGAAGCGGGGCGCGGCGACGCAACTGATCGTTGACGGCAAGCCGTTTCTGGCGCTCTCGGGCGAGTTGGCCAACACGTCGCCCTCTGACCTCGACTACATGGCGAAGATCTTCCCCAGGCTGGCCAAGGAGGTTCACCTGAATACGGTGTTGACCCCTATGGCGTGGGCGTGGGTCGAGCCGCAGGAGGGCAAGTTCGATTTCCGCCTGGCGGACGCGGCCCTGGCGAACGCCAACAAGAACGATCTCCGCATCGCCTGGCTGTGGTTCGGCAGTTGGAAGAACGGGCAGTCCGACTTCACGCCCGCATGGGTGAAGACCAAGCAGGACCGCTTTCCACGGGCCCAGATCCAGAACGGCAAAAGCTTGCAGGTTCTCTCGACGCTCAGCGAAAGCAACTGGCAGGCGGATGCGAAGGCGTTCGCGGCGCTGATGAGGCATGTTCGCGAGGTGGACAAGAGCCACCGGGTAATCATGGCGCAGGTGGAGAACGAGGTGGGGGTGGTGGGCGATTCGCGCGACCGGTCACCGGCCGCCAACGAGGCCTTCGCCAAACCGGTGCCCCAGGAATTCATGGACTATCTTCAGCAGCACAAGGACGGCCTGCTGCCGGAATTCCGCAAGATCTGGGAGGCCGCCGGCTTCAAGACCTCGGGAACCTGGACGGAAGTTTTCGGCAGCGGCGCCGCCACGGACGAGATCTTCATGGGCTGGAACTACGCCCGCTACGTCGACAAGGTGGCCGAGGCGGGCAAGGCCGCCTACCCCATTCCGATGTTCGTGAACGCCTGGCTCAATTCGCCGTCGGACAAAGGGCCGGGCGATTATCCGAGCGGCGGTCCGCAGGCGCACATGCACGATATCTGGCGCGCGGGCGCACCGCACCTCGACATGCTGACCCCGGACATTTACATGCCCAACTTCCCCGAGTTGGCCGCGCGCTACAGCCGCTCCGGCAACACGCTGTTCATTCCCGAGTGCGCCGGGGACATCCACGGCGCGGCGAATGCGTTCTACGCCATCGGGCAGTTCAACGCGGTCGGCTATTCCTCCATGGGCATCGGCGAATTGCAGCGGTTGACGGCCTTCCGCGCGGGCGACGCCCCGCCGGCCGCTCCCCCCGATGTCGAGAGCCTTCCCCTCCCCACCGCCTACGCCACGCTTACGAATCTCGCCCCGCTGATCCTGGATCACCAGGCCAAGGGCACCATCGCCGCCGCGTGGGTCAACAAGGATAACCCGGATATGGAGATCAAGATGGCCGGGTACACCCTGCACGTGTCCCTCTGGGGATGGGGCCGCCACAGCTACTCCGACCTGCCGATCGGTTACGGGTCCGGGGACCTGAAGAAGTTCGACGCCGTGCCCGACCTCATGGGCTACGGCATCTTCATGCCCACCGGCCCGGACGAGTTCATCATGGCCGGCGACAACGTGCTGGTGACGTTCACACCCGACCCGCCGGGACCCGAGCTGGTGGCGCTGGCCGAGCAGTCCGGCGGCCACTTCGAGAAAGGCCAATGGGTGGTGACGCGGTATCTGGCCGGCGACGACTCGATGCTGCGCCACGACCTCGCCGTTGCCGCGCTCATGGGCCAGTCCGGCTTCGGCGTGCGGCTCTATTCGCAACCCCACCTTTCCTTCGCCGAGCGCGGCATCCAGCGCGTGAAAGTGTACCGGTACAAATAAAAGGGGTCAGACCCCTTTTTCCAATAAATGGCGTCTGACCCCTTTTCTTAACGGTACCGGTACAGTTTGACGTGCTGAATGGTGGGGCCGTCGGCGCCGAAAATCAACCCGCTGCCCGACTGGTTCCTGGCGGCCGCGGCAGCTTGGTCGTATTCCAACACCACGTCGTCGCCGTTCACCCTGCGCCCCGGAATCCACTTGCCGTTCACGAACTTGCCCCACTCCGCGCGGGCCAGGCCGGCAATCTCCGGTCCCGGCGTGTTGGGCGTGAAGGTGACCTGGATGTCGCGGCCGGCCACGAAGTACTCGTCGGGGCCGACTGCCACTACAATGGCATAGCCCAGCGTGGGCGGTGGATTCCGCCGGTTGGTCTGCAGCGCGACGTTGACCACGTAATCTCCCAGCGCGATATCCCGCTTGGAAAGCTGCGTGTTGAGCCAGGCAGCGCCGATGGTGCCCTTTTCCTGGGCATCCGTGATCAGCGGCGTCATCTGCGCCAGCACCGCGTAAGCCCTGGCGAGCGGCACGTTCTCGATCTCCGAGGACGCCGCCCCTCCGCCCGGCCGCACCTCGCCCCAGTGCTCCACATTATTGATGCCGAACGGCGAGTAGCCGATGGACGCGTACTGCCCAATGCCATAGAACGCGTTCGCCGCGCCTAACGCCTGGCCATACGACTCCGGCACGAATAGCGGATTGTTCGGCCGGCTGAAGCGCTCCGCCCAGTAGGGGAAGTTCGGCAGATGAACGTCCGGCGTGTTCATGTCGATCGAGGGCGCCCCGGCCTTCCAAATGTCGATCACCAGCGGCTCCGGGCAGCCTGATGGGTAATCGCCAGGCGCCTGGTCCTGAGGCTGGACGAGCCACGTGTTGGTGAACACCGGCAGCGGATACTCGGCCTTGCCGGCCTTGGTCATGTGCTCCATGTAGCGCGCATAGTTCCACGCCATGAAGATCTCGTCGGTGGCGGTGGAGGGGCCGAAAACTTCCTTCCACGTGCCGGCGGTTTTGGCGCCGGCGTCATCCCATTGCTTGCGTAGATCCGGCCAGAGCGCCACCTTGTTCTTCTGCAGGTAGTCGAGCAATTCCGGCGGCACGGGCCCGTTGAAGGCAGCCTCGGCCGCCGCGGAGCGGTCGCGCGAGTCGCCGATCAGCCCCACTTCGTTCTCCAACTGAATCATCAGCACCGTCCGCTGCCCCGCGTCCACTTCCTTCACATGATGCATGAAGGCCGTGTAGGCTTTCGTGTCGGCGTCCAGGCTGGCCTGCGCAAATGTGGAGAGCACTTCCACCGGTTTGCCGTTCTTCAGGACCGCGCGCGGGAAACGCTTGAAGTCGGCCTTCACCCACTCCGGCGTGAAGCTCGACAGGCCGTTCTTCCAGCTTCCGAACCACAGCAGGATGACGCGCAGGTTGTGCTTCCGCGCGCCCTTGAGCAGCCCGTCGACGAGCGTGAAGTCGTACTTGCCTTCCACCGGCTCGACCCAGTCCCATCCCACACCCACCAGGACGGTGTTGACGTTCGCCTTGGCGATCTTCGGCCAGGCCGTGTCCATATACTCGAGGCTGGACGAAGCGGTGTTGTCGGCTTCGCCGGCCAGCGCCAGGTACGGCTTGCCGTCGACGATCAGTTGCGTGGCGGCGCCCCGCTTTTCGAGGTGGGGAATCGGCGGGGCGGGCCGTAGTTGCGCGCTCCCCGTGGCGGCGAGCGCGAATAGAAGAGTGCAGATCGGCAGAATCGGATTTCTCATGAGTATTCTCCTTAACGATACCGGTACAGCTTGACGTGCTGAATGCTGGGCCCGTCGTCCATGAAGCGCAGCCCGCTGCCGGACTGGATGCGCCGCGGCGGCCTTGGCCTGATCGTACTCCAGCACGCAATCGTCGCCGGCCAGCAGCCGCGTCGACCACCCAGCGGCCGTTCTCGAACCGGCCCGCTTCCACCCTGGCCAGCCCGGCGATGGGCGGCCCCGGCGTCTTCGGAAGGAATGTCACCTGAACGCCGGCGCCGGCCACATAGAACTCATCCTGCCCCGAGGCGATGACGATGGCGTACCCGACCTCGGGAATGATGCCGGGAGCCCGGCGATTGCGCGTGAGATTGACGTTCACCGTGTAGCCGCCCAGCTCGATGTCCTTCATCTGCAGACCCTTGTTGAGCCAGGCCGCCCCAATCGTGCCCTTCGCCTGGTGCTCCAGAATGAGGGGGCTGAGCTGCGCCAGAACCCTGTAGGCCTTGGGGAACGGGAGGCTGGCGACGTCGGTGGGCGTGGCCACCGCGACTCCGGTTCCCGGCCGGAACCCGGTCAGCCGCGTGGGCTGATCGATGCCCATGGGCGAGTAGCCGATGCCGTTGCGCTGCCCGATGGCGTAGAACGCGTTGGCCGCGCCCGCCGCGGTGGCGGACGACTCGGGAATGAAGAGCGGGTTGCCGCTCGCGGCTGTACCGGTCGGCCAGCTCGTTGAATTCCGGCAGGTAGATATCCGGCGACAGCATGTCGATTTGCGGCCCGCCGGCCCGCCAGATATCGTGCATGTGAGCCTGCGGCCCGCCGCTCGGGTAATCGCCCGGCCCCTTGTCCTCCGGCTGCACGATCCAGGCGTTGACGTACATCGGCACGGGGTACTCGGCCTTGCCGGCCTCCGCCACCTTGCCGATGTAGCGCGAGTAGTTCCACGCCATGAAGACCTCGTCCGCCCTGCCCGGTCCGGCGCCGAAGACCTGTTCCCAGGTTCCGGAAGTCTTGGCTCCCGCCGCCTCCCACACCTTGCGCGTCTCGGGCAGCAGGGAATCCTTGTGCGCCTGCAGGTAATCGGTGAGTTCCTTTGGAACCGGCTTGGCAAAGGCCTCGTTGGCCAGCGCGGACCGGTCGCGCGAATCGCCGATCAGGCCAACTTCATTCTCCAGTTGGACCATGATGGTGGTGCGGGCGGGCGAATCGCCTTCCCTTGATATGCCGCATGAAGGCCGCGAAGGCTTTGGCATCGGCGGCGCGGTTGGCGTCGCTCAAGGTGGACAGCACCTCGACGGTGTTGCCCGCCGGCCAGTTGGGCGCGCGGAAAGCGGTCCTGGTTGGCCACCACCCAGACCGGGGCGAAGTTGGTGAGCCCGTTCTTCCAGCTTGCGAACCACAGCCACGCGATGCGCATGTGGTTGGCGCGGGCGTCGCGGATGACGTTGTCCGCCAGGGTGAAATCGAACTTGCCCTCCTGGGGCTCGATCCAGGCCCAGGCCATCGGCGCCAGCACGGTGTTGAGCCCGACCTTCACCAGGTGCGGCCACACCGTCTTCATGTGCTCCGGGCTGGAGGCGGCGGTGTTGGTCAACTCGCCGGCCAGGACCAGGAACGGCTTGCCATCGACAATGAGCTGAGTGGCGGAGCCCCTCTTCTCGAGGTGGGCAGGCGGCGGGACGGTTGCCGCCGTCAGCGTGCCGATCAGCGCCAGCAAGATACTCGCGTTTAGGATCATATGCTCTGAGCATTGTACTGCATCATGCATTGAAGGGTGCTAGTATTGTTCCGCGAAAGCCCTGAAAGGATGTTCCATGACTTTGCCTCACTCGTACGGACTGGCGTTGATGCTCACGATTCTGACGATGTTCTGCTGGGGTTCCTGGGCCAACGCGCTCAAGTTCGCCAAGGGCTGGCGCTTTGAACTGCTCTACTACGACTACTCCATCGGGGTGGCGCTGTGCGCGCTGGTGGCCGGGCTGACGTTCGGCACGCTGGGGCCGGGCAGTCCCCAGTTCCTGGCCGATTTGACGCAGGCGGGCGGCATAAATATATTTTACGGATTCCTGGGCGGGGTTATCTTCAACCTCTCGAACATCCTGGTGGTGGGGGCCATCTCGGTGGCAGGCATGGGGGTGGGGTTCCCCATCGGCGTGGGGCTGGCGCTGGTGGTGGGGGTTATCTGGAACTACATCCTCAAGCCGCAGGGGAACCCGTGGCTTCTAGCCCTGGGCGTCGGCCTGGTTCTGGCTGCCGTGGTGGTGGACGCCATCGTCTACCGGATGCACGCTGCGGGTACCGGCGCGCCCGAAGACGCCGACGCCAAACGAAAGGCCACATGGAAAGGAATCAGGCTGGCGGTGGTGGGCGGCATTCTGATGGGAATGTTCTATCCGCTGGTGGAGAAAGGCATGACAAGCCCGAACGAACTTCACCAGTATGGGGTCGCGTTCGTCTTTGGCCTGGGCGTGCTGGTATCAGTCTTTGTGTACAACCTCCTTTTCTTAAGATTCCCCATCGCGGGCCCGCGGCTGAGTTTCGGAGATTACCTGAGAGGGAGCTCGTGGGTGCATTTCCTGGGGATCGCGGGCGGCGCGATGTGGATGACGGGTTCGCTTGCCAACTGGGTGGCTTCCAGCCAGGTGGGACCGGCCATCGCCTACGCGCTCGGGCAAGGCTCCACCATGGTGGGGGCGCTGTGGGGCGTGCTGGTATGGAAGGAATTCGCGGGGGGCGGGGCGCGCCTGAACCGGCTCATCGTGCTCATGTTCGTGCTCTTTGTGGCCGGCCTCACGGTAGTCTCCATCGCGAAGAGCTAGGAAAAAGGGGAAAAAGGGGTCAGACCCCATTTATTGGAAAATGGGGTCTGACCCCTTTTTTTGGGGAGAGATCGTTTGGAACCGCTACTACTTGGCATCGATGCCGGAACCAGTTCGGTGAAAGCCGTCCTGCTGGACCTTCGCGGCAACCTGTGCGCCGTCTGCAGCGCCGAATACCCGCTGCATCACATTCGGCCGGCGTGGGTGGAGCAAGACCCGGAAGACTGGTGGCAGGCCACCTGCCAAGCCGTTCGCGAGGCGCTCGGCAAAGTCCCGCACGGGCCGGAAAGGGTCCTGGGGCTGGCCGTCAGTTCTCAGGCGCCCACGCTGTTGGCGCTGGACCGCTCCGGCAAGCCGCTGCGCCCCGCCATGATTTGGATGGACCGCCGCGCCGAAGCCGAGGCTGTGAGCCTGGCCGAACGGTTGGGGGCTGAGGAGATTTACCGGATCACCGGCAACCGGCCCGACGCCTTCTACGTGGCCGCGCGGCTGCTCTGGCTGCGCAATCACGAACCTGAAATTCTCAAACAGGCTTGGAAGTTCGCGCAGGTGAACGGCTACATCAACTACCGGTTTACGGGACGGCTCACCGTCGATCCGGCGCACGCCGTGCTGATGCAGATGTGCAACTACGCCACCGGAAAGTGGTCCGAGGCGCTTTGCTCCGCCTGCGGAGTGGACCCGGCGCAGTTCCCCGAGGTCATGGAAGCGCACCGCGTTCAGGGCGAGGTCACCGCCGAAGCCGCCGAAGCGTCGGGCCTTCGGGCCGGCACTGCGGTGATGGCCGGGACCGTGGACAGCCCCTCGGCGGCCCTGGAGGCGGGCGTGACCGCTCCCGGGATCGCCGTCGAAATGACGGGCACTTCCACCGTCGTCATCATCCCCAACGACCGCGGTCTCACCGAGCCGGCGCTCATCGCCATGCCGCATGCCCTGCCGGGAATCCACCTGCTGCTCGGCGCCATGGTTTCTTCGGGTGGTTGCCTGCGCTGGTTCCGGGACCAGCTTGGACAGGCCGAGGTGCAGGCCGCGAAGGAACAGGGGGCCGACGCGTTCGATCTGCTGACCGGGCAGGCGGCGCAGGCGGCTCCGGGCAGCGACGGCGTGATTTTCCTCCCCTACATGATGGGAGAACGCTCGCCTTTGTGGCATACCAACGCCCGCGGGGTGTTCTTCGGCCTCTCGCTGGCCACCACGAAGGCGGCGCTGGTGCGCTCCATTCTGGAGGGCGCGGCCTTTGCCCTTCGCCACAACGTGGAGGTGGCCGCGCACGCCGGCGCCGAAGTGCGCGAGATGCGAAGCGTGGGCGGCTGCAGCCGCAGCGATCTCTGGAATCAAATCAAGGCGGACGTGTTAGGTATCCCCGTGCTGCTGCCGCGCACTTCGGTGGGCTCTCCCTACGGCTGCGCCATCCTGGCGGGAATGGGGACCGGCGTCTTCCCCGATGTGGGGAAATCGCTCGCGGAGATGGTGCGGCTCGACCGGCGCTTCGAACCGGACCCGGCGAATCACGAACGGTATTCGCGGATCTACCAGGTGTTCCGGAACGTTTACGATCACCTGAGGGGCGACTTCGACAGCGCCTCCGCCATCACCCCGTGAACCTTCTCCAGAAGTTGGACGGTTCGTTCGACCTCGGCCGCGGCGTCCTCGCTCGACCACCCGAGAACCGGCGCCATGATGGCGGCCAGCTCCTCCAGTAAGGGCCGGTTCACCTCTCCCAGCAGGGCCATTAGGGTTCGCCGCAGGACCACGTCGTCGAGGTGGACCACGCGGTCGTGGAGCGCTATGAATTCGATCTCGCGGCGGGAGTACGCCGGATACCAAGCCAGCGGGGAGTCCGGGCCGGCACTCAGATAAGCGGCCACTTTCTCCGCCCCGGTTCCGTAGCGTTCCACCAACGCCGCGAGGCGCTCCTGGGATAGCCCGGTACCCTCCGGCATCCGTGGGGGAAAGCCCTTGCCGCCCCCGATCGGAAGATCCTCCGAACCGCGGACTCGCGGGCGTCCCAGCACCCGCAGGATCTCGATCGAGACCTTCTCGGCAAGCGCGCGGAACGTGGTCCACTTGCCGCCCACCAGCGAGTAGATCGGGAAATCGATTCCGTTGCCCGGGGCCAGAACCGGGTAGCTGTGGTCGCGGCTGATCTGGCCTGGGGTAAGGGCGTCGCTGCGCGGCAGGGGGCGGACGCCGCAAAACCGGAAGACCACGTGCGACCGGTCCACATGGATCGACGGGAATGCCTGCCGCATGGCCTCGAGGATGTAGTCGACTTCAGCTTCGTCGCAGACCACCTCGGGATCTTCCGCCGGGATGTCCGTGGCGCCGGCCACGATCTTGCCTTCGACCGCGTAGAAGATGCAGATGCGGCCGTCCTGGTTGACGAAGTAGATCATCCCGTCCCCGGTCGCAGCCACCAGTTCGGGGTGATCGAGCACGATGTGCGAGCCCTTGGTGCCGCCGATGAAGCGGCTCGCGCGCCCCAGACCGCGATTGACGAGGTCGATCCACGGGCCCGCGGCGTTGACGACGATCCGCGGCCTCACTTCGCAGGTCTCGCCCGAAACCTCGTCGCGCAGGACGACCGTGCCGCCCGCGGCGCTCTCGATCCGGACGTAATTCAGCGCCCGCGCCGCGGGACAAGCGGCTTCGGCGTCCAGAACCAGTTCCAGGCACAGCCGCTCCGGATACGTGATCCGGGCATCGTAGTAAGTTGCGGTGCAGATGACCTCGGGATTCAGCGCGGGCCGGAGCGCCAGGGCCTCCCGCCGGAAGCGGAAGCGGTGCCGTGGCAGCGGGGAATTGCGGCCGGCCAGGAAGTCGTACATCGCCAGCCCGGTCTTGATGAGAAGCGCTCCCCGGTTGCCCGGCCTGGCGGGCCAGCCAAGGAAATTGCGGATTGCGGGAACGATGCCGGACGTCCAATTGAAGATCGGAATCGTGGTAGGCAGCGGCTTGACGTAGTGGGGCGCGTTCCTCAGCAACCGGTTTCGCTCCCGGAGCGATTCGCGCACCAGGCGGAATTCGGCGTTTTCCAGGTATCGCAAGCCGCCGTGAATAACACGGGTCATGGCGGCGCTGGTTCCGGCGCAGAAATCGGACTTATCGACCAGCAGGGCGTCGATTCCCTGCAGGGCTAACTCATTGAGCAAGCCAATCCCGTTGATGCCGCCGCCAATTATCAGGACGGAGACATCGGGGTGATCGTGAAGCGAGGCGAATTCTGGCCGCATCCGGGTTCCTGGGGAACTGTAAATGTAACACAAATCGGCATTTGAGGTCCGCATCCCACGCTGCTGTACGGGTCGGCAAGAGGACAGATCGTTGCCCGGAAGACACCTTGCGCCCTCGGCTCATTCCGATGCAGTATGGATTATGGATGGCATTTGGAAGCGCGCTTCACGCCTGTCGATCGGGCGATGCCACCGATTGGTGGAGGCGCCAGCGAGGGCTTGACAGTGCGGTTTTCAATAGCCATGAGGTTTCACACCTTGCTTTGCTTCGCATCGAGCCGCGTATGATGAACATTGATAGCGCACCACTCAAACCGGTCACCCTCAGACATCGAATCGTCGAGATTATCAGGCAGGCCATCACGACTGGCGATCTCAGCCCAGGAGACAGGATCGTCGAGTTGCGCCTGGCCAAGCAGTTGGGCGTCGGAAATACGGCTGTCAGGGAAGCGCTTTTCGAGTTGGAGCGGGCCGGCCTGGTCACGCGAATTCCAAATAAGGGCAGCTTCATCACCAAGACGACGCTGGAGGACGCCCAGCAGATCTTCCGCGTCCGAAAAGAGCTCGAAGGTCTGGCCGTGGAACTGGCTTTGGAGCACATGTCCGCTGCCTACCTCGACATGTTGCAGGACTTGGTGGACGCCATGAAGGATGCCGCTGAAACCGGCGATTTTGAACGCTTCTACCAGAACGATCTGGAGTTTCACCGGACTCTCTGGCAACTGTCCCAGAACCGCTATCTGGCCAATTGCCTGGAGACCCTGGTGGTGCCCCTGTTCGCGTTCTTCCTTATCCGCACCCGCTTGGACTACAGGGTCGATCTGCTCGGCAGCGCCCAACGCCATCATCAACTTCTCGAGAGCATCAGGAACCGGCGCCGGGTCAAGGATTCCATGATCGCTTCTTTGGACTCTTCCGAGATGTTCTGGCAGCAGGCTGAACACGCGCTCGCCGGTCCGTCGTCAGGCGACCGGTAGAAATGAGAGCGGTCCATGCCGGCGCTGTCGAAAGCGGGAATCGATCCATCCGGCTTCCAATGACAGTGCTCCCTCATCCTGTATACTGCATCATGTATCGTGCACCGGATCATGGTGCTACAATCTTTGCACGCGGCGTGAAGGCCCGTGAGCGCAGTAAGGGACTTCGTTCCGCGACATCGACGGAAGAAATGGGAGGCACAGAAGCATGGCTCTAAACGCAGAGTCCGTACCGATGCGGTGGCCGGCCGGCCCTTTGGACATCGCATGCGGTGAAAAAGCCAAGGGCTTTACGGCGCAGACGGCCGAGGTTCTTCGCAACTGGCAGGATCCGGCATCGCTGGCAATCGTGCAGGGTACGCCGGTCAATTGCCTGGTGGTCAGTTGGGCCGCGGGCCTGCCGGCCGATGCCGCCCAGCCAGAGGCGCTGAAGCCGCTGATCGAGAAAGGCCGGCAGGCCGGACTCGATTTCGTCGGTCTGATCGAGGGCAAGGCCGATAGAGTAGCCGCGGTGGCGGCCGCCAAAGCGGCGGGTCTGGCGGCGGTTGCCATGGATGGCGATGCGCCCGCGGGCGCCAGCCTCCCGGTTATCCCGTGGAACAAAGGCTCCCAGGTACGTTCGGCGAGTTCCCCCGTCCTGGGCATTTCCGATGGTATCTGGCCGGGGCTCCCGCAAGCCGCCAGTCAAGCCGGCGGCCCGACGAATCTGCCCTGGGTGGATTCCAACGGAGCACCCGTGCTGATCGCCCGCGCGCTGGCGCCGGACAAGACGGTGTGGGTTGGGTTCGATCCGCCGCCGCCCCAGCCGCCGCCGCAGCCGCCGCAGCAACAGCCGCCGCGGCCGCAGCAGCAGGCGGGAAACTCCGCCGAAGCCTACGTGCTGGCCGTGGCCGATCCCGCCAGCTACGGGGCAAAGTGGGTGATCTCGCTGGATGACCAGTTGCGCGCGGACCTGACCGCGAAGAAACAGCCGGCCGCGGATGTCTGGAAGAAGCTCGTCGAGACGCTGGCCTTCTTCGGGCTGCATAACCAGGCCAGGACCTATCAGCCGGACGGCCCGCTGGCAGTGCTCTCGAATTTCGCCGGGCCCGACTACGATTCCGGCGAGGAAGCCATCAACCTGTTTCCCCGCATCCGCCAGCCGTTCCGGGTGATTGCCCGGTCGCGGGCGGCGGCCGCGTCTTTCGCCGGTCTGCAGGCGGTCTACTACGTCGATCAGGAGGCGCCCGACGCCGCTCTGCGGCAGAAACTCATCGCCTTCGCGCAGGGCGGCGGCACTGTCTTCGTGCCTTCCAAGTGGCCCAATCCCGAGGGCGCGCCTGCTGACCGCCGAACCGTACCTCGTGTTCAACCTGCGCAAGTTGGGCAATGGCCGCCTGGCGGTATGCAAGGATGCTCAGCCGGACCCCTCCGACCTGGTCGACGACATCCAGAACATCGTCAGTCACCGCAACGATATTCTGCGCCTGTACAACGCCCCGTCCATGAATTTCCTCTACGAAACCTCCGCTCAAGGCAGGCAGGGAGTGATTCACCTGTTGAATTTCTCGCGCCGGCCGGGGAGCGACGGACCTTTGTTCTATGTGAAGGAGCCGCATAAGTCGGCCCGCCTGGTGAGCCCCGAAATCGCCTCGCCGACGGACCTTGCATTTACTCCCCAGGAAGCCGGCGGGGCGGAGTTGTTTCTGCCCAAGCTTTCCGTGTATGGCGCCATCGAGTTGGAGAAATAGGAGGCGAAGGAGACCGCTATGAAACAACACTTGACTAGGAGAGAGTTGCTGGCGGGAGCCGGCATCGGCGCCGGCGCCCTGCTGGTGGGGCCTGCCAAAAGTCTGGCCACCGTCGCCAAGCCTGGGCGGGTCGCCGTGGCCCGCTGCAAAACCTATGGACCCGAGCTGGTCCCCGCCATGGAGAAGATGTTCGATCAAATCGGCGGCCTGAGCGGGCTCGTGAAGGGCAAGACCGTCGCCGTGAAGATCAACCTCATCGGGGTGCGCTGGCAGCGGTTGGGCAACGCACCCATGGAAGAGACTTTCTGGACGCACCCCCGCGCCATCGGAGCGGCGGTGCACCTCATGGGCAAGGCGGGCGCAAAAAGAATCCGCGTGGTGGAAGGCCCCTGGTCGACACCCGAGACCTTGGAAGAGGTCATGTTGTCGATGAACTGGAAGCCGCGGGATATCCTGACGGCCGCCGACAACGTGGAATTCGAGAATACCAATTACCTGGGACGGGGAAAGAAGTACTCCCGGTTCATGGTGCCGGCCGGCGCCATGATCTACCCCGGCTACGACCTCAACCATTCCTATGAGGATTGCGACGTCTTCGTTTCCTTCGCCAAGCTGAAGGAACACGCCGCCACCGGCATTACCCTGTCGATGAAGAACGTCTACGGAACCACGCCCGTCACCATCTACGGCGAAGGCGCGGGCGTGGACGAACCGAGTATTCGCCCGCACGGCGGACGCGGCGGCACGTTCCACTTCGCGCGCCGCCTGCCCTCCAAGAGCGCGCCCCAGCAGATAGACATGAGCTTGCCCAAGGACGCCGGCTACCGGCTGCCGCGCATCATCGCCGAGCTGAACTCGGCGCGGCCGGTCCACCTGGCCATCATCGATGGCGTCATGAGCGCTACCGGCGCGGAGACCAATTATGGAAGCCGGCCCCAAGCGGCAGTCAAACCCGGAGTGCTGATCGCCGGAACCAACGCCGTGGCGACCGATGCCGTGGCCATGGCCGTGATGGGGTTCAATCCCATGAACGACCGTGGGCAGGCTCCCTTCGCCGCTTCCGACAACATGCTGCACCTGGGTGAGAACCTGGGAGTCGGACTGCGCGACCTCAAGCAGAACGACATTGCCGGGGTACCGATCTCGGAAGTCGTTTTCGATTACACCGCCGTCCGCGACAAGATTCTGGCGGAGCGGAAAAAGGCCTGACAAGCATTTGGCCGCCGATGAACGCAGATGAACGCCAATAAGCAAGAAGTGCGTTCATCCGCGTTCATCTGCACTACCATGCAGCGATTATTTCGCGGGCAGCGGCGGTCTTGTGGGGCAGGTTTTCAACCTGCGGCGGGTTTTCAACCGGCCTTCCGGCCTGTTCGGCGGCCCAAACTGTTTTTCCCCGCGGTTCTGTTCCTGTCCGGCGCCTTGGCGGCCCAACAACCCGAGCTACTCCGGCTCGACAAGAGTGGCGACGCCATGGGAGCCACGTATTCCATCGTCCTTTACGGCAGTGACGGGGCCAGGATGGAGGCCGCCGCGGACGCCGCTCTCGACGAGGTGTCGCGCCTCGACGCCATGCTCTCGAATTACCGGGCCACGAGCGAGTGGAGCCAGGTAAATCGTCACGCCGCCGAGGCCCCCGTCAAGGTGTCGCCCGAGCTGTTCCAGTTGCTCTCGGCGTGCGTCGAATACAGCCGCGCGAGCGAGGGCGCCTTCGATATCAGCGTCGGCCCGCTGATGAAGCTGTGGGGCTTCTACAAAGGCTACGGCAGCCTGCCCAAACCCGCGGAGGTGGCCGAGGCCATCGGCAAGATCGGCTACCGGCACATCCACCTGGACGCGGCCGCCGGCACGGTTTCCTTCGACCGCCCCGGCGTGGAGCTGGACCCCGGCGGCATCGGCAAGGGCTACGCCGTGGACCGCATGGTGGATGTGTTGCGCCAGCGCGGCTTCCGGATCGCCCTGGTGGCGGGCTCCGACAGCAGCATCTATGGCATGGGCGCTCCGCCCACCGAACCCAGGGGCTGGCGGGTGAACATCAAGGACCCGCGCAGCCCCCGCCGCACGGCGGCCGAGGTGTATCTGAAGGACATGTCGCTCTCGACTTCCGGAACTGCCGAGAAGTTTTTCCGCGCCGAGGGAAAGGTCTACGCCCACATCATGGACCCGCGCACGGGCTACCCCGCGCAAGGCACGCTGGCGGTTTCGATCATGTCGCCGCGTACCATCGACAGCGAAGCGTGGGCCAAGCCGTATTTCGTCAACGGCCGCCAGTGGACCGAGAAGCACAAGCCCGCGGACTTCAAAGTGTTTTTCTGCGAAGACAAAGCGGAACAGCCTTGCGCGTGGCTGCCGTGACCCGCGGTTGACACCCCGGCCCTGCGCGGCAAGCCTTCCGATTCGCACCGCTATCCGCCGGTTTACTTCACCGGCATCGCGCGGCGTTCATACAGCCGGTACCCGGCAACCATCACCGCGGGTTCCACGGGAACGTATTCCCGCTCGCGCCAGTCTTCGATCATGTGGAAACGCTCGTCAATGTTGCCGGCGTGCGGACATACCCGAAGGAACTCGGCGCGCGAAAGCCGAAGGTAAAGGAGCCATCTTGGCGGCGACTTCTCCAGGTCGTCCAGCGCGGCGGCCTCTTCGGTGTGGGTCATCAGTCCCGGCGCTAGATAGGAGGTGCGCGTGGGATTTCTGCCCTGCGTAAGAAAGTAGAGCACGGGCATGTAGGGATGCACGAAGAGACCGTCGCCCGGACGTACCACCTTTAGCAGCGCGCCAACCGCCTGTGCGTCGGAAGCCGGCGCGTGAAGCGTCCCCACGGGCGAGCGAAGAGCAACGTCGTCCCGCAGACCGATGGCCGGCTGAACCAGGAAGATTCCTCCCCATACCGCCAGCACCGCGAGCGCAGCGGCGCCGATCCACCAGGGAGCATAGCGGACAATCCAGGCGGCCGTCAGCGCCGCGGGCAGAACCGCGACGAACGCCAGATGCGTCACATCCGATCGCGGGAAAGTGGAAACGGCGTGCATCGCCATGCACGCCAGCAGATAGGGAATGGCGTTCTCCGCCGCCCAGCGCCGCTCCCCGCGGCGCAGCAACATCCACAAGCCCCATGCCGCCAGGGCCACTACCGGCAGCACGGCCGGCAGAGCGATACAGAAAAGCGCCAGCGACCGGAACACACGCGCCGTCCCCGTGGCCGTCCCGAGCGCCGCACCGTACCCGCCGATCAGCGAACCGTAGGGCATGACGTTCACGTCCGAGTAATTACGCCGGAGCCAGATCATCTGCTCGACGAATGCCCGGAGCGATCCGGTAGCCATCAGGGCCGCCGCCACCGCCACGGCGCCGGCGCACAAGCCGCCGATGTAGGGGACAAGGAAGCGGCGCAACGGCCGCTCCGCCAGGAGCCAGACCAGCGTTACCGGTGCGAGCAGCGCCATGGAAGGCGTACACACTCCCGCCGCAACGGCCAGAACACCGGCCGCCAACCAGTACCATGCCCCCCGCCGCCGCCCCTCCAGGCATAGCGCGATCGACAGCAGCGAGAGAGCCTCGCTATCCATGCGGTGTTGCGCCAGCAGGTAATCCGGTCTGGAGACCTGAAACGCGAAGAACAGCGCTGTGGCGGCGAACCCCGCCTTTCTTCCGGCCAGGCGCGCCGTCAGCCAGAACAGCAGTGCGCACTCGACGCCGAAGTCGAAGATCACCACTACGCGGCCAGCCGGTAAGTTGAGGCCGAAGAGGCGGAATGCCCCTTCCTGCAGCCAGTAGCTGCCCGGACTCATATACGTGAAGAAGTCCCGGTAGGGAGCCTGGCCGTGAACCATGCGTTCGGCGGCATCGAGGATGATGCCCTCGTCGTTGCTGAAGACCAGGCGGTTGCCGTAAACCCAGAGCAGTCCAAGCGACACCACGGCACAGATCAGAGCCGCGATGGCCCAAGCGGCGGTAACGGAGCGCGCCGCCGGATCGCTGGCGATCCGCGCCCTCTGGCGGGCTCTCCATGGACGGAATCCAGCATCAGAACGCGGAACGCGCATGGACGATCATACCGGCGTAAGCTCAACTATATCATCCCGAATCCGCGATTGTGCATGGCGCTCTTGGACCGGACTAGGGACCGGGCGCCTATCGTCGAGACGGGAACGGAATCGTTCCGTTTCCGGCGCACGGTGGAAAAGAGGAAGAAACACTTAGATGGGGATGGCGGCGGGAGCCCGCGGTTTGGCCGCCCCTTCGTCCGTTCCGCCTAAACGGCGCATCCCTGCCGGGCGTCGCCAGGCTGCACTCCCGACGAGGCGGCCAAACCGCCACCGGCGAAATGAGGCGGAATATCGATATCCAGGTGGGCCAAATCCAGTGATCGAAGTGGGCCAAGCCGGAGTATCGAACTCAGCTTCCGTTGCTTCTTCATGCGTTCGCACCATTATCTTAATGGGGGGAACGCCCTCTCTATTTCCAGCTCAACCGAAACAGCTATCTTCCACCTCGTCCGGAATGTCGCGATGTGGTTTAATTCCCATAGGCGCCTAATGGGCCATGACCACAGTTGTAGGGCCACGCGTTCACGAAGCGGAGCTGATCAGCCACTGAGCGCGGCGTCGCCAGGCTCAAGGGCGGCTTCGGCGTGTTGACCACCGGTTATGCCGGCGCCGGCGCCAATACGAAGCGACCGGGCTGCCCAGTCGATGCTGTGGGGGACAATGGAGGTACGGTCAAGCTGCTGCAATGACGCGCGTCGAGATCAATCCGGAATTGCTGAGCTGGGCGCGAGAGCGATCCGGGCTGGACCCGGCTGCGCTCGCCCACCGCTTTCCGCGCCTTGAAGCCTGGGAGCGGCGCGAGGCGAGCCCAACCTTGAAGCAACTGGAAGGCTTTGCCAAGGCCACGCATACCCCCGTCGGCTATCTTTTCTTGCAAGAGCCCCCAGTCGAGCGGATTCCCATCCCGGACTTTCGAACTATTCGCTAACGAACGCGCCGGACACCCCAGCCCAGACCTTCTCGACACCGTCTACATCTGCCAGCAACGCCAGGAGTGGTACCGCGATTTCGCGCGATCCGAGGGCGAGCCCGGGGCGCCCTTCGCCGGCTCTGCCCGCTTGAATGGCGACATCGAGGAAACCGCGGCGACGATTCGGCGCGCGCTGGGGTTCGACATCGAGGCGCGCCGCCAGATGCCCACCTGGACCGACGCACTGCGGCGCTTCATCGAACAGGCGGATGGGCTCGGAGTGTTGGTCATGGTGAGCGGCGTCGTGGGGAGTAACAACAGCCGCAAGCTCGATCCGCAGGAGTTTCGGGGCTTCGCCCTGGCGGACAACCTGGCGCCGCTGGTGTTCATCAATGGCGCGGACACCAAGGCCGCCCAAATGTTCACGCTCGCGCATGAGTTGGCTCACATCTGGCTGGGGCAATCCGCCATGTCCGACACGCAGGCCTCTCTGGTACCCGACCATGAGGTGGAGCGCTGGTGCAATCGCATTGCCGCCGAGCTTCTCGTTCCTCTCAACGTTGTGAGCGCCGAATACGATCCGCGCGCGCCATTGGAAGAGGAGGTCAACCGCCTGGCGCGGCGTTTCAAGGTGAGCACGCTGGTGGTTCTTCGGCGGATTCACGATGCGGGCGGTCTTGCGCAGGATCAGTTCTGGCGTGCCTACCGGCAAGAGCGCGAACGTCTTCTATCGATGCCAGCGGGGAGCGGCGGCGATTTCTATCTAACGCTCGGCGCTCGTGCGAGCAAACGCTTCGCACGCGCACTGGTGTCCAGCACGCTGCAGGGAAGGTGCTCCTTCACGGAGGCGTTTCGGCTTCTGGGATTCAAGAAGATGGCGACGTTTCGAGAGGTTGGACATAGCCTCGGGGTCGGCGTCTGATGGCTTATCTCCTCGACGCCAACGTTTTCATTAGCGCGAAGAATCTGCATTACGGCCTCGACTTCTGCCCGGCGTTTTGGGATTGGCTCATCGCCAACAACGCGAGCGGCCGGGTGTTCAGCATTGAGAAGGTGGGCGACGAAGTGCTGGCGTTGGGGGACGAACTCTCGGCGTGGGCCGGCGCCCGTGGCACAGGCTTTTTTCTGCGGCCCGGCGCTGACGTCTTCCCTGCTCTGGCGGCCGTCAGCGCTTGGGCCAGCGGGCAACGCTACGAGGCATCCGCGGTGAGTACCTTCCTTCAGGTGGCCGACTACTACCTTGTGGCGCATTCGCTCGCGGGACAGCACACTGTCGTGACCCACAAGGTTCCATCGGCCTCGACGCGCAAGATCAAGATTCCCGACGCATGTATCGGTCTTGGCATCAAGTGCATGACGCCGTAGGAGATGCTTCGGCGCGAGCGGGCGCGGTTTGTGCTGGTGTTGTAGTCTCAAAAGGGTTTAGGTTTGGCGCAGCCTTACGAAGGCATCCTTGGGCACTTGTTCGAAATGGGAGCCAGTGCCCCCGTGGACTCTGGTATACTTTTTACCCAGTGCCCCAAAGGGCTAATTCCACCTGAAGGAGCGTCCTCGAGAGATGAAAAGTAGAGTGTTGTTCGCCTTCCTTGCCGTGCTACTGTTTGTTTGCGTGGCCATCGGCCAAGACAAACCGCCCGAACCCGAGTCAATCGGTGTAATCTATCACCTCGACCCAGCCACTCAGACGCTGAAGCGGCTTCCAACGGAAGATTACAAGAAGCATCGCGTCAACGGCATGACAATTACGGATAACGTTGTTGTATCGGGGACGGGTTCGTCGTTCCATATTGCCACTAACGATAAGGCCGCGTTCATATTCAAAGTATTCAAGGATGAACAAGCGGGGGGAGTTTTTCTGTTCCGATTCACCGCGGATGGAAAGAAACATGATGGACAGAACCGTGAATATGAGCTAGGGAGGTGGCACCGCGGAGATTACACACCAAACCGAGGCTTAGCCGTCAATGTCACCAAGTTCGGAGAGTCAGCGTACAAGCTGGTCCCCGAGACCCCGCTCGATCCCGGAGAGTACGCGTTGACATGTTTAGATCGGACCTTCACCTTTAGCGTTGGTGCCTCCGGAAAATAATAGGGATGGTTCCTTTTGTGGGCTTTTTCGAGGCACCCGCGCGGCATGGTGGGGCGTGGCTCACTCGTCGCTCGAGGGGTTGGACGCTCCGCGCCCGCCAGGCTTCAATTCAGGGTTTCTTGTCTCAAAACCCGTAAGTTTCGGTACAAGCCCGGCGAGGCCTGAAATCGGAGCTTTCGGCGTCCCGGAAGTCGGTCCCATAATAAAGGCCAGAGGGTGGTCAGCGCGCCGGCTCCGTTGCCGTCTGCGTCGTCCCAAAACTCTGTCCCAAGACCAGGCTTCGTCCTGGCCCCCCTTGGGCTCCTTCGTTTCTGCGGAGCCGCTTGGCTGGTTCGCCAAACCCGGCTTCCGCCACCCGCGGTCTGGACGGCGATCTGGGCAGCGGCGCCTGTCCGCGGTAGTCATGGATCACGCCCTGACTTGGGGCCCCCATGGCCGGCCACGTCCACGACTCGGCTGTTCTTGTCCGGCTGGTGCCACGACCGCGAGACACGGTACTATTGCGAGGCCGCTCGCCAAAGCGCGCGGCTCTGTTCGGAGCCACGACGAGGTGCCCTTTGGGCCTCGAATGGTTGCTTGCTAAGGCGCCGGGTTGCGCCGTCAAAGACCTGGTTCGTCCGAGCGGGAACAAGCCGCGATGGGTTAGGACCGAATTGCAGCGCCTCGGAATGGCGGGCCTGGCGCGTCAGCCACGAAGCACCTACGCCGCCGCCTGATCCATCACCCACTCTGCGAACAGCGCGGTCGCCCCGCTCGACACCGGGTCGCGGCCATCAAGCACCGCGTTCGTGAAATCGTCGATGCAGGGGAAGTGCAGGTTGGCGGGCGCGGGGATGTGCTCCACGCCGCCGGGGTACACCAGTTCGGGGCCGTTCAGCGGGGTTAGGTCCATCTCGCCCTCCGTGCCGCGAATGCGGAATTCGTCGCGTGGGACGCGCGAGTGCCAGCGCACGTCCACCAGGCTGCGCACGCCGCCACGGTGCTCCGTCATTACGGTGGCGTTGTCTTCCACTTGAATGGGGTGCACCAGCGTGGAGAGATGGCCGCTCACGCAGCGCGGTTCGCCGAAGAGGTAATTCATCAGGTCGATGCGATGGGAAGCGATATCGCGCAGGGGACCGTTTCCGGCCTTGGCGGGGTCGATGAGCCAGGCTCGGAAACCGTCCTCGGGATAGAACCAGTCGTGGGAAGTGGCCTCGGCGAATACCGGGCGGCCGATTATGCCGGAGGCCAGGAGTTCCCTGGCGCGCAGCACCTTGGGGTAGAGGCGGCGGTAGTAGGAAATGCCCAGCGTGCGCCCGGCTTCCAGGGCCGCATCCCGCATCCGCCCGGCCTCGGCGTAGTTCATCGCCATGGGCTTCTCGCACAGCACGTGGCAGCCCGCGCGCAGGGCGGCGATGGTCTGCGGCGCGTGCAGGAAAACAGGCGTTGCCACGTAGACCGCCTCGGCGCCGCTCTGCTCCAGCGCGGAGCCCAGATCGGTCCACGCGGGCACGCCGAACGGGGCGGCCTTGGCGGGGTCGCGGGTGACGATGCCCACCAGGCGGCTGCGCGGGGATGCAAGAATGCCGGGGATGACGCGCTTGGCGGAGATGTCGCCGACGCCGATTACCAGCCACGCAAGCTGACGGCTGTCCTTCATACTTCCAGAATAACCGGCATGATCAGCGGGCGCCGGGAGGTCTCCTTGACGATGTAGCGCTTCAGGTCGGCGCGGATCTTCTCCTTCATGACGCCCCAGTCGGTCTTCTCTTCCTGGTTCGAGCTTTCCAGCGTCCGCGCCACCACCTGGCGCGCGTTCGCCAGGAATTCGGAGCCGTCGTCCATGGCGGCGCCGAAACCGCGGCTGACGATTTCCGGGACGCTTTCCAGGCGGCCGGTCTGGCGGTTGATGGCGACGATGGGCAGCACGATGCCGTCTTCGGAGAGATGGCGGCGGTCGCGGATGACCACTTCTTCAACCACGTCGTCCACCGTGCCCGAGTCGATGCAGACGCGGCCCACGGGCACTCGGCCATTCTTGCGGGCGCCGCGGCTGTCCAGTTCGAGGATCTCGCCGGACTCCATGATAAACGACTCTTCCATGCCCGCGAAGCGCAGGTGCTCGGCCAGGCGGGCGTGCTTCGCGAGCTGGCGGAATTCTCCGTGGATGGGCATGAAATAGCGCGGCCGCACCAGGTTCAGCACCAGCTTCATCTCCTCGACGCTGGCGTGGCCGCTGACATGCAGCGGCGGGTTCATGCTGCCGTAGAGCACGTCGGCGCCGCGGCGGGCCAAGTGGTCGATCATGCGGAAGATGGACTTCTCGTTGCCGGGGATGATGCGCGAGCTGAGCACCACGGTGTCGCCCGGATCGATGGAGATGTGCTTGTGGTTGTCGACGGCCACTCGCGCCAGCGCGCTCATGGGCTCGCCCTGGGTGCCGGAGATGAGCACGACGACCTTATCGGGCGGCAGGTCCATGGCGTCCTGCGGGCGGAGGAGGATGCCGTCGGGGATATCCAGAAGCCCGAGCGAATGGGCGATTTCGGTGACCGACCCCATGCTGCGGCCCACCACCGCGACACGGCGCCCGCATTCCCGGGCGAGATCGAGAACCAGTTGCACGCGGTGGATGGAGGAACTGAAGCAGGCGACCAGGACGCGGCGAGGGGCGCGGTTGAAGATCTCCTCCATGCGCGGGCGGACGGCGCGTTCGCTCTCGGTGTAGCCGGGGCGGTCGGAGTTGGTGGAATCGGAGAGCAGCAGCAGGACGCCGCGCTTGCCGTAGTCGGCCAGGGTATGGAGGTCGAAAAGTTCGTTGTCGGTGGGGGTGGGGTCCACCTTGAAATCGCCGGTGTGGATGATGACGCCGAGGGGGGTGGTGATGGCCAGGGCCACGGCGCTCACGATGGAGTGGGTGACGTGGATGAACTCGATGCGGAAGGGGCCGATTTCGACGATCTGTTTGGGTTTGATGGGAATGAGACGGGGCTCCTGGTCGAGTTCGTATTCTTCCAGGCGGCGCTCCACCAGCGCCAGGGTGAACGCGGTGCCGTAGACCGGGATATCGATTTCGCTGAGGAGATACGGGACGGCGCCGATGTGGTCTTCGTGGCCGTGGCTCAGCAGGAGGGCGCGGACGCGGGAATGATTCTCCTTGAGGAACGTGAGGTCGGGCATGACCAGGTCGACGCCCAGCAATTCCGCCTCGGGGAACATCATGCCGGAGTCGATGACAATGATGTCGTCGCCGAACCGGATGGCCGTCATGTTCATGCCGAACTCGCCCAGGCCACCTAGGGGAATTACCTGCAACTTGTGGTCCGTCATTGAGGGATGTACCAGTGTACCGCGACGGGGCAACGGGCCGCGACACCGCCTTCGGGCTGCTCGGAACGGGGGCCCTCAGCAGGTTTCGGACGGCGTAACTCCAATGTTTGCCCCAAATAGAAATGCTCACCCCGAAGGGTGAGCATTCGATCCCCTGTTCTACCAGGGTGATGTTCGATGGGAGAATCAGCTTCGACGGAATCGCAACCGCCAAAACTTTGTAGTTGGATCTTATTTCCCTGCGGCTCTCAAGTCAAGCGAAAATCGGATGCAAAATTTTCGGTCGTAACCTGCTCGTAGCGGGTCACTTGCGCGATCCAGAGTTTTTCCACAGGTAATCAACGAAGCCTCAAAAAGCTCTATCGAAGCCTGAGGATTTCAGTCTAAGGTACACAAAAACCGTAGCTTACAGGCGGACACTCTGCTATTCGAGGTGCAGACGGATGACCGTATCGGCATCCGGATCGCGTCCGCCGCGCCGTTTGTAGACCCGAAAGGCGCCCACCGCAAGCCCCGCCACGAGCGTTATCGACAGCAGTATCCCAATGAGAATGAAGATATTTATCACCAGGTAGCCGATGTTGTCCCAGCGTGTGGGAATGTGCTCCGGGACGGTGACTTCGGCCTGGAAACGCACCTCGGCCAGCAGCATTCGGGCAAAATCGGGATCGGCGGCGGCAGGCAGGGTTACCGCCACCAGGGACATGGAACGCCGCGCCGTGAGGCCCGCGCCCTCGAATTTGGGGAACTGCTTCATGGCGATCTGGGGGGTGGGGTAACTGAAGACCGCCAGGGTGACATCCCCTTTGGGGCTGTGGAAAACTCCCGATTGGGCTTCGGCGCCGATTTGGAAGTTCACCGCCGAAGCCGGAATGCCGGGCAAAAAGGCCTGCAACCCGGCCGGTCCGGTGATATAGCGCTCGCTGTTGGGCACCAGTCCCTCGCCGGGAAGGTAGCGGGTAGGCAGGGCGGAATGGTCGACGCCGGAGAGCGATCCCAGGAAGGCCTCCAATTCGGCTTTGGAGGGCTTGTAGCCATCGAAGCGGACCAGGTAGTTCCCGTGGACCAGAAGCAGGCTATCGGACGTTTCCGCGGCCAGCGAGGCGGCGTTGGAAGGCTTTGACGAAGCGGGCCGCTGCCAGTAGAAGGCCGCCATGGCAGCGGTCGAGTCGGCGAGTTGGTAGAGGCTTACCGTGGACGGGGCCGGGACGTTGGCATACTCCGCCGCATCGGAGTACTTCAGCCCGAGTTCGTCCCAAAGGCCGCCGCCGATGCGCGCCGGCTTGACGAAGGTGGTTCGCGGATGCCCCCCGAAGGCATCGGGCAGCGTCTCAGCCGCCGCCAGGCGCGCCAGGAGCGCGAGAGCCAGAAAAAGTCTCATGTTCACCATTGGACTCCGGCGGGGGTGGCGGGGGTTCCCGGACAACCGCAAGAAGATAGAGCCATAAGCGGTCTTGCTACCCCGCGCCGTGGCATTTCTTGTACTTTTTGCCGCTCCCGCAGGGGCACGGGTCGTTGCGGCCGACCTTCTGGCCGACGCTGACGGGTTGCGCGCTGGTGGAGCCGTCGCCGCCCACGAACTGCAGGTCCTGCAACTCCTTCTCCTTCTTGCGCTGGATGTTGCGGGTGTAATCCTCCATCTGCGCCTTGGCGGCCTGGCGCTCCCGCTCGCCGGGATCGGGCCGGGTGGGACCGGAAGGGCCGGGTTCGGGCTGGCCGGGTCCGGGCCCCAAGGAGCCGCCCTCCTCATCCTCATCGGGGTATGGCCCGGCCGGAGCGGCGCCGTGGCTTACCTGCAGGAAGAACAGGTAACGGACCGTCTCGTCCTCGATGCGGTCCATCATGGCGGTGAACAGCTCGTAGGATTCCTTCTTGTACTCGACCAGCGGGTCCTTCTGGCCGTAGGCGCGGTTGCCGATACCCTGCTTGAGTTCGTCCATCGACAGCAGGTGGTCCTTCCACTGGTTGTCGATGACCTGCAGCATCACGATGCGCTCGGTCTGGCGCATGATGTCGGCGCCCACCAGGTCTTCCTTCTCCTGGTACTTCCGCTCGAGGCTCTCGACGATGCCGTCGCACATCTCGTCGGCAGTCCAGCGTGGAGATCTCGCGCGGGTCGATCTTGAGGCCGAACGCGGTGAGGATGTCGTTGCGCAGCGTGCGCCAGGTCCCAGGTGTCGGGGTGCTTGTCGTTGGGGCAGCGCATGTCGACGAACTGGCCGACGATGCCGCGCACCATGTCCATCACGCGCTCTTTCTGATCGATGCCTTCCAGCAACTGGCGGCGCATGCCGTAGACCGCCTGGCGCTGCTTGTTGTTGACGTCGTCGTACTCCAGCAGGTGTTTGCGGGCTTCGAAGTTCTGCGCCTCCACCTGTTCCTGGGCCCCGGCGATGCGCCTGGTGATGAGCTTGCTTTCGATGGGAACGTCCTCTTCCATGCCCAGGCGGAGCATGAGATTCTGCATGCGCTCGCCGCCGAAGATGCGCAGCAGGTCGTCCTGCAGGGAGAGGAAGAAACGCGAGCTGCCGGGGTCGCCCTGGCGGCCGGCGCGTCCGCGCAACTGGTTGTCGATGCGCCGGGATTCGTGGCGTTCGGTGGCCACGATGTACAGGCCGCCGAACGCCACCACCTCGTCGTGCTCCACGTCGGTCTGGGCCTTGAAACCGGCGTAGATCTCGTCCCACTTGTCGCGGCGCACGCGGTAGAACTGGTCGTGGTGGGTGAAGAAGTAGAAGTGCTCGTCGGCCACGTACTGGGCTTCGGATTCGTCCAAACGCTCGGCCACCTTCTCCTTGAGGCAGGCGTCCTTGGTCATGAACTCGGCGTTGCCGCCCAGCAGGATGTCGGTGCCGCGGCCGGCCATGTTGGTGGAGACGGTGACGGCGCCCTTGCGTCCGGCCTGCGCCACGATGGACGCTTCGCGCTCGTGATTCTTGGCGTTGAGGACTTCGTGGCGCACGCCCATGCGCTTCAGAATGGCCGACAGTCTTTCGGACTTCTCGACCGAGATGGTGCCCACCAGCACCGGCTGACCGGTTTCGTTGGATCGCTTGATCTCGGCGGCGGCGTTGCGGAACTTCTCCACCTCGGTGCGGTACACCACGTCCGGATTCTCCAGGCGGATCAAGTCGCGGTTGGTGGGGACCACGGTGACGTCGAGCTTGTAGATCTTCTGAAATTCGGCCGCTTCGGTTTCCGCCGTGCCGGTCATGCCGGCGAGCTTCTTGTACATGCGGAAGTAATTTTGAAAGGTAATGGTGGCCAGGGTCTGGTTCTCGCGCTGGATCTTGACGCCTTCCTTGGCTTCCACCGCCTGGTGGAGACCGTCCGACCAGCGGCGGCCGGGCATCAGACGGCCGGTGAATTCGTCGACGATGATGACTTCGGGGCCCTCGTCGCCGTCCTTGATGACGTATTCGCGGTCGCGCTGGTACAGCACGTGGGCGCGCAGGGCCTGCTGCACGTGATGGTTGAACTCGATGTTGCCGGGGTCGTACAGGTTGCCGATGTTCAGCAGCCGCTCCACTTTGAGAACGCCCTCCTCGGTGAGCGCGGCGGTCTTGTGCTTTTCGTCGATGGTGTAATCGCCGGTGGTGTACTTCTCGCCCGGCTCCTTGCCTTCGATCACCTCGCCGCGCACCAGCTTGGGGATAATGCGGTTGATCTTGTAGTACTTATCGGTGGACTCTTCCGAGGGGCCGGAAATGATAAGCGGGGTGCGGGCTTCGTCGATGAGAATGGAATCCACTTCGTCCACGATGGCGAAGTGGTGGCCGCGCTGCGTGCAATCCTCGATGCGGAACTTCATGTTGTCGCGCAGGTAGTCGAAGCCGAATTCGTTGTTGGTGCCGTAGGTAATGTCGGCGCCATAGGCTTCCTTGCGTTGGTCGTCGTCGAGGTCGTGGACGATGACGCCGACCCTCAGTCCGAGGGCTTTGTAGATGCGGCCCATCCATTCCGAGTCGCGCTTGGCAAGGTAATCGTTGACGGTGACCAGGTGCACGCCCTTGCCCTCCAGCGCGTTGAGATACGCGGGCAGCGTGGCGACCAGGGTCTTGCCTTCACCGGTCTTCATTTCGGAAATCTTGCCGCTGTGCAGCACCATGCCGCCCATCAACTGGACGTCGAAATGGCGCATGTTGAGGACGCGGCGGCCGGCCTCGCGGACCACCGCGAAAGCTTCGAAGAGGATATCGTCGAGCGTGGCGCCCTGGGCCAGTCGTTCGCGGAACCCGATCGTCTTGGCGGCCAGGTCGATATCGGAAAGCTGGCGCATGGCGGGCTCGAGATCGTTGATGGCAGCCACTTTGGGCCGCATCTCTTTGATCTCGCGCTCGGTTTTGGTGCCGAAGACTTTCGCCAGCAGGGTATCGACAATCATGAATAAAGGTCTCGTTACGGGGGGCGGTCCGCAGTTTTCATTTTAGCGCGGAACGCGCTGGGAGTTATCGGTTGACTCCCTTCCGGAGCGGCGCCCACCCCCGATAGACGGGACGCGGGCGGCGGAATTAGCGGGCGGCGGAACGGCGCCACGCCCATCTTGCTACCATCGGATCATGGCCCATGCGGGGCGCCGCTGGACGCGCCGAGGATTCCTGTTGACCGGGCTCGCGGCGGCCGGCGCGGCTTCCGAGAGCCGCAAGGCTCCCGCTCTGCCGGCGTTTCCCTCCGACGCGCAGCGGTACTCGGACCCCAGCACCGATCTCGACGTTTACCGCTTGACCGATCCCGCGTATTCCAGCACGCTGCCAGCTTACTACGGCCGCGCCATCGCCAGTCACGGCGGCTACCTGCTGTTCACCTGCGGCCGCACGGGGTCGCCGCAGGTCTTCCGCCTGGATTTGAAAAGCGCCGGCATGCAGCAACTCACCGAGGTCGAGGACCTGGACGGCGGCTCTGTGACGCTGACGCCCGATAACCGCGCGTTCTGCTACTGCGCCGGGCAGTCGCTGTTCCTGTCGCCGTTCAGTTCCAAGGAACGGGAACTGTACCGCGTGCCGGAGGGATGGGAGCGGGGGCGCGGCATGACGGTCGGGCCCGATGGCACCCACGCAACGCTGGTGGAAACCCGCGCCGGCGGCTCACGGTTGCGCATGGTCCCGCTGGCGGCGGGCGCGGCGCGCACGGTGATGGAGTCTCCGGCGGCCATGGCGGATCCCAGACCGCGGCCGTATCGCGGGCAGACGCTGTACCGCTCGGGCGGCCAGGGGTTGTGGCTGGTGAACTACGACGGGCGCGAGAACCGGCAGCTCAAGCTGGCGGCGGGACGGACGGCCGCGGCCAACTGGGCGGCGGACGGGCGGACGCTGCTCTACCTGGTCTGTCCGGAAGACCCCACCCAACTGCACGCCATTCGCGAGCACTCACCCGATACGGGCGCCGACAAACTGGTGGCCAGGACCAGCCAGTTCGCCAGTTTCTCGGCCAACCGGGACGCCTCGGTGTTCGCGGGCGCGAGCGAAAACAAAGGGTCGCCGCACGTGCTGCTGCTGCTGCGCGTGACGGGCGCCGAGAGAACCCTGTGCGAGCACCGGGCTACGGACGCGGCGGCGGTCTGTCCGGTCTTTTCGCCGGACAGCCAGCGGCTGTTTTTTCAGAGCGACCGCGACGGTAAACCGGCGATCTACTCGATGCACCTCGACAAGCTGGTCGAGAATACCGCGCCGGATCGGGAGGCGAAGTAGCCGCGGCCGTGGGCGCGCCGTTGTGGGGCGCCCCGCATCGCTACCGCGCGGCGGCGTCCTTGGGCGTCGAAAGGTAGCCGACGATGCTGTCCTTGTTGACCTGGTTGATCACCAGCTCGTAGGGCGTGTGGCCGCCTTTCGCGGTATAGAACTGCACCGGCTCGTTGACGCTCTTGTTCTGCTTGAAGGTGAGCTTGTCGTCGGCAAGGATATACACCGAATACGTGTTCTTCTTGGGAGTGACGCTGTCCAGGCGGAGGGCGACATCGCCGAATTTCTGCGGCTGTTTGGTCTTGCCCAGCTTGATGTCGGTGTAGTTGCGCTCGCCCTTGAGACGCAGCGCCGCCAGTTCCTTGCCGTTGGTGGCGATGAGGCCGCTAGCCACGCCCATATCGCCGGTGACGCTCTTCAGGTCGGCGATGGTCTTGTTGAGCTGGTCCTGGGTCTGGGACGCCTGGGTGCGCACGGTGCCCACGTCGGTGGCCACGTCGGCGATCTTGGAGTTGGCGGCGGCCACCCCGGCGGCGGAGGTCTGCTTCACGTCGTCGATCTGGCTGCCCAGCGCCGCCTGCATCTTGGCCTGTTCGGCCTGAATCTGGCGGACAAGCTGATCGGCGTGGGCATTTTCCTTGGCCGCCGCGTCGCTGCTCATGCTGGCGGCCGCGCGGCGCGTGGCTTCCAGGTCCGCCTTCAAACCGTCGATGTAGCGCTGCTGCGAGAGCATCGACACCGTGGACGCGTCCTTTACTTTGCTCAACCCGGCGTCGAGGGTTTTCTTCGTATCGGCCAAATCGCCGCGCAACTGGACGACCTGAACGTACAGGTAGATGTTGGCGACAACCAGGGCGATGAGGACTCCGGCAACCAGGGCCGTCAGCAGGCTCGAGCTTCGGTGCGGCTCGGGGGAGTAATTCGATATCGAACTCACGAAAAATGGTGCTCCTTCAGGAATCTCTCTAACTCAATAGTATAGATCGTATGCCAAGGCGATTGGGTTTCACTCAAGACAGATCGAACCACTGGCCGGGCCGGACCGGTTCCGCGTCCAACCCGTATTTGGCGTGCAACAGCTTGGCCAGCGTGGCCGATTGCTCGGGTTCGCCGTGTACCAGAAACACCTTCCTGATGGACGGCGCCATCGGCGCCACCCACTCGAGCAACTCTTTCTGGTCGGCATGGCCGCTGAGCTCGTCGAGGCTGGAAATCTCCGCGCGAACCCGCATGGGCTCGCCAAAGATGAGGACCTCCGGCCACTTCTCGATCAACTTGCGGCCCAGAGTGTCGGCCGCCTGAAAGCCGGTGATGAGCACGGTATTGCGGGGGTCTTCGATGCCGTTGCGCAAATGGTGGAGGATGCGCCCCTGCTCGCACATGCCGGAGGCCGAGATGACCACGAACGGGCCGTGCAGGTCGTTCAACTTCTTGGAGTCCTCGGCTTCGCGGATGTACTTCAGCCGCTCGAAACCCAAGGGGTCCTGGTGATGCAGCAGAAACTCGCGGGTCTCCTCGTCGAAACACTCGGGATGGTCGCGATGCACCTGGGTGATGTTCAGGGCCAGCGGGCTGTCCACGAAGATGGGGATGTTGGGGATGCGCTTCTGGTCGGACAGTTCGTGCAGCAGCAGCACCAGTTGCTGGGTCCGGCTCACGGCGAACGCCGGCACGATGACGTGTCCGCCGCGGCGCGCCGTGCGGTTGATGACGTCGGCCAGTTTGTTGACCACGTGGTCGACGCTCTTGTGCAGGCGGCCGCCGTAAGTGCTTTCGAGAATCAGGTAGTCGACCGGCTCGAGCGGTTCGGGGTCGCGGATGATGGGGAGACCGGGACGGCCGAGGTCGCCGGAGAAACCCAGGCGCAATGTGGAGTCGCCCGACTTCTCGCGCAGAACCACCCAGGAGGAGCCCAGGATATGGCCGGCGTCGTGGCTCTCGTAGGCCAGACCGGGCCCGAGATCATGCGGCGTATGGTAGGGAACCGGCTGGAACAGGGGCAGAGTCCGTTCCGCGTCGGGGGTGGTATAGAGGGGAACCACGTAGCCATTGACCAGGCCCGCCTGTTTGCGCCGGTCGCGCCGCTTGTTGAGGAACTCGGCGTCATGCTCCTGGATGTGGGCGGTGTCGCGCAGCATCCAGTTGCAGAGATCGACGGTGGCGGGTGTGGCATAGATGGGGCCGGTGAAGCCGTTCTTGACGAGTGTGGGCAGGTTGCCGGCGTGGTCGATGTGAGCATGCGAGAGAACCACGGCGTCAATGGACGAGGCGGGAAACGGAAGGTTGCGGTTCATCTCGTCGGTATCCTTGCGGCGGCCCTGATTCAAACCGCAATCCAGGAGGATGCGCTTCCCCCCGGATTCGACCATGTGCATGGAGCCGGTTACGGCGCCGGCCGCGCCCCAAAATGTGAGTTTCATGAAGGGTTTGCCCCAGACGACATCCGCGAGATTCTCTGGAAGGCCAATGATATCACTACTGAAACACAAACCCGCAGGGGTGTTTGCCGTCAGTCGCGCCTCATGCCTCCGCTCGCGGGCGGGGGACGGACGGCGTCCGCGGCCACTGCCGTCTGAGAAACAGTCCTCGCGCCGGGAACGGCGGCGCCGGCCCTGCCCACATGGCCGTGTTGGGGATTCAGGGGCCATTCACACTCGCCGGGAAGTTTCCCTAGTGCCTTGACCGCGAGAAACTGTTCCTTTGCCACGGGCCGCTCGCTCACGCTCGCGGTTCTGTACGGAACCGCGAGCGTGAGCGAGCGGCCCGGTAATGGCACCAAATCACACGGCCGAAGACCTAGCTGTGCATAGCCGGTCACCACTGAGGGTAGGGCAGCGCTTTCTTGAAGAGGATTACAGGCGCGCAGAGCTGGATCAATGGCTGACGGAGTTCGCCAGCGAGAGGTTGGTGTTCGTCGTGGTGACTATTCCAGCGATTGAGGTTTTGAACCCAATGGCCAAGCCAATCACGGTAAACATGACAAATGACAGGAGCAACGTGTACTCGACGAGATCCTGCCCCTGTTCATCCCATAAGAATCGGAGATCGAAGGCATGCATATTGGCCTCGGCATTCACCGTACTACTTGGGAGCGTATCACAAAAAACTATGCAGTACCAGAGTTTCCATTAGTTAATAGGGAATATACGTCTCTCGGTTAGCCGAGGGGCGGAGCTGGCTGGCGAAACGGGGGATGGTGGACGGCATGGGACTCGAACCCACGACCCCGGCGTTGCGAACGCCGTGCTCTCCCAACTGAGCTAGCCGCCCATATCCAGTGTGCCGACCTTCAATATACCAGATTGCTGCCGGGCTCGGAGGCTCACGGAATCTGGCTGGGCACGGGTTGCTCATGCTGGGCTTCGCCTCTGCCTTTGCGGCGACTCGCCCAGTACCGTTTCATTCGCAGCGAAACTTCCTCCCGTTCTTCTAATCCCATCGATTTTCTGCCCCGCCGTTTTGCACCCGCAGGCAAAGATGGTAGAGAGCCGGAAGTTCGGTGCAACTCCTCCAGCGAAGCAATTACACGCTCCAGTTTCTCTTTCTCGGCGTATAGATCTTGAATGGTCTTGTATAGGTCCATTGCATTAAGAACATTTCATCTGTCCGTCAAACCTGCACGGACACCATAATGTTACATCGAACACCCTCCGGATTTCTACCACAATCACCGCCAATGTTTGAAAAATGGCCACTGTGGTACTAGGTGAATTCCGTACCGGGGAAGCAGGAAATATAGCCCTATGGCCAATAGAATCAGCAATCCCAAAGCGATCAGTAGGGTTCTCTGCCATGGGAATCTCCGGTTCTCCCGGTTCAGTACCAGAAGATAGCCCGCGAAGATACCGACATAAAATAGCAGGCACATAGGCAGGGCGAACAGCATCATGTTGAAAGCGTCGGGGGTGGGAGTGACCACCGCCGCCAGGATGAAGATGCCCAGAATTGCGTAACGGCTGTGTTTCAAAAGGAATGCAGGCGTCACGATGCGCAGCAGTGTGAGGAAGAAAATCAGAACCGGCAGTTCGAACACCAGCCCGACGCCCAGGATGACGTTGACGAACAAATCGAAATAGTGCGTCACGGTGCAGATGGGCTTGACGTAATTGCCCTGGCCGACGCCCAGCAGGAAGGTGAGACCGAAGCGGAAGACCACGAAATAGGCGAACAATCCGCCCACAATGAAAAGGCCGGCTGAGCAGAGGATGAACGGAATGGCCCAACGCCGTTCCCGCTTGTAGAGCCCCGGGGAGACGAAGCCCCACACCTGGTAGAGCACCCACGGGGAGGCGAGAAAAATGGAACAGACCAACGGCAGTTTGAACCAGATGATCATGAAGCCCTCCATGGGGTCAATCGCATAGAGGCTGGGCTCGTACCCCAGTTTCTTGAGGGCGGCGGCGGCCGGTTGGCAGACCGCGCTCCACAGTTGTTCACTGTAGAAGAGACTGGCGCCAAAGGCGACCGCAAAACCCCAAAGAGAGCGGATAATGCGCGTGCGAAGTTCCTCCAGGTGCTCCAGGAACGACATCCGCAACATGCTCTCTTCTTCTTCCGAATGCTCTTCCCCGGGCGGCGTGGAGGAGGGGCCGGCTGGGGTCCCTCCCAGGCGGCGCCGGAGTTTATCGATTGCGTCCACAGGTACACTCCGCTAGCGGGGCGGCGGAGCCCCGGCTCGACTTCGAAGATTCCATTAGTTATCTATGTGTTGCGCTCGGCGGCCAAGGTGGGTACCGAAACCGGATGGGCATCCGGAACGGGTTCCGCGGCGGACAGTTCCAAAGGACCTCCGACGCCCGGCTCCAGGACGGATATGTCCGTGCCCTGGGCGATGGCGCCTTCCGGCGGCGAGGCCGGCATTGATTCAGCGTCCTGAGGTGCGGATGCGCTTACGGTGGTTGTAGTAGCAGCCTGGGAATCGTGCTCTTCCGATCCGTACGAGCTCTCGTAGCTGGACTCGTAGGACGAGTAGTCGTAATTGTAATTGTCGGGTTCGTGTTGAATCGAAGTCCCGATTTCCTTCAACTCCTTGGTTTCCGCTTCCAGGTTGCTTAACTCACGATCGAATGTGGCCTTCAGTTCGTTCGACGCGCGGCGGAATTCCTTCAGCGCCCTGCCGATCGTCCGTCCGATCTCCGGCAGCTTCTTGGGACCGAACAGAACCAGCGCCAGGATGAAAATGAAGACCAGCTCCTGGGTCCCAACCGTCCCGAACATCCTAGCTGTCCTCCATCATTTTGTACGTAATCATGATAGCATGCGGGCTTCACGCGCCATCTCGCGGCGCCGGGGTTGAGGCGCCTGGCCGTTTTGCGGAAGGTGGGCCGGAAGTGCGGCGCAGGCCGGGGACGGCGGCCTCCGCTACCCGCATTGCCTAAACCGCGCCCGGCTTCGCAACGCCGCCCCCCGATCTCCCTCGGTACCGGCAAAGGGCGGCGGACACAAGCAGCGTGATGCCGGTGGCGCTCCACGAGACCAGCGGCCGCGCATGCCACGCCAGGCTGGTCCGCGGGACCACCAGCCGCGCCACCACCATGGCCATCGGCACCCCCACCGGAAGCCCGTTCACTGGCAAGTTTCGCCCAGCACCGCGTCGCGCTGCTCCGAGCGGAAACTCCGCAGCTTCTCCCGCAGTTCCGGCCGGCTGTTGGCCAGGATGGCGATCGCCAGAAGGGCGGCGTTGCGCGCGCCCGGTGCGCCGATCGCAAGCGTTCCCACGGGGATACCGGCGGGCATCTGAACCGTGGACAGAAGCGAGTCCAGGCCCTTCAGGCAGGCGCTTTCCATGGGGACGCCCAGCACCGGCAACACGGTATGGGCGGCACACACTCCGGCCAGGTGCGCCGCTCCCCCGGCGGCGGCCACGATCACTTCGATGCCGCGCGATTCGGCTTCCGTCACGTACTTCGCGGTCTCGGCGGGCGTGCGGTGGGCCGACAGAACGCGGCACTCGTGGGGAACGCCGAACCTGGCGAGCAGCTCGGCGGCCTGGCGCATGACGTCCCAGTCCGACTTGCTGCCCATGATTACCGATACAAGCGGGGCGGCACTCATGGCGGGTCTATTGTCCTTGGGCCAGCGTATATCCCGGCTGGCCGTCGAAAGTGCGGAGCGATTCGGTCATGGCGATGTCGATGCCGGCCTGCGTCACGCGGCCCAGCAGGGCCAGGCACTTGCCCATGTCCGTTCCGGAATCGGAGACGAACCGGCAGCGGAAGCTATCGGTGCAGAAGGTTTCGGCGCGGCCGGCGGGCCAGACTTTCACCCCGCGGTTGTCGATCATCTGCAGATTGAGGCCATCGCCTGCCAGTTTGCCGACGGCGGCGGCCAGCGCCTCGGGGTCGCGCGAAGGCCAATACACGAACGCGTCGATTCCCCGGAGTTCGCCCTGGGCGCCGGCCCCGGCTATGGCCGCCGCAGCCGGCGCGGGACTGGCGGAACCGGTGCGTTTGGCGTATTCCACCGGCTTCAGGCGGTTGGGCTTCTCTCCCAGCCGGGCGATCACCGCCTGCGCGAATTCCCGGGTGCCCACCTTCTGCACGCTCACGCCCGCGGTGAAAATGTCGTAGGTGTGGATGCCGTCCTCGATCGTGCGCAGCCACGCGTTGTGGACGCGCGCCGCAACCTCCGGCTGGTCGATGTGGACCAGCATGAGCACCGCGCCCAGCAGCAGACCCGAGGGGTTCGCCAGGTTCTGATTGGCCCTCCGCGGCGCCGAGCCGTGGATGGCTTCGAACATGGCGCACTTCTCGCCGATGTTGGCCGATCCGGCCAGGCCCACCGAGCCGGCTATCTGCGCCGCCACGTCGGAGAGAATGTCGCCGTACAGGTTGGGCATGACGATCACGTCGAAGGCGTCCGGAGTGTCGGCCATCTTGGCGGCGCCGATGTCCACGATCCAGGCTTCCTTCTGAATATCCGGGTAGCCGGCGGCAATCTCGTCGAAAACCTTGTGGAACAGGCCGTCGGTCATCTTCATGATGTTGTCCTTCATGAAGACGGTCACCTTCTTGCGGTTGTGGCGGCGCGCGTATTCGAACGCGTAGCGCACGATCTTCTCGGAGCCGGGCCGCGAGATCAGCTTGATGCACGAGGTGACTTCGGGGCTGAGCTGGTACTCGATGCCGGCGTATAGGTCCTCTTCGTTCTCGCGGACAATCACCAGATCCATGTTGGGATGCCGGGTGTGCACGAACGGGTGGTAGGAGACGCAGGGGCGGACATTGGCGTACTGGCCGAGGGTCTTGCGGGTGGTGACGTTGAGGCTCTTGAAGCCGCCGCCCTGCGGCGTTGTGATGGGAGCCTTGAGGAAGACGTGGGTCCGCAGCAGGGATTCCCAGGCGCTCGGTTCGATCCCCGCGGAGTTGCCGCGCAGATAGACCTTTTCTCCGATTTCAATGGTTTCGATCTCGAGCGCGGCGCCCGCGGCTTCCAGAATCTGGAGCGTGGCGTTCATGATTTCGGGACCGATGCCATCTCCATGGGCAACTGTGATGGGCGTCTTGGTGGGCATAATGGAATCTTCAAGATAATCGGATTAACCGAAGCGCGCAATAGATTCCGCGTAGTATTTTGCCACGAAATGAGGAAATTGGGGTCGCCGCGAACCAGCTCGGGCCGGTCTTATGTGGGGCAGGCTGGCAGCCTGCGGCCGATTGTCAATCGGCCCGGCGAGCGAAGCTCGCCAGCGCGCGGGGCGAACCCACTCCCATAGCCCGCGCCACCGCGCGTGACTCCGTCGCGGCCTGCCGCTCCCCGCCGCGCTCCCGCAGTACAATGGAGCGTCATGCGCTTCGCCCGCTACGCCTGGGGTGTGCTGGTCTACAATCTCGCGGTGGTGTCCTGGGGCGCCTATGTGCGCGCCACGGGGTCGGGCGCCGGCTGCGGGAATCGCTGGCCGCTGTGCAATGGCGAGGTGACGCCGCATTCGCCGTCCGTCCAGACCGTTATCGAATTCACCCACCGGGCCTCGAGCGGTGTGGACCTGCTGCTGGTCGGCCTCCTGGTCTACTGGGCGTTTCGCGCCTTCCCGCCCCGCCACCCGGCGCGGCGCGGCGCGGTGCTGTCGGCGGTGTTTCTGGTTACCGAGGCGCTCCTCGGCGCATCGCTGGTTCTGCTGCACCATGTGGCCGCCAATGCCTCGGTGTCGCGCGTGTACTCACTCTCCTTGCACTTGACCAACACGCTGACGTTGCTGGCATGCCTGACGCTGACGGCCTGGTGGGCCGGCGGCCACCCGCCGGTGCGACTGCGCGGCAGGACGCTGGCGATGGCCGCCGCAACCGTGTTGACGGTAGTTGCCGTGAGCATCACCGGGGCCATCGCGGCGCTGGGCGATACGCTCTTCCCCGCCCCGTCGCTGGCCGCCGGGCTGGCGCGGGATTTCGACCCGGCCTCGAACGTGATTCTCCGGCTGCGCGGTTTGCATCCCGCGCTGGCGGCTTTGGCGGGCGCCTGCGTGCCGATGTACGCCGTCGCGCGGGCGGTTGGAAATCCGCGCGTGAAGAAACTGGGGTACGGTGTGGCGCTGGCGGTGGCGGCGCAGTTTGGCGCGGGGGTTCTGAACCTGGTGCTGCTGGCGCCGGTCTGGATGCAGATGGTCCACCTGCTGCTGGCGGATGTGCTGTGGATCGCGCTGGTGCTGCTGTGCGCCTCGCCGCAGAGAGGCTGACACGGCGCCGGTTCAACCCGCCCGGCGCCGCCGGTGCTTTACCAGCGCCTCATGCAGCACGCTCTTGATGTAGGTCTGGTAGGGCAATCCCCTTTTCCTCCGCTTGCTGGCGTGCCAAATCGAGGTCCGCTTCAACCATCCGGATGGTGATGTTCCGGGAAGCGCGCTTCCAGCTCGTCAGCCGTAACGCCGCATCGGGTTCACCAGGGTACCCCCAACCCGGGCCCAGTCCTAGTACTACTAATCTGCTTCTGGGGCCTCCTTCTGTAATTCCGGGACCACTCTCCGTTCGACGTTGGGCATCATGGGAACCGCGCCGGTGCCCGCCGTACGGGAAAATAACCTAAATATTATCAGTGACTTGGCGTATACTGAGAAGCGTGGCCCCACCCTCACAGGTGGTAACCGGTGCCCGTGCCGCAGTTCAAGTACGACTGGTAACCCCCTTGACACCCGTTATATACTTACAATGATGTTCATGCCTTCTGAAGATCCGATCAGCAGGAGTCCAGGCGTTGACGGTCAGACCTGGATCGTGGGCCGCCAGGTACGCGTGCTCGATGTCGTGGTGTGTTATGAGCATCAGGGCATATCCCTCGAAGAGATCGTATCCCGCTTTCCCACCCTCACCCCCACCCACGTAAAACTAGCCCTTAACTACTACTTCGACCACACCGAAGTAATTCAGCAGGAGATGCGCACCGAGCGCCAGTTTGAGGAAGAGTTCAGCCGTACTCATTCGTCGCTGCTCGAAGCGAAGCTGCGCCAGAGACGCCTGGAAGCGGCATCCTAACCGCTGCTTATCCGTTCGAAAGATTTCTCGACAACATTGATGCCGGCATTCGCAGATTGAGCCGCGTCTAGCGGTCCCGGATTTTTCCTCCAGAAGCCTCCTACCCGTCCCAACGCCCGCGACCCCGCAACTTCGCCACCTCCGTGCGCGCCATTTCCTGCAATCGAGCCACGTCCACTTTCGCGCTGCGGTTCAACGGCATCGTGCCCGGTTCCAGGATCACGTAGTGCAGCGGACGCATGTAGCCCGCCAGGAGCCGGGCATGTTTGCGCAGCTCCGCTTCGGTCAGATCCGCGCCCGGCTGCCGCTCCACGAAGGCCACGATGCCTTCGCTCCACAGACGGTGCTCGTGCCCCACTACGCCGGCGTTCGCCACCCGGCCGCTCAGCGCGGCGAAGTGATTCTCGATGTCTCCCGGGAACACCTGGTGCCCGGCGGGCTTCAGAACCCACTTGGCGCGGCCCGAAAAGTGCAAGCCCCGCTCGCCCACGAAACCCAGGTCCCCGGTGTAGAGCCAGCCGTCGCGCGACACCGCGGCGGCGGTAGCCTCGGGGTCGTTGACGTAGCCCAGAAACGTCTGCGGACCCTGGAAGCAGATGTGCCCCACCCGTCCCTCGGGCATCTCGCGGCCGGCGGCGCGCCCGGCATCCATGGGCTCGCGGATCGACAGGCGGTAGGCCGGCATCGCCCAACCCAGGCCCTGCTCCAATTCCCCGGCGCCGGGCGTGAGACGCGTGTAGGTGCAAAAGCCGGAGGACTCGGTCAGCCCCAGGCCGGTCGCAATCCGCGGCGCCATTTGCAACATGCGGTCCAGAAACGCGCGCGGCACCGCCTGCCCGCCGTAAACCGCCGTTTGCAGGCTCGCCAGGTTGCGCCGGGCGTAATCCGCCGTCCGCCACTCCAGGTTGAACATGGCCGGGATCTGGCCGATCAGCGTCACCCCGTGCCGCTCGATGGCGTCCAGGCTCCCGGCCGCGTCGAAGACTTCCATCGTCACCGCCGTCGCGCCCATGAACAACGACGTGAGCAGCACCTCCGCCTGCCCGCCCACGTGCGACGCCGGCAGGTTGCATAAGACCCGCTGCCCCGGCCCGAACCCGAACGCCGTGCCGAGACACAGATTCTGGCACGCGATACCGCGGTGCGAGAGCAGCGCCGGCTTGGGCGACCCGGTGCTCCCGGTGGTGAAGATCGCCTGCGCGCCGTCGCACCCGCTCACGCGCGATTTCACCGGCTCCGGACGGGCGCGCGCCAGCAGGTCGAACATGCTGGTGGCGCCCGCGATGCACTGGCCCGCGGGCGAGAACTGCACCAGGTGCTCGATGGAATTGCAGCCCGCGCGCGCAGCCTCTCCCAACGCCCCGAAATTGGCCGCGGCGGTTTTCCCCAAAAAGAAGTACCCTTTCGGCCGGATCAGGTTCAGGCATCGGATGGCTTCCGCGGGCGGCAGCCGCGGATCGAGCGGCGCGTGAATCACTCCCAGCCGGAAACATGCCAACTCCAGCAGGATATGCTCGTTGAGCAGCGGCAGCGAGGCCGCCAGGTAGTCGCCCTGGCGAAACCCCATGCGCAGCAGTTCCGCGGCGATCCCGAGCGATCCGCTCCGAATCTCCCGCCAGGTGAGCGTGACGCCGCGCGTCGAGTTCACGATGGCGGCGGCGCTGGGCTGCCGCGACGCCCACCAGTCCACGGCCGCGTGGACCAGATGGCGGTCCCGGTACCCGGTTTCGAATCGCTCCGGCGTGATTAGCGGAATGGGCGCGGTTGCCATGGGTACTCTATTTGAATAGCACGCCGGAGGGCGGAACGCGCGCCAAAGAAGTGGATGCACCGGCGCAATGTACTACTATGCGATGCCGGTACGGTCCATGGCGAGGATCGCGTCGATAGCCAGCCGTGGGGAGCGATCCGGTCCTTCCCAATCCATGCGCCGGGCCAGACACTCGCGGCCATCGATGCGGCAATGGCAAATCGTAAGGCACGGTCCGGGCCGGACAGCCTGCAATTATGGTGGGGCGGACCCCCTGGTCCGCGCGGGACACCCCCGTCCCGATCTTCACTCGCGGAACCAAGTGCTTGTTACTGGCAAGAAGCCGGCCAGGGGGCCGGCCGCGGACGAGGGCGTCCGCCCCACAACCGCGCGTAACCCTTGTTTCCACGCCGCCCGATGTACAATAGCGAGTTGCACTCCGAAATTCGGCTTCTCTTCTTCTTCTGCGCCGGACTCTGTCTGGCCCAACAACCACCGCAACCGCCCGCCGCGCCGCCACCTCCTCCGCCGCTGACCATCGTGGTCACGGGCACTTTCCAGCCGGCGCCGCTCGACGAGATCGATCGCTCGGTCTCCGTGCTCCCGGCGCGCGAGATGAGCTTCCTGCTCGACTCGCTCGCCGATCTCCTGCGCCTCGACGCTTCGCTCGACCTCCAGTCCCGCGCGCCCGATGGCGTACAGACCGATCTCTCGATTCGCGGTTCCACCTTCGGCCAGACCCTCGTTCTGCTCAACGGACAGCGGCTCAACGACGCCCAGAGCGGCCACCACGACATGGATATCCCCGTGCCCCTCGACTCCGTCGAACGCGTCGAAGTCCTGCGCGGCTCCGGCTCCGCGCTCTACGGCTCCGACGCCTCGGGCGGCGTCATCAACGTCATCACGGCCCCGCCCGAGGGCTGGGAAGTGCGCGTCCGCGCCTCCGCCGGCAACGACGGCGTCAACCAGCAGCGCGTCGCGCTCGCCGATACCTTCGGCGCCCTGTCGGAACAACTCGCCGTATCCCGCGACTTCTCCTCCGGCTTCCGTCCCGATCGCGACTACCGCAATCTTCAACTGGCCTCCAGCACCCGCCTGCTCACCGGCCTGGGTTCGAGCACCCTGACGCTGGCCTACATGGACCACCCCTTCGGCGCGGACCAGTTCTACGGCCCCTACCCGTCCTGGGAAGACACCAAGACCTGGTGGCTCGGTTACCGGCAGGCCCTCGGCAAGAAAACCTGGTTCCAGTTTGCCTATCGCCGCCACAGCGACCTGTTCGTGCTGGAGCGCGACAACCCGTCGCTCTACACCAATCATCACCACGACCGGGATTTCCAGACCTCCGTCCGCCGCGGCGATCCCCTGGCCGCCAACACTACCGTGTCCTACGGCGTCGACGCCATCGACGAATCCATTGTCAGCAACAACCTGGGCATCCACGCGCGCAGCCGCGGCGCAGCTTACACCGCCTTGGATTTTCGCGCGCTCAAGCGCTTTTCGCTCTCCATCGCGGCGCGCGAAGAGTTCTACCGCAGTTTCAGCGGCCAGTTCAACCCTTCCATCGCGGGCGGCGCGTGGCTCACCCGGCAACTCAAACTGCGCGCCTCGGCCAGCCGCGCCTTCCGCGTGCCCACCTATACCGACCTCTACTACTCCGACCCCGCCAACCGGGGCAACCCCAACCTGCTCCCCGAACACGCCTGGACCTACGAAGCCGGCCTCGACTGGAACCCCGCCCCGCGCGTGCGCGCCGGCGTCACGGTTTTCGAACGCCGCGAGCGCAACGGCATCGACTACTACCGCGCCACGCCCAGCGGCGTCTGGCAAGCCCTCAACATCGACAGCCTCAACTTCACCGGCGTGGAGTCTTCGCTGCACGTGGCTCTCTCCCGGTCCGAGACCCTCGACCTGCGGTATTCCTGGCTGCTCGGCGTCCAGGATACCGTTCCCATCGGCACCACCAAGTACACCTTCAACTACCCCGGCGATTCCGGCGTGATAGTCTGGCAGGCCAGCCTCCCCGGCGGCGCCGCCGTGCGCACCCGCCTGGGCGTCCTCAACCGCCAGGCCCAGGGCACTTACGCGCTGTGGGATGTCCAGGCCGCCTGGTCGCGCGGCAAGATCCATCCATTCCTGCAGGTAGCGAATATCGCGAACGCTTCTTACGAGGAGATTCAGGGGGTGGCGATGCCCGGCCGGACGATTATGGGCGGCGTGGAAATCGTGGTTCGAGGGCGTTAACCAGTACTATCCTTACCATTGGCAATAGTACGAGTATCGACGAATCCGGCTAAGCTGGTACCGAAGGAGAAATCTCCAAATGAAGGGTGCCATCGTTTTCGCGGTCGTGATGATGTTGATAGGCCCAACCACGCGCCACCTGCTGTCCGGCCGCTTGGGCGCTTTTGGCGATTGGCTCGGAGCGTGGTCTCCCATCTCGTACGTCATCGTAGCCGTGGTGTTGGCCGCGCCCATCGCCGCCGCTCAGATGATGCTGACCTGGCCGAAGCATGTGGTGCCTGAGAGCCCCATGGCCAAGTACCGCCGCGAGGCTCCCGAGGACGTCGAGTAGCACGCGGTCCGGCCGGGAGCGGCGCCACTGCCGCCTGCGTGGATGAGCCCGCGCCAGGCACGCACGAAACCCGTCCCAGCGCTCCCGCGCCCCCCGGCGGCGTATGATATAGGCTCGAAATGTCGAGTCCCGGCTCCGTCACTTGGCTCCTGCGCGAAGTTACCAAGGGAGACAGGCCGTCGCTGGACCGGCTCGTGCCCCTGGAGTACGACCAGTTTGCGGCCGGAACGGCTATTCCGTGCCGGCCCGCAACCGGGCCGCCCGCCGTTCCATTTCGGCCCAAACGGCGAGCATGGCCAGGCACGCCAGGAACACAATGGCGACATGCGGGACCGCGCGGGGCGTCAGCATCGGCAGGTACACCAGCGGACAGGCCAACAGGCACGCCGCGAACCGGTGCATCGCGTTAGCCGCCCCATCCCACAAAAGCACGGCGGCTGGAACCACCACAAAAGCGTCGAATAGAAACGCGTGATGGCTCACCAGCAAACCGCACAGCAGGACGGCTGCAATGGCGAGGCGCGCGTTTTCGGCCCGCGACGCCACCCACGCCAGCGCCGCCGCCACCGCGGTTCCCGCCGCCTGCCAGTAGTCCACGTGGGGCAGGTTTGCGAAGAGCCCACGCAAGTTTGGCAGTCCGGGATACAGCGGTGTGGTCGAGGGCAGCCGCAGCACCGACAGGTATCCCACCGGCCACCGCCATCCCTCGGCCAGGAACGATACGGCCAGCAACGCAATCGTCCCTACCGCCGCGCCCAGCCCGAACTTCCACAGCCGGCGGCCGAGGACCAGAATGGGAAGCGCCAGGAACAGGTTGAACTTGATTAGGCAGAGGCTCAGGACACACCCCGCCACGAAATCCTTCCCGCGGAACAGCAGCCCGAGCGACGCCGCCAGCGCCAGCACCACGATGGGCACGTCCTGCCCCATCAGGAAGCCGTTCATCAAGGGAAGCGACCAGCAGCAGGCCACCGCGGTGAACCGCCGGTCGCGCGCCGGCAGAACGAAAATGGCCGCCACCACCGCGGCCAGGCACACCATCTGCCAGGTCCAATACACCCACGGATAGCCTAGCAGCCGCAGCGGCGAAATCAGCACGCCATAGAACGGCAGCCGGGTGAACGGCAAGATATGCGGATGCTCCCAGATACGCGCCTGGACGCGCATCACCGCATCGATGTCGTAGAGATGGTGCGACCCCGCCAGCACGCTCCCGGCATAGAGGTTCAGGAAGTCGTTGTCTCCATGAACCGCGTACGGGAGCACGGGCCACAGCAGAAAGCAATTCAACGCGATTCCGAGCAGGCAGACAAGCGTGAAGGCGAGCGGCTTGGACACAAACAAACCCGATGGTAACACGCTCACGTAAAGCGCTTCCGCGCGCCCCCCGGGGCCTACTCGTCCACGGTCTTGGTGAAGTACAGCCCCACCGCGCGGTCGATGTTGGCCCGCGTCAGCCGCATGGGCCGCCCTTCGTATTCGGAGATGGCCTTCACCAGTTTGTAGACGTCCATGGGATAGCAGGCGCGCAGCACCTTGGCGCCCGCCGCCAGGCACCGCTCGCGCAGGTAATCCCCGCAGCCCGGCTCGCATGGCACATGGTAGGTCGCCACCACGCGCTGGAAGATCTGGTCGAACACGCTGTTGTCCACGTCGGCCACCAGCACCTTGGTCTGAATGCGCCGCAGAAACGCCTCGTCCGCCAGGTCGCGCGGGTTCAGGTTGGTCGAGAACACCACCATCAGTTCGAACGGCGTCTTGAATTTCATCCCCGAGGCCAGCGTCAGGTAATCCACGCGGCGGTCGAGGGGCACGATCCAGCGGTTCAGCAGGTCGCGCGGCGAGAGCATCTGCCGCCCGAAATCGTCGATGATCAGAATGCCGTTGTTGGCTTTCATCTGGAACGGCGAGATGAACACGCGGGTGGCCTCGTCCAGCCGCAGTTCGAGCATGGACGCCGACAACTCGCCACCCACGGTGATGCAGGGCCGCTCGCATTGCACCCATCGCAAATCCATCGCGTCGTTGGTGGTTTCCACCTGCTTGTGCACCACCGGGTCGAACAGGGTGATGATGTGCCCGTCCACTTCCACCGCGTAAGGCACCAGGATGGTGTCGCGGTAGATGCGCAGAAGCCGCTCGGCGATACTGGTCTTTCCGTTACCCGTGCCGCCGTACAGAAACAGCGACTGGTGCCCGATCAGCGACGGCCCCAACTGGTCCAGCAACGAGTCCGGCAGTACCAGGTCGTGAAACGCCTGCCGCAGGCTCTCGCGGCTCAAACGCACCTGGGCCGCCTGCGCCTTCACGCCGTCGTGATACTGAGACAGCGAAATCGGCGCCGGCCCCACGTACTGGCAGGCCTCGTTCCGCGCCGCGGCCTGCACGCGGCCGGCGGTGGTCAGCGAGAACGTGTAATCGTTCCCCTGCATGCCCTTCACTTCGATCACGTGCTGGTTGCGGAACTGGTGATAGATGCTCTCCAGTACCGGGAAAGACAGCTTCAGCGTGTCGTGCAACGAAGCCAGCGAGCCGCTTCCATGCAGCCACAGGTAGCGCAGTATCAGGTCGCTCACCATGGAGCGGCTGATCCCCAGATCCTCGATGCGGTCGGGCATGGGGGGACGAAACTCGCGGCGTGCGACCTCGGATGAGGGAATAATCTCAATTGCCATAGGGGACCGAATCCGTGTATCCGAATATACGACGAAAGCCGGAATCGGTAACAGTACGCCGATGGTTAGCTGCCGGGACCTGTCGAAAGCCAGGACGAGCGGACTGTGGGGCGGACCCCCTGGTCCGCGGCCGGCGCCCCCGCCGGCCTGCCCGTGCCCGCCGGAGGCCACTGTCGTCGGTCAGGATGCGGGACGGGGGCGTCCCGCGCGGACCGTGGGGCGACCCCCTGGTCCGCGGCCGGCGCCCCCGCCGGCCTGCCCGTGCCCGCCGGAGGCCACTATCGTCGGTCAGGATGCGGGACGAGGGCGTCCCGCGCGGACCGGGGGTCCGCCCCACAGCGGCCGTGCGAATCCTCACGCGTGGTGGTGGCCCGCGTGTCCTTCGGGCTCGCCGGGCGCCGCCGGAATGGCGCACCCGTTCTCCGAGATGGCGCACCCCACGTGCTCGAACTGCACGGTGGTATGGCAAATGTGGAACCGCTCGGCCAGCACGCCGTTGACGCTCCGCAGGATCGCCTCGCTTGCCGAAGGGGGCACGTCGTCTATGAGCACGTGACAGCTCAGCGCGTGGGTGCTCGACCCCAGGCTCCAGATGTGCAGATCGTGCACGTCCAGAACGCCTTCCACCGCCCGCATGGACGCCACCACGTCCCGCAGCTCGATCCCGCGCGGCAACCCCTCCAGCAGAATGTTCAGCGACTCGCGCACGATGTCCCGGGCGGTCCACACGATCAGCAGCGCGATCAGGATGGAAAGCGCCGGGTCCACCCGCACCCAGCCGGTGTAGCGGATCACCGCCCCGCCGCCGACAATCGCCACCGACCCGAGCGCGTCGCCCAGCATGTGCACGAAAGCGCTCCTTACGTTCAGATCCGCTTTCCTGGCGGAGCGCAAAGCCAGCATGATGCCGCCGTTCAGCGCCACCCCGAGCGCGGCCACCGCCATCATCACGGTCCCCTGGACGGCGCCGGGATGGCGCAGGCGCGCGACACTTTCGTAGAGAAGCCACAGCGAGAGCGCCACCAGCGTCAGGGCGTTGACAAAGGCCGCCAGCACGCCCGCGCGGTGGTATCCGAACGTCTTGATCTCGTCGGCGGGCTTGGACTGCAGATAGACCCCGAACCAGGCCAGCAGCAGCGCGAGGGCGTCGGTGAAGTTGTGCCCCGCATCGGAGAGCAGCGCCAGGGAGTGGGCCCGCAGTCCGGCGAAGACCTCCACCCCGACGAAAACCAGGGTCGCCGCCAGAGACCAGCGCAATACGTCGCCCGTGCCCGCGCGATGCTGGCGTTCGTGGGAGTGCATGCTCTGTTAGCGCACCTCGAACCAGACCGGCGTCATGCGCAGGAACCCGCCCTTCATCCAGGCGTGGAACGGCGCGGACCCCACCAGCTTCCGCACCTTGGCGTCCAGCATGCTTTCCGCCGAACGAGACTTGAAAATCAGGTCCCAGAAGCTCTGCCGCGGGGGATAGAGCAGCACGGAAACGTTCTCGCCGGAGGGAATGGCGGCCTTCTTCTTCACCAGGGCGACGGCCGTGTCCAGCCCGCCCAGTTCGTCCACCAGGCCGCGATCCCGGGCTTGCGATCCCAGCCAGACGCGGCCCTGCGCCACCGGCTCGATCTCCTCGACTTTGCGGCGGCGCGCCGTGGCCACCTTGTCCAGGAAATCGCGGTAGCTCTCGTCGATTCCATCGCGCAGCACCTGGCGCTCCTCCGGCGTCAGCGGCGTGTAATCGGAATCGATGTCCGCGTGCCGGCCGCGCTGCAAGCCGTCCTTGGAGATGCCCAGCTTATCGTAAAGGCCGTGGAGGTTGGGCTTGCCGAACACCACGCCGATGCTCCCGGTTTCGGTTTCCGGGTACGCCACGATGGCGTCGCCCGTCATCGCCATGTAGTACCCGCCGGAAGCGGCCGCGTCCGACATGGAAATCACCACCGGCTTCTTCCTGCTCAGCAGGTTCATCTCGCGCCAGATTTCGTCGGAAGCCGTCACTTCGCCGCCCGGGGAATCGATGCGCACCACCACGCCCTTGATGGCCGAATCCGCGGCGATCCCGCGCAGCACTTTGTCGAAGCCGTAGGAGGTGAGCGAACTCTCGCCCGAGCCGTCGTCGCCCGGCGTCCCGCGCACGATGTCGCCTTCGGCCACCACCAGCGCGATCTTCCGCTTGCCCGGCAGTCCGGCGGCCTCGGGCGTCACCTTCATGTACTGGCTGAGCGCCACCTTCTTCGGTTCGCCGCCGTGGAGCGTGTCCTTCAGATCGGCCCACATCTGGTCTTCGAAACCCAGTTTGTCCACCAAACCGGCCTGCAAGGCCTGCCGGGCGGTGAAGGGTCCCTGGTCGACGATGGCGCGAACCTCCTCGGGCGTCTTGTGCCGCGCGGCCGCGATGCGGTCCACCAGGTTGCCGTACAAGCCGTCCACCACGCTCGAAATCACCTCGCGGGTTTCGGGGCTCATGTCGCTGCGCGTGAACATGTCCCCGAAGTCCTTATACTTTCCGGCGTGTTCCACTTCCATGCTGACACCCAGCTTGTCGAGCGTGTTGCGGAAGTAGAAGATCTCGGCGCGCAGCCCCTTCAGCATGAGCGGTTCGGATTCGCCCATGTAGATACGGCCGGCCGCCAACGCCACGTAGTACTCGCGCGCCGACGGGGCACGCAGATAAGCGAAAACCGGTTTGCCGGACTTGCGGAACGTTTCTATGTCCGAGCGAATCTCCTCCAGCCGGGCCCAGCCCACGGACAGGTCCTCCGGCTCGAGGAGCACGGCTTTGATATGCGGGTCGGCAGCCGCCTTGCGCAATGCCATCCACACATTGGCGATGGTTGGCTGCGAATCGCCGCCGCCCATAAATTCCGGCATCTCCATGCCCGGCTTTTCGGGGATCTCGTTGCGCAGCCGCAACACCAGAACCGAGTTGGCGGCGATTTCCGGCGGATGCCGCGAAACCAGCACCGCCAGGACGAGAAGAGCCGCCACCGAGAGAACCGCCAGCAAAACGCCGGCGGCCAATCCGAGAAAGAACTTAGGCATGCTATTCCGACGGTAGCACAGGATTCGCCCGCGGCTAACGGTTCAGTCTGAACGTGACGGCGATGGTGGTCATTACTTCCACCGGCACTCCATTGAGGCGGGTCGCCGTGTAGCGCCACTGCCGGACCGCCTCCAGGGCAGCCGGCGCCAGAAGAGGGTTGCCGTTCTCGATGGCCAGTTCGGCGATGTGGCCGTCAATGGCAATGACGCCCTTCAGGTTCACCACGCCCTCGACGTGGGACGTCAAGGCAAGCTGCGGATAGCGCGGCTCGACCCGATAGACCAGGCGCGGAGGGTCCACCAAGCCCCCTATCGTCACCCTTTGGGCCGGGACCGCCGCGGGTGTCGCGACCGAGATCGGATCCACGCGCCGCTCCTCCCGGTAAACACTCTGGGCCCGGTCGAGAAAGTCTCTCAGCAACCGGCTCCCGCTGCCGTTCTTGTCTCCACCGAGAACCCCGATCGCCGGTCTGGTGGGGCCAACGTCCGCGATCTCGTACTTATCGGTCAGGATCTCGATCTTCGCCGGAACGGAAACTGGCTGGACCAAGCCAGTGGGGACTACGTGGTACGTCTTCCTGATGGGCGCGGGGTGCACCGGCGGTCTCGCCTCGGGATCCGCTTTGGCCTCCCGGCCCGGAGGCGCCGTCGGCGCCAGCATGGTGAAAACGGCCGTCGGCATCGCCTCCGGCCACACCATCGGCGCCACCACCATTCCCGCCACCAGCAGCATCTGCCCGGTGACGCCCGCGCACGTCGTCCAGACGCGTTTTCCCTTGGGGCCGCCCGTCAGCATCACATGTTCGAACATGACCGTCCTCCTTTCGGACACACCTCGGCCCACTGGGGGCCGGGCCGTGCCATCCCCAAAATTCCCGCGCGCATTCGGGCGCGCGACCGCTCGCTTGTTTCGGGATTTATTCGAGAGCTCGTGGTGTCAACATTGCGTTGTCAACCTCCACCGAAATAGACACCGGCACGCGGCGGAAGTTTCCGCCATCATGGGAAAGATGCAGCTTCCGCCCCACGTGCGCAGCCTCATCGACCGCCGCGCCGAGGCCGTCGGCTTCGCCGCCCTGAAACGCGCCGCCGGAGCGATGTCGGACGCCTACCGCGAAGGCGCGCCGGCCGCCGCCCGGCGATTGCCCGCCGCCGAACGCGCGGCGGCCTACCTGGTGACGCGCATGCCGGCCACGTATGTGGCGGCCTGGCGGACGCTGGGGGAAGTGCGCGAGCGCCTCCAGGGGCGCCCGGTCGCCAGCATCCTCGACGTGGGCGCGGGAACCGGCGCGGCGTCGCTGGCCGCCCGCCACTGGTTCCCGGACGCCGCCCTGACCCTGCTGGAACGCGATGGCGCGTTCGCCGATGCCGCGCGCGAGTGCCTCCCCGGCGCCTCGCTGCGCATGCAGGACGCCGCCCGCCTGGAGGCCTTTCCGCCGCACGACCTGGTGATGGCGGCCTACTCCCTCAATGAGCTACCGCCGGATGTGGCGGCGCGGTTGTGGCGCGCCGCGCGCGTGGCGCTGGTGGCCATCGAACCGGGAACGCCCGCCGGATTCGCCCGCATCCGCGAAATCCGCGGCCAGTTGCTCGGCCTGGGAGCCCGCATGATCGCTCCCTGCCCGGCGGAGACGCCTTGTCCCCTGGCCGCCCCCGACTGGTGCCACTTCGCCGGACGCGTGGAGCGCTCCAGCCTGCACCGCCGGGTGAAAGACGCCGGCCTCAATTACGAAGACGAGAAGTTCAGCTACGTTGCGCTCGGGCGCGAACCCGCCGCGCTCGCCGCGGGGCGCATTCTTCGCCGTCCGGAACACCGTCCCGGGCTGGTGGCGCTCGAGATCTGCCGGGCTTCGGGAACCTGCTGCGAACGCATCGCGCGCCGCGACCGCGCGGCTTTCCGCGCTGCGCGTGCGGCGGCGTGGGGCGATGCGTGGGACTTCGGCCCCGAATCCTCGGGCTAGGTCTTCGACCGTGTGATTTGGTGCCATTACCGGGCCGCTCGCTCACGCTCGCGGTTCCGGACAGAACCGCGAGCGTGAGCGAGCGGCCCGTGGCAAAGGAACGGTTTCTCGCGGTCAAGGCACTAGAACCGCTTGTGGAGCGGACGGGGTGCCCTCCGAGCCCGTCCGCGGCCGGTCCCCTGGCCGGCCTCTCGCCGGTGGCAGGCACTTGATTCTGCCAGCGAAGAGCGGGACGAGGGCGTCCCGCGCGGACCAGGGGGTCCGCCCCACAACGATCTATTCCGTCTTGGAGTAGTAGTAGGTGTACTTGCTGTACAGTTCCGAGGCGCGGGCGCCGTTGGCGACGATTCCGAGCACGTTGTTCTCGCACAGCGACTGCATGGCGCGCTGCACGTTGTCAAACGTGGTGGAACCGATCTTCACCACCAGGACGGTGCCATCGGCCAGCGTCGCCAGCAGGTTGGCGTCGGCCGAGAACAGCAGCGGCGGAGTGTCGAAGATCGCCCAGTTGACGATGCGGGGCAGCTCCTCGAACAGCGCTCTGGCCTGCCGCATGTTCAGCAGTTCGAGCGGGTTCTTCACCATCGAGCCGGCGGGCAGCAGGTAGAGGTTCATTCCCTCCACCTTGCGCAGCGCCTGCGGGAAGGTGCAGCGCCCGGTCAGATAGTCCGAAAGGCCGGGCGTACGGTCGATCTGGAAGAGGTTGTGGATAATCGGCCGGCGCAAATCGAAGTCGCCCAGCAAAACGGAGTTTTCGGCGATATGGGCCTGGGCCAGCGCCAGATTCACCGCGGAGAACGTCTTGCCTTCGGCCGGCGATGGGCTGGTGACCACCACGGTATGCAGGGGCTGCAGGGTTTGCAGGTGATTCAGCCGGGTACGCAGCGTACGGAATTCCTCGGCTGGAGTTTCGTGGGAGTTGTTGAGATCCAGCAGGTGCGATTCCGGAGCGGGCTGGAACCGCACTACCGGCACCTCCGCCAGCATTGCCGGGCTGAGATTCAGCCGCCCGGCCGGGCTCGCCACCACGCCGCCATGCATGGGCGGATTCTCGGGTCCCCGGATCTCGTCCGGGCCGCGTGCCGGGTATCCCTCCTCCGGATAGGCGGTTCCTTGCTCGGCGCGGCGCAATGCATCGTGTACTCGGCTCATGCAATCTCCAATGTGGGGCGGGCTTCACTCTTCCAGCCCCGGCTCGCGAAGCGCACCTACGCCCTCAGGACGAAGTGGTAATACATCGATGCGCTGATGCAGACCAACCCCAGGAGGAAGGCGCTGGTCCAGGCCAGCCAGAACAGGCGCCTCTTGCGGCGCAACAGCAGGGCATTTTCCAGCAGGGGAATGCTGCTCAATATGGGCAGGTTGGTATAGGCGCGAACGTCCTTCAAGTTCTTGAGCGACGTATTCTTCATTTCCTTGGCGCCGGCCATGATCAGCCCCACCATCAGGCCCATGAGGGTGCCGACCGCGGCCCAAACCTCCCGTTTCGGCTCGGTGGCGGTCTCCGGCAAGGAAGCCATATCGAGAGTTTCCAGTTTCTCACCGGCCTGCCGCTCTTCCAGGCTCTCCTGGGTGGCCGATGCGTTCTGCTTCTTGGTCAGATCCTGAACTTCCATCTGGGCCATTTCCCGCTCGTGCAACAACCGGTTATACTCTTGCGAGTTCAGTCCGCTGGCGTCCACGGATTTCTGAACGACAACCATTTCCCGGGTCAGCTCCTCGATCTGCTTGTTCTTGTTCTGGATAATGGTCTCCATCTGGGCGATCTGGCTCCGCAAGGTAGACATCTCTCCCCTGACGGCGTCCAGCCGCTCGGCTGCCTGCGGATTCCTCACACGGACGACACCGGCGGGGCTTTGAGCGGCCCGGTCGGCATCTTCCTTTTCCTGCTTGTCCAACTGCTTTTGCGCAAAGTCGAGTTTCGCCTGCAAATTCTGGACTTCCGGCATGCTGTCCTGGTACTGCTTCCGGGCCGCGTCCAACAGGACGGTCAAATCCTGAATGCTCTTCCGCCACTGGTTGGTCACGTCGCTCGCCGACGCTCCCGGCCCCGTCATGGTGGTTTCCAGGTTGTCCCGCAAAGTTTTCTCCTGGGTTTGCAGGTTCTTCAAGTTGGACTCGTAGTAGATCTTCTGAGTGGAGGCGCCGCCAATCTGGTCGTTCGCCTGGCCGACCTGCATGCGCAAGCCTTGCAGTTGAGTTATATTGCTTTGCAACTCTTGCGGCAGGTGGCCCCGGTTCTCGATGGTGAACTTGGTGATGGCATCCTCGGCGCCCGAGAGTTTTTCCTGAGCCTGCTTGAGCTGATCGCTCAGGAAATTGCTGGTGGTCTTGGCCTGGCTCGCGCTGTTCCCGCGAGTTCTGTTCCTCGTACATCGACACCAGCCGGTTCACCACCTTTTGGGCTTTGAACCGGTCGGTGTAGGGGAACTCGATCCGGAAGGCCGACGCCACGCGGCCGCTGCCCGTCTCCACGGGCGCCCCGGGGATGATCTTGATGTCCTTTGCCATTCCCGCGGCCACGTCTTCCAGGGCCTTGCCTTTGGCGCGGTCCTTCGGGTACAGGTTGAGCTGCGGATCGGTGATCGAGGCTGATCAGGTTGGTGTGGCTCAGGATGGAGGTGGTGATCTCCTCCAACCTCTGGCTGAGCTGGGTGGTTGCCGGTGTTCTCCACCAGCCGCTCGGACACGATCTGCGGCGTGATGCGCATGGTCGCACGGGAGACGAACGTGTCGTCCCAGTAGAACGCGACTACGGTGGAGACCACCAACCCGAGGAACATCGGCCCGATGATCCAGGACCGGTAGCGCCGCGCCATGTCGATATAGTCCTCGACATCGGGTGGCCGCCGGGAAACCGTAACAAAACTGTTCAGGGGCGCGCTCATAGACCTCAGAATCCTCCTCGACCTGCTCGGCTATTCCTTGACGGCAATCAGGTCGCCGTGCTTCAGATAGATATTCTTCTCCGGCGTGCTTGCCTTTGATAGCTTCATTGAAATTGAACACCACGATGACCTTGCCGTCGCGCAACAGGTTGATCTTTTTGGTGTTCGCGAACTCGTGGAAACCGCCGGCATTGACCAGGGCCTGCAAGATCGTGGTGGGGACCAGCAGATCGAACCTGTCCCGGCTTGTTGACGCCACCCTCGATCATGAAATACCGGCTCTTGACCGTGTTGACGGTTATCATCACGCGGGGGGTGGTGCGCAGGTACTTGTCCGCCAGGATCTTGGCGATCTCGGCCTCCAGGTCCCGGGGAGTCTTCCCCATGGCTTTCACCTCGCCCACGAGCGGCATGGAGATGATGCCGTCGGGACGCACCGACTGGTTGATCACGGTGAATTGCGGCTGGTCGTAAACCGAGATGCTGAGCACGTCTTCGGCGCCGATCACGAAATCCTGGGTGCTTTCGGCATCCTCGCCCGGATTCGCCTTTTCCGGAGTGGCGGCCGGAGCGTCCGGCGCCGCCGGAGTGGCCTTCTTGTTCTTCTGGCCCAGAGCCGGATACGCGGTCAAGGCAGCCAGCGCCAGAATGGCAGGGAGTATCGCCGTTCGCATCGTTGTCCTTATGTGATGTTGGCGGGAACCGCGCGGTTGCGGCCCGCATCTCGTATATTATACAGCATTTGCTGGTATCTCCATGATTCCGGGGTTCCAGGACTGCCACCCGGCGCCTCATCCAGGGTACGAAACCAGACAGTACCACTCCCCGGTCCCGGGCTACGCCAGGTCACCTGTGACAGGGAGATACACGGAAGCGTAGTGGCATTCTCCCAAATAACGGATTGCAGTTCCTGTCCCTGCGGCAAACGACAGATTAACAAAGAGTTTTCGATTTGCCGGGGGTGGAATAGCACAGCGGCATGAAACGTGCAAGCGAATGCGAGGATTATTGTCTCGCTAGCTCGCATCGGCGGCTGCCATGCTCCAGGAACTGAAGTTCCAACTGTCCACCGCGATCTTGACGATAGTGACCCTCGCCGCCGCTGTCGGCGCGGTCATTAACTTCAAGGAATACCAGCGGTTCCGGCTGCCGGACGACGGCGTAATTTGGGTGAACCGGACGGGTGGGGTGCAAGCCCTCGAAGTCCCCGCGGGTAGTCCCGGAGCCAACGCCGGCATCCACGCTGGCGACCGCCTACAGAGCATCAACAACGTCATAATCGAAAACGAGACGGACGTCGCCCGGGTGCTGGCCTCCATCAAGGCCTGGGGCAAGGCGGATTATCGCCTCCTCGAGCGAGGCGTGGAGTTCGACGCCAACCTGATTGTGGGCGAGGTGCCGCTCGACCGGGTGGTCAGCTACCAGTACATCGTGGGCGCCGCTTACCTCGTAATCGGTCTATTCGTGTACTTCCGGCGCGGCAGCGCGCAACGGGCGCGGCATTTCTATTTTCTTTGTCTGGCTTCCTTCGTGTTCTTCTGCTTCCATTACACCGGACAGCTTAACGCCTTCGACAAGGCGGTCTACTTCTGCAACGTGGCCGCCAGCCTGCTGGCGCCGGCCCTGTTCCTGCACTTCTGCCTGATATTCCCCGAGCCGGTGCCGCCGTTCGGGAAGCCTCTGCGCGCGGCCCTGATCTACCTGCCCGGCGGTCTGCTGTTCCTGGCATACCTGGCATTCGCCACCGGCACGCTGCGTCTGGGGGAGGGTTCGCTGATCGAGATGCGCTGGCTGCTGGACCGCGCCAACGGGATTCTGGCTGCCGCGCCGTACGGCCTGGGCGCCTTTGTCCTCGGGATTCAATACCGGCGCGCCGAGGATACGCTGGTGCGCCAGCAGTTGAAGTGGCTGCGCAACGGCACCGTCTGCGGATTCCTCCCGTGCGGCCTGTTTTACGTGCTGCCCTATTCCGCGTTTGGAACGCTGCCGGCCGAGTACCTGAAGCTGATGGTGCTCTCGATGGTGCTGATTCCGCTCACCCTGGCGTATGCCATCGTTCGCTACCGGCTGATGGACGTGGACATCCTGTTTCGCCGTGGCTACGCCTACACCCTGGCCACGCTGTGCGTGCTGGCGGGGTTCTACGGAATCATCTTCACTCTGGCGAGCGTGGTCCACGTTTCGTTCCAGGACCTGCCCCTGAGCGCCGTGGTCCTGATCATGCTCCTGGCGGCATTCCTGCTGCAGCCGGTGCGCGCGTGGGCGCAGGAATGGCTGGACCGCCATTTTTACCAGGACCGTTACGACTATCGCCGCACGCTGGTGGAATTCGCCCGCGAGCTGGGCGCCGAGACCGACCTCGACACCATGCTGTCGGCCGCCGGCGAGCGGCTGATCGAAACCCTGGGCATCCGGCACGTGGCGTTCTTCCTGGCCGAAGACCAGGAGGGCAGCCGGTTCCATCTCAAAAAAGCCATGGGGAGCAACCCGCGCCTGGCCGCGGCCGATCCCGAGTCGCTCGATCTCGGCTTTCTGAACTGGCCGCGCACCGAACCGTACCTGTTCTTCGAGCGCACGCGCCATTTCCTGGATGCGGTGTCGCGCGCCTGGCCCGCCTCGGTGAAGAACGCCATCGCCGATCTGGACCTGACCTACTACCTGCCCTGCACGGTGCGCGGCCGCACCATCGCCTACCTGGGCGTCAGCCGGACGGCCGACGGCGACTACCTCTCGAGCGTGGACGTGGAACTGCTGCTCACCCTCACCGGTTACGTGGCCATCGCCATCGAAAACGCGTCGTTGTACCGTTCGCTGCAGCGCAAGGTGGAGGAGTACGAACGGCTGAAGGAGTTCAGCGAGAACATCGTCGAGTCCATCAACGTGGGCATCCTGGCGGCCGACCTCGAAGACCGCGTGGAAAGCTGGAACACGCAGATCGAGCAATTGACCGGCGTGCCCCGCGAGCGTGCTCTGGGCCGCGCCCTGGCGGACATCTTCCCGGCCGATCTGTGCGAGCAATTCGACCGCGTGCGCGGCGAAACCGGCATCCACCACATCTACAAGTTCGTGCTGCGCCCCACGGCGGCCAACGCCGGAAGCAACGGAGACGGCGAAGGCAACGGGCACGGCGGAGGCGGCACGCCGCCGGTCGAGGGACGGTTCCGCGAGTCCACGTTGAACATCGCCATCGCGCCGCTGGTGTCCAAGGACCAGGAACGGATCGGGCGGCTGATCATTTTCGACGACGTGACCGACCGCGCCGAACTGGAGCAGCGCCTGGTGCAGGCCGACAAGCTGAGCAGCATCGGCCTGCTGGCGGCGGGCGTGGCGCACGAGGTCAACACCCCGCTGGCGGTGATCTCCACCTACGCCCAGATGCTGGCCAAGCAGGTGGCCGAGGATTCGCAGAAATCCATGATCCTCGACAAGATCGCCAAGCAGACCTTCCGCGCCAGCGAGATCGTGAACTCGCTGCTGAACTTCTCCCGGACCTCCACCACGTCGTTCGGCGAGATCAACCTGAACCGCACGATCCAGGAGACTTTGAGCCTGCTGGAACACCAACTGACCAAGTCCGGCATCCTGCTCAAATGCGAACTGGAGCCGGAGCTTCGCACCATTCACGGCAACGCCGGCAAGCTGCAGCAGGTGTTCCTGAACCTGTTCCTCAACGCCAGAGACGCCATGCCGGGCGGTGGAACGCTGGAGGTGCGCACCTGGCCGGAAGGCGCCGGCGCGCGGATCGAGGTAGCCGACACGGGCACCGGAATCGCCCCCGAAAACCTGCACCGCATCTACGACCCGTTCTTCACCACCAAGAGCGCCCGCAAAGGCACCGGCCTCGGACTGTCGGTGACCTACGGTATCATTCAAGAGCATGGCGGTTCCATCGAAGTCTCCAACCGGCCGGGCGGCGGCGCCAGATTCCGCATCGATCTGCCGTTCTCCGCGCCGAGGAAGCCGGTAAATGATCTCGTCTCAACCCTTGCCCGTTAAGGGCAGAATCCTGGTGGTCGACGACGAAGCCGATATCCGCGAAGGACTCGAGCTGCTGTTGACCTCCGAAGGCTACGCCGCCGAGCTGGCCGAGAACGGCACCGAAGGCCTGCGCAAGATGGAAGAGCGCGCCTACGACCTGGTGCTGCTGGACCTGATGATGCCCGACCTTTCGGGGATGGAAGTCATCGAGCGCGTCCGGCGGCGCGACCGCGACACGCCCATCTTCATGATCACCGCCTATGGGTCGGTGGAAGCCGCCGTCCACGCGCTGAAGCTGGGCGCCAACGACTATTTCTCCAAGCCCTGGGACAACGAGAAGCTGATCATCGAGATCGACCGCATGATCTCCGGCCGCCGGCTGGAGAGCGAGAATACCCAGCTCAAGCGCGCCCTCAAACAGCGCTACAGCTTCCCCAACATCATCGGCAAGAGCGAGCGCATGGTGCGCATGCTGGACCTGGTTGGGCAGGTGGCCGAGGCGCGCTCGACCATCCTCATCACCGGCGAAACCGGCACCGGCAAGGAACTGGTGGCCAAGGCGATCCACGCCAACTCGCCGCGCGCCGAGTGGGTATTCGTGGCCGTGAACAGCGGCTCGCTGCCGCCGGACCTGCTGGAATCCACGCTCTTCGGCCACGTGCGCGGCGCCTTCACCAGCGCCGTGCAGTCGAAGAAAGGCTACTTCGAGGTGGCCGACCGCGGCACCATCTTCTTCGACGAGGTGGGCACGCTGGGACCGGAGACGCAGATCAAGCTGCTGCGCGTGATCCAGGAGAAGGAATTCACGCCGCTGGGCTCGACCGACCCCATCAAGGTGGACGTACGCATACTCGCCGCCACCAACGCCGACTTATATCAGCTTGTCAGGGAAGGTAAGTTCCGCGAAGACCTGTATTACCGGCTGAACGTGATCGCCATCGCCATGCCGCCGCTGCGCGAGCGGCGGGAAGATATCCCGCTGCTGGTGGATCATTTCTTCACTTACTATTGCAAGCAGAACAACAAGTTCCTCACGCCGGGAGGCGAATCGACGCTGCGGTTCCAGCCGGACGCGATGCAGGTGCTGATGGAGCACAACTGGCCGGGCAACGTGAGGGAGCTGGAGAACGTGGTGGAGCGGGCGGTGGTGCTGGCCAACGATCCGGCCGTGCCGCTGGAGGTTTTGCCGGACGCGCTGCTGCAAGCCAACGGCGTGCGGCTGCTTCGCAAGGACGGCGGTCCGCTGCCCGCGGACGCGTCGCTCTTCGAGATCGTCAACGATTTCGAGCGCCGCCAGATCCTGGAGCGGCTGGAGCAATGCAACTGGAGCCAGACCGAGGCCGCCGAGAGCCTGCACGTGCCGTTGTCCACGCTGAATCAGAAGATCAAGAGGTTGGATATCAAGATCCGGCGTAAGGGCGACGAGGGGCGGTAGGCGCCGGGGCTCGCGCGGCCACTTGTACTCAGAAAAACACTTCGGGGGAGAGATGGAAGAAGTCCGCCAGCCCGCGGATATGGGCTTTGCTGAGTTCCCTCTTTCCATTGAGCACGTTTGAGGCGACGCTGCGGGACCCGAAGACGGGCACCAGGTCGGCTTGCCGTAGGCCACGCTGTTCCATGAGGTAGTGCAACATCTCGAGCGGAGGGACATCCGGCAGCTCGATCCGGTCGTCGTAGTCGCGGATGATCTGCGCCAGAAGGGACTGGAGCGCGATTTCTTCGCGGGTTAGGGCATGGTCCGAGGTATCGAGGTTTTCGAGAACCCCGGCGAGGCGCTCCAGTTCCTCATCGGTCTCGATCACCTTGGGAAGCGCCTGGGAGAGAAGGCTGCCGTATTTGCGGGGGCTCAGAGTTATCGTGCCCATTTCATCCACTCCTTTCGATCATATTGCTTATGAGTCAATAATGCCTTCAGGTAGAGCCGCTGGTACTTGAACGCGGCTACTGCGATGAGGCGCAAATCATTGCGTAGGATGTTGAAGATCAGGACCCCACTCACAAGATCCGCAGTGGGAAACACCGAGCGGACATCGGCGAGGCTCTTCCAGAATGCACTGCGGGAAGCCTTGTACCAGGCCAGCAACTCGGATTCGGCCTGGGGGTGCTGCCGGATCATCCGTTTGAGGCCGGATTTGCTCACGACGTTCACTATGCCCTATGTTATCAAAACGATAACACAGATGCAAGCAGTCTGGTGCGGGTCTGGTGCGGAACTTCCTGTTCCGGCGCACAGGGCCATCATGCCGCCGCGCGGCGTTTGCTAGACTCAATTCCATTAGGAGACATTCGCCATGCGACGATTCCTGTTCCTGCTTCTAACCGCGGCCGTGGCCGCTATCTGCGCGGACGATCCCTGGACCGCGGTCGCCAAGCTCAAAAGCGGCACGGAGATTCGCGTGCTGAAGAAGGGCTCGATGCAGCCGATCCTCGGCAAGTTCGACGAAGCCAGCGACGAGAGACTCGTGCTGGTGGTGAAGAAGGAGCAGATGGCCATTCCCAAGGACCAGGTGGATCGCGTCGAAGCGCGGCCCCAGCCCGCCGGGCGCGTCAAGGTGGAGGGCAAGACGACCACCGACGATCCGCAGGCCGCCAGGGAACCGCAGGTGGGCATGAATGAAAGACCGGCGGTGGGCACTACGACGACCTCCGGGGTTTCGATCGGCGGCAAGCCGGATTTCGAGACGGTGTACCGCCGGCCCTTGGGCGCGCCGAAGAGCGTCGAGATCAAGAAGTAGAATTGAAGCATGCTTGACCCCAGGGAAAACGGCACGGGGCCGGAGGTGGAACTGGTCGACGTGGGCGACGACGGCCAGCGGCGCGAGACGGTCCGGCTGAAGAAGATCGTCCGCAGCGAGGCGGATTGGGCCGCCGGCCTGGCGCCCGCCGAATTCTGCGTCACGCGCCAGCAGGCCACGGAACACCCGTTCACGGGCGAACATTGGAACACCCACGAGGCGGGCATCTACCGTTGCGCCTGCTGCGGCACGGCGCTGTTCGAATCCACCGAGAAGTTCGAATCGGGCACCGGGTGGCCCAGCTTCCTGGCGCCGGTGGACGGACGGAACATCGACACGCGGCCGGACCGGTCGCACTCCATGGAACGCGTCGAGGTGCTGTGCAGGAAGTGCGACGCGCACCTGGGACACGTGTTCCCGGACGGGCCGGGGCCGGCCGGACTGCGCTACTGCATCAACTCGGCGGCGCTGAAGTTCGTGGGGAAGAAATAGCCGGCGGGCAAGAAGCTCGGTGGCATCCGGGGACGGCCAGAGTCTGGCTGCGGCTGTGGCATTTCGCCTATTGGATTCAATAAGATACATACACGCAGCGGCCAGAGTCTGGCCGTTTCGCCCAGATCGGCTGCGGGGGTGTTGCCTCGCCGCGCGGGTAGTTTCGGCCGGTGGCTAAGGATGCCGGCTCGCGGCGCCGGTCGGCAGCCCTCCCTCGGACACGCGCATGCTGCCGGCTGGGCCGGTTAACAACCGGCCGCAGGCTGCCAGCCTGCCCCGCATAGCAGCAGAGCCGCAACCCAACCGCGCGGGATATTCCGGGCTGCCGGGGGCCAGATCGTCTCGCGCGCAGGCGAGCTCCGCTCGCCGGGCCGATTGACAATCGGCCGCAGGCTGCCAGCCTGCCCCACATAAAACCGTCGCGGCACGCGAAGAATTCGACAGGTAGTAGTACATCAGCCCCCGGGCCGGCGGCTTATTGAACTTCTTTTCGGCGGTTGCGTAGGGCATAATGAGTAGCGAACATCCATGACAGCCACAACCAGCCCTCGACTGGGCCAGATCCATGCCCTTCTGGCGGAGAGAGGGTACCAAGTCTCCGAACCAGCCGCCGATACATTGAGAATTCAGGACACGCATAGCGGGGTCGGCCTGCAGGCGGTGCTCCAGGGCGACGTACTGTTTCTGTCGCTCACCTGCACGGTGGCGCCGCGCGCCGCGGTCACCGCCGAAATCATGGCGCGAATGCTGGCTGCCGACAACGGCATCTCCACTTCGCACTTCCAGCTCTACGACGCCGGCCTTGACCGCGTCGCCGTGACGCTGGCCAACTTCTGCAAACTGCGCGATCTGGAGTCCGGCGACGAGGACGAGATCCTCGCCTGCGTTCACTTTCTGCTGGTGGACGCGATCTCCGCCCGCAGTCTGCTCCCGGAGTTCAAAGCGTAACGGAGGAACACATCTATGGCATTCTTATCCGACATCTTCAGCCGCGCCGGCCGCGTGGCGCGAGGCCAGGCCAACGCGGGCGTGGGCGCCCTCGAGGACGCCACCTTCGAAGCCACGGTGAACCAGACCGTGGCGGACATGAAGACCGAGCTGAACAAAGTGGTGCAGGCCTCGGCGATGGCGATGAGCAACTTCAACCGCCTGGACGCCGAATACCAGAAGTACGTGCGCCAGTCGCAGGACTGGAAGGACCGCGCCGGGCAGGCGCTGGACGCCGGCAACGAGGACCTGGCGCGCAAGGCGCTGGCCAAGAAAGCCGAGTGCGACCAGCAGGTGGCCTCGATGAAGACCTCCGTCGATTCGGCCCAGCAGGCCAGCGACAAGCTCCGTCAGCAGGTGACCGAGCTGAAGGGCAAGATCGAAGAAGGCGAGCGCACCGCCACCACGCTGGTGGCGCGCCGCAACGCCGCCATGGCGCAGCGCAAGGTGGCCGAAGCCATGTCGGGCGTGGGCCACGCGGACAACGCGTTCGCCGCCCTGGGCCGTTTCGAGGAATCGGTCTCCCGCGAGGAGGCCACCGCCAAGGCGTTCGATCAACTCTCCTCCGCCGGCAAGGACGAGGACCTGGAGAAGCAGTTCGCGCAGTTGGGCGATCACAGCGTGGACAAGGAACTGGAAGCCCTCAAGCTGGAGCGGAAGAAGCCCGCGCCGCCCGAGATTCCCAAGGAATTGCCCAGGCCCCAATGATCACCATTACGGTAGTCGCCATACTGGGCGTGCTGCTGGTGGCGGTTCTCATGGAACTTTTCAAAAGGTCGAAAACCCCTGCGGCGCCGGTGGAAGACCTGGCCAATCTGAAGGCGTCCGACGCCCGCATCGGCGACGCCATATCCATCACCGGCGTGGGCGACGACATGACCGACCTGCAGTTCACGGCCGAGGGCTGCACGTGGATCGAAAGCGGGCCGCGCCGCTGGTTCGAGCTGACCGGCCCGTACAAGACGCGGCGCGTGACGCTGCGGGTGGACGCCTCCGGCGACGAGCTCGAGGCCGCCGTACACGTGGACCCGCGCAAGCTCTCGCTCGAAGACCTGGGCCTTTCCGAAGACGACCTGGGACAGATGGACCAGCGCCAGAACACCGCCGACTCGTTCGAATTCGACGGCAAAGTGTGGCTCTACCTCCTGAGCCGCGAAGCCCACGCCACGCGCAACAATCTCCCGCAGCCCCGCGGGTTCTACTACTGGGAGTTCCGGGAACAGAGCGGCCGCGGGCAGCTAGCGCTTCGTAAGGACCAGGACGAGCCGTTCGCGGTGGCTTTGTACCAGGGGATCGCTCCGGACGATGTAACCGTGTACCGGGGCAAAGGGTAGGCCCATGAGCCGGTCCGGACTGAAATTCCTCGCCGTTCTTCTCAGCGTTCTGATTGTCACCGTGCCGTTCGCCGGCCTGGACGATCTGCCGCGCGGCGTGCGGGCGCAGATCGATTCCGAGCGCGCCGCGCTGGCCTCCGCGCGCCACGAAGTGGACGCCACGGCAGCGGCGGTGGCGGGCGATCTGGCATCGGAGCCCGACCTCTTCCGCGCGGTTCCGGCAAGCGGGCAGTGGGCCGCGGCGCTGGCCGGTCAGAAGGCGATGCTGGAATCGGCCGCCACGGACATGACGGCGCTCGCCGGCATCGAGAAGGCCAACCGCCGCACGGACCGCGAGCACGCCGCGGAATTATTGGCGCACGAACGCAGCCTGCGCACGTCGGTGCTCGGGACCTCCACGGGCATCGAGCGGGAAGCCGCGCACTGGGTCGACGTCAAGCGCCGCCTGCCCGACGAACTGCGGCAACTGGAAGCCGATTACCGCGCCATCCACGGCTTCGATACCGTACCGCTCATGGCCGCGGTGCAGAAGGCGGAGACGGATTGGCCGCGGAAGAAGGCGGATCTGGACGCCGGCGTGGCGGGCCTGAAGGGGAGCATCGCGCAGGCTGAGACGCTGTGGCAGAAGAGCGCGGACACCCGCCGCACGGCCGCGGCCAACGATTTCGCGCACCTGGATTTCGGCGCGTTCGTGGCGGCGGAGGACTCGCTGCATTCGACGGCCGAAAAGCTGCCTCGCGGCGCCGCCGAGCTCCAAGCGCTGGTTGGGCAACTCTACAACTCGTGGGACAAGCTGCTGGTGGACATGCGCAGCCACGGCGGCGCGTACGAGCAGCAGATCCGCACCGTGACCACGCACTACCCCGACGCCACGGCGAAGAACGGCGCCGCCGCGTCGGAGGAGCGGTGGGTGACAGTGCCGCAGCCCACCTACCGGGCCATGCAGAACGACCTCGGCATGGCGGTAGAGCACAAGAATCCGGGGCAGTTCGATTCCGAAGCCGAACGCGTGGCGCAGCCGGCCGGGTTCGCCTACATGGTGCCTCCGGGCCAGACCAACCAATACGGCTATTGGGACCATCGCGACGGGCGCGATTTCTGGGTGTTCTACGGGCAGTACGCGCTGATGCGCGACCTGCTGTTCAACCACTCCTACCGGCCGCTGGAGCGCTACGACTGGGACGGCTACTACGAGTCGCGCCGCATTGGACGGACCTACTACGGCAACGACTCGGCCGGTGGTGCGCCCCGTTACGGATCGCAGGGCACGGCCACGCAGGAGCGGTACTCGGGCAGCAGCTACGCCAGAAGCGGCGGGTTCAAGAGCTCGCAGTACTCCAGCAAGCCGGGCGGGTACCGCAGTTCGCCGTACGCATCGCCCGGAGCGCGCCAGCCCGGCGGCGACAACAGCCCACACCAGTTCGGCAGCGGAGCGAAGCCCGGCGAGCCGCACGCCGCGCCACCGCCGCACCGCGGATTCACGCCGGCGCCGTCGCGGCCGTCAGCGCCGTCGCATCCCAGCGCGCCGCGGCACTTCGGGAAGCACTGAATGAATCCAATGCGGCACATTGCGGCCGTATTGTTTGCAAGTGCCTCGCTTGCCGCCCAGCCGTACGCGATCGACACGGCAGCGGGGGGAGTGCCTCCTCAAACGCCCGTCCCAGCTCAGCGCCGTCTCATCCCAGCGCGCCGCGGCACTTCGGGAAGCACTGAATGAATCCAATGCGGCACATTGCGGCCGTGTTGTTCGCGAGTGCCTCGCTTATCGCCCAGCCGTACGCGATCGACACGGCAGCGGGGGGAGTGCCTCCTCAAACGCCCGTCCCGGCGATGAGTGCCTCGATTTCGCCCAGCCAGGTGGCGGCCGACCCATCGGGTAACGTCTACTTCTCCAGCCGCAACGCCGTCTTCAAGATCGATGCCGGCAACAGCCTTACGCGGATCGCGGGAAACGCGAGGCCGGGCTTCTCCGGCGACGGCGGTCCAGCGGCCGGCGCCCAGCTCAATAATCCAAACGGACTGGCGGTGGACGCATCGGGCAATCTCTATGTCGCCGACACCGGAAACGGCCGAATCCGGCGAGTCTCGATCGACGGTCTGATCGCGACCGTCGCGGGCGCCGGCGGCACCGCGAACGGAGCGGGCGATGGCGGCCCGGCAAATCTGGCGACGCTGTATCAGCCATTCGGAGTTGCGCTCGACTCCGCGGGGAACCTGTACCTGGTGGACAACGTTTCGGTGCGCAAGGTCTCGTCCGATGGCATCATCCGGACGGTGGCAAGTTGCAGTTCATACCAGTGCGGGGCGCCGCCAACGGCTATCGCCGCGGATTCTTCCGGCGTCGTCTACGTTGCCGTAAACTCCCGAGTTTGGAAGATCCCGACCGCTGGGATCATCGCCGCGGTGGCCGGAACGCCAACCGCCAGCGGCGGCTACTCCGGCGAGGGCGGTCCGGCAACCCAAGCCGTGCTGGGAAGAATCGGCGGTCTCGCCGTCAGTTCACAAGGCACGCTCTACCTGGCGGACACGCTCAACGACCGGATTCTCAGGATCGCCGGAGACGGAACCGTCTCCACGATTGCCGGCGGCCCGGCAACCGGGGCGCCGCTGGCTGGCCCGAATGGCCTGGCTATCGACAAGGCGGGCAACATCTATGTGGCAGAGGCAGGGGACGCGGAAGTTTTCGATGCGGGCGGCGGACCCGTCTACATATCCCCGGGCGGTCAGGATATTCGTAAGATCGCGTCAAATGGAACGATGACGACCGTCGCCGGAAACGGCAGCCAGGCCTACTCGGGAGATGGAGGCATGGCGACTGCCGCTCAACTGAATGCTCCGTGGGGCGTAGCGGCCGACGGTGGCGGGAACCTGTACATCGGCGACTCCGGCAACCACACGGTCCGGAAGATCGCGGCAAACGGCACCATCTCGACGGTCGCGGGAACCGGTGTGCGAGGCGACTCGGGCGATGGAGGACCCGCCGCCCTCGCGCAGATCGACGTGCCGCTGGGCGTCGCGGTGGATGGCGCGGGCAGTGTCTACGTGGCGGAGTGCCTCGGGGCGCGCATTCGCAAGCTATCGGCGGCGGGCGCGATCGCTACTGTCGCGGGGACCGGAACCGCGGGATATGCGGGCGACGGCGGTCCCGCGGTCAACGCAGAACTCGCCTGCCCGCACGGTGTGGCAGTTGACGCTTCCGGTAACCTCTTCATCGCGGATACCTATAACCACCGGGTGCGGAAGATCGGCCCGGACGGCACGATATCGACGGTCGCCGGAAATGGGACACCGGGGTTCTCCGGCGATGGAGGCCCCGCTCTCAAGGCACAGCTCAGCGCGCCCACCAGCCTCGCGATGGATGCTTCCGGCAACCTGTATGTTGCGGATACGGGCAATAACCGCATTCGCCGAATCTCGCGGGACGGCACGATCTCGACGGTCGCAGGTTGCGCCGACATGTACCATGAATCCAGCGACGACGGGCTGCCGGCGACCTCCGCCGTATTGTCGGGGCCTCAGGGCGTTGCGGCCGATACGGCGGGGAACCTTTATATTGCGGAGACGCGGGGCAATCATGTCCGCCGGGTCTCCGCGGCTGGAATCATATCGACCGTCGCCGGACGTGCGTTGTACGGTTACCTGGCCTATTTTGACGGAAACCTGGATCTTTTCCTGCACGGTTATTCCGGCGATGGCGGGCCGGCCACAAGCGCGCTGTTGGGGAGCCCTTACGGCTTGGCCGTCGATTCGAATTTCAACGTATATGTCGCCGACCTGCCGAATGGCGCGGTTCGCATGCTGAAGCCGAGCCCGATCGCCAATGCGGCTAGCATGTTGGCCGGGCCGATTGCGGCAGGTGAAGCGGTGACGCTGTTCGGTTTCGGCCTGGGCCCTGCAAGCCTCGTGACAAACCCGCCAGACGGCTCGGGCGCACTCGGCACCGAAGTTGCCGGGACGCAGGTGTTCTTCGACGGCGTTGCGGCGCCGGTGATCTACACGTCGGCAACGCAGGTGGCGGCCATCGTGCCATCGGTTGCCGGAAGCACCGCAAGTGTCGAAGTGCGCTATCTCGGCGGCACCGCCGCCCGGTTCACGGCGGCGCTCGTGCCGTTTGCGCCGGCCCTGTTCACCTACGACTCAACCGGCAGAGGGCTGGCGGCTGCCATCGATCGGGACCATTCGTACAACAGCTTGACCGCTTCGGCCGCGCCCGGAGATACCGTGATCTTATTCGCCACTGGCGATGGTCTCGCCGCTCAGCCATCCGCACCCGTTACGGTGACTATTGGCGGCGTGGCGGCGCAGATTCTGCGCATCGGGCCCGCGCCCGGCCTTCCCGGAGTCACGCAGATCGATGTGACGGTGCCCGCGAATGCACTGGCGGCAACGACGTTTCTGCTGGACCAGGACCTGCACGTGCCGGTTCCGGTGGTGCTTCAGGTTGGAGGGATCTCCAGCCAGCCGGCGGTTTACATCACCGTTCTGTACCCGGGCGGGTTCGCCTGAGGCACGGCGATCTTCAACGGGCGATCGCCGGAACTGTACCGAGCCGATGGTCCGGCGCGCGGCAATGACCTTCCCCATCCCGCAGAGCCCGGACTCGAACGGGAGCGGGACTTTCGCCTCGCGGCGGGCCTTGGAGACCTCCCGGAACTCGGCCGCGATTTTCGTCGCGTGCCGGACCGTGCGGCCATGCCGGCTGCGGCAGTTCAACGAAACGGATCTAGTATTCCTGTAAGGAAGTCACGCGGGTGTTGACTACCTCTATGTGAGCGAAGACGAGCCGGCAGGCGAAGCGCGCAGCGGGCCTAAAGCATACTATCGGCAGGCCGCCCAGGACCATGGCGCGGCTCTCGAACGGCTGGCCTATTCCTACGAGGCCGACGCGGACCAGCGGCGGGACCTCGTGCAGGAGATTCATCTGGCGCTATGGCGGAGTTTCGACAGGTTTGACGGGCGCTGTTCGCTCCGAACGTGGGTCTATCGGGCTCGGCTGCATGGGAGCTTCGCCTAAACGCTACCGCGACGGGCTATCATCGGCGGGGCACCTCTCACCTTCGAGCGTTAGCGTCCAGGTGAGTAGAATCTTGTGACATCGGTGGAATTCTCTTTTCGGGCGACTCCGCTACCCACAGACCGTCGTGCAGTGTCGGTCCTGAGCGGGTCCGAGCTACGGCGTTCGTGCTGCCGAGTACGCTGAATCCACCAGATCGATGCCGTCGATCACCGGCCCGAGCCACGTCGCCGATATCGAGCAGATCCTGGTTCACGGGGTCCACCGTCCTGGCCTGGTGAGCGTAGTGGTGGTCTAAGCTTACAAACTGCCGATGGCCTGAGTCTCCGGGGGCCGGCGGGCCGCGATCATATCGGCCATCAGCCGCTCCGTTAGCTCCGACGCCTTATCCATATAGCCGCAGATCAGCGACAGCTCGGCATCGCTGTAATGCCCGGCGAGGGCCATGTACGCCTTCCCAAGGGCTTCGTATTTCGGCAGCAATGGCTCCAGGCTGCTGGCCCCTACGCGAACGAACACTCGGCGCCGGTCCCCGGTATCGCGCACACGCTCCACAAATCCTCGCTTTTCGAGCCGGTCCAGGATGTGGGTGATGGCCCCCGTCGTCAGGCCGGTCAGGTCTGAAAGCCTTCCGGCCGTAACCGTGCCATCCGGCTCAGAGCCGATCAGGTCCAGGCACTTGGTATCGGTAGCGTTTAGGCCGATGCCCTGCGCGATTGCCTGGTGCAGGAAGACCGTTTGCGTGCCGATCTTCCTTCCGAGGTCCGAGAGTCTTCGCAGCAGTTCAGCCCGCTTCTGGTCTTTTCTCGATTTTCCGCTTGACATACGATAGCTGCATTATTAAGATAAATTAGCTGCACAGTTAAGAAGCTGCAACATTGAGATATTAACGGAACTTCAGAAAGGAGTCAAGTCATGCCCACCGCACAGCCGAAACCCTGGAAAGGAACGGGAATGGAGGGATGGATTGCACGCTGGTACGCCTCGACCAGGCGGAACGACATGGAGGATTTTCGCCGCGAGGCGAAGTCCGCCGCCGAGCGGTTGCCTGCCGGCGCTTGCGTGTTGGACGTCGCGCCGGGACCCGGATTCTTCGCCATCGAACTGGCGAAGCTCGGCGATTTCCGGATCACCGGGCTGGACATTAGCCGAACGCTGGTAAAGATCGCCGCTAAAAATGCGCGAACGGCAGGCGTCAACGTCGATTTTCGCCTGGGGAACGCCTCGGCCATGCCGTTTGCGGACGAGTCCTTCGATTTCGTCTATTGTTCCGCCGCCTTCAAGAACTTTTCAGAACCGGTCAAGGCCCTGAACGAAATGTATCGCGTGCTGCGGCCAACGGGAGAAGCGTTGATCGTGGATCTCTGCAAGGAATGTCCTGATGCCGCGATCGACGCATTTGTGAAGTTGAGCGGGCGCGGTCACATCGACGCGTGGATGACGAAGTGGACGTTTCGGCACGTCCTGCTCAAGCGCGCGTATACGCGGGAAGATTTCGCCCGCATGTCCGAACAGAGTCATTTCGGAGCGTGCCGGATCGACGGGGACGGCTGCGGAGTTGCCGTGCGATTCGCCAAGCAGAACGTCCGGGTCGCATGAGGGGAGTCTCGCTGAAAATGAAACGTGTTCTGCCGGCCATCGTTTTATTCTTTGCCGCCCCGCTGATCGCCGAATATCTCCTCGGCAGTCTGCCGATCACAATGCTCGGTACCCTGGTGGTTCTCGGGCCGATGTATGGGGGAGGCGCTATCCTGACCCGTGAAGCGGTAAGGCGCGCCGGGCTCGGCTGGCCGAGTATCATCGTCCTCGCCCTTGCGTACGGAGTTCTGGAAGAGGGACTTGTCACGCAGAGCCTTTTCAACCCGAACTATCTGGGGTTGAATCAGCATCTCCTGCAACCCGAGTACATCCCTGTGTTCGGAATCGGCGCCTGGTGGACGGTGTTCGTGCTGACTTTGCACGCCGTTTGGAGTATCCCCGTTTCCATCGCGATGGTGGAAGGACTGTCGGCGCAGTCGGCTCCCCGGCCGTGGCTCAGAGGGCCCGGCCTCGCCTTGGTCGCCATCTTATTCGCGCTCGGAAGTATCTCCATAGCAAGATTTACGATCCGGGAAGATGCTGCTCACTTCGTTGCTTCGCGTTCGCAGCTCGCCTCGACGGCGGCAATCATCGTGGCACTGATCGTCCTGGCCTTTCGTCTGCCGCAACTAAGCGGCGTACACGGTCGGCGATCGGCGCCGCTATATTCGACCGCCGGCCTCACTGCCCTCATCGCCGGGTCTGCGTTTCTGATCATTCCGAATCAATGGGGCTGGTGGACGGTTTGCCTCTACCTGGTCCTTGATGTTAGCGTGATTCTCCTGATTCGGACCTGGTCGCGCGGGAAGGGATGGGGCCCGCGCCATAGACTGGCTCTCAGTGGAGGCGCGGCGCTGGCGTACGCGTGGCACGCATTTGTGGAGACTCCCGCGGTAGGACGACCGAACCGTGCCGGCAACGCCGTATTCGCTGCCGGCCTTCTGATCGCGCTGGTGGCGGCCGCCCTGAAGACCCCCGTGGAGGTCGAATGAATGTCAATCGGCCCAATCCGGTTCCTGTATCGCCCGATGAGCTTCGAGCCGAGGTAAGGAAGCTGGAAAGAGGACTTAGCCGCCGGCTGGTGGTTGGCGGCGGCGCCGCGTTGATCGTTGTCGTGGGGTTCGTCGTGGATTTCTTTGTTTTCCGGGGTGCCCTGGAGCGAATCGGGTCGATCATGACGATTGTGGGAGCGGGCTGTTTGATCGGGCAGATCCTGTTGCGACGGTCGCGCGTAATCCCGGATACGGCCGAAACCGAATGTTTTCGGTTCTACCGGGAGGAGATCGAGCGGCAGCGCGACTTTCATCGGGGGTGGTGGTTATGGTCGCGAATCGCAGCGTTCCTCCCGGGTTTGTTCGTTTTCATGGTGGGGGTCGCCAAGTCCTATCCGCAACTTGCGCCGCTCACGTGGTTCCAAGGCGCGACAATCCCGCCACTATGCGCACTTGCCGTGGTGCTGAATCTGAGGTTGGCGCAGAAGTACCAGCGGAGGATCGATGCGCTGGATAGATCGCAGAAGGGCGAATGAATCCGGCCGTTTGAAAGGAGTCCCGTAACCGCGAGATGCCGTTCCTTTGCCACGGGCCACTCCCTTACGGCCGCGAGCGAGCGGCCCGGCAAAGGCACCGAACCACACGGTGGAAGACCTGGTTCCGTCCGAAGGACCGCAAGCCTTCGCGTGCGCAGGTGGCGGGCCGCGGGTTCACGCCGGCGCCGTCGCATCCCAGCGAGCCGAGAAGGTCCGGGAAGCACTGAGGCGAGCTGAGTGGGACCAACGGGACTGCCGGTTCACTCGGCCTTCTTTCGATAGGCCGATTTCTGGTCCCTCATCCCGTGGAGGATTCGCGAGATCACAACGTGCTGCGCGGTCTCGGCATAGTAGATGATGTAGTTCCGAACCGGGAATCCTCGAAGGCCGGGGGCGATCTCATCGCGCCTGGTTCCCGCTTCGGGAGCCTGCGCAAAGAGCGGGAACATCTCCGCAATGGACTCGATCAGGCGGTCGGCGATCTCAATGCTGCCGGATTCTCTGACGATGTAGTACCAGATGTCGTCAAGGTCCCGCTCGGCGGGATGAGAGACTCTGATGCGCTTCATTTCATCGAGTGCCGGTCTTTCGCTCATCGCCGGCAAGCCGCTTGCGGCCACGACTTCCCACGCGATCCGCAAGCTCTTGAACGTTCGACTGACCGTAGTCGGTGAATTCGCCGCGCTCGACGGCTTCAAACCCCGCACGGATGTCTCTTCGGAGGGATTGAAAACGCTCGTCCCGCTCTCGAAGAAGGCGCAACCCTTCGCGAATCACCTCGCTGGATGTCTGGTACATTCCGCTCTCGACCTTCTCGGTCACGAGCCGTTCCAGTTCAGGGGTCAGAGAAACGTTCATTGGGCTGGTCTCCTGTTCCGCATTCAATCCTACCTGAATGCGCATACAATAGCAATTTTGGTTATTCTATGATCCGGCTGAGAACCGCAACCTCGCGCCGACCAGAGCCCGGCGAGCCGAACGCCGCGCCGCCGCCGCGCCGCGGATTCACGCCGGCGCCATCGCGGCCGTCGGCGCAGCATCCCAGCGCGCCGAGGCGGTTCGGGAAACGCGAACGATAGGCTCAAGCCGGCTGGATCTGCTTGCGCCGGATTGGAATGAACCGGATCTCGACGCGCTGGTCCAGCGCTTCCGCGATGCGCTTGAGCATGTAAAGAGAGTGCCCGTCGTAGTCCGCGTCTTCCAGCCGGCAGATGGCGGAGGCACTGGTGCCGACCCGCCGGGCAAGCTCGCGCTGGCTAATGCCGGCCTTGGTGCGAAGGTCGTAAACTTTGCGGGCGATTTCGGCATTGACTACTTCCTCTTCGTATTGCCGGACTTGCTCGGGGTCCTTCCCGATGTAGCGGTCGTAGGTGTACCGCAGCGCGCCGGAGTGGAACGTTCTTTTCCTGGTTGCCTTGGCCATCGGTCTACCTTCCTTGAAACCCGTGCTTGTCCGGGTCCGATTCGAACGACTTCTTCCTCTTTACCGCGAGATCGATTTCGCGCGGTGGCACGGCGCGTTCCTTCACGATGCCGTGAGAAACCACAACCGCCAGCCGGCCGTGAAAGAAGTAAAGCATCCGATAGTGAACTCCCTGGCAGCTTGCCCGCGGTTCGTAAATGTCGTCCCGGAGGTAATCCGCCTCCGGGCGGCGCAGCAGGTGGCCCAACTCCCCAAGCCGTTGAAGACGCGCCAGGCATTTTCGCCGAGCCATGGCCGGAAGGTCATCGAGCCACTGAAGCAACGGCACCCTGTACTCATCTTCTTGAAAGAAGAAGACGTCAACGTGCGGCAATGGTCCTCCTCGATGTTCTCATTATTGGTAACGGTTGTCAAGCTGACGCGCCAGCCGTGGAGCGGCATCGTTCGCCCTCACTGACGACGACTCAGGAGTCAGTTCTCCGTGGGCACACGCTCTGCGTGGTCCACCACCAACACCGCCAGCGGGGCGTTGCGCGGCTCCAGCCTGAGGCCCAGTCGCTTCAGTTCGGACTGCACGGACGGGCCAGGAGGTTCGAGCGCCATAGCGGCGACTGGGGCGCCGGGAAGGGGCAGGTCCAGGGTGACCTGATACCTTCCTTCGAGGCCGGTCGCGTCGAGCACGGGCATCTGCATGTTGTCTGCAAGAATCTGGGCCAGCGCATCCATCGGCAACCTCGTGAACTCCACATGCAGGTTGCCGGCGGTGGCGCTGAACGCCGTCACTCCGAACTCCCGCGGGTCCGGACTCCAAAGGCCATCCAAGGTGCGGCCGGCCTTTTCGAGGCGGCCCGGCGCGGGCTGCGCGGGCGCGTCGGGATCGGGAGCGGCGGGCCTCATCTTCGGGCCATCCTTGGCGACGAGCAGGGCGAGGGCGGGCAAGCTCCTCGTCTCGCCATGGACCACCAGGCTGAACCGCTCCGCGAGCAGCCACTGGAGCATTTGAGGAAGCTGATCCGGAGTGGAGCCTTCCGGGAGCTTGGCGGCAATATCGAAACGAAGATTGCCCAACCCGCGGGGCGCGGACAGTTGGTAGGCCGGAATCCCGTACGCCCTGAGGATCAGTTGCGTGATGGACCAATAGCCGATATCGACGCGGGCGGCGTCGATCTTGATGCCGGCATGCACCTCCGGCCCCGCCGCCGGTTTGATGGAGGCGACTTCGAATTTCGGCCCCGATGGCCTGCCGAACTCGGCCGCCTGCGACTGCGCGCGCAAACGCGGCCCCGTCATGACGCCCATCAGCACCGGACCGATGGTTGCCAGCAGCGCGGCGCCGGCCAACAGGAGTTGCCGGCCCAAACTCAGCCGCGTGACGATCCGATGCGTCATGATCTCCTCGATTCGTTTCTTCAGGCTCGATCCGGTGACCCCGGCTACGCACGCCAGGGGCGATGTCACGCACAGAGCGCACACCTGGAGGATGCCTTCGGCGTACACCCGTGGCTCGATGCCCCGCCGCAAGACCTCTTCATCGCAGGCGCGTTCCCGTTCCGCGATGAGCCGGGCGCCCAGCCACCAGACCAGGGGATGGAACCAGAAGATGACCTCCACGATCGTGTGCATGGCCGCGGTGAGGTTATCGCGGCGGCGGACGTGACACAACTCGTGCACCAGGATGGCGTCCAGTTCGGCATCGGACAGGCGGTTCGCGATCCCCTCCGGCAGATACAACACGGGGCGGAAGATGCCGAAAACCCCGGGCTCCAGAGCGGCTGAGGAGGAAACCAGGCAAATGGGGAGCGCTTCGGCCGCCGCCTCGCGACCTGCCTGCCATGCCGCCGAAGCGCGGACGATGGCGCGGACTCGCCGCCAGCGCCGCCACAGGTGAAGCAGGACGGCGGCGCAACCGAGACCCCATAGCGCCAGCACAGCGGCGTGCGGGAACGCCGCGGACCGGGCGGGCGCCGCGGCGACGGCCGGAATCGCGCGCTGCAGCGGGGCGAACGGCCTCGCGATCTCGTCCACGACAAAAGAGAGGAGCGGCTCGGACGCGGCGGGAGCGAACCACGCTCCCAGGCGCGAGCCTACCGCCGTGAGGAAGGAAAACGGGATCAGAAACTTCAGCGACGCCGCCATCCACAACCAGTAGCGCACCCGTGCGTGGTTGGCCCGCAGCGCCAGCGCGAGGACTCCAATGGCCGCCGCGAAGAGCGTGGACTGCCACAGGTGATTGCCGGCCTGGCGTTCCAAAGCGGTCAGGAGATCGTATGGCATGGAGGGCTATCCTTTCCCCGCCAACTTGCGAAGCGCGGCCCGCGCCTCCTCGATGTCGGCGAGCGTGAGCTTGCCGGACTCCACCAGGTGAGCCATCACAGGCTGGGTCCGGCCGCCGAACAGGCTCAGCAAGTCGTCGATCAACCGGCCTCGCGCAGCCTCGCGCGAGATCGTCGCTTCAAAAATGTGGGCGTTCGAGATCTTCCCGACCCGGCGCAGGACCCTCTTCCCTTCCATGCGATAGACGGTAGTCTGCACGGTGGTGTAAGCCGGCCTATCCGGCTTGGGAAAAGCCTCCTGGATCTCGCGAATGCAGGACGCACCATTGCTCCAGAGGGCCTCCATGATGCGCAACTCCAGTTTCGTCAGCTTCGGTGGCGTCATGTTGTTTACTATTCCCGATTGCGATGCTACTACATCTGTTTGCGTAATACAAGGGCTCTTTGGGCGGAGGGCCGGAAACTTTCGGCCTGCGATTGCATCACAGGTACCGGAGGGGAACTGGATGCACGATGATCGATCGACAGACGCGCTTACGCGCCGCGCGGCGCTGATGTTGGCGGCGGCGGCTCCACAGCTACTCGGTCAAAGTGGGGAGAAGCCCATGGGACGGCCGGTGGTTCATTTTGAGATCGGATGCCGCGACCAGGCCAGGACCGGCGATTTCTATTCGAAGCTGTTCGGTTGGCAGATCACGGCCGCCGGCCCCGCGTCGAATATTCAAACCGGGAGTCCTCAGGGCATCCCGGGTCACATCACGGCGCTCGGCCACGAGCCGGAGCATTACACGATGTTCTACGTGGACGTCGAGGACGTGCAGGTTTCGCTCGACCAGGCCGTCGAAATGGGCGGCAAGAAGCTGGTCGGGCCGATCAGGATTCCGGCCGGTACGTTCGCGTGGTTCGCGGATCCGGAGGGGAACATGATCGGGCTGCTGAAGCCGGCCAAGTCCTAGGGCGCGGTCTGGAGCCGACGGATTGGGCCATGGCGGGCCTACTCCCGATGCTTGAAAACGCGACGGCAACGCTCGACGGCCACCGTCCCAACGGTCGCTGCTTGCGCGTTGTGGTTGGGGCATTGCACTCGGGGGATACGAAGAAACGCAAACGGGCTAGGTGGACGCCCACCCCCTCCCAGATCGAAGAAGCGTCGGAGCACGTGGCGTGGGAATACACTGCCATGACAGCGGTGAACCACGTCAACGTGCACGCAGCTACTCAGGGCCGACACTGCTACGATTGAAGAGAGGCCGAACATGACCGTCACCCTGAAATTGCCCGAGGAGTTCGAAACCCGGCTGATTGCGGAAGCCGGGGCCAGGGGTGTCGCCGTCGGCGAGTTGGTGACGGAGTATTTGTTCCGAACCGTGCCGGCACACAACCAGGGCCAGATGACTGCGGAGGAGATCGAAAAGGGTTTCGAAGAGATTGCCGATCTGCTGCCTGCAGGCATCCCACCGTTATCCGACGCTGCGACCAGCCGCGAGAGCATGTACACGCGCGAGGATGACTGGAATCGCCAGTGGACGTCCTAGTCAACACCAACGTCATTTTGCGCGCGATTCAACGTGGCCATCCCCAACAGCCAGCGGCGCGCGGGGCGATAGCCCGCCTTCGCAAAGAGGGGAATCGCACCTGCGTGGCGTCCCAGAACCTCTTTGAACTGTGGACGGTTGTCACCAGGCCGGTTGCGAACAACGGATTTGGACTTGCCCCCACCCAGGCCGATCCGGTTCCGGCACGGGTCGAGAGACTGGTTGGACGGCTCCCGGATTCCGATGAGGTCTACGCGGAATGGCGCCAACTCGTCGTATCACATGGGGTTTCCGGCAAGGAGACGCACGACGCCCGGCTTGTTGCGGCCATGCTGGTCCACGGGATCAAGCGCATCTTGACATTCGACAGAGCCGACTTCGCCCGCTACCGGGAGATTGAAGTGCTCCATCCGGACGGTGCGCCGCGCTGACACCTGTTTGCCCGCCGCGCGCCCCGGCCAGGCGCCGGGATGTCGTACCCTAGAAGAACAAGCTCACAATCATATGGCTGAATCTCCTATTACTCCGCGCGGCCAGGACTTTGCCGCCTGGTATCAAGATGTCGTCCTCTCGGGGGACATGGCGGAACCCGCCGAAATCGTCAAGGGTTGCATGGTCATCAAGGCCAACGGCTATGCCGTATGGGAAGTGCTGCAGCGCGAACTGGACGGGCGCTTCAAGGCCACGGGCCATCAGAACCTGTACTTCCCGCTGCTCATCCCGGAGAGCTTTCTGAAGAAGGAAGCCGAGCACGTGGAAGGGTTCTCGCCGGAACTGGCGGTGGTCACCATCGCGGGCGGCAAGAAACTGGAAGAACCGTACGTGATCCGTCCCACGTCGGAGACCATCGTCGGGCACTTCTTCTCCAAGTGGATTCAGAGTTACCGCGACCTGCCCATGCTGTTCAACCAGTGGGCCAACGTGATCCGCTGGGAATTGCGCACGCGGCTGTTCCTGCGCACCACGGAGTTTCTATGGCAGGAGGGCCATACGGCGCACTCGAACCACGAGGAGTCGTTGGAGGAAGTGCTGCGCATGCTCGACGTCTACGCCGACGTGGCGGAGGGCGTGATGGCGATGCCGGTGATCAAGGGCGTCAAGACCCAGTCCGAGAAATTCGCGGGCGCGCTGAAGAGCTACTCCATCGAAGCCATGATGCAGAACGGGCTGGCGCTGCAGGCCGGCACCAGCCACGACCTGGGGCAGAATTTCGGTCGTGCTTTCGACGTGAAGTTCCAGACCAAGGAAGGGCAGCTCGATTACGTGTGGCAGACGAGCTGGGGCGCGAGCACGCGGCTGATCGGCGGCCTCATCATGACCCATTCCGACGATAAGGGACTGGTGCTGCCGCCCAGGCTGGCGCCGGTTAAGAGCGTGCTGGTGCCGATCTACCGCAAGGACGCCGAGCGCGCGCAGGTGCTGGAAGCGGCCCACCGCATCGCCGCCGAGGTGGGCGCCAAGGTGGACGACCGCGAAGGCCAGAGCCCGGGCGCCAAGTTCTTCCACTGGGAGCGGCGCGGCGTCCCTGTGGTGCTGGAGCTGGGTCCGCGCGACCTGGCGGCGGGCAAAATCGTGATCAAGCGGCGCGACACCGGCGTAAAGGAACCCATCGGCCAGGACGAACTGGCGGCGCGGTTGCCGGCCACGCTCGATGCCATGCAAGCCGACCTGCTCGCCGCCGCCCGCAAGCGGATGAAAGACAATACCGTGCTGGCGAATTCCATCCAGGAGGTGGAATCCATCCTGGCCGACGTGAACGCCGAAAAGGGCGGCGGAAAATTCGTGATGGCGCACATCAAGGACGATCCGCAATGCGACGCCCGCATCCGCGAGTTCAAAGCCACGGTACGCAACATTCCGCTGGTGGACGAGTTCGACGGGCCGGGCAAGTGCATCGTCACCGGGGAACCGGTGGACCGGCGCGCGGTGATCGCGAAGGCGTACTAGCGGCCCGCGGCAATCGCCTTACCGGAACGCGTCGCGGAGCCACTCAATGCGCACCGGATGCCGTAGCACCACCGATACGATATCGAACCGCGTCTTGCCCCACTCCACGCCGCTTCGCAGCGAGTACTCGCGAGCGGTGCGCGCAATCGCGATCCGCTTTTCGGCGTCCACCGCCGCTTCCGGCGCGCCGTACTCTTCGCTCGACCGGGTCTTCACTTCCACGAACGCCAGCGCTTCGCCGTCCCAGGCCACCAGGTCGATCTCCCCCGCCCCGCTGCGCGAGCGAAAGTTCCGCGCCACCACCGTGCAGCCTCTCCGCCGCAGAAAGCGATGGGCCAGGTCTTCGCCCAGACGCCCGTGGTCGTTGGCGTAGAACCTCCGCCGGATGGCGCCGGCCGCGCGATAGAAAAGTCCGATCACTCCGTCGCCTGGAACTCGAACTCCATCGCCTTGCCGCGCACCACGAAGCACAGGTAGTATTCCCAGAAGCGGCGGTAGCGCGGAAAGCGGTTGACCAGGAACTCGAACCCCAGCCACCTCCAGAATGCCAGTAGCTTCACGCGCACGGAAATCTCACGGAATTTCGCCTTCGAGTAATACCCGAACCCGCCGTGGTTTTCCCCGAAATAGCGGAAGCTGAAGCTGGTGAGGTGGTTTTTGTGAGTCGGGTCGCACCACGAGCTGAAGTCGGTGTAGTGCGGCGTTTCGATGCGCACCGTCCCGCCGGGGCGCACCAGGCGATGAAACTCCTCCATGGCGCGGATGGGGTCGGAGAGGTGCTCGATCGCGTGAATCGCCGTCAGCCGGTCGAACGAGCCGTCGGCAAAGGGATACGGGAACCGGTCGAGATCCGCCAGCACGTCGGCGCGGCTGGCGGGGTTGCGGTCGATCCCGATAGACCCGGGCTGCTTGCGAATCCCGCAGCCCACGTCGAGTATCTTCATGGTTCCCCCACGGCTTGTGTCAGGCCGCTCCCCCGCTACCGGCTGGCGGCAAGACCCCCGATCCACAACGTATTCCGCCCGCCATCAGCGCCCGACATATCGAGTATGGCAACCGTGCGCCAGCGCGCGGGATCGAACCGGCCCGTTCCGCTGAAATCCTCGAGGTTCACATCCACGTGGAAGACTTCCCGCCCGCCCGGCGGATAGACCGGCATGGTGAAGCGCGGGCCCGTGCCGCCGCCGGGCTGGGTCATTTCCAGCACGATCAGTAGCGTGGCTTCGCGCTCCGAAGCCACGTCGAACACCAGCCGCTTTGCCTGCGCCAGTTGCGCGTTCGCAATCCGCCGCACCAGAATCTCGATCCGGCCATCGGCCGGCCGGTAGGACGCCTGAAGCGCGCCCGCGCCCAGCGGACCGTCCGCTCCGCCCACCTTCAAATCCATCTCGCCGGGCGTGACCCATTGCAGGAAGCCGCGGCCGGGCGGGTCGATGGGCACCGTCCCCGCCGCGGAGGGGGCGCGCTGCGGGGCGTCGGCCGACACCTCGAAGCCGTCCAGCAACAGGCTGTGACGTCCGGATTGCGCCGCCACGCTCAGGGGCAACCCGGGGTTGGCCGTCCAGTGCGAGAAGTACTGCGCCAGGTCGAAAATCGCGATGCCGTCCACCTGGTCGAGATCCAGCTTTCCGTCCGGGTCCACGGGATCGTTCGGCCCGTCGGTGACGGTGAAATCCGCGGGGGTCAGTTCGATCGCCTGCCAGGCGTTGGCCGGCGCCCAGAACCATGCCGCGTAGTTGCCCCCGCCGGGTTTCTTCTCGCTGAGCAGGACTCCCAGGGCGGTGTCGTGATCGCTGCGCGCCCAAAACCGCAGGCTCCGCATGCGGCCAATGGACTCGGGAGCGCCCAGCACGGCGCCGGCGAACCGCTGGGCCGCGATCTCGTAGCTGAACTCCAGCGCGGCGTGTCCGGCGCGCACGCGGGCGGCGTCGCGAGTACTACGAACTTCCGCCTCGTCCCCCATGGCGGTCCACCCGGAGGCATCCTTCTCGAACGTCTGGAACAGGAGGACGTTCGATTCCTTCTGAGCGAAAGCCGAGACCGCGGCGAAACAGACAAGCCAGAGCGTGCGCATGGACCCACTAGCGATCATATCGCGCGTGCCGCCGCGCATCTACTACTACCTGTCAAATTCTTCGCGCGCCGCGACGGTTCTATGTGGGGCAGGCTGGCAGCCTGCGGCCGATTGTGGGTGCCCTCTGGGCGCGGCCCGGCGAGCGGAGCTCGCCTGCGCGCGAGACGATCCGGCCCCCGGCAGCCCGGAATATCCCCCGCGGTTGGGTTGCGGCTCTGCTGCTATGCGGGACAAGTTGTTGAACGTGGTGAGGAAGGCTTTTCCCAGCGCCGGACAGCCTGCACGTACCGTGGAGCGGACCCCGCGGTCCGCGCGGGACGCCCCCGTCCCGACGCGAAGCCGGCCGGGGGGGCCGGCCGCGGACGAGGGCGTCCGCCCCACGGGTGTGGCATTCCGGCCGTACTTCGCGGGCTGCTAGACTCGTGGGCATGGACTCCATATTCCGTCTCGACGGACGAGCCGCGCTGGTGACCGGCGGCGCCAGTGGAATCGGACTGGAAGTGTGCCGCGCCTTGACCAAGGCCGGCGCCGCCGTCACGATTGCCGATATCGACGGCGAGCGCGCCGAAGAGGTGGCCGGCGAGTTGCCCGGGGCGCGCGCCCGCCAGCTCGACGTCACCGACGAAGCTCAGGTCGGCGCAGTTATCGGCGCGCTGGACCGGATCGATATTCTGGTGAACAACGCGGGCATCGGCCTGGTGGGCGGAATCGAGGAGACCGCCGCCGAGGATTTCCGGCGCCTGATGCGCGTCAACGTGGAGGGCGTGTATCTGGTCACGCGAGCGGCCATGCCGCAACTCCTGGCGGCCAAGGGAACGGTGGTCAATATCGGCTCCGTGAGCGGCCTGGTGGCCGTCAAGCGGCGGTTCGCCTATTGCGCCACCAAGGGAGCGGTCATTGCGCTGTCGCGCCAGTTGGCCATCGACTACGCCGGCCGCCTGCGCGTGAACTGCGTGTGCCCCGGCACGGTGGAGACGCCGTTCGTCGAGGCGTATCTCGAGAAGTTTCACAAGCACGAGAAGGAGAAGGTTCGCGCGGAGCTGCACGCGCGCCAGCCGATCGGGCGGATGGGCCGTCCCGAGGAAGTGGCCCACATGGTGAGATACCTGTGCTCGGCGGAAGCCGGGTTTGTGACCGGCTCGGTGGTGACCATCGACGGCGGCTGGACGGCGGCGTAAGGCCGCTACTTCACCGGCTCCGGCGCTAGTCTCGCAGCGATGCCGTCCAGCAGCGCGTGGAGTTCTTCGCCTCGTATCGGTTTGGCGAGGTAGCCATCCATTCCGGCGTCCAGGCAGCGCCGGTCGTCGCCCTTCATGGCGTGCGCCGTCATGGCGACGATGAGCTGGTGTTTGCCCGTCGCGCGCTCGCTCTCGCGGATGGCCGCGGTGGCTTCGAAGCCGTCCATCCCGGGCATCTGGATGTCCATCAGCACCAGGTCGAAGGCGTCGTTTTGCAACGCCTCCAGCGCCTCCCGTCCGTTGCCCACCACCACGATTTTGTGCCCGCGCTTTTCGAGCATCTTCACCGCCAGTTTCTGGTTCACCGGATTGTCTTCCGCCAGCAGAATTTTCAGGCTGGTTTCGGCGTGTTTCTCGTGAATCGCATGGCGCGTGATCAGCTCGCCGGCGGGGAGACTGGCGTTCGCGCGGTCGAGCAGCATGAAGATCGCTTCGCGCAGCTCGGACTGGCTCACCGGTTTGGTCAGATACGCGGAGATGCCCATCTCGCGGCAGAGCGCCGCGTCGCCGCGCTGCCCGGCCGAGGTGAGCATCATGATGGGAGTGCCGGCCAGCTTCGGATCGCCACCCACCTGCTCGGCGAGCGAAAAACCGTCCATCTCCGGCATGTGGGCATCGGTTATCAGCAGCGTCACCGGCTTGCCGGCGCCGGCGTGCTGCCGCATCAGGGCCAGTGCGCCGATCGCGGTTTCGGCCACCAGCACGTCCACTCCCCACCTGCCAAGGACATCGCGCAGGATGCGCCGGTTGGTCTGGTTGTCGTCCACCACCAGGAACAGCGCGTCCTCCGGCAGGTGGGTGCCCGCGGGCCTGGCGGAGCGCGTCAGCTTGGAGAGGCCCATGCGCGCCGTGAAGTGGAACCGGCTGCCCTGGCCGGGCTCGCTCTCCACCCACATGTTGCCGCCCATCAACTTCACCAGCCGCAGCGAGACGGTGAGCCCCAGCCCCGTGCCGCCGTACTTGCGCGTGGTGGAACCATCGGCCTGCGAGAAAGCTTCGAAAATCCTCGCCTGCTTCTCCGCCGGGATGCCGATGCCGGTGTCGCGCACCGTGAAGTGCAGCGTCAGCGAATCGTCCTGGCGGCTTTCCACGTCCGCCGTGAGCGCGATTTCGCCGCGCTCGGTGAACTTGAGCGCATTGCCCACCAGGTTGTTCACGATCTGGCGCAGCCGCGTGGGATCGCCCACCAGCATGTCGGGGACGGCGGCGGCCACCTCGCACGCCAGTTCCAGGTTCTTTTGGGCGGCGCGCAGGCTGAAGGTCTTCATGATCTGGTCGAGCGCGTCCGTCAAGGCGAAATCCACCTGGTCCAGGTCCAGCTTGCCGGCCTCGATCTTGGAGAAGTCCAGAATGTCGTTGACCACGGTGAGCAGCGCGTCCGCCGAGTTGCGCACCATGTTCAGATAGTCGCGCTGTTCGGCGGTGGTTTCGGTATCGAGCAGCAACTCGGTCATGCCCAGCACGCCGTTCATGGGCGTGCGGATTTCGTGGCTCATGTTGGCCACGAATTCGCTCTTGGCGCGGCTGGCCGATTCGGCCGCTTCCCGCAGGCGCGCCTCCCGGTCCAACTGCTTGCGGATGATGCCGGTCTGCCGCTGCACTCTCTTGCGCAAGAACAGGATCCATGCCGCCGAGCAGAGAATCAGGGCGCCCATGGCCGCCAGCACCTGCAAGGCGCGTTCCCCGTTCAGCCACGGCGCGGGGCGCAGAACGGCGATATCGCCGGCCGAGCGCAGGTATAGGTCGAAGGCGATCGGCACCACCCGGCTCTTGTCCTCCATGCGCACCGAGCAAACCCCGGTCAGCCGCAACACGGCGCCGTTGCCGGGCCAGTCCATGGCTTTGCGCCCGTACGGCAGGCGCGCGTTGAACAGCACGTCACCGGCCTGCATCACCAGCCTCTGGTCGGCCAGCGTCGAGAAATGGTCCACCACGGTGGCTTCGATGCGCGCCAACTGGGAATCGCAAGCGCCGGCCAGGGCGTCTTCCGCCGCCACGTCCGGCGGATCGACCGGCGCCGCGCGCCCCAACCGCCGCACCACGGCGTGTTGCAGCACCACGGAGAACGTGCCCGGAACCGGCAGACCGACCGCTTCCACTTCATCGCCGGGGCGAACACCGGGGGGCAGAGCCGCCTGAACCTGAAGCCCCGCCGTGGAGTCTTCGACATATGCGCTGCCGCTCGAATCCACCAGGGTCAGCGTGCCGCGAACGCGCACGCGGTGCCGCTCCTCGGGCGAGTATCGCAGCAGATTGACGATGCGCGTTTCGGGAATATCCTCCGGGTTCGCGGCCCCCGGCTTAAGGATGGCGATGTTTCTCCAACTCGGCACCAACAGTACAATACCGATCAGTTGGCGCCGGTTGTTGAAGCGCGTGGCGCAAACCCCTTGCAGGCGCACCCGCGCATCCAGCAAGCGGTCGGCCGGGAAGCTGTGGTCGGCCACGTACGCCACGAATGTGTGCACCCCCTCGACCATGGTGAGTTGGAGCGCGTCGCCCGACTCCCCAACCGCCGCTACGTAGCCTTCGGCCTGCGCGAAGTTGCCGTCCTCGCTCCCCGTGAAAAGCGTGTCGAGGCTCGCCGGGCTGGGCGGTGGCATCTCCCCGGGGCCGATTCTGCGGACATCGCCGCTAACCACGATGGGAGCAAAGTCTCCGGAAGCCGTGACCCCGGTTATCTCCACCTGGTCCCCGGCCGCAAACCCGGAATGGTCCGGGCGGTCGTGGTGCAGGAAGATTCCACCGGTTGAATCCTGGACGAAAATGGTCCCGTTCTTCTGGAAGTAAGTCACCACGGCCTGGAGCTTCACCGGCAAGGAACGCCGCGCTTCCTTTGCCGGCAGGGCGTGAACCTGGGCGACGCTGGTGAGCACGCCGTGCGCGGCGGGCACATCGGGGCGCGTGGACAGCGGCCCTTCCAGCACCACCTCGCCGGCGCCTGTCCGCACCGGGAACGCGGTGATTTCCGCGTCGTCGGTTTCCGGGAAGATCCATTCCTGCAACCCCAGGCGCAGTTCGCCGGTGGAATCGCGGAACCACTGCTCGCTCCCGGCGCCTTTGGCCACGATGCTTCCGCGCAGCCGGACCCGTGCCCTTGGGAGCGAACCGGCCATCTTGACCGCCTCCGCCGCCGTGACCGCCGCCAGCGATGCGACCGGCGTTTGCGGCGAGGACTCCGCCAGAAACTTTACGCCCGGGCAGAACAGCACCAGGTCCTCGCTGCCGGAATGGACCGAGGTCCGGCTGGCCACCCCCTGCACCCGGACTCTGGCGCCCATCAGATTGGCCATCGAGGGGTGGTTCTCGGTCCAGGAGATCCGCACGCGCACCCGGCGGCCATCCACCACCATGTGCGTGGTCATGGCGTTGAACCGGTCGACGGTGACCGCCTCCGCCATCCCCTCCACTTCGATGAACTCCCAGTCCACCTTGCCCTGGAGCCACTCCCCGGAGGAGGTTCGCCTCGCGGCCGGAAGCTCGGACGGGCCCAGCAGCTTGACACCCGGCCGGACCAGCGTAATGCCGCTCGGCGCGCGGCGGGTTTCGCCGCAGACCTCGACCCGCTGCCTGTCCGGCGGCTCCGGTGCGTTCACCTTGTCGAACTTGATGGCTCCCGTCCGGTCCTGAACCACCAGACTCCCGGCGTCCGGATCGTAGTAGGTGGCCACTCCGGTCACGCACACTTCCACCGCCAGCGGCAGTTTGCCGGCGCGCAGATCGGCCGTCGTCACCCGCCCGCCCGGAGGAATGTGCGGATGCGAGCAGGCCCCCAGACAGACCAGCAGCCCGCCCGCCAACGCGGCAATTCCAGGTCGCGGAGAACTCACGCCTTTCTTATCGGCACGCGCGCCAGGAGCTTGAATCCGGGCCACTTCCGGCCACGCGGTGCGGGGACGGGGAAAGATGGTACCGCGGAGCCATTACAATGACAGCCAGGTGGTCCCACACGAGCACAATAATGCGTAGCGCACCGGTCCTGGCACTCGTTGCACTCTGCGTAGCGGCGGTGGGGTGTATTCCCGTCCCCAAGAAAACCGTTGCCCGCTATGGCGTCGAAGGCAGGTTGACGGATTCCGCCAGCCGCGCGCCCATCGGAAGCCGCCACGTGTCCATTGCGGTGGACGGGGCGCGGTTCGACAGGAAGACCAATCGCCGCGGTGAGTTCCGCGTCAAACCGAGGTTTCATCGCTTCTGGACCTGGCTCGGAGGTCCGATGTGGATGAGCGCCACAAGGGTGACCGTCGAAATCTCGCTGGACGGCCGCGTCCCCTACCGCCGCACCTTCAGTGTGAGCATGGAGCCCGACATGCTGGTTCCTCCGGACCGGGACCGGCTCAAAGGGAATTATGTCGCGCTCGGAGATATCGAACTCACCAAGCCCTGACCGGGCAGCGGCGGCCGGCCCGGCCACTTACTCCGGCAGCGGCTTCCCCCTGGTCTCCGGCGCCAGCGGCAGCGCGGCCAGGCCCACCAGAAACACCAGGCACATCGCCACACCCGCGTAGCGCATCGGCTCGGCGTACGCGGCGAACACTTTGCCGGTCAGAAGGCCCAGCGTGAAGGGGCCGGCGGCGGCGGCGAAACGGCCCACGTTGTAACAGAAGCTGGTCCCCGTCGAGCGCAGCCGCGTGGGAAACAGCTCCGGCAGGTAGATGGCATAGCCGCCGAACAGCGCCAGTTGCGTGAAGCCCATCAGCGGGACCATCCAGAAGATGTCCACAATGTCCTTCAGGTTCCAGAAGGTGTAGGCGGTCATGAACATGGCGGCCAGGAAACTGGCGGCGAAGGCCTTCTTGCGGCCGGTGTACTGCGTCAGATAGGTGAAGGCGTGGACGCCGAAGAAGCCGCCCAGGTTCTGCAGCAGCGAGGTAACGCCGATCCACATGGTCACGCGGCCGGCCAGATCGGCTCCGGCGAGTCCTTGCGCGCGGAAGGTCTTCTCCAGCGCGGGACGCAGCAGATCGTAGCTGAAGAACCCGATGCCCCACAAGCCCACCACGCCGGCGAAAGCCAGCAGCAGCCCGGCGATGGCGTTGCGGCGCCAGCGCGGATTGCCCAGCAGTTCGCCGTAGGAACCCATCCGCGTCCTGGCGGCGCGCGCCTTGAGCCACTCTTCGGGCTCCTTGAGCTTCCGGAACACCACCAACGCCAGCGGCGCGGGCACGGCGCCGGCCAGGAAGGTGTAGCGCCAGGCGCTATGGATGGCGCCGGCCTGCTCCAGTTTGCCGAGCGCGATCACCGTCAGGGCGGCGACCATGTTGCCCACCGTGGAGAACGCCTGCACCATCCCCAGCGCGTAGGGCCGCGTGGCGGCGGGCACCACTTCGGCCACCAGCGCCACGCCCACCGAGAACTGGCCTCCCACGCCCAGCCCGCACAGAAAGCGGTAAACGTCGAAATCCCACACCCCGGTCGAGAGCACGCTCAGACCGGTGAAGAGCGTGTAGCAGAGGATCGTCATCGTCATGGTCCGGGCGCGCCCGATGCGGTCTCCCAGGACGCCGAAGAGCACGCCTCCCATGGCCCAGCCCAGCATGAAGACCGCCGTCGCGATGGCGCCCTGTTCGTCCACCGTGGCCGCGGAGGCGTGGCCGCCCAGCAGGTCGCGGAGCGCCGGCTTGCGGGCCAGGTTGAAGAGCTGCTGCGCCATGGTGTCGAACATCCAGCCCATGCAGGCCACCGCCAACACGAACCAGTGATAGCGGTTCAGCTCGCGGTACCAGGCGCGCCGCGGCGCCCCGGCCGCCTTCGCTGCGTCATCGGACGACATGAAGAGTCATTCTATAGCACGGCGGGTGGAAGCCACAGCCGGTCATGGCCTGGTCAGCAAGGCGGCATCGAAGTCGCCGGCGGCCAGGTGCGCCTGCTCGGCGCCGCGAGTGACGACCAGCAGACTCGACCCGGGCTTGCCAACCGTCTTGACCTCGACCTGGCTGGCGGACCAGATGCCCTTGGATTCGCGCAAGCCATAGTAGAGGAACTCCTTGACGGCCCCGGAAGCCCGCAGAGTCTTCTGCACGCGCACGGGATGCAGGGTTTCGCGGTCCAGCCACGAGGTCACCGCGGAATCGTGCGATTGGCCGTTCCCATCGGGTGCGCTTTTCAGGACGTAACAGGTGCGGGCGCCGTAGACGGCCTCGCCGGCGAGCGTCTGCTTGTGCCAGTCGAATTGGTTCTCCAGCAGGTCCTCGTATGTGAATGCCGTCTCCAACAGGCCGTCGCCCAGCTTTCGAACGGCACCGTCACCGGCTGGCGGTCGCCGGCATGGCCTTTGCGGATCGAGGCCAAGCTCCCTGGCCGGCTTTCCAGCAGCAACCGGACCCTGGCTGGCGGGGGTTCGGCGATTTCGCAGAACATCTTCAACGCGCCTTCGAGCCAGCGGGCGCGCAGGGAGATCCGATAGCTCCGCCGTTCGCCCGATGCCGCCACCGCAACCAGCCGCCCGCTGGCCCGGAAATCCGTGGCCGCCCGCAGCGATTCCAGCCGCGCCTTCAATTCCTTGATAGTCACGGCCGGTTGACTCCGTGCCACGGGCGCCGCACACAGAAGAACCGTCGCCAGTAAACCCGCTCTCATCCCACCACTCGCCCGTCCTTCATGTGGACATTCCGGCGGCCCATGCGGGCAACCTCCGCCTCGTGCGTCACCAGAACGATGGTCAGGCCGCGCTGCGACCGAATGCCGGAGAGCAAGGCCATAATCCGCGCCGAGTTCTCGCTGTCCAGGTTGCCCGTGGGTTCGTCGCCCAGCAGAATCTCCGGATCGTTCGCCAGGCTGCGCGGGACCGAAATGTTTCCGCTCACCGTCCGCCGCTCTCCTTCAGAAAGAGCAACGAACGCTCCAGCACGATCGGCTTCCCCATCCCGTCATACCTTGCAATCTTCGCCGGATTGCCGCCGCAGTTCATGCACAGCACCGCGCAGGGTTGGGGAACCGCGGCCGGATAAAACATGGCGGAGGCGTTCCCGACTCCCGTATGCAGGAACCGCGCCGCGGGACTGCGGGCGCGGAGCAGGGCTTGAAACGGGTACTCCGCGTCGTCGCCGCTGAAATCGAGTCCCACCAGTTTGCAGCCGGATTGCGCCGTCATTTCGACCGCCTGCAACTGCCAGTGGCGATCGTTCAGGGGCAGCATGTCCATGTAATATTGCTCGTCGCGGGGAGTGACGAAGACGCTGTGAGGGCCCATCAGCGGACGCGCCCAGTTCTTCAGCAGCGGCAAGCGTGCGCCACCCAGGAGGAAGAGGCATGCCAGCACGGTAACCGGCGCCGGGCGGATGGCCGCCAGCAGCGTCGCCGCGAGCGGCGATCCGAGTATGAACAAGGGCAGCAACATCCGCCCGCCGGAGGCCTCCCATTTCACGTAAGAGGAGAAAAGGAGGAACGCCAGAATCAGGCCGCTTCCGTAGGCGAGCCAGACCCAATCCCCGCGCCGGCTGGCCCGCCACACGGCCAGCGCCATGCCCGCGGCCATCAGCAGCAGGTGCCACCGGTTGTTGGCGTTGCCCTCGTGCGCGGTCTCGGCGGGCGGTCCGAATTGCGTCCAGGCCCAGGTGTCGTCCGGGTCCCGCGGGTCGATGTGAAGGGCGCGGTGGACGGCGAGTATGGCGTGGAACTCCGCCTGGTTCCAGCGTGCGCTACGGCCGCCCAGTTGATCGGAGAGGTTGCGAAGGGCGTTCGAGACCGTGGGCTTCCAGCCGAAACGCGCATTCGCCCAGCGGTGGGGCCCGCCTTTGCCGTAGGGCGAATCGAAGCCCAGCGGGGAACCGCTGAACCGGAAGTTACGCACATACTGGGGCGTATTCAGCAGCAGCGCCCCGGCGGCCAGCGCGACGGCCAGTGCTCCCCAGCGCGGACGCCGCCCTTCCATCCACTGGATTGCCAGAACGGAGGCGACCAGAGGCGGCGCGAAAATGTATGCCGTGCTCTTGGTGGCCAGCGCCAGGCCGAACGAGAGCCCCAGAAACCACAGGTCCCGGCGCACCGCGAAATACGCCGCGCATACCAGCCACAGGGCCAGCAGGGTATCGTTCTTGGCGCCGGAGGCCTGCAAAATCGCATTCGGCAGCGTGGCGCAACAAAACGCCGCCAACGCCTGGACCTTGGAATTCGCGCCCAGCGCCCCGGCCAGCGAGGAGACGCCGGCGATCGCGCAGGCGAACGCCGCCGCGGCGATCAGGTTCACGAACCGGTCGCCGCCCGACAGCACGTAGGTGTGCAGCATGGCGTATTCGGCCATGGGAGGCAGGCTGATCTGCGTGAAATACGAGGTTGGAAAAAACTCGACGCTGCCCGCCTGCGCCCAATAGACGACGCGCGGCAGATGGTAGGCCATGGCGTCATAGGTGTTCGGGGCGCTGAGAGCGGCGGTGAGCCCAACCAACGCGGCGATGGCGCCGATGGCCGCCGCGAGGACCGCTTCAGCCGGCAGAATGGAGAACCGCTGGAACCGGGGTTTCCGGCGGCGGAGGCAAATGGCCCCGGTCGCGCCAATCGCCAGCCACGCCAACGCCAACGGCGCCGGCCGCAGCCAGCCGGGCGGGCTCAGCAGCTCGGTGAGCAGCACCGTGCACACGCCCAGCACCACCACGACTCGAAGCAGCAGATCGCGCACAACTCATTGTCGCCACGCGCGCGCCATGTGTCCATAGCGCGGGTTCGCCGCGGTGGCGGCGTCTTTCGGGATCACGCAAACGGGCGCCCATGAACGCGCCGCCGCGATTCCGTTTTGCGGTCAATGCGCGTCCGGTAGCCCCTGCCATGAGCCTTGAGCCAACCGAGCGCGTCCGCATCGGGACGAGCGGTCAATCGAGGATCCCAGGCATCCCGGGCGTGCCATTCAGGAATATGAGGCAATGAACACCGGCGTCGCCGATTCAGCCGGCCACGAAAGTTGAAACACTGCCGAAGAGCGGGTGGGCGGGTCCTCGGTCTTGTTCACCGAGGCCCCGCCGTCACCAGCGACTTTCTCGCACTCGCTCAGAAAACGTACTTGAGTGCGAACTGCGCGATGCGCGGGTCATTCGCCGCCGTGATGGTCCCGAAGCCAGTGCTGCTGGCAACGGGGTTATTGACGGCCGGGTTCTTGAGCAGAGTATGGTTGAGGAGGTTAAAGTACTCGGCTCTGAACTGCACGCTCCTCTCGCCGGCTATGCGGAAGCTGCGAACGACGGCGCCGTGCCAGACCGTCTGGCCGGGGCCGCGAAGAGAACCCTTGACCACGTTGCCATAGCCGGTTCCGGCCACGCTAACAGCGGGGACCGAGAAAGCGGCATTGTTCAGCCAGTTGATGCAGGTCTTGGCGGGGCAATCGCCCGCATTGTTAGCGTCCCTGGAGTAAGCCGGCAGGCTGAAGTTTTCCAGAGCGCGATCCTGGCTTAGACCGGTCAGAGAATTATCCGTACCCATGTACGCGGTCAGAGCATCTCCCGAGTGGCGCTGGATCAGTCCGGAGGTGCTCCATCCGTTCACAATGTACTTGAGGACCGAGTTTCCGCCGTGCAGTTGGGGCAGCTCGTACACGTAGGAGACCGATATTGCGATGGGGTGATCGATGTCCGACAAGCCGCGGTCAAGCGCCTTGATGTCGGAAACATAGGCTCCGGCCGGCATGTTTGCGGCGCCCTGGGGATAATCGGGATACACATACGACGAGCCGGCATTCAGGTCCTCGGTATTGTTAACTCTGGTGGCTTGTGGCATGTCGTCGTACGATTTTGACCAGGTGAAGTTACCCAATATCGAGAAACCATGGCCAAACTTCTTATCCAAGGTGGCCTGGAACGAGTTGAAATTGGAATTGCCTGTCATGGAGGCCTCGACGATCTGGGCGTAGCTGGCCTTGCAGCCCGCACTGGCCGTGCAGGGTCCGACGGTGGGAGCCGAACTATATACGCGCCGCTGGTTGGCGCTCAGTCCGGAGCCGGTGTTGACCGACGGGTTGAGTTCCAGGTTAACGAACTGATGGCGCGACCTGGAACCGACATAGGCAAGCCGCGTCGCCCAACTGCGGGATATCTGATGTTCCAGGGTTATGTTGAAGGTATAGGTGACCGGAACGTCGAAGTTGCCGGACGGATCGTACTCATCCACGAGGAACCCGGTCGGGAACACCTTGTTGGACGGGAACGGCAGCGAAAAGGGGAACGGGTTGGGATACGGAGTACCCTTTATGCCGCAGCCGCCCTGGCAATACGGGTTGCTGAACGGCCCTCCGGGGTTGGCGCCCGGGGCAGACCCGATCATGCCCAGGTTGGTGAGCCCGACGGCGATGGTATTCGGCACCAGGCCGGCCTGGTTGAGGTTGAAAAAGCCGGGCAGGCGGTCCTGATAGAAGATGCCCGCGCCGCCGCGGATGACGGTCTTGCCGTTGCCAAACACGTCGTAGGCGAAGCCGAAGCGAGGCATGAATTGCATGTACTTGTTCTTAGCGCCGTTGTCGGCGATGCCGGGATCGCCGGTGAGCATCAATCCGGCAGGCAGGGTGGTGAACTGGGGTGTGCTCGCGTTCGCCGCGAAGGCGGAGGGGAGGAACTCCTGCAAATTCCCGACCTTGTTGTGCCATGGGGCGAACTCTTCCCAGCGCACGCCGTAGTTCAATTGCAGGTGCCGATTGGCCTTCCAGCTATCCTGGGCATACAAGCTGGGGAAGTGGTTCCGATCGTTCAGCAGCTCAAAGTTACCCTGCGTAAATCCAGTCAAGAAGCCCATCTGGAAATTCGCCATGGCGTTGGGATACTGGTACGTCGTGCCGTTGATGATGTTGTTGACTACCGTGCCGGTGCTGAAGCTGCCATACCCTTGGAAGACGTTGGTCACGTCGTACTTGCTCATCTCCACGTGCCCGCCGAATGCGAAGTTGTGGTCGCCCTTCACCCAGTGCAGGTCGTCGTTGAAGGTGTAGTTGTTGCGGTACCAGCCTGCAAACGCGGAGGACTGGGCGCCGAAATAGCCGCTGATACTCATGGCCTGATAGGGACCGTTATTTGGCTGCCAGAGGTTCTGCACTCCGTACTGGGTGATATTGCCGCTTCCGGGAGCTCCGCCACGGAGGGCGATGATGCGCTGGAAGTTGAGGACCATGTTGTTCAGCAGGTGACTCGAGAAGGTGTGGGTCTCGCCAATCAGCGCGCTGTGGTAGCGGGTATTGAAGTACGACCTGTAGCTGGACATATTCGCGGGGTCGTAAACCGGATCCTGGTTGAAGAAGTCCTGGTAGTAGTGGCTAAAGAGGTGGTCGGAGGAGCCGAACTGGTGATCCACGCGGGCGATGTACTCGTAGAACTTCTGCGTCGTGGGCTGCGTGTAATTGACTATGTTTCCGATTTTCCCGGGAGCCGAATCCGCGGCAGCGGTTTGAAAACCCTTTTCATAGGCCACGGAAGCCGGATCGAAGTCGCTGGCAGGTATGCGGTTGAACGGATATGCCACGTTCGTGTATGGATTGGTAATCCGTTGGCCGGCGTTCAGGCAGATACCGTTCCCATCGTAGCCGGCGGCGCACAGATTGCCATAATCGGCGAAGCCCGTTCCGGTGCGTCCTTCTTCAGCCATGGTTGGAACCGTGGTTTGAGAGGCGTTGGAAGCCTGGTGAATCATGGTGTACTGATAGCCGAAGAAGAACTGGGTGGTCTGTCCCTTGGAAATGCCCGGGATGATGACCGGCCCGCCGATGGTGCCGCCAAACTGGTTGCGGTGGAGGTTATCCTGCGTGAGGGCGAAGTAATTCCTGGCGTTGAAGTAGCCATTGCGCAAGAACTCGAACGCGTCGCCATGGAACTTGGTGGTGCCGGACTTGGTGATGACGTTGACCACCGCGCCGGCGCTTTGACCGTACTCGGCGGCGTAGTTGCTGGTTTGAACGCTGAATTCCTGTACCGCGTCGGGGAACGGGAACGGAGCATTGACGTTGGTCATTTCATCCACGTTGTTGCCGCCGTTCAGCATGTAGTTCGACTGGTTCGGCAGCGTTCCGTTAGCGCTGGTGATGACCGCGGCGGGAAAGGTCTTCCCGGTGCCCTGGTCCGCCCCGTTGCCTTCGTTACCCGCGTCAACGACACCGGCAACCAGCGTGATCAGCGTCGCGGCGTTTCTGCCGTTCAACGGAAGGTCAACGATGCGCTGCTCGTCAATGACCTGAGATAAGGTGCCGCTCGTGGTGTCCACTTGCGGCAGTTCGGCCGTAACGGTGACGGTCTCCGACGTCGATCCAATCTGCAGCCTGACACTGGCGGTCAGCTTCTGATCGGCTTGAAGTACGATGTCGGTCTGGGTATAGGTCTGAAAGCCCTTGGCGGTAACCGACAACGAATAGACGGAGGGCAGCAGAGTCGGGAATACGAAGTCGCCGTCCCTGCCGGATGTGACGACCGTCTCACGGCCCGTCTGGGTTTGGATCGCTTTTACGGTGGCAGACGCCACCGGAGCGCCGGACGGATCGGTGACCGTTCCGCCGATAGTTCCGTAGCCTTGGGCGTAAAGGCCTGAGGCGGAAAAAGCAATGAAGACCATTGCGGCCACCGCCGAGGCGACGTTGAGGCGGCGTTCAATTCGAGTTGAGAGCTTGCTGATCGGGTGAGCAGAGATTCCCATAAATCCGGCTGGGTAGCCTCCTTCGGTATTAGCCAGAATTCCCTTCTTGGCTTCCTGGCCAAAAGCCAGTATACTCTGGAACCGCTTCCATCGGAGCCGTTTCTCTTAGTTTTTCCATCCGGAACGAGTCCAGGCCCAGGAGGAGCCAACTCCGGCTCTTGCGGGTCCGGAAGAACCCGGAAGCGCCTCATTTCAAGCAGTTTCTCAGACACCTATCCGTCCACTCCCTTCCTTCGCCCGGTTGGCTTCCCTGCCGCAGCCTCTCCGGCGGGCGTCGGCAGGGCTGCGATTCGGCGCGCTGCGCGTCCACAACTCGCCAGTTCAACGCCACCTGCGCGCCAATCCGCATCCGGCGGCGCCGGGGACGGGGCCCTCCGGCATCGACTCCCATACCCCCTGCGGCGCGGAGCCCTGCAAATCGATTATCATGAGTCTTAATCGCATTCCACCTCAGGCCTCCAACAGGATCATGGCAAAGGACGACGGAGTTCTCGTATCGCAGGGCGACGGCACGGTGAACCGTTCGGAAATCGAGCGGATCGTACGCCAGATCGTCCTGGCGCGAATCGGCACGGCGGGCCGGCCGGAGCCTCCGGCGCTTCGCGTGGACGCGTCCGCGCGTCACCTGCACCTCAGCCAGGAAGACCTGGAGACGCTGTTCGGCCCCGGTTACGAGCTCAAGGTCCACCGGCCCCTGTATCAGGAAGGGAACTTCGCGGCGCAGGAGACGGTTACCATCATCGGGCCGCGCAGCCGGCTGATCTCGAATTTGCGAATCCTCGGGCCGCTACGCAAGAAAACCCAAGTGGAACTGGCGTTCACCGACGCCATCAGCCTGGGATTCGACAATCTGCCGATCCGCCTTTCGGGCGATACGGCGGGCACGCCGGGCGCGCTGCTGATGGGTCCGCGGGGAGTGCTGGAATTGGCTGAGGGCGTGATTCGCGCCGCCATTCACGTTCACATGAATCCGCGGGAAGCCGCCTACTTCGGAGTGCGGCAGGGCGACCTCATGAAACTGCGCATCGGGGGAGCGGCCGGGGCGACTTTCGACCGCGTCCACGTGCGAATCGATCCCACGTCGCGCTTGAACGTCCACATGGATACGGACGAAGCCAACGCCTGCGGACTGCACCTGGCCAAGGATATCGAACTCATTAAGTGAATCTAAATGTCAACTAAACAAGCATTGGGAATGATCGAGACAAAGGGCCTGGTGGCCCTGATCGAAGGCACCGACAGCATGCTCAAAGCGGCCAACGTGACCTTCGCCGGCTGGGTCTCGGTAGGTTCGGGACTGGTCACGGCTTTCGTGGAAGGCGACGTGGGCGCCGTAAAGGCGGCCACGGACTCGGGCGCTTCGTCGGCGCGCCGCGTGGGGGAACTGACCAGCGTGCTGGTGATCTCGCGTCCTCACGACGAGTTGCCCAGTTTCGCCGCGGCGCAGAAGCCGGCGGCGCCGGGTGCGCGTAGCGGGCAGCAGGCCATCGGACTCATCGAGACCCGGGGCCTGGTGGGATTGATCGACGCCAGCGACGCCATGTGCAAGGCGGCGGCCGTGGAACTGGTGAGAATCGTCGAGATCGGCGGCGGCTTCGTCACCGCGGTGGTTCGCGGGGACGTGGGCAGCGTGCGGGCCGCGGTGGACGCCGGCGCGGCAGCGTGCCGCGAGGTCGGCGAGTTGATTTCAACGCACGTCATTCCACGCCCGCACGAAGGCGTGGTCAATGGCATCTTGAGCTAGGCGCAAAGGGAGAATCATGGGCGACGCAATCGGAATGGTGGAAACCAAGGGAATGGTGCCGCTGGTGCACGCGACGGACGCAATGCTCAAGACGGCCAACGTGGCGTACAAAGGCTGGAAGAAGGTGGGCAGCGGCTTCTGTACGGTCTTCGTGGCGGGAGACGTGGGCGCGGTGCAGGCGGCGGTGGACGCCGGCGCGGCGGCCGCGCGGGCAGTGGGAGAAGTGAGGAGCGTGCTGGTCATTCCGCGGCCGCACCAGGATCTGGCGAGCGTGCTGCCCAAGTGAGCGGCGGAGAGGATCGATGACGGTTAATCAGGAACTGGTTCAGGCCATCGCACGGGAAGTGATCGCGCGCATCGAGGAGCGGAACGGCGCGCCGTCCTCCGGGGCCGCGGCGGCGGGCGACGATGGCGTCTTCGAAACCGTCGACCAGGCGGTGAAGGCGGCGGCGGCGGCGCAGCCGCGCGTTGCGTCCATGGGAATGGAAGACCGCGAGCGGATGAACGCCATCGTTCGCCGCATCTGCCACGACAACGCCGATGAATTGGCCCGCATCGAACTGGCCGAGACCAAAATCGGCCGCGCGGATCACAAGGCGGTGAAGCTGCGCAATATCCGCTTTGTCCTGGGCGCGGAAGCCATGCGCACCGATGCCAGTTCGGACGCTTCGGGCCTGTGCCTGATCGAGCACGCGCCGTGGGGCGTGATCGGAATGGTCCTGCCCGCCACGCACTCCGTGCCGACGATGGCGAGCAACGCCATCAATATTCTGGCGGCCGGCAATACCGCGGTGTTCTCTCCGCACCCGGCCGGCGCCAAGGTGGCGGCGCGCGCCATGCGGATGTTCAACCGCGAAATTCAGCGGGAACTGGGCGTCGCCAATGTGCTCACCATGGCCCGCGAGGCGACCATCCAGAACGCGGAGCGGATTTTTCAACATCCCGATGTCGCGCTGATCTGCGCCACCGGCGGGCCCGCGGTGGTCAAGGCGGCTATGAAGTTCGGCAAGCGCGTGATCGCCGCCGGTCCCGGAAATCCGCCAGTAGTGGTGGACGAGACCGCCGATCTGGACGCCGCGGCGAAGGCCATCATCCAGGGCGCGTCGTTCGACAACAACCTGTTGTGCATCGGCGAAAAGGAAGCGTTCGTGGTGGCCTCGGTCGCCGACGCGTTCCTGGACGCCATGCGGCGCGCCGGAGCGTTCCAACTCGACGCCCGGGCCATCGAGGCCCTGACCAACGCCGCCTTCACCTTCACGGACGAGAAGGGATCGCGGCAGCCGCATCTGAAACGCGACCTCATCGGCAAGGACGTGGCGGTTCTGGCCGAGGCGGCGGGCGTGCGCGTGCCGGCGGGCACGGACCTGCTATTCGGCGAGACCACCGAGGATCATGCCTTCGTGCAGGAAGAACAGATGATGCCGTTCCTGCCGGTAGTGCGGGTGCGCGACGTGGATGCCGCCATCCAGGCCTCGGTGCGCGCCGAGCACGGATACCGGCACACCGCCATGATTCATTCGCGCAACCTGGACAACGCCACCAAAATGGCGCGCGCCATGAACGCCACGCTGTTCGTGCAGAACGGGCCCTGCTTTGCCTCGCTGAACGCGCCCAGCTATCTTAGCCACAGCATCGCCACGCCCACCGGCGAGGGCGTAACCACGCCCATGACCTTCACGCGGCAGCGCCGCATCGTGATAGGCGGCGGCGCTTTACGGATTCTCTAACTCGGGATCAATGAAATGAAGTCGATCGACCTTACAAGAGAGCAAGTCATCACGCTGGCGGACCTTACCGCGGCGGCGCAGGAAGATACCACCGAACTGCGGGTCAGCCCGACCGCCGTGGTGACGCCTTCGGCGCTGGAGTTCACGGATCAACGCCGCATCTCGATTCGCCGCGGCGCCGAAGGGACTGCCGCGCCGGCCGCGGGCCAGACGCGCGCCACCACCGGCGCAACCCACGACCTGTTCACCTCGCCCGAAGCCGAAGCGGTGAAGGAAGAGATTTGCGCCGTCGGCCGGAAACTCTGGCAGCGGCAGTACGTAGATGGCAACGGCGGCAACATTTCCTACCGCATCGGCCCCAACGCCTTCCTCTGCACGCCCACGCTGATGAGCAAATACGACCTGCGGCCGCAGGATATCGGCATGGTGGATATCGAGGGCAAGCAGATCGCCGGCGCCCGCGCGCGCACCAGCGAGATCCTGATGCACCTGGAGATCTACAAGGAAGTCCCGGAGGCCAAGGGCATCGTACACTGCCATCCGGCGCACGCCACCGCGTATGCCATCACCGGGCGCGTCCCCCCGACCTGCGTGATTCCGGAATACGAGGTCTTCATCGGCAAAGTGGGGCTCACTTCCTATGAGACGCCGGGCACGCCGGAATTCGCGCGCACGGTGATTCCGTTTGCGAAGAATCACAACGCGATCCTGCTGGGGAATCACGGGATCGTCTGTTGGGCGGACACCGTGACCCACGCCGAATGGTATGCGGAGGTCCTGGACACGTACTGTTGGACGTTGATGCTGGCGGCGCAATTGGGCACGCCGGTTTCCCACTTCGGGTCCGATAAGGCCGCCGATCTGCTGGCCATCAAGAAGCGGCTCGGCCTGCCCGACCCCCGGAACGAGTTCAAAGAATGCGAACTCTGCGATTTGCCGGAGATCCCCACTTCCATCGCCATGCAGCCGCGATCCTGCGAAACGGCTCCCGCGCTCGATAGCGCCGGGATCGAGGCGATCGTGCAGGCGGTCACCGACCGGGTGGTGGCGGCGCTGAACGCCAGGAAGTAGGGGCGCGGGCGAATTGGCTACCGGGCGGGGAATCGGCTATTATTGGGCTACTGCGGCGTAGGGAGTCTGTTGGAAATTGCCCGGCAGGCCATCTGGGGTTGATCGTGCAATAATCTCCCTATGAAGTGCCCGCACTGCCAAGTAGCTATCCACAAGGGCCTTAAGTCAACAGCGATCGCTGACGAGCCGTCTGTGAGGGTGCCCAACCCGCCACACACAGTTCTTGCTCCCCACATAGTCTGGACGGCGGCCCACCAACGATGTCCAGAGTGTCATGGCGGCATCATCTTTCTCATCAAGAACGTCGTTCAGGAGGTGGGGGTACAAGGCAGATCGGAAGAAATCGCGGTCTACCCGAGGCCGCGCGCTCGGCATGTTCCCGCGGAGGTGCCTGATCCTTACCGCCAGGAGTTCCTCGAATCGTCCCTGGTGTTGGGTGACAGCGAAAGGGCCAGTGCCGCACTGAGTAGACGATGCCTGCAGACGCTGCTGAGAGACAAGGCAGCCGTGACGCCTTCTGATCTTTCCAGCGAGATCGACGAATTCATCAGCACCGGAAGGGCGCCGTCCGACGTTGAGGAAGGATTGCACGCCGTCCGGAACATTGGCAACTTCGCTGCGCATCCGATCAAGAGTAAGAGCACCGGAACCATACTCGATGTAGAGTCCGGCGAAGCTGAATGGAATCTGGATGTGCTTGAACGGCTCTTCGACTACTTTTTCGTGGGTCCTGCGATCACGGCGAGGCGCAAGGCCGAGTTGAACAAGAAACTGGCCGAAGCTGGCAAGCCACTGATTCCTTAAACACGGCGCTTCCGTGAGTCTCGTGTTTGGGCCCAGTTACGGCGCGAGCGGCGAGTCTACAAATCGTCTACACTGCTTCGCCCTACGGCACGCCTATCGACGCGAAGTGGTTGAAAACTTCGATTTTTGAGGGATTTGGTCGGGGCGAGTGGATTCGAACCACCGACCTCCTGGTCCCGAACCAGGCGCTCTAGCCAGGCTGAGCCACGCCCCGAGGAAACACGCGCTACGAACGCCAGTATACCATGGATCGCCCTCCCCGCAGCCTCTACAATTGGAAGGAGGACGCTATGAACCGCGCCGAAATGTACCGCCGGCTGGAAGCGCATGCCGGCCCGTGGGACATGATCGTGGTGGGCGGCGGGGCCACCGGCGCGGGGGTGGCCATCGACGCCGCCTCCCGCGGATACGACGTGCTCCTGCTCGAACAGAGCGACTTCGGCAAGGGCACTTCCAGCCGCAGCACCAAGCTGGTTCACGGCGGCGTCCGCTACCTGGAACAGGGCAACGTGTCGCTGGTGATGGAGGCGCTCAAGGAGCGCGGCCTGCTGCTCCAGAACGCCCCGCACCTGGTGCACAACCTGGGCTTCGTGGTGCCCAATTACGACTGGTGGGAAGCCCCGTTCTACGGCATCGGCCTCAAGCTCTACAACCTGCTGGCGGGCAAGTACGGCTTCGGCGCCTCGCGCATTCTTTCCCGCGAGGAGACGCTGGAACGCCTGCCCACGCTCAACACCGAGGGACTGCGCGGCGGCGTGATCTATTTCGACGGCCAGTTCGACGATTCCCGCCTGCTGATCAACCTGGTGGCCACCGCCGCCGAGCAGGGCGCCGTCGCTGCTGAACTACGCGCGGGTCGCAGGTGTCACCAGGGACGGCGAGGGCTTCGTCAACGGCGTCACAGTCCGCGATGCGGAAAGCGGCCAGGAATTTGCCGCCGCCGCCAAGGTCGTGGTCAACGCCACCGGACCGTTCACCGACGATCTGCGCCGCATGGCGGACCCCGCGGTGCAGCCCATGATCGCTCCCAGCCAGGGCATCCACCTGGTGTTCGACGGCTCCTTTCTGCCCGGCGACAGCGCCATCATGGTCCCGCACACCAGCGACGGCCGCGTGATGTTCGCCATCCCCTGGCACGGCCACACGCTGGTCGGCACCACCGATACGCCGGTCGACGAGGCCACGCTCGAGCCGGTGGCGCAGGAGCAGGAGATCGAGTTCGTGCTGGGGACCGCGTCCCTCTACCTCGCAAAGAAGCCCGTCCGCGGCGATGTGACCAGCGTCTTCGCCGGCATTCGACCGCTGGTGCGCGCCGGAGATTCCGGCAACACCGCGGCGCTTTCGCGCGACCACACCATTCGCATCGAGAACTCCGGCCTGGTCACCATCTGCGGCGGCAAGTGGACCACCTATCGCCATATGGCGGAAGACTGCGTCAACCACGCCGCCGTTCTGGCGCGCCTGGAGGAACGTCCCTGCATGACCGCCTGCCTCAACATCCACGGCTTTCATGCCGGCGCCGCCCGCTACGGCCGGCTGTCCATGTATGGCTCCGACGCTCCCGCCCTGCTGCGGTTGATGGAGACCGATGCCGCGCTTGCCGAGCCGCTCGACGGAGCTTTACCCTACGTAGCCGCCGAAGTGGTTTGGGCCGTGCGCGAGGAAATGGCGCGCACCGTGGAAGACGTTCTGGCGCGCCGCACCCGCGCCCTGTTCCTGAACGCCCGCGCCGCTATCCGCATGGCCCCGCGGGTGGCCGCCCTGATGGCGCGCGAACTGGGACGGGACGCCGCCTGGGAGACCGCGCAGGTTGGCGCGTTCGAGCGGACGGCCCGCGGGTTTGCGCTGGAGTAGCAGCCAAGAGATAGCCTGGCAAAACCCTTTCGGGGGCCGTTGAGGCTTCAAGGCGCATTGGCGAAGTCGAGGTCCTCAAGCTCTGATCGCCGATGCTGGGCTCCGGTGGTTGCGGTGACCCGGTGAGCGTCTTAACCGACACCGGGTCAGTTGGCATCGAAGACCACTTGGTTCGCCTTGATTCCCCCGATGGCGATCACTAGATTGTGCTCTCCTGCCGGTAGACCGCTGGGTATGCCGACGTTCACCTGGCAGAGGCCGACGAATCCCGGCGCCAAGCCGGCAAAAGCCACGCTAGCCGGCGCACCGTCGATCGTCGCAGTGGTGGCCGCCACCACATAGGACAGTGGCGAAGGCGGGGCCGCCATGCCCGTGCTGACGGGCGGAGACACGGCGCCTTGGCCAGTTAGATAAACCTGTATGGAGGAACCTGCGGCAGCGGGTCTCGCGGGCGTGTTCAGGCTATTATCCGCGTTCAGGATGGAGCCGTGATTGGCGCCCCAAGTGAAGACATAAGGAGCTACCGCGGCCACCGTGAAGACCGCGAACGGAGAACCCCCGATCTGCAGCCAATAGGTACCAGGCGTCAAAGCGTATGGGAGCTGGATGTTCCATTGCCCCGCACTTTCATAAAAGACGCCGGGATAGTCGAAGTTCGGGGCCGGGAACAGATTGAGGGCGATGTCCGGCATTCGAGGGAATGGCAAAGGGGCTGAATTGGAAGATACGGAGTTGGCCAGATCGATCCCAAAGACCGCGACGATCGATCCGGGCGCCACGGGACCGAACCCGAACGTGGCACCGTTGACGATCCCGCCCGTGGAGATGAGGGGATACAGGGCGTACGGCATCACTGCGACCGGCACTTCCCGGACGTCGTTGTTGCTGGTGGTGAAGGTGAGATCGCCCCAGCCGGATGGCGAGTACGCGCATGGAGCCAACTGAATCGATACCTGGCCCGGGGTCGAGCCGGTGAGACCGCTGCCGTTCGAGCACGAAAGAACCGAGGTCAGCCCGGTGGTTCTGTTGCCCGTGTTGGCAACGTAGGTCATCTGCTGCGCGCTCGATAGGGTAAACGGCATGGGCGTGATGACCGGGGTCTGCCTGACTGCGACGGCCGCGGGATCGACGTTGAACGGCACGTCGGCCTGGACGGTAAGGGTTACCGGAATCCTCACGCCCCCGTTCGCCGATTGCTTGGATGTTATGTCTACGTGCGTCGTGTAACTTCCTGGCTCCAGGCCGCCCGGGTCCGCCGTCACCGAGAGCACCCCCGGCGCCGATCCTGCCGGCGGAGAAACCGTGAGCCACGTCGCCTCTGACGCCGCAGCGAAGTCTGTCCGATAGGCGGCTTTTTGCCAAATGCCCACTGTGGCGTGTTTCGGTGCGTCGCCCGCCTGAGCTAGAAAAGACAAGATAGCAGGCCCAGCTACGAGATTCGACGCCACGCCATTCCAAAGGTTGCCCTGGGTGCCCTCGATGACGAATACGGTCACCGCGTAGGGCGACCCCGGGTCGCCGGCGACGGCGATCGTGACATGTCCGGTGCTGAGGCCGGCGGGCAGCGCGGTACCGTCAACCGCCGCGTCCTCGCCGTTGCTAGCTGGGACGATCCAGGGGGTTGAGGATGCGACAGTCAGTAGGTATTGCTGGTAGCTCTGAATGCCCGGCAAGTAACTGAGGAGCGACGTAACGCTATAGTTGTTGACGATTGCGATTTGCGACGGCATCACGATGGTGGGTGAAAACTGATTGGACATTACTGCATGCACCTGAACAGTCACCGGGGAATTTGTCAATGTGGGAGAACTGACGGTGAAGGAGCCGTCGTACCTTCCCGGCGGCAGGGTGGGATCCAGGTCCACGCTAATGGTCGCAAACGCAGTGCCGGGCCAATTTGGCAACGGCGTGGCGATTCCGGGCGGGGATACCGGGTTGCCTTCCTCCTTTATCACCAATTGTAGCCAGGGCGTGTCCGTGCTCACAGTGAATGGCGCCCCGAGGGTGGCTCCGCCAGTCGAAAACACACTCACAGCTTGGCCCCAGGTGTACGCGTCCTCCGTTACGGCCTGCGGAAAGACCGCCAGAGATCCGCCGATCGGAAGTATCCTCATCAAGCCCTGGGCTGGCAGGTTGTTTTCGTATGGGTTGTAGTAAGCCTGTCCACTCTCCCACGCATTTGAAGTTCCGCCGGCATTGGATCCGACATAGATTCGGCCTTGGGAGTCCATCGTGAGAGCTGGGCCCTGCGGGCCAGTGTATTGCGTAGTCCAAAGAAGATTGCCCGAAGCGTCGTAGTAGTGGAGATACTCCGCCGGGTTGAACGGCTCCAGCACCGCAACATTCCCGGAAGGATCCACCGCGGCCTGGATCGGCCAGCCACGCGTGGTAACCGTCCACAGCGGCGAGTCCGATGCGGCGGCCAGCTTCACCACGAAACCGGCAACGGCGTAGTTGATGCCGTTTCCGAACCTGACCAGGCTGGTATCGATCCCAGGAAAGTCCGGCGAGCAAGTGGCGCCGGAAAGATACAGATCGCCCGAGGCGTCGAATTGCAGGCCGGTTCCGGAAGTCTGCAGGCTCCCGCCGATCTGAAGCGAGGCAATCACCTTCGAGCCGGCGGGATCGATGCCGACCACGGCCGCCGGCGTCGGCGAAAGCCCGGTAGCCGGGCATGCCTCCGTCGCAAGAGCATTAATACCCGGTGCCGTACCGCCGACCCACACCGTCCCGTCCTGGCGCATAGCCATGCCGCCGGAGAGGCTGGTTGCCTGCAGACCAGGCACATAGGTTGCGTAGACCAGGCGAGCGCCGGCCGGGTCAAGCTCGCCGAGCCAGCGGTAGGCGTCCCCCGTGGTGATCGCGTTCGGCGTGGTAACTACGGCCCGTGACAGCGGGCTGCATAAGGCGAACACATCTCCATCGCCGTTGAGTCCAACGTCCGTCAACCCGAGCGCAGGCAAAAGAGTAGACCACAGGAGCTGCGAACCGTCGGCACTCAGTTTCGACACGAATGAGATCGGGTAGGCGCCCGGATTCCGGGTCATGTAAGCTCCGGGCGTAACTGGATAATCGGTTGACCCGGTGATTCCACCGACTACAACGTTACCGGAGCTGTCCAGGGCGAGGGCAACGGCCGTATCGGTTCCGCTGCCGCCTAGATACGTGCAGTAAACCAGGCTGGAGCCGTCCGGCGAGAACTTCGCAACGTATAAGTGATACAACAACTGGAAGTTAGTCTCCGCCGCCTGCGAACCAGGCGTTGCCTTCTGATACGCATTGTAGGTCACCGGCAGAACGGACCCTCCATTTACCTGTCCGGCAATGTAGGCTGCGCCGGTCGAATCCACCGCGACGGTTGTGACGGAACCGGGAAACCAGGTGGCGTAATCGATGACCGGATCGATGATCAGGGGCTCGGAGCGGTCATAGTCCCCAAGGTCAAACCCGACGCGCGTCCCTTTCAAGCGGAACTTTGCGGTAACCTCATGGCGCACGCCGCGGATCGTCTGATATGCCACGGGCCGATGCTGAATCGCGTCCCCGGCAGCGGTAGGCATAATCAGCCCGCCAGATTCGTCGAACCGGATGCCATCCGCGCCGGTGAACGAAATCTCGATGGCGGCTGCATCCGCGCCCGGTGCAATCGCCAGATCGTACTCGAACCGGTGCCCGCCGCCGCGGTAGACCACGTCCACGCCGTCCAGCACGCCGCGGAAGCGCACCCGCTCCCAGAGCGGCACATGGGTCCGCCAGCGCGCCGGGTCCGAACCCATGAGGTAGTTCCTGTGGCCTGGGACCTCGATCTCCGGAAGGGCAGCGGGGTCCCGCCGGGCACCCACAACCTCCATCCGGAGGGCGCTGTCATGCCCGCGCCCCTCCGACGCCGCCAGTTCGGCACCTCCGCGCTCCAGCAGGATCCGATACCCCGGACCTCGCGCCACCCAGCCTGACTGGGATTGCTCGAAGGCAACCGGAAACATCGCCGCCCTGCTGGCTTGCGAGGACAATGCCGCTCCGGAAGGGACGCCGGACACCGCAATTGTGAGTATAAGTGCACCCGACCGTACACGAAAACTCGAAATCATGTCTCGCTCATTGTACCAAGTTGAGTTTCCTGAACAACGGAACCGGCACGATCACGGCAATGAATGGAACCGCATAGAAAACGAGCGCGTATTTCGGAAACCCGGACGTTGCTTCGGGCACGCGAGATGCTGCGGAGCCGTTCGCACATGTCGGCTACGCGACAGCCGGCGCAACGATCAACAAGCTTGAGTTCTTCAACCCGGAATATCCATTTTGGATTTCCAAATCTGACTCAGTATAAGCCAAAGCGCCATCCTCTGTTCCTGCGAGCCGCATAGGCATTTCGAGCTATGGCTTCAACCCGCCGCGCTAGAACCGCGCCAGCCTTACCACCAACCCCGCCAGCGCCCCGCCTATCAGCGGCCCGGCGATGGGCACCGCGGCATACCGCCAGTCCGGCGAATCCTTCCCCGGGATCGGCAGCAGCGCGTGCACGATTCGCGGTCCCAGGTCGCGCGCCGGGTTGATGGCGTACCCGGTGGTGCCGCCCAGGCTCAGGCCGATGCCCCAAATCAGGCTCCCCACCAGGTACGGTCCCAACGCCGCCGCCGGCCCCGCCGCCGCCACGGCTTTGGAGAAAATCGCGCCCGCCACCAGCACCAGCACGAAAGTGCCGATGATCTCGCTCAACAGGTTCGCCGGCGCGTTGCGGATCGCCGGGTCGGTGCAGAAGCAGGCGCGCTTCAGGCCGGGCGCGGGCGTCTCGCGCCAATGCGGCAGGTAGTGCAGCCACACCAGGCACGCTCCGGCCATGGCGCCCGCCAATTGCGCCGCGCTATACCACGCCACCTTGCCGAAATCGCCCGAGTTGATCGCGGCCCCCAGCGTCACCGCCGGGTTCAGGTGGCCTTCGCTCCCGAAAGCGATGGCGGTAAACACACCGGCCATCACCGCCATTGCCCACCCCGTGCTAATGACCATCCACCCCGAGCCTTCGCCCTTGGATTTCCGGAGCAGAACGTTGGCCACCACGCCGTTCCCCATGAGGATCAGCACCATGGTTCCCATGAACTCTCCGCAGACTCCCTTTGGCATCTAATCCTCCAGCCAGTCGAACGACCGCGTGACCGCCTTCTTCCAGAAGCCGTACATACGCTCCCGCCGCTCGGGGTCCATCCGCGGTTTCCAGGTCTGGTCCACCGACCAGCGGGCGCGCAGATCCTCCACGCTTTCATAGAACCCGGTGGCCAGGCCGGCCGCGTACGCCGCTCCCAGCGCGGTAGTTTCCTTGACCGCCGGACGCACCACCGTGCGGCCCAGAATATCCGCCTGGAACTGCATCAGGAGTTCGTTCACCACCATGCCGCCATCGGTGCGCAGCACGCTCAAGGGCACGCCCGAGTCCTTCTCCATGGCCTCCACCACGTCGCGCGTCTGAAAGGCGGTAGCCTCCAGCACGGCGCGCGCCAGGTGACTCTTGTTGGAATAGCGGGTCAGCCCGGCGATGGTGCCGCGGGCGTTGTGCTTCCAGTACGGAGCGTACAATCCGGAAAAGGCGGGGACGAAGTAAACCCCGCCGTTGTCCTCCGCCTGCCGGGCCAGCGTTTCAATCTCCGCGCTGGCGCCGATGAGTCCGAAATTGTCGCGCACCCACTGCACCAGCGCGCCGGCAATAGCCACGCTTCCCTCCAGCGCGTAGTGGGCCGGCTGTTCTCCTAGCCGGAACGCCACCGTGGTCAGCAACCCGTGTCGCGACTGCACGAGGCCGGTCCCGGTGTTCATCAGCAGGAAGCAGCCCGTGCCGTAGGTGTTCTTCGCCTCGCCCGCCTGGAAGCAGGTCTGGCCCACCAGGGCCGCCTGCTGGTCGCCCAGGATTCCGGCCACGGGGACGCCGCGCACCGCATCCAGCGTGGCTTCGCCGTAGACCTCGCTGCTCGAGCGGACCTGGGGCAGCACCTGCCGCGGTATGCCGAAGGCGCTCAGCAGTTCGGGATCCCAGTCGAGCGTATGTAGGTTCATCAACTGCGTGCGGCTGGCGTTGGTGCAGTCGGTGATGTGCCTGCCCGTCAGCCGCCACAACAGGAAGGAATCGATATTGCCGAACAGCACTTCGCCCGCTTCGGCCTTCTGGCGCGCGCCGGGGACATGGTCCAGCAGCCAGCGGATTTTGAGCGCGCTGAAGTAGGTGGCGAGCGGCAGGCCGGTCTGGGCGCGGAAGCGGTCGGGGCCGCCCTGGCGCGCGAGAGCGGGGATGTACTCGTCCACGCGGGTATCCTGCCAGACCAGCGCGTTGGCCAGCGGCCGGCCGGTCTCGCGGTCCCACAGGACGGTGGTTTCGCGCTGGTTGGTGATGCCCAACGCCGCCAGGTCGCTGAAGTGCAAGCCGCGCTGCGCCATCGCCTCGGCGATCGTCTCGCAAGTCCAGAGCCAGATCTCCTCGGGATCGTGCTCCACCCATCCGGGTTGCGGGTAGATCTGGCGGTGCTCCCGCTGCGCGCTGGCGGCGATGCGCCCGGCGCGGTCGAAGATCAAAAAGCGCGTGCTGGTGGTGCCTTGATCGATCGCTCCAATGAAGTCCGCCATGCCATCCCCCCTTGAGAATCTTCCAGGTTAGCCCAATGCGGGTGGAAGAGCGTTACCGGTGCGGCGGACAATCGCGCTGATGCCCACCGCGCCGCCCGCCCAGTCCACCCGAAAGAATATGTGGTAGCTGCCCACCTGGCGCCGGTAGCGGTCCGCATGCCCTTCGAGCTTCACGAGATCGCCCTTGAATGGAGCGGCTGCCATTGCCAGGACCGCTGCCGTGACTCTATCCCTACCGGGAATTCTACCGAGCTGCTTTTGCGCCGTCTGTGCGACGAAGATGGTCCAGGTCATGGAGAAGATCGCTCAAGTTGACGAATTCGCCGCGCGCTATCTCGGCTTCGCCCCTGCGGATAGCGGCGGCCTCGCCCCTGGTGGGCCTGTAAGCCGGCTGGCTCGCCGTGATGGTGATCCTCCGGGAAGACGCCGTGAATTCCAGTTGGTCGCCGGGCTTGATTCCGGCTAGCCGCCGGATGCTCCGCGGCACCATAATCTCCGCTTTGCCCGCGACGATGGTCGTCATTCTTCAAGAGTAGCGGAACGGGAGAACTTGTCAACCCAAGTGGGGGTTTCGCGCCCAGGCTCCTCACCGCTCCTTTCGCCGCAATTGCGCCCCTTCGACGCACTCATACTCACCCGCGGCCACCTTCGAAAACTCCTGCACCGCGCCGCTGGGCCATTCCACCACCACCCGCGTGGCGGAATCCCGGGGGCCGAGGCCGAAGGTGAGAGTCAGCTCCGATTGCGACAGGTAGCTGGACCCGGTCTTCACCGTGCGCATTTGCGCGCCCTCCGGCGTCCAGAGGCGGACCACGGCGCCGATGGCGTCGCGGTTGGATTTCGTGCCGATAAGCCGCAGCCGCAGCGAACGCACCCCGGGCGCCACGTCGTTGCGGTACAAATGCGCCGCGCCCTGATTGGTGGTGAGCAGGATGTCCAGATCGCCGTCGCGGTCGAAATCGCCGTACGCCAGGCCGCGCCCCACCTTGGGCACGGCGAAGCCGCCGCCGGCCTGCGCAGCCACATCCTGAAACTGGCCGCCCCCACGGTTCAGAAACAGGTGCGGCGGTTGCGCGTAACCGGCGTTGCCGCGAATCCGGCGGACGGTTTCGTCGATGTGGCCGTTGACCGCGATCAGGTCGAGGCGCCCATCCAGATTGATGTCCAGAAACGCGCATCCGAAGCCCAGACTCTCGCGCGAGGCCTGGCCCACGCCGGCGGTCATGGCCGCATCGGTGAACATTCCGGGGCGCGAGGGACGGTACAGCGCCATCATTTCGTTATCGAAATTGGTGATGGCAATCCCTTCCACGCCCGAGTTGTCGAAATCGGCCGTATCGATTCCCATTCCGGCGCGGGCCTTGCCATCCTCGCTGAAGGCCACCCCGGCGCGCACGGCGACATCCTCGAACGTGCCATTGCGCAGATTGCGATACAGCTTGTTGGGCTGCGTGTCGTTGGCGATCAGCACGTCCGGCCAGCCATCGCGGTCGAAATCCATCAGGGCGACCCCCAGCGACTTCGAGGTGGGGTCGAAAATGCCGCTCTTCGCCGTGACATCCTCGAACGTGCCGTTGCCGCGGTTGCGGAACAGCCAGCAGGTGTCGCCGTGATAGGCCTCCGGCGTGCAGTAGGACTTGCGCTTGCCGTCCACGCTGCAGAAAACGTCGAGCTTCGGGCGACCATTTGACGTAGTTGCAGACCAGCAGGTCCAGCAGACCGTCGCGGTCGAAATCGAACCAGAGCGCCGAGGTGCTGAAGCCCGTTCCGCCCGCCGAGCCCGGCCTTTTCGGTGACGTCCACGAAGTGCCCCGCGCCGGTGTTCTGAAACAGCCGGTTCTGGCCGACGGCCGTAATCAGGATGTCCGGGAAGCCGTCGTTATTGAAATCCGCCACGGCCACGCCCATGCCGTACAGTTCCACCCCAGGCCGGCGCGTTCGGTGACGTCGCTGAAGGTTCCGTTGCGATTGTTGCGATACAGCTGCAGCGTGCTGCGCTGGCGCTTGTGGCCGGGCCAGTCCATGCCATTGACCAGCAGAATGTCCAGCCAGCCATCGCCATCGTAATCCAGAAAGGCGCAGCCCGGCCCCATGGTTTCGGGAAGGTACTTGGCGCCGAAAGCACCGCTATTGTGACGGAAATCGATGCCGGCCGAGGCGGTGACGTCGGTGAACGAAAAGCCCGGCCCCGCCGGCGCGGACACGAGCGGCCGGGCAAGCGATGCTACGGCGCCCGCCAGCAGAGAACGCCGCGTCACGCGATGCTCACCAGGCCCTGGCGGATGGCATAGACCACCAACTCCGCCGTGTTGTGCATCCCCAGGGCCTGCATGATATTGGCGCGATGCACCGAAACCGTATTCACGCTCAACCCCAACATGGCGGCAATCTCCTTGTTCGACCTGCCGTTCACGATGAGCTGGAGCACTTCCAGTTCCCGGGTGGTCAGACTGGGCTGGCTCTCCGGTTGCGCGGCGAGCGATCCCAGGCGCGAGTCGAGCACGCATTCATTCGCCGCCACGCGCTTGACCGCGGCCACCAGTTCCAGGTCCATGGCGTTCTTCAACAGGTAACCCTTGGCGCCCGCCTCCAGACAAGTGCGCACATAGGACGCTTCGGAATGCATGCTGAGCACCAGCACCACGGTTCCCGGGCAGGATTTCAGAATGTGGCGCGTGGCCACGGCGCCGTTCATGCTGGGCAGGGCGAAGTCCATCACCACCACGCGCGGGCGCAGACGGCTGGCCTCCTCGACCGCTTCGTGGCCGTCGCTGGCTTCGCCCACCACGCGAATTCCGGGGTCCTCCTCCAGCAGCCGGCGGAAACCGCGGCGTACCAGACTGTGATCGTCTACCAGAAGGACCGTGATAGGAGCGTCGGACATGGTTCGCAGTTCCTCCTTATCGTACGCCAGAGGCAGCCTACTCCTCAATCGCGATGCGCCGGACGCTCCCCGGTGCCAGGCCGGGGGCTCCATAGTGGAGCGGGATGGCAAGGATCGCCCCGCCTCGCTCCGGCCGGTGAGTCCGCATCCACGCCGCGCGCCTGCCGGCAGGCGGGCCGCCGGCGCGCTTTCCCGCTACGCTATACTCGGATGAGAAGGATCGTCTCCATGGCCCGTAAACTACGCTCTTTGCTGGCCTTACCGCTGATCGTCGCAGGCTGCACCCTGTTCGGGGGGTACTACGGATCGCGGGTCGAGGAGGTGGCCTCCGCGGCCGCGGCGGACCCGTACGCTCCACCGCCGGAACGGGACATCGAGAAGTTCGTCAGGACCTACGTCCTGGTCGGCCGCAACTCCGCCGACCCCGTCAGCCCCGCCAAGGCCATCTACAAAGGCGCCATTCCGGGCATGCTGCAAACCCTGGATCCGCATTCGAGCTTCTATGACCAGAAGGACTACAGGATGCTCCTCGAGGATCAGCGCGGCCGGTATTCGGGCGTCGGCATGCAGGTGGGGCCGCGCAATGAAAAGACCGTGGTGGTGGCGCCGTTTCCGGACTCGCCGGCCTACCGCGTGGGAATCCGTCCCGGCGACATCATTCAGTTCGTGGACGGCCGGTCCACCGAGGGCCTGACCACCTCCGAGGTGGCCGACATGCTGAAAGGCGCCCGCGGCACGCTGGTGAAGATCGTGGTGGCGCGCGAGGGATCGCGGGATTCCCTGAGCTTCACCATCGTCCGCGAAGACATCAGCCGCAAGACCGTGTCGGACGCCTTCTGGCTGAAGCCGGGCATCGGATATCTCAAGATTCTGAGTTTCGGCGAGAACACCGGCCGCGAGCTGGACGATAGCCTCAGGAGCCTGGACGAGAACCGCCTGAAGGGGTTGGTGCTGGATTTGCGCGGCAACCCGGGCGGCCTTCTGAACGAAGCCGTGGACGTGGCCGACCACTTCCTGCGCAAGGGCCAGACGGTGGTCTCGCACCACGGGCGGATGTCGGCCGAGCGGACCCTGACGGCCCGCACCGGCAATCGCGGGCGCAGCTATCCCATGGTGGCGCTGGTCAACCGCTATTCCGCCTCGGCCGCCGAGATCGTGGCCGGGGCGTTGCAGGATCACGACCGCGCCTGGATTCTGGGCGAAACCACCTTCGGCAAGGGATTGGTGCAATCCGTCATCGCCTTGAAGGACTCGACCGGCCTGGCGCTCACCACGGCGCACTTCTACACCCCCAGCGGACGCCTGATCCAGCGCAGCTATTCCGGCAAGACCCTCTACGATTACTACTACCATCAGGACGGCAGCCCCCGCGACTTGACCGACGTGAAGATGACCGATAGCGGCCGCACGGTCTATGGAGGCGGCGGCATCACTCCGGACGAGGACTACACCGCACCGAGACCGGACACCCTGGAGGCCCAGTTGTACCGCACCGGCCTGTTCGACTTCACTCGCGGCTACTTCGCCGCTCACCCGCCCACGCTTCCACCGGGCTGGATGCCCGACGACGCCATCTTCCAGCAACTCCACGACTTCCTGCTGCGGCGCCAATACCGCTTCGCGGAGAGCCGTTTCCAGGAAGATCGCGCCTGGATCTCCCGCTACCTGGCCCGCGAAATGTATATCCACGCGTTCAATGTGGACGAAAGCGACCGCGTGTTCGCCATGACCGACCCGGAAGTGGAGCGGGCCGTCGAAGCCATGCCGCGGGCCGCCACGCTGGTGGAGGCCGCCCGCAAAATCATCGTGCAGCGGATGAGAGGGCAGTAGCGCGGCGGGGCGGCCGGGGAAGAAAGCCGGTCAGGAAGCCCGGAGTTCCGGCACGTATCGTTTGACGGGGATATCCTTTGCGTGCCGGCGTGTCTTCGCAACATCGTAGGCCAGTTGCATGCGGAGCAGGTGGTTCATGTCGGGGCCGAAAGCGAGTTCGATGCGCAGGGCCATTTCGGGTCCCACGGCGGATTTGCCATGAAGCAGGTCGGACAGCGTGGCCCGGCGGACCTTCAGGATCTCCGCGGCTTTGGATATGGTCAGCCCGAGGGCTTCGATGATCTCGGTTCGGATCAGGTCGCCCGGATGGGGCGGGTTCTTCATGGGCATCGCAATCTCCTAATGATAATCGACCAATTCGATATCGCTGGCGGTGTTCGCAGCCTCGTCGTAACGGAATATCAATCGCCAGTTCCCGGTGACCGTCAGGCTCCGGAATCCCTTGAGGCCGCCCTTGAGCGGGTGAAGATTCCATCCGGGAAACCGGCTCATCTGCTCCAGGCCGTCGGCGGTCTCCAAAGCGAACGACAGCTTGCGCAGTTTGTCCGCCATTTCGGGCGGCACTGCCTTGGGGTTATCCTCCGAGTGGAACTGCCTGAGCCCCTTGTGACGGAAGCGGACAAGTCGCATCGGTTCCCTTCATGAGTTCAGTATGTACGGTATTGCCGTACGCGTCAAGCGGGGCGCGCCCGGCTCAGGTGGGAACGCCACTATGAGATTCGGCGGTAGAATGGAGACATGGCAAGCGCCACTGCCCGGACATCCCGAAAGAACGGCAACGGTGCGAAGCCGTCCGTGTCAAGACTCGGACGGGATCTGCGCCGCATCGCCGAGAAGATCGCCGCGTCGGGTGAGAAGCCGCTTACCCGCCGGGATCTCGGGCGCGAGATAGCCGACCGCCGGGCCGGCAATTTCTGAACGCCCGATGATCCGGACCTTCTTCGATTCGGGCGTACCGATCGCCGCCGCTCGATCCGTCGGCCCCGACCGGGAGCGCGCGCTTCAACTTCTCGAAGCTCCCAACCGTTCGTTCCTGACAAGCCCGTTTGTGCACCTGGAGGTTCTGCCGAAAGCCATTTTCTATGGGAAGCGGCTGGAGCGGTCGTTCTATGAAAGGTATTTCAGGAACGCGATCTGGTACCGGGACGTTGCCAGGATTGAAGCGCTCGCTCAAGTCGAAGCAGCTAAGGCCGGCCTGGGAGCGATGGACGCTCTCCACTTGGCCGCCGCTCACCTGTCTCGCGCGGACGAGTTCATCACAACCGAGAAGCCGCCCAAGGCGATTCATCGTTCCTCGATTGTCAAGGTCGTGTGCTTGTTCGATTAGCCCCGAATGCGGCTGAGTCGTCTCGGCATCGGTTAACCCCAGCGCCCGGAGATCCTTGTCCCAGGCGCCGGCCAACATGATCATCAGCCCGGCACTCTCCGGATTCAGGACACGAAAGCACCCTCGATCGGGGATACCGGGATCAGGTAGCCGCCGATTTCAGGAGATCCCGCAGCCATTCGCCCGCCTCGGGATAGTCGTCGCAATCGAGAACGAATTCCTGGCCCCGAGAGACACAGTCCAGCGTCACGCCTGCCTTCGACGTGTGCCATCGGGAGAGTTTGCCATGATAACTGAGAACGGAAGCGCGGCCCTTAGGATGGAACCACTGGGGCAGCAGCCATAGGCCTGGGCGGCTGCGCTGCGGTTCGGTTAGCCGAAGTTCCGGCCTGAAGCGGGGGAACAGCCCGGCGCCCGGAATTGCACACGGCTTCATACCGGGCAGCGCGAGGCGCTCGGCAGCGACGTAGACGACATTCCTAGGGTGCTGTTCTCGCCGAAAGTGCGGATGGTAGAGCGCCCAAGCTGCATTGGTGGGCCAGTTTGAGACGGCGACTCGTTCAGCAACCTGGAGCCAGCCAAAGATTACGTGCTTGGGACGGGAGCCAGGAAGGTAGCGCCAACGGTGTGCGAGTCTTTCGACCTCACGAAACAACCCAAAGAACAGAAACACGTCGCCCGTGCCAACGCCCTGGTTTTCAAGGTGGCTCTCGGCGGCGCCCTCCTGCCCGAACAGCGGCCGCCACCCCTGGCGCCTCTGAATTGAATGCGCCGAAAGATCGGGGTCCAAATGGGCACGGTGCGCCGACGGTCTGGCCGCAAGGTCCCACACCAAGTCCCCGACCGACGCGGAGGCGTTCCCTGCAATGTCCTTGTAGATGATTGTCGATGCCTTGTCCGGAATCGGGAGCGAGATCATCGAGCCGTCAAGGAAGATCGGGCTCGGGACGCCACCGCTCGAAGAGTCGAATCCCTTGCGGCTGAGAATGAGCTTCATGCTCCTCCACAACTTCCACCATGCCACGGCTCGTCGTTCCGGGGCGGACGGTGGGGCATCGCATGTACCCCCGTTTCCCACTTGGGTACGAAACAGTGGATGAACTCCTCTACCAGCGCGGGCAGGAAGCGGCATTTGTGACCTCTTTTGACCTTGAGATCTTTGAGTTCATCCGGCAACTCCACCGCCTCCGAGCCGAAGTAGACGAAGGTTTCAGAGATCAAGACCCGCTCCCCCCTAAGATCCCTCTTCATCGCCTCGCGCTGTTCACGCTTCCGTAGCGGGGGGCTGGAATGTGGTGACGGCAGTTGGCTGAACCTGCCGCCGCCGCTCGGCTTGTAGATGTTGTCGCCAGTCTTGAATTCGACCCCGGCTCCAAACCTCGGCTTCTTCTTTCCAAACCTTGCATCCCGCCAATAGCCATCGATGCCCAGGATTTTGTCCACCCTCATGAAATAGACAATCCGGTTCCCCCTGGCTGCCGGCGTAAGCCCGACGATCCAGTCGCCCTCCTTTGCTCGGCTCCTGATCACGGGCTTGCAGCACGCCAGCGTGCAGTAGCCGAAGTACGGGTTCGGTGCAAACCCGGTATCGTGCTTGACGATGTACGAGTACAAGGTCATGGTCTGCTCGCTCTCGCATCGAGCCATGCCCGCCGACTTGCTAGCCGCTGGTGTGCCTGGCTCCCTCCGGCCCCCTACTTACACGCGAACGCCACCGCCCCGCTCCGCAGCCCCGCCGACGTGGCCGTCACCCGCACCTGCCCCGGCTTTCCGGTGGATTGCAGAATCGCCAGACACATCCCGTTGAACGCCTTCCGCTTGCCAGCCTTGTAGTCCTCGTGACTCTGCGGATCGCCGTTGTTGACGCCGATGATTCGCGCCTCGCCCTCGACCGCGAATGTAACTTCGTTGGACGCGGCGGGCGCCATCCGGCCCTGTTCGTCGAGAATCCGCACCGTCACATGCGCGATTCCCTGGCGGCCGGCGGGGATGACGTTCTCTGTCCACGGCGAGAACCACCGCGGCGGGATCGCCGGTGGTAGATACCTCTTCCGTGCAAACGACCTTTCCATCCTTGGTCCCGACGGCCTTGAGAGTGCCGGGTTCGTAGGGGATATCCCACGTCAGGTGCAGATCGTTGGTGGTGCGGGCGGCGCGCATGCGGGCGGGGTAGTTGCCGTAGCGGCCTTCCATGCCGCGGCGCGGGAAGGCGTATCCCTTCACACCGGCCGACTTGCCGTTGATGAACAGCTCCACCGTGTCGCAGTTGGTGTAGCAGGTGACCGGGATGAACTGGCCCTCGCGTCCCTTCCAGTTCCAGTGCGGGAAGAGGTGCAGCATGGGCCTGGCGGTCCACTGGCTCTGGTAGAAATAGAAACCGTCCTTCTTGAAGCCGCAGGTGTCGATGACGCCGGAGGTCGAGCCCTTGCCGGGCCAGCGGGATTCGCCGAGATAGTCGATGCCGGTCCACATGAAATCGCCGGCCACATAGTCGTAAGTGGAGACGAACTTCCATAACTGCTCGGTGTCGATGCCGCGGCCACCGCCCGCGCCGCCGCGCACGCCGCCCATCGAGATGCTTTCGGTGCCGATGACGCGGCGCTGCGGGAAGGCGGCTTTGTCGATGCTGTAATACTTCTCGGCGCGGTCGCGCCAGCGGTCCACGTAGTTGTAGCCCACCACGTCGAGCAGCGCCAGAAACTCGGGGCGCGCGGTCTCGCTGGGCGGCTCCGAGGCGATGTGATCGCAGCCGCAGGTGACCGGCCGCGTGGGATCTTCGCCGTGGAACACGTCCAGCAGTTTGCGCAGCGTCTCCGCGCCGTGCGGTTCGCCCTGATCGAGGATCTCGTTGCCGGCGCTCCAAAGCACAACCGAGGGATGGTTGCGGTCGCGCCGCACGAAGTTGCGCACGTCGCGCTCGTACCATTCGTCGAAATAGTTGGCGTAGCCGTAAGGACCGATCTGGCTCTTCCCCACCTTCCATTCGTCGAAGGCCTCGTTCATCACCAGGAAGCCCATGCGGTCGCACAGGTCCAGGAACTCGGCGGCGTAGGGGTTGTGGCTGGTGCGGATGGCGTTGCAGCCCATTTCGCGGAGGGCTTCCAGGCGGCGCTCCCAAACGCGCTCGGGAACGGCCGCGCCCATGGAGCCGGCTTCGTGGTGAAGGCACACGCCGTTGAGTTTGACGTGCTTGCCGTTCAGCAGGAATCCCCGGTCCGCGTCGAAGAGCGCTTCGCGGATGCCGACGGGCGTGTCGCATTCGTCGAGCACGCGCGCTGGGTCCTTCAACTCGCTGTGGACCTTGTAGAGGTATGGGTCGCCGTCGCTCCAGAGGTTCGGCTTGTCGACGCGGACCTGCTGCACGAACTCGTACTCACCGGTAGCGCCGACTTCCTGCGTGGCCTCGATTGTCTGGACGGTCTTGCCGTCCTTGTCGATCAAGGCTGTAACCAGCGTGCAGGTGGAGGCGGTCTTGCCATCGTTGCGGACGCGGGTCTTCACTTGAACCGTGGCGCGCTCCGCGGTGACGCGCGGGCAGGTGACAAAGACGCCCCACTCGGCTACGTGGACCTTATTAGTGGCCAGCAGCCAGGTATGGCGGTAGATGCCCGATCCGGAATACCAGCGGCAATTGGATTGCTTCGAGTTATCCACCTTCACGGCGACCACGTTGTCGCGGCCCGCGGCCAGGTACGGCGTGATGTCGTAGTTGAACGGGATGTAGCCGTAGGGCCGCTTGCCCAGGTACTGCCCGTCGATCCAGACTTCGCTGTTCTGGTAGACGCCGTCGAATTCGAGCGTCACGCAACGGCCCGCAAAGGACTCCGGCGCGCGGAAGCGTTTTCGGTACCAGGCGATGCCCGTGGGCAGGCTGCCCTGGGCTTTCTCCTCGGCGCTGTAGGGGCCTTCGATGCTCCAGTCGTGGGGCAGGTCGAGCGAGCGCCAGGCGGAGTCGGAGTAGCCGGGTTCCTGTGCGCCGGGCTGGTCGCCTTTCTGGAACTTCCAGTCGAGGTCGAAGGACTCGCGGATGCGCGGCGGCGCGGGCGCGGTCTGCGCGGAGGACGGGTGGATGGCCGATACCAGGGCCGCGGCGCCTACGGCCTGGGTCAGCAGGCTGCGGCGAGTGATGGATTGGTCGGGCATAAGTGGCTCAATGTCTGGTGAACTTATCGAAAACCGTAATTACGGGAAGAACGTTGAAGTCGCGGTCGAAGAAGCCGCGCGCGCCGGTGCCGCCGGCGACTGCGGGCTCCCACCAGAAAACGCCCGCGCCGCGGCCATCGGGAGTGGACTGCACCACGCGGTTCACCTCTTCCAGGAACTCCTTCTGGCCTTGCGGGGTTTCGGGGAACGGCGCGGGCCGGGTGCGGTAATTGCCGGGCATCCAGTTATAAGCCGCTTCCACCACCATGATGTCCTTCGCGTACTCACCCGCGGTGAAGATCATATTATCGCGCAGATCGTTCAGGCTGCCGTGCCACCACGGATAGTAGGACTGGCCGATGACGTCGTAGTTGACGGAGTACGCGTTCAGCTTGTCGAAAAAGGCCTTGGTGGCGATGCGGTCGCCGCCCTTGTCGATATGGATCATGATGCGCGGCCGCGGCTGGCTGCCTTTGCCGGCCTCCACTCCGGCGATGCCCGCCTTGACGAACTCGGCGAAGTTGTCCCAATTGGCGGGCAGTCTGGCATCCGGCCAAAGCATGCCGTTGGTGATCTCGTTGCCGATCTGGACCATGTCGGGCAGCACGCCGGCATCGCGAAACGCGGCAGTGGTATCGCGAGTGTAGTGGAACAAAGCCTCCACCATTTGCGCGTGTGGCATGCCTTCCCAGGCTTTGGGGATGAACTGCTTGCCGGGGTCGGCCCAGGTGTCGGAGTAATGATAGTCGAGCAGGAAATGGTAGCCCAACTGCTTGGCCGCTTTGGCCAGTGCAATGGTGTATTCCAGGTTGTTGGGCAACTGGGTGGGAGTGTGGAAGAGGCGGAGGCGAATCCAGTTGTAGCCGTGGTTCCTGAAGATTTCGAGCCCGGGCTTGGGCTGGCCATCCTCCTTGAACCGGATGCCGCGGTCTTCGGCTTGTTTGAGGAACGAGAGGTCCGCGCCGATGGCGTAATCGGACGCGCGCGCCGTGCCTGCCGAACAGGCCAACGCCGCAATCGCCCAAAGCGCGTGTTTCATGAGGTGGATCAGCCCATCATACGCGATTGCGCGATCCGGCGGGCTTTGTGGGGCGGACGCCCTCGTCCGCAGCCGGCCCCCTGGCCGGCTTCTCCGGGCAAAGATCGGGACGGGGCCGTCCCGCGCGGACCCGGGAGTCCGCCCCACGATAAACGCAGGCTGTCCGGCTGAAGGATCTCCGTCAGTTCGATATCGAAATCAGCAGGCTCTGCGTGCCATTTGTCCCACCCAGCGAGAAAGTGAGCGGGACGGTATCGCTGGCGGCGACGTTCGGCACCACGACATTGAACTGATAGAGTCCCAGGTAGCCGCCCGTCAATCCGGAGAACGACACCGTGGCCGGCGTCCCGTTGAACCAGGCCTGGTAGTTTCCGTTGAGACGGTTGGATTGCGTCACAATCTGTCCCGCGGGACTATTCGGCGTTACCGTTCCAAAACCAACGCCATAGAACACGATAGTGTCGCCGGGCTTGGCGCGGGCCGAAGCAACGCCGGAGACCGATCCGGGAGGGAGGACAAAAGTGACACCGTCCGAGAACAGCGCGGCGACGTATTGTCCAGCCTTCAGATTGAATACCGCGGGCGCCAGCATCCCCGGCTCGGTCACGTTCACATTGATCGAATAGGCCGCGCTGGTTCCGCCCGGCGTCGCGACAACCACCTGCTGCAATCCCGGCGAGATGTTCGAGGGCACCTGGGCGTTCACCTGGGTGGGGCTGACATAGTCGATGAATGCGGGCTGGCCGCCAATGGTAACCGTGGTTCCCCCCAAACCGGTGGGCGCGGTATTGCCATTGAAATCGGCGCCGCTCCAGAGTTGGGAGGCGACGTTAGCGAGATTCGTGCCGTAGATCTCCATCCACGTTCCAGGCGCAAGGGAGGAGAACCCGCCGTAGGCGCTGGCGCTGATGACGCCCTGGGACGTCCGGATCACGGGCGTGGCGTCGAAGGCGCCATGAACCGTTCCGGTCATTACCGCGCCCGGCGTCAACCCTACCTGTCCGATGCCGCAGGACGAGACTGCGGTTCCGGAGCAGGACGCGAAATTGAAGAAGAAAGTGAAATTGTTGGAGAGAAACGCGACGGTGGCGCCCGTGTTCTCCGTCAGCGACACCGTGATCGTGCCTGAATTGCCGGGAGTCAGGCCGAAGGTGACGTAATCGCTGCCCGGGCTGATGGAATTGGCGGTGAAGGGGGATAGAGTGCTGCTGCCTCTGTAAGCCAGCACCATGGAGATGGTTCCACCACCGCCCACGCCGGTGTAGGCCGCCGTCACCGTGCATTCGGTGTTCGTGCCATCGTAAGCGCAAGTGCCCCAACTGACGCGGCTTTGGCCCACGCCGCCGCTGCCGCCGAGGCCCGTCAGAGTCACAGTCTGATTGCTGTTAGCGTACGTGGCCGTTTGTGCCGAAGCCATCGGCAAGAACGCTGTGCAGAGAAGAAATAGGGGAACGGTAATGGGTCTCATGAGTGGTCAGGGTTTCCATCCTGGTCGTACACTACAGTGGATGCGGGAAGAAACGAGCGCGGTGCAAGAGTACCGGTACCCGCGATAACTCTTGGGGCCCGCTGGAGTTATATGCAAATGATGAGTTAGACCGGGATGTAAACTCTTCTCCCGCTGGCCGCTTGGTGAAGAAAGCCCTGGCACCGGACCACTGGCCGGTAAGCGATGTGGTGTACGCACTCGTGCGTGCCGCGCCGCCACTCGTGGCGACGCCGCCGGAACGGCAGGCTGTCCGCCCGGACCGCACACTGGGGCTGGGAACCGCCGGGCATCCCGGCGACTCGGGATGCGGCACGTACGAGTGCGTGCGCCACCAGCCCGGTCCACCTGCCAGAATTGCGGGCTGACGCCGCCCTACCCGGTGGAACCTCGATCCGGCGAGCGGCTTCGGGCGCCTTCTTACTTCCCCGCTTCCACCCTGGCGAACACTTTCGCGAACTCCGTCAGCGGCAACGCTCCTTCCACCACTTCGCCATCCACGCCCGCGGGCGTGCTCTTCCCGATTACGAACGAGGGCGTTCCGCCGATGCCGAACCTCAGGGCCTCGATCACGTTGGCTTGCACGGCCTCGCGGTACTTCCCGCTCTCCACGCACGTGCGGAACGCCGCCGTGTCCATCTTCAGCGATTCAGCGTCCTCCACCAGGTCCGCCATCTCCAGCTTGCCGGGATTAGAGCCCATGATGTCTCGCAGCTTCCAGAACTGCCCCTGCTCGGCCGCGCAGCGGGCGCCCATGGCGGCGCGCATGGCGTTGGGATGGATGGAATCGAGCGGCAGGTCGCGGCTGTAGAACCGCACCTTGCCCGTGTCGATGAAGAGTCTCTTCATTTCGCCGAACACCGATACGTGGAAGCGTTGGCAGAAGGGACACTGATAGTCGGTGAACTCCACCACCGTGATGGGCGCGGTGCGCGAGCCCAGCATCTCCGCGCCATTCAGGTCGAGCTGCGCGCGCACCGGCTCCGGCGGCGCCTGGGGCTTAGGCTGCTGCTGGCGTTCCAGCAACTGCCGGATCTGGCGCAGTTCCTCCAGAATCTGGTCGGCCTGCTCGCGCGTGATGCCCTGCTCCTTGCCGGAATCCGGCTTGGCTTTCTCGGCGGCCGGCGCGGACGCGAGCATCAGAACCAGCGTTAGCGCCACCGTTCCGGCGAATCGCAAAAAGGATTTCATGGTTTTCCTAACTCTTCTCGAGCACCAGCATGTACTCGACGTTCTTGATCCGTTCCCGTTCCTCTATCAGGTGGAAGTGGTTGGCTTCGACCTCCTTGATGAGGTCGGGCATATCCAGCCGGATATGGGTGAGGGCGTTGCCGTTGGGCATGGCCGCTTCCCGCTTGTAGTACTCCACGATCACCAGCTTGCCGTCGGCGCGCAGGGCCTTGTGAATCCCCGCCAGCATTTTCTCCGGGTAGTCGAAGTGATGATAGACGTCGAACGCCAGGACCATATCCACCCCCGCTTCGGGAAGCTTGGGGTCGGCTTCGTCTCCCTTGACGAACGTCACGTTGGCCAGCTTCTCGCCCGCGGCCACCTGTTTGGCCGCCGCCAGGAAGTCGTCGAAGATGTCTTCGGCGATCACGTGGCCCTTGTCCCCAACCCTGCGGCTGAGAAACGGCAGCAGGTGCCCGACGCCGGTGCCCACGTCGGCCACGGTCATGCCCGGCTGGAGCCCCATCTGGAACATCAACTGCCCGGGCTTCTGTGCCTGGTCCCGGCCGGGATCGGCCAGGCTCTTGGCCATTTTCTGGCGGTCCTCGGGAGTCTGGTATTTCTGGTTGGCTTGAGTGGCCACCTGCGCCGGGAGCCATGCGGCCAGGGCAAGTGCGGCTATGACCAGGGTCTTTCTCATAAGGCGGTCTCCATGGGGAGCGCCAGCGGCGCGTCCGTCAGGAAGTCGAGCCGCGACATTTCCGCCACGGCTTCGCGGATGGATTGCTCGGAGGTGGGCTCGACGGTGATGACAAACGGCAGGTTGTGCTTGCCGTCGTAAGGTTCCTGGAGAATGGCCTCCAGGCTGATGTGCTTGCTGGCCAGGATGCCGGCCAGTTTGGCGATGATGCCGGGGCGGTCGTCCACCCGGAACCGCAGGTAGTAGGCGCATTTCTGCACCTCGATGGAGACCGGCTTGGTCTCGCCCAGCCGTTCGTGGGCGAAGGGCGAAACCCGCTCCGGGCTGCCGCTGCGGATCTCGCGCGCCACCCTCATCAGGTCGCTGACCACGGCCACGCCGGTGGGGAGCGACCCCGCCCCGCGGCCGTAATAGAAAGTGTCCGAGCCGTACTTACCCTTCACCCACACGGCGTTGTACGACCCATGCACCCCCGCCAGGATGGTCGAAACCGGAATCAGCGCCGGCCGCACGAAGAGGATCAGTCCATCGGGCGTGGAGCGCGCGCCGCAGACCAGGCGGATGGTGTGCTTCAACTGCAAGGCGTAGCGGTAGTCGATGGGGGTGATGCGGCGGATGCCCTCCATGAAAACGTCCGAGGGCGTGATTCTCTCGCCGAAGGCCAGGGCCGCCAGCAGCACCAGTTTGCTGCGCGCGTCGAACCCGTCCACGTCGGCGCTCGGATCGGCCTCGGCGAAGCCCAGCCTCTGGGCCTCCGCCAGCACCTCCTCGAAGGGCGCGCCGCGGCGCTCCATCTCGGTGAGGATGTAATTGCAGGTGCCGTTCAGGATGCCGTACAGGGCCGTGACCCGGTCGCCCGAAATGCCCTCGCGCAGCACCGTGTGGATGGGGATGCCGCCGCACACGCTGGCTTCCATGGCCACGTTGACTCCGGCGCCGATGGCGCGGTCCCAGATGTCCGGACCGTGGATGGCCATCAGCGCCTTATTGGCCGTCACCACCGACTTGCCGTTGGCGATGGCGCCCTCGATGATTTCCGCGGCCACTCCGATGCCGCCCACCAGCTCGACCACGATCTGCACGTCGGGATGCGAAACCAGCTCGCGCCAATCGGTGGTTTTGAATACCGGGCCGAGCCCCTCGGGGAGCTGCTTGGAGGCCACCAGGATGTCGGCCACAGCCGCCACATTGAGCCGGAACCCGAGCTTTTCGGCGATATTGTCCCGGTTCTCGGCCAAAATGGCCAGGGTGCCCGAGCCCACCGTGCCAAGGCCTACGATGCCAACACGAACTTCTTCCATATGACTATGATAGCGTCAAAGGGGACCTCGGAGTTTGGACCATGGCCGGGCATGCCGTTGTGGCGCAGGCTGCCAGCCCAATGCCGCATACTTTTCCCCTGGTCGGACATCCGCGCAAGTTGTGGGGCGGACCCCCCGGTCCGCGGCCGACGCCCCCGTCGGCCTGCTCGTACCCTGCAAGATGCTGATATCGTTGTTCCGGATGCGGGACGAGGGCGTCCCGCGCGGACCAGGGGGTCCGCCCTACAGAACGCCTGCCAATCTTCTCCTATACCGCGCGTAACCGGCCCGGTTGGGTCATTTCACCCAGTCCGGCCCTTGGCATCGAGCATAACCCGCTGATTTTAAAGCTCACTTCTTTGGAGAACGGGATGCTCTATCAAACATTCCCTCGAAACGGAGTCGTATGTTTCGATTCGATCCATTATCCGCCGCGACAGGATCGTCCGTGACGTGAGCCAACGTCACGCCGAGGCTATATTTATCTACGGACAACTTCGAGACCATAGCCCGCAATAACGGGCTCAAATTCCCAGACGTGCTGGATACCCAAAGCCATGCCAGTATCTAAAACTTCCCGCAAGAAAATGCAGCATCGGGGGAAACAACCCCTGGATGTCTTCTTCTCCCCGAAAACCGTCGCCGTGATCGGCGCCACCGAGAATCCCAACACCGTGGGCCGCACCCTGCTGTGGAACCTGGTGACCCACCCGTTTGGCGGTACCGTGTTTCCGGTGAACCCCAAGCGTCCCAACGTCCTGGGAATCAAGGCCTACAAGTCCGTTTCGGACATCCCCGAGCAGGTGGATCTGGCAGTGGTGATTACGCCGCCGCCCTCCATCCCCGGAATCATCAAGGAATGCGGGGAGAACGGTGTCCGCGGCGCCATCGTCATCTCGGCCGGATTCAAGGAAATCGGCGCGGAAGGCGCGGCCCTGGAGCAGAAGTTGCTGGAAGAGGCGCGGGCGGCCAACATTCGCGTCATCGGCCCCAACTGCCTGGGCGTCATGAGCCCGCTTTCGGGGATGAACGCCACCTTCGCCACCACCATCGCGCGGCCCGGGTCGGTCGGCTTCATCAGCCAGAGCGGCGCCCTGTGTACCGCCGTTCTCGACTGGAGCCTCAAGGAACTGGTGGGCTTCAGCGCGTTCGTTTCGGTCGGTTCGATGGTCGATGTCGGCTGGGGCGACCTCATCTACTACCTCGGCAACGATCCCAAGACCCGCTCCATCGTGATCTATATGGAGTCGATCGGCGACGCCCGCTCGTTCCTCTCGGCCGCCCGCGAGGTGGCCCTCAACAAGCCCATCATCGTCATCAAACCCGGCCGTTCGGCGGCTGCCGCCAAGGCCGCGGCGTCGCACACCGGCTCCCTGACCGGAAGCGACGAGGTCCTGGAAGCCGCCTTCCGGCGCAGCGGCGTGCTGCGCGTCAACAACATCGCCGACCTCTTCTACATGGCGGAAGTGCTTTCCAAGCAGCCCAGCCCGAAGGGTCCGCGCCTGACCATCGTTACCAACGCCGGCGGACCGGGCGTGCTGGCCACTGACGCCCTCATCATGGGCGGCGGCGAACTGGCCGAGTTGACTCCCGACACCATGGCAGCCTACAACGCCGTCCTGCCCCCCACCTGGAGCCACAACAACCCGGTGGACATCATCGGCGACGCCTCCCCCGAACGCTACGCCAAGGCCCTCGATATCGCCGCCCAGGATCCCAACAGCGACGGCATGCTGGTAATCCTCACCCCGCAGGCGATGACCGACCCCACGCAGATCGCCGAACAGTTGAAGCCCCTGGCCAAGCAGGAAGGCAAACCGGTGCTGGCAAGCTGGATGGGCGGCGTGGACGTGGCCGCCGGCGAAGCCATTCTCAACAAAGCCAACATCCCCACCTTCCCCTACCCCGACACCGCCGCGCGCGCCTTCAACTACATGTGGCAATACAGTTACAACCTGAGGGCCCTCTACGAAACCCCGGCCACGCCGGACGACTCGACCGGCTGGGCGCCCGACCGCAAACAGGTCGAAGGCATCGTCGAGCGGGTCCGGACGGAGGGACGCAGCATCCTCACCGAGTTCGAGTCCAAGCAGGTGCTGGCGGCTTACGGAATTCCCGTCGCGCAGACGGTCATCGCCGCCGGTTCCGAGTCCGCGGTCAAGGCCGCCAATCAGATGGGATACCCGGTGGTACTCAAGCTGTACTCCGAGACCATCACTCACAAAACCGATGTGGGCGGCGTGCAATTGAACCTGGGCAACGCGGAAGCCGTGCAGCGCGCTTTCGACGCCATCCGGAATTCCGTCACCGATAAGGTTGGCGCGCAGCACTTCCAGGGCGTCACCGTCCAGCCCATGATCAAGCTCAAGGACGCCTATGAGCTGATCCTGGGAGCCAGCCTCGATCCGCAATTCGGGCCGGTCCTGCTGTTCGGAACCGGCGGCCAGCTCGTCGAGGTATTCAAGGACCGCGCGCTCGGCCTGCCCCCGCTCAACAGCACGCTGGCGCGCCGCATGATGGAGCAGACCAAGATCTACAAGGCTCTGAAGGGCGTGCGCGGCCGCAAACCGGTGGACATGGCGGCCCTGGAACTGTTGATGGTCCGCTTCAGCGCCCTGGTGGCGGAACAGCGGTGGATCAAGGAAATCGACATCAACCCGCTGCTCGCCTCCCCCGACGGGCTCATCGCCCTCGACGCCCGGGTGGTGGTCCACGGCCCCGAAGTCTCCATGGACCAGGTGCCCAAGTGCGCCATCCGCCCGTATCCCACGCGCTACGTGGCGCCGTGGACCGCCAAGGACGGCACCGCCTTCAACATCCGCCCCATCCGGCCCGAGGACGAGCCGGCCATGGTGCGCTTCCACGAGACCCTCTCGGAACGCAGCGTGTACCTGCGCTACTTCCACCTCATCAATTTGGAACAGCGCACCACCCACGAGCGGCTGACGCGCATCTGCTTTATCGACTACACCCGCGAGATGGCGTTGGTGGCCGAGCGGATCAACCCCCAGACCGGACAGAGCGAGATTCTGGGGGTGGGCCGCATGATGAAGATTTTCGGGACCAACGAAGCCGAAGTCGCCGTGCTGGTCAGCGACCAGTGGCAAGGCCGCGGCCTGGGCAAGGAACTGCTGGCGCGGCTGCTGATTATCGGCCGCGACGAGAAGCTCTCCAAGCTGACAGCCGACATTCTCCCCGACAACCGCGACGTGATGCGTCTGTGCGAGAAGCTCGGTTTCACCCTCACGCATCCGGCCGACGACGACGTTGTCCGCGCCGAGTTCCCGCTGTAAACTTGTGGCGATGGCGGGCCGCGCCCTTCGCCAGGTCTTCGACCGTGTGATTTGGCGCCTTTGCCGGGCCGCTCGCTCAGAAGCTGTGAAGAAATCGGCCGGACTGCCGGGTTGACAGACGAAAGCGTCTGTCCCACATTGCACTCGAAGGACTTGCAGCGAGGTGGGGCAGGCGCTTCCGCCTGCCAACCGATTTCTTCACAGCTTCTCACGCTCGCGGTTCCGGACAGAACCGCGAGCGTGAGCGAGCGGCCCGTGGCAAAGGAACAGTATCTTGCGGTCATGGCGCTGGCGCCAGGCCCGCGGGCTACTTCTCGAAACTCACCGTCGATTCGGCGGTGAACTTTCGGTAATTGCGAAACTCGATGGCGTTTCGCGTGCAAGTTCCGCTGCCGCTCATGCAGCCGGTGTTCTCGCTCCGCGTGGGCAGCAGATAAGCAACCTGTTCGATCTTCACGAAACCGTATTCCAGGATCGACTCCGCGCGGCTTATGGCGAAATCCCGTGGCAGGACGGTGGCGCGCATTTCCAGGCGCAAGATGCGCCGCGTGGCCGCGTCGATCCACACGGCGCCTTCGTAGGCCGGGTTGTACCGGCGGCCGTCGGGCGCGACCAGCGTCCAGTGCGAGTTCGGCTGCGCCACGGTGTAATCGAAAACGAATGCCTGCCGGCCGCCGGTCTTCTCCTCGCCGCGGCGCCGGAATGACGCGTTGGTGTACGGCGACATCACGTGATGGAGCGTGGTGCCGAACTCGCCGGTCGACCACGCCCCCGTGCTCTCGATGGGCCGGTCGGTCTCGCGGCCGTCTATGCGGAAATCGTGGTAGTTCTCCTTGCCGTCGACATACGACAGTTCCGCCGTCACCACGTCGATTTCCTGCCAGCGCGCGGGAAACCCGTTGGCATAGTAACGGGTGGTCGCCTGTTGCACCAGGTAGTTCGGCAGGCTCTCGCTGAAATTCTCGGACTCCGTGCGGGCATCCCCGATCACCGCCGCGTCGGTTTTGGGACGCAGATCCGGAGGCGCCGGCAGCGGGTTGTCCGGCACGTTGCCCGGCGGGAGGCCGGGCGCGGCGCCAGACGCGGCGCCGGACGGGGCGCCGGACGCGGCTGCGGAGCTGGGGGATGAGGCCGCTTCCGGCTCGGTGTTTCCCGCTCCGGCGTCCGGCGTGGCTTCGCGCGCGGTCACCGTGCGCGGCTTGCCGAGATCTTCGGAACGCGGCGGCCGAACCGTGTCGGGGTCGAACGGGCGTTCCGCCGCGGTTCGCTCGGCGTCGGTTCCGCTGCGCACCAGGATGACCCGCAGCGCCGTCTCCGCGTCGTCGGGACTCACCCCCACCGAAAGCAGGTCGCCGGGATGCAGAAGGGAATCGCGGACGGATTCTCCCTTCGGGTTGAGAAACCTGGTTTTGCCCAGCAGGCGGAAACGCAACAGGCCCTTGCGGGCGCCCAGCACCAGGTCCTTTTCACCCAGCTTGCGCAGCGTGCCATCCACGGAGGCGATGGTGGTTTTGGCCTCATCGGCGGATTTCGAATCCTTCTTCTTGGGAAGCTTGGGCTCCGGCACTGGGATCCCCACCGGCACCCCGCCCGGCAGGCGAACCGGGACGCTGTTTGGCGGATATGTGTTCGGCGGGTAAGAACCCGGAGGGTAGGTATTGGGCGGATACTGTCCGGGGGGATACTGTCCGGGCGGATACTGAGCCGGGTACTGACCCCAGGCCGGCGCCGCCAGCCAGATCGCCGCAGCCATGGCGGCCACGGCCGGGCCAAATCGATGCCGCATCGCGCCTCTCCCTTCTGGTTCAGGTTATCGCATTGTGGACGCGGCGGACGCCCGCGCCGTTGCGGAAAAAAAGGGGCGGGCTACTCCCCGGCAGGCCCCAGAAGTAGGCTCATCTGCCGCGGGTCGAGTTCCTGGACCACCTTGGCCTCGGCTGGGACCTGAAGGTCGTCGTGGTTTGGGTTGAATCTGCGAATCGACTGGTTGAGCCTGAGGGAAGTCTCCCAAATGTCGAACAGCAACAGGCAGCGGGGACAACCGCCCTTGATCCCCGCCTGCCCATCCACGGCCGGATTGTAGCGTTTGTGCCTGGCGCAGCGGCCCTGAAATTTCCTGGATCGGATCTTCAAGCGAGCTCCAACCCATATACCTTAACAGGAAGTATGGGACGGAAGAAGAGAGGGCTCCGGCCGTAATCCGCCCGTAAGCCCGCAGCCACCAAGTTTGCACCAGGCCGGTGCGGGGCCGCGGATGGCGGACGCTTGGCTGGCCGGACGGTTCGTTGTGGGCCAGGGCGCTTACGGACGGATTACGGTCCGGCATGCCGCCGCCGGCCAGGCCCACGCGGTACAATCCGATTGAATGCCGTCCGCGCAGCGCGTAAATTGGGCGAAGTTCCGCGTCTCGGTGGTTTCGCTGGTGGCGATACTGATCCTGCTCACCTTGTTCTACCTGCTCACCGGCGGGAGCGTGTTTTCGCGAAGGGTCTCCGCGTACCTGTACCTTCCGGACGGCAGCGGGCTGGAACGCGATGCGCCGGTGCGCGTGGACGGCGTCAACGTGGGCATGGTGAGATCCGTCCGCCTTTCCGGTTCCCCGGACGCCAGGCGGGCGGTGCGGGTGCTCATGGAAATCGACAGGGTCCGCCTGGCGGGCATCCCCGCGAACTCCGAAGCCGAAATCAGTTCCGACAGCATCATCGGCGACGCCTTTGTCAACGTCACCAGCCGCGCGGCTCCCGCGTCCCTGCAACCGGGAGGCGAGATCCGGCTGAAGCCGTCGGCCGATTTCATGAAGGCCATCGACATTCGCGATCTCGAGAAGCAGTTGCGGGAGTTCGACGCCATGCTCCAGGATCTCGAGGCGGGACGCGGTCCGGTCGGCGAATTCGTGCACGGGCGGAAGATGTACGACGACCTGGTGAAGCGCTCCGCGGAAATCGAGCGCGCCCTGAGGGCCGCGGTAAGCGCCACGAGCGCGATGGGTAAAGCGCTCTACACGGATGAAGCCTACCGCCAGTTACTGGACACCGCGGCGGGCATGGACGCGACGCTGGCCTCCCTGCAATCCGGCCAAGGTGGCGCGGGCCGTTTTCTGCGCGACGGCGCCCAGTACGACAACTTGCGGGCCGCGCTTCGCGGCGTCCGCCAATCCGTCGCGGCCCTTCACACCGGTCCCATGATGCGGCCGGACGACGTCTATGCCGGTTGGGACCGCGGTCTGGCAGCTCTGATCCAGCGGGTGGACGACATCGATTCCACCCCCGCCTTCAACACATCCGACACCTACGACAGTCTGTCGGGCGCGGCGCAGCAACTGCGCGACTCGGTGCGCGAGTTCCGCACCCACCCGGAAAAGTTTCTGCGGCTGAAAATCTTTTAGCGGAATCCCCGGGCTTCTACAGCCACCCCTTCTGCCGCGCCAGGCGGGCGGCTTCGGTGCGATTGCCGGCGCCCAGCTTGCCGATCGCCTCCGAGAGGTAATTGCGCACGGTGCCTTCGGAAAGCTCCAGGCGCCCGGCGATCTCGGCGCTCGATTCGCCTTCGCCGGCGAAGCGCAGCACCTGCCGCTCGCGGTCGGTCAGCGGGTCGGCCTCGGTCCAGGCTTCGGCGGCCAGCTCCGGGTCCACCACGCGGCCGCCGGCGCGGATGCGGCGAATGGCGTTGGCGAGCGTGGCGGCCGGCGCGTCCTTGAGCAGATAGCCGGAGACGCCCAGATCGAGCGCGCGGCGCAGATAGCCGGGGCGCGCGAAGGTGGTCAGGATCGCCACCCGCACGGGCAGCTTCCGGCGCTGGATCTCGGCGGCCAGTTCCAGGCCGGTCGCCTCGGGCATCTCGATATCCGTGAGCAGCACGTCGGGAAGCGTCCGCAGCACCATCTCCAGCGCCTCGCGGCCGTCGCGCGCTTCGCCGGCGATCTCTATGTCGCTTTCGATCGCCAGCAGAGCCGCCAGCGCGCCGCGCACCATCGCCTGGTCCTCGGCGATCACCACGCGAATGCTCATACCGGTACCCGCACGCGCAGCGACGTGCCGCCCGAGCCATCGCACTCCACCGCGCCGCCCATCGCCTCCACCCGCTCGCGCATTCCGCGCAGACCATTGCCTTCCCTCATCGCGCCGCCCCGCCCGTCATCGGCCACCTCCAGTTCGCAGTACCCGCCGCGCTCCCGCACGGCGATCCGGCACACCTTGGCCTGAGCGTGCCGGACCACGTTGGTCACGGCCTCGCGCAGGGCGAGCGCGACCACCGTCTCCCGCGCGGCCGTGAGTCCGGGAGGTTCCGCCAAGGCTTCCAGTTGGATGCCGGCAGCCTCCAGCGCGGTGCGGGCGTTGCGCAGTTCGCCTTCGATTCCCGCCAGCCGGTAGCCGCGCACCGCCGCGCGCACCTGTCCCAGGGCGTCGCGGGAAATCGCCTCGAACGTCGCGAATCTCCTTCTGCGCGCGCTCCGGATCCGGCGAGAACAGCTTGGAAGCCAGTTCCGCCTTGAGGACGATCACCGAGAGCGTGTGGCCCAACAGGTCGTGCAGATCGCGCGCGATGCGCTCGCGCTCGGCCACCCGCGCCAGGTGCTCGATTTCTTCCTGCGCCCGCAGAAGCTGGTTGGTAAGGCGCCTGCGGTGAACCTGCTGGATGACCACCGAGCCGACCAGCGCGGAAAAGACAATGGCCGGGATCCAACAGCCCATCGAGTAGTGGAAAGCGCCCGCTTCGATCCCGATCAGGGCCAGCAGCGCGCCCAGGTACCACCAGGCCCGCGGCGGCTCGAACGCCTTGCCGATGAAGCTGGCTGCGTACACGAACAACACCGAAGCCGCGGGATTGCGGTGGCTCAGCAGGCTGCCCAGCAGCACGAAGCCGCCGATGGCCCAAAGCACCTGGCGCCCGCGCAGCCAGTATCCCCAGAAGTACAGCGGCACGGCAACCGCGATGCCCGCCACCGCCGCGGCCTTGTCCCACGGGGAGGACGGAAACACGAAGGGCAGCACCAGAACCCACGGCATGTAAACCAGGTACACGTAAGCCGTCCAGTCCTGGTCTTTGGGTAACAGCCGCATGGCCTTAACCATACATCTTCTCACGCTCCCGCGCGTGCCCCAGCCAGGCGATCCCGGCAAACAGCAGCGTGAATCCGGCGAGCGCCTCCACGTGCGTCGCGGCGGCGCCCTGTGTCGGCGCCCCCAGAATCCGCAGCGCGATCTGCGAAAGGTGGAACGAGGGCAGCAGCGGCGCGATCGCCTGGATGCCCTTCGGCAGGAACTGGAACGGGATCCACAATCCGCTGCAAAACGCCATCGGCAGATAGATCATGTTCACCGTGGCCGGAGCGGAACTGGGGCCGGCAAAGTTGCCGATGGCCAGGCCCAGGGCGCAGAACGGGATGGCCCCTGCGACGAGCGCGCCGCCCATCGCCAACCACTGCCACAGTGGCATGCGCACCTCTCCGAAAGCCGCGCCCAGGCCGAACAGCAGCGTCACCACGATGGCTCCGAAGGCCATGCTGACCACCCCCTTGGCCAGAAAATACGCCGCGGGAGGCATTGGACTGGCGCGCTTCACCTGCAGCCAGCCGAGCCCGCGCTCCACCGCCACCCCCACGCCAAAGGCGAACAGCGTGGCGCCCATCACACTGAAGGCGCCGTAAGTGGCCAGCGTATAGCGCGCCACGGAGGTAGAACCCAAGGACTGCTCCTTACCCATCGCCAGGGCGAAGAAACAGTAGAACATGATCGGGAACAGCACCGTGGAGAGGGAGTAAGCCTTCATCCGCAACGATTTCAGAAACTCCATTTTGGCTTCCAGCAAGTAGACGTTCGCCATTTTACGCAACCTCCTCGAAATCGATCGGATTCCCCGTGAGGGCCAGAAATGCGTCTTCGAGACCCTCCGACGCGCCCCGCCGTTTGATCTCGGCCGGCGTTCCCTGGGCCACGATCAGGCCGCGGTGGAGCACGGCGATGCGGTGGCTCAGCGCATCGGCTTCCTCCAGGTAGTGAGTGGTGAGCAGCACGCTGCCGCCCCGCCTGGCGAAGCCGCGGATGCGCGCCCACAGGCCGCGGCGCGCTTCCACGTCCAGGCCGGCGGTAGGCTCGTCCAGACAGAGCAGGCCGGGATTGCCGCAAATCGCCAGCGCGAATAGCACCCGCTGCTTCTGGCCGCCGGAGAGTTCGCCGAAGAAGCGGTTACGGATCTCCCCGAGTCCCGCCGCCGCCAGCGTTTCCTCGATCGGCAGGGGCTTCTCGTAGTAGCTGGAAAACAGTTGGATATGTTCGCGGACGCGCAGCGTCTCGGGCACGCGGGCCACCTGCAACTGGGCTCCGCGGCGCAGGCGGGCGTACCGGCTGGCGGGGGGATGGCCGAACACCTCGGCCCGTCCCGAGGACGGAGACATCAGCCCCAGCAGGATGCGCACGGCGGTGGTTTTGCCGGCGCCGTTCGGCCCCAGCAGGGACACCACTTCTCCCGGTTCGATTGCGAGATCGATGCCGCGCAGGGCGGCGATGGCGCCGTAGTTCTTGGTGACGGCGGCCAATTCGGCGACTGCCATGTTAGCTCCTCCACTTGCGATGATGCGCGCCTTGGAGTTTCGCCGCCAGTGGAGAACGTCAGCCCCGCGAGATGACGGATGTCATGGAAGCATTGTGGGGCGGACCCCCCGGTCCGCGCGGGACGCCCCCGTCCCGCTACCAGCTCGCGGAATCGGGAGGCCGGCCAGGGGGCCGGCTGCGGACGAGGGCGTCCGCCCCACCAGTTGCGCGGATGTCCGGTAGCGGGGAAAGCACGCGGCATTGGGATGGCACCCCGCGCGGTCCACGGCGCGGGTCGCACCACGAGCCGGCGGGGGTTGCCGGGGTCCCCGTCTACCGTCTCTGGAACACCTGGTTGTTGAATTCGCGGGGCGTTGGGAACGTATCCGAGATGTGGTCCTGCCAGGTGAGGCCCTCCTCGTCGGCGAAGATCCACAGCAAGCCCAGCACGGTGCCATGGCTCAGGCAGGAGCCCAGGAAGCGCAGCATCCAGTGTCTGCGCTCGGGACGCTCGCCATCGAACGTAACCATCGCCAGGCGGGTTGCCTGCATGCCGGCCGTCTCGCTCCCGGCGATGGCGTACAACAGCGTGTAAACCAATGCGATCAGCGGCAGCGCCCCGCCCAGCAGCAGCAGGCCGGTCTTGTTCATCACGAAGGCGCCGCCCGCCAGGCGGTAGGTCGCCAGGAAAAGGCCATAGGCGATCAGCACCAGGCTCCAGTCCACCGCCGCCGCCGCGGCGCGATGCGACGGCGTCGCCACCGGCGCTTCGCAATAGATCACGGCTTCCACCGAGGTGCCGAGCGTGCGCGGCTTGAGCGGCATGGGGGCCAGGAAGTCCAGTTTCTCCTGCAAATCCGGCACTGGCGCTTTCCGCGAACTCCGCCGGGACGCCGGCCGGGAGCCCGTGCCCGCCCCGCTCCCCGTGGTTGGCGTCCTGGAAGACGCCGCGCGGGGGCGCCGCGCGGGCGGCGGCGGTGGCGCGAAAGCTTCAAACGGGATGACGTTGGATGCCGGCCGTTCGTAGAACAGCCTTGGTTGAAACGCGTTTGCCAGATTGGGTATGCGCGGCGCATCGGAGGTCCGTGTGCCCGGCGCGGTTTGCATCTTCGCAGCCAGCGCGCCATCCACACGCCACTCTCCCCCGGGCGACCCTGGCGCGCGGCGGCCGCACCGCCGGCAACGCTCCTCGCCATCCGTATTGCGCGCGCCACAATAGTTACAGGTCATCTCGCCCTTACACCGCATCCACTCGCGGAAGCACCGGTGCCCCGTCAAGTGTGCTACTTTCTGATATTGGAGCCCTACCCGCCGAGCTCTCTCAACTTTCTTAACACAATGGGAGAGGAATGTCACGTAAAATCTTCTAGTAATATCTATATTTCCATCTTTACCTTATTGGCTGCGTTCGCTTTAGCTGTTCAGGCACCGGCTCAGGTAAATACCCTATCCACCCCTCCTCAAGCGGCATCCCCGGCGGCCGCACCGATTCCCGCCTGGCCCCTCATGCCCGATCACGTGACTCTGCCGCCGAAGGTGTGGGTCTTCTCGGCCGTCATTCAGGACGCTCGCAGGAATCCGCAGGGCGACTCCATTAAGGTCCTCGACGGGCACGCCGAAGTCGAAGACGCCAAGCTGCTGGTTCGCGCCGACCACATGGAATACAACGAGGAGACGCAGGTTCTGAACGCCACCGGCAACGTATATTTCCACGGTTTCGAAAAGAACGAACAGATCTGGTGCGACCATCTGGAGTACAACCGCTCCACCGAGAAAGGCGCGTTCTTCAACGTGCGCGGAGAAACGGCGCCGCGCATGGTGGTGCGCAAAGGCGTCCTCAGCGGCACCAGCCCGTATCACTTCGAAGGCCAATGGGCCGAGCGTTTGGGCACGCGGTACGTTCTTTATAACGGCTGGGTCACCAACTGCAAAATACCGGAACACGGCCAGCCCTGGTGGATCATGAAGGGCCCCAGGTTCGACATCGTCCCTCACCAGAGCGCCAAGGCCTACCACAGTTGGTTCATCCTGCGCAGGGTGCCGCTGTTCTACGCGCCCTACTTCTATCACTCGCTGGAGAAGGAGCCGCGCCACAGCGGTTTCCTCATGCCGCACATCGCGCCCCACACGCAGCGCGGAGTGATGGTGGGTCTGGGCTATTACTGGGCCATCAATCGCAGCTACGATCTCACCTATCAGTTCCTCGATTACAATACCGACGCCTTCGCGCACCACGTGGATTTCCGCGGCAATCCGCGCCCCGGCACGGATTTCGACCTGATCGTCTACGGCGTCCAGGATCGCGCCGGCGATCCGCGCTACACTCCGCCCCAGACCTTCAGCGGCGCCACCGTCTACTTCCTGGGCAAGAGCGATCTGGGCGACGGCTGGCGGGCTACGGCCCTGGTCAACGACGTCACCTCGTTCCGGTTCCGGCAGGAATGGTCGGGGTCGTACTCGGAAGCCATCGGTTCGGAGTTCCACTCCACCGGGCTCCTCGGCAAGAGCTGGTCGACGTACAGTTTCGACACGTTGTTTTCCCGTCTGGAAAACTTCCAGACGGCCGAGGTGGCGACGACGCAGCCCGACGGCAGCACCGCTTACGATCGCAACGCCGTGCTGATCCACAAACTTCCCGAAGCGCAGTTCGGTTCGAGCGACCGCCAGATCTTTCGCAACGTGCCCCTCTGGTTTTCCTTCTACTCCACCGCCGGCCTGCTCTACCGCAGCGAACCTTTCTTCGATAGCACCAACACCATCCGCCTGGGAACTTTCGAGACCAGCCAGTTCACGCCGCGTCTGTCTTTCTCGCCGCACCTCACCAGCGCCTTGCACCTCGGGCCCATCGACCTGATTCCGAGCGCCGGTTTCGACGAGACTTTCTACGGCGAAAGCCAGATACCCAACACGCTGCTGGGCCCGGGTTACTACCAGGCCATCACCCAGCGGACGACGCGCAGTTCCCGCGACTTTTCGCTGGATCTCATCCTTCCCTCGCTCGCCCGCGTCTACGACAAGAAGACCATCTTCGGAGAGAAGCTCAAGCACGTCATCGAGCCGCGCGTGACTTACAAATACGTCACCGGAATCGGCACCGACCCGGCGTGCCGGGAGGCGAACGAACTCTCCGGCACTCTGGAAGGCGCGGGCTGCGGCGATTTCAACCACTACATCCGGTTCGACGAAAACGACCTGCTGGCCAACACCAACGAACTGACGCTCTCGCTGACCAACCGCATCTACGCCAAGCGCAAGGACGGCGGCGCGCGGGAGATTTTCGCCTGGACGTTGATGCAGAAGCGCTACTTCGATCCCACCTTCGGCGGCGCGCTGATCACCGGGCAGCCGAACATTTTCGCCGCCACCAGCGACCTCACGGCCTACGCCTTCCTGGTCGGGCCGCGCCCGTACTCGCCTATCGTGTCCATAATCCGCACCAATCCCATCGGCGGCCTGGGCATCAACTGGCAGGCGGACTACGACCCTCAGTCGCGCGCCATCGTGGACAGCAGTTTCTCGGTGGACTACCGCTGGAAGTTGTACTATGCGTCACTCGGGGACAACGAGTTGCACTCCAATCCCATCCTGATGCCCTACGTCAACCAGTATTCCATGAGGGCCGGCTTCGGCGATCCGCAGCACCGCGGCTGGAACGCCGGCATCGAAGGCGCGTACGACTACCGGTTGGGAGAACTCCTCCACTACACCACGCAGGTCACCTACAACACCAACTGTTGCGGATTCAGCATGCAGTATTTCCGCATCAACATCGGCCAGCCGCACGGCGTGTGGGCGTTCGCCTTCTCGCTGGCCAACATCGGCACGTTCGGCTCGTTGAAGAGAAACGAGCGCTGGTTCTAGCGGTCCGCGGCATGCGGAATGACAGGTCTTGTTGGAGCGTGTGCCGCTTCAAGGGCGCCATTGAGAACTGCAAAACATGAATGGCCACAGATGAACACAGATGAACACAGATAAGCAAGATGGACTGAACCCCATTTTTGAGACACGCCGAAAAGACGCACTTTTCAAGAAATGGGTTTATCTGTGTTCATCTGTGTTCATCTGTGGCTGAAGATGCTTTTTGAGGAGACCCTCAGCGACACTGACGGGGAGAATTAGAACGGCTGGAATTCGGACGCGCTACACCAACGCGGCTTCACCCGCGAGGCGGTTGAGTGCCGCCGCGGTTGGGGTGCGGACGCGGATGCGGCCTGCCGGTACACCCACCACGCGCCGGCCCCGGCACGGTGCGTTCGAGGCATGCCACGGGGATGTTGGAGGTGTGGGGAAAAAGGCGTCCAAAAAAAGTAATGGCCCCGAGCTGGGTATCTCGGGGCCCTTGCACTCAGAGAAGTGGCGGTGGGAGGGGACTCACCGCCAGGGATGCTGTCTGTGTTGTCTTACATCCTAGCAATTTCAGATCCGCTTGTCCAGTGTTTTCCAAAGTTTTTTTGCATTTTTTTTGAAGAAGATCTCTTGGGGGCTGGCGCGGATGGTCCAGCGGCTGGCGCGAATGGTCCCGCGGCTGGCGCGGATGGTCCCGCAGTTGGCGCGGATGGTCCAGCGGTTGGCGCGGATGGTCCCGCGGCTGGCGCGAATGGTCCCGCAGTTGGCGCGGATGGTCCCGCGGCTGGCGCGGATGGTCCCGCGGCTGGCGCGGATGGTCCAGCAGTTGGCGCGGATGGTCCAGCGGCTGGAGCGGCCCCAAAAGAAAAAGCCCCGAGCTGGGTATCTCGGGGCTCTTGCACTCAGAGAAGTGGCGGTGGGAGGGGACTCACCGCCAGGGATGCTGTCTGTATTATTCCGATACTAGCAATTTCAGACCCGAATGTCCAGATGTATTTTCAGGTTCCTCTCAACATTTTTTCTTTCCGGTACAGCCTTTCGGTAAGCTCCGAGACCTCTCCGGATACCCTCAGTTGCGGGCCGTCCAGTACGTAATGGCAGGGCCGGTTTTCGCCCTATCCGCCCCTGTGTAAGAATCTGAAACCAGACCACTTCCTCATCGCTTTCGATTGCCCTTGAGGCTGCGGTTAATGCTCCCGCATAACCAAAGAGGTATTGTGCAAACAGGCCACACGGATATCACTTTGAGCGTGGGAAGGCGGTGCGGCTTGAACAAGATTCCACTCGAGGAGAGGACCCCCGACAATGGCGAGCGCGAGAGGCGCGCGAAGCGGCGGTTCCAGGTGGAGCAGGACGTACGCTACAAGATGCTGTACGGCCAGCGCATCGCAGAGACGGGCTCCGGCAAGACGGCCAACATATCGAGCGGCGGCGTGTGGTTCACTACAGAAAGCATGCTGACCACCGGGATGCCGGTTGAAGTCTCGATGAACTGGCCGGTGTTGCTCAACGAGAGCTGCCCCATGAAGCTCATGATCTACGGCTGTGTCATCCGCAGCAACGAGAAGGGCGCCGCCGTGGCTATCGAACGATACGAGTTTCGCACCCAGGGAAGGGCGTTTCAGCAGGCATCGTCCGAGTCCCAGGCCGAGTTCCGGCTCCCCAGCTAGGCACGTTCGCCGTTCTTGTCCGATCTCACCTTAGGACCCGCGCCGCGAGGCACACTCCGGCGCGGGTTTTGAGTTTTTGGGGACCCCTTAGGCCCGGTTCGGAACGATCCCTAGGCGAACCCGCCCAGAATCCGGGCCGGAAGCGTCACCAGCGCCCAGACCAGTTGCAGAACTCCTTCCACGGCGATTCCCAACAGCCGGAACGGCAGCAGGAGAAGCCACACCAGCGGGTACAGGACCAGCGCCAGAAGCGCCAGCGGCCAGCACAGAAACAGCAGAATGCACCACAACAGAAACTTGACCACGGTTCCTCCATCCCCCTCTTGTCGAGACGCAGCCGGGCGCCCGGTTGTTCCCGTGGAAACCGCGGGCCAGCGGCTCCGCCCCATGACGGACAGTCATGCCACGCCGTGGCGGAGCGAAACCCGCCGGCCTTCGAAACCGCAGCGGATGGGCGCGCCGCGGAACCGTGTCCGGCGATGGTGGCTAATCCGGATTTCTCACACGGGAGAGGCGGGGGTTCTCGCCGTAGGGCGAAAACACTGGGGACAGACGGCTCCGTCCACGCGGCGCAGGGGAGACAGGCTGCCTTCCCGGGAGATGGCGCGCGCCTTGGGACGGAGTCGTCAGTCCCCGCGTTTTCGCAGACCCTCGCCAGGACGAAGGGCGGCATCCGTGAGATATTCGGGCAAAGGCCGTTCTCCAGCGCGTGCCCGGCGGCCGGAGGATTCAGTCCTCCTCCTCGGCTTTGACAGGCGGGCCTGTCAATGAGACCCGTAAGTTATTGAAAAAGCTAGTGTTATATACTTCTCTGACAGGAATCCTGTCATTTGCTTCTCGATTCCCGGTATTCACACGGCCCTCGAACAGCCGGGATTCGAGGTTCTCGGAAGCTTCTGAAAGCGGGCGAAGGACGTGGAGCCGGCGACGTTTTCAGGGCGGCGAAAAGGCCTTCTCAGTTGGTTCCAGGATGCCTCCTGCCCGTCCTCCGCCTATGGCGCCGCGGCCGGCGGAATCGAAACCCATCCTTACGGATTTAGATGGCATGAAACGGTCCTTCCGGCCGATGAGATCAGCAAGAAGCGGATTTCCGAGGCTGGCTCAGAGAGCGCTTCGGGTTGTGGCGAGCCGCCGCCGATGCAGGTGAGAACGTGCGCACTTCAGGCTTGACGACGAGTGGCCGGTTCCCGTTCGGGAGATCGCCGGGGTTGGGTGGCATCGACGCGGCGCGCCGGCGTTGCGCCCGAAGGGGAGATGCCGCATGGACGTTCTAGTCGGGCGGCAGCCGATTCTCGACAAGCGCAACCAGACCGTGGCGTACGAATTGTTGTTCCGTTCCGGAACGGAGAACCGTTTCGATGGAAGCGACGGAAGCGTGGCTTCGACCGCCGTCATCGCCAACGCCTTCCTGACGATCGGATGCAATCGCGTGCTCGGCGCAAAGCGCGGGTTCATCAACTTCACCCGGACGCTGCTGGTGGAAGGGCACGCATCCGTCCTGCCGAAGGACCGGGTGGTGATCGAGCTGCTGGAGGACCTGGAACCGGACGCCGAAGTGGTCGAGTCGTGCCGCAAGCTGAAGGAAGCGGGCTACACCCTGGCGCTGGACGACGTGATTGCGCCGGACGTCGCGGCTTCCGCTGCAACCGTTTGCCGAGTACGCCAAGCTCGACTGGATGGCGATGGGGGCTGGGGATCGAACGCCGATTTGCGACCATTTCCGCCAGCGGGGGATCCGGCTGCTGGCCGAGAAGGTGGAGACCAAGGACGAGTTCGAAGCCGCGCTGGCGTGCGGCTGCGAGCTGTTTCAGGGGTTCTACTTCGCGCGGCCGGAGATCCTCTCGGCCCGCCAGGTGCCCACGTCGAAAATGGCGTGCCTGCGCCTGTTGAGCGAAATTCAAAAGCCCGATCTGAATTTCGAGTGCATCGAAACGCTGGTCAGGCCGGACATCGGCCTCACGCAGAAGCTGCTGTTCTTCGTGAACTCGGCCGCGTTTCCCCGCCGCAGCCGCATCGGTTCGCTTCCGCAGGCGCTGGTTTACCTGGGCGAGGGCAACGTGCGCAAGTGGGTGATGCTGGCGGCCCTGCCGAAGATGGCCAGCGGGAAACCCGCCGAGCTGGTGACGGCTTCGCTGATCCGCGCCCGGTTCTGCGAACTGGCGGCGGAACACGCGCAGCCGCGAGGGCGGGCGTCCTCGGGTTTTCTGGTAGGCCTGCTGTCGTTGCTGGACGCCATGGTGGGCCGTCCGCTGGATGAACTGGTGGAAGAACTGGGCCTGGAAACGCACGTGGCGGACGCCATTCTGGGGAGGTTGCCGGACGGCGATGGGCTGCGATTGCTGCTGGATCTGGCCGTGGCTCTGGAGCGATCGGATTTCGACGGCGCGTTGCAGATCGCGGCGGCCAGCGGAATCGCGCCGGCGCTGGCGGGCGAACTGCACGTGGAAGCGATGACCTGGGCCGACAGCCTCTCGCGAGCGAGAACAAGGCCAAACGGGAGCGAGTGAGCGGCGGGGGGCGCGCGCGGTCAGTGGTGGATGGCAGCCCCGCCCGATTTGACATCCAGGGTCCAGGGCGCCGGCTCCGGCAGCCGCAGCTTCCCGTCCCCAATCTCGAGAGGCATCCACAGGTACCGCGAATCCCACAGGGCTTGCGGCTTCCAGACGTCGCCCATGAAGATCACCGTGGTCTCCTTCTCGCCGGCGACTTTCAGCATCATGGTGGACTGCGATCCGTACGTGTTCGTCCCGGGAGGCGCGATATCCTGGAATTCCGACCACGGGCCCGCCAACGATTTGGCTGTCGCATATTTATTGGGATTCGGGCTCCAACCGGTCAACGCCGAGCCGATGGCGTAGTAGAGTCCGTGGTAATGAACGACCGCACCGCCTTCGAGGTGCAGGGGAATCAGGCAGACCTCCTTTTCGACCGTCAGATAGTCGGCGGACAAGGTTGCGATGCGGAAACCGAAGGGACGATCTTCGAAGATCAGATAGGGCGTGCCATCGTCGTCGATGAACTGGCCGATGTCGCGGCTCTCGTGGCCGAGCGGGCGAAAGCACTTGAGGTAGCGGTAATCGCCGTCCACGGTATCGGAGATGGCGACGCCCACTCGCGCCAGCTTGTAGCCCCCCGTTCCACCCGGCTCCGGCCCGTCGATGTGCATGTACATCACGTACTTCCCGGTCTTGGCGTTGTAGAAGACTTTGGGCCGTTCGAGAACCCAGGTGGGGCCGAAGTTCTCCGGGTCCGGGAGTTTGATGACCTGGTTGCGGAAGGTCCAGTGCACCAGGTCCTTGGAGGAGTAGCAGGCGACATAGCGCCTGGCGGGGTCGAGCCCCTGCGAGCGGTCTTCGCCGAACCAGTAGTAGGTGTCGTGCAGGCGGACGATGCCGCCTCCGTGCGCCTGGATCTGCCGGCCGCGGTCGTCGCGCCAGACTTCCCCGGGCCTGATCTCGGGAGAGGCGGCAAAGCCGGCGCCCACCGCTAGGGAGAAGATCGCCGCCAGGCGAAATGTGCCGTTCATTCTCGTAGTCATTGGTTTGTTCATCGCCACTGTACTAATCTTGACACCAAATCGGGTTTTGGGCGGTTCGAACCCGAGAGTCCGTAGTCCGTCCGCCATCGGCGGCCTCGCACCGGGCTGGTGCAACCGCTCCCTGAAAAGCTGGGTAGAACTCAGAGCCAGAACCACAATCGCTCGCCAAGCCGCGAAGCCGCAAAGAAACCGGAAGAGTTCTTCTTGCGTCTTGGCGTCTTGGCGTCTTGGCGTGACACATGGTTTCTTTCACGGCATCTGGCGGTCGCGGTTCCGATTCGGCTCGATCAGAGCCGCGACCGCCAGGGAGCGGACCTGGTGGCTGCGGCCCTACGGACGAATTGGCGGAGAGTGCTGCGCGCGCCCGTGAAGCTATAATTGAAGCATGTCCGCCGATCGCGACCGCCTTCAATCGCTCGTGGACGCCCTTCCGGAAGCTGAGGTTCGGGTTGCAATTTCCTTTCTTGCGGAACTGGGCGATCGGGAAATCGTCGATCCCGAGACCGCGGCCAAGCTGGACATGGCCCGTGCGGAACCTGGTGACGACCTCCCCTTGGAGGAGGTCCGGCGCAGGCTTGGGCTGTGATCCGCCGGGTGTTTTTCCGCCCGGCTGCCGTGCGCGATCTGGCGCGTCTCGATCGCGCAGTCCAGGCTCGGATCGATGCCGCCCTGATGCGTTTTGCCACGACGGGACACGGCGATGTTAAGTCCCTCCAAGACCGCCCTGGCGAACTGCGTCTGCGGGTTGGCAAGTGGCGGATCTTCTTCTTCCTTGAACCGCCCGACCTCATCCGTGTCATCGGCATTGACAACCGGGGGGAAGCTTACTGATCCCCGACTGTCATATGGGGAGAGCTACGAATGTCCGGACACGTGAGATCATAGAGAGAGTGAGGATCTGAGATGAACACCGCCGATTTCCGGGGCGAGCTCACGCCGAGCGGCCAGATCTCCGTTCCGCCTGAGATCGCATCGCAGGTTCCACCTGGGGAGCAGATTCAGGTCGTGCTCCAGTGGGGCCGCAGTGAAGACGACGCCGCATGGCGCGCGGCAGGGCGGCGGCAATTCGAGGCCGCTTACGATGCCGAGGACTCGGTGTACGAGCTACTGATCCATGACACTCCGGCCCGGTGAAGTCGTTCTGGTCCGGATCGGCTTCCACCAGACGCCCGGCGGCAAGGTGCGCCCGGCCGTGGTTCTTCTCGACTCGGCGGACGATGATTTCGTTGCCGCTCCCATCACATCCCGCCCCCGGGTTTCCGACTTCGATGTTCCTCTTATCCAATGGCGCGAGGCCGGATTGAATACTGCCTCGACGATCCGGGTTCACAAACTGACGGTGCTGGCGAAGGATGAGATTGCGCGCCGCCTCGGCGAACTCGCCGCCGGGCAGGACCGAATCGCACTGGCGGAGGCGCTGCGCCGCGCTTTTTCGCTGGATCGATAGGGCGGAATCGGCCTTGCCCCGCGGTTGCCGTTTTCGGCTAGAATTGGCGGTGCCATGTCCTACCGTCCAATTGTTTTCATTTCTTCCACCGTGGAAGACCTGAAAGAATACCGGGAGCAGGCCGCCAAGGCCGCGGAGATGAGTGGATTCGCGGTCAGCCGGACTGGAGTACTGGAGCGAAAGCGGCCGGCCGGCGCTACAGACCTGCCTCGACAAAGTTGACGAAGCGGAAGCCGTGGTGGCGATTGTGGCACACCGCTATGGATGGGTGCCGACAGATCCCGCCAACCCCGATGCAAAGAGCATCACGTGGCTCGAATGCGAGCACGCCCGCAAGGCCAACAAACCGGTGCTCGCGTTCCTGGTGGACCCGAAGTACGATTGGCCGAAAGAACTGTACGAGGCGTACCGTCTGGTGGAGGGCAAGGGCTTGCCGCTGCCGGAGCGCATGGCTCTCATGGAAGAGGTCGACCGCAACGAGAAGAAGCTCAGAGAATTCAAAGGGGAACTGAGCCGCGACATGCGGCACGAGTTTGCTGACGCCCTCAGTTTCCGCGGACTGGTCTCCCCGGTTCTCTCCACGGCGCTCGCGGGGCTACACCCAACCCGCGAGGCGTTGCCCGCGGGCGATCCCGAACCCTACTTGAAGGCCCTCGAAGACGACACGCGCCAGATCCGCATCACCGGCCTGACCACCCGGCGCCCCGAGCCCTACTTCTTCGGAATCGACGAAATCTACATTTCGCTCACCACGCTCGCGGGCCAGGAAGCGCCGCGTCCGGACACCGGCCGCGACCTCGATCGGCAGCGGCGGGTGGCGCTGGAACAGGCACTTTCGCAGCGAAGGGTGGTGGTGGTCGGCGACCCGGGTTCCGGCAAGTCCACCTTCCTGCGGCGGGTGGCGTTCGAGTTGTGCCGCACGCTTCGCGGCACGCGGCCGGCCGGAGCCGCTCCGTTTCTGGCCCCGGACGACCGGCGCTTCCCGATCCTGATCCGCGTGGCGGATTTCGCCGGGGTGGTGGCGGAAGTCCCGCCTCCCGCGGGGGCTCCCAGGTTTCCCGATTCGCCGGAATGGATTCCCTACTTCCTGGGACAGCGGAGCGGCGAGTGCCGATGGGGCGCCAGCGAGGCGTTCTTCCGCCACAAACTCGACCGCGAGCGTTGCCTGGTAATGCTGGATGGCCTGGACGAAGCTCCGGATTCGCGCACCCGGGAGCGGATCGCCCGCATCTTCGAGCGCGCCAGGGCGGCCTTCGGGAACTGCGACTTCCTGGTGAGCACGCGCCCGCAAACCAACGTGGGGGAGTCGGTGGTCGAGGGGTTTCATCAGGTTCGGATTGCGGATCTGGAACTGCCGGAGATGGAGGCGTTCTTCGGCCATTTCGCGCGGGCGTTGGTCCTCACTGACGCCGAATCGAAAAAGTTCAAGCAGGACCTGAAAACGGCGGTCGAGAGCCGCATCGAGATCCGCGAGATGGCCGGAAACGCCGTGATGCTGACGGCCCTGGCTGTGTTGCAACACAACGACCAGCGGCTGCCCGAGTATCGCGTGGACCTGTATGGATCGATTCTGGGCTGGCTGGCCGCGGCAAAGCGCCAGAAGAAAGGCCGTCTCGGGGCCAAGGAATGCCTTGCCTACCACCGGCGGTTGGCTCTGCATATGCAGGACGCGCCGGATGGGCGGCGCCTGGTGCAGATCAACAGGCGCGCGGCGGCGGAGTTCCTGGCGGGCGAGTTCGGCGGGGCCATCCTCGAGGTGGAAGATCTGCTGGAGCGCGAGACGCAGGACGCCGGAATCGTCGTCTCCGTGGGCAACGACCTGAAGTTCTGGCACTTGAGCTTCCAGGAGTACCTGGCCGCGTTCGAACTTGCTGGCCTGTCCGAGACGGAGCAGATCAAGAGGGTGGTTTCCAGCGGCAGCCTCTACCGCCCGGAATGGCGCGAGACCATGGGCCTGCTGGGCGGCGTGCTGTTCAAGCAGGGCGAGGCCAAAGTGGAAGGGCTTTTCCGGGCGATCCTGGACCGCCTCGGAGATCCGCCCAAACTCCCGGACCAGGCGCGCTGCGCCGCGCTGCTCGGCGCGATGATGAGAGACCTTTCGCGCATGGGCTACACCCCGAAGACGGACGGCTACAAGAGCACGGTGAAGGCGATGGTGCGGATTTTCGATGCCGCCGCCGAACCGATCGACCTCGAAACCCGGATCGAGGCGGCCGACGCGCTGGGCCAGGTGGGCGACCCGAGGCTGGAGGAAGACAACTGGGTGACGATCCCCACTGGGACATTCCACATGGGAGCGCAGAAAGGCAACGAGAAGGGCCCGAACCACGATCCGGAGGCATGGGACGATGAATCGCCGGTACACGCGGTGACGCTACGGGGGTTCCGGATTCGCCGCTTCCCGGTGACGGTGCAGGAGTTCACGGCATTTATCGCAGATCACGGTTACTTGACACGGGAGAATTGGGCGGAAGGCTTCGGCAAGTTCACGGAGCCCGAGGACTGGGAGCGGCAGAAACAGTATCCGAACCGGCCCGTGGTGGGTGTGAGTTGGTTCGAGGCCGCCGCGTATTGCTCCTGGAAGGGATGGCGGCTGCCCACCGAGGCCGAATGGGAGCGCGCGGCACGAGGTCCGGCGGGGACCCGCTATCCCTGGGGGAACGAGCCGACGCTGGACCCCTCGTACGCGAACTACAACGCGGCGGGGGTGGGTCATCCCACGCCGGTGGGCCTGTTCCCGAAAGGGAACGCGCGATGGCCCCAGTCTTCTGCGGGGCTGTGCGATATGCTGGGCAATGTGTATGAATGGTGCGGAGACTGGTTTGGCCCGTACGAATCCGAAGATCGCGAGAACCCAACGGGGCCGGAGAACGGGCAGTACAGAGTCTTGCGCGGGGGCGCGTGGTACAGCTACCCACAGTACGTCCGCGTCTCGGACCGTAACTGGAACGGGCCTACGTACCGGAACGGCAGCTTAGGGTTTCGTTGTGCCGGGGAATTAAGTTGAGAGTTTAGTGTTTTGAGTTTACGAGGGGGGTCCAGGGGGGACCCTCCCCCCTGGGGGAAATTTTTTGAGCCATTCCACGGAGCCTGCGGTAGTCGTACAGAAAGCCTACGATTGGACGCTTTGGATCATCCCCAAGGTGGAGAAGTTCCCGAAGTCCTACCGGTTCTCGATCGGGCAGAGCCTGGTGACGGCGTCGATCGAATTGCTGATGAACCTGGTGGACGCCAGCTATCAGGCGCGCAACGCGGGATCGTTGGGAGCGGCGGTGCGGGAGGTGAACCGTATCCGCTACTTGATGCGGCTGGCGAAGGATCTGCGGGTGGTGAACCTCTCTGCCCACGAATTCGCCGCCAAGGCGATGGACGAAGTGGGGCGGATGGCGGGAGGCTGGCTGAAAAGCACGCGGCAGAAGCATGAAGCGGACGGGTAATCTATGGCCGCAACTGACCAGTTGGGAGAACCTGACGGAGGCCGCGCGCGCGGCGGCGCGGGGCAAGCGCGCCAGGCCCGATGTGGCCCGCTTCCTTCATAAACTCGAAGCCAACCTGTGCGGCCTGCAGCGGGAACTCGAGGAAGGAAGCTATCGCCCCGGCGGTTATCGAACGTTTTGGATACGCGATCCGAAACCGCGGCTGATTTCGGCGGCGCCATTTCGGGACCGGGTGGTTCATCACGCGCTGACTCGCGTGCTGGAGCCGGTCTTCGAGCCGCGCTTCACGGCTTACTCGTTCGCCTCCCGCAAAGGGTTCGGGCAGCACCGCGCCCTGAAACTGGCGCGGGACGCGTGCCAGCGGTACCGCTACGTGCTCAAGTGCGACATCCGGAAATATTTTCCATCGATCGACCACGCGATCCTGAAGGACCTGATCGCCCGGGCGGTCAAGTGCCGCGGGACCCTGGAGCTTGCGGAACGGATCATCGACGGGTCGAACGAACAGGAGGAGGCAGTCGAGTACTTCCCGGGGGACACCTTGTTCACGCCGTTCGAGAGGAGACGGGGAATTCCGATCGGAAACCAGACCTCGCAGTTCTTTGCGAACGTCTATCTGAATCCCCTGGACCACTTCGCGATGCGGGAGTTGCGGCCCGGCTTGTATCTGCGGTACGTGGACGATTTCGTTCTCTTCGGCGACGACGGGCGGGAACTCGGGTTCATGGCGGAACGGATTCGGGAGTTCCTTCAGGGCCTGCGGCTGAGCCCCCATGAACGCAAGTTCCGAATCTGCCGCTGTGAGGAGGGTGTGACGCTGCTCGGCTGGCGGATTCTGCCGCGGCAGATGCGGCTGGCGCGCCCCAACGTGGTGCGGATGAGGCGGCGGCTCAGGAAGATGGCGGCTCTGTACCACGCCGGGCGATTGCAGTTCGCGGAAATGCAACGCCGGGTGCAGGCCTGGCTCGGTCATGCCGCCTTCGGAGACACCTGGCGGCTGCGGCGGAATCTGTTTGGACAGTGTATCCTGAGGGCAGCGGAACACGGTCGAAATGCGCGGGGGCGCGTGGAACAACAACCCACAGAACGTCCGCGTCTCGAACCGTAACAGGAACGAGCCAACGAACCGGAACGACAACATAGGGTTTCGTTGTGCCGGGTATGCGGAGCGCGGCCCCGCCGTTTGAGGCCGTGGGCGGGAGCCGGTTTCCTCCACGGAGATTCCGGGAGTGCCAACTCCGTTTCCGGGCCGTGGATCCCGACGCCGGCGCCAATGGCGTCAAATAGCAAGCAGACCCGGGTTCTCCGGTAGCCCCAAGGCGAACGTCAACCCGGGTTCGGCACAGACCCGGCCCGGAACATGAAGACCCGCAGCGCGGAAAGCGCGACCTGCGCGGCAGGGCAAACCCGGCGGTCAGGCGAGTTCGTCCCACTCGCCGGGGCTGATGTGGGCTTGGCAGAGGATGCTGCGCAGGGTGCCAACTGGGACCTCGAGTTTCCTGGGCACGATGGCAGTATCGACGACATCCTCCGAATACCGCACGAACTTGACGTGGCTGCCCCTCTGGCTGGCTTCGACGAGGCCGGCCGCTTCAAGCCGGCGCTTGACTTCGCGGAAGGATAGGGGCCTAAGCCGCCCCAACCTCAGCCTCGATCACGCGGACCCGGGGCGGCCGCGTGGCTTGCGGCGGCTCGAAGTGCAGTTCAATGGCTTCCTTCAGGTTGGCGAGCGCTTCTTCTTCGGTTTCGCCTTGGCTGGCGACATCGATGTCCAGGCACTGGGAGACGTACCACTTCCCCTCACGCCAGACGGTCGCGGCGAATGGTCGCACCATGGCTCCATTGTTTCACAGGCAAGCGCGCTTCGCATGGCGCGTCCCGTTCGGGGGCTCGCGATGCAGAAATGAGGCCTCCGGAGCGATGCGGGCCGGCTGGCATACCGCTTGGGCGGCGTTGGCAGACGCTCGCGAGAGGCCGATTAACAATCGGCCGCAGGATGCCATCCTGCCCCACAAAAGCCGAGTCTGGTACGATAGTAAGTCTTCGCTAATGTTGCGCTTTGAGACCGCCGGAGAGTCCCACGGCGAGTGCCTGGTGGCAACCCTGACAGGGCTTCCCGCCGGCATACCCATCTCCGTCGAAGCCGTCAACCGCGAGCTGTGGCGCCGCCAGCAGGGCTATGGCCGCGGCGGACGCATGAAGATCGAAACCGACCGCGCCGAAATCGTGGCCGGCGTGCGCCACTCGCACACCATCGGCTCGCCCGTCGCCATCGTCATCCGCAATCGGGACTGGCAGAACTGGACCGAAGCGCTGCCCGTGGAAGACATCGCCGGCGCCGACGACAAGCGCAAGCCGGTCACGCGCCCGCGGCCGGGCCACGCCGACCTGGCGGGCGCCATCAAGTACGATTTCCACGACGCGCGCTACATCCTGGAACGCGCCAGCGCCCGCGAAACCGCCGCCCGCGTGGCCGTGGGCGCGCTGGCCAAGGCGCTGCTGGGCGAATTCGGCATTCGCGTGCTGAGCCACGTGATCGGCGGTGGGGCCGGCGAAGCTGGAACGCGCGGCGGAGTGGGAAGAACTGGTCGCCTTGAGCCGGCGCGACGAAGTCCTGCTGGGCTGCGTGGACCCGGCGGCGGAAGCCCGCATGAAAGAAGTGGTGGACGAGGCCTACCGCACCGGCGATACCGTGGGCGGCGTTTTCGAAGTGGTGGCGCGCGGCGTCCCCGTGGGCCTGGGCTCGCACATCGCCTGGGATACGCGGCTGGACGGGCGCCTGGCGCAGGCCATCGTTTCCATGCAGGCGGTGAAGGGCGTGGAAGTGGGATTCGCGGCGGAAGGCGCGGCCAGCTTCGGCTCGAAAGTGCAGGACACCATCCACTACGATCGCGAAGAGCGGCGCTTCACGCGCGGCGCCAACCGCGCCGGGGGACTCGAAGGCGGCATCACCAACGGGCAGGACGTGCTGGTGCGCGGCTTTCTCAAGCCCATTTCCACGCTGCGGCGGCCGCTCGAATCGGTGGACCTGGCGACGCGCGAGCCCGCGCTGGCCGCCTACGAGCGCTCGGACGTGTGCGTGGTGCCGGCCGCCGGCGTGATTGGCGAGGCCATGGTGGCGCTGGTGCTGGCGCAGGCGTTCCTGGAAAAGTTCGGCGGCGATTCGCTCGCCGAGACGCGGCGCAATTACGATGGCTATCTGCGAACAGGTGAGAGAGTTTTAGCCATTATGGTTTACCCGATAGTGAAGTTCGGCAACCCGGTGCTGGAGCGCGAAGCCGACGACGTAACCGAGTTCGACACGCCGGAACTGGACAAGTTCCTGGAGGACATGTTCGAATCCATGTACGCCGCCAAGGGCGTGGGTCTGGCGGCGCCGCAGATCGGATTCGCGCGGAAGATCTCCGTCATCGACGTGTCGAACGGGAGAACGGCCGGAGGACAAGCTGGTCCTCATCAATCCCCGGATCGTCAAGGTGGAAGGCAAGCAGGAAGGCGAAGAGGGCTGCCTCAGCATCCCCGGATTCCGCGAGCAGGTGCGGCGCGCCAAGCGCGTCACCGTGCGCGCCAAGAACGCCAAGGGCGAGGAGTTCGAAATGACCGGCGAGGACCTGCTGGCGCGCGCCTTCCTGCACGAAACCGACCACCTGCACGGGCGCCTCTACATCACCCACATCAGCGCCCTCAAGCGCGACCTGATGAAGCGCAAGATCAAGAAGCTGCAGCGCGCCGGGGACTGGGACTGAGCGGGCCATGCCGCGCCCCCTGCGCCTGGTCTTTCTCGGAACGCCGGCCTTCGCCGTGCCCACCCTCGACCGCATCGTGGCATGCCGGCCACCGGGTGACCGCAGTGCTCACGCAGCCCGACCGGCCCCGCGGCCGCGGCCAGCAGCTTGCGCCGCCGCCCGTCAAGGAAGCCGCCCTGCGCCTGGGATTGCCGGTGTACCAGCCGGAGCGCGTGCGCCACGCCGAAGCGGTGGAGTTCCTGCGGGCGCAGTGCGCCGAGGCGATGGTGGTGGTGGGCTACGGCCAGATCATCCCGCAGGCGGTCATCGACCTGGCGCCGCTGGGCATTATCAACGTACACGGGTCGCTGCTGCCGAAGTATCGCGGGGCCGCGCCCGATCCAGTGGGCCATTCTCAACGGCGAAACGCGCACCGGAGTGACCACCATGCGCATCGACGCCGGGCTGGACACGGGCGCCATGCTGCTGAAAGCCGAAACCGCAATCGCGCCGGAAGAGGACGCGACCTCGCTCGGCGGGCGTCTCGCCGAAATGGGCGCGCGGCTGCTGGTGGAGACGCTGGAGGGGCTGGCCGCGGGCTCGATCGTTCCCCAGGCGCAGGACCCGGCGCAGGCCACCTACGCTCCCCTGTTGAAGAAGGAAGATGGGCGCATCGATTGGACGCGGCCCGCCGCGGCCATCCACAACCAGGTGCGCGGCCTGCAGCCATCGCCGGGGGCGTACACGCGGTTTCGCGGGCAGACGCTGCATGTGCGGCGGGCGCGCGTGGCGGTGAGCGCGATGGCGGCCGGAGCGCGGCCGGGGACGGTGGCCAGCGTGAAGCCACTGGTGGCGATTTGTGGCAAGGGCGCGCTGGAACTGATCGAGGTGCAGAGCGAGGGACGCAAACGCGTTTCCGCCGCCGATTTCGCAAACGGATGCCGCCTGGCGGAAAATGAACTTCTTGGGGGTTGATTTTATACCGCTACCCGTGCAGTTCTTCGCGCGGGGCACCGGTTTTATGTGGGGCAGGTTGTTAACCTGCGGTCGATTGCGGGTGCCCTGAACGCGGCCCGGCGAGCGAAGCTCGCCTGCGCGGGTGACCAACCTTTCGGGGTGGCCACACGTGCAAGCGCGAAGAGGCGGGTTGACAACCTGCCCCGCGGAGCAGCAGAGCCGCAACCCAACCGCGCGGGATATTCCGGGCTGCCGGGGGCCAGATCGTCTCGCGCGCAGGCGAGCTCCGCTCGCCGGGCCGCGCCCAGAGGGCACCCGCAATCGGCCGCGGGCTGCCAGCCTGCCCCACATAAAACCGTCGCGGCGCGCGAAGAATTTGACAGGTAGTAGTACATAAGACGGAGAATGAAGGTTTGGGGGATTTACTAAGTTGAACCTGCCGCTCGGTTACGCATACGCTTCCACATACGCGGGCATTCGCCAGGTCGAGAAGGACGACCTGGCCCTGATCGTCTCCGGCATGCCGGCCCACGCGGCGGCGGTCTTCACGCAGAATCGCGTGCAGGCGGCGCCGGTGAAGCTATGCCGCCGTCACTTGAAGCTCTCCGGCGGAAAGGTGGGCGCGGTGCTGATGAACGCCGGCAACGCCAACTGCGCCACGCGCACGGGCGACGCGGTGGCGCTGGGGACGGCCAGGGCCGCGGCCGGGCTGTTGCAACTTCCGGCGGCCCAGGTGCTGGCGGCGTCCACCGGCGTCATCGGAGTGGAACTCGATGCCCGGAAGATCGTGGAGGCGCTGCCGCGGCTGATCGCGGGTCTGGACACGGCGCGCTTCGACGATGCGGCACGCGCCATCATGACCACCGACCTGGTGCCCAAGACCGCCTTCGCGGAGGTGAAGCTGCGCCGCGGAACCGTCCGCATCGCCGGGATGACCAAGGGCTCGGGCATGATTCATCCGCAGATGGCCACTACGCTCGGTTTCGTGATGACCGACGCCCAGGTTCCCGTGGCCCGCTTGCGCGCCATGCTGAAGCGGGGCGTGGAAGCCAGCTACAACCGCCTCTCGGTGGATGGCGACACATCCACCAACGACACGCTGCTGCTGTTGGCCAACGGCGCTTCGGGCGTCCGTGCCGACGCCAGGGAACTCGCCAAAGTGGAAGAGGCGGCGGGCGCGGTGATGCGGCAATTGGCGCAGGCCATCGCGCGCGACGGCGAAGGCGCGCGCAAGTTCGTCACCCTGGCGGTGACGGGCGCATCGAGCGACGGCGCGGCCCAGAAGATCGCCCGCGCCATCGCCAATTCGCCGCTGGTGAAGACCGCCATCGCCGGTTCCGACCCGAACTGGGGCCGGATTCTCTCGGCGGCGGGCAACGCGGGGGTGGCGTTCGATCCGGCGAAGGCCGACATCCACATGCAGGGCGTTCTGGTGTGCCGCCATGGCCTCGCCGCGCCGTTCGCGGAAGCCGACCTGAAACGCAAACTGGATGGGGCGGAGTGCGAAATCCGTTTCCACATCGGCGGCAAGGGTAAGGGCACGGCGCGGTTCTGGACCTGCGACCTCACCGAGGGCTACATCCGGATCAACGCCAGTTACAGGACCTGACATGACACGCCGGCCGTGGTTCCGAATCTGCGCGATGCTCCTGGGCGGCTGCCTGTTGGCCGGCGCCGCCGGCGACCCAGCCATCGAGGTGCACGCCACGATCGAAGGCATGCACGACGCCCTGATGGACGGCAAGGCGGATGCGCTGCGGGCCTTCTTCGATCCCGCCATGCCCGGCTTCAAGCGGCTTTCGAGCGACGTGGTTACGCTGCTGAAAGAATCGCTGGCGCCCTCGGCGATCGAGTTTCTGAGCGACACGGGCGACGCTCAGGCGCGCGATCTGGAGCTGGACTGGCGGATGCGGATCCGAAGCTACAGCGGCGCCTGGAGCGTGGAGCGCGCCGCTCGAGTGAAGCTGCGCGCCGAGAAACGGGACGGGCGTTGGCGGATCGTGTCCTTCGCGCCCTTGGATTTCTTTGCGCCGGCGCGGGGCGGCGCGGTGTGGGACCTGCTTTCCGAGTCGTTGGGTTCGTTGACCGAAGTTGGCGGTGGGCAGGTCAAAGACCGCGGCTACGTGCCCGCAAACTTCCTGGCCGCGTTCGACCCCAAGATGCCGGGCTTCGACCGGCTGTCCGCCAACGTCACCGCGCTGCTGCAGCAAGGAGATGTCGAGTCGTCGGTGGAACTGGCCGGCAGCGAGGGCGACGACCGCCGGCGCTCGCTGGAACTCGATTGGATCCTCTCGGTGGTAGGACACGATACCGGCATCAGGATGTTTCAGCGTCACCAACGCGTGAAGTGCCAGGTTGAGCGGCAAGGCGGGAAGTGGCGGATTGTGGCGTTCGAGCCGCTCGAGTTTCTGGCGCCGGAGCATCCGCGGTAGAAGCGCCGGGCGGCGCGCTCCTACTGAATAACTATCTCGCGCACCAGGGCGTTGGCGGCGTTATCCTGCTCGATGGCGAGACTGAAGGGCGCCGTGGACTTGGGGTCCACGCGATCGACATGGACGGCAACGGCGCCGATTTTAGAGCCGACTTCGTTGGTGAGATTGAACACCAGGCGGATGTTGTCGATAGCGTGGCCGGTGTTATTCTTCACGTCGCCCACCAGCATGGTCGGCTGGCCAGGTTGGATGCGCGCGTCCTCCACTTCCAGGTCATGGTTGGTGGTGACCTGAACGCCTTTCATCAGGTTGGGCAGAGTTGCCTGGGCGATTTCGGCGGGCGTTGGCTGGTACTGCGGTTTCTCCTGAACGTGTAAGTAGTGGCTGACACCCAGCGCCACCAGGCCGATTACAACCAGGCACGGAATCGTCACCAGGATGGCGGAGCGGCTTCTCTGGAAGATGGTCCGGTTGGTGAGGTACAGCGGGTCGGAAGGCGCGGGTCCGCCGGCCAGAAAGCGATCCATCCAATCGCGGAGCCGGCCGAACCGCCGGGGCTGGGGCGCCGAAGGGGCGGAGTTGGGCTTCATTCCCGCGTAAACGACGGATTCCCAAAACTTCCGCACGGTCTTCATAGGGGGCCTCCTGCCTGTACCTTAATTATATCTTGGGCCTTGGGCGGCAGGTGGCATAGCCGGCCCTGGCGGTCAGCGCCGCGCATCCGCCAGCAGGCCTTCCAGAGTGCGCAGCATCCCCTGCCGGCCCATGACGATCAGGTAGTCGCCGGCCCGCACGGCGGTATCGGCGGGTGGATTGAAGAGCATCGTCCCATCGCGGTTGCGGATGGCCATGACGATTACGCCGAGGTCCCGGCCGAGTTGCATGTCGCGGATGCTCTTGGACACCATCTCGCTGGTTTCGGCGACGCGAACCTGCTCGATGGCGATGTCCTGGCCGATGTCCTTGGTGGTGAAATCCAGGAACTGCACCACGTGCGGCCGCAGCAGGGACTGGGCCAGCCGGTGTCCGGTAATGGCGTAGGGCGCATAGACGGCGTCGGCGCCGGCGCGGCGCATTTTTTCCTCGGCGCCTTCCTCGGCCGCGCGCGTGGCGACAAAAATCCTGGGGTTCAGTCCCTTGGCCGAGAGCAGCACGAACAGGTTGTCGGCGTCGGTAGCGAGGGCGGCCACCAGGCCGCGCGCGCGCTCGATGCCCACCTGGCGAAGGACGTCGTCGTGGGTGGAATCCGCCGCCACGGCCAGCAGGCCCGCCATCATGGCGCGTTCCACGCGGTCGGGATCGATGTCCACTACCACGAAGGGGACGCCGGCGTGCCGCAGCTCCTCGGCGGCGCCGCGCCCCACGCGCCCGTAACCGCAAATGATGAAGTGGTCCTTCAATTTGTCGATCATGTGTTTTTTCCGCCGCTTGCCGATGGCATCGCCGAACTCCATTTCGATGATCGTCTGGGTCATGGCGCCGATGGCGATGAAAATGGTGGTCACGCCGAAAATGATGAGGACCGAATTGAAAATTCGTCCGTTGCGCGAGAGCGGATGGATTTCGGCGTAGCCCACCGTGGTCATGGTGATGAGCGTCATGTAAAAGGCGTCGAAGGGCGGGTAGTGTTCGATGAAGGTGAACCCCACCGTCCCCGTGGCCAGGGTGGTGAGCATCGCCAGGAAGATGTAGAAGAACCGCCGCGCCAGCCGGCTCATGAGTCGTCAGGACCAAGTATAGCGGAGAGCGCCGCGCCGGGGCCGGCGGGGCAAACCGGCCGTAATCCGTCCGTAAGCGCTCTGACCCACAACGAACCGCCCGGCCAGCCATGCGTACGCCATCCGCGGCCCCGCACCGGGCTGGTGCGACCGCTCCCTGACGGTCGCGGCTCCGTTCGCGCCGAATCGGAACCGCGCTCGTCAGGGAGCGGACCCGGTGGCTGCGGGCTTACGGACGGATTATGGAAACCGGGGGACGGTTGGCCGCGGTGATAGCATGAGATGGAATGAAGGCTGTCTTTGCGCTCCTGTTAGCCTGGCGCGCCCTGGCCTGCGATTGCGGCCTGCGCTCTTCGGTTTGTAACGAGGTCGCTTCGCCCGGCGCGGTCTTCATCGGCTCCGTGGAATCCACCGCGCCCAGTTTCATGAGCCGCTGGTACCCGCTTCCCCGTCCGGCCCTCAACCAACTCAACGCCGCCGACGAACGCTACCTGGCCGGCCAGACCGCCGCCAACCTCTCCGCCCTCAAGGACGCCTTTCGCAAGCTCTTCCCCAACCTGCCCGAAGACGACCGCGGGAGGCTCGACAACGCCGCCACCCACGCCGCCCTGGTCTCGCTGTTCACCTCCGTCCTGGACCATGGACAGCGCGTCCACTTCCGCGTCCGCACCGTCTTCCGCAATGGCGATGACGACGCCGGCGGCGGCGATGACGACGCCATGCCTCCCGAGTCCCTGGACGTCTGGACCCCGTTCGGCGATTGCGGCGTGGATTTCCAGCCCGGCGAAACCTACCTGGTCTACGCTAACAGCGACGAAGAGACCAACACTCTGGAGACCGGCAGTTGCACGCGCACCCGCCGCCTCACCGACGCCGGCGAAGACCTCGCCTATCTCTATTTCTACAAAGACCGCAAGAACCCCGCCGCCCGCCTGGAAGGCTTCGCCACGTTCGACCCGCTTTACCAGGTCCACCAGGCCATGCGACGCGACCCCGAGCGGATCGATCTACCGGCGCCCGGCGTGACGGTCGAGTTGAAATCCCCATCCGGAATGCGCTACACCACAACGGACGCCTTCGGACGATTCGTCTTCGACGGCCTCGAACCGGGCGCCCACCAGGTTACGGCCTACGCCGCGGGATTCCCGGAGACCGTTACAATCCTGAGCGGTCCGAAAAAGATCCACGCCGAGGCGCGCGCCTGCGTCTCCCAGACGCTGCTGATTTCCAAGGAAACGCGCTAGTGCCGTGACCGCAAGGTACTGTTCCTTTGCCACGGGCCGCTCGCTCACGCTCGCGGTTCCGGACAGAACCGCGAGCGTGAGCGAGCGGCCCGGTAATGGGACCAAATCAAACGGTCGAAGACCTAGGAGCCCGTGGCAAAACAGCCAATTGGCTCAAGTTGAGCCAGCCCCGGTTTCATCACAGGCTGCCAGGCCGGGGCAGCAACGCCCCCGGTTTTGGGCACTCATGCGCGCAGTACAATCGGACATGCCCGGACCAGCAAACCCAATGCTCTCCAACGGGCGCCACCGGGTGGCGCGCGCGGCTGGATATCTGGCCGGCCTGCTTGTCCTCCTGGCCTGCGCGGGCGCGCTCTATCAGTCGATCGCCGGGATGCGGGACAGACACTCGAATCCTCCGCCGGGACGGTTCGTTTTAGTTGACGGGCTGCGCATGCACCTGGTCTGCACCGGCCAAGGCTCGCCCACCGTAGTTCTGGATTCCGGACTGTCGGATACCTGGCTGCACTGGTACAAGGTGCAGCCGGAAGTCGCGAAGTTCGCACGGGTCTGCGCCTACGACCGCGCGGGGCTGGGGTGGAGCGATCCGCGGCCCGGCCCGCGCACCAGCAGGCGGATCGCCGAAGAACTGCACGCGCTGCTGCGGAACGCCGGAGTGGCGCCGCCGTTTGTCCTGGTTGGCCACTCGATGGGCGGGCTGGACGTGCTGATGTACGCCAGCCTGTATCGCACGGAGGTGGTTGGCATGGTGCTGGTGGATTCCTCCCACCCCGATCAGTACCGCCGCTTGCCGCCGCAGATGAGAAGCGCCGGGGCATCGTGGCTGCGCGCCATGACGCGGGACCGCGTTCTGATGCCGTTCGGCATTCCGCGGTTGATGGGCTGGTGTGGAACCGCGCTGCGCGAGAGGCGCGCCGAGTTTCGCGCCTTCGATTGCACGGCGCAACAGAAGCTGGGAACGATTGCGGAGCAGGCCGGATTCGACGAAAGCCTCGACCAGGCGCGGGCCACCGGTTCGCTGGGCGATCTTCCGCTCATCGTCGTCTCGGAAGCGCCTGCGGACGCTGCCATGAAGCCGTTTCTCGCAGTCTGGTACCCGCTGCAGGACGACCTGGCTCACCGTTCCTCGCGCGGCACTCGCATCATCGCCGAGGGAAGCAGCCACCAGGTCCATCGTGACCGGCCCGATGTGGTGATCGGCGCCATCCGCGACGTGGTGGACCAATCGCGCAGGCTTTGACACCGCGGCGGAGGAGGCTCCGGAACTTCGCGCCGTTCCCAGGGTTTGATTTTACAAGCGTATGAGAATCTTTTCTATCTGGCTCCCACTGGCGATCGCGGCGGGCGGATCGTGCGCGCTGGCGCAGGTCTCCGCCACCATCGATATCGACGCCACCCGCGCCACGCCGCTGAACGCCAATTTCAGCGGGTTCAACGACGAAGTGGTCTTCCCGGCCGAGTTCTACGACTACCGGCTGAATAACATCGCGGCGCAGCTTTCGCCGGGCTGGGTAAGATATCCGAGCGGCCTGTTCAGCCAGGCGTTCAACTGGCAGACCGGCAAGATGGAACCGGCCTGGGTGCAGCAGTTTCAGGGCACCAACATCGCCACGCTGCTCAATGAGTCGGTCGCCTGGGTGAACGGAAAAGGCGGCGGCTCGTTTGCCGGCGGGGCGAACCGGGCGAACTTTCTGGGCGCGAAACTGATCGTCTGCATCAACGGCTACACGGATACGGCGGCATCGGCGGGGCAGATGGCGGCATTCGCGAAGGCCAACCAAATCCCCGTCGCCGTGTGGGAACTGTCCAACGAGCCTTACTTGTACACGGGTTTCTTCGCATCGGCAACCGTCTATCTGGACAGGATGAAGCCGTTTCGCGACGCCATCAAAGCGGCCGACCCAAACGCCACGGTGGCGATATTTGCCATGGATGCCGGCGATACCAATCCCAATTCGGCCTGGGACCAGGCTATCGCGAGTTACACGCCGAAGTACTGGGACGCGGTCACTTACCATCACTATCCGCCGCAATCGAGCGGCGCATTCAGCCAGTGGATGGCGGACGAGAACGCCGTGCTGTACTCCAAATCGTCGGCTTATGTGACCGGGTATCTCGCGCCGCTGATACCCGGAACGAAGTTTCTCATCTCGGAGTTCCTGCCGTCGAACGATGGCATTGGCTCGGGCACTTCGGTAACCGATGGCACGCTCTACGGCGCCATCTACGCGGCCGAGTATACGATGCGGATGTCGGCGGTGCCCTCCATGCTGTATGTGGGAATGCACGCGCTCACGGGCACGCGCGGCGTCTACGCCGCCCAGACTCATTACACCGACGTGCAGAACGCCTACGACCACGGGACCACCATCGATACGCTCAGCCTCAACTTCGGCTATTTCCTGGAGGCGCAACCGATGGGCCTGGCGGTGCTGAACGGCGTTCTGCGCAATGCCACCGGGACGCTGTCGACGAGCCTGGCCGGCGGCGCCACCGTGGCGGCAACCGGCCTGGGCCAGATACCGGCGCTGTACGCACAGGCGTACGCCACCGCCACGGGCCAGCAGAGCGTGGTGATTACGAACAAGGGGGCAGCGGATCAAGCGGTGACCATCCGGGTCAACGGGACGGCGGTTGCGGGAGTGTTGCAGGTCGAGTTCATCGCGGGGCCGGACCCGACGGCGGTCAACACGGCGACGAATCCAAATGCCGTTTCGGTCCAGGCATCCACCTCGGCGAACCCGGTCACCGTACCGGCATACAGCGTGGTGCGGGTGGATCTGAATTCTCCGGCGGTGGTGTCGGTAGTGAGCAACGCCAGTTATGCCGCGGGTCCGGTTGCGCCGCAGGAGATCGTGTCGCTGTTCGGGGCGGGGCTCCAGGGGCAGTCGGCCAATGGCATCGTGGGATCGACTTCGTTTCTGTTTACCGACAGCGCGGGCAACAGCCAGCTTGCGCCGACCTTCTCGGTCTCTCCCACACAGGCGAACATCGTGGTTCCGGCGGGCCTGGCGGCGGGAGCGGCGACGGTGACGGTGCAGAACGGGGCGGCCGTGCAGCCGACCGGGCAGGTGACCATCGTACCTTCGCACCCAGGGCTTTACAGCGCGAACGCTGACGGAGCGGGTGTAGCGGCGGCCACCGCGGCTCTCTATACGGCATCGGGCGCGAGCGCGGCCGAGGCCGTGTTCACGTGCAATCCGCCCGCGGCGCGCAGTTGCCTGGCAATGCCGCTGACGCTGGGAGACGCCACCTACACGCTGTATGTCTCGCTCTATGGCACGGGCATCCGCGGCGCGGCATCCGTTCAATGCTATGTTAGCAGCCAGAGCGTGCCGGTCACTTACTTTGGGAAGTCGTCATACGAGGGCGAGGACCAGGTGAACATCGCCATCCCGAAGAGCCTGGCGGGCGCGGGCGATGTGCGGGTGTATCTGGTGGCCGACGGAGTAGCTTCGAACGTAGTGGGGTTGAACCTTCAGTGACGCCGGCTCTAGCAGACTTCCTGGTACAGTAACCGAAAGCCGGCGAGGTCCATCGTCAATATCTCGCCAAGGATGCGGACTGGGTCCGGACGCTCGGGCGACCACCGATCGATTATGTGGTATCTGCCGTCTCTCACCGCTTCAATGATCCACTCTGCTCCGTCAAGGCCTATAACGTCATCTTCGCTCCGGAGATGGGTAGGGACATCCCAGACACGTAGCTCTTCAATCCGGTCAGTGAACCCCTCGGTCGTTTGTTTCGACAGCCGCGTGGAGCGGTTCTTGATCTACTAAATGGCGTCTGACCCCTTTTTTAGGGGCGCTTGACGAGTAGTTCGCGGACCCAGAAGCGGTTGGGATTCAGTTCCAGGGCTCTATTGAAAGCGCGGCGCGCATCGTCCTCTTTCTTGCCGGTGCGCAGGGCCACGCCGAGGTAGACCCACGCCTCGGCGTTCGCGGGGTCGATTTCGATGGCTTTGCGGAAATCGGGGATGGCGGCGTCTGCGCCACCGCCGAGTTGCGAAGGCAGATAGAGGTTGCCCACGCCGCGGGCCACGTAGACGTTGGACGAGCGGGGCGATTTCTCTACCGCCTTGGCGATGGCATCCTTGGCCTTCGGTCCGTAGCGCAGACCGCTCATGATGTCGGTGACGGCCTGGCCGTAGAGGCCGCCAAGGACGCGGTAATATTCGCCGGAATCGGGCTTGAGCGAGATGGCTTTCTCGCCGAATACGATGCCGCGTTCGGCGGCGGCGCGCGCCGATTTGCGGTCGTGCAGCTCGATGTGGACGGCGGCCAGGTAGGATGCGGCCAGGGCTGCCTGGTACTGAGCCTGGGCATCGTTGGGCGCTTTCCCGGCGGACGCGGCGGCGGCATCGAGGAGTTTGGCGAGCGCGGCGGGGTCCTGACGGTCGCGGGCCTGCTCCAGTGGAGATGGGTTGGCGGCGAAGAGGAGCGCGGCCGATATCAGAAGGAGTCTCATAGCCAATTCGTCAGAGAGTCGACACTCGCCGCTCGACGAGCAGGAAGTACCCGCCGAGACACATCAGCAGCACACCGTTGACCGCCAGCACGGGAGGGGCGGAATACATCTGGACGAACTGTCCGGTGAGCAGGTTTCCGAAGGGCATGCCGCCGCGGAAGGCGAAATTGTAGACGCTCATCACGCGGCCACGCATTTCGTTGGTGGTGATGAGCTGCACCAGCGAGTTCACCATGGCGAAGACCACCATCAGGGAAGCTCCGGAGAGGAAAATAATGGCGCAACTGAGCACGAACTTCGTGGACAGGGCGAAGGCCGCAATCCAGAGGCCGAGCAGAGTCAGCGTGGCGAGCGCCACCATGCCCTTGCGGCGGATATTGCCAAGCCCGGCCACGGTGAGCGCGCCGAGGATGGAACCCGCGCCCGAACAGGAGAGGAAGATGGTGAGCTTGACGCCGCCGGAATCGTGGAAGATGTCCCTGGCGTAGACCGGCAGAAAGGTCTGCAGTGGGATGCCGAGCGCGGTCATGAAGAATGCCAGCACGATGAGCGCCTCCATGGCGTGCTGCTTGCGGACGAAGGCGATGCCGATCTTCATGTCCTGGAGGATGCTCTTCCCGGTCTTTTCCGGCAGGAAGTGGGGACGGATGATGGAGAGGGAAACGATAGGCGCCAGGAACGAGAGGGCGTTCAGTCCGAAGCACCAGGTATTGCCGAGCCTGGTCATGGCCAATCCGCCTACCATGGGGCCGACCATGCGGGCGACGTTGAACTGGATGGACTGCAGGGCGATGGCGTTGGGCAGGTCTTCCCGGTCCACAAGCGTGGGGACCAGCGCCTGGTAGGCCGGGCCGCCGAAGGCCTGGGCGAAGCCGGAAAGGAACGAAAGGCACAGGACGGGCCACACATGTTGCAGGTGGAAGACCACCAGCACGGTCAGGATGGCGGCCGACGACATCTGGATGTACTGCGAGGCGAGCAGGAGGTGGCGGCGGTCGATGCGGTCGGCCAGAACGCCGCCGATCAGCGAAAACAGGAAGATGGGGATGTTGCCGAGGAAGGCATCCAGTCCCAGCATGAAGGCGGAGTGGTGGCTGAGGTCGTAGACCAGAAGGCTCTGCGCCAGAATCTGCATCCAGGTGCCGATGCTGGAGACGCAGGCGCCGGTCCAGACCAGCCGGAAGTCGCGATATTGAAAGGCCTTGAAGACTTTTTGGAGCACGGCGAGGGCTATGGGAGTTGGTGCTCCCGCTCATTGTAGTGGCGCGGATGTCTCAAATGGGAATTGTAGCAGCTTGGGGACGGGCATTCGGCGGCTCACGGTATCATGGATACGAAAGCGGTTCCTTCCGATGAACTCCGAGTCGAAGTCGGGTATCAATAGCTGGCTGGAAGACGAGCTGTATCGGCAGTACCGGAACGACCGCTCGGCGGTGGACGAGAGTTGGAAGCGCGTGTTCGAGGCCAATGGCGGCGCGGGCGCGGCGGCGGTGGCTCCGGCTCCGGCCACGGGCGATGGCGAATACCAGCTTCTGCGGGGCGCGGCGGGACGCATCGCCGATAACATGACGGCGTCGCTCTCGATCCCGCTGGCCACCTCGCAGCGCACCATCGCCGTCAAGGTGATGGACGAGAACCGGCGCATCATCAATCAGCACCGGACGCTGCTCGGCAAGAGCAAAGTCTCCTACACGCACCTGTTGGGCTGGGCCGTGATCAAAGCGCTCGGCGATCTGCCGGGGCTGAACCACGCCTACGCCGAAAAGGAAGGGCACGCGTACCGGGTGGCGCCGCCGCGGGTCAACCTGGGCGTGGCCGTGGACGTGGCGGGCAAGGACGGATCGCGCAACCTGATGGTGCCCAACATTAAGGATGCGAGCTCGATCGATTTCTACGAGTACGTGGCGCGGTTCGACGACCTGGTGGCACGGGCGCGGCAGGGGAAGCTGACGCCGGCGGATTTCCAGGGGACCACGATTTCGCTCACCAATCCGGGAACCGTGGGGACGATGGCATCGAGCCCGCGGCTGATGGTGGGGCAGGGCGCCATCATCGCGGCGGGGGCCATCGGCTACCCGGCGGAGTACCAGGGCGCGGCGGAGGAAACGCGCGCGGCGCTGGGTATCAGCAAGGTGATGACACTGAGCTGCACCTACGACCACCGCATCATTCAGGGCGCGGAATCGGGCGCGTTCCTGGGCCGCGTGCAGGCGCTGCTGGACGGCAAGGACGGCTTCTACGACGAAGTCTTCGCGCACCTGCGCATGCCGCACATGCCGGTGCGGTGGGAGACGGACCGCAAGGTGCTGGCGCCGGGAGCGTCGGCCGCGCGCACCGAGGAGATCGCCAAAGAGGCGGGGATCATGCAACTGATCAACGCCTACCGCGTGCGCGGCCACCTGATCGCCGACCTGGACCCGCTGGGCACGGAGCCGAGCTATCATCCCGAACTGGACCCCGAAACCTACGGGCTGACCATCTGGGACCTGGACCGCGAGTTCCTGACGGGGAGCCTGGGCGAGGCCATCGGCGAGGGCGCGCCCAAAGCCGTCGCCACGCTCCGCCAGATTCTGGAGACGCTGCGGCGGACGTATTGCGGCAAGATCGGCTGCGAGTACATGAACATCCAGGTGCCGGAGCAGAAACGCTGGCTGCAGCAGCGCATGGAGCCGGGCGCCAACAACTGGCCGCTGGAGCGCGAGACGCGCGTGCGTATACTGCGCCACGTGATTGCGGCCGAGGAGTTCGAGCACTTCCTGCACTCGCGGTTCGTGGGGCAGAAGCGGTTCGCGCTGGAGGGCGGCGAGACGGCGCTGGCGATTCTGGAGGACATCATCGAGCGCGCCGCGGCCCATGGCGTCCACGAAGTGGTGATGGGGATGGCGCACCGCGGACGGCTCAACATCCTGGCGAACGCGGTGGGCAAGGATCTGAAGCAGATTTTCTCGGAGTTCGAAGGGACCATGGACCCGGCGAGCACGCAAGGCTCGGGCGACGTGAAGTATCACCTGGGCGCGAACGTGGTGCGGAAGATGGAGAGCGGGCGCGAAATCGCGGTGTCGCTCTCGCCGAATCCCAGCCACCTGGAGGCCGTGGACCCGGTGGTCGAGGGAATCGTGCGGCCCAAGCAGGATCGCCTGGGCGACACGAAGCGGGCGCGGGTGATTCCGGTGCTGGTGCACGGCGACGCGGCGTTTGCGGGACAGGGCGTGGTGGCGGAAACGCTGAACCTGTCGCGGCTCGAGGGATACTCGACCGGCGGCACGATTCACGTGGTCATTAATAACCAGATCGGCTTCACTACGAACCCGGACGAATCGCGCTCGACGCCTTATTCGACGGACGTGGCGCGCGGCGTGCAGGCGCCCATCTTTCACGTGAACGGCGACGATCCGGAAGCGGCCATCCGCGTGGTGGAGATGGCCTTCGATTACCGGCAGCAGTTCGGGACCGACGTGGTGATCGACATGTTCTGTTACCGGCGGCACGGGCACAACGAGGGCGACGACCCGAGCTACACGCAGCCGATCCTGTACCGCAAGATCAAAGAACATAAACCGGTGTCGGCGATTTATGGCGCGCGGCTGGAGCGGGAAGGCGTGGTGAAGGCAGGCGATCTCGACGCCATGCGCCGGGCCGCGACGGCGCGGCTTGCGGAAGCTTACGACGCGGCGCAGCAGCGCGCCGAGCGCTACGAAGTGCAGGAACTGAGCGCGGTGGCAAGCGGCGACATCAGCCCGTTCTGCCCGCGTACGGCGGTGAACCGCCAGGTGCTGGAACGGGTGATCCACGGCATCACGCAGTTCCCCGAGAACTTTCACCTACACCCCAAACTGCACGGTTTCGTGGACAAGCGGCGCGAGGCGCCGGAGACGGATGCGCCCGTGGATTGGGCATTCGGCGAGGCGCTGGCGTTCGGCACGCTGGCGCTGGAGGGCACGCCGGTGCGGCTGAGCGGGCAGGATTCCGGGCGCGGCACTTTCAGCCAGCGGCATCTGGCGTTCTACGATTACGAAACCGGCAAGCGGTACGTGCCCTTGCAGCACATCGCGCCGGACCAGGGGCGGTTCGACGTGGTGGACAGCTCGCTCAGCGAGTACGCGGTGCTGGGATTCGAATTCGGCTACAGCCTGGCCGATCCGCTTTCGCTGACGATCTGGGAGGCGCAGTTCGGCGATTTCGCCAACGGCGCGCAGATCATGATCGACCAGTTCATTTCGTGCTCCGAATCGAAATGGGGGCAGCCCAGCGGCCTGGTGATGCTGCTGCCGCACGGATACGAGGGGCAAGGGCCGGAGCATTCCAGCGCGCGCATCGAGCGGTTCCTGACGCTGTGCGCCGGTGGCAACCTGCTGGTGACGAACTGCACCACGCCGGCGCAGTATTTTCACCTGCTGAGAAGGCAGATGTACGGCGGCGCGGACCGGCGGGGGATGCGCAAGCCGCTGGTGGTTTTCACGCCGAAGAGCCTGCTGCGGCATCCGCGGGCAGTGTCTGCGCTGCGCGAGTTCACCACGGGCGGGTTCGTCGAGTTACTGGACGACGCGGCCGCGCGCCCGGCGGAGGTGACGCGGGTCGTCTTCTGCTCGGGGAAGATTTACTACGACCTGTTGGCGGCGCGCGAGGAACGGCAGGCGGCGCACGTGGCGCTGGTGCGCGTCGAGCAACTGTACCCCTTCGCGGCGGAACAGGCGGCGGAAATCCTGGACCGCTACGCGGCTACGGCGGAAGTGGTGTGGGCGCAGGAGGAGCCGCGAAACATGGGAGCGTGGCGGGTGATGCGCGAGTGCGTGCAGCCGCTGCTCGGCGCGACGGGGCGCGAGGTGCGGTACGTGGGGCGGCCGGAGGCGGCGAGCCCGGCGACGGGGTCGGCGAAGCGGCATCGGCACGAGGCGGCGGAGATTGTGGGAGAGGCGCTGGGGTAGGGGGTCAGACGGCTTCGCACCTGCTCATGAACCGGCCTCTTGATCGTAGCCGACGAATGGGTGTGCGAACCGGCTGATGGACCGCGGCTTCGTAAAGTCTGGTTTCGCGGCGCCGAGCCGTTTGGAATCAGGAGCCGATTGTTGGCGTGCGGCCGGTTGGGGTCAGGAGGATCGCTGTTCGTAGGCCGCGCGAGCAAGGTCCTTGAGAATCGCTCCCTTCGATTTAATGTCGTCTTTCGTCAGACGTAGACGGTAAAAACCCCATCGCTTGTTGTAATCGAGAGTCTCTATTCCGGCCTGTTCGATCTTGGCATCCAGTTCCTCGGACTGTTGCAGCTTCAACTCAAAATCGAGCTGAACTTTCTTCGGGCGGAACGTCACGAAGTTGTATGGGCGCCCGTCCTTGGAAAGACCAACATAGAACTTGTTGTACTTGAACTCCAGACTCGGGTCCAGTTCCTTCAGCACGATGAGCAACTGATCCGAAAGCCCGACCGTTTCCTTTGAACCCCTTTTCTCCCAGTAGGCGCGGTCCGTGGGAGCCGCCTCGGCGTCCTCGTCCTCGTCGATATAGCCGCGGCTCAGTTCGTCCAGGACCGTTGTGAAAATCAGAGTGACGTTGTCGCCAATTCTCACAGCCTGCATCTGAATGGCGATAAGCGGAATGGTTCCATTGAAGAGGGACACCACGTTCAGGAAACGGCTCGTGATGTCTTCCGCGATCAGCACCGCGCAATGGTCGTACTGGGGGTAGCGCTTCCGCTCGATATCCCAGTACTCGATCGTTCTGATGATGTGAGATTCGTCCGTCGGGCCAAGCTGAAGCTCGACTTCATAGCGCCGTTTTGTCTCCGGATCCTGCAAGAGAAGGTCGAGGCGACCCGCGCGCGGGTGAATTCTCTCCCGGTCTCTCAAGACTACATCTCCGAGGCCAAGGATCGACGGATACTTGGCAATGAGGTCTTGAACCCACCTCTCGTTGAATTCAGGGTGGTTCTTGAGGGAGACACGCTCATGCGGGGTATAGCCCTTGTTCATGCCTATCGGCTTATCGCATTGCGACAACGGCAGCGCCTCAGTCCTGAGAGTGTTCGAGGCGAGAGCCTCTATTCTGATCTCGGCCTTACCTTTTCAGCGCGGCGCGAACATCCTTGAGCAAACGGAACAGGTGATACGGGTCGCTTGGCGACGGAACGAAGTCGAAGCGCTCGTAGAAGGACTTGGCCTCGCCGTCCTTCGCGTGAACCGCAAAAGCGCGAATGCCCGCGATGTCGGCGGCCTGCAACGTGCGCAGCATGGCGTCCTTGAGGAGGCCGCTGCCGAGGCCTTTTCCCTGCCACGGGGCTGAAATCGCAAGACGCGCCAGTAACATGATCGGCACGGGGTGACGAGCCAGACCCTTGATCAGGCGCTCGGGCGCGTCGCCGTATTCAACCTGACCCACTACCAACGTGTAGTAACCGGCAACCTCTTTGTCCGCCAGGGCGACATAAGTCGATGAGGCTCCGGCCTGCTGGTTCTGGAGCGCGTACCGGATCAGGAAACGGTTGAGGGCATCGCGGCCGCAATCGAACCCGTCGATTGCGTGGCTGCGGTGCAGTTTCTCGATGCGGAACGCGGCCACTTACACCTCGCCGCGATCGAAAACGCCGCGCTTCTTCAGAAGCCTGGCAAGCCGCGGCGCCGGCTGGGGAGGGGCCGAGAGCGCCGCCTGGAAGGCCTTCCACTGCGCAGCGCTCAATCCGAAGCGCTGGCGGTCGGGCAGGGTTTCCTCGGCGCGGGCGAGGGCACTCTCAAGGACGAATTCGCTTACGGAGCGGCGGGCGGCCATCGCGGCGGCCTGGAGGGCGCGCTTGGCCGACGGGGGGAGCCGGAGGTCGAGCTTCTCGTTGCGGGTTTCGGCGTGCGGCATAGAGGCGTTCCTTGGGGTCGAGTTACAAGACCAGTATCGCACGGGCGCCAGACAATGTCATGACAGCCCAGCGGAGTCAGCCTGAGCCGCTGTTTTGGCGTGCGACCAAGAACCGCGGAATCCAGCGCAGCCCTCGGCCCACGGGGCGGGTCACATGCCAGCCGCCACGGCGCCGTCATAAGCGGCTCTGGCGATGCGGGCGATCGCGCGCTCGCGGGTGGCCTGGTCCGCCCTCGAGTCCGTAACGAAAATGGCGATCGCCAGGTGGCGGCCGTCGGGCAGGGTGATCAGGCCGATATCGTTGGTGGCGGCGGTGAGCCCTCGCTCGGTGAAAGAAGTCCCCGATTTGTGGCGCACCACGGTGCCGGCTGGCAGCTCCGCGCCAATGCGGCGGCCTGCGGTGGGCGAATCCCGCATCCAGCCGAGCAGCAGCGCGGTGTGCGCCGGCGTGAGCGGAGAGGCTTCGTCGAGGCGCCGGAGCAGCGCAACCGCCGCGGCGGGCTCCCACCAGTTGCGGTACTGTGCCGCGTGGTCGCGATGCAGGCCGGCTTCGTTGTCCTGCAGGTGAAACCCGCCGCCGGCTCCGATGTACGCGTCGACCGCCGCGGGGCCTCCGATGACGCGCAGCACCACGTCGGCGGCGGTGTTGTCGCTGAGCGAAACCGCCAGGCGCAGCAACTCCCGCAGGGGGACGTCCACTTCGGCGGCCGGGCACTTGTCCTGGAGCGGGCTGAGGGTTTGGGGCAGGATGCGGTCGCTTGCCAGGAAGCGCACGGGTCGATCGAGCGACAGCTTGCCGTTCTCGATCATGTGGAGCGCGGTGACCGCCAGCGGGAGCTTGAAGACGGATTGCATGGGAGGGTGCGCGTGCGGGTTCAGATCGCAGCGGAGGTCGGTCCCCGTAAGCGAGCAGGCCACTGCGACCCGGCCCTGGGCTTCGGCGGCGATGGCGGCAATCCGCCGCTCCAAAGCGCTCTGCGCAAACAGCGGGACGGCCAGCAGGACAGGCGTCAGTTTGGACCAGGCTGAGATCATCGTGGTTTAGTGCGCCGCCGCGGGATGCTCGCCAATCTGGGTTGCGAGCCGCCGAGCGCCGTGAGGCGTTTGACGGCCTCACGCACGGCCGGCGAATTCAGGGCAGCCGGCGCCGGCGCGGCCGTCTCATCAACGAAGGTGGCCTTGCCCGCGCACCCGGCCAGGGTTCCGCCAGAGGTCAACGTGGTCTTCACATGCACTAATATGCACCATGTCGGTACATGCCCACCCGGCTCCCACGCGGGCGTGGTGCTAACCTGATCGATAGGGGGGACCCTCCGATGATCATTGGCGTTCCGAGGGAGATCAAGGATCACGAGACGCGCGTGGGGCTGGTGCCGAGCGGCGTCATGGCATTGCGGGAAGCCGGGCACGAAGTGCTGGTGGAGTTGGCTGCGGGAGACGGCAGCTCGCTGACGGACGGCGAGTACATGCAGGCCGGCGCGCACCTTCTCAACAGCGCGGCGGAAGTCTGGGCCAGGGCGGACCTGATCGTCAAGGTCAAGGAGCCGCAGCCCGCCGAGTATGGCTACTTTCGGCCGGGCCTGATCCTGTTCACGTATCTGCACCTGGCTCCGCTGCGCGATCTCACCGACCGGCTGCTCGAAGCCAAAGTGACTGGCGTGGCGTATGAGACCATCCGCGAGGCCGACGGGTCGCTGCCGCTGCTGACGCCCATGAGCGAGGTGGCGGGACGCATGGCTGTGCAGGTGGGCGCGCAATACCTGCTGAAGACGTGGGGCGGGCGCGGCATTCTGCTGGGCGGGGTGCCGGGCGTGGCGCCGGCCCACGTGGTGATCCTGGGAGGCGGCATCGTGGGAACCAACGCGGCCAAGATGGCGCTGGGACTTGGCGCGCACGTGGTGGTCATCGACCGGAACCTCAACCGGCTGCGGGATCTCGACCTCTTGTTCCATGGGCAGGCGATGACGCTGGCCTCGAACACGTGGACCATCGGCGAGAATCTGAAGACCGCGGACCTGGTGGTGGGCGCGGTGTTGATTCCGGGCGCGTCGGCCCCCAAGCTGGTGCGGCGCGAGGCGGTCGCCACCATGAAGCGCGGCGCCGTGATGGTGGACGTGGCCATCGACCAGGGCGGCTGCTTCGAAACGTCGCACGCCACCACGCACACGGACCCGGTCTACCTGGTGGACGGCGTGATTCACTACTGCGTGTCCAACATGCCGGCGGCGGTGCCGCACACGTCGACATTCGCGCTGACCAATGCCACGTTTCCATACCTGCTGGAGCTGGCGAACCACGGGTTGGAGGGCGCTTGCGAGCGGCATGCGGCGCTCGCCGGCGGCGTCAACACCTACGACGGGCGAGTGACGCACGCCGGCGTAGCGGAATCGCAAGGGCGCGAGTGGCGCGCGCTGGGCGCCGTGGGGTGACCCCCGCTCATTCCCGGGCCGCCTCGGTGCACCATCAGCGTCACCGCTCCGTGGGCTTGCGCCGTGCCGGCCCATAGCACGAGTGGTCCCGCGCCCGGCGCCGTACCCGCCGGGATCGTCACGTCAATCTGCTGCAGGCCCGCCGTCCAGCCGGGCGCTTCGCCGGCATACAGCTCCGTCACCGGAGCGCCGCCCAGCGTCGCCGTCACCGTGCCGGCCAGGCGCTTCAGCCCGTCGGCGCCCGGCGGACCGTACGGTCCGAAGCCCGTCCCGTAGACCTGCACATAGGTCCCGGCGGGCGTGGGCGTGCTCAGGCTGCCGTCCTGGTTGAGGATGGCCGCCTGCCCCGTGCCATTCCGCGTCACCGTGAAAATCCCCGGCGCGGCGCCCACGGCGGGGATAGGCGATGGTGCGCAGGCCATCGGCTGGCTGAGCCAGGCCGCGAACGCGCACCTGACGGATGCCGCCTTCATGGCCGTCGACCCGGTGTTCGACCCGTTACACCGCGACCCCGCTTTCCGGGCTCTTTGCGCGCGCCGGGGCCTGCCGGTCCCCAGTAAGTGAGGGGCGCCCCATTGGGAAAGGCGCCGCGCCGGCAAGCGAGTGAGCGGGTTACCAACCTGTCGCCATGGACCTGCGGCCCACGGAAGGCAATGAAAACCCGGTTCGGATGCGCGCAACCACTCCCTCACGGCCGTCGCTCCGAACGGAGCCGCGCGCGTGAGCGAGCGGCCCGACGTTTTCAACGGTGTCCCGAATCGTGGCACACCGTGATCTGTGCGGGCGCTTCTCCTGAAAGGTTACATCGGGCGGGGGAATCGCGGAAAGCCGCTCGCGCTACTTCCGCTGGAAGCTCACGGTGGCGCGCAGGTTGGCGACGCCCGCGGAATAGCGGGCGTCGGAAACGGCGAAGGGGACGGCATCCTCCAGCCAGTCGTGCCAGACGCCATCGGGATCGTGCGATGCCACGGTGAGGGTGTACTCCCGCGGGCAGAGATCGCAGCGAAAGGCGAAGACGATCTCGAGCGTGTCGCCCGCCGCGCACGGTCCCAGCTTCAACCGTTCCAGTTCGGTGTTGGTGCCATAGACGTTGAGGCCCACGCAGGTGCGGATCATGATGCCCACCACGGGATCGTCCACCGCGTCGCGGTAGCGAACGGCTACTTTGACGGTGGCCAGTTCGCCGGAGCGCCAGACCATGGTGGGGCGGCCGTTCTCGCCGAGGGTTTCGATGCGCAGCACTTCGGCGCGTCCGTCGCCGCGGCGATAGCGCGGGTCGAGCGGCGGCGTGACGGTTTCCCCCCAGTCGCGGAACCGGCCGGCGAGGTGCTTGCGGTAGGCATCCAGCATTTCCCGCGGATCGCCGCGGCCGGCCAGGCGCCCTTCGCGCAGCCACCAGATTTCGTCTGCGAGGCGCAGCAGCAGATCTTCCTCGTGCGAGACCACCAGCACGGTGGCGCCGGCGCGGCGGAAGCGGTCGAGAGCGATGGCCGCGCGGTTGCGGACTAAGGGGTCGTGGCGGGCGAAGGTGTGCTCGATCAGCAGCACCGCGGCGGGCGAGAGGTTGAGCGCGTCGAGAGGCCCGAGCAGGCGCGCCGGACCGGAGGCTTCGACCGCGCCGCTCTCCGGAGTATCGAGCCCGGCGGCCAGGCGCAGCAGCTTGCCCTTGCCGCTACCGTTCTCGCCCACGATGCCCACAACGAAGCCGCCGGGCGCGGTGGCGTCGAAATCGGTCAGCGGGGCGGCGGTGACGCGGCGGAAGGCGAGGGCCATAAGGTGTAGGGTAGCAGGGCGCCGGTTGGAACTTCCATCCCGCCGTCGGTGTCTATCCCTGGTGAGATGAGAGGACGCGGTTGCAGGCTCGGGGCGTGTTCCGCGGTGGCGCTCGCGATGCTCATCCTGCCGACCGCCGGCTTTGGACAGGCGGCGAATCCGACGGGCCGGCCAACCGCCGGCGATTGCCAGCCCGACGGCGCGATTCAGTTGTCGCCGGCGCAGATGAAAGTGCGCTTGCGGTCTGTTCCCCGAATATCGCCGCCCGAGTTGTGGATTTCACTCGACCATGTCGTTTTCGTGTTTAGGGTTGGGACCGGCAAAGATGGCCATGTCACCTGCGTTCAGGCGATGCGGGGATACCCGCTCCTGATTCGTGGGGTACTCGAAGCCGTCAAGACGTGGACGTTCGCGCCAACCACCGTCGATGGGCAACCACAGCCGACCGTCGGAAAGCTCGTCTTGGTGCTGTCGGCTTCGGGGCATGGGATCGAGACAAAAGTGCTCGACGAAGAACCGCCCACGAGCCGCGGCCCAGCGCCGGTTCAGGACGATCGAAAGTAGCTGTCCTGGAGCGCCCACTCATCCCTCGTTATGTATACCAAGTAGATCAATGACGCTAGCAGGGCGCCACGCTAGAATAGCAACAGTCAAAATGGGTGACGAGAAAGTTCTCGACCGCATGCGCGCCGATTGGAACGAGCGGGCGGGAGAGGACGCAAACTACTATGTGGCGTTCGGCCGCCGCGAACAGGACGACGAGGAGTTCTTCTCGACCGGTAAGGAGATCGTCGTCGCCCTCGAGATGGATCTGAAGCGCCTGCGGGGACGGGATGCGGCGCTCGAAATCGGCTGCGGCCCCGGTCGCCTGATGCGGCCGCTGAGCCGCCACTTCGGCGAAATCCACGGGGTGGATGTCTCCGACCAGATGATCCGCCTGGCCCGCGAGCGGCTGCGCAACGCGCCCAACGCCCACGCGCATCACAGCTCGGGATCGGACCTGGCGCGGTTTCCGGACGAGAAGTTCGATTACGTGTATTCCTACGCGGTGTTCCAGCACATTCCCAGCCGCGACGTGGTGCTCCAGTATCTGCGGGAAGCGCGCCGCGTTTTGAAGACGGGCGGAATCCTGCGCTGCCAGATCAATGGGCTGCCGCCGCACGCCCGGCAGTACGATACCTGGAGCGGCGTGCGCTTCTCGCCGTCCGAGATCCTGCAGTTCGCCGCGGACGAGGACTTTCAGTTGCTGGCGCTCGAACAGATCTGGACGCAGTACATGTGGATCACGGCGCGCAAGCGTGCGGCGGGTTGGACCGCCAGCCTGGCCGGGCGAGCGGCGGACTTACGCGCGGGCGAGGCTCGTATCCGCAACATCGGAAACGCGTCCACGGGCGAGGCGGTGGCGCCGGCAGCGGGGCTGTTCGCGTCGCTGGGCGTATTCGTGCGCGGCCTGCCGGAGGAGTGCGGCATCGACCACCTGAACCTGACCGCGGACGGGAAACCGTGCCGGCTGACGTACATCGGCGAGCCGGAACCGGACGGCGCCGTGCAGGTGAATGCCACGCTGCCGGAAGGGCTGCGGACGGGGATCGTGCCCATCGAATTGCAGTGGCTGGGGCGGCCGGTCTGCGCGCCGGGATGGATCCGCATCGTTCCGCCGGGTCCACCGGCGCCGCGCATCATGGAGCTGACCGACGCCATCGACCTGCTCTCGGGCAATCGCATCGCCTCCGGGCTGCTGAAAGTCACCATGCGCGAGGTCACCCGTCCGGAAGAGTTCCGGGCCGCGGTTAGCGGGAGGGAAACGGCATTGCCCGAGTTCTTCTGCGTGGACCCGATCGTTCAGAAATTCGAATTCAACTTCCGCCTGCCCGAGGGACTGGCGAAGGGCCCGCACGAGGTGCGGGCGCGGCTGGGACGCCGGGAATTCGCGCCCCTGACCATCGAGGTGGCTTAGGTGGTCCGGGCGTTTCTGGCTATCGCGCTGCTGCTGTCGGCGGCGCTGTTTCTGGGCACCACGGAGCCGCATCGCCGGGTCCTGCGGTTGCCGGCGGGCGTGGTGCACCTGGACGGCGCGTGGCCGGTGGGCGATGGAGTGGAGCTTCGCGGGTCGCCATACGGAACCGTGCTGCGTATGGAGCAGGGCTTCGACGGGCCGGGCGCGTTGATCGTGGGGAACGACGTCTACCTGCACGATTTCACGATCGACGGCAATCGCGACGCCATCGAAGAGCGCACTGGGCTGCCGCCGTCCGACGTGCCGTTCGCCGGGTTCACGCGCGGCAACGGCGTCTACGCGGTGGACGTTAGGGGCCTGCGCATCGACAACGTGCGGTTCCACCACATGGCCGGCTTCGCGGTGCTGGCCAGCCGCGCGCACGACGTTTCGCTCTACCGCGTGACGGTGGGCGACAGCGGATCGCGGAACGCCGCGGGACGCAACAACGCGACGGGTGGCATTCTGCTGGAGGAGGGAACCACGGACTTCCGCGTGACGCAGTGCGAACTGCTGCGGATTCGCGGCAACGGCGTGTGGACGCACTCTTTGTACACGTCGCCGCGCAATGCCGGCGGCTTGATCCTGCGGAACCGGTTCGAGGAGATCGGCCGCGACGCCATCCAGGTGGGGCACGCCATGGACGTGCGCGTGGAGGAAAACACCGGCGCGCGGATCGGCTTCCCGGAGGAGGCGGTGGACATGGAGCACCGGGCCATCCCGGTGGCCTTGGACACGTCCGGCAACGTGGAGCGAAGTTCGTACGTGCGGAACCGGTTCGAGGAAATCGACGGGAAGTGCATCGACCTCGACGGTTTTCACGATGGCGAAGTTCGCGCCAACGAATGCGTCAACCGGGGCGCGCCGGAGCAGTACCGGTTCGGCAATTACGGAATCGTGATGAACGACAGCAACCCGGACATGCGGACGCGAAACATCCGGGTGGTTGAGAACCTCGTCGAGGGTCCGCTGTTCGGCGGGATCTTCGTGATCGGCACGGGAAACCTGATCGCGCGCAACCGGCTCCTCGGCCTGAACCGGGCGCACTGCAATGAGGAGGCGGCGCGCTTCGGGTGCTACTACGCGGCCGGCGAGCCGGAAATGCTCAGTAGCGGAATCTATCTGGGGAAGGGCGCGGAACGTCCCGCGCCGGCGCGCGGCAACACCGTCGAACAGAACGAGATCACGGGCTTCAAGATGAGCAGCCGGTGCGTGGAGCGGGCGCCGGGTATTCCGGCGGAATGGAACACCGTCCGCGGCAACGATTGCCGGGACCGGTAGGCGCGGCGGCTCCAGGGGTTAGGCCCGCCCTCCCCGCCAGCCAGGTGCGGCAACGATTGCCGGGACCGGTAGGCGCGGCGGCGGCGTTACGGGGAGGACCGGCGGCGGAGATAGCGGAACGGGGCGGCAATCCATTCCGCGATGAAGCGGAAGGGCCGGCGGCGGTTCCACCACAATCCCACCGGGAACGCGGCGAGAAACTTCCACAGGGTCGGCTGCAAGGCGTCGAAGAACTGGTCGCGCCGGTCGATGCGGTAGGCGGTATAGCCGAAAATCCAGGACAGCGGAACGTAGCCGTAGTGCCTGCGCAGCAGCTTCATGGTGGCCCGGAGCACCGGGAACCGCTCGGAGAAAGTCAGGGCGCCGCGGTGCATGCGGGAGTTGGCGAGGTATTGCGGAATGGCGGCGAAGCGGAGGCCGGCCTGCGCCATGCGGATCCACAGATCGTAGTCGAACGAGCGGTTGACGGCGGGGTCCAGTTCGCAACGGGCGTAGGCCGATGCGCGGATAAAGGCGGCGGGCTGGCAGATGAAGCAGTCGCGTTCCAGCACCTTGGGGTCGAAGGGCAGCGTGGGGTAGCGGCTGATTATGGCGCCGTTGTCGTCGATCCACCAACCTTCGCCGTAAACCACGTCGACATCGGGATGGGCCCGCAGGTATGCGACGGCGGTCGAGATGGCGCCGGGCAGATACGTGTCGTCGGCATTCAGCCAGGCGAGGATTTCGCCGTGAGCCTGGCGGAACCCCCGATGGGCGGCGTCTGAGGGACCGCGATCGGGGCCTGAGGTGTACGAGAGACGGCCCTGGTAGCGGTCCAGGACGTCGAGGCTGCCGTCGGTCGAGCCGCCATCGACCACGATGTACTCGATGCGGGGGCAGTCCTGGGCGAGAACGCTATCGACGGCTTCGGCGAGATACTTCACCATGTTGAAGGAAGGCGTGACAATGGTGACCAGTGGAAGATCGGGCGCGCTCACGGTGAGACTTCACTATAACAACAGCCGGAGAGGCCAGGAGTTGGGAACCGGGAATCGGAATGGTGGCGGCAGATCCGCGGGAACGCCGCGCCTCCAGTGACACGGCCCGGGCGCCCAGGGGGCAAGGCGGCAAGGTACTATACTTTTGGCTCTTTGGGAATGGGTTCTGTCCGGCTTGGTTGAGGCACCGGTCCGCGGCCGAATTGCTCGACGGCGCGGCCCAACTGGAACAGGGCCGGGGCCAGAGTTGGGTTGGAACTCCGCTGTGGGCCGGCTTCCCGTGTTCTAACCTCCTGATTCTCCGTCGTTTTCGTGTCCTGGCCGGAGGCAGGGTTAGGGCGCTGCAGGAGGTACTCCAGCACGGCGATGGAAGCCAGCAGAACCAATAGAGTCACAATGGACGCTCCATGTGTCTTTATCGGCACGATTCCGGAAACTTTTAGCGGCGCGGCCTGGCCCGAGCGTGCCTTGTGCCCCCCCGGATGGAGAACTCCGTAGTACCCGGTTGTATCCAAGAATGAAGCAGATAGAGTATGATACAGGCATGCCCGGGCAGATTGATTTGAGGCTGCGCACCTTGCCGGATGGTGAGTTTCAGCACGCCTCGGAAATCGGCTGGAAGGGACGGCTTTTGGAGCTCGATTTGGCGGGTGAACGCTTCCCGTTGGGTGCGCTTCTGGAGATCGAACAGGGAGCCATGGTTTATCTGGGTGAACTGCAACAACAGACCGGGTCAACGGTGGTGGTTGCAATTGAGCATTCGGTGAACCGCGACGCGCTCAAGCCCATTCAGGAAATCTGGGGTTGATGCCGGCGGGTTTCATGTCCGGATTGCTGTGGATGACCGCCAGGGCGTTCGTGATCGCGGTCATTCTGACGCCGATCATCCGCGACATTTTCCGTTCATTTAACCTGGTGGACCGCCCCGGGAAGCGGAAGGTTCACGCCTATCCGTTACCGCGGGTAGGCGGGGTGGCCATCGCCATCGCATATGGCGCATCGCTGATTTGGTTCGCCGGATCGGGCCTCCCGCCGGCGGAGGCGAGTTGGGCGTGGAAACTGCTCCCCGCAGCCGCGCTGGTATTCCTGATCGGCCTGCTCGACGACATCTTCTCCCTGAAACCCGTCGTGAAACTGCTGGGCCTGGCGGTAGCCGCGTGCATCGCCTATTTCAGCGGCATCCGCATGGGCGGACTGGCGGCGCAACCCCTGGGGATGTGGCTGGAACTCCCGCTGACGGTTCTCTGGCTGGTGGCGACGAGCAACGCGCTGAACCTGATCGACGGGCTGGATGGCTTGTGCGCGGGGATGGGTCTGGTGTCCACGCTGGCGCTGTTCTTGGCGGCGATACTGCACGGCAACTATTCGCTGGCTTACGCCACGCTGCCCCTGGCCGGCGCGCTGATGGGTTTCCTGTGGTACAACGTCAACCCGGCGACGGTTTTCCTGGGCGACTCCGGCGCCCTGTCGATCGGCTTCCTGCTGGGATGCTACGGCATGATCTGGACGCAGAAAGCGTCCACGCTGCTGAGCATGATGGTGCCTCTGCTGGCGCTTTCGGTTCCGCTATTGGACGTGTCGCTCTCCGTGCTGCGGCGGTTTCTGCGGCGCCAACCCATTTTTTCGGCCGACCGCGGCCACATCCACCATCGCCTGCTCGACCGCGGGCTTTCCGCGGGCCAGGCGGTCTGGGTGCTGTGCCTGTCCGCGGCGCTGGTGGCCGCCATGGCTCTGCTGGCGATTTCTTTTCTGGACACCCGGTATCAGGGCTTCATCATCGCGGCCTTTTGCGGAGTGGCGCTGATCGGCATCCGCCAACTGCGTTACGCGGAGTTCGACATCGCCGGCCGGCTGCTGTTCCGGGGCGAGTTCCACCGCACCGTGAACGTGAGACTGAAAGTGGAATCGGTGGCCGCCGCGCTGGAGCGGACTTCCACCGAGCAGGAATGGTGGGACGCCCTGATTCAGAGCACATCTTCGCTCGACCTGGCGGCCATACGCTGGACGGGTCCGCACGGCGGGCGGGAGAACCGGAAGTCCGGCGGCGAACCCGCCTGGTCGTTCAGCCTGCCGCTGTCGGAAAACGATGCGATCGAACTGGAAGGCGGTTTCACTTCCTCGGCCGGGTCGTTGGACCTGGTGGGACTGGGAGCGGCGCTACAACGCTCCTTCCGCGCCAAGCTCTCGAACTGGCGCCCGGCGGCCGCCGAGAGAGTGTCGCCCGTCCTGCCATGAACGCCGGTTCCCCGAAATCGTCCCGCTGGTTCGGCCTCCTGGATCTGCTGGCCTGCTTCGCCGGTTTCGCGCTCGTGCTGTGGGTGTACGGGGAACTGGCGGGCTGGAGTCCCCCACGCGGCCGGGGCGACGACTGGGTACGCGATCTGGCGGTCTCCGCACTGGTGGCGTGGATTGCCATCGTGTTTCCGGGCGGCGGCTGGAGAGGCGGAGTGCGGAACTGGTTCGACCTGTCGTTCTGCGCGGTGGGATTCAACCTGGTAGTTCAGTACGGCTTGAATTACTTGTCGCTCATGCAACCCACGCCATGGCCGGTGGCGGTGGCTGGAGGTGTAGCGAGCGTGGGCATGATCGGCGGATTCAGGGCATGCCTCCGCGCGCGGGGCCGCGACGCCTCGCGCATTCTCCTGGTGGGTTCGGGTCCGGTGGCCGAGGCCCTGGCCGTTCCGCTGCGAAGCCGCATTTCCGGAGTCTTGGCGCGCGACCCGAGCCGCGTTCCCGCTGGGCTCGCCGCACTGGGCGATTTGAGCCGGTTCGACGAAGTGGTGGCCGCCGTCCGTCCGGGGTGCATCGTCTTTACGGAGCCGGGCTGGTTGTCGTCGATGTCTCCGCGCCGGCTGCTGCGCCTGCGCTACTCCGGCGTCGTCATCGAGGACGGCGCCGCGGTGTTCGAGGACGTGCTCCAGCGGGTGTGCTGGCAGCGCCTGCGCCCGGTGGATCTGCTGCTGGCTTCGCCGGTCGTCGGCAACCATGCGGTAAAGACGCTGCAGGCGATCTATACCAACCTGGCCGGACTGGCGCTGCTGCTGGCGGCGCTGCCGCTGATGGCGGCGTTGGCGATTGCGGCGGCCGTCGCCAACCGGGGTCCGGCGCTGGAACGCGTGTGGTGTTCGGGGCTGCAGAGGATTCCGTTTCGCCTGCTGCGCTTTCGGACGCGGCGGCCTGACGGCTCGATGTCCTGGATGGGAAGGGTGCTCGTCCGCCTGCACCTGGTGAACCTGCCCCAACTGGTTAACGTGGTGCGCGGCGAGATGGGATTGTTCGGCCCCCCGCCCGTGCGCAAGGAGTTTGCGGACCGCCTGTGCCAGACGATTCCGGCCTATCCCCACCGTTTCGCAGTTAAGCCCGGCATCCTGGGATGGTCGCAGGCCAATCTGCGCCGGATCGCGGTGCCGGACGACGCGCTGAGTCTGGGCTACGACCTCTACTACGCCAAGCACCAGAGCCCGTCCTTCGACATTGACATTGTCGTTCGCACCCTGTTCCGGACTCCGGGAGTGGGCGAAGGCGCGGAGGCGCTGTCCGGAGAAGCGGCAGTGCGGGCCGCAGACGCGGCGGGAACCGGCGGAAGCGCGGCGGTGCCGGACGGAGACGCCGCGGGAACCGGCGGTGGCGCGGCAGTGCCGGCCGGAGACGCGGCAGTGCTGACCGGAGGCACGGCAGTGCCGGCCGGAGACGCGGCAGTGCTGACCGGAGGCACGGCAGTGTCGGCCGGAGACGCGGCGGGAACCGGTGGAGACGCGGCAGTGCCGGGCGGCGACGCGGCAGTGCCGGGCGGAGACGCGGCAGTGCCAGGCGGAGGCGCGGCGGGAACCGGCGGAAGCGCGGCGGTGCCGGGCGGAGGCGCGGAGGCGCTGTCCGGAGAAGCGGCAGTGCGGGCCGCAGCCGCGGCGGGAACCGGCGGAAGCGCGGCAGTGCTGGGCGCAGGCGCGGCGGGAACCGGCGGAAGCGCGGCGGTGCCAGGCGGAGGCGCGGCAGTGCCGGGCGAAGGCGCGGTATTGCCAGGCGGCGACGCGGCAGTGCCGGCCGGAGACGCGGTATTGCCAGGCGGCGACGCGGGAGTGCCGGTCGGAGACGCGGCGGACGGCGGCGGAAGGCTGACAGGCAGTGCCTGATGACAGCCGCTATCCTGCTTGCGCTGGGCACGGCCGTGGCGCTCTACATCATGGTGGGCTACCCGCTGGCTTTGGCGTTGTTCGCGGGCCGGCCGGCGCCGGAGGTGGCGAAGGACGCGAACTTCCGCGCCACGGTTTCGATTCTGCTCGCGGTCCACAACGGCGCGGCGTTCGTGCGCCGCAAGCTGGAATGCCTGCTGGCCCTCGAGTACCCGCGCGAACTGGTGCAGATCCTGGTGGTGTCGGACGGGTCCACGGACGCGACCGATGAAATCGTCGAGTCATTCGCGGATCGGGGGATCCGGCTGCTGAAGGCGCCGCGCGGCGGCAAGGCGGCCGCGCTGAATCGCGCGCTGGAGGTGTCCACGGGCGAGATCCTCTTCTTCACCGACGTGCGCCAATCGCTCGAGCCCGGCTCGCTGGCTCACCTGGTGGCAAACTTTGCGGACCCGTCGGTAGGAGCGGCGACCGGCGAACTGCGCATCCTCGATCCGGACCGGGTGGGCGAGCAGGCCGATATGGAGTTGTACTGGCGGTACGAGTTATGGGCTCGCCGGCGGCATTCGCGGATCGATTCGATCTTCAGCGTGACCGGCTGTATTTATGCCCTGCGGCGCTGCCTGGCGGAGCCGCTGCGGCCGGACACGCTGACCGACGACGCATCGTTTTCGCTGCAGGCGTTCTTTCGCGGATATCGCGTGGTGTTCGATCCGCAAGCCGTGGCCACGGATTATCCGACCGCCGAAGGCGGCGAATTCCGGCGCAAGCTGCGGACGCTGGTGGGCCTTTGGCAGTTGCACGTGCGGCAGCCGAAGCTATTCACGAGCGCCAACCGGATGCGCTTCCATTTCCTGTCGTACAAGTTCGGCCGGCTGGTGCTGCCGTGGGCGGTGCTGCTCATCTGGGGAGCGACGCTGGCGCTGCCCGGGTCCCGTTTCCGGACATTTCTCCTGGTGGACGAACTGACCCTGGCGGCCTTGGCCTTGGTGGATTATGTGGTGCCCAAGCGTTTTCCGCTGAAGCGGATCTCGTCCCCGGCGAGGACTTTTCTCACGATGAATGCAGCGGCTCTGCTGGCGGTGGCGTTCCTGGCTGTGGCGCCCGGGACGGTATGGAAGCCCACGCGGGTGCGCCTGCGCCGGTGAGGGCGATGCGGCCGGACTTGCGAAGGCTTTGAAGCGCCCTACTGAACCCAGATACTGACCGTGGGGGCCGTAGCCGCGCCCATGGCGACCACTACCGGGAACTGCGCGGCGGTGCCGCTGCCGACGGCGGGGACGGCCACGTTGACCTGGTAGAGGCCGGCGATGGAATCGGCAACGAACCCGGCATACGAGACGGTTGCCGGCTGGCCGCCGATGGTGACCACCGGCAGGGTGTTGGGCGCCGCGCCGAAACAAGGCGGGCTGACGTTCGCCGCCAGCAGGGCGGATCGAATGACGGCGCCGTCAATGCCGGTCCAGGCTGTGCTTGGCGCCACATATCCCTGCGGGGGAGTGTACCCGCCTCCGGCCACGCTGGTATTGACCGCGCCCATGTAGCCAGTGGGCGCGTTGTTTCCAGTGCCGGCCGCGCCGATGGGTGCGACGCAGGTGGTGGGCGGGTTGATGCCTGCTTGCGGCGTGTCGGTTCCCAGGCTGTTGGGAATCCCCAGGCCGGTCATGTAGATTGCGACCGTGCTGGTGCCCCCGATGGCCGGCGTAGATACCGTATTCAGGATATACGAGGTGGCGTCCAGAATCGCGCCATCTCCGCTGGCATCGAGTGTAAAGACGCCGGGATCGACTGCGGCTACGTTCAGGATGTAGCCACTCGAACTGGCGGCGGTTGCCGGGCTGGTAGCGGACGTATCGAAACTGACGACTACCTTGACCGTCGCGCTTCCCAATTGGCCCAAAATGCCGGCTGGGACCACGGCGTTGATCTGGTTGTTGTTGGCGAACATCAGGTAGGCCGGTACGTTGGCCCAGGTGGGGCCGATGGTGGCGATCCGGCTCAACGTCACCGCCAGCTTGTGCGTTCCGGTATCGGGGCTCAGGTAGGTCGGGTAGCGGAAGAACGGGTCCAGTGTGGCGACGATAGGACTGGCGCACAGGGCGATACTCGCCGGACAGAAACCCGATCCGAAGATGCTGATCACGTCGTAGGGCGCAACCGTGGGATAGTTATTGGCGCCTCCGGGCGGCGGCGCCATCAGGGTGGAAGCGCTGGTGATGCTGGTAATGATGGGAGCCGTGGTAATGGTCAGGGTCTTGGTGGATTGCGGCGTATTCGTCGCCCCGTTCGCCACGCCGATGGTGAGCGAACCCGCCGCTTTGAATGGCATGCCGGTGCTGTCGTACGGAATCGCCACCGTCATGTTCTGGCTGTTCAGAACATGCACCGTACAGAGGGTGCAAACCGTCACGCTGGCTCCCGATCCGGTGAAGACCTTGGTGGTCTGGATCTGGTTCTGCACAAAATTGCTGCCGTTTATGGCTACGGTCACCGTGCCGGCGACGGTGATGCCGGTCAGCACGGGCACCGACACGGGCGATAAGGTAATGATGGCGGCTGGCGGCGCGGCCACCACGATATTGACGTGGACGAGCTTGATGCTCGAGGTTCCGTAGGCGATGGTGACCAGCCCCGCCAGAGTCTCGCCGGCCTGCGCCTGCGTATAGGCAGCCGCGTCAACAGCCAGGGGGATGGTCGTTCCCCATCCATAGGCAATGCTGTCAACCAGATACGGCGTCAGCCAGTTGCTCACCCCGAGGTTCGTCGTAGTGCTGGTTACCGTCGCCGTAAATGGAACCGGCACGGTGCTGGTGGAATACACCGTCAGGTTGAGAACGGGATAGGGCTGCCCGCTCGTCCAGTTGACAGTATACGGATCGCTGGGCTGCACGCTCAAACCCGGCGCGGCGTCGGTGATCTGCAATGTGACCGGGATGGTCGCGGGGGTAATCGCCGACCCGATGATCGATACGCTGGCGGTATAAACGCCGACCGGCAGATTCACCCATGCGGCGCTCGGCTGGATCACCATGTTCTGCGGAGTCGAGGTGGCCAGACCGTTCATCAGACCCACCTGCAGCCAATACGGCACGGTGGCCGCATTGACCACAAAGTAGTCCGTCCCCGCGGCGTCGCTCACAGCCACGGTAGTCGAAGCGGCGCACGCAGCCGCGCCTTTCGCGCAGGTCAACGAAACCGTTGAAGGTGTCAACGTGAGGGCGTCGGTGGCATGGAGCATTCCTGGGAAAGCCGCCAGCGCGCTCAGCGCAAGGAAGTTCCGCAAAAGCTTAGGTCCAGACATGGTCAGATCCGTCCTTCGACCAGCCCACTCCTGCTCTCTCGGCTGGGCACAGTTTGCATATCGGCACTTCCGCCTGGGAACTTTAGAAGCCGGACATCCGCGCAGACGGCGTGTCCCGGCGGTTGCCGCTCACCGGCCCGTCGATGGACAGGCCGGAGGGCGGCAACCGCGATGAGTCGAGGCCGCGGCCGCCTACCGGTCGCCGCTCATCGCCGCCTCCAGCGTCCGCAGGGTACCCTCGGAGCCGGTAAACAGGTTGAACGGAAACTGGCGATACCTCAGCATCTCGCTATAAATGGCCTGCTCGGCGTTGGCGTTCACGGCCAGGCCGGCCATGTATTGCAGCCGCAGGTTGCCGTCGCGGTTGATCTGGGCGCCCAGCAGCCAGGGCTTCAGATCCCGGTCCTGCCCGGCATAGGTGGAAAGCAGTGCCACCGCCGTGCCCAACCCCACCTCGCGCAACGACTCGGCGACGCGGGCGTACTCGGGCCGGTCCAGCCGCGCCTGCATGGCGTCCACGTCGATCTTCCCGGGTTCGCGCTGCCCCAGCAGAAACACGTCGTATCCGCCTCCGTCCAGTTCGTTGGCCCAGATCGAGCCGCCGGGGAACACCTCGAAGAAGGTGGCGATTTCGCTCTTCACCACCTCCGCGTCGCTCTCGTACAACGGGACCCACTGGGTCACCACGCCGCCCGGATTGAGCCGCTCCCGCACCAGTTCGAAGTATTCCCTGGAGTATAGCGTGGCGCTGCCCTTCACCCACGGGTGAATCGGATCGCTGGTGACGATGTCGAACTTGTCGCGCGTGGTGAGCACGAAGTGGCGCGCATCGTCGTAATAGATCCGCGTGCGCGGGTCGTTCATCACGCCGTAGTTCTCTCTGGCGAAGAAACGCGTGGCGACGGGAGGGATGATCGGCTCCATTTCGCAGACGGCGATTCTCCGGATGTCCGGATGCGGCACGAACGTCCCGGCGGTCACTCCCGCGCCGAATCCCACGATCAGCACGGATTGCGGCCGGGGGTGAACCAGCGCCGGCAGGTGGCCGAGCATGCGCTGCAGCCGCATGTCGTAGGGCTCGGTGGAGGCTTCCACCTTGCCGCTGACGTGGAACTGAATGGCGCCGTCGTTCCAGCGGGTGATGGCGATCGAGGCGTTCATGCCTTCGCCCACATACAGCAACTGGGAGCCGGTTGCGGAGGTGATCATGCGGCGTCCATAGGCGATCAGGTCGCCGGGCACGGGGGCCACTCCCGCCGCCAGGTAACCCGCCGCGCCCAGAGAAGCCGCCAGCCCCGCCAGCGCACCGGCTCTGCGCCTGGCCCGCCAGGCCACCGGACCGAGCGCGAACAGGGCGCCGAGCGCCGCCAGCAGCATAAGCGCGCGCTGCGACTGCCGGGTGCCTATCCAGGGGATCAGGATCATGCTGAAGGCCAGCGCGCCCAGAATTGCGCCGAAGGTATTGGCCGCGTACACGCCGCCCACCAGGCGGCCGGGATCGCGCTCGCGGTCCGCCACCGCCCCGAGCGCCAGCGGGAAACTGGCGCCCCAACACAGCGTGGCGGGGAGAATGGTCCAGATGGCCCGCGCCATGTCCACCTGGAAGGTGATCCACGGGCTTCCGGAAAGCAGCGGGTTGACGGGCCAATACGGCAGGGATCGCGACAGCGTGAAGGCCGTCCAGGCGATCGCCCCGGCCAGCAGGAGCTGGCAGATTCCCAGCGCGGTGCGCGGCCGCGTGGAGCGGGAAATCAGGGAGCCCGCGCCGCTGCCCAGGCCGATCCCCGCCAGGAAGATCGCCAGAATGATGGAGAAGGTGTAGACCGTGGCGCCGAACAGCAGGCCGAGCAGGCGCGTCCAGACGACTTCCGCGCCCAGCGCCGTGGCCCCGGAAAGCGCAATGGTGACGTAAACGGGTTGGAAACGGCTCCGGCCCGCGGGCGCCGGAACCGTGGAGTCCCCGGGCCCTTCCGCCGGCGCTCGCTCCGGCGTGGTGCGGGAAAGATGCCAACTCCCCAGCGCCACCAGCCCATTGATGGCGGCGGCTACGAACGTGGCGGTTGCCATGTCGAATGCGCGCAGCAGGTAGAATCCCGCCAGCAGGCAGCCGGCCACCGCCCCCGCCGTGTTCGCGCCGTACAATAGCCCCAGCCACGCGACGCCCCGCGGCGAGGTTTCGATCCACCGCGCGATGGCCGGGAGCGACGCGCCCATCAACAGCGTGGGCGGCATCAGGCACACCGCGCACACCATGGCGCGGAGAAGGATGGCCGGCATTCCGTGCCCCACCCCCGCGCTGTAGATGCCATCGATCAGCGGCATGCCGAACAGCACCAGGATGCCGCAGGCCCCGATCCCGGCTTCGATCAGGGCATACACCAGCAGCGGATGCCGCCATTTCCGGGCCAGTATCCGCGGCAGGGCCAAACTGCCCGCCGAGAGGCCGCCCATAAACGTGGCCAGGAGAACCCCGAGAGACACGGCGGTCGAGCCGATTGCCAGTTGCAGTAACTGGTACCAGACGATCTCGTAGATCAGCGCCGAACAGCCGCTGGCGGCGAACAGCAGCAACAGAACGGGAAGGAATCGCGACACATCGAACGCCGTGGTGGATTTCAGGTCATTCTCTTGCATTGGGGAAGCCGCCTGGGCCCAACCGGAACTTCGCATCATAGCACCTCGTGGGATGCTTCCCGGCTGGCAGGCCGCCGGCCGGGCGACAGCCTGCAAAGGAATCGTCGCATCGGCCGCCGGCCGCGGCTCCCATGGAGGCCGTGAAGAAACCGGCCGCCCTCCGATAACTTCACGGCACCATACGGTCGCGGCTCGGTCTCCTACCGGGTAGCTTGTCGCATTTGTGGGTGAGTACTCCCTCATAAGTGTAGTAAGTATCCCCCCAGAAGAGGGTGGGGTTGAGGGTAGGCGAGAACCTGATTGACCAACTTCTTGGTGGCTTCTCAGTGACGGGCTCCCCGCAGCAACCTATCCCGCGGTCATGGCGCTGGGAATAGGTTTCGGCCGGCACGGTCCTCTGGGGGAAAACCGATGGGGCGGCGGCGCGGCGATCCGCGGCGCCCACGGTCAAGTGGAAGACTTGGCGGTTCCGGTAGGCGTCGTAACCCCGGCGGCGACGGCGATTTGAATCAATCCGGCAAGATTACTCACGCCCAGCTTCTTCATCATGGTCTTGCGATAACTCCGGATGGTGCTGTGCTCCAGCTTCAGAATGGTGGCGACTTCCTTGCTGCTCTTCCCTTCCGCCACCAGCCGAAGCACCTGCAGCTCGCGAGGCGAGAGCAGATCCAGCGGGCCCTTTTCCACCGTGTCCAGGGATCCCCTCTGCAGACGCTCCACCAGGCGCCCGGAAATGCTGGAACTCAGGTAAGTTCCCCCACGAGCCACCACGCGAAGCGCATTCAGAACCTCTCCAAACGACGCCTGTTTCAGGACGAAGCCCCGCGCGCCGGCGCGGATTGCGCCCATCACCGAACGCTCGTCGTCGTACATCGAAAGGATGACGACCTTGGTATTGGGAAAATGCCGCACCAACTGGACGGTGGCTTCGATGCCGTTGACTCCGGGCAGGCTGATATCCATCAGCACCAGGGCGGGGTTCGTCTCCTGGCAGACATGCAGCGCCTCCGCACCGTCATCGGCCTCTCCGACCACGCGAAACTCCGGGTCACGGGCGAGAATGGCGCGGATGCCATCCCGAACTACCCGATGGTCGTCAACTACCACTATGTCGAAGGACATTCGCCAGCTTAGCTGAGGTGTTTCTAGTTACGGCCTACTACTCAACTTGGTAAGTAGTTTAACTCGAATTTCTCACTTGTCAACAGGCAAAGGAATATGGTTGATGGCTAATCCGCGGCCGGCCGGTTGCGGACGATGAGCCGGGGATCTCCCTATGAGTCGTTCATGAAACTAAGCATTCCGGCAGGCAGAACGGGTGCCGGCCGATTGCAGTCCTGGCCGCTGCGCGGATTGGGCCTTGGAAATAAGCAGCCTTGTGATCCCTGGTTTTCATGAAACGAAGATCACCGGTCAACCCGGCGGCGCGAAACCGGAAAGAAACCGGCCGGGGGCAAGCGGGCGCTCGAAAGTGGGGAAGGGCCGGCCTTGAGGGCGCCTTCGAACGCCGATGAATCAGTTCTTTCAATCCGTGCTCATCGGAGTTCATCGGCGGCGAATTATTCTCTTGCCGCCATCGGACTTTGCCCGCTCTGGGACGATTCCCGCTCGCTTTCCAAGGCGTTGCCCGCCGCAAGAGCGCAACCTCGCACCGTCTAAGACCCCCATTTCCAGTCGCTTGGATAAGTATTGTAAATCGGTACCATAAAGTATTTGGACGGAAGAGAGGTCTGGGAGGTTATTGGGTATGGAGCGCTGATGGCCTTGGGCGAAAACACCAACTAACCGATGGGCGGGCGATAGTGGCGAATCCTTGCCGGCCGCGGATACTTCAGCGGCGCGCGACACAGTGGCGCAGCCGCCACGTCTCATGGCCATGCGGCCAGCGGCGAAAGCGGGCTGGCTCTTACTTCGCGTCCAGGATAAAGGTTGGAACGATTCCCGAAACCGTCGAGAACCCCGCCGTGCCCGCCGACAGCCACGTCGAGCAGCCCTGCACCTTGCCCAGGTACGCATGCGGATGAACGTCCACCTGCATCTCCCGGAACTCCAGGTTTCCGAAGCTCATCAGCGGGAACACGCTGCGCTCCGGCTGCACCCGCTCCTGCACCACGTACGGCGCCCGCAGGGCTTGTTTGATCCCGCGGTCCCAGGCGGCGGCGTCCATCTCCCAGCCGAAGTAGGTATGCAGGTCGCTGTAGTCGTCGTTGGGCTTGAGCGCCAGTTTCTCGCGGTTGGCGGCGATGAACTCCGGCAGGTCCACCGGCTTGTCTTCGTAAGTGGTCCTGGTGGCGGCCACCAGCCGGGTCCATGGAACGTGGTCGCGAATCGCCTTGCGCTCGGCGGCCGGGAATTTCGCGGTCAGCGCCTCGTCGGTCAGCAGACCGAACATCGCCTTCTTGTGCGCCAGTTCCGACCGGAAACTGTTCACCACGCACACCGACCGGTCGCGGTACGCCTGCACCAGGGGATGCGACAGGTCGAAGCGGATCAGGAACTCCTGCACGCCCACCCGCCGGTACACCACGTCGATTTCGAACGAGCCCTTGCGCAGCACCCGGTTGCGGTACTCGAGCTGCTCCGGAGAGACGATCTCCACCGCGTAGCCTTCGTCGCGGAAGAAATCGCGGAACCACTCGAACTCGCTCTGCCCCGAGTGGTACGCCGTACGGAATTCCACGATGGCAATGTTGGGTTTCTTCGATCCCCCGAACTGCTTGTACGATTTCAGCAGCGCCTGCAGCAGGAACTTGCGGCTCCCCACCTTGGCCAGCGAATACTTCTTGCGGAATTCCTTCACCGGCGGCAGGTCGTAGAACAGTTCCGATAGCGCATCGGCATACCCCGCGCCCGTGGGCGAGTCCGCGTTGTATTGCACGAAGCGCAGGCGCCCGTCGTTGAGGTGCGAGTCCAGCCGTCCCGCCACTTCCAGCGCCTGATATCCCGGGTCGATGGATGCCAGCATCTTTTCCGCGGGCAGCAGTTCCAGCCGCGCCAGCAGCGCCGGACTGGCCAGCACCATCTGCTCCATGCGGTCAATGGCGGCCACCAATGTCTCGCCGCCGCGCACCAGCGACTCGTACTGGCGGCGGGAGAGAAAATTGGGCCGCAGAAATGGACAAATCAGCCTTCCACCCGCGGAGAGATTCAGGGTCTCCATGCGTTGGTGCAGAGCTTCTGCCCACGCAAGATCGCGGAAGGGACCATTTTCCAGCAGCTTGTTATATTTGGCGACTGCGTCGTCCAACAGGGACATTCTGGCTTGAAAACCTGTTCTACATTCGAGTATCCCACAGAAGTTTGGAAAGCGATAGGTTTCCAATCTGCAATATGCATGTAAATATATGAAAATACAATACTTACATTATTCAACAAGATCGGACAAGACCCAACGGTGAGACCGCCCGCAGGCGGTTTCCACGGTTCCGGGGATACGGTTAGCGGCTTACTTGTGGTTTTCCTTCGCTAGTTTGGCCTGTGCTTCGTCCAGCTTTCGATTGACCTGCGCCATCTCATCGGCGTCCACATCCGTTTGTCCGGGCTTCTGCGCTTCCTTCAGCGATGCCTGCCATTGGTCAATCGCTTCCTTGGTGCGGCCCAGCTTGGCATAGACATCCCCCAGGTGATCGTAAACCGTGGGATCGGGCATACGTTCCAAGGCGCGTTCCAGCAATCCCTGGGCTTCGGCGTACTTCGCCTGGCGGAAATAGACCCAGCCCATGCTGTCCAGAAACGCGCCGTTCTCCGGCTGCAAGTCGAGCGCCTTTTTCACCAGTTGAGCGGCCTCCTCCAGCCGCACGTTGCGGTCGGCCAGCATGTAGCCCAGATAGTTCAACGCATCAGCGTGCTTGGGGTCGAGTTCCAGAACCTTGCGGAACTGCTTTTCGGACGCGTCGTACTGCTTCTGCCGCTCGAGCATCGCTCCCCGCATAAAGAATATGCCGGCCTTCTCGGCGTTCGACGACGCCAACTTCTCGCTCTCGTCCAGCGCCTTGGCCATCTCGGCCCACCGCTTGCCCCTCTCGTAGGCCTGCGCGATCTGTCCCAGAATCTCGAAGCGCCCCTTGCGCGACTCTTCCGAAGACGGCCCGCGGCCGACATCCTCCAGCAGTGCCCGGTACACCGCCACGGCGTCGTCCAGTTTGCCTTCGCTCTCCAGTTGCATGGCTTCGTTCATGCGCACCGGCAGGCTCTCGGGATCCAGTTGCCGGGCGCGGTCGGCCGCCTCGCGCGCCTTCGCCAGGTCGTGCTGCGCGCGGTAAATCTCGCTCAGCCGCAGCGGAAACGAGGGCTCCCGCCGGTTGGCCGCCGCCAGCCGCTCGTAAATCTTGCGCGCCTCGTCGAATTGCGCGGGATTGACGCTCAGGCATTCCTCGGCCAGGGCGCGGGCGATCTTGTCGTTATCCGGCGCCATGTCCAGCGCCTGGCGGAACACCTCGATCGCCTCCTTGTGCTTTCCCATTTCGCTATACGCGCTGCCCAGGTCGGCCAGGGTCTCCTCGTTGGGAGCCTTGTCGGTGGCGGCCTTCAGGCTCTCGATGGCGCTCTTCGTGTCGCCGATATCCATGTATAGTTTGGCCAGGCTCTTGAGCGCGTCGGTATTGGCGGGGTCGGCCTTCAGCGCCGCCCGGAACGCTTTCTCCGCCTCCGGGGAGTTGTTGGAAGCGCGGTAGAGGTCGCCCAGCGTGGTCCAGCTCTCCGCGTCGCCGGGATCCTTCGCGGTGATCTTCCGGTACTGCTCGATGGCCTTCTGCAGCGAGGCATCGGCATCGCGTCCGTTCTGCGCCATCCGCATGTACACGCTGCCCAGGATGCGCCGGGCGTTCACGTTGTCCGGGTCCTTCTTCAGCATGTCCTCGGCCACGGCGATGGCGTCCGCCAGCCGGTTCAGGTGCAGGTACAACTCGGTCAGCTCATCGGCGACAATGGACACCGTGGGCGCCAGCTTCAGCGCCTCCTGGTAATACTTCACCGCGCGGCTGGCGTACTCGCGGTTTCCTTGCGCCCCCGCCATTTCCGCGTACAGCCGGCCCATGGCGAAGTTGTAATAGGCTCCGGCCCGGTCCTCCGATGCGCCGGCCGGAGCGGCCACGGGGCCGGGAGCCTGCGCCCTGGCGGTCTGCGCGATCCAGACGGAACCGAGTGCGGCAATGAGAAGGACTGCTTTGGCGGAGCGAATCATGCGGATCTGAACTTTCTCTCGACCTCGTGGGTACCCAGTTGGCCGAAGGTCACCTTTTTATTGTATAACGGGGTCTCGTAGCAAGTTTCCGGGAACCGTACCGTGTCCGACATGCAACCTCCGTCCCTCCCTCGAATGGAAGATTCGTCTGCCAAGCTGGACGCGCCCGGGCGCCCGTTGGTTGCGGTGGTTGGCCCTACCGGAAGCGGGAAAAGCGATCTGGCCCTACGTCTGGCGGAAGAATTCGCGGGCGAGATCGTCAATTGCGATTCCCTCCAGGTCTTCCGCCACTTCGATATCGGAACCGCCAAGACGCCGCCCGGCGCGCGCCGCGGCATTCCGCACCACCTCATCGACATCGCCGACCCCGACCAGTTGTTCACCGCCGGCGAGTACGCCCGCCTGGCTCGCGGCGCCATCGCGGACATCTCCGCGCGCGGCCGCCTGCCCATCGTCGCCGGCGGCACCGGATTCTACCTTCGCGCATTATTGGACGGTTTGTTCGCCGGCCCGTCACGCGATCCCGATCTGCGCCGCCGCCTGGGGGCGCGGGAGACGCGCCGCCCCGGCTCGCTGCACCGCCTGCTGAAGCGTTTCGATCCTCAAGCCGCCGCCAATATCCATCCCCATGACGTGCCCAAGGTCACGCGCGCCATGGAAATCCGTCTCCTTACGCGCCGTCCGGTTAGCGAGCTGTTTCGCGAAGGCCGGGAAACGCTCACCGGATACCGCGTGCTGAAACTCGGCCTCGAGCCCGGCCGCGACGCGCTCTACCAGCGCCTGGACGAGCGCTGCCAGGCCATGTTCTCCGGCGGACTGGTGGAAGAGGTGCGCGGCATTCTCGCCTTGGGCTTTGCGCCTTCCGCCAAGCCGTTCGAATCGCACGGATACAAGCAGGCGCTGCAGTCGATCTCCGGCGAGCTGAACCTCCACAACGCGATCTTCTACGCGCAGCGCAACACGCGCAACTACGCCAAGCGCCAGCTCACCTGGTTTCGCCGCGAAGCCGGCCTGGTGCGGCTCGCGGGCTTCGGCGACTCCGCCGCCGTGCGCGACGCCGCCATTGTGCGCGTTCGCTCGTTTCTCGACACTTGACAACCGATTCTGCGCCGGCCCGCGGAACATTTCGCCGCCTCGCTCGTAATGTATTCCAGTAGGCGAGATCTCAACTACCGGAATCTATCGAAAGTCAATCTTGGAGAAACCAACATGCACAGGACACTTGCGCTTCTTTTCGCCGCCGTTGCGCTCGCCGTAGCCGCCGGCAAGACCTACACCTTTACGCTGTACGATCCCGCCATGGCAGGCGCCACGGAACTGAAGCCCGGCGAACACAGTCTGCAAATTGTGGACGGGAATGCCTTCATCGTCGATGGCAAGCCGGCCACGCGCACCCCGGTGAAAGTGGAGACCGCGAACGAGAAATTCTCCCGCACCAGCATCCTCGTAAACACCGGCGGCGGCAAGAGGCGCATCGAGGAAATCAGCCTCGGCGGCTCCAATACCAAGCTGGTGGTCGCCATGCCCGCGGCGGACGCCGGAGCCGGATCGAGTAGCGCCGCCGGCGCTTCCAACTAGGTCTTCGACCGCGCGATCCGGCGCCTTTGCCGGGCCGCTCGCTCAGAAGCTGTGAAGAAATCGGCCGGACTGCCGGGTTGACAGACGAAAGCGTCTGTCCCACATTGCACTCGAAGGACTTGCAGCGAGGTGGGGCAGGCGCTTCCGCCTGCCAACCGATTTCTTCACAGCTTCTCACGCTCGCGGTTCCGGACGGAACCCGAGCGTGAGCGAGCGGCCCGTGGCAAAGGAACGGTATCTTGCGGTCATGGCGCTAGCGCACTTCGGCACGGAGCCGCGGCCCGCACCGCTGCCGGCGGCTGCACCGTTGTTACACTGAATGGGAAGTGAACATGGTGCGGTCCCTCACACTGGCGGTGTTACTCTGCTGCGGGCTCCGCGCCGAAACAGTTCTGGTTCTGCCCTTCGCCAACCACTCCGCGGCGGCCAACCTCGACTGGATCGGCGAGAGCATCGCCGAGACCGTTGGCGACGCTCTGGCTTCCCAGGGGCTGCTGGTGCTGGATCGCGAGGACCGTCTGGAAGGCTACCGGCGCTTGTCCCTCCGTTCCGGAGCGGAGCTCACCCACGCCTCCGCCATCAGGATCGGCCAGTCGCTCGACGCCTCCATCGTGATCTACGGCGAGTACGAGCAGCAGCCCGCCGCCGGCGCCAGGGAGGCTTCCAAGGGATCGCTCCGCATCGCCGGCCGGGTTCTCGATCTCAAACGGATCCGCCAGACTTCGCCGCTCAGTCAGTTCGGCGCGCTGGAGGAACTTCCCGGCATGGAAGTCCAACTCGGATGGGAGGCGCTCCACGAGATCGACCCCCGGACACCCGTCTCGCAGGAAGAATTCGCCAGGCTTCACCCGGCCGTCCGCCTCGACGCCATGGAGAGCTATGTGCGCGGTCTGCTCGCCACCTCGCCGGAACAGCGCCATCGTTTTTTCACCACTGCCGCGCGCCTCGACGACAAGTTCTCCCAACCCTGTTTCCATCTCGCCCGGCTGGCCTGGGAGCAGAAGGACTACAAGACCGCGGCCTCCTGGTTCGAGCGCGTCTCGCATGGCGATTCGCACTACTTCCAGGCCCGGTTCTTCCTCGGCCTCTGCCGGTATTACGGAGGCGATGCCGCCGCGGCCGCCCAGGCCTTCGGGTTGGTGGCCGAGGCCGTGCCCCTCAATGAGGTCTACAACAACCTCGGCGCCGCCCAGGTGCGCCGCAACGACCTGCCCGCCGCCATCGCCGCCTTCCGCAAAGCCATCGCCGGCGACGACGCCGATCCCGACTACCATTTCAATCTCGGCTACGCCCTGTGGCGTTCGAGGGATTTCGACGGAGCCGCCGGAAGCCTCCGCGCCGCCGTCGAGCGCGACCCCGACGACAGCGAAGCCACCGCCTTGTTAGGCCGCGCCCTCAAGCAGGACGGCCCCCGCCCCAGTGATCCCCGCAGCGAAGGCCGCCAGCGTCTCAAGACCGACTTCGAGGAATTTGCCTACCGCCAGCTCCAGGCCGAACTGGCCGCCGGGAAGAATTAAGACCTTACTGCGCGTGAAGAGATCGGGGCCGCAACCACAATCGCCCGCCACGCCGCGAGGCACGCCGGGAGAACCAGCGGGTTCTTCTCTGCGCGCTCGGCCGGTAACGGGCGCCCTGGCAAACCACCGCTCAGATCGAGGTGAGTGGCGACTCGTGCCGGATGACACGGCGGGCGTAGTAATCCGGATCGGCGAATTTCGCCTGGAAGATACGCTCCCAGCGCGCGTTGTCCTGACACGCGGCACACGTTCCGCATCTGCACCTCTGCTGCTTCACGTTGTGCGCGCGGGGCTGGCACGCCGATGGAACCCCCGCGGTCCCTTGGTTCATGCGGGGTCTGTTGCGCCGCACCTGCATAGCGCTCGAAGCCAGCAGCGCCGTAAGCTGAAATTGGTCTGCAAGTTCCATACAAGTTAAGAAGTAAGCCACTTATCGGCGGCAAACAAGTCCCCTCTGTCCCAGTACCTGGGCGGTGACGGCCTAGCCCGAAAACGCTCAAAAGTACCAGTACCGGTGAGTGCCGCGCCGCCCCATCATTCACTGGCTTGCGGGGACGGCTCCGCCCACAGGCTGGTGCCCTTGACGAAGGCGATACCCTTGAACAGGGCGACCAGTTCCCCATCCTCGCCGGTGACCCGGACAAGGCACGTGGACAGCTTGCGGGTGCGAGAGATCTCCTCGGCCGTGGCAGTAAGCCGGCCCGACCGGACGGCCTTGAACCAGGTGACGTCCACCTGGCAGCCGACGGCCACCACCCCATGGGAATTGCAAGCCAGCGCAAAGGCCAGGTCGGCGAGAGTGAACAGCGCGCCGCCCTGCAAAATGCCGACGCTGTTCAAATGGCGCGGTTCCACCGTCAGCTCCGCATGGCCGAAGCCGGCGCGGACCTCGACAATCCGGATACCGTTCTCGCGCGCGAAGCGGTCGCGTTCGAAAAACTCCGCGATCCGCTCGTCCTGCTTCCGGTCTGGCGTTTCCATCGAGCCTCCTCCGAACAGTTTCCTCCGCCAGCCCGTGGCGAGGCAAGTAGGGAGATCCCGCGGCCCGCCCACTTTCCCAACGCCTAGCCAGCCCCAGGCCGCGTGCCCGTCCTGGTTCGGCCCGGCGTCGTCGCGCTCAGCAAGCCGATAGACCAGTTACACTCTCATTGAGCGGAAGCACGCGAACTTCTCATGCCGGCGACTTCATTCATCGAGCGGTGGCGGAACTCGGCCGCGGCGGAACGGGCGAACTACGCACTTTTCCTCTCGGAACTCTGCGACTACCTGGAAGTCCCGCGCCCCAATCCCGCCGTTGCCGACGACAGCCAGAACCACTACGTCTTCGAGCGGCCCGTGACGTTTCGCTACCCCACAGGTCTATCCAGCCCCGGCCGCATCGATCTCTACAAGCGCGGCTGTTTCGTCCTTGAGGCCAAGCAGGGCAGCCAAGCTCCCGAGCCCTCGCTGCTCTTCGAAGCGCCGCATCGCCGCGGGACCGCCATTCGCGGAACCGCGGGCTGGGACCTTGCCATGCTCCGCGCCCGCAATCAGGCCGAGCAGTACGCAAAGGCGCTCCCCGCCGCCGATGGCTGGCCGCCCTTCCTGATCGTCGTGGACGTCGGCTACTCCATCGAGATCTTCGCCGACTTTTCCGGCACCGGCAAAGCCTACGTCCCGTTCCCCGACTCGCTCGCCCACCGCATCCTGCTTCAGCAGCTCGAATACCAGCCCATCCGAGACCGCCTGCGCGCCATCTGGCTCGACCCGCTCTCGCTCGACCCCAGCCGCATCTCGGCCCGTGTCACCCGCGAGGTCGCCTCGCTCCTCGCCGATCTCGCCCGATCTCTCGAAAAGGATCACCCTCCCGAAGCCGTGGCGCCTTTCCTGATGCGCTGCATCTTCACCTTCTTCGCCGAAGACATCCACCTCCTCCGGCCCGACAGCTTCTCGGATCTTCTGGAAAGTCTTCGCGGCGACCTCTTCGAACTTCCAGCCCATGGTCGAATCCCTCTGGCGAACCATGGATTCCGGCGGCTTCTCGCCCATCCTTCGCGAGCACATCATTCGTTTCAACGGAGGCCTCTTCGAATCCGTCGAAGCGCTTCCGCTCAATCGCGAGCAGTTCGAAATCCTCTGCCGCGCCGCCGCCGCCGAATGGAAGGACGTGGAGCCCGCGATTTTCGGCACCCTGCTGGAGCGCGCCCTGGACGAGCGCGAGCGCCACTCTCTGGGCGCGCACTACACGCCCCGGGCTTACGTGGAGCGCCTCGTCATCCCCACCATCGTCGAACCGCTCCGCCAGGACTGGGCCGACGTGCAGGCCGCCGCCCATACCCTGGAGCGTGCCGGCAAGACTGCCGAAGCCATCGCCATCCTCGACGGCTTCCGCCGCCGCTTGTGCACCATCGAGATCCTGGACCCCGCGTGCGGCTCCGGCAATTTTCTGTACGTGACTTTGGAACATCTCAAGCGGCTCGAAGCCGAAGTCAACGACGCGCTCGAAGGCCTTGGAGAAACCCAAGAAGCGTTGCACGAGACCGGCCTCACGGTCGACCCGCACCAATTGAAGGGCATCGAGAAGAATCCCCGTGCCGCGGCCATCACCGACCTGGTCCTGTGGATCGGCTATCTCCAGTGGTATTTCCGAACATGGGGAGCCCGCACGGTGCCTCCCGAACCCGTCATCAAGCGGTTCCACAACATCGAGCACCGCGACGCGCTTCTGGCGTGGGACAAGGTGAAACCGGCCCTTGACGAACAGGGAGACAAGCTCACCACCTGGGACGGAGTCACCATGAAGAAGCACCCAGCCACTGGTGAGAAGGTGCCCGACGAATCGGCGCGCCGCCCGGTGATGAGCTACGTCAACGCTCGGCGCGCCGAATGGCCCTCCGCCAACTTCATCGTTGGCAACCCGCCGTTCCTCGGTAACTGGAGAATGCGCGGCGAATTGGACGGCGGCTACGCCGAGACGCTCCGCTCGGTCTACAGCGAGGTTCCCGAGACCGCCGACTACGTCATGTATTGGTGGCACCGCGCCGCCGAACGCGTCCGCGCCGGCGAGACCAGGCGATTCGGTTTCATCACCACCAATAGTCTGCGCCAGACTTTCCAGCGCCGCGTGATCGTCCCGCATCTCACCGACGCGTCCACGCCGGCATCCCTGGTTTTCGCGATCCCCGATCACCCATGGGTCGATTCCTCCGATGGCGCGGCCGTCAGGATTGCCATGACCGTGGCGGAAGCCGGCACGCGCGAAGGCCGTCTCCTGCGAGTCGTATCCGAGGAGCCGGGTGAAGGCGAGGGGGCGTCCAAGGTCGAGTTCGTCGAACGCTACGGCTTGATTCATTCCGACCTGACCATTGGACCGGACACAACCGCGGCCGTTCTTCTCAGGGCGAATGAGGGGCTGAGTTGCCCCGGAGTGAAGCTGCACGGCGCAGGCTTCATTGTTACCGCGGAGAAAGCCCGCGAGCTCGGCTTGGGCAGGATTCGCGGTTTGGATCGCCACATCCGGCAGTACCGGAACGGCCGCGATATCACGTCTCGCCCTCGCGGCGTCATGGTAATCGACCTGTTCGGGCTAACCGCCGAGGAAGTGCGTGTCAGGTTCCCCGCGGTCTATCAACATGTCGTCGATCGCGTCAAGCCGGAGCGCGACCAGAACAACCGGCCCACCTACCGGGACAACTGGTGGATACACGGCGAGCCGCGTGCCGAGTTTCGCCCCGCTTTGAAGGGCCTCCGCCGCTACATCGCAACCCCCGAAACAGCCAAGCACCGCTTCTTCGTCTTCCTCGACGCATCCATTCTCCCGGACAACATGCTGGTCAACATCGCCTCCAGCGACGCATACGTGCTGGGCGTCCTTTCCAGCCGCATCCATGTCGTTTGGTCGCTCGCAGCGGGCGGGACGCTGGAGGACCGGCCCCGCTACAACAAGACTCGCTGCTTCGAGCCCTTCCCCTTTCCCGACGCTTCCGAGCCCCAGCGCGAACGCATCCGCTCTCTGGGCGAACAACTCGACGCTCACCGCAAACGCCACCAGGAAGCGCACCCCGACCTGACGCTCACCGAAATGTACAACGTCCTCGACGAACTCCGCGCCGGCCAACCGCTCGGCGCCGCCAGCCAGACGATTCACGACCAGGGCCTCATATCCGTTCTCCGCGATCTCCACGACGATCTCGACCGCGCCGTCGCCGAGGCCTACGGCTGGCCCCCGGAGCTTCCCACCGAGGATATTCTTTTCCGCCTGGTGGAACTCAACGCCGCCCGCGCTGCCGAAGAACGCTCGGGTCTGGTCCGCTGGCTGCGGCCTGAGTTCCAAAAGACCACCGCGACCCAGGCGGGCCTCGGCGTGGAGATGGAGGAGGAAGAGCATCGACCGGCCCGCGCCGCACGTCTTCCCTGGCCGTCGGCCCTGCCCGAGCGCGTCCGCGCCGTGCGCGATTACCTGATGCAGGCGCCGGCTCCGGTTACGCCGGAAATCGTCGCCCATGGATTCATCCGCGCCCGCGTCCCCGAAGTTACCGCCATCCTCGACACCCTCACCGCGCTTGGGCAAGCCCGCAAGGACGGCGCCGGCTACCGCGCGTGAGCGGAACCGCCAACATTGCAGGCGGCCGTGGTTAGGTCTATGCTGAAACTTGGGGGGCTGAGTCGCCGTCATGCCGATGGTGCCTGCTGGGGTCGCAAGAGAAACCGAAATTGCCGAAGCCGTCGCCGAGGTGGAGCGGTCGCTGACCCCCGATGTCGTTCACATCCGCTATGAGATCGGAACCGACTGGAGCGGCGATTGGGCGGTGTTTTTTCGCGTGCTGCTGTCCGACGAGGCCGGCGAACGGCGGCTACGGGACGTTGCAACGAAAGTAGTGTCGCGTTTGGCCGATCATTTGGATTTCGGGGCACTCGGCCTGTTCCCCTACCACAACTTCAGGAGCGAATCGGAGCAGTCGGTTCTCCGCGAAGAGGCCTGGGCGTAGCGGATGGCGTTCGCGGACGATCTGCTCGCCGATGCCCACCACCTGGCATCGAGAGGCGGAAAGCGGCCGAGGCAATCCAGCCTGAGGCGGGCTGTTTCCACGGCGTATTATGCGCTGTTCCACTTGCTCATTGCCGATTTCGTTCTCAACTGGAAGACGAAGGACCAGCGGGCGCGGCTTGGCCGCATGTTCGATCACAGGAAGATGAGTCAGGCGGCATTCAAGTTCAAGGGTGGAACTCCCAGTCCGCTTGAGGCGCACCTCAAGACCGTGATTGCCGCATTCGCTCAGTTGCAGGAGGATCGTTACACGGCGGACTACGACGTTGGAAGAACCTGGTCGCGTCTCGATGTGACGAATACGCTTGCGATCGCCGATGAGGCATTCGTGGCATGGAGGGATGCCCGGAGAGAGAAGATCGCTCAGGATCATCTCATGACCATGTTCGGCGCGCGGCGCGCGTGACGATCCTCGCGAGCGGTTCATTGCCCGCCCCCTACGCCGCGCACTCCCCGCGCCCCAACTGCAACGAGTACTCCTCCGTATCTCCCCAGTCCCGATACAACTCCGGGAATAACTCCGCCGGCTTCGCCAGGTCGTTAGTCATCAGCCGGAAGGTCTCCGCCTTGTGCCGCATCACGTACTGCCGGAAGCTCTCGCCCTCCACCCGCTGCGACACGAAATGGTCCAGCACGCGCCGCACCGCCTCGGGCGCCAGGCGCGCGGGGATCGATTGCACCGACAGGCCGAAGCGCATCACTCCCTGCTCGTCGTAGCCGCCGCCCAGCAGCATCAGGTAGTACGGCACTTCCTTGCCATCGATCTTCCGCGCGTTGCCGTAGAATCCGAAATCGGCAATCCAATGCTGCCCGCAGGAATTCGGGCAGCCGCTGACCTTGATCGACAGCCGCTTCACCCCCGGGTCGTCGTACCCGGCCACGGCCTGCGAGAGCACCGCGCCCAGGTTCATGGTCTTCGTCAGCCCCAGGTTGCACGAGTAACTTCCCGGGCAGGTGGTAACATCCTCGATTTGCCGCGCGCCGGCTTCGCCCAGTCCCAGTTCGCGCAAGGCCGCGTACACCCGCGGCAGCGCGGCCAGCGGCAGGAACGCCAGCACCAGGTTCTGGTCGATGCCGATGCGCGCCAGCCCGTCGCCGGCCGACGCCGCAATCCGCGCCACGCCGCGCAACTGGCCGCCCGTCAGGTTCCCCTGTTCCACGCGCACCACCGCCGCCGCGTAACCCGTCTGCCGCTGCTCCCGCACGTTGCTGCGCCGCCAGGCATCGTACCCCGCGTCGCCTGTCCCGGCCGTTGCCCCCGCCACCGGCAGCAGCGCCCCGTCGCCCAGCGGCGCCGGCCGCGACTGGTAGCCGCCGAATCCCTCCGGCACCATCTCCGGCCACGCAATCCCGCCGTGCTCCAGAATCTCCGCGTACTCCTTTTCGATCTCTTCCTTCACCCACGCGAAGCCGCGCTCGCGGATCACGAATTTCAACCGCGCGATGTTCTTGTTCTGCCGGTTCCCATAGCGGTTGAAGACGCGGATCACCGCCTCGCAGCGGTTCAAGAGCCGCTCCTCGGGCACGAACTCGTCCAGGATCTGCGCCTCGCTGGGCAGCGGCCCCAGCCCGCCGCCGACCGCCATGCGGAATCCCCGCTTCCCGTCGCGGACCACGGCCCGCAAGCCGATATCGTTGATGGCGGCCGCGATGCAGTCGTTCGCCGCGCAGCCGTCGAAGGCGATCTTGAATTTGCGCGGCAGGTTCCCGGTCAGATCCTTGCGCAGCAGCGCGTAGGCGATTTTCCGCGCGTGCGGCCGAACGTCGAAAACCTCGTCCTGGGCGATGCCCGCCCACACGCACGTGGTCACGTTGCGCACGGTGTTGTAGCAGGCCTCGCGGTTGGTCAGGCCGGCGTCCGCCATCAGGGTCATCAGATCGGCCACGCGCTCGAGCGGCACGAAGTGGTACTGGATGTTCTGCCGCGTGGTCAAGTGCCCCTTGCCGCCGCCGAATTCGTCGGCGATGCGCGCCAGTTGCTCCATCTGCCGCGCGGTCACCAGGCCGCCGGGCAGCTTGCAGCGGACCATCTGCACGCCCGGCTGGCGCTGCCCGTAGATCCCGTGCTTTAGCCGGAACGGCCGGAAGTCGTCTTCCGAAATGTGCCCCGCCAGAAACTCCGCGGCCCGCTGCCGGAAGGTTTCAATCTCTTGCCGCACCACCCCGTCGTGTTCGATTTCAAAGGCTTCCCGTCGATCCGGAGAAGCCTGCTCCGCTCCCGCCATAAATCACCTCATACTCTATAGAGATTATCCAATTGCCCGGCAAGATGCAATCCCGGCACACCGGGGGTTTGCCCCAGGGGTGAACTGGCGCGGTCTGACACTGGGCCACGCCGGCGCGGGCATCGAGTTGGCGGGAGACGGCGCGCCGCAGGTGCGCGACGTGGAAGTGAAGCCCCCCGGGGAAACCCCACGGAACCGCGAGCGTCAGCGAGCGGCCCGAGCGGCACGCCGGTCCTTGTCACGCGACGTGGGGCGACAGGCAGCAGGCTGCGTGTGGGAGGCCGCGGACGCCGGGCAGAGTCGTCCCCCGGTTCGGGCCGCTCGCTGACGCTCACGGTTCCGTGTGGGACCCAGAGCGGTTGCCGCGATCTCGTCACTTCCATGTCGCGCACCCGCGCGCCGCCACGCGCTTGTGCCACGGCCGCAAGCCTGATACTCCTGGAGCATGAAGCTCCGTCATCTTTCCGGGTCCGCCGCGGTTGTCCTGTTGGCTGCAAACGCGGGCGCGGCCGATGGGCGCCTGGTCAACCTCAACGTCATCGCCACGGACTCTCACGGACAGCCGGTGGCGGACCTGAGCAGCGCCGACTTCCAGGTTTCCGACGGGGGTAAGCCGCAGACCGTCGCTTTCTTTCGCATGACACCTGTGAAGGTTCAGCCATTGGCCGCGCCGGGGCAGCGCGAGTTCTCCAATCGCAGCGGCGGAGTTTTCCCGCACGCCACGCTCCTTGTCCTCGATCTTCTGAACTCGCAAATGAGCGACAAGGGGTTCTCCGCGGCCGAAATCGCCAGGAACCTGCAGGGCCTGGAAACCAGCGACTCGGTCTACTTCTATTTACTGACCAGGGACGCCAAACTCTATCCGGTTCGCGCGCTCCCGAATGGGCCGGCCGATGCGAAGCCGGAATCCACGCCCTGGGTCGGGAAAATCAAACCGATGCTCGATGACGCCCTGCGGAAGGTGAACAAACTCCGCCCTGGCGACCACACCGTCGATGTCCAGGTAAGGGATACCTACGCCGCGTTGAACCAGGTGGTGTCCACGCTGGCGTTGATGCCCGGACGAAACAGCCTGATCTGGATCTCGCACGGCGTGCCCCTTGCCGCGCGGCTGGTCTCGGGAGACGACTACGTCAGGTACACTCCGTTTCTTCAGCAATTGGCTACCGCTTGCGAACGGGCGCGCACCACAGCCTACACCGTGGATCCGTCGGGCATCCTGTCGACCACCGATATCGCCATGTCCCAGGCGGATACGCTGCAACAACTGGCCAATCTGACCGGCGGCGTGGCCTACCGCACCGACGCCTTGGCGGCAGCCACCCGGCTGGCGATGGGCGACGGCCGCGCCAATTACCGCATCGAGTACGCGCTCGCGGCCGACGGATGGGACGGGAAACTGCACAAGGTCCGCGCGACGTGCTCACGCAAGGGAGTCAACCTCCAGGTCAAGCAGTCCTTCTACGCGGATGCGCCGGCCGAGGGAGAACGGGACCGCGCCGCCCTGCAAAGCGCCGTAAGCAGTCCGTTCGATAATCCCGACGTTGGCTTGCGGGTTTCGGTGTCGCCGGGAAAAACCGCGCAATCGCTGCGGTTTCGCACTCTGGTGGACCCTGCCGACGCGCTGGTGACGCATTCGGGAGAGCGTTATTCGGTGCAACTGGACATCGCCTTCGTGCAGTTCACCGCCGAAGGTCCGAAATCGATATCCAAACCCGTGATGGCTACGGTCAGTTTGACTCAGGAACAGTACGATGCCGCGCTGAAGAACGGGATTCCGGTAGACGACGAGGAATTGGCGGTGGGAGCCGATATCCGCAAGGTGCGCGTGATTGTCTACGATCGCGGATCGGACCTGGCCGGATCCTTGACGGTCCCCGCGGGCGGTGCTTAGCCGCAAAGCGGGGACATGGATTTCCGGCGCAGTTTGCCGGGAATTCGCACTCTGTCCCCGGTTTGCCCTACAGCCAGGGGTTCGCGACGCAGGAGTGGTTTCGCTGGCGTTATGTACTACTACCTGTCAGATTCTTCGCGCGCCGCGACGGTTTTATGTGGGGCAGGCTGGCAGCCTGCGGCCGATTGTGGGTGCCCTCTGGGCGCGGCCCGGCGAGCGGAGCTCGCCTGCGCGCGAGACGATCCGGCCCCCGGCAGCCCGGAATATCCCGCGCGGTTGGGTTGCGGCTCTGCTGCGCTGCGGGCCTTGCGCTCGCCTACGCTCGGATTCGAGCGGTTTTGCGGGCGAATCGCCTCCCCGCCAAATTCTACGTCGCACTCCCTACAGCCAGTAGCCGCACCGGGTGAGGGGAGTTATCATGAGTCGGGAAGGAAACCCCTCTATGAACAAACGGATTCTCTTTGTAGGTCTAGCTCTGCTTGCGCTCGCCTGCGTCGCCGTGGCGGCCGATGCGACCGGCAAGTGGACCATGGAACAGGCAGGCCGAGGCGGCGGGCCGCCTCGCGTCTCGACGATCGATCTGAAGGTGGATGGCGCCAAGCTGACGGGCTCGTTAACCGCTCCGGGCCGGGGCGGCGGCGACCCGGTGGCGGCGCAGATCTCCAACGGCAAAGTGGACGGCGACAAGATCTCCTTCGACCTGGTCCGCGACTTTGGCGGCAACCCCGTCACCATCAAGTACGAGTTCACCGTGAAAGCCGAAGAAATGACGGGGAAGATGACGTTCCCCGGTATGGATGGCGGCGAGCCCAGAGTCATGGACGTCACGGCGAAGCGCGCCAAGTAGAAGTGGATGGTTGCATTCGTCCCCTGGGCGGGCCACCGGGCACCCGGCGGCCCTATCCCCGCCCCGCCTCGCAGTTCCTGGTGTTAATCTTCCGTCGTAGTTTGAACCGGATTCGCGCCGCTGCCGTATACTTTCGAAAGAGTCTACCCTTATGCATATTCGATCCACCGCCGTTCTGTTCACGCTTCTGGGTGTTGGCGCAGGCGCCGCCGCCGAACCGCCCAAGTTCCGGCTCGCCGATACCGCCGCCCCGGTGCGCTATGCCGTTGACCTGACCATTGTGCCCGGGGAAAGCGCCTTTCGCGGCGCCGTCGATATCGAATTCACGGTGACCGAAAGCACGCCGGTGCTCTGGCTGAACGCCGCGGACCTGACGGTGGCATCGGCCACCCTGCGCACCGCGGGCGAGACGCGCGCCGCCAAGGTGACGCCTGGCGGAGCCAGCTTCGTGGGCTTCGCCTTCGACCCGCCCCTGGCGCCGGGCGCGGGCACCCTGCACGTGGCGTACTCCGGCAAGATTCAGAATTCCAGTAGCGCCGGCGTGTTCCAGTTGCGCGACGGACAGAATCCGCCCTGGTATGTGTACACGCAGTTCGAGCCCACCGACGCGCGCCGCGCCTTCCCGTGTTTCGACGAGCCGCGGTTCAAGACGCCATGGCAACTGACGCTGCACGTCAGGCGGGAACACCTGGCGGCTTCCAACACGCCCATCGTCCTCGAGACGCCCGAGGCCGGCGGAATGAAGCGCGTCGAGTTCGCGCCTACCCGCCCGCTGCCCAGTTACCTGGTGGCTTTCGCGGTGGGCCCCTTCGAAGCGGTCGACCTCGGAAAGGGCGGACGCAAGGGAATCCCCCTGCGCATCCTGGTGCCCGCCGGGCGCGGCGGCGAGGCGGAGTTCGCCCGCACGGCGATTCCCGACATCCTCAAACTGCTGGAGGCCTATTTCGATTCTCCGTTCCCCTACGACAAGCTCGACAGCGTGGTCATGCCGGTCGGCGGTTTCGCCATGGAGAACGCCGGGATGATCACCTACACCCATCCCATGCTGCTTTCCGCGCCCGCTTCCGCGACCCATGCCTGGCAGCAGGGCTGCGCCTCGGTGGCGGCGCACGAAATGGCGCACCAGTGGTTCGGCGACCTGGTGACCACGGCGTGGTGGGACGACATCTGGCTGAACGAGTCGTTCGCCACCTGGATGTCGAGCAAGATCGTCGACGAATGGAAGCCCGAGTGGAAGGAGCCGGTGAGCGTGGTTCAGTCCAGCCTGGGTATCATGGGGCTCGACAGCCTGGCGTCCACGCGGCGCATCCGCCAGCAGATCCAGAACGACAGCGACATCGCCAACGCCTTCGACGGCATCTCCTACGAGAAGGGCGCCGCGGTGATCGGCATGTTCGAGAGCTGGCTCGGCGAAAAGCCGTTTCAGAACGGCGTGCGGCTGTATATGAAGCAATACGGCAACCGGGCGGCCACCACCGCCGACTTTCTGGCCGCCATCTCCAAAGCCGCTGGAACCGACGTCGCCCGGCCCTTCAACACCTTCCTCGACCAGGCCGGCGTCCCCCTGGTGACGGCCGATCTGCGCTGCGCCGATGGCCCGCCGCGCCTCGCGCTCGCGCAGCGCCGGTCGCTGCCCATCGGGTCGCGCGGCGACACGAAGCAAACCTGGATGATCCCCATTTGCGTAACCTACCCGGCCACGGGCGGCGCCGTGCGCGAGTGCCAGGTGGTGAGCGACCCATCGGCCGAAATGAAGCTCAGCAAGGCCGCAAGCTGTCCGGAATGGGTGCTGGCCAATGCCGGTGAAACCGGCTATTACCGCGTGCTCTATAGCTCCGCCATGCTGCGCCGCCTGCTGGCCGATCACGGCGCCAACCTGACGCTGGCGGAGCGCGTCGGCGTGCTGGGCGACGTCAACGCCCTGACGGCCGCCGGCGAGATCCCGCCCGGCGATGCGCTGGCGCTGGCGGAGCCGTTCGCCAGCGACCCGGACTGGCGCATCGTGTCGCAGACCATCGGCATCGCCGGGATGCTGCGTCCGCCGCTGGTGCCCGACGAGCTGCTGCCGAATGCCGCGCGCTTCCTGCGGAAGGTTTACGGAGACCGCGCCCATGAGCTGGGCTGGATCTCCAAACCCGGCGACAGCGAGGACACCAAGACGCTGCGGCGGCAACTGGTGGGAATGGTGGCCACAGCGGGTGAGGACGAGCAACTCAGGAAGGAGGCCACGGCGCTGGCCATCGGCTGGATGAAGGATCGCAACTCCTTGGATCCCGGCATCGCGGGAACCGTGGTCGCCACCGCTGCCCGCCAGGGTGACCAGGCGCTGTTCGACCGGATGCGCGCCGAGCTGCGAACCACCACGGACAAGCAGCAACGCGGCATCCTGATCGGCGGCCTGGCCAACTTCCGCGACCCGGCCCTGGTCAAACAGCGGCTGGCCCTGCTTTTGACCGGCGAGTTCGATTTCCGCGAGGTGATGGGCTCGTTCCTCGGCTCGCCAACGCCGGAGACGCGCCGCCTGCCCTTCGAGTTCGTGCGCGACAACCTGGACGCCCTTTTGAAAGTGCTCCCCCGCGGAGTGGGCAGCGATTTCGCCGCGTACCTGCCGATGGTCGGGGCGGGTTTCTGCAGCGCCCCCGAACGGGCGGAGGTGGAAGCTTTCTTCAAGCCGAAGGTGGAAGGGTATGCGGGCGGGCCGCGCATCCTGGCGCAAGCCCTGGAGCGCATCGATCTGTGCATCGCGCGGCGCGCGGCGCTGGGACCCAGCCTGGCGGAGTTTCTCAAGCGCTACTGAGGGCTCGCCGCCGTCGCCGCGCCGCGGCGGTTTTGTACTACTACCTGTCGAATTCTTCGCGCGCCGCGACGGTTTTCTGTGGGGCAGGTTGTCAACCTGCGGCCGATTGCGGGTGCCCTCTGGGCGCGGCCCGGCGAGCGGAGCTCGCCTGCGCGCGAGACGATCTCGCCCCCGGCAGCCCGGAATATCCCGCGCGGTTGAGTTGCAGCTCTGCTGCTCTGCGGGGCAGGTTGTCAACCCGCCTTCCGACGCATGGACAGGGCCGCCCAGTCCGATTGCCGGCTGCCCGCGCCCCCACGCCGGCTCACGCCACGAAATCCGCCAGCCGCTCACCGATCCGGTCGCGGACCCTCCGAAACGCGGCCAGCACCGCTTCCGGCGATCCTTCCACACGGGCCGGATCCTCGAACCCGATGTGCACTCGCCGTCCCACCCTCCCCAGAAACACGGGACACGTTTCGTTGGCGCCGTCGCACACCGTAACCACCGCGTCGAACGCCTGGTTCAGGAACCGCGCCACGTTCTTAGGGATCGCGCCGCCGATGTCGATCCCCATCTCGCGCATTGCCTCCACCGCGGCCGGGTGCACGCGGGCCGCCGGATCGGTGCCCGCCGAATAGACCTCCAGCGACGGATCGTGGGCCTTCAGCAGCCCTTCCGCCATCTGGCTGCGCGCCGAGTTGCCGGTACACAACACCAGGATTCTCATGCCGGCCGCTCCTCCGCCGCGGGGAACCAGTGGCGCGTGCGGTTGCAGGCCGCACACACCGACAGCATCACCGGAACCTCCACCAGCACGCCCACCACCGTCGCCAGAGCCGCGCCCGACCCCGGTCCGAACAGCGCGATCGCCGTCGCCACGGCCAGCTCGAAAAAGTTGCTGGCGCCGATCAACGCTCCCGGCGCCGCCACCGCATATTCCACCTTAAAGAGCCGCATCAGCCCATACGCCAGCCCGGAGTTGAAGTACACCTGCAACGTGATGGGCACCGCGATCAGCAGCACGTGCAGGAAGCGGCCGGTAATGTTGTCCGCCTGAAACGCGAAGATCGCCACCAGCGTGGCCAGCAGAGCGGCGATGGTCACCGGGGCGAACCGCGGCAGCAGCTTGGATTCGAACCACTCCCGGCCGCGGCTGCGGACCAGCATCGTGCGCAGCAGCGTCCCGGCGGCGAGCGGGATCACGATGAAGACCACCACCGAGAGAAGCAGCACGCGAAAGGGAACCGTCGAGCGACGACGCCCCGGTCACCAGAAACCGCACGATCGGCGCGAACAACACCAGCATGATGAGGTCGTTCACCGATACCTGCACCAGCGTGTACGCCGGGTCGCCGTCCGTCAGGTGACTCCAGACGAAGACCATGGCGGTACACGGCGCAGCCGCCAGAATAATGCAGCCGGCGATGTACTGGTTGGCGTCGCCCGGCGCCAGAAACCCGGCAAATACCACGCGAAAGAACAGCCACGCCAGCAGCGCCATGGAAAACGGCTTCACCAGCCAGTTGACCGCCAGCGTCACGAAGAGCCCGGCAGGCTTCCGTCCCACGTTGCGGATGGCGCCGAAATCCACCTTCATCATCATGGGCGTGATCATCAGCCAGATCAGCGCCGCGATGGGGACGTTGATCTGGCTGCCCCGGCCGAATTCCAGGCCGCGCACAAGGGCTACGGCCCGCGGCAGCATCCGCCCCGCCAGCACTCCCACCACCATCGAAAGCGCCACCCAGAGCGAGAGGTACCGCTCGAAGAACTTGAGCCGCTTCCTGGCCACCGGCGGCGGTGTCACCGGGCGTCACCCGGCTTCCGCGCCCGCACGAACGCGCTGAGGAATTTGCCGTCCACCTGGGCCGCGATGTCGCGCGGATCGATGCCCTGCCCGGCCAGAAACGATTGCGCGTCCGCGGCGCTGTAAACGCGGGTCGGTTCGATGGCAATGTCCTCGAACCCCGCCGCCGCCAGCTTGGCGCGGTACTCGTCCTCGCTCAGCGCCCCGGCCACGCATCCCACCCACAGCAAAACGCTTTCGCGGATCTTCGCGGGGATCTCGCCGCGCGTCACCACGTCGGCGACGGCCAGCCGTCCGCCCGGCTTCAGCACGCGAAAGGCCTCGCGCAACACCGCGTCCTTATCGCCCGAGAGGTTGATCACGCAGTTGGAAATGATCACGTCCACGGCGTTATCGGGCAGTGGGATGCGTTCTATCTCGCCCTTGAGAAACTCCGCGTTTTCCACGCCGGCCTTCTTCTGGTTCTCGCGCGCCAGCGCCAGCATTTCGTCGGTCATGTCGAGACCGTAGGCCCATCCGCCCGGCGAAACGCGGCGCGCCGAGAGCAGCACGTCGATGCCTCCGCCGCTGCCCAGGTCGAGCACCCGCTCGCCGGGCCGCAACTCGGCCAGCGCGGTGGGGTTGCCGCAGCCCAGCGATGCCAGCACCGCGGTCTCCGGCAGTTCGCCCTTTTGCAGCGCGTCGTACAGGTTCGAGGTGATGGGATCGCCGCCCGAGCAGCAGGAGGATGGGCTGGAGCCGCAGCACGCACTGCCGGCGCCCGAGACCACCCGCAGCGCGGCCTCGCCGTACTTCTCTTTTACGATCGCTTTCACGTCCGTCATAATGGTTGTCCCCTGGCGGCGGTTGGCCGCCGGCTACTTGCACAGCCGCACGAAGGTCTCCGGCTTGACCGCCTTGTTCCGTGTGCAGCATTCCGCGTACAGGAAGGTGAGCAGATCCCGCAATGCCTCGGTGTTGGCGGTGTACCGCAGATACGTGCTCTCGCGCTGGACGTTGACAAGCCCCTCGTTCTTCAACTTGTCGAGATGATGGGAGAGGGTGGAGGGCGCGATGTCCAGTTCCGTCTGAATCTCGCCCACCACCAGCCCGTCCGGATGCGCGCTCAACAGCAGCCGGACAATCCTCAGCCGCGGCTCCGCCCCCATGGCGGCCAACATATCCGCGAACCGCGCGACGCTGCCGGCATCGTTCTTCTTCATGATGCTTCCATAATTCCATTATTATCGAATTATGGAAGATGTCAAGAGGGGTAGTCCCCCGCCCCATTCGTCCCGGGGGGTTGGGGACGCGGGCGGGCAAGAACGCAATTGGCCGCCTCAGCGCCCAAAGTGTCTGTTTCGGACTCTTCGATCGCCGGAATTTGCGCGGCCGGCTACGGCCTGGCCGGGCGGGAAACTAATCGCAAAACCCGTGCCGCGGCCCGGCAGTCCATAATCCGGCTGGCCCATGCGCGCGCAGGGTGAGATCCGCTCCGCGGCGGTTCCCGCCCGTGCCATGATCCGCAACGGGATCGGACCTGTGGGACGGTCTAGCCGCCCGCCCGGACAGCCGCATACAAGCCGAGGAACAGAAGCACCGACAAGACCGAAATCGCCACCCAGCGGATGGCCCGCTCCCGGCTGTTGGTCTGCTCCCTTTCGTCATGCCTGATCTGATCCGCGAGGCTATCAAACATAAACTACCTCCTGTAATAGGCCGGTATGAAAAGCCGAATCAGAGCACCCAACTCAACCCAAAACGGCGGCCGCCGTGCTGCACCCGAACCCCCTCGCCGCAAGCGCCGGTTAAGGCGTTCGCCCCGGCTTGCGACAGGGAGTCAGCCGCCGCTTTTCGGTTACCTGCTAACGAACAGCCCGATTGTATTCCCGATCCGGAGAACTTCCAAGGGCTAATTTGCGGGCCGGGTACCAGTGGTAGCGCACACCGGCCCCGTTGACAACCTTCCGCGAACCGGCGTATATTTGCTAACATACTGATCTCTCAGTGGTTGTTGCAATTTCGCGGAGGGTCTCGTGCTGCACGGCCGGCGGAGGTTTGAAGCGCGCCATTCCCGGGCGCTGGCAACCTGCCGAAGGAATTCATAGGCTTTGCAGGCATCGATGAATCCGTAACGGGTGGAGGCGTAATGGCCGAAGACCACGACAATGGGCAAGTGGACCAGCCGGTCCCCGAGAACTACGAGAACCTTCTCGACGATTACAGCCACTTTGCCCCACCCGCGGCCGACGAAGTCCTCCAGGGCACCGTCCTCGGTATCACCGCCAAGGACGTGATTGTCGATTTCGGGTACAAATGCGAGGGCATCGTTCCCATCGAACAGTTCCAGACGCCCGCCGGCGAGATCGCCGTGCAGGTGGGCGACGCGGTCGATGTGATGATCGAGCAGGGCGAGCGGCCCGAGGGATACGTGCTGCTCTCGCACACCCGCGCCTCGCGCCTGCGAGTGTGGGACAACCTCGACAAGGCCTACGAGGAACAACTCATCCTCTCGGGCCGTGTGCTGGGACGCGTCAAGGGCGGCCTGGCGGTGGACGTGGGGATCAAGGCTTTCATGCCCGGCAGCCAGGCGGATCCGCGCCCGGTCCACAACCTGGATTCGCTGGTCGGGCAGGACATCCCCGTCAAGATCATCAAGCTCAACCGCCGCCGCGGCAACGTGGTGGTGTCGCGCAAGGCCGCCGTCGAGGACGAGATCAACTCGCGGAAGGGCGCCACTCTGGAGCATCTGGCCGAAGGGGCCGTGGTCACCGGGGCGGTCAAGAACCTGACCGAGTACGGCGCTTTCATCGACCTGGGCGGCATCGACGGTTTGCTGCACGTCACCGACATGTCGTACGGACGGATCGCCCATCCCTCGGAGTTGCTGCACGTGGGCGAACAGGTCACCGTCAAGGTGCTCAAGTTCGACAAGGGCAAGGAACGCGTGTCGCTGGGCCTGAAGCAGATCGGGCCCGATCCATGGGAAGTGGTGGCGGAGCGCTTCCCGTTGAACGCGCGGGTGATCGGCCGCGTGGTGAATGTGACGGATTACGGGGCTTTCGTGGAGTTGGAGCCCGGCATCGAAGGCTTGATCCACATCAGCGAGATGACCTGGTCGCGGCGGATGAAACATCCCTCCAAGGTGGTGAAGCCCGGCGACCAGGTGGAAGCCGTGGTGCTGGAGGTGCATCCCAGGGAACGCCGGATTTCCCTCGGCCTGAAGCAGCTCGAGCCCAATCCGTGGACCACCATCGACAGCCGTTACAGCGTCGGCTCGGTGGTCGAGGGCCGGGTGCGCAATATGACCGATTTCGGGGCGTTTATCGAGGTCGAGGAAGGCATCGACGGCCTGGTTCACGTTTCCGACCTTTCCTGGACCAAGCGGGTGAAACATCCGTCCGATGTCCTCAAGAAAGGGCAGATCGTGCAGGCGGTGATTCTGAACATCGATTCGGCGTCGCACCGCCTCTCATTGGGGGTCAAACAACTCCAGCCGGACGCCTGGGAGAGTTACTTCCAGCACCACCAGGTGGGTGATACGGTGCATGGCCGGGTCTGCCGTCTGGCCAATTTCGGCGGCTTTGTGGAACTCGCCGAAGGCGTCGAGGGCCTCTGTCATTTTTCGGAGGTGCCGGGGTATTCCGGCCGCCGCGGCTCCGAGGAACCACCCCTGGCGGTGGGCCAGGAATTCGATTTCAAGGTCCTCAAGATGAGTGAAGCCGAGAAAAAGATCGGCCTCAGCCTGCGGGCCGTGGCGGACGACGAGGAAAAGACCCGTCTGGAAGATTATCAGCGCCAGGCGGCCGCCGCCACCACCACCATCGAGGAAGTCATGAGCCTCAAGGACCGCAACCTTGGTTAACTTGCAAATTTCTTGTAATCAAGAGATACTGCGGTTTCGCAAGCGCTTGGCGCGCCAGGAGAAGATGAATGACGAAAGCCGATCTGATTGAAGAAGTCTCCCGTGTCGTGGAAATGACCCGGAAGGAATCCGAGGTCATCGTGGAGGCCATTTTCGACAGCATCGTGCGGTCGCTGCGCACCGACGACAAAATCGAGATTCGCGGATTCGGCAGTTTTCGCACGCGCCAGAGACAGCCGCGCATCGGCCGCAATCCCAAAACCGGCGCGCGCGTCGAAGTGCCCGCCAAGAAGATCCCCTACTTCAAGCCCAGCAAGGAACTGAAGGACGTGGTCAACAGTTCTCCCGCGCCCGTGGCGCACTCCACCGAGCCGGCTCCCGAACCCCCTCCCATCCTCTAATCCATGGACTATCTGTGGACTCCCTGGCGCTTCCAGTACATCACCAAGCCGGAGGAGCCCGGCGTATGCGTCCTCTGCGCGGCCGCGCTAGTGGGCGATGACGCTCGCTCGTTCGTGGTGCACCGGGCCGCCCGAAGTTACGTAATCCTCAACCGCTACCCGTACACCTCGGGGCATTTGATGGTGGTTCCCTACGATCATGTGGCCTCGCTCGGGGAGTTGGCCGGCGAGACGCTGACGGAGATGATTCTCCTGGCGCGCGACGCCGAGCGCCACCTGGGCGCGGTTTATCGTCCCCAGGGGCTGAACATCGGAATGAATCTCGGCCAGGCGGCGGGCGCCGGAATCGCCGGGCACGTCCATCTGCACGTGCTGCCCCGCTGGACCGGAGACACCAATTTCATGACCGTCGCCGGCGAGACGCGCGTGGTCCCCGAAGATCTGGAAACCACCTGGCGGAAGCTCCGCGCGGTGTGGTAGCAATAAAAGGGGTCAGACCCCTTTTTCAATAAAAGGGGTCAGACCCCTTTTTCGAAGCTATGGAACTCAAACTCGTGCCGCTCACGGTTCCCGAAGGCGGGAATCTCATCCTCGGACAAACCCACTTCATTAAGACGGTGGAAGACGTTTACGAGGCGATCGTCAACACCGTGCCGCAGATGAAGTTCGGCGTGGCCTTCAACGAAGCCTCCGGACCGTGTCTCATCCGCGTGGACGGCAACGACGAAGCGCTTAAAGCGCTGGCCGCGAACAATGCCGCGGCGTTGGCCGCCGGCCACGTTTTCGTGGTCGCGATGCGCGACGGCTACCCCATCAACGTCCTCTCGCGCATCAAGGAGACGCCGGAAGTCTGCACCATCTTCTGCGCCACAGCCAACCCCGTGGCGGCCGTGGTGGCCGAGAGCGAGCAGGGCCGCGGTGTCCTGGGCGTCATCGACGGTTTCCCGCCGAAAGGCGTGGAAGGCCCCGAAGACGCCGAAAAGCGCCGCGGGTTTTTGAGGATGATCGGATACAAAAGATAGCCGTTGGCCGGTCGACGGCTACCTCGCCAGGTCGATCCCCAGCTTCTTCAGTTCCTCGGCGTAGTAGCGGCGGAGCAGCAGGTCCCACTCTTCGCTGCCTTCGGGGATCTCGCGCTTCTGGGAACGGATCTTCTGGCGGGCGGCGCGATCCACCTTGTCTTCGGCCTGCAGCAGGTCGGTCATGATCCGCAGAATCTCCAGCCGGACGGTGTTGGTGTCCTTGTTCTTCAGCCGGAGCTCGCGGCACTTGCGCAGCATCTCCACCACTTTGTGCGAAATGTCCGTGAGCTTGTCGCGCGAGAGCTTCATGGCGTCGCCCGTGTCCCGCCCCGAGGCGCGGATCACCTTGCGCTGCGAAATCAGCGTGTTCTTGATGCGCCGGAACATCTCCTGGTAGCTGACGCCTTCGCGGCGCATGTACTCGCTGTATTGGCTCAACAGGTCCCGGACTTCGTCGTTCAGACGGTCTTCCACGGCCAGCTCTTCGGAGATAACCGAGGCGATCCTTTCCGCCACCAGATCGGGATCGGTCGTCTCGATCACCGCCGGGGTGAGCCTCCTGACGAGTTGCCGGGAAAGATATGCGACAAATTCTCTGGCGAGCAGCATTCTGTAAAGGCGAAAGAGCCAGTTTATCACGTTATGGAACGCCGCCCCGGAAAAGAGCGCAAAAAGAGCGCGAATGGGCTGGGCCGCCCCCGGTTTGCCGGCGCCGGTCTTGCCTCGCGGATAGGGAACGCCCCGCGGTAATTTCGGAGTATAATGTCTTGATATGCCTTCCGCAGTCAGGCACGGCCATTCCGACGGCTGTACCCGCACCGGCAGCGCGAAGAGCGTCATTCAGTGGTATGGGTGGGATGCGCCCAGCCGGACCTGGCACGGTCCCAGCCAGTTGGGCCTCGCCGCTCCTCGGTCCCAACGGCTGGAAGACGCCCTGCTGGCATCCTACGGGCCCTCCTGGTTCGGTCCGGTCAGTTGTTCCGTCCCGGGAGAACCGGCCAGCCGCTTCTTTGTGGTCGCCCACGATCTGGCCGATTGCGCCGTAGCGACGATCTACTGCGATGAATCCAAGACCGGTCCCGCGGAGATCGTCGCCGTGATCCCCGCCCAACGGCGCTCCCGCCTGCGGCCGGAATTCGCGTTCGAGTTTCTGGCTTTCGCCGGGTTTCTCCGATCCCTGGGAGACGGCGTGGAATGCGAGGTGAGCGAAGCCATCGCGGCGGCGCTGGCCGAGGCCCCCGTTTCGGACTCCCTGGTCTTCTCCATCACCACTGGCCTTTGGTCCTGCGACCTGGACTACGTCCTCTCGCGTTGCGTCGAACAGACCGCCATGGCGGTGCTGCGCTGGCTGGGCCGCTTCAGCGTTGTGAGCCGAGGCTGAGGCAGGCGGCGCGAAAACGCGCGTGACGCTGCATCAGCCGCAGGTAGCGGGATTCGTCGCCGGAGCGCTTCGCCTTCAGAATGGCCAGCAGGGCGGTCTTGTCGGCCGCGGGCCAGCGGACCAGGCCGGGGATCAGGCTCGCCACCAGCGTGAGAGGGGAGTCGGCCGCCGCTCCCAGGGCGCCGCCAACGCGTCCGGCGGCCCACGCGGCCATGCGCGCGGGATCGCCTCCGTGACGCCGGGCGGTGGCACGGGCAACCGCCAGGCCCAGATTGCGGATGTGAAACCTGTCCCAGGCGCCGGGCGTAGCTCCGGGGCCTTCGAACAGCAAGCTTCCGGCCGCCAGCTTGCGAAGCGTGGCGGCGGAACTGCGCGCGCCGGGTGTCTTCCGAAGGCGGCTTTCCTCAACTTCCGTGCGGCGGGCGATCTCCCTATCCGCCGGCCGGAAACCCAGCTTGCGGTAGAACCAGAACGCGCCCGACTGGATGGCCTCTTCGTTCTCGTGCCCGATCTGGTACGGGTCCACGGAGAACGTGTTCACACCCAGAGCCTGGTGGAACAGCCGCAGCAACCGGGCGTAGATCCAGGCCGACTCTCCCTCGCGAAACGTGTAATAAAGGTTGAATCCCACCTCGGCGCGCTCGAACACCGAAAGCACCTCCACGTAGCCGCTGGGGACTCCGTTCTTGAAGAACATGCCGCCATGGTAGGCGCGCACCGGCAGGCGCCAGGCGGGCGGCACGCCGAAGAAGTAGATGTCCAGCCCGCGCCCGGCATCCGCGTGGAAGACCCGGTCCGCCTCGGGATGCGAAAAGCCATGCAGTTCGCGATACCGCATGGCGGAGGTTTCGAGGATGACGTCCAGGACGCCGCGGGCTTCCCGCGCCGGCACATGGCGGATGGGCAGCGGCGGACCCTGCAGCGCGTCCGCCAACGACACCGCGCGGCGCTCGATCAGCGGCACTTTGTGGCAGTAGAGAGGACGGCGCGGGCGGATGTCGAGCGCCAACCGCGAGCGCGAGTGCGCGGCGTCCGGGAAATCCAGCCGCAGCGGCACTTGCAGGCCGTCGTAGAGATCGGCGCGGTCCCGCTCGTCCAGGGGCAGCGCGGCCATCCGCTCCAACAGAAACCGCAACCCGTTTCGCCCGCGCGGCCGCGCGGCTTCCAGCCAGCGGCGAAACGGCACGTGCGCTTCCACCGGCCAGTCTTCTGACAGCAGGGGGATGAACCGGCGAGCCACCGGACCGGCGCGGTCGGGCTCGTCGTAAGCCTCCCAATCGATCTCCAGGTTGGGATGGCGCGCCGCCAATCGCCGCGCCACCTCGTAACTGAACACCGCGGAAAAAGCCGTGCCGGCGATGCCGGAGACTTCCGGGTCTTCGAGCGGCGCGAGGTCCCCTCCAGCGGCTCGCAGCGCGTCCACGCGGCCTTTCATCGACGAGAGAATGGAGTCCGCCAGGCGCGCGACCGCCGGCGCGCGGGGGTAGGCGCGCAGGAAGAGAACCGTTTCGTGAAGGCGGACCAGGCCGGCCGGCTGGCGAAACCGGCTGCGGGCGATGCGGGTCAGGAGACGGAGAAGATCGCCGTTCTCCGGAGGGCCGAAGCGCGACTTCCAGGAGGCGAGGCGATCGAGCAGAGCTTGAGAGCCGGCCGGCATGATCGCGATCTTACCAGGAAATGCGGGATTTCCCCTAACCGTTGCGAAAACGCGGGGACTGACGACTCCGTCCCAAGGCGCGCACCGCCTTTTGCGGAACCACCGTGTCCCCCTGCGCCGCGTGGATGGAGCCGTATGTCCCCGGGGTGTTTTCGCCCCGTGTGAGTACTTCCGCTCGTCTCGTGCGGGAAATGCGTGATTCACCTGACGGTTCCAGAACCGTGCGGACGACTACTTCTTGTGCGGTTCCGTGGCTTGGCCTTCGGCGGTAAGAAGCACTACGTCCACGCGGCGGTTGTGCGCGCGGCCCTCCTCGGTGTCGTTGCTGTCGGAAGGGGCGTTTTCGGCATAGCCGGCCACGCACATGCGCTCGGGCGGGACTTCGTAGCGCTGGCTCAGCACCTCGAGCATGGCGATTGCGCGGGCCGAGGAGAGTTCCCAGTTGCTGCGGAAGCGCGAGGTGTGAATGGGCCGCGAGTCGGTGTATCCTTCCAGGCGTACGGAATTGGGCAGCCCTTTCATGACCTCCGCGATCTTGGCCAGGGTCGGGTAGCTGGCGGGCTCCACCTTGTCGTCGCCGGAGGCGAAGAACGCGGCTTCCCGCAGGCTGATCACCAACCCCCGCGCTTCCAGGCTGAGCTGGACCTTGCCGCTCTTCAGTTCGGAGTCCAAACCCTTCGCCAGCTTCTGCATCGACTTCGCCAGGTCTTCGGGATGGGGGTTGGTGGGGTTGCCGAGCTGAGGCGGCTGGTTTTCCGAGATTTTCACTTTTTCGGCGTTCACCGGCGGTTTGCTGTTTTCGTGCCTGCCGCGGCCCAGGACCATGGCCATCACGGAGCTCATCTGGCCGTGTTCGATGGCCTCGCGGACCGAATCGGAAACGGCTTTCGCCCCATTCTTGTCCTTCTGCGAAGAAGCGAACATGACCACGAAAAAGGCGAACAGCAGGGTCATGAAGTCGGCATACGAAACCAGCCAGCGTTCGTGGTTCTCGTGACTGGGGGCCTTCTTGCGTTGCATGTGGCTAGCTCTTGGCGGGCGCCGCCTGCGGCGGCTTATCCGGCTTTCCGCCCGGCGCGGGAGCGGGTTTGGCCTTGGCCTTGGCTTTCGGCGGCTTCTGGGGATGTTGGTTGAAGGACTGCAGTTTCATGCGGATCAGCGTCGGGTTCAAACCTTCCACGATGCCGATGATTCCCTCCATAGTCATGTCCCGCAGCAGGGTGACATCGTGCATGCGCGCGCGCAGTTTGTTGGCGGCGGGCAGGAAGAGAATATTGGCCGACGCCACGCCGTATACCGTTGCCACGAACGCCACGGCGATTCCGTGGCCGACTTCCTTGATGTCCTCCAGGTGTTTCATGACCTGGATCAGACCCAGCACCGCGCCGATGATTCCAATGGTCGGCGCGTAGCCGCCGGCGGCCTCCCAGACCTTGGCTTCCGCCTCGGCGGATTGCTCCGTGAGACTGATGTCGATCTCCATCATTTTCTTGATTTCCTGAAGATCCGTGCCGTCCACCGCCATCCCCAGGGCCTTGCGCAGGAACGGATCGGAAATCGCCGCCGCCTCGCTCTCCAGGCTCACGATGCCGTTCTTGCGCGCCTTGGTGGCGTACTGAAGGAGCAATTCGATGGTGCTGTCCGCCGAAACCGTTTGTTCGATCAGGATGCCCTTCAATCCCCCGAACGCGCGGATCACCACCGAGAGCGGGTTGGTAACCAATACGGCGCCGAACGTGCCTCCCAGCACGATCATGGCCGCCGTTCCCTGCGCGATGTCCTGGATGCTGCCCTTCTCCAGCACGAGGCCCCCCACAATTCCCAACAAAGCGATCGCGATTCCGCCCAGCGTCGCCAGATCCAGTTTTGAGGAACTGGCTTTCGCCTTCTTCTCCGGGGACGGCTTGGCCCCCGCTTTGGGAGATGGTTTTGCAGCCTGCGCCGCTGTGGGTGTGGTTTCGGCCATAGGTCTCTACGCGGGACTCTCGGGCTCGGCTGGCAACCCCGCGCCGCCCTCGTCCGCCTCGTTCTCCGGCTCTCTTTCCGCCGCAAATACCGGGTCGAGGATGCGCCGGCGAAATTCCACGATGCGCCGCACCACTTCGTCGGCACTCTCCCGGACACGAAGAATCTGGCCCGTCGTCAGCGTGATCACGGTGTCCGGCGTCACATCGATGTGCTCGATCAAATCCGAATTGAGCACCATGGGTACGTGGTTAAGTCGTGTCAGCCGGACCATGTGGGCTCCTAGAACCTTATCGGCAAGGCAGTGCCGGATCATTAGGAACGCGATAGGATTCCCCCCATGGGTTCCGCCGCTTCACCGGCGGCTGGATTCTCCGGCCTCTCGGCTATCGGGCGGATTGCCATCACCGTCGCGGACATGGGTCGCGCGGTGGCGCATTTTCTGCCCGCGGCGTCGCATTCGAACGCCAACCGCACCTGACTGCCAGGATGCCGGATCACGATTTGTGGATGGCGTTCTTTCGCGGCCTGGACCGCAATCTGCTGGCCCTCATGTGCGATGCGCCGCGCGCCTGAGGGCGGCCGCCGCTACCCCGCCCGGCGCAGTTCCTCCAGCAGCGCCGACAACCGCGGCGCCTCCTCCGTGCGTCCGCCGAAACGCCAGGCGTTGTAGGCCGCCGTGAATTCGCCGGCCGCGTTCCCCAACCGGTTGCGTGGCAGGGACGCCGCGAATTCCATCGGCGTGAACCAGGGAGGCTTCTGGTACCCGCGCCGTTTCAGGATCCGCAGCATGCGCCCGTACAGCAGCGCGGCATCTCCCGCTGCGGCCCGTCCCCGGCGCACGCGGCGCTCCCGCCGCCGCATCTCCAGCGCGCGAATCGCCGGCGGTATCGCCAGCCACAGCAGAACTCCCAGTCCCATCGCGGCCAGAAGGCGGAGGGCGATGCGGCGCAGCGATTTCCCGCGCGGCCCGTCCCAGAAGGTCTGCGCATCCGAAAGCGTATCGAACCAGCGGATGCCCAGGCGCGCAAAGCTCTGCTGCGTGCGGTCCATCAACGAGCCCTGGTGGCTGGGGTCGTAGCTCACCACCCACTCCCGCCACAGCCCGTCGGCGGCGTCCAGGTAGAGCGTCAGCCTGGTGGCCATGGTCTGCCTGGGCGCTGGAGCGGGAGGCGTCGGGTCGAAGGTGGTCCATCCCCATCCTGGTATCCAGGCCTCCACCCACGCATGGGCGTCGCTCGAGCGGATCAGCCACAGGTCCGTCAACGGGTTGTAGATCCCGCTTTGGAAACCGGTGGCGAGCCGCGTGGGGATTCCCTCGGCGCGCAGCAGCACGGCCATGGCCGAGGCGAAGTACTCGCAGTGCCCCTTCCTCCGCGTGAACAGGAAGTCGGCCAGTGGATCGGCCGGCTTCGGGCGGGGCGGGTCCAGCGTGTATGCGTAATCGGTGCGCAGGCGCCGTTCCACCGCCCGGGCCTTCTCCAGGTCGCTCCCGGCGCCGGCAGTCAGGCGGCGCGCCAGTTCGCCGATCCGCGGATCCAGTTTGGGTAGCTGCAGCGAGCGGCTTCGCTCCGCGGCATCCAGCTCCGGCGGCGGATAAACCGGCGGCGAATCGGCGGGCGGGTCTTCTACCAGGCTGTAGGCTTCGTAGCGGAATCCCTGGGGCGGCCGGCCCGCCAGCCGGAAACCGGTGCCGGCGGCGCCCAGCAGGTAGGGAGTGCGCACGTCCACGTGTTCGGGCACGCCGGCGAAGAACAAGGCGTCGCTGTCGATGGCGTCCGGGAAAACGTCGTACACGATGTGCCTTCCCGGCCGCCGCCGCCCGGTGGGGACCAGGTCGAGCCGCCCCTCGTCCGTGTACAGCCTGGCTTCCGGGGCGCCGGGGTTGGACCACTGTTGCCCGTCGAATCCGGTCAGTGCGCCGCCGCGCCACTTCAATCCGCCGGAAGGTTCCGCGGCATACAGGCGGACATGCATCGCCGTGCGGTACCTGGTCTGGAATCCCCCGATCTCTCCCAAAGCGATGCGGCGCGAAAAGCCCGGCAGAGACATGCGATGGAACAGCAGGCTGCCCAACGCCCGCCCGGCGGCATGCGGAGACAGCAGGAAGATCCCGGCGGTGAGCGCCAGTATCCCCAATGCCATGCCGGCCGCCAGTGCCGCAAGCTGCGCTCCCATCCCGCGGGTTCCTCCACAGGCCGCCGCCGGGGCTTTTCGCAACGAGCGCCGGATTTCGCCGCTGATCAGAACCGCCACGCCAAATCCCAGATACAGCACCAGCGCCGCCAGGTACCCGGAACTCAGCGAGAGCACCGCCCCCGCCGCCAACCCCGCGAACGATAGGGCCGCCGTCGCCAGGTAGTCGCGGCGGTTGGCCGCCGTCACCACCTGGACCACGGCCAGAAAGAACGCCAGGTGCGCCACGGCGGGCGCAGCCTGCCGCGAGATCGCCAGCCAATCCACCAGGAAGAACCCGCCGTAGGCCAGGAGAAGCCGGGCGATGGCGCGGCGCGAAGGACGCCAGTCGAGGCCTCTAGCCAGCAGCACCCCGCGCAGCAGCAGTCCCGCGGAAGTCCATACGATGGTGGGGGCATCCAGGTAGCCCGAGCCGGCCACCGCGAGGAAGCCGCTGGCCGCCAGCCCCAGGAGGGAGAACTGGAAGAACCGCTCCACGGAACTGGCCGCGCCCGGCTGCTTCCGCACCATGCTCCAATTCTAGTACGCCCGCCCCACCCCGGCGCCGTCTCAACCCGGTACCGCGCCCGCCCTCTCCAAAGCCCGCTCCACCGCTTCCCGGCTCATCTCCGTGCTGATGAAGAGTTCCTGGCGCGCGCCCCCGCTCAGGGCGATCGCCTTCCAGCCGTTCTGCGTGGGCACGGTCACCCGCACCTTCACCTTGCCCCTGGCGTCGCGCACCGGCCGGATAACGCCGGGGATAATGGAACGGATCCCGGGATTGGCCGCCAGCAGGTCTTCCAGTATCCGGCGCACCCCGTCGATGATGCTGTGTTCCACCTTGAGACGGTCCTGGGCGGTGCGCAGGCGCATCTCAGCTCCATCCCTCGCCGCCGCGCAGCGGGACGAACCGGCACAGCGTGGATACGCGCAATTCCACGCGGCCGCCAAGCTTCCGCAACACGCGCAGTTCCTGGTTGTCCCTCGACCCCACGGGGATGACCAGGCGCCCGGGATCCCGCAACTGTTCGAGCAGCGCGGCCGGGATATCCGGCGCGGCCGCGGCCACCGAGATGGCGTCGAACGGAGCCAACTCCGCGCAACCCAGCGAGCCGTCGCCGTCCAGCACCGTGACGTTCCAGCCGCGGGCGGTGCGGCGCAGGTTTTCGCGCGCCAGTTGCGCCATGGCGGGCACGATGTCGATCGAAATCACGCTGCGCGCCAACGCTCCCAGGACCGCGGCCGCGTAGCCGCTTCCGGCGCCCACCTCGAGCACCGTCTCGGTCCCCGTCAGCTCCAGTTCCTGGGCCATCAACGCCGTCATGTACGGTTGCGAAATGGTCTGCCCATGGCCCAGGGGCACGGGGTCGTCCTGGTACGACATAAGACGCAGCTCCGGCGGCACGAACTCCTCGCGCGGGATCTCGCCCATGGCGGCGAGCACACGGGGATCGCGGATGCCCCGCGGGCGCAACTGAGTGTCCACCATGCCGCGGCGTTCCGCGGCCCAATCCGGAATCAAATCGGCCTCGACTTCCATGATAGCGGTCAACGCCCGCGGCGGCATCCGGCCCGCTCCGCACCTCACCCCCGCCGTCACCGCACCTGCACGAACCGCCCGTCGCGATAGTCCAGAACGTAGTCGGCTTTCGAGATCTCCTCGGGAGCGAGCGGCGTCTGGCGGTTCAACCGGATGTCTACGGTGCGATCGAGGAATACCAGCTCGGCGATGAACAACATGTCGAAGCTCCCTAAAGGATCGTTCAGGAACACCACCGTGCTCCGCGGCTGTGGCTTGAGCTGGATCGCCTTCAGTTGCTGGATGGCGCCCCAGGTCCGCGGCGCGAAATCGACGGTATTGGGATCCACGAATCGCCGCTTGAAATCGGCGTTGCGATACGCCCAGAAGAGCGCGCCCGCGGCGACCAGAGCCGCGGATACCCACGCCCGGCCCGCCCGGCGAAAGCCCGGCTCGCGGGCCAGAAAGCCGGCCACGCCGTCGGCGATGTCCACGAAAACCACGCTCACGAAGATGGCCCAGGCCAGCATCGGGATGTACAGGCATGCCCCGGCGCGCCCGATCAGGAACTCGATGGGCAGCGGCGTCACCAGCAGGCTCAGGCAGGCGAAGCGCAGCACCGGCCGCGGACGGCGCCAGGCGAGGTAGAACATCGCGGCCCACAGCGCCACGACATCCGCGCGCCCGAAGTATTGCCACTTTTCGAACAGGTCGGCAAAGCACTCGATCTGAAACTTCCAGACGCGGGCCATCGAAAGCTTCGGCACGTATCCGGCATCGTGCATCAAGCCGCCCTTTCCCAGCACCCTGCCGCCCAGGCACACCAGGGTGAGGCACGCGCTCGCGGCGATCGACCGGCCCGGGCCGCGCAGCCACCGCGCCAGATCCTTCGGCCGCCAGGGGACCGGCGGGCGATAGAACCACTCGTAGAGCAGCAGCACCGCCGGCAGCGTAACCGCCATCTCCTTGGAGCCCAGCGCGGCCAGGTACAGCCCGCTGGTCACCGCCACCTGGCGCCAGCCCAGCGCCTTGCCGCGTTCGCGGATGGACACGTAGTAGAGCAGGGCGGCCACGAAAAAAAAGCCGCAGAGCACGTCGAAACCGAACGCGATGTTGTAGTACAGGTTGTTCAGCCCGACGTGGTAGCAGGCGATGAGCGCCACCAGCAACGCCGCCCGCTCTCCGCATCCAAGCAGCCGGCTCAGGCGGTAGATCAGAAATGCGTTGGCCAGGAGCACCCCCAGCAGGGCCACCCGGAAGGCCACCGGGTTCAAGCCGAAGAAGTGCAGGATCGGCATCAGAAACCAGCCCGCCACGGGGCGGTAGAAAGGCCGCCAGGGCATCAGCGGTCCCAGTATCCGCTGCCACAGCGGCAACTGCCAGTAGTAGGCCAGGTTCATCATGTCGTCGGGGGCGAAATGAGCGCGCAGCGTGGCGCGCGAAAGCCACGCGAAGTAGACGGCGAGGAGCGCGCCGGCGGCGGGCATACGCCAGCGCACGCCTACGCTCTCAGCCGGCTCCGGCGCCGGATCGGAAGGGGTCACTTAGGTATGGTAGCGCCTCATGACTCGCAGTTTCCCGCCGGGTCCTGAAGTCCCCGAATCGCCCTCAGCTACGAATGGAATCCGTCGGCTCCGGCCGGGAAACCTCGATGGCTTTGCGCCGCGATCGCCAATCCGCCCATACCAGAAGGAGGATCGCGCCAATGGCAAGCAGACTGACCGCCGCGCCAATTTCCACGCTCGCCGGGCGGAACTCGAATCGGACACGATGCTCGCCGGCCGGCAGCCGGATTGCCTGAAACGCGCCGCCCCACCGCTCAATCTCCACCGCATGCCCGTCGGCGGTTGCCCGCCAGCCGGGAAGGAACTGCTCGACCAGGATGAACCGGCCGCCCCTTTCCGATCGCACCAGGAATTCCCGCCGCTCCGGCATCCAGGCAATCGGCCTGGCCGTGCCACCGCGCTCGTCTTCCCAATGATAGGCTGGCCGGGCGTGGACATACTCGTAAACGCGGCAGAAGATATCCTTGCGCCCTACCAGTCTGAAGTTCGGGCTGGCGGCCAGCACCGGTCCATGTTCGGCGCCGCTCCTCACCAACGCATACCGCACACCCAGGCTCCGAAGCATGTCTTCGTTCTGCAGATCCGTGTGGAATGTGCGAGCGGTCTCAAACGGCACCCAGTGCTCGATCGCCCGCGTGTATTGCCTGGATATGAAGGGGTCGAACCCCTCCGTTGTCGTCAGCCCCCACAAGCGATACCAATCCCCCTCCGCGACAGCCGAATCGCTGGTGACCACGCGGTACTGCCGGTTCTCCCGCATGGCACGATATGCGGCATCGTCGATGCCGGCAATACCGTACGGAATGAACTCGTCGTCCACATCGCCCTTCTGGGCATTGAACCAGCGGCCGGAACCATAGACATGGTAGTCGGCCGCGGCCGCAAACAGCAGGATGGCGGCCATGACGGTCCTGCGTCTTCCGGCGGCCTGGCGGACGCACCACAGGCAAAGCGAAAAGAGCGCCAGGGCAATGGCCGTCTGCGCCACCGCCCGCGTCCCGGTTGGAAACATCCCGCCGCGATGCCAGATCCCCAGTTGCCGCAAAGACCATACCCCAAGCGCTACTCCGGAACCATAGGAAACCCACGCCGGAATCGTGCGCGCGGTGCGGCTTTGAAGGAAGTCGTTCAAACCGATGGCCGAGATCAGTGCCGCCATGGCGGCAACCGCCGCATAGAAGTTGAACGGCTGCATCGTGGAATCCAAAGCGGGAATCTTCCCGGCCGCGCGGATCAGAAATTGTGGCGGATTCGCCAGCAGCAAAGCGGCCGCCAGCACCAGCGCCGGCTGGATGTAAGGGCGGATTCTATGCCTCCAAACCGCCCAGCCGATGGCGAACAGCGCGGGAAGGCCGAGATAGAGATACATGCAGCCGGGGTCGAAATAGGCGGGGTGGCCGGGGTTGAAGTCGAACCAGTTCGAAACGAAGAACGAGCGCAGCAACGCGGCCGGACTGTAAGCTGCCGGCCCGTACTTCGGCTGAAGCACCATGAACGATCTCGCATCCAGGGTGGGCAGCAGTTGCACCATGAACAAGAGCGCCGACCCCAGCAGCGCCACGCTAACACCGGCCGCCGCCCGCCAGTGTCCCCGGCTGCCCAGAGCATAAGTGAAAATCATGACGCAACCGACAATCCAGACCGCTGGATAGCCCGCGAGAAACGACAAAGCCGAAGCCGCGGCGACTTTCCACAGAGGGCGCCAATCCCCGCGGTCCACCGCCTCGTCGACGCCCCACAGGGCCAATGGCATCCAGGTCATCCCTCCCAGCACGCCGGTGTGCAGGACCTCGTACATCATGTAACCGGTCCAGGAGAAGACCGACGCTCCCAGAACGGCGGCCAGCTTTCCGCCCCGCCTTCGCAGCCACAGGTAACCCAGCAGGAAGGCCATCCATACGTGGAGAAAGGTGAATGCCTCAAACGCCTTGAAGGGAAGTCTGGGCAGCCTCCAGGCCGCGGCATACAGCAACCACGTCGGCGGATAGAGTAACGCCGCCTGCACATTGCCCACGAAGGTGGCGCCGCAGTAGATGGACGGGTCCCACAGCGGGACGTGCCCATCCTTGAGCGAGTGGAATGCATAGCCCTGAAGGGGATAGTGGTAACCGGCGGCGTCGCTCCAGAGATGCACCCGTTTGAAAGGCGGCAGGTACTCGTGGAAAAGCGCGTAGGTTGCGACGAGCGCCAGCAGAGCCGCGAGCCAGAGGGAAAAGGGGTCAGACGCCATTTTTCTCGCCGACGCCATTTTTCCCGCCTTACTTCCCCCGGCTCAGACCCAGCGCGCGAATCCGCTTGTGCAAATTCGTCCGCTCCATGCCGAGAGCCCGCGCGGCCCCGCTGACGTTCCAACTGGATTGCTCGAGCGCCCGCAGAATGTGCTCGCGCTCGGCGGATTCCCTGGCTTCCTGAATGGTCGATTTCGGCCCCGGGTCGCGCTGCACGCGGATCTCCACGGGGATCGAATCGCGCCCCAGCCGTTCGCCCTGCGTCAGAATGGCCATGCGCTCGATCACGTTGCGCAGCTCGCGCGCGTTGCCCGGCCAGTGGTAGCTTTCCAGCATGGCGAAAACCCCGTCGTCCAGCTTCTTCGCCCGGAAGTTGTTGCGGCTGCAAAAATCGTCCAGGAAATATTCCGCCAGCAGGCGGACGTCGTGCGGCCGCTCGCGCAGCGCCGGCACGCGGATGGGCACCACGCTCAGGCGGTAGAAGAGGTCCTCACGGAACTTCTCCTGGGCCACCAGCGAGCCCAGGTCGCGGTTGGTGGCGCTCAGCACGCGCACGCTGACGTGGATGATCTGCTCGCCGCCCACGCGGTGAAATTCGCCCTCCTGCAAGACCCGCAGCAACTTGGCTTGCGAAGCGCCGTGCAGGTCGCCCACTTCGTCCAGGAAAATGGTGCCGCCGTCGGCCATCTCGAACTTGCCGCGGCGCGAGGCGGTGGCGCCCGTGAAGGAACCTTTCTCGTGCCCGAACAGCTCCGTCTCCAGCAACTCGGTGGGGATGGCGGCGCAGTTTACCTTGACGAACGGGCCGGCGGCGAACGGGCTGGAATTGTGGATGTGCGCCGCCAGCAACTCCTTGCCCGTGCCGCTCTCGCCGATCAGCAGCACGCGGGCGTCCGAGCGGGCGGCCATGGTGGCCTGTTCCACGGCGCGCTGCCACGCCGGGCTGGCGCCGATCATGCGCGGCGCGTTGTTCACCACCAGTTCGCGCAGCCGTTCGTTCTCCTGGCGCAGCGAGGATTGCTCCATGGCGTGCTTCACCGCCAGCAGCACCCGGTCGCGGCTCAGGGGCTTCTCCAGGAAGTCGAAGGCGCCCGCGCGGGTGGCCTCCACGGCGTCGGCGATGGTGCCGTGGCCGGAAATCATCACCGCCGGGGCGCTCCCGCCGTTCTGACCCACCGCCCGCAACAGGTCGATGCCGTTCCCGTCCGGCAGTTTCATGTCGAACAGGTAAGCGTCGGCGCGCTGCGAATCGGGATGGCGGTTGAACTCCGCCACCGTCCGGCACACGTTCACCGCGTACCCTTCGCGCTCCAGGATCATGCGCAGGGAGCGGCCGATATTCTCTTCGTCATCCACGATCAGGACGCGCTTGGAAGCCATTGGTTGCGATGGGCAGCAGCACGCGGAATCCCGCGCCGCCCAGTTCTCCTTTTACCACTATGATGTCCCCGCCCGACAGCAGGGCACTCTTGCGCGCGATGGACAGTCCCAGTCCCATGCCTCGCTTCTTGAACGAAATCGTGGGTTGAAACAGCGAAGCCCGCGCAGCCTCGCTCAAACCCGGACCGGAATCGTGCACTTCAATGGCCACCCTTTCGTGCGCTACCGAAGTCGTCCCCAGAATGCGCCCGCCGTGGCCCGCCGCGTCGGCGGCGTTTTCCAGCAGGTTGGTCAGGATTCCCTTCACCAGATCGGCGTCGGCCATCGCCTGCGGCGCCTCCGCCAGGCGGCATTCGTACGCCACTTCGGGATGCGCCGCGCGCAGCAGCGCGATGCGTTCCTGTAGCAGCGAATTCACATCCAGTGGCGCCGGGGATACGGGCGGCTCGGCCGCGAACTGCGAAAAGGCCCGCACGCGCCGCTCCAGCGTCTCGATCTCGTCCACCACGATTTGCGTGGCCTGCTCCATGAAGGCGCGGTCGGCGTCGTCGTAGCGCGCCAGCATTTCCTCCACCGTCAGCCGGATGGGCGTCAGCGAGTTCTTTACCTCGTGCGCGGTCTTGCGGGCCACCACCTGCCAGCTCTCGAGTTGCCGCAGGGTGACCAGGCGGTCGGTGCTCTCCTGCAACTTGTCCGCCATGTCGTTGAAGGCCTGGACGGCGCGGCCCACTTCGTCGTCGCGCTGCGGCTTGACGCGCACCGTGAGGCCGCCCGCGGCCATCTCCGCCAGGCCCGCGGTCAACTGCTGGATCGGCCGGCTGATGCGGTGCGCCAGAAACACCAGCAGCCCCAGCGAGGCCAACCAGAACGAGGCCGCCAGCAGGATGTACGCCAGCTTGACGGTGCTCGGCAGGTCGTGCTCGCGGGTGAACTGGCCGAGCAGACTGGCCTTGCGGATCTCGTCGCTCACGCGGTTCAAGGCGATCCCGATGGCGGTGGAGTAGACCCACACGCCGCCATCGCGTTTCACCAGGTAGTCGAGGCGGTCCCCGTCGTCGCCCGCGGCCGCGAAGCGCTCGGCGTCGCCGCTCTCGGCGAAGTCCCTGACGCTGTCCGGCCACTGGGTCTGGGCGGATGCCGGATACTCGCGGGGCGGAACTTCGCCAGCCAGCGCGCGGCGTTTCAGATCGCCGGAGGCTTGCTCGAAGAACGCGCGGCTGGTCTGGCGCAACTGCTCCGCCGCCGCCAGCGCCCGCGCCGTCGACGCGGCGCCCAGAGTCTCGTCGAGGCGCATGAGATAGGTGGTGATCCAGATGGTGGCCCCCAGCGGCACCAGCGTCGCGGCCAGGAATACCAGGACCAACCTGTTGCGAAGGCGATTCACCCGAGTCGCGTGCCCCGGCCGAATATCTGGCGGGGAAGATCCTGCAGACGGAAGGGACGCCCGGTTTCGAAGCTCCACTGCGGATCGCTCGATCCCGCCTTGCGGCTGAGGTACTCGAAGATGCTCAGGAAGCTGATGCCCTTGTCGCCCACGACGCGGGAAAGGTCGTCCTGGTGCACCGTCCGCAGATCGCACCGCAGCCACAACGGCTTGTCCTTGGGCACTTCCGCCGCGCCGATGACGATGTTCTCCAGGCACCAGGACTCCGCCTGGGCGGTGGTGAGCCCGATGCGGTCGTGCGGGGTGAGAGCCGGAATGGTCACCTTGAAGGTTTCGTTCCAGATATCGCGGCTCAGAATGAACCTCTGGATGGGGCTGAACTTCACCGTGCGGCGGTCCTCGGTGAACAGCGTGACCTGCGCCACGAACGCCACCGTGCTGCCGCTGCTGAGCCGTTCGAGCGGCTTCCCGGTCAGAAAGTGGATGTTGGGCAAAACCGGTTGCAGAATGTCGCCGTCGAAGCGCGGCGGCGGAAGTTCGTCGGCGGCGCGCGCCCGGAACAAAGGAAGAGCCAGGCCGGCCAGAAGCCAGCTTCGTCGGCTGATCCCGCGATTCCGCGCGTCTTGCGCCATCAATAATTCATGCCCAACATAAATATCGGATCGATGTGCCCATCCCGCAACGGAAAGGCGATCGACGCCGAAAACGCTCCATGCCGAAGACCGATGCCGGCCGAATTCCGGTCTTCGACCCCCTGGCCGCCGTCCCAGATGGCTCCCGAGTCGTAGAAAACCTGGAAGGCGCCGTACCTGTACTCGACGGTGTTGTGGATCATCCGGTTACCACCGAGTGGATCCAGCTCGTATTTGTTCCAGCCGCGCAAGGTGCTGCTGTTCCCCAGTACGAAACGCTCGAACAGCGGCCCCTGGCCGGCGATCATGCCCGCCGTCAGGTCCTCGACCAGCACCTGCTTGCCATGCGTCCGCGTGTAGCGGAACTCCCAACGGTGCCGCGCATACGCCAGGTCGCTGCCCAGCGCCCGGTCGGCCAGACGCAGGTCGTAGCCGGCGTCGAAGTCGTCGAGCGAATCGGAGCCCTCCCTTCGATGATGGTAGCGCAACGAAGCGGTGGCGGCGTTGGCCGACTCCGTGTGCGCGGCCGGGTACTCGTCCTCGAAGCTCTCGAAACTGGCGCCCACGCTCAGGCTCAGCGGCCTCGAAATCTGGAGGGTCATAACCGGCTCGAAGAACTGCCGCGTGCGGTACATGTCGGAGGCGGCCGGCGAATCCGGCGGCTCCATCGGCGCGTGCGCCGAAGGCAAGGCGGCCACCGTGCGGTCGTTCCACTCCTCGTGGTAGGCCCCATATTCGAGCCCGAACTGCACGCCATCCGAGCCAAGACGCGTGTTCTGGTACCGCGCCGTGATCCCGGTATAGCGCTCGGCCAGTTCGTCGCCGTCGCTCACCAGACCCAGCGTAAAGCTGTTGTGCCGGACAATGGCCGTGCCTTCCACCGCGCCGCTCCAGCCCTGCTCCGCCTGGTAGAGGAACTTGGGGATTGCGACGTCGAACCGCGTGGGCCGCACCTGGACGTCGAAAACCACCTGCACGGAATCGGGAACCTTGCCGCGAAGGATGTGGTGCTCCACCGCGCGCGCGTGAAATTCCTTTCGCAGGCGGCGGGCCAGGTCGTCGAGGGTTTCCGGATTCAGCTTCTCTCCTATGATTGCCAGGATATCCTTGCGCAGCGGCAAACTGATCTTCCCGCCGCGGTCCGCCGCAACGTCGGTGCTCCAGCCGTCCCCACTCACCACCACGGTCTCCACGATGTAGCGGTTGTTGACGTTGAACTCCGCATCCTGGGTCCCCGCCCGCAACGCTCCCGCGGACAGCATTCCGGCGGCCACCATGCGCCAGAGCCAGACGAATCTCATGCGGCCATCGAGTGCACGCACGCTACCAATTATAAATGATTGTAAAGAAGATGGATAAGGGGAAGTTCGATGTGCCTGCCCTTCACAGGTGTGGAACTAAGGATGTGGCCGGAAAAGGCGCCCGGAGCGGAGCCGCGAGACTACAGGACCTTGGCCAATTCGGCCGCGAATGCGCTGCGCGGAGTCTGGTCCCGGTCCTTGCCGCGGCGTGGTTTGCGGTCGGGTCTTGGCTGGGCCCGCGGCGCACCGGATGGCGCACCGGATGGCGCACCCGCGCCCGTCGCAGCCTGCTGCGGAGCGCGCGGAGCGTCCTTGCCCTTGGGCGGTTGGGCCGGGTTGGCCCGAAGCAGCCGGTCTTCCAGCGGTGCGCGGTCGAAACGGCGGATGATGGACGCCATTTCGTCGGCCGTAGGCGCTTCGACAAATGCGAAGCCCTTGGATTCCTGCGTTTCGTGGTTGCGGATCACCTTCACGGCATCGGCCACGAGATCTTCGGCGGCCAGCCATTGTTTGATGTCATCGGCGGTGACCCAGGTAGGGAGGTTGCCCAGAAATACGGTGAAGCTCATTCAGTGATTATCTGACTCCGTTGGATGGATTTGCGGCACTTCAAGGAGAGGATTCCGATCTGCCACCTAGATAGTATCAGAGAGCCCAGCCGGATTGCAAACCATTAGAAACCCCTACGCGCCACCGCGAAGAGTACTTCGAGTACCATCGTAAAGGCCCCAGACATGGACTACGAGACCCTTTCCGTCACCCGCGAGGGCGCCGCCGCGGTGGTGACCCTGAACCGCCCCGAGCGCCGCAACGCCCTATCCACGGGCATGGCGCGCGAGTTGATCGCCTGCCTGGACGAACTCGGCCGCGATAGCGGCGTCCGCGCCGTGATCCTGGCCGCCACCGGAAGCGTCTTCTGCGCCGGTCACGACCTCTCCGAGATGACCGGCCGCGAAATCCACGAATACCGCCTGATTTTCGACCTGTGCGGCGAGCTGATGATGAAGATTCCGGCCATCCCGCAGCCGGTGATCGCCCAGGTGCAAGGCGCCGCTACCGCCGCCGGATGCCAACTGGTGGCCTCCTGCGACCTGGCGATCGCCGCCGAAGAGGCCTGGTTCGCCACCCCTGGCGTCAAGATCGGCCTCTCCTGCACCACCCCCCTGGTGGCCCTCACGCGGGTCATTGGCCGCAAGCGCGCGCTCCACATGGCGCTGACCGGCGAGCCGGTGGACGCGCGCACGGCCGCCGAGTGGGGTCTGATCAACCAGGCGGTTCCGGCCGCGTCGCTCTCCGGCTCGACGCGCGCCCTCGCCGCCAGGATAGCCGAGGCCAGCCCCCTGACGACGGCCATCACCAAGCGGGCGTTCTACGCGCAGATCGACCTGGACCTGCCCCAGGCGTACGCCTATGCCAAGGAAGTGATGTGCCTGAACGCCATGGCCGCCGACGCGCAGGAAGGCATCCATGCGTTCCTGGCCAGGCGCGCGCCCCGCTGGACGGGGAAGTGAGCGTGGTGTTGGTCTGCACCGCGGAGCCCAGCGGAGCGCTCCGATGAGCCGGGACGAGGGACCCACCTTCCTTGCGCGGCGGAGCGCAGGGATGGTAATGAAGGCTCTCGGGGGCCGGATTCTTGTCCGCAGTCAATGACTCGGACGAGTGCGCCACGTCGCCTGGAGGCTCCGGCAACTTGCGCGGGCCAGCCACGAACCGGGCGCGAGGGAGCTTTGGCCGGTGAACGATCCGGCGGGATGCCGCACCACGCCAGAGCAGGGCGTACGCCCGCACCGGAAAGGGCTTAAACTTGTAAGATCGTAGCGTTTGCCGATGCCAACCATCGACCATCTTTCGAAGCTATTTAAAGCACTGGGGCGCAAGGACCTGCCCGCCGCCGCTGAGGTGGCTGGCGAGATAGCGTCCGAAGAGGAAAAGAAGGGACACGGCACGGCTGCTCAACTGCTGCGAGGGTCGTTGGTGCCAAACGGGACGAAGGTTCTTTCCGCCCAGGACGGGGCGTTTGGACACAATGGCGAGGCCGCGTTCCTGCTCACTGCGCTCTCGCGCGGCAGAAGCAACGCCTTGCTGGGCGAGATCGAATTGAGGAGCGATGCCAGGGAGCGGTTCGCAGAGATCATCCAGGAGTTCAGCCACCAGCCCGAGATTCAGTCCCTCGGTATCCGCCGCAGGAGCAAGCTCATATTCCACGGGCCGCCCGGGTGCGGAAAGAGCCTTGCCGCCCAGGCGTTGGCTAACGAACTGCACTTGCCTCTTTTCGTAGTTCGGTTTGACTCCGTGATCGGCGCGTACCTTGGGCAGACTGCGTCGCACCTCAGGCAGTTGTTCCAATTCGCCGAGTCCACTCGCTGCGTGCTCCTGTTTGACGAAATTGACGCCCTCGGGAAGCAACGCGGCAGTCCGACTGAGGTGGGTGAGTTGGACCGCATCGTCATTGCGTTGATGCAGGAGTTGGAGATCTCCGATTTGCCCGGTTTCGTCATCGCCACATCCAACCTGCCCGACAGCTTGGACCACGCTCTCTGGCGGCGTTTCGACATGGCGTTCAAGTTTCCGGGGCCAAGCAGCCAAGAGATCAACAGGTTCTCCTATGCTAAAGCCAACGCCTTCGGTCTGAAGATCACCCCGGCTCTTGCAAAGCGCGTCGGCAGCCTGAAGAATTACGCGGAAGTGGAGCGTGCGATTGAGGACGAGGCGCGCCGGCGCGCCCTTCGGCGTCTGGGTACATAAGAGATGCCCGACTCGGAAAGGCGCTCCCCCACCACGTTCTACCTCAACGAGCAGCACGAACTGTCCCGGGGTGCCAAGACCGGCGGTGGCAGGTTACTCCAGTACCATGGAATCGATTGGGCGATGAAAGGCCGCCGGATCGCAGAAACACTGGAGTGGGTGAGATCTTCGATCCAGGCATCGAAGGACCCGCTGCGGGACAGCCACTACTTCGTCCTAGCGAAGGCCGAAGCTGCTGTTCAGAAGGAATCCAGGGACAAGCGGAAGGCCCCGGACGGCGTTCTTAGCGAACCCGTCCGCTACCAGGAGGGGGATTCTAGAGTCTTCCGGCGGCTGGGCATGGACCTCGTGGAAGTAACGGGCGTGGGCGATGCCGTGGTGCATATTCGCCCCGAGCGCCTGGAACAGCTCGTGTCAACGACGAGAATTCTCGGCGAAGTCGGGCCCCGGGAGCAGGCGCGGTGGGCAAGCATTAACTCGTTTGGTCTGATTCCTTGGGAGCTGAGGATTGACGAATCCTGGGTGCGGTCGCTGCGGGCGCATACGCCAACGGACGCCGTGGTCGAGTTTCAACCGCTCCTTACGAGGTCCGAAATTGACACGCTGTTGCGTTCGCTTGCGGCTCACCTCAAACAGGAAAGGCGCGAGGCGATCACAGGTATCGGCGCCGACTTTTCCGGAAGGAACTGGGTGCGTGGGCGCCTTACCCCGGAGTCCTTGAGACTAGTCGCCAAGCTGTATTACTCTGTGCAGACGCTGCACTCCCCGTTGACCTCTCTGGTGGTTTCAACCCGGCTTGAGAAAGAAGTGAAATCGCCAATGGCACCGTCCAAATTCAAGGTGCCCGACATCCCAACGCTTCCAACTGTAGCCGTTCTTGACACGGGTGTGCCTGCCGACCATTCGATTCTGGCCAAATATCGACGGGGAGCATATGTGGCGCCTGATTCTGTCGGCGCGCCAGCCGGCGATCATGGTTCTTTTGTGGCATCGCGCATCGTTTTCGGCGATCCGGACTTTGGAGATGGCGCCCCGGCTACGCCTGCTGGTGGTTGCAGGTTTTACGACGCGCTCGTCGCAACGTCCTCCAAGGCCATCGACGACAAGAGCGTATTCCCAGCACTGCAGGCAATCGCTGCCACCGCGCCTGATGTGCGAGTTTTCAATCTGAGCTTCGACACTCGCCCGCTGGGTCTCCTGGAGTTCACCAAGAGACGGGAGAACCTGCTGCTCGTTCAGGATCTCGATAACCTCATCTTTCGAGACGATCTCTTGGTGGTCGTTGCTGCCGGCAATTCGCGTGAGGGCACCCAACCGAAGCGGCTCTATCCGGGGCACTTCGACGATCCCGAATGGCAATTGGGAGCTTGGGCCAGAAGCTTCAACTCTCTGACGTGCGGATCGCTGGTGAAGAAGCTGTCCGCAGGTGGCTTGGTCACCACGCAAGGCTGGCCCAGCCCGTTTACCCGGGTTGGCCCTGGCTTGTGCGATTCTCCGAAGCCCGACTTCTCCGACAATGGCGGAAACTCGACACCAGCGATGCATCTGTCGCCGGGTCTCGGCGTGTGGGGACTAACGGCGGCTGCGCAATGGGAAGACCGGTCGGGGACGTCATTCGCCGCACCCCTGTTGGCTCGCGAAGCATCGTTCGCATTCAATCTCCTGCAAAGGGCCTGCATACAGGGCGCCAGGCCCTACGCTGTCACGGTGAAAGCTTTCCTGAATCTGACAGCCACGCCCCCCCATGTGACCGGCGCCGCACAGAGACTGGGACTCCGCGCCCTTGGTAGAGGCGTGGCGCGCAGCACGCGGCTTGCCGGACCGCATCGTGGCACCGCCGTATTGATGTGGCAGGGAGTTCTTGAAGGGCCGCGTGACATCGCCAGGGTTACGCTGCCCATTCCGTTTGTCTGGTACGAGAACTCCACCCGGCCGAGACTGCGGCTGGTAGTTTCTTGGGATCCTCCGGTCAATGCAGCCGTGGACGGATTGTGGGCAACCCGAAAGGTCAGCGCTCATCTGAAGGCCCGCCCAGACGAGTTGTCACTTCATGGCACGAAGGGCGGGCATCCTAGCTACCCGCTTGTTGACAGGACGTACGACCTCAAAAAACTGCCGAAGGGGGCCTCCGTCGAGGGGGACATTTGGCTGATTGAACTGAGTTACGATCAGACCGCAGACTACCACCCCGGCATGACCTTCACCCCTCAGCAGCGAGTTGCCTTCGTCGCGGAACTGTTCGACGCTGGCGATCACCCGGTCAGTCCACAGGCCGCTCTGCAGGCACTCCCGTCCGCGGTGACGATGACGAGACTGAGCATCCCGCCGGAGTCTGTAAGAACGGCCGTTATCGTCAAACCGATCAGCTAGCAGAAGGGATGGCTGTCAACCGGATGCTGTGCTGGCACTGCCCCCGGGCTGGACCGGGAAGTGAGCCATCACCGCCCCGCGATTCTCCGGTAGATCACCGTCCCGCCCGTCCGCCCCACCTCGATGTACCCCGCCATCCACTCCCGCAGTTCCGGGTAGTTGCCGATAGCCAATTGCGGATTGTACGGCCCCAACCCGTCCGCCACGAACGCGGGCGAGGATTTCGCCAACTCCGCCCGCCGCGCGGCCGCCTGCACGGTTTCCACCGGGCGCGAGCCGGTGAGATGGCGGTCGGCGGGAACTCCCGTCAGCGGCTGCGAATCCAGGTACACCGTGGCCGCCGGTAAGTGCGTATACACGTACAATTCGGGCCGGTATCCCCACGCCAGCAGCGTATCGCCGGGCTTGGCCAGCGGGCGGATCAGCGCGGCTGCCGCGCGGCTGTCGCGGTCCATCGCCGTGTCGCGCCACTCCCCGCCACGCAAGGCCGTCACGTATGAGGGAGCGAAGCGCGCCAGCGGTATCGCCAGTAGCGCCACCACCGCCAGCGCGCGCTTGCGCTCCAGCATCGTGAACCCGCGCGCCGCCATCAGCGCCACCACCGGCAGCGCCAGAAAGTAGTACCGCGGAAAAAACCGCAGCCCCGCCTGTACGCCCACCGCCGCCACCAGCAGCCAGGCCAGGAACGGATACACGTCCCGCTTCCGCCCGGCGAATGCGAACCACGCCGCCGCCACCACGGCCGCCGCGTGAAACGCCATCCAACCCAGTGTCCGCAAGGCGCCGTTCCACAGCGGAGACCGCTCGAACGGCGACGCGGCATACAGCCGTCCCCAGCTCCAGACTTCCTCCCACCAGCCGCCCAGCGCTCCCGACGCGCCCAGCCACGCCGCCATGGCGCCGCCCACCGCCGCAAAACCCGCCGCCATCCAGCCGATGCCCCGCGGGTCCCAGAGCGCGCACACCGCCGCCACCAGCAGTCCCTTGGGGCTTGTCCAGAACGCCGCGCCCGCCGCCACGCCGGCCCAGAATGGCCGGCCCTTCCAGGCCATCCAGACCGCCAGCACGTGCGGCGCCACCATCAGCAGGTCGGACGCCACCGGGATCGCCGAGGAGGGAAAATCGAAAACCAGGAAGAAGCCCATGAGCCCCGCCGCCCACGCGCCCTCGCGCGCGCTCCACCGGTCGCGCGCGAATCCATAGGCGATCCAGCACACCAGCAGCGCGTACAACGCGCCCGCGATGCGCAACGCCGCCCCATCGCGCGCGCCGAAGAGCAGGTACGCCAGGGGCAGCAGCGGCGGCTTATCGAACCAGATGTCGCGATACAGCACACGACCCCGCGCCATCTGTTGGGCCGCCGCCAGAGGATAGGCGTCGCCCTCCCACAGAATGCCGACATGGCACAGGTGCGCCGCCACCAGGACGGCGAAAAGCGCCACGAAAAGAAGTCGAGGGTTGCGCACGGGAATCCCCCCAGACTATAGCAACTTGAATCGCACTGTCCAAACCCGCTATATTAGGCAAAGAAAAAGCGAAGCATGGAGGACATCCGGCAACAGCTCGCTCTCTTGCGCCAGCGCATCGCGCGAATCGACCGCAAGTACGCCGATGCCGCCGCATCTCCAGCGCCCGCGCCCGCCCCGCCCCACCCGCGCGACACCACCGGGTTCATCGAAGAGCTGATCCGCGGCGAAGTGGTCTCCACGCCCCACGGTGCGCACTTCGAAACCGAGAAACTGTGGGAGCGCCATCGCCGCCACGGCAGCATGGACATTTCCGCGCTCGCCGAACTCCCCTCTGATCTTCTGGCGCAGCTCTCGGCCGGAGCTATCCCCGAGACCGACCCCACCCGCTGGGCCTTTCTGGACACGGAAACCACCGGCCTGGCGGGCGGCACCGGCACCTACGCGTTCCTGGTGGGCGTGGGCTCCATCGAGCCGGCCGGCTTCCGCCTGCGCCAGTTCTTCATGCGCGACTATGGCGACGAGCCGTCCATGCTCAGCCGCCTCTCCGAGCACCTGTCGCGGTTCGACGTGCTCATTACCTACAACGGCAAGGCTTTCGACCAGCCGCTGCTGGAGACACGCTACCGCATGTCGCGCGCCCGCCATCCCTTCGGCCGCATGGAGCACCTCGACCTGCTTTTCGGCGCGCGCCGCCTCTGGAAGTTGCGCCTGGAAAGCTGCCGCCTGGTGGACCTGGAGAGTCAGATTCTGGGAGTGGAGCGCCAGGGCGATCTGCCCGGCGAGATGATTCCCTACGTCTACTTCGACTACCTGCGGTCCAAGGAAGCGTTCCGCCTGGTTCCGGTTCTTCACCACAACTCGATCGACATTCTTTCGCTGGCCTGCCTGACCGCCATCGTGCCGTTTGCGTTCCGCTCGCCCGAGGACGCCGCCGTGCGCCACGGCGCCGACCTGATCGGCCTGGCCCGCTGGCTCTCTCAGGCGGAGCGGCGCGAGGAAGCCCTGCGCCTCTACCGCCGCGCGGTGGATATGGGCCTTCCCGATGCGCTGCTCTTCAAGACGCTCTGGGAAATCGCCGCTCTCGAAAAGCGCCTGGGCCGGCCGGACGCGGCCCTGGCGGTGGTCGCCGATCTGGCGGCTTCGCGCAATCCCTATCGCCTGCGCGCCATCGAGGAACTGGCCAAGCACTACGAGCACCGCGAGCGCAATTTCGCCATGGCTCTCGAAATGACGCGCGGCGCGCTGGCCCTGGAGGACACCCCGGAGATCCGCCGCCGCGAGCGCCGTTTGCGGTTGCGCGTGGAACGGTCGCGGACGCCGCGGCTGGCGCTGTAGCGCCGGAAGCGATGCACCCCGGGCCGGGGCGAACTGGCGCAGCCAAGGGATGACCCGCGGCCGGCTGCCGCGCGCCGGTTGAGGCCGCTGCTTTATGGCATTCTGCCGGTCCTGTTCGGCTTTGGGTTGCGCCGCACAGCCGTTGCCCTGGCCGCCCTCGGCCGGCTTATCCCTGGAAACCAGTTCGGGCCTCAACTCCGCGGCGCGGGACTTCCAGGCGCATCCCCGCGCCCGGCGCGCCGGAATCTCAAGCGCGGGCTTCAAGCCGCCGGCTTGCCCGCGGCCGGCGGTAGACCCGCCACACAAACACGGAAGTTACCCAGTAGTTCCACACCGACCCGATGAGGAGCCCCACGAAGCTCGCGGCATACCACGGAACATGGCCCGAACGGAGCAAGTCCGCGATGCGGACGTTGGTTACCAGGCCCACGCCGCAGCTAACGCTATAGAGGGCCAAACCCGCTATTAGGTGCCAACCCTCCAGCTTGTGGGAGCGGAAAGTGATCGAATTGTTGAGCAGGAAATTGACCACGATAACCAATACACTCGAGGTTGCCTGCGCGTTCCAGAACGCAAAATGGAATACGTGGAGAAGCGTAAAGACGCATGCCATCTGACCGATCGCGCCGATCGTCCCCATGAGGGAATAGAGGACGTAATTCACGGGGATCCAGCCGCCAACCAGCTTGTCGGCCAGGAGTCTTAGATATTCGAGCCCGACAAGAACGTCGAGTTTGCTCCGGCCGTGGACCCGCGGGCGAAAGGTATAACCGGTTTCGGCGATGCGGACTGGGCGCGGAGATGAAGCTAGGATATCGATCAGGATCTTGAATCCCGCGAGACTTAGCGAGTGGACTACCTCTTCGAGAAAGGAGCGGGTCAGGACGAAGAAGCCGCTCATCGGGTCGGACACTTCAACGTGACAGACCAGCCGGCTGAGCCGTTTGCCCAGGTTGCTCAGCGCCACGCGTTCCGAGGGGAACTTCCCCATGCTTCCCTGCGCCGCGTTTCTGCTGCCGATGACCAGATCGAGGTTTCCGGCTTTCAGTTCCGCCAGCATCCGCGGCAGAACGCTCTCGTCGTGCTGCATGTCGGCATCGATCACCGCCAGATAAGGAGAACTCGATGCCATGAACCCCTCGACGACAGCCGACGCCAGACCTTTTCTTCCGATTCGCTGGAGGACGCGAACCCGCCGGTCGGACCGCGCCAGCCTCCTGGCGGCTTCGGCGGTTCCATCCGGCGAATCGTCGTCCACCACGATCAATTCGAAGTCGATGCCCGAAAGAGCGCGGTCCAGTCCGGCGAACAGAACCTCCACATTGACGCGTTCGTTGAAAGTGGGAGCGACTACGGTTAGCTCAGGCATCGATCTTCACCGAAGCGGGCAGAGCGTCCCCCCGGCATGATCGTTCATTCCCGCGGCAAGGACGCCGCCACTTCGCGCCGCCTCGCCATCGGGTCTCGATACTCCGGCGCCGGCTTCCGGTGGCGATGCGCAGCACACGGGCGGCGTTCCGCGGCTTCGCCGAAACCAGCGGCAAGCGGTTGCTTCAAGTGCCATCGTACTTGACTCACGGGCGATTATACCAGGAAGGGCCGGGGATTCAGCTCGCTGCCATCCGGCTGAGCTTCCATACGTTCCAACAGCCGTTCCCGAACCGGTGGATTGCGGCGGGGCGCCGGATGGCCCGGTCCGGCGCGAGCGGGCGTTCGAGGGCTCCTACGGCAACGTCGCCGGATCGCGCGCGATGGTCCCCAGCCCGGCGTACTCTTCTTTCACCTTGACTACTTTGTCGCCGGTGAAGGTCACGAAGGTGATCTTCCCCGGTGGAACGCCGTACACCCAGTCTTCCAGCTCGATGCCGTCCTTGGTTTCGCGGGAATGTTCCCGCGGACGCCCCATGGCCAGCAGCACCTGCTCATGGGTCATCCCTTCCATGGCGCGCTTCTCCTTGATGGCCTGCTTGACCGCCGGCGGCAGGGTTTCCGCATACACTTCGGTGGCCGAGTGCGGGTCGAAATCGAGTACCGCGGCCAGCATCTTTTTGACCGCGGCCGCCTTGACCGGCTCCAGCGGCTTGTGGAACAGGATCTCGATCGAGGTCCCGCCGGGCGCGTTGGAATCGTTGCCGCCAACCGCGACGGGCGTGGGATTGCCGCTCGGCCCGCCGCCGATCTGCACGCCCTGGTACCACTTCCGGCCGCCCTTGAAACCGCCGTTGATCTGCAGCACGATGCGGTCCGCGTCCAGTTCCACCTTGGTGATCTGAATGGTGTCGCCCAGGCGCGCGGCCGGACCGTACTCTTTGGCGATCTCCGACCAGGCCTTCTTGTCGTACGTGCCGGAGGCGTCGAACTCCAGGGCTTTCCGCGACCGCGGCAGCAGCACCTTCGCCTTGGCGTACTCGGCGGTGAGGCCGCGCACCAGTTCGATGCGTTCGTCCATGGTGAGCTTCTCGGCCGGCCGGGCGGTGGCCAGCGGACCGAGGGTGAGGGCGAAGGTCGCTAGCGCGGCGATGGCTCGCATACAGTCTCCTCGGGCGGGTCCACGATCGGCGAATGCTGCCGGCGAATGGGAGCCTTCCACAAATACACCAGGACGGCGAGCAGAACCCCGGTGGTCAGCACGCTGGCCTCCGGACCGTACGCGCCGCCGCTCCAAAGGTCGCCGGCGGTCCACACCATGCGGTGGCCCACAACTTCATTTATTATGTTAATCCCGCTCAGGTTGGCGCCGAATAGCGGCAAGGTGAAGTTCCAGCCGAAATGCAGTCCGATGGGCAGCCACAGGTCGCGGCTGCGCACGTAGGCGTAGCCGAACAGCATTCCGAAGCCCGCCGTATTGGCGATGCCGAACCAGGTGGCGTGGGGATTCCTGGCGTGCAGCAGGCCGAAAAGCACGCCCATGGGAAGCACCGTGCCAATCGGTCCCAACCGCGACATCGGAATCTGGAACGCATAGCCGCGGCACAACAGTTCCTCGCCAATCGCGCCCACCGCCAGGAAGACCGTGGCGAACGCCATGCCGCTCCAGTCGAAGGGTCCGGTGAACTCGATATGCGCCACTCCCAGAAGCAGCGGGGGAACCAGCACCAGGCAGGCCGAACCGATTCCGCCCGCCAGGCCCGCCGCCAGGTTATCCGCCGAGGCGCGGTTCCACCACAATCCGAGCGCCGCCACGGGGAGATCTTCGAAAACCCGCAAGCACAGCCAACTGGCGAACGCCGCCGATACCAGACCCGCCGTGGCCGGCCCGGCGAACCCGCCGCCGATCCACTTGAACAGCGGGTAGCAGAAGAACAGGTCCAGGAAGAAATATGCCACCAGGAACATGCCCACCTGGATGACGATCCGCAATGCATCCCGCTTCCCGGCTGTGTGGGTGGTTTCCATGCTCGCGCCCGCAACGATTACTATAGCGAACTCTCCGGCCGCGGCTGAGTGGGGCGGACCCCCCGGTCCGCGCGGGACGCCCCCGTCCCGCTCTTGGCCCGGATTCAAATTTCCGTCGCCGACGAAAATCCGGCCGGGGGGCCGGCCGCGGACGAGGGCGTCCGCCCCACATTTTCGGACATCGGCATCCCTGTCCCGGTTGCCGCCGGTACCCGCCGCCTGATATCCTTTGTATTAACCCCGATCCCACTAGCTTGTATCAAAATCAAGGAGAAACCATGGCAGTCAAAGTAGGTATCAACGGCTTCGGCCGTATCGGCCGCAACGTCGTCCGCGCCGCGCTGGGCCGGACAGACGTGGAATTCGTAGCGGTGAACGACCTCACCGACACCAGGACGCTGGCGCACTTGTTGAAGTACGATTCGGTGCTCGGTACGTTTCCCGCGAGTGTTTCCGCGGATGCCGACTCCATCACCGTCAACGGCAAGAAGATCAAGGTGTTCGCCACCAAGGACCCGGCGGCGCTGGACTGGGCATCCGTCGGCGCACAGGTGGTCATCGAGAGCACCGGCAAGTTCACCGATGCCAAGGACGCCTGCAAGCACATCCGCGGCCCGGTGAAAAAGGTCATCATCTCGGCGCCCGCCAAGAATGAGGACATCACCATCGTGATGGGCGTCAACGATGCCGCCTACGACGCCGCCAAACACCACATCATCTCCAACGCCTCCTGCACCACCAATTGTCTGGGACCGGTGGTGAAGGTGCTGCACGAGAAGTTCGGCATCCTCAAAGGATCGATGACCACGATCCACAGCTACACCAACGATCAGGTGGTTCTCGACTTCCCGCACAAAGACCTGCGCCGCGCCCGCGCCGCCGCGCTTAACATGATCCCCACCACCACCGGCGCCGCCAAGGCGATCGGCTTGGTGATGCCGGAGTTGAAGGGCAAGCTGGACGGTTACGCCATGCGCGTGCCCACCCCCGACGTTTCGGTGGTGGATCTTGTTGCGGTGCTGGCGAAATCGACCACCGCCGAAGAAGTCAACGCCGCGCTCAAGGCGGCTGCCGAGGGCGAACTCAAGGGCATCCTCGCCTACACCGACGACCCCGTGGTGTCCACCGACATGCTGCACAACCCCAACAGCTCCATCGTGGATGGCCAGTTGACCAAGGTCCTGGATGGCAACCTGTTGAAGGTTGTGTCCTGGTACGACAATGAGTGGGGCTATTCCTGCCGCGTGATCGATCTCATCGCTTTCCTGGAAGCCAAGGGCCTGTAAGACCGGCCCGCTCGCCGCTCTCTTGCGGCCGCGGCTCCCTTCGGGGCCGCGGCCGTCCCCGCCCTGTAACATCCTCCTGTCCGAAATCATCTTCTCTATTGCAGAAATCCGCCTCGAACCGTGAGCCTTCGTGATGAAAATAAAGGCGAACTTCGCCGGCTCCGGGGCTGAACTAGAGATATAGGTCTCCGTGAAACGCACTTTCCCGATTGCTGCCATCCTGCTGGGTTCCGGGTTGCTGTCCGCAACCCAATTCACTGGTTCGGTTCGAGCTGCCGACCAGTTCATCCCCGGCGCCACCGTCACTGCCCGCCAGGGCGGCGCCAAAGTGGCCGCCTTCACCGACGAGAACGGGCGCTATTCGCTCGATCTCACTCCCGGTGTGTGGGAAATTGAAGTCTCCTCGTTCGGTTTTCTGCCGCGGCGCAGCCAGGTCACCATTACGCTGGAACCCGGCGGTCGCGAATGGACCCTGGAGATGCCGCGCGCCGGAGAGCCCGGGTCGGCCAGCAACCCGTTGAAGCCCGGAGAAGAGCCGCCCAAGGCGGTGCCCGCACCGCCGCCCGCTGCCGCCGAACCAGCCAAGACGGCCGCTCCCGCAACGGCCGCTCCCGCAACGCGGGCGCAGGGCGGTTCCGGACGCCGCGGCGGAGGCCAGGGCCGTGGCGGCGCGCAGCAGGCGCAGAACGCCCAGGGCCGTGCCGGGCAGCCTGCGCAGAACAGCCAGGCCTCGGGACAGGGCCGCGCCGGCCGCGGGCAAAACACTCAGGGCCAGGGCTTTCAAAACGTGAACGTCAACGCCACGGACCTGGGCGCGCAGGATCTCGCGGCGGCCGGCGACATCAGCGTGCCCGCGGCCGATAGCGGCGCGGCCAGCGATCTCACCATCGCCGGCAGCGTCAGCGGCGGTCTCGGCGCGGCCTCCGACGACATGGCCCGTAGCATGCGGCAGGGCGGCGGCCGGGGCGGCCCGGGCGGCGCTCAGGGCGGCGGTCTGGATATGCTGGGCGCCAGCCTGGCGGGCGCGGGTTTCGGCAGCGCCGACGGCCTGGGCATGGGCGGATTCGGCGCGGCCGGCGTCACCAGCGGGTTTGGCGCCGATACCGGCGGCGGTCTGGGCGGCGCCGGTGGTGGGCGCGGCGGCGCGGGAGGCGGCGGCGCGGGAGGCGGCGGCGGATTTGGTGGAGGCGGTGGCCGCGGAGGCGGTGGTGGTGGTGGAGGCCGCGGTGGCGGCGGCGGTGGTACGGCTGGGCGCGGCGGGCGTGGCGCTCCCTACGGAGGACAGTATGCCGCGTTCGGCAATCGCCGGCGCAATCAGCAGGCTCCCTATTCCGGGTCGATCGGCGTCACCGTGACCAACTCCTCGCTGAATGCCGCTCCGTTCGCTCTCAACGGCAACCATTTGCAGAAGCCCTCCTCGTCGAGCCAGAACATCACGGGCAACGTCGGCGGACCCTTGCAGATTCCCCACCTGGTCACGGTCCAGAAGAACTGGTTCGTGTACCTGAACCTGACGTACCGGCACAATCACAGCGCCACCAACCTGTCGTCCACGGTTCCCACCCCGGCCGAGCGCGCGGGCGATTTCTCCAGCGCCCTGCTGGCCGGCAAGCCGGTGAGCATCTTCGATCCGCTCGGCGGCGCGCCGTTCCCCGGGAATATCGTCCCCGCCGGCCGCGTCAACCCGGCCTCGCTGGCGCTGCTGAACTATTACCCCAGCCAGTTGTATCCGGGTCTCATTCAGAACTACTCGGTGGCCGTTGCCAGCCCCAGCGAGAGCCATTCGATCGGCCTGCGGTTGAACGGCCCGGTGACGACCAAGGACACGCTCAGTTTCAACCAGCAGTACAGCGGCAACGATTCCACCAGCAAGAGCAACATTTTCGGCTTCACCGACACCGGCAGCGGCTACGGCCTGAGCTCCAGCGTGGGCTGGCGGCACGTTTTCAAACCGCGGTTCAACAACAGCGCGAACCTTTCGTTCAGCCGCAACATCGGTAAAACCACGCCGTTCTTCGCCTATGGCGCCAACATCGCGGCCGACCTGGGCATCACGGGCACCGAGCAGTCGCCCATCAATTACGGCCCGCCGGGCCTCTCGTTCACCAACTTCAGCGGGATGAGCGACGCCTCGGCTTCGCTGAGCCGCAGCCAGACCGCCAACTTCACCGATACCATCACCTACGTGGCGCAGCGCAAGCACAACCTGAGTTTTGGATTCGGGCTACCGGCGGATGCGGAGCAACCCGATCTCCTATTCCAATGCCCGCGGGTCGTACAGTTTCGGCGGGCTGGTGACCAGCCAGATAGACGCCAACGGGAACGTGGTGGCCGGCACGGGATTCGACATGGCCGATTTTCTGCTGGGCTATCCGCAGCAGAGTTCGTTGCGCCTTAGCAAATCGGACAACTACAGCGACTACTTCCGCGGCTGGTACGCCAGCGCCTACGCGATGGACGATTGGCGCGTGGCGGCGGGCCTGACTCTGAACCTGGGCCTGCGCTGGGAGTATTTCGCGCCGTACACCGAATTGCAGGGGCGTCTCGCCAACCTGGCGGTTAGCGGCCCCGGCCTTACCACTTATTCGGTAGTTACCCCGGGCGCAACCGGGTACCCGGCCAGCCTGGTCAACGGCGACCCGAACAACTTCTCGCCGCGTCTCGGTTTCTCCTGGAGGCCGTCGCAGAAACACAGCCGGGTCATCCACGGCGGTTACAGCATCCTGTATACGGGCCAGGCGTATCCCACCATAGCCTCCCGATTGGCCGCCGAGCCGCCCTTTTTCGCTACGGGGACTCTCAGCACCAGCCTGTCGGACCTGCTGACTCTGCAGAACGGCTTTCCCGCGACGCCCAACGCCGTCACCAATAACTTCGCCGTCGATAAAAACTGGCACCTCGCCTATGCCCAGACCTGGGCCATCGCGCTGCAACAGACCCTGCCCGGCAACCTGCTGGCGGAGATCGAGTATATCGGCACCAAGGGCACCGGACTCGACATGGAACTGGCTCCCCTGGCCGTGCCTCCCGGCGTGGAAACGCGCGGCGTCTCGACGGCCACTCCCTCCACCGCCCAGTCGACGGGTTTCCTTTACGCCACCAACGGCGGCAACTCCATCTTCAATTCGGGGCAGGTGCGGATGACGCGGCGTTTCTCGCGCGGCATGTCGGCCATGCTGCTGTACAGCTTCTCGAAGTCCATCGACGACGCCACCAGCTTCACCTCCACCGGCGGCACCGTCATCCAGAATCCCAACGACTGGAGCGCGGAACGCGGCCTTTCCAGCTTCGATCAGCGTCACAACCTGCAGTTTCACTACACGCTGTCGGCTCCCGTGGGCATCCATGGGTTCTGGCGCAACGAAACCTGGGAAGCCAAGGTGCTGCGCGGCTGGACCCTCGATGGCAGCATCAACCTGCATTCCGGCAACCCCCGCACAGCAACCATTTCCGGCTCTTCGGTCACCCATGCCGTCAACGGCCAGTTGCGCGCCGAGGCCACCGGCGCCCCCATCGATGCCGTCCCCGGCGGCAACCCCTACTTCAACCTGGGCGCGTTCGCCACGCCGGCGGCGGGAACCTGGGGCGACGCCGGCCGGGACACCATCACCGGGCCGGCCATCTGGACCTCCAGCGGCACGCTGAATCGCGCCTGGCGGTTCGGCGAAAGCCGGCGGACGCTGCAATTGCGCATTCAGGCCAACAACGTTCTGAACCACGTTCAGATCACGGGATTCGGAACCACCGTCGGGAGCCAGACCTTCGGGATCGCGACTTCGGCTTCCGCCACGCGCAACGTAACCCTGGTGATGAGGTTCAATTTCTAGCCATGCGGATTAAAGGCATCGTCGCATTCCTCGCGGTCGTGGCGCTCGGCCAGCAGTCTCCACCCAAGCCGCCAACGCCGCAAACACCGCCGCCGCAGCCGGGGACCACCCCGACCTTCACGTCCACCGCCAACCTGGTGATCGTGGATGTCACCGTGAAGACCAAAGCCGGCGCGGTTCTCGATACTCTCACGCAGAACGATTTCAGCGTTCTCGAAGACGGCAAGCCGCAGAAAATCTCCGTGTTCGAGATACAAAAACTCAGCCTGGAGCCGGCGCCGCCTCCCGAGGCGCCCACGCTCGAAAGCCAGAAAGAGCTGCCCGAAGATCCCAAAACCACCATCTCCGTGCAGCCGAATAACAAGGTTCAGTATCACGACAAGCGCCTGCTGGTGCTGTTCTTCGATTTCTCCAACATGGGGATTCCCGACCAGCTCCGCGCCCAGGATTCGTCCCTCAAGTTCCTCGATAAGCAGATGACCGCCTCCGACATGGTGGCCATCCTGCTCTTCACCACCACCGTCCAGGTCAAGACCGATTTCACCGCGGACCGCGACCAGCTCCGGACCGTGATCGAGAATCTGCCCATCGGCGATATGGCCGACCTGGCCGCCATGGCCGACACCGGCGACGACGACAGCGAAGATACCGGCGCCGCCTTTGTCGCCGACGAAACCGAGTTCAATATCTTCAATACCGACCGCAAGCTGGCCGCCATCGAAGACGCCGTCAAGAAGCTGGCCAAGCTGCCCGAAAAGAAGGTGCTGATCTATATCACCGGCGGCATCAGCCGCACCGGCGTCGATAACCAGGCGCAGCTCGAAGCTTCCATCAACGCCGCCGTCAAGGCCAACGTGGCCATTTTCCCCATCGATGCGCGCGGCCTGATGGGCGACCCTCCCGGCGGGGCGGCATCCAGCGCGTCGTCGCGCGGTAACGGCGTCTACACCGGGTCGCAGTACAACTCGCAGCGCGCCGGCATCAACAATTCCCAGGAGACGCTGGTCTCGCTGGCATCCGACACCGGAGGCAAGGCGTTCCTCGACAGCAACGATCTTTCGCTCGGCATCGTGCAGGCGCAGCAGGAGTTCCGCAGTTACTACATTCTGGGCTACTACACCACCAACCCCGCGCTCGACGGCAAGTACCGCAAGATTACCGTCAAGCTGAACGGCAATATCACGGCCAGCGTCGAAGCCCGGCCGGGTTACTATGCCGATAAGGTGTGGGGTAAGTTCACCAGCGCCGACAAGGAAATGAAGTTACAGGAGGCGCTCACCGCCGCCGACCCGGTCACCGAGATCCCATTGGCGCTCGAAATCGACTACTTCCGCATTTCCCCGACCGCTTACTTCGTTCCCATCTCGGTCAAGGTGCCGGGATCGCTGATCGGATTGAAGGACTGGAAGAGCGGCGGCGAAACCGAGTTCGATTTCATCGGCAACGTGCTCAACGAACGCAAGGCGCAGGTGGGCTACGTGCGCGATAACATCAAGGTGCACCTGGACGCCGCCAGCAAGGAGACTCTGGCCAACCGGAGCTTCCACTATGACGCCGGATTCACGCTGGCTCCCGGCCGCTACCGTCTCCGTTTTCTGGTGCGCGAAAACCAGTCGGGCAAAATGGGCACCTTCGACACGCGCTTCGTGGTCCCCGATCTGGCGGCCGATTCCATGACGCTCAAAACCAGCTCGGTGATCTGGAGCGGCCAGAAGGACGCGCTCAAGGCCGCCGTGGGCGCAGCCGAAAAGTCCAACCAGAAGACCGTGGACGCCGACCCGCTGATCCTCGGCAACGAGAAGATCGTTCCCAGCATCACCCGCGTCTTCCGGCGCAGCCAGAACATGTACATCGCTTTCGACGTATATGACGCCGCGCCCGATCCCGCCGTGCCGGCCAACCGCCGCGTGGCCGTGACCATGAGCCTCTTCAACCAGAAAGGCCTGAAGACGTTCGAATCGGCTCCCGTGACGGCCACCGGGCAAGTCTCCACGCGCCCCAACGCCACGCCGGTGCAGCTTCAGGTTCCGCTCAAGACCATTCCGCCCGGCAACTACGTCTGCCAGCTCAACGTGGTGGACGAAGCCGGCCGCAAGTTCGCATTCCAGAGGGCAAACCTGGTGATTCAGTAGACGGCCGGCGCATTCGCGAAAACGCGGGGACTGACGACTCCGTCCCAAGGCGCGCACCGTCTCCCGGGGAAGCACCGTATCTCCCCTGCGCCGCGCGGACGTTGCCGGTCGTCCCCGATGGTTTCGCCCCCGTGTCGGATATGCGGCCCTAGTGCCGTGACCGTGAGAAACTGTTCCTTTGCCACGGGCCGCTCGCTGACGCTCGCGGTTCCGGACAGAACCGCGAGCGTGAGCGAGCGGCCCGGTAATGGCGCCAAATCACACGGTCGAGGCCCTAGCGCCCCATCATCAGCCGGTAGGCGCGCTCCGCATCCGCATCGGGCTCCTGCTTTCGCTCCACCCAGGAGCGGAGCCATTTCCCCGTCCGGGCGTCGTCGCCGATCGCCTGGAACGTCTTGCTCAGGCCCAGGGCGCAACGCGGTTCGGTGGGGTAGAACTGCATGTGAAACTGGCACTGGTTCTCCAGGCTGACCAGGCCATCCAGCCGGTTCAGCGGTTTCACGTCCGGCGGCGGATGGCGCATGAAGATCATGTCCATGTGGTCCTGGTAAACCAGCTTCCACTCGGTCTTCGGGAGGACCAGGAGAGCCGTAGGCAGCGAGTACGGTTGTCCGCTGGTGAACTCGATGCCGCTCATGAGAATCACCTCGATGCCGTAATCGTTCAAAAGCTGCGCCGGGTCCCTGCCGCCGCTGGAGTCGAGCGTGATCATGCGGTACGCGTCGCGGAAGACGGCTTCGTTGAGCGCGCGGCCATCGATGAAGACGCGCTCCCGCGGCCACAGTTTCCAGATCAGGTAGCCGCCCTGGTGGTAGTTGTTGAGCATCGGGCCGGCGATGCGATGGACGAGCATGAAATCGGCCGCCCCCTGGGGCCAGAAGTCCTCACCGGCGATGAAGCGGAAGGCTCTGGGCGAGGCGCTCTGCGCATACGCCGCGCAGGCCAGCGCCACCGCCACCCCGGCCTCGGCGATCCGCATGCGTCCGCGCGCCGCCAGGAAACAGACCGCGGCCAGCGCCGCCGCCACCGCCAGCGGCTTCATCCACTGGCCCGCGCCGCCCATGTTCCAGTAAGTGGAAATCGCCAGCGCGAGTAACAGACCCTGTCCCACCCATGCCATGGCCCGCTTCCAGGGGAAGTAGGCCGCCACGATGACCGGCCCGGCGAGCGCGATCAGGAAGCCGTTGCGCAGCGCGGAGACCGAAGCCGCGGCGAAGAGAGCGAACAGCAGCCAGTCCACCAGCCGCGCCCGCCTGCCTGCCCACAGCAGACACAGCGCGCCCGAATACAGCAGCACGGTGTACACCGACAACTCCCCGTAATGCGGAGGCTGCCATTCCAGGATGGAGGCTTGCATGCCGCTGCGCCGGTAACTGGCCAGCACCTGGAAAATCCGGAAGCCGTTGGGGTTGAGGCCCGCCACCAGCACCGAGCAGACGGTCACCGACAACAGACGCCGCTCGTCCGCCCGCGGCCGGCCGCGCCACCGCAGCCACACAGCCTGGGCGCAGTATCCGCCCAGGGCCACCCAGCCCAGAACGAAGCCGCCGTGGCAATTGGCCCAGAACAGAAACAGCGGCGGCAGCAGCCACAAAGGCCGGCCGCGTTCCAGTATCAGCAGGGTGGCGGCCAGCAGCACGTAGGTGAAGATGTGAGGCCGCTCCACGGCCAGGACGTCGATGACGTTGGCGGCGGCCAGGCCCGCGGCCACCGCCCAGTAAAACTCCTTCGTCCGCCGATAGGTCAGCAGCCCGGCCAGCGCGCAGAAGGAGAACAGCAGCAGCGTGCGCAGCGCCACCACTCCGCCGAAGCCGCCCACGGCGTATGCCGCATAGAAAATCGCCTGCGAGAGCCACTCGTGCGTCAGGTTGAAATGGCGGATCATGGGCTCTTCGGGATAGAGCGGCTGGCCCATTTCGGTGGTGAAGGAGAAGGGATCGGGCACAGGCAACCGGTGTTGCTGGACGATGTACTGTCCCGTTTTGAGGTGCCACCAGCCGTCGGCGTCGCCGAACGCGTGCGAGAAGACGGCCAAAAGTACGACCGTTGCGCAGGCCAGCACCAGCACCCGCAACCAGCGCGACGCCGCATCGGCGTCCAGTGACGGGGCCGTGGGCGTTGGCGGCTGAGCGGGTGTCTTGGGGCGGGACCACGGCGCGGCTTTTCGGGACATCGGAAGAGCCCCAATTTTACCATCCGTCCGTGGGGCGGACGCCCTCGTCCGCGGCCGGCCCCCTGGCCGGCCTCCTGCCAGTGGCAGGCATTCGATCCTACGAACGAGAGCGGGACGAGGCCGTCCCGCGCGGACCAGCGCTCCGCCCCACATCACGCCAGCGGTCCTGGCCAGCGCTCCTGGCCCTCGAATTGCCTGCTCCCTTCGCTACAATATGCAAGTGCAATCCGGCACCGGCCTCTACTTCGTCTTCCTCGCCACCGTCTTCTTCCTGTACTGGGGCTGCGCCGGGTCGCGCCTCGCCCGGCTGACGGTCATCCTGGCCGCCAATTTCCTGTTCCTGGCGCGCTTCGGTCTCTTCTACATTTTTCTGATTCCCGCGTGCGCCACCATCGACTACCTGGTGGGCCTCGGCCTGATGCGCTTCCAGGACCGAGCGCCTCGCCGCGCCCTGGTGAGCCTCAGCATCGCCGTCAACTTGTCGCTCCTGGTGGGCTCGCGGCACATGGGCTGGTTCCTGAGTCCGGGCTGGGACTGGGTCTTTCCGCTCGGCCTCTCCTTCTACACGTTCCAGGCGCTCACGTACACCATCGACCTGTACCGCCGCGACGCCGAGGGCACCGGCAGCCTGCTCGCCCATCTCTCCGCGGTTTCGTTCTTCCCCACGCTGCAAGCCGGTCCCATCACCCGCGTCGCCGAGCTGGTCAAGCAGTTCGCCAAGCCTCCGGCGCTCGACCGCTCCACCGGCGGCCGCGCCTTCTTCCTCATCGCGCTCGGCTTGCTCAAGAAGACCCTGATCGCCGATTTCCTGGCGGACAACCTGGTCAACCGCGTCTTCGACACGCCCAACCTGTACAGCGGCGGGCAGGCCCTCCTCGCCGTGTACGCCTTCTCGCTGCAGCTCTACTTCGACTTCTCCGGCTACACCGACATCGCGCGCGGCGCGGGGCTGCTGGTGGGCGTCGAGCTTCCCCGGAACTTCGACCGCCCCTACCTCTCCGCCAACATCGCCGAGTTTTGGCGGCGCTGGCACATCAGCTTCTCCAACTGGCTGCGCGACTACCTGTATTTCTCCCTCCCCGGCAAGCGCACCAAAACGATGCCCTACGCCGGCCTGGTGATCACCATGCTGCTGGGCGGCCTGTGGCACGGCGTCACCTGGACCTTCGCCATCTGGGGACTGCTGCACGGCGGCGCGCTGGCTCTCGATCGCTGGCGGCAGGTGCGCCTGCGCCGCCGCCCCACGCGGCCACAGCCGAGCCGCATCGGCCGCTATCTGGCCATCTTCGCCACCTACCAGTTCGTGTGCTTCACCTGGATCTTTTTCCGCGCCGGCAGCCTGGCGGAGGCCGGGCAGATCCTGCAGCGGATCGGCTCGCTGACCGTGGGGCTGGAAGCCGTTTCGCCGCTGCTCCTCGCCGTGCTGGCGCTGGCGGCGGCCGCGCTGTTCGTGCCCAAAGAGTGGTACGCTCGCGCCATGGACCGCTTCGCGGCCAGCCCCTTCTACGTTCACGCAGCGGCGCTCCTGTTGGTCGCGGCGGCTATCCAGCTTCTGGGCGGCCGCGGCAGTGTGGCCTTCGTGTACTCGCGGTTCTAACCCATGAGAGCCTTCCCCGTCCAAACCGCGCTCACGCTCCTGACGCTGGCCGCGCTGCTCTCGGGCGCGCACCTGCTGCTGCCGGCCATCCAGGGCCCGACGCCCGCGCAGTTCGCCTCCATCGTGGATTTCGATCCCGCGCGCACCCCGCTGAGCCCGCTCCAGCGCCACGAGGATCCCACGCCGCTGGCCCCCGAGCCGAGCTTCGGCCGCAAAGGCGCGCCGGCGCTTCTAGAGGACTCTGCCGGGGTGCTCGACTCCTTCTACGCCGCCCTGTGGCGCACCGAGAAGAAGCAGCCCGACGCCATCACCCGCATCGTCCACTACGGCGATTCGCCCACCACCGCCGACCTCATCACCGGCGACGTGCGCGCCATCCTGCAAAGCCGCTACGGCGACGCCGGCCACGGCTTCATCCTCATCGACAAGCCCTGGGCCTGGTATCAGCACACCGGGGTGCGGATCGGCGGCTCCGGCTGGGACATGAGCCGCTCCACCAGCTACGAATCGCACGACGGCCTGTTCGGGCTGGGCGGCGTTTCCTTCGCCGGCGCGGGCGGAGCGTCCAGCCGCATCGTCTACTCCAGCCCCGGGCACCGGCACTTCGAGGTCTGGTATCTCAAACAGCCCGGCGGCGGCTGGCTGAGCGTCACCGGCGACGGCCGGCACCTGGGCACGCTGGACACCAGCGCCGACCGCAAAACACCGGGCTTCGCCGGCCTGCTGGCGCCAGCCGGCGTGCGCACGCTGGAGCTGCGCGTGGAGCGGCCGCCGGTGCGCGTGTTCGGCGTCATCGCCGAAAAGCCCGGCCCCGGCGTGGTCTACGACACCCTGGGGCTCAACGGCGCTTCCATTCACGTGCTGGCGCAGATCATGAACGCGGACCACTGGGCCGCCGAGTTGCGCCAGCGCCACCCCGACCTGGTGATCGTCAACTACGGCACCAACGAGGCCGATTTCGGAGCGTTCATCGACAGAGGATACGAGGGTGAGCTGCGCGAGGCCATCCGCCGCATCCGCGCCGCGCTGCCCGAGACTTCGATTCTGCTGATGAGCCCCATGGACCGCGGCAAGCACTCCGGCGGGGAGATTATCACCATGCCCACGATCCCCAAGCTGGTGGACATCCAGCGGCGTGTCGCGCGGGACACGGGCTGCGGCTTCTTCGACACGTTCCACGCCATGGGCGGCGATGGCACCATGGCCCGCTGGTACAACGGCCAGCCGCGCCTGGTCTCGGCCGACCTGATCCACCCGGGGCCGGCCGGAGGCAAGATGATTGCCACGGTGTTCGCGCGGGAACTGGGGGCGGGGTTGAATAGGTATAAGTTGAGGCAGGTTCTGCGGATGGCCGCGGAGCCGCGTGCTGCTACCCACGCCGTTGCACGGTGACGGGTAGTGCGCTAAATGGTGATCGATGGCTGCGCAGAGGCATTAGGGCAAAGTTTTGCTGGTTTTCGGACGATGAGTCTCTCACAGGTGGGGCGGCGGTAGAACCAAGCTTCACTTCCGTTTTTCGCTGCCCTTGGCCCAGCGTGCCAGCACGGCTTTGCTCCATGGTGGCCGGGCGAAACCTGGAACCGCGGACGCGCATCTCAACAGACAGTAAGGGTTGGTGAAATACCACTAGCGGTTGGGGTGCGGAAAATCGGTTGACAACCTGTTGCTGGGTTGGTATCTTACCAACATATGGCGGTAGCCTGCCGAACTCTTCGGGAAGCCGTAGACCTGCTGCACTACTGCCTTGAAGATGGAGGGGTAAAGCACGGCGGGCACTTTCGGCAAGAACTCGCTAAAGAAGAACTCTCGTACGAAGATGCGTGAGGAGTTTTGCGGCGGGGGCGGATTTTCGATCCGCCTGAACAAGACATCAGGACAGGAGAATGGAAGTACCGAATGGAGGGACGCGAGGCAGGCGGAAGATGGGTAGCAATTATATTTTCTTTTAAGACCTTCGAGTTGGCGTTCTTGATTACAGTGTTTTCAATCGAGGCAAGGGGGAAAAAATGAAGAAGGCTGAATGCACCGCCTGCGGCGCGCCAGCCAGCGTAGTCCGAGGGAACTACCGATTCACGGAATGTGGGCTACGAAATGTTGTGCTGCAAGGCATCGAGATTACCCGGTGTTCGAAATGCGGAAACGACGATATAGTCATACCGCGTATGAACGATCTCATGCGAACACTGGCGTTTGCCGTTGTGAGCCAGCCATATCGATTGCAGGGCGAAGACGTGAGGTTTATTCGCAAGTACCTGAATATGACCCAGGTGCAGCTTGCGGATTTGCTGGACATTCACAAAACGAATTTGTCGAAGTGGGAGAACGACGAAGACAAGATTGGCGAACAGAGCGACCGCCTGATTAGGACCGTGGCGCTCGCACTCGGCGAAGGGCTGAAGGGAAAAATGGAGCAGGTGATTCGTTCGTTTCCACATATTCGGAAGTCCAAGAAGAGGCCCGGACTTGAGATGGACCCCGAGAACCTGTCTTTCACCTTCGCGTAAGATGACTTCAAAGAGTGAATCCAGCGTGCGTTAGTCGCAAGGCCGCGCACGCTTTCTTGTTGGCTGCCAAGCGGAGGCAGGGAGGTCGCAAGTCTGAAGGAAGCGGCCGCTGGCGCTACATACAGCGGGCTGGTTGGCCGCGGAGTCTCCTCAACGCACATTTCCGGTCCCGCCCCATGACAGCACCCCCGCACAAACGCTACTCTGGTACTGACGATGGGAAGCTGTCCGCGCGCGATCACCGCACTCTGCCTGGCCGCAACCGCGTTCTCGCTCGCCGCGCAGACCACGCAAACCACCCGCAGGCGCAAGCCCCGGCCCGCGCCCGTTCCCAAAAGCACCGCCGCGCAGCGTAGCGCGGCCGCCGCCAAGGTCGAGCAGTACCTGGAGGATTCCGCCGGCCACGCGCTCCTGCAGCCCGGCGCGCTCGTCCCCGTATTTGAACAATTCGCCCGCCTGGCTGCCGGACAGGAGCCCAAAACCGTCCACATGGTGCATTTCGGCGACTCCCATACGGCCGCCGACGAAATGCTAGCGTAATCGGGGTCTCGACCCTAGGCTGTACCCTCAACTGCGGGTATTGTCAAGTCGCGATTGGATCATTTACAATAGTTCTTACGACTCCCCGACCCGGAAGGGTCGGTCCGGGCGGCCTATATGACCGCCCTTTTGATTTGACCACGCCAACTGCCGCGCATCTGAAGACGATTGTCTACGTTGACGGCTTCAATTTCTACTACGGCGCCATCAAGGGGACGTGCTACAAGTGGCTTAACCTGGCGCGCTTCTTCCAACTGCTCCGGCCTGCCGACAACATCCAGTGCATTCGCTACTTTACGGCCATGGTGGATGGCTCACACAGGCCCAACCAGGAGACTTACCTGAAGGCGTTAGCGACGACACCGGTTGTGGAGCCTGTTCTTGGTCATTTCAAGCGCAAACGCATCAAGTGCACGAACTCACTGTGTACATACCCTGGAAGCCGTTTCTTCGAAACGCGAGAGGAAAAACACACTGACGTCAATATCGCGGTGTATATGCTGGACGACGCTTATCAGGGAGCATGCGATCAGATGATATTGGTGAGCGGGGACTCCGATCTGGTACCCGCAGTTAAGATTATTAAGAAGAGGTTCCCGCTCACGCGGATCTTCGTCTACGTTCCAGCCCAGCATCCAACTCGCGGTTTCGCCGCCGAACTACGATCGGTCTCTCACAAGCACAACACCATCCCAATGAACCTGCTGAAGCATGCCCAATTCCCCGATCCAGTCTACGACGGGTGCGGAGGACAGTTGCACAAACCTGCTTCCTGGTGAGCCCGAACAGCCTCAACGCAAACTTCGGGCACTGCCTCCGGTCCCGCCCCATGACAGACCCCCCGCACAAACGCTACTCTGGTACTGACGATGGGAAGCTGTCCGCGCGCGATCACCGCTCTCTGCCTGGCCGCGACCGCGTTCTCGCTCGCCGCGCAGACCACGCAAACCACCCGCAGGCGCAAGCCCCGGCCCGCGCCCGTTCCCAAAAGCACCGCCGCACAGCGTAGCGCGGCCGCCGCCAAGGTCGAGCAGTATCTTGACGATTCCGCCGGCCACGCGCTCCTGCAAGCCGGCGCGCTCGTCCCCGTGTTCGAGCAATTCGCCCGCCTGGCTGCCGGACAGGAGCCCAAAACCGTCCACATGATGCACTTCGGCGACTCCCACACGGCCGCCGACGAATGGACCGGCGGGCTGCGCGAGCTCTTCAAGGCTCGCTTCGGCGACGGCGGCGCGGGCTACGCCGTGGCCGGACATCCCTTTCCGGGCTACCGCCGCTTCGACGCGCCGGGCGGCGCTTCCACCCTCTGGCACACCTACGGCGGCCACACCGGCGCCGGCGACGGGTACTTCGGGCTGGGCGGCGTCGGCATCTACACCGCGCGCGCCGGCCAATCCGTGTACCTCGACGCCGAATGCGACCGCCTGGAAATCGACTACCTGCTGCAACCCGGCGGCGGAAGCCTGGCTTTGTTCGACAACGAGCAGCGCACCGACGAAATCCACACCGATGGCGACACCGGCCCCGGTTCCACGGCGTACCAGATTTCGCCCGGCCCGCACCGCTTCAAACTCGTCACCCTGGATTCGCGCCCCGTGCGGCTTTTCGGATGGGCCGCCGACAGGAGCGCGGGCGTCACCTACGAAGCCCTGGGCCTCAACGGCGCGGAGGCGGTGGTGATCCAGCACTGGGACGAGGCCATGATGGCCACTTACATGCAACACCGCAACCCGGGGTTGATCGTGCTGGCCTACGGCACCAACGAAGCCACCGACTCGAGTTGGAGCGTGGACGGCTACCGCCAGATGTTCGGCGGTCTGCTGGAACGCCTGCGCCGCGCCGCGCCCACGGCCTCCATCCTGGTGATCGGCCCCGCCGACCGCTGGCGCTACTCGCAACGGAAATGGCAGGTGGTTCCCGGCATCGACAACATCGTCGAAGCCCAGCAGGCCGCCTGCCGGGAGCACGCCTGCACCTTCTGGGACACGCGCGCGCGCATGGGCGGCGCGGGCTCCATGCGCGACTGGGTCTACGCCGGCCTGGCGCAGTGGGACTACGTGCACTTCACCGTGGCCGGGTACCGCCGCCTGGCCGCCGCGATCTTCGGCGACCTTATGGAGCAGTTCGACGCGTACCAGAAGACGCGAAACGAAATCGGAGGAGCGGCCTCCCAGGGCCAGGCAGATCATGGACAGACAGACAAGGATCGTTGAAATCGTCAAGCGGGTGGCCGGCAAACCCATCGAACCGGCGCCGGAAGAATCGCTTTTCGAATCGGGCGCGCTCGATTCCTTCACGCTCGTTGACTTGGTGGCCGGGCTGGAAAAAGAGTTCGCCGTCAAGATTCCCGACGCCGATCTCACGCCGCGGAAATTCGATTCCGTGGAGCGCATCGAAGCCTACCTGCGGAACCGGAGCTGACCATGGCCTGGCTGCGCGCACTGGGATCGTACCTGCCCGCCCGCGTGGTGGATAACGCGGAGCTGGCTCCCCTGGTGGGCGCCGACGCAGCCTGGCTGCTGCGCTCGACCGGCATTGAAGAGCGCCGCTACGCCGCCGCCGATGAGACCGTCGCCACCCTCGGCATTGCCGCCGCCAAGAATTGCCTGGAGGCCGCCGGCATTCCCGCCGCCGATGTGGGCATGGCGATCGTCTCCAGCGGTTCCGCCGAGCGCCGCTTCCCCGGCCCGGCCTCCACCATCGCCGCCGCCTGCGGCATGGCCGGCAAGCCCGCCATCGACCTGCCGATGGCCAGCGCCGGAAGCCTCTTCGCCATCGCCCTGGCCGCCGAGTTGACCCGCGCCTACGGCAACGTGCTGGTGGTGGCGTCGGAGATCATGTCGCGCGTGGTGCGCATGGACCCCGCCGGCCGCGACACCGCCATCCTTTTCGGCGATGGCGCCGGCGCCTGCCTGGTAAGCCCCGAAACCGGATTCGCCGAGATCGTGGACTCCGTGCTGGCGACCGACGGCGATTTCGCCGATGCCCTGCACTTGGACTTCGACGCCCCGCTCTCCATGGACGGCCGCGCCATCATCCTGCAAGCCTCGCGCAAACTGCCGCGCGCCATCGGCGAGGTGCTGGAGCGCAACCGCGTGCTGCCCACCGAGGTGGGAACGTATCTTCTGCACCAGGCGAACCTGAACCTCATCACGCGCGTGGCGCAGGCCGTGGGCGCGCCCGAGGAGCGTTTCTTCCGCAACATTGCGCGCTGCGGCAACACGTCGTCGGCCTCGCTGCTGATCGCCGCCACGGAATGGTGGCGCGGCGCGGGCGGGACCCTCGGCGGCCCCATCGTGCTGGCCGCCTTCGGCGCCGGGTTGAACTGGGGCGCGCTGCTGGCAAGATAGACTGTGGGGCGGACCCCCTGGTCCGCGCGGGACGCCCTCGTCCCGCTTCCGCAAGAACGATATCGGCATCTTGCAGGGTACGAGCAGGCCGACGGGGGCGTCGGCCGCGGACCGGGGGGTCCGCCCCACTACTTGTGCGAAAGTATGTGGCATTGGGCTGGCAGCCTGCGGCGGGTTTTTGACCCTCCCTTGTCGCGTGTGCCCCTTCCGCGATCACCCCGTTTCCCCGTTCACACATTTTGAAAATATCGCCAACTTCCCATCCCTCAGCGGCTTGCACGGCATTCCGGGAACCGCGACAACCGGCTTTTCGAGGGTCGTGTGAGAAAGTGGAATCGGGAAGGGGAAATGACAGGTTCTCTGTCAAATGCTTTTGTAAGTTTCCCCTTTTCAATTACTTACGAAGTGTTTTTGACAGGGTCGCTGTCAAACCGGAGGAGGAGATATGAAGAAATCGATTGTCAGACGGGCGCCGGCCGATGAGGTAGTGCTCGGTTTAGGAAAGGTTCTGGGGCAGAGCGTGGCCTTTGGAATCGTCGCCGGACGTTGTTCGGCGGCGCAGGCGGCGGCCCTTCGGCAGGCTCGCGGCGAGAAGGCCTACAGGCGCTTCGGGCTGACGTGGAAGGAATTCTGCCCGAAGCACCTGAGGATGAGCGGCACGCAGGCGGATGAGATCATTCGCCTGCTCCAGGAGTTCGGTCCCGAGTACTTCGAGCACACCGAGAGCGTACACATCTCGGCGGACACCTACCGGCTGGTTGCGCCGTTCATCCAGGACAAAGCGCTGCGCGTGGAGGACGAAGTGCTGGAGCTGAACTCCGCCAACGTGCAGAAGGTCGCCAGGAGCGTGCGGGGATTGCAGCGCGCGCTGCCGCCGCCCGCCGAGCCCGAAGCCGAGCCCGAGCCCGAGCCCGCGCCCGCGCCCGCGCCGGAAGCGCCCACCGCGGCGCCGGCGCTTCCCGGCCGCCTGGACGCGCTCTACCGGCACGCCATGGGAGTCGCCGCCGAGTTCCGCGAGGTCGCCAAGGACTGCCGGAAGGCGGGGGAGGACCGGACGATGTTCGAATCCATGTTCCGCAGCACGCTGATCCTGACGTATTGCGAGCTGACGCGGGTGGGGCTCGAAAACGGCGTGGTGTAAGGCCAAGGCATGATTGGCCACCGATGAACACGGAGAAACACGGATAAGCAAAGAACGGATTTTATGGACTGAACCCCATTTTTGAGACACGCCGAAAGGACGCACCTTTCATCGGCGTCGACGCACCTTCGAGTTCAAACGGCAGGCCGTCGAGAAGATGAAGACCTGCGAAAACATTCATGAACTGGCCATGCATTGCTTATCTGTGTTCATCTGTGTTCATCTGTGGCTAAACTCGTTTTCTTTGAAACCCGCCGCGGCCAGGTCTTCGACCGTGTGATTTGGCGCCATTGCCGGGCCGCTCGCTCAGAGCGGCCCGTGGCAAAGCAACAGTTTCTCGCAGTCATGGCACCAGTCAGTTCCCCGGCGGCTTCCAGCTTCAATCCCATCCGCTCCCGCAGCGCCGCCGCGAGCGACGGCCCGGGAACAGCCTCCGGCGAAGGTGAGCCTTCCGCGGCGCGGGCCAACCTCGTCCCAATCATCATCTCCATCCCCATGGGATCTCTTGAGTCCGGCGTCCCACCATGCGCGCCCCCTGCGGCCTCGGCGCGCGCAGCATCGACCCGTTCTTATCCACCAGCAACGCGCACACCGGCATCTCCCGGCTCTCCCAGTGCACCCGCAACTGAAATCGTTCCGCCAGCAGCGTCCGCGGCATCTGCTTGCGCCGCTGCCGGTGCGTGCGCAATCTGAAACTCCATCAAGCTATACGCGTCCCGGATCGGGGACCGTAGCGGCACTCTGCTGGCGGTGTATTTGTCGGGATCCAATCGAATCGCGAAACGGCTGTCCGCGGAGGAGGGCTTCACCGATGCGGCTTCGAACGCCGGCGGCGCCCCGCCATCCTGGGTTTGAACCGCACTCCCGGCCGCCGCAAACACCAGCGCCGCCGCTGCCAATAGCCTCTTCACGATTCGCTCGATCCCTTTCGCGGGGTCATCGCCACGGCCACCTGCGCCATCGCCAGCGACAGCGCCGGCAGCATCGTCATGGCCGTGCGCAGGCTGGAGCGGCTGGCGATCCAGGCGATCAGCGGCCCGCTGGCGGCCAGCCCGAGCCAGCCGGCGGCGAGCGCCATCCCCATGCCGGCGGCTGGCCAACGGGGCAGCGCTTCGCCCGCCGCGGCCAGCGTGGTGGGCAGAACCGGCGCCATGGCGACGCCCACTACGAAGGCTGCCACGCAGGCCGCCGAAGGGCTGCGCGCCAGCAGCATCAAGGCCGTCGCGAACGCCATGGCGAACCCCGCAACCCGCACCACCGCCATCGGCGGGATGGCCGCCAGAAGCCGCGCGGACCCGGCGCGTCCCGCGATCAGCCCCAACGGCAACCCGTACGACAGAATCAGCCACGCGGTCTGCCGGTCCAGCACCCGCGCGGTGCGCCAGTACTCCACCAGCCAATTCCACGTGCCGGCCTCGCACAGGGCGTACAGAAACAGCAGCAGCGCCAGAAGGGATATCGCCGGGCGCTTCTCCACGGCGGTGGTTTCCAGCGGCACGGCTGCGCCGGACGGCATGGGCGTCCACGCGGCGAAGGCCAGCGCCAGGGTAGCCAGCGCCGCGGCGGCGAGCGTCATGATTTCCGGCGGCAGAACGGGGCTGACAAGGGCTCCCACGGGGATCGGCAAAATCAGCAGGTTGAGCGCGGCCGCGCGGTTTCCGGAGGCTGCCGCCCAGACCAGCGCGTTGGCGGCCAGCAGCGACATCCCGGCGCCCAACCCCAGCGCGCCCATGGAAAGCCGCATCCAGGCGTGCGGCGCGGGTGCGGCGGCGAGACACCACAAAGCCGCGCTGAGCAGCGCCAACCCGCAGACCAGCGCCGCCTTGCGGCCCGAGCGGCCGGCCGGCAGGCCGGCGATCAGCGACCCGGCCACCAGCCCGATGGCCGCCGCAACGCCTGCGCCGCCGGCAACGGCGGGCGGGAGACCGGGCCACATGGCCGCGGCGAAGCCGCACGCCAGAATGGCCAGGCTGGCCGCCGTCCTCACGACGCCGCGGCCTGCCCGGCCAGATCCAGGGCGCCCGGTTGCACGGGTTCGACCGGCAACTGGATGGTGAACCGGGTTCCCTGCCCCGGGGTGCTGTCCACCGCCACCGTGCCGCCGTGGGCCTTGGCGATCCAGGCCACGAAACTCAGTCCCAGCCCCAGGCCCTGTTCGGGAGTGGGGGCCGTGCCCGAGCCCTTCACGCGGTAGAACCGGTCGAAGATGTACGGCAGGTGCTCGTGCGGAATGCCGCGGCCGGTATCTTCCACCACGATCTCGACCTGCTCGCCGGAGGGGCGGACCATCACCCGCACCTGGCCGCCCTCGGGCGTGAACTTGAAGGCGTTGGAGAGCAGGTTGGTGATCATGCGCTCGATCTGCACGCGGTCCACCACCACCAGGCAGCCGCTGGCGGCTTCGGCGGTGAGGCGCACGCCGGCGGCTTCGGCGGGAATCTGGAACTGCTCCACCAGGTCGCGGACCAGGTCTCCCAAGTCGAGCTGCGTTTTCTGCAGCACCAGCTGGCCGCTTTCGGCCTGCGACAGTAGCAGCAGCGCGCGCACGATCTGCGACAGCCGGTCGATATCCTGCAGCGCGTTGAACATGGCCTCGCGGTATTGATCCGTGGTCTTGGCCGTGAACAGCGCCACTTCGAGCTGGCCGCGAATGCCGGTGATGGGCGTTCGCAACTCGTGCGAAACGTCGGTGGAGAATTGCTTCATCTGCTGGAAGGACGACTGCAACCGCTCGGTCATGCGGTTGAACGTGAGGATCAGGTAATCCAGTTCGTCGCCCGCCTCGCGCGTGGGGATGCGCAGGCTGAGGTTCGAGCCGGAGACCCGCTGCGCCGCCTGGGCCACCTCGCGCACCGGCATGAGGGCGCGGCCGGCCAGGATCCAGCCGAGCAGCGAGGCCAGAATCAGGGCCGACGGGATGACCACCACGAACGCCGTCCAGGTGTAATTGGCGAGGATCTTCTGGTTCTTGGCCCGCGACTCGCCGATGGAGATGTAGAAGGGGACGCGGTGGCGCTCGTCCCAGATCAGCCCCGAGCGGATCCAGAACGGCTCGCCCTTGGAACTCCACCGCTCGCCAAAGGTAATGGGAGCCTTGGCCCGTTTCCTGGCCATGGAGACATACGCGCGAATCTCGGCGGGTTTCTCGCGCCCCAGGTCGTCGTAGGCGGTGGATACCGACGGCTCGGCGGTCTTCGCTTCGGGAATGGGGTTGCCATCCTCACCCGCGATCAGGATCACCTTCTTGAGGTTGAGGACTTCGGTGGTCTCGTCGGGGTCGTTTTGGTCGTAATACCAATTGGCTGCGTATTTGTTGTCCAGCTCGAGAGTCGGCTCGATTCGCAGGTAGCCTTTGATGGCGGCCCACTGCTCGTTCAAGGAGTCTTCCGCGCTGGTGCGCAACTGGCTGGCGAGCTGGGCGCGGAAGACCACCACCGTGCCCACCAGCATGATGAGGAACAGCAGCGCGTAGCTGACCATCAGGCGGAAGCGCAGGCTGCGCGCCAGCCGCCGGACGTCGCGCTTGCGGATCTTCCACGTCATGGCTGCCGATCGGCGGCCTCCACGGCCGGCTTCTCGGGCACGTCGATCATGTAGCCGATGCCGCGCACGGTCTGGATCAGCTTCAGCGGGAAGCGGTCGTCGATCTTGCTGCGCAGGTGGCGGATGTAGACGTCCACGATGTTGGTGAGGCCGTCGTAGTCCATGTCCCAGACGTGTTCCACGATCATGGTGCGGCTGAGCGGACGCCCGCGGTTGCGCATCATGTACTCGAGAATTCCGAACTCCTTGGGGGCGAGATCGATGGTTTCCGTCCCGCGCGACACCTTGCGGCGAACGCAATCGAGCGACAGGTCGTCCACCTGGAGCTTTTCGGGCGACGGCTGCCCGCGGCGCAGCAGGGCGCGCACGCGGGCCAGCAACTCCACGAAGGCGAAGGGTTTCACCAGGTAGTCGTCGGCGCCCTGTTCGAGACCCTTGACGCGGTCATCGAGCGCGCCGCGCGCGCTCAGAATCAGCACCGGCGGCCCGGCCTTGCGGTTGCGGATTTTCTCCAGCACCTGGAGCCCGTCCATATCGGGCAGCATCAGGTCGAGGACGACCAGGTCGTAATCGGCGGCGTGAATGAGGTCCAGCGCGGCGGCGCCGGTGGGCGCGGCGTCCACGGCGTAGCCCGCGCCCTGCAATCCCCGGCACAAGAAATCGGCGATGCGCTTTTCGTCCTCGACCACCAGTATCCTCATGGCACCAGCTTAACGCACCGGAAAACGGCGGGGTTGTGGGGCGGACCCCCCGGTCCGCGCGGGACGCCCCCGTCCCGCTCTACGCTCGCAGGATAAAGTGGCCGCGCCTGGCGAGAAGCCGGCCAGGGGGCCGGCCGCGGACGAGGGCGTCCGCCCCACAACGAGCCGGCGAATCCAATGCTAGCGCCATGACTGCAAGATACCGTTCCTTATGCCGCTGCGAAGAATTCGAGCCCGCAACTACAATCTCTCGCAAAGGCGCAAAGCCGCAAAGAGAATAAATGGGTTCTTCTTTGCGGCTTTGCGCCTTTGCGTGACACATTGTTTTTTCACGGCTTCTGAGCGGGCGGCCCGGCGCAGGCGCCGAATCACACGGTCGAAGACCTAGCGGAACCGCAGCGCGATGCGGCTTTCCCTGGCGCCGTAGGTCAATTGCAGATCCTTCATGCGCGGCTTCTCCAGGGCGAAGAAAAGCAGCCCCTCGGCCGGCTTGGCGGTCTTGCCCTCGGGCACCATGCGGGCGGCCAGCGCCTTCTCGAGCGGGCTGTTCTTCTCCCCGTCCTCTTCGTGGACCTTGACCTGCGACGGGTCGGTCCTGGCGGTATCCGCGGACTGGCTGCCGCCGCCCATGCCGAACGGCCCGCTGAAGCGCGGCCGCGGCCTGGCTTTCTTCCGCGTATCGTCATCCGGCCCGCGCTGAATGATGACGGCCGGGCCGACGATCTGGTTGGCGGCGAACGGCTTGCTGCGGTCGTTGTGATCGGTGTCGAGGAGCAGGAAATCGTCGCGCGCGACGGCGACTTCTTTGCCGTACTTGGGCGCGACCTTCACTTCGGCCACGACGAAATGGCCGCCCAGGTCGGAGTCCACCATCTGCTTGATGTCGGCGGGGTCCAGGTGCAGCGTAACGGTGACTATGACATCGTCGTTTTCGCCGGTGGCGGAGGCCACGGTCTTGTCGGCGGCCGCCGGCAGGAGCAGGCAGCCGGCCAGCAGCAGAGCGGCAGCGCGGGGAGACATGGGAACCTCTGCAGTGATTATAGAACGCGCACGGAGAGGGGCGCGGCGAAGAGGCGGAATAACCGCTATGATTGTGGTTATGGGGACGCTCCACATTACCGAAGCCGAACTCGCCCGTGACGTCCACGCCGTTCTGGCCAAAGTCCAGGCGGGCGTGGAGGTGATCGTGGAGCAAGATCATCGTCCGGTGGCGACGATTCAGCCGCCCGTCCGTTCGGGACGGCCGATCTCCGCGTGTATCGCTTCCGCCAGGGCGAGCGGATCGAAGGTGACATTGGATGGCGGCTTCGGCGAGGATGTCAACATAGGGATTGGAGGGCGCAGCCAGCCATGGAATCCCCCCTCCTGGGACCGATCCTCGATTCGAGCGTAATCATCGCGGCGGAACGGAAGCGGCAGACAGTCGAGGAACTGCTGACGCTCGTCGGGCAGACATTCGGCGAGATCGAGGTGGCTATTTCGGCGATCACCCTCGCCGAACTTGTGCATGGCGTGGCGCGAGCCAAGACACCCGATATCCGCGATCGCCGCCGCGCCTTCATCGATGAACTGAAGAAGCATGTCCCGGTGCACCCGGTGACCGGCGGCGCGGCGGAGATCGCGGGCCAGATCGGCGGAGAACAGGCGGCCAAGGGCATCGCGCTTCCAGCCGACGACCTGCTGATCGGCGCCTCGGCGATCGAGCTGGGCTATGCCGTCGCGACTCTCAATGCCCGCCACTTCGAGCAGATCCCTGGGTTGCAAGTCATATCTTCCATATAGCCGTTGTCCGTTGTCCGTGGCCATGAGTGTGCTGACTGCGGCGCCAAGAGGCGTTTGCCCGTACGTTTCACAGTAAGTGGCTTACGTCACGCAGGGTAAAACCCTATGCGCCGGCCTACGGGCCGGCGTTCTTGTCTGCAGCATCGCGGGCGCGCACCTGGTCCCCGGTTTTGCCGTGGATCTCCGGCGTGCAAGCACAAAGCGGACAGAATCGGCCCGAGCTGGGCCCGGTTTCCAGGTTCTCCAGGCCTGAGGCCTCCTCATCTGTAAGCCTCGGAACGATGGCGGACACCGAAAATGCGCATGGCATCTTCTTCGAGGGTGAATAGCACGCGGTAGTCGCCCAGCCTGAGCCGCAAGGCGCCCGCCATATCGCCGTGCAGGGCGTTCACATCGCCAGAGCCGGTTTGGGCGAAACGGAGAATGCCCTCGAATACGCGCATGGCGGTGGGCTGGTCCAGAGTGCGTACGTCGGTCTTGGCCTCATCGAGCCACTCGATGCGGTAAGCCGGCATTACCGGGTGTCTTCCGGCGCGCGAGGGAAATCTTCCGGCCTGAGACCGGACTCGGCAAGAACCTCCTCCATCGGGATGCCCTTGCCGCCGCGCCGCCCAAACCAGGCCTGGCCGGCGTGGAAGCGGCCGCGGTCCTCCCCGGTCACGGGTTCGTCGTCGGGCGGGGCCGTGGCCACGGCGCGGGCGACGGGATCGAGCAGCATGAACTCCAGGAAACGGACGGCGGTGGAAATTCGAGAATCCGGCAGCCGTTCGATGAGTTCGTGCGCGCGATGTTTCTCCGTGGCTCCGGTCATGCCTCGTCCTCCTTGGCTTCGCCGCTTAGTGAACAACCGCCCCTAGACCATCATAGTACGGCGAATTCGCTGGGAAGCGCGATCCGTGGAGAACGGGGGCGAACGCGGAGCCTGCGCCATAGGGCGCATCCCCCGCAAAATCTTTCCGAGACACACCGCCCGCAACCTCCACTGGTACAATGAAACTTCGCCATTCCACACTCCAGGAGAGCCGACCCACATGGATGAACGCGAGCGTTCGCGCGCCTTAGAGCTGGCCTTGAGCCAGATTGAGAAGCAGTTCGGAAAGGGCTCGATCCTGCGCCTGGGCTCGAAGGACGCCATCGTTCCGGTGGCCGGTGATCTCGACGGGTTCCATCTCGCTGGACGCCGCTCTGGGCGTGGGCGGCTTTCCGCGCGGCCGCGTCATCGAGATCTTCGGCCCGGAATCTTCCGGCAAGACCACCATCGCCTTGCAGGTGGTCGCCGAAGCGCAGAAGAAGGGCGGCATGGCGGCGTTCATCGACGTGGAACACGCGCTCGATCCGGCCTACGCCAAAAAGCTGGGCGTGGATGTCGACAACCTGCTGGTTTCGCAGCCCGATTACGGCGAGCAGGCGCTCGAGATCACCGGCGCGCTGATCGCCTCGGGATCGATCGACGTGCTGGTGGTGGATTCGGTGGCGGCGCTGGTTCCCAAGGCCGAACTGGACGGCGAGATGGGCGACAGCCACATGGGCCTGCAGGCGCGGCTGATGTCGCAGGCGCTGCGCAAGCTCACCGGCGTGGTGTCGAAGTCGCAACACCTGCCTGATCTTCATCAACCAGATTCGCGAGAAGATCGGCGTGATGTTCGGCAATCCGGAAACCACCACCGGCGGCCGCGCGCTGAAGTTCTACTCCTCGGTGCGCCTGGACATCCGCCGCATCGCGGCCATCAAGGACGGCGACGCGGTGGTGGGCAACCGCACCAAGGTCAAGGTGGTGAAGAACAAGGTGGCCTCGCCGTTCCGCGAAGCCGAGTTCGACATCATTTACGGCGAGGGCATTTCGAAGGAAGGCGACCTGCTCGACCTCGGCGTGGCGCAGAACCTGATCGAGAAGAGCGGCTCCTGGTTCAGCTACAAGGGCGAGCGCATCGGCCAGGGCCGCGAGAACGCGCGCCAGTTCCTCAAGGACAACGCCGATATCCGGCAGACCGTCGACACGGATTTGCGCAAACTGCTGGGGTTGGTGAGGCCGGAGCCCGCCGCCGCGGCCGCTCCCGAAGCGCCTCCGGCCAAACCCGCGGCCGCCAAGCGGTAAGGAGTTTGTGGGGCGGACCCCCCGGTCCGCGCGGGACGCCCCCGTCCCGCTCTTCGAAGTGCTCGCCACTGTCGGGAAGCCGGCCAGGGGGCCGGCCGCGGACGAGGGCGTCCGCCCTACATGTGGAGTTTGCCATGAGCGACGCCAGACAGCAGGCCGAAGACCACCGGCGGCGCGCGATCGGCGCCAAACTCGCCCGCCTGGATAGCGCTCCGGGGCGCGTGGTTCCGGCCATTCCCACGGGGTTTCCGGCGCTCGACCGGGCTCTCGGCGGCGGCTTCCCGCGGGGCGCCATGAGCGAACTGTTCGGCCCGTCTTCCAGCGGAAAGACGACGCTGGCGCTGCAGTGGGTGGCCCATTTGCAGGCGTGCGGGCTGGCGGCCGCCTGGATCGACGCCGACCATACCTTCGACCCGGCGTACGCCGCCGCATTGGGGGTGGCGCTCGATGGCCTGCCGCTGGCGTGCCCGGAATCCGCGGAGCAGGCCCTGGAGATGGCCCGCCGCCTGGCGTCGTCCGGCGCCGTGGACGCCGTGGTCATCGACTCCGCCGCCGCCCTGACGCCGCGGATCGAACTGGACGCCGGGGTGACGGGCGCCGGCCTGCAGAGCCGGGTTCTGGCTTCGGGGCTGAAGTCGCTGGCCCGCGCCATGGCGAGATGCGATGCCGCCCTCCTGTTCCTCAACCAGACGCGCACCCGCACAAACCCGTCGCAGGGAGAAGCGGAGACCAGCGCCGGCGGGCCTTCGCTCAAATTATTCGCCGCCGTGCGCCTGGTGCTGGAGCCGGTGGACGGCCGCACGGTGCTGTTCCGCACCTTGAAAAACAAGGCTGCGGCGGCCTTCCGGGAAGGGGCGCTCGGCCGCCGGGAGGCGGTAGGATTCGCCAAAACCCCGTAAAACGGCCTTTCCAGGGCTTTCCTCTCGAAAAAACCGCGAAAACCCCTTATTTTTCGCGTAATTCTCTTTACATCCCCACGACGTTCCCGTATGATTGAAAGCGATCAAGGCCCACGATTGTAAGGTCGTCCGGGCCTTTCGTATTGTTCGATGGATTGAACGGGAGAATCAAAAGGAGAATTATGGCGAATCAGAGAATGACCCAGACCCAACTGGTCCGCTCACTGGCGGAGAAGTTGGAAGTCAACAACAAGACGGCGCGCTCGTTTTTGGATGAGCTGGCCGCCCTGGCAATCTCGGAAGTAAAGAAGAACGGCGTGTTCGTGCTGCCCGGCATCGGCCGTCTGGTCCGGCAGGATCGCAAGGCTCGCACGGGGCGCAACCCGGCGACCGGCGAAAGCATCAAGATCCCGGCCAAGAAGGTAGTGAAGTTCCGCGTGGCGAAGGCCGCCAAGGACGCGATCGTGCCGCCGAAGAAGGCGAAGTAGCAGGGTATCGAAAACCGGTTTTTCAATCGAAAACCCCGTGAACCGGAGACGGTTCGCGGGGTTTTTCCTTTTCCGGAAGCCCAAGGAACGCGGCCCGGCTTGCGGACCGTTCCGGAAGCCTTATGACTTCTTGGTTTCGATCTTGTCCGGCTCCTTGCGGGGCGGGTCGTCCTTGGAGTCGTCTCCCTTCATGGCCGTCTTGAAGTTCTTGATCCCATCGCCCAAGCCTTTGCCGAGATCGCCGATCTTCTTGCCGCCGAAAAATATCGCCGCAATCAGGGCGACGATCAGAATCTGGGTCAAGCCAAATTCGGCTGTCAGCTCCCTATACATAAGGCCTCCTTTGTCAACGTCATTGTAGCCGATTCCACGCGTCCCGCGCTTCCGCCCCGGCTACGCAACTTAGAAGTGGACGCACGGACGATCCGCCTGCGAAACCGCTCGAATCCGAGCGTAGGCGAGCGCAAGGCCCGCAGCGCCCTTATACTACTACCCGTCAAATTCTTCGCGCGCCGCGACGGTCTTATGTACTACTACCTGTCATATTCTTCGCCCGCCGCGACGGTCTTATGTGGGGCAGGCTGGCAGCCTGCGGCCGATTGCGGGTGCCCTATGGGCGCGGCCCGGCGAGCGCAGCTCGCCTGCGCGGGCGATGAACCGCCCCCGGGAACCGCAAGTTCACGCAGGACTCGGTTGCGGCTTGCCGCGATGCGGGGCAGGCTGGCAGCCCGCGGCCGATTGCGGGTGCCCCATGGGCGCGGCCCGGCGAGCTGGTCTCGCCTGCGCGCGAGACGATCCGGCCCCCGGCAGCCCGGAATATCCCGCGCGGTTGGGTTGCGGCTCTGCCGCTCCGCGGGGCAGGTTGTCAACCCGCGGCGGACTGTCAGTCCGCCTCTGGGAGCGTTTGCCAATGTCGCCAGGGTGGGTTACAAACCCGCCGCGGGATGCCATCCTGCCCTACATCACACCCGGCGAATCCACTTTCCATGTCGCGCATCCACCGCGGGAAGGAACCATCCTCCGATTCGCGAATCGTGCTACCCTTCAAAGAGAGGGCCATTATGATCGAGGATTTGCTACGGCCGCAGCACCTGCTTCTGATTTTGGGTATCGCCATTCTGTTCTTCGGGCCGTCCAAGCTGCCCGAACTTGGCAAAGGACTTGGCCGCGGCATTCGCGGTTTCAAGGAATCGTTGAAAGAAGTCAGTTCGGACACCCCCGCCGAACCCAAGGACAACCACGACCCCACGTCCCGTCCCGTGTAATGTGAGAAATCGCACGGGCCCGGCAACGTCCGCCCGCGCCTGCCAGTCATTCCCGCGGATTTAGCGCTTCCCGCGCTTCCACCCTCAGCGGAATATCGACCCGAGTTTGGAGATGTCCTGCCGCATCCCCACCGCATACGGCGCCAGCAGGACGTTGATGGCGAACCACATAGTGCCGATGGAAAGCAGCAGGCGCGTGGCCCGGCACTTGCCGAACATCAGGCGCAGAGCGCTGGCGGCAATGAACGGCACAACCGCCGTGATGACGCGGGCGTACGGACCCAACTCCATCAGCACGTTCCATGGGTTCACCCCCCGAGTGTAGCGTCGGCTCCGGGAAGCGAATCAATATGCCGTCGGATAGGGCGCGGGCGCTGCCGATGGTAGTCGAAAGTTATTAAAAAGCCATCCGGATGCCGCCTTCCGCCAAACGTCGGGCGCCCGGGCAGCCCGTGCGCTGGCGCACTTCGCCGGGCGTTTCCGGGGGCGCTCGTGCGGGATAATGTTCACACGGGGTCTCATGGATTTCGCCGAGCAGGTCAAGTCGACGGTGCGCATCGAGGACGTGGTGGGCGAGGTGGTGCGCCTGCGCAAGAGCGGCGCGTACCGCTTCATGGGACTGTGCCCGTTCCACAGCGAGAAAACGCCCTCGTTCACGGTTCACGCGACGCTGCAGATCTACAAATGCTTTTCCTGCGGCGAGGCCGGAGACGTTTTCAGTTTCGTCATGAAAACGCAGGGGGTCGGTTTTTTCGAGGCCCTCAAGCTGCTGGCGGAGCGCCACGGCATTCCCATGCCCAAGCGCTCGCAATACGCCGACGAGGATTCGCGCAAGCGGGGCGCGCTGTTTCAGTTGCATGAGCTGGCGCAGGAGAACTTCCGCGCCAACCTGCTGGGCGCGGCCGGCGAAACGGCCCGCAACTACCTGGCGCGCCGCGGCTTGTCGCCCGATACCATCGAGCGGTTCGGCCTGGGCTACTCCGACCGTTCCGGCCGCGCGCTGCTGCGCCTGTTCGAACAGCGCGATTTCAGCGGCTCGCAGATGGAGGAGTCGGGACTGGCGGGGCGGCGCCAGGACGGCAGCCTCTACGACCGTTTCCGCAACCGCCTGATGTTTCCCATCCACAACGAATCGGGCAAAATTATCGGTTTCGGGGGGCGCGCCCTGGCCGACGACGACCAGCCGAAGTACTTAAATTCACCGGAAACGCCGATATATAAAAAGAGCCACGTGCTCTACAATCTGCATCGCGCCAAGGATGCGATTCGCAAGGAGGACCGGGTCATTCTGGTGGAAGGCTACATGGACGCCATCGGCGTCTCGGCGGCGGGCTTCGCCTGGGTGGTGGCGAGTTGCGGCACGGCATTGACGGCGCAACACGTACAGGCCCTGAAGCGCCATACTTCCCGGATCTTCGTGAACTTCGATCCGGACGCGCCCGGAGCCAATGCGGCCGAGCGGAGCATCAATACGCTGTTGGCGGAAGGCATGCAGGCCCGCATGGTGGAACTCGACGGCGAACTGGACCCCGACGAGTACTGCCGCGAGCGCGGCCCGGCGGCGTACCAGGCCAGGCTGGATGGCGCCAAAGGGTACTTTCACTGGCTGGCGGACCGCGCCCGGAACAAGTATGATGTCCACACGCAGGAGGGAATCGTAGGCGTGCTACAAGCTTTGCTGCCGGCCGTTCAGCAGATCGCCGATCCACTGGAGCGCGACGCCATGGCGGGCGACGTGGCCGGCTACATCGGGGTGGAGCGCGGGCTGGTGTTGGACAGCTTCCGCAAGGCGGTGGCCACGCGCCAGGATAAGCCGCTGGAGCGCCCCAAGGCGGTGCTGCGCCCGGACGAACGCATGGTGCTTCGGACGCTGTTTCTCGACCCCGAAAACGCGGGCGGGACGATCGAGGAACTGAAGTCCATCGAAACCCTGGGCCGCCTGCCTTCGCGGCAGATTTTTCAGGCGATTTTCGCCGCCGCGGCGGATGGGGGCGGCGTCACCTTCGAGGCCGTCAACGCCCGCCTCGAAGACGCCGGCCGGCAGTTGCTGGCCGAGGCCGTGCTGCGGGAGGATGCGGCCGGTTCGCGCGAGGAAGCCGTGGCGGCAATCGCCAGCCTGCGGCGCGCCGATACCGAAGACCGGCGCAAACAGGTCAAGCTGCGCGTTAAAGAATTGGAGCGGAGCGGCAACCTGGAGGAGGCTCTCCGGTTGTACGCCGAGTTGCAACGGATGGAACGCGAGGCAAAAGGAGCGCAATGACTTTTCCCGGCTCGATCCGCGTCCGCTCCGTGTTGTACAATGATTCAGATTATTCCACGCCGGGAGTGCGGGGCTTCAGTGGCGCTTGACGACAAATTCGGGGGGCTCGAACGGCTCGTACAGATGGGCAAGGAGAAGGGCTACGTCCTGTACGACGAAGTGAGCGAAGTTCTGCCCGTCGATATCGGCGGCGGGGCCGAACTCGACGACGTTCTGGCGGGTCTGGACGTCGCCGGCATCGAGATTCTCGAAGAGCCCAAGGACTTCGAGAAAAAGCTGGAGGAAAGCGAGGACATCCTCGACCTCGAACTGCCCGTCGTCCTGGGGGCCGAGAAGATCAACGACCCGGTGCGCATGTACCTGCGCGAGATGGGCACCGTGCCGCTGCTGACGCGCGAGGGCGAGGTGGAAATAGCCCGCCGCATCGAACGCGGCCAGAGTGCCGTGCTCCGGTCGCTGACCCGCGCCCCCCTGGTGATTCAGGAAATCCTGGCGGTCGGCGACCAGATGTCCCGCGACATTCTTTCGGCGCGCGATGTGGTGCAGATCGCCGACCCGGTGCTCACCGACGAACTGGTGGAGGAAAAGCGGCAGGAGTTCTTCCAGGCGATCGAGGAGATTTCCCGCCACTACAAGAGAATCCTGCAGTGCCGCCAGAAACTGATGGCCATTCCGCGGGGAATGAAGCCCAAACTCTACCGCCGCCAGATGTGGGAACTGGGCCGCCTGGTGGTGAGGACTTCGCGCCTGGTGCGCGCGGTTCGCTTCCAGAGCCCGGTCATCCGCCACCTCATCGAGAAGGTCCGCGCCGCGGTCGAGCAGCTCAAGCCCATCGAGAGGGACGTCTCGCGCGTGCAGCGCAAGATCGAGACCTGGCCGGGAGCGCGCGCCGAAGGCATCAAGGAGCTTCGCAAGGAGCAGCGCAGTTGCGCGTTGCGCCTGCAGCAGATGGAAGAGCAGTTCGGCGCGTCGGCGGCGGAGTTGCGGCGCACCCTCGAGATCATCACCAAGGCGCACACCGAGGCCGAAGCCGCCAAGAAGGAACTGATCGAGGCCAACCTTCGCCTGGTGGTCAGCATCGCCAAGCGCTATACCAACCGCGGTCTGCAATTCCTGGACCTGATCCAGGAAGGCAACATCGGCCTGATGAAGGCCGTCGACAAATTCGAGTACCGCCGCGGATACAAGTTCTCCACCTACGCGACGTGGTGGGTGCGGCAGGCCATCACCCGCGCCATCGCCGACCAGGCCCGGACCATTCGCATCCCGGTCCACATGATCGAGACCATCAACAAGCTGATCCGGACCTCCCGCCAGATGGTCCAGGAACTCGGCCGCGAACCCACCAACGAGGAACTCGCCAAACGGCTGCAGTTGCCGGTCTCGAAAGTGCGCAAGGTGCTGCGCGTGGCGCAGGAGCCCATCTCGCTGGAAACGCCCATCGGCGAGGAGGACGAGTCGCACCTGGGGGATTTCATCGTCGATCAGAACGGCATCTCGCCTTCGGACGCGGTGATCAACCTGAATTTGCGGGAGCAGACCGCGCAGGTCCTCAAGACGCTGACGCCGCGCGAGGAGAAGATCATCAAGATGCGGTTCGGCCTGGAGGACGGCAGCGAGCACACCCTCGAAGAGGTGGGGCAGAACTTCGCGGTGACGCGCGAGCGCATCCGCCAGATTGAAGCCAAGGCGTTGCGCAAACTGCGTCACCCCAGCCGCAGCCACCGGCTACGGGCGTTCCTTGAGAACGGAACCCGCGGAGTGTAGCCGGAGACGGGGCAGGCGATCCATCCGCCCGCCCCGCACCAACGTTTTGAAAGAGCTACCAGCGCGGCTCGCGCCGTCCGCCGCCACCGCCGCCACCGCCGCCCGGCCGGCGTCCACCACCCCCGCCACCGCCGCCCGGCCGTCCGCCGCCGCCCCCGCCGAACCCGCCACGTCCGCCGCCGCCGCCGAACCCGCGGTCCGGCTTGGGACGGGCTTCGTTGACATTGAGCGCGCGGCCGTCCAACGTGTACCCGTTGAGCGCCTGGATCGCCCGATCGGCTTCCGCCTCGTTTTCCATTTCCACAAACGCGAATCCACGTGAGCGGCCCGTATCGCGGTCCGTCATGATCCTGGCGCTGTTCACCTGTCCGTACTGCTCGAAGAGACCGCGCACGGCCTCCTCGCTTGCATTGAAATCCAGATTGCCGACGAAGATGTTTTTCACTGAGTTTTTCTCCAACAATTTGAAAGCGGGCTCATCGGGAAGAAGTTGTAAGCGGCACTACGCTCAGCCGGATTCGCGGAAGCTATCAAACGCGGATTTACTATAGCACTTTCCAGCCCCGGCGGCAATCGCCCATTTCGGTCATGAAGACATATGGCTTAAGAGGATAGGGGGAATTCCGTGGCCGAGGGCCAGCCCGAAAGCCGGCTCTTCCGGGCGGTTCCGGCGCCGGCTTTCGCCCGGCCGGTTTTCTCACGGCTTCCGGGCGCCGGCGAAGACCTGGTGCCTTGACCGCGAGATACCGTTCCTTTGCCACGGGCCGCTCGCTCACGCTCGCGGTTCTGGCCCCGGCGTCCGCCCGGCCGGCTTCCTCACGGCCCCCGCCGCCGGCGAAGACCTAAGCGGCCCGGGAACCGTGGTCTCGCAGGATCCAGTTACCCACTCCCACGGCGCACCCCAGCACCGCCACGCGGACATACACGGCCGGATGCATCCGCGGATCTCCGGCGATCTGGCGCAACAGGCCGAACGCCGCGCTCGCGGCGCAGAGCGCGAAATACAGCCGCTCGACCGCATGCCGCGACGCCGCGGCCAGCGTCAGCAACGCCGCGGTCACCAGAAGGTATACCGCCGCCAGCACCCACGACGACACCGGCGACGCCGCCCCGAGCGGCCGCACCACGGTCACGAAACCGGCCAGCGCCACCACCCAGAACACCATCGTGTGCACCAGCGCGATGACGGCCCGCTTGCGATTGGTGAGAATCACGTAGCGCTTCACGGCAGCGTCAATCCCTCGATCTTGAACACCCAGGCCGGGCCGCCGGAGGGCTGGGCAGGCAGTTTGATCCTCAAGCCCCGTTCGTCCTGCGTGAACTCCAGCGCGCCCGGGTGTCCCAGCAGCGTCACGGCGGCGGCCTTGCCGGCCGGGCTGCCGGCCGCCAGCGAGGCGACCACGGCATCGCCCGCGGGCCACGCCGAGGCGATGGCGTAGAGCGCGCCTCCCCTGGTGGTGAAATGATAACCCGGCGGCCCCTGGGGCCCGGTCTCCAGGCACCTGGTCCATGGGCGCGTGCCGTAGATGGCTTCGCCGTTGGTGTCCAGCCAGGCGCCGATCTTCAGCAGCACCTCCTGCTGGTCCGGCGGAATGGAGCCGTCGGCCATCGGCGATATGTTGAACAAGTAGAAGCCGCCCTTGCTCACGGTGTCGATCAGCCGGCCGATGATGGCGTCCGCGCCGGCCAGGCGCAGGCCGTCGATGTAGCTCCAACTGTTGCCGCCGATGGGATCGTCCACCATCCACGGCCCCGGACGAATGCCCGCCGGCGACCGCGCGCCGACCTTTTCGAAATCGACGATCGACCCGATCTGCCTGGTGTCGTCGTTGCTGGGCGCATAGGCGTTGAACTTGGTGGCGAGCGAGACCTCTTTGTGCCACTCCAGGGCGCGGTTGTAATAGTAGGCCGCGATGTGGAGTTTCAGCGGATCGAGCAGGCGGAGGTTGGCGCCGTTATCGAACCACAGGAGGTCGGGCTGGTACTTGTCGATGAGCTCGAGGTTGCGATTCACCCAGTCCGTCAGGAAGCGCGTCTGCGCGGCGTCGCTGCGGTCCGCCACGTTGTAGAACGCCGCCCACGCCGGGTCGAAAAGATCCGCCCCGGCGGCCTCCAGGCGCGCACGAATATCGGGCGTGGGATTGACGAAGGTGAAGTTTTCGACGCCGTGGTTGGATACGCCGTACCGCAGTCCCCGCTTGCGGACCGCCGCCGACAGTTCGCCCACGATATCGCGGTGCGGGCCCATTTTCCGGGAGTTGAACGGGGTCACGGCGCTGTCCCAGAGAGCGAAGTTGTCATGGTGCTCCGCCATGCCCATCACCAGGCGCGCGCCGGATTTCCGGAAGAGCGCGGCCCAGGCGGCGGGATCCCATTTCGCCGCCGTGAACAGCGGGATGAGGTCCTTGTACCCAAACTTCTCCTGCGGCCCGAAGTGCGCGGCGTGCCACTCCGCCTCGGCGGCGTACATGTGCTTCTCGTACCACTCGTTGTGATGGGCCGCCACCGAGAAGACGCCCCAGTGCATGAAGATGCCGAATTTGGCATCCTCGAACCAGGTGGGCGTGCGATAGTTCTTCTCGAGGGACTCCCAGGTTGGCGCGAACGGGCCGCGGGGCATGGGCCTGGCGACCGCCTTGTCCGCCGCCTCGACGATGGCCGGCGTGGCCGGCGGCCCCATCACCCCATAGTCGTAAGGGCCGGTATTGGTTACGCCCATGCGGTCCGGCCTGGGAGGCTGGTTCTGGGCGGCGAGACCGAGCGCCAGCGCGGGCAAGAGGAAAGCGGCTCCGGGTGTCATAGAGGGCTGTTTCGACCAGTGTAGCGGACTGGGGTGCGCGTTAGTTTTGTGGACGGTTCCCGGGGGCCGGATACCCAAAACCGCGCGGGACGGGGCCGTGCCGGTGTTCGATCGCGGAATCGAGCGCTTGCCACTGGAAAGAAGCCGGCCAGGGGGCCGGCTGCGGACGAGGGCGTCCGCCCCACAATATGCGGCATTGCGGCCAGACTCCGCCTCGGCCACCGGTTTCCGGCCGTGAAGGGCATTCTGGCCGGTCTATGGTAGTGCCGGAACGTCAGCGGCGCGCCAGGGACAAGCGGAACGCGGCCATCTCTTCTCCGTTGCGAACCAGCAGGACGTCGCCGGCCAGCGCCGGGTGGTTCCAGGTCTTGCCCTCGATGGCGGGGAACCGCGCGATCTCCCTGAACTGGCCGGGGACCGCCGCGACCAACGCCAGTTCGCCTTCCTCCGACAGCACCAGCAGCAGGTCCTGATCGGGCAACAGGACTAGCTGCCCGCCGCCGTAGCGTCCACCCTTCCACTGGCGCTTGCCGTCCTTGAGGTCGATGCACGCCAGGATGCCGCCGTCGATTCCGAAGGCATGGCCATGGTGTACGACGAAGTCGTTGAAGTAGGGCTTCAGCCCGAGCGATGTCCAGCGCTCTTCGGCAGTCCATCCGCCGGGTCCCCGCGCGACGGCGAGGAGGCGTGTGCCCAATCCTCCGGCCATGGAGTTGGTAGTGATCAGGACGCCGCCGTCCTCCGTCAGGGCCGGCTCCAGGATGGCGAAGCCCGGCCATGAGTTCTTCCAGAGAACGCCGCCGTCGGCGGGCGCGACGCTGGTGGCTCCGGCGTCGCTCAACAGCAGGACCTGCGGCACTCCGCCGATGGTCAACAAGTGCGGGGAACTATAGCTGCCTCCGCCGTCCGGGCCGAACCAGCGCGGATTGCCGGTGGCGAGGTCGTAGGCGGCGAGCCGGCCGGCGGCGGCGGCTATGACGAGGCCGTCAACCACCAACGGCGAGCCCGCGAAGCCCCACATCGGGACCTTCACGCCGGCGTCGGACGCGGCGTTGCGCGACCACACCACGGCGCCGTTACCGGCGTCGAGCGCGTTCAGGATTCCGGTCGCGCCGAAGGTGTATACGCGGCCGTTGGCGAGTGACGGCGTCGCGCGCGGACCGGGGCCGGCATTCGACTCCCAGAACCGGGCGGCGTCGCGGTGTCTCCATACCGGCTTGCCGGTGGCCACGTCGTAGCAGGCGACCACCTCGTCGCTACCGCGCTGCTCCTGGGTGTAGAGCAGGCCGCCACCGACCGCGAAGGACGACCAGCCCGGTCCGATCGGCCGCCGCCAGAGGTTGACCGGCGGCGACTTGGACCAGTCCGTCTCGATCCGCACGCCGGGAATGACGCCGTCGCGATGGGGTCCGCGAAAGCCGGGCCAGCCGGCGCCCGTCTCCGCCGCTGCCGGAGCCGCCGGGAACGCCATCGGCTCTTCGGCGGCTTGGGCCAGGAGCCGCTGTTCGGAAGTCTTCGCCCAACGCCACGCAAGCTCCGAACCGGCGCCGGAAATGCCATTGGTCCGCAGGAGCGCCCACACACCGCACGCCAGCAGGATGGCCGCAACCAGAGTCAGGCGCCGAGGTCCGGCAGAGAGGCGCCGGCTGGCCACCGCCCAGACGACCAAGGCGACGCTCACGACCGGGATGGCATAGATGGGGAACATCATCCCCATCATCCCGTTCGCGATCGAAGCGTCGACGATGAGCCTTGTCGCGACCATGCGCGACGATCATCAGGACCACGGCGCCCCAGCGCTCGACCCAAGGCGCACGGCTGAAGAAAGCCCACCACACGACGATCGCCAACGCGCCCAAGAGTCCGCCAAGGATTCCGAAGGCCCCGACCGCCGGCACGACGATGGGTACGACAAACCTGACCAGGCACAGCAGCCCTGCGGCTACCACGCCGGGCCACAGCCGGAGCGGCTTCCGGGGAGTCGGTTCATCGGTCTGTGCGATGGGCATATCAGACCGATACTCTCCGAACGGGCGATTTGTTCCCTTTTTCTGGACGGGATGGCGGACCCATCCACCAAGGGGGGCGGCGAGTTGAAGTGGCCGGGCAACCGGGAAGCCGCCGGATGGTGGAAATGCCGTCGGGCAACACACCCCCCGGAACCCACGCCGGGACCGTTCCACAGAGCCGTCCGGCGGCGCTGGATGCCCGCCGATGTCCCGGCGCAACCGGGGGAGTGGGCCGATTGCCAGGCGCTTCCCGGGCGGGACGCGATTTGCCGGATTGCCACACAACGGCGCGCGCCGGGGGATCGGGTTCTCTCGCGATTCCGGCCTGTTCCCGCCTGTTACCATGGCTAACTGGATCGTCATGAACAGCCGCCCACTCCCTTATGCCGTGACCATCGGATGCAGTTCCGCGCTGTTGTTCGTGGTCGAGCCCATCATGGCCAAGGCGATTCTGCCGCGGTTCGGCGGGTCGGCCGGCGTGTGGGTGGCCTGCATGCTGTTCTTTCAGATGACGCTGCTCGCGGGATATCTGTACTCGTTCTGCATAACGCGCTACCTGGGCGCGGGGGCGCGCACCGCGGTTCATATCGCGCTGGTGATGGCGAGCCTGGCGGTGCTGCCGCTGCGGCCGCGGACCGGGGCGGCGGCCGGGCATCCCACGCTGGAGATCGTGCTGCTGCTGGCGGCCTCGGTGGGACTGCCGTTCTTCGTGCTCTCCACCACCGGCCCGCTGGTGCAATGGTGGTACGCGGGGCGGCGGGCCGCGCAGTTCCCGTACCGGCTGTTCGCGCTGTCGAATGCCGCCAGCCTGGCGGCGCTGGTGGCGTACCCGGTGGTGGTCGAGCCGGCCTTTCCTCTCAAGGCGCAATTGCGGTGGTGGACGGGCGGCTACCTGGTGGTGGCGGCGCTCGTGGTGCTGGGCGCCATCGCCAACCGCCGGTGGGGCGGCGGCGGCGAGAGCGATGCCGCGGACGGGGCGGATGCGGCCAGCCGTCCGCTGCTGTGGATCGCGCTGGCGGCGTGCGCCTCCACGCTGTGGCTGGCGACCTCGAATTACCTCAGCCAGAACGTGGCCGCCATCCCGTTCCTGTGGGTGCTGCCGATGGGGACGTACCTGCTCAGCTTCATTCTGTGTTTCGAGTGGGAGGGCTGCTACCGCCCGGCCTGGTTCCGCTGGCTGCTGCCGGTGGCCTGGCTGGCGGTGGGCTCGCGGATCGGCATCGCGGGTTCGGCCGCCAACCCGCGGCTGGACCTGCCCATTCTCCTGGCGGGGTTGTTCGTGTGCTGCATGTTCTGCCACGGCGAACTGGCCCGCACCAAGCCCGCGCCGCGGCAGGGTCTGGCGTTCTTCTACCTGATGGTGGCGGCGGGCGGCGCGCTGGGGGGCGTGTTCGTCGCCGTGGCCGCGCCCAGCGTGTTCCGGACGTTCCTGGAACTGCCCATCGGCATCGTGGGTTCGGTGTTCCTGGCGCTGGTTACGTTGTGGGGGATCCCCCCGGGCCGGCGGTTGCTCCGCCTGGCAGTGGTCGCAGCGGGCGCGTTTGTGTTCGCTTCGACGTTTTCCGGCGGCGATACGAACCTGGTCCGGGAGCGCAATTTTTACGGAACGCTACGCGTCACCGACAGCGGCGAGGGAGACCGGGCGGTGCGGAAACTGTTCAGCGGCCGGACGGTGCATGGCGTGGAATTCCTGTCGCCGGGGCGCAGGCGGCAGCCGACCGCGTACTACGGGGAGCGGAGCGGGGCCGGCATCGCGCTGGGGACGCCGCAGATTTCCAGCCGGCGCGTGGCCATCGTCGGGCTGGGCGCCGGAACGCTGGCCGCCTACGGGCGGAAGGGCGATGTCTTCCGCTTCTACGAGATCAATCCGGCGGTGATTCACGCCGCCTCGGAGTACTTCCACTTCCTGGGAGATTCGGAGGCGGCGACGGACGTGGTAGAGGGCGACGGCCGCCTCGAACTCGATCGGGAGCCGCCAGCGAGCTTCGACGCCATCGTGCTGGACGCGTTCAGCGACGACGCCATCCCGGTTCACCTGCTGACCCGCGAGGCATTCGAGATGTACTTCTCGCGCCTGCGCCCGGGCTGCCCGCTGGTGATTCATCTGACCAACCGCTACCTGGACCTGAACCCGGTGGTGGAGGCGGTGGCCGGGGCGCTGCATAAGGGCGTGGCGCGGATACACAGCGCCCGCGATGCGGACTCCGAGACGCTGTCGGCGGACTGGGCGGTGGTGTCGGATTCGCAGCCGGGGCAGCCGCCGCGCGCCGTGCGCCCGTGGACCGACGACTTCAGCAATCTGTTCCAGGCGTGGAGGTAGGAGAACCGGCAGGGCGGCGGGGCGGCAGGGCGGCGGGGCGCCGGAGCCTCGCCCGCCACTGTCCGACTTCGGACGCCCGGTCTCAAAACGGGACACTCGGACGGGCGAATCCCCTGATTTGACTGCGGTTTAGGGCCAGCCGGGTTAGGTCCCCGGATTGCTCTCGTGAGAAGCTTGAACCGCGAGGCCTACATGTCAACAATCCTGCGCCGCACCACCCGGCGCGCGCTTCTCATGACGCTGCTGCCGTGGCTCCTGGGCGCGCAGACCACCCATATCGCGGTGCTGCCGCCGCCCCCGGCGCCATTGGGCTTTCTGACGGCGCGCTACAAGCCGCGGATGGTGCCTTCGGTCAACCTGAACAACTCGGGCCGCCTGGCGTCGCTGATCCGCTCGGGCACGTTGTATCTCTCCGCGCAGGACGCCATCGCGCTGACGCTCGAGAACAACATCGATATCGAAATGCAGCGCTACGGCCCGCTGATGGCGCGCGAGGACGTCCGCCGCGCCGAAGTCGGCGGCGCGCTGCGCTCGCCCACGACGCCCATCGTCCCCGGACCGCAGAGCGTGAGCCTGGCGGGAATCAACGTGAGCGGCAGCATGGCGTCGGGCGCGGGCGTGGGATCGGGCGGAGGCGTCACCGGCCTGCTGGGCTCCTTCGTGCCGCAGACCGACCCGGTCCTGTCCCTTTCCGCCAGCCTGGGCCACAGCACCTCGCCCGAGAGCAATATCATTGTGGACCAGACCAATTTTCTGGTGCAGGGCTCGCGCGCATTCAGCCTCGGCTACAGCCAGCAATTCATGACCGGCGCCGCCTTCAGCGTTTCCTTTTCGGCGTCGCGCGGCACCACCAACAGCCCCAGCACGCTGCTCAACCCCGTCAACAACGGCACGCTCAGCATGAACGTTTCGCAAAACCTCCTGCAGGGATTCGGCGCATCGGTCAACACGCGCTACATCCGCATCGCGCGCAACAACGCCAAGGTTACGGACTTGCAGCTCAAGCAGCAGGTCATCACCACCGTCTCGGCGGTGCTGAACCTGTATTGGGACCTGGTGGCGTTCCACGAGGATGTCCGCCTCAAACAGCAGGCGCTCGAAGCGGCACGCAAGCTATACGAAGACAACCGGAAGACGGTGGAGGCCGGAGGGGTGGCGGCCATCGAAATCACGCGCGCGCAGGCCGAGATTCCGGCGCGCGAGCAGGATGTGCTGATTGCCCAAACCAACGTGCTGCAGCAGGAGATTGTGCTCAAGAACGCGCTCAGCCGCCGCGGCATCGAGGACCCGCTGCTCACCGACGCCTCCATCGTGCCGCTCGACCGGATCGAGGTGCCCGATACCGAGGAACTGCCGCCGGTGAAGGATCTCCTGGCGCAGGCGCTGGCCGCGCGGCCCGACCTGCAACAGAACCGCATCAACTGGGAGAGCCAGCGCCTGGTGCTCAAGGGCGACAGGAGCGCGCTCAAGCCGTCGCTGCAAGCCTTCGCCGCCTTCGCCAACCACGGCCAGGCCGGCGTTCCCAACCCGGGCAACGTGGATAACGAGTACGGCGTTCCCGACCCGTTCTACCTGGGCGGCGCGGGCACCATGGTGGGACAGCTCTTCCGCCGCAATTTCCCGGATTACGCCGCCGGCGTTTCGCTCACCATCCCCATCCGCAACCGCGCCGCGCAGGCCGACTACGCGGTGGATCAACTGCAGGCGCGGCAGCAGGAGCTGCAACTGGAAAGGAGCGTCGCGCAGGTGGGGGTGGACGTGCGCAACGCGGTCATCGGGCTGCGGCAGGCGCACGTCCGCTATGAAACCGCCCGGCGAACCAAGCAACTGGCGGACGAGACGCTGGCGGCGGAGCGGAAGAAGTACGAGTACGGCAAGTCCACCAACGCCCTGGTGATCCAGGCGCAGCGCGACGTGGTCGCGGCGGAAAGCGAAGAGGTGCAGGCGATGGCCAACTACACGCACAACCGCATCGCCTTCGAAGGCGCATTGGGCGCGACGCTGGAGCGCTACCGCATCGAAATGGACGAGGCCGCCGCGGGCCGCGTCGCCCGCCAGAGCGCGCTGCCGGAACGACTGCCGGGGAAAGAGAATGGAGGCCGCCCATGACCGGGACGATGTGGGGCAGGTTGTCAACCTGCGGCGGGCTGTTAACCCGCCTTCCGGCGCTTGCACGGAAGCCGACAGCGGGCCGATTGCGGGGCGCTCTCCGGACGGGCGGGTTGACGGCGTACCGCCTTGGGGTCCGCCGCGGGCTGCCAGCCTGCCCCACGGTCTTGCTGGCGGCGGTGTTGGCCTCCGTGGCCGGGGCCCAGACGCCCCTGCCTATCGCCCCCGTCAAGCCCCAGGGGATGCCGTTCTTCCGCTCTTACAAAGGAGCGGCCGTGCCGCCGCTGCGCACCTCGGATGGCAACCGGCTGCACGGCATGATCCGCTCCGGCACGCTCTATCTGAGCGTGCGCGACGCGCTGGAACTGGCGATCGAAAACAGCCTGGACCTGGAGATCGCGCGTTACGACGCGGCCCGCTCCCCGTGGGACATCCAGCGCGCCGAATCCGGCGGCGCGTTGCGCGGCGTCACCTCCGGCGGCGGAAGCTCCATCCGCTTCGGGAGCGGCCAGGGCGTGGCGGGCAGCCAGGCCAGCGGAAGCGGCGGCGGAGGCGGCAGCGGAACTTCCTCGCTGGCCGGCGCGGCGCTGATCCAGCAGATCGGCCCGGTGACTCCGCAGCTCGATCCCATCGAGAGCTTCGTCGCTGGCATGGGACATCAGAACGTCCGTCCAGGACCAGCTTGTGCAGAGCGGCAGCAACTACTTTGCGTACAGCGGACGCTCGTACACCGACCAGGTTTCGCAAGGCTTGTTGTCGGGCGGAACGGCGCGGTTCACCTACCAGGGTTCGTACCTCAACGAAGCCGTGCCGCTGGACGTATTGAACCCGACTTCGTACATCAGCACGGGGTTTTCGATCTCGCACAACCTGCTGGCCGGTTTCGGAGTGAAGGTCAACGACCGCTATATTCGTCTGGCGCGGAAGAACGCCTCCCTGAGCGATCTTGCCTTCCAGTCGCGCGTCACGGGCCTGGTGACCGCGGTCCTGAATCTCTACTGGGACCTCTCGGTGGCGGCCGGCGATCTGAAGTACAAGCAGCGCAACCGCGACCAGGCGCGGGAACTGCTGTCCAACACCAGGCTGCAGATCGCCGCGGGCGCCATCCCGGCTATCGACCAGGTCCGCGCCCAGTCGAACCTGGCGATGCAGGAGCAGGCGCTGGCGGTGGCGCAGGACAACGCGCTGCGGCGCGAGAACCTACTGAAGGACGCGCTGAGCTGGCACGGGCGGCAGGATGCGGCGCTGGACGCGGCCCGGATCGTGACCGTGGACCCGCTCCAGGCGCCGGAGACCGGGCAGCTTCCGCCGCTCAGTTCGCTACTCGAGACGGCCCGCAAGAACCGGCCGGACGCGGCCATCGCGGGCACGCAGCGGGAAATCGCGGCCATCACCGCCGGCGGCACGGCCAACGGAGTGCTGCCCAGCCTGCGGGTTCGCGCCGCGACCAGCGACACCGGCCAGGCGGGCGCGCCGGTTCCAGGCGAGCGGCCCACGGCTTTCTTCGTGGGCGGCGCGGGGAACGCTTTGGGCCAGGTATTGCGCCGGGACTTCCCCAACGAGAGCGCCACCATGAACTTCAGCGCCAGGTTCCGGAACAGCCAGGCCCAGGCCGACAACACGCTCGACCAGTTGAGCGAGCGCCAGGCCGGGCTTTTGGCGCAGCGGGCATCGAGCAACCTGGCGCGGGACGTCGCGCTCCAGCGGCTGGCGCTCGAACAGGCCGCCGCGCGCTACCGCGCGGCCACGGAAAGCCGGCGGCTGGTGGAGCAACTGCTGCAGGGCGAGGAGGAGAAGTGGCAGGCAGGCCGCTCCACTCTGGCGGCGCTGGCGATGGCGCGCCGCGAACTGGCCGACTCCGAGAGCCGGGAGCTTGCCGCCACGGCGGCGCTGGTGCGCGGCCGGATCGCGCTCGACCAGGCGCTGGGGCTGACGCTCGAGCGGAACGACATCAAAATAGACGATGTCCGGCGGGGCGCGCCCGGCGAGCGGAAGTAGCGGCGGACCCGGCTTGAATCGCAGGCGCCCGCCCTGGGAAACTGGTGGCATGGCGACGCCCGACGTGAACCTCTGGACCACCACCGCGCACGCGCTCGAATACCTGGGCCGCGCGGATTCGCTTCCTCACCGGACCGAGGGCGAAGCCATGCTGCTCGATTGCCTTCCCCGCCCTCTCGGCCGCGTTCTGGATCTGGGCAGCGGCGACGGCCGGCTGCTCGCCCTGGTGAAGCTGGCGCGGCCCGAAGCCGAAGCCGTGGCGGTCGATTTTTCGCCGGCCATGCTCGAGCGGCTGCGAGCGCGCTTCGCCACCGACCCGTCGGTGGCAGTGCTGGCGCACGATCTGGATCGTCCTCTACCGGCGTTGGGCGCGTTCCAAGCCGTGGTCTCCAGCTTTGCGATTCACCACTTGGCGCACGCGCGCAAGCGGGCGTTGTACCGGGAGATCCACGCGCTGCTGGCGGCGCCTGGAGTTTTCCTGAACCTGGAGCACGTCTCCTCGCCTACGCCATCCCTGCATCTTCAGTTCCTGGACGCCATCCGATGGCCGCGCGAGCGGGACGACCCGTCCAACAAGTTACTGGACGTGGAGACGCAGCTCGCCTGGCTGCGCGAGATCGGATTCGCCGATGCCGACTGCCTGTGGAAGTGGCGGGAACTGGCGCTGTTGGCCGGGGTCAAGACCGCTACGTGCCCGTCGAGCCGGTGACTCCCGCGCCGGACAGCGTATTGAGAATGATCGACATCGGATTCAGCGAGTTACTCTGGGCCGCATTCGATTGGAAGGCCGCCTGGAGCTGACTCAGCAACTGGCTGGAATCGCTCGAAGAGCTGGCGCTCGAACTGCCGCTGGACGTGCTGTCCGAACCCGGGGAGGCAGCCGCGGCGTGGTGGTGATGATGACGATGCCCGCCGCCGATGGCTTGTGCCAGGTCCTGGATGTTGGGAAGTTGACCGCTCTGGGAGGCGTTGGTGAAGTCCGTGGAGAGCTGGTTGAGTTGCGTGGCCGCCGTCGTATTGCCCTGCGATGTGGCCGTTTGCGCGGCGCTTTGCAGGTTGGTGGCGATTTGCTGCATGACCTGCTGGTACTTCGCCGGGTCCGACAGTTGCATCTGCTGGAGCGTGCTCATCAGTTGGGCGAACGGGGAGAGCTGGCTGCTATCCGGCCGTTGGGAACCGATGCCGCCCGTGGTGTTTGCGCTGGTTGTGGATGCGGAGCCGATGCCCTGAAGACTGGCGCCGAAAAGCGACTGGACATTGCTGGAGAGGTTATTGAAAAGAATCGAGCTCATGCAGATGCTATCGGCACTTTTGGTTCCGCGCTTCAGGCATCCATAAATCATTGACAGTACAGACTCTACCGGTCCACGCACTGGCAACTTCCTGCCAGTGTGACGAATTTGTGGCCCTTCCCGCCAGTGGCCGGGCTGCCCCTTCGCCCACTCCGGCCCTGGTATATCATGAGTACTTCCCGTGCGTAAAAGCCGTCCCAAACCGCCTGGCGGCCAGGCGAAGACACCCCCGAAGCCTGAGCCCCAACTCAAGCCCGCGCTGTGGCGCCGCTCCGATTTTTGGATCTGCCTGGCGCTGCTGGTGGCAAGTTTCGCCGTGTACGCCCCGGTGCGGCACTTCGATTTCGTCAACTTCGACGACCCGGAGTACGTGCGCGACAACCCCCATGTGCGCGCGGGTCTCACCACCCAAGGCCTGGCGTGGGCGCTCGCTTCCACCGAATCGGCCAACTGGTTTCCCGTCACGCGCCTTTCGTACCTGCTGGACGCGCAGCTTTTCGGGATGCGCGCGGGGCCGCACCATCTCACCAGCGTGCTCATCCACTCGCTGGCCGCACTCTGCCTGTTTGCCTTCCTGCGCCGCGCCACCCGCGCACGCTGGCCCTGCGCGTTCGTAGCGTTCCTGTTCGCCGTGCATCCCATGCACGTGGAATCGGTGGCCTGGGTGGCCGAGAGGAAAGACGTTCTGTGCGCGTTCTTCTGGTTCCTGGCGCTGTGGGCCTATGTGCGCTACGCCGAGCGCCCCGGCGCGGGCCGTTATCTGCTGGCATTGCTGCCGTTCTGCCTGGGGCTGATGTCCAAGCCTATGATCGTCACGCTGCCGCTGGTGCTGCTGTTGCTGGACGTCTGGCCGCTCAGGCGCCGGCCGGCGCTTTGGGAAAAGACTCCGTTCTTCGCGCTGTCGGCCGCCGGGGCCGTGGTCACGTATCTGGTGCAGCGGGGCTCGGGCGCGGTCGAGGCGCTGGCCGCGTTTCCTTTCGGCCTGCGCGTGGAAAACGCGCTGGTCTCCTATGTCGTCTACGCCGCCAAAATATTCTGGCCCACCCGGCTGGCGGTGTTCTATCCCTACCCCAGCGAGATTCCGTTGTGGCAGGCGGGCTTGGCCGCCCTTGCCCTGGCGGGCATTTCGATTCCGGTCCTGCGCGCGTGGCGGTCCCGGCCGTACCTGGCCGCCGGATGGCTGTGGTATCTGGTGACGCTGGCGCCGGTGATCGGCCTCGTGCAGGTGGGCGCGCAGGCGCGGGCCGACCGCTACACGTACGTCCCCATGGTGGGCCTTTCGATCATGCTGGCGTGGGGCGCGGCGGACTGGCTGCGGCGCGCGCCCCGGCTCCGGCCGGCCGCGGCCGTGTTGGCGGTGGCGGCCTGCCTGGCTTCGGCGGCGCTGGCCGGGGCGCAGGTGCGGCACTGGAAGGACAGCCAGACGCTCTTCGAGCACGCTCTTGCCGTCACGGACGGAAACTACCTGGCGCACCACAACCTGGGAGTCGCGCTGTCGGAGATGCCGGGGCGGTTGCCCGACGCCATCGCGCAGTACCGGGCGGCGCTGGCTATCCGGCCGGATTCCGCGCGGGTCCACACAGACCTGGGGAACGCCCTTTCGAAGCTGCCCGGCCGCGCGCCCGAAGCGGTCGCCGAGTACCAGGCGGCATTGCGGATCTCGCCCGATTCCGCCATCCCCCACAACAACCTCGGCAATACGCTGGCGAAAATCCCCGGCCGCCTGCCGGAGGCGATCGCCGAATACCGGGCCGCGCTGGGCATCGACCCGGATTACGCCGAGGCGCACAACAACCTGGGATTCGCTCTGGCGCAGATGCCGGGCCGCCTGCCGGACGCCATCCGGGAGTACCGGGAAGCGCTTCGCATCCGTCCCGATTATGCGGAAGCCCACGCCAACCTGGCCGCCGCGCTGGCCGAATCGCCGGAGAACTTAGCCGAAGCGGTAACTGAGTACCAGGCGGCTTTACGCAACCAGCCTGACCTGGCGGAACTTCACTATAACCTGGCGCTAACTCTGTCGAAGATGGAAGGGAGGGCGCCCGATGCCATCGCGCAGTTCGAAGAGGCCCTGCGGATCAAGCCGGACTACGCGGAGGCGCACAACAATCTCGGGGTGGTGTTGACGCAGTTCCCCAATCGCATCGCCGAGGCGATCGGCCACTTCGAAGCGGCCTTACGGATCGACCCTGACTACGCGGACGCGCACTATAACCTGGGAGCCGCCCTGGCCGGCTTGCCGGGCCGAATGCCCGAGGCGATCTTGCAGTTTGAAACGGTACTGCGGCTCAGGCCCGATCCGGAAGTGCGGGGGTTAGTGGAAAGGCTGCGGGCGGGAAAAGCAAATTAGCCGCAGATGAACGCGGATGAACACAGATAGCACTAAAATGCCTATCCGCGTTAATCGGCGTTCATCAGCGGCCCCAAGACCTTCTCGGCCGCGGCCCCGATTCGCATCGGAGCCGCGGCCACGGGGTTTGGTTAGAACGTCAGCTTGGCGGCAAGCTGGAGGGTACGTCCGAAATTCCCGATCCCGTTGACGCCGGCGCCGCTGGCGAGCGTGCTGGTGATGGCGCCGAAGTTGGCGTTGGTGCTGGTGCAGCAGGTGCCGTTGGGTTGGCCGAACGCCGGCGTGTTGGTCAGGTCCACGGTCTCTGCGCGTAGTTCCATCTTGAAGCGCTCGGCGATCTGGAACGTCTTGAACATCGACATGTCGATGCGGAACATTCCAGGTCCGCTGAGGATATTGCGGCCGGTGCTGCCGAACACCCCGGCGCCGAAGGGTTGAGCGAGGTTGGTGGTCGTGAACCACGGAACGCCCGCGCCGATGTTGTGGGTGATGTCAATCGGTCCCCACTGGTTGGCGGTCTGCGTCTCACCCGGCGTATTCAAAGCGCCGCCGTTTCCCCCGATGTAGAAGGGAATGCCGCTGGCAATCGTGAGGATGGCGGAAACCTGCCAGCCACCGATGGTCTTGGAAGCCAGACCCGAGTGCAGCCATTTCTGGCCCGGGCCGATCGGCAACTGGTAGACGTAGCTCTGGGCGAAGCTCAGCGTGCGGTCGAAATCGGTGCGCGCCCAGTTCCGCTGCGGATCGATGTACCACAGCAGGTTGCCATCGTCGCTGGTCTGGTTGTTCATGCCTTTCCCCCAGGTGAACGACGTGGTCATGCTCAGGCCGGCGTAGAAGCGCCGGTCTAACTTAGCCTGCAGCGCCTGGTAATTGGAAGAGAAGCCTCGCCACCGTTGGGTGTAGGCCACCGTGCGCGGAGCGAAGACGTCGCCCGCGTTGCCGGAGTTCAAATTGTAGTTGGCATTCAGGTTGAAGTTGGTAGGTGTACGCACGCCGTGGTTCCCCACGTAGGCGACATCGAGAGTGAAATGCCCTGGGATGGAACGCTGCACGGCCAGGTTCCAGGACTCTACATAGGTATTCTTGAAGTCCAGCGGAATCACGTCGAATGCCGAACTGGCGAGCGTCCCGGTGGGGGTGATTATCCCGTTGGACGGAATGTTGATGGGCACGGGAGCCGGGAAGCCGGCCTGGAAGGTGGCCGGGGACACGCCATCGGCCAGCACGGCCGGGCCGTAACCATTGGCGCCGGTGACGGCGCTGGTGGTGTAGGAGTTGTTGGCGCGCACCGGGAAGTTGTACGCGTACGTGTTGTCCTGGAACGGTGTGTAGCTGATGCCGAAACCGGAGCGGATGACGGTCTTTTCCGTCAAACGGTAGGCGATGCCGAGACGCGGAGCGAAGTACTTATAGCGCGTCTGCATTCCCAGGTTCATGGGGTTGCCGCCGATGCCGGCGATCACCAACTGGTTAGCCCACGGGTTGTAGTTCGAGAAGCCACCGGGGAAGTGGGGCGTTCCCGGCGGGTAAAATTCCCAGCGCAAGCCCAGGTTGACGGTCAGCTTCGGAGATACCTGCCACTTGTCGCCGGCGAACGCGAAGAACCAGGTATCGCGATAGGCGGGATAGTACGTGTCGAGATCGCGGCCAGCCGAGCTCGGCAAGTCCAGCAGGAAGCTGGCCATGTCGTTGGTCCAACCGGTGGCTGAGCCCACAGCCGAGGTCTGGTTCGTGCCGTAGTTATATTGCCCGCGCGGGCCATAGGTCTGATCCTGCAGCAGGTCGTCGCGGACGCGCCGCACGTCGACGCCCCACTTAATGGTGTGGTTGCCCTTGATTTTCGTCCAGTTATTGACGGCGTCGATATTGGCCTCGCCGCGGTTCCAGGGCAAGCTGACGGAGTATCCAACCAAGGGGTTGGAGAACGGGCCGTTAAGCTGGATGGCAACCATGCCGCTGGTGAACGGATCGGATGCCAGGTTCACACCCGGAATGCCGATATTGGTGGAATCGTTGCTCCCGTAGTCGCTGGGATAGGCGTTGTTGTGATAGTGCGCCACGCCGATGCGCACTTCGGTCAGCAGGGTGGGGCCGATGGTGCGGTTGTAGTTGATCCCGGTGCTGTAGGTCTTCTGCGTGCCCGTCCCCATGAAGGCGGTGGAGGGGCCGTCGCCGCCGGCCATGCCGAACAGCGGCGCCTGGAACACCACCGGCCGCTGGAAGCTGAACCGGCCCGTCAGACGGTCGCGATCGGTGATGGTGTAATCGATCTTGGCATCCACCGAATCCTGCGTCTTGGAGAAGGGCAGGAGGGCGTAGTAATTGTTGGTCGGGTTGGCCACATTGAAGGTCTGGTTGGGCGGCGGCACCAGGCCCAGAATCTTCGCCGAAACCGGGTTGATGCGGGCGGCGGGAATAATGTTCCCGGGGAACGGAGTACGTCCGGCATCGTTGACGACGGGGTTCGTGCCCGAGGCGGGGTCGTAGACCACCGCGGTGCCCTCGCTCAGATTTCCTGTGCGGCTGAGGGAAGACGGGATCGTGATCGTATTGGTATTGGCTTCGTGGTCTTCGATCTTCAGGTAGTCGGCGAAGAAGAACAGCCTGTTCTTCTTGATGGGGCCGCCGAAACTGCCTCCGAAGTAGTTGTAGGCGACGTGGCCCGTGCCTTTACTGAAAAACGTGCGGGCGTCCAGATCGTTGTTCTGCAGGAACTCGTATGCGCTCCCGTGGAAGCCGTTCGTGCCGGACTTCAGGTAGACGTTGGTCACGCCACCGGCGGCGCGGCCCAGTTCGGCCTGGAAGTTGTTGGTCGAGAACGTCCACCGTGGCAATGGATTCCGCCGGCGGAATCAGGATCTGCATCAGACCGCTGCGCTCGTTATCGTCGATCCCCTCGATCTGGTAGCTGTTGCCCTGGCGGCCTTGGCCGTTGACTTCGGTTTGCAGAGCACTGCCCGCGTTGAAAAACTGCGAGTGCTGGAACTGCGCCGGCGTGGTTCCGGGCACCAGGTTCAGCAGCGTCTGGAAATTGTGGTTGGTGCCCATCGGCAAATTGGCGACGGCCACGACATCGATGGAACGGCCCACATCCGAGCGGTCCGTCTGGAGCACCGGCGCCGAGGCAGTCACCTCGACGGATTCTGCGATATTGCCGGGTTGCACCCGCAGATCGACGCGGACGCTGCTATTGGCCGCTACGTCGGTTCCCTTCCGAATCTCCTTCTTGAATCCGGCCGATTCGGCGGTTACGCTGTAACGCCCCGGTGATATGTCGGGGAACGTGAAGTTTCCGCTTTCGTTGGTCTGGACAACTTTGGTAAGTCCAGTGTTTTCCTCGGTGAGTGTGACCTTGGCGTTCGGAACCACGGCGCCGGTGGCATCGGTGACGGTCCCGAGCAACGTGGCGGTGACGGCTTGCGAATACGCCAGTACGGCGCAAGCCAGCGCCAAGGCGAGCAGAACGAACACGGTTCTAATACGCGGCATAAGACTAAGTCCTCTCTTTCCAACTCCTCACAACCATGAACCTGGCGAGACCCTCGCGCAGGCTATGGAATAGATTATAAGGCAGAACCCGTAAGTCGGCGCGACTAAATCCCCGGTAACTGAATCATCCGGATTCCCGCGGACCAACTTCTTGAATCCAGCGGCTTTGGAGGCGATCATACGAGCTTTCCCGCGCCGAATCGGCAGTGCGGACAGTACCGCTGGGACCAGTCGGAGCGGAATGGGTGAGACCCGGATCGAGCGCAGTGACTTCGCTTCTGGCAGACTTCGAGTCCCTCACAGCCTTGAATACCTTACCACCACGGATAACAGGGAATACGACCTTTCCGGTGCGGTTCGTAACCGTAAAGTAGACAGCAGTTCCGGAACCCCCGCGAGGTGCTCTACGGTACTGTACGTGCAAAACCCTTAAGCCTCTTTCTTTTCATGCAATCCAGGAGTTCATGTCGGGACGTGCTGTACGTCTCTTGCGGGGGTGGTTGCTGGTCAATTGTGGGTCTTGGAAGTTGCGCGATCCGGGGTCGCCACGGCAGCCCGCCACCTGGCTGGGTGAACTGACACTTCCTTCAGGTGGCAGCAGTGTTCCCCTGTCCACGCGCCGGCCCGGCGCGGTTCAGCTCACCAGAAGTCGACTGCCGTCACTTGCGGGGGCCCGGCCGTCTCCCTCATGACCTTGGCCGAGATGACGATCTGCATGTTCTTGCGCGACCAGTCGTGAGGCGCCTGCTTCACGGCCTCGGCAAAATACTCCGGGTTGGTCAGAAACTCGCCGGCGGCCTGCGTTCCCAGGTGGGTGATGCCGGCGACCACCACTACGACCTGCTCAGTGGTGGCATCCAAGACACGGGAGATGATCGCATAATCCACCTGGCTCTTCGGGTTGACCCACGGTTCCACCACTTTCCAATCGGTCATGCCCGGATTCCGGCGGTCGCGAACCAATGCCGTGCTGTTCTTCGGATCCCCTTCGAAATAGAAGCGCAAATGTCCGGTCAGATCCAAGGTCCACTGGTTACTGAAAGCCCCGATCAGGACGGCCGGTTTCCCACGCAGATCGGCCAGAGAAAGGGACCTTCCGCCGCGGACCTGGATTCTCTTGCCTCTGATCGCCATCAGCCAGGATATCCGCGCCAGCGCCTGGGCGTTCCCTACCCCGGTGTACCGCGTCCAACTGGGCACGACCGCCGACAACGGAATGGTGGCGATTTCCGGCGGAGGGTTGCGCGGCTCATCCGGCTTATCGAACCAATCGTCCATGGCCTGCTCGGTGGCCGGGGTAAAGCCGTAAGCCCTTGGCTGACCCAGGCATACCAGCAACGGGCCCTGCCCGTCGATTAACGGCGCCCAGAAACGGTCCAGATCGGTCTTCCGGAAGTACAAGTAACCCGCGGCCGCCACCGCTACGGCGAACACCGCCGCGGCAATCCACCACCGCCCGGGTCTGGAAACGGGCCGCGGGAGCACCACGGTCCCGAGGACAGGTTCGGTTCTTTCCGCCGGCGGATGAACCTCGGGCATGTAGGAGCCGGTGGGAATGCCGATGCGCAGTTCGTCATCGTGACCGGGATCGAGGTAGTACTGCGCCAGGCGCTTGCGGACTTCGCCCGCCGTGCTCCGGACAATCGGGTCCTGATTGGTATCGTAATGCGGATCGCGGTCAAAAACCGCGATACCCAAGGTGCGCTCCTTCAGGCAATCCAGGCGGCGCTCGACGGCCTGCTCGACTACGTAGCGCAGGAACAGCGAACACCTCTTGCTGGAATGGAACTGAGGGCTGTCCAGGACCCTGGCCAGTTGAGCCAGCGCGGCCTGTCTGGGCACTTCGGACCATCCGGCGGCGAGGCCAAGGTCTTCGAGATCGCCGTTCTTGTGAGGCAGGGCCACCAGTGCCGAGCATTCTAGCATACGCCGGCACGCCAAACCATCGGATTCGACCCCGGGACCGGGACGGCTGCTGCGGCGCGGCAGCACCGTCCGGGACGGTGGCGGCGGCGCGGACATCCAAACCGGGACGGCGGCGCGCCGGCGCAGCCTGCTATTCGCGGATGAATTCGTAGCGTTCCAGCGTCGCCGCGACCTGATAGCCGGAAACGGGACCGGCGCCGTTCACACGCTCGGCGCGAATCACCTTGCCGATGCAGCGCAGGTTCACGGCCCGCGGGCTGTCGGGATTGAGCGTGATTACGTACTCGATGGGACCAGCCATGTCCGGCTCTTTTTCCGTGGTGAAGAGCACACCGCTGGAGCTGATGTTCCGCGTGAAGCCGGCCGTGACCGTGCGTTCCGGCCCGGAGCGGGTGACGGAGAGCGGAAGGCGGAGTTTGAAGCGCCGGGTTCGTCGGTGTTCCATACTGAGTCCTTCAACTGTAAGGGTCGTATCAGCCGAAGGTCAATAGTCCGGGACCGTTCCCAGGCGCATCAAGGGTACTAGAATCATGGGTTTAGTCGTACTGGGGGAATACCTGGAGGGAGGATGGAACGCGGCAGAAGTGGCACTGGCGGGACGGGCCCGCATGCCGCCGGGCCCGTCCCGCGGGAGAAGCTAGCCGACCTTCCAGGCCACGATGACCAGGGTATAGAGGGCCAGGGATTCAATCAGCGCCAGGCCCAGAATGAGGGCGAACTTGATGTTGCCGGCAGCCCCGGGGTTGCGCGCCATGGCTTCGGCGCAAGCGGCGATGGCCTTGCCCTGCGCCAGTCCGCAAAGGCCGCTGGCAATGGCCATAGCGAACCCGGCGCCGATATAGATCGCCCACTTGCTATCCGGTGCGGCGTTTCCGGAAGCTGTTTGCGCGCACAGAACCGAGCTGGCGACTAGCATCAGGGCCAGCACAACAAATACTTTTTTCGTCATTTGAAACTCCTTAAGAATCGCTCCCAGGAGGTGGTCCCCGTCATCCTCTTGCAGCCGGGCTCACACTGGAGGAGCGGCATAATGCCGGAATTAGTTCTCGTGGGCCACCGCGCCACCCACATACACCATGGTCAGGATCATGAAAATGTATGCCTGCAGAAGGGATACGAAAATGTGCAGGCCCATAAAGGCCACCGGAACCCCCAGGCTCACCAGGCCCATGAAGACCACGGTCACCTTTTCGCCCGCGAACATGTTGGCGAACAGACGGATGGTGAGCGAGAGCGGGCGGGCCAGATGGCTGATGATTTCGATGGGAAACATGATGGGCGCCAGCCACCACACCGGCCCCGCGAAATGGGCGGCGTATTTCAGCGGCCCGAGCGCCAGGACGCCCATGAGATTGTAATAAAGGAAAGCCGCGAAGGCGCACCCGGCGGGGACCGACGGCGTCTGCGTGGGCGATTCGAAGCCGGGAATGATCCCGATGAGATTCATGAACAGAATGAAAATGAAGAGCGTGCCGCAGAAGACCACGTGCTTCGCTCCATCGTGCCCGATCTGATCGTCGGCATTGGTTCGGACGAAATCGTAGATAAGTTCGAAGCAATGCTGCAGCTTCCCCGGCTTCTCGACGCTCAGACGCGAGCGCAGGAAGGCGAAGAGCACCACGATGATGGCGGCGACCAGGACTTCCATGGTGACAAAGTTGGCCCAGGGACGCGTTTCACCGTGAATCCCCACCAGGCCCAGCAAGGAATTGCCAGGGCCGGACAGGTAGTCATTGAATATCCGGGTGATCCAGATTTCTTTTTCCATGCAGTAGCTCGAAAACCCCTTCCGCGAGGACGGCCGCCGTCGAAACAAACAGCCCCACCAGCGCAGCCATCAGGCCGACCCTGGAAAACATGAATATAACATACAGCATTGTGCCCAACAGCACATACCGCAGCGCCGCCAGAGCCAGGATGTGCGAGCGCGCCGGCTTGCCGCCGAGCACCTCGACAAAATGATGCTGCCAGCGGAACACGGTCCACGACGCCGCGGCACCCAGCCCGAAGCCGATTCCCGCGCGCCAGCCCCATCCCACCGACGCCACCACCACGCCAGCCGCGGCCAGCCGCATCATCCAACGGAGCATACGCTCCACGGCTCCGGTATAGGAACCGCCTTCAACTTGGCTCATCGGGACCCTTGGTTTCGCGGGCGGCGTCGCGCCGCAGCATGCGGAGTAACTCGATGACGCCTCCGGCGGTGCCCAGAAGCCCGAGAACGATCCACAGGAAGTGTGTGCCAATGGCGCGGTCGATGAGGTAACCGATGCCGCCGCCCACCAGACTCGAAACCGGCAACAGCAGGGCCAGCGACGCAACCTCGCCGATCATGGCGGCGGCGGACTGGTCGCGGCGGGGCACGATTCCAGTGTAGCCAAAAATGGCGTCTGACCCCTTTTTTTAAAAAAGGGGTCAGACCCCTTTTTTGTTAGAACCGCCTGGCGTTGCGGCGGTCTTCCATGGTCACATTCAGCGCCACTTCCTTCTTATTGCGCACCACCGTCACGGACAATCCGCGGTCGGGGCGGGCGGCGCGCAGGGCGGAGGCAACGTCGCGGGTATTCGACACCCTGGCGTCGCCCATCTTCACAATCACGTCGCCGGCCCTGAAACCGGCCTTGTCGGCGGGGGAGTCGCGGGCCACGGACTTCACCAGCACGCCATCCTTCACGCCGAAGAACTCCGCCAACTGGCCGTCCGGCTGCAGCGACTCCTCGTCCAGGCCCAGCACCGAGCTGTGGACCATAGTCACGATGGTGGGAATGTCGATGTTCACGGCCGGCATGGGAGGCATGGGGGGCATGGGCGGGATGGTCACCGTGAGGCCGTCGAAATCGATCATGCCGCCGGGCGTTTCGATCACCGTCCGCCGGCCGGTGGTCGCGGTGAGAGTGGTGTACTGGCCGTCGCGCCAGATTCCGATTCTGACTTCCGTGCCGGCGGGCGTCCCGCCCACCAGCTCTTGCAGGTTCTCCCGGCCTTGCACCGGCTTGCCGTTGAAGTCCAGAATCACGTCGCCGGGCTTGAGGCCGGCCCTGGACGCCGGGCTGTTGTCTCCCACCATGGTGACTTCCGCGCCCCGCTCTTCCTTCAACTTGAGGGCCTTGGCGCGCTCGGAGGTCACGTCCGCCACGCCGATTCCCAAACGGGAGCCGTTGGTGTTGATGGTGAAGCCGCCGGCACGCCCGCCGGACGCGCTTTGCGCCAGCCCGCCGGGCGCGCCGAAGCTCAGCCCTGCCAGAAGCGCGATGCCCAATCCAAGTAAGTTCCTCATCGTCGATCTCCTCAATTCCCGTCTATCGCTGCCGTCTGATATAGATCGTGCCGCCCGCCGCGGCGATCTGCAATACCGGTCCGCCGCCGTTCACCGGCCCCTCGGCCACCAGGTGCGTGCCCTGGCGGCGCGCCCGGATGCTCGAGAAATCGGAGGTGATCCGGCGCATGGTGTCGGACAATTCGTTATCCGCGCGAATCGTCACACCCACGTTGGACGGGATGGCCACGGTGATGTCACCATTGCCGGTGGCCAGCAGGGAATCCGCGATCCGGCTGCCCAGAAGGTTGGCGAGGATGCTCCCCATGGCGGTGGAGACCCGCATCGGTCCGTTGATGTTGCCCACCCGGACGCCGCCGGTGGCGCTCTCGCACTGCACGCCGGACGCGCCGCCGATGGTCACCGGGCCCAGCATGTTGCGCGCCGTCACCGCGCCTCCCGCCCGAACCACCTGGATTTCGCCGCCGCCGGTCGAGGCGTCCACCGTTCCCGACGCCGCCACGATGAGCACATTGCCGGCGCCGGTATGAGCGTGCACCGGGCCGCCCATCTGCCCGCCCACGATATCGCCGCCATCGGTCGCCAGAATCGCCTCGCCCCGGACGGATTTCACCTCGATCCGCCCCGCGCGCGTGGTGAACCGGACCGACCCTCCCATGTGGCCGGCCCTCACGTCGCCGCCGCCGGTGAACAGCCTGCAATCGCCGCCCACGCGGTCCACCTGCAAATCCCCCACCGCATCCACGCTCAACGTCCCGTCGATGCCGCGAACGTCCACGCCGCCGTGGCTGCTCAAGATGGTCGCGGCGTCCAGGCGGGGAGCCTTTACCCAAACCGCCGTGACCACCTTGCCGCCCGGCGGGAGCAGCGTGACCTTGCCTTGATCCTGGCGAACCCGCATTCCCAGGAGCCCCAGAATGCGCCCAGCCTCCGCCTCGTCCTGCGCCGCCGCGCTGAACTTGACGGTGACCTGAAGGTCGTTTGAAACGCCGCCCTCCAGCGTCACCGGGCCGAGCGCTACGATTGTCAGCCGCGGCTGCGCGGCCAGCGCCATGGTGACGGTGCGCGACCACATGTTGCCTTCGCGCTTCAGCTCCTGCTGGGCGGAAGCCGCCAGCGGAACCAGCACGCCGAACACCAGGGCGGCGGCCCGCCCGGGACTAAAATGTGCCGACCGAAGCATTCAGGTCCTTGAGCGCCGTTTCCAGTTTCTGGCGCACGCCGCTGTTGTCTTCCCGCTGCACCACGCTCTGCATCACGCCCACCATGGATTCGTCGCGCCGCGTCACCAGCAGGTCCACGATCTGCATGCGCACGGCCGCGTTGTCGTCGGTTTGCAGAACCCGGGCCATCGCCTTGCGCACTTCCGGATCGGCCGCCAGGGGCTTCAATTTGTCCAGGGCCTTCAGACGCACGCCCGCGTTGGGGTCGTGATCGAGCGCGCCCAGCAGGGCGTCGCGGACTTCGGCCGTGTCCGTGCCCGGAGACAGCAGGCCCATGGATTCCACGCGCACGTCCGGATTGTCCTGGTGGAACGCCGTGAGCAGCAACTTCTGGATGGCGGGAGAATCCGTGCGCCCGGAGATCACCTTGCGTTGGGTTTCGTCGAAAGCGATCTGCACGCCCCCGGAGCCGTCCGCCTGCACGCTGCGCACGGTGGCGAAGGCGGTGTCGTCCGCCGGCCTCCACCAGGTGCGCCCCGCGCCGCTGAATCGCGCACCCGCGAAACCCATGGCCACCAGCGCTACGGCGCCCACCGGCGCGCGCCAGCGGGAGAATCCCGCGAGCGTTGCGCCCATGGCTTCCAGAAACAGCGTCCAAGGTCCTTTCGCCGGCGCAGCCGCCAGCGGCGCGCCGCCCCGGACGGCGGCCCTCAGATCCGCGCGGCATTCCTCGAGAAGGAGCGCCGGAACCTCCGCCTGGCGCCGGCCCAGCGCCCCCGCCAGCGAAGCCATCCGCGCCATTTCGCGCGCACACGCCGCGCACTCGCGCAGGTGCGCCTCCACGCGGTCTTCCTCCCCGGCCGGCAGTTCGCCGTAAAAGTAGAGGGGAATCAGTTTCCCAACCGCATCGCAAGTCATAGAAAATCTCCCAATACCACGCGCATCTTCTGAGTGGCGCGGAACAGGCAGTTCTTGGCGGCCTCTTCGGTGGTGCCCAGAATTTCGCCGATGTTCCGCAATCGCAATCCCTCGTAGTGGCGGAGTTCGAAGACCATTCGCTCCCGCAGCGTCAGATCCAACAGAGCGCTATCGATCCGCGAGCGCAACTGGCGGTTCCGCAGCACCCGCTCCGGATCCGCCTGGGCGCCGTCTTCTTCGAAATTCTCCATGCGGTCGATGAATCCCTCGGGCGTCTCCACCACCGCCGGTTCCTCTTTCCGCACCTTCCGCTTCCGCAACTGGTCGAGACAGATGTTGGTCACGATGCGGTACAGCCAGGTGTGAAAACTACAATCGAAACGAAACGTGTGGAGGTTGCGGAATACCCGTAGAAACGCTTCCTGGTAGACGTCCCGCGCATCTTCCGGCGACCGCAGAAGGTTCATGGCCAGCCGGAGCACACTTTGGTCGTAGGAACGCACCAACTGCTCGAACGCGTCCTGATCGCCAAGTTGGGCCGCCCGAATCAGCGAATCCACCTGCGGATTCAATCGGGGCCCCACCGCGCCGGCTGCATCCTGGGCCATAATCACGTCAGTTTACCGCGCCTCCAACTCCTGTTGCCTCTATGGGATTGGACGCACCTGTGGACGATTCGTCACGCCGGGGCCCACCCGGCCCGGTTGTGCCCGATCTCGAGCGCTGCGCACCCACATGGGGTTGCTTACTCACACACCTGGGCGAAAAGACCCTCCTTTGCCCCCACTTTGGCCTGCCAAGCCCATTTTTGTGCACAAACCGTGGATTTTGTCAACAATCAAGTGTGGAAATCGCATTGCAGGGAGGTATCCGGACGTTTCCGCGTCATCCCAGGAGGACGCCAGCATGGACAACCAGACGCTCACCATCACCGACAATCGGACGCAGCAAAGCTATACCGTGCCGATCTACCGCGGCACCATCCGCGCCATGGACCTCCGCCAGATCAAGACCAGCCCCGGCGATTTCGGGCTGATGACCTACGACCCGGCCTTCATGAATACGGCTTCCTGCCAGAGCGCCATCACCTTCCTGGATGGCGAGGCGGGCATCCTTCTCTATCGCGGCTATCCCATCGAACAGCTTGCCGAGCACTGCACCTTCCTGGAGGTCGCCTACCTGCTGCTACACGGGGAATTGCCCACCAGCGACGAACTGGCCTACTGGAACTGCGAAATCATGCGCCACACCATGACTGCACGAGAACGTGAAGAAGTTCATCGACGGCTTCCACCACGACGCCCACCCCATGGGCATCCTGATGAGCACGGTGGCGGCGCTTTCCACCTTCTACCCGGACGCGCGCAACATCGCCGACCCCAAGGTCCGGCGCAAGCAGGTGATCCGGCTGATCGGCAAGATGCCCACGCTGGCGGCGTTCGCCTATCGCCACCGGCTGGGCCTGCCCTACATCTATCCCGATCCCGAGCTCGGCTACACCAAGAACTACATGAACATGCTGTGGAGGCGGACCGAGCCGAAGTACGTGGCCAACCCGGTGCTGGCGCGCGCCCTGGAAGTGCTGTTCATCCTGCACGCCGACCACGAGCAGAATTGCAGCACCAGCGCCATGCGCGCGGTGGGCAGCTCGCGGCGCCGATCCGTTCGCCAGCGCGGCCGCGGCCATCGCCGCGCTCTCCGGCCCGCTGCACGGCGGCGCCAACGAAGAAGTGCTGCGCATGCTGGATGAAATCGGCTCGCAAGGAAAACATCCCGGGCTTCATCGAGCAGGTGAAGAGCGGCAAGCGCAAGCTGATGGGCTTCGGACACCGGGTGTACAAGAACTACGACCCGCGCGCCCGCATCATCAAGCAGGTGGCCGAGGAAGTTTTCGAGGTGACCGGCCGCAATCCCAAGATCGACATCGCCCTGGAGCTGGAGCGCATCGCGCTTTCCGACGAGCTACTTCATCAAGCGCAAACTGTATCCCAACGTGGACTTCTATTCGGGGATTATTTACCAGGCGATGGGCTTCACGCCCGACCAGTTCACGGTGCTGTTCGGCATTCCGCGTACGGTGGGCTGGCTGGCGCAGTGGCAGGAGATGCTGGCGGACACGGAGCAGAAGATCGCCCGTCCGCGGCAGATCTACACCGGCGAAACGCGCCGCGAGGTGGTGCCGATCACGCTGCGCCACGAGGCGGAATTGGCCGCCCACGCGTAGGGCGGCGGGGGTACAATCGGCTCTATGATTCGATTGCTGCCCCTCATGCTTCTGGCGGTTCTCGCCTTCGCGGCGGCGCCCGAGGAGTTTCGCACTTCCGCCGGCCCGCTCCAACTGACGCCCATCCAGCACGCCAGCCTGATGATCAAGGCCGGCGGAAAGGTCCTGTACGTCGATCCGGCGGAGGGCAAGTACGACGGGTTGCCGCGGGCCGACTACATCCTCATCACCGACATCCACTTCGATCACATGGCGCCCACCGTCGTGGACAAGCTCAGAAAGCCCGGCACCGTGATCCTGGCGCCCAAGGCCGTGGCGGCCACGGTGAAGGGCTGCACCATTGTTTCCAACGGCGAAACCAAGACCGTCGGCGCGTTCAAGGTGGAAGCCATCCCCATGTACAACCTCAAGCCCGCGCCCGACGGTACGGTTTACCACGAGAAGGGCCGCGGCAACGGGTACGTGCTGACTTACGGCGGCAAGCGCTTCTATTTCTCGGGCGATACCGAAGGCATTCCGGAGATGAGGGCGCTCAAGAACATCGACGTGGCATTCGTCTGCATGAACCTGCCGTACACCATGTCGCCGGCGGCCGCGGCGGAAGCGGTGAAGGCGTTCCGGCCGGGCATCGTCTACCCGTACCACTACCGCGGCGGCGGCGTGGATCCCCAGGACTTCGTGCGTGCGCTCGTGGGCACCGGCATCGAAGTGCGCCTGCGGAACTGGTACGAGGATTGACGAGCCCGGTGCTCGAAGGTGCCGCCACGCGGGGCAGGTTGTCAATTGCCCCACAACGCCCGGTTACGCCTGCACCGCCGGCTTTCGGTTGGCGACGGCCGTCCCCGAGATGAACAGAATCGCCGCCAGAGGGACCAGGAAACTCGTCTGCACGGTGCTGTGGTCGGCCACGAACCCCATCAACGGCGGCAGGAACGCGCCTCCCACAATGGCCGTCACCATCAGGCCGGAGAGTTCGTTGGCGCGCTCCGGCAGGCTCTCCACGGCCAGCGAGAAAACCAGCGGGAACACATTGGCGAATCCCAGGCCGGCCAGGAAGAAACTGGCCGCGGCCACATACCCGGACGGCATGAACAACCCGAGCAGACCCAGGATGGAAACCGCGCAGGTCAGGAGGAAGAACTTGCGCGGCGCCATCCAGTTGAGGACGATTCCGCCGCACAGGCGTCCAACCGTCAACGCCACGAAGAACAGGCCCGTGCCGAGCAGCCCAACCCGGCTGATATCGACGCTGAATCGCTCTTTCAAGAACAGTGGAATGCCGGCGCTTACGCACTGTTCCGCCCCGACGTACAGGAAAATGGCGCACACCATGGCGAGAACGTAGCCGTTCTTGAGCAACGCCAGGCAGGAGCCCATGGTGGCGGCTTTGCGCTCCGGTTCCTTGCGGGCTACCCGCAAGGTGGCCACCGCCACAATCGTCACCAGAATCGCCACCGCGTAAATCGGGAAGATGACCTTCCAACTGACGCCCAGGTACCGCGCGGCCACCACGGGGATGACCGGCCCGGAAAGCGATCCGATGGCCTTCACGAACTGGCCCAGCGAGAGGTTGCGGGCGTACTTGCCCTCGGCCGATACGTCGCGCATGATGGGGTTGCCGGCCACCTGCAGGATGGCCGCTCCAGCGCCGACCAGCAGCACCGTGAGCAGGAAGCGGCCAAACGAGTGCAGCCCGAACGACGCGTTGAGCAAGCCGGCCAGGATGACGGCGAGGCCCATCATCAGCACGAATTTCTTGCCGCGCTTGTCCTGGAAGACGCCCACCGGCACCGAGAGCAGTCCGAACATGATGAAGCCCACGAACGGGATCAGCGTGGCCAGCGTGTTGCTCAAGTGAAACTCATTCTTGGCGAGGCTGACGAAGGGTCCCACGGCATCGCCGAACCCCATCGCCAGGAATGCAAGGAAAATCGGTAGCGTTCGAAATCGCATGAGTGTCCTATAGCTACTGAACGTTGAACCCTTCTACCACAATGCGTGGGCGCTCGCCACGGGTGTCGGCGTCCTCCACTTCGGTGCGGATGGAGCGGCGCTCGCCGGGCATCAGGGCGATGTAGTTGTCGCTGGAGACGGCCGGGAGGATGCGGTCGCCGCTACTCTCGCGCACCGCGCTCACGCGCACCATCAGAGCCGGCTGGCCGCCCGCGTTGCGCAGTTCGGTCGAGATCGCCCACTGGCTGCCTTGCCGCGCCATGGTGGTCGTGGCTTCCACCTTGACCTTGGGCAGCGTGCGAATGGCCTTGAGAACGTAGCCGCCCGTGCCCGCCGGCGCGCCCGGCCGCATCGGCGTGCCAGGCGTCTCTTCCAATCCGCGCAGGTAGAAATTCTCGGACACCACCTCGCCGCCGCGCGTGAGTCTGAGCCGGATGTAATGTACCGGGGTCAGGTCCGCGGAAAACTCGAGTTGGATGGGCGACGCCACGCTATCTTCCGGGCTGTCGAGCGTGGCGGATTTCTCCCACTTGACCTCCCCGTTCATGTTCCGTATCTCGGCGCGCGCGCTCAATCCCCGCGCGTCACCTGCGTTGTAATTCACCACCTCGACGGTATCGCTGAGAGGGTTCCATTGGATGTGCAGCGGCTCGGCTCCTTTCTTCGAGCCGTAGTAACCGCCGCCCGCATCGAAGTAATAATCGTAAGTCTGCCATACGAAGGACGGCCAGCACGGATGACTCATCCACAGCAGCAGTCCCATGCGGTTCTTACTCTGCGCCTCGAACATGGCGCGGTAGGTGTCGTAGCCGATGAACTGCGAAAGTTCCACCCACTCGGCGGCGTTGGCCGCGCCGCCGTAGTTCTTGTCGATGGCCTCCAGCCACGCGTTGCCGCCTTGCGCGCCGGAACGGGTGAAATCGTGGATGCCCCACACGTCGCCCTGCGGCCAGAGGGCCGCCTCGGGCATCATTTGCCGGACGCTGGCCAGCGTGGGGACGTTGGGCGCGCCCAATTCGCTGTGGATCTTGGTGGTGGCGCGCGTCTGGAAATACTGTCTGGGAGGAAGCGTGCGGTAGGGGCCGCCGCCGCCCACCAGGCCCTGGCTGGAGCTGGGAATGTAGCGCATGCCCGGGTGCAGGAGGTCGATCTGGGCCTTCAGCCCCTCGTTGATGGGCGGCGGCGGGTTGCCCTCGTTGCGGCCGCAGTAGAGCCCGATCGAAGGATGGTTGCGGATGCGCAGGATGAAGTCCTGGGAGTTCTTCAGGAACAGGTCGTTATCGTTGGGGATGGGTCCGTCGGCGGGATTGGCCAGCCAGAAATCCTGCCACACCACGATGCCGTACTTATCGCAGGCATCGAAGAACTCGTCGTCCGGGGTCTGCCCCACCCAGTTGCGGATCATGGTGAAGTTCAGGTCCTTGTGAAGGCGCACGGCCACGTCGTATTCGCGCGCGCGGTAGCGCAGGTTGACCTCGGGGAAACCCCAGTTACCGCCGCGCGCGATGAACCGCCTGCCATTGATGAAGATCTTGAGCGCGCCGTTGTCTTCGGTGTAAGTGAACTGGCGAACCCCGGCCTGGAACCGCTTCGTGTCGGAAACTTCTCCGCCGGCCACCTCGAAGCTCAACTGAACCTGGTATAAGTTCTGATCGCCGTACCCCGCCGGCCACCACAGTTTCGGATTCCGCAGGTGCAACTGGGGCCTCAGGATTCTCTGTTCCCCCGCCTCCACGGTCACGGGCGTTTCGAATGCCGCATCGCCGAAACGGCCGCGCAGCGTCCCGCTTACCGCCGTCACGCCGTGGTTGTACAGCGTAACTTCGAAGTTGGCATCGGCGCTGCCGGTGTCGGGCAGCGGCAGAGTAGTCGAGACAAACGGCTTGTCGATGGTCACGGGGCCGCTCGAGTCGAGATAGATGTCGCTCCAGATGCCGATGTCGCGGCCGCGGACGGAGGGAATCCAGTCCCATCCGGCGGTGGCGTGATAGGTGGGGTCGTCGGCGCCGATCGCGCCTCCGTTGGGATCGGGGCTTTCCCACGTCTTCTCTTTGACGCTGCCGGGAGTGGCGTTCTTGTGGATGCGCACGGCGATGGCGTTCCGGGCGCCGGGTTTGAGCGTCTTCGTAACATCGAACAGGCCGCGCATGAATCCTCCGTCCACGTGGCCCACTAACTCGCCGTTGAGATACACGTCGGCCTTCCAGTTGATGCCACGGAAATGCAGCCACGCGTGGCGGCCGCTTGCCAGAGCGGGAGCGACAAACTCGTTGCGGTACCAGAAATCGGCATAGAAGAAGGAATCGGAGATGGCGTTCAGATTGTCGCCGTAATTGGGGTCGGGAATCGCGCCGGCGTTCCAGTAACTCGACAGCACGGTGGCGGGAACTGTGGCCACCAGCCAATCTTTATCCACGAATCCCGGCCTCGAGAGCGCCGCGCCGTCCGCGGCAACCAGCGAATCGCGCTGCAAGCGCCAGCCGCCGCCGGAGAGCGTAAGGCGGCCGTTGGCATCCAGGACCGCTGCCGCGTGGGGCTGCGGAACCAGGCCGCCGCGCCCGTAAACTTCGAGTTCGCTGAGAAGGTAACCGTCCGGCGTGGCCGGCTTGGTGAGCAACACGCGGACGTACCGCCCGTGCGCCGGCGCGGTCAGCTTGATGTCGTCCACCGCGCCGCCCGACGCGGGAAGCGCCTGAAGCGTGCGCCAGGTTTTGACGTCATCGGAAACCTGAATCGAGCCTTCGGCCGCGCGGCGAATCCAGTCGAGCACCACGCGATCGAACGTGCAAGCCGCGCCCAAATCGACGTAGACCCACTCCTGGCCGTTGCTGGCAGGCTTCCAGGCGGAGGTGAAATAGTACGGGCCGCCGATTTCCACGCGCTCGTTGCCGCGGTAAAACGCCAATTCGCTGACGCTCCAGGGCGCGCCCGTGCCGCCTTCAAATGCCACGCGATAGAAGCGGACGTGCGTGGGCGCGGAAAACTTCACCGGAATGGGTGTCATCGGCGAACCGGACGCCGCCACCGCGGCGCGGCCGAGTTCCGTCCACGATTGCCCGTCGTCCGAGCCCGAAACCACCAGCGCGCCGCTCGCCGCCGGCCCACGGCCGCCGCCCGCCAGCACGTCGATGCGGTCGATCTCGAACGGCGTCTCGCCGCCGTGGATGTCCACCTGAATCCAGGGATTCGCGCCGCCGATATTTACGCGCGTGGTGGTGTTGCGGTCCACCGCGTGCTCCCGCTCCTGCCGCGAGAGCGTGCCGCGATCGCTGGTGGAGACGGATATCCAGCGCGGCAGCTTGGTGTCCTTGATGCCGTCGGTCACTAACTGTGCCGTGTGGTAGAAGTCGTAACTGCTCGACTGGTAGGCCGCGCGATGCAGGGCCAGGTTGCGGTAGGCCGCGGTGTCCGGAACCAGCGCCGGGGCGAAGTCCTGCCGGGGATCTCCCGGATAGACCCCGACGCCGCGAGTATACTGCTGGGCATCGAGCGCGCACAGAAATGGCAGTAGAAGAAGGAGCGTTTGTCTCATGAATCCCATCCAGAGGGATCATATCAGGTGGTAGCGTGCTATGTGGGGCAGGCTGGCAGCCTGCGGCGGACCCCAAGTGGGTACCCCGTCAACCCGCCTGGGCGGCTTTTGTACAAGGCCGCCCGATGCGGGATGCCCCGGGGTTTGGCTGCCGGTCGCTCGCCGGGCGCCGGGTTCCAGCGCGGCTCGCGCGCAGGCGAGCTCCGCTCGCCGGGCCGATTAACAATCGGCCGCAGGCTGCCAGCCTGCCCCACATAAAACCGTCGCGGCGCGCGAAGAATTTGACGGGTATTAGTACAAAGGCACAACACCGTGCCCTCCGGTTAAGCTATATGGTGGTTCGAACTCACACCGAACCCCCGGAAAGGAAACCGATGACGCGCTCCAGCTTCCTCCTCGCATTCCTCGCACTCTCAGTGCAGGCTCAGGAATACACGCTCGGCGTGGGCGTTTACCCCGGCGATCCCCAAGAGAACTTTGCGCCGGCTTCCCGGCTCGATTCCGCGACCTACCGCAACCTGGCGCTGCACCGCCCCGCGTATCACTCAGGCAGCTACGATTACAACCTGACCGCCCAGTTGGTGACCGATGGCATCAAGGAGACCGCGCTGCCGCGCTGGATCGTGACCTCCACCAGCGCGCAGGGAGTCCTTCCGAAGAACGAGCGCGAGCGGCTCTTCGACGGCAATTGGATGACGGGCGTCGATCTGCCGGGCCTCGATGCCTGGGTGCAGGTCGAACTCGCCGGCGGAGCGGCGCCGCTCGAAGTGGACCGCATCGAGGTCGATGGCTCCGTGAAGTCGCCATCCGCCGAGCCCGAGATCTGGGCGTGCGTCGTCTCCGGCTCCGACGATGGCGCAGCCTGGCGGGAACTCGGCCGAGCCGAAGGCATGGCGCGTCCCTCCGGCGACATCCGCCCGTCCATCCGGTTCGCCGCTCCCTCGCGCCACCGCTTCTACCGCATCGCCTTTCTCGATCCCCGCGCGCGCTCCTGGCGCGTCAATGAGGTGTCCCTGTACCGCGCCGGCCGCCCGGTCCAGGTTGGCGGTCCCCACCAGTTCTCCAGCGCCTGGAAAAGCGCCGGAGCGGGCGTTGAGTGGGTTTCCGTCGATCTGGGCGCAACCTGCGCGTTCGACCGCGTGGCGCTCTACTGGATACGCCGCGCCACCGAGGGCTCCGTTCAGGTGTCCGATGACGCCGCCACCTGGGATACCGTCGCCGCGCTGCCCACCTTGGGTTCGAGCGACGATCTGAAACTCGCTCCGCCCGCCCACGCACGCTATGTGCGCGTCCTCATGCGCAAGCCCGCAACGCCGGAAGGCTACATCCTCAGCGAGTTCGAAGTCTACGGCCGCGGCGGTCCGGTTCCGCAGGCCAAGCCGGCGCCGAAACCGTCGGAAACCCGCGCGGAACTCTCCGGCGGCGGCTGGCGCGTGGAGCGCGACTCGTTGGTCAAAGCCGATGGCCCGGCGCTCTCCAAGCCCGGCTTCGACGCCTCCCACTGGGTGGTGGCCACCGTGCCTGGAACCGTGCTGGCCAGTTACCTCAACGCCGGCGCCATCCCCGACCCCAACTATTCCGACAACCAGTCGATGGTCTCCGACTCCTTCTTCCACGCCGACTTCTGGTATCGCAACGAGTTCTCCGTGCCGCCGGGATTCAATGGGAAACGGGTCTGGCTGAACTTCGACGGCATCAATTGGAAAGCCGAAGTGTTTCTCAACGGCGAGCGGCTTGGCCGCATCGACGGCGCTTTTATGCGCGGCCGCTTCGACGTGACTTCGAAGCTTCTCCCCGGCGGGAAGAACGCGCTGGCGGTGCGCATTTTCAAAACCGCCTCGCCCGGCGCCATCACCGAAAAGACCGCCGAATCCACCGGCAAGAACGGCGGCGCGCTGGGCGCCGACAATCCCAGCTTCCACGCCGCCGTCGGATGGGACTGGATCCCCACCATTCGCGGCCGGGAAACCGGCATCTGGAACCGGGTCTACCTCGAAGCCACCGGCCCGGTGACGCTCGTTGACCCGTTCGTCCGCTCGACTCTGCCGCTCCCCGACATTACCCGTGCCGAGGTGGCCATCGAGGTCACCCTCGCCAACCACACCGCCGCTGCCGTTTCCGGAACGCTGCGCGGCCGCTTCGGCGACGAGGCTTTCGCCCTGCCGGTGACGCTCGAAGCCTCGAAATCGAAAGTGGTTGGTCACACCCTGCAACTGGTCAACCCCAAACTCTGGTGGCCCGCCGGATATGGCCAGCCGGATCTCTACGACGTCAGCCTGCAATTCGAAACCGGTGCTGGCGCGGTCTCCGACGCCAAGCAGTTCCAGGCCGGCGTGCGCCAGTTCACCTACAGCGAGGAAGGCCACGCGCTGCGCATGTGGATCAACGGCCGCCGCTTCATTCCCAAGGGCGGCAACTGGGGCTTCGGCGAATCCATGCTGCGCTACCGCGCGCGGGAATACGACACCGCCGTGCGCTACCACGCGGAGATGAACTTCAACATGATTCGCAACTGGGTCGGCCAGATCGGCGAGGATGAGTTCTACGAGGCTTGTGACCGCCATGGCGTGGTGGTGTGGCAGGATTTCTGGCTGGCGAATCCGTGGGACGGTCCCGATCCGGACGACGACGCCATGTTCCTGGCGAACGCCAGGGACTTCGTGCTGCGCATCCGCAACCACCCCTCCATCGGCCTCTATGTCGGCCGCAACGAGGGTTACCCGCCGCCGACCATCGACGACGGAATCCGCGCCGCTCTCGCCGCCTTCCACCCCGGCCTGCACTACATCTCCAGTTCCGCCGACGACGTGGTGGAAGGACACGGCCCCTACCAGGCCCAGCCGCAGCGCTACTATTTCAGCCAGCGCGCCAGTCCCAAATTGCACAGCGAAATGGGGATGCCTAACATGGTGACGCTCGACAGCTTGCGCCTGATGATGCCGGAATCCGCCATGTGGCCGCCCCAGGGTGCGCTTTGGGGCCTGCACGATTTCACCAACGGGAGCGCGCAAAACGGCGGCGATTTCCGCGCGCGCGTCGAGAAGAACTACGGCCCGGCCGATAACGTGGCCGACTGGCTGTGGCTGGCGCAGTTCGAGAACTACAATGGCCATCGCGCCATGTTCGAGGCGCAGAGCAAGAACCGCATGGGGCTGCTCATCTGGATGAGCCATGCCTGCTGGCCGTCGTTCGTCTGGCAGACCTACGATTATTACTTCGAACCCACCGCCGGCTACTTCGGCGCACGCAAGGGTTCCGAGCCGCTGCACATCCAGTGGAACGCCGCCACCGACGATATCGAAGTGGTCAATTACAGCGCCGGCGCCGCGGCGGGCCTCACCGCCCGCGTGCAACTGCTCAATTCCGATGGCGCCGTGAAGTGGGAGACGTCCGCCACGCTGGATAGCGCCGAGGACTCGACCGCCGTGCCCTTCCATATGGAGTACCCCGCCGGGCTCACGCCCGTGCATTTCATTCGCCTGGAACTGCGCCAGGGGACGAAACTGGTCTCCGACAACTTCTACTGGCGCGGCGTGGAAGAGGAAAACTACCGCGCCCTGCGCTCGCTCCCCAGAGCCGCGGTCACCGCGGTCACCACCTCCGAACGCCGCGGCGACCGCTGGTTCCTGACCACCACGCTCGCCAATTCGTCCCTCACGCCGGCGCTGATGGTGCGTCTGAAAGCCGTGCGCGCCAGTTCCGGCGACCGCATCCTCCCGGCCGTCTACAGCGACGGCTACGTGGCCCTGATGCCCGGCGAGCAGCGCATCGTCACCACCGAGTTGCGCGACGCCGACACGCGCGGCGAGAAACCCGCGATCCTGGTGGAAGGCTTCAACCTGGCCGGGAAGTAGGGCGGACGCCCTCGTCCGCGGCCGGCCCCCCGGCCGGCCCTTCGCGCGAAGAGCGGGTCCAGGGGGACCCGCGCGGACCAGGGGGTCCGCCCCACAGGTGCGGGATAATGGTTCGTTGAAAGGGGCAACACGCACATGCGGAGAAGGCAGTTTCTTTTCACCGCGGCTATCGCGCCGCTGGCCTACGGACGCTCCAGTCTGACGCACAAGGAGCGCGTGGACCGCGCCTTGAAAGGCGCCGACGTCGACCGGCCTCCGTTCAGTTTCTGGCACCACTTCGGCCTGAAGACGCCGGAGGACCACGCCCAGGCGACGCTCGCGTTTCACCGGGCGTATCGCACCGACATCGTCAAGGTGATGAGCGATTTCGACTATCCCAAGCCGGCGGGCAAATGGTACGAGTTGAAAGTCGATCCCAACCCGTTCCCGCAACAGATCCACGCCCTGGACCTGATCCGTCAGGGACTGCGCGGCGACGCCTACATTCTCGAAACCCTCTTCAACCCCTGGAACGTGGCGCAGAAGCTGTCCTCCAAGGAGGAAGTGCTGCGGCTGAAGGACGAGAACCCGGCCGCGCTGCTGGCCGCGCTCGACGTCATCGCGCAGTCGGAAATCGCGCACGCCCGCCGGGCATTCCGCGCGGGCGCGTCCGGCGTGCTGCTCGCCGTGGCCAACGCCCTTGCAGCGGAGATGACGCCGGAAGACTACCGCAAGTTCAGCCTGCCCTTCGACCGCCGCATTCTGGAGGCTCTCGCGGGTGCCAAGCTGAATTTCCTCCACGTCCACGTGGAACCGCCGTATCTGGGATTCTTCGAGGGGCTCCCCGCGCCGGTTTTCAACTACTCGCTGCACGTTTCCGGCATTCCCATCGCCGATGTGCGCAAGCGGTTCTCCACGGTGATCGCGGGCGGCATCAACGAAGTGAATTACCGCAAGCTCACCGCCGAGGAAATGCGCGCGCAATGGAAAGCCGCGGCCCAGGCGGCCGGCCCGAAGTACATTCTGACGCCCGGGTGTTCGGTGCCCAACGACAGCACGAAGGAAGAGCTCTCGCGCTTGCCGCAGGTGCTGGGCGCCTGAACTGCGGGCGGCGCGCCACTGCAGTGCTCACGCTAAAGCCTTCCTTTTCGGAATAATTTCGCGCTGCGTAAGAAAGCTCGCCCCGGCATTCAAGCTTTTCGAATCTGCGTCGATATGAAGAGCTTCAGTACTGGTACGATCGGCCCATAAGCTTATGCTGGCGCTCCTTGGATTGGTCTTGGTTTTCGGAGCCGTACTAGGTGGTTTCCTTATGGAAAAAGGGAACCCGTACGTTCTAATGCAGCCGTCGGAACTGCTGATCGTCGGCGGGGCGGCGATCGGCATCACCCTGATGGCCAATCCGCCGGCCATGATTCGCCGCATGGGGCGTGGCGCCGGCGCCGCACTACGGCCGTCTCCCTACACCCCGAAGTATTACCTGCGCCACCTGCGCATGATGTATGAGGTCTTCCAGTTTGGCCACCGCGCCGGGATGGCCCTGCTCGAAACCGACGCCGAGTATCCCGAAAAGAGCCCCATCTTTTCCAACTACCCGGAGTTTCTCAAGAACCGCATCGCCCGCGATTTCGTCTGCGACTCCCTGCGCATGCTGGTGATCGGCATCACCACGCCGCACGAACTCGATCGCCTGATGGACCTGGACATCGAGGTGCAGAGGCGCGGCGGGCGCGAACCGGCGGGTGCGCTCCACGCCCTGGCCGATGCCCTCCCGGGTCTGGGGATCATCGCCGCCGTGCTGGGAGTGGTCATCACCATGCAAACCATTGGAGGGGCGCCGGAAGAGGTAGGGCAAAAGGTGGCGGCGGCCCTGGTGGGAACGTTCCTCGGAATCCTGCTGTGCTACGGCCTGGTGGGCCCGGCCGCCGCCCGCATGGAGCACTTCAACGAGGCGCAGAGCCAGTTCCTGCAAGTGCTGCGCACCGCCATGGTGTCGTTCGCCCGCGGCGCGGCGCCGCTGCTGGCGGCGGAGTACGCGCGCCGCTCGATTCCGGTGGAGCTGCGGCCGTCGTTCGTCGACATGGAAACCACCTTCAAACGCGAGGCCAGGATTCCACCGGTGCCCAAGCTGAGTGAACCCGCGGAATTGCAGGATTCGGAGGCGCCGCTTGCCGAAGCAGTCGAAACCCGATGAAGCGCCGCCCCGGGAGACTGCTCCGCCTCCCGAGGAATTCCACGTGTACCGCGCCGCCGAAGCGGACCGCCCCAGCGGCGCATGGAAAGTCGCCTACGCCGATTTCGTCACCGCCCTGATGGCGCTGTTCATCGTGCTCTGGATGATGAATTCCAGCCGCGTGGTGCGGCAATCCGTGAGCGGCTATTTCAAGGACCCGCGCGGGTACACCCACAGCCTGGGCGCCGGCCCGGCCAACGCCGGCGAATCCCTGGCCGTGCGCGCCGGCCGGATCCGGAAACAAATCGAGGAAGCCCTCCGCCAACTGCCCGAGTTCCAGAAACTGCGCGACAACGTGCGCTTCAGCGTGACCGGCGAGGGTCTGCGCATCGACCTCATGGAAACCGAGCAGGGCTTGTTCTTCGTGACCGGAAGTCCCACGCCGACCCGCGAAGGGGAACGCATGCTGTCGATTCTGGCCAGGGAGATCGGCAAGATGCCCAACTCCGTGGTCATCGAGGGGCACACCGATTCGCGGCCCTTCCGCAACGCCGACTCGACCAGCGGATACAGCAACTGGGAACTGGCAACCGACCGCGCCAATGCCGCCCGCCGTCTGCTCCATGCCTACGGCATGCCCCCGCGCCAGGTGGTCGAGGTGCGCGGTTTCGCGGATCAGAAGCCGCTGGCCGCGGACGCTCCCGAGGATCCGCGCAACCGGCGGATCTCGCTGGTGGTGCGGTTTAGCATTGAGTAGCGAGCCTTGCCCGCACGGGCGGCCCGTCCGGATCTCTCTCTATTGCTTCACCAGTTCAACGCGGCGATTCACTGTGCGGCCGTCCTCGGTGTCGTTCGACGCCAGCGGCGCATACGGACCCGCGCCGTACGGCTGGAGCCTGTCGGCGGTCGCGCCATACTGCGCGACGAGCAATTGCACTACCGCCGCCGCACGCCGCTTCGAGAGATCCAGGTTCGCGGCCACAGCGCCAACATTGTCGGTGTGGCCAACCACGTAGAGTTTCAGCTTTCCGTCCTGATGCAGCAGCTTCGCCACTTCCTCGAGCGCCGGGGCGGATTCCGGCTTGACCTCGGCTTTTCCGGTATCGAAGAGGATGCCGTTTACCACGGCATGCCCGGTGCCGGCCAGGCCGGTCGAGAGCGCGGCCGCGTTGGCCACCACATCCTGGGTGAGTGCGGTCTCGACGACAATCGTCTCCGCAATGCCGCCGCCGCCGCCGACTTCTATCTGAATCCACGTCTTGCCCATCTGCCCCGTGAAATCGCCGTAAGCGCCGGAGTCGTAAACCATGTTGTAACCGGCTCTGCGCAGCGCCGTATTCAGATTGCGAACGACCTGCACCTTGCTGGCGGTGCCGGGGTACTTGTAAACGATCCGGTGAAACTCCCCTTCGATCGTCTTGTTCTTGCCGCCGTCCAGGGTGAAGGTGAAGCTGTCGTCGGCCTTGTCCTTGCATTCGGTGATGACGCTGCCCGGAAAACGTCCGATGAGCGGCGAGTCCTTGCAACCGGCGGCGTCCTGCGCCGCGCCCACTTGGACAGCCAGCGGCATCGCAAGGCATAGAAAAATGGGACGAATCGCTTTCATAGTCCCCCCCTGGTGAAAGCCCTCGGAAAATGCCCGGTGGAGATCCTGTGTAGACTGTAGCATGGGAATCCGGCCGCCAGTCCGGCGCCGGCGTGCTGCGGACACCCAAAGTTGTAAACTTCGTTGGGCCCGGTTCCCGGGCGCGCCACGTCTCGGGCGAAGCCCCCTACGGGTGGTTGACCTTTTCCACCACGATGCCGTGCCGCGCCGCGTCGGCCCGCACGCGCTGGTAGACTTCCTCCTGCGTGGCCATGCTCACGGGCGGCGAGATCTGGCCCAGTGGCCAAAACTGCCAGCGAAACTGCGTCCCGCGCGGAAACTGGGCCAACTTGGCGACCAACCGGTCTTCAGTGAGCCTGTTGTACTGAAGAACCTGGAATGTCGGGGAGTCTTCGGGATACCAAGTCGGATCGATCGGCGCAGATCCTTGCTTCCATTGGTCGATCCAGCTTTCGATATCCCCGATCGGGGACCTGCTCACAAGAAGCCCGCTCAGCCGGGCAAGGCTGCCGGGCGGGCAAATCCAACTCGTGCCCTGGGCGATTGCGAACGCCAATACCTGCTGCAAACTCGCGTCGCGCTGGTCCTCTTGCTGGGTCTCGAGCGTTGAGCGGGGCTGATCCTGGCGGCCGGCCCACTCCTTGTGAAAAAGCTCCAAACGCTCCCACAGCGCCTTCTCGGCATCGGCCGATCCCCACCGCCCCAGCGCCACGGCCGCATTCTGCACAAGGTCGGGATCGTCGAGCGCTTCAATCGCGCTCCGCTCGACTTTCGGCATCTGCTCGCCCAGGTCTTGCAGCAGGGACCGGTAACAGCCCGTATCCTTCCTTGCGCTCAGTGAGGCGGCGACTTGCTTCGATCCGTATTCGGGAGCTACCCGCAGGAAGTAGCGCAGCATGGCGGCCTGCTGGGCACACGCCCATTTGCCAGCGCGGCTTTCGAACTCGGCTTCAATGGCCTGCAAAACGCTGGCGTCGCCATACCTGTCGAGCAGCGTGTAGTCCAGTTCCCGCGCTGTCCCGTTCAGAATTCGCTCCATTGCGGGCCGCAGCAGAATGGCGATATCGGCTTTCGGGAGAAACTGGACGAGCTTCAAGCCCGGCTGCGCTTTGGCGTCCTGAAGATCGCGAAGGATGGCCTCGCGGCCCACCGCGGGATCGAGTTTGTACAAATGCACCAGCGCGGCGTCGCGCGCTCCGGCATACCTGGCGCCGGCAGCAGGTGGCGGCTCCGCGGCCATGCGGCGCAGAATCGGCAGCATCTCCGGACCGGCGATGAGCGCCCACTGGTCCTCGATCAGTTCCAATTGCGTTAAGCGCGGCAAGTCGTCCCACGCGTCGATCAACGCCGGACGGATCGCTTCGGCGACCGCCGGCTCCGTCCAGCGCTGCGTCAGCAAGCCAATGAGAGTCAGCGCGCGGGCCCTGCCGGTCTTGCGCGGAAGTGCCGCGACCACGGCGCGTATCTCGGTCTTCATCGACTCCCCAAATTGCGCCTCCCGCCGCTCCGAGAAAGCCTGGGCCTCCGCGGCGTGCGCGGGGTCGAAGCGTGGCGCATCCCACGAAGAATCGGCCGTGACCCGCAGGTTCGCCAGAGTCTCCAGAAACTCGCTCGCGATGGCGTGGCTGGGCACCGCCAGCTCGGCGTGCATGGAGTCGATCGCCAGTTGCCGGTACGGCGACCCGAAGAGTCCCAGCATGAGATCCCAACCGGTGGGCTGTTGCTCATCCAGTGCCCAGAATAGCTTGGCGAGTTGCCGGGTGGAATCCTCGGTATTCAGAAACCGGAGCGTGCGGGCGGCCCGGCGAGCCTCCTCCGGCGAGGAGGGGCCGGCCAATGTCCGGACCGCGCTCCGCAGTTGCTCGCTCAGCCAGCCGGGGTCCGGCGGGTTCACCACGATCTCGATCGCATTGGACCGGACCACCTCCGCAACGCGGCCGTAGGGCGTCTGCTCCCTGGCATCCGGCGGCCGCCAGACCCGGTAACTGATCGCCCATAGCCGGTAATGCCCCGGTCCTAGGGTGCGCCACTCATTCAGCTCCGCTTCCGCTGTGAGCGGGGTTGCGCCGAGCGCCTGTATACCTCCAAGACCGCCGCCAATGTGACCGAGCTTGAAGTACGATTCAAGGGGATCGGGAGCGTCGGGTTCCACGCAGTAGCGCTCGATATCCAGCCGCCCGCCGCGGTCGTAATCGCGGGAGTCAGCCGAGTAGCGGTCCTTCGTTTCCGAAGTAAAGGACAGGACTAGGGGGATGATCTCGCCTGCCTGGAAAGTGGCCCCGTGGCCCTTCGGGGCAAGCTCGAACCGCACGCCCGGCGCGGTCGTGACTGCCGCGCACGGGTCGCTCTTCTGCGCGGCGCCAGGCTGGGCGGAAAGCGGCAATGCGAGGGCAACCAGCCAGGTTGCCAACCCCCAGAGGTGTTTGAGGCCCATAGACCGGTTGGACTCCGGTGGCAACGATCCGGTTTCAGCCGGGCGACCGCTCACTGGGACCCCGCCGCATACACGGTCTGGGTCTCGTCGACGCGGATCCATAGGCGTGACGCGCCAGCTATATCGCCGTGCACGGACAATGTGCGGTCGACGGTCTTCGAGTACGCAGCGCCGCCGGGCGCCACCAGTTGCAACTGCACATCGGGAAGGTAGACCAGGAAGTCCGGCTGGTCCGCGGTCACCCACTCGGCGGTAACCGGCCGGATGGCGATCTTCGACACGCGGGCGGCGGTGCCAGCGAAGAAGGCCAAGCCGCCGTCCTGGAAGCGCTGCTGGGCCTCGGCCACGCTCAGCCACGTGGTAGCGGCAATGGCTGCGGGATCGCGCGCGGCGTAGCCTCGAACGAATCTCCCAGCCACCGCTGCAACGCGTTCCAGGTCGCCAGGTTTGAGGCGGGCTTCGGGTTCCACTTCGTCCGGCAGTGCGAAATAGGCCTCCGGGCTGTCCACGCCGGACTCCGTCATGAGTTCGGGATGTGCCCGAAGGATTTCGGCCAGCCTGGCGCGCGGCTGGATGCCGTTGGCCGCGGCCAGCAGGCAGCCGTAGATTGTCCCGAATTCGCTCCGCCCCCAGGGCAGCCGCTCCTCGGGAACCGGGACCCGCTCGGCCGCAGCCAGCGCCCGTTCCGCCTCCGCGATCAACCCGGTGGAGTTCCGGAAGCGCCCCGCCCGCGGGAGAATCATTTCGCACTTGGACAGCACCCAGGCCGCATATTGCACCAGCGACACGGCCTCTATCCGCTGCTCCTCCGATTTGGCGTTTCGCAGGGCGGCTTGGGATGAGGCCAGGTACTTGCCGGCCAGCGCCCGCGCCTCGGTCACTTGGCCGAGATCGTAGGCGCGCGACATGTCGGCGACAGGATCCTTGCCGGGAGCCGCCCAGGCCGCAGCCAGGGCGAGAACGGCAGCCGCCGCCGCGCACCAGCATGCCGCGGAATTTCCGGGAACGCTTCGCATTCGTTGCAACCTCCTCCTCTTCATCAGGGACAATTCCCTCAGCCGCCGGATCCTCTCACGGCTGCCGGCCGGCGTTCAGTGGAAAATTTTCGCACGCTCTGCCCGGCTTTGGTCCACAAGGATCTCGATCCGTGACTTGTCGGGGAAGGACGCGTAAAGGGTCAACGCGCGGTCAACGGTCCGTGAATAGGCGGTTCCATCGGGCGCCACCAGTTGCAATTCCACATCGGGAAGATAGACCAGGAAGGTCCCCCGATTCGCACGTACCCACTCGTTGCTGACCGGCCGGAAAGCGATCTTCGATACCCGGTCGGCGGTGCCGGCGAAGAAGGTCAGATCGTTGTCCTGGAGGCGGCTCGCGGCATCGGCTGCGCTCAGGCGCGTGGTAGCCCAGATGGCCGCTACGTCGCGCTCGCCGTATCCGCGAACGAACTTCCCGGCCACTCCCGCGACCCACTGAGAGGTGTTAGGCTCCGGGTAGCCGTCCGCCAGAGGGAAGAACCACTCCAGGCTCGTCGCCCCAGCCAATCTATCGGCATGCGTGCGGAAGAACTCGGCCTGCCGAGAGCGCGACCAGATGCCGGTTGACGCCGTCAGCAGGTAACGGTAGGCAGTCGCGAACATGCTTCGGGCGCCTTCCCTGTACTGCGCGGGGATGGCGGCGCCCTCGGCCATCGCCAGCGCCCGTTCTGCCTCTTGGAGTAAGTCGTCGGAATTGCGAAAGCGCCCGGCCAGCGGGAACGAAGATTCGCTCGTTAGCGTGATCAGGGCCGCGCGCTGAATCAGGGACACGGCAGCGAACCGCTCCTCATCCGATTTGGCCTTCTGCAATGCGGCTTCGGACGAAGCCAGGTACTTTCGGACCAGCGCGCGGGCTTCGGTGACCTGGCCGAGACCGTAAGCGTGCTGGGCGTCGGCGAAGGGAAGCTCCGGGGGAGTCGCCCGGACCGCGACTGCCGCGAGCGCGCAACAGGCGGCGACACTCCACCGCACCGCGGGATTTCCGAGAGCGCTTCGCAATCGCTGCATTCGCCGCCGCCGCCCCATACATCATGGACAATTCCCTCAGGCGCCGGATCCTTTCAAGGCACCTGTCATGCGACCCGCTTGCCCTTCGCCCTCGACCTGCCAGGCGTGATGTCAAGGTCCACCTTCAGGCCGGCGGCTGTCACCATGTTCACCAGGGTATCGATGGTGAAGCGCCCGATCTTGCCGCGCATCAGATCCGAAATCCGCGGCTGCGAGATAGCCATGAGCTTCGCCGCGCGCGATTGCGTAAGCTTTCTCTCCTGGATGTGGACGGTCAGAGCCATCATCAGCTTGGCGCGGATGCGCAGGTTTTCCGCTTCTGCGGGAGGAAACCCGCAGTCCACAAAAACATTCCCGCTGCCCTTTGTCACTCGCATTATTTCCGCCTTTCCGGCAGTTCACGGCGGCACGCTCACCGGCAGGGTATTCGACCACAACACAGCTTCCTCTGCCGGATCTCGCTTGGCGCGCGGCCCCTGTGGAGCGCCCGCGCCACGGAAGCTCAGGAGCGGGTGTTAAGGTCCGCGCGGCTCCAGGTCCGCTCGCCAACCTTGAACTGGAAGGTCGCAAAGCTGCGCTCCAGCGCCTCGCGTTCCCGGCGCTTCCGGCCGTTCGCGGCGCCCTTGGCAACGAGCTTCTTCAGATGGTCGCGAACCGTGCGGGCAAGGGTTCGATTTCGGCTCATAGATGCCCCCCTACAGCTTGAACAACTCCCGCAACCTCTTGGTCTGCACCCGGCTCACCGGGATCTCGGTATGCTTCCGGTCGTCCATACGAAGCTGGTAGCTGGACTTGAACCACGGCACCACTTCCTTAATATGGTTCACGTTCACCAGGTACGACCGGTGGACGCGCCAGAAGCGGTCGGGGTCCAGGCTGGCTTGCAGTTCCTCGATGGTCTTGTAGTTGGATTGGCCTTCCAGGTTGGTGGTCACCAGCGTGATCAGGCCGTCGTCGATGGTGGCGTAGATCACCTCGTGGGCATGCACGATGAATTGCCGGTTGTTGGCCCGCACCAGCAACTGGCTGCGCGGCGTGGACGGGCTGCCAGGCGCGGCGCTCTTGGGGGCGGCGGCTGCTTCCGGCGCTTTCTTTTCCTGGATGGCCCGCCGCGCCCGCTCGATGGTTTCCGCCAGCCGGGCCTTGTCCACGGGTTTGAGCAGGTAGTCCAGGGCCTCCAGGCGAAACGCCTCCACGGCATACTGGTCGTAGGCGGTCACGAAGATGAAGTACGGCAGATCCGCGCCCGCCTCGCGCAGCCGGCGCACCACTCCCATGCCGTCCAGACCCGGCATGTGAACGTCCAGGAAAACAATTTCCGGATCCATTTCCCGGATCAGTTCGAGCGCCTTCAATCCGTTGGAACCCGTTGCAATCACTTCCACTTCCGGGAAATCGCGCAGCAGGAAGGAAAGCTCGTCGCAGGCCAGTTGTTCGTCATCCACGACAATTGTCGTGAGGGTGGCCGTCGCACGGTCTCGCATGGAGTTGGTATTATATCATTTCGACTAAAGGAGACTGTTTTGCCCAATCAAGACAACGTCCAAATCGCGCCCGCCGAGGGCAAGCTGGGAGTTCTGGTTCCCGGCATGGGCGCGGTGACGACGACGTTCATCGCCGGGCTGGAAGCCATCAAGCGGGGACTAGGAAAACCGATCGGGTCGCTGACCCAACTGGGGACCGTTCGCCTGGGGAAACGGACCGAGGGGCGCAGCCCCGCGATCAAGGATTTCGTCCCCCTGGCGAAGATGGAAGATCTGGAAATCGCCTGCTGGGACATCTTCGACGACAATGCCTACGAAGCCGCCGTCAAGGCCGGCGTGCTGGAGCCGGCGCTGCTCGATCAACTGAAGGAGCCCCTGTCGGCGGTTCGGCCCATGAAGGCCGTCTTCGACCAGAACTTCGTGAAGCGCATCCACGGGCCCAACGTCATGAGCGGCGGGTCGAAAATGGATTACGCCGAGCGCGTGATGGACGATATCCAGCAGTTCCGGAAGCGCACCGGCGTCAGCCGCACGGTCATGATCTGGTGCGGCTCGACCGAGGTCTTCCATGAAGCCGCCCCGGTGCACGCCACCCTCAAGACCTTCGAGGACGGGCTCAGGAAGAACGACCCCGAGATCTCGCCCAGCCAGATCTACGCCTACGCCGCCCTCAAATCCGGCGTGCCCCACGCCAACGGCGCCCCTCACATGACCACCGACATGCCGGCGCTGCTCGAACTGGCCCGCAATAACGGCCTTCCGGTGTGCGGCAAGGACTACAAGAGCGGGCAGACGTTCATGAAGACGCTGCTGGCTCCCGGCCTGAAATCGCGGCTGCTGGGCGTCAGCGGGTGGTTCTCCACCAACATCCTGGGCAACCGCGACGGCGAAGTGCTGGACGACCCCGGCTCGTTCCGCTCCAAGGAAGTCAGCAAATCGTCGGCGCTCGAATACATCCTCCAGAGCCAGCTCTATCCCGACCTGTACAAGGACATCTACCACAAGGTGCGCATCGAGTATTACCCGCCGCGCGGCGACGCCAAGGAAGGCTGGGATAACATCGACATCTTCGGATGGCTGGGCTACCCCATGCAGATCAAGATCAATTTCCTGTGCCGCGACTCCATTCTGGCCGCGCCGCTGGTGTTGGACCTCGTTCTGTTCCTGGACCTGGCGCAGCGCGCCGGCATGCGCGGGGTGCAGGAATGGCTTTCGTTCTATTTCAAAGCGCCCATGCACGCTCCCGAAGTCTATCCCGAGCACGACGTCTTCATTCAGCTCATGAAGCTCAAAAATACGCTGCGCTGGATGCGGGGAGAAGACCTGATTACGCATTTGGGTCTGGAATATTACGACTAACCGCTGTATCTTGTGAAATGCGTCCGGCCCTGCCCGAAATGCGGCGGGCCGGCGCGGCCTGATTCTTGTCCGGGAGCATATGAAGGTACTGGTCATCGGGGGAACCTTATTCATCGGCCGCCTGCTGGTTGAGGAGCTGGTGAAGGAAGGCCACGACGTAGCCGTTCTGCACCGCAAGCCGAAGCACGACTTCGGCCGGCGCGTGGAGAACGTCATGGCGGACCGCAACGACGCCGAACAGATGCGCGACGCCCTGTTTGGCCGCCGCTTCGAGGTGGTGTTCGACAACGTCTACGATTTCGAGCGCGGCACCACGGCGGCCCAGGTGGAGGCCACCGTGCACGCCTGCGGCGACCGGATCGAGCGGTACATCTTCCTCTCCAGCGTGGCCTGCTATGGCGACGGGCTGAACCACAAGGAGAGCGACCCGCTGGCGCCGGACTACCACCCCGAGCCCTATGTGCGTCACAAGGCAACCACCGAACGCCTGCTCTTCCGCATGCACGCCAAAACCGGCCTGCCGGTGGTCACCTTCCGTCCGGCCTTCGTCTACGGCCCCGGCACCAACTATTACCGCGAGCAGTTCTTCTGGGACCGGCTGCGCGCCTCCAGGCCCATCGTCATCCCCGGCGACGGCCACCGCTTGATGCAGTTCGCCTATGTGGGCGACCTGACGCTGGCCATGCGCAAGGCCATGACCGAACCGCGGGCCGTGGGCGAGGCGTTCAACGTCGGCGATCCCAAGCCGCTCACCCAGGTGGAACTGGTGGAACGGCTGGCCAAGGCCGCGGGCGTGGAACCTTCGCTGGTGCGCATCCCCCGTGACACCATCCAGCAGGCCGGCGGCAACGCCATGAGCGAGCCCTTCTACTTCGGCGAGTATTACGACCTGGCGCCCATCACCATGTACATCGGCAAGGTGACGCGCATGCTCAAGATGAAGCTGACGCCCTTCGACGAGGGCCTGAAGGAAACCTGGCGCTGGTACACGCGCCACCACAAGCCGCGCACCGCCGGTTTCGAGTTCGACGACAAGTTGCTGGCGGCGGTGAGAGCACCTTCCGCGGCTAACGCATAATGATGTGGGGCAGGTTGTCAACCTGCGGCCGGTTGTTAACCGGCCCGGCGAGCAAAGCTCGCCTGCGCGGGAGATGAGTCGGCGCCCGGCCTCGGAACATCCCTCGGCCCGCCCGATGACCACCCGGTAATCGACTCACTACAAGGTTTCGTGCAATCCTCAGAAGGCGGGTTAACGGGGTACCCCTTTGGGGTCCGCCGCAGGCTGCCAGCCTGCCCCACATAAGACAACGGAGGCACCCCGTGACCGAACAGCCGCGCCGCGTCGCGTTTATGGCCGCCGGGGTCTTGTGCCTGCTCGCGATACTGGTTACCCAGATGGCCCTGTCCATCCGCCGGGAGTCCCTGACCTGGGATGAAGACGACCACATCTTCGCCGGCTACATGTCCTGGAAAACCGCCGATTTCGGCCTAAATCCGGAGCACCCGCCGCTGGTGAAACTGCTGGCCACCATCCCCATATTGGGGATGCCGCTCGACGTGCCCAAGCTGCGGAACCGCGATTTCAAGATCGAGGCCTTCCTCGACGGCAAGGAGTTCCTCGCGAAGAACGCGACCGGCGCCATGCTGTTCCGCGTGCGCATGGCGGCGGCGCTGCTGACCGTCCTGATGGCGCTGCTAGTGTTCCTGGCCGCCAGCGAGATGTTCGGCCCCGCCGCCGGGTTCATCGCCCTCGCGCTGGTGGCATTCGATCCGAACCTGCTGGCCCACGGCGCTTTCGTCACCACCGACATGGGCGTCTCCTGTTTCCTGTTCGCCTCGGTCTACGCCTTCTGGCGCTACGTGAAAGCCCCGTCGCCGTGGCGCCTGGCGCTGGTGGGCATCGCCGCCGGCTGCGCGCTCGCCTCCAAGCATACCGGCATCCTGGTGTTCCCCATGCTGGCGCTCGCGGCCGCCATCGAGGCCTTCCGCAACCGCAAGTGGCGGCAGGCCGCGCGCCTGGCGCTGGCGCTGGGGGCCGTCGCGGCTATTGCCGTGGCCCTGCTGTGGGCCTGCTATGGGTTCCGCTATCGGGCCCGCCCGGGCGATCTGGCGATGAATCCGCCGCTCGGGGAGTTCGTAGGCGGATTGAAGCCCTTCGGCCGCGCCATCGTCTCCGCCGGCGCGCGCTGGCGCCTCCTGCCCGAGTCCTACCTGATCGGGCTCGCCGACGTGCTGTCCGTCGAGGATTTCAGTTCCACCTACATCTTCGGCAAGGTGTATCCGCACGGCGTGTGGTTCTACTTCCCCTCGGCCTTCGCCATCAAATCCACGCTCCCCTTCCTCATCCTGCTGATATTGGCCATCGTGGCCATGGCCACCCGCAAATTGCGGGAGTGGCGCGAGATTCTGTTCCTGAGCGTCCCGGCGGCCTTCTTCTTCACCGTGGCCACCTGTTCCAGGCTCAACATCGGGGTGCGCCATATCCTCCCGGTCTACGTTTTCCTGTATGTGCTGGCGGCGGCCGCCGCCTGGGCCTTCGTCCGCCGGAGCCGCCGCTGGGCGTGGGCTGTCGGATTGCTGCTGCTGTGGCAGGCCTCCGCGCCGGCGCGCTGTTTCCCCACGTACCTGGCCTATTCCAATGAACTGTGGGGCGGCCCGTCGAAGACCTACAAGCACCTCACCGACTCGAACGTGGACTGGGGGCAGCAGCTCAAGGCCGTGCACGAGTATCTCGACGCCCGCAAAGTCACCAGTTGCTGGTTCGGCTATTTCGCCGGGGGCGCGGTGGACACGGCTTCCTACGGTGTCTCCTGCCGGCCGCTCATCACGGTCGAAACCATGTGGCTTGGTGAGGAGACGGACATTCCGCCTGTAATCGACGGGCCGGTGCTCATCAGCGTGGGCACTCTCTCCGGCTACGAGTTCGACTCCGGCGAGCTGAACCCCTACCGCCAGTTCCAGTCTCTCCAGCCGTCCGCCATGATCCAGTATGGGGTCCTGGTATTCGACGGGCGCTTCCAGATGGCGCGCGCCTGCGCCCTGAGCCATACGCAGAAGGCCGGCAACCGCCTGGGCGCCGGCCAGTTAGACCAGGCGCTCGCCGAAGCGCAAGCGGCGGTCTCCGCCGACCCGGGTTTCTTCGGGGCCCACGTGACCCTGGGAAACGTTCTGATGAGGCTCGGCCGCCCCGGCGAAGCCCGCGCGGAATGGCAGACGGCGCTCGAGCTGGCGAAGAAGCTCGATCCGGGAGTCCGCGCCTCCCGCGTCCGCCGCATCGAGCGAAAACTCGCCGCCAGGTAGCAGGCCGCGCGAAAAAGGGGTCTGACCCCTTTTATTGAAAAAGGGGTCAGACCCCTTTTTTCAGTTGCCGCAGCACGTACGGCAGAATCCCGCCGTTGCGGTAGTATTCCACTTCCTGCGGCGTGTCCACGCGAACCTTGGCGGTGAAGGCGGTCTCGGTTCCATCATCGGCGACGGCCCGCACCGTGGCCTGGCGGACGCCGCTCTCGAGCGCGGCGCGCACTCCCTCGATGTGGTAGGTCTCGCGGCCCGTCAGCTTCAGGCTGCGCGCGCTCGCGCCGGCGGGGAATTCGAGCGGCAGCACGCCCATGCCCACCAGGTTGGTGCGGTGGATGCGTTCGAAGCTCTCGGCGATCACCGCGCGCACGCCCAGTAACATCACGCCCTTGGCCGCCCAATCGCGCGACGAGCCCGAGCCGTACTCCTTGCCCGCCAGGATGGCGAGCGGCACGCCTTCCTTGCGGTACTCGATGGAAGCGTCATAGATGGACATCGGCTCGCCCGCGGGCAGGTGCTCGGTCCAGCCGCCTTCGGTCGCGGGCGCAAGCTGGTTGCGCAGGCGGATATTGGCCAGCGTGCCGCGCACCATCACCTCGTGGTTGCCGCGGCGCGAGCCGTAGCTGTTGAAGTCCTTGGGCTCGACGCCTTGCGCCATCAGGTAGCGGCCGGCGGGCGTGTCCTTGGGAATGGAGCCGGCCGGCGAGATGTGGTCGGTGGTCACGGAATCGCCCAGCATGGCCAGCACGCGCATGCCTTTGAGGTCGCTCACCGGCTGGTTGGGGTCCGCCATATTGTCGAAGTACGGCGGCTTCTTGATGTACGTGGATGCCGCGTCCCACTGGAAGGTGTTGCCGGTGGGCACGGGGAGCGTGCGCCAGTTGGAGTCGCCGTCGAAGGCGTGCCCGTACTCGCGCTCGAACATCTCCGGGTGGATGGCCGACCGCACGGCGTTGCGCACTTCCTCGCTCGATGGCCAGATGTCGCGCAGAAACACCGGCTGGCCGGCGGGATCGTGCCCCAGCGGCTCCGCCGTCAGGTCGATCGCCACGGTCCCAGCCAGCGCGTAAGCCACCACCAACGGCGGCGACGCCAGGTAGTTGGCCTTCACCTGGGCGTTGATGCGCCCCTCGAAATTGCGGTTGCCGCTCAGCACCGCGGCCACCACCAGATTGTCCTTGCGGACGGCCTCGGCCACCGCGTCCGGCAGCGGGCCGCTGTTGCCGATGCAGGTGGTGCAGCCGAAGCCCACCAGGAAAAAGTTGAGCTTCTCCAGGTACGGTGTCAGCCCGGCCTGGTTGTAGTAGTCCATGACCACCTTCGACCCCGGCGCGAGGCTGGTCTTGACCCACGGCTTCACCGTCAGGCCGCGCTCCACGGCCTTCTTCGCCAGCAGTCCCGCCGCCAGCATCACCGAGGGGTTGGACGTGTTGGTGCAGCTTGTGATCGCGGCGATCACCACTGACCCGTTCCGAACGCCCGCGCCATCGCCGCCAACCGGCGCATTGGGGAAGGCATCGGCAAAGTTCCTGGCGACGCCGGGCAGCTCCACGCGATCCTGCGGGCGCTTCGGTCCGGCCATCGACGGCGCCACCGTCGCCAGGTCCAGCTCGACCGAGTCGGCGAACAGCGGGTCGGGCGTCTCATCCGTGCGGAAGAGTCCCTGCTCCTTGGTATAGGCTTCGACCAGCGCGATAGCTTCCGCCGGGCGGCCAGTGACGCGCAGGTAGGCCAGCGTTTCGCCGTCCACCGGGAAGAAGCCCATGGTGGCGCCGTACTCGGGCGCCATGTTGGCCACCGTGGCGCGGTCCGCCAGGCTGAGCGCGCTCAAGCCGGGGCCGTAGTATTCCACGAACTTGCCCACCACGCCCTTCTTGCGCAGCAATTGGGTGATGGTGAGGACCAGGTCGGTGGCGGTGCAGCCTGCGCGCAGTTTCCCGTGCAGCTTGAAGCCCACCACCGGCGGCAGCAGCATGGAGATGGGCTGCCCCAGCATGCAGGCCTCGGCTTCGATGCCGCCCACGCCCCAGCCCAGCACGCCCAGGCCGTTGATCATGGTGGTGTGGGAGTCGGTGCCCACCACCGAGTCGGGATATGCCAGGCCATCGGCCTGGAACACCACGGGCGCCAGGTATTCCAGGTTCACCTGGTGGACGATGCCGGTGTCCGGCGGCACCACGCGGAAGTTGCGGAACGCCGTCTGGCCCCAGCGCAGCAGCATGTAGCGCTCGCGGTTGCGCTGGAACTCCAGCAGCGCGTTCACCGAAAAAGCGTCCGCGCTTCCGAACTGGTCCACCTGCACCGAGTGGTCGATCACCAGGTCGGCGGGCATCAGCGGATTGGCGCGGCCGGGGTCGGCGCCCATGGCCTGCGAGCGCGTCGCGCATGGCCGCCAGGTCCACCACGCACGGCACGCCGGTGAAATCCTGCAGCAGCACGCGCGCCGGCATGAAGCTGATCTCCTTTTGTCCGGCCCCACCGCCGGCGGCCACCTGCTGGATGTCCGCCGCCGAAACGCGCTTCCCGTCCTCCGCGCGCAACAGGTTCTCGATCAGAATCCTGGTCGAGAAGGGCAGGCGCGAGATCGCCCCCACGCCCGTTTCTTCCAGCCGCGCCAGCCGGAAGTACCCATATTCCCGATCCCCCACGCGCAGCTTTCCCGCGGCGCCAAAAGTGTTTTTCGACATTACTCCGATTATAGTTGGCGCGCGGCATGAGAAAATAGGAAGCCATGACCCGACGAATCGGTTTGTGTCTGCTGGCGGCCGTGGCGCTAGCCGGCTGCGGTTCCCAGAAGCGTTACCCGCTGGTGGGCGAGATCAAGGCGCTCGACCCGGCCACGCACAACGCCACCATCAAGCACGAAAAGATCGGCGACTGGATGGAGGCCATGACCATGGAGTTCACCGTCAAGCCCGACAGCGAGTTCGCCAAACTGCGCGTGGGCGACCGCATCCGGGCGACGGTGGTGGTCGAGGACCCGGCTTACTGGGTGACGGACGTCAAGGTGACGACGGGCGCCGGCGCCGGCAATCCGTAGTTAGGTGTGGGGCAGACTGACAGCCCGCGGCCCCGCCCGGAGGGCACCCGTAATCGGCCCGGCCGGCTACGTGGGAATGGTCGGCAGGCGGCCGGTAACCCGCCTTCCGAGGCTTGCACGGGAACGCCCTGTCCGCCGGGCCGCCGGCGCTGGCGACTTCCGCTCGCCAGGCCGATTGCGGGGCGCCCCCTGGGCCGGGCCGCAGGATGCCTTCCTGCCCCGCAGAGCAGCGGAGCCGCAACCCAACCGCGCGGACTATTCCGGGCTGCCGGGGGCCGGATCGTCTCGCGCGCAGGCGAACTCCGCTCGCCGGGCCGAGTGCGGGGCGGCCCCTGGGCCGGGCCGCAGGATGCCAACCTGCCACACAGAGCAGCAGAGCCGCAACCCAACCGCGCGGGATATTCCGGGCTGCCGGGGCCAGGTCGTCTCGCGCGCAGGCGAGCTCCGCTCGCCGGGCCGATTAACAATCGGCCGCAGGCTGCCAGCCTGCCCCACATAAGACCCTCCAGGTAGTAGTACATAAAACCGTCGCGGCGCGCGAAGAAGTGGACAGGCAGTAGTACAAAACCCCGGCGAGCCCGGAGTCCAAGCTTCCCGTACGCGGTTTGGATAGAATGGCTAGGCTGGAGGCGGAATCATGAGCGATAACCGTTTGAAACAGTTGGGAACGCTGGGGCAGTCAATCTGGCTGGACTATATCCGGCGGGATCTGATCTCGAGCGGCAAACTGCGGCGCCTGATCGAGGAGGATGGACTGCGGGGGATGACCTCGAACCCATCCATCTTCGAGAAGGCCATCGCGGACAGCCACGATTACGACGAGGACATTCGGGCCATGGCGCTCGAGGGAAATGGCGCCGCGGCAATTTACGAATCTCTCAGCCAGCGCGACGTCGAAAGCGCCGCCGACGAGTTCCGGCCGGTCTACGACGCGACTGACGGCAAGGATGGATATGTCAGCCTGGAGGTCAATCCCCACCTGGCGCACGACACCGGCGGAACCCTGAAAGAGGCCCGCCGCTTGTGGGCCGCGCTGAACCGGCCCAACGTCCTCATCAAGGTCCCGGCAACGGCCGAGGGGCTGCCCGCCATCCGGCAACTCATCGGCGAAGGAATCAGCGTCAACGTGACGTTGCTGTTTGGATTGCCCCGGTACCGGCAGGTGGCCGAAGCGTACATCGCCGGCACGGAGGCGCGCGCGGCGCAGGGGAAGCCGGTGAAGCACGTAGCCTCGGTGGCCAGCTTCTTCATAAGCCGCATCGACGCGCTGGTGGACCCGATTCTGGCTGGTCTCGTGGCATCGGGCGGCACGGAGGCGGACCTGGCGAAACGGGTGCGCGGGCAGACCGCCATCGCCAGCGCCAAGATGGCCTATCAGGTCTACAAAGAGGTCTTCGCGGGCGAACGGTTCCGGAAGCTGGCCGCCCAGGGCGCTCGCGTGCAGCGGCTGCTGTGGGCCAGCACCAGCACCAAGAACCCGGAGTACAGCGACGTGCGATATGTCGAGGCGCTCATCGGACCGGACACGGTCAACACGGTGCCGCTCGAAACCCTGGATGCCTACCGCGACCATGGAGAGCCGCGGGTCCGTCTTGAACGGGATGTCGAAGAAGCCCGTTGGGCGATGAGCCGGCTGCCGGACCTGGGCATCGACATCGACAAAGTGACGCAGCAGCTCGAGGACGAAGGAGTCGAGAAGTTCAACAAGCCGTTCGACAAACTGATGGAGACCCTGGCGCAAAGGTCGCCGCGGCATTCCGCCGGCGGAGCATGACAAGAGCGGCCGGATCGGAACCATAACTCATGAACAAGCGAACCCGTGCGATCCACCCGATATACCATCTCCTGCCCACCGAGATCGAGGGATTCGATTCGCTGGCGGAACTCGCCTTGGATCTGCATTGGTCCTGGCATCACGCCACCGACGAAGTGTGGCGGCAGCTCGATCCCGCACTCTGGGAGATCACGCACAACCCCTGGGTGGTCCTGCAAACGGCCTCGCGCGACCGGATCGAGCGCGTGTTGGCCGATCCAGGCTTTCGCAAAAACGTGGACGACCTGGTCGAGGCCAGCAGACAGGCGGCGGATGCGCCCGCGTGGTTTCAGCGGAATCACGCGGAGGCGCCACTAACCTGCGCCGCGTATTTCAGCATGGAATACATGTTGAGCGAAGCTCTGCCGATTTACTCGGGCGGGCTGGGGAATGTGGCCGGGGATCAACTGAAAGCCGCCAGCGATCTGGGCGTGCCCGTGGCCGCGGTGGGACTGCTCTACCAGCAAGGCTACTTCCGCCAGATGATCGGCAAGAACGGAGAGCAGGAGGCACTCTACCCGTATAACGATCCGGGACAGTTGCCGATCACGCCGTTGCGCCATCCAAACGGGGAGTGGCTGCGGTTGGAGATCGCCTTGCCCGGATACTCGGTGTGGCTGCGCGCCTGGCAGGCGAAGGTCGGCAGGGTGAATCTGTACCTGCTGGACAGCAATGACGCGGCTAACTTCCCCGCTCATCGGGGAATTACCAGCGAGCTCTACGGGGGCGGGCAGGAGTTACGCCTGAAGCAGGAGATGCTGCTCGGAATCGGCGGATGGCGGCTGCTCCGGGCGCTGGGGCTCGCGCCGGAGGTCTGCCACCTGAATGAAGGGCACGCGGCGTTTGCCGTCCTGGAACGCGCCCGCAGCTTCATGGAGGAATCGGGGCAGCCCTTCGAAGTCGCGCTGGCGGTCACGCGAGCGGGTAATCTCTTCACCACCCACACGGCGGTGGCCGCCGGATTTGACCGTTTTGCTCCCGCCCTCATGCAGCAATACCTTGAAGGATACGCCGAAAAGAAACTGGGCATTGAACTTGACGATTTGCTGGCCCTTGGCCGCCGGAATCCGGCCGACTCGTCCGAGCCATTCAACATGGCGTACCTGGCCATCCGCGGCAGCGGGGCGGCGAATGGAGTGAGCCGCTTGCACGGGAAGGTGAGCCGGCGCCTGTTTCTGCCCCTCTTCCCACACTGGCCGGAGGACGAAGTCCCCATCGGACACGTGACCAACGGAGTCCACATGCCCACCTGGGACTCGGCTGCCGCCGACGAACTTTGGACCCAAAGCTGTGGCAAAGACCGCTGGCTGGGGACGACGGAAACACTGGAGCGGGACATTAGCAGGGTCTCCGACGCCAGGCTCTGGCAATTTCGGACCGAAGCCAGTAAGTCCCTTGTGGAGTATGCACGCGGACGGCTGTCCCGGGACTTGGCCGCGTCAGGCGCGCTGCCCGAGGAGGCCGAAGTAGCGAAGCGTCTCTTAGATCCCAACGTCCTGACGCTGGGCTTTGCGCGCCGGTTCGCGACTTACAAGAGACCGAACCTGCTGCTGCACGACCCACCGCGCCTGCTGCGCCTCTTGACTAACCCGCGGCAGCCGGTGCAACTCATCATCGCCGGCAAGGCGCATCCGGCGGACCAGGCGGGGCAGGCCCTGCTTCTGGAATGGACCCGCTTCATCCGCACTCCCGAGGCGCGTCCCCACGCGATCTTCCTCAGCGATTACGACATGCTCCTGACCGAGCGCCTGGTGCATGGCGTGGACGTCTCGGATCAACACGCCACGGCGGCCCTGGGAAGCTTGCGGAACCAGCGGCATGAAGGTGCTGGTGAATGGCGGCATCAACCTGTCGGAGTTGGACGGCTGGTGGGCGGAAGCCTACCGGCCGGAAATCGGATGGGCATTGGGAGACGGCCAGGAACACGACGGCGATCCGGCCTGGGACGCCGCCGAAGCCGAAACCCTCTACGACCTGCTGGAACGGGAGGTAATTCCCGAGTTCTATGCCCGCGACGGGCAGGGCATCCCCACAGCCTGGGTGGCGCGGATGCGGAACAGCATGGCGAGCCTGACACCGCGCTTTTCCGCGGACCGCGCGGTGCGCGAATATACCGGGCAACACTACCTGCCGGCCGCGGCAGCCTACCGTGAGCGCGCCGCCGATAAGGGCGCGGCGGGCCGGCAATTGGTGGATTGGCGCCATTCCGTGGACGGGACGTGGGGCTCGTTGCGCTTCGGAGACGTGCGCGTCGAAACCAGCGCGGACCGGCATGTGTTTGAAGTGGAAGTTCTGCTGAACGATCTCGACCCGGGTGCGGCGCGGGTTGAGCTCTATGCGGACGGAATCGACGGCGGCGATCCGGTGCGGGTGGAGATGGAGCGCGCGTGGCCGCTGCCTGACGCATCCGGCCGCTCGGTCTATCGCGCGGCGGTATTCAATACACGCCCAGCCGGAGACTACACGGCGCGCGCCATACCCCGGCGGTGCGGGGTAGCGGTTCCCTTGGAGTCGGCTCGAATCCTGTGGCAACGCTGAGCGAAACGGCCCAAGGCGAGCGGCGCCTTGACATCCCGCGGATCTGCGAACAAAAGCGCCAGGGACAAACGGCTCCGGACGCGCTCGGCTAGGTCTTCGACCGCGTGATTTGGCGCCATTACCGGGCCGCTCGCTCACGCTCGCGGTTCCGGACAGAACCGCGAGCGTCAGCGAGCGGCCCGCGGCAAAGGAACAGTTTCTCGCGGTCATGGCACTAGTGCTTTTATACGATAGAAAACGATAATACAGGACCGTAATATAGTTGTTCATGCGTTGGATGCTCGGGGCGGGGATGTTTGCGGCTCTGGTTTCACTCCTCGCCGGACAGGCGAAGCGGAGCGATCTGCCTCCATTCCTTTACACCGCGGCGGCGCGATACGATGCGGCGGCCTGGAACCACGGCGGGGAACGGTTCCCGGACGGGGCGCATCTGGTTCTGGTGACTCGGGAAGCGCGCCGCGATGCGATCCCGGGCTTCTTCGCATCGGCGGATGCGGCGGTTTCCTACGATGGCCGCAGCGTCCTGTTCGCCGGCCGGCCCACCAGGCAGGACCGTTGGCAGATCTGGCAGGCCGACTTGGCGGGGGGCGCGCCGCATCGGGTGGCGGCCACCTCCGACGCCTGCATCCGCCCCCTGTATCTGCCCGATGGAAGGGTGGTCTACACGCGGGTCGCGGCGGCGGGATCGGATATCGAGGTGATCCCATCCGAGGGCGGCAAGGCCGACGTGTTGACCCACGCGCCCGGCCGGTATCTCACCAGCGACGTTCTCCGTGACGGCCGCATCCTTTTCGAATCGCGCGACGAACTTTTCACGGTGTATCCCGACGGGACCGGAGTGGAGTCCCTGCGCTGCGATCACGGGCCGCGGCGCTCCGGCGGCCGGCAGGTTTCTTCGGGAGACGTGATTTTCGGCGTCGATGGCGGCCTGGCCCGGTTCACGTCCGCGCTGGCGGTGCAGGAGAAACTGCCGGCGGCGGATTTGGAAATCCTCGGTCCGGTGGCGGAGGTGGCGCCCGGCCGCTGGCTGGTGGCGGCGCGTCCGCGATCCGGCGGCGCCTGGGCCATTTGCCAGGCGGGACCCGGCTTACGCGGGTTGGAGATCGTCGAGTCTCCGCGCGGCGTTCAGGCCGTGGAACCGGTGGCCGCGGCGCAGCGAGTGCCGCCGCGCGACTTTCCCTCCGGCCTGGTGCCCACGCGAACCACCGGCAATCTGCTCTGTCTGAACGCGCGCGAATCGAAGAATCCCATCGAGGGGACGATTCACTCGGTGCGAATCTACACCCAGGATCCGGCGGGACAATCGCAGGCGCTGGGGCGGACGGCCATCGCGGCGGATGGATCGTTTTACGTGGAAGTGCCCGCCGACCGCCCGATCCGCATCGAGTTACTGGACGCCGCGGGCGCGCGGCTCCGCGCCGAAGAGCACTGGTTCTGGATGCGCCCCAGCGAACAGCGGATCTGCGTGGGCTGCCACGCCGGACCGGAGCGCGCGCCGGAAAACAAGGTCCCCGAGATACTCAATCAAATACTAACCCCGGTGAAGATGCTGGGAGACCAAGGACAAACCCGATGACTCCGCGACCTGGCCTCTACCTTTTGCCGCTGCTGGCCGCCGGCGCGCTGACCGCTCAAAACGCCGGCCCCATCCGCTTTGAAGATGTCACCGCACAATCGGGGATAGGCTTCACGCATTCCTTTGGCGCCGAAAAGCTGGGTTCGCTGCTGGAGAGCACCGGCGCCGGATGCGTCTGGTTCGACTACAACAACGACGGCAAGCCGGACCTGTTCGTGGTAAGCGGCCGGCCGCTGGGCCAGGAGATGCACCCCTATCCGCTGCGCCACGCGCCCAAGGAGATGCCGCACAACCACTTGTACCGCAACGACGGCAACGGCAAGTTCACCGACGTGACGGAACAGGCCGGAGTGGGCGGCGACGGCTTCGGTTTCGCCGCCATCGCCGCGGACTTCGACAACGACGGCCTGACGGACCTTCTGGTTACCTCCTACGGCCACGTCACGCTCTACCGGAACAAAGGAGATGGAACGTTCGAGGATGTAACCCTCAAGGCCGGGTTGGATGTGAAGGGATGGGCCATCGGCGCAACATGGCTGGATTACGACAAGGACGGCTGCGTTGACCTGTTCATCGGCCGCTATGTGAAATTCGATCCCACTTATCGCTCCTACTATGCCGCCGATAACTACCCGGGGCCGCTCGATTACGAGGGAGATACCAACCTCCTGTTCCACAATACCTGCCACGGCACTTTCGTAGACGTAAGCGAAAAGTCCGGCATCTCGAAGTTCAAGGGCCGCACCATGGGCGTGACGGCGGCGGATTTCGATGGCGACGGCTATCCCGATATCTACGTGGCCAACGACAAGACCGAGAACTTTCTCTTTCACAACCTCCGCAACGGAACGTTCGAAGAGATCGCGCTGGAGGCGGGCGCGGCGTTCGGACAGAACGGGGAATCCACCTCCGCCATGGGACCGGTATTCTTCGACATAGGGAACGCCGGGCACGCCGACCTGTGGGTAAGCGATTCCAAGTACAACCGCCTGCTCTTCGAACTCGGGTAAGCTGCCGTTCACCGACGTCACCCAGCAAGCCGGCATTTCGCAGCTTGCGGCGCAATACACCAGTTGGGGCACCGGTGCGTTCGACTTCGACAACGACGGGTGGACCGACCTCATGATCTTCCATGGCGGCCTCATCCACCTGATTCCCCAGGAGCATTCCATCTTCCGCAACCTGGGCGGCGGCAAGTTTCAGGACGTGTCCGCCGAAGCCGGCCCGTACTTCGCCACCAAGAGTGTGGCCCGCGGCGCATGCTTCGCGGACTACGACAGCAATGGCAAGGTGGGCGCGTTCCTGGTGAACCTGGGCGCGCCCGGCGTGCTGCTCAAGAACGTTTCGCCCTCGGCGGGGCACTGGCTCGACATCAAGCTGGCCGGCGTCAAGAGTAACCGCGATGGGATCGGCGCCAAGGTGGAAGTGGAGGCCGGCGCGCTGAAGCAGCGGGCCGAACGCGTCGCCGGTTCGGGTTACTTGAGCCAGAACGACGGGCGCCTGCATTTCGGTCTGGGAGCGAACGCCAAAGTGGACCGCATCACCGTCACCTGGCCCAGCGGAACCCGCCAGGTGGTGCAGGGAGTGGCCGCCAACCAGGTGATTGCCATCACGGAGAAGTAAGCATGCGACGGGCGATCTGGGGACTTATACTCGTTGCGGCCGCGGCCGGACAAACCCGCTACCTGAGTCCGGACGACCTGGCCCTGTCGCCCGATGGCAAGCGGCTGTACGTAGTGTGCAGCGGCAGCGACGAGGTGCTGGTGGTGGACACCGCCTCGCGTGCCGTCGCCGGGCGCGTCGCGGTCGGCAAGGTCCCCCGCGGCATCGCCCTCGCGCCCGATGGCAAGCGCTTCTATGTGACCAATTCCTGGTCCGACACGGTGAGCGAGGTGGACGCCCTGTCGTTGCAGGTGCTGCGAACCCTGCCGGCGGGTTTCGAGCCCACCGGCGTGACGCTGGATGCGGCGCGCAACGTGCTGTACGTGGCCAACCGGCTGAGCGACGATATCTCACTGATCGACCTGGCGGCCGGCGCCGACGTGCGGCGATTGGCGGCGGGCCGCGGCTCGAGTTACATGACCGCATCGGCCGATGGCGCGCACATTTACGTCAGCCACGTCTATCCGCAAGTGGGCAAGTTTCGCGCGCCTCCGCATTCCGAGATCACCGAGGTGGACGCCGCGCGGCAGGTGGTGGTGGACCGTCTCGCTCTGAACAATGCGGCCGGCGTGTTTCACATCGAGTTGTCGCGGGATGGCCGCATCGGCATCGCCGCCGAGATGCGTCCCAAAAACCTGGTGCCGCTGGCGCACGTGGAACATGGCTGGGCGTTCGGAAACTCGCTGGCGGTGTTTGGAGACGACATTGGGGGCGTGGTGCAAATGCCCCTCGACGAAATCGAGAACTATCCTTCCGTGCCCTTCGGCGTGGCGATTGCGCCCGATAAGTCGCGGGCTTACGTTTCGGCCAGCGGGTCGAACGAGATCGTGATCGTGGATCTGGCCAAGCTGGCGGCGGCGGCGCGCCAGCCCAACGCCGCCCGGCTCGCGAACGATCTCTCGGCTTCCGCCAGGTACGTGGTGGCGCGAGTGGCCGTGGGACGGAATCCGCGCAACATCCGCCTCTCGCCGGATGCGTCGGCGCTGTATGTGGCGAACCGGCTGGACGACACCATTTCCATCGTGGATACGGCGCGCGCCGCGGTTGCCGCCACCATCCCGCTGGGCGCTGCCGCGCCCTTGACGCCCGAGCGGCGCGGAGAGCGGCTCTTCTACTCGTCGATGTACTCGTTCGGCCACCAGTTCGGCTGCGCCAACTGCCATATCGACTCCACCTTCGACGGCCTTTCGTGGGACCTGGAACCGGACGGTTTCGGCATCGACATCGTGGACAATCGCGCCCTGGAAGAAATCAAGGACACCGCGCCCTATAAGTGGAACGGCGGCAATCCGGACCTGCAAACCGAGTGCGGCCCGCGGACCGAGCGCTACTTCTTCCGCTCGCAAGGCTTCCGCGGCGCGGACCTGGAAGACCTGGTGAAGTACGTCCAATCGATTCCCCTGCGCCCCAACCGCTACCGGCTGCCCGACGGAGAGTACTCGCCGGCGCAGGAGCGGGGCCTGGACATTTTTCAGCGGACTACCAGGAAGAACGGAACGCCCATTCCCGATAACTTGCAGTGTTTCGTCTGTCACTCCGGGAAGTATTACACGAATACTCAGTTGGCGGATGTGGGCACGGGCAAGCCTTCGGACCGTTCTCCCAAGGTGGACGTGCCGCAGTTGACCAACGTGGTCAACAGCGCGCCGTACCTGCATGACGGGTCGGCCCGCACGCTGGAGGAGATCTGGACGGTTTTCAACCCGAACGACAAACACGGTGTTACGAACGATCTGAGCAAAGACGAACTGAACGATCTGATCGAGTTCTTGAAAACGCTATGAAAGGCGCTGCGATGCGAAGAACGAATGTTGGGCAGGTTGTCAACCTGCGGCCCCGCCCAGAGGGCACCCGCAATCGGCCCAAGTCCGGCCGTGGGCAAACGTCGGAAGGCGGGTTAACAACCCGCCGCAGGTTGACAACCTGCCCCACAAGCCGGGTCTGCCTTCTCGCCCTCCTGTCCATCTCCGCCGCCGCGGCCGACTTACCGCGATTCCGCTGGCAGAACTACACGGTGGAGAACGGCCTGCCCGACAACCGCGTCTACTGCGTAGCGGTGGATGGCGAGCGGGTGTGGGCCGGCACGGACAACGGCCTGGCTCTTTACGAGAAGGGCGCATGGAAGACCTTCACCGTGGCCGATGGCCTGGCCCACCGCGCGGTGCTCTCGCTGGCCCTCGACAAGCGAAGCCACGACCTGTGGATCGCCACCATGGGCGGCCTCAGCCGCTATTCCGCCGGGCGCTTCGACACCTTCACGCAACTCACCAGCGGTCTGCCCAACGACGTGGTCTATGGGGTCTCGGTCTTCGGCGACTTCGTGTGGGTGGCCACCGCCGCCGGCGGCGCCCGTCTGAACACCCGGACTCGCGAATGGAGCCTCTACAACGAGCGCAACACTCCCATGTACGAGATCTGGACTTACGGCGTGACCGCCGCGGAAGATAAGGTCTATTACGCCGTCTGGGGCGGCGGAGTTCTGGAGTTCGACGTGAAGACCGAGCGCTGGAAGGACTACAACGATCCCGACGGCGAAACCGAAATCGTGCTGTTCAAGGACCAGGGATTGATTCACGAGATCACCACGTCGGTGAGCTATGTGAACAAGATCCTATGGGCAGCCACTTACTTCGGCGTGTCCCGCTACGACGGCCGCAACTGGCGGAACTTCCTGGATAAGGACAGCGGACTGCCCAGTAACTTCCTCAACCAGGTGAAGACGGTGGACGGAACGCGCACATGGTTCTCCACCGACAAGGGCCTGGCCTATTACGATGGCGAACGTTGGGCCACGTATCGCCCGGCGCTGGATACGCGTCAGCCTGAGATGCTGGTGCGCGACGAGCACGGCGCCGTGACGCGCGTGCCCGTGGAATCCGCGCCGGCCCATCATTACACCTTCGCCGTGGATTTTCAGAACGACGACATTTGGGTGGCTACCGCCAAGGGGATCGGCCACGGAATTCGCATTTCACCAGGAGACTCCAACCGATGAACACAATCGAACTGATCGACCGTATCGCCGGCGCAACGGCAGTGAAGAAGCGCGCCATCACCGAGCTTTCGGTCCTCAATGAAGCCTACGATTACGCCAGGCCCAGCTCCTTTTCGCGCGGGCTGCGCATCGACCTGGGGAGCGTCGCGATCCTCCTGATTTCCGGCACGGCCAGCATCGACGAGAACGGCGAGAGCGTTCATATCGGCGACTTCCGCGCGCAGCTTCGGCGCACGTACGCGAACATCACCGGCCTGTTGGCGGCCGAGGGCGCAACCTGGAAGGACGTGGTCCGGACCACGTGCTACTTGCGCGATATGGAGCGCGACTACCCGGCATTCAACGAGGGGCGCACGGAGTTTTTCCGCGAGCAGAATCTCGACCCGCTGCCGGCTTCCACCGGCATCCAGGCCATTCTGTGCCGTCCCGAACTGCTGATCGAGATCGAGGCCATCGCCATGATCGTTCCGCCGCGCGAGGAGCAGCCATGCAACGGCAACGGCTGAGAGCGTTGTGGGGCAGGCTGGCAGCCTGCGGCCGGCTGGCAGTCGGCCTGCCGGCCTGTGTACATGCCGCCCCACAAACTGGCGGGCTGTTGCGAGCCTCTCGATGTCTTCGACTGTGCGGTCCGGCGCCTTTGCGGGAAACCACTCCCTTGCGGTCGTGGCTCAGAACGGAGCCGCGAGCGTTAGCGAGCGGTGGCGCGCCAGGTTTTCGACCGTGTGATTTGGTGCCATTACCGGGCCGCTCGCTCACGCTCGCGGTTCCGGACAGAACCGCGAGCGTGAGCGAGCGGCCCGTGGCAAAGGAACGGTTTCTCGCGGTCATGGCACTACTTGCCGCGGCGCTGGCCGCGCCGTTGTGCCTTGGCGCGCAGGCGCCGGCGTGTGCCTGCGGCGCGCATCCGCCCGGACCGCCCGAAAGCCGCACGCTCGCGCCCTACGGCGGCACGCCCGAGGACCTGCGGCCGTTTTCGAAGTTCACCGTTCCCTACTACGAGCACTACACCAAGACGCCGGAGTATAACGGAGCGGCCGCCGATGCGCGCACCGTTCCCGCCTCCGAGGTAACCGAAGTGCCCATCGCGTTCCTGGGACCGATTCAGGATCACAAGGACATCGCCCTGGGAACGGCCATGCTGCACGGCGCGCAACTGGCCATCGACGAAGCCAACGCCCGCGGCGGGTACGGCGGGAAGCCGTTCAAGCTACTGCTTCACAACGACGCCGCCACCTGGGGCGCGTCCAGCAACGAGATCGTCAAAATGGTCTATGACGAGAAGGTGTGGGCCATGCTGGGCTCGATCAGCGGCGATTCCACGCACATCGCCTTGCGCGTCTCGTTGCGCGCGGAACTGCCCATCGTCAACAGCGCGGCCACCGATCCAACAATTCCCGAAACCATCATCCCCTGGATACTCACCAGCATTCAGGACGACCGCGTGCAATCCTACACCCTGGCGCGCCGCATCTACACCGACCTGGGATTGAAGCGCGTGGCCCTGCTGCGCGTCAACGAGCGCTACGGCCGCTTCGGCGTATTGAAGTTCCGGGACGCCTCGCGGCGGCTGGGGCATCCGGTGGTGATCGAACAGAAGTTCGCCCCCGGCGACACCAGCTTCACGCGCCAGCTCCGCGTAATCAACGATTCGCGCGTGGACGGGATCGTGCTGTGGTGCGACTCCGCCGCTGCCGGCGGCATTCTCAAACAGATGCAGGAAATGGGGATGAAGCAGCCGGTCTTCGGCAGCGCGCGCGTGCTGGGGGATGGGCTGCTGCCCAGCGCCGGAACGCCCGCCGCCGCCGAGGGGCTGGAGGTGGTGTATCCGTTCGACCCGAACCGCGACGACGCCAGGTGGCTGGATTTCCAGAAGCGCTTCGACGCGGCCTATCATGCCAAAACCGATTCGTTTTCCGCCCTGGCCTTCGACACCATGAACATCCTGTTGGACGCCATCTGCCGCGCCGGGCTGAACCGCGGCGAGATTCGAAACGCGCTCTACGGCTTGGAGCGCTACCGCGGCGTCACCGGCGAGATGGTCTTCGATCCCAACGCCAAGAACATCGCCCCGCTGTACCTGGGCAAGTTACACGACGGCCAGTGGACGTTCCGGCGGTACACCATGCAGAAGCCCTACGCCACGGTAGGCGAAACGGGCGTGGAATACAACGGCCCGCCCGGCACGGTGACGGCGGGCGAGCGGCGCAAGATCGGCCTGTTCGGTCCGGGCGCCGCGGCGCTGGCCGCCGGCTTGAGCCGCCCCGGTTACGAAGTGGTCGGCATCTCGTCGGAAGCCGCATGGGGCAAGGCATCGAACGAACTGGTGGGTCTGGTGTACGATCCCGATGCCATCGGCGTGGTGGCCACCGACCGGGCGTCCGCGCACCTGGCCGAGCAGATCGCCGTGAAGGCGCTGATCCCGGTGGTGGCCATCTCCGGCGACCGCACGCTGACGTCGGCGAACGTGCCGTGGATCTTCCGCCTGGACGCCGGCACGGCGCCGGCCGAGGCGGTGCGATGCCTCAGCGAGGCGGCATCGCGAGCGGGGGGCAACCGCGAGAAGATCCGCGCGTATCTGGCATCGGGAGCGATGGTGGCGGAACGGTTCTCGTTCGCTTCGACGGGGGAACTGCGGTAGGGGAGGCTTCAGCGCCGGGCGCCGGGGGCACCCCAGCGGTTCAACGGCCCTCGACCACCTCGACCGCCAGCGGCGGGTGCGGCTCCAGGGTCCGACCCGCAAAGAGCACCGTTCTGGCGCGCTTGATATCATAAGGGCATGAAGCGGCCGGCGAAGACTCCTACCCAAACGGCATCGTCCATCCGCCGGAGCGTCACCATTCCGCGAGGGCTGGCAGTCGAGGTCGAGCGTGTAGCCAAGAGAAAGCATCTTACGGTGAGCCGGGCGCTGGTTATGCTCGCGCAGCGAGGGGCGGAGGCGGAAGCGGCCGAACGCGACGCTCTCAACGCGGCGTATCGCCGGTTCATGACGGAGCCCGACTGCGGGCGCAAAGGCGAAGCGGGAAAAGACCTGATCAGAGCGGTCTTCGGGAAGGATGCCATTGCCGAAGATCCGGTTCTCTGATCTTCCGAAGGCCGTCTGGGCGCATATTCTTGCACGCGTGGAGGAGCGCCAGATCTCTCTCCAGGATCTTCGTCGATTGCAGGAGTAGGTCAGTGCCGGCCCGTGCGCGCCCGAGGGTGATTGGTACAAGGACTTCGGATCATTCATAATTTGCGGGTGTGGCGAGTTTCCCAAAACCGTGCTCACCAAGGGCATGGCGCCGTTCGGAACGCGCATCGAATAGGCGCCGCCGGGGAGCGGGCGGCCGGATGATCGGAGCGGTTCTCGCTCGCTTCTACCATGGGGCGACATACCCGTCGCGCCGATCGTCGGACATCGGCGCGTTCCTCCTCGCCCGGATTGGCCGGTAAGGGGCGCAGAATGGGCATGGTATGAGTCTTGACGACTACAAGGTGGTCTTGTATCGGAACCAGCCGGATGGCTGGGTGGCGGAGGTTCCCGCGATTCGCGGCTGCTACGCGCTCATGCCGACGCGGGAGGAAGCTCTGGCCGAACTCGGAGGCGTGTTTGAGATGATTGCCGCCGAGTACGGCGAGAAGGGGCTGTTGCTGCCTGCCGACAGCACCGCGATCGTGAATGCCTAGCGCCCCGCGCCGAGGAGTTCCGCCGCGCCGCTACGCGGCTTGGGTTTGAACGGCGACGGCAGACTGGAAGCCACGAGCGCTGGGTTCACCCGGATGGGCGGGCGGTGACCATCCCGATTCATGGCGGAGAAGAGATCGGCCCGCCCCTTTTCCAGAAAATCCTCGCTCAGGTTGGAATCAGTGCCGACCGATTCCGGGATCTTCGATGATCTCGTGAGGGCTGTCCGGCTCGCGCCCGCCGGGCACCTCCCAACACGCCGGGGGGCAACCGCGACAAGATCCGAGCGTACCTGACTTCGGGAGCGATCGAAGCGGAACGGTTCTCGTTCGCTTCGACGGGAGAACTACTGCTGGGCGTAGTACCCGGATTGCGTCCGCGCCACTAATCCGGGCTTGCCGATCTTAATGTCGACCGCGTGGTATTCGTTTGTGCCGGTCCCGGGAGGAGCGTCGAAGGATAGGACGTAGAAGGCATTCGCGTCGGCGACACACGCCGCGATCTCACCCGCCACATCGTTAAATGAATTGAGGACCCGGCCTCCGCTGTTGAGTGCGAAAACCTGCAGCGCGAGGTGTCCCAGGTTCACCGGTCCCGCCGTCCTCAATGGCTTCGAGAACAGCGTAAAGTCGGTTGTCTGCGGGCTGTTCGCGTCCGACATCCCAAACGGATCCACATTGTAGAGAGTGATGCGAGCCCGCCGCAGGCCCTCCGAAAGAGCAACGCGAGCGTCGAAAAGCTGCTGCCTGCCCTTCGAGGACCACTCGGGTGTGAGGGCATCGAAGGGCCAGCCCGGACTAATCCAGACGACCAGTTTTCGTCCAGGTCTCGCGGCTTCATAGTCAACAAGAGTACCGAGCGCGTGCAGAGACGACTCCGTATGCGCGACGGCAGCGGAGCTTCCTAGCGATTTGCCAAGCACGCGGAGACCGGGCCGGTTCTGATCCAGATCGGCAACTACGGCATTTCCGTCTTGAGAAGGCGCGTTCCCGATCGCCACTCCCGAGTCGGAAAAGAAGGCCATCGATACCGGGTGGGCCAGCGCCCCGCCGTTTCGCCGCAGGAACTTCTCGATTTCGGTCCGCTCGATGGCTACCCTTGCAAAGGGAGTGTTGACTTCATCCACGAGCAGAATGACTTCCACGGGCGGATCGGTCGACGCGGCCCCACCCTCTACGGCACGAAAAGACTCGATTTTTTGCGGTCGTTTGTCGTCCAGGATCGCAAAGTCCCGCTGTTTCAGGCCGGGGAGCGCGCTTCCGGACTTATCGGTCACGACCACATCGAGCGTCAGTTGGCGATTCCCGCCAGTCCGGACAGGCGCCGGAGGTGCGGGTTGTCCCGAAGGTTCGGTCTGCTGTGCAAACCCGGCAACCAGCGAGAAGCAAAAGACACAGATCCAACTTCCGGATCGGGTACTCACGGTATTCTCCTCACTTCAGCTTCAATATATTAGGCTAGTCGCCTCCGGAACTCAATAGCCCTCTTGAGCCCCCAGCCGTCTCGGAAGTTCCGCGAAGCCGGGATCGGCGCGGTGGGGCGAGTCTGAGTCGCGGGGAAGGCAGCGTTCCTGCTGGCCGTTGAGCGACGGCGGGCTCCTAGCGGGGTATGAAAAAGGGGTCTGACCCCTTTTTGGCTACTTGACGAGCATGCCGGTTGTGGCGTTCACTAACGCCGCATAGCCGTTCTTGGTGGTTCCCCACTGAATGTACCAGACCGGGGACGGGAACTTCGAAGAATCGCCCAAGCTGAACGCGACCTTCTGGTCCGGATGCGTCTTCAGCCAGTCCGCCGCCTTCGCCAGCCCCGTTTTGTATGCGGCATCGGAATCCACCGCGAAATCGGTGCTCGTGAAGGTCTTGCTATCGGGTGTGGCGCCGTTCCAGGGCAGCGCGTCGCTCACGTTCAGCCCCTTGCGGATGTCGGCTCCGCTGTCGGCCACGGCCCAAGTGAACTTCCGGGCCTCTTTCCGGCTCGGGGAAACAAACACGACAGTCCACAGCCCGGCCTTTCCGTCCTCATTCTTGATATTCGGCACTTCACCGCTGGATGCGCTGAGCACCAGCAGGTCGGCCGCCCACTCCCGGGCCGGCTTGTAGAGCTGATAAAACGCGGGAAGCGCGGTAATGGCCTCCGGGGCCTTGGCAGGCTCCTTCGGCGCTGCAGCCTCGGCTTTGGCCGCTGGTTTCGGAGGCTCCGAACAAGCGGACAGAGCAAGAGCGGCAACCATGGCGGTTGCAGTCAACAGGACCCTCTTATTCGTATTCATAAGGCACCACACTATATTACCCCCGCTGGTCCCCGCGTGGGGAGCTTTCTGGCCGATTAACAACCGGCCCCGTGGCCGAGCGCTTCCGGAGGCCCGCGGCAGACCGAAATGACAGGGCCCCTGTCGCGGCGGCAAAATAGGCCTCATGTTTTCAATAACTTACAAAAGTTTTTGACAGCGCCCCTGTCATTTCGGGTCCGGCGCCAATGGCCGCAGCAGCCGCAGGGCGGGACGCGTCAGGTACTCGCGCGCATAGGCCCGGTGGGCTTCGTCGTCCGGATAGCGCTCGCCGGCTGGGTACGGGTAACGGCTCATGGCATGGAAGGGCAGCGGCAGCACGGATTGCGAAAAGGCCGTATTGGCGTCGGCGTCTTTGGCCCATCCATCCACCAGCAGCAGGTAGTCGCGCGTCCAGCCCGCCGGCAGCGCGGGCAGGCCGGAAGCGGCGAAGCGCATGCGGATCTCGTCGCCCGAGCCGAGAATCGCCAGCCGATCGTCCACTTCCCGCAGTAAGTCCCCCACCGGGCCGTAGCGCGTGTAGTTACCCGGCGTGGGATTCCACATGGAAGTGGCGCTGGCCACCTGGTAATCGAAGGATTCCGGCTGCTTGCGCGCGGGGTCGATGGTGGCCCGCGAGAAGCCGCGAAAATGCAGATCGCCGGAGGCCATGGGGATTTCGGTAAGTCGCGCCGGGGGCGGAGCGTTGCTGTCGAATAAGTAGATCTCGTCCCAGTAGACGCACAGATTGGTCACGATCCGCACCTCGCGCGAGGCCGAGAGGAACTTGCCGGTCAGATCCACCGCCATCGGCTTGGGCTTGCCGGATGGCATGCCCATGTCCTCGATCGCGGTCTTCCAGTTTCCCTGCGCATCCTTGACCTGAAGATACGGAAACACCAGGTCGCGATGCGCCTCGGTGGCCGCCAGGAAGGTGCTGCCGTCGGCCCAATCCACCCAGCCGTAGAGCACCAGGACGGCTTTGCCATCCGGGGCCGCGCCCGCGAAATTCAGGTCCAGCGTGTGCAGTTCCGCCACGCCCGCATGGTCGCGCTGGAACGCATCCGGGTAGCGCCGGTCGCGCGCCAGCAGGGCCGCCCGCACATCGGCTCCGTGAGAATCCCGCGCCGACGTGGGATAGGTGCGGCGGGCGCCTCCGTACAAACGGAACTCGGGAAACGGCGGCGACTTGAACTTCTCATTGGTGACGATCTCCGTACTCCGACGGGTGGTCCAGCGCCATCAGCTTGATCTGGTCGATATAGGAAACCTCGCGCAGTTCCTCGGTCATGCGGATCTCGTAAGCGCCCTCGCGCGCTTCGAGCATGGCGGCGGGGATGGAGACGTACTCGACGTGATCCACCGGGAAGTACTGCCCGTCGCCGGAACTGGCGCCCAGCGGCGCCACGCCCAACACGTCGGTGACGAACTGGAATTGGCGCCCGTTCCAGGTGAAGATCATGGGGCAGGAACCGGCCAGCCGCGGCGCTTCCTTGACCACCAGCACCTTGTTGACCGGCTGCTTCATTTCGTTCTGCATCAGGCCGTTCGGCCAGGTGATGCGGACGGTGTCCACGCTGCTGCGGCTGCCCAGGCGGAATACCAGGGGCACGCCCGCGTAGGTCCGCTTTTCGTAACTGGTGCCCGCCTTCACTTCCACCTTGGCATTCATCGAGAGCTTGGCATTCTTCACGCCCACCAGCGCCACTTCGATCCAGTTGCCGTAAGTGGGGGTAACATCGCGATTCAGCACCAGGGTTCCATCGCTCTGGATGTGCGCCCAATCCAGCCGCCCGGTGCCGCTGAAATCGGCGGCGGCCGAACTGGCGCGGGTCGCGGCTGCCTCCGTCCGCGGAACGGCTCCGAGTACGCCCGCGCGGTTCAGCAGTCGGCCGCCGGGTTCGAAATCCAGATCGGTAAAGCCGTTGTGTTCGAAGTCGGCGGCAACCAACTCGCGCGCACCCGCCGGCAACTCCGGCAGCGGCACGGCCTGGTACGTTCCGCCCAGCTTATCGCGGTAGAGCACGCCGGGGCGGTCGGCATAGGACACCACCAGGTCGAAGCCGGGCGTATCCGGTTCCAGGTCGAACGGCACGGCATCCAGGGCCCGCCCCGCGACAAACGGAAACCGCTTGGTTTCGTCGCTGAAACCGGCCTCGCCGTTGTTGCGCATCAGGCGCGAATCGTCGCCGATCAGAATCAGGTCTTCGTCGTAATCGTGATCGTAATCGATCCAAACCGCCTTGCGGAAATTGCCGGTTGCCAGGTCGGCCTGCTTCACGAACCGCGTTCCGGTGTTGCGGTAGAGCGTGGCGCCCTTGGCGGTGAGCACGCAGAGGTCGGGCAAGCCGTCGTTATCGAAATCGCCGGGCGCGATAAACTGCACGCCGCGCAGATCCTCCAGACCGGTGTTGGCCGCCAGCGTGCGGCCGTGGCGGAACAAGGCCACGCGGCCGCCCGACCAGGCAATCAGGTCGGGGCGTCCATCCGCGCCCACCAGCGCGGTAACTCCCGAACCCGGCCCGCCGAAGCCGTCCGCCAGTTTTTCCCCGCTCCGGACCGGGTTGGGCGGCGGAGCGGACCACGGGGCGTCGATGGGGTCGTACAGTTCGGCGTACTGGCACCACTCCATGTCTTCCGGAACGGCCGCGCCGTCCTGCTCTTTCTTCAGCCCTTGGAAGATGCGCAGCTCCTCGGCCGCCTTTTCGGCGCGGCCGGCCTGCCGGTACAATCCGAAAAGCTGAAAATGGGGCGCGGCCAGCCGAGGGCTGAGATCGCGCGCCGTTTCGAATTCCGCGATGGCCGCCGCCGGGTTGTCCTGCAGCTTATACACCGTCCCTAACTGGTAGTGCGCCACGGCTTCATTGGGAACCAGTTTGACTAACTGCTGGAACTGCGCCAGCGCCTTGTCGGCCTCGTTATCTCTCTTGTAAACGATGCCCAGGTTGAACCAGGTGTGAGGCAGCTTGGGATCGCGCTTCTGGACCTTCTCCAACTCCGCCGTGCCGCCCTTCGCGTCGCCCTGGCGAAGCAGGGCCAGCCCGTAATTCAACTGTTCGCGCACCGAATCGGGCGCCAGCGCCAGGGCCTGCCGTAATTCCTGCACGGCCTCGTCGTGGGTGGTGGGGTTCTCGTAAAACGCCTTGCCCAGGTTGCGGTGCTGCCAGACCCGGTCTTCGTTCGAAGCCTGGCCGAAAACCAGCCAGCCCGCGCCGCACGCACTCGCCAGCAGAGCGGCCCACGCGAATCCTCGTAATTTGCTGCGCATCCTCCTGACAGTATGCCAGCACCGGAGGCCGCCGCGCCTAATAGGTTTCCACTACCTTGAAAATCCCGCCCTACCCAGAACCGCGAGCGTGAGCGAGCGGCCCGTGCCCCGGACAACGCTACCCGCTTGAGCCGCGTTTCCCGCTCGGCATGTCACTGGCCGGGCCGCTCCCTGACGGTCGCGGTTCCGTGCATAGACAAGTTGTGCACCGAATGCCGCCGATGCGCGAGAATGTTACGTGACCCCGAAACCCACTTCCGCCGACCGCGTTCTGACGCTCTCCGCCCTCCAGCAAGCCCGCCTGATCCGCGAGCGCGCCATCTCCTCTCGCGAGTTGATCTCCGCGCACCTGGAGCGCATCGCCGCCATCAACCCCGTGCTCAACGCCGCCGTGGACGTGCAGGCCGAACGCGCTCTGGTTGACGCCGCCGCGGCCGACCGCGAATTGGCGGCGGGCACTTCGCGCGGCCCGTTGCACGGCGTGCCGTTCAGCATCAAGGACTCCATCGAGCAGGCCGGCGCCCGTTGCACCGCAGGCACCTGGGGCCGCCGAAACGCGCCGCCCTCCACCGCCGATGCCACCCTGGTGGCCCGCCTGCGCCGCGCCGGCGCCATCCCCATCGCGCGCACCAACCTGCCCGACCTGCTGTTCGCTTTCGAAAGCGCCAACCTGGTTTTCGGCACCACGAACAACCCCTACGACACGACCCGAACCTGCGGCGGCAGCAGCGGAGGCGAGGCCGCGCTGATAGCCGCGTGCGGTTCCCCGCTCGGCCTGGGCAGCGACGCCGCCGGTTCCGTCCGCCTGCCCGCCGCGTTCTGCGGCATCGCCGGCATTAAGCCCACCTCGGGCCGCCTGCCGCGCACCGGCCACTTCCCGCCCGCCGGCGGCTGGCTGGAGACCGTCTGGCAGATCGGTCCCATGGCCCGCCGCGTGGAGGGCGTGATCGAAGCCATGCGCCTGCTGACCGGTCCCGACGGCATCGATCCCACGGTTCCCGACGTGCCGTGGCGCGATCCCCAGGACGTGGAATTGAACGATCTGCGTGTAGCCGTCTACACCGACAACGGTTTCACCGCCGCCGATGCGGAAGTCTCCGCCGTGGTGCGGGCCGTGGCCACTGCGCTCTCTGACGTCGTCTGCTCCGTGGAGGAAGCGCGCCCAGCCTGCCTGCCCGCCGCCTACGATTTGGAAATGAAGCTGATCGGCCCCGACGGCGGCGACGGCCTGCGGACCTACCTGCAAGACATAGGATCGGCCGAGGTCCATCCGCTGCTGACCGGCTGGCTCGATAAGCTGGAGCCGTACCGCACCGACCTGGCGGGCCTGGCGAGATACTGGTCCGAGTTAGACGCCTACCGCGCGGAGATGACTCGATTCCTGCGCAGTTACGATGTCATCCTGTGTCCCGCTTACATCCACGCCGCGCTGCCTCACAACGAGTCCATCCGCGACGAGAACTTCCGCGGCTTCAGCCACACCATGGCATTCAACGTAGCCGGCTGGCCGGCCGCGGTGGTGCGGTGCGGCGAATCGTCCACGGGCCTGCCGATAGCCGTGCAGGTGGCCGCCGCGCCGTGGCGCGAAGATGTCGCGCTGAGGGTGGCGCTCTGGCTGGAGGAGGAGTTCGGGGGTTGGAGTGGGGCAGGTTGTCAACCCGCCGCTTGATGCTTGCACGGGTCCACCCGCAGCACGTCCTTGGCACCGCTAAGATGTGACCGGCAGGAAGTGTGCGGCGGAGATCGAGATGTGCTTTAATAGCGGCGTATCTGGAATGGAGGAAGTACTATGAGGAAGGCTGATCTGCCAAAGGAAGCTTCCGCGCCGGGGCTTTCGCCCTCGACAACGACGCCACTCGTCTTCATCAGCCACGATTCAAGGGATGCGGACCTTGCCGAAGCCTTCAGCAAGTTACTCAAGAGCGTTAGCGCCGGGATGATCAAAACGTTTCGTTCCTCCGACAAGAAGGGCACAGAAGGAATTGACTTCGGAGACGAGTGGTACAAGCGTCTAATGACGGCCCTCCAGTCTACCTCGGACGTGGTATGCCTGTTTACCGAAAGAAGTCTCGAACGTCCCTGGATTCTCTTCGAAGCCGGCGTTGCAAAAGGGAAGTTGAATATACCAGTCGTCGGGGTAGCCCTTGGAGTTCCCTTGAGTCGCGTGAGTGCCGGACCTTTCTACCAGTTCCAGAACTCGGACGATAGCGAGGCCGACCTCACGAAACTGGTCCACCAACTCGCGAGCCGAGTGCCGGGTCTCGAGCTTGACGGCGATGTCGTGAAGCTTCAAGTTGAAGCGTTCAAGACGACCGAGGCTGCGACCCTAAAGACTTTGACGAAGGGCGGCGAGAGGCGCGAGACGAAAGAAGAGGTGAACGAGAGCCAGGTGGCAAAACTCGCGGAGGAGATGAAGGCTCTGCCGTCTCGCGTGGTAGAGCGTTTGGCTGAAACGGGAGACCCGGTTCGCCGGCGCAGGCTGCGTCATTTTCATCCAATGATGATCAGCGAGCTTTTGCACATGTCTGGAGACCCAGGCGACCCCGTCGGGATTCTGATGGCGGCGAGCATGGTCCGCGATGATGCTCCGTGGTTGTACGAATTGGCAATGGAGGTGTACCGGGCGGTCAAGTCGGGGGATCCGTTGGCCGTCGAACGCGAGAGCGCACGGCTTCAGCGATTTGCCGAAGCCTCAATGCACGGGCCATTCATGGAAGAGTTCGGATTCATCACAAAGGAATCGCATATGTTCGTCATGGAGTTTCCAAGAATGCTCGCACACATGCTTGGCCCCGCGTCTGACACCAAGAAGCCGGGGGCGCGACAGCCGGGGGTGCTATTGCGCCCCGGGCGGGCGCGTTTGGATGCCACTGATCGCGGGAGCCCGGGGAAGGAGTAGCCGACGACCGAGAGTCGGCTTTTCATGAACCATCTTCCGAGAGCCAACCGGACGAGCGGGAATGGCTCAGCGTGAACGCGTACAGCCCTGCCTCGGAGCAGCCTCAGGGCGTCCGGGCGGAGGCTCCGGCCGCCGTTCTATAATTGAACTTGCCGACTGCCCAACTGCCAGATGCGCCGCTTGCATTTATCAAGGACTGCCTGTCCGGCGGGCGGGTCCGCTGGACATATCACGTGACAATGCGCCTCCAGCAGCGGGGTCTGACGGCCGGGATGCTTCGCAGCGCCATGGCAACGCTGGAAATCATCGAAGCGTACCCGCAAGACAAGTACTTGCCCAGCTATCTCTTGAGGGGCGAGTACGACAGGCGTGTCTTCCACGCCCACATGGCAGCGGACGTGGAGGGTGGGAATATCCGGGTGGTTACCCTGTACACGCCCGACCCAGACGAGTGGGACGAGGGGTTGCGCTTTAGGAGGACAAGATGAGTTGCCGAATTTGCGGGGGACTGCTGGAGTCGCGGGTCACGGATCTACCTTTCAAGACCGGCGATTCCTCGATCGTGATCCTCAGGTCGCTCCCGGTGCTTCAGTGCCGCCAGTGCGGGGATACCGAATTGGAGCAGGCGACCATGTCACGGGTCGATCAGCTCCTCGCGGCCGTGGACTGCTCCGCCGAGTTGGAGATCATCCGATACGCTGCCTGAGCGGCGCCCCCGATTCGGCCATCTACCATTGCCACGGTATGAGGCGTTTCCGCGCGATGCAATCATGGTCAGGGAAAAGTAGCCGCAGGCGCTCGTCAACACACTCATCAATCAGGAGTCGCATCGGACATCGGCCATCAGTAAGTGCTTGGCTTCTTCCAGAGCTTTCAAGGCTAACTCTCGGGAAACCGTGGGGAACCCGTCCAGGAAATCCTCCAACGTGTCATCCCCCTCCAGGTAATCGAACAGAGTCTGTACCGGCACTCGCGTTCCCCGGAACACGGGGACGCCATGCATGGTCTCCGGGTCTCTGGTGATCGCCTCCGTCATACCTTGATTGTCCCTCATTCGGGCGCGCCGCGCGCTACGGCAGCGCGCTGAGCCCGCGGCTCTCGTCGATCAGCACCCTGTGGTTGGCGGGCACGCTCGCGAACTCCTGCTTCGCTCCGCTGGGCCAGATCACCTCCACGCTGGCGGACGCGTCCGCGCCCAAGCCGAAGGTCAGCGCCAGGTCGCTTTGCGAGCAGTAACTTGACCCGCTGCGCACCATGTTCCATTGCTTGCCGCCGGCGCTGCTGACCCGGACCACGGCGCCGATGCCGTCACGGTTCGACCGCACCCCGGACAGCCGGACGCTCAGCCAGTGATTGCGATTGCCGCCGTCGTTGCGCAGCAGGACGGCCGGTCCGTTGTTGGTCGAGATCAGCACATCCAAGTCGCCATCGTGGTCGAAATCGGCGTAGGCCGCGCCGCGTGCCACCCGGGGCTGCGCGAACGCCGGGCCGGCGCTCGCACTGACGTTGTCGAAGCGGCCATTTCCTAAGTTATGGAATAGCAGCGCCGATTCCCGGTAACTCACCTTGGGCTGCACGCGTCCGATTTCGTCTTCAATGTGGCCATTGGCCGCGAAGATATCGGGGTGGCCGTCGAGATCGTAGTCGAAAAAGAAGACGCCGAAGGCGAGCGAGAGCAGACTGGCGCGGCCCACGGCGGAGGAAGGCGCTTCATCCACGAACAGGCCGTTGCCTTCGTTGTGATACAGGCCCAGCATCTGGTTGGAGAAGTTGCCCACCAGCAGATGGGGGCGGCCGGAGCGGTCGTAATCGGCGGCATCCGCGCCCATGGCGCCGCGGGCCACGCCGTCTTCGCCGTAAGCCACGCCGGCCGTCATGCCCTCTTCCTTGAAGGTGCCGTTGCCCAGGTTGCGGTAAAGTTTGTTGGGCTGGGTATCGTTGGCCACGAACAGGTCCGGCCATCCTTCGTTGTTATAGTCGAGCACGGTCACGCCCAGCGACTTACTCGTGGAGTCACCCAATCCGGCCCTCTCGGTAACATCCTCAAAGCGGCCATTGCCCAGGTTATGATACAGGCGCGAGCGCGTGCCTTTGTAGGATTCGGGCGTGCAGTAGGACTTCGTCGAGCCATCGAGCGAGCACCACAAGTCGGTTTGCGGGCTCCACTGGACGTAGTTGGCGACAAACAGATCGAGCTTGCCGTCGCGGTCGTAGTCCAGCCAGGCGGCGCTGGTTCCGAAACTGGCATTCTGAATGCCAGCGGCGCGGGTCACGTCGCGGAACTTGCCGTGGCCCTCGTTGTGAAACAGGTGATCGCCATCGAGCGCGGTGATGTAGACGTCCTCGCGGCCGTCGTTATCGTAGTCCGCGATGGCCACGCCCATGCCGTACATTTCCACGTCCAGACCGCTGCCCGCGGTCACGTCGGTGAAGGTGCCGTCGTGGTTGTTGTGGTAGAGCGCGGGGATGGACCGGCGGCCTCGCGGCGTAAAGTCCTTGCCGTTGATTAGTAGGATGTCCGGCCAGCCGTCGTTGTCGTAATCGAAGAAGGCGCAGCCGGCGCCGAGCGTCTCGGGGAGATACTTACGGCCCGTGCGGCCGGCGTTGTGGGTGAAGTGGATGCCGGCCTGCGCGGTGATGTCGGTGAAGACCACGTCGGCGCGAGGGGGGTTGTCGGCCGGGAGGGTTACTGCGGCGAGGCAGAAGAGCAAAGCCCAGCGCGTGAGGTTGTGTGGGGCAGGTTGGCAACCTGCGGCGGGTTGGTAACCCGCCTTCTGAGGTCTGCGCGGGGCCTGAACTGGGCCGACTTCCAGGCCGCCGCGGGAATCCGTCCTGCCCCGCAGAGCAGCTCGGCCGCAGCCCGGACAAGCCGGGTTACTCGATCCGCTGGGCGAGCTTCGCTCGCCGGGCCGCGCCCAGAGGGCACCCGCAATCGGCCGCCCCGCAGAGCAGCAGAGCCGCAACCCAGCCGCGCGGGATATTCCGGGCTGCCGGGGGCCGGATCGTCTCGCGCGCAGGCGAGCTCCGCTCGCCGGGCCGCGCCCAGAGGGCACCCGCAATCGGCCGCAGGCTGCCAGCCTGCCCCACATAAGACCGGCGCGGCGCGCGAAGAATATGACAGGTAGCAGTACATAGGACGTCGCGGCGCGCCCGGAACTGGAAAGGTAGTAGTGCAGACGCGATCTCATCGGGCCTCCGCGACGGGCGCGCTCTCATGGTCGTGGATGGGCTGGCGCTCGTTGTTGTCTTCGGGACTCAGGCGCCGGCGGCTTCCGGTGATGGCCTGCGAGCTTTCGTCGGCCTTGAACCGGCGGAACAGCGCCTCCTCACGCGCGGCGGCTGCGGCGTCGCCCAGACCGCGATAGCACAGCATCAGCGTATAGTGCATCTGCACGTCCTCCGGATCCACCGCACCAACCGCCTTCAGAGTTTCGACTGCGGCGGCGTACTGGCGCTTCAGAAACTGGACGCGGGCGATCTGGTTGAGCGCCACGCGGTCGCGCGGATATTGCGCGCGCACGGCGGCAAGTGAGGCCAGCGCGCCATCGTAATCGCCATCGGCCTTCTGTGCCGCGGCCTGGAAGAACAGGGCGCGGCCAAGTTTCGGATGAATGGCCAGGGCCTTCGCCAGGTAAGGCTTCGCAGCGTCGGTCTCGCCCTCCTGAATCAGCGCGCGCGCCACGTTGAGCCAGCCGTCGGCGTACCCGGGTTCGGCCTCAGTCACGCGCTTGAAGGCGTATTCCGCGCCCTTCAGATCGCCCTGTAGAAGCAGCCCGATGCCCCAATCGTTCCAGCGCTCGCGATCCTGTTTTCGCACCACCGGCGTCCACTCCGCATGGCCCAGCGGTACGGTGGCATGCGCCTCCGCCAGGGTCACGATGGGCAGATCGGGAATGCGTCCGCGAATCTTCCCGGAAACGTTGGCCGGAATGGATGCGGGCGAAAAGGCGTACTCCAGACCGTTCGAATCCTTCGTGAGCAGCGCCGGATCTTGTCCGGGCTTGGGCGCGCCGGCATACGCGAACTGGGTGTAATACCAGGAGAACTTGCGGTAATTCAGCCGCGCGGCGATGTGAATCGGGCCCTTGGCGTTAGCGGGCGTCTTCACCAGGTAATGCACTACGTCGGCCGCGCCGGGCGGGATCAGGCGCACGTAGAGCACGCTGCGCGCCTGCCAGGCATTGCGCTTGTCGATCGGGTTGCCGGCGCCGTCCAGCAGATAGGAACGGTAAAAATGCGCGCCCGGTTCCACCGGACCCTTGCCATCGTCTTCCACCCTGCCGCTCCAGAACAGGACGCGGCCCGCGTCGTCCGTGGCCTGCAATTCCAGCCAGGTGTCGAAGGCGTCCACCGTTCCGGCCGGGAAGAAATGGCCGATCTTGCGGGTTCGCACCACCACGTCGATGCGGGCCGTGGAACCGGGTTCGAGGCGCGTTCCCGCCGCGCCGACCGGCGCCGACAACTTGCCCACTTCGCGGATCAGCGCGGGCGCCGAGGCTTCCGCCTCCTCGCCGACGGCGAACGTCGAATTGGCCTGGAGGGTATCGCTCCGGCGCAGCATCGAGGCTTGGCCGCGCGCGGCGTCCACCGGCGACACGGCGAAAATATCCACCGTGATGAAGCCCGATTTGAGGAATTTTTCCGTGGCTTCCAGTTGCTGGCGGTCCTGTTCGACGTACGGGACGGCGGTGTTGGCCGCGGCGAAGCGGTGCGAGTGTATCTTGCCATCGCGATTGCCCGCGTCGCTGGAAGCCACCAGCGGCATGTGGCAATCGGCGCAGGCCGCGGACTTATCGGGGTAATAGAACGAGCGTGCGCCCTGGCCGGAAACGCCGCTGGCCTGCCAGTTATCGTAATCGTTGAAGCCGCGCAACCAGCGGTAGTTGTTCACCGGCACGTCGAGATGCACCTTGTGGCAGGCCGAGCAGAACTCCGCCTCGCGCATGAACGGTTTCAGGAAGGTCATGCGGTGCGGCTGCGGATTGAGGTACGTCAGAAAGGACGCGGCCGCGCGGATGGCCCGGTTGTGGCTCGAAGCCAGCTCGTGCAGGGCCGGGTATTCCACCGCGAAATCGGCGTTGCCCATGGTGCTTCCCACGTGGACGATGGCGTGGCAGGACATGCAACCCAGGCCCGCCTGCGCCTCGGGCGTGTCGATCTGTTCGGCGATGGGCCGGTCGAAGCGGCCGTTGAAGAACACCGCGTGATCGTGGCATCCGGCGCACCACTTACTGCCGTGCGTTCCGGTTACGCTCTGCATGTACTCGATGGACTTTCGATAAAACTGATTATTGAACGATGCCATGTGGTGCATCGAGCTCTTCCATTGCTCGTAGATGTCCTTATGGCATTCGCCGCAGGTTTGGGAATCCATAAAGAAATTCGACGGAATGGTCCGCCCGCTGGTGGTGCGCGCGGAGGACGGCGCAAAGGGCGAGTGCGCGCCCAGGCCCTCTTCGTCCATGGAAAGCGGCGGGGATGGCGGGTTCACGATTGCGGCGTTCGCGCCGGGATGAACCCGGTTCCACACCGCCGCCGATACCGGCAGCAGCACGGCGATGGCGCAGGCCGGAGCCACGAACGGGATCTGCCGCCGGAAGCGCCAGGCAACCAACGCCGCCGCGGCCACGCCCAGGCCGATGTGCAGCCACAGAACGCCGCGGTGATCGAGCGTGTTGCCGCGCGCCACCAGGAACAGGGCCGGCAAACCGGCCGCCAGAAAGGCTCCGCTTTCGCGCGGATATCGCTTCACGGCGCGCGCGGCCGCCGCCATCAGCAGCAGGCCCGCGGCCAGGTGCGCCAACACATTCCCCATGTAGAACAGAGACGCCGCGGGGAATGCGGCGAGGTAGCCGCTGTTGACCAGCAGGAACACAAAGAGAGCGGCCGTAAAACGGGCTTTCATGATAGACTGCGCGGGAGCATGCAACCCAGTAATCTTCCGAGTGCTGTGAGGCGAGCTTACTACGCGCGTCCAAGAGCGGCAATAATGAGAAGATATTAGCCGTGGAGCGAGGCCACACACCCACATTCCGGTTGCTGGCGGGGCTTGCCGTGACGCTCTCCGCCGTGGCGGTCTATTCCGCCTACACGGTTTACCAGTTGCGGACGCTCGAAAGCCTGCAGGCCGCCACCATCGACCGCAACCGCATCGATTCGCTGCTGCTGCTGCGCATCCAGAACAATCTGAATTCCGTGGCGCTCACCCTGCGGGACATGCTGGACCATACCGAGCCGTATCCGCTGACCGCGTGGCGGGCGCCGCTGGCGCGCATCCGCACCGACCTGGCCGACGCCGTGGAGCGCGAGGCGAAGTATTCGCCCTCGACCGGGAGCGCGGAGAGCCGCTCGTATCTTTCCACCAGCATGCGGCAGTTCTGGGACGCGCTGGACCGGGTTTTCGCCCTCGCCGAAAGCGGCCAGACCGAAAAGGCCGGCGACACCATCCGGCTCTCGCTGCAGGCCCGCCAACAAGCTCTCACCACGGCGGTGGCACGGCTGCTGGTGCAGAACAACGAAAGCGAGGAGCGCGCCGCCGAGGACACCCGGCGCATTTACCGGCGCGCGGAGCGAAACGTGTACGTGTTTCTGGCGGCGGTGCTGGTGGTGGTGGCGCTGACCAGCATGTACCTTTTCGATTACAACCGCCGCATGTTCGACCGGGTGGAAGCCCTGTCGCATCGCCGCAGCGAATTGGCCCAGCAGTTGATCTCCATGCAGGAGAATACCTTCCGCTCCATCTCGCGCGAGCTGCACGACGAGTTCGGCCAGATCCTGACCGCCATGGGCGCCATGCTGGCCCGCGCCCAACGGCGGACCCCGGCCGAAGCGGGCGCCGACAAGGCCGATCTGCGGGAGATTCAGGAAGTGGCGCAATCCACTTTGGAGAAGGTCCGGTCGCTCTCCCATGCCCTGCACCCGGTGGTGCTGGACGACGCCGGCTTCGAGGGCGCCGTCGACGCCTACCTGCCCGCCTTCGAAAAGCAGACCGGGATATCGGTGGAATACGAGAAGAAGGGGATCGGGCGGGAAATCGACCGGGGCGTGGCGATCCATCTTTATCGGGTGCTGCAGGAGGCGTTGAACAACGTGGCGCGGCATTCCAAATCCGCCTCGGCGCGGGTGCGCCTGAAGTATCTGCCCGAAGCGGTGATCCTGGAGGTGGAGGATCGCGGCATCGGCTTCGGCGAAGGAGAAGGCAAGGGGATGGGGCTGATCTCCATGCGGGAGCGGGCCGAACTGGTTGGCGGCCGGGTGGAGGTGCTGAATGCGGAAGGGTCGGGAACGCTGGTTCGCATGACCGTGCCCTGCGCGTGACGCGCCCGGCCTTGCAGCCGCTTTCGCGCCGCGCACCCCTACTGCGGCGGGATCGCGGCCTGGCCCGCCTCGCGGTGGATGGCGTCCAGCACGCCGTTCACGAACTGCACCGAGTCCTCGCCCGAGAACTTGCGGGCGAGTTCCAGGGCCTCGTCGATAACCACCGCGGCGGGCGTCCCGGCATAAGTCATTTCGTACACGGCGAGGCGCAGGATGTTGCGGTCCACCGCGGGCATGCGTTCCATGCGCCAGTGCTCGGCATGTTTGGCGATCCGCTCGTCCAGCGCGGAGACATGCTCCACGGCGCCGCTGACCAGGCTGGTGGCGAAGGCGTCGCGGTTGGGGCGTTCCTCGGCATACTCGGAATACAGCGAGTCGAAATAGGCGGTAAAGACGTCCTCCAGCGGTTGCCGCCGCGCATCCCAGAGGAACAGCAACTGGAGCGCGCGCTGCCGCGACCTGCTACGGGACGGCATTCCTATTTTGCCTGGCGCAGGCTGCGCATCAGGTTGGCCATTTCGATGGCGGTCATGGCGGCGTCGAAACCCTTATTGCCGCCCTTGGCGCCGGCGCGGTCGATGGCCTGTTCCAGGGTGTTGGTGGTGAGCACGCCGAACGCCACGGGGACGCCGGTTTCCATGGCGACGTGCGCAATCCCCTTGGCGGCCTCCGCGGAAACGTAGTCGAAGTGAGGCGTCTCGCCGCGGATGACCGCGCTCAGGCAGACCACCGCGTCGTAGCGGTGCTGGCGGGCCAACTCGCCGGCTACCATGGGAACCTCCCACGAACCGGGGACCATGACAACGTCCACCATTTCCGGATCGGCGCCGGTGCGGGCGAGAGCGTCTTGCGCGCCGGCAAGCAGCCGCTCCGAGATGAAATTGTTGAAACGGCTGACCACGATGGCGAATCGCAGCCCCGCGGCCGAAAGCTGGCCTTCAAATACTTTGGACATAGTTCACTTTCCCGCGAAGGCGGGGCGCCGCTTTTCCAGAAACGCCCGCATTCCCTCGCGACGATCTTCGGTTGCCGCGCACATAGCATAGGCGGCGGCTTCAAAACGCAGGCCTTCGGCGAGGCCGCACTCCAGGCCGGTATCCACGGCTTCGAGCGCCAGGCCGAGCGCGACCGGCCCGTTGGCCAGCACCTTGTCCAGCCATTCGCGGCAATAGCCGGCAAGTCCCAGCACGGTGGTCATGGCGTTCACCAGGCCGATGCGATAGGCTTCCGCGGCCGTGACGGGCTCGCCCGAAAGCAACAGCTCCAGCGCGCGGCCCCGGCCCACCAGGCGCGGCAGGCGCTGCGTGCCGCCATAGCCGGGCGTGGTGCCGAGCCTCACCTCGGGCAGGCCGAGCACGGCGTCTTCCGAAGCGAAGCGCACGCTGCACGCCATGGCGAGTTCCAGCCCGCCGCCCAGCGCGTACCCGTTGATGGCCGCTACCGTCGGCTTCGGCATGGTCTCGAGCTTGCGGAACACCCGCTGCCCGCGCAGGGCGAACTCCCGGGCCTCCAGGGCCGAATGCCCGGCCACTTCCCGGACGTCGGCGCCCGCCACGAACGCCTTGTCGCCGGCGCCGGTCAGAATTGCCGCGCGGATACGCTCTTCGCCCGCCACGCGGCCGAAAGCGTCGTCCAGTTCACCGAACATCGCGGCGGACAGCGCATTCAGCTTCTCCGGCCGGTTGATGACGATCAGCGCCACGCCGGAGGCATCCACGTCGAACAGGATGTGCTGGTACTCCATGTAGGATCAGTGTAACATCAGCCTCTGTGGGATAATCGGGAGAGCACCCCCACAGAAGATGGACCGCGAATTCATACGCAATTTTTCTATCATTGCCCACATCGACCACGGCAAATCCACGCTGGCCGACCGCCTGCTGGAAATCACCGGCGCCCTGTCCCAGCGGGAGATGATGGAACAGGTTCTGGACACCATGGACCTGGAACGGGAGCGCGGCATCACCATCAAGGCCCACGCCGTGCGCCTGAACTATCGCGCCGAAGACGGCAACCTGTACCAGTTGAACCTGATCGACACTCCGGGGCACGTGGACTTCTCCTACGAGGTTTCGCGCAGCCTGCAGGCCTGCGAAGGCGCCCTGCTGGTGGTGGACGCCTCGCAGGGAGTGGAGGCGCAGACGCTGGCCAACACCTACCTGGCGCTGCACCACAACCTGGAGATCATCCCGGTGATCAACAAGATCGACCTGCCGGCCGCCGAACCGGAGCGCATCAAGGAGCAGATCGAGACCATCATCGGCCTGGATACGCGCGACACGGTGATGGCCAGCGCCAAGTCCGGGATAGGCGTGCACGAGATCCTGGAAGCCATCGTGCACCTGGTGCCGCCGCCCAAAGGCTCGGTTGACGCGCCGCTGCGGGCGCTGATCTTCGACTCCTGGTTCGACACCTACCGCGGCGTGATCATCCTGGTGCGCGTGCTGGATGGCCGCCTGCGCACGGGACAGAAGATCCGGCTGTGGAGCAACGGCCAGACTTTCGAGGTGGAAGCCCTGGGCTACCAGGCGCCCAAGGCGACGCCCTGCGACGAGCTGTCGGCCGGCGAAGTGGGCTTCCTGTCCGCCAACATCAAGACCGTCAGCGACGCCAAGATCGGCGACACCATCGTGGACGACGACGACCCCGCCTCCGAGCCGCTGCCCGGGTTCGAAGAGATCAAGCCCATGGTGTTCGCGGGCCTGTACCCGGTGGAATCGCACGAGCACGGACTGCTGCGCGACGCACTGGAAAAGCTGCGGCTCAACGACAGCGCCTTCAACTTCGAGCCGGAGAACTCGGTGGCGCTGGGCTTCGGTTTCCGCTGCGGGTTTCTGGGGCTGCTGCATCTGGAGATCGTGCAGGAGCGCCTGGAGCGCGAGTTCGATATCGACCTCATCACCACCGCGCCCGGCGTGCGCTACCGCATCACCACGACCGTGGGCGAGGTGATCGAAATCGACAATCCCACCAAATTTCCCGACCCTTCGGAGATCCGGCAGATCGAGGAGCCCATCATCGACGCCACCGTGATCACGCGCGACGAGTACCTGGGCGGCATCCTCAAGCTGCTGGAAGAGAAGCGCGGCACGCAGAAGAAGTTCGAATACCTGGGCGGCGGCCGCGTGATGCTGGTCTACGAATTGCCGCTGAACGAAATCGTGCTGGACTTTTACGACCGCCTGAAATCGAGTTCGCGCGGCTACGCGTCCCTGGATTACCATCTGTCCGGGTACCGCGTTTCGCCCATGGTGCGTCTGGACGTGCTGGTGGCGGGCGACCCGGTGGACGCGCTATCGCTGATCGTGCACCGCGAGGTCGCCTACGATCGCGGCAAGGATCTGATCTCGCGGCTGCGCAAGCTGATCCCGCGGCAGATGTTCGAAGTGGCGCTGCAGGCCGCCATCGGGAACAAGATCGTGGCGCGCGAGACCATCAGGTCGATGGGTAAGAACGTGCTGGCGAAGTGCTACGGCGGCGACATTTCGCGCAAGCGGAAATTGTTGGAGAAGCAGAAGGAAGGCAAGAAGCGGATGAAGCGCGTGGGCCGCGTGGATATTCCGCAGGAGGCGTTCCTGGCGGTGCTGAAGGTGGGGCAGGAGGAAGCGGAGTAGGGGGCGGAGGCCAGAACCGCCGCGCGCGTGGCGGTTTTGCCGTTTTTGGGGCGTGATCTGCGGGTGGCGCAGGGAGGTAGCTCGTGCAAACACTCGACCTGACGGGCTGGTCCGATTTCGAGGGAGCTCTTCAGCAGATCGGTGATACGCAAAGGGAGCGTTCGGCAAGATGTGGCCGCACGCTTCGCGATCCGCTGTTCCGAGGGCTTGGCAGCAGCGAGTGGGGACTCGAAACTACGCTGGAGCGCTTCTGCCGGCTGGAGCGCTGCGATGCATTGCTCGGCCTACTGAAGTACTACGAAGGAATAGGAAAGTCCAAGCCTGCCGTCGAAACCTTCAGCGGTAGAAGCTGGGACGAGTTTCCGAATCATCCCAAGTTCGAGCAACGCGTAGGGAACAACTTGGCGGACTGCCCATGGCTTGGGACGTACCTGAAGGAGGCCCCAGACCTATGTGAGTACCTGGTGTACCTTCGCCATCACGGCTTCCCGTCTCCGCTCCTGGACTGGAGCGCTTCGCCTTACGTTGCCGCGTTCTTCGCGTTCGACTCGCCCCCCGAAGGGGCGAAGCGGGTGGCCGTCTACGCTTTCCTGCAGGACACCATCCCGGGCCCGTCTACCAGTCCGCATCTCTTTGTCGTGGGTCCGTATGTGCGTTCCGATCCGCGACACTTCCTTCAGCAGGGCCGTTACTCGATGTGCATCGCTTGTGACCTGGGCGACACTGACTACCGGTTCAGTCCCCACGAGTCCGGGGTCAGCAATGCCATGGGCCCGGAGGGGGAGATGTTCAAGATCACAATCCCGGTAGAGGAAAGACTCACTGCGCTGAAGCATCTGGACCTGATGAACATCAATGCTTTCTCGCTGTTCGGGTCGGATGACAGCCTGGTCCGCACCATCGCGAGGCGCGAGTTACTGTTTCGGGGCTGACACTGACTGCGCGCCGAGGCGCAGCCGATTTCGCGCCTCAGGCGGCCGGGTCGATTTCGACCACCCCTGCGAAACTCGACGGCGGGGGGATTGGCATGCCTTCCTCGCGCATGCCCGCAAGGTGAAACTCGATAGCTTCCTGGATCAGGCGTTCCACCTCGCCTCGCGAATCGCCGACGGAGATAACGCCGGGAAGGTCGGGAACATAGGCCCCCCAAGAGGCCGGGCCCTTCTCGTAGATCACCGTGTACCTCATCAGTCCTCCTTCTTCTGTTCCAGTCCCGCGCTGCGAAGAATGGCCCGCAGCGTTCCCACCGGCACGTCCTTGCCATGCTGGCCCGGCACGGTGACTACCATCCCCTTTTCAGGATGGCGGAACTGCCGGTGGCTGCCCTTGGTCGCCCTCAGCCGCCACCCGGAGGATTCAAGCAGGTGGATCAGATCCCGGACCTTCACCGTTAACATCATACCGCTACGAATTGCCCTTGCGTTTGGCCATCTCGGCGATGCGCAAGAACGTGCTGGCGAAGTGCTACGGCGGCGACATCTCGCGCAGGCGCAAACTGCTGGAGAAACAGAAGGAAGGCAAGAAGCGGATGAAGCGCGTGGGCCGCGTGGAGATCCCGCAGGAGGCGTTTCTGGCAGTGTTGAAGGTGGGGCAGGAGGAGGCGGAGTAGGGAGGAACCGCTGCGGGAGGAACGCCCCCAAGGCCGCGGGCGAGCGCTACCATAGAGGAGGAGCGCCCCTTATGCATTCCACGACTCTGGATCTTGGCGAGGACCTGAGCGGTCTCCTGGCGCCTTTGGGTGAACCGATCGGGCGGACTGCGCGCGAGATGATCGTGTTCGAACTATACCGGCGAGGGCTGATCTCCAGCGGCAAGGGCGCCGAACTCATGGGCACTCCCCGGCTGGAGTTCATCCAGCGGACCTCGGAGCTGGGCATCCCCTACTTTCGATTCACGGAAGACGAATGGCAGGCGGAAGTCGCCGAGAGCAAGCGAGCCTGAGTGGAGGTCATTTCCAATTCGAGCCCGCTCAATCGCGCTGACTCAAATTGGCCAAGTCGATCTGCTCCGCCGGCTTCACCCGCGCGTCTCCATTCCTCCTGCCGTCGCGAGGGAAGTGGAACCAACGGTCGCGCAGCTTCCCGTATGGATAACGGTCCGGGAACTGGCACACTCCCTTCAGCCAAGCACGGTGGCCGCTTCCATTGGTCCTGGAGAACGCGAGGTCATCAGTTTGGGTTTGGAATTCGGAGCCGCGCTGCTTATTCTCGATGAACAGCCCGCGCGGCGGCTTGCTGGATCGCTGGGCCTTCGGGTGATTGGAACAGTCGGTATTCTGATGGCGGGCAAGCAGCGTGGTTTCCTGGCAAAGGTCCGGCCCGAATTGGACCGGCTGCGAGCGGTCCGGTTCTTCATGGATCAAGAACTCTATGATCGGGTAATAGCCCAAGCTGGAGAGTAACTGGCGGCGGGCGGGATGCAATTAGCTGGCAGAGGAGTGTTCCGCGGCAAGGCGGGCGCGTCCGCGTTTCTTCACGCCGGCGGCAAGTTCACGAATGGATTGCTCCGTAACGAGCCGGCTTTCGCCGCGAGCCAAGGAAGCCTCGGCCTGATCGACGGCGGCGAGAATCTCCGGGCGGGTCCGCTCGCGTTCTTCCCACAAGGCGAGGGCTTCATGCACGGCGTCTTCCTCGGCTTGCAGCCGGCCGCTCACGATTGCCTGGCGAACAAACGCCATTTGGTCTTGGGTGAGCTGCACTTCCATTGTCTTAATGGTACGCGGGTTCCACCGCCACGGCAACAGTCAGAACCATTGCGCGGCACGGCGGCCAGCGTGCGGAGGCGCAGCCATCTTACGTCTCAGGCTGCCGCCTGCATCCACTGGCCGATGACCGTTACAGAAGTGTCCAAGAGGGGTCCTGGGTGCAACGTACTGAATACCACGTACCGGGTTGCGCCTTTCCCGGCTCTGGGGGTAGCCTTCGGAGAAGAGGGAAAGGAGGAGGAATGGCAGAAAACAAAACCAAGCCCACCAAACTCAGTGTCGCGGCGTTTGTCGATGCGCTCACGGACGAGACCAGGCGCGCGGACGCCAAGGCGCTCGTCAAGTTGATGCAAAACGCGACCGGCGAGAAGCCCAGGATGTGGGGGCCTTCGATCATCGGTTTCGGCAGCTACCACTATACGTATGAGAGCGGGCGCGAGGGCGATATGCCGATTGCCGGCTTTTCGCCGCGCAAGCCCGCAACCGTTCTCTATGGCTTGGCGGGGTCCAGCGGCTCCGAGGCGTTGCTCACCAAGCTCGGCAAGCACACCACTGGCAAAGGTTGCCTCTACATCAAGAACCTCGCCGATGTGGACCGGAAGGTGTTGGAGGCGCTGATCGTCAAATCCGTCGCCGCCAGGCGAGCGCGGCACACGGACTAAGGGAGGCCGGCAGAACCGCCGTGGCTGGCGCCGGCGCGGATTCAGCCGTGTCTAAGAGGCTGCCGCGGGCTACTCCCGGGGTCCGCCCTCGCGTCAATGGGTCAATAACGCGGGTCTGTGCCCGGCCTTGAAAAGGTTCTGGCGTTCTCCCCACCCGGATGCGCGCAGTCCGCGCCATTCGATTCGGAGTCTTCAATCCGATATCGACAGGCGGGACGGAGTATTCGACTTTGTACAGGCCGGATTGCTATCATACCGTTTACCCCCGCATGACACCGGCCAACGCAATTCCGCGAAAGGCGCCACTCCCGTGGGCTCCCATTGCGTGGTTCGCCGCGCTGGCGATTGGCTGCTATGCGCCCATCCTGTACCGTCTGGCCGTCCAGTGGAGCGACGATCCCGACATGGGCCACGGGTTCTTCGTGCCGTTGGTGGTCGGATTGATCGTGTGGCAGCGGCGCGAGGAACTGGCTGAAGTCGAGGTCCGGCCCAACTGGTGGGGCCTCGTGGTAGTCCTCTTCGGCGCGCTTCAGATGATGTTGGGAACCCTGGGGGTGGAACTGTTTACGTCCCGGGCCGCCTTCGTGGTCACCGTCATCGGCTCCGTGTGGTTCCTCGGCGGCACGGCACTCCTGAAGAAACTGGTTTTCCCGCTGGCGCTGCTTTTTCTGATGATCCCCATCCCCGCGGTCGTGTACAACCAGATCACTTTCCGGCTGCAGTTGCTGGCCAGCCGCCTGGCCGATAGCTCGCTCGATTTCCTGTCCGTCCCCGTGGTACGCGAGGGCAACATCCTGGAACTCCCCAACATGCATCTTCAGGTGGTGGAAGCCTGCAGCGGCATCCGCTCCCTGCTGACCCTGACGTTCCTCTCGCTGGTCTACGGATTTTTCTTCGAAAAGCGGCTTTGGGTGCGCGTGACGCTCTTCCTGTCCACCATCCCCATCGCCATCCTGGCGAATGGCAGCCGCATCACCGCCACCGGAATCCTCTCGCAATTCAAACCGGAGATGGCGGAGGGTTTCTTTCATGAGTCCACCGGCTGGATTCTGTTCCTGATATCTCTCGGTCTGCTGATCGTCTTCCATCGGATACTGATTCTCGGCTGCCGGCTGATAGAGAGGCGGCGGCCCGCATGAGATTTCTTAGAAACCGGTATGCGCTCGTCCTCACCGCCGTCCTGATATTGCAGACGGGCTTGTTTTACGCCGTGGCGTCGCGTACCGAGGAAATCCCGAACATCGCGCCTCTTTCGTCGTTTCCGGAGTCCGTCGGCGGATTCACCTCGGTCAGAACCGTTCCCCTGGACCAGGAGACTCAGGATGTATTGAAGGCCGACGACACACTGGAACGCATTTACCTGGGTCCTGGCCGCACCAACCAGGTCGTTCTCTTCGTCGCCTACTTCAAGACCCAGCGGTACGGTCAATCCCCGCATTCTCCGAAGAACTGCCTGCCTGGCTCGGGCTGGGAGCCGATCTACGCCGACCGGCCGGGCATTCCGGTTCCCGGCTGGTCCACTCCCATCGTGGTCAACCGCTACGTGGTGGAGAAAGGCGACGATAAGAGCGTCATCTTATACTGGTACCAGAGTCATAGCCGCGTGATTGCCAGTGAGTATTCCGCCAAATTCTGGCTGGTGGCGGACGCGCTGCGGTACCACCGCAGCGACACCGCCCTGGTCCGCATTTCCGTGCCGGTGGGCGGGGGCGATATCGATGGCGCCACGCACCTTGCGGTGCAGTTCGCCCAGGCCGTATTTCCCCAACTTCTCAAACAGATGCCGCTGTAGGCTGGGAAGCGGCTGCCAACGTTCGTAATCTCACACTAATCCGAAAAGAACCGCCCGACCGGTTTTTTCTTACGGTAGCCTAGTAGTATGAGCCTCTAAGTTATTGTTACTGGTGCCTTGAGCGCGAGAGACTGTTTCTTTGCCACGGGCCGCTCGCTCACGCTCGCGGTTCCGTACAGAACCGCGAGCGTGAGCGAGCGGCCCGGTAATGGCACCAAATCACACGGTCGAAGACCTGGCGGGCCGCGGAACGCCGCCTTTCGGGAGCCGGAAATGGGAAAAAGTAAGAGCGGCATCCGGGGATGGCCGTTCGGCGGCTGGCGAGGTTGGGGGGTGAGTGTATGGCGGATCCATTGCGGGTTCTGTTCCTGGGCGAGGGTGACCCCGAGTTCCTAGCGGTAGAATTGCGCCGCGGCGGCTACGCGCCATCCATCCGATGCGCCGCCGGGGCCGATCTTGCGGGGGCGCTCGACGGCGACGCGGATGTGGTCGTCTGCGGCTCCGTCTCCGGCGATTCGGGCGCCCTCGAAGCGCTGCGCGCCATTCAGGCGCGAGGACTCGACCTCCCGCTGATCGTGGTATCCGGGGAGATCGGGGATTCCGAAGTGGCCGCCGCGCTGGCGGCGGGCGCCGCCGACCATCTCACCCGCGGCAACCTGACGAGGCTGAACGCCGCCGTGGCGCGCGAATTGCGCGCCGCCGCGATACGCCGCGAGCGGAGCTGCCTGGAAGAGCAGATCCGCCAGGCACAGGGGATGGAGGCGGTTGGACGCCACGCCGCCGGAGCCGTACACGACTTCAACAACCTGCTGACCATCGTCACCGGCTACAGCGATCTGCTGCTCAGCCGGCGCGTGGTGGACGATGCGCAGCGCAACGGGCTGGAGGAGATTCGGCGCGCCGGCGAACGCGGCGGAGCCCTCACTTACGAGTTGCTGGCGTTCAGCCGCCATCAGCCGCTCGATGTTCGCGCCATCTCGCTCAACGAACTGCTGCTGCGGATGGAAACCGCGTTCCGGCGGTTGATCGGAGAAGACATCGATCTGGTCACCCGCCTCGCGGCTTCGCCCGACACGGTGGAATGCGACCCCGGCCGGTTGGGCCAGGTGATCCTGCGCCTGGTGGCGAACGCCCGCGACGCCATGCCGCGGGGCGGCAACCTGGCCATCGAAACGGGGAACGTCCGCGCGCCGGAGAGCCCGTCCGCCGGACAACTGGACATGCCGCCCGGAAGGTATGTCACACTTTCCGTCACTGACACGGGTATCGGCATGGACGCCGAAACCCGCAGCCATTTGTTTGAACCGGTCTTCACCAGCAGGCATCCCGGCCACGGCGCCGGACTCGGCATGGCCGCGGCGTACGGCATGGCCCACCAGGTGGGCGGCGCCATCGGCGTCGCCAGCGAACCGGGCCGCGGCACCACGGTGCAGCTCTACCTGCCGCTGGCCAAGGGAGAAGGCCGGGCGGCGAAACGCAAGACGGCTTCCGTCCCGGCCCCGGGCGGAGCCGGGACCATCCTGCTGGTGGAAGGCGACGCCGGCGCGCGCCAGTCGATCGCCGGCGTCCTTCGCGGACGCGGCTACACGGTGGTGGAGGCCGCTGACGGCGAGGAAGCCATCCGCCGTGCCGGGGCGCACCAGGGAACCATCCATCTGGCGGTGGTGGCCACGGCCATGCCGGAAATGAGTGGTCCCGAGATGGTCCGCCAGATCGCTCCCCTGTTTCCAGGCTTGCGCGTCCTCTACACTTCCGGCTGCACCGGCGAGGTCCGATTGCGCGACCGGATTCCCAGAATCGGCGAGTGGTTCCTGCGGAAGCCGTTCCGGCCGGAAACGCTTGCCAGAAAGGCCCGCGAGATCCTGGGGAAAAAGTTGACGGTGGACCGGTAACAGTGGACCCTCGGAGCGGGCCGGCGGGTTACCTGCCTATGATTTGCGCCATGTCCGGTACAGCGTCTCCCGTTCGGCGGCGCTGAGCGGGGCGGGATCGGGGCTGGGCTGGTCTTCCAGACAACGGTTGTTCACGTAGCAGTCCAGTTTCTGGCGCATGGCCACCCGGCCGCGATGCAGGCGGGTCTTCACCACGTCCGGGCTCAGGTCCAGAATCTGCGCGGTATCCTCGGTGGAGAGTTCCTCGAGATCGCGGAGCACCACCACGGGCCGGTAGGCCGGCGGCAGTTCCATGATGGCCCGGTCCAGCACCGCGCGAAGCTCCGCCCGCAGCATCCGCGTGTCGGCCGGGCTGGCTTCATCGGCGGCTTCGGCGCCGGGGGGCAGTTCGTCGAGAGACAACTCGTGCGCCGGCGCGAAGACGCTCTTGCGGCGCTGCATCAGGCAGGCGTTCCTGGCGATGCGGAATACCCAGGGCCGCACGCGTTCCGGCTCGCGCAGCGCGGCGAAGTTTTCGAAGACCTTCAGCAGCGTTTCCTGCGCCACTTCCTCGGCGTCTTCCGGCTGGCCGCACATCAGCCAACTGTAATGGAAAATGCGGGAGCGGAAGTGCTCGACGAACCGGTCGAAAGCGCCGGTTTCGCCGGCGAGCAACGCGCGCGCCAGCCTGGTCTCGTCCTGGGTGTCCAAACCCCGATTGTAACCGGCCTACACGGCGGCCAGGGTTCGCACCACGGTTTCGATGGTGGGCGTGCCGGTCAGGGTGTTGTGGACCAGGCACTTGTGAACCGCCCGCGACAGGCCTTCCTGGTGGCGCGGCTCGAGCCCTGGCATGTTCACTTCGATGCGAAACTTGTCCAGCCGCGCCGGCTGCATGGCCTTCTCCGCCGATACCTTGAGTTCCAGGCCGGTGGTGGGGATGGACCGGGCTTTCAGATACTCCGCCGCGTAGTAACCGGCGCAGGTTCCGAGGGAAACCAGCAGAAACTCGGGCGGCGTCATGCCCGAATCGGCGCCGCCGATGTCCGGCGGCTGGTCGCACACCACGCGGTGCCCGCGCGCGGTGGCCTCAAACTGAACGTTCCCGAGGTGATGAATGGTGACTTCCATATCGCCAGCAGAGATGCGATCCCCGGGGAAAGGTGACACGGAGGAGGGCAACCGGCGGGCAGCCGGCGGGATCCCGGCTGGGTGTATACTGACAGGCATCCGGGATCTAAGAAGGAAATCCCGGCCTACTCGCGCAAGGCGCGGAATGCACGCGGCCGGATGGTTTTCCCGTGACCGCTACGGCGAAGCGGATGCAGCAAATTTCTCTGGCGCGTGGACCGTCCGGTTTCGTTGACACCTGCGACGCAGAGTACGCGGGGGGAATTGCGCCACGCTTTCGGGTGCTGCTGGTCGGGATCGCCGGCACCTCCGCCGACTTCCTGCTCTCCCTGCCGGTGTTGCGGAGCTACCTGCGCCAGGACGCCGCGGTGGAAGCGCGCTCCGACATCCGCATCCTTCACCACAAGTACATACTGCCGGCGGCGCTGGAAGCGGCTTGCGATGCCATCTTCGGAGAAATCGCCGCCTTCCGCCCCGATCTCGTGGGGTTTTCCACGTACGTATGGAATATCGCCGCGGTCACGCGGCTGGCGCGCGCGGTGCGCGAACGGTTGCCCGGAACGCGGATCGTCCTCGGCGGTCCGGAGATCGCGGCGAACGACATTATGGCAGGCCGGTTCGACGGGTTCCCGTTGGACTTCGCCATTGTGGGCGAGGGAGAGATTCCCCTGCAACGGCTGCTGCTGAACTGCCTCTCCTGCGGCGCGGACGGCCTGGAGGGTATCCCGCGGCTTTGCTACCGCCGCAACGGCGGGCTGTCCCGCGGCGGCCTCTCACTGAGCGATCCCGGTCTCATCGTCAACCTGGCCGCCGCTCCGTCGGCCTATCTCAACGGCGACGTTCCCGCCGCGGTCCTGGACAGACCCGGCACGCGGGCCAACGTCGAGACGCAAAGAGGCTGCAGTTTCCGCTGTGCCTATTGCCTGTATCACGCGCACTACCCCTCCATCCGATATCGCAGCGCCGCCACCGTGCTCGACGAACTGCAATCGATTTACGGCCACGGCATCGAACACTGCCGCATCACCGATGCCAACTTCCTGTCCAGCCCGCGGCACGCCGCGGCCATTCTTGGCGGCATGATCGAGCGCGGCATCCGGATGTCGCTCTTCTTCGAGGCGATTCCCTCTTTCGTTAACGATTCCATCGCGGCGTTGATCGGCCAGTACGGCGCCCTGTCGCCGAAGAACGAGGTGATGGTCGGCATCGGGCTGCAGTCGATTCATCCGGAGTCTCTGCGGGCGATTCGCCGCAACCTGCCAATCCGCCATTTCGACGGCGCGTACGAGCGGCTGTTGCGGGCCAACGCAGTGGTGAAGACGGACGTCATCCTGGGACTGCCGCACGAGTCTCTGGAGAGCTACATCGAACTGCTGGAGTATGTGGCGGAAAAGGTGGTTCGCGGATCGAACTGGTTGAGCTTGGCACTCCTGCGGATACTCCCGGGGACGGAACTGGAGGCCACAGCCCAACGGGAGAACCTGATCCTCGACCAGCGGGACGGCGAGCATTTCGTGTACGCAACCCCCACCCTTCCGCGCGCGGATATGCTCACCTGCCTGCAACTCAGCACCGTCGCGTTTCGCTTGTTGCACGCTCCCGGCGCGGCGTCCCAGCCGGTCAGAGAGCGGTACTTCCAGGTGAAGGGCCGAGTGAGCCCGAATCATGCCCGGATGCTCTTCCACTTCGTCCGGTTCTTCTTCGCCACCCTGCAGAACAGCGGCGCGGATTTCGTCAAGGAGGATTATCCCAACGCCGAACACTACTGGTACTTCGACGTGCATCGCGACCTTCCCGACGCCGTGGTGCTGGGCGAATTGGATCGAATCGAAAGGGAAGGACTGTAGAGAGAACCGCCGCGGGGTTTCGGTTCCCGATCGCAGCGGGTGGGGATGACGGCTTCAAGCAGGAGATCCCGGCCGGCCCGAGTCCCGCATGGCCGGCGGTAGCGGCGCTGCCGCCGGCGCACCCCGCGCTGCCGGTCCGGACGGCGGAAACCGGCTGCGGAAAGTGGCGGGCAAGCGGGCGCCGCCGCCCCATGGGCCGCCCATCCGATAACGATTGTTATTGCCGTCCTGTAACCCATTTCCAACCTTGTTCCATACCCGGTGGCAGGGTAGAGTTGCGGCTTACATGCGCTGTCTGACTTCCGCACTGTTAGCCTTGAGCCTGGGTGGGGGGATTGCCGGTGCGCAGCCCGCCGCCCGGAAAGAGCCCGTCCACTACGCCGGGACGGAGCGTGCCCCTGGCGTCGAGGCGCCTCCGCCGGGGCTTCGGCTCAGCCTGGCCAGGCCTCGGGAATTGGCCCTTCCGCCGTTGAGCGAATCCGAGAAGGCCCGGCTTGCCGCGCCGGGTCCCCGGTTGCGGACCGGGATTCACCGCCAGCCGCCGGCCGGTTGGATGCAAAGCGGCGCGTGGCAAACCGCGCCCGATGGCACGCCGCTCTGGCGCGCCGCCCTCCGTTCCCCCGGCTCCGTGGGCATGCGCGTGGAGTTCCGCGGTTTTTCCGTGGGCGATGGAAAGGTCTGGCTGTACGACGGCACGCAATTCGTGGGGCCGTACAGCGGAAGCGGGCCGTATGACGATGGGCATTTCTGGAGCGCCACGGTGGCGTCGGAGTCCGTCGTTCTGGAATACCAGCCTGGGGCCGCCGCGGCCGCGGGCGGCGAGCCGCCGTTCCAGATTGCCAACATCGCGCACCAGGCGCGCCGGGTGGCGCTGTCCACGGCGGCCGAAACGGCCGGCGCCGCAACTTCCGATGGCGCCGATTTCTGCGAGCTCGATCCGAACTGCTATCCCGACTGGCAGCCCGCCATGAAAATGGTGGGACAACTCAATTTTGAGGATGGCGGCGAGGAGTACATGTGCTCGGGGTCGCTGGTCGCCACCCGCGACAACAGCATGATTCCCTACCTGCTGACGGCGGGACATTGCATCAATAACGAAGCCGCGGCGCGCACCGTGGAAGTGTACTGGAACTATCAGACGCCTACCTGCGGGGCTCCGCCTCCGGCGAGCCGCACGTCCAGCGAGACGTCGCCGCTGGGCACCCACCTGATCGGCTCCGGGACCCTCGAACAGGGCGATTACAGCCTGCTCCTGCTGCAGGGCGTTCCGTCGGAACGTCACGTTTTCCGGTTGGGATCCGTCCGATCCGCAAGTTACATCGTCGGTGGTGGGTGTTCATCATCCCGCCGGGTCGTGGAAGCGCATCTCGTTTGGAGAGCGCACGGCCGACGCAACCGAGGACGTGGAAAACGATTCCGGGGGGATCGACACTGCGCCCGGGAACCTGTACGTGCAAGTCCAGTGGGACCAGGGGCGGACGCAACCGGGTTCTTCTGGATCGCCGCTGTTCACCAGCCCGGGAGTGATCGTGGGCACGCTGACGTACGGCCCGGCAGACCCCGTGCTGACGGCCTGCGAGATCGCCCCGTTCGTGGCGGGTTACGGCCGCTTCTCGAACACGTATAAGAATCTGCAGGCGTACTTCGAGAACTGGCCGGCGGCGACGGTGACGCCGGCTCCCGCAACTCTGGGCTTCAGCGTCGTCAACCGGGCCGCGCCGGCGGCCCAGACGGTTAAGCTGACCTCGGGAACCACCGGCAGCGTCTCGTTCCAGATTCGTCCCGACGCGCCGTGGATCGGCGTGTCCACCACCAGCGGCCAGATATCGGCCGCGTCCCCGGTGACGATGAAGGTTTCCGTAGATCCTTCGCAATTGCTTCAGCCGGGGCAGTACTCGGGCACGGTGACCATTCTGGCGGGCACGGCGGCCCCGCAATTCATCAACGTGTCGGCGACGGTGCAGGCGTCGCAATCGAATGTGTCGGCGGTGGTGGCTCCGGCGACGGTGGTGGCGTCGAACGGCGTCTGGAGCTTCCAGATACGGTTGACCGAGACGGCGGGCGTGGCCACCAGCGTGACCGCGATGAAGATCAATGGAACGGACTACTCGGCGGACCTGGCCCTGTGGTTCGGTACCACCCAGATCGCCGCATCGGGGACGATTCAGGCATCGCTCAAGGTTTCGGCCCTACCGGCGGGACCCCAATACTTCGAGTTCTGGGGAATCGACGGCGTCAGCGGGCAGACTTGGTATCGCGTGGCAACGGCGACCTTTAGGTAAGCGCACGCCGATTGGCGGCGAGTGTGGCGCGAAGCGACAGACCCACCCGCATTTCCCGCATGGGACAGGCGGAAGTATTCGGACGGCTCGGCTCCCGCGGCGGTTCCGCGAGAGACCATGCGCGCCCGGGGACGGAGCCGCCGGCCCCCGTGTTTCCGCGGATTCCCGTCCGGACGAAGGGCCGCATCCCTGGGAAATACGGGGTAACGGGCGGTGCTGTACGGGATCGCATGGTTCGCGAGTATTTCCCGTTGTATGATAGGCATAGCATTCGGAAAAGACCACTAGTATGAAGTCTATCGGCGAGACCCTTCGTCGGGAGCGGCTGAGGCAGAATCTCGAACTGGGACAGATCTCGGACGAACTGAAGATTTCGTCGCGCATGCTGGCGGCGATCGAGGACGAGAAGTTCGACAGACTGCCCGGCGGGGTGTTCTCGCGAAGCTTCGTGCGGCAGTACGCGCGGTACCTTGGGCTGGATGCGGAAGAGATTGGCCGGTCGGTGGACCGAGTGCTGGAACCCGTTCCGGAGGACCTCCGGGCGGTCGAGGCCGTGCGGCCGCCGGCCGCGCCGGTGCAAGTGCCCCCCGTGGATAATTGGGCTTCGGTGGGAGGGCGCCGTTTCTCCTGGAGATCCCCGTTACCGGCGCTGGGGATGGTCGTGGTGGCGATGTTAGGCAGCGCGGGCGTGTACGCCTGGTGGTCGCGCGGCCGTCACGCGATGGCGGCGCCGGAGCCCGCGGATGCGGCGAGCGTCCCGCTACGCTCCGCGGCCGGACAGCCGCCGCCCGCATCGCCCGCCGGCGCACCGGCCGGGGCCTTCGCGGCGGCGCAGCCGGAACTGAATCCGAATGCCGCGGTGCGCGTGGAACTGACCGCGGCGGAACCGGTGTGGGTGTCGGTGAGGAGCGACGGCAGGTACCTCTTCTCGGGCGTGCTGCAAGCCAACCAGAGCCGCGTGGTGGATGCCAACGCCACGGTGCTGCTGCAGGTCGGGAATGCCGGAGGCGTGACCATTCTGCTGAACGGGAAGCCGATCGGAAGCGTGGGGACGCGAGGCCAGGTGCGCAACCTTCAGCTCACTTCAGGCGGATTCGAGATCGTGGCGCCCAAGTCTCCCGAGTCTCTCGAACCCATGTGACGCCGCTCGGCCCGCTGGCGTTTACGCTCCAGGTGCCACAGTTCCCTGCGGCGGCGCATTTTGACGCGCTCGTCCACCTTACGCCAGAACTTGAGGAAATAGCTGACCGCCGAGAACACCGCGAAAAACACCACGATCCACATCAGGACCATGCCCGGGGTGCGGAAGGACTGGCGCCCCACGCCGATCAGCATGCAGGAGATGGCCACCACTTGCGAGAGCATCTTGGTCTTACCCAGGTCGCTGGCCTTGATGGTGTAGCCTTCGGCGGCGGCGATGCTGCGGAGGCCGGAGACGGCGAACTCGCGGCCGATGATCAGAATCGCCATGTAGGCCGGAAGCACGCGCACCTGCACCAGGGAGATGAGCGCGGCGGAGACCAGCAGTTTGTCGGCGATGGGATCGAGCAGCGTGCCGATGGTGGTGACCTGGCGCCAGCGCCGGGCGAGGTGTCCATCCAGCAGGTCGGTGGCGGCGGCGCACAGGAAGATGGCCAGCCCCAGCCACTCATGGGTTACGCGCATTCCCCAGATGTGCAAACCGAAGCGCTCCTGGACCAGCGCCGCCACCAGCAGCGGCACAAAGAAGATCCGGAGAAGGGTTAACGAATTGGGAATGTTCATCGGCCCAAACCCAACTGTAATACGGCGGGCCGCCCGTCAACAAGCCGGGTCTGCCGCCAGGGGTGGGAAGACGGTTCGTTTTCGAACGCGAAACGGCCTGGCGGCGCGTGGCTGGCGGGTGCTTGACGGTTTTGGGGGACGCGGCGAAAGCGGCCAGGCGCGCGGCGCCGGGTAACGGCTTATACTTGTATTTTGCCCATGCTCGTCTCACGCCGCAATTTCTTCCTCGGCAGCCTGGCCTCGCCGCTGCTGGCCGCCAAAAAAAAGAAGCTGGATATGTTCCGCCCGAACCTGTTACTGATTCTGGTGGACGGACTGCCGGCCTGGATGATCGGCTGCTATGGCAACCAGGAAGTACACACGCCCAACATAGACAGGCTGAGCCAGACCGGCACGCGCTTCCTGAATGCGTTCGTCCCGGCGCCGGCGCCGATTCCGGGCCGCAACGCCTACTTCACCGGGGTGGTGGCGCGCAACCCCGGCGCCGCCGCGGCCCCCAACGCCCTGGACCAGGCGCTGCCCGCGGGCGGATACGCGTGCCAGACGGTTAGCGGGCGGACGCTCGCCGATTCGACCGGCGCCGCCCTCCAGTTCCTGGACCGGCAGACGTCGGGCAAGCCCTTCAGCCTGACGGTGCTCTACAACGGCCTGGAGCCGCCCTACGACGGCGTTCCGGCGGAGTTCGTGGATCTTTACGAGGACCAGCGATTCGAGAATTGGGCCGCCGACCCGCCGGCGCAGAACGCGGCGCGCGGCAAGGAGATGTTCAGCGCCCGGATGGCAAACCTGCGCAAGGCCGCGGGGGCCGTCAGCGCGCGCGACGCCGAGGCCGGCAAACTGATGACCAGGCTTTACGACAAGCATCTCCTCAACGACACCCTGATCGTGTTCGCTTCCACCTGCGGCTCTCTGCTGGGCCGCCACGGCCTGTGGGGCGACGGCGACTCCTCCGATCCTCCGAACATGTACGAGGAGGTGGTGAACGTGCCGCTGATCTGGAGCTATCCGGCGCGCGTCCCCCCATCCATCATGCAGGTGGGGTTGGTCGGCGCCTACGATCTGCTGCCGACCCTGACCGACTTCCTGGGGGTGGAGCGGCCCGCGGGAAACCTCTGCGGCCGGAGTTACGCCCTGCTGGCCACCGGGAAGCCGTTTCCCAAGAAGCAGCCGTGGCGCACCGCCGTATTCGGCCGCTACCGCAACACCGAAATGGCGCGCGTGGACCGTTACAAGCTGGTGATGCGCGACGAAGGCAAAGGCCCGGGCGAACTCTACGACCTGCGGGTGGACCGGGCGGAGATGAACAACCTGTCCGGCGACGCGCAATTCGAGGACGTGAAGAGCAGCTTGACGGGGCAATTGGCGGCGTGGCGGAAATCCCTCGGTTAGAAGCCCGTGGGGCGGACTCCCCGGGTCCGCGCGGGTCCCCCTGGACCCGCCGTCTCGTCGAAGGATCAATTGCGTGGCGCGGGCGGAAAGCCGGCCAGGGGGCCGGCCGCGGACCTGGGGGTCCGCCCCACTACTTCGTCACCGCAATCAGCGGGTTATTCGAGGCCTGCCCGGCGATGGTAATCACCACTGGGCGATCCCCGGCGGCGACGGCCGGAACCACCATGTTCGCCTGATAGAGCCCGATGGAACCGGGCGTCAAGCCGATATAGTTGACCGCGGCAACAGCGGCGCCCACCGTTACCGAGTAGGTTCCGGTCACCCACGATAGGCCGGCCGGAGCGGCGGCGCCCGTCACCAGCGGCGCGGTGGCCTTCACCGGTCCGCCGCCGGTGAAGTACACCACCACGGTGTCGCCAACTTTGGCCGGCGAGGAGCCGGGAACATTCAAACTGCCGTCCTGGTTCACCACAACGGCTCGATTATTCCCCCACGTGGAGATCCCCGGCGTTCCTACGGCGGGGACTACGACAGCCACCGCGTTGCTCGTGGCGGAGCCATTCTTCACGATCACGGCCGCCACGCCCGGCTTGATGTCCTCGGGCATCTGCGCGTTGATCTGGCCCGCGTCCGCGTAGAACAGCGGCACCGCTTCTCCGTTGACCGTTACGGTGGTGTTAAGGGCCGTGGTGGGCAGCGGGACGGTAGTGGCCTGCCATTCCTTGGTCGCCAGACCGGCGCCGAAAATCGAGAACACGCCTCCCGGCGGCGTCTGGTTGGAACTGTAACTCGCCGCGTTCACCACCGCCAGTCCGGGATTGCCGAACGGCGCGTGCCCGGTGGCGGCGAAGACCACCTGCGGGTTGGCGGAGACCCACGAGAAGTTTCCCGCATTCGCCCCGGTTATGGACACCGTTCCGGCATACTTGTTACCGGCCGTATCGGTGAGGGTCAGGGAGCCCAGGCACGCCGAGTTAACCGAATAGGTTCCGGTTGCCGATACGTTGGTGGAAGCGGTGTTGGACGACTGGGTCCAGTTGGCGGCCGCATTGCCTTGCCCATCGAACTGCACCAGCCCCACGATATCGGCCGTTCCCGTGTTGGTGGATCCGGAAACCAAGTTGCCGGTGGCGTTGAAGGGCCACTGGCCAGAAAGGGTGCTGGCCGCGCAAACGTCCGGCTGCACGGTACCGCTTCCGGTGTAGGCATACGCGGCGTCGGACCCCACCATGTTGAATGACTTCGCCTGCGCGGTGGTGGCGTCGATCGAGTAAGCCACAACCGCGAAAACCGCGGTGTCTCCGCTTGAAATGTCGATCGTCCCCTGGCAGTCGGATTGGAGAGTGTAAGTTCCCGAGTACACCAGCGGCGTTCCGAAGACCTGGCTCCCGTTGACGGCGTTGGATGTCAGGTTGAAGGTAACTTTGCCAATCCCGTCAAACGTCGCCGCGCCGTTCGACGCCAGGAGCCTGGTGGTGACTCCGCCGGGGACCAGGCGCCCGCTGAGGACCATCTCATAGGTTCCGGTCAGCGCCGAAGGGGCGCACCCTCCCCCGGTGGCGGGTAGGGCCGCGGCAGCGGATCCGTCGAAGATCGCCTGTGGGGACGTAATGGCCAGCGAGAAGCCCGGCGCGGCCGAGTAGATACTCATCGAGACCGTGTACTTATCGTTCGCCGTGTCGGTGAGCGTGGCCGAGGCCAGGCACGTGGAGGTCACCGAGTAGGTTCCCGTGGCCGTGACGGTGGCGGTGGCCAGGTTCGCCACCTGAGTCCAGTTGGCGGTCACGTTGCCCTGACCGTCGAATTGCAGCAGACCCGCAACATCCAGAACGCCCGTCACGGAAGCCCCGGAAAGGGAGCTGCCGGTGGCGTTGAATTCGTGCACCCCGGATAGCGTCGTGGGGCAGGCTGCCGGCTGGGAGTTACCGCTCCCGTTGTAAGCGTAAGTGGCATCCGATCCGGTCACCGAGAATGAAGATGCCAGTTGGGTGGCGCCGTTGACGGAAAGAGCCTCCAGGGCAAACGTGGCGGCGTCTCCGCTGGTAATGGACATCGAGCCGACGCAGTTGGATTGTAAACTGTAAGATCCCATGTACACCAGTGGCGTTCCGAAAGACTGGCTGGGGCCGACGACGTTGGCTGTCATGGTCAGCGTGACTCTGCTGAGTCCGTCGAAGGCGGCCGTGCCAACTGCCTGGAACACTTTCGAGACGGCGCCGCTCGCCGAGACCTGGCGTCCGCTCAAGAGAAACTCGTAGGTCCCGTTCAGGGCCGAGGACGTGCAGGCGCCGCCGCCGATAGCCGTTTGCGCAAGCGCCGGCATGGCCGGCAGGCAGAAAAGAATCGGCAGCAAAGTGGTGTATCTTCGCTTCATAACTGGTGTGCTCTCCTTACCACTTAACCAACACCCAGTTCTGCGGCGAGTTGCGGGAAGAAACGGCGGAACCCGGGCGCGTTGACGGCGGAACGGCGGTGGCGGACCGGAACGGGTCCGCACCCCGGGGCCCAATGGCTACTTGGCTGGAGGCTTGTATCCGTCGAGAGAGTGGCTGTGGTCCTTGAAGTACTTGCCGGCGTCGGTGAGGTTCGGGTCCTTGTGCATGGCGTCCTTGTCGCCCATCTTCTGATGGCAGAAGGCGCACGCCTTGTGGTTATCGGCGGCATACTTCGGCGTGCTGAAGCCGGGCGTGGGAGCCAGCAGGCCCCCGGTGATGAGGAAGGCCGCCGGCACGAGCATCAGGGCCGCGGGCAGGACAATCTTGACAAAACGCATCGTGTGTCTCCTAGTTCCTCGGAATATCGAATTCCGAGGTCTGAATGGCTACCGATCATTATAGTCTGGCCGCGGCACTTTGCAACAGGCTGTGGAGAAAAAGCGGCGCGGGGCCAGATGGAGCGACCGGAGTGAGCAGGCTTGCCGGAAGGCCCGGATGGGTTACGGAGCCATGAGTCTGAGATGTACTTGCCAGGGTGGGGCTGTTTTCCAAAGCGGGCCTGATCACGGTGGCGGCGTACCTCGGGGTTCTGGTGGTGAGCGGGGCCACCGTGCAGCATTTTGAGACCGGCCCCATGGCGTTTCCTGTTTGGGGCTGGCTACTCAGCCCCCCGGTCAGCGTAATAGCGGGCACCCCCGGACACAGTTGTTACGCCGTCGCATTCAATGCTGTGGCGCTGTACCCGAGAGTGGCATTCGTGGAAGCGCGGCGCCGCTGGCCGGAAGCGGCGAATCCCCGGACGGCCGCACGCGGTTCCTCCCATCCCGCGCCAAGTCATTCCGAAAGTGGGAAGCCGCGAAATGGCCGGCCGAGAGCGAGATGGCGCTCAAGAAGATCGAGGATACCACTTTGGGCCGCTCATGAACGTTGATAAACGCGGATAAGACAGTTCTTTTCGATCCGCGTTTATCGGCGGCTAATCATCTTCTTGCCGACCCGTGCGCTTTCGGGGCGGCCCTTGCCCGGCATCCGGCCCTCGCGGCGCTACAGGTTGGCATTGGGTTCCAGGCTGCGCCACAGGTACCAGCTCGCCACGGTGCAATACGGGTGCCATCGCTCGGCCATGGCCTCGACTTCAGCGGGCGAGGGCACCTCATCCAGGTTATAGGCTTTGCGGATGGCGTTGCGAATGCCGAGGTCGCCGGTGGGCAGCACGTTGGTGCGGCGCAGGGCGAAGATCAGGAACATGTGGACGGTCCAGACGCCGATGCCCTTGACCTGGGTAAGCCGCTCGATGACGGAGTCGTCAGGGAGTTCGGCCAGGCTCTCGAAGACGAGGCGGCCGTCGCGGGTATGGCGCGCCAGGTCGCGGATGTAGGCGGTCTTCTGCCCGGACAGGCCGAGCCTGCGCATGCGGGACGGGCGGAGTTTGAGGACGCCGGCGTGCGTGAGTTTGCCGCCCACGGCCTCCACCAGGCGTCCGAAGATTACGCTGGCGACGCGTCCGCTGAGTTGCTGAAACACAATCGACTTGACCAGCGTTTCGAAATCCGGGTCGCGGAATTCAATACGATACTCACCGACGCGGTCGATGATCGCGCTCAGGACGGGGTCCTGCCGCTTCAAATGGATGATGGCGGCTTGCGCCCCGGTTGCGGGGTCGCGGGGCCGGCGCGAAGTCATCGCACCGCCAGGCGGACGGCTGGAGGCAGCCACCCGATGGCTTCGAGCGGCGCAATCCCGAGCACCACCGGGCTGACTTCGTCGCTCGATCCGAAGACGGGATGCTGCTTCCATCCGTTAGCCTCGGCCTCCCGGGTCACCTGCGCCGTGACCCATGGATAGATCTTGTCGAGCGGCGCATCCTTCTGTTGTCTGAGGCCCTGCAGCAGATAGTAAGTGAAGAGGCCGTGAGAATACTTCGCCAACTCGTAGGAACTTTCCTCGGTGCGGCTGGCCGCCAGGATCACCCGGCCGGTGCCTTCCTTGATGTGGTCCAGCGTCTGCGAAGATAGGGACTGCGGAATGGTCACGGTCTGCGCGAGGGCGCCCTGGCTGTGGCAGGTGTCCAGGATTACGGCCACTTTCAGGGCTTTGATGCGGGTGCGGACGACGGTGGTGATCTCGACCATCGGAATGGCGGTGGAATACAGGCCGTCGAGCGAATCGACGTCGGTGTCGTAAGTCACCACGTAGCTGGCGCCGGCCGCGTCCTGCTCCCGCGCGGTGCCGTGAGTGGCGATGTAGATGGCCGCCAGATCGTCCCCGGTGGAGTTGCGCACCAGCCAGTTGAGGCCCGCGCGGATATTGACGGAAGTAGCTTCGGAATCGGTAATCAGGCGCACGTGGTCGGCGCGGAACCGGCCGCAGGCGGGATCGCGCAGTAACTCGGCGACCGATTGGGCATCGTTGCGCGTGTATCTCAGGTTGAGGCGCGGGTTATGAAACTGGCCGACGCCCACGACCAGCGCCCATTTGTGCGAAACGCCGGGTTGGTGGACGTCGCGGCTAGCGTGCGGAGCGGAACCGGGAGCCGGATTGTCGTGCGCCAGCCCCGCGACGCCGCGCGCCGGAGTGGCCAGCGTGAAGGGGTCTTCGGCGTTCCCGAGGGCCGGGGAGTTGCGTTCCCGCGCCTTCCCGAGGGAGTACTGCGGGTTGCCGCGGCCGAGTTTGCGCTCAAACAGCGCCCGGTAATACCAGGCGTCGCCGTTTTCGTCGCAGGACTCTTCCGCCTGCTTGAGCAGCATCAGGCCGTTCAACAAATCGTCTCCGGAGGGCGAGGCGGAAACCAGTTCCAGCGCCCGGACCACCAGGTCCTTGGACACGGCGCACCTCGGCTGCGCGTGGGCGGCGGCCGCCAGCGCCAACACTGCCGTAAGAAACCTCACTTGCCTTTTCCCTTCTTGGGCGGCGCGGCGGCCGGAGGGTCCGCCGGGACGGACAGTTGCTTGTAGTGTTCGAGCGCGATTTCGATGCGGTTTACCGGTTCGATGAAATACTTCTCCTGGGGATTGGCTTCGCCCGCCTTGCGGTATTGCATGACGGCCTGCTCGAAGTACCGTTTGGCGCTGGCCGGGTTGTCCGCTTTGTAACCGAGCGCTTCGTCGCCCACGCCGATGTTATACAGGCGGTAGGCATCGTCGTCCAGGTGGGGCAGCGGCGGCATGGTTTCCAAGCCCTCGACGAACTTGGTCCACTGGCCGGCGTCGGCGTTCCGGTTGTTGGGGTCGAGCGCGCCGCGCGCCAGCAGGACTTCGACGCGTTCGTTGGTATTCACCAGGCGGGCCGCCACGCGCTGGGCGGTGCGGTCGACCAGGATCTCGACGACGTCTTCCATGGTGTGCGGTTCGTCCCCGCCCTCTTCACCCTTGTGCCTGGCGCCCGGGTGGGGGATTTTGCCGATGATCTTTTTGGTTTCGGTAATCGCGCCGTTCAACTCATTGAACTCGTGATCGTACTTGACGTCGATGGGCTCGGCATCCACGAACCTGCCCGCGCGGGTTCTGGCCTGATAGGTCACCATCAGGCGCCCGTTGACTTTCACGCCGCTGGGTTGCTGCTGTCCCTTGTTCTTCCCGGAAAGCACCGTGTTGTGCTCGGGCGTAGCGATCGCGTTGCAGATGAGCACTTTGAGAACGATCAGCGTATCGGGCTTGTCGGGATTGAGGGTAAGTTGACTGTTGAAGCGGATCAGGTTGGTTTCGACCATGGCCTGCAACTTGTCGGCGGCCAGTTTCTCGCACGGATCGTATGGCTTTTCCGCCGAGACTTTGACGTCGAACGCGTTGCCCGGCATTTTGACCGCGGCGGGCAGCTTCCGATCGAGAACGATGGATTTCTTCAGCTTTCCAAAGCCTTGGCCGGGCAGCAAAGCCGGGCACAAAGCGATCAAGCTGGCGAGCAGCATCCTGCGCATTCCCGGGCCCTCAATACCTGGTAATCATATCATGCGGGAACTCCGGGCCACAGCGCCGAAGGCGCTACCCCTGCGACGGCTTGCCGGCCTTGGTATTCGCCACCGACACCCGCAGAGAAATGTAACTCACCATCTGCGCGGTTTGCGGGGCCGCGTCGAACACGTCCATGGACGTGGCTTCTTTCGGCACCAGGAAGCCGTCCAGAATTTTTAGCTTCCCGAGTTGGTCCTTCATGGCAGCCGAGTGTTCTTTCGGGATCACGATGTAGCTACCGCTCCGCAACCGCAACGCCTCGGGAGAAGCCTTGGAGCCCTCCACCGTGGCCGTCACATCGAGCGGCGGGCTCTGCAGGATCCAGTGCTGTTGTCCGCCCTCGCCCTGCAGGCTTCCCACCAGGCCTTTGATGCCGGCCAACGCCACGCTCCCCACCACCGGAAAGGACATCAGCGGCAAGTAGGAAACCATCGGCGAATTGACCACTTTCGACATGACATCCACAAAAGAGCCGAACAGCGTTTTTCGCGGGTCCTTGGCGAAACAGGCGAACGAGGTCTTACCCAGTCCGCCCGGCAGCGTGAGCGACTGCGACTGCTTGGCCGCCTGCAACGGGATGGTGGCGGCCGGCGCCGCAGCTCCGGGGGGCGCCGCCGGCGCCGCCGCTTTGCTCTTGGGAGCCGCGGCAGCCGAACCGCCGGGACCGCTCTTGGCGCCGCTCTTCGCTCCGCCCGCTCCGCCTCTCAGCCCCGGAAAGATAGCGCTGAACGTGGTCGTCGCCAGCGAGATCATCTCGCCGGAAATCGATTGCGGCTGCCCCTGCTGGAAGTCCAGATAGATCCCGCCGCTGGTGAAGTTTTCGAACTGATGGTGGTCCTCCGGGTTGAGCCGCATCCGCACCAACTGAAAATCCAGCTTGGCGTCGGTGAACGGGTGCATCTTGGCCGTTGGTATCTGGTCGGCGGGCATCAACGCGCCCTCCTCCGGATCGTAGTGCAGAAATAGCGGCTCGCGGGCCAGGTTGGAGGTCTGCGGTCCGGAGGCCGCGGCGCGCCCCCGGGTGGTCTCTCCGCCCAGCACCATGTGGGCTGGAACGCCCATGTCCCTGACCCAGAAATCCACCACGTCCGGCGAGACGCCGGCACTGGAAGTTTGCGAAAACGCCGCTCCGCCGAACTGCGCCAGGCCGAGAGCGGCCAGCGGCGTTCCCAGAAGAAATCCTCTACGATCCGTCTTCATCGCGCGTCTCCTTCCGACGTACGGGCTATCATACCATTAGTGTCTCTTTTACTGAATACGGCGTTGGGCCGCGCCGCGTTTCTGGGAATTGTCCTGAGCGCAATCGGCTCGGCCCTGCACGGCGAATCGCGCCGCGCCATCCTGGTGGGCATCGACGAGTACAATCCCGACCCCGACACCCAGGCCCAACTGCTGCGCGATTTGAATCCGCCCACCCTCAAGCGCCCGGCCGTCGAGGGCGACGCCAGGTACTGGCGATTCGCCAACCTGGACGGCGCCGTCAACGATGTCCACCTCATGAAGGCCGTCCTCCAGGAGCATCGGCTTCCAGGATTTCGTCGTCCTCACCGATCAGGACGCCACCGCCGACGCCATCCTCCAGGCTCTGCAAAAGAACCTGGTGGACGACGCCCAGCCCGGCGACGTGCGCCTCTTCTACTATTCCGGCCACGGCAACCACGTCAAGAACCGCGCCAGCTCCGAACAGCAGCAGGAGGATCAGACCCTGGTGCCGGCCGACAACTGGCGCAACGTCCCCGACATCCGCGATAAGGAGATCTCGCGCATCCTCTTCGCCGCCGCCCGCAAGGGCGTCATCGTCACCATGATCGCCGATAGCTGCCACAGCGGCTCGCTGGCCCGCGGCGCATGGAACTCCAGCGGCAAAGCGCGCACCAACAGCGGCACGCGCGCCGGCACCGCCGGCGTGACGCTGCATGAGCCGGTGGCCAACGATCCGCCCGACCGCGATCCCGCGACCCGCCAGCCCATCGATCCCGAGAGGCTCGGCGTGCTCACCCTGGCCGCCGCCCAGCCCAACCAGGAAGCTCGCGAGGTCCAGACCGAGGACGGCGCGCACGGCGCGTTCACCTGGGCGCTGGCCCAGTCGCTGCGATACGCCTCCGAGCCGATGGACCGCATTTTCGCCCGCACCATGGCTGCGCTGGGCTCGAACGGCGCCGTCCAACAGCCCGCCATGGGTGGCCCGTCGCGATTCTCGCAAACCATCCTGGGCCAGACCTCCGGGCGCCGGCGGCGGTCTGGCCGTGGTCGTCGATTCGGTCAAGGGCGCCGATATCCGGCTGCGAGGCGGCACCGCCATCGGCCTGTTTCCCAAGTGCCGCCTCAAGACCGCCGGCCAGCCTGCCGTGACCGTTGAAATCGTTTCTTCCGACGGCTTGGGCGTTTCCATCGCCCGCGTGGTGGGCCGGGGCAGCGTCAAGGAGGGAGACGTTCTCGCGCTGGAGCGTTGGGTGGTTCCCGCCACGGCCGGCCTGCGCGTTTCGATTCCCAAACCGGCCCCCGCGGCCGCCGTAGAGCGCGCCATCTCCGAATTCGGGAAACTGCGCGGCGATGCCGCTATCGAATGGATCGACGACCCCACGGCCGGAGCGCCCACCCACGTCGTCAGTTGGAACGGGTCGGCCTGGATCCTCGAAACCAATCCCGCCACCACGCCCGCTACTATGGGAGCCGCGCCCACCGCCGCGGATGCCAAGCGCCTGCTCCCGCCTCAAGCGCGCCTGCTGGTGCGCCTGCCTCCCACCACCGGCATGCTGGCGGCGGTTCCGTTGGGCGATGCCGATCATTCGGCCGTTGAAACCACCTCCGCCCCCGCCGGCGCGCAGTATTGGCTGTGGGGAAAAATTTCCGGCAGCGGCGCCGAGTATGCCTGGTTGCTTCCCGATTCCATTGGGGCCGGAGTGGGCGATGCGGCCGGAGGGAACCGCCGCGCCTCGGGATCTCTTCCGCTCCCCAGCCGCAGCGATTGGGTGAAACTCCCGCCAGAGGCGGACGGCGTACGCGCCGCCGGCGCGGAGATCGCCCGGAAGGCGATGCTCCTGGCTCGCATCCGCGCCTGGCTCACCTTGCAGTCGCCGCCCTCCCAGGAATCCTTTCCGTACCATCTGGCAATCCGCCAGGCGGTGGACGGCAAGCTCGGCGACTTCAAGGATTCGGGCGATTTCAAAGACGGCGAGAAGTATAAGCTCTACCTGCGCGCCGACCCCTCGGCTCTAGCGGCTCGCGGCTCGCTTGGGCCGCGCTGGGTCTACGTTTTCGTTATCGACCATTTTGGCAATGGCACGCGCGTCTTTCCTCCCGCCGGCCGCGGCAACGAAGGCAACCTGCTGCCTTATGCCCAGGCGGGCGAGAAACCCGATTTCCAACCGCTCATACCGCTCTCCGGCGACTCGCCCGAGGCCGATTTCGAGATTGGCACGCCCTTCGGAGTGGACACGTATTTCCTGCTCACCAGCGACACTGCCATCGACAACCCCGAGGTTTTCAATTTCGAGGGAGTGCGCACCGCGGCGGGAACCCGCTCCGCATCCGACCCGCTCACCGATCTGCTTTCGAGCGCCAGTTCCATGACCCGCGGCGGCAACCCGCGCCCGGTTCCGGCGCAATGGTCCATCGAAACCCTCACCTTCCGCAGCGTTCCCAAGGACGGCGGGAAGTAGCCGTCCCACGGGGGCGGCGGCCACCGCCCTCATTTCGGTTTGCGCCGCCGGGCCGCTCCGGCTTTGGACGATCGTGCGGACCTGCCGTTCAACTCGTCCACGAATGCCCGCACATCGAGCGCCTCGATGCCAGGCGCCAGCGCCCGCATCGGCGGGGCCGTGGTGGACGCCCGATGGACAACGCTCGAGCGGACGGGCGCCTCGCCGCCCATGGATCGGCGCAAGGACCCCAACGGACCGGCCATGTATGGCTGGACGGTTTTCGCCGCTTTGCATTCCACCATCCACGGACCATCCTGTCCGTTTGGAAAAAGGAAGTCGACTTCGAGCCCCTGCTGATCGCGAAAGTGGTACAGTTCCTTCCGCCGGCCCCGGTTGATCTGGCTCTTCAGGATCTCCGCGGCCACGTGCCCTTCGAACAAGGCGCCGAGGAACGGCGACCGGTCCAGTTCGGCCTGCGTCGCGATGCCCAGGAGGTAACACGCCAATCCCGAGTCCCCGAGGTACACCTTGGGTGACTTGATCAGGCGCTTCCCGAAGTTCTCGAAATAGGGCGGAACCAGGATGACCTGGCCGGTGATCTCCAGAACATGAAGCCAATCGCCAACCGTCGGAACGGAGACGCCGAGCGGAGCGGCCAGATCGGTCTTGTTCAGGATTTGCCCGTGCCGGCTGGCGAGCAGAGCCAGGAAGCGGCGGAAGGTGGCCAGGTCGCGAACATTCACGATGGCGCGGACGTCCCGTTCCAGATAGGTCTGGATGTAGGAACTGAACCACAGCCCACGCCCCGCGGGACGCGCCAGCACCTCCGGGTAGCCGCCATGAAGCAGGCTGACGCCGTCCGTCTCGGCCAGGCTGAACGGCAGCAACTGCAGGATGGCGGCGCGCCCGGCCATCGACTCCGTGACGCCCTGCATCAGGGGAGCCTCCTGGGATCCGGTGAACAGCCACTGGCCCATCTTGCGAGGGGCGTGGTCGATCCGTGCCCGGATGTAGGGGAGCAACTCCGGCACGTTCTGAATTTCGTCGAACACCACCGGGAGCCGGAGATCTTCCAGCAAGGCCCTGGGATCGGAACGGGCGCGGGCTTGCACGTCGGGATCCTCCAGGAGCACGTAGGTGGCGCGCGGGAAGACCTGGCGCAGCAAGGTGGTCTTGCCGGCCCGGCGCGGCCCGGTCACCACTACGGCGGGGAAGGCGCGGGCCGCCTCGAGCACGGTCGGCCGGATGGCGCGGGGAACGGAGCGCATATGAGAAGTTTAAACTATAACTTTAGAATTCTCAAGTTGACTTGGCGGGAGGGATCAAGCCCGATCGATGCGGACCGGCTGTGTGGGAGTAATCGGATTCCGGGTCTGAAGCGGAAGACCGCACCCCACGGACCGGCCCGAAGCCCGCGGCGGACCAGCCTCCTGGCCGGCTCGACGGCCTGGCCCCGGCGCTGCCCAGGCGGGGTTTCCGGACGCCAGCGGATCCAGGCGGCCGGCGGGCCGCGGAATTCGATACCATAGTCTCCGGCGCGGACGGCGATCCAGTTCGGAACCGGACGCTGCCGGTCAGGTGGATAATGGCGCGATGGATCGTGAAACAATCCTGCCGTGGGGCACGTCCCTCTATCGAACCCCGATGCGAAACCTTCTCATTTTGACCCTTGGCGGCGCGCTGCTGGCGCAGACACCCGCTCCCCAGCGGGAGCCGCAGGACGATTCCACGATCATCCGGACGGAAGTCAACGTGGTGAACATTCTGGCCTCGGTGCGCGACAAGCACGGGGCTCTGATCGCCAACCTGGAGACCAAGGACTTCTCCGTCTTCGAAGACGGCAAACAGCAGCCCATCAAGTATTTCACGCGCGAGACGGACCTGCCGCTGACGATCGGGCTGCTGGTGGACGTGAGCGGCAGCCAGCGCAACCTGATCGGCGTGGAACGCAGCGCGGCCACCCAGTTCTTTTCGCAGGTTCTGCGCAAGAAGGACGAGGCTTTCCTGATCGCTTTCGGCGAGGAATCCGAGCTGTTGCAGGATTACACCAACTCGGTCCGCCTGCTCACCGAGGGGCTGAACCAGTTGCGCGTTTCCTCGGGAGTGGGAGGCTTCGGCCCGGGGCCGGTGCCCACGGTGGGGCAACCGCGCGGCACGGTTTTGTACGACGCCATTTACCTGGCGGCTTCGGAAAAACTGCGAACCGAGGTGGGGCGCAAGGTAATCGTGGTGATCACCGACGGCGTGGACGAGGGCAGCAAACTGGAACTGAAAGAGGCGTTGGAGGCCGCGCAGAAGGCCGACGCGGTGGTCTACAGCGTGGAGTATTCGGACCCTGGGGCTTACGGCGGGTGGGGATTCAACATGGGCTCCGGTGGCGACTCGGCGCTCCATCAACTCTCCGACCCCACCGGCGGCCGGGTGTACCGGGTGGGACGAGGCAAGCCGCTGGACGCGGTGTTCAAGGAACTGTCGGACGAGATGCGCAGCCAATACTCGATCGGCTACACGCCGCTCAACCCGGCCAAGGACGGGGGATACCGCAAGCTCGAAGTCCGCATGGCGAACAAGGACCTCAAGGCGCAGGCGCGCAAGGGATACTACGCCATCAAGCCGGAGGCCGCGCCAAGCCGTTAGCTGCAACGGCCCACCGGGTTGACGGACGGAAGCGTCCGTCCCACATCGCCGTCGAAGCGGCGCGGCTAATAGCTCTGCGCGCGTTCCGCGAAATAGGTTTCCAGCATTTGCCGCAACGGCGGCATGGGGTCCAGGCCGAGGCGCTCCATCTTGGCGTTGGACAGCGCCGAGTACTTGGGACGGCGGGCCGGGGTGCGGTACTCGCGCTCATTGGTGGCCACCAGGGGCGCCTGGATACCGGCAGTGTCGAAGATGGCGCGGGCGAAGTGAAACCACGAGATGGGCCAGCCGCCGCCGATGTGGAACACGCCGGCCATGTCGCGCTCCACCAGATCGAGGGTCCGCGCGGCCAGCAGCGGAGCGAAGGTGGGCGACGCCACGTGATCTTCCACGACGCGGATGGGATGTCCGGACGCGGCCAGGCGCAACATCAGCTCGACGAAGTTGCCGCGGGCAGTCGAGAGGGCGCCCAGTCCGAAGACTCCCGAGGTGCGCACGATCAGGGCGCCTTCGAGGTAGGCCTGGGCGTACATCTCGCCGGCCAGTTTGGAGACGGCATAGGCGCTGAGCGGGTGCGTGGGGTCGTCCTCGGCGTACGGGTGGCGGGCCGCGCCGTCGAAGACATGGTCGGTGGAGAAGTGGACCAGCCTGGCGTCCATCTGGCGGCAGGCCACGGCCAGGTTGCGCACCGCCAGGGCATTCACCAGGAAGGCCGCCTGGGGCTCCTGTTCGGCGACATCCACCTGATTGTAGGCCGCGGCGTTGAAGACCACGGCGGGGTCCGACCGGGTCAGGGCATTTTCCACCGCCTGGGCATGGGTGATGTCCACGTGGGCGCGGTCCCACGCAGCCACGGCGAATTGCCGCGCACGCAACTCCCGGACCAGCTCGACCCCAAGCTGTCCGGCGGCCCCGAAGACCACCGCTGTTCGCTTCATATTCATAAGGGAACCTCACAGGATACCGCAAGGGCCGGCGAATCGCCCGCCGGTTTGTGGGGCGGACCCCCTGGTCCGCGCGGGACGCCCTCGTCCCGCATCCGGAATCACGCGGGCCGGCATCTTGACAGGCAAGGGCGGGCCGGCCAGGGGGCCGGCCGCGGACCAGGGGGTCCGCCCCACACTACCGCCAGTGGTGGAGGAACACGGCCACGATGGCGGCCACGGCCACCAGCGCCATCACCGCCAGGACCACGGCGCGGCGGCCGGCCGGCAGCCGGGAGGGCGCGTTGCCGGGCGGATCTCCCAGCCAGGAACGCATGAGGCGCCTGTGCGCCGATCCGGGGAGGGCGCGCACGGCCTTGGCCACTTGCTGGCGGCCGCGGCGGTCGGCAATCAGAATGGTGGCGGAATTCTGCCCGTTGGTGGATTTCAGCAGTTGGTTGCGGAGGGGGACGGGAACCTCGTCCACCGACCTGTAGACCAGGTCGGCGCCGCCGGAGGAAATCAGGACGGCGGAGGTTTGGAACAGCCCCGAAGATCGGGTGTTGGGCTGGCCGCAATGCGGACACCTGTCCGACTGGCCGTCGAAGCTCTTCCGGCACTTGCCACAGGTCTTCATGCCACCACTTGCGGCGTGCGCGGTTTGCCCTTCGTTTGCCGCTGGCCCGCCGTCTCGTCTCCTACATTATCCAGCACTACCTGGATGAATCCCAACGCCGCCTTGGACAGCGCCTTGTCCTTGCGATAAATCAGGCCCAGGCGCCGCACCATGGGCTCCGGCGCAAGCGGAATGGCGGCCAGCGTGCCGGCGGCGATTTCCTCGCGGCAGTTGGATATACCCAGGAACGACAGCCCCAGGCCGGCCATGACGAAGCGCTTCATCATCTCGGTGGAGTCCAGTTCCATGGCGACGCGGATTTCGGTTTCCACCGGCTCCAGCCACTGGTTGAGGCGCATGCGCGTCTTGCCCTCGCGCGGAAGGAGCAGGAAATCGTCCCCCAAATCCTGCGGCAGAACGGCATTCCGCCCGGCCAGGCGATGGCCGGAGAGCATTACCAGGCGGACCTCGTCGTGGTGAATACTGACCACCTGAAGCCGCTTTTCCTCGACCGGCAACTGGGTCAGGCCGAAATCGGCGGAATTGTCCATCACCGCTTCGGTGACGTGCGCCCCGTAGGAACGGTTCACCTGGAGTTGTACCGCGGGAAACTGCTGGTGGTATTGGGAGAAGACTTTCGGCAAAAGATAAATGCAGGTAGCTTCATTGGCGGCGATGACCAATTCGCCGCGGGGATTGGATTCCAACTCGGCGATGGTGTCCTGCGCCTGCCGGCGGAGGTCTAGCATCTGCTCGGCGTAGCCCGCAAAAACCTTTCCCGCGGTGGTGAGGGAGATGCGGCTGCCGAAGCGTTCGAAAAGGTCGGTGCGGAGTTCCTGTTCGATCTGGCGAACCTGGGCGCTAATGGCGGGTTGCGTGCGATAGCAGGTTTGGGCAGCCTTCGAGAAGCTCTTCAGCCTGACGATTTCGAGGAACGTGTGAAGCTGGTCGAAGTCCATATATCGGCGGCTGGCGCCCGTCCCGGCGGAACAACCGGCTGTCCAGTCAAATCTTGAATCGGCGGCATAGAAATAATGAATTTCTCTCGCGCACCGCCTTTTGGTACTCATTGTAACAAAGGCCCCGGGTGGTGCGGTTGAACAGTGGGATTGTGGCAAGTCGCAACCGCCCGAATTTCGGGCGGATTAGCCGCACCGCCAACCCGGAGGCCAGATCTTCAGCCGCGTGACGCGACGCTCCTTCGGAGCCGCGAGCGGCATGGCGGCGATGCAACCAGTGCAGTGTCCAGAAAACGGCTGGACAATTTGGGCTGCCTCCACTCCGCCGCAAGTTGCTCGGGCACTTGAAACCGATGGACGATGGTTTTCACCCGGCCTCCGGCTTTTGGCGGCCCCGGCTTCTGGCGACGTGGCTTCTGGCGACCCCGGTTTCTCGCGACGCGGCTTCTGGCGACCCCGGTTTCTGGCGACGCGGCTTCTGGCGACCCCGGTTTCTGGCGACGCGGCTTCTGGCGACCCCTGCTTCTTGCGACCCCGGCTTCTGGCGACCCCGGCTTCTGGCGACCCCGGCTTCTGGCGACGCGGCTTCTGGCGGTCCGGGCTTCTGGCGACCCCGGCTTCTGGCCACGCGGCTTCTGGCGACCCTTGACCGCCGGCGCGTCTTCGACGAGAATGCCGGCAGAGGACTCTCCGGCGCACGGTCTGCGGACCGTCACTGCAAATGAAGCCTGGGCCACACTCCGGATGCCACGAGGGCCGGGTTCGCGAAGCGCAGAGCACGCCGGGGAGTTTCCTCGGCGAACCCCGAGCCACAGGCATTGGAGGCATGCCAGACTGCGGCGGGCAGTGGCCCGGACTGGCCGGACAGCCTCCACCCCTGGGCTGGTTCTTTGACGGCTACCGACGCTCGCGGCTTCGAACAGAGTGCCGATTGAAGAGGAGTGGGGCTTGGCTGCGGGCCACTCCCTCAAGAGCCGTGAAAAAGCCACTGGCTCGCACAGAAGAAACCCATGTCCCTGGCGTGCTTTGCGGCCAGGCAAGCGATCCTGGTTGCGGCTGTGAATCTTCCGGCCGGATATCTGGTACCCAGTACCCAGGACCTAGTACCAGGAACCCAAACCATCCCCTTGCGCCTGTCAAATGATGTTGCGAAGATGTTACGGAGGGAAGATGACCCTGCGCCTCGCCGCCCTGTGGGCTGTGCTACTGGCTTGTCCGGCGATTGCCGCCGACGACGCTGGCCGAGCCCGGCTTATGGGTTCCTGGAAGCTGGCGGATGGCGGCAAGGATGCCGCCGCCTGGACGTTTGAGGAGAAGGGCACTACCATCCACATCACCAATTCCAGCGGCGGCCGGGTTCTTGTGGATTTCGAGTGCGACTCCTTCGGCCACGAATGCGCCATAAAGGACGGAGGGCGTCCCGCCACGGTGTCGCTATGGTACATCGGCCCAAAGCTGGTGGAGATGGAGACCAGGGGAAACACCGTGTGGAAGAGGACTTTTGGCGTCACCGGAGGCGGCGACACCATGGATCTGGAGTTGGCTCAGATCGCCCCATCGGCCAAGGAAGAGATCCAGCACTTCCAGCGCACGACGGCCGCTGACGCGGCGCGCTGACTTGCCCGGGACCGCGGCCGGCGGCGGGCTCACCGCCAGCCGTCAATCGACTTCAAGGTGTACGCGGCGCGCGTGCGACGCGCTGTCTCGACCATCTGAATCCCACGGCATCCGGCAGCGCCGGCTCTAAGCCCGCCGAAGCGCCCGCCCTATTCCCAGGAGCGGCTAGCGCCTTGACCGCGCGAAGCTGTTCCTTTGCCACGGGCCGCTCGCTCAGAAGCTGTGAAGAAATCGGCCGGACTGCCGGGTTGACAGACGAAAGCGTCTGTCCCACATTGCACTCGAAGGACTTGCAGCGAGGTGGGGCAGGCGCTTCCGCCTGTCAACCGATTTCTTCACAGCTTCTCACGCTCGCGGTTCCGGACAGAACCGCGAGCGTGAGCGAGCGGCCCGGAAGGCGGAAAACGAATCCCACGTCCCCCAAGCTTCCCGCGCGGAGGGCGGGAACTGCCGGGAGCGGTTTGGGCGGCCCGCCGGAGTATCGCCAGCAGGCTGCCGCCGCGGCGGGATGTTACAACGGGAAGGTATGGGAGCGAAGAAGACGCGGCGGAAGACCGCCGATACGAACGGCGCGAAGAAAGCCTGGCGGCCTCATCTACTGGCGGTTTCGGCGCTGTGGGCTTTGGCGCTGGCGGCGTATTCCAGTTCTTTCGGCGCGGGACTGATCTTCGACAACCGGTTCGTGATCCTGAACGATACCCGTGTCCACGCCGCCACCCTGCGAAATGCCGCCCTCATCCTGGGCCGGGATTACTGGTTCGGGAACTGGGCCTCGGACCTGTATCGTCCGCTGACCACGTTCTCCTACCTGTTCAACTACGCCGTGCTGGGGAACGGAGCCGATCCGGCTGGGTATCACTGGGTGAATTTCGCGCTGCACGCCGCCAACATCGCATTGGTCTATGTGCTGGCTCTGTGGATTTTGGGGGAACTACGCAGCGCGGTGGCGATGGCCGCGGTGTGGGCCGTACACCCGGTGCTGACGGAGTCGATCACCAATATCGTGGGCCGCGCGGATCTGCTGGCGGCTTTGGGCGTACTGGCGGCATTGATCTGCCATATACAGGCCGGAGGCGCCACTGGAAGGCGCCGGACGCGGTGGCTGCTGGCGCTCGGGCTGGCAATGACGGTGGGGATCTTCTCGAAGGAAAGCGCCATCGTGGCGCTGGGCGCGATGGTGCTGTACGACATGGCGTTCGGAGGGCGGATCGCGTGGCGGGCGCGGATGGCGAACTACCAGGCGGCCGCATTGCCCTGCCTCGTGTTCCTGTATGTCCGCGGCCTGGTGCTTGCGCAAACGCCGGCCGTGGTCATTCCGTACACCGACAATCCTCTGACCGGCGCGGATTTCTGGACGGGGCGCCTCACCGCCGTGCGGGTGATCGGCAAGTATGTGGGGCTGCTGTTGTGGCCAGGCGCCCTCTCGGCGGACTACTCCTACAACCAGGTTCCGATGTTCCGCGCGGGCGACATGACGGCGATCGCCGGAGTGGCCATCGCGCTGGCGCTGGCGGGGGCGGCGGTGTGGGCCTTCCGCCGCCACAAACCGGTTTTCTTTTTCCTGGCGCTGTTCTTCGTGGCCCTGGCGCCCACCAGCAACGTGTTTCTGCCGATCGGCACCATCATGGCCGAACGTTTCCTCTATCTGCCGGCGCTGGCGCTGGCGGGATGCGTGGCGATCGGGCTCGGCGCGGCGTCCCGGCGCCTGCCCGCCAGGGCCGCGCCGGCGCTCGCGGGGGCGATCTGCGCGGCCTTCGCCGTCCGCACCTACGTTCGCAACCTGGACTGGGCCACGGAGCAGACCCTCATGACCAGCGCCGCCGAATCGGCCCCCGCGGCTTTCCGGCCGCACGTGGTGCTGGCGACGCTTCTGTCCGATGGCGCGGCCGTGGCGGAGGCCGACCGGGCGCGGGCGATCCTCGACCCCCTGCCGGACGAGCGGAACTTCGCGCGGGCCTACACCAGCGTGGGCATCTGCTACCGCACGGAAGGGGATCGCGAGGCGCCGGAGAATCCGCGGGAAGCGGAGTCGTGGTATCGGAAATCGCTGGATGCATTGCTGCGAGCGCGGTCGATCAATGAGGCCAACGACCGGATGAACCAGCGGGAGAACCAGCGGCGCGGCAAGCAAGGGATCAACTTCGCCTGGGACAAGGTGTACCTGGAGTTGGGGAGGACGTACCTGCGCCTGTCGCAGCCACGGGAAGCGCTCGACGCGCTCCAGCAGGGGCGGCGTCTGACCCAGCGTCCGGAGCTCTTTTTCGAGGAGATTTCGAACGCCTACCTGGCCATGGGCGACTCCCGCCAGGCCGCGCTCGCGTTGATCGGCGCGGTGTTGATAAACAACAGCGAGGCGCAGGCCACCCCGGAAGCGGAGAACGCATACGGGACCCAGCTCTCCGCCAAGCTGGTAGCCTTATACCGGCAGACCGAACCGCAGAGCTGCGCGGTCCGCGAAGCCGGGGGAATGCGGACCGTGGACGCGGACTGTCCGCTGGTGAAGGAGCACGTCTGCGCGGCGTTTCGGGAGGTGTCCCGGGAGTACGCCACGCAGGGTAGGCCGCCAGGCTGCCCGGCGGAGTGATGTCGTGGCCTCAGGCCAGCGCTTCGAGCGCTTCGCCGGTGGCCTTCTCCACGTCGGCGTGCAAGATGCGCTTGGGCACACCTTCCAGGTTGCGGTCCGCGCGGCCCAGGCGAGCCAAGTCGCGCGGCACGGGTTGGCCTGGGTCAGGTATTCCGATGTTCGGGGACAAATGGCAGCGGCCCGGTTGTCACCCGCAAACCACCGAAGAAGCGTGTGCCGAGTTCTTTTTCGTCCGGTGTAGGATCGAATCCGGGCAGGGACAGGCAAACCTCGAAGCCCTCACCGTCCCGGTCCACCACCACCAGGCATTTCCGCTTCTCATAGAAGGCCATGGCCCCACGCATCAGATTCGCGATTCCCTGAACTAAGTCTGGGCGGTCAATATTCCTTGCCGCGCCGAATACGTAGACCCATTCGGGCTTCGAATCGAGCCGGGCGGCCATGAAGTTGAATCCGCGGTTCTTGCCGCGGAGTCGTTCCATCGCGCCGCGGAAGGCTTGCCCCAACGCGGCGCGTTCTCTCAGCCGAAGGTCGGCGAGCGCGGCCTGCATTTCGCGATAATTCGTCCTTCGGTCCGCCGGATCGTACGCGATGCCTGAAGCCGGAGGTAGATTCACGGCGAGATCGGGGTTCCGGGTGGCAAGCGCGTCCGCTACGTATTCCAGCAGATAAGCGTCCTGGTCGGCCTCGTGCTTCCGGCCGATCGATTGCCGCAAGCGATCCTGCTGCGCCTCCACCGCGATTCGGGCATCGCTCCTGCCCATGCAACCCGCGAAAGAGCCTTCGTTCAGCAAGTAAAAGCTAAACAGCGTCCGCTCGTCGCCGACCACCAGGCGGTCGGCAATCGGGAGCAACTGCCTGGCGGCGAGGTAGTCGAGCAGATCGGGTACGCTTCTCAATTCACGCGCCAAATTCAAAAAGTCGTTCACCGACAAGTAGCTGATCGGGACTCCCCGGAACTCGAGCGGCAGACGTTCAGCCTCCGTGGACAGGTCAACCGGTTGAAACACCTCCACGATTACGACGCCCAGTCGAATCGGAGGCAGGCCGTCCCGGAACTCCACGCGCCCCTGGCGCGGATGATCGCACCGCACTGGCGTGTCCTTCGGGCGAGTAAGCGCACGCCGCAATTGTTTCCAAGCCGCCCTTGCATTCTTTCGGGCCCACAGTTCCGCCCTCTGACCCGACCGGGCCCCGGGATCTTCCTGACACTTCTGCTCTATTAAGATTCCGGCGTCGTGGTGGAAGATCAGAAAATCCGCGACCTCTTCCTGCTTCCTCCCATCGGTTGTCTTCACGCTTCGGAAAACAAACTCAGCCACGAATGGGATCGAGAGCAACTCCTCCACTCGCAGTTCCGCCCACTCGGTCCGCCGTTTGGGTTCCGGAGGCGGCCCGACCTCAGAGAGCGAGGCTATTCGCTCAGGCTGCATACTCTCCGTATTCGGTTACCTGGACCACGAACCGGCCGCGACCCGCGGTCTCCATCGCGTTTCGCAACAGTGCATTGATGCGGGTCTGGTGCCCCGCGCCCTGTCGCTTGATCCAAGCGAGTACGTCGTCGTCCAGCCGAATCGAGACGGGTCTTTTGGTTGGCCGGTAGAACTTGCCGACGACAGCCTTACTCCAGTCGAGTGTCAACGGAATATCCGAGAAATCGACATCTTCGTCCTTCATCTCTTCAAGGGCGCGGATTACCTTAGCTTGAGATTCCGTGAGCTTCGTCATAGTCTTTCCTTTCCGGCCTGGTCGCTCTTCTGGCCGAGATAATGCGAATCACTGCCTCCGTGTCCACTTCCTGATAGGTATGGACAACCAACACAACGGTCGTACTCCCGATCAAGCCAAGCGCCTTCCATCGTTGCCCGTCCTCAATGACGCGGTCGTCCAAAACCAGGTGATCGGGATCGTCGAACACGAGCGCTGCAGTCTCAAAATCGACTCTGTGTTTCGCGAGATTGCGGCGGTTTTTGCCTTCATCCCACTCGAAGCGCATTTCGAACGAGCCGTGCCGTAATTACATTCTAATACCCAGGCTCTCTCCGAAATGCGCAGCGTGCTCTCACGTCTTCCCCAGCGCCGCCAGCGCCTCGCCGGTGGCCTTCTCCACGTCGGCGTGCAGGCTGTTGCCGTGCGCGTCCATGGTCACGATGGCGGCGAAGTCCTTCACCCTCAAGTGCCACATGGCTTCCGGAATGCCGAACTCGATCAGGTGGACGCCCAGCACCTCCTCCACCGTCCGCGCGTAATATTGGGCCGCCCCGCCGATGCCGTTCAAGTACACGGCGCCGCATTCCTGCAGCGCCGCCAGCGTCTTCGGACCCATGCCGCCCTTGCCGATCACGGCGCGCACGCCGTAGCGCCGGATGACGTCCGCCTGGTAGGGCTCCTCGCGGATGCTGGTGGTGGGACCGGCGGCCTTCACGCTCCAGCGCCCGCCATCATGCAGCATCACCGGACCGCAGTGATACAGCACCGCGCCGTTCAGGTCGACGGGCGGCGGATTCTTCATCAGCTAGGCGTGGACGTTGTCGCGCCCGGTGAACATCTCGCCCGAGATCAGCACCACGTCGCCCACCTTCAGGGCGCGCATCTGCGCTTCGGTGAGCGGCGCGGTGAGCGAGACTTCGCGCCCCGTCAGCGGGAATCCCTCGCCGCGGGCCATCCGTTCCACGGGGCGCGACGGGTCGCGATACAGCCAGTTGACGATGGCGCCGGAGGCCGCATCCAGCCTCACGCCCAGCCGCCGGAACGCCCAGCATTCGTAGGCCACCGAGACGAAAAAGCTGGCAGGAAGGCGGTTGGCCGCGGCAATCTTGCAGCCGATCAGCGACGCCTTGCCGCCGAACCCCATGGCGCCCACGCCCAGCTTGTTGGCCTCTTCCATGATGCCGGCTTCGAGCGCGGCCAGCGTGGGGTCGGGATTCACGTCGTCCAGCGTGCGGAACAGTTGCCGTTTGGCCAGTTCGTAGCCGTGCGCGCGGTCGCTGCCGATGCACACGCCCAGTGCGCCGGGCGCGCATCCCTGGCCCTGCGCCTGCCACACGGCGTGCAGGATGCACTTGCGGACGCCTTCCAGGTTGCGGTCCGCGCGGCCCAGGTGGTCCAGGTTGCACGGCACGGAATACTGGATGTTCTTGTTCTCGCAGCCGCCGCCCTTGAGGATCAGCTTGACCTCGATCTGGTCCTGCTCCCACTGCTCGAAGTGCATCACGGGAGTTTCCGCGCCCGAGGTTGTTGCCGCTATTCTTCCCGGTGATGGAATCCACCGAATTGGGCCGCAGTTTGCCGAGGCGGGTGGCTTCCGCCACGGCTTCCAGAATGGCCTGGCGAATGCGGATCTGGTTGACGCCCACGGGCGTGTGGACCACGAAGGTGGGCATGCCGGTGTCCTGGCAGATGGCCCCCTGGCCGTCGTGGGCCATGTCGACATTTTGCAGGATGATATCGAGGGCTTGCGACGATTGCGTGGCGGGGGTTTCGGTGTTGGCCGCGAGGTTCATGGCCGCGCGGACATCGGGCGGCAGGTTGGTGGACGTTTGAACGATTAGTTCGAGCAGACTGCCGGCTAGGAATTCCATGACTTACAGTTTACAGCGGGGGGCGTGGATGGCGGGATGGGCGGGGCGTGGGGCGCGGGGCGTGGAGGGCGGAGCCGGCGCGGCGGGGCGCGGGGCGTGGGGGGCGGGATGGGCGGTGCGCGGGGGTGGGGCGTGGAGGGCGGAGCCGGCGCGGCTGGGCGCGGGACGTGGAGGGCGGGATGGGCGGTGCGCGGGGGTGGGGCGTGGAGGGCGGAGCCGGCGCGGCTGGGCGCGGGACGTGGAGGGCGGGATGGGCGGTGCGCGGGGGTGGGGCGTGGAGGGCGGAGCCGGCGCGGCTGGGCGTGGGACGTGGGGGGCGGGATGGGCGGGATGCGCGGGGCGCGGGGCGTGGGGGGCGGGATGGGCGGGGCGGCGGGGCGCGGGACGTGGAGGGCGGGATGGGCGGTGCGCGGGGCGTGGGGCGTGGAGGGCGGAGCCGGCGCGGCTGGGCGTGGGACGTGGGGGGCGGGATGGCGCGGGGGCGCGGGAGTGGGCGGCGCGGGGCGCGGGGCGTGGGACGTGGGGGGCGGGGCGCGGGCGCAGTTAGGCCGCGACATGGGGGGATTCAGGGGACGTTGCGGGCGGCCGGGCCCTCGGACTTATCGCCGTGCGTGTCGGCCGCCCAATGGATCGGGCGTCTTCTGTGATGATCTAGGTCCGCTGTATGGCGGGCATATCGTTGCCACTTCGAAGATCGCCCTCTGATATCCCCTGGGGCGGCAATCACGGCTATCCGATCACCAGGGGGTGTTATAGAACCGGTTCTAAGATCTCCCCGTCGGCGCCGTTCCATATAGGCGCCCGCCGCGAAGGCTTTCACAGCCACCGGGAAGTTCAGCTCCACCTTAGCTGCAACGCATGCTGGCCAGCATGAAAACCGCGAAGGGCGTCAAGGTGTGTACCGCTCCTTCTGATTGGAAGGTAGCACACGGATGTGCGGGTTTCGGGCGGGGATGGCGGTAAGTGGCAGAAACAAAACGGAAGAAAAAACGGAAAACGTTGTGACCGGCCAGGCAGTATCCACCAACATCGGAAAGCCTCCCAGAACGATGCCCAGCAAAAAGGACTGTCGCGACACGAAGTGCGCTTGTATGGTCTCAGGGAACGATCAATTGTCCAATGGAGAATCTCGAACTCCGCCCGGTAACACCCGAGAGCTTACCGTTCCCGGTCAGGCCGAAGCGCGCGATCGTATCGGGGTTGGGCACGCGGAACAGTAAGTGCGCCGTAGCGGACTTGCCCGGCGTGAGATCACCCAGAGCCAGTGGCAGCGCCGGGCCCTGGTAGACGATCGAACCGGTGCCGCCGAGCACCTTGGGCACGATGCCAGTGACACTGACGCCGGGCGCAAGTTCCGCACCGGAGTTGGTGAACTGGACATTCACAAAATAGACGCCGGGCGATTGCAGACCCTGGCTCAGGACCTTCCCCTCGATGGCCGGAGTACTTTGCCGGCAAGCAGTCTCCATGCGGACCACGGCATCCTGGCCATTGCCCTGTCCGGAAGTGTCGTTGGCCCAGGCCACAATGTGGATGGTCCCGCTTCCCGGCACAACGAACTTGTAGGGCAGTTTCGTCAAAGGAATGTTTTTGTAAGTGTCGCCGCCGTCGAGGCTGTAGGTTACATCGGACAACGGCGCTCCATCGGAGGCCGCGGCCGCGTTGATGGTGGCTTCGACGCAGTTGGATGGGTTCGGGCCCGGAACGGCGGTCCGGAGGCTTACCACGGGCGGCCCGCCGCCGATCCGAATGGAAGTGCTCGCGCTGCGGGAATTGCCATCCGAATCGGTGGCTTTCAGCGTGATCTTGTGCTTGCCGGGTTTGAGGCTGACCAAAAGTTGCTCCCCTTGTCCGAGGGGGCCCTGGATGTCGGAACTCCACTGAAGCGCCGGCCCAACCAGCATTCCATCGTCCGGATCGTAGGCGGATCCTTTCAGCGACACGAAGTCGACCGCGGGCTGCACTTCGCCGCGCTCGGGGAAGTCGATCTGCACGAACTTTATCGGCTTCCTGGGAACCGTGAAGGGCAGAGAGGTCGCACTGCCGGTATTGACGCCGTCGGAGACCAGGACCTGAATGAGCGATTGTCCGTTAGAGCCGCCAAGCCGGCCGAAGTCGATCACCATGAATGTGTCGGAAACATCGCCCAGCCCCGACCAGTGCAGACCGTTGTCGGCGGAGTAGAGAACCCGCGAGGTGAAGGTTGCAGAGCTCGCGCCATGGATCGTCCAGGAAACGGTTTTGTTGCCCGAGCCGACGAAGCCCGCCGACGGCCTGGCGATTGCCACCACCGGCGCCGCTCCCGCCAGAGTCAGCGTCCCGAGCACGATTCCAGCCGGGTCCTTGATCACGATGCGGGCGGCTCCCGCCATCACTGGAATGTTCGCGACGAATGTGAGCGGCAGGGAGTAGGCAGGATCGATTGGCCCGCCATCGGCCACGCCTTTCATCGGAGTGAACGAATAGTCAAAGAGGGCCGCGCCGGCGGAGTCCTGAACCTCGATCAGATGGGTCCCGTGGCCAGTAGAGTTGGCTGCGATATCGGAAGTCATGACGAACAATGGATCGAATGTAACGCCGCTCTTCTCGATCAATCCACTCATGTTCCAGTACCGATACGGACCGGACGCCGCTCCCGCGCCGGTCCTGTCAGGCAGCGTCCTCTGGGGCGCGGGCATCGGAGGCTGCAACGCCGCAGGGGGATCCCCGGGCACGGCCAGCTCGCCGGCCGCGAAGAGCAGTTCTTCGGCAGCGCGGGCCGCAACATCGGCGGAGAACAGCGCCACTAGTAAGTAGAGAATCCGGCTGTGGAAACGAACGCTCATGGTGTTCTGCCTGACAGCAAGACAGAATAGCTGCCGGTGCCGCTAACTGCAATGGGAGCTAATTGCCTCTTTTCGGGGAACTGCGCCTGGACCGCTGTGGCAGGATTGCCTGGGCCTTCTCAAGTGCGCTGCATTTGCCTGTCGGCAGGCCAGGGACTTGGGAAGGCGATTCCCGCTCAGCACCGCCGTCTTGCCCGGTTTTGTGGCATCCGCGATGGGGCGGAATGAGCCCGCAACCCGGAGCCGGGAGCAAGCACCGCCGCCGCGGGGCAAAAAGGGGACAGGCACGAAATTCGCAAAGGCGGCGAAATTCAAGCCAGTCCGCCTTTTTGCGGCGTATCCGTCAACCGGGAACGGGCGACTCGCGCGCGTCCAATAAACGTTCCTTGCGGGCGTAGTCTTCCAACTCCGCGCGGAACTCCGGAGCGGCCACCGCGATCATGGCTTCCACGCGCTGACGCAGCGTCTTGCCGTGAAGGTACGCGACGCCGTGTTCGGTGATGACGTAGTGCACGTCGCCGCGCGAGGTCACCACGCCCGCGCCCGGCTTCAGCGCCGGCACGATGCGCGAGATGCGTCCGTCCTTGGCGGTGGAGGGCAGGGCGATGATAGGCACTCCGCCCTTCGACCGCGCCGCGCCGCGCAGGAAATCCACCTGGCCGCCGATGCCGCTGTAGGGCGTGCAGCCCACCGAGTCGGAACAGACCTGGCCGGTGAGGTCCACTTCCAGCGCCGAATTGATAGCCACCATGCGGTCGTTCTGCGCGATCACGAAGGGATCGTTGACATAGCCGGTGGGCAGGAATTCGAAGGCCGGGTTTTCGTGAATGAACCGGAACAGGCGCTCGCTGCCGAGCACGAAGCCGGCCACCGCGCGGCCCGGGTGCAGCGTCTTGCGCGCGCCGGTTATGACGCCGGATTCCATCAACTCGATGACGCCGTCGGGAATCATCTCGCTGTGGATGCCCAGATCGCGGTGATCGCCCAGAAAACCCAGGGTGGCTTCGGGAATTCCCCCGATCCCGGTTTGGATGGTGCCGCCGTCGGGAACCAGTTGCGCCACCCGCTTGCCGATGGCGCGGTGCACGGCGGTCACGGTGTGCGGCGGGTACTCCACCAGCGGGTGCGAGGTCTCGACCAGGGCGTGGGCGCGGCTGACGTGCAGGAAGGTATCGCCGCAGGTGCGCGGCATGCGGTCGTTGATTTCCACCACCACGCGGCGCGCCACGGCCGCGACGGCGTGGGTCACATCGGTGCTCACGCCCAGGCTCATGTACCCGTGCTCGTCGGGCGGGGTGCATTGCAGCAGACACACATCCACGGGCAGGGCGCCGGAGCGGAACAGCTCCTCGATTTCGCTCAGGAAGATGGGCGTGTAGTCTCCCCTGCCCTCCTGCACGGCGCGCCGCACGTTGGCGCCCAGGAACAGGCCGTTGTGGCGGAAATGGCCTTCATATTCGGGGAGCGTGTAATCGGCAATGCCCATGGTGGCCAGGTGCACGACTTCGACGTCGCGCAACCCGGCGCCGCGGCGGGTGAGCGCATGCACCAGTTCCACCGGCTCCGCGCAGCCGTTATGAATGTAAACGCGCTGGCCCGACTTCACCGAAGCCACCGCTTCATCCGCGGTACAAAGAAGCGCATGATAATCCGGCATAGGTCCCTCCGTCACTTCTCTTCCTCCAGCGGGGTGTCGATATCCCGAAGGTGCGCGCGAATGGCGCGGAGACGCCCGGTCATGACGTCGACCACCGCCCGCGCGAAACGGAATCCGAAGCTGTAATCGGCTTCGCAAGCTTGCAGCAGGCGGGGTCCGTCGAACGCCAGAGCGTGGACGTCACCGAGCGCGCGCGCCTGAAGTTGGTGGACCGCGTCGCCGGTCACGGACGACCACCCCAGAACCTCGCCCGCGAGCAGCGTCGCCAACCGCACCGGCCGCTCCGGCGACTGGATCTCCAGCGCCACATTGCCCGTAACCAACAGATAAAACAGGCTGGACTGGTCGCCCTCCTGGAAGATGATTTCCCCCGCCGGGAAGCGGACTTGGCTGGCCATGGCCGCCATGTGGGTGATGTGTTCCGGAGGGAAGTCCTTGGAAAAGGGATGTTCGCGCAACCGGTCCGCGATGTCGCCGCCCATTGGCACCTCCCACGGGTGGTGCTACAAACTGACGATTCTATTTTCGGGCTTTTTCGTGCGAAAAGCAAGAGGGCGGGCGGACGGAGGAACAGCGGGCTCGGGGAGGAGGGCGCTTCGACGTGAATCGCGCAGCCGTTTCCGGGCGCCCTCCTCCCGGCGGTCGCTCTGTGTGTTTCCATACATTGCAATTTTGGGTTCCCGCGAATCGGAGCCTGTGCCTTATAGTACCGAACCATTAGTACAAAGGCCGCCTTCTGTGCTATAGTTTTTGAGATCAGCATCATCGGAGGATGCATGTTCAGACATTTATTGATGGCGCTAGTTTTGGCTGCGTTGTTCTTACCGGCTGTGGGGTTGGCTACGGAGATTGCGCAAATTAGCCAAACCGCGGGGGGAAACAATTATATTCTGCATGACTCTGGCACGAGCGAGACATTCACCGCGACGACCGAAGTGGCGATAACTTTCTATCTTGCGGGCGCGCCCGTGGGACAAGATGGCCTGCTTACCTTAAACGCAACGACGTATACTACTGCCACGAACCCTGGTGGTAACTACTTTTCGGAGGGCGGCTTCTCCGGCAATTTCTCGATCATCGACAACACGGCTGGCCCCGACAATGGCCGCAACCTGCTGTCTGGTAGCTTCGGATCGACCTATGGCACTATCAGTGGCAGTGGCTACTCCATGACCTTTGCCGACTCCACGCCTGGTGACTCGGTGGTCCTCTCCTCCTTCTTCCTCGATTTCATGCCCTCGAACACCCAGTCGTTCTCGTTCAGCCTTTCGAACATCGAGGATGCAGAGGGCGATCCAGAAACTCTGGGATTTGGCGCGGGCGGCTTCCTGGCAGACAACACGTCCGCAGGCGGTGCAACCTTCGCGGCTACTCCGCCGCCCGTCATCGCTCCCGAGCCCACGACCCTGTTGTTGAGCGGCGGGGCACTCTTGGGCATGGGTTTTCTCCTTCGGAAGCGCAAGTCCAGACGGGTTTTCTGATTGATCGCGTAGGGCATTTGAGCCGGGCCGCTCCCACGATCTGGCTTTTGGTTTTTGCGGCCCCTTATTTCGCGTCCCGCCAGTTCGCTCCCACGCCGATATCCACCACCAGCGGCACCCGCAGTTCCAGCACGCCTTCCATCTCGCGCTTCACCAGCGTGCGCAGCGCGTCCACTTCTTCCGGCGGGCACTCGAATACCAGCTCGTCGTGGACCTGGAGCAGCATCGCGGCGCGGTAGCCGCCGGCCTCCAGAGCCGCGTCGATGCGCACCATGGCCAGCTTGATGAGGTCCGCGGCGGTTCCCTGGAGCGGCGAGTTCAGGGCCGTCCGCTCGGCGAAACCGCGGGCGCTCGAGTTGCGGCTGTCCATGTCGGGAATCGGCCGCTCGCGTCCGAACAGCGTCCGCGCCACCCCCGTGCGGCGCACTTCCGCGAGGGTCTCGTCCAGGAACCGCCGCACGCCGAGATAGCGCGCGAAGTAGTTGCGGATGTACTTCTCGGCCTCGGCGCGCGGGATGCCCAATTGCGCCGCCAGGCCGAAGCCGCTGATGCCGTACACGATGCCGAAGTTCACCGCCTTGGCTTCGCGGCGCGCCTCGGGCGTGACCATCAACGGGGGGACGCCCATGACCTCGGCGGCGGTGCGGGTGTGGATGTCCTCGCCGCGGCGGAAGGCGTCGAGCAGGACCTCGTCGCCGGACATGTGGGCGAGCAGGCGGAGCTCGATCTGCGAGTAGTCGGCCACCATCAGGTTCCAACCTTCGCGGGGCACGAACGCGGCGCGGATCTCGCGCCCCAGCGCGGTGCGGATGGGAATGTTCTGCAAGTTGGGATTGGACGACGACAGGCGCCCGGTGGCCGCGCCCGCCTGGTTGAAGCTGGTGTGCAGGCGCCCGGTGCGCGGGTCGATCAGCGCCGGCAGCGCGTCCACGTAGGTGCCCTTGAGTTTGGCGAGAGAGCGATATTCGAGCACTTTGCGGACGATCTCATGGTCCGCGGCCAGCAGTTCCAGCACATCGGCGGCGGTGGAGACGCTCTTGCCCTTGCCGTGTTTGGCCGGCGCGGGCAAGCCGAGATCCTCGAACAACACCTTGCCAAGCTGCTGCGGCGAGTTTATGTTGAACGGCTTGCCCGAGAGCGCGTGGATCTCCGCGGTGAGCCGCGCAATCCCGGTTTCCATCAGGCCCGAGAGCCGGTGCAGTTCCGCGGAATCGATCCGGACGCCCGCGCGTTCCATGCGCGCCAGCACGCGCGTCAGAGGCAATTCGATGGAGGTGAACAACTCCGCCAGGCCGCGCCGCTCGACCTCCGGCCAGATGTGGGTCCACAATTCCAGTACGATATCGGCGTGCTGTTCCGGAGCCGCGCCCGGTTTCAGGTCCAGGCGCCGGCGGGCCAGTTCATCCAGCGAGCAGCCCGCCGGATCGGCGTCCAGCAGGAACGCTTCGAGCATCACGTCGTGGCGGAAACCGCGCGCCTCGATGCCGAGCCGCGCCAGCGCCAGCAGGGCGGATTTCACGTCGCAGGCGATCTTGGGCGCGGTTGCGTCCTCAAGCCAGGGCTTCAGCGCCGGAAACAGATCCGCCGGCACGGCGCGCGCTTCGCCCGGCCGCCATGCCAGGCCGATGGTGTCGAGCGAGAAATCGCCTTCCGCGGATTTCGCAACCGCCACGGCCACGGGCGCACCGGCGGCTTCGCGCAGCCAACCGGCGATGTCCTCGGCGTCGGCCACCACGCGGTAATCGCGCGCCCGCTTGTCTTCGCCCGGCCCCAGTTCCTTCAGCAGACTGTGAAACTCCATCTCCTTGTAGAACGCCTTCAGCAGCGCCTCATCGGGCGGCTGCGCGCGCATGGCGTCCAGCGAAAACTCCACGGGAACGTCGGTGGAGATGGTGGCCAGGCGTTTGCTGAGGCGCACCTGATCGGCGTGGTTTTGCAGGCTCTCGCGATAGGTCTTGCGCTCGATCTCGGCAGCCCGCTGGATGGCGGCTTCCACCGTGCCGAAGCGACGCAGCAACTCCGTGGCGCCCTTGTCGCCGATGCCGGGCGCACCGGGGATGTTGTCCACGGCGTCGCCCTTCAGCGCCAGCAGATCGGCTACCTGGTCCGGCCGCACGCCCAGGAACTTTCCGACCTCTTCGGGGCCGTACCATTCGTCGTCCTTGGCGGGATTCAACATGGCGACGCGCCCGGTCACGAGTTGCAGCATGTCCTTGTCGCTGGAAACGATCACCACCTCGCAGCCTGAGGCTTCAGCGCGGCGCGCCACGGTCCCGATCACATCGTCGGCTTCAAATCCCGGGTACTCGAGCACGGCGATGCGCATCGCATCGAGCAGCCGCCGCACCTGGGGAATCTGCTCGATCAGGTCGGGAGGAGTTTCCGCGCGATTGGCCTTGTACTCGACGAATTCCAGCGAACGGAGGGTAGGCTCCTCGCTCTCGAAAACCGCGGCGACGTATGGGGGATCGAACTTCTTCAGCACCTTCCGCAGCATGCTATTGAAAATGAAGACGGCCTCGGTGGATAAGCCGCTGGCGGTCCGCATGGGCGGGGCCCCCGAGCGGGCGCGCGCGTGATACGCCCGAAAAATGAACCCGAACGTATCGATCAGGAATAGCTTTTGAGAGGCCACTCCGGTCATCATACGATACTCCCGCCGCGTGGCCTGATGCGAACTGACGGCGAATGGCTCGAAACCGCGACAAAGTGTTGTAATTCAGCCACACCAGTACTTTTGCAAACCCTTTCGAATCAAAAACTTGAAGTTACGGTCGCGGCCTGCTGTAATGGACTGGGCAGATAATTTGGACTCGCGATTCGAAACCACTCTTCAGCATCCCGTGGAAGCCTCGGGGATCGGGCTTCACAGCGGCGTTCCGGTGCAGATTCGCATTCTTCCAGCCCCGGTGCAGACGGGCATCGAGTTTCTGCGCACGGACCTGGGCAGTCCACCGTTTCGCGTGACCGCCAGTTGGCAGCACGTGGCGCGCGTCAGTTACGCCACCAGCCTGATGCGGCAAGGCGTCCTGATTTCCACTACCGAACACCTGCTGAGCGTGTTTTACTCTATGGGCATCGACAATGTCACGGTGGAGATCGACAACCTGGAAGTGCCGATTCTGGATGGCAGCGGGCTGCCGTTTGTCCGCCTGATCGAGGAAGCCGGGATTCGCCAGTACCGCCGCAAGCGCCGCTACCTGCGCATCCGCCGTCCGGTTTTCGTGGAAGACAAGGGCAAGCGCATCGGGATCGTCCCGGCCGAATCGTTCCGCCTCACCTGCGACACGGATTACCCCGCGCCGGTGGGCCGCCAGTCCATCGAATTGGAAGTGACGCCGGAGAATTTCGCCCGCGAACTGGCCTTCGCGCGCACGTTCGGGTGGGAATCCGACCTGGACCAGATGCGCAACATGGGCCTGATTCGCGGCGCTTCGCTGGAGAATGCGGTGTGCTTCACGCGCGACGGCGCGATCAACCCCGAGGGATTGCGCGCGCCCGATGAGTGCTGCCGCCACAAGGCGCTGGACCTGATTGGCGACCTGGCGCTGCTGGGGCGGCCGCTGCTGGGCCACGTGATCGCCGAACGCGCCGGTCACGCCATGCACGCCGCGCTGGTGAAGCGCATCATGAGCGACGCGTCCCTCTACGAGATCCTGACCTTCGACCAGTTGGAGCCGAGCGTGGCGCACGCGATGGCGGGGTAGAAAAAGGGGTCTGACCCCTTTTATTCGCCGAGCGTGGCGCACGCCATGGCGGGGTAGGTAAAAAATATAAAGGGGTCAGACCCCATTTATTCGACCGCAAACGGCTGCTTCGCCGTGACTGTCTTGTTGCCCACCGCGTCGGTCGCCTGGATGCCGATGGCGTATTCCCCGGGCTTGACGCCGCTCTGTACGGTGATGGAGAACGCGCCCGACAGGTAGGGCCTGGGGTAGAACGATTCGCCCTGGTCCAGTACCGGATCGGGCGTGGTCCACAGCGCCTTCCCGGCGGCGTCCAGCACGGAGAAGACGTAGCTCAGATCCACGCGGTTGTTCGGCCCGTATTGGAACCCGGTGACGTCGAAGCGCACCCACAGGGCGTCGCCGGCTTTGTAGACCGGCTTGTCGAGGGGCTTGAGGTCGTCCTCGGCGCGGTAGTAGCGCAGGTTCTGCACCGTCAGTTTGTCGGTTGGCGGCACCACGCGGCCCCGCACCTGAAACGGAACGTCGAGCGACGCGGTGGTGTGCGCCACCATGTCTTCCACATTCACCGTGATCTTGTAGGCGCCCGTGAGCACGGCGGGCGGAATGGCGATCTCGGTGGAGATCTTGGGCAGCCACTCCCCATCCTGCGGGGCCACCTCCTCGGCAATCTCACTCTTGTAAATCGCCATCAGCGGCACGCCCTTGGGATCGAACGCCTGGACGGAGTACGCCAGGTGGGCGCGCTGTTCCGGAGACCTGGCGTAGTGGGCGATGCGGCAGGAGAAGAACAGCGTTTCCCCACCGATGTGTTGCGACCCGGCCGGCTCACCAACGCCGTCATCGGAACGGCTGAGCACGGGGTTGACGACTTGCAGGGCGTCGGGGGCTGCGCCCAGAAACGCGGGCAGTAAGGCGGCGAACAGCAGACATCGCATTGGCGGACCCTCGATTTCCTATTCTAGTCCCCGCAGAAAGCGTCCCGTGTACGACTCGGGCGCGCGCGCCACGTCCTCGGGCGTGCCCGCCACCACCACCCGGCCGCCGCGCGAGCCGCCTTCGGGACCCAGGTCGATCACCCAGTCCGCCGCGCGAATCACGTCCAGGTTGTGCTCGATGACCACCAGGCTCCCGCCGCTCGAGATCAAGCGCTCGAACGACGCCAGCAGTTTGGCGATGTCGTCGAAGTGCAGCCCGGTGGTGGGCTCGTCGAAGATGAACAGCGTACCCGCGCAAGTGGCCAGCGCCAGGTGGGCCGCCAATTTCACGCGCTGGGCTTCGCCGCCCGACAGAGTGGTGGCCGATTGTCCCAGCCGCAGGTAGCCCAGCCCCACGTCGTCCAGCACTTTCAATCGCTTCACCAGCGGGGGGGTGGCGTGGAAGAACTCCATCGCCTCGCGCACGGTGAGCTGCAGCACCTGGTGGATGTTCAGGCCGTTGTAGGCGATTTCCAGGATGCCGCTCTTGTAGCGCGTGCCCTTGCACTCGTCGCAGATCAGTTCCACGTCGGCCAGGAACTGCATCTCCACCGTCACCGTGCCGCTGCCCTGGCAGGTCTCGCAGCGCCCGCCCGTCACGTTGAACGAGAAGTGGCCGGCCGTGTAGCCGCGCTTCTGGGCCTCGCGCGTGGAAGCGAACAGCCCGCGCACCACGTCGAAGGCTTTCAAATAAGTCACCGGGTTCGAGCGCGGCGTGCGGCCGATGGGCGACTGGTCCACCATGACCGCCAGCGTAACCCGCTCGGCGCCCTCAACCGCGCGGCAGGCGAGGCGCGGCCCGGCATCGAAACCTTCGGCCGGGTCCACGGCGCCTGCCGGCTCTTCGCCGCGAATCTCCGCCGCCTTGTGGAGCGCTTCGAGCGACTTGAACATCACCTCGTGCACGAGCGTGGATTTCCCCGAGCCGGAGACGCCCGTCACCGCCACCATCATGCCCAGCGGGATCTCAACGTCGAGGTTCCTGAGGTTGTGCAGCGCCGCGCCCGAGAACCGCATCACGCGCTTCGGATCCACGGGGCGCCGCGCACGCGGCGCCGACACGCGCAACTCGCCGGACAGGTAGCGCGCGGTGAGCGAGGCGGCGCCGTCAGAGAGCAGTTTCCCGATGGGGCCCTCGAAGACGATCTCGCCGCCGTGCTCGCCCGCGCCCGGCCCCAGGTCGACGATGTGGTCGGAGGCGCGCATCACTTCCGGGTCGTGCTCCACCACCACGATGGTGTTTCCGAGCTCGCGCAGTTCCTGGAGGATACGGATCAGCCGCCCGGTATCGCGCGGGTGCAGCCCTATCGACGGCTCGTCCAGCACGTAGCACGCCCCCACCAGCCGCGACCCGAGGCAGGTGGCCAACTGGATGCGCTGCGCTTCGCCGCCCGAGAGCGTGGACGACAGGCGGTCCAGCGTGAGGTAGTCCAGCCCGACATCGTTGAGAAACTTCAGCCGCTGCCGGATCTCCACCAGAATCTTGTCGGCGATGGCGGTCTCCTCGGGGCTCAGTTCCAGCCCGTCGAAGAAGCGCTGCGCATCGGCGATGTTCATGCGCACCACGTCGCCCAGGTCCTTGCCACCTACGCGAACGTTCAGCGCTTCCTGCCGCAGCCGCGAGCCTTTGCACTCCGGGCACAGGGCGTAGCCGCGATACCGGCTCAGAAACACGCGCACGTGCAGCTTGTACTTCTTGGTTTCCAGATGATCGAAGAAACGCCGGACGAAGGCGAAGACCTCTTCCCGCCGCTCGTCCGTCAGGTTGCAGAACGGGACGTCGAAGGGCACGCGCCGGCCGCCCGACTTGCGGAAGTTGCCCAGCCAGGAGCGGTACTTCGGCTTGGTCCACGGGTCCACGGCGCCCTGGTCGAGCGTCAGCGCGCGGTCCGGGATCACGCGGTCCATATCGAAGTCGATGGTATTGCCGAACCCCTGGCAGCGGGGGCAGGCGCCCGCCGGCGAATTGAAGCTGAACAGAATCGGCTCCGGGACGGCGAATTCGCGGCCGCAGGTTTTGCACTCGAAGCGTTCATTGAAGCGCAGCGCGCGGTCTCCGGCGGCGCTTTCGAAGACGGCCTCGCCGGCCTCGCGGAAACAGATTTCGATGGTGTCCACCAGCCGCTGATGCAATCCGGGCGCCATCGCCAGGCGGTCCACCAGCACCCACACCGGTTTCTTGAAATCGACGTCCAGCAGCGATTCCGGAGTGGAGAACTCGAACACCCGCCCGTTCTGAAACAGCCGTGTGAAGCCCTTCTTGCGCAGTTCGAACAGGTGGTCGCGCAAGGCTTCCGTGGTGGCATGTTCCCCGCACGGAAACAACGCATACCAGCGCGACCCCTCGGGAAGTTCGAGCAATTTCGAGGCCGCCTCGTCAACGGTGTCTTTGTGCACGCGCGTGCCGCATGCCGGGCAAAACGTCCGGCCTACGCGGGCGTAGAGGAGGCGCAGGAAGTCGAAACATTCCGTGGAAGTGGCCACGGTGGACCGCGGGCTGCGCGTCGAGTTCTTCTGCCGGATGGCCACCGACGGGGCGATGCCGTCGATGTCGTCCACCTCCGGCTTCTCCATCCGTTCCAGGAACTGCCGCGCGTAGGCCGACATCGACTCGACGTAGCGCCGCTGGCCCTCGGCATAGATGGTGTCGAAGGCAAGCGACGATTTCCCGGATCCGGAGACTCCCGTCACCACGGTGAGCTGGTTGTGGGGAATGGAAAGTGAAATGTTCTTGAGGTTGTGGACGCGCGCGCCGCGAATCCGGATAGAGTCTGACACGGGAGTGGTTGGGGTAACTTTCAGTATAGCGTGGGGGGCGATGTCCCAAACTTACAGGATGGTACTCGGGGTGTGAAAGACGGGCAGTCTCCTTTGAGACGCGGTTGGGCCGAGGTGTGCGCACTCGATCCCTCCGTTCGCGCAAAAATTCCTGGCTATGTTCCGGGAGCTTCGCGAAGCCGAGGCGCAACCGGCCTCCACGCGCCGTCACGTCTCGTTCGCGCTGTCCGATAGCGAGATCAACGACTACATGCGCTACGCTCTGCGCACGATCCCCCGGCCCGGCCTGGATTCGGTGACCGTCAAACTCTTTCCGCACAACTACGTTTCCACATTCAGCGTGGTCGATTTCGATGCCGTACAGCGCTGGAAGCCGGACGCCATCCCGCTCCTGTTACGGCCCGTGCTGCACGGCAAACAGTCCATCTGGGTGGATTGCCGTTTCGCAGCCGCCAATTCGACAATCACTTTCTCCGTGGAAAAGGCGTACTACGATAAACTGCGTCTGCCTGCGTTTTTTGTGGAAGAGATGATCCACATCATCGCCGCCCGCCAACCGGAGCGTTACGATACCAGCCACCCGCTGCCCTTGCCCTTCAGCCTTCGCCAGGTGTGGGCCGAAAGCCACATCGTGAAGGGCAACAACTGACGAGGCGGCGCCGAAGGCCAAGCCTCGTTTGAGGATGCCGATGCGATTCCGGAGGTCGCCTCACCCGCTTCGCGCCGCCCATGCTATCCTGGCACCAACACGAGGGATTCAAGAAATGCGTTCAAATGTGGAAGTTCCCGCCACTCTGGGGAAGTCTGTAACTCGAAGGAACCCTTGGCACGTCTGCATCTCTGTCGCCCAACATTCCTGACGGGAACCGCATGTTCGAGCTTTTGTTCAAGTACCCGGCGAGCCTGTTCCATAAGGGCCGCTTCGTCCTCCTGACACCCTGGCCCGCGTGGGTGCTGGCCATCGCCATCCTGGCCGCGGCGGGATGGCTGTTCTGGCACGTCCGGCGCAATCGTGGCATGCTCGGCGGGCCGCGGTCGCTGGCCATCTGGCTGCTGGAATCGGCGATGGCCGCCCTGATCCTGTTCCTGCTCTGGCATCCCGCGTTGAGCGTGGCCACCCTCCGGCCGCGGCAGAACGTGGTCGCCATCCTGGTGGACGATTCGCGCAGCATGTCCATTCCCGACAGCTCCGGCACGCGCGAGGCCGCCGTCAGGAAGGTCCTCGACGATGGCCTGCTGAAGTCGCTGAGCGGCCGCTTCCAGGTTCGCCTCTACAAGTTCGGCGCCGCGGCCGATCGCATTCAGAACGCCGGCCAGCTTTCGGGCTCCCAGCCCGCAACCCGCCTTGGCGACACGCTGGAGCAGGTGATGGCCGAGTCTTCTTCCCTGCCTCTGGGCGCGGTAGTGGTGCTGAGCGACGGCGCCGATAACGCCGGCGGCATCGGCCGGGACACCATCGCCGCCATCCGCCGCCAGCGCGTCCCCGTTCACACCATCGGCTTCGGCAACGAACATCCCGATAGGGACGTCGAAATCCAGGACGCGGTGCTGCCCGCCCGCGCGTTGCCGCAATCCAGGTTGAACGCCATCGTCACGCTGCGGAGTTACGGCGTGGGCGGCGCCAGGACGCGCTTGAGCGTGCGTGACGGCGGCAAGGTGCTGGCGCGGCGCGAAATCCTCCTCAAGTCCGATGGCGCGCTGCAGAGCGAAACCCTGGTTTTCAATTGTGGCGATGCCGGGCCGAAGTCGCTGGAAATCGCCGTCGATGCGGTTCCCGGCGAGCCGAATACGGCGAATAATCTGGTGACCCGCCTGGTCGAAGTGGAGAAGCGCGTGCCCCGCATCCTTTACGTGGAAGGCGAGCCGCGCTGGGAATTCAAGTTCATCCGCCGCGCGCTGGACGACTGCAAGGAGATCGAGCTCGTCAGCATGCTCCGCACAACCCAGAACAAGATCTACCGCCAGGGCACGCCCGATCCGCCGGAGACCCACGAACTGGAAGATGGCTTCCCGTCCAAGGCGGAGGAACTGTTCCGCTACCAGGCCATCATCGTCGGCAGCGTCGAGGCCGGTTACTTCACGCCCACCCAGCAGCAGTTGATCCACGATTTCGTGGACCGGCGCGGCGGCGGCATCCTGTTCTCCGGCGGCCGCGCCACGCTCTCCGACGGCGGCTATCCCAGTTCCCCGCTGGCCGATCTGCTGCCGACGCTGCTTCCCCCCGCGCGCGGCACCTTCTATCGCGACTTCACCAGCGTGGAACTGACTCCCGAAGGCGCCGACAGCGTGATCTGCCGTCTGGATGACGACCCCGCGCGCAACCGCGAACGCTGGGCCCGCATGCCGCAACTGGCCGACTACCAGGAAGTGGGCGAGCGCAAACCCGGCGCACTGGTGCTGCTGGAAGCCGCGCCCAAGGGCAAGCCTAAGAGCCCGCTGCTGGTCACCCAGAACTACGGCCGCGGCCGCACCATGCTCTTTTCGACCGGCGGCAGTTGGCGCTGGAAGATGTGGACCCAGCACGACGACAAGACGCACCCCGTTTTCTGGCAGCAGATTTTCCGTTACCTGGTGACCGATGCGCCCGCTCCGGTATCGGCCAGCACGCCCCGGCAGGTGCTCAGCGACACCGCGCGCGTGCCCCTCCGCGTCGAAGTCCGCGACCGGCAATTCAAGCCCGTGGCCAACGCCCGGGTGCAGGCGCGTTTCTCCAGCCCCGACGGCTCCGGCGCCACGCTGGAACTGGCGCCCAAACCGCTGGAAGAGGGCGTGTACGAGGGCGAATGGACGGCGGAAAATCCGGGGACGTACGTCGCCGAAATCATCGCCGGCCGCGAGCAGGAGGAACTGGGCCGCGACCTGCTGAGTTTTCGCCGCGAAGACGGCGTCGCCGAGAGCTTTCACACTTCACAGAACCGCGAATTGCTGAGCAAGCTGTCCGACGAGACCGGCGGGCGTTACTACACGCCCGATCAAGCGTCCAAACTATCCGGGGAGATCTCCTATTCGGAGGCGGGTATCACCACGCGCGAGACACGCGATCTTTGGAACATGCCCGCGGTCTTCCTGTTGGCCCTGGGCATTCGCGCCTGCGAGTGGCTGCTGCGCCGGAAGTGGGGCGTCGTATGAAGACCTTGGTTCTGCTCTTGGCCGCGGCTCTCTGCGCGCCCGCGGCCACATTTTACCTGACCATCTCCGGCCTGGGCGGCGAGGCCGATTATACGCAGCGCTTCGACATGTGGGCCCGGGATATCGACGCCAGCCTCAAGAAAGCCGGCGGCGATTCCAACGTCACCACCCTGGAAGCCCCCACCCGCGAGACGATCCGCGCCAAGATGGCGGCACTGGCGTCGCTGGCCAAACCCGCCGACGCCATGGTGCTCATGCTCATCGGCCACGGCACGTTCGATGGCGCCGACTACAAGTTCAACGTCCCCGGCCCCGATGTCACCGCGGCGGAACTGGCGTCGCTCCTGGACCGGATCCCCGCCGTCCGCCAGTGCGTGGCGGTTATGACCAGCTCGAGCGGTGGCGCTATCGCGTTTCTGCGCAAGCCCAACCGCGTGGTGATCGCCGCCACCAGGAGCGGCACCGAGAAGAACGCCACGGTCTTCGCCCGCTACTGGGCCGAAGCCCTCCGCGACCCCGCGGCCGACTCCGACAAGAACGAATCCGTCTCCGTGCTGGAGGCGTTCCTCTACGCCCAGCACAAGACCAAGGAGTTCTTCGACGCGCAGAAGCGCCTGGCCACCGAGCACGCCGTTCTGGAGGACACCGGCGGCCTGGCGGCCTCGTTTTCGCTGATTCGCCTCGGCGCCAACGCCGCCGCGGCCAACGATCCGGTGAAGCGTCCGCTGATCGACAGGAAGGAAGCGCTGGAACAGGCCATCGACAAGCTGAAGTTCGAGAAGGCCGCCCTGCCCGCGGACGAGTACAAGAAGCGCCTGGCCGCGCTGCTGCTGGAACTGGCCAGAACTCAGGAGGCCTTGGACAAGTAATGAAGGCAACCGGGTGCGCGACAGGGCAGCGTAATGTACTACTACCTGTCAAATTCTTCGTGCGGCGCGCAGAGAATCTGACGGGTAGTAGTACAAAGGCGTCGCGATGCGCCCTGCTCTTTCTGTGCGCTGCCCTGGTCCCCGCCCAAACCCTGCAACAGGCGGAAACGCTCTGGCGGCAGCACCGCATGCTGGAAGCTAACGAGGCGTTTCAAGCACTCTGCGATCGCGAGCGTCCGCAAGACGCCGGGTGCAAAGCCCGCTGGGGCCGGATGTACATCGAGTACGGGCACTCCGGCGATGCCTTCAAGCTGTTCGAGGAGGCGCTCGCGCTCGACAAGAACCATGCCGGCGCCGTCCTGGGCGAAGCGCTGCTGGCCGCCGGCGAGTTCGGCGGGAACGCCCCCGCGCTGGCGCGGCGCGCCCTCGATCTCGATCCGCACCTCCTCGAAGCGCAGGAGTTGCTGGCGCGCCTCGCGCTCGAAGACAACGACGACGCCCGCGCCACCGAAGAAGCCCAAAAGGCCTTGGCTATGGACCCCAACTCGGCCGGGGCCAAAGCCGTCCTCGCTTCCATCGGCCTGCTGGCCGGCGAAACCGAGTCCCCCTTCGACCCGCATACCGCCAGGGGTTACGAGACCATCGGCCATTTCTTCATGCTCAACCGGCGCTACGAAGAGTCCATCGGGTTCTATCGCAAGGCCGTCGAACTGGACCCGCAACTTCTCTCGGCGCGCTCGGAACTGGGCATCGGCCTGATGCGCATGGGCCGCAACGCCGAAGCCTTCCGGCAACTGGAACTCTGCTGGGACGGTCATTTTCAAAGCACGGCTACCGCCAACTCGCTGCGCCTGCTGGAGAGCTTCGACAAAAAGTTCGTGACCTTCGCCACTCCCCGCACCATCCTGCGATTCGACAAAAAGGAGGGCGAGTTCCTGCGGCCGTACTTCCAGGCCGAAATGGACCGGGTGATCTCCGTCTACGAGAAGAAGTACCAACTGAAACTGGCTCATCCGGTGCAGGTGGAAGCCTATCCCGACCACGAGGATTTCGCCGTGCGCGCGCTGGGCATGCCCGGTTTCGGCGCCCTCGGCGTCACCTTCGGATACACCATTGCCATGGACAGCCCTTCCGGCCTTCCCCCGGGCCACTTCCACTGGGCTTCCACGTTGTGGCACGAGATGAGCCACGTCTTTACCCTCGCCATGACCGATTCCCACGTGCCGCGCTGGTTCACCGAAGGCATCGCCGTGTACGAGGAAACGGCCGTCAATCCCGAGTGGGGCGACCGCCTGGGCCCCGACGAGATCGCCGCCATCCGGGAGCATCAACTACTGCCCGTCGCCTCGCTCGACCGCGGGTTCATCCACCCCTCACGGCCCCAGCAGATCGGCATCAGCTACTTCCAGGCAGGCCGCATCTGCGACTACATAACCACGAGGTGGGGATGGGACGTCATCCTGGCCATGCTCCACGATTACGCCAAGGGAGAAGACACCGCCACGGTCATCAGGCGGGAGCTGAAGATGGAGCCCGCCGAATTCGATCGTCGGTTCCTGGCGGCGCTCGAGGCCGGGACGAAGCCCACCCTGGACCATTTCGACGAGTGGAAGAAGTCCGCGCGGGAGCTGGCGGATCTGGCGTCGAAAGCCGAAAAGAGCAAAGACCGGACCGGCATCGAAAAGGCCATCCAGTTGGGCCGCTCGATTGAGAACTGGTACCCCGAGTACGTGGAAGACGGCAGCGTGTACGAATCGCTGGCGGCTGTCTACCTCGCCCGCGGCGACCGGAACGCGGCCATCGGCGAGTTGTGGCGCTATGTGCGCGCCGGCGGACGCAGCCCGGCGCGGATCGAGGTGCTCGCCGCCAGCCTGGAGGATGCCGGCCGCAAGAAGGAAGCCGCCGATGCGCTCGAACGCTTGAACTATATCTATCCGATGGACCCGGAACAGCATCGAAAACTGGGCGGCCTCTGGCTCGATCAGGGCAATGCCGCGGGCGCCATCCGCGAATACCAGGCCGTGCTGGCGCGCAACCCCATCGACCCGGCGCAGGCGCACTACGACCTGGCGCGGGCCTACCGGTCGAACCGCCAGGAGGACCTGGCCAGGGATGAAGTGCTGGCCGCCCTGGAAATCGCGCCCGGGTTCCGCCCGGCCCAGAAGCTGTTGTTGGAATTGAACTAGGAACGAGACCACACATGCCCATATCCAAGCCGCAGTTGGAGCCGGAAGCTTTAAGGTCGCGCATCCAGCGCTTCCGCGAGGTGAAGTCCGAAATCGTGACACAGGTGCACCGCGTCATCGTCGGCCAGGAAGAGGTGCTGGAACAGGTGATGATCGCTCTGTTCGTGGGCGGCCATTGCCTCATCACCGGCCTGCCCGGCACCGCCAAAACGCTGCTGGTGCGCACCATGGCCCAGACCCTCGGCCTGGTTTTCAAGCGCATCCAGTTCACGCCGGATCTGATGCCCAGCGATATCACCGGCACCGATATCATCGAAGAGGACCAGGCCACCGGCCACCGCACCTGGACCTTCGTCCCCGGTCCCATTTTCGGCAACATCCTGCTGGCCGACGAAGTTAACCGCACGCCTCCCAAGACGCAGAGCGCTTTGCTCGAAGCCATGCAGGAGCGCGCCTGCACGGTCCGCGGCAACAACTACCAACTGCCCGCGCCGTTCTTCGTGCTGGCCACCCAGAACCCCATCGAGTTGGAAGGCACCTACCCGCTGCCCGAGGCCCAGTTGGACCGCTTCCTGTTCAACACCGTGCTCGATTACCTCACCGCCGACGAAGAATTGGAGGTAGTGGACCTCACCACCGTGACCACCGTGCCCACGGCCGACCCGGTCACCGACGCCGCCGAAATCCTGGACTTCCAGCAACTGGTGCGCATGGTCCCCATCGGCGAGAGCGTGGCGCGGTACGCCGTCGAAATGGTGCGCGTCTCGCGCAGCAGCGACGAGAACGCGCCCGACTTCGTCCGCAAGTACGTCAACTACGGCGCCAGCGTGCGCGCCGCCCAGTTCCTGGTGCTGGCCGCCAAGGCGCGGGCGCTCATGAAGGGCCGCTATCACGTGACCTACGACGACATTCGCGCTCTCTACATCCCCGTGCTGCGCCACCGCGTGCTGCTGAACTTCCACGCCGAATCCGACCGCCTGAAACAGGACGACATCCTGCGGCGCATTCTGGAATGGAAGCCGGCGCCGCGGGATCAGGAGCCTCCGCCATGCTGCAGCGATTCCTCGACCCGGCCACGCTGGCTTCCATTTCGGGTCTGGACCTTGTCGCCAAAACGGTGGTGGACGGCTTCGTGGCCGGTTTGCACCGTTCCCCGTACTTCGGGTTCTCCCAGGAGTTCGCCGAATACCGCGCCTATTCCGAAGGCGACGACCTGCGCCACGTGGATTGGAACGTCTTCGCCCGCACCGGCCGCACCTTCCTTAAGCGCTACCGCGGCGAGACCAACTCGCAACTCCTGGTGCTGCTCGACGCCTCGGCGTCCATGGCTTTCGGTTCGCACGCCGTACACAAGCTGGACTACGCGCGGTACCTGGCAGCGTCGCTGTGCTACCTGGCCCACCAGCAGCGCGACGCGGCCGGGCTCATCGTCTTCGACGAGGAGGTAGTGAATTACGTGGCGCCCTCCACCCGCCAGGGACAGCTTTTCCGCCTGCTGCACGCCATCGGGAAGGCCGAGGCCGGAACGCGCACGGATTACCTCAAGCCCTTCGCGCATTTCCAGAACTTCCTCCACCGGCGCGGCATCGCCGTGGTGATTTCGGATTTCTACGAGGACCCGGCGGCGATCGTTCGCTGCATCGAACCGCTGCGCTACAAGGGCAACGAAGTGATTCTGTTCCACGTGCTGGACCCGCGGGAGATCCGGCCCGCGTTCCGCGAGCCGGTGCTGCTGGTGGACATGGAAGACCGCGCGAATTCGCTCGAAGTCTCGCCCGAATACGCGCGCGGCGAATACCGGCGGAAGATCGACGCCCACATCGAGATGCTGCGCGGCAAGGCGCGCGGCGCGGGCCTCGACTATTTTCTGATGGACACCAGCCGTCCCCTGGACGAGGGCTTGCGCGAGTACCTGAGCGTGCGAAAGGGGAGGCTGTGATGGCGGCCCGTGCTATCGGTTTTAGGTGGGGCAGGTTGGCAACCTGCGGCGGGTTTTCAACCCGCCCGGTGGCCCGGGAAGCCGCACCTGGTTCGGTTGCGGGCCGCCGCGGCGCCGCCAGCAAGGTCGGAAGGCGGGTTGAAAACCCGCCGCAGGCTGAAAGCCTGCCCCACAAAGATCGTCATGCTTCGGGAGGCGCCACATGGGCTTCCTGACCCCCTGGTTTCTGGCCGGGCTGGCGGCCGTGGGGTTGCCCGTGTGGCTGCACCTGCTGCGCAAGCACAAGTCCACGCCGTTGCCGTTCGCCTCGCTGCGGTTCTTCGAGAGGCGCACGCAGAGTTCCATCAAACACCGCCGTCTGCGGTACCTGACGCTGCTCGCGCTGCGCACGGCGCTCGTCGCGCTCTTGGCCCTGGCGTTCGCCCATCCTTATGTGCCGCGGCGGCTGTTGCCCCTGGACCGCTCGGCCGCGGTCGCCGTGCTGGCCATCGACAACTCGCTCAGCATGCGCGCCGGCAATCGGCTGGCGCAAGCCAAGGACATGGCCAGGTCGGTAGTGGACGGCCTCGGCGCCGGACAGCGGGCGCAGGTGCTGGCGTTCGGGTCGCGGGTCCAGGCGATGAGCGAAGTCACCGGCGATCGTGGGGCGCTCATTGCCGCCATCGCCGCCATCGCGCCCACCGACGCGCGCACCTCCTTTGCCGAGCTGTCGCGATCGCTCGGCTCCATCGCCAATTCGCTGCGCCTGCCGCTCGCGGTTCACCTGTTCTCCGACATGCAGCAGAGCGGCATGCCGTCGAACTTCAACGATCTGCGGCTGAACGCCGAAATCAAACTCGAGCCGCACCCGCTCGCTACCGCGCCCGCGCCCAATTTCACGGTGGAGAACGTGGTTGCGCAGCGGCGCGTCTACGACGCCAAAAAGACGCGCGTGCTGGCCACCGTCTCGGGCTACAACACCCCCAAGGCCGCCCGCAAGGTCACGCTCAAACTCAATGGCCGCGAGGTGGAGTCGAAGACCGTGGAAGTGCCGGAGAACGGGCGCGCATCCGTGGAGTTCCTTTCCATGGACGTGCCCTACGGACGCAACCGCGGCGAAGTGGCCATCGACGGCGGCGACGCGCTTCCCGCCGACGACGCGTTCTACTTTTCGGTGGAGCGGGCCGACGCGCGCCACGCATTGTTCGTTCACTCGCCCGGCAACCCCCAGGCGCTCCTCTATTTCAAAGCGGCGCTGGAGGCGTCGGGCCAATCGGCTTTCACCATCGATCCGGCAACCCCGGACCAGTTGGCCAACGTGACGCCCGCCAGCTACGCCTTCGTGGTGCTTTCGGACGTCACCCTGCCCGCCGCATTCGACGCCCGGTTGACGGAGTATGTCCGCGGCGGAGGCAGCCTGCTGGTGGCCCTGGGCCGCGTGTCGGCGGAGCGCCCCAAGGTGCCTGTGGCGGACCTGCCCATAGCCGGGACAAGCTACGCCGGGCGCGAAGGCGAGCGCTTCGAAACCGCCGCGTGGCTGGATCCGTCGCATCCTTCCATCCTCGAGAACCGCCACTGGGAGGACGTCAAGTTCTACCGCGCGGAGCGCGTGCAGCCGATGGGGGCCCGCGTGGCGGCGCGACTGGGCAGCCAATTGCCCCTGCTGCTCGATACTCGCGTGGGCGGCGGGCGCGTCCTGGTTTTCGCCTCGACGTTCGACAACGTGGACAACGATCTGCCGCTGCACGCCGCCTGGGTACCGTTCGTCCAGCAGACCGCGCGCTACCTGGGGCGGCTGGACGACGGCCCCGCCGGCGTGCCCGTCGGCGCATTCGCCGAACTGCGCGATTCCAGGGAAAAGGGAGCGGCGGTGGACGTGGTCGACCCCACCGGCGGCCGCGTGCTGTCCCTCGAAGAGGCGACCACGGCCCAGAACATCCAGTTCACCATGGCGGGCTTCTACGACATCCGCCGCCCCAACGGGCCGGGCGAACTGGTGGCCGTGAATTCCGACCGCCGCGAGTCCGATCTGGCGCCGGCTCCGCCGGAGACCCTGGAATTGTGGCAAAATACAGCCAACGGGAATGCGACGGGCGGAGGGACCACAACAGAAAGTCGAAACACCCTCTCGCTCTGGTGGTACGTGATGCTGGCGGTGCTGGCGCTGGCCGTGGCCGAAAGCCTGCTGGGTAATCGGCATCTTTCCGTCAACAAAGAGGCGGCATGACCTACTTCTTGCGAGAGCCTGCGAAAACGCGGGGACTGACGACTCCGTCCCAAGGCGCGCGCCTTATCCCGCTCAAGCACCGAATCCCCCTGCGCAGCGTGGACGGAGCCGCCTGTCCCCGGTGTTTTCGCCCCGTCCGAACGCTTCCGCTTGCCTCGCGTGAGGAATTTGGGTTAGTGCGCGAGGCGGCGCTATCGGCCAGAAGCCCCACGGAGGGCCGGCTCCTCTGCGCCGGCAAGGAGGCGGCATGAATTCCCTGGACCGCTTGTCCGGCTACCTCGACGCCCTGGAACGGCGTCTGCGATGGCTGGCGCTCACGCGCGGGGCGGCCGTCACCGCCCTGGCGGCGCTGGGTCTGACGGTGCTGGCCGTGCTGGCGGCCAACGGCTTCGCCTTCTCCGGCGGAAGCGTTCTGGGTGCGCGCCTGTTCCTCTTCCTGGGCCTGGCCATGGCGATTGCCGCCGCGCTGGCGATCCCGGTCATCCGCCTGAACCGGCGCTACGCCGCGCGCCGGGCCGAAAGCCGCTATCCGCAATTCGAGGAGCGCCTGTTGACGTTCGTCGAAAAGCTGGAAGCGAATCCCGGCGACCCGTTCCTCCCCCTGCTGGCCGGCGACGCGCTGGCGGTGGCGCAACAGGCCCATCCGGCCGGCGTCGCCCGAACGGCATGGATTTGCGGCTTCTCTTCGGCGGCCATCGCGGCCGTGCTCGCGCTGGTGTGGCTGGGAACGTCCGGCCCCGGATTCCTGGGGTACGGCACGTCGCTACTCTGGGCCGGTTTGCCCAAGGGCGGCGCCAGGCCCTACTACGCCATCCGCGTGGACCCGGGCAATCGCACCATCCGCAAGCGCGCCGACCAGGTGATCTCCGCTCGATTGACGGGCTTCTCCGCGCCGCGCGTGCGCTTCTTCGCCAGGTACTCGAGCGCTTCCCGATGGGAACAGGCGGAGATGCGGGCGGCCTCCGGCGGCTCGTCGTACCAGTTCCTGATCGCGGGCGTTTCCGAAAGCCTGGATTACTACGTCGAGGCCGGCGGCCTACGGTCGCCCGAATACAAGCTGAGGGTGGTGGACTTGCCGCCGGTCAGGAGAATCCGCGTGACGTATCATTATCCGGGCTGGTCGGGAATGAAAGACGCAGTGGAGGATCCTGGCGGCGATCTGCGGGCCGTGGAAGGCACCATGGGCGAGGTGGAAGTCGAGACCGGCGGTCCGCTTTCGAACGGTGTCCTGATGCTGGACGACGGCTCCAGAATCGACCTGCGCGCGGGCGCGGGCGGCATGCCCGCGGCCAGCGTGCCGATTCTCAAGGACGGCATGTACCACGTGGCGGCCGTCGAGAACGGCGAAGACGTCCGCCTCAGCGAGGACTACTTCATCGAAGCCATCAAGGACCGCCCGCCGGAAGTGAAGATCGCCCGGCCCGGCCGCGATTTTCGGGCGTCGCCGATCGAGGAAGTTACGGTGGCCGTGGACGCCAAGGACGATTTCGCGCTACGGAGCGTGGAACTGCGCTACTCGGTCAACGGCGCGCCGGAGAAGGCCGTTTCGCTGCTGCAATCGAAGGACGGCAAGAACTCGTCCGCCAGCGCCACCCTCGCGCTGGAAGATTTTCGGGTGGAACCGGGCGACATCGTGAGCCTGTACGCCGTGGCCAAGGGCGCGCGGCAGACCTCCAGCACCGACATGTTCTTCATCGAGGCGCAGCCCTTCGAACGGAATTTCTCGCAGTCGCAGCAGGACGCCGGCGCGGGCGGCGGCGGAGACGACGACCCGGCCAGCCAGCAGGACCGGATTTCCAGGCGCCAGAAAGAGATCGTCACGGCTACCTGGAACCAGGCCAAGGGCCAGGGCGCCAAGGGCACCGAGGCCGAGAATGCGGCGTTTCTCTCCCAGGTGCAGTCCAAACTGCGGGACCAGGCCACGTCGCTGGCCGAGCGCCTCAAAGTGCGCCAGTTGCAGCAAGCCGGCGACTCGTTCAAGGCCTTCGTGGACGATATGGAGAAGGCCGCGGCGGAAATGTCTCCGGCGGCCTCCAAACTGAAGGGCGCGAAGTGGCAGGAGGCCCTGGCGCCGGAACAGCGCGCGCTGCAATTCCTGCTGCGCGCCGAAGCCACCTTCCGCGACATCCAGGTGGCGTTCGGCCCCCAGGGCGGTGGTGGAGGCGGCGGCGGCGCGGGCGGGGCCACCCGCGACCTGGAAGGGCTGTTCGACCTGGAACTAGACACCGAGAAGAACCAGTACGAAGGAGCGCGCCCGAATCTGCCGGCCGAACAGACCCAGCGGCAGGTGGACGACGCCATGCAAAAGCTCCAGGAACTGGCCCGGCGCCAGCAGGAACTGGCCGAACAGCAGCGCCGCGACGCGCAACAGACTGCCCAACAGCGCTGGCAGCAGGAGCAGTTGCGCCGCGAAGCCGAACAACTCCGCCAGCAGATGGAGCAGTTGCAGCAAGGAGGCCAGCAGCAGGGCGGTCAGCAGTCGAGTGGCCAGCAGTCGAGTGGCCAGCAGTCAAGTGGCCAGCAGTCGAGCGGTCAGCAACCGGGCGGTCAGCAGTCGAGCGGCCAGCAGCAGGGCGGCGCACAGGGCCGGCAGAGCGATACGGACCGGCTCTCCCAGATGGCACAGGATCAGGCTGGGCAGCCGGGACAGCCGCGGCAGAATCAGCGTCTGCAGAACGCGGATGCCGCGGTTCTGAACAAGGCCATCGAGCAGTTGCGGCAATCCGTGGACGATATGCGAAACGCCAACTCGTCGCTGCGGGCCGGATCGCCCGAAGCCCAGGCGGCGCAGCGCCGGGCCGCGGACCGTCTGAAAGAGGCCGGGCAACTGATCGCCGCCATGAAGGGCCAGCAGGCCGCCGGCCAGGTGGACGATGTGACGCGGCAAGCCGAGGATCTGGCGCGCCAGCAGCAGGAGTTCGAAGGCCGGATACGGCGGGCGTACGCCAACGACCAGAGTCCCAACCGCCAGCAGGCCGGCCAGTTGGCGGATTCCCAGGATAAGGAAATCGCCAGCCTGAAGAAACTGGAACAGGACATACAGAACGCGGCGCGCGACTTGCAGTCCACCGAGCGCCAGGCGTCGGCCAGGATGCGCGAGGCGCTGGGCAACATGCAGCAGAGGGAACTGGCGCGCGACATGCAGCGCAATTCCGAGTGGACCCGCCGGGGCCTCGGAGAGTACGCCGTGATGTCGGAATCGGAGATCACGGCGGGGTTGAACCAGTTGCGCGAGGAGCTGCAGAAGGTGCGGCAGGCGCTGGGCGCCGGCCGCAACAAACCGGGTCCGGACGACCGGACGGTGGAGGCCGCGCTCGACCGCCTCCAGCAATTCCGGCAGATGCTGCAGGCGGCTCAGCCCGGCGTGGACGGCCAGCGGCAAGGACCGGACAGTCGGCAGGGACCGGACAGCCAGCGGCAGGGACGGGGCGACCGGCAGGGACCGGACGGCCAGCGGCAGGCGCCGGTCGGCCAGCGGCAGGGACAGGGCGACCGGCAGGGACCGGACGGCCAGCGGCAGGGACCGGACGGCCAACGGCAGGCGCCGGTCGGCCAGCGGCAAGGACCGGACAGTCGGCAGGGACCGGACGGCCAGCGGCAGGGACAGGGCGACCGGCAGGGACCGGACGGCCAACGGCAGGGACGGGGCGACCGGCAGGGACCGGACGGCCAGACGCAGGGCGGGCAGCAGCCCGGTGGGCAGCAGACGGGCGGCCAGGTCCGGAACGGCCCCGGCGGCCAGCAGAACGGCGGACTCTGGAACGCGCGGGATTACGGCCAGTTCTACCGCGACGCGCTGCAAGACCTGGGCGAGCTGCAGCGGCAATTCAAGGACGATACGAACACCCAGCGCGACATCCGGAACGCGATCCGCGATCTGGGCCCGCTCGACCCGGCCCGCTACACCGACGGCCCGCTGCTCGGCGAACGCATCCAGGCGGCCTTGGCCGACGTGGAACAGGTGGAACTGGAACTGCGGCGCATGTTGGACGCCGCCGATGGCGGCGGCACGGTGCGCAGTCCGGGGAACCAACCGATTCCCGAAGGTTACCTGGATGCGGTGGCGGAGTACTACCGGAGGCTGAGCCGCGCCAGGAAGCAGTAGCGCGCGCGCCGCCGGAGGGCAGGACGGCATCCTGAGGCCCGCCCCGGTTTGCGCCCCAGCCGGCCCATCGCGACGCTCGATTATACTGGATTCACCGCATGCATCCCGATCCCGCTCCAGCCGGCGCCGATACGCGCTTCTTCGGGCATCCGCTTGGCCTGGCCACGCTCTTCTTCACGGAGATGTTCGAGCGTTTCAGCTACTACGGCATGCGCGCCCTGCTGATCCTCTACATGACCCACAAGATCGCCGAGGGCGGCCTGGGCTTCAAAGACGCCAAGGCGGGCTCCATCTACGGCCTGTATACCGCCATGGTGTACCTGCTGTGCCTGGCGGGCGGCTGGATCGCCGACACGTTCATCGGGCAGCGGCGCGCGGTGCTGGCGGGCGGCATCCTGATTTCGGGCGGCGAGTTCTGTCTGCTGGCGCCCGGCGAACTGCCGTTCTATGCCGGCCTGATCTTGCTGATGATGGGCACTGGGCTGTTGAAGGGCAATGTGAGCACCATCGTGGGCCAGCTCTATCCGCCGGGCGATCCGCGGTGCGATTCGGGTTTCTCGATCTTCTACATGGGCATCAACTCGGGCGCGGTGGCGGCGCCCATCGTGTGCGGCTGGTTGGGACAGCACTACGGCTTCCGGTGGGGATTCGGGGTGGCGGGATTGGGAATGTTCGTCGGGCTCATCCAGTACGTGGCGTTCGGCCGGTCGCTGGGCGATGCGGGAAGCCGGCCGGCCGGCTGGGGATCGCCGGAAAACAGCCGCCGCAAGAAGCGCCACGGCGTGGTTGCCGGATTGGCGGCGGTGGGGGTGCTCGGCGGGTGTGCCGCGCTGGGTTTGAGCGGCGCCGTTTCCATTACGCCGGAGCTGATCTCTGGCGGGCTGGGGTACTTTCTGCTGCTGGTCACGGTGGTGGTGTTTTCCTGGCTGATCTTCGGCAAGGGATGGTCGCCCGAGGAACGGAAGCGGTCCACCGCGGTGCTGGTGCTGTTCGTCTCTTCGGCGGTCTTCTGGGCCGCTCTGGAACAGGCCGGGAGCTCGCTCAACCTGTTCGCCGACCGCGGCACGCGCTGCGTCGTCCTGGGCCTGGCGTTTCCGTCCTCATGGTTGCAGACCGTGGAACCGGTGTTCGTGGTGGCGCTGGCGCCGGTGTTTGCCTGGCTGTGGCTGGCGCTGGGCCGCCGGGATCCATCCAGCCCGGCAAAATTCTCGCTGGCCCTTCTTTTGAACGCGGCTTCGTTCGCCATCCTGATACCGGCGGCGGCGATCATCGGCGGCGGCACGCGGGTCTCCGCGCTGTTTCTTCTGGGCACGTATTTCCTGCAAGCCCTCGGGGAACTGTCGTTGAGTCCGGTGGGCCTGAGCGCGGTGAGCAAACTGGCGCCGGCGCGGGCGGCCGGCTTCATGATGGGGATCTGGTTCCTCTCCATCAGCATCGGCAACTGGCTCGCCGGGAAGGCGGCCTCGCTGTACAGTTCGGTGCCGCTGCCCTGGCTCTTCGGCTATGTGGCGGCCTTCAGCCTCGTCGCCGCGGTGGCGATGGCGCTGCTCGTCCGGCCGACGGTGCGGCTGATGGCGGGCGTCAGGTAGGCCATTCCCAGGCGTAGGCCGAAAAGCGCCGGATGGTGCGGAAGCCCACCTTCTCGTACAGCGCCACGGCATCGCGGTTGACGGCGGTGACGGTGAGCGAGACGGCGTGGCATTCCACCTCTTTCAATGTCATGAGCGAGCGGCGCAGCAATTCGTGGCCGGCGCCCTTGCCGCGCACCGCCGAAGATACGCAGATCTGGGTGATGTGGCCGCAGCCGGGCGCCACCATGCTGGTCAGGGAAATGCCGCACAGGCGTCCGGAGACGGCCTCGAAGGCGGCGTAGGAGGCGGGCTGGAAGAACGTGCCGCATCCCGGAAACTGCACGATGTTGAACAGAAACCGCCGCGCGCCGGCCACGCTGCGGTACTGGTCGTTCACGCGGCTGTCAACATGCCCCGAGTAGGCCTCGGCGATCACCTGCGCGGCCCCGTCGTGGTAGTGGTCGTTCCAGCGCTCGATGTAGATGGGCGTGCGCACGCTGGCTTCGCGCAGGTCGGCCGCCGCCAGTTCGGCGCGCATGAAATTGCGTTCGTACTGGGCGGCGTCGGAAGCAAACGGCAGGGCGCGCCCCGGCGCGAAATCGAGCATCAGGAGCTGGGATTCCACGCGGTTGATTTGCGCGTGCTCGCGGATGGCGCCGAGGACGGTCCCGAGCAGCAGATCCTCATACCCATGCCCGCGGTGGTTGCGGCGGACGTACAGGTCTCCCACTAGGCCCTTGTTGTCTTCGAGGACGTAGTACACGTAGGCGACGGCTTCTCCGTCGTCCACCAGGGCGCTGCCTGCGAGCGCATGAAGGTCCACGAAACGGCGGATCAGGCCGGCCGATTTTCCGAAGTCCCAGTCGATCTCCTGGCTCCATTCCGCGGTCTCCTCCTCGATCAACGGGTCCAGGTCGCGCGCCGACAGGCGGCGCAGGTCGACCAGTTCCGGGGGCGTGTGCGTAGGATTCAGCCGGGCAGCCATTGGCGGTGCTGCTATTGTAACTCCGGCGGACGGGGCGGAAGTCTCCAGGGGGACATTTTCAGATGGATATTTCCACCAGTCCCCCATGATCGGTCGCGCGACACGGAACCGTGAGCGTTAGCGAACGGCCCGTGGGTGAGGAAGGACCGCCGCGTCCCGCGTGAGAGCCTGCGGACGGCGGGCTGGCTTCACGTTCGGGCCGCTCACTCACGTTCGCGGTTCCGTGCAAAGGAAACATAGGTCACCCGCGCGGCATCTGGGACTCCGGCTTATTCGGTGATGAGTCAGTTTCCCGGCAGGCGACGAGTCGCCCGGAGCGTCGCCGTTGGCCAGAAGTGCGTTTGCGTGCGCGCATCCTCCAGTAATCGAAGCGTTCCACAGTAGATGGCCAGAATGGGTGCTCTGCGTCTGCAGATCAGTGGAATCCACTTGGGTGGCTGAGCGGCTTAACCCCCTGCCTGTCGATATCGATTCTCGGCAGCGAAAGTGGCCAGGCTCAGCCAGACCGGGCTGAAGCCGCCGGACATGCGAGTATAATGACTGAGAAAGCTGTGGCGCGCCCTCAACGCTTACGTCGCAGCAGGGTTGGCATGAAACGCTTATTTTTCGCAGCGAGGAACTTCGTTGGCGGGGCCGCAATGTTTTCCATGGCGCTCTTGTTGGTCCGGCCATCGGCTACCCTCTCTCAAACCAGCGCGGACCTCATTCTCAACCTTTCAGCAAGTCAACAGAAGGTGAGGCTTTCTGCGGCCCGCGCGTTGGGACAAGCGGCTGATGCAAGCCGCCCGGAGGCGTTTCGGGCTCTCGTTGAACGGCTTCCGATCGAGGACAAGGTGACGGTCCGGGTGGCGATTCTGCGCTCGCTAGTACGGCTGCATAGCGACACGGACACTGTGGTTAGGGTTGTTCGACAGGCGCAGGAGGACAGCGAACCGGCTGTCCGCGACGAGGCCATCACGTCTGCCGGGCGTGCCTTCATAACTGGTACGGGGGAGCTGGCCGCCGCTATTCTCCCGCTTGTATCGAGGGGCGGTTGCGACCGCCTTCCCACTGTTGACGCTGGTTCCGACCCGGCCTCTTCAGATCACCTGCTCGACAATATCAAGTATGTCTTAATGACGCAGAGTCTCAGTAACGACATGGACCAATGCATCACAACGATGGTGAGAAGCTACGTTTCGAGCCCCGCTCGGTCATTGGGGCTCCTGGGCACCCTTTCGAAGGCGAAGGACAAGTCCGCCGCGGTTCGGGTGGCGCTAGCCATTCTGGACGGGTGCCGATCGGATCCCGGGGCGCAGGCAGCCTGCGTCAGTGCTGCGCGGGTATTGCAGACGTCAATCGCTGAATTCAGCACATCCGACCCTCATTTCGTCGAGAACTCTCACCGGTTGGACTCCGCACTCGATGATCTCGAAGCGAACGTGGCCGGCCGAAGAATTCCCCGCGCATTGAGACCGTACACCGGCTGGCCGATTGCGCTTGTGCTTATACTCGGGCTTGCTGGAGTCATCACTGCGCTATTTTACCGCATAAGCACCCGCGAGACGCTCGCCAGGGAACGGATGAATTATGTCCGTGAGCTCAGGGAGAATAAGAAGAAATACGAGTCGCAACTCGACGAGTTGGGGCACTCCGCGCAGTTGGAAGCTGCCCGCTCAGCGCTGAAGCACTTCACGCCTCCTCCCCCCGCGCTGCGGCGAGAAAACATCGCGGTGGCCGGAGCATTCCGTCAGGGCGCCGGTGTATACGGCGACTTTTTCAACTGGTATACGGCTAACGACGGCGACACGTGGCTTTACCTGGTTGACGTAGAGGGGCGCGGTTTTCTTGCGGCGATATCCAGCACCCTTATCCGGCACGTCTTAGATTCGACGATGGAGCAGGGTGCCAATACGGACCCACGGGATGTGCTGAGTCGGGTTGACCGACAGTTCGAGCGCTTCGGGACAACCAGGGACCTCGCCGCAACCATGAACCTGTTTCGACTGAGTACCAGCAAGGGGACCCTCCAGCTTGCAAATGCAGGGATGCCAGCGCCGCTGATATTCCGCTACGGCCAGCCGCAGCCAGACCCCATCCAAGCTGCGGGAGTCTATGTGGGCAGCGGCTACTCGCACTACAAAATCGAACCGGCTCTTGCCACTGAGTCGATCCACATTGGGGACCTCATTGTCGCCTACAGCGATGGCGTTATCGAGGCCCGCGACGAGGCAGGCAACCCTTGGGGAGTCGGCGGTCTGTCTTCCCAGGTCATGCGGTACCTTGACGCTGACGTTGACGAGATCGCCAAGAAGATCATCGACGGCGTGACCAATCATTCGGGTGCAGGGATCGCGCAAGACGACCAGTGCGCGGTGGTCGTTAGAATCGGAAGCAACACTGACCGAAGGAGGGTGGACAGCGCTCCCACGATCTCCGTGGTTCGAAGCGGCAGCGGTGCCGATGAACAGATTGAATTCACTATCGTTAACTCGATCGATGCCATGAAAGAGATCGGTCGGACCCTGCGTCCGGATACTCGGGACTGGGCAGGACGGGTTTCGTGGGATGGCGACTACGGGCGTCTCTGGATGGGGATCTTCGAGGCTATCTTGAACTCGTTCCGGCACGCGACCAGGAAGGGAGACCGAATTCGTGTCACGTTTCGGCGTGTAAGCTCGGATGCGGTAGTTGACTTAGATCAGCCAAGCGAGTGGAGGGACTGGGACAAGAGCCTCGGCCCAGACCGCCGCGCCCTTGTGGAAAGAGTGGCAAAACTAACTCCGGAGATGGAGCAGTGGGGGACCCTGTTGATGCTCTGGTACTCCGACAGCCTAGAGGTGCTCCGTCAAGGGAGACTAATTCGAATGAAGTTCAGTCAAAAGTGGCGGAAGGGGGAACAATGACGGAAGACATCACGGTAAACGCAACTGTTAGCGCGGGGTCGGTTGAAATTGAAGCCTCTTATCCTGAGTTTGCTATCATTGATGCTGGATTCGACGAGCCCTTTCGGAAGCAACTCGTGGAGAAGTATGAGGCCATTGCCGGGACGCAGACCAACCGAGACTGCATTCTTTCGATTACGGCCAGGGTTGCTGGCAGCCAAGTCGTCAAGGGGATCTTCGAACTGTACAAAGTGGTCCGGGCACGGTCGGGGATTCTTATTTGCGCGAATTACCCGCCCGACTACGTTCGTGCTCTGACCGACTTAGGCCTGCCTAGCTTACCCGGATTCGAGTTGTGTGGTTCGGTCGAGGAAGCTCGCGATAAGATGGAGAGACTGCGAACGGAGCTGCACGGGTAGAAGGGGAGTCCGGATTGGCTGAACTGTTGGATCGTCGGGATCTATCGGAGGTGTTTCGGTGGCTTGCGGCTGGGATAGTCTTTTGTGCGGTTACCCCGCTATTGTTCTCGGAGACTCACCCCTGGACGTTGCTTCGCGGCTCCGCACCAGGGGACGGCGTCGTCTCGTGGGTCATCGGACTCGCGACAGTCACAGTTGCCGGTAAGGTGATAGAGGGGGCAGCCAGGATTCGGTTTGGGTCATACCTGCGGAGCCGGCTGTTCTTGGAGTCAGTTGGCAGGGGACTGAGTAACGCCACGCGACGGCAGGCCGGAATTGGTTTGTGGGACTTGTCCGCGGCCTGGATCCGAAGGTGTGTATGTTGGACCCACGTACCTCAGTTGTGTATGCGAGCTCTTGTCCCTCTGCAAATTGAGATCGCGGATGTCATCGGGCGTGGGGCTGGCTTCGAGGGTTCCCTTAGGCTGAATCCTCTGCAGAGTCTCGTGATGTTCCTGGCGGTATGCCAACCGAAGACTGGTGATAGATGGCGCGGCGTCGAGGCGGAGTGCAACCGGGGTTTGGATCGTCTTCTTTTGTTCGTCACGCTGGGTGAGGCGTTTCTTCTCGTCGGGCTGGTAGGCGCTGGTGCCCTGATTTGGTCGGTGACGGCTGGGCACCAAGCGATGATCCTCAGGCAAGGCGTGATCGCCGGGAGCTCGCTCATGGCCACCCTGGTTGCAAAGGCTGCCTCTGGCCAAGCATTTGAAGAGTTGCTGGTATACGTAGGGGCCCTGTTTCGCGGGTTCTCCCCTTCGGCCAGCCAGTCCTAAGACGGTTCGTCCAGGCGGACTACGTCTGGTTTGAATCGAATTCGGACCGACAACCTACGGCTGCAACCTTATCGATCGCCACCCTTCTCGGAAATCCGCACGGACGAATATGGGTACCGACAAGTGGCCTTGGCGCATGTTGAGCCCACCCACCGCCCGCACCACGCACCATCCGGAAACTGACCCACTACCGCTCCTTCCATCTGGCCACCCGCACGCGCTCTCCGCGGGGAGCCCACACGGCGGGATCGGTGGGACCGAACAGGGCCAGCACGGGAACTCCCGTGGCCGCCGCGAGGTGGGTGATGCCGCTATCGTTGCCGGCGTAGAGATGGGCTCCCGAAATCCAGGAGGCCAGGCGGTAGAGGTCGTCGATGCGAACGGCGCCGGAGAGCGGCGGATCCTCCGGGCCGGCGCACCACCGTACCGCCAGACGGCGTTCCAGCCCGCGCGCCAGGGCCCGGAAGCGCTCCAGCGGCCAGTTCTTCGCGGGGCTGCCGGAGAACGGATGGATGACGGCGAAGTCCGCCGGTTCCCGGATGCCGGCATCCTGCGGACGGCAGGCGATGCGCGGAACGCCATCCGAGGATCGGTCCGTCAGGGAGCGCACCTGTTCGAGGTAGAAATCCACCGCGTGAACGCCAGTGCCAGCGGCTGGCAGGGCGGGAAAGAAGGTGAACGGCAGTCCCAGCGAATCCACCAGGGCGCGGAATTCGGGGCGGTTGGCGCCATACCAGGACACGATGGAATCGAAGCCGGCCAGTTCCGCGAGCAGACGCGCGGGCGGCTCGGCCACGCCGAGCAGGTCCAGACCGGTCGCTGCGATCCCGCGCACGCGCTGGGCAAAACGCACCAGCGGGACGTGCGCGGCGGCGGTCCAGATTTCCAGCCAATCGCCCGGGTGAGAGCCTTCCAGGCACTCCAGGGCGGGTAGCGAGACGATGAAATCCCCAATAGCGCCGGGCCGTATGGCGAGCCTTCGCACGACGGACCAGTATGGCAGAAACAGGAGCCTCGAGTCTCGTTTTATCCACAGCGGATTCACCGGCACCGACCTGTAACCTAATGGAAATACTCGAAATAAATACTGAGGAAAAATCTCGCAACCAGGGAAATTTGCAATTGACGAAAAATGCGAATGCGGGCATAGTGGGGAAGGTTCCAAGAGGTTTGAGGAACAGCAAGCCTCCGGAAACGTAGCGGACCTGGAACGGTGATCCGCGGCCTGGATCTTGAAAGAGCGATGGGCTGCGGGGAGCGAGAGGAGATCGGGCGGATTCGGAAGGCGGGCCGGAGGGCGGCGGAAGCGACTGAACGCTTCGATCCGGACGGGGGTAAGAGCCCGAAAGGGGAGCGGAGGTAGCGGAAGCAGTCCGAGGCGCCAGCAGGCGGAGCCGCAACGGGCCAGAAGCAAGGAAGCCGCCGCGACCGGGGCGAACCGGGAGCGGGGGTGGAGCGGATGGCCGAACGGGCGAGGAAGCTTGGTGGCGAGGGAGCGAAGGAGCAGGCCAGGACCTTTGACCCTGGAATGGCGGCGCTGAGAGGCGCCGTTGTTGCAGGCGAGGGAAAGGCCGATCCGAGCTGCCGGCTCCGTCAGGGAGAAGCGTTAGAAGGCTGCGGTGCGCTGGGAGGCGTCGATCCTGGAGCTGGAGAAACCGGCATCAGGGGAGCGGAACAGCGAAGCACCCGGCGCTCCCGGACGCAGTGCTTGGTACGGTGCATGCCCGTGGCGAGCCAGGCTGGAAATCAGGTCACTTGGAACCATTCCTTTTTTGGGGGTCTATTTCCGGCTCTCAACTCCCGTTCCAAAGACCGCCCGAGCTACTCCAAACCTTCAGACTACCGGCCGGCGGCCTGCGTCTGCCTGTGCTGCGCGACGTAGCCGTCGAGGAACGCCAGGAAGGCGGCCTGTAGGGCCATGCGCGCTTGGTCGCCGCGGCCCACCTGGCGGTCTTCGATCTGGCGGACCGGCAGCAGGTCGCGAGTGGTCGAAGTGATGAAGACCTCTTCGGCGGCTTCCAGATCCGCCGGATAGAGAACCTTCTCGACAATGCGGATTCCGGGCACGCAAACCTCCTCCAGGATCACTTCCCGCGTAATGCCGGGGAGGCAACCCGAGTCGAGCGGCGGGGTCCAAACTTCGCCGGCCGCGGCCGCGAAAATATTGGCGGACGTGCATTCCGCCACCTCGCCCCGCTCGTTCAGCAGAATCACTTCGTCGAAGCCGCGATCGTGAGCCTCTTCCGCCCAGGTGAGGTTCATGGCCCAGGAGAGCATTTTGGCGCCCGCGAACGGGCTGGCGGCGTGACGGCCGTTGGCCTGGTAGGCCAGCTTGACGCCCGTGCCCCAATCCTTAGTATCGACGGTGAGGGCGATCACGTCGCTGTCCCGGCCATTCGACGGGCCGGCCCAGATGCCGCCGCCGTTGCGCACGATCGCCAGGCGGAGGGTGCAATCGGGAGCCCGATTGGCGCGCAGCAGTTCCAGTAGCTTGCCGCGCACGGCTTGGGAATCGTCCGGGATGGCGACGTGGAGCCGGGCGGCATCGCGGGCGATCCTCGCCCAGTGCCGCTCGAAAGCGAAGGGAACTCCGCCGGCGACCCGCAGGGTGCTGAAAACTCCCCACCCGGAGAGCAGCCCGATTTGTCCGGGGGAAAGCGAAAGCTCGCCGGCTTCGCGGATGTCCTGGTTGTGAAGAACGAAACGGTGGATCACCAGGCTATTTTATCGTCTATCGCGGGCAGACGCGCCGCCGCGCCGATGGCGGGGGGCGCGGCGGCCGTCTCCGTATCCCTCGTGACCGCTTGCGTCGCCTACAGCAGGTCCTCGCGATTCCTCCGCTCCAGCGCCTTCACCACCTCGCCCACTTGCTGCGCGCGGTCGCGCGAGGCCACCAGCAAGGCATCGGGAGTGTCCACCACGATCAGGTCGTCGACGCCCAACAGCGCCACCAGCTTGTCGCGCGCGTCCACGAAGTTATTGTGGGCGTCCAGACAGAGAGAGTCGCGGCCCGTGGCATTGCCGTCGGCATCGCGCGGAAGCAGCTCGAACACCGCGTTCCAGCTTCCTACGTCGCTCCAGCCGAAGTCGGCGGCGGGGATGCCGCTCACCTGGCGAGCCGCGGCGGCCTTCTCCAGCACCGCATAATCGATCGAGATGTTGTCGCACAGCGGAAAGGCTTCCCCCAGCTTACGGGCGAAATCGCGCGCTCCGAAACGGGGAAGGGACGCCAGCACCGTCGCCGTTTTGGAAGCGTGCTGGCGCAACTGGTCGAGCAGCGTATCGGCGCGCCAGAAGAACATGCCGCTGTTCCAGAAGAAATGGCCCGCCCTCACGTAGCGCCGGGCCTTAGGCAGCAGCGGCTTCTCGTGGAAGCGGAGCACGGCGACCGGCTCGGCCCCGCCGGCCTGCGATCCGCGTGGAAATTCGATGTAGCCGTACCCGGTCTCCGGCCACTTCGGCTGGATGCCCACCACCACCAGCTTCCCGGCCGATGCGCCGCGGAACGCGCTCTTCACGACGCCGCGGTACGCCGCCGGTTTGCCGACCACGTGATCCGACGGAAACACGCCCATCACCGCTTCCGGGTCGAGCGAGTGCAGAATGTGGGCCGCCAGCCCGATGGCGGGCGCCGTGTTGCGCTGCACCGGTTCGGCCAGCACCTGGCGCGCTGGAATCTCGGGAAGCTGGCGGACGATTATGTCGCGCAGGTACTCGTTGGTCATCACCCACACGCGCTCCGGCGGGATCACCGGCGCCAGCCGGTCCACCGTCGCCTGGATGAGCGAGCGCTCCCCCACCACATTCAGCACCTGCTTGGCGGAGCGCTTGCGGCTGCGCGGCCAGAAGCGCGTTCCGCGCCCTCCGGCAAGGATCAAACCGTAGTGATGGCGATTCATGGCTTCACTTCAATGGATACCCGTGGATCCACCGGAACGTTCGATTCCACCGGGTCTTGGTGGGGAAGTGCAGCACCATGTCCAGCAGGTGGTCGAACGCAAAGGGACCGGCCAGCGCGTCGGTGGGCGCGTCGTACGACCAATAGACGACCAGCGGCTTGCCGATGATGTTGGCGCGCGGCACGAAGCCCCAGTACCGGCTGTCGGAAGAGTTGTCGCGGTTGTCTCCCATCGCGAAATAGTGCCCTTCCGGCACCACCACCTCGCCGTTGTCAATGTGGTTGGCCAGCATGTCGCGCGCGCCCGGCGGCAGGTGCATGTACGGCTCCGACGGAAAATTGTCGCGATACGAATCGATATACTCGGTCTTGTGGTAGACGTACGGCTCCTCGATGGGCTTCCCGTTGAGCCAGAGTCGCTTGTCCACCAGGTGAATGCGGTCGCCCGGGACGCCGATGCAGCGCTTTACGAAGGTCTGCTGAATCTCCATCGGATAGCGGAAGACGATGATGTCGCCGCGGCTCACGTCCTGGTACGGCAGCAGCGTCTTCTCGACGCCGCGCGCCGGCGAATAGGCCAGCTTGTCCACCAGCAGATGGTCGCCGATCAGCAGCGTGTCCTCCATGGACCCCGTGGGGATGACAAAAGCCTGCACCAGGTTGGTGGTGCCGAAAAGCAGCAGAATGATGGTGACGGCCCACTCGGCGATGAAGCCGCGCTGCGGCGGAGCCGGCTCCGGCGCTTCCACGCCGCTGCCGGGTTGGCAGGCGGAAGCGCTTGCCCCACCTGCTAGGTCCTCTGGCGGCAATGTGGGACAGGCGCTTCCGCCTGCCAGCGCCGCCGGGTGGTGAGGTTCGGCGGACTGCCCGGAATAGTCCGCCCCCGCGGGCTCGCCCGCGGTCAGGTTCTCGTCATCCACTGGTAACCATTCTAACTGGAATCCCTGCTATTCTGTTTTCAGTTGACCACTCCAGGCACTGAATCCATACAGCCACCTCCGGCGCCGGCGACCGCGCGGCGATCCATCGCCCTGGTATTCTTCTGCACCCTTCTGGGCGCGGCGGCGCAGATCCTGTTCAAGATCGGATCGGCGCACTTCTCGCTGAACCTGATCGCGGCCGCCACCAACGTTCCCCTCATTTGCGGGCTCGTCCTGTACGGCGGATTCACTCTGCTCATGGTGCTGGCGTTGCGCGAAGGCGAACTGTCGATGCTCTATCCCATCATTTCGCTGACGTACGTCTGGGTCACGCTGCTTTCCTACACGCTGCTCGGCGAGAAGCCCAACCTGTTCAAGAACGTCGGCATTGCCGTCATCGTGATCGGCGTCGGCATACTGGGGCGCGGAGGCCGCAAGTGACGCCGCTCATGAAATCCATGCTGCTGGTCTTCATAGGCGGCGTGGTGGGGTCCTTCGGCGCGGTGTTCCTGAAACTGGGGGCGGACAAGCTGAGCAAGTCCATCCGGAGTTTCCTGAATATCCGTTTGGCCGCGGGGGTGGCCCTGTATCTGGGGTCCACGGTCTTTTATCTTCTGGGTATCAAGGGCGGCCAGCTTTCGGTGCTGTATCCCATGGTTTCCCTCGGATACATCTGGACGCTGCTGTGGTCCCGCCTGTTTTTCAAGGAGGCCTTTTCGAGGCAGAAGCTCCTGGGCCTGTGTCTGATCCTCGCGGGCGTGGTATTCGTCGGCCTGGGAGGGTAGCGGCGCGGCGCCAGGCCGCTCAGACCCTGACCACCCGGTCCAGGTCCAGAAACTCCCGTATGTGCGGATGGTCCGACCTCTCCAGGTCCCCGATCGATCCGAAGAAGATCACCGTGCCCTCGTACAGAAACACCACGCGGTCCGCCACTTTATACATCAAATCGAGGTCGTGCGTCACCACTACCGAGGTCAGCTTCAACTGCCGCTTCAGGCGCAGCATCAGGTCGCCCAGGTGGTCCGACATGATGGGGTCCACCATGGTGGTTGGCTCGTCGTAGAGAATGCACTGCGGTTGCGCCGCCAGGGCGCGGGCGATGGCGACAGCCCGCTTGTACCCGGTGGAGAGGCTCGATGGGTAGGCGTCGCGGGCTTCTTCGATGTCCACCAGTTTCAGCAGGCCCATGACCACGTCCTCCTTGTTCTGGGCGTCGTAGTCTTCGCGCAGTTCCAGCGAGAAGAGGACGTTCTCGGCCACCGTCAGCGAGTCGAACAGGGCGCCGGACTGGAACACCATGGTCACTTTCCTGCGGATGCGGCGCATCTCGGCTTCCCGGAAGCCGGTCACGTCTTCGTGCGCCACGATCACGCTCCCGCTGTCCGGACGCAGGAATCCCATGATGTGCGCCAGCGTCACCGACTTTCCGACGCCGCTGCGGCCGATGATGGCCACGGTTTCGCCCGCGTCCACGTGGAAATTGCAATCGACTAAAACCGGCCGATCGAACGTCTTATAGATGTGCCGGAATTCGATGTAGTGCGGATAGGACTCACTCGGCTCCATGCGCGGCCCATTCCTCAGGGGTGTTAACGTTTTGAAAAATAGAGACTTCCGAGATCTCGAAGGGCACCGTCCGCAGTCCCGGAAGACTCCTTACCGCCTCGCTCACGCGGCGCACTCCGGCCGCGAATGCGGTCTCCAGGGCTGCCCGCGCCGATTTGCGATAGACCCCGCAGAGCGTCTCCAGGCGGCCGGACGGCCCCACCGGGAGGGTGACATCCGCCCGGGTTCGCCCGGCGGCGTCCAGCAGGGTGCCCAGCCAAGTCTCCGTCAACCCCGGCATGTCGCAGGCGGCCAACAGGTTCCACTCGGCGCCGGTGTGATCGAGCGCGGTCAGAATTCCTCCCAACGGGCCTTCTCCGGGGTACAGATCGGCAATCACCGGGTATCCGAGCGCCCCATACCGTTCGGGACTGCCCACCAGCACGGCCCTTCCGGCGGCGGCGGCGACTGCCCGCGCCACGCGCTCGCCCAGCGTGCCCCCCGGCATCCGGAGCAAAGCCTTATCGCGGCCCATCCGGCGGCTCCCGCCGCCCACCAGTACGTATCCGGCCCGGTCCACACAGAAATGATACCATCGGGCTTCGGGAAGCCCGGCGGCGGCGCCATCTCGAATCGGAATGAGTTGCGGGAACGACGCCTTACGTCATCGAACATACGCTCTGCAACGGCCCATTTGGTGTACACTTGAGGAGCAAACATTTTGAATCATTTTTGTTTTAGGATGGGTTGTGGCGTGGCGCTGGCCGCCGCCAGTCTGTGGGCCGCCGATTCGCCGTCCGGCGCGGACACTCAGCCGGCGCGGATGACCAGCGTAGTGCGCGCCGATCAGCGTACCGGGAAGCTGGTGAGAAGCGTGATGGTGAATCCGAGACCCGCCGCCGGGCACAAGGTAGAGGGCGCCGTGATGGCTCCCCGCGTAGTTTCTTCCACGCCGCCCCCGGCTCCCGGCCCCACTGCCGTTGTGTCGCAGTCCCCGCCCCCGGGGGCCATCGATGAGGTGGTGGCCGAGGTTGCCGCGCGCGAGTCGCTGCCCCCGCAGTTGATCCACTCGGTGATCAAGGTCGAAAGCAATTACGACCGGTATGCCATTTCTCCCAAGGGCGCCCTGGGGCTGATGCAGTTGATTCCGGCAACCGCGCGGCGATTCGGCGTGAACGATGTATTCAACCCCGCCGACAACATTCAAGGCGGAGCGAAGTACCTGCGATACCTGCTTGAACTTTATAACGGCGACTATCCGCTCGCCCTGGCGGCTTACAATGCCGGCGAAGGCGCGGTAGCCAAATATGGCGGCGTGCCGCCGTACGCCGAAACCCGCAACTACCTGGTCCGGATCGGCAGGCAATTGGAGAAATCCATGGCTGGGCAGCCCCAGCCGAAACCTGTGGAAGCCAGGCCCGCGCCCCAGCCGGAACCCCGCGAGAGCGATGGCATGAGCCATCTTCAGGAAGTGGTTCAGCCGGACGGCACGGTGCGCTACGTTTCCAAGCGATGATTGCGTATGAAGCTGGTTGCAGCGGCCGCCATTCCGTTCTTAGCGCTTCTGGCGCAACAGGCCGACCGCCCGCTCCGGACCGTCTACGCCGTCCGTCACTGGGTCTCGGACGACATCCTTCGCGTCGCCGTTGAGGTCTCCGGCGATTTCGAGTTCCACGGCGATTTCCTCCACAACCCCGAGCGGGCCTACTTCGACATTCCCCGGTCCCGGCCGGACTTCCAGTCCCGGCGGGCCTATAGTGAGGACATCGACGCCCCGCTGTTGAAGCGCATTCGCGTGGCGGAAACCCAACCCGGCGTCACACGCATCGTGCTCGACCTGAATGGGGACGTCCAGCTCACCGCCTCGCGCCTTCTCAATCCCAACCGCCTGATGCTGGAACTGCGTCCGTCCGCGGCCAACACCCCGCCCCCGGCGACTCCCGGGAAACCCGCGGCGGCGCCTCTCCGGCGGTGGATGCCACCGGACGCGAAAGTGCCGCCGCCCGTGACCACTCCGCACATTCCCCCGAGCCTGGCGTCCCCTCCGGTGGTCAAGGCCCACAATCCCGAGTTCCTTCCGTTCAAGGCGGAGCCGCCCAGGCCGGACCCCCCGAAACCGGAACCGCCCCAGCCCGCGGCGGCGCCCGCGGCCGTTGCCGAGTCCGTCAAATCCCCGCCGTCCCCCGCCGCTATCGAAGATGCCAAACCGGCGCTCCGCACCAGCGCCGGGACGGCTTCGCTGACGCGCGCCCTCGGACTGAAACTGAATCGCGTGGTGATCGACCCCGGCCACGGCGGCCACGACCAAGGCACCTCGGGTCCGCATGGATTGATCGAGAAGGAACTGGTGCTGGATGTCTCCCTGCGCTTGGGAAAGCTGATCTCGGAGCAGTTGGGCGCCGAAGTCATCTACACCCGCTCGGACGACACGTTCGTCCCGCTGGAGCGGCGCCCGCAACTCGCCAACGAGAGGAAAGCCGATCTGTTTCTTTCCGTTCACGCCAACTCGTCGCCCTACCCCACTGTCTCCGGGGTCGAAACCTATGTCCTGAACTTCACCGACTCCCGCTCCGCCCTGGATGTGGCGATCCGCGAGAATGCCACCTCGCAGACGTCCATGTCCGAACTGCACGACATCATCCAGAAGATTACCGCGCACGATAAGGCGCAGGAATCCAAGGAGTTTGCCAACAGGATACAGGCGGCGCTATATGCGTTCTCCGCGCGCAGTTTCCCTGGCGAGTACAACCGCGGCGTGAAGCAGGCGCCGTTTGTGGTGCTCATCGGCACCACCATGCCGGCGGTGCTGGCCGAGATCGGGTTTGTCACCGACCCCAAGGAAGAGGCCTTGCTGAAAAGGCCGGACTATCGCCAGAAACTGGCCGATGCGCTTTTCCATGGCGTGGCCAGGTACGCCGAGACCCTGAGCCATTTCGACGCGGCGCAGGCGCCGGCTGGCAATTGAGGCGCCGTGCGAGTCATCGCCTTCCGCCACGTCCCGTTTGAAGGCGCCGGCCGCATCGAGCAGGTGCTCGCCGCGCGCGGCATCGCGCTCGATTATGCCGACCTCTACCGGCCCGGCGCGCGCACGCCCGATATCTCCCAAGCCGCGGGCATCGTCTCGCTCGGCGGTCCCATGTCGGCGAACGACCCCCTGCCCTGGCTGGCGGAGGAACAGCGTCTGATCGGACAGGCCGTGGCCCGGAACCAGCCCGTTCTGGGCGTGTGTCTGGGGTCGCAACTGCTGGCCAAAACCCTCGGAGCCAGGGTTTACCCGAACCCGGTGAAGGAGATCGGCTGGTTCGACATCGGATTTACCGCCGCCGCTCTCGACGACCCGTTGTTCGCCGGCCTGTCCGCCCCGGAAACCGTGTTTCACTGGCACGGGGAAACCTTCGATCTGCCTCCTGGCGCTGTCCGGCTGGCCAGCTCCGAGGCATGCCAGCGCCAGGCCTACCGGGTGGGAGCCGCGGTCTATGGGCTGCAGTTCCACCTCGAAGTCACGCCCGCGATGATCGCCGATTGGTGTACTCGAGACGAGAACTGCGGCGATGTGAGGGAACTGAGCGCCCCGCTCGACCCCATTCGCAATCAAACGCGCCTGACAGAACTGGCCAATCTTGTTTTAGGCCGGTGGTGCGATCTTTTGTAGGGGAAATCCTGAGTACACAGGGGTAACACCCACATTTCGTCCCGTTGGCGCTCCCATTTGGGGGGATTGTAGGAGCCTCGGTGGCGGCGCACAATGGAGGTGCCATCACGCTAGAAAAAAGCATCTCCGGATCAGCCTCAAAGGAAGTGCGTCGCTCCTCTGAGTGGCCTATTCTGATCGTCGAGGCCCCAATTGTCCAAAAATTTCTGTGCGCCGTGCTGGAACGGGAGGGGTATCGGCCAGTCGAGGCGCAGCCGCAGTCGGCCCTGGACCTGATGAAAACGTCCGGGCCGGGCGTGGTGATTACCAATGCTCCCGGCATATTTCTTGCATTTGCCGACCGGGTGCCACTGCTTTACATCGCGGCCTGTCCCGACCTGGACATGGCGGCCCGGTTTCGGACCTGCCGGGTGTTGCAAAAACCCTTCCATCCCGCGCTGTTGGTGGAGGCAGTCGAGCGCCTGAGCGCTTCGTTGTAAGCGGGAAACGGCGTGGGGGTATGGCACGCGCCGGGGGGCTGCGAGGCGGGAACCTGGCGGGCTAATGTCCGGTGCCCTGCCCCGTCTGCGGGGCCGGGGGTATCGGCGTCGTTACCACGTACTTGTCCTCGTTGGAATTGCATCCGGCCAGAAACGCGGCCAGAAACGCGGCGAAAACGAAGCCAAGGAGCCTTGCGCTCATATTTCCATCATAGCGGAAACCGCCGCTCGGCGACAGCGCAGGAACCTCTCACTTTGCCGCGACACGGTGAAATGTTAACCCTCCGCCCCAGATCTCGTGCGGTATGATGGCTCACATGCGTTGGATCGTCACGTCAGCCCTTTCGCTCGCGGCGCTTTTTGCCGTCGCCGCCGCTCCGCTTCCCCAAGGCGGGGGAGCCCCCAGGAATTTGAAGGTTCTCAAGCCGGAAGATGTCCGCCCGGCCATGCGCAAAGCCACTCAAGGTCTCGGTGTGCACTGCGACGCCTGCCACATCGCGGGCGATTTTTCGAGCGACGAGAACCCCAAGAAGGCAATCGCCCGCCACATGTTTGAAATGACCCGCGACATCAATGCCAGATTCCCCGACGGCAAGGAACACGTCACGTGCTACACCTGCCATCGGGGCGCCGTCGAACCTCTGACCGCCCCGGCGGCAGCCGACGCGGCCGGGAAGAAACAGTAGGCCCCGCGCGTCTTTGGGCTGACGGGCTCTCTGGAGCAGCTACACGCCGCGTTACGCCTGCGCCAGCCAGCGGGGGCGGTTCACGCGAGCCATCGCCATCAGCATCGCAAATCCCAGCAGCAGGCCGGCGGAGGAGCCGGCGCCGATCCACTCGGGACGGAAGGAACCGAAGCCCAGCGTAAAGGCGACGTTGAACAGCAAGGGGACGAGGGCGGCGATCACCGGGGGCCAGGGGCGGTCGAGGGCAAACAGCGAACGGGCCGCGATCTCCATCAGACTCCAGCCGACCATGCTGGGGCCGAGGCCCAAAAACACGGCGGCCACCAGACGGGTGGAATCGCCGGTAAAATTGCCGTGCTGGAACAGGAGTGCGATGGCCGGCGCGCGGAACAGCAGGGCGAAGGCGCATCCGCCGACGGCCACCAGCGCCACCAGGCCGATAGTGCGGTCGATCAGCCGGAAGGCCTCCTTCAGGCGGAACAAGCTTCGCAGACGGGCGATTTCGGGGAGCAGCGAGTTGGACGTGGGGCTCACCAGCAGGGCCAGCGGCACGCCCACACCGCGCATGCAGTAGTCCAGGGCGGCGGCCATTCCCGGTCCGACGTGCGTGGCATAGGCGCGGGTGAAGGTGACGTTGAGCCCGAGCGAGGCGGCATAGATCACGAACAACGACGGTTTGGCGAGAAGTTCCCGCCAGGGGACGTCGCACTTCAGGCCGCCGGAGGTGTCCAGACCGCGGCGCGCGGCAACGTAAACGATGGCCAGTTGCACCCACGCGCCGGCCAGGTAACCGGCGGCAAAAGCCGCCACGCCCAGCCACTTCCAGAGCAGCAGCGCGCCGGCCACCGTGCAGACGTTGAGCGCCGCCTGGTAGAACGCCATGGGCGCGAACCGGCGCCCGGTATAGAGCAGCGCGCATTGCACCGCCGCCGCGCCGGCCGCGAGGGTGGAGAGCGACAGAATGCGGAAGTTGGTGACGGCCGCGCCGAAGTATTGCGGATCGAGGCCGGGAGCCAGCGCGCGCATCAGCCAGGGCGCGGCGAGCGCCAGCACCACCGACAGGATGGCGAAGACCCAGGTGAAGACGCGGCTGAGCTTCAGGAACAGGGCGGTGCGCCGTTCGGCGGGGCAGGCCGTGAGCATGGGCACGAAAGCGAACACCATGCTGTTGATGAGGACGGAGTTCAGCGTATCCACCGGGCCCATGGCCACGGCGAGCGAATCGGCGCGGCTATGGGTGCCCAGCAGATAGGCGATCACGGCCACCCGCACAAACCCCAGCACGTTGCCGGCGACGATGCCGGCCATGATGGTCAGGCCGCCACGCACCAGGGGGCTTTCCACCACGCGGGTGAATGCTCCTCCAGCCAGGTCAACCTGCGGCGATTGCGCGGTGTTCAGTGGAAACCCCTTGGGAAAGGCGGGCGCGAATCCCGCCGGGTTACTATGCGGTGGCCGTTCCGGCCCCGCGTACGGCGGCCAGGGCCGCTTCGTAATTCGGGAAATCCGCGACTTCCTTGACGTATTCCGCGTGGCGGATGCGGTTGTCCCCGTCCAGCACGAAAATAGCGCGGCTCTCGATGCGCAGTTCCTTGATCAAGGTGCCGTAGTTCGAACCGAAGGAGCCGTCGCGGTGGTCGGAGAGCATCTTCACATGGTCCACTCCGAAAGCGCCGCACCAGCGCTTCTGGGCGAAAGGAAGGTCCATGCTCACGGTAAGGATGTCGACGCCGGGAAGCCTGGCGGCCTCCTCGTTGAAGCGCTTGGTCTGGGCGTCGCAAATCGGCGTATCGAGCGACGGCACCACACTGATGATGCGAACCTGGTTGCCGGTATCTTTCAGCGTGACCGTTTTCAAGGCGTTATCCACCAAACTGAAATCGGGCGCCTGATCGCCGGCCTTGAGTTCCGGTCCGATCAAGGTAAAGGGATTTCCCTTCAGGGTGGTTGCTCCGGGTCTTTCCATGTGTCCTCCTGAGATTATCCGCCGGCCCGCCTGGAAACCCCGGGGCTGGCGGGTGCTACGAATCACCTCATTGTATCAACTCGGCGAATGCCGCAGCCTCGGAGACGGGCAACTGGCACGTGCCGCCGCGGCAAACGTAAGCTCCGGGCAGCCGCATCGACGCGATGGCGGGAATCCCCGCCGCCAGGAACGCGCGGGCCTCGTCGGAATCCACGCGCAGCAGGATGCGGTTGGGCAGGAAGCGGGCGTGGAGCGCCCGCAGAAGCGGGGCGAAATCGGCCGTTCCCGGTTCGCCCACAAGGATGATCTGGCGCGGATCGCCCAGCAGGAACTCGCAGGCCGCCAGCATCTCCGGCACGGCGGCGGGGACGGCGCTCAGGCGGCTGTGAAAAGCTTCCAGGGTCTTCATGGCGGCCTCGCGAAACTCCGCGCGATTGGAGATTTCGGCCAGCCGCAGAAGGTTGCGCACGGCGACGGAGTTGCCGGATGGCTCGGCGCCGTCGTAATCTTCCTTGAGGCGCATCACCAGGCTCGAATCGTCCGCGGCGGAACTGAAGAACGCACCGTGCTCGCGGTCCTCGAAAAGCTCGATCTGCTTCTCGGCGATGCGGATGGCGGCCCGCAGATGGCGCAGGTCGAACTGCGATTCGTACATGTCGAGGAGCGCCTGGGTGAGGAGCGCGTAGTCGTCCAGGAAACCGGGGATGGCGGCTTCGCCCTGGCGGTAGCGGCGCAGGAGCGTGCCGGAGGCGGGGTCGAAAAGCGTGGAGAGCGCGAACTCCGCCGCGCGGCGGGCGGCATCGGCATAGCGCGGCTCGTCGAGCGCGGCGCCGCCGCGAGCGAAGGCCGAGATCATGAGCCCGTTCCAGGAAGTGAGGACTTTGTCGTCCAGATGCGGGCGCACGCGTTTCGAGCGGGCTTCGAGCAGGGCGGCCGCGGCCTTTTCCAACCCGGCGCGCACCTCCGCGGCGGGCCGGCCGAACTGTTCGGCGGTTTCTTCGACGCTGGCGGCCTGGTAGAGGATGTTGCGGCCGGTGAACTCGCCGTGAGGATCGCTGGCCACATTGCCGCCCTCGGCGACACCGTAACGGTGGCAGAACCAATCGGCCAGGGGAGCTTCCACCAGGTCGCGAATCTCCTCGGCCTGCCAGATGTAGAACGCGCCTTCACCCTTCAGCGCGGGCTCCGAGGGATCGATGACGCTGTCGGCGTCCTCGGCGGAGTAGAACCCGCCGGCGGCGTCGCACATGTCGCGCAGGACGTACTCGAAGATGCCGCGCGCCGTATCGGCGTACTGGGAATCGCCCGTGATCTGGAACGCCTCGACATAGGAGATGGCAAGCTGGGCCTGGTCGTAGAGCATCTTCTCGAAATGCGGAACGAACCAGCGCTCGTCGACCGAGTAGCGGTGGAACCCGCCGCCGAGCTGGTCGCACATGCCGCCCTTGGCCATCTCGCGGAGAGTCGCGAGCGCCATATCGAGGGCCTCTCGATTGCGCGTGCGGGCGTGGTAGCGGAGCAGGAAGTCGAGGACGGCCGGACGCGGGAACTTGGGAGCGTTGCCGAAGCCGCCGGATTGCGGATCGAAAGTGCGGCGGAAAACCGCGAAGCCGCTATCCAGCATGGCGGCATCGGGTGCGGCGGCATGCGCCTGGCGCGGCTCGACGGCGGCCTCGCGGCGAAGCTGCGCCACCACGGCGCGGGCCGAATCGGCGATCTTGCCGCGGTCGCTGCGCCAGGCGGCGGCGATCCGATCGAGCACCGCTTCGAAGCCGGGATTTCCCCAGCGGTTTTCGGGCGGGAAGTAGGTGCCGCCGAAGAACGGCTCCAGATCGGGCGTGAGCCAGACGGACATGGGCCATCCGCCGCCGCCTGTGGTGGCCTGCACGAAGGTCATGTAGATGCGGTCGATGTCGGGGCGCTCCTCGCGGTCCACCTTAATGGCCACGTAGTCGCGATTCAGGACGGCGGCGATCCGCTCGTTCTCGAACGACTCGCGCTCCATAACGTGGCACCAATGGCACGTGGAGTAGCCGATGGAAAGGAAGATCGGCTTGTCTTCGGCGCGGCTCTTATCGAAGGCTTCGGGTCCCCACGGGTACCAGTCCACGGGATTGTGCGCGTGCTGCGTCAGGTAGGGGCTCTTCTCGTTGGCAAGGCGATTGGTGTGCATGATGGGTTCGCTTTCCGGCCCGGGAATCAGGCGCGTCCCGCGGCGCGGCGCTGGACGGCCGCCGGAAGATATCCCTCCACCCGCAGGGCGTCGAGCACGCGCGCGAGCTCGGCGCGGGCTTCGAGCGGCATGGGGCCGACCGGTCCGCGGCACGGTCCCGCGGGCAGTCCGATCATCCTCATGGCTTCCTTGGCCGCGGCGGGAAAGGTGTGCAGCCCCAGAGCGCGGCCCAGTCCGGCGGCCAGCGCCTGGAGCCGGCGGGCTGCCTCCCGTTGGCCCTGGCGGAAAGCCCGGTAGAGATCGACGAAGAGCCGGGGAGCGATGTTGATGCCGGTGGCCGCGCCGCCGGCGCAACCGCAATCGAGACCGGGCAGGAGCAGGCTTTCGGGCCCCACGAAGACAGCCATCTCGCGGCCCGGGGCACAGGCGCGATAGGCGGCCATTCGCTTGAAGTTTCCGCCAGCGTCCTTGATGCCCACAAAATTTCCGCAGGCGGCGGCGATGCGGCCGGCGGTTTCCGGCAGCAGTTCGCTCCCGCCGTGGTGCGGATCGTTATATGCCAGCACGGGCAGGCGGACCGACCGGCAGACCTCGCAATAGTGGTACGCCAATTCTTCCTGCGAGGTCCGTGTGTAGTACGGGGTAACGACCGCTAGGACGTCGATTCCCACGCTCTGCGCCCGGAGGGCGAGGTTGACGGTATCGCGGGTGGTGACGCAGCCGACGTTTCCGTAGACCGTGACGCGCGAGGCTGCGGCCTGGCGGCAGAATCGCAGGGCCACGGTGCGCTCTTCCGCATCGAGCGTGTGGAACTCGCCGGTCCAGCCGCAGACGAAGATGCCGTCGACGCCGGCGGAGATGAGGGAATCGACGATGCGCTGCCAGGCGCCGTAGTCGATCCGCTCATCGTCGCAAAACGGCGTGACGAGGGGCGGTACGATGCCGTGCAGCGCAAAACCTGGCACGGTTCCTATGGTAGCAGGGCCATAGGATGGCGGTTGCGGCGGTTTGGGATCGGACCTCAAGCGCGCCGGGCTGTTTTGGTTCAGCATCTCGCCCCTACCAGCGATCCGGCTGCCGGGTCCACTATTCCCCGCTACCTTGACACGCCAGAAGTGACCTTCCAGCCGATCTGGGCTCTCCCCGACCACTCGCTTCATGCCCTGGGCGATGCGGAAAACGCTCATTCCGCGCCGCTACCGGCACCGGCCAGGTTGACGGGTTCTCCCACTAGGTTATAATAAGTTTAACTAAGATTAATTCACTGACTGGTTTATGAGCATGAGCAGAACAACGAAAATCATGGGCTTCTCGGTTCCGCCGGCCGTCGTCAAGGAAGTCGAAACGCTCGCACGGCAGGAGCGCCGCACCAAGAGCGAGCTGTTCCGGGAAATGGTGCGAGTCTACCGGCGCTACCGCACCCAGCGCGAGCGCGACGAAACCCGATGGATCGCGGGCGTTATCGAAGAAGCCAAAGCCGAGCAGGCGAAGAACCCGATGAGCACCGAAGACGTGCTCAAGCGAAGCACCCGCCTCTCCCGCTCCGGCGCCCGCCAGGCGAAGAAGCTCGGCATCAAGCCCAAGGACATTGACCAGATCGTCCATGACTACCGCGCCCGCAAACAAGCTTAGAGTGGTCTTCGATACCAACGTCTACTTCGCGGCCTTCACCCATGCGGGAGGCCCGCCTTTTCGGATTTAGGAGCAGGCCGTCAAGGGCAGCTTCATCTTGCTCGTGTCCCCCGCCATCTTGCGCGAACTCGCACACGTCCTCCGGGACATTCTGCATTTCGAGGAAGCCGACATCGTGGCGCGCCTGAAACTCGTGGCGAAAGTCGCCGAGATTGTCAGCCCGACGATCAGCTTGCGGGTGATTGCCGAAGATCCTACAGACGACCGGATTCTGGAATGCGCCGTGGCAGGAGGGGCGGCTTGATCGTTTCCGGCGACCGCCATCTGCGAAAGCTGAAGTCTTTCCGGAACATCGGCATCGTTCAGCCCGGCGACTCCCTTCGCTTCGCGCACGTGGGGAATGGAGCCCCAGGACCGTTCCGGACAACGAGGACCGACCGGGTTTTGTCACGGTCTTGCCACGGTCGAAGGGCTTTTGGGGCGATTTGGGCAGACCGGGCGGTATCGGAAATTGGGAAAGTGGTTTAAAATCAAGGAAGCACAAAATGTCGGGGCGTAGCGCAGCCTGGTAGCGCACCTGCCTTGGGCGCAGGGGGTCGGGCGTTCAAATCGCCCCGCCCCGAC
>CAWCVR010000011.1:0-390487 GCA_963799105.1 Bryobacterales bacterium
GCGTGCGCTCCGTGCGCCAGGGCCCGTGCTCAGCGGACGCGCGCTGCGAGAGCTCCGGTATTGTCGGCCCACTGCGAGATCGTGAGCAGCGGGTCCGGCCGCGCGCCGGCCGCCGCCGCGGCAGTAGATCTCTTCAGCCGTTGGATCGTCGGCAAAATCATTCAGGGCCTTCCGGATCTCGTTCGTCAGGATCGCATGCACTTGGCCTCTTCGGTCTCGGCGGCAAGCATCGCCGCCAGGCGGTCCGGGATGTTGAGGACGGGTCGCGGAACTGCCGAAACATATTGAAGGCGGCGACCTTGACCTCTTCGCCCGGGACGAGCTTCGCGATCCGCTCCTCGAAATCGATCTTGGCGAGCCGCGCCTGGTAGTGTTCGCGCACGGCGCGCGCCTTCGTGTACTGCGACGCGCCAAAGACCTCAACGTCGTCTTCTGCTGGCTGGCGGCGCCGGTCCACGGGCGGCGCTTGGTTGGGTGTTGCGCGCCCACTCCGCGTCGGCAATCTCGGAATCGATCTGGCCGTTGGGCAAGGTGTGGATGCGACCAGACGCGATGGCCTTCTGCACGGTGCTCGCCGAGACTCCGCGATGGCGGGAGTACGCCCGCTGGCTCATTATTGCCATGTTTTTATTCCCGAAATAAGCCCTTGCCTTCCGGGGCCACCGGAGTGATGAATCGTCATGCGCGGATCAACCGCCAAAAGGATAAACACCACCATGAAGAACGCAGAAGCTACCACCACCACCGAAACCGCCGCCGTTGCGGAACAGGGCGCGCAGGTCGCGCCGGAGAAGGCCGCCTCGAAGAAGGCTGCCAGCCAGAAGAAGGGCGCGCCCAAGGCCAACAAGGGCGCGAAGAAAGCCGCCAAGCAAGCCAAGGCCGCGCCGAAGAAGCAGGCCAAGGAGAAGGTCGCCAGCAAGAAGGCCGCCAAAGTGAAGGAGGCCAAGGTGCCGCGCGAGTTCTCGAAAAAGAACATCATCCTGGACCTCCTGCGCCGCCCCAAGGGCGCGACGATGGCCGAGATCGCCAAGGCCACCGACTGGCAGAACCACAGCATCCGGGGCTTCATCAGCGGAAACCTCACCAAGAAAATGGGCCTCACGGTCGAGTCCACCAAGAACGAATCTGGCGAGCGGACATACCGCGTCGCCAAGTAGGCCCACTTGCCTACCAATCAGCCGCCGGGCAACGGGCGGCGTTTTTTTCGGAACGCCGCCTCCTGAAGTCGCATCCTCCCTGCATTTCCGCAGAGCTTGCCAATCGCCGCCTCGCCGCAGGCGGCGTTGCTCGTCTTGAATGATCCGCAACTCGGCCGACCAGTCCGCCAAAGCCATGCAAAGACCCTCGACGTCCGGATGCCCGGCGCGGAGCTCCGCTTCGATTGCCGCAATCTCCGCGCGGCACCGTTCGATTCACGCCGCACTTTCATCGCTCCGGCGCGACATCATCGGAAGCTCCCGTCGCCATCGAGAACCGCCTTGCCGCCCGTGAAATCCTGCCAGCGGCGAACGATCACGTCGCAGTACTTCGGGTCCAGTTCGACGACGCGCGCCTGGCGGTTGGCGCGCTCGCACGCGATCAGCGTCGTCCCCGACCCGCCGAACGGATCGAGGATCGTGTCGCGGGTCTTGCTGCTGTTGCGGAGCGCGCGCTCGACGAGTTCCACCGGCTTCATCGTCGGGTGCTCCAGGTTCGCCATGGGCCGCTTGATGAACCACACGTCGCCCTGGTTCCGGTCGCCGCACCAGAAGTGCTGCGTCCCGTCGCGCCAGCCATACAGGATCGGCTCGTACATCCGCTGGTAGTCCGACCGGCCCAAAGTGAAATGGTGCTTGGCCCAGATCACGAAGGTGGACCAGTGGCCTCCGGCGTCGGTGAACGCCCGGAAGAGCGTGTGCAACTCCGACGAGGACATGCACATGTAGATGGCGCCCTTCGTCATCGCGAGCATGTTGGCCGAGGCGTCCCGCAGGAACTCATAGAACTTGCCGCCGAGAGCATCGTTGTCGATGGTGAGCTTCTTCGCCGTCTTGCCTTCATACGCGACGTTGTACGGCGGATCGGTGAACGTCATGTCGGCCAGCCCGCCAGCCAGGACTTTTTCGATGTCGGCCATCTGCGTGGCGTCGCCACAGAGCAACCGGTGCTGGTCGAGAACCCATACGTCGCCGCGCACCGTGACGATGGCCTCCTGCTCAGCCGGAACCGCGTCCGGATCGGTCAGCCCGTCCTGCGTGGTCTCCGGCTCGCGGAGCAACTCCTCGACTTCCTCGTCCGTGAAGCCGACCAGATCGAGATTGAACGCGTCCTCCTTCAGCGATTCGAGTTCGACGCGAAGCATCTCCTCGTCCCATCCGGCGCTCATGGCCAGGCGGTTGTCCGCGAGAATGAGCGCGCGCCTCTGCGTTTCCGAGAGGTGATCCAGCACGATGACCGGCACCTCGTCCATGCGCAGGCGTCGAGCAGCCGCCAGGCGCGCGTGCCCGGCGATCACTACGCAGTCGGCACCGACAAGGATCGGGTTCGTCCACCCGAATTCGATGATGCTGGCGGCAACCTGAGCCACCTGTTCGTCCGTGTGCGTCCGGGCGTTCCGGGCGTACGGGATCAGCTTGTCGATGGGCCAAATCTGTACGGCGAGGTCGCGGAAGCGCGGAGACGCTGCACCCATGCCGGCGACTTCCCGATTCGTAGTGCGCGATTTCGCCGTCATGCCTGGGCTTTCCTCTTCGGTCCGTAGTGCGGATTGGGTCCGTGGTGCTGGATGCGCCGCGCGTCGTTCTGCTTCGGATTCATCGCCTGGTCTGCCGGGACGCCGCGAGACTCCGCGACGGCGGCGAACGTCTCGCCAGTGGCCGCGAGGATCGGTGTCTCGCCGGTCAGATTCATAATCCGGCGCACAATCACATCGCAATAGGCCGGGCTGATCTCGCAGCCGTAACCGGTCCTATCGAGCAACGCCGCCGCGGCCATCGTCGTTCCGCTGCCCATGAACGGATCGAAGACCACGTCGCCGGCATCGGAGTACGCCAGCAAGAAGAACTCCACCAGCGCGCGCGGGAACGGAGCGGAGTGCGAGCCTTGCGAGGATTCCGATTTCACTTCCACCACGTTGCTCGGGCGCGCCAGTCCGGTGTGCCGGCCATCCGAATCGTCGGACAGACTGTTCCTGCTGCGCTGCCACGCACTCTGGTTCTTCCCCCCGTCCGCGGCCGCGCCCCGCGCGCCGGTCCCCAGGAGCCCGCTCCCGGAGTTTGATTTCGGATTGTTCGGGGAGTAGTCGAAGCAGTCCTCCGACTCGTGGCTCACGGCCTGCGGCCGAAACTTGATCTGCTGCTGGCGGCAGAAGTGAAACACCGGTTCCCAAGCGTTCTTGAATCGGTTTCCCCAGCCGCCCGGCACGCCGTTATCGGTCTTGCGCCAGCAGAACGTGTCTACGAATCGCCAGCCCCACTGCCGCCGGTGCGCGATGACGAGATCCATCACGTACAGGTCGCGTTCCCCGTCGTCGGCGTGCTCTTTGATGTTGAGGAAGTAGGAGCCATCGGGCGCCAGAATCGACTCGACTCCGGCCGCGACCGCGCCAAACCACTCGACGTACTCATCCGGACGAACCGGCTTGAAGCCGCTCGGTGGCGTCGTACTCGCGCTGCGTTGCGTAGGGTGGCGAGGTCACGACCACGTTGGCCAGCGCATCGCCGAACAGAACGCGAATCGTATCCCCGTCGCGGCAGTCGCCGCAGATCAGGCGGTGGGCTCCGATCAACCACACGTCGCCGGGCTGGGTTACCGGCTGGGCTGGCGGTTCGGGGACCTCGTCGGTCACATCCTCCGGCGGCGCGTCGCCGTCTTCGAGCAGCGCCTCCAGTTCCTCGTCGCTGAAGCCAATGAGCGCGAGGTCCGTGCCGTCTGTTTCGAGTTCGCGCAGTTCGCTGGCGAGCATTTTCTCGTCCCATCCGGCATTCATCGCGAGCTTGTTGTCCGCGAGGATGTATGCCCGCCGCTGCGTCTCGCTGAGGTGGTCCAGCACCACCACCGGCACCTCCGCGAGGCCCAACTTGCGGGCAGCCAGCAGACGACCGTGGCCGGCAATGATCCCATCCATCGAGTCAACCAGGATCGGATTGGTGAAGCCGAACTCCAAGATGGACGCCGCGATCTGCGCTATCTGTTCGGCAGAGTGCGTGCGCGCGTTCCTGGCGTACGGCACCAGCCGGTCGGTCGGCCAGATTTCGATGCGCCGCGCCATCGCGGGCGTTATCGTCGCCGGAAGTGTCGCCATTGGGTTTGAACAACTACAGAAGAGGCGTGTCAATCGCCAGGAAGTCCAACGTTGGACATTCGCCTTGGCTCGCGCCGGAATCGGCCACCCTTTCGCGCCCCGGTGCCCCGTGTCGCGCCGTTTGGCTCGGGGTTGGCCGGTTGGTCCACCCGCCGCCTCGGGCGCGCCCTGGCCGCCACTGACCGCTGACCACCTGACCGCCCCTTTTTGCGCCTGTCGCTAGCGAAATTGCGCTACTCTTCAACGCGCCGCCGCCGCGCGCCCGGAAGTACCTATGGCTTTAACGGGCGGCTTGGCGTTCCGAACAACCGCCCCGCGAGCACGAGCGATGTACCGCCCACCGACCTGGCGTCTGGCTTTCATCCGACGCGGCACTCCGCTACAACCTGCAGGAAGACGCCGCGCGTGATCACGGGCACGCCATCCTCGTCGCGCCGGTCCAATCGCCGAAGGCTCCAGCAGCGGCCAGTCTCGATGTTCTCCAGGAAGCTGTACCGGGTGCCGCCGCGTGCGTGTGTCTCAACGGGGTTGCCGCCGTCCTCCTGGAGTAGCCAGATCGCCTTCAGATGGCCTTTCCGGCCGTAGGCAGGCTTCACATAGCCACTTGCGATTAGTCGCTTCGCGGCATCGAGCGAGCGAAAGCCCAGGGATGTACCGTCTGCCGCGTAGATCGGGATCTGTTCGCGATTGGAAGACACTTTGGTTGTTTGGATTGGAGGGAAAGGGATTAACGAGCGTCCCATCGCTCGGCTGATTCAATTTTGCCCCTGCTCATGCCTGCCTCGCAAGATATGAACTGCTATTCCATAAGTCCTGTCTTCTCAATTCGATTGAGGCAATCCGCGAGGCTTATACACACCAATGGTCGAAAGAAGTTTGAAACAAGTTCTATGGTTTTGTTTGGAGAATCGGCAAATTGGACTTGGCGTCCATCGGTGAGGATGAAGGCGTGAAGGGGCGACGGTCGTTTGCCGAGCAGTTCGTGGTCGTCGAGCAGTTGGCGTAGCGCAGTTGAAAGCCGGCGGAGGCGCTGAAACGATAGGCCGCGCCTGCGCAGTTCGGCAACGACGATCACGAACAGCGCCTGCGACGCCGTGTACAATCGAACGCGGCCCGACCGTGATGCAATTGCAACTCTCTCTCTCTTCCCACAGTTGGAGTTGACGCAGGCTCACGTCCGCGAGCTTGGCTACTTCCGCTGTCCTGAAACGCACTTCGCTCGTATTCACGATATGGCCTCTTTCCTGGTCTATGAACTTGCGTTGGCACAGCAGTGGTACCCGAACCACCGGTGTGACGGTGTGACAGCGTGTGACAAGAAAACCGCTAAGAAACGCTTCACGAGGACGCTAATCAAAAAACTTATAGGATTCGCTGTCACGCGCTGTCACACCGTCACACGGCTACCACTAATCGTCCTCCGCGGTCCTGAAACGAATTCCGAGCCAAACGCGAATTTGCTTGGCGTCGCGCCCGCCATCGGGTCTTACGCGATCCCGTTTCCTGCCCAGTTTTTGCAGGCGTTCATCGAAGGAATCTTTGGACAGAGGGTATTTGTTGCCTGTCGCCTCGGCCCAGGATGCGTAGGCCGCGTACAGATCGGAGACCGGGAGCCAGCACCCATCCCTCTTCCATGAAGCCCCATCGCCGGTACGCGCAAGAACGCACCGATCCTCGAAGAACTCCTTGAGACGGTCCGACTCCTGGCGGTACTGCTCGGTGGCGGCCGTTACATCCGGCGGATCACCGAGTCCTTCGCGATGGTAGAGGACGGCGCCCTCAACGATCCAGCGCAAAATACCCGGCAGTTCCGTTCGCAGCTTTGTAGGCAGGTCCTTGTCGATCTCCTCTTTAGGGATCTGAATCTTGAACGGGATGCACTTTACACGGTTCCAGATCGCATCGTTCGGGTCCGTGATAACCGGCCTGTGATTGCAGTCAAGGAACAGTTTGTAGGTCGGTTGGAAGGTAATCATGTTCTCGCGCAGTCGCCGCGCCTTGATTTGCCCAAGGCCGGTCAGGTACTTCACGCGGCTGAGCGATAGGCGCTGTCCCTGTTCCACCTCACTCGACGAAACGAACCTGCACCCTTGGAGATCCGCGAGGTCCGTGTTGACGGCATTGCTGGAGACCGCCTCTTTTGGGCGAATCATCAGGCTATCGACCTGAACCTGGCCGGCATATTCCTTGTCTCCGAGCGCATCACGAATAACCTCAAGCAGCGTCGTCTTGCCGTTGTTGCCCTCGCCATACAAAACGAACAGAAGTTTCTCCGGCTTGCCGGTAGCAGCACACCCAAAGGCCTTCTGGAGATACGAAACCATCTGTTCGGCATTGATGTTGTCACCCTCCGAGGCATCGGGGTGGCTGCCCATGATCCGGAATAGAAATGCCATGAATTGCGGGCACTCGGCGTGCTGGTCGTAGCGAAGCGGAATCATCTTGCTCAAGAGGTCTTCGGGCCTGTGCGGGCGCAACGTGCCCGTTCGCAAATCCACCGTGCCGTTTTCGGTATTCAGCGTCCACGGGTCTTGGTCAAAATCGCTCGCACTGGCTTGCCGCACTTTCTTCTTCGTCAGGTGGATCATGCTCGCCAGCGCGGCGCGAGATAGCGACTTGTTCACAAATCTCAAGTACGCCTTACGCTTTTCCCCATCCGTAATGTGTTTTGCCTCGGCAAAAGCTTCGAGCATCGTTTTTTCGGCCCGCTTTTCGGCCTCCACGAATTCGTCAAACCGCCACTGCCGCCCTGTCCAAACGTAGTAGCTGTTCCGCTCAGTGCAATAGATCAGTTCATGCCCGTACAAATCCGCCAGGCGGTCAGCGTTGCCGGTGTCGTTCCAAAGGTAGCCGCGGTGCTGCGCCTGCCCGACACCCAACCACCGAAGTGCGGTATCGACAACCTTTTTGTCGAGCAGCTCAATCAGCGTCGGCACGCCGGTTACCTCGCCGCCGGCCGAGTGCTTCTCGAAGGTGGATTGCACTTCGCCATCTGCCGCGCCCAGTTCAGGACTGACCGGCCAGAGACACCGGTAGATCACGCGGTGAAAAGTCTTGGCATCTTCAGGACTCCATTCGGCGCGCGCCAGCACACCGGCCAGCGCCAGGAACCCGTGATGGCGTGATCCTTTAGTCGGCCAGTGGCGCGCAAGGAGCGCGGCGGCCGCCACCCTATGAACCGCCGACACAAGAACTTCCGCATCGATGTTTGCGGGTATGCCTTCGAAGCCCTGCTCGAAGCGGACCGGCTCGCCACTCTCATGGATGCTTGGCGGGACCACTGTCTGCAACCCGATCGATCCGTCCGATTTCAATCCGCGCAATTCGACAATCGTGCTCTGGTCCAGCGGATCGATAAACTGCATGGTGCGGGCAGGCGGGTCTGACCGATAGAAGAAGTGCGAGAACGGTTTGGATTGCCTCCCAAATATGAGGCCGGTTTCCGGGAGGAACTCGCGGGCGGCTGTAATGGCTTCGGGGCAATCGCAGTCCACGTCGGCGCTCCCGAACTTGTCCCCCAGCAGCACCCCGATGTTCTGCGACGCGCCGTTGAAGTATTGGGATGCCCCCTCCTTCGTTATCTCAAGCCGTTGCCACTCCTTGAGAACGGGACGCTTTGACCGGTGCGGAACGGGCACTGGAGAAAAGCCCTTTTGAATCCACGTGATCGCAGCATCGAGAGGGGTCATATCGTTTCGTACCTCGACCGCAAAAAAAGAGGCGCCGCCCCTGCTCAAAGGGCGCGCCTCTTGGTACATCTTGTTGGAATCGCTAATTGCTACTTGGGCGGTTCAGCTCATGGGCGATGCCGGTCTCGCCGGCACCATCATCGAAGATCGCGATTAGTCGCGTTTCAGACGAGTTCGAGACGTGTCCAATCTGGGTGCCCAGCATGGACGGGCGGCGGCGGACCACGCCGATCATTCTGAAAACATTGGACGTTGACAGGTTCGATCACAGTGCCAGTTGGCCCGCAAAAGTTCGAAACGTGTCCAGACTGGGGAGCCAATTCACGGCCCCAAAGATCCTCGTGTGCACCGTACCGCTGACTTAGAGATCTCTGCCGTAGCGGAAAGGCCGCCAGAAACGATGGCTCCCGGAGACGCGCGCCCTTCCCGCGCCACCGCGGCGAGGTCCCCGGCTCCGGCTTGCCCTGCGTGCGATAATCGTTGCTCCATGGACGCCGGGTGGCGAATCACCGTGATCTGGGCGTGCTTCGCGGCGCGGCTGCTGTTTTATGCCGCCATGCTGCCGTTGTGGGAGGGCTTCGACGAGTGGGCCCACTTCGCGGCGATCCGCGCCATGGCGTCGCGCGGCGTGGCGCTGGTGCCGCGGAATGCGCCCGTGCCCAGGGACGTAGCCGAATCGCTGAATCTGGCGCCGGTGGCTTGGGAATTGCGCAACTACCCGCCCCCGGCCGTCACCGAGGATGCCTTCTGGACTCTGCCCGCGGAAGAACGCCAGCGGCGCGAAGCGGCCTTCCGGGACATGCCGGCGGCGTGGCGGAGCGAATCCGGGCCACCCGCCCTTACGGCTTACGAGGCGCTGCAGCCGCCGCTCTACTACTGGCTGATGGCGCCGGCGGCGCGCCTGCTGGGCGGCCGCGGCCTGGCGGCCCAGGTGCTGGCCATCCGCTGGCTGAGCGCGCTGGTGGCATCGCTGGCGATCCCGCTGATCTACCTGGTGGCGCGCGCGGTTTTTGCCGACATGCGTATCGCGCTGGGATGCGCCGCGGTGGCTGCCCTGATGCCCGAATGGGCGCTCGATGTGGCGCGCGTGGGCAACGATTGCCTGTCAGTGGCGTTCTTCACCCTGATGCTCTGGTTCGGGCTGAAACTCGTCGAGGACGGTCCGCGGATGCGCTGGGCGGCGGGCCTGGGGACGGCTCTGGGCTTGGGGCTTTTGACCAAGGCCTGGTTTCTGACAGCGGCGCCGGCGGCGGTGCTGCTGTTCGTCTGGCTGGCACGGGGCGGACGAATCGCCCGCGCCACACGGGCGGGTGCGGTGGCGGCGGGGATTGCGGTGGCGATCTCAAGCTGGTGGTATGCGCACAACCTGGTTACCACGGGGACGCTATCGGGGCTCAGCGAATCGGTGATGCTGCGGCACACCGGAGCGGCCGAGATGGCGTCGGCGGCGCTGACGGTGCCGTGGCTCCGGGCCATCGACTCGGTGTTTCTGTCGCACCTGTATTTCGGAAGCTGGAGCTCGCTCGAGGTCCGCTCGTGGATGTACCACCTCTTCTATGCGGTCATCCTGCTGGCCGCGGCCGGGCTGTTGCGGACACGGCGAATGCCGCGGCCTGCGGCGGTGGGCTGGCTGCTGGCGGTCTACCTGGCGTTCTGGGCCGGCCAGTTGTACAACGTGGAGTTGATGTGGCTGAGCAAAGGCGTCCCCACCTCGATGGGTTGGTACCTGTACGCCGCGGTTGCCGCCGAGGTGGTGTTGGCGGTGGCGGGGTGGCGCGCGATTCTGCCGGAAAAAGCCGGAAACTGGCCGATAGCCGGGGGCGTCCTTCTTTTCGGACTCTTCGATCTCTATACCCTGCACGCGGTGGCGATCCCGTATTACACGGGCATGATCCGGCACAAGGTTTCGGGGCCGCTCGGAGCACTGCACGCTTCGGATTTTCAGGCGGTGGGGTTCGGGGAAGCCCTGCGGCGTCTGACGGTTTTCAAGAGCGGCGTGGTGACGGAGCCGGTTCTGGTGGCTTTGTGGGTGGCGTACCTGCTGGGCACGGCGGCGCTGGTGGTGGCGGGAACGCGCGGTAGCCGGCGCAACATATTAAAATAACGGGTACTCGCGTGAACTGGAATCGGATTCGCAGGTGGTTTCGGGGTGCGCTGCTGGGGTCGCTGGCAGCGGGAGCGCTGTGGGGCCAGGCTTCTCCATCCGACTGCGCTTCCGGGTACCCTTGTGTCACGCTGTCGACTTCCTCGAACAGTTTGACGCAGGGCCAATCGGCTACGCTCACCGCCCTGGTGAATGCCAACGGGCCGGACAGCCGGGCAGTCGCGTGGACCCTGAGCCCCGCGGGCGCCGGGACCCTGGGCGCGGGGAATCCGGTCAACACCGCGGGCAACTCGACCAACATTTACGTTGCGCCAGCCTCCATCGCTGCGCACCAGACGGTCACCATCACGGCCACGGCTTTCTCGGCCAGTTATGGCACGACGGCATACTATTCGGTCCCGATCCAACTGGCGCCGCCGTCGATTACCGTGAGCCCTTCGACCGCCGGCCCAGCGGCCGGAGCCACCGTGCAGTTTACGGCGACCGGCGGCACGGTCACCTGGAGTATCAGCCCCTCGACTGCGTCAGCCGATGGCGGCATCGATCCCAACAGCGGCCTCTACACCGCGCCCGCGTCCATTACTTCGTCGACGACGGTAACCGTCACCGCAACCAGCACCGCCGACTCCAGCGTAACCGGGACCGCGAAAATCACCCTGACAGCCCCGCTGACGATCGCCGTGTCCGTCTCGCCAAGTTCGGCCACCTTGACCGCCGGCCAGACCCAGCAGTTCGCGGCGACCGTGACTAATACAACCAACGCGGCAGTTACCTGGTCTCTTAACCCGGCGGGGGTGGGAAGCATCGATTCCACCGGCCTGTACACCGCGCCCTCGTCCATCACAGCCAGCCAGAAAGTCACGGTTACAGCCACCAGTTCGGCCGATCCCGCCAAGACGGGGAGCGCGGCCATCACGCTCAGCGTGCCGGTCGATGTCGGCACCGGGGCGTCAACGGCCACGCTGCAAATGGAGTTCATCCAGGCGTTCTATCGCAACGGATTCAATAACCTGGTTTCGGTGCCGCCGCAGGGGCAGGTGGTTTCGCTGGGCGGCGGCGTCTACGGCCAGAAATTCTCGGACGCGGCCAAGGACTCGGGCGTCACTTATGCTCTGGCAACCGCCAGTGCGAGCGTGAATCCGGCGCCCGACGGGAGCTCGTTGCCGGTGGCGCAGATCTATCCGGGCATTTTCGCCTACTACTCGACGATCGGCGCCTCCACCGCCGGAGCCCCGCTGAGCGATACCCGGAACTGCCCGTTCTTCGATCCCAACAATTCCTGCACGTATCAGGCCTTCGACAAGAACTACGTGTTGTTCGCGTACGCCAGCCCATTGGCCAGCGGCGTGCAAAACGCGTCGGTCAGCTCGACGTTCTACACTTTGTGGACCAGCCTGGGCGGCATCGGCGGGCCGGGGATGCCCACCTCGGCCAGCGCCACGATGACGGCTTCCACGGGGACTGCCGCTACCGCCCAGACCTTCACCACGGGCGAAATCTTCTCCGTCACATCCGGCCTGAACAAGGGCCAGACATACGGCGTGATCGAACCGATTTTCGACCTGTACCTGGCCAACGGCGGGCCGGCCGGAAGCTTGGGCCTGCCCACCGGGAACGCGGTGACGTATACGTCCGGAGTTTCCTCGGGCGTCACCCAGCAGGCGTTCGAGGGCGGGCTGCTGGTCTACACGCCGGGCGGCGGCGGCACGGTGCAGGTACCGGTCGGGTCGGTGGTGTTGACGGGCCTGGCGGCGGGAGGCTCGTTTACGCTCCCGCTGGGGCAGACGATGACGCTTTCGGCCACGGTCCTGGATAAGTCCGGGAATGCGCTGACCGGCCGGTACGTTTCGTGGGTCAGCACCGGCAGCCAGGTTGTCGCGGTGCAGGCGAACGGCGCCACGGCGACTCTCACCGCGGTGGGCGGCGGGACGGCCACGGTGATGGCATCCTCGGGCGGGGTCGGCAGCGCGCGCGTCACGGTGGTGGTGACGCTGCCCTGCTGCCAGATCGGCGATGGCGCTCCGCTGGCGGTCGCTGAGCGCGTTCCAGGCGGCGCTGAGCCGCAACCGGATCGCGGTGCAGGAGCCGGTTCCGGCTCCCGCGTTGCGCGTGGGGAACGGTTACGTGCAGACGGTCGAAGCCACCGGAGCGTCCGGCGCGGCCATCCCATACCTGCTCACGGAGGCCGACCAGGCCAGCGCGGCTTATGTGGTGACGGGAGCCTTGCTGGCAGCCTACCAGGGGCTGGGCGGCGCGGGCGGGACATGGGGCTATCCGCTGAGCGATGCGACCGCGGGCGGGACACAACTGTTCGCGGGCGGGGCTCTCTCCGGCAGTCCCATCCGTCTGGTGACCGGCCTCGTGCTGTCCAAGTGGCAGGCGCTGGGCTATGAAACCGGCGTGGCGGGAGCGCCGGCGGGCGATGCGGCGCCATTTTCCACTATCGGCGCCGACTCGGGAACCTCGCAGGCCTTCGCCCAAGGCGCCATCTACGCCGCCACGGCGGGGCCGCGGGCGGGTCAGGCGTACTTTGTGTCGGGACCGATCCTGGCCGCGTACGCGGGCGCCGGCGGGCCGGCGGGAAGCCTGGGCATGCCGGTGAGCGATGAAACCGCCAGCGGCGCTCTGCACTCGCAGATCTTCGAGGGCGGTACGATCGGCTACACGGCGGGAGGCACGGCCGCGACGGTGCAGGCTGCGCCCCGGAACCCGGCCGTGCTGGTGGCGCCGGCGATTGTGACGGCGGGCGGCCACGCGGTGTTCGCCATCACCGGCTTCCCCAACGGCAGCACGGTTCGCGTCTCGGTGACCGGGGAGCCGGATTTCCTGGTGACCACCGCCAACGGCGCGTATGGATGGGACACGTATCTTGCGCTTTCGTCGCCAGGCGGCACGGTGGCGATCCACGCGGCCGATACCCATGGGCCGTCGGCCGCCGATGGCACGTTGACGGTGCGGTCGCTCGCCGCCAGCCGGGCGAGCCTCGCCAAGGCGCAGGGGGACAACCAGACGGGCATGCCGGGAGCCGCGCTGCCGCTGCCGCTGGTGGTCGAGCTGGCGGATTCCTCGGGCACGCCGGTGATTGGCGCGGTGGTGACGTTTCAGGCTTCTCCGGGAGCGCAACTTTCGGCGGGCAGCGCGGTCACCGACGGCGCCGGTCATGCGCAGACCACCGTGCGTCTGCCGGCCTCGACGGGGGTGACGCTGGTGACCGCGTCGGCGCCGGTTACCGGAACCAGCCTGGTGACGTTCGGCCTGGTGGCCGCGGCGTCGAGTCTCCCCGGATTCCCCGCTCTGCGGCAGAGCGGAAGCGCGCCGCTGGGGCACGGGACCGCCACCATCGGCCAGAAGGGCGCGCTGCTGACCGCCGTGGCGTCGATTCTGCAATACCACCAGAATCAGGGCGAGTTGCCGTCGCCCAACGGACTGGCCACTCCGGCGGCGTTGAACGGCTACCTCGCGTCGCTGTGCTCGGTGGACGGCAACGGCAAGCCGGTGTGCGACGGCTTTGTGTCGAGCGGGGCCACCGGCGAACAGATCGTCAACCTGTGGCGCGCCGCGCAATTCACCGGCGGCGTGGACGTGACGGCGGCGGGCGCGGCGGCGAGCGCCGTGGCGGACCTGGTGGCGCAGGGCGAGCCGGTGCTGCTGTCGCTGGGGTTGTCGCGCAACGGGGTGGCGGCCGGTGGGAACTTCGTGACGGCCATCGGCGTGGCCTCCGACGGGTCGCTCGCGATTCAGGATCCCAACCCCCTATTGGCGCGGACCAGTCTGGCCGATTACCTCAGTGGATTCCCGGCCGGCGGCGCCGCCTGGCAGGGCACGGTATTGGGCGCCGTGCGTTTCGCCGTGCGCGGCCCCTCGGCTACGCGCTTTCTGGCGGGCGCGCTTTCGCAACCGGCGTCGATGCCGGCGATGGTTTTGAATATCGCGTCGGCCGCGGGCGCCTGCGGGGCGGCGTGGCCGGTCGAGGACGCGGTGGACGCGTCGGGCAATGCCCCGGCGCAAGGCGCGCTGTTGTCGCTGTTCAACGTGTGCGACGGCGCGCAGGCGGCCTACCAACTGGATGTGGGCGCGCCGCGGCCGTACAGCGCCTTTGTGACCGACCTGGCGGCGGGCGGATCGGCGTTCGACCTGTCGGGGAATGCCGCGGCGTCGTATGCGCTGACTCGTCCGAAGTCTGCGCTGGTAGTGTCGCCTCTGGCGGCCGGCATCGCGGCCAACGCAGTCGTCAACGCGGCGGCGTTCACCTCCGGGTTGGCGCCCGGCGGCATCATGGCGATCTTCGGAACGGGCCTGTGGGGCGCGGGCACGGCGACGGCGGTGGACGTGGATGGAACGGCGGCGTCCGTGCTGTTTGCCTCCGCATTCCAGGTAAATGCGCAGATTCCTCCGGGGACGGCGCCCGGCGTGCATACGGTGCGGGTCAAGTCGGCGTACGGCACGGCGCAGCAGCAGGTTGCGGTGTCGGCGGTGGCTCCGGCCATTTTCCTGCTGGGCGGCACGCCGGCGGGAGCGGTTCTGAACCAGGACAATTCGATCAATACGCCGATGACGCCGCTGGCGCGGGGGCAGGTGCTGCAGGTGTACGCCACGGGGCTGGGAACGACGGTGAAGCAGGGGCAATATTCGGTTGCGACAACGGCGGTGACAGCGGTGGTGAATGGAACGGAGTTGCCGGTCTCATTTGCGGGATTGGCTCCGGGATTCGTGGGGCTGTACCAGGTGAACATCCCGATTCCAGCGACAACGCCGCCCGGATCCGGGATACCCCTTACCCTCAAACAGGGGGGGCAAGTGAGCAACGCGGTCGAAATCGCACTTCAGTGAGCAAAAAATGAGACCATCTGGTGTGAAACCGTTGACGGGAAGGGGTCTGGCGTGCTGTAATCGGGCCAGTTTGTGGATGGATGGAGTCTCGCGGATTGCCGGATCCGGATTTCGGGGGAGGATTCTCTCTTGACAGCGGACCCGGAATCAGCTATGAATAGGTTTTACCGCGTCTGGTAGTAGTCTGCAATTTTTGCGTTCGAGCCCTGGTGAGCACAGAAGATAAAAAGACTTAAAGACATGTGCCCCAGGGAAGAGTTCAGTACAGGCCCGGCGGCCGGCTTGGTGGCCAACGGAAAATCGAATCTCCGCCCGACACGGAGAGGTTCCCAAGGTTGAGAACGGTTTTAGAGGTATTGAGGCTCAGGTTGAAAGAGAACTTCGACCGATTCAATTTCGAAATTTACAAGGAGAAGGAAATGGCAGATTTTCGCAGATGGTTTACTGTGCTAGCTGTGCTGACCTTATTCGTAGGGTTGGCCAGCGCGCAGGTAGGCACCGGCAGCAGCAGTACGGGCGCCCCCTTCACGTGCGCGGTACAAAACGTGACGGTTACCCCGCAGCTTCGCTCGGAAGGCTTTACGGAACAGACCGGCGACATCGTGCTGGTTTGCACCGGCGGCGCTCCGCTTGCGACTGGCACGGTGATTCCAACGGTTAACGTGACCGTGTACTATAACGTTCCCGCAGTCACCAGCCGTTTGCTCAGCACGAGCCCGGTGAATGCTTCGGAAGCGTTGCTGTTGATCGACGAGCCGAATAACGGTCAGGTTGGATCGCAGAGTGGGTACGGCCCGATGTTGCCGCAGACTCTTTGCGCCAACCCGGCAAACGGCGCGGGCCCCAACGGTTGCCCGCAGGTGGTCGGCAACGTCACGATTGGCGGGGTTGTTTATTCCGGCGTGCCGGTTCTCGCCGGCGCCACCACAACTCCCGGCCCGAATGTGTACCAGGGCGTCGTGGCTGGCTCCTCGGTGACATTCAATGGTATTCCGGTGCTTCCGCCGGTAACCAGCGGGTATTCCCGCGTATACCGCATCACCAACGTTCGCGTCAACGCCAATGGTGTTGGCGGCGGCGTGGCGGGCGGCCCGGGACAGGTCAACGCCTCGATTTCGATCAGCGGCGCGACCTCGCTCCCGATCTCGAATCCGAACCCGATCGTTGGCTATATCAACCAGGGTTTGAACAGCAGCGTCACCGGTGCTGGTTCCTTCACGCAGTGCAACTCTCAAGGCGGCGCTTTCGCCGGTCTCTTGAATTTCAAGGAGACCTTCCCAACGGCGTTTAAGACTCGCGTGGACGGCACAAAGGCCGGAAAGACGAACAACTGGGACGGCACTGGAACTCAGAACGTCCCATCATATGCCTACAATTCGGAGTCGAACTTCGTCGCCAACGGCGCTGGCGGCAACGGCTCTGTGACGGGCGGCGGCTTTACCGCCGGTCTCGCCGACTATGGTACCCGTTTGAAAGCGGTGTTCTCGAACGTTCCGGCCGGCGCTACGATCTACGTATCGACGACCAACGTGACCAGCACCAACGGCGCCTCCGCCGGCGTTAACCCGGTCGTCAACCCCGCTTCCTCGACGACCGCAACTTCGTACGCGACGCTGCTCATCGCCGGGGCCGAAGGCACCAACGATAACAACGGCGTTCCGTCGGCAACGTATACCAACACGTTCACCTCGGCCAGCACCAGCGGCAATGCGAGCTCCGCGGTTCAGTACGTAGCCATGACCTCGCAGGGGAATCCGATGGTAGCGGTTTGGGAAGTTCTCAACACCCAGCCGACGTACCAGGAAACCATCAGCTTCTCGGTGTTTGTCGCCTATACGGCCACCTCGACGTTCCCGCCGGCTGGCAGTTCGCAGGTCGCTTTCTCGTTCGCTGCGAATCCGACCAACGGCGCTTTCAGCGCTTCCAACGCTTCTACGATTAACGCTCCAATCCCACGGTTCGCGGATACATCGGGACAGACGGGTAATCCGATTGGCACTTTCTTCACGATTAACCTGTGCCAGACCACCCTATTGTTCCCGTATGTCACAACGGTAACCGGGTTCGACACCGGAATTTCGATTGCGAACACCACTACCGATCCGTTCAAGACCCTGGCCCAGCAAGGTACTTGCACCTTGTATTGGTATCAAGGGGCTAATAACCCGCCAAACACGGTCACGGGAGTCGTCGCTTCTGGGACGGTCCTGCCGTTGGCTGCATCCGCAACGACTAATGCCGGCGCGAATTTCACCGGCTACATGATCGCGGTTTGCAACTTCCAGTTGGCGCATGGCTTTGCGGTGGTCACGGACTACGGCGCCCAGAAGATCCTCTCGGTCTATCTGGCGCTGGTCGTTCCGACCGGCGTAAACAACCGGAACGGCTACAGCAGCACCGCTCCGGAAGCCCTGAACAACTAACCATTGCGGTTTAGCAGTCTGAAAAGGGGGAGCTTCGGCTCCCCCTTTTTTTGTGTCTTCCCGAATTGCCTGGAGTTGTGCTACACTGAAGTTCTGCCCGCGTCCATCCCAGCCCAACCGTGTTCACACACCTGAACGAGGAGGTTTCCTTGACTACATTTCGATCGGTTCTTTTCGCGGCGGTCTGTCTAGCCGTGTTGCTAGGGCCGTCTGCCCCGGCGCAGACCCCGCCCTTCACCATCTCAACCTACCAGGGCAACGGGCAAATGATCTGTAGCGGATGTACGAATTGGCCCTACTATCTGCAGAGCTTCCAGACCCTTGTGGCGAAGGTGGTGGACGCGACTGGCGCACCCGTCGTCAGCACGACGGTGAACTGGTCCATGTACGGCAATGGCGGCCTGTCGTTCGACCAGACCGTCACCGACACCAACGGTTTGACCACCAATCTATACGCGGTGAACCCGCTCATCGGCACGCCATCAACGCCCTACATCGCGAGCCAGGTCTACGCCGCCGTGGGCACCTCGACGGCCACGTTTTACCTGACCCAGGCATTGGCCTCCGCAGGGAATCTCGGCGCCGCCAAACTCGTGACAGATTCGATCTCGGCGCCTGCCTCGATCAGCGGTTCGGCGGGAAGCACGGGGCCGGCAATTACGGTCCAGATCGGCTCCACCAACGGGTACGTTTCGGGCATCGAGGTCCGCCTGGTCTCCGCCCAAGCCAGCCCGAGTGTGTCCTGCGCCCCCGGGCCCGCCGGTTCGCCGGTGGGCGACCCCGGGACGGTGCTTACCGACAACAACGGCAGCGCCACATGCAACCCGATTCTGGCGGGATCCGGATCGGGGAGTGTTTTTGTCCTACTTGGGGGAGTGACGAATAACCCGGGCGCCAACAACGGCACCGGCGGTCCCAGCGGGTATGATTCGACCTATTGGATTCCCCTCACCGTGAGCGCGCCTTCGCCGGGTTCCATCCAGGCGACCGGCGGGAACAACCAGAACGTCACCGCCGGCCAGGCGCTCCCCACCCTGCTGACTGCCATCGTAAAAGACACCAAAGGGAATTCGATTTCGGGACAGGCCGTGAACTGGAGCGTCTCTCCGGCCGGCTCGGGTACATTCACTTACAAGTCGACCGTCTCCGACAGCAACGGCCAGGTGCAGAATGGCTTCACGCTATCTGGTACCGCCAACGGGAACATCACCATTACGGCGGCGATCGCCGGCACCAGCCTGGTGCCGGCAACGTTCTCGGAGACCGCCGTGCAGATGTATGTGCCGACAAACCTTCAGAAGGTCAGCGGCGACTCCCCCGTCCAGAGCGTGGCGTCCGGCCAGCCCTTCCCCAATCCGCTGGTGGTGCAGGTCTACCTGAACAACGGGCAAGCGGCCAGCGGGGTTACCGTGAACTTCAGTGTCAGCGGTCCGGCATCCTTCACCACCCCGTCCACGCCCACCACGGACAGCTTTGGCCGTGCCCAGGTGAGCCTTGTCGCCCTGACCACAACCAGCCAGACGCAGGTCACCGTGACCGCGTCGGTCGGCAGCGTGACTCCGGTGACTTTCCAACTCACCGTGATCCCGCCGGGACCGACGATCAACCCCTCCAGCTTCGTCAATGCGGCGGATCAGAAGGTGGGCTCCGTCTCCCCGTGCAGCCTGGCGACGGTGATCGGCCCCGGCATCGCCCCGAGCGTTCAGGGTACTCTGGTCGGCGCCTCATTCGGACCCGGACCCACCTCCCTGGCGGGAGACAGCATCACGTTTACCGCGTCCGGCAATACCGTTCAGGCCCCCATTTTCAGCATCGCCAACAACAGCGGAACGCAGTCGATGACCTTCCAGGTGCCATGCGAAGTTACGGCCGGCACGCTGGCCTCCGTGGCGGTGTCTGTGAGCGGCGGTTCGGCCCCGGTCAACCTATCGATTCTGGCGGCCAGCCCGGGCGTCTATCAGGGTACCGATGGCCGCGCGCTGCTGGTGCGGCAGGATGGCTCTTTCGTGAGCCCCGCGAATCCGGCCCGCCTGGGTGAAACCGTCACCGCGTTCGTTACCGGCCTCGGCCCCACAACGCCTTCGGTGGGCACCAACCAACTCCCGCCGCGCGGTGCGGTGGCCACCGTCAACGGAACCGTGGTTCCCGGAGTGGCCGGCGGGGGCGCCTCGCTCTACGCATTCTCCCCACCGCAGTTGACGCCGGACCTGGTCGGGGTCTACACAGTCTCGTTCGTGATTCCGGCGAATGCGCCTACCAATAACAACAATGTTGGATTTTCCATCGGAGTTATCCCGGTAGGGGCAGTGGCTGCCGTTTACAGCAACCTGACGTTTATCGCGATCGGACACTAGTTTCCCTCCTCTCTAAGGGCCGGCCTTCGGGTCGGCCCTTTTCATTTTCGCTTCCTATTCGCCTACTTCCCTACATATGGTGTGTTGCGCGATCTGTGTAGATCTGGTGGTGTGAAGGTAACTCCGTACAGGTCATGAGCTTCCACAAAAAACCTCTTGCAAACGCTGAAGTTGCGTGGCACAATCGGTTGTGGTCCAAATGTGGACCTAAGTGGCTAAGACGTGGGCGAGTCGATCAATTCACTGCCGATGATGGAACCACCCCGGGGGATGTACCCGGGTCGGCTCGATGACAAGGGACGAGTCAAGCTTCCTACCGTATTCCAGCAGTATTTTGACGCTCTTCGGGAAAAGACCCTATTTGTCACAAGCCTGGACCGTCGCATCGCGCAGATCTATCCTATCGCGGTCTGGCGCAAAAACGAAGAGTTTTTTCAGGAGCACCGGGAGTTGGCGAAGCTGGCCAACGGCGTGGCGTTCAACGCCGCGGACCTGGGTGCGGAAACCGCCATGGACGGCCAGGGACGCGTGCTGTTCTCTCCGGAGTTGCGCCGCGAGCTGGGCCTGGAAGGGCAGGGACTGCACCTGTACGCGCACCGCGGACGGATTGAAGTTCTCAACGACGCCATATACGAAGCGCGCCGCAAGGCGGCGACCGAATTGACGGAAGACGACCTGGCCAACCTGGAAGCGGCGGGGCTGACCTGACCATGTATGCACGACTCCGTCATGACGCGGGAATCGCTCGAATACCTGGCGGTCCGGCCGGACGGGACGTACGTGGACGCCACCGCGGGGCTGGGTGGGCACACTGCGTTGATCGCGCAGAGGCTCACGACGGGATTGGTCATAGCAAACGATCGGGATGCACAGTCGCTGGAGCTCGCCCGGAAGAACACCGAAGCGTGGGCGGATCGCATCCGCTACCACCAGGGAGCGTTCAGCGAATTAGCCGATACGGTGAAGCGGGCGGGTTGCGGCAAGCTGGATGGACTGCTGGCGGATCTGGGAGTCAGCCGCTATCAGCTCACGGCGCCGGAGCGGGGTTTTTCAATACTGGCGGACGGTCCACTCGACATGCGCATGGATCAATCCACGGGCATTACGGCGGCCGGCCTGGTCAATCACACTGCTGAAAAGGAACTCGCCGATCTGATCTTCCAGCTTGGCGAAGAGAGGAGAGCGCGGAGAATAGCCAGAGCACTCGTCAGAGCACGGCCCATACGGAGCACACGGCATCTGGCCGATGTCGTGGAGCGGGCCGTGCCCAGGACGGGCCGTCTGCATCCCGCCACCAGGACGTTCATGGCGCTGCGGATGGCGGTCAACGACGAAACCCGGGAACTGGCGCGGCTCCTGGAGACGGGGCCGGACCTGATGCGGCCCGGCGGCCGGATGGTGGTAATCAGTTTCATGTCCACCGACGACCGGATGGTAAAGCAAAGATTCAGGGCGCTGGCGGAGCGGGATCGGGCCACGATCCTCACCAAACGCCCGCTGCAGCCGGCGGAAGAGGAAACGGCCCGCAATGCCGCATCGCGCAGCGCCAAGCTGCGCGCCATCGAGATGAATTGAGGAGGAAACGGAACACCATGGCGACGCTGCCAGCATTTCTATTCAGATGGATGGAAGCCAGGCGCCCGGAGGCGGACGCGAAACCGGCGCATTCCTGTCTGCAACGCGATCCCTACCGATTGCGCGCCCTGCCGCAGGACGACCTATTCTTCTTCTGCAAGAGGATCGACAACTCGCGGCTGGTGCGCGAACCGGACCCCCAGGCAAAGAGCGCCTGCTGGTCGGCCATCGGAGTGGCGTCGCTGGCAGTTGCGATTCTGGCGGGGGTGCTGATTCCGGGCGCAGCCAGCACGATCTCGGGATACCGTTTGGAGTCTCTCCGCGCCGAGGAACGGCGTCTCATCGACGAACGCCGTACGCTCGACTTGCAGGAGGCCGAACTCCTGAGCCCCGCGCGCCTGAACCAACTGGCGCACAACCAGAACCTGGTCACACCCAAGAGCGACCAGGTCTTCCACCTGGAGGGCGACAGGCCGGGCGCCGCCGTTGCCATGATGAAGCAGCAATAGCGGGAGGGGCGTGATCCGGTCACGCAGCGCATCATGGTGGAACGTCGTCTGATCGTGATTGTCGTGGCCGTTACCGTGTGGAGCGCGGCCATCGTCAGAAAGCTGGCTTCGCTTCAAATCGCGCATCACCAGGAGTACGCCCGGAAGGCGCGCCAGCGCCAGGAAGTTTCGAGAGTGCTCCCCGCGCCGCGGGGCGGCATCTACGATCGCAACGGGGAGCCGCTGGCGATGAGCCTGCCGACGCAGTCCGTCACGGTGAACCCGCTGAAGCTGCCGGACCTGGGAGTGGCGGCCGATCTGCTCGAACAGGTACTCCACATGCAGGGATCGGGTCTGTACGGCAAGCTCAAGCAGGCTTATGAAAATAGGCGGGGCTACCTGGTGGTGAAGACCCAGATCACGCCGGAGGAAGCCGCAAGCGTCCGCGCGCTGCCGGTGGACTGGATCGAAATCGAGAGCGCCACCGAGCGCCACTATCCCAAGGGGACGCTGGCGGCGCACGTACTGGGCGGCGTGGACCACGCGGAGAAAGGCAACGCCGGCATCGAGCAGGCGCTGGAACAGATGCTCCATGGGGAGCCGGGGCAGGAGTTGCTGCTGACGGACGTGCAGCGCCGCGGCATCGCGTCGCGCCAGGCCACCGAACCCAAGCCGGGCACGCCCATCACCCTCACCATCGACGAGCGCCTGCAATTCGTGGCGGAGCGGCAACTGGCGGCGGCGGTCGAGGATAGGGGCGCGACCAGCGGCAGCGTAGTGGTGATGAACCCATCGACCGGCGACGTCCTGGCGCTGGCCAGTTACCCGGCCTTCGATCCCAACGAGCCGCCGCCGGCAGCCGAGGACCCGCGGCGCGAAAACCACGCGACCGGCGTGCCCTTCGAGCCGGGCTCGGTCTTCAAGATAATCACGCTCTCGGCGGCGCTCGAAACCACCAACCTGCGGCCGGAGACGCCCATCGACTGCGGCCGCGGCGCCATCACCCTGTTCGGGCGGACGATACACGAAGCGCACGGCGGCTACGGCGTCATGCCCATGGCGCAGGTGCTGATCCACTCCAGCAATGTGGGCGCCATCCGCGTGGGCATGCGGGTGGGGCAGCAGAATTTGTACGACTACGTGCGGCGATTCGGGTTCGGGCAGTTGACGGGCATTCCACTGCCGGGCGAATCGCGCGGCAAGGTGCGCAGGCCGCCGCTCTGGACTGCCACCTCGCTGGCGTCGATCTCGATGGGGCAGGAGGTCAGCGTGACGACGATTCAAATTGCCCAGGCGGTGTCGGCGATCGCCAACGGGGGAATGCTCGTCAAGCCGCGGCTGGTGTTGAAACGCGGCGCCGAGACGGTTCCCCAGGAGCCGGCGGTGCGCGCCATCAAACCGGAAACCGCATTTACCATGCGGCAGATGATGGAAGGCGTGGTGATGCCGGGCGGTACGGGGTATCCGGAAGCGCGGCTGATCGGCTATTCCGCGGCCGGCAAAACCGGATCGGCGCAGATCTTCGATTTCAAGAGCAAGCGCTACACTCACAACTACAACGGGTCGTTTGCGGGCATGGCGCCGCTGACCAATCCGGCCATCGTGGTGGTGGTGACGCTGAACGGAACGCACGGGGACGGCGGGTACGGCGGGCGCGCGGCGGCCCCGGTCTTCAACGCGGTAGCCACGGAGGCGCTGCGCCTCACGGACGTGCCGCGCGATCTTCCGGACAGCGCAGGCAAGACGCTGGCGGCCGCGAAAGCGGAGCCGGCGAGCGACGTTTCCATTGCCGGGCTGGGCGCCGGGCCGAATATTCTGCAAGACCCGGACGACCCCGAGAAGCCGGCGGAAGGGGCCAGAGACGCAGCGATTCCGGGGCTCACCGTGCCCGATTTCCAGGGCATGACCATGCGGGACGTCCTGACCGAGGCGGCATCCCGCGGGCTGACCGTGCTGCCGGACGGCAGCGGCATCGCCAAGGTGCAGTATCCGCCGCCCGGGGCGGCCCTGCACCAGGGGGAGCGCATCCGCGTACGATTCGCACGATGACACTGGGCGAGCTACTTTCGGGTGTCCGGCTGACGCAACCGCTTGCGCCCGCGGCGGCCGCTGCGCCCGTGGGCGGCCTGGATTACGACTCGCGAAGGGTGGGACGGGATTTCGCGTTCTTCGCCTTTCCGGGCAGCCGCGCCGACGGCCGCGATTTCGCCGCGGACGCCGTGTCACGGGGAGCGATCGCGGTGGTCAGCGAGCACGGCGCGCCGGAAGGCTTCCCCGCGATCTGGATCCGCGTGCCGCACGGCCGCCAGGCGCTGGCGCTGGCCGCGCGCAACTTCTATGGCAAGCCCGACGAGCGGCTGCGGATCACGGGCATCACCGGCACCAACGGCAAGACGACGACGGGCTACCTGGTGGATTCCATCCTGCGCGCCGCCGGGCGCACCACCGCCCTGATCGGCACCATCGAGTACCGCCTGGCGGACCGCGTGCTGCCGGCGGTGAACACGACTCCGGAATCGCTCGAACTGATCCGGCTGTTCGCCGAATTGGAACGGGCCGGGGGCGCCAACGTCACCATGGAGGTCTCGTCGCACGCCCTGTCGCTGGGCCGGGTGTACGGGATCGGCTTCCACACCGCGGTGTTCACCAACTTTTCGCGCGATCATCTGGACTATCACGGCGACATGGAGGCGTACTTCGCGTCGAAGCGGATGCTGTTCCAAGGCGTCGGAGCCGCGCCACCCGAATTCGCCGTCCTCAACCGCGACGACGAGCAGGTGCGGCGGCTGAAGCCCGATTCCAGGACGCGGGCCATCTGGTACGGCTTCGGACCCGAACCCGAGCTGCGGGTACGGCATGTGGCTTCGGGCTTCGGCGGACTGCGTTTCGAGATTCAATTCGGCAAGACGCGATTCCCGGTCGAGTCGCCGCTTCTCGGCAGGATTAACTTGTACAACATCCTGGCGGCGTGCGGCGTGGCGCTATCCTACGGCCTCGAGCCGGAGACGATTGCGCGAGGCATCGCCCAAATGCGCGCCGTGCCGGGAAGATTCGAACGCATCGACGAGGGGCAACCCTTCGTGGTGGTGGTGGACTACGCGCACACAGACGACGCCCTGCGCAACGTCATCGCCGTGGCCCGCGGCCTGGAGCCGAAACGGGTGATCACGCTGTTCGGCTGCGGCGGGGACCGCGACCGCACCAAGCGCCCGTTGATGGGCCAGGCGGCGGCGGAGAACAGCGATTTCGTGGTGCTCACGAGCGACAACCCGCGATCCGAGGATCCGTTGGCCATCATGAACGACGCGCTGGTGGGCATCCGGCGCGTGGACGTGCCGCACGTGGTGGAACCGGACCGCGCCGCGGCCATTGCGCGGGCCATCAAGGAAGCGCACGAGGGAGACATCGTGATCCTGGCTGGGAAAGGTCATGAACCGTACCAGATTCTGAAAGACAGGACGATTCCGTTCGACGACCGGGCGGTGGCACGGGACGTGCTGAAGGGTTATGGGTACCGCCAGCCCAAGTGAGCCATGATCCTGAACCTGCAAGAAGTTGCGCGAGCGATGGAGGCTGCCAGCGAGATCCGGCCCATCCCGGTCACCGGCTGGAGTGTGGATACGCGGACACAAAGCGCGGGCGACCTGTACTTCGCGCTGCGCGGACCCAACCACGACGGCCACGATTATGTCGCGGCTGCCCTCGAAAAGGCGGCGGCGGGCGTGGTGGTCGAATCCGGGCGGGAGATCCCGCCGGAGGCCCGCGGGCGGGCGCTGGGGGTGGCGGACACCTTGCGGGCGTTGCAGACCCTGGGCTCCTGGGCGCGCCGCCGCTGGGGCGGCACGGTGGTGGGTGTTACAGGAAGCGCGGGGAAGACCACTACGAAGGACGCCATCGCACACCTCCTGCAGGTTGAACTGGAAACGGGAAAAACGGTTGGAAACTTCAACAATCACGTGGGAGTGCCGCTCTCTATATTGCGGCTTCCGGACGAGTGCCGCGTTGCGGTGCTGGAGATGGGAATGAACCACGCGGGAGAGATCCGCGAACTGGCCGGCATCGCCGGGCCGGACATCGGCGTAGTCACCAACGTGGGCTACGCGCACGCGGAATTCCTGGACGCCCTCGATGGGGTTGCCGCGGCGAAGCGCGAACTGATCGAGGCATTGCCGGCCGGCGGCGTGGCGGTGCTCAACGCCGACGATCCGCGGGTGCGAGGGTTCCGCGCGACGCACCCGGGACGGACGATGACGTTCGGTTTCGCGGAGGATGCCGACGTTCGCGCCGAGGCCTTCGGCGAAAGCGCCGCCGGCGCCACGCGGTTCCGCGCCTCGGGAGTGGATTTCGAGACTACCCTGATGGGCCGGCACGGGGTGATGAACCTGCTGGCGGCGATTGCCGTGGCGCGGGTATTCGACATCGCTCCGGAGCGGCTGCGCGACGCGGTGCGTTCGTTTCCGGCCGGCCGGATGCGCGGCGAGCGCACCCAACACCGCGGCGTCGAGATCTGGAACGACTGCTACAACTCCAACCCCGAAGCCGCGCAATCGATGATCGACGCGCTGCGGGCCGCGCCCGCGCGGCGCCGGTTCGCGGTGCTGGGGGAGATGCTGGAACTGGGGCGGGCCTCGGAAGAACTGCACCGCACGGTGGGGCGGCATGCGGCGGAGAACGGCGTGGACTTGCTGATCGGCGTGAGCGGGCAGGCGCGCGCCATGGTGGACGAAGCGGTGCGGGCCGGGATGCCGCCGGAAGCGGCGCGCTTCTTCGAGGACGCCGGAGAGGCGGGCGACTTTCTGCGCACGGCCACTCGCCCCGGGGACGCGGTCCTCTTCAAGGGTTCCCGCGGCGTGCGCGTCGAACGCGCGCTCGAAAGGTTCATGGCCTGACCCATGCTCTACTTCCTCCTCTACGAACGCCTCTTCCGTTACGCCAGCCCGCTGCGCGTCTTCCGCTACGTCACCTTCCGCACGGCGTTCGCATCGCTGACCGCGCTGTTCCTGTGCATCGCCCTGGGGCCGTGGCTGATCGGCAAGCTGCGGCAGTTTCAAATCGGGCAATACATCCGCGAAGAAGGTCCCAAGTCGCATCGCAAGAAGGCGGGCACGCCGACGATGGGCGGCGTCCTGATCATCATCTCGATCGTCATCCCGACTCTCTTGTGGGCCGACCTGCGATACCCGTACGTGTGGGTGGCCATCGCGGCGCTGCTGGGGTACGGGTGGATCGGGTTCCTGGACGACTATGCCAAGGTGATCCGGCATCGCAACCTGGGACTCTCGGGCCGCACCAAGCTGATTTACCAGTTTGTCCTGGGCTTCGCGTTTTCGGCGCTACTGTTGTGGATGCGCGCCGACGGCGAGTTCTCGAGCGCCATGAACATCCCGTTCTTCAAGCAGTTCAAGCCGTCGCTGCTGATCGAGTCGCTGCTGAGCAATCCCTGGACCTACGTGCTGGGCGTCCTGCCGTTTTGCGTGTTCACGGCGCTGGTGGTGGTGTTCATGTCGAACGCGGTGAACCTGACCGACGGGCTGGATGGGCTGGCCATCGGCCTGATGGTGATCGCCGCGGGCGCGCTCACCATGCTGGCGTATGCGGGCGGCCATGCGCAGTTGGCCGAGTATCTGCAACTGGCGCGCAACCCGCACACTTCCGAACTGACGGTCTTCTGCGGTTCGATGACGGGAGCCAGCATCGGCTTTCTGTGGTACAACGCGCACCCGGCCGAGATCTTCATGGGCGACGTGGGATCGCTCGGCCTGGGCGGCGCCATGGCCGTGGTGGCGGTGCTGATCAAGCAGGAAGTTCTGCTGGTGTTCATCGGCGGCATTTTCGTTCTGGAAGCGGTGTCGGTAATCCTGCAGGTGGGAAGTTACAAACTGCGGGGCGGCAAGCGCATCTTCAAAATGGCGCCGCTTCACCATCATTTCGAGGCTAAGGGTTGGGCCGAATCGAAGATCATCGCGCGCTTCTGGATCGCCGGCCTGGTGCTGGCGTTGTTCGCGTTGACCACGTTGAAGCTGAGATAGCCATGAATATGGACGGCGAACGAGTATTGGTGGTCGGCTTGAAGCGCACCGGCATGGCCGCGGCGAGCCTGCTGGCGGGGCAAGGGGCCCAGGTGCGCGCGACCGACCTCAAACCGCTCGATGCGCTGCCGGGGGCCGGCGAACTGCTCGAACGGCTGGGCATCCCCTTCGAAATTCAATCGCCGCAGGTTTTTGAAGGGTGCGACTGGGTTGTGATTTCGCCCGACGTTCCGGCCGATCTGGCGCCGCTCGAAGCGGCGCGGAAGCGGGGCGCGCGGGTGATCGGCGACCTGGAACTGGCGGCGCCGCTGCTGAAAGGCAGGACCATCGCTGTCACCGGGTCGAACGGCAAGACCACCACCACCAGCCTGATCGGCCACATCCTCGGTGCCAGCGGCGTCGCCGCGCAGGTGGGCGGGAACATCGGGACGCCGGTCTGCGCCATGGTGGAGACTTCGCGCGACGGGATGTGGAACGTGCTCGAACTGTCGAGCTTCCAGCTTGAGACCATCGACACGTTCCGCGCGGATGTGGGCGTGGCGCTCAATCGTGACCCGGAACCACCTGGACCGCCATCGCACCATGGAGCGCTACGCGGCGGCCAAGGCGCGGTTGTTCGAAACGCAGCGGAGCGGCGACATGGCGGTGCTGAACGCCGACGACGCGTGGTGCTTCGCCCTCGCGCCGCAGTGCCGGGCGGCGGTGCGGTGGTTCAGCCTCATGTTGGAACTGGAGTCCGGCGCGTGCCTCAAAGGCGAGGAAGTGCTGCTCGACGGCAGCCCGCTACTCAGCGTCCAGGACATTCCGATTCGCGGCCGGCACAACGTGCAGAACGTCATGGCGGCGGCCCTGGCGGCGTTGCGCGCTGGCGCATCGAGAGACGGCATCGCGGCGGCGGTGCGCACCTTCCGCGCGGTGGAGCACCGCCTGGAGTTCGTGTGCTCGCTGGGCGGAGTGGACTTCTACAACGACTCCAAAGCGACCAGCGTGGACGCCACTCTGAAGGCGCTGGACGCGTTTTCGGGCAAGTTGTGGGTCATCCTGGGCGGCAAGGACAAGGGTTCGGACTATGTGCCCCTGCGCGAACCGCTGGCTCGAAAGGCGCACGCCGCGCTGCTGATCGGCGCGGCCGCGGAGAAGATCTCCAGCCAACTGCGTGGCGCGGTTCCGCTGGTGGACGCGCGGACGCTGGATCGCGCGCTGGCCCACGCGTGGTCGCTCGCGGCATCGGGCGATACGGTGCTGCTGGCTCCGGCCTGCGCCAGCTTCGATCAATTCAAAAGCTTCGAGCATCGCGGCGAAACCTTCAAGGAACTGGTGATGGAGCTGAATTCCGGGATCTGATATGCCTCAACAACTCAAGACCGACAAGATTCTGTTCGGGGCAGTGCTGGTGATGCTGTCGTTCGGCGTGTTGATTCTATATAGCGCCTCGAGCGTGATGGCCAAGGTGGATTACGGGTCGAGCTGGCACTTCGTGATTCGCCAGTGCGAATGGGCGGCGGTCTCGATCGGCGCCATGATGCTGCTGAAGACCACGCCGTACCGCAAGTTCCAGAGACGAGCCGTGGCGTTCAGCATCCTGGGCATCTCGTTCCTGCTGCTGGTGGCGGTATACTTCATCGACACGGCGCACCACCGGTGGCTGCGCATCGGCCCGGGCGGGTTCCAGCCATCGGAGCTGGCCAAGCCCGTGCTGGTAGTCTTCCTGGCGTTCTTCGTCGCCTGGCGGGGGCGCGCCATCAACAATGCGCGATATACGCTGATGTCCGCCGCCATTTCGCTCGGCCTCCTGATTTCGGGCGTCGCCATGGCCGACCTCGGCACGCCGGTGATTCTCGGGGCGGCCGTTCTGGCGGTGTTCTTCGTGGCCGGAATGAAATGGAAGTATTGCGTGGTGGTGGTCGGGGTGGGCCTGATCGGCGTGGTGGTGTTCATTTTCGCGGAGCCGTACCGCCTGGGGCGGGTGGTGCGCTTTCTCGATCCCCAATTCAAGTACATCTCACGCATCGATCCGAACGGCCACATCCGCGAGAAGATGAATCGGACGCTGCGAACGCGCGACACCAACTACCAGATGGAGCAGTCCGAGATCGCCCTCGGCGCGGGCGGCGCCGTGGGACTGGGCTTGATGAACGGGCGGCAGAAACTCCTGTATCTGCCATTCGCGCACACGGATTTCATCTACGCCGTGGTGGGAGAGGAAACCGGAATGGTGGGCACCGTGGGCGTGCTGCTGGGGTTTCTGGTGATCGCCTGGCGGGGATTGCGCACCGCCTTTCGAATGGGCGACGATTTCGGCCGCTACCTGGCGTTGGGAGTGACGGTGGTGGTGGTGGCGCAGGCGTTGATGAATATCAGCGTCGTGCTGGGCATGATGCCGACCAAAGGCGTCACCCTGCCCATGATGAGCTATGGGGGAAGTTCGCTGCTGAGCACGCTGGCGCTGCTCGGCATGCTGATGAACGTGAGCGAGCATGCGGGGTAAGGGTGGCTAAGTTCCTGATGGCCGGCGGCGGGACGGGGGGCCACGTGATTCCCCTGTTGGCGGTGGCGCGGGAACTTCGCCAGCGTGGGCATGAAGTGTTCTTTGTGGGAACGGAGCGCGGCCTGGAAGCCAGGCTGGTTCCGGCGGAAGGATTCGAGTTGCAGAAGATTTCGATCGGCGGGCTGAACCGGGTGGGGTGGCGGCTGAGAGGTTCGACGCTGGTCCGGCTGCCCCTGGCGACGGCGCGGTCGGTGGCGCTCGCGCGAGGCGTCGCCGGCGTCTTCAGCCTGGGCGGGTACGTCGCCGGGCCGCCGGTCGTGGCCGCGCTGCTGCGCCGCATCCCGGTGGTGGCGATGGAGCCGAACGCATTTCCCGGATTCACCAACCGCGTGGTGGGCCGGCTGGTTTCGCGGGCGCTGATCGCCTTCGACGAGACGGCGCGTCACTTCCCCAAGGGCCGCACCGAACTCATCGGTCTTCCAGTGCGCGAGGAGTTCTTCCAGCTTCCGCCCAAGCCCCGGTCGGACGCGCTCGATCTGCTGATCACGGGAGGCAGCCAGGGGTCGCGGACGCTCAACCAGGCGGCGCGGCAAAGCTGGCCGTTGTTCCGCAGAGCCGGTTTCGCGGTGCGCATCGTCCACCAGACCGGCGAGGCGCAGCACCAGGAATTGCGCGAGGAGTTCGCGCGCTCCGGAATGGTTGGCCGGGTGGCGCCGTTCATCGAGGCGATGCCCGAGGCTTTCGCCCAGGCCGACCTGGTTGTGTGCCGGTCGGGCGCGGGCGCCGTCGCCGAACTGGCCGCGGCGGGCAAGGCGTCGGTGCTGGTGCCCCTGCCATTCGCGGCGAACGACCACCAGGCGCGCAACGCCGAAGCCCTGGCGCGCGCCGGCGCGGCGCTCATGGTGCGCGACGCGGAGATGAACGGAGAGCGGCTGTTCGCGGCGGTTTGCGAACTGGCCGCGGCGGCGGGCGCGCTGGAGCGCATGGGAGAGGCGGCGCGCAAGCTGGCGCGTCCGGGCGCGGCCCGGCGCGCGGCGGAGATTCTGGAAGAGGTGGGGCGGCATAAATCGGGTTTTCATTGACACGGAAGCCGCAAGCCGAAACAATACGATAAGGAAATGTTTTTTCGTCCACAGCACGTTCACTTCACGGGTATCGGGGGGATTGGCATGAGCGGCATCGCCGAAGTGCTGCTCAACCTGGGGTACCAGATCAGCGGCAGCGATCTGCGGCTCTCGCCGATCACGGAGCGCCTGGCTTCCATGGGAGCGCGGGTGCACGAAGGCCACGCCGCGGCCAATGTCGCCGGGGCGCGCGCGCTGGTGGTGAGTTCCGCCGTGGACGAGCGGAATCCCGAGGTGGTCAGAGGCGCGCCGCCTGCAGATCCCCGTGATCCCGCGCGGCGAAATGCTGGCCGAGCTGATGCGCCTGAAGTACGGCGTCGCGGTGGCGGGAAGCCACGGCAAGACCACCACCACGTCGCTTGACGGCCACCATCCTGAACCACGCGGGGCTGGACCCCACGGTGGTGGTGGGCGGACGCGTGGGAACCATGGGCGGGTCCAACGCGCGCGTGGGACACGGCGAGATCCTGCTGGTGGAAGCCGACGAGAGCGACGGGTCGTTTCTGAAACTGGCGCCGATCGTGGCGGTGGTCACCAACATCGATCGCGAGCACCTGGACCACTATCCGTCGCTGGAGGCGATTCAGTCGGCGTTCATCGGAGTTCGTCAACAAGGTTCCGTTCTATGGCGCGGCGATCGTGTGTCTGGACGACCCCAACGTGCAAACCATTCTGCCGGCGGTGAAGCGGCGGACGGTGACGTACGGGGCGGACGCGCAGGCCGACGTGGAGGCCCTGGAGATCGGCTGCGGCCACTTCTCGAGCGAGTTCTCGGTGCGGTACCGTGGAACGGACCTGGGACGGTTCCACCTGCGCGTTCCCGGGCGTCACAACGTGCTCAACGCCACCGCGGCGCTGGCCGTGGCCATGGAACTGGAAGTGAAGCCCGACGGCGATCCGCGAGGCGCTCGAAGCCTTCAGCGGCGTGGACCGGCGCTTTCAGGTGCGGGGCTGCGAACGGGGAATCACGGTGGTGGACGATTACGGCCATCATCCCACCGAGATCCGCGCCACGCTGGAGGCGGCCCGTCTCTGCGGTTTCCGGCGCATTCACGTGCTCTTTCAGCCGCACCGCTTCACGCGGACGTTTCACCTGATGGACGAATTCGCGGGCGCGTTTCACCAGGCCGACAGCGTGTTCGTCATGGATATCTACGCGGCGTCGGAGAATCCGATCGAGGGCGTGTCGGCCGAAGCGCTGGTGGAACGCATCCGCCAGTTCGGTCATCGCGGCGTGGAGTATGTAGGCTCGCTCGACCGCGGCGTGGAGGCCCTGGCCGCGGTAGCGCGCGATGGCGACGCGGCGTTCACGCTGGGCGCGGGAAACGTCTGGCAGGGCGGAGAGAAGCTGCTGGAGAAGTTGCGTGCTGGCGCGGAGATCTGAGATGGCGCGGGAAACCAGGAAGATGTCCGGACGCTGGCGGTGGCGCTTCTGGCTCGGCGCGCTCGCCGTGGCTGGCCGTGTGCGGCTCCACCGCGGTGGCGGCATTCAAGGTGCGCGACTACGCCGTCACGTCCGGGTCCTTCACGCTCTCCCGGGAGCGGTCCGATGCCTTGACCGTCGAAGGGTTGCACTACGCAGTCCGCTCCAAAGTGATGCGCGTGTTCGACGGCGACTTCGGCCACAGCATCTTCTCGGCGCCGCTCGACGAGCGCCGCCGGCGCCTGCTGGCCATCGATTGGGTGGAGGACGCCTCGGTCTCGCGCGTCTGGCCGGACCGTCTGATCGTTCGCATCCGGGAGCGGCGTCCGGTGGCATTCGTTTCCTTCCGCTCGGGGGTGCTGCTGATCGACGCCCACGGCGTTCTGCTGGATCCGCCGGCGCAATCGCATTTCTCGTTCCCCGTGCTGAGCGGGATACGGGAGGACCAGGATGAGGCGCAGCGCGCGGAGTGCGTGCAAACGCTGCTCCGGCTGCAAAAGGAACTGGGCGGCCACTCCGGGGATATCTCGGAGGTGAATGCCGCCGACCCGGACGATGTCCGCGTGGTGGTGCGCGTGGACAACCAGACCGTGGAACTGCTGATGGGCGATTCCAATTTCGACGCCCGCTACCGGACGTTTCTCGGCCACTTCGCGGAGATCCGCGGGAAGTCGCCGGAAGGAAAGACATTCGATCTGCGGCTGGACGACCGCATCACAGTGAAGGAGTAAACGGGTATGGCGGCAAAAATCATCTATGCGGTTGGACTCGACGCAGGCAGTTTCAAGACGCGTCTGGCGATCTGCGCGCTGGAGGGCGGCCGCCTGCGCCTTCTCGGATGCTCATCCGTCGAGTCCCAGGGGTGGATGCAGGGCCGCATTGCCGACCAGGGCGCCGTCGCCGATTCGGTGCTGGCCGCGCTGCGGGAAGGGGAGCGAAGCGCGGGGATACAGGTGGATTCGGCGGTGGTCGGCATCGGCGGTCCGACGGTGCGCGGCGCCAACGCCCGCGGCGCGGTGGATCTGGGCTTCACGCGGGAGATCGAGCAGCGGGACGTCAATCGCGCGGTGGACCGAGCCCTGAAGGTGCAGTTGCCGGACGACCGCATGATTTTGCAGTTGTTCCCGCAGGATTGCGTGGTGGATGGCCACCCGGGCCACCTCGACCCCCGCCAGATGATGGCGTCGCAACTGGAAATCAACGTCCACCTGCTGATCGGCGGGATCCAGGAGCACCATTCGCTGGTGGGCGCGGTCAACCAGGCGCACCTCACGGTGGAAGAGACGGTGTTCGAAGCTTTCGCCTCGTGGTACGCGTCCGTGCCGGAGGAAGACCGGCGAGAAGGGCTGGCGGTGGTGGACATCGGGGCGCAATCCACCGAACTGGCGGTCTATTACGGCGACTCGATGCGCCTGGTTTCCACGGTGCCGGTCTGCGGCGATCATTTCACGCGGGACCTGGCGCAGGGACTCTGCCTGAGCTTCGACGACGCCGAAGCGGTGAAGCTGAATTACGGATGCGCCGTATCGCAGAATTCGCCCGAGAACGTCCAGGTGGAACTGCCCATGCCGGAGGATCGCGAGCTGCGGTATGCTCAGCGCAGGTTCGTCAACGAGATTCTGGAGGCGCGCGCGGAAGAGCTGTTCCGCTTCGTGCGCGCCGAACTGGTTCGCGTGAGCATGGAGCACGCCCTGGTGGGCGGCGTGTTTCTCACCGGCGGCGGCGCGCGCCTGCCGGATCTGTGGGATGTCGCGGAACGGGAACTGCAATGCCAGGCGCATTACGGCCTGGTCAGCGGGATCGTGAACTGGCCGGATTCCATGAAGGATCCGGAATGGACCACGGCCGCGGGACTCGCGATGTACTCGGCCAAGCTGAAGGCCCAGGCCGAGCAGACCCGCGAGGAGGCGGGCTGGCTGGGGAAGATACTGCGCTAATCTGGCGGGAGGTGACGAGTGGGGATCGTGGATTCGGACATCGGCGATCTGAAGTATGAGATTGCGGAAGAAACGCGCGCCGGGGCGCGGATCAAGGTGATCGGTGTCGGCGGCGGCGGCTGCAACGCCGTGGCCCGCATGGTGAGAGAGGGGCTCGACGGGGTGGAGTTCTTCGCCGTGAATACCGACCTGCAGGCGCTGTCCGCGTGCGAGGCGCCCAACAAAATGCAGATCGGCGCCATGATGACTCACGGGCTCGGCGCCGGAAGCGACCCCGAAATCGGGCGGCAGGCCGCGCTCGAAAATACCGACCACATCGTGGAGATGTTGCAAGGCGCGGACATGGTGTTCGTTACGGCCGGGCTGGGAGGCGGCACTGGAACCGGCGCCGCCCCGGTGATCGCCAGCCTGTCGAAGGAACTGGGAGCGCTCACGGTCGCCGTGGTCACCAAGCCGTTCGCATTCGAGGGGCCCCGCCGTATGCGCCTGGCCGACGAGGGACTCGCCAGCCTGGCCTCGATGGTGGACACCGTCATCGCCATTCCCAACGATCGCCTGTTGACGCTGGTGCCGCGCGGCACCAGCTTCTTCGAAGCCTTCAAGGCGGCCGACGACCTGCTGCGCCAGGCGGTGGAAGGCATGCGCGACATCATCGTCACGCCGGGCGTGATCAACCGCGACTTCGCCGACATCAAGGCCACCATGGTGGGAATGGGCTACGCCATGATGGGGACGGCGGTGGCGCGCGGCGAGAACGCGGCGGTGGAAGCGGCGCGCCAGGCAATCAGTTGCCCGATGCTCGAGGACTCGCGCATCGCCGGGTCGCGCGGCATTCTGATCAATATCACGGGGTCCAGCCAGTTGGGATTGCACGAGGTCCACGAAGCCTGCTCCATCATTCGCGAGGCGGCCGAGTGCGAAGACGTGCAGATCAACTTCGGCGTGATCTTGAACGAATCGATGGGGGACGCGGTGAAGCTGACGGTGATCGCCACGGGCTTCCAGCCGGAGCGGGCGCCGGCGCCTGAGCGGCGCCGCCCGAACGGCGTGGTCCCGGTGGTCCGCGTGCGCGTGCCCGAGCCGGACCGCGAGCCCGAGCCGGTGGTCGCGGCGTTGCCCGAGCCCGCGCCTCCGCCCGAGCCGAAACCGGTGGTTTCCGCGCCCATCGCCGCGGACCCACCCGTGCAGGCGTCGCTGATGGAAGAGGAGCCGGAAAGTGGGCAGATGATGCTGTCCGGCGCCGAACCCGATCCCGAACCCGAAACCGAACCCGAACCGCTGCTCGACCTGGACGACCTGGACACTCCAGCCTACCTGCGGCAGGGCCGGCTGTTGAATTAGGGGCGAAGCGCCTGTTCCGTCCATCGGCGCGACTCGGGTGCCCGAACAGTGGATCCGCCGCCGCGATGTACTACTACCCGTCAAATTCTTCGCGCGCCGCGACGGTTTTATGTGGGGCAGGCTGGCAGCCCAATGCCACTTAAATAAGCAAATGGACCACCCTGCATTAATTGTGGGGAGGGCAATCGTGCCCGCAGCCGCCTTTCAGGCGGCCTTTTCGAGCCTTCGCAAGCCCTACAAGCGAACCGGACGCCGGCTGAAAGCCGGCGGCAGCCAAGATTGGCTGTCCCGCAATTTCTGCCGAACGGTACGCAAGGCTTATTTAAGTGGCATTGGGCTGGCAGCCCGCGGCCCCGCCCAAAGGGCACCCGCAATCGGCCCGGCGAGCGGAGCTCGCCCGCGCGCGAGACGATCCGGCCCCCGGCAGCCCGGAATATCCCGCGCGGTTGGGTTGCGGCTCTGCTGCTCCACAAAAACCCGGCGCAGGCCTCGGGGAAATCGCTGCATGGTAGCACAAGGGCGCGCCGGGCCTTGCGCACACCCCGCGCAAATCGGGCGGGATGAACCGCCACCCGGCGACGTGCGATAATCGGAGTTCCAAATGAAGGCTCGCGTCTTTGTCTCTTTCAAAACGACGGTGCTGGACCCGCAGGGACAGACCGTGTGCTCCGCGCTTCACGGACTCGGCTATCCGGGCATCGGCGAGGTGCGGCAAGGCAAGTTCTTCGAAATCTCGATCTCGCCGGGCGTCACTCCCGACCAGGCGCGGAAGGATATCGAGGCGATCGCCCACGACGTGCTGTCCAACCCGGTGATCGAAGAGTACCGCGTCGAAATACTGGACTGAGAGAACTCCGGATTTCGCCCCGCGCCGCCGTATAATGATTCTATGTGCGGCATAGTTGGCTACATCGGTTCGCATCGGGCCGTTCCCATCATTTTGGAGGGGTTGAAGCGCCTCGAGTACCGGGGCTACGACTCGGCGGGGTTGGCCGTCTACGGCGACGATAACCAGCTCGCCATACGGCGCGCCAAAGGCAAGCTCCGGAACCTGGAAGATGCCGTGCGCCTGAATCCGGTGGACGGAAGCTTCGGCATCGGCCATACCCGCTGGGCGACGCACGGGCGGCCCACCGAGGAGAATGCGCATCCCCACCGCGATTGCAAGGGCGAGATCGTGGTGGTTCACAACGGCATCGTGGAGAACTACCTGACGCTCAAGCACGAGCTTGTGGAACAGGGCCACGTTTTCAGGACCGAGACCGACACCGAGGTGATTGCGCACCTGATCGAGAAGCACTTTCACGGGAACCTGGAAAACGCCGTGTGCGCGGCCGTCAAGGAGCTCGCCGGCGTGTTTGCGCTGGCCGCCATCTCCAGCGCCGATCCTTACAAGATCGTGGCCGCGCGGTTCGGGCCGCCGGTGGTGATCGGCATCGGGGACGGCGAGTATTTTGTGGCGTCCGACGTGCCGGCCATCCTCAGCCACACGCGCGACATGTTTTTCCTGGCGGACGGAGACATGGCGGTGCTGACCCGGGACGGGGTCCATCTCAGCGATTTCGACGGACGTCCGGTGAACCGGCAGGTGACCCACGTGTTGTGGGACCCGATCCTGGCCGAAAAGGGCGGGTTCAAGCATTTCATGCTCAAGGAGATCTACGAGCAGCCGCGGGCGGTCCGCGACACCACCTTGGGCCGCGTGGGCCTCGATACCGGCCGGGTTTTCCTGGACGAAATCGATATCGCGCCGGAGGAATTTGCGCGGTTCCGCCAGGTGCGCATCATCGCCTGCGGCACCAGTTGGCACGCCGCCCTGGCCGGCAAGTTCATGATCGAGAAGCTGGCCGGCATCCCGGTGGAAGTGGACTACGGCAGCGAGTTTCGTTATCGCGATCCGATTGTGAGCCCGGATTCGCTGACGGTGGTGATCTCGCAGTCGGGCGAAACCGCCGATACGCTGGCGGCGCAGCGCGAGGCCAAGCAGAAGGGGTCGAAGACCCTGGCCATCTGCAACGTGGTGGGCTCGATGGTCACGCGCGAGGCCTCCGGAACCATCTACACCCACGCGGGGCCGGAGATCGGCGTGGCTTCCACCAAGGCTTTCACCTGCCAGTTGACGGCGCTCTTCCTCCTGGCGATGTACCTGGGCCAGGCGCGTAAGTTTCTCGACGAGACCTTGTCGCGCGGCCTGATGCAGGAGTTGCTGCGCATCCCCGGGAAGCTGGAGACGGTGTTGTCCAACGACGCCATCTACGAATCCCTGGCGCGCGACCTCTACCACGCTTCCGACGCGCTCTATCTCGGCCGCGGCGTGCACTTCCCCATGGCACTCGAAGGCGCGCTCAAGCTGAAGGAGGTTTCCTACATCCACGCCGAAGGATATCCCGCCGGCGAGATGAAGCATGGTCCCAACGCGTTGATCGACGATAAGCTGCCGGTGGTGGTGCTGGCGGCCCACGATCCGTCGAGCGTGGCGAGCCGCATGCTGTACGAGAAGACGCTCTCGAACATCCAGGAGGTGAAGGCGCGCGAGGGAATCGTCATTGCCGTGGTCACGCAGGGAGACCAACTGGTGCGGAAGACGGCCGACCACGTGATCGAGATTCCGGAATCGAACGATCTGCTGACGCCGATTCTCGAGGTGGTGCCGCTGCAACTGCTGGCGTACCACATCGCGGTGCGCCGCGGGTGCGACGTGGATCAGCCGCGCAACCTGGCCAAGAGCGTCACGGTGGAATAGGGGAGGCGGTCCCTTGCGGCAAGTCTCGCACCGGCTCCCGGTTTCCACCCGCGGCAAGGGGCTGTACGAAATCACGCGCGAGGTGGCCGATTGGCTGGCGCGGCAGGGCGTCTCCCAGGGTCTGCTGACGCTCTTCGTGCAGCACACTTCGGCGTCGCTGACCATCCAGGAGAACGCCGACCCCGACGTGCTCCGCGACCTGAATGCCTTCTTCGACCGGCTGGCTCCGGAGGACAACCGCCTGTACCGTCATACGGTGGAAGGCGCCGACGATATGCCGGCGCACATCCGGTCCGCACTGACGCTGACTTCTCTTTCCATCCCCGTGGAGGACGGCCGCCTTGCGCTGGGCGCCTGGCAGGGAATCTACGTGTTCGAGCACCGCTCGGCGCCGCACCGCCGGAATGTGCTGCTGCACCTCCTGGGCGAGTAGGCCGGGTAGGGCGGGAAATTATGCGGCGCGCGGCGTGACATAATAATGCACTGGAGGTTGTCATGACGCCAAAAGCTACTGTGCGCCACGCCGGGGATGTGGCCATCGTCGATTTGTCTGGGAAAATCACCCTGGGGGATGGCAGCGGGCTGGTGCGCGCCACCATCAAGGAACTGCTCGGAGCGGGCAGCCGGAGCATCCTGCTGAATCTCCAGGACGTCACGTACATCGATAGCGCCGGCCTGGGCGAAATGGTCGGGTCCTACGCCACGGTCACCAGCCAGGGCGGTGCGATCAAGCTGCTGAACGTCCAGGGGAAGGTGAAAGACCTGCTGCAGGTGACCAAGCTGTACACGGTGTTCGCCACCTTCAGCGACGAAGAGTCCGCCATACGCAGCTTCGCCTCCAAGGCGTCCGCCTGACGGGCGCGGTATCGTACCATTGACATTTCGCCTACGTGAGATCAAACCCCGGGCGGGGCTGGTGTGCCTCGCGTCCGCGGATCGGACACCGGCTGAGTCTCCGGTCGAGCTGCCCGTTTGAAATTGAATCCATTGAATCGAAGTGTTCCGTTCGGCTGCGCGCTCGCGCTTGCCGCCGCCCTGGTGTGCCGCGCGCAGGACGCGGCATCGGTGGCGCCGGCTGCGCCCGAACCCGATCCGGCCACGGTAACGGCCGAACCAAAACCCGTCCCCCCCGCCGATGACGTCCACAAGCCGTTCTACAAGCGGATGTTCAGCCTGGAGGCGGTGGCCGCCACAGTGCCGGGATCGGTCATCGAGCAGTTGGACGGTTGGCCCGGCGAGTGGCGCCGGACACGGTCGGGATTCGAGAAGCGCCTGGGCTCGCTATACGGGCAGTTTGTTCTCGGCGCCCTGTTCGAAGACGGCGTGAAAGCCATCCACGCGGAAGATACGCGTTATCGCAGGCTGGGCAAGGGCAACGTTTTCAAGCGAACCGGGTACGTCATCGCCGGGACGGTTGCCGCGCGCAAACCCGGCGGCGGCCACACGATCGCCTGGTCTATGGCGGCCAACGCCTACGGAAGCTGGGCCGTCGCCACCTTGTGGAGCCCGCGCCAGTATCGCTCGGCCGTGTCCATTCTCGAATGGGGCACCGAGGGCATGGGAACCTTGGCCGGGTTTAACCTGGCGCGGGAGTTCTGGCCCGATGTCAAGGGCCTCTTTCACAAGAAGAAGTAGCGCCCGGGGCGGTCAACCCTCGTACGGAAACCGGTTGATGGCGCGGACGCAATCCGACAGCGCATCCAGCATGGTGTGGCCCCATCCAACGGGTTTGTAGGGCGCGGTCTTTCGATTGATCTCCTTGTCCGCCTGCGCGAAGAAGCGCATGGTGGGCTCTTTGGGAGTGACGTACTCCCTGACGGTGATCAGGAACTCGATCTCTCCGGCGGCCTCCGGCTTCTTCACGGAGAAGTAGTGTATCTGCGCCAGTTCCTGCGATGGATGGGTCTGGGCGAAGCCCCAATCGGACATGCCCTACATCATAACGTGTGGCGGGCCACGCGAGACACGGCGTTCACCAGCTTGCGGTACGGGATGTCCTGGTACGTGTCGAAGCTCAGCCACTCGCCGTCGCGCCAGCTCGAGTAATACCAGCGGGACAGAAGCGCCAGGTATTCCCGCCGCTCGCGGACGGTGTGCCGGCGCGGTCCGGCGGCGGCAAGAATCTCGCGCAACGCGTAGTCGAGCGGAACCGGTTTGCCCTCGTGGACTTCGAAACTCAGGCGTCGCGGCCCCAGCCAGTCTCCCTCGCGCACGAGCCAGAGTTCGACCGCTTCGGGAACCACGGACCGGGTAATGGCCACGCCATTCAGCCGGTCCACATCGCCGGCCAGTTCGTCGCGCAGCTTCAGAACATCCTGGACTTTTTCGAGCCGCTTGTGCTGGCGGGCGGCCTCTTCGAACAGCATTTCCTCGCTGAGACGGTCGCGCGACCGCTCGATCGAATCCAGCAACGAACGGCCGCCCGAGCGCAGGAACTGCGCCGCGCGCTCCGCTTCGTTGCGATACTCGGCCGGGCCCACCACCTGCTGGCAGGGGCGCAGACACATTCCCATTTCGCCGTAGATGCAGCCGGGGTGGCCGGGCGAAGGGACCAGGTCCTCCTGGCATCGCCGCACCTGGAACAGGTCCAGGAATTGCCCCTCGAAACGCTCCGCCGAGGCGCGCGAGCGGAACGGTCCGAAATGCAGGCCGGCCGAACGCCTCAGATGCGTGGTGACATGGCTGCGCGGGAATTCGTTGGACAGAACGACGCGGACATACGGCGGCATGCGCAAACGGACGACATCGAGGTACTCCTCCGGAAACAGCCGCCGGGCCTCTTCATAGAGCGTCACGCCGGACTCGAATGCCGACCCCGTCAACTGGTACTCGATCCGCCGCACGGTATGACGCAGGTTCAGAAGCCGCGACGGCCCATCGCGCTCCCGCAGCATGCGCAGCAGCCGCCGCCGCAGAAAGGCCGTCTTCGAGAGATGCGGGCCGCCTTCCTTGGGCCAGAGGACGAAAACCGCGGGCTGGTTCGGCACGCCTTCCAGGGCCGCGTCGAGCTGGGCCAGGTCTTCGGAAACTTCGATGACCGCCGTCATCCCCGCATCCCATCGCGGCGCGCGTGCCGGCCGCACCCGCGCGTCGTGGCTCCCGAGGAGCCCGGCTCCGGACGCCTTTCGGCGCGGCGTGCGGCGCCGAGCCCGGGATGCCTTTCGGCGCGGTGTGGGCGGGGCCGAGTGCCGACCGGCGCGCGGCGCCGGGTCCGGGATGCCTTTCGGCGCGGCCCGTGGCGCGGAGCCCGGAGTGCCGACCGGCGCGGTGTGCGGCGCCGGGCCCGGGATGCCTTTCGACGCGGCCCGTGGCGCGGAGCCCGGAGTGCCGACCGGCGCGGTGTGCGGCGCCGGGCCCGGGATGCCTTTCGACGCGGCGTGCGGCGCCCGGGTCCGGGTGCCTTTCGGCGCAGCGTGCGGCGCCGGGCCCGGGATGCCTTTCGGCGCGGCGTGCGGCGCCCGGCTCCGGATGCGTTTCGGCGCGGCCCGTGGCGCCGGGCCCAGAATGCCTTTCGGCGCGGCCCGTGGCGCGGAGCCCGGAGTGCCGACCGGCGCGGTGTGCGGCGCCGGGCCCGGGATACCTTTCGGCGCAGCCTGCGGCGCCCGGCTCAGGATGCCGTCCGGCGCGGCCCGCGGCGCCTTCGGGATCTGCGCGCATGCTACTCCGAAACGGCTTTGGAATCGATGAGCGCGCGGATACCGGCCAGGAACTCGTCCAGCGTCTTGGCGCCCTGATCGCCGTGCTTGCGGTTGCGCACCCCCACCTGGCCGCTCTGCTGCTCGCGGTCTCCCACCACCAGCATGTAGGGGATCTTCTGCAACTGCGCTTCGCGAATCTTGAGGTTGACCTTCTCGCTACGCTCGTCGATGGTCACGCGGATGCCGGAGGCTTCGAGGCGGTCCCGGATGCCGCGGGCGAATTCCGTCTGCCGGTCCGTGATCGGCAGCACGGTGGCCTGCACCGGCGCCAGCCACAGCGGAAACGCTCCGGCGTACAGCTCGATGAGGTAGGAGATCATGCGCTCCATGGTGCTCACGATGGCGCGGTGGATCATCACCGGGCGGTGCTCCTTGCCATCGGCGCCCACGTAGGTCAGCGCGAACTGGTTGGGCAGGTGAAAATCCACCTGGATGGTCGAATAGGTTTCCTCGTGCCCCATCACGTCGGCAAGCTGGATGTCGAGTTTCGGACCGTAGAAAGCGGCCTCGCCGGGGGCCTCCTTGTACGGCAGGCCGAGCGCGTCCATGGCCTCCCGCAGGACGCGTTCGCCGAGGGCCCACATCTCCTCGTTGTCGACGTACTTCTCCTTGTTGGCTTTGTCGTGCAGCGAAAGCCGGTAGCTGTATTCGGTGATGCCCAGGTCGCGGTAGGTGGATTCCACCAGCTTCATGACCTTGGTGAACTCTTCCTTGATCTGCTCCGGAGTGCAGAAAATATGCGCGTCGTTGAGCGTCATGCAGCGCACGCGGCTGAGGCCGCTCAGCGCCCCCGACCGCTCGTAGCGGTACATGGTGCCCAGTTCGGCGATCTTCACCGGAAGGTCGCGGTAGCTGCGCTGCTTCGAATCGAAAACCAGGATGTGATGCGGGCAGTTCATGGGCCGCAGGACCATCTGTTCGGTCTCGAGATCCATGACCGGAAACATGTCTTCGTGGTAATGTTCCCAGTGGCCCGAGCGCTTGTAGAGGTCCACCTTGGCGATGTCGGGCGTGTAGACATGCTGGTATCCCAGCGCCCGCTCCTTCTCCAGGATGTACTCTTCGAGCAGCCGCCGGATGGTGGCGCCTTTGGGGAGCCAGAGCGGCAGGCCCGCGCCCACGATCTCGTTCACGGTGAACAGTTCGAGGTCTTTGCCGAGGCGGCGATGGTCGCGGCGCTTGGCGTCCTCGAGCCGGTTGAGGTAGTCTTCCAGATCCTGCTTCGAGAAGAACGCGGCGCCGTAGATGCGCTGCAACTGCTTGTTGTGCTCGTTGCCTTTCCAATAAGCGCCGGCGATGGACAGCAGTTTGAATGCCTTGAGTTTGGACGTACTGGGCACGTGCGGTCCGCGGCAGAAATCGATGAAATGCGGGCCGAGCTTATATTCCGAGAACACCTCGCCGGCGCGTTCGGCGATCAGCTCGCATTTCATCCAGGCGTCGGCGTACTTCCTGAGGCCGTCGTCCTTGGCGGTGTAGACGCGTTCGTAGGGCACGTTGCGCGCCTGGATCTCCCACATTTTCTTTTCGATCTTCTCCAGATCCTCGGGCGTGAAGGGGGTGGCGCGGTCGAAATCGTAGTAGAAGCCGTTCTCGATGGGCGGGCCGATGCCGAGCTTGGTTTCGGGATAGAGTTCCAGCACCGCCGCCGCCAGGAGGTGGGCCGTGGAATGGCGGTATACTTCGAGCGACTCGGGGTTTTTGGAGGTGAGGATTTCGACTTTGGCGTCGGCATCGATAGGGCGCGCGAGGTCGTAGAGTTCGCCGTTCACACGGGCGACGATGGCGGCATCGGCGAGCCGCGGGCTGATAGCGCGGGCGACATCCAAGGGGCTGGAACCGGCGGGGACGGGTTTCCGGCTGCCGTCGGGCAATGTAATCTGAATTTCACTCATAGGGAAATCTCAGCGTAGCATCTCTCGATTTGGCATGGCTTCCGTCCCCGCGGCGGATCTTCGGGGACGGCGCCGCCGGGCACGGGGTTGACGGGCGGGGTTGGGGGGGGTTGGCGGACCGGGCAAACATCCGGCCCCGGTTGTTATCATAGGATCACGTTCTCATGCCCGTATCCAGCCAAGCCGGGATTGACGACGCCACCCTGGTGGCGCAGACACGCGACGGCGATGCGCGCGCGTTCAGCGAACTCGTCAGGCGCTATGAGGGCAAGGTCTTCCGTCTGGCGCACCATGTCACGCAGAACCGTGAGGACGCCGAGGACGTGCTGCAGGAGACGTTTCTCAAGGCTTACGAGCATCTGGACCAGTTCCGGGGCGACTCGAAGTTTTACACCTGGATTGTGCGTATCGCGGTCAACCAGGCGCTGATGAAACTCCGCCGCCGGAAGAGCGATAAGGCTGTGTCGCTCGATGAAACCATCGATACCGGCGAAGACACCCTCATTCGCGAGATTGCCGGATGGGACGAAAATGCGGAGCAGCAGTATTCGAGGGAAGAACTCGGCGGGATTCTGGATTCGGCGGTGCAGAGCCTGGAGCCGCTGTACCGGTCGGTTTTTGTGCTGCGGGATATCGAAGACCTTTCCACCGAAGAGACGGCGGAAGCGTTGGACCTCTCCGTGCCTGCCGTGAAGAGCCGGTTATTGCGGGCCCGCCTGCAACTGCGTGAGAAGCTGACCCGCTATTTCAAGCGTAAGGGAGACGACCTCTTTGCTTACCTGTAAGGATTTTCTGCGCGAGCTGAGCGAGTTTCTGGACGAGAACATCGATGCGGAAATCCGGGCGAAGCTGGAACGGCACATGACCGAGTGCCCCAACTGTTGGGTGATTGCCGACACCACGCGCAGGACCATCAAGATCTACAAGGGCATGGACCCGAATCCGATTCCGAAGGACGTGGAAGAGCGGTTGATGCAGGCTCTCGAGCGGAAGATGGCGTCCGAACGGAAATAGGGGGGTTAGGGGATCGGTCCCGCAAGTCACCCCCGTTCCCAATCACTTTACCGATATGGTGACACTCGGCTGGCTGCGCCGGGAAGTAGTCGCGGCGCCCACCGAGACGGTTAGCGAGACGGCCGCGCCGGTTGAGACGGTTGGCGGAATGATGGCATTGATCTGGACGAGGCCCGCCACGGCCCCCGGCGCCGCGCCGGCGTAGCTGACCACGGCGGGCTGGCCGGCGATGTCCACGCGGACGGTATTGTCGGCCAGCGCAGCCGCGGCCGTGGCGACCACGCCATCGCCGACCGGAATTGCCAGATCGCCCATTCCCGTCGCATAGATCAGGATCGTAGAGCCCCGCGCCGCGGCGTTCTTGGCGGAATTGATGGAGTAGGTCTGGGAGGTGTTGTCGTAGTCGAGCACGGCAGCCTGTCCTTGTCCCAGGCCGCCGAAGGTGAAGGCGCCCGGATCCTCCTGGATCACCATGACATTGAACGGCTGTGTCGCGGCGGCGGGAGTGGTGTTTGTATTGAGCACCTGGACGGACACCGCGGGGTTCGTGGTGTTGATGATCGCAGCCACCGCGACCGGCACAATGGCATTGATCTGATTGTTCGAAACCATGATGATGGGGGCATAGACGAGCATGCTATTGCCGATGAAGAACGCCACTTGGATTCCGTTCAGGATATTCGGAAATGCCTGCGGAGATCCGGTTGGGGCGGCCGTGGTGACCTGGCTGGGCCCGAGATTCTGACCGAAGATCGAGATGATCTCCCGTGGAGAAACCGTGGTGGTGCCCATGGCTACGGGGTCCACGTTGGTTCCGGTCCATACGGAAGTGGACAGGTAGCTGGCGGCGTTTACCACGGAAGTAATCAGGGGAACTGTGGGATCGCTCACTATGAACAGGGTGGTCACCGGCGCCTGCGACGGATTGTTGGGTGGGGGGGGGTTGGTCACCGCCAGGGTCCACACTCCGGGATTGGCCAGGTATCCGCTGTTCACGGTAGCCTGGAGAACCTGGCGGCTGAGCAGCGTCGACGGCAGCGCGACGGGAGGATTGTCGCCCTGCTGCAACGTCACCACCGACGTGCTGAAGAAGTTGTCCCCGTAAAGAGTGATGATGGGGTTGACGACCGGTCCCGCGATCACGCTGGAGGGGAATATGGAATTCAGGATCGGCGGCCCTGCCGAGACCACCAGGTTGACCAGGACCACGGCGCTGCCATTGGCCGCGCTGGTGGCGGCGACGGTGACGGTGCCCCCATAGCTGCCTGGGTTCAGTGCCTGCAAGGTCGCCAGGTCGAGGGTCACCACGATTGGCACGTAGGACCCCGACAGGGCCACGCCGCTGGTTTGCACGGTCGGTAACTGGTTGGAGGTGCTCACGCGCAGCCACACCGACGTTTTCGACGACACGTTGGCCGCCGTCACGTTGAAGGGGATGATCCCGCCGTTGGAAGAGACGTCCAGTTCCGCCGACACCGGTTGCGCCCCGGTGGTGCCGGTGGTGTAGCTGAAGGTCAAAGTCGGAGAACTCGTTCCCGACGCAGGGGGAGTGTAGTTGGAGGACGACGAACTCACCGCAAGGGTGGAGGGTGGATTGGAGATCAGAAGATTGACCGAAACCACGGCTGGGTTGCTGCTGGCCGGGGTGGTGTTGACGGTGATGGTTCCCACGTAGCTTCCAGGCGACATGCTGGTTGGGTTGACCACTACAGACAGAGCCAATGGCGCGTAGCCGGAAGCCGGAGTCACCGTCAGCCAGCCCTGCGGAGTCGAGTTGAACGACACTGTCAGCGGCAGGGTGCTGATGGAGGCGGGAAGCGACACCGTGACTTTGGCCGCGGCCGGATAGGTGGAGCTATTGATCTGATAGCTGAAACTCAGGGACCCGGGCGTTGCCGTAGGGCCGGTTGATTGCCCATATGCACACCAGGTTGACAACACCAGCGATACCAAGAAATTTGCGCTCTTCATAGCACACTCTCTCAGTATCTGATCGGCTGGATTCTCAAAAACTATAGACCGGCAGGAAAAAACCGGAAGGCGGTCCCAGGCCGGCTGGGGCCGCCATCCGTCGTCTGCCTTAACAGAGGGCCGCCATTAAGGCGCCACGCGCGGTGGAGTTGAGGGGGTCGGGGGAGAGGCGTACTTCCGACAGCCGGACGGGGAACTCCTCGGCTCGCAGAACCTCGTTGAACCGCTCGGTGAATCCCTCGGGCATGGCCGTGCCTCCGCTCAAAACCAGCGGAATGGAGTGTTCCAGCTTGGGCAAACGCTGGGAAGAAGAGATGTGTGCCCGCAGACTTCCGGCGAGGTGTTCGATCGTCTCCTGGTAGTAAACGTTGAGGGCATTCTGCACGCGATCGCCGGTCAGCCCGTTCAGGCGGAACGATTGTTCCTTGAGGATGCGCAGGCGGGTGGCCAGTTCACCGGTCACCAGCGAGGCTTCCGTGTCGATGAAGTCGCCGGCCTTGGGCACGCTGAAGCTGATTACCGGCAGCGACAGCACGGCCAGGCAGACATTGTTCAGGCCGCTGCCGCAGGAGATCCCGATACCCGTGTAGTTGGAACCTCCCAATTCGCCGAACACCACGGCCAGACCTTCCTCGATCGGCGTCGCCTGGTAGCCCAGGTCGGCCAGAATCTGGCGGATGGAGGCCTGGTGATAGTGAATGCCGCTCTCGCCGCTCGGGCCCGGAGCCGGCACGCTGAAGAAGACCTTCTGACCGTGCCGTGCCGCCTTTCCCGCCAGTTTGCCGATAATCATCCGCACCACGCCGAGGCTGTGCGGTTCCCGCGGATTGAGTACGCCATCCATCATCGGGCGCCGCAACTCCACGTGAAAGACTTCGGCGAATTTCTGCGCGTCGTTGCCCGCCACCACGATCTCGGTGTCCCGAACCTCATGGAACACGTTCTCCCGCTGCAGCAGACTCTCGGTAAGCTTGGAATACGGCAGCGTTAGAAAGGCATTGAGTTGCGATTCGCAGTCCGGTTTCTTGTCCCCAATTCGCGCCACCACGATCCGGCTCGTTCCCACGTCCAGCCCGAGCGGCTGCGCATATTCTTGTTCCACGTTGTTCATGAAATTATCTCCTAAGTTACTCATGGGGGAAAACGTCTTCCCGGCGAACCCGATCCGAGAGCAGTCTCACCCGGTTAATGTCTTTCCGGTCCAACGGCCGCAACTTACTCGTCCGGAAGTAAACCGAAACCGTAACTAACAGAACCACCAGGGAAGTACTGGCAAAAAGCACGGCGCACCTCCTACCTGCGGATGACGGATGCGCGTTCCAGAACCGATGCCAGGTTATTGCCGGGCGCCGCCGCGCCGTTTTGCGGAACGCAGTAGGTGGCCGCTTCGGTGATTCGCTGGACTTCCTGCTGCTTCTGTTTCAGCCAATTGCGGAGATCGTCCTGGGCGCGCGCCACCTCGTCCAGGTTGCTTTGAATGCGGGACATATACTGGCTGGTCAGCCGGTCCAATTCCGCCTGGATGCGCCGGTTCTCTTCCAGCTTTGCGGCTTCGAAGCCGCCCAGCCACGTTTGCTGCGCCTCTTCGTAATCGTTCAGGGCCCGCTGCCGCACCACCGCGTCCTGCAACAGGTCTTCCACTTCCACGCCGGCCGCTTCGAGCGCCATGAACAGCGAGGCGCGCTTGGTTTCGGTGGACATTCCCGACAGGTGCGCGCTGTTCAGCATCTCGACGACCTTGAGGATGTCGTAATCGCCGCGCGTCGGTTTGGCCGCGGCATTGTCGTATATCTGCTCAAACGAGACAGTCTTACAGGCAGCAATCGAGCTGCCGGCTCCGGAGTACTGGTCGGAAAACCCCGCCACCGCTACGGCGAGCTGTGTCGCGCCGTTGTGGCTGGTTTCGCTTTTTGAAGTGTCGGCCCCTTCGTCAGAGGATTGGAAAAGTCGTTTGAACATTAGTACCACCTCATGCAGAACAACTCATCGGCGGGTTACGGAAAAAGGAATAGGGCCCATGCCGCTCCATGGCTCCGCCAACCCCAAATCGGCCACTCCGGCCTGCCCATGTGCCGGCAGCGCAGCCTGTCACCCTATTCCCCAAAACTTTCGAGGTATCACTTTCCTAGTACGTTGGCGCCGGAGATCCTCTCAAGACATTCCTGACCGGGACGGCGGAGGCGCATACCGGGAGCGAAGCGCCCCCACCCGTTCGACCGCGCCGGCGCGCCGGGGGCCGCGGTGAGCGTGGCCGCACCGGAGCCCAACGCGCCGCCCGGCGGCGGTCTCGCGCCAACTTTCCCCGGGGCGCGGCACAGAAACGGAAGTGGATCCGCTGGCGTGATGTGGGGCGGACCCCCTGGTCCGCGGCCGACGCCCCCGTCGGCCCGCTCGTGCCCGGCAATATGCTGATATCGTTGTTCCGGATGCGGGACGAGGGCGTCCCGCGCGGACCAGGGGGTCCGCCCCACGAATTCCGCGGTATTCCCGATGCCGGGAAAACTATGTGGCATTGGGTTGTCAGCCTGCCCTACAAAGGCGCGCACTTCTGTGTCGCACGCGACGCTTCCGCCCCGGTTCCCAGGGTTCGGGCGCGCCACGTGCTATGCTGATTCGGGATGTTCAGCCGGCAGCGTAAAGCCCGTGTTTTGTTTGGGCTATGGGACCTCATCCTGGTCGGTGTGGCCTTCGAGGCAGCCTACCGGACGCGCACCGTCCTGCACCTCGACCTCGAGTTCTACCTCACCGTGGAACGCAAGGCCCTGCTGCTGGTGGTGTCCCTGTTGGCGTGGGTGCTGATCGGCATCTGGCTGGAAATCTACGACAAGCTGGATTCCGCCCGTCCCAGTGTCATCTTGCGCGATACCGCGCGGCAGTGCGCCGCGGGCGCGCTCTGCCTGGTGGTGTTCGAATTCGCGCGGCGCCTGGAATTGAGCCGTCTCTTCGTGGCCCTCTTCGCCTCCTACGCGTGGATCCTGCTGCTGGCGTTCCGCTTGGCCGCGGGCCGCGTGGTGGGCGTCCTCCGCCGCGAGTTCGCGGCGCCGCATTACGTGATGGTGGTCGGCACCGGAGAACGCGCCATCCGCATGGCGGAGGCTCTGGAGCGGTCGGCGGCTTACGGCGTGCGTCTGCGCGGCTTCCTGAGCGAGCGGCCGGATTCGCCCGGCGCCATCTCGCTCGGCGCACAATACCCCGTCCATCCCGTGTCCGAGTTGACCGCCATCCTGCGGCAGCAGGTGGTGGACGAGATCATCTTCGCGGTGGGCAGCGAAAGCCTCGCCGAGCTGGAAGAGGAGTTTCTGCTCTGCGACCAGGAAGGCGTGCGCACCCGCGTGGTGGTGGACTTCTTTCCCCACGTCAACAGCACGGTTTCGCTCGACCGCTTCGGCGGTACCCCGCTGCTGACGTTTTCGGCCGCGCCCGACGACGAAATCCGCCTCCTGGCCAAGCGCCTCACCGACATCGCCATCGCCGCCTCCGGCCTGCTGGTGCTGTCCCCCTTCATGCTTCTGGTGGCCGCTCCTGATCCGCATCACCTCGCCGGGGCCGGCCATCTTCCGCCAGGTGCGCTGCGGGCTGAACGGCCGCCGGTTCGTGTTCTACAAATTCCGCTCCATGTGCCGGAACGCCGAAGAGATGAAGGCATCGCTCGAGCACCTCAATACCCGCGAGACGGTCTTCAAAATCCCCCACGACCCGCGTCTCACCCCGCTGGGGCGGTATCTGCGCAAGTTCTCCGTCGACGAGTGGCCGCAGTTGTGGAACGTGCTGCGGGGCGACATGTCGCTGGTGGGCCCGCGTCCCGCCGTGCCTGGCGAGGTGGACCAGTACAAGCTCTGGCAACGCCGCCGTCTGCGCATGCGCCCCGGGCTGACCTGCCTGTGGGCCGTCTCCGGCCGCGACAAGGTGGATTTCGAAACCTGGATGAAGCTGGACATGCAGTACATCGACAACTGGTCGCTGGCGCTGGATTGGAAGATCATCCTGCGCACCATCCCGCGCGTGATCGTCGGTCATGGCGCCAACTGAAGCGCGGCGCGCTACGTCTACGACGACGCGGGCAACCAGGTCAGCGTGACCGACGCCAACCTGCATACGACGCAAAGCCAATACGACGCGCGGCGGCGGTTGACGGCGACGACCTACGACGACAAGACGACCACGCAATACGCCTACGACGGCCCCGGCAACCTGACGCTGGTGACGGATCAGGCCCAGAACAAAGTTCAGTACACCTACGACCTGAACAATCAACCGCGGTCGGTGGTGCAGGTGAACCATCCGGACCCGGCTCACAACACGACCGCGTACGGCTATGACGGCAACGGGAACCTGACCGCGTTGTCGGACGCGAACACCCACACGACGCAGAACGGGTTCGACGGGTTGAACCAGTTGAACCAGGAGAGGATGCCGGCGGGGCAGACGCAGACGCGGACGTACGACGCGGCGGGGAACCTGACGTCGCTGGCGGATTACAACGGCCGGACGACAACGTACATCTACGACACGCTGAACCGGCTGACGCAGCGGACGCCGGACCCGGCGACGGGGGACGTGGCGGAGAGGTTCACGTACACGGCGACGGGCAAGCGGGCGACGATGACGGACGCGAGCGGGACGACGACGTACACGTACGACGACCACGACCGGCTGGCGGCGAAGGCGACGCCGCAGGGGACGCTGAGCTATACTTATGATCCAGCGGGGAATGTGGCGTCGATGACAGTCGTCGAACGTGAACGGAGTATCGGTGGCGTACACGTACGACAGCTTGAACCGGCTGGCGACGGTGGTGGACAACAACCTGCACCTGCCGGGCGGGCAGAACACGACCACGTACGCGTATGATGCGGCGAGCAATCTGGCGACGGTGACGTATCCAAACGGTTTGCAGAGTACGTTCCACGTACGATGACCTGAACCGGGTGACCGCGCTGAACAACGGCAAGGCCAGTTACACTTACACCCTGGGGCCGACGGGGAACCGGCAGTCCGCGACCGAGTCCAGCGGGCGGACGCTGAGTTGGAGTTACGACGGCATCTACCGCTTGACCAACGAGACCATCAGCCTGGACCCGATGTCGAAGAACGGCACGGTGAGTTACGGGATCGACCCGGTGGGCAACCGGCAGACGCAAACGTCGAGCATCCCCGGCGTCCCGACGGCGAGCTTCTCTTACGACGCCGACGACCGGATTCTCTCGACCGAAAGTTACGACGCTAACGGGAACACCACCGTCTCCGGCTCGCGAACGTTTACGTATGACTTCGCGAACCGCTTGAAGAGCATGAACGGCGGCGCGGTGACGCTGGTATACGACGGCGACGACAACCGCGTGGCGAAGACCGTCGGCGGCGCGACCACGCGGTACCTGGTAGACGATCTGAACCCGACCGGCTACGCGCAGGTGGTCGAGGAGCTGATCGTTGGCGCGGTGACGCGCACTTATACGTACGGCCTGCAGCGAATCAACGAGAACCAAGTCGTCGGCAACTCGTGGACGCCAAGCTTTTACGGATACGATGGCTTCGGCAGCGTGCGCCAGTTGACGAACTCGACTGGTGCGGTGACGGACACCTACGATTACGATGCCTGGGGCAATGCGGTCAACACCGCGGGTTCGAGCCCGAACGACTACCTGTATCGCGGCGAGCAGTATGATCCGGACCTCAGGCTATACTACCTGCGGGCACGGTATCTGAACCCGTTGAGCGGAAGGTTCTTGACAAGGGATCCTGAGGCAGGCCGCACCAAGGTCCCGGCCACGCTGCACAGGTACCTATATGCAGCCGCTGACCCAGTGAACAGAATGGACCCGCGAGGACGCGACACGTTCGAGTACACCGAGACCATGGAGATCGGCTTCTCGGAGCACGGGTTGAATCATTTGGTTGACTTAGGCCTCGAAGCGAGCCAAGCCGAAGTCGAAGCGTTTATCGAGGCAGACGTGCGTCAGTTCTTGGCCGAGTACGCGGCTTCTCTCAGGACTGGTGTCCCATTCGACATTCCCTTCTTCATGAGCCAACTGAACAACGTTCCATGGGCATATCGGGTGTTCATTGTAGCCCAAGGGATAGCAAAAATCGGTACATACTTTCCGATTAATAAATAGGCAGCGGAGCACCCCGAATGGATTCCGAGTTCCGACCACTTAACGACCGAGAAAGGGGCCTCCTGGAGAAGCTCCTTGAGGCGAATTTTCCAGGCCGAGACGAACTGCGTGCCCAGATGATTTCGGTGACCGGGAAACAGATCGGGGGCGACGGCACGCTGAGCCTGCAATGCGCGTCGGGACCGCCAGCCCCGACGAAGTATGCGGTGGCGATGGAGGGTGTATGCACTGACGCAGACGGCGGGATGATCGCTGTCATGCTCCACGTCGATAAGGATGGGTTCATGCGCATGCTTGAAATTCTTAAGTACGACGGGTCCGTGATTATTAACCCGCCATCCGCCCATGACTTGGCAATTCCGCTATTATGATGCGCCATCTGGGTGCCAACAACGGGCGGGGGAAACTGGGGACAGCCTGAGCCGTGCACATACTCCGCTCCTCCCGCCAAGCGCTCACGACCGTGCCGGAACGTGGCGGACAATAGCCGCGCCCCTCACCGGTACGCCTCCCGCCGGTCGCAAACCCGGTGGATAGTGATCGTATCCTCCGTCTCATCGAAGATCACGCGGTGGTTGCCGGTGCGGAGCCGCAGCAACCCCTCGTACTCGCCGCTGAGCGGCTTGACCCTGCCAACGCCGGTGGCCGCGTAGCGGTGAATGGCCGTCAGGACCTTCATGGTGGCGCGCTGCTCAATGGCGCGGACCTCTTCCCGGACGTTCGAGTGGAAGCGAAGTTTCTTCACCTGGGCTTCACTCGCCTTGCTGTTGGCGGATCTGGTCCACGGTGAAGCCGCACTCGGCCACAATCTGCTCGAAGGGAATGCCGCCCTCCGGGTTCTGGCGGAAGTAGTCCCGCGAGGCGGCGATGGCGCGGCGGTCCTCCCCGGTCAGTTCCTCGTCGTCCTCTTCGCGGGTCATCACTTCGAGTAGTTTGGCGACGGCGTCGAACTGGCCGGGGCCGAGTTGGTCGAGCAACTGGTGGGCGTGTTGTCTATCAGCCATTCCGTTCTCCAAGGGAACCGTTCCTGCGCGAAGCGTCGGCGGCGATCAATGAATTTACCAGTCTGACGACGGCCTTCTGGTCCCATTCCGGCAGGATCGAGATCATCTGGAATCTCTTCCACTGCCTGCGCGCTTCGGAATCGTCGTTGACCCGTTCCACCCTGAGTCGCTTCACGCCAAGCAGCTCGTCCGTGGTCACCTGGAGCGCTTCAGCCAGGGCGATCGCGGCGGGCGCGGGCGGGAACCCGGCCTCGGTTTCGTAGTAGGAAACCGCCCGCTGGGTGGTTGCGGCGGCATCGGCAGGCTGGACCTGAGTCAGCCCGCGCGCTTTGCGTATGGCCTGAAGCCGCTCTCCGAAACTGGTCTCTCCGTACTTCTTTCTGGGCATCGCATCCGCGATTGTAAACGGCCTATGCAAAATCCTTTCGGAGCGTGCCGTTGACATGGCTTCCGTATTACGTATGCTCTCAGAGACGGTAACCAAAGGTCAAGTGGGTTCCTCAAAACGTGTGAGGCCCCCAACACCGCGGCGCCGGGAACGTCCAACCAGAGCCTGACCAGCTACGTCTACGACGACACGGGCAATCAAACCGGCGTGACCGACGCCAACAACCACACGACGCAAAGCCAATACGACGCGCGGCGGCGGTTGACGGCGACGACCTACGACGACAAGACAACCACGCAATACGCCTACGACGGCCCCGGCAATCTGACGCTGGTGACGGATCAGGCCACGAACAAAGTTCAGTACGGCTACGACCTGAACAATCAACTGCGGTCGGTGGTGCAGGTGAACCATCCGGACCCGGCTCACAACACGACCGTATACGGCTATGACGGCAACGGGAACCTAACCGCGCTGACGGATGCGAACACCCACACGACGCAGAACGGGTTCGACGGGTTGAAGCAGTTGAACCAGGAGAAACTGCCGGCGGGGCAGACGCAGACGCGGACGTACGACGCGGCGGGGAACCTGACGTCGCTGGCGGATTACGACGGCCGGACGACAACGTACATCTACGACGGGCTGAACCGGCTGACGCAGCGGACGCCGGACCCGGCGACGGGGGACGTGGCGGAGAGTTTCACGTACACGGCGACGGGCAAGCGGGCGACGATGACGGACGCGAGCGGGACGACGACGTACACGTACGACGACCACGACCGGCTGGCGGCGAAGGCGACGCCGCAGGGGACGCTGAGCTATACTTATGATCCAGCGGGGAATGTGGCGTCAATGACGTCGTCGAACGTGAACGGAGTATCGGTGGCGTACACGTACGACAGCTTGAACCGGCTGGCGACGGTGGTGGACAACCGCCTGCCGAACGGGCTGAACACGACCACGTACACGTATGATCCGGCGAGCAACCTGGCGACGGTGACGTATCCAAATGGTTTGCAGAGCTCGTTCACGTACGACGATCTCAACCGCGTCACCGCGCTGAACAATGGAAAAGCCAGTTACAGCTACACGCTGGGGCCGATGGGCAGCCGCCAGTCGGCGGCCGAATCCAGCGGCCGGACGCTGAGCTGGAATTACGACGGCATTTACCGCTTGACCAACGAGACCATCAGCCTGGACCCGATGTCGAAGAACGGCACGGTGGCGTACGGGCTCGACCCGGTGGGCAACCGGCAGACGCAGACGTCGAGCATCCCCGGCATCCCGACGGCGAGCTTCTATTACGACGCCGACGACCGGATTCTCTCGACCGAGAGCTACGACGCCAACGGCAACACCACCGTCTCCGGCTCGCGGACGTTCACGTACGACTTCGCCAACCGGCTGAAGAGCATGAACGGCGGCGCGGTGACGCTGCTGTACGACGGCGACGGCAACCGGGTGGCGAAGACCGTCGGCGGCGTGACCACGCGCTACCTGGTGGACGATCTGAACCCGACCGGCTACGCGCAAGTGGTCGAGGAAATTGGAGGCACAGGCGTGCAGCGGGCATATACGTATGGCCTCCAGCGCATCAACCAGAGCCGCATAGTTAGCGGATCGGGAGCACCGAGCTTTTACGGATACGATGGCACTGAGGGCGGAGGGACTGTCCGCCTGCTGACGGACTCAACTGGAACGGTTACCGATACGTACGACTACGATGCGTTCGGAAACGTGGTGAACTCGACGGGGACGACTCCCAACAGCTATCGCTACGGTGGCGAGCAGTACGATGCCGACCTGGGCCTCTACTACCTCCGGGCGAGAAGCTTCAACCCGGCTACGGGCCGGTTCCTGACCGGAGATCCATACCCCGGAGACATTACGGCCCCATCCACTCTTCACAGATACACTTATGCGAGCGCGGATCCGATGAACCGCCGGGATCCGAGCGGGCGCGCCGACATAACGGAGGCGACATTGCTCGATGCCTTCATTCTGACAGAATCGGTCATTGCGTCACCCAAAGCAAAGGAGATGGCGGACGATATCTGGTGCATCTGGGACCTTGCGTTTTCTTGGTTGAAGCTCGCCCTGTGGGTCGATCAACTGCCGCCTGACGCTCTGATTACGGGCGTAGTTCGGAACGAATGCCAGGTCAGGGCAGGGATCGTTCGTGGCCCCGGTAAGTGCCCCTGGCACAGGGAGACGCGGCCTCTTAAGGGAAGTTTCGGCCTCAGTCCGGGAACGTGCGTCCACGAGTATTTTTATAATGTCAACACAGGAGGCTCCCTCGGGCTTGGCGGAGTGAGCAGCGGTCTCGTCGGTACCGTTCCGGGAAAATGGGAGACCGGCGAGAAGCCAGGCGTGGACCAAGGACCGGTTGACGATGATATTTGCGACTGCGTGGGCCGGAGAATCCGGGAGATCCAGAACGGCCCAGCGCCCCCCTACTTTGCGCTGCGCTGGTTCCCCAGGGAGACCGCAGCGTCGAACTGCTGGGCGTGGGTCTCATCTATCGAACGGCAATGTCGGCTAGAGGTGCGTTGATGGCGGTTCCCCCGCGGAACAATTGGCGCAGAGGCTGGGTCGTGCTCGTAAACGGCGCGGCGATCTGCCTGATCCTGAGCGGAGGACAGACTACTGCCAATTTCGTTTTCGCGGCGGCTTTGTCTGCAGGCATTATCTTGGAACTGGGCGGCAGTGCTGCGGGCGGGCTCTTCAACGTAGGCTCGTTTCTTGTCGTCCCGTTCGGCTGGACCTGGGAGAGAGTACGAGAAACGGACCTTACAGAAACCGCACGAGGTGAATACGAGACCACGCTGCTGCTATTCGTTTTCCCGTGTCTGGTGATTGCCACGGTCAATCTCCTCTTGTATGTGCCGCCCATCCTCAGAGTTTGGCGCGTCCGGCAGAGAGCGGCTCCGATAGGAGATGGGGACATCTCGGCTCTCACGGGCGAGTATTACGAAACGCTCGGCGTCCCACGGACGGCGTCGGTGGATGAGATCCGGAAGGCCTACCGTTTACTCGTACGCCGGTACCATCCCGATCTGAACCCAGGGGACAAGTCTGCGGAGGAGCGTTTCAAGAGGGTGCAAGAGGCATACGACATCCTGATCGCCAGGATGGCGCGCTGAGGCGCGGCAACGTCCGGGATGCAGACTAATGCCAATTACCGAACACCTGAGACTGCTCGGCCGCCTGACGCTGAGCCCGCTCCTAGTCATCGCCATCGGTAACGCCAACACCGGCGAATCCTCCTGCCTGGCGGCGTCCGGTTGCGCGGCCCCGATGCCGTCAGCGCTCTTCGCTTCCCGCGGTTCCGCCGCCGCCCCCATCACCATCCTCATCTTCTCCGACTTCGAATCCTTCCCTTGCGCCCGCTCCGCCGACGTGCTCTCAGGCATCCTCGCCCAAACCCGCGATGTCCGCCTCATCTTCAAGCACGCCCCCGCCGCCACGAATCCCAACGCGCTCCTCGCCCACGAAGCCGCGCTCGCCGCCGGAGCCCAAGGCAAGTTCTGGGAAATGCACGACACCCTCTTCGAGAATCAGACCAAGCTCACCCGCGCCGACCTGATCGCCTACGCCAAGGCGCTCAACCTCGACCTGCCCGCCTTCCAGCAGGCGCTCGACAACCACACCTACCGCCCCATCGTCGAGCGCGACCTGGCCGAAGCCAAAGGGCTCGGCGTCACCGCCACGCCGACGTTCTTCGTCAACGGCCGCCGCCTGGTCGGCCCGCAAGGCTACGCGTCGCTCGGCGCCGTCATCGAGTCACTCCTCGCCGGCATCCCGCCCGACAAACGCGTTCAGGCCGAGATCGTCGCCTCTGGCCCCGCGCAGCAGATCGACTTGAGTCACGCCCCCACGCGCGGCCCGCTTACCGCGCCCGTCAGCCTGGTCGAGTTCAGCGACTTCGAGTGTCCCTACTGCGCCGAAACCGCGCCGGTGGTGCAGCAACTGCTGGCCGCCTATCCCACGCAGGTGCGCTTCGCCTTCAAACACTACCCGCTGCCGATGCACAAGGAATCGCCGCTGGCGCACGAAGCGGCGCTGGCCGCGGGCGAGCAGGGCAAGTTCTGGGAGATGCACGACCTGCTGTTCGCCGGCCAGGACAAGCTGACCCGCGACGATCTGGTGGCCAAAGCCAGGCAACTGAACCTGGACGTGCCGCGCTTCACCGCCGGCCTGGACAGCCACCGTTTCAAACCACTGGTGGACGCCGACCACCAGGAAGGCAACCGGCTGGGAGTGGACGGCACGCCCTTCTTCTTCATCAACGGCCACGCCATCAGCGGCGGCGTGGGCCTGGCCGACTTCAACAAGCCGATCGACGCCGCGCTGAAGGAGGCCGCCGCGCCGGCGATGACGCCAGTTCCGGCCCGGCAGCAGCCGCGCCAGCAAGGCCCACCCCGCTTCGTGCTATGCTGTTTCCGGATGTTTCGGACGCCAGCTTGACGCCCGTCTTTTGTGCGGACTGCCGAATGCTGGCGGCTGCCATGGCGGGCGGAAAGGCAGACTATGCACCTGATCCCCACCGACGACGAAGTGGTCGGCGTGCTGCGCGAAACCGGGGCGTTGCGCGACGGCCATTTTCAACACCCCTCGGGCCTGCACTCCAACGAGTACCTCCAGGTGCCGCTGGCATTGCGGTATTCCGCCCACCTGCGGATGCTCTCCGTCGGCCTCAGCCGCAAATTGCGCGCCAACCCCGAGATCCGCGCCATTGCCGGCGAGCTTTCCATCGTCGTCCCCATGACCGGCGGTCTGCCGGTCGCCTACGGCGTGTGCGAGGCCTTGCGCGCCAAACAAGTGTACTGGTCCGAACGCCAGAACCAGAGCGAACCCTGGCGTTTCCGGCAGTTCCTGGAACCGGTGCGCGGCGAACCCGTCGTGCTGGTGGACGATACGCTGCGCACCGGGACGAATCTCGCAGAACTCAAGAAATTGCTGGAGTCCTACGGCGCCACCGTGTTGGGGTTGGCCGTCATCGTCTATCAGCCCACACCGGAAACTTTCGATTTCGGCGGCCTGCCGCTCTACTACCTGGCCAAATTGCAAGGCCGTTACGCAGTGGATTCCGCGCATTGCGAGTGGTGCCGGCGCGGCCTGCCCCTGCAGAAGGTCTGGCTCTAATACAATGGCCCGCGTCAACACCGTCTCGATGGAGCCTAATCTCCTGTGTGAGAAAGACTTCCATGCCGCGTGCGACCCATTGCTGAATGCAGGTGCAGAGTGTGACAAATGCGTGTAAAGTGCATGCTTTTTGAGGGTATCGGGACGATATTTCCACAGGCTTTTCCACAATACGGTGGAAAACCGCTGGCGATGGAGGTGAGCGGATGAAGATGGTCTTCTTGGTGGCGGCGCTGGGCTGCTCCATCCTGGCGGCGCAAACGCCGGTGGATGCCAAGCTCGCGCCCTATTATCCGACGCCCGAATCCATCGTCGAGAAAATGTTGCAGCTCGGCGGGCTCAAGGCCGGAGAAAAAGTGTACGATCTGGGCTCGGGCGATGGCCGGATCGTCATCATGGCGGCGCAGAAGTTCCATGCCGACGCCGTGGGAATCGAGATCGACAGGGACCTGTGCAGGCAGAGCGCGGATAAGATCCTGAAACTCCACCTGGAGAAGACCGCCCGCATCGTCAACGGCGACCTGCTGCAACAGAACTACGGCTCGGCCGACCTGGTCACGGTCTACCTGCTGCCCGACTCCATCAACAACCAGGTTCAGCCCCTGCTCGACAGACAATTGCGCAAAGGCGCGCGCGTGGTGGCTCACGATTTCGAATTCAGGAACTGGACGCCCGAGCAGGTCCAGAATATCCCCGACGATGGCGAGGGGCGCAGCCACGCGTTGTACCTGTACCGGAAGTAGCCACGTGACGTTTCCGCCCAAACCCGATTCCGCGCGCGTGCTGGCCTGGACGCGCGCCCTCCTGGCGGCCGCCGCGCTCTCCCTCGGTCTGCTGCGCCTGCCGCGCACCGGCCCGTTCCCCTGGGCGATGGGGGCGTATCTCGCGTATGCCGCCGTCGTGGCCGTGCGGCGCGCCCCCTGGAAGGGACTGCCCGGCCTGCTGGCGCTGATCGGCGACACCATCTTCTTCCTGGCGCTAGCCAGCTTCGCCGCCGAATCCCTTCCGTGGCTGACCACCGTGTTCCTGCTCTTCCTGCTGACCGAGGCGCTGGTTTTCCGCGATGCGGTGGAAGTGGCCATAGTGAGCGGCACGGCCGCGATTTTCTGCGCCGTGGCGCCGCAGGCTTCCGCGCTCCAGGGTCTGGAACGCACGGTGGTGGTGGGCGGAGCCCTGGCGTGCGTCCTGGCGGTCCACAGCCACCGCCGGTCGGCGGATGTGCGCCGGCTGGAGGAGGAACTGGACGTCGCGCACGGGGCTGCCCGGAAGGCTACCGACCTGGAGCGGGAGCGCATCGGCAACGATTTTCACGACGGGCCGTTGCAAAGTTTCATCAGCCTGCAGATGCGCCTGGAGATCCTCCGCAAACTCCTGGAACGCGATTTCGATGCCGGCATGCAGGACCTTAAGCAGTTGCAGTCGCTGGCGCAATCCCAGGTTCGCGATCTGCGCGCCTTCATCCACAGCATGCGTCCTGCCGACGTGGACGGCGGCAACCTGGTCTCCGCCATCCGGCGGATCGCCGAAATGTTCCAGAAGGAGAGCGGAATTCCGGTGACGTTCGCCGCCCCGTCCAAGCCGGTCGGCATGCCGCAGGAGATGAGTCAGGAACTCCTGGCGATGGTCCGCGAGGCGCTGCACAACGTGCAGAAACACGCCGCCGCCTCGCGCGTGGCGCTGACCGTCGAGAAGACCGATCGCGGATTGGAGATTGCCTTCGACGACAACGGCCATGGGTTCAATTTCGCCGGCACGTATTCCCTGGAGGAACTGGATCTGCTCCGCCTGGGTCCGGCCAGCCTGAAGCGCCGGGCGCGCGCGCTGAACGCCGACATGGTGTTGGAATCCCGGCCCGGGCGCGGCTCCGGCCTGAAAGTCAAGATTCCGCTGTGACCCGGCGAACGGCGTGCTGGCTGGCGCCGGCCGCGTGGGCGGTCCTTTCCGGATGCGGCCGCTATGGCGATTTCACCCTGCCGCCGGCCGCGGGCGGCGACCCCAGCCTGTCATGGGCGCTCGAACAGCGCCCCGAGCCGGTGCTGGCGCGCGCCGGCTTCTCCGATGTGCTGAATCCCTCGGTGGTACGGTTCTCCGGCGGTTACCTGAATCTCTACTCGGCCTTCGACGGCCGGGCCTGGCACACCCGCGCGGCCGTTTCTCCGGACGGCCTCGAGTGGCGGGACCGGGGCATGGTTCTTTCGCCCTACCCGAAATCCTGGGAAGGCGCCTACATCGCCGCCAACGGTTCCCTCCTGCTTGACGGCGGGCGGTTCTGGTATTGGTATCAGGCCGGTCCGAAAGGCGCTCCGCGCATCGGCCTGGCGCGCAGCGGCGACGCGGAGCAGTGGCGGAAAGAGTCCGCGCCGGTACTCGAACCCGGTCCCTATGGAAGCTGGGACGAGTGCGGCGTGGCCGATCCCTACGCCATCCGCCTGGGAGCGTATTTCTATCTCTACTACCTGGGCCAGGACCGCGCGCGCCCCACCCGGCAGCGCATCGGCGTGGCGCGCTCCGCCGACGGCCTGAATTGGGAAAAGTTGCGCGCCAATCCCGTACTCGATCTGGACGGCGAGCGAGGGCTGGGCGAGCCGGCGGTGTGGACTTCCCACGGTTTCTACTGGATGCTCTATACCATCCGCGACTTCGCCGAAAACCGGCGCCTCGGCATGGCGCGCTCCACCGACGGCGTCCACTGGAAGAAGCTGCCGGCCGAGTTCGCCGGGTCCGCCGCGTGGGATTCCAAAGTGCTCTGCGATGCCACGGTGCTGGTGGAGGGTAGTGAGGTCCGCGTCTGGTTCGGCGGGGGCGACGTCGCCTCGCCCGACGAGAACCTGCATGGCCAGATCGGGGCGGGCCGGCTGGTACACTGACAACTGGATGAACGTCGGCATCACCTGCTATCCCACCTACGGCGGCAGCGGCATCGTCGCCACGGAACTCGGCCTGGAACTCGCCATCCGTGGCCACGAGGTGCATTTCATCACCTACGCCAACCCCATCCGGCTGGATGGCGACACACCGCGGATTCATTACCACGAAGTGGAAGTCTCCAATTACCCGCTGTTTCAATATCCGCCCTACTGCCTGGCCCTGGCCTCGCGCATGTTCGAAGTGGCGGAATCCTACGGCCTGGACGTGCTGCACGTGCACTATGCCGTTCCCCACTCCATCTCCGCCATGCTGGCGCAGCAGATGCTGGCGCCCACGCGCCGCCTGCCGTTCATCACCACGCTGCACGGCACCGACATCACCCTGGTAGGCGCGGACCGGTCCTATTTCCCCATCACCAAGTTCTCCATGGAGCACTCCAACGGCATCACCGCCGTCAGCGACTACCTGCGCCGCGAGACCGTCGAGGTGTTCGGCATTACCAACGAAATCCGCGCCATCACGAACTTCGTGAACTGCGAGCGATACCATCCGGACAACGTCAAGACGGGCGCGGCCCACTACGCGCCGCCGGGCGAGAAGCTGCTCCTGCACCTTTCCAATTTCCGGCCCGTGAAGCGCGTCATGGATTGCGTGCGCATCCTGGCCGAAGTGCGCAAGAGCGTGCCGGCGCACCTGCTGATGGCCGGCGACGGCCCCGACCGCGGTCCAGCCGAACACCTGGCGCGGGAGTTGCGCGTGGACAAGCACGTCACGTTTCTGGGGAAGCAGGACCACGTGGAGCGGCTGATTCCCCTGGCCCACGTGATGCTCATGCCGAGCGAGCAGGAATCCTTCGGCCTGGCGGCGCTGGAAGCCATGGCCTGCGGCGTGGTGCCCGTATCGACGCGCGTGGGCGGCGTTCCCGAGTTGATCACCCACGGCGAGGATGGATTCCTGGAAGCCGTGGGCGACATCCCGGCCCATGCCGCGCGCGTCGTCGAACTGCTGACCGACGACGCTCTGCACTACCGCATGAGCCGCGCCGGAAGATGGAACGCAAGCGAGCGTTTCTGCTCCGACAAGATCATTCCGCAGTACGAAAAATATTATAAGGACGTAGTGGAGGCGGGGTAGGCATACACCGCAAACCGGGGCCAGACATGAATTTCCGGCGCAGTTTGCCGGAAATCCGCTGTCTGTCCCCGGTTTGCCCTGCGGCGCAAGTACCCGGGGTAGCGAACCCTACTTGCCCCGCTTCTCCGCGAACCTCCAGGCATGCTCCACAATCGTCCGCAGGCCGGGGTATCGCGGCTCCCAGCCCAGCGTGGCGCGCAGTTTCCCGGGGGACGCCACCAGCCGCGGCGGGTCGCCTTCGCGGCGCGGCCCCATCGCGTAGGGCACCTTGCGGCCGGTCACTTCCTCCACCACGCGCAGCATCTCCATCACGCTGTGGCCCGTGCCGGTGCCGACGTTGAACTGCTGGCTCGCCCCTCCGCTCAGCAGGTGGTCGAGGGCCAGAATGTGGGCCTGGGCCAAGTCGTCCACGTGGATGTAGTCGCGGATGCAGGTGCCGTCGGGGGTGTCGTAATCGCCGCCGAATATGGTGATCGGCTGGCCGGTCAGCACGGCGCGCAGCAGCAGCGGGATCAGGTGGGTTTCGGGCTCGTGCTCCTCGCCAAGCTGCCCTTCCGGGTCGCCGCCGGAGGCGTTGAAATACCGGAGGCAGACGCTGGTGAGGTGGTGAATCTCGTCGAACCAGCGAAGAAACGTCTCCACCATGACCTTCGACTCGCCGTACGGATTCACCGCGTGAATCGGCGCGGTCTCGGGGATCGGCGAGACGGCCGGGTTGCCGTAAACCGCCGCCGTGGACGAGAGGACAATGTGCCCACAGCCGGCTTCCACCATGGCCCGCAGCAGGGATAGCGATCCCGCCACGTTGTTGGTGAAATAGCGGGCCGGTTCGCGCATGGATTCGCCCACGGCGATGAACGCCGCGAAGTGGATGACGGCCTCGGCGCGCCGCTCGAGCATCAGTTCCGTCAGCCTGGCGGTTTCGGCGATGTCGAAAACCGCGAGCCGTTCGGCCGGAACGTTGTGCCGGTAGCCCTTGGAGAGGTTGTCCACCACCGTCACGTCATGGCCCTGTTCGAGAAGCAGGCGCACGGTATGAGAGCCGATGTATCCGGCGCCGCCGGTAACGAGAATTCGTTTGGGAGTCACAGTCGATGGTCCGTAAGACCCGATTGTAGTACGATAGCGCCCCCCATCTGGGCGCGGGCGCCACATCACCCCGCTGGACGGCCGGCGAAGCGAGCGCGGAATAGTGAAGGACGTTCCAATGCGCAAACTCATTTTGGCTGCGTGCCGTCTGCTGCCGGCGTCAGCCCAGTGGCAACACGTGACGGCGCCATCCACCGGTGAAGCGGCTTCCGCCTTTCAAGGGCATGAATCGCTATTGCCGAATGCTACTCTTAGATAGGCCATGCGACTCCTGTTTGCGACCGTTCTGCTGGCGTTCTCCGCCGCTGCCGCCGACCGCCCCTGGCAGCAAATAACCGTGCCGTCCGCGAGCGATGCGGCGGCCAACTTCGCCACGCCCCCCGCCGAGTACGGCATGACGCTGTGGTGGTACTGGAACGGGCAGATGGCGGAAAGCGACATCCTCAGCGACCTGGACGAGCTCCACTCCCACGGCGTCACCAGCGTCATCATCTGGGCTTACAACGGCCTCGGAATCACGTACCTCTCCGACACCTGGTTTGCGCGCGTCCAATATGCCGTCGCGGCTGCCCGCGACCGGGGCATGCGTGTGTGGATAGCGGACGAGGGCAGCTACCCCAGTGGATTCGCCGGCGGCGCATTCACCAACCAGTATCCCCAGGAGTGCATGAAGGCGCTGGTTTCCGTCGCGAGCGGCACTGCCTCGGGTGGCAAGGCCGTGTCGCTCAGCGTCCCCGCGCAGGCGCTGGCCGCCTGGGCGACGCAGAGCGGCTCCGGCACTACCGTCACGCTCACCATCGCCAACGGCCAGATCGTCTGGACGCCGCCCGCCGGCACGTGGCAGATCACGCTCGTCGAGTGGCAGTATCGCACCCCCGCCACCCGCTACGTGGGCAGCCCCGGCTTCGCCAAGAATACCCAGTACTCCCTGTTCGACTTCCTCAATCCCGCCGACACCCAACAATTCCTGGCCATCGTACACCAGAAATACCAGAACGTCATCGGCGACGAGTTCGGCAAGACGGTGATGGGATTCCGGGGCGACGAGCCCGAGTTTGTCGCCGTCCCCTGGACCGACCAGTCGCTCGCCGATTTCCAATCCAGCAAGGGGTACGACCTGACCCCGCTCCTCGCGGACCTGCTCGCGCCCAATCCTTCCAGCGACGCGCGCCGCGTGCAGGCCGACTACTATGACGTGTGGTCGGCGCTGTTCCGCGACAACTTCTTCAAGATTCAGGCGGACTGGTGCGCCGCCAACGGCATGGAGTACGCCGTCCACCTCGATAACGACGACAACATTCCGTTGCTGGTGCCGACCACCGGCGATTTCTTCCGCGCCTTGCGCTACGCGCAGGTGCCCGGGGTGGACTCCATCTGGCGCCAGATCTGGCCGGGCAACATCGCCGATTTCCCCAAGCGGCCTTCGTCCTCCACCCACCTCAACGGCCACCCGCGCGCCTTTGTCGAGGATTACGCCGTCTACGGCCGCGGCCTCACCCTGGAGCAGGCCAAGTGGGTGATGGACTTCCAATTCGTGCGCGGCATCAACCTGATCGAGAACATGGGCTTCTTCTCCGACACCAGCCAGTTCCGCGAGTACTTCTGTCCGCCCGACTGGCGCACCAGCCCGCAGTGGGACCAATTCCCCCTGTTCGCCCAATATGCCAACCGTGCCAGCTACCTGCTCTCCATCGGCGCCCCGTCGGCGAGCATCGCGCTCTTCGAACCCACGGCCAATCTCTGGCTGGGCGACGCCACGGCCGACGCCGCCTCGCTCGCCATCGCGCGCCAACTTCTGGAATCGCAGCGGGACTTCGACTTCATCGACGAGCAGGCGCTGACCGCAACGGCCACGGTCGTGCCGGGCGGCCTGCAAAACCTCAGCGGCCAGGTGTACCGCGCGGTGGTGGTCCCGCCGGGCAGCGTGCTCTCCAGCGCGGCGCTGGCTACGCTGCAGCGGTTCAACGCCGCCGGCGGAACGGTGATCTTCGCCGGAAGCAAGCCGCAATTGACGTACGACCAGACATTCCGCGGCGCCTACGCCCCCCAGATCGGCTGGGGCATCGTCGATCCGGCTACCTCGCTGAACGCGCTCCCCGCCTCGGACGTGCGGTTTTCCGCTCCGGCCCCCTCGATCAAGTACCTGCACCGCCGCTGGCAGGACGCCGACCTCTACTTTTTCTTCAATGAGAGCGCCAACGCGCAGCAGGTTCAAGCGGTCCTCGCCGGTAGCGGGAAAATGCAGGAATGGGATCCCCGGACCGGCGCCATCCGGGCGTTCGCGCCGGGCAACACGGCGGGCGCGCTGACCCTGAGCCTCGACCCGTATGGGACGAAATTCGTGGTGATCGGGGCAGCGCCAGTGCCTCTCGCTCCGCCGCTGCCCGTGCCGGTGGGACAGACGGCTGTCGCCGCCGTTCCCGGCCCGTGGCAACTGCAGATCGGCCAAAGCCAGTTGACGACGCCGCTCATGACATGGTCGGCGATGGGTATGCCCCAGTTCTGGGGCGCGGCCACTTACACCACCCAGTTCACCAGCAACTTCGAGCCGGGCACTCCCCTGACGCTCGACCTCGGCCAGGTGCTCTACTCGGCGCATGTTTGGGTCAATGGCAACGACCTCGGCGCGCGCGCCTGGCGCCCCTTCACCTGGGATGTTACTGGCTACCTCCAGCCGGGCAGCAACCAGATCGTGGTGGAAGTGCGGAACACCGCCGCCAACGAACTCTCCGGCGACCCCGTCCGCCTGGCGCAAGTGCAAGCGCTAGGGTGGCTGCAGGGCTCCTACTACTCAACCTACAGCCCGTTCAACGTCCAGATGGTGCCCTCCGGCCTGATTGGCCCGGTCGAGATCGAAGCCCCGCGGTACCGCCAGCGGCCGGTTCGCCCACCGGCAAGGAGATGATTTCGGCGGGTCTCCTGCCGCCGGCGAGCGTCGTGATGCGGAAGGAAGGGCGGCCGGTAGAGCCGCAGCCCAAAACAGCGGAGTTCAAGCCCTGAGCGGCAAGCCCCGGGCTACGACGCTTCCCGATCGAGACCGAGTTTCACTTTCCCATCGGGAAATACGGCGTACATTTCCAGCCGTCCGCCCATCGCTTCCACGAAGTTTTCGAGCGTACTGAGATAAACATCCGTGCGCTGCTCCAGTTGCGAAACCGCCGCCTGCGTCATATCGAGGGTCTTGGCGAGCTGTTGCTGCGTCAGGTGGCGGGCGGCGCGCAGTTCGTGCAGCGGCATCTCTCTGAGATCCCGATCGGCGAGGCGCCGGGCTTCGGCCCGGGCTTCCGGCGACATCCTCGCCCGCAGTTCACTGAATTTCGTCGTCTTTGGCATCGTCCTCCTCCTCGATCCCCGCAAGGCGGTCGTCATAAAGCCGGTCCGCCAGCGGCACGTTTCCCGCGTACCGGCGGTCGTCGCCGGTTTTGTCTCCACCCGGCGGCAAAAGTGCCACGCGGCGCGGATCGAAGATGTAGAGCACCCGGTAGGGGCGCCCCTGGTGCTGCACGCGCAGTTCACGCATGGCGAAATGGCGCGAATCGGTTACCCTGCTGGAGTACGGAAATGGGAGATTGGGACCACGCTCCTCCAGTAGCAGAACGGCCCTCTCGACCGAGATGTGCTCGGCTTCGGTGAGTTCGTTCCACCACGCTTTGAACTCATCTGTCACCTCAACGTCCCACGCCACAATCGAATTATAACGTAAAGCTAATATAAGTTCAACATTATAGCCGCGAAAACTGCGACCGATGCGTTGACGGCCACCGTGGTGCCGCTATCGGGCTGCGCGGCGAGTCCGCCGTGCGCGAGAACCAGGTCCCGGGCGGCGCGGATGGTGAGCTTCCGGCCGCGCCGGGGGGTGGGCGGCGCCAGCATCAAGGACTGCGGGCAGACCGGGCACCCGGGGCCGCCCGGCAACGTCTTTCCCTGCCTCGATGTCCCGGAGCTTGCCGGACGATCCGGCGACTCAGATGAACAGGTTCGCCGAGACCTTGAAAAACCCGGCGAGATGCCTGGCATGCACCTTACTGATGGCGCGTTTCCCGTTGACGACGTCGGATACGTAGCCTCTGGATTTGAAGATCGGAAGCAGGTCGGCCTGATGCAGACTCCGTTGTTCCATCAAATACACCAACATTTCGTGCGGACCCGGATCGGGCAGAGGATGGCGCTCCTCCTCGTAGTCCTTGACAAGACGAACCATCAGGTCGAGGGCGGCGTCTTCCTCGGCGGTACGACGATCGCCCTTGTCCATCAGCTTCTCGACTTCCCCCAGGATGCGTTCATGCTCCTCGTCCGTGGCGATCACCCGCGGCAGGACCCTCGCCAACACCCGAGCGTACTTCCTGTTGTCGATGACTAGCGCGCCCATAGTTTCCAGCCTCCCCGCGTGTATTCCTTGTGAGTGAGGAACTCTTTGACCATCAGCAGCTTTGCCCGATAATCAACCTTCACTATCAGACGGTAGTAATTATGCCGGATGTTGAAAATCAACAGCGGCTTGTACTGGCCGGCGTCCGGAAAGTGCATGCGAACCTCATGAATGTCCCGCCAATCGGCGTGGCAGGCTGCTTTGTTCCACCGCATGAGTTCTCCGGCCGCTTCCGGGTGAAGAGCCGCATACCTCTTGATGGCCGCCGAGCTGATCACATTCACGACTTCATGCTCGCATAACGCGAGCATGAAGTCAAGGAGAGTCCGTTGCCGCCGGAAATCCGCCGCGGCAGCCGCTTCCTTCCCTCAATCGTTCCCCCAATCTCCTGCCCCCGTGAGGCGCTGAAAAGCGCCCGCGCTGGCGACGCGTGATAACATATCGTCTGCCGCGGCGCCCCGCCGAAGGCGTGTGTGGAGGATACTCCCAGAATGGGTTCATTTCTGCTTGGGTTGTTCCTGATGTGCGCCGGCACGCTGATGTACGAGGTGGTTCTGACGCGCATCCTGAGCGTGACTTCCTGGTACTACCTCGCCTTCGTGTCGATCTCCATGGCCATGTTCGGCATGACCGCCGGAGCCCTCTCGGTTCAACTGCGTCCCGGCCTGTTCACCCAAGAGCGCATCCGCCGGCGACTGGCTCAGTGCGCCATGGCGGCCGCCATCGCCTTGCCATTGTCGCTGGTGACCATGCTGGCAATCCCCGTGGATGTTTCGTTTGCCCTACAAACTATCTATAGCTTCGTTCTTTTGTCCGCGGTGATCTCGGTGCCGTTCTTCTTCTCCGGCGTGACGGTGTGTCTCTCGCTGACCCGGTCGGGGTATCCGATGGGCCGGGTCTACTTTACCGATCTGGCGGGCGCCGCCCTCGGCTGCCTGGCTTCCGTGCTTCTCTTGAGCCTGGTCGACGCTCCGAGCGCGATCTTCATTATCTCGGCGTTGCTCTTTGTCGGCGCCGCGGCTTATGGAACTTATGCGGGCGAAGCGGCCATTCGCCGGCGCTCGCTGCTTTGCGCCGTCGCGATGTTGTTTTTCGGAATCGCCAATTCGCGTTCCCTGCATGGAATTCAGCCGATCTGGTCCAAAGGCGAAATCGACCGCCGCATCGGGATACTGGCCGAGAAGTGGAATCCTATCTCGAAAGTGCGGGCGCGTGGGCCCGTGGTCGGGCAACTGTTGATGTGGGGTCCCAGCCCGAAGACACCGGCCTTGCCCATGGAACAGATCCAACTGGACATCGACAACGACGCCTCCACGGGGATCACGCGTTTCAATGGCAACCTGAAGCCGCTGGACGCTCTGCAATACGACGTGACCTCCGTGGCCGCCCGGCTCAGGCACGGTGGCACGGCGGCCATTATCGGCGTGGGAGGCGGACGCGACGCTCTGAATTGCGCGGCCCAGGGATTCACGCGGATCGTCGGAATCGAAGTCAACAGCGCGGTGGCGGAAATGGCCAGCCGCCGGTTCGGATGGTTTTCCGGTTTCGATAAGATTCCTGGCTTCGAGCTTCACAATGACGAGGGCCGCAGCTACCTGACCCGCTCCGGAGAACGCTTCGACCTGATACAGGCATCGCTCGTGGATACCTGGGCGGCAACGTCGGCTGGCGCCATGACACTGACGGAGAACTCCCTGTATACCGTCGATGCATGGAAGATTTTCTACGAGCATCTGAAACCGGGCGGCGTGATTGCGTTCAGCCGCTGGTTCGATTTCGGCGAGCGCATGCAGGTCTTTCGCCTGTATTCGGTGGCGCGCGCCACGCTGCTGGCCGAAGGTGCCGCCCATCCCGAATCCCAACTGGCCCTCATTGAGTCCGGTTCGGTGGCGACGCTCATGGCCAGCAACCGGCCGTTTTCCCCGCAGGACATTCAAAAGCTGACCTCCATCGCCGCCGACATGGCGTTCTCGGCGGTCGCGATCCCGGGAGAACCGGTCCAGGTGCCCGAGTTGCGGCGCATCGCCGCCACCCACAGCCTGGACGAAATGGCGGCCCTCCGCGAGGGCAGTTACTTCGACTATTCGCCCACCTACGACTCTTCTCCGTATTTCTTCAACGCGGTCCACCTCAGGAACATCGGTGGGTTGATAGAATCCGGCTGGCAAGGTACTAACTTGCGCGCCATGCTGTTCCTGTTTAGCTTCCTGGTGGCCGCCTTGATTCTGGTGATCGTGACGATCGTTCTGCCGGCGGAAGCACTCAACTCCCGGGCGAATGACGGCCCGCGGCCGCTGTACGGGGCGGTTGCCTATTTCATCGCCATCGGGCTGGGATTCATGTTAGTCGAGATGGCCATGATGCAGCAGCTTTCGATCTTCCTCGGGCATCCCATTTACTCGATGGTGGTGGTTCTGGGCGGTCTGATTCTATCGACCGGAGCCGGCAGCCTTGCGTCGGACAAGTGGCGGCTGAAGGCGAGTTGGCAGAGCCGGGTCCCGGCGCTGGCCAGCGCGCTTGTGGTGGTGGCGTATTCGTTGGCGGTGCTGCCGGTGATGCATGCATTTACGGCGGCCGTGCTGTGGCAGAGAGTCTCGATTTGCCTGGCTCTGGTTTCTCCGTGCGGCTTCCTCATGGGCTTCTGCTTCCCCTCCGGGATGCGCTGGTTGACCACCCTTTCGCAAGAGCGCAACCTGCCTTGGATGTGGGCATTGAACGGCGCGGCCGGAACGCTGGGAAGTTTCATCGCCATCCTGATCTCGATGGATTCGAGCATCGCCTCCTGCGTGCTGACGGGCGCGGGATGCTACCTGCTCGCCGGCCTGGCGATGCCGGGGAAAGCCAGGTAAGTGAGTCGCTCGCAAAGACGCGGAGCCGCTTAGAAGACAGGCGGGTTCCTCTTTTCGGCTTTGCGGCTTCGTGTCTTCGCGTGGGCGGGGATTCTTTCGAGGCTTGTGAGCCAAGACGAAGCTCCGAAGCGCCCCTGAGCGCGCCGCAGAACCGGTAGAATGGCCATATCGCCTGAAATCAAAGCGTTCCGGAATCGGACGGCCACCAAATTTTTGGGTATGGCAGGTATGGCCGGGGTGGCGTGGAGAGTAGGCAATATGGTTCGATGGAAGAGGCTGCTCGCTTAACCCGGCGAGCGCACTGGTTGCCTCGTACCGTGCTGAGTTATGGACACCACCTCTATGTCATCTTTCTCCCGACTGGCTTTCTCGGCTACTTAGGTATTCGCATGCTCCTGGCTTGTGTGTTTGAGCCGGGCGTAAAGCCGATCACCGGGGCGGCAGGTGCGTGTTTGGCAGCGATACCGTTCGCTCCGGGCGCCTTCATCATCAGGGATGCGAGAGGGGAGCGAAGAGCCAGGCGGGTCGAGTCCGGACCGATGCGGTTTGCGCTCACGGAGGGGGGAATATCCGTGGTGGACTCCGAGGGCGCGTACTTCTTTGAACCGTGGACCGGCTTCGCAGGTTTTCATGTGGCGAGCCGGGTGATCGTCCTCCCCAAGTGGAACTCTCGTGTCTACCTGCGCATTCCCATCGAGACCCGGTCTGGAGAACGGCGGCAGGAGATCCAAGCTCTGCTCTCCGGACACTTGCCGGAGTTGGGCGCGGACGCTGTCACGTTCCGAATGTGGAGAAAAGGACGCGCTGGGTAGGGTGGGGTGCTGTGGTGGGTCTATTGACCCGCCCCAAAACCGGTAGAATATCGGTATCGCCCGGGAACGCAACGCTCCGGAAAGGGAAATCCAGGTTTGCCGCCAAAACAGCCCAGTGTCGCTATTTATCCAGGTTCGTTCGATCCCATCACCAACGGCCACCTCGATCTGATCCAGCGCGGCTCGCGGCTGTTCGATAAGCTCATCGTTTCCATACTGCAAAACGACGCCAAGGAGCCGCTGTTCTCGGTCGAAGAGCGCGCCGAGATGCTCCGCGAAGTGGTCGCGGTCTATCCCAACGTGGAGATCGATTCCTTCCAAGGCCTGCTGGTGGACCACGCCGCCGCGCATTCGGCCACCGTCCTGCTGCGCGGCATTCGTGCGATTTCGGACTATGAGTTCGAGTTGCAGATGGCGCTCATGAATCGCCGGCTGAGCCCCGGCATCGAAACTATTTTCATGATGGCCAACGAAGCCTATTCGTTTATCAGCTCGCGGCTGGTGAAGCAGGTCTTCAGTCTGGGCGGAGACATCGGCGGATTGGTGCCTCCCTCGGTCGAAGCCCGGCTTCGCCGGCGGCTTCCCCATACTCAGCAGAAGGAGAAGTAGAAGGTTCCATGGAATCAGTCGCAAATCCAATCGCCGAACGCATATCGTCCATCAGCGTGTCTTCCACGATGAAGGTGTCGGCGGACGCGGAGAAGCTCCGCTCCGAGGGCGTGGACGTGGTCGATTTCGGAGCGGGCGAGCCGGACTTTCCCACCCCGGATAACATCAAACAGGCCGCCATCCGCGCGCTCGAACAGAACTTCACCAAGTACACCGCCGCGGGCGGCACCCCCGAACTGCGGAAGGCCGTCTGCGAGCGCCATGCCCGGGATTTCGGAACTTCCTACCAGCCTTCGGAATGCATCGTTACGGTGGGCGGCAAGCACGTCATCTTCAACCTCACGCAGGCCGCCATCAACCCCGGCGACGAAGTCGTGATCCCCGTGCCCTACTGGGTGACTTACAAGGACGTGGTGAACTACGCCGGCGGCAGGTGCGTCTTCGTCGAGACCGGCGAAGCGGGCGGTTTCCACCTCACCGCGGCCATGGTGGAGCCGCACCTCACCGCGCGCACCAAGATGGTGATCGTCAACTCGCCTTCCAACCCAACGGGTGCGGTGATCGACCGCGGCGAGTTCGAAAAGATCTTCCAGTTGACCTCGAAACGCGGCATCTACCTGATGACCGACGAGTGCTACGGTAAGTTTCTCTACGATAGCGAGCCGTTCTCCATCGCCTCGCTGCCGGGCGCGAAAGAGACCGTGCTGGTGGCCGGTTCGCTCTCCAAGACCTATGCCATGACGGGATGGCGCATCGGCTTCGGGCTGGTGCCCGCGGCCCTGGTCGGCGCCATGACCAAGCTGCAAAGCCATTCCACGTCGAACCCCACCTCGATTTCCCAGAAGGCCGCCGTGGAAGCGCTGCGCGGGCCGCAGGATTCGGTGGGCGCGATGCTGGCCGAATACCGCCGGCGCCGCGACTTCGTTCTCGGGCGGCTGCGCGCCATTCCCGGCGTGACGTGCGCCGAGCCGCGGGGCGCTTTCTACGTCTATCCCAACGTGGGCGTCGCCCTCGGCCGGAACGGCATCGCCAACACCCTGCAGTTCGCCGAGAAACTGCTCACGGAAGCGCACGTGGCCGTGGTTCCCGGGGAGGCGTTCGGCACCGCCCGCCAGGTCCGCATTTCCTACACCTCGCCCCTGGGCGAACTGGAGCGCGGATTGGACCGCCTGCACCAGTTCGTGGTCAGGCATTCATAGCCATGGCCGGCCCCCTCCGCCTGACACCGTCGCTGCGTGAAAAGGTCTGGGGCAAGACGCGCCTCCTGCCCTGGTTTCCCGATTCCCCGCGGCCCATCGGCGAAGCCTGGTACCTGGCGGACCGCGATCTGCCGTTGCTGGTGAAGCTGCTGTTCACTTCCGCGCGGCTGAGCGTGCAAGTGCACCCCGACGACGGGGAAGACGGCCCGCGCGGCAAGACCGAAATGTGGCACATCCTGGAGGCCGAGCCCGGCGCCGCCATCGCGTTGGGTTTCCGCCAGCCCATCGGCCGCGAACGGCTGCTCGAAGCCGCCCGCTCGGGCGGGTTGGAGCGCCTTCTCAACTGGATGCCGGTGAAGCCCGGCGAGACGTATTTCACGCCGGCCCACACGGTGCACGCCATCGGAGCCGGGATCGTGCTGTTCGAGATCCAGCAGAACTCCGATGTGACCTACCGCCTGTGGGACTACGGCCGCCCGCGCGAGATTCACGTCGAGAAAGCCGTGGCCATCGCCGGCCTGTCGGTGCACCCTGGTGCGGCGCCGCCCGGCGAGCCCATCCGGTCGAAGCACTTCGTGACCGAGTTCGTGCGGCTGGACGCGGGCGCGGAGATCCGGCCCGAGCCCCAGGCATGCCAACTCTGGATTGTGGTGGAAGGGGACGGCGCCATCGGCGGCCAGCCGTTCCGCCAGGGTGAGGTCTGGCTGCTGCCGGAGGACGGCCCGTGTCTCATTGCCGCCCGAACGGCGGCGCGATTCCTGCGGACGTACGTGCCGCGGTGACCGCGCCTCCTCCACGGTTTTGACAGGGGCCCTGTCAAAACGGAATCGCAACTAATTGAAAATATTATACTTACAATAACTAATGACCGGGTTCCTGTCAATTTCCTTCTTGTGCAACGGCCACTGGAGGAGGCACGGGATGGCCCGGCGCGAGGGGCGCGGCGCGGCCATCCGATGCCGATGCGATGGCCGATAATACTCTCATGCGCATGCTCGTGCTCCTGGCGTTCGCGGCGGTCTCCTGCGCGGCTCAGGATTCCGCTCCGCCCCTGGTGAATCTCGGCCGGCTCTCGATCGCGCGTTTGTCTGCCGGCGACTGCGACGGGTCGCCCGACAGCGGAAATCGGTTCTATGGATCGGCGAACGCCTTCGACGGTGGACGCCACATGGTTGACGGCTTCAATTGTTCCACCTGGTATTCGTGTCCGGAGAGTTTCGTGGTCGTGAGATTCACCCAGCCCGTAACCGTAACCGGGATCGTGGTGGAAGGCAGTAGCGTCGCTTCGATGCCCTCGCCGGATAGCTTCACGGTTCACATCCGGCCGGCGCCCCGGGGGCGATAGTCGTCTCGCCGGCCATCGGAGGGGCGGGGTTGGCAATCTATGCGCCGCCACGGCCGGTCGAGGACGTCCGGGAAGTCGTGATGTTCTTTCAGTCGAAACTGCGCTTTGGGGTGGACGAAATCGAGATCCTCGGTCCGCCTCCCGCCGGCGTCGATCTGTCTCCGGTGAATCCGTTGCGCGATCCCGCACCGGCGCGGCGGGCGCCCGGAGACACCGCGGCCGAAGGGGCCGCTCGAAAAGCCCTGATCCGAACGCTGGCGGGGATGGAGATCGCGAAGATGCGCGCCGCGCGCGCGGCGGCCGATCGAGCCCCGGATTCCGCCCGCCAAGCGAGTGCCTGGTTCGAGATGAATCGCGCCGCGGACCGGCTGTCGGACCTGATTGTCGGGGAGAGAGACCTGAGATCGTTTGCCGAGCAGGCCACGGCGTTGGGCGTCACGGTGGAGTGGTGCGAGCCGGGCGGCGAATGGTCCACGCGGACCCAGGGGTACGAGAAGTATCTCCAACTCTGGCCCAACGGCCCGCAGGCGGATGAGGCCTGGTGGATGGGACGCGTGCCCAACGGACCACGCTGCGGCGACTACGAGGGGACGCCCGAAGAAGACGCGGAACTGGACCGCCAGTACTCCGAGTTCTTGAAACGCTTTCCAACCAGCATGCACGCCCTGGAAGCAGAGCAGCGGAAAGCCGTCAAGCCCAAGTAGGGCACGCCCGGCCCTCAGCCCGAAGGAGCCACCCGCCGAGTGCACAGTCGCGCGACATGGAAGTGGATTCCCCGGCGTTATGTACTACTACCCGTCAAATTCTTCGCGCGCCGCGACGGTTTTTGCGTGGGGCAGGCTGGCAGCCTGCGGCCGATTGCGGGTGCCCTTTGGGCGCGGCCCGGCGAGCGGAGCTCGCCTGCGCGCGAGACGATCCGGCCGCCGGCAGCCCGGAATATCTCGCGCGGTTGGGTTGCGGCTCTGCTGCCCCACAACGGTGCTGCGGGCCTTGCGCTCGCCTACGCCCGGATTCGAGCGGTTTTGCGGGCGAATCGCCTCCCCGCCCACTTCCATGCCGCCCACCCTGAGTGCTCCATCGCATAGTCTGCCGCCGCCGCGGCATGTTACTCTCTCCTTTTAAGAAGTGAATTCAAGTTATCCGACATAGGAAAAAGCAATGTTCAATACCATTCGACGGCGGCGTTTTCATCCCTGTGTTACGGCTCCATTACCCTGGGCCCTCCTCTTATTCTCCTTCGCGGCGGTTTGCCCGGCTGCCTCGCCGGACCGTGTCACACGGCCGGTGGATGCCGCCCACACCCAGGTCATAGCAGGGACCGTCCATCCGCTGGCGCTCCCCAAATCCGACCAGGGTCCGGTGGATGACGGGATGCCGATGGGTTTCGTGGTGCTCCTGTTCAAGCCTTCCGCCGTGCAACAGGCCGGCCTGGACAGCTTGCTCGCCAGCCAGCAGAACCCGGCCTCGCCGCTGTTTCACAAGTGGCTGACACCGGAGGAATACGCCAGCCGGTTCGGCCTCAGTTCCGGCGATCAATCCAAGGTTGCGGCATGGCTCCATGCGGAAGGTTTCTCGGTGAAGCAACTGGCGCGCGGCCGCAACTGGATCGCATTCGGCGGCACCGCCGGGCAGGTATCCAGGGCGCTGCACACCCGCATCCACCGCTTCGTCGTCGGTGGCGAAACGCATTACGCCAACACCGGCGATGTCTCGGTTCCCGCCGCCCTGGCGGACGTGGCCGGCGGGTTCATCGGCTTGAACGATTTCCGCCTCAAGTCCAACGCCATTTTGGCCCCGCCCGACTACAACGTGGGATCTTCTCACTACCTGGCTCCGGCGGACTTCTCCACCATCTACGACGTGGCGCCGTTGTACCAGGCGGGCCTGGACGGCACCGGCCAGAGCATCGCCGTGGTTGGCGATTCCGACGTCCTGCTGAGCGACATCCGCACGTTCCGCACGCGCTACGGCCTGCCCGCCAACGATCCGAAGGTGGTTTCGTACGGCGGCGAAGACCCTGGATTTAACGGCGACCAACTCGAAGCCGACCTGGACCTGGAGTGGGCCGGCGCCATCGCTCCCAAGGCCACCATCTACTTCGTCTATGGGCTGGATGCCCTCACCGCCATAGTGGCCGCGGTCGATTCTAATATCGCGCCCATCGTCAGCGTCAGCTTCGGCACCTGCGAGATCGGCGAGGCACAGTCGTATTGGCGCACGTTGGCGCAGCAAGCCAACGCCCAGGGGATCACGATCGTCAATTCCTCGGGCGATTCCGGGTCTGCCTCGTGCGACGCGGCTGGGTATCTTCCATTCGCCAACCTGGGCCGAACGCCCGCGTTTCCCGCGGTTCTGCCGGAGGTGACCGGCGTCGGTGGCACCCAGTTCGTGGAAGGAACGGGCACGTATTGGGCCTCCACCAACTCGGCTACCTACGGTTCGGCGCTATCGTATATCCCCGAGGCCGCCTGGAACGAATCCGGCTCCTCGGGGCTCCTCGGGTCCGGCGGTGGAGCGAGCGTCTATTACTCGAAGCCCGCCTGGCAGGCCGGCCCCGGCGTTCCCAACGACAATGCCCGCGACGTTCCCGACGTGGCGTTCAGCGCCGCCAGTCACGACGCCTACGCCATCGTTTATGACGGCAGCAACCTGGCCGTCTCCGGGACATCGTGTGCGGCGCCGTCCTTTGCCGGGATCGTCGCTCTCCTGAATCAGTACCAGGTCTCCAAGGGGTTTCAGAAACAGCCGGGACTGGGGAACATCAACCCGCAACTCTACCGCCTGGCGCAGAGCGCTCCCGCGGTTTTTCACGACGTGGTCTCGGGCAGCAACATCGTCCCCTGTTCGCAAGGCAGCCCCGATTGTGTCACCGGCTCGTTCGGCTACTCCGCCGGGCCGGGCTACGACCTTGCGACCGGCCTGGGTTCGGTTGACGCCAACAACCTGGTGACCCAATGGAACACCCAGACCAATGGCGTGGTGGTAACGCTCACCGCCAGCCCCGCCAAGGCAACTATCGACGACACCGCCCGGTTGACCGTCACGGTAGCCGCCGCCAGCGGCGCCAACGTCCCCACCGGTTCCGTGGACTTCAGCGCCAACGGGGTGGCACTCGGTACCGTCACGCTGTCCGGCGGGCGGCAGACGGCCAGCGTGACTTTCCCCGTGTATCTCCTGGGCGTCATAGGGAAGTTGACCCTCATCGCGGCATACTCCGGCGACGCCTCTTTCAGCGGCGGCGGGGCGGCCGCCACCATTCAGGTGACTTTCCCGGCCGTGGGCGCGGCGATCGTCCCCACGTGGCCGGACACGGTCTGGCCGTCGCTTCCACCCGATGCGCAAGGCTCCACCTGGCAAACCACCCTCGTTCTGACCGAGATGGCCGGGGTTGCCACCAGCATCACCGGCTTCACCATCGATGGCGCCAGCCAGCCGCTGTCGCAGTACTTCCCCGCGGGTGGAATTCTGCCCGGCGGCGCCGTCAGCACCTCGGTGGTCTTCCGCAATATGGCTACTCCGGTGGTCCGCTCCTTCGGTTTCACCGGCACGGACGCCGCCGGACTGAACTGGTCCCGCCAGGTTTCCGTGAACTACCGGTCCCTTCCGCCATCCCTTGATTTCAATCTCACGGCGACGCCTCTTATCGTGGCTAAGGACCCCACCGCCGACCCGTCCTGCCAGTGGCCCGTGCAACTCACCGTGGACGATCTGGGCGGCTCTCTGAACGTGCTGACCGGTCTCTACGCCGGCAGCGTCGACCTGAGCGCGCAGATTCCCGCCATTTTCGGCACCGCGCGCCTGGGCGCCTGGGCATCCTTGCAGGGCAGGCTCTGCTTTGGCGGCCTGACGCCTCCCGCCAGCGATTTCATTCAGGTTGTGCTCAGTGGCGCGGTCGGACAGGAAGTCACCGTCTCCTTCGCGCCGCCGCTGGGAAGCCCCGCGACGCTCTCCGCCAGCCCCGCGTCCGTGAGCCTGGCGGCGCCCTCCGCCACGCAATCCGCGCAGGCCACCTTGTCGATCGGCATCACCGACAAGACGCAATCCTGGACGGCCGCCATTTTCCCCACCAATCGAACCGCCGCCTGGCTGACCGCTTCCCAGTTCTCGGGCACCGGACCCGCCCAGGTCTTGCTAAATGCCAACGGCTCGGGATTCGAACCCGGGGTTTATCGCGCCACGGTGGTTATCCAGTCGGCGGGCGCACTGCCGCAGACCGTCAGCGTGCCGGTGAGGTTCGTATTGGGCGGGAACTCCGGCATGTCCATCGGCGGCGCAGCCACTGCCGGATCCACTCAGACCACCGGCAGCCCCGGGATGTTGCTCTCGGTTTATGGCACGCAGTTGGCCAACGCCACCCAGGCCATAGCCGCCGCCCCGCTGCCGTACTCCGTGGCGGGCGTCTCGGCGGCCGTCAACGGCATCGCCGCGCCCCTGACGTATGTTTCGCCTGGCCAGATCAACCTGCAGATCCCCTACGAGGCCGGCGCCGGACCCGCCGTTCTGGGGATCGATAACAACGGGCAGGTGGCCGGTTTCGCGTTCCGGATCGAGCCGGCGGCGCCCTCGATATTCGCGGACGCCTCCGGCAATCTAAGCGGCGCCGTGAAGCCCGGCGGCATCGCGACGGTCTACGTGACCGGCGCCGGCGATGTCAGTCCACTCATCTTCACCGGCGCATCGGTGCCCGCCGGCACTCCGGCGAGCGCGATGCCTACGCCGCTCCTGCCGCTCTCCGTGACGGTTGGCGGCGTTCCGGCGCTGGTGCAGTTCGCCGCCATCCCGCCAGGGCTGGTGGGCACCGTGCAGGTGAATTTCACGGTGCCGGCAAGCGTTGCGGCCGGGACTCAACCGGTTGTGGTGACGGTGGGAGGCAGGGCCAGCCAGCCGGTGAATCTGACGGTTCAGGCGGGGGCATCGCAGTAGGGCGGAACGCAGCATGGGCGCCTAAGAACGCCCCACCGGCGGGATCGGTCTTCGGCCCAAAGCAGCTTCAGGATCCGGGGCTCCGCTGGATGCGCTGCCACGGGTGGGACGTTACGAAACCAAGCGGCGTCGTTGAGGTGAACGGGACCTCGCGGGAGGAACGGCCAAGGACGTCCTCTCGGGGCATGCTCCGAGTGGCCGATACGCCCAGCGGCCAAGGGAAACGCTACGGCGTTTACGTGGATCTATTTCGAATCGGGTGCCTCCGCGGTCCGCGAGTGGTACCGCCTGTGATACCATTTGAGTGTGTCAAACGCGGCGAAACTTGTCGCCAAAATGCGGCGGAATCCCCGCGATTGGCGGATCGAGGATTTGAAGGTGGTCGCGCGCAGCTTGGGCATCGATCACGATCGGCACGGGACAAGCCACGTCATTTTCCGGCACGCCACCGCGGGGCGGCTCTCCGTTCCCGCGCATCGGCCCATCAAACCGGTGTATGTTCGTCTGTTTGTAGACTTCGTCAGCACCCTAGGTGAGAATAATGAAGATTGACAAGGCCCTCATTCACTCCTACCCATTCACTATTCGTCCGCTCTCCGAAGCGGACGGTGGCGGATTTGCTATCGAGTATCCGGACCTGCCGGGGTGCATCTCCGATGGGGAAACTCCGGAGGAAGCTTTGAAGCAAGGCTCGGACGCAGTCAAGGCTTACCTCATGAATTGCGTTAAGCACGGTGACGCGGTTCCAAATCCGACTGCGGCGAGTGGGCAATGGCGGCAGCGCGTGCCCCGGAGCCTTCACTCGCGCCTGGTCGCCAAGGCCCGTCAGGAAGGCGTAAGCTTGAACACTCTCGTCACCGCGATGATCGCAGAAGGTTTGGGCCAGCGGCGAGCTTCATAGAGGCATCCGCAAGGATGGCCGTCCGATGGTATGGAAAACCGGATTGGCGACCCGGCCGAATTCGTGGATTCGAGCCATGCCCTTGTGACCGACATTGACAACCAGTTGCACCTCGTCAACCTTCGTAAGATGGCGATCGCCGACGAGGCTACCTTTTGCCGCGGACCGAACGCCGAATCGTTTCGGCATGGAGGGCAGAACGGCATGAAAGAGCGGCATACTGGCAAAGCCTCGGCTAAGGACGGTACAACGGATTGGAAGCGCCTTGACTCGTTGAGCGACAAAGAAATCGGGAGCGCAATCGAGGCCGATCCCGAAGCCCGTCCAACAGACGCGAACTTTTGGAAGAAAGCGAAAGTCACGTTACCGCGACCGAAGCAGACCGTCACAATCCGGTTGGATGCGGACCTGCTCGGCTGGCTGCGGCGACAGAAAGGCTATCAAACGCGAATCAACGCCGTGCTGCGGACCTATATGGAGGCGCACAAATCATGACAGGCACGGCAGCCGCAGCGGTATCGGCGTTGGCGCCGGCATCGACATCTGACCTGGCGCGCCGCCATTCGAACATCCGGTAGTCCGGCGGCCCGCGCCATTCCAGGTCACGCTGCGTCGTCGCAACGCCGTTGCTCCGGACCTTGAGTTTGGGACCGGTAACAATAAGTCGCCCAGCGTCTACCAACGTCTTCCGCGCGCAATTGAGGGCTCCGGGCGAATCACGCGCTACTCGCAGAATGCCGCGGACGCTGCCGGCCCGAGGCAACCCTTCCACGAGTCGCCGACTACGCGGGACCAACGGCAAAGGACCACTGCTAACGGTCCTCCGCGCTAGTCTTCCGGCGTGATGAGTACCTTTCCGCGAGCGTGCCCTTCTTCCATGTACCGGAAAGCGTCGCGGGCCTCACTTAGCCGGTAACGCCTCTCGATGACGGGCGTCACCTTGCCGGTCGCCATCAACTCGCCCAGAGTGGTCAGATCCTGTTGGTTCATTCTGGCCACGAAGATGGCTATTTTCTGGCTCACGAACAACGATCGTACAAGCGCGCCGATCAAACCCACCAGAAGTCGCGACAACGGAACGTCAGGCGGTGCTCCGACCCCGACGAGGATTCCTTTGGGATTCAAGACGCGCGTCCATTCCGAAAAGGAATGGTTACCAACACAGTCTAAAACGATATCGTAACGTTGGCCGCTTTTGGTGAAATCCTGTTGGGTATAATCGATGACCTGATCCGCGCCGATGGATCGGACCATGTCCACATTCCGGGTGCTGCACACGCCAGTGACATTCGCGCCGAACGACTTGGCGATCTGCACCGCGAATGTGCCTACGCCTCCCGCGGCACCGTTCACCAGGACTTTGTCCCCGGGCTGAATTCGTGCCTTGTCGCGAAGGCCCTGCAATGCAGTCAGCGCGGCCACGGGCGCGGACGCGGCTTGCTCGAACGTCACGTTATCCGGTTTGACGACCAGCGCGGACTTCAGGCCCGTCACCGACTTGGAGGTCGCATACTCGGCAAACGCTCCGTAACAAGTGCCGAAGACCGGATCGCCCGGTTTGAACTGCGTTACGTTCCTGCCGACCGCTTCCACCTCGCCGGCCACATCCACGCCGGGCCGTTTGAGCTTCGGCTTGCCCAGCCCGAGCAGCAGGCGCATGATGAATGGCCCGCCCTTCATCGTTTTCCAGTCCAGCGGATTGATGGAAGCCGCGCGGACCTTGATGAGGACCTCATCGTGCCCAGGAACGGGCTTCTCGACTTCTTGACATTCGAGAATTTCGGGTGAACCGAAGTGCTGATAGACAATGGCTTTCATGGCTTGGTCTCAAGGCTCGCGCCAAATCCATTATCGCCAAAGCGGACACCCGGCCGAGCCTGCCAGGTTGGCCGCACAATTCCCATTGCCTATTACGTGAAGGGATGCGCAGATGTTCCACTTGGTCACCGACTGCAACCGCCTCGGGACCTCGCGTGGGTTTTTCAACGAAATTTAAGTCGCCTCTGCGTGCATTGCCCGAATCACGCGCGACCCGGAAAGAGCCGGCCTGCACATGCATCCCGGTAAACGCCGTTCCTTTGAGCGAACTGGCCGCTTCACGCCTGCCTTGACGTAGATGCGACGATCGCCTTCCCGCTCGCAACCGGCTTCCCGCGGAATCTCGTCCAGCGTGCCCATGCCGGCGCTGGCGGCAAGGAAGCCGCGCACCGCGTCGCGAATATTTCTCCGCGCCTCCTGTCCTATTCCGGAGCGATCCCGACCCTGCCGTCCGTTGCGCCTACCGCAGCGACACGTCCCAGATCTTCTCCCGCCGCGACTTGCCCTCGGGGCCTTCCACTTCCAGGGTCACGATGTAGTCCTTGCCCTCGCGATAGGTGTGCAGCGGGTGCTGCTCGGCGGAGGTCGTGCCGTCCCCGAAATCCCATTTCCACGACGTCACCTTGCCGGTCGAGCGGTCCTCGAAGGCCACCAGGCGGCGCGCCATGTCCACTATTTTGAACGACCAGTTGGCTTCGAACTTCTGAAACCGCGGCTCCAGCGGCATCAGGCGGAAGGCCACCAGTTCGTCCGCCTTGCCGTACATGGTGTGTTTCCGCGACAGGTTCCAGAAGGCGTGCGATTCGCTATTGGCGTCGTCGTAATCCAGAATCGCCCATGCCAGGCCGATCAGCTTGTTCTCGGTCAGGACGCTTTCGACGGCGCGTTGCGGGCCCTCGCACCCGGCGTAATCGAACGGCGTGATCCAGAATTCCAGCGTCAAGCGTCCGCTTTCGCCCGGCTTGAAATTGTAATTGTAGGCCGCGTTGGCGTAGGGCAGGTCTTTGACGTAGGAATTGCAGCCCCACGCCAGCGCCCAGTCCTTGCCCACGGCCGGCGTCATGATGTGGTAGTTCTGCGCGTGTACGCCGTGCATGGAAAAATGCGCGTCGCGTTCGCTGAGTTCCTTGGTCGGCTGGAACCGCTCCACCAGCGGGCCGCCCGACAGGTCGCCGTCCACCACCACTTCGAAGATGTCGTTGTGCAGGCCCGGCCGCGAGAAGTCCCAGTAGTTGTCGTAGGCCTCATACAGGAAATAGAGGCGGTTCAGCCCCTTGACCCAGCCGACCTTCACCTTGACGTCGAGGTCCTTGGGATCGGGCTTGCGATCCGGGTGCGTGTCGTCCACCAGTTGGTCCATGCCGATGGCGTAATCGTCGGGGACGATTTTCCAATCGTCGGCGTTGCCGTCGACGCGCGGGATCATGTTGGCGGGAAACTGAAAAATCTTGAAGACCACGCCCGGCCGGTCGAGCGCCGGCGCGGACGTTGCCAGAAGTGCGGCCAATACGAGGAAGTTTTTCATATACGCTCCGTCGGAAGCCGTGAAAGAACCGGTTGGCAGGCGGAAGCGGCTGCCCCACGAAACAGGCAAGTCACCAGCAGCAGTGTGGGACAGGCGCTTTCGCCTGTCAATTCTTTCACAGATCCGTCACACAGTATGGTATCCGTGTTCTATGGCTTCTGAACAGTTCAGCCGGCGGAAAGCGCTGGCTTTTGTCCCGGCGCTGGCGCTCGCCGGGCGCCTGCGGGCGCAGAAAAAGGTCTTCGACGTGCGCGATTACGGCGCCAAGGGCGATGGCACGACCCTCGATACGGCCGCCATCCAGCGCGCCATCGACGCCGCCGCGGCGGTTGGCAATGGCGCCCAGGTGCTCGTACGCGAGGGCGCCCGCCACCTCATCGGCACGCTCGAGTTGAAGAGCCACATCGAGTTCCACCTGGCGGGCGACTCGGAACTCATCGTCAGCACCGACCCCAGCCACTTCCGCAACGAAGCCGTCATCTTCGCCGACGGCGCCGAGGGTCTCCGCCTTACAGGAAGCGGCGTCATCGACGGCCGCGCGCGCGAGTTCATGAGCTCCTACGACAAGCCCAACGAATGGTGGATCTTCAAGCCCTTCCGCCCCAAAATGTTCGTGCTGAGCGGCTGCCGGGACCTGGAGATCCACGACATCGGCTTCCGCGAAGCGCCCTACTGGGGCCTGCACATGCTGGGCTGCGAACGCGTCCTGGTGGACGGCATGAAGATCCGCAATCTGCTGGACGTGCCTAACTGCGACGGCATCGATCCCGACCACTGCCGCGACGTGGAAATCCGCAATTGCGACATCGTCTGCGGCGACGACGCCATCGTGGTCAAGGCCACGCGCCAGGAGCGCGACTTCGGCCCGTGCGCCAACATCCGCGTGCACGACTGCGTGATCGAAACCCAGGATTGCGGCGTCAAGATCGGCACCGAAACCACGGCCGATATTTACAACGTGGTCTTCGAGCAATGCCAGATCCGCTCGAGCTCCCGCGGGATCGGCATCCAGTTGCGCGACGAGGGCAACGTTTACGACATCGACTTCCGCGACATCCAGTTCGTCTCGCGCTACTATTCCGACCCGTGGTGGGGCCGCGGCGAGGCCATCTCCCTGACCGCCATCCCGCGCACGCCGCAGACGAAAGTCGGCAGCCTGCACGATATCCGCATCCGCAACGTGACCGGCCGCGCGGAGAACAGCGTGCGCGTGAGCGGCAGCCCCGCCAGCACCGTTCGCAACGTCCGCCTGGAAAACGTGGCCGTGACGCTCGACCGGTGGACGAAATATAAAGGCGGCGTCTGGGACAACCGGCCCACCAAGGCGCAGACCGATCTGGAACCGCATGGGACGCCGGGCTTCGCCATCCGGTACGCGAGCGGGGTGACGGTGAAATCCTCGCGGGTCGCGTGGGGTGACAACCGCCCGGACTATTTCACGCACGCGCTGGAGGCGGAGAATACCACCGGTCTCGAGCTGACGGACTTTTCGGGCGCTGCCGCCCACCCCGGACGGGACAGCGATCTGGCCCTGAGGTAGCTGCCGGGTACTGGGCGTCCTTATGGGACCGGACGCCCTGGAAGGCACTTGCCGCCCCGCCTGCCGCGGGCTAGCATCGGTTGCTGGCCAATATGTCCATCGAGACCATCGCCCTCGGCTTATTCGCGCTGATCCTGATTCCCAGGATGCTTCAGGGACGGACGCCCCAGGAACGGGACTCGGAAGAGACTCCGCGCTGGCGGCGCACCCGGCCGCCTTCTAGCTCATGGGCACGCCGCCGGTAAAGCTCCGTTGTGGGGCGGACGCCCTCGTCCGCGGCCGGCCCCCCGCCCGGCTTCTCGCCGGTGGCAGGGAGTTGATTCTGTGAGCGAAGAGCGGGACGGGGGCGTCCCGCGCGGACCAGGGGGTCCGCCCCACCTATCGCGATTCCCGTTAACGGACGATCTGATCCGTATATTATCCTGGAAGGTAGACCCTTCGATCATGTCTTCCGCACATTCCGCCTTTCGCACCCCCCGCCGTGGTTTGGCCTTGCTCGCCGCCATGGTTTCCGTGGTACTGCTCTGCCCCGGCCAACGCGGTCAGCAGGCCCCGGCCGCGGCGCCGCCGGCCGATTCCGAGATCGCGCCACAACTCTGCAACGATACCGCCAACTTCCTCGGCGGACTGAAGGGAAGAACCGACGGGCCGTTTCGCGACCTGGAGGATACCGAGGCTTGGAAGAACTACGCGGCGCAGTTCAATAAGAGCTGGGAAAACAGCCGGAACAAACAATTTCAAGCGGTGGACGCTTTCCAGAAGCGCGAACTGGCTCCGCTCCACACCGACAGCAAGTATCTCTTCTATCCCTTCAGCGGACCGGACATCCTGTACGCCCAGCACTTCTTCCCGGACGCGCGGCTGATGGTGTTCGCGGCCCAGGAAAACGTGGGAGATGTGCTCGCGCCGGAGACGTACAAGCCCGCCAACATCGACAAGGAACTGGACGGCTGGCGCGAGGGCATCAAGTCGATCTTCGACCGCACCTTCTTCGTCACCAGCGAGATGGACCAGCAGTTTCACGGAAAGGTGCACGACGGCATTTTGCCGCTGATGCTCCTGCTCCTGGCCCGCAACGGCAATGTTATCGACTACGTCCGGTACATCCGGCTCACCGAAAACGGCGACTTCGTTCCCGAAGCCATCAACGTCCCGCGCCACCACGGGGTGGAGATCCACTACCGCCATCCGTCGGAGACCCAGTCGAGGATTCTGTACTACTTCAAGACCGACCTGGCCGGGCCATTTGCCAAGGACCCGTCCTTTTCCCGTTTCCTCACCCGCCAGGGACGTCCCGATACCCTGATCAAGTCGGCCTCGTTCCTGCTCCACTGGGCGCAGTTCGCGGCCATCCGGGAGTACATTCTCGGAAACAGCAACCTGATCCTGCAGGACGATACCGGCGTGCCCTACCGCATGCTCAAGCCCAAGGACTGGCAGGTGCAGTTGTACGGCGAGTACAGCCACCCCGACAAGCCGTTCACCAACGAATGGCAGACCGATCTGGCGGATGCGTTCAAGGAACCCGGACGGGTGAAGGAACTGGGCTTCGTTCTCGGCTACGGTTCCCGCCGGCGGCCCTCGAGCATGATGCTGGCCACGCGGATCGCGGCTCCGCCGGCGCAGCCGGGAAACTGAACCGGGAGTCGCCGGAGGGGCCGAAGCCGCTGCCGCCGCAAATCCAGCCTGGGCTGCGTGCCGCCGTTCTCCGGCGGCTCAGCCCTTGACCAGCTTGCGGGCGTGATCGAACAGATCGCCGGCTTCGTCCACCAACTTGCGCCCGCGGTCGAACATTTCCTTGCTGGCGTCCATAAGGTCCTTGCTGGTGTCGGCGACAGCCTGCTTCCCCTGCTGCGCTCGATGGGTGATGTACTTGCGGGTGTCTTTCCCGCTCTTGGGCGCATACAGGATCGCCACCGCCGCGCCGATCGCCGCGCCCGTCAGAAACCAGGCCAGGCTGCTCAGGCAATTGTCCCGGCAGTCATTACTTTCCTCGATGGGTTCGGACATGCTGTGCCTCCGCGAAAGCCCTTCGGTTGCGGGCCTCATCCACATTCTGCGCTATCCTGGAGCCATGGCGCAAGATCCCCAGGAACGGAAAGGCGGGCAAGGCTCCGCCGAAGTGAATCTCTCGCACGATCTCGACATGGTTTCGCTCTTTCAGTCGCAGACCGTCGACGCGGAACTGGACGCGGACAACATCCGCGGCGTGTTGGAATCCAACGGGATTGCGTCGGTGCTGGAGAGAACCTCCTTTGGGTCCCTGGGCTTCGAGGTGTTCGTGGCTCGCGCCGATCTGGAACGCGCGCAGGCCCTGATTGCCGAAGCGTTGGAAGCCGGTCCGGAAGCCGCCGCCGAAGGCGAGGCCGATTCGGAGAACCCGCGGTAGCCCGGCGCGCCCGCTCCCATTCAACCGGCGCCTGCGCGGCGGGGATGCCGCGGCGTACGTGCTATCCTTCGGAAAACAGGCAGTCCGTATGACTCTTCGCAGGGTGCTGTGGCCGGTGCTGAGCGGCCTTTTCCTCATTGGCGGGATTGGCGGGCTGTTCGCGTTTCAGAAGCCTTTTCGGGTCTATCCCAGCTACGAACCGGCCGACGACATCCCCTTGCCGCCGGACTATCGGGAAAAGACCGAGTGGGTCTTCGCGCGGCTGATGTATCCCAACCATCCCAACGCCATTCTGGGCGCCAATGGGCGGTTCGGATTCCGGCGCTGGGGCGGCCGATTCCCGGACTGGCGCGAGGGCGGCACCAGTTGGACGCAGGACTACCCGCGCGCCGACCGGCACTTCGCCCAGGCCATGCGCCGGCTGACGCGCGTCCACGCGCGCTCCGTGGAACAGCCGGTGAATCCGGACGACGCCGACGACTTCTTCAACTGGCCCTGGATGAACGCCGGCGAGATGGGCGACTGGAAGCTCACCGACACCCAGGTTGGCACGCTGCGCGAGTACCTGCTGCGCGGCGGTTTCCTGATGCTGGACGATTTCTGGGGGCCGGAAGAGTATGCCCGTTTTGACGAGACCATGCACAAGGTCTTCCCCGGCCGGCCCGTCGTGGACATACCCAACGACGACCCCATCTTCCACGTGGTCTACGACCTGGACGACCGCTTCCAGGTTCTGGGCACCTGGTGCACCAGCCAGTTCAACTCGATGATGTGCCGGTCCCGGGCCGTCGGCACCACGGCTCACTGGTACGGCATCTATGACGACAAAGGCCGCGTGATGGTGGCCATGTGCTTCAACTCGGACGTCGGCGATTCGTGGGAATGGGCCGACTCACCGGCGTACCCGGAGAAGTTCGCCGAGATGGGCATCCGCATCGGCGTCAACTACGTGGTCTATTCTCTTACGCACTAGGGCGCCGGGGTGGGCGGCACGGAAGCGGATGCGCTGGCGCGATGTGGGGCGGGTTGTCAGCCCGCCTGGGCGGCATTGGCGGGCGGCCGCGAGAGGCCGATTCCGGGGTGCCCCCTGGGCCGGGCCGCGGGTTGACAACCGGCCCCGCAGAGCAGCAGAGCCGCAACCCAACCGCGCGGGATATTCCGGGCTGCCGGGGGCCGGATCGTCTCGCGCGCAGGCGAGCTCCGCTCGCCGGGCCGATTAACAATCGGCCGCAGGTTGACAACCTGCCCCACATAAAACCGTCGCGGGGCGCGAAGAATTGGAGGAATAGTAGTACAAAGGCGCGCCCCGCATTCACACCCGGGCCGAAAGAGCCTCTTGACGGAAACCGGGCCGTCTGATCTTCTGATCTCATGGAACTGCGCATCCGAAGCCTCTCGAAGTCTTACGGCGCCGTGCAGGCGCTGCGGGACGTCTCGCTCGGGATCGGTCCGGGCATCTTCGGACTGCTGGGGCCGAACGGGGCGGGGAAGTCCACCCTGATGCGAATTCTGGCCACGTTGCAGGAAGCCGACGCGGGCGAGGCCACGCTCGCGCTCGAAGACGCCACCATCGACGTCCTGCGCGACAAGGCGGGCGTAAGGCGCGTGCTGGGGTACCTGCCGCAGGAGTTCGGGCTCTATCCGAAAGTGGCGGCGTGGCGCATGCTCGACCACTTCGCCGAGCTGAAGGGCGTTCGCCAGCGCGGCCGGCGGAGCGCGCTGGTGGAGACGCTGCTGCGCACGACCAACCTCTGGGAGGCGCGCGACCAGCGGCTGGGGACGTTCTCGGGCGGCATGAAGCAGCGCTTCGGGATCGCCCAGGCGATGATCGGCGATCCGCGACTGATCATCGTCGACGAGCCCACCGCCGGCCTCGATCCCGAGGAGCGCGTGCGCTTTCACAACCTGCTGAGCGAAATCGGCGGGCGCTGCATCGTGATTCTCTCGACGCATATCGTCAGCGACGTGACCGATCTGTGTCCGGCGATGGCCATTCTGCACCACGGGCGGCTGCTGGTAGAGGGCGATCCGGCGCTGCTGGCGGCCGCGCTGCGCGGGCGGGTGTGGCAGGCCAGCGTGCCGCGAGGCGAGTTGGAGGAGTGCCGGGAGACGCTGCCGGTGATCTCGTCGCGCCTGGCGGCGGGGCGGACGCTGATCCGCGTGCTGCGCGACGAGCCGCCGGGGCCGGATTTCGAAGCGGTCCCGCCGGAAGTGGAGGACGTGTACTTCGCCGCCATGCGCGGCGCGGGAACGGCGGCGGATGGAGGGGCGCCGTGCTGAGCGCCATTTTCCGGTTCGAGATGGGGCGGCGGCTGCGCGCCATCTCGACGCACGTCTATTTCCTGCTGTTCGGGTCGCTCGGATTTTTGACGATGATGGCGGCGGGCGGCGGTCTGCCGGGAGCCACTTTCAATTTCGGCGGCGAGAAAGTCTTCGTCAACTCGCCGTACGCGCTGACCATCGAGATCGCCCTTCTCGGCGCTTTCGGGCTACTGGTTACGGCGGCTGTGGCGGGGCGGGCGGGCTACCAGGACTTCGATACCCAAAGCGAGCCGTTCTTCTTCACCGCGCCCATCCGCAAGATCGACTACCTGGGCGGCCGGTTCCTGGCGGCGGTAACTACGCTGACGGCTATTTACTCCAGCATGGGGTTGGGAATGTACGCGGCCACCTGGCTGCCCACCCTGGACCGCGCCAAGGTGGGGCCGAATCACGCCATGGCGTACGTCATGCCGTATCTGACCTCGGTGATCCCCAACGTGTTGCTGATGGGCGCGATCTTCTTCTCGCTGGCGGCCCTGACGCGGCGCATCTATCCGGTGTATGTGGGAAGCGTGGTGTTGCTAACGGGGTACCTGATTTCCGGCACACTCACGCAAAACCTCGACACGCGCTGGGTGGGGGCGCTGGCCGATCCGTTCGCCATGAACGCGCTGGACCGCGTCACGCAGTATTGGACCATCGCCGAAAAGAACGGCCGGCTGCTGGGTTTGGAGGGCTTGCTGCTGTGGAACCGGGTGCTGTGGCTGGGCGTGGCGGCGGCGGTGGCCGTCTTCGCGTGGTGGAAGTTCCGCATGCAATACTCGACGGCCCGTGGCGGGCGGCGGAGGGCCAGGCCGGCGGCGGAGAGCGCGTCCGGCCTTCGCGCCGGGCCGTCGATGAGCCCGCTGTTGCAGCTCGCCTGGCTCGATTTCGTGGAGACGGTGAAGAACGTTTACTTCCTGGTGATTCTGCTTTGCGGTCTGCTGTTTCTGGTGCTGGCGGCCCGCACCACCGATAGCATATACGGCACGCCCACTTACCCGGTGACTCACGACATGATGATGATCGCGGGAGGCACGTTCTACCTGTTCGTGCTGATCCTCATCACGTTTTACGCGGGAGAACTGGTGTGGCGGGAGCGCGACGCGCGCATCCACGAGATTACCGATTCGCTGCCGCTCGGCGAATGGACGCGGCCGCTTTCCAAGCTCCTGGCGCTGCTGATGGTGCCCGTGCTGCTGCAAGCGATCCTGATGGCGGTGTGCATGGCGATCCAGTTATCGAAGGGATATACGCGCCTGGAGCCGCTGCTCTACTCGAAACAACTGCTGGGCATCGACGTGATCGATTACTGGCTGCTGGCGGCGCTGGCCATCGCCGTTCAGGCCATTGTAAACAACAAGTACCTGGGCCACTTCGCGATGGTGTTGTACTACCTGGCCGCGGCCTTCATAGGGCAGTTCGGCCTGGAGCACCCGCTCTACCGCTACCCCTGGCACCCCGATTACGCGTACTCGGACATGAACGGGTTCGGCGGCCGGCTGGGGCCGGTGTTCTGGTTCGACGGTTACTGGGCCGCGTTGGCGGTGCTGCTGGTGCTGGGGGCGCGCCTGTTCTGGCCCAGCGGAACGGAGTCCGGCTGGCGTTTGAGGTGGCGGATGGCGCGCCGGCGCTTCGGCGCCCCGGAGCGCGCCATGGCGGTGGCCGCGGGCACGGCGTTCGTGGCGCTGGGCGGATTCATTTTCTATAACACCAATATCCTGCATCGCTTCCGGACCAGCCTCGACAAGGAGGCGCTGGCGGAGAAGTACGAAAAAGGCTATAAGTGGATGGCCAAACTGCCGCAACCACGCATCTTGTCGGTGAGCCTGAACGTGGACCTGTACCCGCAAACGGGCGGCGTGCGCGTGCGCGGGCGGTACGAGATCTCGAACAAGACCGCGTCTCCCATCGACCGCGTCCTGGTGGGCGTGCCGGAGCGTTGGAAGTTTCGCCGCCTGCAGTTCGCGCCCGCGGCCACGCTGGTGTCGGAGGACCGCGCGGTTTACGGACGTCTGTACCGCTGCGAGCGGCCCATGCCTCCGGGTACCACCGGCACGCTGGAATTCGACATGGAAGCCCTACCCAGGGGCTTCTCGGCCGACGGACTGGAAACCTACGCCGAGCCGAATGGGACGTTTCTGAACGACAGTACCTTCCCGCAGTTCGGTTACAACGCGGGGGCGGAGCTTTCGAGCGACCGCGTGCGGCGTAAGCACGGATTGCAGCCCAAGCCGCGCGTGGCCGACATCCACGACGAAGAGGCGCGCCGCAACAACTACGTTTCCAGCGACGCCGACTGGGTGACCTACGACGCGGTGATCTCGACCGACGCCGGCCAGACGGCCGTGGCGCCGGGCGAGCTGGTGCGCGAGTGGACCGAAGGCGGACGGCGCTACTTCCAGTACCGCACGCGAGCCCGCACGCTTCATTTGTGGAGCGTGCTCTCGGCGCGCTACCGCGTGCTGCGCGACCGGTGGAACGACGTGGACCTGGCGATCTACTATCAGCCGGGTCACGAATACAACCTGGCGCGCATGATGAAAGGCTTGAAGGACTCGCTGACTTACTGCACGGAGAATTTCAGCCCGTATCAGAACAAGACGCTGCGCATCGTCGAGTTCCCGCGCTATGCCAGATTCGCGCAGTCGTTCCTGGCCACCATTCCGTTCTCGGAGGGGATCGGCTTCGTCGCGCGCGTGGACCCGGCCAGCGAAACCGATATCGACTATCCCTACTACGTGACTGCGCACGAAGTGGCGCACCAGTGGTGGGCGCACCAGGCGATTGGCGCCAACGTGCAGGGGGCCACGGTGATGTCGGAGTCGCTGGCGCAGTACACCGCGCTGATGGTGATGAAGCGCGAATTCGGCGCGGAGCACATGCGGCGCTTCCTCAAGTACGAAATGGACCGGTATCTGAACGGCCGCAGCGGCGAGGAGAAGAAGGAGATGCCGCTCGGGCGCAACGAAGTCCAGCCGTATATCTACTACGAGAAGGGCAGCGTGGTGTTCTACGCATTGCAGGACTATATCGGCGAGCGAAATCTCAATCGGGCGCTGCGGACTTACCTCGAATCGGTGGCTTACCAGGAGCCGCCCTACACCACGGCGCTGGAGCTGGAGGCGCGCCTGCGGGAAGCCACGCCGCCGCAGTACCCGAACCTGATCGACGACATGTTCGACAGCATCACGCTCTACGATCTCAGCGCCGTGGAGGCGAAGTACCGGGAGGTGTCGAAGGGTACGTACGAGGTGAAGCTCAAGGTGAAGGCCCGCAAGGTGAAGGCCGACGAATCCGGCGTGGAACGGGAAGTGCCTCTGTTGGACTGGATCGACATCGGGGTGTTCGACGCGAAGAAGAAGCTGCTATACCTGGAGAAGCGCAAGATCGACAAGCCCGAGATGGAATTCACGCTGACGGTGGATGGCGTGCCGGCCACGGCGGGCATCGATCCATGGAACAAGCTGGTGGACCGGCGGCCGGACGACAACACCATCCACGTGGAAAAAGGCGTCTGACCCCTTTTTGAAAAAGGGGTCAGACGCCTTTTTCCTAACGCCAGCGCCGGCCGCCAAAGCCGATCCCGACCCCGAAACTCGGTCCCCAATAGTAGGGATAGTAGGGGTAGTAGTAGGGATAGCCATAGGGGTAGTAACCCGGGCCATACACATACGAGGGCCGGGCGAGAGTGGGCCGGGGCGCTGCCCGGGTGACGTTGGCCTGGTAGTCCTCGGGTCCCACGAAACGGAATGCCTGGGGCGCGTTGGCGGTGTCGATGGTCACGGGAGTGGTGACGTTGAAGGTCAGCGCGGTTTCCGGATAGAGCACGGTGGGGTGGTTGCGGGTCATCAACACGGCGGCCAATCCGACCGCCGCGCCCGCGCCCGCGCCGATGGCGGCGCCTTGGCCCCGGCCGGCGATGCCGCCGATGGCGGCGCCCGCCGCGGTGGTGCCGATGACCGTGCCGGCTTCGATCCTGCCGGGAGTCTGCGGACCCTGCTTAGCCACCAGTTGCGAATGGATGGGCGCTTGGGTGCCGTCGGCCAGCATCAGGCTGGTGAGTTCCAGACCCAGCCGGGAATCTTTGCCGCCATGCGCTTTTTCGGCTTCGGCGACGCGGCCGTAGACCATCTGCCCGCGCGGCGCTACCACTATGCCGCTCACGATAACGGGCTGGATCAGCGATGCGGAGAACGTGTCTCCGGCGTGGTTGTGGTCGGAGGAGAGCGCCTCGTTGATGCGAATGTTGATGTAGGTGCCTGGTTTGAGCGTAAGCTGCGGCGGAAGGCCATAGGCCGGGAGGTTGCGCCGCGGGGCGGCCGCCGGCTGCGGATTGGGATCGCTCTGGACGACGCTGCGATCCACCGGTTCGGGATCCTGCGCCTGCGCCTGGTCGCCCATGTGGCGCCATGCGCCGGGGGCCGGCGGCGCCGCCGGCTGGTCCTGAGCCCATGCCAGCCCGGCAGCCGTCACGACAGCCAATACCATTCCGGAGAGTGCGAAACGAAACGGGTAAGTGGAAATGCTTCTCATAAGTGGTGCCTCACTGTGATCGACGCACGTTCCCAGTGCACCTGTTTCACCAAACTGCAATTCCCGCGAAATAATTGTCGGATATGGACTTGCGGGCGCGCGGGGTTGGCTGCAATGCACCGCCGATGGTGGTTTTCGGCCACCGGAAGGCGGGCGGGAAGACCTCTGCGCGGGCCGGCGTGGCGGCGTTCGACGGCGCCTCCGGGGTGAAAAATGGACGTTTCCGGACGAGGGCGACTTCCCCGCCGGGAAGGGCTGAGTTGCGGAAGCTCCGTGAAGCTCGCTAAAATCAACGCGTTCGAACCATATCCCAGGAGGAATCATGGCAGTTGAGCAGAAGGTAAAGCAGATCATTGTCGAGCAGCTCGGCGTGGACGAAAGCCAAGTAGACATGAACGCGTCGTTCGTTGACGACCTGGGCGCCGATTCGCTCGATATCGTCGAGCTCGTCATGGCCTTTGAAGAGGCTTTCGAGCTGGAGATCCCCGACGAAGACGCCGAGAAAATCGCGACGGTCAAGGACGCGGTCGAGTACATCGACAACAAGACCGCCAAGAAGTAGCCGTCGTTGTCACCAGGGGGAGTTCTTTTGACGCGAAGAGTGGTAGTGACCGGCGTTGGACTTGTGACGCCGCTGGGGATTGGGACTGAAGCGTCCTGGGAGGCGATCCGCGCGGGCAAGTGCGGCATCGGTCCCATCACGCAGTTTGACGCGTCGGCTTTCTCCTGCAGAATCGCCGGCGAGGTCAAAGGGTTTGACCCCGCCGCGTACATCGAGAAAAAAGAGATCAAGAAGATGGGGCGCTTCATCCAGTTTGCCATCGCGGCATCCGAGTGCGCCCTGCAGCATTCCGGGTTAAAAGTGTCGCCGGAGGATGCCGAACAGGTGGGCGTGTACATCGGCAGCGGCATCGGAGGATTCGAGGTAATCGAGCGCGAGCACCTGAACCTGATCAACCATGGGCCGCGGCGGATCTCGCCGTTTTTCATTCCGGCCACCATCGTGAACCTGGCGTCGGGCTACGTTTCGATCCGCTACGGGGCCAAGGGCCCCAACTCGGCGACGGCCACGGCGTGCACCACCAGCGCGCATTCCATCGGCGATTCGTTCCGGCTGATCCAGCACGGCGACGCCGACGCCATGATCTGCGGCGGCACGGAAGCGTGCATCACCCCCATGGGCGTGGGCGGATTCGCGGCCATGCGGGCGCTGTCCACGCGCAACGGCGATCCGGCCCATGCGTCCCGTCCCTGGGACCGCGACCGCGACGGATTCGTGATCGGCGAAGGCGCGGGAATTCTGGTGTTGGAGGAGCTGGAGTTTGCCCGCCGCCGCGGCGCGCACATTCTGGCGGAAGTGGTAGGCTACGGCATGAGCGCGGACGCGTTCCATGTGACCGCGCCGCCTAGCGACGGCGACGGCGCTTACCGGGTGATGCGCAACGCCATGCGGGGCGCGGGGCTGCGGCCCGAGCAGGTGGATTACATCAACGCGCACGGCACGTCGACGGATGTCGGCGACCGGGCGGAGACGATGGCGGTGAAACGCGCCTTCGGCGAGCACGCCTACAAGGTGGCGGTGAGCTCCACCAAGAGCATGACCGGACACCTGCTGGGCGGCGCCGGGGGCCTCGAGGCGGGCATCACGGTGCTGGCCATCCGCGACCAGATCGCCCCTCCCACCATCAACCTCGACAACCCGGACGAGGGCTGCGACCTGGATTACGTGCCGCACCACGCGCGGCCGCTCAAGATCGACTACGCCCTCTCCAATAGCTTCGGCTTCGGCGGCACCAACGGGTGCCTGATCTTCAAGAGGTTCGAATGAGCATTAGTGCCTTGACCGCGAGAAACTGTTCCTTTGCCACGGGCCGCTCGCTCACGCTCGCGGTTCTGTCCGGAACCGCGAGCGTGAGCGAGCGGCCCGGTAATGGCACCAAATCACACGGTCGAAGACCTAAGGCAGGTTTGCAGCCGCTCCCCGGCGGATGCCGCTTCGGCGCGGCGCCGCGCGCATAGGCACGCGGTCCGGTAAGGTTCGCATCTCCATGAAAATCGTGGTGGCGATCAAGCAGGTTCCGGCGCGCGATTCGCAGTTGCGGATCGCCGGGACGGGGAAGTGGATCGAGGAAGCCGACCTGGCTTACGAGGTCAACGAACCGGACGCGTACGCGCTGGAAGCGGCGTTGCGGCTTAAGGAGCGGTACGGCGGAGAGGCCATCGCGCTGAGCGCCGGACCGGCGCGCGCGGCGCAGATTCTCCGCGAGGCGCTGGCCAAGGGCGCCGACCGGGCCATCCACATCGAACAGGATATGGGGGCGCTCGATCCGCTGGCGGCCGCGCGGCTGCTGGCGGCGGCGGTGAGGACCGAAGCGCCCGACCTGGTCCTGACCGGGCTGCAGTCCGACGACCTGGGCTACGGGCAGACCGGCGTCATCCTGGCGGAACTGCTGGGCCTGCCGCACTCGACCATCGTGATGCAGGTGGAAGTGCGGGACGGCGGCATCCGCGTGAAGCGGGAGCTGGAAAACGGCTGGTTCCGGCACGTGGAGATGCCGCTGCCGGCGCTGCTGGCCATTCAGTCCGGATTCGGCCCACTGCGCTACGCCACCCTCATGGGCATCAAGAAGGCCAGGGCCAAGGAGATCAGGCGGCTGGCGGCGGCGGACCTGGGCGTCGCCGCGGAAAGCGCCACGGTGACGCTGGACCGCGTCTATGCGCCGGAGCGGAGCAAGCGCGCGCAAATGATCGCCGGAACGCCGCGGGAAGCGGCGGAGCGCCTGGTGGAGAAACTCCGTTTCGAGGCGCGGGTGTTATGAGCGTCCTGGCGGTACTGGAACAACGGCCGGCGCCGGATGGGCGTCCCGAATGGAACCGCATGTCGTTCGAGACCCTGGCGGCGGCTTCTCAGATCGCGGAGGAGCTGGACACCACGGCGTCGGCGGCGGTGGCCGGGCAGGGCATCGAAACGCTGGCGCGGGAACTGGCCGGGCGGCGGCTCCGGGCGGTGTACGCGGTGGAGCACGATCTGCTGCGCGAGTACACGGCGGATGGCTACGCCAAGGCTTTGCGGCAGTTGATCGAGCGGGTTGCGCCGCGCCTGGTGCTGTTTCCGCACAGCTACCAGGTGCGCGACTTCCTGCCCAAACTGGCGACGTCGATGGGCCGCGTGGCGGTGAGCGACGCGGTGTCGCACCGCATCGATGGCGGCCAGGTGGTGCTGGCGCGGCAACTGTTCCAGGGGAAGGTCTACGTGGATGTCCGGTTCGCGGGCGGCGCGCCGCACTTCGCGTCGCTGCAGGCGGGGGCGTACCGCGCGGACCGGGCGGCGGCGGGCCAGGCGCCGGTGGAGAGCTTCGTGCCGCGCCTCGCGGCCGGGGACATACGGACCAGGCCGCTGGAGCGTTTTCGCGAGGGCGAGCGCGACGTGGGCCTCGGGGCGGCCGAGATCGTGGTGTCGGTGGGACGCGGCGTCAGGGAAGCCGAGAATATCCCGGTGGTGGAGGAGTTGGCGCGCGCCCTCGGCGGGGAACTGGCGGCGTCGCGGCCGATCTGCGATGCCGGCTGGCTGCCGATTGCGCGGCAGGTGGGCAGTTCGGGACAAACCGTGGCGCCGAAACTGTACGTGGCGGTGGGCATCTCGGGCGCCATCCAGCACCTGGTGGGGATGCGGGGATCGCGCACGGTGGTGGCGATCAACAAGGACCCCAACGCACCGATTTTCGAAGTGGCCGACTACGGAGTGGTGGGCGACCTGTTCGAGGTGGTCCCGGAACTGACGGCGGCGATCAAGAGGATCAAGTAGGCGCGGCGGATGGCGCGTCCGGGATTCGCGGGATTCCCAAAATTGACATTCCCCAGGCCAACCGGCTATACTTCGAAATCCGCGCTGTAGTCCCTTCCCCCAAGGCCCTGCAACCTTTGAGGTGGGAACTGCGTCTTATCCATCTGACAGTTTTTTCGAGAAATGAGCAGCATTATGAAAATCGGACTGAAGGCTAAGCCCGCCCAGTACCGTAAGGTATTGGAGAAAAAGGCGGAGGAAGTTCGTCACAGCATGTCGGCACAGAAGGCGGCCCAGGTAGTGGCCCGGCTGGATATCCCTTCCGACGAAGGCGACCTCAGCCAGCAGCACCACGAAGAGTGGATTTTTCTGAACCGCAACACCATCGATATGAAACTGCTGCGCGAGATTTCGGGCGCGCTGCATCGCATCGACGGCGGGACGTACGGAATCTGCATGGAGTGCGAAGAGCCGATCTCCGCGAAGCGCCTGGATGCCGTGCCCTGGGCGCGGTATTGCGTGTCGTGCCAGGAGCGCATCGCGGCCCGGATCGCGGCGGGCGAGGAAGTTGACGAGTACCAGGCAGCCCAGCGATGAAGCCGGCGGGCCTGGGAATCTAGTTCCCGGCGCCTGGCCCGTGGCCGGCGGCCCTGTCCCACGGAATTCGTAAGAAACTGAAAAACCGGCACTTACGTGGAAGCGTGACAGGAAACCTGTCATTTTCCCACGTTCTCCACCGCTCCGGCCGGCCCGGCCGCGTGTCCCGCGGCCCGGTGCAGTACGATGGTTTCATGGCCAAAGCACCGAAGCTGTTCGACGTGGAGTGTCCCTGCTGCCAGGCGACCCTCACCATCGACCCGGAGACCCGCGCCCTGATCGCGCACACCGTTCCGGAGAAGCCCAAGCCCATCGAGGATCTGGCGGCCGAAGTCGCCAAGCTGAAGGGCGAAGGGGCGCGCCGCGAAGAGGTCTTCCGCAAACAGGTGGAAGTCGAAAAGTCGCACGCCGAAGTGTTGGGGAAGAAGTTCGACGAGCTTTTCAAACGGGCCAAGGAGAACCCGGATGACAGCAAGCCGGTGCGGGATATCGATTTGTAGGGCGGCGGAGTGCACCGGGTTGGCAGGCGACCGTGTGCGCCGGCGTTCTCAAGCGCTCTTCTTGACGTCTTCCAGCATCGCTTCCCGGAGCACCCGGTTCAGCCTGGTCTGGTAGCCTTTTCCCTGCTGACGGAGCCACGCCACAACATCGGCGTCCAGGCGCACGGTGAGCTGTTGCTTCACCGGACGGTAAAACGGATTGCGCACGGCGTTCTTCCAGAAGCTGTCTTTGAGCGGCGGAATGTCCGAAAAGTCGATCTCCGAATCGGGCCGGTTCGCGAGCAGGGCCAGCTTGCGCTTGCGGGCGGGCGTCATCGGGGTGTCGGTCAGCGTCTTACGCACGAGTTTCGTCATAGAGGATTCGCTCCTTCCGGGTGGCTTGGCGCGCCGAGATGAGGCGAACTACTTCGTCGTCGCCTTCTTCCCGGACGGTGTGCGCCACGAGCAGCAGCATCACCCCTCCGGCAAGGCCGAGCGCCCGCCACCGTGGCTCACCCGCTTCGCTGGCGCGGTCCTGCTCGAACAGGGCGTACGGATCGTCGAAGATGTGCATGGCGTCCTCGAAGGCGATGCCGTGTTTGCGCTGGTTGGTCCGCGCTTTCACCGGGTCCCACTCGAACCGGATCATTCAAGCACCAGTATAACGCCAAATCTGTAACTACAGGTAGCCGCCAGCCCCGTTCAGTAAACCCCCGCCCGCGCGGCGAAACCGCTACGCTGGCAAAAGCGCCCATGATATCCGACCTTTAAACAGGTGAAGGCCGGGAAGTCCCGCGCCCGGGTGCTGGGGAAGAAATTCGACGAGCTGTTCAAACGGGCCAAGGAGAAACCGGACGATGCGAAGCCGGTGAGGGATATCGATTTGCAGGGGGGCGGCGCTTGTCGACGCCTCTCACTGCAAACGGCGCCGAAGGAACGCGGGGATATCGCGCGAACCCTGCGTGACGGCAACAATCTCGATGGGCTGGCGTTCCGCGCGATAGACGATCAGGTAGGAGCCGACCGGCCAGAACAGCACCGGATAATCGGTGAGGTCTTCGCGCTTGTGGCCCATGCCGGGCGCGCGCGCAAGAGCTTCGAACGCATCGAACAGCTTTCCTACCCAGCGGTCCGCGGCGTCGACGTTGTCGGCGGCTATGTACTCCCAGATCCCGTCGAGGTCGAGATCGGCATCGACGCCGAGAACGAAGCCGGTCACGCCGTTCGCGTCCGGCGCTCCTGCGATTTTCGCCGGAGCTTTGCGCGAGACTCCGCGGGGGCGACCGTTTCGCCGCGGTCCAGCGAAGCTAACCGGCGTCCGAGTTCCCGATTGAATTCCGAAAGCTGGCTGGCGCGTGCCTGGTCGTGTTCCTCAAGAAGCCGCAGTGCTTCCCGGACGACCTCGCTGGCCGAGTTGTAGCGGCCGGATCTGACCTTCATTCCGACGAATTCTTCCAGTTCCGGCGTGAGAGAGACGTTCATGGCGATACCCCCAGGGAGTCTTCAGATCTCAGCCTAGGCTGAATAACGAACTTTGTCAATCTTTGGTACCTCCGCGATCTTGGGGAGAGAGCGGCTTCCCTGTGATGCTTCCGCACAGGCATTGAAGTCGCGCCGGAGCGCAAGCGTGGGTTTGGGCGGGTTGAGAATCGCGTCGGCGATGCGGCGCTGGTCTTCCACCGACAGGCGGAGGATCTCGGCGCGCTCGACGATCCGGCAGGCGGCCTCGCGCGCGGATGATATCCAGTTATTCCCGCCGATGACGGCTTCCGCCCGGTCTTCACGCGCACTGCGCTCATCGGTGGTGGGGCGGACCCCCTGGCCGGCCTCTCGCCACCGAAGAAGCGGGACGGGGGCGTCCCGCGCGGACCAGGGGGTCCGCCCCACAGCGCCGCGAAACCGGTATGCTGGCAAAAGCGCCCATGATCTCGAATCTTCCCGCCGATGACGGCTTCCGCCCGGTTTTCACGCGCACGGCGCTCATCCTCCTGGTCGCCCTGCTTTTCGGCGAGACCACCGCCACCTTCATCGACCGGCAAGTGGTCTCCGTGCTGGGGCCGACGCTGCGCGGCGAGTTCCATCTGAGCAACAGCCAGTATGCCGCCATCGTCAACGCGTTCATGGCAAGCTATGCCCTGTCGTATGCCTTCGCCGGGTGGGTGCTGGACCGGTTGGGCGTGGGGCGCGGGCTGACGGTGGCGATTTCGTGGTGGTCGGGGATGGGCATGCTGACCTCGCTGGCGCGCGGGCCGCTCAGCCTGGGCGCATTCCGCGGCCTGCTGGCCGTGGGCGAAAGCGGCGCCTGGCCGGGGTTCGCCAAGGCGGTGGCGTTGTGGGTGCCCAAGGAGGCGCGCACGCTGGCCATCGGCGTGTGCAACAGCGGATCGAGCGTGGGCTCCATGATTGCGCCGCCGCTGGTGGCGGCTGTCACTTTGCGCTGGGGATGGCGCGCGGCCTTCCTGACGACCGGGGGGATCGGCTTCCTGTGGGTAGCGGCGTTTCAGGTCTTCCGCTGGTGGCATCCGGAGATGGCGCGCTCCGAAAAGGCCGCGCGAACGCGCACTGGCCCGGGCAATCTGCCGTGGCGCTCGCTGATCCGGTACCGCCAGACCTGGGCGGTGTTCGTATGCCGCTTTCTGGCCGACCCGCTGTGGTACTTCTACATTTTCTGGATCCCGTCGTATCTTTCCAGCGCACGGGGGCTTAACCTGGCGGGGATCGGTAAGGTGGCCTGGATCCCGTTCCTGGCGGCGGACACGGCCAACTTCGCGGGCGGCTACATCACGCTGCGCCTGCAGCGCCGCGGCTGGAGCGTGAACCGCACGCGCAAGACGCTGATGGCGATGTCGGCGCTGCTCTCGCCCATCGGCATTTTCGCGGTGTTCGCGCACTCGCTGGTGTGGACCATCGGTCTGATGAGCGCGGCGGTGTTCTTCTGGATCTTCTGGTCGATCTCGGTGCACAGCCTGCCGGGCGATTACTTCCCGCCGCGCGCGGTGGGGTCGGTGTACGGGATGGCGGGGACGGGGTCGACCGTGGGTTCGATGATCGCCACGTGGGCAGTGGGTTACGTGGTGGACAAGTACTCCTACGTACCGGCGTTCGTGGGCATCGGGATGCTGATGCCCATCGCCATGCTGGCGGGGTTCGCGTTGATGCGGAAAGTGGAGCCGATCGCGGTGGCGGAGTAGCCGCGCCAGCCTCCAAAAGGGCCGGAGTCCGGTCCTGGGGCAGCATCGCCGGGGCGGAATGCGCTAGCATGGGTACTCGCCATCCTGCCACCGTGTCCCGGCTTCTCATCCTGACTGTCGCGCTGATCGTCTACGGGTCCCTGTACCCGTGGCACTTCCAGTTTGCGGGCGCGCCGGCGAATCCCCTGCCGGTTCTTCTGCACTCCTGGCCCACAGTCTGGGACCGCTTTGCGCTGCGCGATGCGGTCGTGAATCTGGCGCTCTATCTGCCGTTCGGGGCGGCCGCCATGTGGGCGCTGCCGCGCCGGGTCCCGCGCGCCGTTTGGGCCGCGGGGGCGCTGCTGGGGGCGATGGCGCTTTCGACGGGCATGGAGTTGACGCAGGTCTACGTGCCGGGCCGGGTTTGCAGCCTGTTCGACGTTTTGTGCGACACGGCCGGGGCGGCCGCGGGGATTGCCCTGGCTCTGGTCTACCACCCCGCGCGCGCCGGGGGGCCGAAGCGCGCCGCCATTCCGGCGGCCTCCTTGCCGATTCTGGCCCTGTTCGCGGGCTATCAACTGTACCCGTTCTTCCCGATCCTCTCGCAGGCCCGGCTGCTGCACGGCGTGGAGGGACTGCTTGGCGCGGTGGGGTTTTCGCTCCACGAGGTGTGGTGCTGCGGTGCCGAATGGTTCGCGGCGCTGGTGGTCCTCAAGGTTGTTTTCGATGCCGCCGCCGGAGGGGCAGCGGGGCGCTGGCTGCCCGCGGCGGCGGCGCTCTGCCTTCCCCTGCGTATGGCGATCCCCGGACGCACCCTGGCGCTAGACGAGGTGCTGGGCGCGGCGCTGGGCTGTCTCGCCTGGACGCTGGCGCGGCGTAGCGTCCGGCTGCGCGCCGCCGTCTGGCTGCTGGGGGCGGCGATCGTCCTGCGCGAGCTGGCGCCGTTTCATTTTAAGGCCGCGCCGTCGGCCTTCCAGTGGATTCCGTTCCGGCCAAGCCTCGATTCCGAACGGCTGTCCGCGCTGGTGATCCTGGCCCGGAAAGCCTTCGATTACGGCGCGATGGTATGGCTTCTGCGGGCCAACGGCGTTTCCTGGGCGCGCGCCGGAGCCGCCGTGGCAGGGGCTCTGGCGGTTCTGGAGGCGGTGCAACGCTGGCTCCCCGGCCGGACGCCCGAGACCACGGATGCCGTGCTGGCCCTGTTGCTTACGTTTTTCTTGTGGAGTCTCGACAACTTCCAGCGGCGCCGCGGGTTAGCATAGGCTGGTAAGCCGGGTTCTCCGGCCCATGGGAGTGTGTTATGCGCATAGGCATTCTGGTCCTATCCCTTCCGCTGCTCTGCCCCGCCACGGAAATTCCGCAAGGCAGTCACGTGGCCTTGCGCCTGGTGAATTCCATCAGCACCAGGACCGCCAGGGAAGGCGATTATGTCTATATGACGACCGCGACGCCGATCGCGGCCAACAGCCAGATCGTGGTGCCGGTGGGCTCTTACGTTCAGGGTGTGGTGTCCAAATCGGTGCGCAGCGGCCGGGTCAGCGGCAAGGCCGAACTGGGGATTCGCATCGACACGCTGACGCTGCCCGGCGGGCAGGTGGTGCGCATTGCGCCGCGCCTGAGCTCGGCCGATTCCGGCGAAACGTCGCAGCAGGTGGACGGCAAGGAGAGCCAGATCAAGCAAGGCCCCAATCACGGAGACGACGCCAAGACCATCGCCACCCTGGCGGGAACCGGCGCGGCGACCGGCGGCCTGGCGGACCGCAGCTTCAAGGGCGCGGGTATCGGAGGCGGCGCCGGAACGGCCGTGGGGATCGCGGTGGTGCTGCTCACCCGCGGCAAGGAAGTGGAACTGCGGCAGGGCACGACGGTGGACGTGGTGTTCGACCGCGCGATTCCGATGGAGTAGGGGCCCTGAAGAGAGGCGGCGGGTGGGAATGGCTGGCCGCGGTTTGAGGCGGCCGCCGCGGCTTAACTAACCTCGGGACCGATACTCGCGGACGCGCGTCCGATCGATGAGCAGGTGCATGGTCGAAAGCGTGAACACCTTCCCGTCGGTCGCCTGAAGGAGACGACGCATATCTTCGCGGCGCACCTTGAAGCCCCGGCCGGCAATGCAGGCAATCACATCATAGCTTTGGCCTGCCTGATCGCGCAGAGTGCGCAGGCGCTGGACGCGAGTCACCTTGTCGCGGGCCGTGCCGTCGTCCTCGGTGAGCTTCGCCTCGATCACCGCGGCCGGATTGAACTCGTCCGGAATAATGAAGTCCGGGGCCTGATCGAATCCGGCGATCCGCTCCGCCCGCTTCGTTTCACGAAAGCTTACCCTTGCGGCTGTGAGCACATTCTTGATCGCGCCCTCGACCACCTCGCCTACAAGCTCGCTAACCGAATCCCGGTGCGAGGCGAACGGCCGCCCCAGAAACCGTTCATAGAGAAGGACGGGATACGGGACGCCGAGATCGGCGACCGGCTGAAGGCTGCCGATCCCTTCCTTTGTGTCGGCCTTATCGAGGCGATGCAGAATCGCCGGAACCTCGGTATTCGCTCCGGCGAGGAGAGTCTTCACCCCGGAGTCGATCATCATTCGGATGCGCTGGTCGGTGAGCGTCGTCCCGAGAGGACGCGGTGTTAGCGGCTGCACACGCATGTTTCGATCGATCGAGCGGGCAGTCCCCTGATCGACGATAACGCCCGTCATCTCCGTGGTGACATAGGCCCATTCCGGCGGCGTGAAGCCAAGAATGGCGCGAAACACGATGAAGGCCACCGGAGCCGCTTCGATTGCTGCCGCGACAGTCGCGGCCGTTACGTCGGCGAATGCGTCCGTCGAGCGTTTGAGCGCCTGGTAGCCGGTCGCGAAAGTGGCGTAGTCGACAAAGCCGTCGCCCCGGGGCATCTCCAGAAAGGTAGACCTGAGTTCCGCGAACACCTCGTCGACAAGGGGGTCGAAGAGAAGGGCGGGATCGCCGTAGTTGGCCTCAAAACGCAACGGCATCGACCTGGCCACTCGTTTCTTCTTGGGCAAAGAGAGTGCCGGCCGCGGCCGGCTCCGGGGCTTTCGTTCCTTCCAGCCCGATGTTGAGGCCGTCCACGGTTGCGATGGCGTTCATCGCTTCCCGGAAGGCCGAGAGCTTTTCCCCCGTGGGCAGTGCCCTATCCCAAAAGGGCCTCAGTTGCCAGATCGCCATGCGGGTTATGTGCCCGAGGGCTATGCAGCGAATATCGCCCGCTGTCGGTTTCATGCCGGCCGCCCGAAGTTCGGCCAGTTCTCCCGACAAGATCCTGGCAAGGCTGCGGGCATCGTGGAAGAGCCATGATCGCGGTGTCGTCCCGCTTTGACGACAGACGAACACGGTATCCACAATCGACGATCCGGTGCCGTGGATGTGGATCGAGCCGCCCATCTCAGCCGGGCACGGTAGCGAGGCGGAGCAGGTTAGTCCCGCGTCGAGAATCGCCATGCCTACCGCCAGGTAAGCGTCCTGCTGGTTGTGGTGATACGTGAACACGAGAGGGGCGCCCGGCTTCAACGCTTGGGCCATGCGAGTGTACACGTTCGCAAGACCCTCGGCGAAATGCGCCAGCCCGCGCTCCGCGGTCACGTTCCCGGTTAGTTCTCCGGCGTTCCGGGTTGTCGGCGATTCAAGTCCGGGAAAATCGCCCCCCATAAGTTTCCGAAGCCACACGTAACAGAAGTGCATCAGCTCGCCATACTGGACCATTCCATAGTACGGCGGGTCGGTGAAGACGGCGTCGAGGCTCGACGGCGGAAGCGACGTATCGGTTGCCGAGGCGCAGCGAATGTTGACCCGCCGCTCATGCGCCGCCGGCCGCTCCGGGTTCTTCTCTCCGATCCACTCGCCCCGGATGGGAAGCGTCAGCTTCCTTTTGCCTTCGAAGGCGACTTCGAACGGCTCCGTACAGTAGCGCTTCGCCTTCACGTACTTTTCAACGATGTTGACCCATCCCCCGCTCCCGACCGGGAGGCCGTTTCCATTGCGGATTCCCAGGAGGTTGGACTCGACCTGGACATAGCCGACAGGAAAGCCGTGAATCGAGAATATGTCCAGCGATTTCAGGGCCATGGTGTCGTAGCGGCACAGCATATTCTGATACCGCAGGAGATCCGAGAGGTTCGTCGCCAGCGCGCGGCGCAGACGAGGATCTTCGACGCCGGCTATGAGGCGGGCGCTGGTTTCCAAACCAAGAAGTTGGCGTGCATTGAAGAGCTCCCGGAAGCGCTGGTAGCCCCAGCGGTGCAGACGGGACGACTCGTCGCCCTCCGGGATCGCGTCGCCCGGCACGAACGACGGCGTAAGCCTCTGCCAAGCAACTTCCGCCTGCTCTGCCCTTACGCGATCGTCCCGATCCGGCTTCTTGAAGAGGCGGCCGGGCCGCTCTTTCAGATCGGGATTGTAGTACTCAATCGCGAAAAGCCGGTGGGAGGGCGGACCCCAGCCGTGAAATGGAGCGGAATTGACGTGGCCGCAGTGCGGGCAGGCGCACTTGCCCCGGCTCACCGGTCCTTCCATCGTCAGGGGAGCGCCACACCGGCAAACACCCGGTTGCCGGGGGTCGCGCACATCGTTGAGGTCGCCGCAGGACGGACACACCAGAACGTACGATGTGTGTCGCGCGTCCTCGGCGAGCACATAGCCCGGAAAGAGATCGAACTCTTTCCGGCATTCCTTGCAGTTGCCGGTTTTCACCCAGAGGAAATACTTGACTTTGGCATCCTCGCGGCCCGTGACTGCACAGCGCGTTTTGTAAAGGTGGCCGATCTCTTGAGAAAGCCGATCAAGCAGGCCCTCGGCCCTCCTCGAGTACTCACCGAGGTCGATTGCCTCGACGGCTTCACGCACAATCCATGCAGCCATCGGGTTGATATCGGTCCCGATCACGTCGCAGCCGATCCTGTTCGCTTCGATAATCGGAGTGCCCCCGCCCATGAACGGGTCGGCGATCGTTAGACCCTCGAAATCACTCGCTCGATAAAACGTTTCCTCTATAGGTCTATCGCAAAACTCCGAGAGCAGCAGCCCGCGGAATAGTGTCCCAGGACGGCGGGCAAACCACTTGTGAACGGCGATGATAGGGCGGTAATTCTGCTGGATCTGCTTCTCCCGGAGGGCCAGAGACGCGACGAACCCGATGCTGTAGTTCCGTTCTATCGACATCACGTACCTGCAGGCCTTCCGCCGCACGGCGGACAACCGTCTCCAAAACTCTTATCGACCGCAACCGCCGAGCGCTCCCTCAAAAGAGCGTAAGCGACACCTGCACGCGATTCTGGCCCATGGGAAGACCTAACCACGCAAGGGCGCTGCCTCTGCCTGAGAAGGGGCGCAGCAAAGAAAGATATGCCGATTAACAGCCCAATCATCAGACGACCTTGTTTGGCCAAGCCAGCACCGCCAACTGGGCCAACCTCCGTTGCCGTGCGTCGATTGCCGCAGGTGTCCAATGCCCTCCAACCCAATGCGAATTCCCTCAACGCTTCCGGGCACGTCTCACCTCAAGCCCTCTATTGTCTCTTAAGCGCAGCCCGAGGTGTTAGCTACCGCAAGGACCGGTTCGAACCCGCGTTCGAGTCGGCGGCTCACACCAAGAAGGAAGACATCCGGCGGGCGGCGGCGGCCGCGCGAGAGGCGCTGGCCAGGGTCTCAGGAGGCGTCCGCATCCGCCGTGAATTATTATGGGATTCGTGAATCTCCTCGGCCGGCCGTGGTTTGCGGTGGCGCTGTTCGGGCTGCTGGTGCTTGCCAGCCGGTACCCGCAGGCTCCGGGCCAACTCTTCACTTTCGACGACGTGAACCTGGCTCTCTCGGTGGGCCACTTCGACGTGCGCATCAGCCAGCCGCAGCCGCCCGGCTATCCGGTGTTCGTCCTCGAGATGCGCGTGCTGCACTGGCTGCGCTTCCGGCGTGTGGAGAGCATCCTGCTGTTTCTGGCGTTGGCCGGCAGCACGGCCGCGCTGGTTTTATCGAGCGAATTCGGCCGGCGCTTCTTCGGAGGGCTGGCCGGGTTCTTCGCCGCCTGCCTGCTGGTGTTTCACCCGGTGTTCTGGCACGCTGGGATAGCCTCGGCGTTGCGCGTGCAACTGGCGGTGGTGTCGGTGCTGGTAGCCTGGGCGTGCTGGCGCGCCTGGAACGGCGAGCGGAAGTGGGCGCTGGGGAGTGCCATCGTATTGGGGCTATCGGCCGGCGTGCGCCCCGAGATCGGACCGCTGCTGTTTCCGCTCTGGGCGGTCTGCGCGTGGCGCGCCCGGATTTCGGGCCGGGAATGGGTGCGCGCGCTGGGGGCTATGGCGGCGGCCGTGCTGCTCTGGCTGCTGCCGGCGATGTTGGCCTCCGGCGGGCCGGTGAGTTACATCAGGGCCAACCTGGATTACATTGCCGACCAGGCTTCGGTCAGCTCCAGCCTCTTCGGCGCGGTCCCGGTCAAGTGGCAGACTACTTTCTGGAGGCTGATCGCGTGGACCTGCTGCGGCCTGCTGAGCTGGACGCTGCCGGCGGTGCTGGCCTGGAAACGCAAGGAAGGCTGGGCGGTGGGTCGCGACAGGCTCGCGTTTCTGGGGCTGTGGCTACTGCCGCCGTTTCTCTTCGCCATCCTGGTTCACCTGGAAGATCCGGGGCAGTCCCTGGCCATGGCGCCGCCCATCGCGCTGTTCGGCGGCCACCTCTTCAACCGCGCGCTCGACAACTGGAGTGCCCGCGTCTCCCGCTGGGAAACCGTAACGCTGGTAGTGGCCGGCGTGGTGACATACTGGCTCATCGAATTTCGCGATACCACCACGGTGGTGATCTGGGTGCCTGCGATCGCCCTGGCCGCGGGCCTGCTGTTGAAGGTCGCGCAGGTTCCCAACGCCGGCTACCTGCCGCGCCTGGCCGCGGCGGCGTTCCTGCTGACGCCGCTGGCGATCGTCCAGTTCGGCCTGTTCAACAACGATGGCTGGTATTACAAGGGGAGCAGCACCGGCGGCCCGGCGGCGTATGGCGAGCAGGTTCTGGGAGACCTGACGAGCGGTCTGGCGCTGACCTCGCTCAGCCACATCAAGAACACGCTGGCGGTGGACGACCATTCGCTGCGCGCCGCGATGCGCCTGGCGGCCGAGCGCCCCGGGCAGACCGTGGTGGTTTGGGAGCACGGCCTGGTCTCCTGGCGCAAGGCCTGTTACTACATGCGCGGGGTGCCGATCCTGGTGTTCGAGCGGAAGCAGTTGCGTTCCGGAGCCCCGCCGGTGATTACCATCTGGAAGGGCGCCAGTCTCGACCACCGGCTCGAAGGCCCGGCGCCGTTGAGCGTGACGCTGCCGGAGGGCGGGCGCATCGTGTGGCTGCTAAACCCGCGCACGGAATTCTACTCTCTGGCCAGCGCCAACTTCCCGCTCACCGCCGCCGGCCCGATCTACTATACCGATCTCCCGGCCGAGAGCGGCTCGAAGCTTCTGGGCGAGTACGGACTGGAGTGGTAGCTGCGGATCGGGCGGTGGGTGCGCACCGGGCGTCCCGGCGAGTCGGGGGTGACCTGGGCCCGGCACGCACGAGTGCGGGCAGTTGGCGCGTGCGCGATTTGGAAGTGGATTCGCCGGTGTTATGTGGGGCAGGATGGCATCCTGCGGCGGACCCCAAGGGGGTACCCCGTCAACCCGCCTGTTGGCAATTGCTCAACTGCCGGCATTGGGCCGATTAACAATCGGCCGCAGGTTGAAAACCTGTCCCGCAGAGCAGCGGAGCCGCAACCCAACCGCGCGGGATAATCCGGGCTGCCGGGGGCCGGATCGTCTCGCGCGCAGGCGAGCTCCGCTCGCCGGGCCGCGCCCAGAGGGCACCCTCAATCGGCCGCAGGCTGCCAGCCTGCCCCACATAAAACCGTCGCGGCGCGCGAAGAAGTTGACAGGTAGTAGTACAAAGGCGCGCAGCCAAAGCTGGTGACGCGAACTGCCGGCTGTGAACTATATGCTAATCTGGGCCATCAAGAGCCGTGCCGGCTAGCCCAGGGCACCGAACATTACCATGCCGTCATCCGGACCCGATAAAACCTCGCGCGGCGAGGCTTTGCGCGCGGGATTGTACCTGCTGATCCTGTTGTGGATCAACGCGTACATCATCCGCGACATATTTTTCTCGTCGTCGCACCAGATGGGATCGATGCACGGCTTCTGGACCGCCATCGCGGCGCACGCCGGGGGAAGTTGGTTCCATGCCACCTGGTGGCCGTATTGGGAGATGGGCACTCCCTTCGAGTTCACATATAATCCGCTGGTCCCCGGACTGGCCGCGGCCATCGCCGCCCTGCGCGGCGTTTCGGCGGGCATCGGGTTTCAGAGCGTCACCGGGCTGTGCTACATACTCGGCCCCTTGACGCTGTTCGTGGCGGCGTGGCGGCTGACGCGCGCTCCCGGGGCCAGCTTTGTCGCCGCCCTGGCCTACTCGCTGACTTCCATCGTGCAGATCGTGGTTCCCGACGCGGAATTCGGCTTCAAGAACTTCTGGGACTCGCGCCGTCTTTACGTAACAGCCATTTGGGACGATACGCCGCACCTCATGGCCTTGGCCTTCCTGCCCTTGGTAATTCTCTTCCTGGCGCGTTCCATCGAGACGCGGCGGCCGATTTATTACGCCGCTACGGCGGCCTCGATCGCCGCCTGCGGTTTGGCCAGCGCCTTCGGCCCGGTGCTAGTGGTGATGGCCGCCTTGTGTCTGCTGTTCGTCCTGCGGCGGGAACACTGGTTCGGCAACCTGCTGCTGACCATCGGGCTGGGCGCGTGGGGCTGGGCCATCGCCGCGCCGTTCCTCTCGCCGTCGCTCATGGCCGCCATTCGCGAGGCCAATGCAGCCAGCCCCGATCAGGGTTGGACCATCGGCTCCTTCACCGCCCTCGCCTTCACAATCTTCGGGTTTTCCATTCTGTGGTACTTCCTGCCCCGCTGGACTTCGGACTGGCGCATGCGGTTCTTCGCTCTTTTCGCGTGGCTCATGAGCAGCATTCCGCTCGCGGACCATTGGCTGCACGACCACTTCCTTCCCCAACCGGGCCGCTACAAGAACGAGATGGACCTGGCGCTGTGCCTTATCGGAGTTTTCGCCATCCTGCCCTGGTGGAAGCGCATCCCCACGCCGGTGCGCCGCACCGCCGCGCTCCTCCTGCTCGCCCTGGCAGCCGAGCAGGTGCGCGATTACCATAAAGCCGAGAAGAAATATACCTTCCCGATGGACGTCAGCGGGACCGTGGAATACCGCGCGGCCACCTGGGCGCAGCAGAATTATCCCAATCTGCGATTCTTCATGCCCGGATCCATCGCGCAGTGGACCAACACGTTCACCGATGTCCAGCAGTTCACCGGCGAATCCTTCACCATGGCAATCAACCAGGTGCAGCAGCGGGCCGATTTCTCCATCGCTTTCGGCGACGCCGACGCCGAGAAGGAAATGCGCAACTCGCTGACGTGGCTCAAAGCCTACGGCACGGGCGTCGCCGCCATCGGCGGCAAGAACACCGAGGAATTCTGGAAAGCCTTCACCCGCGCGGAGAAGTACGAAGGCGTTCTACCCGCGCTTTGGACGGGTGGCGGCGTCACCATGTTCCGCGTTCCCGTGCGCGAGTTCACGCTGGCGCACATCGTGCCGGAGAGCGCCATTGTGCGCCGGGTTCCGAGGGGGCCGGGCGATACGAAGGACGTGGAGCGGTACGTCGCCGGGCTGGACGACGCGTCGCTGCCCGGCACCTCGTTCGACTGGGAGGGCCGCAACCGCATTCGCATCCGCACCACCGGCATCCCCGGCCATGTGGTGAGCGTGCAGGAGACGTTCCATCCCGGCTGGCACGCCACCGTGGCCGGGAAACCGCGGAAAATCTTCAAAGACGGCCTGGGGTTGATGTGGCTGCGGCCCGAGTGCAGCGGAGCCTGCGAAGTGGTGCTGGACTACGACGGCGGATGGGAGCTGCGCCTGTGCCGCTGGTTGAGCTGGCTGGCTATCGCCGCGCTGGTGGCCGTGCCGATGTTACCCGCGGCGCGGCCCAGTACGGATGGGCCGGCAGTATCCACGGCATAACCTTTGTTATACGGCGCGATGGCCACGCACTAACCCGCACTTCTCGCGGGGGACAAGCGGAAGTACTCGCACGGGGCGAGAACACTGGGGATAGACAGCTCCGTCCACGCGGCGCAGGTGTACAACGCGCTTCCACGGGGGACGGTGCGCGCTTTGGGACGGAGTCGTCAGTCCCCGCGTTTTCGCAGAGTCCAGGCGGGAGGAAAGGCGGCATCCGTGAGAAACACGTACTGACTGTCCGAAAGATACGTTGAAGGAGTGCGAGGTGCTGCCTATATTGTAAGTTGTAGGGTAACTTAGGAGGCAGTGTGTTTCGGTTTTTATTGACCCTTTGGCGCTGCGATGGCCGTTTGCCAGACGAGCCGGAAGCGCCCGGCGAGATTCGAGAGCAAGCGCCGGAGGCCTTTCGACCGGACGATCGTGCCCAGAGCATCGTCGAGTACGCCATTATCCTCACCTGGCTGACTCTGTTCTTCATAGGGCTCATTGGAGCCGTCAGCAGCAGCACCAAGCAAGTCTGGGTTGCGGCGAACAGCAATCTAAGCCATGCCAACGTGATCGCCGGAGGCAGTTAGCTCAAGAGCCGCCTTCCTCCCGGCTACCAGGTGTAATGCGCCGTGTAGGTGACCACCTTTTCCTCATCCGGGTTCAGTGTGACGCGGAACTCGATGGTCTGCGAATCGGTCTTGACCCAGGGAACGCTGCTGGTGGGGATTGCCCACGTCATGCCGCGATACAGGTGCTCCACCACGCGCACTTCCGCAGGCTCCTTCTTGTGATTGCGCACCTTGATCTCGAAACCTTCGTCGATGGTGCGCCGCCCCATGTCGTTGAGGAACACCGTCCGCTTGCGTTCGCCGGCGATGTCGAACGCCGCTCCCGTGAACACGCGGATGCGCTCGTCCCTGGGCGTGTGGTCGATGGCGTCTTCGCCGGTGAATTCCAGTTGGCCGTCGGTATCGCGGCGGTAGAAGCGCACGCGGCCCTTGGGCAGCGGCATTCCCAGGTGGTTGGCTTCCGAGTTGACGAACTCGCGCATCACCCACACCTTGTTGTTGGATAGCGTGCCATATTCCGAGTTGTTGCGGACCATGTCGGAATTCCATCCGCTGTAGCGAGAGTCGGTCTTCATGCCGTCGTAGATGTACACGACTTCGGATTTCACGCCGTCCGCCCGGACGAATTCCACTTGCTTGGTTTCGCTGTCGTGGAGGGTCACCGGGCGCTGGAGGGTGTACAGGTGATACTCGTCGAAAGTCTTCTCCACAACTGGGGGCGCACCCGAGCTCGAGTAGGCGCCGGCCGTCATCCTGAACTCGCCGCCCATGCCCCGGCCGTTAGCCGGAGGTTGAATCTTGTTCACATCGCCAGCCATCAGTTTCACCCGAGCGTTTTCGAACTCCTTGCCGCTACTGTTTTCCATGGTCACCCAGCCGATGATCTCCAGGGCGTTGCCGTCGCCGCTCACGATGTTGTAATCGGCGCTCCAGTTCAAACCGCCCGAGACGTAAGCCAGCTCGGCGTCCAGCCGCCCGGCGCGATCGGTTTCCACGGTCCACTCGATAAGGGGATGCAGAATCATCCCCGCGCCCAGCCCCGGAAACAGCGGCGTCCCCGGCAGGCCGAACTGGAGTTTGCCGCCGACCTCCACGATGGGCTGCGGCTGGGACACCGCCTGCTGATAGTACGGACCCTGCTGCGCTACCGGCGGGCCGCTGGCGCGCACGATCTTCCCGGCGATCACTTCGGTCTTATCTCCCATGCGCACCTGGAACTCGATCTGCTGCCCTTCGTAGCGCCTCAGCAACGCGTCCATCGACACCGGGTCGGCACGGTAGTTCTGGTCGAGGATTCGCAACGCGCTGCGTCCCGCCGGATCGCGCAGCATCACCGATTGCGGTTCCAGGAGCGCGGTAGCGCCATCGAACTGGATCGAATTGACGCCTGGCTTCAAGTCCAGCGGAATGGTTTCCCGAATCACGGCGAAGCGCTGGTTGTAAATGGTCAGGGATGGATCGGCGCCATAACAGGCGGAGAGTAACATCAGGGACAAAGCGGCGGCACTGATTCGCATGCCGCGGTAAACTGCACGTTCGTTGCCAGTCGCTTGTGGGGCAGGCTTGCAGTCTGCGGCGGGATTGCATCCCGCCTGCGCGGTTTTGGCAGACGCTCGCGGGAGGCGGGTTACAAACCCGCCGCAGGCTGCAAGCCTGCCCCACACGGGTCTACTTCCTGGCGAACTTCACGTCCATCAGCACCCATGCGTCGGGGTCTAACTCGACGGTCGCGGGCTCCTTGCCGGCGGCGATCTCGAATCTCTGGCGCTTGGCGTTCAGCTCGATCTTTTCGATTGTCGCGGGAGCGCCCTGTGCCGAAACGGCCACATCGAGGGGCAAACGGTACACATCGCCGGCCTGCGTCTGCGCCAGGTCCAACTCGATCTTCTTGCTCTCCGCGTTGTAAGTCCACGAGCCTTCCACGGCGGGCGACCCGGCGCGGTAGAGCCACTGCTGGAAGAACCAATCCAGGTCGCCGCCGGAGACTTCCTCCATCACCTGCCGGAAATCGGCGGTGGATGCGTTGCCATCGCGAAACCGGCGGTAATATTCGCGGATTCCCGCCCAGAACTTCTCGTTGCCGGCGGCGCCGCGCAGCATGTGCAGCGTCCAGGCGCCCTTCTGATAGACGATCCCCGCGGGCGCGCGGCCGCCGGCGATTTCCGGCAGGTTGTCGTGAACCACCGGCACCGCGGGAGCCCGCTTCTCCATGGCCAGGATGGCGGTGCGGGAACGCTTCATGGACTCGACAAACGCGTCGCGGCCCTCGATGTGCTCCTGCGCCAGCGATGCGAAGTAAGTGGCGAAGCCTTCGCTCAGCCAGACATCGTCCCAGTCCTTTTCCGTAACCGAATCGCCGAACCACTGGTGCGATACCTCGTGCCATACCAGGCTGGCGAGCGGCCGGTCGCCGATGGAGTTCTGCCCAAAGAACGGCTCGCTGGCGTGCTCCATTCCGCCCACCATGCCGGCCGCCTCGACGCCTTCCAGCTTGTCGTAGGGATACGGCCCCACCACGTCGCCGAAGAACTCGATGGCCTGGCGCATGGGGGTCTCCAGGCTGACGATGGCGGCGTCGCGGTCCCGATGAAACGCCCAGGTGGCCAGGGGAACTCCCATCACTGTCGCGAAGTGCCGCACGGCGAACTGCGCCACGCCGATATCGTTCAGCCACGAGGCGATGGGTTGGGATTGTTTCCAGTGCGTCATGCGCCGTCCGTCGCCCACGTCGATCCGCTCCACCAGCGTCCCGTTCGCCACCACCTGGTACTTGGATGGCGCGGTCACGAGAAACTCGCTGGTGGCTTTGTCGTAGGGATGATCGATCATGGGCAGCCACTGGTGCGCGAAGGCCGGCCAGTTCACGCTGAAAAAACACCGCTCGCCGAATTTGTTTCCGAGCGCCTTCAGGCCGCCCGCGGGAACGCCGTGGTACTGAATGTCGTACTGGCGGAGGTCGCCGGTTTTCGACGGGGTCTGCAGCTTGATGGTGAGACGATCGAGCAGGTGGGTGTAGCGCAGCGAGACATCGCCGATGGATACGCCGGCGACGGTCATGCCCTTGCCGCCCTTCGGGGAAGCCAGGTCCAGCCAGAATTCCGCAAGCCCGTCCTTGAGGAAGCGCACGGTCACCGTGGTGTGGCCGGCGATCTCGTCGTTCTCGTCGTTCAGGGCCACCCGCAGGACATAATGCTGCACGTCGATGCCCGGCTGCCGCGGATAGTTGTCAGCCACCGCGGCCGGCGAGCCCAGCGCCAACAGGAGCGCGAGCGAAGCCCACCCGCCCTGACCGCGTTTCCGATTCTTCATCCCAGTCTCCGGCAACCTACTATACTGCAAATCGCCGCGCTGGTGATTTCGGGCCGGAGACCGGGTGCGCGGCGCGAACGCGGATGCCGCCGCGGGCCGCCCTGAGGGCACCGGGCGATCGGGCTGGCCGGCGAAAAGGCGGATTGACAACCCGCCGCAGGTTGACAACCTGCCCCGCAGAGCAGCAGAGCCGCAACCCAACCGCGCGGGATAATCCGGGCTGCCGGGGGCCGGATCGTCTCGCGCGCAGGCGAGCTCCGCTCGCCGGGCCGCGCCCAGAGGGCACCCACAATCGGCCGCAGGCTGCCAGCCTGCCCCACGCAAAACCGTCGCGGGGCGCGAAGAATTGGAAGAATAGTAGTACATTGAGCCGGCGCATCCACTGGCGCCGCGAGCGGCGTTGCCGCGTCCCGGGGTTTCTGCTGTAATTGCTGCGTGACAACCGCGCCTTACGCCGCCTGGCGATCCCCCATCACGAGCGACCTGATCGTGGCCCAATCGATCGGCCTCTCGGAAATCCGCATCGACGCGACGGGCATCTACTGGCAGGAGTCGCGGCCGCAGGAATCCGGCCGTTCCGTGATCGTCAACGCCACGGCCGGCAACCTCCTGGCTCCGCCGTTCAGCGCCCGCACGCGGGTTCACGAATACGGAGGCGGCGCCTGGACGGTGGCGTCCGGCGTCCTCTACTTTTCCAACGACAGCGACCAGCGTCTCTACGCCATCCACCCCGGCTCGGCTCAGCCCGCCGCCATTACGCCGCCCGGCCCCAGGCGCTACGCCGACGGCACGATCGACATCGCCCGCCATTCCTGGATCGGCATCCGCGAAGACCACGGCGGGGCAGGCGAGGCGGTCAACACCGTGGTGCGCATCGACCTGAACCAGCCGGGCGCGGGCGAAATTGTGGCTTCCGGGCACGACTTCTACTCGTCGCCCCGCCTTTCGGCCGATGGCCGGTGGCTGGCCTGGCTGGCCTGGGACCACCCGCGCATGCCCTGGATGGGGACGACTCTCTACGCCGTCCCGCTGGACGACGACGGCTTTCCGGCCGCCGTTCCCATGGCCATCGCCGGCGGCGAGAGCGAGGCTATTTTCCAGCCCGAATGGTCGCCCGACGGAGCCGAGATTTACTTCGTCTCCGACCGAAGCGGATGGGGGAATCTGTACGCCTGCGCGCTGGACACGCTCGAAACCCGCCCGCTGATTCCCATGGAAGCCGAATTCGGCTACCCCCAGTGGGTTTTCGGACTGTCCACCTACGCACCAGGCGGCGCGGGCCGCATCGTGTGCTCGTACAGTTCGAAAGGACTGGGGCGCCTCGGCGTCGTAGATCTGGTCGCCGGCCGCTTCGCGCCGCTGGATCTGCCCTATTCCGATTTCTCGTCGGTGCGCGCCTGGGGCGGCCGCGTGGTCTTCCGCGGCGGAAGCGCCACCACGCCCGCCAGCTTCGTCCTGCTCGATCCGGCGACGGGGGAGACGGAGACGCTCAGGAAATCCACCGCCGTGGCCGACGATCCCGCGGTGGCGCGCTACTTCACGCGCGTCGAACCCGTGGAGTTCCAAAGCGCGGGTGGGCACACCGCGTATGGTCTCTACTACCCCGCCTTCAACCCCGACTACCAGGCGCCCGATGGCGACAAGCCTCCGCTGGTGGTGAAATGCCACGGCGGGCCCACCGCCGCGGCGGGCAGCACGCTGGACCTGCGCATTCAGTATTGGACCAGCCGCGGCATTGCCGTCCTCGACGTCAACTACGGCGGCAGCACCGGTTTCGGCCGCGCCTACCGCGAGCGCCTGGACGGCAACTGGGGCATCGTGGATGTGGACGATTGTGTCGCGGGCGCCCGCTACCTCGCCGAACGCGGCCTGGCCGACGCGGCGCGCAGCGTGATCACCGGCGGCAGCGCCGGAGGCTACACGACGCTGGCCGCGCTCACCTTCCGCGACTGCTTTCGCGGCGGCGCCAGCTACTACGGCATCGGCGATCTGGCCGTTCTGGCGCGCGAAACCCACAAGTTCGAATCGCGCTACCTGGACGGACTGATCGGCCCGTACCCGGAGCGCGAGGATCTCTACCGCGAGCGCTCGCCGCTGGCCCACGTGGACCGCCTGTCGGTCCCGGTGATTTTCTTCCAGGGCGAAGAAGACCGCGTGGTGCCGCCCAACCAGGCCGAGCGAATGGTGGAAGCCCTGCGCAAGAGAGGCGCCGCCGTCGGCTACTTTCTGTTTGCCGGCGAGCAGCACGGTTTCCGCGAAGCCGGGAACATCAAGCGCTGTCTGGATGCCGAACTTTACTTCTACGCCGTGAATGTGTTCCACACGCCGCTGGCGTTCTAGCGGGAGCGGCTGGGACGGTATGGTGGGGTCTGGCGGCGGCTCTTGGGCTGCCCGTACCCCCATGGCGGTTCAGGGTTTACGTGATGGGCACTTTGTCTGGCTGGTTGGCCGGCGCTCGGGGCTGGACAGATGGCCAATATTCTGGTAGGTTTGTGTCGTAGCTCCGAGCGGGAGTAATTCAGTGGTAGAATGCCAGCTTCCCAAGCTGGACGTTGCGGGTTCGAGCCCCGTCTCCCGCTCCATGTTTTCAATAACTTAGGGCTTGCTGACTAGCCTGAGGTTCCCACTAATGGAGCATCCCCCAAGTTTTCGGACCCTTAAGCTCCTCGTTTTCAAGTAATTGCGTAGACATGACTGCCAGCGGATCACGCTGGCAGTCGTTTGGCGTCTCGGTCCATCCAGGCGATACGGGTGCAAGCGGCAAGTTCGAGGGCTTGCGACCGGTGTAGATATACCAACGTCCGCGGGGAGCACCTGCCTCGTCGGCAAATGGTCAGCGGCGTGCTGCCCGACTTGCGGCTATTCGAGCGAGGTGCCAGCGCTTGGCCGCCCGGCATTCAGGCTGACCTCCGCGGATAAACATCTCAAAGTGCCCTTTTTTGGCATGAACCAAGTCTCAGAGCAAAGTCTCAACGTCTGCTACTCTGTCCGGCTGAGCATGTCTTCATCCTCTACGGAGGAACTAAGCGTGAACTCATATGAAAGCTTTCCAAGCATAGCGCCACTAAAAATTGCCTGTAGATGATTTTGTAGCTAAGATTTCCTCACGAATTACTTCGTTTCAATGACTTAAGGGTGCGCAGATGGCTCGGGCCAGGGGAGTCAATTGTGAAGGACTTGACCCGATGGAATGCGATGGACTTGTCGCAATGAGAGTTTTACCTTCTTCTTGCGGATGAACTAAAGCGGGAATATCTTCCCCCGCTCACGGAACGGACGGAGCCAGCGGGAACCTCAGCGAAGTAAATCTTCCAGGCGGATCGAACTGTCAGTTTTGGAGTCGCGGTACTTGACGATGACCGGCGTGTTGATGGAGATGTTCCACTCTTTTCCCGGGCCGCTCGTGACGGCCCGGGAGCCGGGAACAACGATGGCGTCGCGCGGGATCACGAGCGGAGAATCACCGGCCCTGCGATAGACCTCTCCCCGGACCACGTCATAGACGGGCGTCGAGCCGGTCAGGATGGTGCCAGCGGCGAGCACGGCGCCTTGCTTGACCATAACGCCTTCATAGAGTCCGCAATTTCCCCCGATCAGGACGCCATCTTCCACGATGACCGGCAGAGCGCCGACCGGCTCCAACACGCCGCCGATCGTGCTGGCGGCGCCGACATGCACCCGCTTTCCCACCTGAGCGCAGGAGCCCACCAGAGCGCGGGAGTCCATCATCACACCATCATCCACGTAGGCGCCCACGTTGACGAATATGGGAGGCATGCAGACCACGCCCTTGCCCAGGTAGCTGCCGTCCCGGATGGACGAGCCCCCTAGCGCGTCGCGGACGCAGCTTTCGCTGTTCATGTCTTTCAGTGAATCGGTGTTCTTATCGTAAGAGGTAAACGCCCCGCCGTCGCCTGAGGCCGACATATCATCGAGCATCCCGACGCGGAACCCCAAAAGGATTCCCATCTTCACCCAGGCGTTCACCTTCCATCCCGTTAACTCCCCTGGCGCGGGCTCCGCCGCGCGGATCTCGCCGCTATTGAGCCCCTGTTTCAGCTCCTTAAAGGCGTCGAAGAACTCTTGTCCGTAGTCCGTGGTCTGCTGATGGTACAGGCGCTCAATCTTCTCTGCCAGCGACATATTCCTATTCCTTGCCGGCCAGCAATCCGGGCTCCTGCAGAACTTTCTCGACCTTCGCTTGATTTTCCGGCCGGGGGAGAACCAGCGGCAGCCGGTAGGAGGGATCAATATGGCCCATGGCGGCCAGAGCTGCCTTTACCGGGATGGGATTGCTTTCGATGAATAGGACCTGCATCAAGGGGCCGAGGCGCCGGTGGAGGCGGCGCATCGCCTGCTCGTCCAAGCTGCCGTCCGTGTGGAACGGCGTGACCAGCGGGGTCCCGCAGCCGTGAAGTCGGAATAGATCCATGGAAGCCACCTCGGCAGGCGTTTAGCATAGCATGATCTCGGGGCGGTCGTCGCCCGAAAATTGGGTCCCGAACAGAGGACTTATTGGGGCTTCGCAACGTTGCCGGTGGAGGCGACGCGAATCCGTGGCCGGACTGGATGAGGCTAGATGATTTTGGCAATACGTTTTCCGGCTTCTTCGACGTTGGCGCGGCTGTTGAAGGCGCTCAAGCGGAAATAGCCCTCCCCGCAGGCTCCAAACCCGCTTCCTGGTGTTCCCACTACGTTGGCTTCCCGCAGCAGCTTGTTGAAGAAATCCCAACTGCTCAAGCTGCCGGGAATCTTCAGCCACACATAAGGCGCATTCACGCTGCCGTAGGCCTGTATTCCCAGCTTCTTCAGCGCTTCACGCAGCAGCCTGGCGTTGGTGAGATAAATCTCTATGGTTGCCCGAACCTGCTGCCTGCCTTCCGGCGAGTAAATTGCCTCCGCGCCTCGCTGAACGGGATAAGAGACCCCATTAAACTTGGTGCTGTGGCGTCTATTCCACAGCGAATGAATCGAGGCTTCGTGACCATCCTGCGTCTTTCCCTTGAGACCTTTCGGAATGACCGTGAAGGCGCACCGAACACCGGTGAATCCGGCCGTCTTGCTGAAACTGCGGAACTCGATTGCGACGTCCCTGGCTCCGTCAATTTCGAAAATCGAATGGGGAATGGACGGGTCGGTGATGTAGGCCTCATAGGCCGCGTCGTACAGAATGGTCGAGCCGTTCTGGTGCGCGTAGTCGACCCAACGCTGCAGCATTTCCTTCGATGCAACCACGCCGGTGGGGTTATTGGGATAGCACAGATAAATCAGATCGACGCGCTGCCCGGGGAGATCGGGAACGAAATCGTTCTCCGCAGTAACCGGAAGATAAACCAATCCGCCGTAGCGGCCGGCGGCGTCTGCCGGACCTGTGTGGCCGGCCATCACATTGGTATCCACGTAGACCGGGTAAACGGGGTCCAAGACGGCGACCACGTTATCCGCCCCGAAGATATCCAGAATATTTCCTGAATCGCACTTCGATCCGTCGGAGACGAAAATCTCACTTGCGTCTATGTCGGCTCCGCGAGACTGGTAGTCGTTTTTGGCGATGGCTTCGCGCAGGAAGCCGTGGCCCTGCTCGGGCCCGTAGCCGCGGAACGATGACCGCACGGCCATTTCATCTACGGCTGCATGCATCGCTTGTATCACCGCGGGGGCCAGCGGTTCGGTAACATCCCCTATATCCAGTCGGACCAGATTTGCGGAGGGGTTTTCCTCGCGGAAAGTTTTCACGAGGCGGGCAATTTCAGAAAACAGGTAACCACCGGTCAGCTTGAGATAGTTTTCGTTGATTTGGGTCATGTTCGGAATTTGATTTGTCGGGTTACTCTTGCGGATTCGATTTTCGAGCCTCGCCAAACAACATTACACGCTCCAAGATACCATTATCTTCATCGAATCGAACCGGCGCAACGCCTCCCGGCATCGCAACATTGACGGTCTTCGCATCTACAAGCCCCAGCGCCCTCGCGGCACACGCTACGGCCGTTGCGCTGGAGCCGGAGGACAATGTCGGTCCCTCGCCGCGCTCGAAAACTCTGGCAGCGATGGTATCCGACCCAACCCGGGAGGCCCACTGCAGATTGATTCCGTTCCTGCACGGACGCCCGCTGCCTCGCACGCCATTGCTTTCGGTGCTATTGGCGATGGCGGCCAGACGGGGCATCCAGTTCCGCGACCCGATTTGCTCCATGGAAGGCAACAGGCTGGGGGTTTTCAGGAAGGTCACGCAATGCGGATTTCCAACATTTACAAATTGGCTGCACTGCCACGATGCCTCGATCGGTTCGAGAGCAAAGACGCGAAAGGTGGGGCGGCCTTCAAACTCAGAAACGCCGACATATTCGGAGGATGCATCCACCGCGGAGAGTCCATAGGTTGGCAGGCCCATGTCGATCCAAAATCCCTTCCGCCCGTCCCGCACAGCCGCTTCGACCCGAGCCTCCACCATCGGCGCCCCAGGATTGTCGTGATAGATGCGCACGATGAATGCATCCGTGCGATGGGCCCGCCCGGTGTCCACCAGGAACTGCGAGAAAATCGTCAGGCCGTTCCCGCTGCGTTCGGCGAGGGTGCCGTCGGTGTTGACGATCAGCAGGCCAAAAGCGTTTTCTTCGGGAAACGGTCCGACCAGCAATCCATCCGACAGGTACCTCTTGCCCTCGGAAGCGTTCCTCCGGCCGCAGATGCGGTCAATCGCGCTCGCCGCCCATCGCCCTCGCGACGCGGCGGCTTCAGCGGCGGTTCGGGGAAGTTCGGAGAACCGGCCAATCTCGTCCGGTGAAGCGACAAAGTAGGTATTGCCGCGGGCATCATAGAAGTCTGCCAAGTTCAGCCTTAAAGCGACGCGGCGATCTCACGGATGATCGTCGCGTCTGAGAATGGGATCTTCTTCGTTACGGGGCGTCCCCGGGAATCACAGATGGGCCGGCCCGACGGGTCTCGCTCCAGAACGATCTGATAGTCCTCATGGCCCTTTCCCAGGCTCATGGCGTTGTGACCGTTGGCTACCCACAGATCTCGAAGGAAGCACACGGTGGATGTCTTGCCATTGGTGCCAGTGACGGCTGCCATCGTCCCGGGACGGCCGGAGTGGAAGTCGGCCGCCAGGCGGCCGTAGAACCCGCGAATGTCCCGCACGCGGAGCACGGCCATTTTTTCGCGCTCGTACTCGTTGAGGCCCAGCGCTTCGTCGCGCGTCCCTTCCGGGACGGCGATTGCCTGTGCCCCTCTGGCGGCGGCTTGAGGGCAGTAGGCGAGCCCGTCTTCATTCACTCCGGGCAGAGCGCAAAAAAGGAAGCCGTAGCGAACGTCTCTGGAATCCTCCGTAACGCCGAAGATGAAAAGGTCCTTTGTTTCAGCGGAATCCGGCTGCATTGTGACGCTCGGGTGCTTCGCCAGGAGATCGCCTAATCTCATGATAGTACTCAGTCTACACGATCGGGTATACTCACCGTTAGGCCGCGAATTGCTCAGAGAAAGGCGTATCGTAACCACCCAGGATGACCATCGACAACGTCAAGAAACTCCCGTTTGATGAAGCTCGTGTCCGCGAAATCATGCGCGACTATCCCACGCCGTTTTACCTCTACGACGAGCGGGGCATTCGCCAGAACGCCAGGCGACTGAACGCCGCGTTTGGATGGTGCGACGGATTCAAGGAATACTTTGCCGTCAAGGCGACGCCCAACCCGTACATCCTGAAGATCGCGAAAGAGGAAGGCTTTGGCGCCGACTGCTCCAGTTTGCCGGAGCTGGAGCTGGCCGCGCGGGTCGGGATCACCGGCGAGAACATCATGTTCACGTCGAACGACACGCCTTCCGCGGAGTACCGGCGAGCGAAGGAGCTGGGAGCGATTATCAACCTCGATGACATTTCGCATTTGCGGTATGTCGAGGAGCATGCGGGGGGATTGCCGGAGTTGATTTGCTTTCGCTACAACCCGGGACCGCTGCGCAGGGGCAACGCGATCATCGGCCACCCGGAGGAGGCCAAGTACGGACTCACGCGCCCCCAATTGTTCGAGGCATATGCGTCGTCTGGAAAGAAGGGAAGCAAGCGGTTCGGGTTGCATACGATGGTCGCCTCGAACGAACTGAACCCGGAGTTTTTCATCGAGACAGCGCGCATGCTGTTTGATCTGGCCGTCGAGCTGGCCGATAAACCCGGCGTGCGGCTGGACTTTGTGAACCTCGGCGGAGGAATTGGCATTCCCTACTGGCCGGACGAGAAGCCCCTCAACCTGGAGGCGCTGGGTCAGGCCGTGAAGGAGCTCTACGACGAACGGATCCGGCCGGCAGGGTTGCATCCGCTGCGGGTGTACATGGAGTGTGGCCGCTGCATTACAGGGCCGTACGGGTTCCTGGTGACACGAGCCATTCACGAGAAGCACACCTACAAGGACTGCGTCGGCGTTGATGCCTGCATGGCCAACCTGATGCGGCCGGGGATGTACTACCAGGAGGGGAAGCGGAGCGGCTATCACCACATTACGGTCCTGGGGAAGGAACACGCTCCCGCCGACACGAAGGTTGACGTCGTCGGCTCGCTGTGCGAGAACAATGACAAGTTTGCCATTGACCGGATGCTGCCGAAGGTGGAGATCGGAGACATCCTCGTGATTCACGATGGCGGCGCGCACGGCCATTCCATGGGGTTCCAGTACAACGGCAAGCTGCGGTGCGCCGAACTGCTGCTGCGTGAGGACGGCAAGGTGCAGCAGATTCGCCGCGCTGAGACGATGGACGACTATTTCGCAACGCTGGATTTTTCGAAGCTGTAAGCCGGAATTAACGTTTTGGCCCTCCGGCGATTGAAAATGTACACCCATTTGGGCGCAGGCGAGCACATAATTTTTCCAGGCGCTCACCCTGGCTGCCAACAACCTCTCCATAGTCCCCAAAAACTCGTCGCCGGGGCTTCCAGAACCCGTTTTTTTAGACACCTTTCCATTCCTGGGACATAACTAAACGTTTCCTTGCGTGGCCATAGCCTCGGCTATCCCGACAGAAGCGCAAGATGGTCGATCCGACCCAACATGCTGGCAAAGAGCCGTTTGGTCAGATGGCCTTCTGCCAAGAGCAACCCTTGCCCGATCTGCTCCAAAACTGCTCCAATAAGGACAGCCTCAAAGCAGGCCGTTGAAAACAGGATACTTGCCAAAGCCAGGAATGAGCACCATGGACGCCAGATTCTGCATTTTCAATCCATGGTCAGCTTCCCAAGCTGGACGTCGCGGGTTCGAGCCCCGTCTCCCGCTCCATTTTCTGGCTCTACGCCAATTACGTATCCTGCCGCTCAGCAACAGACCCCAGATTCCGGCCGCAAGTACCTGGCTGCCGTTCTGTCCGGCTTAGCCGATGTGAGTATCCAACCACTGGGCGAACTCACTCCCGCAGCCTGGGCCACACAAAACCGGTAACACGCCGCTGGGTTCGAAGCAATCTCGTGCTTGGTCCGATGCCCACAATAGACCAGCGTTTCAGCTAGTTCCATGTCGTGCATTTTGCGCATCCCACCTTTGCGCTCTGGCATGAAATCATGCTACCAGTCAGTAATGCTTATCGTTGTGGCCGATTCCAGTGGTGACGCCGCCAGGTCCGCGTTTTCGGTTCACCCGGCAACCGGGCTTCACGCGCCGGGCCACAGGGTGACCCTCGCCGGCTGCGATACCCGGCAATCTTCTTTCGGATTGGACGCACGTCTGTTGGCTGGTCGGCGTGGCCTCTTTGTATCCACCTTTCTCGCCCTGGCAGTTGTGTTGTCATCCGGCGCAGCGGCGTTGCGCGCCGCCGATGTTTTGCCTAGGGTTGCCAATCTCAACGTCAACGCACCGGTGACCGTCACCGACAATGGCGCCACCTGGACCCTCGACAACGGCATCGTCAAGGCCACCATTAACAAGAACAACAGCGTTATGCCGTCGCTGATTTACCACGGTATCAACACCATGGGCCCGGGCGGGATCTGGGAACAGAAGCCATCCGGCGCCGTGACCCAGTCGATAACGATCGACCCGGCGAAAAACGGCGGCCAACGCGCGGAAGTCGCCATCAAGGGCGTGGACGGCCGGATGGACATTGAAATACGCTACGCGCTGGAGCGCGGCGTGAGCGGCTTCTACACCTACGCCGAGTTCTCGCACGCGGCCACCTATCCCGCCGCGGGCGAGGGCGAAAGCCGATTCATCCTCCAGCTCGATCCGACGTTCGACTGGATCTCCGTCAACGCCGACCGCAACATGCTCATGTGCTCGAGTCAAGACGTGCGGGACGGCGTGGTCATTCACGCGAAGGAGCAGAAGATCCTCCTCTCCGGGATTTACAAGAACTCGGTCGAACACAAGTACAGCTACTGCGGCGTACCCTACAAGCTTCCCGCCTACGGCTGGTCCAGCACGAAGAACCATATCGGCGTCTATTTCATCAACCCAGCCACGGAGTACATTGGCGGCGGCGCGTCAAAGCTGGATCTGGTCGCCCACATGATGGCAACGCTGCTGGATTACTGGACCTCCGGTCACTATGCCGGGGGGGCGGGCAACAACATCCCCGCCGGCGAAGACTGGAAAAAGGTCATCGGACCGATTTTTGTCTACTACAACGCGCTGGCCGATCCCAAGGATGCGTCCAAGGCCGATCTGGACGCTCTGACGGCCACGGCCGGGGATCCGACCGTGCCCGCGGTATGGCGTAACAACGCCATCGCTCTCTGGCAGGATGCGCTTGCCCGTGCGAAATCGGAGAGGGCCTCGTGGCCGTACAACTGGGTCAGCGGCGTGGACTACCCGCGGAAAGAGGCGCGCGGCAATGTTACCGGACAACTCGTTCTCGATGACCCCCAGGCGGTTACGAAGAAACTACCTCATCTGACAGTCGGCCTGGCTCACGCGGATTACCAGGGTAATGGAAGCGCGTTTCAATTGCGGGCAGGCAATGGCACGACAGTAACCTGGCCGCACGATGGGAATTACTATCAGTTTTGGACCGAAGGCGCCGAGGACGGCAGATTCACGATCGCCAACGTCCGCCCCGGCTCGTACACGCTTCACGCCTTTGCCGACGGAGTGCTCGGTGAATACGCCAAGGCCAACATCGCCGTCGAAGCGGGCAAGAACCTGAATCTGGGAAAACTCGACTGGCAGCCGGTACGATATGGCAAGCAGATCTGGGAAATCGGCTATCCGGACCGCACCGGCGGCAAGTTCTTCAAGGGTGACGGCGCCAATTACTGGCTGTGGGGATGGTGCCTGCGCTACTCCGATCTGTTCCCCAACGACATCACTTACACCATTGGTAAGAGCGACTATCGCAAGGATTGGTTCTTCGAAGAGGTGCCGCACGCCCTCTCCGGCGCCTGGAAGAATCCCGCCGCCAAGGACCCGTTGAACCAACGGTTTGGCTGGGTGAATAGCCCAACCGGAACCCAGGACATGTGGCGAGAGTGGGGCCGCGGCCGGGCCACAACCTGGACCGTCAAATTCAATATGAAGGCGGCCTCGAAAGGCCAGGCCGTATTGCGCGTGGCGCTGGCCGGAGCCGACGGCAACGGCGGTTTGGCCATCGGCGTCAACGGACAGCCCATCGGCAGCATCCGGCCGGTCGCCACCAACGCTCTCCGTTACAACACCGATACGGGCGTGTGGTATCAATACACCCAGAAGTTCGACGCCGCCCTGCTGAAGGAGGGCGAGAATTCCATGACGCTGACCGTTCCGGCCGGAGATCTCACGACCGGCGTCGTTTGGGATTACCTGCGCCTCGAGCTTAACGACGGTAGCAAGGCCTTTCCGGTTCCGGTGCAATAACGGGGCCTGACCGGGCGTTTCCTGGGCGCCCATTGCCGCCTGCCGCGGGAGGACCGGGTAGAGGCGAAGTGCGGCTTTCGCGCCGTGAGATCCGCGACACGGCGGCTGACAGCTCACTGGCGGCCAGGCCGGCCCGGTCCTGCCCGGCCGCGAACTCCCACGCGATCCCCGCCTCCCGTTGCACGCGGCCGGTGAGCGGCGTTTCGCGGCCGCACACGGGTGCGCAACGCAGAAGTGGAGATCAGGCCGCCGGACGATGCGTCTCCCAAGTAGTCCTCTATCCGGTTATTGACCTGGCAGCATCGCAGGGCGCCGGCCTGCCGTTGTTTGAATCAGGCCCGGTTCTCATCGGCCGCATATGGATGAGGTACGTCCTGGCCGCGCCAATTGCGGGTCAGGGCCTGCATCGGCTAAACTGGCTCGCATGAAGCCGATCCTCGTGCTGCCGCTGGTTGCCTTCGCCGTTCTGGTTTCCGGTAGTCCGCTTTTCGCGGATACGCCGCGCTACACGCCGCCCGCGTCGCCGCGCGTCACCTACAATTTCAATGCGGGCTGGAAGTTCATCCGCCAGGACGTGCCCGGCGCCCAGGCGGTGTCGTTCGACGACTCCCAATGGGAGACCGTCAGCACGCCGCATTCGTTCAACGATGTCGACTCGTTCCGCGTGATCATCGACCACAGCGGCGGCGATCGCGGCACGTACAAGGGCCTGAGCTGGTACCGGAAACATTTCAGGCTCCCGGCCGAAGCCGCGGGATCGAAAGTATTCATCGAGTTCGAGGGCATGCGCCAGGCCGCGGATATCTATTTCAATGGGAAGCCCTTCGGTCTGTATGAGAACGGCATAACGGGTTACGGCGTGGACATCACGTCCGCAGTGCTGTTCGGCGACCAGGACAACGTGCTGGCGGTCCAAGTGGACAATCGCACGAGTTACAGGGAGCGGGCCACTGACACCCCGTACCGATGGAACGCCAACGATTTCAACCCCGACCACGGCGGCATCAACCGGCGGGTGTGGCTGCACGTCACGGGGAAGATCTACCAGACCCTGCCGCTGTATTACGGCCTGAAGACGACCGGCACGTATGTCTACTGCACTAACTACAACATCTCCGGCCGTACCTGCGATGTCACGGTCGAATCGCAGGTGCACAACGCCACGGCCGATCGGAAGGTCCCGCAGGCGACCGTCACCCTGTCGGGCGTGGTCGTGGATAAGGACGGCATAGTCCGCGCCACGTTCAAGGGCGACGGCGTGGATATGTTGTCCGGCGCGAAGACCGTTCTAAAGGCCGCCGGCCCGTTGGTCAATGCCCGGTTCTGGAGCCCCGACGATCCGTACTTATACGACGTTTACACGATGCTGACCGTCAACGGGAAGGTCGTCGATGCGAGCAAGGTGACGACCGGGTTCCGCAAGACGGAATTCAAGGGCGGCGCCGGCACTGGCGGCGTCTACATCAATGACAAGTTCGTCTATCTCAAGGGATTCGCCCAGCGCTCCGCCAACGAATGGGCCGGCGTCGGCGCCGGCTATCCCGACTGGATGCACGATTTCACCGCCCGGATGCTTCGCGATAGCAACGGAAATTACATGCGCTGGATGCACGTGGCGCCGCAGAAGGCGGATGTCGAAGCGTTTGACCGGTTCGGCATCGTCGAGGTCGCGCCCGCCGGCGACAAGGAAGAGGATGCTCAAGGCCGTCAATGGGAGCAGCGCGTGGAGGTCATGCGCGACACCATCGTCTACCTTCGCAACAACCCCAGCGTGCTCTTCTGGGAGGCGGGGAACACCGGAGTTACCGCGGCCCAGATGCAGGAGATGGTGGATATGCGCAAGGAATTGGACCCGCACGGCGGCCGGATTATGGGGTGCCGCTCGCTGCGGGAACCGGCGACGGCCATTACCGAGTGGTTCGGCACCATGCTCGGCGGGCCCTACAGCGCCCCGATGCGCGACAAGGCTCCCCTCATTGAAACCGAGGATTTCCGCGATGAAGGCGCCCGCCGCTTCTGGGACGACTATTCACCGCCCTATTTCGGGTTCAAGAAGGGGCCGAACGACACGTGGAACTACAATTCCGAGACCTTCGCCCTGGCGCAGGTCAGGCAATATTGGAGGTTCTGGTCCAACCGAATTTCCAACTCCGACCCCGATAAGTCCAAGTGGGCGGCCTACGCATCGATCTACTTCACCGATTCCGACGCTGACGGCCGGCAGGACTCGAGCGAGGTCGCCCGCGTCAGCGGCAAGCTCGACGCCGTGCGCCTGCCCAAGGAAGCTTACTTCGCCGAACGCGTGATGCAGAACGAGAAGCCGGACATCCACATCATCGGGCATTGGACGTACCCGGCCAACACGACCAAGACGATGAATGTCATCGCCAACAATGTGGACAGTGTCGAGCTCTTAGTGAACGGCACTAGCCAAGGCAAGAACGCCCAGCCGGAGAACGGTTATCTCTATGCCTTCCCGAACATCGCGTTTACACCCGGCGCCATCAAGGCCGTCGGCTACAAGGGCGGTGTTGCCGTGACACAGCATGAACTGAAGACCGCCGGCGCTCCGGCGGCGATCAAGCTGACCCTTCACACCGCTCCCGCGGGACTGCGCGCCGACGGCGAAGACGTCGCTCTGATCGACTTTGAAGTCGTCAACGCGAGCGGCGAGCGTTGCCCGACCGACGACGCCCGCGTCGATTTCACCTGGATGTCGGTGGGGAGGACCGTTTCGGCCACCGGCCCCGCCATCTGGCGCGGCGGCTATAACTCCGGCAAGACCAACTCCACTAACAACCTGTACCTCAGCACCGAGGGCGGCATCAACCGCGTGGCCATGCGCTCGACCCTGATGCCGGGGACGATCAAGGTTACGGCCACGCGCGAAGGCTTGCAGCCCGGCACGATCACGTTCGACTCCAAACCGGTCGCGATCACGGACGGTCTGACCCAGGAAATGCCGCAAACCCTATCGCCAGCGGCGCGGACGTTGCCGTAGATTGCGAATGATGCGATGAGGCATCAACGTCTTCGCTTGTGGCGTCTCTTTGGGCGTGAGCAATCCGGTCCAATTGCAGCGGCAGCGCCAATGGTGCGGGCCTCGGGGCATTCACGCCATTTTGCATTCGTGTGCTCCGTTCTCCGTTTGGGCCGTGAAGAGAGCACTGGGTGTAAACGCTGCACTCTCAATCGCCAGAACCAGGTGCCAGGAAACACGATATTCTTTCTCTCCAATTTGACAGTCGTCTTCCCAAGCCGGACGCCGCGGGTTCGAGCCCCGTCTCCCGCTCCATAGAATCAACAGTCTGGCCAGTTTGCTGGGTGGCTCCCATTCTGTGCTCCGTCTGGGCTCCAATTACATCGCTGGCAGACCGTAAGACTTGTGTCTTCAGAAGCGTGCGGATGTCCTTCAACCAGTCCTCCACTATTTGAGCTGAAGGCCATCACTAAGCGATTGATTCCAGTAGCAATTCGTTCAAGGGTAGGCAGCCGGTGCCGGGCTTTCCACTCGCCTTACGAAATGCTCGAAAACGAATCCTGAGCAATCCTGGAGAACGCCCGGCTGGCGCGTCAGGTCTCCGGGAAGATTCCGGCTAGCCATCCCGCCAATGCCGGGATGGGCCGCTTCACCAGGTACAGTCACACAGCCAGGTAAATTGTTTCCGGATGCGCCGTAAACCAGTCGCTATCCGCTTTCCGATCGGCTAAACTCAAATCACTGAGAACCGGAGGGGACACCGTGGTGCGAAGCCGCGGCTTGCGCGACCTGATAGCGATGATGGGGGCCGTTGCGCTCGTCGCCTGCGCGTTGTCGCCGTTGCAGGCCGCGACGTTGGTCTTCAGCCCGGACGGCATCACCGTCTATGACACCGTAAATGACATCAGTTGGCTCGCCGACGCGAATTTGGCGGCCACCAACCGATTCGGCCTGCCGGTGTGCAACGCTTCCGGCGCGCAACCGTGCGTCAACCCAAGCGGCTCGATGGGCTACCAGGCCGCGGCCGCATGGGTTCAAGCCATGAACGCCGCCAACTATCTGGGGCACACCAACTGGCAACTCCCGACCACGCCACTCGCCGACAGCGGCTGCGGGTTTACCGGGCCACAAAACAACTCGTTCGGGTTCAATTGCCTGGCCAGCGCGCTGGGATCGCTCTACTACAATGCATTGGGCCTGAAAGCGCCCAATACCGCCGTTCCCATCCCGAACGACTCGGCCGGCCCATTCAGCAATTTCCAGCCTTATCTTTATTGGTCGCAGACCACCCCACCGAACGGCATCGGCTATGGCACTTTTTCTTTCAACAGCGGATTCCAGGGCAGCAACACCGCACCTAATTTCCTGTATGCCCTGCCGATGATCCAAGGCAAAATATCCGGAACGCCGCCCGCCAGCGGCACTGGCCTCGAAGTCAATCCCGGCGGGCAGACCGTCTACGACCCTGTGACGAATGTCACCTGGCTGGCGAACGCCAACCTGGCGGCTTCCAACGCTTTCGGCCTGCCGCCCTGCAAGGATCAGGGCAGCCCGAACCTATGCGTCAACCAGGACGGCGCGATGAACTGGAATTCGGCCAGCCAGTTAGTCGCGAACATGAACACCTATAATGGCACCGGCTACCTCGGTCAGACACACTGGGAGCTGCCCCCTATTGACCGCGGCTGCGACGCTTCCTATATTTGTGCCGCCGCCGCTGCCGGCAACCCATTCGGGGAATTGTTCTATGCCCAACTGGGCTTGAGCCCGGGCACGCCCGTCGTCGCGACGCCCGCTACCGCTGTAGGGCCGTTCAAAAACATGCAGCCCTATCTTTACTGGACCTGCCAGGGGTCCACGATTCAGGGCGCTTGCGACACCGCCGGCCCAGCCGCCGGGTTTGAGTGGAGTTTCTCCTTTGGCAACGGCTTTGAGGGCACCGATATCCTGGCGAACGATTTGTATGTCACCGCCTATTTTGCCGGTCCTCCCGCCACGGCTAGCGGTCCGGAGATTGCGGAGGTGGCGAATGCCGAGGGCGAAGCTCCGGCCATTGCGCCGAATACCTGGGTCGAGATCAAGGGCGTGAACCTCGCGCTCTCGGGCGATTCGCGCATCTGGCAAGGCTCGGACTTCGTGGGCAATCAAATGCCGACCGAGCTGGACCAGGTTAGCGCGACGGTGAACGGCAAGAAAGCGTATGTGTACTACATCAGTCCGGCGCAGATCAATATCCTCACGCCGCCGGATGCGATGAAGGGGCCGGTGCAGGTGGTGGTCACCAATGGCGGAAACCCGGGCACGGCGTTCACCGCTCAGGCGCAGTCGATTTCCCCGTCTTTCTTTGTGTTCAACGGTGGCCCCTATGTTGCGGCCGAGCACGCTGGCGGGAGTCTGATCGGGCCGGCCACGCTGTATCCGGGCGCCACTACGCCGGCCAAGCCGGGCGAAACCGTTGTGCTCTACGCCAACGGATTCGGACAGACCAGCGCGCCAGTGCAAAGCGGCCTCGTCACCCAGTCCGGCACGCTATCGACCTTGCCGGTAATCAAGATCGGTGGGGTCGCGGCAACGGTGCAGTTCGCGGGCCTCGTCGGGCCGGGGGAATTCCAGTTCAACGTGACGATTCCAGCGTCGCTCGCCAATGGCGACCAATCCATCACGGCGACCTACGGTGGAGTATCCACGCAGTCCGGTACGCTGATTACGATCCACAATTGACGGCGACGAAGAACGGACCGGCCGCATAGCCCCAACCCGTAGAGGTGTAGCCTGCCCGACGCGTCCAGATGGCCGTTCGCCCGAAAACTATCCACTTGGACATGTCGTACACATCCCCTGGAAGTAGCCCGTGCTGAATACCGGCAGCGGAAATCCGGCGGCGGCGTTTGCTGGCCGAGGCCCTTCCGGCTCTTCGTCGGCGATCACATTCGGGATGGGCATGAGCAGCCCCGTCAAGGTCCCGGCGGCAGTGTCAATAGTACGGGTCTCGACGCACCCATACCGTTTTTCCATTCTTGTGCTCCGTTTGTACTCGGTTTGAGCCGTGAAGAGAGCACGGCGTGAAAACGCGGTATTCTCAACCGCCGGGACGAGGCGCACCGCCGCGGCTGCGGTCCGCTTATCCTCACAGACGGTAGCGGCTTACCGAAGTGCTCCCAAAATCCAGCGGAACCCGATCCGGCTCGCGGTGATCCAGGGTGGCGCGCAACCTCTCCCGCGAAGACAAGCTGGTTTGACTCAACAGCCGATTTATATCACGACTGCAACGCCACGCGCGCGGTGGCGGCGCCTTCGGCCGGAGTCGGCGCGCGGCGTGGGAACTGCCCGGCCGCAAAGCGTCGATGCTAAAGGCTGCGCAGGCTGATAGCATCTGAAATGGTGTTTTCCTTGCTGCTCGACTGCCGGGATCTCTCGACGCGCGCCGTATGGATTGCCGGGGGGATTCGCGTCGTCATCTGCAACACCATGAGCCAGCGCAGGCTGTCGGCCGGGGAATACGCTCAGCGCAGGTCCGAGTGCGAGCAGGGCGCAGCCTTGTTGGGGGTGAGCGCTCTGCGGGATGTGACGCCCGGGATGCTGGCGGCCCGGCGGCACGAGCTTCCGGAACGGGTCGCAAGGCGGTGCGATTTCATTGTCGCCGAGAGTGCGCGGGCTGAGTCGATGGCCCGGGCGCTCGCCGCGGGCGACCGGCCGGCCATCGCCCGGCTCTGCGCGGATTCGTTCGCGGAGGCCAGGGACGGTTACGAGATTTGCTCGCCCGCGATGGTATCCATGATGGATGCCATGCTTGCGGCACCGGGAGTGATCGGCGCCCGCCAGGCCGGAGCGGGATTCGGGGGGTGCATGGTCGCTCTGGTGGAGGCCGCATCTACGAGTGCATTCCGCGCCGCCGTTCTGGACCGCTATTGTACTGCGACCGGCGTGGCCCCGGAGGTTTACCCGGTTGAGGCCGCGGCGGGAGCCGAAATATTCGGAAAACGTGAGCTATGCGGAGAGTCTACGTCATGAAGAATTCCTGCAGGAGTGCCCTGATTTCGTCAATCACCGCCGTCCTGGCGTTGAGTGGCTTTTTCGCGCAGGCAGCGGCGTTGCCGCGGCTGCGTGTCTCGGAGAATGGGAGATTCTTCGTCAAAGCGGATGGATCGCCGTTCTTCTATCTGGGGGACACGGAATGGGGCCTGTTCCACCTCAGCCGTGAAGATGCCGAGCTCTACTTGAAGGATCGTGCGGCCAAGAAGTTCACCGTCATCCAGGCCGTGGTTACGTTCTGGGGCGGCCTGGACAGGCCGAATGCTTACGGCGAGACGGTGTTCGTGGGCGGCGATCCTACTCGCCCCAACGAGGCTTACTTCCGGCACGTGGACTATGTGGTGGACAAAGCCGAATCGCTCGGGCTTTACATCGGCATGGTTCCGATATGGTCGAAAGAGTATGTTCAGCAGGATCGTTCGATGCTGGAAAACCCAAGCTTCGGGACAAGCATCCGGTCGGCAATCCGCGCCGAAAAGCCCTCGGTTGTGGATAAGTCGAGTGCCTACACTTACGGCAGATTCCTCGGCCGCCGGTACCGCGACAAACCTATAATCTGGATTCTGGGCGGAGACTGGTTCGCGTCCGGCACGGAGGAGATATGGCGGGCGATGGCCGCCGGCATCGCCGAGGGCGACGGCGGGACACACCTGAAGACGTACCACCCGAAATCGCCCCGCAGTTCGTCCCAGTGGTTCCACAACGACGCCTGGCTGGACTTCAACATGCTTCAAACCGGCCACACCAGTCTCAACCGGAACTACGACCTGGTGGCGGCCGACTACGACCGGATTCCCGTGAAGCCGGTGGTGGATGGCGAGGGAGGGTACGAGGGCATCGCCGACGCCATGGCGCCGCCGAACAAGATCGAGCCTTACGACGTCCGCCGCATCGCCTACTGCGGCGTTTTCGCCGGGGCCGCCGGGTACACATACGGGGCCAACGGACTGTTTGGCGCGGCCAGTCGCGCCACCGGCAGGGGCCCACGGGCCGGCAGAGGCGCGGCGGCGGGAGGAGGCGCGGAAGGCATCCAGGACGAAGGAGGGCCGGGCAGGGGTCCGGGGATGCCATGGAAGGAAGCGCTGCAAATACCCGCTGGCGCACAGATGCAGTACCTGCGGGCTTTGATCGAGTCGCGCCCGATGCTGCTGCGGATTCCGGATCAATGGCTGCTCGTCAACGACCCCATGGGCACCACGGACCGGATACAGGCATGCCGGGCATCGGACGGGAGTTATGCGTTCATTTACACCGCTTCCGGCACTAAGCTGAGAATACGGATAGTTGACCGCATCTACGAGAAGTTATCGGGAAGTGTCATCCGGGCCTGGTGGTACGATCCAAGGCTCGGCACCTCGATACCTATCGAAGAGTTCTCGAAGACGGAGTCGCGGACATTCACGCCGCCATCCAGTGGGCGCGGGAACGATTGGGTCCTCGTGCTTGACGATGCCGCGAGGAACTTTCCTTCGCCAGGGAGGTCACGATGAGACATACGGCACTCCGCATGGCCGCCGCCGTCCTTGTGGGCTGCGCGGCGGCGATGGCGGCGGCAGCCCAGGCGCCGCAACCCAAGACGCTGCGCAACCTGGAATACGCGCGCCCGGATAGCGGCCCCCTGTCACTGGACCTGTACCTGCCGGAAGCCGGCGGACCGTTCCCGCTGATTGTTTGGATTCACGGCGGAGCGTTCCGCGCGGGAGACAAAGCCGGCATCTGGTACAAGCCCATCCTCAACCAGACCCAGCGCGGCTACGCCGTGGCCAGCATCGACTACCGGCTGAGCGGCTCCGCGAAGTTTCCCGCCCTGGTTCACGACGCCAAGGCCGCCGTGCGCTGGCTGCGCGCCAACGCGGCGCAGTATAACCTCAAGGCGGACCGGATCGTGGTGGCGGGCGAATCGGCTGGAGGATACCAGGCCGTGATGCTGGGGACCAGTGGCGGCGTGGCGGAGCTGGAGGGCACGCTCGGCAATCCCAAGGAGTCGAGCCGCGTCGAGGGCGTGATCGATTTCTTCGGGCCCACCGCCTTGCTCGCCATGGACGACGGCGCGAGTTCCTGCAAAACGCCGCTGGTACACCGCGCCCCCAATTCGCCGGAGTCGCTACTGCTGGGCTGCAACCTGGACGATTGCCCGGACCGGGCCAAGGCGGCCAGCCCGATTGCCTACGTGGCCAGGGATAACCCGCCGTTCCTGATTTTGCATGGCACAGCCGATTGCCAGGTGCCGCACAGCCAGAGCCAGCGCCTGTACGACGCCCTCCGCGCCGCCGGCGTCAAGGCGGATTTGCACCTGCTGCCGGATGTGGGGCACGGAGACCGGCGCTTCATGACCCCCGAAACTGAGAAGTTGGTCAACGAGTTCGTAGACTCGGTGTTAAAGTAGGGCGGACCCCCTGGTCCGCGCGGGACGCCCCCGTCCCGCTCTTCGCTCGCGGCGAGAAGCCGGCCAGGGGGCCGGCTGCGGACCAGGGGGTCCGCCCTACACACCTCGGAGGAGCCCGATGAGTGAACCTCGAAATCTCGTAGACCTGAACCTCGCCGGCCACACGGCCGTTGTCACCGGAGGGTCGAGAGGCATCGGGCGCGCGACCTGCCTGGCCCTGGCGGCCCACGGCGCGGCGGTCGGCGTTCATTACTCCGCCAGCCAGGCGCAAGCCGCCGAGGTGGTGGAAGAGATCCTCCACGGTGGCGGCCGAGCCGCCGCCATTCGGGGCGACCTCCGGGAGGCCGACGCCCCCGGGCGCGTGATCGCCGAGGCCGCCGCCGCCCTCGGCCCCATCGACATCCTCGTCAACAACGCGGGAGAGATGACGGATATGGCAGTCGAAGTCATGCCGGACGAAGTCTGGGAGGCTGCGCTGTCACTGCACCTGACCGCCACGTTCCGCTGCTGCAGGGCGGCCATCCCCATGATGAAAACGCGCCGCTGGGGGCGTATCGTGAACGTTTCCACCCAGGCGCTGTACACCGGATCGAAGAATCACGCGCACTATGCGGCTGCCAAAGCGGGTCTCCTCGGCTTTACATTCTCGCTCGCCAAGGAGGTCGGCGAAAATGGAATCACGGTGAACCTGGTGGCGCCCGGGCGCATCCGGACCGGCATGCTGATGGAGCGTTCCTCCGGCCGCGAAGCGGAGTGGATGCAGCAGACGCCCTTGCGGCGCTTCGGCGAGCCCGGAGAGATCGCCGGCGCCATTGTCTTCCTGGCCTCCCCCGCGGCGGGCTACATCACCGGCGCGACCCTCCATGTGAACGGGGGCCTGGTGATGGATTGAGGCCGTCTCCGCGCGACCCCGCCACGTCCGGCAAGTCCGCCAGGCGTCCGGGCTTCCGAAACCGGCTCGGGAGATGTACTGGCGCCGCCAACCGTTTGCGCCTCGACGAACGGGGAGCCATGTGCGACGACGGGCTGTGTGTCGAAAAGTGCCGTCCCGCCGGAGACGAAGGAAGTGTCTCCATTGGCTAGGTCTTCGACCGTGTGATTTGGCGCCATTACCGGGCCGCCCGCTCACGCTCGCGGTTCTGTCCGGAACCGCGAGCGTGAGCGAGCGGCCCGTGGCAAAGGAACAGTTTCTCGCGGTCAAGGCACTAGTTTTCATGGCTCCTCCGTTTTTGACAGCTCGAACGGCGAAACGGATTTCAGGACCCTTTTTGGCGTATAATCGGCGAGACGCTCACAGGAGAACCAAACCATGGGAATGGAGCGACGCACATTCTACGGGCCCGATATCGATCTTGCCAACCTGGCCCACAGCCTCGCCGATAGCTTTTCGCGCGAAGGTTACAAGACCCAAGTCGTGCAGGGTCCCAATGCGGGTTTCGTGGTGCAGGCCGGCAAGGAAGATACTCTGCGGAAGATCGCCGGCATGGCTACCGCCCTGACGGCCATCTTCACCCTGGAGAACGAATATGTATGCGCCGAAGTGGGCGGGGCGAAGTGGCTGGAGAAGGGCGTGACGGCCGGCGTCGGCGCCCTGCTCTTCTTTCCGGCCCTGATCACGGCGGGCGTGGGCGCTTTCCAGCAATCGCAACTGCAAACCCACGCCTGGAAATTCATCGAACAGTTCATCCACACCAATTCCGCCTTTGCCGGCTCGCCCGTCCCCGGCGGCGCGGCGGGATTCCCCATGCAGGCGCCGCATTACCAGGGCGCCCCCGGCGCACCGATGCCCGGCGGTGTCCCGGCCCCCCAGGCGCCGCCCGCGCCGGTTAACATGGCGGGTGCCGGCGCCGGCCCGGGTGCGACCGTTTGCGCCAAGTGCAGCCAGCCGTTGCCGCCGGGATCCAGGTTCTGTCTGGCCTGCGGCGCACCGTCTGTCAAGACCTGTTTCGGCTGCGGCGAATCGCTCACCGCCGACGCCCGTTTCTGCAACCACTGCGGCAGCCCCGTAAGCGCATGAGCGACCCATCCGCCGCATCTCCCGGCCGCTTCTGCATGGCCTGCGGGACGCCCGTTCCCGCCGCCGGCCGCTTCTGCATGAAGTGCGGCCAGCCGCAAACGCCTCCCGAAACTTCCGCGCCACCGGTGGCTCCGCCGCCAGTGCCGCCGCCCGCGCCGCAGCCCGCGATGGGGCCGCCGGTATCGTCCACGCCGGTCCCCGCGTCACTGGCTCCGCCGCTAGTGCCGCAGCCCGCGGCCCAGCCTGCGATGGCTCCGCCGGTATCGTCCACGCCGGTCCCCGCGCCACTGGCTCCGCCGCCAGCGCCGCAGCCCGCGGCCCAGCTTGCGATGGCTCCGCCGGTATCGTCCACGCCGGTCCCCGCGCCACTGGCTCCGCCGCCAGTGCCGCCGCCCGCGCCGCAGCCCGCGATGGGGCCGCCGGTATCGTCCACGCCGGTCCCAGTGCCGGTCCCCGCGCCCGCCGCGCCCGGCGCGTTCGCCGCGCCAGCCGTGCCCGCCACGTTCCCCGCGCCCTCCGCCACCGGCTACCAGGTCACTCTGTCGAACGCCGGCCCATACAGGGGCCGTGTCATCGTCGCCCTGCGGCAACTGCTCGGGCTCGACGGGCCGTCCGCCGGCCGCTTCGTCGCCGCGGCTCCCGCCGTACTGGCGGTGGGCTTGAGCCAGGAAATGGCTGAGCGGCTGCGCGCCACGCTGGTTGGCGCCGGAGCCATGGTGCAGGTTGTCGGTCCACCGGAGCCGGTCGAGACCGCGCGCCAGGCGGCCGCGCCCAAGCCCGAACCCAAGCGATCCACAGCCGAGACCGCACTGGTGATTTCCCAACGCCCTCCGCGCCGGGGTCCGCGGACGCTGACCGGCCTGGCTCTGGGCCGCGGCGGCTCGTACCTGGCCTACGGCCGCGCCGAGGGGTCCCGCCTGCTGGCGCCTCCCGATTTCATCCGCCTGGACTCGCGCAGCATGATCCCTACAGCCGTCCGCCTCGCCGGAGGCGGCAGCACGGAACTCTGCGGCAGCCGGGCATTGGCGAACTGGGTGCAGGATCCCGCCGAAGTCAGCCTGGGCTTCACCGAGGAACTGGGCCTCGACGATGGCGCCGCGCTGGCCCCCACCCGCGCTTTTCTGAAATTCCTCAACTACCGCCTGGTGGAAGTGCTGGGGCCCGGCGCCGCCGACGCCGCCGATGGCGCCGCTACCACGCTGGCGCTGTCTTGCGGCCGCTCCGAACGGCAGGCGCGGCAGCTAGCGGAAGTGGCCGGGCAAGCCGGCTTTCCCGTGGTGCAAGTGGTGCCCGAGCCGCTGGCCGCGGTGGCCTCCTACCTGAATCGGGACTCCGCCCAGCCGCAACACTTCCTGGTGATCGACTGGGGCAGCCAGGGCCTGGACCTCGCCGTGGTCGAGGATGCCACCGTCATCGATCACGTGGAGTATCCTCTCGGCGGCATCTGGTTCGACATGATTCTCGAGGGCTGGCTGGCCGAGCGGCTCCCCGGCGCCCTGTCCGACGAAGATCGCCGCGCGCTGACGCTCTTCGCGCGCCAATTCAAGGAGGGCGCTTCGGCCGCTTTTGCCGAGGGCCGCCCCGAACACGTGCAGTACTGCGTACTGCCCGTGGGATTGCCGCCCACGCGCATCTCCATCGCCAGGGACGAACTGGAAACGCTCTTCCACGACTCCCGCGCGCAGTTCGAGAGCGCCGTGGCCGAAGCGCCCGCCCGCGTAGGCTTCGAAGCCGGCCATTTCGACCAGGTGGTGATGGTGGGCGGCGCGGCACGCTGCTACTTCGCGCGCGATGCCGTGCGCACGGCCCTGGGCCGCACGCCCATGGCCGCGCCCAATCCGGAAGAGGCCATCGCCCGGGGCCTGGTGGTCTGGGGAGCAAGGAGCTGACGCCATGGGACTGACACCGGCCGGACCCTCCGGACAAGCGATGGCCCTCACCGATAGCACGCTCACCCAGAGTCTGCTGACCGTCTTGGAACGCCGCTACCTTCCCGGCCTCGAGGAGCTGGGGTTGGTGCGCGTGCAGCCCGACGCCAATCTGATGGCCAACATCCGCTTCCTGCGAATCCTGGAAGTGGCCCACGGCGCCGACGTGGCGCGCAGCCTGCATGCGCTCAACATGCAGAACGTGATCAGCTCCTTCCGCGACGGCTCCCACTCCCTGGTATTCGTGGTGGCCGGCGAAGAGAGCCGCGTGCGCGTCTATCTGGGGCTCTACAAATTGGACCCCACCAGCCACGCACACACCGCCGACCAGGTCGAAATGCTGGCTAGCGCCTTGCACGGGAACTTTCCCGGCATCCGCCTGGCGCCGCTCTCCGGCCGCGACGTCTCCATGGAGGTGTTGCGGCCCATCGCCACGCTGGCCAGGACGGGCGCCATCACCGGCATCCCCTCGCTGAAATCCGACTCCAAGGACTTCTTCGTGCAGGGGCTGGAGCGTCTCACCAACAGCCTGCGCGGCGAGCCGTATTGCTTCATGGTGGTGGCCGAGCCGATCCCCGAGACCAGCGCCGACGAAGTCATCCAGCGGTGCCGCGATCTTGGCAGCGAGATCCACGCCTACGTTACCGGCACGCTCAGCGACTCCGTCGGGCAGACTACCTCGCACGCCGATCAGAAGGGCGGATCGCTTGGTGGAGGACTCATCATGGGCGGCGCCAGCCTGCTGGGCGGCATGATGGGGTTCGGTCCGCTTCTGGGCGCGGCGGGCCCGCTGTTGGGATCCATCGTCGGCGGCGCCGGTTTTTCCATGGGCCGCACCGACACCACTTCGGAACAGCGCACGCGCGGCGTCAGCCGCGAAGCGTTGAACAAGACCGCGCAGTTTTGCGAATCCCTCCTGGACAAGTACGTCGCGCGCTTGCAGGACGGCAAGAACCTGGGGCTGTGGAACGTAGGGGCGTTTCTCCTGGCCGAAAACGATAACGTCTTGCGCCGCGCCCAGGGCGTGGTGCGCGCCGTGCTCTCGGGCGCCGAGACGTACTTCGAACCGCTCCGCTCCATCGATACCGAGGCTCATGAGGAGGACTTGCGCGACGCCCTGATGCAGTTCCGCAACCCCACCATCAAGCTGCCCGCCGGCGCCCCGCATCCTCTGGGCCAGGTCTTCCACAAACTGGCCACGCCGCTGAATACCGCCGAGTTGTCGATTTTGGTGGGCCTTCCGCGGGAGGAAGTCCCCGGCGTCCGTCTCACGCCCACCGCCGATTTTGGATTGAATCCGCCGGCCTCCAGCGGTTTCTCCCTCGGCCAGGTGATGTACCGCGGCGAGGTGCTGCCCGACCGGCTGTACATCACCGCTAAGAGCCTGAACAAGCACACCTTCATCACCGGCATCACCGGCGCCGGCAAGACCAACACCTGCCTGGCGTTGCTGCGCACCGCGTACGAGGGCGAGGGCACCCCGTTCCTGGTGATCGAGCCGGCCAAGACCGAATACCGCGTCCTGCTCGCCGACCCCGTCATGGGCCGCGAATTGCAGATCTTCACGCTGGGCGACGAAACCACCTCGCCCTTCCGCCTGAACCCATTCCAGTTCGCGCGCGGCTACCCGGTGCTCACGCATATCGACCTGCTGAAGGCCGTCTTCAACGCCAGTTTCCCCATGTACGCGTCCATGCCGTACATTCTGGAAGAAGCCGTGCTCAACGTCTATACCGATCGCGGCTGGGACCTGGCGCGCTCCACCAACCGCTACGTCAACGCCGCCAAGGACGACTACACCAACTATCTGCCCAACATGGAAGACCTCTACCGCCAGATCGACGTGGTGGTGGAGAAGAAGAAGTACGGGCAGCAACTGTCGCAGGATATTTCGGCGGCCCTGAAGGCCCGCATCAAGAGCCTGCTGGTGGCCGGCAAGGGCGCCATGCTGAACACGCGCAGCTCCTTTCCGCTGGAGATGCTGTTCAACAAGCCCACCGTTATGGAGCTGAAGAACGTGGGCGACGACGCCGAAAAGGCGTTCCTCATGGCGCTGCTGCTCATCAACCTTTACGAGTACTGCGAGACCTCGCGGCAGTACGGCGGGAATCTGCAGCACCTCACCTTGATCGAGGAGTCGCACCGGCTGCTCAAGAACATTCCGCCCTCGGTGAGCGCCGAATCGGCCAATCCGCGTGGCAAGGCGGTGGAGATGTTCGGCGACATCCTGGCCGAAATCCGCGAGTATGGCGAAGGGTTCGTGATCGTGGACCAGGTGCCCGCCAAGCTGGCGCCGGACGTCCTCAAGAACACCAACCTGAAGATCCTGCACCGCATCGTGGCCGAGGACGACCGCGAATCGGTGGGCAATGCCATGAACCTCACGCAGGAACAGAAGGAACAGGTGGTGCGCCTGCGCGTGGGCCAGGCCGTGGTCCACAACGAGTACCTGGACCGGCCCGTGCTGCTGCAGATCCATGCCGTCAAGGACAACCTGCGCGAGCAGTTCGACCGCGACATCGGCCGCGAGGGGCTGAAGAAGCGCATGACCGCGTTTCAGGACCAGGTCCGCGAGATCTATCGCCGCTGGCCCGGGTGCCACGCCTGCGATGCTCCGTGCGCCTACTACTCCGAGCTGAACGCGCCCGAGACCGCATCGTACGAAGCCTTCCAGACGTTCCTTACGAGCCTGATGGCCGCCACGCCGGCCACCGCGCTGGAAGTCTGGCGCCGCACCCGGCGCGCGCTCGCCGACGGGCTGCGCAAGAAGTACGCCGGCGCCACGCCTTCACGCGGCGTGCTGCAGTGCCACATTACCGAGCTGGCGCACGTGGCGCTGCGGGAGTGGATGGCCTACCACAAGGGCGGGATGGGCGGCTACCGCTCCTACATCAAGCTGGAGGAACTGCTGCTGCGGGCTTTGTCCTCCATGCTGGACGGCGGCGCGTTCACCCCCGCGGCGGCCGAAGCCATGGTGGCTTTCGTGGAAGAGATGAAGACGCGGGTGGCCGTCGAGCCGCGCCGCCAGGAGCCCGGTTGCCGCGGATGCCGCCGCCCCTGCTGGTTCGGTTTCACCGTGCAGCGCGACCTGGCCGGTAAGGCCCGCGGACTGGCGGAGAAGTTGAAGACCGCTGGCGAACAGCCCGATTTCGTCAACAACTTCGGCCGCCTGGTCACCCTGGTGCGGCAGTTTACGCGCGACGTGACGCCGTTCCCCGTCGCGCCGCGGTGCCTGCAAGGCCTGGCCTACTGTTACCTCGTCAATTCCGGCGCCAAGCGCCCCTACGTGCTGGAAGGATTTCAAGCCGCCGGCCAGAAACTGGACGCGCCGGCCGAGACCAAGATTCCATAACCCCCAAGGAGATTCGCCATGGCAGACGATACTTCCGAAGACACTGCGACTACCGATACCACTGCAAGCGCCGATACCACCGCGACCACCGATTCCACGGAATCGACCGCAACCACAGACGCCTCGAGCGAAGCCACGCCGGAAACCGCCCAACAGGTGGACACCACCTTGGCGTGGGACCAGCCGCAGGCCGCGCCTCAGGAAGGCTCACCGGACGTGAACCAGGGAGCCGATCAGAAGGACAGTACCGATGCCGAGACCCAGGCCAAATGGGACGAGATGGACGCCTCACAGAAAGACATCGGCGCCAATTACGCCGAGTCCGACGCCAATGCCAAGGACCATGACGCGGCCGACGCCCAGTGGAACGCCGACCACGCCGACAACGCCGACGACCGCGATTACTACACCTCCCAGGCCGCCGACCTGCAGGGCCAGGCCGCCGAGTTTCGCGAACAGGGCGCGGATGACAAGGCCGATCGCGCCGACCTGCAGTCGGACGCAGCCGAGACCCGCGCCGGCTCCACCACCGACGAGCACCAGGCCGAGGATCTGAACCAGGCCGCCGGCGAGCGCGACAAGGATGCCGACGCCTGGCGGCAACAGGCCGACGTGCAGAAGGACGCCGCCGAGGACCGGCACCAGACCGCCAGCGACACCCGCATCTGGGGCACCGAACAGATGGCCGAAGACAAGGGGTACGATCCGAAGGATTGAATCCCCGGGTGAGCCATGGCAAACGAGCCGTTCGACCCCGAGCCGGGTGTGCACTATCGGCCCGCCGATCCCCGGACGCAGGACGAACTCGGGGGCATACTGGAGCGCGCCTTCGTGCGCGAAAGCGGCCGGGAACCGAACCAGGAGGAGGTGCACCGGTTCGCCGCTCTGGCGGATGAAGCGCTCCATCAGGCCGAAGCCAAGCTCGCCATGGCTCGCGAAGCCGAATCCGCCGCGGCGCTCGCGGCGGAGCGCTACGGCCGATCCGGCAGTCCCGAGGATCTGGCCGAAGTGGAACGGTGGACCGAGTCCGCGCAACGATTCCAGCGCGAAGCCGCCGGGTTGCGGGAACGCGCCCTGGACCTGCGGGAGCGGATCGGGTAGAGGCAGGCCGCGGTGTTTCGTGAGGCGCCACTCGGCGGCCACGGTTCCAGCCGGGCCGCTGTGCTACTATCTCAATGAGAACGCCCCCGGCGTTCCAGACCTTACTTGGGCGGGGTTGGCCTAGCGGTCGGGCGTCAGCCTTCCAAGCTGATATAGACGGGTTCGACTCCCGTACCCCGCTCCATTTTCTCCCGTTGCCCTCCGGTCCGCTCGCCGATGCCGCTCTGGCGCCCCTGTCCGAACCGGCCAACGGGGCCTGCGCTCAGACTCCGCCGCCACCGGCAGGTTCTGCGCCGATCCCAACCATCTCAAACGGCCGGTCCGGGCGAAATGGACCACCCCTATGGCGGGGCGGACGGTGACCGGCGGATATGTCCGCTGCCCGCGGGCGATGCGGCCGTCTGGCGCCCCCGAACCCGCCCAACGGTACCTGCACTCAGACTCCGCCACCACCGATAGGTTCTGCGCCGATCCCAACCATCTCAAACGGCCGGTCCGGGCGAAATGGACCACCCCTATGGCGGGGCGGACGGTGACCGGCGGATGTCCGCTGCCAGCGGGCGGCGAGGCCGTCCGGCGCCCGGAGATCCCCGGCGCCGGGCCGCCTTCCGGCTACTGTTCTCTTTTGTTAGTAGAAGAATACTGTCCGCGACGGCGGTTTCGGGCCGCCAACGTGGTAACGTGATTTTTGGGCATGAATATTCTGTTTGTGGGCGACATCTTCGCTTCCCCGGGACGGCGCATCGTAGCCGATCATCTGCGGGACATCGTGGAAGGGAATGGCATCGACCTGGCGATCGCCAATGCGGAGAATTCGGCCGGAGGGTTCGGCGTGACGCCGTCCATCGCCGAGGAGTTGTTCGCCATGGGGCTGGATGTCCTGACGTCCGGCAACCATGTGTGGGACAGGCGCGAGATCTACGACTACCTGGATCGCCAACCGCGCCTGCTGCGCCCGGCCAACTATCCCCACGCGCCGGGGCAGGGCGTGGTAACGCTCAAGGCGCGCAACGGAGTGGAGTGCGCCGTTCTGAATTTGCAGGGACGCACGTACATGCCGTCCACCGATTGCCCCTTTCGCAAGGCCGACCAGATTCTGGCCGCGCTCGACCCGGCGATCAAGGTAAGGTTCCTGGATTTTCACGCCGAGGTGACCAGCGAGAAGATGGCCATGGGCTGGTACCTGGACGGCCGCGTCTCGGCCGTGGTAGGCACCCACACGCACATCCCTACCGCCGATACCCGGATTCTGCCCGGAGGCACCGCCTACCAGACGGATTGCGGGATGACCGGCCCGTATGGATCGGTCATCGGCGTCGAGACCGATCTCATCGTCCAGCGGTTTCTTACGGGGTTGCCGGTTCGCATGGAAGCGTCGCGGCGGACCCCCGAGATGCATACCGTCATTCTGGATGTGGACGAAGCCACCGGCAAGGCGCGCGCGGTGCGGCGTCACGCCATCGGAGGAGATTGAACCAATGCCTCCCTACGGTCCCGTCGCCGATTCCGCGGCCCTCTACATCCAGGTGAGTGGCGCGCTGCTGTTCGGCATGGTCTTCCTGTTCCTCTACAGCCAGTCGCGGGTGGTCTACTTCGGGCTGTGGGCCATCGCCTGGTTTCTGCGAATTCTGGCGGCGTTTTTCGGATTCGAGCTTTTGCGGACGGGGCACTCGGCATGGCTGGCGCCATATGCCACGTTCGAATTCGCGTTTGTGATCGTGCTGATTTCCGCGGCGCGCGTCGGCTTTGGCTCGTCCATGCGCGATTGGCGCACCGTGCTCCGCCTCATCGCCATTCTGCCCATGTTCGTGGCCCTGGTGTGGGCCTGCCGCCTGATCTGGGGAATCCAGGCTTACCACACGTCGCAGGCGGCCGTGCTGGCGTTCGTCTACATCTACAATTTTATGACGCTGCCCAAAGGCAAGGGGATGGGCTTGCGCGCGTTCCGGTTTTCGCTCCTGCTGCTGGCCATCGCCTTTCTGGAGCAGACTGCCCTGTTCATGTCTCTGCACGGCGAGGGCACGGGCTGGATGCGCTATATGCAGCACGAGACGTTCGCCGATTTTGCGCTGCACTGCGTGCTGGCCTTTTCCGCCATGGCCATGTGGAGCGAGAGCCAGATAGGCCGCATTCACGACGTGGCGGCGGAACTCGATAACCTGCGCCGCAACGTCAGCCAGATCCGCGATCTGGACGGCCTCACCGGCCTCCTGAACCAGGCGTCGCTGGAACGGCGGGTGGAACAGCCCGGCGAGTTTCCCGGCGTGGTGGCGGTTTGCGACATGGACAATTTCAAGGACGTCAACGACCGCCACGGCCACCTCGTGGGAGACGAGATTCTGCGCAACATCGGCAGCCTTCTGCAATCTTCCATCCGCCACGAAGACGAGGCCTTCCGCTGGGGCGGCGACGAGTTCGTCATCCTGTTCCGCAATCAGCGGGCGGCTGTCGCCGAGAAACGCATGGCGGAAATCGAAGCCCGCCTGCGCGGGTTCCGCGTGCGCGGCTATGGAGTGCTGCCCATCAGCTTCAGTTGGGGGACCGCCGATGCCCACGCCCGTCTTCTGCGTGAAGCGCTGGACGAGGCCGACCGCAACATGTACGCCTTCAAACGGCAGCGCGCCGCCGGGCTTCCTCTCGACGATCCCCGGCGGCCGTACTGAAAAGAACTACTTCACGTAGACGACTGTCTGGTAGGCCGGCGCGGGGTCCGTACTGGCCATGTTATTGAAAACAACCTTGATGACCGCCGCACCCGGCGTTACCGCCATGGGAATCTGCGCGTTGATCTGCCACAAGCCCACGAAGGTGGGAGCCAGTCCGGTGAACGGAATCCAGTTCGATGCGACGCTTCCCGCGGTTCCCACGTCGCCCGGCTGATTGGGGCAGCCCAGTGGAGCGGCGGCGCCCTCGGCCAGCAGGCAGGTTCCGATGAGCACCTGCGTCAGCGATGTTGGGACGGTGATCAGGGGACTCGACGGCGCCTGCACGCCGTCGGCGGGCAGCCCGGGTATGACGCCCTGGCCGGTGGCGTAGATCTGGATCAAGTGGCCGCGCACGGCCGGGTTCGTCGCGCTGTTGGGCGAGTTGTCCTGGTTGAGCACCGCGGCTTGCCGCGAACTCCCGGTGTACTGCTGCATGAAGACGCCCGGCGAAGCACTGCTCATGGGGGCCAGCCCGGCCGCCAACACCTGTCCGGTGGATTTCTGGACCACCTCGACATTGGCGTTCCCGCTGACCGGCGCGTTCGCAGGCACGTAGAGGTTGATCTGCGCCGGCGACACGTAGAACAGGGGCGCCAGGGTGCCGTTGAAGCTCACCTGAACGTCCCCCAAAACGGTGGGCACGGGGCTCTGGTTGTTGGTGGCGGTCTGGCTGCCGAAGGCCGCCGCGCCCGAGGCGCAATTGCTGCCGAACGCGCACAGGGAGGCGATGAGACCCGGCGCGAGGGTTCGGTCCGTCATGAAGTTGGCCCCGTTCAGAGTCTGCAGGGCCGGGTAGTAGATGGCCACGCGGTTGGACGCGTCGGCCACATAGAGGGCGCCGTTTTGATCCGTAGCCAGCCCGAGCGTGCTGGCCACGGCGGGCACGGTGAGGTTGGGCGGCGCGCCGGCGAAGAGCGAGGAGAAGGAGGAGTATCGCACACAACTGTCGCTGTTGGTGTTGGCGATCCAGATTTCGTCGGTATTGGGGTTGATCCAGACGCCGCGCGGCGAGCTCAGTCCCGTGATGGTCCAGGCGGCCTGGATGCCGCTGGGCGTATAGGGGCTGTTCGGATCCGGGAAGATCGAGACCCGGCCGTTGCCCACATCCGCCACGTAGACCCGGCCCTCGCCGTCCGAAGAGACGTGCATGGGCACGTTGAAATTACCCGCGCCCGTTCCCGCGGCCTTGGAAAAGAAATCCGCCTGTCCGAAAACCTTGGTCGCCGCCTTGCCGTTGTCGGCTAGCGCGGTAAACGTGCCATTGGAAGTGAACGGGAAGTACAGCACGCGGTTCAAGGACGCATCGGAGACCACCAGCCCGTTCGTGCCGGAGAACGCCACGCCGTAGGGATAGACCATGGTGGCATTGCCGGCTTGCCGGATCTGGGCGGTGAATCCCGCCTGGCCGAGCACCAGGTCCGCCGCTTCCAGCGTAGCCACCTTCGGATAGGCGGCGAAAGGAGCCGGAAAGCGCAGCACCCGCCCATTATCCGAATCCGCCACGTACAGGTTGCCCGCCTTGTCCACGGCCAGTCCGATGGGCCCGCAGAGGCTGGATTGGGTGGGCAGGCCGGTATCGCCGCCGATGCCGTTGGACGCCGCCGGATTGTAGTTGCACAGCGCCGTCTGGAAGTCGGGCTGCCCGATAACCAGGTCCGCTTTCTTACCCGCCGTCACCAGCCGCGCGTCGTAATAACCCAGTACGCGGTGGTTGTACGGGTCGGAAACGTATAGGTGGGGCGTCGTCCCGGTGGTATCGAGGGCGATGCCGGCGTCGGCCGTGCGCCCCAACGTGAATTGAAACTCGCGCCCCTCGATGAGGTTGGCGGAATTGGTGTTGGTCCGGTCCTGTCCCAGCACCCGCGTGGCGCTCTTAAACACGCCCCCCGCGAGCGGCATCGCCACCACCCGGTTGTTGCCGGAATCGGCCACGAATAATTCATTGGTCGCAGGCAGGAAGGCGGCGGCCACCGGCTGGTAGAACGTGCTTCCGGATGCCGGAGGAGTTCCATTGGCGATGGTGGTGGTCTGCGCATTGTTGGGCGCAACCACCAGAAAGCTGCCGCCCTGCCCGGCAGCCGAAGCAGCCAGGGGCGAGTAGTGCGCGCTTTCCGAATCCCACTGGCTGTAAGGCGGGAACACCATGATCCGGTTGTTGAGGGTGTCCACGATTCCCACGCTGCCGTCGGCCAGGAAGAAAATCCCTCCCGGCTGCCACACCCACGTCTGCAGCAGCAAGGCGGTGGCCGCCGTGCCCGTCAAGCCCAGGGTGGTGAGTTCGCCTGCCGGCACCACCCCCATCACGCGGTCGGCGCTGCCGTCGCCGGATGGCAGCGAACTGGGCGTCGCGAAGACCAGCACCCGTCCGAGGGAAGTGGTGTTGTCGCCGTATCCGTCCACCACGTAGAGCCTTCCGGCCGGGTCGAAACCCAGCGCGGTCACCGCCCCGAACTGGTTCTTGATGAGCATCGGGTTGGTTTGCGCGGCGAGGCTGTTGGTGAACGTGGAGGTCAGACTCGGCTGGCCAATCGCCAGGTCGGCTCTGATGCCGCCGGTCGTGCTGCCCACGTTGGGGGCTGGAATGTTGGCGGCCGGAAAGCGCAGCACGCGGGCGTTGCCGGAGTCGGTGAACCATAGGTTGCCGCTCGCGTCGAAAGCCAGCCCCGCCTGGTACGTGCCCGCAGCCGTATAGATCCCCTGCTCATTGATCGGCGTACTGAGCGTCGCGGCGTAATTCGCGGAATGGCCGGTCAGATTGGGCTGGCCAATCACCAGGTCGGGAACCGGCGGCGCGCTGGTTTGCGAAAACGGTTTGGGAAACCGCAAGATCCGGTTGTTGCCGCCATCCACCACGTACAGATCGCCCTTGTAGACGGCCAGGCCGCTGGGCAGAGTGAAACCCGTGACCAGCGTCGAGTTGGAGGCGCCGGGACCCTGTTGGATCGTGGAGAACGCGTTGTTCTGCCCGATCACCAGGTCGGCGAATGCGCCATTGGAAAACGAGGTGGCATTCTTCCACGCCAGCACGCGATTGTTGCCCGTGTCGCTGACATAGACGATCGGAGGAGTGACCGACGTGTCCAGGGCGATTCCCTCCGGTTGATACAGCTCGCGGCCCTCGACCAGGTTGGGCGTGAAGCTCACGACGTTGGAGATCTGTTCCGGATTGGGATGCCCCAGCACTCGCGAGGGAAGGTTGTTCAGAATCTGACAGAAAGACGGAGTGGCCCAAATCAAGGCTACGCCGACGGCGAATAGATACTTGTGTCTCATGGAGTATTCCCAGTGGGCGCGACGCGGAGAGCGCTCATTTGAGGATACCAGACAGGGGGTGAGTGGCGGATGCCGGGCGGCCGGCCGCACGGTACTGAATCGTAATGGAAAGCCCGCTTGGCCGGCAGGGTACCGCCCGGCCGGGGCTGACCCAGCCGCCTGGCATCGCGCCGGGGCCGCCCGCGCGCCGTTTGATAAACTGAGGGTTGCCTCCGGTTTCCGCTCCCAAGCTGCGCGTCTGCGCCGTCAGCTTCCTGAATACCACACCGCTGGTGTGGGGCATGCTCCACGGACCCCAACAGGGCCTCTTCGACCTGGAGTTTCGCGTTCCCGCCGGGTGCGCCGAGCAAGTGGCCTCGGGCGCCGCCGCGATCGGCATCGTGCCCTCCATTGAATTGACCCGGCAGAATCTGGACATCGTTCCCGGCGCCGGCATCGCAACCCATGGCGCGGTGCGGAGTATCCTGCTGATTGCCAAGTGCCCGGCGGGGGAAGTCCGGACCCTGGCCGCGGACTCCAGTTCGCGCACTTCGGTGCAACTGGCGCGGGTGGTACTGGAGCGGAAGTACGGGACTGTGGTGGAAACCATCCCCCATCCTCCCGATCTGCGTGCCATGCTGCGCATCGCCGACGCGGCGCTCCTGATAGGCGATCCGGCCCTTCGACTCGACCCCGACCGCCTTCCGTTCCGGGTATACGACCTGGGAGCCGAGTGGGTGGAAATGACCGGCCTGCCCATGGTATTCGCCGTCTGGGCCGGCCGCCCGGGCGTGGCCACCGTCCAAATTGAGGAGGCCTTCCGCGGCTCCTGGGAATACGGCCGGGCGCACATGGACGAGATCGTGGCCGCCGAATCCTCGAGCCGCGGCTTCCCGCCCGGCATGGTCCGCACCTATCTGACGTGCCACATCGTCCACCAACTGGGCCCGCGGGAGTACCAGGGAATGAACCTGTTCCTGGAGTATGCCCGGGGCAAAACCGCGGCGCACCCGGGGATTTAGGGGCCAGCGGCGAAGGCCCCCGGCCGCCGTCCCCGCAAACTCCAGTTGCGGGAACACCCGTTATGTTTGTATGCTTGTAGTTCCCCCGTAATGTGATTCTCGCTTTGGTGGGATCTGTGCGGGCGAAGACTGTGGACGGGTGGCCGAGCGGTTAATGGCAACAGGCTGTAAACCTGTCGCTCCTTGGAGCTACGGAGGTTCGAATCCTCCCCCGTCCACCAGAAGTTTCGTACACTGTTGGTAGAGGGCCGTTGTAGCTCAGTTGGTAGAGCGCGTCCTTGGTAAGGACGAGGTCACCAGTTCAATCCTGGTCAACGGCTCCAGATTCTCCCACCGGGGCGCTGCACGGACCCGGCGGACCTCCTGTAAGGAAATCCGTACAGAGAAGGCACTGGCATGGCAAAGGAAAAATTCGACCGCAGCAAGCCGCACGTCAACATCGGAACGATCGGGCACATCGATCACGGCAAGACCACGCTGACGGCGGCCATCACGCAGGGTGCTGGGCAAGAACAACCCCAAGGTCAAGTTCCGGAGCTTCGACTCCATCGATAACGCGCCGGAAGAGAAGGCGCGCGGGATCACGATCGCGGTGGCGCACATCGAGTACGAGACGCCCAACCGGCACTATGCCCACGTGGACTGCCCGGGACACGCCGACTACATCAAGAACATGATCACCGGGGCGGCCCAGATGGACGGCGCCATCCTGGTGGTGGCGGCCACCGACGGCCCCATGCCGCAGACGCGCGAGCACGTGCTGCTGGCGCGGCAGGTGGGCGTGCCGTGCATCGTGGTGTGCATGAACAAGGTGGACATGGTGGACGACCCGGAGCTGCTGGACCTGGTGGAGCTGGAAGTGCGCGAGCTGCTGAAGAGCTACCAGTTTCCGGGCGACGAGCTGCCGGTGGTGCGGGTCTCGGCGCTGGGGGCGTTGAACGGCGAAGCGAAGTGGGAGAAGACGGTGCTGGAGCTGATGGCCGCCGTGGACAACTACGTGCCGATGCCGCCGCGGGTTATGGACAAGCCGTTCCTGATGCCGATCGAGGACATCTTCTCGATCCAGGGGCGCGGGACGGTGGTGACGGGGCGCATCGAGCGGGGCATCTGCAAGGTGGGCGAGGAAATGGAGATCGTGGGCTTCCGGCCGACGCGCAAGACGGTGGTGACGGGCGTGGAAATGTTCAAGAAGTTATTGGACGAGGGCATGGCCGGGGACAACGTGGGGTTGCTGCTGCGCGGCGTGGAAAAGGACGAAGTGGAGCGCGGGCAGGTGATCGCGAAGCCGGGCTCGATCACGCCGCACACCAAGTTCAAGGGCGAAGTGTACGTGTTGAGCAAGGAAGAAGGCGGGCGGCACACGCCGTTCTTCAAGGGATACCGGCCGCAGTTCTACTTCCGGACGACGGACGTGACGGGAGTGGCGGAGTTGCCGGAAGGCACGGAGATGGTGATGCCGGGGGACAACGTGAACCTGACGGTGGAGTTGATCACGCCGATCGCCATGGACAAGGGGTTGCGCTTCGCGATTCGCGAAGGCGGCCGCACGGTGGGCGCCGGCACGGTCACGGAGATCATTAAGTAGCGGCAGGACTTAAGGAGCGGAAATGCCTCGCGATATCATCACTTTCCAGTGCAGGAATGCAAGAACCGGAACTATTCCTCGACCAAGAACAAGAAGACCACGACCGAGCGTCTGGAGCTGAAGAAATTCTGCCCGCACTGCCGGAAGCATCAGCCGCACAAGGAAATCAAGTAGAATATAGGTGCCCCCCAAGGCATACGGGGGGTGAGACCCAGGGGCGTAGGTTTAACGGCAGACCAGCGGTCTCCAAAACCGCGAGTGGGGGTTCGAATCCCTCCGCCCCTGCCATCCACCCCTCACGGATTTGGGAGTAGCGAATTATGGCCGACGAGAAGAAGAACTGGATCGAGCGCGTGCGCGGATTATTTCAACGAGCTGAGGATGGAAATGCGCCGCGTGACCTGGCCCAACCGCAAGCAGGTGGAAGGCACCACGGCGGTGGTCATCTTCTCGGTGTTCGCCTTTGCGGCGTACTTCTTCGTCGTCGATTCGGTGCTGCAAAAGGGCATCACCGCGGTTCTCTCGTTCTTCAAGACCAGGTAGGCAGCGGAAGCAGGCAGTGATGGAAGCGGAAGAAAACAGCCAGATCGACGAGCAACCGGAGACGCAGGAGCCGGGAGAGGTTCTTGCGGCGGATGCCGCGGACGAAACCGCACCGGGCGTCGCGGCGGAGGCTGCCGTGGCGGAGGTTGCCGCGGCGGCATCCGAACCGGCGGCTCCGCAAAAGAACTGGTATATCATCCACACCTATTCGGGGTTCGAGAACAAGGTGGCGGAATCGCTGCGCACGCGCTCGGAGGCCTTCGGGTTTGCGCACCGCATCGGCCAGGTCCTGATCCCCACCGAAGAAGTGGTGGAGTTGCGCAACGGAAAGAAAGTCACCAGCAAGCGCCTGGTTTATCCGGGGTACGTGATGGTGGAAATGGAAATGGACGACGCCCTGTGGCACGAGGTGAAGAACACGCCTCGGGTGACGGGCTTCGTGGGAGGCGGGAATTCACCCGTGCCGCTGAGCGCGGACGAAGTCAATTCCATCCTCTTCCGCCAGGCCTCGTCCGCCGAACGGCCGCGCCCCAAGATGACGTTCGAAAAGAACGACTCGGTGCGCATCGTGGACGGCCCGTTCGCGAATTTCTCGGGCAAGGTGGACGAAGTCAACGTCGAACGCGGTACCCTGCGCGTCATGGTGACCATTTTCGGGCGCGCCACCCCGGTGGAGTTGGAGTTTCTGCAGGTAGAGAAGGCTTAACGCCGCGCGGAACGGGTCCCGTGTAAAACGGGGCGCCGCGGAGCGCGAAAGAGGATTCTTCGTATGGCAAAGAAAATTACCGCTCAGGTGAAGTTGCAGATCCCGGCCGGGAAGGCGACGCCGGCGCCCCCGGTGGGAACCGCGCTCGGTCCGCAAGGCGTCAACATCATGGACTTCTGCAAGGCGTTCAACGCCAAGACGTCCGCCAAGGACCAGGAAGGCCTGATCATCCCGGTGGTCATCACAATCTTCTCGGACCGGTCGTTCACCTTCATTACGAAGACGCCGCCGGTACCGGTGTTGATCAAGCGGGCGGTAAACCTGGCGAAGGGATCGCCCGAGCCCCACAAGACCAAGGTGGGTAAGATCACGAGCGCGCAGGTGGAAGAAATCGCCAAGATCAAGATGCCCGATTTGAACTGCTTCGACCTGGAAGCGGCCATGCGTTCCGTGGCCGGGACGGCGCGCAGCATGGGCGTCAACGTGGTATAGGTAGAAGTTTCTGCCGGATGTGCGGATGTGGCGGAATTGGCAGACGCGCTAGATTCAGGTTCTAGTTCTCGCAAGGGAGTGGAGGTTCAAGTCCTCTCATCCGCACCAAAGAATTCCTCACGGCCACCTCGACTGGGGTGGCCGGTTTCGTCCTTGGGGCGGACTGCAACCCCGGCAGGAAGTCCTGCAAACCCCCGAAATCTCTCCTCAACGGCTTGTTAAACCCCACAACCTTGCTCTACGATGAATGAGGGATCGTCCTAATGCCCGATTTCTCCGCCATGCCTGAGGTTTTCGTCTCCAGTGCCGATCTCGCCACAGCCGTCTCGCGAGAGGTCAAGGGAGGAACTCTGCGTAGGCTCGGGTCGCGCCTCTACACCCGCAATCTCAAAGACCCGCCGGACCAGATCGTGATACGCAACCTTTGGCCGCTGGTGGCGGCCTACCTGCCCGACGCCCTCATCGCCGACCGCACCGCGCTGGAGAACCGCCCAGCGCCGGACGGTTCGGTGTTTCTCGTCGCCGATCACAAACGCGACATCGTTCTGCCGGGAGTGACCCTGCGCCCACGCAAGGGAGCGCCACCTTTGGCGAGCGACCGGCCCTTCATTGGCGGCTTGCGCCTGGCTTCCCCGGCGCGGGCATTTCTGGAGAACATGCGGTGGTCCCGCGCGCGCCAGGGCGTTGCGCGTACATTGCCCAAGCGCGATATCGAGGAGCGGCTGGATGAAATCCTCCGGCACGGTGGGGAAGCGGCCCTCCAGCGCCTCCGCGACGAAGCCCGCGGAATTGCGGAGGAACTGGATCTCGCGAGTGAGTTCCAGCGCCTTGACACACTGATCGGAACCCTTCTCGGCACTCGCCAGACGCGTTTGGAATCGCCCTTGGCCCTGGGCCGCGCCGCGGGCTTACCCTACGATCCGCAGCGGCTCGACCTGTTGCAGCGGCTTCACGCCGAATTGGCCGGCGCCGCGCCAGTGACGCGCCTGGCGCGCCCCACCGACGGCCCTGCCCTACCGTTTTTCGAAGCCTATTTCTCGAACTTCATCGAAGGCACCGAGTTCGCCGTCGAGGAAGCCGCGGACATCGTCTTCAAAGGGCACATCCCCAGGGCGCGCCCGGCGGATGCTCACGACGTGCTCGGCACCTGGAAGGTGGTCTCCGACCCCATCGAAATGTCGCGCACTCCTCGAACCGTCGAGGAATTGACGGCGCTCCTTAAGAGCCGCCATGCACGGATCATGGAGGGCCGGCCCGACAAGTCACCGGGATACTTCAAGACCGACGCGAACCGCGCCGGCTCTACCGTCTTTGTGACTCCGGAACTCGTTCAGGGCACCCTGGTCATGGGCTTCGAGATCTACCGCAGTCTCGCCGCTCCGCTGCATCGCGCGATCTTCATGATGTTCCTCGTCGCGGAGGTCCACCCATTCGCCGACGGGAACGGCCGCGCGGCCCGAATCATGATGAACGCGGAACTGGTGGCAGCGGGCGAGAGCCGAATCATCGTGCCCACGGTCTACCGCAACAACTACCTTGTGGCTTTGAAGGCGCTCTCGCAGAACGGAATCACCGGCGCCCTTGTGCGCACACTCGACTTCGCGCAGCGTTATACCGCATCCGTCAACTTCGCGGCACTTGACCAATCGCGGTTCATTCTCGACCGAACCCATGCGTTCGCGGACCCCAACGAGGCCGACGCCGCAGGCATCCGACTCATCCTGCCCACCCCGGAAATCCTGGCGGACGCTGCGCAGCATTGAGGAACGCACTGGCCGAACTGCAACGGTTTTGCAACGGTGTTGGGGAAACTCCAGAAAACACTACGATACGCGGCCCCACGCAGAATCAACAAGATGAGGCCCCGGGAAACACCGGGAAACGTTGTCAAGTACTTTCAGGTTCTAGTTCTCGCAAGGGAGTGGAGGTTCAAGTCCTCTCATCCGCACCAAAATCTCGAGTAGCGATCGGACGCAGCCGCCCGGCCCACCCGCGGCTGCGTTTTGTCGTATGGCCCAGCCGGAACCGGTGCGCCGTCCCGAATCTGAAACCGACTTCGTATCCCCCGGCGGCGGATGCTCCGCTGTAGCCCGGACGCCATCGCCGCGACCGCCGAGAGCCTGGTGCGGCTTGGGCTGATTGGGAAGTAGGGGGAGCCTATGTCCATCTTCATTGTGCGACTCGGAACGCCTCGCAAGCCCGGCGAAGGTTTGCGGCTCGGAACGGTGCGGCGGCCTCCGCGCGGCGTTCCGAAGTCCGATTTCGCGCGCCAGGACTGCGATGACGTCTGGTTCCCGAACGTGTCGCCCAGCGCCGGACTGGTGCGGGAAGCGTTCGGAGCCGCGGACGGGCGGGCGTGGGCCGCATTCAGCCGAAAATTCCGGCGGGAGATGGCCGCACCCGATCGGAGCCGCGAACTGGACCTGCTGGCCGCACTGTCGCATCACACCAATCTGTCGCTCGGCTGCTACTGCCACGATGAGAGCCGCTGCCATAGGTCCGTGCTGCGGGAACTGCTAGCGGAGCGCGGCGCCGACGTGGTTTGACGGCGAGCGACATTCGGCCGGGGAACAGTGTTGGGTAACGCTGTGGCTTGATGCCTCGGGACGGGTCCTGGCCGTCGCCTACACACGGCACGGCGAAAGCGTGCGTTCGATCCCGGCACGGAAGGCGACGCCGCGCGAACCCCGGCGGATGGCTGGAACTTCACCGCATCGCGCTGAAACACGTCAGACATAGGCGAGGTCTTTGAAACTTGCGCCAATACCCTTCAGCTCCTGGTATGATGCCCGCAAGGAACGGATCCCGGATGACGATTCGGTTGGCCCGGACAGCGGCAGCAGTCGAGCGGTGGAGTTTTCGCGCGGTGGTCTCGTGTCTCGTGCCGGTCCTTTGGACGATGTCTGCCGCCGGGTTGGCATCCGCGCAGGACCAGTTGCGGGCAGCGCCAGGACAGGATGCGCCCGGAACCATCCGTGGCGCGGTGACGGACCCATCCGGATCGGTGGTGGTGGGGGCGGTCGTTACATTGGAAACCGCCGCCTCCACAGGCCAGCGTACGACCATCACGGACGAAGCCGGAACGTTTCACTTCTCCGCCGTGGAGCCGGGAAACTACACGGTCACGATCGCCGCCAGGGGCTTCGCGGTTTGGACCTCGGCGAACGTCGTGGCCCGATCGGGCGAGAATCAGCCGTTACTGTCCGCCGTACTACGGGTGGCTCCCGCGTCTACCCAAGTGGACGTGGGTCTACCGCCGCACGAACTGGCCACGGAGCAGGTGAAGGCGGAGGAGAAGCAGCGGCTGTTAGGCGTGTTTCCGCACTACTTCGTTACCTACGAACCGAATCCGGCTCCGCTGACTGCCGCGCAGAAGTTTCAGCTTGGCTGGAAGACCTTCTTTGACCCGGTCCCAATATTGGCCAGCGGGATCTCTGCCGGAATCCAGCAAGCGCGGAACAGTTTCCCCGGGTACGGCCAGGGAATGGAAGGCTATGGGAAGCGCTTTGGGGCCCAGTACGCCGACCGGGTCAACGAAATTCTGATTGGCCACGTCGTGATGCAGGCGGCCTTTCACCAGGACCCTCGCTACTTCTACAAGGGCGCCGGCAGCTTCGGCTCGCGAGCGCTCTATGCCATTGCCACCGCATTCGTTTGCAAGGGGGATAACGGGCACTGGCAGCCCGCCTATTCCAGCGTTCTGGGCGGCATGGGGGCCTATGAGCTTTCGACCTTGTATCGTCCCGGGACGTCGCGTCCGTGGCTGCGGCTTTCTCATACCGTCCTGCTGGGCTTCGCCGGCCGCGCGGAAGGCCATTTGTTCGAACAGTTCTTGCTTCGTAAGCTAACGGCCCACGTGCCAAAGAGGGCGCTGCCGGCTCAGCCGGTTCTGCGGGCGGGAACGCCGGTATCGCTGATTTCCGTCGAAGACCTGAGTTCGAAGACCGCGGAGAATGCAGGACCAATCGCCTTTGTGCTTGCCAGCGATATTCAGGTGGGCGGAGCGACCGTGGCCAAAGCCGGATCGCAAGCGTGGGGCCGGGTGAGTTACGCGGGCGGGCCAGCGGGCGTCAGCGGAACAATGCACGTCGGACTCGAGCACGTGCGCCTCACGGTGGGCAAGGTGGAGGTTCCGCTCAGAAGCACCCAGGTACGAGGGGGTGAAGGCGCTTTGCAGTATCATCGGCTGGAAGACTCAGGCAGGATTGCTATCGCGCTTTACGTGGACGAGAACATCGCGCTCCCGCCGGCACAGTGAGCGCGGTTGCTTTGGCCGGGCCCGCGGCCGGCGCCTTTTCATATCCCAGCCAGCGCCTTTTCCGGAATCCGCACCAGATCCGGCATGATGCCCATCTTACGCAGCATGTCCGGCGCCCAGCAGAACGGATCCGGCATTGCGGACGTGATGCATGCTGAGGCATACTGATTCTATATGCCTCATCCGGAAGCAAACGGGCCTGGCAGCGGCCGGAAAGCCGGTTCGCTCCAATCCAAACCGAGCCGCCGCAACAAGCCTGGCCCACGCTATAGCGTCGGACTTCCGGCCTCGGTCGCCGCCCAGGTGGAACGGTACGCCGAAACGATTGACGCCAGCGTAAGCAAGGCGATTGCCGGACTCGTGCGCCTTGGCCTGGAGAGCCAGGCGAACCGTAAGCGCGAGTTCTTCAGCAGACTGAAAGAGAACCTTGCCACGGACGATCCGAAAGTACAGGACCGGATAGTAGATGAGTTCCGCACTCTGATCCTCGGCCGGTGAAGAATGCCGAAGATTCACTGGGAGCGGCTTCCAAGGGAGAAGTGGGCCCACCTGCGAGACCGCGCGAGGGAACGGAAGGTTTCCGCGGACGACCTATTCGAACTGGCCGAGTGGAAGGCGCAGTATCCGGACGTGCCGGACGGGGACTGGTACAAGGATTTCGGAACCTTCAAACTCCGCGGCTCCGGGAGATTTCCGAGCACCTTTCTCATGGCAGGACAGTCCGCCAGAGGCAAGCGGTTGTAGCGGCCGCCAACGCCGACTGCCGCTTCACATCCCCTCCAGTGCCTGGGGCGGACCCACGATCAGGCCCTCCACATCCTCAGTCCCCTCCGAGGTCCGCCTCGGGTTCGGCGTAATCCACACCTTCTCCAGCGCGTCCAGCGCCACCGGGGCGTGTGTCATCGTGACCGGGTGCTCGATCGGCGATTCCACCCCGCCCAGCACCGGGAATCAGTCCCGCGGCCCGGCGTAAGGCGGATTCCCGATAGCGGCGCCGGATCTCCTCCGCCGTGTGTACAATTGTACAGACATGGAAACGGAATGGGATCCGGCCAAAGCGCGGCTGAACTCCCGGAAGCACGGCGTTTTTTCGCCGACGCTGTGGCTTCTCTCGAAGACGACGCCGCGCGAACGCCGGCGATACGAGGAAGCAAATGAAGTGTGAATGCGATTTTTCGAAGGCGAAGCGCGGACCGGTGATGCCGGTTCCCAAGGGGAAGACGCGGATCACCATCCGGTTGGACGAGGATGTGATTGACTGGTTTCGAACCCGGGTTGAGAAGGCGGGCGGCGGAAACTACCAAAGCCTCATCAACGACGCCCTGCGGCAGCATATTGCGCGCGTGCGAGAGCCGCTGGAGAAGACACTACGCCGCGTCGTTCGAGAAGAGATCCGGCGCGCGAGGTAGCGTGAGCCGGTGCCGGTGTTTACCGGGGTGGGCCGCCCCGCTCGCGCCGCGCTGGAAGCCGCATCGGCCGGCGGCAATCCACCTGCGGTCATTGCACCTCGAATCCGCTCGCCTGCCAGCCCGACTGCCGTGATCCGCGATGGCCCGGAGGGATCTGCGGCTGCCCGTGTCCCTGGTCAGCCACCCTGGTCTCAAGAAACGGTGCGATCCCCTAAAACATCTCGCAAGGGGTCTTTTTTTGACGGGTGCCGGGCATCCTCTTGGGCGTGCTAACGATTTCGCAACAAATCGTCGATGCGGCTACAATCTAAGGGTGGTCACGGCCTTTAAGGGGACGCCCTAAACCGCCAGATCACCAGGTGAGTTGCTTCGATTCGTCTGAAGAGCTTGCCGATGCGGTGATTGAACTTCTTCGCGCCGAATTGGTAAGGTCAAGTTTTGGAGACACTGTTGCCATGCGTACACGCGCGCGCCGGGAAGGAGACGAAGGTGGGCAGTCTGCTCGCCTTCCGCAGTTTTTTCTCGAATCAGTCAAGCTGGAGCGGTTTAAGGCTGCGTTTCGGCCGGATCCACTGCCACTGTCCCCTTTTACCGTGATCATTGGCAGAAATGGGAGTGGCAAGAGCACGGTCTTGGAAGCACTCCAGTGGCTCGATCTTGCGATGCGCTACGATGCAGTCCGCGCATGCGAGCGATACGCCGGAATTCACGATCTGCTAAACATTCGTAGCCGCGGGGAGACGCGCTATTTCAAGCTGGTACTCCAGTGGGCGACGGCACTTGGCAAAGCCAGGAAGGGGGCGACAGCCAGGTACGAGGTACGAGTGAATGAATCGCGCGATGGCCGCCCGCTTATTCATTCTGAATGGCTCGTCGTAAGCGAAGGCAACGGGGAGGTGCCCATAATTCAGACTCAGGTCCAGGGAGATCTGCACAGCCCAGGACGGCGTGTGTTACTCCCCGGCGACAAGGAAAGGAACAGAGTATTCGATGAGCCCGACCGGCTCGCGCTCAGCCGGCTGGCTGGGAGCACGGGCGACGAGTCCCTCCCGCACGCTGCTCTCGAAGGGATTCGCAGCTTCTGGGAACGGGCGGTCTTCCTTCGCCTAAGCCCCCAACGCCTTGCCCAGGGATCCCCCCCAAAGCGCCGTTCGTTCGACCCGCTTTTGGATGAAGAAGGCCAGTCGCTTCCAGCCCTCCTGAACGAGCTGAACTCCAGCCAGAAGGCGGCCCTGGTTGAAGCGATCAATAGCGCCCTGCCGGACGTACGAAGCGTAGAGGTCTCGCAATCAAACTCGTCGCGTGAGCAGAATGCCTACTGGTCGATCCGCGAGAAGTTTCCAACAGGCTACGCTGGGCGGGGGTCTTATGAGATTCCGGCGTCAATGCTCTCGGAAGGTACCAGGCGGCTTACGGCAATTCTTGCGCTCCTGATCCGAAGGCCGCCGCCTTCCCTTCTTTGCATCGAAGAGATTGAGAACGGCCTTGATCCCTGGACGATCTTGGACCTCCTTGTCCGACTGCAGTCCGCTCCGAAGAGCGGGACGCAATCGATTCTCACTTCTCACAGTCCGTGGCTATTGGATGCCGTGGATCTGGACGCGATTCGTCTGGTCCGCCGGAAGGGTGGCACAACGCGCTATTCCGTTTTTCGCAACGAAGCCGCGGTCCGCGCTTTTGTTGGATCCGTGCCGCCCGGCGCTCGCTACGTCAACCTGACCGACTCGGAGTAGCGATATGCGAATCGGACTTGTTGTCGAAGGGTCGCATTTGTACCACAGCCGGACTAGGGTTGACCTTCTTGAGCAACTGTGGGCCGAGGAGATTCCCCGTGCAGTTGGTTGCCCGCGCTGGACTAAGATCTTCGGGATCAGCAAGGGGAGCATAGCTGCCATGCGGCTAAGGCAAACGAAGCTCAAGCGGACTACTTCGATCGCTGAACCGCTAGACCAACTTTTGGAACGTCTTAGACAGGGCCACCGCATCGATTGCTTCGTGGTTGCATGGGACTTGGTGCCCCCATGGGACAAACAAGCGCCAGTATGTCGCTGGGAAGAAACGCTGGGCCTGTATGAAGGTCTTTCTCTGAGCAACGCTCTCGAACGGCCATTTCGCGATTTCGCTGCGAAGCGGTTTAAGGAGATGCGCCGGCGTGAGTTCCCAGGCGCCCGGCCGAGCATCCCGCAAATCGAGGCGGGAAGCGTGTTGACGGTTTGCATGGAGCCGTTGTTCGAATCGGTCTTCATGGATGAACGTGCGATGCGGCGATCTCTCGGAATCGTCGGAAAACGCACAAGGGGATGGCCAACGGGCTGGGATACGAAAAACGTTAAGGCCAGCGATGTTATTGAAGCTGCGGTGGATGCTGCGCGCGGCTCGTCTCCATTGCCCCAAGTGTGCCGGAGAATCCGGCAAGGATACGAAACGCTGAAGACTGAATGGGGCATCCACTTCGTAAAGAGTGGCGCTTTCGATGGTGCACTAGCCGATCACCCCTTCGGGAAACGCTTGGCTGAGATTCGCCCGGCACGAGAGTGCTGAGGTGCCGCGGATTCCGTCATCACCGGTAACACCGCCGGAGGATGTGATGAGAAGGGTACACATCGCCTGTCGATGCGAGTGTGCTGGATCGGCCCGTGAGATTCCCGGTCCGTAGGGGATCGGAAACGGCAACCGTTCACATCAGGTTCGCCCGCCCCCCCTCACACCCCCGCCAGCGCCTGCTCCAAATCCCCGATCAGATCCTCGACATCCTCGATCCCCACCGAAATCCTTACCAGGTCCGGCGTAATCCCCATCTCACGCAGCACCTCCGGCGCCACCGAGGCGTGCGTCATGGTGACCGGGTGCTCGATCAGCGATTCCACCCCGCCCAGCGATTCCGCCAGCGTCATCACCCGCACCCGCTCCAGCAACCGGAACACCGCGTCCTGGCCGCCGCGCAGGCGGAAGCTGAACGTGCCGCCGTAGCCCGTCATCTGCTTCTTCGCCAGCGCGTGCTGCGGGTGCGACTCCAGCCCGGGGTGCAGCACGGCCGCGACCTTCTCATGCCGCTCCAGCCAGTGGGCGATGGCCAGCGCGTTGCGGTTGTGCTCCTCCATGCGCACCGCCAGCGTCTTCACGCCGCGCAGCACCAGGAAGCAGTCCTGCGGCCCGGCGCATGTGCCCATGGCGTTTTGCAGGTATCCGATCTTCTCGGCCAGCGCGGCGTCGCGCACCACCACAGCCCCGCCCACCACGTCCGAGTGGCCGTTGATGTACTTGGTGGTCGAGTGCACCACCACGTCCACGCCCCAATCCAGCGGCCGCTGGAAGTAGGGCGACAGGAACGTGTTGTCGCAAATCGCGATGGCGCCATGCTCGTGGGCCAGCGCGCTCACCGCGCCCAGATCCACCAGGTTCATGAGCGGGTTGGTGGGCGACTCGATCCACACCGCCTTGGCGCCCGCGGCCAGCGCTCGCCGGGTGGCCTCGGCGTCGCGCAGGTCCACGTACACGGCCTCGATCCCCTTGCCGCGCAGCACGCCTTGGAACAGGCGGTACGTGCCGCCGTAAAGATCGCTGTGGACCACGATCCGGTCGCCCGAATCGAACATCATCAGGACCGTGGTTTCGGCCGCCATCCCCGTCGAGAACGCGAATCCCGCCGATCCTCCTTCGAGCGCCGCCAGGCACGTTTCCAGCGCCTTCCGCGTGGGGTTGCCGCTGCGCGAGTATTCGAAAGCTCCCGGGCGGTTCACCCCGCGAAAGGCGAACGTGGATGTCTGGTAAATCGGCATCATGACGGCGCCGCTGTGGTCCGCGGGCGAATGGCCCGAATGGATGGCGAGTGTTTTGAACTTCATGAGCCTCCAGGATTACACGATTCCTTCGAAGAGTATCGAACTCAGGTAGCGTTCGCCGCTATCGGGCAGGATCACCACGATGGTCTTGCCGCGGAACTCGGGCTCGCGCGCCAGGCGCACGGCCACCGCCGTGGCTGCGCCGCAGGAGATCCCCGAGAGGATGCCTTCCTCGCGAGCCAGCCGGCGCGCCATCTCGATCGCCTCCTCGTTGGTAGCCGGTTCCACGCGGTCCACCACCGAGAGATCCAAGGTGCCGGGGATGATGCCGGCGCCGAGTCCCTGGATCTTGTGCGGGCCCGGCTTCAACGGCTCCCCGCGCAGGTGCTGGGCGATCACCGGGCTGGCCGCCGGTTCCACGCCCACCGAAAGAATCGCCTTGCCCTTCACGTTCTTGATGTAGCGCGACACGCCGGTGATGGTGCCGCCGGTGCCGATCCCGCTCACCAGCACGTCGATCCCGCCGGCGGTGTCGTCCCAGATCTCCGGCCCGGTGGTCTTGAAGTGGATGTCCGGGTTGGCGGGGTTCTGGAACTGTTGCAAGAGCACGTAGTGATCCGGGTCGGAGCGGTAGATTTCCTCGGCCTTGGCGATGGAGCCCTTGATGCCCAGCGGGCCTTCGGTCAGCACCAGCTTCGCGCCGAACGCCGCCAGCACCTTGCGCCGTTCCAGCGACATCGTCTCCGGCATGGTCAGCGTGATGGGGTAGCCCTTGGCCGCGGCCACGAAAGCCAGCGCGATGCCCGTGTTCCCGCTGGTGGGCTCGATCAGTTCCTTCCCCGGGGTGAGCACGCCCCGCGCTTCGGCGTCCCACACCATGGATGCGCCGATGCGGCATTTCACCGAATAAGCCGGGTTGCGGCCTTCGATCTTGGCCAGAACGGTGGCTAGACCGCCGTCTACGACGCGGTTCAATTTCACCAGCGGCGTTCTGCCGATACTCAAAGCGTTGTCATCGAATCTCATGGTTGGTTCCTAGGTTGTGGGCCGTCAGTTCTGAATGCCCTATAATAGATCGACAAGCGGGAGATCTGCAAGTTTGAAAAGCTCCCCGAAGAACCCCGCGCAAATACCATAATCTATATCGACAATGGTACTATTGTCGACGGCAGCCGTCAAGCGGGATTCGCGTCATCCTGTTTTGCTGGCCGGGACATACTCGAAGAGAAGGCGGTTTCGCCATGTACATTCTGACCGGGTACCTGGACCGGGCGATGGCTCAGGCCGTGTATGACAAACTCGACGACGGCACGTACGGCGGACGGATTCCGGCCTGCCCCGGCGTGGTCGCATTTGCCGCTTCCTTCAGTGAGTGTTTCGCGGATCTACGCGCTACCCTGGAAGACTGGGTGCTTCTGGGAATGAAATTGGCCCACGCGTTGCCCGTGATCGCCGGCATCGATCTCAACCAGGAGCCAGTTCATGAGCCGGTGGACACCCTGTAAGCGCCGCGACCTCATCCGCCGTTTGCGGGTGCTCGGCTTCGACGGTCCCTTGGCTGGGACCGGACATTCATTCATGATCTTCGGCCGCCACAGACTCGCCATTCCATCAAACGCCGAATAGTCCGCCGACGAACTGAGAATGATGATGGCCGAGGTGGAAACCATCCTTGGCCGCCCGGTTTCCGCTGCCGAGTGGAACTCATTGTGAGACCCGAATCGGAGCGATCCTCCAACCTCAGGGCGGAATCCAGCCAGAAAATACCAAACATTTAGTAGACCTCCGGCGTCAAATGTAAGAGTCTTCCCTAAAGGGCGTGATGGCGTTGAGGACAATGGAGATCCATATCATGACAAAAGCGTTGCTCTCCACCGGCCTGATGGTCTGTGCGGCTTTGGCCGCCTTCGGCCAGGGCGCCGCGACCGCGCCGGAGTTTGAGGCGGCGTCGGTCAAGCCGGCCGAGCCCCTGGATACGGGCGCCATGATGGCCGGCGGCCGGGTTCAGATCAGGATGGGGTGCAGCTTCCCGAATCCCGGCAGGTTCACCTGCTCTGGCATGCCGCTGCGGGCGCTGCTGGTGAGAGCTTACGGGGTCAAAATGTATCAGATCTCCGGTCCTGGCTGGATGGATTCCGAGAGGTTCGACATCGTCGCCAAAGTCCCGGCCGGCGCAACTCCGGAGCAGGTCAATCTGATGCTGCAAAAGCTCCTCGTGGACCGGTTCCAAATGACCGTTCACCGCGAGACCAAAGAGCTGCCGGTTTACGCCCTGGTGGTGGGCAGGAACGGGCACAAGCTCAAGGAATCGGCGGATGGCGGCAAGCAGTCGCCCATCGACGCGGCTCTCGCCGGCCGCGGTGTTCCGCCTCCTCCCGCTGGCGGGAACGGCCAGCGGTCGATGACGGTGATGAGCAGCGGTGGTTCGGACGCGAAGGGTGGCGTGATGATGACCATGCGAGATGGCCTGAGCGAAATCGTCGGCAGCAAAGCCCCGGTTTCCAGCCTGGCCGGCGTCATCTCGACTCAAGTGAATCGCCCCGTTTTGGATGAGACCGGTCTAAAGGGTGAATACGACTTCACGCTGGATTTCGCTCCCGACGAGACGGTGCGTCCCGGCGGCGCGTCGGGAGCGGTCGTGGTTACCGTTCCCGGCCCGGGCGGAGCCGGCGCGGTTCCCCCGGCTCCCGGTTCGGAGACTCGCGACCCGGCGTCGGCATCTTCGATCTTCTCCGCCATTCAAAGTCAACTGGGGCTCAAGCTGGAACCGAAGAAGAGTTCAGCGGAGATGATTGTGGTGGACAATGCCGAGAAGGCGCCGAGTCCGAACTAGTGCCGTGACCGCAAGATACGGTTCCTTTGGGGCTTAAGCTGGTATCGAAGAAGCTCCCAGTGGAGACGATTGTGATGGACCAGGCGGAGAAGACGCCCACGGAGAACTAGCAGAGTTGGATCAAGTCGATCCAATCGGAAAACTGTCAAGCCTATGGAATCAGTCACTTGCAACAAACAAATGGATCAAGTCGATCCAACTCGGGGCCTGTCGGCGCACTCACCGGCTACCCGCGATACTGAACCAATTGGCTTCGATTACCGTCTTTGCTTCAAGGAGCGTGCTTCAGTGAGGATCCACAGCAGCCTGCGTTTCGGGGCGATCGCCTGCATGGCCGTCTTGGGGTTGGCAGCCTCGGAACACCGCGGGGTGGTCGCGTTCGGTGGATTGCCGCTGCCCGGCGCCACGGTCACCGCATCGCAGGGCGAAAAGAAAGTGGCCGCCGTGACCGACGCTCAAGGCCTTTACTCGTTCTCCGACCTGGCCGATGGAGTCTGGACCATTCAGGTGGAGATGCTGTGCTTCACGCCGTTGAAGCGTGAAATCGCGGTGGCGCCGGACGCTCCGCCCGCGGAATGGGAGATGAAGATGCTTCCGTTCGACGAGATTAAGGCCGCCGCGCCGCCGCCCCCGCCACCCTCCGCCGCGGCTGCCATGGCTGCCGGCGCGCCATCTGCCGCGCCGCAACCGGCGCAGTCAGCCACCGCCGCCAAACCGGCCGCCAAGGGGAAAGCCAAGAGCGCGGCGGCGGCCAAGCCCCAGTCCGGCTATCAGCGTGCCGATGTGAACGCCTCCGACAACGCGGCCGCGGCCGCACCCGCTCCCGAATCCGACACCGGCGCCACCGGCATGGGCGCCGACGCCAGCCAGGGCGCAAACGATTCCATGGTGGTCAACGGCAGCACCAGCAACGGCGTCGAACGCCGGGCTTTCGGCAATGGCCGCCGCGGTCAGGGTTCCCTGTTCAACGGCAGCCTGAGCTTGATCGAGAGCAATTCCGCTTTGAACGCCCGCAGTTACTCGCTGACCGGCCAGGACACCGCGCAGCCGGCCAACAACAACGCGACCCTTGCCGGCACCTTCGGCGGTCCGCTATGGATACCGCACGTGCTGCGCCGCAACGGAAATTTCTTTATCCTCTATCAGGGCACGCGCAGCCGCACTGCCAACACCACTTCCTGGCTCATGCCCACTGCCCAGGAACGCAACGGAGATTTCTCGCAAGCCGTCACCTTGTCCGGTCAACCGGTCACCATCTTCGACCCCAACGGCGGCGTTCCCTTTCCCGGCAACGCGATCCCGCAGTCGCGCATCACCCAGGCGGGGCCGCAGGCCGCGGCGCTCCTGAGGTTCTACCCGCAGCCGAACTTCCTGGCCAACTCGCGCTACAACTTCCAGATCCCGCTGGTCATCCACAGCGATATCGACAGCGCCCAGGCGCGCGTCAACCGGACGCTCGACAGCAAGGATTTCGTGAGCGGCTCGTTCTCGTATCAGAACACGCGCGGGTCCAACCCCAACCTGTTCGGATTCGTGGATACCAGCAGCTCGGCCGGCCTCAACTCGAGCGCTTCCTGGCGGCGCACGTTCGAGAAGACCGTGTACGGATCGTTCACCTACTCCTATAGCCGCTCCGCGCAGCGCGGCACGCCCTACTTCTCGGGGCGCGAGAACGTCTCGGGGGAAGCGGGAATCGCGGGCAACGACCAGTCGCCGGGAGACTGGGGTCCGCCGAGCCTGTCCTTCAGCAGCGGCATCGCGGGGCTTTCGGACGGCACGTTGAGCCTGACGCGCAATCAGACCCACGCCGTTGGCGGGAACGTCATGTGGATCCGCAGACCGCACAACATCACCTTCGGCGGCGACCTCCGGCGGCTGGAGTTCAACAGCCTCTCGCAGCAGAACCCGCGCGGCTCGATCAGGTTTACCGGCGCGGTCACCGAGGAACTCTCCGGCGGGGTTCCGGTACCCGGGACCGGCTCCGATTTCGCCGATTTCCTGCTGGGCATCCCGGACACGGCTTCCATCGCCTTCGGCAACGCCGACAAGTATTTCCGCCAGGGAACCTACGACCTGTACGCCAACGACGATTTCCGGGCGCTTTCCACGCTCACCATCAACGCCGGCGTGCGCTGGGAGTACAGCTCGCCGATCACCGAAAAATACGGCCGCCTGGTGAACCTGGACGTCACGCCCGGATTCGCCGACGCGGCTCCGGTGGTGGCCTTCGCTCCCACCGGCCCGCTCACCGGTCTGGCCTATCCAGATTCGCTGCTGCGCCCGGACAAGCACGCCGTCCAGCCGCGCATCGGCATCGCGTGGCACCCGTTCCTGGCTTCCTCGATGTTGATTCGGGCGGGCTACGGCATCACCTACGACACCTCGGGATACCTTCAAATCGTCAGGCAGATGGCCCAGCAATCGCCGCTTTCGAAGAGTCTGCTGGTGGGCAACTCCGCGGCCAACCCGCTCACCCTGGCGAACCCGTTTGTCGCGCCGCCGGGCGCATTGACCAATACGTTCGGCATCGACCCGGACTTCCGCATCGGCTACTCGCAGAGCTGGCAGGCGTCGGTGCAGCAGGACATCCCCGGGTCGATGGTGGCGACCGCGACCTACCTGGGAATCAAGGGCACGCGGGCGGTACAGCAGTTCCTGCCGAACACCTATCCGCCCGGGATGCCGAACCCGTGCGCCACCTGCCAGCAGGGTTACACGTACGTGACCTCGAACGGAAACTCGACGCGCGAATCGGGCTCGCTGCAACTGCGCCGCCGGTTCCACAACGGTTTCCAGGCCAGCGCGCAGTACACGTATTCCAAGTCGATCGACGACGCCGCTCTGGGCGGGCGCGGACAGGGCACCACGGTGACCGCGCAGAACTGGCTGGATCTGGCCGGCGAACGGGGCCTCTCGCCATTCGACCAGCGCCACCTGCTGAGCGCCCAGTTGCAGTATTCCACGGGCGTGGGAATTCGCGGCGGAGGGCTGCTGACCGGCTGGCGCGGCGCCATCGTGAAGGGCTGGACCGCGGTCGCCAACATCACCGCCGGGAGCGGGTTGCCCGAAACGCCCATCTCCGGACAGACCACCGTGCCGGGGACCGGCGTGGTGGGGCCGATTCGCCCCATGTACACCGGCGCCGACGTCTACGACGCCCCCTCCGGGCGCTTCCTGAACCCCGCGGCCTACACCGCGCCTCCGTCCGGCTTCTGGGGGAATGCGGGCCGGAACTCGATCGTCGGGCCCAACCAATTCTCGCTGAACGCCTCCATGGCGCGGTCGTTCGAGAAGAAGCTCGACCTGCGGGTGGACGCCACCAACGCGCTTAACCACCCGTCCTATACCAGTTATGTGACCGACACCGGCAACCTGCAATTCGGCCTGGCCAACTCGGTAAGCGCCATGCGGTCCCTGAGGCTCACCTTGCGATGGAGATTCTGAGCATGCGATCGATGAACCAGAAAACGCTTCCCTCCCTCCTGCTCTCCGCGGGCCTGCTCGCGATGGTTTCCGGGCAGACGCGGAATCCGCCGGCGCCGCAGGCGCAGCCGAAGGCCGCGCAGGCGGCGCCGGGCGCCAAGGACAATCCCGTGGTGTTCAAGGCCATGGCCCAGTTGGTGGAGGAAACGGTCACGGTCAAGGACAAGAACGGCAACGTGATTGAAGGCCTCACCGCCAAGGATTTCGCCGTCACCGAAGACAACGTGCCGCAAACCGTGGCAATTTGCGAATTTCAGAAGTTCAACGATCTGGACGTGGGCGAGTTGCAGCGCCGCCCCGAACCCGCCGCCGCGCCGGACGACAAGCCCAAAGTGGCTCCCGTGACGGACACGCAGATCATGCCCGAAACGCCCGGTGACATCCGCTATCGCAACCGGCGCATGGTCGCCCTGTACTTCGATATGACCGCCATGCCGCCGCCGGACCAGTTCCGCGCGCAGTACGAAGCCTCCAAGTTCATCCGCACGAAAATGCAGCCGGCCGACCTGGTCGCCATCATCAAGTTCTCCGACGGCGTCAAGGTGCTGCAGGATTTCACCGACGACCGCGGCAAGCTGTCTCAAGCCATCGACAAAATCTACGTGGGCGAAGGGCAGGGCTTCGACGAGGCCATCAGCGACGACAGCAGCGCCGATACCGGTACGGCGTTCGGCGAGGACGACAGCGAGTTCAACCTGTTCAACACCGACCGCCAACTGGCCGCTCTCGAAACCGCCGTGAAGATGTTGTGCGGCGCTCAACGAGAAGAAGGTGCTGGTCTACTTCGCCAGCGGCCTGAACCTCAACGGCACCGACAACCAGGCGCAGTATCAGGCCACGGTCAATGCCGCCGTCCGCGCCAACGTGTCGTTCTGGACTGTGGACGCCCGCGGCCTGGTGGCCAGCGCTCCCCTGGGGGACGCCACTCGCGGATCGCCGGGCGGCGCCGGCATGTACAGCGGCGCATCGGCGCTGGCCATGCAGATGAACATGCAGAAGTCGCAGGACACGCTGTATGGCCTGGCCACGGATACGGGCGGCAAGGCGCTGCTTGACAACAACGACTTGTCGCTTGGCATCGTGAATGCGGAGCAGTCCATTTCCAGCTATTACATCCTCGGCTACTACTCGAAGAACGAAGCGCTGGACGGGAAGTTCCGCCGCATCAAGGTCACTTACCTGGGCGACGCGTCCGCCAAGCTGAGTTATCGCTCCGGCTACTTTGCCGGCAAGACGTTTAATAAGTTCACCCCGTCCGACAAGGACCGGCAGCTTCAGGACGCCCTGATGCTGGGAGATCCCATCACGGATCTGACCATCTCCCTGGAGGTCAATTACTTCCAGTTGAACGGGGCCGAATACTACATTCCCGTGACCATGAAGATTCCGGGAAGCGAGCTGGCGCTGGCCCGCCGCGGCGGGGCCGAGCGCACGACGATCGATTTCATCGTCGAGTTGAAGGACGAGTACAACACCACCCAGGACAACGTGCGCGATCATGTGGACAAGAAGCTCACCGGCGAAACCGCGGCCCAGTTGGCGCGGCAGCCCATCCAGTACCAGACCGCGTTTACGCAACTGCCGGGAACGTACAGCATCAAGGTGCTGGCGCGCGACGACGAAACCGGCCGCATCGGCACTTACTTGACCAAGTTCGTGATTCCCAATCTGAGCAAGGAGACCAAGCGGATTCCCATCAGCTCGGTGGTCCTGAGCGGCCAGCGCATCGCCCTGGCGGACGCGTTGTTCAACATCAAGGACAAGGGCGGCCCGTCGGTGAACCCGCTGATCCAGGACGGAATGCAGGTGATTCCCAGCGTGACGCGCGTCTTCAGCAAGAGCCGCGACATGTATATCTACCTGCAAGCCTACGAGCGCGGCGCCACCGCCATGCAGCCGCTGGTGGCGTTCGTGAGCTTCTACCGCGGCCAGACCAAGGCGTTCGAAACGGCGCCGCTGCCGGTGACCGAAGGGCTCGATCCGAAATCCAAGGCCGTGCCCCTGAAGTTCAGCCTGGCGCTGGGCAAGTTATCTCCCGGCAGGTACAACTGCCAGGTGACGGTGCTCGATCCGGCCGCCAACAAAGCCGCGTTCTGGCAGGCCCCCGTGATGCTGGTGCCGTAGGGCGGACCCCCCGGTCCGCAGCCGGCCCCCTGGCCGGCTTCTCGCAAGTTGCAAGCACTTGAATCTGCGAACGAAGGCCGGGACGGGGGCGTCCCGCGCGGACCAGGGGGTCCGCCCCACGGCGTCCACTCCCGCGCCGCGCGCCCCGATTGCGGCGCCGCATCGCTACCGCCTACAATCGGAAGCACGATGGCTATCCAATTCGACGAAAGAAATCTCCTGGCGGACATGGTGGGGCGCGGCAACGGCATCACCAGGGCCGAAATCGAACGATCCACGGCGAAGGCGCTGCGTGCGCTGAAATCGTTTCGCAAACTGAGTGACGACGGAGTGTACGGGTTCGCCCACCTTCCGTTTCAGACGGCCGCGATCGGCGCCATCCGCAAATTCGCCGCCTCGGTGCGAGGCACGTTCGACACCGTTTGCGTGGTCGGCATCGGCGGCAGCGCGCTGGGCGCGTGGGCTCTCGATTGCGGCTGCCGCGGCCCGCATCCAGTTCAGGGCGCCTTCACGCCGGAGCATCCGCGGCTGGTGATTCTCGACAACGTGGACCCGGATTTCACGCACGCGGCCCTGGCCTCCATGGACCCGCACAAGACGCTGGTGGTGGCGATCGCCAAGAGCGGCGGAACGGCCGAAACCGTATCCACCTTTTTGCTGGTGCGGGAGTGGCTGGAGCAGGCGCTGGACGTGGGGACCGGGTCACATGTCGTGGCGGTGACCACCGAGGGCAAGGGCGACCTGTTCGCGCTGGCGCAATCCGAGGGATGCCGCACGTTCGGGATTCCGGAGAACGTGGGCGGCCGCTTCAGCGTGCTCTCGCCGGTGGGACTGTTGCCGGCGGCGCTGATCGGCATCGACATCCTCAAGTTGACGCGCGGAGCGGCCGAGATGACGCACCTGGCCTGGCAGCCCGACCTGGCCGTGAACGTGGCGCTGCGCTCGGCGTTGTGCCACTGGCTGGTTTGGACGCGAAAGGCCAAGCCGATCCAGGTGGCGTTCCCTTACTCCAACCGGCTTTGGGGCGCGGCGTTCTGGTTCCGGCAACTGTGGGCGGAGTCGCTGGGCAAGGCCCGCAACCGCAAGGGCGAGGTGGTGCACACCGGGCAGACGCCCATCGCGGCGCTGGGAACCACCGACCAGCATTCGCAGGTGCAGTTATATATCGAGGGCCCCAACGACAAGGTCTTCACCTTCTGGGCGGTGAACCGTTTCGCATCGCAGGGCAAGCTGCCCAGCGCGCGTTTGGGACTGCCGGCGTTCGACGCGCTGGCCGGGCAATCGCTCGCGAAGCTGATCGACGCCGAGCGCCGCGCCACGGCGGCGGCGATGACCGAGTGCGGGCGCCCCAACTGCACCGTGACGCTGGACCGCGTGGACGCATTCCACCTGGGCGCGTTCCTGCAGATGATGGAGTTCCAGACGGCGTTTCTGGGCGAGTTACTGGACATCAACGCCTTCGACCAGGAAGGCGTGGAGCTGGGCAAGAAGCTCACCTATGGCTTGATGGGCCGCAAGGGATTCGAGCCGTACCGCGACCAGTTCGCGGCTTACGAGAAGAAACGCGCAGGCGTGTAAGCCGCGGCGTCCGCCTGTGTGGGGCAGGATGGCATCCCGCGGCCGATTGGCAATCGGCCTCGCCGGCCCTGTGTACGCGGTGGGGCGGACCCCCCGGTCCGCGGCCGACGCCCCCGTCGGCCTGCTCGTACCCCGCAAGATGCCGATATCGTTGTTCCGGATGCGGGACGAGGGCGTCCCGCGCGGACCAGGGGGTCCGCCCCACGAATTCCGCGGAATTCCCGGTGCCGGGAAAATTATGTGGCATTGGCCTGCCAGCCTGTCCCGCACAGTAGGACGGTACAATAGCGGACGGGTGCGCGGGGATTCCAGTTGAGACGGATCGTGTGCGTCGGCATCGCGGGATTGGCGTGGGCGGCCGCGGCATGGGCGGGCGCGCCGGTTCTCGAAGTCTCGGTGCGCGACGCCGCCAATCTGCCGGTTCCCGGCGCGCGCGTGGAGGTGCGGCAGGGCGACGCGGTGCTCGCCACCGCCCAGACCGATCTAGAAGGCCACGCATCCTTCTCCCATCTGAAGCCCGGACGGTTCGCGGTCACCGCCGCCAAGGAAGGGCTTCAGCCGGCGCGCAATGACATCGTGGATCTGGCCGCCGAGGGCACGACGCGCGTCGAGTTGGCGCTCGCCGCCGTCGAGGTCCACAAGGACAGCGTCAAGGTGGAGGCTACGGCCGAACCCGTGGAAGCCGGCGGCTCGACGCCCTCAACCCTCGCCGGGCAGACCGCCCGCGAACTGCCGGGGCGCCCCACAACCGTGGCCGACGCGCTGCCCATGCTGCCGGGGGTGGTCCGCGGCCAGGATGGCGGCCTGCAGATTTCCGCCGCGTCCGAACACCGCGCGGCCCTCATCGTGAATTCCGCCGACGTGACCGATCCCGCCACCGGCCAGTTCGGATTGACCGTGCCCATCGACATCGTCGACGTAATGAACGTGTACCAGACGCCGTTCCAGGCGGAGTACGGGAAGTTCACGGCGGGGCTGGTATCGGTGGAGACGCGGCGCGGCGGCGAGAAGTGGAAGTGGGAGCTGAACGACCCGCTGCCGGAGTTCTTCATCCGCTCCTGGCGGCTGCGCGGCCTGCGCACCGCGACGCCGCGCATCAACGTGGAAGGCGCGCTGATCCCCGGCCGGCTGTATTTATCGGAAGGGCTGGAGTACGAGATGCGGAAGACCGAGGTGATCACGCTTCCCTTTCCCAACGACCTGAAGAAGAAATCGGGCGTGAATTCGTTCGCGCAGGTGGACTGGATTCCGTCCGCGCGGAACGTCCTGACGGCCACCTTGCACGTTGCGCCGCAGCGCCTGCGCCTACGCGACCATGGACGCCTTCGACCCGCCGCCAACCACTCCCGATGCGGCCACCCACAACTATACGGGGACCGTCACCGACCACTTCACGGTTTTCGGGGGCTTGCTGGAAAACACGGTTTCCGAGACGCGTTTCGGCGCCAGGGTGTGGGGCCAGGGCGCGGAAGACATGACGCTCGCGCCCACGGGGCGGAGCGGCAACTACTTCGCGCAGCAGCACACCGACGCGTCCCGCCTGGGTTGGGCGCCGAGTTACCTGTTCCGCTCGCTCAAGTGGATGGGGACGCACGCCTACAAGTTGGGCGCTTATGTGGGGCAGAGCAAGGACAACGGGCAGGTGATCGACCAGCCCATCGACATAGTCAACCAGTGGAACCAGTTGACCGAACAGATCGCGTTCACCGCCGGAAAGGCCTTTTCGCTGGAAGATACGGAGTACGCGTTTTACCTGCAGGACCACTGGACCATCTCGCCGCGGCTGGCGGTGGACATGGGAGTGCGCACGGAATCGCAGGAAGTGTCGCAGACGTTTCGCGTGGCGCCGCGGGCGGGGCTGGCGTGGTCGCCGGTAGATCGTTGGGGCACGGTGATTCGCATGGGGTTCGGGTTCTTCTACGACCACGTGCCGCTGAACGTTTACTCGTTCAAGCTTTTCCCGAAGGCGGTCGAGACCTTTTACGACGCCGCGGGCCAGGTCACCGCCGGGCCGTTCTTTTTCGGCAACGCGCTGGACGTGGTGAACGTGCGCATCCCCTTCGTTTTCCGGAAGGCCGGGCCGGGAGACTTTTCGCCGCAAAGCGCCACCGGGAGTCTGCAGATCGAGCAACCGGTGGGGCGCTCTGTGCGGCTGCGGCTGAGTTACATCCACAACCAGTCGGCGGGGCTGGTGGTGATGAACCTGGTCGATCCCGATCCGGTAACCATGAACGGAGCGCGCGAGTTGATCGGAAGCGGCCAGGCCCGGTTCCGGCAGTTCGAGGCGACCGCGCGCGTGCGGCTGAAGCCGGACCGGCAGATCTTCGTCTCCTACGTGCACAGCTACGCGCGCGGCGATCTGAACGATTTCAATAACTTCCTGGGCAGTTTCCCGCTCCCCGTCGTGCGGCCCAACTTCAACGGCCGCCTGCCGGGAGAGCTGCCGGACCGGTTTCTGGCGTGGGGGACCGTGCAATTGACGCGCAGCGTGCGAATTCTGCCGGTGGTGGAGTACCGCAACGGCTTTCCGTATTCCACCCTGGACGCGGCGCAGAATTACGTGGGCGTCCCCAACCAGAACCGCTATCCCAACTTCTTCGCGCTGGACGCGCGCGCATCCAAGGACATCAAGGTCAACCCCAAGTACAGCGTGCGGCTGTCGATATCGGGATTCAACCTGACGAACCATTTCAACCCGGAGTCCTTGCACAACGACATCGCCGATCCGTTGTACGGGGTGTTCTTCGGACAGCGCCAGCGGAAGTTCACGGTGGACTTCGACGTGCTGTTTTAGGTCTCCGGCCGCGTGGTTCGGTGCCCTTGCCGGAGACCATTCCCTCACGGTCCTGGCTCCGAACGGAGCCGCGAACGTCAGCGAGCGGTTTCGCAATAGCACCGGACCTCGCGGTCATGGTACTAGTGCCATGACCGCGAGAAACTGTTCCTTTGCCACGGGCCGCTCGCTCACGCTCGCGGTTCTGTCCGGAACCGCGAGCGTGAGCGAGCGGCCCGGTAATGGCACCAAATCACGCGGTCGAAGACCTGGCCAATCACCGAAACCTATCTACCTTCGAAGTGATAGACACCCGATTGGATCTCCCGCGTCCCCCATGGCAAGATCGCCTTCGCTGTGGCGTTCGGGGGAAGTTCAACGTCATAGATCAGTTCTCCGGAAGAAAGCTTCCACCTACTTACTATCTTACCTAACGGCGTGTTAAGGGTCGCGGCGGCGGAAGTTATGTCTCCCACCGGGGTGGGACGGAGAACGATCCGTTCTCCGGGTGGGCGCGAGAGGTCGAAATCGATTCCGGCGAGATAGCGGTAGAACCACTCCTCGGCGTGGCCCAGCATGAAGTGGTTCTGCGAGGAGCGGGGGCTGGCATCCCAGGCTTCCGTGAGGGCGGTGGCGCCGCTGGCCAGTTGCGCGGCGTAGCTGGGGGCTTCGGGGTTCGAGAGCATGTCGTAAATCACGTCGCTCCGGCCGCCCTCGGCGAGAGCCTGGAGCACGTAGTGGAAGCCGATGTCGCCGGCGGAGGTGTGGTTGTTGTGGGAGCGGATGTCGTCCACCAGGCGGGCGAGCGCCTGGGACCGGAGATCCTCGGGAACCATGCCGAGGGCCAGCGGCATGGCATTGGCGGTCTGGCTTCCGCGGTCGTAGCCGCCCGTCTCCGGGTGGAAGAGCTTGCGTTGAAACGCCTCCCGGACGCTCCGCGCGGCGGATTCAAACGCCGCGGCGTCCTCGGACTTATCGAGCAGCCTGGCGATCTTACTCAGCGTGCTCAGGTCCTGGTAGTAAGTCGCGGTCGCGGTCACATCCAGGCCAGTCAATTGAGCTCTACCGGGAGGCTTGGGACCGATGTCGTACCAATCGCCCAACCCATAAGACAAAATGCCCGCGTCGGCCTTTCCTCCCAGGTAGGCGGCGTAGCGTTTCATGTCGTCGTAGTGCGCGGCGAGGGTGGCGCGGTCGCCGTAGTGGCTGTAAGCCAGCCAGGGGCAGAGCACCACGGCGCTGCCCCACTCGGGGGAGTCGCGGAAACCGCCGTCGAAAACCGCGAACTCGGGCGCGATGTCCGGCACCAGGCCGTCGGGCGCCTGGCTGTCGTGGATGTCGTCCGCGATCTTGGCGTAGAGCTTCTCAACGTCGTAGTTATCCATGATCCCCGGGCCCGACAGGTAAGTCTGCCTCGAGCCACCCCAGCTTCTCGCGGTGCGGGCAGTCCGTGAGAACGCTCTGCATGTTGCTCAGGATGGCGGCGTCGATGAGCCGGTGAATGCGGTTGAAGAGGTCGCTGGAGCAGGTGAATTCGCCGGTCACCGCCGCGGCGGCATGGATGAACAGGCCTTCCAGGGAGGTGACGCGCGCCTTGCCGGCGATTTCCACCTGGACGTAGCGGAAGCCGTAGTAGCTGAATCGCGGGCTCCACGTTTCGGGCTTGCCGCCGGCCAGCGTGTAGGAATACCAGTGCGGGCCCCCGGATGAGGCCTGGGAGACCAAGCCTTGAGGCCCCAACAACTCGCCCGCGATCAACTTTACCGACGCGCCGGCTTCACCTTCGACCGCGATCCGCGGGATGCCGGCGAAGTTCTGCCCCAGGTCGTAGACTGTGACGCCGGGCTGGGGCTCGCTAACCTTCACCGGGCGGAATACCTGGAACGCTTCCACCGGCGGGTTCTCCTCGGCGGTTAGAATGCCGCCGGGAGGCGCAACTTCCAGAGCCTGGGACCACGTGGCGTCGTCGAATCCGGGCGAGTTCCAGCCGGCAGGCTCGCGGCGCGCGTCGAAATCCTCGCCGCCGTATTCGTGCGAGAAGGTGATGGGGCCGGAGTGGGTCTTCCAGGACGCGCCGGTCGCGAGGTCGAAGGTTTTGCCGCCGGCGGTCGAGATGCGGATCTGCGCGATCAGCTTGGGCTGCCCGAACGAGGCCACCAGCTTGGTGTAGCGGCCGGGGACCTTGGGAACATTGAAGAATCCGCTGCCTAGCATAACGCCGATGGCATTGTCGCCGGCCCGCAGAGCTTCGGTGATGTCGTAGGCATTGTAGAGCACCGTGCGGCGGTAGTTGGTCCAGCCGGGCGCAAGCTGCCGGTTGCCCGCCTTGCGGCCGTTGACGCTCAACTCGTACTGGCCCAGGCCGCTGATATAGGCGATGGCGCGCGCTGGGCGCTCCGCGAGGCGCAGCGTCGTGCGGAAGATAGGCATGTCGAGCGAAGGCGTGGCGCCATCGGGCTGGGCGGCGATCCAGCGGGCTTTCCAATCGGCGGCGCGCAGTCCCATGCTCCAACGCGCCGGCGCGCTCCAGCGGGAGACTTCGTTTTTCTCGTCCCAGACCTGCACCTTCCACCAGTACCCGGCGCCCGATTCGAGGGGCTTGCCCGCGTAGGGGATCTGGATGGTGGCGGCCGAGTGGACGATGCCTGTATCCCAGAGGTCGCCGTGGTCCCGCGCCAGGGCGCGGGCGGAGGACGCCACCAGGATGCGGTAGGCCGACTGCGATTTGGCGGAGTCGCCGGGCTTGGCGGGTTCGAGCAGCCAGCTCAGCCGGGGGCGGGAAGACTCGACGGCCAGCGGATTGGTCTGCGATTCGGTGCGCAGTCCCGTGGGGACCAAAGCGGCGCGGGCTGCCTGGAGCACGACGAGGGCGGCGATTGAAAGTCGAGATCTCACGGAGCGTCCTTTCCGAGAGAGCGATTGTAGCAGGCGAGGCCGGCCGGACGCCGTTTTCCGGCTACGCCCGTTCCTGGTACGTGCCTTCGCTGGTGCTGACGCGGATCTTCTCGCCTTCCACGATGAAGGGCGGCACCTGGACCACCAGGCCGGTTTCCGTCTTGGCGGGCTTGGTGACGTTGGAGACGGTGGCGCCCTTGAGGCCCGGTTCGGTCTCGACGACGGTCAGGTCCACGGAGGCGGGAAGCTCCACACTCATGGGCTTGCCCTCGTAAAACTCGACTTTTACCTTGAGCTGCGGGATGAGATAGTTGACGGCATCGCCGAGCAGGTCCTTCATCAGGTGCATCTGCTCGAAGCTAGCCGTGTCCATGAAGTAGTAGTATTCGCCGTCGTCGTACAAATACTCCATTTCCTGCTCTTCGAGTATGGCCTTCTCGACCTTGTCTTCGGACGAGAAGCGGTGTTCCATCATCGTGCCGGTGCGCAGGCTTCGCATCTTGGCCTGGACGAAGCCGCGCAGGTTTCCGGGGGTGCGGTGCGTCACCGAGAAGACCGAATGCAGTTCGCTGTTGAACTTAACGACCATGCCCGGACGCAATTGTGTTGCGGAGATCATGAAACTCCTTGGTGTGTTCTGGGATTACAGCGTTCGAATTCTTAATTATAGCAGTCTCTGGCGCGCCCTCCGGCTCTGCTAGGATCGAAGAGGGTGTGCGGCATGGAACCGGCGAAGCCCCGGCAACGCCTGTCCGGCTCACACGGAACCGCGAGCGTCAGCGAGCGGCCCGGACAGGGGATGAGTCCGGAGGAGTCCGTCGGCGGCCATCGGATGTCCAGCCGGAGCGGAAGCAACGCCGCGGTTCCTCCACGCTTCTCGGGCCGCTCGCGGTTCCGCGTCGCGCACCTATCGAAGAGGAAACCGATGGATCTGCTGATTTTCGACCTCGACGGGACGCTGGTCGATTCCCGGCTGGACCTGGCGCATTCGGTCAATGCCACCCGCGCGCACATGGGCATGAGCCCGCTGGAGTTCGAAGAAGGTGTACTCCTACGTCGGGAACGGGGCGCCGCTGCTGATGCGGCGGGCACTGGGCGAACAGGCCACGGAAGCCGACGTCCAGGAAGCGCTGGAGTTCTTTCTGGAGTACTATCGCGAGCACGTGCTGGATTGCACCACCCTGTACCCGGGCGTCAAGGAATCGCTCGAACGGCTGATGGGGGCCGGGAAGCGCATGGCCGTGCTGACCAACAAGCCGGTGCGGATGAGCCACATGATCGTGGAGGGACTGGGAGTCGGCCCGTACTTCTTCCGGGTGTACGGCGGCAACAGCTTCGATTTCAAGAAGCCGCACGCCATCGGGATCGAGACGCTCATGCGGGAAGCCGCCTGCGATCGCCTCCGCACCCTGATGGTGGGTGACAGTTCCGTGGACGTACAGACCGCGCGCAATGCCGAAGTGAAGTGCTGCGGGGTGACCTGGGGATTCCAGCCCGAAACCCTGTCCGACCCGGCGCCTGACCTCTTAGTGGACCGTATGGAACAACTGGCCGACTGGGTGCTGGGAGCCGGCCTCCGGTAGCTCCGCGGCGGAATCCGTTACAACCGAACGCCGGTGGGGCGCGTCCATTGTTATGGGGAGGGTCCGCCCCCGCATGCAAAGCCGGTATAATGGCTGAAAGGCCCGCGGAGATTCGATCCTATGAGCAGCCGTTTCAAGTATACGATTGTGGGCGCGTCAACGTGCCTGATGGTCCTGCTGTTGGTGGGGAGCATGCTGGGCCAGACCGGCAACCCCGACGATACCTTCAAGCACATCGGCGTATTCAGCGAGGTGGTGTCCTACATCAAGGACCAGTACGTCGAGGAGCCCGATATGAAGAGCGTCACGTTGGGCGCGCTGAACGGCCTGCTCGAAGCGGTGGATCCCTTCGCCAGCTACCTGAACGCCGACCAGTACCGCGACTACGTCAAGAACCGCGATCTCAAGCGGGCGGACGTGGGCCTGATTCTCTCCAAGAAATTCGGCTACCTGGGCGTGGTGGACGCGGTTCCCGGTTCGCCGGCGGACAAGGCCGGCTTAACCACGGGCGACATGATCGAGAGCATCAAGGGCATTTCCACGCGGGATATGCCTTTGGCGTATGCCGCGATTCTGCTGCAGGGCGAATCCGCCACCACCGTGGATCTGAGCGTGGTGCGCGTCCGGCATCCCGAACCGCAGACCGTGGCGCTTACGCGCGCCAATCCGGCGATGCCCGCGGTTGAGAGCCGGATGCTGGCCAACCAGGTGGGCTACATCGACATAGGGGCGCTGTCCGCCGCCCAATTGAAGGACATCGCGGCGGCCATCGAGAAGCTGCAGAAGGACGGCGCCCGGAAGTTGGTGGTGGACGTGCGCCGCTGCGCGCTGGGCACGCCCGAGGACGGAATCGCGCTGGCCAACCTGTTTCTGAGCAAGGGCCTGATCACCTACGTGAAGGGGCAGCGCTACCCGCAGCAGGACATCCAGGCCGACCCCGCCAAGGCGATCACCACGCTGCCGGTGGCGTTTCTGACGAATCACGGAACGGCCGGCGGGGCCGAGATCGCCTCCGCGGCCATTCAGGACAGCAAGCGCGGCAGCGTGGTGGGCGACCGCACCTACGGCGACGCCGCTATACGCAAGCCGATCACCACCGAGGATGGCGGCGCCATCATTCTGTCGGTAGCCAAATACTACTCACCCGCTGGAAAGGCCATTCAGGACGCCACCGTGGTGCCGCAGTACCTGGTTGCGGACCAGGAGCCGGCGGTGGAGTACGACGACAACGGCGAGCCCATTCCCGTGCCGGCAACCCCTCAGGCGCAGCCCCGGAAGCTGGAAGACGACCCGGTGTTGAAAAAGGCGCTGGAAGTCCTGGGGCAGTAGCCGGCGGCGCCTACAGCGCCTTCAAATACGCGATCAGATCGTCCTTCTCGGCATCGCTCAACATGTCTTTGTAGGCCGGCATTCCGGTGCTGCCGCTGTCGATTTGGGCGCGGACATTGGCTTCGGTGGGTTTCCTGCCGTTCCCCATCTTCTCGCGCTTGAACAAGCCCTTGAGGCCGGGGCCCATTTTCTTCGCGGCGCTGTCGGCATGGTGACAGACACCGCACTGCTGCTGGAATACCGCCTTGCCCTTCAGGGGGTCGCCCTTGCCGGCTGCGAATCCGGCGGTTGCCGCGGCCGTCACCAAAGCCAAGACGCCGATTCGATTCACTCTGATCGCGTTTTCCACGGACATATCGCTCCATCTTACCCAATTGCAGTGGGGCGGACCCCCTGGTCCGCGGCCGGCGCCCTCGCCGGCCTGCCCGAGCCCGGCAAGATGCCGCTGCCCTTGGTCCGGATGCGGGACGAGGGCGTCCCGCGCGGACCAGGGGGTCCGCCCCACAAATTATCCCCGCCGGCCCTGGAGCTTCCGCATCACGCCCTTCATGAAGCGCTCGGTGAAGTCGCCGAACGGGCGGTCCGTGGTGAGATAGGTCCAGGTGGCGCCGCGCTGGGGCGGGGTGGCCTCGCCGGATCGCGCCTTCTCCAGCCGCTCGGCGGTCTCGACGGGGATGCGTTCGTCCAGCTCTCGGCACATGGCATCCACCCGCGTGAGGTATTCGTACAGCGGATCGCGGCCTCCCCAGGAGTACCAGTGCACGCCCGAGCGCAACTCGGCGGCCGTGGAGAGAAACTCGCTCCACAGGTCGTCGATGGCGGTGAGCGCGACGGTTCGCTCCAGCTCGGGCCCCTCCGCCGCCAGGATGGCCTGGCGCTGCGCCTGAATGTGCTGGCGCTCTCCCTCGACCACGCCTTCGTACTTAGTCAGGAAGGTGCGGATTTCCAGGTTCTGGCCTTCCACCAGCCGCTGGATCCCCTCGGCGTCGTACCCCAGGCGCTGGTCGGCGATGCCGAAGCGCACCAGCAGGTCGTCCTCGAGCGAGATGAAGAAGCGCGAGCGGCCGGGGTCGCCCTGGCGGCCGGCGCGTCCGCGAAGCTGGTGATCGATGCGGCGGCTTTCGTGGCGATTGGTGCCGATCACGTAGAGGCCGCCGAGCGCGGCCACGCCATCGCCCAGGCGAATGTCGACGCCGCGGCCGGCCATGTTGGTGGAGATGGTGACGGCGCCGCGCTCTCCGGCGCGGGCGATGATTTCCGCCTCCGCCTCTTCGTTGCGGGCGTTCAACACGGAATGCGGAATCGCGCCCAGCAGGCGGCCCAGCCGCTCGGATTCCTCCACGCTGGCCGTGCCCACCAGCACCGGCTGCCCGGTCTCGTGAACCCGCCGGATTTCCTCCGCCACGGCCTGTTCCTTGGCGGCCTTGGTTGGAAAGACCACGTCGGGCTGGTCGACGCGAATCACCGGACGGTTGGTGGGGATGGTCTCCACGTCCAGGCCGTAGAACTTGCGAAACTCGTCTTTCTGCGTGGCGGCGGTGCCGGTCATGCCGCAAATCCGCGGGTAGAGCGCCGAGAGGTTTTGCAGGGTGATGGAGCCCAGCACGCGGCCCTGCCGGCTGATGGGGACGCGCTCCTTGGCCTCGATGGCGGCGTGCAGGCCGGCGGGCCAGCGCCGATCCTGGGCGATGCGGCCCTTGAACTCGTCCACCGATTCGATGGCGCCGTTCTTCACCACGTAGTCCACGTCGCGGCGCAACAGGGCGTGCGCGTGGATGGCGTTGTGGACGGCGGTGTATAGCGGCAGGCTGGATTCCGCGAAAATGTTGCGGCAGCGGGCGGCCCGCTCGATCCAGCGCGCGCCCTCGGGGGCCAGCGCGATGTTGCGGCCGTATTCGTCCAGCGTGTAATGCTGCCCGCGCTGGAAGTGGCGCACGATGGGTTCCACCTGGCGGGCCAGCACCTCGTCATCGGCCTCGCCGCCGGCCAGCACCAGGGGGATGCGCGCTTCGTCGATGAGAATGGAATCGGCCTCGTCGATCACGGCGGCGGCGAAGGGACGGTGTACCTGCTCGTCCGGCGCCAGCGCGATCTGGTCGCGCAGGAAATCGAAGCCAACCTCGTTGGCGGTGGCGTAGGTGATGTCGCAACCGTAGGCCTGGCGGCGTTCTTCCGTGCCCATGGTCTGCTGGATGCAGCCCACCGTCAGGCCGAGCAGGCTGTAAACGGGACCCATCCATCGGGCGTCGCGGCGCGCCAGGTAATCGTTGACGGTCATCACGTGGACGCCCGCGCCGGAGCGGGCCAGCCACGCCACGGCGGGGGTGCACGCCAGCGTCTTGCCTTCGCCGGTCTGCATCTCGGCGATGCGGCCGCGCGCCATGGCCAGTGCGCCGCGCAGTTGCACGTCGAACATCTCGAGCCCCAGCGTGCGCGCCGCGGCCTCGCACGCAATGGCGATCGCCTCGATCATGTCTTCCGTCTGGCGGAAGCGCTGGCGCAGCGAGCCGTTGTCCAAATCCGCGAGGGCGGCGCGGCGGCGGCGAATTTCGGCGATCTCGGCAATCTCGTCCGTGCCGCGGCCAGCCCCGAAAAGGAAGCGGATCAGGTTCATATTTCGACGACGCTCGAATCCGCTCCATCTTAGCCGCGCGGAAACCGGACGGCAACCGAGCATTGTAGGGCGGACGCCCTCGTCCGCGGCCGGCCCCCTGGCCGGCTTCTTGCCTGTTGCAACCACTCGATCCGGCGAGCGAAGTTCGGGACGGCAGCGTCCCGCGCGCGGCACGTTGTCACCTTCGGCCCCGCACCACGGGTTGCCATCCCGTCCCATACGGTACGGGCAGTGGTGTTATGGTGGAGCATCGGTCTCCAATGAACGGACGGTTTCTGGCGGCGATGGCAACGTACGCGGCGATGGCGGCGATGGCGGCATTCACGCTGGATGGCAAGCTGCGCCTGGCTGTCTGGATCCTCATGGGCGGTCTGGCGCTGAAGACTGTGATTGCCCTCAAAGCCCGCCAGTGAAGTTCTGAAACACGGCACTGTTCCAAGTTGAAACACGTTCCAATTCGGAACATGCCCAGCGGCCACTTCAGGCTGAAAATAAGACATTTAGATCCAAAACTCGACTGGAACTAAGGTTGCATTCTTAGATCGCGTCGGACAGCTAGTCCGGCTCCTTAACGAAACCCAGAAAGAGGAAAAAGCGATGCGGGTGCGAAGTGTGTCTATACGCCGGGCGAAGATGTCGCGGGAACGCCGAGACCGGATTGTGCTCGACCATCTTCCGCTGGTGAAGGCGATTGCCATCCGGGTGCACGAGAATCTCCCGGTCCACGTGGACCTGGACGATCTCATCCACGCCGGCGTCCTGGGCCTGTTCGACGCGGTGGCCAAGTACGACTCGGCCAAGAATGTCGCCTTTCCCAGCTACGCCAAGCATCGCGTGAAGGGCGCGATTCTGGACAGCCTGCGCGAGATGGACTGGGCGTCGCGCGACCTGCGCAAGCGCCAGAAGCAGGTGGACTCGGTGACGCGCGACCTGTGCGCGAAATTTGGGCGCGCTCCCGCGGAGAACGAAGTGGCGGAGGAGATGGGGCTTTCGATGGATCGGTGGCGCCGCATGACGATGGAGCTGCGCACGGTGAGCGTGGTCTCGGGAAGCACGGGCACGGACCCCGACCGCGACCGCACGCAGGAGTTCGCGGCCGCACCGGACTTCCGGCCCGACCGCATGTGCGAGCACGACCAGCTCAAGAGCACGCTGCAGCGCGCCATCGGCACGCTGCCGGAACGGTATCAGAAGGTGGTCTTCCTGTACTACACCAACGACCTGACCATGCGCGAGATCGGCGAAATGCTGGGGGTGAACGAAAGCCGCGTCTCGCAGATCCACAAGACCGCGCTGAAAAAGATGGCGGTGGTGCTGCAGTCGGAAGGTATCCAGTCCGCCGCGGCGCTGTAGCTTTGGCGGCCGGTCCTAAAACGCGTCTTCTCCCAACCGCGGCCCGTACTCATCCACCGAATGGCCGGGGGCGTGGGCGATGGTCGCTAACTTGCCGGCGTCCAGCCAGTTCAATTCGCAGCGTTCGCAGTCTTCGATGACCACGTTGCCGCCTCCGGCGTAGAAATGAGTTTCCATAGGGCCGCCACATTGGGGGCAGCGAAGGGCGCGCCGCAGTTCCTGCGGGTCGGGCGGATGCTGCGGGGCCGGGCCGCCGCGGGCGCGCAGCTCCTCCACCAGGCCGACGAAAACCGGCATGGGAATCAGCTCGCCCTTGCAGCGCGTGCAGTAGAGGAAACGCTGGTGCTGCATGGCGGCGTGTACCAGGGGGATCTTGCAGACCGGACACGGGGTGGGGGACTCCTCGCCGAGGAGGCGGACCCCATCCTCGTTCGCTTCGGGAAGGTAGACGGCGCCGCAGTAGTCGCAGGGAAGGGAATCGCGGCCTTCCGGAAGGCGCAGGGGAGCGCCACAAGTCGGGCAGTTCATCGGTAAACCGGGCCTTAAAGGCCATTGTAGGGCATGGGGGGCGGCGGTGGGAAAGCGCCTCTGAAACGGGCCGCTTCGGATTGAAGAAAGGAGTCCCGACGGCCGGGCGCCGCGGACACGGCGGCGCCCAGCCTGGCTCCAATTGCGTAGGACGGAGGCGAGACGGCTACCGTGACGCGCTCTGGTTTTCGGCCAGCAGGCGTTCCACTTCGGCAATAAACTCCGCCCTCTCTTTCTGGAATAGCTCGCCGCTGCCAGGGCTCGGGAACCCTGCGTGCACCTTCTTCACCAGCCCATCGCGGCCCACGAAGAACGTCGTGGGCCAGGAGTCCCAGTCAAGGGTCTGCGTCAGCTTCTCTTTGGCGGAACTGGTTTCACCGCCCAGCAGAACGGGATACTTCGTCCCGTACTGCTTGACAAGCGTACGCAGCCGCACCGGGTCGGCGAGTTGCTCCGGCTCTTCGAAATCCAGAGCGACGATCTCCAGCCCCTGGGCGTGATACTTGTTGTAGACCGCCGGGAGAAACTCGTCTTCGTCATGGCAGTTCGGGCACCAACTGCCCGTGACGTTGATCAACAGAACCTTGCCCCGGAAGCGCTCGTCCGTATTGGAAACGATCTTGCCGTCCAAATCCGGAAAGCTGAAGTTGAACGGTTTCGTGGGGTCTTTGACGGCCGTGTGCAGGTCGGCATCGGCCGGCAGGTCGAGACCTCTGGCGCGCGCCTGCTCCGGCCGGACGGCAGTGAGCGAGCCCTCGTGGTGCTGGCCCTTCAGGTCGACGGCCAGCGTCCCGTCGGTCTGCGGAGCGATCACCAGCAACGCCGGGCGCGCGCCGGAGAAGTGGCTGAGCGTGAACTTGCCGTCCCGATAGCTGCCCGTGAGGGTTCCGGTATCGCCGTCCACCCGGAGAATCGCGCCCGTTACCTCTGCGCCCTGCTGTTGAACGATGAACTGCCAGGCCTTTTCGTCGTGTTTCCGGCTGTCCACGCTCTCCAGGTACCAGAGGCCGGAAATGTCGGGGGCGCCCGCCTTCGATGGAGGCTGCGGCACGGCGCGAACGGCGTGGATCGGAAGCGGCTTGCCGCGCCGTGAGCTGTACTCGCCGTCGAGCGAGCCGTTCTTCACGGTAGCCTTCAGCACCGAAACGTAAGTGTCGAAGTTGAGAACCAGCGAGCCGTTCCGGAAGTTGCCGCCGGTCGAGGTTTCGTGCTCCGCCCCATTGAAGAACCAGCCTTTCACGTTGGTCCCATCGCCCGAGAACTCGATTTTGAAGGGGATCTCAGTCCCGTCGACGTTGACCGTCGCGCTCCAGAGTCCCGCGATGGACTCGGCCCAGGCGGCGGGCGCGAACGCCATGACAGCGGCAAGTATCAATCTGTTAGTTATGTGTCTCATATGGTTTCTCCTCGATGGTGCCGTGGCTAGTTCCGCGCGCTCTCCACGTGCGGGTCCACCTCGGTAAGCGGACGATCCCAGTGCACCAACGTCAGCCGCCAGCGCTCCTGCTCGTCCTTGCGGAACGTCTCCCGGTCGGGAAACAACTTCTCGCCGACGCCGCGTGCTTTCGCCTGCGCATCCTTATCCTTGTAATAGATCAGGACGCGCAGGTCCCAGCGTTCTGACTCGCCGACGTGGCCGCCGCCCCGCTGCACGATGTACCTGGTAACGAGCCCTTCCTTCTTCTCCTCGTCCAGAATGGGGATCTGATACTTCTTGAAGAGCGTGTAGAAGTCGTCAAAGTAGCCCCACTTCGCCTGGTAGACCCATTCGACGATGGGCGGCGCTTCGGCCCCCTGCCGGGGCGGGGCATTCTGCGCGGAAGCCGGACGAAGACCACCGATGCCGGCCATTGCCGCCCACATTGCCAGTGATACGAATGCGCCTTTGCCTGTTGTATGAAGTTTCACTTGTTACTCTCCTTTAGTCGATTTAGAAAGTGAATCTCGCACCGAGCTGGACCAGCCTCGGGTTGTTCACTTGAGTCGTGATCTTGCCGAAATTCGGGTTGGTGTACGTCGTGTTGGGGAAGCCGAAGTACGGGGTGTTGGTTGCATTGAGAGCCTCGGCGCGGAACTGCGCCTTCAGACGCTCGCCAATGAAAACGGTCTTGAACCCGGACATGTCCCAGTTGAAGACTCCCGGACCGCGGTCGGCGAGGAATGGCGTGGTGTTTCCGAAAGTGAACAGCGGCGCCTGCGAGAACGCCGCGGGGTTGAGCCATCCGTTGATGCGGGCGGCGGCGGAGCCTGAAGTCCCAGGCGACACGCCGGTCGCGTTCGGCCGCTGAAAGCTGGCGCCGATGACACTGTTGTTGTTCGGCTGCGTCACCGCCAGCGGAAAGCCGGTCTGGAGGATGCCGACGGCGTTGGCCGACCATCCGCCCGCAATCAGGTTCAGGACGCGGCCGCTTTTCAGAAACGGTTTCCCTTTCCCGAACGGCAGTTCGTAAGTGATCGCCGTGGTGAACCGGTTGGGCACGTCCTGCGTGGAAAGGCTTCGCTCGGCGTTCCTGTCGTAGGCATTCTGCGCGCCGGCTAGCGATGTAATCTGGGATGCGCCGGCCGTGCTCACGCCCAAAACGTCCGACTCGCTGCGCGACCAGGTGTACGATGCCAGCACCGTCAAGCCGTTCGCCAGGCGGCGCTGCGCCCGAAGATACGCGGCATAGTAGTAGGCCGAGCCCGTATCGGAATTGGCGAGCGTCACCGACGTGTACTGCGGAAAGGGAAGCAGCAGTTGGGCGCGGCTCACGGTCGCCGTTCCCACGGTTCCCACGCCGCCGTTGTTGTAGAGTGGATTCGCGACTTTTTGCGTCAGCGCCGAGCCGAGCGCGAAGTACGAGGGGTTGAGTTGGTCGATATTCAGGCCGATTTCGTTCAGATCGAGCGAATGGGAGCCCAGGGCGCCCAGCGTGAATACGAATCCCGCCGGGGCCTGTCTTTGTAATTCGAGCGAGTATTCCTGAACATAGCCCGCCGATTGCGAACCGGGAGAAAACACGGTGATGGCCTGGCCGACTCCCGACAGGCCGCCCAGCGTGTTCCCCGTGGGTTGCAACAGTCCGCTCGGATAGGGGTTTTCGAGCGTAGCGGCCGGGTGAAAGTTGCCGTCCGTGGAAGAGACGATGGATGTCGTCTGCGAATAGCCGATGGTGTTTTGGAAACTGAAGAATCCCGGCGCCCAGTAGACGCCGTATCCGCCGCGGACTACCGTCTTGTCGTTGGCCGAGTAGGCGAAACCGATGCGCGGCGCCGGCTTGACGGCGAGTGCGTTGCCGGATTCAATCGGGTTGCCGTTCACTCCGGCGTACTCCACCTGGCCCGGAATCTGGAAGCCCGAAACGTTCTGTTGCAGCGGGTTCGCCGCCGTGGGGTTGAACCCGACGATCAGCTTGTTGTTCGCCTCGCGAACGCCCGTCTCGTGCTCGAAGCGGAGCCCGAAGTTCAGGGTCAGCTTGGGGGCGATCCGGAAATCGTCCTGCACGAAGGCGCCGTAGTACTCCACGAAATCGTTGAACTTGGAGACCACGCTCATGCTGCCGCTGGTGGGATAGCCGAGAAGGAGCGTGGCCAGATCCGCTCCGGTTCCAGCCGTCGAGGTTTGCGGTGTGGCGCGCGTGAACACGTCGGTAAAGCCGAGGCTGGTGGGCCCGGCGGCGGGCGTGCCGAAATCGTGCAGCGTGCGGAAATCGAATCCGGCCCTGAAACTGTGCCGGCCCAGAAACCTGGATATCGTCGTATTGAACGAGCGTGAGTAGAAGACGTCGCGAGTAGTGGTGCCGCCTCCGTAACTGGCGAGCGTTCCCATGGTGACCGCGGGAAATGCCGGATCGGGAGTGACGGCGGCGAGCGATTCCGGAAGCCCCAGGGTGGTCAGATCGAATCCGGCGCTCGACGTGGGGAAACTCGTTGTGAAGAAGCGGTTGAACCCGAAGCGGGCCGTGAGCACCGTGGTGGGGCTGAGAGTCGCCGTGGCGTTGGCCTGCGTGGCATCGATCCTGCGGTAGAGCAGGCTTTGCGTGGGCGATGCCACGTCGCCAAAGGTCGGAGGAGCGTTCGTCTCTCCGGTCTTCTGATGGACGTAGGATGCCGAGGCGCTGAGCCAGCTCGCGATTTGCCGGTCGCCCTTAAACGTGTATTGGTCGCCGCGATTCGGATAACCTCCCGTGAAATTGAAGTTAGTGGCTCCGAAGTAGGCCGTGCCCGTGTTAGGGAGCGGGTAGTAAGATGCGAGCTTCCCTCCGGCCGGGTCCAATTGGGCTGCCGGGATGATGTTACCCGCAAACGGAGTTCGCGTTCCGGCGGAGGTGGTGCTCAGTGGGTCGTAGATGGTTTGCAGCCCTCCGCCGGCCGTGAGGCTTTGGGAGAAGTTTCCCGCGCGCTCCAGCGCCGTCGGCACGGAAAGCGCGGTGTTGCCGCCATCCTGCTGCCGGTATGCTTCGGTGGCCACGAAGAAGAATGTCCGGTTGTGTCCGTCGTAGAGCTTGGGGATAACGACGGGTCCACCCAGCGATCCGGCCCAATCCCGGAACGGCTGGTTGGCGACGGGCAAGCCGGCGCGGTTCGAAGAAGAAGTTGTTAGCCAGCCAGTCCGTCTGTCGAATGTGGCCAACGGCGGTGGCGTGCAGCTCGTTGCTGCCCGAGCGCAGCAGCGAATTGAACGTGCCGCCACCGGTGCGGGCGACTTCGGCGTCATAGGTGCTTGCCTGAAGCTTCACTTCCTGGACGGCTTCGGGCGAAGGAACGAACACGGCGCGATTGTTCGAATCGGTGATCGAGATACCGTCCACCAGAACGTTGTTGGTGCGCACCGGCCCGCCGGCGATGGAAACCTGGGAATTCGCGTTCTGGTCCTGCATGCGGCCCATCTTGGGGTTGGCTACAAACACGACCGTCTGCGCCAGTTTCGCGGTGAAGAACGAATTGCGCCCCAGAATGGGAAGGTCCGTGATCTTCTGGCTGTCGATGGCCTGGCCGGTGGACGCCGCGCCGGTTTCGAGCAAGGGCGCGTCGGCGGTGACATTGACCTGTTCGCTGACCTTGCCCAGTTCGAGCTGCAAATCGGCCGTGACCGCGGTTTGCGTTGGTACCGCGACGCCCTTGCGCTCGATGCGCTTGAAGTTGGGCGCCTCGGCGCTCACGGAGTAAGTGGCGGGCGTGACCGCCGTGAATACGTACTCGCCCTGGTCGTTGGTGACCGTCGTGCGCGTCGCCGACGTGGCTTCGTCGGTAATGACGATCCTGGTCCCGGAAGTAGCGGCGCCTGCCGGGTCCGTGACCCGGCCCCGCAAGGAGCCCTGGAAGGACTGCGCGGATACTACACCGGAAACAAGAAGAACAAGAACTAGCGATTTCATATGGCTTCGTAGCCAAGACACACTTTTCATGACTTACCTCCCGATGAACTAACCCGGACGCTTCCGCCCGGATGCCTGAATGTGGATGGATGAGATTGCTGGCCGGGCAGCGCCGAAGCGCCGATGCCCAGCCTCGGTCTCTGGCCGTGCGGGTTGGTGCCGCCGGGGAACCACTCCCTCGCGGTCGCGCCTCCGAACGCAGCCGCGAGCGGGGTACCACCTGGGTGCCGAGCGGTTTGGCGGCGGCACCGAGCCCCGCGGTCAGAGACCTACCTACAAAGGCAGGCGCACGGGTGAGCGTTTGTCATGGTGAGTTACTCCTGCGAGGCGTGCAATGCCTGGTCGAAATCGGCTTCGATGTCCTCGATGGATTCGATGCCAACCGAGACGCGCACGTATTCCGGGGAAACTCCCGTTTCGATTTGCTCCCGCTCGGTCAACTGGGAGTGCGTGGTGGAGGCCGGGTGGATTACCAGCGTCTTGGCGTCGCCCACATTGGCAAGGTGGCTCGCCAGTTTCACGCTGTCGATGAACTTGACGCCGGCAGCCTTGCCGCCGCGGATTCCGAATCCGAGAATCGCGCCCGCTCCGTCGGGCAGGTACTTTTTTGCAGCCTGGTAATGCGAGTGGCCGGGCAAGCCCGGGTAGTTGACCCACTCCACCGCCGGGTGCGCCTGCAGCCATTCGGCCAGCGCCTGCGCGTTCGCCACGTGGCGCTCCAGCCGGACGTGCAGCGTCTCGATCCCCAGCAGGAATAGAAAGGCCGCGAACGGGCTCATCGACGCGCCGGTGTCGCGCAGCCAGTGCGTGCGGATGTGGATGATGTAGGCCAGGTTGCCCAGGGGCTTGAGCGCCTCCGTAAATACGACGCCGTGATAGGAGTCCGACGGCGCCGTGAATTCCGGCCACTTCGAGGCGTTGTCCGCCCATTGAAAGTTGCCGCTGTCCACGATAGCGCCGCCGATATGGACGCCGTGGCCGCCGAGAAACTTCGTGGTCGAGTAGACGGCGATGTCGATCCCATGCTCGAACGGCCGGAACAGGGCCGGCGTGAGCACGGTGTTATCCACGATCACCGGCAGCCCGTGCTTGTGCGCGATATCGGCGAGGAGGCGGAAGTCCGGCACGTCGTTCTTCGGGTTCCCGACCGACTCCAGATAGACTAGGCGCGTGTTCTCATCGGCGAGTTTGTCGATCTCCTCGGGATGGTCGGGATCGAAGAATCGCACTTCGATACCGAGTTTCTTGAACGTCTGGGTGAACAACGTCCACGTGCCCCCGTACAGACTCGTGGCGGACAGAAAGTTCTGGCCCGAGTGGGCGATCGTGAGAATGGCCGCGGTGATGGCGGCCTGTCCCGAGGCGAACGCCAGCGCTCCGACTCCGCCATCGAGCGCCGCGAGACGCTTTTCCAGGACGTCGTTGGTCGGGTTCATCAACCGCGAGTAAATGTTCCCGAATTCCCGCAGTCCGAACAGGTTCGCCGCATGCTCGGCGTCCTTGAAGACGTAACTGGACGTCGCGTAGATAGGGACGGCGCGCGCCGTGGTAGTGGGATCGGGCTCCTGGCCCGCGTGCAGGGCCAGCGTGCCGAGGCCCGGTTTCTTCCGTGTGTTTGCCATGATGTCCTCTTGAGTTGGATCGTCTACAATCCGTAGGAAACGCCCAGTGCGAATTGGTGCCGCACGTGCAGATCCACTCCCGGCAGGATTTTCCCCGCCGCCTGAGCTATGCCGAAATCGATGTTGAACTTGTGCTCCGTCGAGGGAACGATGCGCGCCGCATAGGTGAGCGTGGTCGGAACGATCGCGCCCGGAAGATCCTTGACGTCGCGCGGTTGCTGCGCGAACTCCGATCCGAAAATGAGTTGGCTCTTGGCCGGCCCCTTCACCACGAACGCCGCCGCGCCAAATAGACGGCCCTTGTACGCCGGGGCGTTCCCGGCCAGACCGAAAACGGAAGCGTTGGTCACCTTATAGCCCAGGTTCACCACCAGGGGCAATCCTTTCACTTGAGTTACGGTTTTTGTGGCGGTCACGTAGAAGTCGGCATTGTTGTTGTCGCGATTGGCAAGAACTCCGGCCACGTTACGCACCTGGGTGCGAGCCACGAAGCCCGCCGAGATGGCCGGCACCCATTTCTTCTTGGCCGTATTTTCGTGCAGCACGTTGACCTTGCCATGCACGATGTTGAAGCCGCCCTGCCAGAGATTGCTGAGGCCCGGCGTGGATCCCTCCTGATGGAAGACTCGCGTGTAGCCGACTTCCACCCTTCCGAAGAGCCCTTCCGTAACCGAAGTCGTGTGGAAGTTGCCGAGAACGTCGCCAGCGTTGAGGAAGTGGTAAGCCACCACCGGTTTTCCCGCCCCGGTATCCGGGGAAGCGGCGGTATAAGCCAGGGGCGTCACGAACACGCCGGTCTGTCCCTCCCAGTTCAGACTCTGAGCCAGAGCGGAACCGCTGAAACTAAGAAGCCATGCGGCTCCCGCCGTCAAAAGGGCGCTGCCGGCCCTCTGACGAGTACCTGAATGAACGCGTCTCAATGACATAGCTTTCCTCACATTAGATAGGTGGCGGGCGCGCCCGGCGATGGGTGTGTTTCCCGCGTGGCTTACTTATATCCGTAAGCCGGAGTTTCTTGGGGTGTTGTGCCGTGCCTTCGGCGGACTGGGTGGAACTGGGATTCAGCCGCGAGGACGGCTATCGACAGCTACACATTCGAAACAAGCGGAAAGAGGCTGATGCGCGCGACGGGATCGGACCGGAAAGTTGCGAAAATGGCGTCGCGAATGTCATGAATCCGTAGATTACACTGCCGCCCCGTCGCGTGTCAAGAAAAATATTCTAAACCCTATAGGGATTGGGGGATTGCTTCGGAACGCGGGCAATTATGGCTGGCAGGGCCGCAAGCGCGCAAACGGCGCGACCGCGCGGTTACGGCGCGCCGACTTCTTTGCTGTTGACGGTGGCGGGCGCGGGGCCGTCATTCTCGCGAATCACCATGGTCTGATCGGAATAGAACGTTCGGCTCCCCGTGACGCCAAAGCTGATGGGGATGGCCAGAATCTGGTATTCGATCCCGTTTCCGGTCATGGTGAACTTGTAGCCGTGCTTCTCGCCGCTGGCCAGGTCGGCGGGTATAAGATCGGCGGCGGCGGCGGAAGGGGCGCCGCTGGCCGGCGGGCCGAGTTCCGCCAGCGACGCGGCAAAGCGGCCGTACTGCGAGTAGTACTGCACCTGTGCCGTGTGGATTGTGCGGATGGAGGCGAGGGCGGCTGTTTCCTTGGCAAAACGCGACGCGTTCTGCATGCGCGAGCCCACAAAGGTGAGGATGATCAAGAACGCCGCCAAAAGCGCGACCGCCGCGATTACGCAGATGACGGCGATCCAGACTGCTCGTCGAGCGGTCATTTTGCGCCGACCTCTTTGCTGTTGACGGTGGCGGGCTCGGGGCCGTCATTCTCGCGAATCGCCATGGTCTGATCGGAATAGAAGGTCCGGCTCCCGGTAGTGCCGAAGGTGATGGGGACGGCCACGATCTGGTATCCGCCGGCATTTCCGGTCATGGTGAACTTGTAGCCGTTCTTCTCGCCGCCGGACAGGTCGCTGCCGATGCAATCGGCGGCGGCGGAGGAGGACGTGCCGCTGGCGGGCGGGCCCAGTTCGGCGAGCGAATTGGCGAAGCGATTGTACTGCGAGCTGTACTGCACCTGCGCCGTGTGGATTGTGCGGATGGAGGCGAGGGCCGCCGTCTCCTTGGTAAAACGCAACGCGTTCTGCATTCTGTTGCCCACGAACGTCATGATGATCAGGATGATCGCGATGACGATCAACAGCTCGATCAGGGAAAAACCGCGGCGGCGTCGGAGGTCGAACATAGGTGTCCTTTCCATTCTATGACGTCCCGGCGGGGCGGCGTGTGGAGGCGAACCGCGGCGGGTGCGCGACATGGAAGCGGGCGGGGAGGCGATTTGCCCGCAAAACCGCTCGAATCCGAGCGTAGGCGAGCGCAAGGCCCGCAGAGCAGCAGAGCCGCAACCCCACCGCGCGGGACATTCCGGGCTGCCGGGGGCCAGATCGTCTCGCGCGCAGGCGAGCTCCGCTCGCCGGGCCGATTACGGGTGCCCTCTGGGCGGGGCCGCAGGCTGCCAGCCTGCCCCACATAAAACCGTCGCGGCGCGCGAAGAATTTGACAAGTGGTAGTACATAGCGCCGGAGAATCCACTTCTGTCTCGCGCACCGGACTGCGTTGCGCGGGCGGCCCGGAGCAGCGCGGTGCCCACCACCACCGGCATAAAGGAAGCGCCGGGAAACCAGCGGGCGCGCGCCTTGATACGGTCTCCGGACGGTTCAGGGTTCCGGCCTCCGCGTTGCCGGATGGAGATTTTGTGCGGACGCACAAAAAATGGCACCTAAGTCCTTTGTTTTCGGTAGGATTTTGTGCGTCCGCACAAAACCCATCGGCGAAGCCACCACTTTCGGGCGGCTGCGCCACCGGGGACGAGTCGCGCTGCCCGAGGATGCCGGTTCCGGATGGGCCGCCTCGCCAGTGCCTACTCCACTGCCCAGTATCCCGCGCGCGTCTTCGCCTGAAGCTCCGGCCGGTTCCGCACCTCCACCCGGATCGCATGATACTTCCCCGGCTCGCCGCCCTTCGGCTCGAAGGTGAGTATGTACTGGCGGTGCACCTCTTCGCCCACCAGTTGTATGGCCTGTTCCAAGGCGTTCTTCTTCAGGAATCCCAGGCTGCGTCCGCCGGTGGTGGCCGTGAACAAGCTGGAAAGATCCGGCTTGGACAGATGAATCAGCTCGCTGAGCGCGTAGACGTAACCGCCCGGTCCCAGGTCGGGCGGCACCGGCGTGTCGTCGGGGCCGGCGCACCAGTCGCACGGTTTGGTCTTGATCCGCTCCGCCTCGGGCTTCTGGTCCTCGACGGTCTTGGGCTTCACGGTGAACGGTTCCAGGAACGGCGAGTAAGTCAGCCAGTAAACCGTGGCGTTGAGCTGAGCAACCTGCTCCATCACTTCCGGCAGCTTGGCCTTGCTGGCGCGGTCGCGCTTCTCGGCGATCATGAGGATGATGCGCCGCCTCGACGCCGGCCGCTTCTCCAGCATTGCCAGCGCCTGGCGCATGGCGTCCAGCGCGCGTGCGTTCCCGCCTTCCATGCGCAGCATGCGCAAGGCGTGGATTACGGCGTCCGGGTCGCCGGTGAACTGCTGGTGGACCTTCACCTCGTCGCTGAACGAGATCACGGCGGTCTCTCCCGCATCCGCCGCCAGTAACTCGGTGAACAGGATGCCACTGCCGCCCAACTTATCGATCACCGCCCCGGAATTGGCGCTCGTCTGCACGGCCACCACCAGGGAAATGGGATACATCATCCAATCCATGTGTATCGGCCGCGGCACATTGTTGTCGTAGAGAATCAGATCTTCGGGCGTCAGCCCGTCGACGTACCGCCCTTTGGAATCGGTGACGGTGGTGGGCGCCACGACCAGCGGAGCGGTGCTTCTGAATTGCGCCCGGCCGGCGCAGGCCAGCACCAAAACGGCGGCGGCAACACGCATCGGGGAAAAGCTTGCATCTTAGGGGCCAACCGGGCCGGTTGCCGCGTTCGCGTGGCGCGCCGCTGCCCCGTTGCGTTTTCACCGGCACTTCCCGTACCGTGAAACTGAGGTGTGCGCTATCGGCAAATGGCCTCTCTGAGATCGCGTTTTCACGCGGGCGCCGCGGCGCTCGCCAAATCTCCGTTGCCGCGTTTGGGCGCCATCGCGGTGTTGGCCGTGGGGGTGCACGGCTATCACCTGGGCGTGGACGACGCCGCCATCTATGTGCCGGCGATCAAGCGCGTCGCGGACCCCAGCCTGTACCCGTTCGGCGCCGAGTTCTTCCTGTCGCACGCCCGCCTTTCGATCTTCGCGGAGCTGGTTGGGGGTTCGGCGCGGCTGAGCCATTTGCCGGCCGACCTGGCAGTTTTCCTCTGGCACGTGGCCAGCATCTTCCTGCTGCTGGTGGCGGCGTGGCGGCTTCTGGGCTGCTGCTTCGAGAACAGCCACGCCCGTTGGAGCGGCGTGGCGTTTCTGGCCGCGACCCTCAGCGTGCCGGTTGCCGGCACGGCGCTGGTCATCATGGACCCGTACCTGACGGCCCGCTCGCTTTCCACGCCGGCGGCGCTTTTTGCGGTTGGCTGCTATTTGTCGAACCGGCCGCGGTCCGCGCTGGCGTGGCTGCTGGCGGCTGCGGCGCTGCATCCGCAGATGGCCGTCTACGCCGCGGCGTTCCTCGGCTGCCTGGCGCTGGTTGGGCGGCTGCGGACGTTTCGTGCGCCGTCCGCGCCCGCGTTTGGGGCGATGATCGGGCTGCCGTTCTTTCTCGATTTCGCGCCGCTCCAAGGGCCGGCGCGCGCGTGCCTCCTGTCGCGGACGTACTTCTTCGTTTCGAACTGGGCCTGGTATGAATGGGCCGGCGTGTTCGCGCCACTGGCCTTGCTGGGATGGTTCGCCGCGGCCAGGCCCCGGAACGCGCTGCCCGCGTTTCGAAAGCTCGCAATCGCGTCGATTCCCTTCGGCCTCGCGTTCACCGCGGCCGCGGTTGTGGTGGCGATTCCGGGGTTGGAAAGCTACAGCCGTTTGCAACCCATGAGGAGTTTTCACCTGCTGTACGCCATCTTCTTCCTGCTGTTGGGCGGGCTGATTGGAGAGCACGCGCTCCGGACGCGCGCCTGGCGGTGGGTGGCGCTGTTCGTTCCGCTGGCGCTGGGGATGGTGCTGCTGGCTGAGAGCGCCTTTCCGGCCAGCGAGCACGTGGAGTGGCCCGGAAGCGGCAGCGGCAACTCCTGGATCTCGGCGTTCCTGTGGATCCGGCAGCACACTCCAAAAGACGCAGTGTTCGCCCTGGACCCGGATTACCTGGCGCGGCCGGGAGAGGATTCGCACGGATTCCGCGCCGTGGCGGAGCGAAGCGTGCTGGCGGACAACCTGAAGGACAGCGGGGTGGTCTCGTTGTTCCCGCAACTGGCGGACGAATGGGAGCGCCAGGTGGCGGCGCAGCGCGGGCTCGACCGCTTCCAGTTGCCGGATTTGCGGAGGTTGGCCGCGCGCTATCCCGTGACCTGGATTCTCACGGTGCGGCCGGGGCCCGCGGGGTTGCAGTGTCCTTACCAGAATCGCGACCTGGCGGCTTGCAGGCTGTGAACGGGGCGTGAGGGCGCGGGGCGTGCGAGAATATTTGCCATGGCCAAAACGTCACTGCGTTTCGCGCGCGTAGCGCTCCTGCTCGGCTGCTTCCACATCGCCAGTGCGGCCGGCCCCACCGCGGCCGCCACGCCGCCCATGGGCTGGAACAGTTGGGATTGCTACGGAACCACCGTCACCGAAGCCGAAGTCAAAGCCAACGCCGATTACATGGCGAAGAACCTGAAGTCGCACGGCTGGCAATACATCGTGGTGGATATTCAGTGGTCCGAGCCGAATGCCGGCGCGCACGGCTACCGGCCCGACGCCGAGCTCGCCATGGACGCCAACGGCCGGCTCATCCCCGCCGCCAACCGCTTTCCCACCTCGGCGGACGGCCGCGGGTTCCAGCCATTGGCCGATTACGTCCACGCGCGGGGTCTGCGATTCGGCATCCACATCATGCGCGGCATTCCCCGCCGCGCGGTGAAGGCCAACCTGCCGGTGGCCGGGAGTCCGGCGCGCGCCGCCGAAATCGCCGACGTGCATTCGATTTGTCCCTGGAACACCGACATGTACGGCGTGGACATGAAGCGTCCCGGCGCGCAGGATTACTATGACTCCATCGTCAAAATGTACGCCGGCTGGGGCGTCGACTACATCAAGGCCGACGACATCGCGCGCCCCGTCCATACCGGAGAGATCGCCGCTCTGCACCGGGCCATCCTCAAGACCGGGCGCCCCATCGTGCTCAGCCTTTCGCCCGGCCCCGCCGCCCTCAAAAGCCTTGCGTTTCTCCAGGCGAACGCCAATATGTGGCGCATCTCCGACGACTTCTGGGACGAGTGGCGGTACCTCCAGCAGAACTTCACCCTGATGCAGATCTGGGGCGGCGTGGGGCGCCCGGCGCATGGCCCGACGCCGACATGCTGCCGCTGGGCCGCATCGGCATTCGCGCCGAGCGCGGCGGCGACCGCATGACCCGTTTCACCAGGGACGAACAGCGCACGCTGATCAGCCTGTGGTCGATTGCGCAGTCGCCGCTGATGTTCGGCGGCGACCTCCCCAGCAACGACGAGTTTACACTCTCGCTGCTGACCAACGACGAAGTGCTGGGGGTGGACCAGAAAGCGGCCGGCGGCGACTCGGTTTTCGAGGATGGCGTGCGCGTGATCTGGACCGCCAACGCCGCTGGTTCCAGCGCGAAGTACGTCGCCGTATTCAACCTGGGCGACAAGGAGGCCATCGACATTCCCGTGGATTGGGGAGCGGTGGGCATGCCCGCCCGCTGCGCGGTCCGCGATCTCTGGGAGCACAAGGACATGGGCTCCGTCGATGCCGGCTACACGTTCCGCGTGGCGCCCCACGGCGCGGGCCTGTACAAGCTGACGCCGTAGTGGGGCGGACCCCCTGGTCCGCGCGGGTCCCCCTGGACCCGCTCTTCGCTCGCACGAATAGCCGGCCAGGGGGCCGGCCGCGGACGAGGGCGTCCGCCCCACAAGTTGCTATCATGCCGTCGATGGACCAATTTGCCGAACCGGCCGGCCCGCCGCGGCGCGCGTACCTGTGGCTATTGGGCGCGATGGCTTTGTACCTGGCCGGCCTGATGGTTTATTCGCTGACCCTCGCCTACACCGGTGACGAGGGATTTCATTTTCTCACCGACCAGTTGATCCGCGCGGGAATGCGGCCCTACCTGGATTTCTGCTATCCCCAGGCCTCCCTCAACAACTACTGGAACGCCATGTGGATGGGCGTCTTCGGAGAAAGCTGGCGCGCCATCCACGTCATCACGACGGTGCTGGCGGCCGCGGCAATCCTATTGATGGCCGATTTTCTCTTCCGGCGCTTTCCGGTCGCGTCATGGCGTCTGGCGGCGGCGCTCGCGGCGGTGGTGGCCGCCGGAATGAACCAGGTGGTGGTGGAGTATGGAACCCTGGGCCAGGCGTACGGCATGTGCCTGTTTGCGACGGCGGCGGCGTTCCGGTGCGCCGTCGCGGCGGTGGATCGCGGGCGGCCGTGGATGGCCATGGCGGCCGGCTTCTTCGCCGGAGTGGCGGCGGCTTCTTCGCTCCTCAGCGCGGCGGCCGCGCCGGTGCTGCTGGTCTGGATCTTCTTCCGCAGCCGCGAAGGCAACCGCTGGTGGAAGGCGTTGGCGGCGGCGTTGGGGACCCTCATCCCGTTCGCGCCGACGCTGTGGCTGTTCGCCAAAGGCCCGGCGCAGGTGTGGTTCAACCTGATCGAGTACCACGTATATTTCCGCAAGCTGTACTGGCCGGACACCACCCGGCACGACCTGGAGGTGGTGACCGGCTGGATCGATTGCGGACAGGCGCTGGTGCTGGGCGGGCTGGCCCTGGGCGGCATCGCGTACCTGGCGAAGCGCAGCCAGTGGCCGCGCGCCCTGCGGTCGGAGTTCTACCTGTGCGGGTGGCTGAGCCTGGGTCTGACGGCGGAGTTGTGCGCCACGCACCCCACGTTTCCGCGCTATTTTCTGCTGGCGGTGCCGTTTCTGGGCCCGCTGGCCGCGGTGGGGATCTATGCCGCCGCCAGCCGGCTCCTGGATTCCGGCCGGCCGGTGTGGCCGGTCCTGCTGGTGGCGATGCTGACCGCTTTGGGACTGGCGAAATCGCTCTACGAGCGGCGCGACATGCACACCTGGCCCGAGTATGAAGCCATGGCGCGGAAAGTCTCGCAGGTGACGCCCAAGGACGGCGGCATCTGGGCGGCCGACGAACAGATGTACTTTCTGACCCACAAGCGGCCGGCGCCGGGCCTGGAGTTCGGCTATTCGCACAAGGTCAATCTGCCGGCGGCGAAACTGGCGCTGCTCCACATCGTCCCCGAGGACGAGGCCAACCGGCGCGTCAAGTCGCGGATCTTCCCCACCGCTTTCACCTGTGACGACGACGACATCCAGGACCTGGGCCTCAACAACCTATACAGCCACAAGGCGGAGTTGGGCGATTGCACGGTCTTCTGGGGACCGCCTCCGCCGCCGGGTTCGACGGCAGTTGCCGAGCCCAAGGCCGCCGTCCCGGATACCCGGAAGAAGTAAGGCGGACGGCGCAAAGTGCGGGTCGCCGGAATGTTACAAATCGATGACAACCCAGTTACGAGTTTGTAAATCCCGGGTGCGCGTTTTGGCCGTCCCATTGCGGTTGTCCGTCTCTCGATTTCTGTCGTAAAATAGTACTTACGGGGACTCGGAGATCCCAACAAGGGAGTTGTATGGCAATATCGAGCTTCGCGGTTCGTGAACATCCAACAAAAGTCAAAGTGCTGAACGGGCTCACCATATTCTGTGAGCAGCCAGGCTGCGAAAAGCCCGCGGGATTTCTCTTCCGGACGGGCGGCGGTCCGATTTCCGCCTATTGCCGGGAACATGCCCAGGAAAAGGCGCCGCGGGTTGGAGTGACTCTTCCCGAGCCCTTCGAAAAGGCCCTCACCACCGGGTGGTAAGTGCCCGTTTCCGCAAGCCGAATTCGATCGGTCCCCGCGCACTGCCGTAGCGGACCGGAGTGCGGTCCGTTGTTTCCCATCGACCACCTGGCGGTGTACTTGTGCGACATTGGATAAGGCCGCAAGCCACCAGCAACATGCCGAAGAAAGACCAGCCGCGCAAATCCAGGCAGGCGCGTCCGTCGAAACCGGCGGCGCCGTCCGCGCCCGCCGCCCGCTCCGCCGATGACGAAGTGCGTCTCAAGGATCCCGCACTCTACCTCAACCGGGAGCTCAGCCTGCTGGCGTTTCAGCATCGCGTGCTGGAAGAAGCCGAGGACCCGAGGAACCCGCTGCTCGAGCGCGTGAAGTTTCTGTCGATTCTAGGTTCCAACCTGGATGAGTTCTTCATGGTGCGCGTGGCCGGCCTGACGGCCCAGATGGACTCGGGCACCATGGAAGTGGGCGCCGACGGCATGAGCCCGAGGTCCCAACTGGTGGCCATCCGCCGCGATACCAAGAAGCTCCAGAACGAGTCCCGCCGCTGCCTGGACAAACTCATGCCGGAGTTGCGCGAGCAGGGCATCCACATCCACGACTACGCGGCGTTGAGCGCGCCTCAAGTGGAGCGGGCCACGGATTACTTCGCCGAGACGCTCTTCCCGGTGCTGACCCCGCTGGCGTTCGATCCCGGTAGGCCGTTCCCGCACATCTCCAACCTCAGCCTGAACCTGGCGGTGCTGATCCGCGACCAGTCCGGGAAAGAGCGCTTTGCCCGCGTCAAGGTGCCCGATTCGCTGCCGCAACTGGTCCGCCTGAATTCGCCGTCCAACTCCGTATCCAAGCACGGGCGAATCAGGCGCATCGACCTGGTGTGGCTGGAACAGGTGATCCAGGCCAATCTCCCAAAATTGTTTCCGGGGATGGAAGTGCTGGAATCGCACCCCTTTCACGTGACCCGCGACGCCGATATCGAAATCAAGGAACTGGAAGCCGAGGACCTGCTGGAGACCATCGAAGAAGGCGTCCGCCAGCGGCGATTCCGTAGCGTCATGCGGTTGATGGCCACGGTGGACATGCCGGCGCCCATCCTGAATATCCTGGTGAATAACCTGGAGGTGGATGCCAACGAAGTGTATCGCACCACCCGGCCGCTTTCCTTGAGCCGGCTCTCCGGGCTGTACGGCCTCGACCGTCCGGACTTGAAGTTCACTCCCTTCGTGCCGGCCATTCCCCAGGGTCTGGTGGAGAACGGCGACGGAGAGGACATTTTCGCCCTCATCCGCAAGCGCGACGTTTTTCTGCACCACCCGTTCGATTCCTTCCAGCCGGTGGTGGAGTTTCTACGCAAAGCCGCCAGGGACCCCGCCGTGCTGGCCATCAAGATCTGTCTGTACCGCGTGGGGCGCAACTCGCCGGTGGTCGAGGCGCTGCTCGAGGCCATCGAGGAAGACAAGCAGGTGGCCGCGCTGGTGGAGTTGAAGGCGCGCTTCGACGAGGAGAGCAACATCGAGTGGGCGCGGGCGCTGGAAAGCCGCGGCGTCCACGTGGTGTACGGGCTCATCGGGCTGAAGATCCACAGCAAGGTGGCGCTGGTGGTGCGGCGCGAACAGGACCGCATCGCCGCTACGTCCACATTTCCACCGGCAATTACAACGCCGTGACCGCGCACCTCTACACCGACATGGGACTTCTGACGTGCGACGAAGAGATCGCCGACGACGCCAGCGACCTGTTCAACTACCTGACCGGATACTCCGTGAAGTCGGACTACCGGCGGCTGCTGGTGGCGCCGGTGAACTTGCGGGCGCGCCTCGAGGCGCTGATCGCGCGCGAGATCGAGCACGCCAAGGGCGCGGGCGATGGCCACCTGATCTTCAAGATGAACTCGCTGGTGGACCCCAAGCTGATCCGCTCGCTGTACCGCGCCTCGCGCGCCGGAGTGAAGATCGAGTTGCTGGTGCGCGGCATCTGCTGCCTGCGCCCGGGCGTGCGCGGCGTGAGCGACAACATCGAAGTCACCAGCATTGTGGGGCGGTTTCTGGAACACAGCCGGGTGTTCTATTTCCGCAACGGCGGCAAAGAAGAGGTGTACATCGGCAGCGCCGACCTGATGCCGCGCAACATCGACCATCGCGTGGAAGTGCTGGTTCCGGTGCGCGACGAGCGCATCATCCGCACCATCCGCGAGGACGTGCTGGCGACTTACCTGGCCGATACCGTGAATGCCCGCCGGATGCAGCCCGACGGCACGTATCTTCGCAAGAAGGCCAGCGGCAAGCACGCGGTTTGCGCGCAGGAGAAACTGCTGCGCAGGCGGGGGCGCGCGCCGAAGGGCAAGGTGGGGCGGTAGCGGCCCCGCTCAGTTCCCCGATCCCGCCGTCAACGGAACCCGCTGCTCCACCACCCCGTGCGCCGGTATGTGAACGGCCGTGGCCCCGGCAAGATAGGGGCGGGTTACTTCGGGGTTGGCATACTCGAAATCCAGCTTATCCACCGCGAAGAGCAGATAGTCGCCCGCCGGCACGCTGGTGTAATCGAAGCTGCCGTCGCTTTCGGTCTGGAAGCCGAGGGGCGCGGAGTGCCCGTCGAGCGGTGTCAGCACAACCAGTACGGCCGGCACGGGCGTGTCGCCGTTCACCGCGAATCCCTTGAGGCGGCCGGTTTCGTCGCTGGCCAGAACGTTGATTTGGACCACCGCCTCCCCCTTAAGTTCCAGCACGCCGTCCTTGAGAGGAGCGCCTTCGGCGGATAGCTCTGCGATGAACCAACCGGGCGGCCCCAGCAGGCGTAGGCGATACCGGCCGGCATCCAGATCGGAGAACCGGAAGGTCCCATCGGGCCCGATGGCGGCACGGAACGCGTCATCGTTGGTCTCACTTGACAGGCTAACCCCCAGCTCTGCTGGCACAACCTTGTCCGTTTTCAGAGTAACCGTACCGGCGACAACCGGCCGCGATTGCAGAGTCAGTTCGACGGTCATGTCGGAGGAACCTACGTCGATAACCTGGTCCACGGTCCTGTCGCTTCCCCTCAGGCGCAGCGAGTAGCGTCCCGGCGGCACTCTCTCGAGCGGAATGTCCCAGCGCCACACGACACCTTCAGAATGCAACTCAGGGTTGCCCGGGCATTGGCCGTTATCCATGCCGGAGCAATGAACGCGCACGTGGACCGCCGTGGAGGTTCGCAAGGCGATGTCGGCATGCACCTCCGCGCCGGCACCCACCTTGATGGGAGTGGCGCCGCGGAGGGCGCCCGATCCGGGATAGTACACCGCAGGGAACCCAATCGCGGTTCCTGGCCGTTCGATACTACCTTCGATCCGGCCGACTTCGCCGTGCGACGCATACCAGGGGCTGCTCATGACGGCGACATAGTAAGTGCCCGCGGGTAGCGGGCCTATGCGGTACTCGCCGCGGTCGTCCGTCGATGCATATCCCGCAAAAAGGACACGCTGCCCTCCGTTTGCCGAGGGAACGCGGATCAACTGGACGCCGGCATCGCGGACGGATTCGCCCTGCTCGTCGGTCACTCTGCCGGCAATGGCGCCAGGGGCGTACCACCGCAACACAAGATGGGCGGTGTCCTGGCGGGGGCCCACGATGACCGCGGATCCGAAGCCGACCGACGGAGCCGGGATTCCAAACACCGTCCCCCAGGCGTTCCGCTCAGCGAGGAGGGTGCACTTTCCCTCGGGCACGTCGAAGGAGAACTTCCCGTCGGCTGCGGTTAAGGCGCGGCGCACCAAATGGGCGCTGGCGAGAATCACGCGAGCCCGCTCCACCGGCAGGCCGCGAACCCCGTCCGTGACGATGCCCGCCACGCGGAACGTCTGGGCCGCGGCCGCGAAGGAGAGGACAATTCCCAGAACCGGCGTTTTCATTTGACCACGCTCGTTAGGGCGATCTCGGTGCTCTTGGCGTCCTCGATCCGAACGCTGGTGCCTCCGGAAAGCGTCTTGAGAAACTCGGGATTCCGATATTCCACTGATTGGATGCCGGGGATCGCGTAGGCCAGATAGTCGCCCGGCGCCAGGTGGTAGCACTGGACTGCCCACTCACCTGGCGTCCCATAATTCTGAAACGTGCGGCACAGAAAGGGCCTGGTGGAAGGCGTGAATTGCGGCACAAGCAACAAACCCACGCCGGGACGGGCGGCATCGGCCGTGAGCTTTCCGGTAAGCGAGCCGCCACCGGGGCCGACGGCTATCTCAATGGGCGGCGGCGGAGCCCCGGGTTGTACGACGATTTCGGGGTTCGCCAGGAGGTCGGAACCGCCAATGACCGCCGACACGACGTACCCAAAGGGGCTTTGGATGACGACCCGGTACCGGCCCGGGTACACGCCATCGATGGAGAACTCGCCCTCTCCCTGGACCCTTGCCTCGCCGGGGGTGCGTCCGGCCTCGGAACCCAATCCAACCAGGGAGATGTTGCAGGATGAAGCCAGCGGCTGGCGGCCACCCGGGGGTGGAGTACCCGCGCTGTCCGCCGTTCCTCCTGGCGCCGCAGCGGCTACCCGCACAGTGCCGGTCACCGCCGCCACTGGTGCCATGTCGATGGAGACGCCATTCACGTCCCGGCCCGCGACCGTCAGCAGCGCTTCGCCCCAGGAGTGCTGTCCTTTGGCGCGTATGGTGTACTGGCCCGAGGGAATGGCATCTGCGTCGAAGGTCCCGGTCCTGCCGTTCCAGGAGACGCCGCTGGTCGCGATGTCCGAACCGCTCTGCAGTAGCTCGAGTGCGACATACTCGCCGGGTCGAACGCCCCGCACCGCGCCTCGGACCGTGTAAGCCGGCTCCATCGGGAGAGTGAAATCCGCAAGGACTTCCGTTCCCGCGCCGACCGTCACGGGTGTGGCGGATTCCAAGGTGCTGCTGCCGCCGAAATATGCCGGATGGAAGCCCTCCCCGCCGCTGAGCGATCCGTCCAACACGATCATGACCCTGCTGACGGCCCGGCCCGCGACTCTCACATAGTAGCCGCCTGGCTTGAGGTCCCAGAGCCGGAATCGCCCGAGATCGTCGGTGGTTCCGGTTCGGCCCGGCCGCACGCGCCGCTCGCCATCTTCCAGGTACTGCTCGAAGAGGGAGATGCGCAAACCCTGGAGCGGGTCGCCGGACTGGTTGGAGACTCTTCCTTCGATGACTCCCAATGGTGTGAGCTTGATGGTGTGGTTTGAGAGCGAGGCGGAGACGGAGAGTTGGTCCGGCGAGCCGGCGAGGAACCCGGGCTTCTCCGCGCTCAACGTGCACTGAGCCGCGGGCAGCCCGGCAAAAACGTACTCGCCGCCCACACCGGTGAGCGCGGACTGCGTGACTCCCCTGTTATCCCGCAGGCTCACCAGCGCGGCCTTGACCGGTTCGCCGGTGACGGAATTCACAACCGTGCCGCTCAATAGGTAGTCGCCTCGCGGACCTTGCGCCACGAGTGCGACCGAAGTTAGTAAGCCGAGTAAAAGCGCGCGCATGCCACCTGACCCGCTGCCCATCTCAGACGCCCGGAGATGCAAAATGTTCCCCCTAGCCTACAACACCGTCGGCAGAATCTGCAATTCGGGTACCACTACGCGTTCGGGCAGCCGAGCCACCGCCAGCACGGCCTCGGCAACGTCCTCGGGGCGCAGCGCCTTGGCCAGCGTCTCCGGCGGCGGCTTCACCGGGCGGTTATCCAGAATCTCGGTATCCACCAGCCCGGGCAGGATGGCGCAGGTGCGGATGCCGCGCTCCTTCTCTTCCACGCGGATGGCGTGCGCCAGGCCGATCAAGCCGCGCTTGGAGGCCTGGTAAGCGGCTCCGGAAACGTCGGGCACCTGGCCCGAAATCGACGCGATGTAGATCAGGTGGCCGCGGCCGCGCTCGCGCATGGCGGGCAGCACGGCGCGGGTGATGTAATATGCGCCGCTCAGGTTGACCGAGATAAGCCGGTCCCAGGTTTCGCGCCGCAGCCGCTCGAGCGCCCGGTCGGGAACATTGGTGCCCGTCGCGTAAACCATGATGTCGATCTCGCCCAGCCGTTCGCGCGTGACACTGGCGAGCGTTTCCATCGCCTCGGGGTCCGCGGCGTCCGCCACGTGGTATTCGAGCGCCAGGCCCTCGCCCTGCACCGCCGCTTGCAGTTGGCGCAGCCGGTCCTCGCGGCGGGCTGAGGCCATCACCCGGACGCCGTCGCGGGCCAGCAGGACGGCGGTCTCGCGCCCGATCCCGCTCGACGCCCCAACCACCAGGGCCACCTGATTTTGTAGGCTCACGGAATTAGTCTAACAGGATGGCAACCGGGCAAGACGCCTGATACCATCGCACCTATGGACCTACCGAAGTCCCACCGCCGCGCGGTCTCGGGCGTTTTCCTGGCGGCTGTCCTGGTTACCGGCACCTTGGCAGCCGAAGACGACGGGAACGCCGCCGCCCCGCGCTTCAGCGCCAGGACGCTGAACGGCGAGCGCTACACCAACCAGTCGCTGGCCGGACATCCGGTGCTGATCCAATTCTGGGCCACCTGGTGCCCCAGGTGCCGCGCCGATCAGCCGGCGGTGGACGCCATCGCGCGGGATTTCGCGGACAAGGGCCTGGTGGTGTTGGCGGTGGATGTCGGCGAATCGAAGCGAACCGTGAAGAGTTACCTGGACCGCTCGCCGCGGCAATGTAAGATCGTTCTGAACGAAGATACCAACCTGGCGGCGGTATTCGGAGCCCGGGTTGTCCCACTGTACGTCCTGATTGCCCAGGACGGGAAAGTCGCCGTGACGCATGCGGGCCAGAGCGGCGAGGCTACGCTGCGGAGTTTCATCCGGCGCGTTGGCTTGGAGTAGGACGGGCCGCGTCATGAAGATCTACTTCGGCTTCACGGTTGCCGGCGACCGCTCGACCCTGGACGCCGCGCGGCGGATCGTCCAGTGGCTCGAAGACGCGGGCCACGAGGTGCTCACCCGCCACCTGGTGCGCGACGATGCGGGCGAGCTCGACCGCGCCCTCGCCCCTCGCGCCGTCTACGAGCGCGACATGCGGTGGCTGGCGGAGTGCGACGCGTTCATCGGCGAAGTCTCGGGCTCGTCCTTCGGCCTGGGTTATGAGGCGGGTTTCGTGCTGGGCGGATCCGGCAAGCGGGCCATCCTGTTTCACCGCGCCGATGCGGCCGGGCGCATCTCGCTGCTCATCACCGGCAACGCGCACCCGCGATGCACGGTGGCGCCGTACACGTCCTTCGACGAAATCGCCGCCGTGCTGGTGCGCGAGCTGTAGGGCGGACCCCCTGGTCCGCGGCCGGCCCCCTGGCCGGCCTCCGGTCAGTGACAGGCACCTGATTCCGCTAGCGAAGAGCGGGACGGGGGCGTCCCGCGCGGACCAGGGGATCCGCCCCACACCGCTTCCCCGGCTTACAATCGGATTTGGTCCTCGTTCAGAACGTCTCCAAGCTGTACCGGCTCTACCGGCGCCCGTCCGACCGGCTGCGGGAACTGCTGCCGGGATGCCGTCCGCTCCACACCGACTTCTGGGCCCTGCGCGACATCGGCTTCCAGCTCGAAAAGGGCGAGACCCTGGGCCTGGTGGGGCCGAACGGATGCGGCAAGAGCACGCTGCTGCAGATCGTCAGCGGCATCCTGCAACCCACCACGGGGCGCGTGGTGGCGCGCGGGCGCATCGCCGCCCTGCTGGAACTGGGCGCCGGTTTCAACCCGGAGTTTACCGGCCGCGAAAACGTCTACCTCAACGGCGAGATCATGGGGCTGAGCCGCGCCGAGATCGCCCGGGCCATGCCCTCCATCGAGGCCTTCGCGGAGATCGGCGAGTTCATCGAACGGCCGGTGAAAGAGTACTCCAGCGGCATGTACGTGCGCCTGGCGTTTTCCACGGCCATTCACGTGGACCCCGAAATTCTCATCGTGGACGAAGCCCTGGCGGTGGGCGACGCGGTCTTCGCCAACCGCTGCGTGCGCAAGTTTCAGGAGCTGCGCGAACGCGGCATCACGGTGCTGTTCGTCTCTCACGACCTGGGACTGGTGAAGCAGCTCTCCGACCGCGCCATCCTGCTGCTGGGCGGGCGCATCGAAGCCCAGGGCAGCCCCAGGGACGTGATCAACCGCTACATCGGGCTGGTGCTGGAGCGCCAGGAGCCGAGCAACAAGAAGGGGGACCGGGTGCGCGGCAGCTTCCGCCACGGCGATGGCGCGAGCGAGATTCTGGCGATCGAGATCCTCAACGCGGCGGGCGTTGCGGTGGCGTCGGTGGCCTCGGGCGAGCCCGTCACGGTGCGCGTGCGCTCGCGTTTCACCCGCGCGGTCTCCGACCCCATGGTCGGCATCCTGGTCCGCACGCGCATCGGCATGGACGTCTACGGCACCAATACGCGCATCGAGCAGACCCCGCTGGGCGATTTCGAAGCCGGCGACCAACTGGAAGTCAACTTCCGCCTGGAGTGCTGGCTCACCCCGCAGCCGTACACCCTGACGGTGGCCACGCAGAACGCCGACGGCACCAGCCACGACTGGCTGGACGACGCCCTGGCCTTCGACGTGGTGGATACCCGCGCCGCCGCCGGCGTCGCCAACCTGAGGGCCGAGGTGCAATGGCGCGTTTCACGGTAAAGGTGCATCCGCGCGCCAAGCGGTCGGCCTTCGCCGGGCGGCTGGGCGACGCCTGGAAGCTGGACTTGGCCGCGCCGCCGGTGGACGGCAAAGCCAACGAGGAATGCGTGCGCTATCTCGCCGAATGGGCCGGCGTGGCGCGTTCGCGGGTGCGCATCGTCTCCGGAGCCACCTCGCGGAGAAAGCTGGTGGAGATCGAAGGCATGGCGCAGGCGGACGCGGAAGCGCGGCTGGGATAGCGCCATGACCGCAAGATACCGTTCCTTTGCACGGGCCGCTCGCTCACGCTCGCGGTTCTGGTCGGAACCGCGAGCGTGAGCGAGCGGCCCGGCAAAGGCGCCAAATCACACGGTCGAAGACCTGGATGCCGCCGATGGAAGTTACCCGCACGCGGGCCGGCAACCTACGGCCCGCCCGGCGCCACGCGGAGCAGCCGGCCGTCCGTCCAGCGCAGCACGGCATCGTAGTGCCGGTCCGCGAGGGATGCGCCGTCCTTGGCCCGCTGCACATCGATCGTCAAATCGTCATAGAACCCCTGCACCAGAAAAAGTAGCCAGTAGTTCCGCGGCGGAAAGGGATCGTCCACGAAGAACACGTGCGCCCCCCGTGGCAGCGCAGGCTGTACGCGCTTCAATTCCGCGATCATCTCCCGGGTGGGAAGCTGGGCGGAGGAGAATTCCTCCATGGTCTTCTTCGAGGCGCGCACGTGCAGCGGCGCGAGGCCCAGCGCCACCGCGAGAAACAGCACCGCCGCCGGGATCCGGTTCCCCGCGGCCTGGCGCAACATCACCAGCGCCGAGGCGGCGTAAAGCGTCCAGCCGAGCATCGGCAGATAGATGAAGCTGCCCGAGTAGTGCGGCAGGAAAATGAAGGGCAATACGCTGAACAAGACGAAGCACCAGGCAAACATGAGAGGGCGGGAACGCCGCCACACGGCCAAAGCGAGCAGGGCCGCCAGGAACAGGATCGCGTAGCTATTGCGGAAGAAACGATCGTGGTAAAAGATCAGGCCCAGATACAGACGGAAGGTGCGCAGGTAGCGGATGGCGGTGATGTCCGGCCGGTAGGCGGGATTGGTCAGGAAGTTGCCGGGACCGGTCAGTTTTCCGATGACGTAGGGTACGGTCACGAGCGCCGCGATCCACATGCCGAGCGCTTCGCGTCCCAGCCAGCGGGCCAAGCCGCGAAATCCGCGCTCCGGCGGGTGCCAGATGAGTTCATAGCAGCCCAGGGCCAGCGGCAGAGTGACCGCCATTTCCTTCGAGTCGAGGGCGGCGATGTAGAGCGCCACCAGCAGCGCCCACTGTCGCGGTTTCAACCTCGCGCCCGTCTGGCGGACACCCAGATAATACTGGAAGGCCGCGAGGTAGAAGCAGAAACTCAGTAACTCGTAGACGGTGCCGGTGCTGTAGTACAAAGTGACGAACGACGCGTGATAGCCGTCGAGCAGCGCCGCCAGCAGCGCGGCTTCCCGCGATCCCGTCAACTGCAGGCAGACCCGGTAGAGCAGCGCCAGGTTGCCGAGCAGCAGCGCGAAACAGGCAACCCGGAATGGCAGCGGCGAGAAACCGAACAGGCGGTACATGGCGACATAGAAAACACCCCCCATGGGCCGGTACATGCTGCTCCACCAGGCCAGGTTGCCGAGAGCCATGCGCCCGAACGGGAGAGTCCGGTGGATGGTGAGATTCATGAGGTCGTCCGCGGTGAACCGGGCGTTGAGGCCATTCCCCGCAAACCAGAAGAACCAGGCCAGAAGGAAGGCCCAGGGCCAGAAGCGGGCGGCGAAGGCGCGCGCCATGTGCCCAGCCGTCACGGAACGATCACCGCGGCGCCGTCGATGGCATCGGCCTTCACGGCTTCGAGCGCTTGGTTAGCTTGCTCCAGCGGAAACACGGTGACCCTGGGCCGCAGCCCGATCTCCGCCGCCGTTTGCAGGAAGTCGCGGGCGTCATGGCGGGTCATGTTGGCGACGCTGCGAATCTGGCGCTCGCCCCACAGCAGCTTGTCGTAGTCGAATTGCGGCATGCGGTCCAGGTGAATGGCGTTGATGGCCACCACGCCGCCCTTGCGCAGGCTGGAGAGCGCGGCGATCACCACGTCGCCCGACGGCGCGAAGGTCACGGCGCGGTCGAGCGGGACGGGCGGCTTCTCGCTCTCGCTTCCCACCCACGACGCGCCCAGCGACGCGGCCAGCCGCCGGTGCGACTCCCCGCGCGTGGCTACGTACACCTCGCATTTCCAGGCGCGCAGGATGGCGATGGCCAGGTGCGCCGACGCGCCGAAACCGAACAGGCCCACGCGCTCGCCCGGTTCCACGCCGGCCACGCGCAGACTGCGGAAGCCGATGATGCCGGCGCACAGCAGCGGCGCGGCCTGGATGTCGTCGAGCGCGGGCGGCAAAGGGAAGACGAAGTCCCGCCGCGCCACGGCATACTCGGCGTAGCCGCCGTTCACCGTGTAGCCGGTGAAGGTGGGGGCGTCGCACAAGTTCTCCATATCGTGCCGGCAGTACCAGCAGGCGCCGTCCGTGCCGCCGAGCCAACTCACCCCCACGCGGCCGCCGCCCGCCAGCTCGCCCACAATCTGGTGTCCGGGAATCAGCGGCCCGCCGCGCGGCGGCAACTCGCCTTCCACCACGTGCAGATCGGTGCGGCACACGCCGCAGGCTTTCACGCGCAGCAGCACCTGGTCCGGGCCGGGCTCGGGAATGGGCAGGTCTTCCAGGCGCAACGGTTGCCGCGAAACCGGCGCGGGGGAACGAAGCACGGCGGCGCGCATCGTCATGGCCGCTCCTTGAGGACGCGCACGCCCCCAGGGCCGCCCACGATGACTTGCGAGGTCATGCCCAGGAACAAGCCGTGCTCGACCACGCCCACGGTGGCGTCCAGGCGCGGCTGCAACTCGCGCGCCGGCGGCACCGAACCGAAACGGCAATCCAGGGTGTAATTGCCCTGATCGGTGACGAACGGCTGCCCGTCCGCGGCCAGGCGAAGGGTGGCATCTGCGCACCCAGGGATTCCAGGCGCCGGGCGGTGGTCTGCCAGGCGAAGATCACCACCTCGACGGGCAGCGGCCGGGAGTCCGCGGCCAGCCGATCCACCAGCTTGCTTTCGTCCACCACGATGACCAGCCGAACGGTAGCGGCGGCCACCAGTTTCTCGCGCAGCAGGGCTCCGCCCAAGCCCTTGATGAGATCGAGCGTTCCCAGTTCCACCTCGTCGGCGCCATCGATGGTGAGCGCGACGCGGCCGCGGTCCGCCAGCGTGGAGAGCGGAATTCCGAGTCCGCGGGCCAGTCCGGCGGTCTTTTCGGAAGTGGGGATGCCGGTGATGCGCAGCCCCTGGGAGACGCGCCGCGCCAGCGCAGCCACCGCGAGCGACGCCGTGGAGCCGCTGCCCAGGCCCACCGTCATGCCGTCCTCGACCAGCGCCGCGGCGGCTTCGGCGGCGGCCAGTTTCCACGGGTTCGGTTCCGAACGAGCGATCATGGCTTCTACCTTACCGCGTCGGACGCGGTGTGGGGCGGACCCCCTGGTCCGCGCGGGATGCCCCCGTCCCGCTCTTCGCTGCCAGAATCAAGAGCCGGCCAGGGAGCCGGCTGCGGACGAGGGCGTCCGCCCCACCGCGGCGCAGTCGGCCAGACTGTGGCCGTCCGCAGTCCGTATCTTATTGAATACACAGCCCTGGCACCGGGAAAGTCGGCCAGACTGTGGCCAAGTCCGCTCACCTAACCCCGCAAAGTGCCGTCGCGGAACAGCCAATTCCGGCAGCCGCACTGCGGGCAGGTGTAGGACTCCATCCCGCCCAGGACGCGGCGGACCGCTCCAGTGTGGCGCAAATAGGCCTCCGAAGCCCCCGAGCCGCACCTCACGCACACGTTGATCCAGGGTTCCCGAACGTCCTCGAGCGCCGGCCCGCCGAATTGGAAGGCCCACCCGTAGACACTGAGCCGCGTTCCCAGGGCGCGGTCCAGGGCGCGCACCGCCCACGCGAGCCAGGCCAGGAAGCGCTCGTTTCCAAACGCGAACAGGGCGATTTTGCGCGGCGGCCGGGCCGTGAAATTGTGGGCGTTGAGGAACGAGAACGAGCTGAAAAGCAGCGTGGTGGAGCGGTGCCGGAGCGGAGTCCAACTTTCCATCGGGCCGATGACGTCGGCCGGCCGTCGAAAGGCGTTGACGTGCCCCCCGCCGCGGCCCAGCCAGCGGTAGACGCGATCCGTCAGCGTGCCGGCGTCGGGCACGGAAACGTACGCGATTCCGTCGCGTTTCACGACGCGGCCGATCTCGCGCACGGTGCTCTCGAACTCGATGAAATGCTCCAGGCTATGGTTGGCGACGATGGCGTCAAAGCAGCCGCCGCGAAAGGGCAGCCGCGCCGCATCGGCTCTCACGTAGGCGCCGGAAGCGCCCGCCGGCGGGGCTTCCAGATCCAGGCGAACCACCGGCAGATCGGTTCGGGAGGTCGAGAAACTGCCCCCGCGCGCTCCCAGGTCGAGCACCAGCGAGCCGGGCGGCAGCCTGCGCAGAATGTCCATCATGGCTGGGAAACGGACCCTACCTATCATCGCAGGGGAAGCGGCGCGAAGAAACCGGCATCCTTTCCGGCCAGAGGTGCGTCTAGTAGGCAGAAACCGGTGTTGCGGATCTGAATTACGTTCCGCCGCGGGCGTCCGGCTGCCCGGCTGGACATATGCGGAAATAATTGCCTTGCGCGCCGGTCCGGTTAATTTTAAGATAACGGAGTAGCCACTCCGATATTTCACGGGGGAATCAGGATGATCTATTCTCGATCCGCTGAGTACGCGATCCGCGCTTTTGTGCATCTGGCGCAGGTGCCGGACGGAAAGTACGCCATGGTGAAGAATATCGCCGAGACGGAAGAAATTCCCGCCCATTTCCTCGCGAAGATTCTACAGCAACTGGCGCGCAAGGGATTGCTGCGATCCAGCAAGGGTCCGACCGGCGGATTCGCCCTGCGCATCGAACCCTCCGAGATCCGCCTCCTCGACATCGTCGAGGCGCTGGACGGTTTGGCTCCCTATCAACAGTGCGCCAGCGGCTTGTCGGAATGCAACGACGACATGCCCTGTTCCATGCACGATAGCTGGGTGACCCTGCGATCGCGTATCATGGATTATCTGGGGAAGAATTCAATCGCCGACCTGGCGAAGGCGCTGGACCAGAAGAAGAAGTCCCTGGCCCTGGCGAAGCAGCGCAAGAGCAGGCGCGCGGTTGCCGCGAAACGAGCCTGACAATCCCGGTCCGGGCAGTACCGGGCCGCATCATTGAATCCGGAGGCAAGATGGGACAATCCGTCCTTGTGCCCATGGTGGTCGAGCAGACTTCCCGTGGGGAGCGCGCATACGATATTTACTCCCGGCTGTTGAAGGAAAACATCATTTTCCTGGGCACGCCCATCGACGACCAGGTGGCCAACCTGATCATCGCCCAGTTGCTGTTTCTGGAAGCCGAGGACCCGGAGAAGGACATTTCCATCTACATCAACTCGCCCGGAGGATCCATCACGGCCGGTCTGGCGATCCTGGACACCATGGCCTTCATTCGCCCGGATATCGTGACCATCTGCGTCGGGCAGGCCGCTTCCATGGCGGCGGTGCTGCTGGCCAAGGGCGCCAAGGGCAAACGGTTCAGCCTGCCCAATTCGCGGATCATGATCCACCAGCCTTCCATGCAAGGGCTGGCGGGGCAGGCCGCCGACATCGACATCTATGCGCGCGAAATCCTGCGCATGCGCGAGATCCTCAACGGCATGCTGGCGGATGCCACCGGCCAACCGGTGGACCGCATCGCCAAGGATGTCGACCGCGACTACATCATGGAGCCCGAAGGCGCCGTGCAATACGGCATGATCGACCGCGTGATCGCCAGCCGCGAGCTGGCCCCCGTGCCCGTAAGAGGCTGAGTGGGGCGGACGCCCCCGTCCGCGGCCGGCCTCCTGGCCGGCTTCTCGCCGATGGCAAGCACTTGGTTCTGTGAGTGAAGAGCGGGACGTGGGCGTCCCGCGCGGACCAGGGGGTCCGCCCCACCCGGCTCAATTCCCGCTATCGCGGCGCTTCAACGTGGGCCGCTCGTCGCTGTCGCTCTTGGGCGTGGTGCCGTCCTCGTTGGGATCCACCGGGCCGGTGCTCCCCGGTCCGCGCCGCAGCGTGGGCTTGTTGGGATCGGTGTTATCGACCTTGCGGTGGTTGTGGAGCATGGCGAGGCGCGCCTTGACATCGTTGAATTCCGAAGTGGTTATCACGTACTCCGGCTTGGCGGCAGAACTTCTGGAGCTCGGCCTGCGACAACTTGATGCGGTCGTCGGTCATAGGGTGCGAGGAGAAGACCTTGGAGAGCGAACCGGGCTTCTTCTTCTCCAGGGTTTCGACTTTCTCGAAGAAGTCCACGAACGCCGTGGGGTCGTATCCGGCCTTGTACATGTATTGCAGCCCGTAAAAGTCCGCTTCCTTCTCGAAGCTCTGCGAGAACCTTAGATATCCCAGCGGAATCGCCAGACCGGAAAGCTGGCGGATGGCGTACCCGGTCCAGCCGCCGGTGGCAATGGATCCCACAATGGCGCCGATCTGCATCAGGTCGCCGCGGGTGACCTGGCGCGTACCGTGCCGCGCCGCCACGTGGGCAATCTCATGGGCCATCACGCCCGCCAGTTCGGCTTCCGTGTCGGTCTTCAGAATCAAGCCGGAATTCACGAAGAAGAACCCGCCGGGCAGCGCGAAGGCGTTGATTTCCTCGGTATCCAGCACCTTAATGGTGAACGGCACCTTGGCATCGGAATTGCGCACCAGGTTCTGGCCAAGGCGATTGACGTATTCCGCGACAATCGGGTCGTCCACGAGTTTGGCATCGCGCTCCACCGCCTGGGCCAACTGCTTGCCCATGGCGATCTCGCTGTCCAAACCGTAGAAGTTGATCCCGTTGCCGACGTCGCGGTTGCCGATGGCATCCGGATCGTCCTTCTTGTTCTTGGGTTTGGTATCGTCGGCTACGGCCCCAATCGCCAGGAGACCGAGTGCGGCGGCCATCGCCAGCCGCGTTGCGGATCGTAGTTTCATTATCCGGGTACCCCCCGCTTCCTACACTATACGCCGATTCGGGTCGCTGAGTGGCCCTATGGTGGTTACGTGGCGCGAGGCCAAACGGTTTCGCACCCCAAATGAAAACTTTCGCAGGAGCTGCCAGCGGCCATTCAGTAGAGGCCGAAATTGATCACTTTCCCCGTCTGATCCACCAGCACATCCAGCCGGCGGTCCAGGTAGGAATAGAACGTGCGGCCCCGATCGGCATCGGTGGCCCGGACGCGGGCGCCCCAGATTTTGCGGCATTCCAGCCACGTCATCTTCCACGGATAGGCGAAGACCGAGCGCAGGGCGCCGGTTTCGCGGTCGAAATCCAGCTCCAGTTCGCGGTACCGGCTGCTGGCGTCGGAAAATGCAAAGATGTCGCCATTTTCCACACCGTCGTCATCGAGCGAGACCCGATGGCCCCGGGGCTCGCCGAGAAGGTCCACGGCGTCGTCCAAAGACCAGTCGCCGATCTGCTTCTGGCAGTACAGGGCGCTCTCGGCCCCGAATTCAGGCGGGTAAACCGGCGCGGCGCGGCGGAGCAGCGGCCGCTCGGGGTCGTCGGGCAGAGGCGCTGCCGGTTGGGCAGCCGCGGCAGGCAGGGTAGCGGGCTCCTCGGCCGCTGTGGCCGCCCCTCCCGGCAAAACCACCAGCAAGCTATCTTCCTTTTCGGAGTTGCGCAAAACGGGCGGGAGGATACGGAGGGTTGGGGCTGGGGCGCCGGGATCGGCTGCCTGATCCGGCGCCGGGGCGGAAATGGGTGGGGGTGGGGGCTGCTTGCTGGCGTCTTCCGCCGGCGGCGCACCGAGCGCCACTCCGACGGAAACGAGCACCGCGGGAATGAGCTTGCTGAAATGCATACCTGCCTCGGAGATCGGTTCGAATCCAAGTTCAATGTAGCGAACCGGGGCCGGACTGTAAATGGGGTTTTCCGCCTGAATTTGGGCAACCTTAGGGTGTTTGCCAAAGTTAGATGCGGGCCGCTGCCGCGACTGTAGCACCACGGCAGTGTTTGTGGGTACCGGGCAATCGGCCGCCGGCGGCCATCGCACAGATCCGCGGGAGGCGGGTTGACAACCTGTCGCCATAGACCTGCGGCCCACGGCAGGCAATGAAAACCCGGTTCGGATGCGGGCACCCCCTCCCTCTCGGTCGTGGCTCCGAACGGAGTCGCGCGCGCGAGCGAGCGGCCCGACGTTTTCAACGGTGCCCCGCAGAGCAGCAGAGCCGCAACCCAACCGCGCGGGATATTCCGGGCTGCCGGGGGCTAGATCGTCTCGCGCGCAGGCGAGCTCCGCTCGCCGGGCCGATTAACAATCGGCCGCAGGCTGCCAGCCTGCCCCACATAGGACCGTCGCGGCGCGCGAAGAGTTTGACAGGTAGTAGTACAAAGGCGCGCACGGCCTCGCGCGAATATGCAAACCGCTTCGCAAGCGACCGGCCTGGCGTCCACTTCCACATCGCGCATCCGCCCGCGAATCCCCGCTCGACAAAGGGGGTGTTCCCTTGCTACCATATGGAATAGTTCATCGTGGTACTTCTGCCAGATACCTCTACCCGGCTTCAGTGGCGCGTAGGTTCTCCAGCAATCCAATCGAGGAGTAAATCGTAGAAAATCATGGCCTCAAAAATCTTTTCTCAGGGCGCCCAGGTCGAACACCAAAGATTCGGCTTGGGAACGGTGATGTCCAGCAGCGAGGAACGCATGGTCATCAAGTTCGATGACCACGGCGAAAAGAAGTTCCTCACCAGCATCGTGATGGCTAGTTTGACACCCAGCGACCGGCAGCCCCCCGCCGAGAAGAAGGGCGCCCGCAGGAAGAAGGCCGCGCAGACCACGGCGTAGGGCGCGGCATACCCATCGAGAGGATAATTTGAACGCAAGCCAAAAGCGGTTATTTGAAGAGGCCCGAAAGCGCAATCCGGGTCTCAAGATTCCCACCGACACTCCCGCTCCGGATTGGAGCGAGGCCGATCTGGCCCTGATCAAGCAGGGCGTCGGCGACAAGAGCAGCCGGGCTTCCCAGGGGTCCGCCGAAACCGGAGAAGCCGCCGCCGAGCCGCCCACGGGCGAACAGGCGGGCAGTGTGGTCACCTATTTCGAAGCCAAGGGGTTCGGCTTCCTGCGCCCCGATGACGGCGGAAGGGACATCTTCTTCCACGTCTCCCGCCTGGTGGAAGGGCTGGCCACCGATTTGCGGCCCGGCGCCCGGGTTCTCTACGAGTTGGGCATGGACCGCACCGGGAAGATGGCGGCTTCCAGCATCCGCATCGCCCCCGCATAACCGGATATAATAGGGGAACCGCCGACGGATCGGCCACCGCGCCCTTCGCGCCGGCCAGGGTCCGTACCTACTTTCATGTTCGACAACCTATCGGAAAAGCTGTCCCGGGTTTTCAAGAACCTCCGCGGCGAAGGCAAGCTCACGGCCGAAAACATGGAGGGCGCCTTGCGCGAGATCCGCATGGCGCTGCTCGAGGCCGACGTCAACTTCAAGGTCGTCAAACAACTCATCGAGAACATCAAGGTCAAGGCCATGGGAGAAGAGGTGCTGAGCGCCCTCTCGCCGTCGCAGCAGGTGATCAAGATCGTTCACGAAGAGCTCATCAAGATCCTGGGCAGCCACGAGTCGAAGTTGCGTTTCGCCAACGATCCGCCCAGCGTTTTCCTGATCGTCGGCCTGCAAGGTTCCGGAAAGACCACCACCACCGGCAAACTGGCGCGCTGGCTTTCGCGCAACGGGCACCGCCCCATGGCGGTTTCGGTGGACGTGTACCGCCCGGCGGCGCGCGAACAGCTCAAGGTGGTGGCGCGCGAGGTGGGCCAGTCCCTTTACGAAGGCGCCCCCGGCGAAACGCTGCCGCTCGACCTGGCCCGCTCGGCCCGCCGCGAAGCCATGAACACGGGCCGCGACGTGCTGCTGGTGGACACCGCCGGCCGCCTGCACATCGACGACCAGCTCATGGTCGAGCTGACTCAGTTGAAAGAGCAGCTCAACCCCGTCGAAGTGCTGTTCGTGGCCGACGCCATGACCGGGCAGGACGCCGTGAAATCGGCCGACGAGTTTCATAAGCGCCTGGGCATCACCGGCGTCATCCTCACCAAGATGGATGGCGACGCGCGCGGCGGGGCGGCTCTCTCCATCCGCCACGTCACCGGGCAGCCGCTGAAATTCGTGGGCGTGGGCGAGAAATTCGACGCGCTCGAGCCGTTCCATCCCGACCGCGCGGCCAACCGCATCCTGGGCATGGGCGACATCCTCTCGTTCATCGAGAAGGCCAGCGAGCAGATCGACCAGAAGAAGGCCGTCGAGATGCAGCGCAAGCTCATCGAAAACGACTTCACGATGGAGGATTTTCGCGACCAGTTGAAATCCATCCGCAAACTGGGGCCCCTCAGCTCCCTCATGGACATGATGCCCAAGGTGGGCATGTTGAAGGACTTGAAGGACGTCAAGGTGGACGAGAAGGAAATCGGCCGGGTGGTGGCCATCATCGATTCGATGACCCCGCGCGAGCGCGACAATCACATGATCGTCAACGGCAGCCGCCGCCGGCGCATCGCGCGGGGCAGCGGTACCACCGTGCAGGAAGTGAACCAGTTGTTGAAGCAGTACGCGCAGGCGCGGAAAATGATGAAGTCGCTTTCGGGTGGCTTCCTGGGCAGGAAATTCGGCAAAATGAAACTGCCGGCCGGGTTCCCGTTCGGAGATCTGCCGGGAGCGGGGGGCCGATAAGCCCCTTGAAACGCGCCCCCCGGGCGATGGGCCTTGGAAGAACGCCTTCCGGGGCGATAGGCCCTTTGGAAGAACGCCTCGCGGGGCGGCAGGCCCCGTGGAAGAACGTCCCGCGGGGCGGCAGGCCCTGTGGAAGAACGCCCCGCGGGGTGGCAGGCGCTTTGGAAGAACGTCCCGCGGGGCGGCAGGCCCTGTGGAAGAACGCCCCGCGGGGTGGCAGGCCCCGTGGAAGAACGCTCCGCGGGGTGGCAGGCCCTGTGGAAGAACGCCCTACGGGGCGGTGGACAGTCGGACTTTTTTAGAAGAGAGATTTGGAGCAAAGATGCTGATGATTCGCCTGGCGCGGTTCGGCGCCAAAAAGAAACCGTTCTATCGTGTAGTCGTGATCGAGAAGACGCGCGCCGCCAAGGGCCGCAGCCTGGAAGTGGTCGGGCACTACAACCCCCTCACCACTCCCGCCAAGGTTGACCTGAAGCACGACCGCCTGGAGCACTGGACCAAGCAGGGCGCCCTGCTCTCCGACACCGTGAAACGCCTGGTGGAGAAAAACCCCGCGCCGGCCGCCCAGCCGGTGGCGTAACTCCCCCAACTGTGTTTTCCCGAACGGCCGCCACACCGGTTTAACACGATGGGCCGTTCTAACCGGGTACCATGGGCTTGAGGGAAGGAGGCGGGGTGATGAAACAGTTGATTGAAGATATCGCGAAGGCTCTGGTGGACATCCCGGAGGAAGTTTCGGTGCGCCTGGTGGAAGGCGAGCAGGTGACGGTTCTGGAGTTGAAGGTGGCCCCCAGCGATCTCGGCAAGGTGATCGGCAAGCAGGGCCGCACGGCGCGCTCCATCCGCACCATCCTGGGCGCCGCCGGAATGAAGCTCAACCGCCGTTTCACGCTGGAAATTCTGGAGTGACCGAAGCCGATTCCGACTGGGTGACGGTGGCCGTGCTCGGTCGTACCCGCGGCATTCGCGGCGAGATCACCGCCGTGCCCCTCAGCGGGAAGCCCGAGCGCTTTGAGTGCCTGCGGGAGGCGCACCTGTACACCGCTCTGGGCGCTCTGCAGCCGGTCGAGGTGGAATCGTCCTGGTTCCACGACCGCACCCTGATCCTGAAGTTCCGGGGTATCGACACCATTTCCGATGCCCAGCCGCTGGCGGGCGCCGAGGTTCGCGTGCCCCTGAGCGAACGCGCGCCGCTCGACGCCGGCGAGTTCTTCCAGTCCGACCTCATCGGGTGCGAGGTGGTGGAACGCCGCTCGGGCGAATCGCTGGGGCGCGTGGCAGCCTGGCAGGACGGCGGAGGCGCGGGCTTGCTGGAACTCGACGACGGGCTGCTGATCCCCTTCGCGCGCGCCATCTGCGTGGAAATCGATCCCGCGCGGCGGCGCATCGCCGTGGACCTTCCCGAAGGCTTAAAGGACGTGAACCGGCCGTGACGTTTCACGTTTTGACGATCTTCCCCGAGTTCTTCCAGGGGCCGTTGGCGCACGGCGTTGTGAAGCGGGCGCAGGACGCGGGGCTGCTGGACATCCGCATCCACAATCTGCGCGACTGGACGGCGGACCGGCACAAGACCGTCGACGACCGTCCCTTCGGCGGCGGCGAGGGCATGGTGCTCAAACCGCAACCCATCTTCGAAGCCGTGGAATCCATCTGGCCCGAGCGCCGGCCGAGGCAGTTGGTGGTGCTGCTCTCCGCTCAGGGGCGCCTCTTCGACCAGGCCATGGCCAACCGCCTGGCCGCGGCCGGCGATCTGCTGCTGATTTGCGGACGCTACGAGGGCGTGGACGAGCGCGTGGCCGAACACCTGGCCGACGACGAGATCTCGATCGGCAACTACGTGTTGAGCGGCGGGGAACTGGCCGCGGCCGTGGTGGTGGATACGGTGGCGCGCCTGCTTCCGGGCGTGCTGGGGAACGAAACCTCGACGGCCTTCGAATCGTTTCAGGAAACCGGGCACGGCGAGGGACTGCTGGATTGCCCGCACTGGACGCGGCCCGCGGAATTCCGCGGGTGGAAGGCGCCGGAGGTGCTGCTCAACGGCAATCACGAGGAGATCCGCCGCTTCCGGCGGAAGACCGCGATCGAGAAGACGGCGCGCCTGCGGCCCGATTTGATGGGCGAGCCGCGGGAGTGAGCGCCTGCGCGGCGGCGCGGGCTGTTGGGCCGTTGGCACGCGGACCCGGCCATCGCATATGATAGAATATTAAGGAAATCCCCATGCAGACTGCGTTGCTGACCAAGTTTATCAATAAAAACAAGCGGACCGACATCCCCGTGTTCCGGCCGGGCGACACCCTTCGCGTCCACGTCAAGATCAAGGAAGGCGATAAAGAGCGCCTCCAGGCATTCGAGGGCACGTTGATCGCCCGCAACAATACAGGCCTGGGCGAGAGCATCACCGTCCGCAAGGTCAGCTTTGGCCACGGGGTGGAGCGTATTTTCCCGGTGCACGCCCGGGTGATCGACCACATCGAAGTGGTCCGCACCGGCCGCGCGCGGCGCGCCAAGCTTTACTACCTGCGCAAGCTCCGGGGCAAGGCCGCCCGTCTCCGCGAGCGCGAATAGACTGCCCGCGGACATATTCATGCGACCCGAATCGGCGGGTGGCAAAATCCGGTGCGAGGGCACGATCGAGCGGGAGTTGCGGGCGCGCGGTTTTGCGGCCGTCGCCGGCGTGGATGAAGTCGGCCGCGGAGCGCTCTTCGGCCCGGTGGTAGCCGCCGCGGTGGTTCTGTCTCCCGACCGCCCGGTGCGCGGGTTGAACGACAGCAAGCTGCTGCGTGCCGCCCGCCGCGAGGCGCTCGCCGAACGCATCCGCGAACGCGCCGTGAGTTGGGCCGTGGGGGCCGTGGACGCCGCCACCATCGACCAGATCAATATCTACCAGGCGTCCCGCCAGGCCATGCGGCTGGCCGTTCTGGCGCTGCGGCCGGCCCCGGACTTCCTGTTGACCGACGCCATGCCGCTCGACCTCCCGCTGCCCCAGCGTCCGCTCATCAAGGGCGACGCCCGGTGTCACGCCATCGCGGCCGCGTCCATTGTCGCCAAGGTGTGGCGCGACGCCTGCATGCGCGAGTGGGACAAAGTGTATCCGCGGTACGGTCTGGCCGCGCACAAAGGCTATTGCACGCCGGAACATTGCCGCGCCCTGGCGGAATTCGGCCCGGCGCCGCTGCATCGCCTGAGCTTCGCTCCCGTCCGCCAACACTGGCGTTTCCCCATGAATTACAATCCTCAAATGGAGTTGTTTGAAACGGCGGGCACGGCATGATTCCGCCGCCACCCGATCCTGGGGAGATCCGCCCGGCGGGCGACATCGACGTGTCCGGCTTCGCCCGCGTGCCGCCGCCGGCCTACCGCTGGTATCACAGGTTATTTGCGGTGATGCTGGCGACGGCTTGCCTCATCGTGGGCGCCGTCCTTCTGGCCTTTCCCTGGACGCCGTCCTGGGAGCACAACTACTTCGCGGGCGTGACGCCGTTTTTTCGGGTCTGGTGGAATAACCTCTACCTGCGCGGCGCTGTAAGTGGCATCGGCATGGTGAACCTTTACATTTCGCTGGTGGAAGTCTTGCGGCTTAAGCGATTCTCGCAGCGGTAAGACGCCGCCATCCTTAGCCCGCTCTCAGCCGCCAGCACTACCCGCAACGGAGTTTGGCGGCATCCCTCGAAAAGCTCCGTCCCATGCGGCCCGAGATGGAATACCATCGCCATGTGGAACCGCATGTCGGACTCTTGACTCTTGCCATCGGAGTCGCGCTGATGTTCGCGGCCAGATTGTCCCGGCTGGGAGCAAAGAGGGCCGGGAAGTCCTTGCGAACGCCGCCGTTCGGCGGAAGGGCGGCGACCGCCGCGGACGCGTGGAAGACCGGAGCGGCCGGCTTGACACCCATGGCCCACCGGAATGGGGCGGCATACCGTTAGCGCCGCCCCGGCCCTTGCGATATACTGGCAGCAGTTTTCCAAGTCGTTTTCGCGAGGGGCGTTTCAATGTACGGACGACTATTCCTTCCATGGCTTGCGGCTCTGGCCGCACCGCCGTTGCAAGCGCAGTATGCCGCGCCTCCCAGCGCGTATACCATCACCGAAACCAATCCCGCCATGGGTGCTCCGGCAACCATGAAGATCTACCGCGACGGTTCCAAGGCCGTCGTGGACCGGGAGACTCCATCCCGAACGCCCGGCGGCGCGGCGTTTCACGTCCGTTCCTTCTACGACCTGGAGAAGCACGAGAGCCACGAGTGGGACCTGGCCGCCGCCGGCCCGCCGTGCTCCGACAGCAGGTTCTCCGGCGACTGGGGCGATCCCTTCGCAGCCTCCGCCGAAGCGCACACTCAGTTGGCCGGCGCGCATCCGGTGGACGCGGGCACGGCGACCTTCGCCGGAATTGCCGCGAAGATCGTGGACGCGGCGATTCCCCAAGGCAAGGCGCGCGTCTGGTCGGAGCCGAAGTACGGCCTCGTCCTGAAGCTGGAATTCACCGTACCCGGGGGCCCTACGCAGACCCTGATCGAAGTGAAGGATGTGAGCTTCGCGGCGCCGCCGGCTTCGGTCTTCGTTTTGCCCGCCTCCTGCAAGAGCCCCGGCCCGCCGCCGCCCACCGACGCGGAGCGGATCGCGGCGGAGACCGGCGGCAACGCCGCGGACTTCACGTTCGCCACGCACGGGCCGGCCTCGGCAAACTCGTGTACCGTGATCTTCCGCGTGGTTCGCGCCGGCTCCATGACGCCCATCACCAGCGGGTTTCAGGTGGCTCTCGACCAGACCGTGGACGCCGATCACATGGGCAGTTACACCATTGGGCTGGGCGAGGTTGGGCATTCCACGTTTTCCGGCGGTGGGTTGCGCGAAGTGACCGGGCAGCTTCGGAATGGCGTGTTGCGCATCGACAACCCGCCCGCGCAGTTCGACATCGAAACCGCTTTCGGAAGAGCCGGCAGCGGCTCCGCGTTGCTATACCGGCAATGTTTCGGGCCGCAGACGGTGCTGCTGTATGTGATCAAGAACCCCGACAAGCTTTCCGATGGAGCCGACTGGCTGTGGGTGAAATCGGGTAAGTACGCCGCCACGCCCACGGGCCGGTAGCGCGTCGCCGGGGGCGGTTGGCAGCCAACCCGCCGGCGACGGCACCGGCCGCCCGGCTGCGTGGGCCGACGCGCGGGGGCCGGCCGCATCTTCGGCACGCGCCGGGCGGGGACGCGGCGCCGGTTCGGCGGATGTCAATAGCGGCCGAGGACGAACCTCAAGTCAACCTCGGCAACTCTCTCAACCGGCTTTCCATTTAGAAGAGTCGGCTCGAACCGAAAGCTCCTGACGGTATCCTGGGCAAACTGCCGCAGCGAATTGGGACCGCGGAGGACGTTGGTTTGGACTACGTGGCCGTCCACGCCGATCAGCGCTTCGACGGTGACTACTCCGCTTACGTTGGCTTGCCTGGCGGCGACAGGATAGGCTGGCGTCGTCACGCGGAGGAGTCTGCCGCCCTGCACGACGTTTACCGCCGCCGGACTGGTTTCGAGGGACGGGCTCAGCAGGACGGATGCGCTTCGAATCGCCCCCTGCGCCACCGGTTGCCGGATGGCAAAGCGATCGGGCGGCTGTCCCGTGGATTCCCCAGGTGCGAGGGAATGCGCCTGGCTCGCTCCGATCAATCCGGCCAGGGCCGGAACGCTCAGCAGAGTCAAGACGGTCCGTAACATGGGTCGCGTGGTCATAGGCCTCCTCCGTATGCTCCGTCGATCCGGTGGTTCAATCGAGGCATACTACTGACGGGAGTATATCGTGCGGGTCTTCGGCTTGCTAGGGATGCGAGGCAAGAGACGTACTGGTCCAGGATGTACTGTACTAATCGGGTAAAGTAGTACTATTGCCAAACAGCACGGGGGGGACTGTCCCAGGGACCGCTTCTGGCAGAACTGGAGCTTCGCCCACGCCGGAAAGCCGCCGGCCGTGGACTTAAGTCCCGTACCTGAAGACGCGGGAACCCGGTCTGGCGTATCGATGGCCGTGGCTGCTTCCATCTCATCGCCCCGTAGCGCTTTCGAGTCATGGAAGGCCGGTCTCGAGTTATCGAAAGGTCCGCGACGCTAGCGGGCGGCCGGAACGTTTCCAGGGGGTTCAGCGCCTCCAGGTCTTCGACCGTGTGATTTGGCGCCTTTGCAGGGCCGCTCACGCTCGCGGTTCCGGACAGAACCGCGAGCGTGAGCGAGCGGCCCGTGGCAAAGGAACAGTTTCCAGCGGTCACGGCACTAGGTCTTCGACCGTGTGATTTGGTGTCTTTGCCGGGCCGCTCACGCTCGCGGTTCCGAACGGAACCACGCAAGCGTGAGCGAGCGGCCCGTGGCAAAGGAACAGTATCTTTCGGTCACCGCACTAGCGGGCGAGTTTGGCGGGGCAGAGGCGGTTCCCGTATCGCCGCTCGGAGCCTTGGAGTCGTAGCGGGCGCCCGAATTGACCGGGACTGCGGATAGAGCGCCGGGTGGACCGGCCACGTTGTCAACCACCACCTATATGGGTGAGGGTCGTCGCATTTGCGGGTATGTCCCGCTCCGAAGCCGCGCGTTCGGGTTTACTGTAGTTATCCGGTGTAATCCCGAAAGGATTCGCCACCGCCCCAGCGTGCGCGTGTAAAACCGGGAAAAAGCCCAGAAATCACGATGTAATAACCAAAGGTAGCGAGAATTATCTCATCGAATCGAGACCACTTTACTCTTGACACAGCAGATGCCCGGATCGATAATTAGGGTCTAAGACAGTACCATTACCTACAGAACGGACAGTACGTATAGGACGGACCATCCGACTAAGGTTAGTGTTCACGGGAGCACTGAGATCGGCCGGGAAGCACCGGAAGAGGCGCCGTCCTATCGGTGGCAGTGCCATTAGGGAGGGTAGTGTTCACAAGAAGGTGCTTCATTTTGGGAGGGTTAGCTGTCGTTGGACAGGCCCAAAAGACGGTGGTCGATGACACGGATTTTTCCCAATGGCAGAGCTTCGGGGCCGGACTGTGGGCGGCGGAAGGCGGCGAGATAGTCGGGCGCTTCGATAAGAACCGGCCCGGCCCGGGTTACCTATTTACTCGCGACGTGTTCACGGACTTTCGGCTGGCCATGCTGTTTCGTATTTCGAGTGGCGGCAGGAGCGGCATCTATGTTCGCGAACCGCGTCGAAAGTGGAGCTTAGAAGGCGATAACCGTCCAGGTTCCGGTCCCGACGGCGGCTATGAAGTCCTGGTCAACTATCAGGATCGCGACAACCCTACCGGAACGATCAATAACATACAGAAATCAAAGAAATCAGTTGGCGCTGAAGAGAAGTGGAACGAGATGGAAATCGTGTGCCGGGGATCCGAGATTCGCATTTTGATCGCAAGCCAAATCGTGAATCGTTTTAATCAGTTGCGAGTCCAGCCCGGTGTCATTGGTTTTGAAGTGCCTGCCGTAGCGCCACAGGACTTCACCGTGCGATTTCGTGACATTCAAATTACATCCGTCACGTGAACTAATATTTCTAAGGGAGCGGGTTTTCAAGCGTTCTAGCGGTCGTCCAGGGTTCGGACAGGGGCATGAGGGCGATGGGCAAAGCAGAGGAAAGAGTGGTTGGATCAGCCGTCCTCTGCGCCGGTCGCGCCAATCATTTGGTGAGGAATTGGTTCCGGAAGCGAGGGTACATACGTGGGTAGATATCGATTTGCAGTAAATGCCGCGCGGGTGATGGGGAGCCGGATCGGTCTCCTGACAGTCTCGCTGGTTCTCTTCTCTTCAATGGTTTTCGGTCAGGTGTTGGGATCGATTTCGGGTTTTGTCCGCGATCCGAGCGCTGCCGCGGTTCCCGGCGCCACGGTCGCACTGACGAACTCGGAAACCGGCGTCGTGCGGGCAGTGATGGCCGACGAACGTGGCTACTATCGCGCGCTCTCGCTCCCCGTCGGACGCTACGACATTAAGTCTACAATGACCGGATTCCGCACCACGGTGCGCTTCGGAATCGATCTGGCGGTGGCTCAGGACGCGGTAGTGGATATTGACATGCAGCTCGGCGTTCTGAAAGAGGACGTGCAGATATCCGGGGAGGCGCCGCTGGTGAATGTGGCGACAACCTCGATCGCCGGCTTGGTGGACGGGCACTCGGTGAAAGACCTGCCTCTGAACGGCCGGAGCTTCGATAACCTGATCACGCTCAATCCGGGGACCGCCAACACCACGGTGAACCGGTCATCGACGAATACGGGATCGGGCCAGGGTAACAACTTCTCGATTTCTGGAAACCGCGAAGACTACAACTTGTTCCTCCTGAACGGCATCGAATACAGCGGAGTCTCCACCGCGGACGTGATCCCCGGCGGTTTGAGCGGCCAGTTACTGGGCGTGGACGCGGTGCGCGAGTTCAACGTCCTGCAGAACACCTATGGCGCCGAATATGGAAAGCGGCCGGGCGGGCAGGTCAGCCTGGTGACCATGTCCGGAACCAACCAGTTTCATGGCACGCTATTCGAGTTTGTCAGGAACAGCGCATTCGACGCGCGAAACTTCTTCGACCATACGGTCGGGCCACCGCCTTTCCGGCGCAACCAGTTTGGCGGCTCGGTTGGAGGCCCACTCCACAAAGACAAGACGTTCATCTTCGGCAGCTACGAAGGCTTCCGGCAGCGCCTGGCGGTCAGCGAGGTGGCCATCGTACCCGACAACAACGCGCGGAACGGCATCCTGACCCTGGCCAATGGGACCCTCTCGAACATAGGATTGGCTCCCGGCATCGCGCCGTACTTCGCACTGTGGCCGGTCGCCAATGGGCCCGAACTGGGTGGAGGCGCGGCGTACTACTATGCCAACCCGCCGCAGGCGATCCGCGAAGACTTCGGAAACATACGGGTGGATCACAATTTCTCCACCTCGGACTTGTTGTCCGGGGTATATACCGTGGATGATGGCTTCATTCACACGCCCGGATCCACGGATTTGCAGCTTACCATGAGCACGATGCGTTCGCAGGTCGCCAGCCTGGAGGAGACCCACTCATTTAACGCTTCGGTAATCAACGTTGCCCGGGTTGGATTTACGCGCGCTAAGTGGGACATGAGTACGGCCCCCCCGGGCGGCGATTCCCCGCTGGCATTCGTGCAGGGACAGCCGGTCGGAAACATCAACATCGGATCGGTGGGCAACGGACAGGTGGGCGCCATTGCGGGAGCCGGCACGAATGGCTCGCAGCAATTCGACGACATCGCCCGAAACCTATTTACCGTCACGGACGCGGTGTCGATCACGAAAGGCGTCCACCGGATCGAAGTCGGCGGATGGGCACAGAAGGTCCAGTCCAACGATAATGCCGCGGATCAAAGGTACGGCGTCGCCAGCTTCAGCGATCTCCAGCACTTCATGCAGGGTTCGGCCACGCAAGTGGTCGCCACCCTCAATCCCATCGGACTCGGTTGGCGTCAGAATGCCGGGGCGTGGTATGCCCAGGATACGATCCAACTGCGGCGGAACCTGACGCTGACCCTGGGCATCCGGCACGAGTTCAACAATGGATGGAATTCGGCATACGGCACGGCCACCAATTTCGTTCCGGGACCGAATGGTATCCTGCTGACCCAGCCAGCGGTGGGGAACTCAGTCTACTCGACGAACAACGCGAAGTACATGATTGGACCGCGCGCGGGACTCGCATGGTCGCCGTTCCACGGATCGAAGACGGCTGTCCACGCCGGATACGGGCTGTACTATGAGCAGTTGGACTACATGGGGGTATGTTGTGACTCCATTCCCATGGGCGCTTACAACAACAGAGTAACGGTATCGCCGGCGACGTTTCCGATTCAGTTCGCGCCGGGACAGCCGCTTCCGGGCTCGAAGATCGGGCCCACCGGAGTCGATCCCAACCTAAAGTCGCCGGCCGTCTTTCAGTACAGCCTAAGAGTGGATCAATCCGTCACCGCCAACACGCTGCTTTCGGTTGGCTACGTGGGAGAGCGCGGCTACCACCTGTTGTCCCCCACCGACGTGAACACGGCGATTCCCACGATGATTAACGGGGCGCCCTACTTCGCGCCGAAATCGCCGCGGGCGAACCCCAACCTCTCGAATGCCCGATACACCGTTTCGGTCGCCAGGAGCAATTACAATGCCCTGCAGATGGACTTGACGCACCGGTATAGTCACGGACTGCAATTCCGGCTCAACTACACCTTCTCGAAGAGTCTCGACGACCACTCGGGCACCTTCCTGTCCAATAACGGTATGGGCGGAACGACAACGTTCCTGGATCCCCGCAATCCGCGCCTGGACTACGGGCCGTCGAACTTCAACATCGAAAGCCGCATTTCCGGAAATTTGGGATACGAACTGCCGGTTGGGAAGGGGAAGGCCATCCTGGGGAGCGCCGGTCATATCCCGAATGCGATTTTTGGCGGCTGGCAAGTCAATACCATCGTCAGCGCCCAGACCGGTTTCCCATTCACGCCCCTGGTGGGATTCAACCAGTCCGCCAACGGCGATACCCGAAACCCGGACCGCGTGTCGCTGAACCCGAATTTCACGGGCAGCATCGTTACCGGCAACCCCAACCAATGGTTCAACCCGGCGGCCTTCTGGCTCCCGGCCGCCGGCACATTCGGCGATGCCGGCCGGGACATAATCTCGGCTCCGGGCCTGCTGTCGGTGGATGGCTCCCTGTTCAAGACCTTCCATATCGGTGAACGGGGGACGCTCCAGTTCCGCGCCGAGTTCTTCAATGCGCTCAATCACACCAATTTCGGTTGGCCGGTTATCAGCACCTTCACTTCCACGGGAGCCTATTCATCCAGCGCCGGGGTCATTACTTCTACGTTGAGCACTTCCCGGCAAATACAGTTCGGACTGAAACTCGGCTGGTAGCATCATCTGGAGGGCTGGGTGGCTCAGCTTTGCGCCCGCCTTCCCGCCGCGGACGCCGCCAGGCATTTCCCGCCTGGTGGGCGAACGCGGCGGGGCGGCGGGCGCGACGCCGTTCTGAAGCGATTCACCCACGAGGACCATGACTGCAATGAAGAAGAACTGGGCTAAAGAATTCTTGGCGGGAAGGATCTCCCGCAGGGATCTTATCGAGCGAGCCGCCGTAGCCGGCTTGAGCGCCGGGGCAACTGGCCAGATCTTGCGGGCGCAGCGGATACAGCAAGCCAGCGCCCCGCCGAAATCCCGCGACTACAATCAGACCAATCTGAATCCATACGAAGAATGGCGCAAGAACGAGGGCATCCAGGTCTACACCGGCTATAGTCTTCCGAATATTAGAACCGCGCCGGTCCAGCCCTGGAAACGGATGGGCGTGCAGGGCGCTTACCTCGATCTGATCGGCGGCGAGGGCGTCAACGACGGCTATCTCTGTGAAATTCCCCCGGGCGGCCAGACCAATCCGCAGCGCTACCTGTTCGAGGAAATCGTCTACGTCGTAAGTGGAGAGGGCGAAACCGATATATGGGCGCCGGGCGGCGCCAGACAGACCGTGAAATGGAAAGCCGGCGCGGTGGTCGGCCCGCCTCTCAATACCTGGCGCCAGCACCGCAACCGCGGAACCACGCCAGCCCGCCTGCTGGCCATCAGCAACGCGCCGGTGGTGATCGACCTCTTCCACGACGCGAATTTCGTCTTCAACAACGACTATGTCTTCCGCGACCGCTATACTGGCGATCCCGATGCTTTCGGGACCGGTCCCGAACACCTCCATCACAAAGACACCAACCCCGAGGAGAGCGAACAGAAAGGCGGCGTCGATACCTGGGAGAGCGCCTACATCCCCAACGCGCGGTCGCTCGGCCTGTTCAAGAGCGCGGAACGCGGCAAGGCGAATTCGCGGATCGAGTTGCAACTCGCCAACAACACCATGCAGGCCCACATCTCCGAGTTCGAGGTGGGCACTTATAAGAAGGCGCATCGTCATGGCCCCGGATCGCATGTGGTGATGTTGAACGGCAGTGGCTACACGCTGCTGTGGAAAGGCGCGCTCAAGTACTCCGACGCGACCGACCACGTCCGCGTGGAATTCGCCGAAGGCACCATTTTCGTTCCGCCCGACGGCTGGTTCCATCAGCACTTCAACACCAGTGGCGATCCGGCCCGCTACCTGGCTGCCACCTGGGGCGGCGACGGCAGGTGGTTCATGCGGGCACTGGCAGGTGGCGGGCGGACCCATCGTCTGGGCAAGACGAGCACCCGGAAGGGCGGAAACCTGATCGAGTACGAGGACGAAGATCCGGCGGTCGGCGAGATGTTCGAGACGGCTCTCCAAAAAGCGGGCATCAAGAACCGAATGAAGGCCTGACCGGATGGCTCCCGCCGGTAACCTTCCGCCCGTCCCGGACGCCTTCCCCGCGATGCGCGTTCTCTCGTTCCTTACCGCGTTGGCGTGCGCCCTGCCGTTAGCCGCCCAACCCGTGCCACTGCACTGGCTCGATGGCCCGTCGCCGGCCGCCGCCCAGGGCGTCACCTGGGGCGTGCCCTGGAGCCAAGGCAAGCTGCACAAGACCGACTCTCTCAAACTGGAAACCGCCGCCGGCCAATCCGTGCCTCTGCAAACCTGGCCCATGGCCTACTGGCCGGATGGCTCCATCAAGTGGACCGGCCACGCCATCAGCGCTGTATCCGCTCTCCCGGCGTCCTTCAACCTCTCGCCAGGCTCCCCGTCCGCTCCCGAGCGCCCCGTCCGCGCCACCGAGACCGCCTCGCAAATCGAAATCGATACCGGAGCGCTGTCGTGTCTCATCCGCAAGCAGGGCGCGTTCCTGTTCGACTGGCTGGCCACCGGCGGCCACCAGGTGGCGCAGAATGCCGCGCTTATCGCCATCCGCGAGGACCGCTCCGATTTCGCCGCCCACCACGTCATCAAGGAGGAGGAGTTCACCAGCCTGGTGCGCTCCGCCACGCTGGAGCAGTCCGGTCCCGTGCGCGCCGTGGTCAGGATCGAGGGCGTCCACCACTCGGCCGAAAGCGGCCGCTCCTGGCTGCCCTTCACGGTGCGACTCTATTTCTACGCCGGCCTCGACAGCGTCCGCATCGTCCACTCGTTCGTCTTCGATGGCGACGGCAACCAGGATTTCATCAAGGGCCTGGGCCTCTCCTTCAAGGTTCCCTTCCGCGAGGAAGTCATCAACCGCCACGTCCGCTTCGGCGGCGATGAAGGCATGTGGGCCGAGCCGGTCAAGCCCCTGGTAGGCCGCCGCGTCATCTCCATCGCCGGCCGCGACGATATCTTCCCGCAGCAACTCGCCGGCCAGCGAATCCCCAACTTCGATCAGTTCTCCAAGCCGCAGCAGGCTCTCATCGAGCCGGCCGCCGATTGGGACGACTACCGGCTCTCCCAGCCCACCCCCAACGGCTTTTCCATCTCGAAGCGCACCAGCGCCGAGTCCTCCTGGCTGCACGCGACCGATGGCCGCCGCGCCCGCGGCCTCGCCTCGCTCGGCGATGTGACGGGCGGCATTGCGGTCGCGGTTAAGAACTTCTGGCAGAAGTATCCCGCCGGATTGGAAATCCACGGCGCCAGGACTCCCATGGGCGAGCTGCGCGTGTGGCTCTGGTCCCCCGAAGGCCCCGCCATGGATCTGCGCCATTACGACACCAAGGGACACGGCCTGGAGATGGCGTACGAAGATTGGAAGCCCGGCTGGGACGCCCCGCTGGGCATCGCCAACACCAGCGAGCTGACCCTGTGGGCGCTCGCCTCGGTTCCTTCCAACGCGCAACTCGTGGCCAGGGAGAAGGCCGCCGCAGCGCCCTCTCTTCTGGTGGCGACGCCCGAGTATTACCACTCGAACCGCGCCTTCGGTTTCTGGAGCCTGCCGGACCGCTCGAACGCCGCCAAGAGCGCCATTGAAGACCAGTTGGCCAGCGCCCTGGCTTTTTACGGCCACGAAGTGGACCAGCGCTCGTGGTACGGCTTCTGGGACTACGGCGACATGATGCGCATGTACGACGAGGTGCGGCACCAATGGCGCTACGACATTGGCGGGTGGGCATGGAATAACACCGAGTTACTCCCCGATTACTGGCTCTGGTACAGCTTCCTGCGCACCGGCCGCGCCGACGTGTTCCGTCTGGCCGAGGCCATGACCCGCCACACCAGCGAGGTGGACGTCCACCACATCGGCCGCTTCGCCCCCCTCGGCTCGCGCCACAACGTGAATCACTGGGGCGACGGCGCCAAGCAGCCCCGCGTCAGCCAGGCCGGCCTCAAGCGCTTCTACTTCTACCTGACCGCGGACGAACGCGTGGGCGACCTGCTCCGCGAGCAACTGAAAGCCGACTTCACCTACGCCGAAGTCAAGCGTACCGACACCCGCATGCCCGAGCGCGGCACTTACTCCACGGCCAGTTTCGGCACCGATTGGGCCGGCTACACCATGAACTGGCTCACCGAATACGAGCGCACCGGCGATACGAAGTGGCTCGACAAGATCAAGACCGGCATGCGCACCCAACTCCAGTTCGCCTCCACTCCCGGAGGCCTGCTGGGCGCGGGACCCTACGATCCCGCGACCGGTCAATTCATGGGCGCCGGCCGCGGAGGCGGCGGCGCGGGCCGCGGAGCTGAGGGCTCGGGCCGCGGAGCCGGTGGCATCGGCCGCGCAGGCGGGGACGCCGGACGCGGAGCCGGGAGCCCCGGCCGCGGAGCTGAGGGCTCGGGCCGCGGAGCCGATGGCATCGGCCGCGCAGGCGGGGACGCCGGCCGCGGAGCCAGCGGCCCGACCGGTTTCGACCTCCTGTTCGGCGCCACCGAGAGCATGGCCGAACTCGAGCTGAACATCGACTACCCCGAATTCTGGAAGGCCTTCCACGGCTATGCCGTCACCGGCACCGGCCGCCTGCTGGCCTATGGCGCCGCGGCGGCCAAAAGCGACGAGCTCGGCCGCAAGGTCTGGGAGTCGCTCTCCAGGCCCGGCTTCGAAGGGCGCTCCGGCTTTCCCACCGAGTTTCGCACCGTGCAACCGCCCGATGTCCCGGCCGCTCTCAGCGAGGCTCCCATCCGCACCGAAGCCGCCGGCGACGCGCAGCGGCTGCTCAACCTGATCGAAGCCCTGGAGTGGGCCGGCAAGTACTTGCAGTAGGGCGGACGCCCTCGTCCGCAGCCGGCCCCCTGGCCGGCTTCTCGCCGGTGGCAAGCATTTGATTCTGCGGGCTGGTAGCGGGACGGGGGCGTCCCGCGCGGACAGGGTGTCCGCCCCACGCCCGACCCGCTCAGGGACGCTCCGCCTCGCTCGCCCGCAGGATACGCTCCAGCATGTCGGGAATTTCGAACACCGCCCGGTTGTTCTGCCGCCCGGCGGCTGCCCGGAAACCCGCGAAGCGCTCCGGCTGCAGTAACTCGTCCACCGCCGGCGCGATGCCGCGAAAGTCCGGCAGCACCAGCCCCAGCCCCTGCTCGCGCACCCACAGGGCGTTGTAGCGCTCCTGCGGCAACCCGTCTGTGTAACGGCCGCACCCCGCCCTGCTTGGCTCGGGACGCGCGTGCCGCCGGATGGTATCCTCATGGTCTGAATATGCGGCAGACGGACATCCCCACCGAGATTCCCGGCCTCGTTGAACGATTTGAGCGAAACCTGGACGCATTCCGGTCCGAAACATATAACGAGACTCGCCTTCGCATAGAGTTTCTCGACCCCTTCTTCAAAGCTCTTGGCTGGGACGTTGACAATGAATCCGGCACGGCCGAGGCGTACAAGGACGTCATTCACGAAGATTCGATCAAGGTCGGGGGCGCCACCAAGGCGCCGGACTACTGTTTCCGAGTCGGTGGCACTCGCAAGTTCTTCGTCGAGGCCAAGAGGCCGGCGGTCAACGTGAAGCAGGAACCCAACCCCGCATTTCAACTTCGCCGGTACGCGTGGTCGTCCAAGCTGCCCCTCAGCATACTGACCAATTTCCGGGAATTCGCGGTCTACGATTGCCGTATCAAGCCGGACCAGCACGACCCTGCCGCCACAGCGCGCATTCTCTACCTTCCATTTACCGAATACCTCGGCAGATGGCCGGAGATTGCGGGCGTGTTCTCCAAGGAAGCCGTCTATAAGGGCGACTTTGACAAGCACATTGAGATCGCGCGCGGCAAACGCGGGACGGCGGAGGTGGACAATGCCTTTCTGGGGGAAATCGAATCCTGGCGGGAGTTGCTGGCGCGCAATATCGCCCTCCGCAATCCCGATCTCGGGCCGCGCGACACCAATTTCGCCGTTCAGAAACTGATCGATCGTATCATCTTCCTGCGGATCTGCGAAGATCGCGGCATCCAACCCTACGAGCGGTTGCGCGAATTGGCGGACCACGAAGGAGTCTACGGCGAGTTATGCGTACTCTTCAAGGAAGCCGATGAGCGCTACAACTCGGGGCTGTTCCATTTCTACCCGGACATCCAACGTGAAGAGACGCCCGACCAGGTCACGCTGGGTCTTCAGGTGGACGACAGGGTTCTCAAGGGGATCGTCCGCGGCCTCTATTACCCGGACAGCCCCTACGAGTTCTCCGTACTGCCCGCGGATATCCTTGGACAGGTTTACGAACAGTTTCTTGGAAAGGTCATTCGTCTGACGGCGGGCCATCAGGCCAGGATCGAGGAGAAGCCGGAGGTCAAAAAAGCAGGGGGCGTCTACTATACTCCCACGTACGTGGTCGACTACATCGTCGACCAGACCGTCGGCAAACTCCTGGAGGGCCAGGATGTAAGAGGGGCTTCCAAGATCAAGATTCTCGATCCGGCGTGTGGGTCCGGCTCCTTTCTCCTCGGGGCCTACCAGTATTTCCTCGATTGGCATCTGAGGCAGTACGAGAGCGAAGGTACCGACAGGCACAAGAAAGTGCTGTATCGGGGTGTTGGGGGCGCGTGGCGTCTGACGGCGTCCGAGCGAAGACGGATACTGCTCAACAGTATATTCGGCGTCGATATCGACAATCAGGCCGTGGAGGTCACGAAGTTATCCCTGCTCTTGAAGGTGCTGGAAGGCGAGACCGAACAGAGCCTGACGGGCCAGCTTCGGATGTTTCATGAGCGGGCGCTGCCCGACCTCGGAAGCAACATCAAGTGCGGCAATTCGCTGGTGGGCCCGGATTATGAGCTAGGCAGGCAGATCGCCCTCCTGGACGAAGAGGAGATCTTCCGAATCAACTCCTTCGACTGGGCTGGAAAGGACGGTTTTCCGGAGATCGTACGCCGCGGAGGTTTCGACGCAGTGATCGGAAATCCCCCATACGTGCGCCAGGAGTCTCTGGCAGAACTGAAGGACTACATGCAGGCTAACTATAAGTCCTATCAGAGTTCCGCCGACCTCTACGTCTACTTCATGGAGAAGGCCCTGAATCTGCTTCGCGCCGGCGGGTTCTTCAGCTTCATCGTTTCGAGCAGTTTCTTGAAAGCGGCGTATGCGGTCGGGTTGCGCGAGTTCCTGACTCGAAACGCGGCCGTCATCCGGATTGTCAACTTCGGCGGCCTGTCGCTATTTGCGAAGGCCAAGGACGTCTATGTAAGTATTCCCGTGCTGGCAAAAAGGGAGCAGCCAAGTCAGGCTGCGGTGTGCAAGGTGGCGTCGGTCGACCGTGTCGACCTGCGAACGTACGTTCCGGACCACGAGTACGGCATTCCAGCGAAGAGGCTGGTTCCCGAAGCCTGGTTCCTGGAGCCAGAACGAACGCGCAAGGTGTTCAGAAAGATTGTCTCCGCTGGAATTCCGCTCGAAAAGTACGTTGGCGGGAGGATCTTTCGCGGCATCCTAACCGGGCTGAATGAAGCCTTCGAGATCGACGGTCCGACCAGGAAGCGCATGATCCGCCAGTCACCCGCTTGCGGGGAGCGGATCAAACCGTTTCTCGGCGGTCAGGACATACGGCGCTACTCCATCCGGGATACCGGCCGCTTCTTGATTGCGATTCCATCTGGCTGGACCAGGCGAAAGATGGGCCGGCCTGTGTTATCGGAGCGGGAAGCCTGGATTTGGTTCAGCAGGGAGTACCCGCCTCTGGCAAATCATCTGGAGCGGTTCGCGGACGCTGCGAAGAAGCGCCAGGACCACGGCGAGTTCTGGTGGGAGTTGCGGCCCTGCGATTACTACGGCGCGCTGGACGCTCCCAAGATCGTGTATCCGGACATCGCCAAGGGGCCGCGGTTCTTCATCGACACGACTGGAACCTATATCGCCAACACCGCATACTGCCTGGGAACCGACGACCCCTACTTGTTGGGAATCCTCAACAGCAAACTCTTCTGGTTTGCCATCGGCAGCATCAGCATACCTTTTGGGACGCGCGCCGGCGAGTTTCGATACCGGCTGATCTACCAGTACATGGCAAACGTGCCGATACGCCCCATCGATACGGAAAACGCCGACGACCGCCGAATTCGGGACCGACTTATCGCGCTCGTGCGGCGGATGCTCTCGCTGAATCGGCAGCTCGCGGACGCCAAGACGGCGCCAGCCGAAACGCCCCTCAAACGCCAGATTGAGGCCGCCGACAAGGAAATCGACCGGCTGGTTTTCGACCTGTATGGTCTGACCGAAGAGGATGTGCGGATTGCGGCCGGAGAGACTGAGGAGTGCGCATCGGAATGACCGGCGGCCCGACGGAGGGTGCTTTCGCGCCACCCGTCAGCCCGCCCGCTCCGCCTCGCTCTCCCGCAGGATACGCTCCAGCATGTCGGGAATTTCGAACACCGCCCGGTTGTTCTGCCGCCCGGCGGCTGCCCGGAACCCCGCGAAGCGCTCCGGCTGCAGCAACTCGTCCACCGCTGGCGTGATGCCGCGAAAGTTTGGCAGCACCAGCCCCAGTCCCTGGTCGCGCACCCATTGGGCGTTGTAGCGCTCCTGCGGCAGCGTCCAGGCGTTCGATTCCACGATCACCGGCAGCCGCATGGCCGCGGCCTCGCTCAGGCTCCCCGGACCCGGCTTGCCGATGAAGTAATCGGCCAGTTGCATGTAGCGCGGCACATCGCGTGTGAAGCCTTCCACAAACGCCGGCGCGCGGCGGGGCATCGCCTCGAGCCGCGCCCGCAGCTTGTCGTTGTGGCCGCAGATGAACAGCAACTGGCGGTTGTCGAGACGGCGCGCGATCCCGAGCATGGCGGCCGCGCCTTGACCGCCGAACAGCACCAGGCCCACCGGCAGGTCCGGGTCGAACCCCAGGGCGCGCCGGCCTTCCCTTCGCTCCTCTTCCGCCAGCGGAGCGATCTCGTAGAATTGCGGATTCAGAATCATGCCCGAAGTCCGGAAGACCTTCGATTCGGCGTGGCCCATGCTCAGCGCCTGCTCCACCGCTCGGCCGGACCCGCAGATGAGGTACTGCTTCTGCTTCTCGATCCAGAAGTGCGGCGGATAGTCGGCGATGTCCGTAATGATAGTCACGAACGGTACGCCCGGCAATGCGCGCCCCAGGCTTTCGCACAGCGCGCGGTCGAAATTCGGCACCAGCGAAACCGCCAGGTCGGGGCGGCTCTCTTTCCAGAACGTCTCCAGCGCCCGCACCAGCTTTCCGTGGTACAGCCGGATCACCAGGTGCATGCCGATCATGAGTTGCGGCGAACCCAGCGTCCAGCCCTTCTTCAGCACAAGATTGTAAACGTCCTGCAACCGCAGGCCGGTCAGTTTGCGGAAGACGTCGAGGGAGTCCAGCCGCTCCTGGAGGTTGACCATGCGGATTTCGAGCGGGCGCGCCTGCCGCTCGATCACCTGGCGCAGGGCGTTGGCTGCCGCGCGATGGCCGCCACCGGCATCGAAGAAGAGGAAGTCCAGCTTCTTCATCACCTAAATTGTGCCACGCGGCACTGTTCCAGTGGCGAAAAACATTCTATTCACGGATGTTTTTCCGGCGTGTCACACGATTGTAGCCGTGCCGGCTGTACAAAGAATGCATGGGATGCCACAGGCATTTCAATACGCATGCGGAGGCCACGGTATGACTCAGGCTTCCGCCATGCTGACCTACATTTCCCATCGGGATCACAGCCTGATGCGGACGGTCAACCGCTGGCACGCGCCTCGCTGGGTCCGCATCTGGATGCTATGCGCCACGCGCGGCGGCGATGGCTGGCTGTGGTACTCGCTGGGCCTGGTGCTGCTGCTCTTCGGCGGCGCTCCGCGGTTTCCAGCCGTGGCGTCGGGCGCACTGGCGGCCGGAGCCGGCATCGCCGTCTTTCTTCGTCTCAAGCGAGTCTTCCGCCGCCGCCGCCCCAGCACTTTCGAGCCCCACTGCTGGGCCACCCTGCTGCCGCCCGACCAGTTCTCGTTTCCCTCCGGCCATACCATCACCGCCTTCGCCGTGGCGTTGTCCCTGGCCCATTTCTATCCCGACCTGGCCCTCGGACTTTTGTTTTGCGCCCTGAGCGTGGCCGCCTCCCGCGTCCTGTTGGGCATGCATTTCCTCAGCGACGTGGTGGCCGGCGCCGCCATCGGAACCATCCTCGCGTTGTCGGCAACGGCAGTCATCGGTTAAACTAGCGGGTTGTCTCCACAGTGCTCTCGCGCCGCGCAATGGTGGCTCCATTCCGGCATTCAGACCCCATCCGGCGGCGTGGCCAGGTACTATCGCGCCGACACCGAACGGAACCAGCCCGTGTCCACGGAAATCACCGGCTACGCGGTGAGCGCGCTGGTGTATCTGCACGCGCTTTCGGGCGATGCCAGGTTTCTCGACCGCGCCTCGCAGGCTGCCCGCTTCCTCACCGGCGCCGCGTGGGATTCGGCGTCCGCCGCCATGCCGTTCGAACTGTCGCAGGCGGCGCCAACCTACTTCTTCGATTGCGGCATCGTGGTTCGCGGGCTGCTCGCGGCGTGGCGCGCGACCGGCGGCGGCGAGTTTCGCGACACCGCCATCTCGCTCGGCGAATCCTTGGCGCGCGACTTCGTTTCGGCCGAAGGCGGTATCCATCCCATCCTCTCGCTTCCCGCCAAATCGCCCGTGGAACGCGATCCCACGCGCTGGTCGCGCTCGCCGGGATGCTATCAGTTGAAATCCGCCATGGCATGGTTCGATCTCGCCGAAGCCACCGGCCGCGCGGAATTCCGCGCCCGCTACGACCGGGCTCTCGAAGACGCCTTGCGCCAATGCGAGGAGTTTCTGCCCGGCGATCCCGACCCATTGAAGGTGATGGATCGCCTGCACGCGTTCTGCTACTTCCTGGAGGGCCTGCTGCCCCGCGCCACCGACCCCGCGTGCGCCCGCGCGCTGGCCGATGGCATCGAGCGCACCGCCGGGCTGCTGCGCGAGATTGCGCCCCGGTTCGAGCGTTCCGACGTCTATGCCCAGTTGCTGCGCGTGCGCCTGCATGCCGGCTACGCCGGAGCCGTTCCGATCGACCGCGCCGCCGCCGAGTGGGAAGCCGCCCGGCTGGCCGAGTTCCAGGCCACTAGCGGCGACCCGCGCATCGACGGCGGCTTCTACTTCGGACGCCGCCAGGGTGAGTGGCTCCCGTATGTGAATCCCGTGTCCACGGCTTTCGCCCAGCAGGCGCTGGCGCTGTGGGACGGCTCCGCGGGCGGCGTGGTCGGCGGACCGCGGCCGCTTCGCCACCTATTGATCTAGAATCGGTAGGATGGGAAACCGGGTCCCGAATATCTCGTTCCTCTACGTGTGCTCGCGCATATTCGGGTATCTTCGCCGCCGCCGCAGACGCGTGCCGGCGCGAATCCCCGCCCGGCCAGTCCGCCGAGGGCATCTCGGTGGTCATCCCCTCGCGCAATGGACGCGAATTGCTGGGGGCGCAGTTGCCTGGCATCGTCCGCGATCTGGCGGGGTTCGCCCACGAAATCGTCGTGGTTGACAACGGCAGCGACGACGGCACCGCCGAGTGGCTCCGCGACGCCTGGCCGCGGGTGTGCGTGGAAGTCTCGCCCGAACCGCTCTCTTTTGCGCGCGCCATCAACCGCGGCATCGCGCGCGCCCGTTTCACGCGCGTCTGTCTGCTCAACAACGACATGCTGCTGGACCCCGGCTTCTTCGCCCCGCTGGCGCTGGCCTTCGACCGCATCCCCGATCTTTTCTGCGCCACCGCGCAGATCCGTTTCCCGCCCGGCGTGCGCCGCGAGGAGACCGGCAAAGCCGTACTCACGCTGGATGACCCCGAGGCGTTTCCGGTGCGCTGCAACGAGCCGCTTCCCGGCGAGGACCAGACCTGGGTGCTGTACGGCAGCGGCGGCTGTTCCCTCTACGACGCCGCCAAACTTCGCGCGCTGGGCGCGCTCGACGTGGCCTTCGATCCCGCCTACGTGGAAGATCTCGATATCGGCTACCGCGCCTGGCAGCGCGGATGGCCCAGCGTGTACGTGGCCGCCGCGGTGGTGGAACATCGCCACCGCGCCACCACCTCGCGCTATTACACCCGCGAGGGGCTCGACAACATTCTGGAAGTCAACTACCTCACGTTCCTGGCGCGCGCCGTACGCAGCCGCAAACTCTTCCTCCGCATGTGGGCTCATGCCATCCGCCGCCTGCGGGCGCGCGCGCCGCACGACCCCGCCGCGGCCAACGCGCTGTTTGAGGCCGGCGCGATCGTCTTGTCCGGCAGCGGGCCGCTCCAGCCTTCACCCGAACCCGAGGATCTGTTCCTGGCGCTTACCGGCGGCGCGGTTGCCGTCTTTCCCGGCGGCGGCGCCAGCCCATCCCGCCAGCCGGACCTGCTGGTTGTCCGGCCCCTGGTTACCGAGGCGCCGCAACCTGGCGACGCCGGCCAGGTGCTGCTGGCCTTCACCGAGGATCTCGAAACGCCCCCGCCGGGGATACTTTCGGTGTATGCCGAGGTGATCCTGGTGCGCCGCCCCAAGGGCGAACACCCGCGCCGCGACCCCGCATTTCGGGCCGCCCTGCGCCAAACCGTGCGCCAGTGGCGCATCCGGAACGTCAGGCTGGAAACCCGCGAGATGGAAGAGTACGTCCCCGATTGCGCCCCCGCCCGGATCGAACTGGCGTAGGGCGGACCCCCCGGTCCGCGCGGGACGCCCTCGTCCCGCATCCGGAACGACGAGATCGGCATCTTGCAGGGTACGCGCAGGCCGACGGGGGCGTCGGCCGCGGACCGGGGGGTCCGCCCCACTACTTGTGCGGATGTCGGGCAGTGGGAAAAGTATGCTGCATTGGGCTGACAGCCCGCCGCGGGTTTCCAACCCGCCCCACATCGGGTTCTACCTCGCGCGGTTCCCGCGGTTACCAGGCGGCCGGGGAGTGGAGGGACGCGGTGGAAGTATCGGCTTCCCCGTTGCCGTCGTCTTCCAGGTTCCTATGGACCCACAGGGTGACCAGGCCGCAGGCGATCAGAATGGCCAGCAGGATGCCAAACCATTTCAGGGTTCCGCCGTTCCACGCCCGTTCGCGCGAGACGGCGGCGGCGGTGGCCTTCACAATGGCGAAGGCGGCGCCCGCCGAGAGAACCAGCTTGAGGTGCCAGGGCGTCAGGTCGAAATGGTCCGGGCCGCCGACCTGGCTCCACAGCATCAGCATGGCGATCAGGGCGATCAGGAACTGCGTCGCATAGGCCAGACGAAGAAGAGACATGAGCGTCGCCAGCCAGTTGGTGGCGTTCCTCCATCTTACGTTATCCTGAAGGAAAATGCCCCAATTCATCTCCGGCGAGTCTGGGTTTGTTCGTTCGTGGCGGCCATTTCAGAATGCCTTCGGGTTGGCGCTGGATTCCATCCGCGCGCACAAGCTGCGAAGCTTCCTGACGCTGCTGGGGGTGATCATCGGAGTGGCCAGCGTCATCATGGTGGGCGCGGCCATCAGCGGGCTGGGCGTGTACGCGGAGGAGTAGCACGGCCAAGGCTTTCGGGTCGGAGTCGTTCCTGGTGGCGCAGATCGCCTCCGTCGGGCGGATGAGCCGCCGCCAGTACTTCGACAAGATCAAGCGCAACAAGCCGATCCGCGACCGACGACGCGCGGTACCTGGAATCGGTGGTGGGCGGGCATGTGATGCTCTACAGCCCCTACCGCAACGCACGTCGTCCGATGTGAAGCGCGAGAACCAGATCTGCGAAGACACCGCGATGATCGGCGTTTCGGCGGACATGGCCAGCATCCGCGACATCGTGGTGGTGGACGGCCGCTTCTTCACCGCGCAGGAGGACCGTTCCCGGGCCTTCGTGGCGGTGATCGGCGACACCGTCCGCAACACCCTGTTTCCGCCGGATTCGTCGCCGGTGGGCAAGACGATTCGCATCGAGGGCATCGAGTTCACGGTGGTGGGCGTGCAGGAGCGGCTGGGGTCGTCGTTCGGCCGCGACGCAGGACAACTCGATGTACATTCCCGTCACGGCCTTCGACGCGCATGTCGGGCCCGGGCACCGGATTCGCGCTGTTCGGCCGCGCCCGGCCGGGGCTGGGGCTGACCCTGGACGACGCCCTGGACGAAACCCGCGTGGCGCTGCGCACGCATTTCCACGCGCAACCCGGACAGCCCGACAATTTCGACATGCTGACGCCCGACGCCATCCGCGGCTTCATCGACCAGTTGCTGGGCATGATGGCGGCCGTCGTGGTGCCGGTGACCTGCATTTCGCTGGTGGTGGGCGGCATCGTCATCATGAACATCATGCTGGTGAGCGTGACGGAGCGGACGCGCGAAATCGGCATCCGCAAATCGCTGGGCGCGCGCCATGGCGACGTGATGATGCAGGTGCTGATCGAAGCCGTGGTGCTGGCGGCCATGGGCGGCGCCCTGGGCGTGGCGCGTGGGCGCGCTGGCCACCATGCTGCTGAGCCGCATTTTCGAGTTGACGCTGCACATCACGGCGGGTTACGTGATCGCTGGCGATCGGCGTATCGAGCGTGGTGGGCGTGGCCTCGGGCTGGTACCCGGCCTCGCGCGCCGCCAAGCTCGATCCGGTGGTGGCGCTGCGTGCGGAGTAGACCATGAATATCAGCGCCGCGGAGAACATGCAGATGGCCGTGCAGGCGGTGTGGACGCACCGCTTCCGTTCGCTGCTGACCATTCTGGGGATCGTCATCGGCATCACCACGGTGGTGACGGTGGCGTCGCTGCTCACGGGTTTGCGCCAGGGCGTGGTGGACTTCTTCCAGCGAACTCGGACCCGGACAATATCTTCCTCTTCACGCACCTCGGGCGACCCCAGCATGCCGGAGAACCAGCTTCCGCGCAAGGAACGGCGGCGCCGCGCGATGAAACCGGAGTACGCCGACGACCATCCGCCGCTGGTGCTTCTCGGTGGAGGACGCCGGGCTGGCGCTTTACCTCCCGCCGGTGGTGGAGGGCAACCCGCTGATGGCGCGCGTGCCGGGCTACGAGTCCGACACCATCAACGTCTACGGGGCGTCGGCCAACATGGGCGAGATTTCGCCGCGCGATTTCGCCGCCGGGCGGTTCTTCACGCCGGACGAAGAGCAACGCGGCCTGCACGTGGTGGTGCTCGGCGGCGAGCGTGGCCGACGCGCTGTACCCCGATGGGCAAGCCGTGGGCAGGACGGTGATGATGGACGGCGCGGAGTACACCGTGGTGGGCGTCTACGCCAAGGCCAAGGGCGGCTTCTTCGGCGAGAACGGACAGGACAACGACTTCGTGCATCCCGCTGCACACCGCGCACGCGCGCTATCCGCAGATCGACCGCTTACATGATCACCGCCAAGGCCAAGCCCGGCATGCGGCAGGAAGCCTACCACGAGGTGGAGGGCGCGATGCGGCGGATGCGCCGCCTGGCCACCGGTACGCCCAGACGATTTCGCCATCTCGACGCCCGACCAGATCATCCAGCAGTTCGACAACATCACCGGGCTGATCGGGCTGGTGGCCATCGCCATTTCGGGGCTGGGGCTGCTGGTGGGCGGCATCGGGGTGATGAACATCATGCTGGTGAGCGTGACCGAGCGGACGCGCGAAATCGGCGTGCGCAAGGCCCTGGGCGCGCGGCGGCGCGATATCGTCGGGCAGTTTCTGGTGGAGGCCGTGACGCTCACCGGGCCTGGGCGGCGCTGCTGGGCATCGTCATCGCCGTGCTGATCACCATGCTGGTGGGCGCGCTGGTGCCCTCGCTGCCATCCAAGGTGCCGCCATGGGCGCTGGTCACGGGGTTCACGGTGTCGATGGCGATCGGCGTGTTCTTCGGCGTGTGGCCGGCGATGAAGGCGTCGCGCCTCGATCCGGTGGACGCGCTGAGGTACGAGTAGGGCGGACCCCCCGGTCCGCGCGGGACGCCCTCGTCCCGCTCTTCGCTCGCGGGATCGAGTGCCGGGAACTGGCGAGAGGCCGGCCGGGGGGCCGGCCGCGGACCAGGGGGTCCGCCCTACGCTACGCCGGGATTCATGATCGTCACTCCCATGAGCCCGATCACCACTTCCTCCGAAAGCGTTTCGAGCGTCACGCTTTTCAACACGGTGCCGGCGCGCAGCCGCCAGTTCAGCACCACCGCGCGGCAGTTGTTGCCCAACTGCACGGTGGCGGGCGGAGTTTTCGGCAGGCAGAAGGCGTCGCGCTGGTAGTTGTAATCCACGCCGTTGTAAGGCGAGAGCATCCAGAAGTTGAAGGGCGGCACCAACTCCAGCCGCTCCACCACGCCATCGGCATACTCCATGCGCAGTTCGGCGTTCGCGATCCGCACTTGCATGGGATTGGTGGAGCCGCACACCAGGAACCACACGGTGTCGCCCGCCTGGCCAACCGGCACGGTCGCCTGCCGCGGCCAGTTGTCCCAGCGGGAAGTGAACGCGATGTTGCGGTCGCCATTCCACCGGAAGGGAACGCCCTGCGGAGTCGAGATGCGATCGGGGCGGCCCAGCAGATTCGGGACATTGGCGAGGTCGATCTCCGGCGGCTTCGCCTTGGCATCCAGAACCGATTGCCACATCAGATAGCCATCCTCGGCCAAACGGAGGGAGCAGGTGTTCGGCCGCGGCGAGAGATACCGCTGCTGGAAGATGGTGCGGATATCGCCATTGAAGGCATTGCCCAGGTCCACGCAATTCCAGGCAGCGCCCTTCGGAATCGCCGGGTTGGTTTTGGCCGCCAGCGCGGCATCGGCCGCGGCATCGGTCACTTTAATCTTGAATAGCCGCCGCTGCTCGGTCTCGCCGGTGCGCACGGTGGCCAACACCAGGTGATGTCCCGCGTTGCGGGTGAGCGTGGCGGCGATTTTCCCGGATGCGATTTTGGCGCCGGCCAGAACGCCCTGCGGATCCTCGAAGCCGGTGATGATGGCGCCTTCGGCGGCCAGCGTCACGGCATCGCCGCTGTTTCCCTCCAGCGCCACCGAGGGCACCACGGGCAGCGGATCCCGCCAGTTCACTTCGAGCGACGCGGACGCGGCCGCCGGCACATGCACCACCACCACGCTTTCGCCGAACCCCGCGCGCGCTTCCCATTGGACGGGCTGGCCGTTCAGCCTCACCCCCGCGATCTTCCCCGCCCGGACCGGCAGCGACACCTCCATCGGCGAGGCCTTCGCCAGTTCCACCCGGTAACTGGCGGAGTTGTCGATCCTCTGAAACTTCAGCGAGAAATCCGGCGTGCGGATGGACGCGTGGTCCCAGTCGGCCGGGAACTGGGGAGTTATGCGCACGATGTTATTGGGAAGGTCCGGCGAGAAACCGAACAATCCCTCGACCACGGTGCGGCAGAACATGCTGAAGCAATCGTTAAAATCCGTCGCGCCCGCCGGATGACCTAAGTCGCCGGGCACCGGACCGAAGAACATCTGTTGCGGAAAAGTCCCTTTCAGCAGGCTCCAACCTTCCGCGGCAAGCCCGGTTTGGAAGTAGGCAAGAGCCAGGTGATAGTTATCGCCCGGCCACATCTCGCGCACCGACCAGATCGAGGGAACCCAGTTCGACGGCCAGCACTGTTCGCCGCCGTAGGGCAGCTTGATCCGCTCCAGCGCCCACTCGGTGTAATGCAGCGCCTGAACCGCCTGCTCGGGAGTCAGCATCCCGGCGTCGATGGGGCAGAAGGTGCTGTAGAGCCACGACGATTCGTGCAGCCGTTTCAGGCCGCCCTGTTCGCGGTAGGCGCCGACGTGGCCTTTGCCGGGAATCCAGAGCAGGTCGAAGAAGGCCTTCGACAGCTTGGCGAGCATTTCCCGATGGCGCCGGACGGCGCTCTCGTCTCCGGCGCGGCGGGCGAGGTCGAGCGCCGCTTTGTGGCCGCGGTAGGCGTAAGCCGTTTCCTCGGCGGTGCCCCCGCCGTTGTACCACTGGCCGTCGGTCGGCCACGTGTTGCAGTAGCTTTCGTAAATGCCCAAGCCCGCCGGGTCGTAGCAATCCTTTATATACTCCAGGTGGAGTTCCAAGGCGGGGCTCAGGATGCGCTCGAGTTCCGCGTCCATCGCCCACCGCCAGTCGTGATGCACCTGGTCGAAGAACTGGCTCTGCATGTCGTAGTGGTAGGGATGGTAGATGTTCACGCGCCCCTTGCCGAACATGCGGGATTCGGGCGCCTGGCTGGACAGGCCGGCTTTGGGGTCCGCTTTGGCCTCGGTTCTATCGGACTGGGTGACCTGCTTCGCGATACATAGCTTCGCCTCGGCCTTCACATTGTCGTGCCAGCCGTAGGCGATGGCGCCGAACTGCGTCCGCCAGCCCAGTAGAGGCACGCCCCATCGCATGCCGGCGTGGGTGTACATCGAGTCCCGGTACGTGGCGTCGACCGCGATACACGAGGCGGCAACCCCGATGTCGAGCCATGGATCGGGAGTCTCCACCACCACCTGCTTCCTGATCGCCTCCACCCGCTCGATTCCCGCCGCGAACGCCGCCGCCCCGCTAGACAAGGACGCTAAGTCGGCCGGAGAGCGCTTGGCTACGGCCTGCATCACCCAGTAGACATCCTCGCCGCCGGCCGGGGCGACGCCGCAGAGAATCGGCAGATCGCCCGCTGTGCTGGCGGCCAGCGCCACCGGATCGCTCCAGGCGCTGGCATCGGCCACTTTCATGCGCGAGGGCGAAGCGCAGCGGCCTCGCATGCTTCCCTTGTCGCTGCCCGCCGGCGAGACCACCACCCAATCCCGATCCTCCACCTCGACGTGGTTGCCCCGGCAGTTCTCCGGTATGAAGGAGCGCTTCATCAGTTCGTCGCGGCCCGCGGTGGTTACGTCGTATTTCCACAAAACGCTTTGCGATTCCTGCATCGCCGCTCCGGAGGCCCAGATCAACTGGTCGCCGGGTTGCGCCTTGAGCACCCTCAGCCGCGCGGCCAGCCCCGGCCCCTTGGCCAGCGGCGTCACCTGGAACTCCAGCGTGGTTTCCCCTAGGCTCTTGTCCCGTACCACCCATTCCATATGGCCGGGAACGTACCTGGAGACGATGCTGGAGCATTCATGCAGCCACTTGCCCCGGCCGCCGCGCACCAGCGCCACCATGAAACAACCGGCGATCTGGCTCAGGTTCCCGAGCAGCAGAAAGGGCCGGTCTCCCGCCAGGACGATGGCTTGCGCGTTGTGGCAGTACAGCGGCCGGTTGCAATAACGGTCCCCGTCGCGCCGCGTGAACGCGCCGTCTTCCACGGTGTAGATCGGCGTCCGCAGCGTACTCAGATCGACCCGTCCGTAGGTGCCGGCGAAGCCGGTCCCCATGCCCGGAATGCCACGCACCAGCGTCCGCAGACCGGTACTTAGCACCAGGAGACTGCCCTTCCAAAGGCTACGCCTGCTGATCCCTCCGCGAATCTTGTCGTAGAATCGATCTCGCGTCATGGTTCCTCGAAGTGAGAGTTGAATTAGTCGAAGCGCGACTGCGAACGCACCGGTCCTCGCACTCGCTCATGATAACTCCCGTGGGCTATGATCCGGGGCGCTTCCGCCAGCGTGATGTGGGGCAGGTTGTCAACCAGCGGCGGACTCACGGGGTATCCTGTCAGCCCGCCTGGGCGGCATTGGCAGGTGACCGCGGGAGGCCGATTGCCGGGTACCCTGGGTGGGGCCGCAGCTTCACAACCTGCCCCGCAAAGGCGCGCAGGCGGTGGTACTGGCTGATGCTGCTGGCCGGGAGCCATTTGCCCCGGCGGTTCTTCGGGGAGATAGTGTCGAGGGATTGCCGCCCTGCCGATGCCCACCAGACAGGCCCCGGCAGAGAGACCCAGCCGAGCGGGCAACGTCTTCCTGCCTATGCGACTCACGTATCTCAAGCTATGCGAATAGCCGATCCGCGCTTCCCTCATCTGGCTAAGATGGATGCGCTTACAGGCTTTTGCCCGCCCGCGTGAGCCAGGGGTGGCCCCTTCCGGGCTGCCAAAGTCGCACGGAACTGGAAAAAAATGAGAAAAAGTGAAACAGGCGTCCCCGATTGAAACAATTGGGGGTATAATGACTACTCGCCGGGAAGCCAAGAAGGGAATCCTGGAGTGCCCGAGCCCCGGGCCCGGCGTGAAATCGTGAGTCTCAGCTTAACTTTGAAAGGGAGTGATGTACATGGTGCGGAACATCCAAAGAACACTGGCGGCGCTCATCCTGCTTGCCGCCTTAGCGATCTGCGCGTTTGCGCAGAACAACGGTTCAATCGCTGGCACGGTGAAGGATTCCGGAGGCGGGGTTGTCCCGGGAGTGGCGGTGAACGTCGTCGACCAGGCGACAGGTCTCCGCGCGACGGCGAATACCACTCCGGAAGGGAACTTCATTTTCGTCCAGCTCCCGCCCGGAACTTACACGCTCACAGTGGAAGCTAAGGGCTTCAAGAAGGCCGAGAGCAAGGACATCATCGTGTCCGTGGCCACCAGGGTGGGCGTGGGCGACATCGTTCTTGAGGTCGGCAGCCTCACCGATACGATCACCGTCGAAGCCGATGCCGGGACAGTCCAGATCCAGGCGGATTCGGGCGAGCGTTCCGACATCCTGACGAACCGCGAAATTCGGGACATTCAGCTCAACGGCCAGAACATCGTCGATATGATGAAGTTCATCCCCGGCGTCAACGTGAGCGGCCTGGTGGCCAACGCGGCTTCCACGGTCACCAATATCACCGGCAGTTTTCAGGTCAACGGAACGCGCAGCCTGGAGCACGAGTACACGCTCGACGGCATCACCAACCTGAACCTCGGCAACAACACCGGAGCGCTGGTGTCGGTGAACCCCGACGCGCTCGAGGAAGTCAAGGTCCTCACCTCGAACTACCAGGCCGAGTATGGCAGAAGCGGCGGCGGCCTCATCGCCCTCACCACGCGCGGCGGCAGCAACAGCTTCCACGGCGGCGCACTCTACTTCCGCCGCCACGACAGCATGAACGCCAACTCCTACTTCAACGACCTGCGCGGCGGCCAGGGGACGAATGCGCGCCCCCTCTACCGCTACAAGGATTACGGGTGGAATTTCGGGGGCCCGGTCTACATCCCCCACGTGATCAACGGGAAGAACAAGCTCTTTTTCTTCGCCAGCCAGGAGTACTACCGCCAACTGGTGCCTCAGGCCTCCAGCGTGAACATCCGCGTTCCCACGGCGGCCGAGCGCACCGGAGACTTCTCGCAAACCGTGGACGGAGCCGGTAAGGCCATCACCATCATCGATCCCACCACCGCGGCGGCGTTTCCGGGCAACCAGGTCCCGTCCAGCCGTCTGTACGCACCCGGCGTGGCCATCATGAAGTTCCTGCCCCTGCCCAATACCACCGCCAGCCCGAACAATTACAACTACCTGTCCCAGGTGCCCAGTTCCTACCCCCGCATGGAAACCATCCTTCGCGGCGACTGGACGATCAACGACAATACCCGGCTCAGCGTGCGCTGGGTTTACAACCACGACGACCAGCAATTCGCCTACGGCACCACCACGGCTTCCTGGAACTGGCCGCTCGCCATCACCGACCGCAAGAACGGCCCGGGCAGCGTGCCGAGCATTTCACTCACTAAGAACTTCGGACCCACCACCGTCAACGAGTTCGTCTTCGGCATTGGCCGTGGCGGCGTGACCATCGCGCCCGAGGGCAACGCCATGACTCGCGCGACAACCGGTATTAACACCCCCCAGCTCTATTCCAACGCCGACCCTTCCGGCTACATCCCCAGCATCTCTTTCGGCAGCATCGCCAGCGCCAGCGCGACCCCCAACACCAGCCTCTTCGGGCCCTTTGAGCAGCGGTTCCTGATCTGGCAGGTCACGGACAGCGTCACCAAGGTTAAGGGCTCGCACGTGTTCAAGCTGGGCTTCTATTTCCAGAGCGCCTCGAATGCCAGCAACAGTCAAGCCCACGTCCAGGGCGACATCGACTTCTCCAACGCTACCGCCAACCCCCTCAATACCGGCTACGGGTTCTCCAACGCCCTGTTGGGCGTGTACAACACGTACACGCAGTGGAGCAAGAAGGTGTATCAGAACTACCTGTACCATGACGTCTCCTGGTACGCGCAGGACACCTGGAAGGTCAGCCGTCACCTGACCCTGGACTTGGGCATACGGTTCTCCTGGTTCCAGCCGGTTTACGACACCGGCGGAGATGCGGCCTACTTCAACGCCTCCGCATTCACCGCCGCCAATGCGGAACGGCTGTACCGGCCGGTCTGCGTCGGCGCCTCGACCTGCTCCTCGGGGGCAGCCACCTACCGCGCCATCGACCCGGCCACTACGGGCACCGCGACGCTGGCCAACACCCAGCCGGGTTACTACGTCGGCAAACTCGTGTCGGGCGCCGGCAGCATCAGCAACGGGATGCAACTGGTGAGTGGGGGTTACCCGGATGGCGGCGTCACCACGCGGGCGATTCTACCGCAGCCTCGTCTCGGCTTTGCGTATGACGTAACCGGCAGCCACAAGACGGTGGTGCGCGGCGGCTTCGGAGTCTCCATCGACCGCTACGAGAGCGGCATCACGGGGTTTGGAGCCAGCAACCCGCCGATAGTCCTCCAGCCCACGCTTCAGTACGGCTATTTGTCCGACATCCAGCCCGGCGGGGGCGGCATTCTGTCGCCGTTGACAGCCACCGCCGTGAGCCCGCACATCGCCTTCCCGCACATCTATTCCTACAGCATCGGCATCCAGCGCAACCTCGGAAGCGGCACCGTGGTCGACGTCTCCTATGTGGGATCCAAGTCGCACGATCTGCCCCGCAAGACGAACCTGAACACCCCGGCCTATGGGACGACCTTTCAGCCCTGGGCGCAGGATCCGACCAAGTTCGCTGGCGGTGCGATCCCCGCTACCGAAGCCGGACTGCCCTCGATTTACTCGGGCGCGGGGCTGAGTTTCAGCGGCGCCAACATTCTGGGCACCGACTTCCTGCGCCCCTATCAGGGGTACAGCGACATCACCTACTACGCCTTCGACGCCAACGCGGATTACAACTCGTTCCAGGTGGCCGCCAACCGGCGCATCTCCCAGGGTCTCACCTTCGGCATTGCGTACACCTATTCGAAGACCATGACGACCATTTCCGACGATGGCACGTTTACCCGGCTCGCGAACGCGGGGTACGACTATCAGCTCGCCGCTTTCGACCGCACCCACTACCTTGTCGGCAACTTCGTCTGGGATCTGCCCAAGGCCAGCAAGCTGTTCCACGACAACAAGGGGATCGGCCTTTTCCTGGACCACTGGGTTTTCTCCGGCGTCACCACACTCGCATCCGGGATGCCGATGGAGGTGGGTATGACCATCAGCGGCGTGGATGCGGGTGCCCGTCTTCTGGGCACTCCGGTCGCCGGCAATCTCTCGGGACAGACACCACGCTTCCTGCTGAACGGCAGCCCCCAGACCGGCTCGACCTTCAACGTGTCGGCCCTGGTGGTGCCCGGCATCAACAATATCGGCCCCTACCCGCGCACCTACCTGCGCAACGCCTGGATCGTGAACCAGGATCTCTCGCTGTTTAAGAACATCCCGTTCAGCGCGGACGGCAAACGCTACATCCAGCTTCGCCTGGAGGCCTTCAACGCCCCCAACCATCCGCAGATCAGCGGCTACAACCTAACCACCAACGTGACCAATGGCGCGAACGCGACCGGGAACGCCATATTCAGCAACTACACCGGCCTGGTGGCTACCACTAATTTTCGGCCGGCCGGCAACACGTCGGTTCTCGGAACCTACTTCGGCGAGCCCACCGGGGCGCAGAACATGCGCGTTCTTCAGATCGCCGCGAAGTTCTACTTCTGAGGCTTCAACAGCACTGAGCACAGAAAACCGGGGCGGGCGCCATCTGGTGGCCCGCCCCGGTTTTTTGTGTGCCTGGCCTACGGCAGCGGGCGGACCCAGATGTTGCGGAACCGCATGAAAGTCTCTTTCACGTCCGGATGGTAGTGGTCCTGCAGCATCAGCGGACCCGTCTGGCAGACATCCGTCTCGTCGCCGCCGGTGGTGCGGCCCCGGATCGCCACGTGATCCTGAACCAGCACGCCGTTGTACAGCACCGTGACCGTCCCCGGAGCCGCGGGCTTTCCATCGGGAGCGCACACCGGAGCGTGAAAAACGATGTCGTAGGTCTGCCATTCCCCCGGCGGGCGCGACACGTTAACCAGCGGCGCGTACTGGCCGTAGAGCGCCCCGGCGGAGCCGTTCGCATAGGTGGGATTGTTGAAGGAATCCAGAATCTGAATCTCGTACCTTCCCTGCAGGTACACGCCGCTGTTCCCGCGCGCCTGGCCGTGCGCGGCCGGCATATTCGGGATGGCGAATTCCACGTGGATCTGCGCGCTCGCGAACTTCCGCTTGCTGTAAATATTACCGGTTCCGCTTTTGGATACCAGAACGCCCTCCACCACCGGCCATTGCGCCGCGCGCCCATCGCGGTAGACCCACTCCTCGACGCCCTTGCCGTCGAACAGCACCACCGCGTCCGACGGAGGCTGACCGGGGAGCGCTCCCGGTACTACCGGTTTAGGCTGCTGGCCGATCTCCTGGGCCGGCACCGGCAGCAGGCCCGCCGCGGCCAGAACGCCTGCCAGGACATATCGACGGGGAACGGATACTTCGATTGCAGGCTTCACCGGGCTCCTACTGTTTCGGTTGGTCGAGCGGCTTCATGCGGACGTTGCGGAACCAGATCTCGGCGCCCTCCGCCTGGAGCATAATGCGGCCGCTGGTTACCGGCAGGTACGTAGCCGGGTCGTCCGGAGAGGTCTGCTTGACGTCCCAGGCGCGCATGACCGCCCGTCCATTCACCAGTTGGGTGATGCGGTCTCCATCGAGGACCGCTTCCACGGTGTTCCATCCGTCGCGATCTTCGAAGTCCCCGAACTTGATGATCCGGCCCCGGCTTTGCGTTCGCAGCGGCCCGGACAGCACGTACATCGGATAACCTTCGGTTTCGATCTTGGTGGTGATCCTGGAGCCCTCCAGAATCCACAGGTCTCCCACGTCGGTTTCCTGAATCTGCAACTCCAGCGCGCGCGGCCAAACCTTGTCGGGACCCGTGAAGTAGTACAGCAGGCCGCTATCCCTCTTGTCGTCCTCGCGCGGCGGAAAGCGCTTGACGCCCCATTTGAACTCGGCACGGATCCGGCAGTGCCCGAACTCGCGGTCCGTCGCCAAATACCCAAACTCCTGGCTTTCGCGAGTCACCGGGATATCCAGAATGTGCACCATGCCGTTTTCCACTTTGAATACTTTTTTGGGATCGGCATTCTTCCCGGTGGATGGCAGGAACGTGTACCATCCGTCGAAGTTCCTGCCGTTGAACAGCGATACCCATCCGTCGGAATCGGACGCGGGGCGGGTTTGCCCGCTCAGCGGGAAGCCGCCGGCAAGAGTAGCCGCGAGAACGGCTCCGGCGGCGGGGAACACTCGGGTCGTCAAGCTCATCGGAATGCGAACCTATGCCATGCAGGACTTCTCGTCAATACACGGTAGCGCATTCCGGCCTATGCAAATTGTGAATTCTCGGCCATGCCTATGGCCCGCCGGCGGCTCGTTCGTCCGATCGGGAGGACGTGGGCGCGCTCCGCTTTCGCGCCGCCCACCCCTGGCCGTGCGGGTGCGCGACATGGAAGTGAAGCCCCCCCGGGGAAACCCCACGGAACCGCGAGCGTCAGCGAGCGGCCCGAGCGGCACGCCGCAGGCTGCGTGTGAGAGGCTGCGGGCGCCCGGCAGAGTCGTCCCCCGGTTTGGGCCGCCCGCTGGCGCTCGCGGTTCCGTGGGGGACCCAGAGCGGTTGCCGCGATCTCGTCACTTCCATGTCGCGTACCCTGGGCATGCCGGTTGATTGCTGGTCTGGTCGCGGGTACGATTGAATGGGGCGGCGGAAGCATGACGGCTGGATATCGCGGTTGGAGGGTGTGGCAGGCTGTCGCCGCGCTCAGCCTCGCCGCCGTTTCGCCTCGTCCGGTTCCCTCCGCCTCCCTAGCGCCGCGGACCCAACCCCAGTCCGGCTTGCATCAGGAGAACGCCAGTTATGGCGTCGATTTCTGGCGGGAAGCCGAAGGGTTCGCGCAATCCCGCGTCAGAGCCATCGTGCAGACCCGGGACGGATACATGTGGCTCGGCACCGACGGCGGGCTGGTCCGGTTCAACGGCGAAAGCTTCACCGCGTTCACGGTCCGGACGGGCGATCTGAAAGACAACGAGGTCTGGGCGCTTCAAGAAGACGACCAGGGCGGGCTGTGGATCGGCACCTACGGAGGAGGCCTCACTCTCCTCAAGGATGGGCGCTTCCGGACCTTCACGACCGCCGAGGGGCTTCCCGACGATGTCGTTACCTCCGTGGTCAAGGACCGCCAGGGCAACATCTGGGTGATTACGCCGCAAGGGCTGGCACGCGGGTCTCACGGAGCGTTTACGCGCATCACGCCCCGCGACGGATTGCCCGAGGCTCGTGTCACGGCGGTGTGCGGGGCCGCGTCCCAAGGCGTCCTGGCGGCGACGCGCAACGGCCTCTATGGTTTCGCCAAAGGCCGGTTCGAATCCCTTCCCCCGGCGGGTAATTTTGGCGTGCCGCAGCGCTTGCTGTGCGGCAGCGATGGGTCCGTTTGGATCGGTTACAGTAGCGGGACGATCGAGCATCGGGCGAACGGCGTTTCAGAGAATTTCGCTCCTTCGCGGAGCGCCGCGGGCCCGGTTGACAATCTCTACGAGGACCCGCGGGGTGGCGTCTGGGCGGTGCTGGGGCGGCGCGTCGCCAGGTTGCGGAACGGCGGGTTCGAGACGGTTCCGGTGGAAAGCGGCGCCGCCGGTTTGGACGGCGTTTACACCTTGTGCATGGACCGCGAGGGAGGCATCTGGGTCGGTCTGCGGTCAAACGGCCTGGCTCGGCTGCGGACGCGGCGGCTCTCCACGCTATCCGTGGAAGACGGACTTCCGGACGATCGGACGCGGGCGGTTTTCGAGGACAGCCGCGGCGATATCTGGGTTGGAACGGCCGATGGACTCGCCAGGTACCGTGACGGGCGCTTCGAAACGTGGACCGCCGTGAGCGGCTCCCGTCTGGGCGACGTTAGATCCATTGCCGAAGACTCCCAGGGTACCGTCTGGATTTCCGCCGGCAAGGATCTGCTATGGATGAAGAGCGGACGCCTTGCGCCTGTGCCCAATTGGGCCGGCGTGTCCGAAATCGAAGTGCTCTACAAGGACGCCGCGGGCCGCATGTGGATCGCCACGGACGGCGCCGGCCTGTTCCAATACTCCGGCGGGGTGTTTCGGAATTTCCGCACGCCGGACGGCCTGGCGAGCAATCACGTCCGCGCCATTATGGGCGACCGCCACGGCGCGCTCTGGATCAGCACGTCCGGCAAGGGCCTCAGCCGGTATCTTGACGGAAAGTTTACGACTTTCACCACCAGGGACGGGCTGGCCGGAGACCGCGTGGTCGCCATGCATGAGGACGAGGAAGGCGCTATCTGGTTCGCCACCCGGCGCGGACTCTCGAGGCTCAAGGACGGTGCTTTCTTCACCTGGCGGGAATCCGGCCTGTTCACGGACTTCGTCTACTCCATTGTCGACGACGGCCGCGGCAATTTCTGGTTCAGCTCGGCGCAGGGAATATTCAAGGCCGGTAAGCGGGAACTCCGCGATTTTGCCGCCGGCCGGCTCAAGAGGATCGCCTCCGTGGCCTACGGCGAGAAGGATGGCATGAAGACCAGGGCGGGCAATGTCGGCAACCAGCCGGTCGCTTTAAGATCCGCCGCCGGTCAACTGTTGTTCACTACCATGAAGGGGTTGGTGGTTGTCGACCCGGACCGCATTTCCCCCGATACGTTCATCCCTCCGGTGTATATCGAGAAGGTCATAGTGAACAGGAAGAACCAGCCGCCGGACCGTTATGTTCAATTGCCGCTTGGCGCCGGCGAGGTCGAGATTCATTATGCCGCGCCCTGCTATTCCGAGCCCGAAAAACTGCGGTTCCGGTATCTGCTCGAAGGTTTCGACCGGGACTGGATAGACGCGGGCGGCAGACGCTTCACGTATTACGCCAATCTGAGCCCCGGGAGTTACCGCTTTCGCGTGGCCGCCGGCAAGGCGGATGGCGTCTGGAACGAATCCGGCGCCGCGTTTTCGTTCTATCTCAAGCCGCCCTTCTATCGCACGCCGCTTTTTGCCGCCATCGCCGTGCTTTTCGCGATGCTGTTTGCCTGGCTGATGTATTGGCTCCGCATGCGGGGTTTGGAGGCCAGATATTCCGCCGTGCTTGCCGAGCGCAACCGGATCTCGCGGGATATTCACGACACCCTGGCGCAGAACCTTGCCGGGATTGCCCTGCAGTTGGACGCCGTCCACATGCAATTGCCCGACGTGAACACCGGTCTGCGCGAGCGTCTGGACGAGGCCTGCAACCTGACGAGGTATAGTCTTGCCGAAGCCCGCCGGGCCATCTCCGACCTCCGTTCCGACGGATTGGAATGTCCCGAACTGTCCGCCGCGCTGCCTGAAATCGCCCACCGGGTGGCCGGCGATCTTCCGACCCGCGTTGTCGTTGCGGGCGCCCCGCGAAAGCTGGATCCCGCCATGGAAAGAAATCTGCTCCGCATTTTTCAGGAAGCCTTGGCGAATGCCGTGAAGCACGCTCACGCCAGCAGGGTGGACGTTGAATTGCGGTACGAGCCGGATAGCCTCGCGCTGCGCGTGCGCGACGATGGGCGCGGGTTCGATCCCCAAGTCTTCGACGCGGCCGCGGGCGGGCACTACGGGTTGATTGGAATGCGCGAGCGCGCCGAGAGAATCGGCGGCCGTCTGACGCTGAACAGCAGACCGGGAGAAGGCACCGAAATGCTGGTCGAAGTGCCTACGTAGCCCGCCCGCGCCGGAGAACATGCATGACCGATACGAACGTCGACGCCCGGATTCGCACCATGATCGTCGAGGATCACTTCGTGGTTCGGGTCGGGCTGAGCGCCATTATCAATAGTCAACCCGACATGGTGATCGTGGCCGAAACCGGCAATGGACGCCAGGCCGTGGAACTTTTCGAGCAACACGAGCCCGACGTCACCCTGATGGACCTGCGGCTCCCCGGACTGGATGGGATCGAAGCCATCACCGCCATTCTCGGGAAGTTCCCGCGCGCGCGGATCATCGTGCTGTCTTCCTTCGGGGGCACCGAAAACGTGTTTCGCGCCTTTCAGGCCGGCGCGCGCTCGTACTTCCTGAAAGACGTCAAAGGCCGCGACCTGGTGGAGGCCATCCGGGCCGTGCATGCCGGCCAGCGCCCGCTTCCCCAGGAGGTTGCGTCGTGCCTGGCCGAGAGGATTCCCCGCCCCGAGCTCAGCCCGCGGGAATTGGAAATTCTCAAGTTGATCGCCAAGGGAGAGTCCAACAAGGAGATCGCAGCCCGGCTGGCTATCAGCGAGGGCACCGTCCGGGTGCATGCCAGTAATCTGTTTGCGAAGCTGGGATGCAGCTACCGCGCACAAGCCGTGGCGGTGGCGTTTCATCGCGGAATCATCTCCGTCGAGTAACCGCCACGGGGACAGACATGAATTTCCGGCGCAGTTTGCCGGAAACTCGCTGTCTGTCCCCCGGTTTTTGCGTCCCGGTTTTCGTGTCCCCCGGATTGCCCCAGGTTCCTCGCCATCTGCGACAATGCAACCAATAGCGAGGTTCTGACTATGCCGTGCTTTCTGGTTGTCGCCATTCTGGCGTTTCCGCGGGCCATCCTGGTCCTGATGTTCCTCTTCACCACCTATCTGCAACGCGCCTATCATGGCATGCTGCTACCCCTGCTGGGGTTCTTCTTCCTGCCCCTGACCACCGTGGTCTACGCGTGGCTGGTCAATTCCGGCCGTCATCTGGAGGGGATCAACCTGCTGTTTCTTGTCCTCGCCGTGGTGATCGATGCCGGCGGGTTGAGCGGCGGCGAATACCACCGCAGGCGGCGGGATTGAGCATGCCGCCGCCGGCGGGTGCGGATACCCTGGAAGCCCGGCTGGGGGCCGTTCGCGACCGCATGGCCCGCGCCGCCGGCCGCTCGCGGCGCGACCCCGCCGCCATCCTTCTGCTGGCGGTCACTAAAGTCTTCCCGGCAGCCGCGATTCACGAAGCGTACGCCCTGGGACTGCGGGATTTCGGCGAGAACTACGTGCGGGAATTCGAAGGCAAGGCGCCCGCGGTCGCCGATCTCGCGGGCGCGCGCTTCCACCTCATCGGCCACCTGCAATCCAATAAGGCGCGCAAAGCCGCCGAACTGTTCCAGGCGATTCAGACCGTGGACTCGTCCAGGCTCGGGCGGCGCTTGAACGAGGCTGCCCGGGCCATCCAGGTCATGATCGAGGTCAAACTGTCCGCCGAACAGGCCAAGAGCGGCGCCGCCCCCGAGGAATTGCCCGAACTCGTCGCCGCCCTGCGCGAGTGCCCCAACCTCGATCTGCGCGGCCTGATGACCATGCCGCCGTGGCCGGATCGCCCCGAGGACTCGCGGCCCTATTTTCGCCGCCTGCGCGATCTGGGGGAACGCCACGGATTGCCCGAACTGTCCATGGGAATGTCGCTCGATCTGGAAATCGCCATCGAGGAAGGTTCCACCTGTGTCCGCGTCGGCACCGCCCTGTTCGGCCAGCGGAGGATGGCGTAGCGGGGTCGCGCCGTCCCAGCCCGTTCCTGCCATGACTGTCGGCTTCTACTCCCCGCTTCCGCCCGCGCGCACCGGCGTGGCCGATTACGCCGCCGCGCTGCTGGCCGAACTGCGCCGCCACGGCCGCGTGGAGGTCGCCCCCGAGCGCTGCGACATAGCCCTCTACCACCTGGGCAATAATCCGCTCCACGCCGCCGTCTACCGCCGCGCGCTCGAACATCCGGGAGTGGTGACGCTTCACGACGCCGTGCTCCATCATTTCCTCCTCGGACAGCTTGACGAGTCCGCTTACGTCGAAGAGTTCGTTTATAACTCCGGCGTTTGGAGCCGCGATCTGGCGCGCGAGTTGTGGCGCGGCCGCGCGGCTTCCGGCGCCGATCCCCGCTACTTCGCCCACCCCATGCTCAAGCGCGCCGCCGGGCGGGCGCTGGCGGTCGTGGTGCACAATGCCGCCGCCGCGCGCGCGGTGAGGGCGGCCGCGCCGGACGCGCGCGTCGTCGAGATTCCCCACCTTCTCGAGACGCCCCCGCTCCCCAGCCACTCCGAGACCATGCGCTACCGCCAGCGGCTGGGAGTTCGCCAGGACGCCTTCCTGTTCGGCGTCTTCGGCTACCTGCGCGAGTCCAAACGCCTGTCCAGCGTGCTCGAAGTCTTCGCCGAAGTGCGCCGCGAAGTCCCCGCGGCCGCTCTCCTGGTGGCCGGACAGTTCGTCTCCACCGACCTGCGCCGCGCCGTCGAGCCGCTGCTCTCCCAGCCCGGCGTGGTGCGGCGCCCCTACCTGCGGGAGAGCGAATTCTGGCTGGCCGCGTCAGCCGTGGATGCCTGTATCAACCTGCGCTATCCCTCGGCCGGCGAGACCTCCGGCACCGCCATACGGCTGATGGGCCTCGGTAAGCCCGTCCTGCTCACCGATGGCGAAGAATGCGCCGCCGTACCGGAGGACGCCTGTGTGCGCATCCCGCCGGGGCCCGCCGAGCGCGAGTCTCTGCGGCGGCACATGATTCTGCTACTATCTGACTTCGACGTGGCCCGTGCCATCGGCCGCCGGGGAGCCGGGCATGTTGCGTCCCGCCACAGCGCGGATGACGCTGCAAGACGCTACTGGGAATTGCTGTGCGCGCTGGTTACCTAATCCCGGCTTTGTGCGCGGCGCTGATTGCGCTGGCCGGGCCGCAGAAGCCGCCTCTCCGGCAACTGCGCGTGCCGGTCGCCATGCGCGATGGCGTTCGCCTGTCGGCCAACGTCTTCCTGCCTTCCGAACGCGGACGATTCCCCACTATCCTGATCCGTACGCCCTACGGCAAGGGTAGCGATCTCGTGCCCAACTGGCAGGCCCTGGTGGACCACGGCTACGCCGTCGTGGTCGAGGACGTGCGCGGCCGCTACGAGTCCGAGGGCGCCTTCGAGCCGCTCACGCAGGAACCCTCCGACGGCAGCGACACGATCGACTGGATCGCCCGCCAGACATGGTCCGACGGCAACGTCGGCATGACCGGCGGATCCTACCTGGGCATCGTGCAATGGAAAGCCGCCCTCACGGGGAACCCGCATCTCAAGGCCATCTTTCCCGTGGTCTCCGGCTACGACGACTACCTGGACCGGTTCTACTCCACCGGCGGCGCCCTGAAGCTCGGCAACCGGCTGGAGTGGATGGCCGAGAATCTCAAGGCGCCCGGCTTTCATGCCGGGTTCTCCCAGTTCATCCTGCACCTGCCTCTGCGCACCGCCGACGTGGCGGCCTCGGGAGCCGCTTCGGAAATGTACCGCCAGGCCATGGCCCACCCGGCGTTCGACGGCTTTTGGCGCTCCATCAGCACCAGGGAACGGATCGACAAGGTCCGCATCCCCGTGTTCGCGGTGGGCGGCTGGTACGACAACTTCGTGGAGAGCGACCTGGCGGCCTTCGCCGCGCTGCACAAGACTTCCAGCCTGAACCGCATCCTGGTGGGTCCCTGGCCGCACAACATGTCCCGCCAGTTCGACGGCGTGGATTTCGGCCCCGGCGCGCAGGTTCCGGTGCGCCAGTTGCAGCTCGAGTGGTTCGACCGGTGGCTCATGGGCAAGAATGCGCCGCCGGTCTCGACGCCTCCCGTAAAGTACTTCGTCATGGGCTCCAACCGCTGGCGGGAATGCCGCCAGTGGCCGCCCGAGGACGCCCAGCCGGGCGTTTGGTACCTGGATAGCAATGGCGGCGCCAACACCCTGACCGGCGACGGCGTTCTCGCCGGGACGCCGCCTGCCCGCCAGCGCGCGCCGCGCGACAGCTTCGTCTACGACCCGCGCGATCCGCCGCCCACGCGCGGCGGAGCGGTGTGCTGCAATCCCGATGTCTTCCCCTGGGGACCCATGGACCAGCGTCCCGTGGAACGGCGGCGCGATGTGCTGGTGTTCACCTCCAGGGCGCTCGCGCGCGACCTGGAAGTGGCCGGCCCGGTGAAGGCCGTTCTGTACGTATCGACCACCGCCAAAGACACCGACTTCACGGCGAAGCTGGTGGACGTTTTTCCGGACGGCATGGCGCGCAACCTCACCGACGGCATTCTGCGCTTGCGCTATCGCGACTCGCTCGAGAAACCCCAGCCGGCCACCCCGGGCGAAGTTTATCGGATAGCCGTGGATGCCGGCGTTACCGCCAATGTGTTCCGCAAAGGGCACCGCATCCGTCTGGAAATCTCCAGCGGCAACTTCCCGCGCTTCGACCGCAACCTCAACACCGGCGGCGTCTCGGCCGATGAGACCCGCCCCGTGAAAGCCACCCAGGCCCTCTGGCACGACCGCCGGCGCCCCTCGCATCTGGAATTGACGGTGATTCCGGAAGGCGCGGGCGTGACGGTCGATCGAGCTATCGCAGGCCCCAGGCGGTGAGGGAGCGGATGCTTGCGGAGTGCACACCGGGCGTGTCCCAGTTCTGAATCACCACGCGGCCAATCTGGCGGAAGTCGGACACCAGGAAATCGAAAGATTGTGGCTTCCCCGATTCCCGCACCGGGACCCGGCGGAGGAAATCGGTCTCGGCGGTGTTCAGCACGCCGATGCCGACGGGGCCGCGGGAGACCTGAAGTTCCACGCGGATGAGGCCAGGGCCTTCGCAAGCGGCCGGGATGCCGAGCGAGAACTCGGCGGAGTACGACCAAGGTTCGGGCGCGGTCTCCACCCGGCACTCGCCGGTAGCCGAATTCGTAATCGTGCACCCGGGGCGGATGTTGCTGGTTTTGGGATCGAAGCCGGTCGAGACGCGCTGGATGAGATCAGCCGGGATCCGCGGCGCTTCCGCGGCGGGCCGCTCCTTCCAGAACTTGGACAGGGCGGCGTATCCGGCGGCTAGACCGGGCCGCGGCAGGGTGGCGCATCCGGCGGCTAGACCGGGCTGCGGCAGGGTGGCGCATGCGTGCAGCCGTATCTGGACGGTCAATTCGTCTTCCAGGCGCAGCGGGTCGTGGGCGAAGCCGGATTGATCGGCCCGGCCACATTCATAAACGGCCGTGGCGGCGTAGGAAAACTTCGGATCGGCCTGCGCCAGCAGCGACAGGATCAGATAGCTGTCCTCGGCCGTGGCCAGTTGCGGGTCCTCCAGCAGCGCCGGGTTCAGGAGGTCCGCCGACGCCACGAAGCAGTTGGGGGCGAAGGCGCCGGAGATGGCGAACAGGTCCTCGGTCGCGGTGATGCCGAAGTGAGCGAGGCGGCGGTTGTCCGAGCCGCCTCCGTGGATCGGGAAGGGTTCGGGCTCGGCGGCGATCACCCCGCTGTAGGCGAAGAAGCGCCTTGCAGGCGGGCTGGCGACGGGGTGGAACAGCGTCTCGAAGTGATTGGAGAAAACCCAGTCGTCATCGTCGAGAACCGAGAAGTACTCGCCCTTCACAGCCCGCAGACCGGCCCAGAGGCTGGTGCTGCGCTTGCCGGCCGGGGCCTCCACCACGCGTATGCATTCGATGTTGGGAAAAGCCGTGCCCGCGATCGGGGACAGGTCCATGTCGCTGTGGCGCACCAGGATGACCTCGAAGCGGCCGTAGGACTGGCCGGCGAGCGACTCGACCGCCCGGCGCACCATCTCGGCCGGGCGCGATCCGCAACGCACGATCACGGAGATGAGCGGGGCATGCCTGGCGCCCGCGGCGAGCGCGGCTTGGCGGTCGCCCGAGACGCGGCGGTGGTGAGCCACGGCGTTCTCCAGCATCACTTCGGCGGCGAGGTCGCGTTCGAAGATCTCGCGGGCGCGCCGGGCTTTCTCGATGGCGGCCTCCGGGTCCCGGTAGATCTCCTCTCGCCGGAGCAGAATCTGCCGCACCAGGTAGGGGCTGGGCAGCGACTGATCGACGTAGTAAAGGGAATCGCCAAAGTGCCGGCGCAGCCAGGGAACGTCGGAGGCGATGGCGATGGCGCCGACGGAAGTGACCTCAAAAATGCGGTTACTGACGACGTCATCGCGACCGTGGTTTTGCGACAGCAGGCACAGTCCAATGCCGTTCTCGGCGTACTTTCGCTGTACGGATTCGCCATCGAAAGGAAGCGTGCCGCCGTAGGATTTCGGATCGAGGCCGGTCCAGGAGTCCTCGGGGCCGAACACCTGGATGCCGTCGTGCCGTCCGAGAATACGGATCATCCCGGCCCGCTCGGCGTCCCAGTTAGTGCCGAAGTAGGTGATCTTGAGGCGCGAGGAGGCGATCAGGGCCGCCACGCCGGTCCGGATGTCCGTACGCTGGCAGGTGCAGTAGAAGAAGCCGGCATCCTGGGGCCGTCCGGCGGCGAAGGTGAGATCGCGGATCATGCGCGCCAGCGAATCGGCGATGGCGAGGTAGCCGTCGCAGGAGAGGATGTTGTCGTAGTGGGGACGAAGCGTGAGATAGAGGCCCCTGAATTCGTGGATGACGGCGTAGGTGGGAACGTCGTTCAGCTTGGGCTGGGTCGAGGAACACGCCACGACGAAGTCGGGCGCGTGCGCCGCAACCTCCATACTGTTGGCGCAGTGTACCATTTCGTGGCCGATTCGCGCCGCGGCGATTCTGAGCGACTCGAATACCTGGTTCTCCGCCTTGTTTCTCCAGGGATTGAGGAAGCCGATCTTCATGGGGAACTTCCATTTTGGCGCACAACGGCGGCTGTCGGTTACATCGCCTCGCCGGGCCGCCGCGGAAACTCCTGCCCTTCGAGCGCCGCGGCGTGACGCGCCAGGTCCGCCGGGGGCACCGTCACCGGGTCTTTCTCGATGTCCTCGCCCGTCTCCACCAGCCGCATCAGGTGGTGGGCCGCAAGGCGGCTGCACCAGGCGTCGTCCATCGGCCGGCCGGTCTCGCGGCTTACCCGCAGCAGATCGGCGTGCGGTAGGGCGATGGTCTTCTCCGTCCGCCCGCCGTCTTCGTCCACCAGAATGAACTTCACGTCCACGGTGTCGGCATGCCGCAGCGAGATGGCCGTCTGCATCCACTTGAACAGCACCTGGAACTTGCGGCCGAAAGGGTCGGGACCCGCCTCGAACTGACGGAAGTTCAGCATCTACGGCTATTCTACAATGGTGGTCGAGATCCCATGCTGACAGCCGAACTCATTGCGCCGCGCGAATTCCGCATCGTCGAGCTGACACTCGATCCGCCCGCGCCGGGCGAAGTTCAGGTGCGCGTCCATTCCGTGGGAATCTGCGGCAGCGATCTGCACGCCGCCACCGAGGGCCGCGTCGGCGACGCGCCCTGTCTCTATCCAATGGTCCTCGGCCACGAACCCTCGGGGACGGTGGAGGCTATCGGCGACGGCGTCACCGGGTGGTCGCCCGGAGACCGCGTGGCGCTGGAACCGGCGCTCTACTGCTACCACTGCGAATTCTGCCGGTCGGGGCGCCACAACGTGTGCGCCAGTATCCGTTTCCTCAGCAACCCGGGCCTGCCGGGATTCTTCCGCCAACGCATGAACCTTCCCGCCACCAACCTGGTGGCCCTGCCGGAACGTCTCGCTCTCGAAGCCGCCACCCTGGTCGAGCCGCTGGCCATCGCGCTGCACTCCATGAATATCGCCGCCATCCGGATCGGCGAGACCACCGCCGTCTTCGGCGCCGGGCCCATCGGACTGCTCACCATCGCCTGCCTCAAAGTCGCCGGGGCGAGCCGCATCTTCGCCGTGGAACCGGTGGCCGCCCGCCGCGAGATGGCCCGCCACATGGGCGCCGCCGACGCCTTCGATCCGACGCAGACCGACGCCGTCCGCGACATCCGCGCCGCAACCGGCGGCCGCGGCGTGGATTGCGCCATCGATTGCGCCGCCAAGGACGACACCACCAACCTGGCCATCCGCGCCGCGCGCAATGGCGGACGCGTGGCGCTCACCGGCATCCATTCCGAGGTGATGGTGCCGTTCGAGGTTTCCCCCATGCGGCGCAAGGAGTTGGCGATTCTCAACGTGCGCCGCTCCAATCACGAATCCCACGACGCGCTCCGCCTGCTGGTGGACCGCATCGCGTGGTTCGCGCCGCTGGTGACCCACACCCGCCCGCTCGACCGGATCGCCGAGGCCTTTCGCTTGAACGAACGCTACGAAGACGGCGTGGGGAAGTTGGTGATCCACGCGGGCGGGTAGCGCGGCGGTTCCCTCAGTAACCCGAGTAAGGGCTCACATAGCACGGAGCCGGGCGCCAATAGCCGTATCCGTCATAGTAGCCACACCCGGAACCCGAATAGTAGCCCCAGCCGAATGGGATGCCGATCCCCACGCCAAAGTAGGGACGAGCCCAGAAGCGTCCGCCCCAGTAGTAGCCTCGGCCGGCGTAGAACCGGCCAGGGTAGTAAGCGCCTCCTCCACGGTAGTATCCGCCGCCGTAGTAACTGCGCCCGCCGGAAAAGCTGCGGCCCGCGTAGGGAGCGGCATAGCTCCGCCCACCGCCGGAATAGCCGCGGCCCGAGTACGACGGGGCAGAATAGCTGTGTCCACCGCCGCCCGAGAACGAACGGCCGGAATTGCCGCCGCCAGCGCGGCCACCGCCTCCCCCGCCGCCGCGTTGGGCCAATGCGGCCGTAGGGCCAAGCAGCGTCAGGACCGCGCCCAGAGCCAGCGCCCGTGTCGCGGATTTGAATAACATCGTTTGCGTTGTCCGATTCATAACCACCTCCGATACTTCCGGCTCTGTAACATGCAAGTTACGCGCCAATTCCAAGTACCGGATAACAGACAGCTTATGTAATAGCGGGGGAGAAGCCCCTGGCTGAAAACCACCGCCGGGGTGCACCTCGGCCATGCCTGCCAATGCCGGGCCGCCGCAGGGCATGGTCCCAATGTCACTTGGTTTTGCGGGCATCGGGAGTTCAGCGGAAATCGTGGGGCGGACCCCCTGGTCCGCGCGGGACGCCCTCGTCCCGCTCTTCGCTCGTTAAACCAAGTGCTTCCCACTGGCGACAAGCCGGCCAGGGGGCCGGCCGCGGACGAGGGCGTCCGCCCCACGGCTTGTGCAGACGTTCGGGAGTGGGAAAACTAAGTGGCATTGGCGCATCGTCCGCGCCTGCGCTCGGATTCGAGCCATTTCGCAGCCAGATCGCCCCGGCGCCCACTTCCATGTCGAAGGTGCTCTTCCGCCCACGCCCCAAGTTTCCCCAAACGAAAAAGGGCCCGGGCTCGTCATAATCATTTTGAACCGGAGGAGTGCGCGCCTATGAACCGAGTGATCGCGGGGACCATCCTGGTGACCTGCGCCGGGTGGCTGGCATTTGGCCAAGCCCCCGAAACCCAGCCGAAATTCGAAATCGCCGACGTCCACGTCAGCGCCAAAACCACCAGCCAGTCCTATCGGGCCGGTCTCGTCCGCGGCGGCCGTTATGAAGTGAAGGCCGCCACCATGGTGGATCTGATCAAAATCGCCTATGGCTTCGATACGGACAAGATCTTGGGAGGGCCGAACTGGCTGGAACTGGACCGGTTCGACGTGATTGCCAAGGCGCCGGCCGATTCCACCGCGGACTCGCAAAAGGCGATGCTTCAGGCGCTGCTGGAAGACCGCTTCAAGCTGGTGGTCCACAAGGATACCAAGCCGCTGCCCGCCTATGCGCTCACCGTGGGAAAGAAGCCCCAACTCAAGGAAGCCGCCGGCTCGGAGCAGACCGGGTGCAAGCCGCAATTCGATTCCGGGGCGCCGGCCGAGGGCGGCAGGATCATGTTCCGCAGCCAGGACGGAACCACCGCGACGCTCAGCCTCGGGCCCGGCATGACGATTCAATATCAGTGCCGCAATATGACCATGGCGGCATTCGCGTCCGGGCTGCCGGGGATGCTGACGACGTCCCTCGGTTCCAGGCAGGTGTCGGATGAGACGGAGCTGAAGGGCAACTGGAATTTCGACCTCAGGTATTCGCTGCGGATCGGCGGACCAATGATGGCCAACCAGGGCGACCGGATCTCGATCTTCGACGCCGTGGACAAACAGCTCGGGCTGAAGTTGGAAGAGAAACCGATTCCGACGCCCGTCATCGTGGTGGATAGCGTCAACCGGACGCCCACTGAAAACCCGCCTGGCGTAACCGAGGCCCTGCCTTCGATTCCCGCGCCCACCGAATTTGAGGTGGCGTCCATGAAGCCCACCGGCCCGGACTCAAGAAACATGGGACTCCGGACCCAGCCCGGCGGACGGTTGACTGCCGAGGGTATGCCGCTGCGATTTCTGGTCAATCGCGCCTTTAATTTGAATACCAGCGATCAAGTGGTGGGACTGCCGAAGTTCGCGGATACGGATCGATACGATATCGTCGCCAAAGCGCCATCCGAGGCGGCATCGGCGCCGCGGATGGACATGGAATCGGTGGCGCCGATGATTCGCGCGCTGCTGGTGGATCGCTGCAAGATGACCTACCACACCGAAGACCGGCCGGTAACGGCGTACTCGCTGGTGGCGGCGAAGCCGAAGATGAAGAAGGCCGATCCCGACAGCCGCATTTTCTGCAAGAGCGCCGGCGCGCCTGTTGGAGCGCCCCCGGGTTCGCGGGTATTTACGTGCCAGAACATCACCATGGCGCAATTTGCGGATCGTTTGCAGAACCTGACGCCGGAGTTGAACTGGCCGGTTCTGGACGCCACGGGAATCCAGGGCGGCTGGGATTTTTCGTTGACGTTTAGCATTAGCTCCACGATGATGGCCGCGCGCCCCGTTGGAGAGCCGGGCCAGGCGGCGCCCGATGTGCCGTCGGCATCGGTTCCGGCTGGCGGTTACACCATTTTCGAGGCGGTGGAAAAGCAACTCGGCTTGAAGCTGGAAAAGCAGAAGCGGCCGATGCCCGTCATCGTGATCGATCGTTTCGAGAAGCCGGCGGAGAATTGATATCGTTCCGGATGCGCGGGCCCGCTTGAACGATGCCCAGGTGTATCTCCCGTTTGAAGGCGACGCCACGCTTTCCATCATTCTCAGCAAGGCCCTGCTGCTGTCGGAAGACTCGAAGATCAAGGACGTCACCATCAACCGTCAGATCGACGAGCGATAGAACCCAGGTCTCTGACCGGCTGGTTCGGCGCCCTTGCCGGGCCGAACCGAACCACGCGGCGTAAGCGAGCGGCCCGTGGCAAAGGAACGGCATCTTGCGGTTACGACACTGGGTCTCTGACCGTGTGACTAGGTGCCTTTACCGGGCCGCTCGCTCAGAAGCTGTGAAGAAATCGGCCGGACTGCCGGGTTGACAGACGAAAGCGTCTGTCCCACATTGCACTCGAAGGACTTGCCGCGAGGTGGGGCAGGCGCTTCCGCCTGCCAACCGATTTCTTCACGGCTTCTCACGCTCGCGGTTCCGTTCGGTACCGCGAGCGTGAGCGAGCGGCCCGTGGCAAAGGAACAGTACCTTGCGGTTATGGCGCCGGCGCAACCGGCGCGGCCACCGGCTGGCTCCGGGCACGCCAACGCTACTCCGGAAGATGCGCTTCCACCCACTCCAGCATTTCCCGCTGGCGGGCGGCGTCGCCTTCCTTTACTTCCAGGTTCACGTAGCGCAGCCGGCGGGCGGCGGCGCGGCGCGAGAGCGAACCGTCGTCGGGCGCGCGCATGCGCGCCTGCAAAACCGCGTTGTAGGGCGACGCGGCCAGCAGTTGGTAGTCGGCCGGGTCGGTGCACAGGAAGAAGGCGTGCAGGTCGCCGGGCTGGTTGCGGTCGCTCCGGTCGCTCACCGGCTCTTCATCGGCGAAGGAGTACTCGGTGTTGTTGTGCAGCGCCACCATCAGGTCCCGCCCGGACGGCAGGATGGCGTCGAGGAACCGCTCGCGCTCCCCGTCCAGCAAGTCCAGCGCCGCGCCAACCTGCTCCGCGGTCCAGTTGGGGTTGAGGCTCTTCAGGCTGATTTCCGCGCCGCGCCGCGAGAACATGCGGTTGGGATCGATCTGGCCTGACAAGATGGGCACGTTGCGCGTCGTGCCCTCCGCCACGAATGCCACGCCCGAGTGCGTCCGCATATGTTGCAGCAGCACCTCGCGCGCGGTCTGCTCATCGCCGTGGATCAGAAGGTAGCGCCGCCGCGACGGCTTATGCTTCAGCTTGCTGCGAACGATCTGAAACCGCGCTCCGGCAATCGCGACTTCTTTGGGGCGCCACCACGGCAGGTGGTGGAACGGCGAACGCAATACCGCGGCCGCCCCGCCAAAAGCCAGAAACTCGCGCCGTGAATACTCGTTTCCCTGGTTCACTCGTCCTGATCCTCCGCGCGCTTCTTGTATTTGGGCTTCTTGCGCGCCGATTTTGGTTCGATTGCCTGGCCGGCCGGAACGGGGCCAACCCGTTCCCGGGCGATGGCCCTTACTTCCTTAGCCAGTTCAAAGGTCTTCCGCTTCCGTGCCAAGCAATCTCCGCAGCGCGGCCCCCAGCATCTCCGGAGTGAACGGCTTGTATAGAAACGACACCCGCCCCGGAGCCGCCGCTTCCACGGCCGCCATGTCCACAGGATAACCGCTTGCTCCCAGGACGCGCAGCCTCGGGTTGGCGCCCAGAATGCGCGAGGCCAGGTCGTTCATGCTCAGTCCCGGCATGGTGGCATCCAGCACGGCCACATCGGTGCCTCCGGGATCGGACTCGATGTGGGCCCAGGCCTTTTCCGTCGTGTTGGCGGTAGCCACGGTGTATCCCAGGCGGGTCAGATAGGCGTTCATCATGCGCAGCAGGGCTGGCTGGTCGTCCACGATCAGGATGCGTCCCGCGGGTTTTGCCATGATCCGGGTATCTTCTGCGATTTTACACGAAATTTGCGATAGTACCGGTATTTTCGTACCGGGGGGAGTGTGCCCCAGTCCTTTCCCGGCCGAAACGCGTCATGATGGAAACCGGCGTCTACCGTGAAAGGCCGGCGCGCCTCGCGGCATATTGCCGGTGGAGAAAGGTGTCGAAAACTCATGAAACGAACCCTGGTCCTGTTGTTCGCCGGCGCGGCTGCGCTCGCCGCCGCCGATCTTCCCGTCACCCAGGTGGTCCTCTACAAGCACGGCATCGGCTTCTTTGAACGCGCGGGACGCCTGGCTCCCGGCGAATCGGCGCGTCTGGAATTCAACGCGTCCGACATGAACGACGTGCTGAAATCGCTCACCATCGAGGAGCGTGGCGGCGGCAAAATCGCCGGCCTGCGCTACGATTCCATGGACCCATTGAGCCACGCCCTCGAAGCATTCCCCTTCCACATCGCCGATTCCCAGGCGCTGAGCGGCCTGCTGGACCAGCTCAAGGGCGCGCGCGTGGAACTGAAACTCGGCGACCGCGCCGTCTCCGGCGTGGTCGTGGGAGCCCGTCTGACGGCCGCCACCAACACCCAGCCCGAGCGCGAGCAGCTTACCCTCCTCATGGACGATGGCGAGCTGCACTCCCTCGACCTGGGCGCGGCCAACGGCATTCGCTTCGGCGACGCGCACTTGCAGCAGCAGTTCAAGGACTACCTGGCGATGGTGGCCACCGCGCGGTCCAAGGACAAGCGCGCGGTCTACATCGACGCCAGCGGCGCCAAGGAGCGCGAGATCGTGGCCAGTTACACCGTGCCGCAGCCGGTGTGGAAATCCAGCTACCGGCTGATTTTCGGCGCCACCGGCCAGTCGGTGATCGAAGGCTGGGCCATGGTGGATAACACCAGCGGCGAGGATTGGACCAACGTGGCGCTCTCGCTGGTCTCCGGACGGCCGATTTCCTTCGTCAGCCAGCTCTACGCGCCCAGATACGTCGAACGCCCCACGGCCGATCTTCCGGATGACACCGCCGCGCGGCCGGTGATCTACGAAGAATCATTCGGCCTCGCTACGGCCAACGCCCCGCCGCAGCAGCCGGCTGGGGTCGCGCCGCCGCCACCCGGCGCAGCGCCGCACGCCATGCGCGCCATGGCGGCCCGCAAGGATGCAGGGGCCGCCGGGGAGCCGACCAACGGCCGCACGGCGGGCATGATCGGCGCCCTGGTTGCCCCCAGTTCCATCGTCTCCGACGCCACCGCGCGCGAGCTGGGCGAGCTGTTCGAATACCGCATCTCCCAGCCGGTGACCATCCACAAGAACGAGTCCGCGCTGCTGCCGTTTCTCCAGCAGAAGATCGACTCCCGCAAGCTGCTCATTTATTCCGGCGGCTCTTCCGAGCATCCCACCAACGCCGCTGAGCTGACCAACTCGACCGGCAAGACGCTGGATGGCGGCCCCATCACGGTCTACGATGGCGGCGCTTATGGCGGCGAGGCCCTCATGGAAACCCTCAAGAGCGGCGACAAGCGCCTCATCAGCTATGCCGTCGATCTGGGCACGCGCGTCACCCAGGCGTTCGGCGGCAAGGCCGCGGTGACCCGCGAGATTCACGCCAGCCGCGGCGTCCTCACCACCCGCCTGGCCGCCGAGGAGACCCGCACCTACACCGCGCGCAATGTGGATCAAAAGGCCAAGACGCTGATCATCGAGCATCCTCTGCGCCCCGGCTACACCCTGCTCAATCAGAAGCCCACGGAGAAAACCGCGAGCGCCTACCGCTTCGAGATCGCCCTGCCGGCCGGCGAAACGCGCGAGTTCGCGGTGAGCGAGGAGCGCGTCTACGACCAGAGCTACGGCGTGACCAGCCTGACGCCCGACGCGGTCCTGGAATACGTGCGCAACCGCGAATTGAGCGACGCCGCACGCCGCCAGTTGCAGCAGATCGCCGACCAGAAACGCCAGGTGGCGGATAACGCGGCGGCGCTGGCCGACGCCGCCGCCCAGGGCAGCTTGCTGACCGGCGACGAGACCCGGATCCGCCAGAACATCGCCAGCCTCAACAGCGTCAGCGGCCAGCAGCAGCAGGTGCAGAACTACGCGCGGCAGTTGGAGGAAACCGAGCGGCAGATCGCCGCCCTGCGCGACAAGCAGGCGGAGCTGCGGAAACGGAAGACCGCTCTCGAAACCGCCCTGGCCGGCTTGATCGACGCCCTGACGTTCTGAGCCGCCAGGCGGCGCTCTTTCAGGCGCGCCGCCGCATCTCCGCGCGAGCCTCGTCTTCGGCCGTCCGGGCACGCTCCGTGGCTCGCTTGTCGTGCAATTTCTTGCCGCGCGCCACGGCGATCTCGCACTTGATGCGTCCCTGTTTCAAATAGATCTTCGTGGGGATCAGCGCCAGCCCCTTCTCGCGGGTCTGGCCCAGCAGCTTGTCGATTTCCTTGCGGTGCAACAGCAGCTTGCGGTTGCGGACGGCGGGATGGTTCTCCCGGTTGCCGTGCGAGTACTCGCTGATGTGGGCGTTCACCAGCCAGGCCTCGTTGTTCAGAACCGCCGCATAGGCTTCCTTGAGCTGCACCTTGCCGTCTTTGGCGGCCTTGACCTCCGTCCCGGTGAGCACCATGCCGGCTTCGAACCGCTCCAGCAGGAAGTACTCGTGCCCGGCGCGCCGGTTATCGCTCAGGATCTTGAAGGTGAATTGTTTGTCTGCCAAGTGTCAACTCAAGCATAGCCGAAAAAGGGGTCAGACCCCTTTTCGAAAAAGGGGTCTGACCCCTTTTTGCTTTTGACCTCCACGTCCGGAGGGCCCGCGCCGTCAATGAGTTTAGATGCAGAGAGAGCATCCACTCGCAGGGTGCGGCGCCACCGGCTTAGAGGTCCGCAAAAGTTGAGGAACATGTCTCTTTTCAATCGTTTAACCGCGGTTTTCATGGCCACCGCGATGCTCGGGCCGATGCTTCCGCTGGAGGCCAAAACCCGCAAGGGAGACAAGTTCTACGCCGAGGCCAAGCTGCACGAGAGCAAGAAGGAATGGGACGCCGCCCTGGACGGCTATCGCAAGGCGCTGGAAGAAGATCCGTCCGACATCCTGTACCAGATGGCCTGCGACCGCGCCCGTTTCCAGGCCGCCCAGATGCATGTCGAACGGGGCCCGCAAGATCCGCGGCGAAGGCCGATTGGGCGAGGCGCTGCTGGAGTTCCAGAAGGCCTACGTCATCAACCCCGGGTCCATCATCGCCGGGCAGGAACTCGCCGAAACCAACCAGATGATCCTGCGCGAGCGCCAACGGGTGCAGCAGACCGGCAAGGAATCCCCGCCCGAGATTCGCGCCCTCACGCCCTACGAAGAAGCCCAGCGGAAGGACGCCGAACGGATCGGCCGCCTCCTCTCGTTGCCGGAACTCAAACCGCCCGACCCCAGCCCCATCGATCTGCACCTCAGCGGGCAGAAGACCAGGAAGATCTTCGAAAGTATCGGCAAGCTCGCCGGAATCAACGTCCTCTTCGATCCGGAGTATACCGAACCACCCAGTCCCATTACCGTCAACCTGCAGAAGGCCACCGTCGAAGAGGCCCTCGATTACGTCGCCGTGATCACCAAGTCGTACTGGAAGGCGCTGTCGCCCAACGCCATCCTGGTCATCAACGACAACACCAACAAACGCCGCGATTTCGAAGAGATGGTCACCAAGGTTTTCTACCTGCAGAACGTCACGCAGCCTACCGAACTCCAGGAGATCCAGCAGATCCTCCGCACCGGGTGCGAAATTCAGCGCGTGTTTCAGTATACGGCGGGGTGGGCGCTGGTGGTGCGCGGCGAGGCCGATCGCGTGGAACTGTGCCAGAAACTGCTTCGCGATGTCGATAAGCCCAAGAGCGAAGTGCTGGTGGACGTCCTGGTTATGGACGCCACCACCAGCTTCAGCCGGCAGATCACCGCCGCCGTGGCCTCCACCGGCTTGAACCTGCCGGTGAGTTTTACGCCGCGCAGCGGTCTTCAGGTGCAGAGCAGTTCCAGCAACTCATCGACCAGCACGGGGACCAGTAGCGGCACCGGCGCCGGCTCGTCAACCACGACCGGCACCACCACCGGAACCACCACGACCTCCAGCTCCAGCACCGCCGGCACCATGGTTCCGCTGGCCAACCTGGGGCACATCTCCAGCGCGGATTTCGCCACCACCCTTCCGGGGGCGCTGTTGCAGGCGGCGCTGAGCGATTCCCGCACCAGGGTTTTGCAGGCGCCGCAGATCCGCGCCGTGGATAACGTCAAGAGCACCATGAACATCGGCGAGCGCGTGCCGGTGGCCACGGGGAGTTATACGCCGGGAGCGACGGGTGTGGGCGTGAGCTCGCTGGTGAATACCCAGTTCAGCTACCAGGATGTCGGCGTCAACGTGGAACTGCTGGCCCGCGTGGTGGGCAGCGACGAGATCTACATGCACCTGAAGCTGGATGTTTCGCAAATCGACGGGTATCAGAGCCAGGGCGCCGACTCCAGCGGCAGCGGGGGCGTCAGCGAACCGATCTTCGGCCAGCGCAAAATCGAACAGGAATTGCGCGTGAAGGAAGGCGAAGTGGCGCTGATCGGCGGCGTCACCAAGCAACAGGACGACGTGACCGTGACCGGCATCCCGGGTTTGAGCAAGATCCCGATCCTGGGGAAACTGTTCAGCGGCAAGACCGCCGACCGGAACACCGACGAGATGATGGTGGTGCTGATTCCGCATATCATCCGGCGGCCCGAGTACACTCCCGATAACCTGCGCGCCATTGCCGTGGGCACCGCCCAGAGCATCAGCCTGCGCCATTCTCCCAAACCGCTGGAAATCGCCGTCGATGGCCAGATCCCGGCCAGGGTGGAGTACACGCCGCTGGCGCCGGGGGCGGCTTCCGCATCCCCATTCCCCGCGCCCCCGGCCAACGCGCTCGCCGCGATGGCCCCACCGGCCACCGCTCCGCCGGCCACCGCGCCCGCCGCGATGGCCCCACCGGCCACCGCTCCGTCGGCCAACGCACCTCCCGCGATGGGTCTGCCGGCCACCGCGCCCGCCGCGATAGGTCCGCCGCCGGCCACCGCGCCCCCGGCCAACGCGCTCGCCGCGATGGCCCCACCGGCCACCGCTCCGCCGGCCACCGCGCCCGCCGCGATGGCCCCACCGGCCACCGCTCCGCCGGCCACCGCGCTCCCCGCGATGGCTCCGCCGGCCGCCGCGCCGCCGGCCAACCCGCCCGCCGCGATTGGTCCGCCGGCCACCGCGCCGCTGGCTGCCGCGCCCGCCGCGATGGCCCCGCCGGCCGCCCGGGTCCGGTTCAACCCACTGCAGATGGAGACGGGCGTGAACAGCGTGGCGGCTGTCTCCGTGGTGTTGGAAGGCGGGCAGGACGTGTCGTCGGCTCCCATGATGATTCGCTTCGATCCCAAAATGCTTCGGCTCAACGACGTCACGGCCGGAGAGTTTCTGGCCTCCGACGGTCAGGCGCCGGCCCTCAACAAGAACATTCAGAACGACCTGGGAACGGCGACTTTGGTGCTCAATCGCCCGCCCGGCCTGCCCGGCGTCAGCAGCCCGGCCGGAGTGCTGGTGAAGTTGAGTTTCCAGACGCTCGGCCGCGGTTCGACCACGGTGGCGATTCCCAGTATCTCGGTGCGCGACTCCCAGGGGCAGCCCATTGCCACCGGCAATCCCGCCGATCTGACGATCGGTATCCGATAGACGTATGCGGCACCTTGGTCAGAAGCGCGCGCGCCAGAGAGGCTTGACGCTGGTGGAGCTGATCGTGGCCTTCACCATCATGCTCATCCTCACGTCCATGGCGGTCCCGCTGGCCCGGTCCAAAGTGCGCGCCGAGCGGGAGCGCGAACTGCGCTACGATCTGCGCACCATGTACGCGGCCATCGACAAGTACAAGGATTACTGCGACCAGGGCTACTTCGGGATGGTCAAGGAAGGAACCAACTGTTACCCGGAGTCGCTCGAAATCCTGGTGGACGGACAGAAACTCAACGGGCCGGACGGCAAGAAGGTCCGTTTCCTTCGCCGCGTCCCCGTCGATCCGTTCACCCACAACACCGAGTGGGGCCTGCGCAGCGACGCCGACGACCCGACCTCCACCAGTTGGGGCGGTCAGAACGTTTTCTCGGTCTATAGCAAGACGACGGATAAAGCTCCCGATGGAACTTCCTATTCAGCCTGGTAGGACGGCCCGGAACCGGCCGGCCGCCCGCCGCGGATTCACCTTCGTCGAGATGATGGTGGTGATCAGCATCATCGTGATCCTGGTGAGCATGGCCATCCCGGTCTATCAGAAGTCCATCCTCCGCGCCAGGGAGAGCGTGCTGAAGAACAACCTCTTCACCTTGCGCACGGTGATCGACAACTACACCTACGACAAGGAAAAGGCCCCGCAAGCCCTCCAGGACCTGGTGACCGAAGGCTACCTGCGCGACGTTCCCATCGACCCCATAACCGGCTCCAACCAGACCTGGCGCCTGATTATGGAGGACGCCACCCAGAGCGTCGACCAGTCCGAGCCTGGCATCTTCGACGTCCGCAGCGGCTCCGATAAGGTCGGCCTGGATGGCAGGCCCTACTCGGATCCGACCTGGTAAACGCCCCGGCCGGCGGCTGGCGCGGCGTTCCCATCGGCCCCCACCTCAGCTCCAACCACGCCCGGCGCCTGGGTCTCCGGCCGTGTGGTTTGATGCCTTTGCGGGGCGCCACTCCAGGCCCCCGGGGTCCCGAGCGGTTTCGCGGCAGCACCCGACGCCGCGATCCTGGCACTGGCGGTTAGCGATATCGGCAACCGTAACGCCCGGAGCGCGTCCAACCTAGTGGGCCTGGATCCCAGGCACATCTCCGGGTGGTGAACGGTCGATTCCGCACACTGCCTGGTACCGGTCCGCGCGCCACCCTATTGCCGCCGGCGGCGCGGAGCACGAGAATAGAAAACAGAGGTACCATGCCACAGAACTCGCGTTGCGTGCGTTCTCGTCCGGCGCTAACCGCGATGCGGCGGCTGGCGCTCGTGGTTGGCGTTCTCGCCATCCCGCTGTCCTCCCAGGCTCAGTCCGGCCCGGGCCAGTGCGCCGTCACCACCAGTCCGCCCCAGATCCGCGCCGAGGGCGTCGCGGAGCGCGTCGGCGATATCTTCCTGCAGTGCTCTTTCGGAAACAATCCCACCACCGTGTCCGGCGTCCTGGCAGTCTTTCTACCCCTGACGGTGACCAATCCCGTGGATGCCAATGGCGTGGCGCGCGACGCCGTGCTTCTGGCCGATTCGGGCAGCGGGTACGCGCCCACGGGCATTTCCGGCGTGGTGGCGGGCCAGAGCGTGTCCTTCGACGGAATCAACCTGCCCGTGCCGGCCAGCGGCAGGTTGAATCTGAAGGTCTCCAGCATCCGCGTGAACGCCAGTCTGCTGGCCGGCTCCGGGCCGCAACCCATCACCGCTAACATTTCGTTCAACGTGGCCCTGAACCAGTCGCAGGTGACGGTGGCGTACGCGCTGAAAAGCCTGACCGCCACGCTCTACGATACCGGGATCACGTGCCTGGGATCGCCCTTGCCGGATACCATCGGCGTGACCAACCTGTTCGCGGCGGGTACGGCGCTGGCCTCCACGCGTTTCACCGAAGCTTTTGCCGGGGCCTTTCAACCTCGGGGCGCGGGCGACGACAACGGCACGCGGTTCGCCGTCCGGTACTCCGGTCTCCCGGCCAACGCCCAGCTTTTTCTTCCCGATTTCGTTTCGGGCAGCGACGCCCTGGTGCCCACTTCCGGCGGCGACCTCGGCATACCGCAGGCCGTCGGCCGTTACGTGCCTGGCAGCGGGACGCTGCTTCTGGCACGTGTCGCGTTGAGCGACAGTTCCGGCGCCGGAGGCGCACCCATGGCTCTGCCGGCGGGGCCGGGCCCGAGGCTGCTCGATTCCGCCAGTTCCGTTCCGCTGACCAACGGCTCCGGCTACGCGGTCTACGAGGTGGTGGACGCCAATCTCTCCGCCATCGAAAGCGTCCAGTTTCCCACGTTCATCGGACTGTCCAGCGTGACGGCGGCGGCCGTGGCGCAGGAAACCGTATCCTACGCGCCGGTGTCGTCGGTTTCGACGGCCTCCCAAACCGCTCCCGTGCCGCGCTTCGCCGCCTCCCAGCCCGCCTCCGATTGCGGCGCCGTGGGCGATTGCCAGGCCGGCTACTTCCCCGAACTCCAGGTGGCCACCACTACCGCGTTTCAGACCACCGTCACCGCCGGCGGGCCCACCACCGAGGTGCCCGGCCTGATCTACATCCACAACGGCGGCGGCGGAATCCTGAATTGGTCCATCGCCATCGACTATCAGAACGGTTCCGGCTGGCTGCTGGTTGGCGACGATTCCGGCCAGAACGACGCCACCGCGCGGGTGTGGGCGAAGCCGCAGAACCTGACCGCGGGCGTATACAAGGCGAACCTGGTGGTGAGCGGAGGCGGACCGCAATCGGCCCCCGTGACCCTCCCCGTGACCGTGACCGTGCTGGCGCCGGCTGCGGTTCAGCCGCCCGCGCCATCGGTGACGGTGACCTCGGTAGTCAACGCCGCCAGCCTGCTGGTAACGCCTCTGGCGCCCGGCTCCCTGGGGACGGTCATGGGCACGAACCTGGCCGGCAAGAGCGTCTCCGTCACCTTCAACGGCACGCCCGCCACGCTGCTGTACACATCGGCGACGCAGATCAATCTGCAGGTGCCCGCCAGCCTGATCCCGTCCCAGACGCCCGCATCGCTGGTGGTGACCGTGGACGGCGTGAGCAGCACTGCCTTTGCCGTGGCGCTGGCGCCCGCCGGTCCGGCGATATTCAACCCCGGCGTTCTCAACCAGGACAACGGCCTCAACGCGCCGGCCTCCGCCGCCAAAGCCGGGACCGTGCTACAGATCTTCGCCACCGGGATTCCCGCCGGTGCGCTGGTCTCCGCGCAGATCGGCGGGCAGGGCGGCCTGACTCCGGTATACGCCGGCCCCGCGCCTGGGCTTACCGGCGTGCAACAGGTCAACGTAGCCGTTCCCGGCGGCCTGGCGCCCGGCGCGGAGCCGCTGGTGGTCTGCGCACTCGCCAGTTCGCAGACGTTCTGCTCGGTTAGCTACACCGTGTTCGTGCAGTAGGACGGAATCGGGACCTCCGGTAGCTCGAAATGGCCGCTGGCGAGGCCGCGGTGTCACTGATATCCTATCCCGGCGGCCTGGCGCCCGGCGCCGAGCCGCTGGTGGTCTGCGCGTTCGCCGGTTCGCAGACGTTCTGCTCGCCCAGCTACACCGTGTTCGTGCAGTAGGGCGGAGTTGCGCCCTCCGGTAGCTCGAAATGGCCGCTGGCAGGGCCGCGGTGTCACTGATATCCTAAAAGCGTGCAGAATATCAAGGCATTGCGGATCGCCATGCTATTGGCGGCCGCCTGCGCCGCCGGTGAGCGCGCTGACGGACAGGCGGCGGGAGCCGCGGCGCCCGCCAAAGCTGTCCAGCTTTCCGTGGTGGCGCTCGACAGCCACGGGCAACCGGTGGGCGATCTGACGGCCGGCGATTTCGAGATCGCCGACGCCGGGAAGCCGCAGAAGGTCGAGGTCTTTCGTCATAGCGAGAGCAAGCTGCAACAGGCGCCGCCGCTTGCCGCGGGAGAGTTCTCGAATCGCGGGGCGGGCAACGCAGGGCACGTCACGTTGATCCTGTTCGACCTGCTCAACGAGACCTTTGGAGCGCGGGGCGAGGCGTCGAGCTACCTGGTCGATGGGCTGAAATCGGTCGAGTCGGGCGAGTCCCTCTACCTTTACGTTCTGACGGCGGACGCCAAGCTGTTCCCCGTTCGCGCCCTGCCCAGCGCTGGAGACGAAGCGCCCGCGTCGGGCGGCGTTCCGTGGACCAAGGACGCCAGGAAGCTGGTCGATGGCGCGTTGACCAGGATGTTCCAGTTGCGTCCGACGGCGATCGATATCGGCACTCGCGTGCGGCTGACCTACGGGGCGCTCGAATCCGTGGGCAGGATGCTGGCCGGGATTCCGGGACGCAAGGACGTCGTGTGGATCACCCGCGGGGTTCCGATTTCGGTTCCCGCGGCCAACACGGCTTCGCACGAGCCCGTGGACTTCGGGCCGTTGCTGCGCAGATTGTGCCTGATTCTGGACCGCTTCAATGTGGCCGTCTATCCGGTGATGCAGGTGCCCCCGGGGATGGGCGGGGTGGACGATTCGGAGGGCGCGGGGGTCAACAGCGAGGAAGGGCTGCGGCAGATCGCCGATTGGACCGGAGGACCGGCAAAGGCGACCAACGCGATTCCCTCGACGGTGCGGCAGGCCATGAACGACGCGCGCACCAGCTATCAGATTGGATACTATCCGCCGCCGGCGAACTGGGACGGCAAGTTCCACAACCTGCGCGTCACCTGCGCCCGCAAGGGCGTGCGGATTCAGGCGCAAACGGGATACTACGCGTTGCCGGACAAAGCCAGCGACGAGCAGGAGGCCCTGAACCTGGCGGCCGCGACGGCGTTCGACGCCTCCGAGATCGGCCTGCGCTGCGCCATGACGCCCAGCCCCCAAGGCGGAACCGTCATGCGCTTCAGGCTGGGCATCGATCCGGCCGATATCCGCATCGCGGAGCAGGGGGACCGGTACGCCGGCCACCTGGACATGCGGATGGTGGGCTACGTGGCGGGCGCGGACCCGCAGGTCTCCGGTGTCAGCCCCTTGAACCTGAGCTGGACGGCGGACGAACTGGCCAAGGCCAAAACGGAAGGCTTCGTGTGGAATCCGCCGATCGATATCAACGTGCGGGAAACCGCGGAGAAGCTGCGGTTCCTGGTGTACGACCGGGACTCGCATGCCATCGGGTCGTTGACCGTTCCGCTGAAGAAGGCGAAGTAGGGCGGGGCAGGCGCTATCGCCTGCCAACCGTTTCTCTCACGCCTTTGGCACCGTTGCGAAGTCGGTGACTTCGCCGGCGCCGGCGGACGGCTTGCAGGGGTAAACGCGGGGCGTCACGCCGTACTTGCCCTCGTATGCCTGCGCGATGCTGGCGGCGAACGCGGCCGCGGCGTCCTCGCGGACCATGGTCACCGTGCAGCCGCCGAATCCGCCGCCGGTCATGCGCGAGCCCAGCACGCCCTCGATCTTCAGGGCGCTATCCACCAGAAAATCGAGTTCCTCGCAACTCACTTCGTAATCGTGCTGCAGGCTGCGGTGCGATTCCACCAGCAGCCGCCCCATGGCCTGCAGGTCGCCGCGCACGCTGGCGTCCACGAAGGCATGGACGCGGGCATCCTCGGTCACCACGTGGCGGGCGCGCCGCGCCACCACCGGCGGCAACTCGTGCGCTACGGGCTCGAACTGCTCCACCGAAATGTCGCGCAGGGTCTTGGCCTCGGGGAAGTGCCGCCGCAGCCCTTCCACCGCCGCGGCGCACTCGGCCACGCGGTCGCGGTAGGCCGACCCGGAAAGCGCGTGCTTCACCATGGTATTCACGGCCAGGAACGTGACGCCCGCGGGCAGTTGCACCAGGCGGTGCTCCAGGCTGCGGCAATCGATCTCGACCGCCGCGTGCTCGCGCCCGAAGACCGAAATGTACTGGTCCATGATGCCGCACGGATTGCCCACGAAGCGGTGCTCGGCGCGCTGCGCCAGCTTGGCCAGTTCGGTGGGGCCGAGCGGGCGGCCGAGCATCAGGGCCAGCGCCGTGGATACCTCGAGCGCGGCCGACGAACTCAGCCCGCCGCCATCGGGCACGGTACTGCGGATCAGCAGGTTGGCCGGCGCCAGCGGGAACCCGGCGTCGATCAGTTCGCGCGCCACGCCGAGGGGATAATCGGTCCAGTGCTTCGCCGGCTTGAGACCCGGCAGGTCGGCGATAGGCCACTCGCCCAGCTCCTGGCGATCCTCGGAATACATGCGCAACATGCCGTCGCCATTGGGCGCGGTGGCCACGTAAGTAGCAAGTTCCAACGCCACGGGAAGGACGAAGCCGAGCGAGTAATCGGTATGCTCGCCGATGAGGTTGACGCGCCCCGGCGCGCGGAAAATGCGGAGGCCCTCAGCGGAGCCGTACTGTTTGCGAAACGCTTCAGTCATTGGGGATACCGAACTTGAATTCAGACCAACGAGTCTACCATCAATGCTTCCATGGCGGCCACCACGTTGTGGGGCGGACGCCCCCGTCCGCAGCCGGCCCCCTGGCCGGCTTCCCGCCAAGGGCGGGCGCTTGATTCTGCGAGCTGGTAGCGGGACGGGGGCGTCCCGCGCGGACCGGGGGGTCCGCCCCACAAGCCCGGCCCTTCCACACTCCGCCCGCCCCGCGCCACGAGTCGAGGGCGGAGTGGACGGTGGCACAGGCGTAGAAGACCGCGATAGCGGGCAGCAGCGGCGCCCACCAGACGGATTGCCGGTAGAAGCGCAGGGCGGGCACGTAACTGGCCGACATCAGCAGCCACGCCGCGGCGCCCAGCGCAGCCGCGCGTGGCGGGGCGGCCAGCGCCAGCGCGGGAGCCAGCAGGTAGGTGATGGCCAACCCCACCAGCGTCGCCCCCAGCAGCAGTGGGGAATGGCGCAACTGCGTGAAGGCGGTGCGCGCGATCATGCTCTCGATCTCCCCAAACGTGGCGTACTCCCGGATGCTGCGCGTGCCGGCGCTCAAGCCCAGCCAGACGCGGCCGCCCGATTGTTTGACGGCGCGGGCCAGGGCACAATCGTCGATCAGTTCGCCGCGAATGGAAGCGATGCCGCCGATCCGACGCAGCGCCTCTTCGCGGATGAGGATGCAGCCGCCCGCGGCCCCCGCCGTCTGGCGGCGCGGATCGCGAATCCAGGCCGGCGGGTAGAGCGCCAGGAAGAAGTACACGAACGCCGGAACCAGGGCGCGCTCGGCCAGGGTGCGGCAGTCGAGCGTCGCCATGTAGGAGACCAGGTCGTAGCCGCCGGATTGCGCCCGGCCCGCCAGCGCGGCGATGGCGCCCGGCGCGTGCACGATATCGGCATCGGTGAGCAGCAGGTATTCCGGCTCGAAGCGCGCGGCGTGGCGAACGCCCTGTTCCACGGCCCAAAGTTTCCCGGTCCAGCCGGCCGGCAAGGGCTCGCCGGCGAGGACGGTAAGCACGCCAGGGGGCGCGGCCTGGCGGGCGCGATCGGCGGTGCCGTCCTCGCTCGCGTCGTCCACTACGACGATGTGCAAGGGCTCCTGGCCGGCCAGCGACTCGATCGCCCGGCCGATTCCGGAAGCCTCGTTGCGGGCGGGGATGACGACGGCGACTCGCGGCGCGCCGGCTGCCGAAGGTTCGGGCGCGGGCGCCGGCCGGCGGAACTCGCGCCAGAAGCCTCCGCGCGCGAACAGCAGGTACAGCCACACCGACACCGCCAGGCCGCCGGCCATCTCGGGGAGCATCCCTGGTATTATCGCCCGAAAGAGCCAGCGTGGCCGCCAATTCCCTGTGGTAAACTCAGGTGTTCCAAATTTGAACTTCGTAGAAGCGGAGAGAACTTCCCTTGAAACTTGCTGCCGTCGACTACGTCATTCTGGCTGCCTACTTCGCCTTTGTGATCGGCATCGGTTGGGTGCTGCGCAAGAAGGTTTCCACCAGTGGCGATTTTCTGCTTTCGGGGCGCTCGGTCCCGGTCTGGATCACAAGCCTGGCATTCATCGCGGCCAATTTGGGCGCCGTGGAACTGATCGGCATGGCCGCCTCCGGCGCCAAGTACGGCATCATGACCGCCCATTTTTATTGGCTGGGCGCCATTCCGGCCATGATCTTCATGGGCCTTTTCATGATGCCGTTCTATTACGGCAGCAAGGCCCGCTCCGTTCCCGAATACCTGAAGATGCGCTTCGACGAAAAGACGCGAGGCTTTAACGCCTTTACGTTCGCGGTGATGACCATCTTCTCTTCGGGCATCTCGATGTACGCCCTCGGCCTGCTGCTGCACCTGGTGTTGGGCTGGAATTTCAACGTGAGCGTGCTGGCGTCGGCGGCCATCGTGCTGGCCTATACCTACCTGGGCGGCCTTACCAGCGCCATCTATAACGAGGTGCTGCAGTTCTTCCTGATCGTGGCGGGATTCGCGCCGCTGGCCATTCTGGCATGCGCCAAGGCGGGCGGATGGCACGGGATCATGTCGCGCCTGCCCGCCAACATGACGCACACCTGGAAGTACATGGGACACGCCAGTGACAATCCCATGGGCGTGGAACTGTTCGGCATGGTAGCGGGGCTCGGATTCGTGCTGAGCTTCGGCTACTGGTGCACCAACTTTCTGGTAGTGCAACGCGCCATGGCGGCCGATTCCATGTCCGCGGCGCGCCGCACTCCGCTGATCGGCACGATTCCGAAAATGTTCCTGCCGTTCGTGGTGATTCTGCCCGGCATCGCCGCCGTGGCCCTGGCGAGCATGACGGGGGTTGGCGGCGTGCACCTCTACAACCTGCCGACGAAGCTTTCTCACGGCGTCGTGGTGGGGGACTACGATCAGGTGCTCACCACCCTGATGGCCCGCTTCTATCCGGCCGGCTTGCTGGGCGTGGGCCTCACCGGGCTGATGGCATCGTTCATGTCCGGCATGGCGGGCAACGTTACGGCATTCAACACCGTATTCACCTACGACATCTACCAGAGCTACATCCGCAAGAGCGCCCCCGACAGTCATTACCTGAAGGTGGGACGCATGACCACCATCGTGGGCGTGATTCTCTCCATCGGCGCGGCGTACGTCTGCCAGTACTACAACAACATCATGGACCTGCTGCAATTCGTGTTCGGCTTCGTGAACGCGCCCTTGTTCGCGACGTTCCTGCTGGGCATGTTCTGGAAGCGGGCCACTGCGCACGGCGCATTCTCCGGGCTGGTGAGCGGCACGCTTGCCGCGGCGGCCACCTGGGGGCTCACCACGGCCGAAGGGAAAGGCGGCGTGTTCGGCGTGGTTCACACTTTCAATTCGGTGATGGTGCAGAATTTCTGGATCGCGATTTGCGCCTTCGGCGCCTGCTTCCTGGTGACCGTCGCGGTGAGCCTGCTGACCGCTCCGCGCGCGGACAAGGAAATGGAAGGATTAGTGTACGGCCTCACGAAGATCAAGCACGACGAGGGCGCCAAGTGGTATCGGCGCCCCGCTCCGCTGGCGGTTTTCGTTGCGGTCCTGGTGATTATTCTGAACATTTGGTTCGCATAATATGGATCTCAGAGTGCCTTCGGGCTTGTTCTTCGCGCTACTAGGCGTCATTCTGACCGGGCTGGGCGTCCTCGCGCCGGATATGCGCGCGCCGTTGACGGAGGTCAACGTCAACCTGTACTCCGGCATTTCCATGCTGGTCTTCGGAGCTTTCCTGCTGTTCATGGCCTGGCGGGCGTCGCACAAGCAATCGTGATGGGGGCGGGGCCGTCGGTTATACTAGAAGTATGAAGACGGCGGTCTCCATTCCCAACGGCGTATTCGAAGACGCGGAGCGGCTGGCGCGGCGCAGCGGAAAATCGCGCAGCCAGTTGTTCAGCGAGGCAGTCAGCGAGTACGTGGCGCGGCACTCGGCGGAAGAAGTGACCGAGGCAATGGACCGCGTCTGCGCGGACGTGGGATCGGCGCCCGATCCGTTCACCGCCCGCGCGGCACGCCGCATCCTTGAGCGTACGGAATGGTGATTTCCCAGGGTGACGTCCTGTGGGCCGACTTGCCGGCGCCCACTGGATCCGGGCCGGGCTTTCGGAGGCCGGTCGTGGTGGTCCAAGGGGATGCGCTGAATCGCAGCAGAATCGCGACGGTGGTGTGTGTGCCGCTCACAACCAACCTTCGCTGGGCGGATGCTCCGGGAAACCTCTTTCTGCCGGCGCGTACCACAGGACTGCCGAGAGACTCCGTGGCTAATGTGTCGCAAGTCACGAGCCTCGACCGCGGCCTCCTGACGGAGCCAGCCGGCAAACTGCCGCGATCGAAACTGCAGGTCCTTCTTGCCGGCATCGATGTGGTCTTTGGGAGATGACGGCCTACAACTTCTCCAGCGCCAGCGTCATGTCGCGATGGGCCAGCACCGCCTCGGGATCGCGCTGCAACACTTCGAAGTAGCGGTGGGCGAAACCTTGGCCGGCTTCGTCCGGCGTTAGAAGTCCGCGCGCCTCGCCCACCAGCCGGTCGGCCGTCGCGTCCGTGGGCTGGTTCTTCGAAGCCCTGGCCTCGTCCACCAGGACGATGAACTGCGACAGCCCGCGCAGCCAGGCGAACCACGGATCGTTCATCACCAGGTTGAGATACTGGCCGGTGGAGGCGATGCGGGCCACATCGCGTTCGTAGACCGCTCGTTCGCTTTCGAGCAGCCGCTTGTGGTGGCGAAGAAGGATGGCGTGGAGTGCGGCAAGGCGTTGGGGCGCGGGTTCTGGCATCTGCTCCATCGTATCCTGGAAAGACATGAGTTTTCTCGACGACCTGGAAAACAACCTGAAGAGCCTGGAATCGGCTGCTGAGGGCAGGGAAGCGGCGGAGCGCCAGGAGCGCCTGCGGGAGAAGGAGCGAGCCGCCGCACAGGCCGCCGCGCCGTGGGCCGAGGAACTGAAGAAATCGCCGTTCACCGCCGAGTTGCTGCGTCAGGCCGCGCGCGTGGGCTTCTCGCTGCGCGTCAAGGTTCACGTGGCGTGGCTGGGTTCCACGCTGCGCCTGGAGGCGCGCGAGCGGCGGTTGGAACTGCGGCCCACGCCGTCCGGCATTGTGGCGGCATACGTCGAGCGGCAGCAGGAGACGAGGACGGAACCGCTCGATCTGGCGGGGAGTCCCGAAGCCCTGGTGCGCGCCTGGCTGGGGTGAGCGGGGGGGCGCGCTCTCTGGCATCATCGGAGAATGCCGAACCTGCAATTCGATCCGGGCCTGACCGAACAGTTCACCGCGCCCGTGCGGCGCATGATGAATCCCGATGGAAGTTTCAACGTGCACCGCCACGGCGCCATCCTGCGCGACTTCCATCCCTACCTGCGCCTAATCAGCATGGGGTGGACGAAGTTCCTGTTGACGCTGCTTCTGGGGTATACGGTGGCCAACTCGATCTTCGCGGCAGTCTATTTCTGCCTCGGCCGCGGCCACCTGCAGGGCGCCGACGCCCCCACGGAATTCGGCCGGTTCCTGAACGATTTCTTCTTCAGCGCGCACACCCTCAGCACCGTGGGATACGGCAACATGTGGCCCAGCGGACCGGCGGCCAATCTGGTGGCCGTCCTCGAGGCCCTGGTGGGAGTGCTGGGTTTCGCGGTGGCCACCGGCCTGCTGTTCGGCCGGGTGTCGCGGCCCTCGGCGCGCATCGCCTTCAGCGAGCGGATGCTGGTGAGCCCATACCAGGGCGGCACGGCGCTGGAATTTCGCGTGGTCAACCGCCGCGCCAACGACCTGATGGATATCGAGGCGCGGGTCATGCTCATGACCGTGGAGATGCGCGACGGGCGGCCGCAGCGCGCTTACAAGCCGCTGGCGCTGGAACGGAGTCAGGTGGTCTTCCTGCCGCTCACCTGGACCGTGGTGCATCCCATCGGCGAGGAAAGCCCGCTTGCGGGATCGACCGGCGAAGACCTGCGGCGGTTGCAGGCCGAGGTGCTGATCGTCATCAAGGCCTACGACGACACCTTCAGCCAGACCGTGGTGGCGCGCCACTCCTACCGCTTCGACGAGATCCTCTGGCAGCGCAGCTTCGCGCCGGCGTTCTCCGTGGATGACGAAGGCGACCTGCAACTCGACCTGCGCAAGGTCGGCGAGTTGACGTAGCCGCGTGTTATGTACTACTACCTGTCAAACTCCTCGCGCGCCGCGACGGTTTTATGTGGGGCAGGCTGGCAGCCCGCGGCCGATTGTGGGTGCCCTCCGGGCGCGGCCTGGCGAGCGGAGCTCGCCTGTGCGCGAGACGATCCGGCCCCCGGCAGCCCGGAATATCCCGCGCGGTTGGGTTGCGGCTCTGCTGCTCTGCGGGGCAGGCTGGTAGCTTGCGGCGGACCCCAAGGGGGTACCCGGTCAACCCGCCCGGCGGGCGAAGCTCGCCTGCGCGGGAGATGAACCGCCCCAAGAAGCCCGTGGCCTCCCGCGCGATGCCGCCGCGGCTCGGGCCGCTCGCTAACGCTCGCGGTTCCGGGCGGGACGCCGCCGGGAGCACCGGCCAGGTGGCCGAAAACGGGAGCGCTCGCCCGCGGCCTTACCGGCTGGATGGCGGGACGATGCCGTTCATGCGGGCATACACCACCATCTGGCCGTAGTGATCGTAGCTGTGCCATGCGGCTATCGAGACCAGCGAGCCCTTGGTGTACTGGCCGTCGCCCCACGGCGAGTTCACCAGGTCCATCTGGTTCGCCGCGGTCAGGCTTTGCGCCGCTTTGTGCGCGTACGCGAAGGCGCCCTTCAGAAACTGCACGATCTGCTCCTTGCTCTCGACCGCCGCCGGACCGTTCTCGCCGCCGATATCGACCGGAGGCTTTTCGCCGAGCGCCGCGGCGGAAACGGTGTAGACATTCCTGGCAATGTGCTTGGCCTGCTCGGCGAACGTGCGCACGCCCTTGAACTCTCCGTTGGTGGGCGCGAACGAGAACTTGCCGGCGGGCATGGCCTCCACCAGCGGAACCAGATCGCGTTCGATGCCGGCGATCGGTCCGTCGTACATCGCGGCGATGGTGGGCGGGCCGGCCGCGCGGGCAGCCATGGCCATGAGCATCGCGGTTCCCAGGAAGAGGGCGGGGGTGTGTCGTCTCATCGCGGGCAGTATATCAGAGCCGGGCGCGCCCCGCATGATACAATTCCGGTTGTAGGAAAGCCCGCACAAGGAGAGACGTCCCGGTGGCTTCGTTTCTGCAGAACCAGTTTGAAAAGAACGTGATCACCACTTCGGTGGATCACGTGTTCAACTGGGCGCGCCAGTCCTCGATATGGCCGCTCACCTTCGGGTTGGCCTGCTGCGCCATCGAGATGATCGCCGCCAGCACTTCGCGTTTCGACATCGCGCGTTTCGGCGCGGAAGTGTTTCGTCCCAGCCCGCGGCAGAGCGACCTCATGATCGTCGCCGGCACGGTCACGCTCAAAATGGCGCCGGTGCTGAAGCGCATCTGGGACCAGATGCCCGACCCGAAATGGTGCATCTCCATGGGCGCCTGCTCGAGCGTCGGCGGTCCGTTCAATACCTACTCGGTGCTGCAGGGCGTGGACAAGATCGTCCCCGTGGACGTGTACTGCACGGGCTGCCCGCCGCGGCCGGAGAACCTGTTCTACGCGCTGATGAAGCTCCAGGACAAGATCGACGGCATGACCACGCTGGTGAAGCGGCCCACCGAAGTCCGGCTGGACGAATCCATGCTGGAGGAATTCAAGAAGCAGGTTCGGATCGCGCAGATCCAGAACCCCGCGTAACCCGCGTGTTCTACCGCGACTCACGCCACATCTACCGCGTCAGCGGCCTGGATTCGCTCGCTTGGCTGGTGCATGGGTTCGGCACGCGCCTGGCCGACGTTTCCGGCCTGTTCCCCAACCTGGCCACGCTCTCGCAGATTCACTCCGCGGCGCCGGTGGCGGCGTGCGGCCGCGCGGGTAACCTGGGCCAGGGCGATGCGCTGACCGAGCGGACGCCGGGCGCGGTGGTGGCCGTGCGCACGGCCGACTGCATCCCCATCCTGCTGGCCGACGCGCGAAACCGCGCCGTGGCGGCGGTGCACGCCGGCTGGCGTGGAACCGTGGCGGAGATTGCCGGCCACGCCGTGGAGGCGATGGCGCGCGAGTTCGGCACGCGGCCGGAGGACCTGCGCGCGGCCATCGGCCCCGGCATCGGCGAGTGCTGTTACGAGGTGGGGCCGGAAGTGGCCGCGCACTTCGGCGCCGCGGGCCGGGCGCACATCGACCTGGCCGAGGCCAATCGCCGGCAACTGGCGGCGCGCGGAATCCCCGAGGCGCACATTTACGCGGCGAATCTCTGTACCGCGTGCCGGGCGGAAGACTTCCACTCATACCGCCGCGACAAGGAAAGCGCCGGACGGCAATATTCGTTTGTGGGCGTGGCGGCGGGCTGAGGAGGGCGCGGGTGGGCTCGCCTCACGGTTTGCGCGATAGCCGCTCACCCGGAACCACGAGCGTAAGCGAGTGGCCCGAGCGGCGAGAGCGTTTCCGGGCCGGATGACGCCTTAATCCAAAAACACCGTTGGCCAGACCGTGGCCAATCCGGAACCGCAATTCATCATGGCCGCCGAAAGCCAGCATCAGGACGGTGGCTTGCGTGCCGGAAGACGCCAGCAGCGCCGATACGACGACGTTGGTGTCCAGGACGACCCGGCTCATCGGGCGAGGCGGCTACTCTTCCCGGAGCGCCGGCGGACGGCGGCAACCTCAGCGTCGATCTGCCTCATGGTGAGCTTATCGGTGCCGTCGCGCTTCGAAGCTGTCCACGTTCCGCCTTCGCCCCCAGCACGTCGCCGCGGCTGATGCCGAGCTGCTCCCGAAGGGCCTGGGGGATGACCACCTGAAACTTGTTCCTGACGGTGACGATAGGCATGGCGACAGGGTGAACTGTTGAACTGTTGAACCGTTCCCTCTACCCTGGCAGGCCCGCGGCGCCTGTGAATCCCCATGACGGCGGTGGGCTATTCCGGCAAGTAATTGCTCCCTCTATTTCGGGTGCCTCGTAATGTCCTGCAGGATGTAAGTGTCGTCCTGGATGAGGAAGTAAAAACGCCAGTCTTTGGTCACCCGCGCCTGCCACCAGCCCTTGCCGTCATCGTACTTCTTGGCCCGGAGGGAAGGGTGGCGCAGGTTCCTCAGCAGGCGCGACGACTGCTTGAGAAACGCCGCTTGGATCTCCGCGGGCGCCTTGCCGTACGCCCGCACGAAATGCGCAGTCCACCGGACCTTCATTTGGCCCGGCGTTTCGGTTTCCTGACGGACAGCCGGGCGGCTTCCCTGTCCAGGGCGGCAACGAATTCGCCGTGGTCGGAAAAGGCCTTGGACACGCGGCCGGCCTTGATGTCGGCATCAGCCTTGGCCAGGCGGGCATCGATGATCCGGCGCTGCGCGGGGGTGTACTCGCCGTCGGCGGTGGGGAACGCGGAACGGTCGATCATCAACTTCGGGGTCATGACGATCTTCCCCCGCTCGAAAGCGAAGTCCACCAGATCGCCCTTGGTGAGACCGGCCTGCCGACGGACGGCGGTCGGAATGGTTACCTGGCCCTTGTGTTGGATCCTGCCAATCGTGTTCATAGGGTTTCCCCGGTCAATGTCGGAAAGTCAGGATTCCTGACCTCCTGACCATAGAGTAGCAGACGGGTAGGAGCCCTCTTCCCGCAACCCCCTTTCGAATTCCCGGTACTTCGGACGCCAGGCGCCGGAGTGCGTGGTAGTCATCTTCGGCGCCATCTGGTTGCATGCCGCGCGCGGGCTGCGCCGATTGAGGCTCGCGCGATTGGCCACGCTGTGGCCAACTTGCGGTCCGCTCGGTGTCCCAAAGGTTGGACCGTCTTGCGTACCCGAGGCCGCCAACCTCGCCCACCCGACGACAGTAGTGTCAAGGGCGACCCCGCTCATTGGGCGGGGCGGCGGTTCTTCCCCGAGCGCCGGCGGACGGCGCCTACTTCCGCGTCGATCTGCTTTACGGTGAGCTTGTCGGTGCCGCGGCGCTTGGAAGCTGCCCACGTTTCCTTGAGGCAGGCGGGAGCCTGTTCGCTGAGCTTCCTGAAGAAGCGCTCGCGCTCGGCCTTGCCGGCGGGGATCCGGTCGATGATGGCCTTCGGGGTGTAGGTGAGCCGGCCGCGTTCCGCCTTCGCCTCCAGCAGGTCGCCGGCGCCGATGCCGAGTTGCTCCCGAAGGGCCTGGGGGATGACTACCTGGAACTTGTTCTTGACGGTGACGATAGGCATGGCGACAGGGTGAACTGTTCAACTGTTCATCTCTACACTAGCAGGCCCGCGGCGCGTGTCAAGCCCGCTGTGGCGGGAGCAGGCGGCGACGCAGGCCGCTCCGGTCCGCCCGAGTCTTAGCCCGCCCGTGCGGACCCGCACGAATCCCGCAACCGGGTGCTGGCAGGCCGAGCCGAAGGAGGCAACCACCCGGCAAGCCGACACCGCCCTCGATGGCAGTCGTGGCGTGCGGGGGGGATGCGTCCTGTCTCCCGCGCGCTGGACTTCCGATCTTCCGCAAAGACAGGCTCCCGGCTGCAAGATCCCGCCACCTCGGCGGTTTGCGCGTTACGCAGCGAAGTGGGGCGAAGCCGATGTCCCGAAAATGGGTAGGTTTCCAGAGATGAGAACACACGCCGCCCGGCTGCGGAGTCAGGAAGTACAGTCAGCGCGGAATGACGAACGCGGAGGGGATTCGTTCGTCGAGCGTCGCAAGCACGGAGTCGTGCGCCCGTGCCAACTCCGCCAAATGGCCGTCGGTGGTCTGCCGCCCCGTCTTGACCCATGTGGGAAGCCGCGAGACGTCGTGATCGTCGGCGATGAAGCGGAAGAGGACTATCCTCTGCTTCTTGAGCCTGACCAGGAGGGTCCTCGCCTGCGCGACGGTCAGCCCATATTGCGGAGCCTGAGACAGAACGCGGACGAACCCCAATTCCGTGATCGCGCAAGTGAGGATTTCGTAGCTCGTTCCCTTCCCGAGACTCAGCAACCACCGGCCAACGCGCTCATGGAACTCGTGTTCGAGAAAACCCAGCGCGACCAGCGCGTTCACATCGAGCAGATATCTCACGGCAGATTCGACAGAATGTCCTCGACCTGATCGCTCGGTGAGTTGCGCGGCCCGCGGTCCGGCACTGAGAACCGGGAGGCCGGTAACGGCATCGCGCCCGATGCTCGCTTTAGCCGGCCGTGGATGGCGGGGGACAAGGACGATTTGCCCGCTTTTCACGTTGGCGTCGAGGGTATCGCCGGGGCCAAGTCCAAGCTTTCGCCGGATGGGACCGGGAAGAACGACCTGCCCCTTACTGGAAACGCGGGTTTGCATGGTAAGAATATCTTACCGCGCCGGGCCCTTGGAGAACAAGGCGGAGCCACGGGAAAAAATCGGAGGCCGGCGGGTCCGTGCAGTGGGAACATTGGGCCTGCATGCTTGTATCGGGAGGGGCAAGTTTCGCAAGTTTCGGGACTTGCCCCACCCGACACTTTGGCGTACGCTGGGAAGCGTGGAAGTGCACCTCACGCCGGAACAGGAAGCGCGGCTTACGCTGGTGGCAGCCAACTCTGGCACCGACGCCGAGCGTTTGGTCAAAGACACCGTGTTGCGGCTGATCGAGATCGATTCCGGCGTCCGTGCCGTTCCCTCCGGTAGCATCGTCGCTGAGATGCGCGCCTTGCGTGCTCGCGTCAGACCCGATCCTGAAGGCTGGACGACGCGTGACTACGTCCTCCATGGCCACCGCTAGATGCCTCTGGTTGTCGATGCCTCCATCGCTCTCTCCTGGGCGTTGCCAGACGAAAGCAGCGTCTATGCCGAAGCCGTACTGGCCGTCGCCGAACGCGACGGAGTTCGCGTTCCCGAGCTGTGGGCTCGTGAGGTCGCCAATGGCCTTGCTATCGCCTATCGGCGAAAGCGCCTGACATCCGCCGATGAAAAGGTGTTTCTGGCGGCCCTCTCACGGTTGAACATCGGGGTGGAACGGGCTCCGTCCGCCACAAACGCAATTCATGACGGCGCTGCCGCTGCAATGCGCTATGGGCTCACCGCCGAGGATGCAGCGTATGTCAACCTTGCAGCGCGCGAAGGACTGAGGCTTGCCACGCTCGATGCGGCGATGCGCAAGGCCGCCCAGGAATCGCAGGTCGCGAGTTTCGTTCCAGGGTAGATCCTCACGACAGCCGCTGTCTGACAAGGCGTCCGTTTCGAGACGGCGGCAGGTGCACCGGCGAGGCACGCGCCGTGTTCGTCTTCGGCGCAGGAAGCCAGACCTCTACGCCAAAGTAGTGCTCACTCTCATCATGCTTATGCTAGCGTTGGACGCTTGTAACCAGTACGTACATCCAACCACGGTCGTTGCCGCCCTGTGCCCGTTCGCTGGCGCGCAGTTCTCAAGCGCCGGTGGATTGCGCTCTTTCGATACCCGTACCGGCAACCTTTGGATGCGGGACGACGGTGGGCGGAGCCACGGCAAAATATCGGAGGCCGGCGGGTCCCCGCAGCGGGACCAACAGTCCTGCGTGTCTGTCTCAATGGGGGTCCACTGTGGAACGCACCAGAAGAAACCGGTTTTGTTCTCGGACGAGATCGGATGTATCGTTTGTATTAAATGTCGGAACGTCTGTTCGCTACTAATCGCACCCGGCGGTGGCGGGAGTCCAAGCTCCGTGACTTCAATCGAGGTGAGATCGACACCATCGAAAAGTTCGGCTGTCAGGTTCTGTGTGTGGCGGGTGGGGAGTCCGGCTCGCCGAGCTTTGCGTACACACTTGGCTTGTTTGACACCTCCGGTCTGCCAGAAATTGTCGAGGTGGGCCTTCCGCACCGGACCGCTTTCGCCCTCCTCAACGAAGCCGCAGACCGTCTGCGGGACGGCGTTAAGCTCTCCCAGGGTAGGCACAGGGGTTTGCTTGCCAACGTCGAATGCGAATTTCGACCCGTAGACCCAAGGTGGGCCAAACGCCTCATGCTCGGCGCGACGTGGTTCTACGAAGGAGCCGAATTCCCGGCGCTCCAATCCGTGTATCCGGATCTTGAAAACCGCTTTCCCGAGAACGCGAACTTCGATCTCAGGTTTGCCCAACCGCTTCTCCAGCCGGAGAAGTCCTTCGACAAGATCGAAGAAGATTTTTGGAACGCCCACGCGCCCAAGAGTCCGCGAAGCTCTCGGCTTTCGTCTCACAAAGGGTAAGTTTCGGGACGAAGCTGGCGAGGCCTGAAATCAAGGCTTCCAGCGTCCCGGAACTCAGTCCCGAAATGGAGGACAGACGGTGGCCGGCGCACCGCCAGCGTCGTGTTTCCATCATCCCGAAACTCCGTCCCGAGGCCAGGCATTGTCTTGGCTTCCCGCGTGGCCCGCTTCGCATCTCCGATTCCGCTCAGCCAATTTGTCGCTTTCCCCGGCTCCAGCCATCGCGTCCACCGCTCCCAAATCCGCATTCCAGGCCCCGTCCTCCCCGTTCCCTTCCACCCCAACCCCCCGTGCTATTTTGGTCACAATGCCTACGGAAAATCCCTTCCAGGATCCCCTGCGCTTCGAGCGCCAGGTGCCCGAGTGCGTGGTGGTCATCTTCGGCGCCAACGGCGACCTCACCCGCCGCAAACTCCTGCCGGCGCTCTATCGCCTGGCGTACGACCGCAGGCTGTCGGCCGGTTTCGCCGTCGTGGGCATCTCGCGCACGCCGCTCTCCGACGACCAATTCCGCGAGAAAATGCTCGATGCCGTCAAGCAGTTCTCCGAAGACACCACCTTCGATGCCGACGTCTGGCGCACCTTCGCCGAGGGCCTGTTCTACGTCGCGGGCGACATCAACGACGCCGGCCTCTACCAGCGGCTGGCCGCGCGCGTGGCCGAAATCGAAACGGCCCGCCAGACCGGCGGCAGCGTCATGTTCTATCTCTCCACCCAGCCCAGCCAGTACGCTTCGGCGGCGCTGGGCCTGGGCGCGGCGGGGCTCGGCAAGGGCAAGGGCTGGCGGCGCCTGGTGGTCGAGAAGCCCTTCGGGCACGGCATCGAGAGCGCGCGCGAGCTGAGCGCCAGCCTGCACGAAGTCTTCGACGAATCCGACGTCTACCGCATCGATCATTACCTGGGTAAGGAAACCGTGCAGAACATCCTGGCCTTCCGCTTCGGCAACGGCATCTTCGAGCCGCTTGTGGAACCGCCGCTACGTGGACCACGTGCAGATCACGGCGGCGGAATCCATCGGCGTCGAGGGCCGCGGCGCGTATTACCAGGAGGCCGGCGCGCTGGCCGACATGATCCAGAATCACCTGCTTGCAGGTGATGGCCACTATCGCCATGGAGCCGAGCGCCAGCTTCCTCGCCACCTCGGTGCGCGATGAGCGGTCGAAGCTGCTGCGCTCGATCCGCTCCATGACGCCCGGCGAGATCCGCGGCAATTCCGTGGCCGGGCAGTACGGCCCCGCGCGCATCGGCGGCCAGGACGCGCCGGGGTTTCTCTCCAGGAGCCCGGCGTGAGCCCCGATTCGCAGACCGACACCTACGCCGCGGCCACTTTCTTCGTCGAAAACTGGCGCTGGGCCGGCGTGCCGTTCTACGTGCGCACCGGCAAGCGGCTGCCCAAGCGCGTCACCGAAATCGCCATCCAGTTCAAACCTGCGCCGCTGGCCATTTTCGGCGCGGGCAATGGCGACCGCTCGCCCAACCTGCTCATCGTGCGCATTCAGCCCGAGGAAGGCATCTCGCTGAAGTTCCTCTCCAAGCGGCCCGGCGCGGGGATGGACCTGCGGCCGGTCTCCATGGATTTCAATTACGGCTCGAGTTTCGGCGAGCGCTCGCCCTCGGCGTACGAGACGCTGCTGCTGGACGCCATGATCGGCGACGCCACGCTGTACACGCGGCAGGACATGGTGGAGGCCAGTTGGAACGTGGTCGAGCCTATCCGGAACGTCTGGCGCGAGACGCGGTTCGAGTTCCCCAACTACGACGCGGGCTCCTGGGGACCGGCGGCCGCCGACGAAATGCTGGCGCGTCGCGGCCACCTATGGAGGCGGCCATGACGTCCACCCTCAATCCCGAGCGCGTGTTGCGGGATCTGGCCGGGCTGTGGGCGTCCTTCGGCAAACCAGGCGCCGCGGAAGATGGCGAAGCGCACGCCGGCGTGCTGCGCGCCTGCACCATGACGCTGGTGGTGGCGGAGGAGGACGACCGCGACTGGCCGGGCCTGGGCGAAACCATCGCGGCGCTGATGCCCGAGCACCCCGCGCGCGCCATCCTGATCCGCTTGACCGGCGCCGGAGAGCGCGCCATGAGCGGCCGGGTTTTCTCGCAATGCTGGATGCCCTTCGGCCGGCACCGCCAGATCTGCTGCGAACAGGTGGAGATCGCCGTATCGGACGCGGCGCTGGCCGATCTGCCCTCGGTGGTGCGCCCGCTGGCGGTTGCGGATCTGCCGCTGGTCTTCTGGTGCCGCAGCCCGCGCCTGGCGGCCATGCCGGAGTTCGCGGGGCTGGCGGCCGGAGCCGGCAAGACGATCGTCGACAGTCAGGGGCTGGCGCTCGGCGGCGTCGCCCAACTGGCCGCGCGGGGAACGCCGGTGGGCGATCTCGCCTGGACCCGCATCACGCGCTGGCGCGAGACGCTCTCGCAGGTCTTCGAGAACCGGCACAACCTGGCGCGGCTCGGAACCCTGACGGATCTCTCCGTGGCGCACACCGCGCCCATGGCGAACACCGCCGCCTACATGGCCGCCTGGATTTCGAACGCGCTTCCCAACCTGAAGATCTCCATCGCGCCCGATCCGCAATGCGATTCGCTGCGCGTCACGCTCTCTGGCGGCGGCTTCCGCGTGGAGATGGAGCGCCACCAGGACCGCCTCGTGGTGACGGTCGACGGCGTCGCTCACTGCGCCAATCTGCCGCTGCTCAACGACTATTCCCAGGTGCGCGAGGAATTGGGCATCGTGCGGCGCGACCCGGTTTTCGATGCCACGCTGGCGCGCGCCCTCCAGCTTGCGTATCCTAGCGGGTAATGAGTGTCCGTTGGCATACCTATCCGGATGCGGCGGCGGCGGCCGAGGCCTGCGCGCATCATTTGATCGCGCTTCTGGAAGAAGCGCTTTCCGGCAACCAGTTCGCCACGCTCGCGATCTCCGGCGGCTCCACGCCCAAACCCATGTTCCGGCGCCTGGCCGCATCGCGTTTCGCCTGGAACCGCATTCACCTCTTCTGGGTGGACGAGCGCTGCGTTCCTCCCACCGACGCGGCCAGCAACTACAAGCTGGCTCTCGAAACCCTGATCGCGCCCGGGCACATTCCGCAGCGGCAGGTGCACCGCATTTGCGGCGAGCTGTCGCCCGAAACCGCCGCCCGCCGTTACGTCGAGGAGATTCGCGAGTTCTTCGGATTGGAGCCGGGCGAGTTTCCGCGCTTCGACGCCGTCCACCGCGGCATGGGACCCGACGCGCATTCCGCCAGCCTGTTTCCGGGCGATCCGCTGATCGGCGACCGCGAGAACATCGCCGCCGCCACTTTCGTCGAAAAGTTTCACCAGTGGCGCGTGACGCTGCTGCCGGGAGCGCTGCTGGCGGCCAGCCATACGGTCTTCCTGGTAGCCGGCGCCGACAAGAAGGAGGCCGTGCGCGCGGTCTTTCAGGACGAGTACGACCCCGCGAAATATCCCGCGCAGATCGCCTCGCATCACGGCCGCGCGGTGACCTGGTTTCTGGACACCGCGGCCGCGGAACTGGTGGAGTAAGGTTTTGCCCGGGGAGAAGCCAATTCGACTGCCCGATATAGGGGCTTTTTGTGGGGCGGACCCCCCGGTCCGCGGCCGACGCCCCCGTCGGCCTGCCCGTACCCTGCAAGATGCCGGTATCGTCGTTCGGGATGCGGGACGAGGGCGTCCCGCGCGGACCGGGGGGTCCGCCCCACATCGCTCCCGGCCGGCACGAACTCCGCCGGTATAATGGAGCCATGTTCTTCCGCAGAGAGCGCCTGAAGACGCCGTCCTTCGCCGAACGCCTCGACTCCCTCCGGCAAGCGGGTTTTGCAACCGCGCCTCTGCCGGGCGGCGCGGTGCGCGTGAGCCGCGGCGCGTGCGCCATCGACCTGTTGGAAGACGGCGAGAGTGTCCGCGCTGCGGGACGCGCCGGCGTCGCCATGGGCGGCGCGATCGGCGCGCTGGTGGATGGCGGATACCAGAAGTTCTTCCGCACGCCCACCGGCCTTCAGAAGCCCGCGCTGGCGGACGAACTGAAAGCGCTCCACGATTTCGAAGAGGATCTTACCGAGGCCCTCGGGCAGGCGAGTTACTACAACCAATCGCTGGGAACCACCTCGACCTACTATCTCTACGACCGGCTGAAGGACCGCGACCTCGGCGTTCCCAAGCGCATCTGGGAGTAGACAGTGCGGTTGGCTTTTCCCCGGCCGGCCGCGGCCCCCAACGCCACTGCCACCGACGCCTCCGGCAGGTTCAAGCTGAACGGCGTCCAGCCGGGCGAGTACCGGGCGCTGGCGTCGCGTGGTGGATTCGTGCGGCAGCTCTTCGGCTCCGGGAAGATTCCCGCCTCGCTGACGCTGGCGCCGAAGCAGGCCCTGACGAACCTCACCCTGGAACTGGCTCCGGCCGCCGTCATCGCCGGCCGCGTGGTGGATCAGGATGGCGAGCCGATGGCGGCGGAGGACTTTCAATCCCTCCACGATTTCGAGGACGACCTCGCCGCAGCCCTCGGCGAGGCGAGTTACTACAACCTGGCGCTGGGAACCGTCTCGACTTACTACCGTTACGACCGGCTGAAGGACCGCGACAGCGGAGTTCCCAAACGGCCCTGGGAGTAGTCCGCCAAGTACAAGAATGCAGCATGCATGATGCACTTGACACAGGCCTGCCATTGTGATTGAATTGTCATCGCGGGCGGACAGAGATGCAAGAATTAGCCTGATCGGCCCCCACGTTTCCAACCGAGGCGCTGCTTTCGACGGATCGCCATGCCATTCCGGCGGCCGTTAGAAGGCGCGGGAGGCTCGGTGAGACCGGTTCCGGCGATTGCCGGATTCGCCGGCGAACCTGGCCTTTGTAGCTTTCGCCGGCTCCCGTATCCTTCCGGCCCAGCCGGCGGAAGGAAGTGCCCATCCGTGCATTGAATGCGCATAGAGACGAATCGCCAGCACGGCGCTGATGGCGGTTCATCCAACCACACCCAGTGAAAGGGATAGGAATCATGAATCAACCGGCAACAATTCGGAATTCGCGTTCCGTTCTGGCATTCGCGGCAATGGCTGCCGTTCTCCTGTTGATGCTGCCGGCGCCGGCGCGCGCCCAGGTGCACAACGTGCAGACGCTTTACGCCTCGCAGGGCCTCTGCGTCACGGGCTTCGGATCGCTCTCTACGTTCACAGAGTGGGGGATCCCCGTCGCCATCTATTCGACCGTCGAGGCGTCCACGTACTCCTCTTGTCCCGCCACCAGGAAGATAGTCGAATGGGTACCGTGCCCCCCCATTCCTGGTAGCTATAACGGCGAGTGTCCGATCTACCAGTCCTGGCCTGCAAAGCTAATGCCCCCTGGGTCGCTGGCCATCGCACAGGACCTGTATCTGGATGTCAATGGTTCGAAGCAGTTCTGCATGCACCTCTCCCCGAGCTGGGTGTACAATACCACTTCGGTCAGTTCCGCGAGCATGAGCTCCTCCGCCGGAGCTGCGTGCGGGCAAGGCTCCTACGCAGTGTACATCGGGGCATATGCGATGGACGCAAACAACCAGTGGCAGGGCGGCTGGTTCTGGAACGGCGACGTGTTTGTGTTGTAGAAACGCGGCGGGCGGCTAGACCGGCTCTGGACGCTTCTGTCCGGGGCCGGATGCCGCCGCCCTGGGTCAGCGGCCAGGTTTCGTGTGCTGGCCTGCCGTTCGACCCCAACATCAATGTCAAAACGATGCCCGCCGGGACGCTGGCGGTTGCACGGGATCTGTATGCTGTGTGAACATTTCCCGGAGGGGTGTCACATAGTTGGTGTCTCGCGGAATTCGAGTTGCGCGGAGGAGCGTGGGATGAGAATCGGCGTCTGGCTGTTGGGCTTGTCGATGCTGGGAGCCCAGGAACTTCCCGTCACCCCGGGCGCGCCCATGGCATCGCCTCAGCGGGAAGTGAAGCCCGAGGACCAGTGCACTGTCGAGGGGATCGTTCTGAGTGTCAGGACCAGGGCGGCCGTGGCGAAAGCGCAGGTCAGGCTGATGCCGTTGGGCGGGGTGGCCGCGGCCTCCACTGCCACCACCACGGACGCCGCCGGGCGGTTCAAGCTGAACGGGGTTCCCCCCGGCGAGTACCGGGCGCTGGCGTCGCGGAGCGGCTTTGTGCGCCAGATTTTCGGCTCCGGAAACGCGCCTCCCGATTTGACACTCGCTACGGGACAGACGCTGACGGGCCTGGTGCTGGAGTTGTCTCCGGCCGCCGTCATCGCCGGGCGCGTGGTGGACGAGGATGGCGAGCCGCTGGCGAACGTGCAGCTTCAGCCGTTCCGCTCCGTCAATTCCCAGGGATCGCGGCAGCTCGTCCCATCCGGGCGATCCGCCTCGACCGACGATCAGGGCGCCTACCGGCTGTTTGACCTCGACTCCGGGCGATACTACGTCAGCGCGGCATACTCCGCGAGGACCGGTTGGATCGGCGGCGCCGGTCCGGCCGGCGCCGCCGACGAAGCCGTTGCGCTGGCATTCTATCCCGGAGTTGTGGACCCGGGCCAGGCGGCGCCGATCCAACTCCACGCCGGCGAGGAACGCCGCGGCGTGGATTTCCGGCTCGCACCCGCGCACGGCATTCGAGTTCGCGGCCGCCTTGCGCCGGCTCTCGAACGGCCCCAGGAAGTCGTGCTGTCGCTGGCGCCGCTCGGCGGCGGGGTCGCGGCCATGCTCGCCTCCGGTCCTCGTCCGCCCGCGCACATCGACTCCACCGGCGCCTTCGAGTTTCGCGGTGTGACGCCTGGTTCTTACATACTCTCGGCGGTGTTGAACCGGGATGGGAACCCGCTTCGGGGGCGCATTTTGGTGGATGCCGCCTCGGACAATATCGACGGTATCGAGTTGGCGCTTAGGCCGGCAGTGGAAGTGAAAGGGCGCGTGCGATTCGACGGCGATTCCCATCCGAACCTGGACCTGGCGAAGCTGACGGTCAATCTGACGTCCGTGCAGGCGCCGGTGGGATTAGTTGCGTCGCCGGACGCCGAAGGCGCCTTCGCGCTCAGCCGCGTGGCCGAAGGCGACTATCGGGTGAAGATCGTTCCTCCGGGCGAAGATGCTTACGTCAAGACAGTGAACTACGGTGGCGTCGATGCGGCCGGGAAGCCGCTGAGCGTAGGAGACGCGCCGGGGACACTGGAAGTGATTCTGTCCGCGGCGGGCGGGCGGGTCGACGGCGTGGTCACGGACGGCGACAAACCCATCGCCGGAGCGCTGGTGATTGCGGTTCCCGAATCGGGCCGGGAAGATTTGACCAAGGCTGCGCGTACCGGGCAGAACGGGCGCTACAGCGTCCGCGGGCTTGCGCCCGGCGACTACACCGTCTACGCCTTCGACGACGTGCCGGAGGTATCCAACGCGGACTCGGACGGCGTGAAGGCGTACCGGGACAAGGGCAAGAAGATTACGGTGGAGGAAAAAAGCCAGGCCACCGCCGACCTAGCTCTCATTCACACGCAGGACGAGTGACCGGGGGGCGCGCGGGAAACCCCGGCCCGGTTGCCGGCCCGCCGGGCGGCGCGCGGGAAACCCCGGCCCGGTTGCCGTTCCGCCGGTGGGCGCACGGGAAACCCCGGCCCGGTTGCCGTTCCGCCGGGGGGCGCGCGGGAAACCCCGGCCCTGGTTGCCGTTCCGCCGGGGGGCGCGCGGGAAACCCCGGCCCGGTTGCCGTTCCGCCGGTGGGCGCGCGGGAAATCCCGGCCCGGTTGCCGTTCCGCCGGTGGGCGCACGCCAACAGGCCCCGGAATGCGTCTCTCAGGTTGCTCGTGAGAGAACGCGGACTTCGGCTCAGAAACGGCCAAAAGACATCTTGACAATTCGCCGCCGCCTCCAGTTCAATTACTGGAACAGGCAAACGAAGTTCGAAAAGCCTGGTCCATCCTGAGATTTCGAACCGAGGCGCTGCCGTTGACACCTCGGTTTGGAACATGGAACGCCGGAACCGGCGCCGCTGACGCGCAGTGGCTGGTTCCGGCGTCTCCCGGGATCGTTGGCGGCCCCCGCCGCCTGTGACGCACCATAGCCAACACGGTGCTGATGGCTACGGGATCAACCTGAGTTTCAGAAGGGCTTCGGAAAGATGATTCTAGCAGCCACTCATCGAAGTGTCCCAGCCGTTCCGCGGAATCGTTCCTCGCTTCGGCGCGCCGTGCCGGTTCTCGCGGCATTGGTTGCCTTTCTTCTGCCGGCGCCGCCGGCGCGCGCGGACCAGACCGCCGACTGGCACGCCATGTTGTACAGCGGACCCGGCCTCTGCGTGCATGGCGAGTCGCAACTCGTCCGGCGCGACACCGCCGTGGCCGGCCTATGGGACGCCGGTCTGTATCCGACCGCTATTCTGGGCACATTCGCTACCTGCACCGGGGCCCTGTCGACGTACACCTACCGGATGATGCCCGTAGGGTGGGCGGCGATGGATATGCAACTGTTGATATGGAACGGCAGTGCCTGGGCGGTGTGCCGGGACTACGGCTGGACCTATAACACTTTCCCGGTCGCTTCGACAGACCTCCAAGCTAGTGGACTGGGGCTACACCCGTGCGGCTCGGGCTACTACGAGGTATTCGCCGGTTTTTACGCATGGGACGGAAGCGCGTGGCAGGGCGGCTGGATCTGGTCCGGCTATCTGTACTCGCAATAGAGCCTCGCGGCACGGCGGTCCGCGAACGGCAACCGCCGATCGACGTAAGTGAAAACTGAAAGAAATAAGGAATCGGAAAAATGAATCAACTGGCTGATAATCGAAGTGGGCAACCGGCTCCGCGGACGTGGTCCGCGGTTCGCCGCGCTGTGCCGGCTGTCGCGTTGTTGGTTGCAGTTCTTCTATCGGCGCCGCCGGCGCGCGCGACCGGGAGTTACGGCAGCACCTCTGCTAACGTAACGCTGTACAGCGGCTTGTCAGCGGGTCTGCCGGTCTGCATGGGTGCCATTGCCTCGCTTGCCGATATATTTCCATATTTCTACCCGGTGACCGAAGAGGTTACAATGGCGGGTTGCTCCGAGCCGGGCAGAGTGATGCCCACCGGGTGGATGGCCATCTATCAGGTCCTGTACTATTGGAACGGCGCTTCGTGGGTGGGGTGCCAATCCCAAGGCTGGAACTACAACACCGCCCCGTCCGCTACTCTCTATACCCCCAATCTGAAGTGGGGCTCGGGACAGTGTGGCCAGGGCTACTACGGACTTCAGTCCTCGGTGTGGGTATGGGACGGATCCCAGTGGCAAGGTGGCGCGGTCTGGTCCGGCGCTCTGTATTTCGGAGTCCTGAATTAGGAGTAGAGCGCCGCGGCACGCCGGTCCATGAATGGGTGGCGCCGCCCGAGTGCCGCCTCCGGCGCGATTGCCGGCCACTCCCTTGCGGTGGTGGCTTCGTAGCCGGGGTTGCGGCGTGAGGGGGCGGCCGCTTGCCGATTACCGCGCGAGATAGGATACTGGCTCCCTGAAGGAGCTTCGTATGAGAATCGGCTTCTGGTTGTCGAGCTTGTCATTGCTGGCGGCGCTGGCGCAGCAGCCCCCCGTGCCACCGGGTGCGCCCTCGCCGTCCCCTCAGCCGGAAGTGAAATCCGAGGACCAGTGCACCGTCAAGGGGATCGTGCTGAACGCCAGGACCGGGGAGCCCCTCGCCAGAGCGCAGGTGAGGCTGGTGAGACTGGACGGCGGGGGCGCCGCGCCGAACGCCACCACGACGGACGCCTCGGGCAGGTTCAATCTGAACGGCGTCCCGCCGGGCCAGTACCGGGCAACGGCGGCGCGGAACGGCTTTGTGCGGCAGGCCTCCAAATCCGGGCAGACCCCTCCGCCGCTGACCCTGGCGCCGAACCAGGCCGTGGACGGCCTGACCTTGGCGCTGGTTCCAGCCGGAGTCATCACCGGGCACGTCGTGGACGAGTACGGCGAGCCGCTGGCGAACGTGCAGCTCCAGCCGTTCCAGTACGTCAGTGTTAGTGGCGAGCGGCAGTTCATGCCATTGGGGGGAGCCGCCTCGACCGACGATCGGGGCGCCTACCGGATGTTTGGCCTCAATGCCGGGCGATACTACATCAGTGCGGCGTACTCGGAGACGGCGGGATGGATGGGCGGCTCCGGCCGGGGCGGGCGGATTCTGGTGGGCGGCCCGGCGCCCGCCGCAGCCGACGAGAGCTACCCGCCGGTCTTCTATCCCGGCGTTGCGGACCCGGCCCAGGCGGCTCCGATCCAGCTCCACGCCGGCGAGGAACGCCAGGGCGTGGATTTCCGGCTCGCGACGGTGCGCGCCATCCGGGTTCGCGGCTACATTTCGCCGGTTCCCGCACGGCCGCGGGAAGTCCTTGTGATGCTCACGCCGCGCGGCGGGTGGGGCGCGGCCACGTTCAGCATGGGCCCCCGGCCGCCCGTGCAAGTTGACGCCAGGGGCGCATTCGAGGTTTCCGGCGTGACGCCCGGGTCCTACCTGCTCACGGCGATGGTGAACCGGGATGGGAGTCCGCATTGGGCGAGACTGCCGGTGGAGGCCGGCTCGGGCGACATCGACGGCCTCGAGTTGGCGTTCCGGCCGAACGTTGACGTGAAAGGGCGCGTGCGGTTCGACGGCGATCCCCAGCCGGGCCTGGACCTGACGAGCCTGTCGGTCACTCTGACGCCGCTGGTTGCGTCGATGGGGTTCGCCGGCTCGATGCGGTCCGCGTTGGACCTCGAGGGATCCTTCGAGCTGCGCAATGTCGGCGAGGGCGACTATCGGATAAGCATCGATCCCCTGGCCGGGGACGCCTATGTCAAGACGATGAAGTACGGCGGCGCGGATGCGGCCGGGAAGCCGCTGAGCGTGGGAGAAGCGCCGGGGACGCTGGAAGTGGTCTTGTCCGCGGGGGGCGCGCGGGTCGAAGGTGTGGTCACGGAAGACGACAAACCCGCCGCCGGCGCGCTGGTGACCGTGGTTCCCGACTCGGGCCGGGCAGACCTCCGCAAGGTGGGGCGCACCGGCCAGAACGGGCGCTACAGCGTCGGAGGGCTCGCGCCCGGCGACTACACCGTCTACGCCTTCGACGACGTGCCGGAGGTATCCAGCACGGGCTCGGACGGTCTGAAGGAATACCAGGACAAAGCCAGGAAAATCACGGTGGAGGAAAAGGGCCGGGCCACGGCCGACCTCACCCTGATTCACACCCGGGACGAGTAGCCCGCGTTCGTCAGGGCCACGCGTGAAGTGGCCCCGGTGCGCATGGGTCGCTCCGGGGGCCTCCCGATGCAAGCGTGGCTGCGTCACCCTGAACGCGCAGGGCCGCGGTCATGGCTATCGCACTCCATTCGCCGCCGCAACGGAAATCTGTGCGCCGGCCGTGTCCCGCGCCAGCGAAGCGGCGTCGGCGGCGGGCTCGGGTTTTGACAGGACCGCTGTCAAACGGACTGTTCAAGTAATTGAAAACGCTATACTTACTAAACGTTTTGACAGGGAACCTGTCAAAACGCCCCCATCGCCCTCCCCGCTGCGCCCCCGGCCGCATTCCGCTGCCGCTGCGTGGGGTGTGCGGCAGAGAAGTGGACGCAAGGCCGATCACCCATGAAATCTCTCGAATCCGAGCGTACCCATGCGCCAGGCCCGACGCGCCCTTACGGCGCAGGTTGTCAACCCAATGCCGCATACTTTTCCCGCTACCGGACACCCGCACAAATTGAGGGGCGGACCCCCTGGTCCGCGGCCGACGCCCCCGTCGGCCTGCTCGTTTCCTGCAAGAGGCTGAGATCGTAATTCCGGATGCGGGACGAGGGCGTCCCGCGCGGACCAGGGGGTCCGCCCCACCATGCGCCGGCACATCCACTTCTGCGTCGCACACCCCCGCTGCGTTGACTCCACTCGCGCCACCGAAGATAATCAGGTCTTACCCCCATGTATCGCGCCCTGACGGTGGCGAGAGAATACGAAAGCGGCGGCGACCGCATTGCGGCGCAGGTGGCCCAGCGCCTGGGCTGGAAGCTGCTCGATAGCGCCCTGATCGAGGAGATCGCCAATCTCGCCCACGTGGACCCGCAACTCGCCCGCGAGTACGACGAGCGCGTCGATTCGTGGCTGCACCGCGTCAGCCGCCGCGCCCTCTGGCATGGCGGCTTCGATGCCGTCGCGGTGCTGCCCGAGACGGCCGTCTTCGACTCCGAAACCATGGCCCGGCTGGCGCGCGCGGCCATCGAGCATGCGTGGGAAACCGGCAACTGCGTCATCGTCGGGCGCGGCAGCCAGTGCATCCTGCATGGCCGCCCGGACGTCTTCCATGTGTTCCTCTTCGCGCCCGCGGCCGGCCGCGTGGCCAGCGCGCGCCGGCACACCGGCGGCACGGCGGACGCCGCGGGATGGGCGCGCGCCGTGGATGCGGAACGCGCGCGCTACGTGCAGATGAATTTTGGCCGGAACTGGCGCGACCCGCACCTCTACGATCTGTCGATCGCTTCGCAGCTCGGCGACGATCTGGTGGTCTCGACGATTCTGACCGGGATGGGCAATCCGAGTTAATGGTTTCTCCTCAAGAAAGAACAATGTCAACTGGAATACGTTCTGCAATCACGGGCTCTGCCGCTGCCGGCGGGCAAGAACACGATTGGCCCAAAACCGGTGCGTTCGGCTTGCTGGCGGCGGTGCTGCTGGCGGGATGCGCGGCATCGGGCCAGAAGACCGGGGCGCAAGCGCCGCCACCAACCGTGGTGGTGATGGATGCCGCGGCCGCCGACGTCCCCATCTTCGCGGAATTCGCGGCGCAGACCTATGCCCGCGACATGGTCGAGGTTCGCGCGCGCGTGGAAGGCTACATCGAAAAGTGGGAGTTCCGGCCGGGCGCGGAGGTCGCCGCCGGCCAGACGCTGTACGTGCTCGACCTCCGTCCTTATGAAGCCGCCGTACAGCAGGCCAAAGGCAACCTCCACCAGAGCCAGGCCGACCTGGAGTTCGCCCGCAAACAGGTGGCGCTCCTGCAGGCGCAGGCCAACCTGGCGTCGGCGGAAGCGAACCTCGTCAAAGCGCGGCAGGACGTCGAGCGTCTTACCCCGCTGGTGGCGGCCGACGCCGCTTCCAAGCAGGACCTGGATGCCGCGGCGGCGGCGCTCGATGCCAACCAGGCCAACGTGGCCGCCTTGAAAGCCGGCGTGGAGCAGACCACCCTCTCGGCGCGCACCCAGATCGACTCCATGCAGGCCAAAGCCGAAGCGCAGCAAGCCGCCCTCGATGCCGCCGAACTGAATCTCGGATACGGCACCATCCGCGCGCCCATCGACGGCCGCGTCGGCGATACCCTGATCCCGGTGGGCGGCCTGGTCACGCCCGCGTCGCCGCAACCGCTCACCACCATCGTGCCGCTCGATCCCATCTGGGTCCGCTTTAAGGTGTCGGAATCGGAATACCTCTCGTGGACCCGCCAGGGCGGACTGCCCGGCGCAGCCCTGCCGGTCACCCTGCTTCTGGCCGACCAGTCCGAATTCCCCTCCACCGGCCACATCGAGAACTCGCTCAACCAGGTGGACCCCAGGACCGCCACCCTGGAGTTGCAGGCGCGTTTCCCCAACCCGCGGCACACCGTGCTTCCCGGAGAGTACGGCCGCGTCCGCGTGCAGGTGGCCGAGCGCAAGAACGCCATTCTGATCCCGCAAAAGGCCGTGCAGCAATTGCAGAGCGTGCAGACCGTCTACACCGTCGGGCCGGATAACACGGTGGAAGTGAAGCCGGTGACCGCCGGCGACCGGGTGGGCAACTCGTGGCTGATCGAAAAGGGTCTCGCGCCCGGCGACCGCGTGATCGTCGAGGGCCAGCAGAAGGTGCGGCCCGGAATCAAGGTCACTGTGCAGAAAGCGGTGCGGCAGTGACGGGCGGCTTTGTGGGGCAGGTTGGTAACCTGCGGCGGGTTTGCAACCCGCCTGCCGGGATCTGCACGGAGTCCGCGGGGGGCCGATTGAAAATCGGCCGCAGGTTACAAACCTGCCCCACAAGCACTGGCACAAGGGGAGGCCGCTAGTCCATGGCGCGGTTCTTCATCGATCATCCCGTTTTCGCGATGGTAATCGCCATCGTGATCGTCATCCTGGGCGCCGTCGCCATCCCCAATCTTCCCCTGGCCAGCTATCCCGAGGTGGTCCCGCCGGTGGTGCAGATCAGCGCCGGCTATCTGGGCGGCAATGCGCAGGACCTGGAAAAAACCGTCGCCCAGCCCATCGAGGAACAGTTGTTCGCCCTCGATGGCATGCTTTACTTCATGTCCAACAGCGCCAACGACGGCTCGCTCAGCATCAATGTGACCTTCAAGCTGGGCACCAACCCGGACATGGCCGCGGTGCAAACGCAGAACCGCGTGAACCTCGCCATGCCGCGGCTTCCGCCCGAAGTGCAGCGCACGGGAGTGACGGTCAAGAAGGTCTCCACCGCCTTCCTCACCAGCGTCAGCCTGATTTCCCCGGACAACCGCTACGACTCGCTGTTCCTCGCAAATTACGCGCAGATCAACCTGTTGAACCAGTTGGCCAGCGTGGACGGCGTGGGTGAGGCGCGGCTGGGCGCCGCCCAGGTCTACTCCATGCGCATCTGGGTGGACCCCGACCGCATGGCGCAATTGGGAGTCACCGCCAGCGATATCAACGACGCCATTCAGGCGCAGAACAAACAGAACCCCGCCGGATCGATCGGCCAGCAGCCTACGCCCACTGGCACCGCGTTCCAGTATTCGGTAAGCGCGCAGGGGCGGCTGGTGACTGCCTCGGAATTCGAGGACATCGTGGTGCGCGCGCGTCCCGACGGCGGCCTGCTGCGCATCCGCGATATCGGCCGCGTGGAACTGGGAGCCGCCAGTTACAGCGGATTCAGCCGCGTAAACGGCAGGCCCTCGGGCAACATCATCATCTATCTTTCGCCCGGCGCCAACGCCGTCGCCACCGCCGACCGCGTCCGCCAGTTCGCCGAGCAAGCCAAGAAGAGTTTCCCCCCGGGCATGGACTTCCTCATCCTCTACGACTCCACCGTGTTTGTCCGCTCGTCGATTCACGAAGTCATGATGACGCTGTTCGAAGCCACCGGGCTGGTGATTCTGGTGGTCTTCCTGTTCCTTCAGAACTGGCGCGCCACGCTGATCCCGCTGCTCACCGTGCCGGTGGCGATCGTGGGCACCTTCGCCCTGTTCCCGCTGCTGGGATTCTCCATCAATATGACCAGCCTGTTCGGCCTGGTGCTGGCCATCGGCATCGTGGTGGACGACGCCATCGTGGTGGTGGAGGCCGCGCAGCGCCACATCGACGAGGGCGTAACGCCGCGCGCGGCCGCCATCCGCGCCATGGAGGAAGTGTCCGCTCCGGTGGTGGCCATCGCCTGCATTCTGGCCGCGGCGTTTATCCCGGTGGCGTTCCTGGGCGGCCTCAGCGGACAGATCTACAAGCAGTTCGCCCTGACTATCGCGGTGTCGGTGCTGATCTCGGCGTTCAACGCCCTCTCGTTAAGCCCCGCCCTGAGCGCCATTCTGCTGCGGCCGAAGATGCGGACCCGCGGCCCGATAGGGCGTTTCTTCGGCGGGTTCGACCGCGCCTTCGAGTGGACCCGCGGCCGTTACCTGACGGGCGTCGGCGCGCTGATGCGCAAATCGGCGCTGGCGCTGGTGGGCCTCGGGTGCTTCTGGTTCGCCGCCGGCGCGCTGTTCCGCTCTCTTCCCGCCGGCTTCCTTCCCGACGAGGATCAGGGCACCATTTTCGTGGCCGTCCGCCTGCCCGATGCCGCCTCGGCGGAGCGCACCGATGCGGCCACCGCCAAAGTGGAGAAGATCATCAACGGGACACCCGGCGTTTTGGGCACGTTTACCATCGGCGGCACCGACATCTCCACGCGCACCAGCGGTCCGAATGTGGCCACCATCGTCACCCGTCTGACGGATTGGGACGAACGCAACACCCCCGAGCTGGATTACCGCGGCGTGATCGCCAACATTCAGCGGGCCACGGCGCGCCTGCCGGAACTCACTACCAACGCCTTCGGCCAGCCGCCCATCCAGGGACTGAGCGCCACCGGTGGATTCCAGTTCATGCTCGAGGACCGCATCGGGGCCAGCGTCGAGGAGCTCGGCCAGACCGCCGACCTGATGGCCCAGGCCGCCCGCCGCCGCCCCGAAATCGCCACCGTGGTCAACACCTTCCGCCCGGGCGTCCCGTCCTACAAAGTGGATCTCGATCTGGACAAGGCGGCTACCATGGGCATTCCCGTCGCCGACGTCTATAACGCCTTGCAGACGTTCCTCGGCGGGCTCTACGCCAACGACTTCAACGCGTTCGGCCGCACCTGGCAAGTTATGGTTCAGGCCGAGCCGGAGTTTCGCGCCGAGCCGCGCAACATCGACCGCTTCTACGTCCGCACCCGCGATGGCGATATGGTCCCGCTGGGCACGCTGGTCACCGTCACGGCCACGGCCGGGCCGGACGTGATGTTCCGCTATAACCGGAATCGCGCCGTCCAATTGATCGGCATTCCGGCCGCCGGTTTCAGCAGCGGCCAGGCGGTCCACGCCATGGAGGAGGTGGCCGCTTCCTCCATGCCCGCCGGCTACGCCTACGAGTGGACCGGGACCACCTACCAGGAGAAAGAGGCCCAGGGCCACGAAGGCTTCATTTTCGGTTTCTCCGCCGTGCTGGTTTTCCTGTTCCTGGCGGCTTTGTACGAGAGCTGGTCGATTCCGTTCGCCGTGCTTCTGGCGCTGCCGCTGGGCCTCTTCGGAGCGCTCTTCGCCGTCTGGCTTCGCTCCTATCCTTACGATATCTACACCCAGATCGGCATCGTCACGCTGATCGGCCTGGCGGCCAAGAACGCCATTCTGATCGTGGAATTCGCGCGCACCCGCTATGAGGCGGGGCTCTCCATCCGGGAGTCCGCCATGGAAGCCGCGCGCCTCCGCCTGCGCCCCATTCTGATGACCTCCTTCGCATTCATCCTGGGCGTGACGCCGCTGCTGTTCGCCCACGGGGCCGGCGCGGCTTCCCGGCGGTCGCTGGGAACCACGGTCTTCGGCGGCATGAACGCGGCCACGCTGCTGGCCATCTTCATCGTGCCGGTGCTCTTCGCGGTGATTCAAGGGATCGGCGCGCGCCATCCGAAACCGGGCATCGAGCCCGTGACGGAGGCCCAGTGAGAACCCCGGTTCGTTCCCAGGCTCCGCGGCCGCCCAACCCGCTCGCAAGCCCTTGGGCGGCAATGTGGGGCGGGCGCTTCCGCCTGCCAACCCGAGCGGGCGGTTGCGCCGTCATGGCGCTGGCTGTGCTGCTGGCCGGTTGCACCGTGGGGCCGAACTACAAGCGGCCATCGGTTGCGGTGCCCGATTCGTATCGCGGCGCGGCGTCCGCCGCGGCGTCCCTGGCCGACGCCAGGTGGCCCGAGACGTTCCCCGACGATACGCTCAAGCAGCTCATCTCCACCGCCCTCGAACACAACTTCGACCTGGCGCTGGCCTCCGAACGCATCGAGGAAGCGCGCGCCCGCTATCGCATCGCCGGCGCCAACCAGTATCCATTCGTCTACGCCGGCATTCAGGGGGTTGGAACCCAGACCTCCACCATCGGCTCCGCCGTCAATCCCGCGTCCACTCGGCCGGAGGCCATCACCTACTCCCAGGTTGGCGCGGCGCTCTCCTGGGAGCTGGATCTGTGGGGCCGTATCCGCCGTCTGAAGGAATCCGCGCGCGCCGACTACCTGGCCACGGAAGAAGCCCGCCGCGGCGTCACGGTGTCGCTCATCGGCGACGTGGCCGGCGGCTACTTCACGCTGCGCGAGCGCGATCTGGAATTGCAGATCGCGCGCGCCACCCACGACATCGCCGATCGCAACCTGAAGCTGGTCCGCCTGCGCCACGACCACGGCGCGGCCACCGGCCTGGACGTCCACCAGGCGGAACAGTTCCTGTACACGGCCACGGTGCGGGAAGCCAGCGTGGAGCGCGACATCGGACAGGCGGAAAACGCCTTGAGCCTGCTGCTGGGAAGCCTGCCCGGCGACATCCCGCGCGGCAAGCCCATCGACAGTTTCGCGCTGCCGCCGCAACTCCCGCCCGGCCTGCCGTCGTCGCTTATCGACCGCCGGCCCGACATCCGCGAAGCCGAGCAGAAGCTGATCTCCGCCAACGCGCAGATCGGCGCGGCGAAGGCCTACTACTTCCCGCAGGTTTCGCTCACCGGCGCCTTCGGCGGGCAAAGCCGGGCGCTCACCGAGCTGTTTACCGCCCCGGCGCGCTACTGGACCCTGGCTCCCAACGCGCTGCTGCCCATCTTCACCGCCGGCCAGGTTCGCGTGGCCGTGCGCCTCACCGAGGCCCAGAAGCGGGAGATGCTGATCGGCTACCAGAAGACCATATACACCGCCTTCCGCGAGGTGTCGGACGCGCTGATCCGCTACGACCGCACGCGCCAGCAGCGCGGCCAGCAGGACCTGCTCGTCCAGGCGCTGACCGAGACCACGCGCCTGGCGACGCTGCGCTACCAGGGCGGCGCCGACAGCTACCTGCAAGTGCTCAACGCCGAGAGCGACCTGTTTCAAGCGCAACTGGCGCAGGCGCAATTGCACCTGCAGGAATTGCAGGCCTACGTGGATTTCTACCGGGCGCTGGGCGGCGGCTGGCAGTAGGGAAGGCGGACGCGGCGGGGGCTTATGGGCGGGCACCTGGCCGGCGCGAGACGCCCCGCCCCGCGCCTGGCTCGCGGGAGTGGCCGGCCAGGGGGCCGGCCGCGGACGGGGGCGTCCGCCCCACAAGCCCTCTTGACAACCGCGCCCCGGCTCGCGCTAACTGAAAGCATGCCGTTTCTTAAGGTGGCGAAGCTGTCCGACATCCCCGAGGAATCGGCGCGCGAAGTCATGGTGGGCGGGCAGCCCTACGCCATCTGCCGCACCGGGGGCGCCGTGTACGCCCTCGACGGCGTCTGCCCGCACCGCGGAGGGCCGCTGGGCGAGGGGCAGATCCACGGCGGCCACGTGGTTTGCCCGTACCACCTCTGGGAATTCGACTGCCGCACGGGCGCGTACGACCTCGATGCCGCCCGCCGCGTGGCCACCTTCGAAGTCAAGGTTGAGGACGGCGGCATCTTCCTCCAGGTGCCCTGAGTGCCGGAACTTCCCGAGGTCGAAACCGTCACCCGGTCGCTGGCGCCGCTCATTGGACGGCGGGTGGTTGCGGCCGAGTTCGGGAACCTCCGCATCCTGCGCGGCGGCGACCCGGAGCGCATGGCCGCGCGCCTCCAGGGCCGCCGCATCGGCGCCATCAAGCGCTACGGCAAGTTCATCGTAATCACTCTGAAGGACGGCGGCTACCTGCTGATCCACCTGGGCATGACCGGCCGGCTGCTGCTGGGCGGCGACGCCGGGAAGCATACCCACGCCATCTTCACGTTTGACCGCGGCGTTCTGCTGTTCGACGACAGCCGCCAGTTCGGCAGTATCCAGTTCAGCGAGGAGTTCCCGCGGCGCGTGGCCCGCCTGGGCCCGGAACCGCTGGAGGTCGGGTTCGACGACTTCGCCGCCGCCCTCAAGCGGCGCAAGACGCGCATCAAGGCGCTGCTGCTCAACCAGGCCTTCCTGCGCGGCATCGGGAATATTTACGCCGACGAATCTCTCTTCCGGGCGGGGATCCACCCTCTAGCCGTGGCTTCCCGGCTGCGCGCCGACCGCGCCCGCAAGCTCCACGGAGCGATTGCGAAAGTTCTGACTGAAGCCATCGATGCCGGCGGCTCGTCCATCTCGGATTATGTGGACGCGAGAGGCCGCAAAGGGTTCTTCCAGTTCAGCCACCGTGTCTACCAGCGCACGGGCGAGCCCTGCGGCGCCTGCGGAACGCCCATCCGCCGCATTCTGGTGGCACAGCGATCGTCACACTTCTGTCCGAAATGCCAGAAACGATGAGGGAGGGCGGACGCCCTCGTCCGCAGCCGGCCCCTGGCCGGCTTTCTACGAGCTGGTAGCGGGACGGGGGCGTCCCGCGCGGACCTGGGGGTCCGCCCCACAAGCGTTGAAACCATGGCAGCCAGCGGAGCGTCGGTAGTGGTGACAGGCTACTCCGGAGAGCTACCGAACCGGAATATAATAGAATCTCGCGCGAATTTTGCGAGACTAGAGGAGACTTCTGACGTGACACGCATCTTCCGTTACCTTCCCGTGCTGGTTTTGATCCTGTTCTGCATCCAGGTCGCGAGCGCGCAGAGCACCTTCGATTTCAATTTTGGCATAGGCGCCGCTCAAGACAAGGCGGCGACCGGGGGCATCGATACAAGCAGCTCCAACTTAGGCGTCTGTTCCAGCGCCACCCCCACCGGCTATTGTCAGCAACCGTCCAGCCTGAGCGGCGTCATGATCGGCATCGGTGGAAATCTCATGCTTTGGAAGCATTTCGGCTTGGGAGTCAATGCCAACATTCAAGCGGCGCAGTCCAACTACGCGACGCTGTTGACATCCTCGCAGGCGGCCTCGCTAGGCGCAGCGGGTGTTACGGAGACGCTGAAGGACCGCGTCACGTTCTACCAGTTCGATGCAACCTATCAGCCGTACGCCACCAAGAAAGCCAGCTTCCAGATCATCGGCGGCGTGGGCGGCGCCAATACCAAGTTCTACGTCGCGTCGTCCAGCACCGGATCGGTGCTTGGCAACACCAACCAAAGCCAGTTCGCTCAGAGCGCGAACCACTTCCAGGTTCATGCCGGCGTGGGCTTCCAGTATTACGTCAGCGGCAATATCTTCATCCGCCCGGAATTCGACATCCATTACGTTCCCAACTTCATTCAGTTCGGGAGCAACCTGGCGACGTCGGAATCCGTCTGGGTCGGTTACAGCTTCGGAAACCGGTAGGCGTTCCGGCCCCCGCGCGCGGCTCCGGGTTCCGCGGAGCCGCCCTGGGGAGCGGCCGAAAGTCCAGCCAGGGCGGGCGGCCGCGCCCCCGTATTCCACAATTCACAACTTCGTCATAGGCCCGTAACGGGAGCACTGCTACCATCCTCTCTCACTCATAAAGAGCGGAGGAGAAGTAGCCATGCAGACCGTCCGCACCACAGTACTGACGCATCGTCTTGCCATAGCCTTGAGCCTTGGCGCGTTCCTCTGGGCCGCCTTGTCCGCGCCGCTGGTTGCGCAACAGGCCGCCGCCACCGCGACGCTTGCGGGGACGGTTGTGGACCAGACGGGGAACGTCCTGCCGGGAGCGGCCGTGACGGCGAAGAACGAGTCCACCGGCGCGGTTTCCAAGACCGCCACCGATGGCACGGGCCGGTTCTCGGTTTCGGATCTCCAGGCCGGCGTCTACACCGTGGAAGTTTCCGCGCCCAATTTCGCCAGGAGCCGCCGCGAGGGCGTGAAACTGGCCGCCGGGGCGACGGAGGAAATCTCCATCGCCGCCAGCCTGGCGGCGCTGCCGCAGACCATCAGCGTGGAAGCCAACGTATCGCTGGCGGCGCAATCGGCCATCTCCCAGAGTTCGCTGGAGGCGCGTTCGGCGGAATCGTCCATCAGCGGACACTTCGTCGAGAACTTCACCTCGCCGGTGGCCGATTACACCGAAGTGCTCAACATGGCGCCGGGCACGTTCGGGATCAACCCCAACGGGGTGGGCATGGGCGACAGCAAGACCTATTTCCGCGGCTTCGCCGACGGGCAGTACACCATGACGTTCGACGGCATCCCGTTCGAGGACACCAACTCGCCCACGCACCATTCCTGGGCGTTCATTCCCGGACAGTGGATCGGCGGCGCCAACTTCGACCGCAGCCCCGGGTCGGCGGCGACCATCGGGCCGACGAATTTCGGTGGATCGATCAACCTGCTGTCCCGCCCGGTGCGCGCGGACCAGGACATCCGGGCGTCGGTCACCTACGGTTCCTTCGACACGGCTCTGTACGACCTGAACTACGACTCCGGCCAGTTCGGCAAGAGCAACCTCACGCTGGACCTGCACCAGATGAAGTCGGATGGGTACCAGACTTACAACGATCAGAAGCGCGACGGCGGCTTTTTGAAGTACCAGTTTCTGCTTTCCGATAAGACCGTCATCACCATCTTCGGCGGTCTGACGGACCTGTTCACCCACACGCCCAACACCAAAGGCCCTACGCGGGCCCAGGCGGCCCAGTTCGGAGACGATTACCTGATGAGCGGCGACCCCACGGCTCCGAACTACTACGGATTCAGTCTGTACCACGTGCAGACCGACTTCGAATATATCGGAGTAACCACCGATCTGGGAGGCGGCTGGCGTTTCGATAACAAGGCGTATACCTATCGTTACTGGAACAAACAGAATTACAACAACAGCGCCACCACGGTCAGCTCGACGAGCGGCATCGACAAGCTCAACGGCTACCGGAAGATGGGCGACGTCATGTACCTGACTCACGATGCGCCGTCCGGCGTCCTGCGCACCGGCGCGTGGTACGAGTGGGCGTACACCGACCGCTACCAGATTCCGACCGACCCGCGCACCTGGCAGGACACGCCGTTCCCCAATTTCCACGAGCATTTCCTCACGCAATCCCTCCAGCCGTTCGTGGAGTATGAGATCAAGGCCACGTCGAGGCTGAGCATCACGCCCGGCGTCAAGCTGGCTTACTACAATATGCAATTGAACCAGTACGCCGATAACGGGAAGACCATCGGCTGCCCGGGCGGCGTCGAGGTCAAGAGCGTGTGCACCGGCGGCGTGGCTTTCGTCACGCACGGCGCGGGGTATAACTCGTGGCTGCCATCGCTCGACGCGCGCTACACGCTACGCGACAACTGGTCGGTGTACGCGCAGTTCTCCACCGGCAGCGTGATTCCGCCCAGCAGCGTGTTCGACACGGCCGGCGCCGCGGTTTCCGTGCTGCCGAAGCCCACCCTGGCAAAGACCTACCAGACCGGTTCGAAGTGGAAGTTCAACCGGTTCACGCTGGACGTGGACGCCTACTACACGCACTTCCAGAACCCGTACGCCACTACGCCGGACATCAACGGCGAGCCGATCTACTACCAGACGGGACCCTCCAACACGAAGGGCGTCGAGTTTGAGAGCAACATCTATCTCAACTACGGTTTCAACCTATACGTCAACGGAACCGCCGGCAACGCCAAGTACCAGAACACGGGTCTATGGGTGGCGAACGCTCCCAAGAACACGGAGACGGTGGGCTTGAGTTACCAGCACCGCGCCTGGGACGTGGGCTTCTTCAACAAGCGCATCGGACCGATGTGGAATGACGCCGGTTCGTACAACCAGGCGATCGCCATCGACCCCTTCAACCTGACAAACGCGTTTCTCAACTACACGGTGAAGGGCGCGTCGCCGCTGCGGGGGACCAAGTTCCGGCTGAGCGTCAACAATATTCTGGACAACCACAACATCGTCGGCATTACGGCGGCGACTGCCAGCGCGCACCCGGCCGCGGCGGCGGGCGACGTGTTGACGATGCTGCCCGGGCGTAGCGTGATGTTGACGGTGACGTTCGGATTCGCGCCCAATAAGCGGTAGTGGGGCGGACCCCCTGGTCCGCGGCCGGCCCCCTGGCCGGCTTTCTACGAGTTGGTAGCGGGACGGGGGCGTCCCGCGCGGACCAGGGGGTCCGCCCTACTGGCGCGCCTCGCGGTGCGCCGCGGCCAACTCGGCGGATGCGCGGCAGAGGTCGCGGGCAACCACCGGGCACTGCGCATTCAGTTGCCCGTCCCGCACGGCGCACGAGCCCTCCGGGACCTTCCCGTAGATGTCGGCGAGCCCGCCGAGGGTGGCGGCATCGAAGCCGTCGATGAGCCCGTGCTCCAGGAAGGCGACGGCGGCGTCCCGCGGGCGGCCCATTCCCAGCCAGGCCAGCGCCATTCCGTCGGCGGCCTCGGTGCGGCGCGGGTCCAGGCCCAGGCCGTAGCGGGCGGCCTCCAGCGCTTCGCCGTAGCGGTCCAGGCCCAGCAGGGCGGCGGTCAGGTTCAGGTACAGGTCCGGCGACGCGCCGCGGGCGGAAAGCGGCTTGCCGGCTGCGCGCTGGGTTTCGTCGAAGGCCGCTTCGGCGGCTCGCGAGATCTCCCGCGCGCGTTTCAGCACGGCCACGGACTTCTCGTACCAGGCGCGGCCCTGAGGCGTCCGCGGGCCGCCGGAGGCATCGCCTTTCAAGCGATAATATACGCCCAGATACGAGGGCGTAAGCTCGGTGGAGAGCCGCGGCGGAAGCGGTTGCAGAATGGCCCAGGCGCGCTCCTCTTCGGCGATCGCCCGGTCCAGGTTGCCCCGCGGGTCCTGGTCGTAGAGCGACTTGGCCAGCATGTCGTGCAGCTTGAAACTGGCGGGCGCGGTTTGGACGCCGGCGGAAGCCAGCGCCAGGTTGTCGTGCCACGCGAAGTTGCGGGCGAAGGTGCGGCACGCGCACAGCGCAACCCCCGCGGCCAGCAGGACGGTCGCGGTCCGGGGCGGGACGGCCCGCCGCACCAGCGCCACCAGCGCCACGGCGAACGCGACCGAAGGCAGGTACAGGAAGCGCTCGGCCATGATGGAGCCGATGGGGACGAGCAGGTTCGAGGTGGGAAGAATGGCGATGGCGAAGAAGCCGGCGGCGAAGAACGGCACGCGGTCGCGGCGGTAGCGCGCGATGGCGGCGGCCAGGAGAGCCGCCACGAGCGCGAGCGAAATCCACGCCGCCACGTCTCCCGGCCCGGCGAGCGGGATCTCGCGGTACGAGCGGTCGCACGAGAGGCCGGCGGGCCAGAGGAGCAAGCCGAGATCCAGGGCGATCACCTTGATCGCGGTCCATCGCGCCACCAGGAACCCGGCGGCCCGCAGGGGATTGTCCACGTACACCACTTGCGGCGACGGCAGGGCGCCCAGTACGGAGCTGCGCACGATCCACAACAGGGCGAGCGAGGCGGCCACGGCGGCGTAGGCGGCGGCGCGCAGCCGGCGGCGGGTGGCGGGCGACAGCGGGTGTCCCAGCTCGCTCGCGTCTCGTGGGACAGCCGCTTTTGGCGGGTTGACAGGCGAAAGCGCCTGTCCCACCTGGGGCTCGCCGGCGCGGCACAGGTCCCAGAGCGCCATGAGGCCGAGCAGCACGGCGGCGTTTTCCTTCGAGAATACGCCCGCGGTGGCGATGGCGAACAGGCCCGCCACCGCGGCGCGCGCCCGCCAGCCTTCGAGCGCGTCGAGACGGGCGTAGAGCAGCAGCCCGCCGAGCACGGCCATGGCGGCCAGCAGGTCGGCGCGGCCGGCGATGTTGGCGACGGCCTCGACCCCGATGGGGTGCACGGCCCACAATGCCGCGGCCAGGAACGCCGCCCGCGCATCCCCGAGGACCCGCCGCGCCAGGGCGTACACCAGGCACACGTTGCCGGCGTGCAGCAGGAAGTTGACCGCGTGGTATCCGGCGGGGTTCTGGCCGCCACCCGGCAACGCGTAGTTGAAGAGCAGGGATAGTGTGGCGATGGGACGGTAGAGCCCGTCGGCCGCCTTGGGCCACCAGTAGGTCTTTTCGAAGATGAGCCGGAGGTTCTGGAGTGTGAGCGCGCGGATACGAGGGTCGAGCGTAAGCAGCGCTTTGGCGTCCTGCACCAGGCCGGACGAGAAGGAATTCGCGTAGGCTAGCCAGGGCCACGGCCACCAGGGCGGCGCGCACTTTCCAATCCGTGGGGACGCGCGCCGGAGGTTCGGGCGGCCTGGCCGGTTTTCGGGGAGCTGCGGGTTTTGGGCGGGCCACCCTTCAGCCCTCCTCCACCATCCGCAGACGGAGGTCCCGCAGGTTGCGCAACAGGAAGTCGGGACGCTCCGCCACCAGGGCGGCGGGCGGGGTGATGCCGGTCCGCACCGCGATGGAGCGGATGCCGCTCGAGCGCGCGGCGATCACGTCGTTGGGCGAATCGCCCACCAGCGAGATGGGCGCGCCGCGGCCGATCCATCCTCGGGAACGGGCTTCGCGGATGGCCAGGCGGGCCAGGCCGGCGCGCGTTGCCGCCATTTCGCCGAAGGCCCCGAAACGGAAGTAGTGGCCGAGACCCGCGCGGCCCAGCTTGTGCCAGCCGATGCGCGTCAGGTTGCCGGTGACCAGGCCGAGCAGGATGCCGCGGCGCGTGAGGCGGTCGAGCACCGGCTCGGCGGCGGGACACAGCTTCCCGCGAATCTCCGGGCAGACGCGCCGGTAATGCCGCTCGGCGGCGCGCTGGATCTCCGGCATCGCCTGGCGAATCTCGTGGCGCGATGCGCCGGCCTTGCGCAGCATGAGGGTGAGGATGACCGGATCGAGCATGCCCTGCACGGGAATGCCGACGGTGCTGGTGTCCAGGCCGGTCACGCGGCGGATGCCCTCCACCAGGGCCTCGCGGTGATGCGGTCCGGCGCGCCGCACCAGCGTGCCGTCGATATCGAAAAGAACCAGCGCGCGGAAGGTCACGGGGAATTGCCATGATAGCAGGGAAGGCGGGTGAGCACTGTGGGGCGGACGCCCTCGTCCGCGCGGGTCCCCCCGGACCCGCTTTTTTCCGGAGGATGGGTTTCCGGGCACGCGCGAATGGCCGGCCAGGGGGCTGGCCGCGGACGAGGGCGTCCGCCCCACATCCCCGGTACAATGGGCTGGTGGCGCATTCGAAATTCCGTGTCGGTCTGATCCAGATGGCCTGTTCGGTGGACCCGAACGAGAACCTCGCCAAGGCGGAATGGCGCATTCGGGAAGCCGCCGGGCGCGGCGCCCAGATCGTCGCGGTGCAGGAGCTTTTCCGGTCGCAGTACTTCTGCCGCGAGGAACGCAGCGAGTTCTTCGACCTGGCCGAGCCGGTCCCGGGACCCACTACCGGGAGCCTCGCCAAGCTCGCGCGCGAGCTTTCGGTAGCGATTGTCGGCTCGGTTTTCGAACGCCGGGCGGCGGGCGTGCATCACAATACGGCGGTGGTGATCGACGCCGATGGCACGCTGCTGGGGCTGTATCGCAAGATGCACATCCCGGAAGATCCGCAGTACTTCGAGAAGTACTATTTCACGCCGGGCGATTTGGGGGTGCGCGTGTTCGAGACGCGGTACGCGCGCGTGGCGCCGCTGGTGTGCTGGGACCAGTGGTTTCCGGAAGCCGCGCGCATGGCGGCCCTGGCGGGAGCGGAGATCCTGATTTATCCCACGGCCATCGGCTGGCACCCCGGCGAAAAAGCGGAGTTGGGTGCGGCGGAGTACGACGCCTGGCGCACCATCCAGAGGTCGCACGCCATCGCCAACAACGTGTACGTGGCCGCCGTGAACCGCGTGGGTTTCGAGGGGCCGCCGGAGGGAGGGCTGGAGTTCTGGGGCGGGTCGTTTGTGGCGGACCCGTTCGGCGTGGTGATGGCGGAAGCGCCGCACGACCGGGAGGAGATCCTCGTCGCGGAGTGCGATACGCGGCGGATCGACGAGACCCGGCGCGCATGGCCGTTTTTCCGGGACCGCCGAATCGACGCGTATGAGCCGCTGCTGCGGCGGGCGATCGACCCGGAGTGACCGCCCTATCGGGAGAAACTGTTCCTTTGCCACGGGCCGCTCGCTCACGCTCGCGGTTCTGTCCGGAACCGCGAGCGTGAGCGAGCGGCCCGGTAATAGCACCAAATCACACGGTCGAAGACCTAGTGCCATGACCGCAAGAAACTGTTCCTTTGCCGCGGGCCACTCCCTCACGGTCGTGGTACCGTTCGGAACCGCGAGCGTGAGCGAGCGGCCCGGCAATAGCGCCAAATCACACGGTCGAAGACCTAGTGCCATGACCGCAAGATACTGTTCCTTTGTCACGGGCCACTCCCTCACGGTCGTGGTACCGTTCGGAACCGCGAGCGTGAGCGAGCGGCCCGGTAATAGCGCCAAATCACACGGTCGAAGACCTAGTGCCATGACCGCAAGATACTGTTCCTTTGTCACGGGCCACTCCCTCACGGTCGTGGTACCGTTCGGAACCGCGAGCGTGAGCGAGCGGCCCGGTAATGGCGCCGAACCACGCGGCCGGAAACCTAGGGTCCGGCGTTCAGCCAGGTGACGCCGAAACTGCCGTTGCTTCCCAGTGGGATGGAAGGTTGCGCCTTGATGAGGGTCGAGGACTTTTCGCCCACCATGGTGATGGTCTGAAGGTTCGGGGTAGACGCGTTAATCGCCGCGGCCGTTTTGCTCAGGGTAGCGCCGGCGGAGCTGAAACTCGCGTACCCGAAATCGGAGAGCGGCAGGACGAGATTCCCCTTCCCACAGCAGGGAGCCTCGGCGATCCATTCGGCGGAGGACATCCCGGCGCCGGTCACCGACGAGGTCACGCTAAAGGTCTCGTTCTGTTGCGTGACGTCGGTGATGGTCGCGGTGAATTGATCCGCCGCGCCTCCGTGCCGGGGATTGCTGGTTTGGCCGATGAATTTCACTTGCGCGGTGATAAAGTCCCCGGGTTGAACGGCATGAGGGAACTCGACCAGATAGGAACCCTGCGGATAGAACTCATACCAGGCGTAATAGGTCGGAGTGTCCGTCTGTCTGCCGTTCACGCTTACACAGTCGGAATCCGTCCCAATCTGCTCGACCGTGCTCGAGGAAAACCCGTCGATACCTACCCAGAAGGCGGCATACCCCGTAGGGGCCGCCGGGCACTTGACGGCCGGAACGGTCCACGAGGCTGTAACATCGGTTACGGAGCCATTCGCGCCAGTGACGCCGTATCCGGCCCAGTTGGAACTGTCCAGAACCCCGCGTTCGTGTTGCTGGTGAATTCTGATAGGGGGGTGGCTGCCTAACGCGGTTTGAGGCGGCCTGACCGGCTTCGGGCTACCGGCACTCAGTAAGAGGAACCCCGCCGCGACCATCACGCCGGCACAGAGTCCCCCGCGCAACATTCGACTCGATTCCATGCAATACCTCCGGTTACATACGGATGCCCGTTTTGGCACCCGGATTAGCTCCGATTATCTCCGATTTCCATTGTGGATCCCAGATGCCCGTCAGTATACACCCAGCCGCTATCTTTGGATCTTGGGAGTCGCGCCTCCCCACCAAAAGCCATCCTCACGCCCACAAAGGAGCAATTGCCGCCACTTCGGGAGAGCGGGCGCCAGCCGCGCAACAGGCCGGGCCGCGGGCGTTCTTCGAGAAGACCGGTGGCGGCCAGACAGCGCCAGCGGCGCCGAAGCCATCACGCGCCCCTCACGGCGGTATAATGATCGCTGTAGGACTGCCGACTGTGAAACTGGAAATTGAGGTCGATCTGCCGCAGGAAATCCTCGCTCAGGTTCCGGCTCATGAGCTAGGGAAACTCTGCGGAACGGAAATCGTGCTGCGTCTCTACAGCGAGGACAAACTGGCACCGGTCGAGGCCGCGAAGTTGTTGGGACTTCCGCGGATCGAGTTTTTGGACCTCTTGCGCGAGCGCGGCGTCGGGTTCCGGGTCGAGCTCGATGACGAAGACTTCCGGCAGATTCGGGAATTGCGCAACCGTTACGCTCCAAAGGCGAGTTGACCGGGATGCCGGTGGTGGCCAACAGCTCACCGCTAATTTACCTGGCCGCCTTATCCGATTTCCACCTACTGAAGGACCTCTTTGGAGAAATCGCTATCCCACCCGCCGTGTATCAAGAAGTGGTTGTGCAGGGAGCCGGTTTTCCGGTCAAGGGCGAGGTCGAGGCGGCGTTGGGCGATTGGATCGTCGTCACGGCTGTTCGGAATCGGCGTCGGATTGAGGAAGCGTGCGAGGCCGGGTGCCTCGACATCGGTGAAGCCGAGGCGATCGTCCTGGCGCAAGAGTGCCAGGCCGAGACGCTGCTGTTGGACGACCAGAGGGCGGTCGGCTATGCTCGCGACCTGGGTCTGAACGTAACACGCACTCCGGTCGTGTACTCAGAAGCGAAGCTGCGAGGGTGGGTTCCCAGCGTTCGGGAGAAACTGGATGTCCTACGCAAGAAGGGTTTTCGGCTCTCGGAACGTCATTACCATCTGATCCTTGAGGAAATCGGCGAATCTTAGGGTGCCGGGGCGACATCTGCTGCTGGAGCATCGGCAGCCGGCCTCCTCTATGCCCAAACCCATGTTCGCTATGGATCTTCTGTGCGCCCTGGGGAAGGCAGCCCGAAACTAGGCGAAGAAGTCCCGCCGGCCGGCGTTCAAAGCGGTCACTCCTTATAAGCGAACACGAGCGTCTCGGATCCGACAGAAACCCTTACCTCGAAAGGTGCCTTCTTCTGCTCAACAACTTGCTCAAATTCCGAACCCGACGGGCAGCGGGGGATGGAGTGCCTGAGCGGGTGTCGGCCTGGCCGGTTTTGAAGTGACCCTGACTGGCCGGATCGGGGTGTCCCCCGAGGCACTGGAACACCTCGAATCCGTTATTGGTGCCATACTTCCGCCCATGCGCGCGATCCAGGCAAGAGCGTTTGTTTACCCGTTGGCCATCCTAGCTACGGCGCTTGTCTTGCCAGGCTGCACGGAGCCACCCGTCACGCCAACACAGGCAGATTATTATCGAGTGTCTGACCAAGCGATGAACAGCTTTGACAGCGCTGAGGCGAAATACTGGCTGCGGCAATTCACCAGCGTTGGAACCCTCTACTACGCACCGGGAACAGGTCTCCACGATGAGAATGAGAAGCAGTTGGATGTCATTCTTCCGTCCCGTGGTTTAAGGGCTCTCCATGACTCAGAAGGCTACATTCTATCAATCACTACAACAGAGCGGGACAACGGTGTTGACGTATTGCTCACACTTTGGAGCGAAAACGGTGAAGTGCTGCGGAGGACAGACAGTATCGCCGCTACCGATAAGCGCAAAGCAGCATACAACCTACAGGTTGCAATGGCGGATGGCTTTTCCATAGCTTGGCATAACGCCAATCATCTGGGAATTCGCAAGATGCCGCGACTTGAGACATTTCTAAAACTGTAATCTTCTTGCTCAAAATGGACAGCGCCATGATATCATAATTACGTCCGACGGATGCGTACGGGGTCTGCCCCCATACGCAATCCGAAGGTTCCGAAGTGGGAGGCCACGAATGCACCCGCTCCGGCATTTTCGGGTGCATAGACGCCCGAAACTTGTAGTGCCCCTGAATTAAGGAGGCCAGCCAAAATGGTCTCTTTCACCGTCCGAAGAAAATCCAACAACAGAATGATCGTCCGGCTGAGGGTCTGGAAAGTCGCCTTCAGCATCGAGTACCCTTCAAGGAGGGCGGGCGGCCCTCCGATGTAGGGTAAGCACCTTTAAGGGAGCCTACGGGGCACGACCCAGCCCCCTACCCTTTGCCCTTTCTAATCAGCTTGAGAACACCGCCAAGTAGCATATGTGCCAAGTAAATAATTACCCAAAGGGTTAACGCCATTGCCCTTACGGATTGTGCGCCAACTGTTATCCTGAGAGCATCCTTCCCTTTTGGATGCGCGCTTGAAAGTCGGTTTCATCAGCCTGGGTTGTCCCAAGAATCTCGTCGATAGCGAAGTCATGATGGGTCAACTGGTGGCCCGCGGCCACGAGTTAACGTCCCATCCCGGCGAGGCCGACGTGCTGGTGGTGAACACGTGCAGCTTCATCGACCCGGCCAAGCGGGAGTCCATCGATACCATCCTGGAGATGGCCGCGTACAAGAAGACCGGCCGGGCCCGCCGGTTGATCGTGGCGGGCTGCCTGGTGGAGCGGTACCGCGGCGATCTCCGCAAGGAACTTCCGGAAGTCGATGCCATCGTCGGCACCAATCAGATCGACGCCATCGTGGCGGCTTGCGAAGGGCTGGAACCGGGCGCTCCGCCGGCCGAGAGTTACCTCTACCACGACCTCACGCCGCGCGTGCTGGCCACTCCCCGGCACTTCGCCTACGTGAAGATCGCCGAGGGCTGCGACCATCCCTGCGCCTTCTGCGTGATTCCGCAGTACCGCGGGAAGTTCCGCAGCCGGCGCTTCGAAAGCGTGATTTCCGAAGCCACGCGCCTGTTCTCTCAGGGCGTGCGCGAAATCGACCTGATCGGGCAGGACACCACCTGCTATGGCGAGGACCTGGGGATCGCCGACGGCCTGGCGCGGCTTCTGGCGCGCCTGGCGGAGATCGAGACCGGCCGTGAAAAGTGGGTCCGCTTCCTGTACGCGTACCCCAACAAGGTGACCGGGAGGCTGCTGGACACCATCGCCGCGCACCAGTCGCTGGTGAAGTATATCGACATGCCGCTGCAGCACTCGATCGCGCGTGTGCTGCGGCGCATGAAGCGCGGCGGGTCGGCCGACATCTTCCTCAAACTGATCGAACGCATCCGGCGCATCATTCCGGGCGTGGCCATCCGCACCAGCTTCATCGTGGGTTTTCCGGGCGAGACGGCGGCGGATTTCGAGGAGCTGTGCCAGTTCGCTGGCGCCGCGCGCTTCGACAACCTGGGCGTCTTCGCGTACTCGGACGAAGACACCAGCGCCAGCTACGCGCTGGACGGCAAAGTGGACGGCCGCACCATTCAGCGCCGCTTGCGGCGGCTGATGGCCCTGCAACGGCGCATCGCGCGGGCCCGCGGCCGCGCTCTGGTGGGGCGGGAAGTCCGGGTGCTGGTGGAAGGCGAATCGAGCGAAACCGAACTGCTGTGGCAAGCGCGCATGCCCGGGCAGGCGCCGGAGATCGACGGCGTGGCGCTGATCAACGATTTCGAGGGCGCGCCGCCGCGCCAGGGCGAAATCCGCCGCATGCGCATCACCGAAGCGCACGATTATGATGTAGTAGGCACGTTGCTGCCGCCCGACGAGCCGGCTCCGCGCTTCGCCGCCACGCCGCTGGTCAATATCGCGCCCGCGCCCGCACTATGAGATGCCCGATTTGTAAGAAGGATGTCGAACCCGGAGATCCGGAGTTCCCGTTTTGCTGCGAACGCTGCCGGATCGCCGATCTGGCCAACTGGGCAACGGAGAAGTACGTGATCCCGTCGCCGATTCAGGCGGGGGATGAGGCGGAAGAGGGCGATGAGTAGGTTGTCGCCCGCGGGCAACTCCCGCGCGGTTGCGGCCCCCGGAACCGCGAGCGTGAGCGAGCGGCCCGGCAACGGCACCGAACGCCGCGGCCGGAGGCTCCGGCAAGCCGCAACCAGACCAACTGCGGATACCCCAGCCGCCAGTGCCATGACCGCGGGATTCGGTGCCATCGCGGAACCGCTCGCTAACGCGCGCGGCTCTGTTCAGAGCCACGACCGTGAGGGAGTGGTTGCCGGCAATGGTACCGGACCACGCGGTCAGAGACCTAGGCGAGCTTCGCTCGCCGGGCCGATTGACAATCGGCCGCAGGTTGACAACCTGCCCCACATAAAACCCTGGCGGAGCGCGGAGAAGATGACAGGTAGCAGTGCGGTTGCGTTATCCGCGTTCATCTGCGTTCATCGGCGGCTTGAGGTTTCCTCATGCGGCTGAGAATCGCCAACACTCTCTCCACCTGGTTTGGATGCGGGCGTTCGCCGGTGGCTCCGGGAACGGCGGGGTCGGCGGCGGCGGTCGCCATCGCCATCCTGCTGCACCGCTACGCCGGATTCCTGTGGTGGCATTTCCCGCTAATGGCCGTGGTTTTGTTTCTGCCCGCGGTCTGGGCCGCCGGCGTTACGGCGCGCGCGGCGAATCTCGAGGACCCCGGCTTCGTGGTGGTGGACGAAGTCGTCGGCCAGTGGATTGCGCTGGCGGGCGCGCGCACGCTGAACTGGGAAACGTTCCTGGCGGCGTTCCTGCTGTTTCGCCTGTTCGACATCTGGAAGCCGCCGCCGGTGCGGCAACTCGAAGCCTTGCCCGGCGGATGGGGCATCAATGCCGACGACGCCATGGCCGGAGTTTACGCGGCACTTGTGTTATTGGTGGCAGGATGGTTCAATCTGTATTGAATGCCTCTTCGGAAACCCTCCGATTGTAAACCGCGGATTTCGCAGGTCACGCCGCACGCCGCCATTCCAGGCGGCGAGTTGCAGATCAAGGGCACGGGCTTCGCCAGGACCGGCCGGCCGCACGTGACCATCGGGGAAGTGAGCGCACCGGTGATCGTCGGCTCGGACTCCTTTGTGATCGCCCGCGTTCCGGACGGCGCCACGGCGGGAGAACTGACGATTGAAAGCGACGGCCAGGCCAGCGGTGTCTGGGCTTGCGATATCGGCGTACAGCTCGCCGACAGCCTGCATCCCGTGGCCAATCCGGCCGTGGACGCGATCGGCAATATCTACACCACCTTCAGCGGGTCGCGCGGCCAGAAAGTGCCGGTGGCGGTTTTCAAGATCGACCTGAACTTCGGCATGAAACCGTTCATCAACGAGCTGATGAACGCCACCGCCCTGGCCTTCGACCCGCAGGGCATGCTTTACATTTCCAGCCGGCACGACGGCGTGGTGTACCAGGCGTCGCCAACGGGCAATATGTCGGTTTTCGTGGAAGGAATGGGAGTGGCCACGGGCCTGGCCTTCGACAAGGAACAGAACCTGTACGTGGGCGACCGCAGCGGCACCATCTTCAAGATCAGCCCCGACCGGCAGATTTTCGTGTTCGCGACCATGGAGGCTTCGATCGCCGCCTACCACATGGTCTTCGGCCCGGACGGGTACCTGTACGTCACCGGCCCCACCACCTCCAGCTTCGATTGCGTCAACCGGATTTCGGTGCACGGGGAAGTGGAGGTGTTCTACCGCGGCCTGGGCCGCCCGCAGGGGTTGGCGTTCGACGAGTCAGGCAACCTCTACGTGGCCGCGTCCATGGCCGGACGCCGGGGCGTGGTGCGCATCGCGCCCGACCGCCGCGCCGAGCTGTTTCTCTCCGGACCGGGGATTGTGGGCCTGGCATTCACTCCTCAGCGCTCGCTGGCGATCGCCACCAGCAACGCCCTCTATCGCGTGGACGCCGGCATCAAAGGGCTTCCGCCGGTTTGACGGCGCCGGTTCGATGGACGCGGAAATCATAGCGGTCGGTTCGGAAATGCTGACGGCGCAGCGCGTCGACACCAACTCCCTGTACCTGACCGGCGAGTTGAACGGGCTGGGAGTGGAAGTGGTGGCCAAGTGTGTGATCGGCGACCACCGCGAGCGCCTGGCCGACGCCATACGGAGAGCCGTGTCGCGGTCCGCCATCGCGATCCTCTCCGGCGGACTGGGCCCTACCGAAGACGATGTCACGCGCGAGGCCGTGGCGCTGGCGCTCGGCCGGAAGCTGGTCTTCCGCCCGGAGATCGCCGAGGCCATCGAGCTGCGTTTCGCTCAAATGAAGCGCCCCATGCCGGAAGTCAACCGGCGCCAGGCGTTCGTGGTGGAAGGCGCCGAAGTTCTGCCCAACGACCGTGGCACCGCGCCCGGACAGTGGCTGGAGGAATCCGGCGCGGTCCTGATGCTGCTGCCCGGCCCGCCCCACGAGTTGAGCGCCATGTTCGAGCGCCACTGCCTGCCCCGCCTGCGCGGCATGGTTCCCAAACTGGCTATCCGCACGCTGCTGCTGCGCGTCACGGGCATGTCGGAATCGGATCTCGACCAGACCATCGCGCCGGTGTACACGAAGTACCAGAACCCGGCCACCACCATCCTGGCGGCCGGCGGCGATCTGCAAATCCACTTGCGGGCGCGCTGCGCCTCGCTCGCCGAGGCCGACGCGCTGCTGGGGGAAGTGGCGGGACCCATCGAGTCGCTCCTGGGCGACCGCATCTACTCGCGCAACGGCGACGCGCTGGATGTCGTCGTCGGCGGCCTGCTGCGGCAGGCGCACGCCACGGTGTCGGTGGCGGAAAGCTGCACCGGCGGCCTGTTGGGCGAGCGCCTGACGGCGGCGCCCGGCAGTTCGGACTACTTCGTGGGCGGATTCATTACGTACAGCAACGAGCTGAAGGTGGGTCTGCTGGGCGTGCCGCCGGAGACCATTGCGGAGTTCGGGGCCGTCAGCCGGCAGACCGCCGAGGCCATGGCGGCGGGCGCGCGAGAGCGCACCGGTTCCACCTACGCGGTGGCCGTCACCGGCGTGGCCGGTCCCACGGGAAGCGAAGCCAAACCGGTGGGGACGGTGTACGTCGCCGTGGCGGATTCGGGCGGCGTCCAGGTGGCGCACCGCAGGTTTCTGGGCGACCGCGCGCGAATCCGCGCGTTCACGGCGCAGATGGCGCTGGATACGCTGCGGCGGCGCCTGATCGGGAAGCCGTAGGGCCGGACTACCGGCTCAACGGATTCGCCCATCGCAATCCGTCGAATCGCGCGAAATCGCCGTCGGCGCGGGCGGACTCGCTCAGCTTTCCATCCAGCCACCGAGTGGCGGATTCGTGCAAACGCGATCCGCGGTCCTGCTCAATTCCACCTCATCCAGAACTTCCCAGACCCTGTCCAGGTTGGGAAAACGGCAATTCCCCAGATCGGCAGGCTGCGTGCGAAAGGCTCGCGTTTCGGCGGGAGAACTCAATCGGGCGATAACTTCTCGCAGAGCGTCGTTCACGACTTAGAGATTGTAACACTTGCGGTCGCGTCAGTTCTACCAGGCCCAGGCTCTTCCGAACCTTTGGGCGAGGTGGGCGTTGGACTCAGACTGGATAGCTAAGCCGGAACAATCGCCACCGCATCCCGCAGAACCGAATCGGGCGGCAGAAGCCCCAGAATCCTCCGATCGAATGTGGCCAGTCGCCCCTGATGCCGGATCGCCAGATCGAGCAGCACGGCATCGCTCAGTTGGTGATGTCCCGCGATGCGAGCGCGTATCTCGTCGCGAATCCCGATGAGTCCGCCCTCAAGCGGCCAGAAGCGATGCGCGCCGTTGGCTGTCATTTGGGCCAGCGCCTCCATCACGTCCCCGAAAAGAATCGGGATTTTCACCACCGCCGGCTGCATCCCCAGCCGCGCGAACCCCAACTGCGTCAGCGGGCAAGTTGCCCACCCAGCCCCGCAATTCTCTGCAAACCACCGGTGGGCCGCCGCATGGTGGACATGGGTCGGCCACGCCAAGGCGAGCAGGACATTGACATCAAGCAGGGAGACGGCCACGGTTATCGTCCCGGCTCCAGGAATTCCCGCGCCGCGCCAAGGTCCTGCCGACTGGTCGCCGCCGCAGCCTCATCCGGACCGAACCCCGGCGTCCCCGCGGGTATCTGAAACACCGGAAAACCGTTGCGGGCGCTCAACGGCGTTCGGGCCGCGACACCCCGCCGCGCTAGCTCGGACAAAGCCGCTCCCACGGACACACCGCGGGCAGCGGCCAGAGCCCTAGCCGCATCTAGGACATCAGTCTCCACGTCCAGCGTAGTGCGCATCTTGATTCAATGATGACGAACAGCCACTTTGATGTCAAGCGCCCCGATGAAGCGGGTTCGAGTTCCCACTGGGGCGCCTTGGCCGCACGAATAGGCAAGTGCAAGAAACAAAAAGGTGGACGCGCAACAGTCGCGAACTGGTTTGGCTCCCCGTCGTGGACGCGTTTCTAACCTTGGTGGCCTGCCCGCCGCCGGGCATCAGACCGCTCTTTGCCCAGATTCAGGAGTTTGCAGTCTGTTGAATGGAAAGGCGGCCAGGCAAGAGTTCGCGCCGGGGTCCGGCTGATCTATTCGATTACAGGCGCGGGAATCAATTCACGGACGGCGGTCCGAACCTGCGATGCCAGCGCAAGAGCGCGTTTGGCATCGTTCAATTGCGGTTCCCGCCAATCATCGGCGTAGCGAACATCGACGGCATAGGGGTTCAGTTCGGCCAGGTCTTCGACCCGTACCGGAAAACGCTGTTCCAGATGGGTGAGCGCCGCGAGGGATTTCAGATCGTGGGTTCGGGGCGCCTGAATGCCCAGGTAAGTGAGCAGACACTTCAGATACTTTTCGGCGGCTTGCTGGCAATGAAAACAGACCGTATCGAACGGGCAACCGTCCTCAATGGCCATGATCCGGTTTGCCGCTTCGATGTCATGCTCCGCTTTACGAGCCCACTGCCGGAGAACCTCAACAACCTCAGGCGGCACGTTCATAGAGAATCCTGCCTTCGCGTGAGGCCGGCCAGTACACGGTGTTCACTACGTTCCGGTAGCGCTCGAAACGGGAACTGGTCGAAACGACGATGTCCATCGGGCTGGGAAAGTCCAAGAGCGAGGCATAGAGTTCCGCCGCGCGCTTGTTTGGATCGGCGACATCTGAAAACAACACCAACAGATCGATGTCGCTATCCGGACCTGCATCGCCCCGGGCGCGAGAGCCGAAAAGGATGATCTTCTCGGGCGAGAACCGCTCCGCGATTCGCCGGACCAGATCGTCCAAGACTGCCGGGCTTTCGGCGATGCCGCTCATGGTATTCATGATAACGCGCACCGCGCCCAACATGATGGCTGAGGCTCCTCCCACTGCGTCCGCGACCGGACAAGGGAGTTCGAAGCCACAACGGGGCTTGACAGCCGACCCGCGCAACTCACTGAAACCGCGAGAGCGTTTTGTGGACGATTTCGGCTCCCCACATTGGACACGTTTCGAACTTTTGTGGCCTGAAACGCAGTCCGCTCGAACCAGTTCAACTTCTTTCAGACCAATGGCGTACGCGCAATACTGGCACGCCCATCCAGGCTGGGCGCCCAGCCTGGACGCATCTCGAACTTCCGCGCTTCTGTGCCAAAGCTGGAGTGGGCTCCCAGGAGGCACAAATGTGAAAGTGATACCGAATGCGGTATCGTGGTAAGTGTGGCTGACGGCAAAACTCTTCAGAAGATGCGCAAGAATCCGATGGGCTGGCGCATCGAAGAATTGCAGGCGGTAGCGGAGGAAAACTTCGTTGAGTGGCGCAGACCCGGCCGGGGTGGCAGCCACGTGATTTTCAGCGCGCCCGGTGTGAGGGAGATCGTGTCAGTGCCGGCAAAGCGTCCGATTAAGCCGGTCTACATCAAGCAGTTTTTGGCGCTGGTCGACGCCGCGGGAGGTATCAGAACCAAGTGATAACAACTTCGAATCGAGATCTTGACCAGTATCAGTTTACGGTTCGCCCATTGTCAAAGGAAGAGGGTGGCGGCTACCTGGTGGAGTATCCGGATATTCCCGGATGCATGTCCGACGGCGAGACCATTGAAGCGGCGATCACGAATGGCCGGGAAGCCCTGCTCGATTGTATGGAGGTGTTCAAGGAGTCGGGCCGAAAGATACCAAAGCCCAGTATCGAGGCCGCTCAATGGCGCCAGCGCCTGCCCCGGACCCTCTACTCTAAGTTAACGAAGCAAGCCGAAAACGAGGGCGTCAGCATCAATAGTTTGGTGACGGCAATCATCGCGGAGGCGATCGGAGCTAAGCAGGCGCATTAATAAGTGCCGATGGGATGGGTCTGGAACCGATTTGGCAATTCTGATGTCGAGCGTTAAAGAGCCGGAGCCGCGACGCCATCAGTACGTGCCGAGATGCTGGCTCGCGGGTTTCACTGAGACCGGCGACAAGGATTGTAAGCTCTGGGTGACTGGTCTGTGCCGCCGGAAGCAATGGCAGACCAGCCCAGGTAAGGACTCTGAGCAAGGGCTCTGAGTACCGATGGTCGCTTTACGCGATGACACCATCGCGCTGCCATTAGGCATCGGCATCGGAGTTTTGTTCGAACGGTGGGTGGGCTCGCCGCTGACCGAGGCAATTCGCGAGCGGCGCAAGACGGGTGGCGAACTCGGCCCAAGCGCGGAGTTGATTCGTCACGTCTCGCTCAACTGGACTAGCACGAAGCCCATGACCAGGCCCAGGTCGCGCGCAAACACGCCGGGCACGGCCCTAGAGTGCGCTTCCGCGAGAGCACTCCTTTCTCCCCCCCCCCGGCCTGCCACTTCACCCGATTGCCGCCGATGTCGGGCAGACGATTGTCGGCATGGCTTGCCGCGTGCCAGACCCGACGGCAATCGAGATCATTCTCGGCCTTCGCCGCTCTCCAGAACTGACCCAGTAGCGCTCGGCTGAAGTGACCCACCCTGGGAACAGGATTTAGAGCCCGGCATCATCATCCACGCCGCAGGCGTGCGGCCGTTTCGCCGAGGGTACGCGGCGATATCATCCGCGCCGAAGGCGCGCTGTGTGGGTGGGGGAGTTCGTTCGGGAGATGGGATCGGGGCTATTGTGCCAAGGCAGCACGTTGAAGTTTATGGCGGAGGTGCTGAAAGTATTCCTGGCCGACCTGCAGTTGCAGTACTTCTTCGATCACCGGCGAGAAGTATGCCAGCGATCGGATCGTTCCCAAAGGCGCGCTGCCGGCGGGCCGTATGAGCCGCCGTGCCGCAGCCAGCACGAAGGCGTTCTCAACCGCTTCCAGCGGCACGCCGCGTTGGTGCAGTTGAGCCGCCAGCACCCGGTCCGCGCTGCGAACGGAGCCGCACGTGCCCGGAGTCTCACGATAGGCGTCCAGTAGCCGGCGCACATAGTCGCGCTGCTCCATGGTTCACCCCTGCGGCTCGCGCAACGAGGGGCCGTCGATGGTCACCGTGTGGCAGTAATGCCGCACGCGGCTCAGCAGCGCATCCACCATCGATTTGTTGCCGAGAAAGTTCTGCCACTCGTCATAGCCCAAGTTGGTCGTGATGATTGTCGAGTGCCGCGTATAGCGCTCCTCCATCAGTTTGAAGAATGTGTTCGACTGCTCGGGCTTGAGATTCAAGTAACCGAACTCATCGATTAACAGGACGTCCAAGCGAACCAGGCGATTGAGTAACTGGCGCGTGGAGCGGTCGGCCAGCGCCGCGTACATCTCGTCGAACAGATCCTGCGCGCGGATGAACTGGCAGCGATGGCCGTTCTGCAAAGCCTTCAACAGCAGTCCGCAAGCCAGTCCGGTTTTGCCCACGCCGGTCGGCCCCGTGAACACCAGGTTCTCGTGTTTGGCGACGAAGTCGAGTTCAGCGAACGTGCGTATCTGCTTGCGGTTCACGCCGGGCTGGCGCGCCCAGGGGAACGATTCCAGCGACCAGCGCTCCGGCAGATTCGCTCTGCGGATGCGCCACTCCAGTGCGCTTTCCTGCCGGTCGTGCCATTGCGCGCGCAACAGCCCGGCGACGAACTCCGAGTAAGTGGTCTGCACTTTCTCCGCGGCGCGTAACTGTTCGTCGTAAACGCCCAGCATGCGCCGCAGCTTGAGATTCTTCAGCAGTTGTTCCAGTTCTTCAGTCATGGGAATCGGTGTCCGGATCCGGCAGTAGAAAGTAGTCGCGCGCCACGCGGCGCAAAATCATTCGCTCCAAACGGTCGAGATCGTAGAGTCCGTACCGGGCGGCTTCCCGCACCGCGGCCAGGAACGGCTCGCGCGGATACTCCCGCAGCAGGCGCAACAGTTGCCGCAGGGCAAGCGCCACCACCTTGCGGCTCTTTTGCTTCAGCGCCGCCACATAGAGTGTGGTTTCCGGCGCGGCTTCCACGATCGCCTTTTCCTCCGGGTGCGGGTCGCCGCGCTTGACGCCTTCCCCGCGCGGCGGCCGGTGCGCGGCCAGCGTGATGCGCTGCGACAGAGGCGTCACCGCGCGCGCATGCGTGACGATATGGCGCGCATCCATTTCGATCTCGATCTTGTTCCGTGTCTCGCGGACCTCCACCCGATGCCCGATCCAGGCAACCGGCACCGAGTAGCGAATCGAGTTCACCGAGACGTAGCCTTCCACGTCCACCGTCCGCTGATGCAGACGATACACTTCCGGAGTCCACACCGGCAGCGGTTTGAGATGCTGGCGCTCCACCGCGAACAGTTCGCGGGGCACGGCGCGGATATGTTTCTTGTAAGTCGAGTTGACTTTGTCGCACCACTGGCGCGCCTGACCGTTCAGATCTTCCCAACTGGTGAACGTGCGCCCGGCGAGAAAGTTATTCTCGATAAACGAGAACGGCCGCTCCACGCGCGCCGAACGGTTGGCATCGCCGATCTGGTGCGCCACGAAGCGGAACCCGAGGCGCTCCGCGAACGCCTCCATCTCGGGCACCGGAATCATCTCGCGACCCGTGCCGCGCAACACCACCACATGCGTGTTGTCGATCATCACCCGTTCCGGCACACCGCCCGTATAGCGCAGCGCGTCGTTGAGAAACACTTTGCAATCGAATCGCTGGAACGTGGGGTTGATCTGGAAAAACAGCATGCGCGAATAGCACAGCACCCCTGACGCCGTCTGCGCTTTGTACTTACGCCCACTTACTTCCACCGTGTGCGGTGACGTATCGTGCTGCATTTCCACGCCCGGCTCGAAGTGATACTGGCCCGCCGGCACAACCGGCGTTTGTCCGATGCCCGCTCTGCGGCAGAACCCCGTCAGCGCCGGATAGGACAGCGCCGCGCCATCCACCACCAACTCCTCATGGACTCGCACGAGATTCCCCTTGCACGAGGTCAAAAGTTCGACGATCCGTTCGCGGTACGCCTCCGCTTTCTCCACCCGTTGGATCTCCGGCACGTTGGTGGAGTTCTCTCGCAGCACTTTGCGCACGGTCAGTCGCGACAACCGCAGCACGCGGGCGATCTCGCGTTTGCCCACTCCCTTCGCGCTCAGTTCCAGGATCGCGGTTCGTTGTGCCTGGCTCAGCATGTTTCGGCTCCCGCTCCTCTCCGATTCGTTCCGTCATCCGCGCCAGTTCCCGGCGCGCATTCTCCAGTTGGCCCTGCGCTTGTTTCCGTTGCGGACCGGTCATCTCCGTCAGCGCTTCGGCAAGACGCCTTCCGGTGCGGCGCAGGATGGCGATCGCCATATCCAGATCGCGCTCCACCTGTTCGACCGCCGCCGGCCTGGCTGCCGGCGGCTGCCGCTGCGTTTTCAAAAACAGTTCCGGCTCGGCGAGAATGCGTTCGCGCGCCGCGCGCGTGGCGTTACGCCAGGCCGTGTACAGTTGCCCGGCTTGCCGCGTGTCGTAGCGATGCGCGGCGAAAGCGGCCGCCATGCGCGTGCAGTCCTCGGCGTTGACGCGCGCCACCGGCACCAGATACTTCATCGCCACTTGCGCCGCGAGTTTCCCTTCGCGTACCTGCTGCTGGATCGCTTCCGGCAACAACTCCACCAGGGCCAGCCGCCGCGATACCCAACTGGGGCTGCGGTCGAAGCGGCGCGCCAGGTCATCGAGTCCATAGCCGAAGCGCCGCTCCATCTCCGCCAGCAGCCAGCCTTGTTCGAGCGCGCTTTCCTGCGGGCTGAGGCGCAGCGACCGCGACAGCAGCAGGGCTTCGGCTTCGCTCATCGCCCAGACTGTGGCCTCGACCGTGTCCCGGCCCAGTTGTTCCAGCGCGGCCACGCGTTTGTGGCCATCGATCACCAGGTAACGGTCCGGCGGCCCGGCGGCCACCACGACGATGGGCGTCTGTTGGCCGCTATCCGCCAGCGACGCCAGCAATCGGCGCTGGCGGAGAGGCTCGCGGACTCGCAGATGTTCCCATCGCCGGTCCAGTTGGTGAAACTCCAGTTGCATCGTTGCCTGCTCGGGATTCAGTATGCGGCAGGCTGGGACTGGTCTTTTCCGGGGAAGGGGGGAGTCGGCGGGTAAGGCCCTTAGGATCAAACAGATACGGGCGGATCTGGTCTTTCGCGGTGCGGAGGATTAGTGCGCTCGTAACCCCAATGAAATCAGCGCCTTGCGCGCCGAACTGGTCTTTCGCGAGATCCCAGGGCAGTTGGTTCAATGGAGCTGGAAAACGTAGCGGCTCCGGCGGGGGTGTTTGCGCTGCGCGCTGGTCCAATCTCCAGGCGATGGCGTAGTCCGGATTCCGCCTTCGCCAGTCCGCCTGCGTCTTCTGCCGCCGGGCCGTTTGACACTCCGGCTTGCCGCAAGCTCGCTGCCGCTCTCCTACTCGCGCGTCCGGCTGGAACCACCGGCGGCAGATTCTACATGGCTTCTTCCGGGCCTTCGGCATCGTGATGTTCCATCGTGGTCATCACGCACCGGGGTGCGGGCATACTCAGAATGCCTGGGTCACTTTTGGAGAGTATGGGTGGGTCAGTTCTGGAGAGCGCCGAAGTTCTCGGCGGGGTCAGTCGCACTGCCACGGTGGAGGAAGCCGAGATCCGGAGTTCCATGCGGCACCTGTTTGCTGGCCGGACGGCCGCTGTTCAATTCAAAGACGAGTTGGAGTAGCGGGGCACGGAACCGGTCTGGCGACAGGCGCACTATGCCGCGATGCTGTCGGCTGAGAAGCTTGAAGGGCGATCCGGGGCAGCGTCCCCGACCGCCCTTTCCTGAGGAGGTCCAGCAGATGGTCCGCGCGCGTTTCAAGTTCGCATCCCGTCGGGCGCTCACTGCCGTGCTCGTAGCCATGACGGGCGCGGCGGCTTCCGGCCAGCAGGCCGGCACACCGGAGCGCGTGGCCCAGGTGCGCGAGGAGTCCCTGGGGTCCGCGCCAGCCGGGTTCTACCTGGTCGGCTTCTATGAGAACGGCTCCAAGGCTCTCTATTCCACCGACAGGCGCATCGATCCCCGTCTCAATTACTTTGGTAAGGGCGGCGGGCGCATCGAGGGCAACTTCCTCACGGAGGGTGGGCAGCGCTTTGACGACATGCTGGTCGACATACCCATTTCCACCAGCCCCGACCAGCACCATCTGGCGTTCGTCATGGCGGCCAAGCCGCCCAAGAACCGCCCGCCTGCCTGGAACCTGGTCTACGACGGCAAGGTGATCGACCTTCACGCGGATGAAATCAAGGGGCTGACCTTCAGCCCCGACGGCAGCCATCTGGCGTGCGTCATGGCAACCAATCCTCCCAAAGGCGGCCCGCCGACCTGGAACCTGGTCTACGACGGCAAGGTGGTCGACTTTCACGCGGATGAAATCAAGTGGCTGACCTTCAGCCCCGACAGCAGCCAGTTGGCGTTTGCGGTGCGGCGCGGAACCAAATGGCAGATGTCCAACCCGAACAAGCCCGACAACCCCATATGCGATTATGTGTCGGAGCCGGTTTTCGATCCCGAAGGCCGGCATCTGGCGTACTACTCGACCGTGGGCTACATCCTGGACGGCCGCGTGGTTCTGCCCAACGATCGAACCAAGTGCATGTCGGGCGATTCGCCGGGGGGGGGCCACAGCCTTCAGCCCCGATGGGAAATCCTGGGTGGTTGGTGTTTCCAACTGCAAAGGAGACTGGTCCTACCTGGTGAACGGCAAGAAGGAGGAGGGGGTGTACAAGATTCTGGGACCGTTCCAGTTCAGTCCGGATAGTCAGCATACCGCCTACGGTGCCGTGCGGCTCAAAGCTGGCTTCGCCTCGGGCAAGGCGTTTGGGACCGTGGTCGTGGACGGGAAGGAGTCGGGCCAGTACGAAGTGCGGGCCACTGGCACGGTGACTACCGGCCCGCAGTCGCTCAATCACTTCCGTGATTCCGTCTCGTCCCCCGTCTACAGCCTCGACGGCCGGCACCTGGTTTACATAGCCCAGTCCGCGTTGGGCAGCGCGGCAGTGGTGGTTGACGGAAAGCCCGGTCCCGAGTTCTCTCAGATCATCGTCGAACCGGCAATGTCCCGGGATGGGGAGCATTTGGGCTATCTGGCGATGCAGGACAAGATGCTGGTCCAGGTTCTGAACGGGAAGGTGACCGCCCTGGGCAACGTCGTCCCCGCGAAATCCTTTTCCTTGGCCGAATCGGCGGAGATCTCGCCCGATGGGCTGCGCCTCGGCAGCATCGTTACGAAAGTCGGGCTCGCTACGAAACTCGGCCGCACCGACGGGTACCCCATCGATGTCGGCTCGACCCACGAGCACCGGCGCATGCTGGTGGATGGCAAACTGGAGAACGAATACGACTGCATGGAGATGTCCCCGCTCATGTTCAGTCCCGACAGCCTCCACCACGCCTACTTCGTGAAGCGAATCAAGGGACGAAACGAGAAGAGCATGTTCGTTGTGGATGGGTTCGAAGGGCCCCCGTACGACGGCATTCCGACCGATGTGCCCTTCAGGTTTCAAGGGCCCGTGATCACCTTCATCGGTCTTCGCGACGGCGTGCTGTACCGCGTCTCCCAGCAAGCCCCCTGATCCGCCTGAAAACCCGGAAGAGACAAGCCCGGAAGGATCCGGTTGTGGCTACGCTCAATGACTAAGTGAGCACTCGGTTACTGTTGGGGCTTATCGAGGATCACCTTCATCTCCTCCCGAGTAAGCCGGTTGCTCTGGAGCAGTTTCGTGATTAGGGCATCGGCGGTCTGTCTGGCGGGTCTGGCGAATCACGTGACGACCCACGCCTTTCGGCGTTCGTTTGCGGTTCGTCTACCGGAAAACGGCTATGATAGTCGAGCCATCCAGGAGCTTTTGGGTCAATCGGAGACAATCTAATGTCACACTCGAGAATTGGTTTTGCGTTGAGTCTGGTTCTGACGTTGGTGTTCGAATTGTCATGCTCGTCAAAGCCAGCTAAGTCACGCGAGGAAATTGCGGCTCAACAGGCTGGTTTTTTTGGGGCAATAAGGAAAGGCGACGCAAAGTCAGTCAAAGCATTTATCGATAATGGTGCGGACGTAAACGCAAAGGACGATTATTCCGGAGATACCGCTTTGATTCTGGCATCGAACAATCCTGGGTACACTGAAATCGTCCGTATGCTCATCGATGCGAAAGCCGATGTGAACGCAAGGGGCAATGGCGGCCAAACCGCGCTGCTGTGGGCGTCATGGGATCCGATATGGACGGGCAATACCAGGACGGCTATGGTTCGAATGTTGATTGATGCCAAGGCTGATGTGAACGCAAACGACGACGCTGGCTTTACAGCACTGATACGGGCGTCGGAAAGCAACACGAATTCTGTCCTGACGATCACCGACACAAACGGTAAGGCAGCGGTGCGGAAGATTGCCAGCCATCGGGAAATAATCCGCATGCTGATCGATGCAAAGGCTGATGTGAACGCCGAGAGCAAGGATGGCAGGACCGCGTTGGTGGTGGCATTGTACAAAAGGGACGCTGAAATTGTTCGCATGCTGAAAGAAGCCGGGGCAGATGATGTTAGGGCGAAGCAATTGATGATGAGGCAAGCTGAAATTGTTCGTATGCTGAAATATGCCGGGGCCAAATAGGTATTGCGCAGCTCGTGTAATCAGGCTCCGGGGTGCGCACTGCGAATTCTCGCCAAATGAACCGGACGTGCGGCGTGAAATACGTGCGTTTATTGCCGGTCTGAAGTAGCCGTTGAAAGCCACCCGTTCGCCAAGTTGGCTCCCCAGTCTGGACACGTTTCGAACTTTCGCGGCTTGAAATGCAGTCCGCTCGAACCGCTCCAACTCCTTTCGGGCCAATGGCATGCGCGCAAAACTGGCACGCCCATCCAGACTGGGTGCCCAGCCGAGATCAGTCTCGAACAACGTGAGAACGAGCATCTTCGAGCGATGGCCTGTCAGGCTGTTGGCGGGCCGGTTAATGGTACGACATGCGCCGGGTTCGCGCCCACGGGCTATTCTCTTTGCAGGAGGACGTGCGAGTGCGGACAGTCTGGGTTCTTGGAGCTGGCGCTTCGAAGGCGGCCTACTGCGGCATGCCGCTCGTGAAGGACTTCATGGAGGAAGCGTTCCACCGTCTGCGTCTCTCGGGGAACCAGGGGAGCAGGCTGCTGGATTTCATCCGCGGCGCTTACGGGTACGAAGAGCCAAGGGATGTGAACGTTGAAGAACTCCTGACATTCGCTTGGTGCGATGTGTCCCGTTTGGACAGCCAGGGCGACTCCGTGCTCCGAGATCCGGAAAAGTCGGGCCGGCTGTACCACGCCCAGGACGCCCGCCGGACTGTGGAAAACGTGATCGTCGCGGTGCTGTTCCAGGCGCAGCGGGAGTGTATGCAGATAGGCGATCGGGTCCACAAGTCCCTCGCCGAGAAGGTAGACAAGACCCAAGACACAGTAATCAGCTACAACTACGACCTCCTGGCTGACGAGGCCCTCTGGAAGGCCGAAAAGGCATCATCGGACGACTATGGTATTGCGTTCGCCGGTGCGGTCGATGGAATTCCAGGCCCTTCGGCTCGCGAAGAATATGTACGCGAGCCGGAGATTCATCCGGGCTGCCAGGAGGCCAGCAAAGGCGTGCCCATCCTGAAGCTGCACGGCTCATTGAACTGGCTTGGCCTTGAGCACTGCAGCCTCTTCAAACGTGAGCCTGAAGTCTTCTATCTGCGCGAGGCCATAAACATCTCAGTCGGACCAGATTTCTGGTGGACTGGCTTCGGCAGCTTGCGGGCTGCCAACGGCAGTAATGACATTTCACAGTCCGGACGCCTTCGACCGATCATTGTTCCTCCGACGTTTGCCAAGGATGCCCTGAGGGGAAGCCCCATGGGGAAGCTCTGGCCCAAGGCGAAAGAGGCTCTTGAGAAGTGCGACCGCGTAGCGATCATCGGACTGTCCTTGCGGGAAGCTGACTACCAGACACGATGGCTGCTTCGCACTGCGCTCGCTGCCGCTCGCCCGCGCGACATCGAGATCGATGTGGTGAACCCGAGCTCTGAAGATCGGAATCGCCTCAGCGCGTTTTTCCTGGGTTTGGGGAGGGTTGTTCCATACGAGTCCATTGACCGGTTTCTCGACGGCCGGCCGACGGCATAGGCGCGTTGCCGATACCGCGCAACTCTTGTGGATGCGAGGCTTGCCTTGGATTCTTGCCGGCTGGATACATTGCCCTGCTCCGCGGCAATCGTATAGACTGAATGCAGGAAGAACCATGAGCAGGGAATTCGTTGAACGCCGGAATGAGAGCTTTTATTTGATCGAAAGTCGTGTGCCATTAGCCCACGTTGTGCGGGAATTTCTGCGCGGGGAATCCCCGGAAGCCATTCGGTCACATTATCCGGCGTTGCGCCTGGAGCAGGTTTACGGTGCGATCACATTTTACCTGGGAAATCAGAAGGATGTGGAAGCCGACATTATGGAGCGCGAGCGCGAAGAGGATGCGTTCACCACAGCCCATCCAGCGCCTCCCGAAGTCAGGATGACGTTCGAGCGTATGCGGCAGCAAAGCGCTTCGCGGCGAAGCTGAAGAATGGTCCGCTTTCTGGCGGATGCCAGTCTCCACGATGCGATTGTCACCGGGTGCCTCCGCCGTGAACCGGCAATCGATTTTCTTTCGGCCCATAAGGCCAGGCTGGAAGGAGTTCCCGACCCTGATGTGCTCGCCTTCGCCACGAAGGAGAATCGGATTCTTGTCACTTCTGATCTCCGGACGATGCCCCGCCACTTCGGAGACTTCCTTGAAGCGAATGGCCGGTGCGCGGGCGTCTTTCTTGTCAAACAGAGAGCGCCCCTGGCCGATGTCATTGAGGCACTCGTGCTGGTGTGGGCCGCTTCCGCCGCGGACGAATGGAACAATCGGATCGTGGAGATTCCTCAGCCGTAAACCAAGGGCCGCTGGCCCAGCAGGTACGAGTTCGAATCCCGTCTGGGGTTTTGGAATTTGGCTCCCCAGTCTGGACACGTTTCGAACTTTTGCGGTGCAAAACGCGGTGTGATCGAACCATTCCAACTGCTTCCAGGCCAATGACATCCGCGCGAGGATGGCCCGCCCGTCCAGCCTGGGCGCCCAGCGGGACCTTCCTCGAACCCAGGAACGGGCGCCTTCGAACCGGCAATGAACGACAGGGGGAGGCGTGCAGCCAGAAACGTACTACACTCTACCTCGGAGGACATGCTGATGAGCCAGGACCCGGCGCGGGTATTTGTAAGCTGCGGGCAAAGGGACTGTTGTGAGAAGGAGGTCGCGAACCGCGTAAAGGACGTGCTTGAGAAACTGGGCTACGAACCGTACCTTGCAGTGGACGAGCAGAGCCTGCGTTCTCTTCGCGAAAACATTTTTGAGCGGCTCCGCGACCGAGCCGAGTACTTTCTTTTCGTCGATTTCTGCCGTGAGAAGATTGGCGACGGGCCCGACTGCCGAGGGTCCATGTTTTCGCACCAGGAACTCGCGATAGCCTCCTTCCTCGACTTTGGTGACGACTTTCTCGCTTTTCAGGAGCAGGGCGTTCTGAAACGGGACGGAATGATCGGTGCCTTCCAAGGCAATGTTACCGGGTTTCAGGATCGCTCAAAGTTGCCCGAAATGATAAAAGGACGCGTGGAAGGGAAGTGGCAGAATAATTGGCGACGCAAATTGGTGTTCGCCGACGACCCAGACTGCGAAGCCGTTCCGCAACGGTCAGGCACAACTGGTTTTTTCTTCCACGTCAGAGTCATGAACCGCCACAGACGAGCCACAGCGCGGAACTGCTATGCCCTTCTACGCTCAATTGGAGGCTCGGCCGCGAGTCAGCCAACCCCATTCGAGTCGGCGGAGGTTAGGTGGGCTGGCTACCCTCTTCCCAACGCCATTATTTCCCCGGGGAGGTGTTTCCGGCGGTTCGACGCAGTCTGGTTCGACTCCGCCGACCCGCTGTCCCCACGCTTCAATATATTCTCGGACTGGCCTCGGAACCAGCCGGCACTACGGGGCCCGCGCAAGTGGACGCTGGAGTATGAGGTCATCTCCGAGAACGTGCCAGGCTCGACCATATCCCTGGCACTGGACGTCGGCAACGACGGCACGGTTCGGTTCGGGCAATCGGCATCCCCTGTTCGAATTGCTCAGTTAAACGGTTCGGGGATTGATGATTTCAATAGAGCTCAGGCGGCCGGCGTTCGGGATCTCGAATCGCGCACAGACTCGACGGCGAGCCGTAGTTGTCCGCCGGGCGACGAGGAGTCATAATTGAAGCGATCTCGTGGATCGGGCCATGTCCCCTGCGTCACGGCGGGCGGGGTAGAGTGATAGATCTAACAGGGAGGACGGAACGATGAAGATCAGGATTCAAGTCCTTTTTAATGCGACGCATACAAATACGTTGCAGCACCCGCCAATCGTGTCGCTGGGCGATGGCGTGCCTCAGTCGGCAAGATGCTTGACTTATGAGTTGTTCGACTACTTGAGGCGCGCCGGTGTCTCAGACAACGAAATCGACGAAGCAGTACGGGAGATCGAACAAGTGGGCCAAACAGTCTTAGAATCGGCCGCGATCACCGAGGCTGACCTCAAACGCATTTTGGAACCACCTGACGACCTCGGCAAGGTGTTGATCGCCGAAGCCAGGCAAGGAAAACTTTCATAGCCGGGCTGTTCTGTCGGCGGTCGGGCCTCGATGTTGGCAGCTTGCGCAGGGCGTGGGTAGGCCCCCATCACACCATCCCTGCGCGGCTCCCAACCGATGCCTCAGCGCGGGCTCAGTGGTGGTCCCTGCGGAACGCATCAAAGTTCGTACCCCGGCATCGTACGCCTTGAAGAAGCGGTCCAACTTCTCTGCGGCCTTCGGGTTCGCGGTCCTGGATTCGTTCCGGCAATTCTGAAGTGGCTGATTTCATTGGAACCGTTCGAGCGCGAAACTGGGGTCGCGCGTAAAGTACAGAAAAGGAATGCCGATCTGAACTGGCTCCCCAGGCAGGACTCGAACTTGAGAACCTTCCCTTGACTGACACCGTCTGCCGCACCCAATCTTTCCCGGCTGCTATTTCGCGGGCTGCGTCTGAGGCGGCCGCCAGAAATCGGTGCTCGTCTCCTCGGTTGCGTTCCGCGCGCTGCCGAACGCATTCCCTTCCAGCGCGACGCCCTTCATCTCGCCCGGGGCCACCGAAAGAAACGTGCCCGTGCCGGTGAACGCCCGGCTGCCGCGCACCACCGCGCCCGGGCAACGGTCGAGCCGGATTACCGGGCTTCCCTCCGCCGGCTTGCGCGTGGAGACGCCGTCCAGTTCCAGGTCCTGGGAATCGCGGATCAGGAACGCCGGCCCGTCCTCGGCATTCATCTGCACGTTGCGCAATTCCAGCCCGGTGGTGTGGTGCGCTCGCAGCCCGCCTCTGCCCTCAGCGATCACGTCGCTGATCCGCAGCCCCTCGATGGGCATTTCCGGCAGCCCTTCGATGTTGATGGTCACGGCGCTGGCGGGCCTGTTGCGGGTGGCGCTGCTGATGCTGACCGGGTTCCAACTGTACTGCGCGGCGCCGCGCGCGCGGCTGATGGTCAAGTGGCCGATGGAGATGTTGCGAAACACGGGCGTACGCCGCGAAACCGGTTCCTCGGGGGCGGGCCTCTCGCCTTGCATCTGATAGTACTGCGACACGTTGATGGCGCGGCCCACATCTTCCATGGTCATGTTCTCGATGCGGATATCCTCCACCGTGCCGCCGCGGCCGCGCTCGCTCTTGATGTGGATTCCGCCTTGCGTCCCCTGGCAGACCACGCCGCTCACCAGCACGTTGCGGATACTCCCGGAAGTCTCGCTGCCGATCGTCACGCAACTGGAGCCGCGATGCACCACCATGTTGGTGACGGTCACATTCTCGGTGGGCCGGTTGACCCGCAGGCCGTCGGCGTCTTTCCCGGCTTTCAGGACAATCGCGTCGTCGCCGTTGTCCAGATAGCAGTTGGAGATTCGCACGTCGCGGCTGGAATCGATATAGAGGCCGCCGGTGAACGCCCCCGGAAACGTCTCCAGAGAAACGTCGCGAACTACCGCGTTTTGCGAGTACAGCAGGTGGACCGACCAGAACGGCGCGCCGATCATGTGAATGCCTTCGATCAGAATGTTCCTGCTTTCCGTCAGCCGGATGAAAGAAGGCCGCAGAAGCGGCGCGACTTTGAGGTACTCCTCTTCCGGTTGCGGCGTCTGCCGTTGCAGCAACTCCAGGAGGCGGTTCCAATCGGGTCCGAACGCGGAGCCCGGCCCGGAATCGCTGCGTGGCGTGGGACCGCTCATCAGCCTGGTCCACTCGGCATTATCGGTCGTGATGACGCCGCGGCCGGTGATCGACACGTTTTCCAGATCGTGTCCGCCGATCAGCGGCACCGGGCCGATGGTTTCGATGCCTTGCGTTCTGCCCTTGGCGTAGGGAAGCCGCATGGCGGGGAATTGCACCGTCGCGCCGGCTTCGATATGGAGCACCAGGTTGCTGACCAGTTCGATGGGGCCGCTGACGTACTTGCCGGCGGGAACGTAGACCGTTCCCCCGCCGGCGGCTTGGGCGGCCCGAATCGCGGAGCGGATCGCCTCCGTGGCCGGCGCCGAGCCATCGGGGCGGGCGCCGTAATCCAATACGTTGAACTGCGGACCGGCGCTCCAGGCATTCGCACCGATCAGTAGCACCGCAACCGGCAACAGCCGGCTTCGCAGGGACCTCCGCATAGCACCTCCGGAAGGTCTCAGTTTATGCATTGCGGCGGTTGGCGTCAAACTGCCGGTAGGGCTGCCGCGGCCGCCGGGCGCTCCGCGGCCCCCGCAAGTTGTAACCGGACTGTGTGGCGTCCTTCATTCCCCAGTCATCTTCATAGTTCAGAATCCGTATATCCACCATTGCTTTTGGAGCCACTTCTTTATGAACCAACGCTTACGGAGCCTTGCGCTCGTTGTCTTCGCCTGCCTGCCCCTTGCGGCGCAGGTGGATCATGCATCACTCAGCGGCACGGTTACGGATTCGAGCGGCGCCGTAGTTCAAAGCGCCAGAGTCGAGACCGTTTCGGCCGAGACCGGCTTTCGACGCCAAACCCTTACCGGAACCGGCGGAACTTACCAGATCCCGGGCCTGCCGATCGGCATTTACACCGTCACGTTTACCAAGGAAGGCTTCAAACCCAGCGAGTTCAAAGGCGTGGAACTGTCCGTCGGGCAGCCGCGAACCCTTGACGCCGCTCTGCAGGTGGGCGCCAACTCGGAGACGGTCGCGGTACTGGCCGAGGTGCAGACGCTGAACCGGACCTCCGCGGAAGTCGGCGGCCTGGTGGAAGCCGAGCAGATCAAGGAGATCCCCATCAGCGGGCGGAACTGGGGCAGCCTCATGCTGCTCGCGCCCGGCGCCATCAACTACGGCGACGGCGCGCAGCGCGCCATCCAGTTTAACGGCCATTCGCTCGATGACAGCAACTTCGTCTTCGACGGCATCGATACCAGCGGCGTCCAGGAACAGACGCAGAAGGCCGACACCCGCTTGAACATCGCGCTCGACTCTATCGCCGAGTTTCGCGTCAGCACCGCCGTCTACACCGCCGAAACCGGCGCCGCCGGCGGGGCGCAGGTCAGCGTGGTTTCCAAAAGCGGCTCCAACGATTACCACGGCAGCGCCTTCTACGCCGAACGCAACGACAAGCTGGATGCCCGCTCGCCGTTCGACGGTTCGACCCTCCCCGCCTTTACCCTGAACCAGTTCGGCGCCAGCTTCGGCGGCGCCATCGTCAAGAACAAAGCCTTCTTCTATGCCAACTACGAGGGATTGCGCCAGAGCCTCGGCGAGACGTTCGTCAACGTCGTGCCCAACGCCGCGTTTCGCGCCCAGGTGTTGGCCACATCGCCCGCGCTGGCGCCCCTCGTGAATGCCTATCCCGTGGGGACCGTCCATCTCGACAGCATCACCGACCAGGTCACCAACGTGGCCACCGACACCGTGCGCGAAGACGCCGGCATGTTCCGTTTCGATTACCGGTTCTCGGATGCCACCACTTCCTACGTCCGCTACAACATCGACGACGCTTACATCGACAGCCCCTCCGACGCCCTCGGGAGCCATGGCGTAATCCCCCATATCCCCACCAATGTGGTTTTGCAGTTTCAGCACATCTTCTCGCCCACCACCATCGATGAAGCTAAATTCGGGTTGAACCGCGCCAATTACCACAACTGGGGCTACGGCTCGGCGCCCGTGTCCCTCAGCGTCTCGGGGTACTTTGACGGCGTCAACGGCACTTCGCTCGACACCGAAGTTGGCACCACGTTCAACTACATCAACACGCTCACCATGGTGCGCGGCCGTCACACCCTCAAGGCCGGCGTGGAAATCCGCCGTATCCGCCTGAATAATTCCGGTAATACGCTCACCACGCAGTCGGTCACTTACGCCGACGCCCCCAGTTTCATCGCCAACGCTGCGCAGTCGGCCACTTACCTCCAGGGCGAGGGTGTAGTCGGCAACCGGCGCACCTTCGCCATGGGCTATTTCCAGGACGATTTCAAAGTGAACCAGGAACTTACTCTGAACCTGGGGTTGCGCTACGAATATTACTCGGTTGCCCACGAGATTCTGAACCGTTCGGCGGTGGTGGACATAGCCGGCTGCGGCGGCTTCTGCCCCAAGGGCACGCCTTACTACGATCCCAACCCCAGGGATTTCGGCCCGCGCATCGGCATGGCCTGGGCGCCGCGCGCGCTGCACGGCAAGACCACTATTCGCGGCGGCTTCGGTATTTACTACGGCGGCAACCAGAACGACGACTTCAGCGATCCGGCGGAAAGCGCCGTGCCGCGCTACTCGCTCGCCAATACCGATTTTCCCGCCCTATCTTATCCTCTGGTGGCCTTTCTCAACCCCGCCAACCAACTCTTCAGCCCCAAGGCCATCTACCGCCATCGCAAGGACCTCTCGTACAACAACTGGGACTTCGTGGCGCAGCAGGAAGTGGGACACGGCTTCGTCGCCCAGGCGGGCTACGTGGGCAGCGAAGGGCATCATCTCTTCGATAAGTACACCCTGAACCTGATCAATCCGGGTACCGGCAAGCGCACCTTGTCCGCCTTCGGTTCTTTCGGCGAGAAGGCCAACGACGCCAACAATAACTTCAACGCCCTGCAGGCTTCCATCCAGCGCCGCTTCGTCCACGGGCTGCTGTTCCAGATGAACTACATGTGGTCGCACGGCATCGCGGATGCTTCCGACGGCTCGGGCACGGGCATCGGCTTTCAGGATATGGGCTGCCGCGCCTGCGACCGCGGCAGCACCGACATTGACGTGCGCCACACCATGACCAGCAACGGCGTCTGGCAGTTGCCCTTCGGGCCCGGCAAGCAGTATCTCACCAGCGGTCCGGCTTCCAGGATCTTCGGCGGCTGGTCGCTTTCCGGTCTGGCTACGGCGCGCACCGGCAAACCGGTGAACATCACCATCTCGCGCAAAGCCGCGGCCCTGCCGGACGGCAACACATCGGGGCAGCGGCCCAACCTGGTGCCAGGCGTTTCGATCTACGCCGCCAACCAGAGCATCCCCAACGTGTGGTTCAACCCCGCGGCGTTTTCCACTCCCGCGTCGGGAGTCTGGGGCAACCTGGGCCGCTACATCGCCAACGGCCCCAACAATTTCGAAATCGATACCGGCCTCCAGAAGCGCTTCCGCTTGACGGAGAGACTGGGCCTGAACTTCCGGGCTTCGGCGTTCAACCTGTTGAACAATCCGCAATGGGGCAACCCGTCCGGCAACTTGTCCTCCGCCAGCTTTGGACGGATCACGAGCGTTCTGAACACCGGCGCGACCGGCACCGGCGCCCCGCGCCGTGTGGAGTTCATGTTGCGCGCGGAGTTTTGAGTTTCGGCTGTGAGTCCCTACGCCGGCGTGCCAACCCCTGCGCTCGGGACCCCGCACGGAACCGCGACCGTAAGGGAGCGGCCCGCGGCAAAGGCACGATACCTCGCGGCCGTTGCAATTCGTTTTGGTAGGGCTCGGAGGAGGTCCCACGCGACAGGCCGCCCCGTCAGAGGGCGGTCGCGCGTGGAGCAGTCGAACGAAGGAGGGACACCATGACGCTCAAATTCACTCGCCGGCAGTTCGCCCAACTGGCGCCCGGCCCGTTTCTGCTTTCTCTGGCCGGACGCGGTTCGGCGGCGCCGCCTCCGACGGCCGCTCCGGGAGCGACCCCCACGCGAATCGTTCTCACCTGGGCCGGCGATCCCGCCCGGACCCAGGCGGTGACCTGGCGAACGGAGGTTGCGGCGGCGTCTCCGCAGGCCCAGGTCGCGAAATTCGTGGCCGACCCCAAGTTCGAACCGTTGGCCAGCACGGTGCGGGCCACCATCGAAAAGGACGACCTGGGAGACGGCCGTTCCGCCGCGCACTACGCCGCCCGGTTCCAGGGGCTGGAGCCCGGTACGACCTACTGCTACCGCGTGGGCGACGGCCAGGTCTGGAGCGAATGGAACGTCTTTCGCACGGCTTCCAGCCAGCCTGAGCCTTTCCGGTTTTTGTATGTGGGCGACGAGCAGAACAGCATCAAATCGCTGTGGTCGCGATCCATCCGGCGCGCTTACGCCGCCGCTCCCGATGCGCGGTTCCTGGTGCACGCGGGCGACCTGGTCGCCGATGGGTACGACGACCGCCTTTGGGGAGAATGGAGCGACGCGCTGGCCTTCATCTCCGCCACCGTGCCCAGCATTCCGGTCCCGGGCAACCACGATTTGCATCGGCCGCCGGGCGCCCCGGACGCCAAAACGTCGCTGGCCGCCGCGTGGCCCTGGCGCCGCCACTTCGCCCTGCCGTCGAACGGGCCGGACCTGGACGACATGCCGGGCCAGTCCTACTTCCTGGACTATCAGGGTGTCCGGCTCATCGCCCTGGACGTGAATGCGTTCTCCGAGGAAGGCTTCGACGCCGCCGCGCGGAAACGCGTCACCGAAAAGGAACTGGAGTGGCTCACCAGGGTACTGTGCGACAATCCCAACCGCTGGACCATCGTGGTGCAGCACCAGGGAATCTACGCCATCGCCCAGGACCGGGAGTACGCGGCCATGCGCGCAGCGCTTGCGCCGCTCTACGAAAAGTATCATGTGGACCTGGTCCTGCAGGGGCACGACCATTGCTATGCCCGCACCCACAAGATCGCCCGCGACCGCATCGTGGACCGAACGGCTGCGGGCGTGGTCTACGTCATCTCGGTCAGCGGCCCGAAGATGTACAAGACCCAGAAGGTGAACAGCCAGTACATGGCGAAAATGATCGAGAACCGACAGTTCTACCAAATCGTGGATGTCTCGCCGGAGCGGTTGGCGCTAACGGCGTATTCCATTGACGGCGGCGCTGTCGACGGATTCGAACTGCGCAAGAACGGGACGGGCTCCACGTATATCGATCATTCCTCGGGTGTGTAAGCGGGACGGAAGATCGCGGGCGCTATCATGGTGTCAGGGAGGGCCAGTCGATGAGACAGTATTCCGAACCCGGCCGCGTGAAGCAGTTCCTGCGCCGTCTCAAAGGCTTCCTGAAGAGGCCGGATCCCGAGCCGGAAGATCCCTACGCGTACGTGGGCGCTCCCAAGAAGCCGCGTCCGCCCAAGCGCGGCGCCGCCGCCGCAGAACCCCTGGACTGAACCGCGAATTGGCCACACTGTGGCCAACTCTGCCAAGTCTTGGCCTTTGTATTCAATGAGATGCTGGCCTCTGGCGGCCACACTGTGGCCAACTGCGCCCATCCGTCTGTTAGCATAAGCTTGGTATGCGGCGCACTCTGGCTCTGCTCGTCCTGGCGGCATCAGCCCTGCCGGCGGCCGACTGGTATCTCTTCTCCTCCTTCCGCAAGAACGGCGAAACCGGCGTCTTCCTGGCGCTCAGCCCCGATGGCCGTACCTGGACGCCGCTCAACGCTGGTCAGCCGTGGCTTCCGCCTGATCGTCCCGGCGAACTGATGCGCGACCCGTGGATCGGCCAGGGCCCCGACGGCGTCTGGCAAATGGTCTGGACCTGGGGCTGGACCCGCAAGGAGACCGGCGGCAAGCTGGTGATCGGCCACGCCAGTTCCCCGGACCTCATCCACTGGTCGCCGCAGCAGCAGATCTCAGTCCTCGAGAACGAACCGCTGGCCCAGAACGCCTGGGCGCCCGAGGCGGTCTGGGACCCGGCTCGCCAGGAGTGGCTGCTTTTCTGGTCCACCACCATCCCCGGCCGCTTCCCCGAATCCGACTCGACCGGCGACGGCGGCAACAACCACCGCCTCTACTCGACCACCACCCGCGACTGGAAGACCTTCACGCCATCGCGCCTGCTTTTCGACCCCGGCTTCAACTGCATCGACGCCACCATGGTCCACGACGGCGCGCGCTGGGTGATGGTCTTCAAGGACGAGCGCAAGCTCCCGCTGCAGAAGAGGCTGCGCCTGGCCTTCGCCGATTCTCCGGCCGGCCCGTGGCGCGGCGTTACCGAACCCTTCACGCGCGATTGGGTGGAAGGCCCTACCGTGGCGCGCGTGGGCAACGAGTGGTGGATTTACTTCGACCACTACACCCAGCCGCAGGGCGTGGGCGCAGTCCGCACCACCGATTGGAAGAGTTTCGAGGACATCTCGAACCAGCTCACGTTCCCCGCCGACCACCGCCATGGCACCGTGGTCCGCATCCCCGAAGCGCTGGCGCAAACGCTTCGCGGCGGGCTGCGTCCAAAGTAAACGAGATGAGCTTTCTGCCCGCCGATCTCCGCTTCGCCGCGCGCACCTGGCGCAAGCGTCCGGTGTTGGTCGCAGCGGCCGTGCTGACCCTGGCCCTGGGCACCGGCGCCAACACCGCCATCTTCAGCGTGATCCATCGCGTCCTGCTGCGCCCGCTGCCCTACCCGCAGCCGGAGCGCCTGGTGCAGATCTGGTCGGCCGACGTGGATGCCCGCGGCCGTGTCGACCCCGCCGGCCGGGGATTGACCTGGAACACCACTGCCGATCGCTGGCGCCAGGCGGACACGGCGTTCGACCACATCGCCTGCTACCGCGCCTGGAACGTCAGCATTGCGGCCCCTACCGGAGAGCCCGAGCGCCTCTTCGCCGCAGTCGTATCGCCGGAGTTCTTCGCCACCCTGGGCGTCGCCCCGGCGATGGGCCGGGTATTCTCGGCCGAAGAAGTCACGCCCGGCCGCGACAACGTGGTCATCTTGAGCGACGCCCTCTGGCGCCGCCTCTTTCAGGCGTCCCCATCCGCGCTCGGCGCCGCCGTCATGGTGGACGGCGTGCCGCGCAGCGTCATCGGCGTCATGCCGCCCGGCGTCCGCATTCTGGCGGCGTCCATGCGCGAAGACCCGGATCTGTACGCGCCCATCTCCACCGTCTACCGCGGCGTGCTTCGCCGCAACAGCGCCAACGTCATCGGCCGCATCAAGCCGGGGATCGCGCTCGCCGCCGCGCAGGCTGGGCTCGACAGCCTGGCCCGGAAACTGCCGGTGGAAGGTCGTGGCCCGGTGCAGGGCGTCAGGCTGGTGCCGCTACGGCAGGAAGTCGCGAGCAAGATTCGCCCCATGCTGCTGATCCTGTTCGCCGCTACCGGCTGCGTCCTACTGATCGCAGCAGCCAACCTGGCCAACCTCACGCTCGCCCACATCGCCGCGCGCCAGAAGGAGCTGGTGGTGCGGACGGCGCTGGGCGCGTCGCGCGGGCGCATCGTGCGGCAGGTCCTTACGGAATCGGTAGCGCTGGCCGCCGCGGGCGGCGGGCTCGGGCTGTTGCTTTCGGGCTGGCTGGTGAGAGCGCTGGTGGGCCTCTATCCCGGCACGCTGCCGCACATGGAGTCGCTCCGCCCATCGCCCGCGGTCTTCCTGTTCAGCCTGGGGCTGGCGCTGGCCACCGGACTTCTCGCCGGCCTTTTCCCCGCCTGGCACTTCTCGCGCGCCAATTTCGGCGAGGGCCTCAAAGACGGCGGCGCTCTCTCGCACCGTTCCCGCCGCGGCTGGGCGTTCCGCGGCGCGCTGGTGGGCGCGCAGGTGGCCGCCACGTTCGTGCTGCTGATTGCGACCGGCCTGCTGCTGCGCAGTTTTCTGCTGCTGCGCGCGGTCGATCCGGGCTATCGCCCGCAGCACCTGCTCACCGCGCAAGTCGTGCTGCCCGAGAAGACTTACCGCACGAAGGAACTGCAAGCCGCCTTCGCGGACCGTTTTCTGGAACGCCTCGACGCGCTCCCCGAAGTGGAATCCGCCGCTATCACCAACTCGCTCCCGCTGGCGTACAACTTCCTCTTCAGCGTACAGTTCACCACCGACCCGTCGTCGGACGACCAGCGCGTTTTCTGCCGCTCCATCACCCCGGCCTATTTCCAGACCATGGGCATCGCCGTGCCCGCCGGCCGCGCCTTCGAGCCCGCCGATTCCGCGCGCGGAGGCGTCACCATCGTCAACCAGGCCTTCGCGCGCAAGTATTTTCCGAACCAGGACCCCGTGGGCCGCACGCTGCGGTTCGGACCCGACAAATCCGCCACCATCGTGGGCGTCGCCGCCGACGTCAGGAACAAAGCGCTCGATGCCAAAGCCGACGAAGAGATCTACCTGCCCTTCACCCAGATGCCCGGTCTCTTCCTGGACATCGCCGTCCGCGCCCAGGGCGACCCCGCGCTGCTGCTCAACCGGGTGCGCGCCGAGCTCCGCGCCATCGACCCTCAGCAGCCGCTCAGCCGCGTGCTGACGATGGAGAAGATTCTCGACGACCAGGTGGCCCCGCGGCGCTTCCAGGCCACGCTGCTGGGCGCTTTGGCCGCCATTGCCCTGCTGCTCGCCATGGTGGGCATCTACGGCGTGGTGGCCTATTCGGCCAGCCTGCGCACGCGTGAGATCGGCATCCGCATGGCACTGGGGGCGCAGCGCGGGGAAGTGCTGCGCCTGGTGCTCGGCGGCGGAATGTTGCCGGTGGCGCTGGGGATCTCCGCCGGCATTCCCGCCGCGCTGGTGGCGACGCGCGCCCTCGAAAGCTGGCTGTACGGCGTCCGCGCCGCCGATGCCGCCACCTACGCCGGAGTGGCCGCGCTCATGCTGGCGGTCCCGCTGGCGGCCTCGTATTTCCCGGCCCGCCAGGCCGCCACCATCGACCCGTTGACGGCGCTCCGCTACGAATAGGCCGCGACGGTTTCGTGGGGCGGACCCCCAGGTCCGCGGCCGACGCCCCCGTCGGCCTGCTCGTGCCCTGCAAGATGCCGATATCGTTGTCCCGGATGCGGGACGAGGGCGTCCCGCGCGGACCAGGGGGTCCGCCCCACGAATTCCGCGGAATTCCCGATGCCGGGAAGAATATGCGGCATTGGGCTGGCAGCCTGCCCCACACCAGCACCCGCTCCGGATACGGGCGGGTACAATGAAAAGTCCATGTCCGTCCCGCTGATCGATTTCCAGAACGTCACCGTGCAGCGGGATGCGCAGGTGGTGCTCGACGGCATCACGCTCTCGGTGCCGGAGGGCCAGCACCTCGCCATCCTCGGCCCCAACGGAAGCGGCAAATCCACGTTGATCAAACTGATTTCCCGCGAGATCTACCCGCGCCTCAAGGGCGAGCCCTGGAGCCTGCGCATCATGGGGCGCGACGTCTGGAATCTCTTCGAGCTGCGCAACCAGCTTGGCATCGTGTCCAACGACTGGATGGAGATGTGCACGCGCGCATACTCCGGCTTCGAGATCGTGCTCTCGGGCTTCTTCGGGAGCGCCGGCATCTGGCCCAACCACCACGTCACGGCCGAAATGGAATGCCGGACCCGCGAAGTCATGGAGCTTCTGGAGATCGCGCACCTCGCTTCGCGCAACACCGACGAGATGTCGAGCGGCGAAGCGCGCCGCATCCTGATCGCGCGCGCGCTGGTCCATGGGCCGCAAGCCCTGGTGCTCGACGAACCCACCACCAGCCTCGACCTGCGCGCCACGCGCGAACTGCGCGACCTCCTCCGCAAGCTCGCCCGCGGCGGCATCAGCCTGATCCTGGTGACGCACCACCTCTCCGACATCGTGCCCGAAATCGACCGCGTGGCGCTGATCCGCAAGGGCCGGGTGTACCGCGACGGCCCCAAGCGCGAGGTTCTGGAAGCCGGCGTGCTGAGCGCGCTGTTTGGGATTGCCGTCGAGTTGCTCGAACGCGACGGCTATTACCACGTGATCTAGCGCCATGACGGAGAGATCCGGCGGCGCTCGCGGGCCGCTCGCTCACGCCGGCGGTTCCGAACGGAACCGCGACCGTGAGAAGCTGTGAAGAAATCGGTTGGCAGGCGGAAGCGCCTGCCCCACCTCGCTGCAAGTCCTTCGAGTGCAATGTGGGACAGACGCTTTCGTCTGTCAACCCGGCAGTCCGGCCGCTTTCTTCACAGCTTCTGAGGGAGTGGCCCGTGGCAAAGGAACAGTATCTTGCGGTCATGGCACTAGCGCATGACGGAGAGATCCGGCGGTGCTCGCGGGCCGCTCGCTCACGCTCGCGGTTCCGAACGGAACCGCGACCGTGAGAAGCTGTGAAGAAATCGGTTGGCAGGCGGAAGCGCCTGCCCCACCTCGCTGCAAGTCCTTCGAGTGCAATGTGGGACAGACGCTTTCGTCTGTCAACCCGGCAGTCCGGCCGCTTTCTTCACAGCTTCTGAGGGAGTGGCCCGTGGCAAAGGAACAGTATCTTGCGGTCACGGCACCAGCGCATGACGGAGAGATCCGGCGGTGCTCGCGGGCCGCTCGCTCACGCCGGCGGTTCCGAACGGAACCGCGACCGTGAGAAGCTGTGAAGAAATCGGTTGGCAGGCGGAAGCGCCTGCCCCACCTCGCTGCAAGTCCTTCGAGTGCAATGTGGGACAGACGCTTTCGTCTGTCAACCCGGCAGTCCGGCCGCTTTCTTCACAGCTTCTGAGGGAGTGGCCCGTGGCAAAGGAACAGTATCTTGCGGTCACGGCACTAGCGCATGACGGAGAGATCCGGCGGTGCTCGCGGGCCGCTCGCTCACGCCGGCGGTTCCGAACGGAACCGCGACCGTGAGAAGCTGTGAAGAAATCGGTTGGCAGGCGGAAGCGCCTGCCCCACCTCGCTGCAAGTCCTTCGAGTGCAATGTGGGACAGACGCTTTCGTCTGTCAACCCGGCAGTCCGGCCGCTTTCTTCACAGCTTCTGAGGGAGTGGCCCGTGGCAAAGGAACAGTATCTTGCGGTCATGGCACTAGCGCATGACGGAGAGATCCGGCAGCGCTCGCGGGCTGCTCGCTCACGCCGGCGGTTCCGAACGGAACCGCGACCGTGAGAAGCTGTGAAGAAATCGGTTGGCAGGCGGAAGCGCCTGCCCCACCTCGCTGCAAGTCCTTCGAGTGCAATGTGGGACAGACGCTTTCGTCTGTCAACCCGGCAGTCCGGCCGATTTCTTCACAGCTTCTGAGGGAGTGGCCCGTGGCAAAGGAACAGTATCTTGCGGTCATGGCACTAGCGCATGACGGAGAGATCCGGCGGCGCTCGCGGGCCGCTCGCTCACGCCGGCGGTTCCGAACGGAACCGCGACCGTGAGAAGCTGTGAAGAAATCGGTTGGCAGGCGGAAGCGCCTGCCCCACCTCGCTGCAAGTCCTTCGAGTGCAATGTGGGACAGACGCTTTCGTCTGTCAACCCGGCAGTCCGGCCGCTTTCTTCACAGCTTCTGAGGGAGTGGCCCGTGGCAAAGGAACAGTATCTTGCGGTCATGGCACTAGCGCCATGACGGAGAGATCCGGCAGCGCTCGCGGGCCGCTCGCTCACGCTCGCGGTTCCGTCTCGATCTCTCCCCCGAACACCCGGTCGAAGATCCTGTCCACGTTGCGCAGTTGCCGGTCCAGCGAGAACGCCTCGGCGATGTCTTCCGGCCCCAGCACCGCGCCAATTTCGGGGTCCGCCTCGACGGCCGCGCGGAAGTCGCCTTCTTCGTCCCAGGCCCGCATGGCGTGGGTCTGCACCACTTTGTAGGCTTGCTCGCGCAGCATCCCGGCGGCCGCCAAGTCCAACAGCAACTGTCCGGAGAATACCAGGCCGCGGGTCATCTCCAGGTTGCGCTTCATGCGCTCGGGATAGACCAGGAGCGTGTCCACCAGCCGCGTGGTTTTGTCGATTATGTAGTCCGCCAGGATGGTCGAATCCGGCAGGATCACGCGTTCCACCGAGGAATGCGAGATGTCCCGCTCGTGCCACAATGCGATGTTCTCGAAGGCCGCCACGGTGTTGGCCCGCACCAACCGCGCCAGGCCGCAGATCTGTTCGCAGGTCACCGGATTGCGTTTGTGCGGCATGGCCGAGCTGCCCTTCTGGCCGCGCGCGAAATACTCCTCCGCCTCGCGCACCTCGGTCCGCTGCAGGTGCCGCACCTCGAGGGCTATCTTCTCGCACAGCGCCGCCGCCAGGGCGAGCGCCGCCACGAACGCCGCGTGCCGGTCGCGCTGGATCACCTGCGAGGCCACCGGCGCGGGTTTCAGATCGAGCCGCGCGCAGATCAGCTCCTCGGCTTCCGGCCCGATATGCCCGAAGGTGCCCACCGCCCCGGAGATCTTTCCCACGCGCAGGTCTTCGGCGGCGGCGCTCAGGCGCTTCAGGTTGCGCCCCGCCTCCTCGTACCAGATGGCCAGTTTCAAGCCGAAGGTGACGGGCTCGGCGTGAACGCCGTGGGTCCGGCCGATTTGCACCGTGTGGCGGAATTCCAGGGCGCGCCGCTGCAACACCGCGCGCAGTTGCTGCAACCCGGCCAGCAGCACGGCCGACGCCTGGCCGAGCAGCAGCGCCTGGGCCGAATCCACCACGTCGTTGGAGGTCAGCCCGTAGTGCAGCCAGCGCGACGCTTCGGCATGTCCCGCCCTGGCCATGCTCTCGGCCACGGCGGTGGTGAAGGCGATGACGTCGTGCTTCACCGTTTTTTCGATCTCGTCGATTCGGGCGGCGTCGAAGGAAGCGTGCTGGCGCAGCAGGTCGGCGGCCTCGGGCGGCACCACCCCCAGTCCGGCCAGCGTATCCGACGCCGCCAGCTCCACTTCCAGCCACTGCTGGAATTTGTTCCGCTCGCTCCAGATCTGGCCCATGGCGGGCCGCGTGTATCGGGCAATCATAAGGGCTCCTGCGTCAGAATCGAAAAACTTCCGAAGGCTCTCTTTGTCCGGCGATCGCCACCGAGGTGCGCAAGCCCCGCTCATCCAGCGACTGGCTGGCCACCATCCGCACGATTGCCGGATGGTTGTTGTGCTCGCTCAAGTGTCCCAGAACGAGCTGGTGGGTCGACGAATCCAAATCCTCGATCAGAAACTCCGCCATCGCCTTGTTCGACAGATGGCCCACCCGGCTCATCACCCGCTGCTTGACCGCCCACGGGTACGGGCCCACCTTCAACATGTCGAGGTCGTGATTGGCTTCCAGCAGCAGCAGGTCGGTGTGCCGCAGATGAAACTTGATGGATTCGGGGATGTAGCCCAGGTCGGTGGCGATGGCGATGCGCACGCCTCCGGCCACGAACGCGAACCCCACCGGGTCCACGGCATCGTGCGGGATTCCGAAACTTTGCACGGCGACATCGCCCACCTGGAAGGCCGATCCCGACTGAAACTCCTCCAGCCGCGACGGCCGCGTCCCGCCCCACTCGATGGAAGGCCCGGTCAGCCCCGAAAGGTAGATGGCCGCGCGCAGGTTGCGATTGCGCGCCAGCACCGGGAGGGCGGCCACGTGATCGGAATGCTCGTGAGTGATCAGGATGGCGTCGAGTTTCTCGAGGTCTTCCCCGATGGAATCCAGCCGCCGCCGCAGTTCCTTCATGCTCAGCCCGGCGTCGATCAGGATGCGCGTCTTCCCCGTGGCCAGGAGGGCCGCATTTCCCGAACTCCCGCTCGCCAGAACGCAGAATTTGACCACTGTTTACAGTTTACAGTTTACGGTTCGGTCTTCACAGCCTTCAGTTTCCGAAGGCAAGCCCGGGCGCGCCGCCATCGCAGGCGGGGCATTCCCGATCATGGATGTCGGAACCATTGGCGCCCTAACGGCGGCCGCGGCGCTTCCACTCGAGTTCGTAGACGTACTGAAGATGGTCGATGCCGCGTGCGCCCGTCCTTCGCATTACGACCTGTCCGGTGCGATTGGCAAAACCGGGTTTTGCAGTGCCTTTACCAGTTGCCATGGCATGATCGTATCATCGCGGAACGGTGCGCTCTAGTGCGGCTGGTCCAACACCGCCAGGATGGCGCGCATCGCCTTTTCAAGGGGAGGTAGATCTAGCATAACGATGCGCCAGACCGTTTGAAAATCCACTTCAAAGTAGTCGTGCACCAGGACGTTTCGCATGCCGGCAATCGATGGCCAGTCGATCTCCGGATGCCGCTGTTTGTGCGAGTCGCCGATTCGCTGAGTCGACTCGCAGAGCACCTGAAGGTTGCGAACTATGGCGTCCTGGAGCGTTCGCGAAGCGAAGACGGCATCCCGGCCGGGTGCGGAATCCTCCCGGATTCTGCGGATGCACTCAACGACATGTTCGACATACGCGCGCTGGGATTTCACAGCGGCACGGCTTCCCGCAGAACGGCATCGCGGATCAGAGGACTCAACGAGCGTCGAATCACCACCTGGACACGCTGGCCCAGGAGTTTCTCGAGGTCGGCGGTCAGGCTCCCCGGAAACCACGGCGTGGTATCGCCCGTCACGTCGACAAGCAGGTCCACATCGCTTTCCGGCGTATCTTCCCCGCGAGCCACCGAGCCGAAAAGCAGGACATTGCCAGCGCCGTGGTGGGCAGCCACCCGCAGGATTTCGTCGCGATGTTCTCTTATGCGCTGACCGGCGTCCATTTGTCCATTATTGTACCGTCGGACCGGCGGCATGTGTAAGCGGGGCGGCGTCCGGGCGCCTGTTCGGGGCCGCAGCCGTGATAGGCTTTGCTTCATGCACGCCGTTCGCATTCACCGGCACGGCGGCCCGGAAGCGCTGATTTACGAAAGCGTTCCCGAGCCCGCCATACAGGCCAACGAAGTCCTCGTCCGCGTGCGCGCCTGCGCCTTGAACCACCTCGACCTCTTCGTGCGCTCGGGCATTCCCGGCATGACGTTTTCCATGCCGCACGTGCTGGGCAGCGACATCGCGGGCGAAATCGTCGAAGTGGGCTCGCTGTGCGAGCGCGTGCAACCCGGATGGCGCGTGCTGCTTTCGCCCGGGCTGAGCTGCCGCCAGTGCGAGGCGTGCCTGAGCGGCCACGACAATTCTTGCCGCCGCTTCGCCACGTTCGGCTACCAGCGCGACGGGGGCAACACCGAACTCCTCGCCGCCCCCGAGTACAGCGTCATCCGCATTCCCGACGACCTCGCCTTCGAAAGTGCCGCCAGCGTGCCCGTGGTTTTCCTCACCGCCTGGCACATGCTGATGGCGCGAGCGCGGCTGGAACCGGGCGAGGACGTGCTGGTGCTGGCGGCATCCAGCGGCGTCGGTTCGGCCGCCATCCAGATCGCCAAACTGTTTCAATGCCGGGTGATCGCCACCGCCGGCGGAGAAGCCAAAATGGCCAAAGCCGCCGCTCTGGGCGCCGATTTCGTCATCGACCACTACCGCGAAGACATCTCCGCCGCGGTCCGCAGGATCACCGGGAAGCGCGGCGTCGATGTGGTGGTGGAACACGTGGGCGCGGCCACCTGGCCCAAGAGCCTGGAATCGCTCGGTCCCGGCGGCCGCCTGGTCACCTGCGGCGCTACCACCGGTTACGACGCCCAGGTGGACCTGCGCTATCTGTTCAGCAAGCAATGGAGCCTGCTCGGATCGTTCCTGGGGACTATGGGCGAACTGCACCAGGTCCTCAAGCTCGTTTTCCGCAAGCAACTGAAACCGGTGATCGACTGCGTGTATCCGCTGGCGGAAATCCGCGAAGCGCACCGCCGCCTCGAGAACCACGAGCATTTCGGCAAGATCGTGGTGGTGCCGTAGGGCTTGCGCCGGCGCTATTTCCCGCCCGGCAGTTTCACGATCATGGTGTCGCCGTTGGGCGCTTTGACGATCCGCGGCTGGTTCGCGGGTTTCGGGGCCATCGGCGGGGCCGCAACCACGGCCGGGCCCGGGCTGACTAAAGTCGGTGGCGGCGGAGCCGGGGACTCCGCGGCAGGCGCAGGCGCCGTTTCGGGTGCTGGCAGGGCTGCGGGCGCCGCCGCAGGCGCAGGCGCAGGCGCCGTCTCGGGAGCCGCAGCCGGCACAGGCGCCGGCGGAGGCGCGGCCTCGGCGCCGGGCTTCCCGGCTTCCGCCATCGCCGCAAAGGAGCGCATCTTATCGATTCCCTTCCGCACCTCCTCGTCGGGCACCGTCATCGAAATCCGGAACGTGCCGTTATCCGACTGCACATCGAGAGTGCTGGCACTGTCCTTGTTCTGCTCCTTCCAGGCGGCCTGGATCATGCTCAGGTACGCCATCATCTTCGCGGCGTCCTCGGTGGATCGTGCATGGATCTCGGCCGTGAGTGTCTCGCCCTGGCGCATCGCCAGGCCAAACATGAACCGGTCGATCGAGATGGACCCCGGCGGCGTCCCCGTGGTCGGAATCGGCATCCCGTCCGGGACATCGCCGATGCCCCAGATGTCGTAGCTGGCCGCCGCCGCGTCCATCCGCGTCTTCAGTTCGGCTTCCAGTTGCGCGCCCGAACCGAGCCGGTCTATGGCTGCCTGCACCTGTGCCGTCTCACCGGCGATGGCGGTCTCACTGCCCAGGAGGCCGATGGCGGCGCCCGTGCCGACTCCGCCTTCGATGACGGGGATGCCCTTGTACCGCTTGGCTCCGCTCGCCAGTTGTTCCGCGTCGAACCGCCCGCGAACAATGACCAGCAACGGCGCCTTGTCGGCCACGGTGGTTGCAAGAATCCAGATCTGGTCCACGTCCTTGAGCGGATCGAAACCCGGAAGGTGCAGGTTTGAGCCCATGCCCGAAACCAGATCCTTCTCCTGGGCGGCGAATGCCTTCCGCAGTTCCTTCACCGCGGGAGAGTCCAGCACTCCGCGCACGTTGATGCCGACAGCCACCTTGGTTCCCGGAGGCGCCAATTCGGAGAGGGGTGCGTCCGAGGCCACGGCGGCCGCAACCGCCCATGCAAATACACACACTACCGGCCAGCGTTTCATACTCCGAGATTGCCCACCTATTCCGCCAAAAGCCAGACTGGCTTCCGTTACTATGTGGTTGCTAACTCTAGGGATCCGCTCTTATCCGGCAGCCAGGATGTGCGCCGCCGTCCCTCAAGCCGAGGGTTTGCGGAAGTGGTTTCGCTGGCGTTATGTACTACTACCTGTCAAGTTCTTCGCGCGCCGCGACGGTTTTATGTGGGGCAGGCTGGCAGCCTGCGGCCGATTGTCAATCGGCCCGGCGAGCGGAGTTCGCCTGCGCGCGAGACGATCTGGCCCCCGGCAGCCCGGAATATCCCTCGCGGTTGGGTTGCGGCCCCGTTGCTCCACAAGGGCGCTGCGGGCCGCCCGGGCCGCTCGCTGACGCTCGCGGTTCCGTGGGGTTTTGCGGGCGAATCGCCTCCCCGCCCGCTTCCCTGTCGCGCACCCTCAAGCCGATGGCAACGGAGTTGCTGGAGCGGCTTACGCTATCATGAAATTCGTGCGAAGGCCGCGCTTCCCACATCTCCGGTTGGTGCTCCCGCTGGCGCTGCTGGCGGCGGGAACCCTGCGGGCGCAGTACGCCAAATACGAAGGACTGGAGGTTCGCAACATCCAGTTCGATCCGGTGCGGCAGCCGCTGGAAGCGGCCGAACTGCACGACATCCTGCCCTTGAAGATCGGCGCCCCGCTGCGGCGCGCGGATGTGCGGGCCAGCATCGAACGGCTGTTCGCCACGGGCCGTTACGCGGATATCCAGGTGGACGCCGAGGAGTACTCGGGCGGGGTAGTCGTCCGGTTTCTCACGAAAAGCGCCTGGTTCATCGGCCACATCTCGGTGGGCGGGCGGGTGGCGCCGCCGCCGGCGGACGGGCAGTTGGAAAACGCGGCCCGGTTGGACCTGGGACAACCGTTCGAGGAATCCAAACTAGCCGGCGCCGAGGCGGCCGTGCGGCGGTTGCTGGAGGGCAACGGCCTGTACCACGCCGCCGTCCGGCGCGTGCTGGATTGGGACACCGGCAAGGACTACCAGCAGGTCAACATCCGGTTCGAAGTGGATAGTGGCGCCCGCGCCCGCTTCACCGAGCCGATTCTGGCCGGCGATCCGAAGCTTGATCCGGAGCGCATCCTGACGGCCACGGGCTTCCGCCGCTGGCTGCTTCACACCTGGAAACCCGTGACCCAGGAGCGCGTGCGCCAGGGCGTTGAAGGCGTGCGCAAACTCTACCAGAAGGATCGCCGGCTGGAGGCGCGGGTGACGCTGGAATCCGTGAAGTACGATGCGGCGGACAATACGGCGCAGCCCACCTTGCGCATCGAAGCCGGGCCGCGCATTCAGGTGCGCACGGTGGGGGCCAAGGTTTCCCAGAGGAAGCTGGAGCGGTACATTCCGGTATTCGAGGAGCACTCGGTGGATCGCGACCTGCTGGTGGAGGGCGCGCGCAACCTGCGCGACTACTTCCAGTCGAACGGCTACTACGAAGCGGACGTGGAATTCAAGGAGCAGGACGTAGTCGACGGCCGCGCCTCGATCGACTACCTGATCGCTACCGGAGCCCGCCACAAGCTGGTGGCCATCCAGATTCACGGCAACCGTTATTTCAGCGAGGAGCAGCTTCGCGAGCGGATGTTTCTGCGGCCGGCGTACTTTCTGGAGTTTCCGCACGGGCGGTACAGCGAGAACCTGCTGCGGCGCGACGAGGACTCGATCTCGAACCTGTACCGGTCCAACGGCTTTCGCGACGTGAAGGTAAGCCACCGCGTGGCCGACGACTTCGCGGGCCGGGTGGGCCAGATCGCCGTGTTTCTGGAGATCGACGAAGGGCGGCAGCAGTTCATCCGGAGCTTGAAGGTCGAGGGCATCGAAAGCCTGGACAAGCGGCGCGTTCTCGCCGCCTTGAGCTCGGTGGAGGGGCAGCCGTTCAGCGAATTCAACGTGGCGGTGGATCGCGATACCATTCTGGAGCGGTACTTCGCGGCGGGCTTTCCGGGCGCGACCTTCGAGTGGAGCTCGACGCCGGCGGCGGACGCGTCGCGCGTGGATCTGGCGTACACCATTCACGAGGGCAGCCGGCAGTTCGTGCGCGAGGTGATCTACACCGGAAACCGGACCACCAAACCATGGCTGATCGACCGGGCACTGGAGCTGAATCCGGGCGATCCGCTGTCGCCCACGGCGATCACCGACACTTCCCGGAAGCTGTACGACCTGGGGGTGTTCGCGCGCGTGGACGCGGCCATACAGGATCCCGACGGCGAGACGGACCGCAAGTACGTTCTCTACGACCTGGAGGAAGCGCGGCGATACTCGCTGGCGCTGGGCCTGGGCGCGGAAATTGCGCGCATCGGCGGTTGCAACTCCTGCCTGGACGCGCCCGCCGGCCAGACCGGATTCTCGCCGCGGATCTCGCTGAATCTCTCGCGCAGCGATCTCTGGGGCATGGCGCACTCCATCAGCCTGCGGCTTCGCGCCTCCACGCTGGAACAGCAGGCGTTGCTCACTTACACCTGGCCGGACTTCGGAAACCACCCCGATCTCAAGTTTTCGATCACGGGGCTGGCCGACAATTCGAAAGACGTGCGGACGTTCTCGGACCGGCGGGCGGAAGCGTCGATGCAGTTGTCCAAGCGGTACTCCAAAGCCACCACGTTCTTCTATCGCTACACCTATCGCGGGGTCGAGATCGACGAAGGCACTCTCAAGATCACGCCGTTTCTGATCCCGCTGCTGTCGCAGCCGGTGCGCGTGGGGATGCTTTCGTGGGGCGCGGTCCAGGACCACCGCGACGATCCGATCGAGCCTCACTCGGGCTACTACAATACCGTGGATCTAGGGCTGGCCGAACATGCGTTCGGTTCGCAGCGCGACTTCCTGCGCTTCCTGGGGCGCAACGCCAGCTATTACCGGCTGAGCCGGAAATTCGTGCTGGCGCGCAGCCTGGAGTTCGGCGAGATTTACGCGTTCCACGCCGGCGCCGACCAGTTGGACGCGGTGCCTCTGCCGGAGCGTTTCTTCGGCGGCGGAGGATCGTCGCACCGCGGTTTCCCGGAGGAGGAGGCGGGGCCGCGCGATCCCGAAACCGGCTTCCCCATTGGCGGAACGGCGGAACTGTTTAACCAGACGGAGCTGCGCTTTCCGCTGATTGGGGAGAACATCGGCGCGGTGCTGTTCCACGACATGGGGAATACGTACAGCAGCCTGAGCGATATTTCGTTCCGCGTGCGGCAGCGCAACCTCACGGACTTCAACTACATGGTGCATGCCGCGGGCGTGGGCCTGCGCTACCGGACCCCGGTGGGTCCGCTGCGCGTGGACTTTGCGTACAGCATCAATCCGCCGCGTTTCTTCGGGTTCAAGGGAACCGAGCAGGATCTGCTGAACGCCGGCACCAGCCCGTGCGCGGCGGGCGGCCCGTACGCCAACCTGTGCGTGCAAACGGGCGTCAGTCACTTGCAGTTCTTCTTTTCGATCGGACAGACGTTTTGAGAAAACGGAAGACAGTTATGTGGGGCAGGTTGTCAACCTGCGGCGGGTTGTTAACCCGCCTTTTCGTCGGCCCGGCCGATTGCCAGCCGGCCGCGGGATACCCTCCTGCCCCGCAATGCGGCAAGCCGCGAACGAATCAGGTGGGCCGTTCCGGGCTGCGGGGGCCGGTTGGTCACCCGCGCGGGCGAGCTGCGCTCGCCGGGCCGATTGCGGGTGCCCTCTGGGCGGGGCCGCAGGTTGACAACCTGCCCCACAAAACACGCTGGCTGCCGTTGCTTCTCATTGCCGCCGCGGCGGGCTTGCACGGCGAGATCATCGACCGGATAGCGGTGTCGGTGGGGAACCGCGCGATCTCGACCAGCGACCTGGACCGGCAGATTCGCGTCGCGGCGTTTCTGAACGGCGCGAAGCCGGATCTGAGCGCGGCCGCGCGGCGCGCCATGGCGGAGCGCATGGTGGAGCAGACGCTCGTCCGCAAGGAACTGGAGACCGGCAGTCACGTGGACCCCGGCAGCGGCGAAGTGGAGCCGGAGTATCGGGCGTTCCGCGCCAGGCTCTATCCCGACCCGGCGGAATTCGCGCGCGCGCTGGCGGATGCCGGAATCGCCGAACGGGACCTGAGAGAGGAACTGTCGTGGGAACTCACGCTCACCCGGTTCGTCGGCCTGCGGTTCCGGCCCGGCGTCCAGGTGACCGCCGAGGACATCCGCCAGTACTTCGATTCGGTGGTGGGGCCGCTGGCCAGGGCGGCGCATCCGGACCGGCCGGTGGAACTGAAAGACTACCGCGACGACATCGAAGTCAAGCTGACCGGCGAGCGCGCGGACCGCGAGATGGACAGGTGGCTCAAGGAAGCCCGCGGGCGCACGACTGTGGTATTCCACGAGGAGGCGTTCCAATGAGCCGGCGCCGCCTGGCGTGGAGAATTCTGGCGGCGCTTGCCGCTCTCGCGCTGCTGGCGCTGGTGGCGGCGCTTCTGACCGTCCGCAGTTCCTGGTTCCGCGACCAGGTGCGGCGGCGCATGATTCAGGCGGTGGAAGACTCCACCGGCGGACGCGTGGAGATCGGTTCGTTCCAGTTCGATTGGAAGCACATGCGCGCCGAAGTCCGCGGCTTCGTCATCCATGGGCTGGAGCCGGCGGACAAGCCGCCGCTGTTCCGCGCGGATTCGGTGGCGGTGGGCCTGAAGATCGTGTCATTTCTCCGCCGCGACGCCCACATCCAGTACCTGGACGTGATGGCGCCGCGCGTGTTCCTCACGGTCGCCGCCGACGGCCGGACCAATCTTCCGGAGCCGAAGACCCACCGCGGCGGTGCCGCGCCGATGGAGACGGTTTTCAAACTGGCGATCGGGCGTTTCAGCCTGACTGGCGGGGAACTGGAGGTGGAACGGCGCGGCACGATGCCCTTCGAAATCCACGGGAGGAAACTGGAGGCCAGGCTGGTTTACGACTCCGCGGGGCCGCGCTACCGCGGCGACGTCTCGGTCCAGCCCCTGGACGTGCGCTGGAACAAAGGCGAGCGGACCGCGCTCGACATCCGCGCCACCCTCACGTTCGAGAAGAACCGCATCGGCGTGGAGGCGTTGAAACTGACCACGGGCGCGACCACGCTGAACGTAGCCGGAGCGGTGGAGGATCTGGCTGCGCCGCGCGCGCAGTTCCGGTACGATGCGCGCCTCGGTGTCGCCGATGGCGCCCGCTTCCTGGGCATCCGCGGATTGAGCGGACTGGCGCTGGTGCACGGAAGCGCGCAGTGGAGCGGGCCGGCGGGGTTTTCGCTGGCGGGCGATCTGCGCGCGACCGGCATGGAGTATCGCACGGCTTCGGTGCGGTTGCAGGGGTTCCGGATCGACGGCAAGCTGAGCGCCGATGCGAAGGCCGTGCGGCTGCGCGGGGTGCGGATCGCGGGCGGCGTGAACCGGCTGTTTCCGAACTCGCTTGCCGTGGACGGCAACATCGGCGAGGCGGCGCTGGTGGGCGACGACCTGGAACTGCACGCCCTGGCGCTGGGCGTCCTGGGCGGCATGTTTCGCGGCGAATCCCGGATGTACGATTTCGAGCGGTTCCGCGCGCAGGGCGAGATTCGCGGCGTGGCGGCGCGGCGGGCGGTGGCGCTGGCGAGCGACGAACCGTTGCCGTGGGACGCCCTGATATCGGGGCAACTCACGGGCGAGGGCTCGCTGACCCATGTCGGAGGGATGCGCGCCACGGGAGACCTGGCCCTGGCGCCGGCGCCGGGCAGCGCGCCGGTGGACGGCCACGTGGCGGCCACCTACGATTCGGCCGCCGGGATTGTGGACCTGGGGCAGAGCGAGCTTCGGCTGCCGTCGTCGCGCGCCGGGGTCTCGGGCATCATCGGACGCCGGTTGCAGGTTCACCTGGAGACCCGCGATTTCGGCGATATTCTGCCGGCGCTGGGGACCGGCGCGGCAGCAGCGCCGCTGAAACTCGAGGGTGGCTCGGCGGTATTCGACGGCACGGTGACCGGCCCCTTGGACGGCCTGCACATTCAGGGACACGTCGGCGCCACGCGCGTGTCGTACCAGGGGAAACTGGCCGACAGCTTGCAGTGCGACGTGAGCGTGAGCGCGGAGAACGTGAGTGCGCGGAACGTCGCCGCGACCCGCGGCGCAATGCGGGTGGGGGGCGAGATGGCGGTCGGGCTGCAACACTGGGAGACGGAGCCGGGCAGCCCGATTTTCGGCACGGGGACCATCGGCGGCGCGGACGCGGTGGAGATGGCGCCGCTCCTGGGCCTCGCGGCCGCGCCGGTTTCGGGCACGCTGGACGGCACGGCGGCGATCGCCGGGACCATCGCCAACCCGCTGGTGGACGCCGATCTCAATCTGCGCAAAGCAGTCTTCCGGCGGGAACCGCTGGACCGCGTGACGGCGCATGTCCGCTATGCGGCGCGCCGTCTCGAGGTGGTTTCCGGGGAGGTGGCGGCGGGCGCCAAGCAGGTGGTTCTCTCGGGCGCGTTCGACCACGACGCGGGCCGCTGGGACACGGGCCGGCTGGTGTTTCGCGTGTCGAGCAACGTCATGCCGCTCGACCAGGTCCATGCCCTGGCGGAGTCGCGGCCCGGAATCAAGGGGACGGTTGCGGTGGCGGCCAACGGAACCGTGGACCTTGCGCCGGCGGGTGCCGGTGAGTACGGCTGGCGCGTGCGCGACCTGCACCTGGACATCGCGGGGCGCGGCCTGGAACTGGCGGAGCAGCCGTTCGGCGACCTGCGCCTGACGGCCAATTCCGAGGGCCAGGTGCTGCGGGCCCACGTGGAATCGGGTTTTGCGGGCACGACTATCCGCGGCGACGGCGAGTGGCGTCTGGAGGGCGAGTATCCGGGCAGCGCCACCATCGCGTTCACGAAGCTGGATTTCGTGCAATTGCGGGAGTGGGTGACGCCTTCGCGCGGCGGCGCGCCCGGCGACTTTCGGGGATCGGCGGAAGGACAGCTTCGCATCGACGGGCCGGCGCTCCAGCCGCGGCTGGTCAAGACCGAGTTGCGCATTCCGCAACTGGAGATATCCCCGACTCAGGCCGCGGCGGGCGGCGTTGCAACGGCGGCCGACGCGTTGACGCTGCGCAATTCCGGACCCATCGTAGTCAGCATGACGAACTCGGTGGTGACGGTGGAGAGCGCGCGGCTGGTTGGCCGAGCCACCGATTTGACCGTCACCGGGAAGGCGCAATTGACCGGGATGAAGGCGCTGGATCTGCGCGTGAAGGGCCGCGTGGACCTGGCCATGGTGCACGAACTCAACCCCGATTTCCAGGCCTCCGGGACGGTGTCGACGGATGCAACCGTGCGCGGCACGCCCGCGGACCCGCTAATCGCCGGGCGCATCGAGTTTCAGAAAGCGGCCTTCAACATCGCGGACGTATCCAACGGCATTTCGAACGCCAACGGCGCCATTGTGTTCGCCGGCGGCCGGGCGACGATCCAGAGTTTCACCGGGGAGACGGGCGGCGGCCGGATCGAGCTTTCGGGCTTCGCCAGTTTGACCGGCGGGCAGACGGTTTTCCGGCTGGCGGCGCGCGTGCGCGAGGTTCGTATCCGCTACCCCGAGGGTGTGAGCACGGTCGCCGACGCGGACCTGAACCTGGCGGGCACGCCCGATCGCAGCATACTTTCGGGCACCGTCACCGTGCAGCGGACGGGGTTCAATCCGCAGTCGGATTTCAGCTCGCTGATCGCGCAATCGTCGCAGCCGGTGGAGACGCCGCCGGCGCGCACGGGGCTGCTGGGCGGGTTGAGTTTCGATGTCCAGGTGAACACGGCAACCGACCTGCAGTTCCAGAGCTCGCTGGCGCAGGACCTGCAGGCCGAAGCCAACCTGCAGTTGCGGGGCACGTTCAGCAACCCGGCCGTGCTGGGCCGCATCAACATCACGCGCGGACAGATCGTGTTTTTCGGGACGAAGTACACCATCAACCAGGGGACGGTGGCGTTCTTCAACCCGCTGCGCATCGAGCCGGTGGTCGACGTGGCGCTGGAGACCAAGGCCCGCGGGGTGGACGTGACGCTGACGATATCCGGCCCGCTGCATCACCTGACGCTGACGCCCAGCAGCGACCCGCCGCTCGCGTTCAACGAAATTGTGGCGCTGCTGGCGACGGGCCGCGCGCCCACGGGCGACCCGGCGCTGCTGGCTTCTCAGAACAGCACCCCGCAATCGTGGCAGCAGTTGGGCGCATCGGCGTTGCTGGGCCAGGCTATCGCCAGCCCGGTGGCCGGCCGGTTGCAGCGGTTTTTCGGCGTCAGCAGCCTGCGCATCGAACCCGCCATCAGCGGCGTGGAAAACAATCCGCAGGCGCGCCTCACGCTGGAGCAGCAGGTGACGCCCGACATCACGTTCACCTACATCACCAACGTGACCATGTCCAACCCGCAGGTGATGCGCGTGGAGTGGAGCTTGGGCAAGAACTGGTCGGCGGTGGCGCTGCGCGAGGAGAACGGGGAGTTCGGGCTGGATTTCTACTTCAAGAAGCGGTTCCGGTGAGCCCCGCCGCGCCGGGACTTCCCGCCGACTCCTGGTAGCATGGAAGGCATATCGAGCGGGTTATGTATCCCCTGATCGCGCGCGGCATCCCGTGGGTTTCGGCTGGTGGGGCGGTAGGCTTCATGAGCTGGGCCGTGCGGGGGAGATCGTCGCGGGTGTTCGCTCCCTCCGTCTGGCGCGGGAATCCCGCCCGGAACGCGGTGGCGCTCACCTTCGACGACGGGCCGAGCGAAGGCACCGGGCAGATTCTCGAGATCCTGGCGCGCTTCAACGTGCCGGCGACGTTCTTCCAGGTGGGCGCCAATGTGGACCGGCTGCCGGAGGTGGCGCGGGCGGTGGCTCAAGCAGGGCACCCGATCGGCAATCACAGCTACAGCCATCCGTTGTTCTGTTTCCGCACGCCCGGATTCATGCGCCGCGACCTGGAGCGGGCGCAGGCGGCCATCGAGCGCTCTGCCGGCGTGCGGCCGGAGTGGTACCGCGCGCCCTACGGAGTTCGCTGGTTCGGGATGGGGGCGGCGCAGCGGCGGCTGGGCCTGAAGGGCGTGATGTGGACCGTAATCGGCTATGATTGGAGTCTGAAGGCAGACGCGGTGGTGGCGCGGTTGGCGTCCCGAGTCGCGAAGGGCGCTATTCTATGTCTTCACGACGGGCGGGAACTGCGAGCCAGGCCGGACATCGGCGTGACCGTGGAGGCCGTCCGGCGGCTGGTCCCGCTTTTGCTGGACCGGGGATATCAATTCGAAACGGTAAGCCGACTACTATGTCCGACGACTTAATTCAGCGCGTTCTAAAAACCATGGCGAAGTCCAAGCGGATTCCCGTGGAGTCCGTCACGATCGACAGCGAGTTTCAGCAACTGGGGATCGATTCCATGGACGCGGTGGAGATTCTTTTCGCCCTGGAGAACGAATTCGACATCACCATCCCCGACGAGGACGCGCGCGCGGTGCGCAACGTGCGCCAGATGTGCGAAGGGGTGGCGAAGCTGGTGGCGGCCAAAGAGGCTGCCCAGGCCGGCCAGTAGAGGATGAGCCGGCGCGTCGTCATCACCGGCCTGGGCGCCATCTGCGCCCTGGGCCGCAACACCGCGGAGTTCGGGGAATCGCTGCGCCAGGGCCGCTGCGGCATCGGCCCCATCGAATCCGCCGATACCACGCAGTTGCGGTTCCGCAACGGCGCCGAGGTGCGCGGCTACAGCCACCAGCCGTACTTCGAGGACCGCCAGGCCGACTTCATCGACCGCTTCGCGCAGTTCGCGGTGATCGCCGCGCGCGAGGCGGTGGAGAGCTCGGGGCTGGTCTGGACTCCGGAGTTGCGGGAGAACGCGGCCATCGTCACGGGCGCGTGCGTGGGCGGACAGAGCACCGAGGACATCGGGTTCCACGACGTCTACAAGCTGGGTCTGAACCGCGTGCATCCGCTGACCATCCCCAAGACCATGGCCAACGCGGGGGCCAGCCACATTTCGATGGAGTTCGGGATCATGGGGCCGAGTTTCACCATCTCGACGGCCTGCGCGTCGGCGGGCCACGCCATCGGGCAGGCGTACTGGATGGTGCGCTCGGGCGTCACCGACCTGGCGATCACCGGCGGCAGCGAGGCGCCATTCAGCTTCGGCATTTTGAAAGCGTGGGAAGCCATGCGGGTGGTATCGCCCGAGACCTGCCGGCCGTTCTCGAAGGACCGGCGCGGGATGGTGCTGGGCGAAGGCGCGGCCATGCTGGTGCTGGAACCGCTGGAGGCGGCGCGGGCGCGCGGGGCGCGCATCCACGCGGAAATCGTGGGCGTGGGCATGTCGGCGGACGCGTGCCACATCACGCAGCCGTCGGCCGGCGGGGCGGCGCGGGCCATGCGGAGAGCGCTCGGCGACGCGGGGCTCGATCCCGAACAGATCGGGTACATCAACGCGCACGGCACGGGCACCATGGCCAACGACGCCACCGAGACCACGGCCATCAAGGCGGTCTTCGGAGACTACGCGGCGAAGGTTCCGGTCAGCTCCACCAAGTCGATGCACGGCCACGCGCTGGGCGCGGCGGCGGCGCTGGAATGCCTCGCCACGGTACTGGCGCTGCGCGACGGGGTGCTGCCGCCCACGGCCAATTTCAACGTCCCCGATCCGGAGTGCGACCTGGACGTGATCCCCAACCAGGCGCGCGAGGCGCAGGTGGAGTACGCGCTCTCGAATTCGTTCGCGTTTGGGGGGTTGAACGCGGTGCTGGCGCTGCGGCGCGGGTAGGGGCCTTGGTCCGTCCGTTGGGGCGGGCGATCACCCTCCGAACCGCAGGCGGTGGATCGCCAGCGCCTTATGAAGGTCCGGGTCGTGCAGATCCAGCGCCGTGGCTCCCTTGGGATCGATCTTGAACGGTTCGAAGAGCGCCCAGTTGCAGATGTGCCGGCCATGCCTGGAAAGGTAGCGGACGCCGTCGAATGCCCGGTCGTAAACGAGGCGCGACGCGCGCTGAGTCAACGCGCGGCGGCCACACTGCCGCAGAGCATCGGCGTTCAGTTCCGCGATGCCGAATTGAACGCACTCGGCTGCCAGCAGGCTGCGGAGCGTGGCGGTCCATTCGTCACCATAGAGGTCCGCGTAGGAGCCGTGCCGGGCCGCCGAGCCCAGCATACGGGTCTCTGCCCATTCGGGCGGCACGCGCCCAGGCGGCGTGAAATCGTCCTCGCCCGCAATCTCCGCAAGCTCGGCGCGCAGGGCTGGGTCCACGCGAAATCGGGCGAGGGTTTCCAGGTAGCAGCCCAGCCGCTGCGAGGAAGCATAGAGCACGCGATACGCGCCCTCCGGGTCGTCAAAGCGATTCCCGAAGGTCCCATCAGGACCGGCCAGAGCCCAATCCGGCGGTTGCCACGCATCGGGGCCGCGCGCCAAACGGTAGATCGGCCCGTCAGGTTCGGCAGTCTGCGGGATGGCCTACCCTCCAGCCACGAAGGCGCGAACGGCGCTCAGAATCTCAGGGCCGACTTTCTCGATGTCGCCTTCCCGTAGCAGGCGGATCGGGGCGCGATCGTTGAGCTCCGGATTGAGACCAATCAGCCACGCTTGAACGACGGAGGCTTGGTCGTGATTATGCAGCGTCCGAACGACTCGAAAGGCGAATCGCAGGCGCTCTTCCACATCCTTGTATGGCTCCGCTCCTTCAATCCAGCGATCCAGCGCCCGTACGTCCTTGACGCCGGAGATGTAGGCGGTCAGCTTCTTCCCAACGATGCCAGTCAATTCCCCGACCAGATCCGGGAACGCGATTGCAGTGGCCTCGCGATGAGCCGTCAAGTCCGGCCGGACTGGAGCGGGAACCATTATGGCCGCTACCTCCTATTGCCAGTGTATCGTAATACCGATATAATAGCAAGCAAATTACATACAATTTGCGGAGGCATGAGCGCAGGCCGACGCAGCGCGACCGGTCCACGGAAAGGTGCTGGCGCAGGGGCTTTCCCCACGCGGGCGGGCCTACTTGCCCTTTGGCATCGGTCTTGAGAGGATCGCCTGGATCTCGCGCTTTTCCGGCGTGTTCCCGCACTGGGCGAGAAACCCCTTCAGCCATTCCTTGCGCTCGCCGTTCGCACCGGCGGCAAGTTTCTCGAGTTGGGGCAGCGTGTAGCGCAATAGATCTTCGTTGGATGGCCGCTGCTCCGTGTTGAAGCTGCAGAACTTGTCGATCTCGATTTTCCGTGTCTTGGAGAGCGTTGCGTCGAACACGAACTCGCCACCGCGGCGGGTGTAGACCGCCTCGGCGGACCGGCTGCCCAGGTTGTCGGGCCACGCGGGAAATGGATACTCAAACGTGACCTCACAAGCTACCGTGATCCGCTCGACAGGGGTCGATTCGAGCGAGACGACGCTCCCACTCGAATGCAGGGCGATGCGGTTCGGAACCCCCGAGTCGCTGGTTTCGACCGAAAGACCGAAGACCGGTTCGAGTTTTGCCGCCGTGAGATCGAACCAGTGTTGGATCACGCCCCTCCAGCCCACCCCGGCCTCCTGGTCCTCGCTGGTGACCAGCAGGAACGGTTTGCTCCCGAAGCGGATCAGTTCGTGCTTCGTGTAGAAGTGCCTCGCAAGATGCGAGTGGTACCCGGCGAAAGTCCACGGGCCGGGCTGTTCGAAACCGCCGGGCCGCCGGAAGCGGAGGTAGACTTCATCCCAATGCTCGACGCCGCCACGCAGACGCACGATCACCTGGGACGGATCGAGAACCGTAAGCAGCTCCTCCGAACAGTCTTCCCCCCCCTTCGCATGGCATCAACTGGACCGGGTTTGGATCGATCCCCAAAGCCTTCCAGAGCGGCGCCCAGTCGAAGGTCTTGTGGGTGTCCACGAAGCGCGCGATGTCGTAGGGAGACTTCGCCGCCTGGGCGAGGTCCGTTTCCACATCGGCGATCGCATGCCCTGGCAGGGCGAACGCCGAGATCACGCCCGCAATCAGGAATGGCTGGCTGGCGGCACTTCGAAGAAAGTTTGGCATGACTGGCTCAACCGCCAGTGTAGTGCATCGCCGGTGGCCGGCAGGCACATGCAAGTCTTGCCGTCGGAAGCGCAAGAACCGCCCGGCAACCGCTTCCCCAGTGGCCAGTGGTGTTAACAACAGGGCAATAACATGAGAGGCGTCAATGAGATGCGGTTTGGTGTATGACTTGCACCTGCCTGAGGTTGGAGATGAGAATTCCGCTCGATCTGCGTGTGTTCCTGCTGGGCTTGGCCTGTTCGACGGCCCTTTTCGCCCAGGCGGACGCGCGCGAGATCATGCGCCACGCGGTTGCCGCCGAGGCGGGCAACTGGAGGATCGCCCGGAATTATGGGTTCCTGCAACGGGTGGAACTAAGGCGTCTGGATGCCCAGGGGAGGGTGAAGGCATCCGAGGTGCAGACCTACGACGTCACCTTGCCGGAGGGCACGCCCTACCGGCAGCTCGTCCTGAGAGACGACCGCCCGTTGCCCGCCTCCGAGGAGAAGAGAGAGCGGGAGCGCCTCGCCAGGAGTATCGCCGCGCGGCGGCAGGAGACCGCGGCGGAGCGAGCCAACCGCCTGTCCACATATGAGAGGCGCCCGGATTGGCAGCGCGAGGTATGGCGGGAGTTATTGGATGCTTTCGAATTCCGGTTAGTGGGTCGGGAACGGCTGGCTGGCCATGGCGCCTTCATCGTCGAAGCAATGCCGCGCCAGGAATACCAGCCCCGATCCCGCACTGCCAGGTTGTTTCGCTCCCTCAAAGGCAGATTCTGGGTGGACCAACAAAACCACCAGATAGTAAAAGTGGAAGCGGAAGTTATCGACACCATTTCGGTAGGGATATTCCTGGTCCGCGTGGCGAAGGGATCGCGAGCGACGCTGGAACTGGCGTGCGTCGGCGACCGCGTCTGGCTGCCCGATAGCCTGCAGGTTTTCGCCTCGGCCCGGTTGGGCCTGCTCAAGGCCCTGCGCGTCGAGCAGAGCATCCACTACAGCCGGTATGCCGAAGTCGCAGCCGATACCCGGACAACGCACCCGGGGGAAGACCGGGACGCCCTCAACGCCGCGCCGATCCGATTCGCGAAGGCGGTTTCCCCATGAGCGTAGCGAGACCGCCTCCACGCCAGGGCCCGCCGATGTCCCTTCGAACCTGGTTCCATCGCCTGCGAGTGCGTGCCCGGGCAGGGGTCCGGAAAGCGCGCAGAACCCGGCTGGGGAGGCTCAATTGGACGAAGGGTCTGGTTCGCGTTCTCGTTGGCATAACGGTATTTGCCGCCGTTCTCGCGGTGACGGGTTTCTATCACATCTACTTCGATAGAAACCGTCTGCCCGATCTGGAAGGATTCATCCGGTTCGAGTTCCCTACGATGGGGACCATTTACGATGCTAACGGCCAGACGCTCAAGGAGATGTCCTCGGAATCCCGCCAGATCACCCGGTATGGGGAACTTCCCCCGATTGTGCGCGACGCGATTCTGGCCGCGGAGGACAAGAACTTCTTCTCGCATTCCGGAGTCGACTACACCGGATTTGCCCGCGTGCTGTGCAAAATCAGGCTCGGCAATCTGATAGGGCGCCTGGTGAAGCTGGGAAGCCGGGACTCGGCTAATAACTCCGCGATCTTCCCGCAAGGCGGCTCGACCATCACCCAACAACTCGTGCGCGGTTACTTTCTCAAGACCATGACGGACCAGGAGAACAGCGACCAACTCCGGCACGGCGGCCTGGTAACTCGCGCTCTGTCGGGCGTAATCGGCGCGCGAATGGTCAACATGCTGGCGCGGAAGGTGGAGGAGATTCGCCTCTCGCTGTGGGTCGAAGAACGGATGCAAGAGCAGTTCGGGTCGAAGCGCCGGGCCAAGGAAGAAATCCTGGCCCGGTACGCCAGCTTCATCTACATGGGAAACGGCCAATACGGGTTTGCCAGGGGGGCGGAGTACTATTTTGGCCGGCCTCTAGGCACGTTCACCGTGGAGGATGCGGACAGGGCCGCGCTGCTGGCAGGCGTCGCCAAGTCGGCTCGCCGCTACGCTCCCACTGCGAGGGACCCGATGAGAGTCTTCGAGCGCAGAAACCAAACCCTGGCGCTCATGGCCGCCAGAGGTTATATTTCCGCCGGGCTGGCGCAAAGCGCCATGCAACGCCCGATTGAGGTGGTGACGCCGCAGAAGGACAAGACGATCGAGGCCTCCGCGGCGGTTGACCATGTCCTCGATGAACTCACCAGCCGCCAGGACGGACTTGGCGCAAAGGACCTGCAGCAGGGCCGAATCCAGGTCTACTCGACGGTGGACGCCGGGGTGCAGCGAATTGCGAACGAGGCACTGGAGCGCGGCCTGTCGGTGTACGAGAAGCGGCACCCGGCGGCCAGCGGCCTGGTGCAAGGCTCGGTGGTGGTGCTGAGGAACCGCGATGCGGGCATCCTCGCCGAGACGGGCGGCCGCCAGTTCTACAAAGACCGCTCCAGCGCTTATGTCGACTACAACCGCGTCACGAAGTCCCTGCGGCAACCTGGGTCGGCCATGAAACCGATCGTCTATCTCGCCGCGTTTCAAGTAGGAACGTTCGATCTCGGCACCGTAGTGCCCGACGAACCCATCAGCGTCGCCAATGGCAGCGGGCAGGATATGAAGTGGATCTCAAACTACGATGGTCGGTTCAAGGGCATGATTCCCCTCCGAATGGCACTGGCGGAATCCCGAAACGCCGTCGCAATCTGGATTACGGAGCAGATCGGGGTTGGCAGTGTCCTGCAGATGGCGCGCAGCCTGGGGATACGGACGCCATTGCACCCATACGTCACGACGGCTCTGGGCGCCTCCGAAGTGAACCTACTGGAACTGGCCAACGCGTACCGCACCATCGCCTCGGGTATCCTCACCCAGCCATACGTAATCCGCAAGATCGTGCGCGATTCGGGCGAAGTGTTAGGAGATAGCCGGCGCCCGTCGTCTCGGGTCTATGTCGAGGGCGATGCCCTCTCGCTCATTCAGGAGGGCCTGCGCAGTGTGGTTCGCATGCCCACCGGCACGGCTCACGCACTGGATTCGAGCGTGTTTCCGATCGCCGTCATGGGAAAGACGGGAACGACCAACGAGTTCAGGGACGCGCTTTTCGTGGGGTCCACCTACGGCCCCGAGGGAATCACCGTCGCCGTCCGAATCGGCTTCGACGACAACCGTTCGCTGGGGTCGCGAGAGACCGGCGGCACGCTTGCGCTTCCGGTGTTCCGGGAAATCGTGCTGCGGGCGTACGGCGAAAAGCTGTTGGGGCCGGCGCCCGGTTTCCGGCCGAAATGGAGCAGCGTATCGACGCGTTCCTGAACGATGGCGTGATGGAGGAAGCCGCGACCGTGGCGGCGATCGCGCCGCCGGCCAGGCTTCGGATGGCCGCACAGCTTGCGGTCTTCCACATAGACCCGGCCTTTCACCATTGAGGGGCCGCTATTTCGCCCGCTTCACCGCGGCTACCAGGAACGGATATGGGTTAACGGCCTTCCCCTTCCACCAGTGCCTTTCCGGCCCCAACTCGAAGATCGCAAAATGCAGGTGCGGCGCGCGCGGATCCGCGTTTCCGGTCGACCCCACAAAGCCGATGACGTCCCCACTTTTGACCCGCAGCCCCTCATGTAACCCTTCCACATACCGGTCCAGGTGCGCGTAGTAGTAGCAATACACTCCCAGTTCGTCGAACTGGTATATGGTGTTGCCGCCCGGTTTGCTGAGGAATAACTTGCTGACGGTTCCGGATACCACGGCACGCACGGGCGTCCCTCTTGGCTCCGCAATGTCGATCGCTTCATGCGGCTGTCCGCCGTGAACTTCCGAGAACGAATCCCGCAAATCCGCGAGGGCGAGTCCGCGGATGGGCGGAGCCAGCTCGGAAATGGAAGAGGTCGGGCCAACAGCCAGAAACACAGCCAACAGCCCGGCGATGCAAACCCAGAGCTTCAAGGCTATTCCTCCAGCACGACCGGCGTGCCCGGTCGAACCATGTGCGACAGCTCATCCACATCCCAGTTCGTCAGCCGGACACACCCGTCCGACACGCCGTGCCGGATATTCCCCGGATCCGGCGTCCCGTGGATTCCATAGTCCACTTTTGAGATGCCGATCCAGGCAACGCCGACGGGATTGTTCGGACCCGGTGCCAGTTCCGTTTTCGCGAGTTTCTGGTCCACATTCCAGAGGAGCTTCGGGTCCCAGTTGAACCACGGGTAGTGAACGATGCCGACGACGGTAAAACTACCGATCGGCAGAGGATCGTGCGAGTCCCCAACGGTGGCCGGATACTGCGCCAGTTCCTTGTCGCCCGCGCCGTACGCGATGACGGTACGATTCGATTTCGACACCACCACGCGTGACGCCACGCGCACGGCGGTGCGCCGCACATTCGGTACGGCGATGCGCTCCCCCACGGTGTCCAGTTTCTTGCCGGGATTCAGCCCGGCCAGCAGCTTCGGCGAGATATGGAACTTCTCGCCCAGCCCTTCCTCCGGCGTTTCGAACCCGAGCCACTTCATCTTCGCCTTATCCTGGACTTCGGCCGGGAGTGGCAGGAACGGGCCTTTCTCGTCGGACTGGGTAATCGTGTAGGTCAATAAGACGGGGCCGGCGTCGCTATCGAGCAGGCGCCACATCCCGGCATCGATTATGCCGCCTGCCTTCAGACCGTGGCTTTCCCGATATCCCTTGACCGCAACTCCCAAGTCGTCGCCGTAGACGCCGTCGATTTCGCCCGGTGAGAAGTTGGCGCGGTCCAGAAGAATCTGCGCCCGCACCACCCTTGGCCCCGTGGCTCCGGGGCCCACCGCGTCAGTCTTCGTCGAGTCTTCTACTTCGCTGGCAGCGGGACTCCGGGGGACCGGAGCATCGGCGCGTGCTCCCGGCGGTCCAGCGGCGCCCTCGCCGGCCAATGCCAGAATCGAAGCAGTCGCAGCTAATAGACAAGTCAGGCGCATATAGAATCGCGGGCACGTTGCGGGCCGTTTCCGGCCACCCTAAGTAATGGCTCGGAAGGAGTGCGTCCCGAAGGCAATGCGATTGGCTTGCAGCACTTTTTGCATGCTGGACGGAAGGGCCTGCACATCACAGCTTGCGGGAGCCCGGTCGGTTTGTGTTGGTGTGCACTCGGAATCTGCACCGCCTCGGGGGCGGCGAGGGAAGATTGTTGAACCGATCCTCCGGCGTGCCGAGGCGCCGAAGCGTTTGGAACTGCCCGAAGACTTCGTGGCACATTCGTCACGGCATGCCACGTTGACCCGGCTTGGCCTGCCCGGCGCAGCAACCCAAATTGGCGTTCGGAAAAACCGCCGTAATGCCATAGAATAGAAGGGTCCGGGCCCTTAGCTCAGCGGTTAGAGCAGCGG
>CAWCVR010000012.1:0-190331 GCA_963799105.1 Bryobacterales bacterium
GGGAAACTTCTGCGCGCAGGGAAAGCGTGCCCGAGGCTGAGGGTGCTCTGAAGGAATTGGCGCCGCTTGCGCGGCGGCAAGGGATGACCGAAACTACTGAGGCGCGGGCACATGCGGTGGCATGGCCACCGTGTCGGAGTGTCTACCGAATTGCGCGGACTTTCGAAGTGCGTGGAACTTCGGATTCGGTTTCGTCACTCCGCGCGGCCTGCATCGCAAACCGGATGGCCGGCTCGCGGTATTTCCGCACCAGCCCTTCGGCCATCTCCCGTGTCAGTTCGACGCCCGGCTCGGTCCGGACATCCAGCTTCCCGCTGAGTGTGCAGGATCGCCCCGGCGAAATGAACTCGACCTCCCACAGCGAGGGACCGGTCCGATTGATGGTAATTTTCATGAGCTTTTCCTCTGGGGTTTCTCGTTACGCAAGCCGTCCCGAAGCACCCGTTCGATGGCGATGGAGGTTGAATAATGATCCGGGATTTTGCCGTGAAGCCATTTGTAGTAGTCCGCCTCGTCCACACCCGCGACGACCTGGATATCCTTCACCTTGCACTTGTGCCGCGCCGTGAACTCCTTGACTTCGCGAGGCCGGTCTTCCATGGGCGTGGCGTGCGGTTCGTTCACACCATCATTTGGATCGAGCGCTACGAACTGCCCGTCATCAGACAGAGAGATGTGGTCCTCGAGGGCAAGAAAGCCAAGGCCGCGCCGCTGCACATGCTCCTGCACCTCCACGCTGCGGTGACTGTTGGTCGGCGCCAGGATAACGAACGGGCCGGGCACGTCGAACAACAGGCGCTCAACCGCGGCCCGAAAGCGTTCGACGGCTGGAAGCACGATGAGGAACACGGGGTGCCCGCGCGTATCCGGCCGGACCGAAGTCCCGACGGCCCACACCCCATCACCGCGCACCACGGGTGTCCGGCAGCGGATGCCGACCGGAGCCGCGAACGTCTGCACAAACGCCGCAATATCCAGTTCGTGCACGACAACTTCGCGCGTCTCCAGTTGCACATCGGCACAGACCCTATGCGGATCGCGACAGATCGCCGCATATCGAGCGTCGCCGTAATCGACGATGCGGCGCGGGCAGTGGCCGGAACTTGGGTGTGGACACGGGTAAATGGCTCCGATGGTGTCCGTCGCCCGGAGATGAGGACAAACCAGATCGACGCGTGGCCCGCAGCATTCAGCCCAGAACGCCGGAACCGCCTTCAGCCCTGGAACACGCTCAAGCGACTGCCAAAGCCGGTTCAAGTCTCTCATCGCCCGCCGCCGTTCCCACCAGCACAAACCCTCTGAGACGCAGCCACTGTTCGATGATGGCAGCCTCTTCACCCCGACCGTATTCCGCAATGTTTCTCGGCTGGATCAGCACTGACCGCAGCCCGGTCTCGCCCTGAAGCCGCACGCTGAAGACTGCCTTTCGAATGTCCGCGTCGGGCGCTATCGATCGGTTCTGATCGGCGAGCGCCTGGAAAACGTCATCCGCACGGTGGCGTTCGAAGTGATCGTAAGTGCCACCCCAGGCGTATTCGAGATCCTTCAGCCTGACCGACTCCATGCCGCCCACATCACGGCAATACAGTGCCGCCGGTCCCCGCTTCTGGATGGGCGACAGCGTGTACTTCTCGGCGTAAACGAATCTGTCGGCGTCGCCAAAGAGATGAAGGCTGAATTTCTCGCGGTACAGACGCAGATCCCAAAGACCGCTGGCGTTGATCCGGAACTCGTTGTTGACGGAGTCGTAGACCACCCCATCGGTGCGCTCCGGCCGAAAGAAGGTGCACGTGGATTTCGCGCCTTTGCGGCTGGGCTCGCGCTTGCACGGTTGCCCGTGCTGGATCAGGAAGTGAACCTCCGCGCCCACGTCTTTGCGGACCACGCGGCACCCGATGCCCCGTTTCTTGGATTGGAAACTCCCATCCAAATCCAGTTCGAGGTTGCTGAGGTCGCTGGGCAGCTTGTCGATAGCCAAAACATTCTCCGGATCGCGCGCCCGGAAGCTCTCGAACTTCCGTCGCCGCTGCACCATCCGCTCCCGGTCCTTCAGTTGGAGCGCTTGCGGTTGCTCCAGCCAGATTCTCGCCGCAACATCGCATGCGGTGGCCTCCAGATCCACCTCAATGAAGTTCCGCCGCGCGATATCCAGCAACTCATCGAAGTTGTCGTCCGTGCCCAGCGTGCTGATGACGTGCAGGCCTTCGATGACGTCGGAATCCATCCGCTCGTCCGGGCTGGCAAGGATAGTGGCCAGGTGGAGGTAGTCGAACTCCGCCTCGTCCGATTCCGGCAAGAGAAAGCCGCACTCGCCCAGAAACGTTTGGCACGGCTTAAGGACTCGGGTCAGGTTGATGGGCTGGATTGTCTTGAGGACATCCGGTTGGCCGAAGGACTTTGGCGGGTTGAAGCCTGTCATGGGCGCGCACTCCTCTGCTCATACCGCTGTACCTGCAGGCCTGAAGAGGAGCCGAGCGACCTTTAGGAAGAGCCCGGGGTACAACTGGAATAATGCAGTCTAACATGGCGAATGAAAGGCGAATACACAGAATCGGCTAAAGTACTGATCCTGAGGCAAATTAAACCCTTGCCACCCGGTTCACTTTGGGTGAACGAGAATACCGAAGCTAGGCAAGCAATTGAAACTAAAGAATCACCTTGTGGCGATCCAGGCGGATGGTAACGGCGCAGCGAAAGGAAACACGTGCAAACTTTCGTTACGGCGATTGCAACGAAAGGTTCCCTTGCGTCTGCGACACCGATCACCCGGCGCGTTTATGCCTGCCGCTTCGGCAATCGACGAAATCGACGGGCGACTATTTGACTTCGCCTTTTATTCGCCATACAATAATCAATCGGCCCCGCTTGGCCGCCAGGGTCTTTTGTAGAATCAACAGCGGAGACTACCGCGCCGCGGTGGTTGCCGGCCGAGCCGCGAAACTGGGCTTTGCGGGCGTACGACAACGCCGAGGTGGTAAGTGAGCATCGTCAACTTCTTCGAGGAGTCCAGAGAGCAGTCCGCAGTCAAGGCCGCGATTGTCGCCAAGTATTTCTGGAGCTGGGCGAAGGTGATCATGCCGCAGGCGCGCAGGAATCCCGATCCGAAGATCGCCTACCTCGATCTTTTTGCCGGCCCGGGCCGGTACAAGGACGGCACGAAATCCACGCCTCTACTAATCCTGGAGAAGGCCATTCAGGACGACGCAATGAGCCAGATGCTGGTCACCATCTTCAACGACCGGGATGACAACAACGCCCAGGACTTGCAGTCGGCGATAAACCAACTACCTGGAATTGAGAAGTTGAAACACAAGCCGATTGTCTGGAACAACGAGGTCGGCTCCGAGATGGTGAAGCTGTTCTCCTCGATCAAGCTGGTGCCGACGCTGTTCTTCGTCGACCCCTGGGGCTACAAAGGCCTCTCCCTGCAACTGGTCAATGCCGTGCTCAAAGATTGGGGTTGCGACTGCATCTTCTTCTTCAATTACAACCGGATCAACATGGGCCTCACCAATCCTATGGTGCAGGAACATATGGCCGCCCTGTTCGGCGAGAAGCGGGAGCAGGTACTGCGCGAGAAGCTCGCAGGACTTTCGCCAGAGGACCGGGAGAATTGCATCGTCGAAGAATTGTGCGCGGCGCTCGGTGCAAAGCCGGCTGGCGCACGGCAAGAACGGTATGTGCTGCCGTTCAGCTTCAAGAACGACGCGGGGACGCGCACCAGCCACCACCTGATCTTCGTCAGCAAACACCCCCTCGGATACAGCATCATGAAGGAGATCATGGCGTCCGAGAGTTCACTGCACGAACAAGGTGTTCCGAGTTTCCACTACAGCCCTGCGGACATCCGATTCCCGCTGCTGTTCGAACTAAACCGCCCGCTGGACGATCTTGAAGAGATGCTGCTCACTGGATTTGCCGGGCGAACCGTCGTCATGAAGGACATCTATGAGCAACATCACATCGGCCGCCGTTTCATCGAGAAGAACTACAAGGACGTGTTGAAGCAACTGGAGGTGAAGGGGCTGATTCGGTGTGACCCGGCAAAGCGGCGCAAGGATACCTTCGGGGACAACGTGAGGGTAACCTTTCCCGCCAAAGGAGGCGATAGTGGCAAAGTCAAGCATTGAGTGGACCGACGCGACATGGAATCCGGTCACTGGCTGCACCAAGATCAGCCCCGGCTGTAAACACTGCTACGCGGAGCGGATGGCGAAACGCCTCAAAGCGATGGGGCAGAAGAATTATGCCAACGAATTTGAACTGACCCTGCAACCCCACATGGTCGAACTCCCCTTGAAGTGGCGGCAGCCGTCGCAGGTTTTCGTCAATTCCATGAGCGACCTTTTCCATATGGACGTTCCGGCCAGCTACATCAAGAGCGTGTTTGACGTAATGCGGCGCGCGCACTGGCACCAGTATCAGGTCCTGACAAAGCGATCCGAACGCCTGCGGGAGCTTTCGCCGGAATTGGCCTGGGAGCCTCAAATCTGGATGGGCGTCAGCGTCGAAAACAAGGATTATCTGTACCGCATCGACGACCTCCGTGCCACGGGAGCTCATGTCAAATTCCTCTCCATCGAGCCACTGCTCGGTCCGCTTCCGAAATTGAATCTGCGTCAGATCGATTGGGTGATTGTCGGGGGTGAATCGGGCCCCGGCGCCAGGCCGATGCATCCGGATTGGGTTCGCCAGATCCGGGACCAGTGCCTCCGCGCGGACGTGCCGTTCTTCTTTAAACAGTGGGGCGGACCCGTGAAAAGCAAGACTGGCCGGCTTCTCGATGGCCGGACCTGGGACGAGATGCCCGGCGGGCCAACCACGCCGATAGAAGATCCGTTTCCCATCCTCATTTCCGCGGTCGGATGACCAGCCAGGTGATTGCGACCGGGGCCGCTCAATACTGCTATAAATAGGGAGATTCCGTACAGACTCTTTACAGCCTTCGCGGTCGAGCGCGGGCCGGGAAGGTGCGCTCCTGCTATCACTTGGATAAGTCGTAAAGGTTCGAAGCCGGCGATACCTGGTTGAAGCCGTCGAGCCCCCGCATGAAGGTTCGTCAGAGCCAGGGTTGTCGCTAGGCACGCCGGGCAGATGCCCGTGGATCACGGACGTACATGGACCAAGTCACTCATAACAAAATCGTCTCCTTCATCTGGGGCATCGCGGATGACGTTCTCCGCGATCTGTTCAAGCGCGGCAAATACCCGGATGTGATCCTGCCCATGTGCGTCATCCGCCGGATGGACGCCGTTCTGGAGCCCACCAAACAGGCGGTGCTTGAGACCAAGAAGATCCTCGACGAAGCGGGCATCACCGAGCAGCGGGCCGCGCTCTGCGAAGCCGCGGGGCAGGCCTTCTACAATACCTCCAAGTTCACGCTGCGCGACCTGAAATCCCGCGGCAGCCAGCAGCAGCTGCTCGCCGATTTCGAGGACTACCTCAAGGGCTTCTCGCCCAACGTCCAGGACATCATTGACAACTTCAAGTTCCGCAACCAGCTCACCACCCTCTCCAAGGCCGACGCCATCGGCACTCTGATCGGCAAGTTTCTCGATCCCGACATCGACCTCTCGCCGGCCGGCATCGACAACCACTCCATGGGAACGGTTTTCGAGGAACTGGTCCGGAAGTTCAACGAGGATAACAACGAAGAAGCCGGCGAGCACTGGACGCCGCGCGACGCCGTTCGGCTCATGGCGAACCTCGTGTTCCTGCCCATCGAGGCCAAGATCAAGTCCGGCCACTACCTGCTTTACGACTGCGCCTGCGGCACGGGCGGCATGCTCACCGTGGCGGAAGAGACGCTCACGGCGATCGGCGCGAAACGCGGCCAGCAGGTCAAGTGCCTGCTCTACGGCCAGGAGATCAACCCCGAGACCTACGCCATCTGCAAGGCCGACATGCTGCTCAAAGGGGAGGGCGAAAGCGCCGAACACATCGTCGGCGGCGCGGAGTGGTCCACGCTCTCGCACGATGCCTTCCCCGCCGACGAGTTCGACTTCATGCTCTCCAATCCGCCTTACGGAAAGAGCTGGAAGAAGGACCTGGAAGCCATGGGCGGCAAGGACGGCATGCGCGACCCGCGCTTCAAGGTGATGCACAACGGCGAGGAGCTTTCGCTTGTCACCCGCTCCAGCGACGGCCAGATGCTCTTCCTCGCCAACATGGCATCGAAGATGAACCCCAAGTCGGCCCTTGGCAGCCGCATCGCCGAAGTCCACAACGGCTCGTCGCTCTTCACCGGCGACGCCGGCCAGGGCGAGAGCAACATCCGCCGCTGGCTCATCGAAAACGACTGGCTCGAAGCCATCGTCGCCCTGCCGCTCAACCTCTTCTACAACACCGGCATCGCCACCTACATCTGGGTGCTCTCCAACCGGAAGCCCGCTCACCGCAAGGGCCAGGTGCAACTCATCGACGCCAGCCAGTGGTTCAAGCCCCTTCGCAAGAACCTCGGCAAGAAGAACTGCGAACTCGCGCCCGAGGACATCGACCGCATCAGCCGTACCTTCCTCGACTTCAAGGAAACGCCCGAGTCGAAGATCTTCCCCAACGCCGCCTTCGGCTATTGGAAGGTCACGGTCGAGCGCCCGCTGCGCCTGCACAGCCAGCTCACGCTCAAGGCCATCGAGACGCTGCGCTTCGCTTCCGGCGACGAGAGACATCCGCGCTGCGCTCTACGAGGAGTTCGGCGACGCGCTGTTCACCAACTTCGCCAAGGTCTCCGACGCAGCTGGAAAAACGCCTGGCCGACTGGGGCAGCGACGACGACGAAAGCGACGACGAAGAGGGCGGCAGCGCCGCAGAAGGGCCTGCCCGAGAAGAAGACGAAAGAAACTGCTCGATTCCAAAACCTGGGAGCGCGACGGCCGCCTGGTCGAAGTAGCCACGAAGCTGCGCGCCGCACTGGGCGACACGCTCTTCGAGGACCACAATATCTTCCGGGATCGGGTGGATGACGCGCTGAAGGATATCGCAGTCAGACTTCCGGCTGCCGATTTGAAGCTCATCCTCCGCGCCGTGAGTTGGCGCGTCGATACCGCGCCGCCCGTCATCGCCAAAGTCCACAGCCCGGGCAAGGCGACCGTCGATCCCATGCATGGCCGCTACGCATCTCCCGCCGGCGACAGGAAACTCGTGTTGTCGAATACGAACCCGACCCCGAACTGCGCGACACCGAGCAGGTGCCGCTGCTGGAAGACGGCGGCATTGAGGCCTTCATCCGCCGCGAGGTGCTGCCCTACACGCCCGACGCGTGGATCAAAGCGGACGCCACCAAGATCGGCTACGAAATCAGCTTCACGCGCCACTTCTACAAGCCGCAACCGCTGCGCACTCTCGAAGAGATCCGCGCCGATATCCTCGCCATCGAGAAAGATGCCGAGGGACTCCTCGACGACGTCCTCGGAGGGGTGGCAAAGTGAGCGAGGGCACAGGCGAAGTTGTCCTCTACCGCACCGAAGACGGGCAGACCCGCGTTCAGGTCCGACTGGTCCAGGATTCGGCCTGGCTGAGCCTGAATCAGATCGCAGAACTCTTTCACCGCGACAAATCGGTCATATCCAAACACATCAGGAATATCTTTGAAGAGGGAGAAATCGACCCGGCGCGAACTGTTGCAAAATTTGCAACAGTTCAAACCGAGGGCGCCCGCTCTGTCACCAGGGAAATCGAGTTCTACAGCCTGGAAGTGATCCTCGCCGTCGGCTACCGCGTCCACTCGCCCGCGCGGCACGCAGTTCCGCCAGTGGGCCACCGCTCAGTTGCGCGAATACCTCGTAAAGGGCTTCGCCATGGACGACGAGCGGCTCAAGCAGGCCGGCGGCGGCGAGCTACTTTGACGAACTGCTCGCCCGCATCCGCGATATCCGCTCCTCGGAGCGCGTGTTCTGGCGCAAGGTCCTGGACATCTACGCCACCAGCGTCGATTACGACCCTGCCGCGGAGGCCTCCCAGAAGTTCTTCGCCGTCGTTCAGAACAAGATGCACTGGGCCGCGCACGGCCATACCGCGGCCGAGGTGATCGCCCGCCGCGCCGATGCGACCAAGCCCAACATGGGTATGACCACCTGGACGGGCAGCCGGCCGCGCCGCGCCGATGCCGGAGTAGCAAAGAACTACCTGGCGGCGGAAGAGATCGAGACGCTGAACCTGATCGTCTCCGCCTATCTCGATTTCGCCGAACTCCAGGCGCGCAATCGCAGGCCCATGGTTATGCGCGACTGGATCGCCAAGCTCGACGATTTTCTCCGGCTGAGCGAGCGGGAATTGCTGGACCACGCCGGCCGCATATCCCACAAAGCCGCTCTCGCCAAAGGCGAAGCCGAATACGACAAGTTCCGCTCGATCGAGGATGCGAAACCACAGCCGGTGGATGCGCACCTCGAAGCGGCCATCGAGCACGCGAAACAGATTGGCGCAGCGAAGGGTAGACAGAAGGCGAAGGCAGGCCGGAAGCGGGTGAAGGAATGATCGCTGACCTGAAGCCGTATCCGGAGTACCGGGAATCCGGGCTGCCCTGGCTGGGGCGTGTGCCAGCGCATTGGGTCCTCTCCCGAAGTAAGCGCCTGTTCTCTGCCCGAAAAGACCTCGCATTGCCTGAAGATGTGCAGCTTTCGGCAACTCAGGCTTACGGCGTAATTCCGCAATCGGACTTCGAAGCAAAGGTAGGTCAACGGGTAGTGCGGATCTCGATGCACCTGGAGAAGCGCCGGCATGTGGAGAAGGATGATTTCGTAATCAGCATGAGGAGTTTTCAAGGGGGGATCGAGCGCGCGTGGGCGTCCGGGGCGATCCGCTCCTCATATGTCGTTCTGAAGCCGGAGCCCAACGTCAACATCGGGTTCTTTGCCTACCTGTTTAAATCCCACAGCTACATCCGCGCCTTGCAGGCAACATCTGACTTCATCCGGGATGGCCAAGATCTGAACTTCAGCAACTTCTGTGGAGTCGATCTTCCCGTCGTGCCACCCGTCGAGCAGGGGGCCATTGCGCGATTCCTGGACTGGGCAAACGGGCGACTGGAGCGAGCGATCCGGGCGAAGCGGAAGGTGATCGCCCTGCTGAACGAACAGAAGCAGGTCATCATCCACCGCGCCATTACTTGCGGCCTGGACCCATCCGCCCAGTTGAGATCGTTTAACAGTCGCTGGTTTTCCCGTCTCCCGGCGCACTGGCATGTACTGACACTCCGGAGAGTCATCACCGCCGCAATTGATGGCCCACATTTCTCGCCTCAATATTGCGACACCGGTATACCTTTCCTATCGGCAAGGAACATACGGCCGGATCGATGGATCCTCGGCAATACGAAATTCATCAGCAAACAGGACTACGACGAGTTCTCACGGAGGGTCCGACCGGAGCTCGGAGATGTCCTGTACACGAAGGGAGGCACGACGGGAGTTGCGCGTGCCGTGGACTTAACATTTCCATTTCAAGTTTGGGTTCACGTCGCCGTGCTAAAGCTACAGCGAGGCCGGGTGTCACCCGAGTTCCTCGCATACTGCCTCAACTCTCCCCGATGCTACGAGCAGGCGCAGCTGTTTACCCGAGGGGCTACGAATCAAGATCTCGGACTCGGTCGAATGAAAGAGATCGAACTTCCAGTGCCACCAACGCTAGAGGCGCAGGAGCGGATCGTAGAGTTTCTGAACGCGAGGACATCGGCATTCAATAGCGCCATCTCCCGCCTTGAACGCGAGATCGACCTTCTCCGCGAATATCGCACGCGCCTCGTCGCCGACGTGGTGACCGGGAAACTCGACGTGCGCGAGGCGGTGACGCGATTGCCAGAGGAAGCCGCACCGGACACAGCCGAGGACGACACGGACCTCAGCGCCGATCCCGAAGCCATTGAGGAGGAAGCGGCCGTATGACCACGGATACCAGCGAGAAGGGGCTCGAAACCCTCATCATGCGGCACATGACCGGCACGGATGGTCTTGCCGTCGCCCCATCCTCGGTTGCGAGACCTACCCGATGCTGCCGGCACCGGCTATTTCGCCGGCAGCCCGAAGGACTACGACCGCGCCCAGGCTCTCGATGTGCCGCAGTTCTTTGCCTTCCTGCGCGCGACTCAGCCCGAGGCGTTCAAAAAGCTGGCGCTCACCGATGACCCCAAAGACATCAACCGCCTCAAGTTCCTCGCGCGCCTCTCTACCGAGATCGGCAAACGCGGGGTTATCGACGTGCTGCGCAAGGGCGTGGATCACGGGCCGGCGCATTTCGATCTCTTCTATGGCACGCCCTCGCCGGGCAATGCGAAGGCCGAGGCACTTCACGCGCAGAACCGCTTCTCGATCACGCGCCAGCTCGCCTACAGCATGGACGAAACGCGGCGCGCGCTCGATCTCTGCCTGTTCATCAATGGCCTGCCCATCGCCACCTTCGAACTGAAGAACAGCCTCACCAAGCAGACGGTGGAGGACGCCGTGGAGCAGTACCGCCGCGACCGCGACCCGCGCGAACGGCTCTTCGAGTTCGGCCGCTGCGTGGTCCATTTCGCGGTGGACGACAGCGAAGTCCGCATGTGTACGGAGCTCAAGGGCAAAGCCTCCTGGTTCCTGCCCTTCAACAAAGGGCTACAACGACGGCGCGGGCAACCCGCCGAATCCGCACGGGCTTAAGACGGACTACCTCTGGAAGGAGGTCCTGACTCCGGCCGGGCTGACCAACATCATCGAGAACTACGCGCAGATCGTCGAGGAGAAGGATCGGAAGACCGGCAAGAGGAAGCGCCGGCAGGTGTGGCCGCGCTATCACCAGCTTGGCGTTGTGCGGAAGGCTCTGGCCGACGTGCAAGCCAACGGCGCGGGCCGGCGTTACCTGATCCAGCACTCGGCGGGCAGCGGCAAGTCGAACTCCATCGCGTGGCTCTCCCACCAGTTCATCGGGTTGAAGCGGAACGGCAAGGAGGTCTTCGACTCGGTGATCGTGGTCACCGACCGGCGCATCCTCGACGACCAGATTCAGAAGACCATCAAGCAGTTCATGCAGGTGGGCGCGACCGTGGGCCACGCCGAGCATTCGGGCGACCTGCGCAAGTTCATCGAAGAGGGCAAGAAGATCATCGTCTCCACGGTGCAGAAGTTCCCTTTCATCCTCGACGAGATCGCGACCGAGGGCGGCAAGACCTTCGCCATCCTCATCGATGAGGCGCACTCCAGCCAGGGCGGCAAGACCTCGGCAGCCATGAGCCAGGCGCTGAGCGGAAAGCCGGAGGACAAAGACGACGGGGCCGACGCGGAAGACACCGTCAACGAGGCGCTGGAGAAGCGCATGGCAGCGCGCAAAATGCTGACCAACGCCAGCTATTTCGCGTTCACCGCCACGCCCAAGAACAAGACGCTGGAGATGTTCGGCGAAGCCGCTGCCGCCAGATGCCGAGGGCAAGGTCAAGCACCGGCCCTTCCACAGCCTACACGATGAAGCAGGCGATCGAGGAAGGCTTCATCCTCGACGTGCTCAAGAGCTACACCCCCGTGGACAGCTACTACAAGCTGGTCAAGAAGATCGAGGACGACCCGGAGTTCGACACCAAGAAGGCCAAGAAGAAGCTGCGCCGGTATGTCGAGAGCCACGACCACGCCATCCGGCTCAAGGCCGAGATCATGGTGGACCACTTCCACGAGCAGGTGATGGCCGCCGGGAAGATCGGCGGGCAGGCGCGGGCGATGGTGGTCACCAGCGGCATCGAGCGGGCCATCCAGTACTTCCACGCTTTCAAGACGTATCTCGGCGAGCGCAAGAGCCCGTACCAGGCCATCGTCGCTTTCTCCGGCGAGCACGAATACGGCGGGCGCCAAGGTCAGCGAGGCGTCGCTCAACGGTTTTCCAAGCGGCGACATCGCCGATAAGATCCAGGAAGACCCGTACCGCTTCCTGATCTGCGCCGACAAGTTCCAGACCGGCTACGACGAGCCGCTGCTGCACACGATGTACGTGGACAAGCCGCTCTCCGGCATCAAGGCCGTGCAGACTCTGTCGCGCCTCAACCGCGCGCACCCGCAGAAACACGACTGCTTCGTGCTCGACTTCCAGAACAACAACGAGGCGATCACCTTCGCCTTCCAGGACTATTACCGCACCACGCTGCTCGCGGAGGAGACCGACCCCAACAAGCTGCACGATCTGAAGGCGGCGCTGGATGCGGCGCAGGTGTATACGCCGGAGCAGGTGCAGCAGTGTCGTGGAGCTGTTTCTCGGCGGCGCGGACCGCGACAAGCTGGACCCGATCCTCGATGCGTGCGTGGCGGTCTACGTGGAGAGGCTCGACGAGGACGGGCAGGTGGATTTCAAGGGCAAGGCCAAGGTATTCTGCCGCACCTACAGCTTCCTTTCGTCGGTGATTCCTTACAGCAACGCGGAGTGGGAGAAGCTGTCAATTCTTCTGAATCTGCTGACGCCGAAGCTGCCCGCGCCGAAGGAGGAGGATCTCTCCAAAGGCATTCTCGAAGCCATCGACATGGACAGCTACCGCGTCGAGAAGAAGGCGGCGATGAAGATCGCGTTGGCCGACAAGGACGCGGAGATCGAGCCCGTGCCTACGGATGCGCACGGCCACAAACCCGAGCCGGAGCTCGACCGCCTGAGCAACATCCTGAAGACGTTCAATGATCAGTTCGGCACCCTGTTCACCGACACTGACCGCGTCGCCAAACGCATCCGCGACGACATCGCGCCGAAGGTGGCGGCCGATGTGGCTTACCAGAACGCCAGGGAGAACACGCCGCACACCGCGCGCATGGCCCACGACCAGGCGCTTGGCAAGGTGATGCAACACCTCCTGAAGGACGACACGCAGGTCTATAAGCAGTTCGTCGAGAACGAATCGTTCAAGCGTTTCGTGGGTGACATGGTGTACGCGCTCACGAACCAAGACCCTTCTGGCGGCACTGCGGGCACCCAGGCTACCTGAGTGGCGGCACCTACGCCTCGGGCGGGGTGTTCAAAAGATCGAGCTTCGTCTTCGCTACCAGGACCTCACGCAACGCACGCTCGGCATTGTCGAGCGCGGTGGAGATGTTGGCGTATTTCCAGGCCAGCTGGTGGCGCATAGCGCGGAGCACCTGCTCAAGCGAGTTCTCCGGCCGTTGCGCCTCACGCTCGATCTCGTCCACCATGCTGCGGAGTTGGCCGAGTGCGGCGTCGATGTGCTCGCGGGCATCCTGCTCGTTGTTGGCCTTAGAGTAGGCGGCGTGCTCTATCTGAGTGGCCCGATTTTTTGTGGCTGCCATTGTTTCTGCTCCTTCACCTGTTAGGCCCGCCTGATTCGGGCGGGCGCGGACTAATTGCATGACCATTCATTGCTCAACTTGGTCGCCCCCTCAACGGAACATCGAGCTCGGCGCGCTGTCCCGCATGAGAACCCGAAGGTGGGGCGGCCGATCCGCTCAAAATTCGAGAGTCTTATTCAGAATGGATTTCTAAAGCCGTTGCCAGCGGGATGACGGACGGCCAGATCCGCCGCTGCTCGTCCCAAAGCACCTGCGACGTTACGGGACGCAGTCGCCTCTCGCAAATCCGCGGTGAGCCCGCTGCAAGAGTCAGAATCTCCTCCTGAATATTGGGTGCCAGGTTCAGCAGGTTCATGATCTGAGTGATCCTGGCGCGGGTCACGTACCCAAGGCGGGCGATATCAGCGTAGTCGCGGACTTCGCCGCGGCTGACCATGTCCTGGAACTTGATGGCCAGTGCCATCAGGCGGGTGACGCGGGGCAGTCGAGCGAGCGGCGGCGTTGGGACGGCTTCTTTTCGCAACCGTGGACTCCAGCCCGGCAGCATCATCTCGACTTGGGCTGCGTTTGATACTGCGTCCTTCGCTTGCACAGTCATCTTCAGGCTTTCGTCGTTGTCCCGTTGCACAGGTCTCTGATCCCCGCGGATCGGAAATCCACGGTCACCTTGCCGTTCCGGCCGTCCAGGCCGACTTTGGCGACCAGCAATTGAACCAAGCGGACTTGCTCGCGGGTGGCCAATGCTGCCCACACCGGGTCAAATTCGGCCAGCGCTTTCACGGCGTCGGCATCGTTGAACTGGTCGGCCTCGAGTTCCCGCCCTTCCGTGATGAGATCGGCCAGGCGGTGCTCGGCGGCCTGGATCTGGCCCTGCAAGTCCAACAACCTGTCCACCCGTGCGGTGGGCGTGATCACAGCGTCACCGGCCAGCACGGTGACTTCGGCGTTCAGGCTTCGGAGCGTGTTCTCGGCTACGGCGACATTGTTGCCGTGCTTCTCGCGCATGCGTGTTAGCTGTTCGCGCGCTTGGCGAACCACTTCCGCAGCCAACTCCGGATCAGACCCAAGCCGTCTGATGGCGTCCAGCACGGCGTTCTCGACGGCCTGTGCCGCCACCGATTTCGTCTTGCAGTTCTTCCAACCCCGTTGCTGGGCGTTGTAGCAGACGTAGTAGCGGTACCGCTTTGAACCCCTGACCGAGTACGTGTGCACCATCGTGGTGCCACACGGCACGCAGAAAAGGAGACCCCGCAGCAGGGCGCCGTACTTGTTCTTGGTGCCACCACCGTTCGTGCGGCCGTTGCGGTCCAACATGTCCTGCGCTCGCTCCCACGTAGAGCGTTCGATGATCGCCTCGTGCTCGCCGGGAAAGAGCGTGCCTTTGTGATTCACCTGCCCGGTGTAGATGGCGTTCGTGAGGACTCCGTAAAGCAGGCTTTTGGTGAACGGCTTGCCGCCGCGTGTCTGGCCAGCTTCGGTTGTCCACTGCTTCGTCCGCCAGCCACGCAGGTCCAGATCCTGCAGGACCGGCAGCATGGCGCCCTGTTCGAGGTACTGATCGAAGATCGTCCGCACCTGATGTGCTTCGTCGGGATTCACGACGAGACGGCGCGCCTTGACGTCGATGTTGTACCCGAGGACCGGGTGGCCACCGATCCACTTGCCCTTCTTACGCGCGGCACACATCTTGTCGCGGGTCCGCTCTGAGATCAATTCCCTTTCGAACTGGGCAAACGATAGCAAGATATTGAGCGTCAGCCGGCCCAAGGAGTTGGTGGTGTTGAACTGCTGCGTGACCGAGACGAAGCACGCACCGCTGCGGTCAAACGATTCCATCATGCGGGAAAAGTCCATCAGCGATCGGCTCAGCCTGTCCACCTTGTAGACGACCACGCAGTTGACGCGGCCAGCCTCAATGGCGGCGAGCAGCCGCTTTAGGGCCGGTCGATCCATGTTGCCGCCGGTGAAGCCGCCATCGTCGAACCGCTCCGGCACCAATTGCCATCCTTCATTCCGCTGGCTGGCGATGAAGGCCTCACCCGCTTCCCGCTGAGCGTCCAGCGAACTGAAGTCCTGCTGGAGGCCTTCCTCCGTGGACTTCCGCGTGTAGATCGCGCACCGGATCACCTTGTCCGACGCGGGTTCGGGCGCGGCCGCAGGCGCACGTCTGCCGCTACCGTTTTTCATTCGTGCCCTCGATTTTTCCGGCGCACCCGAAGAAGAGGAAGCCATTCCACTTGCTGCCGGTCACCTCGTGGGCAATCGCGCTCAGCGACTTGTAGAGCTTGCCATCGAACTCGAATCCTTCCTCCCGGACCTTCACGACGATGTCGCGGCCCTTATAGTGGCGTTCGACAGAACCGCCGGGCGCGGGCAAACGCGGATCAACTGCCGCGGTCACGCGCCCTGTCACGGCGTTGTCCGACGACAGGCTGAAGTCCCCGTTGAACGTCGTTTTAGGTGCGCGGACGCGCAGGTCGGCGTCGTTAGCGATCTCCAGAGCGCGGCGACGAGCCCGATCCGACAGACCGCCCTCTGCCAGCGCCTGGATCCTCCAGGCAACGCGGCGGAACAGGAAGTGCTTGTGGTGCGATCGCGTCTCCTCGCCGAACACCTCGGCGTACTTCTTTTTCAGTTGGGCCAACGTCATGTGGCGCAGCGCTTCAATCTCTTTCCGGACCGTGGTTTCCAAGGTCTTCTCCTTTCTCGGGGCTGTTAACCTCGTGTCCATGAGGGCTTGAAGGTGCCGGGTTATCAAGTGGATCTTCGCGCCGGATTCGACGGCGGCATCGCAGGTAGCCGGCGGCCAGGATGCTGGCGATGGATTGCAGATCTTCGGTCGGAACAGCCAAGACGGATCACCTCGCTGTGGATTTGGCACCCACAGCGTTGTCCGCTTGGCGGTCGTTCCGCTGTCCGGTGGGATGTGGGATCGGCGTGTGCTTCTCCCGCTGTAAACATACGCAGAAATTCCGAAAGTTGTGCACACCAACGAGGGTCGAAACGAACCGGGCTGTTAAATAAGGCGGGGGGCCCTGCGGAGAAGTGGAGAGGTCGGCCGGAAAGTCGCGCGCGTGGACTCACCGGGGCGCAAACGGAGAGTCTCCACTGCCGATAGCGGAGAGGCGGCCCTCACCGCAAACCCATGGCTATGTTGAGGTAAACGCCACGCTTCGCATCGACCAGTCGAACGGCGAAGACGTTAACAACAGGGGACTTGGATTCCGGGGTGGGAGAGTTTGGCTCAATTCGCCCCTGACACATGGACGACCGGTTGGTTAACAGCCCCACTGTGCAAGTCGTTGAAAACACAATCACACGTTTCTGGCGTGGCGTCGCGTTTTTGCAGCTTTCCGCAAGTACGAATCGGTCGCCCGAGCCCGCCCCGGTTCGAACGTGGTGATCACCGGTCGGCGTGGTTGGCAGGCCGGAGCTTCATCCGACGATCACAACTCGTCGCTCTTGTCCCGAATATCCAACTTGAACTGCCATCCTTCAAAGCTCATGAGCATGCGGCCAAACTCGTCCCAGGTGATCTCGCGACCATCGACGGTGACTAACGGCACGCGACCATCCTGGGATTCATCCCACCCAATCCTACCTCGCACAACTTGATCGGCGATCTGCAACCCGAGATTGCCTACCTTGAGGTGCTTAATGGACAAGGTGCGGCGAATTCTCTCGATCAATCGCGCAAGCAGCTTCAGCGGATCGTCTTCTGGTTCGCCGATCACCTGAAACTGATAGCCGGCCGGAGTTCCATCGCGAACCTCGAACGCATCCAGGGCAACACCCGGCCCGAACAGGCGAGTCCGGAAGTGAAATAGATGGGCTTGGCCGTCGCAGTCAGTGAGTTCGACCGGTGCGAGGTCGGCGTGCTCAAACCCATCCAGGCCATCGGATTCAGCGACCTCGGTGTTGAAGCATTTGGTACAAAGCTCCCGATAACCCGCGTCTACGGAGCCATAGTTGATGACGTCATAATCGGGCACGGTGCGGCCGCAGCTTTTGCAACGGGTTTGTTGCGTTCGTCTGCCCTTCACTTGGTCCACTTTCAAGTGAGCATACCAGCGTGCCGTCGTGCCTATCGCTTGCCAAATCGATCCAAGGTTGCCTTCAGCAACGCCGGAGAATATCGAAAACTCGTTTTCCTGAGCTGATCGATGGCCGCTTCCAAGTCAACGATGCCTCGTGCTGCGGCTTCGCCCAACACGCCGAGCGTGCCTGTAATCCGCAGACCTCGATCGGCGGCAACACGACGCGCCGACTTTTCGTCAAGGAGGATCATGTCGGCCGCAGCCGATTCCGCCAGCAGGATCGCAGCCTGCTCGCCAGCCTGCAGTTTCTCCATGCCGACGGTCACCCCGACGGGATTCTGTTGCGCGGAAATCCACGACGGGAGGTTGGCCGCCCAACTACGCACTGCCCCTGGAGCATCTTCGTGGAGCAGTTCGGCGACCACAGCCGGCGGCACCAGCACCTGGCTGTAGAGTTTGGGAAGAATGTCGATCTCGCCAATGAGGATCAGATAGCAGATCGGCGACGTATCCGAGACGGCGATCATTGCCGGGATGCGTCGCGAATTGCGGCGATATCCCGTTCCAGATCATCCATCGTATAGTCGTGATATGCCTCCGCGCGCCGCAGGAGGGACTCCGTATCCCAGCGGGAGCGCAGCCCAAGCATCTGCTGCACCTGTGCAGGAGTTATTGCCCCCGACCGGTAAGCCTCGACGGCGACGGCTTCAAGCACGGCCCGCGAGAGGTCGCCCGCTTGCCCTGCGAGAAGGCGCCCAATATCGTCTGGAATTTCTATGGCGACGTTCACCGTGATGCCCCTCTTATACTTTACTCAAAACCTCGTCGGCGAGTCGCTCCCCGATTGGACCGGCTGAAACTCGATTTCGATCCGCCCGGTATCGGCCTTAAAGATGACCTGCCGAATCGCGTTGCGAAGGGCGGCTTCTTCCTCCTTGGAAGTGAGCCCCTTTTGTTCAATGCCCGCCGCCTGCAGCACGGCGGTCTCAATCTCATGCGCGCTCACCAACACGCCCTTGCACGGGTCGCGGCCGCCGGCGGTCGATCGGCAGCGATAGTAGCGGTAAACGACCGAGCCTCGCCGAATCGTGTGGGTGCTCAGAAGTCGGCCACAGGCGCTACAGCAAACCAGACCCCGCAGTGGCCACGGCATCGGGGGTTTGGCGCGCCCCGGCTTCCGCGTGCGCCGGAGAGCGAGAAGGTTCTGCACCTCATGATAAACGGTCCTCTCGACCAGGCCCTGGTGACAGCCATCACGAAAACCATATCCGTCGATGACCAAGCCGGCGTAGACGTAATTTGTAAGCGTGAAGAGCACCTGGCGCGCCGTCCATCGGTTGTTACTCCTCGTGCGCCATCCCTGCGCATTTGCGAGAGTCGCGATAGTTGACGGGGGCATTTTCGCCAATGCCCACTGAAAAATCCGCGAAACTACTTCGCCTTCTCCGGGGACCACGACCAACTGCTTCGTGCGAGGGTCTGCCGCGTAACCGAACGGCACAGCGCCCGCGATCCGTCGGCCATTGGCTTTCAGGTAGGCACGGGCTTCCGCGATTCGTGAAGAGGTCATCTCCCTTTCGAATTCGGCGAAGGACGCCAGGACATTCAACATCAGATTGTCCAGCGCCGCCACGCCAAGTTCCGGCGCGGCCACGACCGTCAGACCGACCTTGTGCTCGCGAAGTTCTTGCCCGAGGTTGACGAAATGCCGAAGGTCGCGTGAGAGCCTGTCGAGCCGATAGATTACCAACCGATCCACTCCGCCGGACCGAAGCAAACCCAGCAGTCGTTGGAGGGCTGGTCTATCCAGAGTGGCGCCAGTGTAGCCCTCGTCATCGAAGCGATCCTCGATTAGTTCGTAGCCAAGGCCACGGTGTGCGTGAACGAAGGAACGGCACAAGTCGAATTGGACCTGGCAGGAAGAAAGATCATCGTGGGTTTCTACAGACTGGCGGGTGTAGATGGCGCAACGAACTGGCGTTCGGAGGGGCGCCGCGGGCAAATCCCTCGGCAGCGCATCCTCCCTATTGCAGTGGTGTCACCACTTCATTCCATCACACGGCACGGCTGTTAACCAGCGCGCCGATTCCGAAATGGTGGATCGTTTTGTCAGGTCGAGACGAATTGGGCTGTTAAATAAGGCGGGGTGCCCTACGGAGAAGAGGAGAGGGAGGCCGGAAAGTCGCGCCCGTGGACTCACCAGGGCGCAAACGGAGAATCTCCAGGGCCGACAGCGGAGAGGCGACCCTCACCGCAAACCCATGGCTATGTTGAGGTAAACGCAACGCCTCGCATCGAGCAGACTAACGGCGAAGACGTTAACAACAGGGGACTTGCATTCTTTGGTGGGAGGGTTTGGCTCCTCAGCCTGGACTCGAACCAGGAACCCTTCGGTTAACAGCCGAATGCTCTACCATTGAGCTACTGAGGAGCAGTGGTGTATTTCCATTTAATCAGACGCTTGCCGTGAGTGTCAAATCCCACCCTCATCCGGACAGCCCCAAACCCCGCACCCTCTACCCACCCCACAACCTCCACGGCCCAATCAACGCCACCGCCAGCCCCGCCAGCCCAAGGAACGTCCCGAACGGCAGTTCGTACTCCGAGAGTTTCTTCCCCGTCGCCTTGATATAGATAATCCCCAGCACCGACCCGGCGCTCGCCCCGAGCAACATCGTCAGCATCGCCCCCGTCAGTCCCACGAAACTCCCCACCATCGCAATCAGCTTCACGTCGCCGAACCCCAGCATTTCCCTGCCGCGCAGTTTGCTCCACGCCGCCGCCCCGCCCCACAACAGCAGCGCCGGCCCTGCCGCTCCCAACGCCGATTCCGCCACCCAATCCAACCTGCCGCTCAAAATCAGGTGCGCATTGAATTGCTTCCCCATGAGAAACAGCGCGGCCTGCGGCAGGGCATTCGCAACGACGTCCGGCACCCTCACGAACAGCGCGAACGCGAATCCCAGCCACATCCCGCCCAGGGTGAACTCGTCCGGCAGCAGCCGCTTTTCCAGATCGCAGAACGTCAGCCCCACAAGGATCGACGTAAACACGCCCATCTTCGCCGCCTCCATCGTGACGCCGTATTTCCACACGAACCAGAGCCACAGCAACCCCGTCAGCAACTCCACCGCCGGGTAGCGCGGCGAAATGTGCCGGCCGCAATGCCGGCACCGCCCGCCCAACAGGACGTAGCTCACCAGCGGAAGGTTGTCGTACCATGCGATCCACTGGCGGCAGCGCACGCAATGCGACCGCGGTTTCACCACCGACCGGCCGCGCGGCCAGCGGTGAATGCACACGTTCAGAAAACTGCCGATCAGCAGTCCGAAACATAGGGCAAACGCGCGGAAGAACCAACGGTAAAATATTTCGTCCATCAAGAGAGCACCTGCCTGTATACTTCCATAGTCTCGAGGACCATGCGGTCCACGGTGAAACGCTCGCTCACCTTCCGCCGCGCCACCAGGCCGAGGCTGCGCGCGGATTCGGGATGTTCGACCAGTTCGCGGATCGCGTCCGCGATGGCATTAGGCGTATTCTCCACCAGCATTCCATTGACGCGATGTTCGATCGCTTCCCTCAACCCTCCCACGTCGCTCGCCACCACCGCCGCCGCCGCCGACATGGCCAGCAGCGCCCCGCTTCCCAGCCCCTCGCTGCGCGTGAGGTACACGAATACGCCGGTCGTGCGGAGATCCTCTTCCAGGCGCGTCGAGACCTCCACGGCGACGCCCGCCCTCCGCCCCGCCTCGATCGCCAGCGCCGTGCCTTTCAGCCGATCCCCGCCATCGCTCGGCGTTATCACCCGCCCACCTTCCGTCGGCGGGAGCAGCGGCACTCCGTCGTACACTACCGCCACCCTGCCGGCCTCCACGCCGCCCGCCACCAGCACCCGCTTCACGTGTTCGCTCACCGCCAGATATCGATTCGCCCGCCGGTATTTCCAGCGCGAGAGAATCCCCGAGCGGACCCCAAATGCCACCCGCCGCGAGACCACCAGCGGCGTGCGGCCGGCCATGGCTGCCGCCATGGTGTGCGCCCGCGCGTCGTGCGCGTGCACCAGGTCGTGCTTCCGCGCCAGCGCCGCGAGGTGAGTCCAACCGAGCGCTTCCGCCCGCAGTCCCCGCTTCCGCGCAGCTTCCAGCAACGGCCCTCCCTCGCGGGCCAGCAGCGTCGATTCCACGCCCGCCGCCTCCAGCCGTTCCATCAGCCGGAACGCCTGCCACTGGCCTCCCCGCATTTCCTTGCCGGTATCCAGGTGAAGAATCCGCATCAGCTCATGTTTCTCGTTTTCGAGTATTTCAGAAACGTGTAGAACGCCGCCATGTAGGCGATGATCAGCCCTTCCAGCCCGTCCTGAAATCCCCGCTGAAAAAAATAACTCTTCACGAACGTCCACGGCGGGTGGAAGAGCAGCCGCTCCAGGGGAACCTTCTCCTTGCGCGCCACCAGTTCCTGCGCCGCCAGCGTCGTGTAGCGGTCCATGGTCTTTACGTGCTCCGACAGCGATTCGCACGTGAAGTGCAGGATGTTGCTCTCCAGGTGGCCCACCTTCCCATTCACCTGGACGCTCTCGTGAACGAAATCGCCCACCCACTTTCCCTTCGACCGCCGGTACAGCCGGACTTTGCGGTCGGGATACCAGCCGGAGTGCAGAATCCACCGGCCCAGGTAGTTGGCCATGCGCGGCATGGTGTATCCGTCGAAGCGCGGGACTGCCTTCTTCAGAGCTAGAATCTCGGCCTCCAGCGATTCGGTCAAGGCTTCATCCGCATCCAGCGACAGTATCCAGTCGTGCGCCGCCTGTTCCGCCGCCCAGTTCTTCTGGCCCGCGAACCCCCGCCAGCCGGCTTCAAGCACGCGCGCCCCCAGTTTTCCGGCCAGTTCCACCGTGCGGTCCGTAGACCCGCTGTCCAGAATCAGAATCTCGTCGCAGCAACGCAGGCTCTCCACCGCCCGCGCGATGTTGCGCTCCTCGTTGACCGTAATGATGGTGGCAGTGATTTTCATCTCCGCTCAGAGACCGCCCGCGGTTGTCGGCGAGTAGATGAAGCACAGAACGAACATCGCCACCGAGATCCAGCCCAGTTTCCGCCGGCCGGGAGTCAACACGGCGCTATCGTACACCGCTGGATGCCGGCGGCCCAGCAACCACAGCACCACCGCCCACAGCACCCATCCCCACCACCCCGTAAAGAAGGCCACGGGCAGCAGCAGCACGCAAACCACCTTGGATATGGTTCGATGGCGATTCGGGGAAAACGCATACAGAATGTGCCCGCCGTCCAGTTGTCCCACTGGCAGCAGGTTCATGGCGGTAGCGAACATCCCCACCCAGGCCGCGCGCGCCACCGGGTGCAGGCAGATATCCGCCGGGTGCGTCCCCGGGAAGATCGCCCGCTCCAGCAGCCACTGCAAGGCCGGCACGCCGAACTGCAGTGGCCCCTGGTGCCCGATGCCCGGAATCACTTTGGAGAACGCCAGTCCGATGGCCAACATCGGCGCCAGCACGATGAAGCCCGCCAGCGGACCCGAAATCCCGATGTCGAATAACACCAGCTTGGAATGGATCTGCGAGCGCACGCGGATGAACGCACCGAATGTCCCCATCCCCGGCGACGGCACGAAATATGGCGGGCTCGCGTTCACCCCGTGGAACAACGCCGCCAGGTAGTGCCCCAGTTCGTGCGCCAACAGAATGCCCATCAGAGTCAAGGAAAACGGCAGCCCCTGCCACAGCAGCCCCGCGTGCCCCCACACCCTCGCGTACACGTCCAGGCTGTGTTCCAGGTCGAACGCCGCGTTGCGGTCGAAGTCCATCTGCATCGCCGCACCCACGATCGTGGCGGATAGGAGCGTGATCGCAAACAGCAGAATGTGCAGCCAATACCGCTCGCGCCGGGCCGCGGCCGGCGGCGGGCAGATGTGGCTGCCGCCGCTTACGGCGTAGGACGAGTAGGGCGCGGACGAAAATTCCGGGGATGACACGATGAACCGCTGCAAGCCGCGCTATTGCAGCGCTTGCAGCTCCTTGCCGGGTTTGAAACGCACCGCTTTCCCGGGAGGAATGGACACCTCGGCGCCGGTGCGCGGGTTGCGCCCGATCCCGGTCTTCCGCGGTTTCACGTTGAAAACGCCAAAGCCGCGCAACTCGATGCGGTCGCCCTGCTCCAGCGCTTTCTTCATCGATTCAAACACGGTCTCCACCGCCATCTCGGCCTTGGTTTTCGTAATGCCGGTGCGGTTGACGACCTCGTTGATGATATCGAGCTTGATCAAAACAGCCTCCTTGAAAACCCGGGGATCGGGCGACCTGCATCCCGCAGTCGGTCAACCTTATGATAAGATTGAATTTAATCTCATGTCAAGCGAGGGGTTGCGGGGGCGTGTGGCGCCCATCGCCAGCCAGGAATTCCGCCGGGCCTGCGGGCGCTTCGCTACCGGCATCACGGTGGCTACCGTTCTCGATCCCCGGGGACGGCCTCATGGCCTGACCGTCAACTCCTTTACTTCCGTATCGTTAGCGCCACCGCTGGTGCTTCTCTGCCTGGGCCGGAGTGTCTCCGTCAGGGACGTCTTCCGCACCGCCGAATTCTTCGGAATCAACGTCTTAGCCGCCGACCAGCGGGAACTCTCGGATCGCTTCGCTCGCAAAGGCCTCGACCGTTTCGCCAACATTCCCTGGCATCGCGGGAAAACCGGAGTACCCCTCCTCTCTGGCGTACTCGCCACCTTGGAGTGCGCCGTCCACCAACGCACTCCCGGCGGCGATCACGAAATCCTGGTGGGCGAAGTGCTCCACACCCGCGTCACCGATGGCTCCCCGTTGGTCTTCTACGCCAGCGGCTACCGCACGCTTGGATGAGGCGCCCATGACCAATCCTCTCTCGTTTCTTCACGACCGCGTCGAACAATGGAAACAGGAGGGCGCCTGGCAGCCATTGCGGGTGCTCGAATCCGCGTGCGCCGCCCAATCGCGCTTCGACGGCAAAGAGGTCGTCAACCTCGCCTCCAACAACTACCTCGGACTCACCACCCACCCCACACTTCGCGCGGCCGCCATTGACGCCGTCCGCAAGTTCGGCGCCGGCTCCGGCGCCGTGCGCACCATCTCCGGCACCATGAGCCTTCACCTCGAGCTCGAGCGGCGCATCGCCAGCTTCAAGAACGTCGAGTCCTCGGTGGTCTTCCAATCCGGCTTCGCCGCCAACGCCGGCACGGTCTCCGCCATCCTCGGTCCCGAGGACCACATCGTCTCCGACGAGCTCAACCACGCCAGCATCATCGATGGCTGCCGCCTCTCCAAGGCCACTATCCACCGCTTCCCCCACAAGGATGTCGCCGCCGCCGGACGAGATTCTGGCCGCGACTCGCCGCCGTCCCCGGCCGCAAGCTGCTCATCACCGACGGCGTCTTCTCCATGGACGGCGATATCGCCCCGCTCCCCGCCCTGGTCGAGATCGCCGAAACCTACGGCGCCATCATGATGGTCGACGATGCCCACGCCTCCGGCGTCCTCGGCCGCAACGGCCGCGGCACCGTCGATCACTTCGGTCTTCATGGCCGCGTCCACATTCAGGTCGGCACGCTCTCGAAAGCCATCGGCGTGCTGGGCGGTTACGTCTGCGGCACCCGCGGCCTGATTGAGTTCCTGTATCACCGCGCCCGCCCGTTCCTGTTCTCCACCTCGCACCCGCCCGCCGTCGCCGCCGCCTGTCTGGCAGCCTTCGACGTGTTGGAGCAGGAGCCCGAGCGCATCGAGTCTCTCTGGAGCAACACCCGCTACTTCAAGCAGGGTCTGGTCTCCGCCGGCTTCGACACCGGCCATAGCGAGACTCCCATCACACCGGTGATGGTAGGCGAAGCCCGCCTGGCCCACCAGCTTTCCCGCGCGCTCTTCGATAGTGGCGTCCTGGCCACCGGCATCGGCTTCCCGACCGTCGCCAAAGGCCAGGCGCGCGTGCGCACCATCGTCGCCGCGACGCACACGCGGGACGAATTGGATCGCGCCCTGGAGGCGTTTCGCAAAGCCGGCAAGCGGTTGGGAATATTGCCGTAACGCGCTATTCTGGACACTGAACATGGCGGTCCGTCTCCAGTTCGAAGGCATCCGGTGCTTTTCCGAGCCGCAGGAAGCGGCCATCCGGCCGGTCACGCTGCTGGTGGGGGAGAACAGTTCGGGAAAGAGTACGGTGCTGGCGCTATGCCAGATCGCACACGCGGTGGTCCGGGGACCGCAGAGCGATCTGCCGTTCAACGTGCCTCCGTTCCTACTTGGAGCCTACGATCAGATTGCGTCGTACCGCGGCGGACGCGCCGGGCGGGCGAAGTCGTTTTCGCTGACGATTAGCTTGGATGGCGGACAGGAACCGCAGTCGCTCTGCGCGGAGTTCACTTCTTGGGATGGCCAGCCGGGAATCGACGTATGGCGATTGAGGGCCGGCGATCTGGTATTTGAAGCCAAGCGCCGCCCGGGCCAGTACAACTATTATTCCGGGACCCTTCGAGGACCGCACGGCGTGACCGATATGCCGGCGGACACCTTCTGGGCTCCGCCTTTGCGCCTGAAGTTGCATCCACCGGACTCAGAGCTTGGGGCGGTGGGTGGCGCGTGGTCAAAAATAAGAGGCGAGTTTCCCACCCGCCCCTACGCCTTCGCCCCCATCCGCACCAGCCCGCGGCGCACCTACGACCCGGTCAGTTCCGAGCCCCGGCCCGAAGGTCAGCACATCCCCATGCTGCTCGCGACCCTGGCGCGCTCCGCATCGTCTCAGGGCTGGTCGGCGATGCAATCGGCCTTGCAGGAATTCGGATCGAAATCGGGCCTCTTCGACGGCATCGAGATCGTCAACAAAGGCAGGAAAGAGAGCGACCCGTTCCAAATCGGAATCCGCAGCGGCGGCCCAACCGTCAACCTCATCGACGTGGGCTACGGCGTCAGCCAGTCGCTGCCCCTCCTGGTGGACACCATCCGCCAGGCCGCCGGCCACGAACTCTTCCTGTTGCAGCAACCCGAGGTCCACCTGCACCCGCGCGCCCAGGCGGAACTGGGAAGCTTCTTCGCCAGTCAGGCCCGCAAGAATCGGAAGTTCGTCATCGAGACTCACAGCGACCACCTGGTGGACCGCGTCCGCATGGAAGTCCGCCGCAAGAAGCTGAAGCCCGAAGAACGTCTCCCTCCTGTATTTCGAACGCGGCAAGCACGGAGCCACCATCCACAACCTCGAACTCGACCGCAACGGCGGCATCGCCAATCCGCCGGAAGGGTACCGCCAGTTCTTCCTGAACGAAGAACGGGAACTCCTGGGTATCTGAGCGTGTGCCTGATTGTGGATGCCAGCCTAGCCGAGCGGTTTCTGGCGCAGACGAGCGCTATCACCGACTGGCTTCTTGGGGATCGCGGAGAACCGAGGCTGGTGGCCGCTGGCAAACTCCGTAGGGAGTTGGCGGTCCTGACCGAAGTCATACACCTGCTGGTCCGGCTGGAACAGGCAGGCAGGCTTCGATCCGCCGATCCGCGTCGTCTCCAAACGGAGGAAACCCGCCTGCGCAAAGCCAACCGGTGCGTGTCCAACGACCACCATGTCCTGGCGCTGGCGCTTGTCACCGGCGCGCGCACCTTGGCGACGGACGACGCCGCCTTGGCCAGGGACTTCAAGAATCGGCAGATAATCCCAGCGCCGCGAGGAAGGATCTATCGGGACCCGGGAACTCACGGAAGATTGCTCGGCCACACGCCTAAGTCGTGCGGGTTCAGCCCAAGAAGAATCGGCCGGCGGCGCCGGCCCCGCTAAAGCACACGCTCCTGCGGGCGTTCCACCGCCCCCTCATGCTCCCGCCCCTCATGGCCGATAAGTATCTGTGTACCGCCGCGCAGCCATCATAGCGGCCGTCTGCGCCGTTCTCGCAGTCGTCTGGGTGCTCGCGCGCCGTCCGGCTCCGTCACCACCGCGCGTGTTCCGCATGGGTTTCCAGAGCTCTCCGCCCCGCCAGTTCGTGTCCGCCGACGGCCAGCCTTACGGTCCCACCATCGAGACCGTCCGCGAAGCCGCCCGGCGCGCCGGCATCCCTATACGATGGGTGCTGCTCCCCGAAGGCCCCGACGCCGCCATGGCCGCTCATAAGGTCGATTTGTGGCCGCTCCTCGCCGACCTGCCGGCAAGGCGGGACACCTTCTATGTCACTCGACCTTACATCCGCCCCAATTACTGGATGATCAGCCCCAAGTCGCGCGGCATCGCCTCCCTGGAGCAGGCCAGGGGCCGCAAGATCGGCTACAACCGCGGCATCGCCGGACAGGTGATCCGGCCGCAGTTCCCCGATTCCATTCTCTTCCCCCAGCCCAGCGAGTTCGCCAGTCTGAAGGCCGTCTGCGCGGGTGAAGTGGACGCCGCCGTAACCGCCGACACCGTGGCGGATTCCTTTTCTGGCAACGCCCTGGCAGGCTGCGGAGAAATCAACCTCATCGCCACGAAAGTGCGCCCGGGATCGGGCGTCGGCGCCAACCCGCGGGATCGCGCCGCCATCCGCGCCGCCGACGCCATCCGCGATCGCATCGGCGACATGGCCCGCGATGGCGGTCTCATGGGAATCTATTTGCGCTGGTACGCGTACCCATCCCAGGAGACTCTGATGCTGGAGTACCTGACTACCGCCAATCGCCTCAACAGAGGCCTGGCGCTGGCCATGGCTCTCCTGACTGCGGCCTTCGCCTCGCTTATCTGGCTTGCCCTCCGCCTGCGAGGCGCCAAACTGGTGGCGGAACGCGCCAGCGCCGCCCGCTCCGAATTCGTGGCCAACATGAGCCACGAAGTCCGCACGCCCATGACCGCCATCGTCGGTTTGACCGATCTCGCGCTCGACACCCCGCTCTCGGGCGAGCAACGCGGATATCTCTCCGACGTCAAGAACGCCGCCGTCAATCTCCTCGGTATCCTCAACGACATTCTCGATTTCTCCCGCATGGAAGCCGGCAAACTGGAACTCGTCGAAGAACCGTTCCGCCTGCGCTCCAGCGTCGAATCGGTGGTGCAGATCCTGGGGGTCGCGGCACGCGGGAAGAACGTCGGGCTGCAAAGCGAAATCGATCCCACCGTGCCCGATGCCTTCCTGGGCGATGCCGGCCGCCTCCGCCAGGTGCTGCTCAACCTGGCCGGCAATGCCGTCAAGTTCACTTCCCAGGGCGAGGTCGTGTTGCGCATCGCGGCCCGGCAAACCGCGCCCGGGTGGGTTCGCCTCCGCTTCACCGTCGCCGATTCCGGAATCGGCATCCCCCCCGACAAGCAGTCTCTGATCTTCGCCGCCTTCGAACAGGCCGACAAGTCCACCACCCGCCGCTACGGCGGAACCGGATTGGGCTTGGCGATCTCCCGCAAACTGGTCGCACTCATGGGCGGCACGCTCGCCGTGGAAAGTCCCTGGCTCGGTCCCGGCGGACAGCTCTGCACCGGCAGCGCCTTTCACTTCGCCATTGACCTGCCAACCCCGGCCCTGTCACCGGAAGCAGCCCGGGGAAATAGCGGGCCGCCCAGCCTCCCGCCCGGCAACGCCGCGAAGGCGCCCACGCCGCCGCCGCCCCCGCGGCAGCTCCACGTCCTGCTGGCGGAGGATAACGAAATCAACCGCAAGCTGTTCACCAACGTCCTGAAGAAGATGGGCCATTCGGTGGTCTCCGCCGTCAACGGCAAGGATGCCTTGGCCGCCTTGCAGCGGACGGCGGTGGACGTAGTCCTCATGGACGTTCAGATGCCCGAGATGGATGGCCTCCAGGCCACCGCCGCCATTCGCGCCAGCGAACGCCCCGGCGCGCGCCGCCTGCCCATCATCGCCATGACCGCTCACGCCATGCGCGGCGATTGCGAACGCTTCCTCCAGGCCGGAATGGACGGGTACATCTCCAAACCCATCGACACCAAGGCACTGTTTCAGTGCCTGGAGAAGGTCGTCCCCATAGCATAGCCGCCGGCGTCCGCATCCGTGGCGTCCCCGGAACGGTGAAGCCCCCGCCCCGGCGGCCGCAACACGGGTCGGCGCAGTTGCGGCCGGCCGGCCCGGCGTGCCATCCTTCGAGACGGGTTCCACTCAGCCGGAACGGTGAAGCCCCCGCCCCGGCGGCCGCAACACGGGTCGGCGCAGTTGCGGCCGGCCGGCCCGGCGTGCCATCCTCTGAGACGGGTTTCACTCAGCCGGAACGGTGAAGCCTCCGCCCCGGCGGCCGCGGCACGGGTCGGCGCAGTTGCGGCCGGCCGGCCCGGCGTGCCATCCTCTGAGGCGGGTTTCACTCAGCCGGAACGGTGAAGCCTCCGCCCCGGCGGCCGCGGCACGGGTCGGCGCAGTTGCGGCCGGCCGGCCCGGCGTGCCATCCTCTGAGACGGGTTTCACTCAGCCGGAACGGTGAAGCCTCCGCCCCGGCAGCCGCGGCACGGGTCGGCGCAGTTGCGGCCGGCCGGCCCGGCGTGCCATCCTTTGAGACGGGTTCCACTCAGGAGGATTCCGTGAAGAAGACGATTTTGACGGGTATTTTACTCGCACTGCCGATGGCATCGTGGGCAGCCGACGCATTGGATGTCAAGCCGGGTCTCTGGGAGCAGACCATGACCATGGAAATGAGCGGCATGCCGGCCATGCCGCAAATGACCCCGGAGCAACTGGCACAGATGCCTCCGGCCATGCGCGCCCGCATGGAAGGCATGATGCAGGGAGGACCGCAGACCATCACCACCAAGGTTTGCCAAACCAGGGAATCCCTGGCCGATGCCCAGGCGTATGCGCGGCAGCAGAACTCCTGCACGTCCAAGCTGACCAGCATGTCGGCCACCAAGGTCGAATATCATACCGACTGCACCGGGCGGTTCAAGGGCTCCGGCGATTTCGTGGTGGAGCGCGTGGACCCCGAACACACCAGGACGACCGGCGTGCTCAAGGGAACGTCCAGTATGGGTGGTAAGGCGGATTCGGAACAGCCCATCAACCAGAAGATGACCATCGTCGGCAAGTGGCTGTCGGCCGATTGCGGCGACGTGAAGCCGTTCAGCCCGAAGAAGTAGGGCGAATCGAACCCGCCACGGGGCGGCCGTTTCCGCCCGCCCCATGCACCCGTTTCGCCGGCCAGGACCGGGAATGCGCGGTTGCCGCGGGGCGGTGGAGCTTCACCGGGGAGGACACGTGGAGAAGTTGATTCTGGCTGGAATGGCGCTCGCCTGGCCCATAGCGGCTTGGGCGGCCGACCCATTCGATGTCAAGCCCGGACTGTGGGAATTCAAGACCGCCGTCACCTCCGAGGTCGAGATGAGCGCCAAGGCGGCCAGAGCCGCCGCGGCAAAGCCGCGGTTGACGGAAGAACAACTGGCGGCACTCCCTCCGAAAGAGCGTGCGCAGGCCGAAGCCGGGATGCGGGGACACCTGGCGGTGGGAACCCCGCGAACGGGCGTGCTCAGAATCTGCCAGACCGCGGAATCCTGGGCGGAAAGCCTGACTTCCGGCCCGCCGGGCGACCATTTTTGCAAGCCCGCGTCGGCCACCGCCTCGGCCACCCGGATGGAGGTTCACATGGACTGCAACAGCCTGCTCCAGCAACCCGGCGGATTGCCGGTCCTATCCACGTACTCGGACGACATTGTGGTGGAGCGCGTGGACTCCGGGCATACCAAAGGCAGCCTGGCAATCAAGGTCGAGGGTCGCCCCCCCACGTTCACCTTGACGTTGCTCACTGGCGAGTGGCTGTCGGCCGATTGCGGCGACGTGAAGCCATTCAGCCCGAAGAAGTAGGGCGAATCGAACCCGGAGTGGGGCAGGCGCTTCCGCCTGCCAACCGATTCTTCTACAGCTTCTCAATGCACCCCGGCGGCATCTTCCAACGGCGCGAAAGGGCTGACCAGATCGTTGTGCGCGTCGAATTCGAATTCGCCGATGGATTCGATCTCCAGCGAGGGATTCCGCTCTACCACGGGACGCAGGTGCTCGCTTAAGCCCAGGCGCCCCAACTCCATGGTATTGCGGATCCAGCCCAAGGTCACTTCCGAGAGATCCAGCTTGCCTACCGTGGGAATGAAACGCTCCAGGCACTCACGGTCAGTGGGGAAGTGGATGGGTGTGCGGATGGCTGCCGGCGTGTTGGCGGTGAGCGAATTGATCATCGTCGGCTCCCAGTCGATGCGCTTCACCAGGCGGTCGGTCGTCACGTCGGCCATGCCGATCCCGACGCCGCTGTTGTAAGTGAGCTCGCTCAGGTTGCGGACGAACACGCGCTGGATCTTGGCCGTGTCGGGCCAGGGATTGTACTCGCCGTTGACCCCGCGATTGGCAACCTTGGAGTCCATGCCCGCGCCGCTGATGTTCTTGCCGATCTCGTCCATGATGAGGATGTCGAGATCGGCGGGAATCTTCGCCATCCAGGATTTCACCAGCGCCAGGTTCTCTTTCTCGCGCTGCTCCATCGCCTCCACCGGCACGGCGTCGAGCTTGGCGGTGTTGTGGCTGGCGTCCTCCAGGATGGCCAGGCCGCCGAGGATCTTGCCGCTCCCCAGCACCTGGCGGCCGACGCTGGTGATTACATGTTCCAGTCCCAGGCGGTATGCGTAGTTGTGGTAGCGTTGCGCGCCCGCGAACTTGCCCAAACCGATGGCCATCATCTTGAAGAGGCCGCTCTCGATGGCGCCCGCGAAATCCGTGTGCCACTTGACGCGGCCCACCAGAAAGACGCCGTCGGACTCGTAGGCGAGCTTGTCCATGAAGGCTTCGATGCCGTCGGCGGTCTGGCCGAGGGAAACCACTTCGAGCTGGCTGATGAGCGGACACCCCATGGCGGCTTCGGTAATGCCGTAGTGTGCCAAAACATCGGCCTGCCCGGCGGCCGAGGCGGCGCCGTGACTCCCCATGGCGGGGAAGAGGAACGGCTGCGTCCCGCGGCCCTTCCAGAACGCGACCACGTTGCGCACGATGGTCGAGATGTTGTGGATGCCACGGCTGCCGACACCGATGGCGATGCGCGCTCCGGGCCGCACCCGCGAAGCGAAACCGGAAGCATCGAGCTGCTTGTGAACCTCGGCGGCGACATCCGGAATGCGGCGGTCGGGAAACTTCTGGCGGACGATCATCAGACGCGGAAATTGCATGATGGCCCCATTTTAACCTGGAGCGCCAAGCCCAGTCCCGTCCGGCGGGATCGCACGGCTCCTCCCGGGCACTTCGCCGAGGCCCGGGGAGTGCCGGACAGGGACCGTCTGGGGAAAGACGGGAACGGTACGGACGGGCCCGCACGAAATCGCGCCCGTAGTGTCATATCGCCAGTGCCACTACGGGCGCGAATATTTCGGCGGCCTCCGATCCCCCAAACCTGACTTGCCGGCCGGAAATACGACTTCGACGGCTCCCCGGAGTTCAGCCAGGGTCCGCACATAGCGGCCCAGGACGGTATTCAGGCGTCTCCGGCGCTGGCCGATCAAAGCCAGGGCCGAAGGAGACGGATTGCGGGTGTAAATCGTAGCGGCGCGCCGCTGCGAGCGGAGTTCCCCCAGCAAGCACTGGAAGTTCCGGGCGAGAACTCTCCGCCGGGAGAGAATCTGCACGGCATCCGGCCACGCCGGATAGCGATCATGGCACCTGCGCGAAAGTGTGGCGGCAGTCATATGTGAAATCCGACTTCGTATGTAACAGCGCAGACCGGCGTCATAAGGGGCCAAACTTTTTTTTGGGCGTCCCGGCGAAGCCGAAAATGGCCTTCCGCCTTGGGGAATCCGGCGGGAACCGGCCCGCAGCGGGAGGGCGAGCTTGTGCTAGACTGCTGCTGAAGTCCAAATTCCAAAGATGCGCGGACCGGAGGGCCCCCGGCCGGCTTCGGGAAAGTGCGAGAGATCGTGCCCGACGGGGGGACACGGATGGATCTGGCCAAGATTATCGAGGACCTGCTGGAGGACAAGGCTAGAATCGAGCGGGTGATTGCCGCCCTCGAGGACTTGCAACGGAATGCCGTGGAGATTCCGGAATTGCCGAACTCCAGGAAGAAGGGCCGGAAGCCGATGCCGCCCGAAGAGCGGCGGGAGGTTTCAGCCCGGATGAAACGTTACTGGGTCCGGTTCCGGTCGGAGCGGACGATGGGAGGATCGGCTGGAAGCGATGGAGGGAGTCAGTCCCGGAGTTGAGACGGCGTGATGGGGCCAACGTCTGAGAGCGGGTCCGAGATGGCTCCTGGCGACATTACCCGGCTGCTGAACAGCTCCGGCTCGCCGGAGGACAAACAACTGCTGGCGGATCTGGTGTATGCGGATCTGCGGCGCATCGCCCGCCATATCATGGCCTCGGAACGCCCGGGCCACACCCTGCAGGCCACCGCGCTGGCCACCGACGCCTATCTGAGCCTGGTCCAGGGTCACGACGTGCAGTGGTGCGACCGCTTCCACTTCTTTGCCGTGGCTTCGCGCGCCATGCGGCGCGTGCTGGTGGATCACAGCCGGCGGAAACAGGCGCAGAAACGAGGCGCCGGCTGGCAACGGCTGGACGCAACGGACGCAGCCGTGATTCCGATGCGCGCCACCGAGGAACTCCTGGCCCTGGATGAAGCCCTCGACCGTCTGGAACGTCTGGATCCGCGGCAGAGCCAGATCGTGGAACTGCGCTACTTCGGCGGCCTCACGGAAGAAGAAGCCGCCGAGGTGTTGGGCGTCTCGGTTCGAACCGTGAAGCGGGAATGGAGCATGGCGCGCGCGTGGCTCTTCGCGGAGTTGTCGCGTGAGCCGCGTTCCATTCCGAGCTCTGACGGTTCCTGATTGGCCGGGCTAGTGCCATGACCGCAAGATACCGTTCCTTTGCCACGGGCCACTCCCTTACGCCGCGTGGTTCCGTTCGGAACCGCGAGCCTGAGCGAGCGGCCCGGCAAAGGCACCAGATCACACGGTCGAAGACCTAGGCCGCTAGTGGTGCGGCGGCGCCCCGGTCGGTGGATCCAAGGTCGTTACCGGCCTCTCGGCTTTGAGCGGCGGCTGATACGGCGCCATCGGCGGATCGCTCCAAACCTCCGGCGGAAGAGGGTGCATCGGCTCATTCGTCATTCTGGGTGGTGCTCCTTTAACATGCAAGTGAGAATCGTTCGAAAAACCAGTCGTCGTTGAAACTCCGGGTTCGCGCCATCAGCGCGCGGCGCTCCTGGACGTCGGTATCCAGCGTCATGGCAACCGCGGCCGGGAAAGCCTCGTAGGCGCGCAAGGCGTGCACCACGCGTTCCACTCGTTCCGGGTGGAAGTGCACCAGCGCCATGCGGAGCCGGTTGTGCAGCAAGGCGACCCACTTGGCGGGATACGGGGCGGCGGAGCGGAACAGGTGGCCCACTTCCAACTCGGGCACCACCTTCTGCTCGTAACCGCTCAGCCACAAGCGGCAGCTCAACTCGGCGTCGTTGCCACCGAGTTGGCGCATGCCGGGATCGTATCCTCCGGTCCGCAGATACGTCTCCCGCCGCATCGCCAGGAAGCCTCCCGGCAGAACCGGCACGGGATAGGGAGTGCTCCCGACTTTGCGCAGCCAGGGGACGCGCAGATCCGGTCCGGCCACGCTCATCCCGAAACCGCGCCGCTCGGGATCGGTCAGGCTGTAAATGCCCGGCGCGACCGCGCCCACGCGTTCGTCGCGCAGCGCATCGGTAACCGGGACGTGCCAGCCCTCGGGCGCCCGCACATGAGCGTCGGCGAAGAGGATGACGTCGCCGGAAGCGTGCGAGGCTCCCAGATTCCGCGCCCGGGCGACGCCCAGCCCCGGCGAACGCAACACCATGACGCCCGGCAGGGAGTCCAGAAAATCGGTGGAATGGTCTGTCGAACCGTCATCCAGCACAATCAATTCCACCTGGCTCGGTGGGGCGGTCTGGAGAAGGTTCGTAACCGTCGCCTCCAGTTCCCTGCCTTCATTGCGGGTGATCACCACTACGCTGATTCGTGGCGTTGCGGGAAGCGCTCCGGAATTGTCGGGCTCAGGCATGGGCGGAAGTATAAAAGGAATCGTAGCTCATTCGGAATTGATTTTCCACTGGAAAAACAATTCGGCGACATTATCGCCCGCTATCCGGACGAAGCGTCTGAAGCCAGGCCTCGCCGGTGGTTTCGGTCACGCTGAATGCCAGGAACTGGCGCGCCACCGAGAGACCGATTTCGCCCAGATTGACGCCCGGCCCTTGCACCACTTCGCGCGCCTGGTGAAAGTGGGCGACGGGGAAGACGGAGCCCGTGGGCCGGCCGCTGGCCGGATCGATGTCGCGGCCCCAGAGACACCCGAAACCGTCCGCCTTGGCGACAAAATAGACGTGCCTGCCATCCCGCGACCAGGCCGGCTCCCAGGCCTCATATCCGTCGCCGGATACCGGGACGAGTTGCGAAGCTTTTGCGGTTCCGTCGGAGGCGGCCGGGATCAGGTAGATGGTCTTCTGGCGATTCCGCACCCCGCAGAAAAGGATCCAGCGCCGGTCCGGGCTCCACCGGCCCGCCGAAACGTACATCGACGGGGCGTCAACGATCCTGGCGATGGCCCGCGGCTCCGCCTGACGGGCGCAGAGAAGCAACTGGTTGGTGGTGCCGCCGGATTCGAACATTGCCGCCGAGCCATCGAAAGCCACATCCGTGGGAGGGCCGCAGTGGTGGCACACGGTTTCGGGAACGCCTCCCTCGGACGAGACCAGATAGCCGGTGCTGTCGGTCCAATACGCCAGCGTACGGCCATCGCCGCTCAAGATGGGACGCGCGAAGGGGCCGCTGCGGATGGTGGCGGTCGTGACGGCCTGTCTGGAAGCCAGATCCATCACGCGAATGAACAGGCGATCCGGCTGGCGGGTGGAGAAGGCCAGCTTGCTCCCATCGGCGCTGAGAGACGGCGATCCGATGTTGTCATATCCGCCCAGCAACAACTCGGGCGGCCCTGCCTGGGCGCCCCCGGCCGTGAGAGCGACACTGCGGACGCTCGTGGCGACGTGCAGCGCGTCGTAGGCCAGACGGAGGGTCCCATCCGGCGCGATCACCGCGCTGGCGTGCAACTCCAGGGCCGTTCCGCCGGTCAAACGGCGAGGCTCATCCAGGAGACTTCCGTCTCTGCTTACGTGCATTCCCCAAATGTTGTTGGAGTCGCCCTGCTTCGCCGAGATCAGCAGCGTACCATCCGCCAGCCAGGCGGAAGGACGGATCCACTCGCTCCCCAGCGGCTGGCGCAGTCCCAGGCGCCGGATCTGGGTCTGCAGCGTGACAGGCCGCGCGGACTGACGATTGACGTCGGCAATCCACCAACCGATCTGGTTCGCGCCCTTTCCACGGCCCACACACAGCAGACTTTGGCCGCCAGTATCCCAGACCGGGCTGTTGGATGCCTCCAGGTTCGAGGCTATGGGCCGTGCGGCGCCGCCCGAGGCCGGAATGACAAAAGCCTGCGCGGAGCCGGCCAGCAGGGAGGCTCCCGGGTTGCCCACCCAGAACGCCAGCCACTGGCCATCGGGCGAGAAACTCGGATCGCGGCCGCCAAACGCCAGTAGGCGAGGCTTCCCGCCGAGAGCGGAGACGGTGTACAACCCGCCGCCGGATTCCTCGGAGCGGAAAACCACCTGCGTGCCGTCGGGGGAGAAGATGGGCTGGTAGGCGTTGGCCGGTCCGAAGGTAAGCTGCGTGGGATCGCTGCCCTCGGCCGGCTGGACCCAGATATCCAGGTTGCCGTGGCCCGCGCGGTCGGAGGCAAAGGCCACCAGTTTCCCATCGGGCGACAAGGCCGGATATTCCGTGAGCCCGCCGCCGGCCGCCAGGCGCGTCAGGGTATAGAAGCCTTCCTGGGGCCGGCTGTGGAAACGGCTCGCGGCCAGCCACGTCAACGCGGATGCCAGAGCCACAACCCCGGCCGCGGCAACCCAGCCAGCCCACCCCGGCCTCCCGGCCCAGCGCCGGGACACGGGCGGGACCGGCAAGCCGGCCGGGGCGGCGCATTCGCTCAAACGCGCTCGCAACTCCGATACGGTCTGGAATCGCTCGCTGGGATTCTTGCGGAGACAGCGGGCCACGATCTCCGCCAGGCGGGGGTCGAGCCCGTGGACCAGTGCCCCCACCGCCGGTGGTTCCTGGTGGAGAATCTTGGCCACCACCGACATGGGCGACTTTCCTTCGAAGGCCTGGTGTCCGGTGAGCATTTCGAAAAGCACGCAGCCAAACGAAAAAATATCGGCGCGCGCGTCCACCGCCTGGCCTTCGGCTTGTTCGGGGGCCACGTAGGCGACCGTGCCGGCGAAGCGGCCCTCGATGGTGAGCGGCGTTTGCGAGTCGCGCAGCAAATCGGCGCTGGGCTTGGCCAATCCGAAGTCGAGTATTTTGACCGAGTCGCCCGCCGAAATCATGACGTTGGTGGGCTTGAGGTCGCGGTGGACGATGCCCGCGGCGTGAGCGGCTTCGAGTCCGTTCGAAATCTGGAGCGCTATGGCTACCACGCGCGGAGGTTCCATGCCGCCGGGCGGGAGGCACGCGGTCAAGGTCTGGCCGTTCACCCGCTCCATCACGATGTAGTCGAGACCCTGGTCTTCACCGATGTCGTGGACCACCACGATGTTTTCGTGCTGCAGGGAGCAGGCCGCGCGCGCGTCCCAGAGCAGCCGCTTGCGCAATTCGGAGGACGTGGACTCGGGCGAGAGAAGTACTTTGAGCGCCACCGGGCGCTTCAGCAGGTCGTCGTAAGCGGAATAGACCACGCCCAGGCCGCCGCTACCCAGTTCTTCCACGATGCGGTAGCGGCCGATGCGGGCGGGATGGGGCGGCCTCAGTCCCAGGTGTTTCTCGCTGGCCGAGCCTTGCAGAAAATCGCCGGCCGTGGCTGCCGCGTGCAGGATGCGCGCCGCTTCCTCGCGCGTGGAAGCGATGGGGCAATGGGTTGCCAACCAGGTTTCCACATCGTCAGGGGCCTCATCCTGCGCCGCCAGAACCAGGTTCTTGACCCGTTCCCATTCCCCGCCAGGGGGGTTGGATTCCGAAGATTCCATCGTAGGTCCATTCTACCTGCGAATGCCGTTGAAAGGAAAAGGCCGTCCTCGGCGGCGCCGCGGCTATTGGGAGTCGCCGCTCTCCCATTCCGATTCGAGCAGACGCGAGTACTCGCCGGAAGCGTACAACTCGAAGGGAAACTCGGCGGAGGTGACGGAACGGTGCGGCTCCGATTCCACGTAGCATCGAAAGAGGGAATCGGCGTAGCGATGATAGTTGCGCAGAAACTCGTCGGACAGACCGCTGCGGGCCGGCGGTTCGGCAAACAGCGTGTTGAGGCCGATGGCCCGCGAGAAGATCGAGGCATAATCGGCGACACCCCACGTGGACAGCTTGTCTTTCACCGTGGCGGGCGGCCGGGCGGTCAACAGGCTGGCGAAGCTCTGGCGCTTGACGCCGGAAGCCAGGAGGTCCGGGTCGCGGCTGATCGAATCGAGGCAATGGTCCAGCCACCGCAAAACGTCTTTGCCGAGGAAGAAGAGCATGCGCACCTCGGCGTAGCGGCCAGCCATCACTCGCCGGTGGAGTTCTTCCTCTTCGGTTCCATCCGAGGGAATCAGGCCGGAGAGCATGAGGGCGGCTCTCGAATTCTCGATCAGTTTCGCCGGTGGAACCTGCTCGTTGAACGGATGAAGAATCAGCGGAGGCAGGTTCCAGACCGTTTCATAAGGGTTTGCCGTCGGTGCTGACATGTTCTTCTCTGGTTCTTATCGGCCCAATCGCATCAAATGATTAGTCCATTTTCGCCAATCGTCCGGCCCGGCACGCTTGCCATGGCAATACGAAAAAACCGTACGCCATCCGGCTAGGAGCAGGATCGGTTTCGGCCTGTTCCTATCGAAAGAGATTATGGTTCGCGGACCCCCGGGTCCGTAGTATTGAGACAAGGTGCACGTTAGTGTTTCGGGCCATTTGTAAGCTTCTACGCAAGGACGAATTGGGACAGGACTTGGCAGAGTACTGTCTTCTCACCGCGTTGCTTGCCCTGGTTGCCCTGGGCATCATCTTCCACCTTTCCGGCGGCATGGACGGCATTTGGGGCAGCGTGAATGCCAGTGTCGCCGGAAGCGTGAACAACGGAGCGGGCGCCGGCGCCGGCACGGCCCGGACGCCCGCGCATTAGACGCCCAGGCCGAGGAACCGGCTGGCGTTGCTGTAGCAGATATCGCGAACCATGGGCCCCACCAGCTCGTCGCTGTCGGGGATTTCACCGCATTCCATATCGCGCCCCAGCAGATCGCACAACACCCGCCGGAAGTACTCGTGGCGCGGGTACGACATGAACGACCGCGAATCGGTCAGCATCCCCACGAACCGCGAGAGCAGGCCGCAACTCGAGAGCGCATTCAACTGCCAGGTCATGGCCTCCTTCTGATCCAGGAACCACCAGCCGCTGCCGAATTGGATCTTGCCGGCGGCCGAGCTGTCCTGGAAGCAGCCGATCATGGTGGCCAGCACGTAGTTGTCGGCCGGGTTCAAGTTGTATAGCACGATCTTGGGCAGCGAACCCTCCTGCTCCAGGCGATCCAGGTACGCGCCCAAAGCATCGGCCTGCGGCCAGTCGCCGATCGAGTCGAAGCCCGTGTCGGCGCCGAGTGAGCGCATCCGGCGCGTGTTGTTGTTGCGGCGCGCGCCCAGGTGAAGCTGCTGGGTCCAGCCCTTCTCGGCGTTCCATTGTCCGAATAGCAGCATCAGGTTGGATGCGAAGCGGCTCTGCTCCTGCGGCGTGGCGGCGTGGCCGGCGCGCGCGCGGTCGAAGATGGCGGCGGCTTCCGAATCCGGGCAGAAATCGGCGTAGGCGTGCTCGATGCCGTGGTCGGAGAGACGGCCGCCCATCTTGTGGAAGAAGTCGTGGCGCTGCTTGATGGCGTCCACGAAAGCGGTGTAGTTCCCGATGCTCGAGTTACTTGCGGCTTCCAGGCGGGCCACCCAGGCGTTGAAGGCCTCGGGCAGGTGGACGTTGAGCGCCTTGTCGGGACGGAAGGCCGGGAAAACCTTGGTGGCGAGTCCCGATGCGGCGATGGCCTGGTGCGCGGCCAGGTCGTCCGTGGGATCGTCGGTGGTGCACACGGCCCTCACTTGGAACTTCGCGAGGATGCCGTGGGCGCTCAACTCGTCGGTCGCCAGCAGTTCGCCCGCGCGATCCCAGATGCGCTGCGCGCTGGATTCGTCCAGCAGTTCGTCGATGCCGAAGTAGCGCTTCAGCTCCAGGTGGGTCCAGTGATAGAGCGGGTTGCGCAGGGTGTGGGGAACGGTGCGCGCCCACGCGCGGAACTTCTCCTCGGGCGCGGCGCTCGCCGGTGCAATAAGCCTCGTCGACGCCGTTGGTGCGCATGGCGCGCCACTTGTAGTGGTCGCCCTCCAGCCAGATCTCGAAGAGGTTCCGGAAACGGCGGTTCGCGGCCACGTCCTGCGGCGGCAGGTGGCAGTGGTAATCCAGAATCGGCTGGTCCTCGGCGTACTCGTGGTACAGCCGGCGCGCGGTCTTCGTGCGAGAGCAGAAAATCTTCGTGGATGAATGACATAGTGAACCTTAAATTGAAACACACTGCGCGCCGGGGTGGCGCGGCGGGGGTGGCTTGGCCGCCCGGCCCTCCACCCAACGAAAGCTACAATGGAGAGCCATGCGCGAGACTCTGGAGCGTTACTTCGAGTTCGCCCGGCTGGAGGCCAACTGGAAGACCGAGATCCTGGCGGGCTTCACCACCTTCATGACGATGGCGTACATTCAGGTTTACCGTTGGAACGCAGTGATTGACTGAAAACAAAAGAGCCCATCAGGATCAACTTTCGTTCCTGCTGCCCTTTTCTGCGTACAGGCCGCTCCTATTCGCCGGTTCCGCTCTGCCTGATCTTCCCCGCCGCCGCCTTCATCGCTGCCACGTACTCATCCGCCGCCGTCAGCCGATCCCGGCATGACTGGCAAACCAGCAGGTGCTCTTCCAGCCGGTCTGATTCCGGCGCTGGCAGCCCGCCCTCGAGAGCCGGTCTTGGCAACATGCACAAGGCGCCACGCCACGAGCGCACAGATGGCGCAGAATTGCTCCGGACCAGCCGGGTGGACTCGCAACATCCCGGCGACGGCGGCGGCGGCGGCGTATAGCGTCTCTATTGCGCTTCGGTTCCGGGAGTCCGAGGATCGATCCTGTGGTAGAATCCGCACATCTACGAGGATACAGAATTAGCCGCCGCTCTTAAACAAGCTAAAGCGGAGTTCTTGTCCAAGACAGCCGGGAAATCCGCCCTCACCGTGGCAGAGATGTATGAGCTTCGGGAATATGCCAAATCCCGGACGGCCTTCCCTTCTGATGATCTGACGGCGGAACAGGCAGCGTGGATGGTGCTCTACGGGAGCCTCACCGACCAACTCCGAAAGACAGCACCGGAGATGATGCGGCAGGTTGAACCGCTTGAGGAAAAAATCAGTGTTGATGAAGCGCTGAGAGACGCCATTGCATCCAAGCTGAAAGCGTCTCCAACCGACCACAAGTTCAAGGTGTCCTTCGGATTCCTGATCGTGGGCTGTCTCATTGGATGGTTCCTCTCGGTGGGTATCTGGGTCATCCTATTGGTCGGCTTTGTCTCGTGGATTGCAGGAGTCCTTTTCTCAGTGTTCGCTTTGGATAACCCCTATGTTCAAAGTGTCATTGCGATCCGCCTGAATCGTCTTGGCCTCAAACGCCTAGCACACTGGTTGTATGATCGAGCATTAACGCTTCACTGAACCGCAGCGGCATGGGATCTATCCGGCATCACGAAAACGTCGATAGTTGATACGGAAGTACTTGTGGTTGATCCCTCGCTCTTCCTGAGTCCAGCCAAATTGCGCTAACGTCCCTTTGCTCTCCTTGTCGTTTTTGAAAAACACCACTTCTGGCAAACGAGCGAGAAGGACATTGGCAGTACTACCTTCCAGCAGCATCTATTTGAGCGACTCTCGTGTGATGATCCAAAGCTCAATGACTGGAGCCTTCTTCTTATCTCCGTATCAAAGAAGTCGTGGTGGTCGTCGCAGTAGAAGAGTGTCGGACTCAACATCGTAAAGTTGATCCCGCTATCGAAGATACTGTACCTCGTTGGACAGGCCTTGCATTTCTCCAAAAGCTCATCCCACTTTTCCACGTCGGCCAAGCCGAACTCTTGACACAGAGAATACCAATTCAGTTCAATCCAAACCCGAGATGGCACGAATTCCGATGGCTGCTTCGCTGCGATTCTGACCGCAAGCCTGTAACCACTGAGGGCATACAATGTGACGACGGCGAGAACGACACTCTGAACCTCAGTGAAGTGCGCCAAGTAGGAGAAGACAGCGCAGGTGATGCCGAACCATAGTAGCGTCATGACTGTGTTCTTTAGTATCTCGGACGCGGCTCTCATAAGCTACATCCTCAACTCTCTCAATGCTGGCATCGCTGCGAGGATCATCCGAATCTTCTGCCGAGAAAATATCTCGCCCACGACTGGGAAGTTCCCAATGCATTCTAGAATTGGCTTTGTCAGGCGTGCCGCATCGCCTTGTGGATCTCTAAAGAAAGACATCATGGCGAATGCCAGATAGTCAGCGGGCTGATTCAGGATAGCTCTCTTCTTTGGGACGAAGTTCCACTTCGCCAATTTGGTCAAGCCGTCAGCGTTGCACAGTCGTTCATCAGGATACTGGGATATGGCCTTCATGACACAATCGGCGAAGGGTCGATACTCATTCTGCTCCTCGAATATGAACTCTACCCGCTCGTTCTTGGGGATGTACAAAAGGGTCTCCAGGACAAGTGGATATAACGCAGTACACCAGCCCTTAGCCCGCTTCTCATACTGGGTTCCTTTGACGAGATCCCAGTAGTCAGACATTCGTACCCCGCCGATAATTGGGCGCAGACCGCAAAAGACAGGCACCGAAGCAAGTCTAGCCAGCCTTGCTTCGGCTCGTTTTGGGTTTCTCAGAACACTTGTAGTATGGAACCCCTGGCCTCCACCTGCCTCTTCCCACTTCTTACGAACGAGGTTCCATTGTTTCGTGTGCCCAAGAAATCCAGCCAGAAAGACATGCTCGTCCCGACGTTCATGCCCGCTTTCGTCGCAATAAGCGTGAAACATTCCTAACCTCCCTGGATCGTGGTCATGTGGAACCGAACAAAACGCTATCTAATATTGTCGCACCATGCGCCACGTATCATGTCGGAGGAATCCCAAGATCGTTTTGGATTTCCTTGCAAACCGAGTTCAGATCTCCATACACGGTAGCGGCATGGATGCCCATGTCCCGGAGTTCTTTCTTGATGTCGATGGCTTGCTGCGGATCAATGGCTATGGCCGTCAGGTAATCGGCATCTCTGGTTTCGTTCATCGCTGGCACACGGAGACCCGGCTTCTGTATTATCCTGGTGTCGTCACTCATGCCCAAATCGTGAAGCGTGTGCCAGCCAGCCTGTGTTACTACACGATGACTGTGTGGTACGGGCCGAATGAGCAACGTCGGGTTTCCAACGTAAAGTGAATTGTCATTGTTCAGGGACCGCCCAAGAATAATGTAAGCGTGGGGGGCATCGAAGATCCACACCATAGGGCACTTCGGTGCGAGTGGTTCGACGGCAAAGAACAGAGCCATGAGAGGATTGCCGCTCCAATCCAGCAGTCGGGTGGGAAGTCCATAGTGCTGCGCTAGGCTCATCATGTCGTATTTGCCTGCTGGGCTAGAGGGGAGCAGGTGAAGGCAGCGTTCCTCAAAACATCGCATGAGGTCTTGGCCTAGCTTTCGTAATTCATCCCACGCCTCATTGCGAAACAGCCTCGGTCGAAGGGGCCAATCGTTGGCCTGTCCACGGTAAACTCTTGCCCCAGTTCCGGTCGGGGAAGGAGTCTGCCATATCGTTTCCATGAATCCCCTGACGCTGCTAACAGGGCCAAGGCGGCGTGGAGTCATGCCTTTGCTACCTCCGCTTTGGGTTCGGATTGGTTGCGCTGCTGCCTTTCGGATGAGCTTGCCCAGCTTCCTATCGAACGAATAGTGTACCGCTGTCGTGGGACTCCACGTTAGGCCGATCATCGCCGCATTGCTGTACCGAAGGGACGGTCTTCCGGCCCGGGGTCTCTTCGGGAATTCTCCCGGAGTGTGCAACCGGAGAAAATTGCCAGGAGTCTGAATCCCGGAGTCCCGGCCTGGAATCTTGCCGGGAGTCCCTTCTTCAAGGTTTTTGTCCAGCCAACTTCTCCTGATCCTTCCACGGGCCTGTCGGGTTTTACCAAAAGGGGAAAAGAGGAAGCCCTCATTCGGAATTCAACTGGTTGAGCATGGCCGTCCACGCTCCTGGTGGCTGGTGGTCCGGCACCTGCCTGCACTTGCCGATATCCTCAAGCCTCGTCGTCATGTTCCGTGCTTCGCATCACCAAACGCTTCTGTCCCGCCATACGCTCCAGCGTAAGAACAATGTCCTTCACAACGGCGTCTCTTCTTTGTGAACTATCGAAGACCAAGGCCGCTTTTTCCAGAGCATCTTCCGCCTTACCGAGATGCTTCAGAACATGATGAACAAACGGATGTTCCGGGTTCCAGTTGTCCATCAATGTATCGAGACCCATTGAGATTTCGCTCTGGACAGTATCAATCAAATCCCACTGTTCTTCTGTCATAGGGTTCTCCAAACCATTTCATTCTAGCGAAAAGAGAGGGCGGGTACCGACCCCAGCCAGTCAGATGGCGCTTGAGCGCCACACCGATCTGTTTTAGGATCTGGCTTGCGGTTTCCATAAGTCATTCGGAAACTGTTTCAGCGCAAATGGGTTGGCGTAAGTGTACAGGCGGTAACAATCGCCGAAGTAATTCCGGCTTGACAGCAATTCGTTGTTGAACCGTGCGACGCTTCCGATATTCTCAAATGCGTTTGAAGCGAAACAGCCTAATTCGTATTCAGAGCAGCCGAATTCAGAGAGGGCAGGAGACAGGTGCGGATTATAAAGAGCAAGCTCCATGTTTAAATCGTCAAGCGGGACACGGAAGTCGTCGGCTATTACCAAAAGATTGTTAAAATGTGGCAAGAATTTTGGATACGCCTTGGTGATGCAGGTCCGTACATGTGGCCACGTTGCGTTTGGGCCACGTCTGCCCTCTCCCGGTCTGTACTTCGGTTGTTTCTTGCGTCCGGCACGTCGTTCCTTCTGGTCAAGTTCTCCTTCCCAGCCGGGACTCTTTACTTCGACGAAGAACAGGTCTTCTCCGTTGTGCGTGATGGAGAATTCGCCCCTTTTGGCATTGTTGCCGAGAGGTTCCCACGCGACAATCCGATAGTCCAGCGCCTTGAAACAGAGACCGACTCGAAGCTCGTTCAAAGCCTCGTCTCGTTGCGCCCACCGGCCATTAAGTCGAGCCACGAAGTGGTCAATTCGTCTCTCCTCTTGAGCAAATGAACATAGGCGCTCAAGCTCTTCAACGTCAGGAGGCCGTGCCGGATATCCGTCGCTCCACGGATGGCTCCCTAGTCTGCTTGCCGCAAGCGTTCCAAGGGGAAGTCCCCGCATGACACCGTTATAGCGCACTGCAACCAAGATCTAACCCAATCCAACGAAAGCTACAATGGAGAGCCATGCGAGAGACTCTGGAGCGTTACTTCGAGTTTGCCCGCCTCGAAGCCAACTGGAAGACCGAGATCCTGGCGGGTTTCACCACCTTCATGACGATGGCGTACATCATCTTCGTCAACCCGTCGATGCTGCATGAAACCGGGATGCCGCTGGCCGCGGTCACGGCGGCCACCTGCCTGTCGGCGGCCGCGGGCAGCCTGCTCATGGGAGGCTTCGCGCGCTACCCCATCGCACTGGCGCCCGGCATGGGGTTGAACGCTTACTTCACGTATTCGGTGGTCTTGAAGATGCACGTGCCGTGGCAGACCGCTCTCGGCGCAGTGTTCCTTTCCGGCGTGGCGTTCTTCGTGCTGACGCTCCTGGGCGTGCGGCAGTTGATCCTCTCGGCCATCCCGTGGGAACTATACGCGGCGGTGGCGGCGGGCGTGGGGCTGTTCATCGCCTTCATCGGATTCCGCAACTCGGGGATCATCGTGCCCGACCCGGCCACCACGGTCACGCTCGGCCGGTTGACCGACAAGAGCACCGCCCTGGCCATCTTCGGGCTGCTGCTGATTGGGGCGCTGATGGCGTGGCGCGTGCGCGCCGCCATGCTGATCGGCATCCTCGCCACCACCGCCATCGGGCTGGCCACGGGCGTGGCGAAATGGTCCCCGCAAGCCTACCACCTGAGCGATCTGGCGGCCACCGCCGGCAAACTGGACGTGCGCGCCGCGCTGCGATTCGGCTTCCTGGAAATCGTGTTCGTGTTCCTGTTCATCGACCTGTTCGACAACATCGGAACGCTGGTCGCGGTGGGGAAGAAAGCCGGCCTGTTCGACCGCGCGCACCGCATTCCGCGGGTGAACCGCATTCTGCTGTCGGACGCCTCGGCCACCGTGGTGGGGTCGCTGGCGGGGACCTCGACGGTGGTGAGCTATATCGAAAGCGCGGCCGGAGTGGCGGCGGGCGGGCGCACGGGGGTGACGGCCATCGTCACCGGACTGCTGTTCGTCGCGGCCCTCTTCCTGGCGCCGCTGGTGGGAGCCATCCCCGCGGCGGCCACCGCTCCGGCGCTGATCCTGGTGGGCAGCCTGATGGCCGGCGTGGTGGCGGAGATCGATTGGAAGGATGCCGAGGTGGCCGTGCCCGCGTTTCTGACCATGATGACCATCCCCCTGACCTTCAGCATCGCCAACGGGCTGGCCTTCGGATTCACCGCCTTCACGCTGATGAAGGTAGCGCGCGGAAAATTCCGCCAGGTGAACTGGCTGATGTATCTGCTGACGGCGCTGTTCCTGGCGCGATTCGTGTATCTCGCGAAAGGGTAGTGGCCGAATCGAACCAAACTGGTGGAATTCGGCCGGCCGGCGCGACGAGTCTTGCGGAAATTTAATGTAACCTGTGGGCAAACCTTAATGGTCCAAGGTGTTAGATGGGAGTGGAGGAAGCGCACATGAAGATGAGCAAGAGCGTATGTGGAATCCTGCTTCTGGCTGTGGCGTCGGCGCCGGCCATCGCGCAAGGCGGCGACCCGCCGTCGCGCGTGGCGCGCCTGAATTATTTGAGCGGGCCAGTTTCCTTCCGGCCCGGCAGCGTGGACGATTGGACCGCCGCCGCGCTGAATTATCCGCTGACCCTCGGCGATCACCTCTGGGTGGACGCCGGCGCGCGCGCCGAAATGCACATCGGGTCGACGGCGATTCGTGTGGATTCAGCCACCGCCGTGTCCATTCTGGCGCTGGACGATTCGGTGGCGCAGATCAGTCTTACCGAAGGCGCCATCGACGTGAGGCTCCGGTTTATGGTGGAGGGCGACACGTTTGAAGTGGACACGCCCAATGCGGCGATCGTGCTGCGCCGCGCCGGCGATTACCGTATCTCGACTCGCGGCGACGACAACCTGACGGTCGCGTCGGCGAAGGCCGGCGAAGCCAGCATCCGCACGGGAGCCAACCAGTTTCCGCTGCTCACCGGGCAGAGCGTACAACTGGCGGGCCAGGACACGGTGACCCAGGAGATGGGCCCGGTTCCCGCGCCGGACGATTTCGACCTGTGGTGCCAGACGCGCGACCGCCGCGAGGACAGTCTGGTGTCGGCGCGCTACGTTCCGCGCGAGATGATCGGCTACGAGGACCTGGACCAGTACGGCGTGTGGCGCATGGATCCGCGCTACGGATGGGTTTGGGTGCCGCGGGGTGTGCCGGTGGGATGGGCGCCGTATCATTACGGGCATTGGGCCTGGGTCGAGCCGTGGGGCTGGACCTGGATCGACGACGCTCCGTGGGGGTTCGCGCCGTTCCATTACGGCCGCTGGGCGTTCTCCGAAGGCTTCTGGGTGTGGGTGCCGGGCCGCATGGACGCGGCCGTAGGCATCGTCCGGATGCGGCCGGTGTACGCGCCGGCGCTGGTGGCTTTCGTCGGTGGCGGCGAGTTCGGAGTCAGTGTCGCCCTGGGCGGTGGAGCGGGCATGGCGGCCTGGTTCCCGCTCGGTCCCGGCGAGGTCTACCGCCCGGCCTACCGCGTGAGCGCGGCGTACGTGACGAACGTCAATATCGTACACGTCGGCAACGTGGCTGTGATCGATAGCGTGGATGTGGTCAATGTGCGTTATGTCAACCAATCGGTGCGGGGCGCGATGATGGTGGTTCCGCACGACGCCTTCGTCGGGTCGCGTCGCGTTTCCGAGGTGGCTGTGGTGGTGCCACAGGAGCAGATCGTGCGGGCGCGGGTGATCGGCTCCACGGCCCCCATGGCTCCGGTGCGGGAAAGCGTGCTGGCACGGCCGCCGGGCGGCGCGGCGGTTCGCGTGCCTCCCCAGAGCCTGTCCGCGCGGCAGGTGGTGGTGTCGCATCAACCTCCGCCTCCGCCGGTATCGTTTGCCAATAAGGAGCGGGCTTTGCAGTCCAATGGCGGGCGTCCTCTCGATGCGGGCCAGACGAATAGCCTGCGCCGCAATGCGCCGGATCGCAATCCCGCCGTGCGGACTCCCAATCCGCCGGGCGGCGGAGCGGGGCGTCCGGACGCGGTGCGGCCCGAGGTAAACCGTCCGCCGAACAACGACCGGCCGCCGGGCGCCCGGCCGGCCGTCAGCCCGCAGCAGCCGGAACGGCAGCCCGAGGTCCGCCCCGCCGAACCGCGGCCCAGCGAGGCCAAGCCGGCCGAGCAGAAGCCCAATGAGACGCGGCCGGCGGCGCGTCCGAACGACAAGAAGGCGCCGCCCAAGAAGGGCAACGAGCAGACCCAGAAGAGATGAGAGCGACCGGCCGTTAGGGCTCACCCGCATCAACCCGGCCGGCCGCTCCCTTGCGGTCGCGGCTTCGAAGCGCACCAGGGCCGCCGGAGCCCGCCGCCAACTCGCGCCCGAGAAGCCCTTGGCTACCGGCTAATATTCTGTCTTACCCATCTTGTGGGACCATTCCTCGAAGGGGCGGGTGGCGGCCTCGTCGTCCACCTGGACCATGGGGATGTCGCGCTCGGAGGGGACGATTTCGAATTGCTTGTAGATAAAGGAATCGTCGAAGCCGGCGGCGGCGGCATCGGCTTGGGTGGCGGCGAAGTAGACGCGCGCCGGCCTGGCCCAATAGAGCGCCCCCAGACACATGGGACAGGGTTCGCAGGAACTGTAGACGTCGCAGCCTTCCAGTTGGAAATCGCCCAATATCCGGCAGGCTTCCCGAATCGCCACCACTTCGGCGTGCGCCGTGGGGTCGTTTTCGCGGGTCACCTGGTTGCCGCCGGTGGCGACCACCGCCCCGTCCTTGACCACCAGCGCGGCGAAGGGACCGCCATCGCGGCGGACATTCTCCACGGCCAGTTCGATCGCCTGTCTCAGAAATGCCGGGTTCATGGCGGCGGACTCCCCTAGCGCCCTGACCGCGAGAAACTATTCCTTTGCCACGGGCCGCTCGCTCACGCTCGCGGTTCCGACCGGAACCGCGAGCGTGAGCGAGCGGCCCGGTAATGGCGCCAAATCACACGGTCGAAGACCTAGCCTACACGATTCTTCCACGCGGGAAACCTCTACGGCTCGATCAAACCGGCGCGGATGGCGTACCGCACCATGCTGGCGGTCTCGTGCACTCCCAGCTTTTCCAGGATGCGGCTGCGGTGGGAATCGGCGGTCTTGTAGCTGATTCCCAGCGTGGTGGCCGCCTGCTTGGTGGAATTGCCTTCGGCGATGAGCACTAGCACCTGGCGTTCCCGTTCGGTCAGGGCCAGGACCATGCGGACGCTATCCTCGTCGGGGGTGAAGAAGCCGCGCTTCCGGTCGCTGACTTCGGCGGCCGAGGCCATCAAGCCCGCGAACTCGCCGTTGTCGCGGTAGCGCGGCACGCCCGCCACCTCCACCCACACGAATTCCTCATCCGCCTTCTGGAGGCGGTACTGCATGCGGAACGGCGAGCGGGAGCTGAACGACTTCAAATAAGATTCCACGCAAAGATCGCGGTCGTCGGGATGCAGTCCATCGGTCCAGCCATTGCCGAGTTCCTCTTCCAGCGTGCGGCCGCGGAACTCCAGCCAGGCGCGGTTGAAGTACGTGCACAGCGCATTGGTGTCGGACATCAGGATCATCACCGGGGAGGCGTCGGCCAGGGAACGAAAGCGTTCCTCGCTGGTGCGCTGTCCTCGCCGGTACCGCTCCACCTCCGCTTCCAGTTCCGCAAGGCGGGCGCCGAGCCGCGCGCCATCGTCCGGTAGAGCCTCCGGGGCCATTTCAAAACCTGCCATGTACTTACGATAATAGAACGAGCGGTACTAAGGGTAAAGTACCAAATTGAGTGATTTCTCCGGTTGACAAACCGGTCGATTCAGGGTAAGCACCTGCCCGGCCAATGGATTGACGGAACTTTTGCCGCCTGTGGGAGAATTAGAATCAGGAAGCCGATGAAGGTTACGCCCCCGGAAACGGACGATGAACTCTTCGTGCGCTTGCGCAGGGGCGAGGAATCGGCGTTCGTCGCGTTGTACCGCCGGCGCCAGGGCGCCATCTATCGGTTCGTCCTGCACATGAGCCGGTCGCCCGAGGTGGCGGAAGATGTCACCCAGGAAGTCTTCGTGGCTCTGCTGCGCGATGCGTGCGGTTACGACCCGGACCGTGGAACGCTTTCCGGGTACCTCTTTGGGATTGCCCGTAAGTTATTGTTGCGGCAGATCGAACGCGGCCGGGTGGACGTGCCGCTGGAGTCCGATTCCGAGGATGCGGCGATACCCGAGTTGGCCGTCGCCGGGAACGCCTTGGAAGACCTGACGCATCGCGAAGGAATCGAGGCGTTGCGGCGTGCCATAGGGACTCTGCCACGCCGGTACAGGGAAGTTGTGGTGCTTTGTGACCTGGAGGAAGTGGATTACGCGGACGCCGCCGGCGTGCTCGGCTGTCCGATTGGTACGGTACGTTCCCGGTTGCACCGCGCTCGAGCGTTGCTGCTGGACAAACTGCTGAACCATGAACGCCACCCCAGGCCACCGGTGAGCGCGTTGAATCCGATAAGGTGTTTGACATGAATTGCCAGGAGTTTCGGGAAAGCATTGCGGAGGCGGGGGCAAACGCGGATCTGCTGCAACACTCGGGTGAGTGCGAAGCCTGCGCCGCGGTGCTCGCGGACCACGCCAGACTGTGTGCTGGGTTGAGAACTCTGGCGGCCGATTTGCGCCGCGCCGAGGCGCCCAAGCGCTTGGAGTTGGGGCTCGTAGCGGCATTTCGCAGCCAGCACCGGCTGGCGCGCCGGGCCGGGCGGCCCCAGTGGTGGATACCCGCGCTCTCGTGGGCCGCGGCCGCCTGTGTTCTGACGGTGGCGGCGTTGTTCCTGCTCCGTCCGCATCAGCCCCTGCCCGCGCATCGCGGCACGCCCCGCGCCGTGGAAAGCGCGTCCATCGCGGATGCCCCCGATCCGTATACGGCTGAGGGCGACGACGGTTTCATCGCGCTGCCCAATGCGCGGGGACTGGACCCTAACGACGAGGTCAACATAGTCCGTGTGGAAGTGCCCCGCAGCGCCATGCTGGAGGCGGGACTGGCCGTCAGCGAGGATCGCGTTTCCGAGCTGGTGGAAGCGGATGTGGTGCTTGGCCCGGACGGTCTGGCGCGCGCCATCCGTTTTGTGGACGAGCCGATGATGTAAGGAACTTCACAATGCGCCTTTCAACCAGCCGCGCCGTTTTGTTGCCTGTGGGCATGCTGATATTCGCCGCCGGCCTCCAGGCGCAGGACCCTCCTCAAGACCGGGCGAGGGGCCGGTTCCAGCCGGACGCCCGCATGCCGGGCGGAGCGCGTCTCCTGGGAGCGCAGGCGGGCGCGCCAGGGCGCGTGGTCAGGAACGCACCCTACGCCGCCGAAGCCGTTACCGAAATCACCCAGACTCTGGCCGACGGCAACCGCATTCACCAGGTCGGCGTTTCGCGAGTGTACCGCGATGGCGAAGGGCGTACGCGGATCGAACAATCCTTGAGCGGGTTGAGCGCCATCGCGCCCAACAGCAACCTGCCGAAAGTGATCTTTCTGCAGGATCCGGTGGCGGGGACCAGCTACGCCCTCGATACCACCCGCAAGACGGCGGCGAAGTCGGCATGGCAGCGCGCCGGCCGCGGGGCGGGCTCGGGCTGGTCCGATCCCCGGCCCGGCATTGAGAGCGCCAGGAAGGAATCGTTGGGGCGGCAGACGATGGAAGGCGTGCCGGCGGACGGCGCCCGCACCACCTTGACGATACCGGCGGGCCAGGTGGGCAACGAGCAGCCCATTCCGATCGTCACCGAACGCTGGTACTCTCCCGATCTGCAGATCTACCTGCTGACCCGCCACACCGATCCGCGAGCCGGTGAAACCGTCACCCGCCTGACGAATCTCACCCGCGGCGAACCGGCGCACTCGCTGTTCGAAGTGCCCGCCGATTTCAAAGTGATCGAAGACAACCGCTCCCCCCGGCCGGCCCCGCGGTCGAAGTAAGCGGCCGGCGCCCGTCCCGTACTCGCCGATTCTCCTGGCGGCCCCTCGATTGCAACACGGCAGCCCGTGACTTCCCTTCTCCGCGGCGCAACTGCGCTCCTGTTCCAGCGGCCCGCGCCCGTCCCGTACTCGCCGGTTTTCCTGGCGGCCCCTCGATTGCAACACAGCAGCTCGTGACTTCCCTTCTCCGCGGCGCGGCTGCCCTCCTGTTCCTGGGTTTCCTGCAGGCCGAGGACGCAACCCTGGCGGACCGCGCGGCCCTCGCCGCGTTCCAGCGTGTGTCAGGTTTGCCGCATGCCGTGCTCATCCGGCGAATCCAGGCCGAGGACGGCTGGGACCTGGTGGTGGCGATGGCTTCGCCGCGTCTGGGCGGCGGCCCGAGTTTCTGGTCGACGAGGGAACGGCTGGGTGTGCTCATGCAGGATCGCGCCGATCCGGCCAGCGTATTTACGCTGGTTGCCGAGCCGGGGCCAAACGACGACTGTCTGGCGGCTCGGATCGAGCACTTGACCGCCCGGGAACTGGTGGTCTCCTGCCTCGGGAAGTGGCCCACTTTCGACTACCGGAAATTCGTCTACGACATTCCCTCCCGTAGGCTGGTGAGCCATTTCTCGTATTCGCCTTTTGCCACCGCGCGCATCCTGCCAGGGAGCCGCGGCCCGCGGTTCGCGATGGCCGACAATCACCGGCTGCTGCTCGTGGACCTGGATGACGCGGGCGTGCCGCGGGTGGTGCCCGAGGCGGAGGCGCGCGCGGCGTTAGCGCGGATTCCGATGGATTCCCTGTCATATGGCAACGAAACCCTGCGCCGGCCCTCGGCCGTTCCGGATCTGATCGTGCAGTTCGGCCCGGGCGGGCGTTTCCAGTTGGCGCGCGCAAAGAGCACGCTCGGCTTCGAGGAGGTGGTGATCGCCGAAGGCCAGGGCTCGGACCGGAAGACATACCCGCTCCCCCGGACTGACATCGCCACCTGGCAGCGGGCCCGTCCCGGCGATGTCAAGTCCTATCTGCGGCCCGAGATGGCCGAGTTCGACGAGCAGCTCGGTCCCCACCAGTTGGAGGGAAACCGTCTCTGGTTCGGCAAGACCTTCTACAATGCCGAGGGCGCGACCGGCGTGGGCGGCTTCGGGTACTTCGACGCCGCCGCCGCGGCGTTTCGTCTCTATTCGCCGCCGGAACTGTATGAGTGGTCGGTTTCCGCCATACTGGTCGAGCCCGCCAGCGTGTGGCTGGCGCTGTACCATCGCGGCGAATATGGCGACTCGCCGGGAGGGTTGCTGCGGTGGGACCGCAAAACCGCCCAGGTCGAGCGCTTCGCCGTCGAATCCATCGTTACAGTCTTCGCCCGGAGCGGAGACGCGCTCTACCTGGGCGCGACCGACGGAATCGTCATGCTGCAAGGCCGGCGAGTCGGCAGTTACTTCGTGGACCGCACCGAGGCCGGCGGTTACCGGATGGTTGCCCGGTAAATCGCGTATCATCGGCATATGCAGTCCAACTCCACGCCGCGGGTTCTCCTGGCGGCCGTCGCGGCGGTATTGGTGTGGTCCGCGATCGGATGCCACGACATGTTTACGTGGTTTCTGGAAGTGGTTCCAGTGCTGATCGGCGTCCCGTGGCTGATCTGGCTGTATCCGCGTTTCCGCTTCACCAACCTGGTGTACGCTCTGATTGCGGTGCACGCCGCCATCCTGATGATCGGCGGCCACTACACCTACGCGCTGATGCCGGTGTTCCAGTGGATCAAGGACTGGCTGCACCTGGACCGCAATTACTACGACCGTCTCGGCCACTTCGCGCAGGGCTTCGTGCCGGCGTTTATCGCGCGCGAAGTGTTGCTCCGCGCCACCCCGCTGCGTCGCGGCAAGATGCTGGCCTACCTCGTCTTCAGTTGCTGCATGGCCATCAGCGCCATGTACGAAATATTCGAATTCGCGGTCGCCAGGGCCACCGGCTCGAACGCCGACGCGTTTCTGGGCACGCAGGGCGACGTTTGGGACACGCAGTGGGATATGACGTGGTGCCTGATCGGAGCCACTTGCATGCTGCTGTTCTTCACGGGGATTCACGACCGGGCGTTGGCCAAGCTGAACTCGCACCCGTGACGCTCCAGGTGCGCGACGTGGGAGTGGTTTCGCTGGCGTTATGTACCACTACCCGTCAAATTCTTCGCGCGCCGCGACGGTCTTTATGTGGGGCAGGCTTTGCACCTGCGGCCGGTTTTCAATCCGCCCGGCGAGCGGAGCTCGCCTGCGCGCGAGACGATCTCGCCCCCGGCAGCCCGAAACATCCCGCGCGGTGGGTTGCGGCTCTGCTGCTCTGCGGGGCAGGATGGCATCCTGCGGCGGGTTGGCAACCCGCCTGTTAGCATTTGATCAACTGCCGCATTGGGCCGATTGCGGGTGCCCCCTGGGCCGGGGGATTCACGATCGGGAGTTGGCCAGGCTGAGCTCGCGCCCGTGACACTCCAGGTGCGCGGCATGGAAGTAGTTTCGCCGGCGTTGTGTGGGGCAGGTTTTCAACCTGCGGCGGGTTTGTAACCCGCCTGTTAGCGTTTGTACAAAGCCGCATTGGGCCGATTCAGGGGTGCCCCCTGGGCGGGGCCGCAGGCTGAAAACCTGCCCCACAAGGCCGCTGCGGGCCTTGCGCTCGCCTTGCGCTCGGATTCGAGCCGTTTTGCGGGCGAATTGCCTCCCCGCCCACTTCCATGGCGCACCCCGTGACGCTCCCGCCCTGCACAGTTCCCCGTCCCGTGAGCTTACACTGGAATTTATGACGCCCGGTGGCCGAATCCCGGCCTTCGCGTTCCTCGCCTTGCCGCTCGCGCTCGCCGCGCAGACCGCCCCGGCCCCAACCGGGTGCGACAACTCGCCCACCTACTCGCCCTGCGATCTGGTCTTCGAGCTAAGCGACAGGGCCGCGGCCGCGCATCCCAATCCCTATGCCACCGTGGAACTGCGCGCCGAATTCCGTTCGCCGCGCCAGCGCACCTATGCCATCCCCGGATTCTGGGACGGCGGACGCCGCATGGTGCTGCGTTTCGCTCCCACCGAAGCGGGTGAATGGGAATACCGCATCGCCAGCAACCTTCCCGAGTTGGATGCCCTGGTACAAAAGTTCACCGCCGTCGCCACGGATTCTCCCGGCTTCGTGAAGAAGGCCAACGTGCACCATTGGGCGTACACCGAACGGCTGATGCCGCACCTCTGGATGGCCGCCACCGAACCGCGCTTCGCCTTCCTGGACGACGACGCCTTCCGCGCCGTGGCCGACGCCCGTGCGCGGCAGAAGTTCACCCACTTCCGCGGCCTCGTGATGGGGCAGGGCCTCGACGCCGCCTTCACCGCGCCGGACGCCCCTCGCCTGGCACACTTCCAGCAACTCGACCAGCGTGTCCGCTACCTGAACGACAAGCACATGGTGGCCGACCTCGTCCTGGCCGGCGGACCCGGCTATCTGTACCGCGTGTTTCCGTCGCCCGAGGACCGGCGGCGCTTCGTCCGCTACCTGGTGGCGCGCTACACCGCCATGAACGTCACCTGGCAGGGCGTGGACCGGTTCGAGGAATACCAGGGCGCGCGGGCTCTGCTGCGGGAAATCGGCGCAGCCTTGAAGGAGATGGACGGCTACCAGCATCCCCGGTCCACCGGCGCCGCCGTGACCAGCGCCCCTCTGCTCGACGACGGCTGGATGGATTTCGCGTCCTACGGCCCGGCCGACGATGCCGTTCCCGCCATTGAACACCAGCTTTACGGCGTCCCCGGCGTGAGCGTCGAGTGCGCGCGGGAAGACAGCGGCGCGGGCAAATTCCAGCCCGACGACGTGGATTCCGCCGGCTTCCGGCGCCGCATGTGGAACTCGACCATGGACGGCCTGTCCCCCAGCTACGCCAATACCGGCTCCGGCGCGGAGTACGCTGGTTCGCCGGGGGCCAAGGCCATGACCGTCTGGTACGACGTGATGGCCGCCACGCGCCACTGGGAACTGGAACCGTATTTCGACGTAGACGGCGGCCGCGCCCTGGCGCTCGAGGGCGTCGAGTACCTGGTCTACGTCGAGAAGCCCGGCCCGGTGGAGATGGACGTGCAAAAGCATTCCTACGAGGTGGTCTGGACCGACCCCGCCGACGGCACCACCGTTCGCAGGAAGTACAGTGGCGAACACTTCACCAGCGAGCCGCCCGACAAGATCCATGACTGGGTGCTCCACTTGCTGCGCGAAGGGACCATGGCCGGAATGGCCCGGTCGTACAAGTTCGAATCGCAGGACATCGTGCTGCAGGAAGTGGAGAGCAGCCCCGATAAAGTGGTCTTCGAATTGGATCGGCCCCAGGGCGCACTGGCGGTGTCCAAGCCGGTGCCCTACGCGGCCAGGCTGAAGAAGGCCACGCGCGGAACCCGCAGCACCATGTGGTTGTGGACCGGCGAAGTGTTTGCCGATCGCCAGGGGTACCGCGTCCTGGCCGCCGGCCAGCAGGGCGAAATGCAAATCCCGCCGTCGCTCGCCACCCAGTATCCCGCCACCATGCTGCTGCGCATTTACGCCATGAACGCCTTGGGCAAGGTGTACCTGGTGAGCAAAGGATTCGATCTCACCCAGTGAGCGCCCTGATTCTGGCAATCGACACCACGCATGAATCCGGCAGCCTGGCGCTGGTTCGCGCCCGGGAAACCATCGACGAGGTCGTGCTGCGCGCCCCCACCGGTTTCGCCCACGTGCTCTACGGGCACATCGCCGAAATCCTGCGGCGCAACCGGCTGCGTCTGGCGGCGGTGGATTGCTTCGCGGCAGCTTCCGGGCCGGGCTCGTTCACCGGCGTTCGCGTGGGGCTGGCATGTGTCAAAGGGCTGGCCGAGGCGCTCGGAAAGCCGGCGGCGGCGGTGTCCAACCTGCGCGCCATGGCGTCTTTCGGAGCCGCGCCGTTGCGCGCCGCCGTCCTGGACGCTCGCCGCGGCGAAGTGTACGGCGCGGTCTACGACGCGGCCGGCGATCTCGTCGCGCCGGAAATGGTGGCGCCGTTTCCGGCGTGGCTGGCGAGCCTGCCCGCGGGCGAAATCGAGTTCGTGGCCCGCGGTTTTTCGCCGCAACTGACCGGAACCCGTTTTGCGCATGCCCGCGTGACAGCCGCGCCGGAAGCGCTGGCCGCGGCCATCGCACGCCTGGCCGGAGACGGTGGCGACCCCGCCGCGCTCGACGCCAACTACGTGCGGCGCAGCGATGCCGAGCTATTCTGGAAAGATACGATCTGAAGCGCGCATGTGGGGCGGGTTTTCAACCTGCGGCGGGTTTGTAACCCGCCTTCCGATGCCCGCACACAGCAGCCCCAGCCGGATTGGTTGCTACTTTGCCGGCGCCTCCGGCGTGGCGATCTTGATCACCAGCATGGCGATTTCCTGGCCGGGTTCGAGCTTGAGCTGGTGCGGCGTTCCGGCCGGGATAGTGATGATGTCGCCGGGGCCGAGCTTCTTCTCCACTCCGTCGGCAACCGCCTTGCCGCCGAATTCGCCGGGCCGGTTCTCCTTGGCGTCCGGGATGGTGCCTCCCACAATCAGCGTGGCTTCGCCGCTCTGAATCACGAACACGTCGGTCCATTTCTTGTGAATCTCGGCGCCGCCCGAAACGCGGCGGAAGTTGGCCGTGAAGGAATAGGTCTCGGCTTTGCCCCACGATTCGCCGGTGTACCCTGAGGCCGTCAGTTTGGGAGCCAGCGTGCCGGCCATGGCTTTCAGGTCCGCGCCTTTCCATTGGTAGAAGCCCGGGGGATCTCCAGCGGGCAAGGCGAATCCGGCGGCAAGAAGGAAGGTTACGAGAAGTTTCATGGGAACAAGGTAGCACACCGCCGCGGTGGACAACGGCCCGGCCCGCCTTACCGCGCGGCGATCGTGTAGGGATTGCTGGGCGAGCCGTCGAGCGAAACCGCAACCGGCACTGGCGATCCGCCAAAAGACTGGCCCAGAACGAACTGAATCTGGAATTGGGAGCCGGGAACCGCCACGATCTGCAGCACCGTCATGGGCAAGCCGGAAACCGATACTCCGATGCGGCTCAGGGCGGGCGCAGAACTGGGATCGATGCCGCTCACAAAAACGTTGAGAACGTCCCCCACATTGGCCGGATGAGTCGCATCTACCGGACCCTGCGAATTGGACAGCCCCTGAATCGCCGGCGGCGGATTGCCGATGGGCACCACCACGGCAGTGGTGGCCGAACCGTTGAACAGGTTCAGTACCGCCGGTCCCGTGGCTATGTTTGCGGGCACGGAGAAGTTCACCTGGTTCGGAGACGAGAACTGAATTCCGGCCGGCGCGCCGTTCAGCGTCGCCGTCGCGGTCGCGGCGGCCTGTAGATCGATCCCGTAGACGGCTCCATAGCCGCCGCGGTACAACGTGGGCTGGTAGCTGTCCGCGCTGAGCACGCCGGAAATCAGCGGCAGCGCCGCGTTCGGCGTCAACGTCTGGAAACCGGCCGTCATCACCTGGAATCCCGAGACCACGCTGAGTTCTTCAAGCCCGAGGGAAGCCCCGGAAGCCACGCTCAGATTCGCCACCAGGTGGTTGGGGTCAATCACCCACACCCCGTCCACCAGCACATCGCTCGATCCTCCGCCGACCGTCACCTGGCCGCCAACGAAATTGGCATTCGTGGCGGCGATGGTCACCATGGCCGTGTAGGGCGCACCCGAGGCGCCGGCGGACAGCGCCGGGGGCGTCGCGGTTTGGATCTGCGGAGCCTGCACGAAGGGATACTGGAAGGTCGGCGCGTCGTTTGGCTGGTAGTAGAACAACATCGAGTTCTGGCCGTCGGCGTTGAAAACCGTGACGGTGGATAACTGGCCGCTCGCCCCCGCCGGCGGCGTGACCGTAATCGAGTTCTGAACCGGGGCGGAACTCGCCTGCGCCTGCAGTCCGTCGAAGAAGACCCGGCTGTCCGGCCCGAAGTTGCCGCCGGCGATGGTCACCGTGCCATCGCCGTTGGATGTCACGGAGTTGATGTACGGCGGTCCCTGCTGCACGAAAACCAGGCCATCGGGCAATACGTAAATGTCGGTGCCGAAGTTGAAGACCAGGTGCCGCGGACCTGTCCCCTGGGCGGAAGAGAAATTGAAGTATCCCCTCAGGAATGTCGGGTTGCCGAAGGCCAGAAAGCAGGGAAACACGTTGGCGACCGCGCAGGAATTGGCGGTGCCCGCTCCCAGAATAGCGACCGATTGCGGGACCGGCGTCGACCCGGTGTTGGCGTCCACCTCGAATAGCACCGCTCCTTGCGTGACATTGAGGAATGCCGGCATCACCCGTTGCGGACTCGACTGCGCCGGCGAATAGGTGTAGTTGTGCGCGTTCGTGTCCGGGTAGCTGTAAGTCAGGAAGTCGTAGGCCGGGACGCCGCTGCGCGACTGTACGGTGAAGTTCTGCTGGCTGAGGTTCGTGCCGGCGGCGATCGCGAGCGGCGTCGCCTGGTTCGGGTCGAGCGTATTGGGATAGAAGACCGTCCGGAAGTCGACGGGGGACGCGAACACCCCGCCCGACAGGCTCGTGGGCGGCAGCAGGCCCTCCCCGTTCGACACGATCCCATCCGGAGGCAGCGGATGGACGTACAGCAGGTAGGTATTCGGCGGCAGGCCGTTGATGGTGTAGGTTCCGTCCGGGTTCGTCAACGCGCTCACGGCCGGGCCCGTGGCGGGAATAGCCACCACCGAAGCCAGCGGAACCTGGCCGCCGTTGGGAAACGTCACCTGGCCCGAAATCGAGCCGTAACTGGCATTCCATCCCGGTTGGCCGTAGAGTTCCAGAAAGCCCGCGATATCGTCGGCATCCAGAGGCCGCGCCCGCGAGGTATTGCGGACCACGCTCTGCGACATGGCGCTCGCGGTCCAGGTATGCTGCATGCCCAGGGCGTGTCCGAACTCGTGTACCGCCGTCGTGAAGAACGTCTCCAGGTAACTCGGCCCAGGCTGGACCGCGGTGTTGTTGGTCAGAATCACGGTAGAGCGGCTGATCGGGACAAACGGCGCGCCGCCGGCGGCGCTGACCTGTGGAAACGCCGGCAGGTTGGGAGTTCCCAGGCCCAGAAGCCCGGGTCCCAGGTCCTGAAAAACCACGTCGCCGCCGGGCGTATTGGCGTTCTGTCCGGGGTATTCCAAGCCTCCGAACGCCACGTGCAACGCCGAGTTGGGAACGGCGTTCCAGGCGGCCATGGCCTGCTGGACTTCGGCCAGCACCGACGGAAAGCTGTCGTTGGGGTAGAACGAGCCAGGACCGGAATCGTAGACGCAGAAGACCACCGTGTTGTTGGTTAGTTGGGTGCGGTCAAAGTGGGCGTAGATGGGGCTGAACGGACCGCTGTGGCCGGTAAAATACACGTAGTGGTAATAAGCTTCGGCGGGCGCGCCCAGAATGGCGATCGCCGCCGCCGCAACCAGAATCCGCAGGTAGCGCCTGGTGTGCCGCATCACCGGACCACCTTCGCCGCGGCAAGTTCGCTGGAAACACGCGCCCGCAGATCGCTCAGTTTCAGGGTCAGCGCGGAATCCTTCGCCTGATGCCCCGTCTTCGCGTCGAGCATGTGTTCGGAACTCGCGGCCCGCGTCAATCCCGGATCCGCGCTGCCATCCCGAGCCACCGCGAACAGGCCCTGGGTCAACCCCATGACGTGAGTCATCCCCGCCTTATTGGTCCAGAGGAAGAGAACGTAGTCGTCACCGGCGTTGAACTGCGGCGCACCGGCATAGGCCTGCCGCACGCCGTTCGCCACGCCGCCGAAGACCACGATTTCGGTGACGGCCGGCCCCTTCAAACGCTCGCTGACCTGGAGTTTGATAGTGCGTATAGATAACCGGACCGGAGAGCGCCCCCCACGAGCTCACCACCTTGGCGCGCTCGATGGCGGTGGACTGGCCGATCATGTCGGAGAGCGAGAGTTGCACCAGCGTGGCCCCGGAAAGCCGGATCAAACCGAGTATCAGGCAGGCGGCAAACGGCACGAAACGCTTCACGGCATCGGGAAAAGCACGCATGGGACCAACTGATCTATATGATAACAAATCGGTTAATTCGAATCAAACGGCACGGCGCGTGTCCCCGTGACACGCCCTTGGGACACTGTGCCTCAACCGACTCAGGGTTTTCCCGGTCTCACGATCAACATGGGCACCGCCAGGTTATGGCGGACCGGGTTAATGGTGTTTCCAAAGATCAGGTCCTTGAGACCGCCGTGTCCGTGAGCGCCCATAATCACCAGGTCGGGGTGAACCTGCTCCGCGTACCGCACGATTGCCTTGCGCGGAGACGCCGAGTGCGAGATCGCCGTTTCCACCGTGATACCCTGATCGCGCAGCGATTGCGCGATCCGTTCCAGGTACTGCTCGCCCGCCTCCACTTCGGCCGTGGACGCCAACCGGCCGTAGATCTGGCTGGTGACGCCCTCTTCCACGTGCAGCAGGTAGACCTTGGCGCCGTAGATCCGCGCCATGGCGGCGGCGTGAGTGACGGCCAGGGCATCGAGAGCGGTGTGGTCCAGAGGCAGCAGGATGGAGTGGTAGGACGGCGCTGCGGCGGCATCGGCCGGGCCCAGCTCCGGCAGCGTGATGGGCGCGCGTCCGCGGCGGCGGCGGGAGATCCGCGGTTCCAGCGCTACCCACACCATCAGGCCCACCAGCAGGATGGCCAGGGGCACGGCCGCCGCCCAGATGACGGTGCGCCATGGGCCCGCCGTCGCCAGCCAATCGTCGATGGACATGTAAGCCAGGCGCAGGTTCAGCCCCACGATGACCACGGCCGTCAACCACGCCAGCGTGCGCACCCAGGCCGGGCTGGCGAACTTGCCCATGCGCGCCCGGTCGCTGGTGAAGTGGATCAGCGGAATGATGGCGAACGGCAGTTGCATGCTGAGGATCGCCTGGCTCAGCAGCAGCAGTCCGAAACTCGCCCGGCTGCCCGCCACGTAGATGGTGATGGCGGCCGGTACGATGGCTAGCGACCGCGTAATCAGCCGGCGCAGCCAGGGTCGCATGCGGAAGTTGAGGAAGCCCTCCATCACCACCTGGCCGGCCAGGGTCCCGGTTAGCGTGGAGGATTGCCCGGAGCAGATCAGCGCCACGGCAAACACCGTTCCGGCCAGACCCGTGCCCAGGAGCGGCAGCAGCAGTTCGTGCGCCTGCTGGATTTCGGTGACCACGATTCCCCGCTTGAAGAAAACCGCGGCCGCCATCACCAGGATGCCGATGTTCACGAACATGGCGCCGTTGAGCGCCACCACCGAGTCGATCAGGTTGTACCGGCAGGCGGAGCGCTTGGCGGCCTCGTCCCGCCCGATGTGGCGCGTCTGCACCAGGGCGGAATGCAGATACATATTGTGGGGCATCACCGTGGCGCCGAGGATGGTGATGGCCACGTACAGCGTGTTGCGGTCGAGCCGCGGCACCAGGCCGGTGACCATTTCCGAGACCACCGGCTTCGCCCAGAAGATCTCCACGCAGAAGCACCCGGCGACCACCGTAATCAGCGACAGCACGAAGGCTTCGATGGTGCGGATGCCGAAACTCTGGAACCACAGCAGCAGCAACGTATCGGCGGCCGTGAGCAGCACTCCTGCGAACAGCGGAATGTGGAAGAGCAGGTTGAGCCCGATGGCCGTGCCCAGAACTTCGGCCAGGTCGCAGGCCGCGATGGCGATTTCGCACAGCACCCACAGCGCCAGGTTGATGGAACGCGGGTAGGTTTCGCGGCAGGCCTGGGCCAGGTCGCGGCCGCTGACGATGCCCAGCCGCGCGCTGAGGTTCTGGAGCAGGATGGCCATGGCATTGGACATCACCAGCACCCACAGGAGCCGGTAGCCGAAGCGCGCCCCGCCCTCCAGGTCCGTGGCCCAGTTGCCGGGGTCCATGTAGCCCACGCTCACCAGGTACGCCGGGCCGGCGAAGGCGAACATGCGCTTCCAGAAAGACACCTGCGAGGTCCCGACGCTCGAGTGAACGTCGGAAAGAGAGCGGGATTCCTGGCGCGCGTCGCCCGGCAAGGCCATGGAATTTCACTATAGCGAATCGGGCAGCGGACGCGAAAGTCAGCGGCGCGCGGCCCGGGCCGTCTTCATGCCCGCGGCAGCCAGGGCAAATAGCAGCATCATGGAGACGGCGCCTGGCTCAGGCACGTCGCTGACGGTCCAGTCGCCAGTCGCCCACTCGAAGCTTGTAGACGGATCGCTGACCGCCAAATCCGCCCCTGCGATCTCGTCCTGGGCGCCGCTGGTTCCGGCTTCGAGGATGAAAAAGAACTCGGAGCCGCCGGGGCCGCCGCCGCTGCCAGTGCCGTAGTACACCCCGGACCAGGTAAACCCGAGGAGATCGCAGCCCGTGACGTTTTGCGTGATGAGGGCGAATCCGTACGGTTGGCCGGATACCGCGGAACTGCACCCCGTTGGGGGACTCGATGCAAGCATCGGTGCGTTTGCGTAGGTATCGAGGTCGTAGGTCGCGTTCCCCCAATCCACGATGAAATCCGAAAATGGCGCGCTGGCGTCGGTCGGGTCGTAGTTGAAAGAGCCGCTCGGGGCGCTCAGGCCAGCGCCGGTCGTGGAGACACCGGTGTAGTCGAAGGTGATGGTGTAGTACGGATCGGCGATCGCTGGCACGCCAGCAGCGCCGGCCAGAAGAAGAACGGCGACGATCTTCATCAATTTTTCTCCATATCCGCAAGTTTCCCGGCAAAGCGACGGCGCCACGGCCGCCTTGTACTACCACCTGTCAAATTCTTCGCGCGCTCCGACGGTTTTATGTGGGGCAGGCTGGCAGCCTGCGGCCGATTGTCAATCGGCCCGGCGAGCGGAGCTCGCCTGCGCGCGAGACGACCCAGCCCCCGGCAGCCCGGAATATCCCGCGCCGTTGGATTGCGGCTCTGCTGCTCTGCGGCACAAAAAGAAGAGTACCACACTATCCGGATCTTCTTGTCCGTTATCGAACGGAGGGCGTGCGCTCCGCAGAACCGAACGCCGAGGCGGTCGCCGGCGGCGCGGCGCGAGGCTGGGCGCGCCTCCTGTGTCCTGCGATGCCTTGCATGGCAACGCGTTCCCGCAGGCGCCGAACCTGGCGAGGATACCGATTCCGTGCCGGCCGGAATGGAGGACGAGGCCTCGCGCCGTCTTGAAAAGGAAGCGCCAGGCCCCGCCCGTCTCCAGTTTCCGCATCGAGTCGCAGTCCGGGCCTGAACGCCGCCGCCCGCCCATGCTAAACTCCCAACATGCCGGAGCGACCGGAGGCGCCCGATGAACCACCGCCGTTTCTCGGCGCCTGGCGGCGCGTCTACGCCGCGGTCCTCGTCTATCTCTGCCTGATTATTCTGGCGTGTTACCTGTTCACGCGGGCCTACCGATGAGGCCACTCGACTGGATCGTGTTGGTCGCCTCGCTCGTGGGCATCGTCCTCTACGGCCTCTACCGCGCCCGCGGTAGCAACACCGTCAACCGCTACCTGCTGGCAGGCAGAACCATGCCCTGGTACGCCATGGCGCTCTCCATCATGGCCACCCAGGCCAGCGCCGTCACCTTCATCTCGACTACCGGCCAGTCCTACGTCGACGGCATGCGCTTCGTGCAGTTCTACTTCGGCCTCCCCCTCGCCATGGTGATCCTCTGCGCTACCGTGGTTCCCATCTTCCACCGCGCCCGCGTCTACACCGCCTATGAGTACCTGGAGAACCGCTTCGACCCCAAGACGCGCGCCCTCGCCAGTGTCATCTTCCTTTGCCAGCGCGGCCTCTCCGCCGGCCTCACCATCTACGCCCCGGCGCTGGTCCTGTCTGTGATCCTGGGATGGCCGGAGGCGCTGACCACCTCGCTCGTCGGCGCCGTGGTGGTCATGTACACGGTAATCGGCGGCATCCAGGCGGTCACCTGGTCGGATGTGCAGCAGATGGGCATCATCCTCCTCGGCCTCATCGCCGCGCTGGTTACCTGCTTCGCGCTCATGCCCTCGCAGGTCTCCTTCTCCGACGCCGTGTACCTCGCGGGCGCGGCGGGCCGGCTCAACGCCGTCACCACCCACTTCGACTGGCACGACCAGTTCAACCTCTGGAGCGGGCTGATCGGCGGCTCGTTCCTGTTCCTCTCCTACTTCGGCTGCGACCAGTCCCAGGTGCAGCGCTACCTCACCGGCCGCTCCATCGCCCAGAGCCGGCTTTCCCTGCTGTTCAACGCCGTGGCCAAGATCCCCATGCAGTTCTTCATCCTGTTCATCGGCGCCATGGTGTTCGTGTTCTACGTGTTCACGCCCGCGCCCGTGCTGTTCCACCGCGGGGCGCTGGAGAGCATCGGCTCGACCGGCGGCTACGCGGCCGTGCACGCGCGTTTCGAGGGTGCCTTCGAAGCGCGCCGCCAGGCGGCCCTGGGATTGCTCGAAGCCCGCCACGCGGGCGACGCCGCCGAGCAAGCGCTTCGGAAGGCCGCTTACCGCGCCGCCGGGCGGGATCTCGAAGGCGCCCGCACCGAGGCCAACCAACTGGTCGAGGCGGCCGGCGGCGAGAAGAACTTCCGCGACACCAACTACATCTTCCTTTCGTTCGTCACCCGCTACATGCCGGTGGGCCTGGTGGGCCTGGTGATCGCGGTGATTCTCGCCGCCACCATGTCGGCCAGCTCGGGCGAGATCAACTCGCTGGCCACGGTGACCGTGGTGGACCTCTACCGCCGCCACTGGCGGCCCGGCGCCAGCGACCATCATTATGTGTCAGCTTCCCGCTGGGCCACGCTCTTCTGGGGCGTCTGGGCCGTGGCTTTCGCCGGCTGGGTGCACCGCCTGGGCCCGCTGATCGTGGCCGTGAACAAGGTGGGCTCGCTGTTCTACGGCTCGCTGCTGGGATGTTTCGTGCTGGCCCTGTTCTTCCGCCGGGTGCGCGGCACGGCCGCGTTCGTGGGAATGCTGGCGGGCGAGGCCGCCATCCTGGCGACTGCCTGGTTCACCGATGTCTCCTGGCTCTGGTACAACGTCATCGGCTGCGTGGTGGTGGTGCTGACGGCGCTGGCGATCAGCGCAGCCGCGCCACCTCCCGGGGAAGTTGGGCAGGTCCGCGGCCGATCTGTGTCAACCTAAGGAAGGTTGGTAGCACTTCCCGAGGGCGGTTGTAGGGCAGTTTCCGATCAAGGCCAGCGGCGAAACCACCGGAGCAGGCCGAACGCATCTCACGACGCCCGTCTCGCAGGGTAGCTGCCCATTATCTCTTCTTAACGCACGCGTCATACGGGCGCGGAGCGCTGGATAAGCTCGATTCGCCGGTTTTGGACTCCCCCGGCCGGGCGACCATCCGGCCTCGCGGGCGCCAAGACGGCTCCCGAACGAGATACCGCAAGTCGCAGGACCACAGGACGGCGGTTGGGCTTATACTGAATGAGATTTGGAAGTCCAAATGGAAATTCCGGGCAAAGTGGATGCGGGATGACAATCGCCTTACCGTGCGGATGCCGGTGGCGCCGCCCTGCCAGCACGCCATCGCCCTCAAAATCGCGAGAACCTGAACCCGACGTTGGATGGAAAGCCAAAATGGAAATCCTCGGTAAGAATCCTATCAAGACCTTCGCGCAATTCCTCATGCCGCTGCTGCTGGTGAGCGCCGTTTCGGCCCAGGAAAGGCCGTGGCAACGAATTTCCGATCCCTCCGCCGCGCAACTCGCGGCAAAATTCGCCTCGCCGCCCTCGGAATACAGCTCGCAATTCGACTGGGGCTTCAGCGACAAGCTCACCCGCGAGGCCATGGGGGCGGTCCTCGACCATGCCAAATCCCTGGGCGTAATGGGTGCTTACGTCGAGCCCAAGGTCGGCAACTCCCCCTACCTCTCCGCCGGCTACTTCCAGGCAGTGAAGATTCTGGTGGAGGAGGCCGGGAAACGCGACATGCATCTGTGGTTCGACGATGACGGCGGATATCCCTCCGGGTTTGCCGGCGGCAAATTCACCAACGAGCGCCCGGACTTGCGCATGGAGGCCTTGGCTTCCCCCCAGCGCGTCCCGGTCACCGCCGGCCAGCAGTACTCCTACACGCTCGATCCCCGCACCATCTGCGTACTGGCCGTCAACCTCGCGACCGGAGCCACACAGGTGCTCGACAGTTCGTCGGGGACCGTGAACTGGACCGTGCCTGCCGGCAACTGGGAAATCGTCCTGCCCCGCTCCCAGTTCCGCTCCGGCCCCACGCGTTCGGCCAACAACCAGACCGGCGCGAAGAACGGCACCCACTCGCTCATGGATTACCTGAATCCCGAGGCGGACAAGCTCTTCGTCGAGTGGACCTTCGATGCCTACAAGCAGGCCGTCGGCGACGAACTGGGAAAGACGGTCCTGGGCTTCCGCGGCGACGAGCCGGCCTTCGGCTTCAACCCGTGGTCGCCCGTGCTCCTGGCCGAGTTCCAGAAGCGCAAAGGTTATGACCTGCGTCCATACCTGGCCAAGATTGCCTCCATCAGTGTCGGCGGGCGCGCTTCCACTGCATCGGCCGGCGTCAATCTCGACGAGAGCCACCGCGTCTATGCGGACTATTCCGACGTGTGGAGCGATCTCTTCGGCGAGAACTTCTTCGGCCTGGAAGGCAAATGGGCTTCGGAGAATCGTGTCGAGATGCAGACGCACATCGAACACGAGGAAAACCTGCCGGGGCTCGCCATCGCCGACGGCGATTTCTTCAAGTGCATGCGCGGGATCCAGGTGCCCGGCGTTGACACCATCTGGCACCAGATCTGGCACGACGTTGTGGCCGATTTTCCCAAGCTGGCCTCCTCGGCGGCGCATCTGGACGGGCACCCGCGAGCGATGACCGAGGCTTTTGCGGCCTATAATCCGCAACCCGACTTCAAGGAAGCCGGCTGGATTCTGAATCACCTTCTGGTCAACGGCATCAGCCGCATCGAATACATGGGCATGGGCGGAGCCGGGCCGGGCCGCGGCTTTTACAGCGATCCCGGCTTTCCCGCCCTCTCCGCCCATGTCAACCGCGTCGGCTACGTGCTCGGTGAAGGCCGCCCCACCGCGCAAATCGGCGTCTATATTCCTTCCAGCAGCTTCTGGTTCAACGACTCCGCCGCCAACACCGCCTTCGTAGCCATCGTCCACCAACTCACCGAGCACCAGCGCGACCTCGACTACGTGGACGAATACGCGCTGTCGAAAACGCTCAAGCTGCATGGGCGCGAACTGGTCAACCTGAGTGGCCAGGCTTATCGCGCCATTTTGATTCCGCCGGTGGACGCGATCTCCCTTACCGCGTTGGACAACCTGCGCGCCTTCGCCAAGGCCGGCGGCAAGGTCGTCTTTTTCGGAAGCGCGCCCAAGCTGGTTATGGACAAGAACTTTCTCTCGGCTACCGGGCCCGCCGACATAAGCTGGGCTACCCTGGAACCGGCGCCCGAAATCACTCCCCAGGTTCTGGCGGCCCTGCCCCCGCCGGACGTTGCGACCGACCAGGCCACGACGTGGCTCAAGTACAATCACCGCCGCCTGAAGAACGCCGACCTCTACTTCTTCTTCAACGAAGGCGACCAACCGTTGTCGCTAAAGACGACCGTCGCCACTAGCGGCACGGCAAAGCAGGCGCAACAGTGGGACACGACAACCGGGAAAATCGCGCCATGGGCCGGCGCCACATTTGCCCGCGGCAAAACTACTCTCCCGCTTGAACTCCAGCCCTGGGGCGCGAAGCTCGTGGTAATCGGCTCCAGGTAGATGAAGACGACTCCCGGCAGCCGCTGATGCTGGATCGCCGTAAAGGCGCAAGGCCGGAGGAAGATGCGGTATTCGACCATATGCCTCGTAACGGACTTCGCTTTCGCCGGGCTAGATCTTCGTCCGTGTGATTTGGTGCCATTACCGGCCCGCGGCAAAATTACAGTTTCTCGCGGTCAAGGCACTGGCTACCGGTATTTGCCGATACCAGGGGCGGTTACGGGATAGCCGGTGCCCTGACCGGAACGGATTGGATGCTTCCCCCACGACCGTCAGAAGGAGCAAAAGGAAATGTGAAGGAAGCACCGCGTGCCACCGGCCTTGGTGCACTCGTCAATCGCTTTTCGTTGGGACTCTCTCGCGTCCGTGGCGACTCCCAAGCCCGTCAAACCCCGATCCGCCGCAAGCGCCCCGCACTGCTTGTTAAATGCGATCCGCACAGCGCACGCCTTGCCGCGCTGGGAACAGGCGTTCATGGCCTCTTTCTCCGCGCTGGCCCGGTCGCTCTTTCCCTGCGACCATCCAGCTCCCATGTCCGCGGCGCTGTAGGCGATAGCACCCCAGGATATCGCGCGAGGCTGCGCGGGGGGATTCGGCTTGTTCGACCCGCTCGTGCCGGTCAGCGAACACGTCGAGAGGGCGCTCCTGCAGGTGCCCCAACGTTGCTGGCAGACTGCCGTCGCACTTGCCGCGGCCTCTTTCTCCGTGCTGCCCGTCGCCACCTCAAAGTGCTTCGTGCCTTTGGCCTCCGCGATGGCGGCACACGTGTTTTGGAACCGGTACACCACCTTGCAGTCACTGCCGTACTTGTTGCACGCGGCGATGGCGTCCCGGTCGGCCGCCGCCCAACTCGCCCTGTTCTGCGAGATTCCCTGTCCGCCAGTGCCAACGGCGATGGCGCCGTATGGCGCGGGCACGTTCTGGTTATACTTTGCGCACTGGCCCCCGCAAGTCTCGCCGCATCCAAAGGCGAGCCTCGCGGGTCCCATATTGCAGAGGCGAATGCAATCGTTCAGGCATTTGTCAAACTGCCAGGTTGTCTGTCCGAGCGCGAGCCCCGGCGTCAACCCAAGAGCGATGCCGAGCAAGGCGAGGACACACCCACAACGGCTCCTGGCCGCGCGCCCATCGAACGTCCCAACGCGTGTTGCCACCGGCCGCCGCTCCTCCCAGCGGGCCTCGCCCGATTGGAAATGGAACGTCTTTGATCGGTTCTTCGAAATCCCGCGCCAAACCGATTTCAGCGTCTGTCACCTCCGGCTTCGTGGAATCTTCGTTGGACACCACTCGTAACACCTTTCGGCGGCCAAATCATCCTGTTACTTGGATTCAGCCGGCCAGCCTGTTTGTTTGCCGGCGCTGCCGGCGGCAAAGGTCCCAACCCAGGCGCCGCGGCGATGAAAGCACGAGCGCTTTTGCCGGCAGCTTGCCGAGGAACCTCCCTTTCGGGACACAGTATAGCCCGACCAAGGGACGTTCGGGGGGCTCATGCGGTCTTCGTGCGCTTAACCGTTCCGGGGAATGGGAGATTCCTCCTCTCTGCCCTGACGCAGAGCCGGCGGCGGGTTGCTCCACCGCCGTTGACTTAGCTTTGCGCGGATGACGCGCCACTCGGACTGAGCCGCCGGGATAGCTACCGGTATTTGCCCATATCGGGGGCGGTTACGGGATAGCCGATGACCCTTCCCACAACCCCGTCTGAGGAGTATGTGTGAATGGTGGCCGGTGGGCTGTGATCGATAGCGGTTGGCGCGCGCTGCGCTAAAACTCGCGGGTCGTGCCACCCTCCAGCCCGCGGACCGCCGCCCTGAGGTGACCGCTACTCAAACCGCGTGAAGGCATGCAACACCCCTGCCGTTAGGGGTGACGGCGGAGACACCTGCGCCGCCACCCACTGCGCCGTCGGGATCCCCGCTCGGCCGCGGCCCCCCCGTCAGGCCATGCGGGATTCATCTGCTTCACCCCGCTAACGGTCTCGCCGCGGTTCCACGCCATCCACTCGATTGACTGCCCGTCCCGGAGTTGCGGTGCTCCGGCGCTGAAGCCACGAAGAATAACACAGTACTTGACACTGTCGATATTTTGTCCTACCCTAAGGCAGAATGAGCGAAGAGAGAACACTCGCGGAACTGGCCGACGCCAGTGGAATTCCGGCCCGCACCATTCGCTTCTACATTTCCCGAGGCCTGCTCGACGGGCCGTCCAAGGCCGGACGGGGCGCCGTCTACACCAGTCGCCACTTCGAGCGTCTGGAAACGATCAAGGCCCTGCAGGCCCAGGGGCGCCACTTGTCCGAGATTGCGCCGCTGATGGAAGGGGCCAAGGCCGCCCCGCCGCGTTATCCCTCCGAGGCCTGGTGGCGGCACTCGATCGCGGACGACGTGCTGGTCCTGACCCGTGGCGATGTCAGCCCCTGGCGCCGGAAACAGATCCGCAATGTGCTCGACGAGATGGCCATACGCCTAAGGAGGAAACAGTGACCGCACCAACCTGTTTTGCACCCATCGACCGAAACACCGGAGCGGCGGTTCAGCTCGCCATGCAGCGGCTCTGGCTCACCGGCCAGGTATTGCCCGCGGGCGCGCGCCTCTCCGTGCAGCACGTTTTCCGGTCCGCCGAAACGAAGCCCTTGGAGGTCATCTATTCATTCCCCTTACCGCGCGATGCCGCCATGCGCCGCTTTCGTATCGCCGGTGACGGGTTTGAAGCCCACTCCGAACTGCGCTCCACCGAGGCCGCCGTCGAAGCCTATGAGGAAGGCCTCGCACAAGGGTCGCTCGCCACGCTGGCGCGCCAGCACGGCGACGGAGTGATCAATCTCACGGTGGGCAACATCCGGCCAGGCGAGGAGGTGACCGTTTATCTGGAGTTGCTTGCCGGAGTGGAGTTGCGGGACGACGGGTTTCGCTTCCGGTTCCCTTTTACCCTTGCGCCAGCCTACCACGCGCGCGCCCGCACGGCCGTGGTGGCCGGGGAAGGAGACATGGAACTTCCATCCGGCGAGTTCGGCGACGTGATCCTGCCGCGATTCCGCGAGGATGCGTCGGCGCTTCACCAGGTCGGCTTCGATCTCTCGGTAGCCGGCATGCTCGAAATCGACGAGCTGGGGTCGCCCTCTCACGCCATCCGCGTGAGGCGCGAGAGCGCCGCCAGCCGCGTGGCTCTGGCGCCTGAGAAGGACGTGCCCAATCGCGACCTGGTGCTGGACGCCCATTATCGCGAGGCACGGCCGCAGGTTCTCGCCGGCCCGGACAAGGAAGGAAAGGGCCGCTTCGCCGCCATCATTCCCTCCACCAGCTTCGGCGCCGGGAGCGAATCCCCGCGGCGCGTGGTGATCCTGCTGGACCGCTCCGGCTCCATGCAAGGCGCACCGCTCACCCAGGCGGCCAAGGCGATCGAAGCCTGCCTGGCCACGTTGTCCGAAGCCGACACCTTCGGTCTGGTGGCTTTCGATAACGCGGTCGAAACCTGCGACTCGCGCCTGCTCACGGGCACGCGGGAAAACCGCGACCGGGCGCACCGTTTTCTGGAAAGCATTACCGCGCGAGGAGGCACCGAGCTGGCATCCGGCTTTCAGAAGGCTGTGGAACTGTTGGAAGGCCGCGGCGGCGACGTGCTCATTCTCACCGACGGACAGGTGGCCGGCACGGAGCGGATCTTGGCCGACGCCCGCCGGACCAACACCCGCCTGCATTGCCTGGGCATCGGTAGCGCCAGCCAGGACCGCTTTCTGGCGCTGTTGGCGCGCGAAACCGGCGGCGTCAGCCGATTCGTCACGCCCCGCGAGCGCGTGGACCTGACGGCGGTCGATCTGTTCGCCTCGGTCAGCCGGCCGATAGCCTCCGGTCTCAGGGCGCAAGGCAACATCCAGCCGGAGCCGCCATCGTCGGTCTTTGCCGGCACACCCGTGATGCTCTTTGGCGAGGCTGCCGACGGGAGCGAAATCCACCTCGCTTGGGACGGCGGCTCGCTCGCCCTCCCCATCCACTTCGCCACCGGCGATATCGGCGACGCGGTATGGTTGCTGCAAGGGGCGCGGCTGATTGCCGATTGGGAGGGCCGTTACCCCGGCGTGGAGGCCTTGGCGCCCCTCGAAAAGCGGCAACGGACCCGGGTGGCGGCGCGCTTGCTGGAATTGAGCCGGACGTACGGTTTGGCCAGCCGGGAAATGTCGCTGGTCGCCGTGGTGAAGCGCGCTGGCGACCGGCCCGGCCAACTGCCGGAAACACGCGTAGTCTCCGTCGGCATGCCCCAAGACACTGAATTCGGCTCGTATTTCCAGGCCGCCCCGGGGATGCCCAGTGTGGGCCAGATGTCCATGCAGTTGGAGACGCTCATGCAATTGTCGATGATGCCGTCGCCGATGATGCGGGCGTCGATGAGCCCTCCGCCCACCGCCAGTTCGGCGGCGTTCGGTTCCCTTGGGAACCGCCTGCGCTCCATGCTTCTCGGCGATCGGCCATCCGCCCACCGGGTTCCCGAGCCCGAGCCCGAGCCGGAGCAGTCCCCGGAAGACGCCCTCATGTCTCTGGCATCCACCATGGACTCCGATGGCGGCATGCCCGGAGGAAGCCCCGAAGCCCGCGCTTCGGCCACACTGGCCGCACTGCTCGCGTTCCTTGCCCACGGCCACACGCCATCGGCCGGCGCTTTCCGTTCGCATGTCGCGCGCATGGTGGCGTTCCTTGAATCGCTTCGCGGTTTGGACGCCCGAAGGCGCAAGCTCGTCGATCTGGCCCTTGTCGCGGCCCGCAACGGTCAGGCGCCGCCCGGCAATTGGCTGCATCTGGCGCAATCCGGCGGCGATTGTTGGGAGGATCTCGAAAAAGGGCTCGTTGCCTGACCTGTTGCAGGCCGCCACCGTGTAGTGCGGCGCAATTCCCGCCGAGTAAGAATGCGCTGCCCAACAGGGGTCTGACGTGATTTTCCGCTGTCTTTGCGGAAAATCGCGTCTGCGGAAAATCGCGTCTGACCCCTTTGGGCCCCGTCGCGAAGCTTACCCATTACAATCAGCGACGCAGACCGCTAGTTGACGCAACTTCACCGCCTCTGCCGCGCCTGTCTATGGCGTGCCTGGTTGAAGCGCCCGCGGGCGTGCGCATTTTCGAGAACGCCGCTCCTGGGCACAACGCCGTTAAGCTGCGGATGCTCATTCCGCATCGACTCGTCCGCCAAATTGGCTTCGGAATTGGCGTGGCGCGCCGGAGTGCTCGCACCCGCGATTCTTCGGTTCTTGTTGGAGGTGAAGCCAGACCCCACGGCGAGGGCGAACGCGATCGTGCCCACCAATCCTCCGCCATTCACACCAGCGCGAAAACTCCCCCGCCCCCCGTGCACACGCTGCCCGAACATATGTTCCGGAAACGGATCCTCCCTGGCCGAACGGCGCTTGCCGATGCGCTCACTCCGGCCGGACCACGCGCCACTCGGAGAATGCTCCACCGAACAGCCGGTGCACGACCTCTTTACGGATCGCCGATACGCTCAGAGCAGCCGTCGGCGGATGCAGGCGCGTCTCTCGTTCCTAATAGGGCCCCTCCTTGGCGCGCCCTTTAAGGTTGGGTCGTCCATTGGAAGCTTCAGCCTATATCATTGTGTTCGCTACTCTGAAGCCCGCCTTGCGGGAGGAGCGTCGGCAAGCCAAATTTCTGTATGGCCCGCATATCCAACTGTCTCGCGAAAAAGAGTAAGCCTCCCACCTGCTCGCCGGTTTCACTATCCCTCTCGATCAAGATCGGATGGCCCACCTCATTTGAGAACCCGGGGTGACGCTGGACGAAGAAGGTATCCACAATTCCCCGATTGTGCGTGATGATATTTCGGATGTTGACTTGGAGCGCGGTTTTCTCTAGATCTTCTTTTTTTGTGAACAGAGGGAGACGGAGGGTCTTCTCGAAGAATCTGGCGACATCCTTCAAGCTCCGATAGGCAAGCTCGTCCACCGTTTGTTTGGCGAGCGCGGCGATCAGGTCATTCGCCGCATGGTGCTCTACGCAGAACTCGCGCGTGACCATCTTCTGTGACTTTAGCGTTTCCGGTCTGGCTTCAAAGATCAACGTCAACAGTTCAGCGAGGTACGTCTGAAAGCTATTCACGCCTCGACAGAACATCATCTCATTCAGGTATTGCGAGTGACTCGTCATCTGGCCGACCGCGCTTTCCGGCGGGGCTGGTTCGCCGGGCGCAGGAAACTTTGCGGGATCGCCGTGTCCGTAGTCTACGTTAACGATCATCCTCCAGAGATAAGCCTGAAATCCGATCATGGCGAAGTGATCATTCACATAGTTCGCCAGTGCGGCTGTTGCGGCCACTCTCAAGAGCCCCAACCCGCTTACCGTTTCCTCTTCAGCCATAAACCCAATCTACACCATCCAAATCCGACACCCTCACCGACCTTCAGAAGTTCCTTCTGATCGTCATCCGTCGGTATCGTCCGCATCCACAGGCTCCGGCATCATCGGCTTTTTTCGGGGCACCCGTACCGGCGCGTGGTGTACCGTCAAACCCTTCGGATTCGCGGTAACCCATTCCGTAGTTATCCGGCCGTCCACGATGGGCCATGAGGCAATTCGAATAAACGGAATCGAAGGAAGAAACCACCGGTTCAGGGGGTACGAAGGTTCGGGGTGAAGAATGCCGTAGACAACGCTTTCAGTCCCGTGAGCGGCCACGAGGAGTATGGCCGAGATGCTCTTACGGGCGGGAAGAATCGTCATCCCATCCGGCGACGGCTTCATGAACACAGACATGGTCAGGTCCGTGTAGCGATTGTGATCGATCACATCACTTCCAATTTCTTGTCGCCAGTGGAAACCCGACACGAGAATCTCTTCCGCCGCATAGATATTAAAAAGCGCCCCAATACGTTCGTGGCTCGACGCGATCACGAGGACGCGGGGCATGGGATAGCCTGCGAGTTGCCTCGTCTTGTTCTTCGACTTGGCAAATACCGCCGCCGTTAGTAGCCCAAACGCTCCGCCACCGCCCTCAACCGGAGGCCCGTTCGGAAGGTGGGATCGCGAGCTTACGGCGGCCGGATCTAGAGATGTCGCCTCAACGACGAACCTGCTTTCGGGCGAAGGCGCCTGGAGCACCGCCAGCGGTGATCCTCCGGTTGCCGAGCACAAGAAGTCAGCCCCTCCGGTTCCCGGCACCTCGTTCACTTCCGGCCGGACCCCAAAAGTCTGAAGCATCCGAAAAACAATCGCTTCCGCGATGGCCCCCTCGCGGTCGGCATTCCGGCGCTGATTGAACGGTCGAAGGCTATCGGGGTACACTGCGCCGAGATAGGCGGCGTAGGAATCGACAACTTCGTCAATGCTCGGGAAAGCCATGGTGAATCTCGATTCTACCGTGGACAAGAGGGTCAGGAGCATATCAGCTGATGTGGCCAGCGAAACCGCCTTCGGCGAGATTAGTCCGCGCAAGCCGGCTTGTGACCGCTAACCGCATTGCTCCATCCGGACCGCGCGCCCCTCCGAGAGTGCCCCCGGAACCTACCGATATCTGCACATAACCCTGGGACCGGGACCAGCGGGACTGCCAGGCTCTTCGGTCGCGCTGAGGGCTCCACCATCATGTGCCTGCCGAGAGTGCCACGGGGGCGCCGCGCCGCCAGGTGTAGAATGGTCTCGCTGATCGGAGTACACCGTTGATGTCTGCTGCGCGCTGGGAAGCGGTCGCCTCCACGTTGGGTCTATCGGCACTCGCCATTTGCGGTTCGGCGATGCTCTGCCAGTTGGCGGGCAATGGCGTGAAGGCGTCCGCGGCGGGGGCGTCCGGGACCGTTCCGGCCAGGCAGCCCACGGCACGCCCCGTGCCACCCGGCCGCACGGAGAACCCCCCGGCTCCGGACTCCGTCGCATCGGCCGCCGGCGCGCTACGCTTCGCTTGCCGCGGTTACGTCTGGCAAAGTGTCAGGATCGTCGCTGGCGGAGTGATGCCGGGCGTCTACTTCCACCCCACCGAGCCCGGTCTGATGTACATCCGTGCCGACGTCGGCGGAGCCTACCGTTGGAGCGCGGCCACCTCGCTCTGGACTCCGCTGACCGACTGGTTGGGCGGCACAAGCGCGGACTGGAGCCTGATGGGAATCGAGAGTATCGCCGTCGACCCGGCCGATGCGCGGCGCGTCTATCTGGCGGCCGGCATGTACATCGACTCAGGGTCTCCCATCGACGCGGCGATCCTGGTCTCCGCCAATCGCGGCAACACGTTCCAGCGCGTCGATCTGCCCTTCAAGATGGGCGGCAATGACCTCCTTCACGGCCAGCAAACGGGCGAGCGCCTCGCCGTCAATCCCTTCCAGCCCAACGAACTCTACCTCGGAACGCATGAGAACGGGCTATGGGTCAGCGAGGACTACGGCTCCACCTGGAGCCGGATGGCGAGCTTTCCCGTAACGTCTTCGCCCGACCTGGCCGGCGTGCTCTTCGTCCGCTTCGACCCGCGCCACGCCGGCACCGTCTATGCCGGCGCCTACACCGGCGGCATCTACCGTTCGACCGACTCCGGCGCGACTTGGCGGCAGGTGCCCGGCCAACCCACTACTCTGCCCGACGGAGAGACGCTGCGGCCCATGCGCTGCTCGCTCGGTCCCGACGGACTGCTCTACGTCACCTATGCCAACTCCGCGGGGATGCTGGCCATCTCCAACGGCGCCGTCTACAGGTTCGACACGGGCACCGGCGTCTGGACCGACATCACGCCTCCGGATAGGCCGAACGCCCTGTGGTACGGCTACTGCGCCGTCAGCGCGGACGCTCAACGCAACGCGACCGTCGTCGTGGGCACCTGGAACCGCTGGTACCCCGGCGACGACTTCTTCCGCAGCACCGACGGCGGTGTTACTTGGCGCAGTCTGAAGCAGTCTGCCATAATCGACACCTCCCTGTCGCCGTATCTCGACTTTCAACCACCGGTCTTCGGCTGGTGGAACGCTTCGTTCGAAATCGATCCGTTCGACTCCAACCACGCCATCTATGACGCCGCCAATTCCGTGTTGGCCACCAACGACCTGACTAACCTGGATTCCGGGCAGCCCACGCATTGGTATGTGGGCGCGAATGGAATCGAGGAAACGGTGATTCACCAGGTCGTCAGCCCGCCGTCCGGCGCTCACCTGCTGAGTGCCATAGCCGACCAGGGCGGATTTCGCCACGACGATTTCAACGTTTCTCCGCTGCCGTTTCAGAATCCGTACATGATCGAAGTCGCGTCGCTGGACTTTGCCGGGTCGAACCCCGCCCTGATGGCTCGCGTTGGCCTGCTGGACTACGTCGGGCACATCGCCGGCGCCTGGTCGGCCGACGGCGGCGCAAGTTGGACGCAGTTTGCGGCCACGCCGCCCGGCTCGGGTCTCGGTCCCACCGCGGACGGCTACGTCGCCTCGGTCGCCGTGTCCGCCGATGGCGCCACCGTCATCTGGGCGGAGGGAGACACCGTACCGGCCTACTCGCGCGACCGGAGCGCTACCTTCCATTCCTCGGCCGGCGCGCCGGTCGGGTTACTGGTCGTATCCGATCGCGTGAACCCGGGCAAGTTCTACGGCTACGATCCCGCCTCCGGCGCCGTCTTCGTCAGCACCGACGGCGGCGTCTCGTTCGTTGCCGGGGCCACCGGCCTGCCGCAGGATTTCGGGTCCGCCGGTTGGACCGCGGAGGCCAATCTCAAAGCCGTCGCGGGCCACGAAGGCAACGTCTGGCTGCCGACCTCGACAGGCCTCTACCACTCCACCGATTCCGGGGCGAGTTTTGAAAGACTCGCGTCGATCGACAGCGCACCCCTGGTCGGGTTCGGCATGGCGGCTCCTGGCGCCTCCTATCCGGCCGTATACGCGGTTGGGACCGTGGCCGGCGTTTACGGGATCTTCCGTTCCGATGACATGGGCGCCACCTGGATTCGCATCAACGACGACCGCCATCAGTACGGCATGCTCGGCAACGTCTCGGGCAACCCGCGGATCTACGGCCGCGTCTACCTCGCCACTCAGGGCCGGGGAATTGTGTACGGCGATCCGCTGTTCCGCCCGCGATTGCCTGAAAAGTGAACTCACCAGACTCAAACGGCCTGCCGGAGCGCATGGAAGCGCTGGCGAGCCTGCCGCGTCAACTGAGAATGCGGGCTTCGATGAGTCATTCGCGATTGCACGGTAACGGTTTCGGATCTGATCGGCGGGGCCATGCGCCTTACCGGGGTACGGCGGTTTGAAGCTCCGGGCAACCCGTAAAATGACCTGACCGCGTCCGCGGAGTCACTGTCTCGCCCGCGCCTCTTGAAAAGCCTTCCCAACCCCGGTTCGTGGCCGTGGCCAGCGCGTCCTGGGATCGTGGCCGGGAAGTGGGCATCCCGGAGAGGTGGCGCGGGACGCGCAGATGGAGTCCCGTGCTCCTGGCTAACGCTCCACTCGGAAACTGGTCGGATTCGGGTGCCACAAGCCCCGGGGCCGCGTCTGGGAAGCTCATCGGGATGTCCGCCGGTCCCCGGCGCGCGGCCCGAGGCCGGCCGCGGTTTCCGAAATGACCCTGGCCATGTACGCGTTGAAGGGCGCGGCCTCGGATGTACCCAGACTCCAAAGAACCCTTCTCCGTGTTCAACGCCCACATCGACACTCCGGTAAAGCACGACGTGGAGAATGCCAGGGCGATTTGTACGGCCTTGACGGAATTCGGCGCGCCGTTTGAAGGGCTGGCTCCGGAGGAGTTCGCCGGGCGCGGCTCGTGTTTTCGCATGGGCCGCGAGCCATAAGGCGGCCGAAACGAGATCGGGTGGCCTTGCCGGGTAGCCGCCGAGCCCGTCAGGCCCGCGCCCTGCGCTTCCACCACCACCGCACCGCCAGGAACGCCGCCGCCACAATAGCCCCCGCCACGGTCGCCTCCACGGCATAGCGGTGGATGATCCGCAACACCGCTTCCCACCGCTCGCCCAGACAGTAGCCCAGCCCGAGGAAGGTCGAGACCCACAGCACCGCGCCGCTATAGGCGAACAGCGCGAACTGCGGCGGCTCGAGCGCGCTCATGCCGGCCGCGTAAGCCGTGAAGTGGCGCACTCCGGGAACGAAGTATCCGATGGTCAGGCCCCAGCGGCCCCTGCGCCGGAACCAGTCGTGGGCCCGGTTGACGTGCGCTTCGGTGATGCGGACGTAGCGGCCGTAGCGGTGAATCAGCCCCAACCCGAACGTCCGCCCCAGCCAGTAGCTCAGGCTGATGCCGCAGCCGCTGCCCGCGAGCGCGGTCAAGAACGCCAGCGGCGGCGACAGCGTTCCCTTATAGAGCAGGTAGCCGGTGAACGTCAGCAGGGTCTCGTCCGGCACCGGCAGCCCTACGATGCCGAACATCAGCAGGCAGAAAATGGCCAGGTAGCCGTACTGCGCGATCCAGCCGAAAATCTGCTGTTCCAGACTACACCACCACGCCCGAGAGATCCACCATGGTGCGTCCGCCGCCGATCACTACCAGGCCGCTATCGGTGACGTGGTAGTAGCGGCTGTCGCGCGCCAGGTCGTAGCCGATTTCGGCGTCCTCCGGGATGCGCACGTTCTTGTCCAGAACCACGCGCCGCAGCCTGGCGCGCCGCCCGATATCGCAGTTGTCCAGGATCACGCACTGGTCCACTTCGGCGCCGGTGTGCACGCGGACATTCCGGCTGAGAATCGAATCCCTCACCGTTCCGCCGGAGAGGATGCAGCCGCCGGAGACGATCGAATCGATGGCGTGCCCGCGCCGCTTGTCGTCGTCGAAAGCGAACTTGGCCGGAGGATCGGGATAACTGGCGGTCCGGAGCGGCCACTCGCGGTTGTAGAGGTTGAGCGCCGGGGTCACGGAGCGCAGATCCATGTTGGCCTCGTAGTAGGCGTCGATGGTTCCCACGTCGCGCCAGTAGGGAACCGAATCGGCGGGCTCGCCGGGAATGCGGTTGGTGTGGAAGTTGTAGGCGAAAATCTGCGCGCGGCCGGCCAGTTTCGGCAGAATGTCCACGCCGAAGTCGTGGTGGCTGCTTTCGTCGGCGGCGTCGTCGTGCAACAGGCGCAGCAGGGTGCGCGTGGAGAAGATGTAGTTGCCCATGGAGGCGTACACGCGCGCGGGGTCGTCGGGCATGGTGGGCGCGTCCGGGTTCTTCTCGTGGAAGGCCAGGATGCGGCCGTCCTCGGCGGCTTCGATCACCCCGAACTCCGTTGCGAACTTCTTCTCCACCGGAACCGCCGCCACGGTGACTTCGGCGCTCTTCTCCACGTGGTACTCGATCATGTTGGTGACGTTCATGCGGTAGATGTGATCGCCGCCGAAGATCGCCACCACGTGCGGATCGGACTGCTCCACCAGGTTGATGTTCTGGTAAATGGCGTCGGCCGTCCCCTGGTACCAGTTCTCCCCGGAGCGCATCTGCGCGGGCACCGGAATGACGAACTGCGACTTCAGCAGTCCGCCCAGTTGCCAGCCCTCGCTGAGATGCTGCAGCAGCGACTGGCTGCGGAACTGGGTGAGCACGTAGATCGAGTAGAGGCCGGAGTTGATGAAATTACTGAGGACGAAGTCGATGATCCGGTATTTCCCCCCGAACGGAACGGCCGGTTTGGCCCGTTCCCGCGTCAGTGGATGAAGGCGGGTTCCCTTTCCGCCGGCCAGCACGATTCCCAGTACCCGTATCCGCATAGGCCCTCGACCCAAGGAACATTGTTCCAGCAAGCCGCCTCGTTGGCAAGTGGAAACGGGCCTTCGCCGCCTGAAATACGGTGCGCCCGGCCTTACTCCCGGCAGGGTGCAACTGAGGCGGGGCATTGGAGCCCGCGACCGGCGCCGGACCGGGAGCCTTCGCGGGCGTCAGCGGGAGAGCGCCGGCTCCGGACCGGGAGCCTTCGCGGGCGTCAGCGGGAGAGCGCCGGCTCCGGACCGGGAGCCTTCGCGGGCGTCAGCGGGAGAGCGCCGGCTCCGGACCGAATTTCGGAACGTCATAGTCTTTTATGGGGTGGGTTACACTACACCGGACCGCGAACGGCGCCGCCGGCTACGCGCCGAGAGCCAACTCCTCGGCCATCTCCTGCACGAACAGGTAAATCCCGAATAAGGGCTTGGGGTTGCCCTTGCCCCAACGGTTCACCTGCCACTTCACCCGCAGGTACTTGACATCCGCGTGGCCGGAGAGGTCCAGCAAGATCTGGTAAGTGCCGCAGTAAAATTTCTGCGGGAACGCGACCAGGGGCCTGGAGCCCCAGTCCGTTCCATCGGCCGAGCCCCAGATGGAGAGGTCGAGGCTTTCCTGTTCGATAATCCGCGTGATACCGAGAGTCAGAATCAGGCTTCCGCCCTCATGGTCGCCGAGAGGCAGATTCGGCCCGGCGCCAGCCTCGCGGATTGTGGTTTCCGGCAGTAAGAATTGTGGAAGCATGGGTATCTTCCCGCTCACAACCCCAGCTAGGTTTTGAGCTCCATTAATTGGTGTCTGGCTGCTTCCAGCGTCTCATATTTTTTGCAGAAACAAAAGCGGACTTTTTGAGCCCCTTCTCCGGGACGGGCGTAGAAGCTGGAACCCGGAACGGCCGCAACCCCCACATTTTCTATCAGGTTACGGACAAATGCCAGGTCGTCCGCATGCCCGCTTCCGGTGGTATCCGTCATCACATAGTAAGCTCCCCGCGGCACGAAGCAGTGTAAGCCCGCGGCCTCTAATGTACTAACGATATGGCTCCTTCGGGCTGTATACTCATCCGCGAGCTTTCGATAGTAGTCGTCTCCCAGGCCTAACGCCACGACCCCCGCCTGCTGTAGCGGAGCGGGGGCCCCCACCGTCAGGAAATCGTGCACCTTCCTGATGGAATCAGTCAGCGGCGGGGGCGCCAGCACCCAGCCCACCCGCCACCCCGTCACCGAATACGTCTTGCTCATGCTGCTGACCAGGACGGAGCGTTCCCGCATGCCGTCGAGGGACGCGATGGGGATGTGCACGGCGCCATCGTACAGAATGTGCTCGTAGATTTCGTCGGTAATCGCCAACGCGTCGAATTCGCGGCACAAGCCGGCGACGAATTCCAGTTCCTCCCGGCTGAACACCTTCCCGGTGGGATTATTGGGCGTATTCAGAACGATCGCCTTGGTGCGCGGGGAAAACGCGCGCCGCAGTTCCTCCCGGTCGAAGTTCCAGTCCGGCTCGCGCAGCGTGACGAAGCGCGGGGTGGCGCCGCAGAGCTGCGTATCCGGCCCGTAGTTCTCGTAAAACGGCTCGAACAGGACCACTTCGTCGCCCGGGTCGACCACCGCCAGGAGCGTCGCAATCATCCCCTCCGTGGCGCCGCAACAGACCGTGATTTCACGCTCCGCGTCGAACTCCATGCCGTAGGTGCGGGCGTACTTGGCGGCGATGGCGTCGCGCAGAGGCTTGGCGCCCCAGGTGATGGCGTACTGGTTGATGTCCGCGCCGATGGCTTCCGCCGCGGCCTGCTTGAGCGCTTCGGGAGCCGGGAAATCGGGGAATCCCTGAGCCAGGTTGATGGCCCCATGGCGCACCGCCAGGCGGGTCATTTCGCGGATTACGGATTCGGTGAAACCGAGCGTGCGGCGGCTGCGAAAACGCTCCCGCCAGGACGCGGCCGAAGGTGTCATAGGCTATCCGGAAACGCGCACGCCGCACCACTCCGCGAAAACCGTCTCGGTGGCGCGCACCCGTTCCGACACCACGCGTAACGCGCGGTGGAGGAGTTCCACGCCCAGTTCCGGATCCGCCCGGCAGCACTTCGACAAGGCGGATCCTTCGATGCGCAGCGCGGTGGTCCGTTCGCGGGCGCGGACCTGAAACATGGTGTCCTGCCCCTGCAACAGCGCCGACCAGCCGAACATCCCGCCCGCACCCACCACCTGCACACAAACCGTCAGGCGCGGCGTGGCCAATGCCACGGCCACGCTGCCGCTCAGAACCAGGTAACAGCAGGTGGAGCGCTGCCCGTTATCCAGAATCAGTTCACCTTCCGGAAGGGTCACTTCCTCGCCCAGAGACTGAACGCGCGCTACTTGGGCTTCAGTCAATCCGGCCAGAAAAGCGTGCGTCTGGCGCCCACCCTTCTGGGCAATATCCCCCAACCCTGCGTCTAGACGCGACATGACCATCCTTTATCCACCTAAACTTGTACCGGATCGAGAGATTAGTGCAGGTGAAATGCCATCCGCGGGAACGGCTGCGTGAGATGCCATCCGCGGGAGCGGCTGCGTGAGATGCCATCCGCGGGAACGGCTGCGTGAAATGCCATCCGCGGGAGCGGCTGCGTGAGATCCCATCCGCGGGAACGGCTGCGTGAAATGCCATCCGCGGGAGCGGCTGCGTGAAATGCCATCCGCGGGGGCGGCTGCGTGAAATGCCATCCGCGGGAGCGGCTGCGTGAGATGCCATCCGCGGGAACGGCTGCGTGAGATGCCATCCGCGGGAACGGCTGCGTGAGATGCCATCCGCGGGAACGGCTGCGTGAGATGCCATCCGCGGGAACGGCTGCGTGAAATGCCAGACGGCCAGCCCTCCGGCGGAAGCCGGAGAACTGGCCGCTGTGGAGCGCTGAAGAACACTACCAATACAGCCGGGCTACGAGCTGAACGGTGCGAGCCAGGTTGGAGGTGGCCGTGATGGTGCCAAACGCGGTGGCACTGGCTGTGGTGCCGGGAGCCGCGAAGACCGGGTGGTTGGGGATGTTGTAGAACTCGCCGCGCAGCTCGAATTTGCGTTTCTCCCCGATCCGGAAATCCTTCAGGATGGAAGCATCCAATTCGTTGATGCCGTCCTGCCGGAGGTTGTTGAAGGTGGTGGGGAAGGTTCGGATGTGATAATTGAACGCGTCGGCGCTCTTGACATCGAACGCCGCCGGGTCGAACGCGTTTCCGTTGACCTGGCGATTGTCGAGGTTTAGAGGCGCGCCGAGGTACACATAGTCTCCGGGGCTGGTGCTGCTGCCATTGGCCCAAACCAGGGGCTGACCGGTTTGATAGGTATACACCGCGCTGACCGACCATCCACCGGCGATGGTCTCCATCAGGTGCGAGTGGAAGTGAAGCGGGGGACTGTAGACCAGAGTGGTCACGAAACGGTTCGGGTGATCGGTTGGCGACACGCGCTTTTCGGGACGCGCGTCGGAATCGTTCAGCCAGGAATCGAATTCGATCAACCTGGACTTGATGTAGTTGACGTTGAACGAGAGGTCTTTGGAAAGCCTATGCCGAATGCCAATGTTCAGGCTATCGAAGTAGGAACTGCCCACGCTGTCGTTTTCCTCCAGGACGCCGCTGCCGCCGCTCCAGCCGGTGGCGCTGTCTCCGGTGGTGAACTGGGGGTAGTGCGACAGAAGCTGGGCGATGGTAATGGAGGCGCCGGATGGAGTCCCGCTGGCGATCAGGCCGTTGAACGGGTCCGTAGCCGTGGTGGTGAGATAGCTTTCATTGGAATCGCGAAGTCCGTAAGTGCTCAGATACTGGCGCGGAATTCCGTTGAGCTGCGTATAGGATACGGGGACGTGAAGGGCGTGGTTGCCGATGTACAGCACTTCGAGCACCGTGTTTTGCGTCAGGGTATGTTCGAGGCCGACGTTCCACCGCATGGAGTACGGCGTCTTCATGTCCGGATTGAAAAACGAAGCCGTGCCGCCCACGCTGGTCAACAAGCCGGCGGAAGAGCCAGTCGGCGTAGCGAGGCCGGCGGGGAACGGATTGCTCAACGTGGGGGTGGTGGAGGCGACCAGGGCGGTGGAGGTTGGCGCCGTCAAGGTGGTGGTGGCGCTGTAACCCGGCTGATTGATGAACGGGTTGGTGGAGTACGTGCCGCTGATGGCCAAATTGGAAATCACCACTGGGCTGGCAAAGACGCCGAAGCCGCCGCGGATGACGGTCCGGCCGTGGAGCGCGTCGGGCGTCCAGGCAAAGCCGGCGCGGGGACTCACGATGTGCGACACGCTCCGGTACACGGCATTGTTGCCCGGGGAAGCGAAGGTATCGCCGCCAAGCACGTTGAAGGCGCCCGCCGGAAGATACGTGCTGGGGCTTTTGGCATAGGCCGCCTGGGCCGCGGACTGCAGCGGGCTGGGGTCCGTAAAATCGAAGCCATTCAGCGTTCTTCCGAATTTCTCGTGGTAAGGGCCGTTCCAGTCATAGCGCACGCCCAGACTGATGGTGAGATTGCGCTTGATTCTCCAGTCGTCCTGGAAGAACGGCGAGGCGTAATAGCTGTACCAGGAGCCGTACGTGGACAGATCATACGAGCCGGAAGTGGGAAGGCCGAGCATGAACTCGGAGAAATCCTGTCCCAGCGCAACCGTGGAGGATGCGGCGCTGCCTGCCCGCACCCAGGTGTTGGCACTGAAACTGAAGGTGCCGGTAGCGTTCCCCACGGTATACGTGTTGAGCCGGTACTGGCGCAGGTCCACGCCGAACCTGAGGTTGTGGCTGCCCATGATCCTATTCAAACTGGAAAAAAGCTGCGCGGACTGCGAAGGCAGTTTGTTGTTGGCGACGGCGCTGGTGGCCGAATAGCCCATCCCCTGGAAGCCGCTGGCGCTGGGATTGGCGAAACTGACGATGGGCATCTGCAGGTATTCGGAACTGGAGGAGATGTAAGACGGGAAGCCCAGGGAGGCCGGGTCGACGCCCGTGCCGGGGCTCGAGTGGATCTCGGCCATGCGCGAAAAGTTAGCGCGCACGTCGAGGACGTTGGTGGCATTGATGGCGAAGATCTCGTCAACCGTTCCGCCCCAGTTGTTGCGGAAGAGGAGCGACCCCTGCGAGGCGTTGTCGAAGTAATCGTTCTTGATCTGGGTGTAGCCAGTGCGCCGGATGTCGAAGAAGATGCGGCTGCGGCCGGTCATGTTATAGTCCAGGCGGCCCAATTCGTTGTTGTAATTGTCATTGGTGGTGGCGCTGTTGGCGAAGTTGTTGGTGCCATCCGCCTTGGTGGGGGCGACATTCGGTTCCGGGTAGTACTTCAAGTACGCCAACGCGACCGGACTCAACTGGGTGGTGGGGATCAGATTGTTGGGGTAGGCGGTGCGCGTGGTTGCGGAGCCGCTGGCAACCGCCGAACGCGGATCGTAGAGAATGGTGCCGTCGGCGGCCAGAATCTGGGAGAAATTGCCCTGCTTTTCGGCGTCGGTGGGAACGGTCGTGAAGGCGGCGTTTGGCTGGGCATCTTTCAGGCCTTCAAAAGCGAAGAACCAGAACAGCTTGTTCCTGCCGTCGAACACTCTGGGAATCAACATGGGACCGCCCGCCGTGACGCCGTACTGATTGTAGTGCGTCACCGGACGAGGCACACCCTTGGAATTGTTGAAGAAGTTATTGGCGGCCAGAGTGTTGGGCTGAACCTCCTCATACACGGTGCCGTGCAGGCCGTTGGTGCCGGTCTTCATGATCTGGTTCAGCGTGCCGCCGCCGGTATGGCCGTAGGAGGCATCGGAATCGAACGCCTTGATGCGCACTTCCTCGACGGCGTCCTTCGGCAAACTGTAAGCCAGGCGGCCGTCCCAGGTGGCGTCGGGAGATCCGTCAACCAGCAGTTCGCTGGTTTGCGCATAGCCGCCGCCGACGCTCCAACCCGCCGCGCCGCCGGAATCGAACGGATGGATCAGGCCGGGCTGGCCGGTGGCGATGACTCCCAGAGAGAGGGCCGCCATGGCCAACGGCGTTCCGCCGTTGAGCGGCAGATCGTCCACTTCCCTGGTGCTGATGGCTTGGCCCGCCGAAGCGTTCTCCGTGTTGAGCATGCCGGCATCGGCAGTCACCTCGACGCTTTGGGTGGCTTCGCCAACCTCCAGGCGAATGTCGATTACGGGGTGTTCTCCCGCGCCAACGTGCACGCCCTTGCGCACGAATTCCTTAAATCCCGCCATGTTGACGGCGATGGCGTAGTCGCCCGGAGTCAGAAACGGTGCGACGTACTGCCCGGCATTGTCGGAGACCGTATCGACCTTGGTTCCGGTTTGGGTTTCCGTGACGGTCACCTTCGCGCCCGTGACGACGGCCCCGGTGGGGTCGGTCACGGCGCCGCCGATGGCGCCGCGATACTCCTGCGACAACATCGCAAGAGGAACGGCCAAAACAAACGAAGCGAAAAGACTGAACTTCCTCATCATGAACCTCCTGAAGCAAAACTGCCGGATCGAACCTGCCGTCGAGGACCCGTTGACGCACAGGCACGACCCATCGATCACTTCTTTTTCATACGCTAGCACATTTCCGAAATGGAGGTCCGCAACTCCCCATAGAATATTTTGAGACGCGCTCAGTTCACGGAGAAGTGATTCTGTATCAGTTAATTACGAGAATCATGGGATCGTTTCGGTTTTCGTGCAGGCAATTCACAAATTCAAATAGCGCAACGTTTTTACACCCGGAAATGCAAGTCTTTCATGTGTCTTCAAGGTTTCCTGAAACGACGTATTGGGGCTGGGGTAAGCCGCCGGTACGCCGCGCCGAGAGAGTGTGTTGGGGGGTGTGAGGTGGGGTGGGTGGAGGGATTCGAACCCTCGGCCACCGGAACCACAATCCGGCGCTCTACCAAGCTGAGCTACACCCACCGTGAGGGACGCTTTCATCGTATCAGGGACATGCAGCGGAGGCAAATCCCGAGTGGAAGCCGGGCCGGGAATGGTCCGCGAACCGGGGACTTGCGGGGCGGCGCAGGTTGCGCGTTGGCGGTGTCCCGGCAAGTGGCGAAGCATCCGTGGAAGCCGGCGGGGGGCGCGATCCGCACGGGAAGGGCGGTGGGGCGCGGCGGACGGGGCCGGGTGAGGGTGGGGGCTGGGGCGGGGCTGGGGACGGGGGCGTGGCCGGGGTCCGCGGTGGGGGTGAAGGGGCGGTGTTTTGGGGTGGAAACGGGTTCGAGTCGGATTGGATGTAAGGGTCTGTGTTTACTTCGGGTTCGGGGTCGGGAATGGGTTCGTTCGGTAATTCGTGGCGGAGGCCCTTTAGGCGGTCGAATTCCTCGAGGGCGCGGCGGTAGAGGCGCTCGGCCTGGGCCTGGTAGCGGAGGAAGAGGGACCAACCGTTGGACTGGCGGGCGAGGCGGAGGAAGCCTTCGCCGAGTAAGTAGTTGCGGTTCTGGGCGCGGGTGATTTCCATTTCGCCATCGCCGGAGAGTAGCTGGTTCATGGGGAAGGCGGGGTAGTCGTTGGCGTCGAGGGTTTCATTGAGGCAGGTGGTGAAGAGGCCGGACTCGAGGCGGGCGGCGCGGCGGATGGTCTGCTGGGTGACGGCCATGCGCTCGAGGGCGAACAACTCCTGGGAGTTGGCGGGTTGGTAGGCGGCGACGAGATCGGCCTGGAGGCGGCCAACCTCCTGGAGATCTTCGAGGCGGACGACGCCGAAGGAGGAGGTGGCGAAGCCGTGGCGGAGGGCGTTGCGGGCGGAGACGGCCTTGCCCTCGGGGGTGCGGGGGCCGGTGGACTGGGCGGCGTTGGCGCGGTTGGCGGCAAGCGACGCGGGGGAGACGGGACGTTTGGGTTTTCTGGTGGATTTCATGAGACCTTCCGATTTGAGATGTAGCACGGGAGGGGGGTGGAGTCTGAAATTAGGGGGCGGCGGACGTTGAAGGGAAAGGAGTTATTGGGGCGAGATTGGTGTCAACGGGATCGGCTCGGGGGGCTCGAAGCCGGACATGATTCGCTTCCATTCGACTTTGGGGCTTTGGAAGTTGACTAGAAGACAGAGGCGGAGGCCGGAGGCTCGCAAGTAGTTGAGACATTGCGCGGTGTGGCTAGGCGAGAGGCGGTCCACGCATTTGACTTCGATTACCAGGAGATCTTCGACAAGGATGTCGGCGAGGTAACGCCCGACGGGGTGGCCTTTGTAAGTGACCGCCAGGGAAGTTTGGGCGGTGGAGCGGATGGCACGGAGGGTTAGTTCGCGCAGTAGGGCGCGTTCGTAGACTTTCTCGAGGAAGCCGGCGCCAAGGGTGTTGGAGACTTCGAAGACGGCGGAGAGCACGCGTTCAGTTAGCGAATTGCAGTAGCCGGTTCTATCTGTGTTCATCCGTGTTTATCTGTGGCTAAGATTTTGTGGTGGTAGAGGAAGGCACTTCTCAAAACTTTTTGGGCCACAGATGAACACAGATGAACACAGATAAGCAAAAGCAAGAGGGGTTTTTGCGTTCATCCGCGGCCCAATGGTTTTTGAGCGCGGCCCTGTCAATCAGTATGTCATCAACGGCTCCCCCGGCTTAGCGCGATAGCGAAATACTATCCTTCCGGTGTGGTCGATGTAACCATACCGATTGGTTCCGAGCTTGATGTGAGCGAGACCTTGCACAAATGCAGTCCCTTTTGTACTCACTACCCGGGTTCCGGATTTGTCTATGTAGCCGCTATCGGCCCGGGCAAGCCCGTCGGAAAAGTCGTCCGCTTCCTTGAACCGAGGCCGGATCTTCCACTGCCCGGCGGAATCGACGTATCCCCATTTCCCATCCACGCTCGCCCGCGCCAGCCCGTTGGAAAATGGGCCAACATCCTCGAACTCGGGGCGCACTCGAAAGGCGCCATCATGGCCGATGAATCCCCATTTGTCCCGGTCCTCGACGGCGGCCAAACCTTCGGAGAAGTCATGGGCTCCCTGGAACCGAAAGACGGCCTTACCCGTCTTGTCGATGAACCCCTCTCCGCATCGCTCGGTAATCGATTCGCGGAGGCGTTGATAACGCGCTTCCGTGGCTTTGATCGAAAAATCCTGAAGTCCGCCAGAAAGAGGCGTAGCGTTAACGACACCTGCGGACAGCATCCGAGGCCAACCGTTTCTCCCTTCAAAGTAGCATTGCCCGTTGAATGCGACCGCTGCCAGTCCCTCGCGAAACGGCCCGGCGGCTGCGAATTGATACGGAATTGCCAGCCTGCCGGTTCGATCGATGTATCCGAGTTTTCCGAAGCCGTCGCGTAGCCTTTCAGCGGCCGTGCCCTCGATAAGGGATAGCATTACAGCGGCCATGCCCTCGCTAAACGGGTGCGCTCCCCAGACACCCTTCGGGAAGTCGATAATGGTCGCGCCGCTCTTATCGATGTACGCTTCATGATAGTCATTGCCCTCGCGGTGACCAGTGACGAAGGCGAGGCCATCCGCAAAATGTTCGACACGCTTATACTTCGCTTCGATGACCCAGTTCCCTTTGGTGTCGATGAAACCCCAGTTGTGACCGGAGCGAGCCGGCGACAGCCCCTCGACGAAATCCTCCTCGGCGAACCACCCGACATCGAACTTGGGAGGTATGATCACCTTACCGTCGGCGTCGATGAACCCCGCGAGGCCGTTCTTCTCAAACCGGAACAGTGGGGTGTCGGACCGGCGGTTCTTGCAATAGCTGATCTTTGGGAAGAAGACTGAAGTCGGAGCCGCGAGTGCGGCAAACATCGCAATCCCCAGGGCAATTCGAATCAGCATGATTGCGATTATCGCGCCGACGCCGGATGACAGCAAGCAGGCTCAGCGCGCCGCATCAGTGGCAGTGGTTGGCAAACGGGATCAGGGGAAACCAAGTAGCCGTCTTGTCCCACCTTGCCGGCGCCTGGGGGAAACAGCGTCGCGCCGAATTGGTCACGGTAAGTCCACGTCATGCCACCTGGCCGTGTAACACCCATCTCGGGGGCTATCCATCGCGATCAAATCCGGCCCGTCAACGCGTTTTTCTTATCCGCGGTCCAGTTGTTCCCGCAGTTCACTGGGGTATAGAGCCTTCAGCTCGGGGTAGGCCTCGGCGAGCCGTATCAGGTCCAACTCGTCTTTCTTGCGCCGGCTCAGCCGCCGGTGGGGATCGCCGTAGGCCCAGAGCTTACCCTGGGTCACATCCTCCCGGCAAGCGACCTTCACGCGAACTCCCAGGACAGTGGCCTCCAGCGATCGCGCGGGGAATGTCCGGTACCGTTCGCCGGTCGCGAACCGAATCCGCAGTTCAGTTCCGAGCGCCAGGGCGTTCAGCGAGTGCTCATGTAGATCGGTTTTGAAGCCGTGCGCTTCGAGGTGTGCCGTCAACTCGGGCAGACTGGCCGCGATCATGACGAGGCCGGCATCCAGGGTAAACACCGGCTCGACGTAGCAATTGACGGCTAAACCGCCGATCAGACAATATGGTCCGAACGACTCGCACGCCCCGACGAGCCGCGCAAAGTCAGTCGAACCTCCGTGGCTTGTAAGTTCGTACGCCTCCACTGCGGTCACGACTCCACTCTACCCACAGGAGGCACCACAGGCAAGCTCGTGCGCTAGCGGTCTGCGTCGCTGATTGTAATGGGTAAGCTTCGCGACGGGGCCCAAAGGGGTCAGACCCGATTTTCCGCAAAGACAGCGGAAAATCACGTCAGACCCCTGTTGGGCAGCGCAATCTTACTCGGCGGGAATTGCGGTCGCGGTACACTAGCGCCCTGACCGCGAGGCCCGGTAATGGCACCAAATCACACGGTCGAAGACCTAGCGCTGCCCAGACAATACCGACGGCACTTAGCTGCAAAACGCGGGTTGCCGACATTTGCCAGCCACGGCGGGATAGATCCACGCCAACGCCGGACGGCTTGGAAATCGGGAGTACTGTCGCGGCGATTCGCCAGCGTGTTTGAGATCCCCGGTCATCGAGGCCGGGAGGCGCGGCGAGATCGTCTTGAGAGAGGGTTTGAGTTGAACGAGTTTCCTGCGCTTGGCGGCGTGCCAGGCGGACGGGATGGTGTGGTGGCGGTGAGGTTGGTCATCGCGTGCGTTGCTGGGGGCGAGTTGGGGGATTCCGGTTGCGCCAGGCAACCCGGCCACGCGCCGCTGTTGACATTTTCCACGGGCACTTTCACCCAGTTGGGTGAGCCAAATTCCGCGTTCCTCGCAATACTGACCCGATTTGTCCAAATATAGCGGGCTTTTGAAGGTGGCGCTCAGTGTGCATACCCGCTCAATCGAATAAGCGGATTTTCTTACTTAACTAATATGCAACTGACACGAGCGGCCGACTATGCCGTCCGGGTGATGATTCACCTAGCCGGGCAGCCTGCGCACACACGCGCCAGTCGCGCCGGCTTGGCGGAAGCGGCGGAATGCCCGGAGCAATTCCTCTCGAAGGTTTTGCAGAGCTTGACGCGCGCCGGCCTGGTGGTATCCCACCGGGGAAATACCGGAGGGTTTGAACTGCCTGTGTCGCGGCAAGAGGTGTCGCTTCTGGATGTGGTGGAAGCCATCGAGGGTCCGGTTCGCCTGAACCTCTGCCTCACCTCGGAAGAGGCCTGCGTGAGACGGGGTTCGTGTCCGGCCCACGCGGTTTGGGCCGACGCCCAGCGCGCCATGTTGGAAGTTCTCCGGAAATCCACTATCCACGACCTGGCACATCGCCAGGCTGTGAAGCACAACGGCCACGGAAACGGTTCCGGCGCCGGCTCGCATCCACACGCCTGACCCGGGTTGCGATTTCCGCAAGCAGGCGCGCCGCTGCCCCCCGAAACCGCGGGGAGTGACTACTCCGTCCCAAGGCGCATACCATCTCGCGAGGCAGCGCCGTGCGCCTCGACGCCGCCGCCCGGTGCAAACCGGCTTCACGACCGCCGTTGCGGGTTTGCAGACTCAGGGGATTGGCCGGTTACGCGCCACATGGAGGTGGATTCGCTGGTGTGATGTGGGGCAGGTTTTCAACTTGCGGCGGGTTTGTAACCCGCCTGTTGGGAGTTTGTACAAAGCCGGCATTGGGCCGATTGAAAATCGGCCGCAGGTTGAAAACCTGCCCCGCAGAGCAGCAGAGCCGGAACCCAACCGCGCGGGATATTCCGGGCTGCCGGGGGGGCCGGATCGTCTCGCGCACAGGCGAGCTCCGCTCGCCGGGCCGCGCCCGGAGGGCACCCGCAATCGGCCGCAGGCTGCCAGCCTGCCCCACATAAAACCGGCGCGGCGCGCGGAGAATTTGACAGGTAGTAGTACACAGACCGTCGCGGCACGCGAAGAATTGGACAGGTAGCAGTACAAGAACCGGCGCGGCGCGCGGAGAATTTGACGGGTAGTAGTACAAGGGCGCTGCGGGGCTTGCGCTCGGGTACGCTCGGATTCGAGCGGTTTTGCGGGCGGAACGCCTCCCCGCCCACTTCCATGCTGAGATAATGTAGACCTTGGCACATGTCTGACGCCTCCACGCCGCTGATGCGGCAATACAACAGCGTGAAGCAGCAGGTCCCTAATTCCCTGCTGATGTTCCGCCTGGGCGATTTCTACGAGCTGTTTTTCGAGGACGCCGTCACGGCGGCGCGCGAACTGGAGATCACCCTCACCTCGCGCAACAAGGAGAAGGGCGCGGCCATTCCCATGTGCGGGGTGCCGTATCACGCGGCGGAGGGATACATCGCGCGGCTGGTACAGAAGGGCTACCGCGTGGCCATCTGCGACCAGATGGAGGACCCCAAACTCGCGAAGAAGCTGGTGAAGCGCGACATCACCCGCGTGGTGACGCCGGGCACGGCTATGGACGCCGCGCTGGTGCGCTCCCACGAGAACAACTACCTGGCGGCGGTGGCGCGCGCGGATGGAAAATCGGGCGTGGCGTATGTGGACCTCTCAACCGGCGAATTCCGCGCCACCGATATGGACGCGGCCGAGGTGGCCGGGGCGCTGGAACAGCTTGGCGCGCGCGAGGTGCTGGCCGCGGCGGACCTGCCGCTGCTGGCGGCTGCGGAGCGGACGGGAGCGCGGTTCGTGCGCACGGAACTGGAGGACTGGGTCTTCACCCACGACTACGCCGGCCGCACGCTGCGCGAGCACTTCAAGCTGGCGTCGCTGGATGGCTGCGGCCTCGGCGGGCACCCCGCCGCGGTGGGCGCGGCGGGCGCCATCCTGCACTATCTGCGCGACACGCAGCGCGCCTCGCTCGACCACCTGGACCGCCCGTCCTATTACAACCGCGCCGATTGCATGGTGCTGGACGCGGTCACGGTGCGCAACCTGGAACTGCTGGAGCCGGTCTTCGCGGCGGACGCGGGAGCGGTTGGCGGCGCGGAGCGGGCCACGGTGCTGGCGGTGCTCGATACCACGCTCACCGGCATGGGCGGCCGGTTGCTGCGCCAGCGGTTGCTGCGGCCCTCGATGGACCGCGCGGAGATCGAGCTGCGTCTCGACGCCGTGGGGGAGCTCTTGCAGCAGACCATCCTGCGCGCCGAACTGCGCAAACAACTCGGCGGCATTCTCGATATGGAACGGCTGCTGGCAAAGGTGACGCTGGGCTCGGCGAATCCGCGGGACGTGCTGGCGCTGGGCGCGTCGCTGGCGAAGATTCCGGCGCTGAAGCGCTGCTTCGATACGCAGCAGGCCGCGCGGCTGCGGGGGCTGCACGAACGCCTGGACGAAATGCCGGACGTGGCCAACACGATTCTGGAGGCGATTGCCGACGAGCCGCCCGCCGACATCGCCGACGGCGGCACGATTCGCGCGGGCTTCCATCCCGAACTCGACGAACTGCGCGACCTCAGCCAGAACGGGAAACGATACATCGCGCAGATCGAGGCGCGCGAGCGGTCTCGCACCGGCATCGGGTCGTTGAAGGTGCGCTTCAACAACGTCTTCGGTTACTACATCGAGATCACGCGCTCCAATCTGCAGCTTGCGCCGGCCGACTACGAACGCAAGCAGACCCTGGCCAACGCCGAGCGCTTCACCACGCCGGAATTGAAGGACTACGAGCGCAAGGTGCTGGACGCGGAAGACAAGATCCAGACGCTGGAGAAGGAACTGTTCGCCGATCTGCGGAAGCGCGTGGCGGCGCAGGCGCAGCGCGTGCGGGCGACCGCGTCGGCGGTGGGCGAGCTGGATGTGACCGCGGCGCTGGCGCAGGTGGCCGCGGAGAACCGCTATCACCGGCCGGCGTTTTCGGCAGACGGCGAGATGCGGATCATGGCGGGGCGCCATCCGGTGATCGAGCGCATGGCGGATGGGGACGCCGGGCGGTTCATCCCCAACGACCTGTATCTGAACGACTCGACGGACCTGATCGCCATCATCACGGGGCCTAACATGGGCGGTAAGTCGACTTACCTGCGGCAGGCGGCGCTGATCGCGATTCTGGCGCAGATGGGCGGTTTCGTGCCGGCGGAATCGGCCACGCTGCCGCTGATCGACCGCGTGTTCACGCGCATCGGCGCGTCGGACAACCTGTCGCGCGGGCGTTCCACGTTCATGGTGGAGATGACCGAGACGGCGGTGATTCTGAACACCGCGACGCCGCGCAGCTTCATCGTGCTGGACGAAATCGGCCGCGGCACTTCCACCTACGACGGGCTGGCGCTGGCGTGGGCGGTGGTGGAGCACATCCACGCGCGCACCCGCGCCAAGACGCTGTTCGCCACGCACTACCACGAACTCACGGAGCTGGCGGGGCAGCTTGAAGGCGTGCGCAACCTGATGGTGACGGTGAAGGAAGCCGGCGACCACATCATCTTCCTGCGCAGAGTGGAGCCGGGAGCGGCCGACCGGAGCTACGGAATCGAGGTGGCGCGGCTGGCGGGCCTGCCGCTGGGCGTGATCGAGCGCGCGCGCGAGGTACTGAAGCTGCATGAGCGCAGCGAGCACGTGGTCACCGAGGAACTGACGCACGCCGAAGAGCGCGGGCCGGTGCAGATCCAGCTTTTCGAGCCGGTGGGATACGGCATCGCGGAGCGCATCCGCGGCTTGAAGCTGGACGAACTGCGGCCCATCGATGCCCTGCGATTGCTGAGCGAATTGCAGGACGAGCTGAGGCGCAAGTGAGAATCGCGGGGGTGATGAGCGGCACCTCGCTCGACGGCATCGACGTGGCGGTGGTGGAAGTCGCGGGCAAGCGGGTCGAGACCATCGGGTTCCAGACGACGCCGTATCCCAAGGGGGTGCGCGAGGCCATTCTGGGGCTGGATTCGGCGGCTTCGATTTCGCGCTGGAACTTCCGGCTGGCGGAGTTGTACGCGCGGGCGGTATTGCGCGCGGTGGGCCGGTGGGGCGCGGTGGAGCTGATCGGCTGCCACGGGCAGACGGTACATCACGACGGGGGGCGGCACACGCTGCAGATCGGCGAGGCGGCGGTGCTGGCGGAGCGGACGGGCGTGCCGGTGGTCTCGAACTTCCGGGCGCGCGACATTGCCGCCGGCGGACAGGGCGCGCCGCTGGTGCCGTTGGTGGACTACCTGCTGTTCCGGCATGCCACGAGGACGCGCGTGGCGCTCAACATCGGCGGCATCGCCAACGTCACGGTGATCCCGGCGGGCGCCCGGCCGGAGCAAGTTACGGCCTTCGACACCGGACCGGGCAATATGGCAATCGACGCGCTGGCCCGCGAGATGGGGCAGGCGTACGACCGGGGGGGCCGCATCGCCCGATCGGGCCGCGTGGACCGCGCGCTGCTGGCGGAGTTGCTGGCGGATGCCTACTACCGGCGGCGGGGGCCGAAAAGCGCGGGGCGGGAACAGTACGGCGCGGAGTTTGTGGCGCGGTTGAAGGCGTCGGGACTGCCGTTGCGCGATCTGATCGCGACGGCGACGGTGCTGACGGCGTCGGCGGTTGCGATCGGCATCGGCGGCGTGGGGCCGGCCGACCTGATCGTCTCCGGCGGCGGGGCGCACAACCGGCAGATCATGGCGCACCTGATGGCGCTGCTGCCGGAGATGGCGATAGCGACGTCGGCGGATTACGGCGTTGACGTGGACGGCAAGGAGGCCGTGGCGTTCGCGGTGCTGGCGCACGAGACGTGGCGGCGGCGGGCGGGGAATCTGCCATCGGCCACGGGAGCGCGGCGGGCGGTGGTGCTGGGGTCGATCACGCGGTAAGGCGGCGCACGCGGCCGCGAGCGCTCTGGAAGCGGTGCTCTCCGGCACGGGGCACGGGGGGTTCGAGCGTGATCGGCGCGGGACGCGGTGGCGCACAGGCCCGGACGGGCGTGGGTGGCGCGGCCACAGGTGGCTTCAACCGCATCTCGCGCCAGTCGTATTCGAACGTCTGGCCGCAGTCCAGGCAGACCACGTAGGTATGGCTGTGAGCGGCGCCGGGAGCGGCGTTTCTCCGCACGGGCGTGAACGGGAAGGACTTCTGGCGGTGCGTGCAGCCCAGCATCAGGTTGAAGAGCCATCGAAACAGGCAGCCCACCCCGGCGCCGGCGAGAGATGGCAGCCATCCGAGACTGCGCAAGGCGCGGATCGCGAGCCGCCCACCGTCTGAATGGGCCGGTGCAACCCCGCGGTAGGTGGCGTTCATACTGGACGTATCGGCGGAAAGCCGCGACGGGAATAGGGTGGCTGGCGGGGAAGGGTGCGCGATGCAGAAATGGATTTGCCGGCGCTCGGTGGGGCGGACCCCCAGGTCGGCGCGGGACTCCCCCGTCCCGCTACCAGCTCGCAGAATCAAGCGCTTGCCACTGGCGAGAAGCCGGCCAGGGGGCCGGCTGCGGACCTGGGGGTCCGCCCCACAAGCGGCATTGGCAAACGCTCGCGAGAGGCCGAATGAAAATCGGCCGCAGGTTGAAAACCTGCCCGGCAGAGCCGCAACCCAACCGCGCGGGATAATCCGGGCTGCCGGGGGCCGGATCGTCTCGCGCGCAGGCGAGACCAGCTCGCCGGGCCGATTGACAATCGGCCGCAGGCTGGCAGCCTGCCCCACATAAAACCGTCGCGATGCGCGAAGAGTTTTACAGGTGGTAGTACATAGGACCGTCGCGGGGCGCGAAGAATTTGACAGGTAGTAGTACAAGGGCGCTGCGGGCATTGCGCACCCGTACGCTCGGATTCCAGCGGTTTTGCGGGCGAATCGCCCCCCGCCCACTTCTGCGTCGCGCGCGCGACCGGAGGTACTCTGAAGAGGATGCGGGAACTGCTGCAATCGGTGGCGCGGCGCGCGGCGCGATACCGGGAGGACATTCAGGAGCGCCGGGTGAGCCCTTCGGCGGAGGCAGTGGGCGCGCTGGCGGGGTTTGTGGAGCCGTTTCCGGACGGGCCGGCGGCGGCCGAAGACGTGGTGCGGATGCTGGACGACATCGGGTCCCCGGCCACCGTGGGCACGGCCGGGCCGCGGTACTTCGGATTCGTGATGGGCGGGTCGCTCGCGGCCGCGCTGGCGGCCAACTGGCTGGCGTCGGCATGGGACCAGAACCCGGGACTGTTCGCCTGCTCGCCGGTTGGGGCGTTCCTCGAAGAGGTGTCGCTGCGCTGGCTGTTGGACGCGCTGGCTCTGCCGCCCGGGTGCGGCGGCGGGTTTGTCACGGGCGCCACGGTGGCCAACTTCACGGCGCTGGCGGCGGCGCGGCACGCGGTGCTCGGGCGAGCCGGCTGGGACGTGGAAGCGCGCGGCCTGTTCGGCGCGCCGGAGGTCCAGGTGGTGGTTAGCGAGGAGGCCCACCCGTCGGTTACCAAGTCGCTTGGCATGCTGGGTTTGGGGCGCGAGCGCGTGGTGCGCGTGGCGGTGGACGGGCAGGGCCGGATGCGCGCCGAATGCCTGCCGGAGCTGCGCGGCCCGTCGATCGTGTGCGTGCAGGCGGGCAACGTGAACACGGGGGCGTTCGATCCGGTGGCCGAGATCCTGCGGCGCGCGCACGCTTCGGGCGCGTGGGTGCACGTGGACGGCGCGTTCGGGCTGTGGGCCGCCGCCAGCCCGCGGCACGCGCACCTGGCGCGGGGAATCGGGGATGCCGACTCGTGGGCCACCGACGCGCACAAGTGGCTCAACGTGCCTTATGACAGCGGCCTGGCGATGGTTCGCGACGCCGAATGCCTGCGCGCGGCGATGTCGATGACGGCGGCCTACCTGCCGCAGAGCGAGCGCCGGGAGCCGTCGCAGTACGTTCCCGAGTTGTCGCGGCGGGCGCGGGGCATCGAGGTGTGGGCGGCGCTGAAGAGCCTGGGCCGAAGCGGCCTGGCGGAGCTGATCGAAGGCAACTGCCGGTGCGCGCGGCGGTTCGCGGAGGGACTGTCGGCGGCGGGATTCGAGATTCTGAACGAGGTGGTGCTGAACCAGGTGCTGGTGTCCTTCGGCACGCCGGAGAAGACGGAGCGGGCGATCGCGGCCATCCAGGAGGACGGGACGTGCTGGTGCGGCGGCACGGTGTGGCAGGGGCGCACGGCGATGCGCATCAGCGTGTCGTCATGGGCCACGACGGAGGCGGATGTGGATCGCAGCGTGGAGGCGATGGTGCGCATGGCGGGATCGTAGCGCGGGCGGCGCGGCCCGCGGCCGATTTACAATCGGGGTATGGTCAGAACCCCGCTCATCGCCCTTTTCGCCGCTTTGTCGTTGGCGCAAACCGCCGTTCCGCCGCCGGCTTCGGCGCAACCTCCCGCGGAGGTGGACCACGCCCTGCGCGCGCGCATCAAGGCGTTTTACGATTTGCTGGTCGACCGCCAGTACCGCAAGGCCGAGGAGATTGTGGCTCCGGACTACCGGGACTTCTACTATGATCGCGACAAACCGCGTTACCTGGGCTATGAACTGACCAGCATCGCGTACTCCCCCGATTTCACGCGCGCCGACGTGATGGTCACGGTCAGGATGCCGCCCATCAACCCGCTGATGCCGACGGTCACGAGTGCGCCGTCCGCCAGTATCTGGCGTTTGCTGGACGGCGTCTGGTACTGGAGCCTTCGCAGGATCGACGCGTTGGACCTGGTCCGCAGCATGGCCGAAGGCAACCAGGGTGCGCCCGCCGCCAACGCCGTGCCGGCGCTTCCCGCTATGCCGGGCGGCATGAATCCCACCCCTTCGTTGCCGGCGAACGCGAATCTTCCGTCCGGCTTGGGACGCCCGGAGGCTATGCAGATGGCGGGGGCCGGCGGTGGCGGCGGCGTTCCCGGGTTCAGCATGGACCGGACGGAGGTGGCGCTGAAGCCGTCCACCACCGAACAGGTCACGATCGCGAATACCAGCTCCGCGCCCATGACCCTGTTCATACTGGGCAGACTCCCGGGCATCGAAGCGGCTTTCGACCGCCCGCGGATCGAGCCCGGGGAGAAAGCGGTGCTATCGATTCACGCCGCCGCGGGGGCGACGGGTGGAGCGCTGCTCATCGGGGTCACCGAAACCAAGGCGATGATCACGCTCCCGGTTACCGTCAGGTAGGGCGCGGTGTGGCCCTCGCCGGTCACTTGGCGGCGGGGGGCGCGGGGGACTTCCCCGGAAATGCGGAGTTGGGAAATTCGATCTTCAGTTCCCCATGCATCTTGTCCAGCAGCGCCTTGCCCTTATTCTGTTTGATCTCGGAGAATATCCGGTCCCGAACCTGGGACAGCGGCTGAAAGGACAGCGCCTCGGCGCGCAGCAGATAGAATCCATTGGGCTGGCGGACAGGTTCGCTGGTTTCGCCCTGCTTGAGCTGAAACGCCGCGGCGCGCATCGCCTGGGAGATGTTGGTGTCGCTGGCCGTGACCGTGTCGAAGTCGCCGTCGCGGGCCTTGGATGTCGCGTCATCGGAGTTCTCGCGCACCAGTTTCACGAAATCCGCGCCGCCCCGAATCGCGGCCAGCAGTCTGGCGGCTTTGGCCTTGGCTTCCTCTTCCGAGAGAACCTTGGGGGCGCCCCTGGGCGCCGGGGTCAAGCTGAACGAAATACAGATCGCCTTGACCTTGACCTGCTTGAAGTCTTCCTTGTGAGCGTTATAGTAATTCAGGATCTCGCTCGATTCCACGGTCGGGCTGGCCAGCAGGTAGCTGCCGCCGGCTTGCGAGAGCATCACCAGGCGGTTGTACTCGAGTTGTTCGCGCACGGGGCTGGTCTGGTCCAGTTTCTGTTCCAAGGCGAATGCCAGGAGCTTGCGCATCAGGGCGATCTCCCTGACCAACTCCTCGGGATTCGTCACCACAAGTTGTTGCGCTTGCGGCTGGAGGAACGAGGTGAACGTTTTGAACTGCCCCATGGTCAGAGGCTCGCCATCGAGCGTGGCGATCACGGCCGTGTCGGGGAGCTGCGTCCACGGGGCGGCAGCGGTAGCGGGAGCGGCCTGCTGCGCACAGACGGCGGCCGCGCAGAGAGTAAGAAGAATGAGCGGTTTCATGACGGATCGGCGGTGATTTTCAGTTTATCACGCTGTCCTCATGGGTTGTTTTTCTGCGCCTGAGTCTGCGCCGTGGGGGGCGTGGCCTGCTGGCGGGGCTCGCCGCGGGCGTCCCCGCGTTTGATCTGCACGCGCCGCCGGCCGTCTTCCAGGTTGCCCGCGGCCTTCTGCCTGGCGGCATCGCTGACGCGCACGTGGTTGTTGACCGCCAGCGCGCCGGCGGTTTTTGCCATGCGCGTGGCGGTTCCTTTGTGCTGGATCACGTTGGTCTGGCCTTCGATGGTGGCCACTCCGCCTTGCACACGGACGGTGAACTTGTCCGCGGAGATTTTGGACCTGGCGAATTTGGCGCGGATGATGGCTTCGAGTTGCTTGTCGGGCGGCCGCGGCGTGGCGGCCGCACGGACCGGGCTGGCGGGCGCCGCCGAGCGGGCGCCGGAAGCGGTTGGGCCATTCGCGGCGGCCCGCCGATCTCCGGCCCACACGCCGGCCGCGAACAACGCCACGGCTGCCATGGAGGAAAGTCTGCCCATACCGTGGGAAGTGCCGCGGGTCTTCTAATATTCTCGGAAATCTGTGGTAAAGTTAGGGGTTCTCAAGGCTTATCGGCACACCATGCCCGAACAGATCCTGCTGCAAGGCAAAATCCTAGGCACGGAAGAGTTTCTTTTGGCTGCTCCCGCCGAAGGACGTTCCGCGCGTTCCGCCGGCGAAGACCTGCTCACCGGACGTTCGCAGTGGATCACGCTGTTGTGCGAGGTTCTGCCGCGCGCCCTGCTGGCGGAGTTGGGCCTGGCGCGCATTCTGCTGGGCTCGAGCGGCGGCGGACAGTTTCTTCTGGTGCTGCCCGGCGGGGCCCGCGAAGCCGCCGAAGCGTTTCTTGCCGCGGCCAATGCGCAGATTGGCGAGATCAGCGGCGGCGCGATCAACCTCATCTGGGGCGTCACGGACAACCTGGGCGATTGGGCCGTCATCCGGAAACGGCTGAACGCGGAATTGCAGCGCAAACGCCATACCCCGCTGGCGCGGCAGGCGGGCGCGTTCGAACCGTTCTCGCGGCCGGCGCGCAACGAGGCCGCGGCGTATTTCGCCAAGGAACTGGGCGCCAGGATTCGCGAGGCGTCGCACGTATCGTGGTCGCCGGAGGCTCCCGGGAAGGTCACGGCCGGCGAGGGCAAACACACCTGGAGCCTGACCTCGAATCTCTCGCCCGACGGCATCATGCTGGCGCGCCACGCGGCCCCGAGCGACGACGGCAAGTCGGCCGCGCCCGTACAGACGCTGGGACGCCGCGCGCAGGGCCGTTCCATATGGGGCGTGCTGCGCGGCGACGTCGACAGTTTCGGGCTGCGCCTGCGCCGCGTGCCGTCGATCGAAGAACACGTGCCGCTGTCGGTGCTGTATAAGCAGTTCTTCGCCGGCGAACTGGAAGTTCTCTGCTCGCTGCCCGAATTCTGGCGCAAGGTCAGCATCATTTATTCCGGCGGCGACGATTTCGCGGTGTACGGCGCCTGGGACGCCCTCATCGCCCTGGCGCGCGAGGTGCAGCGCCTGTTCCACCGTTTCACGGAAGAGAATCTCAAGGACTACCCCGGCGCCGAGGGAAAGACGATCTCGATGGCCATCGCGCTGGCGCCGGAACCCTACTATCCGCTGGCGGCGGTGTATGAGGAGGCCGGCCGGGATCTCGACCTGGCCAAGTCGTCCGACCGCGACTGCATCTATCTTTTGGGCCGCATTCTGGAGTGGCGTCACCTGTCCGACGCCGCCGATCTCAAGGATACGGTGACCCGCCTGATTCGCGACTTCCGCATGTCGCACCAGTTCCTGTACCAACTGCGCAGCTTCTACCGCCGGGAAGCCTATGGCGAGGGCGCGGCGCAGACCCAGCATACGTGGCGCTTCCAGCGGCGTTTCAACAGGATCCTCAGCGGCACGCGCGACCGCGAATTTCAGAAACTGCGCACCCACCTGATCGGCGAAATGGCAGGGCGCCGCTCGGCGGAGGTGAAGTTACGGCCCGCGGGCCTGGTGGCCCTGGAGTGGGCCAGATTGGTGACAGAGGTCTAGGACATGGCACAAGAGCAGGAGCAACGCAAGGAGAATCGTCCCCCGCGGGAAGCGCGGCCGCAAGGGGGCCCGCCGCGCGGCGACCGCCCGGGCGGCGGAGATCGCGGAGACCGCGGTGATCGGGGCGATCGCGGCGGCAGCCGGGGATTCGACCGCGGCCGTCCCGAGGGCCCGCCCGAAATCGAACTCGAAAAGTTGATTTCGGACAGCCTGTACCTGGACAACCAGGCGCACGGGGTGGTCAGCCGCATGCGCGACATGGACTCGGGCACCAAGAGCCAGTTGCGCCGTCTGTACAGCGCGGTGCGGCGCGCGGTCCGCGCCCCCGAGGGCGAACGGCAGCACGAGTTCGTGATGTTGCGCGCGCGCCTGGCGTACACCATCGCCCGCCACGGTCTGCGCAGCCTGGACCAGATCGAAAAACTGCTGCTCCAGGTGACGCGCAGGAACGACATCCGCGGTTACGAACGGTTCAAGGATCTTTTCGAGGCCATCGTGGCCTACAACGAGTAAGACATGAGCGCACACACTTCCCAAACCGAGCTGAAACTCATCGGCAAGCTGATTCTCGAAGGCGAACTGCACTGTCAAACCGGTCTGCACGTGGGTGCGGGCAAGGGATCGCTCGAGATCGGCGGCTCCGACAATCCGGTGGTCAAGGATGCCTTCGGCCGCCCCTACGTGCCGGGCAGTTCGTTGCGCGGAAAGATCCGCTCGCTGCTCGAGCAGTCTTCCGGCCTGGCGGTGCCCGCCGAACTGGTGTATCTTTCGCGGCGCAAGGGGCAGGAAGTGCGGATTCATCAGAGCGACCGCCCCGACGACGAAATCTGCCTGCTGTTCGGCCGCAATCCGGGCCGCATGGAGCGCGTGCAGGGCGAGACGCTCGACACTTCCCAGGCCACTCCGGCGCGCCTGGCGGTGTTCGACGCGCCGCTCGATCCGGAGAGCATCACGCCGCAGATGCGCGAGAACCTGGACGACGAACTCACCGAAGTGAAGAGCGAGAACGCCATCGACCGCATCACCGGGCAAGCCAATCCGCGCACCCTGGAGCGCGTGCCCGCCGGCGCGCGGTTCCACGCCCGCTTCGTGATGGACGTGTTGTGCGAGGAGGACGCCCCGCTGTTCCTGCGGGTGCTGGAGGGCCTGCGCCTGCTGGAAGACGATTCGCTCGGCGGAGGCGGCGCGCGCGGCAGCGGACGCGTCAGCTTCTCCGGTCTCCGCCTGGTGTGGCGCAGCCGCAATCACTACGCCTCCGGGGCGCCCGAGAAAGAGATCGTCCAGGGCGCCTCGCTGGCCGCCATCCAGACGGCCGTCGCAGAGTCGGCCTTTTCGTTCGTGCGCGAGGAGTAATGAATCCGGGACTGCTCGTGAAGCTCCGTCCCGCCGGCCCCTGGCGCATCGGGCCCGATTCGGGAGCGCGCAATCGCGTGGACTCGATCTACCACAGCGATTCGCTGTACTCCGCGGTCTCGAGCGCCATGGCGCGGCTCGGCTGGCTGGACGACTGGCTGGCGGAAACGGCGCGCGCCGCGGCCCCCGCGGTCTCGTTCAGCTCGTGCTTCCCGTTCCTGGATGAGATCGATTTCGTGGTCCCGCCGCGCACGATTTGGCCGCCGGTCGCGCCAGCCCTTTTGGCCGCGCGCGTGCGGTGGAAGAGCGCGCGCTTCGTGCCGCTGGGAATCGTGCAGGCGATGCTGGCGGGCCGCAGGCTGGACGAGCAGCACTGGAGCGTGGATGGCCCCAGCCAGTGCCTGGTTCCCGCCGGCCGGCCGGGTCCGTTCCGCATCGACATCCGCTCCAACGCCGCCGTGGACCGGCACACGGGCGTCAGCGAACGCCATGCCACGGCATGTCTGGAATTCCGTCCCGGAGCCGGTTTGTGGACCGTGGTGTCTTTCCTGGACGACGCGGCCCGCGGACGCTGGCTCGATCCGGTGAAAGCCGCATTCCGCCTTCTTGCCGACGCGGGTTTCGGCGGCGAGCGGTCGCGCGGATGGGGCCGTGCCGAGTCCCCCGAGTTTGTCGAAGGCCAGTTGCCCGACATGATTCTTCCGCCGCCGGATCGCGTAGAAACCGTAACGGCCGCCGCGCCGGGGCCCGAAGCCGGGCTGCGGCCACAAGTCGAGCCGCGGCCAGAAGCCGCGCCGGCCCCGATCAAAGAGCCGCCCGGCGGCGAGGGCGTTGAGATCGCCGCCGGCGAAGCGGCCACCGCAGCCCCCGAAGCCGCGCCGGCCCTGGTCGAAGAGCCGCCCGCCGCCGAAGCGGCCGTCGTAGCGTGTGCCGGCGTGGCACCGCTGGCGGTTGAAACCGAGACCGCGCCGGCCCCGGTCGAAGAGCCGCCCGCCGCGGAGAGCGCGGACCAGGAGGACGAGGAATTCTACCGGCAGCTTCGCCTGCAGCGGGAGGCGGAGCGCGCCAAGGCGGGCGTTCCCGCGGCCGAAACGCCGCTTGAAGCTGAGCCGGAGTCCTCCGCGGAAGCGCAAGCCGCGCCGACTCCGGTCGAAGAGCCGCCCGCCGCCGAGAGCGCGGAGATTGCCGCGGGCGAAGCGGCCGTGGTGGCGTCTGCCGGCGTGGCGCCGCTGGTGGTGGAACCCGAAGTCGCGCCGGTGCCGGTCGAAGAGTCGCCCGCCGCCGAGAGCGCGGAGATTGCCGCGGGCGAAGCGGCCGTAGTGGCGTCTGCCGAGATGGCGCCGCTGGTGGTGGAACGCGACGCCGCACCGGCTCCGGTCGAAGAGCCGCCGGCCGCCGAGGGCTCGGAGATTGCCGCCGGCGAAGCGGCCGTGGTGGCGTCCGCCGATGTGGCGCCGCTGGTGGTGGAGCCCGAAGCTGCACCGGTTGCCGTCGGAACGCCGCCCGGGGAGCCGGCTGCGACCGTTGCCCCCGCGCCCACGGGACCGGTTTCCGAGCCGCCGGCGCCCGCCGCCGTCCATCTCCACTGGCTGCTCTCTCTGTTCAGCCCGGCTCCCGCCGATGCGGTGGACTGGACGCGCGGCAACTACTCCGTCGTCACCCGCGGGGGACGCGTAGAAAGCCCGGCAGGATCCGGCGAGGTCAAGAAACTGGTCCAAATGGTCGCCGAAGGCTCCGTTCTGTGCGGCGCAGCGCCCACCGGCGCCGCCCCCGACGTCGCGCCGGATGGGTTCGCCCATCCCGTTTTCCGCGCCGGCTTTGCGGTGGCTATCCCGCTGCCCGGGGTGAGGAGCTGATATGCGCTATCGCCTCACGTGTCTGACGCCCCTGCTGGTGGGCGACGGCCGCAAGCTGAGTCCCATCGACTACATGGTCTGGAAGGACCACGTCAACGTGCTGGACCAGTGGCGCATCTTCCGCCTGCTGGCCAAGGGACCGCGCCTGGATGGCTACCTGGCGCAGTTGAAGAAGGCCGACAAGCTGGACTTCGCCTCCTGGGGCGGGTTCGCGCAGAACTTCGCCGGCCGGCGCATTCCCTTCGAGAATGCGGCCTACTCCGCCTACTGGAACCGCGCCATGGGCGACAGCCTGCACATCCCCACGTTCGCCGCGGGCGCTTCCGGCCAGTACATTCCGGGTTCCGCCATCAAGGGCGCACTGCGCACCGGCATGGTGTTCGCCAACTGGCGCGAAGGCATGCTGCCGGACCTGTTGAGCCGTCTGAAGGGCGAGCGGCTGCCGCGGCGTCCCGCCGAATCCGTGGAAGAGCAGGCGCTCGGCTCGGCCGGCGTGAATCGCATGCGCCTTTTGGGGGCGGGCGATTCCGACACCGTGCCCACTTCGCAGTTCAAGGTATACCTGCTGCGCACCTCGACGCTGGTGCCGCGCGGCGGCGGCTTCGCGCTGGGTTGGAAGCAGAGCCCGCGCGGCGCTTCCGATGGCGCGAGGCCCGACGATAGCACGCCGGCCTTCGCCGAGATGGCCGCGCCCGGATCGTCGTTCACCGGCATCTGGAACGAGAAGACGTTCTTCCTGCAACCGGAGGTGCGCCGTTCGGTGCGCTGGCCAGAATCCTTCAATCGCGCCAAGATCTTCGAAGCCGTCAACATTTACGCCGCGGGCCTGTTGGCGCTGCATCGCCAATACGCTTCGTGGGCGGGTATGGGCCTGCTCGACAAGAATCTGGATGAACTGGAACAGCGCCTGGCGGCCGCGCGGCAATCCGGGTCCTGCCTGCTGGCGATGGGCTGGGGCGGCGGCCTGTGCGCGAAGAGCGCCTGGCTGGATGCGACCAACACCGACTACCGCCAGATCCTGGAGCAGTTCGGTTTCTATGACCGGGCGCTGGAGTCCAAGCTGCCGTTCCCGAAAACGCGCCGCATCGTGTTTTTGAATAATAGGCCCGCCACGCTGCCGGGGTGGGTGGAACTGGCGGTCGAGGGGTAGCGGGCGGACGCGGGGCCGTCGCAGTTGCTCCGCCCTCCGCCGCGCCCTACGCTGGTAGTTCCCCTATGAAACTGCAAAGTCACACCATCACCCAAGGCCGCGACCGCGCGCCGGCGCGGGCCATGCTCAAGGCCATCGGCTTCACCGACGAAGATCTCGCCAAGCCCATAATCGGGGTGGCCAATACCTGGATCGAAACCATGCCGTGCAATTACAACTTGCGCGAGCTGGCCGTGAAGGTGAAGGAAGGCATCCGCGCCGCCGGCGGCACTCCCATGGAATTCAACACCATCGCCATCTCGGACGGCGTCACCATGGGCACCGAAGGCATGAAGACCTCGCTGGTGAGCCGCGAGATCATCGCCGATTCCATCGAGCTGATGGTGCGCGGCCACATGTTCGACGGCGTGGTCGCGCTGGTGGCTTGCGACAAGACCATCCCGGGCGCGGCCATGGCCATGCTGCGGCTGAATATCCCCGGCGTCATCCTCTACGGCGGCTCCATTCTGCCGGGCAGGTTCCAGGGCCGCGACGTCACCGTGCAGGATGTCTTCGAAGCGGTGGGCGCGAACGCCCGTGGCCGCATGACCGATGCGGAACTGCTCGATATCGAGAATCATGCCTGCCCCGGCGCGGGCGCTTGCGGCGGCCAGTTCACCGCCAACACCATGGCCACCGTCATGGAACTGATCGGACTGGCGCCCATGGGCACGGCGTCGGTGCCGCAGGTGGACCCGCGCAAGGACGACGTGTCGCGGCGCTGCGGCCGCGTCATCATGGACGCCGTCAACCGCAACCTGCGCGCCCGCGATATCTGCACGCGCAAAGCCTTCGACAACGCCATCGCGGGGGTGGCCGCGACCGCCGGATCGACCAACGCCGTGCTGCACCTGCTGGCCATGGCGCGCGAGGCCGAGGTGCCGCTCACCATCGACGATTTCGACATCGTCTCGGGGCGCACGCCGATCTTCGTGGATATCAAACCCGCCGGGCGGTTCATGGCCGCGGACGTAGATAAAGCGGGTGGCATTCCCGTCATCGCGCAGCGGCTGGTGAATGCGGGGCTGGCGGACGGCTCGGCCATCACCGTCACCGGACGCACGTTCGCCGAGGAAGCCGCCGATGCCCGCGAGACGCCCGGACAGGAAGTCATCCTGCCGCTCTCGAAGGCCCTGAAACCGCGCGGCGGCATCGCCATTCTGCGCGGCAGCCTGGCGCCAGAAGGCTGCGTCATCAAACTGGCGGGACACGAGAAGAAGGTGCACCACGGTCCGGCGCGCGTTTTCGATCGCGAGGAAGACGCCATGCTGGCGGTAACCGAGAGACGCATTCAGGCCGGCGACGTGGTGGTGATCCGCTACGAAGGGCCGCGCGGCGGACCGGGGATGCGCGAGATGCTGGGCGTCACCGGAGCGATTGTGGGCGCGGGCCTGTCGGACAGCGTGGCGCTCATGACCGACGGACGGTTCAGCGGCGCGACCCACGGCTTCATGATCGCCCACGTGGCGCCGGAAGCCTTCAACGGCGGTCCCATCGCCGTGGTCGAGGAAGGCGATTCGATTACCGTGGATGCCGACCGCGGCGTGGTCGACCTGGACATCGCGCCCGAGGAACTGGCGCGGCGCATGGCCGCGTGGAAACCGCGCGCGCCGCGTTACCGCACCGGAGTTTTCGCCAAGTACTGCGCCCTGGTGCAGTCCGCCTCCGAAGGCGCCATCACGCGCGCATAGGAAAAAGGGGTCAGACGCCATTTTTCGAAAAATGGCGTCTGACCCCTTTTTCCTTTTTCCTTTTTACACTATCAGCATGCAGTCGCCGTAGGAGTAGAAGCGGTAGCGCTGCTCTACGGCGTGGCGGTAGGCCGCCAGCGCCAGTTCCGTGCCGGCGAAGGCGCACACCAGCAGGAGCAGGCTGGTGCGCGGCAAGTGAAAATTGGTCAGCATCGCGCCGACGCCCGCGAATCGGCTGCCGGGGCTCAGGAAGATATCCGTCTCGCCGGTCACCGCGCGCATCTCCCCGCCGCGCAACGCGCTTTCGATTGAGCGCACGCTGGTGGTTCCCACGGCCACCAAGCGCCGCGCGGCGCGCATCCGGGCGGCATTCTTTTCGTCGATGCGGTACCACTCGGAATGCAGCCGCGCGTGTTCCACCTGCTCGGCGCGCAGCGGCTGAAACGTCCCCAGGCCCACGTGCAGCGTGACGTACGCCACTGCCGCGCCCCGCGCCCGCGAGCGCTCCAGGACTTCTCCCGTGAAATGCAGCCCGGCGGTGGGCGCGGCCACCGACCCGCGTTCCCGCGCGAACACCGTCTGGTAGCGCTCCCGGTCCGCGGGCTCGTCGCACCGTTTGATGTAGGGCGGCAGCGGAACGTGGCCGATCTTTTCGAATTCGGAAAACAGGTCGGCATCGCCGGCGAAGCGGACCACCCGTTGGCCGAACTCCCCGTGCGAGACGATTTCGGCCTCGAAGCCGCCGGCGAAGCGGACGCGCTCGCCCTTTCGCATCTTGCGCCCGGGACGGACCAGCGCCTCCCAGTCGCGGCCGTCGGGGCTCGCCGGCCGCAGCAGGAACACCTCCACTTCGCCGGAGAGGAACTCGCGCCGCGCGGGATTGTTTTTCCCCACCGGAAGGGCGCGCGCGCCGGCGCGGTGTCCGAACAGGCGGGCTGGAAACACGCGCGAATCGTTGAGCACCAGGCAATCGCCCTCGGCGAGGAACTCGGGGAATTCGCGAAAGGCGCGGTCTTCCCAGCGGCCCTCGCGGCGATACAGCACGAGCATCCGCGACGCCGCGCGGTCGGCCAATGGCGACTGCGCGATCAGTTCCTCGGGAAGCGCGTAATCGAAGGTGGTGAGATCCATGCAGCCTTCACTTCTTCACCAGCCGCGCATCCATCAGCAACCACGAATTGGGATCGAGCGTGACCGAGGCCGGCTCCTCCGCCGCGACCAGGTCGAACCTCTGCTGCCGGTCGGACATCTCGATGCGATCCAGCTTCGCGGGCCCCGCACCGGCCGGGGCGAGGCTCACTTCCATGGGGAGGCGGTAGGCGTCGCCGCCCTGTGTCTGCGCCAGCGACAGTTCCACTTTTTTGGTAGCCGGGTTGTAGCGCCACGTGCCATCCACCACGGGCGAACCGGGACGCCGCAGCCACTGGGTGAAGAACCAGCCCAGATCGGCGCCGGCCACTCCTTCCATCACTTTGCGAAAATCCTCGGTGGAAGCGTTGGCGTCGCGGAACCGCCGGTAGTATTCGCGGATGCCGGTCCAGAACCGTTCCGTCCCCAGTTGGCCACGCAGCATGTGGAGCGCCCACGCGCCCTTCTGCGAGACCAACTGGTTCACCGCCTGGTTGGGGTCGGCCAGGTTGTCGTGAATCACGGCGTCGTTGGGGAATTGCTTCTCCGCGCGAAACACCGTGTCGCGCGCGCGCTTCAGGCCGGCCACGAAGGCGTCGCGCCCTTCGTAGTGTTCCGTGAACAGCAGCGCGAAATACGTGGCGAACCCTTCGCTTAGCCACGCGTCGTCCCAGTCCTTTTCGGTCACCGAATCGCCGAACCACTGGTGCGCGACTTCATGGGCCACCAGGCTGGAGGCGGCGCGGTTCGGCATGGAGGTTTCGCCGTAGAAAACGGCGCTGGCGTATTCCGTGGCGCCGCTCAAGCCGGGTGCTTCCACGTTGGCCAGCTTCTCATAGGGGTAGGGCCCGATGCGATCGATGTAGAACTCCAGGGCCTTGCGGGCCGGCTCCTCGAAGCCGGCAACGCCGTTCTCGCGGTCCTGGTGGTGGACCCAGGTCTGCAACGGGACGCCCCGCACGGTGCCCGCGAAGTGGGTGGCGAACTGGTCGACGCCGATGGCGTTGAGCCACGAGGCGATGGGCACGGACTGCTTCCAATGCGTGAGGCGCCGCCCGTCGCCCAGGTCGGTCTCCTCCTGCAGCAACCCGTTGGCCACCACGCTGTAGCGCGCGGGCGCGGTGACCAGGAACTCGCTGGTGGCCTTATCGTAAGGATGGTCGATGATGGGCAGCCACTCGCGGGCGCGGTCGGGCCAGTTCAGGCTGAAGAAGGTGCGTTCCTTGTACTTATCCGGCGAGATTACGAGGCCCGCGGGAGGCCGGAGAATCGCCGGCGTCCCATGGTAGGAAACCGTGAACTGCCCCCGCTCGCCCGCCTTGGACGGAGCCGCCAGTTGAACCACCAGCCGATTGGCGCGATGGGTAAATGGCAGCGCCTCGCCGCCGCTTCCGGTCACTTTGGTGACGGTCATGCCGCCGCCGTTGGCCGCCGACGCCAGGTCGAGCGAGAACTCCGTGACGCCGTCCCGGGTGAAGAGCAGATCGGCCGTAGCCTCGCCCGAAATCTCGTCGGAGTCGTCATGCAGCGCGATGCGGAAGACATAATGCTGGGCATCGACGCCAGCCTGCCGCGGATACGTATCCGCCGTCAGGAACGAGCCGCCGGCGCCGGCGGCCGCAAGGAACACCCATGGCGCAAGTTTCATAAGTCGCCCGCTCGATGGAGTCTTCATTATTAGCACGGCGACCCGCAATCCGGGGCGGGCTGGCGGGTGCCGTCATCCGTCCGTAAGCCCGCAGCCACCAAGTCCGCGCCCTGTTGGCCGAGGCTCCGATTCGGCTCGATGGGAGCCGCGGGCGGCGGACGCATTGCTGGCCGGGCGGTTTGCAACGAATTCCGGAACCGGTTCCGGCGGGCCGCCGGCTTTGCTACTGTGGTGTTTCCGATGCCGGCGTGAAGAGAGAGGACGAACATGCGCAGCCGAGCAATCCATTCATTCGTAGCGATTACCATCTGCCTGGGGGCGGCAGCCTGCCGTTCCGCCAAGGACTCGCCGCCCCAGCCGTCCAAGGAGGTTGCCAAGCTTGGACAACTGGTTGGGAAGTGGAGCAGCAAGTCTCATCACCTGGCGCAAGACCTCAGAGGCGGCGCCCCCGACAGGGACCTCGTATTCACCTGCTTGTGGACCAAAGACCGGAACTATGTCGCGTGCTCGCAGGTGGGAGAAATCGCCGGGAAGGAGGTCAAGGAAGTCGACGTGTACGGGTATTCGGAACAGGCCAGACTGTACACCATGATCGTGTTCGTCGACATTGCGGATTCCCCGCCCCAGGTTTTCTCGAACTGGTTCGAATGGGACGGGAGCCTGTGGCGCTTCCTGCCTCGCGACGGAATCCGCGCCACCTGGGAGTTCACGTCGCCCGACCACCATGTGACCCGCGCCGAGCGCCTGGTGGACGGAAAACGGTGGGAGCTGACGTCCATCGGCGAGCACACCCGGGTTTACTGACCCGGCGCGCGTGAGGCCTCCGCGGGCGGGCGCGGCTTATGCCCGCCGCCGCTTCAACACGGCGTACACCGGCACGCCCAGGGAGATGATCACCAGGCCCGGCCACGTGGTGGGGCCGCGATACGCGAACAGCATGCAGAGCACCACCGCCGCCAGGGCGATGTAGACCGCCGGCACGATCGGGTAGCCGCCCACCTTGTAGGGCCGATCAAGATCGGGCCGCTTGCGGCGCAGACGGAACACCCCCGCGATGGTCAGGATATAGAAGATCAAGGCCGCGGAGATGACCCAGTCCAGCAGGTTGCTGTAGAGGTTTCCGTACTCGCGCGTGGCCGCATTATAAGTGCGCGGCAGGATCAGCACCGCCGTCCAGAAGCACTGTGCCGCAAGCGACCAGCCGGGGACGCGGGCGCGGTTCAAAACGCCAGCGCGCTGAAAGAACATACCGTCCCTGGCCATGGCGTAATAGGCGCGCGGACCGGCGAGAACCAGGCTGTTGATGCATCCGAAGGTGGAAATCATGATGGTTACGGCCATCACCAGCGGGCCATAGCCCGGGAAGACGCGCTCCACCATAGCGGTTGCAACGCGGTCGGAAGGCGCATGCTGGATGGCGTCGAGCGGCAGCACGGAAAGGTACGCCAGGTTGGCGAGAAGGTACAGAACGATGACCGCGGTGCAGCCCAACGCCAGTGCCAGCGGCAGGTTGCGGCCGGGGTTGCGCACCTCGCCGGCAACGAGTGTGACATCGTGCCAGGCGTCGGCCGAGAACATCGATCCCGATTGCGCCACCGACAGCGCCACCACCAAGCCGAAGATGCCGCCCGCGGCCACGCCCAGCGACGGATCGAAGGCGCCGAAACGGAACATGTGGTGGAAATTCGCGTGGATCGCGGCGGCGTTCCGGCCGAACACGAGACCCGTCAGGATCAATCCGAGGAGGCCGATAGTCTTGGCGCTGGTGAAGAGATTCTGCACGATGCGGCCGTACTCCAGTCCACGGGAATTGGTCCAGGTGAGCGCGGCAACGACTACGATGGCCATCAACTGCGCCGTGGACAGCGAGACCGCGTAACCCTGCGAGATGTGGATGGGCGGGACGAGGTAGTGGTCCTCGGCAACCGGCGGGAAAACCACCGAGAGATAGCGCGCGAAGGCCACGGCCACCGCCGCGATGGTGCCGGTCTGAATCACCGTAAACAGCGTCCAGCCGTAGAGGAAGCCCCACAGCGGGGAGAACGCTTCCCGCAGATACACATACATGCCGCCGGCGTGCGGCAACATCGCCGCCAGTTCGCCATAGGATAAAGCCGCGGTGATGGTCAGGACGCCGGTGATCATCCACGCCATGAGCATCCAGCCGGGACTGCCGATGAGGCGCGACATATCGGCCGAGACGATGAAGATGCCCGACCCGATCATCACGCCGATGACGATCATGGTGGAGTCGAACAGGTTGAGGCCGCGCACGAACCCGCGATCGGCCTCGCCGGGCGCCGCTGATGGAGTGTTCATGTGGGGTAGTTGTGCGGGGCAAGCCGGCGGCCTGCCCCGTGGTTCGCGGTTCTACTTTTTGCCGGCGGGTTCGGTGGAGAAGCGGTACACCGTCTGGCTTTGGAACTTCTGTCCGGGCCGCAGGGTGGTGCTGGGGAACGCCGGTTTGTTGGGAGAATCGGGAAAGTGCTGCGTCTCGAGGGCCAAACCGTTGCGCTGCGCGTAGACTTTGCCGCCCTTGCCTTTGAGGGTGCCGTCCAGGAAATTGCCGGTATAGAACTGGATGCCGGGCTCGGTGGTCAGGACTTCGAGGACGCGGCCGGTGGTGGGCTCCTCCACCTTCGCCGCCAGAGCCAGTTTGCCGCCGCCCGAATCCAGTACCCAGTTGTGGTCGTAGCCGGTGCCGAACTTGAGTTGTTCGTCGGACTGCCCGATGCGCGCGCCAACGGCGGTGGGCCTGGTGAAATCGAAGGGCGTTCCTTTCACGGGCCGCAGTTCGCCGGTGGGGATGAGGCCGGCATCCACGGGAGTGAAGCGGCTGGCGTAAATCGTCACCACGTGGCCGAGAATATCGCCGTTGCCGGCGCCCTTGAGGTTGAAGTAGGAGTGGTTGGTGGGGTTGACCACGGTGGGCTTGCCGGTGGTGGCTGCGTAGTCGATCTTCAGCTCGTTTGCGGCGGTAAGGCGATAGACGGCCACCAGGGTGAGCGTGCCGGGAAAGCCTTCTTCGCCGTCGGGGCTGACGTAGGTCAGTTCCAGGCCGCCATCGGGAAGCTGTTTGGGCGTCCAGACCTTGGTATTGAAACCGTGGGAGCCGCCGTGCAGGGTGTTCTCGCCGTTGTTTTTCTCGAGGGTGTACTCTTTGCCATCGAGGGAGAACCTGGCGTGGCCGATGCGGTTGCCATAGCGCCCGATCAACGCGCCGAAGTACGGGCTGTTGTTCTCCTCGTATTCCTTGAGGCTGTCGAAGCCGAGCACGATATCGGCCATCGCGCCGTTGCGGTCCGGGGTCTTCAGCGAGACCACGATACCGCCGTAGGTCATGATCTTCGCCTCCATGCCATTGCCGTTGGTGAGGGTGAAGATTTGCACGGGCGTACCTTCTTTCGTTTTTCCGAAGTCGGTTTTGGTCATGGGCGCCGCCGCCTTCGCTACCGTCATGCCGCCGATGGCCAGGGCCAATACGGCCAGTTCTGTATACAAGACACTCCTCCTGCGTTTAAATGATGAGAGCGCTTCCGCAAGTACACTCATTCTATCCGAAATCGGCGCGGCCATCGGAGCGATGCGGGGCGGGGTTTCCAACCCGCCCTTCAGGAGCTTGCACGAAATCCGGCCAACGGCGGCCGGCCAAACTGTGGGGCCGGCTGGTTGCCCGCGGGCGAGTTGCGCTCGCCGGGCCGATTGAAAATCGGCCGCAGGTTGCAAACCTGCCCCGCAGAGCAGCAGAGCCCTGACCCAACCGCGCGGGATATTCCGGGCTGCCGCGGGCCAGATCGTCTCGCGCGCAGGCGAGCTCCGCTCGCCGGGCCGCGCCCAGGGGGCACCCGCAATCGGCCGCAGGCTGCCAGCCTGCCCCACATAAGACCGTGGCGGCGCGCGGAGAATTTGACGGGTAGTAGTACATGCGGTGTCCGCCGGTTTGGCACGCGGTCGAAACATGTGTAATCTTAAAGTAACCATGAACCTGGAACACGTGGCCCGGCGCGCCAAGGTGTCCACGGCAACGGTGTCCCGAGTTTTGAACAACGCAGCCGTTGTCAGAAGTTCCACTCGCGCCCGGGTGATGAAGGCGATCGAGGAACTGCGCTACCACCCCAACCTGCACGCGCGCAGCCTGGCCGGCGGCAAGAGCAGGACCATCGGCGTGATCGTCTCCAACCTGGAGAACCCGTTCTTCTTCGACATCTATAAGACCGTGGAGCGGGACGCGCATGCGCGCGGTTACGAAGTGCTCATGGCCAACACCGATTACCGCGCCGAGCAACTGGTCGCGAGCGTGCGCCTGATGATCGGGAGGCGCGTGGCGGGCCTGGCGGCGGTAGTCTCGGAGATGGACCCGGAGCTGATTCAGGAACTTACCGAAAGCCGCATCCCGGTGGTGTTCTACGACGTGGGGGTTCCCGGCAAGAACATCGCCAACATCCGCGTCAATTACGCCCGCGGCATCGAAAAGGTGGTCGGCCACTTGCATGGCATGGGCCATCGGCGTCTGGGTTTCATCGCCCATCACGCCATGCTGGGGCCGATCGACGAACGCGTCAAGGCGGTGATGGACGCGGTGTCCGGCTACCCGCCGGCCGAGGTTCGCATCGCGGCCGATAGCGACACCCTGGAAGGAGGGCTGCGGGCCACCGGGGCGCTGCTCGACTCGGGCTACCATCCGACGGCCCTCATCTGCGTGAACGACATTACGGCGGTGGGCGCGATCCACGGGTTGCGCCAGCGCGGGATCCGCGTGCCGCAAGACATGTCGGTGACCGGATTCGACAACATCAAGCTCTCCGAGTTCTGTTATCCGGCGCTGACCACGGTGGACATTCCGCGCGAGCGTATCGGGCACATCATGTGCGAATCGTTGATGCCGGCAGCGGGGAAGCCGGCCGGGGCCGACCTGGAGATTCTCATCGAGCCCGAACTCGTCTTGCGCGATTCCACGGGGCCGGCGCCGGGAGCGAGCGGGCGGTAGTCCGCGGGCGACAGGTGGCCGCGGGTCTGCTTGACATCGGCCATGCGGGTTCATACGATAAGACACTTGCAACCGTTTACACAACCCCTTGCCCTGCTGCAAGCCAGTTCACGCTTGCTGTCGCTTTCGAGCGTTGACCTCGCAATCATCGTTCTCTATTTCATCGCCGTTCTTGGAATCGGCTTCTACCTGAAGCGCTACACAAAGACCGGCGAGGACTTTTTCCTGGCCGGCCGGGAGATGACGGCCTGGGTGGCCGGGCTGAGCTTCCTGGCGGCCAACCTCGGTTCGCTCGAACTGATGGGTTGGGCCGGGGCGGCGTATCAGTACGGCATCCTGGCCGCGCACTGGTACTGGGTGGGCGCCATCCCGGCCATGCTGCTGCTGGCGACGGTGATGATCCCGTTCTACTACATCTCCAAGACGCACTCGGTGCCGGGATATCTGAAGCTGCGTTTCGGCGAACCGGCGCGGGCGCTTTCGGCCTTCTCGTTCGGCTTCATGACGGTGCTGATGAGCGGCATCAATATGTACGCCATGGCGCTGGTGCTGAAGGTGGTGCTGGGATGGGATATCTACTTCAGTATCTGGGTATCTTCCATCACGGTGGCGATCTATGTCGGATTGGGCGGGCTGCTCTCGGCCATCTTCAACGAAGTCCTGCAGTTCGTGCTGATCTGGCTGGGCGCGTTGCTGATTTCCATCATCGGGCTGGTGGAGGCGGGCGGCTGGAGCGGCATGGTGGCGCGCATCCACGCCAACTACCCTGGGCAGAACTTCACGCACCTGTGGAGCACGCTCGGGTCGTTCAAAGACAATCCCATGGGCATCCACTGGGTGGCCATCGTATTCGGTTTGGGCGTGTTCATTTCGATGGGCTACTGGACCACGGACTTCCTGGTGGTGCAGCGGGTGATCTCCGCCAAGGATCTCCGCTCGGCGAAACTGGCTCCCATCATCGGCGCGGCGTTCAAGATGTGCGTGCCGTTCATCGTGATTCTGCCCGGACTGCTGGGCCTGGCGGTTCTGCCGAAGGGGTTCCTGGTGGGCGAGAACGCCGTCAGCGCCCTGCATCCCCACAGCTACAACGAAGTGCTGCCGATCATGCTGGCCCGCTACTGCGGACCGGGCCTGATGGGCCTCGGCATTACGGCCCTGATCGCGGGCTTCATGTCGGGGATGGCGGGCAACGTGAGCGCCTTCGCCACGGTGTGGACCTACGATATCTACCGCGCCATGTTCCGCAAGAATGCCGACGATGCCCATTACGTGAGCGTGGGCCGCTGGTGCACCATACTGGGCGTGCTGGTCAGCATCGGCACGGCGTACCTGGTGATGCACTTCAAGAGCATCATGGACTACGTGCAGGCGCTGTTCAGCTTCTTCATTGCGCCGCTGTTCGCCACGGTCCTGCTGGGCATGATGTGGAAGCGCGCCACTCCGAAGGGCGGATTCTGGGGTCTGTTGGCGGGCACCTCGTCCTCGATCGGCATGTACATATGGGTGCAGCGGGTGCCGAGCGCCCTTCGCTACATCGCCCTGTCCCCCAACGCGAAGGACATGGCCGAGAACATGTTCCGCGCCCTGTGGTCGGGACTTATCTGCGCGGCGGTGACCGTGGTGGTCAGCTTGCTGACCAAGCCGAAGCCCGAGAGCGAGCTGGTTGGGCTGGTTTACGGCTGCACCGAGATTCCCAGCGAAGGGAACGTGCCCGTGTATAAGCGGTCCATCTTCTGGGCCGGCGTGGTGGCCGCGGTATTCGTTGCAATACAAATTATTTTCTGGTAGGTAACCGATGCATCGTCCGGGTATGATTTCGATTTGGTTCTTCATTGGCGCCTTGCTGCTGATCTACGGGCTCCTCATCTGCGGCGCTGGGATCTTCGATATGACTTCTCCCTCGGTGGCCTCCGCCGCGAGGGCGGAAGCGAACCTACACTGGGATGGCGTGGATAGCCTTCACCCGGCTATCTGGTGGGGCGGTTTGCTGATTATTCTGGGGGCGGTTTACACCATCAAGTTCGCCCCGCGAAAGGGGAACTGATTTCATGAGCAATGGTAAGCGCCGCGTTACGTTTGGAGTGATCGTCGGAAACCGCGGGTTTTTCCCGGACCACCTGGCCAAGAGCGGCCGGACGGATATGCTGGCGGTTTTGGAAACTGCCGGTTACGGGGCTGTCGCGCTGTCGCCCGAGGACAGCAAGTACGGCGCCGTGGAGACTCGCGCCGAAGCGGTGGCCTGCGCGGACCTCTTCAAGAAGAATCGCGAAGCCATCGACGGCGTCATCGTCACACTGCCGAACTTCGGCGACGAGCGCGGCATAGCCGACACCCTGCGGCTGGCCGGTCTGAACGTGCCGGTGCTGATTCAGGCGACCCCCGACACACCCGGGCGCATGCTCATCGCGGACCGGCGCGACAGTTTCTGCGGCAAGATGTCCTGCTGCAACAACCTGGCGCAGTACGGGATTCCGTATTCGCTCACCTCGCGCCACACCGAAGCTCCGGATTCCGAGATCTTCGGCAAGGATCTGGAGTGGTTCGCGGCCACCTGCCGCGTGGTCCGCGGCCTGCACAATCTGCGCATCGGCTCCATCGGCGCGCGGCCGGCGGCGTTCAACACGGTTCGCTACAGCGAGAAACTGCTGGAAGCCGCGGGGATCTCGGTCGAGCCCATCGATCTTTCGGAGATCCTGGGCCGCATCGCGCGGCTGGCCGACTCGGCGCCGGCGGCGCAAGCCAAGCTGGAACAGATCCGCAAGTACGTCTCGACCGACCAGGTGCCGCTGGAAGCCCTCGTCAAGATGGCCAAGCTCGGCGCGGTGATCGACGAGTGGATGGCGCAGACGCAAACGACCATCAGCGCGGTGCAGTGCTGGACTTCGCTCGAGGAGTACTTCGGCGTGGTGCCCTGCACGGTGATGAGCATGATGAGCGAAAACCTCATGTCCAGCGCCTGCGAAGTGGATATCTGCGGCGTGGTGGGCATGCACGCCCTGCAACTGGCGTCGGAAACGCCGAGCGCCCTGCTCGACTGGAACAACAATTACGGCGACGACCCGGACAAGGCCGTCTGCTTCCATTGCAGCAATCTTCCCAAGCACTTCTTCCGGGAAGCGAAGATGGACTTCCAGGCGATCATCGCCGGCACGGTGGGCCGCGAGAACACCTACGGGACCTGCGTGGGGCTGGTGAAGCCGGGGCCCATGAGCTTCGCGCGCTTCTCGACCAACGACAGGGAAGGCCGCATTCAGGGCTACGTGGGCAACGCCGAATTCACCGACGATCCGCTGGAGACCTTCGGGGGCGCCGGCGTGGTCCACATCCCGCGGCTGCAGGACCTGCTGCGGTTCATCTGCCTGCACGGTTTCGAGCACCACGTGGCGGCCAACCTGGCCCCGGTGGCCAGCGCCGTCCGCGAAGCGACCACCCGGTACCTGGGCTGGACCGTTCACCAGCACTGTTAGACTGATTCGGTACTGCTACCTGGCAGGTTTTTAGCGCATCGCGGCGTTCTGGTACTTCTACCGATTAAGTTCTCGCTACGCCGCGCAGGTTTTATGTGGGGCAGGCTGGCAGCCTGCGGCCGATTGTCAATCGGCCCGGCGAGCGGAGCTCGCCTGCGCGGGTCATCAAGCGAACGGGGCGGCCTCGTGCAAGCCCCGGAAGGCGGGTTGACAACCCGCCGCAGGCTGCCAGCCTGCCCCACATAAGACCGGCGCGTAAGACGTGACCGGTAGCGGGGCAAAGGTTTTCGGAGGTTCTCATGAGTATCGTAGCCGGTGTCGATTTCGGCACTCTCAGCGTTCGCGTCTCCATTTTCGACAGCGTAAAGGGGCGTCTGGGCGCGGGCGCCGCCGAGTACCCGCTGTTCCGCAAGAAGGAAGATCCCGATTACGCCACCCAGAGCCACGCCGATCACATGCGGGCGCTGGCCGGGGCCACGCGACTGGCCATCGAAGCGGCGGGCATCGACGGCCACGCCATCGAAGCCATTGCGCTCGATACCACCGGGTCCACTGTGATTCCGGTCAACGCCCACATGCAGCCGCTGGACGACTACTACCTGTGGTGCGACCACCGGGCGTGGGAGGAAGCCGCCGAAATCACCACGGCGGCCCACCAGCAGGGCCTGGAAGCCATCGACTGGTGCGGCGGCACCTACTCTTCCGAGTGGGGATGGGCCAAGCTGTTGCACTGGCTGCGCCACAATCCCGAAAAGCGCGCGCGGTTCGCCAGCGCCTTCGAGCATTGCGATTACGTGGCCGCGGTGTTGTGCGGCATCTCCGACCCGGCCGACGCGCCGCGCAGCGTGTGCGCCATGGGGCACAAGTGGATGTGGCGCGAGGCCGCGGGCGGCCTGCCGCCGGAGAGTTTCCTCGGCGGCGTGGATCCGCTGCTGGCGGGCGTTCGCGATAAGCTAGCGGGCCGCTACGAAACCTCCGACAAGATCGCCGGGCACCTGACCGCCGAGTGGGCGGAAAGGTTGGGACTGCGCGCCGGCATCCCCATCCCGGTGGGCGCTTTCGACGCGCACTGGGACGCCCTCGGCGCGGGCGTCCGCACCGGCGATGTGGTGAACGTGGTGGGCACGTCAACCTGCATCATGGCGATCGGCGAGGCGCCGTCGTTGATCCCAGGCGTGTGCGGCGTGGTGCCGGGATCGATTCACCCCGCCTACGCCGGCATCGAGGCGGGCCTTTCAGCCACGGGCGACATTTTCGAAGCCATCGCGCGCCGCGCCGGCATCGAGCGTGGCGGAACTGTCGCGGGGCCTCGATCAGTACCGCGCCGGCTCGACCGGCCTGCTGCGCCTCACCTGGGACAACGGCGACCGCACGGTGCTGGTGAATCCCGAGCTGGGCGGCGTCTCGTTGGGCTGGCGCCTCACGCACACCGCGCAGGACGAACTGTTCGCGGCCATCGAAGGGACGGCGTTCCACACGCGCGTGATTCTGGAGCGGTTCGAGGAACACGGCGTGGCCGTGCGGCGGGTGATCAACGGCGGCGGCATCCCGCAAAAGAACCCGGTGCTGAACCAGGTGTACGCCAACGTGATGGGCAAGCCGATCCTGGTTCCAAAGGGCGAGGTGACCAGCCTGGGATCGGCCATCGTGGCGTTTCTGGCCGCGGGCGCGTTCCGCACCATCGAAGAAGCTCAGGACGCGCTGTGTCCCGGGTTTGCGACCGTCGATCCGCAACCCGCCGAAGCGGCCCGCAGCGCCGAGTTGTTCGCGCTCTATCGCAAGCTGTACTTCGGCTTCGGGCGGAAGGGTTCGGAGCCCGCCGCGATTGGAGACGTGTTGCCCGAGTTGCGGCGGATTGCCGCCCAATCGCGCGCGTGAGAGCATAAGACCATGCTGGAATCCCTGCGGGAAGAAGTCCTGGAAGCCAACCTGGAACTGGTGCGGCGCGGCCTGGTGATTTACACCTTCGGCAACGTCAGCGGCGTATCGCGCGAGCACGGCCTCATAGCCATCAAACCGAGCGGCGTGCCGTATCACAAGATGACCGCGGCCGACATGGTGATCGCGGATCTGAACGGCCGGGTGGTCGAGGGCAAGCTGCGGCCGTCGTCCGACCTGCCGACGCACGCCGCGCTTTACCGCGCGTTCCCCACCATCGGCGGCGTTGCCCACACGCACTCGAGCCACGCCACCGCGTGGGCGCAAGCCGTCCGCGAGATCCCCTGCTTCGGCACCACGCATGCCGACTATTTTTTCGGCGTTATCCCGGTGACCGCGTCCCTGACGCGCGAGGAAATCGAATCCGAGTACGAGGCCAACACTGGCGTGGCCATCATCCGCACCATGGGAGACCGGGACCCGCTGGGATGTCCGGCGGTTCTGGTAGCCAGCCACGGGCCGTTCTGCTGGGGCAAGTCCGCGGCGGATTCCGTGCACAGTGCGGTGATTGTGGAGGAGCTGGCCAACATGGCGTGGCAGACTCTGGCGATCAATCCCGCCGCCGTCCCGATTTCCGAAGACCTGCGGAAGAAGCACCACTTCCGCAAGCACGGACCGACGGCGACTTACGGGCAGGCGGGGGAGAAGTAGAGGCGGGCGGCTACAGGTTGGGCTAGCGCCGCATTTCTCACCCGGGACAAGCGGAAGTACTCGGACGGGGCGAAAACACTGGGGACAGACGGCTCCGTCCACGCGGCGCGGGGGAGACAGGCTGCTCTCCCGGGAGATGGCGCGCGCCTTGGGACGAAGTCGTCAGTCCCCGCGTTTCCGCAGACCCTCGCCAGGACGAAGGGCGGCATCCGGTAGATATGCCGGCTAGCGCCGCCCGCCAGGCAGCACTCGCCTGACGTCACTGACAGCGCGGCGGACCAGCCCATAGCCGCGGTCCAGCGGAGTGTGAAACCGCCGATCGACTGCTTGGGCCCAAGCCAGGCGCTCCATCTCTCTGCCGTGCGCGAGCGTCCATTCCGAAAGTTCCTGTTCGAGTTCGACGCGTTCCCGGTCGAGGCTTAGCGCCCACTGAGTCCGTTCTTCGAGTTCCCGGTCGAGTTCCTCGATCCTCCGGGCAGCCAACTCCACGTCCCGGTCGCGGCGCAGCGCCCACTGGGTTCGCTCCGCAATCAGGCTGGCCTGTTCGATGGCTCGCTCATGCGCCTCTTGCAGTTTCCGGGCAGCCAACTCGATGTCCTGATTGAGGCGCAGTGCCCACTGCGTTCGCTCATCGATCACGCCGATCTGTTCGATGGCTCGCTCATGAAATCCTTTCAGTCTCCGGCAGGCGATTTCGAGCTCTCGCCGGTCGCTGTGAGGCCACGTGCCCCACTCATAGGCCGATCCCTCGCCCGCGGCGGCCACTTGCACCCCGACGGCCGCGCGGGATGGGTCCCGCAGACAGAACTCGGGACTGAGCGGCGCGTGAAAGAGGGTCGGGACGCCGGGGTCGTTTCCCATCACCGCCAAGAGGTGGGTCGGCTTGATGCGCCCGGAGGCGATTTCCGTCTCGTCGCGCTGGTTCACCTGGTCGATGAAACTCCTGTCCCACGATGCGGCGGGGTCGAAATTACTTCCGAAGGCGCGGCCGACAAACGGATCGACGATGTTGGCAAAGGCGAAGAAGAGCTCGAAATGGAAATGCCCGATCAGCAGCGGCAGGATATCCTGCGCCCGAATTCCTTCAAAATCCTCGCCATAGCAATCCCAGTCTTCATAGATCTCTTCATAACGAAAACTCCCCGGGTTGAACCGGTAGGACGGCGGCAGCTTCCGCCAGAATTCCCTTACCAGGACAAGCGCTTCCGGCCATCGCCGATGCCGGTTCCGCCCAATCATGTCGGAGACGACAAAAGAACCGCCGGGTTTGAGAGATCTCCCGATCTCCGCGAACAGATTCTCCAGGTTGACGACGTGGTGCAAGATCTGATTGGCGATCGTTACGTCATACTCATGGGGCGCATTCCACGCATTCAAATCCACCTGAAGGAAGTTCATGCGGGCCGCAACCCCCTTGTTCGCGGCTGCACTCCGGCCCCTTTCGAGCATGTCGGGATTCAACTCGAAACAGTCGATGATGAAATCGCTACACCCGGTATCCAGGAGGTGCGCGGCGAGATCCACTTCGAGCTGGCAATTGCCGGCGCCAATACTGGCAAGCCGTCTTGCCTGGCTCCCGCCGTTTTGGAACTGCTTCCGGGCGTATTTCCGAAACATCTCATCCGGAGTGGAGAACCCGAAGGCCTCCAGTTTCGGCCGCACGTATCGGTTCGACCAGTAATGAAAAACCTCGGGCAGGGAGTGGACGTCCAGACAATCCCTGTAGTTCTTCGTTTCCGATGCAATGCGCGCCGAGTAGACGGTGGCGGTTTCGCCGGATGGGTTTGAGGATTCGGATTCATCCGGACGGCGGCACTCAGGCATCCCTCAATAGTAGCGAACCGGAATCTTCCGCTGGACCGGAACCGTTCCGCGAGGATTGGGGCAGGAGCGGCGCGCGACGCGAAATCGGCCTCTGGTGAATTGCCTGGAGGGATTCGGATGCGAAGTGGTCCGCTAAACCTCGGCTTGCGGGCTCATCCTGTGAGCCAGTACGCCGACCACAGTCGCCATCTCCGATAGAGCGTTGCGGGCCTGGCTTGGGAGAGCCGTATTCACAAGCCGGAAGTACCATTGCATGATCCTGTAATCCAGAATCAGCAACTGGTCTTCGAAAGAGCCGGACTCCAGACTGGCGGCGTGCTGCCGAAGGTAGGTCAGCACCCGAAAGTCGTGGTTCAACAAACAGTGCAGAGGACCCAACTCCCGTTCGCTCTTCAGCAGCGACAGCACCTGCTGGAAGCTGAACTGCTCGTTGGCAATGGCTGGCGCCAGTATTGCCTGTTCGGCGTGGTTCCGTAGGAGCAACCGGCAGGTCGCCCGGAACCAGTAGACGAACAGTATCAGCGAAAACGCGATAATGAGAATGCTCGCCAGCATCTACTGCTACCTATGGATGGAGCCGTCCTGGTACTAGCCCATCCATGACGAGTCTAGCACCCCCCAAAATTGAAAACAACCCCCCAAATGAGGGTATCGCACATTCAGATTTTGCCTAGTACTTAAGTACTCCATGCAGGCACCGGTCTACCGGGTCGGGTCTGCCAACGCCTCGTCGATATCGCGTCCCGGATACTCGTAGTCCTGCAGCTTGCCCGAGAGGTAGTTCTCGTATGCGGACAAGTCGAAATGCCCGTGCCCACTGAGGCAGAATAGGATGACTTTCGAACGGCCTTCCTCTTTGGCTTCAATAGCTTCGTCCACGGCTGCGCGAATCGCATGGGCCGATTCCGGCGCCGGAAGAATGCCCTCGGTTCGGGCGAATTGCACGGCCGCCTCGAAGACGGGGAGCTGCGTATACGCCTTCCCGGCAATCTCACCCAGGTGTACCAGATGGCTGATCAGCGGGGACGCGCCGTGGTACCGCAAACCTCCGGCATGGATGCCTGGCGGCACGAAATCGTGCCCCAGTGTATACATTTTCACAAGAGGGGTGAGTTTGGCGAGATCGCCGTAGTCGTATGCGAAACTGCCGCGCGTCAGGCTGGGGCAGGCGGTCGGCTCCACGGCGACGATCCGCGGGGCTTTCCTGCCGTCCTTTCGCGCCGCCAACCGGTCGAGCACATAGGGCAGCGCCAGGCCGCCGAAATTGCTGCCTCCCCCGAAGCAGCCGATCACCACGTCGGGTTCCTCTCCCGCCATCCGCATCTGCAATTTGGCTTCCTGCCCGATGACCGTCTGGTGCAGCAGCACGTGGTTCAGCACGCTGCCCAGGGAGTAGTTCGTGTCGGAGTGGGTGGCGGCATCCTCCACCGCCTCGCTGATGGCGATCCCCAGGCTCCCCGGGGAATCGGGATGCGCCGCCAGTACCGCGCGGCCGGAATTGGTGTGGTCGCTAGGACTGGCAAAAACCTCCGCCCCCCAGACGTTCATCATCATGCGGCGGTAAGGTTTCTGGTCGTAACTGACGCGCACCATGTAGACGGTGCATTCCATGCCGAAAAGCTGGCACGCCAGCGCCAGCGCGCTGCCCCACTGGCCGGCTCCCGTTTCGGTGGCCAGGCGGCGGATGCCGGCGCGCTTGTTGTAATAGGCTTGCGCGATGGCGGTATTGGGCTTGTGGCTGCCCGCCGGACTGGTGCCTTCGTACTTGTAGTAGATGTGCGCGGGCGTATCCAGCGCCTTCTCCAGACGCCGCGCGCGGTACAGCGGCGTCGCCCGCCATAACCGGTAAATGTCCATCACCTCGCCCGGAATGTCGATTTCCCGTTGAGGAGAGAACTCCTGCAGGATCAATTCCATCGGAAAGATCGGCGCCAGGTCCTGCGGCGCGAGCGGCGCGCGGGTCCCGGGATGGAGTGGCGGAGCGAGCGGCTCCGGCAAATCCGGCAGCACATTAACCCACACTGCCGGAATCTGGCTGTCGGCGAGCAGAAACTTGGAATGTTCGGACATAACGGAACGCTTATTGTAATACCGGTGGAACCATCGTGCACCATTCGGCGTATAGTTTCTGGAGGGTGCGCGATGAATTTCCGATGCCTCCCGGCCGTGGCCGGGGTGTTGTGCCCGCTGTTGTTCCTGTCCGGATGCGCCGTCACGGTGGATCGCGCCGGCCCCACTCAATATGACTCCCTCTCGTTCGAGCGCGGAAGCGTCGAAGAGCTTCATCTCGATCTCAACATGGGCGCCGGAGACCTGAAACTGGGCACCGGCACGCACAAACTGGCCCAGGCCTACTTCACCTACAACGTCCCCGGGTGGAAGCCGGAGGTCCGGTACGACCCGCAGGGCGCGCGCGGGAACCTCGCTTTCCGTCAACCCGACCACCACGGCCCCACTTTCGGCGCCTCGAAGAACGAATGGGATCTTCGGTTGAGCCAGGAAGTGCCCCTGTACGTCACCGCGAAGTTCGGCGCCGGCCAGGCGCAACTCGACCTGGGAAGCCTTCCGCTGCGCGACGTTCAGGTGGAGATGGGCGTGGGCAAACTCGACATGGACCTGCGCGGCGACCCCAAGCACGACTACAACGTCCGCATCCACGGGGGCGTGGGCGAAGCCACCCTCCGGCTGCCATCGTCGGCCGGGGTCTATGCCGAGGCCTCGGGCGGCATCGGGTCGATCGAAGCGCCGAATCTCCACCGCGTCGACGGCCACTGGGTCAACGATGCCTACGAGCACGCCAAGGTGCGCATTCACGTAACCGTGCATGGCGGCGTGGGATCGATCAGGTTGATCGGGGAGTAGCCCATCTCGCCCAGAACGCGCCGCATCGCCGCCAGCAACGCCTCGACGTCCGGTGGAAACAACCGTCCGATAGTCCCGATGCGGAAGCACGCCGCTTCGGTCAGCTTGCCCGGATAAATAACGAATCCCAATTCGCTCAGCCGCGCGTAAAAGTCCTCGAAGCGGAACGCCGGGTGCTCCGGATAGCGGAACGCCGTGATGATGGAGCTCTGCAGCTCGGGCGCGAGGTACGCCTGGAACCCGAGCGCCGCCATGCCCGTCATCAGCGCCGCGTGATTGGCGGCGTAGCGCGCGGCGCGGCCGGGCACGCCGCCCTCGCGATCGAGCTCGATCAGCGCCTGCTGGAACGCCAGCAGCGCGTGCGTCGGCGGGGTGAAGCGAAACTGGCCGTCGGCCTCGAGTCCGGCCCACTGCGCGTGCAGATCGAGGCTCAGCGTGCGCGCGCGTCCCGCCGCTTCGAGTAAACGGCCGCGCCGCGCCAGCACGAAGCCGAAGCCGGGAACGCCCTCGATGCACTTGTTCGCCGAGGAAATCAGAAAGTCCACGCGCGCCGCGGCCAGATCCACCGGGATAGCGCCGAAGCTGCTCATGGCGTCTACGATGTACGCCGCGCCCGCGCGCTCCACCACCGTGCCGATGGCTTCGATCGGGTTGACGATGCCGGTGGTGGTTTCGCAATGGACCACCGCCGCGTGGGTGACGCCGCCCGATGCCGCCATGCGCCCGGAGACGGCTTCGGGCGAGATCCTGCGGTTCTCCGGCGCCTCCAGCGTTTCGGTCTCGATCCCGTGGACGCGCGCCATCCGCGCGATGCGGCGCCCGTAGGCCCCGTTCACCAGGACCAGGAGTTTGCCGTCGCGCGGAATGGCCGAAGAGATTACCGATTCGATGGCGAAGGTGCCGCTGCCCTGCATGGGGACGCACTTCGAACTCGCCGCCCTGGCTCGGCGGGAGAGCCCCGCCGAGCGCCAGCAGCCGCTGGCGAATGGCGCCGACGGTTTCGAGAAACTCGCGGTCGCGCGAGCCGGCGTCGCGCAGCATGGCGGCCTTCACCGTACTACTGGTGGTGAGCGGACCGGGAGTGAACAGCAGTTTACCAGTCGTCATGTTGGAGGTTCTCGTCTTCGTCGCCGTCGCCGAAATCGATGCCCTCGACGAAATGGCGCTCTACCGCCGTCATCTTGGCGGGCGCCTGCCAGACGCTCTTCCCGCCGACGTAGGTGGCATCTACGACGATGTCCTTGATCGTGTCCGGCGGAACCTTGCGCGGATCCTTCCGCAGCACGGCGAAATCGGCCAGCTTGCCGGCCGCGATGGATCCCTTGCTCCGCTCTTCGAACGTGGCGTAGGCGCCGTCGAGCGTCCACACCTTGATGGCCTCTTCCACGCTGACGCGCTGATTCACGCCGTAGCCCACGCCGTTCTCGCCCTTGCGGGTGACCATGTCCTGGATGCGCAGCAGCGGATCGGCCGCGGAAACCGTGGAATCGGAATGTCCGGCGACGTGAATCCCCATGTCGATGGCGGTGCGGTAGGGATGGATCATCGCCAGCCGCTTCTCGCCGTACGAGGCCAGCTTGTCGCCGTGCTCCCACATGTAAGAGTGGAAGACCAGGATGACGCCGGCCTTCTTGGCGCGGTCGAGCAGGGACTGGTTCATCACGCTGGCGTGCTCGATGCGGTGGCGCGCGTCGGGCCGTGGATCAGCGGCTTGGGCGCGCTCGATGGCGGTGAGCACCATGTCGATTTCGCGGTTGCCGTTGGAGTGCGTGGCGATCTGGAAGCCGGCCTTGTGCATGGCTTCGAAGGACTTATCGAGAGCGTCCTGCGTTCGCGCCGGCGGGATGCCGAAGTAACCCGGCTGATCGGAGTATTCTTCCGAGAGCCAGCAGGTGCGTCCGCTCATCGAGTTGCCGTGGAACACCTTGAGGGACGTCATCCGCAACATGTCGTCGCCGAAGCCGCTCTTCAGACCTACGGCCTGCAAGGAGGAAAAGGTGCCGGCGGAGAACATGAAGCCGATGCGAACCGGACCGCCGGCGTGCTGCACGGAATTATACATGCGGAAGGATTCCGGGCTGCCGCCGGCAATGCCCACGCTGGCGATGCCGCGCTCGGCATATTGGCGGAAGCAGCGCACGTGGGCTTCCAGATTGATCTCCGGCGGTATCCGGCCTCCCTCGCCGCGCCCGCCGCCGCTCCGCAGCAATCCGCCCGCGGATTCGCGAATGACGCCGTTGGGCGTGCCGTCGGGATCGCGGTCGAAAGAGCCTCCCGGTGGGTCTTTGGTGTCCTTGGTGATGCCCGAGGCGTTCAGTATGTACGAATTCACCACGGTGATGTGGCCCGAGGAGTGGCTGATGCTGATCGGGTGTTCGGTCGATGCCTTGTCCAGGTCGTAGCGCGTCGGGTGGCGGCCGAGCTTGGTGTCCTGATAGCGCGTGCCCCTGACCATCTGTCCCTTGGGCGTCTTATCGGCCTTGGCCTTGAGCACCGCGATCAGCTCGTCCATGTTGTGGACTTTTTCGGGTCCGAGCCACGGCGTATAGTAGGGCGAATCCTCATCGAACACGCCCGTGGGATGCAGGTGCACGTCGTTGAAGCCGGGCGTGACGGTCATGCCCTTCAGGTTGACCACCTGGGTCGCGGGCGTGGCGAGCTTGCGGATCTCGGCGTTGCTTCCCACGGCGGAGAAGCGGCCGTTGGTTACCGCGAAGGCCTCGGCGTAAGGCTTCGCGGGATCCACGGTGATGACCGTGCCGTTGACGTAGATGGCGTCCGCGCACCAGGCGGCGGATGCCAGCAGCAGGAATGAAGCGATGCGATGCATGGTTGCTCCTTATGGACCGATTAGAACTTCAACCGCAGGCTGAACTGCACCTGCCGGGCCGTATTGCTTTGGCTCAGGGTGATCTTCCCGAAAGTGGATGACGTGATGCTGGTGGTGGGCCCGGAGAAGTCCACCGTGTTCAAGGCGTTGAACAATTCCGCGCGGAACGTCAGGTTCAAGCCCTCGCGGATCCGAGTGCTCTTTTCGACCAGCGCGTCCACGTTGTAGGAGGGCGGATTGTACAAGCCCGGCACGTACCGGCTCACGTTTCCGAAAGCGTACGACGGGGTCTGGGAGAATGCCGCGGTGTTGAAGTAGAGGCAGCTATTGCAGATCTGGGAGCCTCCCGGCAAGAGCGGAGAAACGCCCGTCGCCATGGGCCGCATTCCCGTGCCGCCGCCTAGAGATTGCGAGTTGTTGGTCGAGGAGACGGCGATGGGACGTCCAGAATCCAGGATGTAGATGCCGCCTATCGACCAGCCGCCGAAAATCGCCGCGGCCGGGCCCTTATTCAGCATGGGCCTGTGCGGTCCGAAGGGCAGCTCGTAGTGCATCATCGCACGCATGGAGAAGGGCTCGTCCTGATCCGACACCGAGCGGTCGCAGGCGAAGCAGTAGTTGTCCTGGAATCCGTTGCGCGTGCCCGCGACGCTGGTCATCTCGCCGACGTTGTCGATGGCCTTGCTGCGCGTGTACCCCACCAGCAGCTCCAGGCCCTGCGAGAAGCGCTTCTCGAGGTTGGCCTGCAGGGCATTGTAGTCCGAGTGTCCCGCGCCCACGTTGATCGGCTTGAAGTTCAAAAACTGCGGGAATGGGCGCAGCAACTGGTTATACTGCACCGTAGCCAGGCTCAGGGTGGAACTCGGGTCGGTGATGACGCCGTAGAACGGATTCGTCACTACGCTGATGAGTTTCGACCCCAGCGCGAGATCCGCATCGGGAATCTGGTTCATCTGGATCGGCGTGAACAGGTGCACGCCCACGTTGCCGACATAGGCGGCGGTGAGCACCACGCTGAACGGCAACTGGCGCTGCACGTCGAAGGACCAGTTGGCCTGATACGGAGCGTCTTCGGTGTGCAGCGGACCGGCCACGTTCTGCCCCAGGGAAATCCCCAGTCCGGCCGAGTTTCCGTAGGGGGTCGGGAGGCCTCGCGGAAACGGATTGCTCAAGTTGAACAGCGGCATCACGCCGTTGGATTGCGCGACGATCGAGTTGGAGGAGCGGGTGATTCCCAGCGCGTTGGGGTACTGCTCCCAAGCCGCCTGGGGATGGTGGAAGATGCCGAAGCCGGTGTGAATCACGGTCTTCGACGTCAATTGGTACGACACGCCCAGGCGCGGATCGAAATGCACGCCGCGCGAATTCTGCAGCAGGCGGCTGGTGCCGTTCAATCCCGGCATTCCCACGCCTCCCACCAGGTTAGGGAACCCGGGAACCTTGCCGGCGATCGGCGAAGGCGACGTGAGGTCGAGGTAATTCAAGTTGTTCTGGTCCTCCACGTCGGCGGTTTCGTAACTGGCGCGAAGGCCGAAGGTCAAGGTCAGCTTGGCCGTGGCGCGCATGGTGTCCTGCGCGTACCAGCCGAAGTAATAGTGGTGCGAGTGCGTGGGCGGCGCGTACCCGCTGTTGATGCCGACGGCCCCGAGCAGCAGGTCCGCAACGCCGGCGCCTGAATTGGAAGCCTGCGAAGTGGGATTCGGCCCGCCGGTGAAGAGCTGCGCGTTGGAGCCGATGCCGAGCTGCTGCGGGTCCCAAAGCTGCACCGGATACCTGCGCGCGTCGTACCCGAATTTCAACGTGTGGATTCCCTTGAGCCACGAAATATCGCCCGCGTACTGGTACACCGACGACGCGTTCCTCTCGAAGGGGTAGCTGTTGCCCAAGCCGCTGATGCGGGACAAGGACACCGACGGCGTCATCTCCCCGGTGAGGCCCGGCGCCGCGGAGGCCGGGAATCCGATGTCCGCCGCCTTGACGTGCACCGGTTCCTGGCGGTTCGATTCGCTGTGCGCCCAGGAGACGTGATGATCGAAAACCAAAGCGGGCCGAATCGACCAGGAGTGATGCAGCATCACGTTGAAGCCCGGAACCTGGTCGTTGGCCATGCTCGTTCCCAGCCAGTTGCCGTAATAGTTGTTCTCGATGATGTGATTCGAGAAGAAGTCCATGTGCGCATACAGCAACTGCCTGTCCGAAACGCGTTGATCCAGACGCACGTCGACCCGGTCGTTGTTGTTCGTGCCCGGGGCGTTGGAGAAGTAGTTGCTCGAATTGCTCTGGCCTACGCCCGCCTGGTCCGGCTGCGGATAGTACGAGAGCAGTTTCGTGGCGATGGGGTTGATTTCGTTCGTAGGTACGATATTGCCGGGAAAGGCCGTGCGGATATAACGCGTGGTGCCGGCCGGCGCGGCCGGATCCGGTATGGTCGTGCTGGGATCGTACATCACGATCAGGTTGCCGTTGGAATCCTTGCTCTGCGCGAAATTGCCCGCCCGCTCCAGCGCCGTGGGCATCGTCCCGGTAGAGGACCCCTCCGTGGAATCGCGCAATAGGTCGTAGGAAACGAAGAAGAATGTCTTGTCGTGCCCGTTGTAGACCTTGGGGATGCGGATCGGACCGCCGAAGGTGCCGCCGAACTGATTGCGCCGGAAGTTACCGATGGGCAGCCCGGCCTTATTCGCGTTGAAACCGGCGGCGTCCAGGTCGCTATTGCGCAGGAATTCAAACAGGGAACCGTGGTAAGCATTGCCGCCGGAGCGCAACGCGAAAGCCACCGTGCCGCCGCTGGTGTGCCCGAACTCGGGGGCATAGGCGCTGGTGTACACGCGATATTCCTGTACCGCGTCGATGCCGGGAATCCCGGCGGCCTGATTGTAGTAGGCGGTGGTATCGGTGGCGCCGTCGATGGCGATATCCGTGGTGGATCCCTTGGCGCCGTTGATGCGCCAGGTGTTGGTGCGGCTCTCGCTGGTGCTGTTCTGTCCCGAAAGACCGTCGTCTCCCTTGGTCACGGCCGTGCTGAAGTTGATCATTTGCAGCGGGTTGCGAATGTTCACGGGGACCTCGCCGACAAAGTTGTCGTCGATGACCACGCTGCGGTCGGGACGGTCGGTGGTGAGCTCGGGCGCGGCGGCGGAAACCGACACTACCTCCTTCACCGATGCCGGCTTCAACTCGATCCCGATGACCTTCGATTCGGCCACCTCCAGGGCGAATTCGATGACGTGGGCGGTGGCGAAGCCCGGCGCCGTGGCGCTGATCTCGTAGCGTCCCGGCGGAACCGGCGGGAGCAGAAACTCCCCTCGTTCATTGGTGACGGTGCGAAACTGGCCGTCCGTCTCCACGTTGCGGAGAGTCACTTCCGACCCCGTTACGGCGGCCTGAGTGGAATCGACCACCTGTCCGGTGACCCGGGCGCTTTGCGCGTGCAGGTACAGCCCGGCGGCCAGACAAATTATCGCAATCGCAAACAGTCTTTTCATACGTTGCTCCGTTCTGGTAATGACGAATTACGGTTTCTCGCCGGCGGCGAGCCGGCGCTCAATATCGGCAAGAATCTCCGTGCAGACGGCCAGCGAGGGGGCGGTGAAGTGCGCGCCCGCTTCCATCAGCCGCCCGGCCGCGCTCAGTTCCAGCGTTCCGCGCTCTTCCTTCGGCAAGGCTTCCCAATCTTCGCGCGCCAGGCCGATCTCGTTGCCCGTCGCCGTCAGGGCGATGGTCCACATGCCGGCGTTTCTTCCTTCGGCGATGTCCACCGGCGTATCGCCGACCTTCACGCAGTGCCACAGCGGAAACACCCCCAGCAGGATGGCATTGCGGTAACACATGTATGGCTTGGGCCGCCCGCCGCCCACTTCGTCGGGAGTGACGCTCGAATCGGGCGAGTATCCCAGCCTGGCCGCTTCCGGAAGCACCACGTCGAGCAGGTTTCGGGTGTACCCGGTGGTCGAGCCGATGCGCAGGCCGGCTGCTTTCCAGGCTTCCACGGTCTCGCAAACGCCCGGAATGGGCGCGCTGTACCGGACCAGAATCTCCGACTGCTTCGGCAGGAAATCCTCGAAGAGGCGCTCCACATCGCTCTCCGAAGGCGGCTGGCCGTGCTGGCTGGTCCATTCGGCGCGAACGCGCTCGCCCGCGCAGATCGATCGAATCTGATCTTTCTTCAGCACGCCCATGTGCCGGCGCGCTTCGGGGGCGGTGATGGGCACGCCGGAAGCTTCGAACACGCGCTGCAGCGCGGCCACCGGCGCCAGGCTGCCGAAATCGACGGTGGTCCCGGCCCAGTCCAGAATCACCGCGCGGATCTTTTCGAATTTCACGTTTGTTCCCTTTCCAGTCCTTTATTCCAGCGCAGCGTCAACAACCCGCCGGCGGCGAGGGCGCACAATAGAAAGAAGGTAAAAAGCTGGTCCCAGCCGAAGCGGCTCACAATCACCGCGACCACGTACGCCGAAATGAGCTGGCCAAGCGAGCCCACTCCGTTGACGATTCCCAATGCGCGCGCCACGTGCCGCTGGCTGACGGCATCCACGCTGGCAGGCCCCGACATCAGCAGATCGGGCCCGTAGACCAGGATTCCCAGCAGCGAAATACTGCACCCCATGGCCACCGGACCGAGCCGGCTGATCACCGGGTGCATCAGCAGCGCGGCCGCCAGCCCGAACAGCATGGTCGCGCCCACGGGATACCGGCGCCCGTTCAGCAAGCGGTCGGAAACATATCCGGCGATGAGCGCTCCCGAGAATCCCACCAGTTCGAACAGGGACGACGTGTACCCGGCTTGCGACTCGTTGTATTGCATGCGCTGCACCAGGTAGAGCGGAAGCCAGAAGAGCAGCGAATAGCGCGTGATCTTGAGGAAGAAGTACATGCCGGCCAGAATCCAAACCTCCGGATTGCGTGCGGCTTCAAACCAATCCCCGCTATCGGGCGGCTCGCGTTCCCGTTCTCCACCGTGGCGGGCAGGGACTCGTCCCGCGGCAGGTTGCGCGCCCGGATGGCGAACCAGAGCGCGCCCGAGGCCAGGATAATGGCCGGAAACAGGAAGCCGCGGCGCCATCCCATGGCGGGCGCGACGAACATCTGGGTGGCCGCGTAGGTAGCGAAGACGGTGGCCAGGAATCCGCCGAGCACATAGCAGGTGCCCCACCACGCCATCACCGTTCCCCGCTCCTTGCGCGCGAACCACGCGCCCAGAACCTTGAGGCACGCCGACCAGCCGCAGCCCTGCCCCAACCCGTTGCCGATCTGTAACAGCACGATCGCCTGATAGCTCCCGGTGAGGGCCATCGCGGCCGTGCAGGCGGCCGACGCGAATCCGCCGATGCTGCCCACCAGCCGCCCGCCGAAGCGGTCGCCCAGCGCACCCGCGATAAACTGGCCTGCCGCGTAGGACAGGCTGAAGACGAAGACCGCGTGCGCCAGATCGAAATTGCTGTAATGGCTGGTGCGCGCCATCATAGGCATGACGACGCTGAAATTCTTGCGGCAGAAATAGTAACAGGCGTAGAGCACCCATGCCGCCACGAAGATGCGGAATCGCCAATACGACCACCGCGCGCGCAACGGGCGCTCGCCGCCGCCGGTTGCCGCCGGTTCCAGGGTTGTTGTGATCGATTCCATGCCGGTGAAGTTGGAAGGTACCGCGTTCCGCCGCCGGCGGCCACGTTCCGAACGGTTCAGCTTTAAGGCAAGTGACGGAGGATGTTGGCACTTATCGGAAGCTGCGGAGACCTTTGTAACGGAGTGAAACCATTCGGTCACGAACAATTTTCTGGCTTGACGGGCCGCAATGGCGCTACTCTGCGGATTAGTCGGAGTTCCAGCCATGAACGCAGTCCTGTCACCCACCGAAAGGCCGCGTCTGTTGCGGGCGGGTGTACAGCCGGCCATCGCGGCCGGCGGCGACGAATTCGCGGCTGCCGCGGAGATCGAGCTGATATCGATCCTGCGGAGCCCAGCATTCCGCGGAAGCCCGCGCAGCATGGCGTTTCTGCGCTTTGTGGTAGAGGAAGCGCTGGCCGGCCGCCGGGACTTGCTGAAGGAGCGGACTGTGGGCGCGGCGGTGCTCGGCAAGGCTCCGGGATACGATATCGGCGCCGATTGCGGGGTGCGCGTCGCGCCAATGAAGTGCGCAAGGTTTAGCCGCGCACTACGATTCGCAGTCTCCGAGGGCGGGAATCCGCATCGAACCTCCGAGGGGGAGTTACGCGCCCGATTCGTGGCGGTGGCGGCGCAGTGGCGCCCGGCCCCGCCGCCCCTCCCATGCGCTTGTGGCAACTGGCAACGCCCAGCCTGCTCGCGGCGTTTCTGGCGCTGATCGCCATTCGAGGCGGCGTGGAACAGAGCGATGCCTTTTCGCGGTTCTGGAACCACGCGCTCGCCGGACGCGCGGCAATTGCGATCTCCGTGGATTTCGACGGTCCCTCGTCCATCTCACCCGCCATGGCCGACGCGGCGGTGCCGCTGGAATCGCTGGCAGGCGCTTTTCAGTTGCCGGTGCACATGGTGGCAGCGGGCGGGCAAGCCGCGGAGAGGAACGTCTTCATGATCCGCATGTCAACCCGGCAGAGGCCAACTGAGCCGGTACTGCTATACCTAGGTGGCGCGGAAGTGTTTCGCGGCCATGACGGCGCGGCGCTGTGGTTGTGGGCGGATACCGCGGAGAAGCTGAGGAGCGCCGCGCAAACGTTGGCGTCGCGGCCGGACTTCCCGGAGATTCGATAGGCGCGGCGCAAAAAACGGGCCGCTACCCCGGAAGGGTAGCGGCCCAGTTGCGGATGAACGCAATCAGAATTGCAGTCTTAGATGTAGCTGGATGGTCCTCGGACCGGCCTGTTCCACCAGTTGGCTTTGGCTGATCTGACCGAAGCCGCTCGCCACATTCATGTTCGGGTCGGCCTTGTTCAGGAGGTTGAACAGGTTGGCGAATTGCGATTCGAAGCGCACACCGATGCGGTCGGTGATGGCGAAGGTCTTGCCAGCGGACATGGAGAAGGTCACCGTGCCGGGGCCTTCGAGAATGCCAACGCCGCAGGTTCCAAACCGGCCGATGTTCGACGCCGGGACGGAGAAGGCGCTCGCGTCGAAGTACTGGGCGGTGGTCGGGTTGGATGAATATCCGCTCGCGCCACTGTTGCAATCCGGACGCTGCTGCTTCACCGAGCGGGAAGACGGGAAAGTGCCGGAGGGGTCGGACAAGCCGCTGGGGAAATACGGCGTCTCCCACGGACCGGTCTCGGCGAGCAATGCGCCGGTGACGCGCCATCCGCCCACCGCCAGGTTCGCCGCGCGGCTCACGCCATTCGAGTACTTCTTGCCGCGGCCGAAAGGCAGGTCGTAAACAAAGGTGTTCACGAACCGGTTGCGGCGGTGTAATAGGCGTTGCCCGTGTCGGAAGCGATGTTGTAGTAGTTATTCACGTTTCCGCCGTTATCGCCCTGGCCGCCGGTGGGGATGGCCGAACCGGGCGCAACGCCCAACGCGTTGGTCCGGTTGTTGGCGAGCGTGTAATTGGTGGAGAAGGTCAGGTCGCGCGCAAAGCGGCGGTTCAATTCGAGCGTCATGGCGTTATAGCGGGAGCTCGGGCCGTTGTCGCGCGTCAGCACTTCGCGGAAGTTCGGGTACTTCAGGTTCTTCAGGCGGAGCGCCGGGGTGGCCACCAGAGCCGCATAACCGAACGTGTTGGGGGCAACCTGGTTGAGGTCCGGGCTATAGATCAGGTCGTAGGTGTGGGATCCCGTGTAGCTGGCGCGAGCCACAGTGTCGAAACCGATGCTACGGTCCACCGAGAAGTTCCACTGAATGACTCTGGGGTCCTTCAGGTTGTAATCGTTGGCGCGGCGGTAACCGGGATATGCCGCGGCGCTGCCCGCGCCCGTCGGAAAGGCATTCGGGAAGGTTGTGCTGCCGTAGTCCGCGTAGTAGCTGGTGTCCACGCCCAGCAGCGAGTAGAGCACCGCGCCCATGACGGGCACCGAGTAGAACCCGCTGGAAGCGCGAACCGTGGTCTTGTTACCGTGCCCCGGGCTCCAGGCGAAACCCAGCCGGGGCTGGATGTTGCCCAGGTAGGTGTTGCGGAGCGTGTCGGGAAGACCGACGCTGCTGGCGGTAACGAAGGGCGTATTGCCGACGGCGACCTTCCACAGCGGGTTGATCAACGCGTTCTCTTCGTTCTGGATCACCAGGCGCCCGCCTGGGTAGTTACGGTCGAAGTTGCCGAGCTGGTGGGTGGCGTCGTTAGCCGGAGTATTGATTTCGTAGCGGAGGCCCACGGTCAGCGTGAAATTCTCGCGGATGCGCCACTCGTCCTGCGCAAAGCCGCCGTAATGATAGGCGAAGGGCTTGCCATCGGGTCCGTTCTGCGCTTGCTCCGCGTCGTCGATCCGGCCGAGCAGATAGGTCGAGAAGCCGGCGGCATCGTTGCCGTTGTAAAAGTAATCGCCGTATTCGTCGCCCAGATTGAAGGTGATGTTGTCCTGGTAGCTCCAGTGACGGTACTCGGCGCCGAACTTCAGAGTGTGACGGCCCCTGATCCACGAAACGTTGTCACCCGCCTCAAACGTCGCGTTCTTGTTCAAGCGCGGGTGGCCGTACGGGTTGGTCTGCCCGCCCAGAAGGTCGCCGATGTAGAACACCGGAACACCGCCGAGACCGTTCTTCGGCGAGCCTGGCAGGCCCTGAATCCCGAGGCTGGAGACGATCGAGTCGCCCTGCGCCGCTTGCGGATACGTGAAGGAGAAATTGGCCCGCGTATACCCGAAGCGAAGATCGTTGATCAGGTTGGGCTTGATGATCCAGTTGTAAGAGATGGCGATATTGGTCAGGTCGGAGTCGGTCGAGAACGCGCCCATCAACGGGTTGTAGGATGCGTCGCCGGCGCCGCCCGCGCCCAGGGCGGCATCGGTTCCGATCGAGGAAATCGTCTTCTGTGTCACGCGGCCCCAAATGCGATGATTCGACCCGAAATTCTGATCGAGGCGTCCGTCGAATCCGTCCGAAGCGTAGCTGCCTGGAAAGCCGGTCACCAGATTCGGATTCGTCAGCGCGGTTTCGCTGTTGGTGGGTGCCGGGAAGAAAAGTGGAGTTGCCTTCGCGGCGACCGGATTGAGACGGCTCGCCGGAATGGCATTGCCGGGAAACGGCTGGCCGTTCGTGGGATCGACGATGTTCGTCCCCGAGCCGGCGAAGTTGCCGGTGCGCCATGGCACAGGCGCCGTGTTCGTGCTGATTAGCGCGTTCGAATCCAGACGGTCGCCCTCATAATCGAAAAAGAAGAAGGTCTTATCCGTGCCGTTGTAGACGTGAGGGATGGTGACCGGCCCGCCGAGGGACACGCCGTAGTCGTTGGCATCGCCCGTCGGGACGATCTTGCTGATCTGGTCGGGGGAATTGAAGCCCTGCCGCTGCCCGTACCAGTAACCGCCGCCATGGAAGAGGTTCGTACCGCTCTTGCTGATCACGGTCAGGTCGGTAGCCTGCGAAAACTCCGCGCTGTTGGACGCCGTGTTCACGCGAAACTCCTGGATGCCTTCCACCGACGGGAACAAATCGCGCGTCGGGCCGCCGTAGCGCGGGAGTTGCGTCGATACGCCATCCAGCGAGAAGGAAGTCGCGGTCGGCAGTTGGCCGGCGATGGTGATATTACCGCCGGTGTCGGACTGCACCCCTGGAGCAAGGTCGGCGACGACAATCGGGCTCGGGTTGGCGGTGGCGCGGAAGTTCAGTGCCAGAGAGTTGATGGAGTCGCCGGACTTGGAGTCGGACCGCGTAAGTTCTATCGACGCCACCGGGGTCCCGACTACTTCCACGGTGGTGCCGCCGGCGCTTGCCACAGTCAGTTGGAAGTTGATGGGGACGTCCTCGCGCGCCAGCAGCGTCACGTCTTTGTGCTCACTCCGGCCGAAGCCCGGCGCAGCGGTGGACACGGTATACGTCCCCGGATCGAGATTCACGAAGCTGTATCGGCCGTAATCGTCGGTTATGACGCTGCGGGAGATCTTGGTCTCCTGATTCAGGGCCTCGACCTTCGCGGCCCGGATGATCGCGGAAGTCGAGTCGGTAATGGTGCCGGCAATGGTGCCGTAGGTCGATTGAGCGAACAGGGCGCTCGCAGCCAGCAAAGAAGCGAAAATCAGGCGAATTACTTGCCGTGGAAAGACGTTACTGCCGTTGAGATAGGGCACTTTTTCCTCCTTAGATTTGCCGCAAGATTTGCATCGGTAAGGCACACGTTGACACTTCGATACCGTGGGAGAACGCAATTTCCGTTCTGTCTTCTTTGAACCGCCAGCTTACAGGTCAAAAGTTTCATTCAGACGATAGATTCTTGACTGGATCGTTACATCCCGGAATTTCCACAGGATTCTGTATTGAAACCACCGGATTGGGCAGCACCGGCGTTCGGCGCGCAGACCGGCCCCGAACCCGCATTTCGGATATACTGGTGTTTAATTCGGCGGCGGGCCATCGTTGGCGCCGCCGCACCGCTCCGCCACATGCAACCCAACCTTGAATGGCGGCTCCTGGACACGGGCTTCCTGAGCGCGGCCGAGAACATGGCGCTCGATCGGATTCTGCTGGAATCCCGGGCGGACGGGGAATCTCCCAACACGCTCCGCTTCCTGCAGTTCTCCGCTCCCAGCGTGCTGGTGGGCTGCCACCAGCAACTGGATCAGGAAGTGCGCCTGGAGTTCTGCCGGGAACGCGGCCTGGATGTGAACCGGCGCATCACCGGAGGGGGCGCGATTCTCTTCGAGCCGTGCCACATCGGATGGGAGATTATCGCCAGCCGCGACGATCCGCGCTTCCACTCGACGCCCGCGGCCCTCTCGGAGCGCTTCGCGCGCATCTTCTGCGCGGCGCTCCGCGACATCAGCGGCATCCAGGCGTCCTTCCGCCCACGAAACGATATCGAAGTTCGCGGCCGCAAGATCGCCGGCACCGGCGGCACCACCGAAGGCGCGGCCTTTCTGTTTCAGGGCACCCTGCTGGTGGATCTCGACGTGCAGACCATGCTGCGCGCCCTCCGCGTCCCCATGGAGAAGCTCAACGCGCACGAAATCGATTCCTTGCGCGAGCGCGTCACCACCCTGCGCGCCGAGCTTGGGTATACGCCCGAGGCCTCCGCCATCAAGGAGGCCGTGGCGCGCGCTTTCGCCGCGGACTTCGGCGTCGCCTGGACCCGCGCCCCGCTGAGCGCCGGCGAGCGGGAGCGGCTGCGATGCGCCCTGCCCGAGTTCCAATCCGAAAGCTGGATCGGCCGCCGGATGGGCCCCAGTTCGCGTCACATGCTCAAGGCCATCCATCGCGGGCACGGCGGCGCGATTCATCTGCTGCTCGATGCCGATGCCGCGCGCGGACGCATCCGCTCCGCCAATCTGCGCGGCGACTTCTTCGCATCGCCGGCGCGGGCCGTCTACGATCTGGAAAGCCGCTTCAAGGACGCGCCGGCGCGTATGGACGCGGTGGAGCGGATACTGGCGCAGTTCTTCGAGGACACCCCCAACCCGTTCGCCTCGCTCGGCGCGGACGATTTTGCGGGCGTCTTCCGCAAGGCCCTGGACAAGCTGCCCTATCTGAACCTGGGATTCTCCCACGAGGAAACCAACGATCTGTTCCCGGTCTGCGGTCTCCTGCCCGACATCATGAAGCAGGAGTGGGGATGGTTCCTGCTGCCCTACTGCGCCAAGCACCTGGAGTGCGCGCTGCGCCAGCGGGACGGGTGCGTGGAGTGCAGCCAGTGCTCCATCGGCGCGGGCTACGGCATGGCGCGCGCCCACTCGCTCAAGCCCGTCACGATCTTGAATTTCGAGAACCTGAGCGACCAGCTTCGGCGCATTCGCGAGGAGCGAAGCGGGGGCTTCATCGGCTGCTGCTGCGAGGGCTTCTACACCAAACACGCGCGCGATTTCGAAAGCGCCGGAGTGCCCGGCATTCTGGTGGCCATGGATAGCACCACCTGCTACGACCTGGGCAAGGCGCGCGATGCCTATCACGGCGGGTTCCAGCACCAGACGCACATCAACCTGCCGCTGCTGGAGAAGGTGCTGGCGGTGCGATGTGGGGCGGACCCCCTGGTCCGCGCGGGTCCCCCTGGACCCGCTGTTCCATCGCAGAGCCGGTTGCCCGGCGCGTGCGAAGGGCCGGCCGGGGGGCCGGCCGCGGACCAGGGGGTCCGCCCCACAAGGCCGGCCGATGACTAGTACCATGACCGCGAGGTTCGGTGCTATTCCGAAAGCGCTCGCTGACGTTCGCGGGGAAGTGGTCTCCGGCAATGGCACTGAACCACGCGGCCGGAGACCTGGCCACTGGGACGCCATCGTCATCGGCGCGGGCCCGGCCGGCGCATCGGCCGCGCTGCCCATGGCCCGCGCCGGGCTGCGCGTTTTGATCGTCGAACGGCGCCGCCGCGTGGGCTTCCCCGTGCAGTGCGCGGAGTACATTCCCCGCATCCTCGCAGGTGTTGTGGATGCACCGCAATCGGCCGTGGCGCAGCACGTGTCCACCCTCCGCACGTTCATCGAGGACAATCCGGCCGCCGAGAACGCGTGGCCCGGCGTCATCCTGAACCGCGCGGTTTTCGACCGGCACCTGGCGGAGGGCGCCGTCGCCGCGGGCGCCACGCTGTGGACCGGCTGCGCGGCGTCCTCAGTGGAAGACGGCGCCGTCACCATAGGCGAGCGGCGGCTCGCGGCCGGCGTGATTGTGGGCGCGGATGGGCCGCTTTCCCTCACCGCCCGCTCCATGGAATGCGCGCCCGCGGAGTTCGTCTACGGCTTGCAGGTGGAAGCCCCGCTCGCCGCCCCCATGCAGCACACCGAGGCCCACTTCCGGCCCGAGTTTCTGGCAGGATACGGTTGGGTGTTTCCCAAGGGCGCGTGGGCCAACGTGGGGGTTGGGGTGGCGCGTCCGGCGGCCGCCCGCTTGCCCCGGCTGCTCGATGCGTTCCTGGCCGTGCTGCGCCAGCGCGGCGTGGTCGCGCCCGGCGCTACGCGGGCCAGAACCGGCGGCCTGATTCCGGTGTGCGGCCCGCCCGCGCGCACGGTGCGCGGACGCAGAGCGCTGGCCGGCGACGCGGCGGGCCAGACCGACGCAATCACCGGCAGCGGCATCCCCGCGGCCATTCAGTGCGGACAGGCGGCCGGCGAGGCCGCCCTGGGCTCGCTCGAAACCTACGAAGAAGAATGGCGCGGCGTGCTGGAGCATTCGATCCAGCGAGCCCTGCGCCATCGCCGGACGCTATGCGCCGAGTGGAACCAGGGCAGTTTCGAGCGCCTCATCCGCCGCACCTGGATCGCCTTCCCGGAGTGCTTTGATGCCCGGTGAAGCTATCGGCCAATTGCTGGCGCGCGCGCAGGCGCTCTCCTGGCAACGCTTCGGCCGGCGCGTGGTTTTCTACCTGCCGGGCATGTTCATCATGGATGGCGTGCGCGGGCGCTACCCCGCCATCTCCATCACCGGGCCGGCCTGCGGACTGGGCTGCGACCACTGCTCCGGCGAGATTCTCAAGTCCATGCCCGCCGCGCCATCGCCGCGCGAGTTGATCGATGTCTGCCTGCGCCTGCGCGACGCCGGCGCCGAAGGCTTTCTCATAACCGGCGGCAGCGACGCGCGCGGCCGCCTGCCCTGGAACCGCTTTCTGGACGCTCTGGCCGAGGTGAAGCGCCGCACCGCGCTGCACCTTTCCGTGCACAGCGGCATGGTGGACGGCCCCACGGCCGCCGCGCTCAAGCAGGCCGGCGTGGACCAGGCCAACCTGGACATCGTGGGCGCGGACGAAACCTGGCGCGAGGTGATGCACCTTCCCGACGGCGCGGCGCTGCTCGAAGGCTCGCTCGATGCCCTTCGCTCGGCCGGGCTCGAGGTGGTGCCGCACGTGGTCATGGGCATCCACGCGGGCAGGATCGTGGGCGAGCGGCGGGCGCTCGACATCCTGCGCCGCTACCCGCCGAAGCTGCTGGTCTGGGTGGTCCTCATGCCGCTTCCCGACACGCCCATGGCGGGCGCTCTGCCGCCCCCATTGGAAGAGGCCGCGCGCCTGCTGGGCGAATCCCGCCTGCTGTTTCCGGAAAGCGAGATCTCGCTCGGCTGCGCCCGTCCGCGCGGCGAGTACCGCCGGGCGCTGGAGCGCATGGCCCTCGATGCCGGCGTGAACCGCGTGGCCCTCTATTCCGACGAGACCGTGGAATACGCCCGTTCGCTGGGCGCCGAAGTGGGCTTCCTCCAAACCTGCTGCTCGCTACGCGCCGCGCGCCCGGCCGCTGCCGCCGCGCCGCCGGATCTGATCCACATCGCCATCGAGGTGAACCCATGACGCCACCAACGCCAGCCGCCAGCCAGGAGAGCCCCGAGTATTTGCGCATCAGCCTGGCCGCGGCCATGACGCTCGGAATCGCGCCCGGCTGGTTCCATCGGGGCGCCCGCCCGCGGTGCATCAACCTGCTGATGACTTACGACGAGGGATGCGCCGCCAACTGCTCCTACTGCGGCCTGCAGCGCCACCGCGAGGGCAACTACGAAGACAAAAGCTTCATCCGCGTGCCGTGGCCCGTGGTCTCGCTCGACGAGATCGTCTCCCGCTCGCGCGACCGGCTGTCCGCCGTGAGGCGCGTGTGCCTCTCCATGATCACCCACCCGCGCGTGGCCCGCGACGCGCGCACGATCCTCGATCGTCTGCACCGCCAACTCCCCGAGGCGCCCATCTCCGTGCTTTCGAACCCCACGCTGCTCACGCGCGCGGACCTGGAGTTCTTTCGCGGCATTCCCATCGACCGTCTGGGCATCGCCGTCGACGCCGCCACCGAACCCATCTTCGACCGCCATCGCGCCCGGGAAGTCCGCGGGCCGCATCGCTGGGATCGCTACTGGCGCTTCTTCGAGGAAGCGCTCGAGGTCTTCGGGCCGAACCGCGTGGGCATCCACCTGATTGTGGGGTTAGGCGAAACCGAAGAGGACATGATTCGCCTGATCGGCCGCATACGGCGGGCCGGCGGATCCACCCACCTGTTCTCGTTTTTCCCCGAGGCCGGCTCCCGCCTGGCCGCGCACCCGCAGCCGCCGGTGGGCCAGTACCGGCGCGTGCAACTGGCGCGCTATCTCATCGACGAGGACCTGGCCACGGCGGAGACGTTCTCCTTCGACGAGCGCGGCCGGCTGGTCTCCTTCGGCGCGGCGCAGGAAAGCGCCGATCGGGCGGGCGCGGCGGGCACTCCGTTCATGACCAGCGGATGCCCCGATGAAACTGGCGCGGTGGCCTGCAACCGCCCCTTCGGCGACTGCACACCCGGCGACGACATTCGCAGCTTTCCGTTTCAGCCGGACGACGAGGACCTGGTGGTCATCAGGCGGCAGTTGGAGGAATAGGGACGGGAGCCGGGCGACCGCCCGACTTCGGATCGTCGTCGTAACTCCTTAGCTGAGTGGTGCGGTGTGGGGTTTTGCTCGGCGGTTGGTGCTCCATGAACCTGCCGGCCTCCGGCTGGCCCCAGCCTTGCCCGCGAGAGCGCGTCCGGGCGATATACTGTTGACCAGAGCAACAGGAGTCAATTGCCCGAAATCCAGCAGGCCGCGATGTCTGCGCGATTCACACCCGACTGAAGGAGTTGGAGCATGCAGTGTCCACGCTTTTCCGCGGCGCCCTCGCTGGTGGGAAGCTTTCCGCACACCGACCCGCACGCCCTGATCGAGCGAATCTTCAGCCGATTCACGGAGCTGCCCGCGTGGCCGCAGTTGCCGGCGCGGGACTGGCTGGAAAGCATGTACGTCCAGTACTCGGAGGGCCTGCCGGGGGCGGTGGTGGACCGCGCCACCGGGCGAATCTATTTCAGCGCGGGCGACGGGTTTGAAAGCCAGTTGGAGGGGTTCTACCAGGCGGTGGTTGAAGAGGACGTCGAACGGTTCGCGATCGGCCGCGACTACGCTTTGGGATTGCACCTGTTCCTCGAAACCCTCCCCCGGCTGGGCGCCGGCCGGCCGCACTGGGTGAAAGGACAGGTGACCGGCCCATTCAGCTTCGCGATGACGGTCACCGACGAAAACAAGCGCGCGCTGGCCTACACTCCCGAACTGCACGAAGTGGCGGCGCAGGGCATGGCGATGAAGGCGCGATGGATGGCCCGGCGGCTTCGGGGGGCGGCGGATGGCGCCCTGGTGGTGCTCGACGAGCCATACCTCTGTTCGTTCGGTTCCGCCTTCGTCAACGTGTCGCGGCAGGACGTGATAGCGGCCCTCAGCGGCGCGGTGGAAGCCATTCACAAGGAAGACGCCCTGGCCGGGCTGCATTGTTGCGGGAACACGGATTGGTCGCTGGTGCTGAGCACGGACCTGGACGTGATCAATTTCGACGCGTACGAATTCTTCCAGGGACTCTCGCTCTACCCCGCCGAGTTGGAGGCGTTTCTCGGCAGGGGCGGCACCTTGAGCTGGGGCATCGTGCCCCCTTCGCGCTCCGGCGCCGGCCTGGACGCGCGCGCCTTGCTGGCCGCGCTGGACGATCGCATCGGACAACTCGTAGCCAGGGGCATTGACCGCGGCCTGCTCTACCGGCAGGCGCTGTTGACGCCTTCCTGCGGACTGGGGACGGAGACCGTCGAGAGGGCGGAACGCACGATGGATGCGCTGGTCGAATTGTCGTGCCTGGTTCGGGAACGGGAGGGGTTTTCATGATCATCGCCGTAATTGGCAAGGGGGGCGTGGGGAAAACCACGATAGCTTCGCTGCTCCTGCGGCGTCTGATCGAAGCCGGAGAAACTCCCGTGCTGGCCATCGATGCCGACCCGTCCAACTGCCTGGGCCACGCGCTGGCGGTCGCCACCGGGCGGACCCTTGCCGACATGCGCGAGGAATTGCGCAATGGTGCGGGCCGGCCGCTCTCGATGTCCTCTTCCGAGTGGTTCGCCCTGGAGGCCGAGGAGGCCATGGTGGAGAATGCCGGCTTCGATCTGCTGACCATGGGGCGCCCCGAGGGCAAAGGCTGCTACTGCTACGTCAATAATTTGATTCGCGATCATTTGGACCGCCTGGCGCGTTCCTACCGCCATGTTCTGGTGGACTGCGAGGCGGGCCTGGAGCACCTTTCGCGGCGGACCAGCGGCCGCGCGGACGTGCTAGTGTGCGTGGCCAACCGTTCGCGCATGGCGGCGGAGACCGTCCGGCGATCGCTGGACCTCTATCGGGAAATGCACGGCGGCCCTCCGCCGAGGGCCGACCTGGTGTTCAACCAGTGCGAAGCGGGGCAGGCCGGCATTGCGAGCGCTCCCTTTCGCCAGGTCCTGGCGGTTCCTCAGGACCCGCAAATCGCGGAGTTCGATTCCACGGGAGCCTCGCTGCTTGGTTTGCAGCCCCCTTCCCCGGCGCTGGCGGCGCTGGCGGGCTGGGAGGCCGGCGGATGAAAGTGGCGGTGGCGGGGAAGGGCGGAGTGGGGAAGACCACGGTGGCCGCGTCGCTGGCCCGCTGCTGGAGGGACCTGGGCTATCGGGTGGTGGCGGTGGATGCGGACCCCGACGCCAACCTGGCGGGAACGCTCGGGTACCGCGGTCCGGCCATCACTCCGCTGGTGCAATTGAAATCGTTGATCGAAGAACGCGTTGGCGGCGGCGAGGGATGGGGCGGCTTCCTGCGCATGAACCCGCGCGTGGATGATATTCCCGGGCAGTTCGGAGTGGACGTGGATGGCGTGCGGGTGTTGGTGATGGGCACCATCGAACGCGGCAAACGCGGCTGCGCCTGTCCCGAGAATATCCTGCTCCGCGAGGTGCTGAACCACCTGCTGCTGGGCGGCCAGGAACGCGTGGTTGTGGATATGGAAGCGGGCATCGAGCACCTGGGCCGGGGAACGGCCGAGGGCGTGGATGCCATGCTGGTGGTGGTGGAGCCCGGATGGGCCAGCCTCGAAACCGCGGCGCGCGTGGTTTCGCTGGCGAGCGACCTGGGAATCCGGCGGACTTGCGCGATCGCCAACCGAATTGCGTGCGCAGCCGATTTGGATTTCGTGCGCGCCCAGTTGGCGGCGATTGAGATCCTGGGCGTCCTCCCCGCCGACCGCGATCTGGAACTGGAGGCCCGCAGCGGACAGATTGACCGCTGCCGGCCATTTCATCGGGAGATGCTGCGAATTGCCGGGCTGCTTGGAGGCTAGAGAAATGCCGAATCCTCAGAACCGCTCCGCCGATCCCGCCGCGCAGGAAATGCTGATCCTCGCGGAGGAATTGGGCGCCAAAACCGTCTGGGACCGTCACGACGACCTGAAGCCGCTCTGCGGATTCGGCGAACTCGGGCTGTGCTGCGACGTCTGCTACATGGGGCCGTGCCGTATCGATCCGTTCGGCGAGCGGGCGCAGGTGGGGGCGTGCGGCGCCGATGCGCACCTGATGGTGGCCCGCAACCTGGCGCGCGCGGTGGCGTGCGGGGCCGCGGCGCACAGCGATCACGGACGCGAAGTGGTGGAGGTTTTTCGCGGCGCAGCCGAGGGTGGCTCCTCGGCGGGATATGCCATCTCCAACCCCGGGAAGTTGATGGCGCTGGCGGCCGAGTGGGGCGTGGAATCCGCCAACCGGCCGGAGCGCCAGGTGGCGGCGGACCTGGGCGCCCGCATGGCTTCGCAATTCGGCTTGCAGGACGGCCCGCTGATTCCGCTGTTGCGCGCCCCCGAAGAGCAGCGCCGGCGATGGGAGAAGATGGGGATCGCGCCGCGCGGCATCGACCGCGAGATCGTCGAACTGCTGCACCGTACTCACCACGGCGTGGAATCGGACCCGGTGGCGCTGCTGCGAGCCGCCATGCGCGCCGCCCTGGCGGATGGGTGGGGCGGTTCCATGATCGCCACCGACGTGCAGGACGTGCTCTTCGGCGGGCCGTTGGCTATCCGCTCGCGAGCCAACCTCGGCGTGCTCGAAGAGAAGCAGGTCAACATCCTGGTACACGGCCATGAGCCGGTCCTGAGCGAGATGCTGGTGGCGGCCAGCCGCGAGGCCGACATGCTCGATCTGGCGCGCCAGGCCGGCGCCGAAGGCATCAACATCGCGGGCATCTGCTGTTCGGCCAACGAAATCCTGATGCGGCAGGGCATGCCAGTCGCCGGCAACTATCTCCACCAGGAACTGGCGCTGCTCACCGGCGCGGTGGACCTGATGGCGGTGGACGTGCAGTGTGTCATGCCCGCTCTTCCCCAGGTGGCGGCCTGCCATCACACGAAGCTGGTCACCACCTCGGCAAAGGCCCACGTGCCCGGCGCGGAGCACATTCCGTTCGATCCGCACGACGCCAGGCGGACCGCCAGGGAGATGGTGGCCCGCGCCGTGGAAGCGTTCGGACACAGGGACCCGGCGCGGGTACACATCCCTCGCCAGAGCATGGACCTGGTGGCCGGCTTCACCAACGAGAACCTGCCACACTACCTCGGCGGGCGGTTCCGCTCCGGATACCGGCCGTTGATCGACGCCATCGCCTCCGGCCGCGTCCGCGGCGTGGTGGCCGTGGTGGGCTGCAACACGGCGCGCATCCGCCAGGACAGTCTCCATCTGGCCCTGGTGCGGCGTCTTCTGGCGCAAGACGTGTTGGTGGTGCAGACCGGGTGCAGCGCCATCGCCAGCGCCAAGGCCGGCTTGCTGCGGCCGGAAGCGGCTATGGAATACGCCGGTCCGGGGCTTCAGGAAGTGTGCGCGGCGGTGGGCATACCGCCGGTTCTGCACGTGGGCAGTTGCGTGGATAACTCGCGCATCCTGCTGGTGTGTTCGGCGCTGGTGGCCGAGGGTGGCATCGGCGGCGATCTCTCGGAGTTGCCGATTGCCGCGGCGGCGCCGGAAGCGATGAGCGAAAAGGCTATTACCATCGGGCTCTACGCGGTGGCGTCGGGAGTCTTCACCGCGTTCACACCCGTCCCGCGGGTGGCCGGAAGCCGGGTGGTGCGCCAGTTCCTGGAGAAAGACGTCGAGCGGGAAACCGGCGGGCGGTTCCTTTTCACAAACGATATCGAAGAGGCCGCGCAGGGGATTCTCGCACACCTGGATAGCAAGCGGAAGGCGCTGAACCTGGCGCCCATGATGTACCGGGACGGGGTGCGCTCCAACGGGCCGGGCTCCCTCCGGCCTCTTTCCAGCTACGTCCCACCCGCCGGGGTGGCCTCGCTCGGATGCGGCAAGGCCCAGGAACGAAGCCAGTTGCGGCCTCCGGAGGAATGACGTGCGCCCCGTCCTGGTTTTCGATCGCGATCATTGCCTGGCTTGCCGCAGTTGCGAGCTGGCCTGCTCCGTGGCGCATTCCGAAAGCGCCGTGAGCGCGGGCGAGGGCGCCGGCCCCACGCTCGAAGCCGCCATTGCCGGGGAGTTTCCACCCACGCGACGCGTGGTTCTGGCCGCCGGCGGCGACGGCCTCGAAGCGCTGCGCTGCGAACAGTGCCTGGAGCCGCTGTGCGCCTTTGCCTGCAAGAGCGGCGCACTCCGCCGCGACCCGGCCAGCGGCCGCGTGACGCTGGACGATGCGCGCTGCGTGGGCTGCTTCATGTGCCTGATGGTGTGTCCCTTTGGCATCCGTCCCGATCCGGCGCGAGACCGCGTGGTGCGCTGCGACGTTTGCCGGGACCGCGCGACGCCGGCCTGCGTGGAGGCTTGCCCCACGGGCGCCTTGCGCTCCGACACGCCGCCCGATGAGCGGGTGCGCAGCGGCTTCCAGGGGCACGTGGTGGTGGTGGGCTCGTCCGCCGCCGGAATGGCCGCCTGCGAGGCCGCGCGCGAGCACGCCCCGGGGTGCTCGATCACGCTGGTCACCGCCGACGCATCGCCGTACTCGCGGCCGCTGCTCTCCTACGCTCTGGCAGGGCGCCTCCAGCCCGGGCAAACCGATTGGCGCAGCGGAGACTACCTGGAAAACGAGCTGGGCGTTCACGTGCTGGGCGGGCGCAAGGCGGTGCGCCTCGAATCCGGCGCGAGGGCACTGGTGCTCGATAATGGCGCGGAACTGGCCTACGACAGACTGATTCTGGCGACGGGCGCGCGGGCGGCGGGGCTTTCCATCCCCGGCGCGGACCTGGCCGGCGTATTCGTGCTGCGCGACGCCGAAGACCTGGAAGCGATTTCGGATTGGTGCGGAAGGGCGGCCGCAACGCCGCACGCGGTAGTGCTGGGCGGCGGCAACGTGGGCCTGCAGGCGTGCGAGGCGTTCCTGGCTCGGGGGTTGCGCGTAACGGTGGTGGTGGCGTCCGGGCACCTGCTCTCGCAGATGGTGGATGCGGAAGCCGGCCGCCGCATGGCGGACCTGTTCCGCGCGCACGGCGTGGATGTCCGCACGGGCCGCGACGTGGTGGAGGTGGTGGGCGGCACGCGCGTGCAAGCGGTGCTGCTGGATAACGGCGAACGGCTGCCCGCGGACCTGGTGCTGGTGGCCAAGGGCATCGTGCCCAACGTGGAATGGCTGCGGGGAAGCGGCATTCCGATCGGCCGCGGGATTTCGGTGGATCTCTCGGGGCGCACCAGCGTGCCGGGGATCTTCGCCGCCGGGGACTGCGCGGAAGCACCCGACCCGCTGACGGGCCGCCTGTCGCTCAGCGGCATCTGGCCGGTGGCGTACGAAATGGGCCGCGCGGCCGGCAGCACGGCAGTGGGCATCGAGCGGGCGTCGGCCGGGGCGCTGCGCATGAATGCCTCGCGGTTTTTCGGCGAGTCGGTCATCTCGATCGGCGAGGTTCGGCCGGAACGGCTGGAAGGCGCCAGCGCCGAAATCCAAGTCAACCGGGACGGTGCGTACCGCAAGCTGGTCTATCGCAATGGCCGCCTGGCTGGGGCGCTGCTCTACGGCGACATCACGGGCGCCGGCAGCTACTATCGCCAATACCGTAAGGGAGTGAACTGATGTCCAGGATCATCGCATCGGCGGCTATTCGCGGCGGTCACGCTTGCGTGCGGCGGGCGGAGACTATGCTGCGGGAGTCCCTCGGCCGTCACGACCGGGACACCGCCGTCGGGTTTCCATCCACCGCTTACGCTCTGCCCATCATCCTCGCGCTGACGGGAAAGCGGGTGGAGAGACTCGGGGAGCTGGAAGAAGCCCTGGGCGCCGCCCGCTCGTGGCTTCCCGCCGAACCCACCGAGCGGCTTTGGCTGCCCTATCTGGGAGGCGCCCTGGATGCCGGCGCGGCCACCCTGGTGGCGCAGGAGGCGATTGAGGCCCTCAAACCGCTGCACGGCATTCCGCTCGCGTTCGATTATTGGCTGGGGCCTACGACCGATGGCATCCTGCGCGAGCAAGGCATCAAGCTGGTGGATGGCCGCATGCCCGGATTCGCGGCCTGCGTGGGCGCGCTTCCCGATGACGAGACCGCCGAGCGATTGGCGCGCGACCTGCAAGAGCGCAACCTGCTGGTCTTCATGGGGGCCAACCGCGGCGGCGAAACCATGGCCGCGCAACTCAACCGGCGCGGCGTGGAGATGAACTGGGAGACGTTCCTGGTTCCCTACGGGCCGGACACGTCGTCGATCGTGCACGCTCTCGGCTTCGCTTGCCGCGCCGCGTTCACCTTCGGCGGGCTCAAGCCGGGCGGAGTGAAGGAGACCCGCGAGATCCTGCTCTACAACCAGCGCCGTGTGTTCGCCTTCGTCCTGGCGCTGGGCGAGGTGGACGACGAGAAATACGCCACCGCCGCCGGAGCCATCAATTTCGGCTTCCCGGTGATTGCCGACACCGATATCCCGGAGATCCTGCCCAGCGGCATCTGCACCTACGAGCACGTGGTCTCGAACGTGGCCCACCGCGACATGCCGGCGCGCGCGGTGGAAGTGCGTGGCGTCAAGATCCATACCGTGGAGATCCCCATCCCGGTGCGGCACGGCCCCGCATTCGAGGGAGAGCGCGTGCGCAAGGAGGAGGTCGCCGTCGAGTTCGGCGGCAAGTACACACGGTGCTTCGAGTACCTCGCCAGCCGTCCCATGGACCAGGTGCAGGACGGGCTGATTCGCGTGGTTGGGCCGGAGATCGGGGACGTGCCGGAGGGTGCGCGCCTGCCGCTCGCGATCTTCGTGGAAGTGGCCGGCCGGAAGATGCAGCCCGAGTTCGAGTCCATTCTGGAGCGGCACATCCATTCCTTCCTTTCCGAACCGATGGGCGTGATGCACCTCGGCCAGCGCGACACGGTCTGGCTCCGCATTTCCAAGAAGGCGCGCGAGGCCGGGTTCCGCATCGAGCACCTGGGGACGGTCTTGCTGCACAAGCTGAGGAACGATTTCCCCGCCATCGTGGACAAAGTGCAAGTCACCCTGTTCACCGAATCCGCCGGCGTGGAGGAGCTTTATCCCACCGCCATGGCCGCCTACCAGTCACGCGACGAACGCATGGGGGCGCTGACGGACGAGCGGGTGGAGATCTTCTACTCCTGCGCCCTGTGCCAGAGTTACGCCCCCAACCACGTCTGCATCATCACTCCCGAGCGCCTGGGCCTGTGCGGAGCCTACAACTGGTTCGACGGCAAAGCGGCTTACGAAATCAACCCGCATGGCGGCAATTTGCCGGTCCGCAAGGGGGATTGCGTGGACCCCGTGCTGGGGCAGTGGAAGGGGATCAACGACTTTATCCGCAACGCCTCCAACGGCGTCTTCGAGCGATTCTCGGCCTATTCGATGATCGCCGATCCGATGACTTCGTGCGGCTGCTTCGAGTGCATCGCGTGCATCCTGCCGGGGACCGGCGGAATCATGATCGTGGATCGCGAATACAATGGCGAGACCCCCGTCGGCATGACGTTTTCCTCGCTGGCGGAGATGACCGGAGGCGGACAGCAGACCCCCGGGTTCATCGGCATCGGCACGATCTACGCCCTCTCCCGCAAATTCATCAGCGCCGATGGAGGCCTGGCGCGGCTGGTGTGGACCACGACCCGCATCAAGCAACGCCTGGGCGACAAGCTCCGCCAGCGTTGCGAGGAACTTGGCAGACCCGGGTTCTACGAAAAGATCGCCGATGAGACCGTGTGCACGGACCTGGAGCCGCTGATCGAGTACCTGGCGGCGGTGGAGCACCCCGCGCTCGAAATGGGCGAGATGGTCTGAGGAGCCCCAAGCATGAGTCTGGACCTGAAACCGAAGAAATGGGCCGGCGCCCTTCGCGAGGTGACGCTGGGAGCGGGCAGCCGCCGGCCGCTCACCGTGGGCGGCGGCAACGGTCTGCCGCTTCACACCTTCGAAGCCGCGTTTCCGCATCGGCCCGTTCTGGCCCTGGAGATCACCGACGTGGACCCGGTTCGCTGGGTGGAGAGCGTCCGCCAGCCGTGGGAAGGCGTGCTGGGCCGGCCCGCCGAGGCTGCCCGGCGGGCTGTCGAGGAGTTCGGCGCGGACCTGCTGCTGGTCCACCTGATGGGCGCCCACCCGGACCGCGGCAACCGCTCCCCCGAGCAGGCCGCCGCCGATGCCGGCGCCGTGCTGGAAGCCGTGGACGTTCCCCTGATCGTGAAAGGGCCGGGCGCCGGCCAGAAGCAGAACGACGTGCTGGCGCGCGTGGCCGAAGAGCTGCCGGGGAGAAGGGCTGGCGCTCCACTCGGCCACCAACGAAGATTACAAGACCCTGGCCGCCGTCGCGGTGGCGTACGGCCACGTGCTGGTGGCGGAGAGCCCCATCGACGTGAACATCGCCAAGCAGCTCGATATCCTGCTGGCGGATGCCAATGTGGACCTGAATCGCGCGCTGATCGATCCCCTCACCGGCGGTCTGGGCTACGGATTGGAGTACACCTATTCGGTGATGGAGAGAATCCGGCTGGCGGCCCTGGGGGGCGATGCCATGCTGAATTGCCCCATCATCTGCCTGGTGGGCGAGGAGGCATGGAAGGCCAAGGAAGCCAGGGTCTCCGCCGGCAAAGAGCCGCTCTGGGGGGACCAGCGGGAGCGCGGCATCCACTGGGAAGTGGCCACCGCCATGGCTGCTGATCGAAGCCGGCGCCGAGGTGCTGGTGTTGCGCCATCCCGAGGCGCTGGCGAGAATCCGCAAGCAACTGGATTCGTGGTTCGGCAAAACTAGCGGAGGCGCCCCATGCCGTTGACCGGTTTGCAGATTTTCAAGCTCCTTCCCAATACCAACTGCAAGAAGTGCGGGTATCCCACGTGCCTGACGTTCGCCATGAAGCTGGCCGCGGGAAAGGAGTCGCTGGAGAAGTGCGCGGATGCCTCGCCGGAGGCCAAGGCGGCTCTGGGCGCAGCCTCGGCGCCGCCCATTCGGGGGGTCACCATCGGCCAGGGTGCGCGAGCCGTCACGGTTGGGGAAGAGACGGTTTTCTTCCGGCACGAGAAGACCTTCGTGCGGCGTCCCGGGCTGTTCCAGACGTTCGATCCGGCCGGACTCGCGGCGGCCGGGCGCGACGCCCGGCTGGACCACTGGCGCGCCATCCGCATCGAACGCGCGGGAGAGACGTTTCAGGTGGATGGCATCGCCGTGGTGGAAACGCCCGGAGCGGCGCAGCCCGCGGAGAGCGCCGCCGCCGCGGCCGCCGCCGCCGAGCGCGGGTTTCCGGTGGCCATACTCGCCGCCACGCTGCCCGGCGCGACGGCCGTAGCGGAGAGAATCAAGGAACATCGCCCCCTGCTGGTTCCACCTGCCGGCGCGAACCCGGAGGCATACGCCGCCATGGCCGCGCGGCTCGGCATACCGCTGGTGGTGGGAGCGCCGGACCTGAACTCGCTGGCCGACCGGGCGCGCGAGGCCGCTGGCGCGGGCGTCACCGATATCCTGCTGGAGCCGCCCGGCGGCGATCCGCGCTCGCTGCATCACAGCCTCAGCGCCATCCGCCGGGGCGCGCTCGACCGCATCCACCCCGGCCTGGGCCACCCCGTCTTCCTGCGCGTGGGCGCCGGCGAGATCGAAAAAGCCGTGCTGGGCATCACCAAGTTCGCGTCGCTGGTGGCGCTGGCCGATTGCGGCGGGGAGACCTGGCTGCCCCTCTGGACCCTGCGGCAGAACCTCTACACCGACCCGCAAAAGCCTCTTCAAATGGACCCCGGCCTGTACGCCATCGGCGAGCCAAACGACCGGTCGCCGGTGCTGGTCACCTCCAATTTCTCGCTGACCTACTTCATTGTCTCGACGGAGGCCGAAGCTTCCGGCGTGGCGTGCCACCTGGCCGTGGTGGATGCCGAGGGGCTGAGCGTGCTGACCGCCTGGTCCGCCGGCAAGTTCTCGGGCGACCGCGTGGCCAAAGCCCTCCGCGAGATGAAGGCAGCCGAACGGGTGAGCCACCGCACCGTGATCATTCCCGGATATGTCCCGGCAATTTCCGGCGAACTGGAGGATGCCCTGGGTGACGGCTGGCGCGTGCTGGTGGGTCCGCAGGAGGCGTCCGATATCGCGCCCTTCTTCCGCGATGTGTGGGAACCGTTAGCCCGCGATCCGGGAGCGCAGCCGTAACGCCGCCGGTTGAGCCGCCCCATGCCCTCGCACACAGTTCGGTTCTCGCCCTCCGGCCGCTCCACCATTGCCGCCGAGGGCTCCAGCATCCTGCGCGCCGCCGAGTTGGCCGCCGAACCGGTGCGCGCGGAATGCGGAGGACGGGGCGCGTGCGGCCGCTGCCTGGTCCGCATCCTGGAAGGGCAGGTTCCCGAGTACCGCGTTCTGCGGCGCGAATCCGGCTTCCCTCATGTGCTGGCGTGCCTCACCCCCGTTCACGGACCGCTGACCGTCGAGCCGCTGGTGGAAGCGCAACTCCCCAAGCTGGTCTCCGGAGACCGGTACATCGGCACCCAGGCGCTTCGGGCGTGGGCCCCCTGGCCGCTCGAGCTCGCGCCGCTGGTGGAATCCCGCGAGCCGGAGGACCTGGGCGTCGCGCTGGATGCCGGGACCACCACATTGCGGATGCTGCTGATCCGTCTTTCCGATGGCGTGATCGTGGGCGAGGCCGGGGCCTACAATCCCCAGATCGCCAGAGGCGCCGACGTGATCTCCCGCATCGTCGCGGCGGAGAAGGGCGGCCTGGGTGACTTGGCGGCCGCGGTTCGCCTGGCCGTGGTTTCGATGATCGGCGAAGCGGCGGCGGCGGGAGGCCTCGATCCCGGGCGCATCCGCGGGTACGTGGTGGCGGGCAATGCCACCATGATCCACCTGCTGTTGGGCGAGGATCCCTCTGGAATTCGCCGCGTCCCCTCGCAGCCGCGCGCCTTGGCCTTTCCCCCCGTGGACGGTGCGGACCTGGGATGGCCCGGCGGCGCCAGTGCGCTGGTGCACAGCGTTCCAGGCGCCGGCGGGTGGGTCGGCGGCGACATACTGGCCGGGGCTGTGCGGGCGGGGTTCTCACGAGCGGTGGAGACGGCCCTGTACGTGGACCTGGGGACGAACGGCGAGATCGTCTTCGGAAATGCCGATTTCGCGCTGGCGTGCGCGTGCAGTGCGGGCCCGGCGTTTGAAGGCGGCGGCATCCGCTGCGGGATGCGCGCGGACCGGGGTGCGGTCGATGGCGCTTCCATCGACGCGGAGAACGGCGCGGTGGATCTCTCCGTGATCGGCGGTGGAGGTGTCCGTGGCCTGTGCGGGTCGGGGTTGATCGCCCTGGCCGACGCCCTGTTCCGCGCCGGCTGGATCGACCGCGGCGGCAGGCTGACCGGGCGCGTGCCCGGTGAACGCCGTGTGGAAGGCAAGTGGGGCACTGCGATTGCGCTCTCCGACGACCGGCGGGTGGCCCTCTGGGAACGGGACCTGGCGAGCCTCATTCGCGCCAAAGCGGCGGTCTTCGCGGGCATCCGCTCGCTGGTGAATTCGCTCGGCCCCGGCGGCCCCTCCATCGAGAGGGCCTATGTCTCGGGCAATTTCGGCCGCTATCTCAACCTGCCGGCCGCGGTGGGGATCGGACTGCTGCCGGACATCCCGCTCGGCCGCTACGGCTACATCGATAACGGATCGCTCGAGGGCGCAGCCCTGAGCCTGCTCTCACGCGAGTTCTTCGCCGAAATCGCCGCTTATCTCACGCGCGTCACCTACGTGGATCTCTCCGAGTTAGCCGGCTACATGGACGAGTTCGTGGGCGCCTCTTTCCTGCCCCACACGAGCCCCGATTTGCTGCGCATGCGTTGAACGCCGCGCCTCGCCGCGTACGCCCCGGTGCGGCATTTCGATTTCGTTACCTTCGACGACCCGGAGTTCGTTCGCGACACGCCCCACGCGCGCGTGTCGCTGTACCTGGGCGCGCCGCTCAATTACCATGCCGAAAAGGTGGGCCGCGCGTTCGATACCACGGCGTTCCGTACGGTGTCCGCGCAGCAACTGTTGCAGATCCGCGCGGAGTCGTTCAACTTGCGCGACAAACCGCCGTTCGGGGCGGCAAGCCTGACCGCGGCCTGGGCGAGTTTCAGCGCCGTCACCACCCGGACCGACAACCCGCGCCACATCCACTTCGGTGCGCGGGTGGCGTTCTGAGCCTCGCGGCCGCAAGGGCGCGATCCACGAGATGCCGGCAGGAGAGCAGTCAGCCGCGAAACGACTCCGGGCAAATACCCCGTCGAGTGCGGGAAAATGGCTGCATGGTTTACGCCAAGGACAAAGTTGCCGCATTGCGTCCCGCCGCCGAGCCGGCCGAAAAGTTGCGCGAAGGATTGTCCCGACGGATCATCCGCACCAACCAGCTCATGTCGGTTGTGCTCGACATCGAAGGCGGGCCGTGGAAGGAGCCCGAAGCGTTCCACTCGCACCCTCACGAGCAGACCACTTACGTGGCCTCCGGCCAGGTGCTGTTTTGCAGTGAAGGAAGCGCATCGGAAAGGCTGAACGCCGGAGATCTGATTGCGATTCCCTCCGGCGTCCCCCACTCCATTCAGTTGTTGTCCGCCTCCGCGCGGCTGGTGGATACGTTCTACCCGGTCCGCGAGGACTTCATCGGGAAAGGCTGACTACAGCCCTACGCGATCGTTCATGCGGGTAAACTCCCTCACCGTGGCGCCCGCAAGGGAGACTTCCCTGGGAACTGCCAGGGTTGGCGCGATGGCGTTTGGGAACGCGTCCGGAGGCGCCCCGGTAGCCGGCGCCGGGGCGGGGATCTGGAAAAGGCGTCTGACCCCTTTTTCCCACCGGCGGATCGGGGGCGCGAGCGCCGTGGTAGCATCGAGGCAAATGGCACTGGCCGATCTCACCAAGCAACTGGCGCAACAGGCCATCCTGTCGGCCACCTCGGGATCGAAGAGCGAGCCCGCTGCCGCGCCCGTTGCCGCGGCCCCCGATACCGGCCCCGTTTTCCTGGCCCAGATTCAGGCCATGCAGAAGGCCATCAAGGAAGACGAGGAACTGGTGGTGACGTGGACCGGCGGAGGCGAGAAGATCCGGGTGATGGAGGTTTTCCTGCCGTCTCCGCGGGTGGCGGTTCTGAGCGGGATCGACGCCAACCGCCAGACGGCGCGGGTGGTTTCGGCGGTGGAGGCGCTGCAGGTACTGTGCAAGGTGGGGAAGACGGCGCCGGGAGCCAAGCCGGTGCGCATCGGACTGGTCGTGGCCAAGCCGAAAGATAGCGTCCGGTGACGCCGCGGCATTCCCCTGATATCACTGATAATACGGAAGATGGTTCTCAATCGGGCGGCGTGCTACAATTCTCCGTTGCCCCTTGGAGCCATCTCGGACCGTGGCCGGAACGGGCCGGGGCTTTTGCTCTTCCCGGGAAAGGTTTGTAACCTGTCTACTAGCCGGTACGCCTATCCAACCGGAGTGGATGCGTGCGGATGCCGGCACTGATTACGGTGCGGCATGCTGGTTGATTTCGAGCTGATCAAGCGCGCCCAGAAGGGCGAGAGTGCGGCGTTCAATGAAATCGTACTGGTTTACCGCAAGCGGATATTGGGCAAGATTTCGCGGTTGATCGCGCGGTCCGAGGATGTCGAGGATGTCGCACAGGAAGTTTTTCTGCGGCTTTATTTTTCACTCGACCAACTCCGCACGCCGGAGGTCTTTGAACCTTGGCTGTATCGCCTGACGGTGAACGCGGCTTACGACCACCTTCGCAAGCAGCGGCGGCGTCTGGAGTATCGAATGTCGGATCTGTCGGAGCAGCAGATCATGATGGCCGACGCGACGGCTGGCGGGAAGGTGGAGCGGGACGAGCAGCACAAGAAGAAGACCCGCGAGTTTGTGGATTCGCTGCTCGGCGAGGTGTCCGAGTCGGATCGAATCCTTCTGATGATGAAGGAAGTGGAAGGCCTTTCGCTGAAAGAGCTTGAAAAGATATACGATGTAAACGAAAATGCTCTTAAAGTCCGGCTGTTTCGGGCCCGGCAGCGGGTGCTGAAGGCATTCGGATCGAAGGAGCAGTGACCCGGCCCAGGCCGGCGGAGTAAGAGGCAAACGAAGAATATGTCTCCCATGCGCGGCAATATCGAAGAGAGGCTGGACGCTCTGTTCCGGGCGTACCGGGAGGCGTTCCCCGATCCCGACGCCAGTCCCAACTTCATGCCTCATCTGTGGCAACGCATCGAGGCGCGCCAGACGTTTACCTTTTCCTTGCGGCGGATGGCCGGCGGTTTCGTGACGGCGGCGCTGGCGCTTTCCGTTGCGCTGGGCGTTTACATGGCGATTCCGCGCAGTACCCAGAGCTATTCACCCCAGTCGTATATCGAAGCCTTGGCGGATGCCCAGCCGCTGGATACGCCCGATATCGTGGGCACGGTGTCCCTGGACCTGTCCGACCCGGGCAAGTGAGCGAACCAGATGTCAAAGTCCAGGTGGTCTGCCTTCCTGAGTCTTCTGTTGGTGTTCCTGAGCGGCACGGCGCTGGGTGCTCTGGGTTTCAGATGGTATTCCGTGAACGCGGCGCCCGCTGAAAGGGGCCGCGAGTCCGGCTCGCGAGGTCCCCGGGACCCGGTCGAGATCAGGAAGCACATCGTCGCGGAGATGACGGACGCCGTGAAGCTGACTCCCGAGCAGGTGGCGAAGTTCAGCGATATTCTGGATGACACGCGCGCGCGATTCGAAGGGGTTCACCACGAAATGAATGCCAAGGGCAAGGCCATCTGGCAGGACCAGGTGGAGCAGGTCAACGCCATCCTCACCCCCGAGCAACGCCCTCTGTATCAACAACTGCGGGACAAGCACACCCGCGAACGGGAATTGCGCGAGAAGCGCCGCGGAATCCAGCAGGACGCCACCAAGAAATAAGGCAGGCCCCGGCGGACCTGCCTCTGGTTCCTGGAGTTCTCAAACCCCTCAATCCCGGCTACGCCGTGGGCTGCGCCGCGGGCTGCGCTGTGGGCTGTGCTTTCTTGTCGCCACGATAGGCTTTGTACTTCCGCTCGAACTTGTCGATACGGCCAGCCGTGTCCATCAATTTTTGTTTGCCCGTGAAGAACGGGTGGCAGGACGAACAAATTTCCACGCGGATGTCGCCCTTGTGCGTGGACCGCGTTTGGAACACGTGGCCGCAGGCGCAGGTGACGTTGACGGGGTTGTATGCGGGGTGAATACCGGCCTTCATTTTGTTACGGGGATTCCTTTCGAGACTATCAGTATAGCAAAAACACGAACCCCCGTGAGGTCCCAGGACGCCACGGGGGCTGGTAGCCGTCAAAGATGATACCTGAGGCTTGGGGTTGCGCAAGAGGCAGCCGGTCCACAGGAACGTGATTCCGGCACTGACCGGAATCGGCTACGTTAGAGGCTCGACTTTAACAGTCGGCCACCTCCTGCGGTCTTCTACTGCTACTTTCCATTGTGCTGGACCACCTCCTTCTTCAGTGATGCCAATATCCTCTCATGGCTCCGGCTTGGTGTCAATACGGTTTCCCATAGAATGTGCAATGGGCACTGCCGAATACCATATGCAGTGTTCGAGTTACAGGTTCCGGGCGGCAAAGCGGCACATGGCCAGGCCGTCCATGAGTTTGAACGGGAACTGCCCGGTTGTGTAATGGCCGCAGGGGAGGGTCACCACTTCGTGGGGCAATCCCAGTTCCCGGAAGGCGTCGAGAACGCCCCGCGAGTAGACCGGGAGGAAGCTGCTGTCATGCCTCGCCCAGATCAACAGGCTCTTTAGGTTGCGGCCTTCGAAGCGACGCAGGTAACTGGCGGGACTGATGACGGACCAGAAGCGCCGCAAATCGTCCTGGTTGACGCTGTCGCCGAAGCCGCGCCGCACGAATTGGGTGGCCAGTCCGGTCCAAACCACATCGGAGAAGTAGAGGGAAACGTGGTTGAAGATTCCCACCCGGACGCGCGGATCGTGGGCGGTGGCGATGAACGCCATGCAGGAACCCAGGCTGGTACCCAGGATGCCGACCCGCTCGTAACCCTGCCGCGCCAACCAGTCCAGACAGCAGCGGGCATCGATCACCGTCTGCCGGGAGGCGTGGATGGTGCGTCCGATGTTGCTGGAAACGTGGTAGTCCGCGCGCTCGAGTTCGGGCGGTTTCCGCTCGGCGTGGTAGGCCATGGTCATGCGCAGCGCGCTGATACCGAACCGGTTGAGCAGCTTGGCGAGCCCCACGTGCGCGCCCGTGTCGTGGTTCCATTGGGGAAGCAGCACGAGCGCGCGTCCGCGGTCTCTGGGCGCGGGGAGCCAGAGCGCCTGCACGGTATCGTTTTCGGGACAACCGGAGGGCGCCGCGCTGGAAAACGTAAGCCGGCCCTCGTCCAGGCGGTAATCGCTTACAGGGTGGTAGGAATAGAAGCGGGTGGACTCCCGAATCGCTTCCGCCGCGTAGCGCGAGACGCAAGCCGCCGCATCGCCATTGACTTCGGCTGGCAACTCCGGGAACCCGATACGCTCCAGCCACTCCGTACCCCATTCAAACGGCCGGACGACGCGGTTGGTGTCCCGCGTGGCCAACCGGCGTTCCCAGCGGTCCATCGAGCGAGTATAGAGTCCAGTCATGAGGCCTGAAGAATCAGTGTATCAGACCCAAAAAAGAGCCCCGCTCCGGCGGATGGCGTCCGGATCGGGGCACGCGAAGCCCAAAGGAGGCAACGCACCAAAGCAGAGATCCTCTAAAACTGACCGAGGAGCTAACTGCAACCTGAGTGCCACGCCTAACCGGTTCATTCGGCTGGACGTGACATCCGGATCTACGGATTTCGGTAGGGCCGCATTACGGATTCCCAAAGAACGCGCCGGGGCAAACTGGTGCCATGACCGCAAGGTACTGTTCCTGTGCCACGGGCCGCTCGCTCAGAAGCCGGGAAAAATCGGTTGGCAGGCGGAAGCGCCTGCCCCACCTCGCTGCAAGTCCTTCGAGTGCAATGTGGGACAGACGCTTTCGTCTGTCAACCCGGCAGTCAGGCCGATGTCTTCACAGCTTCTGAGCGAGCGGCCCGGCAAAGGCGCCAAATCACACGGTCGAAGACCTGGTGGCGCCCTGCCCACCAGGGGATAACACCGTCACTGTGCCACAAGGTACAATCGAACCTGTGAGTTCCGCCTCACCCAACCCCGAAGTTGGACTCGCCGACGGCGGAAAAGCCCTGGCCGGGTTTCTGCTGTCAGGGTTCCTGCTCGCCCTCCTGGGGGCGATTCTGCCCGCGTGGCGCTACAACCGGGTGGAGGATCCGTCCGATTTCATCGCCGTCGGGAACTATTTCCTGAGCCTGGGAGTGGGGATCGTGGCGGCGTCGGCCGTGGCGCGCCGGGTGATGGCGCGATGGGGCGTGACCTTCCTCCTGGTGTTCGGCTGCGGCATCTCCTGCCTGGCGCTCCTGTTCCTGGCCTGGGCGGCGCCTCCGCATTCCGATTGGTGGCGCGTGGCCGCTTTGCTGGTGCTGGGCACGGGGGCCGGATCGCTCAACATGGCGCTGTTTCACGCCATTTCCAAACGCTACCAGGCGGACGCGGCCGGAACCGTGAACCTGGCCGGCGCCTGGTATGGGTTGGGGTGCCTGGCGGCTACCTTGCTGGTGGCTGGAACGTTTTACGCGTACTCCGTCACCACCATCCTCATCTTTATGGCGGTGGTACCGGGAGTCTTCGCGGTGCTCTATGGCCGGAGAGCCCCGGTGCTTCCTCCAAAAGCGGCGCCTCCCACGCTGCGGCAGGCGCTCGAGGAATTCCGCAGTCCCGGCGCCGTGATGTTCGCCCTCCTCTTGTTCTTCCAGTTCGGCAACGAGTGGTCCGTCGCCGGGTGGCTGCCGTTGTTTCTGCTCCGGCGCATCGAAATGAGCCCTACGGCGGCGCTCCTGATCCTGGCATTGTACTGGTCCTTCCTGATGGGGGGACGCCTGGTGGCGGTGGCGATTCTGCCGCGCGTCCGCCACCGGCGGCTGCTGCTCTGGAGCCTGGCGGCGTCCCTGTTCGGCTGTTTTGTGCTGTTCTTCACCGATAACCAGTTCGGCGCGGCGATGGGCGTGATCTTCCTGGGATGTGGGTATGCCAGCATCTATCCGCTGGTCGCCGAAGCCATCGGGCATCGCTTTCCGTATTACCACCCGGGATTTTTCAACGGCATCTTCTCACTGGCGCTTTTGGGCGGGCTACTGGCCCCGGCTACGCTGGGCTACGCGGCCAGCGTGCTGGGCGTTCGAGTGGTGATGGCGCTCCCGCTGATCGGCACCTGCGTGGTGATGCTTCTGCTGGTGGGGATCTGGCTGGAAGCGAAGGTGACCGGGCGATGAACCGGGCGCGGCGCGGGCTGCTCCCGGCGCTCCTGCTGCTGGGGGCCGGGGGCCTCGCGGCCGCCACGCTGGCGGAGCGCGTGGAGGCTGCTCTCGAGGCAACTCCCGTGGCGCGCGGAGCCTTCTGGGGCATCCAGGCCGTCGATCTGGCCAGCGGGAAGACCGTCTACGAGTTGAACCCCAACCGCTTCTTCGTCCCGGCATCCAACACCAAGCTGTTTACCACGGCTCTGGCGCTGACGGCGCTAGGCCCCGAGGCCACCTTCCAGACCCGCGTTCTGGCCGCCAACCCGCCCGACGCCGACGGAGTGCTGCGGGGCTCGCTGCGCCTGCTGGGCGGCGGCGACCCGAACCTCTCGGCGCGCGCCGTCCCGTACGGCAAAGGCGCCGTGAGCGGCGACCCGCTGGCGGCCGTCCGCGACCTGGCCGGCCAGGTGGCAGCCAAGGGGGTGACGCGCGTCACCGGGGACATCGTCGGCGACGACACCTGGTACGTCTGGCAGCCGTACGCCGGCGGATGGACGCTGGACGATCCGGCCACCAGGGACGGCGCCGCGGTCTCGGCGCTGGCCATCGACGACAACTCGCAGACGCTGTCGGTCCGGCCCGGCGCGGCGATGGGAGAGCCGGCCGCGCTGTTCCTCAGTCCCGCGCTGGAGTATTACCGGATCGAGAACCGCCTGCACACGGTGGCGGCGGACGGCGAACGCAATATCCACGCGGACCGCCTGCCGGGAAGCCGCACGCTGCGCCTCTGGGGCACGATCCCGCTCGGCGACCGGGGCGAAGACGAGGCGCTGGGCATCGACGATCCGGCGCTTTTCGCCGCGCTGGCTTTGAGGCAGGCACTCGGGGAGCGCGGTATCGCTGTGGATGGCTCGGCGGTGGCGGAGCACCTTTTTCCGGAGGACGTGGCGGACTTGAAGCGCGCTCCCGCGCCGCCCGAGGCCGCGGGGGTGGAGCTGGCGCGGCGGGAATCGGCGCCGCTCCTCGAGTGCCTGCGCATCGTCGACAAAGTGAGCCAGAACCTGCACGCCGAGATGATGCTGCGGGCGGTAGGCCGGGCGCGGCGCAACGTGGGCAGCCGCGATGCCGGTTTCGAGGAGATGAAGACGTTTCTGGCCGAAGCGGGCATTCCCGCCGGCGCCTATGACCTGGTGGACGGCTCGGGAATGGCGCGGCTCAACCTGGCGACTCCGGCGGCGGTGGTGCGCTTGTTGCGGCACATGTACGCGTCTCCCGCGTGGCGAAGTTTCCTCTCGCTGTTGCCGGTGGGCGGGGAAGACGGAACGCTGGCTGGCCGCTTCACCGGCGCCGCGCAGAAAGGCCGGGTCCACGCCAAGACCGGCGCGCTGGCGCATGTCAGCGCGCTTTCCGGTTACGCTCAGCGGCCCAACAAGACCTGGGTGGCGTTTTCGATTCTGGTCAACAACTACAACGGGCAGCCAGCCGAGATCCGCAACGCGATGGACCGTGTGTGCGCCCTTATAATGGAATGAGAAGCCATGCCCATCTACGAATACCGATGTGAAGACTGCGGCACTAAGTTCGAGAAACTGGTCCGCCGCAGCTCCGACGTTCCCGAGTTCGCTTGCCCGTCCTGCGGCGAGAAGCATCTGCGGCAGGAACTATCCACGTTCGCCGCGCACTCCGGCGGGAGCAAGTCCGCCGAGGCGCCCATGTGCCCCAACGGCGGGCGCTGCAATCCGGGCATGTGCGGGATGAACTGAACTCCAGGCAGGGCCGATGAAGATACGGAGGACCCCCTGACCCAGCCTCCGATCAGTTGCATGTGTCCGACCTTCGCCCGGCCGCGGCAAATCGTCGAGGAAGCGGTCTACTCATTCCTGAACCAGGACTATGAGGGCGAGAAGGAACTCCTCATCCTCAACGATTTCAACCGGCAGAAACTCGTCTTCGAGCATCCGCAAGTGACCGTGGTCAACGTTCCGTCGCGGTTCCACACGGTGGGCGAGAAGAGGAACGCCGCGGCCGCCCTGTGCCGTCACGATCTGTTGGCGGTATGGGACGACGACGACATCTACCTGCCGCACCGCCTCAGCTTCTCCGTGTCGAGGTACGAGGAGCGAAAGCGCTTCTTCAAACCCTCCAAGGCCCTGATCCTCGGCGACGGCGCGATCCGCGGCCCAAAAACGGCTTTGTTCCATGGCGGCAGCCTGTGGCACCGCAGTCTTTTCGACGAGGCGGGCGGGTACGCGCACATGGGATCGGGTCAGGATCAGGACCTCGAGGCCAAATTCGAGAAGCTCATTGGCGCGGCCAAGGACTACCATGCGATCGAGGCGCGGGAGATCTTCTATCTGTACCGCTGGTCGGGAACGCACTCGTACCACTTGAGCGGTTTTGGAAGAGACGGCGCCGGAAAACCGGGGAATGACTTAGTCGGGGAGTACGCGCTCCGTGAATTGGAACAGGGCAGGATCGAATCCGGAGAGATCGTTCTCCAGCCGCATTGGTGCGCCGACTATTCGCAGATGGTGAAGGATTACGTGGCGACACTGGCGGCGGCGGGGTGCGGTACGATATCGATAGCGAGCCATCCCTTATGAGCACGCTCGGCGCAGCCCCGACAACCTGGGACGAATTCCGCGAACTCCCGGATGGACGCGACGGGACCCACTACGAACTTCACGATGGAGAGGTGGTCGAGGTGCCGCGGCGAAAGCCGGACCATGTCTATATCCAGAGCCTGTTGGTACGCTGGCTGACAGCCGCCGCGGAAGGACGGGGATGGGCCGCGCAGGAGTTTCCGTACCGGCCGGCAAGCAACCTGCAATTCTGGCACGCCAACGTCGCCTACGTCCCCAACGAAGACTGGCAGGCCATGCGCGGCCAGGAGTACCCGGTGTACGCGCCGCCGCTGATCGTGGAGGTGCTTTCCCCCTCGAACCGGCCCGGGGACATTCAGCGCCAGCGGGTCGCCGCCTTCTCCAGTGGAACGCGGGAATTCTGGGTGGTGGACCCGGAGAGCCGGACCATTGAAGTATCCTTACCCGGCCGCCTGTCGCAAATCTACGGCGCGGGCGACACCGTGCCGGTAGCCGTACTGCCGGGTGTCGCGTTTCACGCCGCCGCGCTTTTCGAAAGCTGAAGTGCGGGATTTCGCCGATGGCCGCCTCCGTTCGAAATCAAGCTTGACTCCGATGGCGAATCCTACCACCAGGCGAGAGCACACGGCCGGCGAGATTGCAGAAATGGCATCTCGTGGCGAGGACGTGTCTGCGCACTTCACCAACAGGTTCACCGTGGTCGGAGGCGTGTTGCGCGATCACGACGGGCGGGAGAAGTAGCCACGGCCAAGGAAGGCCGGCTGATCGGCGATGCTGACGAGACGGAACCTGTTGACTGGTCGGTCGTATACTGGTTACGAGGCCATGGAAATGCAATTGGACCCGCGGGAAGCAACGCTGGTGGAGGCCTTCCGCCGTCTTCCGCCGAATGCGGCTGCCGAGTTGTCGGCTCTGGCCGAACGCCTGGCCACGCTCGCACCGGACGGCAGGATCGACTGGTCCGATTCCTGGTCTGACGAAGATCTGCGGGATTTCAGGGCTGCTTCACTCAGGCGGCTTGAAGCCGAAGAGTCAGAGGAAATGCCTTGAACCGGGTGATGTCGTGGTTGGCGTGCTTGCCGGCGCCCAGGAAACGAAAGTCCGTTCGGCGGCGGTTATCGCCAGTAGCGAATACCTTGTAGAGCGCCCCGATGTTCTCGTCGGCGTCCTAACTTCCCAAGCCATGCACATCTTCGGACTGCGTCCTCCTGGACTGGCAGCTTGCCGGTCTTCGCGCCGAGTCGCACTTCAGGGCCTACGTGCTGACAATACACCGTTCGGACTTGAGCGTTATCGGCCATCTTAGCGACCGGAATTGGGACCGTGTGAAGGCCTGTGTACGCGCCGCCTTCGCGATTTGAAGCGCACGCGCAGACGCGATCTGGGGAGATCTCGTGCCGGGTCCCTTTGGGGCGTCTCGCGCTCAGCCGAAGATGCCACCTCGTGGTTGGGCGTACTGCGTCTGTCCGATGCTGCCGGGTCCGCAGCCGGGCTACCACCCGGTCAGGGGGCGGCCTCCAATTTCGAGACCGAGTTCTGCGACGCCCGGCGCGTCGAATGGGGCGCACCAGAAGCCATCATCCCGCCAGCAGCTTTGAGACAGACTTCTGCAACGCTGGAAGGCCCGATTTCACAGGCTTCGCGACGTGTCGCAAAACCTACCACTTTCGAGACATGGGATCGACGTACCTGGCCGTCTAGGGAAACCTGGCGTCAACTGAGCTTGCGCTCGTAGGGATCGTGCTGGCCGACCCAGATCCACACCAACCCATTCTCCGCCTCAACCGCCACGGCCCGGTGGCAACGTCCGACCCGCGCCGACCAGAATTGGCCGGCTTTCTTGAGCCTGACGCTGGCGAGTCGAGGATCGCTCTTCATGAGTTCGAAGGCGTTTCGTGCCGCCTTCTGTACCGCCGGATCGAGCGAACCGAATGCCTCCCAAAACGCCGGCGACGCGTAATGCTTCAAAGCGGAGTCGAGTTGCCTTCCCTATGGTCGCGCAACGCCCTCTCCGCAAGCGAGTCCCACTTGCCGGCGGCAACTTCCGCCTCGAACCTCTCGTTCCACGTCCGGTCCTCGTACTCATCCAGCCAAGCCCGCAGCTCACGCAGTTCGGCTCCGGAAAGGGCGCACATCTGCTCCGCAATTTCCTGAACTCGGCTCACAACGCCTCCTCTCCGATGGTAGCCGATTCCAGCGCGCCCGGCGCGAGGGCCGCCTCCGCTCCACGAACGCGACCGGGCCACTCGACCGCGCTGTCTCAAAACCTACCCTTTTTGAGACAGCCAGGGCGTCCACGCAAGGACCCGCACTCGCCCCCCGCTACCTCGCCCCGCCAATGATCTGCATATTGCGAATCACGCTGAGCACCGCGGGCACCAGCGTCACGATGAACAGCGCGGGGAGAATGAACAGCAGCACCGGGAACAGCATCTTGATGCCGGCCTTGGCCACGGCCTCTTCGGCCTTGCGCATGCGCTTCTTGCGCAGGTCCTCGGCGTAGACTTTCAGCGCCAGCGCCAGGCTGGTGCCGAATTTCTCGCTCTGAATAATCATCGCCGCCAGCGACTTGATGGCTTCAATGCCGGTCCGCTTCACCAGTTGGCTGAAGGCCTTGGAACGCTCCTGGCCGGCGCGCACCTGCATCACCACGGTGCCGAACTCGGTGGCCAGCTCGGGATAGATGAACTGCATTTCCTCGCTGACGCGCATCATGGCCTGGTCCAGGGCCAGGCCGGTCCCCAGCACGATGCCCAGCAGATCGACGGTGTCGGGGAGAGCCTCCTCGAGCTTGCGGCGGTACCGTTTGACCAGGCGCTGCAGGATTATCCCGGGCAATACAACTCCCACCACCAGGGCGGCCAGCATGGCGACGGTGGCGTTGAAGGGCGTGTTGCCGCGCTGCAGGCGGGCCATGCCGGCCAGCACCAGCGCCACGAAAATCAAAACGAGGATGACGTAGACGGCCAGCGCCGGTTTCTTGCGGAATCCCGCGCGATGCAGCAGGCGCTCGCTTTCGCGCAGCCAACCGGCGGCGCCCGGCACGAGGCTGACGAGGTAGAGGAAGCGGCCCAGGCCGGTGTTCTCGGATGGGAAGCGCGCGGCGCCCGCGGTGGACACCATGGCCTGGGAGCTGAGTTCCTCCAGGCGGTCGCCGAGCGGATGCCGCTCGGTGCGAAAGAACTCCAGCGTGCTCCAGATCAGGAGGCTGAACACTCCGCCCGCAATCAGGAAGAACGCCAGCTCGCCCAGGGACTTCATACCCGCACGCTCGCAATCCGGCGGATGATCAGGATGCCGACGATCTCCGAAACGATGCCATAGGTCAGGAACTTCGAGCCGGTCGGGTCGGTCCACAGCAGGCGCACGTACTCCGGTTTCTGGATGTAGAAGCCCAGACCGACCACCAGCGGCAGGACGCACAGCAGCCAGGCGGAGAAGCGCTGCTGGGCGGTGTGGGCCTTGAGTTTTTCGGCCATGTCGAGACGCTCGCGCACCAGCGCCGCCAGGTTCTCCAGCACGGCCACCATGTTGGCGCCGGTCTGGCGCTGCAGGATCAGGCTGGTGATGAAGAACTTCAGGTCGATCAGCGGAACGCGCTTGCCCAGGCCGTGCAGGGCGGGCTCCACCTGGCTGCCGAGCGCCAACTCCTCCATCATCTTGCGAAACTCCATGCGGACCGGGTCGGCGGTTTCCGCGGCGATGGTTTCCAGGCCGCTATGCAGGTTGTGGCCGGCGCGCATGCTGCGCGTAAACAGGTCGATGGCGTCGGGCAGTTGCCGCTCGAACTTGCGCAGCCGCCGCCGGCGAACCCGGAGGATGTAGACGAGCGGCGCGCACCCCGCGATCCAGGCCAGGATCAGGCCGGTCATCCAATTGCCGGCGCCGGCCAGGACCAGAATGGCGAAGACCGCAACGGCCAGCAGCACGCTGACGCCGAAAACGTCGGCGGCGCGGTACCGCAGGTTGGCCTGCTCGATCGATTCCTGCAGGCGGCGCAGCAGCCCCACCCAGGTCACCAGGTCTCCCAGGAAGGCAAACGCGCCGCGGTGCTCGCGGCGCAACAGCTCGGGCCGGCTGCGCATCCGCCCGCGCGCGTGGGCGCGAACCTCGCGCAAGCGGTGCCCCAGCGACCGCGCGGCCTGCCGCTCGGGCACGGCCCAGATGTAGTGCGCTGCCACCAGAGACGCCGCGGAGAACAGGGCCGCAACCACCAGGAAGAAGATCACCTGTCCTTCACCTCGTGCTCTTCGTGGAAGATGGAAGCCGGCAGATGAATGCCGTAGGCCTTCAGGCGGTCCAGGCAGGCGGGCCGGGCGCCGGTCGAGCGGAAGCGGCCCAGGACCTTGCCGCGCGGGCCGACTCCGGTGCGCTCGAACTCGTAAATATCCCGCATCTGCACGCGGTCGTTCTCCACGCCCACCACCTCGCCGATAGCGGTGACGCGCCGCGATCCGTCGTTGAGGCGCGAGCAGTGCACCACGATATTGATGGCGCTGGCCAGTTGCTGGCGGATGACCTTGTCGGGGATGTGCTGGGCCGCCATCATCACCATGGTCTCCAGGCGCGAGAAAGCGTCGCGCGGCGAGTTGGCGTGAACCGTCGTCATGGAGCCGTCGTGGCCGGTGTTCATGGCCTGCAGCATGTCGAGCGCCTCGGCGCCGCGCGACTCGCCCACGATGATGCGGTCGGGCCGCATGCGCAGGGTGTTGATCACCAGGTCGCGCTGCGTGACCGCGCCCATCCCCTCGATGTTGGGGGTACGCGTCTCCAGGCGGACCACGTGGTTCTGCTGCAGTTGCAGCTCGGCGGTATCTTCGATGGTGACGATGCGCTCCTCTTCGGGGATGAACCGCGAGAGGGTATTCAGCATGGTGGTTTTGCCGGATCCGGAACCGCCCGAGATCACGATATTGAGGCGCGCTTCCACGCAGCCGCTCAGGAAATCGAGCATGCCGGTGGTGAAGGTCTCGTTGCGCAGCAGGTCCTCGGTGGAGAGCACTTTCTTCCCGTAGCGCCGGATGGAGAGCACCGGGCCGATGAGCGAAAGCGGGGGAATCACGGCGCAGACGCGCGAGCCGTCGAGGAGGCGGGCGTCGACGATGGGCGACGAATCGTCGATGCGCCGGCCGACGGCGCTCACGATGCGCTCGATGATCATGCGTACGTGGGCCTGGTCCTTGAAGCGGATGTTGGTTTCCACCACGCGGCCGGCGCGCTCGATGTAGACGTTGTCGAAGCCGTTGACCATGATGTCGCTGATGGTGGGATCCTTGAGCAGCGGCTCGAGCGGGCCGAGCCCGAAGACTTCGTCGAGGATCTCCTCGATCAGCTTCTCGCGCTCCGCCACGGTCATGGGCAGCGCTTCCTCGACGATGAGCTTTTCGACCACGGCGCCGATCTGGCCGCGAACGCTGTCCTTGTTCAGGTCCTTGAGCTGATCGGGGGTGAGCGAGTTGAGGAGCTTCTGGTGGACGTGAGTCTTCAGCTCGAACCAGCGATCGGAGCCGGAACCGGGCCGGGTCAGGGAACGGCTACCCAAGGGACCCTCCGCATGGCATATGGACCATTATGGCTTGTGCTTCTGCCTGCCAGGCTACCCCACACAAGATCTTCATGCGGTTTTCCTGGCGCCGATGGCCTTGTCCACAAACGCGCGGAAGATGCGATCCATCTCGCCGGCCTGCTCGCGGTTGGCCACGAAGGGACGCGCCTGGTTGATGGCGGCAATCACCGCCTGCGATTGGGGAATGCCGTAGAACACCGGCTGGTTCAGGGTCTGCTGAATCTGTTCGAGGGTCGCAACGTTGGCGCCCGGCTTCTTGCTATAGCGGTTCACCACCACGCGGATCTGGTCCTGGTTGAAGCCCATGCGCATCAGGAAAGAAATGTAGCGCTGGGCGTTCCGGATGGAGGGGAACTCCTGGTCGATCGTCAGGAAGATGGCGGCGGAAACCTGGGCGGCGGCCATCACCACTTCGTCGGAGATGGCGCGGCCGCCGTCAACCACGATGGCGTCGTACTTCTCCACCAGGAAAGCGGCGAACTCGCGGAACTGGTGCTCGCTGAAATGCCCGCGGTTCTCGAGCGCGTCCGGCGGACCCACCATGAAGAAGCCCAGGGGATCGCGCGTGACGAATCCCTCGAACAGCGCCTGGTCCATGCGCTCCAGGTTCTCGGCCACTTCGGTGAGCGTGTACTGCGGCGAGGCGCCCAACTGCATGGCCACGTCGTTGCCGATCCAGTCCAGGTCGAGAATGACGCTCGAGAGCTTGCGCTGCGCCAGTACCGACACGAAATTCACGGCCAGGGTGGTGGTTCCCACTCCGCCGCGCGTTCCCAGGAAGGTGTAGACTTTTCCGAGTTTGCTCTCGCCGCCCGCCGTCTGCCGCGGCGCGCGTTCCAGCCGTCCCATGGCGTCGCGGAACTCGGTGCGCTTGATCGGTTGCAGCAGAAACTCGTTGGCGCCGGCGCGCATGCAGGCGATGGTGGTGTCGGCATCGGCATGGAAGTTGGAAGCGGCCACGAAGAGGTAGGGCGCGGCCTGCTTGACCTTTTCGATGGCCTTGATGGCGCCTTCGGGATCGCCCGAAAGATCCACGATGAGGCCGGCGTTGGGATGGCGCTCCAGGTCCTGCAGCACGCGGATGTAGAGGTTGGCGGCCACCTCCTGGTACTCGGCGACGATCTTCGCCTCCGGTATGTTCAGCAGGTTGTCGCGAACCATTTCGCGAAAATGTTCGTCGCTCGAAGCGACCATGAGGGCGGTATTAGGCACTGGCATCCTCTCTCACGATGGCGAAACACACGTTCCCGAATCATCCTGGTACCCGGCGCTTTCCATGGGCACGGTGGTCGTAAACGCCGGCATGGTCACGGGCGGGAGCTTCATGAACCCCGAGAACGGCAGGAACTGGTAGTTCGACACGCCAACGCTCACGGAATCCGGAATGCACAGGTTGCCCGTGCAGGCGGATGCGTCGAAGGGCGCCACGCTGCCGTCCGGATTTTGCGTGAAGTAAGCCACTTGAATCTGCGCGCTGGCGCTTTGAAACTGCTTCATCACACCGGGTTCGACAACCCGCATGTGGGCCAGCACGTTGCCGGCGCCTCCGTCCGATGCCCAGCAACTGGTGGCCGCGTAGCGCGCGCCTTCGCGCGTAAAATCGGCCGCGCTATGCCAGATCCACAGCATCTCCGCCACAAATACGATCATAAACGTGAGCGGAAGAATCGCCGCGGCGTACAGCAGCGCGAACTCGGCGGTTGCCTGCCCCGACCTGGCTTTACGGCGCTTCACAAAACGCTCCCGGTGAATGGAACTGTCACGGTAGGGTACAGCGGGGTGGGGCTCAACTGGGTGTACGGAATGCGCAGTTGGACCGGGTAGCCGCCGGGGATGGAAACCGTCAGGAATGCGGGTTGCTGCGGCGTCGCGGCTATGCCGGTGCAGCCGCTGGTATCGCACGGCAGGGGATTTCCGCTGGCATCCAGACAGACGGTCGAAACCTGGATCATGTCCGCCGTCAGGTTCGAGACCAGCGGTTGCTGCGTGTTTGGATCGGCGATGAGATTCCGCACCATGGCCGCCAGCACGTCCGCGTCGCAGAGATCCAGGCCCTGCTGAACGGAAAGAGTCCGCCCCACGGTGTACAGGGCTTTTCGCAGAGAGTACTGAAGGTATTCGATCCTTCCGAACTCGATCATGCCGACCACCAGCAGCAGCAGAACGGGGAACCAGAGAGCGAATTCCAATACCGCATTGCCCCGCTCGCGCGCCCGGCTCATTTGTGCAGGACCGCCTTTCCCGGTCCGCTGAACGACCCGACCGGGCACAGCGCTCCGGCGAAGCGCGTGTCGAACCAACCCTGCGGCATTGGCGCCGGGCTGCCAACGTACAGCGCCGGAAACCGGCCGCTCGGATCGGCGGGGCTGAAGAACGTGCCGTCCGGATTGGGTTCGATCAGAAACTGGCGGAATCCCAGGACTGTCATGGTGGCGCCGGCGCCGTCCACGATGGCCGCCGTGATCAGGCGGCGGGCGTTGCCGAGGTAAGCGGAGTAGGGCGGCGTCTCGCCCGGCGCCAGGTCCGTGTCGGGCACGGCGGCGGGAGCGAGCGCCGCCAGGTCCGGGACCACGTTCGAGCAGATGCCCACATTGCCGGGGCTATCCAGGCGCGAGTAGAGCCCGCACAGCGCAGCCTCCACCGAAGGACTTGGGGCAGTCGAAGTGCAGGACCTCGAAGGAGCGCTGGCCCAGAACTGTTCGCAGTCGCCCACGTTCACGCACGCAAACGGCGTGGTGGGCGCGGCGGTGCACGTGTTGGGTGTGGGGTCGTTCGATGCCGCGATCCCCAGTGCATCGTACTGGAACAACTGATCGCCCTCGGGCAGCGCCGACGCGGTGTCGTACCGATTGATCAGAACGTAGCGGATGGGAACCGAGGCCCCCGCCAGCGGTGCCGGAACGGGCGTGCCGATGCAGGAATAATAGAGCGTGTACGCGGTGGATTTCGATGGATCGAATCCGAAATCCACCGGATCGCCGGTGTTCAGAGCGGGCACGGCGATGGGCGCCATGCCGCATCCCGTGCACAGGGGAGCGCTCATGCCGGCCACCGCCTGCGCCGCGACCGGGGTGGAACGCGACTGCGCCACCGGCAGCAAGCCGAAGAACAGCAGCGGCGCGTCGGCGCTCACCGTGACCTGAACCGCGGTCGCCGTGGAGCAGTCGGCGGTGCCGTTACTGTTGGCGACGGCATCCGTCACGGTGTCGAAGCACAGCGGCGCGATGGTGCTGGAAAGCTTGCCGGCCGGCTGGCCGAGCGTCAGCGCGCCGAAATTGTACGTATACGAGGGACCATTGCCCACGGGAGCGGGCAGGATATTCTGCACCAGGGCATTGGATGCGGTGGCGCCGACAAGCTGCTGCGCGGCCGCCAGGGCCATGGCGTCGGCGGCTTGGTTGAGTTCGCCGCGGATCAGGTAGAGGCGCCCGAGATCGAGCGCGAAACCCATGAACCCGAAGATCACCGGCACCAGGATCACCAGCATCTGCAAGGACACGGAACCGGAGGTGGGGCGGACCCCCCGGTCCGCGCGGGTCCCCCTGGACCCGCCGCCCTGCCGCGGGGTCAATCGCCCGCCGCGCGGCAAGAGCCGGCCGGGGGGCCGGCTGCGGACCAGGGGGTCCGCCCCACAACTATGGTGTCTGTTGCCCACGGGGTCCTACGAACTCCGGCTGGGAAGTCTTGTCGTTCTTTTTGCCTTTGCCCTTGGCCGGTGGCGCCGCGGGCAGGAACGCCGACGGCATGTCCGGCAGCTTGGCCTTCTCGTCGGGGCTCAGCGGATGAACGAAGCGCGCCGTGATCACCACCAGCAATTCGTCCTTCGATTTTTGCGTGCTGCGGCTGCGGAAGAGCCGGCCGAGGAGCGGAATGTCGCCGAACCCGGGCACTTTCTCCATCGTCTCGACCACCTGGTCGTTGATCAGGCCCGCGATGGCGAAGCTCTCGCCATCCTTCAGGATCACTTCGGTTTCGGTCTTGCGCTCCGAAAGGGCCGGAATGGTGACGCCCTCGATGGTCACCGCGTTGGAAAAATCGAGCGAGCTGACTTCCGGCGACACCTTGAGGTCGATGGCGCCCTGCGGGGTGACCGTGGGCGTGAACTCCAGCTTGACGCCGAAGGGTTTGAACTGCACCGTGACCACGGGGGCGGTGGCGCCGCCGGTGGGTGTGGTGGTGATGGTGGGAAAGGGGAAAGAGCCGCCGGCCAGGAAGCTGGCCTCCTTGCCCTCCAGCGCGATCAGGTTCGGCTCGGCCAGAATCTGCAAAAGATCGCGCTCCTGCAACGCCTTGATAGTGGCGCCGATGTTCAGGTCGGGCCGGAACACGAAGAGGTTCAGCAGGTCGGAGAAGCTCACGGTGCTGCCGGTCGTCTGCCCGCCGGTCTGCAACGCGCCGAAGCGCGGCGACGGAAACTGCTCCGTGCCGAGCGCGCCCAACATGGTGGGGTTGGTGCTGAACAGGTTGAAGCCCACCTGGGTGAGCGCCGTGCGGTCCACGTCGGCGATCTTGACTTGCAGCAGGATTTGCCGCGGTTCGGGCGCTGGGGGCGCGCGCAGCAGGTTGACCACGGTCTTGGCGCGCGCCTGCGCCATGCCGGCCAGCCGCTTGGATTCCTCGGCGCTCTTCACGCTGCCGGCCAGCACGATACTTTCGGGCGAGCCGGTTGCGGTCACCGTGCCGCCGCCCGATTCCTGGATCCGCTTGAGGAAAGCATCCCACTCGGAATCGTCCTTGACGACGGCGATCTCGTAGCGCGCCGGATCGGCATCGGTTTCCCAGATCATCAGGGTGGTGCCGCCCGGCGACTTGGCGTTCACCATGATCTCGCGGGGGGAGACGATCACGGCGTCGGCGATCTTGGGTTCCGACACCGACACCTTGGTCACGTCCCTCTGGAATTGCAGCAGCTCGCCGTGGCCTTCCACCAGCTTGATGTCGCGCGCCCTGGTCACCTGGGCCTGGGCGGCGGCGAACCCCAGCCAGCAGCTCCAGGCTACGGCCAGCGCGCATCGGAATGTGCCGGTGGTTTTCATCTGAACTGTTCCTGAACGTGCTTGTCGCCGCGGAAGACGTCCACCACCACGCGCGGCTTCTCCGGTTCTTTCTTGGGCGGAGCTTCCTGCTTCCTCTGGAACTCCGCCACCTTGGCCCAGGCGGCGGCATCGTTGCTGGTATCTCTCTGCGGCGCGCGCTTCTTGCGGGCGGCGGCGGCGCGCTGGTCGTACGTGGGGTCGAGAACTTCCGGGGTGATGGGCTCGCCGCTCTCCACCGTGGCGCTGTCCTGGGGATTGCGCAGCGAGAGGCTGATCTTCCCCTCGCTCTTGGCCAACTCCAGCACCTGCGCCTCGTCGGGGGTGAGCAGCAGCGTGACCACCTGAGCGCGCGGCGCACGGGCCTCGGCGGCGGCGGCTTGCGCCGACAGCCCCGACGGCGCCAGCCGGCCGGTGGACAGCACCTGCACGTTCTGCAGGATGGTCGAGGTGCTGGCTTCGTCCATGCGCCCCGGACGGGTGAAGATCACGTCCACGCGGGATTTCGGCTGGATGAGTCCGGCCACGCCGGATGCGTCGGTGATCGGCACCGATACGGCACGGAGGCCTTTGTCGATAGTGGAGGCAATGCCCTCGCTGGCGTTCGGGTCGGAAAGCCGGGTGGCGAGGATGGGCTCATTGGTGCTGACCGCCGCCAACAGGACCCGGCCCGCGGCATCCTTGACCTGCGCCAACGCGCCTTTCGGCACGGTCCGCTCCGGAAGGCTCGCCAGTTTGACATCCTCCTTCGTCAACTTCGTGCCCAGCGCCATATCGCGCGCGGCCACCAGCACGAGCTTCTGCGGCTCCGTCCGGGGCGCCACCGCGGTCGCGTAGACGAACCAACTCAGCAGCCCGGCTGCGATCCAGGCGGCCGCGAGAATCAGGATGGTTCTGTGGCGATCCATATTCTGCCGAAGTCCTGTTGTAGCATACCGTACACTACCGTTCGCCTCCCCGCGCCAGCAAGGTGGCCGTTCCATCGCGATAGACCGTCCGCCAACCGGCCTGCTGAAGCGCGGATTCGAGCGGCGCATCGAGCGGCAGGAGCGCGTGCGTGAAGCCGTATTCGTCCCAGATTTCGCGCCACCCGGGCCGCGCTTGCACCATGCGGCCGTACCGCTTCAGGAACTCCGCGCCGTAGAGGTCGCTACGGCCGTCGAAGAAGACCTTGCGCGACCCCGCCGAGCGATAGATCAGGTACCCGCCGAAGTTGTCGGGGGCGAACAGCCGCGCGCCTTCGGGAATGTGGGAATACGCCGCCACCGGGAACCGATCCGGAGGGAAGCCGGTGGCTGCGCGGATGGCCGGCGTGCGCAGGACTCCCCAGCACAGGCACACGGCCAGGGGAGCCAGCGCCAGCCCGCGAAATCCGCTGTCCCATGCCCGCAGCCGGCCCGAGTAAGCCAGAAACGCTTCCAGGCCGCGGCGGCATCCCCGGTTGAGGCCGGCCGCGGCGCCCGCCAGGGCTTCCGTGATGGCGCCATTGGCGATGGGCAGCAACACCAGCGCCCCCAGCGGCAGGCCGCGAGCGGAACGCAAACCGAGGACCGTGAACATGGCGGCCAGCGCCAGGTGTTCCGGCCTCCGGCGCCCCAGCGCCAGAACTCCGCCGCACATTCCGATCAGCAGAGCGGCCAGGATCTGCCCGGAGCCGCCGGCATGGAAATCGAAACTCTGGAATTCTCCGATGCGGCCCAGCAGTTCGGAGTCGCGGAGATAGTCGAAAACATGGCGGTACAGGCCCCAGCCATACGGGTTGGCGAGGCCGGCGGCGGCGGCGATGGCGGCCGCGCGCAGATACCAGGCGGGGCGCGCCGCGTCAGGGGAGTCCCAGAGGGCACAGCGCGCGGCCGCGCCCGCGGCGTAGATCAGCGCCACCAGCGGCGCCAGGAAGAAGCTGGCGTGGGTGTTGGCCCACAGGGCCGTGAAAGCGGCAATGAGGGCGGCCTCGCGCCAGCCGAAAGCGCGGCCATCGCGGCCGGCGTGGCGCTCGGCATACCAGACCGCGGCCATCAGGAAGAGCCAGCCGAGGACGTGCGGCCGCGCCAGCCAGTGGAGACTGCACGTGGACAGCATCAGGGGCGCCATGGCGCAGGCCAGCAGGAAATCGCCGCCCATGGCCCAGTGCAGGCGGAACCACAGCCAGGCCCCCGCGGCGATCGCCACGGCGTAGAACAAGGCTACTCCGCCCAGGCCGCCCGCCCGGTAAACGGCGCCCGTCGAGGTATCCGCCGCCCACTCCCACGCGAACCAGGGAGTCCCTTCCCGGGTGAACGAATAGGGATCGGTGCGCGGCAACCGGAGAGTCCGCAGAATGTCAACGCCCGAGCGGATGTGCCAGCCGGCGTCGGAATCGCGGAAGAGATTCCGATATCCCTGATAGAGGAAGAGGCAGTAGAAGAGGGTTACGCAGGCTACCGCCATGGCCACATCAGGCAGAAACCATCGCGGCAATCCACGGATCGGAACCCGCAAGAGAACCCCGCCATCCCCGCGGACGGGAACGCGCGCGGGCTCCCCGCCAATCGCGCCCGCCGCCACTGAAACCGGTCGCACCCAATCGATCCAAGCGCTAGTGCCATGACCGCAAGAAACTGTTCCTTTGCCACGGGCCGCTCGCTCACGCTCGCGGTTCTGTCCGGAACCGCGAGCGTGAGCGAGCGGCCCGGCAAAGGCACCAAACCACACGGTCCAAGACCTAGGTGGCGGGCGTGCCGATGCTGGCCAGATCTCCCGTCATGCTCTGGTAGAGGCTCACGATGGCTTGGGAGAGCTGTTGCACCGTGGTGATAAGGGCCAGCCCGACGGCTGCTACGATCAGGGCGTACTCCACCAGATCCTGACCCTGCTCATCCCGCATGAAATCGATCGCGAATTTCTTCATCGTTCCTCTCTGGCTAGTGGGCGGAAGCGGCTTGGGCCGCAGCCGTCTTCGGTTGGTCCAACGGACCGTAAAAGAGCCGGACAAAACCGGTCTTGAAGCGATGCCAACGCGTTTCCGGAGGCGGCGCTGGCAGGGTCGCATCGCGGCCATCCAATCGCGACACCAGCTCCAGGTTCTTCAGTGCGGCTGAATGTGCCTTATTATAGCTGAGCGCAAGTTGTAATTCGCGGCGCGCCTCGGCAAAGTTCCCGTTTTCGATCAGCACCGCCGCCAGGTTGTTGTGGGCGGTGGCGGGGTCGCCGGCGGCCTGAAAACTGGCGACAGCCTGGGCGGTGTCTCCGGCAGCCAGGGCCGATCCCAGGTTGTTGCGGGCGATCTGCGAGGCCGGGTTGAGTTTCAGGGCCTCGCGGAATTCCGCGGCGGCCTCGGCATTTTTCTTTTGCATCAATAGGTTATAGCCCAGATTGTTATGCAGCAAGTCGCGGGCCGGAGCCGCCTCGAGGGCTTTGCGATGGTGCGCCTCGCCGCTCGGCCACTGCCCGGATTCGTCCAGAAGAATTCCCAGCCAGGATTCGAATTCCGGCGCCGGTTGCGGATGAGCTTTGAGGAATCCTTCCAGGCTGGCGATGGCCTCCGAGCGCTGCTTCAGGGCATGCAGGTCGCGGACCAGGGACAGTTCGGCATCCGCCGATTCGGGGAAGCGGGCGGCGGCCAGGCGGCCGATCTCGAGGGCGACATCGGGATAGCCGCGGTCGCGGTACGCCTTGGCCAAGTCCAGGCGGGCGGTGACGTTCTCGGGTTCGGCCGCCACGCGCTCGCGGAGCAGATTCAACGCGTAGTCGCCATCGCCGGCGTCGCGGGCATTGCGGATCTGCCGGTCGAAGGCGTTCACACCCACCGGAGACGGCGGCGTCTGGGGCGCGCTCTTGCGGGCAATGGGACCGCTGGTTGCACACGATAGGCTCAGGCCCGCGAACGCCGCTATTGCCAGTCGTAAATCCATGAAGCACCCGCTACGAGCCTGCTTGTATGTCGAACTTGTCGAATACCAGTTGATCCCCGACCTTGGTGCCGCTCTGTTCCGCAGTCCCAGCCGGCAGTTCCACTACGGAGTGGGCGAAGAGGCAGGCCGACAGCCGCCACGCCGGCACCCGGCTCCTCACTTTTCGCACTCTTCGCATCCGGTCGACGTAGACCAGATCGATCGGAAACTTCATGAAGAAGGTGTGAACCGACTCGCAAGGGAGAATCCATAGCCCATCTCCCGGTTCCAACCGGTCATGCTTCAAGAGGCCGGTTCGCCGCTTGGCGCTGGTGTCGGCGACATCCACGGCTGCGCCCAAAACGGTCTCTCGCGTTCGATTCCAGACCCGTACCTTCAATTTTGACGAATATAACACGGTGGCGCCCGGGTTGTTGCGAATATGTGGTGACGCAAAACCCAGTCACAACAGTTTCAGAAAAGTTTTTTGCTATTCAAGTTACTGTTTATCAACAGCTTACAAATGATTGGGGTGGCGGAGCGCCGGGGAATCCGAGAGTGCGGCCTGTACACTGAAAGCGGCTGGAGAGTTCCGCCGTCAACCCGCACCCGTTGGGGCGCGGGTTTTTGCTTTTTGGGGAGGTTTCATGTTTCGTCGATTGCTCGTGGCAGCCGCCTGGCTGGCCGTATCCGCAGTGGCCGCACCGCCGCTTTCCACCGTTCAGGATGTGCTGTACAAAGCCGATGGCGCCCGGTTCAACGGAACGCTGACCATCAGTTGGAAAAGTTTCCAGCCGGCGGACAGCACCGCCATCGTTTCTCAAGGCAGCACCGTGGTGACGGTGACGAACGGCAACTTGCACGTGCAACTGGTGCCGTCAACCAGCGCCATTCCGGTGGCGACCTACAACGTCGTGTACACGAGCAACGGGCGCACGCAGTTCCGTGAAGTGTGGGCCGTGCCCGCCACTACCCAGATCCTGAAAGTGCACGACGTCCGCATCAGTTCCGCCGCCGCGGGCAGTTCCACTAGCGGCAGTTCGGCTGCCGATACCGGCGACACGACGACTCCGCTGGCCGAGTCCGGCGTGGTGGGCCTGCTCTCCGACCTGGGCGCGCGGCCGGTCAAAGGCCCGGGTTTCGCGGCCGGCAGCGTGGCCATGGTGGACTCCAGCGGCATGTTGGAGGCCGTGACCGGGAACGCCACGGATTGCGTCCACGTGGACGGATCGTCGGGGACTTGCGGACCGGCGTCGCTCGGCTTCGTGGATGCCGACACACTTTCCGGACTGGTGGACGGGGTCAACACATCGTTCGGGTTGTCGGCCACGCCCAGCCCGGCTGCCAGCCTGGAGTTGTACCGCAACGGGGTATTGCAAAAGGCGGTGCAGGACTTCACCCTCAGCGGAAGCACCGTACAGTTCCTGGTGGCGGCGGCGCCAGTTCCCGGCGATACGTTGCTGGCCAGCTATCGCGTGGCGGGAACCGACACTTCCAACACGACGCCGGCCGTAACCAGCCCGCAGGTGCTGTGCAGCGGAACCGGCGCCACTACCAGCTCGACCACCCTGGCGGCTCTCGGCACCTGCATCATCCCATCCGGCATCCTGTTGCCGGGCGACCGGGTGGAGGTCCAGTTCGACCTGGCGCACCAGAACTCGACGGGAGGTTTCTCAGTGCAGGTGAATTGGGGCGCGACCACGGTGGTCCGGCGCGATGCGACCGCCGCGGAGACGCTGGTGAGCGGACGCGTGGATGCCACAATTCTGGCAGCCGGGGCGCAAACCAGTTCGCAGACGTGGGGCACTGTCCTGTCCTTTGGCGCGACGGCCGGGAATGCCTCGGACAGCTATGCGAGCGGCCTGACAATCACTCTGCTGGGCTTGGTAGGACAGGCGACCGACTCGGTGACGCTGAACAACTTCACGGTGGTGAGGATTCCGTAGACCGGTGGCGTCCCGGGGGCGGAGCGGCCGGCCTTACTTCGTCAATCCCTGTACGAAAATGGCGCGGTAGCCGTTCACGGAGGACTCCGTGCCATTCACTTCCACGATGTGGGCCATGTGCTCCGAGGCCGAATCCCTGGCGTCCACGCCGCCATCGCGGCGTGCGTGGTGCTCCTCGGGCATCAGCATGTAGAGCGTTCCGTCCCTGGCCAGCAGCCCGATGGGCTGTCCGTTCCGTACGCACTTCTGGCCGCAGGGGCGATGGGCTTCGCCGTGCTTGCCGAGTTGTAGATAGCAGGAGAAGTCGACGATTTCACCCACCACCGTGACGGGTTTGCCGGCGTTCGGCGTTTTGTTTACGGCCGCCTCAATGGTGGTCGAGGTCCACGGTTCCGCGGACTTAACGCCCAGGGTGGCCGCCGGCTTATCGTACGTGCCTGTCTGGACGGCCATTTCCGGGTGCAGAATCGCCGCTTCGGATGCGCCCTTCCTGCCGTCCTGGGCAGTCAGGGCAAGGGCGGCCAGGGCCGCTACCAGCAGAGCCTGAGTTTTGCGTTTCACTTCTTCACCTCCCGCTGTCCGCCAGGGTACCACAAGGGCGGGCGGACGGCGTCTTAACTCGGCGCCGGCAGGGCCAGACCGGCTTTGGTCAACGCTCTCTGCAACATGGCGGCCGCGTGAATCTCCGGCACGCAACGCGCCATGGAAATCTCCGAGAGCAGCATGTGCCGCGCTCGCTCCAGCATCTGCTTTTCGCGGAAGGAGAGCGGCTTGTCCGCGTGAATCTGCAGCAGTCCCTTCAGAACCTGAGCGGCCTGCAAAAGGTTGCCGCTCCGCATCCGGCCCGTATTTTCCCGGAAGCGCACTTTCCAATCGGGATGCACGGCGCACCATCCGTTGGCCAGGTAGGAAAGAACGCGTGAGATCTCGCGGTCCTTCGTCACGCGCCGCAGGCCGATATCGGCCACATTGGAAAACGGCACCAACACCGTCATGCTGTTGCATCCCAGGCGCAGAAGGTAGAACTTCTTGAAGTCGGAGCCGAAGGATCGGGTACTGATGTTCTCGATGGTCCCAACACCCTGATTGGGATAAACCACCTTATCGCCGATCTGAAAAGTCATACGGGGTCCCCCAGAAACCACCGCTGTCAGGTGTTGTCGCGACACAGAACTCGACAACTCTTGCATGGTACCGTCGCAGGGGAATTCTGTCAAGAGAGAGTGGCACGAAAACCCACATTTGATGCGGGTTCTGGCGTCCCGTAGACGTGGGCAATGCCGGCAGCGGGGGCGTTGGATACCTCCGCGAAAGATCAGTATACACCTGCTACAGGTGGCAACCCTGCCGGCACTGTCCGCAAGTGCTCGAACGACAACCGGTGGCTATTCGCCGGCCGCCATCGCCTTTTCCTCTCCGGCCGATGCCCTGCGCTCGGACAGCAGCAGACGCCTCAAGGAACGCAGATCATTCAAAATTCGCCGGCTGGTGGTGATGTGAAGATTGAGCTTGGCGAGATTGTAGGAAATCAGCAGCAGCGCTTCCTTGCGGCGGTCCGCGCCTTCACTCTCGGCCGCTGCAATGTCAGACTCCACATCGCGCCGGGCTTCATCGACAGCCTCCGCGAGCATCGCTACATACTCATGGGAGCCTTCAATACTATCAAAGGGCGTTTCGGACTGATCGCTCACATTCACGCCTTTCCGACCGCCTACCTCTCCCTCGGTGGCCCTTGCATCTATCGAGTGTCACCTATTTTCGCATACATCCGGAGCGTTTCCCAAGGGGATGGATGCAAATCTTTGGTGCTATTCCGTACCATAACGTCTGGTCTATCGCTGGCGCCGGGCCTCACTGGTCTCCCGCGGCCCCGCCGGCCGAAGCCCGCCAAGCCGCCTCATGCCCCGCCGGCGGCCGCGGCCGGCCGTGTCACAGTGACCTCCTGGTCTCCCGCGACCCCCGCCCGCCGAAGCCCGCCAAGCCGCGTCATGCCACGCCGGCGGCCGCGGCCAGCCGTGTTACAGTGACCTCACTGGTCTCCCGCGGCCCCGCCGGCAGAAGCCCGCCAAGCCCCGTCATGCCCCGCCGACGGCCGCGGCCGGCCGTGTTACAGTGACCTCACTGGTCTACCGCGACTCCGCCCGCTGAAGCCCGCCAAGCCGCGTCATAACCCGCCGACGGCCGCGGCCGGCCGTGCTACAGTGACTCACAGATGGGCGAATCGAGGCTTCGCGCGGTCATTGTGGACGACGAGGAACTGGCCCGCGGCTTCTTGCGCGAAATGCTGTCCGCGCATCCGGAAATCGAGATCGCGGCCGAATGCGCCAACGGGTTCGATGCCGTCAAGGCCGTCGCGGAGACCGTGCCCGGCTTACTGTTTCTGGATGTCCAGATGCCCAAACTGGACGGCTTCGAAGTTCTCGAACTGATCGCCTCTGGAAATTCGAACCCGCCGGCGGTGATCTTCGTGACAGCGTACGACCAGTACGCCATGCGCGCCTTCGACGCTCACGCGGTGGACTACCTGCTGAAGCCGTTTTCCGTGGAGCGGTTCGAGCGGGCGCTGGAGCGCGCCAAGGCCCGCCTGGGGCAGCGCATCCCGCCGGTGGAGTTGTCGGGCGAAGCTCGCGCGCCGGAACGGAAGCCCCAGCGCATCGTGGTCAAGGACGGAACCAGGGTTCACGTGATCCCGCTCGAAAAACTGGACTACGTGGAAGCCCAGGGCGACTACGTGGCGCTGCACTCGGGCGGCCGCGGCTATTTGAAACAGCAGCCGATTTCCGCCCTGGAGAGCGTGCTCGACCCGTCGCGGTTTGTCCGCATTCACCGCTCCACCATCGTCAACCTGGAGCGCATTTCGCGCATCGAGCCGTACGCCAAGGACAGCCGCGTGGCGATTCTGGCCGATGGGACGCGCCTGGCGGTGAGCCGCGCCGGCTACTCCCGGCTGATGGGCGCCATGGGCGAGTCGCAAGGCAGCAACAACACCACGCGATAGAGGCCCTCGCGCGACGACGGCTCGAAAACCGCCGCCTCCCCGTAGCGCACCCGCAGCCGGCGCCGCACGTGCGCCAGCCCCATCCCCGTTTTTCGGGGCGAGGGCGCGTCGGGGTCGAACGGGTTCTCGATGGCGATGCAGACGCCGCCCTGCTGGCGGCGCGCCTCGAAGCGGATCGTGCCGCCTTCCACCAACCCGGCGATCCCGTGTTTGACGGCATTCTCCACCAGCGGCTGCAGGACCAGCGCGGGAACGCCGCACTCCTCGCAGTCCGCATCGATGGCTTCCTCCACGCGCAGCCGGGCGCCGAAACGGACCCGCTCCACGTCCAGATAGCTGCGTGCCAGGGCCAGTTCCTCGCGCAGCGGAATCGACTCGCGGTCGCCCAGGCCGAGACCGCTGCGCAGAAAATCGGAAAGCCGGATGCACATATCGCGCGCGCGCGGGCCGTCCTGGGTTGCCAGGGCGGCGATGGAGTGCAGGCTGTTGAACAGGAAGTGCGGATTGATCTGCATCTTCAGGGCCTGCAGTTCGGCCTCGCGGGCCAGCGTCCGGGCCTCGGCCGCGCGGCTTTCGGCGGCCCGCGACTCCTCGGCCGCAAGCGAGGCGTAGTGCAGTCCGGTGGACAGGATGTAGAGCAGCACGCCCATGCCGAACAGCAGCGGCAGAGGCCGGTCGGAGGCGCCCGTCGAGTTCCATGCCGGGACGAACTCCGCCAGCGCCAGCGCCACCAGCTTGATGCTTCCCACGAAGACCAGGCTCCCGGCCGCCGCCGCGACGCCGAAGGTGGAAAGCAGGTTCACCCATCCCACGCGGTGCAGCGGGAGGGCGCGGCACAGATACCACGGAGACAGGCACGCAAAAGCGAACACTCCGCAGGCCGGCGTCAGGAGGGCGAACTCCTGCCACCAGGCGAGTCCGCCCGCGGCCTTCGCCACGAAGGCGAGCAACAACAGGACGGGCAGCCAGGCCAGCAGATACGCGAGCATGCGCCGGCCTCCGCCGAAAATCGGATGCATGCCTCGCTCAGTTCTTGATGTCAACGCCGCCGAACACCGCGCTGCCCTTCACGATCAGGCGCTTGGGACTGGGCGTTCGCGACGGGTCCGGCTGCCGGGTGTTGTCGGCGAAGCCGCCGAAGACGCCCTGCCCCTGCACCACGGCGCTCCAGGTGTCGGGGATGCGGATCTCCGTCCCCCCAAACACCGCGTTGACCACGATCACCGCCGAATCGCCTTTCATGGCGGCCTCCCGCAGATCCACCGAGTAGCCGCCGAACACCGCGTCGATCTTGCCGCCGGTCAAATCCTGCGAGGTGATCCGGCGCTTGCCCCCTCCGAAGACCGCCGACTCGCGGATCTGAGAGCCGTCCGCCGAAGCGCTGAAGTAGTCGTCGCGGGGGAAGATTCGAATGCCGAGTTGCCAGAACGTGCGGTCCACCAGCAGGAACAGTCCCAGAGCAATCAGCAGCACCGGCCAGAACTTCATCACCTGGTCGAAGGCTAAGATGTTCAAGTTGTCCAGCAGGAACACCACGCCGACGCCGATCAAAATGATGGCCGGAATCCAGCGCCGCGGGGAAGCCGGACCGGGTTCCGCATTGTATTGTTGATAGCCTTGTTGCATATGTCCAGAGTAAGGCTGGACGCACTGCCCGCGCCCGCGCTTTTCGATGAACGGCGGACGGCTACCGCCGAACACCGCCATTGGCGGGGCAAAAGCGCCGTCAGGCCATCACCTTGAGGAGGGCCGCCTGGAATGCTGCCATCTCCTCCCGGGTTCCCACCGTCACGCGCACGTGGTTCGGCCAGACGGGCCAGGTGCGGCCGATGTAAACTTTTTCCTGGCGCAACGCCATCACGATGTCGTTCCCCGGCCGGCCCACATCCACCATGAAACAGTTCGACACCGA
>CAWCVR010000013.1:0-430873 GCA_963799105.1 Bryobacterales bacterium
TTACCCTGCTGCGTAATTTATTGGTGCTGATGTGGCTGTGCTTTTTTTACTGGGTGCGCTGCTCATCTTTCTGCCCAAACAGGTCGAACTGGCCTTTCATTTCCAGGACCTGCCGGCGGGTGTGGCTATATCATTGGTCTTTGGGGTTGCGCGATGGCCACCATGGGCCTGGGTTATGTCTGTGGCGGCCACCAATCCCATCCGCCACGTGGTGTGGGTGCAGGTGGGTATCGCGCGCGGAGCGGCCGAGGTGGTCCTGGGTCTGGTTTGCCTCGCGCGTGGAACGGTGACGTTTCAGCAGGCGGGATTCGGCATCATCATCGCGGGCTTGATGTCGCTCGGCTACCTTGTGCTTTACCCGCGCCAGCCGCGATTGGTTCGCGGCATTGAAGGCGCAATCGAATCCAGCCAAACCCGGGCCGGTATCAGCCAAATTAAATTCGCCTGTCCGCATTGTTTTCTGCACATCGCGTGCGATGACCTTTACTGCGGCGAGCGAATTGATTGTCCCGGCTGCGGAAGGGAGCTGTTCATTCCGCCACGGGCGGCTTTTGTTCCTTTGCAGGCGGGCAATATGACCTTGATGCCGACGGTTGCCTTTAAAGAGCGGTTATATCCCCGTTCCCGCCACCCTCGATCTTTGGTCCGAACAGAGATGGGCACAGCACACTTCCGAATCGCGAGAACATCAACAGCCAATCCTGCTGCCCCTGTGGGTGCTCCTGCTTTTGCCATTTTTTGTGACGTTTTATCTGGGATCGCGACATTCACCTGGTAGAGCGTGGGGTATTGGGGCGAGAGTCCCGCAAAGCCCGGCGCCGCATCCACCGGCGCGACAATGCCCCCACCGCTGCTGAAAGCCACCGTGGGCGTGGCGATCAGCGACGCCAGGGGCGGGTACGGAGGCGGTTGACCGGTCACGGCGGCGGGAGACGTGGGCCCCAGGCCGAACGACCACAATATCAGCGTGTCTCCGATATGCGCGGGAGCGGCCGCGGACGGTACGGTTCCATTGTTGTTGTAATCGGTGATGACGTCGATCGCCGGAGCCCTGGCGACCACCAGTACCGACGCTGGATTGCTGGCGATGCCGTTATTGGTGACCTTCACCAGGGCGGTTCCCAGCGGTATGTCCATGGGCATCTCAAACGCGATCTGGCCGTAGAAGGTGTAGTACAGCGGCGCGGCCTCCCCATTCACCGTAACTCCGACTCCTCCCAAGCTGGTTGGCCAGGGAACCTGGCTCGTGATTGCAACGCCGTTGGACGTCGAGGCGAAGGAAAACTGTTCTCCCTTCACCACCACGATGTCGCCCGGCGACACCGCGCTCCCGGGCGCGAAGGTGACGTTGTCCGTCACCCCCTGATAGTTGATCAGCGGCTGGCCCTTGGCCACCACCTGCATGGTCACGGGCACCGGAGCCAGCGTGTTGGCGGCGTTCGTGGCGAAGGTCAGCGTGGCGCTGCACGTGCCCACCGGTTGACCGGTGGGATCGAAAGTAAGGGCCGCGCCGGCCGGATTCTGGAAAACGGTCAGCCAGGAGTTGCCGCAACTGGCGATCGACGTGGACACACCCGTGACCGTCAAGGTTCCCAGCCCCAGGTTGGTCAAGGCGATCCCCACGAAGGGCGAGCTCATGGGCGGCGCTCCCTGCGCCAGGCGAACATTCAACGGCGCGGGCGCCTGCGCGATGGGCTGCGTGGTGACGTTCATGGTCACGGGGATGGTCTTGTTATCGCCCGCGAAAGTGGAGTTACTCAAGGTCATCGAGCCGGTGTAAGAGCCCGGACCGTTGGCGGGCTGGGCGGCGATGTGGACATACCACGGATAAACGAACTGGAAGCTGCCGCCGCCGGAAACGATCATGCTCAGCCAATTGTTCCCGTCCAGCGTGGTGGCATGCGAGTTCAAGTTGCTATTGGTCGGGGTAGAAACATCCACGGAGCCGTTCGGCGGCACATAGGCGACGATGCTGGAAGGCACGGCGCCGCCCATCGCCACGGTTACGGTGATGGTCTGCGGCGCATCCACGGTATTGGCGTCTCCGGTCACCGTGAGGATCGCGGTTTGCATGCCGGCCCCGAGCGACGCCGTATTCAACGCCACGCTGATGGGAATGCACGGCACGGCGACCTGGTTGGTGGTGGTGCAAGGCCGCGCCGCGCCCACGGCCGCAACCGCCCACGGCGCCGACGAGGCAACCGTCAGGGACAGCGCGCCGTCGCCGGCATTATACGCCTCCACGACCTGCGCCGGGCCGCCCGACCCGACGGCGATGCTGGCCGGACCGACGGCGGTCTTCACGAGGCGTAACATGGGCGCCGCGTTGGCAAACGGCGTCAGACTCAGAGCCAGACAGCTCGATGCAAGGAAACGGAAGATTCTTAGACCCACTCGAGAGCACCCTTCTTGTATGCCCAGATATACCCCACCGCCAGGATCGCCAGGAACACGGCAACCTCGCCGACTCCGAACCAGCCGAAATTGCGATAACGGACCGCGAACGGAAACAGGAAGATCGTTTCCACGTCGAAGATGACGAACAGGATGGCCACGATAAAGAACCGCACCGTGTAGCGGCCGCGCGAATCCGAGGCGGCCTTGATGCCGCACTCGTAAGCCTCCAGCTTGGTTTGGGACGGCGCCGCCGGACGGACCAGCTTGGCCGCCAGGAGGCACACAACGGGAAACAGAATCGCCACCGCCAGAAAGATGAAGATCGGGAGGTAGCCGCTTGGCATGGCCACAAATATACCATGCCGTGTCCGGTCCGGGGGCGGCCGGAGGGTCGCGAGTGTACGCGACGGCACGGGTGCGAGAATGGAAGATGGAATGGCGGCAGATCCCCACGAAACCTACTCCCAATCGCTGGCCGCGCGGCGCGGCGAGATCGCGGCGCTGGAAGCGCGCCACCGGACGCTGGGATACTGGCGTCTGGGGGTCGCGCTGGCGGGTTGCGGGCTCGCCTGGATGGCGCTCGGGGAGCGCGCCGTCTCGGCAGCCTGGATACTCGGGCCGCTGGCCGCATTCATCGCCCTGATCGCGTTCCACGAACGCCTGTTGCGGCTCGCCGAGCGCCGGCGCCGTGCCGCGCGGTACTTCGAAAGGGCTCTGGCGCGCCTCGACGGCGGTTGGGCAGGCGCCGGCGAAACCGGCGACCGCTACCTGGACCCGGCCCACCCCTATGCCCAGGATCTCGACCTGTTCGGCCGCGGCTCGCTCTTCGAACTGCTATGCTCGGCGCGCACCCACGTGGGCGAGGACACGCTGGCGCGGTGGCTGCTGGCTCCGGCCGCGCCGGAAACGGTCCGCGCCCGCCAGCAGGCCGTCGAGGAGCTGCGCGAGCGGCTGGATCTGCGGGAGGCGCTGGCGGTGGTCGCCGAAGAGGCACGCACCGGCGTGGACCCGGTGGGGCTGGCTGCCTGGGGCGAAGGCCAGGGTCCGGCGCTCGACACCCGGAAGATGCTGATGCAGGTGCGCGTCCTGGCGGCGCTGGGTGTGCTGGCGGCCGCCGCCGCCATCGCGCTTGCGGCCTGGTCGGCTGGCGCCCTGCCCCTCACCGGCCGCGCCGCCGCCCTGCTGCGCGACGGGCTGGTGGTCGTGCTGGTGGTCAACGGCTCCTTCCTGTATACCCGGCACAAGCTGCTTTCCGCCGTGGTTTCGGCCGTCGAGCGAGCCGCGCACGAACTGGGCCTGCTCTCGGAAGTGCTGCTGACGCTGGAGCGGGAGACGTTTCGCAGTCCGCTGCTCACCGCTTTGCGAGCCTCGCTCGATTCCGAGGGCGGCCCGCCCTCAAGGCAGCTTGCGCGGTTGAAGCGCCTGGTGGAATATCTCGACTCGCGCGACAACGTGTTCGTGCGGGTCGCCGAGGTGTTCATCCTGTGGACGCCGCATTGGGCGCTCCAGGTGGAGGACTGGCGCCGCCGCTCGGGGCCGGCAGTCCGGCGATGGCTCCATGCCATGGGCGAAATCGAAGCGCTGTCGTCGCTCGCCAGCCACGCCTTCGAGCACCCGGCCGACGCGTTCCCGGAAGTATCGGAAAGCGCCACGCCGTGGCTTGTGGCCGAACAGGTGGCCCACCCCTTGATCCCCGAATCGCGCGCCGTGCGCAACGACGTCTCTCTCGGCAGCCCGCGCCCGCGGGACGCCGTCACGGAACCGCGAGCGTCAGCGAGCGGCCCGGGCGGCGCCACGAGCGGCGGGCTGACGGACATCCCCCGCGCGCGGGTCTCAGCGGCCGGCCCAGCCGGGGAACCCGGCGGCGCCACGAGCGGCGGGCTGACGGACACCCCCCGCGCGCGGGTTTCAGCGGCCGGCCCAGCCGGGGAACCCGGCGGCGCCACGAGCGGCGGGCCGACGGACGTCCCCCGCGCGCGGGTTTCAGCGGCCGGCCCAGCCGGGGAACCCGGCGGCGCCAACAGCGGCGGGCCGACGGACGTCCCCCGCGCGCGGGTCTCAGCGGCCGGCCCAGCCGGGGAACCCGGCGGCGCCACGAGCGGCGGGCTGACGGACACCCCCCGCGCGCGGGTCTCAGCGGCCGGCCCAGCCGGGGAACCCGGCGGCGCCACGAGCGGCGGGCTGACCGACATCCCCCGCGCGCGGGTCTCAGCGGCCGGCCCAGCCGGGGAACCCGGCGGCGCCACGAGCGGCGGGCCGACGGACATCCCCCGCGCGCGGGTCTCAGCGGCCGGCCCAGCCGGGGAACCCGGCGGCGCGGCGCGCCTGCTGGTGGTCAGCGGCTCGAACATGTCGGGCAAGAGCACGCTGCTGCGCACGCTGGGGACCAACGTGGTGCTGGCGCAGGCCGGAGCGCCGGTGCGCGCGCGGCGGATGACGCTCGCGCCCATGGCCGTGGGCGCCTCGATTCGCGTGGTCGATTCGCTGCAAGGCGGCGTCTCGCGCTTCTACGCGGAACTGCTGCGATTGCGCCAGATCGTGGACCTCACCGCGGGTCCGTTGCCGGTTCTGTTCCTGATCGACGAGTTCTTCCACGGCACCAACTCGCACGACCGGCGAATTGGCGCCGAGGCGCTGGTGCGCGGGTTGCTGAGGCGCGGCGCTTTCGGGCTGGTTACCACGCACGATCTGGCGCTGGCGGAGATCGTCGACTCGCTCCATGGGCAAGGCGCCAACGTGCATTTCGAGGACCGCATCGAGAACGGGCGGATCCGCTTCGACTACCTGATGCGGCCGGGCGTGGTGCGCAAGAGCAACGCCCTGGAGCTGATGCGGTCGGTGGGGCTGGACACGTGAATGTCGCCGAGGTTCGCGAGCTGGCGCGGTGCTGCGGCTTCGAACTGGCCGGCGCGACCGCCGCCGTGCCGGCCGCCGGCCGCGCGCGGTACCGCGATTGGGTGGCCGCGGGCTTGGCCGGAGAGATGCGGTACCTGACGGACCGGCGCGCCGGGCTCCGCGACGATCCCCGCAACCTGCTGGGGTCGGCGCAGTCGGTGGTGTGCGTGGGCAAGCTGTACCGGACGCCGCAGCCCGCGCGCGGCTGGATCTCGCGCTACGCCTGGGGAGACGACTACCACCGGGTGGTGCGCCGTGGGCTGCGCCGGCTGGATGGGCTGCTGCGGGAGCGCGCCGGCGGGCCGTACGAATCCAAAATCTGCGTGGATACGGCGCCGCTGCTGGAGCGCTCCTACGCGCGTCTGGCGGGCCTGGGGTGGATCGGCAAGAACACCTGCCTGATCCACCAGGGCACGGGATCGTGGTACTTCCTGGGAGAGCTGCTGGTCTCGATCCCGATCGAAGGCGACGCGAGCTGCGCGCCTCCACCCAACCGCTGCGGCACGTGCCGCCGCTGCATCGACGCCTGCCCCACGGCGGCCATCGCGCCCGAGAGCGGCGTTGACGCGCGATTGTGCATCTCCTACCTCACCATCGATCTGCGCGGGGCGATTCCCGAAGAGCTGCGCGCGCCGCTCGGCGGACACGTTTTCGGGTGCGACATCTGCCAGGACGTGTGCCCCTGGAACCGCCGCGCCCCGGAGACGGACGAGCCGGAGTTCGCCCCGCGCCACTTCCCGCCCGCGCTCGAAGATCTGGCGACGGTGAGCCAAGAGGAGTTCCGGCGGATGTTCCGCGAGACGCCGGTGGAGCGCGCCCGCTACTCGGGCTTCCTGCGCAACGTGGCGGTGGCCATGGGAAACAGCCGCAGCCCGGAATTCCGCGCCCCGCTGGAGAAGCTGGCCGAGTCCGCGGACGCCGTGGTTGCGGACCATGCCCGCTGGGCGCTGCGCAGGCTGGGGGAACCAAAATGACAGGGGCGCTGTCCTTTGACTCATTTATCCTCCTTATTTTCAGATACTTACAAAACTTTTTGACAGAACTCCTGTCATTTCGCCGCGATCGGCGCAGGGTTGTGGGGCGGACGCCCTCGTCCGCGGCCGGCCCCCTGGCCGGCCTCTCGCGAGCGAAGTGCGGGACGAGGGCGTCCCTCGCGGACCAGGGGTCCCGCCCCACGATGCTTGCAGGCTGTCCAGGCCTGGGAGAGTATGCGGCACTGGAATGGCATCCCGCGGCCGGCTGCTACGATGGAAGCGTGAGGAAGTCCGTTCTGGCCCTGGCGAGCGCCCTGATGGGGATCGCGGCATTCGCGCAAGCGCCGCCGGCCGAAAGCCCCGCGGCCCTGGTCGAGCGCGGCTACGACCACTTTTACAATATCGAGTATCCCGAGGCCATCGCGGATTTCGAGCGCGCCATCGCCCTGGACCCCGGCGTGCCCGACTACCACAACCACCTCGCGCAGGCCATCGTGTTCCAGGAGATGTACCGCAACGGGGCGCTCGAAAGCGAGCTGGTGTCGGGCAACAATTCCTTCCTCCGCCGGCCCAAAATGAACCCGGCGGCGGCCGTAGAAAAGCGCTTCCTGGACGAAGTGGCGCGGTCCATGCAACTGTGCGAAGCCAGGCTGCGCAAGAACCCCAATGACACGGCGGCGATGTACGCCGAAGGCATCGCTTACGGCTTGCGGTCGGATTACTACTGGGTGGTCAAGAAGTCCTGGCGCGATTCGCTCAGTGACGCCACCGCCGCGCGGCGTCTGCACAACCGCATTTCTCAACTGGAGCCGGGCAACGTGGACGCGCGCATGGTGGATGGCCTGCACGATTACATCGTGGGCAGCCTGCCGTGGCACTTCCGGATGTTTGGATTCCTCATCGGCATTCGCGGCGACAAGGAGAAGGGCATCCGCACCGTGCAGGACGTGGCCCGCAACGGCAAGGACAACAAGCTGGACGCCACCATTTTCCTGTGCGCGCTGTACCGGCGGGAGAACCGGCCCAGGATGGCCGTGCCGCTGATTCTGGACCTGATCCAGCGGTTTCCCCGGAACTACATCCTGCGGCTGGAGCTGGCCGAGATGGACAGCATGTCGAACGATAAGAACGGCGCCCTGGCCGCGCTGGCGCAGGTGAGCGATTTGAAAACGCGCCATGCCCCGGGGTTCGACCGTCTGCCGTGGGAGAAGATCTACTACCAGGAAGGCGTGATCCAGTTCTGGTACCGCGACCTGGACCAGGCGCTGGAGAACCTCGCCAAGGTGGCCGCGCACTCCTCCGACGTGGATCTGAATACGGGCGCGTATACCTATCTGCGCATGGGCCAGATTTACGATATGACCCAACGGCGGGCGCTGGCCATGGAATCGTACCGCAAGGCCATCGCCTACGCTCCGGAAGCGGCTGCGTCCCAGGAAGCCGGGAAGTACCTCTCGACGCCATACCGGCGGTAGCGTGGGGCGGACGCCCTCGTCCGCAGCCGGCCCCCTGGCCGGCTTTCTGCCAGCTGGTAGCGGGACGAGGGCGTCCCGCGCGGACCAGGGGTCCGCCCCACGAAGACCTAGGCGGGCGGGGCTGCGGGCGGAGCTGCGGGCGGAGCCGCGGGCGGGGCCGCGGGCGGGGCCGCGGGCGGGGCCGCGGGCGGGGCCGCGGGCGGAGCCGCGGGCGGGGCCGCGGGCGGGGCTGCGGGCGGGGCTGCGGGCGGGGCCGCGGGCGGGGCTGCGGGCGGGGCCGCGGGCGGGGCCGCGGGCGGGACTTCCGGGGCGGGCGGGGCGGCCGGCGGGGCGGCTTCGCCGATCAACACCTTCACCGGTTGCTCGATCAACTGCGGTTCCTTGCCGGTGGTCAGAACCATGACCGCCATCCGTCCGGTGGCTTTCGCCGGGATCTTGAACTTAATGTTGGTCGCGGTCTGTAGGAGCACTTCGGCGACCAGATCGTTCTTGCCATCGGTCAGGTACACTTTGGCCACGTTGGCCTTGTCCAGGTTCTCGCCGGTGACTACGACCGTATCCCCGATCTTCGCGGTGTCCGGATCGACCGAGGTCATTCGCGGCAGCGCCGACTGTGCATAGCTGGCGAGGCAGGCCGCCAGGAGAAGCGACATCGCTAAGGATATTTTCATCTGAACCTCCGGTCCATCGACTCAATGCTATGTCCATTACATCCGGAATTCAAGAGGCACTGTTGAAATATTCGACTTTGGAAGATGGGCGATCCGATCTGTGCTACAAGTGTTGGAAGCCAATCACCGGGAGGCCGGCTCATGACGTCCGACATGGCAATTGTGATCCTCGTCGCCGCTCTGTTTGTGGCCCTGATAGGGATCGGGGTCTACATCGCCTTTCTCATCACCCTGCAGAGCGCCCTGGAGCGCTGTGCGCCGCAAAACCGCACTGTGTCGCCGGGTCAGGTATGGCTCAGCCTGATCCCGCTCTTCAACATCGTCTGGCAATTCATCCTGGTTGCGCGCATCGCCGAGTCGCTGCGCCGCGAGTTCGCCGCGCGCCAGGGCACACAATTCGCGACCGGGGAGGATTACGGCAAGGGCCTCGGCACGGCCATGTGCGCCCTCTCGCTGAGTTCCATCATCCCGTTCGTGGGCATCCTAACGGGTCTGGCGGGGACCATCTGCTGGATCGTCTACTGGGTGCGGATTTCCGGCTACTCGCGGGCGCTGGAGAGCGTGATTCCGGACTTCGCCGGCGCCGGCGCCGGCGCCGGCGCCAGCCCCGGTTGGGCGCTGTCGCTTCCCGAGCCGCCAGAGCCCGCACCGGACACGGGATGGCCCATCCTGGCGGTGCTTCTGCTGGGTTACGGTGCAACCTACCTGCAGCGCATCGACCTGTCGGTGGCGATGCCGTTCCTGCGGCGGGAACTGGCCCTGTCCAACGTGCAAACGGGTTGGGTTTTCTCGGCCTTTATCCTTGGTCTGATAGCCGGCTACGTTCTCATCACGATAATCACCGCGCTGGGTGGAACGCGCTGGGGCGTTTTCGTTTCGTTGGCCGGAGCTACCCTGGCCGCGTCCGCCACCGGACTGGTGCGGAACCTCGCCGGCCTGATCATCGCCCGCGCGCTGCTGGGCGTCTTCGTGGCGGGTCTGCTCCCCGCCGCCGTCCAGGCCGTACGCGAGTGGTTTCCCTCGCGCATGCGGCCCTTCGCCATCGGGTTGGTTCTGGCTTCGGGCCAGTTGCTGGCCGCGGTGGCGCCGCCCCTCTTCGGCTGGCTCCTCGGTGCCGGGCGCATGGCATGGCGAACGCCACTTCTCTTGAGCGGCGCGCCGACGGCCATCGCCGCCGTATTGTGCATCGTCCTCTGGCCGGCGCGCACGCCGCGGGAGCCCTCGCGGGGTGTTTCCGGCGCGGCGATCGCCTCGGCAGTGATGCTGGCGGTGGGGCTCATGCTCACCGCGCCGGCCGGGTTCTTCCTGAGCACCTGGCTGCCGTATCATGCCAATCGGACATGGGGAATAGGCTTTGCCGGGGCGAGGATGGCTAACGTCGTGTCTCCGGCCGCGGGGATGTGCGGCGCCTTAGCGGCTGGCGCCATCGCTTGGGCCATGATGTCCAAAAGCGCCGGTGCATCGCGCACGCGGGCGGTGCTGCTGACGGTTTGCGGGGCGATGCTGCCCCTAGTAGCCCTCGCCGGTTTCATCTCCCGCTGGCCGTTCGTCCTGCTGCTGATCGGGGTGGGTTCACTGGCGTACGCGGGTTGGTCCACGCTGCTCTATTCCGCCGTCGCAGAGACCCTGCCCGCGCGCGGCGTGGCGATCGGCGCCGCCATCGGCGCCCTGATGGCGAGTCTGAGCGGAATGCTGGTTCCGGTTGCCTGGGGCCGCCTGGTTTCGGCCGAAGGCGACCAACTGTTTTCCCTGGGGGTGGCCGCCACGGCGGCACTCGCCCTGCTGGTAGTCGCCTTGCTGGCCTGGCTGGTACGCCAGGAACCGGAAACGGCCGGCTGAGGCTAGGGCCGAAAATCTCTGGCAAAACGCGGCTTCCGATGGCATAATGACCCTGGAGCGTGTCTGCGATGCACGTGCCGGTCTTCCTAATTTGATCCAACATTATCAAATTAGGGGTCCGACTCGAATCTCAACGCGCTGGTGAGCAAGCTCCTGGCGGATAGCCGCATAGGGAGAAGCCTGAAGGCGCTCGGTGGACACCCACCCCGTTTACAAAACGAGGGTCAATAACGGGGGTCGGTACGGCCAAGCGGTACGCTCCTGAACCTTCCCTTTCCGTGAAGCCCATTCGCGCTTTCGCGTCCGGCCTTGCCTTTTGCGCAAGCGGAGTCATCGCCGGATGGTGGGTCGGCCGTTCCGGCACCTCACCCGGCATGCACCGCATCGACCGCGTGGTGGCGTTCCAGTGGGGCGACGGGAAATACGGGAAAGCGATCTACGGTGCGCACGTCTATCTGGAGCCCGTGGCCGGCGGATACTCGGTTCGCGCCGCGGTACACATAGGCGGATACGACTACCTCGATGATCTGGGCGAAATCGGAAAGGCCGCCACCCAGGCCGAGGCCCGGGAGAAATGGGGGCACATCGAGTTCCGCCCCGGCGGCTTGCACATCGGCAACTACTTACTGCCCCGCGAGCGGATGGAAAGCCACCGCTGGCCGGGGCGCCCCACCTGCCGCCGGAAGCCGCGAGGCGGATGGCCCCCCGCCGGCTTCGGGCGCGCACATGGACTGCGAGAATTGGTAGACTCGGGAGGAGGGATTCGCTTCCGCGATGTTCGATAGAATCACGTTCAACCCGGACATTATGGGCGGCCGCGCCTGTGTCCGGCGCATGCGGATCACGGTTTCCCTGTTGGTCAATCTGGTGGCGAACGGCATGTCGATCGATGACATCGTTCGCGAGTATCCCGATGTGGAACCCGAGGACGTCCGGCAGGCCTTGTCCTACGCGTCGGCGCTGGCAAACGAGGAAGTTCACCCATTCGCGAACCCGGCCGCGTGAAACTGCTGGCTGACATGGGCATTTCGATGGCAACGGTCCACGCCCTTCGCGAGGCGGGCGTGGACATGATACACCTTCGTGAGTAGGCCCTTCAGCGCCTGGCTGACGACCGGATCCTGGCCAAGGCTGTTCAAGAGGGCCGGATCGTCGTGACGTGCGATCTCGATTTTGGAGACCTCCTGGCTGCCGCCGGTGGCGTCACTCCGAGCGTCGTTCTGTTCCGGACCCGGAACCAAACACCGGCATCCGTCACGCCCCGGTTGCTTCAGGTGTTGCGCACTTGCGGTCTGGCGCTCGAAGCTGGCGCGATAGTCCTCGTCGAGGATGCGGGCTTCCGTATCCGTCGCCTGCCGATTCATCGAGAGTAGGTTCGCGGTGGGCACTCACCTACGGAACCGCAGTTCCTCCTTGAACGCCTCCAGGCAGTTGTAGACGATGGGGCAGACGGAGGCGCGGTCCACGAAATCCCACATGCGGCTGGCGATGGAGCCGTTGCCGCGCACCACGTGCGGATAGCGCTGGCAGATGCCGGGGCGCGCCTCGTAAACGCCGCACAGGTTGCCTTCCAGAAAAATGCAGCCGGGGCCTTCGGTGAACTTCAGGATGCGGGCGCCCTCTTCCGGGTCGAGAGCGGTGTACTCGGCAAGGAACCGCTCGGGAGCCATGCGCAGGTGGCGCGCCAGGTGTTCGATGTCGCGCTCGCTCAGCGCGGTGGTGGACGTGCGGCAGCAGTTGGCGCAGACGGTGCAATCGATCTGGTCCTCAATGCCCTGGGCGGTACGGCGCAGGATGCGGTCGCTGTGGTCGTGCGACTTCATGAAGCGGCGGAAGCGGAGATTCTCGTCGAGCTTCTTTTCGCCGAGCATCTTGATTTGAACCAGGTCGGTTATCATTGCGCGGGCAGTTCCTCTCCGAGAGCGCCAACGGGATGGGTAATGGTTACGGGCCGGGGCGCGATGGCGCGCACCAGTCCGGGCAGGTCGTAGCGGCGCAACACGCCGGGGATGGCGATGTCCGGCAGGCCGCGGTGCAGCGGCGCGTCCAGGGCCAGGCGGTAGGCGCGCAGCGTGTGGTCCACCGTGACCTGCGCGATGCGCGGATCGAGCACGGCCGCGTGCAGCAGCACCACGCCCATCGGCCCGGTAGCCCAGGCGGCGATTCTGGCGCGGTCCACGTCCGGGCGTGCGCACAGCCAGTTCATGGCGCCTATGGTGTCGTCGATGCGCAGACCCACCGGGGTCCGGCCCACCAGGAGGGCGCGTAGCGCGATGAGGTTGAACGGCCCGAGGTAGGGCGACTGCACCGGAGTCGCACCGCCTGGCGTGCCGCGCGGTTGCAGGGCGAGCACCACCTGGCCGGCCGCGGCCGGGGCGGTGAAGATGGGCGAGGCGGCGACGGTTTCCATGGGCGCTTCGTCCAGTATTAAGGTGGCGGGTTTGCGGCCGGGCGCGCCGGGAGCTGCCAGCAGGCCGGGGATTTCGGCGCCGCTTTCGCCGTGGAACACGATGGTGTCGAGGCGGTAGCCCTCGCGCTGTTCGCTGCGGATCACGCTGACTCCGGGCGGGGCGGCGCCGGGGATGGCGATGCACCTGGTGAGCGCGCGGATGTCCTCGCGGAGAGCCGGCTTATCGGGCAGCGCCGGCGCGTGCTCACGGATGATGGACTCCAGGGACTTGCTGCCGAGCGACGTGGAGACCTGGCCGGTAGCGGTGACGGTGAGATCGGCGGGGTTCTCGAGGCGAAACTGGCGGAACACGGGCGCCTGGGTATCGCTCTTGAGCCAACGCGCCAGGAAGGCGACGATCTGGCCGGCGATGGGCCCGAGGTTGCCGTGGCGGCCGGGGCCGGTGATCCACTGCAGGCGATCCTCGGCGCCGTATAGGCCGTAGATGCGGCGGGCTTCCTCGTACGACCGCTGGGCGCCGGCCAAGGGGAACATGTCCTCGGTGGTGGAGACGATGGCGTAGGGTTTGGGCGCCGCCAGCTCGACCCAGTCGGCGAAGTCGAAGCCCTCGGCAAGGAAGCCGGGGATGGACTGCTCGGCCTCCTGCGGTCCGATGGCCGGCAGCAGTTCCTGAAACGACGTGATGTAGCAGGCGGTGGCGGCGACTCGGATGCGGTCGTCCAGGGCGGCCAGGTAGGCGGTGGCCGTACCGCCGCCGGAGCAGCCGAACGCGCCGATGCGGGCGCGGTCGACGTTGGGGCGCGCGCTGAGGTAGTCAACGCCGCGCATGCCGTCGTTGATGAAGTAGCGCGAGACGTGCTCGCCGATCAGCAACGTGGAGTAGCCGGCCACGCCGTGCTCGCCGGTGCCCTGCCCCACGGTGGATTGTCTGGTTTCGGGGTTGTAGTGCTGCAGGCGCTCGCCCTGGCCCATGGGGTCGATGGCGAGGGAGAGGATGCCGGCGCGCGCCAGGTTGGCGCCCCAATTGTACTGGCCGAATTTGCCGAAGGCCTCGTGGCCGGGCGTGAGGAGCACGGCGGGAAACGGACCGGGGCCGGAGGCGGGAACGTAGACGTTGGCGGTGACGAAGTAGCCGGGGAGGCTTTCGTAGGCGATCTTTTCGACGCGGAATCCGTCGCCGGGGATAGAGCCGAACTGGCGGACGGGCACGGGGCCGCGGCGTTCGGGGAGGCCGCCGATCAGGCGGAGGATCCGTTGGCGCGCGAGTGTCTTGCGGCGCTCGGCCTGGCCGCGGGTGTGGATGGCGGCGACGGTTTGCGCGCGCGCGTCAAGCTGGGCGAAGCCCAACTGGTTGAGCCAGGCATTGAGTTGCTGGCGTGCGTCGGGGGTCGCGGCGGCGGCGGCGAAACTCGCGGCGAAGCACAGAAGAGCGATGCGGGCCGGCCTCATGCCCCGGTTGTACCATACGGCGGTGGGTGTGTTCTTATGTACCACTACCTGTCAAATTCTTCGCGCGCCGCGAGAGTCTTATGTACTACTACCTGCCAAATTCTTCGCGCGCCGCGACGGTTTTATGTGGGGCAGGTTGTCAACCTGCGGCCGATTGTGGGTGCCCTCTGGGCGCGGCCCGGCGAGCGGAGCTCGCCTGCGCGCGAGACGATCCGGCCCCCGGCAGCCCGGAATATCCCGCGCGGTTGGGTTGCGGCTCTGCCGCTCTGCGGGGCAGGCTGGCAGCCTGCGGCGGACCCCAAAGGGTACCCCGGCAACCCGCCCTCCGAGGCTGGCACGAGGGCCGAAGCAGGCCGAGTGCCACTCGGCCGCAGGTTGCCAACCTGCCCCACATAAGACAGCACGGTTGTCAAAAGGGGGAGAAGCGTTCTACAGTGGGTTACTTCTAGGAGACTTCACTTGAGCAAGAGAAACCACGTTTTGGGCGCGATGGCGCTGACGCTTTGCGCGCTCTCGGGCCTGGCCTGGGCGCAGACTGCGCCCTATGCGCCGCCGGCGTCGCCGCGGGCCAGGCTGAATTTCGACCTGAACTGGAAGTTTATCCGCGCGGACGCGCCCGGCGCGGAGGCTCCCGGCTTCGACGACTCGGCCTGGGCGGCCATCAGCCTGCCGCACAGTTTCAACGACGTCAACTCGTTTCGCCAGATCATCTCCCACAGCGGCGGCGACCGCGGCACTTACAAAGGGCTGGCCTGGTACCGCAAACATTTCAAGCTTGCGGCCAGACTGTCGGGCGATAAGATCTTCCTCGAATTCGAGGGCATGCGGCAAGCCGGCGACATCTTCGTGAACGGCCAGCAGGTCGGGCTCTACGAGAACGGCGTTACGGCTTACGGCGTGGACATCTCCGGCGCGGTTCGCTTCGGGAACGATGACAACGTCCTGGCGGTGAAGGTGGATAACACCGGCGGATACAAGGAGCGCTCCAGCGATACGCCGTTTGAATGGAACTCCAACGACTTCAATCCCAACCACGGGGGCATCAACCGGCATGTCTGGCTGCACGTCACCGGGAAGATTTATCAGACTTTGCCTCTGTTCTATGGTCTGGAAAGCTCGGGCGTGTATGTTCATGCCGCCAACTTCAACCTCGCCGGAAAAAGCGCCGACGTGACGGTGGACTCGGAAGTGCGCAATGCGTCGGGAGATCGCGCCACGGTGGAGTTGTCGGCCGCGATTGTCGATCAAAAGGGGCAGGTTCGCGCGCGGTTCGACGGCAGCTCGGTCGATATGGTGGATGGCGAAAAGACCGTCCTGACGGCGGCCGGAGCGCTTAAGGGCGCGCGCTTCTGGAGTCCGGACGATCCCTATCTTTATAGCGTGTACAGCATCCTCACGGTGGACGGCAGGGTGGTGGACGTCAACAAGGTGGTTACCGGCTTCCGCAAGACCGAGTTCAAGGGCGGCGCGGGCACGGGCGGCGTGTCTATCAACGGCAAGTTCGTCTACCTGAAAGGCTTCGCCCAGCGCTCCAGCAACGAATGGGAGGGCCTGGGCGGGGCGTATCCGGACTGGCTGCACGATTACCAGGCGCAGATGATTCGCGACGACCATGCCAACTACATGCGTTGGATGCACATTGCGCCGCAGCGCGTGGACTCCGACACGGCCGACCGCTTCGGCATTATCCAGATCTGCCCCGCCGGCGACAAGGAACGGGACGCGGTGGGACGCCAGTGGGACCAGCGCCTGGAAGCGATGCGCGACACCATGATCTATTTCCGCAACAGCCCCAGCATCCTGTTCTGGGAAGCGGGCAACACGGTGGTCACGGTGGAGCACATGCAGCAGATGGTCGCCCTGCGCAAGCAGTGGGACCCGGACGGCGGCCGCGTGGTGGGCGCCCGCGGCAACGATAACGTGGCGGCCAATACCGCCATCAACACCATCGCCGAGTTCTACGGCGTGATGATCGGCCAGGACCCGAAGACCGACGCGCTCTCGACGCCCGCCGCCATGTTCCGCGGGTACAGCGCGGAACGCCGCGACCGCGCGCCGCTGATCGAAACCGAGGATTTCCGGGAAGAAGGCGCGCGACGGTTCTGGGACGAGTTTTCGCCGCCGTATTTCGGTTTCAAGAAGGGTCCGAACGACACGTGGCAATTCAACTCCGATAACTTCGCCCTTGCCTCGGTCCAACGCTACGCGGCTTACTGGGATAACCGCATTTCCAACCCCGACCCGGCTCACTCCAAGTGGAGTGGATACGGGTCCATCTACTTCACCGATGAAGACGCCGATGGCCGGCAGGATTCGAGCGAAGTGTCCCGGGTCAGCGGCAAGGTGGATGCCGTTCGTCTGCCCAAGGATATCTACTTCGCCCACCGTGTGATACAGAACGAGCGGCCCGACATCCACATCCTGGGCCATTGGAGTTATCCGGCCGGCCCCGAAGCAAAGAAGACGGTGAAGACTATTTACGCGATTGCCAACACACAGACCGTGGAGTTACTCGTTAACGGCAAGTCGGCGGGGGTGAACTCCCACGCCCAGTCGGTCGAGTTACCGGCCGGCGGCAGGGCCGGGGGGATGAGCACCCAGACGGCCAGTGCGTACATCTTCGCCTTCCCCAATGTGGAGTTTGCCCCGGGGAGCCTGAAGGCGATCGGCAGGAACGACGGCAAGCCGGTGGCGCAGATGGAATTGACGACGGCCGGCCCGCCGGCGCAAATCAAACTCACTCCCATCACGGGGCCGCAGGGGCTGCAGGCCGACGGACAGGATGCGGCGCTCATCGACGTGGAAGTGGTGGATGCCAAGGGCCAGCGCTGCCCGATCGACGACGACAAAGTCGACTTCACCATCGACGGACCCGCCGTCTGGCGCGGCGGCTACAACAGCGGCAAGGTGGATTCCACCAACAATCTCTATCTGAATACCGAATGCGGGATCAACCGCGTCTCGCTGCGTTCCACCTTTACGGCGGGAACGATTACGGTCACCGCCAGCCGTCCCGGGTTGAAGCCCGCGCAGATCAAGCTGGTCTCCAAGCCGGTCAAGGTGGTCGACGGAGTAACAAGTGTTACGCAGCAGCATATGCGGGGGCCGGCGGAATAGGGAGGGCGGGCGCCTTTGCGGGGCAGGTTGGCAACCTGCCTTCCGGGAGCTTGCACAAACGCCGGAATTGGGCCGGGTACCACTCGGCCGCAGGTTGATAACGGGTGCGCGACATGGAAGTGGATTCGCTGGTGTTATGTGGGGCGGGTTTTCAACCTGCGGCGGGTTTGTAACCCGCCTGTTGGCGTTTGTACAAAGCCGGCATTGGGCCGATTGCGGGTGCCCCCTGGGCGGGGCCGCGGGTTGACAACCCGCCCCACATGTTAGCGTATAATGTCGCTAGAGTACCGAGGGGACGCCGCTATGCCTAACACGATTTCGCGCCGCGAACTGCTTGCCGGTATGGGCGCAACCGGTCTGCTGCTGTCGAAGACCGCGGCCGCCTTTACGGCCGCCGCGCCGGTCGCTCCGGTGGCGATTGCGCGCTGCAAGACATACACGCCCGCGGAATTGACGCCGGTTCTCGACGGCATGTTCGATAAGCTGGGGGGCTTGGGACGCCTGGTCCAAGGCAAGACCGTGGCCATCAAACTGAATTTCAACGGCGGCCCCACGGTCCGGCTGGGACATCTGCCGCTGGGGGACACTCACTGGCCGCACCCGAACCTGCTGGCCGCCACCATTCAGCTTATGGCGCGGGCCGGCGCGTACCGGGTCCGCCTGGTGGAGGGGGCGGCGGCGCCGCGCACCGATCCCTTCGAGGAACACATGCTGGACGCCAACTGGGACCCGCGGCAGTTCCTCAGCGCCGCGCCGCGGGTGGAGTTCGAGAACACCAACTACACCAATGCCGCCAAAAAGTTTACACGGCTGCCGGTGCCGCACGGCGGGCTGCTGTTTCCAGCTTACGACCTGAACCACTCCTACGCGGATTGCGACGTCTTCGTCAGCATCGCCAAGTGCAAGGATCACCCCACCACGGGCGTCAGCACGGTGATGAAAAACCTCTTCGGCCTGACCCCCCTGACGGCCTACGGCAACGGGGCCGGGAAGTGGGAAGACAACGACCTGGTTTACGGCAACGACCGGATTCAGATCCTGCACCGCGGATCGCGCCAGCCCACCATGGGCGCGCCGCCGGAGATCGACGCCGCCTCGCCGCGCGAGGATAACTACCGCGTGCCCCGCGTAATTGCCGACCTGACCGCCGCGCGGCCGGTGCACCTGGCCATCGTGGACGGGATTACGACCATGGCCGGCGGCCAGACGCCCGACCCGTGGTGCACGCCGGTGGCGCCGGGTTTCCTGATCGCCGGGACTAACGTGGTGAACACCGCCGCCGTGGCCATGGCCGCCATGAACTACGACCCGCGGGCGCCCAAGGGCACCTCGCCCTTCGACCGCTGCGACAACAAGCTGCTGCTGGCGGAGCAACTCGGGGTAGGCTCGGCCGACCTGAACCGCATCGAGGTGGCCGGAGCGTCCATTCAGGAAGCCATGTTCGATTTCCGCGCGCTTCGCGAGAAGCGGCGGGCCAGCGGCGCCGAACGCCCGTACCGAAGGCGGCCACCCGTCCAAAACTGAAGATCGCCAATGCCCACACCCGCGAGTTGGATTCCTTTGCGCTGGCCGGCCGCCTGGACCGACCCCGCGCTGCTGGGGTTGCTGGATGGCACCCCATTCAACTGTCTGGCAATGGAATGGAGCGCCGCGCTTCAGCCAGTGGCCGCTAAAGCCCGCGCCGCGGGTCTGACGCTGGTGGCGATGGGCGACCAGGCCGCGCGAACGGCGGGCGTGGCCGCCGGCCTGGAGCTGCCTCCGGAATCCCTGCTGATCGATTCGGATGCCGTCTGGCCGGGAGTGACCATCGAGGAGAGGGGCGCGGAGAGCGGCCCCACGGCCAATCCCTGGATCGATTCCAACGCCTGGCGGCTGCGGCTGGCCAGGGCGCTAACACCCAAGAAGACGGTCTGGCTGGCGTTCGAGCCGCCCGCCAAGCCCCGCATCGTGCTGCTGGATTCCTACCTGCGCGCCGTCGCCGATAGCGGCGCTTTGGGCGGCCGATGGGTGGTGTCGCTGGACGCCGACCTCGGTGGCGGGCTGGCGCGCGGCGACGCCAAGGCGCTGGCATCGTGGAAGGCGATTGCGGGGGCGGTGGCTTTCTTCGAACGGCACCGCGAGTGGACCGCCTTCGAACCGCTGGGCGTGGTCGGGGTGATCTCGGATTTCAAGGGAGCGAATAAGGACACCGCCCCGGAGATCCTGAACCTGATGGGCCGCCGCAGCCTGGCCTACCGCATCCTGGATTCGTCCGCGGCTCTAACCGCCCGGCTGGACGGTTTCAAGGCGTTGGTCTGCGTGGACTTTAACCCGCCCCAGCCGGCGCTGGACGCCAAGCTGTTGGACTTCGCCCGACAAGGCGGCCTGCTGATGTTGGGCGCCTGGTGGAAGGAGCGGAACGCCAAACCCGCCGGCATCGATCACCCGCGGTTGGACGTGCGCACCCTGGGCAAGGGCCGGCTGGCCATCTGCAAGGACAGGTCGCCGGACCCGTTCATGATCGCGCGCGACGTTCACATGCTGCTCGGCCGGGCGTACGACGTGGCGCGGTTCTTCAACCTGGCGGCGTTTCTTTCGCATTGCACGGCCTCGCCCGACGGGAAGCGGGAGTTGGTGCAGGTGGTCAGTTTCGCCATCCGGTTCGCCGAGGACGTGGCCACGGTGTGGGTGCCCGGCAAGTACGCTTCGGCACGCTTGTGGAGCCTGGGCCCGGCGGGCCCCTCGCCCATCGAAATGGTTCCCGAAAACGGGGGCACCAGTCTCCCCTTGCCGCCGGTGCCGGTGTACGCCGGGATCGAACTTTCGGGCAAGCAAGGTTGAGAATTTGACAGGAACCCGGTCAAATTAGTTCGTAAGCGACTGATTCCATTGATCCACAAGACCCCCATGGGACAGCGCCCCTGTCAAATTGAGGGGCAGGCTGGTAACCTGCGGCCGAGTGGCACTCGGCCCTCCGCGAGCGTCTAATAAGGCCGCCCAGGCTGGGCGCCACTCGGCCGTAGGCCGACAACCTGTCACCCAAAGAAGGCTGGTGGATCTCCTCGCTTCGGAGATATACTGAACCCTCGGTACCTAATAATGAAACGCGCTTTCAGGATTCTCACCGTAGCTGCCTTCGCGGCCGCGCTATTTGCCCAACGGCCCTGGCAACAGATCGCCGTCCCTTCAGTCAGCGAGGCCGCCGCCAACTTCCGCACGCCCCCGCGTGAATACGGCGCCATCCACTGGGCCATCTGGGGCGACGCACTGACCCAGGAGCGCATCGTGCGGGAGTTCGACCAGTTGGCGGCCAACGGGATCTACGTAGTCAACCTCGGCCCGGCTCGCGGCATGACTCCCAAGTACCTCTCGCCGGAACATCTGGCTCTCATCAAGTTCGCCGTGGAAGAGGCCCGTAAGCGCAACATGAAGATCTGGCTGGCCGACGAGGGGAGTTACCCCAGCGGCTTCGCCGGCGGCAAGATCAGCGAGCAATACCCGCAGCTCACCATGCAGGGAATCGTCGCGGATACGCATATCTCGGTGGCGCCGGGGCAGACCGTCTCCGTCCCCGCGCTTCCCGATACGCTCGGGGCGCTGGCGGTTACGCAGCCCAGGACCCGTCCCGGTGAGCAGGCCCAGTCCGGGGCAGGCGCTGCCACCGTGCTGCCGATTACCGGCGGCCAGATCAAGTGGACGGCGCCGCCTGAAGGCCGGTCGGAGGTGGTTCTGGTCCGCCACGTGTTCCGCAGTTCGCCCACCCGCTACATCAACCGCGCCGACGGCACTTACTCCAAGGACAGCCTGTACTCGCTCATCGACTATCTCGACCCCGACGCCACGCGCGCCTTTCTGAAGACCACGCACGAGGTCTACAAGGATCTCTTCGGCCAGGAATTCGGCAAAACCGTGCTCGGCTTTTTCGGCGACGAACCCGACTACACCGGCTTCATTCCCTGGACGCCCAAGCTGCTCGACGCCTTCCGCGAACAGAAGGGCTACGACTTGCAGCCCTACCTGCCGCTGTTTTTCGCGCCCGGTTTGACCGAGGAGGCCAAGCGCGCGAAGGCCGACTATTGGGACGTGTGGAGCGGCATTTTCCGCGAGAGCTTCTTCGGCGTGCAGGCCGAATGGTGCACGCGGAACGACCTGGAATACCTGGTCCACCTGAACCACGAGGAGTTGATGCTGAACCTCGCGCGCCCCGAGGATCTGATCCGCAACGAGGGCGATTTCTTCCGCGACATGCGCCACGTGCCGATTCCGGGCATCGATAACCTGGGCCAGCTCGTTCCCAAAGCGGTGATTCGCGAAGATACCGCTTATGACGTCAACGATAACTTCCCCAAGCTGGCTTCGTCGGCGGCGCACTTGTTCGGGCGGCCGCGGGTGTGGACGGAATCGGGCGGCGGCACGGGCGTGGACGGCAAGTTCCAGTTGGATTACCAGTACGTGCGCGGCGTCAACATGCCGCAGATCCGCGTCCCCGCGATCCGCGACGCCGGCGCGTCCGCGGAACCGGCGCCGCCGCAGGCCGCCATGCTGGCCTGGTACACCAACCGCGCATCCTATTTGATGGCCATTGGCCGGCCCGCCGCGCAGGTGGCCCTTTACCATCCGGCCAACAGCATGTGGCTGGGCGACGAAGCGGCCGACCGGAGCATAACCAAGCTGGGCAAGCAACTGCTGGAGCGCCAGATCGATTTCGACTACTTCGACGAGCAGTCGCTCAGCTCCGTCGCAACCCTGGATGGCGGCGCTTTCCGCAACCTCAGCGGGCAACTCTACCGCGCGGTCGTCGTTCCCTCCTCCACCGTAATCTCGCGCGCCGGGCTGGATCGTCTGCGCGCCCTGGCGGCGGCCGGCGGCAAGGTGATCTTCGTGGGTGTCGCGCCGAGCCTGGTGGTGGACAAGACCTTCCTGGATGCCAAGGAGAAGCCGGACCTGGGTTTCGCACTTCTCGAGCCCGCGGGCGATATTACCGAGCGCGTGGTTGCCGCGCTGCCGAAGCCCGATGTGGCGCTCGATGGCCCGTGCCCCGCGCTGAAGTACACCCACCGCGCCTGGCGCGACGCCGACCTGTACTTCTTCTTCAACGAAAGCGACAAGCCGCAGTCGCGCACGGCGGAGGTCTTCGGCCACGGACAGCCGCAGGTCTGGGACGCGGCGACCGGCGAGATCCACCTCATGACGGGCGTCACCGCCGGCAAGGATTCGCTGCGCGTGCCGCTGGTCTTGCAGCCCTACGAGGCGAAGATCGTGGTGATCGGCGCAGCCCCGAAGACCGTTGCCGCGCCCGAGCCTCCGTTGGCCGGCGGCGAAATCATGATCGAGTTTCCGTTGGAGAAGCCGGTCACTCAGTTTGCGGACAAGGTCACACTGGCCTTCAAGCCGGCCGGGAAACGCGTTTACGTGGAATGCGCCGACGTCCACGACTACGCCAGCCTCCGTATCAACGGTAAGGAGGCCGGCGCGCGCGCCTGGCAGCCGTACCGCTGGGATGTCACGGAGCTTCTGATTGCCGGCGTCAACCGCATCGAAATCGATGTCCGCACGCTTCCGGCCGGCGGCCGGGGCGGCATGGGAGGCGGAGCGCCGCCGGCTGCCGGAGCCGCACCCGCCGCAGGCCGCGGTTCGGTTGCCGGAACTGCACCCGCCGGAGGCCGCGGTCCAAGCGGCGGAGCGCCGCCAAGTGGAGGCCGCGGCCCCGCGGCGCCGCCGCCAGTGCCGGGAGTGTTCGGCGCGGTTCGCCTGGTGGCGCGGTAGGGGCTGCCGTGACCGTGCGAAACCATGGAGACAGCGGGTGGGGCGGACCCCCTGGTCCGCGCGGGACGCCCCCGTCCCGCCCATCGCCCGGAGATTCAAGCGCTCGTTGCACGCGGGAAGCCGGCCAGGGGGCCGGCCGCGGACCAGGGGGTCCGCCCCACAAGAAGGAGTAACTCACGATGCTCAAACGATTGTTTCTTTGCGCCTTTCTGGCCGCCGTGTTTCTGACGCCGCAGTTCGGGCTGGAACGCCCCGATGTCACCTTCAAGATCTTTCAGTTCCCTCCCGACAAGATCCCCCGCATCGACGGCGATCCCTCCGATTGGGACATAGTCCCCGACAGCTACGCGATCGGCATGGATCAGCTCATGGACACGGAGCACGGCCATGGCATGAATCACGATCCGAAGAACATGGACGTGAAGGTCAAGGTGGGTTGGGTCAAGGGTCTCAACCGCCTCTACTTCCTGTACGAGGCATACGACAATTACTGGGACTTCTCGCGCCTGGACCTGCACAACGACATCTTCGAGGTGGTGGTGGATGGCGATCTTTCGGGCGGGCCGCTGATCGATATCTACCACCGCGATATCTGGACGCCCGATGCCGTGGGCAAGTCCCGCTCGGTGATCGATCCACGCATCAGCCGGTCCGAAGCGCACTATGCCGGGCACAACGTCAACGCGCAGAATTACCATATCTTCACGCCTCCCGGTGACAAAGACTGGGCCATGGCCTGGGGCTGCGCGCAGTACATCAAGAGACTGCCCTACGCCAACGCCGCCTACAACTACAACTTCAAGCCGGGCGAGAGCGGTAAGTTGATCCTGGAGTTCTACATCACGCCCTTCGATTACGCTCCCTGCGAAGGCCCGCAACGCGCCGTGGAATCGGTTCTCGCCGAGAACAAGCTCATCGGTCTCTCCTGGTCGGTAATCGACTACGACGACGTCAACTCCAAGGATCGCGTGGGCTTCTGGAACCTCTCCCACAAACAAACCATGTTCGGCGACGCCAGCGACCTGGTGGGCTTCCGCCTCATGCCGCTGGAAGCGCAGCTCAAGAAACCGATTCAGGCCAAATGGTCCTATAAGATCGCGGATATGGACCGCCGGATGGTGTCCTTCAAGGACGAATCCGACGGCCAGATCGCATCCTGGAAGTGGGACTTTGGGGACGGCAAGACGTCCACCGAACAGAATCCCATCCATAACTACGAAGCCGGAAAGGAATATACCGTCATCCTCGAGGTGGAGGGCCCCGCCGGCAAATCGCGGCGCTCCGACGTATGGGGCGTCTGGATAAAGTAAGCCGCTCGACTGGACATAACATGATTAGCCTAAAGTTACCCGTCTGCACATTGCTGCTGTGCTCGCTGGCCCTGGTGGCGCGCGCACAGACCAAACCCGCCGATGTTGCGGCTCCGCATCTCGAAAAACGTGGCCAGGCCACGCAGTTGATCGTCGATGGCAAGCCGTTTCTGGTTCTCGGCGGCGAACTGAGCAACACCGTGTCGTCCGACCTCGAGCGCATGAAAGCGGTCTGGCCGGTGCTCTCGAAGAAGGTCCACATGAATACCATCCTGACGGGCGTTTCGTGGGACTGGCTCGAGCCCGAGGAAGGTAAGTTCGATTTCCGCTTCGTCGATCAGGCCATCGAGAGCGCCCGTCTGAACAACGTCCACATCGTGTGGATCTATTTCGGCAGTTGGAAGAACGGGCTCTCCAGTTTTGCCCCCGCCTGGGTCAAAGCCGCGCAGGACCGCTTCCCGCGCGTTCAAATCCGCGGCGGCAAGACCACCGAGACGCTCTCCGCCCTTAGCGAGAACAACCTGCACGCCGACCAGAAAGCGTTCGCCGCGCTGATGCGCCACACCAAAGAGGTGGACCGCACGCACCGCGTCATCATGGTTCAGGTGGAGAACGAAGTGGGCGTGCTGGGCGATGCGCGCGACCGCTCGCCCATCGCCAACGAGGCCTTCGCCAAGCCGGTGCCCAAGGAACTGATGGACTATCTGGCGAATCCCAGGGTGCCCCTGCTGCCGGAATTCAAGCAGGTATGGGACGCCGCCGGCGCGAAGACCTCCGGAACGTGGGAGGAGGTTTTCGGCAAAGGGACCAAGACCGACGAGATTTTCCAGGGCTGGAACTATGCCCGCTACGTAAGCGCCGTGGCCGAGGCCGGCAAGAAGGAATACTCCATTCCCATGTTCGTCAACGCCTGGATCGTGCAGCCCGAGGACAAAGGCCCGGGCGACTATCCCAGCGGCGGCCCGCAGAATCACATGCACGACATCTGGCGCGCGGGAGCTCCCATGATCGACTTACTTTGCCCCGACGTGTATCTGCCGGATTTCCAGGGCATCCTGACGAACTACAGCCGCTCGGGTAATCAGATCTTCGTTCCCGAATCGGCCGCCGACACGCGCGGCGCGGCCAATGCCTTCTACGCCGTCGGCCAAATCCACTCCATCGGTTACTCCCCGTTCGGGATCGATAACATCGCGTCAATCGCCCGCAGCGGCCCCGACGTGCCACAACCCACGGGCGCGCTGCCCGACGTCGAGGGGATGCCGTTCTCGGTGGCTTATAAGATGCTCGGGCAGTTGGCCCCATCCATTCTGGAGCACCAGGCGAAGGGAACCATAGCGGCCGCGTCGCTCAACCGGGAGCATCCCGACCGGGAGATCCAGCTCGGCGGTTACACCCTGAACGTAGGGCTGACCCGTAACCGGCGCGCACCCGGCGCCGTTCCCGATGTTACCGGCTATGGTATCTTCATGGCCACCGGTCCGGACGAATTCCTGATGGCCGGCAATAACCTGCAAGTCACGTTCACGCCCAACACACCCGGCCCGCCGATAGCCGGCATCGCCCGCCAGGAGAACGGCCACTTCGAAAACGGTAAGTGGGTGGTGACGCGCTATCTGGCCGGAGACGATTCGGTGCTGCGCTATGACATCGGCGCCGTCGCCGACATGGGCCAATCCGGCAGCGGCGTGCGGCTGACGGCGCCCGACCGCGGCATCCAGCACGTGAAGTTATACCGGTACAGGTAGGACGCCGTCACCCGACTCCTTCACGCTCGCGGCTCCGTTCGGGGCCGCGAGCGTGAGAAGCTGTGAAGAAATCGGTTGGCAGGCGGAAGCGCCTGCCCCACCTCGCTGCAAGTCCTTCGAATGCAATGTGGGACAGACGCTTTCGTCTGTCAACCCGGCAGTCCGGCCGATTTCTTCACAGCTTCTGAGCGAGCGGTCTCGCGGCGGCACCGAATGTCACGGTCACGGCACTACTGCCTTTGCCACGGGCCGCTCGCTCACACTCGCGGTTCCGTTCGGGGCCGCGGGCGCGAGGGATCAGTGCATCACTTCCAGGTACTGGCCCGTGGTGGCGTCGACGAACACCGAGAAGTCCGAGTCGCTTGCCGATGGGCCCCAGATCACCCGCCAGGCCGGACTGGGATGGCGCGGCGTTTGCTCCAAAATCATGGTGATCGGCTTGCCGGGGTGCTTCGTCTCGTATTCGGCAGCCTTAGTGAGCGCGGTCTCGTAGGCCTTGTCGGAATCGATCTGGACGGCCTCGATCAAAAACGGCCTGGACGCTTCCGGCGAGCTCGAAAAGGGTTCGTCCCCAACCCCGAACACCCCTTTGTGCAGATTCGGCAGCAGTTCGATTACGGAGAACGTATACGAGCGCGACCGCTCCTGGGTGGGCGATACGAAGGTGCCGTCCCACTCGCCCGCCTTGGCGCGCACTTCGGGCACTTCGTTCAGGTGGACGCTGGTAAGCTGGAGGATCTGTATGCGCGGGTCCCACGTCCGCGCCACCTGAAACATCTTGAATAGCGCGCTCAGGCCGGTTACCGGCGCGGGCTTCTCTTCCGCCTTCTTCTGCACCGGGGCGGCGGGCGGTCCCGAGCAGCCATTCAACAAAAGGGCGAGTCCGCCCGCGATCGGGAGCAACAACCTTTTCACATTCATCTTCGACTATTTTAGCAGCGGGCGGTGGAGCATCGCTCGGCAGCCCCCGGTTTCAAAACCGCGTCAAGCCAGTCGAAATGCGGAGCGCGGAGTCCACGCGCGCCATCGTAGTCTCGCTCAGGCTGCCGTACCGGCCGAGGAGCCGCCGCTTGTCGAGAGACCGCACGTGCATCAAAAGCGCCTTTGATCGCCGCGGCAACCCTCCCTCGGGAGGTTCGATCAGGGCCTCGAACGGATAGACCTTTTCCGTCTTCCGCGAGGCGATCGCGGCCACCGGAATCACGGGGACGACGACGCCTCTCCGCAGGGCGTTATTCGCCGTCACGCCAGACCTCGTCGGAGGCGCTGTTCCACTCCCGATCGATCTCCCGGTAGATGCCGGCCATTTCCCGGCATCCTTCGATCGACTCCCGCCGAAGCGCCTCGCGTTCGCGCTCTTCCAACCAATCGCCGATCAACCTGGCGAGAAACCGGCTCCGCTCACCGCGTGGCAGAAGTCGTTCAAAACGGCCGACTATGTCGGGCGGCAGGGAATATGTTCGTTTCGCCAGACTCATGACACTTCCAGAATGCCATATAGCGAGTATGGCCGAATGGCCATACGGCAGGCACGTCACGGACGGGCCTGGTGTCAGTACTCGGTCTTCTTCGGAAGCCCCAGCGTCTCGCGCAGGGCGTTGAGCACGTTGGGGTCGGCGATCACCTCGTCCAGCCAGTTCTCCAGCGGCATTTCGCCCCAGCGGACGGCGCGCTGCACCAGGTAGGCCACCGGGCTGTGAGGTTCGGTCCTCTGGAAGAACCGGGCGATGGACGCCAGACGGCGGAGAGCGTCGGCGCGGCTTTCGGGGTCGGCGGACAGGCTGCCGCCGCCCTGCTGGACCGCGGCGGAGCCAACGCCCGCGGCATCGGCGGAAGCGGCCGGCTCGGCGGGAGCGGCGTTGCGGCCCTTGCCGGGGGGCGCGGGCTTTTCGTCCAGGATGCCTTCCACGCGCCGGCGGACTTCATCCAACTCCTTGCGAAGATCGGAGAAACCGGTGACCGAGTCCTCCATTTCGCCGAAGGTGGGCTCCGCCGCGAAGAGGCGGTCCGCGGTCTCGCGAAGTTCCGTCAGGATCTCCTGGCTGCGGATGAGCGGCTGCAGGATGCCATCGTCGTAGAACTCCCAGGAGGTCTTGGCGACGGCCTTGTCGATCGCTTCCTTCTTGGTGTTGGCCTCGGCGAGGATGGCGTCCTTCTCCTCGGGCTTGGCGCGGCTGGCGTTGCTGAAGAGGATCTGGATCTGCTTCCACTCCCAGAAGGCGTGGGTCTCGCCGTCAACCTTGGCGGTCATGGCGGAAGCGTCGATGGCCTGGGTGAGCAGCCCCTCCAGTTCCGCCAGCCGCCCGGAGCGCATGTCCAGGCCGCCGTCCTCGATGGGGGGATAGTACGTGGGAAAGAAGCGTTGGTTGAGGGCGAGGACGAATTCCAATCCGCGGACCAGGCCGCGGAAGCCGTGGACGCGGACCAGGGCTTCGGCCAGCCACACGGCGAGTTGCAGGTCCTTCGAGCGTGTGCTCAACTCTTTGATGCACAGGGCGGCGGCTTTGCCCCACTGCGCGGTTTTGTACTCGCCGGGGCGGAGCGTGCCGACCATGCTGTCGGCGCTTTCGGTGGTGCGCAGGGCCTTTACGTCGTCATAAACCCCCAGGGGCCGCAGGTTGACGCCCGCGGGCGCATCCGCGGAGATGGGTTGGAGAAGAGCTTCGATGTCCAGTATTTCCTGTTCCGGGCTCATATGGAGTGCTCCATGGCAGACCCCGAAACGATACCACAGAATCGACCGGACAAGGGAGAAGCGGTGCGCGGCACAAAAGTGGATTCGCCGGCGCGATGCGGGGCGGGTTGGCAACCTGCGGCGGACCCCAAGAGGGTACCCCGGCATCCCGCCTGGGAGGACATTGGCAGACGCTCGCGAGAGGCCGATTCCGGGGTGCCCCATGGGCTGGGCCGCTGGTTGACAACCTGCCCCGCAGAGCAGCAGAGCCGCAACCCAACCGCGCGGGATATCCCGGGCTGCCGGGGGCCAGATCGTCTCGCGCGCAGGCGAGCTCCGCTCGCCGGGCCGCGCCCAGAGGGCACCCGCAATCGGCCGCAGGCTGCCAGCCTGCCCCACATAAAACCGTCGCGGCGCGCGAAGGATTTGGCAGGTAGTAGTACATAAGACCGGCGCGGCGCGAGAAGTGACAGATAGTAGTACAAGGGCGCTGCGGGCCTTGTGCACCCGTATGCTCGGATTCGAGCCATTTCGCAGGCCGATCGCCCCGGCGTCCACTTTCGCCTGGCCCACCCGGGCCGAATCGACGGTTTGCAAACGGCACAATAATGTCTGGTATTCTATAGGACTATCTACCGACATGCACATCAAAAAGCAACGTTTATTAACCCCGGGACCCACCCCCCTATACCCGCCGGCGCTGCATGCCATGATGGCGTCGGACATTCACCATCGGACCGAGGATTTCCGCAATGCATACCGTTCCTGCCTGGCGGACCTCAAGGAGGTGATGGGTACTACCCATGACGTTTTGATGTTTGCCGCCTCGGGCACGGGCGCGATGGACGCCTCCGTCTCCAACCTGTTCTCGAAGGGCGACAAGGTGATTGCCTGCGTGGCCGGCAAGTTCGGCGAGCGCTGGGCCGAGATCGCCAAGGCATATGGACTTGACGCCACCGTGCTGACCGTTCCCTACGGCCAGGTTGTGGCGCCTGCCCAAGTGGAAGAAGCGCTGGCCAAGGAGCCCGCCATCAAAGGGGTTTTCGTGCAGGCTTCCGAGACCTCGACCGGCGCCTCGCACGACGTCGAGGCCATCGCCGCCGCGGTAGCCAAGACTCCCGCTATCCTGGTGGTGGACGCCATTACCGGCATCGGCACGCAGCCGCTGGACATCCATGGCTGGGGGCTCGACGTGGTGATTGGCGGGTCGCAAAAGGCCTTTATGATTCCGCCCGGCCTGGCGTTCCTGGCTATCAGCCCCAAGGCCTGGGCGCTGACCGAGACCGCCACGCTGCCGCACTACTATTTCAACCTCAAGAAGGAAAAGAAGAGCGCCGACGGGGGCGAATCCAGTTGGACGCCTTCCACCGCGCTGATCCTGGCGATGGCCGAAGCCCTGCGCTTCATCAAGAAGACCGGCATGGCGAACATGATCGCCAACGCCCAAATGCTGGCCCAGGCCACGCGCGCCGCCGCCGTTAGCCTCGGCCTGGAGCTGTTCGCGGCCTCATCGCCGGGCTCCGCCGTCACCGCCATCAAGCCGCCCGCGGGCATGGATTCGGGCGTCATCGTGAAGGAATTCCGCTCGCGTTTCGGCGCCATCATCGCCAACGGCCAGGGTTCGATGAAGGGCAAAATATTCCGCATCGCGCACCTGGGCTACTTCGATTTCGCCGACACATTCGCCGTCGTCGCCGCCTTGGAGATCATCCTCAAGGCGAACGGCTATCCGGTGACCTATGGGACCGGCGTCCGCGCCGTTCAGGAAGTTTACGAACGCGCCGCCGTGGTTCCGAAATCCGCAACCGCCTGACGAGCCGCCCGCTGGCGCGGGCACACAGGGATACTTCATGAACGTCCTAATAGCCGAGCCAATGGCCCCGGCAGGGGTCGAGCTGTTCCGTTCGCAGCCGGGATGGAACATTATAGTTTCGAATCCGAAAGAGTATGCCCAACACTTGGCGGAGTGCGATGCGCTGCTGGTGCGCAGCGCCGTCCAGGTGACCCAGGCGGTCCTCGAAAAAGCCCCCAAGCTGCGCGTCATAGGGCGCGCAGGCGTGGGGGTGGACAACGTCGATCTGGAGGCCGCCACCGAGGCCGGCGTCCTGGTCATGAACACCCCCGGCGGGAACGCCGTTTCGGTCGCCGAGCACACCCTGGCCCTGATGCTGGCCATGGCCCGCCACATCCCCCAGGCCAACGCCTCCACCTGCGGCGGCAAGTGGGAGAAGAAGAAGTTGATGGGGAACGAGCTGCGCGGCAAGACGCTGGGAATCGTCGGCCTGGGCAGCATCGGCAGGGAGGTCGTCAAGCGCGCCCGCGCCTTCGAGATGCGGGTGGTGGCCAACGACCCGTACGTCACCTCGAAGATCGCCCAGGACCTGGAAGTGGAGCTGGTTTCGCTCGACGCGCTCTACGCCGCGAGCGACTACATCACGCTGCACGTGGCGGCCACCGCGGAAACCACCGGCATGCTCTCCGCCGCGGCTTTCGAGAAAATGAAGCACGGCGTGCGCATCGTCAATTGCGCGCGCGGCGAGCTGGTGGATGAGGCGGCGCTGCGCGCGGCCATCGATTCCGGCAAAGTGGCCGGCGCCGCGCTGGATGTCTTCTCCGCCGAGCCGCCGCCCGCCGGGTATGTCCTGTTCGGAAGCGCCAACGTGCTGGCCACGCCGCACATCGCCGGGTCCACCGAGGAAGCCCAGGAGATTGTGGGCGTGCGCATCGCCGAGCAGGTGGTGGAATACCTGAAGAACGGCATCGCCGTCAACGCCGTCAACATGCCGGCGCTTTCGCCCGAACGGTTCCGCGCGTTGCGCCCTTACGCCGAACTGGCCGAAAAGCTGGGCCACTTCGCGGCGCACATCGCCACCGGCAACCCGCGCAGAATGCGGCTGACCTACTTCGGCAAGATCGCCGACGGCAACACCAGCCTGCTGCGGAATGCGGGACTGGCCGGCGCGCTGAGCCGTTCCTCCGCGGTAAAGGCCAACCTGGTGAACGCCATGCAGATCGCCGAGCATCGGGGCTGGGACGTGGCCGAAGCCCACGAGAAGCAGTCCGTGAACATCGACACCATCCGCATCGAACTGGAAACCGATGGCGGCATCACCACCGTCGAAGGCTCGGTGTTTCTCGATAAGCCGCGCCTCACCCGCGTGAACGGCATCTTCTGTGAGCTGGCGCTTTCGGGTCCGCTGGTTTTCATGATCAACCAGGACGTGCCCGGCGTCATCGGCCATGTGGGAACGGTGCTGGGCCGCAACGCCATCAACATCGCCAATTTCTCGCTGGGACGCCGCGACGCGCCCCTGGCCCCCGGAGAACCGCTGGAGGCGCTGGCTCTGGTGGCCACCGACGAACTGGTGAGCGAGAGCGTGCTGGAGCAGTTGCGCCACAACCCGGCGGTGAAGTTCGCCCGCAGCGTGGACTTTCACCAGTAGGCGCCCGCGGCGCCATCGACGGTACGGCTGGAGCCGGGTTGACAGACGGAAGCGTCTGTCCCACATTGCCGGGGGGGCAGGTGGGGCAGACGCGCCAGCGCGGAAATCCGCGCCGTCCCTCGAAACTCCCGAGCTTTGGCGGTGTTGACAATGGGGTGGAGCTTCCATGAGACTCGCCGCCAGCACGCTGTTATCGATCGCCGCCGGAGCCATCGCCGCCTCCGCGCAGATTCCCGCCTTCCAGCACGTGATCGTCATCGTTCAGGAAAACCGGACCCCCGACAACCTGTTTCACGGCCTGTGCGTTCCGCCATACGGATCGAGCAAGGCTTGCAGCACCAGTCCAACGGCGGCGCAGTACGATATTCAGACGAGCGACTGGCTGGACAAGAGCTCGTCCACGGGCGTGACTCAGCCCGCGACCGTGGCGCTGGCGAATCAGTATGATTTGAGCCACGCCCACTCCGCGTTCACGGCCCAGTGCGATGCCGACCCCGCGACGGGGGCCTGCAAGATGGACGGGTCCGCCAACGTGAAGTGCTCCGGGACGTGTCCGGCCAAGCCGCAGTTTCGGTTCGTGGATAACTCCAAGGGCGTCGTGAGCCCCTATCTCGAGATGGCCACGCAGTACGGCTGGGCGAACTACATGTTCCAGACCAACCAGGGACCCAGCTTTCCGGCGCATCAGTTCCTGTTCGGCGGAACCTCGGCGCCCAGCGCGGCCGACGATGCGGCCGGCGTTTTCGCTTCAGAAAACATGTCGGGCACGGGCAAGACAGCGGGCTGCACGGCGGAGGCCGGCACCACCGTTCAGTTGATCGATCCCACCGGCGAGAACCAGAAGATGTATCCCTGCTTCGAGCACCAGACCATGGCGGACGTGCTGCCTCCGGTGGTCACCTGGAGATACTACACGCCCAGCGCCGGCTCTATCTGGACGGCGCCGAACGCCATCCAGCACATCTGCCTGTCGAGCGGCCCCGGCGGCAAGTGCACGGGGCAGGACTGGACCAGTAACGTGGATCTGACGCCGGCCGACGTGCTCAAGGACATCGCGGCGTGCAACCTCCGTTCGGTGAGCTGGGTGATTCCCACCGGCGTGAACTCGGATCATGCGAAGAGCAACGACGGCGGCGGCCCCTCGTGGGTGACTTCGATCGTCAACGCCATCGGCGCCAGCTCGAGTTGCGACAACCAGACCGGGTACTGGGAGAACACCGCCATCTTCATCACCTGGGACGATTGGGGCGGCTGGTACGACCACGAGAAACCCACCGTGATGGCGCTGCCCGAAGGCGACTACCAATACGGTTTCCGTGTCCCGCTGGTGGTGGTATCGGCCTACACGCCGGCGGGCTACATCAACAACGAGCGCCACGATTTCGGGAGCGTTTTGCGGTTCATCGAGCACAACTTCGGGGTGCGGGAGGGGGCGCTCAATTTTGCGGATGCGCGCGCCAAGAACGGTCTCAGCGGCTTCTTCGATCTGACCATGGCGCCGCGCGCCTTCAAGACCATCAGCGCGCCCAAGAGCGCCAGCTTCTTCCTCAACGACAAGCGGAAAGCGACCGACCCGGACGACGATTAGGGGCGGGTGCCGCTCAGTAATCGAGCGGCCCCACGGCTTCCGGAGAGCCGCGCTAAAATCCAGGTCATGAACCGACGCGAGTTTTTAATGGCCAGTGCCGGCAGTGCTCTTCTGACGGGTGGGGCGATGCGCGCATGGGGCGCTTCCGACATGGGCGCGGAAATCCTGGAGTACAGGAAACCCGTCTTCAACCTGCACCGCTTCTTCAACGCCCCCGTCAGGATTGCGTCCATCGAACTCCTGCAGGCGCACGGCCAATACTTCCTCCGCACGCGGTCGGCCGACGGCGCGGAGGGAATCGTTCAGACGAAGGACATCGCGGACTACATCCAGATCCTGGCGCACCGGGTCATGCCGCACTTCCTGGGCAAAGACGCTCGCGATCTGGAACAACTGATCGACGAGGTCTATGCGGCGAACTCCAACTACAAACTGGCGGGGCAGGAATTCTGGTGTCCGGTGGCGTACATCGAGCAGAGTCTGTTCGACCTGATGGGGAAGGCACTGAAGAAACCCGTGGGCGAGCTCATGGGCGGCGTGCTTCGCAAGGAGATACCGGTTTATCTTTCCGGCTCGGGCCGCGAAACGGCCGCCGAGGCGGAGGCGGACGTGTACGTGCGCGAGGTGGCGAGGACCGGGGCAAAGGCCGTGAAGTTCAAGATCGGCGGCCGCATGAGCGACAACCGCGACGCCGCCCCGGAGCGTACCAACAAGCTCCTGGAACTGGCGCAGCAAAAGCTCGCGGGTAAAGTGACCCTGATGGCCGACGCGAACGGTTCCTACGACGCCAGGAACGCCATCGAGATCGGCAAACGGCTGCAGGAGATGAAATATCTGTGGTTTGAGGAGCCCTGTCCCTGGGAGGAACTCAGCGAGACCAAGAAGGTCGCCGACGCGCTGGAGATGAAGGTGGCGTTCGGTGAGCAGGATTCCAGTCTATGGCTGTTCCAGTGGATGATCGATAACAAGGTGATGGACGTAGTGCAGCCCGATCTGAACTATAACGGCGGTTTCATTCGCGCCGCCAAAGTGGCGCGTATGGCGCGCAAGGCGGGCATGTGGATCTGCCCCCATGACACGCAGACCGGCGCGGCCTCGGTGAATATCCTGCAATTTGCCGCAACCACTCCTAATATTGGGCCCTGGATGGAATATGTTTCCCGGAAGGCGCCGAAACCCGAATCGTGGTACTCGCCCAATTTCGACATCAAGGACGGTGTCATTCCGGTTCCAACCGGACCGGGCATGGGGCTGGAATTCGATCCGGACTTCCTGAAGAACGCCACCGCGGTCAAGCTCGCGTGACCAGGCGTTGAAGTCGATAGGCTCCGGGGCGGCAGCCTGCCGGGACAGGGAGTTCGCGCGGAAGTCTTCTTATGCAACTGGGGACGACTTTGCGTACGATGGAACTGAATGAACGTCGATGAGACACTGCTCAATGAGGTTGTTCGACGCGTCCTCACGGTGGCGCGTCCGGACAGGATCATTCTGTTTGGGTCCGCCGCCACAGGGGAAATGACCAAGGACAGCGACATCGATCTGCTGGTGGTGGAACCGGCGCCCGCGAACACCCACGAGAGGCGGGTGGCGATCCGGGGCGCCGTGGGGGACATAGGATACCCGGTGGATGTCCTCGTGATGCGGACGGAACGCTTCGAGAGAACGAAGCGCTTTGTCGGCGGCATTGCGTACCCAGCCAACAAGTATGGGCGCGTCATCTATGAAGCCGCTTGATCCGGATCTCGACTCGTTGTTGCGCGAGTGGGTCGAGAAAGCGGAGGCGATCTCGAAGCTGCCGGGAAACCGGCTCCCAGTGTGGCGGCCGGCATCCGTCTGCGCGAAATTGTCGGCTTCCATTGCCAGCGGACCGTGGAGAAGTACCTGAAGGTTCTGTTGACGTTCTACCAGATCGAGTTTCCCAAGACTCACGAGATCGAGCGGTTGCTGGCGCTTGTGAGCAGCGCGAATCCCGAGGCCGCGGACCCTCTGGGATGCACAAAATGGCTTGGTCCATTCGCCGTCGATATTCGATATCCCGGCGATGGCGCCGAAATGCTCCCGGGCGATGAGGTCAGGGCGATCGAGATTGCCCGCTTCGCAAAGACGGTGGTCCTTCGAGTTCTGGACGAGGGGTAGTTACGCTGTGTCGGTTTTCGGCGACGGCGTGTCACGGGTCAGTCCCGCTCGCATCAACTGGCTGGATAGCGCGCGAACCGCCGAGCTGGCTGCCTGTCGCTCACTTTCGGCGGTCTCCGCGGTGGAGAAGGATCGGAAACTCACCGCCGCCGGCGGCCTTCAGCCATGGGCGTGGACTCGCCCCGTTCAACCTGCGCCTTCGCACGATCGGGGAGGGCCATTCCCGCCCCGCCGGCCGAGAAGTCGCGTTCCAGTTCGAGATCCCAGCGGAGGCGATCCCGTTCCGAAAGCCAGACGGCAAGGCTTGCTTGTTGTTCCGCGGGAAGCTCCTCAATCGCGTGCTGAATCTCGGCGAGCCCCATATCGGTATTCTAACGCGCCGATGCCACGGACTCGCTGGCCCGCTCCACGCCGCCCCGGGTGAACCGGATCGACGCAGTATAAACCGCCGGACAGCGCGGCTGGGGAGGGATCGGAACGGCACGACAGGCGCAGCGCACACACGGACTCCATCCGCCCGGACGTAGAGACCGGCAGCGGCGTGACCTGGGTGGAAAGCGCGGCGGTGCCGGGCATGCCGGGGCTCCCGCAGGTGGACGGCATCGGCTGCGAGGCGGCCCTGGAGCTACGATTCGGCGATGGTTCCGATGCCCCCAACTTTTCTGACGCGGCTCTTTCCGAGCGGGGGACAATCCGACCAGCGTGCCGATTCCCAGCGGCGACGACCCGGAAACCGGGGAGCAGCGGTCCGCGCTCTGGCGTTACCCGGGAGGAGAGCGGCTCTTCCGCTCCAGCGCGCAGTAAGTCCGACGCTGCCTGCGACTTCGGGAAAAGTGCACCTGCCGGATCGCGCCCGTATCCGCGAGCGACTCCGGATAGACGAAGCCGCCGCATCATGTCATTCGGACAAAGATGGCGGCGGCAAGTTTAGGACTCAGAGCACGGATGTCGGCCTCGTCGTGCAACCGCACTGTGGTCGGGCCCTCAAACGGCGCATGGTCGATCACAACCAGCGCGCGGTTTGGAGTCGTGCCAATCCGCTCCAGATAGCGCAGTATTTCCGGATCTCGATCGGACACGCTGCTGACAACAACCGAACTTCCCGGCGGCACGGCCGCAAGCGCCATCGTCTTGCGCTCGGGCAGCGCACCGTCTTTCCTGGGGATCGAGTCTCCGTGCGGGTCGAATTCCGGGTTTCCCAGCTTTTGAGCAATGCGCTCTTCGAGCTTTTCGGAAATGAAGTGCTCCAACCTTTCAGCCTCCTGGTGTACTTCGTCCCAGGAATAACCGAGGACCTGGCACAGAAAGAGCTCCACCAGACGGTGCCGGCGAATGATGCGAAGCGCGCGTTTTCGGCCTTCGCCAGTCAAGCGCGCACCGTGGTGCTTCCGATATTCGATACAGGGACGCCTCCCAGTGGACAGCTTCCGGAGCATCCCGGTTACGGATGGCGCCGAAACGCCCAGGCGCTTTGCAATCGCATTGCTTGCAGCCGCTTCTCCCGAGGGGCCAGTCAGTTCGAAGATGGCCTTCAGGTAATCATCAACGGACTCAGACCCGGAGTTCGGCACAATTAAATTATGTCCGAACAGGCCCTTGAAAATCAAAGATTTTGTTTGACCAAGCCTCCTCAGTGGGTGTAGCATCTAATTTAGGCATGGCTAAATATGAGCATGAGGCACACAATCCAGGCAGCAAGGCTCGCGGTAATCCTATGCATGGCGCTCGCCGCTCCCCCGGCTACCCCCCGATTGTGGGCTCAAGGGGAAACCACCAGCGCCATCACGGGGCGGGTTTCCGATTCGAGCGGAGGAGCGGTGGCCAGGGCCACGGTGACCATCACACACCGTGAAACCGGGCTCAAACGCCAGGTTCAGACGGACGAATCGGGGCGTTTCGATTTTCCGCAGTTGCACCCCGGCCCGTATTCAGTGCGCGTTCAGGCGGCGGGCTTCGACGATCAGGTGAACGAATCGGTTTCCGCGGGCCTGGGCGAGACGCGCACCGTGACTTTCACGTTGACAGTTGCCACCGCCAGGCAGGACGTCACGGTCAGCGGCGAGGCGCCGCTGATTAACGTGGAAAACCCGAACACCACGACCACGCTCAGCGGGCATGCCATCCAGGACTTGCCGAATCCGGGCGGCGATCTCACCTACCCGGCGCAGTTTGCGCCCGGAGCGCTGATCAACACGGCCGGTTCGTCGAACGATTTCGTGGGCGGCCAGAACGGCTACGGCAATGTGCAGTTCAATGGATTGCCGGCGCTCTCCAATGCGTACATCGTGGACGGCCTGGAGACCAACGATCCACTGACGAACCTGAACAGCGGGCTCTCGACAAACCTGGTTCTGGGACTGAACTCGATCGAGGAGGTTACGGTCAACACCACCTCCTATGCGGTCGACCAGGGCCGCTACGGAGCTTCGCAGATCAATTACGTCACCAAGAGCGGGACGAACACGCTGCACGGCAACCTGTATGAGCTGTGGAACGGGTCGCGGCTGAACGCGGCAAACTACTTCACCAACGCGACCGCCGGCGGTCACAAGCCACGTTCCAACGTGAACCACTTCGGGGGAAGTCTGGGCGGCCCTGCCGTCCACGACAAGCTGTTTTTCTTCGGCGACTTCGAGCAGATGCGGATCGCCCTGCCCATCGTCAACACGGTGACGCTCCCAACGGCTGCGTTTCAGAGCTACGTGTTGCAGCAATTGCCCAAGGGCGGGGTTGACCCGGTGTCCGGATCGAGTTATCCCGCCGCCCCGGCGCTGGTGCCGTTCTACCGGAACATGTTCGCGCTGTATCCGAACACGGCCGGAACTCCGCTTCCCGTGCTGGGTTGCCCGTTGAACGCCGATGGCAGCCTGGCGGCGGGCGCCCCGCCGAATGGAAACGGCTGCGCGAACCGGCGGACAACTTCGCAGTCGAGTTCCGACCACGAACAGGTGGTCACGGTCCGGATCGATCACAATATCGACGTGAATAACATGGCCTGGTACCGCGTCCAGTCCGACACCGGACTCCAAGCGGCCTACACGGACCCGATCAATCCCCTGTTCAATGCGATCTCGCCGCAGCCCCTGTATTCGTTCGCGGCCGGATACACGCACATTTTCAGCCAGAACCTGGTGAACTACTTCAACCCGGCGTTCTCCTGGTACGAGAGCCTGTTCGGGCCGGCGGACGCGGCGAAGACGCTCGCGGCCTTCCCCATCGTACTTCTGGGAGTGGGGTCGGGCGCGCCGTTCACCCCAGTCGGTGGCCTGGATTACAACTGGGTGCAGGGGCGCCGCGCCACGCGGTTCCAGGTCAACGATAACCTCGCATGGACCGTTGGGCGCCATCAATTCAAGTTCGGCGTAAGCTCGCGCCGCTTCCGGATTAACGATTACGATTTCAGCACCTACGATACGCCGCTGGTAACCTACACGACGCTGGCGCAATTCACCTACGGCGCGGCGTCCACGGCGACCAAGGCGTTTCCGGCCGCCGCGTCGCAGCCATTCGATTACCTCAACGTAGATCTGTTCGCCGAGGACACCGTGAAGCTCTCCTCGAAGGCGACCTGGACGCTGGGCGTGCGCACGGCCACGAATACCAATCCGATGAGCCCGCACAATCTGATCGCGAGTTTGCCTGGCTCGTTTGAAGCGGCGCCCCACGATCCGAATCAGCCCCTCAACCAGGCGATCTCGACCGGCCGGGACAAGCTTTTCGCATCGACCCCACTCCTCCTGTGGCAGCCCCGCACCGCGATTTCGTGGCAGTTCGCGCCGAAGACGGTGCTGCGCTCCGGATTTGGCGTGTTCAGCGACCTGCTGCCCGGCAGTATCGTGGATCTGATTGCCGCCAATCCACCGTACATCAACACCTTCCAGGGCGGCCTGCTGGGGCAGGCGGGGGGACTGGCGATTGCGCCGGGCGTGCCGGACAGCGCCATCGATTCGACCATCACGGCCAACCAGGCGTTCCTCAGCGGCTTCCAACAGGGGGCACTGTCTTGCGCCGCCGCAGCCGCCAGGCCGCCAGCGTGTCTGCCGCCGGTCGCGCTCGCCGCCATCCCCGACGGCGAACTGCGCGCGCCCTATTTCCTGCAATGGAGCTTCGCCATCGAGCGGCAACTCGGGAACACCGGCAATCTGCGCGCCCAGTACGTCGGCACGCGCGCGGTGAACCAGCCCTACTCGACCCAGGTGAACGGATACCAGACGGTTTGCACGGGCTGCTTCAGCCCGTTCCCGTACGGCGCGCCCGCCGATCCGCGCTTCGCGGCAGTGACCCAGTTCGCCACCGGGGCCAACAGCCACTACAACGGCCTTCAGGCGACGGCGGAGAAGCGCATCGGGCGCGGCTTGCAGGCGCGGGTGAACTATACCTGGAGCCATTGTCTGGATACGGTTTCGAATGGCGGCTTCCTGTCCTTTTCGTCGGCGGGGATCATCTCCCCTCTGCCCGGCATGTTGGGCCGGCAGTACGGCAATTGCGATTACGACATCCGGCAGAACTTCAACGCGAACTATGTGTACGAACTGCCGATTCACGCGCACAGCGCGATGCTGGCCAGGGCCGTGAACGGCTGGCAGTTGTCCGGCACGTTCTTCTTCCACAGTGGCGTGCCATTTACGGTGCAGAGCGCGCCATATTCCGCCAACGGGAACGGCATCGTGCAGGGCGGCGGCCCGCAGTTCGCGAGCGTCCGCGCCGGCGCGCCACTCTACCGGCACGATCCGGTTGCAGGCGTGACGCAGCCCGGCGCCATTCAGTGGCTCAACCCTGATGCGTTCGTTTCGACGGTCGATCCGGGCACCGGTGCCTGCGCCGGCGGCGACTCGCCCGCGACATGCCAGTTCGGCGATTTGGGCCGTAACTCGCTCCGCGGCCCGGATTTCTTCTGGGCCGACCTTTATCTTACGAAGCAATTCCGGCTCAGCGAGCGATTGTCCCTGCGCGTGGACGGGCAGTTCTTCAACGTCTTGAATCACCCGAATTTCGGCTTGCCGTCAGCCATCGCCGGCATACCGGGGAAGCCGGAGACGCAAGCCGGCTTCGGCGCGCTAACCTACACGACATCCCCGCCCACCGGATTGCTCGGCGTCGGCCTTGGCGGCGATAATTCGCCCCGAATGGTGGCGTTCCAGATGCGGATCGAGTTCTGAATGGAGAAGACGGCGATGCTGCAAAAACTGATCCTGTTCACTTTGGCGGCCGCCGTGCTGTGCGGGCAGAATGAAAACCGTCCCGCGATCCAGAGGACGCCAGCCGGGCCGACGCCGGTTTCTTCCGGCAAGGAAATGTTTCGGACATACTGCGCGGCGTGCCATGGCGCCGATGCCAAAGGCGACGGCCCGGCGAGCGCGGCCTTGAAACACCAATCCCCGGACCTGACCGGCCTCGCGAAGCGGAATTCAGGGAAATTCCCCGAACTGCGGGTGTATGGCGCGATCCACGGGGACATCCGCGTCACTGCCCACGGGACCAAGGACATGCCGACCTGGGGAACGGTTTTTCGAGAGATGGACGGCGCCGACGCCGCTGCCGTGCAGCTTCGCATTCGCAACCTGACAAAGTACATCGAATCCCTTCAGGCCAAGTAGCGCTGGAAGATGCGAGGTGTTCTGTAGCCCCCGCCACGGCTCTCGTTCTGTAGGGTGCCTCCACGCGCAGGCGCGAACTGGCCTTCCGGAAAACGGATTCCCACTTGTCGTCCACCGTCTATCGACCCTACGCTGGTTGGGTCGCACCCCGGAAAGAGCCACCGGGATAGCTACCGATATTCGCCGGTAACGCCCGCCAAAGTCGGACCGCGACGCCCGCAACATTCTCCGAGTGGCCGACGATCCACCCGGTGGCGACGGTAAACGCTACGGCGTTTGCCGGGATTGATCCGGCTCGGGCGAAAGAACACGCCAAATCCGCCGGATTGCCTAGAGGGGACGGGGCAGAAGTTCGAATCCGGCCGTCGGGGATCGAAACAGGCTTGTCGGCGAACTCCCTGCGAGCGCACCGGAGCGGTCAGACTTCGCTAACCCCGCTTATCGCAGCCTGACCGGGGGCCGCCAGCGGCATCATCCGCGGCGCGATACTGGCTCGATGTCGCTTTCCCTGTTCCTCCCTCCGGGGGAACTGTGTACTTTTCGGCAGATCTTCATAGTTGGAGATTGGCCAGCAGCACCGGGCGGGCGAAAACGCAGTCTGGCGAAAACGCTGCCTCTTCAAGTTTGTGAGAAGTGATACACTCTCCCTTCAAACCCCGGATATTCCGGGATAAGGAAGAGTAGATAAAGATGAGTATTTCTTCCACCCGAGGAGAACGGTCGCACCGCAGGGCGGTTCATCCGCGCCGAATCGGTTTGGGAGCGGCCCTGATAAGTCTCGCCGCTATTTGCACTGCGAGTGCGGGGCAACTGGCCCCGCAGAGCACTGGCAGCACTAGCGTTGGGTCTGCGGCACCATCCTCGCCTGCTGGTATGGCGAGGCTCTACGTTTACCGGCTGGGAGGTCTTGTCGGACGGGCAGTTGGCTGGCCGGTATTCGTTAACGGCGAGCTCCTGACCAAGTTGCGCCACTCGAACTACGTTCTGCTTGAGGTCCCGCAGGGCACGCTGGTTTTGTCCTCACAATGCAATGGATGTTCCGCTCCAATGACACTGCACATGCCTGGTATCGATGTGAAGGCGGGGCAGACGTACTACGTGGCGCTGTCGATTCATTTGGGCGGGAGTAGCTCCGATGGATTTATGAGGCTAGTGGACGAGACAACCGGGGCTAAGGAGATCAGGGGATCTAAGCCTGCATCAGATGTCAGGAGGCTGGATGATCTGAGCCTGATGGATCAGGCCCAGTTGGCCAGGTTGGCGCTGGAGGCCCCGGATTTGTCAGTCCGCGTTGATGCGTTCAAAAGGCTGGCGGGTCGCACGCAGTTAGCCACCCTGGCGCTGGAGGAAAAGGACGAGCATGTTCGCGCGTGGGGTGCGGCACAGAGCAGGGCCGATCAGGCACTGTTGGCGAAGTTGGCGTCTGAGAGCAAAGATTCGGTTGTCCGCGTGGGCGCGGTCGATAGGTTGAAGGATCAGGCCCTGTTAGCCAAGCTGTTAGCCAAGGTGGCGATGGAGAGCACCGACCCGTCTGTCCGGTTGAGCGCTGTCGAAAGGTTGAAGGATCAGGCCCTGTTAGTCAAGGTGGCGATGGAGAGTACAGAGGCGGTTGTCCGCGTGAGCGCGGTCGGCGAGATGTGGGACCAGACGCTGCTGGCCAAGCTGGCGTTGGAGAACGACGAAAATGTGGTCCGGGTGGCCGCCGCCAAGAGGATCAACGATGAAATGCTTCTTGGTAGGCTGGTTCGCGAAGGCACGGATGCCGAGGTCCGCGCCATTGCGAGTCAGATCCTCGCCGGCCAGGCGCTTATGGCAAGGCTGATGACTGAACACAACGGAGCCGCGGTGCAGGTAGTGATCATGAACTACCTCGTCACTACGTATTCGGGTTCTAACTCGGACTGGCATGTCTCCAAATCGGGCACGACCCTGGAGATTCAGAAGGCCGATCCGAAGCAGGGCGCTGTCACGGTTGAGGGGGACGTAATGCTGCAAGGCGGAGAAACGTGGATGCAGACAAGGCAGACGTTGACATTCTTCTTGGTTGTCGAGGCCGGAACCTTGAAATTGTCTGGGACGAAACCGTCGCCTAAGCTGTCGATACCTGCTGTGAAGCCGCTTTAGTGCCTTAAATGATTAATCTGCCTCGTACTGGAACCGTGATCCCTGTGTCCCGCAACCGGTAGGTTTCGGGACAAACGCGGGATGCCCTGAAATCAGGGTCTTCAGCGTCCCAAAGGTCAATAACAAAATCGCGACCAAATGGCGGTCGTGGCAGCGCTTGGGTTGCTGCCGACGCCGTCCCCAAACACTTTCCCAAGGCCAGGCATCGTTTTCGCCTCCCGTTTGGACTCTTGCGTGTCTGCGAGTCCACTTCGCTGGTTTGTGCTGGAAGCACCTCCGCCCCCTCCTTAGCCCGCGGTCACCTGCGGGTAGTCGCGAAGGGGCGGGTGATTGAACTCCAGCCGCACCCCTCTGCCGGTTACCAGCGCGATTACGAGCCGCCCTCAGGCTCAATTCCGGGCTTGTCGTTAACGGCGCGACTCAGCCTCTGCTTGCAGCCGAGGTATCGTTCGGTCGTTTGAGTCGAGACGTGCCCGAGCAAGAACTGAATTTGGTCGAGTTCTCCGCTGGCAAGGTGGCATAAGCGAGCGCATGTCCGCCGTAGGTCATGCGGGGCGAGCTTCTCGATTCCCGCGCGGCTGGCCGCTTCCTTCACGACCTCCCAGAGGACCTTCGGCGTCATGCCGTCGCCCCACACGCTGCCGGACTTCTTGATCGAACGGAAGACAGTGCCTTCGGTGATCCCGGCAGCAGTGCTCCAGAACGTCAACCGCGGCCTTGACCCATTGCGGGATCGGAACCGTCCGGATATGTCCCGCCTTGCCCTTCAGGTCCGCGATCACCCAATGCTCCTCGCGAACCTGGATGGAATCCATCGCCAAAGACAAAAGTTCGCCGCGTCGGAGGCCACAACCGATTAGCATCGCCAGAATGGCGTGGTTCCGTTTTCCGCGTAGCGTAGCGATATCCGACCGTTCCAGCAGGAGTTTGCCCTGGGCGGGCGTCAGCCAGTTGCCCATGCGGACGCCGAGGCGGCGGACTCCCTTGACTCGCCGTATTCCCGCCCCCAGTTCCGGGCTCAACAATCCCGAGTCGCACGCCTCGTAGGCCACTCGGCGTACCGCCGCCAGGCGCAGGTTGATGGTGTTCGGAGCGTACCCTTTCTGTTCCAGGTAAATCCGGTATCGCAGGACCACGGTGCGATTGAAGGCCAGGCGCGGCTCGGAGCAATACCACTCGACGAAGTCATTAATGGCGTGGCCGTACGTTCGTTGCCCGCTCACGGATGTGAGGGTATTGAGGACCGCAGATTTGGCTTGTTCGAGATCCGGCAGTGCCAGGACCCGCTTCGGCGATTTCTTCTTCCTTCGAGGCTTCGACATGGTCGGCGGCCTCCTTTGACCGCCGACCCCAGAGTGCGTCAGTAGCGGTAGAATGGTTATCAAGATGGAACGTGTACCGTCACAGCCTGTTAAGGATTCGCCTAACCTCGTTCGGGCATGCCCGTTCGATCTCGACCGGCTGTTGAGCCACGTCGATCCTGGACCTGCCGAAGAATCCGAAGCCTACGTACGCCTCATCTATGAGCAGCGCCGTTCTGACCTCTCCTCCAAACGCAACGGCAAGACTGGTCGTTGACACAGATGTTGCCAGTTTCATTTTCAAATGGCACCCCGTGTTTGCCCCGCGGTATGTGAGCATCATCCGTGGTGCCGAGTTGATTGTCTCGTTCATCACAGTGGCGGAAATGCGCCAAGGTGCGCTGGACGCGAATTGGGGACAACGCAAGTGGGACTTGCTGGAGGCATATCTCGCGGATTTTTCAGTCCTGAATTCGGACAATCTGCTGTGTTCGACCTGGGCTCAGGTCCGAAACGAGAGCGTGAGGAAAGGGCGCCAGATGAGCGCAGCCGATGCGTGGATCGCCGCCACCGCTCTGGTTCTGTCCGCACCACTGGTTACAAACAACGCCAAAGACTACCGCCACTTGGGCAACCTCCAGCTCGTTTCCGCTGCCGGCTAAACCGACGGCATTCGGTGGCAGATCGCGGCGGGCCAGAAGATCGGTCCTCAGTAGTCGCCCAGCGTTTACCAGCGTCTTCCGCGCGCAATTGAGGGCTCCGGGCGTGTTACGCGCCACTCGGAGACTGCGCGCGACTCATTTCGGAAAATCGCACCCGGGCCGTCGAACTGGCTGCCGGTTGCTGACAGCCGGCTGCCTTCGACGACGAAGCCCTTGCCTCCTACGCTTTCGCTTCCGGGGCGGTCCCTCAAGTCCAGCCACCGCCCGCCCGGTCTCACCCCTGCGCTATCCCAACGACATGGAGCACCTCGACCGCATTACGATGGATCTCGAGGTGATGGGCGGCAAGCCATGCATCCGAGGCATGCGCGTGACCGTCGGCAGGATCGTCGAGGCGCTGGCCGCCGGCCGCACCATCGAACAATTGCTGGGCGATTTCCCGTATATCGAAGAGCCCGATATCCGCGAAGCTCTCGCCTTCGCCGCACAACTGGCTTAGGGGTACGAGTCCGCATGAACCTGACGCCGCGCCGGGTCGGTTTTCCGCGGAGCGCCGGGCACGATGCGACCCACTGGCCGTCGGTTGGCTCCGGTTCCACCAGTGATCGGGCAATTTGCGATTGCGCCCGCCAATCTGGCTGCGTACTTCCGACGAACGACCTGGATTTCCCTCAGATCCTCGCGCACGCGAGGCAAACCGCTCCCAGCGTTGTGCTTCTGCGTGGCGAGCCGCTCTTACCGGAAGCGCGCGGTTCCGCGCTTCTCGGCGCCCTTCGAGATTGCGAGGTGGAGCTGAATCGGGGTGCCATCGTTACGCTGGACTGGTCGGACAAGCCGCGCGCCAGAGTCTTGCCGCTTCGATAAGTCCTCCCTGAGCCCCTCTCCTCCGAATTGGCCGGTAACCTGGCCCCGGTGGAAGTCCCCGTGCCGCCGCCGCTGAACCTGGTGGTGGCGGCGGCCGACCCGACTCCCGCATGGCTGGCCGTCGGCGGATTGCTGGCGGTATCGGCGCGGACGGCGGAGATCAGCTACGGGGAGAAGCGGGGGGCGCGGAGGGGCCAGAGTCTAGCCCCTGTGGCGCTGCAATCCTCTTCAGTTTCAACTACTTACGGTTTTAAACGGCTAGACTCTAGCCGCGGCCGGCGACGAGGCGCCCGCCGGGTGACAGCGTTGCGCTCCAATCTGGGGGATTCCAATCCGACAATCCGCCCCGGTCCGAGACCAGGCCTGCCTACTGAGCAATCACGATCATGCCGTAACGGCGAAGCCGCGGTACCTTCAACTTCACGCGCTCGCCCGTATCCTCGAACGTCACCTGAACCGCATCGTCCGCATCCGGCGTGAAGAACTCCACCGACTTCACAGGGCCGGAGAATTGCTTTCGCACCGCGGCATCGAACGGCTGCAGGAGGTTGCTCTCGAAATTGATGAAATGCACGATGGTCTCGCGCGACTCCGGCCGCGTGAGGAGTTCGGCGATGGTAGAGAGCGGCGCGTCTGCGACGAGCGACAGTCCCCTGGGCAGGCAGCCGGCGATTGCGGAATAGATCTCCTCGTGGTTCTTGGGCAGCACCCATTGCGCGGGCGCCATGCGTTCGCCGCCGCGGGGCGACGGCGCTCCCGGTTCCGGATCCCGGTCCGCTTCCGCGTTCCGCGCGCCCCCCGCGTCGCCGCGGACGATCCGCGGAATGACCACGATGCGGCCTCGCCCTTCGCTGCGCGCCGGCGAGCAGCGGGTTGACGCGCCGCCGTTCCCGCCATTCGTTGTACTGCGCGGTATTGCCGGCCACTATCAGCGTGCCGCCATTGCGGACATATTCGAGCAACTGGCGAGCCTGCGCGCCGGAAACGCACTCCTGTCCGGCAAGGATCACGGCCGCGTAGCGGTCCAGCCGCTCGAGTTGTTCGTCGAAGAGCAGATCGAAGGGAACGCGGTGCTGAATGAGCACCTGCTCCATCAGGGTGGCCGGCACGTAAGCGGCATTGATGCTGTACGCCATGGACGGCCAATTGCGCAGCACCGCGACATCGTGCACCTCCCCGGTGCCGGTGTAGTAGCGCTGGTTGTAGAAACGGAAAAACTCGAGGAAGGGCGTGGCGACCGAGGAAGCGTAGTACGGCGCGCCGGCATATCCCTGAACTTTGGGCTGGAAACCGAAGGCCATGTGGACGGCCGACCGCAGTTCGCCGGCCAACGATTCCTCGCAGGCGGCGCCGAGGTGGCGGGCCATCTTATACGACCGCACCTGGGTCACCAGCGCACCGGTGGCCGGGTCGAGGCGGGCGTCGTAGCCGCCGGTGTCGAAGGAAACGATATCGGCGCGGTTGGCGAACAGCGGATGGTACACGGCGTTCGTCCAGTAGCGATTGAAGCTGTAGACGCCCTTGATATTGAAGTGCACCGCCACGTTTCGATCGAGGCTCTTCACGTAGTCGTAGAGGGCGTTGGCGTAGGCGGCGAGGGATTCGCAGCGGAATCGCACCCACTCCTGCAGCACGGGGTCGTCGATGGCGGTCAGGCTGCCGGGCGGCGCGGACTGGTCCCATTCGTTGGGGACGATCCAGTCCACCTGCGGCAGACCGAAGCGGCGCAGGGTGGCCTCGCGGGTGGGATACCGCCGGCGCAGGAAGTCGTGGAAGGCGCGAATGCAGCGCGGGCAGCGGCAGGACTTCGGTTCCGCCTGTAGCATCACGTTGTCGAAGTCGATTTCATCGGCGTGCACCTCCTCCACGCCGATCTTGAGAATCCGCTTGAGATACTCGCGGTAGGCGGGCTCGTTCGGGCAGGCGTAGTGGCGATAGGTTTGCATCCCGTAGGGCACCCACTTGTTATCCTGATCGCGCTGCTCCCAGTTTCGGGCCTCGGGGATCTCGTGGTAGAGGGTTTCGGTGAACATGGTGCCGGCCATGTACAACGCCACCTTCATGCCCAACCGGTGCATCAGGGCGGCCGTTTGCACGTCCTTCCGCATGTTGTCGCGCTCGTATTCCAGACCGAATCCCTTATAGAAAGGGAGGCGTCCCCAGCGCGCACCGGCGGCGGCCAGGCGCTTCAGATTCTCCGGATCGACCATGCGTTCGTAGCGCGCCGCCTCGTCGTCGAGGTGGCCGCCGCGCCGCATCAGGAACTGGAGAGGCTCGTGCGTGAGGGGCTCCACTCCTTGGAGCAACGCCTGTTTTTGCGCGGCGCCGATCTGCCAGCGGGTCTGGCCGGCCGGCGTGGAGGGGGTCTGGGCGAGGAGTTCGCTCGAACACAGCAGAAACATCAAGGCGAAGCGGGTCATATCACCATACGCGTATCACCATGCGATGCGCGCGGCGAATGCGCCTGCCAGTGGCGGCAAGGGCAACCGTTCCGGCTTCACCTGGACGGCAGCGGTCCTGGCCGGCGAACCGGTCCAACTCCCGAGGAACGGGCGATGCGGACGAAGCTGTCATGCGCGGCCATCGTTTGGCCGCCAGCCGGCTGAACGCGGGCGGCGTCACCCTCCACCGGGCGCTGGGCGCCTAATGACGCCGATGGGCCAGTTTGCCGGTGGGAGCGACTGCCGCCAGGAACGAATTGCTTGAACCACGGCGTAGTTGGAATGGGATCGGCGAGGGTCTTAGTACTGCGAGAACATATGCGAATTCTCCTGGCACTGTTACTCCTATCGATCCCTGGCCTGGCACAGCCGCTGACCATTGGCGTGAAAGGGGGGCTCAGGGCGACCAGCGAGCCAAATTGGTACGGCCCTTCGGAATCCAAGCCGTACCTGGTCGGTCCGGCGGTGGAAGTACGGCTGCCGCACCAATTCGCTTTCGAGATCGACGCGTTGTACAGCCGTCTCGGGAATACTCTTTTTGTTCCCCTGGTAATGAACGAATTCTTTGCGCGCACCCGCGCCAACGTCTGGGAGTTTCCCCTGCTGGTGAAGTACCGTTTGCCGGTTCGTCACGTGCAGCCTTACGCGGTAGTAGGCTTTGCCCCTCGCCACGCCAGCGGAGAGGTGGTAACGACAGGATACACTCCGGTCACCATCAACACGTCCGCCACATATCGCTACACGGATTATTGGCACGCGACCGATCATGCATGGGTGGCGGGCGGAGGAGTCGAGTTCGGCACGCGGCACCTTCGTATCGCGCCCGAAGTTCGTTATCTTCGGCGGAACGTCCCGGCGAACCCCGTGTCCGGCGATCTTGCCAACTGGTTGGCAGTACCGGAGAACGAGGTACGCGTGATGGCCGGAATCGGGTGGAGGTGGAAATAGCGTGGGGACGGCCGGTTACTCTCCGATGATCTTAATCAACGCGCGTTTCCTGCGCCCGCCGTCGAACTCGCCGTAGAAGATCTGCTCCCACGGTCCGAAGTCGAGCTTGGCGCCGGTGACGGCGACCACCACTTCGCGTCCCATCACCTGGCGCTTCATGTGCGCGTCGGCATTGTCTTCGCCGGTGCGGTTGTGCCGATACTGCGAGGTCGGCTCGTGGGGCGCCAGCCTTTCGAGCCATTTGTCGAAATCCGCGTGCAGTCCAGATTCGTCGTCGTTGATGAAGACCGAAGCCGTGATGTGCATGGCATTGACCAGCACCAGGCCTTCCTTGACGCCGCTTTCCCGGAGGCAGTCTTCCACCTCCCGGGTGATGTTGAGGAACGCCCGCCGGCCGGGAACCTCAAACCATAGCTCTCTGCGAAAGGATTTCACTTTCCCATTATGGACCGCGAGGCCGGGGGCCGTGCATCGGGTGCGCGCCCGCGGCGCAATTGTGGGGCAGGCTGGCAGCCTGCGGCGCCGCCCAGAGGGCACCCGCAGTCCGCCTTCCGAGGCTGATACGAGAGCCGAAGCAGGCCGATTAACAGTCGGCCGCAGGCTGCCAGCCTGCCGCGCAGAGCAGCGGAGCCGCAACCCAACCGCGCGGGATATTCCGGGCTGCCGGGGGCCAGATCGTCTCGCGCGCAGGCGAGCTTCGCTCGCCGGGCCGATTGACAATCGGCCGCAGGCTGCCAGCCTGCCCCACATAAGACCGTCGCGGCGCGCGAAGAATTTGACAGGTAGTAGCACATAGCGCCGGCCGCTCCGGCTCAGTAATCCAGCGGCATCGCCTGCAATTCCTGGAAGGTGAATACCGGGCCTTCCTTGCAGACGTACACCGGCCCCGCGTTGAAGCGCCCGCACTTGCCCACGCCGCTCATCTGCGCGCCCATGCGCTCCAGCACGGGAATGGCGTTCTCGATCATGATGGGCGGACCGATCACCAGCGCCACCGCCTGGCCCGCCGGCCAGCTCGTCGACGAAGACCAGGTCGGCCACCGCGCGCGCGCCGTAAACCACGGTGATCTTGCGTAGTCCTCGCGGTTTTCGAGCGCGTACCAGATGGCGCAACGAACGCCGGCTGGATTCTGTGCACGGTCCGGGCCTCAGCCGGCTTGTGTGGTCCGCGGCGACGGCCACGCTGGCATGCGTGGGTTGCGGCGCAGCCTTTCCGATGGCCGGCCTGTTCTTCCGCAATTCGGCGATCGCCGGGGCGGTGATGTTCGTGCGGGAGGGCGCCAACCCGTTTCCGCCCTCGGTGCTGCAGAAAGCCAGTGTGGTTTTCTGCCCGCGCGCCCTGGCCCCGGTGAAAGTCCCGTGCCGCCGAGGCTGAACCTGAAGGTGGTCGCGGCCGACCCGGCTCCCGCATGGCTGGCGATCTGCGGACTGCTGGCGGTATCGTCGCTGCTCCTGGGCTACACCGTGCTGCCGGCGCGGGCGGCGGAAATCAGCCACGGCGAGTAGCGGGCGTCTCCGGCGGAGATTCGAGGCCGCGGCGTGACTTGACTCTAGTCACGGTTACGCAGAAAGTCTCATGCGTTCAACTACTTAAATTGTTCTCCGTGACTAGACTCTAGTCACGGCCGGAGGCGAGGCGCGCACCGGGCGATGCAGTGCCGCCCGAATTTGAGGGGCAATTCGATTGCCGTTGCACTTCCGTGGTCTGGCGACAACACGTCCGGGTGGCCCTCGCCACATTCCGCTAACGCCGTTTACCATGCCGTACTCTTGTGAAATGCAGCTAGGTTGTTGATTATGAGTGCGTTAGCACCGCCTATCTTTGGCTTGGGGACCATTCTCAAGCGACCGCAGTATGCATGTGCAGTTCGGCGAAAGAAAATGGAGTGCACTGCTACTTTCTGGCCGGTGCACGGAGATGGACAGGTGTATACTAGCAGCTTCAGGGTGTAAAATCTGAATTTGCTCTCTGCCGACCCGCAGGTCGGCTCGTGAGGAGATGATTATGAAAGTTCGGTCGATAGATGGCTCCATGCGCGACATATCCGTGATGATTTGCTGCTTGGCCATCGGCTTACTCACCTGCGCTCCGGCCACCGCTGGCGTGATCGAGTCGGTCACAAGCGGAACAGGTTTTACCACTGATAACTTTTACGTTGGTCAGTCCTTCACAACGCCCGTTGGGGGGCCCTGGAGCAGTATCACGTTCAACTTCTTCTCCGATGCCAACCCTGCTGTGACTCCGTACGCTATTGGCACCGCGTATTTGTTCAATCAGGTCTTTACGGGTACGCCCGCGACGTTAAGCTCCGGGGGTCCGGGCTTCATCGCAGCCGATACTTCGATTGTGGGCAACGAATATGTGTTTGGTCCGTCCGTCATCCTACAACCAAACACGCAGTATTTCATATACAGCGATGCGCTCTTCCTGATCAGCTCGGTAAGTGGAGCGGCGGGGGGGACGGCGCTCTATGCCGCCGCTTACACAAACAGTTCTTTCATCCAGGAGCCAGACACCCCCAACTTCGCCTTGGGCGGGACGGCGGTACCCGAGCCAGGCGGCTTCTCCCTCGTATCCATTGGAGTGCTGGCGGCGTTTTGCAGGTTCGTGCGCCGCCAAGCGAGCTGAACGCATCCTTCCGTTAGCTTACTTGCAGGCTTGCCTAACAAGAGCGCCGCAGCGCCAGGTATCCCCACCGGAGACCTGCCGTTATCACATTAGCGCCTTGACGAACAATTACGGCGCTAAAGTGGCGTTAGCGGAAAATGGCGATTCGGAAGGCCCGATCCAGCTCACTTGGACGTTTAACGCCCGGACCGCCGAATTGGCTGCCGGCCGCTCACATTCGGCAATCTCCAACGGCGAGCGCCCTTGCCTCCTGCAATTCCGCTTTTGGGGCCGTCCCTGCCACCCAGCGCCCAGCGCTCAGCGTCGCCTCCGCGCTATCCTAACGACGTGGAGCACCTCGGCCGAATTACAATGGATCCCGCGGTCATTGGTGGCAAGCCATGCATTCGGGGCATGCGTGTGACCGTCGGCATGTTCGTCGAGGCGATGGCCGCGGGCCGCACCGTCGAACAACTGCTGGCCGATTTTCCATATATCGAAGAGCCGGACATCCGCGAAGCGCTTGCCTTCGCCGCACACCTGGCTCAAGGGCACGAGATTCGCCTCGCGAGTTGATGCGCCTCCTGATCGACAGGAACCTGACGCCCCGCTGGGCTGACTTTCTCCGGAGCGCCGGGCGTGACGCGATCCAGTGGTCGTTGGCCGGCTCTATCGCAGCGCGTCGTAAATCCTGCTGTGTTCGGTCCGGCTGCCGCTGGCCGGTGGCGATCTCCTCAAAACATTTTGAGCCACAGATGAACACAGATAAACACAGAACCGATCCTTGCCGATCCGTGTTCATCTGTGTTCATCTGTGGCCATAAGTGTTTTGGCGTCTTGGACCGCGCTGGTGGTCCAATCCACACTCCGGGGATATTGGCCAATCGGCCTGCCGCAGACCGTTAGTGGTCTGCGTCACTGATTGTAATGGATAAGCTTCGCGACGGGGCCCAAAGGGGTCAGACCCGATTTTCCGCAAAGACAGCGGAAAATCACGTCAGACCCCTGTTAAGCAGCGCATTCTTACTCAGCGGGAGTTACGATGCAAACCGCACCCAGCATCGCGCCCGCTCAGTAATCCAGCGGCATCGCCTGCAATTCCTGGAAGGTGAACACGGGACCTTCCTTGCACACGTACACCGGACCCGCGTTGCACCGGCCGCACTTCCCTACCCCGCACTTCATTCGGTTCTCGAGACTTGTGTAGACGTCGCTCATCTGCGCGCCCATGCGCTCCAGCACGGGGATGGTGTTCTTGATCATGATGGGCGGGCCGATCACCAGCGCCACCGCCTTATCCGCCGGCACCTGGGCGCGCTCGAATACCGTGGGGACGAAGCCGATTTCGCCCTTCCAGTCCGGCGTCTGGCCGCCCGGGTCGACGCACTGGATCACCTGCACGTTCGGATGCTCGGTCCACTTGGCCAGCTCGTCGACGAAGACCAGGTCGCCCACCGTGCGCGCGCCGTACACCACGGTGATCTTGCCGTAGTCCTCGCGGTTTTCCAGCGCGTACCAGATGGCGCAGCGGATGGGCGGCATGGCGATGCCGCCGCCGAGAAAAATCAGGTCCTTGCCGCGCCACTCTTCCATCGGATAGCCGTGGCCGTAGGGGCCGCGGAAGCCGAGCGTGTCGCCCTCCTCCGCCTGCCACAAGGCTTCGGTGACGCGGCCCACCTTGCGGAAGCAGAACTCGATGTGGTCGCGCCAGTTGGAGCTGGAGCAGATGTTGAAGGTGGATTCGCCGGCGCCGAAGGCCGAGAATATCCCGAACTGGCCCACGCGGAAGGTGAACTGGCGGGCGCGCTCCGCGTCCTGGAAACGCAGGCTGATCGATTTCACGTCGGACGTGTGCTGCCGCACGCCGATCACATCCATGAGGTCAGGCTTGTACAGGTTCTGCATGGGGAATCTCGGTGACCAGCGGCAAAACGCCCAGCCCCACCGGGCAGTTGCGCGCGCAATTGCCGCAGCCGGTGCACAGCGTCTCGCCGAACTTTTCCGGGTACATGTGGAACTTATGATAAATGCGCTGCCGCTGGCGGTCGCCCTGCGTGTGCCGCGGGTTATGGCCGCTGGCGTGCAGCGTGAAGAGCGGGAACTGGCAGGCGTCCCAGTTGCGAGCCCGCATGCCGTCGTGGCCGTTGCGCTCGTCCACGATATCGAAGCAATGGCAGACGGGGCAGGTGAAGGCGCAGGCGCCGCATCCCACGCAGGCCAGCGCGTGCTCTTTCCAGAACGGATCGTCAAAGTGCCCGGCGGCAAACTGGCCGGCCTGCTTGGCGTCGAATCGAACGGGCGGCGGATTGGTTGGGCCACCCTGCGCATCGGAAGCGCCCAGCGCCGCGCGTCCCTTGTCCGTGAGCGTGCGGACGGCGAAAGAGCCGTCGCCGCTATCGAACAGCATGGCGTCGCTGCCGCGCTCGGCATCCGGCCCGAGGCCCACCGACGTGCAGAAGCACTCTTCGTCGCACGCGGTACACGCCAGCGTAATCACGGTGGTGGCTTCCCGGCGGCGGTTGTAGGCTTCGTCGCGAAAGTCCCAATTGAAGACCTTGTCGAGGATGGGCAGCGCCGCGGCATCGCAGGGGTGCGCGCAGATGGCGATCTGTTCGGGCACGGTCTCCGGCGGGTCTAGCAGTTCGATGCGGTTCCTGTCGGCGCGATATCCGTAGAGCGGCTCGTGGCGCGGCAGTACCAGCTCCTTGATGGAATTGGCGGGGCGCAGCCAGCCGTCCAGCAGCAGGTCGTCCGCCGATGCAAGGCGTGTGAAGAGCACCGTGCCGGCGGCCACCCGCACCGGTCCCACGCAGACTTTGCCGGCCGCCATCCATTCGCCCAGCAGTTTGCGCAACGCGTCTTGCGTAAGGGCGGTCATCGGATGAACTCCTCTTTGTCGGTGAGCGAATAGGCGCCCACCAGCGGCTCCGCCGCCGAATCCATTCCCGCGCGGTAGCCGAACTTGGTTTCCGCGGCGTGGGCCAGCGAGAGGTTGAGCAGGCGCAGGTCGATGGCCGCGGGGCAGGCGCGGGTACACTCGTCGCAGCCCACACACCGTCCGGCCAGGTGGATGGCGCGGGAGAGGTGCCAGGCGAAATTCCCCATGCGGTGCGGCGACGTGTCGATGGCCTGGGGCCGGTTCTTGTCCGCCAGGCAGCGCTCGCAATAGCACATGGGGCAGACCTGCCGGCAGGCGTAGCACTTCAGGCAGCGGTCGAATTCCGCGGTCCAGAACGACAGCCGCTCTTCGGGGGACTTGGCGAGCAGGACATCGAGCTCGATGTAGCGGTCCACCGGCGCCGCGGCCGGCGCGCCGTCGGAGCCGATGATCTGGTTGGCGAACCGCAACTGATGGGTATCGCAGGCCGCGCACTTGGGCTGGCCCATGCCGGAACACGCCATGCCGATGGTGTACACTTCGGCGCGATCCACCTGCGATTCCTTTTCGAGAACCACCAGGGCGCGCTCGTCGCAACCTTTCACCACGATGGCCGGCTTGCCCAGGGCAGCTACTTCCTTGCGCTTCAAGTAAGTGGTGAGATTGGCGAAACAGGTTTCGTTCCACACCAGGTGGGCGGCGTCTTCCGGCTTAGTGACGAAGATGGGGCCGCGCGTGCCGTAGCCGATCACCACTTTGACGGCGCCCTCGGTCAACAGGCGGGCGGCGGTTTCACGCAATTGGGTTTGCGCGGAGGAATCGGCGCGCGGCGCCGGGGGTTGACAGGCGGAAGCGCCTGTCCCACCCTGCGGCCGCGCGGGCGCCGCTTCATACGGCCGGTATGGCCCCAGGGCCTGGGTCTGCTCGGTGATCTCGGTAATTGTCTGCTGGAATTTCTTGCCCTCGGCCGCGCTGATCCAACTGAAATGGATGCGCCGCATATCGAAGCCCACCACATCCAGCAGGTCGCGGAACAGCATCCAGCGGCGCCGCGCGTGGTAGTTGCCGGCGGTGTAATGGCAGTCGCCCGGATGGCAGCCGGAGACCAGCACCGCGTCGGCGCCCACTTCGAAAGCCTTCACCACCAGGTTGGTATCGATGCGTCCGGTGCACGGCAGGCGGATGATGCGCACGTTGGGCGGGTACTCCAGGCGCGCCGTGCCCGCCAGGTCCGCGCCCAGATAGGTGCACCAGTTGCAGACGTACGCCACGATCTTGGGCGAAAACGCGTCCGTGCCGCTCATACCAACGCCTCCACCATGGAGTAGATTTCTTCTTCGCTGAAGCCCTCGATATCCGCGCTCTTGGAGGGACACACGGCCACGCAGGTGCCGCAACCCATGCACAGACCCGGATTGACGCGCGCGGTGTGCTTGATCAACGCGCCCGAGCGCCCGCGGATCTCGGCCTTCTCGACGGCGTGGTAGGGGCAGGTGCGCACGCAGGCGAAGCAGGCCGCGCAGGTCTGCTCGTTGATGTGGGCGATTTCGGGCTCGCGCGTCAGCTCGCTGGCGGCGAACGTGATGGCCACCTTGCTGGCCGCCGCCGAAGCCTGCGCCACGGATTCGGGAATGTCCTTGGGCGCCTGGCATGCGCCGCACACGAACACGCCCGCCGTGTTGGTTTCCACCGGCCGCAGCTTGGGATGCGATTCCGACAGGAACCCGTTCTCGTCGTACCCCACGTTGAGCTTCTGCGCCAGCTCGGCGGCGCCGTCGGAGGGGCGCATGGCCGAAGCCAGCACCACCAGGTCGGCCTCGATGGTCACCGGAATCCCGGCCAGCGTATCGGCGCCGCGCACGATCAGCTTGCCACCCTCCTCGGTAATCTTCGAGACGCGGCCGCGGTAATACTTCGCGCCGTCCTGCTCGATGGCGCGGCGCACGAATTCCTCGTAGCCCTTGCCGCCGGCGCGGATGTCCATGTAGAAAACGTGCGCCTCGCCGGAATGCACCTTGTGCTTGTACAGCATGGTGTGCTTGGCGGTGTACATGCAGCAGATCTTCGAGCAGTACTGCAGGCCCTTGGCGTTATCGCGCGAGCCCACGCAGGAAATGAAGACCACTTTCTGAGGGATCTTCCCGTCCGACGGCCGCTTCAGTTCGCCGTTGGTAGGGCCGGAGGCCGAGACCAGCCGCTCGAACTGCAGCGAGTCGATCACGTCCTTGTACTTGCCGTAGCCGTATTCGCCGTAGCCGCGGAGCTTGTCCGAATCCTGCTCGCGGCCGATGCTGTAGAGTTTGTACCCGGTGGCCACCACGATGGCGCCAACGGCCTCCTCGACCATGCGGTCCGTGTCCTTGAAGTCAATTGCGCCGGGCGCGCACTTCTTTTCGCACAACCCGCAGCCGTTGCGGATGATCTTGGCGCAGACCTTCTTATCGATCACCGGCCGCGCCGGCACGGCTTGCGGAAACGGCATGTAGATGGCCGGACGCATGCCCATGCCGTAATCGAATTCGCTGGGGTTGCGTTTCAACGGACAGACCTTGGCGCACTCGCCGCAGCCGGTGCACTTGGTCATGTCCACGTACCGGGCCTTCTGGCGAATGGTGGCCTTGAAGTTGCCGATGAAGCCGTCCACGCTCTCGACTTCCGAGTAGGTGTAGAGGCGGATGCGCGGATGCTGCCCGGCTTCCACCATGCGCGGCGTGAGGATGCACTGCGAACAATCGAGCGTGGGAAACGTCTCCGAGAGGCCCGCCATCTTGCCGCCGATGGAAGGCTCGCGCTCCACCAGCACCACTTCGTAACCCGAGTCGGCGATGTCGAGCGCGGCCTGGATGCCGGCCACTCCGCCGCCGATCACCAGCGCCCTCCGCGTCACGGGGACGCGGATCGGGTCGAGCTTCCGGTCGAACCGCACCTTGGCCACCGAGAGCCGGATCAGGTCGATGGCTTTGGCGGTGGCCTGCTCGCGGTCGTGATGCACCCAACTGCACTGCTCGCGGATGTTGGCCATTTCGAGCAGGTAGGGATTGAGCCCGGCCGCATTCACGGTGCGCCGGAAGGTCTTCATGTGCATGTGCGGCGAGCAGGAGGCCACCACCACGCCGTCCAGCTTTTCCGAGGCGATCTTCTCGCGGATCATGGCCTGCCCGGGGTCCGAGCACATGTACTTGTAGCTCCCGGCGCAACGCACACCGGGCACCGCCGCGATCGAGTCCACCACTTGCCGCACATCCACGGTGCGCGCGATATTTTCGCCGCACCAGCATACGAAAACGCCGATCCGCGACATTAGTTCGCGCCTCCCACCTTTGGATCCTTCCCCGGTGCCGCCCAGGCCGATTGCCGGGTGCCCTCAGGGCGGGCCGCAGGATGCCATCCTGCCCCACAGAGCAGCAGAGCCGCAACCCAACCGCGCGGGATATTCCGGGCTGCCGGGGGCCAGATCGTCTCGCGCGCAGGCGAGCTTCGCTCGCCGGGCCGATTAAAAATCGGCCGCAGGTTGAAAACCTGCCCCACATAAAACCGTCGCGGCGCGCGAAGAATTTGACGAGTAGTAGTACATGAGAACAGAAGCTCCGCTCGCGACATTAGTTCGCGCCTCCCTGGACGACGAAGTGCCTGTCCACGCCCAATTGTGTGGCGCTCAATCCGAGCGCCATGCCCACCATGTCCGACAGGTAGTAAACCGGCAGATCGAATTTCGCGTGGAGGAACTCCGCGGCCTCGCCCTGCTTCATATCCAGATTCACGTGGCACATGGGGCAAGCCACCACCAGGCAGTTAGCGCCGTGCGCCACGGCGTTGGCCAGAATCCGGCCGGAAAGACGCAGCACGGTTTCGGTTTCCGCCATAGTCATGCCGGCGCCGCAACACTCGGTCTTGGAGCCCCACTCGACGGGCTTGGCGCCCAGAACGGCCACGATGGCCTCCATGGATTGCGGCTGTTCGGCGTCGTCGAAGTCCACCACCGTTGGAGGCCGCACCAGCAGGCACCCGTAGTAGCAGGCCGGTTTGAGATCTTTCAACGGCGTCTTCACGGCGGCTTTCAGCTTGTCCAGGCCGACGCGTTGAAACACCTGGATGAGGTTGAGCACGCGCGGGCCGCTGGGAATTTCGGCTTCCACCATGGCCGAAATCTCCTGGCGCAGTAGCGGGTCCGACGCCATGGCCTGGCCGGCGCGGAGAAGCTGCATGGAGCACATGGGGCAGGGCGCGAACATCTCGTCGAGGCCCTGGCGGCCGGCGAGGGCGAGATTGCGCGCGGGCAGCGCAATGGCGAGCTTGTGATTGAGCGAGTGCGCGGAAGTGGCGCCGCAGCAGATCCAGTCGTCGATTTCGGCGAGGGTTACGTCCAACGCTCCCAGGCACGCGCGCAGCGACTGCTCGTAATCGTTCGAGGAACCGTGCAGCGCGCAACCGGGATAGTATCCGAGGTTCATCGCGCGCCTCCATTGGTGGCCCGGGCAAAAATGCGCGCCACCACTCCGCGGTCCCGGGCCTGTTCGCCGATCAAGTGAAGTTTGTGCCGCTTGGCGAGTTGCGGGGCCAGCCCGGCGTCGCGGAACAGGAACGGCAGGTTGCGGTCTCTGAGGAAGACCGCGCCTTTGAAGGCGGCGATCAGCTCGATTTCGTTCAACCGACCATGACGCCGGATGTTGTCCAGAAACGCCTTCTGGAAGAGCACCGTGCGCCGCTCGGCGGGCGGAAGAGAGCCGCGCTCGAAGGCTAACTGGCGCAGCGCGTCCAGCACCCCGGCGCAATCCACGCTCTTGGGACAGCGCGTAGTGCAGGTCTGGCACGAGACGCATTGCCAGATGGAGTTGGCGCGCAAGGCGGAATCGGCGTCGCCCAACTGCAGCAGGCGGATCAGCCGCGTGGGCGGAATATCCATCCGCTCCCCGACGGGGCATCCGGCGGTGCACTTGCCGCACTGGTAACACTCCGCCAGGTGCGTCCGGCTCAGGCTTTCAACTTGGGGGATTGCCGGCTCCGCGCCGGATGTGGTTTCCATCGGTCTGTAGTCCTGTCGCATATTCAGACATTCGCATCTCAATATGCTCACTACTACGGTATCTCCGTTCGCCCCGGAAGGCAATCGGGGGGCTACCAGCCACGCTATACTCGTAGTTTCCCGTGTTCCACACCATTGAAAAGAACGTATCCAGCGCGTTTCGCGCGCACATTCAGATCCGTTACGGCATAGACCTGGCGGTGGCCGTCGAGCAGCCGCGGCAGAGCGATCTGGGCGACATGGCGGTGTCGGCCGCGTTTCAGCTCGCCAAGCCGCTGCGCCAGGCTCCCAGGAAGATCGCCCAGGAACTGGTGGATGAGATCGCCCCCATCGATGGCGTGGCGCGCATGGAAGTGGCGGGCAACGGTTACATCAACCTGCGCCTCGACCGCGGCGCCTACGCGGCGGTGCTGCTGGCCGGCGAAGAGGCTGCGCCACCGGAGGCTGCGGACGGCGGCAAGATCATCGTCGAGCACACCAACATCAACCCCAACAAAGCGGCGCACATCGGTCATCTGCGCAACGCCACCCTCGGCGACACCTTCGTGCGCATGCTGCGCGCCCGCGGCCACCGCGTGGAAGTGCAGAACTACATCGACAACACCGGCGTCCAGGTGGCCGACGTGGTGGTGGGCTTCCATTACCTTGAGCACAAGACCCCGGCCGATGTGACGGCCATGCTGGCCGACCCGGCGGTGCGTTTCGACTACTACTGCTGGGATCTGTACGCGCATACCTCGAGTTACTACAAGACCCACCCGGAGGCGCTCGAGTGGCGCAAGGCCACGCTCTACGCCATCGAGGCCGGCGAGGGCGAAGTGGCGGAACTGGCGCACCTGGTGGCGGACGCCATCGTGGAGGCGCACCTGGCGACCATGCTGCGGCTGGACGTGGAGTACGACGTGTTGCCGCGCGAGAGCGAGATCCTGCACCTGAAGTTCTGGGCGTCGGCCTTCGAGTTACTCAAGCAGCGCAAGGCCATCTACCTGGAGACCGAGGGCAAGAACTCGGGCTGCTGGGTGATGCCGGGGCTTTCCGAGGAAGGCAAAGTGATCGTGCGCTCCGACGGCACGGTGACCTACGTCGGCAAGGACATCGCCTATCAGCTCTGGAAGTTCGGCCTGCTCGGCAAGGATTTCCACTACCGGCCGTTTCGCACCTACGCCGACGGGCGCGTGCTGTGGGTCACCACCGACGATCCCGCGGCCGCGGACGCCGGGCGGCAGCAAGGGTTCGGGCACGGGTCGCGGGTGTACAACGTGATCGACGCGCGGCAGTCCTATCTGCAGGAAGTGGTGGTGGCCGGATTGCGCGGTTTGGGCTACGACCGCGAGGCCGATGAATCGGTCCACTTCTCCTATGAGATGGTGACGCTCACGCCGCGCTGCTGCGCCGACCTGGGCATTCCGCTATCGGAAGAAGACCGCAAGAAAGCCTCGGTGGAGGTTTCCGGGCGCAAGGGCCTGGGGGTGAAGGCCGACGACCTGATGGACCGCCTGATCGAGAAGGCGCTGGAGGAAGTCTCCGCGCGGCACGCCGAAGTTCCGGCCGAGGAGCAGCGGGCGGTGGCGACCATGATCGCCATTGCGGCGCTGCGCTATTTCCTGTTGAAATTCACGCGCAATTCGGTGATCGCCTTCGACCTGCAGGAAGCGCTGAGTTTCACCGGCGAGACCGGGCCGTACGTGCAATACGCGGCGGTGCGCGCCGGCAAAATTCTGCGGGAACTGGTGGCGCGCGGCGAGGCCCTGCCGGATTTCGCGGCGGAGCTGAACGCCGCCTCGCTGGCGCGCCAGTTGGAGTTCGAGGACTTCTGGCAGATTCTGCTGGCCGCTTCGAAAGCCGATTCCGCCGTGGAGCGCGCGCTGGCGGCCGGCGAACCGGCGCACGTGGCCAAGTACGCGTTTCAACTGGCCCAGGACTTCTCCAACTTCTATCAGAAGTACCCGATCCTGGCGGAGAAGGATCGCGAGAAGAAGGTGTTCCTGTTGTGGACGACTCGGTTCTTCCGCCGCCAGTTGGAACGCGCCGCCGGCATCCTGGGCATTCGGATTCCGGAATATATGTAGGTAAGGGCCGCCGCGTGCCGCGGGTTGACAGACGAAAGCGTCTGTCCCACATTACCGCCGAAGGACTTCGATGTGGGTGGGCCAGGCGCGGCCGCCGGGCTACTTCGGATAACTTCCCACCAGCTTCTTGCAGAAGGCGTGGAAGTTATGCGGGAAGCCGGAGTCCGGCAGGAACATGAAGGGACACTCGCCGGCCACCACGCTCATCCCATTTCTTTCGCAGAACTCGACGGCCTGAATACTGACCGCCCCGGCGCCCACGGCGCGATACATCCAGATGCGCCGGATCCCGGCCTCATGGCACTCGCGCACCACTTCGGCGGTCACCGGCGGCTTGGTGAGCAGCAGAGCCCCATCGGCCGGGGGCGACACGTCCGCCACGCGCGCCACGGCCGGGACTCCGTCCATCTCGGTGGCGCCGGGGTGAACCGGCACGACATCGTAGCCCCGGGAGCGCAGTTCGCGGAACAGGCTCCGCGTGAAATCCTTGGGGTTGTGCGAGACGCCTACGACGGCCAGGCGCTTGACGCCCAGGAATTCGTCGATGGTCTTTCGAGTTGTCATGGAGTCCTCAATGTCAGGGTAATACAGTCTGAAATTGAGAGCGGGCGGCGGGCGGAGGCCGCTGGGGTGGGGAGCGAGGCGGGGCGGAGGCCGGTCTCGAATCGCCAAACGATCGAGACCGGCCTGCCGGTTAGGGGATTGTTAGAACGAGAGCCGGGCGCTGAACTGCAGTTTGCGCGGCTGATTGGCCATGGTGGAAACGATGCCGAAGCTGCTGGAATCGATACCCAAGCCGGGAGCGGCGAAGTGCACCGCGTTGTTGACGTTGAACGCGTCCGCCTGGAGCGCCAGTTTCACCTTCTCGCGGATGGGGAATTCGCGGCGCACGCTCACATCCACGTCGGCATTGTGAGGAGCGAACAGTTTGTACGGGGCCGCGCGCGGAATGTTGCCTTCCATGTAAGCGGGCGGGTCCACAAAGGCCGCCTTGTTGAGGTAGACCGTGCTGGAGACATTAGCGCCGCCGCTTCCGATGGCGCCATTCTGCCACACGCTTCCCGAGAAGCCCGTGGCGTAGTTCGGATAGCAGGAGGCGTCGATAATGCCGCCGCCGGTGCAGGTGCCGGTGATCGACAAGGGCGCTCCGCCCTGGTAGGTGAAGAGTCCGGAGATCTGCCAGTGGCTAACCACCGGGTTCAACAACCCCGCGTCCAACTTGTGACCCTTGCCAAAAGGCAACTGGTAAACGGCCGTGGCGGCGGCCACGCTGGGGTGATCGATGGTGCCCGGCCCTTTCTCCAGGAAGTCCTTGTTGGGATCGCGCACGCCGACGAGATCGTCCAGTTCCTTGCTGTAGGTGTAGTTGAACATCACCGAAAGGCCTTGCGAGAACCGGTGGTTGAGCGAAATCTGGAGCGAGTTAAACGTCGAATTGCCGACGTCCAGCCAGGGATCGGAAATGCCGTTGTATTGCGGGAAGGGCTTGATCGCCTGGGCGATGGTTCCGGTAAAGGTCGAAAACGGCATCGCGATATTCGGGAACATGGCCTGCGCCGAAGCGAGGGTGCTCGCGCTCAGAGTCGAGGTCAGGATAGATCCCAGCGGGAGGTATTGCATGGGAACCTGGTTGGTCATGGGCCCGGCGACGGCAGCCCCGGGCAGCCAGTGGCCGGCGCTGGCGCTGTACGCCACGCTCAACATCCAGTTGGGAGTAAACGAATGCTGGATATTGAAGCTCCAGTCTTCGTAATACGGCGCCTTGCCGCCGAAATTGGGGTCGCCGAAAGTGATGGTCTGGGCGGTAGTGGGGCCGGCGGGGAACGGAAGCGCAGCCGCGGCCGCGGCGGTGATGTAGCCGATGCCGAAACTGGGATTGAAGAACGGCGGGTTCAGCGGGTAGCCCGGGTACCCGCCGTTCCAGTTGTACGCGGGCTGCCCGGTGGCGACGGCGCCCAGGCTGCCGTTGTTATTGAAACCGAGCTGGCTCAGCCCCTGGCGTCCGTTGGTGCGCCCACCCACTCCACCGGCGTGCGCATAGAAGATGCTGTAGCTCGCCCGGATCACGGTCTTATTGCCGACCTGGTAGGCCAGTCCCACGCGAGGTCCGGGATTGACGTTGTGCTGCTTGACGGGAGTCGAGCAACCGCAGCTATCGGTGCCGTGGCCCACGAATTCCAAGGCTCCGGGGAGGCCGACCGCCGGGTTCGTCATGGTGGGATTAAAGTAGGACATGACGTTGTTCACTTCCGTGAACGGGCTCCAGATATTCCAGCGCAGACCCAGGTTCAGGGTCAGCTTCCGGTTGACTTTGAAATCGTCCTGCACATACCCGGCATACGTCTTGTAACGGCCACCGGTCTCGGCCACGGCATTCTGCGTAACCACGCTGCTGTCCACCAGCCCCAGCAGAAAACCGGCATACGGAAGGCCCGTGTTGGTGACGGCTGTTCCGGTGGCCCCGAAGTTCTCCGTCTCGGCATTGCTGAAGGTGAAGCCGGCCTGCGTGCCGGTCAACGGGGTGTTCTCGTTGTCCTGCAGCGACTGCCATTGGAAGCCGAAAGTAACGTTGTGCCGCCCTTTGGTCCAGAGAATGTTGTCCTGCACGTCATAGGTGTTCTGGGCTTCGTTGTAGGCATGCGAATTGGTTCCGTCCCAGCTCACCGGAGTGTTGACGCCGCCGCTGAAGGTGATGTCCGGAAAACCCGATCCCGCCACTCCGCCCGGAAGGCCCTTGAGCCCGGCCTTGCCCGGATAATTGCCGCCGAACGTGTTACTCGTCAAAGGAATGAACATCCGGCTCAGCGACGCGCTGAACTGGTTGACCAGACTCGCGTTGATGATCTGGCTATCGTGGATCTGAGCCGTGGTCGAATACTCGATCACGCCTCTGCCGTCCAGGTACGGAACGGGCAGCCCGGATGTGGCGATGCCCGAATAGCTTCCGACGGTGGGTTGCGCGTACTTGCCCGTGCTGAAGAGGGCGAAAAGCCGGTTGTTGTCCGAAAGGTTGTAGTCCACCTTATCCGTGGTGCTGTCGTTATTGACCTTGTTCGCCGGCATCGCCAGGTAATTGTTCGTCAAGAGGGTATTTGTGGGAGCCGGAAGAGACGATTGGAATGACTGCGAAATCGCCGAAATCCGGCTGGTCGGGAGAACATTATTCGGGAATGGCGTCCGCACCCCGGTACCCGTGGCGGAGGTGGGGTCGTAGATCACTCCGTTGGTGCCGCTGGCGGGGAGGATGCCACTGAAATCGCCCGCTCGCTCGGCCACGGTGGGTATGGTCTGCAACCCGGGAGTGTAGGCGGAAAGGAAACGGTATCCATCGTAATTGCTGAAGAAGAACAGCTTGTTCTTGATGATCGGGCCGCTGACAGTAGCGCCGAATTCGTTCTGGTGGTCCACCGGCCGGGTTGCCGAGAAGAAGTTCCTGGCATCCAAGTCGGTATTCCGGAAGTACTCGAAGACGCCGCCATGGAACGCGTTGGCTCCGGACTTCAAAACGTAGTTCGACACGCCCTGGCCTTCGTACATGGCCTTGGCGCCGGCCGTCTCCACCTGGAACTGTTCGACAGCCTCCACGGAAACGCCGAACGCCAGGTTGCGGGTATCGCTCTCCGTCCCGGCGCTGGTCAACGGCAGACCTTCGATGTACACCTCGTTCTGATAAGTCTGACCGCCATTGAAAGAACCGGTGGATGGGCCGGCCGCCTGGGTGCTGTAATTATCGACTCCGCTGGCAAGGCCGGCGAAAGCCGAGGGATCTCTGGGGGAGCCGCCGGCATTCATGGCCAGCGGAAGCGAATCGTACACCCGGTTGTCCATCGAGGAGCCGAGCGCCACATCGTCCGTCTTCAGGGCGGTCGGCTGGGCTTCCACGGTGATCGCCTGGCTGGACGCGCCGATCGTCAGCGTGGGATTTACCGCGACGGTTGCCAGCGCTTCCACGACCACGTGGGTTTGCGTCAGAGATTCAAAACCGGTGGCCTTGACCGTAACCGTGTACTCGCCGGGAATGAGCAGAGGAAGCACGAAAAGGCCGGCCTCCGTGCTCTTTCGAGCGGTTTCCACTCCGGTTGCGACATTTCTGGCAGTGACCGAGGCGCCGGCGATGGCCGCTCCCGACGGGTCAGTGACCGTTCCTTGGATGGAACCGGTTCCGGCGACCTGGGCAAAAGCCGACAAACCGGCTGCGACTAACAACACAAAGCAGAGTGCTACGTGGCGCATACTGAAAACTCCTTTATTTACATTTCGCGGAGAACCGCGTGTGATGCGAAACTACCCCTTGTAAGCGATTATGAGTATACAGCCGCCGACGACCGCCAGCAACACAAATTGCTGGAGCTTCGATGTCTTGCAATACGAAATTCGTTTCGTTAGCATAACTCTTAAGTATCAGTGACTTGCATCCAATCCAGATTTTGGAATTCGACGGTTTCGTTTTGCATTGCAGCATGCTTTTCACCGCTATATCAGGCGTTTACCCGAGGGTATACGAAACGCTATGAAATGCGGCCCACAGGGGCATCCTGGCGCGGATGATAGAACTTGAACCTACACTCCCTTGCGGGAACTGGAACCTTAGGTCTTCGACCGTGTGATTTGGTGCCATTACCGGGCCGCTCGCTCACGCTCGCGGTTCTGTCCGGAACCGCGAGCGTGAGAAGCTGTGAAGAAATCGGTTGGCAGGCGGAAGCGCCTGCCCCACCTCGCTGCAAGTCCTTCGAATGCAATGTGGGACAGACGCTTTCGTCTGTCAACCCGGCAGTCCGGCCGATTTCTTCACAGCTTCTGAGCGAGCGGCCCGTGGAAAAGGAACAGCTTCTCGCGGTCAAGACACTAGATCCCCAAAACGGTATGCCGCGGGCTCGCGTGGGGTCGCAACTTGCCGATCCGGAACGGAGGCCGATTGCCCCGAGTCCCGGTGAACCACGCCGCGGGAAGGACAGGCGCAAGGATGGGTTTATGCGATCGCCCAGGACCGCGAGTACGTGGCCATGCGCGCAGCCCTGGCGCCGCGCCCCACCGAAAGTACGAGATCGATCCTCCGGCCAGCAGGCGGGAAAACGCGTCTGGCCCCCTTCGAGGCGCGGCAGGGCTCGTGGCTATCGTCGCCGAGAATGCGGATACAATCAGTGATCGTTGATGCACCTTCGGCACTGGTTCCGATCCTCGCGCCGCACTCTGGCGGTGTTTCTCGGAACGATGTGGGTTTTGGGCGGCGCCCTGACCTGGCTGTGCTGGCAGTTGCTGGAGCAGGACCGGCAACTGGAATCGCAGCGCGCCCAGGAGAGGCTGGAGCAGGCGGCGGATCGGGCTGTGGCCGGGTTGGCGTCCGGTGTTCAAGATCTTGACGCCTGGTTGCCTCTGACTCCCGCCGCGAAGACCGAACCTCCGCCCGCGGGACTGGTGCTCCTCCTCAAGAGCGAAGATGGCGTGAAAGTCTGGCCGGCCAGCCTGCTTGTCTACCAGCCGGCGCGTGCTCCCGCCGAAAAGAACCTTGACGACACCTTCGCTGCCGGTGAGCGGATGGAATTCCAAGGGAAGGACGCCGCGGGGGCGGCCGCAAACTTCCGCGCGCTGGCGGAGTCGCGCGCCCCGGAGGTCCGCGCGGGCGCGCTGCTGCGGCTGGCGCGAGACCTGCGAAAATTGGGACGCTATGGGGAGGCGCTCAACGTCTACGGCCGGCTTGCGGAAGTGGGTAGCGTTACCATCGAAGGAGTTCCGGCCGGACTGACGGCGCTGGACGCCAGGTGCGGCGTGCTCGAAGCCATGGGCCGGCGCGCGGAAATGAAGAAGGAAGCTCTGCCGATGGATTCCGGCCTGCGGAGCGGCCGCTGGCCGTTGCCGGGTGCTGCCTTGGGACTTTTACCGGGCGGAGGCGCGCCGCTGGGCCGATGCGCCCGCGCTTACCCGGAGCGAGCGCCATGCGCTGGCCGTATCGCGCGCGGCGGAATGGCTCTGCCAACTCTGGCCGCGTCCTCTGGAACCCAAAGGCCGCGGCGTGCTGGCTGTCGAAAAACGGGCCCTTCGCACGCGATCCCCTCATCGGATACCGCATTCAGGTGGATGGCTTGCACGTGCAACTGGCGCCGGGGCGGTACTGGCTGAACGTAGCGCCCGTGGGAATTGGCCATTCCTACGTGAGCGCCACCAGGGGCGGAAATGCCATCGGCAAACCGCCGGGCGAAAACAGCCGGGCGTTTCTTCTGGGACCCGCGCCTGGTTCCTTTGTGCAGGCCGGACGCCCAGGCGCCGTCGGCCAAGGGGGGATCGCTACGCATTTCTCGCAAGGCGCGATCATCGCGTCACCGCCCAAATAGCTTGTTACGGAGTTCATATATGCTCATTCGAACGGTTCTTTGCGGCTTGTTGGTGACTCTCTCGACGCATCCGGTACTGCGCGCGATAGGGACGCCCGTTATAACTGAAGGCTGGTACAACGGGGATTGTCACTCGAGCGGGGTAGGCGGTTGGCCAAACTGGTATGTTTCAAACCAGGAGTTCGTCCGCACATATGACAAGTTCCTGGTCCCAGTCGGGGGATGGGTCGTTACCGGCGTGTTCTCCAACAACGAGTTTATGGGCTCCGTTCCTCCGATAACGCAGGCCGCTTGGGAGATCCGCAGCGGCATGGCATCCGGAAACGGCGGAACGGTCATGGCTTCAGGCGTGAATCCGGCCATCCAGACCCTGCTGGCCGGCACGTACCCACCGGCCTACCGGATCGAGGTGACCGGGCTGCGGATACCGCTGCCGGCGGGCGATTACGTGCTCAACGTGACGCCCGTGGGGACGGTTTCCGGTCAATCGTTCGTCTGCGAGACGTAAGGGCAGGATGCCGCCGGCGGTCCGCCGGGAAACGGTATGACCTATTACTCCCCGGATCCGGCGCTGTTCTATTCCGTAGCAGGATCGGTAGGAGTTACGGGGAATGCGAATTTCTCCCAAGGTGTCCTGATCAGAGGCAAGTCCTTACCGCCGCCTTCCCCATCCGACCAATGGCGCGCCGATGTGGCCTCTCTGATGAAGCAAATGCCCGCGCTCCATGAGCTGCCGTATGTGGGCATAAGCCTGGACGATTTCAATGCCAATGCCACGGATCTTTACAACCAGATCCCGTCCCTCTCCGATCCTGTGATCGAGACCCGCTTCGAGGAACTGGTCGCCTCGATCGCGGACCCCCATACCGATGTGGCTTGGCCGTACCCCGGTTTCTTCCAAATGCTGCCGCTCTCGTTCTACTGGTTTGACGACGGCATCTACGTGACCGGGGCCTCGGCGCAATATCAAAACCTGCTGGGCGCCAAACTCCTGACGGTTGGGCTGACCGGCATCGACGACGCCACCCGCATTTTGACGGCGCTGGTCCCGCACGTGAACCAGCAGTGGCCGAAACACAGGATTCCGTTGCAGGAATTGACCAACGCCAACTATCTGTTCGGCATGGGATTGATCGGCGGCACCGATAGCGTGCCTCTGCAGGCGCAGACGTTCTCGGGCGGCGTTCCCACCAGCGTGGTCTCCGCCCAGGTCCAGACTTTCGGCGCCTCCCAGGTGCCGGCGCTCATCCCCGTCTTTCAAGGCGCCGCTCCCCTGTCCCGGCAACACCTGGATCGAAATTACTGGGCGACGGTGATCGATGGAGGCGCCACGGTGTATTTCCAGTACAACAGTTGCATGGAGGATCCGAAACAAGCCTCGGCGGACTTCTTTCCGCAGTTGGATCAGATGACGGCCCAGCCCGGCGTCCAGCGCGTAGTCCTCGACATGCGCAACAACAGCGGAGGATTCACGTCCATCCTTTACCCGTGGTTCGAAGAAATCAGATCCAGCCGGTTCAACCAGCCGGGCCGGTTGTACGTCATTGTGGGGCGGGCCACATTCTCCGCCGCCATGGAGGCCACCGACGATTTCCACGACCAGACCGCCGCGATATTTGTGGGCGAGGGCACCGGCGGCAATCCCAGGTTCGAGCTCCGGCGCGGGGCCTTCGCCTTACCGTACTATGCAATTCAGGTGAGTTACTCGAACGGCGTGGAGGGCGCCAACGATCCCGACCCGACCTTGACGCCCGATATCGTCACGGGACTGACGTTCCAGCAATACATGAGCGGCGACGATCCGGCTATGGACGCCATCCTGGCCATTCCGGCGCCGCGGTCCAACTGACGCGGCGGCCGGCCGGGAGAGCAGGCGGCGCCCGCACTGGACCATAGCGGCCCAATCGATGTGTCAACGGCGCCAACGTGTGCCATGCTGGAGTTTCTATGCGAGACTCAGAGACCATCGAAACCGAGCTAATGGAAATCAGCGCCGTCGCCGACGATGCCATCAAATTCGAGCGCATCGTTGCCTGGTGCGCAACGCATCCCGACGAAGTCCCCATCGCCCTGCATCAGCTAATAAGCCGGCGCGACAAGCACCCGCCGGCAGCCGCGGTGTAACGATGAGAGAGCGCCAAGAAGAGCGTGTTGCCGCCCGATTCAATTGGTGCGGATGATAGGACTTGAACCTACACTCCCTTGCGGGAACTGGAACCTAAATCCAGCGCGTCTGCCAGTTTCGCCACATCCGCATGCGCTGATGCCGATTATACCGTAGCGGCCCGGGCCATCGCCCTTGCGGGGCAGGTTGTCAACCTAATGCCGCATACTTTTCCCAGGGCCGGACAGCCTGCACGTATCGTGGGGCGGACCCCCTGGTCCGCGCGGGACGCCCTCGTCCCGATCTTCGCTCGCGGATTCAAGTGCTTGCAACCAGCGAAAAGCCGGCCAGGGGGCCGGCCGCGGACGAGGGCGTCCGCCCCACAGCTTGTGCAGATGTCCGGTAGCGGGAAGAGTATGCGGCATTGGGTTGTCAACCCGCCTTCAGACGCTTGCACGAAAGCCGGTGGGTGACCGCCGCGGTCCGCGTGCAGCCGGCCGATTGGCGGGTACCCACAAAAGGCGCGCTCGAATTCGAGCCGCGCTGCCAGCGAATCTCTCCGCCGCACTCCCCGCGATTCCGCGCCGGCGATTGCCGCGACAGCGGCGATTGCCGCTGGGGAGAGCGGCCGGCGGGAATCTGCTATTCTGCGGAGAAGCCGATCCTGGAGCCGGACGCGGAGCGGCGGCGGGTTCCGTTGGGAAAAGGAGAGTGCATCATGCTGAAAGGCTTCAAGGAGTTTGTGCTGCGCGGCAACGTTCTCGATCTGGCGGTTGCCGTGGTGATCGGAGGCGCATTCGGAAAGATTGTGGCGGGACTGGTCGCGGACCTGCTCATGCCCCTGGTTGCGCTCGTCGGCGGAAAGCCCGACTTTTCGGCAATCAACTTCACCGTGCACGGCGCGGTCTTCAAGCCGGGGGATTTTCTGAACGATGTGGTAGCGTTTCTGATGGTCGCCACCGCCATCTATTTCTTCGTGGTGGCGCCCATGAACGCGCTCAACGAGCGCAGGAAGCGTGGTGAAGCGCCGCCTTCCCCCGCCACCAAGAAGTGTCCGGAGTGTCTGACCGAGGTGCCCATCGCGGCCCGGCGCTGCTCCGCCTGCACCAGCCTGCTGCTGAGTTAGGCGGTTTCGCCGGCTCACGCCGGCACGGCCCACGGGAAGCGCAACGGCACGCCCGTACCCGGAAACCGCGGCAGCCGGAGAGATGGTTTCATTACAATGGTCTTTACGAATCGTTCCGCGAATTGGGACCTATGCGACGGGTGATCACGGCACAGGACATTCCGGCCTCCGGAGAGATGCGCGTTCCCGTGGGGTCGATCGTCACCGCATCGGCCCGGGAAACGGCCGCGGCGCGCGGCGTTCGCATAGCCGAGTTGCCGGAAGAGGAACTTTCGGCCCTGGCGCCGCCCGAGAGGACCATCGCCATTGGCGCCGATCACGGCGGGTTCCGTCTCAAGGAAGCTCTCAAGCCGGTGCTGGAAAGCCTGGGGCTGGAGGTCCGCGACGTGGGCGTCTACGAGGAGAAACCCGCCGACTACCCCGACATCGCCCTTAAGGTTGCGCAACTGGTGGCCGCGGGCACCGCCGCGCGCGGCATCGCCATCGATGGCGCGGGCATCGGTTCCTCGATCGCCGCCAACAAGGTTCCGGGCATTCGCGCGGCCCTGTGCTATGATAAGGCTTCCGCTCGAAATAGCCGGGAACATAATGATTCTAATGTGCTTACGCTTGGGGCCAAGCTCCTGACGGAAACCCAGGCGGAGGACGTGCTGCGTACCTGGATCGCCACCCCGTTCGCCGGCGGAAGACACCAGGCGCGGGTGCGGAAGATCGCCGATATCGAGCGGCAGTATCTCAAGAAGGACCGGCCGTGACCGAGACCGAACTCGAGCGCCTGGTAGCGCAAATCGGCGAGGAGATCCTGGCCCGCGTGGGCGGCCCCACACCGGCGTCCGCCAGGAAGGGCGAAGGGCTCAATCTTCCCGGCGAAGTCTGCCCCGGATGCGTGGGGCGTTGCGCGCAGACCTGTTCCCGCAATACCAGGAGCATCCTGGCGGCCGGCGCCGACCGGGTGACGTGCAGCGAGCGGATGACGCGCATCGATCCGGCCATCGCGGCGCTCATCGACCACACCATCCTGAAGCCCGAGGCGACGCGCGACGACGTCGTCAAGGTGTGCCGCGAGGCGCGCCAGTACGGCTTCGCCAGCGTGTGCGTGAACCCGTACTGGGTGCCGCTGGTGCACCGGGAACTGGCGGGATCGCGGGTGTTGGTCTGCAGCGTGGTGGGTTTTCCGCTGGGGGCGACATTCACGGAGGTCAAGGTGGCGGAGACCGCGGCGGCGGTCCGGGCGGGCGCACGGGAAATCGACATGGTGATCAACGTCGGCGCGCTGCGGTCGGGCGATCACCAGGCCGTCAAGGAGGACATTCGGCAGGTGGTCGCGGCGGCACATGGCGGCGGAGCCGCGGTCAAAGTGATTCTGGAGGCGGCGCTGCTCGACGACAACCAGAAAGCCGTAGCCTGCACGCTGGCGAAGCTGGCGGGCGCGGATTTCGTCAAGACGTCCACGGGCTTCGGTCCGGGAGGCGCCACGGCGCACGATGTGGCGCTGATGCGCGGCGTCGTGGGCCCGGAGATGGGCGTGAAGGCCGCTGGCGGGATTCGCACCATCGAGGACCTGCGGGCCATGACGGCGGCGGGCGCGACGCGCATCGGCGCCAGCGCCAGCATCAAGATTGTCGAGGCTACGGCGGCTTGAGCGGCGCATCCGAGCGGCTGGCAACGCGAATGCAACCGAACCCGCGCAAAAGCGACGCGCGTTTCAAGGAGCGCAGCGACCTGCTGGACTTCCTGCTGGAGGTTTCCGCGGTCACCTCCCAGACCCTCGACCTGGACCAGTTGCTCGCCAACGTGGCCGAGATCGTGCAGCGCGTGCTGCCCTACGACCTGTTCGCCATCCTGCTCTACAGCGAGCGGCGCCGCGATCTGCGCATCCGCTACGGTGTGGGGCACCGCGAGGAAGTGGTCCGGAACCTCTCGATCGGGCTGGGCGAGGGCATCGCCGGCGCGGCCGCCGCCAGCCGCGAGCCGGTGCTGGCGGGCGACGTGCGCAACGACCCCCGCTACCTGCACATCCTCGACGCCGTGCGCACCGAACTGGCCGTTCCCATGACGGCGCGCGGCAAGCTGGTGGGCGTCATCGATCTGCAATCCACGCGCCTGAACGCCTACACACAGTACGATCGCGCGCTGCTCCGCCTGGTGGCGGCCCGCGTCTCCATCGCCATCGACAATGCCCGGCTGTACTATCGCGTCGAACGGCAGAACCGCACCCTCAAGACGCTGGCCAACATCTCGCGGGAGTTCTCCTCCATCCTCGATCTCAACGAACTGCTGAGCAAGATTTCCACCACCATGCGGGGGCTGATCAATTACGACGCCTTCAGCATTCTGGCCGTGGACAACCAGGCCAAGGCCTTGCGGCACCTCTTCAGCATCCGCTACGACCAGCGCGTGAACATCGACAACGTTCCGTTCGGAAAAGGCATCACCGGCGCGGCCGCGGAATCGCGCGAGGTGGTGCGCGTCAACGACACCAGCAAGGACCCCCGCTACATCGCCTCGCACCCCGGGATTCGCTCCGAGGTGGCCGTCCCGCTGATGGCGCACGACCGCGTGCTGGGCGTGATCGACCTGGAAAGCGAAGCCATCGGCTATTTCACCGACGAGCACGTGCGCACGCTGACGCTGCTTGCCCCACAGGTGGCCAGCAGCGTGGAGAACGCCCGCCTGTACCAGGAACTGGCCACGCGCGAGCGCCGCATGGAGGAAGACCTGAGCGCGGCGCGCGAATTGCAGAGCGTGCTGATGCCCGACACCGCGCCCGAAATCGACGGTCTGGAGGCCGCCGTGCGGCTGCGCCCGGCGCGCGAGATCTCGGGCGACATCTGCGATATTTTCGAGCTGCGGGACCGCCAGACGGTGATCGCCTTCGGCGACGTCAGCGGCAAGGGAGCCGCGGCCGCTCTGTACGGCGGCCTGATGAACGGCCTGCTGCGCACGCTGGCGCCGCGCCACCGCCGTCCCTCGAAGCTCCTGCAGGCGCTCAACGAGGCGCTGATCGCCCGCAAGGTGGAGGCGCGCTACGTCACCCTGTTCGTGCTGCTGTGGGACCCCGCCACGCGCCAGATGACGATGGCCAACGCCGGCGCCCTGCCGCCCATGATCTGCCGCGGCAGCGACATCCTCAAGGTGCGCGCCGAGGGGGTGCCCATCGGGCTGCTGGATTCCCGCGAGTATGAAGAGGTGGGCTTTCAGGCGCAGGCGGGCGACCTGGTGGTGCTGTTCTCCGACGGCATCACCGATCACCTGAACTCCGACGGTCATGAATTCGGCCGCGGCCGCCTGGCGCACATTCTGCGCGCCAACTGCGACAAGCCGGCCGGCGAGGTGGTGTCGGCGGTCTTCGCCGAACTCGACAAGTTCTCGACCTCCGCCTTCGACGACCAGACGGTGTTCGCTTTGAAGGTCCGGTAGCACGCGCAACTAGCACAAAACGTTGGGGTTTTTGACAGACTCCAGACCCACGGATCTCCCCATCTTCCAGACTGCGCACTAAGACCCACCTCCTAGTGGTACTGAAACTCACGCCGTTGTAACGAGTTTCTGATATCCTGGATTCTGCATATATAGGGGTAGTTTGCGCGCACAATCACTCTGGAGAAAGGGAGACTCGACCGAGTCGTCTTTTCGCCAGCTTAAGGGGGGTTCTATGAAAGTGAAGTTTTCCGCACCGTTATTTCTGCTTCTCGCCGCACCCGTTTTTGCACAATCGGCTGCCGGTCTAGCCGGGATTTCAGGGGTCGTCCGGGATCCGTCGGGCGCCTCGATTCCGAACGCCAAAGTGGTGATTTCGAGCGAGTCGCAAGGCACGCTGCGCAGCCTGTCCACCAACACCGACGGAGTTTTCACCGCGCCCGCGCTGACACCCGGCGCCGGGTACCGCGTCTCCGTCGCCGCCAGCGGCTTCACCGCGTATGAGGCCAAGGACCTGACGCTGCTGGTGGGCCAGAACCTGGACTTGCACATCAACCTGACCGTGGGCCAGGCCGCCACGCAGGTCAACGTCATCAGCGAGGCGCCGCTGGTGGAAGACACCAAGACCGACCTGTCGCAGGTGGTCAACAACCAGCAGATTCAGGAATTGCCGATCAACGGACGCCGCGTGGACAGCTTCGTGCTGCTGACGCCGGGCGTGAGCGACGACGGCAACTATGGCCTGCTCACCTTCCGCGGCGTGGCCGGCCAGAACTCCTTCCTGGTGGACGGCACCGACACCACCGAGCAATTCTACAACGAGAACGCCGGCCGCACACGCATCGCCTCGCAGATTTCGCAGGACGCCGTGCAGGAATTCCAGGTGGTGTCTTCGAATTTCTCGGCCGAGTATGGCCGCGCCATGGGCGGCGTGGTCAATACGGTCACCAAGAGCGGCGGCAACCAGACCCATGGCGGCGGCTTCTGGTTCTACCGCAGCACCGGATTCAACGCGCGCGATCCGTTTTCCACCTTCGCGCCTTCGGAAAAGCGCAACCAGCTTGGCGGCACCGTGGGTGGGGCCATCAAGAAGGACAAGCTGTTCTATTTCGTGAGCGCGGAAGCCACGTGGCGCAACTTCCCCATGACGAGCAGCGTCAACAGCACCGCGGTCAACGGCACCACCCAGACTTGGAACTCTTGCGGCGTGGCCAGCACCAGCGCCACCGCCCCGCAGCCGGCGGCCACCGCCGCCCAGTGCGCCGCCATCAACGCCCTGCTGCCGCGCTTCTACGGTCAGATTCCTCGCAAGCTGGGCCAGGAGCTGTACCTGGGGAAGCTGGATTACCACCTTTCCGAACGGAACACCGTGAGCGCCAGCTTCAACTTCCTGCATGACGTATCTCCCAACGGCATCGCATCGGGCGCTTCCTCCACCAGCGGCTCCGCGCTCACCGGCAACGGCGACGACTTCGTCACGGTGCGCAACGGGCGCGTGGCGTGGACTTTCGTCCCGACATCCAGCTTCGTCAACGAGCTTCGATGGGGTCTGGCCACCGACCGCCAGGCCGACACCTTCGACCAGTCGTCGTTGGGACAAGGCTTGGGCTATCTTCAGGTATCGGTGAACAGCCAGGCGCTCGGGCCGGCCGCCTATCTGCCGCGCATCGAGCCCAGCGAAGTGCGCAACCAGTTCCAGGACAACGCCACCTGGACCAAGGGCAGGCACACCATCAAGTTCGGCGCCGATATCGCCACCACCTCCGATTACGTCTACTACATCAGCAACGCCTTTGGCGCCTACACCTATCAGACCGTCAACGCCTTCGCCCTGGATTACTCCGGCAACACCACCGGTACGAAGTACTGGTCGAAATACGTCCAGGCTTTCGGCAACCCGGCCGTGGATTACAGAATCAACGACTATGGCTTCTACCTTCAGGACCAGTGGCGCGCCACCGACAGGTTGACCGTTTCGGCCGGCCTGCGCTACGAATACGCTCAGTTGCCGCAACCCACTGTCTGCAACCACGATTATCCGGAAACGTGCCATGTACCGAGCAAGCCCACCAACCTGGCGCCGCGCCTGGGCATCACCTACCGGCTGAACGATAAGACGGTCCTCCAGGCCGGCTATGGCATGTTCTATGCCCGGTTCCAGGGCGGAACGCTCGACAACCTGTTCACCACCGGCAACGGCATTTACCAGCAGAGCATGACCCTGACCGGGTGTCCCACCGGGCAAACCAACTGCACCAGCAGCGCGGTCTCCCAGGGCGCCGCCGGTCCGGTCTTCCCCAACGCGCTGGCGGCGATGCCGTCCAACGCCACGGTTTCAGCCGCCAGCTTGCAGTTCCTGGCTCCCAACCTGAAGACCCCGTACTCGGAGCAGGGGAATGTCGGCATCCAGCGCGAACTCGCCCGCGATGTCGCCGTGTCGGTCTCCTACCTGTGGAGCCGCGGCGTGCAGTTGTACGGCGTGCGCGACATCAACCTGCCGACTGGCACCACGAATTACACCTACACCATCGACGATGTCAACGGCAATGCCGTCGGCTCCTACACCACCCCGGTCACCATCGGCAACCGCCCGGATACCCGGTACGGCATGATCGCCTACGACGAGAACGGCGTAAACAGCTACTACAACGGGCTGGCCGTGCAAGCCAACAAGCAGTTCACCCACGGGTTGCAGGCCATGCTCTCCTACACCTGGTCGCACGAGATCGACGACGGCCAGAGTTACGGAGAGAGCCAGAACAACCTGTTCCTTGGTAACCCGTGGTACTGGCTCTGGAACGGCAACTACAAGGCGGACAAGGGCACCGGCACGGAAGATCAGCGGCACCGCCTGGTGTTGAGCTGGGTGTGGGCGCCGCGGTTCACGCACGCCTCCGGCCCCATCGCCCGCTACCTGATCAACGGCTGGCAGCTTTCTTCCATCACCAGCATGGCCAGCGGCCATCCTTACGGCAGCGAGACCATCACCACCAAGGACACCCCGGTGGCCGGCATGTTTAACAACTATTCGCTCAACGGCATCGACTTCAGCACCCGCGTGCCGTGGCTGCCGGTGAACAGCTATATGTATCCCGCCATGTACCGGCAGGATGCCAGCCTCACCAAGGTGGTCCCGATCGGAGAAGGGGACCGCTACAAGCTGTCCCTGAGGTTCGACGTATTCAACGTGCCCAATACCTGGGCCGCGCGCTATTACACCAGCAGCCAGGCCTTCACGGAAGCCAAGGGGGTGCTGACGCCCACGCCGTCGTATTTGTACGTCCCCAGCGGCGATGCCGTCCCGCCGGATGGCACCGAAGCCCGCCGCATGCAGATTGGCATCCGGTTCACGTTTTAGGCCTGTGGGGCGGACGCCCTCGTCCGCGGCCGGCCCCCTGGCCGGCTTCTTGGTTCTGCGCCCGAAGAGCGGGACGAGGGCGTCCCGCGCGGACCAGGGGGTCCGCCCTACACACGGGCGGCTGACTTCTGATATTCTGACCTCTTCACAGGGTCCGAACGGTTGGACCCGGTGGGGATCGCAAATACCAAGCGCGGTAACTTAGGGCAGTGGCGGACCTTCTGGCGAGCCATTGCCCCCTTTTTTGGGCCTTCAGCCGGTGGGCGCCGACGCCGCGGCCCGCACGAAGAAGCGTTTCTCGCAGAACCGGCAGTGGCGGGGAACGCGTCCGAACCGCCGCATCACCGCATCCAGCACCCCCCGCGAGCGCGAAGGGACCAGGTCGAGTCCGAAACAGCGCGGGCACCGGATTTCACCGGGCTTGACCTTGGGGACTTGGTTGATCTCCAAGAGGGCAGTCTAGCAAAATCCGGCCCGATCCGGCACGCCGGTTCGTTCCAGTAGTATCCGAGGCCCGCGGCGGGGTGGTAGCCTGTAGGTCGTGCGCAGTCTCCTCCTCTTTCTGTCGCGCCAGAGATGTCTCAGGAGATGGATGGAGACCTCGCCGGCGGCCCAGCGCCTGGCGGCCCGGTTTGTGGCGGGCGAAACGCTCGATCGGGCCCTCGACGCCGCGCGCAAGCTGAATTCCGAAGGCATCCGGGTCACTTTCGATTGCCTGGGCGAGAGCGTCGCGTCCCTGGCGGAAGCCGTCGCGGCGCGGGATGTGTATTTGCGCACATTGGCGGCGATTCATCAAACCGGCATCCGCGGCAACGTGTCCCTGAAGCTGACGCAGTTTGGCCTGGATTTTTCGATCGGGGACTGCCGCGCCAACGTGGAACGACTCGTCCGGCAGGCCGCCGCGGCAGATCTCTTTGTGCGCGTCGACATGGAATCCAGCGCCTACACCAGCCGCACTCTCGACCTGGTGCGCGAGCTCCATGCCCGGCACCAAGCCGTCGGCGTGGTGATCCAGGCGTGCCTTCGCCGCAGCCGCCGGGACATCGAGGAGCTGTGCAGGGACGGCATCCGCGTGCGGCTGTGCAAGGGTGCGTACCTGGAGCCGGCTTCGGTGGCCTTCCCACGCAAGCGGGACGTCGACCGTAACTTCGCGGAACTGATGAAACTGCTGCTCGACCGCGGCCACTACCCCGCCATCGCCACCCACGACGAGGCGTTGATCGAAGAGACCAAGCGCCATGCCGCATCCCGGAAGACTCCGCCGGATGCCTTCGAGTTCCAGATGCTCTACGGCATCCGGGGCGAACTGCAACGCAAACTGGTCCGGGACGGCTACCGCCTGCGGCTGTACGTTCCGTTCGGCAAAGCCTGGTACCCCTACTACATGCGCCGTCTGGCCGAGCGTCCGGCCAACGTTTTCTTCGTGTTGCGGAACCTGCTTCGGAGGTAAACCGGCCGCCGCCGGCCGGGCCCGCGCTCCGGCCCCACCCGCGTTGCCGGCCCCACCGGAGCTACCGGCCCCACCCGCGTTCCCCGAAACAAATTCCCCGCTCGCGTAGTCCAATAGATATGCGCTACTGGGCGTACTTTGCCGCGAAGCTGGCAGCCGCCGGAATTGCGTTCTACGGCCTGCTGCTGCTGCTCTTTCGGGTTATCCCGCAAGAAGCCAGCGAGGCCGTGAAGCCCGGGGAGAAGGATCTCCACACGCTATTGGCGCCGCTAGAAAACATCGGTCAGAGGCTGGGGGCCTGCGCGGCTCTGATGGTGTGGTTCCTGCTGGCGGTGGTGGCCGTCATCTTCATCGTCCACGACCAGAGATATCGCTGCCGGGTTTGTCTGCGCCGGCTGCGCATGCCGGTGGTGACGGGCTCCTGGGGCCGGATGCTGCAACTCGGCCGGCCGCGCGTCGAGTACATCTGCCCCTACGGACATGGAACGCTGCGCGCCGAAGAAGTGCAGATTTCCGGCCTGGCCAATCCCGAATGGACACCCCAATCCGGCGACATGTGGGAAGATCTGTACGCCTCCAGCCGCCGGGACGACCAGGAGTAGGCGCGTGTCCCAGGGGACACAATCGCCCCGGCGGTTCTCTGCAACCGGCTGATTCCGTGACGGTGAGGCGACGGCCGGCAGCGTGCATTTGCGCGAGCTGGAGCCGGCCGGCGGCCAGCCCGTTCGGGCGGTTTCGATCGGCGCGGAGCAGCCAATCCGCTCTACCGGTCCATGAGAGAATGGAGACAGGTGGGCAGAAGAACTTACCTCAGGGACCTGAAGCGGGATCTGAAGCTGCGGATTCCCAAGAACGCCGGTTTGACCCATTTCGTCCTCGGCCCGGTGGGCCGCGTCCTGGTGGCCGGATTTGCCGTGCTGGTAATCCTGAGCATGTCGGTTTTCGGCGGCTTCTACGTCAAGTACTCCCGTCTGATCGATGAGAAGCTGAAGGTCGGCCCGTTCGCCGCCACGGCCAAGATTTACGCCGCCCCGGAATCCGTGGCGGTGGGCGATACCCGGACGGCGAACAGCATCGGAGAGGCGCTGCGCCGCAGCGGATACACCGAGTCGCGCAGCAACCCCATCGGGTCGTTTCAGATCCGCGCCAATTCCATCGAAATCTATCCGGGCACGGAATCGTATTTCGACCAGGAGCCGGGGGTCATCCGGTTCGTGGGCAGCCGGATCTCGCAGATCATTTCTCTGGCCGACAACACCTGGCGCGGCCAGTACCAACTGGAACCGCAGCTCATCACCAACCTGTCCGGGCCCGCCCGCGAGAAGCGCCGCTTCGTCACCTTCCCCGGTATCCCCAAGATCCTGGTGGAAGCCGTCACCTCCGCCGAAGACAAGCGTTTCTTCCAGCACAACGGCCTGGATCCGGTTCGCATCGTCAAGGCCGCGTACGTAGACCTGCGGGAGGGCCGCAAAGCGCAAGGAGCCTCCACTCTCAGCCAGCAACTGGCGCACATGTTCTTTCTCGGAGAAGAGAAAGGCAAGACCTGGAGCCGCAAACTACAGGAAGTGGTGGTCACCCTGCAGATCGAGCAGAGATTATCCAAGGAGCAGATCTTCGAGGACTACGCCAACCAGGTCCCCCTGGGGATGCGCGGCACGTTCAGCATCCATGGGTTCGGCGAGGCGGCCGAAGCCTACCTGGGCAAGGACCTCAGCCAGATCACCGTGCCCGAAGCCGCCGAACTGGCGGGGATGATTCAGCGGCCGCCGTATTTCAATCCCTTCCGCCATCCGGACCATGCCCTCGAGCGGCGCAACGTGGTGCTCCGGCTGATGCACGAGAACGGTTTCATCGAGGATCGCGAGTATGAAGAGGGCGTCAAATCGCCGCTGACCGTGGCCAAGGGCGCGTCGCTGTCCAAGGAAGCGCCGTACTTCGTCGACCTGGTGGCCGACGCCGTGCAGACCAAATTCCAGGACCAGAACTTTCAGTCCAACGCTTTCCGCATTTACACCACGCTCGACCTGCACCTGCAGGCTGCCGCGGAGGAAGCCATCCGCGCGGGGATGCAATCGGTTGACGACCAGATCAGGCGGCAACGCCGGTTCAAGGGACAGGCAATTCCCGAACCCCAGGTGGCGCTGGTCGCCATCGACCCGCACACCGGCGAAGTGCGGGCGCTGGCCGGCGGGCGGAACTACGGCACCAGCCAACTCAACCACGTGTTGTCCAAGCGCCAGCCGGGGTCCATCTTCAAACCCTTCGTCTACGCCGCCGCGCTGGACACCGCCGTTGACGGCGGGCGGAGTGTGATCACCGCCAGCACCATCCTGAAAGACGAGCCCACCACCTTCTGGTACGACGGCCGGGATTACAGCCCCAAAAACTTCGAGGAGAACTACCGGGGCGACGTGACGCTGCGCGAAGCCCTGGCCCACTCCCTGAACAACGCCACCGTCAGCCTGGCGGAAATGGTGGGCTACGGCAACGTGGTCGATATGGCCAACCGCGCCGGCATGAACTACAAGATTCAGCCGACTCCGGCGGTGGCCCTGGGCGCGTATGAAATCACGCCGCTCGAAGCCGCCGGCGCCTACACCATGTTCGCCAACCGGGGTGCCTACGTGAGACCCAGTTTCTTGACCCTGGTCCGCGACCACGATGGCAAGACGCTGTTCAAGAATCAGATTGAACCGAAGCAGGTGCTGGATCCGCGGGTGGCCTATCTCATGACCAACCTGCTGGAGGAAGTGCTGCGCAGCGGCACCGGCGCCGGCGTCCGCTCGAGGTACAACTTCGCCGCTCCCGCCGCCGGCAAGACCGGCACCTCCCGCGATGGCTGGTTCGCGGGGTATACCACCGAACTGCTTTGCGTCGTGTGGGTCGGGTTCGACGACAACAGCAGTCTCGATCTGGAAGGCGCCAAGTCGGCCGCGCCCATCTGGGGAGACTTCATGAAACGGGCGCTGGATTATCGCGAGTATCGCGACACCAAGCAGTTCCCGGTTCCCGACGGCATCGTGAGCATCACGGTGGATTCCCAGACCGGCTGGCCCGCCACCGCCGGCTGCCCCAAAACGCACCCGGAAGTCTTCATCGTGGGCACCGAGCCGGTGGGGAGCTGCCCGCTGCACGGGGGCGGCCGCACGGCGGTCGCCAACGTCGCCGGATGGGACACCGCGCCGCCTCCCGGACGGGATGCCGCCGCGGGCAGCGACGCCATCCCGATCGACACCGTGGTGACGGTGACGGGGACCGGCGCCGGCCCCCCGGCGCGGCCCGCTTCCGCGGCCCGGCGCGCGGCCCGCAAGGCTCCTCCGCCTCCCCCGGAGGCCGCCGCGCCGCCGGCAAAGAAAGACGACCGCACGGAGGAGAAGAAGAACGTGCTCGAACGAATCCTGGGTGTGTTTAAATAGGGGCGAAGGGGGTTCACATGTTTATCCGGCCTCCGCACTTGGTACTCGCCGTGGCTGGCTTAGCCTCGGTCCTGGCAGGGCAGTCCGGCAGCGCCGCGGCAGGCGCCGCCCAGACCTCTCAGCCGGCGAGCGGGGCTCGGCCCGCCGCTACCCTGACGCCCGAGATGCGCGGCGATATTTTCATGGCGCGCAAAATGTATCGCGAGGCGATTGATATCTATCAAGCGTCTTCGTCCCGGAATCCCGTCCTTTGGAACAAGACGGGAATCGCCTACAACCAGTTGCCCAACGAGCTCGATCAGGCCAGGAAAGCTTACCAGCAGGCCATCAAGCTCAAGCCCGATTACGTCGGAAGCCATCAACAACCTGGGCACGGTTTACTATGCCAGGAAGAGTTACCGCCGGGCGATATCGTATTACCAGAAGGCCATCGCCCTGGCTCCCGACGATCCCCGGTCGGCTTCGTTTTACCTGAACCTGGGAATCGCCTTCTTCGCGCGCAAGCAATACGAGCAGTGCGCCGAGGCCAACCAGATGGCGCTCAAGCTGGATCCCGAAGTCTTCGAGCGGCGCGGCAATTTCGGCACGACCCTCGAAAACCGCGACGTCGCCGAGCGCGCCAAGTATCACTACTTCATGGCCAAGATGTACGCCAAGGCGGGCCGCAACGATCTGGCGCTGCAGTACCTGAGAAAGGCTCTCGAAGAGGGCTTCAAGGAGAAAGACAAGCTGAAGAAGGACCCCGAATTCGCCGGCATGCGCGACACGCCGGAATTCAAGGAACTGCTGGCCTCGGAGCCGCGTGTTCTCTAGGACCGGGCGCATTGTCCGTCCCGCCCTGCTGGGCTGCCTGTTTCTCGCCGCCTGTTCGCGCCCGGCCCGGAAGCCCGGAGGAGCGCGTGGCCATCCTCCGGTTCGAGAACCTGGGCACGGATGCCTCCCAGGACTGGATGGGCCGCGCACTCTCGGAACTGGTGACCGGGCAGTTGACCGGCCGGCCCAACCGTTACGCCATTTCCTCGGCCACCCTGCACGGCCTCGGCCGCGCCGCCGGGCCGCGGCCGGGCGCCGCTCCCGGCGTCTCCGCCGAATCCCAGTTGGCGCTGCTGGCCGGCGCCAACCGCGTGGGCTACGGCGAGTTCGCCGTCCGCGGCGGTCGCCTCGAAGCCCGCCTCCTCCTCGAGGACTTGCCCTCGCACAAGTACGCCAAGGCGGTCTTCGCAACCGGGGCGGCCGGCGACGCCATCGCGGTGGCCGATTCGCTGGCGCGCCAGATTGCCCCCGACGCCGCGCCGCCCGCCGCCCACAGCAACCAGGCCGTCCGCGACTACGTCAGCGCCGTGGAAAGCGACACTCCCGCTGATATCGTGCGCTACGCCACCGCCGCCATCGCCGCCGACCCCGGATTCACCCCCGCCTGCCGCATGCTGGCCGAGTGGAAAGCCATGCAACGCGACACCCCCGGCGCCCTGGCGCTGCTCGAAACCGCCGCCCAACTCGCGGCCTCTCCCCTCGAGCGCGCCCGCGTCCGTCTCCAGTCGGCCGGATTGCGCAACGATGCCCCCGGCCGCCGCGCAGCCCTCGCCGAACTGGCCAACGCCGACCCCGGCAATCCCGATCAGTGGCATCTCCTGGCCGAAACCGCGTTCGCCACCCACGCCTACCCCGAGGCTGCCGCGGCCTTCCGCAAACAACTCGCCCTGGACCCCGATAGCCGCGCCGCCTGGAACCTGCTGGCCTACGCCTCCGCCCACATGGGCGATCTCCCGGCCGCGGTCGAGGCCTTGCGGCATTACCAGGCGGCCGATCCGCAAAACCCCAACCCCATCGATTCCCTCGGCGATGTCCACCTGATCGCCGGCCGTCTGCGCGAGGCCGAACAGTTCTACCTGGCCGCCTATAAGAAGAATCCGAAATTCATGGACGGCGCCGATCTGTTCAAGGCCGCCATGGCGCGGTTGATGACCGGCGACACCGCCGGCGCCACCGCAATCCACGAACGCTACGCGCAGGCGCTGGCGGGAAGCCCCGCCCACGCGGTGGAAATCGAGCGCGCCGAATGGACCTGGACCGCCGGCCGCCGCCAGCAGGCCTGCCAGCGCATGCTCGCATTCGCCCGCGCGGCCGAGGCCGGTCCCCAGCGCGAGCAGGCGGCTCGCGCCTATACCGAACTGGCCATGTGGAACTTGTTCCTGGGCGACCGCGCCACCGCCGCCGGGATGGCGCAGAAGGCCCTCACCGTGCCGGGCGCGCCGGTATCGGCCGCCGCGCTGGTGGCGAAATTCCTTACCGCTCCGCCGGTTCCGGCCGCCGAATGGTCCGCGCGCGCCGCCAAGCTATTCCCGCCCAATCCGGGACTGGCGCCGCTCCGCGACCTGGCGTTGGCCAGCGCCCTTCTGCTCGGCAGGCAATACCAGCCGGCCTCCGCGATTCTGCGCGAGCTCTACGACGAAGGCGCCACCCCTCCCGGCGAGGAGGGCATCCCCGTGCTGCTGGCCTGGACCCTCATCGAAACCGGCCGCTACCAGGAGGCCGCGCCGCTCCTCCGCTCGAACCCCGTCCCCCCGCCCACCGGCGCCACCGTGTTCACGCCGCTATACTTCCCCCGCCTCTACTACCTGCGTGGCCTAGCAGCCGAAAAAAGCGGCAAACCGCAGGAAGCCCGCGAGGCCTACCGCGTGTTCCAGCAACTCTCGCAATAAAATAAAAGGGGTCAGACGCCTTTTTTCCGGTGCTGCGTTTTCCACCACAACCACCCGGCCGATAGCGCCAGCATCAGCGCCGTCACCAGCGCCGTGGCCGCCGCGGCGCCGGGAATCGACAGGCTTCGCTTGATGGGCCGCACCGCGCTGCCGTAGACCATCATCACGTGTACCCAGTACACCATCAGCGAGTTCTTGCCCAGGCACTGCATCCAACTCCACCGCGGAGCCGCGCAATGCTCGGTCCACACATACGCGCCCGCCATGATCGCCAGCGCTATGCCCACGCGGATCAGGATCAGCGCCGGGTTATCGGCCCAGAAATTCGTCTCGCTGTAAATGGAATACGGCAAATTCGCCAGGTACTGCGCCGCGTAGACCAGCACCAGTCCGCCCAGCCCGCACCACAGCATCAGCCGTTCGAAACCGTCCTCGGGAGCGCGCTTCACCATCACCCCCGCCGCCAGCCCGAAACCCAGGTAGGAGGCGCACGGGAAGAACGCGAACTGCCCGCGCCCGCTCAGAGGCACCAGGTATTCGCGGAACAGGCGCGGGACGCCGTCCCAGGGAAGATGCGCCATCACCGGCGCCGCCGCCGCAATCGCCAGCGCGGTCCCCAGCGCGAAGCGCACGCGGTTCCCCGAATCGGCGAACAGCGCGGCGGCGGCGAACACCGCCATTCCCACGCCCATGCAATTCAGGATGTCCACCTTGGTGAGTTCCTGGAGGCTGCCGCCCGGCAGGCTGCCCAGGTAATTGGTGAGGCGGAACAGAAACGCGATCCCCAGAATGTAGCCGGCGCGTTTCAGGGAAACGAGCCACCGCCGCCGGGCGGAGGGCTCGCGCCGCGCCAGGCTCTCCATCTGAAACCCGGTGGTCATGCCCGCCATGAACATGAACAGCGGCGCGGCCATGCCCCCCACGAACTGCGAGAAGACATACGGGCCACCGTCGCGCAGATCCAGCCGCACGAACGAATTGAAGGTGTGGCACTGGATCATGATGAGCACGGCCAGCCCACGCATCCAGTCGAGAAAAGGAAATCGCTTCACAAAGGCGGCGGGGACTCCTCACCCGGTTCACTTATGATAGCGGAATTGCGGCGGAGGGCGGGGCGGCGGGTGAATGCCGTTGCGGCCGTGCGCGGGAGACCGTGCACGGCCATCGCCAGGTTGAATGGGATCAAGCCATCCGGCGGGCCATGGCCCTCAGCCCGAATAGAAGCAAAGCCCCCGTGAGGATTAGCAGACCCCACCAACTGAGCGCCGGAACGGCGGCCGTATCCGTGACGGTGACGGTGACAGCGCCTGAATTTAGGGCCGAGTTTCCATCGTTGTTGACGCCCATCGCGTAGTACGTGAAGGTATCCGTGCCATTATAGCCACCGGTCGGCGTGTAGGTGATCGAGTTGCCAGTGGTCGATAATGTACCGTGGCTCGGGTCGCTGGCCTTGGTCACACCGGTAGTGCAGCCATACACCGCCCCAGCCACGGGTCCCAGGCCGGAGTTACCCGGTGCCGAGCAGCCGCTTATGCTGCCAGCCGGGACCGGAACCAAGGTCGCTCCGCCGGCGTTGAGCGTGGTGGCCGCTGGTATCACGTTCAGCGTGATTGTCAAGGTGGCCGGCCCGCCGGGCCGCGATGCGCCGCCCGCCGAACCAGTGCCGCCGGCGCCATTCCAAACCGTGGTCACGTGTATCGGAAACGTGTCGGTGCCGGTGAAGCTGGGCGTGGGAGGCGTATAGATGTAGTTGCCCGTACCGGCAGTCCTGGTCATGGTTCCGCCCTGGCTGGTCGCGATCGTGGTATCGGTATCGTTGGTGTAGTTGTTGTTATAACAATCCGAATCGGCCGTGAAGACGCCGGCCCCGCCATTCACGATCAGATATGCGACGCCCTCCTGCGGCTGGCAAAACAACGGGTCGCCAGGATTACTGGCCCCATACGCCACAGCCACGGTTCCCAGGCAGACGGCGGCCAGCAGCACGGCGGCTCCGGCGGCCCTCCCAAGATGACGGCTTGCCCATGTCCAGCCCGTGGCGCAAGGCGCCGTAGTCGAAAGGTCACGATGCATCGATATGTCTCCCTTGTGAGTTTGCGCCCGGAAGCGTTCCCTTTGCGGTTGAGTCCGAGCTTCTCTCTTGGACTCCCGGCTCATGCACAGCAAGCCGCCCGGCCCGAACCGGAATTCCAATTCTTATCTTGGATCTTCCATGTAGTATAGACCGGACCGCGCCCCTTAGGAGGTCGCGGGCCAACTCAATTATGCGGGTATGCTAATACCCTCATATGAGGGGATGCTTAATACCCACAAAAGGTATGATTGTCAGTCTGGCCGAACCGCCATCCGGCTGCCGTCCTTCGTCCCGCCGAGACTCCCCTGAAAAGGCGGGGCCTCTGCATACAGGCCGGGGAGCCATCAAAGCCCTCTTCTCGATTCTGTGGCTTGCGGGTTGGACCCACGGCGGATTGGAACTGAACAGGCCCGCAAGCGCCTGCCGGTACCATCTGGTAGAATTGACCCGTAGTGTTTTTTGAGATCCTCGGCGAAGTTGCGGACGCGGGGTCGCTGCCGGGGAAGGCGACTGGGGGGCTTTCCCGTCTGCGCAAGCGGGTGGGGCAAAGGCCGGTGCAGGTATGCCGTGTGCATACGGAACACCGGCTTCGGCGCCTCCCTCGAGGTTAGGAAGTCATACCCGGTGGTGGACGATCCCGACGCCGAAGCCAACGATCTCATCCGCGTGATCGACGAATCGGGCGAGGACTACGTTTACCCGGCGCGCCTGTTTCGGCGGGCCTTGCGGCTGGCGCCGTAGGCGCCTCATCCCGCGGCTACGGCACCAGCATCACGGGCGCCCGCCAGATGGCGTACTTCTGCGCCTCGGGCGAAAGCACGTTCACCTGGCAGGTGTAGCGGCCGGGCGCCATTTGCGCCAGCGGGAGGCTGAACTTCAACGCCAACGCCTTCGATTTCGCGTCCAGCCCCTCGGTCACTTCGAGCGGCGCCGTCTGGAACGCCTTGATCCTGCCGCGATAAAACGTCACCGTGGCCACCAGCGACTGGGTGGATTCCGCGGCCGGCTCGTAGGCTTGCAGGTACACGTACATCTCCGAGGTCTTGCTGAACACGTTGGTTACGCTGGGGATGAGTTCCTTGCCGCCTTCGATCAAGGGGTTAGCGGCCTCGATCTTCTTGTCCTTTTGCGCGCTGAACACCGCGGCGGCGATATCCATCCGCTGGCTGCTCAGGATCACCGAGCTGATGGGAAGCCGCGCATGTCTCCGCCGTCAGGTCGGGGATCACCAGTTTCTTGTCGAACGTGCCGATTCTCCCGGTGGTGTTCTCCCTCGCCACCAGCCGCAGCGTGTACGTGCCCGGCGCCAGCGTGAACCCGGTGGGATACACGATGGGGTGCTTGGCCAGTTGGTTGGCGACGTCTTCTTTCAGCTTGAATGGAATGTAATCGCGCACGTTCTGCACGGTCTTCCCGGCGGAGTCTTTCACCACGCCGATGAAATCGAAGGTGGTGCTCTCGACGCCGCCCTTCTTCGCCAGTTCCAGTTCGCTGCCGGGGATCTTGGCCACCACGGGAACGAAATAGCGGTCGCGCGCCAGGCGGAAGTAATAGGCGTCGAGCGCGATGTCGATGTCGGTGACCGGGTCGCCCAGCAACATGGCCTCGTCAAGCTGCCGTTCCTTGTCGCTGGCGTTGAACTGTTTGAATTCCTTGCCGGCCCAATAGCCCACGCGGTAATCCATCTTGGAGATGCGCGCGGCCAGCGTCCGCATCCTTCAGCGAGATCTTGACGCGGCGGAAGTGGCCGTCGAGTTTCTCGTTGGTGGTGTAGTAACCCAGGATGTAATAGCTGGAGATATCCTTCTGCGCCTGCACGATGCCCAGCGAGAGTTCGCTGTTGTCGATCAGCGTCTTGCCGCCCGTGTCGGTTGCCAGGGTGTAGAGGGTTTCCTGCTGTCCCTGGAAGCTGGACTGCGCCGAGCGCGCGGAACTGCCGCTGTACATGGCCGCACCGCCGGGCGAACCCTTGGTGGCATCGCCCAGGGGCGCACTCGCCACCAGGCCGCGGGCGTCGATCGGATAGAACGACACGTTGCTCCGGATGGCGGCGTTCACCGTGGCTTGTAACTGCGCCTGGTTATCCTGGCCGCTCCGCTGAATGCCGCTGGAGAAATAGACCAGCGCCTTCTTCTCGTTCAGCGACGCCAGCATCTTGACCGCGGTCTCCAGCGCCGAGAGCTGCCGGTCGGTGTTGAAAATGGCGAATTCGCTGTCGTCCGTGGTGAACGCATCGCCGGTATCCGAGGCCGCGTCGCTGGAATCCGCCGCGGCTGAATCCCTGGCCTTCGCCCACCACCAGGTGCTTGATGTCCTTGAGCAACAGGTCGCGGTCGTCGGTGAAATCCTCGACCACTTTGATGTCGCTCGAGAACGTCATGATGGCCACCAGGTCGCTGGGCGTGATCTGCGTCTTCACGAACTTGGTGGCGCCGTCGATGGCGCGCACCTGGTCCTGAATGGGCATCGACACCATGTCGAAAAACATCACCAGCAGGCGCTTGTCGCGGTACTTGATGTCGCCGGGCTTCTCCGGCGCGATGGCCGTGGCGGTCACCTTCGGGGCATCGTCCTTCTTCGCCTCGGTCTTGACCGTTTCGGTCTTGGTCTGCGGTTCGTCGGCGATAGTTACCGCCGGTTTCTCTTCCAGCTTCTGGAATTCGCAGATCTTGACGTCCTGCGGTTTGCCGTCCTCGATGACCGCGAAATCCTTGGCCGTGAGGTTGGTGATGGGCTGGCCGCTCTTGTCCTTGAGAATCACGTCCTCGATGACCAATTGCGTGTTGGCGGTGAACTTCACCGGGCCCTTCGGGGCGGCGGCCGGCGGCGGCGCTGGTTGGGGCCGCGGCGCGGGCTGCTGCCCGGCGAAAACCATGGCCCAGACCAGCAGGCCGGCTGTGATGGATCGTACGATGGCGGATCGCATAGTGTCTTAGAACCTGAGCCGCAGAGTGGCGGTGATAGCGCGCATGGGACTCGGGCTCTGTAGAAGCCCGAACTGGGACGCTCCAAACGTGGTGTTGTACTGCGTGAAATTCACGTGGTTGAGGAAGTTGCTGGCGTCGAACCGGAGATCGGCGCTGTGCCGCTCGCCGATGCGGAAGGTGCGCCCGGCCGAACCGCTCATCGAGAACGTGGTCGGCCCCTGAATGATGTACCTTCCCGCATTCCCATACTGGCCGGTTGGCGGATCGGCGAAAGCCGCCGGGTTCAGAGTGCCGTTAACGAACAGCGGCTGCCCGGTGTACTCGGGCCGGATGGGACCGGTGATCGCCGTCCCGCCCAGTACCTGGGCCGGAACGCTGGGAGTTTCAAACGGACCGGTAGAGACCGACAGGCTGGTGCTGAGATTCCATCCCTTGACCACCGCGCCCCTCCATCCGTTCAGCAACGCTCCGCCGTGCAATCCCTGGCCGGTGTTGTACATCATGCTCATGTTCATGGTCTCGCGGCGGACGCCCGCGGAGTTACTGCGCTCGGCATCCAGGTCCAGCCAATTCTGCGCCGTGACCGCGGCGGCGCCGGGATTGGCGTCGTCAATGGCGTGCGCCAGGGTGTAACTCAGGTTGGCCATGAAGCCGGCGCGGAACCGCCGCATCAACTGGCCCGAAACCGATTCCAGCGTGGCGTTGCCGCCGGACGTCAGATAGTAGAAATTGCTGGGACAGGCGTTGCTCACGCCCGGAACGAAGCAGCCGTAACTCGCTCCCGAGGGCGCCGAATTGGGGATGAACTGCTGCTGCTGGTGGGTGCCTTTGTCGGCGCTATATGTCACCGTGGCCACCACGCCGGCCTTCAGATCCTGCTGTACCGCGAGCTGCCAGTATTGCAACGACCCGATCTTGAAATTGGGATCGATGGCATAGTTGCTCAACGAATTGGAGGTTGACCGGGGGAAACCGTTGGCCAGGGTGAGCGGCACGGTTGCGGCCGAATCCTTCAGCGTCTGCGAAAGCGGGTACTGCTGCGACATCGAATTGGCGAATCCCGAGTAAACCGAAGTGTTGTAGTAGATGCCGTATCCGCCGCTCACCTTCGTGGAATGCTTGGTCCAGGGGCGCCAGGCGAGACCGACGCGAGGCTGCAACTCGCGCGGGTAGGAGTTAATCAGCGCGTCGCCCAGCCCGGCCTGGCTGGCGGGCGTGCAGGGGCCGAGCAGCCCGGTGGTGGCGCCGCAGACCGGCGTCGCGGTGGTGAACGCCGGCCCCATCGTCATGTTCACCAGGCGGCCATACTTTTCGGTAGTCGGCGTCTGGTAGTCCCAGCGAAGTCCAATGTTCAAGCTGAGCTGGGTGGTGATACGGAAATCGTCGGTGGCGTAACCGTCGAAGGACGAACTGCGGAAGTACTTGTCGGCGTTTCCGTAGGCGATGCTGCTGGTGTCGGGCAGCCCCAGCAGAAAATCGGCGAAGTCGCTTCCACCGTTGGGAACCGGGCCGGCTGTCTGCGCTCCGGTGAAGGTGAAGGCGCCGCGGGCGTTGCTCTCGGAGATGGGGTTGCTCTGCTGGCGGTTGAAATCCGCGCCGAAGGTCAGGTTGTGCTTGCCCTTCATCCACATCAGGCTCTCGCCCGCGCGGCCGTTCTGGGACCGGCCGATAGAGGTGCTGCCGTCGCTCAGGCCGGCGAAGCTGCTGCCGCCGGAGAAACTGAGGCTGGGCGGTCCCCAGAAATTGGGAGCCTGGTAGTTGCCGGCGATGCCGAGCTGGCCGGATAAGTTCTCCCGGTTGGCCCAGTACGGCGTACCGGTGGAAATGTTGCGGCTGAAGTTATAGCTGAGGCGGTTGATGAGCCGCTGCGTGAAGTGGTACGTCCAGGTGACTCCCGCGCTCTCCGCGTTCTGGTGGCTGCTGGAGAACCAGTTGGCGCCGCCCGGGCCGGTAAGCCACACGCTCGGGGTAGCGCCGTCGCCGCGCTGCCAGGAGAAACTGCCGTTGAGCTGGTTCTTAGCGTTCAGTGTGCCCCCGATGCGCGTATTGACGTTGTCCTGGTTGGTGACGGAGGTCAGGGAGTTCTGGTAATTGTAGCGGCCTGCGCCGGTGAAATTGGGCGTGGGGTAAAACTGCAACAGGCCAAGCGCCTGCGAGCTGAGGCGACCAGCCGGGATCACGTTGTTGGGGAAGGGATTGCCGGTGGACGGGTCGTAGATGGTAGCCGGAAGCGCCGACAGATTCCCACCCAGTTCCGCCGCCGTGGGCAGAGTATAAGGGTTGGTGCTGGCGTTGCGATTGCGGCGCATCGCATAACTCAGGTTGAAGTTGATATTGTTCGTCTTGATGAGGTGCGGGATCTTCAGCGGGCCGCCCACGGTCGCGGTCAGGCTGCTCTTGGCACTGGCCGGCTTGGGGGTTGCCTGGCCGGTTTGCGACAGGTTCTGCGCATCCAGCGCCGAATTGTCGAGAGTGAACGCCAGGCTGGCGTTGTAACGGGCCTGAGCGTTCCGGCGGCCGTTGCCGAAGGAATTCTGGCCGCCGCGTCCGCCGCCCCGGCCACCTTGACCGTTGCGCCCGCCGCCACCGCCGCCACCGCCGCGTCCGCCGCCGAAGCCGCCACCGCCGCCCCGTCCGCCGCCAAACCCGCCGGGGCCACCCGCGCCTCCGGGACCGCCCATCATGCCGCCGGGACCACCCGCGCCGCCGGCCCCGCCGCGTCCGCCGCCCATCATACCTGGCTGGCCTGGCTGGTCGCCGCCCATACCGCCCGCGCCGCCCGGCCCAAACCCGCCGCCCATCATGCCGCCGCGCCCGCCGAACCAGTCGTTCTGCTGCGCCATGGCGACGTCGCTGCTCATGCTGCCGTTCATCACCAAAGCGTCATTGGCACTGGCGCCGAGGTCCGCGCCGTTCGTGTCGGCCGCGCCGTTCTCCGCGCCCGCGCCGAGATCGCCGGTGGCGTTGACGTTCATCCGCTGATACCCGTTGACTGCCTGCGTCAACGAGGGCCGCGCGCCGTTCTGCTGTCCGCGCGCGCCGCGGCCGTTGGCTGGCGTGGCGCCCGATGGCGCCGTTCCCGTCGAGGCCGAAGCGGGGGTAGCAGCCGGTGTCGCGGCAGGGGCAGCCGCCGGAACCGGGGCCTTGGTTTCCACCGCCGCCGCCGTGGCAGGCACGGTGGTGGGCGCGACCGTGGCGGGCGGTGTTGCCGGAGCCGCCGGGGCCGGAGGAGCCGTGGCCGCCGCCACTGCCGCCTTGATCTCCGCCGCCGAGAGCAGCTTCATCTCGAACTGGGCCGCGGGGGCATCCGGTACGACACCGATTTCCTTGGCGATCGGGCCGAAGCCCAGCATCTCGAAACGGACCGTCCAGACGCCATCGTCCAGGTTGGGGAACAGGTACGCCCCGTTGTCGTCGGTGGTGGTGGTGACCTTCTTATCGCCCGAGGTAGCGGTCACGGTGACGCCAGGGAGCGGCACGCCCCCGGATTGAACCGTTCCGCGATGTTCCGCGGCCATCAGCCCGGTAACGGCCATCCAGACGGCGAATGCGCGCCCTAAGATGTTGAAAATTCGATTGGCAGCCATGAAGGTCACACCTTCAAGGCGCTTCCGCCCTTCAGAATGTTACCGATGCGGGGATTTCCAACGGGCGGGAAGCCTACTCCGTCTCCCGGATGTGCTGGAGCCGCGCCGCCAACTCCGGGGCAAGCCGAGGCTCAATCTCGCTGGTTAGAAGTCCGGCGGCATCCAGGCTGCGAATGTGGACCCGATCCTTGTCTCGAAACGAGGTGAGCTTCATCCGAACCAGGTCCGCAACGGGTATCACCATGACTTCTTTCCCGTGGATTTGTTTTCGCTCGGGCCGAATCGCCGGAGTGGGGACAAGGTAGGCAGGACGGACCTTCTCCCCGCTGAAAATCAGGTGGATCGCATTCCGGGCGGATTCCGCACCCCCGTAGATCAGCATGTTGACCCCGGCGGCATGGCGAAAACGGAATCCGTGTTCCGCCGCGGCCACCTTGATCCGCTCCAAGTCCGAGCGGCACACCATGAGATCGACGTCCCGGGTCAGGGACGTGAGTTCGGGGTTGGCCTCTTCCACGTGGATCAACACGGCAAGGCCGCCGACAACCTCGTGCGCAATGTGCTCGGCGGCCAGCGCGTCGGTGATCTTGTGCAGAATCCCAACCAGGCCGAACAGGCGTTCCTCAAACAAGGTGTTTACCGCTTCCCCTCTATTCGCCGCATCCGTAAGAAACTGATCGAAGGTAAGCATGGTCACAAACCGGTAACCGTCCACGCCGCCAGGAGCCCCCGACTCAGGCCGGGCGGGAAACCCGCGTGGCGAACCACGGCGGCCGGAAGCGTCCCCGGTCCTTCCACCGTTCCATTCTAGCGGCTTCGGAGGCGTTCCAGCGCTTCGCATTCGGTTCTCCTGCGACCCCGGTTGCAGTGCCCCGCTCGCCGCCAGCAGTTTCTCGACGATCTGCTGGCCGGGATGCCGGTCCATCCCGTTACCGTGCCAATCGCCCTGCGCGCCGGGCAAATCGACGGGCAGACGCAGGCGGCCGGGACGCGCATTGCACTGGCGGATCTCCTGATCGGTGTCACCGCCCTGGAACTCGGCCACTCTGTGGCCACGGCCAACGTGCGCTACTTCCACATGATTCCCGGTCTGGTAGTGCGGCGAATCTGACGGGCCGTCTCATCCGGAGTTTGGCCGCACTCAGTCCCCGAAGCTCCCCACTTCCTCGCGTTCCTCCACCGCGGGCAAGGGTGCCGGCTTGGGCGCCGGCATCGCGCCGAGCCCGATCTGCACCAGCTCCGGCCCCGGCTGCTCCTTGAGAATATGCTCGCGGTACAGCTTCGCCATGCGCGCGTCTTCCTGCTGAATGCGCAGCTTCGAGTCGCGGGCGCGCGTCTTTTCCTCGCGTGCGTTCTTGGCGATGCCCAGGCGGTCCAGGTCGTGCTGCTCCTCGATGGTGACAATCCCCTCGCGCAGCACCATGGCGTGCTCCCGGCTGGCCAGCGGCACGCTCTTGCCCCCGGCGAAGATTTCGTGCTTGCCGTGCTCCTCGTACCACTTGGTCAGCGTGGCCGTCATGTGCATCTTCTCGATGATGTTGCGCCAGCCCACGCCCGTGTTATAGGCGCAGAAGGAAATCTCGCCTTCCTGCGTGGCGTAGGGGATGATGCACTGCTCGGTGCGCCGGAAATCGTAGTTGAACAGGTCCTGAAACCACATGCCGGCGATGAACAGGAAGTTCCAACGGTCGCGGCGGCGCGCGTCGATGTCTTCCCGCGTGCGGTCCTTGCCCACCTTGCCGTAGTTCTTGCCAGTGGCGCCGAAGGTCTTGTCGAACTTCTTCATCATGTCCGACAATTTGAACTGGCTGGGCGAGCGGAACGGGTCGTAATTGCGCGCCACGGCCAGCGCCATGCCGATAATCGAGAGCCACTTGCCGCGCGCGGCGTCGTTCACCCGCGCCACGTCGCGCGCCAGGCGGTCGGCGTTGAGGAACGACGTCACCGGCGCGCGCTCCTTGGTTTCCTTGTCCACCATCACGGCCATGCCCACGCCGCAATTGGGGTGGCAGCCGCAGCTCAACTGGCCCCAGTCGTGGGCCGGCCCGTGTACCAGGTCGCTCCAATCGGAAAACGTTGACATGAAGGAAATCGGAAACCAGTCGCGGGCCGGTTCGCCCAGGCCGGTCTGGTTCTTCACGTCGTGCGCCAGGTGCGACAGCGTATACCGCTGGGCGGCGCGGCGCTCGTCGGTGACGGCTTCGTCGCGGCCGGTGAAGGAAACCGGCTGGAAGCTGAGGAACGGGATGCGCTTGGGATTGTCGAGGGCGAACTGCACGATGCGGCCCACCTGCTCGTTGTTAATTCCGTTGACGATGGTGATGACCGGGATGATATCGACGCCGGCCATGTACAGGTTCTCGATGGCGCGCAGTTTCACGTCGAACAGGTTGCCCACCTTGCGGTGCGCGTTGGCGGCGTTGCCGATGCCATCGAATTGCAGGTAGGCGTATCTCAGGCCGGCTTCGGCCGCCTGGCGGCAGAATTCCGGGCTCTTGGCGAACTCGATGCCGTTGGTGGCCGCCTGCACCGAGGTGTAGCCCACCTCGCGCGCGTAGCGAACGGCGTTCAGGAAGTGCGGCGAAATGGTGGGCTCGCCGCCCGAGAACTGCACCGACATCTGCCGCTTGGGCTTGATGGTGATGGCGTTATCGAGCAGCGTCCGGATGTCTTCCCAGGCCAGTTCGTGAACGAAGCCCACCTGGTTGGCGTCCATGAAACACGGGTCGCACATCATGTTGCAGCGGTTGGTCAGGTCTACGGTCAGCACCGATCCGCGCCCATGCTTGATGGTGCTGGAGCCGTGCCGGTGCAGCGTCTCATCGTTGTGCGCGCGGATGTCGCGCCCCGGGAAGACGTCTTCCAGGTGCTTGAAGAACGCCGTGTCGATGGCCATGACGTCTTCAAAGCGGCCATGAATGGGGCACTCCTTCACCATCAGAATCTTGCCGTCGCGCTCCAGCACGGTGGCCGGAATCTCGCCGGGCTTGTCGGTATACAGCACTTCGAGCGGCGTCTTGCCGTCCAGAATCTGCTGGCGGATTTCGGGCACGCAGCGCGGGCACAACGAATCCGTCTGGCGCGGCCAGCCCAGCGGCGGCTTGGTCTTCTCCCACGACTTCAACAGCGGCTTGTCGGACCATTTGGGCACGAACCCGGGGTTCTGACCGATCTGGTTCAGTTTGTCGAAAACGGTCCACGCCGCCCCGGCGGCATAGGTGAGAGCCTTTTCGGCGTATTTGATGGGCCTGTGCATCCCGCAATTCCCTCCTCTTAGTGCCCGTTCCGAAGCTACCTGTTGGCAGGCGGAAGCGCCTGCCCCACCCTGTCTGCAAGTCCTCCGACAGCAAGGTGGGACAGGCGCTTCCGCCTGTCAACCCGGCGGCCTGCCATTGAACCGGTTGTTCCCTCGCCTGCTCCGAGTGTTCTTAGACACAGTATAAGAAAGGCCGCGGCCCAGTTCCACGGATTGCCATCGGACCGTTGAATTGATTGGTTGAACGGCGCGGGATGGGGTTGAACGGGGGGATCGGTTAAAATAGGAAAATGTCAAGCGCTCCTCCTCCCGTTCCGGAGATCTCTGCCCAGGCGGTCAAAGACCTGGAACAGCAATACCTGCTTCAGAACTATGCCCGCTATCCGTTGGTGCTGGCCCGCGGCAAGGGTTGTTACGTTTATGACACCGAGGGCCGCCGCTATCTGGATTTCCTGACCGGCATCGGCGTCAATGCCCTGGGGCATGCCCATCCGCGCATCGTCAAAGTGATCCGCGAGCAGGCCGGGCTGCTGATCCACGCTTCGAACCTGTACTACAACCTGTACCAGGGACCGCTGGCCAAGCGGCTGGTGGAAGTGAGCGGCATGGAGCGCGCGTTCTTCGCCAACACCGGGACCGAAGCCGTCGAAGGCGCACTGAAAATGGCGCGCGGGCACGGCCACGCCATCGACCCGCAGAAGTACGAGATCGTCTCGCTCGAGAATTCGTTCCACGGACGGACCTTCGGCTCGCTCTCGGTCACCGGGCAACCTAAGTACCGGGAGCCATTCGAGCCGCTCCTCCCTGGCGTGAAGTTTGTCCCGGCGAACGACGTGGCGGCGCTCGAAGCGGCGGTTGGCGACCGCACGGCCGGCATCATTCTGGAACTGATCCAGGGCGAAGGCGGCGTCATCCCGCTGACCCCCGAGTTCGCGGCCAAAGCGCGCGCGCTGGCCGACCACCACAACGCCCTGCTGATCGCCGACGAAACGCAGTGCGGCGTGGGCCGCCCCGGCACTTACTTCGCCTACCAGCGCTCGCAGCCCGTGATCCTGCCCGACGTGGTGGTGGCGGCCAAGCCGGTGGCTTGCGGAATCCCACTGGGCTTCATCCTGGCGAATGCCAAAGCGGCCGCGGCCATCAAGCCGGGGATGCACGGCACCACGTTCGGCGGCGGCCCGCTAGCCTGCCGCGTGGGCCTGGAATTCTTCGAGATTCTTGAAGGCCTGCTACCTTCGATTCAGGAGGTCGGCGGCTACTTCCACGTGCTGCTAAACGATCTGGCGCGCAAGCATTCCTTCGTCAAGGAAGTGCGCGGATTCGGCCTGATGCTGGGCGTGGAACTGACCGTGCCGGGCAAGCAGATCGTGCTCGACGCCATGGCCGAGGGCCTGCTGCTCAATTGCACGCACGATACCGTGCTGCGCTTTCTGCCGCCGTATATCGCGGCGGAAAAGGACGTGGATGCGGCGATGAAGATACTGGGCAAGGTATTCCGGACTATGTAAAAAGGAAATAGGGGTCAGACGCCATTTTCGAAGAACCGGGCCAGGCTCTTCCCCGCGGCGGCTTCCATGGCCGTTTGAAACTCCCGGGTGGTGACGGGCTTGTTCCAGTTGTCGCGAGTGTAGACTTGGATACCGCGCCAGAAAGCGTCGTCCCCCATCTCGCGGCGCAGCAGATCGAGCACGTACGCGCCTTTGTGATAGGGGATCTGGCCGCCGGCCTCGCTCGCCGTATTCCAGCCATGGAACGAGAGCGGGCGGTCTTTCCCCTCGCCCTTCAACCGCTCGTAGATGCCGCGCGACCGCTCGATCTCCCTCTCGTACCGCTCGCGGCCGAAGCGGCTTTCGAGGAACGCGTCGGCCAGGAACGTGGCCATGCCTTCGTTGAGCCAGAAGTCCGACCAGTCCTGGCACGGAATCCCGACGGCGTACCATTGGTGCGCCAGTTCGTGAGCCAGCAGCCAGAGGTCGTCCGGCTGCGCGCGCAGGCCGTTGCCATAGGCTTCCGGCAACAGGGTCAGATTGGCGTTCTCCTGCATGGGGCCGCCGTGGGTGAAGACCTGGGTATAGACCGCGGCGGGGTAGTCCTTGCCGGTTCGGACGGCGAAGAACCGCAGGGCGGCGCGGGTGGCGTCCAGGATGGCCGGCGCGGACAGCATCGTATCCGCGGAGCCGAGAATGCGCAGGCGCCCGTCACCGGTCTCCTGGAAGCGGCCCGCTGCAAACCCGTAGAGGAACGGAGGCACGGGCGTATCGATCCGCCATTCGGCGCCTCCGGCCGGATCGCCGCTGGCGGCCACGCGCCAGCCTCTCCGGGCGGCGATCCGCAGGCGCAGAGTGGCGCGGCCATCGGGACGGTCGTTGCACACCATCCAGTCGCTGGTGAAGAATTCGGTATAGACCTGATCGGGGAAGAACTTCAAGCCCTTGCCGGGGCCGGCCCGGTAGCGAATCGTCAGGGTCCGCGGCACGCCCTCAAGCACCGGTTTGGCGAGCGCGACAACCAGCAGCCCGCCCTGGCGCGCGAACCGCAGCCGCGTCTGGCCATCCAGGACCTCGGCGATTTCGACCGCCGGCCCGGCATCCAGTTCCACCGTGTCCAGCGAGCCGGCGCGGCTGTGGTAGCGGATTGCTACCTCGCCGTCCAGACGCTGCTTCTCGACATCGAGCGCGATCCGCGCGTCGTAGCGCTCCACGGAGTAGGGCCGCGCGGCGGGCGCTGCCACCGCGCACGCGAAGCACACCGCAACCAGCAGCGCCAATGTGGGGCGGACCCCCTGGTCCGCGCGGGACGCCCTCGTCCCGCTCTTCGGGCGCAGAACCAAGTGCCCGCCACGGGCAAGAGGCCGGCCGGGGGGCCGGCCGCGGACCAGGGGGTCCGCCCCACACCTCACTTCTTCCCCGTCTCGACATGCAGCCGCAGCGTTTCCACCCACACCGGCCCCCGGTCCCGATTGTACGCGGGGTTGGTAATGTGTTGCAGGTCCAGGGTGGCGAACAGCCAGGGCGCCAGGCGCGCGGAGTAGTAGCTTTCCCAGACGCTCTCGCGCCCGTAGCGCAGCCTGCCGTCGCCGATGAGAAAGTCCAGTCCGCCGCGCTCCAGGTATGTGCGGTGGACGCCCGAGATGCCGTTGACGGTCCACTCGGAAGCCGCCGTATCGTGGGGCCGTTTCCAGCGGTCGCCCGCCACCGAAACGCCCGCCGTGGCCAGCCGGTCGATGGCCGTGAAGACGAAGCTCTCGGTCTTGCCGTCGTTCCATCCCAGGCGGCCGAAGACGCCGATGCCGGCGGCGACTTCCTGGTCGGCGCTGACGCCGAAACCGTATTTGAGCGTGCCCGCACGGTGCACCGCGGCCACATCCGGCGTGGCGCCCGTTTGCGCCGCCACGCGCAGGGCATCGGCGTAGGAGCCGGAATCCGTGTGTTGGCGATTGTGCTGAATGCGCACCGCGCCGTCGTGGCCGCCCAGCTTGCCGCGGATCTCGCCTTCGAACACGTCCCCCCGGTCGCGCAGCAGCCGCCGGTCGAAGCGCAGGCCGTTGGCGACGCGCGGCTCGGCCGAACTGGAGTAGCGCAGCGACCAGCGGCGGGTGTGGAACTCATGCACCCATCCCCAGGTGTAGCCGCGGGTATCGGCGGGGTAGTCCCAGGCGCCGTTGTACATCACGGCCCAGCCCATGAACTGGGTGCGCGGGTCGTGGCTGTAGCGGTTGTTGTCGAAGAAGTCGGTGACGGTGAAGCGGCCCGCGGTGATGGAATAGCGCGTCATAGGGCGCGAGCCGGCGAGCTGGTTCTCGTCGCTGTCGATGGCTTCGCGCTCGTCGCCGAAGCCGAAATCCTGGGTGATGTACAGCCGCGCGAGATACGGTTTGGGAGTGGCGGCGGCCACGCGCGGCATTTCGCCGTTGGGAAAATTGGCGACGCCGTCGGTGGCGCTGAACCCGCGTCCGCCGGCAATTTCGGGATCGAAATAAAGTTGCGTGTCCCGGAACGGCCGCCAGCCAAGGAACAGGGTGGTGGTGAGCGAGGCTTCGGCTTCCGGGTGCGACGCCAGACTGAACGGGCCGGAATATAGGGATGGGAAGCTGCCGTGATACTGTCCGATGGAGGTGGCCTGCCAGTAGAGGTTCCAGCGCTCGGGATCGGGCGCGGATGCTGGGTCCTGAGCGGCCAATGGCAAGGCGGCGGCGGACAGCAGCAGGGCGAGACGCTTCACCGTGCGAGGTTCTCCGTGGTGGCGCGCCGGGGCATATCTACCACTATAGCGGGCGAGTGTGAACAAACGGTTAAGAGCCCCCCAGGCAAGCGGGGACGCCCGGCTAGGGCTGCCATTTCCCCGGTCTTCCGCCGCACGCAAGCGGAGACGCCCGGCCCGAGGCTGTCATTTCCCGGTCTTCCACCGCAGGCAAGCGGGGATGCCCGGCCCCGGGCCTGTCATTTCCCCGGTCTTCCGCCGGTTGCCGGCATGAGAACCGGTCCCGGGTTAAGGAAGGCTGGCGATCCTGCCGATGAGAAACAGGTGTGTGAGTATTCCCGTCACTGCGTACCGAACCGAAAGGCAAAATGAAACTCCAAACATCAGGCTTTCTACCGACTATCGTGGCGCTCGCCAGCCTCTCCACCCCAGCGCCGGCGCAAACCGCGGCCCGTGTCACCGGCGTGGTGAAATCCTCGGCGGGACAGGCCATCGCCGGCGCTAAGATCAAGGCCGTCGGCCAGAATCGCAGCCAGGAATTGGAAGCGACTTCGGCCGGGGACGGCGCTTTCGCACTGCCTGAATTGGCGGCGGATACGTACCAGATCTCCGCCTCGGCTCCGCGCTATAGCGAGTGCGCGGTGGTGGTGGAAGTGGGCGTGGGCCAGGCGCGCACCATCGAGTTGAAACTCAACACGCTGGCCGAGAGCACCGTGATTGCGGTTTCCAAAGACGTTTCGGCCGACCTGTCGAGCGCCAGCCTGAGCGTGAATGTCACGCCCCAGGAGGTTTCGGCCATGCCCCTGAACGGCCGCAGCTATTCGATCCTGACGCTGCTGGCGCCGGGCGCCGTGAACCTCAGCGACGGCGGATTCGACAAGCTGTCTTTCAGCGGCCAGCCCACCAGTCATAACCGCTACAGCTTCGACGGCATCGACGCGGGGTCGGTGATCGATCCGAATCCGGGATGGTTTCCGGTGGTGGGAACGCAGTTCCGGCTGCAAACCTCGATCGAGACGATCCAGGAATTTCGCGTGGATACCGCGCTCGAGCCCGCCGGGTACGGGATGGGCTCGGGCGGTCTGGTGAACGTGGTTTCGAAATCCGGCAGCGGACAGTTGCATGGTTCGCTCTACGAGAACTTCCGGCATAGCGATCTGGCGGCACGGGACTTCTTCGCCACCGGAGATGGACGCTTGCGCATGAACCAGTACGGCGCCACCGCCGGCGGACCGATTCCGGGCCTGCTTGGCAAGGACCGCGCCTTTTTCTTCGCCGCCTTCGAGCGGCTTGGGGAGAGTTCCATGGTCTCGGGCCAGGCGCCCGTGCCCACCGACACGCTGATTGCGATCTCTAATCCGGCAACAGCCCGGATCATTGCCACCCTGCCGGTGGCCCCCACGCCCGCTCCCGGCACCTTGATCGTGCTGGCCGGGCGTTCCGGAATGAGCCGGCTGGGTGAGTGGAACGCCAGCGCGCGGCTGGACTTCAACCTCACCGACCGCAACAAACTGGCGCTGCGCTACGTGAAGGCCAAGCAGTGGATGGACACGCTCGACCAGACCACCGTCACGCCTCGATATATGCTGGCACACGCCGCTCCGGACAACGCCATGGCCAGTTGGAACGGCAGCGTGGGAACGGTCTTCAACGAGTTGAAATTCGGGTTGAACCGGGCGCCCACCGGGTTGAGCTATGCCACTCCGTTCGGCTGGATGAGCGATTTCGTGGCCCTGCCCGGGGCGCAATTGTCCACCTGGGCCTTTGGCGGTGTGGGAAAACAGGCTGGCGGAGACTACGGCCGCACCGCCGACTATCGCAGCCGCAGCTATTCCGCCATCGAAACGGTATCGTGGATCGGCGGACGCCACAACGTCAAGGCCGGTATGGAGGTTCGCGCAGTGCGCGTTCCGCTGAGCACGCTGGGCGGCACGGTGTACTCCTTCAGTACCGCGGGTTTCATCGCCGACCTGGGAGCCACCGTGTCCTTCATCGGCGACCTGCATGCGGAGGCGCAGCAGGATCTCTACGGAGGTTTTGTGCAGGACGAATGGCGCGTCCGCGACGATTTGAGCGTCAATGCGGGGATGCGCTACGAGTTCTACACCGCGGTGAACGGCGCCGGCGGCCAGGCGCGTGTCTTCGATATGGACCGCCTGAGCTTCCTGCCTTCCGGAAGCAGTCCGTACCGGCCCTCCGGGATGGGGATGGCGCCGCGCCTGGGACTGGCCTGGGCGCCCAAGGCAATGCACTCGAGGACGATACTCCGCCTGGGCGGCGCGGTTCACGACAGCCCCGGCCAGTTGCGCGATTTCCTGGGTCCGGTCGAAAACGCCGCACCGCGTTTCAGCGCCGATGGCCTCGGTTTCCCGGCCGATTTGAACGCCGCCGCGGCTGCCGGTCTTACCGTGCAGACTCCCATCGGTATCGACAGCAGTTCACGCTTTGCGGAGCGGGTGTATCAGTGGGGCTTGTCGGTGCAGCAGGTTCTTCCGGCCCAGTTCACCGCGCAGGCCGCTTACCTCGGCAGCGCCGGCCGGGATCTCATCACCCGCCGCTGGGGCAACCCGGTCACCGGCATGACGCCTTACGGCGAGTTGCTGCGGCAGAATCCCGCTTTCGGTGAAATCCCCTACATCGCGGGCGGGGGGTCGGATGACTATCACGCCCTCCAGCTCCAGTTGAACCGCCGCTTTGCGGAAGACCTGCTGGTGGGGGCGCAGTTTGGCTGGTCGCATAACCTCACCGACACCCAGTCCGAGGGAACGGCGCTGCAGAATCCCGCCTGTCTCCAATGCGAAAAGGGGCCGGCGGATTTCGACGTGCGCCGGGCCGCGTCCATCAACGGCATCTATCATGTGCCGTTAGGGCGCGGAAGCCGCCACTGGAACAACGGGATAGCGGGCGCGGTGCTGGCCGGCTGGAGCGCGGGCGCACTCTTCAGCGTTCGCAGCGGAGTTCCCGTCAACGTAACGCTGACGCGCTCCGATACCTCCTTCGTGACCGCGGCGGGAGAAGTGGTGGCGCCCGGCACTCCCGGAGCGCTGCCGGTGCCGGATACTCCGGCGGGCGGCGGCACGTATGGCTCCTTCAGGCCGGGCGTCGTGGCGGGCGTGAATCCGTATCTCAACAGCCGTCTGTCGGTCTTCAACCCGGCGGCCTTCACCGTTCCGCAACTTGGCTCCTACGGCAACCTGGGCCGCGATGCCCTTACGGGACCGGGATTCTCGCAGTTGGACGGGCAGGCGACCCGCACCTTCCATTGCGGCGAGCGCACCGAACTGCAGTTCCGGGCGGACATTTACAACGCTCTGAACCACGCGAATTTCGCTCCGCCCACCGGCATGCTGGTGAATGTGTCGCCGTTCATACAGCCGGGAGCGGCCTTCACCACGGCGCAATCGGCTAACTTTGGCGTCATTTCAAGCACCGTCGGACGGAACTTGGGCCTGGGCACCTCCCGCCAGATCCAACTGGGATTGCGAGTGAGCTTCTAAAACGGAGACCGTTCCATGACAAAATCGACCTGCGCCTGCATCGCCCTTCTCTCACTGTTCCGTTCCCCAGGCTGGGCTGGGGACGATCTTCGGGTCACCGAGGCCGAAGTCAAGGAGGCGGCTGTCGTCAAGCCTCTGCCGGAGTATCCGACGGTAGCCCGCCAGCTCAAGATAACCGGCAAGGTGGAACTGGAGGTCCGCATCGATGAGAGCGGGCAAGCGATTGACGTGAAGATCATGACGGGCAACTCGGTCTTGACGCGTCCCTGCGCCAAAACCGTAAGCGGGTGGAAGTTCAAGCCATTCCAGAAGGACGGCAAACCAGTCCAGGCAGTGGCGCCGCTGACCTTCGAGTTCCGGTAGCAAGCCGCCTTGCGCCAGCGCCGCCCCGGCCGCCATCCCGCCCCGCGCCGCTACCGCAGCGTGTCGATGGCCGCTGGGTGTGCGGCTTCGAAGGCGGCGATGGCCGGCTCCCGCCGCATGCAACAGCCGGCTTCGCCGCCTGCAACGGCCGGCTCCCGCCGCATGCAACGGCCGGCTCCCGCCGCATGCAACGGCCGGCTCCCGCCGCATGCGATGGCCGGCTCCCGCCGCATGCAACGGCCGGCTCCCGCCGCATGCAACGGCCGGCTCCCGCCGCATGCGATGGCCGGCTTCGCTGGCGCCGTTCGCCACAAATCCCAGGATTCCGTGAGTGGCCCGGTACGGGACACATTCGGGTGGACGCCGGCTATCCTGGATTGGGGAGCGCGCGTCACATGGCCGTTCGCGAGATTGAGCGGGAAATCGAGCGCCTCGGCGCCCTGCGCGATGCGCCGGAAAGCGAGGCGGCTCCGGCGCTGGCCAAAGCGCTCGGCGACCGAATCAACTTGATCGTGGCCAAGGCGGCCGCGATAGCCGGCGAACGCGGCCTCCGCGAGTTGGTTCCCGGCCTGCTCCGCGCCTTCGGCCGCCTCCTCGAACACGGCGCGCAACGCGATCCGCAGTGCTGGGGCAAGCACGCCATTGCGCGGGCCCTGGTGGCTCTCGACCATCGGGATTCGGCGCCCTACCTGCGCGGCCTGCGCCACATCCAGTTGGAGCCGGTGTGGGGCGGGCAGGCGGATACCGCGGCCAACCTGCGCGGAACCTGTGTGCTGGCGCTGGCGGCCTGCTCCGACATCCCGCGCCAGGACACCCTCCGCGCCATGGTGGATTCGCTCGCCGATCCCAGCGACCTGGTGCGCGCGGAAGCCGTGCGGGCGCTCGTGCAGATGCCCGGCGAGGAAGGCGCGCTGCTGCTGCGTCTCAAGGCCAGGCTGGGAGACAAGGCGCTTCAGGTGACGGGCCAGGCATTCGACGGCGTGCTGGCCCTGGAGGGAGAAAGCGCGGTGCCGTTCGTGGCGGGTTTCCTGAAAAGCGCCGAGGCGCCGGCCAAGAAGGCGGTCCTGTCTCTGGGATCGTCGCCGATGGCCGGAGTGGTGGAGGCGCTGATCGCCGGGAGGGACGACGCTCGCGATTTCGTGGCAGGCTTCCTGAAAGACGCCGGCGAGGCACTGTGCGCGGAGGCCGCGCTGTCCCTGGGGTCCTCGCGGCTGGCCGGCGCCGTGGAGGCGCTGATCGCCTTCCGCGAAGAGACTCGCGACCCGGAACGCCGCCGGGCGGCACTGCGCGGGCTGGCGCTGTCGCGGCATGAGCGCGCGCTCGAGTTCCTGCTGGGCCTCGTGAGGGACGGCAGTGCCGGCGACGCGCGCTCGGCGATTGAGGCGTTGTCCCTGAACCGCGAGTCGGAGGAAATCCGCAAGCGCGTGACGGCGGCCGCGGAAGGCCGCGAGCCCGAAGTCCGAGCGGCGCTCAACTGGTAGGTGCGGCCGCGCTACCCCAGTGCGCTAATGGCCGCCGGGTGCGCCGCTTCGAAAGCGGCGATGGCCGGACGCTGCTGCAAAATGTAGCCCAACTCGTCCACACCGTTCACCAGGCAGTGCTTGGAGAATTCGTCCACCGGGAACTCTACCTTCCGTCCGCCGGGCAGCGTGAGCGTCTGGTTGGGCAGGTCGATGGCCACCTCGGCGTCGGGGTCGGTCGCCACCGCCGCCAGCAACTCGGCGTGCGCATCGGCGGGAATGGCGATGGGCACGAGCGAGTTCTTGAGCGAGTTCTGGCGGAAGATATCGGCGAACGAAGTGCTGACGACCGCGCGGAATCCGAACTGGGTGAGCGCCCAGGGAGCGTGCTCGCGCGAGCTGCCGCAGCCGAAATTGTCGCCGGCCAGCAGCACCTGCGCGCCCCGCGAGCGCGGCTGGTTGAGCACGAAATCCGGGTTGGGGTTGCCCTCGGCGTCGTAGCGCCAGTCGCAGAAGAGCTGCGCATCCAGTCCTTGCTTGGACGTGGTCTTCAGAAACCGCGCCGGAATGATCTGGTCGGTATCGATGTTATTCAGCGGCAGCGGCACGATGCGGCTTTGGAAATTGGCGAATGGCTTCATAGCACGGTCCTCACATCGGTGACCACGCCGGTGATGGCGCTGGCGGCCGCGGTCAACGGGCTGGCCAGGAAGGTGCGTCCGCCCTTGCCCTGCCGGCCCTCGAAGTTGCGATTGCTGGTGGAGACGCTGTACTCGCCCGGCGCCAACTGGTCGCCGTTCATGGCGATGCACATGGAACAGCCCGGCTCGCGCCATTCGCAGCCGGCCGCGCGAAAGATCTCCGGCAACCCCTCGGCGATGGCCTGGCGCTTCACCTCCTGCGAGCCCGGCACCACCAGGACGCGCACCTTCGGGCTCACCTTGCGGCCCTGGAGCACGCCCGCGGCGGCGCGCAGATCGGAGATGCGCCCGTTGGTGCAACTGCCGATGAACACCACGTCGATCGCGTGGCCGAGCAGCGGCTTGCCGCCTTCCAGGCCCATGTACTTCAGTGCCTTGGTGACGCTCTCGCGTTCGAGCGGGTCGGAGATCCGCGCCGGATCGGGCAACGGCGCGCCGATCGGCAGGCCCATGCCCGGGTTGGTGCCGTAGGTAATCATGGGTTCGAGCGCGCCGGCGTCAATGGTGACGGTGCGGTCGTAGGCGGCGCCATCGTCCGTGGGAAGCTGCTTCCAGCGCGCCAGGGCGGCGTCCCAGGCCGCGCCCTTCGGCGCGTGCCGGCGTCCGAAGAGATACTGGAACGTGGTGTCGTCGGGCGCCACCAGTCCGGCGCGCGCGCCGCCTTCGATCGACATGTTGCAGACGGTCATGCGCTCTTCCATGGAGAGCGCGCGGATGGCGCCGCCGGTGAACTCGAAGACGCTGCCCGTGCCGCCGCCCACGCCGATGCGCGCGATCAGCGCCAGAATGATGTCCTTGGCCGCAACGCCGGGCTTCAGCGCGCCGTCCACGCGCACCTGGAAACTCTTCGACTTGCGCTGCAAGAGGCATTGCGAAGCCAGCACCTGCTCCACCTCGCTGGTGCCGATGCCGAACGCCAGGGCCCCGAAAGCGCCGTGCGTTGCCGTGTGGCTGTCGCCGCAGACCACCGTCATGCCCGGCTGCGTGAGACCCAACTCGGGTCCGACGATGTGCACCACGCCCTGCAGGTCGCTGTGAATCCCCAGGCAGCGGATGCCGAACTCGGCGCAGTTAGCTTCCAGTTGTGCGAGCTGTTTGGCCGCGATCTCGTCCACGATTGGCAGCGACCGGTCCGTGGTGGGGATGCTGTGGTCGGCGGTGGCAAGGGTCAGATCGGGACGCCGCACTGTGAGACCGCGCTCGCGCAAACCCTGGAAGGCCTGCGGCGAGGTGACTTCGTGCACCAGGTGCAGATCGATGTAGAGCAGCGTGGGCGCGCCCGGCCGCTCGTACACTACGTGGGAATCCCACAGTTTTTCGATGATCGTTCGAGACATAAAACTCCAGGATACAGCCTTGGGCGGCTCCGCTTGTGGGGCGGACGCCCTCGTCCGCAGCCGGCCCCCTGGCCGGCTTCTCGCCAGTGGCGAGTACTTATTCTGCCAGCGAAGAGCGGGACGGCGGCGTCCCGCGCCCGGCGGCTCAAATAGCCGCGCACACCGCTTCGCCCACCGCTTCGGTGGTGGCGGGCGCGCCCTTCGGCCGCAGGTCCGCGGTCACCGTCCCGCTGGCGAGTACCCGCTCGATGGCGGCCTCGACGGCGGCGGCTTCCTCCCGCAATCCGAAACTATACGACAGCAGGGCGGCCACCGATCCGATGGCGCCCAACGGGTTGGCCTTGTTCTGGCCGGCGATATCCGGCGCCGATCCGTGCACCGGTTCGTACAACCCCACTTGCGCTCCCGACGGCCGGCGGTCGCCGATGGAGGCCGAGGGAAGCATCCCGATGGAACCGGCCAGCACCGCGCCTTCATCGCTCAGGATGTCGCCGAACATGTTCTCGGTCAGAACTATGTCGAACCGCCGCGGATTGAGGATCAGTTGCATGGCGCAGTTGTCCACCAGCATATGATCGAGCGCCACATCCGGAAACTCGCGGGCAATATCGACCACCACGCGCCGCCATAACTGCGAATTCTCGAGCACGTTGCTCTTGTCCACCGACGTTACCTTCTTGCGGCGCCCCTGCGCCAGGCGGAACGCCATGCGGGAAACCCGTTCGATCTCGGCGCGCGTATAAGTCATGGTGTTGACCGCCCGCATTTCCGCGCCCTCTCCGCTGATCCCGCGCGGCATGCCGTAGTAGATTCCGCCCGTCAGCTCGCGGACGATGATCATGTCGGTGCCTTCCACAAGCTGGTTCTTCAGCGGCGAGGAATCCAGCAGCGCCGCATAGGCGCGCACCGGGCGGAGGTTGGCGTACACGCCCAAGGCCTTGCGAATTCCCAGCAGTCCCTTCTCGGGCCGCTTGTCCGGCGGCGCGTTTTCGAACTCAGGCAAGCCTACGGCGCCCATCAGCGTGGCGTCGGCCGCTTCTGCCAGCCGGGCGGTCTCGTCCGGAAACGGCGAACCGGTCCGATGAATGGCTACGCCGCCCAGCAATCCTTCGCTGAGCTGGAGGGCGTGGCCCCACTTGCCGCAGACGCGGCGCAAAACGCGAACGGCTTCGCGCGTGACTTCCGTGCCGATGCCGTCGCCGGGAAGAACCAGAACGTTCAGATCCATGAATTAGTTCGCAGCTACCAGAATAGCTTGCCGCGCTTCCTGAATCAGCGCCACGATCTCCTCGTCCATGAGGCCCTTCTTGCGATGGTCGGCAACCGCCGTGAAGCGGTGATACAGGTTGTCCAGCTCCGCCTTCGAAAGCTCGTAGCCCAGGTCGTGGCCGCGCTGCTGAAGGGCATGGCGGCCGCTGTGCTTGCCCAGCACCAGGCGGCCCTCGGGCACGCCCACGGAGTGCGGATCGATGATCTCGTAGGTGGTTTTTTCCTTCAGGTAGCCGTCCTGGTGGATGCCGGCTTCGTGAGAAAACGCGTTCCGTCCCACGATGGCCTTGTTGGGCTGCGGCCCGAACGTGATCAGGGAACTTAGTAATTCGCTCGCCGAGTACAGGTGCTCGGTGTTGATGCCGGTGTAATAGGGATACGCATCCGCGCGGGTCTTGAGGATCATGACGATCTCTTCCAGCGAGCAGTTGCCGGCGCGCTCGCCGATTCCGTTGATGGTGCATTCCACCTGGCGCGCGCCGTTCTCGATGGCCCACAGGGAATTGGCCACCGCCAGCCCCAGGTCGTCGTGGCAGTGTACGCTGACGACCGCGCTATCGCCCAGAACCTTGGCCACATGGCCGATCAGTGCGCCGTATTCCCGCGGCGTCGAGTAACCCACCGTATCCGGGATGTTGACGGTGCGCGCCCCGGCCGCAACCACGGCCTTCGAAATGGCTTCCAGGTACTCGGGCTCCGTGCGCGCGCCATCCTCGGCCGAAAACTCCACGTCGTCCACATGGCGCCCCGCCAGCTCCACCGCGGCCACGGCTTCGTCCAGCACCTGAGGCCGCGACTTTTTGAGCTTGTACTTCAGATGAATGTCGCTGGTGGCGATGAAGGTGTGGATGCGCGGCCGCCGGGCGTGCTCCAGGGCCTTGGCGGCGCGTTCCACATCCAGCCGGCAGCAGCGCGCCAGGCCGGCCACCTGGGCCTCGGGAAACTCGCGGCTCACCGCTTCCACCGCCTCGAAATCCCCTTCCGAGGCGATGGGGAAACCGGCTTCCAGGAAATCGACGCCCAGATCCACCAGCTTGCGGGCCATCTGCAGCTTCTCAGGAACCGTCATACTGCAGCCCGGCGATTGCTCGCCATCGCGCAGGGTCGTATCGAAAATGTATACTCGGTCGCTCATGCACCCACCAAAAGGAGAACTCCCAAGAAAGAACCGGGCAGGCGCGGCCCGACTGGCCACCCGTCCCACCGCGCCGTTCACTGGTTGGTTGTGCGCCGGAGGGGCGGGTCAAACGCCTGCCCTCAAGTTCCTGATTCACATTATCGACGACTGCACACGATTTGGCAAATTTATAATTTTAGCGTCACGTATTAACAACTGTTATAATGGAGTTTCGCCATGGAACTGTACTCCCTGCAGGTGTTTCTGACGGTGGTCAACGAGCGCAGCTTTTCGCGCGCCGCCGAGAAGTTGCTGCGGACACAGCCGGCCGTGTCGCTGGCGTTGCAGCGCCTGGAAGAGGAACTCGGGGAACGCCTGATCGACCGCTCAGGCAAAGACCTCATCCTGACCGACGCGGGCCGCGTGGCGCTGGACTACGCCCGCCGCTTCGAGAGCCTGCGCCAGGAGATGGCCAACTCGCTGGCCGAGTTGAAGGACAATTCCTCCGGGCGCCTGATCATCGGCGCCAACGAATCCACCACGCTCTACCTGTTGCACCACATCGAGCGGTATCGCGAGCTGTATCCCAAGGTGAAGGTCCAGGTGCGGCGGAGTTTTTCGAGCAAGATCCCCAACGAACTGATCGACGGCAACCTGGAACTGGGCGTGATCAGCTACGATCCGGGCGACGAGCGGCTAAGGTCGAAAACGATCTACATCGACGCCCTCACGTTCGTGTGTTCCCCGCGGCACCGCCTGGCCGGCCGCAAGACGGTGTCCATCACCGAACTCGGCAGCGAGAATTTCGTGGCTCACAACGTGGTGTCCCCGTACCGCGAAGTGGTGCTGCGGGAGTTCCAGAGCCACAAGGTGCACCTGACCATGGATGTGGAGATGCCCACCATCGAGGCTATCCGCTGGTTCGTGCAGCAGAACCTGGGGGTGGCGTTTCTGCCGCGCATGTGCGTCGAGCAGGACATCGCGAAGAAGATCCTGCACGAGGTGCGGGTGAAGGAAATGCACGTGGAGCGCAAGATCCGGCTGGTGTACCCCACGCGCCGCGCCCTTAGCCACGCGGCCAAGGCCTTTCTGGAATTGTTGGGGTGAAACCAGCCGCCGTCCGGCGGAAAACCGGCGGCTGGCGGCCCGGCGCCTTACTTCTCTTCGCGAATCTGCTGACTCAAGTACCGCTCGTATCCGAGCTCCTGGATCTGGTGGAGTTGGGCCTCGAGCCAGTCGGCGTGTCCTTCTTCGTCCTTCAGCAGGCGTTCGAACAACATGCGGGATGCGTTGTCGCCGGCTTCCGCCGCCACCTTGATGGCGTTGTTGTACAGCGCCACCGCGCCGATCTCGAGCTTCAGATCGCCGGCCAGTTGCTCTTTTACGTTCTGTCCTATGTCCAGGCTTAGTGGCTCGCTCAGCGTAGGCGACCCATCCAGGAACAGGATACGCTCGATCAGCGCTTCGGCGTGTTTCATTTCTTGGATGGACAGTTTCTTGTTGTGGTCCCCGAGCTTGTCGTACTTCCAGCTCTCGCACATTTCGGAGTGGAGGAAATATTGGTTGATGGCCGTCAATTCCTCTTTCAAGGCGGCGTTCAGTTCGGCGATGACTTTCGGATTTCCTTGCATGTCGTCTGTATTATAACCCGGGCGTGACGGCTGGAGTATTTCACGCGCCGCCAGGCAGGGCGAGCTAAAAGACCGCTGGCCGGAGGGAAGGAAATCCCCCGGCCAGCGGTCAAGTGAGGCTCAGGACTTCGACTCTCGATAGGAGGCCGGACTAAGAGCCCTCGCGGCGCCGCCGGATCAACCACGGTGCGATAGCGCCGGGATCTTCCAGAATGTCCGCTTCCAGTTCCTGGAACTGCATGTCCAGGACGGCTCGCTCGATGCCGCTGCCGAGCGATTCGTCGCCCGTCTCGGCGCGCTTTCGCTCGATGAGGGCTAGTATCGCCTCGCCCAGCTTCAACCGGTCCGCCGCGTTGCTCATAGCCCTTACCTCCTGACCGATTAGACGACGGAAAACCTCCGAAGTTTCACGAATTGCGGCGCGCCGGTACGGGGCCGTTTGACTTTGCCCGCCGTTTGGCTTACAACTCAACCAAGGAGCGCGACCATGGACGAGTTTCGCGTCGGCTCGATTCCTTCCTACGACCCGGTCAACCGCCAGCATGCGGACGACCCCTCCGGCCGCAGGAAGAAGAAACACCCCGATCCACAGGGCGCGGAAGAGGATGTCGTGACCCTCTCCGAACACGCGCCGGAGGACGAGGAGGGCGGCACGGGCTACGCGCCGCACCGCGATAAGGACTGAGGGGCTTCACCGGCGGCGGTTCTAGTACCCCACGGCCTTCCCGGCGCCGCGCCCGTCCGTGCCGCCCTCGAGCCAGGCGCCATCGGCCCGAATGGCCTCGACGCGCGCCAGCACCACCGCGGGCGAGAAGTCCACATCGTAACCGCTGGCCCGCAACAACGCCACCGTGTCGGGCGAGACGCCCTTCTCGCAATACAGCTTGTCGGGCAGCCACTGGTGATGGATGCGCGGCGCATCCACGGCGTCCTGCGCATTCATCTGGAAATCGATGACGTTGAGGATCGTCTGCGTCACTGCGGACGGGATGAACGCCCCGCCGGGCGCGCCCACCACCAGAAACAGCTTGCCGCCGCGCAGCACGATGGTCGGCGTCATCGAAGACAGCGGCCGCTTGCCGGGCTGAATCGCGTTGCGCTCGCCCTGCACCAGCCCGAACATGTTGGGCTCGCCGGGCTTGGCGGCGAAGTCGTCCATCTCGTTATTCAGCAGGAAGCCCAGGCCGGGCGCTGTCACGCCGCTGCCGTAGCCGCCGTTCAGCGTGTAAGTGACGGCAACCGCGTTTCCCTCGGCATCCACCACGTTGTAGTGCGTGGTCTCCAGGCTCTCGGCGCCGCCGGGATGGCCGGGCCGGACCTGGCTGCTGGGCGTGGCGCGCTGGGGATCGATGCTGGCCCGCAGTCCTGCAATGTACGCCGGGGCGAGCATGCCCGCTACCGGGACCTTGACGAAATCGGGATCGCCCAGGTACTCGCTGCGGTCGGCGTAGAATCGGCGCATGGCTTCCGCCAGGTAATGGTAAGTCGCGGCCGAGCCCGCGCCGGTCTTCTCGTATCCGGTGCCTTCCAGTATCCCCAGCATCTGCACGACCCCGACGCCGCCCGAACTGGGCGGGGGCGCGGTGACGATTTCGTAGGCGCCGCGATATTTCCCGGTAAGCGGCGTGCGCTCCACGGCGGCGTAGTTCTTGAGGTCGGCGAGCGTGATCGACCCGCCGTTCCGGGCCATTCCCGCCGCCAGAATGCGCGCCGTTTCGCCCTCGTAGAAATCCGCGCCGCCGCTCGCCGCGATGCGCCGCAGGGTACCGGCCAACTCGGGCTGCACCAGCTTGTCGCCGGCCTGATAAAAAGCTCCGCCGTTCTGAAAGATGCGCTTCGACTCAGGGTGCCGCGAGAGGTTGCGCGAGTTCCGCAGCGACTCGGCCAGCGAGTAAGAAACTTCGAATCCCCGGGACGCCAGCTCGATGGCCGGAGCGACGTCGTCGGCCCACATGGCGCGGCCGAACTTCGAGTGGGCGAGTTGCAGACCGCGCACGGTGCCCGGAACACCCGAGGCGCGCCAACCCTCCACGCTGTCGCGGGTGACGTTGCCGGCGGAGTCCAGGTACATGTCGTGGGTGGCGTTTCCGGGCGCGCGCTCGCGGAAATCGAAGAACGTGGCTCGCCCGTCCGCCAGGCGGACCAGCATGAAGCCGCCGCCGCCCAGGTTGCCGGCGAACGGGTGCGTGACCGCCAGAGCGAATCCGATGGCGACCGCCGCATCCACCGCGTTGCCGCCCTTCTGAAGCACGTCGACTCCCACGGCCGCCGCTATTGGCTCCTGCGCGACCACCATTCCGTGACGCGCCCGCACAGGCTCGCGAGCCGCCAATGGGACCGCGAGCAGCAGCAGGGCGAAGACGGAGCGGAGCCGCATGGCTGAGATGGTAGCAGACCGGGGGAGCAGCGTAGGACCGGGTTCAGAAGAATGGATCCCAAGCTTGCGGCAGCACCACGACACCCGCCACCAGTTTGTAACAAAACCCGCTGAACGGCTCGCTCAGACTGATCGTGAGGAGGAGTTTGCGATCCTGGGGGATATACAAATCCTCCGCCGAGTGGCTGCCTGGGGGCTGCATCGCCAGCAACCGCCTGCGTGCGGGATCGGTGAGCGGAAGATCGTACCCGGTATGAAGTAATTGGAACCTCACTCGCGTGGGGTTACGGCTGCTTTCGCCGTCCGGTTCCCGATACCAGCAGACATCGCGTGGCTGCACGAGGACCAGCGATTCCCGCGCCGCCTGCCTCCGGAATTGCTCTTCGGGCACGTGGCTACCTGAGCTGCCGAAAAGCAGAGGGTCCCGCGAGATTGCGCCGGCAATTACCTTGGCGTAGCATTCCTTGGATGCCGGGCGCTGAACCGGCTCCCAGGCGGACCCATCGATCAGCCAGTTCTCCGGGTGATGCGGCAGGGGGCGCGGTCCCGACAACCCCATCCGAATGACATCGAGCACCCTCGGTTCCGACCGGTCCGGGTAGCGGAATTGGTGATAGTCGAGTTCGCCCTTTTCCCGCTCGCTGACCGGCCTCAGCCAGCCGCCCCCATCCGCGCGCAAGCCGGCCACGCATCGCCGATTGTACTTGTAAGAGTTTGCCAGGCAGATGAGATCGAATGACGGCACGGAGTCCCTCACAGATGAAGTATCCGAAGATCTCCCCACTTCTCAGCCAAATATTCCAGGACCAGCCGCCGGTGGCAGTGCTCCGCGGTAGGCTCGCTGCAAAGCAGTGCAGTGGGAAGCGAAAACAGCGAACGGTCCAGCTTTTCTTCTATCCGCCGCTCTTTCATCAAAGCCACGAACCGCCGTTCGTACTCCTCCCACGAACCTTTCCCCTTTTTGTAGCGGTCGAGAATTTCCTTGGCGGGGGCCAGCAGCGGCTCGTGCCGGTACTCTGCGCCGCAGATCTCGCCAACGAAGAATCGCAGATCGTCGCGCTTGGTGAACCCGGCGAGTTGCGAAACGTTGTTGAGGCGGACGTCCAGCAATTGGCGGATGCCAGAGCGTTTCAGAAGGCCGAAGAACTGCTCTGCCGTCTTTTTTGTGAAACCGATGGAATAGACTTCCACGGCGCCGTTTCCATTTCCTCGAACAATCCCAGTTGATCGCGCGTCTCGGCCGAACGCAACTCAGTCTCCGTCTGGAGGCGGCCATCGCCCCGAATGTGCGACACTCGAATTCCGCCTTCCGTCAGAACGCGGCCAACCAGCAACCGTCGATGGCATCCCGCGGGGTCTTCTTCCGCACACAGCAGAGCCACGATGTGTTGCCGCATCCCGTTCTTCAGACGCGCCAATCCGTCCTGGAACGCGGGCGACGCCGCGACCTTGTCGTACAGGACCCGCCCGTCGCGATCGTAATACCCGTCTTCGCGAGGCCGCCCCCCCAATTCCGCCCCCAGGTAGACGTACTTGAATCCCGCTTCCCGCAAAGCTTCGGCGAGCGGCTCGTGGTTAAACTCAGAGGCATACTTGGAATACGGATGGGATCGAACATCGGCGACGACCTGCACCGAGTGACGCCGGAGCAGATCCAGAAAATGCTCCATCGCGTGGTTGGAGTGGCCGATCGTCAGAACACCGGTATCCGCAAACGCCCGCGCCACCGTCGCCACAACTCCATTTTACTCTATCTCTGCCACTTCAGCCACTCGAACCAATGCTCGAAGCTGACAGGCCGGTCCCGCTCGCCGGCCGCGAAACATCCGGTCACATCCGGCCCCTCGACGCCCGTGGCGGCGCGGAATTCGACGTTCCAGACGTCGCAGGTGCGCGGGCTGTTTTCGTCCCCGCCGACGGCAGCCAGCACGCTGCGCCTCACCTCGTCCACCCAGCGCAGCACGGCGATTCCCGGCGCGCCCAGTTGCACGAACGGCATCGGCCGCGGCGGCGCGTCGCTGTAGGGCGTCAGGCGCGCGGGCGGCGCGTCGGGCGCCACCAGCCACACGCGCCTGTCGCCGAAGTAACGCATCAGTCCGGCGTTGCTGCCTCGGTCCAACTCCCTCGCCCACACCACCGGCGATTGGTCGATATCGGCGCCGTTGTACACCCACTCTTCACCCAGGTTATGAGACAACCCGTATCTCACAAAGACCAGGTGCTTGCCGCCCGAAGCCTCAAGCTGCTTCAGGATGCGCGCGCGCGCCACGTTGCCGGGCGACGGCCAGCGCCAACTGCGCCGCTCGGAGATATCGCCGGAAGCGCGGCCGGCCACGATCACCACCAGCAGCATCGCCGCGCACGCCGGCACGAGGCAGCGCACCACACACAGGCCCACGCGCCGCCCGCGCCACTTCCAAAGCCGCAGAGACCGCATGCCCACGATGACCATCAGAATCGCCAGCCCCGTTGCCGGCGCGGCATAGTGCTCGTTGTGCCAGACCTGCCCCACCAACGAAAGCGAGAAGACCGCGGCGATCAGCGCCAGTTGCCGCACCTGCCGACCGCGCCAGAGGCATGGCAGAGCTAAGAGCGGGATGGTGAGCAACGGGCCGAAGTAGAAGCGCCAATACGCCGAAACCTTGCGCACCAGGTCGGCCCCGAGCGACCGGCGCGCCTCCTGGTAACTGGCCATTTCCCAATACACGTAAAAGCGCCGCATCGTCTGGTTGTTGTACAGCGGCTCGGCGGTGGGCTTCTGCCAGATGAAGTGCGGGACCATGGTCATGCTGGTGCGGTACAGCACGTAGGGCGCAACCCACGGCTTGCCCGTCACGCGCGCAAAGTAGTAGCCCACGCCAATCCCCGCGAGGCCCAGAAACGCCGCCAGCGGAAGCACAATGCGGCGCCACGCCACCCCGCGGCTCGGCCCGCGTTTCCCCAGCATCCATGCGAGGAGCACAACCGCCACGCCCAGCCCGAAAAACGCGCCCTCCACCGGCCGGCTGTTCGCCAGAATAACCAGGCCCGTGCCCATCGCCAATGCCAGACGCCAACCGGGCGCGCGCATCATTCTGGGCAGCGCCCCCAGCACCAGTGCGCCGCCCGCCGCCGCCACCGCTCCGCCCCAGTACGAGTTCATCCAGTAACTCGCCACGCCGATCCGCAGCGCCACCAGCAACGCCCCCATCAGCGCCCAACGCGGCGGCAACCAGCCCTGCAGCATCCAGCAGACCGCGCCGCACATCAGCCCAACGCTCAACCAGACGCCCGCCCAAGGGTGTCCGAACACAACCTGTCCCGCTGCCAGCGCGGCCGCCGGCGCTATGGGAAACGCGCTCGCATACACCGGCCGGGCCAGCGTGTGGATGCTTTCGAAATGCGCCCAGAACGGATGCTGCGGATTCGCCAGGCGGCCGTGTGCAAACGTATCGGCCGCCAGCAGGAAGCTGAACTCGTCGTGGACGGCCGGCTCGGGCACGGCGAACACCGGCAGCAACAGCACCCGCAGCACCAGCGGGACAGCCGCGGCCGCCAGGATCGCGAGCCCCTTGCGCCGCGCCACCAGCGCCAGCGGACGCTCCCACCATCCCAGCCATCGCCACCGGAAGCAGGACGCCAGAAGTCCAGCCGCCAACACCGCGACGGCCAGCAGGGTCTCGGGACTGGGAGCCGGGAGACCGCTCAAAATCGGGTGTGGCATAGGGTCTCGCGGTGTTTCACTATTTCGTCGTCATGTAAGCCCGCAGCCGGTCCACGGTTTCCCGCAACCGCGGATCTGGCCTGATCCGCAGGGCCGCTTCATACTCGACAATCGCCTCCGGCAGCCGGCCGGGCGTCCGCGCCAACGTGTTCGCCAGGTTGATGTGCGCTTCCACGAAATCGGGCTCAATCCGCAGCGCCGTTTGGTATTCGGCAATCGCTTCCGGCAGCCGGCCGGGCATCTGCGCCAGGGCGTTTGCCAGGTTGTAGTGAACTTCCGCGCGACGGGGCTCGATCCGCAACGCGGCCTGGTATTCGGCAATCGCCTCCGGCAGCCGGCCGGGCGTCTGCGCCAAGGCCCCAGCCAGGGCGTCGTGCGCAATCGCGTAATCCGGCCGGATCCGCAGCGCCGCCTGGTATTCGGCAATCGCCTCCTCCAGCCGCCCGGGCACGCGCGCCAGGGTGCTTGCCAGGTTGTAGTGAGTTGCCGCGAGATCGGGTCGAATCCGCAGGGCCGCCTGGTACTCGGCAATCGCCTCCGGAAGGCGCCCAGGCATGCGCGCCAGGGCGTTTGCCAGGTTGTTGCGCGCTTCCACGAAATCGGGTTCGATCTCGATGGCTGTCTCATACTCGGCGATCGCCTCCGGCAGCCGGTCCGGATCGCGCTCCAATTCGAGGCCCAGACTGTAGTGTGCCCGGACGCTTCCCGGGCAGACGGCCACGGTGCTGGCCCAGAGACTGCGCTCGTCCTGCCAATCGAAATTGCGGGCGTAGGAGCGCGCGGCGAACGCCAGCGACACCAGTCCCAGCGCGGCCCAGGCAACCCGCGCCGCCGCCGGAGGCTTCAGCCAGCCCCGCTGGCCAAGCGCGCGGACGGCCGCCACCACGCAACCGGCCAGGCCCACCGAGGGCAGATACAGAAAGCGCTCGGCCATGGTGCTGCCGCCGAGCATGAACACGTTCGAAGCGGGCGCCAGCGCCACGAAGAAGAAAACCAGGAAGAAGAGCAGCGGCCTCCCCGTGCGGCGCCAGCGCACGGCCAGCAGGACGGCCAGCAGCGCGGCCGCCAGGCAAATCCCGAGCGCGATGAGCGCCTGGGCATCCTCCCAATTCCACAGCCGCCAGCCGAACAGCTCCACCGCATTGTAGGTATAATCCGCCGACAACCGGGCCGGCCAGACAAACAGCCACAGATACTTCCCGATTACTTTAATGGCCGTGAGCCGCGCGGTCCAGAAACCGGCGCTCACCAGCGGATTCTCGGTGAATTCGACCACCATGTGAATGTGCACGCCGCTGCGCAAATAGAGATAGACGGCGATGGGCAGCGCCACCGCGGCATAGGCGGCCGCCCGCCGGCGCCAGGTTGCGCGCTCCGGCCAGGTCAGGTCGTAGAGCAGCATGATGCCCGGCAGGACAGCGCCGTTCTCTTTCGAAAACAGCCCCACCGCCTGGGCTGCCGCCAGACCCGCCAACCACGCCACCCTGCGCCACCCCGCCGCGGAGGCGCCTTTCACGTGACACAATAAGCCCGCCAGCACGCCCAGAGCCGCCAGCAATTCGGCGCGCCCCACAATATTGGTGACCGCTTCGGTTTGCAGGGGATGCAATGCCCAAATCGCGGCCAGCGCCCAAGCCGGCGCGGACCCTCCAAAAATCAGGACGGCCAGCGCGTACACCAGCACCATGTTGACTTCGTGCAGCGCAAGATTCACCCAGTGATAGCCCGCCGGGCGCGGGCCATTGCCGAGAACCGCGTAATTCACCAGGTAGGTGAAAGTGGTGAACGGCCGGTACCATGGCGAAGTGGCCGGGCGCTGGTTTTCGCCGTACCAATACCGCCCATGCAGAATAGACTCGATGTTCGCGGGCGCGGCCACCCGGATTCGCGGGTCCTCCCCGATGATCGAGGCATTGTCGAACGTCAGGCCCGCCTGGAAGGAATTCGAGTAGGCCACCAGGACCAGGCCCCCAAGCGCCAGCAGCCGCCACCCGTGCCGCCGCCACGTCCGGCCCGTCGCACCGACCGCCGAGCCTTGCGTGGCGCCCACGGGTGACGCTTCGCGCAACCCCCGCCGCTTATCGGTTTTCCCCACTGAACGTGCCAGTATAGCTCGCATCCTCCGAAGCGGCATGCAATGAGCCGATATCCCGAATCCGGATCGCGCCTTCCTCCCGTTCGCCTGACGCGGCTCGCGGTCGCAGGCCTGCTCGTTCACGATGCCGTCGCGGGCACCTTCCGGCGGATCGTATGCAAGAGCCCGCGCAAAGTGCGGCCGGCGCAAAGATAGGCAAAGTACAGCCCGGCGGAGAACGCGCGCATCTTGGAATGGCCGGCGCGACGTGGGGCAAAGGCCACGGGAATTTCCAGGAAACGCAAGCCGGCGTCGGCGGCGGCAAAGAACAGATCGAAATCGCCCCACCGGCAGGCGCTGGAAGGCATGTTTGACAGCACGTCTTTAGGTAGGGCCTTAAGGCCGCAAAGCACGTCACTCACTTCGCGATTGAGTAACAGGGACACCCATGCGGCGAAGAACCGATTGCCCAGACGGTGCGCCAAGGACATTGCTCCGCGCGTCATGTTGCCGTGCAATCGCGATCCATAGACAAACACGCGAGAATTCGCGCGCAGCTCCGGGCCGGGCGCCAGTGCGCCTCCGCCGGGACGGTCCCGCTCCATGGACGCAGTGAACCCTCCGGCATAACCGCCGGCAAGCGCTTCGAGGACTGACCGGATCGATGCGGGCGCCACGGTCATGTCGGCATCCAAAACGATCAGGAACTCTTCCGAGACGGCGGCGGCGCCGGCTCTTATGGCGGCATTCTTCCCTACGTTTTGGGGCAGCAACAATACTTCGACACGAGGGGCATGCCGGGCCGCGAGTGCCGCACAAATCGCGGAACTGCCGTCCTGGGAGCCATCGTCGATCAGCAGGAAGGTGTTGATACCCTCCAGTTCCAGGAGTTGTTCCACACACGCGGCGATGGAGCCGGCTTCGTTGTAGCAGGGGACCAGCACTGCCAGGGATGTGCAACTCTGAACGGCGGTCGCACTGCTCATTACTCAATCAGGTAGCATACTGTGTGTACTCCCGCAACTCCCGCTGGTGGCCATCCGTCCTCGCCAATCGCCGCCGCGGGCTCGTCAACGGCCAGTTGCCTATCCGGTCTTGGGGAAATGCGGGATAATGTTAGGCTGGTTTAACGCATGAAGATCCTCACTTTGGGCGCCGCTGGTTTCATCGGCTCCCACCTCACCTGGCGCTTGCTTCAGGAAGGACACACGGTGACCGCCGTCGACCTCGCGTCCGACAAGGTCGCCGAGTTCCTCGGTCACCCCAACCTGACCTTCGTGCAGCAGGACATCCGCGGCCCCGAATGGGACCTGGATCGCCTGACGCGCGAGGCGGACCTGGTGATCGACCTGATCGCCTACGCCAACCCCGGGCTCTATCTCCGCATTCCCCTGGAAGTTTTCCGCCTGAATTTCACCGAGAACCTGAAGATCGCCGAGTCCTGCGTCCGGCATGGCAAACGCCTCATCCAGTTCTCCACCTGCGAGGTGTACGGCAGAACCGCCGCCAGCCTGAAGAACGCGCACCTCGCCGATCCCGAAGATCCCATCCACGCCACGTTTTCCGAGGACACCAGCGAGTACATCCTCGGCCCGGTCTCCAAGCACCGCTGGATTTACTCCTGCGCGAAGCAGTTGCTCGAGCGCGTCCTGCACGCCTACGGCCTGGAGCAGGGCTTCAACTACACCGTCGTCCGCCCGTTCAACTTCATCGGACCGAAAATCGATTTTCTGCCGCAGGACGATAAGGACGGCATCCCGCGGGTTTTCTCCTTCTTCATGGAGGCGCTGTTCAACGGCACGCCCATGAAGCTGGTTGGCGGCGGCGTGAACCGGCGCTGCTACACCTATATCGACGACGCCATCGAGTGCACCTACCGCATCGTCCTGAACCCCGGCGGCGTTTGCGACCGCCAGATCGTTAACGTCGGCTCGCCCTACAACGAGATCTCCATCCGCCAGATGGCCGAAACCATGCGCGAGATCTACGCCACGAAGTTCCGCGACGCGGCTGTCCCGCTGCCAGCCATCATCAGCGTGCCGGGCGAGGAGTTCTACGGCGAGGGCTACGACGATTCCGACCGCCGCATTCCCGACATCGCCAAGGCGCGCAGGCTGCTGGGCTGGGAACCGGTTTGGAGCGTCCGCGACACCATCGAAGCCACCATGCGCTACCACGTCGCCGAGCACCTGGAGCGCCTGGCCGCCGGCGCCGGGTCCTAGCTTCCCGTGATCGATAACGTCTTCATCCTGATGCCGGCTTACAACGCCGGCGCGACCATAGAAAAGGTCTTCGCCCGCGTTCCGCCCGAGGCCCGCAAGCGCATCCGCCGATTCGTCGTGGTCGATGACGGCAGCACCGACGACACCGCCTCCGCCCTCTTGCGCCTGCAAAAGGAATACTCGGACCTGGCGCTGTTGTGGCATTCCGGCAACCGCGGCTACGGCGAAGCGCAGAAGACGCTCCTCCGGTACGCGCTCGCCGAGGGAGCCGATGTGGGAATCGTGCTGCACTCCGACGGCCAGTACTCGCCCGAAAAGATTCCAGACCTGCTCGCGCCCTTCGACAGCGGCGCCGCCGACCTGGCGCAAGGGTCGCGCATGCTCGCTGGCGGCGCACTCCGCGGCGGGATGCCGTTCTACAAGTACGTGGCCAACAAAGCGCTCACCGCAGTCGAGAACCGCGCCTTCGGCATGAAACTCGCCGAATATCACAGCGGCTACATGGTGTACTCGCGCAAGGCCATGGAGACCATCCCCTTCGAGAAGCTCTCCAACTCCTTCGATTTCGACCTGGAGATGATCGTGCTCGCAAAGGTCAAGGGACTGCGCATTGCCGAGATCGCCATTCCCACCATCTACGCCGGCGAGAAGTCGCACTTGAACCCCATCAAGTACGGCTTCGACGTGCTCTCCATCGTCCGCGCCTACCGGCGTGGCAAGTACCACGCCATGTAGGGCGGACGCCCCCGTCCGCAGCCGGCCCCCTGGCCGGCTTCCCGCGCACAGCGGGTCCAGGGGGACCCGCGCGGACGAGGGCCTCCGCCCTACATCGCGGCAGCGAACCCACTTCTGCGTCGCACGCCCCGGAGAAATGCCGGCGGCTCCGTCCGCGCCCATTTTTGAATACAATAGTGCTGCCAACGAGGCCAGGAGGAAGCGGAAATGAATCGACGGGTGTTCCTAAAGTCGATGGCGGCAGCGTCGGCCACCGCCTTCGTGGGTCTGCCATACGCCGAGGCCGCGTTGCCTCAGGCGTTGATCACGCGGGTTCGCATCTATCGGCCGCCCAACCTCAACCAGCTTTTCAATCAGAGCAATATGCTCTGCACGGTGGAGACCGACGCCGGCCTCACCGGCATCGGAGAAGGCGGCTCCAAGGACACCATCGAGCAGTGCGCGGGAAGCCTCATCGGCAGGAACCCGTTCCAGATCGAAACCCTGTGGCAGAGGATGTACATGGAGTGGTTCTACCCGCCCGGCCGGGAGAAGATCCACGCGTTGGGAGCGCTGGATATGGCTCTGTGGGACATCAAAGGCAAGGCTTTCCAAGCACCCGTGCACCAGTTGCTGAACGGTTCCGCGCGCGACTACCTGGAATGTTACCCAACCGGCGGACCCGGCGGCGCCGCCATGAGTTTGAAGGAGCGCGCCGCGGCCACCATCGCGGCCGGATACCGTGTCTTCCGCATCGATGGGGGAATCGGCCTCGGCGGCAACGTGTTCGATGCTCACCAGCGCGTGCGCGAGGTGGCCAAAGCCTGCAAAGAGATCCGCGAAGCCGTGGGCGAAAAGGGCGACTGGAGCGTGGACTTTCACCAGAAGTTCGATTTCGCCGACGCGCTTCGCCTCTGCCGCTTGATCGAAGAGTACGAGCCCTACCTGGTGGAAGACCCGGTGCGCGACGAACAGTTCCTCCAGGACATTCCGAAACTGCGCAAGATGACGACCTGCCCCTTGGCCGCCGGCGAGGAGTGGGGCCAGCGTTGGAATTTCAACCCGCTGGTGGAAAACCACGACATCGATTACGTCCGCGCCACCCTGCCCAACGTAGGGGGCATCACGGAAATGATGAAGATCGCGGCGCTTTGCGAGACGCATGCCATCGGAATCGTTCCGCACTTCACCGGACCCGTCGCTACCGCGGCGCTGGCAAACTGCCTGGCGACGTACCCGGGCCCGGTGCTGCTCGAATATAACTATGGCGGGCGGCCCATCGATTACCTGCCGGAGTGCCTGGATTTCAAGCAAGGCAAGCTCTACACCAACCAACGCGCGGGATTGGGCGTCACGCTGGATCTGAAGCTGGTGCAACAGATCGGCGAAGTGACAGCGCCCATCGGCCGCCAGGTTTACCAGCGCCCGGATGGATCGCTCACGCACTGGTAGGCGCGGGCTTAGAAACTCGCCTTCAGCGCGAATTGCACCTGCCGCGGCGGATAGGTGCTGCGGATCGTGCCGAACGACGAGTATCCCTGGTTGCTGGTGCCGTAATAATTGTTGTCCTGGCCGTCCAGCAGAAAGTTGTTATAGGTGCTGCGCATGCCGTTCACGTTGAACGCGGCCTCTCGCGGCGTGCCGCTCGGCGAGAAGGAAATCGCCATGGGCGACTTGATGGTATTGGTCGAGAGCAGCGCCAGGTCCGCGTAGTTGCGGCCGTTCAACGGCAACTCCACCACCTGAGCCGCGTCGATGACCTGCCCGTGCTCGCTCGAATCCGTCTCCAGCGGGGCCGCGGCTCCCGTGACATCCACGGTTTCGGTTATCGCGCCCACCTGCATGGCCACCTCGACGCGCTGGCGCGCGTTGACATCCACCAGCACGTCCTTGGCGGTGTACTTCGCGAAACCGGCGTGCTCCACGACCATCGCGTAGCGGCCCACCTTCACGTTGAAGAAGTCGAAATTCCCCTTTTCATCCGTCGCGATTTTGGACTGAATGCCCATCTCCTGGTTGATGAGCGTGACGCTGGCGCCCGGAATCAGGGCGCCCGCGGGGTCGTGAACGGCGCCGAGGACTTCGGCGGTATCGTACTGCGCCCACAGTGCGGCGGCGAACAGCGTCGCAAAGAGCGCAAGCTTGAGCGGCAGAGAGGTCCGGTTGTTCATAAGCTGGCAGTGTAGCCAGCCAGTGTTTCAAGGGAATTGCAGCCCGGTTACGAATCGCCGACAGCGGCCCGCCGTCACGCTTTCCCCTGGTGCGCCTTCCAGTAGTCGCGGAACGCACGCAGCCTGGGCAAGCTCTCGCGGTCCTTTACGCGGTTCGCGGCCTGCTTGCTGGCAATGATATCGTCGGGATGGCGGACGGGAAACCCGCCGGCCGTAACCCGCCGCCGCCATGCATCCTCGAATCGTTCGATGCCGTCGGGTGCGAATACCAGGTCCAGGTCGAACGGGCCGTTCTTGAGTTGGATGAAATCCTTCCTCCGAAGGATCTCGTCCTGCTGTTCCGCGGCCAAATCGAAGCCGAGGTCGCGGAGGGCGCGGACCAACGCCTGTCCGTTTTCGGCGCTGTTCTCGACGAACAAATCGGCGTCCTGAGTGGTATCGGGAAATCCCAACAGGATGGCTCCCGATTTTCCGATGAACAGGTAACGGACCCCGTACGCCTCGAACGCGGTTCGAACTTCCTCCGCCTGCCGGTATTCAAACGCGCCCATAGCCCAGCCAGGAAGGAAGATTCGCTTCGCACCACCGGCGGTAGTCCGCCATGGAGTCGAAGGCTCGGAACGGGGCGTCGTCCAGTACCGGCTTGTACGTGTGGATGAACGCGTAGCGCATCCGCACGGCCAGAGGCCTCCGCCGGGCGGCTTCGAACTCCTCGATCCATTCGGCGTGCTGGCGGCTGTCTGCTGCGGCTTCAGGCTCCATGACCGTCTCGCACCAGTTTACCGCGGAAAAAGGGGTCAGACCCCTTTTTCGCCTTTTTCGCCGGCTAACCACTTCCCCTCCACGGAGTCTAAAGAGCAGCCGGATGGACTTGACCGATGCAGCCGTCGTCGGCAGGGCGCGCGCGGGCGATGCCGACGCGTTCCGCGAGATCGTCGAGCGCCACGGCCGTGCTCTCTTCCGACTGGCTTTTCTTATGACCGGGAACCAACAGGATGCCGAGGATGTGGTGCGGGAGAGTTTCCTGCGCGCCTATCGCCAGTTCGCCGGTTTCGACCAGCGGGCCAGCTTCGGCACGCACCACCCCGCAGCCGGCGTGGATCGCCTACAGCGTGCCTTCTACCCGCACAGCGGCTTTGGGCTGCGAATTCGTGAGCCGCGACGGAGCCTGGTGGTCGAGCGGCACGGTTCACCTGGAGCCGCCCGCGCGCGCCCTCATCCTCTTCCGCGTTGTGGCGGCCGCCGTCGATCGCATCCGCGCGCTGTCGCCGGATTGCGAGATCGATGCCGGCGAAGCTCCCTTTCACTGGCTCGCCGATGTCGCGCCCGCCGAGAGCGTCGCGCTGCTGGCGGCGTTCGCCACGCGCGAATCGCCGCTCGCCGCGGCCGTGGGCGCCATTGCGGTGCATGGCGATCCCGCCGCCGACCGGGCGCTCGACCGCTTCGCCGCCGCTGGCGATTCCGATGCGCTGCGGCAAAGGGCCATCGCCTGCCTGGGGTCCGAGCGCGGGCGGCACGGTTTCGAAACGCTCAAGGGCCTGATCGAACACGATCCCGGCGAACGCATCCGCTCGCGGGCCATCGCCGCCCTCGCATTCAGCCGGAAGCCGGAAGCCGTCAACCTGCCGATCTCCCTCTCGCAAAGCGGCACGGACGCCAGGGTGCGCGCCCAGGCCGTGCGCGAACTGGGCCGCAAGCGGGGCGCCAAAGCCGTGGCCGCCATCGGCGCCGCGCTCGACAAGGATTCCGACCTCAGCGTCCAGCGCGCCGCCTGCGCGGCCCTCGAGAGCCTGCCCGATGGCCAAGGCATCCCGCGGCTGATTCAACTCGCCAGAGACACGCGCGACCGGGAGCCCCGGCGCCAGGCCATGACGGCATTGCGGAATTCGCACGATCCGCGGGCGCTCGCGTTCTTCGAAAGTGTGCTGACCGACTAAGCCCCGGTTTGCCGCGCCCACTGCGCAATGTTTGAATAGTAGACGCGGCATGTTCCTTTTCGACTGGTTCCGGTCCTTCCTCCCCCTGCACAATCCCATCGGTTTTGGCGCGGCCGATTTTCTGGAGCTCGCGCTGGTCACTCTCGGCGTGGCACTGGTGCTGTGCCGCGCCCGTTTCCAGGAAGCCGCGCGGCGCTTTGCCGAGCGCACCGGCTGGTGCATGTTGCTCCTGGCCCTGCTGCCGGTGGCGTTGCGCCTGGCCCTGCTGTGGCGCTTTCCCGTGCCCACCCCCAGCGGCGCGGACGATTTCAGCTACGTGCTCCTCGCCGACACGCTGCGCCACCTCCGGCTAGCCAATCCCGTGCACCCGCTGCACCAGTTCTTCGAAGCCGTTTTCACCCTCCAGGAACCCAGCTACAGCTCCACCTTTCCCATGGGCCAGGGGCTGATTCTGGCGCTGGGCTGGAACCTGTTTGGCCACCCGTGGGCGGGCGTCGTCATTTCCATCGCGGCACTTTGCGCGCTCTCGTATTGGATGCTGCGCGCCTGGACCACCCCAGGCTGGGCGCTCACCGGCGGCCTGCTGGCGGTCGCGCTATTCGGCCCGCTCAGCCAGTGGATGAACCTCTACTGGGGCGGGGCCGTTTCAGCCTGCGCGGGCTGCCTGGTCTTCGGCGCGCTCCCCAGGCTCAAGCAGACGTGGCGGACGCGCGACGCCGTCCTGTTGGGTGCGGGGATGGGGATCCAGACGCTCGCGCGGCCCTACGAATCCCTGTTCGTCGCCCTGGCGGTGGCCGCGTTCTTCGGCAGGGGTTGGCTTCGGCATCCGGCCGCACGGCGCGCCGTGGCGCTGGCAGCCCTGGCGTTCCTGCCCGCGCTGCTGTTGATCCTGGCGCAGAACCGGCAGGTGACGGGCAGCTTCACCACGCTGCCCTATCAGGTGAGCCGTTATCAGTACGGCGTCCCCGCCCCGTTCACCTTCGAGCCCAATCCCCCGCCCCACCGCGCGCTCACCGCCGAGCAGGACCTGGTCTACCGCGCCCAGGTTGCCGTGACTGAGGAAGCCCACGACCTCGGCTTCATGGGCCGCCTGGCGGAGCGCGTCCGCTTCTACCGGTTCTTCTTCCTGGCGCCGCTGTATCTGGCGCTGCCGGCGTTTTTGCTGGCGCTGGGCGAGCGGCGCTTCCGATGGGCCGCCCTCGCCATCGGCCTTCTGGCGCTCGGCTCCAACGTCTACCCCTATTTCTACGCGCACTACGTGGCCGCCGCCGCGTGCCTGTTTCTGCTGGTTGGCGTCACCGCGCTCGACCGGCTGACCCGCATCCCCTGGCTCGCCGGCGCGGCCCACGTCATCCTCTTCCTGTGCGCGTTCCAGTTCCTTTTCTGGTATGGGATCCACCTGGCGGCGAACGAGCGGATGCTGTTCGCCATGACGCGTTATGAGAGCGCGAGCTTCATCGACTACGGCGACCCCGAGGGACGCATCGCCATCGGCAAGCGGCTGGCCGGGGCGCCGGGGAACCAACTGGTCTTCGTGCGCTACAGCGCGCTGCACATGTTCCACGAGTGGATTCACAACGCCGCCGATCCCGACGCCGCGCGCGTGGTATGGGCCGCCGACCTGGGCGCCGGTGAAAACGAGAAACTCCGCCGCTACTATCCCGATCGCAAGGCCTGGCTCGCCGAACCCGACGCCCGCCCCCCGCTGCTGATCCCCTACGAACTGGCGCCGCCGCCGCTCCCCGTTGTGGGGCGGGATGCCGCCCCGCCGCCGCCGGGTTGACAGGCGAAAGCGCCTGTCCCACTGGGCTGCAAAACCTCCGGCAGCGATGTGGGGCAGGCGCTTTCGCCTGTCAACCTGACGGGTCCGGCATTCTTGACCGGCGCCCGCGCCGCATGCTAGGTTATCGTTAACTTAAATGGTACCTTCGAACGATTCCATCGATCCCCGCTCCGTGCCGCAGCGCCGTCTCCATACCGGCGCTTTCATGCCCGCCATCGGTTTGGGCACCTTCGGGTCCGACCGTTTCTCCGCCGCCGAGATCGCCGCCTCCGTCGAGGGAGCCATCGAGGTTGGATACCGCCATATCGATTGCGCCTCGGTCTACGGGAACGAAGACGGCATCGGGCCCGTGCTCGCAGCCGCCATCCGCGGCGGGGTGCCGCGCGAGGAGCTCTGGATTACCTCCAAGCTGTGGAACGACAAGCACGCCGAAGCCGACGTCATCCCCGCGTTCCGCAAATCGCTGGCCGACCTGCGGCTCGACTACCTGGACCTCTACCTGGTTCACTGGCCTTTCCCCAATTTCCATCCGCCCGGATGCAGCGTGGAATCCAGAAGCCCCGATGCGCGCCCGTACATCCACGAGAACTTCATGAAGACCTGGCGCCAGCTCGAGAAGCTGGTGGATCTCGGCCTGGTGCGCCATATCGGAACCTCCAACATGACCGTCCCCAAGCTGCGGCTGGTGCTGCGCGATGCGCGCATCCGGCCCGCGGTGAACGAGATGGAACTGCACCCGCACTTCCAGCAGCCCGAGTTCTTCGAGTTCCTGCGCGCGAGCGGCATCCAGGCGGTGGGCTTTTGTCCGATCGGCTCGCCGACGCGTCCCGACCGCGACCGCACGGCCGGGGATACGGTCGATATCGAGGATCCCGTGATCGTGGAAATTGCCGGCCGCCTGGGCGTGCATCCCGCCGTGGTCTGCGTGAAGTGGGCCGTCCAGCGCGGGCAGACGCCCATTCCTCAATCCGTCAGGCGCAACGAGTACGTTTCCAACCTGCGCGCCGCCGTCTCGCCTCCGCTCGGCGAAGCCGATATGCGCGCCATCGCCGGCATCGACCGCAATTGCCGGCTCATCAAGGGTCAGGTTTTTCTTTGGAAAGAGAACCAGACATGGGAAGACCTCTGGGATCTGAACGGGGAGATCGAACGATGAAAGCCGCATATCTACCGGGCGACAGCACCACCGTGCTGCGCGATGCCGAAGTCCCCAAGCCGGGACACGGCGAAGTGTTGCTGCGGATGAAGGCATCCACCATCTGCGGCTCCGACATCCGCTGCATCTACCACGAGCACCTGGGCAAGGGCCCGGAAGGCTACCAGGGCGTGATTGCCGGCCATGAGCCCGCGGGGCAGATCGTGGAAGCCGGCCCCGGATGCCGGCGGTTCGCCAAAGGCGACCGGGTGATCGTGTACCACATCTCGGGATGCGGCGTTTGCAACGATTGCCGCCGCGGGTACATGATCTCCTGCACCAGCGCCAAGTACCGGCGCGCCTACGGATGGCAGCGGGACGGCGGCATGGCCGAGTTCCTGCTGGCCGAGGAGAAAGACCTCGTCTATCTGCCGGACGAACTCACCTATGCCGATGGGGCGCAGGTGGCCTGCGGCTTCGGGACCGTTTACGAGGGCCTCCAAAAGATCGGCATCTCGGGCGACGACACGGTTCTCATTACCGGCCTGGGACCGGTCGGGCTGGCCACCGCGGCGCTCTGCCGCAAATTGGGCGCCCAACGGATCATCGGGACCGACGTGGTGGCGGAACGCATGCAACTGGCGCGCGACCTCAAGCTGTGCGACGAGGTTCTGCCGAGCGGCCCGGACAACGTAGCCGAGATCCGCAAACTCACCGGCGGGAACGGAGTGGAACGGGCGGTGGATTGCTCGGCCAACGCCGCCGCCCGCGCGACCGCCATCCGCGCCACCCGCAAATGGGGCCGCATCGTGCTGCTCGGCGAAGGCGGCGGGGTGGAGTTCAAGCCGTCGCCCGACATGATTCACGATCAGAAGACCCTTTACGGGTCGTGGGTCACCTCCATCTGGCTGATGGAAGAACTGGTCGAGCGCCTGGTCCGTTGGAACCTGCATCCCGCCGAACTGATCACCCATCGCTTCGCTCTCGACCAGGTGGCCGACGCGTACTCGCTCATGGCGTCGGGCAAATGCGGCAAAGTGGCGGTCTGCTTCGACGAGGAACTGGCGGTTAGCTAGCCCGCCAAGCGCGCCCCCTGGCTTCCCCGCGGGCCAATTACTTCTTTTCGGTAGCCGCTTCTTTGGCGGGCGGCTCCGCGGCTCGGCGACTTTCCGCTCATGCGGCCGGCATCTGCCATGGGCGGCGTTTCCCAGGACCGGTCCGGCTTGTGGACGGACGGGCCGCTGACCGGAAACTCCACCTCCGCATTGACACCCCTGTCCGGCGGCGGGATGCCGGAAGGCTCGCTATCGCTCTCGGCCGGGGTTCCGGCGCGGCGGCCGGGCATCGGTCACACTTGACCATGCCCTCACCACCAACCGCACCCGTCGCTCTCGACAAAGCCTACGCCCTCGCCCTGTGGCTGATCGCGAAGGCCGCTGCCATGCCGCGCGCTCACCGTTTCACCCTCGGCGACCGCATCTATTCCCAATCCCTCGATCTCGTCACGGCCCTTACGCAAGCCTCCTTCAGCCGCGATAGGTCGCGCGCCCTGGAAACCGCCAGCGACCGCGTCAATTCCCTTCGCATTCTCCTTCGCCTCGCCAAAGACATCCGGCTCCTGTCATTCGACCCCTACACCTACGCTGCCGGCCTCCTCGACGAGATTGGCCGCATGATCGGCGGATGGAGGAAGTCGCAATGAACCCGCTGTGGACCGAACTGACTTCTCTTCGAAACCTCTTCGACGCCGCCGCCCGCGCCGCGCAAGGCAAGAAGTCCCGGCCCGATGCCGCCGCTTTCCTGGCCAACCTCGAACCCGAACTGTTCCGCCTCCAGCGCCAACTCATCGGCTGCTCGTACCGCCCCGGCCCCTACCGCACCTTCCGCATCGTTGACCCCAAACCGCGCCTCATCTCCGCCGCACCATTCCGCGACCGCGTGGTGCACCACGCTCTCACCAATATCGTCGAGCCGGTCTTCGAACGCCGCTTCATTCCCTACTCGTTCGCCTGCCGCACCGGTTTTGGAACTCACAAAGCCATCGCCCACGCCCGGCGCGCTTGCGCGCGGTACTCGTGCGTCTTGAAACTAGACGTGCAAAAGTACTTTGCGTCCATCGACCATCGAATCCTGCTGGACCTGCTCGCCCGCCCGATCCACTGTCCCGATACCCTCCGTCTCATCCAACTCATAATTGCGAGTTCCAACCCCCAGGAGGAAGCGCTCCACTATTTCCCCGGCGATACGCTTTTCACTCCGCACGAGCGCCGGCGCGGGTTGCCGCTCGGCAACCAAACGTCCCAGTTCTTCGCCAACGTCTATCTCAATCCCATGGACCACATGATCGTCCGCAATCTCCGCCCCGGCGCCTATGCCCGCTACGTGGATGACTTCCTGCTGTTTTCCGATAGCCAGGAGCGGCTCCACGAGATGCACTGTCAGATCCAGGAGTTCCTCTGCCGCTTTCGCCTCACGCTGCATCCGGGCAAGAGCCGGATTCACCGCTGCCGCGACGGGTTCCCGTTCCTGGGCTTTCGGCTGTTTCCCACACACGCGCGGCTGCTGCGGCCCAACGTGGTCCGTTTCCGCCGCCGGCTACGCCGGCTTCACGCGGACTACCATGCCGGGATCGTCGGCATGGAAACGGTGAGACAATCGGTGCGGGCGTGGATCGGGCATGCCATGCACGGCGATACGTGGCGGCTGCGCGAACAAATCTTCCAGGCCTTTCCGTTTCTTTCCGGAAACCGCCGCCCCAAATAGCGCGGCCCTGGCCGCGAGCCGAGCCCAAGACCAGGGCCTGTTTATGTTCGACGCAGATGCCCGCGTCTGGACCGCGGCCCGGAAGTGGAATCGCACGCTCCCGCCGGTTCCCCGGCGGGACTCTGGCAGCAGACGGTTACGCCTGTTCCACATCCCCCGGCCAGCCGGAACCCCAGGTTTTGGTTCTGTTCGTCCGGTTGGTTGTTGTTGCGATACGACGAGCGCGCGTTCCTTCGATTATTGTTGAAAGAACCGCCCCGCCACACGTTATGACCGCGTTCCGGTTCCGAGTATACCAGGATTGCCCGGCACCCCCGGAAAAATTCCCCCGAGGGGGCTAGCCCCCTCGGGCTCCCCCACGGGCCTTACCTGCATACGCTAAAGGGAAAAGGGAAAAAACTCAAGTGATTCCCCCGGCCAGCCGGAACCCCAGGACTTGGTTCCGTACGTCCGGGAGGTCGTCGATGCGACACGACGAGCGCGCGTCCCCTCGATAACCGTAGAAAGAACCGCCCCGCCACACGTACGTCCCGCTGCCCTTGGAATACTCCGAAGACGTCCACTCCCACACATTCCCGACCATGTCGCAGGCGCCCTCCGCGCTTACTCCGCATGGATACAGCCCCACCGGCGTCGGGTGTCCGATCTTGCTGTCGAAATAATTCGCCCGCGAAGGATCGATATCATCGTTCCCCCACGGATACTTCGTACCATTCGGGCCACGGGCCGCCCGTTCCCATTCCTCCTCGGTGGGCAGCCATCCTCCCGCCCACTCGCAATACGCCCTCGCCTGATGCCACGTTACGTTCACCACCGGCCAGTTCGGATGCTCCTGCTGCCCCTCCCAGTTCTCCGGTTCGCGGTCCGGCGCGGTCCCTTCCTCCACAAACGTCAGATACTGCGCCACCGTTACCGGGTACTTCCCGATCCGGAACGGCGGCAAGTTCACTTCGCGGAGCGCCTCGTCGTCATACGCCTCTTTGTCGTAGTTCCGGCCCTTCGGATCCTTGCTCTGCGCCCCGATCCAATAGTTCCTGGCCTCTGGGATCGTCACCCACTCCTGTTTCGCCAGCCGCGGATCGCCCGCCTGCCCCAACGCCTCCGCCGCTGCCAGCCGGTCCTGGAACGGCACGCCCTTCGACTTCTCCTTATCGAAGATACCCATCACCAGCCGCAGCGATTCGCCGTAGCGCTCGTCCGCCACCGTGTATCCCACCAGGTCCGGCAGCAGCGCTCCGATCAACCCCACGCACTTCGCGCGATCCGCCAGATTCGGCCGCCCGCCCATCCGGTCCAACACCCTTCGCAGCAGCGCGTCCACTTTGGGTGAGCCCGCGTTGTACAAAAGCCCACCATACAGCAGCACGGTCTCCCGCCACTCCGGCTGGTAGATCCTCGGTTCCCCGCTCAGCAGGAGTTCGTGTTGCGCCGCGTCTTCCCAGCCCGCGATTTCCTTTGCCGCCAGGTACTCCTGAAAGGTGAGGTGCCAATAAGCGATATCCGGCCCGCGGCTCACCACGATCCCGCTATCGTTCTGCTCCGCGCGCAGGAATCGCTCAGCCGCCTCGCGGTTGGCGAACCGCTTCGCCAGTTTCTCTCCGGCCCACGCGAGCGGCACCTGCTTCTGGCGGCCCTCTTCGTGCTTCTGCATTTCGAGCGCCAACTCCCGCAGCCGCAGCAGGCAATCGTTCGCGGACATCCGCCCCGTGTGGGCGCGCTGTTTCGACAACCACTCCAGGATCGACCCGTACAGATCCACGCGCTTCTCCGGCAGCTTCACGTTGTTGTGCTGCAACACCGCCAGCGCCGTCAGCATCACCGGATTCCGCGTCATCTTGCGGATCTCGCGCCGCCCGTTCACCGCCGCTTCCAGTTCTTCCCGGAAGCGCCGCTCTCCGGTTTCGTCGGTGGAGTACAACAGCTTCGCCAGCTTTGCCAGGAACGCGCGGATCGCCTCCGGCTCCAGGTCTCCGATCGGCGCCTCTTCGAAGTCCCGGATCGGTACCTTCCCTTCCGGCCGCGACGTGACCACGAACCGGCACCCGTCGAACGCCGCCGCCGCTGCGCGAATCAGTTTCGCCAGCCGCTCGCGCGAGGGCTCGTCCGGCGTTTCGTCCAGCCCGTCGATCAGCACCTGGCACCCGCCCGCCTTCAGCCTGGCGCGGAAGTAGTCCGCCGACAGCCCGCGATTCTTTTCGTCGCACTGCGCGCCCAGGAACACCGGAATCCAGTCCGGTGACGAGGCGTCCGCGGGCCCCGTCCTGGTGTGCTGCTGCGCGATGTAGGTGGAGAGCACCGCCGCCTCGATGCGCACCGGGAGCGGTGCGCCCTCCGCCCACTCCTTGCACAACCGAAACGCCACCCGCTTCAGGAAGGTGCTTTTGCCGGACCCTGGGTCCCCCACCACCAGCAGTTTGCGATGCGCCAGCATGGCCTCTTCGAGCGGGATCGGCCCCGCGCGCATGTCGCCTGGCCCGGCCCCGCCTGCGTGCATGCCGCCTTCCCCTGCCGCGCCCGCCCCCGCACGCATATCAACTTCCCTAGCCGCGCCCGCCCCCGCGCGCACGCCGCCTTGCCCCGCCCCGCCCGCCCCGGCGCGTTTTCCCCCTTCCCCCGCCGTGCCCGCCCCCGCACTCGACGCTGTGGTGAGCGGGATGTAGAACTCCCCGATCGGGAACCGGTAGGCGCGGTTGTCGCCGAATTTGAGACCTTGCACGTCGAAGTGGGAAGTCTCATCGAGCAGGGCTTTCACGTAGCGGGTGGGGTCGCCCGCGATGGCGGCCGTCACCCTGCCGGGCGTGACGGGATGGTGGGCTCTCAGGTATTTCTCGAGGTAGTCGCGAATCTTGTCGCGAAAATCGTCCGCGCCTTCGTAGGCGAGTTCAAGGCAGAAGCTGCGGACCTCCTCGCGGAACTCCATGACCCGGGTGGCCTGCTTCAACCCCCCCAGACCCTCGGGCTTGTAGGGGGCGTCGTTGAAACACATAACGACTTCCGGTTTGCGCGACTTGCGCCATGCCGCGATGGCCAATCGGATCTCGTGTTCGGTGCCGGTTTCGCCACCCATCTCCGGCATGGGTGTGCCGAACCGCTTCCAGAGGATGCCGACTACGATGTCGCATTTCTCGACCGGCAGGTCTTCGTCAATGGGCCCTTGCGGGCCTAGTTCGTGGACACGGGGACGGACGTCGGTCTTCCAGCCGAGCACTTTGAATTGCACATCGCGTTCCGCAGCCATGTTGCAGTTGAGGGCCGCGGCGACATCGGCGACGTGGTTCCTCTCCGTGGCAACGTCCCCGGGGGAAGCGACGAATATGGTGACTGTCCGGGCCATTGAGATTCAGGATACTGCATCGGAGGAGTGTTTGACGAATAATGGGAAGCCAATGCTTCCAGGGCCGGATCCTGTCCTTCCGGTGCAGTGGGCTGAGGGAGCCTCAGATCCTAAAGCAGCTTAGGGCTGAAGGCCGATCCGGCCGGAGGGATCGTCTACCGCTCATCGGCCGGGCCAGCGTCTCCCCCTGGCTTCCTCGCGGGCCAGTTACTTCTTTTCGGTAGCCGCTTCTTTGGCGGGCGGCTCCGCCTGCTTCTGTGCGTCTGCTTTCTGTGCGTCCGCCTTCTGGTCCGGGGCCGGCGGTTTCATGTACTGAACGATCACCGAGATCCTCCGGTTCGAAGCGCTATCCGGGGCCTCCGGGTGGCGCAACTGGCGGTCGGCGAAGCCTCTCACCTGCCCGATTTGTTCGGGGCGCAGACCGTGGTCCACCATACATTTTCTAGCCGCATGGGCGCGGTCGGTGGAAAGTTCCCAGTTGGAGTACGATCCATCTCCGTTGAAGGGTTTGGAATCTGTGTGCCCCTCTATCAGCACGCTATTGGGCAACTGTCCCAGTTCTTGCGCCAGCTTTCCCAACAATTCCGCTCCGCCCGCGGTGGGCACGGCTTTGCCCGATTCGAAGAACATTCCGGCTTCGGTCTCCAGCAGCTCGATGCGCAGCCCATCCGCGGTGATGGTGATCTCGATGTGGTCTTTCAGCTTTACGAAGGCGGGGAGGGATTTGAGGGCCTGCTGGAGCTTTTCCCGCAGCTTGGTCATGTCGTCCGTGGGGATATCGATGGAACTCCCGATGGCTCCCGGCGTCTCGACGCCCATCATCTTCCCGTCTCCGGCCGGGTTGTTGAAGTAGAAGGTGACGGCTTTCTTGATCTCGTCGTCCGCGCCCATCAGCCAGAGCACGATGAACAACGACATCATGGCGGTGACGAAATCCGCGTAGGCCACTTTCCAGGCTCCGCCATGGTGGCCGCCGGCTACCACTTTCCTCCGCTTGATGACGATGATCGGCTGCGGCGGCTTGATGGGGACGGATTGTGTCTCTTCCTTGACGGCCATGGCTATGCCGCCTTACTCGCCACCGAGCCGCCGCCCCGGCAGGCGGCTTCCATCTCCTGGAAGGTCGGGCGCACGCTGGTGGGGATGCTCCGCCGCGCCAGTTCCACCGCCATCATGGGGCTCAGCCCCTTGACGAACGCCAGCCCGGCCATGCGCAGGAAGCCGAAATAGCAGCCTTCCGCGTCGTTCACCTTGCTCATGGCCTGCGAGAGCGGCCCGAATACGCCATAACACAGCAGGATTCCCAGGAAGGTCCCCACCAATGCCGCCGCCACCTTGTGCCCGATCTCTTCTTTGGGACCGCCGAGAGATCCCATGGTGATAACGATTCCCAGTACCGCCGCCACGATTCCCAGGCCCGGCAACGAATCGGCCATGGTCGAGAGAGCGTTGATCGGTTCGTGGGACTCGCGATGATGAACCTCCAGGTCCACTTCCATCATGGTGTCGATGTCCATGGGCTCAACGCCGCCGGAAACCGCCATGCGCAGGGTGTCGCACAGGAAATGCAGCGCATGGTGGTTCTTCATGAATTGCGGATACTTGGTGAAAACGGCGCTCTTCCCCGGGTTGTCAACGTCTTCTTCCAGTTTCGCCGTTCCCGACTTCCGCGCCAGGGTGAAGAGTTCGTACACCATCTTCAGGTTTTCCAGGTAGAAGGCTTTGGTGAAGGGGCTGCCGCCGACTACCCCCATGAGCCCGCTCACGATCTTCATCAGCGTCGGCAAGGGGTTGCCCACAATCACCGTGCCGATGGCAGACCCGAGTATGATGAGCAGTTCCCCGGGCTGCATCAACACCAGCAGGTTGCCGTGTTCCATCAGGTAGCCGCCGGCGATGGCTCCCAGAACGATGACGATTCCAACGATTGCGATCATCTTGTATCCCGAAGGCGACAGTTCTCGTATCGGATGCTAACGCTGAAGTCTTTAACCGCGTTGACAGGACACGCTTTAGTTCCCACTCCCAGGTCCGCTCCCGCCCCCATTGGCTGGCGCCGCCGGTTGCGAGCCACTTTGGCGCCGTTCCGCGCGTTACCCTATGGGAGTGTCCGCGCCCGCTGGTACCGGAATCCAGCCGGATAGTTGACTCTTGCACGGCGATATCCTAATGTTTATGCTCATGGAGGCCGTTTCAATGCGACGCAGCAGCTCGATACTACTTGTACTGTTCTTCACCATCCTGTCCCAGGCTCAGGCCCAGAAGAAGCGCGTGGCCGTCATGAATTTCGACTATTCGACGGTCTCCAGCTACGTTTCGCAGATCTTCGGGAGCAATCAGGATGTCGGCAAGGGCATTGCCGATATCCTGGTGGACCGGCTGGTCACCGACGGCACCTATAGGGTGATCGAGCGCAAGGAGATGGACAAGATCATCGCCGAGCAGAATTTTTCCAACAGCGACCGCGCCGATGCCTCCACCGCGGCCAAGATCGCGCGCATCCTGGGCGTGGATGCCATCGTCATCGGCAGCATCACCCAGTTCGGCAACGACAACTCCAAAACCAATGTGGGCGGCGGAGCCTTGGGCGGCGTCACCGGCCGGTTCGGCATCGGAGGCGTCTCGAAATCCAAGTCCACGGCGGTGGTGCAGATTACCGCGCGCATGGTCGATACCAGCACGGCCGAGATCCTGGCGAGCGCCCAAGGCAAGGGCGAGTCATCGCGCGGGGGTGTGGGGCTGCTGGGCGCGGGCGGCAGCGCGTACGGCGCCGGCGGCGGCGGCATCGACATGAGGTCCAGCGGTTTCCAGAACACCATCCTGGGCGAGGCCACCAACAAGGCGGTCACCGAGGTGGCCCAGCAGTTGGAAGCCAAAGCGGCCTCCCTGCCCACCGTCGAGGTGGACATCGACGGCCTGGTGGCCGATGCGTCTCCGGATGGCACGCTGGTCCTCAATATCGGATCGAAGAACGGCCTCAAGGTCGGCGACACGCTGAACGTCAAGCGCAAGGTGCGCGAAGTGCGCGACCCCGATTCGGGCAAAGTGCTGCGCAGTATCGAAGACACCCTCGGCACGGTTACCATCACCGAAGTGGAGGCTTCCTCCGCCGTGGGCAAGTTCAGCGGATCGGGCACGCCCAAGGTGAAGGACACCGTCAGCAACAAGTAAGGCCAAGGCCGCGGGATCCGGCGGCCCGAGAGTTTCCCCGCAACGGCGCCGCATCGCGCGGCCGGAGCGGGAGTGAGAGGTGACGACATGGCCGCGGGATCCGGCGGCCCGAGAGTTTCCCCGCAACGGCGCCGCATCGCACGGCCGGAGCGGGAGTGAGAGGTGACGACATGGATTTGAAGATCGGTTCGACAATAGGCGACTATCAGGTGGTCGGCGTCCTGGGCGCCGGCGGCATGGGCTCGGTGTACCAGGTCCGGAACCTGATCTCCGACCGCGTGGAGGCTCTCAAGGTTCTGCTGCCGGACCTGTCCGGCGATCCCAGCCTGGCCGAACGCTTCCAGCGCGAGATCAAGGTCCTGGCCAGCCTGGATCACCCCAACATCGCGCAGTTCCGCTCCGCCTTCCGCTCCGGCAACCAGATCCTGATGGTGATGGAGTGCGTGGAGGGAGTGACGCTCGAGCACAGGCTAAAGGAAGGTCCGCTGCCCGTCGCGCAGGCGCTGGACGCGATCGGCCAGGTCCTCGCGGCCCTGGAGTACGCCCACGGGCGAGGCATCGTCCACCGCGACATCAAGCCCGCCAACATCGTCCTGACGCCGGCGGGCGTGGTGAAGCTGATGGATTTCGGAATCGCCAAGGCGGCCACCGACCACAGGCTGACCGTGACCGGCACCACCGTGGGGTCGCTGTACTACATGTCGCCCGAACAGATTCAGGGCGCGGTCACGGTGGATGCGCGGAGCGACCTCTACTCGGTGGGCGTCACCCTGTACCAGCTCGTCACCGGCAAACGGCCCTTCGATGGCGACAGCCAGTACGCCATCATGGCGGCGCACTTGGAGAAGACGCCCGTCCCGCCCGTCATGCTCGACCCCAGGCTGCCGCAGGCGCTCAACGACCTCATCCTGATGTCCGTGGCTAAGGACCCGGACAGCCGTTTCCAGACCGCCGGGGCGTTCCGCAACGCGCTGGCCGCGGTCGCGGCGACACTAGCTCCTACGGAAGCGGTGGCCGCGCCGCCGCCCGCGCTGGCCCCGCCGCCGCCGCCGGTCCGGACCCCCTTTGCGACGGGTAGCGCAGCGGTGCCGCCCGTCATGCCGCCGCCCATGCCGCCGCCCATGGCAGCAGCCGCACCGCCCCCGGCTCCCATGCACCCGCGGAGCATGGCTGCGCGGCCCAAGAGCCATCGAGGGCTTTGGATGGCGATCGGCGGTATCGCCGCCGTGGCGGCGATTGTCTGCCTCATCGAATTCGGACCCTGGAAGGGCGCCAAGGCGGAATCCGCCAGGCAGCAGGCGCTAGCCACGGCGTCGGCCCAGCCGCCGGCCACAGCGCCCGTCACTTCCGCGGAAACCGCGCCCACGCCTCCCCAGGAAGCCGCGCCCCAGCCGCAGCCGGCGCCCGAGCCGGCCCCCGCTCCCAAGCCTGCCGTGACCCCGAAACCGGCGGCGCGTCCGCAGGAGGCGAAGCCTGCGCAAGCCCAGCCGGCGCAGCCTCAACCTCAGCAGCCAGCCCCGCAGCCGGAGGCGCAGCAGCCGCCACCGCCGCCGCCCGAGCAGCCCAAACCCGAACCCGCGCCGGCCGCCCCCAAGGGGCCCAGCCGCCAGGAGTTGATGAAAGCCCGAGAGTTCGTGGCCAAGCTGCACTTTCGCGCCGATGCCATCGACAATCTTCTGCAGAGCCTCAAGGCGCGCCAGGAGGCCGGCGGCATGGGCCTCAATGCGCGCTTCACGCGGCCCCAAGGCCTCATGAATACCTATCTGGAGAGCGCCGACCAGGCGCTTAACCAGGGCGATCTGCCGGCCGCCAAGGGGTATCGGGAGAAGGCCGAGCGGCAAATCGAGATTTTGGAAAAACTGCTGAACATGTGAGGACAAGTGGGGCAGGCGCTTCCGCCTGCCAACCGATTTCTTCCGCAAAGGCCCCGTTCTTGGCCAATCTCGAAGATGCCCGCCAATGGCTGGCCGCAGCCACATCGGTGGCCGCGCTCACGGGCGCCGGAATCTCCGCCGAAAGCGGCGTCCCCGTCTTCCGCGGCGCCGGCGGTTTGTGGCGGGACTACAAGCCCGAAGACCTGGCCACCCCCGAAGCCTTCGCGCGCGACCCGCGCCTGGTGTGGGCGTGGTACGACTGGCGCCGCCAGGCCATCCAAAAGGCCCAGCCCAACGCCGCCCATCGCGCCCTGGTGCAACTCGATAAGCGCACGCCGCGGTTCACCCTCGTCACCCAAAACGTGGACGGGCTCCACCACCTGGCCGGCAGCGGCCGGATACTCAAACTGCACGGCGACATCTGGCGGATGCGCTGCACCGCCTGCGGCGCCAACTGGCCGGACCGCCGCGCGCCCCTGCCCAAACTGCCCCCGCACTGCGCCTGCGGCGGCCTGGCGCGCCCCGGCGTGGTGTGGTTCGGCGAGCCGCTGCCGGATGGCATGATGAACGAGGCCGGACACGCGGCGGCTTCGGCGCAGGTCTTTCTGGTGATTGGTACCTCGGCGGTGGTGTATCCCGCCGCCGGCCTGATCTCGCATGCCCGGCGCGCCGGCGCCAAGGTGATCGAGATCAACACCGAAGAGACCGCCGCGTCGCAGTGGGTGGATTGCGCGCTGCGCGGCCCGGCCGGCGAGATCCTGCCGCAATTGGTCGGATCGTGACTTGACTTAAGTCACGGGTTTTTTATAAGTCTCTCATTTTCAGCTACTTATATTTTCCCCGTGACTTAACTCAAGTCACGGCCAACGATTCCGCGGCTCCGGGCGTCTTCCGTACATGAGATTGCTCCCGATAGCCAGCCTGGCCTTATTGGCGGCGTGCGCGGCGCTCGCGCAACCGGCATTCGAAGTGGCGTCGGTGAAACCATCCACGGATCGAGACACCATCATCGGCCTGTTCACGTACCCCGGCGGCCGGGTTGTCGCCACGAAGTACACGTTGAGGATGTTGATCCACGATGCCTACAACCTCCAGGACCAGCGGATCCAGGGTGGCCCCCGTTGGGCCGGCGAGGACCAGTACAACCTCGAGGCCAAGCCGCCCAAATCTTCGGAATCCAGCCGCTGGGTGCCGGCCAGTTTCAAAACGCCACCCAACCCGGAAATGCGGCAGATGCTGCAAACCCTGCTGGCCGACCGCTTCCATTTGAAAATGCACACGGAGACGAAGAAGGAGTCCGTGTACGCCCTGGTGGTGGCCAAGGGCGGCCCTAAACTGAAGCCGCCGGACACCGCGAAGGAGCCCTTTGTGGGCCTGTTCCAAAAGAGATCGCCGTACGACAAGTCTATCTCTCATTCCGTGCGCGGCCAAAACGCCACCATGGCGCAATTGGCCGCCTACCTGGGACCGTCCATGGGCCGGCCGGTGCTGGACCAGACCGGTCTCAAAGGCAATTTCGATTTCGAGGTCGAATACGCCGAAAGCGCGTCGCGGGCCGAAAACGCCGCACAGTTGCTAGGTGCGATTCAGGACCAGCTCAAGCTGAGGTTCGAAACCCAGCCGGGATCGGTTGACGCGCTGGTGATCGACCGCGCCGAAAAGCCGTCGCCGAATTAGGTGAGTCCCCCGCCGGAGGTGCGCGCGAGACGATCCGGCCCCCGGCAGCCCGGAATATCCCGCGTGGTTGGGTTCCGGCTCCGCTGTTCCGCGGGGCAGGCTGGCAGCCTGCGGCGGACCCCAAGGGTTACCCCGTCAACCCGCCTTCCGATCAGCCTGCGGGCGCCGCCGGCGCTGACAGAAGGTTCGGCTCTGAAAAGCCGGCTCAGGTGTATCCTGGTTCTTACTCGGGAGAGCAAAATGAAAATCCTATTAGCGGGACCCGACTATGAAGAGAACCTCTCCATTCGCTATCTATCGGCTTCGCTGCTAAGTGGCGGACACGATGCCGTTCTGGCCGCTTTCAACTCGCTGGCTGACATAGCGGCGGTTGCCGGCGCCGCTCAGGGTGCCGACCTGGTCGGGTTGTCCATGTGTTTCCAATCCAGGGCAAACGAGTTTCTGAGTCTGGCTCGACAAATCAAGTCGCGCGATCCCGGGAAACTTGTTGTGGCGGGCGGCCACTACGCTTCCTGCGCCGCCGGGCCGCTGCTTGCCAACCATCCGGAAATCGACATCGTCGTGATTCATGAAGGAGAAAAGACACTCGCCGAAATCGCCGATGTCCTGCCGCGTTTCGAGGAGCGTCTGCCTGAAATCCCCGGCATCGCTTATCGCAACGGGCGGCATGTGCGTTTCACAAACCCGCGTCCGATGCTGGACGATCTGGACGCGCTGCCCTTTCCCGACCGGCGCGGTCCCGTTCATCTGATCGCGGGCGTGCCCACCAGCTATCTGATGGGCAGCCGCGGTTGTTATGGAAGCTGTGCCTATTGCTGCATTACTACCCTCCACCGCATGGCGCCCGGGAAACGGTTTCGCCAGCGCGACGTGGAACGGATCGCGGATGAGATGGCGGCTCTCTACCATGCCAGGGGAACGCGCCAGTTCGTCTTTCACGATGACAACTTCCTGGTTCCCTCCGAGGCTTTCAACCATTCCCGAATCTCGGCATTCGAGGGTGCGCTGAAGAAGCGAGGCGTTGAGAACATCGCGCTGGCGATCAAGTGCCGCCCCGCGGATGCCAGCCGGATGGTGCTTGGACGTTCTGAAGGCGCTCGGCCTTGTCCGCATCTTCCTTGGCGTGGAATCCGCCACCCCGCGCGGGCTTTCGGTTCTGGAACGGAACCAGAGCGTGGAAGATTCGGAACGCGCCCTCGAGACATGTGCCGAACTGGACATCTCCGCGCAGTTTACGCTGATGACCTTCAACCCGGATGCCACGCTCGATACCTTGCGTTCCGACGCGGCATTCATGCGGCGCTTCTATCGAAATCCCCTGAACTTCTGCCGCGCCGAAATCTATGCGGGCACTCCGCTGGAGAAGCGCATGATCGAACTCAGGCGGGCAAGGGGAAACTATCTCGCAAGGGAGTACAACCTGGTGGATCCCGTGGCCGACCTCGCCTGCAATACGTCGCTGGAGCTGTTTCATCCCAGGTGTTGGAGCAACGGCAGCCTGATGCAAAACGCCATCGGCCTTGACCACACGGCCTCGGTGGCGAAACGGTTCTACAAGAGGTCACAAGGAGAGACGCTAGCCCGCCGCGTAGGGAATTGGGTTCGTTCCGTCAATCTGGACACCATCGGCCTGCTGGACGAGGTTATCGAGCTTAGTGCGTCCGCCGCCGGCCGCCGGAACGCCCGCTTCCAAAGCGCCATGCTCGCCCTTGCGGAGCGCGAATCCACGACTCGTCGGAAGTTACTTTCCGAAGGGACGAGATTGAGGGTAGAGCTGGAAGCGTTACGCTTCGCAAACGGGGCGCTCCACAGCCGCCAGACGTCGCTATCGTGGCCCAGATTGGCCAGGCAGGCTGCCGCAGCGGTACTTGTTATTGGGATACCCACAACAATGGGTAACCACCAGGCAATGGCCCAGCAGAGTCAAACCGCCCCGCCCGCTCCCACTGCCAGCCAGGACAAATCTACGTGCTCGCTGGCGGGTACTGTCACGGATCCCTCGGGAGCCGCTGTCGCGGGAGCGAAGATCACCGTTTTCGACGAAGTAACCGGGCGGACTCTTACGTTTAAAACCAACGAAGCTGGCAAGTACGCGGCAAACGATCTCGGCGCCAGTCACTATGAGATCAGGACCGACTTGCCGGGTTTCAAATCGACCATAAAGAGCGGGGTCATACTGCAGGCGGGCGCGAGCGTAACTGTCGATATCAAGCTCGAACTGAGGGCCGATGTCTCAGGATGCTGCGAGTACGCCGCCGGGCGACTGTCTGCACCGCTGAGCCTGCGTGACCGGAAGAAGCCCCTCACTTACGTCGTTGGAGTCGATAAGGACTACGGCACTCTTCAGGGAGTTGCAAAGCTGGTTTATGGCGATTCGAAAGCGTGGATACCCATATTTGAAGCCAATCGGCTTGTAATTCAGAAGCCTGGACCGGTCCCCGATGGAACGTCGCTATTGATCCCGCCAAAGAAACGGGTCGTTCCGAAACTGATCTCCAAAGTCACGCCGGTGTATCCACCCGAGGCTGCCAAGGAGCATTTCCGGGGCGATGTCGTGTTGGATGTCACGCTCAAGGAAGATGGCACGGTCGAGAAGACCAGCGTTATCGCCGGGTATTCCCCGCTTGCCGAAGCGGCAACCAGTGCCGTGAAACAGTGGCGATACCAGCCGTTGGTGGTTCACGGCAAACCGGTCGTTAAGTTCGTCGTCGTGGTTTCATTTGACAGGGAAGGCAAGGCCCGGTAGACCCGGTCACGCCTTTTCCAGCCGGCAGGATCGCCTCCTGCACGCCGCGCGCCAGGTCAGGCTGGCAAACGAGGCCCCGGCCTGGCTCGAAAAGGCTCCAGCCGGGCAAAGACCCCGCTGAGCCCGTATCCCCAGGTGTGCGTCCAAGCCATGGCCGATGCGGATCTGACGCTGGTGGTGGTGGACATATCGGGGCCGCTGGAAGCCGAGGAAATCCCGAACCGTATCTTCTCCACCTTCCGCATCGGAACATAACGGAACCTTTGCGTGTATAATTCGTCTAGGTCTTCGACCGTGTGATTTGGTGTCATTACCGGGCCGCTCGCTCACGCTCGCGGTTCCGGACAGAACCGCGAGCGTGAGCGAGCGGCCCGTGGCAAAGGAACGGTTTCTCGCGGTCAAGCCACTTGGCTTTCCTGACTGCCGTGGCTCCGGGTCCCGTGGCAATGGACCAAATTCAATTTTGAGGTGATTATGCGCCAATCTTTACGATCTCTCGTAGTTGCGGTTCTGTTCCTCGCGCCGGCGGCGTTTCCGCAGACGCTGCCGCAAGGCGTTCAGAAGGTGACCTCCGTCGAGGGCATCACCGAGTACGCCTGGCCCAACGGCCTGCGGGTTCTGCTGTTTCCCGATATGTCTCAACCCAAGGTCACGGTGAATGTCACCTACCTGGTCGGCTCGCGCCATGAAGGCAACGGGGAAGCCGGAATGGCGCACCTGATGGAGCACATGCTGTTCCTGCGCACCAAGAGCGGCAAGGACATCAAGAAGGAGATGACCGACCGCGGCGCCGAGTGGAACGGCACCACGTCGGACGACCGCACCAATTACTACGAAACCGTCACCGCCTCGGACGAAAACCTGGCCTGGGCACTGGCGCTCGAGGCCGAGCGCATGACCAACATGCGCATCGAAAAGGAACTCCTCGACAAGGAAATGACGGTGGTGCGCAACGAGTTCGAAATGGGCGACAACTATCCCATCAACGTTCTTTACGAACGCACCGTCGGCGCGGCCTACTCGTTCCATCCCTACGGCCGGCCGACCATCGGCAGCCGGTCGGATATCGAGAACGTGCCCATCGACAAGCTGGACGCGTTCTATCACAAGTTTTATCGGCCCGATAACGCGGTGGTCATGGTGGCCGGCAAGTTCGACGAATCCAAGGCGCTGGCGGGGGTGGCTGCCGGGTTGGGCGCCGTTCCCAAGCCGCAGACCGTCATTCCGAAAACCTATACCGTGGAGCCGCCGCAGGAGGGCGAGCGCGCATTTACCCTGCGCCGGAGGGGCGATAACCAGGCCATCCTGGTGGTCTACCACACGCCGGCCACCACCCATCCGGACATGGCCGCGCTCGAGATGCTGGGCGGAGTGCTGGGCGACACTCCTTCCGGCCGGCTCTACAAGGCGCTGGTCGAGAGCAAGAAGGCGGTCAACGTGGGCGCCGGCGAGCGGCCGATGCACGACCCTGGCTTCCTTTACGCCATGGTGGTGCTTCGGCCGGAACAGAATATCGAAGAGGCTCGCGAAATCGCGTTGAAAACCCTCGCCGCGGCTTCCCAGGAGCCACCCACCCAGCAGGAGGTGGATCAAGCCAAAACCCGGTTCCTCAAGCAGATCGACCTGCTGCTGACTAATTCGCAGATGGTCGGACTGTACCTCAGCGAAGCCATGGCGGCCGGCGACTGGCGGCTGCTGTTCCTGGTGCGCGACCGCGTCCGCGACGTTTCCCCGCAGGACGTGGCCCGCGTGGCCAAGGCCTACCTCAAGGACACCAACCGCACGGTGGGCGAATTCATCCCCACCACGGCTCCGGACACGGCCGAGATTCCCACCGCGCCCGACGCGGCTGCCGTGCTCAAGGATTACAAGGGCGGCGAAGCCATATCCGCGGGAGAGGCATTCGCGCCCACGCCGGCCAACATCGAGGCCCGCCTGGTGCGCTCGAAGCTGCCGGGCGGCATGCGGGTCGATCTGTTGCCGAAGAAGACGCGCGGCGGCGTGGTGATGGCTCGAATCCAACTGGATTTCGGCGATGACCGCGCGGTCTTCGGCCGCACCGTCGTCGGCGCCGCGGTCACCGGCATGCTCTCCCGCGGCACCAAGACCAAGTCGCGGCAGCAGTTGCAGGAGGCGTTCGACAAGCTGAAGACCAACTGGAGCGTGAACGGCAACGCGGTTGGTGTCGCCTTCACCCTGCAGACCACCGAGGCCAACCTTCCGGCCGCCTTGCGGCTGGCCGCCGAAGTGCTCCGCCAGCCGGCCTTCGACGAAAAGGAATTCGATCGGTGGCGCCAGGAGCGGCTGGCCTCCATCGAGCAAACCCGGCACGAGCCCACCTCGATTGCGTCCAACGAGATGCAGCGGCAGCTCAATCCCTATCCCCACGGCCATCTCCGCCACGTCAGCACCATCGAGGAACGCCTGGAGGACAACAGGAAGGTGACGGTGGAGGAAGTGCGCCAGTTCTACGCCGATTTCTACGGCGCATCGAACGGCGCGTTCCTCGTCGCCGGCCAGTTCGACCCCACGGCAATTCAGAAACTCGCCGCCGAGTTGTTCGCCGACTGGAAAAGCCCCAAGCCGTACACGCGCGTGCCGGCGGTCTATCACAAAGTGGACGCCTCCGACCAGAAGTTCGAGACGCCCGATAAGCAGAACGCCATGCTGGGGGTGGGCATGACCGCGCGGATGACCGATGCGGATCCCGATTATCCCGCCATGCTGATCGCCAACTACATCTTCGGCGGCTCCGGCGGCGCGCGCCTCTTCAAACGCATCCGCGACAAGGAAGGCCTGAGCTACGGCGTATACTCCGGCTTCTCGGCGCCGCCTCTCGACGATGGCGGATACTTCCTGATGCAGGCCATCAGCGCTCCGCAGAACGCGCCGAAGGTGGAGGCCAGTTTCAGGGACGAGCTGGCGAAGACGCTGAAGGACGGGTTCACGGCGGAGGAAGTGGCCTTGGCCAAGAAGTCGTGGCTCGAAGAAGAAACGGTGGGCCGGGCTGACGACTCGACGCTGCTTGCCGAGATGGGGCAGCACGATCGCTTCGACCGCACGTTCCAGTGGGAGGCGGGATTGGAAGCCAAGGTGGCCGCTCTGACGCCGGAGCAGGTGAACGCGGCGTTCCGGCGCCACATTGACCCGGCCGCGCTATTTACCGTCAAGGCCGGCGATTTCAAGAAGGCCGGCGCGTACCAACAATAGGTATCAGGCCAGCATATTGAGGGTGGCCTTGGTCATCTCGTCGGCGACGTGAGCCACTTTGGTATTGGCCTCGAAGCCGTTCTTGGATTGCACCAGGGCCACCGCGTTATCGCTGAGGCTGGCAGTGTCCTGAGGTTGCGGCGCTGGCGCTTGAGAAATCCGCCGGGCCGCCGAATCGAAGCTGGTTTCGGCATTTTGCACGCCTTGCAAGGCAGTATCGAGAGCGATCATACTGCTCTTATCGGCCTGATCCCGGATTTCTCGAATCCGTCCAGCATTCTCTAGTATCCTCATAGATTATGACTGAAAACGACGCTCCCGCCCGCCAACTGGGCTTCTCCACCCGTTCCCTGCACGCCGGTCACACCCCCGACAAGGCCACCAACGCGCGCGCCGTGCCGATCTATCAGACCACCTCGTTCGTGTTCGACGACTCCACACACGCCGCCGAGTTGTTCGCGCTCCAGAAACCCGGCAATATCTACACGCGCATCATGAACCCCACCACGGACGTCTTCGAGCAGCGCGTGGCGTCGCTCGAAGGCGGCATCGCGGCGCTGGCCACCTCCAGCGGCCAGGCGGCGCAGTTCCTGGCTCTCAGCAGCCTGGCCGGGCAGGGCGAGGAGATCGTGGCCGCCAGCACGCTCTACGGCGGCACCTACACTCAGTTCGACGTGAGCTTCCGCCGCCTCGGTATCGACGTCAAGTTCGTGGAACCGGACGACCCGGAGAACTTCCGCAAAGCCATCACGCCGAAGACCCGCGCCGTCTATGGCGAAACCATCGCCAATCCGCGCATGAACGTGCTGGATATCGCCAAGGTGGCGGCCATCGCGCACGAAGCCGGCGTCCCGCTGGTGATCGACAACACCATGGCGTCGCCCTACCTGTGCCGGCCCATCGAGCACGGCGCCGACATCGTGCTGCACTCGGCCACCAAGTTCCTCGGCGGCCACGGAACCTCCATCGGCGGCATCATCGTCGATAGCGGCAAGTTCCCCTGGAGCGACAAGTTCCCGGCCATCACCCAGCCCAGCCCCGGCTACCATGGCATGGTTTTCAGCGAGACCTTCGGCAACCTGGCGTACATTATCAAGGTGCGCGTGGAAGGCCTGCGCGATTTCGGCCCGTGCATCAGCCCGTTCAACTCGTTCCTGTTTCTGCAAGGCATCGAGTCGCTGAAATTCCGCATGGAGCAGCACAGCCGCAACGCCCTGCAAGTTACCGAGTGGCTGAGCGCCCATCCGGCGGTGAGTTGGGTGAAGTACCCGGGGCTGAAGTCGAGCCCGTACTACCAGCTTGCGCGGAAGTATCTGCCGCTCGGGCAGGGCTCCATCGCCACCTTCGGCATCAAGGGTGGCCTGGAAGCCGGGCGCAGGCTGATCGACAACGTGAAGGTCTTTTCGCACCTCGCCAACCTGGGCGATTCCAAGAGCCTGATCATCCACCCGGCATCCACCACGCACCAGCAGTTGACCGACGAGCAGCAGTTGGAAGCCGGCGTGACCAAGGACCTGATCCGCATCTCGGTGGGCGTCGAGGACGTGGAAGACATCCTCTGGGATTTGGAGCAAGCCATCGCCGCGTCACAGCGGTAGGCGGGGCGGGAGCCCCTTCGGAAAGGCGCTACTCGCCGCCTCCGGACGGAGGCCTCCGGCACGCGCGGCACATCGGATGGACCACCACCGCGGAGGCGGCGATTAGGCCGAATCCCAGCATGAACCCATGCCAGAAATCGCTGGACAGCATGTTGAATCCTCCGCGATCTCAGTGTAACAGCCCCATTCCGGCCGGGGACTTACCCAGTCTACGGCCACCGCTCCGGGCGCCCTCCAGTTACACTACATACCAGGAATCGTCATGGGAACGTTTGCCGAACTCGCGCGCGAGGCCATTCGCCGCTGCCGCCTGCTGGCCGCGTGCACGGAGCATCCCGGCCACATCACCCGCACCTTTCTTTCGCCGCCCATGCACGAGGCCCACCACCTGGTGCGCGCCTGGATGGAAGGCGCGGGCATGGAGGTGCGCGTGGACGCCGCGGGCAACCTGCGCGGGCTCTACGGGTCGGGCGCGCGGCTGCTGACCGGGTCGCACCTGGACACGGTGCCCGACGCGGGCGCCTTCGACGGCATCCTGGGCGTGATGCTGGGCATCGCCCTGGTGGAGTGCCACCCGCCCTGCGCGGTGGAGGTGGTGGCGTTCTCCGACGCCGAGGGCGCGCGCTTCGGCATGCCGTTCCTCGGGAGCCTGGCAACGATCGGCACGCCGGTGATGGACGCACCGGTGCTGGATGCCATTCGGGCTTTCGGGCTCGACCCCGCGCTCCTTCCCGAGGCGGCCCTCGGCTCCGATGTGCGCGGGTTTCTGGAGATCCACATCGAGCAGGGCCCGGAGTTGGCCGGCGTGAAGCGGCCCCTGGGCGCGGTGGAGACTATTGGGGGCCAGAGCCGCGCGGCAGTACGGTTCACCGGCAAGGCGAATCATGCCGCCACCACGTCCATGGACGCGCGGCGCGACGCGCTGGCCGCGGCCGCCGAGTGGATCGTATCGGTCGAGGCCTTGGCCCGGACTACGCGCGGGCTGATGGCCACGGTCGGGCTCGTGGATGTGGAGCATGGCGCGGCCAACGTGATCCCCGGCGCGGTTCGCGCTACGGCCGATGTGCGGCACGCCCGCGACGCGGTGCGCATCGAAGCCATGCGGCACCTGCGCGCGCAGGCGCACTCCATCGCGCAGGCCCGCCAGATCGAGTGCGACTGGCGCGCGCTGTGCGACCAAACCACCACGCCCATGGACCACGCCATGGTGGAAGCCCTCGGCGCCGCCATACGCTCGGCCGGTTTCGCCGACCACCGCATGCTGAGCCACGCCAGCCACGACGCCATGATCCTGGCGCGCAAGGCCCCCGCCGCGATGCTGTTCGTGCGCACTCCCAACGGAGTGAGCCATCATCCCGATGAGACCGTGCTCGCCGAGGATGTGGAAGCGGCACTGAAGGTGGGCATGAAGTTTCTGGAGAGCTGGGACCGATGAGTCTCGCCTTCGACGCCCAGCGCCTGGCTTCAGCCGGCCTCGATGTGCGCCAGGACGCCGTAGGCAACACCTTCGCCCGCTGGGTGGGCAGCCAGCCGGAACTGCCGGCGGTAGCGGCGGGCCTGCTCGCCGGCCTGGAAGCCATCCGCGCGCTGCAGGCTGCCGGCTACCGGCCGCGGCGTTCGCTGGAACTGATCCGGTTCACTGCCGCGGAGCCCGCGCGCTTCGGCATAGGCTGTCTGGGAAGCCGCTTGTTATCGGGCGCCATGCCCGCGTGGAAAGCCGGGAGCTTGTGCGGCGAGCGAGGCCAGACGTTTGACGAGTGGCGCGCCGAAGCGGGCTGCGAAGGGCCGCTCGAATCGGTTGCCCTGGCGCCTGGACACTATGCCGCGTTTGTGGATCTGGCCATCGCACAGGGTCAGCCGCTGGGAATCGCGACCGGCTTCGCCGCCTCCGCCGGTCTGAGGGTCACCGTGGATGGCGACGGCGCCGAAGAGGCTATCGGCGAGATCGCGGGCGCGGTGAACACAATGGCCGACTGCGTTTCCAGCCGCAGCCTGGAGATTCACTTGGAGGACGCGGACCAGGCGAAGCGCGACGAGATGGTGGCCCGGATCGCCAGCGTCTGCCGCGACACGGCGCAACGGCGGCGGATCGCCGTGAAGGCGGAGTTGCTCTACATGGACCCGGTGGCGGAGTGCGGCGCGGAAGTGGTGGACGCCCTGGCGCGCGCCGCCGCCGCGCACTCACTCGCCTGCCGGCGGATGGTACCCCGCGGGTGCCACGATGCGCAGTTCCTCTCGCGCATCGCGCCCGCGGGGACGCTACTGGTTCCCGACGCCGCCGAAGCCGCCTCCGGCGCGCTCGTGCTGGCCGAGGCGCTGGCTGAGCTGGCGGGGTGAGGACCGTGTCGCCCGGGTAGCAGGGAGCCGCCCTTTTTGAGACCGCCCGCGGGCCTACTCTCTGCTGATACCTTGCTAGACCCCAAGCCCACACCAACGCTTGCCGCGGGGCCGCACTCCGGATCTCATCTCCGTCTAGCTTTGCGACGATCTCTTCCAGCGCCGCGTTCGCGCCAATTCACGCTATGAGATGGACTTGAGCAGTCTGCTCATTCCCCTTGCGAGCAATCCCAGCCGCCCCTCCAAGAACTTCATGTAGTTCTCCGGCTTCCAAAGGTCCGGAATCTCTTGGATAAGGTGCGCCTTGCGCATCTCGCGAGTCGTCTCGTTTGGGATGTACTGCCAAGGCGGGTCATCGCCGATCTCGGAGTTCACTGGCTGAACAGTTTCTCTTTTTGTGCCATGTACTCCTCCGATCCGTGAATTCCACCGGCATTCGGAAGAGACGGGATTGGCTTTTGCTCGCCATCCACAAACACATAGTTATAGCTGATAGTCTCGCGGTTGCCGTAAATGTCAACCACCGCCTTGTATCCGGTAATAAGGTCTTTCCCCGTCGTGTCGCTGAAGCCGATCTCCACAAGGCAAGTATTCAGTTTCCGGCTGAAGTGCGTCTCCGCGTCCTGCCACACACGGCCCGGAATCTTGGGGTCAAACCACGTATAGCGTGGACTGCGCAACTCCGACAATGACGAAATGCCGTTCCGATAATCTGCGTAAAACTTTAGGCCATCCGCGCGGCACCGCTGAGAATTCTCAAGGTCGGTCTTGCGGCGCTGATCGGCTAGTTCCGCATCCTGGAGGCGCGGCCGATGACGCCCGTAGTAGTAGGCGGCCGACGTTGCAGCGATGCACACGAGGACCAGGGCAAGCGTGGTAAGCGGCCTCTGCATTGGCCTCAACTCTCCCGATAGTACCACTCGAGGATCAGCTCAAAACGCTGCTCATCTCGAAGAGGACACTACTCACATACTTTGTCGTGTGGCCTTCCGGCCACCGTAGAGTATACCGCCGCTCGCCGGCAGCGGGCTGCATGGAGGGCGTCCTGATCGGCGTCGCTATGAATGGCCGGACGCGAGTCCGCCGCGCTGGTGCTGGCCGAAGCGCTGGCGGAGTTGGCGGGCCGAGAGCGATGTCCCCACCGCAGCAGGGACGCACCCCTTACCACACGACGCGAACCGCCGGATAGGACCTGATAAGTGCGTCGCAGGTGACCAGCCACATATCCTCGACACGCGCCTGAGCAATGAGCATTCTGTCGAATGGATCCTTGTGAATCTCCGGCAAGCGGATCAGTTCACTTACGTGCTCTTCCCGGATTGGCAGCGTTTCCAGGTCGCTGAACGGCAGCACCCGGCGAGCCCACCAGGTAACAACATCGTCTATCTGGAAGATTCTCTTGTTCGCCTTGATCGCAACTTCCCAATAGGAGACTACGCTTACGGCAATCAGCTTTTTCGGGTCTTGCCAAATGGCCAAGGCGGCTTCCGACAGGCGGCCGGGGCACATGATCGACCACAGAAGGGTCAACGTGTCCAGCAAGTAGACGTCAGGCGCCGCTTCCACCGAGTCTTCGTAGAGATCGACTCCTTCAGCGCCCATTCAGAAAATCGTCCACCTCATCGTCGCTCATCGGGGCTTCCCAACCTTCCGGTAGGTGGAAGTCCCCGCTCCCGAGTCCGACCGGCCTTGGTTCGGAGCGCGGGCCGCGTCGCGGGTTCATCCGGTGAAGCACGATTCTCGCTCCATCGCTGCGGGCTAGGATCTCATCTCCCGTTCGAAGATCGAGACGGCTGGCAAGGGAGCTCGGCAACGCCACGACGCCTTCCGCGCCGACCTGCAATCTGTCAACCTGCTGCTCCATTTCGCCTCCTCGCCTTCTACCATTAGACCGCAACTTGGCTCATCGAGTGGGGGCGAGAGTACTGCGCTCGCCCCCAGTGGCGGTTACTTCCCCACCACCAGCACATGGAAGCTGTCCGCGAGCACCGGCGGGCGGCCCTTCTTCCCGCCCTCCTTGGGTTCGGGCGCGGGGCCGTATTCGGCGGCCAGCAGATACACGCGGTGCAGTTTCTCGTCGACCGCCATGGTGCGCGCGCCGCGCTCGGTCGGGACGGTGTCCACGGTCTGGTACTTCCCACCAACCAGCTTGACGATGCTCAGGGTGCCGCTGGCGCCGTTGGAACTGAAGGCCAGGCCGAGAGTGGAATCGAACCCCGCGGCGTCCGGGCCGTTGCCAATGGCCGGCGTGGCGACCACTTTGAACGTGGGGATGTCCGTCACGGCCATCACGTTGTCGCACACCGAGAAGAGCTTCTTGCCCTTGACGTCGATGGCCAGGCCGCTGGGGCCTTCGCACGGCAGAATGGACGTGCGCCGCGTCACCGTGTTCGAGGCGGCATCGATCTCCACCACTTCGCTCGAGCTCTCGACATTGACATACAGCTTGCCCGCGCCGTCGGCCTGGCAGAACTCTCCCGCGGCGCCAACCGGAATGGACTTCACCAGCACTTCGCCGGTCCTGGCGTCTATGGAGGTGGCGTCGCCGCCGCGGTGGTTGATGGTGAACACGCGCTTGGTTTTCGGCTCGTAGCAAACCGCGTCGGGGCCAGTGCCGGTCGCCGGCTCGCCGGATTTCGCCAGCGTCTTGAGGTCGAAAATCGTCACGCTGTTCGAGCCCCCGTTGGTGATGAATCCCTTGCCGAGGTCGTTGGCTATGGCGATGCCGTGAACGCCGTGCAACTCCGGAATGGAGCCCACCACCTTGCCGGCGTCGGGATCGACCACGTCCACCGAGTTGCCGTGGGACGCGTACAAGCGGCGGTTGACAGTGTCCAGGGCGACGTAGTCCCAGCCGCCCGCGCCGCCGATCTTGATCTTGGAGACAACCTTGTAGCCCTCGGCGGCGAACGCCGCGGCAACCATCAGGCCGAATATCAGTATCTTCTTCATCGTGTAACTCCTTATTAGAGGCTCTGTATCATGTGTTATGTGGGGCAGGTTGTTAACCTGCGGCGGGTTGTTAACCCGCCTTCTTCGGCCGAGCGCACCCGTCAAGAGGCCGATTGACAATCGGCCGCAGGTTGACAACCTGCCCCACATAAAACCGTTCAATTCCGGCCTCCGATGTAATAGCGGACGGCCGGGGTTACCACCAGTGAGAGAACCATCGAGGCGGCGATCCCGCCGATCACCGCGATCGCCAGAGGTTGCAGCATCTGCGAGCCGGCGCCCAGACCGAACGCCAGCGGCGTCATGCCGGCCACGGTGGCCAGCGCCGTCATCATGATGGGACGCAAACGGCGCTCGCCGGCGCGCATCATGCTCTCCTCCGGCGGCATGCCTTCGGCGCGAAACTTCTGGTCGGCGTCCAGCAGCAGGATGCCGTTCTTGGCCACGATGCCGATCACCATGATCAGCCCCATGAACGAGGAGAGATTGAACGTGGTGTGCGTCGCCACCAGCGCCACGAAGACGCCGAAGCTGGAGAGCAGCGCCGAGGCCAGCACCGCCAGCGGCGCCGCGAAGTTGCCGAACTCGAACAGCAAGACGATAAAAACCAGCACCACCGCCAGCACCAGGACCATCGCGAAATCCTGAAACGATTTCTGCTGCTCCTCGAAGGTGCCGCCATACTGAACGCGGATTTCGGGAGGCAGTTTCAGGTCGGCAACGGTCTGCTGCACCTTCTCCATTCCGCGGCCCAGGTCGATTCCTTCGAAGCGCGCGGTCACCTGCACGTTGCGCTGCAAATTATCGCGGCGGATTTCGTTCTGACCCGGAATCTCCACCATCCGCGCCAGCGAACCGATGGTCGCGGTCTTGCCCGTGCCGCTGACCAGCAGGGTATCCAGAATCGACTCCAGCGGCCGGGCCTTATCCTGCGGGAAACGCACGCGAATGTTATAAGAGCGGTCGTTGACCACCACCGGCGCGCTGGCCGGCTCTCCCTGCAGGATGGCGCTGGCGTCCAGTTCCACCTCCTGCGGCGAGAAACCGGAGCGCGCGCTGGCCACCGGGTCCACGTTGAACACCCGCGCCGGCCCGCTGACGGTGTTCTCGATTCCGTTGAGCACGTCCACCACGCCCGGAATCTTCTTCACGGCGTCTCCGGTTGCCGCGGCCCACTGGGTGAGCAGCGCGGGATCCTGCGCGAACAGCTTGATCACCACCGGCTCCGGAGCGCTGGTCAGATCGCCGATCATGTCCTGCAGCAACTGCATCATGTCGATATCCAGGACCGGCTCGGCTGCCCTGATCCTGGCGCGCGCGTCGGCAATCACCTCTTCGGCGCCGCGCTTGCGGTCCCTTTTCAGCTTGACCGATATATCTCCCGTGTTGGCCTCGGTTACCGCGGCCAGGCCGAGTTGCAGGCCGGTGCGGCGCGACGTGCTTTCCACTTCGGGCGTCGCGCGCAGGATCTTCTCCACGTGCGTAATCACGCGGTTGGTTTCGGCCAGCGAGGCGCCCGCCGGCATGATGTAGTCAACAATGAAGCCGCCTTCGTCCATGGCGGGCAGCAGGTCGGTACCCGTGTGGTTGTAACAGAAGTACGTGCCGGCCATCAGCAGGAGCGAGAAAACCGCCAGTACCCACTTATGTTCCAGCATGACGCGCAGCACGCGTTCGTAAGCGCCGAGCAACCACGGCGGCACGGCGTGGCGCTCGCGGCCCGGTTCGGAGGAGCGCCGGCGGATGAAGTAGTGGCTGAGGGTGGGAGTCCAGGTGAGTGCCAGCGCCAGAGACGTGAGCAGTGCCATACCCACGGTGACCGCCAGCGCGCGGAAGAACACGCCATCCACTCCGGTGATGGAGATCAGCGGCAGGAAGACCACGATGGGCGTGATGGTGCTCCCCACCAGCGGCACGCGAATCTCGCGGATGGCGGCGCGGATGGCTTCGGCGCGCGATTGCCCCGAGTCGCGGTGCATGACGATGTTTTCCACCACCACGATGGCGTCGTCGATCACCAGGCCCACCGCCGCCGCCAGGCCGCCCAGGGTCATCAGGTTGAACGTCTGGCCCATGGCGCGCAGCGCGATGAAGGTCATCGCGATGGTGGCCGGAATCACCAGGCCCGCCACCAGCGATGTGCCCCAATCGCGCAGAAACAGCACCATGATGAGCGATGCCAGCACCAGCCCCAGCAGGATGGCGTCGCGCACGCTGCTGATGGAATCGTTGACGATTTCCGATTGGTCGTAGAAGGGGCGCAGGTCCACGCCCTTGGGCAGTTCCTTCCCGATCCGCGCGATCTCGGCGTGAATGGCGTTGGCCACCGCCACCGTGTTGCTGGCGGGCTGCCGGTTGACGTAGAGCAGGACCGCCGGTTTGGCATTGGCGGTCACCACCGTGTACACCGGCATCACCGACGGGCCGACCGTGGCGATATCGGCGATGCGCACGGGCGCGCCGGCGGGCGTGGTCTTGACGACGATGTTGCCGATCTCCTCCGGGGTGCGCGTCTGGCCGCTTACGAGACTGAGGATCAACTGGTGGTTGGCCTCGATCAGGCCCGGCGAATCGATCATGTTGCTGCGGCCGATGGCGTCCAGGATGTTGGGAATGGTGATGCCCGTCTGCACCAGTTTGGCGGGATCTGGCTGCACCTGAAACTCCGGAACCTGCCCGCCCTGCACCACGATCGACGACACGCCGGTCTGGCGGTTGAGCCGCGGCTTGAGGTCGTAATTCGCCAGTTCCCAGAGCGCGCTCTGCGAGACTTTGTCGGATGTCAGGCTGTAGCCCATGATCGGAAACGCGGCGAACGTCAGGCGGTTCGAGGTGAGTTTGGCCGTGGATGGCAGCGTGCTCTGCACCCGCGCCAGCGCCGCGTTGACCAGCTCCAGCGTGCGGTACATGTCCTGGTCCCAGGTGAAGAACAGGTCGATTTCGGCCGTGCCGCGGCTGGTGATGGAGTACAGGTGATCGAGCCCGGGCACCGTGTTCACGGCTTCTTCGAGGGGCTTGGTCACCGTCACCAGCATCTGGTCGATGGGATACACGCCGTTGTCAACGCCCACCACGATGCGCGGGAAATCGGTATCGGGGAAAACGGCCACGGGAATGGTGAACGCCAGGTAGATACCCACCGCGACCAGCGTGAGGATGACGAAGACGATCGGTTTGCCGTGCCGCGCCGTCCAGTGCGGCGTGTCGCCCGAGGCCGCGGGCCGCGGGGTCGAAAGGTCGCTCATGGCTACTTGCCCGCCTCGCCCTGATCGTCTTCGTCCGGCTCCGGCGCGGCGGCTTCGACGATCTTGACCTTGCCCTTGTCGTCCACGCCCATGCCGCCCACCACCACCACATCTTCGCGCGGCAGCACTCCTGTAAGCACCTGCACCTTGTCGCCCTGGCGCACGCCCAGTTGCACCGGCCGCTTGTGAGCCACCGAGTCCGAAGTAATCACCAGCACGGCGGTGCCGCCCTCTTCGCCGGGAAGGATGGCGGCCGCCGGCACCAGCATGGCGTTCTTTATGGTCTCGGTGACGATGGCGACATGCACCGCGGCTCCCGGTTTGAGGCGCTCGCCCGGATTGGGCACGGTGACCCACACCTGCAGCGTGGCGCTGTTGGGATCGGTGGCGGGGCTCACCACCGTCACCTGGCCCTGCACTTGCTGCCCGCCGTCGGCCAGCGTGACGGTGGCAGGTTGGCCGGCCCTGATGGCGGCGGCTGCGGACTGCGGCACGTTGACGCGCGCCACCACGCGGGAGATATCCATGATGACGAAAAGCGGCGTGCCGGCGGCGGCGATGTCGCCGGAATACAGCGGGCGGTCGGCCACCACGCCGCTTCCGGGACTGTGAATCTCGGCGTAGGTGACCTGCGCCTGGGCGGAATTGAATTGCCCGCGGGCCGATTCCACCTGGGCTTTGAGAGCGTCGATCTGCGCCTGTTTGCCCGCCGTCTCAAGCGTTCGCAGGTGCTCCCTGGCCGTGTCGAGTTGAGCGCGAGCCTGGGCGAGCGCGACCGCGGCTTCATCCACCGGTTTGCGCGCCAGCGCACCCTCTTTGAGCAGCTCCTGGCGGCTTTCGAGCAGCCGCTTGGCGGCGTCGTACTGTTCCTGGCCGCTGGTGACATCCGTCTGCGCCTTGACGATCGATTCCGGAATGGTGGCCTTTTCGGTATTCGCCAGGTTGGCCTGCGCCTGGTCGATCTGGCTCTTATTGGCGGCGGCGGTGGCCACCAGGCCGCGGTTCTCCAGCACGGCGAGCAATTGTCCCTGCGTCACGTGGTCGCCGCGATTGGCCAGAAACTTCTCGACCGGCGCGGTGATGTTGGGCATCACGTTCCACTGGTTCTCGGGATACAGCGTGCCGTCCGCGGTGACCGTCCGGCGGACGGTGTCCTGGGTCACCGCCGCCACCTGGACCGGCGCCGGCGCCTCGACCTCCGGCGCTTCCTTCTTCGAGCAGCCGGAGGCAATCACCAGGCACGCGGCAACTGCCAGCCACGCGGCCTGTGTTATGTGGGGCAGGTTGTCAACCTGCGGCCGATTGCGGGTGCCCTCCGGGCGCGGCCCGGCGAGCGAAGCTCGCCCGCGCGGGCGACGAACTGGCTGATTGCCGGTGCGTTCCCGGGTGCAGCCACCTCTTGGCGGATCCTGTGCGGGCGTCGGAAGGCGGGTTGCCAACCTGCCCCGCGGAGCAGCAGAGCCGCAACCCAACCGCGCGGGATATTCCGGGCTGCCGGGGGCCGGATCGTCTCGCGCGCAGGCGAGCTTCGCTCGCCGGGCCGAGTGCCACTCGGCCGCAGGATACCATCCTGCCCCACATAAGACCGTCGCGGCGCGCGAAGAATTTGACAGGTAGTAGTACAAGGACCCCGCGGGATGGCGGGAAAGTAACAGGCAGTAGGGCATCTGAACTCGTTCTTTCGACATCGGCTAAAACGCCCCCGTGAGTGTTTGAAGGTTCGCCAGGGCCAGGCGATAGCGCGCCAGTCCGTCGTCCACCGCGCCGCGCGCCTCCACCAGCGTGACCTGCGCATCCACCACTTCCTGCGCGGTCGATTCGCCGGCGGTATATCTCAGCCGCGTCAGGCGGAGATTCTCCCCGGAGAGAGCCAGCGAGTCGCGCAGGGAGGCGATTTGCGACGCGGCCGCCTGGGCCTCCACGTAGAACGATTCCATCTCCGAGAGCAGCGTCCGCTGCGCCAGGCTGAGATCCTTCCTCGCCTGGTCGAGCTGCAGTTCCGCCTGCTTCACCCGGCTCTTGTTGGCGCCCCAGGTGAAGATAGGGATGTTCAGGTTCGCCTGCACGCTCGACCCTACGTTGTTCTGTCCGTCCGGATTGTGGAGCGCCAGTTGGTTGGCTTGCAGACCGAAATAGTAGTCCACCGAAAGCGTGGGCAGATACCCGGCGCGCGCCGCGGCAATGGCGGAATTCTGTTGCGAGACGGCAGCCTCGGCCGCGCGGATGTCCGGGCTGTTCTTGGCGGCTATGGCACGGATGTCGTCGAGCGGAGGCAGTTTCGCGGCGCCATCCAGGTCATCGGCAACGGTGAATGCCTGGTTGTAGGTGGGGAACAGAATCACGGCGAATCCAATGCGCGCTTTGTCCAGCGCGGCGTGCGCGTCCAGCAGGTCGCGCTCGCGCTGCCGCACCTGCAGCCGCGCCTTCACCACGTCCACCTTGGCCGCTTCGCCGCCACGCTCCTGCTTCTCGCTGAGATCCTGAAAGTCCTGGGCCTCTTTCAGGCTGCGCTCGGCGTTGGCGGCCTTGCGCTCGGCCACCACCATCCCGTAATAGTCCGCGGTCACGGTAGCCACCAGGCCGCGCGCCGCCACGTCGCTCTTGGCCTTCGCCAGGGCCTCCGCCGCCAGCGCCTTGCGATACTCCGCGCGCTTCTCCGGGTTGAAGACGTCGCCGTGTACGTTGGCCTGTTCGGTGTAGACGCGCGGGCCGTCGTTGGGCACGAAGACGCCGCTGGGCGTGCCGTTGGGCTGGGTGTAGATGAACTGGCTCAGCCCGTTGACGGAGGGCAGCAGCGCGGCCTTGGCCTGCACCGCATCCTCATGGGCCAGCAGGGCGGCGGCGCTCGCCGTGTACGCGGTCTGGCTGTACTGGCGGGCGCGGGCCAGCGCGTCATCCAGGGTCAACTTCAAAGGCTCGGCCGGAGCCTGGCCGAATGCGCCCTGGCAGAGGAGGGCCAATCCCAGCGCGATGACCGTGAGATTCGGCGCCACCGCGAAACCGCTCGCCGGGAAGCCGTGAAAACATCGAACCGCGAGCGTTAGCGAGCGGCCCGGCAGCGGCGCCAAATCACACGGTCGAAGACCCGATCCTACGGTCGGCAGCATGGACGGCATGAGAATGTCCAGTATAAGTTCCGCGACATGAACGCAGGATGAATGCGGAATAGGCCGGGAACCCGTCGCGCCGCATCGGTCCCGGCCCCGTTCAACCCTCCGATGCGACAGGTCACCCGCCCGTACCCGCTTTTCGGGTCCGCTTCGCTTGAAACCGGACAAATACTGTCCGAAACTAATGGAAATGGGCGTCAACATCGGTCTGGACATCGGGGCTATCAGTCTCAAGCTGGCGGCGCTCGGGCATCCGTCGGACCGGCCGATCATGGAAGACCTGTGCGCCACCCATCCCCAGTTCCGCATGCGGGAACTCGGCGGCCGCCCCCTGGTCCTTTCCGAATATCGCCGCATCTCGGGCAGCCCCATCCAATCCACCTACGACCTGTTGCAGGAACTGTACGAGATCATCCCCGAGGTCCGCGTGGAGGGGATGCGCGTCACCGGTTCCGGCAGCCGCGCCATCGCCAGAGTGCTGGGGCTGTACTTCGAGAACGAGTTCAAGGCCATCGCGCGCATGATCGGCACGCTTTACCCGGCCGTGCGCACGGTGTTCGAGATCGGCGGCGAGAGTTCCAAGTACATCCGCCTGGAAGGCTCCAACATCGTGGATTACGACCGCTCCGGCGAGTGCGCCGCGGGCACCGGTTCGTTCCTCGACCAGCAGGCCCTGCGCATGCGTTTCGCGGTGGAGGAAGTGGGCGCGGTGGTCTCGCAGGCGAGCTGCGCGGCGCGCATTGCGGGGCGCTGCTCGGTGTTCGCCAAGAGCGATATGATCCACGCCCAGCAGAAGGGCTATTCGCCTGGCGAGATCCTGCGCGGCCTGTGCGACGCCGTGGCGCGCAATTTCAAAAGCTCCATCGTCAAGGGCCGCCCGGTGGAAGCTCCCGTGGCCCTGATCGGCGCGGTGGCGCAGAACGCCGGCGTGACCTTGGCCTTGCGCGAAGCCTTCGGGCTGACCGCCGAAAGCCTGTTCGTCCCCGAGGAGTTCGCCTGGTGCGGCGCCATCGGCACGGCCATTCTGGAGGCCGAGGAACCGCGCAAACGGTCCATCCTGGAGATCCACCGCCTGTGCCAGCACGAGAGCGGCGAGAAGCCCCAGGACACCGAGCCGCTTTCCACCGGCAACGTGGTGCAACTGCGCGACCGCGTGGGCGTCTATGTTCCGCCGCCGGACAACGCGCCGATTCCCGCCTACCTGGGCCTCGACATCGGGTCGGTTTCCACCAACGTGGTGGCCATCGACGAGTTCGGCACGGTGATCCACGACGTCTACCTGCGCACCGCCGGGCGGCCCATCGAAGCCGTGCAGGAGGGCCTCTCGGAAGTGGAGCGCCTCTGGGGCGCGCGCCTCGAAATCCGCGGCGTCGGCACCACCGGATCGGGGCGCGAACTCATCGCCGAGGTGGTGGGCGCCGACGCCGTCAACGACGAGATCACCGCTCACAAAACCGGCGCCATCCACATCAGCAGCACCCTGGGCGGCGAACCGGTGGACACCATCTTCGAGATCGGCGGCCAGGATTCCAAGTTCATCTCCATCGAGAACCAGGTGGTGGTGGATTTCGCCATGAACGAAGCCTGCGCCGCCGGCACCGGCTCGTTCCTCGAGGAGCAGGCGGAGAAACTGGGCATTAGCATCAAGGGCGAGTTCGCCAACCTGGCGCTCGCCTCGACCGCCCCAACGCGCCTGGGCGAGCGCTGCACCGTGTTCATGGAGCGCGACGTCACCGGCTGGATGCACAAGGGCGAAACCGTGCCCGACCTGGTGGCCGGCCTGGCGTATTCCATCGCCCTCAATTACCTCAACCGCGTGGTGCGCGGGCGCAAGATCGGCAACGTGATTTACTTCCAGGGCGGCACGGCTTACAACGACGCCGTAACTGCCGCTTTCGCCAGCCTGCTGGGCAAGAAGATCACCGTTCCGCCCTACAACGGCGTGATGGGCGCCATCGGCATGGCGCTGATCGCGCGCCAGTGGCGCCAGGCCACCCAGGGCGAGTCGCGTTTCCGCGGCTACGACCTTCAGAAGCTCGAACTTCGCTCGCGCGATTTCGTCTGCAAGGCCTGTTCCAACCTTTGCGACATGAAGGAATTCGTGGTTGAGGGCCAGAAGAGTTACTGGGGCGATAAGTGCTCCGATAAGTTCCGCAAGCCTTCCGCCACGGGGCGCAAGCCGGTGATCGACGACCTTTTCGAGTACCGCGAGAAACTGCTGGAAGCCCTGCCGCAAGCCTCCGGAAGCCGCTTGAAGGTGGGGCTGCCGCGGGCCATGGCAATGCTCGACCGCCTGCCCTTCTGGAAACGCTATTTCGCCGAGCTGGGCATCGAGGCCGTGGTCTCTCCGGCGACCGACCCGCGCATCTCGGCCGTCGGCATCGACATGGCCGTGGCCCAGCCGTGCTACCCCGTGCAGGTGGCACACGGCCATGTCAAGGCGCTGTTCGACGCGGGCGTGGATTACGTTCTGGCGCCGGTGATGGCCGATGCGGAATCCGAACCCGCGCCCGATGGCGAACCGCGGCCGGCGCACTACTGCCCGTGGAACCAGACCCTGCCGTGGGTGCTGCGCGCCGCGCCCTCGCTGGAGGCGCATCGCCAGAAATTGCTGATTCCCACGCTGCATTTCCAACTCGGTCCGCAGCAGGTGAAGAAAGCTCTGGCCGAAACCATGCGCAAGCTGGGCGTCGCGCGGCGGGCGAGCGACCGCGCGGCCGAAGCGGCCTACAGCGAGCAGCGCGAGTTCCAGGAGAAGTTACTGGCCGCGGGGCGCAATGCGCTGGCTGTGCTGCGTCGGACCGGCGAACCCGGCCTGGTGCTGGCCGGCCGCGGATACAATCTGTACGACCGCGGCGTCAATTGCGACATCCCGCGCAAACTGCGGCACCGTTACGGCGCCAACGTGATCCCGCTGGACTTCCTGGTGACCGGCCGCGAGAGCGTGGCCGATCCGCACGATAACATGTTCTGGATCTCCGGCCGCAAGATTCTGGAGGCCGCCCGCGTGGTGGCGCAACACGCCAACCTGCACCTGGTCTACATCACTAACTTCAAGTGCGGGCCGGATTCCTACATCAAGCACTTCGCCCGCGGAGCCGCCGGCGCGCCCCTGCTGGTGTTACAATTCGACGGCCATGGCAACGACGCCGGTTACATGACGCGCTGCGAAGCGTATCTCGACAGCAAAGGAATTCTGCGATGTTACCAGTCGCCGGCGACGACGTTGCCGACAACTCCCCCCGCGCGGCCCGCCATCCAGTAACCGGCAAGCGCATCTACATCCCGCCCATGGCCTACGGCAGCGCCCGCGCGTTCGCCGCCGCATTTCGCGCCATCGGCCTGGATGCCGAGCCCACGCCGCCCTCCGACAACCGCACGCGCGAACTGGGCGCGCGCTACACCTCCGGCGACGAATGTTACCCCGCCAAAGTGACCGTGGGCGATTTCATGAGCCTGCTGGAGCGCCCCGGCGTGGACCCCGAGCGCGTGGCCCTGTTCATGCCCACCGCGCAGGGCCCCTGCCGTTTCGGACAGTACGCGCCGTACCTGCGCCACGTGCTGGACGCCAACGGCTACGGCGCAGTCGAGATCCTCTCGCCCAGCAGCCGCAACGCCTACGACGGCCTGGGCGACCTGGCCAAGCCCTTCGTCCGCACCGGCTGGCGCGCCCTGCTGTGCGCCGACCTGTTGCAGAAACTGCTGCTGATCTACCGCCCCTACGAGGAGCGCCGCGGCGACACCGAGGCCGCTTACGAAGACTCGCTGGCCGACCTGTGCCACACGCTGGAAACCACGCCCGTGGAACCCGGCGCGCAGTTGCGGGCGCTGCGCGACTTCCATCGTCCGCGGCCGCGACCGCTTCCGCAAACTGGCGCGGCGCCGCGGCGAATCGCTTCCGCTCATCGGCATCGTGGGCGAAATTTTCTGCCGCCTGAACACCTTCTAGTAACGAAAACCTGGTGCGCGCGCTGGAGGAATACGGCGCCGAAGCCTGGCTTTCGGACATAGTCGAGTGGATCTGGTACACCAACTCGGAGCACTTCCGCAAACTCAAACTCGAAGGCCGCGTGCTGTACCGCCGAAGCCCTGGGCGCATGGGTCCGCAAGCACGTGCAGAAGCGCGACGAGCACTTCCTGGTGGCCCCGCTCGAAGACGATTTCCGCGGCCGCGAGGAGCCCGACATCTACGAAATCCTGGAGTGCGCGCGCCCCTACCTGCCGCGCGAGGGCGCCTTCGGCGAGATGGTGCTGAACGTCGGCAAGGCGGTCTACCTGGCGCAGCAGGGCGCCGCGGGCATCATCGATATCAGCCCCTTCACCTGCATGAACGGCATCGTCTGCGAAGCCATCTACCCGCGCCTCAGCCGCGACATGGGCGGCATCCCCATCCGCAACTTCTACTTCGACGGCACGCAGTCGGATCTGGACCGCGACCTGGGCGTGTATATGGAACTGGCGAGGAGTTACCAGAAGAGGCGGGGGGCGGGGTAGGCAGAGCGCCGCATCAACCGGTAAGTTCGGTTACTGCCACGATGCGGATGTCGCCGTCGAACCCTTCATGGATACAGGCTGAAATCGCGTCTGAGAACTCGTCCATCAGGGCGAGACCTTCAGGGTCAAAGTTGTTTTCAGCCTGGAGGATCAGCGATTGGCCGTCCCACATGCATGCTACGTCTTGGTGCCATGGGCGGCGCGTGAACTCCTCGGTGATATTCACTGCTGCCAGCGGCCCCACATCGGTTGGCACGCCGTCACAAGCGAGGACAATGCGGAAACGACCCTGCGAGTCGATCATTCCGGAATCCACGGGGCTGCCCATATCGAATACTATAAGCAAATCCGCGCGCTCAGTCGTTTTGCGGATCTGCCCAACCGTCGCCAAGCTGAGGAGAACGCTGTCAACCGGGCATCACGCGGTGAGGAAGGCGTCCGTATCGATCGCCGCCTGATTCAAGATAGCTCGGAGGGTTCCCTCCGGCATGTCACCCGGATGATTCGGAATCGTCGTGTATAGGTTCGTTGTGGGGTTATACCAGATTTCATGACTACCGGCGGCCTGACGGTCAAACTGGAATCCGAGCGCCTTCAGTCTCCGCACGATTTCGCGGTAACGGAAGCCCGCCAGACGGCCCACTCAGGCGGCCACCACGACCGTATAATCGTGCCGCTCGGAGGCGGATGCAAGAGGGATCGATCCTCCGCGTTCGCCACGGGCCTCGATGATCTTCCGGGCTACATCGCGGGCGATATCCAAAGCTTCGGCGATGGTACGCCCTTGTGCCACCAGCCCCGGTAGTTCATCGGATGTTGCCAGATACAACCCCTCCGGCAGTTCTTCGACCCGGATCTGAATGGCGAGTTCCATCTATAGGATAATTGTAGCAGCGGGAGCGTGCCGGTTGGATCGCTCATCTCGATTCCGGAGGAGCCGGTGGATCGACGTGACCGCGAGGAAGACGCCTTTCCTCCCCGGCACCCTCCAGAAAGGCTGCCACGCGGGCATCCGGAGTTTCGCGGGTCAGTTCGGAGGGAACGTTGGTGTCAACCATGTATCCCTTCACAATTCGATATCCCGCCCAGGGTCTCTGTCACGATCGAAATTCAGATTGAGGCCGCGCAGCGGAGCGAAGAGTTCAACCATGTTCTTGGCGCCCAGCGCGGAATGAGCGGATGGAAGATCGACCGCCTCTTCAAGCAAGGATGCGGCAATTGCCTCAACCGGCCTCCCGCCCAAAGCCGCGCGGCGGCCGAGTTCCGCCTCAACCTCCGGCCTGATGTCAACGGTGATTGTCATGGGCGCCCTCCTGCATTCCACCCTGCCGCCGCGCGCGTTTCCGAGTTAACGCAATGGGGCCAGTGCGAAGCCAAAGCCCCCGAAACCTCTCAATGCAGCGCCGGAGCCGGGGGCCAGCTTCCGCTTGGCTGTCTGGCCGGCACGGCGATCACCGCTTGTACACGTCGCTTCGGTGACGGATCCGCGTCACCTCCACCAGCGACTTTCCGTCGTCGATGGTGTAGACCACGCGCCAGTGCCCCACCCGCAAGCGCCACTCGCAATCGCCGCCCCTGAGCTTCCTGCAGCCGGACGGGCGAGGATTGGAGGCGAGGCCCTCTATGTGAGTAACCATGCGCGCCATCAACGGGCTGGGCAGTTTCCCGAGCTCTTTCCCGGCACTTGACGCCAGTGCGACGCGGTACTTAGCCACGCAGCTTTCCGCTTGCGATCAAGCCGGCCTTCACTCTTTCGAGCGGAATGCGCTTTTCATGCCGCCGCGACCGGGAAACCAACACGTCCTCGATATCCTCCCACAGCGCACTGTGCTTCTTGAGGTCGATCACGGCCGCCGTCTTCCGGCCCCTCGCATCGGTAATGAACTGAATTCCGGTCATAGACCCCGGTCTCCCTCCGGCCGTGTGGAACCAATTCTCACTCTAATCTCGCCGTTTCGCACTGTCAAGAAAGCGGAGCGACGCTCCGCGTGACGCCTTTGCCGATCCGGTGGACACCGCGTGCCGACGTCGGCGCCTACCTCGCACAAATCTGTGCGACACTGAAGCTGCACCGGCTCTGCCGCCGCCGCGTCTGCTTCCAGTGCGAGCCGGGCCTTCTTCGCGCCATGTGCCGCGACCTCGGAATCGAACCCCGCGACCTGTAAGAGGAGACCAGATGTTCACCTTCGCATACCCCGCCACTTTCAGCCGTGACGAAGACGGCCGCTGGCTCGTCCGCTTTCCCGATTTCCCGGCCGCCCACACGGACGGGGCCGACGCCATCGAAGCCATGGAAGAAGCCATCGATTGCCTGGGCAGCAGCATCGCTTTCGCCATGGCCGACAAGGCGGACGTACCCAAACCATCGCGTCTGAAGCGTGGGCAGAAGTCTGTCCCCGTGCCCCTCTGGATCGTGGCCAAGCTCGCTCTCTATTGGGCGATACGGGAACTCGCCATGACCCAATCGGAACTGGCGCGCCGTCTCGGCGTCCGGGAAACCGTTGTGCGCCGCATGCTCGACCCGAACCATGACACTCGGCCGGAGAAGATCCAGGCGGCGCTCGAAGCGCTCGGGAAGCGGGTTGTCATGGCCTATGATGACGCCGCGTGAAGCTTGGCTTCGGTGAGCCGATGCAACCCGCCGCTGCCGCCGAGTACTCAGCCACTCACCGCATCGAAGGGGATCTGGCGATGGTTGGCAAGATGGCTCTTCACCGCCAATTCCGAAACCGCGAAACGCTCGCTAGCCTGCTCGATTGCCTCGGAGGAGAAGTCCCCGTCCAGGAAGTCCTTTAAGGCGTCGATGGGGCACAGAAACTCGGCGGCAAAAGCGCGCTGGACTTTCTGTCTGGCTGTGCCCGTGTCGGTTGCCGGTAACCAGCGGTCATCCTTTGGAGCCATGATCTGTTCCGCCACGAAGCGAGCGGCCTCAAACCGCAACGCGGGCCGGTTCCGTTTGCGGAAGAGGAGCTTCAGACGGTTCCGCCCGCCATTTCGAATGGCCAGCCCCAACGGCAGGCGGGTGGCTGCCCCGCCGGCTTGCCGCAGCGCTTCGGCGGGAATCCCGATCAGACCGGCAAGGTTCTCGTCGGACACGGTCTCGGTTTCGAGTCCGCAAGACCTACGGACTGCCAGCGCCAGGCTCCAGCCTCTTTCCCAGGGGACAGTGAAATGGGACGCCCCCGAGGCAAGCCCGCCCGGAAGAGAGATTCGCGCCTCCCGGCCATGCAGGAGCGAGAATTCTTCGATCTGCCTCAGAGTCCGTTCCGGCTCCGAGCCGGCGCACGCCGGAGCAAGTTCTTCGACCGCGGCCGTCCCCACTTTGTGCGAGAGGACATCCAAGTGCTTCAGAAGCCCATCCGGCGCCTCGCTGGCCTCAAATCCCAGTTGCGCCTCGAGTCTTCGCCGATGGGCCAACCGGGAATCCGTGCGTTCCGACTGAACCTCGGCCCAAAGCTCGTGAAGATCGGTTCGTCCTACCCCGACAGCCACGAGCCTTGCCAGAACCAGGCTCACAAACTTGTCGAGTTCTTTCTCGAAAGCGAGAGCTGGAATGACATCCCGGAAACCCGCCAGATACCGGAAAGGCTCATCCGAAACCGGACTGGAAGGCCGGCAGGCGACGGCGATCTCTTCACCGTCGCTGTCGAATGTCAGAAGTGGCCACAAGAAGCCGTGCCCGGCGCCAGGCATTTCGTGCGCCATCCGCCAGGGGAGCTGAGGCGCACTTCGGAACGGCTGCGGCTCCCACCTCAGCCTCCACCAGGAGGATGCGATCCACAATGCCAGCGGGTAGGCGGACACCCTGGTAGCCGGCTGAACGGATTTCGACCAGCAGTCCTCGATGCGGGTCGCAACCCTATCCCCGATCGCGATTCTCAGCGAAGCCGCTGTTTGCCGGATCTCCTCGGGCCCACAAGAACCCGGCAACCACGAGACGTCAATCGAGAACCGGGGTGTCAACGCTGTGTCCATTGGGTGAGAACTTCCTCCCGCGGCGGGTCGGCATGTGCCATCGGATAACCGTGATACACCCCGTCGCCTTCAAGCTGCGCTTCGACAGCTTTCCCGTCCTCGGTGACCGCCCAGACATTTTGAGGCCACCCCGCCCGTCGCCCCACGCTAACAAGGCCCTTGGAGAAACCCGCTCTGAGCAGCTTCAGAGCTTCGGCGCGGCTATGAATGCGCACGTCGTCGCAGAGCGTCTTGCCAAGACGCGGTGAACTCGGTGGGTCCAGGCCGAAGTCCCCTGGGTTCCGCTTGTGCTCGGGGTTGCCCGTATAGCGAAGCTTCTTCCCCTGCGCCTCGTTCAGCTTGAGATCGAGGTCTTCCAGGCTGGAGATGCGACGTTTTGGATTGTAGGCCCTTCTCTTGCGCATCGCGGGCTGCTCCCGGCCATATCCTTGCTGGCAAACATCATGATACCAAGTGAGTGCTCGCTGGAATTGCCTTGCCGCGCGCCAGGCGCCCCCCGCCCTACAGCTTCTTAAACAGCTTGTCGAACGCGCTGCGGGCATCCTCGGAATTGCGGGGACCCGGATCGCCGTTGCCGCCGGCGCCCGATGGGGGCGGCGGCGGCGGCCCGGCTGTGCCGTCGCGGGCCACCGTCACCCGTGCCGCGAACTGCGTGCACTCGTTGGCCTTGTCCTTCAACGCGATGCGCGCCGGGATGGGCTTCAGGCACTGGAACCGCGTGGACGGCTCGAAATGGGAACACTGCTTGCAGCAGTGCAGCTCGGCATTGCACTTCGGGCAGTTTCCCGTGAAGGCAATCCCCTCCGGCAGGGCCGTGCTGCAATTGAAACAACGCGCCGCCGCCACGTGCTGCACCAACCGCGGCAGCCGCGGGCCGGTGATGTCGATGGGCGGCCGGGGGCCTGGCGGCTTCGGCCCGTCCTGGCGAAAGGAATTGGAATCGCGCTCCGAATCCATGTACCCATGCTGTCTGTACTTGCGATCGCTATCCATTGGGGAAATACTCCGTAAAGCCACGGGATCGAGGAAAACTGCTGTTTCGACACTTACGACTGCCGCCAACCGGCTGCGCCAGGGAACTGGAGATACCTAGCGGTACCCACCTCGACCGTGTCATGGTGCCGTAACACGGCAGTTTTGTGGGATTACCAGAGGGGTTCCGCGGGATCGCCGAGGCGCCAATATACAGATTCGGCGCCCGCCCAAGGCTTCAAATACCTATGTACCACGGATCGGGTACCATTTGCACGCTTAATCTTACCGAAATTGGCGGCGTAATTCATCATAGCCAGTACCGCCAGGCCCCCGTGAACACTACAAATGCCGAAAGCAGCCCGTTGGTGACGGCATGCGCCAGCATGCAGTCCGCCAGGCTGCGCGTCCGCAGCATCCACCAGTTGTAGACGATCCCCGCCGCCAGGCCCACCTCCCAGTACGACCCGTGTTCGGATGCGAACAGCACCGCCACGCCCCAGAACGCCAGCGGCGTGAACGTTCCCAACGCCACCTTGGTGAAGTCCGGCAGGATCAGCCAGCGCATCAGCCAGCCGCGCCAGAACAGCTCCTCGACAATCGGAACCAGCAGCGTCGAACCCAGCGCGCGGGACGCCAGGAACCAGAAACCCGCCCGCTCCCCAGGCGCCAGCGTGCTCGCCGCCGTTCCCAGAACCGGGTTCTCGAACAGCCAGCAGTGCCGGTAGCCGAACAGGGCGTCGGGCGCGATCCAGACGGCGAAGATCGCGATTCCGATGGCGATGCTGCCCGCCGGCCGGACGGCGCGAAACGACAGGTAGGGCCGCGAGACCAGCGCCAGCGCCGCCAGCGCCGCCAGGCATCGCAGCGGGTAGAGGTGCTGCGAGTGGAACACCAGGTTCTCCACCGCCATGCATCCCACGAACGCCGCGAAGGGAGCCACGTACCCCACCGTGGCGCGCTGCAAACCGGTCATGGCTTCATCACCGCCACGTAACCCAGGTTCCGGTAAAGCTGATTGTGGTCGAGTCCGAAACCCACCACGAACCGGTCGGGGATCTCGAAGCACCGGTAGTTCACCGGGACCTGCACGATGCGGCGCGAGGTCCGGTCCAGGAACGTGCATACCGCCAGCGAATTCGGAGCCCGGCCCGACAGGTTCTGCAACAGGTAGCGCAGCGTGAAACCCGTGTCCACGATGTCCTCCACCAGCAGGATGTCCTCGCCCTCGATCGGCTCGTCCAGGTCCTTGGCGATGCGCACCACGCCCGGGGAGCCGCTCTTGTTCGAGAAGCTCGAGATCGCCAGAAAGTCCATCTTCACCGGGACCTCGATGTAACGGGCCAGCGCGGTGAGGAAAAAGATAGAGCCCTTGAGCACGCCGATCAGCTTCAAAACGCGGCCCGCGTAGTGGCCCGAGATTTCGGCCGCCACCTCGCGGATGCGCCGGTCGATCTGCTCTTCGGTGAAGAGCACGCGCTCCAGGCCGGGAATCGTGGGGCTCATAGCTCCACTGGCCGCTCCGCCAGACCGTACTTAAAGATCAGGTTCTCAAAATCCTTCTGGTAGAACACCTGGATGTTGAGCTTGGGATAAAGCTCGCGCAGGAGCCGCACTTTGCGATTCTTCTTGGTCACGAGCGATTGTTTCATGGTGGTCAGTTCCAGGTACAGGTCGAATTCCGGCAGGTAGTAATCCGGCGTAAAGCTCTCCAGCACCCGTCCGTCGGCGTCGTATTGAACGGGAAAGCTGCGCGGTTCGTACTCCCAGGCGATGCGGTAGAAGTCCAGCAGGTTGGCGAACATCTCCTCGCTCTGGTTGGCGAAGATCTTCTTGCGCAGCGTGATCTTGGACGGCGGAACGACGCCGTAGCGGGCCAGCTTGAGACGCACCTGGAACTGGAGCTGCGTTTCCGCCGCCGGCGAGAGGTAGCCGCGCTCCTTCAGCCCCGCCGATTCCACCGCCGCCGCAATCAGGCCCGCGATTTGTTCGGTGTTCAGCAACTCGCTGTTGATCACCATGTCGAACAGATCCGCCGTGGGGCGCGTCTTCCCGAACTTGGCCTTCCGGTCGCCGCGTTCGGCGGCTTCCAACTCCAGCAGCGTTTGCCGCGCCGCCGCCCGCTCCAGGCGCAGGTCCAACATCAGGTTGCCGATGCGCAGGTTCTCCGGCGCCACCACGTGGACCCGCAGCATTCCCGGGAAATGGCGGGCCTGCACCTCGCCCCCGATCGCGCAGTAGACCAGGTGGTGCTCGGTGGCGAGGCGCGCCAATACGGAAGTCACCAGGCTGGGAAAAGCCTTGTCCGGCAATTCCGTTCCCGCCCCGAATTCCTCCTCCATCGACGCGCGGATGCGCGCCTGTGTCAGCAACTCGAATCCCAGCCGCTGGGCCGTGACGCGCGCCACCTCTTCATAACGGCATCCCGGATGTCCCGAAACCGCGATCAGCGCCATGTCACCCGCTCATGATAACGATCGGCCACCGCTCCCTCACGGTCGCGGCTCCGGCTGCGCGCCGGCGCCCGCCATCGCGCCTTTACGCCGCCGCGGCCACGCGCTCCGAACGCACCACGGTCCGCGTCAGCAGGGCATACAGCCCGAAGAACGCCGCCGAGTACATCAGGTCCGCCAGCAGCGTGTTCCGGAAGAACGGAATCGCCGCCACGAAGCAGGCCGCCAGGCCCGCGAAGTTATGCGGATACATGGCCTGCGCCGGGTTGACCCAGACTGCGAAATTCGTCAGCAGGAAGAACTGCGCGCTGCCGATCGCGGCGGCCGCGCCAATCCACGCCGGCTTCTCCGTGCGCCGCAGCATGCTGCCCATCCACACGTTGATCAGGAAACTGGCATACACGAAGGGCGTCGCGAACGAGTAGCCGTGGAGGAACGGGTCGGTGACCGCCATCAGCGCCACCGGCAGCAGGTAAGCCTGCCATCCCCGCATGCGCGCCCCCGCAAAGAGGCTCACCGCGCCCACCGGCGCGAAATTCAAGTTCTGCGTCAGGCGCCCCAGCACGCCCAGCAATACCAAGCCAACGGCCAGCGGCCGCGTGGAGTCTTTTTGCATTCCGTCTCTCCTTAAAATCCTCAATCCCAATTATCCACCACTCCGCCCGGTGGCGGACTGGTTTGGATCCCACAACGTTTCGGGCTCGCCCTGTACGTGGCTCGCCCAGCGGCTCCAGACGAACACGGCGTCGCTCAGCCGGTTCAGGTACCGGACGGCTTCCGGCGGAACGCCGCCAACCCGCCCCAGCGCCACGGTAACACGTTCCGCCCGCCGGCACACCGTCCGCGCGACATGCAACTCGGCGTCGATCCGGTTGCCGCCGGGTAGCACGAACGACTTGAGCCGCGGCAGTTCCGCGTTCATCCGGTCCATCTCCGCTTCCAGTTGCGCCACCTCGGCCCCGGTGACGCGCGCCTGCCTGGGATGGACGTCCTCCGGCAGGGTCGCCAGAATCGACCCCAGGTTGAACAGCTCGTGCTGCACCCGCAACACAATCGCGTCCAGCTCGCGCAGGCGCGGCGCCCGGCCGGCCATCTCGCGCAGGGTGACGCGCGCCATTCCCAGGCAGGCGTTCAGCTCATCCACGGTGCCGTAGGCTTCGATGCGAGGCGCATCCTTGGGCACGCGCTGTCCACCGGCCAGCCCCGTCTCGCCGCCATCTCCCTGCCGCGTGTACACGCGGTCTATTCCCATCCTTGGAAGTTCGAACGGCGTTTTTTCCATAAATGCCACTCACTTTATACCACTGCCAAACTTCAGTAGGGCGGACCCCCTGGTCCGCGGCCGGCGCCCCCGCCGGCCTTGCCCGCACCAATCTCCATCCCGGATGCGGGACGAAGGCGTCCCGCGCGGACCAGGGGGTCCGCCCTACTACTTCCCTCTTCCCAGAGACCACTTCAAGCCCGCCACGAAATTCAATCGCGGCGAAGGATACCCGAACACTTCCTCGTAATGCCGGTCGAGCGCGTTCCGCAGGTTCCCATACGCCGTCAGGCCGAGCCCCAGAGCGTAATTCGCGTCGATGCCGATGTTGCCGTACCCCTTGTCCCAGAACAGCCCGCCCGCCGCGCCCAGCGTCGGCTCTTCGAACAGCGCCCGCCCGCGGAAATATCCGGTCAGGTCCAGGCTGGCCCGGCCCCGCGTAACGGTCGCCACCAGCGAGCCCGAATTCGCCGCCCGCCGCGTCAAGGGCTGCCCCACCCGGTAGCCGCTGGGCGCGGCATCGGCCGACCCGTCCAGCGACAGGATGCGCGTCCGCAGCAGCGTGTACGACCCCGTCACAAACAGCCACCGCCCGGGCCGCAGCCGCGCCGAAAACTCCCCGCCCTGTGCCCGCGAATTGGCCAGGTTCTCGGTCGTGTAATGGCCCAGTGCCGCAAGCTGACCGCCCAGGCCCACGATCAGGTCGTAGTAGCGGTTGTAGAAGTACGTGGCGTCCAGCGACAGCTTGTCGCCCAGCAGTTTCTGCTCCACTCCCGCGTCCAGGCTGCGCGTCCGTTCCGGTTTGAGTTGCGGGTTGGTGGTGTATGCCAGCTCGAATCCCGTGGGCGGCCGCATGCCCGTGCCCCACGACCCGTGCAGCCGCGTGGACCCCAATGCCGCGCGGTCCGCCTGGCGCGCCACGTACGCTCCCGCCAGCTTGGGATTCGCCCGCGCCACCGTGGTGGCCGGGAATACCGGGTGCGAGTAACCGTCGGCGGGGATCTCCGCCGTCCGGATCCACTCGCCGCGCACGCCCGCGTTCAGAAACAGCCGCCCGCCCAGAGCCCAGCGGTTCTCGACGTACAACGCCGTCTCGTCGCGCGGCATCGGAAAGAGGTTGAAACCGGCGTCGGTGAAGTAGGTGTTCTTGTCTTCTTCGTGCGCCCGGCTGAATCCCACCGCCAGCGTGTCGTTTCGCGACAGGCTGACGATGGTCCGCGCCTCGCCCTGGGCCCGCATTTCCTTGTCGAAGCTGAACCCGTACGGGCTGGCGTAACCGAGGTTCTCCAGGAAGAATCCGCCGGTCAGCTCCTCGCGCACCCGGTTGGACAGGTCGATCTCGTAGCGTCCGCCGTAGCTGCCCGAACTGTTCTTGCCGCGGCTGATCAGGTCGATGCCGGTCGAATCGTGCAGCGGGTCGCTCCCGTACGGCCCCGGCTCGCCCACGTCGTTCCAATCGAAAAGCCCGTTGAGGCGCAGGCTCTGGCGCCCGAACTGCCGTCCCACGTTGAGCAGCAGGTATTGGTTGCGATAGTCGCTGTTGGCCACCGGACCCTCGTCGCCGCTCTGTCCCGCCGAGGCTACCACGCCCCAGCCGTCCAGCGTCCCCGAGCCGGTGATGCCGAAACGGCGCTCGTACTCGCTGCCGCCCTCGGCCAGCACGTCGAGCGACGGCGCGCCGCCCGCCTGCCGCGTCACGTAATCGATGGCGCCGCTGTTGGCGTACGACCCGTACACCGCCGATTGCGGCCCGCTGATCGCCTCCACGCGCTCCAGCGCCTCCGCCGGCAGGTGCGCGAAATCGAAGTATCCGCCGAACCAGTTCACCGGTACGCCGTCGATTTCGACCAGGTTGAAATTGGAATTGCCGCCGCGCAGGAACAGGCTCGTCGCCCCGCCCGGCGCGCCCGACTGGCTGATCTGGAAGCCCGGCAGGGTGCGCAGCAGATCGGCCGCGTACGGCTCGTTCCGCCGCCGGATCTCGTCGTTCGAGATCAGGTTCACCGTTCCGCCCTGCTGGCTCGCCGCCGCGTCGATGGCGGAGCCCACCACCCGCACCGAATCCACCACCGGCGCGAGATCCAGCTTCACCGCCGCCGTTTGCGCGGCGTCGCCCCAGAGCAACTCCACGGTGCGGAAGCCGGGGGCCGCGATCACCAGTTTCGCGTCCGGGGGCGCGTTTTCGGGGCTCTTCAACTCGAAGGCCCCGTTGGCGGCGGACACTGTCTGGGCTTCCACTCCCAGGCGGTCCATCAGGAACACCTGCGCGCCCGCAACCGGCGCGCCGCTGGGGTCCGTCACCGTTCCTTTGATGGATGCGCCATAGGCGGTAAACGCCAGGCACGCGAGAATAGCCGTCGAGCAGGCCGGCAGACCTGATTTGTGCATAGCAGGCCCCTCCTTAGAGGGCCGATTTATGTCGAGTTCGCCGGCCGGTCTCCTGACTTGCGCATCGTCGAACCCATCGGCCTTCCCGCTCCGTCGCCGGAACAGTGGCGTTTTCGATCGGCTCTCCGCGCTTACAGTGGCTGGACCGTGCTGGATTTTCACCAGCTTCCCGAACACCAGCGAAACTTTCGGATCATTTCGAGTGTACACTAAGTCGAAAGCAGGGTGCCGAGTAATGTGGAGAACAGCCTGTGTCTCTTTGCGAATTGTAGTCACTCTGGCCGTAGCCGGACTGCTTCTGACGGTTAGCGGAGCCGACGTCAAGCCCGACCGGAAGAAGTCCCGAGCCGCCTACCAGAGAGGACTTCGCGCCGATGAAGCGGGAAGCCGCCAGGAAGCCATTGCCGCGTATTCCGAAGCCATTCAGGCCGACGCATCCAATGCCGCCGCATGGCGCAACCGCGGCCTCGATTATCAGGCCGCCGGAGACAATGGGAAGGCCGTCGCCGACTTCAATCAGGCCGTCAAACTGCTGCCCGGCGATGCCGAGTCCTGGGCCGTGCGCGCCGATTTCTTTCGCGCCACCGATCAGCCCCTGCGCGCCATCCAGGACTATACCAGCGCCATCGCCCTGAAACTGGAACGTACGGAAATTTACACCGGCCTCGGTTTCGCCCGGATGGCGGTCGGGGACTACGAGGCTGCCGCGCTCGCCTTCGACGAGGCCATCCGGCTGCGGCTCGATAATCCCGAGCCTTACCGCGGCCGCGCCATGGCTCGCGCCGCCATGCTCCACTACCGCGACGCCATCGACGATTTCACCTTCGCGCTGGAACATAAACCCGACGCCACGAATCTCTATGTGGAACGCGCCCTCTGCTATGCCGGACTCGGCGACTACCCGCATGCCTCGAAGGACCTGGACGCCGCGCTGCAGGCCAAGCCCACCGACGTCCGCGCTCTGCGCACCCGCGGCGCCGTAAAGGAGCGGCTGGGCGACGATGCCGCCGCGCTTGCCGATTACACCGAGGCCATCCGCCTGGACGCCGCTGACGCCCGCCTGCACCTCGCGCGCGCCTCCGTCTACGCCCGTCAGGAGCGGTATCCGGAAGCCTTGGCCGACCGCGAGGAGGCCGTGCGCCTGGCGCCCCGGAGCGCCGAAGCCTACGTCGCTCGCGGCAGCTCCTACCACCAGCTCGCGCGGCACGACAAGGGGCTGGAGGACCGCACGACCGCCATCAACCTGGATCCCAACTACGCCACGGCCTGGCTGGCGCGCGGCAGCGCCTATTTCCTCCTGGGCAGGTATGACGAAGCCCTTGCCGATCTGAAGCGCGCCGAGGTGCTGGATCCCAAGAATGCCGAAGCGCTCGCGCTGGCCGCCCAGGCCCAGCACAAGGTGGATGAGATCATTCGGCGGGCGCTGGACAAGGAATCTCGGCCCGATACCAGCGTGTTGGTGCTCCCTGGCGCTTCCGGAACGAACCCCGGCCGCGTGCCCCCGTCAGCCAAGCCTGCCGCCCAGGAGGCCGCGCCCCCGATGGCCCCTGCCGAAGCGCCAAAGCCGCCCGTTTCCGAGCCCGCTCCGGCCGCCCCACCCGCCGAGCCAGTAGCCGCGCCCCCGATGGCCCCAGCCGAACCGCCAAAGCCGCCCGTTTCCGAGCCCGCTCCGGCCACCCCACCCGCGGAGCCAGTCGCCGCACCGCCGATGGCCCCGGCTGAACCGCCGAAGCCAGCAGCTACCGAGCCCGCTCCGGCCGCCCCACCCGCCGAGCCAGTCGCCGCGCCCCCGATGGCCCCAGCCGAACCGCCGAAGCCAGCAGCTACCGAGCCCGCTCCGGCCACGCCACCCGCGGAGCCAGTAGCCGCGCCCCCGATGGCCCCAGCCGAACCGCCAAAGCCGGCAGCTACCGAGCCCGCTCCGGCCGCCCCACCCGCGGAGCCAGTCGCCGCGCCCCCGATGGCCCCAGCCGAACCGCCGAAGCCGGCAGCTACCGAGCCCGCTCCGGCCACGCCACCCGCGGAGCCAGTAGCGGCGCCCCCGATGGCCCCAGCCGAACCGCCGAAGCCGCCCGTTTCCGAGCCCGCTCCGGCCACGCCACCCGCGGAGCCAGTAGCGGCGCCCCCGATGGCCCCAGCCGAACCGCCGAAGCCGCCCGTTTCCGAGCCCGCTCCGGCCACGCCACCCGCGGAGCCAGTAGCCACGCCGCCGATGGCCCCGGCCGAAGCGCCAAAGCCGCCCGTTTCCGAGCCCGCTCCGGCCACGCCACCCGCGGAGCCAGTAGCCACGCCGCCGATGGCCCCGGCCGAAGCGCCGAAGCCGCCAGCTACCGAGCCCGCTCCGGCCACGCCACCCGCGGAGCCAGTCGCCGCGCCCCCGATGGCCCCAGCCGAACCGCCGAAGCCGCCCGTTTCCGAACCCGCTCCGGCCACGCCACCCGCGGAGCCAGTCGCCGCGCCCCCGATGGCCCCGGCTGAAGCGCCGAAGCCGCCAGCTACCGAACCCGCTCCGGCCACCCCACCCGCGGAGCCCGTCGCCGCGCCCCCGATGGCCCCGGCCGAAGCGCCGAAGCCGCCAGTTACCGAACCCGCTCCGGCCGCCCCACCCGCGGAGCCAGTCGCCGCGCCCCCGATGGCCCCGGCTGAACCGCCGAAGCCGCCAGCTACCGAGCCCGCTCCGGCCACGCCACCCGCGGAGCCAGTCGCCGCGCCCCCGATGGCCCCAGCCGAAGCGCCGAAGCCGCCAGTTACCGAGCCCGCCCCGGCCGCGCCACCCGCGGAACCGGCAGCCGCGCCCCCGATGGCCCCAGCCGAACCGCCGAAGCCGCCCGTTTCCGAACCCGCTCCGGCCGCGCCACCCGCGGAGCCAGTGGCGTCGGCGCCCGAATCAGCGCCGCTGGCGGCGGAGGATCCCGCGACCCGGCGGGCGGCAGCCGCCAAGCTGTACGCCCAGGGCCGCCAGCTCACCGAGGACGGCAAGCTGCCGGACGCCATCGTAGCCCTCACGAAGGCCGTCACGCTCGATCCGTCGCTTTCCCGCGCTTTCAACGAGCGCGGTTACGCCCGCTTGCTCTTGAAGCGTTACACCCTGGCCGTCGCCGATTTCACCGAAGCCATCCGCCTGAACCCGCTTTATGGCAATGCCTATCACAACCGCGCCAGCGCCCGCCGCCACTCCGGCGACCAGACCGGCGCGGACTCCGACGAAGTCGAAGCCATCCGACTGAGCAAGGTCGGCAGGTAGGCGTCGCCTCTCTTCGCCTCTTTCTGGCGCATTCCCCCGGATCGGCGTTACGGATGTCCCCGAAAGAACGCAGCTTCGGGTATATCTCGCAGTGGGAAGCCGGGCTCCTGCCATCTCAGGGCGAACCCGCCGGAACCCTTCCCCTGGATCATCGCCAGTCGAAATGCGTGCTTCCCGGCCTTCAACGGCCGCACGCCAACCGCTCCCTGCACGGCATTGCCCGGCGAGCCGCAAACCTGCGGCACCGGGGTTGGGCTGGTGGCCACCGCCTGCGAATCGATTTCGACGCGCGCCCTGTCGCGCGGCATGAGAAGGAAGGTGTAGCCGCCGTCGGCCGGCACATCCAGATAGCCCTCATACACCAAAGCGAAGCCGTTCGGGTGCGCACGGATGGGGAGGTTCAAGCCAAGAGCGATCCCCGACTCAACCGGCTGCAAGGAGTCCAAGCCGGGCAGTTGGTCGAAAGAACCCTCGTAGTACCGGTAGGCCAAGCCCGCCGACAGCCCCGATGGGCTGATCGCGGTCTGAAGCGAGCGGGACACGATCGCGGGCCGGTACGTCCAATCGGCATTCCCGTCAACATCCGTGACCTTCAACAGGACGCGAAACCGGCCCAATCCGTCGCGCAGCGTTCCCTCCGCATCCGGGAAACGGTGCCGCACGCGAGCCCCGGCTGCCCGGGCGCCCTTGAAGATCTTGCTTTCGTGATTCCCTTTGCCGCCCTGTTGCTGCTCTGGATTTCCATCTGGCTCGTGGTCCCCCTGCTCATCGCCAGGAACAAGCTTGCCAGACAGAGTTGGCTGGGCGAACCGGTCACGTTTGTCTTCGGCCCCGAGACAGTCCAAATCGCCAGCGCGAGTGTGTCTTCGGAGATCCATTGGAGTGTCGTCAGAGAGGTCCGCGAGACCAGAAGCCTCTTCCTGCTCTATTACGGTGCGCAGTCCGCAGCCATGATTCCGAAGCGGTTCTTTGCGAGCGCGGCAGGGATCCAGGCGTGGAAAGAGCTGATTCAGGCGCGGATCAAATGCTCTCCCATCGCCGTGCGCGGCATGGCCGCTCGCTGCTGCTGACGCTCGCGGCGACATGGCCCCTTTTCTCTGAGCGCCCCTGCGCCCCTTGAGTCTCTCTCGGGAACCTTGCCGGGTTCCTTTCACTGCCCGGTCAGCCCCACCGTCCCTTCCCCCCGCCCCCGGTGATATCCTCTCTGACATGGCCAGCCCCCAACCAACTTCGCATCCATGGCACAAGGAACTGCCGCAGCTCGGCTCCGACGCCGAGTTCGCCGCCCTGCGGCGCGTCTTCCGCGAGAGCGATTACTCCACCGAGGGCCTGAAGCGCCACCTCAACGTAGCCGAACTGCGGGAGTATAAGACCCCTCCCATCGAGGTCCGCGACGCCCAGCCGGTCGAGCGGCCCATCGACGCCCTGATCCGCCTGTTCCTCGACGCCGTGTACGTGGAAGAGGCGGCCCTGGCGCGCGCCCTGCCCGGCGACGTGGTCTCGGCTTTATGGTCGCTGAACCTGCTGGCGAGGAGCCCGCACCACGCGGGCCTGTGCTACTCCAACGTCTCGATCCCACCGGTTGGCGGCATGCTCACCGTCATGGACCGGGCGGCCGGGCCGGACGGGAACCTTTGCGCCATGTCCGCCGACGTGGTCTACCCCGCGGTGGTCGAGAACACCCTCGACTTCATCGCCGGCATCCCCGATACGCCCTGCGACGCGCTGCTCGATCTCGGCACCGGAACCGGGATCGCGGCGCTCGAAGGGGCGCGCTACGCCCGGCACTGCTGGGGCACCGATATTATCGCCCGGCCGGTGCGGTTCGCCGAGTTCAACCGCCGCCTGAACGGCCTCGACAACATGACCACTCTCCAGGGAGATATGTACGAACCCGTCGAGGGCCTCACCTTCGACCGCATCGTCATCCATCCGCCCTACGTGCCCGCCCGAAAGACCGGCCTGGTCTTCCGCGATGGCGGAGAGGACGGCGAACAGATCATCCGCCGTGTGGTCGAGGGGCTGCCGCGATTTCTGCGTCCCGGTGGCCGCATGTACTCGGTGCACATGGCCAGCGACCGCACGGGCGAGCCCTACGAACAGCGCATCCGCAAATGGCTGGGCCCGCAGCAGGCGGAATTCGACGTGGTGGTGATCGCCATGCGGATTCACGAGCCCAAGGATTTCCTGAGCAGACAGCTAAACGTCATCAAGCGCGATCCCGGCGACGTGAGTTTCTGGATGGAAATGTGGAAGGCCAACAAGACCGAGTTTCTGGTCTACTCCTGGGTCCTGGTGCGCCGGCACGACGGCTCCCGGCCGCCGGTAACGGCGCGGGCCCACGCCGGAGAGGACTATCAGCCGCGACACCGCGAGTGGCTGCTCGATTTCGAATCCGCGGCCGCCTCGCCGGACGGCACGGCCATGCTGCTGGCCAGCAAGCCGGTGCTCTCGCCGCACTGCGAATTGGTGGTTCTCAACCGCGTGCGGGACGGCCGGTTCAACGCCGAGGAGTTTCAAACCAGGACCCATCGGCCGTTCGACAACTCGGCTCGGGTTGAAGGCTGGGTGGCGGAACTGATCGCCGAATGCGACGGCACACGGAGCGGGCAGGAGCACTTCGATCGCCGGGTCGCCCAAGGGGTACTGCCCCCGGATGCCGGCGTCGCGGAGTTTGCCGGTGTGCTGCGCTGGCTTATTTCCAATAGCATTCTTCGTCTGCCAGATCGGCCACTAGACTGAGGTTATCCAGGGAAAACCCTAGTACGCATCCCCGGCAAGCATGGTTGCGGACGGGGAAACGGGCCGTATAATCCTCAAGTGTGAGCGGGAAGTTCCACGGAATCCGCGTTAGCTATTGTGGACAGGCACGCGGCGTTTTTTGTGATAGAGTGAATACCTGCCGCCGGCATACAAGGCGGTAAACTGCCGCCATTTTGAAACGGGGGGTGTTATGGCAAGACAAAGCACGCAACATAAGATCGATCGCGTAAGGCCGCCGCGCGTTCAGATTACTTACGACGTGGAAGTCGGCGACGCGATTGAAATCAAGGAACTGCCGTTCGTCATGGGTGTGATGGGCGATTTCTCCGGCCAACCGACCGAGCCGCTGGCGCGGATGAAGGACCGGAAATTCGTGGAGGTTAACCCGGACAACTTCGACAGCGTTCTGGCGAATATGAAGCCGCACCTGTCCTACGCCGTCGAGAACAAACTGAGCGAGGATCCGAACGCCGGAAACCTCAAGGTCAACCTGGATTTCAAGAGCATGGACGACTTTTCTCCGGAGAACGTCGCCCGCCAGGTGGGACCGCTGCGGGAATTGCTGGAACTGCGCGACCGCCTGCGCGACCTGCGCGGCAACATGCAGGGCAACGATAAGCTCGAGGAAATGCTGCGCGAGGCCGTTACCGACAAGGACAAGCTGGCCAAATTGCGGACCGAGATGGGCGTGAAGGAGGGTTCCAATGAGTAGCGACGCCCAACGCGCGGCCCAACCGGCCGCCGCCGAACAGACCGTCGAACGCGGGTTGCTCGACCAGATCGTGGATGAAGGCCGCCTGGCGCGCGACCCCGCGGCCGAGAGAACGCGGCAAGAATCTGGTGAAGGAGTTCGTGGCGCAGGTTCTGGAAGGCGCCATGACGGTATCCAAGGACGCCGAAGCCATGATCACCGCGCGCATCGCGCAGATCGATCACCTGGTTTCGCTTCAGCTCAACGAAGTGCTGCACCACCAGGATTTCCAGAAACTGGAAGCCAGTTGGCGCGGTCTCAAGTACCTCATGGATCAGAGCGAAACCAGCGACAAGCTCAAGATCCGCGTGCTCAACGTCACCAAGAAGGAACTGCTGCGCGACTTGCAGCGGGCGCCCGAGTTCGATCAGAGCGCCCTCTTCAAGAAGGTCTACGAAGAGGAATACGGCGTCTTCGGCGGCGCGCCCTTCAGCGCCCTGCTGGGCGAATTACGAGTTCGGCCGCGGGCCGGAAGATATCGAGCTGCTGGAGAAAATCTCCAACGTCGCCGCCGCGGCGCACGCTCCGTTCCTGACCGGCGACCTCGCCGGACATGCTCAACATGGACAGCTTCTCCACCATCGACGCGCCGCGCGACATGGCCAAGATTTTCGACAGCGCGGAATACGCCAAGTGGAAGAGCTTCCGGCAGAGCGAAGATTCGCGCTACGTCGGCCTGTGCCTGCCGCACATTCTCATGCGCCTGCCGTACGGCAAGAACGGGGCTTCGGTCGAAGGCTTCAACTACGAAGAGGGCGTGGACGGCTCCGACCACAACAAGTACCTGTGGGGCAACGCGGCCTGGGCCCTGGGCGCCCGGCTGACGGCGGCCTTCGCCAACTACGGCTGGTGCGCGGCCATCCGCGGCGTCGAGGGCGGCGGCCTGGTGGAAGGCCTGCCGACCCACACCTTCACCACCGATTCGGGCGACGTGGCGCTGAAGTGCCCCACCGAATCGCCCATCACCGACCGGCGCGAAAAGGAACTGGCCGACCTGGGCTTCGTGCCGCTGCTGCACTGCAAGGGAACCGACTACGCCGCGTTCTTCAGCGTGCAGTCGGGCCAGAAGCCGAAGCTGTACGACAAGGATGCCGCCAACGCCAACGCGCGGCTGTCCACGCAATTGCCGTACATTCTGGCCATTTCGCGCTTCGCTCACTACATGAAGGTGATGATGCGCGACAAGATCGGCAGCTTCATGTCGCGCGGCGAGTGCGAGAACTTCCTCAATACGTGGATTCTGCAATACGTGGTGGGGAACGACAACGTGGCGGCGGAAGTCAAGGCCCGCAAGCCGCTGCGAGAGGCCAAGATAGAAGTGGTGGAAGTCCCCGGCAAGCCAGGCGTCTATCGCGCGGTGGCTTACTTGAAGCCGCACTTCCAGTTGGACGAGCTTTCCGTCTCCCTGCGCCTGGTCGCCGACCTGCCGCAAAGCGGGAAGTAGCGAGTGAGATCCGGCCGGCCATCCGAGGGGAATGCCGGCCACAACTTTTCAACGAAAGACACAGGAAAAATAACAGGAGGAAATACGTATGGCATTTGATGCGTTTTTGAAATTGGACACGATCAAGGGCGAATCCAAGGATTCCAAGCACGCCGGCGAAACCGAGATCTACTCATTTAGTTTCGGCGCCAGCAACAGCACCACCATCGGGTCGGCCAGTGGCGGCGCCGGCGGCGGCCGGGCCAGCTTCGGAGCCTTCTCATTCATGAAGAAGACCGACAGCGCCAGCCCGCTGCTGTTCCAGGCCTGCTGCCAGGGCAGCCACATCGCCACCGGAGGCCTCACCTTGCGGAAGTCGGGCGGCGACAATCCGGTGGAGTACTTGAAGTGGAAGTTCGCCGAGATCTTCGTCGAATCCATCCAGTGGTCCGGTTCTTCGGGCGGTGACGACTCTCCCAGCGAGAGCGTGTCGTTCGTTTACGGCCAGCAGACCATCGACTACCAGCCGCAGGGCGCCAAGGGCACTGCCGAAGGCGGCGCCATCCATGGCGGCTGGGACGTAACTACCAACAAGAAGGCCTAGTCTTTCCGTTGCCGGCAATGCCATACAGGCCGCTAGGGCGGGCCGGCTGGCTGGCTGGGTAACCAAACGGCTCGACGACATGGGGCGGACGTCTTCCGGGCGTCCGCCAACTGTCCGACGGCGGCGCGTTTCGCGGCCGGGGAAACCTTAACATGACAGCTCGAGAACTTTATCAGGCCGGTAAGCTTGGTGAGGCCATCCAGGCGCTGGGCGCGGAACTGCGCGACGATCCGGCCAATGCGCGCAAGCGCATCTTCCTCTTCGAATTGCTGTGCTTCGCCGGCGAGTACGACCGCGCCGAGAAGCACCTCGACGTACTGGCGCAGGCGGGTCCCGATGCGGCCACCGGGTGTCTGCTCTATCGCGCGGCGCTGGCCGCCGAACGGTCGCGCTGCGACCTCTTCGCCAAGAAGGAGTATCCCCCGCTTCCCGCCGGCGCCGGCGCAATCCGGGGAACCTGGAACGGGAAACCGTTCGAATCCATCGAGGACGCCGACCCGCGCATCGGTCCGCGTATCGAAATTTTCGCCGCCGGCCAGTATATGTGGCTCCCCCTGGCGCACGTGGCATCCATCGAGATTCAGGAGCCCAAGCGGTTGCGCGACCTCTTGTGGTCCCCCGCCCTGGTGCGCACCGGCAAGGCGTTTAAGGGGCAGGAACTGGGCGAAGTGTTGTCGCCGGTGCTTTCCCCGTTCAGCTTTCGTCACGCCGACGATGCCGTGAAACTGGGCCGCGCCACCGTCTGGGAGGAGCGGGAAGACGGCGGCGTCATCCCCTTCGGGCAGAAAATGATGGTGGTGGATGGCGAAGATGTGCCGATTTTGGAACTGCGCCGCCTGGAACTCGCCGCCGATACCGAGACCGTCCCCGACGAGAGCCATGCCGCCGCGGAATGAACCTCCGCGGGTTTGCCGCGCCTCGAGGTGATCGATGCCGCGATGGGAACCCGAACAAACCGTCACCCAGTCGATCGTCGAACGCTTGATCGACATGGAGCCGAATAGCGGCGTGGAGACCCCACCCACGCGGGCGCAATCGGTGCGGACTCTCAAGGCCGGCCTGCGGCGCGATCTGGAGTGGCTCCTCAATACCCGGCGCACGCCGGAAGCCGCCGGGGACGAGTACCGCGAGACCTCGAAATCGCTGTTCAACTACGGGCTGCCCGATATCACCTCCGTCAATTGGGAAAGCGCGCGCGACCGCGGCCGCCTGACGCGTTTTATCGAAGACGTGGTCCACACCTACGAGCCGAGAATCGGCCGCCTCAGGGTGGTGCCCATCGAGGCCGACGCCGGATCGCGGCACGTCCTGCGGTTCCAGATCGAAGGCATGCTGGAAATGGATCCCGCCCCCGAACACATTTCCTTCGACACCGTCCTGCAACTCACCAGCGGCGAGTACCAGGTCAAGGGAGAGCCGGGTGCGTGACGAGTTGCTTCTGTACTATGAGCGGGAGCTGACGTTTCTGCGCCAGATGGGCGCCGAGTTCGCCGCCAAGTACCCGAAGATCGCCTCGCGCCTGGTGCTCGAAGCCGACAAGTGCGAGGACCCGCACGTGGAGCGCATGCTGGAAGCTTTCGCCTTCCTGGCCGCCCGCGTCCACCTCAAGATCGACGACGAGTTCCCGGAAATCACCGAGGCCCTGCTCAGCGTTCTGTATCCCCACTACCTGCGCCCCATTCCCTCCATGTCGGTCGTGGAGTTCCACATGGATTACGAACAGGTGTCGCCGGAGAAAGGCCTGAAGCTCGATCGCGGCGCCTTGCTGCGGTCGCGGCCGGTCAACGGGGTGCCGTGCAAGTTCCGCACCTGCTATGACGTGACGTTCTGGCCGGTGGAAGTGGCGGAAGCCGAGTGGAAGACGCCCGACCGGCTACTACCCGCCATCCGCTCTTCCGAGGCGGCCTACGCCTTGCGCCTGGATCTCCGCTGCGCCGGCGATGTGACTTTCTCCAAGCTGGCGCTCGATTCGCTGCGCTTCTACCTCAACGGAGAAAGCAACCTGGTGCACAATCTCTACGAGGTTCTGTGCAACAACCCGGTGCAGATTCTGGTCCGCGATCCGAATCCCAAATCCAAGATCCCCCCGGTGGTTCTCCCTGCCACGGCCCTGCGGCCGGTGGGCTTCGGCGAGGATGAAGGCATGCTGCCCTATCCCCGCCGCTCCTTCATCGGCTACGGACTCTTGCAGGAGTACTTCTGCTTCCCGCAGAAGTTCTTCTTCCTCGATCTTACCGGCCTGGACCGCGTCCGCGCCGCCGGCTTCGGCGGCCGCGTCGAAGTCATCGTCCTGTTGTCGCCCTTCGAACGCGCCGACCGCCGCCAGATGCTGGAACTGGGAGTCAACTCCAAGACGTTCCGTCTCAACTGCGCGCCCATCGTCAACCTCTTTCCGCAAACCGCCGAACCGATTCTGCTGAGCCACGCGCGCTTCGACTACCCCGTGATTCCGGACGTGAACCGGCGAACCTCCATGGAGGTCTTTCAGATCAACGACGTGGTGAGCGCCGCCCCCGGGGAGCGGGAAGTCATTCAGTTCGAGCCGTTCTACTCTTTCCGGCACGGCCTCACGCGGAGCAAGGCGCAGGCTTTCTGGCACGCCAAGCGCAACCCGTCCGGGTTCCGCGACGACGAAGGCACCGAGGTCCAACTCTCGCTGGTGGACCTCTCCGGCAGGCCCGTCCGGCCCGATCTGGATTCGCTCACCGTGCGCACCATCTGCTCCAACCGCGACCTGCCCTCGCGGCTTCCCTTCGGCAACGAGAGCGGAGATTTCGAACTCGATGGCGCCGCCGCCGTGAAGACCACCGTGGCCCTCATCAAACCCACCGATACCCTTCGCGCTCCCGCCAGCAAGGACTCTCTCTGGCGCCTGACCTCCCATCTTTCGTTGAACTACCTGTCGCTTGTAAACGAGGGGCGCGAGGCCTTGCAGGAGATTCTGCGCCTGTACAACTTCTCGGGGTCGACCTATTCGGAGCGCCAGATCCAGGGCATCGGCAGCGTCGACAGCCGGCGCCATTTCGCGCGCGTGGCATCGTCGGAAGACAGCTTGGGCGGCGTGTCGTTCGCCCGCGGCACGCTGGTGGATCTGGAGTTCGACGAGGAACAGTTCGTCGGCGGCGGCGTGTACCTGTTCGCCGCCGTGCTCGAGTACTTCCTGGGCCTTTACGTTTCCATCAACAGTTTCAGCCAACTGCGTGTACGTTCCCGCCAGCGGAAGGAGGTACTCAGGCAATGGCCACCACGCGCCGGCCGCAAGATCCTGATGTAGCCTCCGCCGCCGGGGCTTCCGGGGCCGTCGATCCCGAGCGCTGGCCCATCGCCAGGACGCTCGACCGGGAACCCTGGCACTTCGAGTTCTTCCAGGCCGTCCGTCTGCTGCAGCGGATGAGCCCCCAGCGGCAGGTAGTCGGACGTTTTTCCAATCCGCGCGACGAAGCCGTGCGCTTTGGCGCGCACGCGTCGGTGGGCTTCCCGGCCAGTGAAATCCAGGCGCTTGCCCGCCCCGCCGCCGGCCCGGTCGCGCTTACCGTGAACTTCATGGGCCTGACCGGCCCCCTGGGCGTACTCCCGCTGGCCTACAGCAGCCTGGTGATCGACCGCGTGCGCGCTCGTGACGGCGCCATGCGCGATTTCTTCGATCTGTTCAATCACCGGATCGTCTCGCTCTTCTGCCAGGCCTGGGAAAAGTACCGTTTCGCCATCGCCTACGAACGCGGCGAACGCGACCGATTCTCTTTCCAGGTGCGCGCCCTGATCGGGCTGGGCACGCCCGGACTGGAGAACCGCCAGCACGTCTCCGACGATTCGCTGCTGTACTTCAGCGGCCTGCTGGGCCTCCACGCCCGCTCGGCCACGGGTTTGCGCCAGTTGCTGATAGACTATTTCGGAGTTCCGGTGGAGGTGGACCAGTTCGTGGGAGCATGGTACCCCGTGGAGCCCGATCTGCAATGCTGCCTGGGGCTGGAGAGCAGCGACTCCGAGCGTTTGAACCTGGGCGCGCTGGTGGGCGACGAAATCTGGGACCAGCAGTCGCGGGTCCGCGTGCGCATGGGCCCACTGACGCTCGAACAGTATCTCGACTTCCTTCCCGGCGGCGAGGCGCATCGCCGCGTCCGCGCGCTGACCAGCTTCTTCGCCAAGGGGGAGTTCGATGTGGAATTGCAACTCGTGCTGCGGCGGGCCGAGGTTCCCCCGTGCGAGTTGAAATTTGGCGGCGGAGTGGTGCCGCAACTCGGGTGGACGAGCTGGGTCAAATCGGCGCCCTTCGCGCGCGACCCCGGCGAGACGGTGTTGGAGTTATGAAGAGAAAGAACAAGAACACACTTAGCCACAGATGAACACGGATAAATACGGATACACCGATTCTCTTCGATCTGTGTTTATCTGTGTTCATCTGTGGCCCTGTTTCTTGTTTTGGATGTTTGCCGTGATCTGACAGGAGAACATACATGGGGATCAGCCTGAAAGCGATCGTTTCCAAACTGAATGATACGACCAGAACGGCGTTGGAAGGCGCGGCCGGCTTGTGCCTGGCGCGCACTCATTATGACGTCGAAATCGAGCACTTCGTGATGAAGCTGCTGGATTCCACCGATTCGGATTTCGCCCGGATCGTCAAACAATTCGGCGTGGACAAGGCCCGCCTGTCGGGCGAACTCGGCCGCGCGCTGGACAAACTGAAGACCGGCAACGCCCGCACGCCATCCTTCAGCCCATCCCTGTTCACCATGTTGACCGAGGCATGGACGCTCGGCTCGCTCGAGTTCAACGCGGCCCAGGTGCGCACCGGGTTCACCATCCTCGCCCTGGTCTCGCACGAGGACCTGTCGCGCATCGTCCGCGAGATCGGCAAGGAACTGCAGAAGATCGAGCCGGAAGCCCTGCGCAAGCAGTTGCCCGCCATCCTCGCGGATTCGCTGGAGTACGTCGCCGAACCGGTGGCCGCGGCCGGCCCCGCCGGAGCGCCGGGTGCGGCAAAGCCCGGCGGCAAGACGCCCAACCTCGACCAGTTCACCGTCAACCTCACCGAGAACGCCAGGAAGGGCAAGATCGATCCCGTGCTGGGACGCGATTTCGAGATCCGCCAGATCGTCGACATCCTCACCCGCCGCCGCCAGAACAACCCCATCCTCACCGGTGAGGCAGGCGTGGGCAAGACCGCCGTGGTGGAAGGCTTCGCCTACCGCATCGTGCAGGGCGACGTTCCCCCGGTGCTGCGCAACGTCACGGTGCGCACGCTCGACCTGGCCCTGTTGCAGGCCGGAGCCGGCATCAAGGGCGAGTTCGAGAATCGGCTGAAGAGCCTGATCGAGGAAGTCAAGTCGTCGCCCACGCCCATCGTCCTCTTCATCGACGAGGCTCACACCATGATCGGCGCGGGAGGAGCGGCCGGCCAGAACGATGCCGCCAACCTCCTCAAGCCGGCTCTGGCGCGCGGCGAGTTGCGCACCATCGCGGCCACCACGTGGTCGGAATACAAGAAGTACTTCGAGAAGGATCCAGCGCTGGCGCGGCGCTTCCAGGTGGTAAAGGTCGAGGAGCCCACCGAAGCCAAGTGCCAGATCATGATGCGCGCGGTGGCGCCGTTCCTGGAAAAGCACCACGGCGTGCGCATCCTGGATGAAGGCGTCGCCGCCGCGGTCAAGTTGTCGCATCGCTATCTGCCGGACCGCCAGCTTCCCGACAAGGCGGTCAGCGTGCTCGATACGGCCTGCGCCCGCCTGTCGCTGGGACAGAACGCCACGCCGGCGGCCGTCGAGGACGCGTCTCGCGAAATCGACGATTGCGACGTGCAGACCCGCGTGCTGGAACGCGAGGCCGCGCTCGGCGCGGACCACGGCGAGCGTCTGGCCGCCATCGCCAAACAAAAGGCTGCCACCGGGATCCGCCTGGCCGAGTTGACGGCGCGGTGGGAAAAGGAGCGCGACCTGGTGAGCAAGATTCGCGAGGTCCGCGCCAAGCTGGAAGGCGAAGCGCAGCCCGCCGCGCCCGGCGCCGCGGTAGCCCCGCCCGCGTCTGCCGCCGCCGCTGGCGCCACTGCCACCGCCGGCGCCGCGGTAGCCCCGCCCCCGCCTGCCGCCGCCGCGGCAGCCCCGGCCCCGCCCGCGCCTGCCGCCGCCGCTGGCGCCCCTGCCACCGCCGCGGCCGGCGCCGCGGTAGCCCCCTCCCCCGCCGAAGCGCCACCCCCTCCCGCCGATCCCGAAGCTCTGCGCGCCGAGCTCAAAGCCCTGGACGCCGAGTTGGAGCAGGTGCAGGGCGAGAAGCCGCTGATGCGCATCTGCGTGGATTCCCACATCGTGGGCGACGTGGTCTCCGCCTGGACCGGCATTCCCATCGGACGGATGCTGAAGGACGAAGTGCAGGCGGTGCTGCAACTCGAAAGCTATCTGGGCCGCCGCGTGATCGGGCAGGACCATGCCCTGGCCATGATCAGCGAACGCATCCGCACCTCCAAGGCCGGAATGGAAGATCCCAGCAAGCCCATCGGCGTGTTTATGCTGGTGGGGCCGAGCGGCGTCGGCAAAACCGAAACCGCGCTCGCCCTCGCCGACCAGCTTTATGGCGGCGAGCGCAGCCTGATCACCATCAACATGTCGGAGTTCCAGGAAGCGCACACCGTCTCGACCCTGAAGGGCGCGCCTCCCGGATACGTGGGCTACGGCGAGGGCGGCGTTCTCACCGAGGCGGTGCGGCGCAAACCCTATTCCGTGCTGCTGCTGGACGAGGTCGAAAAGGCCCATCCGGACGTGCTGGAACTGTTCTTCCAGGTGTTCGACAAAGGCAAGATGGAAGACGGGGAAGGCCGCGAGATCGACTTCAAGAACAACATCATCATCCTCACCTCCAACGCCGGCACCGATACGTTGATGAAGCTTACGGCCGACCCCGAGACCATGCCCAGTTCCGAGGGCCTGCTGAAGGCCTTGAAGCCGGAGCTGAACAAGATCTTCAAACCGGCGTTTCTGGGACGCATGGTGATCATTCCGTATTTCCCGATTCGCGACGAGGCATTGAAGCAGATCGTACGGCTCAAGGTGGCCAAGATCCAGCGGCGGCTGCTGGAAACGCACAAGATCGCGCTTACGTTCGACGAGGCGCTGATCGACGAAGTGGCCAAGCGCTGCACCGAGGTCGAGAGCGGCGCGCGCAATGTGGACAACATTCTCACCAATACGATGTTGCCCGAGATTTCCCGGCAGATCCTGGGACGCATGGCGGAACGGCAGAAGTTCGCTCCCATCCATGTGTCGGTCGGGCCGGACGGAGCGTTCGTTTACAACTAACCCGGCGCCACCCGGAACCGCGAGCGTAAGCGAGCGGCCCCGGGCGAGAGCGCACTATCCAGCGGTCTGGGACCCGGGGCGGGACGCGATCCCGCCCCTCATCGGAGGGCGAAATGAATTTTCTCGAAACCGACCGGCCAATGAGGCTCACCACCCCTCTTGGCGCCAATAAGCTGTTCCCCATCGCCATGTCCGGTCACGAGGCGATTTCCGAGTTGTTCCAGTTCCAGATCGAAGCCGTCTGGACCGACGAATCGCCCCTCGACTTCAAGTCCGTGCTCGGCTTCAATGTCACCCTGGAGATGGACTTGCCGGCCGGAAAGCGCTACTTCAACGGCATCGTTCAGTCCATCACCCAGGGCGTCCACGATTCCGAGCGCTTCATCACCCACTACTTCCTGGAAATCGTGCCGGAGATGTGGCTGCTCACGCGCAACGTGCAGTCCCGCATCTTCCAGCAGAAGAGCGTTCCCGATATTATTCAGGAAGTCTGGAGCAAGCTGGGGTTGACGTCCACACTGAAGAAGAGCCTTTCCGGAACGCATTCCCCGCGCGAGTACTGCGTCGAGTTCCAGGAATCGGATTTTCAGTTCGTCAGCCGCCTGATGGAATCCGAGGGCATCTTCTACTTCTTCCAGCACGAGGACGGCAAGCATACCTGCGTCATGGCCGACGCCAACACGGCATTCCAGCCTTTGCCCGGCGGCTCGACTGTGAAGTTCGACGAAACGCAGGGCGGCATTCGCGAGCTAAGCAAGATCCACGAATGGCACAAGGCGCAGGGAATGCGGTCGGGCAAATACTCGCTGGAGGATTGGAACTTCGAGACCCCAGCCACCGACCTGCTGGTCTCCGAGCCAACCAGCGTCAAGGTGCAGGGAAACGACAAGCTGGAACTCTATGAGTACCCCGGCGGCTACATGCAGAAGGGCGACGGCGAGGGGATCGCCAAGCTTCGCATGCAGGATGAAGAGGAGCCCGGCGCCACGGTGCGCGGTGCTAGCCTGCACGGCGGGTTCTGCCCGGCCTACAAATTCACCCTGGACGAGTATTTCTCCGACAGCGGCAAGGAATGGATCCTCACCGGCGTGGAGCACGCCGCCAAGCAGCCGTTGATTTTGGCTCCGGATGCACAGCCATTCGAATACAGCAACGGGTTCACCTGCATCGCCTCCTCCACGCCTTACCGGCCGCCCCGCGTGACGCCGGCTCCCCGGGTGAAAGGGCTGCAAAGCGCCATAGTCGTCGGTCCCTCGGGCGAGGAAATCTACACCGACCAATACAGCCGCGTCAAGGTGCAGTTCCATTGGGACCGCGAGGGCAAGAAGGACGAAAAGAGCTCCTGTTGGATCCGCGTGGCCACGTTCTGGGCCGGCAAGCAGTGGGGCGCCATTCACATTCCCCGCATCGGCCAGGAAGTGGTGGTCGATTTCGTGGATGGCGACGTCGACCGGCCCCTCATCGTGGGCAGCGTTTACAACGCCAGCACCATGCCCCCCTATACGCTGCCGGCGAACATGACCCAGAGCGGCGTCAAGAGCCGCAGCTCCAAGGGCGGCGCCGCCGCCAACTACAACGAGCTCCGCTTCGAGGACAAGAAGGGAAGCGAGCTCGTCACCCTTCACGCCGAGAAGGACCAGTCCATCGAGGTCGAAAACGACGAAACCCACTGGGTGGGCCACGACCGCACCAAGAACATCGACCACGACGAAACCGTTACCGTCAAGGGAAAGCGCACCGAGACCGTGACCGGCAACGAAACCATCGTCGTCGACCAGGGCAATCGCAGCCTCACCCTGAACATGGGGAACGACTCCACGGAGCTCAAGATGGGCAACCAGTCCACAAACGTCAACATGGGCAAGATCGACGAAACCGCCATGCAATCCATCACCTTGACCGTGGGCCAGAGCAGCATCAAGATCGACCAGATGGGTGTTACGATTCAAGGGATGATGATCAAGATCACGGGCCAGATTCAGGTGGACGTGGAAGGCCTGATGACCCAGATCAAAGGCACCGCCATGCTGCAGGAGCAGGGCGGCATCGTGATGATCAACTGACATGGGGGAAGCGCCGCAAGCAATTTCGAGGGTGGTCGCCATCGGTTCCGTAGCCGAACTTGGCGAAGAGGCCATGGCGCTGTTGCGCCCCAACCTGCACCCGCTCGAATTCGTGAGCCTGTTGATGGAAAAGCGCCTTTACCCGGACGCCGCGCGGTTTCTGGCGCACGCCTTGCCGAAGCGCGAAGCCGTCTGGTGGGCCTGGGTTTCGGCGCGCCGCGCGGCGGGTCCCGATCCGCCGCCCAAGATCAAGGCTTCCTTGCAGGCCACGGAGAAGTGGATCTCCGATCCGAACGAGGAGCATCGCCGCGCCGCCATGGCCGCCGCCCAGGCAGCCGATCTCGGCTCCGCCGCGGGCTGCGCCGGACTGGCCGCGTTCTTCAGCGGCGGCAGCCTAGGCCCTCCGGAAGCTCCGCCCGTCCCGCCCGGCGAGTTTCTCACCGCCAAGGCCGTGTCGGGCGCCATCATTTTCAGTTCTCTCGCCACCGAACCGCAGAAGGCTCCCGAGAAGTTCCAGGCGGCCATCGCGCAGGGCGTGGACGTCACCAAGCGCATCAAGCTCTGGGAGCAACCGTAGAGGAGGGATACCGTCATGGGAATGCCGGCCGCGCGAATCACCGACATGCATGTGTGCCCCATGGTGACGGGGATCGTTCCCCACGTCGGAGGGCCCATCCTGCCGCCGGCCGCGATCACCGTGCTGATCGGCAAACTGCCGGCCGCGCGCGCCACCGACATGGCGGTGTGCGTTGGCCCGCCCGATGTGATCGCCCTGGCGTCGTTCACCGTGCTCACCTGCAAGCTGCCGCAGGCGCGCATCGGCGACATGACCGCTCACGGCGGCGCCATCGTCATGGGATTCCCCACCGTGCTGGTGGGCTAAACCCGGGGACAGACGGAACGTTCACCAGGTTTTCGGTAAGGTATTGCAAATAAGGCTCCGCAGGTGTTCGGTTTTGGGAAAACCGGGGAACGTTCCGTCTGTCCCCGGGTTTTATACAATGGGAGCACCCCCATGAAATCTGCCTGGCGATGGACTCTCTCGCGAATCGCGCTCGTAGCCGGACTGATCTCCGTGTGCGCTCTGCTGAATTCCCAGCGCGCCCCGCGGGACCGGGTCGGCCCGCTCCCGGACGGCGGATTCCTGCTCAACAGCTTCTGGCGGGTGGCGCCCGTGGGCCGGCAGGTGCCGCTCGACACGCTGCCCATGTCCACGGCGCTCTCGCCCGACGGCCGATACCTGCTGGCGCTCAACGGCGGCTACAATCCCCCGTCGGTCACCGTGCTCGACGCCAAATCCGGTAGTGTGCTGGGCAACACTCCGGTGCCCGACGGCTGGCTCGGTCTCGCGTTTTCCGCGAAGGGCGACCGCGTGTACGTGGGCGGCGGCTCGCAGGCCGCGGTTTTCGAGCTCGCCTTCGCGGACGGCAAGCTCACCGCCACGCGCACCTTCGAGGTCACCCCCAAGGCCAAGCGCGCGGACGACGACTTCGTGGGCGACGTCGCCTTCTCTCCCGACGGGCGCCTGCTGTACGCGGCCGAGTTGTACCGCAACCAGATCGCCGTCATCAATCCGCAATCGGGCATGGTGATCAACCGCTTCAAGACCGGCCGGCGCCCGTACCGCATCGTGTTCCATCCCGACGGCCAATCGTATTTCGTGTCGCTGTGGGCGGATGGCTCCGTAGGCCACTACCAGACCTCCAACGGCGAGTTGCTGGTGCGGCTGCCCGTCGCCGCCCATCCCACCGACATGGTTTGGAGAGCCGGCGCGCCCGCCGAAACCGAACCTGGCGAGCACGCCGAGCCCGCGTACGCCGCGCGCCTCTTCGTCGCGGCGGCCAACACCAACAGCGTCTACGCCATCGGCGTAACCTCCGGCAAGCGGTTGAGCGTGGTCGAGAGTATCAACCTGGCCATGTCGCCGCGCCAGCCGCTGGGCATGACTCCCTCCGGCCTGGCGCTCAGCCCCGACGGCAAGCGCCTGTTCGTGGCCTGTTCCGACGCCAACGCCGCCGGCGTGGTGGATCTCTCGGAAGACCGCAGCCGCGTCGAGGGATTCATCCCCGCCGGCTGGTATCCCACCGCCGTGCGCGTGCTGCCGTCCGGCGCGCTGGTGATCCTCAACGGCAAGGGAGTGCGCTCCTACGCCAATCCCAATGCTCCGGGACCGATGACCCCGCGCCGGCCACACGAGCCGGAGCGCGAAGGCTACGTCGCCCGCATGCAGACCGGCACGGCTTCCTGGATCGAACCCTTCAGCGACGAGCAGTTGGCCGCCTGGACCGCCGAGGCGCGCGCCAATTCCCCCTACCGCGATGCCCAACTGGACCAGCCCAACCCGCTGCCGCCCATCGAACACGTCATCTACATCGTGAAGGAAAACCGCACCTACGACCAGGTGCTGGGCGACATCAAGGAGGGCAACGGCGACCCGTCGCTGGTGTTGTTCGGCGATGGTGTCACTCCCAACCTGCACAAGATCGCGCGCGAGTTCGTGCTGCTCGACAACTTCTACGTCTCCGCCAACGTCAGCGCCGACGGCCACAATTGGTCCACCGCCGCCATCGCCCCCGATTACGTTCAGAAGATGTGGCCGAATCAGTACGCCGAGCGCCGCAAGACCTACGATTTCGAGGAGCAGGACCCCGCCGCCCAGCCGCCCGCCGGCTACCTCTGGAGCAACGCCGCCATGGCCGGAGTCTCCATCCGCAATTTCGGTTACATGGTGGAGAACAAGAAAGCCATTGCGCCCACCGGAAGCGAGCAGATCGACAAAATCGACGATCCCGTACTGGCCAAAGTCACCAACCGCAACTTCCGCACCTTCGATCTGGACTATCCCGACGTGGAGCGCGCCAAAGTCTTCCTGGCCGAGTTCGCAGAGTATGAAAAGACCGGCACGATGCCGCGCCTGATCTTCTTGCGGCTGGGCAACGATCACACCCAAGGCACCAAGGCCGGCGCGCTCACTCCGCTATCCTACGCCGCCGACAACGACCTGGCCGTGGGAACCGTCGTCGAGGCGGTTTCCAGGTCGCGCTTCTGGCCCGGCACGCTCATCTGCATTCTCGAGGACGACGCGCAGAACGGTCCCGACCACGTGGACTCGCACCGCTCGACGGCCTACCTGATTTCGCCCTTCATCAAGCGGCACTCCGTGGACAGCCACATGTACAACACCACGTCGATGCTGCGCACCATGGAATACGCGCTGGGCCTGCGTCCCATGACGCACTTCGACGCCTCCGCGCCGCCCATGACCGCCGCGTTCCAAAGCCAGCCCGACCCCGCGCCGTTCACCGCCGAGAAGCCGCGCGTTTCGCTCACCGACAAGAATCCGCCCAACGCCCCCGGCGCGCGGGCCATGGAGCGCATGAACTTCGCGAAAGCCGACGACATCGACGAAGACGCGCTCAACGACGCCTTGTGGCGCTCCATCCGCAAGGACGCCCCGCCTCCCCCGGTACGGAGTTACTTCGGGAGGTAGGTGCCCTTTTCTTTGTACTACTACCTGCCAAATTCCTCGCGCGCCGCACCGGTCTTATTTACTACCACCTGTCAGATTCTTCGCGCGCCGCACCGGTCTTATGTACTACTGTCTGTCAAATTCTTCGCGCGCCGCGACGGTTTTATGTACTACTACCTGTCAAATTCTCGCGCACCGCACCGGTCTTATTTACTGCTACCTGCCAAATCCCTCGTGCGCCGCACCGGTCTTATTTACTGCTACCTGCCAAATCCCTCGTGCGCCGCGACGGTTTTATGTGGGGCAGGCTGGCAGCCTGCGGCCGATTGTCAATCGGCCCGGCGAGCGAAGCTCGCCTGCACGCGAGACGAACTGGCCCGCGGCGGCCCGGAACATCACGCGCGGTTCGGTTGCGGCCATGCTGCTCTGCGGGGCAGGTTGTTACCCTGCGGCCGATTGTCAATCGGCCCGGCGAGCTGGTCTCGCCTGCGCGGGGCAATCACTCGCCCCCGAAAGCCTGGTTCATCCCGCGTGATCCGTGCGAGGCTTCCAGCCGGGCCAGCCGCGCCGCCTCCTGAGTTGGATCAACTTGATCCATTCTCTCTTTGTAAGTAGCTGATTCCATTCACTCAACGGATTCGCAGTTGGATCGACTTGATCCAACTCGAGACCGGCTCGACACAGAGCGATCTTCCCCCTCTGCTACGCTGAGGTTGTCCATGCTTCCCCCGCGCAAGCCCGAAGTAATGAGCCCCGCCGGCTACTGGCCGCAGTTGGGCGCGGCCATCGAGGCCGGCGCTGACGCCGTCTATTTCGGCCTCAAGCACTTCACCGCGCGCGCCAAGGCGGGCTTCCCGCTGGCCGAACTGCCCGCCGCCCTGGCCACGCTGCACCGCCGCGGCGTCAAGGGCTACGTCACCTTCAACACCCTGGTCTTCGATCACGAAATCGCCGCGGCCGCCCGCGCCTTGGAAGCCATCGCGCGCGCCGGCGCCGACGCCATCATCGTGCAGGACGTGGGCATCGCCCGCCTCGCCGGCCGCATTGCACCTGGTCTCACCGTCCACGCCAGCACGCAGATGAGCGTCACCAACGCCGCAGGCGTCCGCCTGGCGCAACGCTTCGGGGCCACACGCGTGACCCTGGCGCGCGAGCTCTCGCTCGACGAGGTCCGCGCCATCCGCGCCGCCACCGATTGCGAGCTCGAAATCTTCGTCCACGGCGCGCTGTGCGTGGCCTATTCCGGGCAGTGCCTCTCGTCGGAAGCCTGGGGCGGACGCAGCGCCAACCGCGGCCAGTGCGCGCAGGCCTGCCGCCTGCCGTACGAATTGCTGGTCGATGGCCAGCCGCGCCCGCTCGGCGACGCCCGCTATCTGCTCTCGCCCGGCGACCTGTTTGCCCTGCGCCAGATTCCCGAGATCGTCGGGATCGGCATCGCCGCGCTCAAAATCGAGGGCCGCTACAAGGACGCCGATTACGTGGCGCTCTCTACGCGCGCCTACCGCCAAGCCGTGGACGATGCCTGGGCCGGCCGCGCCCCGCACATCGGCGCCGCCGCCGAGCAGCAACTCGAACAGGTCTATTCGCGCGGTCTCGGGCCGTTCTTCCTCCTGGGCACGGACCATCAGGCGGTGGTCCGCGGCCGCGCACCGCGCCACCGCGGCGTGCTGATGGGGACGGTCGCGGAGGTTTCCCATGAAGCCGTTTTGATCGAGACCGCCGATACGCACCGCGTCTCGCCGCTGAAGCCCGGCGACGGCGTGGTGTTCGACGCGGCGGGCTGGCGCAGCCCCGAGGAGCCCGAGGAGGGTGGCCGCATCTTCCAGGCGGCGCCGCGCGGCGGCAAGCTGGAGTTGCGCTTCGGCAATGGCGTCCTGAAGCCCGGCCGCATCCGCCGCGGCGATCTGGTCTGGCGCACCCACGATCCCGACGTCGATCGCGCCGCGCGCGCGTATCTCGATCCCGCGTTACCGGTGAGCAAGCAGCCGGTCTCCGTGCGTGTTATCGCCCGCGAGGGCGAGCCGCTACGGACCGAGTGGCGCGCGGGCGATGCCGTGGCGCGCGTCGAATCCTCAGGCCCGCTGGGCGCGGCCCGCCATCGCGCCCTCGACCGCGAGTTTCTGCGCGAGCAATTCGGCCGCCTGGGCAACACGCCCTACAAACTCGCGGACATCGAACTGGAGACCTCGGGCGCGCCCTTCGCTCCCAGTTCGCTGCTCAACCAGGTGCGCCGCGAGGCCGTAGAGCAATTGCAGCAATTGCAGGGCGCGCCCAAGCCCATCGCCATCCATGCGGCCGCGCTGCCCGAACCGGAGCCCGCGCCCGCGCGCCACCGCGCGCCGCCCGCCGTCCCGGAACTGCACCTGCTGGTGCGCACCCCCGCGCAACTGGACGCCGCCATCGACCTGCGCCCCGCCAGCATCACGCTCGACTACCTGGATCTCTACGGCCTGCGCCCCTCGCTCGACCGCGTCCGCGCCGCGGGCCTGCAGCCGCGCGTGGCCAGCCCGCGCGTGCTCAAACCCGGCGAGGAGCGCATCGTGGATTTCCTGCGGAGCTGCGACTGCCCCATCCTGGTGCGTTCCGCGGGCCTGATCGAGGCGCTACGCGAAACGCCGCATGCCGCGTTGATCGGCGATTTCAGTTTGAATGCCGCTAGCTGCATCTCCGCCGCCGAATTCCTGGCGCTGGGCCTTTCGCTGATCGCGCCCGCGCACGACCTGAACGCCGCGCAAGTGGCCTCGCTCGCCGCCTCCGTTGGCGCGGAGCGAATCGAAGCCGTGGCCTACCAGCACCTGCCCGTGTTTCACACCGAGCACTGCGTTTTCTGCCGCTTCCTCTCCACCGGACACAGCTTTCGCGATTGCGGCCGCCCGTGCGAGAGCCACATCGCGGCCCTCCGCGACGCCACCGGCCGCGCGCACCCCGTCCTGGCCGACGTGGGATGCCGCAACACCGTGTTCGGCGCCGAAGCCCAGCAGGCCGCCGCGCACCTGGACGAATGGCGCGCCGCCGGCATTTTCCGCTTCCGCCTGGAATTCGTCCACGAATCCGCCGAGCAGGTTTGCGGCGTGACGCGCGCCTTTGAAGAAACGTTGGCCGGCCGCCGTACCTCGCGCGACCTGGCGCAAACCCTGCAACGCGTCACCCCCGGAGGAGTTACTGAAGGCAGCCTGTTCGTGCCGGCGGATTACCTTACACTGCCGGTGTTGCAGTAAGTGGATTGTGTCCGGACCTACCGCGTCAGCAGCGCCTTGCGAACCAACTGCGTAAGGTCGAGAACCTCCACCGCAACCTTGTTCCGGCGGACATAAGTATTCATGGTCCGCACGCACTGCTGGCACGAAGTAACCACCGCCTGGGCGCCGGTGGCAACCACTTCCTCGATCTTGCGCTTGGCGATTTCCGTCGAGAGCGCGCCGTCGATCATTTCCAGGTTGCCGCCGCCGCCGCAGCACTGGCAGTCCTCGCGATTGCGCGGCAGTTCCACCAGGCGCACGCCCGGTATGGACTGAATCGCCTCGCGCGGGGCGTCGAAAACGCGCGCGCCGCGGCCTAAGTCGCAGGGATCGTGATAGGTGACGGTCAGCGGCGTTGCCTTCATGGGCACGCGCCCCTCTCGCAGCAGCTCCAACAGGAATTCGGAGGCGTGCGAGATTTCGATCCCGGGCGGATAATGCTCGCGCCACGCCTGGTAACAGGAGGGACAGGCAAACACGACTCGCTTCGCGCCCTTGGCCCGCACCGCTGCCATGTTATGCTCGGCGAATTCCTGAAACTGGTCCTTGAGCCCGGCGCCCAGCAGCGGAAAGCCGCAGCACCATTCGCTTTCGCCCATCAGCGTGAAATCCACGTCGCAGGCGATCATGATTTCGGCTAGCGCGGTGGCGATTTTCTGCGCCATGGGGAAGTAAGCCGCCACGCAACCGGTGAAGTACACCACCTCGGCATGGTCCTTCACCAGGCCGTCGTCGGGCGCGTTGCGCATGTCCTCCACCCAGGCGGCTCGCTCCTCGTTATCTTCGGCGAACACGTTCCGGCTGCCGGCCAGGTTCTTCCGGATCATGTCGATCTTCGGGGGATACGAGCCGGAATGCACCATGTCCACCCGCAGAGAGAGCCACAGGTCCTTGAGGCCGATGCCCACCGGACAAACCTCTTCGCAGTTGGCGCAGAGCGTGCATTTGAAGACCGTGTCGCTGAAGTGCTTGAGTTCCTCTTCGGACGGCGGCTTGTTGCCGAAAAGGCGCTGCAGAAGTCCGCCGCGGCCTTGCAGGATGGCGCGCAGCGCATTCATCCGCCACACGGCCGATAACTCCCCGTCCTGGGACGCCGCCACCGCCGGGCACACCTGTGCGCACATCCGGCACTTCGTGCAGGCGTCGATCTCGAAAAGTTGCCCCGCCGTGTAATCTCGATTAGCCATCTAGTAACTACCACCCGCATTTCCCACTGCCGAACATCTGCGCAAGCTGTGGGGCGGACCCCCTGGTCCGCGGCCGGCGCCCCCGCCGGCCTGCTTGTGCCCGGTAAGATGCTTCTATCGTCGTTCCGGAAGCGGGACGGGGGCGTCCCGCGCGGACCGGGGGGTCCGCCTTACGCCCCCTTGGCGAACTTCGCGATCTCCTCGACGAGCCACTTCTGCACGGCTTCCGTCCCATGCAGCAGGTTCTGCACTTCCCCCAGGTCGTCGGGCTTGATCTTGTACATCCAGCCCGCGCCGTAGCAATCCTGATTGATAAGGCCGGGATTGGTTTCGAGCTCTTCGTTTACGGCCGCGATCTCGCCGTTGACCGGACCATACACCTTGCCCAGCCACTTGCCCGATTCCACGCTGGCGAACTTCTTGCCCAGCTTGACGGCCTTGCCCTCCTCGGGAAGTTGCACGAAGACAATCTGTCCGGCCAGCTTGCGGGCAAAGTCGTCCATGCCCATCGTCAGCAGGTCGCCTTCCTGACGAACCCAGTAATGGTTGGGCTCGTAGTACAACTCGTCGGGCATGTTATAGGACTCGAATTCCATAAGTCACCTTCCTCGATTATTCGGCCTCTTCCATGAGGTCGTGAATGAACTGGGTTGTCGTACAAATCGTAAACTTCTGCTTGCGCAACTTGGCGTTGCCCAGGTTGTGCACGCAGGAATTGCATTCGGTGAGCACCACTTCGGCGCCCGCCTCCTCCACTTCCTTCAGCCGCCGCCGGGCCATGTCTATGGAGTTCTTGGCATAAGCGCCGCGCACCCCGCCTCCGGCCCCGCAGCATAGCGCGTCGGCGTGGTGGTGGGGCAGTTCCATGAAATTCGGCGCCAGTTTGCGGATGGTCTGGCGCGGCTCCTCGTAAATGCCGCAGTGCCGGCCTAAGTCGCAGGGGTCGTGATAAGTCACCTTCTTATCGGTATGCACGCCCAGGTCGTAATCCTTGAGGAACTGGGAGATATGCATGATAATCACGCCCTTGGCGCGCAGCGGCGCGTATTGCATCTTGTTATTGAGCGTGCGCGCGCAGTAGGGACAGCCCGTAATTACGGCCTCCGCGCCGGTGGCCAGAATGCGCTCGATATTGGTCTGAACCAGCGCATCGTTGAGAGGGAAACCCACGTCCTCCAGCACGCCGCTGCAGCACGCCTCTTCGATGAGCGTGTAATCCACTTCCAACTTGTCGAGCACGGCGAGCGCGGCTTCGGTGGCTTCGGTCTCGCGGTATAATCCCACGCAGCCGGCGAAGAAAACGTACCGCGCCTGCGCCTTCTTCTCGCGGCCGAAATCCTCGGCTTCGTCCTCGGCGTAGATGTTGTCGTGCTTTTGCAGCACGTCGTGCATGCCGGTGAAGGCCGGATGGCAGGAGCCGATGTCCACCATGTCCTTGCGCGCCACCTTGATGATCTCGGGAACCTCCACCCCCGACGGACAGTTGTGGGTGCAACTGGCGCAGGTGGTGCATTGGAACAGGGTCTCGATCAGCTCGTTCGAGAGATCGATCCGCCCATCCATCACTTCCTTCAGCAGGAGCATCTTGCCGCGCGCGTTCAATCCCGGCCGCAGCGTGGCCCCGTAGACCGGGCACACCGCCTGGCAGAATCCGCAGCGCGAGCAGCGCAGTATCTGCTCCCGGTACTTGCGCTCGAAATCGTATTTGGCTTCCATGATCGCGTCTCCGTTCCTAGGCTGCGTCCAGCGCCATTTTTCCCGGGTTCAATATGTTGTTGGGGTCGAAAGCCCGCTTGATGGTGCGCATCATTTCGAGCGACACCGCGTCGTGCTCCAGCGTCATAAACGCGGCCTTGGAAAGCCCGATGCCGTGCTCGCCCGTAAGCGTCCCCTCCAGTTCGATCGATAGCCGGAACAACTCGTCGCTGGCGGCTTCCATGCTACGAACCTGCTGGGGGTCGTACCCATCGTAGAGAATCTGCGGATGCAGGTTGCCGTCGCCGGCGTGGCCGAAGGTGGCGATCTGGATCGAGTGTTTCTTCGCGATGGCCTGGATGCCCTTGAGCAGCGCCGGCACCCTGCCGATGGGCACCGTCACGTCCTCCAGCACGAAGTGGCTCTTGATGCGGGCCAGCACCGCGTAGGCCGATTTGCGCGCCTTCCAAAGCTGTGCGGCTTCCTCCGCGGAGGCCGCCAGCTTGACCATTCCGGGGTTGTTCCGCCGGAACACGTCCACCACTTTGCCCATCTGGAAATCGGTCTCTCCCTTGGTGTAGCCGTCGGTTTCGGCCAGCAGCAGCGCTTCCACCTCGGGCAGGTTGAGGTCGGTGTTTTGATTGATGGCCACGATGGTTTCGCGGCCCAGAATTTCCAGCACGCTGGGCAGAATGCCGCTGCGCATCACCTCGGCCACGGCGCGCCCGGCATCCTCCAGGTCGTTGAACGTGGCCATGGCGGTGGTGGTCATGGTGGGCTTGGGGTTGATCTTGAGGGCGATCTCGGTGACCACTCCCAGCGTGCCTTCCGAGGCCACGAACAACCGCGTCAGATCGTACCCGGAGACGTTCTTGATGGTCTTGCCGCCGGTGCGCATGATGCGGCCGTCGGCCAGCACCACTTCCAACCCCAATACGTAATCGCGCGTGGTGCCGTACTTGGCGCCCTTCACGCCGCCCGCGTTGGTGCCCACCGTGCCGCCCATGGTGCAGACCTTTCCGCTCGAGGGGTCGGGCGGGAAGAAGAAGCCGTGCGGCGCCAGCGCCTTTTCCAGATCGGCGTACACCAGGCCGGGCTGCACCACCGCCAGCCGGTCTTCGATGCGCAACTCGAGAATCCGGTTCATGCGCGTGAGGTCCATCACGATCCCAGCGTGCGCCGGCACCGCGAGCCCCGAAAGTCCCGTGCCCGCGCCTCGCGGCGTCACCGGGATCTTCTCGCGGTTGGCCAGCTTCATGACTTCGGAAACCTGCGCCGTGGTCTCCACCCAAACCGCGCACGAGGGCCGCGCCCGGTGCTCGGACGCATCGTAGGAATAGGACACCATGTCGATCAGGTTGTCCGTGTAATTCTGGTTCCCCACGATCCGGATCAAGTCTTGTTTGATGCGCTCGTCAATCATGACAACTCCTAAAATTCGACCGCTGCCCCCGCCGGGAGCGGCGTCTTCGCCTCGTGCCCGGCGTGCTTCGCCCCTCGAACGGCCAGCGAAACCGGCGCCACCAGGATATGGAACATACGGCTGAACGGCAGGTACGCCGCAAATGCGCCCGTCAGTATCGCGTGCAGGTACCACGCGGAACCGTAGACGCCCGGCAGCGCCTTCCAGCCCGCGAAAAGCCGGCTGATCGGGTACCCGATGAAAGCCCCCGACGCGCCCCAGGTGACGCCGGTCATGGCGATGCGCATGCCTTCCAGGACGAATCCCACGATCACCACGCCGCCAATCAGGCCCAGCGCCGTGTAGTCCTGCCTGGGGAGGCCGGGCAGGCGCTCCCGCCTCTTCGCTATCCCTCGCGCCACGGCCGCCGCCGCGCCGAGTACCACCAGCATTCCGGTGAGATCGAAGAGCAGCGCCGTCGCCGGGTCGTTATCGTTCAGCAGAAACTCGTACCACGTGGAGCGCCGCCACACGTTGGCGGCAATCAGCCCCGCGATGCCCCACGCAAACCGGAAAACAAACGGCAGCAAAATCGCCGAATGAATCGCCCAGCGCCAGCGCGACTGCTTGAAAAGCCGCCTTTGGAGAATGCCGTCCAGGAGCAGCGCCTTGAGGGCCGCAATCCCGCGACGGGAAAACAGCGCCCGCGCCGCCGCCCCGAGCACCGCCAGGAACTTCGCCACCGGGCCCGCGCCCTCATGGCCGGGAATGCGGCCGGTGAGCCAGACCGAGAGCGCGGCCGCCACCCCGAACAGAAACACGCCCAGCCCGCCGATGGTCGTGGCGTCGGTGGCCGTGGGCGTCGCGCCATGGCACGGCATGCAGAGCACGCCCTTCCCCGGCAGCACCATCGCCGCCGCGCCCACCTGGTTTCCCGATACGTGGCACCGCTGGCAGTCCTGCTTCCTCTTGGCCTTGGTGATGGCATGCACCCCGGAAACCGCGCCGGGTTTGGTGGTGCTCTCCCAAACCACCTGCTTCGAAACGCCGTCTTGGACCACCCGGCCTCCGGCGGCATGACAAGCGCGGCACTCCACTCCGATATGCGGGCTGTCGGTGAACTTGGCGTAATGGGGCGCAGCGGGCGCGCGGCGGGCCTGCGGCGGGCCGTATACTCCTGGCACGCGGCCGAACCGCGGCGGTCCGGATTCCGCGGCGGCGCGGCCAACCTGCATCGGGCCGAGCGCCGCGAGCGCGCGGTCGGCCGCCCCTGGCGCGTCCGAATGGCACCGGCCGCAGTCCACCCGCGCCTCGTCGGCATGCCCAAAAGCCGCCGCGCCCGTATGGCAGGCGGTGCATGCCTGCTTGGCGTGGGTGGTGCGCCGGTAGGCCGCTTCATCGATCACCGGCGAGAGTTTGGCCGCCATCCGCTGCGTTTCGGTGCCCTGGTTTCCGTGGCAGTGGAAACAGAGTTTCGCGATCTTCTCGGGGGCGCCGGCGTCGCTCGCCTCCACCAGGTGGCAGCCCAGGCACTTCTCCTCCGCCGCCGGGCGCTTCGGCAGAACGCTACGCTGTTGGTGACACGCCCCGCACTGCCCGCGAAGGCTGCGCTCCAAATCGACCCGCCCCGCGCGGTAGTACTGAGCCTTCACGTTGGCGTGGGGGTCGTGGCACGACAGGCAACTCCGGAACCGCCCGGGGTTGATGTTCTGCATCTGGCCGTGCCGGTTGACCTGGAGATTCCGGTAAACCGGGGCGTGGCACTGGCGGCACTTCTCGGCGCGAGCCGAATCCGAAACCGGCGACTTCGTCTTGCGCGGATCGGGATGGAGCGGCGCCTTGACGATGTCTTCGTGGCACTTCGCGCAGGTGAACTTCTTGGCGTGCGCCGAAACGTGCAGTTCGGCCGGGTCCAGCAACCAGGAACTGCGGACGGCGGCGCTCAACGGGGCCGGAAACCCCGGAATTGCGAGGACGAACGCTACTGGTAAGCCAAAGCCCCTGAACACGGACACAGCGACCCTTTTATCCGAAAACTCTAAGAATTTATTGTAAGCGCCCGCACCCCCGGTGTCCACTTTTGCAACAGGCGGATGGGGGGCATGGAGCCCCCCAGTTGGCAGGCGAAAGTGCCTGCCCCACTTGGCCGCAGGTTCTCTGGCACGAGCGTGGGGCAGGCGCTTTCGCCTGCCAACCGCCGTCTTCTCCCACATTGCCGAGTTTTTCACCGTATAATCTGATTTAGGGTCTCGATGTGAACTTCTGGGGCAAGGTCCCAATTCTGGCGGGTGTGCTGGCCTCCTTGTGTGCGGGATGGGTCGCATTCCCGCTGGGTCCTCTACAGGAGCCGGCCGCAACCTGTCGAATTCAGCCACCCCACCCACGCGCGGAAGGCAGGCATGCTGTGCGTGGATTGCCACGCGCCCCGGGAAGACGGCACATACGCGGGCGTCCCGCCCTTGAGCCGTTGCGCCGGATGCCACACGGCGAACCTGGGCCCCACCGTGGCCGAGAAGGAGTTCATCGCCGATTACGTCAAGCCCAAGCGCGAGCCGGAGTGGGCCGTCTACGCCCGCCAGCCCGAAAATGTCTGGTTTTCCCACACTCCGCACATCCGCATCGCCAAACTCCAGTGCGAGCAGTGCCACGGCGACCAGGCCGCTAGCCACCAGCCCAGGCCCTACCAGGAGGATCGCATCAGCGGCTATTCGCGGGATATCTGGGGCTACCAGGTTGCCGGCGGCGCCGTGCCCGGAATGAAGATGGACGACTGCATCGCTTGCCACCGCCAGGAGGGTCTCGCACACAGTTGCCTGGATTGCCACAAGTAAGGGCCGAATGATGCGGAATACGCGCAGAAACGTGCTGAAGTTCATCGGCGGAGCCGCCGCCGGCGCCGTGCTGACACCGGTGCCCTGGCGGCTGATCACGGACACCGCGCTGTTGAGCGAAAACTGGCCCGGCGTTCCGCGCCCGTTGCGCGGCGAGGTCTCGGCCAGATATACGAACTGCTCAGTGTGCAACGCCGGGTGCGCCGTGCGTGCGCGCTGCGTGGGCGGGCAGCCGGTCTCGCTCGCCGGTGTGAAGGGCCACCCGCTCAGCCGCGGCGGGCTGTGCGCGGTGGGCGTGGCTGCGCACCAGCTTCCCTATTGCGCGGGGCGGCTGACCCAGGGCCCGGTGGAAGCGGCGGCGGGGGTCATTGCCCGGGCGGCGGCCAACTGCAACGCAGCCACCGCGGGGACGCCGGGCGCGGTCTGCAACCCCACCGAGAGCATCGCGGTTCTGGACCTGCGGCCCGGCCGGACGGCATCGTGGACCTACCGCCGGGCCATGGGCGCGGTCCGGAACGGCCTCTATCTTACTGCAGCGGGGCCGTTTAGCGGCGCGGCCGTGGATCTGTCGAAAACCCACACCGTGCTCAGCCTTGGCGCGCCGGTGCTGGACGGCTGGGGAACGCCGGGAAACGTGCTGGCGGCCCGCGCCAACTTCCGCCTGATCCAGGCGGAAGCCATCGAATCGCGCACGGCGAGCCTGGCGGACCTGTGGCTGCGCATCCAGCCCGGTTCGGCGTCCGCGCTGGCCATGGGGATTGCCGCGGCGCTGAAGAAGGGCTCCGTCGCCGACGCCGCCGCGGCCACCGGCTTGACCGAGCGGCAGATTACGGACCTGGCCGCCGACTTGACCCAACACGGGCCGGCCCTGGTGCTGCCGGGTTACGACTGTCCCGGCGCCTGGGCGCTCAACCAACTGACGGGCGGATGGGGCGAAGCCGTGGTGGCGCGCCGGGAGGCCCCAGTCCCCGAGCAGTGGAAGAATTGCGCACCGGTCACCGGTCTTGAATCGGTGCCCGACGGTTCCATCCGCACCCTTATCATCGACGAATCGGCGCCTGGAGATTATGTCCCCTGGGGTGCCATCCGCCGGAAACTGGTGGCCGACAACCCGGTGGTGATCGCCTTCGCCTGGTCGCCCGATGGCTACCGGCGCCACGCGCTGCTCACCGTGCCCACCGCCGTGTACCCCGAGACGCTGGAGGACATCCCCGCCGCCATCGATTCGCCCGCACCGGTGTTCCGCCTCGCGGCCCCGCTGATCGCCGCGCCCGCCGGCGTGGTGAATCCGCCGGAGTTCGTCGCCAAGGCAGTGGGCATCGACGCGACGAACGCCCTGCGCGAGCGCGCCGATGCCATCCGCAAAGCCGGCCGCGGCGTGCTGATCACCTATGCCGATGGCCGCACCAGGCCCGTAGCCCAGGTCACTCCGGAAGATTTCTGGAAAGCGCTGAACGAGGGCGCCTGCTGGATGGATACCGAAAGCCGGCGCACCGCGCCCCCCGCCATGGATTTGCCCGTTCTCGATGCCCAACCCTTCGAACATACGCGCATGTCGTTCGCCGTGCTGGCCGAGACGGCGACGGCCGCCGCAGCGCCTGTATCGCCCTTGATGACCAAACTCGACCGCGAATCCAACCTTCGGCTGGGGCGGAGCCGCGCAGCGCTGCATCCCGAGACCGCCCGCTCCTGCGGCACCGCGGACGGTTGCCGGGCCATGCTGGAAACAGCCCTGGGCAAATGCCCGATCGAGGTGGTTGTGGATGCCTCGGTTCCCCCCGGCGTGGTCCAGGTCGCGGCGTCGCCCGAGGTCATCGACATTTGCGGCGCGTCGGCGCGCGCCCGGGTGGCGCCCTTATGATCTCCGAAAGGAAGCCCGCCAAGATCTGCCGCTACGGCATGGCGGTCGATATCGACAAATGCACCGGTTGCGGCGCCTGCATGATCGCCTGCGCGGTGGAGAACAACGTTCCGCCCGGGAACCCGGACGCGACCGATCTCACCGGCATCACCTGGCTGCGCGTGTTCAAGGTGGATAACGGCGAAGAGTATCCCCGCAAGGAGTCCGTCTACTTCCCCATGATGTGCCAGCAGTGCGGCGTGGAGACGCCCTGCTACCTGGTCTGCCCGCAGCAGGCGGTGGATGTGGACCCCGCCACGGGAATCGTCTTCCAGATGCCCGAGCGATGCCTGGGCTGCCGCTACTGCATGGCCGCCTGTCCCTACCACTCGCGCTACTTCAACTGGTGGGACCCGAAATGGCCCGCCGGCATGGAGAAGACGCTCAATCCGGACGTGGCCCCGCGCATGCGCGGCGTGGTGGAGAAGTGCAACTACTGCCATGGCCGCTGGCATGCCGCCCGGCAACGCGCCGCCGAAGCCGGCGAGACGGAAATCTCTCCCGGCGACTACGTGCCCGCGTGCGTCGAGGCTTGCCCCGCCGGCGCCATCCAGTTTGGCGATCTGAACGACCCATCGAGCGCGCCCGCCATCGCTGCCAAGGACCCGGAAAGCTTCCGGCTGCTGGTCAAACTGGGCACCGATCCCAAGGTCTACTATCACTCGAAGCGGGAATGGGCGAGGCGCATCGGGGATCCGTCGCAAGCGCCCTCGCCGAAGGAGCCATCCCGTGGATAGGCGCTTCATCCCCGCGGGAGTCAGCCGCTGTTCCACGGCGAAGTTTCTGCTCTGGCTGGCGCCCTGGGCGGCCCTGCTGGCGTTCGGCCTCTATTCCGCCGGCCTGTGCCTCGTCAAGGGATTGAACCAGACCCACATGAACAACCGCTTCGCCTTCGGCCTGTGGATCTTCCTCGACCTGACCGTGATCGCCCTCGGCGCCGGCGCGTTCTTCACCGGCTTTCTGCTTTATATCCTCAAGCGGAAGGAACTGCGGGCGGTGATCAATAGCGCGGTGGTGATCGGCCTGATGTGTTACGGCGGCGCCATGGCGGTGCTGGGGGTGGACGTGGGCCAGCCGCTGCGCGCCTGGTTTACCTTCTGGTATCCCAACGTGCATTCCATGTTGACCGAAGTTACCTTCTGTATCAGTTGTTACCTCACCGTGCTTCTCATCGAGTACGTGCCCATCGTGTTGAAGAACCGCAAGCTGCGCCAGATCCCGCACTTCCTGGTGTTCCAGCACGAGTTGCACAAGTTGGTTTACGTGTTCGCCGGCGTGGGGACGTTTCTGTCCTTCTTCCATCAAGGTTCGCTCGGCGGGCTCTATGGCGTGCTGCGCGGCCGCCCGTTCGCGTTCCGCGAGGAACTCGGCATCTGGCCGACCACGTTCTTCCTGTTCATTCTCTCGGCCGCCGCGGTGGGCCCGAGCTTCATTCTGCTGACCACCTGGCTGGTCCAGAAGATCTCCGGGAAGCGGCTGGTGAGGCCCCAGGTATTGCAGTCTTTGGGACGCATCTCCGGGCTGCTGCTCGCCGCCTACGTGTTGCTGAAGACGCTGGATACCCTCGTCTGGCTGAATCGCACCACGCCCCGAAGCGGGTTCCTGCCGGCGCAGTACTACGCCTGGAAGCCTTTCGGCGTGTGGATTCTGGCCGTCGAGATGGCCTTGTTCCTGGTCCCCATGGTCATTCTGCTGACGCCGAAACTGCGGGCGCGCGCCGGGTGGCTGGTTTCCTCGGCGGCGATGGCGTGCTGCGGCGTGGCGGTGAACCGGTTCGTGCTGACGATTCAGACGCTGGCGCTTCCCACGCTCTCCTTCGACCGCTTCCTTCAGTACCTGCCAAGCTGGCAGGAAACCGGGACTTTCCTGGCAGTCCTAGCAGCCGCAGTACTTGTCTACTCCATCTCGTTCCGGTACTTTGAATTATTCCCCGAGGAGCGCGAACTCAGGAGGGAGCCATCGGGCCGGCCCGAAACCGCACCGGCTATGGCTGGGAAATAATCGTATGCTGCCCTGGAACTACGGATTTCATTGGACTCTCGGAACCGCCATCTTTATGGGCGCGTTCTACACGGTGTTGGTGGTTGTGGTCACAACCCTGATATCCGCCACCTTGCGTTCCCGGCGCGCCTTGCGGTCCGGCGCTGCCGAAGATATGCTCTGGCGCTCGGATCTTTTCGACCTGCCTGCCCGCGACCGGGCATGCCGTCACGAGTTGACGGGGGAAGTGGGACAGCGGGAGTGCACCAACGGTTTTGACTGCCGGACATGCGACACTCACCAGACGTTTCTCGACCGGCGCCCGCCCGCAGAGCCCGGCGACAAGAGTTATGAGGGTTTCGGGATGACGTTCCCGCTCGACCGCATGTACCACCGCGGTCACACCTGGGTACGCCGCGAGCGGGACGGCTCCGTGACCATCGGACTCGACGACTTCGGCCGGCGCCTGCTCGGGAGACCCGATTCCCTCCAGATGCCCCGAAAGGGCCAGCGCCTGCGCCTCCACGGCCCGGCGTGGCTGGTGCGGAAACGCAACCTCGACCTGCGCGTCGTGTCTCCGGTCGCAGGTGTCGTGCTCGACACCGACGGCCCCGACGGCGAGTGGTATCTGAAAGTCAGGCCGGAGCAACCCGACCTGCGTCACCTGCTGGAAGGTTTCGAGGTCCAACCCTGGGTGGCCCGCGAAATGGAACGGCTTCATGCGGCGCTCTTGGCCGCGGGGGCGCCGCCCGATCTGGTTGACGGCCGGACCGATGTCTCCTTGCTCGCCACGTCCTGCCCTCCCGCGTGCTGGGAAGCCGCCTGCAGCACCATGTTCCTGCGCCCGTAAGTGGGGCGGACCCCCTGGTCCGCAGCCGGCCCCCTGGCCGGCTCTTCGCGACCAAACAGCCGGACGAGGGCGTCCCGCGCGGACCATGGGGTCCGCCCTACTGCCGCACCACGCCCACCACGTACGGGCCTTCCGGTGATAACGCCACGCGCGTGTGGCTGGCTGCCAGCGCGGTCACGGTCGGCTGCAGATCCGCCACCGCAATGGCGCCCATCTTCTCCACGTCTTCGCCTGCCAGACCGGGTGAGTAGATGTAAACTTTTCCGGCGTGGTCCAGCGCCTGGTAGATGCTCTGCGCGCACCACTGATCGATCACGAAGTTCTTGGGGTCCTGGTACCGCTCTCGGAACTCCGCCAGGCTCCCCACCGAGCGCAGAATCCCCGAGAATTCCTTGCCGCCAAGACCTTCCTGGCAGCCGCAAACCACCACGATGGTTCCACCCTTGCGCAGCACGTTCCTGGCGCAGGTGAGGGCCTTGCTGATCTGGTAGAAGGTGGCGTCCAGGGGAAATCCACCGCCCGAAGTGATTACCAGGTCGAAAGGCTCGTCCACCGCCGCTGTGGAGTGGCGCTCCACCACCTCGCAGCCCGCCCGGTGCGCCCGATCGTAATGGCCCGCAAAAACTCCGCCCACCTCGCGGCGCTTGTTGAGCACCACGTTGACGATGAAATCCACCCCGGCCATTTCGCAGATGCGCAGCCCATTCTCATGAAAGGGATTCCCGTCGAGCACGCAGTTGGCCACCCGCGGATGCTCGATCATGCGGTAGGAGTGCATGAACTTCATGGTTTCAAAGCTCGAAATGCCCGGCAGGATGGCCTTGCGCCCGCCCGAGAAGCCCGCATAGAAATGCGGTTCGATGAGCCCCGTAAGAATTCGCAAATCGGCATCGAGGTAGTGCCGGTTCACCTCGATGGGCGCGCCGTCGATGGTGTCGATCCGGCGGTAATTCTCCGCTTCCCGGCAGAAGTGGTTCTCGATGCGGTAGCGCGCCATGATGTCGCGCCCCACCATGTGCGCCAGTTCGTCGCCCAGGTTCGGCCGGTGCATCCCGGTGGCGATGAGAATGACGATGGCCTCGCGCGCCACGCCTGCGGCCTCCAGGGTTTCGAGCATGGGCGGCAGGATGATCTGGTTGGGCACCGGCCGCGTGATATCGGAAATCACGATGCAGGCGCTTTTGCGTCCGCGAACGATGTCCGCGAGCGGCCGGCTGGCGATGGGATGGGCCAGCGCCTCGCGGACGGCGCCGGCGGGGTCCGCCAGCGGCGCCAGGGGCTTCATCTCCAACAGGACCGTGGAATCGGGAACCTCCAGATTTACAATTTCACGCCCGCATTGCAGTTCGGCTTTCATGTTGGCAGCACGCCCTGCCATGAGTATAGCGCCCGGGGCGGAGGGGGCGGCTGCCCGTGCCGTTGCCCGCGCTGTTGCATTCACCACGGACCGTCTACTGGAGGGCTTGGCGCTCGGACGGTGAGCACCCCGCACTCCGCACCTCAATAATCTCTTTGCGCCGAGGCGCTTGCAAGCTATCATCAATTCTAGGTGGAGCTTTTGTTCGGCATTTGTTCGCCGGTGGCCGAATCCTGCCGATAATTAAGAGTGGATGATGGCTGGAACCAGATTGATCGGAGTTGACCTGTTCGCTGGAGCGGGGGGCATGAGCCTCGGGTTCCAGTCGGCGGGATTCGATGTCATGGCGGCGGTCGAGTACGACCCGATCCACTGCGCGGTCCACGAGTTCAACTTCGCCGGCAGCGCCGCGATCTGCCGTAGCGTGGCCGACATTGACGGGCGCTACATCCGGGAGCATTCCGGGATTGGCTGCGACGATGTCGACGTGGTGTTCGGGGGCGCGCCGTGCCAGGGTTTCAGCATGATCGGCAAGCGAAACCTGGAAGACCCGCGCAACCATCTGGTCCACCATTTCGTGAGGCTGGTTACGGAGTTGAGTCCCAAGTTCTTCGTCTTCGAGAATGTGAAGGGACTGACCGTCGGCCAGCACAAGAAATTCCTGCACGAGATCATCGAGGCTTTTGAGGAGCGGGGTTACAAAGTCGAGAAGCGGTACCAGGTGCTCAATGCAGCCGGTTTTGGCGTTCCCCAGGACCGGCGTAGGCTGTTCCTGCTTGGCGCCAGGCGCGGGATGCCTTTGCCGGCGTATCCCGAGCCGACGCACTCGTGGGGCTGCGGCACGAATATGTTCCCGGAGGTCTTGAAGACGCCCACCGTGTGGGATGCCATCGGCGATCTTCCCGAAGCCAACGAGTTCGACGAGTTGCTGGAGCGCGATTGGGTCCTGGCCGAGTTCGGCAAGCCGAGCGATTACGCCGCGCCCCTTCGACAAGAGCCGGAGAGACGGAAGCAAGAACTGCTTAGTTCCAGTCTGCGCACCGTGCATACGCCGGATTCCATCGAGCGGTTCGACAGGACTCCGTGCGGCGAAACCGAACCCATAAGCAGGTTTCACAAGCTCGACCCACAGGGCATCTGCAACACGCTCAGGGCCGGGACCGCCAGCGATCATGGGGCTTTCACCTCGCCCAGACCCATCCATCCGAAGTCGCCCCGCTGCATAACCGTTCGCGAGGCGGCACGCCTGCACTCCTACCCGGACTGGTTCCGGTTCCACGCCACCAAGTGGCACGGTTTCCGGCAGATCGGAAACTCCGTGCCTCCGCTGCTGGCCCAGGCGGTCGCGGCGAAGATCGCGGAGCGATTGACAACGCACCCCCGAAAGGCGAAGACTGGCAAAGTGGGAGATCCCTCGTTGCTGACGCTGAATATGTCGGAGGCGGCTGAGCGATACGGCGTCCCCGCGTCCGTGATCCCCCAACGATTGCGGAAGACGAACGGGAAGGTGTATGCCTGACGAGCCTCTTTACGATGCCATAATCAGCCGCATATTCGACAACCACTACCGGAAGGGATCGACCGGGTTCGAGTTCGACCGCAAAGAGCTTGCGACGGCGGCCAAGGCGCTCGGCCTGGACAACCCCAAGAACCTCGGCAACCCGATCTACTCGTTCCGTTACAGAAAGCCGCTGCCTGCGCGGATCCGCGCGGCCGCGGCTGGCGGGCTCGAATGGACCATCGAACCCGCGGGCCGCGCGAAGTACCGGTTCCGGCTGTCGCGAGCGATCCGCATCCTGCCGCGCGCCGACCTGATCGTCATCAAGATCCCCGACTCCACGCCCGACATCGTCGCGGCCCATGCACAGGGCGACGAACAGGCGCTGCTGGCGCGCGTGAGATACAATCGCCTCGTGGACGTCTTTCTCGGCATCGCGGCCTACTCGCTGCAGAATCACCTTCGAACCACCGTAAAGGGAATGGGCCAGATCGAAATCGACGAATTGTACGTCGGGGTGAGCCGCGGCGGCCAACAGTTCGTCATCCCGGTCCAGGCGAAGGGCGGAAACGACCAACTTGCCCCGATTCAGACTCAGCAGGACATTGCCTGCTGTGAGGAGAAGTTCGCGAGTCTGAAGTGCCGCCCCGTGTCCGCGCAGTTCATGGCCGACGGCGTGATCGCGATGTTCGAGCTGACGGCGCAGGACGGCCAAATCCGAGTCGTGGATGAGAAACACTACAAGCTCGCTCCGTCCGAGGAGATAACGGCCGAGGAGCTGCGGAGCTACGGCGAGAGGTAGCCGCTCGTGGACCACGTTCCGAAGATCGTCCGGTCGCGGATCATGGCGTCGGTCAAGAGTTCCGGCGGCAAAACCACCGAGAAGGCGCTTTCCGCGCGCCTGTGGGAAGCCGGCCTGACCGGCTACCGCAAACAGTGGCCTGTCCTGGGCAAACCCGACTTCGCATGGCCCGCCCTCAAGGTCGCCGTATTCGTCGATGGCTGCTTCTGGCACGGCTGCCCTCGCTGCAACAGGCCGTCCAAGAGCAACGTCAAGTTCTGGCGCAAGAAGGTCGAGGACAATCGCAGACGCGACCGCCGCGTCGCCCGGAAGCTCAGGCGAGCAGGCTGGAGCGTCTTGCGGGTATGGGAGTGCAAGGTGGAGTCGGACGCGACGCTTGCCCGGATAACGCGGGCCATCGAGGCACGCCGGGGCACTTGCGTTGCGGCCGCTTGGGGCGGCTCTTGTTCAATGTGAATCTGCCGGACGCGCGGCGAGGTTTGACAGGACCGCTGTCAAATGCTGCTTCCATCTTGTTGAATACAAAGGGGACTCCATCGGCGTTTGACAGAAGTCCTGTCAAATGGCGCCCCCTCACCCCACGAGGATCGCCAGCACCTGTCCCGGCCCGTGAGCCCCGCGCACCAGGATCTGCTCGATGTCGGCGGTCCGGCTCGGCCCCGTGATCAGCACCATCGAACTGGTATGTTCCGCGGGCCTCGGCAGCACCGTGAACAGTTCGTCCAGTCCGGTGAGCATGCGCTCCAGCGGCACCACGGCGATGTGCTCCGGCGGCAAGAGCGAAATCAGCCGCGCCTCCTGCGCGCTCGACAGCATCACCAGCGAGCCCGTGTCGGCCAGCGCATAATCCGCGCTGGTGATGCCCACCTTGACCGCCGCGCATCGCTCCTGCAACCGGGCCCGGTCCGTAATGCCGCTTTCCACCCCCGCCAGACCGGTGATTCCGCACTCCGCCAGATACGGCGCGTTCGAAGCCACGGCCGTCTTGCCCTCGATGGCCGCGGCTACCAGCGCGCACGCCTCTTCCCTGGTGGCGGCGCGCTGAACCTTGCCCCCCAGCGCCTCCAACCGCTCGGTGAACGAGACGATGCGCGCTTCCCGGTCCACCTGCCGGAATCACCAGGCGCACCGGCGGCGCGTCGGCCGACGCCGCTTGCCCGGCGCTGCGGCCCAGCGCGGTCCGAATCCGGTGCAGGATGTGGTCGCGCGTCATCGCCGCTGCCTCCACTGCTCGCGAAAGCTCTTGGCCGGCGGCGGCGGCAGGTCGCGCTGGCTCAGCCATGCCCGCACCGGCGGCAGATTCATCAGCGGCGGAGCGCTCGAAATCCACTTTCCCTCGCCCGAGGGAGCCATCAGCGCCGCCATGCGGCCGGCCATCTCGTAAATCCGCGGGTGCGTCATCAGCCAGGCGAATGCGCGGAACGCCAGCCTCTCCAGGCGGTTCTGTCCGTCCCGCGCTTCCGCCTTCTTGACATCGGCGCGCAGGGCCAGCAGCACCTTGGGGATGTCGATCTTCACCGGGCAGACTTCGGCGCACGCGCCGCACAAGCTGGAAGCGAACGGCAGCGCCGGCTCGTGCGACACGCCCATGAATTGCGGCGTGAGAATCGCTCCGATCGGCCCCGAGTACACCCCCGGAAAGCTGTAGCCGCCGATCTTCCGGTACACCGGGCAGGCGTTCAGGCACGCGCCGCAGCGGATGCAGTAGAGCGTCTGCCGCTTCTCCTTGTCGGGCAGCAGCCGCGTGCGGCCGTTGTCCAGCAGAACCACGTAGAATTCGTCGGGGCCGTCGATCTCGCCCGGCCGCCGCGCGCCGCTCAGAAACGACGTGTATGCCGACAGCAACTGCCCCGTGGCGCTGCGCGCCAGCAGTTTGAGGAAGGTGGCCAGGTCCCCCGCCCGCGGAATCACCTTCTCGATTCCCGCCAATACGATGTGAACCTTCGGCGCCGTGGTGGTCAGCCGCGCGTTGCCCTCGTTCTCGATCACCACGATGGCGCCCGAATCGGCCACCAGGAAATTCGCCCCGCTGATGCCGATATCCGCCGTCAGGAACTTGTCGCGCAGCACCCCGCACGCCAGCGCCGTCTGCTTCTCGATCACCGTCTCGTGGGGCGCGTTCAGCCGGCGCGTGAAGATCTCGGCCACGTCGTAGCGCGTCTTGTGCAGCGCCGGCAGCACGATGTGGTACGGCTTCTCGTGGTTCAGTTGCAGGATGTACTCGCCCAGGTCGGTCTCCACCGGTTCCAGTCCGTGGTGCTCCAGCCGCTCGTTGAGATCCACTTCCTCGGTGGTCATGGACTTGGACTTGACGATCAACCGCGCGCCGCGTTCCTTGGCCAGGCCCAGCACGAAATCCGCCACCTCGGTCGCGTCCTTGCAGTACACCACCTTGCCGCCGCGCGCCGTGACGTTGCGCTCGAACTCCTCCAGGTAATAGTCCAGGTTATCGATGGCGTGCTTCTTGATGGCGTTGGCCTGCGTGCGCAGTTCCTGGTAGTCCGGCATTACGCCGCTCCCTACCGACGCCACCCGGCCCCGTTTCAAACGCCCGGTGGATGTGTAGATGGCCAGTTGCAGGTTGGCGTCGGCCAGCGTGTCGTGCGCTTTTTGGTCGAATTCGACGGACATAGAGTCTCCGGACGCCCCCCCGCGTCTCAGCGGCTTGCCAGAACCTCGGCCAGGTGCATGGTGCGCACCGCCTTGCCGGCGCGCGAGAGCGCGCCCTGAATCTGCATCAGACAACTGGGATCCAGCGAGACCACCGTCGTCGCGCCGGTCTGCAGGATGGCGTCCAGCTTGGTGCGCGCCATGGCGCCCGAAAGTTCGGCGAATTTTACGGAGAACGTCCCGCCGAATCCGCAACACTCGTCCTCCGGCTGCATCTCCCGCAGTTCCAGGCCCCGCACGCGCGCCAGCAGCTTCCGCGGCGCGTCGTGGATGGCCAGGTCCCGCAGCGCGTGGCAGCCGTCGTGGAACGTGACCACTTCCTCCAGTCGCGCGCCCACATCCTCCACCCGGGCCACCTCCGTCAGGAACGTGGAAAACTCCCAGACGCGCTTTTCGAGCGCAGCCACACGTTCCAGCGTCTCCGGCTCCTTGCGGAACAGCTCCGCGAAATGGTGCACGATCATGGAAGTACAGGAGCCCGATGGCACCACGATGCGCTCGTAACCGGCGAACGTGGCGATGAAGTGGCGCGCCACCTTGCGGGCCTCGTCCCGGTAGCCGCTGTTGAACGCCGGCTGCCCGCAACACGTCTGATTCTCCGGGAAATCGATCTGGTAACCGAGCTGCTCCAGGACGGAAGCCATGGACATTCCAACTTTCGGGAAAAGTTGGTCAACCAGGCAGGTAACGAATAGCGCAATTCGTTCGGCCATGTAGACTGTGATTGTATCAGTTCCTTCCGGGGGCGTTCTCAGCGGTACAATACGAGATGAGTCCATCCATGGAAAATGGCGACATGCCGCCCGTGCGGCGAGCGCCCGGTGTGGCGCAGGCTGAACTCAGGCAGGTCTGTGAGCAGTTTCGCTCCGAGATTCGCGAGAGGACCGCCGAACTCAAGGAGACCATCCTCGCCTGTCAGGCCGAGATGCTGAAGGCGTTCTACGGTTACGCCCATCGAATTGACGCGGGGGTTACGGAATCCGAACTTGCCGACATGATGCTCCGCAGCCGCCTCAACGCTGTGGAGTCCCGCGTCACGGAGATCGAGCGGCGGATCAACCAGCCGCCCCAGCAGACGCACTGAGCCGCCGGCCTCAAGCGCACCTTCTGTGCGAGATTTAACACAGTCGCATAGTACCGGTTCCCGTACGCCCCCGTCCCAGCCCGCAATGGCGGTGATATGGTAAGAACGGAACGCCCGCGCCCAGGGAGGCCGGGACTCGATATGTCGCACATTTCAGGTGTTCTCGCTTCGCTTTCCGCCGCCGGCATGATGGCACTCGCGGCCGCGGCGCAGGACCAGCCCAAGACGCAGTTCACCGCTCGCGAGCTGTTCTACTTCGCCCCGCCGGCCGCCACCGCGGCCAAGCCCCCGGCGCCCAAGTCGACCGCCACGCGGCCCAAGCCGGCGCAAGTCGATCCCACCAATCCGCCCGCGCCGGGTCCGGCTCCCTCGCCAGGCGCTCCGCGTCCCGCGCAGGGCGGCGAGTTGCCAGGCGGCGGCCGTATCATTACGGCGACTGCCACCGCCCCCGCGCCCACCGCCGGAACCCCGTTGGGGCTGAAGTACGCCATCCTCAAGCTGGTGAACGGGGAGATGACGGAAGTGCCGCCGGACACCGTGTTTCACGCCGGCGACCGCATCCGCTTCAATGTCGAAACCAACGGACCCGGCTATCTGTACATCGTCAGCCAGGGATCGAGCGGCACCTGGAAGCCCATGTTCCCGTCCTCCGAGGTGGATGACGGCGGCAATCGCGTGGAAGGCTTCCGCAGCTACACCATGCCGCCCAAAACGCGCCTCTATTTCGACGAGCAGGCGGGCGAGGAGAAGGTTTTCATCGTGTTCTCGCGCGAGCCCGAACAGGATCTCGAAAGGATCGTCTACTCGCTGCAGGGCGCCAAGGCGAAACCCGTGTCGCAGCCCGCCGCGCCGTCCGCAGCGCAATCCGGACAAGTGCTGATCGCCAGCGCCGCCATCGACAATTCCACGGTCGGCCACCTGCGCGACACTTACGCGCGCGATCTCATCGTGGAGAAGATCACGGAGGATACCCCGGGCGACCGCAAGGAGAAGGCCGTCTACGTGGTGAACCCGACCGGCAGCGGGGATTCGCGCGTGGTTGCCGATCTGATCCTGGTGCACAAATGAAACGCGCCGCCAGCTCGGCCGCGGTGATCCTGGCGGCCTTCGCCACCGGCGCACTCGCCCAGCCGCGCGCCGCTGCCGAAGGCGCCCGCCGCATGGAGATCGTGCTGGAGCGGCTGGAGGGCTCCACTTGGCGCACCGTCGATCCCGGCCTGGTGCTCGAGCAGGGCGACCGCGTGCGGTTCCGCTTTCACGCCGATTTCGACGGCTACCTGTACGTAATGAACCAGAGCAGCTCGGGGAAGTACGAACAGTTGTTTCCGCGCGAGGAGACCGGGCAGGACAATCGCATCTCCGCGGGCAAGGAGTACCATGTGCCGGCGACCGCCTCGGCCTTCCGCATCGCCGGCCCGGCCGGTTACGAGATCGTCTACTGGCTGGTGACGCCGGCGCGTCTCACCGACGCCCCTCCGCGCCTGCCGCCGCCGTCCGCCAACCGCCCGCCCAAACCGATTACCCTGATTCCGCGCTGTGACGATACCATGCTGCGCGCGCGCGGCGAATGCATCGACAGCTCGGCCGGTCCCAAGCTGGTGCCGCGCGACGCGGAACTGCCGGCCAACCTCGCGGGCGCCGCCGGCCTCGTCCCGCGCGACCTGATCTTCATGCGGCAAGACGACACCGCCGTGATCTCATCGCCCGCGTCCTTGACCGGCCCGGTGATCTACGAGTTCCGCCTGGCGCACAAGTGAGGGCTATCATGCTGCTCCGGAATATCCTTCTCCCCGCAACCGCCGCCGTGCTGGTTTCCGCGCTCGCGCAGCAGCAACCGCCGCCGGACCGGAAGCGCGACCTCAAAGTGGAGAAGCTGGACGCCGAACCCACCACGCCGCCGCCAGCGCCCAGGACGCCGCCGCGCAGTTATGCCGTGGTGATCGGCATCTCGCGCTATCCCAAGCTCGCCGAGAAATTCCAGCTCCGGTTCCCGGAGCGCGACGCGCAGTCCATGAACACGATCCTGATCAGCCCGGAAGGCGGCAGTTTCAAGGCGGAGAACGTCAAGGTCCTCACCGGTCCGCAAGCCACGCTGGCCGCCATGCGGCGCGAAATCGACGAGTGGCTGCCGTCGGTCGCCAGGGATGGCGACCGCGTGCTCATCTACTTCGCGGGCCACGGCTTCCTCTACGGGGGCAAAGGATACCTGGCGCCGTCGGATTTCGATCCCGCGCGCATCGAAACCACCGGCTATCCCATGGACGAGCTGGGCTCCGTGATCGGAGACAAGATACACGCCACTTACAAAGTCCTCCTGACGGACGCTTGCCATAGCGGCGCTATTACGCCGGAAGAGACGTCCGCGCTGAACAGTTCGCTTTCTAACTTGCGGACATCGTTGTTCTCGCTCACCGCCAGCCGCGACCGCGAGAGTTCCTTCGAGAGTCCCGATCTGGACGGCGGCCACGGCGTCTTCACTTACTACGTGGTGGAGGGAATGGGCGGCGCCGCCGACGCCAATGCCGACGGCGTGGTGAGCGCCGACGAGCTGGCCGAGTACGTCCACACGCAAGTCCGCGAGAAAACCGGGGGAAAGCAGAATCCCACTTCCGACCGCGGCAGCTTCGACGCCAACCTGCTGCTGGCCTACACGCCATCCACCGCCAAGCCCGCCGCGGCGCCGGCCGCCAGGTACGGCACGCTGACCTTCGAGGCCAACCTGGACGAGGTTGAAGTTTTCGTCAACGGTAAGTCCATCGGCGTGCTTCAGAAAAAGGGCCAGACGCTTTCCGTGCCCGGCCTGCAGCCCGGCGATCACACCATCAAGGGTGTGAAGATGGGCTACGAGCCCGATGGTCCGCGCCAGGAAACCGTGTATCCGGGAACGGAATCCACCGTCAGCATCAAGATCCTGATCCCCCGCCGGCGCGGCAAGGCGGCTACCGATCTGCTCGACAAGGGCATCGAGGCCTACGAAAAGGGTTCCGAGCCGAACTATCGCAAGGCTGCCGAGGACTTGGAGAAGGCGCTCGCCATGGACCCGTCCTACAGCCAGGCGGCTTACTACCTGGGCCTCACGTACAACGCCCTGTTCGACGAGGACAAAGCCGAGCTGAACTTCAAGAAAGCCATCGCCATCGATCCCGATTACCTGCAGGCGCGCGCCAGCTTTGCCGGCATGTTACTCGATATCGGCAACGTGGACGAAGCTCTCCGCCAGATCGATACCGTGCTGGCGCGCCAGCCGGATCACGCCGTGGCGCTCACCATGCAGGCCCAGGCGTACCGTTTCAAGGCGCTATATGCGCAGTCTATCGAATCCGCGCGCCGGGCCGTTCAACTCACGCCCAGGAACGCCGAGCCGCATTTGTGGATGGCCGACAGCCTGCGCCTCAGCGGCAAACTCGCCGAAGCCCGCGCCGAATACGATCAGTACCTGAAGCTCAGCGACTTCGACAGCCACCTGGCCGGGCAGTTGAATTACTACGTGCTCGGCTCGCTGTTCGGCCTGGGACGCAAGAGCCACGCCGCCGTGCACGATATCTGGAGCGAACTGAGGAGCCTGGCCTGGTTCGGCATCTGCGATTGCGAGCGGCGCCAGTCGCACTTCGACCTGGCCATCGCCGCCTGCCAGAAGTCGCTGAGTTACTACTCCAAGGACCCGTTCGCCCACTATGCCCTGGGCCTGAGTTACATGTACAAGGCCAACAATACCAACAGCGTGGCCGAACTGGGTCCGGCGCTGAAGCACTTCCAGGAGATGCTGGCCATCAACCCGGACATGGAAGAATCGCGCTTCGCGCGCCAGAACATCGCCGCCATTCAGAAGGCGCTGGGCGGGCAGTAAGCGGCAGCATGTGGGGCAGGTTGTTAACCTGCGGCGGGTTGTCAACCCGCCTTCCGGGGGGTTGTCGATTACCCGCGCGGAAGGCCGATTAACAATCGGCCGCAGGTTAACAACCTGCCCCACAAAACCTCACCGCACCACGATGTTCACCAGCTTGTCCGGCACCGCGACGACCTTCACCACCTGCTTGCCCGCCAGAAACGCCTGCACTCTCTCGTCGGCCCTGGCGCGCGCTTCCAACTCCGCGGCCGCGGTTCCAAACGGGGCGCTGAATCGCCCCCGCAGCTTGCCGTTCACCTGGACCACGATCTCGGCTTCGTCGTCCTTGGCCAGTTCCGGGTCGAACGCCGGCCACGCCTGGCGGAAGACCGGGCCTTCGCGGCCCAGTTCCTCCCAGATCTCCTGGCTGAGGTACGGAGCGAACGGGGCCAGCACCAGCGCCAGCTTCTCGATCACCTCCGCCAGCGCCGCCCCCGATAGGTTCTCCTCCTCGGCGTACAGCACGTTCACCAGTTCCATGACGCTCGCGATGCAGGTATTGAAGTGCCAGCGGGTTTCGAAATCCTCGGTGATCTTGCGCAGCATCTGGTGGAGTTTCCGCAGAACCTTGCGGTCGCTCGAGCCCGCCTCCGTGCCGCCCAGGCGGTCCACGTTGCGCGTCACGAAACGGTAGACCCGGCCGAGAAAACGATAGATGCCCTCGGCGCCTTCTTTGCGCCAGTCCACTTCCTTTTCGGGCGGAGCGGCGAAGAGCACGAACATGCGCGCGGTGTCGGCGCCGAACTGATCGGCGAGCGCGTCCGCGCCCACCACGTTGCCCTTGTTCTTGGACATCTTGGCGCCGTCGGCGATCACCATGCCCTGCGTGAACAGGCGCCGCGCCGGCTCGCTGTTGGAGATGACGCCGATGTCGCGCATCACTTTGGTGAAGAAGCGCGAGTAAATCAGGTGTAAGATGGCGTGCTCGACGCCGCCGATGTACTGGTCGATCTCGAACCAGTAGGCGATCTTCGCCGGGTCGAACGGCGCCTGGGAGTTGTGCGCGTCGCAATAGCGGTAGAAATACCAGGACGAATCGATGAAGGTGTCCATGGTATCGGTCTCGCGCCGCGCCGCGCCGCCGCACCGCGGGCACTTCACGTTGACGAACTCGGGGACGCCTTCGAGCGGCGAACGGCCCGCGCCGGTGATTTCGATGCGATCCGGCAGCACCACCGGAAGCTGGTCGTCCGGCACCGGAACCACGCCGCACGCCGGGCAGTGGATCATCGGGATCGGCGTGCCCCAATACCGCTGGCGGGAGATGCCCCAGTCCTTGATGCGATAGGTGATCGCCTCCTTGCCGAAGCCGTTCTCCGCGGCGTGGGCAGCCATCTTGCGGCGCGCTTCCAGGCTCGACAGGCCGGACCACGGGCCGGAGTCCTCCACCACCCCGTACTCGGTAAATGCCGTTTCCATGCCCGGTTCCACGGCCAGCGCGCCATCCACGGGCCGGATGACGGGGCGCACCGCGATTCCGTACTTGCGGCAGAATTCGAAGTCGCGCTCGTCGTGCCCCGGCACGGCCATGATGGCGCCGGTGCCGTAGCCCATCAGCACGAAATTGCCCACCCAAATTGGCGCCCGCTCGCCGGAGTACGGATTGACGGCGTAGTGGCCCGTGAAGAAGCCTTCCTTTTCGATATCGCCGGGGTCGCGGTTGGCGCGCCCGTCCACCATGGCCTTGGCGCGGGCCTTGCCTTCGGCGTCCAGCAGCCGCTCGTTGAGGGCATGCTCCGGCGCCAGGATCACGCAGGTGGCGCCATAGATAGTATCGACGCGCGTGGTGAATACGCGGATCGGCTCCCCGGTTTCCTCCAGGCGGAAATCCACCTCGGCGCCTTCGGAGCGGCCGATCCAGTTGCGCTGCATGGTAAGGACGCGCTCCGGCCAGCCCTCTTCGAGTTGGCTCATGTCGGCCAGCAGTTGCTCGGCGTAGGCGGTGATTTTCAGGAACCACTGCACCAGCGCGCGCTGCTCGACGGGCGTCTCTTCATGGCGCCAGCAGCAGCCCTCGACCACCTGCTCGTTGGCCAGCACGGTGGCGCACTTGGGGCACCAGTTCAGCAGGGCTTCCTTGCGGTAGGCCAGGCCGCGCTCGAACATGCGCAGGAAGAACCACTGGTTCCAGCGGTAGTATTCGGGCTCGCAGGTGGAGATTTCGCGGTCCCAATCGTAGCTGAAGGCGAAGCGGCGATGGGTGGTCTTCATGGCCGCGATGTTGTGCCGCGTCCAATCCCGCGGCGGCTGGCCGTTCTTGATGGCGGCGTTTTCGGCGGGCAGTCCGAAGGCGTCCCAGCCCATGGGATGGAGCACGTTGAAGCCGCGCATCCACTTATACCGCGCCAGCGCGTCGCCGATGGAGTAGTTGCGGATGTGCCCGATGTGCAGCATGCCGCTGGGGTAGGGCAGCATTTCGAGCACATAGAACTTGGGCTTCGAGGAATTCTCCTCGGCCTTGTAGAAGTCGGCATTCTGCCAACGCTCGTGCCACTTGAGCTCGATCTGGTTGTGGTCGTACGGCTTTTCGGGCATAGGGATGCGGAAAGGGGACTGAATTCCATCGTAGCAAGCGGGGGATGGGGGCGGGTTGCTTGCTAGGCCAACATCTGGGCGCGATGCGGAGGATAAAGGGGCAGCCCGAAGCGCATTTCCTGGTGAAGACCGATGGCTATGCCGCGGATGGGGTTTTGCGCCTATTGTCTTCCAAGGGCGCTAAAATGTGGAGAGTGCTGTGTTGCCCGGAATCATATTCGACACGAGCGGGATAAATAGGCTTGAAGACGGCGGTGCCGCGTCCACTCCCATCATGAGGGGGCTGGCGTGCGGTTTCGACGTGATTCTGACGGGGGCCAGCATTGGAGAGCTCATCGCGAACCTCACGCCGGAAAGAAGAGAGGCCCTTCTCCGCCGGTGCGACTGGCTATTGCAATCGGCCACGTGCATGTGGGAGCCGAACGAAGTCATCAGGCGCTTGATCTCCGCGCATTTTCGCGATGCGTCGCGGTTCGAGTGGAGGAACGTTGACGTTCGGGCGCGGGTGTACGAGACGGCGCTCCCTCGACGGGATTTCGTCGAGGCGATTTGCGTCGAGCAGAGAAAGCAGCAGTTCCAGTTGGAAGAGAAGTTCGAGAAATTCTGGAAGCGACTTCGGCCCAAGCTGGATAGCATTCTGGCGAAGGAGCCGTCCAAGCGGCCGAACAGCTACAAGGAGGCCGTCGCAATTTCCGTGAGGGACGGGGGCGTTCTCTGGGGCGTCGGGCAACGGCTGTACAAATACGTTTCGAAGAGCGAGCCCACGGAAGCGGAGATAAGGTCATTCATGGATGTTTGCCCGCCGTTCCGTGCAGCCTGTTACGGGCTGGTCATGGCCTGGTACAACTGGTCGCTCCGCGCGCAGGACGATAGAACTCTGGCAGCCGGCCGCAACGACCTGATGACAGCGGCATACCTGCCTTACTGCGGGCGGTTCATCAGCGATGACTGGGCGCACAGAAAGGACCTTCGCGAGGTCGCGATCGAAGCCGGGCTGAACTGCGAGATTCTCTCCCTCAACGAATTCGACAAGAGCTTCGCTCTTGTCGTTTGATGTAGACTATTGGTCAACAGGATATGAGTGACACCGGCGGTTTCGCTGTCGTCGTACTGCTGGGCTGCTCCGCTGTTCTGGCGAGTGCCAGCACACCGGTTCCTACCTACGGCACGTACTTCGGTGGCGCGGGCGACACCAACGTGGCTGTCGCCGTTGCGGTAGACCCCTCTGGCAATGTCATCGTGGCGGGGTACACTACGTCCCAAACACTACCTGGAACTGCCAACGCGTTTCAGCCCACGAAAGCGACAGGATTTGCGGATAACAAGGACGTTTTTGTCGCGAAGTTCAATCCTTCCGGCACCGCGCTGCTGTGGGCGACATTCCTGGGCGGTAATGGTGCCGATGTTCCAGTGGCCGTGGCCGCGGACTCGGTCGGCAACATTTACGTAAGCGGCACCACAACATCATCGAATTTGTCGATACAGGCTACCATTTCCTGCGTTCCACTGTCCGGTTACATGAACTTCAACTCGTCTCCTCCTTTTCACCAGAGTTGCTCAATGGGGCCGCCAAACACCAGTTCCCCCGTCCAATCGTTCATCGCCAAGATCAGCCCAGACGGAACGAAGTTGCTGTACTCAATAAGCATTCTTGGCATGCAGTCAACTGCTCTGGCGGTCAACAGCTTGGGTGAGGTTTTTGCCGGCGCCACCGGTCCTGGAGTGAGCAACAGTTTGTTCCTTTTCCACCTGAACGCGACCGGCGGCGGCCTCTTATACGGGGTCCTCCTCGGCGGTGGTGATATTACCTTCATTGCAGAGATAGCTGCGATTGCCGTCGATTCGCAGGGGGACTGCTACATTGGCGGCTTCGCCACGATAAACGTACCGACGACTCCAAATGCTCTTCAGAGCGCGAACTCCAACGCGAACCTCAACCCCGACCTAGGGAACGGGTTTATCTTGGAGGTCAATCCGGCTGGTTCCCAACTTGTATACGGGACCTGGCTCGGTCCGCAGTATTCGGCGACGGCCATAACTAGCATCGCTGTCAATTCGGATGGGTCGCTCTACTTCGCCGGCTCCACCAGCGGCACCACCTTTCACGCAACACCTGGGGCGTACTTGAGCTCGCCAGGCGGCGGCTTCGTGGCGAAGCTCTCGCCCGGTTCAACGGCTTTGAGCGGGTTTTCGTATTTGCCCTTTCAGTCGCCACAGGCCTGCGGGGCAGATTCAGACGGCGGGGCCATCAATTGCGGGAGTGTGGCCATGGCAATCAGTAGCCAGTCGCAAACGGCCAACCTGCTTTTCCAGGCCAAAGGAAACGCAGGGGCCGGCGAGGTGCTTGAACTGGAACTCCCGGCTCTCGGAGGCGCGTCGCCCTCGCCCTCCTATACTCTGAACGCCGCCTTTAGCCCCTCAAACATTGCCCTTGCCTCACCGTCATCCATATGGGTTGTCGGCGGCTGCACGTCATGCTCCCTCGGCAACCTGATTTCCGCCAACGCCTTTCAGACAACTCCGCAAAACGCCAACAGTTCAGCGGTTCTGATCCAGGTTACCGACGTGTCAACGAGCGTCACCGCCGTCGTGAATGCAGCAAGCTTCCTCGGCGGTTCTATCTCCCCAGGCGAAATAGTAACGATTGGCGGAACAGGCCTCGGGCCGACCACTCCGGCGGGTCTGACCCTTGACCAGAACGGCAAGGTGGCGACAACACTCGCCGGGGTCCAGGTATCGTTCAGCGGCACGCCCGCGCCGCTGACGTACGTGAGCGCCACCCAGATCAACTGCGTCGTGCCATACGAAGCCCAGGGCCTCTTGAACCCATACGTGGTCGCGGTAGGGACGCCGGTTACCCGGCGCCCCCCGCACAGATCCGTGCGGGCGCTCCTCACGCACACGGTTCTTACCTTGGATGCTTTGACGCAAAGCGCACCTCCGGATATGGATGCAAGACCTCGACTTCCGGGATCAAGTGTGCGAGTTTTTCCTGAAAACGCCCCCAGGTCCAGCGGCTCCGTTGACTCCGCCGGCGAAGATGCCACAACCACATGTGCAGCACTTCGTGCCGAAACGCCTTCAGCCGATCCTCGTTTCGCGGTACCGCGTGGTATTGGAAATATCCGCGAACCACCGATTGGAGCCACTCCGCCGTGCCCTTGATCCTCTCATGCAGGCGTTCGCGCAGCTTCCGCCGAATCTCCTTCAGCTTCGCCGCCATCCGCTTGCCGATCGTCTTCCGGTACACCTGGAAGTACCCCGTCTGGTGGTTCTTCCCACAAATGTGAGTGAAACCTAAAAAGTTAAAGGTTTCCGGCTTCCCTTCCCCACGTTTCCCGCGCCGTTCAGCGGCATAGCGTCCAAACTCGATCAGACGCGTCTTCTCCGGGTGCAGTTCCAGTCCGAATTTCCGCACGCGCTCCCGCAGATCCTCCAGGAACTTCTCGGCTTCTTCCCGGTACTGAAACCCAAGCACCGCGTCGTCGGCGTACCGCACCACGATCATCTCGCCGCGCGCCACCTTTTTCCGCCATGCTTTCACCCACAGATCGAGTACATGATGCAGGTAGAGATTGGCTAGCAGCGGCGATATCACCGCCCCTTGCGGCGTCCCTTCCTTCGTCTCGAACCACTGCCCGTCCTCGATCACGCCCGCCCTCAGCCATTTCAGGATCAGGCGGACGACCCGTTCATCTCCGATCCGATGCCGCACGAACTTTTCCAGGTGATCGTGTCCGACTTTGTCGAAAAACGACCGGATGTCCAAGTCCACGACATAGTTCACCTTCCTGCGAGTGATCCCGACATAGAGCGCATCCAACGCGTCGTGTTGGCTTCGCCCCGGCCGGAACCCGTACGAAAAATCCAGGAAATCCTCTTCCCAGATCTGGTTGAGGACCTCCACCACCGCGGCCTGTACGATTTTGTCTTCTAGCGCCGCGATCCCCAATGGCCGTTGCCGCCCATCGGCTTTCGGTATCCAGACTCTCCGTGACGGTTTCGCGTGATAGGCCCCACGATGGATTCGGCCATGGAGGTCCGCGATCCGTTCCTCCAGCCCGTCTCCATATTCTTGCCATGTCATCCCGTCCACTCCCGCCGCTGCCCGCCTTTTCAGGCTGTAGAAACTGCTGCGGAGCAAGCCGGTGCTGACATGGTGCAGCAGGGCGGTGAACCGCATCTCTGGGTCTCCCTTGGCTGCTTCTCGTACACGGTCCAGCCCGCTTGGCCCGTTCGCCCGGCTCGGTGTCCGGTTCGGGTTTGGCTCTTCCGCGTTCTCCTTGGTCAACGGCCTTCCCTCCACGATCTCCTTCGGCCCTCCCCTGCCTTCGTTCGACCGCTTCGCCGGTAGTATGCCGCTGTGCGACTCCCTATCGCCGTGCGCGTGGGCCTTATAGCTCATCGCCTTCTCCCACCGATCCGCCCCTTTCCGGCTGCGGATGGCAACAGGGTCTCTCGGTTCTCGCGCGTGAAGTTTCCATGCATGCCTGGGGTCTACGACTCCGCAGAGCCTGCGTCGCACTCGCGAACTGTCGCGCGCCACAGTATTGCCTTCCGGTCAACCTGACACCGTCGGCGCCTCTGGTTTTGGTTATTTCGGAGTTCACAACTTCGGGATACCCTGCCTGCATGTGCCCCTTTCCAACGCTTCAAGTGCGGGGTTGCCCACCGCCCTCACATGGCTCGGGGTCAGGATGGTTCGCTACTCCTTTCCTGTACGACTCTTTCATTCGCTACTTCACGCCGGTTTATCCCGACGCTATCCAGGTCAACTACCTGGGCCAAACTTCGATTCCTTTCCCCCTGACCTCCGCTGCTGCAGCCCCGGCGCTGTTCACTTACAACGGCTCGGGCAGCGGCCCAGCGGCGGCGTTAAACCAGGACAACAGTTACAATGCGCCCAACAACCCGGCTGCAAGGGGCAGCTACGTGACCCTCTACCTCACGGGTGAAGGCCAGACTTCTCCGGGCGGCGTCACTGGCAAGGTCACCACGGTATCGCCCACACCGCCGCTCACGCCGCAACCGGTGCTGCATGTGGCTGTGCTCATCAACGGCCAACCGGCGTCCGTCGTCTTCTACGGAGAAGCGCCGGGCATGGTCTCTGGTGTGATGCAGCTTGATGTTCAGATCCCGGCGAATGTGCCGTCTGGCAACCTGCCGTTACAGGTTTCGGTTGGGAACGCGTCCAGTCAGAATGCCGTGACCATATCGGTGCTGTAGCAGCTTGGGTCCGATAACCCTTGGAGGCTGGGGCATATTTCCGGCACGTTCTAGGTCAAGTTCCGCGCATGTGTCCTGAAGCACCTTCGTACCATGGTCGTATGGAAAAAACCGTGACGTACACGATGAATCCGCCCGAGGGGACGCCCGAGGAGCTTGCCGCCGAAGCGCGCGCTGCTCATCGAAACGTTCGGTCTGGACGATGACGCCACGGAGGCCGATTTGGACGCCGCCATCATGCAGGGCACGGTGAAACAGTGCCGCATTGGCGAGCACGGGGAGGTCGCCCCGCCCGAACGGTCATGACGGCTGGCCGGACGGTTTCAAGGCCCATCCGCGCTCCGGGCGGCGGGCGGTTCGGTTCAACCTTCCGTCGCGTCTCTCGCTCCGTCTTCTTTCAGTTCCGCCTCCAGTTCTTCGACGGTAGGCAGGCTGCCCTTCAGATCCGCCGGCAGGGGTATCGTCGCGAGGTATTCCGATATCCCGATGGGCTTCGCGGCGTCACGCAGGGCGTATTCGGCGACGACCGCGTTCTTGGACTTGCAGAGGATGATGCCGATGCTTGGCTGATCGGCGGGGTTTCGTAGCAGGTCGTCCACCGCCGAGAGGTAGAAGTTCATTTTCCCCGCATACTCCGGCTTGAACGCCCCCATCTTGAGATCGATGACGACGAAGCAACGGAGCTTGAGGTGGTAGAAGAGGAGATCGATGCGGAAGTCTTCCCCGCCCACTTCCAGCGGGTATTGGCTGCCGACGAAGGCGAACCCCACGCCGAGTTCGAGGAGAAACCTCCGGAGATGTTCCACGAGGCCGGATTCGAGTTCACGCTCGCGGGCATCCTCCGCGAGCGTGAGGAAGTCGAAGTTGTACGGGTCCTTCAGAACCTGCTGCGCCAGGTCCGATTGCAACGCCGGCAGGGTCGCGGTGAAGTTCGTTTGCGCTTTCCCTTGCCGGCGGTAGAGGCCGCTCTCGATCTGCAGCACGAGCACGTTGCGGCTCCAGCCGTTCTGAACCGTCTGGCGGATGTACCATTCGCGCTCCGGGCGCATCTTCACCAGGTCGAGAATCCGGAGATTATGCCCCCAGGGAATTTGTGCAACAGCCTGTTGCACAAATGCAGATTCGGGATACGCTTCGGCTAAAGCCCGCATGTACTTGAGGTTACGTGGCGAGAACCCCAACATGTCCGGGAATGCGCGATGCAGGTCCGAGGCGAGACGTTCGATGATCTTGGCTCCCCAGCCCGCCCGATCCTGGCGCTCCAGAATCTCGCGGCCGATCTGCCAGTAGAGAACCACCAGTTCGCCGTTGACGGCAAGGACCGCCCGGAGCTGAGCCGTCTTGATCCGCTGTTTCAGATCACGCAGAAAACTCTCGTAGCCTTCGGGACGCACGGCGAGGGAAGTTCTCATGGATGGTTTCATCCTAACACCGGCGCCGGAACGGTCAACCGGAACCAGCCTCTTTCCTCTCCCCGCCGAGATCACTCCTCGCCCGTTTCCTCCGGCGGCTCGAACCCGTCCAACAGCTCCGGATTCCGCGCGAAGCGCTTCAGCGCCCGCAGAATATCGCCCGTGCGGAAGCCCGCCCGCAAGAGTCTTCGATACGCCGATGCCAGGTCCTTGTCTTCCTGAAACAGCCCGTCGCGCGGCGCCAGCCGGTACTTGCGCCGGATCCACTCCTCGATCAGCGCCGTCTCATCCACGTCGCGATACACCTCGCGGACGGTCTTTTCCGCCAGCGCCGGCGCCACCCGCCGCTGGCGCAAGTCCCGCTCCACGCGCGCCCCGCCCAGCTTTTCGTTCGCCAGGCGCGCGGTGGCATAGCCCTCCGCGTATCGCCGGTCGTTCAGGTAACCGTGATCCTTCAGACGCGCCAGAATGCCGTCCACGTCGCCGGACTTCTCCGCCCGCCGGCCGAGTTTCTCGCGCAGTTCGCCGGTGGAATGGGCCCGCCCGGAGAGCGCCTTCAGGGCGTAGGCCCACAGACCGGCGGAATCCAGCCGCCGCGGCTTGCGTTCTTCCATATACCGCTTTCCTATGCGGAGTATACTGAAAATGGCGAAAGCCATGCACCCCCGCGATAAGGGGCATGGCGCCGAAGAGGAGGAAACATGGATTCGAAAGGGTTATCCAGCTTCTTGCTGGGGCTTGGCGTGGGTATCGGGATCGGTATTCTGTTCGCGCCGCAGTCGGGAAAAGAGACCCGCAAGCTGATCAAGGACAAGGCCGACGAGGGCGGCGACTATCTGAAGCAGCGGGGCACCGAACTCAAGCAGTCGGCGTCGGAATGGGTGGACAAAGGCAAGGACGCCATCAACCGCCAGAAGGACACGCTGGCCGATGCCGTGGAAGCCGGCCGCCAAGCGTATCGTGAGCACACTGCCGCGCCGGAAGGCGCCGTTTAGTAAGTCACGCCGGCCCAGGGGCACTCTCTCATGACGGAAGAAGTGTTTCGCATCGTAGTAACGGCAGCCGTTGCGCTGGCGTGTGTGGCCACCCTTGTGCAGGCCGTCGTAGCGGTTCTCGTATACCGTGCGATCCGCGGCATCGATAAGAAGGCCGCGCCCGTCATCGGACGCATCGGCCCCGTCCTCGATCGCATCCAGGCCACCTTCGAAAAGGCCGGCCCCGTCATGGAGAAGATCGGGGTGGTGGCCGAGAAGGCCGGACCCGTCATAGAGCGGATCGCCCCCATGATGGAACAGGTCGGACCCGTGGTCGAGAAGATGGGGCCGGCCGTGGTGCAGGCCGGCCTGATTCTGGAGAATGTCAATCGGTTGGTGGCGGAGACCCGCCCGAAGATTGTCCGGATCTCCGACGACGTGGCCGGCATCGCCAGGTCCGGCCGCGAGCAGGTTGACCGTGCCGGTGAGTTCCTCCGTAACGCCGGCAACCGCGCCATCGCCCGCCTGGATCAGATCGACCGCGCGGTCGAGAGCACTGTCGGCCAGGTGGAACAGGTCGGCAACGTCGTGAAGCGCGCCGTCATGACCCCCGTCCGCGAGGTCAACGGCATTGCCGCCGGCATTTCGGCCGCCGTCTCCACCCTCGTCCACCATTCCCGCCGCCCCCATGTCGACCAGGCGACGCAGGACGAAGAGATGTTCATCTAGTGCCTTGACCGTGTGATTTGGTGCCATTACCGGGCCGCTCGCTCAGAAGCCGTGAAGAAATCGGCCGGACTGCCGGGTTGACAGACGAAAGCGTCTGTCCCACATTGCACTCGAAGGACTTGCAGCGAGGTGGGGCAGGCGCTTCCGCCTGCCAACCGGTTTCTTCACAGCTTCTCACGCTCGCGGTTCCGGACGGAACCGCGAGCGTGAGCGAGCGGCCCGTGGCAAAGGAACAGTTTCTCGCGGTCAAGGCACTAGGTCCAGGGGCCGCTCCCTTGGAAGAAACCTTCGCCGGCGGCGGGCTCCGGGGAGTCCTGCATCATCCGCGGCATCCCAACGGCGGCGCCCTCGCGCTGACCCATGGCGCGGGGTCGAACTGCCATGCGCCCTTGCTGGTGCGGTTGGCGCGTGCCTTCGCCGAAGCCGGACTCCTGGTGCTCCGCTACGACCTGCCCTTCCGCCAACGGCGCGCCCAAGGGCCGCCCGTTCCCGCGGCGGCCGCGCGCGACCGCGAGGGCGTGGAGCGAGCCGTGGAAATGCTGCGCTCGAGAGTCCCCGGCCGCGTGATCGCCGGAGGCCATTCCTACGGCGGGCGGCAGACGGCCATGGCAGCCGCCGCGAATCCCCAAATGGCGGACGCGCTGCTGCTGCTGTCCTATCCTCTTCACCCGCCCAACCAGCCGGAGAAACCGCGCACCGCGTTTTTCCCCGACTGGCGCACGCCCGCCCTCTTCGTTCACGGCAGCCACGATCCGTTCGGCACGCTCGAAGAGATGCGCCACGCGCTGCCACAAATCCCCGCGCGCGTGGAGTTGATGCCGGTGGAGGGCGCCGGACACGATTTGCAGTGCGCCACGCTCGCCCCCGCTGTCGTCGAACGCCTCCGGAGGCTGGTGCTATTCTGAAAACTACACTCCCCAAGGGGCATACCGATGCGCGACTATCGCTACACGACTCCCCACGGGATCCGGGTCACTCGCACCCTTACCAGGACCAGTTACAGTAAGGGCCTGCGGCATCTCCTGCGCGATCTGGACCGGCACCGTGGTATCTACCTGTCTTCGGGATACGAGTATCCCGGGCGGTACTCGCGCTGGGACATCGCCTCCACCTGCCCGCCTCTCGAGATCGTCTCGCGCGACCGCAGCGTGCAATTCCGCCCGCTCAACGAACGCGGCCGCCGCATCGCGGAATTGCTCTATCCGGTGCTCGAGCGGCATCCGCATTGGGAGGAATTCGGTTGGGCGGAGGGCGCGCTCGATGGCCGCCTGAAACCGCTGCCCGCCCTGTTTCCCGAAGAGCAGCGCAGCAAGCAGCCCTCGGCGTTCACCATTCTGCGGGCGCTCATCGCGGAGTTCCGCGGCGAAGAGAACTCCCGCCTGGGGCTGGTCGGCGCCTTCGGTTACGACCTGCTGTTCCAGTTCGAGCCCATCGAGAAAAAACTGCCGCGCCACGGACACAAGGACCTGCACCTGTTCCTCTGCGACGACATCTGCTTCATGGACCGCATGAAGGAGCGGGTGGAGCGCTACCGCTACGATTTCGAGTGCGGCGATGTCTCCACCGCCGGCCTCCCGCGCGACGCCCAGCCCGTGCCGCGTCCTCACAAGCGCGCACCGGGGCCGATCGCGAGCAATCATTCGCCCGAAGAGTACATGGCCAACGTGGAAACCGTCCGCGAGGGCATGCGCCGCGGCGACTATTACGAAGTGGTGCTCCGCCAGACCTTCAGCACGCCGTATTCCGGCAAGGCCTCCGAACTGTTCGAGCGCGTCCAGAAAGCCAGTCCCAGCCCGTACGAGTTCCTCATGCAGTTCGGCGAGGAGCAACTGGTGGGTGCCTCGCCGGAGATGTTCGTGCGCGTCGAGGGCCGCCGCATCGAAACCTCGCCGATTTCCGGCACCGCGCAGCGCACCGGCGACCCCATGCGCGACGCCGACAATATCAAGGAGCTGCTGAAGTCGTCGAAAGAGGAATCGGAACTGACCATGTGCACGGACGTGGACCGCAACGACAAATCGCGGGTCTGCGAGCCGGGCACCGTGAAGGTCATCGGCCGGCGGCTGATCGAGTCCTACGCCGGCGTGTTCCACACCGCCGATCAGGTGGAGGGGCAGCTCAAGGAAGGCTTCGATTCGCTCGACGCCTTTCTCACGCACATGTGGTCGGTGACCATGATCGGCGCGCCCAAGAAGGCGGCGGCGGTGGCCATCGAGTCGATCGAGAAGAGCGCGCGCGGCTGGTACGGCGGCGCCGTGGGAATGATCTCGCTCAACGGCGACATCAACACCGGCATTCTGATTCGCACCACCTATCTGCGCGACGGCGTGGCGTCGTACCCCGTGGGGGCGACGCTGCTCTTCGATTCCGTGCCGGCCCTCGAGGAGCGCGAGACGCGCTTCAAGGCCACCGCCTTTTTCCGCGCCATGGGCGTGGTGGAACCCAAAGCCGCCGCCGCCGAAGTTCACGCCCTGGGCTCCGGACCCGGCAAGGGCGCGCGCCTGCTGCTGGTGGACAACGACGATTGCTTCATCCACACACTGGCCAACTACGCCCAGCAGACCGGCGCCGAAGTGGTGACCTACCGCGCCGGATTCCCGCCGGAGCTGATCGAGCGGGTGGCGCCGACGCTGATCCTGATTTCGCCCGGCCCCGGCCGCCCGCGCGATTTCGGCGTCCCCGATCTGGTGCAGACGGCCGTGCGCCTGGGCGTGCCGGTCTTCGGCGTGTGCCTGGGATTGCAGGGCATCGTGGAAGCCTTCGGCGGCGAACTGGGCGTGCTGGATTACCCCATGCACGGCAAACCGTCGAAGGTGCGGCACCGCGGCATTGGCGTGTTCGAGGGCTTGCCCGAGGAGTTCCTGGTGGGCCGCTACCACTCGCTCTACGCGCGCCGCGAGACCTTTCCGGCGTGCCTGGAAGTGACCGCCGAAACCGAAGACGGCGTCATCATGGGCGTGCGCCATCGCGAGCTGCCCATCGAGGCCGTGCAGTTCCATCCCGAATCGATCCTGACGGCGGAAGACGGCCATGGGCTGAAGCTCATGGAGAACGCCGTGCGGATCGGCAGGGCGGTGGGAGCGTGACGAAGAGGGTGTGACGACGCCGCGATCAATAACCGCGAGGGATCTGTCCGCCTTGTACGGGCGGGTATTCGCGGCGCTCGCCCTACCGCGGAGGACCGTCTTGAAGTACCGGCCCTTCATCTGCCCGTTGGAAGAACTGCTGCCCTACGTTCCCGATGGGGCCTCGGTATTCGACATCGGCTGCGGCTGCGGCTTGTTCCTGCTGGCCCTCGCCTTCGCGGGCAAGCGGATTTCCGGCGTGGGCGTCGATACGGCGCCGGACGCGGTCAGAGCGGCCACACTGGCGGCGCGCACCGCCGAGATCGAAGCCACGGGTTCCACGCTGAGTTTCCAGGCCGCTTTCGGAGCGGAAGCGTGGCCGGCCGGCCAGTTCGACGTGGTGAGCCTGATCGACGTCCTGCATCACGTTCCAGCGGCCGGGCAGTGCGCGTTCGTCACCGCGGCGATTTCCCGGCTGAGACCAGGCGGCGTCCTTATCTATAAGGACATGTGCCGCCGGCCCATCTGGCGCGCATGCGCCAACCGTCTGCATGATTTGCTGCTGGCTCGCCAGTGGATCCGGTATCGGGAGATCGCCGAGGTGCGTGAGTGGGCTGCATCTCTGGGCCTGGTGCCGCAAAGCCGGCGGGATTTCACGCGGCTGTGGTACGGTCACGAACTGTGCGTGTTTTGTAAGAGGGATGGCGACTGAGGACTCGGCGCCGCCACTCGTCCTTCGCGTGCCACGAGGCCCTTCCGGCGTGGTCATTGACGCTATTCCGGAAACCACCGAATCTGATTGCGGAAGTCCTCTGCCGACCAAGCCAGCCAGACCTCCAGAACGCCCTCGATGACATCGCCGATCATCCTGGTGGACGGAATCAGCAGCACGCCGGGAGATTCGGAATCCGCGATGAAATCCGCAAAATGGCCGGGCATGGTCGCGACATCCCGCGTGACCAGCACCCTTCCGGCGTCCGCGGCGATTCGCAGAACTGCTCCATCGGGGGCGGCGTCGGGAATGACGCCTTGAGCGCCGCGGAAATCAATTGCCGGCTCCCGCCGGCGCAAGCCCCTTGCGATTTCGGGGTTGAGATCGGCGTCGGCCTGGAAAGCAATCTTCAAAGCGGCTGAGCGGATCTTTCGGCCTTGGCCCGCTCGAAGCGCTCCACCATCTCGGCCGGGAGCGGGTTGCAGACCTTGACTTCTTCGTAGCGCCTCTCTTGGTCCTTCAGGTAGGCGCGAACCGCGTCGGGGAACTTCAGCACGAAGGCGATGACCCCATAGACTTTCTCCAGGCCGCCGATTGAGGGATATGCCTCAAAGATCGACTCGGCCGTCCGCCCCGCCTGAAACTCACCAACCACCACGTCCAGACCAATGCGGGTTCCGGCGACATAGTACGCGCCGTTCCGAACCTCGACGTATTCACTGGCCGGCATCATGCGGCTTGACCCCTCTTTCAGTCTACTCTGCCTTCGCACCCGCCAGCACCAGCCCCGACGGCAGTTCCTCGCCGAAGATGCGGCCCAGCGCGCGGTCGTCCTCTTCCTCGCCCTCCAGCATGGCCAGCAGGCGCTCGCCGTGCGGCATCGCCTCCAGCTTGCGCTTCACGGTTTCGCGCGTGGCGGCGGGCAGGTCGCGCGTCGAGTCCTCGGTGCGGCGGGCCATGGTCGCCAGCGCGTCGCCGGCGGCGGGCACCTTGATCAGCGATTCCACCCAGCGCGTCGCGGCGGCGGCGGGGACCACCAGGTTGATGGGGCCGTAGAACAGCTTGCGCGCGCCCAGGCGCGAGAGACACCACAGTTCGCTCTCCTTGAAATCGCCGGCCTTCACGCGCTTGACGAGGGCGTCGCCCAGCTCCGTCTTGGTGCCGATGGGCAGCAGCTCGAAGCTCGCCGCGGCGCGCCACATCTCGCGGTGTAGCGAGGCGTTCACCCGCGGCGGTTTCTGGCCGCCGCGCGGCAACAGGAAAGCCGAGAGACGCTGGTAGGCGTCGGTCTGCTGGTTGCGATTCAGCCCGCCGGCCACGCGGCCCCAGAAAATCCACCAGTCGATTTCGTTCTGCGCCTGGTTGCCGTAAGTCAGGCCGCCCCGCCAGATCTTGCGCGCCTCCTCGATACGGAAATCGTCGCCCGGATATCCGAAGCCGGGGCGCAGGCAGAAGCCGCACAGGTTGAGCCAGCGCATCTCGTACGCCGGGCTCTTCTTGCGGCCGGCGGCGTTGGTCAGAAATGCGTCGGCCATTTTGCGGATCGCCGGAAGCGGCCACGAATTGCGGCCCAGGCCCATGGTAGTCTCCAGCTTGGCCGGCACTTCCTCCGGCGCGATGGGCGATTTCCCGCCGGCCGAGAAGGCCGCTTGAATCAACTCCAGCGACGCCCCCAGCGCCTGCTCGCTCACCACCGCCGCGGCCTTGCGCTCCACCGGTTGCTTGGCGGCCTCCTTGCGCAACTCGAATTGCAGGCGCCAGCGGTTGTCGCTGATCTTGGATTCGCACCACGTCTCCAGCGTCCCGATCTCGGTGAGGCGCGCGCCCAGCTTCACCGGGATCAGCCGTTCCTCGGCCTTCTTGCCGAAGCGGATCACCGCGTTAAGCGGCGCGTGCCCGTGCAATTCCGGATCGCCCGCGGTAAACTCCACCACGTCGGCCAGTTTGTCTCCCTGCCGTGTGAGCGAGCTGTAGAGACGGAACGACACCGGCCGGTTGGCCACAAGTTGCAGCGCGTCGTTATCGATCTCCACCGCCGCGCCTTCTTCTGCGCCGCGCGGCACCAGGCACACCGCCGGGAACCTGCCCACGCGGGGCTCGCCCAGCCCGATGTAGTAGGTCCGCGGCAAGCCGCCGCGCACCAGGATGCCGCTGCCGGTCGCCCGAACGTACGAGTAGTACGCCGCGCCGCGCGCCACCGCCAGATCCAGCTCGCTGTTCTCCAGAATCTCGGGACGCCGGCCGTACCAGCGGCCCACCACGTCGGCCACGCGCTCGCGCAGAATCTGCGGAATGAAGAATCCGCCGTTGAACAGGATGGCGTCGGGCGCTTGGCCCGTGGGCTCCAGGAACGCGTTCAGGTGCCGCGTGACGGCCGGGTCGGAAACGTAGGGCAGGCCCAGTTCGCGGAACAGGCTGCGCTTCTCGTCCTGTGGCGGCTCCCCGCGCTCGCTGAACGGCAGAAAACCCTCCAGCGCCAGTTCCAGCGCCTCTTCGCGCAGAATCGTGCTCTTGAGCGAACGGCCGATCAGCGACGATCCCGTGCCGGCGATGGTGATGTCCGCGCTCTTCAGCTCCGGGTCGTTGAGCAGCCGTTCCTTGGCCGCCGAGCACTGGCGGCGCAGCCCGCTTCGCTGGCGAATCGAGAGCTGCGTGTTGAGCTTGGTCTCCACCAGCCACGCAATCGTGAGATCCAGGTTGTCGCCGCCCAATAGAAGGTGCCTGCCGACGGCCGTCCGCGTGAAGTTCACCAGGTCGCCTTCGCGCGTAATGCGGATCAGGCTGAAATCGCTGGTGCCGCCGCCCACGTCGCAGACCAGCACCACCTGGCCGTCGAACAGCCGTTTGCGCGATTCCGCCAGGTGGCTGGCAATCCACGAGTAGAACGCCGCGGCCGGCTCTTCCAGCAGCGCGATCTTGTCGAGCCCGGCGTCGCGCGCGGCCATCACGGTCAACTCGCGGGCCTCTTCGTCGAACGAGGCGGGAACCGTGAGCACCACGTCCTGCGCGGCCAGCGGCGCGCCGGGGTGGGCTTTGTCCCATTCCTCGCGGAACTTGGCCAGGAAGCGCGAGGAAACCTCCACCGGCGAGAGCACCCGGCCGGTCTCCTGCGAGTCCCACGGCAGAATCCTGGCGGTGCGGTCCACATCCGGGTTCGACAGCCACGATTTCGCCGAGTGCACCAGGCGCGTGGGAACGATGGCGCCCTGGTCGCGCGCGTACGCCCCCACTGGCTGGCCCTCTTCCAGAAACAGAAACGAAGGCAGCGTGCGCCGCGGCTCCGTGCGCCCGGCGGCCACCAGTTGCGGGGTCTCGAAAATCCCCACCGGCGGGAACTCCCGTTCCTGGGCTTCGGCCGCGTCGATGTAGGCCAGCGCGGAGTTGGTGGTGCCGAGGTCGATGCCAATGTTCATGCGGGCTTACTCGATTTCGATTTCCGCCGGCGCGATGATGGCGGCGTCCTGCCCGGCCGGTAGCGCCGGCAGATTGACCTTGGTGGCGCGCCACCCCTTGTGCCGGAGCGTGCCGCCCTCCGGCAGTTTGGCCGGAACCTTGCCCACGAAGCGCACCACCGACGGGTTCTTGGAGGGCGCCTTGGCGAAGGTGCCTTCCACGCCGTCGATCACCGGTTCCAGGGTGACGATGCGGGCCAGGGCATCGCGCGACTGCCCGTGGATGTCGCGCACGGCCGCGCCGATCTGTTCGTCCGAATACGAGGCGATGTCTTCCATCAGGAAGTCGATCAGCCGCCCTTCGCGCTGCATGATCCCCAGGATCTGCAGGGCGCCGTCGGATGCGCGGGCAGCCGCCGGCGCTGGGGACGCCGCCGCCGCCGAAGCCGCGGCCGGTTTAGCCGGGGCCGCGGGTTTCGACGCCGCGCCGCGTGGCGGCAATCGCAGAGCCCTGAGCACGCTTGGCGGCAGCTCGCCTCGGAACAGGACGCTGAAAAAACAGCGGAAAGCGATCGCGATTCGATTCAAGTGACAAACTCCAGGATTCCAGAATACCTTGTGAGCGGGCCACGCCACACCTCCGAGAGATCGAACGGATCGTGCAGTCCGGCCGGGATCTCGCCGTTCTCGGCCCGCCGGAGAGCCCTGGGGAGTATCTCAAAGACCATTTCGAGCCACAGAGAAGCACGGATGAACACGGACGCACTTTGCTTATCTGCGTTCATCCGTGGCCATTCCTGTCTTGCCGTTCTGAGTGATGGCCGCGGCTAGGTCTTCGACCGTGTGATTTGGTGCCATTACCGGGCCGCTCGCTCACGCTCGCGGTTCCGGACAGAACCGCGAGCGTGAGCGAGCGGCCCGTGGCAAAGGAACGGTTTCTCGCGGTCAAGGCACTAGATGGTCATCGCCCCGAACCCGCCGTCAACCCGCACGATGCTGCCCGTGACAAACGAGGATGCCTTGTCGGAAGCCAGGTACACCACCGCGCCGATCAACTCCGAAGGCGAACCGTAACGGCGCATCGGCGTGTGGCTCATGATGGAAGCCACGCGCTCTTCGGTGAGGATCTTGCGGTTCTGCTCGGCGGGAAAGAAACCGGGTTGAATGGCATTCACGCGCACGCGATGCGGAGCGAATTCGCGCCCCAGAAACTTGGTGATCTGGTTCACGCCGCCCTTCGCCACCGAATACGTGAACACCTTGGATAGCGGAGGGTCGGACGAAGCCGAAGAGATGTTGATGATGGATCCACCCTTGCCCGCCTCCACCATGGCCTTGCCGAATACCTGGCAAGCCAGGAAGACGCTGCGCAAATCGACGTTCAGGATGCGATCCCACTCCGCTTCCTCGATCTCCAGAAACGGCGTGCTCGAGTTGATCCCCGCCGCGTTCAGCAGGATATCGACGCCGCCGAATTCGGCCAACGTGGCATCGAGCGTGCGCTGGATGTCCGCCTTGCTGGTGACATCGGCCTTACATGCCAGGCTCTTGCGCCCCAGGTCGCGAACCGCCTGCGCCTGCCGCTTGGCGGCGTCCTCGTTCAAATCGGCAATCACGATATTCGCGCCCGCTCCCGCCAGTCCCATGGCCATCTCGCCCGCGAGCACGCCTCCTCCGCCCACCACCACCGCGGTCTTCCCCGCCAGCGAGAACAGGTCTTCGATCATTGTGCGGCCTTCGGCATTGCTCATGATCACGAATGTACCAGCCTGCGCTGGATCGGGTCAACGCCGCAAACCGGGGCAGAGCCTCGCTAGACGATCACCGACTGCCGGAGCCTTTCCAGTTGGCGGCGCGCGATGTCCGCCCACGGGCCGGAGCTGTCCAGTTTCAGGTAGCTCTTCCAGTGATGCACCGCCTTCAGGCTTTCGCCGTTCCGCTCGCACAGCAGCGCCACGTTGAAATGCGCGTCGGCATAGTTGGGGTTGAGAGCCAACGCGCGGCGATAGTGTTCCAGAGCCTCGTCCAGGCGGCCCTGTTCGTCGCACAGGTTGCCCAGGTTGAATTCCGCCAGCGGATAGCCGGCGTCGGCGGCAATCGCCTCCAGATAGCGCTTTTCGGCTTCCGGAAACCGGCGCAAGCGATAAAAAATCGTCCCCAGATTCACCAGCACCCCGGCGGCTTCCGGATTCAATTCCAGCGCCTTTTCATAAGCCTCGATGGCCTGCTCGGCGGGGGCGCCGGTCTCTTCCAGCGCCAGTCCCCGCTGGAACCATGCCTCCGCCTCGCGCAGCAGGACGGCCGAGGGCTTGCGTTCCGGGAAGCTGGTCACGCCGCCCAGTTCGGAAGCGTCGAAATCGAACAGGATCTGGCCCGTGAGGGCTTCCATCTTCTGGCCCGCCACCTGAACCGCGATCTTCCGCCCGTTGGAGACGATCCGCAACTCCGCCAGCGGCTCTTTCACGCCTTCCAGTTTCTGGCGCAGGCTGGCCATGGCGCGGCCGATCTGCCGCGGTGGAATGTGGCTCGCGCGCAGTTTCACCAGCGTCTGGATCGCGATCAGGTCGGAAAACGAATAGCTCGCGGCGGCCGGAATCAGTCCTTCCCGCTCCCAGCTTCGTAGCTGGCGCTCCGTGACGCCGAACTGCCGGCGGACGTCCGCGCGCGAGTAGTCCAACTTCGGGGCCACGCGAACATTTTACCAGGACCGCCCGCCGCGGTTTGACTTTATACAAAAAAGTACTTGAAATAGTATTCGGGAAGAAGTATGCTCGACATATGGCGGCCTTGCGTTCCGAACCCGTCGAACTTCACGCCCACGCCATGGACAATCTGCGGTACATCCGCGGCGCCATGGAGCGCGCCGGGCTGTTTACCGCGGTTCCCGGGTTGGGCGGCGTGCTGATGGGCTCCACCGCTCTGGTTGCCGCCTGGATGGCCGGGCCTCCGCGCGGCGAGGCGCGCTGGCTGGCCGTGTGGGCCGTGGAAGCCGCCGTGGCGTTGTCCATCGGGCTGGCTGCCGCGTGGGAGAAGTCGCGGCGCACCCGCATGCCGCTGGTTTCCGGTCCGGGCCGCAAGTTTCTGGCGGGATTCGTGCCCGCCATCGCAGCCGGTGTCCTGCTGACGGCCGCCCTGTGGAATGCCGGAGCGGCGGCCTTCCTGCCGGGCGCGTGGCTGCTGCTCTACGGCGTGGCTGCCGTTTCCGGAGGCGCCTGGTCGGTCCCCGTGGTGCCGCTCATGGGCGCCTGCTTCATGGCCCTGGGCGCGGCCGCGCTGTTTGTCCCCTCCGGCTTTGGTAACCTGTTCCTGGCGGCGGGGTTTGGCGGTTTGCACATCCTCTTCGGCGCCGTGATTGCAATTCGATATGGTGGATGAACGGTATGCCCGGTAAGCACAACACCGCGCGGCGCGAGCGCGAACGGCGCGGCCCGGCGCTGGCCGCCGCTGCCGGGCCGCCGGCAGCCGACCCCACCAAGCTCGACCGGTTGGTTCACGAACGGTTGCGATTGGGCATCCTGGGGGCCCTTTCGGTCAACGAAACGCTGACCTTCAACGAGTTGAAGAAGCTGCTCGATACCACCGACGGCAACCTGAGCGTGCATGCCAGGAAACTCGAGGAGGCCGGGTATCTGTCCGTCGCCAAGTCGTTCCAGGGACGCATGCCTAAAACGGAATACAAGATGACGGCTTCGGGAAAACGCGCTCTCGAACGCTATCTCGATCACATGGAAGCCCTGGTCCATGCCATGCGGGAACGGTGAGGTCCTTTTTTTATGCCTTCTAACTTTACGATACAAAGTACTCTACATACGGGGATCATCATGGACGGAAACGGCCGCTGGGCGCTGGCCCGCGGCCTTCCCCGCGTGGCCGGCCACTACGCCGGCGTGGAAGCTGCCCGCCGCGTGGTGGAGGCCGCGCCCGCCGCCGGCGTGGGCGTGCTGACGCTGTTCGCCTTCTCGTCGGATAACTGGCGCCGGCCGCCGGCCGAAGTCGAGGCGCTCATGAAGCTCATGGGCTTGTACCTGGAGCGCGAGACCCGCCGCTCCGTCGAGGAAGGCGTCCGCCTGGAGATCATCGGCCGCCGCGACCGCCTGGACCCGCGCCTGCTCGACGCCATCTGCCGGGCCGAAGCCTCCACCGCCGCTGGACGCCGGCTGCGGCTGCGGATTGCCGTGGACTACTCCGCCCGCGACGCCATCCTGCAGGCCGCCGGCCGGGCCGCCGAGCCGTCCCGCGAAGCCGTCGACGGCGCGCTCGGCCCCCCCGTCGACCTGCTCATCCGCACTGGCGGCGAGCAGCGCTTGAGCGACTTCCTGCTGTGGGAGTGCGCCTACGCCGAGCTGGTCTTCTCGCGCCGTATGTGGCCCGATTTCGACGCCGCCGATCTGCAGTCCGCCGTCCGCGAGTTCCGCTCCCGCCAGCGCCGCTTCGGCGCCCTGCCCGAACCCCCGCCCTGCCGCCAGGAGGCCTGGCTGGAATGAGCCGGGACCCGCCTGGGACATTTTGGCGGTAGCAGCGGCCGGCTTTCCTATTTGGCGGTACCAGCCTGTGGTACCAGCCCGCTGTATCAGCCCGCTGTACCAGCCCGCTGTATCAGCCCGCTGTACCAGCCCGCTGTACCAACCCGCTGTATCAGCCCGCTGTATCAGCCCGCTGTATCAGCCCGCTGTATCAGCCCGCTGTACCAGCCCGCTGTATCAGCCCGCTGTATCAGCCCGCTGTATCAGCCCGCTGTACCAGCCCGCTGTACCAACCCGCTGTATCAGCCCGCTGTATCAGCCTTGGAAATGGCCTGATTTCGGAGTAGAATAGCGGGCTCCGGGGCTTCTAGAATTTGTGTTGTGTCCCAGATGCCAGACCGATCATTTTCACCGCTCCCACCGGCGCGGTCTGTTGGAACACCTGGCGAGCCTGGCCGCGAGGTACCCGTATCGCTGCCGGGACTGTGGGTATCGCGCTTTACAGTCTCGTTACGCTACCGGAGAAGCTGCTGCTACCAAAATTCCGAAGGACCGCGAGATCAAAGCAACCCGCGGCGCCGTCGAGTGGAAACGAAGGCGGCGGGAATTCTTGCTCTACGCTTGGGGATTTTTGCTATTTGTGGCGTTCCTCTATTTCATCACGCGCGAACGTGGCGGGTCTTCCGACGGAAATTGAGAGGCTAGGTCGTCGACCGTGTGATTTGGTGCCATTACCGGGCCGCTCGCTCACGCTCGCGGTTCTGTCCGGAACCGCGAGCGTGAGCGAGCCGCCCGTGGCAAAGGAACAGTCTCTCGCGGTCAAGGCGCTAGAACGCTAATTCCATGTCTATCGACCGCACGACGATAAACCCGGCAATGCGAGTCGTTCCCAGGCTCCGCTGGTAGACCAGCGAAAGGCGCACCAGGCGGCAACCGGCCGGGGTGCTAAAGGAAACTTGGTCCTGAGTCTCGTTTTCGGCGGACAAGTCCCGCCCCTTGCCCAAACTCCTGGCGCCGTTCATGTCCGTGATGCGCCAGGCGAGGCCGGTGCCGGCTGCGATCCCGGAAGTGCGGTACTGGAACCTCAGTTTGTAAGTCCGATTCTCCCAAACCGGAACGAACTGGAGGAGCACTTCGCAACGCTCCGGTTGGCGCCCGGAAAACGTGAGCCGCAGCCCGCTCGGGTTCTCTTCACTCGCAGGGGTGATGCCATCCATTTCAGGCACCCGCCAATCGAAGCCCTGTGAAGTGGGCGCTACCGTGAAAGCGCCATTCGTCAGCAGGGACCGCGCGGTGGAGCTCCGCGCGCCAAACGGGATTTGAAGCGTCCCGGCGAGTCCGTTCCATATGTCGAGAGCCTCGTCAACGCGGCTTTGGTTCAGCAGTCGATCGCACACAGCCAGCAGAAGCGGTGTGTCGGACTGCCGGTTTTCCTCGAGTACTCGCCGGCTCGGTGGACCGACGAGATCGATGCGATTCTGCCCCGCCAGGTAGGAGAGGTAGCTTGCGCGTACTGCCGGGTTGCGTATCGCTAGGCGATCGATCAGGTTTCCGTCCTCTTCCATTTGCCCGCACAGCCGAAACAACGGTAATGGATCGCCATAAGCCATTGCCGCTGCCTGCTTGGCCCAGAACCAGAACCGCTGCTCGTCGTTGCGCCGAAAATAGTAATTTGCCAGCGACCATCGTGGCAGGTACCCGGCGTCCTCTTCGGTCGCGCGAACCAGGCATTGCTCGGTCCGCGCATTGTCGCCACCCGCCTCATACTGCAAACCGAGTTCGATCCAGGACTGCGCATCGGCCGGATTCAGAGCCACGGCGCGTTTCAACGCCTCGATCGCTCTTGCCGGGTGGTCATCGGAAGACAGGATGGCCAGCCGGTAACAATAGGCCGCCTGGCCGGGTGTAATGGCAAGAGCCTTCTCCGTCCCCGCCAGGGTTTCTTTCCGGAACCAATAGTCGGCCCATCCCAACTCGAAGGACCACACGGCGGCCGTCGAGAAGCCAGCGGCCGCAATAGCGATCGCCAGAAACCGCGCCAGTCGAAACCACATCACGGAGCCTGCTGACGGATCAACGCAGCCATGCCGGAACTCAGGGCCGCCCGGCGGCCGAACACCGTGGTCCACCAGGTCACGTTCATCTGATTCGAAGAACGCAGCGTCAGTTCCGCTTCTCCCTGTGCCCCGTCATCCGAGGTCCAGGTCAGTTTACACGATTTCCCGTTCGGCGATTTGCCCCGCACCCGAAATTGCACCTCGGGCGAGATCGCCTGATTGGAAATCCTATATTTGGCCCGGTAATTGCCTACCAGGTTTCCATTCTCTTCCGCCAGGATAAACTCCACGTAGGTCGCCGGATAAAGACTGGGGTCCGCCTTGCCCGCGGTCTCCGGAGCGTAGAACCAGTTTCCCGCGAACGAAAGCTCGTGCGCCGTCGAAATGGAGCGCGGGGGTTCCACCTTTGCCGCCTCAGGCGCCACCCGGGGAGGCTCCGTAGCGGCAATCGGGTTTGGCGGCAGGGGTTCCTTCGCTGGAAGAGAGCCAGAAGGCTCCGGCGGGTTCGGTCCGGCAACGGCCTCATCATCGCCAACTACGGCCTGGCGAGGGTTGGGGTGCGGCGTTTCGCGCGGCGCCGTCGAGGCGGCATGTGGCGCCGCCGGCCTGATCGCGTTTCCCGAGGACGGCAGTCGCGGCGCCTCATCGCCTGGTCTGCCGTCAACCGGTCTGTCGGGCACTTCCCCGTTGTGCTTCGGCGCCACCTGCGCTTCCTCGGGAGCACCATGCTCCATGCACCAGAGGCCCACGCCAGCCACCGCCAGCCCGATCAAGATCCAGGACCAATGTCGCAGGCCGAAATGCAGCAGTTGGTGCCCGGACGCCGGCGGTTCCGGAGGTGGCGCCCATTCCAGTGCGGCTTTCGGGCTGTCCGACAGGCTCTCATCATATTGGCGGCGTTTCTGTGAGTCCGTGAGGATCGACAGGATCTCGTTCAGCCGCTTCATCTGGCACTCGGCCATGGCCTTTAACCGCTCGTCCGGCTGGCCGTCGGGATGGAGCAGGCGGGCCAACACTTTGTACGCTTGCCGGATCTCTTCGATCGCCGCATCCTGCCTGATCCCGAGTTCCTCGTAGTAATTCATGCCACCATTTGTGGGGGAGGTAGCGTTCAGCGCGTATAACGTTTGGATGACCAAATCACGCACTCGGCGCGTCTTGCGTTTTAGCGCCCATAGGTATACTTTAGATGAGAGACAAAGCCGTTGGAGTTTAAAATGTCTAAATTCGCACTTTTTTTCACCGCTGCCGCCTGCCTTCTGTTCGTGGCGGTGGGGGCGCCTCTCTCGATTGGGTTTATCAAGTTGACGGGAGACTTCCGGGTTGATGGTTCCACGATTCGCCAGAACGGCACCGTGTTCGACGGCAACCTCGTCGAAACGACGGCGGCACGTTCGGTGATCGAGTTGGCCAGCGTCGAGATTACGCTCAGCCCGGATTCGCGGGCCAAAGTCTTTCGGGATCGCACCGTCCTCGAGAAGGGCACGGGCGTGGTGAAAGAAACCGGAAATCACGTCATCGAGGCGGACACGTTGCGCATCTTGCCTTCGGCGAAGGATAGTGTGGTGCAGGTTGACATCGTCTCTCCGTCAAGCGTTACGGTTTCCGCTCGCAGCGGCGCCGCCGAGGTGCGCAACGCCTCCGGCGTTCTGGTGGCCAGCGTCCTCCCAGGACTGGCACTTTCCTTGGATCCGCAGGCAGGCGCTGCCACCGCTTTCGATGCGACGGGTGTCGAACAGTTCAAGGAAGGGAAGTACTTCCTGACCGATGACACCACCCACGTCACCGTCCAACTGGAAGGGCCGGATCTGGCGAAGTACGTTGGCAAGTGTGTCGAAGTCACCGGCTCCATCATTCCGGGTGCTACGCTGGCTTCTCCGGCTTCGCAGTTGATTCAAGTGGCCACCATTAAAGCTGGTTCATGCCGAAAGGGCGCAGCCGCGGTGCCCGCTGGCGGCCTTTCCATCGGCGCAAAAGTCGCGATCATCGGCGGCGTTGCCGCGGCCGGCACCGTGGCCGGTCTGGCTGCGGCCGGTACATTCTCCGGAATAACGCCGGCCGCCAGTATTCCGTAAGGAGGGGCGAAACTGCCAGGCGGCTGGCTATACTGAGGAATGCACGTCGTTCTGGCGGCACTTTTCTGCTTCGCCATATTGACGCTCTGGGTGCCCGCCTACTGGCCGGTCACCGTCTTCCAGGTGGGGATTTTCGCGCTGGCTGTCTACGCGATCGCAGTCCCCGGAATCCGGCGCATGCGCCGCTCCGACCTTTATCCCCTCGTGCCCTTCTCGTTCGCGGTTGTATGGGGTCTTCTCCAATGGGGCTCTGGGCATACAGCCTACGCGTTTGACACGAAAACCGCGGTGGTCCGTTGGGCCACGTTTCTGGCGGTCTTCCTCGCCGGCATCTCTCTATTTCGCGAAACGGAGGTTCGCCGTTGGTTTCGTTCCGCGATGCTCTGGTTCGGTTTCGTGGTAGCGGTAGTGGCCACCGTCCAGACCTTCACTTCGCATGGCAAGATCTTCTGGCTGTTCCCGACCGAGTACACGGATTACGTGATGGGCCCCATTCTCTACCGCAACCACTATGCGGCCTTCGTCGAAGTCGTGCTGCCCATCGCCGTCTACGGAGCCCTCCGCCGGGAACGCGATTCGCTGCTGTACTCCGGAATGGCCGCCGCCCTTTTCGCGTCCGTGGTCGCGTCGGCCTCGCGCACCGGCACCGTTCTGGTAACCGCGGAGACTTTCGTCGTCATCGCGCTCATGTGGGCCCGCGGCCGCACCGGCGCCCGGTCTGTCGGGGCGGCGCTTCTCAGAATGGCCGTCTTGTTTGCGGTGTTTGCCTCGGTAGTGGGATGGGAGAGCGTCTGGAACCGTTTCTGGCAGCCCGATCCCATGCAGATGCGCCGTGAGTTGGCCATTTCCTCTCTCCACATGGCCGCCGCTCACCCCTGGTTCGGCGTTGGTCTCGGCACTTGGCCTACCGTGTATCCCCGCTATGCCATCGTCAACTTCGGCGTTTTCGCCAACCAGGCGCACTGCGACTGGCTCCAGTGGACTGCCGAAGGCGGCATCCCCTTCGGCATCGTCATGGCCACCATCTTCTTGTGGTGCTTGCGGCCAGCCTTCCGCTCTATCTGGGGCATCGGTGTCATTGCGGTGTTTCTTCACGCACTTGTGGATTACCCTTTCTCCCGCCCCGCCCTCGGCTCATGGCCCATACTCATTGTCGCCATGCTCGCCGCCTGGCAAAGTGAATCGCAATCTGACAAATGAAGAGCGGAATCTCGCCAAAGGGCCGTGCATTACTTCATCATCATGTGCGCCGAATGCCTATCACAAAAAAGCTTCGCCTCGCTTGTCACGAATTACATACAAACTGCGCTTATAATCAGGGAAGACTATGCGGGAGTTCATAAGTCTGTTTCTCGCAGATACTCCCGGCGGTCACGGTTCTATAACTATCGTACTGGTACCCTACCGGTACCTAACCTTTTATAGTATTGAGTGGATTTCATAGCATTGAGTACATTTGTTGACGTTCCTGATTTTGAGCTGATGGGGTTCGAGGAATTGCAGAATACGGACTGGTTCGGAATTCGTGTAAAATCGCGTTGCGAGGTTCGAGCGCACGACGACCTCTGCCAGCGTGGCTTTGAAGCCTTCTTACCGCTGTGCTCCGTGAGGCGGCGTTGGTCTGACCGGGTCAAGACCGTGCAGGCTCCCATGTTTCGCGGGTACTTGTTTTGCAAGTTTGCGCTGCCGGATCGCGTCAGAGTTCTGAATGCCGCTGGCGTGGCGCAAATCGTCGGGTACGGAAGTTTTCCGGTCCCCATCAGCGAAACCGAAATCCGCTCCGTCCAAACGTTAGTGGCTTCCAAAGTCGCCTGTACGCCGTGGCCCTATCTGCAAACTGGCCAACGAGTGTCCATCGATCATGGACCGCTTGCGGGCGTTGAAGGCGTCGTCATCAGAGCGGAAGACGGAAAACCGCGAGTGGTTGTTTCGGTCGCCATGCTCTTCCGCTCCGTCGCGGCGGAAATCGAACGGGACTGGATCAGCCGCGTTCAGGAATATCGGCTACATGCCGGCGCGGCTTAGGTGGCGGGCTCCGTCTTGAGGCGATTGCGCGAAGAGTTCTTGTTTAGTTCGCGTTCAAGTTGAGCCTAATTATCCATCTTGTCCATGGCCAGGCGGCCAGGCTGCAGAGCCCTGTCGAGCCGGTTGCCAGGCGGGGCAAACCATGCTCCAGTCGCCGGATGACGGCGTCCACGGGGAACTCTATCTCACGCGGCCCGTTGTCGATCGCGGGCCGTAGGAGCGCCGGCGCCCGGGGTCGCACCGTGTGGCCGAAGCGGGTCTCGTCTTGAAACATCGGGCGCACCCGACGGCCGGCCGCCGACTCAAGCGTCAGCCCGGTTGCCAGCGTTTGTGGGAGTTCTTTTTCCACTCCGCCTGGGCAACGGGATCGCTCTTGGGATGGCGAGGGTCCGGGGCCACTTTCCGCCACCCGTGTCGCGCCAACAAACGATACAGCACCGAGGGTGCGACCGGCCGGCCCAGTTTCCCGGCCAGGGCAGCGCGTAACGGCGAGACCACCGGCACTCGACCGCCGCGGGCCACTTCGGCCCAAGGCGCCAGGAACGCACCCTCCTGTTCCGCCGTCATCAGCGCCCGCCGGCGCCCACCCCAACGCGGAAGGGAACGATCCGCTTGAAGCCCTTCGCGGAAGCGGCGCTGGAGCCGCGGAACGCTGGCCCGGCCTACTCCCAGGAGAGCCGCGGTCTGCTCCAAGGTGGTGTGGGCCAAGGCGGGCATCAGAACGGCCTGGGCGGCAAGCAAAGTCTTCGCATCGGTGGCCTGTGCGACCATGGCGCGCGCCTTCCCAATGAGTTCCGGATCGATCCGGCGAGGTCTTGCCATGCACTTATTGTGCCACAGTTAGTCTCATCTTGAAAGCGAAGTGGCATTACTATTTGCAGGTAAGAATGCCTTGACATGCGTTGTCCGTTCGTGATACGCTGACGTACTTCCTGCAACTTCGGTGGATGCAGTAATTCGGTAATCACGTTACAAGCGTGTTTCCAAGCATCGTCAAGTCACTTGAAGTCCAGTCAATGTGACCCAAGGGGCGAAGCATGGTCAAAAGACCGTTCGTCGCAGACTGGCGGTTCGTTATTAAGCACCCGAGAGCTCGACCGAACCACAGATCGACGCTCATTAATCCTGCCGGGTGAGGGCAGCCCATGAACAAGATTCGAATGCATCATGTAAATTTCCGTGTGACGGACCAGGAGCTCGAGCGGATCAAGACCGCTTCAGATCGTCAGGGAGCTCGCTGCATCTCCGACTTTGCCCGTGCCGTCATGCTAGGCGGCGGCGAATCGGACCCTGTGCCGACTTCCGCCGGCTTCTCCAACGTCAACGATAAGTTGCTCTCCTTCGAGCGCCGCCTGGCCATGATCGAACACCATGTCTCGCGGTTGGCCGATGCGCTCCCGAGTTCCGAGGCCGGTCCCATTCACTCTGAAAACTGAGGTGCCGTCATGCGTCCGGTATTCTCAACAATGTTTTTCGGGGTGGCCGGGCCCAACGACCGCATCGGCGCCGGCGGGCTCATCCGCCTCGCGATGCTCAAGCGGGCGTTTGGCTCGGGACCGAATGGGCTTCGCAAATGACTCATTCCGTTGCAATGGCTTCTTTCGCAATTAACTACAGCCGGATCTTTCGCGATTGGCCGACGCGCTCCCGAATTCCGAGGCCGGTTCCATTCACTCCGAGAACTGAGGTGCCGTCATGCGTTTGCTATTCTCAACAATAATTTTCGCGGTAGCCGCTTTCGCCCAGCAACCGCAGTCCAACCGCGCCGCCACCATCCCGGAACAGGGGGCGAATCTGCCCGCCCAGGCGGTCGGGCCCAATGACCTCATCGCCGTCTCCGTCTACGACGCCCCGGAGCTCAGCCGCACCATTCGCATCGGCGCCGACGGCATGATCCGCCTCCCCATGCTCAAGCAGCAGATCAAGGCGGAAGGACTCTACCCGGCCGATCTGGAAACCGCCATCGCCAAGGCATTGCGCGAAGAGCAGATCCTGGTCAACCCGTTCGTCACCGTCACCATCGCCGAATATCACAGCCGTCCCATCAGCGTATCGGGCGCCGTCAGGATGCCCCTCGTTTTCCAGGCCGAAGGCCCGATCTCGCTGCTGGAAGCCATCGCCCGCGCCCAGGGGCTGAGCGAAAGCGCCGGCCCGGAAGTGCTGGTCAGCCGCACCCAGCCCGGCCCCGACGGCACGCCCGTCACGCTCACCCGCCGCATCACCGTCCGCACCCTGGTCAACGAGGCCGATCCGGCCGTCAACATCAAGCTCACCGGCGGCGAAGAGATTCGCGTCCCCGAGGTCAGCAAGATCTACGTGGTGGGCAACATCAAGAAGCCCGGCGCCTACCGCGTCCAGGACGGTTCGGAAACCACCGTGCTGCAAATGCTGGCGCTCAGCGAAGGGCTGGAGCCGTTCGCCGCCAAGAACGCCTTCATCTACCGGCGCGAAGCCTCTGGCGCCAAGAACGAAATCCCCGTGGAGCTTGACAAGATCCTGCAGCGCAAATCTCCGGACGTGCCGCTGGTCGCCAACGACATTTTTTACATCCCCGACAACAGAAACAAGCGCATCGGGGTGAGGGCCATCGAGGCCATCATCGGGTTTGGCGTCGGCGCCGGATCCACCGCGCTGGTCTACGGAACGTTGCGCTAACACGACCGCGAAACCTGGCGCCATGACTAAGAGAGACTGTTCGCTTGCCACGGGCCGCTCGCTCACGCTCGCGGTTCTGTGCGGGGCCGCAAGCGAGCGGCCCGGTAATGGCACCAAATCACACGGTCGAAGACCTGGCGCCATGACCGCGAGACCGCGGCCACGGCACTAGAGGCGCTGAAGGCGCCAAGAGATTAACAGCATGCCTGAAGACAAAGAACCTCGCGCGCTCCCCGCTCCGGCCGGCAACGGTCGCGGCAACGGCAACGGCAACGGCAAGGTGCCCGCGGTCCCCGACCCGATCACCGTCTACCCCTCGTACGGCTACGCTCAGCCCGAGCCCGAAGAAGCGGCCGTCCCGCTCTCCCACTATCTTTGGATACTCAGGCGCCACAAGTGGAGGATCCTCGCCTTCGTGGCGGTGTCGGTGATCTGCACCGTCGTGATCTCCTCGCGCCTCACGCCGATCTACGAATCCACCGCAACCATCGACGTCGACCGCCAGGCGCCCGCCGGCATCGTCGGCCCGGACGCGGCCAACCGCGCCGGCCTTTCCGACGCCGATCAGTTCCTGGCCACGCAGATCAAAATCATCCAGTCCGACTCCGTCCTGCGCCCCGTCGCCGAGCGCTTCAAACTCCGTTCCGCTGACGCCGCTTCCCAGCCGGCCGAGGCCAAAATTCCCTCCGCGCGCGCGGAGAACGCCCCGGTCACTCTCAGCAAGCTGAAGGTGACGCGCCCGCCCAACACCTACCTGCTGCTGATCGGCTACCGGTCGCCCGACCCGGAACTGGCCTCGAACGTCGCCAACGCAGTCGCCGACAGCTACATCCAGCACACCTACGACATCCGCTTTCGCGCCACCGCCGGCCTCTCCGCCTTCATGGAGAAGCAGATCGAAGAGCTGCGGGCCAAGATGGAGAAATCCTCCGCCGCCCTGGCGCAGTTCGAAAAGGACCTCAGCGTCATCAACCCCGAGGAGAAGACCAGCATCCTCTCCGCCCGCCTCTTGCAGCTCAACACGGACTTCACCGCCGCCCAGGCCGACCGAGTCCGCCAGCAGGCCGCCTACAATTCCGTCAAGAGCGGCTCCATGGAAGCCGCCCAAGCCTCCACACAGGGCGAGCAACTCCGCCGGCTTTCGGACCACGTGGACGAGGCACGCGAAAAGTTCGCCACCATCGCGGCCCAGTACGGCGCCGGCCACCCCGAGTACAAGAAGGTGCAGTCTCAAGTCGCCGAGCTGGAGCGCCAACTCGACGCGCTGAAGACGAACATCGTGAACCGCGTCAGCCTGGAATACAAGGAAGCCTCCAACCGCGAGTCCATGCTGGCCAGCGCGGTGGCCGACACCAAGGCCGAGTTCGACCACCTCAACGCGCACTCCTTCCAGTACAAATCCCTCAAACAGGAAGCCGACAGCGACAAAGGCCTCTACGAAGAACTGGTCCGCAAGATCAAGGAAGCAGGCATCAACTCCAGCTTCCAGAACAGTTCAATCCGCCTGGCCGATTCCGCCCGCCCGGGTCTCAAGCCGGTTTTCCCGGACTTGAAGCTGAACGCCATCCTGGCACTCCTCTTCTCCACTCTGCTGGCGGTCGGCCTGGCCGTTCTGGCGGACACGCTCGACAACACCGTGCGCGACCCCGAGGACATCCAGCGCACGCTGAAGACCGAGGTGCTGGGCTCGCTCCCGGTGGTAAAGAAATGGCGGCACGGGCTGCTTCGCGTTCGCATGGCGGGGCACGGGACCACCGCCCTGGCCAAATACGGCTCGGGCAACTCGCAGGAGGCGGCTTTTGAAGAAGCCATCCGGACGCTGCGCGATTCGATCCTGCTTTCCGATCTCAACACCCGCCCCCGCACCCTGCTCATCACCTCCGCCACACCGCGCGAAGGAAAGACCACCGCCGCAGTGCGCCTCGCCATCGTACACAGCCAGCAGAAGCGCAGGACCCTTCTGATCGACGCCGATCTGCGCCGCCCCGGAGTTCACCAGCGGATGGGCCTTACCAACGATCAGGGGCTGTCTACTGTAATCAAGGGCGACACCGGCTGGCGCGGGGCCGTGCAGAAAAGCGAGGACTATCCGGACCTGGACATCCTCACCGCGGGCCCAGCCTCCCGCAGCGCCGCCGACCGCCTGGGCAGGACCCTGGAGAGACTGTTCGCGGAAGCCGATCCGGACTACGATCTGATCATCGTCGACTCCCCCCCGCTGCTGGGCTTCGCCGAGCCCCTTCAGATGGCCGCGATCGTGGATGGGGTGGTGGTCATGACCCTGGCGGGGCAGACCAACCGGAACGCGGTCGGGAGCGTGATCGCCAGCTTGAAAAGAGTGAAGGCGAACGTGGTGGGTGTGGCGCTGAATGAAGTCCGCAAGGACATGAGCGACCGGTATTATTACTACGGGTATTACGGGAAGTACTACTCGAAGTATTATAAGCCGACGAAGAATTAGGGGGACGAGTGGAAGTGGCGGACGGGGCGAAAACACTCGAAAAGCATGTTTAGCCACAGATGAACACAGATGAACACAGATAAGCACGGATAAACAATGCTTCTGCGTTGATGCGTGGTCGGACGGGGGCGAAGACACTGCCAATGGCGCCAAAGAGGCGGGTTGACAACCCGCCGCAGGTTGACAACCTGCCCCACATAACGCAGGGGCTCATGGGGGGGCGGCGGGGGGAGGGAGTTCGGCGGGGTGTTCGGAAATGGGATTGGGTTCGTTTGGTATGGCGGGGGCGGCGGCGCGGAGGAGGAGGAAGTTTTGGAGGGCGCGCTGGTAGATGCAGTGGAGGCGGGTTTCGTAGCGGTGCATCAGGCCCAGGGCCGGCTGGTTGGCCAGGTCGGTGAAGGCGGTGGCCATGCGGTCGATTTCGTCGCCGGATGGCTGGGCGGCCACGCGGTTTTCGAGGATGCGGGTTTCCAGGGCCCAGGCGCGGCGCATCCGCCAGTAGGCCGCCACCATTTCCTCGATGAAACCGTACTCGACGCCATCGGCGGGCTGGAGGCGGTCGAGGTGCTGGGCGAGGAGGGCGTCGAAGGCGGCGCGGGATTCGTCCTGCAACATGAGACAGTTGGCGAGGAGACCGTGGCGGATGGCGTTTTGAGAGGAGCGGCGCTTCCCTTCGGGGGTGAGCGGTCCTTTGGAACGGGCGCCGTTGGCGCGGGCTGCTAGAGTGAGTCGTAGTGAAGGCATGGTGTTGGATTGGTGGTTGGATTGTTGGGTGCGGATGAAGGCGTAGCGACAAGGGCGCGAATTAGCGCTCTCACCTGGGGGGAGCGCAGACAGGTCGGGAGGCGGGTTAACAACCCGCCGCAGGTTGACAACCTGCCCCACATAAGACCGGAGCGGCGAGCGGGGAATTTGACAGGTAGTAGTGCATAAATTAGGTTTGGGACATACGGTTTTTGAAGGTGCGGATCATTTCGGACTCATATGGGTTGTGCCACCAATCGGCGGCGTCCGCCTGGCGTTTGGGATATGCTTTTCCTATGGCCCAGATGGCCAGGGCCAGGGCGAAGACCAGGTCGTCGTGGGTTCCTTCGCGCCAAGCGGCCAACTGTTCGTTTCCGGCGGCGGAGACCTTGACTTGCATGGCCATCAGCTCAGCCAGTAACGTGGGGGCATCCTTGAGATCCGCGGCGATGCGCAGGCCGCCCTGTTGCAGGAGCACCTGGAGGCCGACGATGAGGTTCCGCTTGGGAACGCGGTGGGCACCCTGGCACTCGTTTTCGGTATCGCCGGCGGTGATGGTGACCGGGAGGAGAACCGCGTTGGGCCGCGCAGCGCGAAGCATGTCCACGACGGCCACCCCCACGCCGGTGTTGTCTACGGCCAAGTGGACCGGGCCGGTGAGCTTCGGCGAGCGGGTGATCTCGACCGCGCGGCGCACCACGTCCGGATACGGCGTCCCGATGGGCACGCGCTCCAGGTGGCGCAGTTGGAGTTGGACCTCTTTGCGGAAGGCCCAGAGAGCGGCGTCGAACTCTTTTTTGAGGACGGCGCGCTCGACCACGGCGATGGCCGTGAAGTCGTGGGATTGCCCCAGATCGAGGCCGATAAAGTACGATTCGAACATAAAGACGATTCCTGGCCACAGATGAACACGGATGAACACAGATGGCCGCCAACTTTAGAGAAGGAGAGGCTGCACCTCGCCGAGGCCGATAAAGAACGATTCGAACATAAAGGCGATTCCTGGCCACAGATGAACACAGATGAACACAGATGGCTGCCAACTTTAGAGAAGGAGAGGCTGCACCTCACCGAGGCCGATAAAGTACGATTCGAACATAAAGACGATTCCTGGCCACAGATGAACACGGATGAACACAGATGGCCGCCAACTTTAGAGATGGAGAGGCTGCACCTCGTGGGTGATGGCGCTATCCAGCAGATCGCGCTGGAAGATTGCGGTCACCGAATCCCCAAACTCGCAGAGGTATTCCTGCCGGAACCGGCGCTCGCCCATGGTGGCGCGCTCCTCCTCCAGGAACTCCCGCCGGATGCGCGGGCAGTCCGTGGCGGGGGCCCTGATGCGCTCCCAGTCCGGCCCGCCGTGGGCCCAGGTTTCGTAGAAGAACCCCTGCTTGCCGAACGGCGTGCTCATGAGCCAGAGGGTTCCGGCGCTGACCGCCAGCATGGGACGGATGGCCATGTACAGGTCGTCATCCACCCGCGCCGCTTCATCCACGAGCAGCAGGGAGACGGCCGAGAACCCGCGGATGGTGGCTTCGCTTCCGGGCAGGCCGACAATCCGCGAGCCGTTGGGAAGAGCGAGGGAGATCTGGTTATCGCCATCGCCCCTGGGTCTGATGCCCAACTTGAGCGCGAAGGTGGTGGCCTTGCGGAGGAACTCACCGCTCTGGCGCGCGCTGGGGCTGACGACCAGGGTGAGGCTGCCGGCGTGGTGGTGCGCCTGGTGGACGGCCTTCGCGGCGGTGACGGTGGATTTCCCCCACTGCCTGGTGCAGTTGAGGATTCCCCGTTTGGCGCCGGTTTCCAGCACGCGTGCCTGGAGACTATCGGCCGAGAACCCGAGGGCATCCCGAACCCAGTGGGCCGGGCCCGAGCAATCCGCAGAGGGACGGGGAGGTACTGCGCGTTTCGGTCTGGTTTTGATCTGCCACATTCCTGATTCGAGAGTAGCAGGGGGAAATTGGGCTGGCGGTGTAGCTGGCGGATAAGTCTCATGGAATCAATGAAAGAAATAGTTCGATTCGGTGTGACTGGGAAATGGCGGCCGCTACACTGAGCACGGAGGGGGCGTTTTCGAGGGTATGGCGGGAACGTGCCTGACGGTTTTGGGGAGGTTGGCGCAAGTGGAGCTGGGTCAAGATAGCGCCTCTGGCCGGCCGGGTAGGGCGCGGCAATGGGGCGTTTGGGTGGGGTGCGGCAGAGGGAATTTGGGGAAGTTCTGGCAGCATGTCGCCGGCGGATCGGGGCAGCTCGGGATAAGGTAGCTCCGCCTCGCGCTGCCGCACCGTTATGAGACTTCGTGTCCTACTTTCGGCTTTCGCATTCGCGCCGAGCAGCGGCTCGGAGACGGGGGTCGGGTGGAATGTAGCTACGAGGCTGGCGCAGTATCACGATGTGACGGTGCTTCGTGGGGATCTCAGTGGGCGAAATCAAGCCGAATCGGAGCTGGCGGATTATTTCCGTCTTCACGGGCCGATCCCCGGCTTAACTATCCTGTATGTTCCCCCTTCCCGCCTGACTCAAGCTATTCATTGGGTTCACGCCGGGCCTGGCCTCTGGTTCCTCTACTACTTGGCGTATCGGCTCTGGCAGCGAGATGCGTTCGCGGCAGCGGCCGCCCTTCATGCCAACGCCCCGTTCGATCTCGCTCACCAACTCACGTTCGCAACCTATCGTGAACCGGGGCTCCTCTGGCGTCTGCCGGTTCCCTTCTTTTGGGGGCCAGTCAGTGGGGCTGCAGATCCGCCGGTCAGCTACCAGAGAATCCTTGGTGTCGCAGGCACTCGGTTCTTGACGCGCCGCGTGGGGAACTTCGTGCAGCGGCGGTTCTCGCGCCGGCCCGTGCAGGCCGCGCGGAGGGCCTCGCTGACCTGGGTGGTAACGGATGGCGAGCGCAGGTTGATCGAACGATGGGGGGGGTGCGCCGAGCAGCAGTTTGAGGTTGGCACGTCGCCGACATGCGACTCGCCCCGGGACCGTGCAGCCGACGAACCCCTGCGCCTCGTTTGGAGCGGCCAGCATATCCCTAGAAAAGCGCTACCGCTGGCGTTGGAAGCCATGGCACATCTTGCGGGGCGTCCGGTTATTCACCTGGATATTTTGGGCGAGGGGCCGGCGACCGAGGCATGCAAGCGCCTCTCACTCCGCCTTCGCGTTGACCACCTACTCACATGGCACGGTCGCCTTCCCCATCCCGAAGCCCTTGCGATCATGTCGAAGGGGCACGTTTTGCTGCATACGAGCCTTGCGGAGGCTACTTCCACAGTGGTCCTGGAGGCGCTCTCCCTCGGCCTTCCAGTCGTTTGCCACGATGCCTGTGGTATGGGAATAGCCGTTGACGAGCGGTGCGGGATTAAGGTCCCGTTGGTGAATCCGGAGACTAGCATTAAGAGCTTCTCGCTAGCTATCGAGCAACTGGCAGGTAATCGATCGTTCTACGACCGGCTTTCCAAAGGGGCAATCGAGCGGGCGAAGCTTTTGACCTGGGATAACAAGGTCCGAAGGTTCAGCGAAGCCTATGTGGCCGCACATTCGGCCAGTGGGACGGGGTCCGACGATCTCCCGCCGAGGCACAACGGCGGTAAGCGCGGGAGCATGCAAGCGTGAAAGACGCGAAACCCCAATCATCTGGGGGGCTGGCGGCGAAGGCCGCGTCCGGCGTCGGGTGGAACCTCGCCGGCTTTGCCGTGCGCGCGGGCGCTGGCTTTGGGATCAATGTCGTGCTCGCGCGTTTGCTGGGCCCGGCGCCGTTTGGGTTGGTTGCCATTGCGATGGTCGTGATCGCCCTGGGTAACCTGGTGGTCGATTCGGGCTTGAGCATTCAGCTCATTCGGAACGCAACAATTTCAGCTAGGGAGATACGCGGCGTCTTCACGCTTCAGGTGCTGCTGGGATTGGTGCTTGCCGCTGGGACAGTTCTGTCGACTCCGCTGATAGCGGCACTGCTCAAACAGGAGGGCGCACGGCCCGTTATGCGCGCCTTGGCGTTCATGCTCGTGGTCGTAAGTGCCGGCCAGACTTCGACAGCCCTGTTGAGACGAGACTTGCGTTTTAAAGCGATCCAGAAGGTTCAAATTGCCTCGTATCTGATAGGGTACGGCGCCTTGGGCATCCCGCTCGCCTGCGCCGGGGCTGGGGTCTGGACTCTCGTCTGGGCGCAACTTACGCAGGCCGCGCTCTGCACCGTCGTGAGCTGGGCCTTGGTGCGCCACAGCCTTCTTCCATACATTGGACCCGAGTCGAAGGCGCTCCTTCGCTTCGGCTCATTCTTAGCGGGATCGAACGTCGTGTGTTGGTCCATCGGGGCCATGCCAAACTTCCTGATCGGGCGTGTCTTGGGCACAATACAATTGGGGCTTTACAATCGCGCCTATATGTTGGTGGGGGTTCCCGAGACCGCGCTCGTCGCACCCGTTCAAACGGTCTCTCTGTCTGTATACTCCAGACTTCAGGCAAACGAGGCTACTGTCCGGCGGGCATTCCTGGCGATCATCGCAGCCGTCGCGCTTTTGGTCTTCCCATTCTTCCTTCTGGTGGCCGGAACTGCCGGAACTCTCATTCAGGCGGTGCTCGGCCATAAGTGGGTTGGATCCGCCCCAGTCCTCGTTCCGCTAGCATTTGCCGTCTGTTTCGATGCAGTTGCGGCGGTGTGTAGCCCGATGTTGATCAGCCGTGGAAGGCCGGACCTGGATCTTCGCACCCAGATCATAGCTGCAGCCTTTGGAGGCATCTCGTTGGGTCTGGTGGCCTGGAGGAGCTCGGCGTTGCTCACCCTGGCTTGGACCGTGTGCATTTGCCTGTATTTGGTGCGTGCCGCGGCTGCGGCGGTCTATGTGAAGCGAGAAATCCGTATCCCTTGGCTGGCATTCGTAAGGGCGCCGCTTGGCGGGCTGCTGCTCGGAGGACTAGCGTTCGTCACGGCGGGAACTCTGAACGTCCGGCTGGCGGCTTGGGCGGATTGGCCAAGGTTGCTTCTTTCTGGGGGGGCAGGCCTGGGTGTTGTGATGGGAGCGATTCTCCTCTTCCCGCGAAGGTTCCTTTACCGGGATCTGTCCTGGCTTATTACCGGCAGAGGGCTTCCGATTCCGGGCAGCGTTGACAGGTGGCTGAGGTCGCTTGCCACACGGGAAGACGAGGCTTCAATGCTCTGCTCGCAGCCTGTTGCGTGAGCGCCGTACTCCGGAAATCGTATGAGGCTTCTAGTTCTTTACCAGGCCAAGGATGCGGCCAAGGATCATCCGGGCTACCACGACGGTTTTTGCCGCCTGGTCGCGGAAGGCATCTTGGAAGCACACCGGGCGATCCCTTACTATGGGGTGTCAGAAGAGCGGGGATGGGATGGGCTGTGGCAGTACGCATGCGAAACGGCCGGGGACATGGAAGCGGATGCCATCTTCCTCCAGTTCTTTCACGGTCCCATTCCGGACCCTTCCCCGGGGATCCGACATCTGAGAGATCTGCCATGCAGACCGACTGTCTTCAGCAGCCTGGGAGACGGGTTTGGCAGAGTAACAAAGAGACTCCCGAGGTGTTTCAGGACCGCGAGCGCGCTATCCGACATCACGTTTCTCACCGGCATGGGATACCTTGCGCGGCAACTGAGGGCGTCGGGCAGCAAAAATCTCGTTCTCATGCCAAACGGCTGCTGCCAGGTCCGGTTCTCGGCGGGGCGACCTGACGCCTTACGGCCGGAGTTCGACATCGTGTTTGTAGGCAGCCGAATCCGGTCCCGGAACCCGCTCAGCCATTTCTATTGGGTCTCGCGCAAGCGTGTGAAATTCGTTGAGGCCGCTACGAAGCGTTACGGGCGGCGGTTCGGCCTGTTCGGAATGGGTTGGGAAAACAACCCATCGTGGCAGGGGCCTATAGCCTACGCCACGCAGCATCAAGCCTACTGCAGGTCGGCGGTAGCGTTGGGCGGGATGCCAAACGCATACCACGACTACTACACGTCGGACCGCCCTTTCATCGCCGTCGCCTCCGGTATTCCCTTGATCGATTACTGGATTTCTGGCGTTGATCGCATTCTCGATCCCGGCCGGGATTGGTGGTTGGCGCAAAGCCAGGAGGAGATGTTTGCTGTGTGCGACAAGCTTCTGGAAATGCCAGACAGTGACCGGGTCCGCCTGGGGCAGGGGGCACGAGAACGTGTCTTGGCTCATCACACCCAGTATCATCGCTGTGCGGAGATGATCGAGATAGTCAAGAGCCTCCGTGAGGCTCGCCTGGCGGGCCGAAGGGCTGCCGAGCCAGTGCTCGGGTTTCTCTCTAGGCCCCGTGGCGACGGGGATGTGCCCGATTCGATTCTCGGGTGGGAGGGATGACAGGGTTGGGCAGGCTTTCCTTTATTGGTGCGGAGCGCCCGGATGCTACTCCGGTAGCTGTTGCTCCAAGCCGTGAGGCGATGGCCCCCAGGAAAGACTGTCATGTTGTGCTAGCCGGGCATTTTGACCCCTGCGCCATTGCCTCGTTGGTGGGGGGCGATGGCGCGCCGGCATTGGCGGCCCTGAGCGGCCCTCCCGCTCCGCCGATCCACCATCTTGCCGGCGAATTCGTCAAACGCGGCTTGGAAACCACCCTGCTAGGGGGGCTTAAGGGTGAGGCCGGGGTTATCGCACAATCTTCTCCCCTTAGCGCAATTGTGTATCCCAAGCGGGGCAGGACGGCGTGGGTCCTGGACGGCCTGCGGCGAGAGCGAAGCGTGATTCTGGATCATCTTCGCAATCTCCATCCTGCTGTGGCGCATGCGCATTGGACGTGGGAGGCTGCCAGAGCGGTGGCCGATTGGCCCGGACCGAAGGTGCTCACGGTGCAAGACACTCTCTGGGAGTATGCGCTGCTCAGTCCAGGCTGGAACTGGGGGCCATGGGCGCATGCTTCCAACGTCCGTTGGATTGTTAACACGTCCGCGGTTTTTAGGCGATTCCGGCACATCATTGCGATTTCGCCGTACGTCGAAACATATCTTAGGCTGGTGCACCGTTTCCAAGGTGAAATTCGGGTGATTCCGAACGCAATTCCGCCGCTACCAGAGGGTGTCCGGCCAACTGAGGCATTTCCGAAAACTGGCGGCGTGACTTTCGGGTGCTATGGCACACCGGGGCGTCTGAAGAACGTCGGCGCGGCACTAAGGGCTTTCGACAGCGTACACAAGGAGCTGCCCGGTAGCCGAATTGCGGTCTTCGGCGGGGGCTGGGATGGACTGAGATCCCGGTATGCCGGCCTGCCGATCGAATTCCGTGGGGCTCAACCGCACCGTGCCGTTCTCAACCAGCTCGCGAGCGAAATCGATATATGGGTGCACCCTTCCCGGATTGAGACCCAAGGGATCGTCATGTGCGAAGCGATTCAAGCTGGTTGCGCGGTGATCGCGGGCCGCGCCAGCGGTGCCGTGCCCTGGACGCTTGACTACGGCCGGGCGGGTCTGTTGGTCGACATTGAAGACGCACCTGAGATCGCCCGGGCCATGCTCGCACTCTCACGCGACCGGGACAAAGCGCTCCACCTGGTGTCCTACGGCCGCCAGATGATACGCGACCGCTTCAGTCTTGATCGCGTGGCCGATATGCATCTGGATTTCTATGGTGACATCATCCGGGAGTGGGGTGGGAAGTGATGGCCCTTCCGCCGCAGCGGAGCGCGTCGCCGGGGGCAGCGCCGCGGGTGTTGCACATTCTCGGAGAACTCCGCCCGTCCGGGGCGGAGGTCATGCTGCGAATCGCTGCACCGCTTTGGTTTGCCGGGGCGGGCTGCCATGCCATTTTAGCGACTGGTGAGGCCGAGGGGCCTTATGCTGGTAGCCTCAGAGCGGCTGGTTTCGAGGTGTTTCACATACCGTTCCACAAGAGGCTGGGGTTCTTCCGTAAAGTCTACGCCTTGATTCGCGATGGCCGATTCGATGCGGTCCACATTCACACAGAGCGGGCACACGTTTACTACGGGCTTGTCGCGAGGTGCGCCGGGGTCCGCCGGATCATTCGCACGGTCCACAACACGTTCCCATTTACCGGGTGGCTGCGGCTTGTCCGGATGGCTATGCGCTTTGGGCTGCGGCTGTTGGGTGCGACGATGGTAGCCGTCGGGCCCTCGGTTGCCGATAACGAGTTGCGGAGGTTCCGGAACCGAGTGGCGGTGATTCCGAACTGGTGCGACTACGAGCAGTTTCGCCCCCCCTCGCCGGCGGAGCGGGCCGCGTCCCGCCGCGCCCTCGGCATCGCAGGGAGCTGGAGAATCCTCACGACCGTCGGCAATTGCAGTGCCGTGAAGAACCACCCCGTCGTTTTCCGGTCCATTGAACAGCTTCTAAAAACGAGCCCGCACTGGTGCTACGTCCATGCCGGTGGAGAGGACGCCCAGAGCACAGAACGGGCGCTGGCAGCCGAGGCCGGTGTGCTGGGACATTGCATCTTTCTGGGGTACACCCCGGCTCCCCGCGACGTGCTGTGGGCCACCGACGTGTTCGTGATGCCCTCTCTGCGCGAGGGATTCAGCATCGCTGCGATTGAGGCGGCGGCCTGTGGGCTCCCGCTCGTTCTGAGTGACGTTCCCGGCCTTCGCGACCTGAAGGCAACCGTCCCGGACGGTTTCTGGGTGCGGCCTGAACCCGCTGCGATTGCGGAGGCGATTGAGGCAGCTTGCCTGCGATCCCCTTCGGGCTCCGCTGGGAACGCCGCGTCCGTACGGGCCATGTTCGGTGTTGAGAGCGGCGCAAAGGCGTACTACGATCTCTATGCGGGTATCAGCCCCGCGGAGACCGCGGCAAGGCCGGGGCACGGGGCTGTAGCCGTAGGCGGAGCACATCGGCGGGACGTAGTGACCGTGCCAGAAGAGAACGTGTTGGCGAATGCGCGGCAGGAGCATCTGACTTGATCTTCGCGATTGGCCTCCAACTGGTTTTCCTCGCCGTAGGGGTCCTTGGTCTGCTGGTAATTTGGCACAGGCCCGGCTGGGTTGCGTTCGCTGCGATATCGAGTGCTGCCGTCTTAGACTGCCTCGAATTGGGTACGGGCGGTTTGGACCTGGGAGTGAACGTCTACGTTGATGACGTGGCCTGTCTGGTGCTTCTGCTCACGGGGTTGCTGCTACTAATCCGTTATCGTAAAGGTATTTCCCGGGACGCCGTGCCAGCTCTCCTGCTCTTGGGCCTTCTCGCATTGGTCTTTGTCAGGGGAGTCAGCACGTTTGGGCTGCGACAAGCCGGAAATAGCGTTAGGAGCCTTCTCGTTTTCACGGCGCCAGCGCTCGCCCTTATGATGTTGCAACCGGTTCTGCGGCTGGATGCTGGCCGTCTGGCCCGGTGGATCGGCTGGGCCGGATTCTGCTTTTGCGTGATTGCGCTCCTCCGGTGGGCGGGCGCACTACCCACCCCAGTGGCGCTCCAGGACGACCTTCGTGAAGTCGGGCGCGCGCTCGGTTCAAATGACGCATCTGTAGTTGGCCAGGCGTTCATCGCCGCGATCTACCTCCTGGTGGTGGAGCGTCGCAAGGGGTGGTGGTGGTGGGCGGGAGCAGGCGTGTTTGGTCTGGTAACCCTCGGCTTGCAGCATCGGAGTGTTTGGGTAGCGACTGCGGCAGGGGCGGCATGGCTGTTGCTTCGGACAGGCCGGGAGTCGCCGGTTCGCTGGCTTGCCCTTGGGGGAATTGCCAGCGGTGCACTGTGCTTTTTGATGATCGCAGCCCCTGGGGTTCTAGAGAAAGCTGGCGACATTGGCGCCACGGACCTAGCTCATGTGGCGGACCCCCATAGCACGTGGGCCTGGAGAACTAAGGGATATGCCGAGGCGACTGACCGGCTTCTCGCCGACGGCGCGCTCGATGTGTCTATCGGCCCGCCCGCCGGGTGGGCCGCGAGGGTAGAGGGTGGGAGCTTCGCATCGACACATATCCACAGCCGCTACGTCCAAACGCTGGCTTTCAACGGTGTGGTTGGAGCCTCCGTACTCCTGGTATGGTTCGTCGTCTTGATCCGACGGAGCTGGGGCCCCGTGCACATCCTCTCCAGAATTCAGCCGGGCTCCCAAAGAAATAGGGCGCTCTTACAGGCGATCCTGTTTTCGGAACTTGTTTATCTGGTCCCCTACAGTGGGGGCATACTGCAGAGTGCGCTCCTTGGCCTCCTTTGGATCGCAGCTACCCAAGGGGCACCCCAATCAAGATGCCGCCAGCCGGTGCGGGTATACGCCTTTTTGCCAGCAGGAGACTCGGCGGCAGCGGCATGCCCACGATGAGAGCCGTTGCGGTCCTGATCACCTGCCACAATCGCAAGGCAAAGACGGTTGCTTGCCTGGATCGATTGTTCCAGCAGGCGCTCCCGCAGGGAATTGAGTTGAAGGTCTATCTGGTTGACGACGGCTGCACTGACGGTACGCCTGCTGCAGTGCAGGCGGCGCACCCCGATGTAACCGTCATTCAGGGCGGGGGATCTCTGTTCTGGTGCAATGGCATGCGCCTGGCGTGGACGCGCGCTAGCGAGGCCGACCCGGATTACTACCTGTGGCTGAACGACGATACGATCTTGAAGGCCGGCGCCATCGAAATGCTCCTCCGCGTCGCGACTGGGGCCGCCGTTCCTGCATGCATAGTGGTCGGAGCGTGCTGCGATCCTTCGAGCGGAGAACTGACCTACACTGGCACTATCCTCAGTGGCCGGCATCCCGTCCGCGGGTTGCCCGTCACGCCCGACCCGGATGCCGCAAAGCGCTGCGATATCTTTAACGGAAACTGCGTGCTCGTCACGCGCGGAGCGTACCGGATCTTGGGGATTATGCGGCCCTTTATGCACTATTCCGGCGATACCGATTACGGATTGCGCGCCCGGAGCCGGGGGATACCGGTGGTCGTAGCTCCGGGCTTCGCGGCCGAGTGCCAGCGGAACGCCGTGGATGGAACGTGGGAGGACCAAAACCTGAGCCGATTGGAACGCTTCAGGTTGTTTGTAGGGCGCAAGGGCCTACCGCCAAGCGACTGGTGGAGGTTGTTGTGGACGCACGCGGGTGTTCGCGCACTGCTCTACTGGCCGGTTCCCTATGTCCGCGTGCTCCTGGGCCGATAACGAACGTCCCGCGACCTCTGCCGGCGCGGCCTGCATCCGTCGGCGCCCGGCCCAGCTTTCAGTTGCACTATGTTAGCCGACCTGAAGAGGACATTAAAACGGGGCGTCGTGCGGCTTGTGCTGCGGCGCCCGCTTCCGCTTTCGCTTGTCGGCCCTGGCGTACGAGGTGCCCCTGGCGCTTGAAGAGGTTGACACAAGAACGCTGACGGATTTCGACGCAATCTGCAATTTTAATTTTGACGACCTATGCCCGATGCACGATCCCGAAACCGGTATCGATTTTGGGGGTAGGATACGCGGGGGGCTGCTCACCGAAATACGTGGGTTCCTGGACGAGTTTCCAGAGACCGCCATGACGTTCTTTGTCGTGCCGGATTACGAATTCCAGCGAAGCCAGCCCCTCTCCACTGCGGGCCGACGCAGTTGCAATATTGCGCTGGCTGAGAATGCCCACTGGCTGGACCAGTGCAAGGCGTTGGCAGAACGCTTTCGTGTCGAGCTTGCGGTGCATGGCTTCCATCACCGGCAGAACGAGAATCCATTTTTCTGCCGCCACACTGAGTTTGCATTCAAGACGGCATCCGAAAGCCGGATGGCTCTCGCCAGCGCCCTTGCCTGCTTTCGTCGCGCTAATCTGAGTCCCGTAGGGTTCCGGCAACCTGGCTGGGATCTCGCAAGCGATCTCCACATTCTCCCGATACTTCGCGACCTCGGTTTTACCTACCTTTGCGGGTCCTCGATCGACGGCGGGCTGAATGTAGGACGTGAACGCGTGAGTCACACGCATCCGACTCTCGTGGGTCCGATTGTCAACCTGCCGCAAAACATTGGACTTGACGAGGACTTGCCGTCGATATTCCAGGCGATCACGAGAACTGTCGAGGCAAGGGGGATCATTTCCATCAAGGGTCACTTCGTGACACGCGGCATGCCTAATGCTCTCGGGCCGAACCTCCCTAAGCTTCGCAGGATTGCCAGTTTCATAAGGCAGTCCTTCGCCGGGCAAATCGAGCATCTCACCATGGCGAGCGTGGCTTCACGGGTGATTGGCAAGATGTGTCAGAAAGCGATGCTATGAGTAGAACTCCGTCGGTTCTGATTGTGAAGAGCGAACTTGAGTCCTTCCGCGTACCGTTCTACTGCCAGCTCGGTGATACCCTTTCCGGAAGGGGCATCAAGCTGCGTGTAGCGGTTCCCAAGTCCCGCTTTGATGGGCTGTCCTGTCCTGCCGTCTCCAAGTGGTTCTTGCCAGTTCACACCGTAGTACTTAGGATTGGCTCCCGCCGGGTTCCCATTCAATGGGTGTTGCCACCGATGGCCCGCTCGGATCTCGTAATTGTTCAGCAGAACCTGCTGGAGTTGGCGAACTACCCGGCGTTTGCCTGCCGCAGGCTGCTGGGCTTCCGGCTGGCCTTCTGGGGCCACGGCAAGAACTTTCGTGTGTCCGAATTGTCGCTGACAGAACGATTGCGCCGGTATCTTTCTACCGTGGTAGACTATTGGTTCGCCTACAACGACAAGTCAGCCCAGGTGGTCCGCGATCTTGGCTACCCGCCCGAGCGCATCTGCTCAGTCAACAACAGCATCGATACGCGCGCGGAATCCAAATTCTACGACGGCATCGCCAGCGACGACGCGCACCGGACCAGGGTCGAGTTGGGAATAGGGCCGGATGATAAGGTTGGCATCTATTGCGGCCGCTTTTACCGGGAAAAGCGGCTCGATTTCCTGATCGAGGCGGCGCGCCAACTGCGACAGAGGATCACTCGCTTTCACCTGATCTTGATAGGCGATGGCCCCCAGACGGCCACAATCTCAGCGTTTGCTACTTCCAATCCAGAATGGGTGCATTACGTGGGCGCGAAGTACAACGGCGAGAAGGCGCGGTATTTTAGGGTCAGCGATCTGTTTCTCCTGCCTGGTGCGGTCGGACTTTCCATTGTCGATTCGTTTGCCTACAAAACGCCGCTCGTCACGACCGAGGGCCAGTCGCATGGGCCTGAGATCGCCTACATGGAGCATGGCAGAAACGGGCTCGTGACAAAGAACACGATAGAAGACTACGTAGGAACAGTGGTAAACGTCCTCGGCAGTGCGGGCAGCGAGGGTTTGGTCGATGGTTGTGAGAAATCCCGAGAGTTGGTGACCCTCGAAAAAATGGTGGAGAGCTTTGCTTCTGGTGTGATGGCTGCGATCGAGCTAGCACGAACGTGATTTGGAAAGACGGGATAATGGGAAGATCGCGCACTTTGTGGACCGCGACCGCACGGAGGTTCCCGCGCCTCGCATACGCCGCGAAACTGGGCGTCCAGGCGCCAATCGCAGCGACCGCGGCAATGTTCTCCCAGGGGCCGGAATGTCCGGAACGCGTTACGCCGCTGGATGCACACCACCTGGTTGGGTATTATGACAACTGTCCTTGGGATGCCACGGACTCTCACCTCGTGTGCCTGCGGGCGCCGTTTGCGGATCGCCACCCGGCGGTCAACGACCCAGCGCAGGTACTGATCGTAGACACCAGAAATGGCCGGTCCGCGGTTCTTGCCGAAACCCGCGCGTGGAATCTTCAGCTCGGCTGCCGATCCCAGTGGTTAGGGCCGGACTACGAATCACGAGTGCTGTACAACGACTACAGACAAGGCAGGTTCGTGTCCGTGGTGCGCTTCGTGGCCGGAGGACAGGAGCGTGTGTTTCCTGAAGCGGTTTGGGACGTCAGCCCGGACGGCACCTGGGCCATAGGTGTCGATTTTGAACGGATTCACCGCTTTCGACCCGGTTACGGATACTGTTCGGGCGCGGCCGTTCACGGCGAGGCTCTACCGGCTGACGACGGACTGCGGCGGCTGTCCTTGACGGACGGGGCGAGCCGTCTCTTGTTTAGTGTTCGGGAGATCGCCGTTGAGTCTGGCGATATCTTGCACGATGTCTCGGACGGTCGGGTGAAGCACGTGATGATCGATCCAACTGGGCAGATGTTTATGTTCGTCTATCGCCGGCGTGTCCGGGGCCTCGAAGTATCGAGTCTCTTCTACTCCGACATCGCTGGAGGCCGGCTGCATTGCCTGATGACCAGCCGGTGCGTGTCGCATGCAACGTGGGAGAGCAGTGAACGGATTCTGGTCTGGGCTGACCGGCCGCCGCTGGGTCAGCATTTCTACTTGATTGACTGTGCGTCTGGCGAGGCGGTGACACTGGGCGAGAATCTCCTGAGAGAGGACGGGCACCCGACTTATTCGCCCTGCCGCCGATATATCCTTCTTGATACCTATGCGGACCTGATGCGACGCCGGACTCTATACGTGTGCGATACCGCGACGGGGTCGGCAATCCGATTGTACCGGAGCTACACACCGCCGCGCTTTTCGGGGGAGACGCGCTGTGACTTGCACCCGCGATGGAGCCGTGACGGGCGGAAGGTGTGTTTCGACGGTTGTTTTGAAGGCACGCGCCAAGTTTACATGTTACCGTTCCCCCGCGCCGGGGTTGGGATATAGCTAACAGACTGTAGGTGGGCCGCAAAGAAATGGAGGAACCGTGCGTCTCGGTAATCATGGCTTGTCGTAATGAAGCCCGGTGGATAGCTGCGGCGATCGAGAGCATTCTCCAGCAGTCGTACCGTCGGCTTGAGTTGCTGGTAATCGACGACAACTCGACTGACGGAACCGTCGATATCGCGAAGACGTTTCGAGACCCCAGGCTACGCATCTATGTGAAGAGTAGCCCTGAGGTGCCCGGCCTACCCAGCTCCAAGAACATCGGAGTCAGATTGTCGTGCGGCGATCTGGTCGGGTACCAGGACGCTGACGATTGGTCTTACCCTCTCCGGATCGAAAGACAGGTGACGGCCCTGCTTCAGAGTAGTCCAAACACTATAGTCGGCTGTGGCGTCGAGCGGGTTGTTCACGGCCGGCGGAGTGTCATGAGCCTGCCTGAGAGGCACGAGGATATCGTGGCAGGATTTCACCGGCTGTACAACCGCGCGAGGATCGTCAGCGGAACAATGCTGATGCCGGTCACGCTGGCAAGAAAGTTTCCTAACAGGACCGCTATTGAGCACATGGAAGACTTTGATCACCTGTGCCGACTTTACGAATCCGGCGAGGTGAAGTTCCATAACGTGCCGGAGGTTCTCTATCGCTACAACATTCTGCCGAAGGGGACAATCGCCAGGCCGGAGTACATCGAGTACAACGCCTTCATAAGGGCGCTGCGCCGCCAGCGGTGCAAAGGCCGCGAGGAGTGGCCGGACATTGAGATGTTCCGGACGTACCTGGCTCACCATCCGGGCGAACGGTTGTGCTGGCGGACGTTGCGTCTGCTTATGGCAGTAAAACTAAGGGTTGACAACTTGCGTTTTTTTGCGAGACTCTGCAGTGGCAACGCGGCAGAACTGCCCGGCGGCACTGGTGGCGGCGAAGGTTCGGTGTGATAGTGTTCGCTTGTTGCGAGTTCTTCTCGAAGGCAGCCTTGCCAGTCCGAAAGGCATGCGCTGAGATTGAACTGGGATACACAGCCAGGCGAAGTTGCCGAATTTCGATAGCCGCATACTAGTGGGCTGTGGGAAACGCTTGACCCGATGTCAACCGAAGTCGCAGAGCGATGGATTCTGGGCACGAAGGTGGATGCCACCAGCTACCCTCACGCCGCCGCAACGGCTTGCGAGTGGGCGGAGCGGGAGGAATCCAGGTACGTTTGCGTCGCGACGGTGAGCCAGGTAATGGAAGGGCACGACACGCCTGGATTTCAGGAGGTAATGAACGGAGCGGACCTGGTAACGCCGGATGGCATGCCGCTCGTATGGGGCCTGAGGCTGCTCGGCTGCAAGGAGGCGACCCGAGTGTACGGACCCGATCTGACTCCGATCATATTGGAGCGGGCAGCCATGGAGGATCTGCCGGTCGGGTTCTATGGTGGATCACCACGCGTTCTTGATCGGTTTGCGCAGGTTATGAAGGAACGGTTCACGAAGCTGAGGGTCGCGTACGCGTATTCCCCGCCTTTCCGTGACTTGACGCTAGAAGAGGATCAGCGGATTATCCAGGACATCAATGGCTCCGGTGCACGAATTCTCTTCGTAGGAATCGGAAATCCAAAGCAGGAGTTCTGGATGGCGGCGCACAGGGGCCAGGTCCAGGCGGTCATGGTCGGCGTCGGCGCAGCGTTTGACTTTCTCGCTGGGGCCAAGCCGCAAGCCCCGCGGTGGATGATGGGCGTTGGTCTGGAGTGGCTGTTTCGCCTGGCCACCGAACCGCGCCGGCTTTGGAAAAGATATCTGAAGCAGAATCCCCGGTTTATCGTTCTATTCGCCCTACAACTGCTTCGCGTGAAATTCGGTCGAGCGACGGCCGCGCAGAGCGGCGCATGACCTCACTCGGGCTGGAACTCTTGGGTCTGCTGCGGCACGCCTAGGCTCATCATGATAAAGCTGAATACCCCGGGTGCCCTCAATCGAGTTGCGAAAGGAATCACTCCGCCCTTAGGAGCTACGGTTAACCGGATAGGGGCAACCGGTGCCGTTGCCCTGATGGCCTCTTACCTCGAACTCATCATAGGAAAGGGATGTGGCTCGGGGTGGGACCAGGGCGAGGAGGCCGCAGCCGCAAGAGTGATCCGCGAACGCACGAACGCGGAGCCAGTCGTCATCGACTGTGGAGCGAATCGCGGCGAATGGACCAGGGAGGTCCGCCGGCGCCTCAGCAGCGACAAAGGAACATGGATTGCCTTGGAGCCGAACCCGGGGTGCCTTCCCTTCCTGGAATCGATCGCGAATCTGGAAGTGATTCGTGCAGCCGCTGGAGAACAGCCTGGTACGCAACCCCTGTACACGAACAGCAGCACGAGCGGATTGGCCAGCTTGCATTTCCGCGGAGACAGCGTTGCGCGAGGCGGCGGGTTCACAGCCACCGACGTCCAGATCGTCACGTTAGACAGCGTCATCCGTAGCAGATCGTTGAAGCATGTCAACTTTCTGAAGATGGATATAGAAGGTCACGAGTTATTCGCGCTGAGAGGCGCCCTGACCGCCTTACGAGAGGGGTGTATAGGCGCCTTGTCGTTTGAATTCGGCGCGGGAAACGTGAACAGCCGAACCTTCTTCCGGGACTTCTGGGAACTGCTGACGCCGCTGGGATTCGAACTCCGGCGAATCTGCCCCGGCGGCGTGACCACGCCGGTGCTTGAGTATTACGAAGACTGCGAGTTCTTTCGTGGTGTAAGCAACTACATCGCGATCCTCAAGCCCGGTGCAAGGCCCGGCCGAGCATCCAGCGCGCCGCGCGGCGCCTAACCTCACCCACGATGGAATCCTAATGTCCTCCGCTGCACGTCAGACCGAGCGCTCCACTTCGTCTCCGCCGATCAGCATGGCTGCCGAGGCCGTGACTGCGCGTCGATCGGCCTATTCGCCCGCGTATATGACCGCGACGCTGGCGGCTTCGGACTTCTGGATGTTGAGCGTGGCGGTGGTGGCGGGCTTCGCGCTGTGGCGCGCGATCAATCCATCAATTCCGCCGCTCCGTTGGGAGGTGCTCCTCCTGCCGCTGTGCTGCGTGGGCGTGTTCGCCGGCAGGGGTCAGTACCCTGGCATCGGCCTGACCGCGGTCGAGCACCTGCGCGGCATCTGCAGGGGCGTCAGCACGGTCTATCTCCTGTTCCTCTTCGCCATGTTCTTCGCGAAGGAGTCGTGGGCCGGTTCGCGCGGCGCCCTGATGCTGGCGTGGGCTCTTTCCATGGCGTTGGTTTCCTGCGGCCGCAGTCTCACGATGCACGCCGCGGCCAGCCGGCCGTGGTGGGGCGTTCCGGTTGTGGTGATCGGGGCCGGGAGCGCGGGACGGGCCACGGTCCGCACCCTCAACGCCAACCGCGTGTTGGGGTACAGGCCGGTGGCATTCCTGGATGACGATCCGCGCAAGCACGGAGTGTGTGACGGCGTTCCGGTGGTGGGAACGCTCGATGACGCCGACTGGGTGGCACGCGACTTCGGCGCCGGCTACGCCATCCTGGCCATCTCCGGCATCCCGCAGCAACAGCTTGTGTCCCATCTTCGCCGCTGGAGAAGGGTATTCCCAAGGATTCTGATCATCTCCGAGATGGCCGGCATCACCAGCCAATGGACCGAGCCGAGAGACCTGGGCGGACTGATCGGTTTTGAGACCCGGCAAAAGCTGTTGGACCCCTTGGCCCAGCGGATCAAGCGAACGGTCGATCTGGCGGCCGCGTCCTTTGGGATGCTGGTTTGCGCGCCGCTGCTGGGCATGTGCGCCCTGCGGATTCGGATAGCCAGCCCAGGGAGTCCCTTCTACACACAGGAGAGGGAAGGGCGCGACGGAACCACGCTGCGCATCCTGAAACTGCGCACCATGTTTCCTAACGCGGATGAGATGCTGGAAGCGCACCTGGCTGGGGATCCAGCGGCACGGGAGGAGTGGGAGCGGTTCTGCAAGCTGAAGCGGGACCCCAGAATTCTGCCCGGAGTGGGTCATTTCCTGCGCAAGACCAGCCTCGATGAGTTGCCGCAACTGTGGAACGTTCTCAAGGGTGAGATGAGCCTGGTGGGGCCGCGGCCGTTCCCGGCGTATCACAACGCGCGTTTCGATGCGGAGTTTCTGCAGGTGCGCACGCAGGTTCGCCCCGGCCTGACCGGATTGTGGCAGGTTTCGGCACGGAGCGATGGGGATCTGGATGTGCAGCAGTCGTTAGACGGGTACTACATTCGCAACTGGTCGCTGTGGCTCGATATCTATATTCTGGCTCGTACGGTTCGGGCCGTGCTCGCCCCGCGGGGGTCGTACTGATGGCCCGCGGCCGGCGCGGATGCATTTTCCCATGAGGACGGAAAGCAAGAGTTGAAAGGCGAGGACGGCGAGGACGATCAGCGTGGCTTTCATGCTATGCCCTTTCCGGCATCTTCAGAATGTATCGGCCGAGATCGCGGACACTTTAGGGGCAGACAGCGAATTACCGGCAAACTGCGCCGGAGGGGTAAACCAGGGGACAGACAGCGAATTTCCGGCAAACTGCGCCGGAAATTCATGTCTGTCCCCGGGGTGTCTACATGATTAGAGGAAAACTGGCGGGAAAGTTCTCACACATGCGACGCGAATTCATCCACATGCCTGGGTCCGATGGCGGCTGCTGAGCCGCCGCCCGTCGAACCTGCGCGGGATGGACGGGGTTGGCGCACGGCCGTCTCGCCGGCTGTGCTCCGCATCGTCGCATGGGTATGGATTGCGCTCCTGGTTGCCGGGTCCCTGCAGCCGGCCAGACCGAGAGCTGTCAGGGGCGTCCACCGGGAAATCCACTGGGTGGGGTTCGCGGGGGCGGCGCTGCTGCTGTTCGCACTGTCCAAGACGCGCCGCCGGGAAATTCTGGGAGCCAGCGCTGTTTTCCTTTTGGGAGTGTCGCTGGAAGTCCTTCAGCATCTGATCTATCGGAACCATTTGGAGTGGCGCGACATGGCTGACGACGGCTTGGCCATCGTCTTGACCTTCGCCCTCTACCGTTTGACAGGCGCGTGGAAGCCCGGGCCCGATCAGGGTGCGTAGTTGAAGTAGTCCATACACCGGCTTGATGACAGTCCGCGCTTCACGGGCTTCCGGCGATAGCGTCGGGAAAGGAGCATCCACATGAACGTGAGGGCCTTTGCGGTTGCCACGGGAATTCTGTGGGGATTCCTGCTTTTCGCCTGTACCTTGCTGGAGGCCGCGCGCGGCGAGGGGCGCACCCTGGGCGCGGTTGCGGCCGTGTATCCCGGGTATTCCGTTAGCTGCCTGGTGGTCTGCGTCGCTGATTGTAATGGGTAAGCTTCGCGACGGGGCCCAAAGGGGTCAGACCCGATTTTCCGCAAAGACAGCGAAAAATCACGTCGGACCCCTGTTGGGCAGCGCATTCTTACTCGGCGGGAATTACGCTGCACTACACTGGGAAGCGTGGCCGGCTTGGTTTATGGATTCGTCAGCGGGGAGCCGAAAGGGAAATCGGACTGAGACGCCGGGTTTTGCACGCTCGCGGGCGCGGCACTGAGACGCGAAACCGGAGTTGATTCCGGTCCGGCTACTTTCTTTGGCGGGCACTGCTGACGCGACCCACCGAGGACGCCTGAGAGCACTCAATGTCCCCTCTCGATTCCCGGATCGCCGCCCTGAAGAGCCGTCGCCGCTCCGCGAGCGAATTCAACGAATGCAAGCCCGGCCCCTTCCGCTACCTCTATGTTCCGGTGGGCGCCATAGTGGACAAAACCGTGTTCCCGGGCTGTTTCCGGTGAAGGGGAACGTCAGGGCTGCTCGTACGCCCGCATGAAATCACCCCGGGCAATGCGAGCCTGTGTCAGGATGGTTCTCAAAGTGGAAGCCTTGATGGCGGAGTGGTTCGGCATGGTAAGACAATCGGAACCCCCCGCCGCGTTCGGACGCCGCATGGCAATGTGCCCGGCCTCGCGCACCACCTCGAACCCGAGGGCGCGAAATGCGGCGATCACTCTTGACTTTGGGGCATCCGCGGGAAACTTGGCCATCAGGCTGGGAAGGTCGCTTCCGCGATGAATGCCTCAAGCAGCGGCGAATCGTCAGGTAGGACTTCAACGCCAAACGTCTGGATGTGAAACCCGATGGCGGATTTGACATCGGCGAGGGCTTCCTCGTAGCTGCCGCCTTCGCCCACCACCACCCCCTTCAGGCCAAGAGGGTAGGCCACATAGCCATCCGCGTGCTTCTCGACGATGATTTTGACCTGCCTCATCCTGCCCTACCTGAAGTCTACCATGGCCAACCGCCTTCGTTCCCCAGTGGATCGCCGGAGCGCCTCAGGCGGCCAAGACACATGACCCGTTCCGCCGGACCGTGCGCCCTGGCGGCGGACCTGGCACGAAAACACGGTAGGCTCCGCCTCCGCGGCCTGCGCGGGTCCGTTCTGGCCAGTACTGGGTCAGGAAGGACAGCCAAGCCGCACTTCTCACACGGGACAAGCGGGGGATGTCGCCACGCGGCGAAAACATCACACGGGACAAGCGGGGGTTGTCGCCGTGGGGCGAAAACATCGGGGACAGACGGCTCCGTCCACGCGGCGCAGGGGGATTCGGCGCTTCCTCGGGAGATGATGCGCGCCTTGGGACGGAGTCGTCTGTCCCCGCGTTTTCGCGGATTCCCGCCGGTGCGCGCGTGTGCTTTCGAGCAAGCCCAGTCAGGGCTGCCTTGTCAGCGTGTCGGAAGGTCAGGTTGGCAGTTGGTGCGGTCGGGCAAAAGGGCGTTTCGCCGATGAGGCCTACGCCAGCCTTCGCCGCCGGTTGAAGAAGATCAGGGCAGCGAGTCCAGTCGCCAGCAGCACCCAGGAACCCGGTTCGGGAAGGCGGGGGCCGGCGCCGGAATTGATGTCTAAAATCCAGTTCTGCAGCCCCGATTGTGTGCCGTTGGTTCCTGGGGCAGCATACTGTCCCCACGTACCGACTAGCTCGTAAGTGGATTGCGGAGCCGACACCAAGTTCGCGGTGAACCCAGAACCGGACACAAGTGTGTACGTGTCATTGTATTCAGCGGAGCCGGAAGCAGTGAAGACCTCGACATCCGGACCACCAGCGTAGTTCAGGGTGATTTGTATGGCGGTGCTGGAATCCCCAACCTCAGCCATGTACAGCCAGTACTCGCCGTCCGGCAGATTGAGGTTGCTCGTGACACTTGTAACCAGGAGCGAGTTCCCATACCCAGAGTTGGTGACGCCAACCGGCCAGAAGATGGCTGTGGAGGAGTCCCATACCGAACCGTCGGTAGTGAACGTGGAACCGTTCCAAGTCCCCAACTGCACATCAACCGATGTAATGGTTCCGGCGAAGCATGAACCGGCGGCGAGGATCAACACAGCAGCAATTAAGATGGCGGTCTTCATAAGAGTGACCATACCATGATCGCCAAGAACAGTCAACAATTGCAGCTCTCTTGCAGTCCTATTAGATACAGGACGTTTGCCGATCATCCTCGCCCAGGCGTGGCTTCCGCCCATTCCGTGCCACATCCGGCACACATCTTCCCGCCGAGAGGCGCGACCACCGGCTGGACTGTACCTTTTCGTACACGCGCGCACGGCCGATGCGGGGACTGGCGCGGATTCCAGACGACGGGACCCACGCCCGCCTGCGTTGCGGGGCCGAACCACTTCGCCAGAGGGATGCGGCGGCCGCCGCCGGGGATTGGAAGCAGCGGATTCGAGCGGTTTTGCGGGCGAATCGCCTCCCCGCGCACTTCCGTGCCGCGCACCCGGATGCGGTTCTCACCCTCCATCGACCCGGCGACGTGGATTCGACGGAGCGGCTCGGCCGCATAATGCGGGCAAGCAACGCGACGGCGGACCGGGTTCCGGCGGTGTTTTCGGGCCCAAAGGGGTCAGACCCGATTTTCCGCAAAGAACAGCGGAAAATCACGTCAGACCCCTTTGGGCAGGGCATTGTTGACGGGGCCCAAAGGGGTCAGACCCGATTTTCCGCAAAAACAGCGGAAAATCACGTCAGACCCCTGTTGGGCAGCACACTCTTAACGGGGGCCAAGCGGGCTAATGAGCGGATTTGTACAAAGGTCAAGAGGCGGGATGCCATCCCGCCGCAGGCTGCCAGCCTGCCCCACATAACACCACTTCTGTGGCGGAGTGTAAGAAAAGTGGACTACAATCGTCTAACACGCTATGACTCCTGAAAAGGTACCGGGCATGAGCGGCTTTTCGCGCCTGACAGGCGTGGTTTTCGAGCCGACGAAAACCTTCGAGGATATCGCGAGGCGGCCTACATTCCTGCTTCCGCTGGCGCTCGTGGTCGTATTCGGGCTGGTCTTCTTCGCCGTCTTCTCCTATCGGGTCGGATGGGAGAGGACTATACGGACGAAGATGGAGTCCAGCTCGCAGACGCAGCAATTGAGCGCCGAACAGAGGGAGAAGCAGATCGAGGTGGGCGCGAAGGTGGCGTCCATCGGTGTGTACGCGGGCGTCATTTTGGGGACGCCGGCTATCGACCTGGCGATTGCGGGGGTGCTGCTGGGGCTCGCCGCGGGAATGATGTCCGCGCCCATCACGTTCAAACAGGTTTTTGCGGTGGTGTGCTGGTCCAGCGTGGTGACCGCCATTTCCATGACGCTGGCGGTGGTTGTGATGTTCCTCAAGAACCCGGACGACTTCGACCTGAACAACCCGCTGGTTTCGAACCTGGGAGCTTTTTTGGGTCCGGATGCGCCCTCGAAGTTCGTTCATTCGCTGGCGGCGTCGGTTGACTTGTTCGCGTTCTGGGTCATGCTGCTGATGGCGGCGGGGCTGAAAGCGGCGGGCGGGAAAAGGTTCTCGTTCGGGAGCGCGGTGTTGGCGGTGGTGCTGCCGTGGGGGGTGTTCGTTCTGGGCAGGGCGGGGTTGGCGGGGGTGTTCTGAGGGGCGGGAGGCGGGGGAGATGAGGCGATTTTCAATCGGGGCTAATGAAGCGGATTTGTACTGAGGTCAAGAGGGCGGGTTAACAACCCGCCGCAGGTTGACAACCTGCCCCACATAAAACCAGCGCGAGGAATTGGATGGGTAGTAGGAGATTACAGCGGGGCGCAGCATTTTTTGTATTTGCGAAGGCTGCCGCAGGGGCAGGGGGCGTTGCGTCCCGGCTTGCGGGGTGCGGGCGGCGGGTCCGGGGGCTGCAACGCCAATCTTGCCAGCGGGGCACGGCTGTAAAGGAAGAAACGCTTCAGGCCGGCGCAGAGGTAGTTGAGACCGGGCTCGCCGTCGGGGGTGCGGATGAAACGGTACTTGGGGCATCCGCCATGGCACATGGGCAGCGTTTCGCACTCGCGGCAGTAGCGGGGCAAGGCGTCGCGCTTGGCCTGGCCGAAAGCGCGTTGCGCGGGGCTCTCCAGCAATTCGCCGAGAGGCGTCTGGCGGATGTTGCCCAAGCGGTGTTGGCGGTCGACGAAGTGATCGCACGGGAAGAAGTCGCCGTTGTGTTCCAGAACCGGTATCCGGCCGCAGGTTTCGCGGAAGACGCACAGCGAGTGCTCGAGGCCGAGGGCCGGGCGGGCAGCCTCCTCGAAAGCCTGCACCGCCATCCGCCGGGTGTCGCGCGCGATCCATTCATCGAAAATCTTGCAGAGAAACGCTCCGTAGGCGTCGGCGGACGGCGTGTATGGGCCGACGCCCTCCGCGGTCCCCGGCGCCCGCTCCACGGCCGGGAGAAAGCCCAAGTACCGGCAGCCGATTTCGCGGAAGAAACGGTAGACGGTGAGCGGATGGCCGACATTGCGGTTGTGCACCACGCACACGATGTCGGTGGGGACCTCATGCTTGCGTAGGAGCTGGTAGCCGCGCATGGCCTGAAGGTGAGTGGGTTCGCCGCCGCGGGTCAGGCGGTAGGCGTCGTGCAGTTCCGCCGGGCCGTCCAGGCTGAGACCGGCGCTGAAATCCTCAGCGGCGAGAAAGCGGCACCATTCCTCGTCCAGCAGCACGCCATTGGTCTGGATGCCGTTGCGAATGCGCCAGCCGGCGGGGCGGTGCTGGCGCTGGAGCTCGACGGCTTTACGGAAGAAGTCCACACCGAGAGTGGTGGGCTCGCCTCCATGCCACGAGAAAGAAACCTCCGGCCCGGCCGCCGCCCGGATGTGCTGGACGATGTACTCTTCCAGGAGGCTTTCCGCCATGCGGAGCGCGCCGGTATCGGGATAGAGGCTGCGCTTGTCGCGGTAATAGCAGTATCCGCAATCGAGGTTGCAGACGGCCCCGGCCGGTTTGACGAAGACTTGAAATTCCCCGGACATTCCGTTTAACCCCGGTCAGCCGGGCCGTTATGGCGCGCCGACTACCGTGGTGAAGCTGGTGGCATCCAACTTGAATTCGGCTTTTCCGCCGGTAACCGGAATCGGGCTGCCCTCCTGCATGCCCCGCTGGCTGTCGGTCACCCAGATGCGTAGCTGTTTCACGATGGGCGGCAGGCCGGTGAGGGTGGCGGTGCGGGCTGCGCCGTTGTTCACCATGTGCACGGTGTACAGGTCATTGGCGATATCCCCGAATGCGGCGCAGGTGAGGTTGGATTTGTTGCAGGCGACGGGCAGCCCAAAGGAGCGGGGCGGAGTGGAGGCCAGTTGCTTGAGGTTCCAGAACCGCCGGGTGGGGCGGAGCGGCCCCTGGTCGTTGAAGACGCCTCCGCCGGTGAGGAGCGAGTAGTCGGCGGTCATCTGCCATTGCAGGATGGAGCGGGGTTGGGCGATTGCCAGAATGCGAAGGTAGAGGTTGATCTCGTAGAGGGCGAAGGATTGCTCGGTGAAGATCTGGGGGTACCGGTAGGCGGCGGCATCGGTGCTGCCCTCGGCCACGAGCAGGGGGACATTCAACTCGCGGGCGGCGTCGCGCCATTGGGCCAGGATTTCGTCGGTGCAGCCGCGCCAGGAGTGGAAATCCACCGCGCCGACATACCGCAAGGCCTCGGGGTCGCGCAGAGCGGGCTTGATGAAGCCGATGGGCGTGGCGTCGGAGGTGTCGCCCAGCGCCAACCTGGTGGCGAGGCCGCGGGAGGCGAAGTACGGGCCCAGCGTTTTGATGAGCTCGGCGTGCTCGCGGGGCGTCTGGCGGATGTTGATGCCCAGGTCCGATTCGTTGAACGTGAACAGGGCGGCTTCGACGCCGTATTTCTCCTTGAGAAAAACCAGGTAATCGGCGATGGATTGCCTGATGCGGTCCATCTTCTCGGGATTGAGCGGGTTGCCGCGGGGGCCGTCGGGGGGGGCGGGGGCCAAGCCGGCAAAGCGTCCGGGAACCGCGGGGGCCATGGGGCCGGGCACGGCGGCGCGTCCCGCGCCATTGCCGGGTGATGCCGCGTTGCCAGGCGCTTCACCGGCGCGTCCCGCGCCCGCTGGTGCGCCGCCGGGCATGCCACCACCGCGCCCTCCGACGCTGCCCAGAATCGCCCATGCAGGCGCCGACCAGGCGCTCACGATCACCGGCATCCCCCGTTGCGCCAGCTTGCGGGCCATCTCCATGGCCTGTTGCACTCTGGGGTTCAGATTCCCGGCTCTGGCCGCCGCCAGCGGGTCTACGGCCTCGTCGGGTTGCCAGACGCTCCAGGGCATCTCGACGCGTGCCCAGGCCAGGCGCAGGTTCGCGAGGTTGTAGTCGATCACGGGCAGGTCAGCGCGCGCATTCTGAATCCTGAAGTTGCCGCCAAGGCCATCGAATATTTGGCCGGGATGCGACGCGTCCAACGCGATTTCGACGGGGTTCCTATCCACCTCGCCGGTGACCTTCAGCGCGAAGCCATTCCGGGCAGTCTGGCCTGCCGCGGTCTTGCCCTCGATCACGGCCAGAAGCACCTGCAACTCGTAGCTGCCTTTGCGGCGGTCGTCGCGCACCACAATCAGCGTCGGGGTGTCGAACATCACTTCGATCTGGCGGCTTCGGGAGAGAAAGCGTACGCCCTTGGCGGTAGCGCGCACGTACTCGTTCTGCTCCTCGAGGCCCGCCGCCAGGGAAGCTGTTTCCACAGCCGGCGGCTGCGGCTCGATGAGTTGCACGGCGCCGCCGGAGAACACCGGGGCGGGAAGCTGGATGCCGAGGAACGCTCCGGCGATATCGGCCTCGCCCGGCGAGGTGAAGTCGAGCGAGATCCTGGCGGCGCCCGGGCCGGTGTCTTCCACCACTTCGGTGGCATTCATGGTCCAGCCGCGGCCCAGGGCGTCGCGGAACTCGCGGGGAGCGCGCATCTCGACGGTCACGGTTTCGGTCTTGCCGTCGCGGCGGTAGCGATTGGTCTGCTTCTCGCGGCCGGTGCAACTCACTCCGGCCCAGTCCGGTTGAGCCACGCACATGCTGGTGGCGGCTTCCAGGAGGTGGCCGTCCACGCGCAGCCCCGTCAGGTTACCCCAAGCCATGACCTCGGGCTGGCCGAACGCCGTGCCCGCGAAACCGGTGAGCAAGCAGACGATTGCCGCCGTCAACCGAACCGATGAGTTCCCGCGCCGATTCATGAAGAAGATTCTAACCCCATGCGCTGGGAACCGCGGGGTTGGCTGGCACGGGTCCCGGGGATGGCCGCGAGAGAGTGCCCGATGCGGCCATGCCCGGGAGCGCGAGACCGGCGGCGGCGGCAGGGTGGCGTACGCACCCGTGCGCGCCGCGTTCCGCGCGCCCGCCGCCGCCAGTGGCGGTGCGGCAGACGCGAGAGCGTACGCCACGAGATATACCCGCTATTTGCCGGCTTGCTGCTGGGCCAGCGGGCCGAGAATCGGCAGGACCACGGTCTTGCCCTGATACGCGGTAATCACCAGGTAGAGCCACAGGCCGAGCCAGACCAGCGGCATAAAGAGGCCAAACAGCCCCAGCAGGCCGAAGAGTCCAACGATGCGCGCCAGGATGCCAATCACAATACCGAATACGATCTGGAACACGATGAGCGCCACGCTCACGAAAATCGACTGAAACGCGTGGAACCGGATGTTGGGTTTCTTGTTGTAGGGTTCGATGACCAGGAAAATGATCCCTGTGATAAACCATCCTATGTAGCACAGCATGGCGGCCAGGTTATCCGCCATGGGCGCCGCCGCGGGTTGCGGTGGATAAGCGCCCTGGGGTGGATAAGCGCCCTGGGGCGGATAGCCCGCGCCCTGAGGGGGATATGCACCGCCCGCGGGCGGAACGGGAGGCGAATAGGCAGCGCCTCCGGAGGGGGCGGCGCCAGGTACCGCGGAGCCGCACTTCGCGCAAAACGCTCCTGCCACTTCAGCTCCACAACTCGGACAAAACGGCATTGTAAACTCCTTATCACTAGACTCTACTGTGAGAATCCGCCCACGGCAAGGGGCCGCGGGGAATTTCCGTACTGGGGTTCACCCAGCGGCCTCAAAGAACGCCGCTGCCGGCCAGCAACCGGATCAAACCCAACACCAGGCTGAGGGAGCAAAGCACCGTGCCTCCCACGGCTCCGCCCCTTCTGTAGGGCGGCTCCCGGGAGAGCGCGATTAGGCTGACGATCAACCCGATCCCGGAGAACGGGATGTTCAACCAGTTTAGCGCGCCCAGGCACGGGAGCATGCCAATCAACATCCCGGTGAGCGCCAGGATGCCCCAAACCATACTAAGCGTGGACATGTCGGAACCTCGTCAACCGAAATCCTGTCAACCTCGCGGCCGACCGCAACCAGCAGAGGGAATTCAGGAGGAAGGCCGCGTACAGGGGGATGCCGGCGGCGTTGGAGGCCGCGGCCGCCCGCCACTCGCCCCGGCCGATGTGTAGGAAGGCGGTGGTGAGGCCGCATGCCGGACACGCGCGCCCGAACCGCGTCTTCCACACGCAATGGGGCGCGATCGCCTGGATGGCCGGCGCGGGCGCAACCAGCGGCAGAATCGCCGCCGCCAGCAACGGCAGGCCGAGGATCAGCCAGGAATAGTACAGCGCTCCGCGCAGGTCGCTGGCCTCGGCGCAGCGCCGCACACCGTCCCAAACCGGATTGGCGCCCGCGGCGACGCCGGACATCTACTCCGCCAGCGGCCGCCCTTGGGCGTCGCGGTTGATGCTGCCGGTGAGAATCAGGATGCCTTCGACCAGGCCCCAGATCCAGCCCGCGAGCCATCCCACGCCGCAGGTGATGATGCCGCCGACCACCGTCACCAGAACCTGGATGACACCGATCGTGTTGTAGCCGAGGTAAAACCGGTGAATCCCGAAGCACCCGACAAAAATGCCAAGCAACCCGGCCACCAGCTTGGATTTCAGCGGGTTGGGCGGGGCGCCCGGATAGCCGCCCGGGACAGCGCCCGGGTAGCCGGCCGGAGGCGGACCCGGCGCCGCGGCCGGCGCGCCATAAAGCGCCACACCGCACTTGATGCACACCGAGGCAGCCGGATCGGCCTGCGCGCCGCAGTGGTAACAGAATTTGTTGCCTGCCCCCGTGCCGGCCCCGCAGCCGGTGCAGAAGGCGGCCTGTTCGCTTACTTGGGCCCCACAGTTACGACAGAACATAAATAATCAGGGATCTCCCGTCCGCGTCAGTGAATCCGCGTGGATTGAACGCCGGTGCCACAGATATCAAGGTATACAACGATTCCCCGCCGGAAACAACCGGAATCGGCGGAACGCTCATTTGCCGGGCGGGCCGAGAACCACCAGTGGAAGGATGGCGCCCACGATGGCGCCCGCGATCAGCGCCAGGTTGCCCGCGCCCAGGAACGAAGCCACCAGGCCGGCCAGCGAACCGATACCGGCTCCTACCGCCGCCAGCATGACTCGCTTGCCCATGGCCGGTCACTTCCCGTGCGGTTCGAGGATGAAAACCTTGTCCTTGGGATGGACCAGCTTCAGGCGGTCGCGGATCACGATCTCCTGCGCGCCGGGATTGGCGCTGAGCCGGGCGATGCGCTCCTGCTTGCGCGCGATCTCCTTGGCCAACCCGGCATTGCGGGTTTCGAGTTCCTGAATCTGGTGCTGCTTGTCGAGCCACGCCGCGATGCCGCGCGGACCGCGCAACGTGATTACCGCATAGCCCGCAACCAGCAGGACCGCTACCGAGAATGCCAACCGTGCAAGGGGCGCTTTCATGGAACCAGGGGCCTGGAAGATAATAGTACCATTGCTTGCGGTTTCCAGTTCCGCAAATTCTCGAAATGACCGATAAGATTGTTGTTCTGAGTACCTGCGCCACCGGGGACGAGGCGGAAACGCTGGCCCGGCTTCTGCTCGACCGGCGCCTGGCGGCCTGCGTCAGCGTGATCCCCGCCGTGCGCAGCTTCTACCATTGGAAGGGGGCCATCGAGTCAGCCAGCGAGTGCCTGCTGCTGATCAAGACCTCGCGCACGCTGTTCGCGGATTTGTGCGAGACGCTGCGGGAGGCTCACTCCTACGAGGTTCCCGAAGCCGTCGCGGTCCCCATCGTCGAGGGGTCCGCGATCTATCTCGACTGGATGGAAAAGCACCTTCGGTAGGCATCCGAGGATAAACAGTGTACGAGTCGATACAATCGCCGCTCCGGGACGGCTTGGCCGCGGGCCTGGCGCTGATTTTCGATATGGATGGGGTCCTGGTGAATTCCAATCCGGTTCATCGCCAGGCCTGGGTGCGTTTCAATCTTCTCTATGGGTTGCAAACCAGCGGCGCAATGCTGGAACGGATGTACGGGAAGCGCAATGACGACATCATCCGCGACTTCTTCGGCGACGGGCTTACCCCGCAAGAGGTAGTGGCCCGCGGGGCGGCGAAAGAAAAACTGTACCGCGAGATGATCGACGGCCGGATTGAGGAGATCCTGGTACCCGGACTGCGCCGCTTTCTCGATCGCCATGCCGGGAGTCCGCTGGCCGTGGCCAGCAACGCGGAACCGGAAAACGTGCATTTTGTTATAGATCGAGCCAGGCTGGGAGGCTATTTCCGGGTCGTTCTGGATGGCCACCAGGTGAGCCGTCCGAAGCCCGATCCCGAGATCTACTTGCGGGCGGCGGAACTCCTGGGAGTCGCCGCGCCGAACTGCCTGGTTTTCGAAGACTCGCATTCGGGGGTAGATGCCGCCCGGGCTGCGGGGATGAGGGTAATCGGTCTCCGTACCACCTATGATAACTTGCCGGGCGCCGGCATTTGCGTTGATAATTTTAAAAGCGGAGAATTAGATACATGGCTGGCAGCCCAAGCGAGGGCGGTCTGAAGAGAAAGTATGTGCCAGCGCTCTTTCTGACTCTGGGCGCAATCCCTTCGCTTGCCTGGGCCAGTCAACCCGGTTTTGCTCAGGCCGCTCCGGGTCCGGTGGCGCCAGCCGTGGAGGGCACGGTTGGCGTCGTCTCTAGCGTTCAGCGCGCTATTTGCCGGGATCTCGCTGGCGGTGTTCTTCATCTGGAGACGCGAGCGCCGTCTGCGCACGCAGCGTCAACGGTTGCGGAAGAACCACATGCTGGGCGAAGAGATCCTGGGGGCCGCTTCGCCGGCCGATATTCTCTCCCGCCTGACTCAAGCCCTGCCTGAAATCCTGGGAATCACGCGCGTCCATTTGTATGTTTACAATCGGGCCACCAAGACTCTGGACAGCCTCACGGACGATTCCGCGCCGCCGGTTTCCCTGTCCTCCCCGCCCGCCGGGCCGCAGACCGGCGCGGTAGCCTGCTTTCATTACCGGACGCTTCTAGCCATCCCCGATCTGGGCCGCAGCCCCTTCCCGCTCTCCGGCGGCGAGGGACCCGCGCCAAAGTCCCTGCTCTTCGTCCCCATGCTCAGCCAGGGTGAGGTGACCGGCATCCTGGAACTCGATCAGGACGACCGCGCCCGCACTTTCGACGCCGACGAGCAGACGCTGGCGCAGCACCTGGGCAATCAGATCGGCGTTGCGCTGCGGCTGCTGGATCAGCGGAGCGTGCAGGAGCAGCTCTTCCGCACCGAGAAACTGGCGGCCGTGGGCCGCCTGATTTCCGGCGTCGTCAACGAGCTGCAGACCCCGCTGAACTCGATCTGCGAGTTGGCCGCGCGGGCCGTCGAGCGGTCGGGTTTGGGCCCGGTGGAACGCGACGTCGCCGCCATCGCCTCGGAGGCGCGGAAGGCCGCCGCCATGGTGTCCCGGTTGATATCGTTCGCCGCCGCCGAGCAGGGGGAAGCGCGCCTGGTGCCCATCGGCACGCTGCTTCACAACCTCATCGAGTTCCGGGAAAGCGATTGGAAGGCCTCGGGAATCCGCGTCCGCGACCTGACGACGCGCGAGCCCGTGTTCGTGCAGGGCTTGCAGGGACAGTTGGAGCAGATCTTTTTGAGCCTGCTGGTGCATGCCGAGCAATCGCTGGCCGCGGCTCCTCAAAAGTCCATCACCATCCGCACCAGCGTGCTGGCCAAACGGCTGCTGGTGGAGATCGCCTTCTCGGCGCCGCCGGAAGTGCGCAAAGTGGAAGAGACCGCGGCGGTTCTGGGCGTCACCCGCAGTGTCATCGCCGGTCATGGCGGCGAAGTGCGGCTGATCGAGAAGATAGGCGCCGACCCGCGCTTCGAAGTGGAACTGCCGACTTGCCAGCGCGACCGGTTGACCCCGGCAGCGCAGTTGCCGTCCGTGCCCGCGGATTCGTCGCGGCGCTGGACGGCCTTGCTGATCGAGGCCGAGGACGCTCCTCAGCGGCAGATCCTCGCCCTTTTGTCGGCACGCGGCTACCGCGTGGTTCCCGTCTGCAACGCCGACACCGGTTTGGAACTGGCGCACCGCATGCGCTTCGACGCGGCTTTCTGCTCGGTTCACGCACCGGGTCTGAACTGGGTGGAACTCTCCGAGAGAATGCAGTCCCGCGTGGGCGGTTTCGTGCTGTTGTCGGACGGTTTCGACGCCGAGCTCGCGAGCGATTTCGAGGGAGGCGCCCGCTTCGTGCTTCCCAAGCCGGTGCAGGAAGCCGAGTTGGAAGGCGTGCTGCGGACTATCGAAGCCTCGCTGTCGTCGGCGAAGGTCATCCCCTTCAAGAGCGGCACCCGCAGTTAGGGCAGCCGCGGAGGCGCCGGCACTACCGCAACTTCAGTTCCACCGCCGCGCCCGCCTGACAGGCGATCCGCTGCGCGGCCGAACCTCGATTCACCGAAATCTCCAGATATCCGCCGCTGCCCATGATCGCCACCAGTTCGCCCGGCGGCGCCGAGGCGTACGTCCGCGCCATGGCCTCGATCTCGTGGCCGCCGGCCAGTAGCGAGAAATCCCGCCGTTCCAGGCCGGGAAACTCGTCCGCGTGGAAACTGGTGATGACGTTGCCGAAGCGGTCGATCTTCAAGATCCGTCCCGTCCACGCGCTCTTTCCGGTCCGCTCGGAAAGCGGGAAGGCCTTCAGGTAGTCGTGAATCGGCGGCCCCATGCGCGCCGGCGCCACTCCGGCTGCCAGGTGCGCCGCCACCGGTGCGAAGATGTCCCGGCCGTGAAACGTGGGGCTCACCGGCCGGCGAAAATACCGCTCCTGGGAAATCAGGCGGATGCGGTGCTTCTCCCGCGCATAGATCATCGACAGCACGCCGTTGTCCGGCGCCACGAAGTACTGGCCGGCGGCACGCATCAGGATGGGCCGCCGCGCGCTTCCCACGCCCGGGTCCACCACCACCACGTGCACCGTCTTCCGGGGAAAGCAGGCGTACGCCTGGGCAATGGTGTAGGCGCACTCCAGAACGTCGAACGCCCTCTGCTGGTGGCTGATGTCCACGATCCGCGCCCGCGGGCAGATGCCCAGAATCACGCCTTTCATGGCGGCGGCGTAGTGGTCCGTCAAGCCGAAATCCGTGGTCAAGGTAAGAATCGGTTCGGGCATTGCTAAAATGAATGTGCGTGCAGCGTTTCTACTTCGACCATAACGCCACAACCCCCGTCGCTCCCGAGGTTCTGGAGGCCATGGTGTCGTGTCTCGGTCAAGTGTATGGTAACGCGTCCAGCATCCATTATTTCGGCCAGGCGGCCAAGCAAAAACTGGAGGCCGCGCGGCGGCAGATTTCGACGCTGATCAACGCCAACCCTCCCGACCTGGTTTTCACCTGCGGCGGCACGGAAGCCGACAACCTGGCGGTGCTGGGCGTGGCGCGGGCGGCCACCGGCTCGACGCGGCATGCCGTCACCAGCGCCATCGAACACCCGGCCGTGCTGGCGCCGTGTCTGCAACTCGAAAAGGAAGGCGTGGCGATCACGCGCGTGCGCGTGGGACCAAGCGGCGTGGTGGAACCCGAGGATGTGCTGAAGGCCCTGCGCGCCGACACCGTGCTGGTCTCCGTGATGCACGTCAACAATGAACTGGGCACGGTGCAGCCCATCGCCGAGATCGCCCGCATCACGCGCGAGCGGCGCATCCCCTTGCACGTGGACGGCGTGCAGGCCCTGGGCAAGATCCCCGTCGACGTGGAGGCTTTGGAGGCCGACCTCTACAGCATCAGCGGCCACAAGATTTACGCTCCCAAAGGCATCGGCGCGCTGTGGGTGCGCAAAGGCACTCCCCTGGCGGCCGTCGCCTTCGGCGGGCATCATGAGCGGGACCGCCGTCCGGGCACGGAAAACGTTCCCGGGGCCGTGGCTTTCGGCGCCGCGGCCGAACTGGCGGCCCGCAACCTGGCGGCCGAGACGGCGCGCTTGACCGCCCTGCGCGACCACCTGGAGAACGCCATTCTCGACCGCATTCCCGATTCGGGGATCAACGGCTCGCCGTGGCGCCGTGTGGCGAACACCAGCAACGTCTACTTCGACGGCATCGATGGCGAGGCGCTGGTCATCGCCCTGGACCTGCGCGGTTTCTCGGTTTCCACCGGCGCGGCGTGCTCGAGCGGCGCGCTGGCGCCGTCGCACGTGCTGACGGCCATCGGCCTGGGGAGTGGCCGCGCGCGGGCCAGCATGCGCTTTTCGCTCGGCCGTTCCAACACGCTGGAGCAGGTGGACGCCCTGGTGGAAGCGCTGGTGGCGTCGGTCGAGCACCTGCGGCGGATTTCCGTCCATGCCCGATAGCGGCCCCATCGCCGCTCCCATCGCGGTGGCCATGAGCGGCGGCGTGGACAGCTCCACGGTGGCGGCTCTGCTGGCGCGCCAGGGCCGCGCGGTGGTCGGGCTGACCATGCAGCTATGGAACCAGCGCCGGCTGCCCGGCCTGGTCCCCGAGGGAGGCGCCGTGGGCCGCTGCTGCTCGCTCGACGACGTCTACGACGCGCGCCGCGTGGCCGAGCAGATCGGCATCCCCTACTACGTCGTGAATTTCGAGCGGCAGTTCGAGGCGGCTGTGGTCAAGCCGTTCGTGGACGAGTACCTGGCCGGCCGCACGCCCATTCCCTGCACGCTGTGCAACAACTACATCAAGTTCGACCGTTTCCTCGAGATGGCGGACTCCGTGGGCGCGCGCACCATCGCCACCGGGCATTATGCGCGCATCCGTTTCGACCAGGCCGGCGGCCGCTACCAACTGCTGCGTCCCGCGGACCACTCCAAGGACCAGACCTATTTCCTCTTCGGCCTGACGCAGGCGCAACTGGCGCGCACCGTGTTTCCGCTGGGCGATCTGACCAAGTCCGCGGTTCGCGAGCTGGCCCGTTCCATGGGTCTCGCCGTGGCGGACAAGGACGACAGCCAGGAGATCTGCTTCGTCCCCAACGGCGACTACGCCGCGTTCCTCGACGCCTACCTCAAGGAGACTGGCGCCGCCCCGGCCGAGACGCGCGGCGAAATCGTATCGGCCGACGGGCGCACTCTGGGACGGCACAGCGGGGTTCACCACTTCACCGTGGGCCAGCGCCGCGGCCTGGGCGTGGCTGCCGCCGAGCCGCTGTATGTGATCGCGACCGACGCCCAATCGCAGCGCGTCATCGTGGGCGGAGCGGACGACCTGCTGCGCGGCCGGTTCTTCGCGCGGAGCGTCAACTGGATTTCGATTGCCGGGTTGGACCAGCCGGTCCACGCCGAAGTGAAGATCCGCAACAAACACGCCGCCGCGCCGGCCACCGTGCAGCCCACCGAAGACCCCGGGCGGGTGGAAGTGATTTTCGAAGCGCCGCAACGCGCCGTCACTCCCGGACAGGGAGCCGTGTTCTACCAGGGCGACCTGGTGCTGGGCGGAGGCTGGATCGAATAGACCCGACGGTGTTGTGCGGGGCAGGTTGGCAACCTGCGGCCGATTGTTAATCGGCCTCTTGCGGTCGTCTGCCAATGCCGCCCACGCGGGATGACGGGGTACCCCCTTGGGGTCCGCCGCGAGTTGACAACCTGCCCCGCAGAGCAGCAGAGCCGCAAGCCAACCGCGCGGGATATTCCGGGCTGCCGGGGGCCAGATCGTCTCGCGCGCAGGCGAGCTCCGCTCGCCGGGCCGATTGACAATCGGCCGCAGGCTGCCAGCCTGCCCCACATAAGACCGTCGCAGTAGTACATAACGCCGGGCCTCGCGCATAGCTATGCTCGGATTCAAGCCATCTCGCAAGTGAATTGCCCCGTCGCCCAAGTGGCCGTATCCGGCGAGCGTCCGGTACCTGCTAGAATTCCGTCTGATGTCTCAACTCTTCCAACGGAAGCCGATCGCGGTCCTGGTGCGGGAAACCGAAGACCTCTATGGCTTGAAACGCAGCCTGGGGGCCGGCGACCTGATCATGCTGGCGATCGGCGCGGTGATCGGGGCCGGCATTTTTGGCGCCATCGGCACGGCGGCCGCGGGTCAACTGGGTCCCAACGGCGAAACGATTCGGGCCGGCGCCGGGCCCGCCCTGGTGTTTTCCTTCCTGCTGCTGGGCGGCGCCTGCGCTCTCGCCGGGCTGTGTTATGCCGAGTTGGCCGCCATGATTCCCCAGGCCGGCAGCGCCTACGCCTACTCCTACGCCACGCTGGGCGAGCTGGTGGCGTGGATCATCGGGTGGGACCTGATTCTGGAGTACGCCGTGGGGAATGTCGCGGTGGCTATCTCCTGGGGCGATTACTTCAAGACCCTCGTCGGTGGATTTGGCGTCGAGCTGCCGGCATGGATCTCGACCGGGTATCGCACCGCCCGGCTCAGCCCGGACCCTGCAATCCACGGGCTGTTACATTCCGCGCCGCACATCCTGGGGATTCCGATCCTCGTCAACCTGCCGGCCTTCGGCATTGTGATGCTGATCACCTGGCTGCTGCTGCGCGGCGCGCGCGAGAGCGCCACCGCCAATAACGTCATGGTGATAATCAAACTGCTGGCGTTGGCGTTGTTCGTGATCGTGGGGGCGACCCATCTGAAGGCGGCGAATTACCATCCGTTTGCGCCCAACGGCTTCACCGGAATTCACCAGGGCGCGGCCATCGTGTTTTTCGCCTATATCGGTTTCGACGCCATCTCCACGGCCGCCGAAGAGACCTTGAACCCGCAGCGCAACCTGCCGCTGGGGATTCTCGGCGGCCTGGGAATCTGCACGGTGATTTACGTGGTGGTCGGATTCGTGCTGACGGGCATGGTGCCGTACAAGGAGCTGGGGGTGGCCGATCCGCTGGCGCGGGCTCTCGACCTGGCCGGGTTCAAGGCCGTCGGTTGGGTGGTGGCTCTGGGCGCAGTCATCTCGATGTCGGCGGTTCTGCTGGTATTTCAGTACGGCCAGCCGCGCATCTTCTTCGCCATGGCGCGCGACGGCCTGTTGCCGCGCTGGGCCGCCCGCATCCATCCGAGGACGCGCGTTCCCTGGACCACCACCCTGCTGACGGGGTTGTTCGTGGCGGCGTGGGCGCTGGTGGGCGACGCGGCCGAAACCTACGATCTGACCAACATCGGAACGCTGTTCGCGTTCCTGCTGGTGAGCGTGGGAGTGCTGGTTCTGCGCCACCGGGAGCCGGAACGGCCGCGGCCGTTCCGCGTCCCGCTGGTGTGGCCGGTATGCCTGCTGAGCGCCGCCGCCTGCCTGTTCATCATGAAGGGCCTGCCCAACCAGGCGTGGGAGCGCTTCGGAATCTGGTTGGGCATCGGGCTGGTTCTGTACTTCACTTACGGATTCCGGACACAGCGGACTGCATCCCCGCGCCAGGGCTGTGCGGCCGAAATGCTGAAACGCCGGCTTCAGCCGCCGTTGAACTGAGTAAGGTTCTCTCGTTCCCTCGAAAATCTTGGCCGCCATCCTTCACGAAAGCTGGGGAGTTAGCGCCCGCGATGGGTGTAAGAACCACACTGAGTCCAAGCCGCTCCAGCCGTTGCACCAGGCGCTTGGTCGTCCGCTCCGGATGGAGCCGGTCGAAAGTAGTCGCTACCGAGGTCCCGATACGGCAATCCGGTCTTGAGAATGCCATACGCGATCACCACGATTTTGTGCGCCACCGCGAACACTGCCTTCCCCCAGCCGCGCCGGGCCTTGACGCGATAGTAAGTATCCGTCCGGCGAACCCATGTGGAGGGTTCGCCGGACGGGTACGCCCGCCGATGGCAATCGTGTGCTGCCAGGGGGTGCCGGTATTGCCGCTGGGGCACTGCGCCTGGCCGTTAGGGCAGTAAGTGTAGCCGAGGCCAAGCAGGTTCCCCGCGGAGATGCCGGTCTGCTGAAAGCGACTGTTCCAAGTATGGCTTTCGGTGATGCCGTTGCCAAAGGGCAGCGTGGCCAAGTCTCCAGCGGCGGAGTACGTGATGCTGGAAGCGTACGCCGTCGGCGTGCCGCCCGACGGAGTCCCGTTCACGGTCGTCACCTGATCGGCGGCGTCCAGCGTGTAGGAGATCTTCCGGCCGGAAGAATAAGTGACGCTCGTGAGCTGGTCGGTGAGCGAGTATTGGTAGTTGGTGAAAGAGTACGGCATGCCGGGGTTCGGCGTGGTCTGCGTGCTACCGGTGATCCGGCCAAGCTTGTCGTAGCTGAACTGCGTCTTGCTCGCCGTGGAGCTCACCGAGGATAGCTCACCTATAAAGCCGCCCTGATCGTAAGTGTACGTTACGCTGGGCGTGGCCGCAACGCCGGTCCCGGGGGTATAGCTGATGCCGGTGGGCCGGTTCAGCCCGTCGTACACGAAAGTGGCAACGGTTCCGTTGGCGTCGGTACGGGTATGCAGGTTCCCGTTGTTGTAGTACGTGTAGTTGACCGTTTCGCTCCCCGGGTTCGTGGCGCTGGTGGGGCGCGAAAGTGTGCTGTAGTTGAAGGTGCGGGTCTGGCCCGTCGACACTTATCCCCAGTTGAGCTCGTTAGACAACACTTCCAGCGCGTGGCGACAATAGCTGGCATGGTGGGCCGCATGTTCCAGCCCCGTTATGAGCCTCCAACAACCTGCGTCTGAAAGCTGGCCCGTTTTGAGGCGCCCCGCACGAGTCCCGCTAGATCGACAACTTCACCGTAAATCTCTGGCACGTGCAACGTCAAGCGGAACAGGTAATCCGCCTGCGTCCGAAGCCGATTCTCATCCACAAACTCATTTATTGGCTGAAAAGCCGCCCAGCAGGCCAGCGACTCAACTCTGCGGCCGAAACTCTCTCTGAATGCCAACTCTCGAACGGAGCCGCGAGGTCGGATTGGCTGAAAGAGTGGGTTAACCGGCTCGTTTCCACTGGCGACACTCTCTCTAAGTGCCTGCCCGAACATCAACGAGTCTAGGTACAGACGCGACGAGCTAACCAATACTCCAAGACAGTACCTCGAGAAGTCTCTCGGCCGGCTGAGCTTACACGACAGTACCCGCTCCACGCGGGTCTTACAGTCCTGTAGATCTCCGTGAAGCTCGGCAAAACGAGCAGACTCAGGTCCGGTGGGCATCTTGTCTCCTATGCAGTTCATAATGGGCACGCTGCTACATGACACCACCACCGACGCCGTACCGGCAGGAGGGCAAGCGTATGCCCATCGGATCAAGGAGGCAGGGATCGACGAAGATTACCTGCGTCTTGACCAACCTCTCGACTTCCTCGGCCGAGACGTTAAGTGTGCGTTGAATGAACCTCTTTGCCGCCTCCGCCCCTCCCGACCTACCTTTCGTCACCTGGGCAGCTCTCTGTAGGATTTCCTGTGCGCGCGTCGCGATTTCTTTCCTCCAATATCCAATGACCGGAGCTTCTGGATTGTCTTTCGCTACCCTGGCTATCTTATCCAAATGGATTTGAATAACAGTCCACCATGAATTCATCTCCTTAGCTGCCTGGGCTGCGGGTTGAATACTGAAAATGGACGGATTCGACGATGACCCGCCGCCGTACACGCCTCCACCGAACCCGCCCCCGCCGGCCGCGCCGGTCGAAGGCTGATCATTCCACGGGTCGTTGTCCGACGAGTAGCCCTGTTGCCCGTCGGCTTCAGGCGACGGCTGAAGGGTAACGGGCGTGTGGGCAACCGCGGACAGATCCGCCTGGGAACCGCCGCCGCCGAGGATGTCGCCGAGGCCCATCAGCCCAAGCGTATCGAGCACGCCGCCAGCCACACAGCCGGCTGGGCCAAAAGCACAACCAGCAGCAGTGGCCTCGCCCTCCATTCCACTCGGGTCCGTGTACATCAGCGGATTGCCGCTGACATACGCATACCCGTTCCAACTCTGCGGGTCCGCGGGATTCGCCCCCGCGTTCCCCGGGTCCGGGCTCGCAAACCGTCCCTGCCCCGCCGCGTAGTACCGCGCCTGGAAGAAGTCCAACCCGCTCTCGTTGTCCCGCTCCTGGCTCGTGAACTTCTGCCGCACCGTGTCTACCCCGTACCCAGCCAGCCCCGCCCGCCACGTACCCGACGGGTAGTTCTCATACCCGTACGGCTGGAAATCGTGCCGCTCGCTCGCCTGCGTCCCGGTCATCACCAGCCTCGTGCTCCCCAGCGCGTCCGCCGTCAAATACTGTGTGCCGGTCTGCCCCGAAAGCGTCCCGCCGTATTCCGCCGCCAGCCGTCCGAAGGCGTCGTACACGTAGGTCGTCGCGTTGTTGCTCGGGTCGATCCGCTGCACCCGGTTCCCCAACCCATCATACACATACAGCACCCGCCCGGCCGCCACCTGGTCCGGACAACTCCCCGAATCGTACGTCATGTTCGCGCAATCCGCCACCTGCCGGTTCTCCCCGTCGTAGCCGATCGTCTGCGGCACCGGGCTCTTGATCACATTGCCGGCATTGTCGTACGCCCAGCCGGAATGGGCGACCTGGTTCTTTCCATTGAAGGTCGCCGCAGCCCACGGGTCCGATCCGATCATCGCCCGGTTTCCGGAATTGTCGTAGCCGAACTGGCGGCACCACACGCTCCCAGCATCCGGGCAGGCGAGCGTAAACGCGTTCGAACCTGCGTGTTCCGACGCCAATAGCAGCCGGTTCAGCGAATCGTGATTGAACTCCTGCACGGCCTGCGTCTGCCCGGCGATGGCAATCGTCTGCTGGTCGGGGGTGCCCGTGTTGCCGCTGGCGCACTGCGCCTGGCCGTTAGGGCAGTAGGTGTAACCTAGGCCAAGCAGGTTGCCCGCGGAGATGCCGGTCTGCTGGAAGCGGCTGTTCCAGGTATGGCTTTCGGTGATGCCGTTGCCAAAGGGCAGCGTGGCCAAGTCTCCAGCGGCGGAGTATGTGATGTTGGAAGCGTACGGCGCCGGCGTGCCACCGGACGGAGTCCCGTTCACGGCCGTCACCTGATCGGCGGCGTCCAGCGTGTAGGAGATCTTCCGGCCGGAAGGATACGTGACGCTCGTGAGCTGGTCGGTGAGCGAGTATTGGTAGTTGGTGAAAGGGTACGACGTGCCTGAGTTCGGCGTGGTCTGCGTGCTGCCGGTGACCCGGCCAAATTTGTCGTAGCTGAACTGCGTCTTGCTCGCCGTGGAGCTCACCGAGGACAGCGCGCCTATAAAGCCGCCCTGGTCGTAGGTGTACGTTACGCTGGGCGTCGCCGCAACGCCGGTCTCGGGGGCATAGCTGATGCCGGTGGGCCGGTCTAGGCCGTCGTACGCGAAAGTGGCAACGGTTCCGTTGGCGTCGGTACGGGTATGCAGGTTCCCGTTGTTGTAGTACGTGTAGTGTATCCGTCAAGCCAACCCCATTCTTGACAGGCGCGCCAACCTGGGTTACGCGCGCCTAGCCGCCCAGGCCGCCGGGGTGAACTCCGCGATCCTCTGAATCGAAATCCCGCCCAACCCCGGCAACACCGCGCCCAGATACTCGCGCGCCGCGATCCCCTTGCGCCAACACGTTTCCATCACCGACAGAATCGCCGCCACCTTCGGCCCCGCCTCCCGGCTCCCCAGATGGATCCAGTTCTTCCGGTTATGTACACGTGCACATAACCGGAATTATGTACGGGCGACGATTATGTGCAGTCCGCAGTTGTCGTCCGCGGCGTGAGCGGCGCAGGCCGCGGTGTTCGCACTCGTCGAGATCTGTCGGGCTGCGCATAATTCGACTATTCTCCCGGAGGGACTCCCCGTCCCAATGGAGAGAACATGCCTTTTACAGACTCAACCGCCATGCCGAATGCCGTGAAGATTCCCGGCCTGGTGGAACTGTACACAACGACCCTGCAAGGGCGCGGTTATGGACCGGCTACAACGCATGCGTACAAGCGCGCCGTTGAGCATCTCATTGCCTGGTCCGCGCCCGGTTCCGATTGCGTCGAGATTGGAGACGCTCCGTTTCGGCGCTTCCTTGACGAGCATCTCGGCGACTGTAGCTGCGCTGGCCGCCCCCAACGCGGCAAAGTGACGGCTCTGTCGGCTTTACGCCATTTGCAGGCCATCCTGCGCGTCGCCGGCCGCATACCGCCGGCGACGCCGAGCTTTCCGGGTTTCGTCATCCCCGAACTACAGGATTATGATGACTTCGCCCACAACGTCTGCGGACTGGCTCCTGCGACTCTGATCTCACGGCGCCAATGGATTGGCCGGTTCCTCACTCACGTCTTTCCGTTCGGCGTTCTAGAGTTTTCGCGCTTGGGGCCGAAAGCCGTCCGGGACTTCTTCGCCGCGCAATGCCAGGGCTTTCAGGCGGGCAGTGCGCAAGTTGTGGCATCCTCGGTTCGGAGCTATCTGCGGTTTCGCGCCTTGCGGCATGCAGATCCGATTGAGGCGCTCATAGCGGCGATTCCGCAAGCGGCGCGTTGGCGGTTGGCTTCTCTGCCGGAGTACCTCAGCCAGGAAGAACTCGCCAGACTGATGTCTGCCTTTGAGCACGCCGATCCACAGCGTAAACGCGATCACGCGATCGTTCGCTGCCTGGTGGATCTCGGTCTCCGCTCCTTTGAGGTTGCGGCATTGCGCCTGGATGACATCGATTGGAAGAACGCCACATTGACTGTCCGGGTGGGCAAGTCCCACCGCGCCGACGTTCTGCCACTGCCTGCCGTCACCGGGCACGCCATTGCCAGCTATCTTCAAGAGGCTCGCCCTGCGACAGAGAGCCGTGCCGTGTTTGTGCGGCACCGTGCGCCACTCGACGTTCCTGTTGACGCGGGTGTGATCCGGTCGGTGGTCCGGCAGGCGGCTGCCCGAAGCGGCCTCGCTGGCCGGCTGCATGGACCACATCGCTTACGTCACAGCGCAGCCACTCGCATGCTTCAAGGTGGCGCGACCTTGAAAGAGATTGCCAACGTCTTGCGTCATCGGAGTCTCGACACAACCGCGATCTACGCCAAGGTCAACCTGACTCGGCTGAGCGCTATTGCTCAACCCTGGCCGGGAGGTGTGGCATGACGACGACGGCAATCACTGCGCAAGTAAAAGACTATCTGATTTCGCGCCGCGCCATGGGCTTCGACCTGCGGGGCGAGGGATACCAACTCCATGCATTCGCTCGCTTCGCAAACGAGCAAAGCGATGCGGGAACCCTGACGTTGGAGTTGTTGCTGCGATGGGTGCAAGGAACTGCCTCGCCTGGGCCCGTTACGGCGGCCCGGCGCGTGGAGGTGTTGCGTCCTTTTCTAAAGTACTGCCGGCAGTTCGATCCTGTCTGTCCGGTAGTCCCTTTGGGTCTTTGTGGCCCAAGCCATCGACGACTCGCTCCGCATATCTACACGGAGGCGGAGGTGACTGCACTGCTGGCCGCCGCTCATGAGCTGAAGCCAGAGGGATTACGCCCGCTCACGTACGTTACGTTGTTCGGCCTGCTGGCGGCAACGGGTATGCGGCTTTCTGAGGCCCTCCGTTTGGAAGGAAAGGATCTGAACCTGGATCAACCCTCCCTTACGGTGCGTGAGACCAAGTTCAAGAAGTCGCGACTGGTGCCGATTCACGCCAGCACGGCGAAGGCCCTGGCGGTCTACCGGAAAGCCACGTTTGCTACGCCACGTCACCCAGGGGTTGAGACGGTCCTCCTCACGGCAGAAGGGCAGCCGATTCCGAAGCGAACCATCCATAACACCTTCGACCGCCTCCGCCGCCATTTGGGTTGGGTTGCCCGCGGCGGCCATGCGCAGCCCCGTATCCACGATCTGCGTCACACTTTCATCTGCCAGGCATTGCTGCGGGGCCAGCGCGACAATCAGATCGATCATGTGGCCGACGCCATCTCGACTTATGTTGGACACGCGAAAGTATCCGATACCTACTGGTACATCTCCGCGACCCCGGAGTTGATGAGCGGTGCATCCCAACGGTTCTCCCGCTTCTCATCCGGAGACTGCCAATGAAAACATCCAACTCCCCGGAAGGCCGGTTTGCCAAACTCGTCGAAGAGTTCTTCCTGGACCGGCTGATTCGCCAGCGCAATTCGAGTCCGCAAACTGTGGCAGCCTATCGCGACTGCTTCCGGCTGCTCTTCGAGTTCGCTCGCGATCAATGGAAGAAGCCCACCGAGAGCTTGAAGCTGGCCGATCTGGATGCCCCATTCGTCCTCGCGTTTCTCGATCACCTCGAAAAGAATCGGCACAACTCCATTCGGAGCCGCAACGCGCGGCTGGCTGCCGTCCGATCGTTCCTGCGGTTTGCGGCCTGGAAGGATCCGGAGGCGCTCGCCATGATTCAACGTGCCCTCGCCATTCCGATGAAGCGCTGTATTCGGCCTCTGGTCGGATTTCTATCGCGCGAAGAAGTGCAGGCGATCATTAACGCTCCCGACCCAACCACATGGGCGGGACAACGAGATCGAGTTCTCTTGTCCACGCTCTACAACACCGGAGCCCGCGTGTCGGAGGCACGTGGCATCAAGGTCGCCGATGTGACTCTGGAGGGCAGCCCTATGGTCCGCCTTCATGGCAAAGGTCGCAAGGATCGAACCGTGCCCATCTGGCCGGCCACCGCAGTTCAGATCCGCCGTTGGCTCTTACGAATCGATCCTGTGCCGGGCGGGTCGCTGTTTCCGGCTGCCAGCGGCGGCCCGCTCACACGGTCGGCGATCACGGATCGTCTGAACCGCGCCACCAAATCCGCCGTCGGAAAGTGCGCCAGCCTGGCCCAGCGTCGAGTCTCACCGCACACTTTTCGGCACACAACGGCCATGCATCTTCTGCAAGCTGGCGTCGATATCACGCTCATCGCGCTCTGGCTTGGCCACGAGAGTCCAGCTACAACGCACATCTATGTTGAAGCCGACCTGAAGATGAAGGAAGATGTGCTGAAGCTCGTGCAGCCGGTGACTGCAAAACAGGTTCGGTACAAGCCGCCGGAGGGGCTGCTCCGCTTTCTGCAAGGCTTGTAGGGATTATGTGCAGTTCACTGCTCGCCCCAATCCATCACGCCGCGGACGACAACTGCGGACTGCACATAATCGTCGCCCGTACATAATTCCGGCCGAGCGCCACCCCGCGCATCGAGTTCTCCGCCAGGTTGTTGCTCAGCTCCTGTTCCGGATACTCCAGGAACCGCGTCAACCGCGGCCACAGCGCCAGCGTGTACCTCGCCGCCTTCCCCAGCGCGCTCGCCGGCAGAGTCTGCGCCTGCGCCACCTTTACCCGCTGATCGATGATCTCCAGCAGCGCCGGCGCCTGTTCCAGCCGCAGCGCCTGCCGCGCCTCCAGATCCAGCCCACGCTCCCGCGCCTCCGCGTCGATCGCGAACAGCTCGTCGATGGCCACCACCACGCGCGTCGCCGCCGCGTCGCCCGGGTTCAGCTTTATCGCGTCATGAAAATGCCGCCGCGAGTGCGACCAGCACGCCGCGTGCACCAGCTTCGGCCCACCCACCTTTTCATAGGCAATGTAGGCGTCAGTTTGTAACAGTCCTTCGAATTTCCCCAGAAACTCCTTCGGTCCGTCCCGCCCCCGCCCCATCCGGAAGTCGAACACCACGTTCCCACCCGGATGCCCGTACTGCCATAAGTAAGCCTGATGATTCTTACCCCCTCCATCGTGCATCTGCACATCGACTGGAGTTTCATCCGCCTGGATGTAACTTCCCCGCAGTAACTCAGCCCGCATCGCCGCCGCCACCGGAACCAGCAACTCGCCCACCCGCATCACCCAGCCGTCCAGCGTGGCCCGGTGAATCTCGATCCCCGTCTCCCGCTCCAGAATCGCGCTCTGCCGGTACAGCGGAAGATGATCGCTGTATTTCGCCACCACCGTGTCCAGGATCACCCGGTCGCTCACCAGGCTCTTCTCCACGATCCGCGCCGGCGCCGGGGCCACCGCCACGCCCGCCGTCTCGCATTTCTTGCACACCCGCTTCTCGCGCCTGGTCACCGTCACGAAGTACTTGGCCGGCTCCACGTCCAACTGTTCGCTCGAGTCGTAGCCGATCACCACCGTGGGCTGGCCGCACTGCTTGCAGGTGCACTGTTCCGGCGGGCAGGCAATCACGCGCTCGACGCGCGGAAGGTTCGCCGGGAGTTCCTGCCGTCCCGGATGCGGCCGCCGCTCCGGCTTCGCTTTCCGCGCCGCCACCGGTTCGCGCCCGCTCTCCGCCTGGACCTCGACGCTGCTCACGCCCGGCTCCAGATCCAACAGGTCCAACTGCGCGTCGCTCAGCTTCTCGCTGGCCGGACCGTACTTCCGGATGCGCTCCAGACGCGCCCGTTCTTCCAGAAGCTGGATCTTCAGATTCGCCATCTCCAGAAGCAGTTTAAGCTGCGCAATCTGCTCCGATTCGGGGAGCGACCTAGAGGGCGGCTGGTAGGCGAAAGGCAAGAACAAATATAACTCGGAGTGCTCCAACTTACAAGAGAATTCCGGAACTTTCGACTCCGGTTTCCCGCTCCGTGACTCGCGCGGCATCGGGAAAACCGGACGTGGGAATTACCGTATCCACAACTATAACTCGGATTGTTTTAACCGGCAAGAGCATTCTCGGACTTACAGCTCCGTTCTTCGGCAGTAACTGCCTTGCGGTACCATCTCCGCTTCCGGGTGGCGCTTAGGTCGATCCCGCCCACCAGCAGCGCCAGCTCCTCGTGGCTCAGCGTCACCCGCGCCTCCTGGCCTGCGGCCTCCGGCCAGCCGAAACACCCTTTCTCCAAACGCTTCGCGCACACCCATAGTCCGGTTCCGTCAAAGAACAAAAGCTTCAGCCGGTTGCGCCGCGCGTTCGCGAAAACGAACACGTGCCCGCTCAGCGGATCGGCCGCCAGCCGGTCGCGCGCCAGACCGTAGAGTCCCTCGAATCCCTTGCGCATGTCGGTAGCCCCTGCCGCCAGGTAGATCCGGGTCGCCGGCCCCCAGCCGAACATGCCTCAGGCCCGCTCCAGCACGCTCAGCAACCGCTCGAGTGTCGCGGCATCGAACCCCCGCTCCACTTCGATCCTCCGCCCCCTGGCCAGCCGCAATGCCAGCCCGCTCCCCGCCGCGTCCCTTCGCAGCCCCTTGGGGTCTTGGACTTCCACCGCCACCCAGCGCGGCGTGCCACCCTTCTCAGATCGCGCCTGCCGCCGCCGTTTTCGATAGGCGTCCAGAGTCGAGATGTTCAAACCGCGGCTCTGGCTGAACTCCCTTCGGCTCAGCCCGCTTGCCTCGAACTCCGCTACCAGTTGGTCGGCCTCGGCCGGCGTTCGCCGCCGAGGCGCCGCGCTTACCCGTTCTTCGCTCATCCCTCCACTGAACCATCAATCCCGTTCCGCGTACAGAGTGGGGTTGCTCTGACGGATACCCTGCACCAGCCGCTTGAGGCTGTCGTAAACGAACGTGCGCGACTGCGTTCCCTGGGCCACGGACAGGAGGTCGTCCAGGGCGTCGTAGCTGTAGGTGGTGGTCAGGACCGGCTCGGCGGCCACGCCAACCGCCTGCCCATTCCACGTGGTCTGGTTTTCCACCACCTGCGTCAGGCGCCCCAACGCGTCGCTGGTGGACTGGCGGGTCTTGTGCTGCGCGGAGGCGTCCAGAGCGAGGGTCAGCGGGCCGGTGTAGCGGGTTTCCGTCACCGATCCATCCGGCGCCGTCACGGTGCGGACACGGCCCAGCCCGTCGTAGGCGGTCGTGCGTCTGCCAGCGGCAGTGCGAACCGCCTGCGACTGGGAGCATGGGATCGACTCCCGCCATGGATAGAAGCCGTGCCGAGCGCTTTCACGGTCGCGGAATGTCGGGCAGGGCTGCTGACCCCATGTCGGCGCGCCGCGCAGAGTGAATTCGACCACGATTCCACTTCCGGAACACGGCGCCCCTTCGAAAACGCCAGAAGCCCCGTTCTGTATACTGTCGATTTCATGCCCGGCTTGGAGTTTTGGCTACACACGTGTCCTCTAACCAGCGGCCGCGCGGCTCAGGCCGTCCCCATTTTCCCCTCGACGGACACCTATTTGCACGCAGGCACTGGCACACGAACGCTCTGGTGGTCCACGGCGAGGCAACTTGAAAAACTGGAATCCGGAGGTTGGCGAGGGGAGCATTGACTGGCAACCTCAAAGGTAGTGACACAATGGTCCCGAACCACAACCAGCACAGCCGGGTCGGAGGGTAACATCACTTCAACGCCCCCGTCGGCGGCCACTGGGTACCACGCTTCCCAATGCGCCTCTGGGTCGCGAACGAGCACCCTAATTCGCGATGTTCGCACACCTTCCGCCTCAACTCTGAACCTAGCACGTGGCGCGTCCACAAGCTCGCCATCTCTGTCCGTGCCTTTCACAGGGTAGTTCCAATCGCAAGGCGACGGGCGCAGATGATCCCACGACTACGTCCCGCGTTACGGTCTCGCAGATTCCATACGGGCACGTGGCTGTAACCCGATAACGCCCTTCAAGGAGCCTTACCGGAGGCACGCCGCCATCTTCTCCAGACAGGTACCGTCCAATTTCGTGGTTTCCTGCCAGAGCTGTGACGATTACAAGTACGCCGGGGAACGGCGAACCGGCAACGTCTACCGCCTGAATGTGAGTGTTGGTAGGCGCGAGCTTAGAAAGTTGCAACGTAAAATCGCTGCCGAGCCCGGAACCAAACACTTCTCGCACCAAGGCTTCGCACGGTTCGGGCGGGTAGCCGCAAGAAGGCGGTACAGCCCGCCCTCGAACTGAATTGGAGGCGTCTCCCCGCGGTCATCGGTCAAATACCGGCCCAGTTCCCCTCCTGTGTCGATCGATCTGACGACGATAAGCACGTCAGCAAACGGCGCACCGTTGCGGTCCACGGCGTGAATCGTCGTCCAAGCGGAAAGCGCTCCAGTCGCTAAGGCAAAAGCAAGCCAGATCTGGCGGTATAAGAATCTCGTCTCATGCACGATTTTGCCCCTCCTTACAACGACCCGCGCGCCCTCAGTTGCACGCGGCCGGGTTCCCTTGGGCGCATTGGCTCTTTTGGGCCTCGTCAATATGGCTGTGGAAGACCATACGAGTGCCGCCGGAAAACGCCATTCCTATCCCCTGAGCCACACCCTTCCAATTCATCTCGGCTCCATGTTCAAGTATTGCGTTTGCCTCGCTGTCGGCGTCCGCGTCTGGAGTATATGAGTTCGCGGCAGCCCCGAGCTCCGCCAACACAGCTAGTGCCCGCTGCTCGGCGGTTCCGTTCTTCGTGCCGCCCCCAGCACCGCCTGCGTCGCCCTGAACCCCGGCGGCCACCGCTGCCAGAGTCGTGGCGGCGTGGTTAATGTCATCGACGTGAAACAGTTCATGCACTAACGCCTTCAGGCTCAGTGTGTTGACGTTGCCGCTCCCTGTAAGGGCCACCTGCAAGGCAGCGTTGATTTTGTCCACGACCACGTCGGTTCCCGAGATTTTGCCTGAGGAACCCGGGATTGCGGTTGTTGTACCCTTTGTGATCCTAATCCTGCCATCCCCCCGCTCGAAGTGTAGTCTTCCCGAGCTGATGAAGGTCGGCCTTGGGTCCTCCGCGATGCGCTCCACCAGAGCCCGGCCCGAAGGACTCCGAAGCAGGGTTGAGATCTCGTGCCTGATCCCCTCATTTCCCGCAGGTACGACGAAGTAAAGCCCGGTAGGATCGACGTACTTTAGTGGATTGTTCCGAGTGTAAGCGTAGCGGTTCAGGGTCTGCGGATCGTTCCATGGGTAGGGGCCCTTGTCCGGGCTCGTGAACCGCCCCTGCGCCGACGAGAAGTACCTGGCGCCGAAGTAATCGAGGCCCGTCTCACTATCCCGCTCCTTGCCGGTGAACTTCTGGTTCGGACTCGGCAGCCCGTACAGCGCGCCGCGCCCGCCCATACCGTCTGGAATCTCCTCGCCGAACGGCAGATAGTCGTGCAGCCCCACCACCGCGCCGGTCGTGCCGTCCGTCATCATCCTCGTCGATCCCAGTTGATCCGCCGTGAGGTAACACGTCGTGCACTGCGGCGTCCCAGGGTTCGTCGAGTACTCCGCCGCCAGCTTCCCCGACACGTCGTAGACGTAAGTCGTCACCGTCGCCCCGGTGCTCGCCGCCGTGCACGGCAACGTCCCCGCCGACAGGTACCTTCTGTACCCTTCGCCCGTCGCCATCGTAGCTGTAGCTGGCCGCCTTTAAACCTCCCATCGCGGATGTCTGCCGGTTCTCGGCGTCGTAGCCGAATGCAAGGCCGGATACGCCGGTCAGGTTCCCGCCGTTCGCAGCCCCGTTGTCGTACTGCGCGCCCGTCCACCGGTTGCCCGGAAACATCGCCGCCACCTGAGTTGGATCGTCCGTCGTCACCTGCGGCGTCGAAGTCCCTCCAGGAATATAATACTGCGATCCGCTCAGCAATGCACGATTGCCGAAGCCGTCGTACTGGTACTGTTCCTGCCAGTTCGCCCTTCCGCGGCCGTTCTGAGCCGGTTCAGGGAGTCGTAGGTGAACGCCTGCGAGACGCTCACTCCGCTCGCCGATGCGACGCTCTGGCTTTGCAAATTGCCATTGTTGTTCGTGCAGGAGGTGCCCGCGCCGGCTGCGCAGTAACTGTAGCCGAGCGTCAGCAGCGGGCGCCGCCATAGGCCGCCACGATCGAGGTCGGCTGCAACCGGTCGGCGCTGGATGTGGTGGTCTCCGTAACTCCGTTACCCAAGGTCATTTGCTGGATGGCGTCGTGCGGCGTGTACTGAATGCCGCTCGCGTACGAGGGCGCGGTGGGCGCCGCTCCGTCCTGGACCTGAGAGATTCGCCCCGCCCCATCCAGCGAGTACGTCACCTGCCGCAAGGACGGATACGTCAGCGTCTGGAGCTCCCCGACGGCCCAATAGCTGTGAGCCAAACGTGTAGTCGGCGCCTGCCGTGGTCTGCTTGCTGCCCAGCACGAAGCCCCGGTTATTGAAGCCGGTGAAGTTCGTGCTCGAGACGCGGTTGCCGACCCCATGAGTTTCCCAGCGCACCTGCGACCGTGACGCTGGCGCCGCAGGACTGGGTCGCCGGGTTGAGCGCAAGCCCATCGTAACAGTAAGTCACCGTGGGCGTAGCGATGCTGCCGCCCGAGTATGTCTTGCTCACCGGCAGGTTCAGTCCATCATAGGATGTCGTCACCGTGACCTGGCCCGACTGGGTGAACTGGCGCGTGGACAGATCGCCGCTGAAATCGTAGGCGTAGCTGGTGGTGCCGCTCTCCGGATTAACCGCCTGCACCAGCCGCTTGAGGCTGTCGTAAGCGAACGTGCGCGACTGCGTTCCCTGGGCCACGGACAGGAGGTCGTCCAGGGCGTCGTAGCTGTAGGTGGTGGTCAGGACAGGCTCGGCGGCCACGCCGACCGCCTGCCCATTCCACGTGGTCTGGTTTTCCACGACAACGTCAGGCGCCCCAACGCGTCGCTGGTGGACTGGCGGGTCTTGTGCTGCGCGGAGGCGTCCAGAGCGAGGGTCAGCGGGCCGGTGTAGCGGGTTTCCGTCACCGATCCATCCGGCGCCGTTACGGTGCGGACACGGCCCAGCCCGTCGTAGGCGGTCGTGGCTCTGCCAGCGGCAGTGCGAACCGCCTGCGACTGGGAGCATGGGATCGACTCCCGCGATGGATAGAAGCCGTGCCGAGCGCTTTCACGGTCGCGGAATGTCGGGCAGGGCTGCTGACCCCATGTCGGCGCGCCGCGCAGAGTGAATTCGACCACGATTCCACTTCCGGAACACCGCGTTCCTTCGAAAACGCCAGAAGCCCCGTTCTGTAGGCAGTCGATTTCATGCCCGGCTGCCCGGCCTGCGGGGAAAGCGTCCTCGCCGCGGCGGAATCTACACGCGTCAGCGCGGCGATGCTGGAGTTCAACAAGCAGGTGAACGCCTCCATCGTCGATCCCGGCTTCATCGCGCGCGTCCGCAAAAAGCTCGCACTCGACCAGCGGCAGGCGGCCGCGATCTTCGGCGGCGGCCCCAATGCGTTTTCGCGCTACGAGAACGGCAAGACCAAGCCGCCACTCGCGCTGGTGAAACTCCTCATGGTGCTCGACCGGCACCCCAATCTGCTGAACGAGGTCCGGGCCGGGCAGTAGCCGCCAACGTTGCTGTCCGGTTCCCATTCTGGGGTGGCGGCGCCGCCCACTCAGCCGATGCGAAGCATCGTCTCTTTCTGCCGCTACCCTTTCACCACTCCCCAGGCACCCACCACGAGCGGCAAGCGGCGGCCTCGCCGCCGTCGCGGGAACTCTCAATTCCGCACATCACGCTTCCATGCTTTCCGCTCACCCGTCGGAACATCTGACCACTCGAAATCGACAACACCTTGTGGTTGGCGCCCGGACCGTACACTCGGGAGGGCAAACTGAAAGGTCAGTCGAAAATACCACGAAGGTCCCACATGATTTAGCGGAACACTGAACCGCAGATCCTTGCCCGGTTCGATCCTGACGGTCGTCGCAACATCGATCGGCGAATAATGTTCAGGTGCGGAAATCCACCCTGTTGACGAGTTCGGCGGCCCGGAACTATAACCCTGAAGATCGGCAGCCTTCACTATTTCATGCATGACCTCTACCCCCCCTGCATCGGCCTCGGGATCAACGGCGTTGACCTCAATGGGAACACGGCTATTATTCCGGATTCGCAACCAAAGCAAATCGGACTGGCCGTTTCCCGGGGCCAGTGGCGGACGCCCTACGCGGTCGAAGGATACGAACACGAAAGGTTTCTCCGGATCGATCGCAAGAGCGTTGACTTGGCTTTGAGACGATGCCGATTGGGTCATCAGAGCAGACAACAGAAGCGCACCACATCCGTGCCTGATCGCGTTTCCCGCTATCATTTCGTCACCTTCACAACCCCGCGTGGGAAAGCCGGCTTATCCAGGTTGGTATATTGGTGCGTCAGGATTCCGTTGATCACATTGTTCGAATTGGCCTGCGGCCAACTACGGAACTGCAGCAAGTACGGCGATTGGCCGGCAAAGCTTACCGTTTGGTATAGCCAGCCAAGCCCTATTCCGATATTCGCCTGAACCTGATACGCCTTGGTCTCGGTCGTTCTGTTGGTTGGATCCGCATTCGGTGAAAACCCCGAGCTGACATAGGCGGAGGCATCTGCCACATGGGATCCTTCGTGCGCGACAAGCGTAGGCACGGAGCTGTCCGGAGACAGCACCGCGGCATTGAACGTGACGTTGATATTCTGACCGTTCTTGTTCTGATCCGTTATCGGACCTGCCGCATTCGCAACCGTGGTAATGGCCCCATACTTCCCGGTATCGCCGACATTGATAGTGACACCGTTCACGTCACCCCTCCCGCCGTAGGCAGAAATGGCACCTTGCGCCTGTTTGTACTGCGACGAGTCTGCGCCGAACGTGTCTTTCAGGGCATTAGCAGCGGTCTGAGCCTGGTCAAGCGACTTCTGAAAACTGTCACACTGGTCCGTACTTACGCTCTTTCCGCAAACGTACTGCCCTGAAGGATCAATGTAGGCAAGCGGGTTGTTTCTACCGTATGTATAGAGATTCCAACTTTGCGGCTCTTCAGGATGTTGATCCACGAATGGCTCGTCCGGACTCGTAAACCTCCCCTGTGCCCCCGAAAAGTACCGTGCCCCGAAGTAATCGAGGCCCGTCTCCCCATCCCGTTCCTGGCCCGTGAAGTACACTCCGCTACTCACGCCATTCCAGCGGGCGTCGCGGCCATCGTAGCCCGCCAGCGGTTCCCCAAACGGCGCGTAGTCCACCAACTGCTTCTGGACCTTGCCGCCGTCGGTCAGCATCCGCGTGCTTCCCAGGTGGTCCGCCATCACGTAGCACGTCCCCGTGCACGGCGTGGCCGGCGCCGTTCCCGCCACCGTGTACTCCGCCGCCAACGCGCCCTGCGGGTCGTATACGTAGTGCGTCGTCACGTTGGCGGTTTGCTTCACCACCCGGCGGCCGTCTCCATCGTAGGTGTACGCCGTGGCGGGAACCGTTGACGCCACCAACCGGTTCTCCGCATCGTATTGATACGTCGCCCCGCCCATCTGCGTCACGTTGCCGCGCCCGTCGCCATACCCCAACCCGCTCAGGTGGTTGTTCCCATCATACCCGTTCGCCGTCGGCGTCAGCGGATCGAGCTGCGACCCGCCCGACAGCCATCGGTTGCCCACGGTATCGTACTGAAACGCCTGGCTTAGTGGCGGGCTGCCCGTCCAGGTCTCCGTCATTCCCGTCAGCCGGTTGGCGGATTGGCCGTTCGGTTCTGTGTAGCTGTATGTCTGCTGGAAACTCTTCGCCGGAACGCCCCCGCTCGCCCCATACTGGATCGTCTGGCCCAGCACATTTCCGTTGTTGTTCGTAGCCGGGAAGGCGTAGCTCAGGAACCCCACGTCCGAAGCGTCCGGCGCGGCGTTAGTGCAACTCGCCGCTCCGCCGGTGCGCTGCCGGATCACCACTGGCTGCAGCATGCCGTTGAAGCAGGTTTGCTCCGTCAGGCCGTTGTTCAGCGCGATCTGGGTGGGCGCACCGTGTGGAGCGTATGTCTGCACGGTGGCGTAGGTGACCGTTTGGCCGCCGGGCAATTGGCTTGAAACGCTCGCCGGCCGGCCCGCGACATCGTAGGCGGTTGTGATCGTTCTGCCGGAGGGAAGCTTCATGGAGGTAACGTCGTCCAGAAGATCGTAGGTATACGAAGTGAATGGGTACGAGATCCCCTGGGTGGTTTGAGTCCCTCCGCTCACCCGGCCCAGGCCGTCGTAAGAGTACGAGTACGCCTGCACGCCCCCCACCGAAACCGAGGCCCGCCAACCATTCGTGTACCCGTAAGCAACCGCCGGGGTCGAATCGCTGTACTGCTTGTTCGTCAGTTCGTCGAGTCCATCGTAGGTGTAGGTGGTGGTGTGGCTGCCTCCGATGGTCTTGGTTTTGACGTTTCCGTTCGGGTCATAGCTGTAGCTGGTGATGCCGCTTTCCGGGTTCGTGGCGGACTCCAGACGCCCCAGCGAGGAATAGGAGAAGCTTCGCCCGCTGAACCCGGAGGGAGGCGTCACGTACATGAGATCGTTCAACGCGTCGTATGAATAGGATGTGGTGGCGCCCAGGGCGCTTTCGGTTACCTGCTGGAGGCGGCCCAGGCCGTCCATGGACGAAGTCCGCGGATTCTCGCCCAAATCGATCACTGATTCTCGTCTGAAACCGATCACCATTCCCGCCTGAAATCGATCAGTGTTCTCGCGCGAAACCGATCGGCATTCTTGCGCGAAATCGATCACTTTTCGCCCCCGGCAAGAACGGTGATCGAAATCCCAGGAATGGTGATCGGTTTCCGGCAAGAACGATCCGGCGCTGGACAGAACCGGGGCTACCATGGAGCGCCCAGGAGGGCCGTTCCAGGTTGTCCAGAAAGAGGAAGTCCATGCGCAAAATCAAAGAGATTCTCCGGCTGCACTTCGAGCAGAAACTCGGCCAGCGGCAGATCGCCCGGAGCACCAACGTCAGTCAAAGCACCGTCCATGAGTACCTGACCAAGGCTCAGACGGCCGGCCTCGCGTGGCCGCTCGGCGAGGATTGGGATGAGGCCCGCTTGCAGGCCACCCTGTTCCCGCCCGCGCCGGCAAGCGGCAAGCCGGCCCAACATCCCGTCCCCGACTTCCCCGCGCTTCGCCAGCAGCGCGAAAAGCACCGCGAGCTCACTCTGGAACTGCTCTGGGAGGAGTACCGCGAGCATCATCCCGACGGCTACAGTTACAGCCGCTTCTGCCATCTCTACCGGCGTTGGAAGAAGCGCCAGGACGTGGTCCTGCGCCAGGAGCACCGCCCCGGCGAGAAACTGTTCCTCGACTGGGCCGGCGCCACCATCGCCATCCACCACGCCGACGGCGCCGTCATCCAGGCGCCGCTGTTCGTCAGCGCGCTGGGCGTCTCCAGCTACACCTACGCCGAAGCCACCGCCAACCAGCAGATGGAGAACTGGCTCAAGGTGCAAATGAACGCCTTCGAGTTCTATGGCGGCTGTCCGCAACTGCTGGTCCCCGACAACACCAAAACCGGCGTGAGCCGCGCCTGCCTCTACGAGCCCGACTTGAATCCCACCTATCAGGATTTCGCCGCGCACTACCGCGTGGCCGTTCTGCCGGCCCGGCCCTACAAGCCCCGCGACAAAGCGAAGGTAGAAAGCGCCGTACAAGTGGTGCAGCGCTGGATCCTGATGCGGCTGCGCCATCGCAGATTCCTGTCCTTGAGCGAGTGCAATCAGGCCATCCGCGATCTGCTGGGGTACCTCAACCAGCGGCCCTTCCGCAAACGGCGCGAGGAAAGCCGGGCCTCGCTGTTCGCCAAAACCGACCGGCCCGCGCTGCAGCCGCTGCCGCCCAGCCGCTACGATCTCAGCCACTGGTCGCAGGCGCGCGTCAACATCGACTACCACATCGCCTTCGACGCCAACTTCTACAGCGTGCCCTATGGCCTCACCGGCGAGGTGGTGGACGTGCGCGCCACGCCGGCAACGGTGGAGATCTTTCACCAGGGGAAGCGCGTGGCCTCGCATCTGCGCAGCCGGGGGCGGCACAACAGCGTCACGGTTGCCGGGCATCGTCCCAAGAGTCATCAGGCGCATCTGGAGTGGACGCCCTCGCGCATGGTGGACTGGGCAAGGAAAGTGGGGCCGCATACGGCCCAAATGGTAGAGCGCATCCTGGCCGAAAAGCCGCATCCGGAAATGGGCTACCGGGCCTGCCTGGGCCTGATCCGCCTGGCGCGCAAGCACTCCTCCGAGCGCATGGAAGCGGCTTGCGAACGGGGGCTGGCCACCGGCGCGATCGGGTACCGGCACATCAAGAGCATCCTGCAAAACGGGCTGGACCGTCAGCCCTTGCCGGCGGCGGAGCCACCGCGTCCCGCGCCCGATCACGAGAACCTGCGTGGGCCGGAGTACTTCAAATAGAGGAGCCAAACCATGCTACAACAACCGACTTTAGAGAAGCTCGAAGCCATGCGCTTGCACGGCATGGCGCAGGCCCTGCGCGAACTGGCGGGCAAGGAGGAGGCGCGCGACCTGAGTTTCGAGGACCGTCTGGCGCTGCTGGTGGACCGGCAGTTCACCTGGCGGCAGAACGAAGCGCTGCAGGCGCGCCTGCGGCGCGCCCGACTGCGGGCCAACGCCTGCGTCGAGGACATCGACTATCGCGCGGCGCGCGGGTTGGACAAGACGCTGCTGCGCTCGCTGACCGCGGATTCCGGCTGGGTGGCGCGGCACGAGAACGTGTTCGTGTGCGGGCCGACGGGCGTAGGCAAGAGCTACCTGGCCTGCGCGCTGGCGCAGAAGGCCTGCCGCGACGGGTACTCGGCCTTCTACACGCGGGCCGCGGCGCTGTTCCGCGACCTGGCGCTGGCGCGCGCCGACGGCAGCCTGCGCAACCTGCTGCTGCGGCTGAGCAAGGTGGACGTGGTGGACGACTGGGCCATGACGCCGCTGGTGGACGCCGAGGCGCGGGACTTCTGGGAGATCTGCGAGGACCGCTGCCAGACCCGGTCGTTGATCCTGACTTCGCAAGTGCCGGTGGCTAAGTGGCACCAGCAGATCGGCGACTCGACGGTGGCCGAGGGGATACTGGACCGCATCGTGCACCGCGCGCACCGCATCGAGCTGCGCGGGGAGTCGCTGCGGAAGAACCCGCCGAAAGCGGAGCACTGAAAAGCGTGCTCCGGGCCTCTGCATTGCCGGGCGGGGAACGGGACTGCCGTCCCTTTCCCCGCGCCCCATTTCCTGCTTGTGGCCGCCGGGCCTCCGCTACGCTCCGGACCGCGAGATGTTCTTGCCTTTCCGATCACTCTCGGTTACATTCAGAGAGCCAGCGTCGCTTCGCTCCGATGGCACTGATCGGTCACCCAAGAATGGTGATCGGAATCAGACAAGAACGGTGATCGATTTCGCAGGAATCGCCATCGAACTGATCGCCGAGCCGGATTTCGCGCTCCGTTACCGGCCCGCCAAGCTCATCGACGCCATTTGGCAGCGTTTCGCCGAAGAGATCGCCGGCATGATCACATGCGCCCGATGCCCGGCCCCGAAGTGCGGCCGCTGGTTCCTACGGAGCGCCGGACGCAGCGACCGCCAGTACTGCTCCCACGCCTGCCAGATGCGCCAACTACGCGCCGCGCCGGGCGGGGATGGGAAGTGAGTCAGCGCAGCGCCGCCGCCTTACTGCTCGGCGGCGCTTTCCTGCGGAAGTACTGATTCTGCTATGGTTCCCATATGGGAACCGGGCTACAGGCGCTTGTCGTGCACCGCAGCGACGTCGGCGTGCTGCATCTCGTCGTGTAGATCCTCAGACTGAGTAGGTGCGACATTTTTCATTTCTTGATGTCGGCCGGCGGATCACTGAGTACGAGCGGCGCTATGGAAACATCAACCTCGGTGGGAAACCGGAGCGTCACGGTAGGGTTGTTCGGATCGGCATTGGCGTCGAGGCGATATCGGTAGGTCACCGTAAACGACGTGGGTTCATGTTTTGAAAACTGCCACGTCCGCGCATTTTCCTCCGATGCGGCGGCCAAGAGTCGATTGCCGTCTTCCGCTCGCGCCGTGACGACCCTTGTTCCGTCTGTCACGACCTTCAGATGGACCACCCCTTGAACTTTTGCTGCCCTGGCCAGCGGCGGGTAGAGCGGTACCGCTCCACCCGCGACCATCGGCAGCACGGCCTTGGGTTGCTGGGCAACAGCCGTTGCAAGAAACGCGGCCAGTAGTACGGGCAGTTTGCTCACTGATCGGCAAGCCATTAGCGTCACCCTCAGTTGCCCCATGGATTGTGAGGAATCGTTTCGGGATGGTTTTGCCGCCCTTGCGCATCCTTCATGCCGGTGATGTAGTTCGTTAGGGTTTTGTCCACCAGCCCCCAACTCGGATTCCAGATTTGGTATCTGCCATTGCCGTATGAAAGCGAAGGTAGACCGAGAGCCGATGCTGCCCAAGCCGAGGTTGTGTACCCCCGGTATTCCAACGAAAACGGGCTAAGCGTCGTTGCCTGACTGGCGTACCGAGGGTCGCTTATGTCCGCAACGTGTGTACCCTCGTGAGCGGCATCGATAGCCCAGTCGTTCGTGCCGCCGGTAATGTGCTTGGGATCGAAGATGACATTGAACCCCATCTTACCCGTCTGTTCGTTGTAAAACGGGTTTGTTTGGGCTGCTGCTCCATCGCCAGTCGCTCCAAACTGAACGTTCACGTTGTTCTTGTCGTTTTCGGTTCCCATGGCGCCCAAAGCAGCTTGAAGCCGGTCCTTTTCAGCGCCGTTCTTCATCTTGTCCACTCGCTTCTGAAGGTCCGTGACCCCCTGCTTCAGATTGGCCGCGTTCTGCTCGAACTGCTTGTTGCACTTCTTGTCGTCTTCCGCGCAGGTGTTTACGAGGTTGTAGAGTCCGTTCGGATCGACGAACTTCAGAGGATTGTTCAAAGCGTAACTATAGCGGTTCCAACTCTGCGGGTCCCAAGGCTTTGCGGAATTCAGCATCGGATCCGGCGACGTGAACCTCCCCTGCGCCGAACTCATGTACCGCGCCCCGAAGTAATCGAGGCCCGTCTCCCCATCCCGTTCCTTGCCGGTGAACAACTGCGTCACCGCCTGGCTCTGCCCGTAACAGCCGATCCCGCTCCGCGGCCCGAGCGCCGAACTCGGCAGGAAATCCCCGAACGGCAAGTAGTCCACGCACTCCACAACCCCGCCCTGCGCATTCACGACCTGCCGCGTGCTCCCCAGCATGTCCGCCGTCAGATACACCGTTCCCGTAGGCTGGTTCGGGTCCACGCACGCCGCCGGGTTCTGGCAGTCCTTGTACTCCGCCGTCAACGCACCCATGGCATCGTATGCATACCGCGTCGTCACCGCCCCACTCGAGCCGTCCACGCACGCACTGGGACTGGTCCCCGAGGGGCATATCGTCTTCATCACTCGCCGCCCGTCCGCGCCATACCCATACACTATCGTATTCAGCGATGTCATTGCGTTTTTCATCCGGTTCTGCGCGTCGAATGCGTACGCGCCGCCCGGGTCCCCAATCACATTCCCCGCCGCGTCATACGTCCACGCCCCTCCCGAGATGTGGTTGTTCGCCGCGTTGAAGGCGCCCGGCTCGGTTGCCGACAGCGCCGCCAGATTGTTGTTCGCCGCCACCCTCCGGTTCCCGAAGGCGCCGTCATCGTACTGCTCGCACCAATTGCTCGTCGTGTCGGTGCAATCCGATGGCGGCGCCTTCACTGCCGGATTCTCCGCCGCCACCAGCAGCCGGTTCAACGCGTCGTACGTGTAGAACGCTTGAATCGGCGTATATCCGCCGTGGGTAATCGTGCTGCTTCGCACATTCCCGTTGTTATGGTTCGTCCCGAAATCGTACCCCAGCGTCAGCGTCCCCGCCTGAATGCTGGTCAACTGCAAGCGGTCCGGGCTGTACCCGCGCGTCTCGATGAGCCCGTTGTTGAAACTCGCGGACGTCATCTGCCCATCCAGCCCGTAGAGCGCCCCGCTGGCATAGGGCGTGGTGACGCCCGACATGCTCCCCGACACCGACTTCACCCGCCCCGCCACGTCGAAGCCGCTCGTCACTTGCCGCCCGCTTGGATACTGTTCCCATTCCATTTCGCCGCCCAGGTTGTAGAAGTACTGAAACGGGTATGGCGTCCCGCCGGTAGTTTGCGTATGCGACACCACGCGTCCCATTTTATCGAACCCGCTGAAACTGTTCGAGGAGACGCCATTGGATTCCCAGGTGAGCCGGCGCTGGGAATACGGGCCTGGCGGCGAAGGCGCGCCGGTGCAGGTCACGACCAAGCGTGCTGGTAGCGCTGGTGGCCGAAGTGGAACCGTCGTAGCAGTAGCTTTCGGCGGGTGTGCCATCGCTGTAGGTCTTCTGGATCAGGCGATTCAGCTTGTCATAGACGGAACTGGTCGAGATCCCGTTTGCGTTGGTGTGGCTGTTCAGGTTGCCATTGGCGTCGTAGGCGTAGCGATCGACGCCGCTGGCGGGCAGCGACGCGCACGAGGTCGATGGCGCGCTGCTTTCCGGATTCTGGGCGCAGATCAGCCGCTTGGCGCCGTCATAGGCGAAAGTGCGGGTCTGGCCGCTCTGGTTGACGCCGAGGAGATCGTCCAACGCATCGTATGTGTACGTGGTGGTGTACTGTAGGAGCCCGGTCGCCGGAGGCACCGGAGCGTTGTTCATCGTCGCGCCGCTCGCCGCAACGAAACTCGCCGCGGGGTCTTCCACTACCTGGATGAGCCGGCCGGCAGCGTCGGTCGTGGTTTGCCTCCACTTGCCGGCTTGGTCCACCACCGTGGTGACGTTTCCAGAGTAGCCGGTGTAGCTGTTGGATCCGTCCGGAGCGGTCACCTGGATTACCCGGCTGAGCCCGTCGTAGGACGTAGTCGTCCAATACGAGGGACTACTGCCAAGCAGATACGGGTTCGAGACCTGATAGACGCGCCCGAGGCCATCGTACTTGGTTTGCACAGCGGAATTGCCGGCTGCTTCGGTATGCCAGGCCAGGGTTGTGCGGCCCAGGCCATCGTAGACGATTTCACTAGACTTCTGCTGCGCGGCACACCCGGGGCAATGTGGATCGCTCGCGGCGGTAAGAGCCGTGGTGGTGGCGATGGTGTTGCTGGAGTCCAGATAGCCGTACGTGACAGAGCCGTTGTCCGGATAGTTGATACTTATCAACCGTCCCAGTGGATCTTGCAAAGAGTACCCGGTCGAAACGCTGTTAGCCACGTCAGTGACCTGCGTCGGCTTGCCAATGTAGTAGTCGTAGACGGCGGTTTGTAACTGGCCCAGAGGGTTCGTAATCAGGGTCAGAAATGCATTCGCGTTGCAGCCGCTGGTGCACGGCGGCACGAATGCCCAAGTCGCCAAAGCGGAGTTGCTGAGCGTGGTGCCGGTAGAAAAGTGGTCGGCGTAGGAGTACGTGGTGGTACTGCCGTTGCCGTCGGTTGTGCTCGATCACATTGCCCGTGGCGTCGTAGGCCGCGGAGCTTTGCAGGTAGGTGCCGCCGGAAACCATATGCGCAACAGTGGCCACATTGCCGCGCTGAGAACTCGCCGGATCGGTCCAGCCGCTCGGGCTGGAGACGGTTGCCAAACCAGTGGCGGGACGGCAGTTCGCGCCGGTCTGTTGATCGTAACAATACTGCGTATCAGCGGCCAGGGTGCCGTTGCCGTTGTAGACAAGTTGCTCGGAAACTAAACCCGGAAGGTGGGTGGCGGCCGGGCTTGCGCCTGTGATCGTGTCGTAGCCACCGCCCGTCACGTAGTTGGCGTGAGTGCGCCGGAGGAGGATACCCGGGGCGCCGGAGCCGTAGTCGTACTCCCACGCGTCAGTCCTGTTGCTATACCCATCGAATCCGTAAGTGGCAAGCGAAACCTGATTGCTGTCCACAAGGGTGGTCTGAACCTGGCAGACAAACGGGTTTGTGGCGCCCGTCGTGGGGTCGGCATTCATGAGATATGGGGGGTACGAAATTGATCCTGCAGCACATGCCGGTTTCTGGGCCTGAGTGCCTAAACAGTTGTCCCCGGGTGCGCAGTACCCGTTGGTCCAGGACTGGACCGTCGTGCGTAACACGGAGCCGCCGACAGTCGACAGCGCATCCGTCTGGTACTCCTTCCCATCGTTCCAGGCAGGGTACCAGAAAACTCCGTCGCCGCCACCGTGACCCAGGGGCGCGGCAGAGCCGTAAAAGCGATGAACCTCGCTCGCAAGGGGAGCGTTCCCTGGTGCGTAGTGATTCACGGTGACGGCCGTGGTTGGATATGCCCCTGACAAGTTTGGCGGAGCGGCGCTATAGGTTGCATGCTGTTCCATAGGTTGCGAGGTCCCGTTTGGATAGACATCTCGCGCAAGCACGCGTCTGTATATAAACGCCTGTCCCGCCGGATACGCCCGCGTTACGCTGGCGCCGGCGTCTCCCGGTCCGGCATCGGTTACCCCCGAGCCCCAGGCGTACTGGATGACTCCGCCCGTTGGAAGTGCGATCTGGGCAACCTCGCCAAAGGAATCATAAAGAAACTGATACTGTTGGTTATTGGGGAGCACGATTGACGAAACCGGGCAGAGATTCGGGTAGAGAGTGCTGCCGCCGCCATATTGGACGCTGCCGGTGTCAAACAAACTCGAAATGTTCTCCGCCGAGTATCCCGGCGCGAGACAGGCGGCGGCGCCGGTCCCGTTGTCGTTGCCTCCAGGCTTGCTAATGACGATCGATTCCGGGGCGCCGTTCGGGCCGGGGTACGAGATTGTATCGACGGTAGGCTGGCGGTTTATGGTGATAATTCGGTTGAGGCTGTCCGATATTTGCGAGATGAGGCCGTTGTTGTCGTAGTTGAATGTGATCTGGTTGCCGTTGCGGTCGCGAATCCAAGCCAGGCCCGAACTTTCGTATCGATAACGAACCCCATTCTTGAAGATGAGTGTGCCGCCGGTCGGCGCGCCAACAGGGAGGCCAGATTGATCCGAAGTCGGAATCGGAGTCGTGAATCGGCGTGTCAGCAATGAATGTCAGGTCGGAACCGTCGCGAGATTGGAAAACAGTCCCACGCGAAGGAGAGGGCAGGGAGCAACCGCGGTACTCCACCGCACCACCGGTCGCCTGGTCAACCAAGTCTGTTTTGGTGCCGTCCGGTTGAACAAATGCCAGCGTGACGAGCGAAATCTGCGGGATCCCGGGACAGCTCTTGACCGAGATGGCCCCATAGTGTTGGACATTTGCCTCCATGACCCCCGGGCCGTATGGGTCCATCCATGACTGGTTGTAGCCCTGGGTCGGGAAATAGGTGTACCAGGTGTCCCCCGAGACTATGGCTGCCGTTATCGACCAACTATTCCCGAACGTTACCGGGACCGATATGGTGTATCCTGCCTCACCTCGGCCTCCCACCTTCAGGATCGGCACGTTCACGTTTAGATTGCCATTGTATAGATTCACCGTTTCAAAGCCGCTTAATGCATAGGAGCCGCCTGGCGAACCGGCGGCGGCAAGCGGGATGGTCAGGCCGTCGGATATGTTGGAGCCGACCGTTTGGCCCCGAACCCCAGCGCAGAGCGCAACCCCGGCCGCAAGAACGATCCCCAGTCTGTGGTTCTTCTTATGTACGTTCTTCGATGACATTTCGCACGGCCTCCTTGCGGATCACTTAATGGTGATGGCACACTTCCAGGCCGGATGATTGGCCTCGGCGAGCGTATAGCTGCCCGCGGCCAGCGTGAGCACTTGGAACCAGCGGTAGTTTCCCTGGCTCGCACTGGGCTGGCTGACTCCCGGCCCCGATAGGCTGATGGCTCGCGGCGCCGCTCCGCTCACGTTGTGAACGAAAAGCAAAAACGTGCCCGGCGAATGTGTGATATTCGCGGGCGAAAAGCCGAAAGGCGTCAGCTTAACAACCACCGAATCGATGCGGGTGGCGTTTGCGGGTATCGTCTGGCCGCTGGCGACCGCGGTCAACGCGAGGCCGAGAACGGCGACGAGAGCCCACTTCAAGGATGGATTCTTCATTAGTCTCTCCAACGAAGCCGCCTCTTGGCGGGAAGTGGTTTTCATCTTCGAGACCGATTCTCGGCGCCTTTCCATCCTCTGAAGGCGTTCGCCAAAACACAACGAAGGGAAAAGGCCGAGGTGCTCATAGAGACGTTTCTCAGAAAACAACTGCGCCTGAAAGCGCAAACGGTCAAGCACATTCATTGCGATCCTCCCCGAAAACCACTCCGCATAAGATCTGTAAGCCAATTGAAGTCATCGTGTATCCGTTCCCAATACCTGCCTGTCACCGTGAGCGTCCGGGCCGGCGCGTTGGGCGCCGGGGAACCCGGGAAGGCCGGCGTCCCACCGGGGGCAACGCTGGCCAGCAAGGCGGCCGATATCATCGCGCGTCGAATACAAAGCATCGAAGAGTCGTTCATCGCTATTTGGAAATCTCGTCCCGTGCGAAGTTACCCATGATTCATCCCGTATTGCCGTTGCGCCTGAAATGCCACGCTTGGTTGCACGCTATACCACGTAATGCCGATCACGACCGCCGGCAGGAGAACGATGAGCAGTGCGAATCCCGATTCCCCGTTGAGTCTTCGTCCGGCGCGCGGGCGTGGCCTCGCCTCCTCCGGGAAGGCGCTCCCGAAAAAGCGGGCCAATGCCCCGTGGCGCAGGTTTCGAGGGGTCGCAAACATCAGATGGGCCATCCAGCGTTCCCCCTCACTGCGCCCCGCAATTGGCCACCGCGATGACCCGGCCGCCCAGGTAGATGTACTCCTTGGATACGGTGCAGGTCGTCACCGTGAAGGTCCATCCGTTGCTGACCCCGACGCCGGTCGCCACCACCACGTTGCCCGTTGTCGCACTGCTCGGCACCGTCACCGTGATGCTCGTGGCGCTCCAGTTGCTCGCCGTCGCAGCCGTCCCGTTGAACTTCACCGTACTGTCGCCCTGGGTCGCCCCGAAATTGCTCCCGTTGATCGTCACCACTGAGCTCACCAACCCCGAATACGTGGAGAGGCTGGTAATCACGGGGGGCGGGCTGGCCGTGACGAAGCTCGCAGTTTCACTGATCGGGCCGTTCATCGTTACGGTTACGCTCGACGCTGCCCCGGAGTAACTGCCGGACCCGGAACCGCTCCAGCCACTGAAGGTGTAGCCGGTGTTGGCGGTCGCTGAGACGGGCACTACGGAGCCGCTGTTATATAAGCATCCTGAGCTGCAGGCTGGAGTGATGCTCCCAGCACTGGGTGGGTACACAGCAGTGGTCAGTTGATATTGCGCAGCGATCGGCGTGAAATTGGCCGTCTCCGTCGTAGCGCTGTTCATGGTGACCGTGATGGGATTGGACCCGCTGTTTACGCTACCGGTGAACCCGTTGAACTGGTAGCCGCCTGCCGGTGTGGCCGTGATCGTAACCGGCAACCCTCCGCCATATGAGCACCCGCCCGGGCACGATGGATTGACCGTTCCCGCACCCGATGGGCTGACAGTCGTGGTGAGCGTATAATAGGTCACATTCTGCGCAAAGTTGGCAGTCTCCGTCATCGAGCTGTTCATCGTGACGGTTAGAGGATTCGAGCCGCTGTTCACGCTCCCGGTGAATCCGGTGAAATGATAGCCGCTGGCTGGTGTGGCCGTGATCGTAACCGGCGACCCTCCGCCATATGAGCACCCGCCCGGGCACGATGGATTGACCGTTCCCGCACCCGATGGGCTGACAGTCGTGGTGAGCGTATAATAGGTCACATTCTGCGCAAAGTTGGCAGTCTCCGTCATCGAGCTGTTCATCGTGACGGCTAGAGGATTCGAGCCGCTGTTCACGCTCCCGGTGAATCCGGTGAAATGATAGCCGCTGGCTGGTGTGGCCGTGATCGTAACCGGACTGCCGCTATTCCACCAACTGCTCCCAGGCGAAACGGTCCCTGCCCCAGAGGGGTTCGCCGCTGTGCTGAGATAGTACTGCGTGGTACCCGCCACGATTTGAATAGAATTGACTTCGGCGGAGTTGTTGGGACTGGTGCAGGTCAACGTGATGGTCAACTGGCCGTTGGTGACGCTCACGGGATAGCTTAGGTCGTAGGCCCGGTTTGGGCCTCCGGCCGCCGTCCAAACGTCCATGTTCGTGAACACGGTCGTGCCGTTCAGCGTCCCATTCATGTATCGCTGGCCCGCCGCGGAGTCATGGATCTCCGCAAATTTCAGGGTCACGGTGTAATTGCCGTTGGGAACGATGAACTGGTAGGTTAAGCTCCCTGGAAATCGTATATTCAGCGTTCGGTCCGGTACAGGGCCGGGTCGGTGGTGCCGGTGATGAAGGCGGGCGTCGCCCACGTGCCGAGGCTCTGCAGATAGCCATAATCCGCCGACCAGACTTGGCTCATCGAATCCGTGTACGCTCCGCCGGCGCTGATGCGGATCGGCGTGAACCCGGTCGGATTGCTCACCGTCCACGTTCCCATTTGCTGCCAGGTGGTGTTCAGCCCCTGGTTGTCGTAACCAATCAAATATTCGTTTTTGGTCCCGGCAAAGGACGTTTGAAACGTTACGGACACCGTCAACGCGAGCTGCGTGCCGGAGCCGCTGAACCCGGACCCGTTGGCGTTGATGGTGCAATACGGGTTGAAGTTGCCCGTCGTGCCGGAGCTGCCGGGCACAATCCCGCTCGACCAGTTAGACCCCGAGCTGTCGGCCACGTAGAGTAGCCCGTTGTAGTGGATGTAGCACGCATTCGCGCCGGAAATCGACGTATTGAAGAGAGCATACACATCCGCGAAGTTGCTGTACCCGGATGGGCTGGAGACCGTCCACGTGAACGGTTGGGTAAGGCCGGTGCCGCTCGAAGGCGAAACAGACACAGCCGATGGCGCGGTTTCTACCCACGCGTGAAACGTGGTCGGTACCGTTGCGCCGATGGCGCTGGCGTGAAAGCCCGGAAGAAGCTGGATGCAGTTGCCCGCCACATACGTGGCGGTCGCACCGCCGCTGAGGACGACGTTGGCGGCCGACAGTGCGTTGTTATCCGTGGCGCTGTGGTCGCCCGAGGTGTAGGTGCCGTTCGGCACCTGGGTGGGACTCGAGCACTGGGCCGCCAGGGCGCCCGCCAGCAGGTTGCAGGCGCAGAACCAGAGCGCCGGCCGGACCAGGATCTTCGACAGCCCTCGTGATTTCGACGCCGCTTTCATCTCGCGCTCCCTTATTTGGCTGCCGTCGTCGGTACGCTGGCTGCGCCCTTCTCCAGCCGCGCGAGGCGGTCGCGGAGTTCCTGATTCTGCTGTTCCAGGCGATTGTTCCGTTCATCCGTCTGGATCATGTGCAGCGTGAGTTCCTCGACCTTGGCCAGCAGCTTGGCCTGCATATCGCCGACGCTGACGCCTTTCTCCTTCACTTCCGCTTCAGACGGGATGTCCGGCAGGTGATGGTTGGCCTGAATGAACGCGTTCACTTCGCTGAGGGGCCGGAGGCGGTAGCCGGGCTGGAAGACGTAATCCGACCATCCGGTGTTGGTGACGATGAATTCCTCGGCGCCGACAGTTCCTTTGACGGACAGCAAATATTGCGGGTTAGTAGTGCCTATGCCAACGTTGCCGGTGGGCGCGATCGTAACCTTGACGGCACTGTTGGTACCCAGGTATATATTCCCAGTGGAGGTGTTGTTTACCAGAAAAAGGTCCGCTGTTCCCAGCAGTCCCACGTAGGACCAACCATTCTGATTGTTGAAACTGAGCCACGTCAAGCCCGAGCCGGTCGTGCTGATTTGCTCGGCTACCGCGCCGTTGCCGCTGATTTGAAGCTGGGATGTCGGGGTCGAAGTTCCGATCCCGACGAACGTCCTACGGGCTACCTGATCTGCGGATTGATGCTGGCGTGGAAAACGGTTCCTGTGGCTCCGGCTTTGACGTGGAAATAGGGCATTAGGTAGATGGTGGACCCAGCCACGAACGAAACGCTGACAGCCGGGTTGACGCTGGCGTCCACAACGAAGCCTCCGCCCGTCGTGCTGCCTGCCGTAATCTGATTGGTCGCTTCGTACAGGTGAGCGCCAGATGTGTAACCGAAGCTCGTCAGGCCGGCAGCGGAGCATGATTGGACAGCGTTGCTTACGTTGAGCCGCCCGCCGGTCACCGTATAGCCGTGCAAAGCGGCGGCGTCGTCCACGTAGTCGAGAAGAACCGCCTTCAGGCCGGCCGTGTCGAGGTCGGGACATATCGAGAGCACGAGCGCCGCGGCGCCGGAGACGAAGGGCGTCGCGAGCGATGTTCCGCAGTTAAACTGGTAATTGGCGCCTGGAAATGTCGAGCGGATTCCGCCGTAGCACGTCCCCGAATAGAGGTCCCCACCGGGCGCTCCGAGGTGAACCGTAGCCGCCCCATAGTCAGAGAAGTTCGAGAGCGCGTCGGCCTGGTCCGTCGCCGCGACGGAGATGATGTTGGAGTTGCTGAGAGTTGCCGGGTACGTCGGATTGGGGCTCGTGTCGTTGTCGATCGGGATAAGGTTGTTGTCAGTGCCGTTGCCCGCCGCCGCAACGAAGAGCATGTTATAGCCATTCGCCCTGCTGATCTCGTCCGATAGTATTTGCGGCGCATCCGTGCAGTCCAAGAACCCGCAGCCGTAGAGCGATTGATTCCAGCCCCAACTCGCCGAGAGGATACGAATGTTGGCCTGCGCGCCAAATTGGAGCTCGGCCTGGATGGCGAATTCGATGGCGTTCAGCGCGTCGGAGAGATATCCGCAAAATCCGCCCGGACAGGCCGGCAAGTTCGGGTTTCCGGCCATCCGGAGCCCCATGACACTCGCGGTCCAATTGACGCCCGCGACACCGATGCCGTTGTCGCCTATTGCCCCAACCACCCCGGCTACTTCGGTGCCGTGGCCGTAGAAGTTTCCGGATGGAGGGCCCTCCTGCGGGTCGCAACTGAGGGTCAGATTCCCGGAAGTGTCCGTGATGCTGGAAAATCCGTGGCTTCCCGCCGGACAGGTGAGCGGCTGAGAAGCAATGGTGACCGTGAAAGCATATGGCGCGGACCACATGTTGCTCTGGAGATCTGGATGGGTATAATCCACGCCCGTGTCCAGCACACCGACCACGGAACTCCTGGACCCGGTGGTATAGTTCCAGGCCGATGGCGCCGAAATCTGCGGGAGGCCCCACTGTTGGCCGAACAATGGATCGTTGGGTGTGTTCGCGGGCTGGATAATGTAATCGGGTGCAGCGAGCAGCACGTCCGACCGGGCCTTCAATCCGCTGATCAACGCGGCCGTGCTCTGGGACCTCGATTGCATCAGGTATGCGCCGACCCCGCCCACGGGCCGCGCAACGGCGACATCGTAAGCCCCGACCACATCGGCGGGCAGGGACGCATTTCGGAACTTCACCAGCACCCGCGACGCGGCGAATGACGCGTGAGGCGGTGTTTGAGCGAGTGCAATCTGGCACAGTAGCGCGGCGGCAAGCAACGAATCGGCGCGAGTCGTCATCGCCCTCACGCGCCGCTTCGCCAGCAGCCAACAGCCGCAGGCGCCAAGGAGCAGAGCTGCGCCGAAAAGGGACCACGGCGAAAGCGCCGGCACCGGCGCCGGAACGCTAGACGGCGGTGTGAAGGAAAAGAGCTCAAACAGCATTCCATTCGGCGACAATGTGGACCAGGTCGAAGCGGAAGGGGGGGATGCGACGCCGACGGCGGTCCCCTCGTCTGGATTCACTGTAACGCCGGGAGGCGCGGTGGTGGTCGAGGCGTTGTCGACGTCCCAAGCTAGGGAGGCGTTGGATGGAACCAGCAGAAGATAGTAGGTCACCGGCGCCGAGTAGCCGCCCGAAAGCGTGACGTTGCCGAAGAGTCCCGTGGGCGTGAAGTAGCCGGCTGGGACACTGGCGGGCACGGAAACCCCGGTTGTCGCCACCAGGGTCGCGCCGGCGGTCAGGGTTCCGGAGGTCCCCGGCGCGCTGTACAGGTAGGCGGTCCCTGTACCGGTTCCACCCTGGCCATGAGCCCTGATGTTGACACCGACATTGGTGTACTGTATTCCGGCCGGCATGGACCAACTGACGTACTCGGCGTTTACGCCGCTGGACGTCGTCCAGTAGCTCGTCGGCACCCCGGTCCCAAGTCGTTCGATAACGAGCGTGGGCGGCGGGAGTTGAGCGCTGGCCGGGAAGGCGAGGAGCGCCAGCGCGATCGCACCGGCGGCTGGAGGGCGACGAAGTAGAGTAAGCAATCCTGCGTGCCTCTGTAAGATACTATCACGGGTCATGGGCACCTCACCTGCCTGCCGCCGGCGCTTCGCCACCGGCCTGGCCCTTCTCCAGCCGCGCGATCCGGTCGCGGGGTTCCTGATTCTGCTGTTCCAGGCGGTTGTTCCGTTCATCCGCTTGGATCATGTGCAGCGTGAGTTCCTCGACCTTGGCCAGCAGCTTCGACTCCATCTCGCCCACGCTGACGCCCTTTTCCTTCACTTCCGCCTCTGACGGGATGTCCGGCAGGTGATGATTCGCCTGGATGTACGCGCCGATTTCGCACAGAGGCCGGAGGCGGTAGCCAGGCTGAAAGACATAATCCGACCATCCGGTGTTGGTGACGATGAATTCCTCGGCGCCGACGGTCCCTTTGACGGACAGCAAATATTGCGGGTTAGTAGTCCCGATGCCGACGTTGCCGGTGGGCGCGATCGTAACCTTGACGGCACTGTTGGTGCCCAGGTATATGTTCCCAGTGGAGGTGTTGTTTACCAGAAAAAGGTCCGCTGTTCCCAGCAGTCCCACGTAGGACCAACCATCCTGATTGTTGAAACTGAGCCACGTCAAGCCCGAGCCGGTCGTGCTGATTTGCTCGGCTACCGCGCCGTTGCCGCTGATTTGCGGTTGGGATGTCGGGGTCGAAGTTCCGATCCCGACGTTACTGTTGGTCCAAACCGGATTCGTGCCGCTCCACTGGCCCCACATGGGCCGAGGCGCCGCTGCCATCCAGACCACGGCCAAGCCGATGATCCATGCTCCGGCGCGAGCCGCCAGCCAGGAGCATGCACGAACGATTACGGAATGTGCTCGGTTCATTTTGTCTTTCCTCTCTCGACTTCGCTGTGATCTTTCGGATACCTGCAAAACCTACGTCTCGGCTTACAACCGCCGCCATAGAGCTGGTCTGACCAGGCAGGGACGGAAGAGGTAACCTGCCCCGACGCCGAAGATAGCGCGGCAACTCGCGCCAAGCTATCTGTAATCCTCTCTGGTTGCCATTGGAGCCTGATGAGTCGATTGGCCGCATGATTTCGTCTCAGGGCAACAGGCCCAGCGCAGAAAATGAAAAAGTTTTCGGGTTGGTATCGCCGGTCGCGTGCTGGAAGGACTGCTGGCTGGCATTCACGGGAAGCGCCACGCCGGCGGCGTCGCCCAACTTCACGTCGTGGCTGGCGATGTAAACGTTCAGCGCCGTATCGAGCGGCACGGCAAGCCGATAGCTGTAGCCGGTAATTCCGCCCTGGAGATTTCCGGCGGCAGCCGGGCTGCCCGAGCTGTGAGCGGGGTAGTACAGCCCCTTCGGTCCCCACACCCCGAGAGTCAGGTCCGGGCGACGGCCATCCTTAGGTCAGTTGGCTCAGGACCTTTTGCGCATCCTGAACCTGAACATTCAGGACAGAGGCCGCGGTGAGCTTCACGGAAATCCCCGTGGTGTTCTGTCCGGCGGCCAGCGTGACGTTGGTTGGGCGTGCCGTTCCATTGGCAGGGATCGAGGTATAGATCGCCCGCCGCCTGCACGCAGATCGAATAGTTGCCCGACGTAAGTCCGGATATTTGAAAGGCGCCATCGCCGCCCGATTTTGTGTGCTGGGTGAACGGCGGAGCCCCGGCACGGCTGGCGATCACCAGTGCGGCGGGAATCGGCTTCAGCGTCTTGGCATCCAGAATCGTCCCCCGGATGCTACCTGTAGCTGTTTGCCCAATCGCCGCCGAAACCGCGATCAAAAAGACTACGACGTTTTTCATCGGCGTGTCCTCTCCTTCGGCGCAGCTTCGCCGCGAATGCCGCCTTGAGTTATGGAACTCCGCGCGGAGGGCATGGCTCGCTTGTCGGGAATCTGTTGTTGATGGTGCGCAGGCCGATTCGACAGGACCGGCCCAACCTGGGCGTGAATCGCGGTGCCGAGGACTGACGGCGGTGCGGCGACACGAGACATCTTGAGCCTGAGCAACTCCAACTTCCGCAAATCCGAGCCGCAGTGGCACGCCGTGCCCGTGCCAATGCCAAGCGCAATTGATGCGCCACAGCCTTCGTCGCCGATATTCCTATCGTAGCGATTGAACTGTACCAAGATATCCTAATCTCTTTTTCATATGGGTGCAAGAATAGTTTGATATTTTTTGTGTGACGGGAGCGAACCCGGGTCGAGCAGGGAATGCGAAACGGGCGCAGGCTCATGCAGTTGGCTGGTTCCAAGAACAATACGACTTTTTGTTCGTGGTAATTTTGCTCGTGCAAACCCAGGCTGGAGATGTGGGCGCCAGCAGAGAGATCCCGACGCACTATGCACGGTTCTTCCGTGCGTTGGGGCGAAAGCCTTTGCGGTGGGCACCTATACGGTATGGCATCGACAGGGAGACTGTGGAACCGGTTCTATAACGCCCTCTGGCGAGCGGATAGCCGTGATTGCCGCCCCAGGGGATATCAGAGAGTGAGTCTTCGAAGTGGCAACGATATGCCGGCCATAAAGCCGGCCTAGATCATCACAGAAGTCACTCAAACCATTGGGCGGCCGACACGCACGGCGATAAGTCCGAAAGCCCGGCCGCCCGCAACGTCCTCAAATCCACCCAAGTCACGCCAGCAGTGTCTCCTATTCGTACCTGAGCGCCTCGGTTGGATTCAGCCGCGCCGCCCGGTTCGCCGGCAGAATCCCGAACACCAGCCCCACCAGGCACGACACCCCGAACGCCACCACGATCGCCACCGGTGAAATCGGTATCCGAATGTCCGCGAACAATCCCACGCTCAGCGGAATCGCCACCCCCACCGCGATCCCCAAGGCCCCGCCCGACAGGCTGATCATCATCGCCTCCGCCAGGAATTGCAGCAGAATCATTTTCGCCGACGCCCCTACCGCCAGCCGCACCCCGATTTCCCGCGTGCGCTCGGTCACGGTCACCAGCATGATGTTCATGATGCCGATCCCCGAAATCACCAGCGTAATCGCCGATACCAGAACCAGCACCAGCGACAGGATCAGCGAGATGTTCTTCGCCGCGTTCAGAATCGCCGTCAGCGTGTCGACATGGAACCGCGCGCCCGGACGGTGCCGGCTCTCCAGCAGCTCCTGCACCCGCGCCGCCGTCCGCTCCACCGTCTCCGGACTCCGCACCTGCACGTACATCGGGTCGATGCGCTCCACCGGGGTGAAGTACCGCAGCACCGTGATCGGGATTACGATGGTGTCGCGCTCCACCTCCGATTGCCCGAACGTTTCCACCCGCTCGTGAAACGTCCCGATCACCGTAGCTGGAGCTACCTGTGGAATGGCTGTCCATCTTCATCGCTAAATAATCTTCGCCGGGGCAGTTGACCGGCGCTGAAGCCGAAGAAGCCTTCGAGCACGGCTCAATCCGATTGTCGGCGGGGCGAAGGAACGAGCAGAAACGGAACTACGAGAGGGTGAAGAATGAAGAGCGCAGAAAAGAAGCTGCCCACAATGGAACCACGGATTTCGCAGAGCGTGAAGCCGAAGCGCAGCACCACTAAAACGGAAGATCCGGCCAGGATGAAAACCACTGACGAACTTTTGCGGCAGGTTATCAATGAGGCCAAAGCATTTTGCAGACCCGCAACCCTCAAATCAGGATCGAAGAAGCTGGAGACCTTCAATGCACGGCGATGGCTGGTGCGCGGACGCGTGCAGGGCGTGGGTTACCGCTGGTTCGCTCAAAAGTCCGCGGCGGGGCTGGGCCTGAGCGGTTACGCGCGCAATCTGGATGACGAGCGGGTTGAGGTTTACGCGGCCGGTACGGAAGCGAAACTCGCCGAGTTGGCCGGCCTGTTGTACCGCGGACCGCGCTGGGCCGACGTGCGCGGCGTTGAAGAGCAGGAATGCGCCGTGCAAGAATTGGGTTCGTTTCGTATCGAGGCCTAATGGAAGATTTGAAGCAACTGATCCGCGAGGTGCCGGACTTCCCCAAACCCGGCATTCTCTTTTATGACATCACAACGCCGTTGAAAGCGCCGGCGGGCTTGCACGCGGTGATCGACGGGTTGCAGGACCATTACCACGACGCCACGGTGGACGTGGTGCTGGGCCCGGGCGCGGGCAGCGTGAGATCGAGCCATTCGCCGTCCAGGCGCGTGGCGAGCGCCTCTTCGGCGAAGCCGCGCTGGCGCGTTTCGTAGGCCTCTTCGAGCGATTGCTTGGCGCCATTGAGCAGCTTGCCGAAAGCGGCGCGCGATTCGGGAGGCAGCCTGCCCATTTCCTTGCCGGCCGCGGCCAGCGCGCCTTTGCGCCCCAGCACCCCGATGCGCGCCACTTCCAGTTCCTCGATCGAGCGCGCGGCGCGAATCCGATCGAGAGATCTGGCGGCCAGTTCCCGTATGAAATCTTCAGACATGCGTGTTGAACCTTCGATTGTAGCAAGCGGGAGTGGCGCAGCCGACTGGACAGTCCGCGCCACGATTAGCCGGCAGGTTCAGTGCATCGACACGACCAGCATGGTTGCGTCGTCGTGGAAATTGTTATTGGAGAATTCGGTCACGGCGACCATGATGCGCTGGCGGCGCTGCTCGGAGCTGTCCCCCGGCTCCTGGAGCGGAAGGATGAGGCGTTCCTCGCCGAATTCCTCGTCGGCGGCGTTGAAGGCCTCGCTGATGCCATCGGTGTAGAGCACCAGGCAATCGCCGGAGCGCAGTTCGGCGGCGCCGGCCGCGTAAGTTGCGCCGGGCAGAACGCCGAGCACCGGGCCGCCTTCGCCGAGCCGTTCGATAGCGCCATCGCGGCGGCGCAGGATAGGCGGATTGTGGCCGGCGTTGCAGTAATCGAGAGTCATGCGCGCGGTGTCGATCACGGCGTAGAAGAACGTAATGTACTTGCCGGGCGCGACATTGCCGGCGATCAGTTGGTTGGCCTTGGCGCATAGCTCGTGGGGCGCCAGACCGCCGGGAGCGAATGCGCGCACGATGGCTTGCAGGTTGGACATCAGCAGCGCGGCGGCCATGCCCTTGCCGGAGACATCGCCAATCGCAATCGCCACGCGCGCGTCGCCGAGGCGGATGGCGTCGTAATAATCTCCACCCACCATGCGGGCGGGCTGGCAGCCGGCGGCCAGATCGCATCCCTGAATTTGCGGCAGGTGGGTGGGCATCAGCGCCTGCTGGATCTCGCGGGCGCGTTCGAAATCCTCCAGTTGCAACTGGAGGACGCGGCTTTCGGCCTCCACCTTGTCTTCGAGTTGGCGGTTGCGCGATTCCAGACGGCGCCGGGTATTCGAGTAGATCTCCAGGCTAAAGGCAAACACGAGCCACACCACGACGATGACCCGATTGACGGGAAGCAACTCGGCCGCAGTCCGGTCCAAGCCAATCCGCAACGCGAGGAAGGTGGCGAGTGTAACGGTTGCCAATACCATCGCGAGCTGGACGCCGATGAAGATGCCCCAGTTAAACGGAAAGCGGGCCGCATCGATCCAGCGGCGCGCCGTGCTCTGCAACGGGACCCGCAACAGCGTGGCGGGGACCACGTACAACAGCGCGTGCGCCAGGGCCATCCCCATCCCGCGCAGAGATCCCTCGATCGCGTACCAGGCGAGCGCGGTGAACACAATGCCCGGACCGGCGCTCATCGCCACCACGCGCGCGATGCGCTTTGCCGCAGAGTCGTTGCTCACATATGTGAGGTTAGTACAGAATCGGATCTCGCGGAGCGAGCCGCCCCCGCGGGCAATCCGAGCGCGCGGCGCGAGCATCGGTCAATTCGATAATGGAAGCGCTTGTTTACTGCGCGACAGGGATCATGGCTCCCGCAGGCGAACTGAAGCCGTCGTAGGTCGCGATCACCTGGTTGTCGCCGGCGGCGGCCGTGGATGGCACCTCGACGTTGATCCGGTATAGACCCGGACCGATCACGCCGGCCCACTGCACCGTGGCCGCGGCGCCACCGATGGTGACCTGCGGTAGCGTCGCCAACACGCCCGACTGTACATCCGAACCCGGCGTCAGCGGAGTCGGCGGCAGGCCGAAGCCATCGGCGTACAGTATGACAACCTCACCCGGCGTGGCCGGTGTAAACGTGTAGCCCGGCACCGAGAGAGACGCCGGCCCAAGCAGGCTGCAATCGGCGTGCTCGGCGGCAATGTGGATGCCATCGCCGAAGCGCAGGAATCCGGGCGACGCCGCTTGCAGGTTCGCCGTAAACGCGGAGCTGGTCGTGGTCCCATTGTTCAACTCGATCGCGACTGGGCCGGTCGTCGCATCGAGCGGCGTCAGCACGTTCACTTGCGCCGAACCGACGAAGGCGATATACGCCGGCTTGCCGTTGACCGTGACTCCTATTCGTACCTGAGCGCCTCGGTTGGATTCAATCGCGCCGCCCGGTTCGCCGGCAGAATCCCGAACACCAGCCCCACCAGGCACGACACCCCGAACGCCACCACGATCGCCACCGGTGAAATCGGTATCCGAATGTCCGCGAACAATCCCACGCTCAGCGGAATCGCCACCCCCACCGCGATCCCCAAGGCCCCGCCCGACAGGCTCATCATCATCGCCTCCGCCAGGAATTGCAGCAAAATCATTTTCGCCGACGCCCCTACCGCCAGCCGCACCCCGATTTCCCGCGTGCGCTCGGTCACGGTCACCAGCATGATGTTCATGATGCCGATCCCCGAAATCACCAGCGTAATCGCCGATACCAGAACCAGCACCAGCGACAGGATCAGCGAGATGTTCTTCGCCGCGTTCAGAATCGCCGTCAGCGTGTCCACATGGAACCGCGCGCCCGGACGGTGCCGGCTCTCCAGCAACTCCTGCACCCGCGCCGCCGTCCGCTCCACCGTCTCCGGACTCCGCACCTGCACGTACATCGGGTCGATGCGCTCCACCGGGGTGAAGTACCGCAGCACCGTGATCGGAATCACGATGGTGTCGCGCTCCACCTCCGATTGCCCGAACGTTTCCACCCGCTCGTGAAACGTCCCGATCACCGTGAACCGCACGCCGAACAGCCTGACGGTCTGGCCGGCCGCCCCGTTCCGCGTGCCGTACATCCGCTCCGCCAGGTGGTCGGTCAGCAGCGCCACCTTCTCGCGGCCCGTCACGTCGCTCGCGTCCAGGAAGCGGCCGGAGCTGACGATCATGTTGCGCACCTGCTGGTAATCCTGGTCCGTGCCGTTGACCTTCACGTTCTGCAGCTTGCCGCCGATGGGGATGTCGTCGTAGTTGGTCATCACCCCGGTGGCCGCCACCGTGTCCGCCTGCAGCGTACGCCGCACGGCATCCACGTCCTCCATCTTGATGAAGTCGCCCTCCGCGGTTACCGCATTCGGGCTCCCGGACACGCAGTAGGCGAAGACGATGTTCGAGCCGACGCCCTCGATCTGTTCCAGGATGTAGTCCCGGCTGGTGAGCGAAATCGTCACCACCAGGATCACCGACGCCGTGCCGATCGTCATGCCCAGTCCCGTGAGCAGCGACCGCACCGGGTTGGCGCGCAACGCCTGGGCGCTGAATCGGACGGCTTCGCCGAGGAACATGCGCGGCTTACCCGCCCCTGACTTTGCGCAGCAGCTTGACGGCCTCCGCGCGCGGCGGATCTTCGGGCGTCAGAGTGGCGTTGAGATAGCGCTCCAGCAGCGCCTTGGCCGCCTCCAGGTTGCGCCCCGTCCTGATGTACAGGTCCGCCTTGGCGTACATCAGCCGGGGAGAGTTGGGAGCGATCTTCTCCGCCCGCTCGAAACTTTGCTCGGCTTCCTGGTAGCGCCCCTGATTCGTCAGGAAACGGGCCAGTTCGATGAGCTTCCCGATGGGCCGCGGCGCAACCTCGACCGCCCGCCGCAATTGCTCTTCCGCCCGCGAGTAGTCCTTGCGCTCCTCCGCCAGCTTGTACATCGCCCAGTAGCCTTCGCTGGGGTCCACGTGCGCCATCTGCCCCGCCACGGTCTGCGCCTTGTCCATCCCGCCGCCCAGAATGCCCGGGGCTTCCAGGTAGTACTCGAACAGGTCGCTCAGCGCATCCAGGTTCCGCGGGTTCAGGCGCGCGGCCTTTTCGAAATACTGCCGCGCCTTCGACGCCCACCCGGCGGCCGTGAACGGCCCCGACGTTTCCGCGCGGCGGCCGTAGGCACGCCCCAGCCACAGCGCGTACTCCGCATTCGAAGGCTGCGCGTTGCACGCCCGCTCCAGCGCTTCCGAGGCTCTCTTGAAGTCCCCGAGCATGTAGTGGTTTCGCCCCGTCAGCTCATGCACTTCGGCGTCCTTGTCGGGAATCGCGTTCAGCACATGCAGCGACTGTTGGAATTCCGTGGCGTCGTACAGCTTGCGCGCCTCGTCAAAACGCGGGTTCGCGGCCCATAAGGCGCACGCCATGCCTAGTGTGAGCGCAATATATTTCACCCGTCACCTGCCCCAAACCTAGTATTTTACTTCACTCCGATAGATGGACAGGCACCGGCCGGGGTTTCACGCGCTCCACATCCAGCCAAACACGTTACAAATCGCGGCCGGACGGCCGGGCGGCGGCCCGGACCGCTATCTTCTTGCGCAGCGCCTGGCTGCGCTCCCGGCGGGCAAGCTTGCCCTTCCGTTGGCGGTGAAACCGCGCTTTGTCTCCATTGAGAGCTGACATGGTGCCCCGAGGGTAGCAGATTCCCGCCCGCGGTGTGCGGCGAAATGTATCGGATCGCCCATAGGCAACTCCTGAATCCCGCAAACAATCGCGAGAATCAATAGAGAATCGATGGGGCGCCAGGCCGCTGACGGGTGTTGCCTTGCGTCCCCGGCGCGAAACCGAAGGAGGGGTTCGGAGATGAGCGGAGTACGGGTACTGGTGGGCACGCGCAAAGGCGCGTTCGTCCTCACGTCGGACGGCCAGCGCAAACATTGGGATATCCACGGCCCCCACTTCCCCGGTTGGGAGATCTACCACGTCAAGGGATCTCCCGCCGACCCCGACCGGCTGTACGCATCCCAGTCCACCGGCTGGTTCGGACAGTTGATCGAGCGTTCGTCCGATGGCGGCGCGACCTGGGAGCCTGCCGGCAACAAGTTCGTCTACGACGGCGTCCCCGGCACCCACCAGCACTACGACGGCACGCCGCGCCCCTGGGAATTCAAGCGCGTCTGGCACCTGGAACCGTCCCTGACCGATCCGGACACGGTTTGCGCCGGAGTGGAGGACGCCGCTCTGTTCCGCTCCACCGACGCCGGCAAGACGTGGCAGGAACTTCCCGGACTGCGCGGCCACGGCACCGGTCCAAGCTGGCAGCCCGGCGCTGGTGGCATGTGTCTGCACACCATCCTCATCGATCCGGACAACCCCGCCCGCATCTACATCGCCATCTCGGCGGCCGGGGCTTTCCGTACCGATGACGCGGGCCAGACCTGGAAGCCGATCAATCGCGGGCTGGTGTCCCAGCACATCCCCGACCCCAACGCCGAAGTCGGCCACTGCGTCCACCGCATCGCCATGCACCCCTCGCGCCCCAGTGTCCTCTTCATGCAGAAACACTGGGACGTGATGCGTAGCGACGACGCGGGCGACTCCTGGCGCGAGGTCAGCGGCAACCTGCCGACCGATTTCGGTTTCGCCATGGCCGTCCACGCGCACCAGCCTGAAACCGTCTTCGTCGTGCCCATCAAAAGCGATTCCGAGCACTTCCCGCCCGATGGCAAACTGCGCGTCTACCGCAGCCGCACGGGCGGAACCGAGTGGGAGCCGCTTACGCAGGGCCTGCCGCAAAGCCACTGCTACGTCAACGTTCTGCGTGGCGCCATGTCGGTTAACACGCTGGATGCCTGCGGCGTCTATTTCGGCACCACCGGTGGACAAGTCTATGCGTCGGCCAATGCCGGAGACACCTGGGCTCCCATCGTTCAGGACCTTCCCGCCGTCCTCTCGGTCGAGGCCCAGACGCTGCCATGATCCGCGTCGCGCTCCCGGCGCACCTGCGAATATTGGCGAAACTCGAGGGCGAGGTGCGACTCGATGTCGCAGGCCTGGTGACGCAGCGCTCGGTTCTGGACGCTCTTGAGGCCCGCTGCCCCATGCTGCGCGGAACCCTCCGCGATCAGATCACCGGGCAGCGCCGGCCGTTCGTGAGGTTCTTCGCCTGCGAGCGGGATCTATCCCACGATTCGCCCGACACCCCGCTGCCCGAGGCCATCTCGACCGGCGCCGAACCCTTTCTCGTGATTGGCGCCATTGCCGGCGGCTAGGTGTTCGACCGTGCGATTTGGCGCCTTTGCCGGGCCGCTCGCTCACGCTCGCGGTTCTGTCCGGAACCGCGAGCGTGAGCGAGCGGCCCGCGGCAAAGGAACGGTATCTTGCGGTCACGGCACTAGCCCGGGGCCTTGTCCTTCCTGGCCGGGCGCGCCGCCACTTTGCTGACGCTCGACCAATCCATCTCGCCCTGCCCCCGCGCCATCGCCGCCAGAAGATTTTCGCGGATCAGGTTGGCGAACGGCATGGGCGCCGCGCACGCATCGGCCATATCGAGCAACAGTTGGACGTCCTTGAGGCCCAGCCGCAAAGCAAACCCCGCCGGCTCGAACTGCTCCTCGGCGATCAGGCGCCCATAGCTGGCATACATCGGCGACCCGAACAGCGCGCTCATGACTTCCAGAAACGCGTGCGGCTCCATGCCCGCCTTCCGCAAAGTCGCGAAGGACTCGCCGAACGCTTCGATCATGCTGGCGATCATGAAATTCCCGCACAGCTTCACGGCATTGGCCTGCCATGGCTCGGAGACCAGGACAAACGTCTTGCGTCCGATGGCATCGAACAGCGGCCGGCAGCGTTCCGTCATCTGCTCACTGCCGGCGGCAACCACCAGGAGGGTCTTGTTCTCCGCGGCTTCCGGACGGCCGAAGACCGGAGCGCTCACGTATCCCTGCCCGCGCCGGCCATGTTCCGTGGCGAGACGCTTGGCCAGCGCGATGCCGATGGTGCTGCACGAGACGTGAATCGCCTGGCCCGGCAGCGAGGCGGCGACGCCGTTCTCGCCGAGCACTACCTGTTCCACCGCCCGGTCGTCGGGCAGCATCGTCACCACCGCCTCGGCCCCACGGCAGGCGTCCGCCGGCGAATCCGCCACGTGGGCGCCGGCGGCGGCCAGAGGCTCCGCCTTTTTCCGATTGCGGTTGTGCACCGTCACCTGGTGCCCGCCGCTGAGCAGGTTCCGCGCCATGCCGGAACCCATACGCCCGAGTCCCACGAAACCGATCTTCATACCAGTAAGGATAGCCGATGCGGGGTGGGGCGGGCGTACCAGCCTGCCGGCCGGCGCACCAGCCCATCAGGGAGCCAGCTTCTTCGCCGCGTCCCGGAACTGTTCCGCTCCCAGGCGAACCTCACCGCTCATGGCGAGCCAGAGCCTTCCGGCGCCGCCGTCGGCGAACCGTGCGCTTTGGATGCTCGCCGCGCTCTCCATCTCCGCCGGCACGATCGATTTCAGACTGGCCGATTTCCGCAGCGCCGATTCGATGCCGGCCGCGACTTTTTCCCGCATCGAATCGCCGAAAGATCCGGAACGCAGCAGTTCGCCCAGCGAGCCTCCGGCATCGATCTTCCGCACCTCGGCGGCGAGCGCGATGCCATTCTCCCCGACCGATGGCGTGAGCACCGCTTCCACCACCGCATTGCCGCCCGCGAGCCTTTTGACCACTTCCTTGCCCAACGCCTTGGCGCAGGCGAAGCGCTCGTAATGCACATACGCGGTGAGCACGGCCGACGGCTCGGCCGGCGCCAGCGCGGCTCGCTCCAGCGATATCCGCTCCCCGCACCGGTCCGAGCGGTTCAGCCGAGCCGCCAGCACCGCCGTCAGATTCTCCTGAAGGTTGCCCAGGTCCGCCGTCATCGCCAGGCGGAAAACCCCCGAAGGCGCGGTCGAGACGGTTCCCCAGACCGCGATCCCGACCGCCTGCCCTTCTATTACGATCGAGGTCTTGACCGGCGGGATCTTCAGCGCCGGATCGCCTGTCTGCGCGGGCGCCAGCCACGCCACGGCGAAAAGCAGACTCATCCGTATGCGCATGAAGTAGGAGTGACGCGAAGCCGCCCACCCCGGTTTCAATCGGCCGGGTCCGGTCTATCGCGCGGCCACGCCCTTGAAGAACGTGTAGCAGAAAGTTCCGTCGGGCCCGGTCGCGCGGTACATATCGGCGATCCCTTTCTCCCAGGTGCGCGCGTCGATCAGCCCCAGCGAGAGTGCCTGGTCGCGGACGCCTTCCACCATGGCGATGAAGGTGTTCTTCGAGAAGCCCTCCACCAGGTCCGGCCGGCTGTTGTCCACGTACACCATCCGCGGGCTGACCCGCGCGTCGCGGAATCCGGCCTGCGCCAGTAGCGGATAGAGGCGCCGGCCCACCAGCGCGTCGCCGCCCAACCGCGCCTGCACGTCCACCAGGCACTGCACGGCCCGGGACGCCTCCTCCGAGTGCGGGTGGCAATACCACGAGCCGTGGTCGCCCTCGATCGCCGTGATCGTCCCGCCGCGGCGCAGAACCCGCTTCAGGGCCTGGAGAGCCGCCGCGGGAACCTTGAGGTGTTCCAGCACGAAGCACAGGAAGACGTGGTCGAAGCGATCGTCGTCGAAAGGCAGATCGAACAGGTTCGCCGTCCGGAATTCGACGTTGCGGTGGCCGGCCGCCTCCACTCGAGCGCGGGCCTGTTCGAGCGACTCCTCCGAGATATCCACGGAGACGATGCGCGCCCCCGGGTTCCGTGAAGCCAGAATCTCGGTCTGCGCCCCCGTGCCGCAGCCGCACTCGAGCACCAGGCTCCCCGGCGGATACACGGTGTCATGGTGAAGCAGTCCGGCGAGGGTGCCGGCCTGGTCGGCGAGCCGCTCCGCTTCGCGGGCGGAGTAGCCGTGGACATATTGCGCCGCGGTGGTCAAGTCCCCAGTGTAGCGGCAGGTCAACGGCGCGTCTACTTGCTCTTGTGGGGCTGGCGCCCTCGTCCGTGGCCGGCCCTGCGAGCGAAGAGCGGGACGGGGGCGTCCCGCGCGGACCAGGGGGTCCGCCCCACACGGCATGATACGATAAATACTTGTCAGGTCTCGGGCTCCGTGCAACGGGCGGCCGCAAACCCCGCCAGGTCCGGAAGGAAGCAACGGTAGCGGTGCGGCTCGTGTGCCGCGGATTCCCCGGGGCCTGGCAGTAAGCCCGCCGCATGTACCAGGTCATCGCCCGAAAATACCGGCCGCAGACGTTCCAGGACGTGGTCAATCAGGAGCATGTCCGCGCCACCCTGGAGAACGCCATCACCCAGGGACGCATCGCCCACGGCTACATCTTCTCGGGCCAGCGGGGCACCGGAAAGACCACCATCGCGCGCATCCTGGCGCGCTGCCTGAACTGCGTGAACGGTCCCACCACCGCGCCCTGCGGCGAGTGCGCGAGTTGCCGCGAGATCACGGGCGGCGGCGCCGTGGATGTCATCGAGATCGACGCGGCCTCCAACCGCGGCATCAACGAAATGCGCGAGCTGCGCGAGAACGTCCGCTACCAGCCGGCCCGCGACCGCTACAAGGTCTTCATCGTGGATGAAGCCCACCAGATCACCAACGAGGCCTTCAACGCCCTTCTCAAGACCATCGAGGAGCCGCCCGAATGGGTGGTCTTCGTGCTCTGCACCACCGAGGCCCACAAAATCCCCGCCACCATCGCCTCGCGCTGCCAGCACTTCAGCTTCCGCAGCGTGGATTTCGACGCGCTCACCGCGCGCATGGAGTGGATCTGCAAGCAGGAAGGCATTCAGGCCGACCCGGAAGCCCTGGCCGTGCTGGCGCAAGCCGGCGAAGGCAGCGTCCGCGATTCGCTCTCCGCGCTCGACCAGGCCATCGCCTGCTGCGGCGCGCACATCGAGGCCGCCGCCGTGCGCGGCCTGCTGGGCGCTTTTTCGCTGGATAGCCTGGAGACCGTCTCCCAGGCGCTGGCCGCCGGCGATTCCCGCCGCATGCTGGAGGTGGTCGACGAACTGGAGCGCAACGGCCACAACCTGCAGCACTTCAGCCGCGAGCTGGCGCGCTACTTCCGCAACCTGCTGGTGGCCCGCATCTCGAGCGCCGGCGGGGTGGATTCGGCCCGCCTGATCGCCGCTTCGGCCGCCGAGCGGGAGCGCCTCTCCGCCGCCGCCGCCGCGTTTTCCGAAGAAGACCTCACCCGCTACCTGCAGTTATCGCTCGATCTTTTCCGCGACCTGCAGTTCTCGCTGCAGCCGCGCTTCCACCTGGAACTCGGCCTGGTGCGCCTGGTGCAGGCCGGGCGGCTGTTGCCCATCGAACAGGCGCTCGCCGATCTCGGCGAAGGCTCCGGCCCTCGCCCGCCCGCTCCGCCGCCGGGGCCGCGCGCCGGACCGGTCCGCGTGCCCGCCCCGTCCCGCGCCGGCGCGTCGCCGTTCGAGATCGACCGCGCCAGGAAAGCCGCCCCACGCCCGTCCGAACCCGAATCCGCGGGCGCACCCGAACCGATGGCCGCGGGAGACTGGCGCCAGCGTCTGCACGCCGCCCTCATGGAACTCGGCATGGCCTTCACCGCCGACGCCGTGGAAGCGTCCCGGGTTACCGAAGCCGGCAACGAACTGCGCATCGTCACCAGCAAGGCGTACTTGCTGGCGCTTCGTCCGCAGGATCTGGACCAGGCCATCCGCCGGATTGCCGGCCGCCCGATGACGGTCAAGGTGACCATCGGCGAGGCCGCGCCGGCCACGCCGATCGCGCCGCCCGCTGCGGCGCCAGGGGCCGCGCCGGCCGCCGCGGATGCCTCCAGCCGCGCTCTCGAAAACCCGGAGGTCAAACGTTTCCGCGAGGTTTTCGGCGGGGAAATCCGCACCATTCGCAATCTCAAGGAGTAGCTACCGTGAAACTACCCGGCAACATGAACCAGATGATGCAACAGGCCCAGCAGATGCAGGCCAAAATGAAACAGGAGATTTCCGCCATCCGGGTGGAAGCGTCGGCCGGCGGCGGCATGATCACCGTCAAGATGGATGGCGAAAGGAACCTGCTGGCGATCAAGATCGACCCCGAAGTCGCGGGCGACGTCGAGATGCTGCAGGACATGGTGCTCGCCGCGCACAGCGAAGCCGTGAAGCGCGTCGAGGAGGAAACCAAACGGATTATGGGTGGCATGCTGGGCGGCATGGGACTGCCCCCCGGCCTGTTCTAACCCGCCCCGACCCAATGCCCGACTTTGCCGAACCGCTCGCCCGTCTCATCGCCGAATTCAAGCGCCTGCCCGGCATCGGCCAGAAATCCGCGCAACGCATCGCCTTCCACGTGCTCCGCGCGCCGCGCGAGAATGCCGAAAGCCTGGCCCAGTCCATCCTCGACGTCAAGGACAAGCTGGGCCTCTGCGGCGTCTGCAACAACATTGCCGACAGCGAGATTTGCCAGTTCTGCCGCGACCCCAACCGCGACTCCACGGTGGTGTGCGTGGTGGAGGAGCCGAACGACATCGTGGGCATCGAGACCACGCGCCAGTTTCAGGGCCGCTACCACGTGCTTCACGGCGCGTTGTCCCCGCTGCGCGGCATCGGCCCCGAGTCGCTGAAGATCAAGGGACTGGTGGAGCGCATCGGCCAGGGCGAGATCAAGGAGTTGATCGTGGCCACCAACCCCACGGTGGAAGGCGAGGCCACGGCGGTCTACCTGGCGCGCCTGCTGAAGCCCCTGGGCGTGAAAGTCTCGCGCATCGCCATGGGCATCCCGGTCGGCAGCGGCCTGGAATTCGCCGACGAAGTCACCATCTCCAAAGCCATGGAAGGCCGGCGCGAGATGTAGCCCCGCTCTTCGTCATGCCCAAGCCCGAAGGCACGCAGCACCTCATATAGGATGAGGCGATCCTTGACGATACATCCGGATCAGGTAAACTTAACAAGAATCCGCGCTGCAGTCGATAAGGCGGATAGGGACGGCAGGCGCTGAGCCGCTTCCAGGACCATTCGCTCCGGTTCATGTCTCACGCTTAACGTCTAGAGGTCCATTGGGATGTCGCTTGCAACCGACCCGCTATCGCGCCTTAGTGCCAAACAAGGGCATCTCTGGAACGACTTTGAAGCGTTTTTCCGGACCGAAGCGGAGTTGATCGTAGCCGCCGTGGCCCTCGGCGCCAATGAAGTCAAGCCATGGTCGGAGCGGGAACTTGCATTGGCGAACGGGGCCAGGATGACGCCGCCGCCCGGCAGAGCCGGGCTTTCCGCTCTCCGCGAGCTTATCCGCTCCGGATATGATCCGCTGGGGGAAGCATTCTGCGCGCTACGTTCACCCTACGAACGGCGCGAGCGCGGAGCAACCTACACACCGGCGCCTATCGTTCGTACGATGGTGGATTGGGCGGCGAGCCATGGGATGCCTGAACGCATCGTCAACCCCGGGACTGGATCGGCTCGTTTCCTAATGCGGGCCGGGGAGACCTTTCCCAAGGCTTCGCTCATCGGCGTCAACATCGATCCCCTGGCCGCTCTGCTCGCGAGGGCAAATCTGGCTGTCGCCGGATTCGCGGACCGCTCTCGAATCATCGTCGGCGACTACCGCCGTTTTGACGAGCGTGCTTCAGTACCGACGCTCTACATCGGCAATCCGCCGTATGTTCGCCATCACCAGATCGCAGCGGAGTGGAAAGAGTGGCTTTCCGAAGAAGCCGTGAGGCTTGGACACAAGGCGAGCCAGTTGGCCGGGCTTCACGTTCATTTCTTCCTTGCCACTGTGTGCAATGCGAGGCCCGGCGACTTCGGCGCCTTCATCACCGCCGCGGAGTGGCTCGACGTGAATTACGGCGCCCTCGTGCGCTCTCTTGTCATTGGTGAACTTGGCGGCCAGAGCATTACCGTGATCGAGCCGACAGCGCAGCCTTTCCCGGACGCCGCGGCGACGGCTGCGATTACGACCTTCGAGATTGCGTCGAAGCCGACATCGGTCTTCTTCAGGCGAGTCGACAGCATTCGGGACCTTTCCGAGTTGACCAGGGGCCGCAAGGTACATCGCGATCGCTTGATGACGGAGACCCGCTGGTCGTGTCTCACGCGATCCACCGGGAAACCCCCGGAAGGGTATGTGGAACTTGGCGAGTTGTGCCGCGTTCATCGCGGCCAGGTCACTGGCGCGAACGAAGTTTGGATCGCGGGGCCGCACAGCGCCGGTCTACCCGAATCCGTCCTTTACCGGACCGTCACGCGGGCGAGAGAAGTGTTCGATGCGGAGGGCATTCTCGACGACGCGAGCAAGTTGCGTTGCGTGATCGATCTACCCGTCGATCTCGACGAGCTCGGGGCGCCGCAGCGCAGGGTGGTCAACCGTTTTTTGAAGCTGGCGCGGGAGCGGGGCGCCAACAAGGGTTATATCGCAAGCCATCGTAGAGCCTGGTGGTCCGTTGGGCTACGCGCGCCGGCGCCCATTATCTCCACATACATGGCGAGAAGACCGCCGGCCTTCGTGGTAAACAAGGCAGACGCGCGCCACATCAACATTGCGCATGGGCTGTATCCCCGCGATCCCATGAGCCAGCAGGCCATGACCAACCTTGTCGGTTTTCTGCAAGCCAACATTTCGCAGCACGCGGGCCGAACTTACGCGGGCGGCCTCACGAAATTCGAGCCGCGGGAGATGGAGCGGCTTATCGTACCGAGTCCCTCAATGCTCGCTTCGGGGGTCTTGCAATGACCGACCCGCCCTTGTGGACGAGAGATCAGCTCGAAGCGTATCGCCTCAAAGCGATACTGCTTTTTCGCAAAGAGCGCATGGAAGAGCCGCTTGAAGACTATCTTGAGGCGTTCGACGAATACCAGGGGCACATTGAGCGGCTTCTGGAGACGACCGCCGATCTCACCCGGATCGAAAGTCGGGCCTTGGAAGTACTGACCGATCCGAACCTGCTGGAGTCCTTCCGATATCTGGCGGCGCCTCCCATATCCGAGGACGATCTCAAAGTCCTCGCGGAAGCCCCTTCGCTCGCCAAAGGGCGCCTCAATAAGAAGCCGGAAGATGTCCGGCTGCTCGTCGAGACTGTGCGCCAGGTTCTGGATCGCCGGCGCTTCGCCTGGGTCGTCAACGCGCGCCAACCCACCGAGACTGAGCGGAACGCCGCCGTGATGGCTTCTGCGGCCCTCATCGCGGCTGCCCGCGCGCAGACCCAGAGACGCACGACTGGCAAGAAGCAGCAGGAGTCGTTGGTGAAACAGGCATTGAGCGCCCTCGGATTAAGAGAGGTCACAGCGCGGGATATTCAGACGATCTCGGATGCGCCGTCTCCCGGAGAGTTTTGCGGCGAAAGCCGGTTGGGGGCCCGAAAGGCCGACATTCTCATCCGTCTCTGGGACCACCGCCTGATGCCGATTGAGTGCAAGGTTTCTAATTCCGCGCTTAACTCGGTAAAACGCCTCAACAACGATGCCGCCGTCAAAGCTGGGCGTTGGAGGACTGACTTCGGGCTCCGCCAGGTCGTTCCTACAGCCGTGCTCGGCGGAGTCTACAAGCTTCACAATCTCATCGACGCGCAGGAGCAGGGACTCACTCTTTTCTGGGGCCACGACCTCAAGCCGCTCACCGACTGGGTTTCTGCCGCCAAAGCTTGATCTTTTGGGCCACCGACGCGCGAAGGGTGAAGATCCGACACGGCAAAAAGGGACGCGCCTTGCGCCGCCGAATTCAAGCGCCTGCCCGGCATCGGCCAGAAATCCGCGCAACGCATCGCCTTCCACGTGCGCCGCGCGCCCCACGAGAATGCCGAAAGCCTGGCCCAGTCCGCGACCCCAACCGCGACTCCACGGTGGTGTGCGTGGTGGAGGAGCCGAACGACATCGTGGGCATCGAGACCACGCGCCAGTTTCAGGGCCGCTACCACGTGCTTCACGGCGCGTTGTCCCCGCTGCGCGGCATCGGCCCCGAGTCGCTGAAGATCAAGGGACTGGTGGAGCGCATCGGCCAGGGCGAGATCAAGGAGCTGATCGTGGCCACCAACCCCACGGTGGAAGGCGAGGCCACGGCGGTCTACCTGGCGCGCCTGCTGAAGCCCCTGGGCGTGAAAGTCTCGCGCATCGCCATGGGCATCCCGGTCGGCAGCGGCCTGGAATTCGCCGACGAAGTCACCATCTCCAAAGCCATGGAAGGCCGGCGCGAGATGTAGCCCCGCGCCGGCGGCGGGCTATGGGTTCTTGACGATCGAAATGAGCGTGTCGGTCATGTGCTGACCGGTCTTCATGTTCAGCCAGGGGCTCTGGACCGTGACGTTCACGTTGCCCTTCTTGAACATGCCGCCTTTGGCGGAAGTGTCGACTACGGTAGTTCCGGGTTGCTTCCGGTAGAAGTCGTTGACCTGCGCCACGGTGGCGCCGGTGCGATAGCAGGCCGCGTCCAGCTTCATCTGCGTGATGAGGACCTGCGAGGTTTCGGCGTCGTATTTCGCGCCGTCGTATACCGTCACTCCGTACTTCTCCTCGGCGCTGGCCAAGGTGAGGCCAACGGCAAAGATCGCCAGAGCGAAGAACGCAAGGGTTCGGATTCTCATTAGATTCTCCATTAGATAGAAACAGCGGGCGCCGCCGGAGGCCCGGCCCGCTTGGGGCACACTCACTTGGTGGCGATTTCCACCAGTTCGACTCTGCGGTTCCTGGCGCGGCCGTCCTCGGTCTTGTTGGATGCCACGGGCGCGTACGGGCCGTCGCCGAAAGCGATCAACCGTGCGGCGGCAATCCCCTGCTGGCCGACCAGCGCCTTCACCACCGCCTGGGCCCGGGCCTGCGAGAGCGCCACGTTGGTGGCGAGATCGGCCACCATGTCGGTATGCCCGACCACGTAAACCTTCAACTCGGGTTTCGCCTTCAGCATCTTGGCGATTTCGACGAGCGCGGGGGTGGAATCGGGCTTCAGTTCCGACTTCCCGGTGTCGAAGTGGATGCCGTAGAGGGCCACCCGGCCGGTCTCGCCGATGTCGCGGGCCATGGCGTTGGCGTCCACGGTCACGTCCTGCTGCATGGCTTGCTTCTCGACGATCACCAGCCAGTAGATCTTGTCCACGCCGCCGAGCGCGCGGAGAGCTATCCACACCTCGCTCGCGCCCTTCGCCAGGCGAAGCGTGGTTTCGCGGTCATTCCCCTCGCCCGCTTCCCGCAGCACCTGCCCGCCGGCCGAACGGGCCGCGTTCTGAAAATTGCGTATGATCTGCAGGGCGCTGGCTGGAACCGCGTCTCGCTGGAGACGGTAACTATACTTGCACAGGCGTCCTTCGACTGGTTGTTGTTTGTCCTTGTCCCCTTCCTTGACCTTGAACGTATACGAGTCGAATTGCGACTCCGAGTAATCGTCGATGTAGTACCCCGGCATGCGGGACAGCCCGGGATAATCCTTGGATCCGGGACGGTCCGTCTGCCCGAACGCAAAGGGAACCGCTATCAGGGCCAGAAGACCCACCAACGCACCGCTGAGAACCTTATTCATAATGGCCATCTCCGTTGGTTTCGTTCGTTATCAAGATGTTTGGATCTCAGACTCTGTATTATACGCGGGATCGGTTGCCGGTTTGGCTCATCGGATGCACATTCTGGCGGTCCCGCCGGCTGCCGTTCCTGCTATCATTCTCCCTTCGTGCGCACCTTTCTCTCACGCTGGACGCCGGCGTTTTCCATGACGCTGGTGTCGCTCATCAGCTACGTCGATCGCAACACGCTGGCGCTTCTGGCGCCGACCATCCTCCATGACATCCACCTGACCGATCGCCAGTACGGGTTCGCCATTTCGGCGTTCTCCATCGCCTACATGCTGGGCAACCCGGTGTGGGGCCGCGTGCTGGACCGCTTCGGACTGCGGCTGGGCATGACGGTGGCCTTCGCCGTCTGGACCCTGGCATCGGTATCGCACGCCTTCGTTGGGGGCTTCGTGGCGCTGGCGGCCGCGCGCACGGCGCTGGGCTTCGGCGAGGGCGCCACATTCCCGGCCGCGCTGCGCACGGTGACGCAAACCCTCCCCGTGGCGCGGCGGCTGCGCGGCATCGCGGTGGCCTATAGCGGTGGGTCGCTGGGAGCGGTGATCACGCCCATTCTGATCACCCCCATCGCGTTGCGGTACGGATGGCGCGGCGCGTTCTGGTTCACGGGATTCGCCGGGCTGGCCTGGCTGGGCTGGTGGCTGGGGATGAGCCGGCGCCCGGAAATCCGCCGGGCGCCGGCGCAGGAGGCGGCACCGGCGCCGATCCGCCTGGGCGATCCCCGCATCTGGAGCTTCGCGCTGCTCTATGCCATGGGCGGGCTGCCGCTCGGATTCGTGCTGTACGGCGCGTCGCTGTACCTGAGCCAGGCACTCGGCCGGACGCAGTCGCAGATCGGCTGGGCGCTGTGGATTCCGCCGCTGGGATGGGAGATCGGCTACTTCTTCTGGGGATGGGCGATCGACCGGTACGCGGCGCACGGCGACTCGCTGGCCGGCATGCGGCGCTTGCAGGTGGTGCTGCTGGTGCTCGGGCTGCCGCTGGCCGCGACGACGCATTTCGATTCCATGGCGGCGCTGGCGGTGATGTGCCTGGCGATGTTCGTGGCGGGCGGCCAGTTGATGGCGGCCATGGCTTACGCCACGCGGATTTACTCGCCGCGCAGCTACGGCTTCGTGGCGGGACTTGGCGCGGGCGCGTGGTCGCTGGCGGTGGCGCTTGGGATGCCGGTATTCGGCGGCCTGTTCGACCAACATCGCTACCAGGCGGCGTTCCTGCTGGCGGCGGCCATTCCGGTGGCGGGGTCGCTGGCCTGGCAGGCGTTGAACTTGCGGCGGCCATGACGCCGCCAGCGGCGCGCGCTTACAAAAACGCCATCGTCTTGATGCCGGAGATGTCGAACGGGCGGCGGCAGCGCGGGTTCTTGCAGCTTGCCTTGTCGTCCATCAGCACCATGTAGCTCTGCGCCTTGGCGAATTTGGCGCGGTCGCGCTCGTCGGCGCCGCCGGGCAGACGGTCCTTCTTCTTGCGCAGCATCCACCGCAGTTCGTAGGTTTCCGCCGACTTGCAATAGGGGCAGTTCAACACCGCCGGCTTGGTGGTCGGCGATTCCGAGTAATAGGCGCGCTCGTCCATGTCTACCAGTATGATCCTAGCGGCTCGCGATGGGAATCCAGGTCTGGCCGTCGGGATTGCCGCGGTACTCGGCGCGGGGCCGGATCAGGCGGTTGTTGTGGTACTGCTCGAGCACGTGGGCGGTCCAGCCGGACATGCGGCTGACGGCAAATATCGGCGTGTACAGATCGATGGGAATGCCCAGCGAGTAGTAGGCCGACGCCGAATAGAAGTCCACGTTGGGATTGAGACCCTTGACGCTCTTCACGGTCTCTTCCATGCGTTTCGAGAGGCGGTAGAGCTCTTCGTGGCCGGTGCGCCTGCCCAGTTCCTCGGAGAGCACGCGCAAGTGGGTGGCGCGCGGATCCTCGGTGCGGTAGACGCGGTGGCCGAACCCGGGAATCTTCACCTTCCGGGCGAGGGTGTTCTGGACGCGCGCCACGGCGGCGTCTTCATCGCCCAAATTGAGCAGCCACTTGATGACATCCTGGTTGGCGCCGCCGTGCAGGGGTCCTTTGAGCGCCCCGATTCCGCTGGTGACCGAGGAGTACATATCGGACAGCGTGGCGGCGGTGACGCGCGCGGCGAAGGTGGAGGCGTTCAGTTCGTGGTCGGCGTGCAGGGTGAGGGCCACGTCGAAGGCGCGTTCCATCACTTCGTCGGGCGGTTTGCCGGTCAGCGTGTACAGGAAGTTGGCGGCGAAGCCGAGATTGGGGTCGTCCTCGATCGGGGGCTGGCCGTTGCGCAGGCGGTCGAAAGTGGTCACGATGGCAGCCGTCCGCGACATCAGCCGCACGGCCTTGCGGCGGTTGGCTTCAGGCGACATGTCGGGCGCTTCGGGATCGTGCAGCGCTAGCATGGAAACCGCCGTGCGCAGCACGTCCATGGGATTGCCGCCGGGAGAACTCCGCAGAAAGTCCACCACGCCCGCGGGCAGCGCGCGCGCCGCCGCCAGATCCAGCTTCAAGGCGTCGAGTTCCGCCTGTTTCGGCAGCCAGCCGTTCCACAGCAGGAAAATCACTTCCTCGAAAACGGCGTTGTCCGCCAGGGTATGAATGTTATAGCCGCGGTAGCTGAGGATGCCCAGGTATCCGTCGATGTAACAGATTTCGCTTTCGCCCGCGACGACGCCTTCGAGTCCGCTCGGAGCCGGTCCCATGTTTTCACTCCCTCGGCGGAATAAGACGGCTGAAGCGGACCTCGACATCGCGGCCCGCGCCGGCTCGAACGCCGTAGGACTATTGTACGCCGCTGGGAGCCGAGACCGGCGGATGTCCGTTGGGCGGGCACGCGTCGTAGGGAGCGAAGCTGAGGGACAGATCGTCTCTACCCACCCACAGGACCTGCTCCCGATCCTTGCCGTACCGCACGGTGAGAATCACGTTGGAATAGCAGGAGCGGCTTTTGACGATGCGGAAGTCACCCACCGCACCGGCCTCGGGCCCCCAATCCCGCAGGAACGACGACATGGGGTACCCTGGCCCGGGATTGAACATGGCGTGGGCGTCCTTATAGTCCTGCGCCGCCAGCAACGCGAAAAAGCGTTTGACCTGCCGTTCCTCGCGGTAGTTGTGGAAGAAGAACATCAAAGCGGCTACCACCACCGCAATGGCGATTGCCGAGATCACCAACGTCCGGATGATCTTCTCGCGCCGGGCATCGCCGGCGCCGTACTGATCGAGATAACCGGCCATCTCCGCCCCCACCTGCCAGAATACCGGATTACTTCGCCGCCGGGTTGGCCTTGTCGTAGGCCGCGATGGCGTCGGCCGTGATATCCAGCGCGCCCTTGAAGAAGATGGCCGAGGTGGCTTCCAGGACGAGGTCGTAGCCCTTGTCTTCCGCCAGTTTCTTCACTACGACCTGCATCTTAGCGCCGATCTTCTGCAGCACTTCGTCCCGGAAGGCCTGAGCGTCGGCGGTAAAGTCGTCCTGCTTGCGCTGCAGTTCGGTTTGCTTCCTCTTGCCTTGGACGGTGACGTCGTTCTCCTGCTGGGCATTCAGTTTGCCGGACTGAAGCTGGTTGGAGAGGCTCTCGATCTCCTTCTGCAGGTTCTGGATTTCGTCCTGTCTGGGTTTGAACCGCGTCTGCATATCGACGTCGGCCTTCTTCGCTTCAGCCGTTCCGAAGACCGCGGACTGCATATTGACGACAGCCGCCTTGGTTTGCGCGAAGCCGCCCTGCGCTACAACGAAAAGCGCCGAACAGACCAGAAACGGCCTCACCGGCATCCGAAAAGACATGAAACAACTCCTGGTTTGAGGTTTAGATCTCTAGCGTATCACACCGGTGCGCGGGCGCCAGCGGCGCCACGCGGCAACACCTGTGGCCGGCGATTCCCGGTGGGGACGGCGCGCACCGGGCTATTCCAAAACGCCGAGGACCTCGTCTTCCTTGAGGATCAGGTACTCGACGCCCTCGATCTTGATCTCCGAGCCGGAGTACTTGCCGAAGAGGATGCGGTCGCCGGCGCGAACGTCGATCGCCACGCGCTCGCCCGAGTCCAGCAGTTTGCCGTTACCGACGGCCTTCACTTCCGCCTGTTGCGGTTTTTCCTTGGCCGTGTCCGGAATGATGATGCCGCCGCGGCGCTGCTCGCCTTCATCCAGCCGAGTGACCAGAATGCGGTCGTGTAAGGGACGTAAATTCATACTGTCGATTATACAGGACTCACCGCGCCAACATCTCCGTCAGGACGCGTCCCACCGAACCCGAGGGCGTTTCCACGTGAAGAATCGCCGCCAGGGTGGGCGCGATATCGTTTACGGCGATGGACCCGTCATACTCGCCGGGGCGGATTCCGGGCCCCAGGAAGATCACCGGCACGTGGTTGTCGTAGCTGTAGGTGGTGGCGTGGGTGGCGTTCTTGTCGCCGATGGTCCAGTAGGGCTCGGGCATGATCTCCAGGTCGGCGCCGCGCCGCAGGTTGTAGCCGTTCATGACACGGCGGCTCATGTCGTCGGCCAGCACGAGACCGCCGGCCAGTTGCTCGCGCGTATAGACGCGGGCGATGTGATCCACCTGGTAGAGGGCCTGAGCCGCCACGCGGCGAACTTCGGCCGGATCGAGTTTTTTCGCGGCCATCAGGTCGCGATCGAGGTAGACGGAGAGGTCGTACGTACCGGCGATCCAGTTGCCCTTGCCGAACCGCGCCACCAGGGCGTTCTGGATGGCGGCTCGCGGTGTGGCGGCGGGCATGCGGCCGCCGGGCATGTGGTGGGCTTCGGATTCCTGCGCGGTGGGCGCCACCCCGTGGTCGGCGGTCAGCACAATGAGCGTGTCTTTCAGCCCCACTTGGCGGTCGAGAGAGAGAAAGAGTTTCTCCAGGAGTTGGTCGGTCTGCAGGCTGATGTCGCGGACCTCCGGCGAGTAGGGGCCGTATTCGTGCCCCACCAGGTCGTTGGACGAAAAGCTGACGGCCAGGACGTCGGTGGTCTCGTGCCTGCCGAGTTGCTCGGCTTCGACGGCGCGCTCGGCCAGCAGTTCCACGATCTCGTTGCCGAACGGACTGGTGGTGAAGGGGCTCTTGTTGCTGTCGCCGTAGAACTCGGCGGGATCTTCGGGCATTTTGTGAGTAAGCCAGGTCTCGCCGCGGTGCTTGTCGCCAAGGTGGGCGGCGTTGAACTCACGCACCCAGCCGGGCAGTTCCGGGAAATAGTAGGTGCTGCTGACGAAGCCGCGGGATGGGTTGTCGAACCAGAACGCGCCGTTGGCCATGTGTCCGGCCGGCAGGATGGCGGCGCGTTCCTTGAGCGAGATTCCAATGACTTTGGCCTTTCCGCCGTCGGCCATCTTGATTTCATCGCCAATGGTGCTGACCAGCATGCGGCGCGGGGAGGCGCCGGTGGCCGTGGGATCGGCGCTGCCCAGCAGTAGCGTAGCGGCATCGCTGGCGGCGGTGACGCGCTTCCCCTCGTCGCGATCGAACCATTCGTTGCCCACGATGCCGCTGACCGAGGGCGTGGCGCCGCTGAGGAACGTGGAGTGCCCGACTGCCGTGACGGTGGGGAAGTGGATGTAGCGGGCGTCGGTGAAGACCGCGCCCTGGGTCAGGAGCCGTTCGAAACCGGCCGTGTATTCGGTGCGAAAGCGGGTCAGGTAATCGTAGCGGAACTGGTCGATGACAATGGCGACAATCAGTTTTGGTTTCTTAGTGTTAGCCGCCGTAAGGCAGGCGGCGGCGAGGAGCACGGAAGCCAGGATCTTTCGCATGCGGCTTACAGCGTATCACCTGGCGGTGTCGGTATCGTGACAGACGGGGCTCACGGGAGTGCTCGGCCGTTCTGGCGGACGACGAACGCGGGGCTTACGCCGCAGCGCATTCTGTCCATTCGGTGTCCACAGAATGGACACCGAAGGAGCTGGGGAGCGTACACAGAGTTTACAGCGGGATTCGGTTGAAGCCTATAACCCACGGATTCTAAAAGACATCGTACTTAGGAGATGGACGTGCACTGGATGATGCCGTTCATTGGTTGGAGGAAGCACCATGAGAGCGGTCACGAAATCCATCGAACGGCGATCGAGAGCCCGGTTTCCGATGCGCCGGGAGCTGCGGTACAAGTTGCTGGAGGGCGAGGCCACCATCGCCAGCGGCGCGGGCGCCACGTGCGACATGAGCAGCGGGGGAGTGGCCTTCACCAGCGATCGTCTGTTGGCCGCCGGAGCGTTCATCGAGATCTCCATCAGTTGGCCGGTGGCGCTGGAGGACGGCTGCCCCATGCGGTTGATCGTGTTCGGAAGGGTCCTGCGCAGCGGGCTGCACCGCTCGGTCTGCACAATTGAGAAGTACGAGTTCCGGACCCAGGCGCGGACCCTGCAGTTCGCGGCGCCGGCGCGCCATGACGGCAAGCTGCAGCGTTGGGCGAAGGAGTACACGAAGGCCCAGCAGGCCAGCGCCTGACGCGGCACACGGCGGCCGGCACTATTCCTTGGCGGCTGGTTTGCTCTCCGTCCGGCTCTCGGCTTTGCTCTCGGATCTGTTCTGGGATTGGCTCTCGGACTTGCTCTGGGATTTGCTCTCCGATTTGGTTTCGGACTTGGTTTCGGCCTTGGCCGCCGGAGCGGATTCGGGCGTGCCGTTCGATCGGCCGGGGGAGTGGCCCCGGGCGTAATCGTTGACGTACCAGCCGGAGCCTTTGAACCGCAGAGCCGACGGAGAAACCAGGCGCTCCACCTCGCCTCCGCAGCCTTCGTGTTGAGCCAGGGGCTCGTCGGAGAACTTCTGAATCACGTCGAACGTCTTCCCACAGCCGTGACACCTGTATTCGTAAAGCGGCATAGTTCCAAACAATGAAACCCAGTGTTCCTGATTTCATTGTACCAGCCGCGAACCGGTTTTCGGGCTAATCCCGATCTCTCATGCGGGACAAGCGGGAGTACCCGGACGGGGGCGAAAACAGTCAGCGGCGAACCGGCTTTCGGGCCAGCAGGGAGCAGCGGGCGGGGGGCCTGCGCCGCGGGGCAAACCGGGGACGGACAGCGAATTCCCGGCCAACGGCGCCGGAAATCGTGTCAGCCCCCTTTTGGGCGGAAGGGCGGAAGCTACTTCTTTGCGGGAGGCGGGGCGGGCGCCGCCTTCTTGGCCGGAGTCGGCACGCAGGGCGTCGTCTTCAGGCCGGTCACGTTGGCCTTCTGGACCTCCATGGTGAGCATGAAGGGCTCCTTGGTGAACGCCGTGGCCACGGCCTTATCGAAAGTTATCTCGACGTTCGGCGTTGGCTTGCCGGTGAGGGCCGTGTCGAACTTGAGCTTGACTTCAGGAACCAAGGCGCCGGTATCCGTGGGCCTTGGGAAAGCCACGGTGACTTCCTTGCCGCGGCAGGCGCCATCCACCACCACGCCCTTAAGCGTGGGTCCCTCGGTATCCTTCAGCTTGTCCTCGAAGTAAGTGGGATCGGCGGGATCGGTCAGAAAGTCCTTGATTTTCGCCCACATCGCCAGCTCAGGGTTGCTCTTTTCGAACTCGGCCTGTTTTTCGTCGGCGATTTCGCGGGCCGTCTTGAACTTGAAACCGTCCGCCGGGAGGGCCGACTGCTTGACCTGGAGCTTCAGTTCATCGAGGCCTTCCGTGCTGCCATGGATATTGACGTAGGCCTTGTCGGCATAGGCCGGAATCACCGTGGCGTTCGGCTGGGCGCCGCCGAGCATGGGATCGATGACGGCCGCCCGCTCATATTCGTAAATCGCCTGGAAGACCTTCTCCGGCGATTCCTTCTGCTGGCATTGGAGAGCCTGCGCGAGCTTATAGGAGACGTAGGAATGGTCCGGATAATCCGCCAATGCCCGCCGGTAGGCCGGCTCGGCGATGTCCTTGCACTCGGCGGAGACTCTGGGGGTCTTGGCCATGACCGCTTCGGCCCGGAAAATCGTCAACACCAGGAGGGTGTGATCGGCGGCGGCGTCCAGGTTGGCGTGGGTCTTGGTCCAGTCGGCGTCGGGGGTGGCAGCCGGCTTGTTGGCGGGGACGAAATACGCCTTGGCATCGTCCTTGAGGCGCTTGGCGGCGGTGCGCCCGAGTTCGACCTGCGCCGGGGTGGGATTGGGAAGCGCGGCCGAGCCGGCCGAGCCGGCGGCAACGGCGGTGGCGAAGAGGAACGACAAGGATTGCCGCTTGCCGTCCTGGGGATCGTCGAAGACGGTCTTGAGGTCCTTGGCCATGAGCTGCGCCGCGAGATCCAGAACTTTCGCCGGCTGAGGCGGATTCAACATGCTGTAGGCTTGCACCAGCATGCCGGTGCGCACATCCTTGTAGTCCGAGTCCGCGTACTTCTGAGCCCAGGTTTCCAGGTCTTTGATTTGGGCGGCGGGATTCTGGGCATCCTTGAAAGCCTGGTTGTAAAGGTCGTATTCGCCGTTGTCCTTGTAGTTGCGCTTAGTGGCGGCGGCGGCCTGGCCGCCCGCAGCCGCGGGAGCCGCGGCCTGGGCGCGGGCCAATGGAGCGATCTCGGCGAGCATCAGTGCGGCTAATCCGGCGAAAGCCGCTATCCCGCTAACGGTTCCGATCAATCTATGCACTTCCAGCCTCCTGGCAAAGTTCAGATCTCCACTATACAGTAGACCGTCCGCGTGACATTCGCAAACCAAAAATGAAGCCGCGCGTTTCACGGTGGGGACGGAACACTTGCGGAGTATACCGGAACGCCGGGGAGTGTGCAAGCGGGTCCCAGGCGGGTGCCAGGCGGGTATTGCCAAAAGCTATTCAGGAGGGTTGGCCGCAACCCGATTTGCGAAGAGAGTGAGGCGGTGTCGCGCTTCGGGCCACAGTACCATCAAGCACCAGGCCAATTGGTCCGATTGGCTGCCGCAGCTAAAGTTCGCCGCGCTACCTGCCGATCTGGGTCATTGGAGCAAACTGGTGGTTCGTCGAGCATAGGCCTGGCGGCTATACCGAGCGCTCCCTGGAGGTTTACTTTGTCTTCTTTGACGAAGGTGTTTGTGGCCGCACTCGTAGCCGGAGTGTTCGCCGGAGTTCCGTGCCAGGCCCAGGAGTTGAATTCATACTCTCACCCGGATTCGTGGTGGTGGGTGACTTCCGGGGTCACGATGCAAGCAGCGGGGAGTTTTGCCGACTGGGCAACCAGTTGGAAACAGCCGGAAGGAAATTCGTTGCTCGCGGATTCCTCCGGGAACTATGCCGGGAAATTCTATCGTACTGGGACGCTGCGGAAGGGCCTGCTCAGCGGGGGCATCGCACTGGCGAGCTACGCCATAGCCTGGAAGTTTCCGAAGACCCGCAAGTTTGTCGGTATGTTCAATATGTCCGTGGGCGCGGGCTTCGCCGCCGCGGCATTTAGGAATATCGCAGACAATCCGTATTACAAGCCATGAGCTGGGGGGTGGCCCTGTGGCCGCCCCAAACACCCCGCCCAATACTGAACGCCGGTTGTGGAGCCCCAATTCGCCGGAATCGCAACTGCGGGGATACAACTCGGACGGCTATCCGGAGGAGGTGAAGGCGAGTAACCCGATTACGGGACCGAGTCGCGTTCATGCGGACCATCAACGGCGGCGACACGGAGCCAGATGGCGTCCGAGCGGCGGTCCTCAGCGAGTTCGCCAACCAAGCCCCCGGTCCGGTCACGGGACGAAACCCGCTTGAGGCGTAGTTCTCCCGCGGGTACCACAAGGGCGGGAGGCCGACGCATAGGTCCGAAGGGGTTACCTCAAAACCGGCCAGTTGAGCGCGTCCAGGACAGTGTTAGCCTTACCTTACCGGCGACATCTCCAGCAGGAGTTCTTCGGCAACCTACCGCGTTCACCCGCGGCGTGCGTCTCGTAGCCGGGATGACGGCTCATCTCGGCATTCATGGCTCGCTCGACCACCGCCCTCGTGAGTTCTTTCAGCCCGTCTGGCCCAACGATCTCTCAGGTCGGTTTACCAGCCTGCAACTCATCCAATGCAGTTTCAAGCTTCGTCCTGTCTTCCCTGCGGTCTCCCATGATCCCGGAAAACGCCGCCTACGCAAAACTCAGAAGGCCCTCGGCCGAGATAGCATGTGCGACCGTTCACTGTCAGGGGCGGTTGAATCTTCCCGGGTTTCTCATTTTTGGCGTACAGCCGCAGAGCCGAAGGTGGTGGGCGCGGCCGGACTCGAACCCGTGACCTCCTGCGTGTGAAGCGGGCGCTCCAGCCAACTGAGCAACGCGCCCTTCGGTGGACGGATCGCGCGGCTTGGCGTGGGCCACGCCACTCGCTGCCGCCCCGGCGCAATCCTCAGATCATCTCGTTGAGCAGTTCCGGCCGGGGACTCGGGATCACCACCTTGTTCACCAGCATCCCCTTCTGTCCCACGATCTGCGCGCCGGCGTCGATAGCCGCCTGCACCGCGGCCACGTTGCCCGTCAGGGTCACAAACGCCTTGCCTCCCAGCGCCATCGCCAGGCGGATCTCGATCAACTCGACATTGGCGGCCTTCACGGCGGCGTCGGCGCCTTCGATCAGAGCGGCCACCGAGAACGATTCCAGAATCCCCAGCGCCTCCAGGGTCTCGACTTTCGTGGCTCCGCTGAGGGCCGGAAACACGCTCTCGTGCAGGTTGGGGATCACGAAGGAATCGACGATCGAGAAGCGCGCCTCGCTCACGCCCGCCGAGACCGCGGCTTCCACCGCGCCCACTTCGCCGCGCACCATCACCATGTACTTGCCCGAGCAGATGGACCGCGCCAGGACCAACTCCACGTCCGCCGCCTTGAGCATGGTGTCGCACACCTGAAAGCCCGCCGCCACGCTGGTCAGCTCGATGAGACCGATCGAATTGCTTGCCATCGCTTTACGTCACAATCTCCAGAAATTCCGGTGTTACGGTGCGCACTTTGCCATCCACGCTGGCGTGCACGTTGGCGCCCAGTTTGCCTTCCTCGATGCGTCCCACCACCTGGCCCTTCTTCACCTTCCTGCCGGCTTCCACCACGGGGACGGCCGGATGGCCGGCATGCTGCCGCATCTTGATGCGCACCGCGGCCGGGCGGCACTCCGCGTCGTGGAAGGGCGTGGAGCCCTCGTACTCTTCCACCTGCAGCCGCTTGCGAAGCTGCGACAGCGGCACGCGCCGGTACTCCTTCATGGGGTGCACTTCCACCGGCTTCTGCTGGATGAACTTCAGGCCCGCGCCGCGCTGCGATTTCTTGCCGTCGTCGCAGGCTTCCTTGGGGTACAGATCCTCGGGGCACGCGTACAGCGTACACAGGCCGCAGGCGCAGCACAGCTCGCTCCACTGGTTCCAGATGTCCCCGCCGGTCACCGTGAACCCCAGGCTGCGCATCACCTTGTGCGGCATCACCTCGTAGCCCAGCAGGTAGCGCGGGCAAAACTCGGTGCAGTAGCTGCACTGATCGCAGGCCGATTTTCCGATGTGGTTCATCTCCGCCTGCGAGCGGGTCTTGCGCGTCATCAGGTAATGATCGCGCGGCAGCACGATCAGCCCGCCGGTGGTCTTGGTCACTACGTCGTCCAGGTCGAAGGTCAGCGTGCCCATCATGAGGCCGCTGATGAAGACCCCGAAATCGCTCACCGTGGCGCCGCCGGCCATAGCCAGCAGGTCGCGAAACGGCGTGCCGATGGGCGTCCACAACGATTTCGGCTGGTTCACGGCACCGCACACCGAGAGAAACTTGCGCGTCACGGGAGCACCCTGCGCGGCCTGCTCCACGTTGTACAGCGTCTCGACGTTGTTGACCACGCAGCCCACTTGCAGCGGAATTCCGGCCGGCGGAATCAGGCGTCCGGTAGCTGTGTATACCAGCTCGTACTCGTCGCCGGACGGGTAGAAATCGCCCAGCATGGTGAACTCGATCGCCGCGTTCTTCAGGCTGCGTTTCAAGCTCTCGAGCGCTTCCTGGTTCTTGGTCTTGATGCCGAACTTGCCGCTCTTGGCCCCCACGCTCTCCATCATGCGCGTCATCCCGTCGAGGATCTGCGCCGGGAAATGCTTCATCAGCTCGGCGTCCTTGTGAATCAGCGGTTCGCACTCCGCGCCGTTGGCGATCATGAACTCCACTTGAGATTGCGCTTTCACGTAAGTAGGAAACCCGGCGCCGCCGGCGCCCACTACGCCGTGTTCACGCAGTTTCTCACTGAGCATAAACCCCAGGATAGCAAGGCCCCCGGACCCGTGCAGTGCCCGCGCGCCTTTGTACTACAACCTGTCCACATCTTCGCGCCCCGCGCCGGTCTTATGTGGGGCAGGCTGGCAGCCTGCGGCCCCGCCCAGGGGGCACCCGCAATCGGCCCGGCAAGCTGGTCTCGCCCGCGCGGGCGATCAACCGTCCGCCCAAGCTCGGAACACTCTGCGTGGTTTGATTGCGGCGACGCCGCACCGCGGGCCCGATGGCTTCCCGCGGCCGCGTGCGAGTGCCGGGAGACGGGTTAACGTGGTACCCCCTTGGGGTCCTCCGCAGGATGCCATCCTGCCCCACACCACGCCGTGCCCTACCATAGAATCTGAAACACCCCATGCCCCTCAGGCCGCTCATCGCCGTCCTGCTCGCCTCCGCCGCGCTCCTGGCCGCCGAGCCGGCAGTCAAGCTCCGCGTCCACACGCCGCGCGGCGAATCCACGGTGGACGTTCCGCTGGAACGCTACGTCGCCGCGGTTGTGGCCGGCGAGGGCGGCGTGTTGCGCTCGGAGGCCGCGCGCCAGGCCCTGGCCGTGGCCGCGCGCACCTACGCCGTCCGCCTGCGCGGCCGCCACTCCGCCGAAGGCTTCGATTTCTGCGACACCACCCACTGCCAGCGCGCCGACCTGGACGCCGTCACTCCGGTTATCGAAGCCACCGCCGCCGCGACCTCCGGAGAGCTGGTGTGGTTCGACGGCTCGCCCGCCTTCACCCCCTATTCGCGCGATTGCGCTGGCCGCACCGAGGACGCCGCGGAGGTGTGGCCCGACCTGGCCGGGCCTTACCTGCGCAGCCAGGCCGACCCCTATTGCGTGCGCGCCGGGTCGCGGCCCTGGCAGTGGAGCGCGGATCCGGCGAAGCTACTGGCCGCGCTGACCCGCTCGGGGCTGCGCGCGCCCCGCGCCATCGACCGCGTGGAAATCGTCCAGCGCACCGCATCGGGACGGGCGCGCACGCTGCTGCTTGGCGGGGCGGGCGAATCGGTACGCATCGGCGCCGGTTCCTTCCACGCCGCCGTGGGCCGCGAACTGGGATGGAACACCGTGCAGAGCGAGCGCTACGAAGTGCATGCCGCCGGCGGCCGGCTGGTGTTTCAAGGGTCGGGCTCGGGGCACGGCGTGGGACTGTGCCAGCGCGGCGCAGACCAAATGGGCGCGGAAGGCCGCTCCTACCGCGAGATTCTGGCGTTCTACTACCCCGGTACGGCCGCCGGCGCCACCGCGCGCGGGATCGCCTGGCAGCGGTTGGGTGGCGACTCCATCGCGCTTTTCTCGACCGACCCCGATCGCGATGGCGCGGTGCTCGAGCTGGCCGAGCGCCTGCTTTCCGCCGTGGCGCGGCGGACCCAGTGGCCCGTGCCCGCGGGCATCGAGATCCGCCTCTACCCCACCGTGGACGCGTTCCGCAACTCGACCGGCGAACCGGGATGGGTGGCCGCGCACGCCGACGGGCGGCGCATCCATTTACAGCCCGCTAGCGTCTTGCGCGCGCACGGCGCGCTCGACCGCGTGCTGCGCCACGAGCTGATCCACGTGTTGATGGAAGCCCAGGCGGCGCCCAGCCTGCCGCTCTGGTTCCGCGAGGGACTGGCGGAGTACCTGGACCCGTCGAACCGCCCTGCCGGCGCCGCCGGCTTCCCCGCCGATTCCGCGCTACGCCAGACCGCCGACTCCGCCGAAGCCCGCCGCGCCTACGCCGACTCGCTCGCCGCAGTGACCCGCCTGGTGGAGCGCTACGGCGAAGCCACGGTGCTCGGCTGGGTGGGAAAAAGGGGTCAGACCCCTTTTCCCCAGTGAGGCTTTTGTGGGGCAGACCCCCCGGTCCGCTACCAGCTCGCAGGGCCGGGTGCTCGCCAATGGCAGGAAGCCGGCCAGGGGGCCGGCCGCGGACGAGGGTGTCCGCCCCACCAGTTGCGCAGATGTTCGGTAGCGGGAAAAGTATGCAGCATTGGGCTGCCAGCCTGCGGCCGAATTCCGGAACAGCCCAAGGAAATAAAGGGGTCAGACCCCTTTTTCGCCTTTCTCGCGCGCCGTCACGAACGCCAGCCCCAGCCATCCCGCCGCGAACAACAGGTAAGCCACCGCCGCCCGAACCACGAAGCTGGTCATCTCCCCGCCGAAACTGTGCATGTGCGGCACCCATCCCACCAGCTTGAGCGGCGCCCACACCGCGGCCAGCAGCAGCGCCGGCGCTTCCAGCCAGTACAGCCACACGCGGCATCGCGAGGCCACCGCCCCGAATCCCGCCCAGCCGCGCGCCACGATGGCCGGCCCGACGGGCAGAATCAGTACCGGCACCACCACCCAGCGCAGCACCCAGAACACCGCATGGAAAACGCGCCTGCACCGTCGCGGGCTTCACCGGCTTGCGCAGATGTCAGCGTCAGCCACGAGGCCAGGCGGAAACCCGGGTTGTCCATGGCATCGCGGGCGCGCATCAGCAAGTGGTAGACCACCACCACCGCGATGGCCGCCACCACCAGCGGCGCGAGATTGCGCAACGCCGTCCGGAACGCCGACCACACGCGGCGCTCCGCGAAGAACGCGAACCCAGCCCCGTACAGCCAGCAGGCCATGCAGCCGAGAACCGCCGCCACCAGCAGGCTCCACAGCAACGCGCCGGCGCGCGATTCGCCCAGCCCCAGCCAATAGTAGCCCAGCCACAGCAGGAGGGCGTTTCCGGCCAGGTGGATTCCCGCAAACAATCCCGTGGATCGCATCACTTCACCTCCACCTTGCGGCTTTCGGTAGTCGCCATCACGTCGCTCTGATACATCGGCCCCACGCGCGCCGGGCTCACCTGGAACACCCCCGGGTTCACCACTTTCAGCAGGTAGAAATACTCCTGCTGGCCTTGCGGGAAGTACGTCTGGAAAAGCGCCATACGGTTGTCGTGCAGCTCGCGGCGCGTAAAGTAGTACTCCCACCAGGGCGGCCGCGCCTTCAACTCGTAGGAGTTGTCGTTCTCGATGAACTCCGTGCCCGCCGGAATGGGGTCCTCGATCATCAGGTAGCGCCAGTCCGAACCGGTGACGGTGAGCCGCACGGCGATCGTGTCGCCCGAGGCCAGCGGCCCGTCGAGCGGCGCCAGGTCGTAGACGATTTTGTCGCCCGTCCGCGACGGCGTCAGGCGGAAATAGTCGCGCAGAATGTTGAGCGACGTGGTCCCGGCCTTCTGCAGTTTCTCGTCGCCCGAATAGTACTCGGCGCGCGCCGAATAGTAGAGGCGCCCCGAGCCGCTGGTGGCGATGCGGATGTGGTTCGCGCCAGCCGGCAGCTTGCTCTCGTCCATCGTCAGGTCGGGCGCGGCCAAACCGATGGCCTGGTCGATCTTCTTCACCAGCACCGCCTTGTCGTTAACGAAAACCGTGGCCGTGAAGTTGGGTTTCAGTTCGCCCGTGTGCCGCAGATAATCCGTCAGGCCGTAGATCACCATGGCGGTCTGTTTGGTGGACTCCCACCAGTAGCCTTCATTGCGGTGCAGCATCAGCCACAGCGCCGCCTTGGGCAACAGCGGGCTGTCGGGGTGCTGGTGCGAGAGGAACTTCACCGCCCAGGCCGTGGCCTCGGGCGTGACGTCTTCGGAGAAGTCCAGCATCTCGTCGCGCTTGGCGCTCCACCAGGCCTGCTCCTGGTCCTGCTGCGCGTTATGCTCGATCCACGCGGCGATGTCCCCGGCGCGCCCGTCCTTGGCAGTCTCCAGCGCCAGTCCCAGCACCGCCATGCCGTAAGGCGACAGGCTCAAGCGCTTGTCGTACACCGGGCCCAGCAGGTCCGGCGAGGCGGCTCCAGCGGCGGCCAGGGCGTACACCATGTAGGCGCGCAGATCGGCCGCCATGCGGTTGTCCCGCGCCAGGTCTTGCTTCAGCCACTTGACGCCGTTGTCGATGGCGTCCTGCGTCACCGCGGTTCCGGCGTCGCGCGCCTGCACCAGTCCGGAGACCACGTAGGCCGTCATGAACGGATGGCTTTCGTCGGTCTCCCACCACCCCCAGCCGCCATCGGGATGCTGGAAACCGTAGAGGCGGTCGAGGCCGGCGCGGATTTTCGTCTGTAGCGCGGCCTGGTCGATATCGGTCTTGATCCCCAGATCACCCACCGCCGCCTGCACGGTGATGTTCGGCAGGAAGCTGGACATGGTCTGCTCCACGCAGCCGTAGGGGAACGAGATGAGGTAGTCGAGCGCTCCGAAAAGCGATCCGGCGATGGAGGGCGAAAGCCGCACGGAGAGCGACCGCGATCCGGGCTGCACCTTATCGGGGAAGACCAGGTCGAAGGCCGCCGTGCCGCCCGCCGTCAGTGCCCCGCCGCGCGACCGCGCCATGGCGATGCCCGGAATGTTCACCGGCAGTTCCATCTCGAGCGCGTCGGACTCCTCGTCCGTCAGGGCCTTGCCGGTGAGGGTGGCGCTGCGAACCTGGCGGGCGCGCACCCGCCAGTCGAGTTTGACTTCGCCGCGGCTGGGGATGTCGATATCCCGCGTCGCGCCCTCCAGCACGTCGAGGCCGGCAACGTCCAGCGACACGCGCGCCTTCTTGGCGTCCGCGAGGTAGTTGTGTACCAGCGCCGAAACCACCACCTCGTCGCCCTGCACGAAGAAGCGCGGCAGCACCAGGCGCACGATCAGGTTCTTGCGGACGATGGTTTTGAGCGTCGCGCCGCCCACTTTGGTTTCGGGCGTGGCGCCGCGCGCGGTGGCCCGCCAGGTGGTGAGCGAATCGGGGAACTCCACCTTGGTGCGGGCGCGGCCATCGGCGCCGGTGGTGACATCGGCGGCCCAGAATGCGGTATCCGGGAACGCCTTGCGCACCTTGGGCTCCACCAGCCGCTCGGGTTTCAACTGCGCCAGGCGGGACGGCGGACGCAACTCGGCCAGGCGCATGCGGCGCTTGCCGGCATTCCCCTCGAACCAGTATTCCAGGGAAGTGGTCGTGTAGATGTGGTTCCATTCCCGTCCGAAGAAGGAGCTGACGATGTCCTCGGTGGTATCCGGCCGGATGGCGTAAATGGCCTCGTCCACCACGCCCAGGCTGAATTCCGCGCGCGCGGCGGGTTGTCCGTCCGCAGAGGTGGCTTCCAGGGTGTATTCGGCGGTCTGGCCGGGCAGGTACTGCGGCTTGTCGGTGGCCAGCTTCACGTTCAGCTTGTGCTCCACGGGCGGAACCTTGATGTACTTCGTGTTCTGGTACGCAGTCCCGTTGCGCACGAAACCGGCCGCCACGGTAATGCCGGGCTCGTCGTTCACCGTGACCGGAACGTCGTAGGACACGGTGGCGTCCGGCGAGCGCAGCACCTTGTATTGGGTCAGATCGCGGCCTTCCACCGAGACCAGCACCGCCGTGTTGGGCTTGCCGGTAATGATCATCAGGTGCGCCGTGTCGCCCGCGCGGTAGGTCTTCTTGTCGGTGACGATCTGGATGCTGCGCTCCGCGCCGCCGCCAAAATCGAAGGAGCCGTTTCCGGAAACCCAGAGGTATTCGTAGTCTTCGATGTCGCGGCCTTCGGGAGTGTGCGCGGACACCTTCACGCGATAGCTCCCGCCCTGCGCGGGAATGGCCAGCGAAACCTGCGTGGAGCCCAGCGTCTCGTTTGGACCTTCTCCGCCGGTATCCACGTCCTTGCTGGCGACCGTCTCGAGGCGGTTCCGGTCGCGGAAATCCCAGCGCAGCAGCTCCACGTGGGCGGCGCGCGCGCCCACGGGCTTGTTGTCGTAGTCGCGCGTCTCCACGGTGAAGGACGCGGTGCTGCCGGGCTCGTAAAAATAGCGGTTGGGCGTGATGTGCACCACGTAACTTCCATAGGTGGCCACCACCCATCCCTTGCCGGTGATCTCGCGTTTGCCCTGGTCGGTGACGCGCGCTTCAATGCGATAGGCGTAATCGGACTTGTTCTTCGAAACGCCGGTGGGCAGGTTGATGGTGAGCTTGCCATCGGCATCCAACTGGCCTTCGGTCTGTTGCACCTGGTCGCCGGATTCGCCGGCCTCGCCCTCATCGCCCTCCTGCCCGCCGGTTTGGTCCGCGGTGTCTTCGTCAGGGTCGTACCACGCCGGGAAATAGTAGGGGGTCTTATAGAAGGCGTAGGTCACCTTGGCGCCGCTTACCGGCTCGCCGAAGTAGTAGCGCGAGTCGATGGTCACCTGGGTCGTTTCGCCCTGAATCAGGCGGCCCTTGGCGGGAATCACGCGCACCTCGTACTCGGGCTTCTTATACTCCTGCACTTCGAAGCCCACGCCGGTTATGTAGCTGTCGCCACTCTTGATCTGGATGTAATACGATCCCAGGGAGGCGGTGGCCGCGAGCGTCAGTTCGTCGTGTATCGACCCGCCAGGGCTGACGGTGAGCGTCTTCTGATACACCGGCTTCTGCTCCGCATCGTTCACCGCCACCGAGACCGTCTTGCCGGCCGGAACCAGGTATCCGGCTGCCGCGCGCGTCCGCAGCAGTGCTTTGAAGTGAACCGTGTGGCCGGGGCGATAGACCGGGCGATCGGTGTAGCTGTAGCCCGTCCACTGTTCGCGGTCGGAGGCGGCCATTCCACTCATCTGGTTCACGGCGTAGTCCTTGCCGTGCTGCGCCACCAGGCGAAGGTCGCTCAGGTCCTTCCCTTTGTACGGCAGCTCGGCGATGCCGTCGGCGTTGGTCTCGGCCTCGCCCAGTCGCGCATCGCGCGTCACCATGGAAACCTTGGCCTCGCGGATGGGCTGCCCGGTGCCGCGGTCCACCACGAAGTTGACCACGCCGCCGCTCGAGGGCTTGCTGATCATCACCACGTCGGAGACCATCACCAGGGTGTAGGCGCACAACTGGTCTTTGACGGCTTCCACCAGGTAGAAGCCCTTATCCTTCAACCCCAGGTTGACGGTGTCGCGATCCCAGCGCGACTGGCTGTGCACCGGCTGCTGGAACGAGAGGACGAGCTGTTGCGAATTCAGCAGCGGCGCTTCGGCGTAATGCGTCTCCTTGTGCCCGGTCTTGAGATCGGGTGGCGGAGCTTCCTGCCGCAGGCCCAGGTGCTGGCTGGGCGATTCCGAAAACTGCGCGCGCAGCGATGCCCGGATCGCCGTGCGCAGGCTGTGCTTCCACTGGTGGATGCGTTCCAGAAGCGTTCGCTCGCCCTGGGGACGCGGCGCGCGGCCGCCGAACTGGTGCGGCTCGGGGAGTTGTTCGAAGAAAGCCGTTGGGTCCTGGATGCGGTAGACGCGGAATTCCAGCGAATCCACGTTCACCGCGCTGACCTGCACGCTCACCTTGCCGCCCGTGCCGAACGTGCGCGTGGTGAAGAGAGAAAAGTAAGGCTCGCTCTCGCTCTGGCCCAAACACGCGGCGGCCACACCCAAAAGCAGCAGAAGCCGTGCGAGGCGGCCCGCGCCCATCCGACTGTTCATTGCAATCCCTCTTTCAAGATGTTCCACCGCGACACCCCCAGGAAGCTGGGGTTGCCGGCCACCGGTCTCCACCGCGGCTGCGGAAAGTTCAGCAATTCTTCGACCGTCAGCCGCCGCATCTCGCCCGGGTCCGATCCGTTCGGCCCGGTATGGTACAGGATATAGCGTTTCCCGTCCGGATGAATCAGGCTTTCCCCCAGGTAGATCATGCCGTGAAACGGCTCGCGGGCGCCGGCCTGGCGGTAGAACAGCAGGTCGCCCGGCTCGGCGGCGCCCAGGTCGCGGCTGCGAAACCGGGTATTGTAGCGCCGCAGCGTTTGCGCGTCGGCGAATTGCGCGAAAGCCCCGTTGGCCAGGTCGGCGGGCTCGAAGCCGCCTTCGCGGACGCGGAACAGCGAGGCCCCCAGCGGCGTGTACGGATACTGGTACTTGGCCACCGAATCGTAGGCCGGGACGAGCGGCAGCCGCGCCGTGGCGGCCCAGGCGCTGTCGTGCGCGCGCAGGGCTTCGCGGTAGGCGTAACGGATGAGCGCGGCGCAATCGTCGATCTCCGGCGGGCGCGATGCGGGCGCCTGGAAATACTGCGCCTCCCCCAGAAAGGCGAACCAGCGCCGGAAGCTCTGGCGGTCGTGCGGGTCGTCCAGGCGGAGGAAATCGGGCGTGCCGTCGCCGGCCGTGTCGCGGGTATCGAGAGCGAGCGAGAGGGTGGCCTCCGCCGGCGCAGCGCCGGGAAACTGCACGCGCACCCGCACACGCCCCCCGAGCACCCCGGCGCGGAGATGCGCCTGCCACTTTCCGCCGCCGCCGGTAATGTCCTCGATCGTCACGGCGTGTGGGTTCTCTGACACGGAGATGGCCGGCTGTCCCGCCGGCGAGCCGGCAATTTCCAGGGTCGCCGTGTCGTAACCGTCGGCGAACAGACCCGCCGGGGAGACGGACAGGCGCGGTGGCCGGCCGGCTTCCCGCTTTCCGGCCGGCGACGCCGCCATCCAGACCAGGATGCCCGCGCCGGCCAGGGACAACGCCAGCACTCCCCGCGCACGCGTGATCAAACCGCCCCGATTATACACCGTGCCGATCACCGCAAACCCGGGGCCAGACATGGATTTCCGGCGCAGTCTGCCGGAAACTCGCACTCTGTCCCCTGTTTGCCCGGCCGCCCACCCTCCGCGTTCGCCGGGTGTCACAAAACGGTGAAGCACCCCGATCACCGGCGGGGCGCCCGCCTCGCAGCGAATGGTTACTGGCCGATGGCCGCTGCAAATCCTGTCTTAAAGGGATGGCGCAAACGGTTGAAATGCGGTATGACTAGTACTTAGGGAGGAAAGTGACGTGAAGAACACTCTTGTAGTGGCAATTCTCGGCGTTGCCACATTAGCGTTTGTCGGTGGTGGATGCAAGAAGAAGGTGGCCGCGGCGCCGCCAGCCCCGCCGGCGGCCGTGCAGCCGGCCCCGGCGCCCCAGCCGCCGCCTCAGCAGGCTGCGCCCGCACCGGCTCCCCCGGCGCCGCAGGCCCCGGCACAGCCGCCAATGCGCAGGGTTCCGGATGCCGCAACCCGCGCGCGCATCGAGACACTGCTCGCCAGGATCGAGGACGCCTATTTCGACTACGACAAGCACACCCTGCGTCCGGATGCCATCAAGGCGCTGCAAGCCGACTCCACCGAACTCCGCGACATCGTGGTCCAGTACTCCGACTACCGTGTGACCATCGAAGGACACGCCGACGAGCGCGGTTCGGAAGCCTACAACCTGGCACTGGGGGATGCCCGCGCCAAGGCTGCCAAGGACTACCTGTCCAGCATCGGAATCCCGGCCAGCCAGCTCGCCATCATCAGCTACGGCAAGGATAAGCCGGTCTGCGACGAGCACGATGAGGCCTGCTGGCAGAGGAACCGGCGCATTCATTTCGTGACCGCTCCGAAGTAAGGAGCCGAAGTTCTTTCGGTGGGTGGAACATGGCATTCCACCCACCGGAGGTAACGTCTTTGTTTTCAGCGTTACGATGAGGCGAGTGGGCGATACTCGCTCCACCTCCGCCGGCCTGTCCCGCCTGCTCGGACTCCCCAGCCGGCATTTTCTCCCGCAAACCGGTACATCACCATAAGAGATTTCTTCGGTCCTGCCGATACTTAGTACACGTATGCCTCCTCGCTACGAGGCGCAGCCGGTCTACCGGCCATCGGTTGAGAGGATCGCGAATTGCATTCGCGATCCGGTGGCGCGCCTGCGGTTCCTGCGGACCGCGGCGCCGCTGCTGTCGGTTCCGGCTCCGCTGCGGTGGGTTCAATCGATCCGCCGCTTCCTGGCGTGCAACCGTCTGGCGCGCTTCGTCCTGCTGACCGCGGCGGGGCTGGCGGCGCTGGCCTCCGTGGTCCTGATGGTGACCTCCACCCACGCCGAAGCGCTGCCCGCCCCCCGGCAGCCAATCCGCCCGGCGCCCGTGGCGGAGGCGCCGCCCCCGAATGTCTGGGTGGTGGAAAGCAGCGGGCCGGAAGAAACCTACAGCAACGGGTTGCGCATCGATAACCGCCACGTCGTCGCGCATTACCCACGGTCCTACCTGGTGTTTCCGGCCGACCACGCCGGTCCGGCTGTCCGGCGGCACGACCCCGCGGGTATCGTCTTCCACACCACCGAAAGCCACCAGGTCCCGTTCGAAGCCGGCCACAACGACGCACTCCGGCGGGTCGGCGAATCGCTGCTGGAGTACGTGCAGCGCAAATTCGCGTACCATTTCCTGATCGACCGCTTTGGGCGGGTGTACCGGGTGGTCGCCGAGAGCGACGCGGCGGACCACGCCGGGCCTTCCCTGTGGGCCGATGGCCGGTGGTTGTATGTCAACCTGAACCGGAGTTTCCTGGGTGTCTCGTTCGAGGCCCGGACGGAGCCCGGCCAAAGCGAGTCCGGAGCCAGTCCCGCGCAGGTGCGGGCGGCGGCCATGCTGACTGAGATGCTGCGCTCGCGGTATGGCATCCCGGCGGCGAACTGCGTGACCCACGCGCAGGTCTCGGTGAACCCCGCCAACATGCAGGTGGGCTACCATACCGACTGGGCCTCGGGCTTTCCTTTCGAGCAGGTGGGGTTGCCCAATAACTACGCTCAAGCTCTGCCCGCCGTGTGGGCGTTCGGATTCCTGGCCTCCGCGGATTTCCGGGCCGCCACCGGCGAACGCATGGCGGAGGGCGTCGACCGCGCCGAGGAAACCGTGCGCGCGGGCGCCCAGGCGGAGAGGTCCACCCTGCCCGCCTATCGGAAACGCCTGCAAGAGGGCTATCGCCAAAGGCTCGCCGAGCTGAACTGACGCGGGACTGCCTGTGGCGGCTGGTCTGTCCGGTCACACTGTCGGCGGACTATTCCTACGCGCAGATTCCCGTCTCCACCGGGACCCTCGCCGACTGGGTCTCGTGGCTGGTGGTGGCGGCGCTGGCGGTGCTGGTGTTCCGGCGCTGCTCGACATGGTGGGTAGCTGTTGCCACATCCAATCGAGCCGAGCGTGTGAACGGGAACAGCCTCCGCTTGGAGGTCAGGAGACCTGAGAACGTGGACGTATGAGCGCGGCCACAATGGATTACCCGTGTGCTCTTGCGGATGGGCAAAGCGCGCACAGGATGCAACTCAGCGGCATTCCTCAGAGCATATACTCTCGAAGAACCGATACTGTCTGAGTAAGCCCCTGTCTTTCGAGCGTCTCCAAATACTCTGCCAACGTCTTGGGAGGGTTCTTGAGGCTCTGGCGATGATTCTGTGCCGCTGTCACCACAGCGCCAGGTGCAAGATCGAGGAGACGAACGATGAATTCATCCGGGTGTTGCACGTCAATTCCAAACGACCCGACGATGTCAGAAGGAAAGTCCCGCAGGTTCATCGTGACGATGACATCCGCATGGCCGCGGATAGCAGCCGCCAGCACATGCCTGTCGTCTGGATCAGGGAGGTGTAAGCCGGGAATCAGATCCTTGTAGTCGGTCACAAGCGCATCGACAGCGTGCTGGTCCATCAACATACGGGTGCGTTCCAGCTTGTCGCGCGTGAGGTCAGGCCGCTTTTTGAGCAGATTGGAAATCCATTCCTCATGAACATCGGCCGACCACTTCGCACGAAACAGCCCTGTGAGCGCCAAGTGCATGAGCAGGTTCCGCAGCTCCGAAGGATAGAGGACGTTGGCGTCATAGAAGGCGGTGAACGCGGCCACGGTTTCTAGATCCCCAATTCCTGGTCATAGGCCGCCAGTTCGGCAAGTGCAGCCCGCCGATCGGCGTCAACACGGCGCTTGTACGCCATCAGCCCGTCAAATCGAACGCGCCGATGCGTACCTACCCGGCGAAATTCGATTTTCCCCTCGTCAAGAAGTTGGATCAGAGAAGGCCGCGAAATGTTCAGCATGTCCGCCGCTTCCTGCGTGGTAAGTTCGGCGTGTACCGGGATCAGCGTGACGGCATTCCCCCGCGCCATCTCTTCAAGAATGCGAATCAGCATCCGTACAGCGGAGGCCGGAATCTTTACTGTCCCTTTTGCTGGATCGTCGAGCATGCGAAGCCGGAGCGGCTCTGCCGTCTGCGCGCGTGATGCGAGAACCCTGCTCGTTTCCTTGGCAAGTATCGCTTCCGCTTCAGAGGGAAGCACTGGCGCCGGTGTTCCTTGTGCCATGTTACCCACTCCTGTTTTCAGTCCTGAGTCTACGCTAGCACACAATCGAAGCAATCGCAACAATTCGAAGCAATCGAATGGAAACTGTCGCGCGTGATTGGCGGTTTGGGGAAGACCTCAGGCCAAGACGTAGAGCTGGGAACGCTGAGCCGTCACGCCGTGAAGGCGACAGAAGAACGTAGAGTCCAATAAGAGTCCACTAACGGACCGCCAAAAACAACTCCTGTAACATCAGTGGCTTGGGATCGTCAGCAATCAACCCGGTAGACGCCAAATTCTCTATTTTCAATCTATGGTCAATTTCCCAAGCTGGACGTCGCGGGTTCGAGCCCCGTCGCCCGCTCCGTCTTCCCAATGACTCGTTCCTGGGAGCCCTGTTGAACAGGACCCATTCTGAATGACGCACTTACACTGGTATCGCATCCCAGAACCGGCTCTGAACGCCTCATGCCATGAACCCACTGCTCAGGAAAAGATGGACGTCACCGGCTCTTGGGCCGGGCAAATCGAAGACGCCGCCGCTGTCGTATCTCGTTTCGACTGCCTCACCGCTGCCCATGGCTTCCATGCCGCCCTTGCGATGGCATTTCGCCCGGCTGCACTCAGTTCCGGCGCGGCGGTTTGGCCTCCCCTTTGCCGCCGGCGCCGGGCCGTACTCCCCGCGCTCTCCCGCTTCCCGCCGGCGCCCGGCCGAGATGCGGTAGCCTGTAGATTCTATGGCATCGCAGAGGAAGCGCGCCGCGGCTCGGGGCCCCGCTCCGGAGCCGCCGTCACCGCCGCCACCGCCGTCACCGCCGCCACACAACCCCTTTCGGCCGCACCTCTACATCGCCCTGGCGTTGTGCCTGCTCGCCCTGCTGGCATACTCCAATTCGTTTCGCGACGGCTACACGCTCGATTGCAACCAGCTTCTCACCGCCGACACGCGTATCCAGCAGGCCACAGCGGCAAACGTTGACCAGATTCTGCATCACACCTACTGGTGGCCGTACGGCGAGAGCGGCCTGTACCGCCCCCTGACGACGCTATCGTACATGTTCAATTACGCCGTGTTGGGCAACGGCAAGCAGAGCGCCGGCTACCACTGGATCAATTTCCTGCTGCATCTCTGCAATGCGCTGCTGGTATACGCGCTGAGCCTGCGCCTGCTTGGCACGCGCGGCCGCGCGGCGGCGGTGGCGGCTCTTTGGGCCGTGCACCCGGTGCTCACCGAGAGCGTCACCAACATGGTGGGCCGGCCCGATCTGCTGGCCGGAATCGGCGTGCTGGGCGGTTTCCTGTTGTACCTCGTGGCGGTCGAATCCACCGGCCGGCGGCGTTGGGCGGCGTTGGGCGGCGCCGCGGCCGCCACCGCCATCGGCGTCTTCTCGAAGGAAAGCGCCGTCACCGTATTGGGCGTGATCGCCATCTACGAGCTGACGTGGTGGAAGGAGCGGCGGCAGGTGCGCGGACGTCTCGCCGGCTTCGCCGCGGTCGCCATTCCCATCGCGGCCATGCTGTTCCAGCGCATGCAGGTGATGGCGGCTTCGGGGCCGTCCAGTTTCCCGTTCCTGGATGACCCGCTGGTCAATGCCGGCTTCCTCCAGGGACGGCTGACGGCCATCGCCATCCTGGCGCGTTACTTCTGGCGTCTGGCCTGTCCCGTCACGCTGTCGGCGGATTACTCCTATGCGCAGATTCCTCTGGCCAGCGGAACTCTCGCCGACTGGGTCTCATGGCTGGTGGTGGCGGCGCTGGCGGCGCTGGTGTTCCGGTCGTACCGCTGGAACCGCACCGCGTTCTTTTTTGCCGGTTTCGCGGCGGTGACCATTCTGCCGACCTCCAACCTGCTTTTTCCCATCGGCACCATCATGGCGGAGCGCTTCCTGTACCTCCCGGCCATCGCCTTTTGCGCCTGCCTGGTCTTGTGCTACGGCGCCATTCCGCAATCGGTGCGCGCCGCCGCTCCGTGGGCGGTGGGCCTGCTGGTCACCGCGTACGCCGTGCGCACCTGGCTGCGCAATCCCGATTGGCGGGACGACCTGCACATGGCGCAGGCCACGGTCAAAACCAGCCCCAACAGTTACAAAGCGCGTAGGATGCTGGCGGTCAACCTGTTCCACGCGGATGCCACCCACGCCAACCTGGACCAGGTGATCGCGCAGGCGGAAAAAGGCCTGGCGGTGCTCGATCCGGTGCCCAACGCGGACAACAACGCCGATGCCTACCGCTTCGCCGGAGGGTATTACTACACCAGGGGCGACATGCTGCGCCGGCCCGATTCGGGCGGGAATCTGGCGTGTCCGCCCGACTGCGTCCAGGCGTTCCAGCGGGCCATCCAGCTCTTGAACCGGGCAATCGCCATCATGGGATGGGCGGGGGAAGACTTCCGCGCCAAGGCCGCCGGCTCCCAGCCCAATGCCGACGTAGGCACTTCCTATCGCGTCCTCTCGCAGATCTACCTGCGGCTGGACGACTTGCAAACCGCCTACAACACCGCGGCGCAGGCGGTCGCAGCCGACCCTCTCAGCGCCGACACGTATCTGCAGTTGTCGCGGGTTCTGGCCCGTGCCAACCACTCGGAGGCTGCGGCGATCGCGCTGCTGCAAGGCAGCACGCTGACCCCCGACAAGCGTCTCTCGAACGAACTGGTGACGCTTTTCCAGGGTGGTCTCGATCCGCAATCCTGCGCGCTCACGCCGGTTGGACAAGGCTTTGCGCTCAATCCCGGGTGCGAGTCCGTCAGGCGGCTTCTGTGTCCCGCGCTGGATAACGCCATCGCCGTCCGCATGCACATGGGCCGCGCCGACCTGGCGCAGATGCTGCGCGATGGCGAGTTGCGCCAGTATGGATGTCCGGCCGCGCCGCCCGGCGCAGGGCGGCGGTAGGCGTCAGGCGCGGGGCGGACGCCCCCGGTCGGCCTGCCCGTGTCCGGCAAGATGCCGATACGTTCGTTCCGGATGCGGGACGAGGGCGTCCCGCGCGGACCAGGGGGTCCGCCCCACCGCCGTCTCACTCGGCCGGCGAGAAGATCGCCACGGTGCCGCCGGAGGGCGCAAGCTTCAGGGGCAGCGTGTCGGACGGGCCCACGGACTTTTCGCTCTTGACCAGGTGTTCGGGGTTCTGGCCGGCGTCGGGCGCGTCCTCCCATAGGGTGACTTTCCACTGGCCCTTACCGAGGAACTTCAGCGGCACGGACAATTCGCGGCCCTCGCGGTCGGAGATCGCGGCCAGGTACCAATTCTTGCCGTTGCGCCGCGCCTCGACTACGTATTTCCCCACCTCGCCGTCCAGGCCGCGGGTCTCGTCCCAGACGGTTGGCAGGCCCTTGAGGAAATCCATGCCCGGGAGATACCTGCCATCCATGTCTTTGTAGTTAGCGGGCGAATCGCAGGCCACCATGAACGGGCTCAGGATGACGATGAACATCGCCAGCTCGCCCACTCGCGTGGCTTGCACCGGCGTGTTGGTCTGCACCACCTTGAACTGCGATGGCTGCCGGTTGATGAAACCGCCCGGTGTATAGTCGCCCGGGCCGGCCAGCATGCGCGTAAAGGCCAGCGTAACCCGGTGTTCGGGCGTTTCCTTGGTGCTCCACTTGTTGTACTCGTTGCCCTGGATGCCCTCGCGCGTTATCTGGTTGGGCCACGTGCGTTCCAGGCCGGTGGGCTTGAACGCGCCGTGGAAGTCGATCAGTAAGTGGTTCTCGGCCGCCGTCCTGGCGATATCTTCGTACCACTTGACCGCCCACTGGTCGTCGCGGTCGATAAAGTCTATCTTCAGTCCCGCAATGCCCCACTTGGCGTACATGGGAAAATCGCGTTTGTAGACCGCACTGTCGATGAAGTCGTTGAAGTGGAACCACAACCACACGCGCACGCCCCGTTCCTTGGCAAACGACACCAACTCGGGCACGATCGACTTATCGCCGATCTCCGACAATTGGTACGGCCAGTTCATGTCGGCGGCGAGCTGAATGTACTGTTTGAGCGTGGACAGGTCGTTTCTTCCCGTGGCGGACCACCAGGTGCCCCAGGACGACATGCCCGGCTTGACCCATGAGGTGTCGGCGAGTTGGCTGGGCGTGGCCAGGTTCAACACCAGGTCGCTCTGAATGAGATCGGCCGGGCGGCGGCCGATGATAAACGTCCGCCAGGGGGAATTGTGGGGAGTCTTGGCCACCACCAGGCCTTGCTGCACCTCGCCTGCCGGCGCCGGCGCCGTACTAACCGCCGCCCCATCCGCCGCCGACGGGTTGCGCGACGGCCAGGGCCGTGCCGGTATGGGCGGAGCGAGTTGCGCTTCGAGCGTATTCCTGGCGCCGGCCTTGGCCGCCAGCCACATGGCCGACCAGTCGAGCAGGTCGCTCTCGGTGATAGCGACATACGCCGCGGGTGTCTGCACCAGGAATGGCAGCCCATGCTTGTAAGCCGGGTTCAGGCCCGAGAGTTTGTTGGGCAGGTATCGCCATTCCTGCGAGCCGATGAATCCGCCCTCGGGGCGAGCGGCGCCCTCCGGGTTGTTCCACCCCGCCCATACTGGCTCGTCGTCGGGGAACGTGAACTCCGTGGCGTCGCGCGTGACGGTAAAGGAATCCATCCCAGGCTGCGCGGGGAGAACCAGGCGGAACGCTACTCCATCGTCGTAGGCCCGGGCGACCACGCCAAAGGTGTGCCCGCCCTCCTTCAGCGTGAGGCTCAACTCATTGTAATGATCGCGCACGTCGCGGTTCTTGCCGAACTGGTTCTCCCAATGCGTGTCGACCGATTGCCGCGCTTCGCTCTTCACCACCGGCTTCTCGCCCAGTTTCACATCGCCGGCCAGTTCCAGCCCCAGGCGGGACCGCAGCAGCGCCGGCTTGCCGTCCACCGCAATGCTGTAGCCCAGGGGGGCGTCGGTGTATATGGTGATGGCGATCGTCCCGTCGGGCGAGCGAACTTCGCGCGCCGCCTTGGCCGCGGCTGCAGCGTGTGGCGAACACGAGAGCAAAACAGCTCCAGTGAGAAGACCGATATTCCAGCAAGAGCAACGCACGTTCATGACTTTCCTCCTGATGCGCCGGAATTTTAGCATGAATACGATTCGTGGGGCGGACCCCCTGGTCCGCGCGGGACGCCCTCGTCCCGCTCTTCGCTCCTGGAATCGACTCCCTGGCCCTGACAAGAAGCCGGCCGGGGGGCCGGCTGCGGACCAGGGGGTCCGCCCCACGCCGCACCCATATACAATAAGTGCGATACGAGATCCCACGGGAGACCCGGATGAAGAACATCGTAGGTGCATTCGCCCTCGCCGGACTGCTGGCCGCCGCGTTGCCGGCCCAACGGCCCTGGCAACAGATCGTGATTCCGACGGCCAGCGACGCTGCCGCACACTTCAAGACGCCGCCGCGCGAATACGGCGCTATCCAGCCGTTTCTCGGTTGGAACGGCCCGGACGCCAAGGACCGCATGGCCAGAATCGTCCAGGATCTGGACCGGCTTTCGGCCGCCGGAGTTTACGTGGTGAACATGTCGCCGGGACGCGGCGAGCCGAAATACCTCTCGCCGGAGCACATGGCCCAGGTGAAGTTCGTGGTCCAGGAAGCCGCCAGGCGGGGGATGAAACTGTGGATCCAGGACGAATGCGACTACCCCAGCGGGTTTGCCGGCGGCAAGGTCAGCGAGGAAGTCCCCCAACTGACCATGCAGGCGCTCGACGCGGACATCCGCATCAGCGTGATGCCCGGCCAGACGCTGACCATGCCCACGCCGCCCGACACCTTGGGCGCGCTGGCGGTGTTCGCCTCCACCGGCGCGGTCGAGATTGTGCCGGTCGACTCCAGCGGAATCAAGTGGAGAGCCCCGGCGCCGCCGCCCGGCTTCACCGGTTACCCGAAACCGTGGGAGCTGATCCTCGTCCGGCACATGTTTCGTAGTTCGCCTACCCGCGCTTCGAACCGGGCCGACGGCACTCGTGCCAAGGACAGCCAGTATTCGCTGATCGATTACCTGAATCCGGAGGCCACCCGCGCCTTTCTCAAGATCACCCACGAAACCTACAAGCAGGCGGTCGGGGACGAGTTCGGCAAAACCATTCTGGGCTTCTTCGGCGACGAGCCCGACTACACCGGCTTCATGCCGTGGACGCCCAAGCTGCTGGACGAATTCCGCCGGCAGAAGGGCTACGACCTGCAGCCATACCTGCCGCTTCTGTTCGCGCCCAAGATGACCGCCGAAGCCTGGCGCGTGAAGGCCGACTACTGGGACGTTCTGGAGCGGGATTTTCCGCGAGACCTTTTTCGGAGTGCAGGCCGAGTGGTGCGCGAGGAACAACATCGAGTACCTGGTCCACCTGAACCACGAAGAAGAGATGCTGAAGCTGGAAGTGCCCGAGGACCTGATCCGCAACGAGGGCGACTTCTTCAGAGACATGCGGCACGTGCAGGTGCCCGGCATCGACAACCTGAGCCAGACCATACCGAACCTGGTCCACGTTCCGGACGCGACCTGGAACGTCAACAACAATTTCCCCAAGCTCGCCTCTTCGGCCGCGCACCTGTTCGGCAGGCCCAGGGTCTGGACCGAGTCGGCCGGCGGCCCGGGCATCGACGGCAAATACCAGTTGGATTTCCAACTGGTGCGCGGCGTCAATGCCCTGCAGCTCCGCGTTCCGGTGATGCGCGGCGGCCCCGGCGGAGCGGCCTCTTCGACGCCGCCGCAGGGTTCCATGCTGGCGTGGTACACCGACCGCGCCGGCTACCTGATGGCCATCGGACGCCCGGCCGCGCAGGTGGGCCTGTATCATACCGCCAACAGCATGTGGATGGGCGACGAAGCGGCCGACCGCGGCATCACCAAGCTCGGCTGGCAGTTATTCGAACACCAGGTGGATTGGGATTATTTCGACGAGCAGTCGCTCAGCTCGGTGGCAAGCATCGAGGACGGCGGCTTCAAGAACCTCAGCGGACAGGTGTACCGCGCCATCGTGGTTCCGACCTCGACGGTGATCACGCGGACCGGCCTCGAGCGGTTTCAGGCCTTTCGTCAAAGCCGGCGGCAAGCTGATTTTCGTGGGCAAGACGCCAAGCCTGGTGGTGGATAAGACCTTCCGGGACGCCAAGGACGTTCCCGATCTGAGCTTCGCCACGCTCATCGAGCCCTCGGGCGACATCACGCCGCAAGTGCTCGCGGCGCTTCCCAAGCCGGATGTGAAGCTGGACGCCGCATTCCCCAGATTGACGTACACGCACCGCGCCTGGCGCGACGCCGACATGTACTTCTTCTTCAATGAGAGCAACAAGGAGGAATCGCGCGTCGCCACCATCGCCGGGCGCGGCCAGGCGCAGGTGTGGGACCTGGGCACGGGCGAGATTCGTCCCATCGCCGGCGCAACCGCCGCAAGCGATTCCGTGACGGTGCCGCTGCTGCTGGAACCCTACGAGACGCGGGTGATCGTGGTCGGGCCGGTTCCCGCGGGCATTGCCGCCGCGGCGCCCGCCGTGACTTCCGGCACTGTGTGGCTTGAGGTGGCAGGAGACTGGACGGTGGACCTGAACGGCCAGCAATTGACCACGCCGCTGAAATCCTGGGAGGACCTGGGCACGAGGTCATTCGCCGGGCCGGCCACCTACCGCAAGCAGTTCGACGCCCCCGCGGCGCCCGCCGGGAAGCGCGTGTTCCTGGAGATCGCCGATGTGCGCGAATACGCCCGGGTCAAATTGAACGGGAAGGAACTCGAGCCGCGCGCCTGGCAACCGTATCGCTGGGATGTTACCAGCGCGTTGAAAGCCAGCTCCAACGATTTGGAGATCGTGGTAAATGCGACGACCGCGGGCCGCGGTCCGGAGCCTCCGCCGCCGGCCGCAGCAGCAGCAGCGGGCGGGCGCGGAGGCCGAGGCGCTCCGGCGGGCGCGGGGCGGGTGCGGCCACGCCACCGGCTGCCCCTGCGGGCGGCAGAGGCCGCGGCGGTGCGCCTCCGGTTTCCGGCCTGCTGGGCCCAGTCCGCCTGGTAACGCGCTGAAGTTTGTACTACTACCTATCAGTTCCTCGCTGCCCCGCGGTAGTTTTGTGGGGCAGGTTGGCAACCTGCGGCGGGTTGGCAACCCGCCTTCCGGCCCTTGTACATGGCCGCACGACGCTGCTTTCCCGCCGGCACCGTGGTTTCGCCCCGTCCGGGCGCGTCCGGCTTGGACCACTTACACATGCGAAATGAAACCACCGTCTCAAAATGGGGAAACAGCCTGGCAGTCCGGATTCCCCGGGGCGTCGCCAAACAGGCCGGCCTCAGCGAGGGGGATTGCGTGGCGCTGGCCCTCGACGCTAACGGCGCCATCGTCTTGCGCCCAACCCGCAGAAGGTACGAGCTTGCGGAGTTGGTCTCCCGGATCAAACCGAAGAATCGTCACCGGGAGACTGACTGGGGATGCCCGCTAGGCGAGGAATCCTGGTGAGCGCCGTCTTTGTGCCGGAAGCTGGCGACTTAGTCTGGTTGACCTTCGACCCTCAATCCGGCCGGGAGCAGGCTGGGAGGCGCCCGGCGCTGCTGCTCAGCCCCAAAGCATACAACGCGAAGTCCGGCCTGGTGCTGGTCTGCCCTATTACGAATCAGGTCAAGGGATACCCATTCGAGGTGGCCGTAGCTGCCGGTCAGGGCGTGACCGGCGTTGTCCTGGCGGACCACTTGATGAGCGTCGACTGGAAAGCGCGACACGCCGAGAAACTCGGGCACTGCGCGCCTGAAGTTATCGACGAAGTGCGGGCCAGGCTGGCGCCGATGCTTGGGTAGTAGGGCGGCTGCCGGGACGGCGGGGGGGCGTGTCGCGGCGAATTGCTGCGACTTTGCCCATTGCCGTCGCCAAGCCGACTTGAACGAAGTGGCCTACGGCCACGGCTGTCGGGGGCGTGTTATGCTCTGGTCGAGTGGCAGCACAGTGCACAGCGGAATTCCCCTCGCGGAGAGCCATCGACCATCTCGCAAGTCCCTCATTCCAAAGGCAGCCGATAGTAGCTCCATAGCGGGTCGAATCTGCCACATCCTTCAAGTCGCCCCTATCGAAAGTGCCGCGGCCCGAGTTTTCACCCGTTGTGCGAGGGCTGCCACCCGCGGCACTCCCGATAGGGCGCTAACGACTTCACAGGACTAATTACTGGGCAAGCAGTGGCTCCTTTCGGTGGGCCAGAACGTAGACTGCGACCAGCGCGGCGGTGAAGCCCGCAACAGCGCCAACACCGAGCGACCAGCGCGGGCCGAATTGGTTGGCTACCCAACCGACGATCGGAGCGCCAATCGGTGTTCCCCCGAGTGCAATGCCAACCCGCAGCGCCATCACCCTGCCCCGCATCGCTGGTTCTGTCGAGAGCTGCATGATGCTGTTCGTACCGTTGGTCAAGGTCAGGGCAGCCGCGCCGATGACTATGAGAGCGGCCGCGAACCACCAGTATCCAGGCGCCAGTGCGGCCAGGGTACAGCCGAGCCCGAAGACACCGGCACCCGTCAGAAGAGACGTTAGGTCCGGTCTCCTCCGACCGGCGGCAAACAAGGCTCCTGAGAGAGTGCCCACGGCCATGATGGAAAAGAGCAGGCCGAAACCGCGTGCATCGGAGTGGAAGACACTTACGGCCATGGTAGAGATGAAGATCGGAAAGTTCAGGCCAAAGGTGCCGATCAGAAACAACATGATCAGGATCGCCCGGAGCTCCGGCTTTCTCCAGACGTAGCGAAGCCCTTCCGGAAATCCGGATGTAGTGCGAAGCGCTCTGGCGCTCGCGTGCAGTTCCGACAGACGAAAGAACGACATCGAGATCAGAACCGCTCCGAAGGAGAGCCCGTTCAGAAGAAAGGCCCATCCAATGCCAACCCTTGCGATCAGCAGACCGGCAACCGCCGGACCAATCCACCCGGCAGCATTGAACGAGGTTGAGTTCAATGCCACGGCATTGGTCAGATCCTCATCGCCCACCATCTCTGCCACGAAGGTCTGTCTCACCGGAGCATCCAACGCAGCGGCAGAGCCGGACAGGAAGGCGAACACATACACATGCCAGAGCCGGACGACTCCTGCGATCGTGAGAACTCCCAGCATGAGCGCAAGCACGCCCATCGTTGCCTGCGTGAACATCAGGAGCTTGCGCTGGTTCAGGCGGTCTGCCGCCGATCCCGTCAAGGGCAGAAGAAGAAGCTGCGGAGCGAACTGCAGACTCATCACGATACCCAGCGCTGACGCATCATGATGCGTCAGTTGCGTCAGCACGAGCCAGTCCTGAGCGACGCGCTGCATCCAGGTACCGATGTTGGAAACCAGAGCGCCAGCCGTCCACAAGCGGAAGTTAAAGCTTCTCAGGGAGCGAAAGGTGCCCGCTACCGAGTTCTTCATTTGCGCGCGGGCGTGTTGCCCCCATGGAACTGGCCGAAGTAACGCGCCGAAAAGATGCTGATGAGCAGCGCGCCCAGGCCGAACGCCAGGATGTGGCTTGTCGCCCGCGGATCGAAAACACCGACGCGCGCGACGAGCACATACCCAACCACCGCGTTGAAGAATCCCCAAAGAACGTTGACCGTTGCGGAGGAGAGTCCCTGGCCGGATGGTTTTGCAAAGGGACTCTGAAAGGGGCGTCCCATCGTGCCGGCGACAAAGTGAGGGATGGCGTTTGCCGCAAAAACGCCCCCAAAGAAGTACGACACAAGCCAAAGCCAATTCATGATGCAGATCTCCTTCTTTCCAGCAGCGAAATGACTTCCTGTGTAGACCCTGTCTCGCCAAGACGAGGGAAGACGTTTCCGATGCTGTACTCGTGCGCTTCCTCGCGGATATCGGTCATTGCATCGAGTGCCAGGGTCACGTTGAACCCCTGCTCGTAGGCCTGGCGAGCGGTTGCCTCAACGCCGCCGGATGTCACCACTCCCGTCACAACAACCTGGGTAACGCCTCGCGCCTCGAGCTGGCGTTCAAGATCCGTCGTTGCGAATGCGCCCCAGCTTCGCTTGGTGACGACAATATCGCTCGGTTGCCGATCCAGCCGCGGTAGAAGGTCGGTCCATCCCTCGGCAAATGTCTGGCTGCTGCGCGGACCCTGTTCCGTCCGTCCCGGCGCCCGTCCCGCCACATTGACCAGCACGACTGGGAGGTTCTTCGCACGGAAAACATCTATTAACGCGCGCGTCCGGTCAATGACCTCGCCGATGGGATGAATGAAACTCCCGTTGACGAGGCCTTTCTGCAGGTCAATCACGATCAACGCGGTGTTGGTGTCAAGCGTAGTAAGCGGCATCGGTTCTTCTCCTCGGATACAAACTTGCATGGGTAAGAAGCAGGACACACCGGGTTCAATCCTCAACAAGCCGCGTAAGCAGTGCGAGTGCCGCCTGAAGCTTCTCCTGTTCCTGAACAGAGAGCTTCTGCGAGATGGTCGCGGTGAGCCAGTCCTGTCTCGCGGCCCTGCCCTCCTGAAGCCTCTTCAGGCATTTGGGGGTGAGAGACATCAGAGTTTGCCGCCCGTCGCCCGGGTCAGGAGAACCACTGACCAGGCCCGCTTCCTGCAGCGGCGTCACCACAGCGCTCATGGATTGCGGACGAATGCCTTCCGTTCGCGCCAGACTGGAAACCGTAGCCGAACCATCCTTCTCGAGTCGAAGAAGAACGGAGACCTGTGACGGCGTCAGGTCGTCGCGCCCCCCATGCTCGCGTAAACGCCGCTTGAGCTTGCCGCATACCGTACGGATCTCGGCAGCAAGCGTCGAAGCGAGCCCGGTCTGAGTAGGTGACTTTCGACTGCTCACCGGATCAATATCTCATCTCTACAGGTAAACTGTCAAGTTTGGCTGTATACATGTCCAGCCGCCGGCTTGTGGAGATCTCACGCGCATGGCCGGTCTGAGACGCTAACCCGCATATCTCACGGATGCCGCCCTTCGTCCTGGCGAGGGTCTGCGAAAACGCGGGGACTGACGACTCCGTCCCAAGGCGCGCACCATCTCCCGGGAAAGCAGCCTGTCTCCCCCGCGCCGCGTGGACGGAGCCGTCTGTCCCCCAGTGTTTTCGCCCCGTCCGAGTACTTCCGCTTCTCCCGTGTGAGAAATGCGGGCTAATCCTGATAAGCGCCCTTCCGTCTTGGGACTCGCCTCTCACATGAGCGTGCAGGTCTTCGACCGCGTGATTTGGCGCCTTTGCCGGGCCGCTCGCTCACGCTCGCGGTTCCGAGCGGAACCACGCGGCGTGAGGGAGTGGCCCGTGGCAAAGGAACAGTATCTAGCGGTCACGGCAGTGGTCGCCCTGCCGCAGAAAGGGGAAGCCCACTGGAAGACGTGTGTTCCCAGGAATCGCCAATGTGCGCGGTTACGCCCTGGGTCGATTGGAACGAGAGGGGGGGGGATCGAAGCGTTCCCGCTAACCGGATCGCTCGGATATCACCAGGGCCTCCCAAGCGGTCCCCCATGACCCTGGCCTAGAGGCGAACGCGCCGGCGCGGAACGACGGCCATGGTAGAGGCGGCCCACCCGATTTCGTGGCCTGCCTCCACGCGCCTCGTATTCGTCTTTCCCATCCCGTGCGCCCGCATTTGACAGCGACCCTGTCAAAATGACTTCTTAACCTACTGAAACAGTTATACTTACAAAACTCGAAGACAGGGGTCCTGTCATTTTTGGCCTATCGCGCGTAACCCTTACTTGGGCAGCGCATCGCCCCGGCTGATCACCCACGGGCTGTCGTAGGCCGCCTTCAACCGGTCGGTTAGCCGCTCGACGCCGCCCGCCCAGTCCATGAAGAACACCCACTTGGGCTGGGCCTTGAGCACCTCGGCGGAAGGTGGAGTCCCCACTTCGCCGAGCGAGATCGGCTTCCCATTGGCCAGGTCCAGAATCTCCCAGTAATACCGGTCGTCCAGCGTGCGGTAATTGTCGTAACTCACCACGTCGCAGAAAGCCTGGCCGGGGAAGAACTGGTGGAACTCGCCGAAGGGCGCGGGGCCGTTCTGGTTCCACACCCAGATCAGGTTATTCAGATGATGCACGTTGACCATGCGGTAATACACCTCGCGGTAGAGTTGCGCGGTGCCGTACTGCCCCGGGCGCCCGCCCCACCAGAAGAAGGTGCCGTTGTTCTCGTGCATGGGCCGCCAGAGCACCGGGATGTGGGCGTCCTGAAGCTGCTTCAGAAACCCCGCGGCGGTGTCGATATATTTCTCCCAACGCTGGTGCAGCGGCGTGTCGGGGGTAATCAGCTCCTGCCACTGCTCGTCGGTGAGCCTCGCCTGCACGCTGCCCCGCCAGCTTTCGCTGGGCCTGCCATTCTCGCCCGCCTTGCCGGGCTCGTCCTCGGTGGGCCGCAGCATGTGCCAGCACAGATAGACGATCGATCCGGCGGCCGCCTGCTTCCTGGCTTCCTCGATCATCAGGTCGCGGTGGACGATGGAGTCCTTGTCCTCGCCGTCGAGGAATCCGAAATCCGATCCCCAGATGGCGGGGTACTTGCCGGTGGCCGCATAGACGCGGTCGGTATCGGCCGAGCGGTGGTTCGGATAATTGTGCTGCCCGGAGAGGATGCCCTTGCCCGAGACGGCGCACAGGGTTTTCAGCAGCGCCCGGGCCTCCGGGGTTGCGTTGGGGTTCACCGGTTCACAGTCGTAAGCTGGTGGCGCCTGGGGCCGCTGCGGCGCCGCTGCCGGCGGAGCCTGCTGCACGGGAGGCGGTTGGGGTGGGGCGGTCTGAGCGAACGCCGTCAGGGCGGCGCCGAACCCTGCAAGAATCGCGATCGGTATGGATTTCCGCATGTGTTTGCCTGATTCCCAGGAATATCACAATAGCGTGCGCCGGGGTTGCTTTTTTTGGTGGATGCGCCGGGGCGGAAAGCGGACGCGCCGGGGCGGAGAGCGGACGCGCCGGGGCGGAAAGCGGATGCGCCGGGGCGGAGAGCGGACGCGCCGGGGCGGAAAGCGGATGCGCCGGGGCGGAGAGCGGATGCGCCGGGGCGGAGAGTGGATGCGCCGGGGCGGAGAGCGGTATTCTAGGACACCATGGAAAACGACACACAGACATTTCACGGCAGTACGGTGCTGGTTACCGGCGCCAGCAGCGGGATCGGGTTGGCCACCGCGCTGGCGTTCGGATCGCGGGGCGCTCATGTGATGGCGCACTACAACCAGCGCCAGGCGGAGGCGCAGGCGGTGGTCGAGCGCATCCGGGAGGCCGGAGGGTCGGGCGAGATCTTGCAGGGCGACCTCGGCGCGATGCCCGGCGTGCGCGCCATGGCGCGGGCCATCGCGGGGCGGCCCATCCACATTCTGGTCAACAACGCCGGCTGGCTGGTCGAGCGGGCGCGCGTGCTGGAATTCACCGAGGAACTCTGGGACCGGGTGCTCACCCTGAACCTCACGAGCGCGTTCTTCCTGGCCCAGGCCGTTCTACCGGGCATGGTGGAGCGCAAAAGCGGCGTGATCGTCAATCTCTCGTCGGTGGCCGCACGGAACGGCGGGGGTCTGGGCGCGCTGGCCTATTCGGCGGCCAAAGCCGGGCTGTCGGCGGCCACCAAGGGGCTTGCCAGGGAATTCGCCCCGCACGGCATCCGCGTCAACGCGGTGTCGCCGGGCACCATCGACACCGAGTACCACCGCGCCTTCTCGACCGGGCCGATGCTGGACGCCGTCCGCGCCGCCACGCCCATGGGCCGGCTGGGCACGGCGGAGGAAGTCGCCGAGGTCATCCTGTTTCTGGCAACCGATGCCGCGCGCTTCATCCAGGGTCAGGTGATCGAGGTGAATGGCGGGTTTCTGATGGCGTGATCCCGGCGGCGGCCGCGATCCGCAAGACCCGCCCGCCCGGGATGAACCCGGCGGCGCCGCCCATGGATTCCGCGCGGCTTGACACGGGCAAAAGCCGCGCGTCAGACTCTAAGTTGCTGCCTCTTGCGGGAAAATCGGCAGCCACCACGGAGAGCCAACGTTGAATCCGTACAAAGCCCTTATTTGTCTGAGCATTGCCGCGCCGGTCTTGGCGCAGTATGCAGGTCCGGCCGTCCTCTCGCGGGGCGAAGCGCCGGCAGCCATGGCGACGCCCCAAGTCGATTTCCGGCCTTTCCTGACCGTGACGGGCACCTACGATACCGGCTTGGCCGGTGTGTCGGTCAATTCCCAGGGACAACTGGCCAACAGCGACTCCTACGGCATTCAGTTGGCTGGAGGCGTCAGCGGAGTTCATAGCTGGAAGCACACCAAGATCAGCCTGGACTATACCGGTTCGCTGACTCACTATCTCGAAAAAACCTATTACGACGCCACCAACCAGTCGCTGTCTCTGGGCATTACCCACGAGTTTTCGCGTCGCGTCATCCTGAACCTTAGGGAGAGCGGCGGAATGTTCTCGCAGAACTACACCTCGCTGGGGCTGGCGCAGACGGTGCCGTTCGACCCATCCCAGAGCTTCGTCCCGGTGACGGACTTTTTCGACAACCGGACCTTGTACCTCACCTCGCAGGCCGATTTGATTTACCAGAAGAACGCCCGGCTCTCCTTCGATTTTGGCGGCGACGGGTTCATCAACCAGAGGCGGTCGTCCGCCCTCTATAGCGCAAAAGGCTTCGTCGCACGAGGGGACATGCAGTACCGTCTTACGCGGCGAACCACGGTTGGAGCGCAGTACTCCTATACGCATTACATCTTCAGCGGCGTCCTCGGCAGTTCCAACATGCACGGCGCGGTCGCCACATTCGCCACCAGGTTGTCGCGGTGGTGGGAGTTTACCGGCAACGCCGGCGTCGTGCGCGTGGAGAGCAAGTTCGATCAGGTGGTGCCGCTGGACCCGGTTGTGGCGCAACTCCTGGGGTACGCGGCCGGAACGCAATTGGTCTATGGTATCGAGTACGTTCCAACCTTTACCGCGCGGCTTTCCCGGACCTTCCGGAGAGGCGTTTTCTGGGTGAGCGGGGCGCGCGCCGTGACGCCCGGCAACGGTCTCTTCCTCACCACGAAGATGACCACCGCCACAATCGGTTACACCTATACGGGAATGCGCCGCTGGAGTTTCACCGCCCAGGCCATGTACGATCGGGGCAATTCCATGGGCAACGTGCTCGGGACGTACGGCGACATCAGCGGCGGTGTATCCATGAGCCGGCAGATCGTGAAATCCCTGCACTTCGTGGTGGGCGCCGATGCGCGGCGCTACCAGAGCCCCAGCTTCACCGCATACAACCGGACCGTCTACGACGCGCATATCGGCCTGGGTTTCGCGCCCGGCGCCATTCCGTTGCGTCTGTGGTAACCGGCGCCGGCAGCCGGTGGAATTGCCCAGGCCGCGGCCGGTCGACTACAATCGTTCCGAAGGCGCCCATTGGTCCCCCTCAACGATTTCCAACGTCAGTGGGAAGACACCCGTGACGATGCGCTGGCTGCGTTCGAAGAAGTGGGACGGAGCGGCCGGTACATTCTGGGGCGCGAGGTGGCCGCTTTCGAGGGTGCGCTGGCCGCGGCCTGGGGCGTCCCATACGCCGTCGGTGTGGCCAGCGGCATGGACGCCATCGAGATCTCCCTCAGGGCTCTGGGATGCGGACCCGGCGACAAGGTCCTCACCACGCCGCTATCGGCTTTCGCCTCCACGCTGGCGATTCTCAAGCTGCGGGCGGCGCCGGTGTTCGTGGACACCGACGAGCGGGGGCTGATCGACCTGGACGCGTGCCGGCCGGTTCTGCGGGCGCGGCCGGACATCCGGTTTCTGCTGCCGGTGCATCTCTACGGGCACGCTCTCGACATGCGGCGGCTCGGGGCGTTGCGCGACGAGTGCGGAGTCCTCATCGTGGAGGACTGCGCGCAATCCATCGGGGCCAGCCATCGGGGCATCCCGACAGGCGCCGCCGGGCGGATGGCCGCGACCAGTTTCTATCCCACCAAGAACCTCGGCGCCATGGGGGACGGCGGTGCGATTCTCACCGGCGACCCCGAGCTGGCGCGTACGGCGCGCGCCCTGCGCGATTACGGGCGCGGCCCAACCGGCCGCCACGAGCTGGTGGGATACAACAGCCGCCTGGACGAACTTCAAGCCGGCCTGCTGCGGCGCGTGTTTCTTCCGCGCCTGGCGTCATGGCGGGAGAAACGGCGGCGCATCGCGGAGCGCTACAGGGATGAGATTCGCAACCCCGGGTTGCGGGTGATGGGAGCGCCCGATGGCTCCGACTCCTGCTGGCACCTGTTCCCGGTGCTGGTGGAGGGCGGCCGTAAGGCCGGCCTTGTCGAGTGGCTCGAGTCGCGGGGTATCGGAAGCGGGGAACACTATCCGTGCGCCATACCGGATCAGCCCGCGATGGCCGCCGGGCCGTTCGAATCGGTGGGAGCGTTGGAGACGGCGCGCCGCATCTGCCGGAGCGAGGTGAGTCTGCCGGTCCATCCGTATTTGAAGGAAGACGAAATCGCGCGTGTGATCGGCGCATGCAATGCCTGGCGGGGCTAGCGCCTTAACCGCGAGAAACCGTTCCTTTGCCGCGGGCCGCTCGCTCAGAAGCTGTGAAGAAATCGGCCGGACTGCCGGGTTGACAGACGAAAGCGTCTGTCCCACATTGCACTCGAAGGACTTGCAGCGAGGTGGGGCAGGCGCTTCCGCCTGTCAACCGGTTTCTTCACAGCTTCTCACGCTCGCGGTTCTGTCCGGAACCGCGAGCGTGAGCGAGCGGCCCGGTAATGGCACCAAATCACACGGTCGAAGACCTAGTCCGCATTTCTCACGCGGGAGAAGCGGAAGTACTCGAACGGGGCGAAAACACTGGGGGACAGACGGCTCCGTCCACGCGGCGCAGGGGAGACAGGCTGCTTTCCCGGGAGATGGTGCGCGCCTTGGGACGGAGTCGTCAGTCCCCGCGTTTTCGCAGACCCTCGCCAGGACGAAGGGCGGCATGCAGTAGACATGCGGGCTAATCCCCGGCGCGTCCCAGGATGAGCGACACCGCCTCGGCGGCATCGGCCACGGTGAAATCCGGCTGGCAGTTCTCGCGCGCTCCGTAGCCGGTCAACACCAGGATGGTGCGGGCGCCGGCGCGCCGTCCGCATTCGATATCGGCGCTCTTGTCGCCTACGAACCACGAGAGCGCCGGGTCCAGCCCCAGGTCTCTGGCGGCATCCAGCACCATGCCGGGCTCGGGCTTGCGGCAGGTGGAGGGGGCGCCTGGCGCGTCGGGACAGAAGTAGCAGGCGTCAATCAGGCCGGCTCCCGCCTGGCGCAGAAACTCCCGCTCGACGGCGCGGTATTGGGCCTCCGTGATCCAACCCCGGCCGATGCCGCTCTGGTTGCTGACGACCACGGTGGCGAAGCCGGCCTCCCGCAGCTTGCGGAGAGCATCGGAGACGCCCGGGTAGACCTTCACCTCGGCGGGATCGCCACAGTAGTGCGCGTCCTCCATCAGCGTTCCGTCGCGATCGAAGAAGACCGCCGGGCGCCCGCTCATGCGTCCGCCAGGCCGGCTTCGAGTTCCGCCATGGTGACTGTCGCCGTGCCCAGTTTTCCGACGGCGATGCCGCTGGCGAGATTGGCCAGTTCCGCGGCCTCCGCAGGAGAGGCGCCCGCGCACAGAGCCAGCGTCAGAACCGCGATGGCGGTGTCGCCCGCGCCGGAGACGTCGAAAACGTCCTTGGCCCGCGTGGGGGTGTGGTAGGGCGCCCGGCCGCTCTCGAACAGGACCATGCCCCGCTCTCCGAGCGTAATCAGCAGGCTCCGGGTCTGCCAGATCCCGAGCAGCCGCCGGCCCGCCTCGGTGACGGCTTCGCGGTCCAGCGCCGGCGAATCCGGGTCCGAGGGCGCCAGGCCGGCGGCCAGGAACGCTTCGGCGCGGTTGGGCTTGATGGCGGTGGCGCCCCTCCAGACGAGCGACGTGTGGGGATGGGGGTCGACGGTCAGGATCTTGCCGTGCTCCCCGGCAATCGCACAGATCGCGTCGGCCAGGGTTTGCGTCAGAAAACCCTTGCCGTAATCGGCTACGATGATGCCGTCCAGGTGCGCGATGCGCCGGCGCAGGTGGCCGATGGCGAGCTCGGTCTCGGCGGGAGTGAGGGAAGTTCTGCGCTCGCGGTCCACGCGCACCACCTGCTGATGGCGCGCGATCACCCTGGTTTTGACGGTAGTGGACCGCGCGGCGTCGCGCTCGACGGCGCCGGTATCGATGCCGCCTTCACGCAGCAGACCGAGCAGGCGGTCGCCGTGGGAATCCGTGCCCGCGACGCCCATGAGTTCTGTCGCCGTGGTGAACTCCCTCACGTTGCGCGCCACGTTGGCGGCGCCGCCGGGATAGTACGATTCGGAGGTGACGTCCACCACTGGCACGGGGGCTTCGGGCGAGATGCGCGAAACCCTGCCCCAGAGGAACTCGTCGAGCATGAGGTCGCCGGCCACGAGGATGCGCTGGCCGGCGAAGCGGCCGGCGATCTGACTGAGACGGAGACTATCCATGGCGCCGAACGCAATGATAGCAGGTGTGGAACCGGCAATCGGACCGGCGCCGGGGGCGATGTGGGGCGGACGCCCTCGTCCGCGGCCGGCCCCCTGGCCGGCTTCTCGCCGGTGGCAGGCATTCGATCCTACAAGCGAAGAGCGGGACGGGGGCGTCCCGCGCGGACCTGGGGGTCCGCCCCACACCGGCGCCCGGCGAAGCTACTTCTCTTCCGCGCCGCGCAATCATAGCATGTTACAATTGAATTGATCCCTATCTCATGGACTTTCTCAAAGGGCTAAATGCCCGCCAACGGGAGGCGGTGGGTCACACCGAGGGGCCGCTTCTGATCCTGGCTGGCGCAGGCAGCGGCAAGACCCGGGTTATCACCCATCGCATCGCGCACATCATCACCGCGCGGCGCGTTCCGCCGTCCGCCATCCTGGCCGTAACCTTCACCAACAAGGCCGCTAACGAGATGCGGGGGCGGGTGGCCGGTCTGCTCGAGGACGTGGCGCTCGATTCCACGCCCAACGTTTCCACCTTCCATTCGTTTTGCGTGCGGCTCCTGCGCCGCGACGGCGACCCCCTGGCCCGCGTGCGCCCCGGTTTCACGCGGCGCTTCACGATCTACGACGACGACGACCAGATCAGCATCGTCAAGGCCTGCTACCGCACGCTGGGGCTGGACGAGAAGGAGTTTGTGCAGTATCGCGCGGCGCTCTCGCGCATCAGCCACGCCAAGAACCGCAACCTGACGCCGGCCGATTTTCGCAAAGAGGCCGTGAACAAGGAGAGCGAGGCCATCGCCGCGGTTTTCGAAGAGTACGAAAAGGCCCTGCGAAACGCCAACGCCCTGGATTTCGACGACCTGCTGCTCGAAACCGTGCGTCTCCTCCGCCACGACGACTCGACGCGCGAAGCCTGGAACCGGCGGCTGAGCTACGTCATGGTCGACGAGTACCAGGACACCAACCGCAGCCAGTACGACCTGATCCGCCTGCTCTCGGAGTGGCACGACAACGTCTGCGTGGTGGGCGACGAGGATCAGTCGATCTATAGCTGGCGGGGCGCCGATATCCGCAACATCCTCGATTTCGAGCGCGATTTTCCCAAGGCCTGCGTCATCCGGCTGGAGCAGAACTACCGCTCGACGAAGAACATCCTGGCGGCGGCCGGAGCCGTGGTGGAGAACAACAAGGCGCGCAAGGGCAAAAAGCTCTGGACCGAAGCCGCCGCAGGAGACCGTATCGGGCTTTACGCGGCGTTCGATGCCGAGAACGAGGCGCTGTTCGTCGCCGACACCATCGAGAAACACCTGGCCTCGAATCCGGGCGACCACGCGGCGGTGCTCTACCGCACCAACGCGCAGTCCCGGCAGATCGAGGAGGCCCTGCGGCGTTACGGACGCAAGTACAACATCGTCGGCGGTTTCAGTTTCTATCAGCGCGCCGAGATCAAGGACCTGGTGGCTTACCTGAAGCTGGCGGCCTCCAACATCGATTCGGTGAGCCTGCTGCGCGTCATCAACACGCCGGCCCGCGGCATCGGCCGCACCACCGTCGAGCAGATCGAGCGGTATGGCCGCGAGCACTCCTTGAACCTTTGGGATTCCATCGAGCGCATCATTAACGACGAGCGTCTTTCCACGCGGTCGCAGTCCTCGCTGGTGATGTTCCGCAACCTCATCCAGGAGCTTTCGCTGGTGGCCAGTTCCTCGCCTCTGCCGGAAGTGCTGAACTTCGTCCTGAACCGCACCGGCTACCGGCAGATGCTGCAGCACGAAAAGACCCCCGAAGCGGAAGCGCGCCTGGAGAACCTCGACGAACTGATGAATGCGGCGACGGAAGCGGCCGGGCGCGGGGAAACGATTTCCGACTTTCTGGACCATGCCGCCCTGGTGGCGGAGGCCGACGCGTTCGACGAAAACGCTCCGGTGAGCCTGCTGACCCTGCACAATGCCAAGGGCCTGGAATTCCCGCTGGTGTTTCTCACGGGCATGGAGTTGGGACTGTTTCCCCACAGCCGGTCGATGAATTCGGAAGATGCGCTGGAAGAAGAGCGCCGGCTGTGTTACGTCGGCATGACTCGCGCGTGCAAGCGGCTGATCCTCACCTGGGCCAGATACCGCCGCCGATTCGGCGCCGGCGAGCAGGAGCGTTCCACGCCATCCTGGTTCCTGAGCGAGGTTCCCGCGGACCTGCTCGTCAACATGGGGCACAGGGACGAGCCGGAGGAAATCGCCCTTCCCGCCGAGCGTTTCGACGTGCGCCAGGCGGCCCGCCGCAACACCTTCACCGGCAAGACGTACAACTCGGTGGAGAACGTCGCGCAGTTCTTCGGCGAGCGCGGGATGAGCCTCAACCCCGTTAAGGCCAATCCGAACAAGACCGCGCCCCAGCCGCCGCCGGCCCCGTTTGCGCGCCCGCCCGTCCCCCAGCCCGCTCCCCCGCCTCCGGCCCGCAAGGTGAACCGCGCGGGAATGACGGTAGAGCACCCCAAATATGGGACCGGCACCGTGGTGCGGCGCGAAGGCGATGGCGATAGTGCTAAGATCACGGTTAACTTCCCTCGTTTCGGTCTGAAGAAGCTCGTGGAAAAATACGCAGGATTGAAAAAAAACTGATGAATACGAAGAACGTCACGGACAAAGAAGAGCGTAAAGTGTTGAAGCGCGCCAAGCGCAAGGCCGCCCCTCCCAAGGCCAAACGCGCCTCCGGTGTGGCGCGCGGATCGGCAAAGAAGAAGATCCGCCACCAGGCACAGGGCCAGCGCAAGCGGTAACCCCCCGGCGCGGCGCCTGCCGCATTCGGATCGCCGCCCAGTAGCCTCCGCCAGTGGTCCGCTGCCTCTGGCCACCGATGACGATCAGCCGGTACCCGTTTTGCTCACCCGCCGCAGCGGTCCAGCCAGCCGGGGGTGTCGCAGCGGCGCCAGCCCCATTCGGATTGCCGCCCAGTAGCCTCCGCCAGTGGTCCGCTGCCTCCGGCGACCGATGACGATCAGCGGTCCCGTTTTGCTCACCCGCCGCAGCGGTCCAGCCAGCCGGGGTTGTCGCAGCGGCGCCAGCCCCATTCAGGCCACCGCCCGGAAGCCTCTGCGGGGGGTCTGCTGGGTATGGCCACCGAGGAACATCAGCCGGCATCCGTTTTGCTCACCCGCCGCAGCGGTCCAGCCAGCCGGGGTTGTCGCGGACGTGGCGGGCGATTTCTTCCAGGATGGCCTCGATCGAAATCTCTGGCTTCCACGCGAATTCCTCGCGCACCCGGCGGCTGTCCATCACCAGCCAGGGGATGTCGAAACGGCGCGGGGTATCGTCAGCCGCGGGCGCGAAAGTCCCGAAACGGCGGTCGCACCAGGCGGTGAGTTGCGCCAGCGACATGGAGTTCGCGAGTCCGCCACCGGCATTGTGGATGGCGCGGGCCGGGGGCGAGCCGCGGCGGATCTGCAGGGCGATGAGCGAGGCCAGATCGTCGGGGTGGAAAGCGTCGCGGACCTGCCAGCCGTGGCCTCCGAAACCGATGTAGCGGAGCGGGCGGCGGGCGGCGTGGGCATGCAGCCAGTAGGAGAAAATCCCCTGCTCGGCGGTGCCGAACTGGCCGGCCCCGGCCAGCACGCCGCAGCGGTTCACCCAGACCGGGAAACCGAACGTGGCGCCGTATTCCAGCGCCAGGGCTTCCGACGCCAGCTTGGTCGCGCCATAGAGCGAAACGGGCGCGGCGGTGGAGAAGTCCTCGGAAACGCCTTCTTCGCAGGCGCCGGCGGGGATGGGCCGGGACGTGTCCACGACGAATGCGCCGTCGCGCGGGCGCACGGGGATGGCGGCCAGGGCGGGAATGGAGTAGACGCGGCTGGTGCTGAGCAGGAGGAAGCCGGCGCCGGAGCGGCGCGCGTATTCCAGGGTGTTGACAGTGCCGAGGAGGTTGTGCTCGAGCAACTGGCGGCTGCTGGAGCGGCCATCCACGCCGGCCAGCACGCTAGGATTGGCGGCGGCTTCGATCACCCAGTCGACGGGCGGAAGGATCTCGAGGTCGCTGGGCTGACGGACGTCGCCGTGGAAGAAGCGGACGCCGGAGCGGCGCAGGCGCTCGACATTGGTTTCCGATCCGAGGCGCGAGAGGTTGTCGAGGCCGAAGAGTTCCAGGCCCTCGATGCGCTCGCGGAGGGCGCGGGCCAGGCGCTCGCCGGTGAATCCGCAAATGCCGGTGATGAGAAGTTTCATTCGAGTGGGCTACCCCTGTTATCGCACAAGAGGGATGAGGCCGCTAACTTGGACGGGGCGAAAACCCGGCGCACTCTGTCCCCGGGTTTTCGCGGGGTCAATCCAACTCGAACTTGGACTCGTAGGGTTGCGCCAGGCTGGAGTCCTGCTCGGCCTTGCGCAGGAAACAATTGCCCACGGCCAGGGCTTCCATGTGGGTGCCCATGAAGCAGTGGAAGGCGTCCTCGGGAGTACACACGATGGGTTCGCCGCGAACGTTGAAGCTGGTGTTGACGAGTACGGGGCAGCCGGTGCGCTGGTGGAATTCCCGGAGCAGGGCGTGGTAGCGGGGGTTGGTGGCGGCGTGGACGGTCTGGATGCGCGCCGAGTAATCCACGTGCGTCACGGCGGGAATGGTGGAGCGGGGGACGTTCAGCTTGTCGATTCCGAACAAAGCCTCCTGCTGGGGAGTCATGGGGATGCGGCGATCCTGCCGCACGCCGGCGACAAGCAGCATGTAGGGGCTGTCGCCATCCAACTCGAACCATTCCGCGACGTGCTCGCGCAGCACCGAAGGAGCGAACGGCCGGAAGGACTCGCGGAACTTGACCTTGAGATTGAGCAGGGACTGGGTTTTGGGAGAGCGCGCATCGGCGAGGATGGAACGCCCGCCGAGCGCTCTCGGCCCGAATTCCATTCTGCCTTGAAACCAGCCCAGGGCGGCGCCGCCGATCAGTTCGCCGGCGCAGGCGGAGAGCAGGGTCTCATCCCCGAGGACTTGAAAGCGGGCGCCGGCGGCGTGCAGGCGGCTTTCGATTTCGGCCTGGGAGAACTCGGGGCCGAGATACGAGCCCTGCATGGAATCCATGGCGCCGGGGATGACGCGCGGTTGGGCGGCGAAGGAATGATACGCGGCCAGCGCCGCGCCGAGAGCGCCTCCCGCATCCCCCGCGGCAGGCTGTATCCAGACGTTCCGGAACGCTCCGTCGCGCAGGATGCGGCCGTTGGCGACGCAGTTCAAGGCGACGCCGCCGGCCAGACAGAGGTTGGGAATGCCGGTTTCGGCGGCCAGCGAGCGGGTGATGCGGAGGACGATTTCCTCGAGGACGCATTGCACGGAAGCGGCCAGGTCCATGTGGCGCGCGGTGAGCGGCTCCTCCGGCCGGCGCGCGGGACCGCCGAAGAGTTCGTCGAACTTCCGGTTGGTCATGGCGAGGCCGGTGCAATAGTCGAAGAAATCCAGATTGAGGCGGAACGAGCCGTCGGGCTTGACGTCCACCAGGTTGTCGTAGATCTCCCTAACGTAGCGGGGCGTTCCATACGGGGCCAGGCCCATCACCTTGTACTCCGCCGAATTCACCTTGAAGCCGGTGTAATAGGTGATAGCGGAATACAGCAGCCCGAGGGAGTGCGGGAAATGAATCTCCCGCGAGATGCGGATGCCGGCGCCGCGTCCGATGCCGGCCGAGGTGGTGGCCCATTCGCCGACGCCATCCATGGTAAGAATCACGGCCTCGTCGAAGGGCGAGGGATAGAAGGCGCTGGCGGCGTGACTCACGTGATGTTCGGCGAACAGTAAGCGCTTGGGCGCGAAGCGTTCGTCGAAGCGCCGCAATTCGCGGGCGAGGATGTCGCGCTGGAACAGCTTCTCCCGGACCCACAGGGGCATGGCCATGCGAAACGAGCGGACTCCGCGGGGGGCGAAGGCCAGATAGGTTTCGAGGAGCCGCTCGAATTTGAGGAACGGCTTATCGTAGAAGACCACGCGATCGACCGCGGAGAGGCGCGTGCCGGCTTGCCGCAGGCAGAACTCGACGGCATGTTGCGGAAAGGCGGAGTCGTGCTTCTTCCGGGTGAAGCGTTCTTCCTGAGCGGCCGCCACGATCCGGCCATCGGAGACGAGGGCCGCCGCACTATCGTGGTAGAAGGCCGAGATTCCCAGGATCTTCATTGAGGAGCGCTTCGATGTCCGGCGCGGCCGCTCAGAAAATAGTGTAGATGAACGGAGCGACGGCGGAACTCTGGGTGAGCACCACAAGGGCGCCGAACAATAGAGTCAGGACCACCAGCGGAACCAGCCAGTACTTCTTCCTCGATCCGAGAAATCGGAGCAATTCCAACAGCAGAGACATACGGAGGCAGCCGGCAACGTCGTGGTTTCAACCACAGAAGCTCATTGTACCCTACGGTACGGCGGGGCACGGCGCGGTGGGGCGCAGCGGGCACGGTGTGGCGGGGCGCTCCCGGCGTTCCCGGCGCGGCGGCTCAAAACTGGTCGGCCATGCTCTCCGGCGTTGGTCCGGGAGGGTTCCGCTCAATCCAGTAGCTGGCGGCTCGCGGGTCGTGCCGCAACCGCAACGGGTCCTTTCCGGCCATCCTGAGGACCAGCGCGAATGGCGTGAATACGGCGAAGAACAGCAGCGACGCAGCTATCGGGCTGACGATACGGTTCAGCAGGCTTCCGAAGCGGAACCAGATGAGATTGGGGATGCGCAGGACGGAGGGCCGGACGAGACCCGCCAGAAGAACGAGGACCGCGGCGCCCAGCGCCCACCAGCGGACCGGCCTGCCGCGCCAGGCCGGCCAGAGCGCCAGGGCCGTAAAGAACGCCGTGAAGACCCATGCGAAGGAACGCTCCGACGGCGGATGCGGCGCCGCGTTTCGCTGGAAGGTCTCATGAGTCTTCATCATTCTCCTCCGCGGTCAACGGGCGGGCGCGGCCACCAGGGCCACGTCCTCAATGACGATCTGCGACGCCACGGCGCCCTTGGCGGTGTTGCGGATCATCAGGGAACCGGCCGTTTCGGGAAGCGGCAGCGGCAGGTAGATGTCCGTCATCTCCGGCCCGGCGTCGACGAACTTCTCGATCTGGTAGCCCTGGAGTTCGCGGTCCAGAATTCCAACCCCGACCTGTCCATTCAGTACGCGGGCCCGTATCAGGAGGAAAAGATCGCCGTGCGGCCCGTTGGGGATGTGCAGCGGAATCGCAGCCGCATTGGCCCACTGCACGGGGAGCGTGGTGATTTTGGTGGGGCGTCCCGGTTGGATTGAAACCGCATCCGCGGCGCGCTCGATGGCATCCAGGGACAGAGATCCATCGATGCGTTTTCCGGGCCCCGCCGGGACGGGGCAGCGCGTCGACATCCCGGCTGCGGCCATCGACATGGGCGGCGGAAGATGGGCGGCATCGGTGTGGTGCGGAAGCTGGCCGGACTCGATCAGGCGGCGGACGGACGGCACAAGCTGTTGAAAGACCACCCATGCCCTCACCCGTTCCCCGACTTCGGTCATGTGGATGGCGTCGATGAACAGATCGGGGTCTTGCGGAATCCCGCCGGCAACGTCCAGGAACGGGATCTTGCGGGAGGCGGCATAGTTGCGGAAAACGCGGTTCTGGAAATCGCTCAGGCGGCGAATGTCGGCATAGCGAAGCGGCCACAAGGCGGTATTCAACTGTTCGTAGATGAGCTTGTGCCGGGTGGGCGAGAGCGGCGCGCCGCCGGGAGTGAACCATTCGAACGAGCAGACCGCCAGCCTGCCACCGATGGAATTCAGGCCAGCGCGAACGGCGTCGAGATCCTTAACGATCGCGGGCAACTGAAGCGGCAGGTATGGGCTGTCGGGATCCGGGTTGCGCTCACTCACTTCCTCCGGCCATTGCAGACGATAGGAGGGTTTCCGCGGTTCGCCCACGGTACGGAACCCGTTCAGGGCGCGGTCCAGCAGGTCGCCGATAGCGAAGTGGGTGCTCAGGAAGGCCGGCAGCTTATGTTGCACCACCGGATCGCGCGGGTCGATGGCCGCCCGGGGAGGGATGACGGGCCGCACCAGCAGATTCGCCGAGGTGAACTGGTTGGCGCCTTCGTAGTACACGGCCAGGTCCGGATCGAGGGGCAGGAGTTCCTCCCGCAGAATGGCGGCGATGTCGTTCGAATTCACGCCTTCGCGGCCGCCGTTCAGCGCCTCGAAGCGCACATCGTAGCGGTTCGCCTCGGCGAAGCGGTTCAGCCAGTGCTCCACGTACTCCGGATAAGAGAATGGGAACGGGTGGAACCCGACAGTGGTGGACGCGCCCAGAAAGGCGATACGAATCGTCCTGGCCGGCTTCGCGAGAGAAAGCGGATGGCCGCGCAGGCCGAACTGATTCGTCACCAACCCGGATTCCAGCGTCTGATCGGCGGGGAAACGATAACCCGGATGGACGGAAACGGATTGGGGAGTAAAAGCCAGGAGCGTCTCGGGAAAGTTCCGGAGCAGGCCGGCGGGATTGCAGCGTTCCCGTTTCACGAGGTAGCTGTTAAAGACATATTCCGCCTGCGAGCCGAAGATGCCGCGGCGTTCGAAATCCCGATAGCGGGCGGCGAGGGCGGGGTTGGGCGACGTGCGATTGGGCAGGGGCGGAGGATCCTCGGCAAACCAACGGGGGTCGGTGCCGCCGGCGCCGCCAAGCCCGCGGAGATAACGCGCGGCATCGGCCACGTTCGGGGGTTTGGCGGGCACGCCGGCCGGTTGCGCCGCGTCGCGAGGTCCGTAGCGGGTGAACACGCGCAGCCCGGCTTCCCACAGCAGCAACCCCACCAGAGTGGAAACGAGAACGACAAGCAGGTTTTTGGCGCGCATAGGCTTCCCGGAAACGGACCGCTGGCGGGCCGTTGCAATCTCTCAGTTTCGCACCTCGCGCGCGTGGCGTCTCGCCGGAGACGCAAACTGAGTGTGCGACGCAGAAGTGGGCGCGGGGGCGATTCGCCCGCAAAACCGCTCGAATCCTAGCGTACGTGTGCGCAAGGCCAAGCGCACCCTTGTGGGGCAGGTTTTCAACCTGCGGCCCCGCCCAGGGGGCACCCGCAATCGGCCCGATGACGGCTTTGTGCAAGCGCCGGCAGGCGGGTTACAAACCTACCGTAGGTTGAAAACCTGCCCCGCGGAGCAGCAGAGCCGCAACCCAACCGCGCGGGATATTCCGGGCTGCCGGGGGCCAGATCGTCTCGCGCGCAGGCGAGGCCCGCTCGCCGGGCCGCGCCCAGAGGGCACCCACAATCGGCCGCAGGCTGCCAGCCTGCCCCACATAAGACCGTCGCGGCGCGCGAAGAATTTGACAGGTAGTAGTACATAACACCAGCGAATCCACTTCCACGCCGCGCACCCGCGCAGAGTCCGCCCCCGACATCGGCTGACAGCGGATGGCCGTTGCTTTACACTCAATTTGTGCGGCTATTCGTTCTACTCTTCGCCATCGCTTCGGCGTGGGCCCAGCCGGGGGCTATTCCGGCGCGTGCGGTGGTTCAGGACCTCACGCACTCCAGCCGGGTTCTGGCAGGCGAACGCGCCTACCGCGTGTATCTGCCGCCGGCATACGCCGCGTCCGAGACTCGCTATCCCGTCATCTACTGGTTTCACGGATTCGAGCAGGCCGGCGACATCGACGCGTACGAACGGCAGATCGCGGCTTACGTGGGAACCCACGACGTCATTGTGGTGAACGCCGGTCCGGTGGCGGCCACGGGCGTATACCCGCTCTATTTTCCGGAGCTGGTGGAACGGATCGATGGCACTTTGCGCACCGTCGCCGACCGCGACCATCGCGCGGTGACCGGATATCTGGCCGGCGGGTTCTTCGCATTTCTGATGGCCGGAAAGTATCCCGGCCTGGTGTCCAGCGCTTCCAGTTTTCTGGGTCCCACGGAATACTCCGTGGGACCGACCGGCTTCGGCGTGGAGTATAACCTCGACGACTTTTATGGCAATTACAGCGGCGTGCGTACCCGCCTGGTCACCGAATCGGGCCACTTTCTGAGCTTCTACCACCGCCGCTTGAACGCCGTCTGGAGCTTCGCGCGCGACGGCCACGAAACCGAGAACTTCGATTCCACGGAAGGCACTCCGGAACTGGCCAGGACTTTCGATTTCCACCTGCGCGAGTTCGCCCGGCCGTCACCCAAGCCCGCCGTCTTCAGTCACGCCGACGTCTATCCCAACTTCGCGGTGTGGGGATGGGAAGTAGCTTCGACGCGCCGCCGGCCTGGCATCACGGTGTTGGAGGACGTCTCCAGTGCCGGTTTCCGGTCGGCCGTGCGGGAGTGGATTCCGGGCGGGGCGGCGTTTCCCGACGTGAGACTCTCCATCGTTTCGGCCCCCATCTTCGCGTCGGAAAGCACGCACATGGCGACTTTTCTGCGGTTACGCGACGGCTACGCGCGGCGGGTCCCGCTGCGGGCCGACGCCCAGGGCCGCCTGAGTTTCGAACTCGACGGCGACGCCTACCAGGTCGGATTCTCGGCCGCCCCTCTGATCGCCGTCACCGGTTACGAAATCGCCGACGCCGCCTGGGCCACCGTTGGCGAGCCTTTGAAGTTGTTGGTGAAGTTCGCCAACGTGGGCGCCGGACCTTCCCGGCCCATGGAGGTCCGCTGGGAAGGCGCGGATGCGGGCGTGACGTTCGACGCTCCGTCGAGCCGCCTCGCCGGGTTGGCCCCGGGAGAATCGGCTGCCGTCCCCGTGACGGTTTCCGCCGCCGGGCCCACACGCACGTTCCTCAGGTTCGCCGCCATCGCTGGAACCTCCCGCCTGCCGGTGGTCGTGCCCGTGTATCCGCATGCCGACGCCACCAAAGTGTTCCAGATCGCCGATGGCGCCACGGTGGAAGTGATGCGGCGCGGCGTCGCCACCGTCGAGAGGACCTTCGGAGAAGGCAATCGCGATGGCCACGCGGCTCCCGGCGAAAGCTTCGCCGTGCTGATTCCCGACGGCGAGGTGCTGCGCGCGGCCGAGTTGTTCACGGGCGACCCTTGTGTGGACCTTAGCGTGCGCGGGTCGGACGATTGGAGCGAGTACGACCATAGCGGCGCCTCGGTCGAGTACTCGCTTCCCAGAATCGGCACGGAGTGCGAACCCGGACACGTCGTCCATTTCCTGGCGCGGGTGTTGCTCCCGCACGCGCCGCTGCACCAGACGTGGTACCTGGCCATCGACGTTCCGGTGTGGTGGCGGCACGGCGAAGAGCCAAAGTAATAAATGGCGTCTGACCCCTTTTTCAATAAATGGCGTCTGACCCCTTTTTCCGGCCAGACGCTATCATTGAACCATGCCCCGGTACGCGGCCATAGATATCGGCAGCAACTCGGTTCGCATGGAGGCGGCCGAGATCGTGCCGGGCGAGTTGCCGCGCGTGCTGGCCTCCGACCGCGAAGTCACGCGGCTGGGGGAGAGCGTGTTTCGCCACGGTTCGGTGAGCGAAGAGGCCATGCACTCCACCTGCGCGGTGCTGGCGCGCATGGCCGGACTCTATCGCCGGCTGGACGTTGTGGGGGTGCGCGCGGTGGCCACCAGCGCCATTCGCGACACGCGCAATAAGAAGGAATTCCTGCAGCGCGCCTCCGAGGCCGCCGGAGCGCACGTGGAAGTGATCTCGGGACGGGAGGAGGCCCGCCTCATCCACCTCGGCGTCGAGAGCAGTTGGCCGCAGACCGGCAAGCGCGTGCTGATCGTGGACATCGGAGGCGGCAGCGCGGAGATCGTGGCCGCCGGGGGCGGGGTTCTGCGCGAAGCCTTCTCGCGGCCCCTGGGAGCCGTCCGGCTGTACGAGAACTTTCTCAAGGACGATCCGCCCACGCCGCGCCAGTTGCATCAAATGCACGAGTACATCGGCGAGAAGCTGTCCACGGCCGTGCGCCGGCTGGCGGGTTGGAAATGCGAACGCGCCGTCGCCACATCCGCCACCGCCGCGGCGGTCGCCAACGCCGTGGCGCGCGTCCCCCGTTCCAAACGGGAGGACATCGACCGGAGCCGCGTCTCCACCGCGCAGGTGCGCCGGCTCTACGCCAACCTGGCGGCTCTGAACCTGGCGGGCCGCCGCAAAACAACCGGCATCGGCCCGCGGCGCGCCGAAATCATCGTGCCCGGCGTGGCCGTGCTGCTGGACTTCATGCAGGCCTTTCGCCTCCCCGCGGTCTACTACTCCCGCGCCGGCGTGCGCGATGGCATCATCGCCGACCTCGCCGCACGCAACGTGGGGGCCGAGCTTTCCCGCTTGAGCCGCGACCAGCGCCGCGAAGTGGAAGACATGGGCCGCCGCTACGGCGTGGTTCTCGATCATGCCCGCAAGGTGGCCAACATCGCGAACCTGCTGTTCACCGCCCTGCAACCGCTGCACCAACTGCCGCCCGCCTGCGGCAAGCTGCTGGAAGCCGCGGCCCACCTTCTCGACGTGGGCCATCACATCAGCAGTTCCAGCCATCACAAGCATTCCTATTACGTCGTATCCAATTCCGATATGCCGGGATTCACGGAACGGGAGCGCCTGGTGATCGCCCATCTCTGCCGCTACCACCGCAAGAACATGCCCAGCCCGATGCACACCGCCTACCAGGGTCTGCCCGCGGAGGAGAAGCGCATGTTGCTGCCGATGATCCCGCTGCTGCGTCTGGCCGATAACCTGGACCGCAGCCACGAGCGGCGCATCGACAATCTGGAGTGCCGCTTGCGGGACGGGGAAGTCACCCTGCAGGTGACCTCGCACGGCGACATCGACCTGGAGCAGTGGGGCGCCGAGCGGGCGGGCGAGGTCTTCCGCCAGGTATACGGCCGGCAGATCGTTCTGACCAAGGCCCGTGACATTCCGGGGTCCAGGCCATGACCATGCGGGAGTACGCCAGGGGCGAGACGTCGGCGCTGCTTCACCGGTTGGCGCAGCAGGCCCGGCTTGCGGAGGAGTCGGCCGAGGCCGGCCCGATTCACGATCTGCGGGTGGCGATCCGCCGTTTGAGCCGCTGCCTGCGCGTCTTCGCGCAGTTCTACCCGGGCAGTTCCTGGAGCAAACTTCGCCGCCGGCTGCGCGTTCTCATGGACGCGGCCGGCGCCGTCCGCGACCTGGATATCGCTATCGCCCTGCTGGGGGAAGCCGGCGTCCCGCGATGCACGGCGGTGGTGGCTCGCCTGGCTGTCGAGCGGCGGAAACGGCGCCTTGCCTTGCTGGCCGAGGTCCGGCGCTGGAGAGGCCGCCCATTGTCGCGGGTATGGCCCCGCAAGCTGGAGTTGTAGCCCATGGAGAAGATGCGCCAGGCGGCCTGGGACGAACGAGCTTCGCCCGCGGCGAACGCGCGCCGCGTGTTGCCCCGCCTGACCGCGGAGTTCTATGCCCAGGTGCGCGCGGCCCTGGCGGCGCGTCCTTCTCCGGAAGGGCTGCACCGCGTCCGCCTGGCCGCCAAGCGCCTGCGCTACACGCTAGAACTGTTTCGCCCGTGCTACGGTCCCGGACTGGAATCGCGCATCGAAGGGCTGCGAAGCCTGCAACAGGTGTTGGGCGAAATCAACGATTGCGCCGCCACCGTCCGCTTGTTGGCGCGCCGCGCGCCGGTTTCGCCCCATCTGGCCAAGGCGGAGCGGTTTCTCGCCGCGCGCATCCGGCTGAAGACCGCGGAACTGAGGCGCCTGTGGAGCGAAGGGATCGACGCCCCCGGCCAGCAGCGCCGGTGGGTGCACTATCTGGCGCGCAACGCCCGTGCGCCGCGCACTGCCAGGCGTCCGGGACCGGGCGCAGCCAAAACGGAAAAGGCCGCCGGTAAGCGCCGGTAACCTCAAGCGGCGTTCATCGGCGGCCCCAAATCGTTTCCGGCCCCCGGGTTCCCGGAGGCCGGACTGGATCAGAACGTCAGGCGTCCCGACAACTGCAACTGGCGCGGGCCCCAGATCAGGTTGCTGGTGGAGGTGGGCGCCATGAACGTGGCGTTGGGGCTGTAGCAAGCGTTGGCGTGGCCGGCGCAAACGCCCGAACCAGCCGCGGCATAGGAGAACGCGGTGGTGTTCACGCCGGAGACATTGGTGTGATTGAACAGGTTGAAGGCTTCGCCGACGAGCGACAGCTTCAGCCGTTCGCCTAGCGCGAACTGCCGTCCCACCCGGAAGTCAAAGTCATGAAAGCCGGGAGCGGTGAAAGCATTGCGCGCCAGCCACCCGGCGCGGCCGGCGGTGGCCCCGGCGTAGCTGACGCCGCCGGTCACGCCGCCATCCAGCGCCGATGGGTAGCCGCTGATGACCGGCGTCACCGGCTGGCCGGTGGACAGGGTAACGATGGTGGAAAACGCCCAGCCATCCAGAATCAGCCGGGCCGGGCGATTCGCGAGGTCCTTCGCCGAGGGCATCCACACGGCGTTGGCCACGAACCGGTGGCGCTGATCGAGATCCGAAAGCGCGTATTCCAGCTTGCGATTGTAGGGATCGATGGGGTAATCCGTGCCGTTGAACGTGCCATTCGCTCCCCCCACCTGGGCGCCGTCGAACGCTTTGCTTAAGGTGTAGTTCGCCGTGAACTCCAGGCCCTTGCGCATGGGCCGGCGCACGGTGATGACCATCGAGTTGTACCAGGAATTGACATCGGTGGATCCGATGAACACTTCACCTGTGTTGGAGTTGATGCGGGTGGTATAGAAGGGAACCGTATAAGTCAGCGCGGTGGCCCCGCTGGCGTTGAGGATGTCGTAGCTCTTGGTGGTGGTAGAGGGAGCGAGGTTGGAATCGTAGAAGATCGGCAGATGCAGGCCGCGGCTCACCACGTAAGCGGCCGAACCGCTAAGCCCGCCTGGCAACTCGCGTTCCACGGAGAGCTCGCCCTCGTGGGTGCGCGGATTGACCCAGTCGGGCGACATGCCGCGCGTCACCTGCGAGGCGGCGGGCGGGGCGAAGGCGACCACCTGCGGCGTCAGGGCGCCGGCGAACGGTGCGGCCATCGCTCCGCCCGGCGGGGTCCAGATCACATTGGGAAACGTCAACTGCGGGCAGTAATTCGAAGCCGTCGCGACCGGGCTGCAGGTAAACGTCTGCTGATACACGCCGTTCTCCACGCGGGTGGCATAGTAGGTGCTGTTCGTGGTCTTGGCGAAAAAGATGCCGTAGCCGGTGCGCACCACGGTTTTCGGCGACACCTGCCAGGCGATCCCGATGCGCGGTGCGAACTGGTCCTTGGGGATGTTGATGGTGGAAGTGTAGAGCGTGGTCAGGGACGTGAGCGTGTTGGGCTGCGGCGGCTGCGGAATGGTGGAGACGTCGTAGCGCAGGCCCATGTTCACGGTCAGCTTGGAGTTCGCCTTCCAACTGTCTTCGAAAAAGGCAGCCCAATCGTTGTTGTAAAAATCGTCCTTGCCGACGTGCGTGATGGCGTCGTTCACCTGCGTGAAGGTGGTGTAGTGCCTGCCCGTCAGATTGTCTCCGATGTTGATTCCGTATGCGTCGATCACCCAGTTATTGAAGGCGGCCTGCGCGGTTCCGCTGTAGCTGTAGTTGCCGGTTCCCTGGTACAGGTTGATCATGACCTCGTGGATGGCGTTGGCATCGAAGCCAGCCTTGAACGAATGGCGGCCGTGGATCTTGGTGAGCGTATCGGAAAGCTGAATGCGGTGCTCGTCCGGCTCCGCCGTGCGCGGCAGCGCGTAATTCTCGCCGTAGATCGCCAGGTTGGAGCTGCCGCCCGACCCGCCCACGTTCACGTAGGGCGCCGTTCCATTGGCGCCGGCTACTTCCAGGTCCCGGCCCCACTGGAACCGGAAATTGTTGACGGCCGAGTTGGAGATCGTCGACTCCCAGTTGGCCACGAAGATGCGCTCGTGGAACATGTAGCTTCCGTTGGTGCCGAGCGAGCTGTCGTTGTAGGAGGGCGAGGTGCTGTAGGCATTGGGTGCGCGGTAGTTCATGAAATCGAATGAGGTACTGATGTGATTGCGCGCGGTGGCGTTGTAATCCAGCCTGCCGAAGGCGACATCCTGGTTGGTGGCGCGGGCAAAACTGCCCTGCATGCCGAACAGGAAAGCGTTGGCCGTGGAGCACTGCGTGGCGGTCAACTGCGCCGGGCAGGGGAGCGCGCTCACCGTCGAACTATAGACGTTGCTGGTGTACGTGATGGGGTTAACCTTGCGCGAGCCATCGTAGGTGGCGAAGTAGAACAGCTTGTCTGCGATTATCGGGCCGCCGACGCTCCCGCCGAACTGCTGCCATTGATGGATGGGCTGGCTGTAGGTGCCGCGCGACTTGGGATAGGCGTCCAGGGCATTGAACGACGGGTAGCGCAGATAGTAGAACAAGTCGCCGTGCACGGCGTTGGAGCCGGACTTGGTCACGGCATTCACCACGCCGCCGGCGGCTTGGCCCAGTTCCGCGCTGTAATTGCTGGCGCTCACCTGGTACTCCATGATGGAGTCCATGCTGTAGACGTAGGCGCCGCTGTTGGCCCGCCCGCGCGCCTCCGAGAAGAACGCCTGGTTGTTATTGGCGCCATCCACGGTGTTCGAATTGTAGAGGCCGGAGATGCCGCGGTAGGAGACCAGCCCGCTGGTTCCATCGGTGGTGACGTTGGGCGTGAGCAGGACGAAGCTGTCCCAGCGCCGGCCGGCGATCGGCAGATTGGTGACCGCGGCTTCGCTGACCACCTGCGAAACCTCGGTCTTGGAGGTGTCCACCAGCTCGCCCTCGCCGGTAACCGTGACGGCCTCGGCGGCGGCTTTGACCGGCATGGTCAGGTCGATGGTCAGCGTCTGCCCGACCTGCAGATTCACGCCGGTGCGGACGACCTTCGCGAAGCCGGCCTTGGCGGCGGTAATTTCGAAATGCCCGGGTTGAAGAAAGGGCGCGCTGTATAGGCCCACTTCATTCGTGGACACGACGCGCTCGGTTCCCGTGTCCGCGTGCCTGATGGTCACGGTGGCGCCCGGCACCACGCCGCCGCTGGAATCCGTCAGCGTCCCCGCAATCAGGCCGGACCCGGCGGTCTGGCCCCAGGCCGCACCGCCGAAAGCTACCAGTAAGGCGATCGCCGCTATCGCTACCGCGGCGACGCCGGAAATTGGCGAAGACATACGATTGAACAGACGCACAGTTTCTCTCCTCTCGCGAGATGCGCGAACTTTGGTTTCGGGAACGATGGTCCCCATCGCCCGCAGACCCGGCGGGCGACACTCCCTGAACGGAACATCCATATCGGATACTCCCAGGATACCGGAATTCCGTTACAGAGGTATGTAAACACCCGCATCACGCACCGCCGCGGCTGGTTTCGGCGGTGCATCCCGACAACCCGCCTAATCCTCCAGAATCACGTGCGCCATCCCGAATTCCGAGGTATGGGTGAGCGAAAGCGCCACGTTCCGTACTCCCAGCGTCCCCGCAATTTTCGCGGCAACCCCGTGAAATTTCAATGTGGGCTTCCCGGACGGCAGATTGGCGACTTCGAAATCCTGCCACCTGACGCCGCGCTTCCATCCCGTCCCGATGGCTTTCATGCCGGCTTCCTTGGCGGCGAACCGGGCGGCGTACCGCTCGTACCGGTTGGCTTTGCGCTCCACGTAGGCAATTTCGGCGGGAGTGTAGATCCGGTTGACGAAGCGTGCCCCGAAGCGTTCGATGGATGCCCGTATGCGCGGCACTTCGGCCAGGTCCACACCCGTGCCCACAATCATTTCATTCCCGCTCCCGAGGTGGTGATGGTCAGGCGGCCGTGCTTGACCCCCTTGGTGCCGATCAGCGTATCCGCGATCTTGCGCACGGCGGCCGATTTGCCCCGCACCACCAGCACCTCCAGGCAGTTGTCGTGGTCCAGGTGCACGTGCAACGTGGACAGGATGGAATGGTGGTGGTCGTGCTGAATGCTTGTCAGCTTCTCGTTCAGCAGGCGCACATGGTGGTCGTAGACCAGCGTCACTGTGCCCACCACCTGGCTGTCCGGAGATTCCCAGGACTTCTCCACCAGCAAGTCGCGGATCAGGTCGCGAAAGGCTTCCGACCGGTTGGTGTAGCCCCGCTGCCCGAGCAGGGCATCGAACTGAAGCAGTAGGTCGCTGTCGATGGCTACGCCTATCCGGCTGAGGCTGCTCATGCGTATTCAATATTATCACCCGCGGTTTCGGCCGGCACGGGCGGGCCTGACACGGCGGGCCTAACACGGAACCGCGAACGTTAGTGAGCGGCCCGCGCGCCGGAGCTGGCGCCCCCGTGTCTCCGCGCGCACAAGAGCCGGTGTCCGCCGCCCGGTGGCACGAATCGAGGAATCGTGCTACTTTGGGAAGCGAAACGTGCACATACCCGACGGGTATCTCTCTACTGCGGTTTGGGCCGGGATGGACGTGCTGGCTGCGCCGGCCGTCATCGGCATTGCGCGCCAGGCTCAGCGGCGCTTCGACGATGCCAGGGCGCCTCTGCTGGGCGTCATGGGCGCGTTCGTGTTCGCCGCCCAGATGATCAATTTCCCCGCCGGAGTAGGCACGTCGGCGCACCTGCTGGGCGGCGCCTTGCTGGCGATGACGCTGGGCGCCCCGGCGGCCACCGTGGTGATGACCGCCATTATCGCCATCCAGGCGCTGGTGTTTCAGGATGGCGGCGTGCTGGTGATGGGAGCCAACATTCTGAACATGGCGGTAGTGGGAGTCTGGGCTGGATACCTGCCGTTCCGCTTCGCCGGGGCCACCCGCTGGCGCAACGCGGCCATTTTTTCGGGCGGCGCCTTGTCGGTGCTGGTAAGCGCCGTGTGCGCCATGGCGGAGCTTCGGTTGTCGGGACTCCCGTTGAAGACGCTGGCCGTTTCCGCCGTGGTGTTCCTGATATCGGCTCCCGTGGAGGGCGCCATCACGCTGGGGGTGGTCAAGGCCCTGGAAGCCATCCAGCCCGGTTTCGTGCGCCAGCCCGAACCGGGGCGCGGCCTTCATGCTTCGATGCTCGCCATCGGTTTGGCGGCGGTTTTTCTGGCTGCGGTGGGCGTTCTGTTTTCTTCCACCGCGCCTGACGGAATCGAGAAGTTAGGCCTTGTCTCCGGTACCTCCGAGCGCGTCAAGGTTCTTCCGGCCACGCCTTTCTCCGGGTATGAAGCCTCTTTTTTCGCATCGCCGTGGGTGCGCAAGGCCAGCGCCGGTCTGGCTGGTCTGGCTCTGATCTACGGCGCTTGCCTGGCGATCGGGCGCGTGGCCGCGGCCCGCAAACGGAGGGCGTGAGTTGCATCACGTCGTCCTGGAGCGCTGGAGCCGCGGGTCGAGTCCGATGCATCGCGGGGATCCCCGCGTTAAGGTACTGAACTTACTAGTATTCCTAGTAACCTTGGCAACCGCCCATCGCGACCTGTTACCGATTGCCGGGGCGCTTGGCGGTCTGCTCTGCTGCGCGATTGTCTGGTCCCGCCTTCCACTAACCGGCGCGCTCGGCAGGGCCGCGGTGGTCTTGCCGTTTTCCCTGGCGTTCGCCGGGGTCTGCTGGATTGCGGGCGACCCCACCCGCGGCATCCACTTAGCGGTGAAGAGCTATCTGTCCGCCCTGGCGGTGCTGCTGGTGGTTTCCACTACTCCCCTTCCGGCGCTACTCGGCGGCCTCGAAGCGATGGGCGCCCCGCGTTTTCTTTTGATGGTCGCCCAGTTTCTGTATCGTTACCTGTTTGTCATATCGGAAGAGGCGCAGCATATGGCCAAGGCCGCTCAATCGCGCGGGGCCACGGCGGCCGGAATGATGGGGCGGTCGGCCCGGTTTCGGGCGGCGGCCGGCGCCTTGGCGGTGCTGTTCGCCCGGTCCTACGGACGGGCCGCCGAGATTCACCGCGCCATGCTGGCGCGCGGTTTCCAGGGACATATCGAGACACTGGCGGCCCTGCATTTTCGCCGGGCCGACTTAGCCCTGGTTATCGCCGGTTCGCTCGGGCCGGTGGCTTTGCGGCTCGCCGTGGAAAGGTTCTCCTAGTGCAGCCCCTGATCGAAGTACGTAATCTGCGGTATCGCTATGAGGACGGAACGGAGGCGCTCAAGGGCGTCGATTTCCGGCTCGACCCGGGAGAATCGGTCGCCTTGTTAGGGGCCAACGGCAGTGGTAAGACCACCTTCGCGATGCACTTGAACGGACTACTGGGGGCCGAAGGCGGCGACGGCCGGGGCAGCGTCGCCGTCTGCGGAATGCCCGTCGAAAAGCGTAACCTGGCGGCCATTCGCCGCAAAATCGGGATGGTGTTTCAGGATTCCGACAGCCAGCTCTTCATGCCCACCGTGCTGGAAGACGTGGCATTCGGCCCCCTCAACCTGGGCCTGGACCCGGAGGCCGCGGCGGAACGCGCCAGAACCGCGCTCCACCGCGTCGGGATGGATGGGGCAGCGGCGCGCGCGCCGTATCATCTGAGCGCCGGGGAGAAACGAAGAGTGGCTATTGCGGGAATCCTGGCCATGGACCCGGAGATCCTGGTGCTGGACGAACCTACTACGTTCCTCGATCCGCCAGCCCGGCGCTCCCTGGCGGAATTACTTCACAACCTGCCGCAGGCCAAAATCCTGGTGACCCACGACATCTCCTTCGCGCGGTCTATCTGCACGCGCGCGGTATTCTTCCAGAACGGAGCCGTCGCGGCCACTGGCTCCATCGGAGATGTCGTGGACCAATTCGGATGGGGCTTCACCCCGGCGAAGAACGACTCGGGGCGATAGCTCCCGCTTCCCAGACCCGCGGGCCTTCGCGGAGATGGTCCGCGCGCCGCTACGATTCCTTGGCGGCGGCCATCCGCTTCCGGTGTTCGGCCCAACGCTTCTTCTGCGCGGCCGCGATCCGTTTGCGCGCCTCCGCGCTTAGAATGCGCTTAGCCACCGGCTTTTTTTCCGCAGCCGCCGACGGCGCCGTTACGTGCTTCCCTTTCAACTTAGCTTGAATCTCGTGAATGCGAGCTTCAATCTTCTGGCGCTCGATTTCGTAACCCACCAGCGCCATCTGTAATGTACTCAGATCTTCCAGACTTCTCCTTGCCATGTTCTCTCCCGGCAAAGATAATAACATAATTGTGTCAAAATCGAAGTACTCCAGTTGGTCAACATCGCCAACGGAGACCTGTTCCGGTGACCCAGCGATGAAAATCGTCATTCAGCGGGTGAAAGAAGCGCGGGTGGACGTGGGTAGTAGCACCCACACTTCCATACCCGCGGGATTATTAGTTTTTCTTGGTATTTCGAAACACGATACCCGCGCCGATGCGGACTATCTGTTGGACAAGACCCTCGGCCTGCGCATCTTTCCGGATGAGTCGGGCAAGATGAATCGCAGTATCGGGGAAGCCGGCGGCTGCCTGCTGGTGGTTTCGCAATTCACGCTCTATGGCGATTGCCGCAAGGGACGCCGGCCAAGTTTCGACCAGGCCGCGCCACCCGGGCAGGCCCTCGATTTGTACAACTACTTTGTGGAATGCGCCCGCCGTGGACCCGTTCCGGTGGAAACCGGCGTTTTCCAGGCTATGATGCAGGTCCACCTGGTGAACGATGGGCCGGTCACCATCCTGATCGATTCCGACCCCCGGGCGAGTAAGTCGGCCAGCCGCCGCTGATGTCTGTTGGCGGTGACGTTGCAGGCCGCCAGAGGACTTAACGGAAGTTAACCAGGCCTGATCGACTGTGTCCTCCGCCGCTGGAAACGCCCCGGCGCTAATCTATTTGCGATTCATATGTCTTTCATTCAATCCGATCCGCCGATTGGTCAGGGCTACTTGCTTGCCCTTCACGGACAGGGCGAACCATTCGTCGGGGGCTGAATCTTCCGCCTTGGGCAAGCCTGGAACGCGGCTCCGCCTCGCGACCAAGATCGGGTTGTAAGTCCGGCGCCCCGGCCGTTCTGCTTTCCCGATAGCGCCAGCGCCCGCGGTCAGGGTTCATTCCAATAGCGTTCCAGGGAACATCATGTTACTCGCCTGCGCGGTCCGCGCGCCCTTGCCGGCCTCGATAAAGCCCACGCGACTGCCGATGCCCGGTTGCCTGGCCGGTTCCGCCGCCACGATCGCCCGGGGCCTGTGTCTCCGCGCATGCCTCCGTGCTTCATGGGCTTCCCCGCTCCGCCGCCGGGGGGACGCAACGGCTCCGCTCCGCCGCCGGGCGCGGGATTAAGTGTATCGGGCGCGCACGAAGTGGATTCGCTGGTGTTATGTGGGGCAGCAGAGCTGCAACCCAATCGCGGGGGATACTCCGGGCTGCCGGGGGCCAGATCGTCTCGCGCGCAGGCGAGCTCCGCTCGCTGGGCCGCGCCCAGAGGGCACCCACAATCGGCCGCAGGCTGCCAGCCTGCCCCACATAAAACCGTCGCGGCGCGCGAAGAATTTGACAGGTAGTAGTACAAGGGCGCGCTTGGCCCTGCGCACACGTACGCCAGGATTCGAGCGGTCTTGCGGGCGAATCGCCCCGCGCCCACTTCCGCGTGGCACACTCGGGTGTATCCACGTGCTCGCTCGGGGCCGTATACTGAGATTTGTCAAACTCCGACGCAGTCCGCTACCGTGACGCAGGCGTGAACATCGATGAAGGCGATCGCGCCGTGGCGTCCATCAAGAAAATGGCCCGCGGGACGTTCACTGACGGCGTGCTGACCGACATCGGCTCCTTCGGCGCCGCGTTCCAGTTGACGGGATTCCGCAAGCCCGTGCTGGTCAGCTCCGCCGACGGCGTCGGCACCAAGCTGAAGGTGGCCTTCCTCGCCGGCCGCCACGACACCGTGGGCGAGGACCTGGTGAACCATTGTGTCAACGACATCGCGGTGCAAGGCGCGCGGCCGCTCTTCTTTCTGGATTATTTCGCCGTCGGCAAACTGAATGCCGATGTCGCCGCCGCGGTAATTTCCGGCGTAGCCCGCGGTTGCCGGGCCAATGGCTGCGCCCTGATCGGAGGCGAAACCGCCGAGATGCCGGGGTTGTACACGGACGGCGAGTACGACCTGGCGGGCTTCATCGTGGGCGCCGCCGAGCGCGCCGAATTGCTCACCGGGACCAGGATCCGGCCGGGCGACGTCCTGCTGGCCCTTCCCTCCACCGGGTTGCACACCAACGGCTATTCCCTGGCCCGCAAGTTGCTCTTCGAGGTGGCCGGCTATACAGCCGAAACGGTGCTTGCGGAGACCGGCCTCGCCGTCGCGGACACACTGCTGCGGGTGCATCGCAGCTACCTGCGGCCGATCCGCGCGCTGATGGACGCCCGCCTGCTGCGGGGAGCCGCCCACATCACCGGAGGTGGCATCACCGACAACACGCCGCGCATGCTGCCCAAGGGTCTGGCCATTTCCATCGACACCGCCGCCTGGCGGATTCCTCCCGTGTTCGAAGCGCTGCGGCGCATCGGAAACATTCCGGAAGACGACTATCGCCGTACGTTCAACCTCGGGGTGGGCATGATCCTGGCCGTTCCGGCTCGGGGCGCGGGGCGCGCCGAAACCATCCTCGCCAAGGCCGGCGAATCCGCGTTTCGCATTGGCGCGGTGACGGCGCAAAAGCGCGGCCGTCCTCGCCTGGAGTATAGATAGAGAGCCTATCGATGAAGCGCCTGGGCATTCTGATTTCCGGCCGCGGCTCCAATTTTGAGGCCATCGCCAACAACATCGCCGCCGGGAAGATCGACGCCGAAATCGCCGTGGTGCTTTCCAACCGGGCGGCAGCCGCGGGCCTGGACATCGCCCGCGCCCGCGGTCTGAACGCCGAGTGCATCCCCTCCAAGGGACTCGACCGCGAAGTCTACGACCGCATGCTGGTGGAATCGCTCGTCCGGAATCGCGTCGACCTGGTTTGCCTGGCCGGATTCATGCGCCTGTTGAGCGCGTGGTTCATCCGCCAGTTCCCCGGCCGCATCCTCAATATCCACCCGTCGTTGCTGCCCGCATTTCCCGGCCTGGACGCCCAGCACCAGGCGTTGGCGCATGGCGTCAAACTCGCCGGTTGCACCGTCCACTTCGTCGATGAAGACCTGGATGCCGGCCCAATCATTCTGCAGGCCGCCGTTCCAGTCGAAGACGCGGATACCGCCGAGACGCTTTCCGGCAGGATTCTCCGCGAGGAGCATCGCCTCTACTCGGAAGCCATCCGCATTGTCCTGGAAGGCCGCTACCGGCTGGAAGGCCGGCGCGTGCTCCTCGATTGAAGGTATTCGGATAGCTTCATCGGCGGCCCCGGTCCGGTGTCCATCTGCCGCTCGACGGCGCGTTCGTACTGCTCCAGCAGTTGCCGCCGCCGTTTCGGAGCCAGTTGGCAGCATTCCAGGTCCAGCAGCAACTCTACCTCCCAGGGCGCGAAGGTATTTCGCCCCATCGCACCGCGCTTCAGGTCGCCCATCAGCCGCAGGAAACGGTTGCGCATCAATTCCAGCTCGACAATCTCTTCCGCCGCCATTCCATAAGCAGATCGGCAGAGCGGCACCGGAACATTAGCCGGCATTCCTCCGCCGGCGATGGGAGTAAAGTTCTGCGTGGAGGCGCCGAAGCAGGCACCGCAGAATGGACGTGCGGGCCATCGCATGGACAACGGTTTCGCCGGGCGGCTGTGGCGCCCGCTGAAACGCGAGGAGGCGTGCCCGAAGGAGTACGCTTCGGCGGATGTGGTGGATTTCCGGGTCAGGGACATGGGCGTTCCGGCCCACGGGACCCGCCGCCGAATTGGCTTCGGCTCACCCACGCCCTCGCGGCAGCGGCGGGAGCAATCCCCGGCCGACCACGTCGCTGATGGACAATCCTCTTGCCGCGGCGGATCCCGGACGGCCGGATCCCAGGTGTTCCCAGCCCGGTTCCGGCTATGCCCGCCTACGGCAGCACGCCATGCGGAGTCAAGCTCCGATTCGCCAGGCCGCCATTTCCCTCAGAATGCCGTTCATTCGTTCTCCCAGCCAGAGTGGCGCGAGCCTGGTGAGATCCGCAAGAAAATACCCCCCAGCAAGAAGCGGTATCCACAAGATTGGCGTGCGATAACGCGGGTCCGACTGCACGAAGTAGTAGATGAGTGGGTAGGCGAATAAAGCGCCGGCGAAGAACAGGACCATTGGATCCCGCCGCCAGCCAAGCCGCAACATTCCCATGATGGCACAGATCGTGACAAACGCGATGGAACGCGCGTACCCGGGCGAGCCATCCGCATCCGGGAACCAGAACATGCGCAGCCGTTCGGTCGTGAGAACCCAGAAGCGGGCCGGGTGAAGGCGGATCCAATCGAATGCCATGGCTTCGCGGCGGCGGTAGAACTCGGCTTCGCCGAGGGCCCGGCATTCACGCCCATCGGCGTCCGAACCGTTGGGATGCATAAGACGATGACATCCGTTGGCTTCATTGAGGGCGAAGCTAGCTTCGGCAAGATCGTTATTGGCGATATACAGTTCCAGACCGAGATTGTCGCGGACGAAGAAGAGTTTGTGAAACTGGCGATAGTTGCGCCACGTCCACGGCGCGAGGGTGGCTATCGCTGCCAGGCCAACCCAGCAAGCGAAACGCGCACTGCGCGCAGGGCGGTGGCGCCAGAGGATGTAGGCGAGCCACAGAACAGCCACCGTGATCGACGCCGGGTTGAGAAGCGCAAGCAGACCGATTCCGATGCCGATGGCGATGGCGGGTACGATCCCGCCCCGAACGGCGAGGCGGCTGGCCACCAGGCAGAAGAGCATCAAGCCCGTCGCGACGTACATAATTTCGAACTGCGGGAACAGAAAGAACACGGGAAGAACGATCGTCACGGCAGCAGCCCAAATGCCGGGACGGCGATCCCGGAAAAAAAGCTGCGAAACCGATGGCAGCAGCGCGGCGTGCAAGGCATGAACGGCGATGGTGATGCCGCAGAGCACGAGCACGAAAGGCGGGGAATTTCCGAGTACCCAGATGAGCAGGGCAAGAAACATGGGATAGATGGGAGCCGGATGTGCCGTCGGACCCGTGAGACGCGGGCTGAAGGGATTGGCGAATTGCGCGTGTTCGGCGAGATTTCGGGCGACAGCGAGAGTTTCGAAGCCGTTTCCAAGGCGGACCGTCCGAAACTGAAATGCCGTCGTGAGGAAAGCGGCGAAGAAAAGCAGTGACGGTATCAGAGCGCGCCGAGCCACACTGAAGCTCATTATATCGAGAGTGGACCTCTCGAGTCTGGCTGTCGGAAGGAAGCGGCGCCGTATCTCGAAAGCCGTTGGCGCCGTCAACCGGCGTTAATGCGGCTGCGAGGCGCGACGGTATTGCGCCCCGGCGCGCTGCGCTTCAGGCTTCCCATGAGCGGGAAGAAACGGTTGCGCATCAACTCCAGATAGGCGGAGCGGCGTCAGAACATCAGCCGCCCGCGCTGCCCACCCCGCTCGGAGGTCGAAGGCCAAACCCTTGCGTTTCCGGCCGCACCGGTTGTTATCATTGTCCACACATTGCGCCATGTCCACTGAACCTCAGGCATCATCCAATTTCGACGCTTCGCCTTACCTTCCTTTGCTTCTGATCCTGTTCGCCGCCAGCGGCTGTTCGGCGCTCATTTACGAGATCGTCTGGTACCAGTTGCTGCAACTCGCCATCGGTTCCACTTCGGTGTCGTTAGGCTTCCTGCTGGCCGCGTATATGGGCGGCCTGTGCCTGGGCAGCATCGGTCTGCCCCGTCTGCGCACCACGCGCCATCCCCTGCGGATCTACGCATTCCTGGAACTCGGCATCGCCGCGTTCGGCCTCCTCGTCATGGCGGGACTGCCGCTGATCGACCGCGTCTATGTCGCCGGCGCCGAGCACGGCATGCCCGGTATGCTCCTGCGCGGATGCATCTCCGCCGTGTGCCTGGCGCCGCCCACCATCCTTATGGGAGCATCGCTGCCGGCCATCGTGCGCTGGATCAAGTCGACTCCGCGCGGCGTTTCCTGGTGGGGGATGCTGTACGGCGGCAATACCGCCGGCGCCGTCTTCGGATGCCTGCTGGCGGGTTTCTACCTGTTGCGCGTGCACAACATGGCGGTCGCCACCTACACCGCCGTGGCCATCAACGTGGGCGTGGCCCTGATCAGCTTCCTGCTAGCCGCACACACACCGGCGTTGGCTACCGCCGGCGATTCCGGCGAGCCCGCGCCCGGCGCCGCGACGGCCACCCAGCCGAGCCGCTGGCCCGTATACATCACCATCGGACTCTCCGGCGCCGGTGCTCTGGGCGCCGAAGTCGTCTGGACGCGCCTGATGGGCATGATGCTGGGCGCGACGGTGTACGTGTTTTCCATCATCCTGGCGGTCTTTTTGACCGGCCTGGCGCTCGGCAGCACGGTGGGCTCCTGGCTGGTGCGATCGATTCGGCCCCGCGTGGCCCTGGGATGGTGCCAGATGCTGCTCGCGCTGGGGGTTGCCTGGACCGCGTACATGATCGCCAATTCGCTCCCCAACTGGCCCATCAACCCTCTGCTCACCACCAGCCCCTGGTTTACTTTCCAGCTCGACATGGTGCGATGTCTGTGGGCCATTCTGCCGCCCACGCTGCTATGGGGCGCCAGTTTTCCGCTGGCCATCGCGGCCCTGGCCGCTCCCGGTGACGACGCCGGCCGGGTGGTGGGCGCGGTGTACGCGGCCAACACCGTGGGCGCCATTGCCGGGGCGCTCGGCGTGAGCCTGGTCCTGGTGCCGTGGATCGGGACGCAGAACTGCGAACGCGTGATCCTGCTTCTTTCCGCCGCGAGCGCTCTGTTCGTCCTGTGGCCCTACGCGGCGGGGCATCGCTCGAAGATCCCCGCGGCCGCCCTCGCCGCAGCTCTGATCCTCGCCGGCGTGCTCGCCAAGGGTGTGGACCCCATTCCCGGGAAGGTCATCGCCTACGGGCGCCGCATCATGATCTCGGCTCCCAACTCCGAGCTGCTGTACACCGCCGAGGGAATCAACTCCTCGGTGGCCATCACCCGCTGGAACGACGGCGCCACGGAAGTGGACGTCAACGGCCACGTGGAAGCCACCACCGAGCCCTACGACATGCGCCTGCAGCGCATGGTCGGGCATCTTCCCGCGCTGCTCCACCGCCAGCCCCGGAGCGTGTTGGGAATCGGATTCGGCGCCGGCGTCTCGGCCGGAACCTTCACCCGCTACCCCACCATCGAACACATCACGGTGTGCGAAATCGAGCCCATCATTCCGCCCATTTCCACGCGCTACTTCGCCAAGCAGGATTACGACGTGCTTCACAACCCGCGCACGCGGATTGTCTTCGACGATGCCCGCCACTATCTGCTGACCACCACCGAGAAGTTCGACATCATCGCCAGCGACCCGCTGGATGTCTTCGTCAAAGGCACCGCCGCGCTCTATACCAAGGAGTACTTCGAAGCCGTGAGGCGCCACCTGAATCCCGGCGGCATGTTCACCCTGTACGTTCCCTTGTATGAGAGCGACGTGCGCACCGTGCGCAGCGAGCTGGCCACGTTCTTCGACGCGTTCCCCAACGCCACAGTGTGGGCCAACACCGTCAACGGGCAAGGCTACGACATGGTGTTCCTGGGGACCGCCGAGCCGCTGAAGATCGACCTGGACGAGATTCAGGCCCGCCTCGACCGCCCGGATTACGCGCCCGTGGCCGAATCGCTGCGCGAGGTCCAATTCTCCTCCGCCCTCGATCTCTTCTCCACGTACGCGGGCCGGAAGTCCGACCTGGGCGAGTGGACGGCAGGCGTCGACCTCAACCGCGACGGCGACCTGCGCCTGCAGTATCTGGGGCGGATGGGGCATCAACTCCACGCTCGAGGACGTCATCTACCGCCAGATGCTGAGCTACCGCCGCCCGCCCACCGGCCTGTTCAGCGGTTCGCAGGCGAAACTCGACGCCCTTATGTATGCAATCGGGCGATAGCGGCGTGCCATAATCCGTCCGCAAGCCCGTAGCCACCGGGTCCGCACCAGCCCGGTGCGGGGCCGCGGATGGCGGACGCACGGATTACGGGCGTGCCCGCCCGGCCCGGCCACGATAGAATAGACCCGTAATGCAGATCTATCTTCTGCGGCACGGCATCGCGGAGGACTCCCGCGCGGGACTCCGCGACTTCGACCGCGCGCTCACCTCCGAAGGCGGCGAGAAACTCCGCCGCGTCCTGGAGCGCGCCCGGGCGGCCGGCGCCGAGCCTGGAGCGATCCTCTCCAGCCCCTTTCGCCGCGCCCTGCAGACCGCCCAACTCGCCGCCGAAGTTCTCCGCTACTCCGGGAAGATCGTCCAGACCCGCGCCCTCACTCCCGACGCCCCTCCCGCCGAGGCCTGGGGTGAAATTCGCGACCACGGCGAGCGGCCCGCGATCCTGCTGGCCAGCCACGAACCGCTCATGAGCTCGCTGGCGGCATTCCTGCTGGACTGTCCCACCCTGGTAGTCGACATGAAGAAAGCCGCGCTGGTGCGCATCGATTGCGAACGGGCCGGCCCTTCGCCGTCGGGCGTATTGAAGTGGATGCTGACACCGGCGGTGGCGGGAGAGTGAACCCATGAACATCCACAAAGCCACCGATCGTTATGAAGCCTGGCTGTCGCGGCACCTCCGCATCGTTGGTGAGGATCTCGAGTTCAAGCACCAGCAGATGCGCGTCGCGCCGTTTCCGTTCCTGCGCGCAACGTACTACCGCTGGGCGCAGATCTGGCCGGGGGTGTGCGAGGACGAGGCCCGCGCGCCCGAGACCCTCGCCGTGGGCGATCTGCACGTGGAGAATTTCGGGACCTGGCGGGATAGGGACGGCCGCCTCGTCTGGGGCATCAACGATTTCGACGAGGTCTGGCGGCTCGCGTACACCAACGACCTGGTCCGCCTGGCCACGAGCGCGATGTTGGCCAACCTGGACAGCGATGTCAAGCAGGGCGTCGAAGCGGTCCTCAAGGGGTATCGCGCGGCTCTGGAGACCGGCGGGCGGCCTTTTGTTCTGGCCGAACACCACTCCGCGCTGCGGCTCATGGCCACCGCGCGCCTGCACCAGCCCGAACAGTACTGGGAGAAGTTGCACGCGCTCGCGGAGCCCAAGGAGCCTCCCCCGGCCGGCGCCGTGAAGGCCCTCGAGAGTCTTATGCCGGTGCGGGGGCTGGAGTGGCGGGTGTCTCATCGCGTGGCCGGTCTCGGCAGTCTGGGGCGGCAGCGATACGTCGCCCTGGGGGACTGGTGCGGCGGTTCGGTGGCTCGCGAGGCCAAGGCCCTGGCGCCGTCCGCGTGCGTGTGGGCGGAAAGCGGCAAGGGCACCGCGCCCATCCACTATCAGGAAGCCATCGACCGCGCCGTGCGCTGCCCCGATCCCTTCGTGCACCTGCGGAAACGCTGGATCGTGCGGCGGCTGGCGCCGGATTGTTCCCGTATCGAACTTTCCGCCCTGCCCAAGGAGCGCGACGTATTCCGGCTGCTCGAAGCCATGGGCTGGGAGACCGCCAACATCCACCTGGGCTCCGCCAAGCCGCGGGTCCTGCTGCGCGATCTCGACAAACGCCCGGCCGGCTGGCTTTTCAAAGCCGCCAACCGCATGCGGAAGGCCGTCCTCGAGGACTTCAGGGAGTACGCCAAATAGCGATCGGGCATTAGCCCGCACTTCTACCACGGGACAAGCGGGGGTTGTCGCCGCGGGGCGAAAACATCGGGGACAGACGGCTCCGTCCACGCGGCGCAGGGGGGGACACGGTGCTTCCTCGGGAGATGGTGCGCGCCTTGGGACGGAGTCGTCAGTCCCCGCGTTTTCGCAGACTCCCGCCACGACGAAGTGCGGCATCCGTGAGAAATGCGGGTTAGGTCTTCGACCGTGTGGTTCGGCGCCGTTAGCGGGCCGCTCGCGGCAAAGGCACATTGTCGAGCGGTCAATGCCCTAGCGAAACATGGGGCGTGGATCGGAAGCCTGGGCATTCCCCGGCGGAGCGGCGAAAACCGCCGATCCTTCCCGCTTGAGATTCAAGAACGAGCCGCTGTCCCAGGCGCCCATCGTAATCGAACTGTGAGACCGGTCCCATATGCGGAAGGTCGTGTCGCCGCTTGGCTCCGCCACGAGCATAACGGTCTGGAAACTCTGTCCATCAAGCGTGAGCAGCGCGTTGCCGCCCCGATCGTCGGTTACATATCCGCCCCGCTCGGTCCCCGTGGCATCGGCGATGATCAGGCCGGACACGGGACCGTCCCTCTTGTGCCTTCGCCCGAGGATCATCGGGTCCGGCACTGGCGCGCCGATCACAACCCGCTCCGTTCCCTTTTCGTCGACGATGATCAAGCCGCGCGCGCGTATGATTTGTCCGCTGGTTCTAACGGGGCGTGTTGCCCAGATGGTGTAGGCCGTCTGCGCCAACATCAGCGCGATCAGGCAAAGAGTCAGGGCCATCAGCCGCCGATACCGCCGGCCGAGGACAAGGACGCTGCTTGGTGAGTCTTCCATCAGGCGGGCTCCTCAACCCACCAAGGAGTATACGCTTACGCTTGGGAAGAAACCTCTTGACACGATCCGCCGGTAGTGGTACAAGTTGTACCATGACAAGAGGTGATACATCGGGCATGCGGGTGCGGTCGCCGCTCACCGAACTGGAGAACGATGTGATGCAGGCCGTCTGGGACGCGGGGCCGTGTACCGTCGAGACGGTCCATCAGAGCGTCTCCCGCGGCCGCAGTATCAAGGAAACGTCGGTCCGCACACTGCTGCGGCGCCTCGAGCAGAAGGGCTACTTGAGGCACGAAGAGGAAAAGCGGGCGTACGTCTACCGGGCTGTGGAGCCGGCGCGAAGTCTGGCGGCGCACGCGGTGCGGCAGATTATCGACCGCTTCTGTCAGGGATCGGTGGAGGAGCTGGTTTCCGGCATGGTGGACGCAAAGGTACTGAGCAAGCAGGAAATGGGGCGGCTGGAAGATCTCATCCGGGGCCGCAAACAGGGAGGAAAGTGATGCAATATCTGATTCTGGAATGCGCCGTAAGAGCGTTGCTGATCGCCGTGTGTACCGGAGCGGTTCTGCTCATCCTGCGCGTCAAGACCGCGCGCGTACGCCACGGCGTTTGGGCGAGCGTGGTCGTATTGATGCTGGCCTTACCCGTTTGGACGGCCTGGGGGCCAAGGGCGGTGGTGCGGGTGCTGCACCCGGCCGCGACGCCAACCGTCAGCCAGTCCGCCGTATCGGCGGCGGTCATTTCCGGGCAGGCGCTGCCCGAGGCATTCCCTGCCGAATCGCCCGCGCCACCGGTCCGAAGGCTGGCGTTGACCTGGTGGAACTGTCTGGCCGCGCTCTACCTGCTGGGGCTCGGCGCCCTGTTGGCGCGCCTGGCCACCGGGACCGTCCGCGCGCACATGCTGGTCCGGCGGGCCGCCCATCGCGACGGCCGGTTGACCAGCGATTCGTGCGCCGTGCCGGTCACCGTGGGGTGGTTGCGCCCGGCCGTGATCCTGCCGGAATGCTGGCTCCAGTGGCCGCGCGAGCAGCTTGACGCCGTCCTGGCGCATGAGCGGGAGCACGTGCGGCGCCGCGATCCGCTGGTGCAGTGGCTGGCGCTGCTGAACCGCGCGGTTTTCTGGTTCCACCCGCTCGCCTGGTGGCTGGAGCGGCGGATTTCGGCACTGGCCGAAGAGGCCTGCGACGCGGCGGTGATCGAGCGCGGCCACGATCCGCTTCAGTACTCCGGCTACCTGCTTCAGATTGCGCGGGTGGTGCAGCAGAGCGGTGCGAGGGTGGGCGCCGTGGGGATGGCCATGCCGGGATCTTCCCTGCCGCAACGCATCCGCCAGATGCTGGAAGCGGGGCCGGCGCCGCGGATTTCGGGGGCGCGCGTGGCGTGCCTGGCGGTGGCTTGCGGTGCGATATCGATGGTGTTCACCGCGGGCGCGGTGGGTTACTCGCCGGAACGGGCCAGTGCCCCGGCTGTCGCCAGTCCCACGCCCGCCCCGGCTGAGCGGCCGGAGGTGTTGGTCGCCCAGAACCCGCCCACACCCGCACAGCCGAGCCCACGGGCGGCCGAGCCCGCTCCGGCCCGCGGATCGCTTGCGGGGACGGTGGAAGACCCCAGCGGCGCGCGCGTACCCAACTGCGCGGTCACGGCGCGCAACCGGAGCGGCGGCAGCGTGGCGGATGCAGTCAGCGATCTGGCGGGCAATTACAAGTTTCCGTCCCTTCCGCCCAACCACTACAGCATCGAGTTCAAGGCGGGGGGATTTGCCCTGCGCACGATGTACGTGGAGATCGCGCCAGGCAAACCGGCGCGCCTCAACGTCACGCTCGATCTGGGCCAGATCACGGAGAGCCTGACGGTAACCGCGCAGAAGCCCGCTACGGCGGTGGCGGCGCCATCGGCCGGAAAGCCCGCCACCACGCCGGATCGGATCCCCGTGGGCGGCAACGTGCAGCCTGCCCGCCTGATATTTGGGCCGAGGCCGGCCTACCCGCCCGAACTGAAGCAACAGGGCGTGGAAGGCACGGTGGTCATCCGCACCGTGGTTTCCCGCGAGGGGAAGACGCTCAATCCGCGCGTGCTCAATGCCGACGAGGTGGATCCGAGCATGGCCCAGGCCGCCCTGGACACGGTGAGCACGTGGCGCTACAAGCCATCGCTTTTGAACGGCACCCCGGTGGAGATCACCACGACCATCAATGTGGAGTTCCGTCTGGAGAACTGAACCGCGGTAGCGCGAGTCAAGGCCGCCGCACCCTATTCGCGGGGGCCTTCCGAATCCCCGCGGGCACGCCATTCCTCGGCAGTGATCTCCCATATCTCGGCCGGAAACCGCCCGCCCACATAGTCCTTTTCCCCCACCGCCACGACGCGCATGCCCTGCTTTTCCGAGATCCGCCTGGAGGCGATGTTCCCCACCGCTTTCGGCACGCGCAGGACGGGGAAGCCCAGCGTGTCGAACCAGTAGTCCGTGGCGGCGTCGACGGCTTCGGTCATCAAGCCTTGCCGTTGCCAAGGCAACCCGAGCCAGAAACCCCGGTTTTCGTTCCCGGCCTTCAAAAGCGAGATCGCGCCGATGAGCTGGCCGGGGTGGCTCTTCAGCCGCAGCGTCCAGTGCCACTCCTCGCCGCGCTCCATGGCCGGGAGGGCGTGGTCGCGGTAGTAGGCGAGCGCGCCGTCATCGGGAAATGGCCAGGGGACACGGGCGGCCAGGAACCTGACGATCTCCCACTTGGGAAAGAGCCGTTGCGCCTGCTCCGCGTCGGCGAGTTCCAGTGGACGAAGTTCCAGGCGAGGCGTCTCTAGCGGAACCACCATTCGGGAATGTTAGCAGAGCGGGGGCGGCGGGGTTTCGCCGGGACCGGCTCCGCATGCCTGGTCAGATCCGCCAATTCCCGCTTGATGTGGTCGGAGAGGCGCATTCCTTCTCGTGCGGCACGGACTTCGAGGGCCCGGCGCATCGGCGGGGACAACGGC
>CAWCVR010000014.1:0-72181 GCA_963799105.1 Bryobacterales bacterium
AAACATGGAGCGGGAGACGGGATTCGAACCCGCAACGTCCAGCTTGGGAAGCTGGCATTCTCCGGGAAGACCATTTCAGGAAGGGAAGTGCAATGCAAACTGTTCAATTTCAGACCATGAGAATGATCGAAGAACTTCGGCGGTCGCCGTATCACCAGCAACTCGGCCGCAATGTCTGCGCAGCATTCATAGCGCAGCAGCAAGGGATCAAGATGGATACTGCCTACAAGAAGATTGACGAACCGGTCGGGGATCTCTGGCTGCTGATGGCCGAGATCATCCGCCAGCACTGCTTCGAGGAAGCCGGCGGGGTCGCACCTTCCGGTCTGGCGGATACTGTGGCGGACAAGACGATCCAGTAGCGGTCCGGCCGCGCATCTCAGAGGGATTCGGGTACCAGCCCATCGATGGGCGAATTCCGGGGGGGGGATTTGATGGCGATTGAAATCAATACCGACAACATCGCTGACGCAGTAGCGCACCGGCTTCGCGATAACGGCGTCGTGACGCCGCGGCTTCTGACGCTCGAACAAGCCGCGACATATCTGGGCCTGACCAAAGACGCGCTGAAGGCCAAGGTGCACATGGGTCGTATCCCGACCGTAGATCTGGACAAGAAGCTCCGGTTCGATCGTCAGGACCTGGATCGAATCATCGAGCAGAACAAACGGAGCGCATAGAAATGTCTAGGAAGCGGCCGACGCTGGGTCAAGGATCGATCTACCTGAGGAACGACTGGTGGTGGTGTAACTACGTTGCCGGCGGGGTGAGGCGGCGCGAGTCGTGCAAGACGAATGACCGTGACGAGGCACTGGCTTTCCTACACCGTCGCCAGGGCAGACTCGCCTCCGGCGAATACTTGACGCCGGATCGGACGAGAGTTCGCGATCTCTTCCAGCTCTTGCTGGAGGACTACGACGTCCGCGGCGTAGCCCAAGCCTACATCGCAACTCTGAAGGTCAAATCGATCATCAACCCGGCCCTGGGCGACATCAAAGCTGCGAAGCTGACCAGTACGCAGGTGAAGCAGTACATCCAGAAGCGCCTGAAGCAAGTCAAGGCCGGCACTGTCAACCGCGAACTGGGCCTCCTGCATCGCGCGTTCCAACTCGGGTACCAGCAGGACCCACCGCTCGTCGGGCGGGTGCCGTTCTTTCCAAAACTGACCGAGGGCGAACCGCGCAGGGGTTTTCTAAAACCCGAACACTACCGAAACCTTCTGGCTGAACTGCCGCATGAGCTGAAGCTGCTCTTCGTGATCGCCTATCACGTCGGACTGCGAAAAGGAGCCCTGCTCCGAATCAAGTGGGAGCAAGTCAACCTCGCTTCTTCGTGCATCTGGATGGAGGGCAAGAAGGCGAACCGCAAGCCCGAACCCGTCGCGGTGCCAATCTACGGCGACATGCGCACGTACCTCGAGGTCCAACCGCGGACCTGCGAATACCTCTTCGCCCGCGGCTCAACGCCGATCAAGGACTTTCGGAGGAGCTGGGATTTGACGTGCCAAGCCGCAGGCGTTCCCGGACTGCTCTTCCATGATCTTCGGCGTACCGCGGTGCGGAACCTCCGACGCGCTGGTGTGGCGGAGTCGGTAATCATGAAGATCACGGGGCACCGGACGCGGGGTGTGTTCGAACGCTACAACATCACCGATCAAACCGACACGATCGAGGCCGGAAGACTTGCCGAGGAGTTCCTCAGCCGGGCACACGACCAAAACTCGTCACAAACGGCGTCACAAAACAAGAGAAGGCCGAACTGAATGATACGGAACGAAGGGATGTCCAGAAATGATAAAAGCCGCTGCATCAATCCGATACAGCGGCCTCAAACTTGGTGCGGAGAGGGGGACTTGAACCCCCAAGCCCTTGCGGGCGCTAGCACCTCAAGCTAGTGCGTCTGCCAATTTCGCCACCTCCGCGTTTCGCGTCCTACTTTGTCGGCGCTGGCGCGGCGGGCGCCGGGGCCGGCTGAAGGGGCACCGTATGGACGTTCGAATCACCCTTCGGAGCGGGCTGCTGGACGGGTAGAGGCACCGGAATCGGCGCGGACTTCCCCGCCGGCGCCGTCGCCGGTGCACTCTCCAGCACGGACGAACCCAATCCGGCGTTGCGCGTCGCCATGATCGACAGCGAAAGCGATGTGACCATGAAGAGCACCGCCGACAAGGTGGTGGCTTTCGAGAGCAAGGTCGCCGATCCGCGCGGACCAAAGGCCGTTTGCGAACCCATTCCGCCAAACGCGCCAGCCAGGTCCGCGGCCTTCCCGCTTTGCAGCAACACGACCACAATCAGGAATACGCAGACCAATACGTGAACGATCATTACCAGGGTATACATCGATATCTTTTCCGCAGTTGTCCCTCCAGTATAGAAGAGTGGCTTGGCAATGGTCAAACTCTCCCCAGGGCCGAAAAGCTGCAAATATCTTTCGAATCGGGCCTCCGATTTTGGTACAGTTGTGGAAAACCTATGCGATCCATCCCCGGATGGGACCAATACTACCTGGAGATTTGCCAGGCCGTGGCGCGCCGCAGCAAGGACCCCAACACCCAGATCGGCTGCGTCATCGTGGGGCCGAACCACGAAATCCGCTCCACCGGCTACAACTCGTTTCCGCGCGGCATCCGCGACGACGTTCCCGAGCGACTGGTGCGGCCCGCCAAGTATCTCTGGATCGAGCATGCCGAGCGCAACGCCATCTGCAACGCCGCCCGCGCCGGCACCGCCACCGAGAGCTGCACCATCTACGTCGAAATCATGCCCTGTATGGACTGCGCGCGATCGGTGGTGCAGGCGGGAATCGTTTCCGTGGTCATCTCCGCCGAGCGAATGGCGCAGTATTCCAGCGAGTACTACAACGACCACTTCGGCATGGTGGAAACGCTCTTCCAGGAAGCCGGAATCTCGGTCCGGCGGGTCTGACGCCGCCCGCTTGCGGGCCTACTTGTCGTCGTCCGGAGGCGTGGTTATTTCCTCGGGCTCCGGCACGGGGCGATAGAAACGATGGGAGCATCCCCGGCAGCGGAATGGCCGCTTCCGGAAGGCGCGCATAAACGAATCCAGCAGGCCATTTGGCCGGGATGGGCGAACATCCCTGCCACCGCAGGCCGGACATCGTACTTCGCCTGACTCTTCGCTCACACAAAGCTCCTCAGGTCAAAAGCCTAGCAGGTTTCGGGACGGTTGTTAAGAGGGCCGGCCGGAATTCCATCTACCGCTTCAGCTTCTCCAGATCCGCGGGTTCGCAGAAAGCCCACGCGGCCAGCCCCGGATCGATGTTCCGCAGCAGTCCCGTCAGCACGCTGCCTACGCCCACTTCCACGAAACGCGCGGCGCCCAACCCCGCCAGGCAGCCGATGGACTCCATCCAGCGCACCGGGTTGGGAACCTGCTGGTAGAGGCCCTCGCGCGCTTCCGCACCGCCGCGGATTTCGCGCGCCTGCCAGTTATTCACCAGGGGACAAGAAAGATCCCGAAACTCGGTCGAGTCCAGGTCCGCGCGCAGGCGCTCCTGGGCGGGCTTCATCAGGGCGCAGTGGAAGGGCGCGCTCACCGGCAACAGCACCGCGCGCCGCGCTCCCGCCGCCTTGGCCAGGTCGACGGCGCGCTTGACGGCGGCGGCATCTCCGGCAATCACCACCTGGTCGGGCGAGTTCAGGTTGGCCGCGCTCACCACCTGGCCCTGCGCGGCTTCCCGCAGTATGCCATCCAGCTTTCCCTCGGGCAGCTTGAGCAGCGCCGCCATGGCGCCCACGCCGGGCGGGACGGCCTCCTGCATATAGCGGCCGCGCTTCCGCACCAGGCGCACGGCATCGGCGAACCGCAGGCTGCCGGCCGCCACCAGCGCCGAGTATTCGCCCAGGCTGTGGCCCGCCACAAAGTCGGGTGTCCAGCCGTTCTCGCGCAGTACCTCGAACGCCGCCATCGAAACCGTCAGCAGTGCCGGCTGCGTGTTTTCGGTGAGCTTGAGCTGCTCGTCGGGGCCTTCGAAACAGAGCTGCGAGATGGGGAAGCCAAGCGCCCGGTCGGCCTCGTCGAAAATGCGACGCGCCGCCGGAGAGCTTTCGGCCAGGGCCTTGCCCATGCCGGCCGCCTGGGACCCTTGTCCCGGAAAGAGAAACGCTGTTTTGGGTGTCAAAGGGAATTATAGCGTTTGTCGGCGGGAGGGGCTTGAACGCGAAACGCCCGGAACCACCTTCTTCGAAGGCGGCTCCGGGCGTCCGGAACACGGGGCGTCGGCGCTACTTGCTCTCGATCCGCATGCCGTAGAAGCTGCGGTATACGAACACGGCCGAAATCACGAAGAACACGGCGGCCAGTCCGGTGGTCAGCGGGGCGCCCTGCTCGGTAGTCAGCCGTACCGCCAGGGAGACGGCCAGCAAGCCGAACAGCGTGGTGAACTTGATGATCGGGTTCAGCGCCACGCTGCAGGTGTCCTTGAAAGGATCGCCCACCGTGTCGCCCACGACGCAGGCATCGTGCAGCGGAGTGCCCTTGGCGCGCAGTTCCGTCTCGACCACCTTCTTGGCGTTATCCCAGGCGCCGCCGGCATTGGCCATGAAGAGCGCTTGATACAGGCCGAAGAACGCGATGGAGATGAGGTATCCCACGAAGAAAAACGGCTCCAGGAACGCGAACGAGAGCGTTGCGAAAAATACCACCAGGAAGATGTTCAACATGCCCTTCTGCGCGTACTGCGTGCAGATAGCCACCACCTTCTTGGAATCGGCCACCGATGCCTTCTCGGCGCTTTCCAGCTTGATGTTCTTCTTGATGAACTCGACGGCGCGGTAGGCGCCCGTGGTGACGGCTTGCGCGCTGGCCCCGGTGAACCAGTAAATCACCGCGCCGCCGGCGATGATACCCAGCAGAAACGGCGCGTGCATCAGCGAGATCATCCTCATATACTTGTCTTCCAGGCCGTGCGTAAGGGCCACGACGGTGGAGAAGATCATGGTGGTGGCGCCCACCACGGCCGTGCCGATAAGCACCGGCTTCGAGGTCGCCTTGAAGGTGTTGCCGGCGCCGTCGTTCTCTTCCAGGTTCTCCTTGGCCTTCTCGAAATCCGGCGTGAAGCCGAACTCCTTCTCGATGGACTTGGCGATGTCGGGAATGGTCTCGATCATGGAGAGCTCGTACACCGATTGCGCGTTGTCGGTAACCGGGCCGTAGCTATCCACGGCGATTGTGACCGGGCCCATGCCCAGGAATCCGAAAGCCACCAGTCCGAAGGCGAAAACCGCCGGAGCCAGCATCAGGGCGTGGGGTTCCGGCGGGAACATGGTGCTCACGTAGTAGCCGACGCTCATGAGAGCGAGCATGGTGAAGCCCAGCCAGTAAGCGCTGAAATTGCCGGCCACAAAACCGCTGAGAATATTTAACGACGCGCCGCCTTCGCGCGAACTGGTGACGATCTCGCGCACGTGCCGCGAATTGGTGGAGGTGAAGACCTTGACGAACTCGGGAATCAGCGCGCCGGCCAGGGTGCCGCAACTGATGACCGTGGCCAGCTTCCACCACATCGACGAATCGCCGCCCAGGCTCGGAATCATGAACGCGCTAAGCACGTAGGTGAGCGCGATGGAAAGAATCGAAGTGAGCCACACCAGGGTGGTGAGCGGCGTTTCGAAATTGAACTTCGCGAGGTTCCCGAAGCGGGCCTTGGCCACCGCGCCGTTGATGAAGTAACCCACCGCCGAGGAGATCACCATCATCACGCGCATGGAGAAGATCCACACCAGAAGCTGCACCTGCACGACCGGGCTATGCACGGCCAGCAGGATGAAGGTGATCAGCGCCACGCCGGTGACGCCGTAGGTCTCGAAACCGTCGGCCGAGGGACCAACCGAGTCGCCCGCGTTGTCGCCGGTGCAGTCCGCGATCACGCCCGGGTTGCGCGCGTCGTCTTCCTTGATCTTGAAGACGATCTTCATCAGGTCGCTGCCGATGTCGGCGATCTTGGTGAAGATGCCGCCCGCCACGCGCAAGGCCGCCGCGCCGAGCGATTCGCCGATGGCGAAGCCGATGAAGCAGGCCCCCGCCAGGTCGCCCGGAACGAACAGCAGGATGAAGAGCATGATCAGCAGTTCGACCGAAACCAGCAGCATGCCGATGCTCATGCCGGCCTGCAGCGGGATGTCATAGCACGGGAACGCCTTGCCCCTGAGGGCCGCGAACGCCGTGCGCGAGTTGGCGAAGGTGTTGACGCGCATGCCGAAGGCCGCCACCGCGAAACTACCCGAGATGCCGACCACGCTGAACAGCAGAATGATGACCACTTTGTACGCCGCCATCTGCTGCAGGAACCCGAAGTAGAAAACGATGATGACCGCGATGAAGCACTCCAGCAGCGCCAGGAACTTGCCCTGCGTCGCCAGGTAGGTCTTGCACGTTTCGTAAATCAGCTCGGAGACTTCCAACATGCAGGCGTGCACCGGCATCTTGCGCAGGCGCGTGAAGATGATCAGTCCGAAAAGCAGTCCGAGGGCGCTGATCGCCAGGCCGCCCATCAGCAGGGTCCGGCCCGGGATGCCGCCCAGGAAAAGTGGGGCGTCGTTGAGCCAGGGAAGCTTCAGGTTGGCTTCGCCTCCGGCTTCCTGCGCCATCAGCGGCGTGCCGACGGCCGCCAGAAGAAGCAGGGTGAACAGAACCCGCAGAACGCCTGCGGTTCGCGTGGTGGCGGCCCGAGAGCGGCTAATGAGCCGTCCGCCGCCGTGAGTGCTCGAATCGGAGCGCATCGATAATAGTCCTCCAAAAGACTGGGAATTAGCGGTCCCTCAACGAGCCTGACCTGCTCGCCGGGGGCCGAGACTGGGACGAGTGACTCGTAGACAACCGAAACCTCAGTATAAAAGATGTACACGTCGGAATTCAAATGTCCGTGGCAGGGTGGGAGCGCGGCGCACCTGGGGGGAGACCGCTACCCTCCGGCTCGGAACCGCCAGCGTCAGCGAGCGGCCCGCGCCCCGGCGTCCACCCCCGAGCCGCGCCGCACTGGCGGTTTCGCGCGCACTGTTATATACAGGTTGAGTGACCCCAGACAATCCCAGCGGCTTCCACCCCGCCGGCAAACCCTATCGATTCGCCGTCCTGGCCTTCGCCGCGCTCATGGCGTTCGGAAGCTATTTCGCCTACGACAGCGTCGGCGCTATCGAAACCACGCTGATGGAGGTGTTTCATACCAACCGCTCGGCCATCGGCGCCATGTACTCGATGTACAGCCTCGCCGCCATCGTCGCGGTGCTGGCGGGCGGCTACCTCATCGACCGCGTGGGCGTGCGGCGCGCCAGCCTGATCCTCTCCAGCTTCATCGTGGCCGGCGCCGCGCTGGTGGCGTGCGCGCCCAGCTTGCGGGTCATGTACCTGGGCCGCATTCTGTTCGGCATCGGCTCGGAATCCATGATCGTCGCGCAGAGCGCCATCACCGCGCGCTGGTTCGCCGGCAAGGAACTCGCCATGGCGTTCGGCATCACGCTGACCGTCAGCCGGCTGGGCACGCTGTTCTCGTTCAACACCATGGACCTGCTGGCCCACCGCTGCGGGTTTCGCGGCGCGTTGTGGATCGCCGCCGCGTTGTGCCTGGCCAGCCTGGCGGCCAACTGGATCTACACCCTCATGGACCGCCGCGCCGAGCCGATTCTCAAACTGCCCGAGGCCGGCTCCGGCGACAAAATCGCCTGGGGCGACATCGGCAAATTCCGGCCGTCGTATTGGTACGCCGTGCTGATCTGCGTGACGTTCTATTCCGCCATCTTCCCCTTCACGGCGCTCTCCACCGACTTCTTCCATGACAAGTGGGGCCTGCCCGGCGCCTCGGCCGAGGGCCTGGGCTTCCTGGGAGGCGTGTTCTACAATTTCACCCACATGCTCACCACCGCCCAGGGGACCACGTCGATCATCATCGCCGCGTCCATGTTCCTGGCCCCGTTCGCCGGCAACCTGGTGGACCGCATCGGCCGCCGCGCGGCGCTGATGGTTCTGGGATCGCTGCTGATGATTCCGGCGCACCTGATGATGGGGCTCACCTCCATCCCGCCGGTGATTTCGATGATCGTGCTGGGCGCGGCGTTCGTGCTGGTGCCGGCCTGCATCTGGCCCTGCGTGCCGCTGATCGTGGACGAGCGGCGCACCGGGACGGCGTACGGGGTGATGACCGCCATTCAGAATATCGGCCTGTTCGCTTTCCCGTATGCCAACGGCAAGCTGCGCGACGCGACGCACGGCTACACCGCGAGCCAGATCATGTTCGCCTCGCTCGGCCTGTGCGGCCTGGTCTTCTCGCTGCTGCTGTTGCGCGCCGACCGCCGCGAGGGCGGCCGCCTGGAACGGGCGAAGTAGCGGCGCGCGCAAGCGCGGACCCGCGCCCCCTCCGCGTGCTTAAATGGGTGTTCGCCCCCTCGACCGATGAATCACGAGAATCCTGAACCCGCTCCAGCGGCGGCCGCCGCCGGCCAGCCGTCCGCGTTGCGAACCGTTCTCCGGGCCGTTTTTGCGGCGCTGATCGCTCTGATCGTGGCCGCCGGCGTGGCCCTCGAGATTCGCGGCTTCCGGCTCGGCAACCTCTTCCATGCGAATACCTGGGATCCGCAGGGGATGCGGCGGTTCGTTCACTATATCGCCGTGTTTCTGGTGGCCGCCGTCCCCGTCATGGTGGTTCGTGCCGTGGTGCTTCACCGGCCTGGCCGTTGGATTGGCGGCCCTGGGCACGGCGCTCGCGGCCGGTCCGCTGGCTGTTCTGGCGGTGGCGCTCTTTCTGATTTCGGCCTGCGCGCTGGGCTCGCGCCTGCTGGGCCGCGCCCAGGACAACTCGCTTCCCGCCCAGGCACTCGCCACCATGGTGGGCACGGCCGTCTACATCTTCCTGATGACGTTGCTGTCGCGGCTCCCGGTGAACTACCCGCTGGTCTGGGTTCTGCTGCTGGCCATCCCCATCGCCTGGGACCGGGCCGGCGTCCGCCGCCGGCTCGCGGCTTGCGCCGCCTCGGTGCGCCAGGCGGAACTGCGATCATGGGGCGAACGCGCGGCCGCGGCTCTGCTGGTCTTCGTGCTGGGAATGCACTGGCTGGTGGCGCTCAAACCGGAAGTGGGCGCCGACGCGCTGGCCATGCACTTGGCCATTCCCGCCAATCATCGCGGCGTATCACCGCATGACGTTCGAGCCGTCGCGGTTCATCTGGTCCGTCATGCCGATGGGCGCGGACTGGGTCTACTCCATCGTGTACCAACTCGGCGGCGAAGCGGCCTCGCGCCTCGTGAATTTCGCCATGCTGCTGGCGCTCGAAGCCATGCTCTACGGCGCGGCCCGCCGTTGGCTGACCCGCCCGGCGGCCCTCCTGGTTGCGGCACTGTTCGCCACTACGCCCATGGTGCAGTTGGTCACCGGCTCGCTGTTCGTGGAGAACCTGCTGGCGGCCCTGGTTCTGGCCTTGCTCACCGCCATCTGGCGATTGGGCGAGACGGGCGATCGAAGGTACTTGTTCGCCGCCGCCGTCCTCGCCGGAGGCGCTCTCTCCACTAAGGTCGGCGCGCTGGCGTTGGTGGCACTGGCGCTTCCCTTCGCCGCCGCGGAGGCCGGCCGCCAGTGGCGCCGGCTGTCGCCGCAGCCCGCCGGCACGTGCGCGCTGGCTCTACTCCTGCTGGTGGCTACCGCCGCGCCCACCTACGCCATCGCGTACCGGAAGACTCACAATCCCGTGTTCCCGTTTCTCAACCGCAAGTTTCCTTCGCCGTTTCTCGACCACAAGGAGGAGATCGTCACGGGCTACCACAATCCCGTGAACCTGCGGACGCTCTACGATCTCACCTTCAACACCAGTAAGTACCTGGAGGCCAGCGACGGATCGTTCGGCTTTCAGTACCTGGTGCTGGCGCCCCTGGCTTTGGCGGGGCTGCTTGCCATCCGCGGCCGGCCGGCGGTGAGCGCCGCGGTCATCGGTTTGGCCGCCGCGGTGCTGACCCTGCGCTCGGATTCGAATGCCCGGTACATCTACGCCACGCTGCCGCTGGTGACCGTTCCCTTTGCCGCGGTGCTGGGATGGACGGCGTCTTACTCCCGGGTTCTGTACCGCGCGCTGATCGTCTGCGCCGTCCTGTGCGCCGGTCTGAACATCTACTTCCTGCCCGCCTCCGGCTGGTATCACCGGGATTTCTACTCCCCGTACGCGTTCGCGCGGCATGGCGCCGACCGCTACCTGGAGCGGGCCGCGCCCGAACGCCTGGTCATCCGGCGCTACAACCAACTCCATCCGGGGGCCACCCTGCTGCTGGCCGACGACACCAACATAGCCGACGTGCGCGGCGAGGTCTACGAGAATAGCTGGCACCAGTGGAACGTGGCCATCTCCATCCAGCACGCCACCGAGTTGCCAGCGTTGGAGAGCCTCTTCGACCAGTGGAAGGTGACGTACTTCATCGCGCCCCTGCGCCAGACCGGCGTCACCCTGAAGCCGCCGTCCCTGCGCGATTTCCTGGATTCGTGCACCGTGCCGGAGTACCAGCTTGGCGGCTACGCTCTTTCACGGCTGACTGGGGAATGCCGGGGGCTGGAGCCGCACGTCTGGCCCTCCGGCGCCTACGACGATTCCAACGCCGCCGTGGGCTTCAGCGGGCACTGGGAACACGACCGGTTCTTCAACGGCGCCTTCGGCAACACCCTCAGCTTTACCGACGCGCCGGGAGCGCAGGCGCGGTTCGCCTTCACCGGGCAGGCGGTGACCTATGTGTTCACGCGGGCGTTCAACCGCGGCTTCGCCGAGGTCAGCATCGACGGAACCGATTGCGGCTCCGTCGACCTCTACTCGCCGAAGACCCAATGGCAGGCCAGCCGCAGATTCACGGTGACGCCGGGAAGCCACGTGATTGAGGTCCGCGTGGCCGGCAGGAAGTCGCCCGCGTCTTCGGGCGAATTCGTGGATGTCGACGGCTTCGTGGTGGAGTAAGACCGGCCTGCGCCATCTCCCCTCTGCCGATTGGGTTTGTCCCGCTGCCATTTGGATGCTTCCCGGCGAGGTGCGGCCCGGCGCGGTCGCCCGGTCGTTGGCTCGACTTGAGCCAACTCCGGTTGCCGCCGCGGCCAACTGCGCGGCCGGGCCGCGCTAGAATCTCAGCAGCAGCGACGCCTGGAAGGCTCTCGGACCCCCCGCCTGCAGCATCGGCGCCAGACCGCTTCCCGGGCTGCCGGAGCCCAGCATCATGTTCAACATCGACGTGGACTGGCCGAACAGCGGATTGTCCAGGAACTTTACCGGGTCGGCGAAGCTGGGCGTATTGAGGAGGTTGAACGCCTCGATGCGCAACCGCAGGGAGCGATACTCGCCCCTGGTGAACTCGTGGCTCAGCGCCGCATCGAACTGCGACATTCCGAAGCCGCAAATTGCGTTGCGGCCCAGACTACCCTGCACCCCGGCCGCGGTGCTCTGGAAAGCGGCGGGATTCAGCCGCCGTCCTCCGGGCGCGGATGAGTCGAGGGTCCACACCGGTTTGGACGCCACCAGATTCGGCCGGAAGGCATTCGCCACGCCGATTCCGTCGTATTCCTCGGCCTGCTGAATGGTTATCGGGAACCCGGTCCGCGCCCGGAAGATGGCGCTCGCCGCCCAGCCCGCGAGCCATCCGCGCCGCGCGGCGGTGTCCTTCGCCCGCCCGAATTCGTACGCCGCCGACGCCGTGAAGGACTGACGCAGATCGAAGTCCGATGGACCCCGGTCATTGGCCGGAGGCGAGCCGGCTCCCGCCCACACCAGGTACGCATCGCTCGAATCGTTGTCCATGGAGTGCGCCCAGGTGTACGACGTGGTGACATCCAGTCCATGCGTGAAGTGCCGCCGGTAGTGGATTTGCAGGGATTGATAGTCGGAACTGCCGTTGTTGGTAGTGAGCGCCACGAACTTGGCGGCGGTGTCTCCCGGAACTCCGCCCATCTCGCGGCGGATCAGGCTCCAGCCGGACGATCCCACATAACTCACCGACAGGGTGTCGTGCGCGCCGAATGCGTGCTCCAGCGCCACGTTCCACTGGCGGATCTCGGGCAGTTTCAGGTTGGGCATGAAGCCGTAACCCAGAACCGTGTTAAAGGGGGCATAACGTTGACTGGTGAACTTGCCGGCGCTGAGCGGTCCGCCATTCAGAATGTCGGTGGCGATGCTCAGGCTGGAGTCGTAATACAGGCCTCCACCGGCGCGCAGTACGGTGCTGCCATCGGCGGCCAGGCGGTACGCCAGACCGAGGCGCGGCGCGAAATCTCCATAGGAGGTGGGCCACAAAGGACGGGGCTGAAGCGCCAGGTCGGTGGTGCCCGAGGCGGGATTATAGAAGAAGATCAGGTTGCCCGCCAGGTCCGCGGCGCTGGGAACGGGCGAAGGGCTGAACTCCCAACGCAGGCCCGCGGCGACGGTCAGGCGTTTCGCCGGCTGCCAGGTATCCAGGGCCCATAGGGATAGTTCCTGAACCTTCACGGTCTGGGCCGGCGGCGCGCCGCCCGCGCCCGGCGTTATCGTGAACACCCACAGGTTCTTCATGCTGGTGAGGTCGGCCACCGAGTCGGCGATCACCCCCAAGGTATTGCCGGCATCTTCGCGGACGGCGGTGATGGCGCGATAGTCCGCCCCGAAACCCAGACTGTGCTTCTTGCGCCGCAACGCCACCGAATCCACCGCCTGAAACTGGCGCTGTTTGCGGTTGCCTTCGGGACCCGACACCAGTTGGCCGATGCCGCCGATAGTGAACCGCACCAGGTAGTTGCAGGGAGCGGGCGAATTCAGGAACGCCGAAACCATGGGCTGCAGAACGCAAGCCGGATCGCTCGATGGCGGCGGACCCACGGTATCCGCGCCCTCCGGCGGCGGCGCTGGCGGCGCCACGCTGCCGCTCCATGCCGAGTACGCGGTGGTCTCGGTTTCGTTCAAGCGCAGGTCCATGGTCAGGTTCGCGGTGGGACGCGCGTTGAGACCGGCGGTGAGGCTGCGGATGCGCAGATCCAGGTGGTCGATTCCCAGGTTGCCGAACTGGTTGGCGGAAGGGGAGTCGCTGTAGCGCGCGAACAGGCTGGCGCGGGAACCCAGGGCCTGATCGACACGCGCCGTGCCGGTGTCGAGGCCGGCCGGCAAGACATTGCTGCCCACCCATTCTCCAATGCCGCCGGTGAGTTGCCCGGCGTTGGGCATGGGAAACAGGCTCAGCGCCGGCTGCGCCCACCCCGCCGCCGCCTGCCGCGCCGCGAGCGAGGGCGTGGACTGCACCCACACGTAGGCCTGGCGCAGCGCCAGCCATTCGTAGGACAGGAAGAAGAACGTGCGGTCGCGGCGCAGCGGCCCGCCGAAAGTTTGCGTGACATCGGCCAGCCGCAACGGCAGACTTCCGAAGCCGGCCTGGTTGGCGAACCAGTTCCCGGCGGCGAACAGCTCGTGCCGCACGTGCAGCGACGTGGCGCCGTGGAATCCGTTGGACCCGGATTGCGTTGTGAGGGAAACGCCCGCCCCCGGAAGCCGGCCGAACTCGGCCACGGTCGAGGAAGTCCGCACCTGTAGTACCTGGATGGATTCGAGCGGCGCCAGCGCGTCCAGACTGCCGAATGCGCTCACTCCCGGCAAGGTGCCGCCGGTGGACTGCGCCGGCAACCCGCCCGCGGTGACGCCGATGTTGGCGCTCACGTAATCCACCGTGAAGTAGTTCGAGTTGGGGCGCTGGCCGTTGACGGTGAACTGCCCGGCTTCGCCGCGGGTGGCCGGCGTCACCACGGTGCCCGGCGTCATTCCCAGAAGGTCCAGCACCTTGCCGCCGTTGACCGGAATGCGGGTGATCTCGTCGTGCTCGAACTGGCCTCCCACGGAGGCGTCCGGCCGTTCGATCGGCGAAGCGATTCCCTCCACCCGGATCTCCTCGAACACCGACCCGAGTTGCAGGACGAAATCGATCTGGGTGGCCCCCTGGCCGGCCACGGGGACATTGAAGTTGTTGATCGGGCGGAATTGGTCCTTGGCGACCTTGATCGTGTATTGGCCTGGTTCGAGCGAGGTCACCGCGTAGGCGCCGCCCGGTTCGGACTCGGCAGTGCGGCGGAAGCCGGTCTTTTGATCGATGACGGTGATGGCCGCGGCGGGGACGCCGGCGCCGGTCGCGTCCACAATCCGTCCGGCGATGCTCGCGGAGCGTTGACCCGACAATGGAGCCGCGCAGAAAGCGGCCACTGCGATAAATACCCGCATCCTGCCCGGGACCATTGATTCTACCCTACACCCTCCACCGGTGAAATTGTGGAACTGGGGGACGGGCAAAATGTGAGGGATCGGACGGTTCCGAGAGGCTGCGAGACGCTTCCGGCGTTACTGATTCACGAGCGCGGAGCAGTGGTCGGCCTGGGCCCGAAGTTCGGCCAGAGCACTCAAGACTTCCGAGGGTAATTGAGTGGAGGTGCTGTTCTGACCGGGCGTTACCCCGAGCAGCGCCGACAGGCGCACCTCCACGAGTTGAGAGGCTCGAAGGACCTCTTCGACGGACGACTGCCATGCCGTCCCTTCCGCCGGACGCCGGGCTTGGACCGTGGCGCCGATCGCGGTTAGGGACGGCACAAGGAGAGACTGAACATCGCCGACCTGCTTGGACAACTGGCTCACGTGATCGCGCAGCATATCCCGCAACATGCGCCGATCGTTGGCCGTAAGCCCCGATTCAATTTCCACGGGAAACTTCTCCGCCAGGTTCCGCAGGGCATAGGCGCGGGACATGACGGTTTCATTGGATTTCAGTACGGTGGCGCTGAACCGCTGGAATTCGGCCCGGCCGCCGAGTTGATCCTCCAGGCGGGTCTGCGCGGCGCCGGCCGGAGAAGACGCGGCGTCTTGCGTTCCCATGACACGATCCGCGGACAGCGCCTGAGGTTCGGAAAACTGGACGGAAACGTTCGGCTTGGAATCCAGGTCCTCGTGAATTCGCCGCTGAACCTGAGACGGGACCCCCACGCCTCCCACCACTACTTTTCCGTCCGAAAGCGTGACTTCCACCGGATCGCCCAGGTCGGCCCCGATCTGGTGCAGTTCGGAGAGCACCTCTAGCTGATCGGAGATCGAGGCCGTGGCCCCGGGCACGACTGCGGCCGGCCGGCTTGGAACGACGGGCCGCACAGGATCCTCGACGTGTCCAGCGGTGTTCGTACCACCGCCGGCCGGAGGCTCCGTTATCTCGGTGAACTCAATCCAATTTCGATCGCGAAACTCCAGCCGCCCCTCGACCGGGCGCAGGTCGCCGGTGGAAAGCAGCAGAGTGGCATCGGCCACGTCCCCCGTGGCGGCGACGGTATGAATCCGGTAGCAGGATTCCGCCGGCGCTTGCGGGTCGGCGACGGTAGCGACCGGGTCGTCCCGCTCCCCGGCCACGCCATCGCGCCAATCGCTGTACGACCGCGCGCTCAACGGATCTTCCGCATTGTAGCGAGCCTTCGCGAACAGGCTCTCCACGGTCGCGGGCATGGGCGCCTGGGCGACTGCGCGGGTTCCCACGGCACGCGTAAAAGCGAAACTTGCGGTATGGATGCGGATGGCGCGCAGGGCGATGGGCCGAACCGTTTCGGCGGCCACCGCGCGCTTCAGCAGCGCGGCCGCCTCGACCGCGGGCGCCTTCTGGAACTGGTAGATCACCGCCCACAGCAGCGCCAGAACGGCGGCGCCGGCGGCAGCCTGCCGCAGCATCGGGAAGCTGAGGCAGCGCTTCCAGAACGGTTCGCTCTCGAACGACGCGTCGATGCGCGCAAACTCACGGGAGAGGTCCGGCCACGCCTTGGGCGGCGCCGGAACATACGCCTGCATTTGCTTGCGGTAGCGGACGCACTCGGCTACGGTGCCTTGCAATTCCTCCACCGAGCCGCGGCACTGCCAGCACGCTTCCAGATGACGCCGCACCTGGCGGGACTTCCACCCCGGCAGTTCGCCGTCGATGTAGCGCAGCAGCAGGTCTTCGGCGGGATGTTGGAAGCTACTCATCGCGCACCTTCTTCAACCGCACCATGGCGCGGCGCAGGAACTCGCCCACCGCCGACGCGCTGATTCCCAGCGCCGATCCGATCTCGGGATACCGCAATCCTTCCATCCTCAGAAACAGGCAGCGCTTCTGCTGGTCGGAAAGACCCTCCACCGCGCGGTGAAACTGCTGGAAGCGTTCCCGCTCCAGCAGGGCGTGTTCCGGGGTGTCGGTATGCGAGGCCAACTGCAACTCCAGGCCGGCATCGAACGGGTCTTCCGACGCCTGCCGGGCCCGCACCTTCAGACCGTAATTGTGCGCCACACGGAAAATCCAGCCGCGGGCATTCTGAATGTCGTCGCCCTTCTTGAGGGACGCGTACAGCCGCAGAAAAACTTCCTGCACCGTCTCCTGCGCCCGCTCGGGACGAAGACCCAGCGTGAGCAGGTAGCGGTAAACGTCCTCGCGCGACTCTTCGAACAACCCGGCCACGCGGTCCTGCAACGCGGTTGCCGTCCGATCCAGCCGGAAGACTGTCACGAGTTCGATACCTAACGCGAGCACCGACATTGCCTCAAAGTCACTACTAAGACCCGTGTCCCCTACGTTTCCACTACACCCCGGCGAAAAATATATTTTAGACTCCGCTCGGAAGCTGCTTTGAGGACGCAATGCCCTTTGGTTGCTAGTGGTTACACGGGTTTCGGGCTTCGCCGGCTGGGTCGCGCCCGCGATTCCAGTGTAGTTGAATGGAGCACCTGCGGGGTCTTTTAAGTTGTAGCGGACAATTTACAAGCCAGTGCCCAACGGAACCGTTTGCGTCGCCATCGTAACCTACAACAGCGGTCGTTATATCCGCCGTTGCCTTGAAGCCTTGCTCCGGCAGAAAGGGGTGCCGCTGGATATTGTGGTCGTTGACAACGCGTCCACCGACGGCACGCTGGAGATTCTAAAGGAGTTCGGAGACCGCATCCGGGTTCTGCGCGGCGATTGCAACGAGGGATTTGCAGCCGCCCAGAATCGCGCCATCCGCTCCAGCACCTCCGAGTGGGTGCTTTGCCTGAATCCCGATGTCCTGCTGCGGCCCGGCTTCATCCGCCGCCTGGTGGACGCCGGCTGTGCCGATCCCAGCGCGGGCACCGTCTGCGGCAAGCTCTACTCGATCGGCCCCGGATTCCAGGCGCTCGCCGAACCGCGAATCGACTCCACCGGAATCTATTTCACCCCGGCCATGCGCCATTTCGACCGTGGTTGGCACGAACCGGACCGTCAGCGCTTCGAGCGCATGGAGTACGTCTTCGGCGCCACCGCGGCCGCCGCTCTGTACCGGCGGCGGATGATCGAGGACGTGTCGCTCGACGGCGAGTTCTTCGACCCGGATTTCTTCGTCTACCGCGAGGATGCCGACGTGGCGTGGCGCGCCCTTCTGATGGGCTGGCGCTGCATCTACACGCCCGCCGCCACCGCCTACCACGTGCGTACCTTCATTCCCGGCAACCGGCGCTCGGTGCCCGCCTTCATCAATATGCACTCGGTGAAGAACCGGTTTCTGATGCGCATCAAGAATGCCACCGGCGGACTGTACCGCCGCCATTGGCTGCCGATGACGTTCCGCGACCTGGTGGTGGCCGGCGGGTGCCTGTTCTGGGAACCCGCGTCCCTGCCGGCCTTCTGGCACGTGGCGCGTCTCTTCCCCCGCGCCATCCATCGCCGCCGGCTGATCATGGGCCGCCGCCGCATCAGCGACGCCGAGCTGGCGAAATGGTTCGCCTTCCGGCCCGCGGCGATTCCCCTGGACGAAGCGGCGGAAGCGGGCGCGGCCGGCGCTCCGCTTCGCGCCGCTCCGCTGCCCGCGGCGGACTACGTGGCGTAACCCGGGGGTCGGAAGCCGTGAGAGGATCGTGCGCACCGCCGGGTTGACAGACGAAAGCGTCTGTTCCACAGAGCAGCAGAGCCGCAACCCCACCGCGCGGGACATTCCGGGCTGCCGGGGGCCGGATCGTCTCGCGCGCAGGCGAGCTCCGCTCGCCGGGCCGATTACGGGTGCCCTCTGGGCGGGGCCGCAGGCTGCCAGCCTGCCCCGAATAAGACCGTCGCGGCGCGCGAAGAATTTGACAGGTAGTAGTACATTGCCGCCGGGCAGGCGCTGCCGCCTGCCAACGGCAGTTAAGCCCCAGCCCGCTGCGCGCCGCCTGCTACCATAAGCTCGCTATGAGTTTCCAATGGCTCACCATGCGCATCACCGAGGAACAGGAGCGCCGTCAGCGCGAGGCCGAGGTGCTGGCCCGCCTGCCGAGCGCCATCGATGAACTGCACTCCGACCTCAAGGGGTGCATCGACGAGTACCAGAAAGCATTCGGCCCGGAATCGGTCGAGATCTCCAAGCAGATGTCCCGCATCCGCGTGACCGTTCGCGAGAAACGGCAAGGCAAGTGGGAGCCCACCGCCAAAATCGAGGTCCAGGTGGACACCGTGCTGCCGGGCTTTCAGGTGGATTGCGTCGGCGGGCCGCTCACCTTCGAAGTCGGCATGCTGCCGGGAGACAAGACTTACTACCGCGACACGAAACTGGACCAGTATCTCGCCTCCGAGGAGTTGACCCGCCGCATTCTCGACCGTGGTCTGTTTCCCAGATTGCCCGAATGACCGGGCCGGGGCGCGATCACTTGCCCAAGACGTACCTGTCCCACTGGGCGGGGATATTGGCCGTGGCCGCATCGCCCGGATGGACGATCAGGCGGTAGCGGAATCGCAGGCTCTTGCCGGGTTCCAGCTCCGTCGGGGAATCCTGGGTCCTGTCGCCGGTGAAGGCCGCGATGCCGAACGGGTTGGCGGCGAACAAGCCATACGCCCGCGCGTGCCAGCGCACCGGGTGGCGCGGGTTCCCGGGATTGTCCAGAATGGCGACGCCCACCTTCTCATCGCCGATGGAGCCGGAGTAGTCGCACCAGTTGGACGGCTTGCCCCAAAGCGCCTTCTCGCCCTTCAGACCATCGGCATTGACCATGTGGCCGCTGCCGACGTCCTCCTGCAAGACCGGACGAAGGCGAATGCCGAAGACGCCGTCCTTGCTGTCGCCGAAGACCACCTTCCGGACGGCCGTGAGGGTGATGTCGAAGTCCACCACGCGCAGTGACCGGTCGGCGTAGAAGGTCATCACCCGCGACTCGGTAAGCAGCGCCGAGCCGCCACGGTCCTGCCACTCGAAGGTGGCGGCGATGGAGCCCTGCTTGCGGCCGCTGGTCACTTTCCCGACTTTCTTGAGCACGATCTTGCCACGGTCGGGCCGGTTGTAGGGCGGAGTATCCAGGGGGGCGATGTTCCAGAAGTCCAGTTTGTTGACGCTGTCGTGGGCAAACCACACGCCGCGCTGATGCGGGTGGTCCGGCTTAATGGTCTTGTCCGCGAACATCTTGTCTTCTTCGGCCACCTTCTCCATGGGCCACATGCGGGTCACGTAGGTTCCGGAGGGGGCGCGCAAGGGGAAGAGGTATGGCTTCACTACCTGGTCGCCGGCCATGAAGAACTCCGTAAACGGCTGGCCGTTGATCTCAACCGCAATCTTCTGGGACCCGGGGACGATCTTGACCTGGGCGGAGGCGGCCAAGGCGAACAGAGCCGCCGCCGGAAGGAGCGCGAGTGTTGGCTTCATGGCGCCTATTCTACCGCCCTCCGCCGCGGGCCGGCGGCGCCGCCCCTTCTATGGTGTGCGCGACAGAAGCGTATCCGCTCGAGTAATGCGGGGCGCCGTTGAAAGCTCGGGCCGCTCGCTCACGCTCGCGGTTCCGGGCCGCACTTCCGTCTCGCCCATCCCCTCCATGTCCCTTTACGCATGCCCGCCCGCATGAGTCGGCAGCGCGGCGGTTGGCTTGTAGTTCAGTTCGCGGCTCAGGGATTTCACGATGGTCGACAGGCACTTCACCCGTGCGAACCACTTGAAATTTCCCTCGACGACGGTCCAGGGAGCGATATTGGTGCTGGTCTTAACCAGCATCTCCTCGACGGCCGCCAGGTACTCGTCCCATTTCTGGCGGTTGCGCCAGTCTTCGTCGGTCAGTTTCCAGCGCTTGTAGGGCGTCTGCTCGCGCTGATCGAAACGGCGCAGTTGCTCTTCCTTGCCGATGTGGATCCAGAATTTCACGACGACGGTGCCGGCTTCGGTCAACTGCCGTTCGAAATCGTTGATCTCGCGGTAGGCCCGCTTCCATTCGGCTCCCTTGGCGAAACCCTCCACCCGCTCCACCAGCACGCGGCCGTACCAACTGCGGTCGAACATGAGCACCTGCTTTTCCTGGGGAGGCTTCAGCCGGCGCCAGAAGCGCCAGAGATAGTGGTGCGTCTTGTCCTCGCCCACCGGGGCGGCGATGGAGAGGACTTCGTATCCGCGGGGGTCGAGCTTTTCGGTGACGCGGCGGATGTTGCCGCCCTTGCCGGCGGCGTCCCACCCTTCGTAGACCACCACCAGGGTCCGCTTGCGGGAGTAGAGCTGGTAGGCCAGTTCGCGGAGTTGCAACTGGTGCAGCAGAAGTTTGCGCGCGTATTCGCCGCGCGAAAGCTGCCGGTCGAGATTGACGGTTTCCAGCATGGAGCTCACCCGCGTCCTTTCCCGGACTTCCCGGACTTCCCGGACTTCGACTTGGCCGGCTTGGCTTCGTCCTTCTTCTTTTTCTTTTTGGCCGGAGCGGGCGCCGGTTCGGCTTCCCCGGCGGCCTGAGGCGGCGGAGGGACGGAGGCGCCGCGCTGCCGCAGGGCTTCCTCCAGCCGCTGAATGATAGTTTCGAAGATCCGCACGCGCGCCCAGCGGAGGTCGGTGGCCTCCACGATGGTCCACGGGGCCCACTCGGTTTCGGTGCGCGAGAACATTTCCTCGGTGGCGGCGAGGTACTTGTCCCACTTGCGGTGATGTTCCCAATCCTCCGGCTGGACGTGCCAGGCGCTCAACGGGTCCTTTTCCATGGCCTTGAAGCGGCGCCGCTGTTCGGCCTTGCTGATATGCAGGAAGAACTTGAGGATCAGGTAGCCGTCGTCGGCGAGGGTGCGCTCGAAGTTGCCGATGTCCTGGTAGCCGGAGAGCCACTGGCGCTTGGGCGTGAGTTTTTCGACGCGTTCCACCAGCACGCGCCCGTACCAACTGCGGTCGAAAATGGCGATTTCGCCGTAGTTCGGCAGCTTCTGCCAGAAGCGCCACAGCCAGGGCATGGAGGCCTCGTTGCTGCGGGGCGCCTGGATCGAATACAGGCGGAAGCCGCGCGGTTCCAGGCGCTGGGTGAGGGCGGTGACCACGGTGCCCTTGCCGGCCGCGTCCCAGCCTTCGAAGAGAATGACGCTGGCGATCTTCTCCTTCCAGCACACCGTTTGCAGGTCCAGCAGCCGCTCCTGAAGCCATTCGATACGGGGCTTGTACTCGGCTTTGGGCAGCGAGCGATCCAGGTCGATTTTCTCGAGCATCTCGCAGTAGTTCTACCGCAGGGCGAGGCCGGAGTCAACGGGCGGGCGGCCGGGTCCACCGCGGGTTGCCAACCCACATCGCGCCGGCGGATCCACTTTCGCGTCGCGCACCCCGCCCGTTGGCGGCGATTCCGCAACCTCGGGTGCGGGTCTCCGGCCAGCCCCATACCCGGCGCTGGTTCCGGCTTGCACCATCTTCGTGCGGCGTTGGGAGCCGGGATGGCGCTATCGGTGAGCCGGCCGGAGACGTGTGTGGAGGTACCGCGACCCCCCAATATCGAGTGCGCAATCCCCGCGGAACCGCGAGTGTGAACGGGCGGCCCGGGCGGCGGACAGAGCGCCCCTCGTCCCCCGGCGTTCCCGCGCGCGAGCACAACGAGCCGGCAGAGGTGTCACGCCGCGGCTGGGCCGGGCGCTCGCTCCCCGAAACCCCCGCCCGCCGGCACACCAGGAAAACGGGGAATGGCTCCGGCCGCTCGGGCCGCTCGTTCACACTCGCGGTTCCCGGGTCTATAGCACGGGTGTCACGCGGTCTCCGGGTTTGAGCGCGGTCTCCGTGGGCAGCGCCACGGCGTCGCCCTCGGCCAGGCCCTCGACAATCTGCACCAGCGTCACGGTGGAATTGCCGGTCTTGACCGCGCGCCGCTGCGCCGTGTCTCCGGCCAGCGCCAGGACGTAGTCTCCGCCCGTATCGCGGCGCAGAGTCTCCTTGGGAATGACCAGGGCGTTGTCGACCACGGCGGTGCGGATTTCGGCGTCCACGTTGGCGCCGGGAACCAGGTCGCGGCCGGGGTTTTCGATGGCGCACAGCACCTCCCCGACCTGCCGCGTTCCCAGGGCCTGGATGGCCGCCGGTTTGCGATCGACGCGTCCCTGCCACTCCTTGCCCGCGAGCGCCTCCCACCGGATGGCGACCGGCTGGCCCACGGCGACGCGGCCCAGCAACGGCTCGTCCACATAGACCCGCACCCGCAGGCGTTCCGTCCGGCCGACGCTGGCCACTTCGTCTCCGGCCTTCAGGTACGCGCCCGCGCGCACCGCCAGCGAATAGACCACTCCCGCTATGGGCGCCCGCACCACGGTCCGCCCGCCCCGCTGGCGCACCAGTTCCAGGTCGGCTTCGGCCGAGCGGAGGCGCGCGCGCGCGGCATCCACCTCGCTGGCCGACACCAAGGCGCCGCGGCGCTTCTCCAGGCCGGCGATTTCGGCCTCGATCCGCGCCACCTTATCGGCCTGCTCCTGCACCTCCATGGCGGTCGAGGCCTGATGCAGCAGCAGGCGTTGGCGGGTCTCGAGTTCTTTCCGCTCGCGGTCCAGGTCGAGCCGGGCGCGGGCCAGGCTATTGGCGATCTCGACCGCGTCGGCGGGGCGCCCGCCACCAGCCAGCGCCGCCAGGTTGGCGCGCGCCTCGGCCACATGGGCCTCGGCGGACTGGGTGTCGGTCTCGAGCGCGGGGTCCGCGATCTCGGCCAGCGCCGCGCCCGCGGCCACGTACTGTCCTTCCTCGACGGGCACCCGGACCGCCATGCCGGAGGCCGCCGCGCGCGCCGTCTGCCATTCGATGGGCTCCACCTTGCCGTTGGTGGGCAGCGTGCTGACCACGGTTTGCCGCCGGGCGCGCACGAATTTCACCGTCGGGGGCGCGTTCCGCCGGATGACTCCCCAAACCATGACGGCTGCCAGCAGGGCCAGCAATGGGAACAGAAGCTTCTTCAATATGGAGTCTCCACCACTATCTTAACCGGCATGGGTGGCTTGGGCCGGGGTTGGACACGCCCCAACCCGCTACGCCAGGGCTTTGCGAGGGCGCGGGGCTTCGGCAATGTTGACCACGGACTTGCCGAAGATGGTCATGTCCTGCACCATGCGCTCCACATCGGAGCTGTCGTCGATTGCGATCTCGTGCTCGATCCAGTCCGAAAGCGGAATGTTGCGGAAATACATGCGCTCCTGCAGCACCAGGCTCTTGCGGTTCTGCAACAACATGCGGTTCTCGCGCATGTAGTGGCGCTGTTCGACGGAAAGCTCATTCAGGAAGTTGTCGAAGGATTGGCGGCGGGCGGATTCCTCGGCGGCCCGCACGGCCAGCGGCAGGGTCGCTTGTATGGCTTTCTTCTCGGCGTCCAGTGCGCCGCGGGCCTCGGCCAGGTCGGCACGCTGCTCGGCCAGCTTGACCTCCATCTGCGACTGCATGACGAACCAGGCCAGCAGCCCGGAGGCCACGGCCACAAAACCGCCAACTACCACCAGCAGCACTACATCCGTCATCCCCTCAATCGTACCGGCGATGCCCGGTCGCGGGCTAGATGACAAAGGTTATTATCGGACAGTAACTTAGGGGGACTCGCGCGGGTGGTGGGGCGGACCCCCCGGTCCGCAGCCGGCCCCCTGGCCGGCTACCCGCGAGCGGACAGCGGGACGAGGGCGTCCCGCGCGGACCAGGGGGTCCGCCCCACTAGCGCCCGCCCGGCGTATGCGGAGTGGCGCGCACGGCGCGCTCGAAGGCCCACGCCCGAATGTGGTTGATCTGCTCCTTCATGGTCTGCGACAGAGGAACGGTCCTCGCCGCGATGCCCACCAGATCGTTGTCGGTCACCTCCCGCTCCTCCAGACGCGCCTTGGTGATGGCCGATATCACGCACTGCTCGATCTCGGCGCCGGCGAAGCCGCCCGTGAACTCCATCAACTGCGCGATGTTGTAGCGGGCCGGGTCCACTCCGCGGCGGCCAAGGTGGATCTTGAAAATCTCCATCCGTTCGCGTTCCGTCGGCAGGTCTACGAAGAACACTTCGTCGAAGCGGCCCTTGCGGATCATTTCGGCGGGCAGCAGGTCGATGCGGTTGGCGGTGGCCGCCACGAACAGGCCGGGCGTCTTCTCCTGCATCCAGGTGAGGAAGAACGCGAAGATCCGGCCCTGTTCGCCGCTGGTCTCTGTGGAAGTGATGCCCATTTCGATTTCGTCGAACCACAGCACGGCCGGCACCATGTCCTCCAGCATCCGGCAGGCCGCCACGAAGGCGCCTTCGGGCTTGCCGTGCCGTCCCGAGAAGATCTCGATCATGTCCACGCGATAGAGGGGAAGCTGGAACTCGTTGGCGATGGCTTTCACCGCCAGGCTTTTCCCGCAGCCCGGAATCCCCATCATCAGCAGTCCCTTGGGGACGATTTCGGCGCTCAGGCTGTCGCGCATCTGAAACAGCTTGCGGCGCTCCCCCAGCCACCTCTTGAGGCCTTCCAGCCCTCCGATTTCGCCCATACCGGTGTTGCTGGTGATGAATTCGATCACCCCGCCGCGGTTCACCAGCAACCGCTTCTCTTCGAGCAGCGCGGGCAGCGACTCCGGCCCCAGCGGCCGCCCGCCGGCCAGGGCGCGGCGCATGGCGTAGCGCGCTTCGTCAAGTGTGAGGCCCTGCAGGGCGCGCGCCACCTGGTACAAAATGTCGTCGCCCGGGGTGCCCGCGGGCGATTGCGCCGTTTCCTGGCGCACGAAGGCCAGCAATTCCACCGCGTCGGGTGGCCGCAGGTCCAGGAACAGGACGTTGCGTTCGATTCCCTCCGGTACGAACCGGATGGGCGAGGTGATGACCACGAACTTCCGCCGGTCGAGGCAGGCGTCGTAGACGTCGCGGAAACGGCGCCGGATCTCCGCCGATTCGCGCAGCGGATCGTGGAAATCCTTGAGGTGGAAGATGGCCGCGTCCGGGTAGTCGACGATGAAATCCAGCGCTCCCCGCGGCGTTTCAGTTCCCGCTTCGGCGGCCTGGCCGGCGCGGCACATTCCGGCCGTGAGGCTCCAGGTAAACACCGGCGTACAGCCAGAGGCCAACAGCACCGGGCTCAACTCGGCCAGCACGCTCGCGACGCGCTGTTCTTCCGCCGAGTGGATATAGGTGATGGGGCGTCCCGACTCGAACGCCTCGCGGATCATCCTGGCCGCGCGAGTCTCGGTGACTTGAGGGGTAGTGTCTATGACCGCCATCCGGCGCACTCTCCTGTGACTCTATCCATTATGGACGCGCCGCGGGAGTGAAAAGTCCGCGAAACTCACCGCTCGACACAACCCAGCACTTCGGCGGCTTCCCTCGCCGTCACGATGCGCGCACCACCGTGCCGGCGCAGACTGAGCAGGTGCTTGCCGTCGCCCGTGACCAGGTAGTCGGCCTTCCCGGCCACCGCCATGGCGAGCAGGAAATTGTCGGCGGGGTCGGGGCTCGCGTCCACGCTCGGCAACGGGCCGGTGAGAACCGCCAGCGCGCGGATTGCATTCACCATGGCGCCGGCGGTGGCCGGGTCGAGGAACCGCTCCAAGCGCGGATACCGGCTGACCCGCCGGAACTCCTCCAATTGTTCCTCGCTGGAGATGAGCGCGAACCGGTTTCTGCGCCAGCATTGATACAAGTAGCTGGGCGCGCCTCCCGGGACGATCAGGGCGCTGATCAGGATGTTGGTATCGAGGATGATTCGCAAGAGCGCCTACGCGCCCACGCCGGCGCCGCGGACGGCTTGTACAGCCTGGGAGATGGCCGCCTCGATTTCCGCGGGCGGCACGTCGGCGTTGGCGGCTTTGGCTTCCGCGACAGCCAGATCCAGAACCCGCCAGTGCACGGCGTCTTCCACAAATTTCGAGAGATCGCCCTTGCGCATTCCATGGCGTCCCAGGTAGGTCCGCAGCGAGATGTCGGTCTCTTTCGAAATCACCAGGGACCAGCGAATTCGTTCAATCATAGGCCCTCCGATAAACATACAACTGTTTATCTGTTTATGAGTCTAACACGGTTCTCCCGCGATTTCCAACACATTTTTGGGCCGCTGATGAACGCAGAAACCATTTTTTTCAATAGCGTAGATCTGCGTTAATCAGCGGCCAGTTCGGTTTCGCCGCCCTACATCTGCGTCCCGTCGATCTTCTGTCCCGCCAACGTGTTCTTGAACTCCCCGAAGCGGAAGCCGACCAGCGGCCCGAATACTGCGCCCAGCCGCGCCAGCAGGCCGGGGCCAAAGCCCTGGTACTTGCCCAGGTACGAGGCGCGGGCCAGCAGGAAGTCGGCGCTCTCCTCGGCGGTGTAGCCTGGGGTGCCGTGGTGCCGCACTTTGACATCCGGCAGCAGCAGCACTTTCTTGGAAGCGCGGCGGAAATTCGCCGCCAGGTCGGCATCCGCGCCGAATTGGCCGAAGCGCTCGTCGATCTGGCGGACCGCACGGATCAGGGCCACCCGCGTCATCAGGGCTGCGCCGCGCGGATATCCCACCGCGACCGGATCGCTGCCCGACGGCTCGGCCGGACGCCACTCGCCATCCGGCGGCAGCGTGCCCAGTTGCGGGGCGGGGCGGCCTTCGCCATCCACCAGCAGCGGGCAGACCGCGGCCACCTCCCGGATTGGCCTCCAGAGCCTCGGCCAGGCGCAGCACCGCGCCGGGCTCCACTTCCGTGTCGTCGTGCAGGAAGAACACCAGCTCCGCGTCGGCGGCGCGCCATCCCAGGTTCATGGCCTTGGTCAGGCCGAAGTTCTTGGGCAGGCGGATCCACTGCACGCGCGGGAACTCGGCGTCCAACCCGGCGGCGCCGTCGCGCGAGCCGTTATCCACCACCACGATCTGCAAATCCTCGCGGCCCTCGGACTTCTCGATCGAAGCCAGACACGCTTCGAGCAGCGGTTTCCGGTTGTGCGAAACCACCACCACCGTGGCTCGCAATGGGCGTTTTTCCCCTTCCGGGTTTTGTTGCGGTGTCAAGCCACTAGCATACCGTGTTACCGTGGGTTCTGATGACGTCCAAAGAAATACTGACATGGATCACGGGGGTCGGAATCGTCCCCGTCGTCCGCGCCTCCAGCGCCGAGGCAGCCATCCACGCCGTCGAGGCCCTGCACGATGGCGGCATCACCGTGGCCGAAATCACCATGACCGTTCCGGGAGCCGTAAAGGCTCTGGAAAAGCTGGCGGATCGGTTCGGCGGCAAGGTGCTGATGGGCGCGGGAACGGTTCTGGACCCCGAAACCGCGCGCGCCTGCATGCTGGCCGGCGCGGAGTTCCTGGTTTCGCCCAGCCTGCGTCTTTCGGTAATCGAAATGGCCCGGCGCTACTCCAAGCCCATCTTCCCCGGCGCGCTCACCCCCACCGAAGTGCTGGCGGCGTGGGAAGCCGGCGCCGACGCGGTGAAGGTTTTCCCTTGCGGCAACGTGGGCGGCGCCAAGTACATCAAGGCGCTGAAGGGACCGTTCCCGCAGATCGAGATGGTTCCCACCGGTGGCGTGAACCTGGAGACCGCGGCCGACTTCCTCAAAGCCGGCGCCTGCGCCCTGGGCGTGGGCGGCGAACTGGTGGATGCCAAGTCCATCAAGGAAGGCAAGTTCGAAGTGATCGCCGACCGCGCGCGGCAGTACCTGGCCGTGGTGGCCAAGGCACGGGCGGAAATGAAGGCCTGAGGGGCGGGGGCGTCCCGCGTTTGCGTGCCGTGCAAAATGCCCATATAATAGTGGCAGATTGCCAAGGAGCCTTCACGCATGGCCGATCTACCGAGCCAGACCGCGGAGCCGGGCCCAGCGGGCGCCCTGCCAGGGGCTTTCTATTCCTTGATGGGCGGCAAACTCGGTGTTTCCAAGATCAAATCCGGCGAAAACCTCGCTTCGCTGGTGGAGAAACGGCTTCCCGCCACGGCTGTCAAGGCGCTGGTTCGCAGTGGACTGTCCGACGCCGAGGTCTACCAGTTGATCGTGCCCCGCAGGACTCTGGCGCACCGCATCGCCAAGCATCAACCGCTCTCCAGGGACGAATCCGATAAGGCGGTGCGCGTGGCCCGGATCGCCGCCATGGCCGAGCAGGCGTTCGGAGAACCGGCGCGCGCATGGCGCTGGTTGCGGAAACCGAAGGGGCGTTTCGACGGCAAGACGCCCGTCGACATGCTGGCGACGGAGGCGGGTGCGCGCCTGGTGGAAGAGATGATCGTGCAGATCGATTACGGCATGTTCGCGTGATTCTGTGGCGAATCAGCCGCCATCCGGAACTGGATGGCGCTGGCGGATTGCGCGCTTCCGCGCGATGGCACACAGGGGACGGCCCATCGTGTATTGCGCGCCGAATCCGGCTGCCGCGCTTCTCGAGGTGCTGGTGCACGCAGAGGTGGATATCGAGGATCTGCCCGTCGGCTTCCGCTATTTGGAGATCGAAGCTCCCGACACGCTGGCCGTCGAGGATGTCGGATACGAGCGCGCTGGCGCAGTCGTGGCGCACGGATCTGCCGGCAACCCGCCGGGCTGGCGATCGATGGTTACACTCCAGCCGCACCGCGCTGCTCCGCGTGCCCTCCGCCATCGTTCCGGCGACCTGGAATGTTCTGATTAACCCGCGGCACCCGGAGAGCGCACAGGTGCGCGTCGTCCGTACCCACAGCCATGGCCTCGACCCGCGATTGCTTCGGTAGCCGGGCCAGGGCCGGGCCGCAAGATGCCGCGGCACCAGCCAGGCACTCCGCCAATGAGTATGCTATACTCACTATGTGAGTAAGCGTCTTCAGGTGTTGCTTCCCGACCCCGAAATGTCGGACATCCAGCGCTTGGCCAAGCGGGAACGCTTGACAGTGGGCGAGTGGGTCCGGCGAGCGCTTCGGGACGCGCGCGCGAGCCGGCCGGCGATTGATCCCGAAACGAAGTTGAAGGCGGTTCGGCGCGGCGCGCAGTACTCGTTCCCCACCGCCGGGATTGAGCGGATGCTGAGCGAAATCGAGCGAGGATACCAGGGTTGATCTTCGTCGATTCCAACATCCCGATGTACTTGATCGGAGCGGCGCATCCCCACAAGACCGAGGCGCAAGTCATCCTGGAGCGCCTGATTGCAGCGGGGCAGCGTCTCGTCACCGACGCTGAAGTACTGCAGGAGATTCTCCATCGGTATACGGCTATCGAGAAGCGGGAGGCCATCGGACCGGCGCTCCAAGTTACGCTGGACATCGTCGATGAAGTCTTCCCAATCGAGAAAGCGGAGGTTTTGCGTGCTGGGGAGATCGTCCAGAATCGTGCGCTGCTGTCGGCCCGCGATGCCGTGCACATCGCGGTAATGGAGCGCCACGGCGTTCGATCGATTCTGAGCTTCGACGGTGATTTCGACCGCTGGCCGGGTCTGCAGAGGATCCACCGGATCTGAGCCGAACGATCTCAGCTACACGTGGGGTGCGCCCATGACAATCACCATCGACATCAGACCCGAGGTTCAGGCCGAACTCGCCCGCCAGGCAGTTTCTCACGGAAGCGCGCTTGAGGACTACGCCACGAGCCTGCTCGAAGAAGCCGCCCATCTTCCAGCAGGGAAGCGAAAACCTGAGGGAGGGGAAAGCCTGGTAGAAGTGTGCGCGATGGTGCGAGGCCTGACGGACGACGTGGACTTCAGCCGCAATCCCTCCACTGGCCGTCCGGCAAACCCGTAAACGGCCAGCGTCTTGTTGACCGGGTCCATGGCTTGGAGTAGCGTGGAAGTGCATGGAGTTCACCGTCCAGGTTCCCGACGATCTTGCCGGCCGCATTGTCGCATCCGGGGGCGATCTGCCGCGCCGCGCTCTTGAGCCCCTGGCGCTCGATCAATTCAAGTGCGGCCGCATCACCAAGCCCGAGTTGCGCCGGATGCTCGGCTTCGCGACCGGGCATCAGCTCGACGGGTTCCTCAAGGCCCATGAGGTGTACGAAGACTACACCCTGGATGGTCTGGAGCGGGAACTCGAAGGCTTGCGGCGTCTGGGGATTTGACGCTCCTCGTCGTCGCAGACACCGGCCCCGTCCGCGCCCGTACCGGCCTGGCTTACCGTGCTATCCGCGTTGTAACATAATGGGAACCTTACAGCGGTCTTTCGCGCCGCTGGATGTAATCTGGAGAGGTCGTGGACCGCATTCGCCGGACTCTGAAATGCGCAACGCTCGCAGCCGCCTTGGGCATCTGCGTTCTCTCCGCCGCAAACGCTCAAGAGCCGCCCCAACCAGCCGAAGGGCAAAAGCAGGTCAAGGATGAAGGGGAATCCGAGATCTACAATCGGGCGCTCAAAGACGCCTCCAACCCCGCAAAGCTAATCGAGGATCTCGATACCTGGACGGACAAGTACCCCGATTCCGATTTCAACGGCGAGCGTCTGTCCATGTACATACAAGCCTACAGCGCCATGCAGCCGCCGCAGCCGCAAAGGGTGATCGAAATCGGGCGGCACCTCATGGCGGAGGATCTGAGCGCCGCGTTTCCCGGTTCCGCCGGCGGCCGCACCATCCTCACCGTGTTGTTCCAGGTGGCTTGGAGCGTGGCCGCGTTGCCCAAGCCGGCGCCAGCCGAATTGGCGCTCGGCGATGAGGCCGCCCGCCGGCTCCTCGATTTCGCTCCCAAGTACTTCGTGCCCGCGAACAAACCGAAGAGCACCAGCGAGGCGGATTGGACCAAGGCGCGCGACGACATCGCAACCCGCACCAGGGCTGCCCTCGTTGCCATTACGCTCGCGCCCGCCAAGCAGGCTCTCGCCAGGAACGATTGCGCGGCAGCCGCGGCGCTGTTCACGAAGGCGCTTTCCGGGTTCCCGAACGACTCTTTCATTTCTTACAACCTGGGGCGCGCCCTCAGTTGCCAGGCCAGGGACGGTGTCTCCAGTGCCCCCGAACTTGCGCCGCGGGCCATCTATGAATTCGTGCGGGCTGCCGTGACGGATGCTACCCTGGGCGGCACCGCCGCCGCGAAAGAGGTTGCCGATTACGCGGCTTCGGTCTATACCGGATACCACGGCAGCGAAGATGGGCTCGACCGGCTACGGGAACAGGCCAAGGCGTCGCCGCTGCCGCCGGCGGGTTTCACCATCGAAAGCGCCGCCGCCGTGCAGAACCGGAGGCTGAAGGAAAGGGCCGCGAAATTCCCCCAGTACACGCTCTGGATGGGCATCAAGGCCCAACTTGCCGGCGCTGGTGGCCAGCAGTACTTCGAGGATCAGCTTAAGGACGCCAATGTCACGGGCCAGAAGGGAGCCCGCGCCCTGAAGGGGATCCTCGTCGAAGCCAGGCCAGCTTGCCGCCCCATGGAACTGCTGGTGGCCATCCCCGACCCGGAGCGGCCGGACACCGAAGTGCCCGCCGAAATTACCCTGAAACTCGACGCGCCGCTGGGCGGTGCGCCAGTCGCTGGCGGGACGATCGAGTGGGACGGTGTCGCACGGGAGTTCACCCGCGAGCCATCCTTCATGCTGACCATGGAGACGGAGAAGACCAGGATTGGCGGCCTGAAGCTGGAGCCCTGCGCCGCCGGCCCGGGCGCATCACAGAAGAAGTAACCCGCCGCGATTCACTTGTAAGTGATGTTGGTGAAGGCCTCGAAATGGCGGTGATTCTTGAATGCCATTACCGAGTACGACACGCTGCCGTCACTCCGCCCCATCAGGTTTTGGGTCTCAACCGGAACGAGATGGCGTTCCTCGCCGACCTTAACGTAGTCCCATGTTGCCCGTATCTCACCCTGTTGCGTCGAGTATCCTTTCGGATACGCGGTGTCGATGACTGCCAGGCGGCGTACTAGGTTGTCGGACTCCGCAATCGCCACCTCTCCGGTCTCCCCTGGATAAAAGCGCTCGCCGGGCACTCCCCAGCCCCCGCCGAAGCAGGAGTCCGGCAGCGCCGTGATGCGATATAGCAGCACGGGAACTCCCGCCTCCACCGCGCGCCTGGCGAATTCAAGGGTCGTACAGCTTGCGTCAAACACGTTGCGCAGCAGCCCGTCTTGGCGGCCTGCGCGTGGCCGCGGCGGCAGATGTTCCCACAACTCATTCCAGGGTTCTCCATCTCTGACTACATTCCGGTGCATTTCCTGTATTCCCCGAAAGCTCACTTCGGATTCCAGTCTCTCGATCAAATTCCACTTCGGTGGGTTCGAAACCGGGCTGCTGTAGAGTTTCGAGACCTGGTCGGCATTGAAATTCGGCAACGCCGCGAGGTACTTCTGCGTGAGCGCTCGCGAGCGTTCCAGCATCCCCGCCGGAGAATCCTCGGCAGGGGCATCCATGTTGGGATCGGGAAGCTGAAGGGTCTTGAGGCTCACGGACGCGGGCGCATTGCCCTTCAGTTGTGTGTCGCCCGGCGGATCAGCCCGCAACAGGTTTCCCTTCGTCCGTCTGGCCATCGAGCCGAGGGCACTCGCCATTTCGGCGGCCGACGCCGGCCGAAGGTAATCCAGGCTCTTTGCCTCCAGATCGAACCACTGGCCTTCTTCGTCGTCGCGGAACCGCTGGATCGTAACACTCTTGACCAGAACCTGATCGCCGAACTTGTACCGGCCGAGGAGGCTCGGCGCGCTGATTGCGCCCTTGTCGGGAAGCCGCGCGAACCTCACCACGGCATTCGCCTCCCTCACCCAAACGGAGTGCGGCGTAACGGCCACCAGGGATCCCGAGAACTGCACCTTGTCGGCACAGAAGCCGCGCTGCGAAACCACCAGCAGGAGTGCGCCAACTAAGTTGAACAGCCCAATTCGCCGGAGCATCGGGATTGAGTTCCTCCTCTCAGGATCGTAATCGAGTTTACACCTGCCCGCCGTGCTTCGCCAGCCCCGGCGGCTCGGAACCGGAGGCTTACGCCGCCGCCCTGGGCGCGCTGCGAAAGAAATAACCCCGCGGCGAGTCACTTGTAAGTGATGTTGGTGAACGCCTCGAAATGGCGGTGATTCTTGAGCGTTCGGACCGAATACATCATGCTGCCGAACGCCCCCACCGCCAGAACTTTGACCTCAACCGGCAGCAAGTGGAATTCCCCGCCGATTTTGACATAATCCCAGGTTGCGTGTGTTTCATTCAATTGCGCGCCGAATCCTCTCGGATACCCGGTGGTAGAGAGATCCAGCCGGCGCACCAGGCCATCGGCCTCAGCAATCTCTACCTCTCCGGACTGCCCCGGAAAGTAGCGTTCGCCTTGCACCCCGAAGCCCCCGACGTAACATGAGTCCGGCGGCGCTTTGGCGCGATAGACCAGCACCGGGACCCCCGCCTCCACCGCACGCCTGGCAAACTCAAGGGCCGTGCAACCCGCATCAAACACGTTGCGCAGCGCACCATCTTGCCCGCGCGCGCGGGTCGAACGGCTGCAGATGATCGAATGTGTCGTTCCAGGGTTCTCCATTTCTCAGGATGTTCCGGTGCATTTCCTGCGTCCCGCGGAAGCTCATCTCGGATTGCAACGTCTCGACGATCTGCCATTTCGGTGGGTTTGTAACTGGACTTGTGTATGATCTCGTGGTTTCGTCGGCATTGAAATTCGGCAACGCCACGAGGTACTTCTGCGTGAGCGCTCGCGAGCGTTCCAGTATCCCCGCTGGAGAATCCTTGGCAGGGGCATCCATGTTGGGATCGGGAAGCTCAAGGGTCTTGAGGCTCACGGGCGCGGGCGCATCGCTCTTCGGCCCCGAATCAGCCGGCGGATCAGCCCGCAACAGGTTTCCCTTCGTCCGTCGGGCCATCGAGCCGAGAGCGCTCGCCATCTCGGCGGCCGAAGCCGGCCGAAGATAATTCACGCCGGTTGCCTCCAGATCGAACCACTGGCCTTCTTCGTCGTCGCGGAACCGCTGGATCGTAACACTCTTGACCAGAACCTGATCGCCGAACTTGTACCGGCCGAGGAGGCTCGGCGCGCTGATTGCACCCTTGTCGGGAAGCCGCGCGAACCTCACCACGGCATTCGCCTCCCTCACCCAAACGGAGTGCGGCGTAACGGCCACCAGGGATCCCGAGAACTGCACCTTGTCGGCACAGAAGCCGCGCTGCGAAACCACCAGCAGGAGTGCGCCAACTAAGTTGAACAGCCCAATTCGCCGGAGCATCGGGATTGAGTTCCTCCTCTCAGGATCGTAATCGAGTTTACACCTGCCCGCCGTGCTTCGCCAGCGCCCCGAAGGCGCGTCATTCCGCCGGCGGCTCAAACTGACCCGGCCCCCACTCCCACTCCTGGTAAACTGAAATGGTCACTATGGCCATCAGTAAAGAACTGCTCGAAATCCTCGTCTGCCCGGTCTGCAAAGCGACGGTCGAGCTGAAGCCCGACCAGAGCGGCCTGAAGTGCGTCGAGTGCCATCGGGTCTACCCCGTGCGCGACGACATCCCGGTGATGCTGGTCGACGAGGCGAAAGTCGAAGAATAAGGCGTTGTGGGAAGCGTGCTGGAGAAGCTGCCGCCGGGTGCCCGGGTCGCCGTCCTTCGCCTCCGTTCGCTGGGGGATTGCGTCCTTACCACACCCGCGCTCGATATCCTGCGGCGCGCCCGGCCCGACCTGCGGGTTGCCGTGGTAGTGGAAGACCGGTTCCGCGACATCTTCGAAGGCAATGCCGACGTTGACGAGATGCTGCCGCCGGAGCCGGCCGCGCTGCGCCGCTGGCGCCCGGCGTTGTGCGTGAATTTCCACGGCGGCAGCCGCAGCGCGTGGATGACGGCGCTGTCGGGCGCGCGCTACCGCGCCGGGTTCGGACACTTCCGCCACCGGTTGGTTTACAACCTGCATATCCCGCGGGCGCAGCAAATTCTGGGCGAGGAGCGGACCGTACACACGGCCGAGCACCTGGCCAGCGCCATGGTCTGGCTGGGCGCGCCGCGCGGGGAGGTGCCGCGGGCACAGTTGGTGTCGCGCATGACCGGACCCGCGGACCCGGTGGCGGTGATCCACCCGGTGGGCGCAACCCCCGCGAAGACCTGGCGGGCGGGCGGTTTCCTCGAGGTGGCCAGGCACCTGCGGGGGTCCGGCCTGGAAGTGGTCTTCATCGGCGCCGCAACCGACGATCTTTCTCCGTTCGCCGGCTTTCCCGCGCTGCACGGCCGGCCGCTTTCGGAAATCAGGGACCTGCTGGCCACGGCTTCGCTATTCGTGGGCAACGATAGCGGCCCGGCCCACATGGCGGCGGCCTTCGGAGTCCCGGTGGTGGCGATTTTTGGCGAATCGGACCCGGCCATCTGGGGGCCATGGCGGACGGCTTGCGAGGTGGTCCGGGCGGAGGGCGGCATCGCGAACGTGCGCGCGTCGCAGGTGATCTTCGCCACCGCGCGGCTGCGGGTGCATGCATGAAGGAACTCTGGCGCCTGCTGGCCTACGGACGCCGCTATTCGGCGCAACTGGCGATTTCCGTGGTGCTGATGGCGGTGGCCGGCGGCGCCACGGGCATGATGGCGATCCTGGTCGGGCCGATTCTCTACACGCTCCTCGATCCCAAAGCCGCCGATGCGCCCATCCAGCTCAACAAGACCCCCATCTTCCACCACTATTTCTATCTGCCGCATCCGCCTGTGTTTCACAATATCTGGGCCGTGATGGCCTTCGCCATTCTGACGGTCTTTCTGGTGAAGGGCCTGTGCGACTATCTGGGAAACTACCTGGTCAATTACGTCGGTTTCTCGGCGGTCACCAACCTGCGCAACCAGGTTTTCGATAAAGTGCTCAAACAGGGCGCGCAGTTCTTCGAATCGCATTCCACCGGGAAGCTGATGTCGTCCATCATGAACGATGTCGACAAGGTGCAACTCGCCACATCGCACATTCTGGCGGATTTTCTGCGGCAGTCGTTCACTCTGATCGGGCTGCTGCTGGTGGTGATCGATCGGGACGCCCGCCTGGCGCTGCTCAGTTTTCTGGTGTTGCCTCTGGTCATTCTGCCGGTGATGCGGATCGGCAAGCGCATCCGCCGCACCACGCGCGGCACCCAGGACCGCCAGCGCGAGTTGAGCCAGATCCTCCAGGAAACCCTCAGCGGCCATATGGTGGTGAAGGTTTTCGGCGCCGAAAGTTACGAATCGCGGCGCTTCCGGGCATCGTCGCGCCGGCTGCTGAAGACCAACCTGCAGTACGTCCGCCAGCAGGCCATCTCGTCTCCGCTGATCGAGATGGTGGGCGCCGCCACGATTGTGGCGCTGCTCTGGTATGCGCGCGATCAAATTCTTCACGGCTCGCTCACCGCCAAGGATTTCACCAGCTTCGTGGTGGCGCTGCTCATGCTGCTCGAACCCGTCAAACGCCTGGTGGGCATCCACAACATCTTCGAGCAGGCGCTGGGCAGTTCGCACGAGGTCTTCTCCTATCTCGACCACGCCGAGGAAATCGCCGAGAAGCCCGGCGCGGTCAAACTGGAGGAATTCACCCAGGCCATCGCGTTTCGCAACGTCTCGTTCCACTATCCGGCGGCGCCCAACGGGTTCCACATCCGCGGGCTCAACCTGGAAGTGAAGGCCGGCGAAGTGGTGGCTCTGGTGGGGCCCTCGGGCGGCGGCAAGACCACGCTGGCGAACCTGGTCCCGCGCCTATATGACGCGACCGATGGGGCCGTGTGCCTCGACGGCCACGACGTACGCGAACTGGATCTGGCGTCGCTGCGCTCGCACATCGGCATCGTGGCGCAGGATACCTTCCTGTTCAACGATACGGTGGCGCACAATATCGCCTACGCGCGGCCGCTGGCTTCCATGGAGTCGATCCACGCCGCGCTCGGTTGCCGCCCTGGCGCACGACTTCATTCTGCGGCTGCCGGAGGGATACGGCACCATCGTGGGCGACCGCGGCGTGAAGCTGAGCGGCGGGCAGCGGCAGCGCCTGGCCATCGCGCGGGCGCTGTTGAAGAACGCGCCCATCCTGATTCTGGACGAAGCCACCTCGCACCTCGATACGGAATCGGAGCTGCTGGTGCAGAGGGCCCTGGCCAACCTGATGGAGCACCGCACCGTCATCGTGATCGCGCACCGGTTGTCCACCATCCGCCGCGCGGATAAAATCGTGGTGATCGAGAAGGGCCGCATCCGCGAAACCGGAACGCACGAAGAGCTGCTCGGCATGGGGGGAATCTATCGGCGGCTTCACGAATTGCAATTCGTGGACGCCGGATCGGGGCTGGACTTGTGAGCGTACGCAGCATGACCGGCTTTGCCCGGGTAAGAAAGACCGTCGAGGAAGGCGAGATCGTCTTCAGCCTGAAGAGCGTGAACCATCGCGGGCTGGACCTGCATTTGCACATGCCCCCGGACATGGACTCCCTGGAGAACCAGGTTCGCGGCGTGCTGAAGCCGGGCGTGGCGCGGGGGCACGTGCAGGCGCAGGCGTCGTTCACGCCCATCGCGGCCGCCGCCAAGGCGCCGGTTAACTGGGAACTGCTGGACGTTTATATGCAGGCCTTCCGGCAGGCGTCCGGGAAGTACGGGTTGAGCGCTCCGCCCGACATCGACGCCGCCTTGCAGGCCCCGGGGGTGTTGACCTCGGGCGAGCAGCGGGAGCCCGGTGAAGCGGTTGGCAGGGCGCTGCTCGAGGCCGCGGGCGAGGCGCTGGAGGCATGGAACGCTTCGCGCGAACGCGAGGGCGCGGCCACGGCGCTGGAGATCCGCCAGCGCTGCGAGGTTCTGCGCACCCTAGTGGCCCGCATGGAAGAGATCCGCGCCGGGGCGATCCCGGCGTTCCAAAAGCGGCTGCGGGAAAGGCTGGACGAACTGCTGCGCGGCGCGGCGGTGGATCCGCAGCGCCTGGCGCAGGAAGCCGCCATCCTGGCGGACCGCAGCGACATCAGCGAGGAACTGGTCCGCCTGAGCACGCACGCGGCGCAACTGGAGAGCATCGTCTCGCTCGGCGGCGAAGTGGGCAAGCGGCTGGATTTTCTGCTGCAGGAGATGAACCGCGAAGCCAACACGATCCTGTCGAAGACCGGCGGGCTGGGCGACCTGGGGCTCACCATGACGGACCTGTCGCTGGCCGCCAAGGCCGAGATCGACAAGATCCGGGAGCAGTCGTTGAATCTGGAGTGAGGGATGGCCCGGAACCGCGGCCGTGAGGGAGCGGCTATTCCGGCGCGGTGTGACGCTGACATGACAACCGTCTTTATCGTTTCGGCTCCGTCGGGGTCGGGCAAGTCGACGCTGGTGCATAAGTTGTTCGCCAGCGTACCGGGGCTGCTGTTCTCGGTCTCCTACACCACGCGGGCTCCGCGCGGGAAGGAAGTGGAGGGCCAGAGCTACCACTACATCTCCCGCGAGGAGTTCGAGCGCCGCCTGGCCAACGACGAATTTCTGGAACACGCGGTGGTTTTCGGCACGGACTATTACGGCACCCATCGCGGGATTCTGGAGCAAGCCCAGGCCAGGGGCGACGACCTGGTACTCGACATCGACGTGCAAGGTGCGAGACAATTGAAAAGCAAGGTTCTCGAAGTAGTTACGATTTTCATCCTGCCTCCCTCGCGACAGGTTTTGGAGGCTCGGCTTCGCGCCCGCGGCGAGGACCCGGAGGAAGTGATTCAAAAGCGGTTGCGGGCAGCCGCCGAGGAAATCCGGAACTATAGTGCGTACGATTATGTCCTGATCAATCGCGACGCAGATGAAGCCGGCGCCGTCCTGAGCGCCATAGTTCGCGCCGAGCGGGTACGGCGGACCAGGATGGAAGACCAGGTCCGGCCCGTCTTGGAAACATTTCAAGTTTGAAGAGGCATCGATATCATGGGCGACAAAGTTCCACCGCGCAATAACGCGCACTGCACCATTCCCGACGATCCGGAGCAGAGCACCTACCGGTTCATCATCGTGGCGGCCAAGCGGGCCCGGCAATTGCAGGCCGGCGCGCGGCCCGTGTTGCCCACGTCCTCCAAGAAACCCACCATCATCGCCGTCGAAGAGGTGCGCCGCGGCCTGGTGAAGTATTCCCTCACCGGCCCCGCACCCCTGGAACCGGCGCCCGAACCCGTACTGTAGCGGCTGCGGGGTGGCCGGCTTCTTCCCATGAAGATCCTTCTCGGCATCGGCGGCGGCATCGCGGCCTACAAAGCGGCCGAACTGGCGCGCCTGCTGATGCAGCAGGGACACCAGGTGCAGACGGTGATGACGGAGGCGGCGCAGGAATTCGTCCGCCCGCTGACGTTCGCCTCGCTCACCGGCCGCAAGACGCTCACCGATCTCTTCGCCGTCGAGAGCGCCATCGAGCACATTTCCGTGGCCCAGGAGTACGAGATCCTGGCCATCGCCCCGGCTACCGCGGATCTGATGGCCAAGCTGGCGCACGGGTTGGCGGACGATTTTCTGACCACGCTTTACCTGGCCTTCACCGGTCCGGTGGTGATCGCCCCGGCCATGAACGTCAACATGTGGCGCCACGCGGCCACCCAGGCGAACCTGGAAACGCTGCGCCGGCGCGGCCACCGCATCGTCGAGCCGGAGAGCGGATACCTGGCCTGCGGCATGACCGGACCGGGACGCCTGGCCGACCCGGAAGCTATCGCCGAGGCCATCCGCCTGGAAGCCCACGGCCGCCGCGATCTGGAAGGCGAAGTGGTGCTGGTCACCGCCGGTCCCACCCAGGAACCGCTCGACCCGGTGCGCTTCCTCTCCAACCGCTCCAGCGGCAAGATGGGCTATGCGCTGGCCGAAGCCGCCGCCGCCCGCGGCGCGCGCGTCATCCTGGTTTCCGGCCCGGTGAACCTGGCGCCGCCCGCGCGGGGTGGAGACCATCGCGGTGCGCACCGCCGCCGAGATGCGCGAACAGGTTCTGGCCCACCTGGAAGACGCCGGCATCGTGGTCAAGGCCGCGGCCGTCGCCGATTTCCATTTGAGCAAGGTGCCGGCCCAGAAGGTCAAGAAGACCGCGGCGCGCCTGTCGCTGGAACTCGATCCCACGCCCGATATCCTGGCCGAGTTGGGCCGCAAGAAGGGAGACCGCCTGTTGATCGGCTTCGCCGCCGAGACCCAGAACCTGGTTGCCGAGGCCCGCCGCAAGCTGGAGTCCAAGAACTGCGACATGATCGTCGCCAACCTGGTGGGCGGCCCCGAAGTGGGGTTCGAGTCCGAGGAGAACGAAGTCACCCTGGTCTTGCGCACCGGCGAAACCCTGCCCCTGGCGCGCGCTCCCAAGCGCGAGGTGGCCGACCGTATCTTCGACCAGGTGCTGAAACTCCGCCTGGCCCTCCATGCCGCCGATGGAAGCTGACACTCTCCGCCGCTATCTCGAGTTTTACCAGGACCTGGGCGTTAAGACCCTCTACCGGCGAACGCCCCAGCCCGCGCCCACGCCATCCACGCTTATGCCCACCGCTCCCGATCTTCCGCCGCTCGCGCCCGCGGGCGATACCCTGCCGCGCATTCTCGAAGACATCGGCGATTGCCGGCGGTGCCGCCTGCATGAAGGGCGCAACAAGCTGGTTTTCGGCGTGGGCAACGCGGAGTCGCCGCTGGTCTTCGTGGGCGAAGGGCCGGGCGCGGATGAAGACGCCCAGGGCATCCCGTTCGTGGGCCGCGCCGGGCAACTGCTGACCCAGATGATCGAGGGTACCGCCCGCAAGGAGGGGATTCCGCTGCGCCGCGACGACGTCTACATCTGCAACGTGGTGAAGTGCCGGCCGCCCGGCAACCGCACTCCCGAGCCGGATGAGATGGAAATCTGCGGGCAGTTCCTCAGCCGCCAGCTTTCCGCCATTCGTCCGAAAGCCATTTGCGCGCTGGGCGGAACCGCCGCCCGGGCGCTCACCGGCCACAAAGAGGGCGTCACCAAAATGCGCGGCAAGTGGCTGCAATGGAGAGACATTCCGGTGATGGTGACCTACCATCCCTCCTACCTGTTGCGGCCCTACAACGAACCCGCCAAGCGGGAGGCTTGGGAGGATCTCAAGAAGCTGCTGCACTTCGTCTACGATTGAAGGCGGTTAGCGTGGGGCGGACCCCTGGTCCGCGCGGGACGCCCCCGTCCCGCTACCAGCCCCAAGGATCGAGTGCTTCCAACTGGCGAAAAGCCGGCCGGGGGGCCGGCCGCGGACGGGGGCGTCCGCCCCACAGAAGCCCGCCGCCAGGACCGCGCACCGGAATCCGACGATTCGCGACATAGCACCTTCGATGCGGCCCGGTGCGGGCATCGGAAGGCGGGTTAAAAACCCGCCGCAGGCTGAAAGCCTGCCCCACATTAGGCGGGTTTCGCCCCTGCGCCGCTGTCCGCTTTGAGAGCCTCGCGCAGCGGCTTCGGGTGGACGTCGATGAACTGGCGCGAGTAACCGATCAGTCCCAGGCGGCGCAGGCGGTTCATCTGGAATGTCACCACCTCGCGCGACGTTCCCACGTATTCCGCCAGGGTGTGGTGCGTCAAGGAGGGGATGCGGACGGTCCCGTCGGGCATTTCGGTGCCGAGGTCGCCAGCCAACGCCAGCAACGCCAGCATCACCCGCTCCGGGGTCTTATAAACGGCCATGCTCTCGATGCGTTTCTGAAGCTCCAGCCCCTGCCGGACCAGGGATTGGCACAGAGCCAGGCCCAGCCTCGGTTCGCGTTCGATCTGCCGCTCCACTTCCTCGCGCGTCCACGACATCATGGTTACGTCGTCCATCGCCACGGCGGATTCCGACGGCGCCGGCCAGCCGCCCAGCGCCGCTTCCCCGAACAGTCCCTCCGCCCGCACGATACGTCCGACCGTGTGGCCGCCGCCGATCGACGCATGGGTGATGCGCACACGTCCGCCGATCACCACATATAGGTGTTGGTTGGGCGAGTCCGGACCGTAAATGACAGTGCCCTTTGGCACTTCGTGGGCCGGTTTTCGCGGTAGATATGTTAGTGGATCTTCAGCCACGGTCTCTAAACATTCGGCTCACCGAATGGCGCACTCTGTGTTTGAGCATAGCGCGGGAATGGGCGTCCCGCGCAGCGCCAGTTACGCCGATAGTGCGGAACCGCACCAAACTGGCGCCAGAGTACCGGAACGGGTACCATTGGCAGCCCCTCATCCGAAACGCTACGTTTGACTGGACGAACCGGGAGCCGAAATGATCTTGTTTGCATTTATCTGTCTTCAGGCAATGGACGCACTGACCACGCTGCTCTTTTTGCGCCACGGCGTAGGGGAAGCCAATCCGCTCATCCGGGCGGCGCTGACGGGGGCGGCCGACCCCAGGATAGCCCTGGCGCTGGCGAAGGTTCTGGCGGTCGTGCTGGGGACAGTCGCGTGGCGTTCCGGCCGCACGAGGCTTCTTCGAAAGATGAACGTGCTGTTTGCCTTGTGCGTCGCCTGGAATCTGGTGGCCGCCTGGGTGGGACACGCCGCGGGCTCGGTGGGTTGATGGCGCCGAGGGCCGCTCCGCCACACTCCCTACAATGCCGTGAGGCGGCCTCAGTCGGCCAGAGTCTGGCCGATTTACACTGCCTAGTGTCCATGGAATCAGTCACTTGCAGAAGGCGATCGGCCAGAGTCTGGCCGACTGGCGCCCGCCCCGGCTAACAACCGCCCGCGTCCCCCGTCTTCATTGTTATGAAGGCAACCCTCCGCAACACCGCCGCACTCGCCATGGTTTTCGCCGGGACACTTCCGGCGGCAGACTCGCGCCTGCTCAGCCTGGTCATGCCAGACGCCACGGTCATCGCCGGCGTCAACGTGACTCAGGCGAAGGCCTCGCCCTTCGGCCAGTACGTCCTGACCCTGATCGCTCCCCACGAACAGCAACTCCAGGCCCTTACCACACTCACCGGTTTCGACCCGCGGCGGGATGTGACGGAGCTTCTGGCGGCCACCAACCGCGGCACAGGTTCGGCCGCCGGCCTGGCTCTGGCGCGCGGCACGTTCCCCGTCGAAGCCATTACTGCCGCCGCCTGGGCGGCCGGCGTGGCCACGGAGACCTACAAGGACGCCGCCATCCTCAAGAGCCCCGAAGGGCTACAGGGGCTGGCCTTCCTGGACTCCACGCTGGCGGTCTTCGGCGATGTGGCCAGCGTCAAGGGCGCCATCGACCGCCAGTCGCCGGAGGCCCGGCGCCTCAGCCCCGCCGTAGTCTCGCGCATCGCCCAGTTGAGCGCAGCCAATGACGCGTGGGTGTTGACCACCGTCGCGCCGGCCGGCTTGCATCTGCCCAGCGCGGCCCCCATGGTGCCGGGATTGAACGTGCAGGCGCTCGCACAGATCCAGCAGGCCAGCGTCGCCGTCAGGTTCGGCGCCAACGTGACGGTCACGGCACGGGCCCAGGTTGACACCGCGCAGAACGCCGCCACGCTCGCTGGAATGCTGCAACTCCTGGCCAACGTGGCGCAGATGCAGGCGCAAAAGAACCCCGATGCCGCCGCTCTGGCGAAGTCTCTCAATGTCGCCGCCGACGGGTCCACGGTCGCCGTGACGTTCAGTATGCCGGAAGCGCAGATCCGGCAACTGGCGCAGCCCCGGATGCGCGGCCGCGAAACGGCGCCTCACCCCGCCGGGCAAACGTCCTTATAGAACGGGCACCGCCTGCAATGCCCGCCTTCCCGCAAGGGAAACTCCAGCGTCTCCTGCGCCTCCACGAAGTCGCGCACGGTCTGGTCGGGAGAGTCGATCAGCGACGGTGCGAGATCCACGTCAACCACCGCGTCGGGCGCGAGAAAATGCAGGCAGGCACGAGCGGGCGCGCGGCCCGTTACGCGCTCCAACGCCATGGCGTACAGCCGGAGTTGCAGTTCATACTCCCGGGCGCGCTCGTGCATCTCAGGCTCGCCGGCCGCGCCCGTCTTGTAGTCGACGATCACCAGTTCCCCGCTCTCCTCGAACCACAGGTCGATCTGCCCGCTCACCACCAGGGGGTCCACCGCCATCAGGAAATCGAACTCCCGCTCCACGCGCGTGGCCCGCTCCACGCGGCGGCCCAGCGGCCCTTTGCGAAACGTCTCGGCCAGGCGCACCGCCCGCGGATCGGGATCGTCCACCTGCTTCCCAGCCAGCAGCCTATGCACCTGGTTGCCCAACTCGCTGGCCGCGAGTGAATCGCCGGCGGCGCTCTCCGCCGTTTTGCGCGGCTTGCCTGTGAACCCCAGGTACCTGCCCAGATAGTACGACCGCGGGCAACTTGCGAACTTCGTGAGATCCGTCACCGTGACGTTGGTTTCGTGCTGGCCGGTGAGGGCGGGCCGAGGCAACAGCTCCACCGGCTCCGGCGCGGGGCCGACGATTCGCCGGCCCTCGGACGCTGGCAGGCGAATCGCCTGCCCCACATCGGAATCCACCGACACCCGCAGTTTCCAGGTCTCGCCATCGGGCGTCACGCGTTCGAGCGTCCGCTCGCCCGGCTGGCCCAGATCCAGCAGCAGGTTGTCCACCACCGGCTTCGCCCAATTCGCGGGCTTCCTGCCGCCGGTTGAAAAACTAAGCACCAGGTTGTGTTCGGCGCGCGTCATGGCGACGTACAACAGCCGGTCCGCCTCCTTCGCCTCGCTCCTGTTCCGCTCCTCGCGGATGGCCTGGTGGAACAGATCGTCAACGTCCGCGCGGCGGGCCGGATTCCGCCAGCTCGCGCCCAACCCGCAACGCGGCGAAAAGGCGACCACCGGCGGATTGCCCTGCACTCCCTTGTGCATGGCCGCGACGAAGACGATGGGAAACTCCAGGCCCTTGGCGGAGTGTACGGTCATCACCTGCACCGCGTCGGAGGCGTCTTCCGGCGCCGAATCCTGCCCCGCCCGGTTGCTCTCGCGCAGCATTTCCAGATCCCGCACGAAGGCGTCGAGCGAAGTGCGCGGCGCGGCGGCCCGAGCCTGCGCCAGAAACTTGTCGATATTGGCCGCGGCGCGGCTGCCCGGCTCCGCGCCATATCCGGTTTCGTCCATGGCGTCGAGCAGCAGCCGGTCGAACGACATGTACTCGCGCCGCCGCCGCCATTCCCGCAGGCGGTCGCGGAAGCGGAACAGCGCCTCGATATCCGCCGGGTCGAACTCCGGATCGTCTTCCCGGCGCAGACTCATCAGGGCGCCGGCGAGGTCCCCGCCCAGCAATCGCAGCCGCAGCAGCGCCTCGTCGGAGGCTCCCACCAGCGGCGACCGCAGCACCGCCGCCAGGCTGATTTCGTCGCGTGGATTGGCGATGGCGCGCAGAAGCTGCACCAGGTCGCCAACCTCGCGCGTTTCGTAGAAGCCCTTGCCGCGATTCACCACGTACGGGATGCCGGCATCGTCGAAAGCCGCCATGAACTCCGCCAGCACCTCGGTATTGCGCACCAGCACGGCAATGTCGCGGAAGGAATGCCGCGGCTCGGTCTCAAGCAGACACAGCATGCGCCGCGCCACCGCGCGCGCCTCGGCGTCTACCGAGGGCGCCACGATGGCTTCCACGCGCGGCGCGTCCCCGTCCGCGTCGTCGAAAGTTTTCCCCGCAATCAGTCTCCGCCGTTCGATCCCCGGGGCGCCGGCCACGATAGTTTCAACGGCGTGCAGAATTTCCGGCCGGCTGCGGAAGTTCTCCACCAACTCGACCACGCGCCCGCCGGACGCCGCCGCCTCGGAGCGGAACTTCAGAAACTCCGCCGGCTCGGCGTGGCGGAATCCGAAGATCGACTGGTTCACGTCGCCCACCGCGTAGAACCGTCCGGGCGGCCGCACCAGGCGCAGCAGCCGGGCCTGCTGCCCGTTGGTGTCCTGCAGCTCGTCCATCAGCACGTGCTCGAACTGGGATTGCAGGCGCGCGCGCGTTTCCGGATTGTTCTCCAGCAGACCCACGGCGAACTCTTCGAGGTCGGCGAAATCCAGCGCGCCCGCCTGGCTCTTCCTCTGGCGATAGATGCCGTCGAAGCGGCGCAGCACCTCGATCAGCAACTCGCGCTCGGAGGCGTATAGCCCGGTGACGAGCGTCTGCTGGAGCCGCTTGAGTTGCTCTTCGCGCAGGTTTTTCAGCAGGTCGTATGCCGCGTTGCCGCGCTTGAATTTGGTCAGCTTGTAGTTGCAACCCTCCACGGCAACGAGCGCTTCCCGCGGGCCCGGCGCCGCCACGATCCGCGCCATGGCTTCCAGCGCCGCCTCGAACTCCCCCTTCTGCGCGCCGTTCCAGTCCGAGATGTCGTCGCGGCGCAACTCGCCGAGCGTTTCGGCGATGTCGGCAAGCGACGTCCCCGCGGGCATGGGAAAGCCCGCGAGAGCGCCGATCTCCGTGCCCGCGCCGCGCATGGCGTCGTAGGCCGACAGGATGGCCGCCTCGAAGGAGGAAGACGCGAGGCCGCGGATCAGCGCCCGCACGGCCGCGGGGTGATCGGCGAAGATCGATTCCATCGCCTCCGCCATGGACTCCTGCTGCCAGCGCCCGACTTCCCGCTCGTCGGCGATCGTAAACTCCGGGTCCACGCCCGCGGCCACGGCATTCTCCCGCAATAGCCGCGCGCAGAATCCATGCACCGTGGACACCCAGGCGCGTTCCAGCTTCGGGCGAATCTCCGCGTCCTCGCGGAACGCCTCGGCCAGCCTGCGCCGCATCTGCGCGGCGGCCTTGTCGGTGAAGGTGATGGCCAGAATGCGCACCGGGTCTACGCCCTCGGCCACCAGGCGGCGGAAATACTCCACCAGCACGGTGGTCTTCCCCGAGCCGGGGCCCGCTACGACGCAGGCGTCCACATGGCGCCGGGAGACATCCACGGCTTCGAGTTGGCGCGCGGTGAATTTAGGTGTACTCATGACGGTTGTGGGGCGGACCCCCCGGTCCGCAGCCGGCCCCCTGGCCGGCTTTTCGCCCGTCCCAGACATTCGATTCCGCGAGCGAAGAGCGGGACGAGGGCGTCCCGCGCGGACCAGGAGGTCCGCCCCACATGGCGCGCAGTGAATGTCACAGGCTTCATGCCCGCTCCCCGGCGGCCCGCTCTTCGGCAACCGCCGCCCGCCGGTCCACGCGGCAGGCGTCGCGGAAATCGCACCACGCGCAGTGGTCCGTATCGGCGGGATCGGGAGCCACGCGGCCTTCGCGAATCCGCTCCACCACCGCCAGTGTCCGCTCCCGCGCGCGCTCGAACCAGCCTTCGGGGAATGGCTCCTTCCCGAGCAGGCCGTTCGAGCTCCATCCCACGTAACTCACTTCGCGCTTCAACCCCACGTAGAACATGCCCGCGAGGCTGGCGCCGAAGTTGCGCTCGGCCGCCATGCCGTACAACTGCGCCTGCAGCGTCCGCTCGTCGTCCAGTTTCGATTTCACCCGCGCTATATTGCCGTACTTGTAATCGATGACGTAGGCGCCGCCATCCTCCGCCGAGTCCAGGCGGTCGATCCTGCCGGCGATCTCGATTCCCGGAATGCCCTCGGGAGTGCTCAGCGCGAAGGTGAACGGAACCTCCATCCGCGACTTCAGCCCCGGCGGCCAGGTGGTGTCGGCGGCGAAGGCGGCCAGGTCCTCCAACATGGAGTTGCGCAGCCGTTCGGCGTGGTAGCCCGAAGGGATGCGGTTCCGCTCGCAGTACTCTTCGAACACGCGCTCGAAGACCGGCGCGATGGCAACCGGCCGCCGCGGCCACCACTGCTTCAAGACCTCGTGGACGATGTCGCCCTGCGCCGGGAAATCCAGCCGCTCTTCGGGCCGTTTTGGCGCGCCGCGCAACCGCAGCGTGCGGCTTCCGAAGTACTCGAACGGGCACTGCAAGAACGTTTCCAGCGAGCTGGGCGATTGCCGGGAGGACTTCTCCACCAGGCGCGCCAGCAGGCCGGGCGCGCGGATTTCGACCGCCGGCCGCTCGCGGCGTCCGCTGCGCGGCCGCGGACTGGCCGCGCGCGCGTCCTCGATCCGCATCGACGCGCGGCCGTCCAGGAACGGCGACGCGAGCGTCCGCTCGCCGCGCTGATCGTACCGCGGATACGTCAGCACCGCCAGCAGGCTGGCGCGGGAGATGGCGGAATCGAACAGCGCCCGCTCTTCCCGCTCGTGCTCGGCGGTGGTGCGCACCCGCACTCCGGCCTGGTTCAAACGCCGCCGCGCCGCATCCGGAAAGAACAAATCCTGCGTATGGAACCGCGGAAACTGCCGCTCCACCAGGCCGCACACGAACGCCACCGGCAGCACCCATTGGCGCGCCTCTTCGGCCGAAAGCACGTGGACCGCGTTGCGGCGGCCGTCGCGCAGCCGCAGCGGCAGCAGGCGCAACACCGATTGCACCGCGCGCCAGAAGGGCTCGATGGGGATCTCCCGTTCCGGCGGGAGCGCCTGCGCGGCTTCGTCCAGCGCCTTGTCGAACAGATCCAACGCCTGCGCCTGGCCGCGGTCGAGCAGCGCCGCCTCATGGCGATCCGGCCCCGTGGGAAGCGCGTCCACCGCCGGACGGAACAGGTGGCGCAGATCGCGGAACCGCGCCGCCCAGTCGCGCGGATGCATGGCGAACGAGCGCCATTCCTCCAGCGTCGCCAGCCGACACAGCTTGTGCAGCAGCCCCTCGGCGCCCGGGAGCGCGTGGCCCTCCGGCGCCATGAGCAGCGACCGCAGATCGCCCAGCCCCGCGTTGGGCATCTGCTCGCGGACCGCGAAATCGAAGCGGTCCATGGCGGGATTGTCGGCGAAGCGCGGCGCCAGGCGCAACACCGCGAGCGTGCGCGCGTGGTCCCATCCGCTCAGCATGGCCTCCACCGCGCCTCCCAGGTAGCGCACCACGGGGTGCTCGTCCAGCCGCGAATCGAAGTAGAAATGCGCCGGGATGCCGAACCGCGCCAGGGTCGCGCGCAGCACCGGGACGTAAGCGCCCGCCGCTCTCACGACGATGCCCATCTCGCGGAAAGCCAGCCCCGAGGCCGCCTGATCGAGGATTCGCCGCGCGATCTCCTCGGCTTCCCGCTCGATCCCCTGGGCCGCCACCAGGATCTCCGCCGGCGCGCGCCGCCCGCGGCCGGCGCGCTCCTCGCGAAATCCCATGGCGGCCAGCCGCTCGCGGGTTTCGTCCGACAGGTCGGCGTCGCCGAGCGTCATGGTGAGGTCCGCGCGCCGGCCCATGGCTGCGATCAGGCGCAACTCCGGGTCGGGCAGGGCATGAAATCCGTCCAGCCAGACGGCGCCGATGCCGTTCAGTCCCTGGACTTCGATCCGTTCCGCCGCCAGTTCGAGGCGTTGCGCGCGCAGGGCCAGGCCGCGCCGCGCGATCTCGCTTTCCAACTCGCGGTACACCGCCAGAAACGCCTCCGCCAGGGGAGTTCCGGGCAGGCAGCGCGCCAGTTTGACGCTATCGCACCCCGCCGAAGCGAATTCCGCAATGGCGCGCGCCAGCGCCGCGCAGAAGCCGGGAAAGTGAGCCACGCGGGCGAATTCCGGCCGGCCAGCGCGCCGCGCCGCCTCCTCCACCAACAGGTAGAGCACCTCGCCGGAGACCTCCGGCAGATCGTCTACCCACGCCTCGGCGAACTTGTGCAGTGTGGCGACCCACTGGCCGCGGAACACCACGCCTTCGCGCGCCAATCGGTTTTGCAGGTGCTGCGCCATGGTGGCCGTGGGCACCAGCAGCCGCGCGTCCGGGGCCCGGCTAAGCGCCTCGCGGAACTCACCGAGCACAGTGGTGGTCTTCCCGGAGCCGGCCGGTCCCGTCAGCAGGCGCATCCGCTATAGTGTAGCGCCAGGGTGGGGTGGCCGATTCGTCCGCCCCACCGTGCGACAGGCAATTCAATCCCCCGCAACCGCTTCCGCACTATCCCGGCTCCGAGCACGCAACGGAACCGCGACCACGCGGAAGTGGCCGGCACGGTTGTTTCGACCTTAGCGCTCACGGGAATATGCAAGTTCCCGTGGAGGCGATCAGATGTTCGTCTGCTCTCCTTCGACGACAATGCCGCCAATTATGCGGGATGCCAGGTTGTATATCGCACCGGTAAGCAAGCCTGAGACCAACCCGACCAAGCCGTACAGAATCGGAAACAGGATGATAGCGCCGATGCCCATCATCATTTCAATCAGCTTGCTGGAGCCGCCGATCGGAGACCCGAGGGCCTCTCCGGTCACGGCAATCAACGAGAAAACCGTACCCACAATCAAGCCGATCATGGAGTAGATCACGGCCATTATCCTGGCCATGGAAAGTACGCCAATTCGCCGAACGACGATCTTAGTATTCATATTGGCAGTCATGGTAGCACAGCGTATCACCGCGGGTGGACCACCGGGGGGCTCCGCCGGAAGTCGCCGAACGTATACTCCATGCCGGTGCGAACCACCTTGACCAGCGCCACGCGCGCCGAGAGGTGGATCGCAAGATGCTTCGGCAGGCACAGCCCGTCCTCCACCCGGCCCTGTTCCATCGACACGGTGGTGCCCTTCGCCAGACGCACCAGGATGCCGCCGAACGCGATGGTGTCCAGGGTCCCGGCCTCCATCCTCAGCCACTGAAAATCCCGTTTGGCGATCCAGAAGCGCGCCCTCATTTTCGGCAAATACGACCCGTAGGACGACCTGGGCCGGTATCCCGGCAGGGGCGCGGCGTCGATCACATAGACCGACTCGCCGTCAACGGTCTCCTCGCCTGCCAGTTTGAAATCGAACGCGTCGGGAACCTCCAGCAGCGGCTCGCGACGCTGCCGCTCGCGGCGTTCCCACTCGTCCACCCGCCGGGCGCGCTCGGCCGGCGATTCCCGGCGGCGCTGTGCGGCTGTGTAGCGCATGCGCTCGTCTTCGGATTCCCCTTCCCCGGCGGAGAGCGGAGTATCGTTGCGCGCCACCAGGCGCCGGTAGGGCGATCCCTTCAGAAAGGAGATCTCCCAGGTGCGAATGGCGGCCCGCTTCAGTTTGCCGGAGTTGTGGTACTCCCGCTCCTGTTGCCTCTGCAGGTACGTGAATTCGCGGATCCGCCTGGCGTTGACGCTGTCGAGAGCCACGGCGCGCCGCACGATCTCGCGCGGCGTCTGCGCGCAGACCGGCAGCGCCAGCCATAGGAACAGGATGGCCCGGCGGCTCCTACGGCAGCAACCGTTCAAACCGCGACCCCTGCCGGACAATCGTCTGATTGCGCTCCGGCCCGGTGGAGATGCACCCGGCTTCCACGCCGGTCTGGCGCTCCAGAAACGCAATGTAATCTTTCGCCCTGGCCGGCAGCGCGTCGTAGGAATCGATTCCGAAGGTCGAGGTCCGCCAGCCCGGAAGGCTTTCGTAAACCGGCTCCAGGGCGGCGATCTCGGCCACTGTCGACGGCATGCCGGCGATGTCCTGGCCGCCCGACCGGTAGCCCACGCACACGGGGATACGGTCGAACTCGTCGAGCACATCGAGCTTGGTCACCACCAGGCTGTCGAACCCATTGATGGCCGCGGTGTACCGCATCAGCGGCGCATCGAACCAGCCGCAACGCCGCGGACGCCCCGTTACCGCTCCGAATTCGTTTCCGCGCTGGCGTATGGCTTCGCCCTCGGCGTTCAACGCCTCGGTGGGGAACGGACCTCCGCCCACGCGCGTGATGTAGGCCTTGGACACGCCGATCACGCCGGAGATGCGCGTGGGCGGCACGCCGGTTCCGGTGCACGCGCCCCCTGCCGACGCGCTGGAGGAGGTGACGAAAGGATACGTCCCGTGGTCCAGGTCCAGCATGGTGCCCTGCGCGCCCTCGAACATCACCGTCTTGCCCGCCGCGATGGCCTGGTTGAGCAGCAGGGCGGTGTCGCACACCATGGGCCGGAGGCGCTCAGCCAGCGCTTCGTACTGGTCGCGGACCGCGGCCAGATTCAGCCCGTCGTAGATCCCAAACGCCTTGGCGATGGCGACTTTCTCCTCCATCACCGAGTCGTATTGGGCGCGGAAGAACTCCCGGTCCAGCAGGCCGGACACGCGGATGCCGCGGCGCCCGGCCTTGTCTTCGTAGCACGGCCCGATGCCGCGCGACGTGGTCCCGATGGAGATGCGCCCCGGCCGCCCTTCAGACATCCGTTCCATCATGCGGTGGGCCGGGAACAGCACGTGCGCGCGGTTGCTGATGAACAGGCTGCCGGCGACACTCACGCCCGCCGCTTCCAGCGTGTCGATTTCGGCGAACAGGGCCACCGGATCGAGGACCAGCCCGTTGCCGATCACGGCAATTTTTCCGGGGCGCAGAATGCCGCTTGGAATCAGTTTCAGGACGAACTTCCTGTCCCCGATGAAGACCGTGTGCCCGGCATTGTGGCCGCCCTGATAGCGCGCCACGATATCGAAGCGCTCGGCGAAGACGTCGACAATTTTGCCTTTGCCCTCGTCGCCCCACTGTGAACCCAGGATGATAACGTTTCCCATTTTGACCAAACTTTTGTATTCTAGCGTGTTTCACGGAGCGGGTTTTTGTGGGGCGGACCCCTGGTCCGCGCGGGATGCCCTCGTTCCGCATCCGGAACGACGATATCGGCATCTTGCAGGATACGAGCAGGCCGACGGGGGCGTCGGCCGCGGACCAGGGGTCCGCCCCACATGGTTCCGCCGATTTGCCACAGGCCCGCCGCCCATAGTAAACTGGTAGCTTACTCCAGTGGTTCCGACGCACTTGGTGTGTTCCGGCTCCCAAAAAGAGGACAGCATGCACGCGATTATTGAAACCGGCGGGAAACAGTACCGGGTTGCTCCGGGCGATGTCATCCGCGTCGAGAAATTGGCCTTCGAGGCCGGCACGGATATCGACATCCCCGCTAAGGTGTCGTTTGCCGAGGATGGCGCACTTTCCACCGGCGGATCCGTCAGGGCCACCGTACTGGGCGGCGGCCGCGGCGACAAGATTATCGTTTTCAAATTTAAGCGCAAAAAGCAATACAAGAAGACCATCGGACACCGCCAGTCCTTCACCCAGTTGAAGGTCGGCGAGATACTGGCGTAGGCGATTTATGGCGCATAAAAAGGGATTAGGAAGTTCCAAGAACGGCCGCGACTCCAACGCTCAGCGGCTCGGCGTGAAAGTTTTCGGCGGACAGTTGGTCCCCGGCGGTTCCATCATCGTCCGCCAGCGCGGCACCAAGATCAAACCCGGCCTCAACGTGGGCTGGGGCAAGGACGACACGCTCTTCGCCAAGGTGACCGGCGTGGTCGAGTTCCGCGACCGCGGGCGCATGGGCAAGTTCGTCAACATCCAGGCCTCCGTCTAGCGCGATTCGCGAAATTGACCGGACCGTCCCCAGGGGACGCCACACGATATCTCCAAGCCGCCGGTTTATAGCGAGCCGGCGGCTTTTCTTATGCACTTTCTCGACGAAGCCCGCATCCTCGTAAAAGCCGGTGACGGCGGCAACGGCTGTCTGGCCTTCCGCCGCGAGAAGTTCGTCCCGCGCGGCGGTCCGAGCGGCGGCGATGGCGGCCGCGGCGGCGATGTCGTCCTGAACGCCACGGCCCAACAGAACACGCTTCTCCAGTTCCGCTACAACCCCGAGCACCGGGCGGAACGCGGCCGCCACGGCGAAGGCAGCGACTGCACCGGCCACGACGGACACTCGCTCGAAATCGCCGTCCCGGTTGGCACGGTGGTCTGGGACGAGGCCACGGGCGAACGCCTGGCCGATTTCACCGAGCCCGGGCAACGGTACGTAGCGGCGCGCGGCGGGCGCGGAGGACGCGGCAACGCCCGCTTCGCCACCTCCACGCACCAGGCGCCCACCGAGCACGAGCCCGGCCATCCCGGACAGGAAAGGCGCCTGCGCCTGGAACTGAAGCTGCTGGCCGACGCCGGCCTGGTCGGCTTTCCCAACTCCGGCAAGTCCACGCTGATCTCGCGCATCTCCGCGGCGCGGCCCAAGATCGCCGATTACCCTTTCACCACGCTGATACCCAACCTGGGGGTGGTCCAGTTGGAGAACTTCCGCAGCTACGTGGTGGCCGACATCCCCGGCCTCATCGAAGGCGCGCACCTGGGCCACGGGCTGGGCATCCAGTTCCTGCGCCACATCGAACGCACGCGGCTGCTGGTACACCTGGTGGATGTGTCCGATTCGACCGGCCGCGACCCGGTGGACGACTTCGAGACGGTGCTCGGCGAACTAGCCAGCTTCAGCGAAGATCTGGCGCGCAAGCCCATGATCGTGGTGGCCACCAAGATGGACGCCGCGCAGGACGCCGAACGGGTGGCCGCGCTACGCGCGCTCGCCGTCAGCCGCGGCCTCGAATTCTTCGAGATCTCCAGCGCCACGGGCCAGGGAATCGACGTTCTCAAGCGAGCCATGGCCGAGCGGGTACTCGCTCCGGCTGCCGCCGGGCCGGCAGCGCAGTTGTGAACGTGGCGCCTGAATCAGGGCCAATTGGAAGCGCCGAGTGGGAACGCGATGCCTCGGGCGGGGTCAGATAAGTATTGCGCCGAACCGGTGGCTGGGGTATTGTTGGGTCAACCATGGCGCACCTCAAATCGTCCGTGCGGCAGGTTTTGTTTCTGCTCGGCGGGGGCAAAGGCTTGAACGGCTGGGACGACGAACCCGAGGTCCGCGGCTTCCATCTCCTGCTGACCACCTTCCTGGTGTGGGACGCGGTCGAGGAGTTTCTGGTGGTTCCCTTGTTCGTGGCGCGCAAGGCCGCGGCCGGGGGCATGGGGCTCGTAGGGGCCGGCGCCGCCCTGATGGCGCTGGGCTTACTGCGCCGGGGCCACAGGCGCGCCGCGGCAGCCGTGTTTCTGGGCGCGCTGTGGTGCATGGCTTCGTGCTTTTCGCTTTTCGGCGGCGGCGTCCACAGCCCGGGCACCGGCTTGGCCATCGTCCTCATCCTGGGCGCCGGTTGGCTGCTCGGCCGCCCAGCTGCGATGGGATTGGCCGCCGCTACCCTCGTGCTTGCCTTCATCGAGGCATTGCTGGAGTACACCGGCCATCCGCTGCCCCGCTACTTCCCCGGCCCGCCCATGTCCCTCTTGAGCTTCGACGTGGGAATGGTGGTGATGGTGGTCTTCCCCCTGCTCGCCTTTCTGGGAGCCCAGCGGGAGCGGCTCGCGGCTCTCCGCGAGAGCGAAGAGCGTTTCCGCCGCCTTTCCAACGCCTCCTTCGAAGGCATCATGATCCATGAGGGATGCACCATCCTGGACGCCAATATGGCGTTTGCGAGGATCCATGGATACGATAGGCCGGACGAGTTGATCGGCAGCAGCGGCGTGGAACTGCTGCTGACTCCCGAATCGCAAGTGCGCGCCCGTCAGCGGATCGAACGGCGGGAGAGCGGACCGTTGGAGGTGACCGGTGTCCGCAAGGATGGCTCCACATTTGCCTTGGAAATAGATTCGCTGCCGGTGAAGTTCCAGGGCCGCGACGCGCGCCGGGTGACTTGCCGGGACATCACCAAGCGTAAGCGCGCGGAGGAGGAGTTGAAAGCCACGGAGAATAACTACCGGCAACTGATAGAGCAAGCCGGCGATGGCATCTTCCTCGTGGAGGGCGACGGCCGGTTCGTGGTGGCGAACTCGGCGATCTGCAACATGCTGGGGTATACCCGTGAGGAACTGCTCCAACTGAACATCCTCGACACCTATCTCCCCGGCGAAAGGGCTCTTGGAGAACGCCGTCTGGGCGAGATCCGGAGCGGCGCGAACGTGACGTTCGAGCGGATCATGCGCCGCAAGGATGGCACGCCGCTACTGGTGGAAGCCAGCGCCAGGCGGCGTGAAGACGGCAGGCAACAGGCCATTGTCCGGGACATCACGGAGCGCAGGCGGGCCGAAGACGCCCTGCGCGAGAGCGAACGGAAATCGCGCGCCATCTTCGATCTTTCGTTCGGATTCGTCGGCCTGCTGACACTGGACGGCGTGCTGCTGGAAGTCAACCGGACGGCATTGGAGTTTGCGGGGGTGGAGCGGCAGGATGCCGTGGGCCGGCCCTTTTGGGAAACCGCGTGGTGGAACCACTCGCCGGAAGTTCAGGAACGCCTGCGGGCCGCGGTGCGCGCCGCGGCCGGAGGCGAGATGGTGCGCTTCGAGGCCGCACTCCGGGCGGCGGATGGAGCGATCCACCCGGTGGATTTCTCGCTGAAACCGGTGCGCGACGAAGCCGGGCAGGTGGTGCTGTTGATTCCCGAGGGGCGGGACATCGCCGAACTGAAGCGGGCCGACGAGGAGAAAGCCAACTTACAGGCGCAGTTGCACCAGGCGCAGAAGATGGAGTCGATCGGGCGCCTGGCGGGCGGTGTGGCCCACGACTTCAACAACCTGCTGACCGTGATTATCGGCTACAGCCGGTTGCTGCTGGGCACGCTCGCGGCGGGCGATCCGCTGCGGGACGCCATCGAAGAGATCGACCGGGCCGGAGGGCGCGCCGCCGGATTGACTCAGCGGCTGTTGGCTTTCAGCCGCAAGCAGGTGCTGCAGCCGCGGGTGCTGGATTTGAACCGCGTGGTGGAAGAGATGCGGCCCCTGCTGGCGCGCCTGGTGGGCGAAGACGTGGAATTGTGCGTCGAGCCGCGCGCCGAAGCCACGACCATCTGCGCCGATCCGAATCAACTGGAGCAGGTGATCATGAACCTGGCGGTGAACTCCCGCGACGCCATGCCGCACGGCGGCAGGTTATCCATCGGGACCGCCGTCGTGGAATGGGACGCCGTTTTCGCCCAATCGCATCCGGGGGCGCGCGCGGGCCGCTACGCCGTCCTCACCGTGGCCGACACGGGCGTGGGTATGGACGACGAGACGCGCCGGCGCATCTTCGAGCCTTTCTTCACCACCAAGGAAGTCGGCAAAGGGACGGGACTCGGCTTGTCGATGACCCAGGGCGTGGTGGAACAGAGCGGCGGCTGGATCGATGTCGCGAGTGAACCGGGCCGCGGAACGACTTTCACGATCTACCTGCCCTGGGTGGACGATGCGCCGGCCGGCGCCGGAGAGCCGGAAGCCGTTCCGGTGCCCGTTCCCCCGATTGGAGAACAGAAGACTGTCCTGGTGGTGGAGGACCAGCGGGAGGTCCGCGAATATGTGGCCGCCGCACTGATGGCTTACGGCTACCGGGTGATCGACGCCGACGGCGCCGCCGAGGCACTGGCGCTCTGGGAGCGGGAGTGCGCGGGCATCGACCTGGTGCTGACCGACGTGGTGATGCCTCGCATGAGCGGCGCTGAGCTGGCGAAACTGATGTGGCAACGCCGGCCCGGAACCAAAGTGCTGTTCATGTCGGGCTACAAAGACAACGTAATTGCGCAGGATGGGGTTCGGGAACGGGGTGTCGAGTTCATTCAGAAACCGTTCAGCCCCGGCCAGTTGGCCATCAGAGTCGAGGAAATGCTGAAGGCGCCGGATCGCCCGGCCCGCATCCTGGTCGCCGGCGGCGAACCCGGGGTGCGCGGTTTTGTCCGGGAGGTACTGGAGAGTGCCGGCTACGAAGTGACGGAAGCGGCGGATGGAGAGCGGGCGCTCGGAGAGGCGGTGGCCGGACGGGTGGACCTGGCGATCACCGACCTGACGATGCCCGGACGGGAGGGGATCGAGACCATTCGGGCACTGCGCCAGGAGGCCCCCGGTGTGGGCATCATCGCCATATCGGGTGCGCTCGGCGGAGAGTTCCTGGAGGTGGCTCGCGTGCTCGGCGCACAGGCCGTGCTGCGCAAGCCGCTCGACGCCGAACTGCTGCTCGCCAAGGTAGCCGAGGTGCTGAAGCCGCGGCGGTAGTGGGGCGGACCCCCTGGTCCGCGCGGGACGCCCCCGTCCCGCTCTTCGCTGCCGAGGAGCCGACCAGGGGGTCCGCCCCACGGGCTACACTTTTTCCGGCACCACGAACGGGGCGCGGCACTGCCGCGTCAGGAGCGCGTTGGCCTCCGGGTCGCCCTTGCAGGTCTGCGTGGCCGCATCGAAGTGCAGGGTCCGGCCGACGCGGTACGAAACGTTGGCCAGGTGCACCAGCACGGCGGAAATGGCGCCCTCCTCGATATCCGCGTTCAGCGACTCGCGCTTGCGGCTGCGCACCGCTTCGATGAAGTTGAGGAAGTGGTCGCCGCCGCGGTTGTTGGACGGTCCCGGCTCACCGGCCCTGCCCAGCCACGATTTGTACGACTGATAGCTGTCCACAGCCAGGTAGCCTTTCGACCCGTAGAAGAGGTTGCCGATGCGATCGGAATCGGGGCCGCGCATCGCGCCGCGGCCGCCCTCGCCGCCGCCCCGCCGTCCGGCCCCCTCGGGAGGCCGCGGCGGGGCTTCTCCAGGTTCGGCTTCCGGAGGCCGCGGCGGCCCGGTGCGGGGCGCGCCGATGGACGCTTCCGGGTTGCTCATCCAGTGGCGCACCTCGAATTCCAGCATGGTGCGCTTGCCGTTTTCGTCGAACTCGAAGGCGCAGTTGAGGGTGTTGGGCGTCTCCTGGTCGTCGTCGAACATGAAGTGGCCGCCGATGGCGGTCACCTTCACGGGATACTTCACGCCCAGTCCCCAGCGCGCCACGTCCATCTCGTGGATGCCCTGGTTGCCCAGGTCGCCGTTGCCGTAATCCCAGAACCAGTGCCAGTTGTAGTGGAAGCGGTTCATGGTGAACTCGCGCTTGGGCGCGGGACCGGTCCACAGGTCGTAGTCCACCCCGGGCGGAACCTCCGAAACCGGCGTGCGGCCGATGGTGTCGCGCCACTTGAAGCATAGCCCGCGCGACAGGTAGACGTCGCCGATGAGACCCTCGCGCATTTTCCGGACGGCTTCCTGGACGGCCACCGACGAGCGGATCTGGCAGCCCTGCTGCACGATGCGGTTGTACTTGCGCGCCGCCGCCACGATCTGTTTCGATTCGAAAACGTTAAGCGAGCAGGGCTTCTCCACGTACGCGTCCTTGCCCGCCTGGCATCCCCAGATGGACATGAGCGCGTGCCAGTGATTGGGGGTGGCGATGCTGATGGCGTCGATCGACTTGTCGTCCAGGATCTTGCGGAAGTCGATGTACCCCGCCGGCCGCTTGCCCTGCCTGGGGTTCTGCTCCACGGTCGAGAGGCCGAAGTCCAGGTGGGTCTGGTCGGGATCGGCAACCGCGGCGATCTGCACGTTGTCCAGCCGGCCAAAGCCGTCGAGGTGGCTCTTGCCGCGTCCGCCCAGGTGCGTGCCTCTGCCACCCACGCCAATCACGGCGATTCGCACGGTATCGCTGGGGCTTCCGAAAACGCTCTGCGAGGCGGTGAGGGCGGCCGCCGAACTCATCAGAAAATGTCGTCGTTCCATGAGTGCTCCTTGGGGCTGGCTCCCGGGCACCCGGGCGGCCAGCGGCAAATCCCCGTAACTGTACGCTACGCTATCACGTTTCTGCGGCGCCCCGGCCAGATAGGCGGCGACGTTCTCGACCGCCAGATCCATCAACCGCGAGCGGGCTTCCCGGGTCGCCCAGGCGATGTGGGGAGTCACCAGGCAGTTGCGGGCCGCGAGCAGCGGATTGCTTTCGAGCGGTGGCTCGACCGAGAGCACATCCAGCCCGGCGCCGGCGATGCCTCCGGCGTTGAGGGCATCGGCCAGATCCTGGTCCACCACCAGCGGACCGCGCGACGTGTTGATCAGAAACGCGGTGGACTTCATCCACCCGAGCGACCGCGCGTTGACGATCCCGCAAGTCTCGGCGAGGAGCGGCGAGTGCAGACTCACCACGTCGCTCTCGCGCAGCAACTCCTCCACGCGGGCCCAGCGGAAGCCGGCCCACGGCGGCGGATCGGCCTGAGAGGGGTCGCCGGCGATGACGCGCATCCCCATGGCGTCGGCGATCCGTCCGGTCTGCCGCCCGATGCGCCCGAACCCGATAATCCCCATGGTCTTGCCGGCCAGTTCCACCAGCGGGGATTTGCGGAAGCTCCAGTCAGGGCTGCGCGTCCACTCCCCGGCGCGCACCGCGTCGGCGTGCCGCCGTACGTTGTGGCACAACTCCAGCAGCAGGGCGAACGCGAACTGCGCCACCGAGGCGGTGCCGTAAATCGGGATGTTGGTCACCACGATTCCGCGCTCCCGGGCGGCGCCAGTGTCCACGACGTCGTAGCCGGTGGCCAGCACGCCGATGTATTTCAGATCCGGCAATTGCCGCAGGGTGTCCGCGCGGAGCGGTGTTTTATTGGTGAGCACGACGGCCGCGCCGGCCGCGCGGGCAGCCACTTCGGCGGCCGGCGTCCGGTCGAATACGCGCAGTTCACCCAGCCGCCCCAACCCGTCCCACGACAGGTCGCCGGGGTTCAGGGCGTAGCCGTCCAATACCGCGATTTTCATGCGTCATCTCCGAAGTTGTGCATGGCCACCGGCAGCCTCCCGGCGGGCGCAGCCACTTCCGCGGCGCCAGAAAGGCGGCGGCTTCCCAGGCGCGGTGCGCCCGCTTCCACTCTACGTCCACCGCCACTTCCACGTCCAGGGCGGCGGACGCCAGAGCGGAGTGTCTGGGCCGGGGCTTTCCGCCTTCCGCCGGGGCGACGCGGGCGGCCCGTTTGGCTGCGGCGCCAGGGCAGGCGAAACCGCCTGCCCCACAAAGTCTGGCACCCGACATGCCAGCGTGGAGCAGACGGTTTCGTCCGCCGCCCGCAAGTTGTCGCTTGCGGGACGGCAGTTTGCGATGCAATTCCCAGTTTCGCAGATGTTCGGCGTTCCCGGCGCGGGCCGGGCCACACCGCTTACGGCGCCGGGTGCCTAGCCGTTTGGGGGCACGGCGAACGCGGAACCTGCGCCGCGGGGCCAACCGGGGCCAGATAGCGAATTTCGGGCAAACTGCGCCGGAGATTCATGTCTGGCCCCAGTTTGCGGTTTCAGTTTCCGCCTTGTGATAGCGTTGTACGTGCATCGCACTTGTTTCGCCCGGAGAGCGAAGCCAGGGAGGAATCCGGTGTCCAATCCACGTTCGATCCGATGGTGGCCGGCGGCATTGCCGTTGGCGGCTTTCCCGTTGCTGATGGCGGCGTTTCAAACGCCTCAACAGCCGTCGGCGGGCGGGCGGCCGCCCATGACCGAGGCGCAGATGGCGGCCCGGAAGGCGGCGCAGGAAGATCATCAGCGGTTGATGACCCTGCTGCACATGACCGAGATGCGCCACGGCGCCGACCAGAACAACAAGGAGTCGCCGTACTATGTGAACTACGACGAATCCAAGGCCAACCCGTATCCGGCGCTGCCTGACGCGCTGACGCTGAAGAACGGGAAGAAAGTGACCACGGCCAAGGACTGGTGGACTCTGCGCCGGCCGGAAATCGTGGAGGATTTCGATCGCGAGATTTATGGCCGCGTGCCAAAGAACGTGCCGAAGGTGACGTGGGACGTAACGGTCACGACCCAAGGCGGGTACGGCGATATTTCGACCGTCACCCGGACGCTGGCGGGTCACGTGGATAACTCGTCGTACCCGGCGGTCCAAGTGGACATCGTGCTCAAGCTGACCACGCCCGCGGGCGCCAAGGGGCCGGTTCCGGTGGTGATGCAATTCACCGGCGGATTCCCCGCCGGGTTGCGTGTGCCGCCGCCGGCGACGGGGGCAACGGCTCCGCCCGCTCCGGCGGGTCCGTCGTGGCAGGAGCAGGTGATCGCCAAGGGCTGGGGCTACGCGGTGCTGGCGACCAGCAGCATCCAGGCGGACAACGGCACCGGCTTGCGGCAAGGCATCATCGGCCTGTGCGGCAAGGGCGAGCCGCGGAAACTGGACGATTGGGGCGCGTTGCGCGCGTGGGCCTGGGGCGCCAGCCGGGCGCTGGACTATTTCGAGACCGACAAGGCGGTGGACGCCGCCCATGTCGCCCTGGAAGGCCATTCGCGATGGGGCAAGGCGGCCCTGGTTGCGCTGGCCTACGACCAGCGGTTCTGGACCGCGTACGTGAGCTCCTCGGGCGAAGGCGGGGCCAAACTGCATCGCCGCAATTGGGGCGAGTTGGTGGAGAACATCGCCGGGGCCGGAGAGTTCTACTGGATGGCAGGCAACTTCCTGAAGTACGCCGGGCCGCCGCTCAACTGGGGCGATTTGCCGGTGGATTCCCACGAACTGATCGCCCTGTGCGCGCCGCGTCCCGTGTTCATCGGCGCGGGCACCAACAGCGGCGATGGTTGGGCGGACCCCAAGGGCATGTTCATGGCGGCCGCGGCCTCCGGTCCGGTCTACAAACTGCTGGGCAAGAAGGACCTGGGGACCGCCGAGTTCCCGCCGGTCGAGACTGCGCTCGTCGCCGGCGATGTGGCTTTCCGGCAACACGCGGAAGGACACACCGACGCTCCCAACTGGCCCACGTTTCTGACGTTCGCGGGCCAGCACCTTAAATAGCGAGGAGATCTTCGACCTGGATGTGCCCGCCAGCGCCTGCTCTCAGGCCCCTCGTCTTGGATCGGACTCCGGAAGTTGCTCTCGCCACTCTTTCTCCAAGGCGAGCGCCAGTCTCCCAATCGTTGGGGCACGGTTCGATTACGAGCGTCCGGACATTCACGTTGCGCATGATCAGGAAGAACCGGTTCCGGAGCATGTGATCCAGCGTCTTCCAGTCCAGTATCCCGCGGTCGCTGAAGTGCTTCAGCTTTTCGCAGAACGATGCGAGATTCTCAAGTTGGGCAACGTCGTCGGAGGAGAGGGTAGCACGCTCGTTCCAGGCGCCACCCGGCTTCAGCTTTGCGAAAACGCTGTAATAGCTGGAGAATTCCTTCTCGATCTCGTTAATTAGCTGGCACTCCGTTGCCTTCCTGCTGAGTTGGATCTGTCGATACAGAAAGTAGATGCCAATAACCGCCGCACACTGCGCAACCGCCGAAAGTACTTGAATCAGACTGACTGCCATATGGTTAGTCTCCACTCCGCCACTCCATCACAAGCCGTTGTAGCCCTGGCCCAAAGTACCCGGCGATATCGCCGGCGGCATAAAACCCGAGGCTTCTGAGCAACCTGACGGATCGCTCGTTGTCAGGCGCCACAGTCGCGCGGGCTGTTCGGATGCCGAAGGTGACGAGCCTCTCAAGGATGTGCCGGCAAACCGTCTGTCCAACGCCCCGCCCTTGGAAACTCGGAAGCACGGCCGCATCGAGAAGCCACCCGAGGCGAGGGTCATCATCGAGTGCAATTCCACCCACGGCAAACCCTACAACTTCGGACGAGATCTCTGCAAGAGCAAATGCGGGTCCAAACAGGTCGAAGTACTGGGTGAGGGCAATGCGCGGCAGCGCGTGATCATCCCCGAAGCACGTCCGCTCGATTCGGCACACGTCATCGATGTCCGCCGACCGGCAGCCCCGAATCGACAAGCCCGGAATACTCACTGTTCCCTCCCGAAGCGATCACCGGCTCGATGCCTACAGCTTCCGTATGAGTATCAGAATATCACTCCCCGATGAGGTGCTTGCCGCGGGATGCATCGTTACGTGCCGCTGGCGAGTCAAGCTGACTCTGCCTACTGGCGCGAAACGGGCAAACGGCCAGGGCGCAGCGGGCCTGGCGCAGGCCCGCCGCACCGGTCCGTGAGTGTACCGCTCGTGGTACACTACAATTGTGCCCGAAAAGCCGCGGAAGCGAGTCCCGGCGATCTTCTTCCGGACCGAGAGCGGCGGTGAGCCGGTGCGGGACTGGCTCAGGACGGATCTCCGGGCGGACGACCGAAAGCGCGTCGGGCACGACATTATGACCGTCGAGTTCGGCTGGCCAGTCGGAATGCCGGTCTGCCGGCATTTGGACGATGGCGTCTGTGAAGTCCGCACGCGCATCTCCGGGAACCGCATTTCGCGCGTTCTGTTCTACATCGACAAGCTCGGGCGGATGGTGCTACTGCACGGGTTCATCAAGAAGACCCAGCGGACTCCCGCCGAAGATTTGCGACTGGCACGCGGCAACAAGAGCAAACATGAAAGGGGATTGCCATGAAGGAGCGGACTAAGAAGGCCGCCTTCAACCACAGCGGATCGAGCTTCGATAGCTTTCTCGAAGAGGAAGGCATTCGGGAGGAGGTGGAAGCGGTGGCCATCAAACGCGTGCTGGCCTGGCAACTCTCGCGGGAGATGCAAGAACAGAAGAAGACCAAACAGGCCATGGCGCGCGAGCTTCAAACCAGCCGGTCGCAACTGGATCGCCTGCTGGACCCGCGCAACGTGTCGGTCTCGTTGGACGCCATGGCACGCGCGGCCAGAGCGCTCGGCAAGAGCCTGGTGATTCGGATCGCAGACCGGAAGCCGGGCGCGGCGAGACCTCGCCACGCGGCACCCAAGCCGCAAGAACGGCCCGCCTAGATCGCCGTCTCGCCGCCCGCCGCCGCCGGGCGGGACTCCCGCACCACGCGGACCCGGAACTTGCTCCGGTCACCGCGGTGGCGCGCCACAAAGTACTCGAATCGTCTGCCGTCCGCCAGGAACCCGACGCCTTTCAGCAGCAGCAGCGGGTTGCCGGTCCTCACGCCCAGCAACTCCGCATGGGCTTGTTCGGCGGAGATGGCTTCAATGGTGCGGTAGCCCGACGCCATTTCCAGGCCGCACTTACCCTCTAATAACTCGTACAACGAATGCCGGGAGAAGTCTTCGTGAATCAACCCGGGGCAAAGCGACTCGGGCAAGTAGGTGACCTCGATGCCTTCCGGCTCGCCATCCAGATACCGCAGCCGGTTCAACGCGATCACGGGGTCTCCTTCGCGCAGTCCCAGGGCCTCGGCCACTTCGGCATTGGCCGGCCGGACCTCCAGGCCCAAAACGCTGGCTGCCGGCTTCTGGCCGCTCGCCACGGCATCTTCGTGGAACCCGCACAGCGATTGCATCAAGCCCACTTCGAACTTGGGAAAGGCCACCGTGCTGCGTTTGCCGTCGCGTTTTACGATAAGATGCTTGGACTCCAAGCTGGCCATTGCCTGGCGGACCACGGTGCGGCTCACGCCGAGATTGCGGCAAAACTTCTCTTCGCTCGGTAACATTTGGCCCGGAGCCCATTGTTTGGATGAGATCTTCTCCTCCATGTAGGCGGCCAATTGAAAATAGAGCGGCACCGGACTGCTTCGCTGGATGATCGCGGAGTCTAACTGCACACAACCCGGTTCCGGCCGCTTTGATTTGGAATCTTCCATCGCGCCATCGGGCTGGAATGCGGCCGCTACTTTCGTCATCATTACTATCTTATAGTACTATCTTACAACCGGGCCCGGGTTTTGGGAATCCGGAAGATGTGCCGTGGGTGCGCCATGGGGCAAACCGGGGAATATTCCCGGTGTCGTGCGGGAGGCACTCGGAGGGGTTTGTGGAACTGAAGGACAGGCCGGGGGGGCCTGCCCATCGGGTTAATTGAAATGCGCTGCGTTTAGCTCGGCGAACCGGGAGAGATCGGCGGGAAGTTCCTCGAGCGTGTAAATAGAGTTGGTGGGGCAGACCGGTACGCACGCGCCGCAATCGATGCAATCAATGGGATTGACGAAAAGCTGCGAGGCTTCGGCGAACCCGCCTTCATCCTTCTTGGGATGGATGCAGTCCACCGGGCAGGCCTCAACGCACAACTCGTCCTTGGTACAGGTGTCCGTAATTACGTATGCCATACCCTTGAAACAGCAATTCCGCTGCCAGCCTGTTTTCACGCTATCTTGCACATAATACGAGGTGAAAACCCGCACTCGCCCACCCCGAAGTGGGTGAATGCACGCAGCGGCATAGGTGACTTCACCCGACAGGGTACACTGGGCAATTATGAGAATCGAAACCCGTGCGGTCCACGCGGGCCGGCACACCGACCCGGCAACGGGCGCGGTGAGCCAGCCCATCTGCCTGTCCACCACCTTCGAACGGAGTCCGGAGGGCGAGTACCCGCTGGGGTTCAGCTACTCGCGGGTGGACAATCCCAATCGCCAAGCGCTGGAGCAATGCCTGGCGGACCTGGAAGGCGGCGCCGAAGCGCTGATGTTCGCCTCCGGCCTGGCGGTAGCCACCGCGGTGGTGCAGGGGTTGCAACCGGGCGACCACATCCTGGCGCCGGACGACGTGTACTGGGGGCTGCGCAAGGTGATCGGCGACGTGTTCGGAAAGTGGAACCTGGAAGCCGGCTACGTGGACATGAGCGACCTCGGCGCGGTGCGCGCGGCGGTGCGGCCCAACACGCGGCTGATCTGGACGGAGACGCCCTCCAACCCGCTGATGAAAATCACCGACCTGGCGGGGATTGCGGCCATCGCGCGGGAGGCCGGTCCGCGGGTGACGACGCTGTGCGACGGCACGTTCGCCACGCCGGCCGTGCAGCGGCCGCTGGAGCACGGGATCGACCTGGTGGCGCATTCCACGACAAAATACCTGAACGGGCACGGCGATGCGGTGGGCGGTGTGCTGATTCGCGGGCGCGAAAACCCACTGTTCGAGCGGGCGCGGGTGTCGCAGACATACGGCGGGGGCGTGCCGTCGCCATTCGATTGCTGGCTGACGCTGCGCGGCCTGGAGACGCTGCCCTACCGCATGCGGGGCCACACGGAGAACGCGGCGCTAGTGGCGGAGTTTCTGAAAGGGCACGCGGCGGTGGAGGCGGTATACTACCCGGGCCTGGCGGACCATCCCGGCCACGCCATTGCGGCGCGGCAGATGTCGGCGGGCGGCGGGATGCTGTCGTTCCAGGTGCCCGGCGGGCGGGAGGCGGCCATGCGGGTGGCGGCGCGATGCGAGCTGTTCACGCGCGCCACCAGTTTGGGGGGGACGCACAGCCTGATCGAGCACCGGGCGTCGATGGAGGGGCCGGCGTCGAAGACGCCGTGGAATCTGCTGCGGCTGTCGGTGGGGCTGGAGCATGCCGCCGACCTGATTGCCGATCTGCGGCAGGCGCTGGGGCAGCGCGCCGGAGAGGGCTAATCGCAGGCGACCGGCAGCGGGTTTTCCAACGCGACGGAGCCTTCGATGGGGCCGAAGCGGTCGATGCGGGCGCGTTCGGCTTCCAGGCGCCGGGCTTTTTCGGCGGCGCCGAGGAGCGGAGCGGACACGATCAGGCGGAGCGCTTCGTCGAAAACGGCGCGCGAGCGCTCGCGCGTGGCCAGGGCCTGGGTGATGCGGCAACCGGCGGCGTCGGGATGTCCCCAGGGCGCCAGCACGCCGGCGGCGTGCCGCGCCAAAGGTTCGGCTTCGGCGGGGTGGCCGGCTTCCAGACAGGCGCGGGCGAGCAGCCCTTCGGCGACGGCGATCTCGGTCCGGGGAGTTTTCGGTTCCGACTGCCAGAGGGCCAGCGGCGCGCGGGCATCGGCGGCGGCCTCCTGGGCGGGGCCGGCGATGGGCGACTGCGATTCCGATTGCCAGAGGGCCAGCGGCGCGCGGCCATCGGCGATGGCCTCCTGGGCCGGGCCGGCGATGGGCGGCTGCGATTCCGATTGCCAGAGGGCCAGCAGCGCGCGGGCATCGGCGGCGGCCTCCTGGGCGGGGCCGGCGATGGGCGACTGCGATTCCGATTGCCAGAGGGCCAGCGGCGCGCGGCCATCGGCGATGGCCTCCTGGGCCGGGCCGGCGATGGGCGGCTGCGATTCCGACTGCCAGAGGGCCAGCAGCGCGCGGGCATCGGCGGCGGCCTCCTGGGGATGGCCGGTGGCGAGGTGGAGTTCGGCGCGCTCGGCCAACAGGGAGCGGCGCGCGCCGGGCGGCAAGGTCTCTTCGCCGGGCAGCGTGTCCAGCGCTTCCGCGTGACGGCCCAGAGTGCGCAGGGCGGCGGCCAGTTTGATGCGGTACTGCGCGCCGGTGACGGCGGCGCCGCCTGACTCCAGATGAGTGACGGCCTGGCGCATCAGGTCGATGGCGGCGCCGGACTGGCCGGCCTTCCAGAGTTCCTCTCCGAGTTCGCCAAGTTCGTCGAAGGCGAGGTTGTGGCTCGGTTCGGGGATGTCGGCGGAACTCAGAATCGCGGCGGCTTCGCGGGCGGCTTCCAACCCACGGACGCCGGCGCCGAGGGACAAGTAGGCCTGCGCCTGAACGGAGAAGGCGGTGGCGCGAAGCATGAGGCGGTCACGGTTGCGCGGGAGGATGGCGAGGGCTTCGGCGGCCTCGGCGAGGGCGGCTTCGCACGCCCCGGCGCGCAGGTGGGCTTGCGCCAGCATGGTTCGGGTGACGGCCAGGCCGATGCCGTTGCGGTCCGGTTTGCGCTCTTCGATGGTCTTCACGGCGGCGGCGCCGGCGCGAGCCGCTGCGACAGGCCATTGCCGCTCGACGCAGGCTTTTTGCAGTCCCCACCAGGAGTTGGCCTTGAGGGGCGGATTGACGCCGCACTCGGTTTCGAACTCCAGACACTTCAGAAACTCGGTCTGGGCGCCAAGCCAGTCCTCGAAGGCCAGCAGGGCGTGTCCCAGGGCCTGGTGGCCGAGGGCGATGGCCATGGAGTTCGGCTCGCCGCCCTGCTGGGCAAGTTGGAGAGCCACCCGGCGGAATTCCACTTCCTTCGGGAAATCGGCGCGGGAGTGCGCGGCGTCGGCGGTTTCCTCAATCAGCGAGAGCTTGATGTGGTCGATCAACAGCCGGCCCGCCGGGGTGTCGCGAAGCAGATGGTAGAGCATGGCGCCGTCGGAATAGCCGAAGGGCAGGAGACTCATGACGGCGTAGCACAGGCCCAGCACGGCGTTGAAGGCCAGGATCCACCACGCCGCCTCCCAGCCGGTGCCGGGCACGGCCAGGAAGGCCAACAGGAAAAGCGCTCCGGCAAGCAGCGAGAGCAGCGGGCCGCCGGCAACCACGGCAATCTGCTTGACGACGAGATCGTCTTCGGATACCGGCACGGCGCCCATGTAGCCGTTGGAATCGAGGAGACGCTTCCACTCGAGGCGGAACTGGTAGCCGTAGCCGTCATTCCAGAAGGTAAGGGGCCCGATGGCGACGACGCGCACCCGGAAGAAGACGGTCCAGGCCACGGCGGCGTGTCCCAGTTCGTGGAGGGCCGTCTGCACGGACAGGAAGAGGAAGAAATACACCCACCAGGTCCAGCCGGGATTCCAGGCGGGCATGCCGTTGCGTTGCGCGTACAGCGTGAGCAAGGCGAGTCCCTGAAAACCGGAGATCAGGGTGATGCCGGTAATGAAGGGCTGCGCCCTGGAGTCGCGTCCGGAGATCCAAAGACCGGTGGTGGCTTTCACGGGCGGGGGCGGCATGGACTGTGACTGGGGATCGGGAGGGCGCTGCTTGGCGAACAGCGCGTAGAGGCCCACAGCGCCAGCGGCGGTGAGCAGGGGGAATCCAAAGAGCAGGAGGGAGGATGCGGCGGCGCCGGTCCAGCGGCCCCAGGACTTACGGCGCTGGAGGCCGAAGAAGGCCGCCAGGCACAGAAGCGGAGTGAGGCCGGCGTACACATAGGCGGCGTCCATGAAGATCGTGTAGGAGTTGGGTTCGTCCGGGTAGAGGTGGGCGGCCCAATGAGGGGCGCGGAGGACGGAATGGACGATGAATTCCGGGAAAAACAATATGCCGATGCCGAGGGCCAGGAACATCCACCGCAGGAAGACGCGGCCGTCGGGGAGCGGAAGCATGCCAGTATGAATGTAACATCAACGGGCTCAACGACAAGCGCTAACGATAGTTATGGCCGGCATGGGCCACGGGGCCATCGGTGGGGGCTTGAGGCGGGGCGGCGTGGCGACCGGGTAGGTAACCGGGATGCTACCCATAGCGATGCCAAGGGCTGGAAGGAGTCCTCGAAGATGGAACTGCGGAAGAATGGAAGGTGTTGCAGAAGCTGAACCGTTGCGCGAAATCAAACCGGCGAAGGCGGCGCGGCACGAGATTCCAGCACTTGGAACGCGAGGTTCGCACGGACGCCGCCGTAGTTCAGGACACCGATGCCCCCGGTGCAAGATCCCTTCCGGACCAGTCGGGCGCGGCGCGGAGATGAAGGCCCCGATTCAGCGGGCTCAGGAGTGGCCAGAAACGGCTGTTGCCGGTAGAGCAGCAGTTTACCGATGGTCGGAGCGGGGCGATTTAAACGCCCGACCCCCTGCGCCCAGCAGGGAAGTGTGCCGGCTGGATGTGCCGGCTGCCCAGTTTGACGGTGTCGTTCCCAGCCGGGCCGCGCACATGTTGTTACGGCAGGCGGCCGGCGCCGGCGACAACGATCCGGTCACCCATGAGCCGGACCTCTGTGATCCCGCCGACATGGCCGAAGGACGGGGATGGGAGGACCGAGTTCGCATAACCTCCGCAATCACACGCAGGCAGGCAGAAGAATCCCTGGCCCGGGTTCGTCCGATTCCGCGCTAACCCTCACGAGGAGACCGAGCCGTGCCCGATCGACACAGTGAACTTCCCGGCAATCATCGGCCAAGTCACTGTGATCTGACTCACGCTCCGCTCAACCATTCCGCCTCCGGCAGAACCCGGCGGTCATTTATCGCTTTGCCGCCGACATGCGCGCGCAGTGCTCCAGCGTTCCGGGGTCTAAGCGTCCGGGTGGGAGAGGCGTTTGCGAAATGCGCGGAAAAGTCCGGACTTCGCGGTTTTGGGTGCGTTCAGATGGGCGGAACTGCCGTTCTGGACGCAGGCTGGGGGCTGCCCCCTCTGTGTCAATATGACTGAGACACCTTCCCCGCCGGTAATTACTGTCGAGGGCGGAGAAGGAATTCATGTTCTATGCTCAAGTCGAATCTCAAGCAGTTGGAATCCACACAAGCGGAGTCGGCAGCTCCGCAGCGCAGGGAGGGCGAGCGTAGCGAGCCCGACCGGAGCGGAGGGGCTGCCGACTCCGCTTGTGTCCCGCCGGTCCCGGTCCCCGATCCGGAGGTCCCGGCCAATCCCAAACGCCGCCAGTTCACTGCCGACTACAAACGCTCCATCTTGGATCGGGCGGAGGACTGCCGCGATGATGGGGCCATCGGCGCGCTGCTTCGCCGCGAGGGGCTCTACTCGTCCCATCTGACGACCTGGCGCCGCCAGCGCGAACAGGGCGAACGCGAGGCGCTGACCCCCAAGAAGCGTGGCCGCAAACCGACGGCCAACCCGTTGGCCGAGGAGAACCAGAAGCTGCGCGCGGATAATGCGCGCCTGAGCCGCCGCCTGGAACAGGCCGAGCTCATCATCGACGTGCAAAAAAAAGTATCGGCCCTGCTGGGGATCTCCCTGCCGGAAGTCAAGACCGGCGAGGCGAACTTATGAACGCCGCCCACCAGCTTGGCCGAAAGGTAGGCCGGGCGGCCGCCTGTCGGGCTCTCCGTGTGCCGCGGGCTTCGCTGTACCGCCACCTTCGCCCGCCCATCCGGCAGGCCGATCCGCCTGCCCCTCGGCCCAGTCCACCTCGCGCGCTGGCCCCGGCCGAACGGGACCTCGTCCTCGACCACCTCAATGCGGAACGCTTCCGCGACAAGGCGCCAGCCGAGATCTATGCCACCCTGCTGGATGAAGGTACGTACCTCTGCTCGCTCCGCACCATGTACCGGATACTCGAACAGGCCGGAGAGGTACGCGAGCGCCGCGATCAACTTCAGCATCCCCAGTACCAGAAACCGCAGTTGCTGGCCACCGCACCCAACCAGGTCTGGAGTTGGGACATTACCAAATTGCTCGGGCCGGTCAAATGGACCTACTTCTACCTGTACGTGATCCTGGACATTTTCAGCCGTTACGTCGTGGGCTGGATGGTCGCCGATCGCGAAAGCGCCGAACTGGCCAAGCGGCTGATCGGCGAGACCTGCCACAAGCAGCAGATCGCCCCCGACCAACTCACCCTCCATGCCGACCGCGGCGCCTCGATGCGCTCCAAGCCGGTTGCCTTGCTGCTGGCTGACCTGGGCGTCACCAAGACCCACAGCCGGCCCCATGTCTCCGACGACAACCCGTTCTCGGAAAGCCAGTTCAAGACCCTGAAGTACCGGCCCGAGTTCCCCGAACGCTTCGGCTCCATCCAGGACGCGCGCGGCTTCTGCCAGGTCTTCTTCCCCTGGTACAACGCCGAGCACCATCACTCAGGCATCGGCCTGCTCACGCCCGAGGTCCTGCACTACGGCCGGGCCGACGAGGTCATCGGCCAGCGCCAAGCGGTCCTGAGCCAGGCCTACCAACGAAATCCCGAACGTTTTGTCCGGGCGCACCCCAGACCGCCGGAGAAGCCCACGGCGGTCTGGATCAACCCGCCGCCTCCCGCGGGGGCGGCGAGCGAGCAGGAGCAACACTAATTTATGCGGGCAGGTGTCTCAAAGTCATTGACAAGTTCCGGCCCGGCCACGAAGACTCGCAACGGAAGGGATCGGCGTGAGGCAGTTCGGTATATACTACTTCCGACTTGGGAACAAAATGGAAACCCGGGATGAACACTAACGGCTTTGTAACCAGCGAGCAGTGGAGAGGCCACTCTAAGCGGAGTTGTACTGGAATCCTGAGCACCG
>CAWCVR010000015.1:0-288231 GCA_963799105.1 Bryobacterales bacterium
ACTCATAATCCGTTGGTCGAAGGTTCAAATCCTTCAGGGCCCACCAAATCCCTCAAACGCATACAGGCTTGTTCACACCCTCCTCCGGCGCGCTGGCGGAAGGGCGTGCAATGAAGGGGTGCACCTTTCCATTGAGCTCTACAGGGAAGATGACGGCCGCTGGATTGCCGAGGCACTGGAACTGCCCGGCGTCAGGACCTACGGGCAGACGCGCGAGGAAGCCATCGGCAACACCGAAAGATTGGCCATCGAGGCGGTCGCCGGCCGGATCAATCGCGAGGAACTGCCGCCGTCGGCCCTCAACGTCTCGTTTCAGATGCTGAGTGAGCAACCGGCCGGTTTTCCAATTGTTCGGGGACGCCGGCCAGCGACCATTCCAGATCGGCGGGCGGTAGGTAGAATCCCCGGCGGTCAACATCCCATCCTTCCTGACTCAGCCCATACGCGGTGGAGCCGACAATACATCGATAGACCACGAACCGGTAAAGGTCGGCAGACTCCGGTCCGCCAGGCACTTCCGCTTGGACGTGTTTGAAGATCGTGAGTTCGGATCGGCCAAACGTCTCTTCGGGACCCTCCGGGAAGCGGACTCGGTAGCAGTGCTCCGGAGTAGAGGGGCTGTGCGTGATGACACCGACACGGCCGCGCGGCCGCGTCAGCACTTTCGTCCCGGTCGGAATTACAAGATGGAATTGGTTCTCGTTTGGCACGGTGATGGAGGGCCGCGTTCACCTGGGCCTCGTTGCGGACTACCTATAGTTGATTTCCACACGCGTGATGACGGTCACAGGACTCCCGTTCAGCTTCGTCGTTTGATAAGTCCACTGCTCCACTGCTTCGATGGAAATAGCGTATAGCTCCGGAGGGCCGCTTTCAGCAACTGCCCGAATCACCTTGCCATCGCCGCCGACAGCGACGTTCAGCATCACGCTTCCCCGGATGCCGCTAAGAGACGCTGGAACTTCCGGGAGGACAGTGTGCACACGTTTTAATTCCATCACCGCGCCACCGATACGGAGCGGCCCTGCTGCCCTCCGCTCACCCGACTGCGGGAGGTCAGGATTAGCAACGAACCAGTCCAAGCGATTCGGTTCCAGCGATTGCGCCCGCGCCAGAAGGTCCTTCGCCAAAGAGGAGTAGTCCCAAGTGAGCTTTCCCTCGCTCCAAAGGGTTGCGCCGTCCCGCGCCAACAAGAATCCCGCGCCGCCGACCAACTGTGGGTCAGACGAACTCTTCAATTCGGCCAGCGCCTTCTCAGCCAGAGGAGTTTCGTGCCAGGACGCATCGCACGCCAGTGGCATGCCGGTATCGTAGTTGCGAGCGGTTACGCCGAGAAGGAACATGGCGTACTGCGTCCCAAGGTATCGTGGATTCTTCATGTCACGGATCAATCGCAGCGCTGTTTCCCGATCTCCGAGTTCGAGAAAGCTGGCGGCATTAGCACGAATCTTTTCGTTATCTGGCTGGCGCGAGAGGTGCTTCAACCAGAACGTCACGGATTGCGTTGAAGCCGTCTGGATCGGCAAGACGATCTCCCCTGAGATACACCGCCGATCCGTACGAGCGCTGACTCCAGAGCTAGGAATCTGGCTCATGCTCGGCCATCCAGGATAAATGTCGCCGACGAGCCTTGATCGCTTCTTCGGGCGCAGGGGCATCCGGTGCGACCGTATAGAACGCCACCAGCCGAACTCGGTCCAATACATTGCCCGGCTTGGCCTCCAGTTTCACCTCGATCTTGGAGGCTTCCTTTGCGCTCAGCTTCCGTCCCTGCTGGTAAGCATCTGAGAACTCGCGCGCATCTTGCGCAAGCGCCACGGACATGACTGCACATGCCACGGCCCCAAAGTTCATCAATCGCATACGGTTTCCATCTAATCATGTCATACGGATCGCGGTTCTGGGTGCGAGACGGCGCGCCCCGCCATGACATCCCACGCCGGTATTCGCTGAAACTGGCCGGCACGAGCCTGACCAGCAGCGCGTGGAATCGAACTCAGTAACTCGGCACTTCGAGCTGCAGCTCACCGATCATCTGGAAGTGCTTTCGATTCTTCGACACGAGGGTGAAGCTGTTCTCGATGGCGGTGGCGGCGATCAGCGCATCGAGCGCTTGCAAGCCGTGAGAGCGCGCGAAGGCCACCATGAGAGCGTACGCCCGGCGTGCGACCTCCGCGTCCGGCGGGATCGTTTGGTATCCGCTCAACACCAGATCGAGGCCGGCTGTTTCGCGCTGCGTTCGGGCGCCGGCAAGGAGTTCGAGGCAGGTGATCATTGAGATGGACCACGCCTCGCTGAGGCCATCGAGATAGTCCGCCGCTCCGGTGCTTCCCCGCGTGAGGTCAACCAGGACGTCACTGTCAACGAGGTAGGGCATCGAGGATCGCTGTGCGGATCAGAAGCGAGGCTCTCGCAGGCGGTTGACGTACGTCACGCCGTCGGGGATGTCGTCACGGTCGGCCCACATGCCGAAGATCGGCAGGTCGCGGACCGACTTGCGCGGCTTTGGCGCGAGCTGCTCGGCGACGTGCACTTCGACCCTGGTGCCTTCCGTGAGCTTCACGTCTTCCAGTGGCTTGAAGACCCCATCCTCGTATTTGGCGGCGATGGTCATAATGTTCGCGCTCGCAATTCAAGGATACCAGGATGGCCAACCGGGCGCGCCCGCGTTTCGCCACCGCACGAAGATCTGGTGGCAAAACTGGTGGCAATGGCGATGGATTCCCGCGCTATTCCGTGGAATCCGAGGACACCCGCCGCCCGTAAGTGTTTGAAACGTCGCCTCAATGGACCGCACGGACGCCCAGCGTTGGCACTCATAATCCGTTGGTCGTAGGTTCAAATCCTTCAGGGCCCACCAGATCCCTCAAACGCATACAGGCTTGTTCGCACCCTCCGCCGGCGCGCTGGTGGAGGGGCGTACAATGAAGGGGTGCACCTCTCCATTGAGCTCGACAGGGAAGATGACGGTCGCTGGATTGCCGAGGCACTGGAACTGCCCGGCGTCATGACCTACGGGCAGACGCGCGAGGAAGCCATCGGCAACACCGAGCGGCTGGCCATCGAGGTGATCGCCGATCGGATCAAGCACGCCGAACTGCCGCCGTCGGCCCTCAACGTCTCGTTTCAGGTGCTGAGTGAGCAACTGGCCGGCGACTAAAGCGCGCCGCGTGCTGGCCGCCTTGGAGCGCATCGGATGGCGCGTCAAGCGGCAAAGTGGTTCCCACAAGCTCTTAGCTCGTGAAGACTGGCCGGACTACGAATTCGCCTTTCACGAGAATGACGAGTTGGGCCGCAAGATCCTGAGCCGTGTCGCGAAACATACGGGCTTGCAGCCCGGAGATTTGTAGGGTGCCCGGCCGCGTTGCCCAACAGATCCTCCGCCGCCGGCCTCCCCTTGGACTCAGTGACCCTCACGGCCCATCAAATCTCCAGGCTGAAGCCGTGGGCCGCGCCGGTCTATGCTTGAATTGTGAAGATGCGCCGCGCTAAGGGGGATTGCAGCCGATGACGATGCCGGAGACGGTCTGTCCGAAGTGTCTGAAGGAGGATCTGCTGTGTATCTGCGATGGCATAGTACGGCTCTCCACGCGGCGGCACGTGCTGATCCTGCAGCATCCGCAGGAGCCCGACAAGGAGCTGGGGACGGCGCGCATCGCCCACCTGGCGCTCGCGAATTCCACCATGCGGATCGGCCTGTCGTGGCCCAACCTGTCGAAAGCGCTGGGACGGCCCGCGATCCACGGCAACTGGGGCGTGTTGTACCTGGGCGGCCAGCCGGAGAAGCTCCGGGCGGGGACAGGCGAAGCCGGAGCGGCTCGCCATTACGGCGAAGGCGGGCAAGGCGGTGGACGTTTCGGGAGCCGGCCTCGATGGCATCGTGGCGCTGGACGGAACCTGGGCGCAGGCCAAGACCATGTGGTGGCGAAACGCCTGGCTGCTGAAGTTGAAGCGGCTGGTGCTTCACCCGTCGCGGCCCTCGCTGTACGGGAAGCTGCGCAAGGAGCCGCGCCGCGAATGCCTGTCCACCATCGAATCGGTGGCAGAAGCGCTGGAGGCGCTGGGCGAGGACGCCGCGGTGTGCGAGGCCCTGCGCGGGCATTTCGGGCGGTTGCTCGGCAAGTACCAGGCGCGGTGAAGGCGGGCGGCAAGCCCAGCGCCGATGGGAGGCTGTGTGCAAGCCCCAGGAGGCGGGTTGACAACCCGCCGCAGGTTGACAACCTGCCCCACACCGGTTGCCGCCGGTTTTGGATAGAATTCGACTGGAGCCCGCTTATGCGATACAAGTTACTCTTCGCCCCGGTGGCATTTACGATGTTGGCGGCTGCGCAGACGCCGCAGGTGATTCCCATCTGGCCGGCCGGCGCGCTTTCCGCCGATGCCGCATCGCAGCCGGAAGTGGTCACGGAGAACGCCGCCCACGAGCATACCGTCGCCAATGTTCACAATCCCACCATCACGGCATATCTGCCGCCCGGCGACAAGGCTACCGGTGTTGCCGTCGTGATCGCACCGGGTGGAGGCCATCGCTTCCTCTCCATCGATCACGAAGGGTACGACGTGGGCAAGTGGCTGGCCAGTATCGGCGTGGCGGGTTTCGTTCTGAAGTACCGGCTGGCGCGGGCGGAGAATTCGCCGTACACCGTGGAGGACGCCGTTCGGGACGCGTCCCGGGCCATTCGCGTGATCCGCGGCCGCGCGGAGGAGTGGCGCGTCAATCCGGCCAAGGTGGGAATTCTGGGATTCTCCGCGGGCGGTGAAGTCGCCGTACTGGCCGCCACGAAGTTCGATCGCGGCAACCCGGATGCCTCCGACGCGATCGACCGTCAAAGCTCCCGCCCGGATTTCCAGGTGTTGATCTACCCCGGCGTGCAGGCGGGCAACATCGTGGTGACCAAGGACACGCCGCCGGCATTCATGCTGTGCGCCAACAACGATGCGGGGCCTTCGGGCGCGATTCCCATCCTGGCCCAGGCGCTGAAGACGGCGGGCGTGCCGGCGGAGATCCACATCTACAACCGCGGGGGCCACGGTTTCGGTATCCGTCCGGGGCCGCTCCCCATTGCGAGCTGGCCCCAGCGGTTCGAGGAGTGGATGGTGGACAGCGCGATTCTGCCGCGCTGACGCCGGACTACTTGTCGAAGAACGGGTGGCCGCGTCAAGAAACATTCGCGCCGGCTCAGTAGTGGGTGTGGTTGGCCACCGAGTTACGCAGGTATTCGGAATCGCGCTTCACGGTCTTCGGCGTCACGTGGCGATAGCCGTACACGCGCAGCACGTTGCGGTCCCACGTGATTACCTGCTCGGCTCCGTTCCCCAGGAAATCGAACATGTGGTAAACGGGCTCCTTGAAAAACAGCGTGCCTTTGCCGTCATCGCCCAGCTTGAACCGGTGCCAGAAGAACTGCTTCGTTCCGTCGCCATACCAGTCGCCGCGCACGAAATTGGGATTGCCGCTCAGCGGATTGCGGGGCCACTGGAACAGCAGGTTGCCCCGGTTATCGAACCAGTAGAGCTGCGCGGCCAGGCCGCATACCGCGGCCGCTTCCGTAAGTGCGCCCATTGGCCACCACCTGCGGCGTCTTACTGTCCTTCAGTATGTATCCGGCGGTGATCTGCTGGGTGTGGTCGGCCATGTTCTGCCAGAGCATCTCGCCGGTCAGCGCGCGGTAGGCCAGCGCGCCCACGTCGCTTTGCCCCGTGACTAACTCCAGCTTGCCGTCTCCGTAGAGGTCGAAGAACTCCATCGCGTCCATGTGATCGTGGTTGTCGTCGAACATGGCGTAGTTGTTCCAGATCTCCTGGCCCTTGGAGTCCAGGCAGAGGTGGCTCACCACCACTTCGTCGAGGCCATCGCCGTTGAGGTCGATGGGGTAGACGTAGTGGCCGAAGAAGTCCTTCGCGCGGCGCTCGGTGTGCTGCCAGAGTTGCCGCAACTCGCGGTCGTACGCCGTCACGCTGATGACGCCGCCGGAATCGGTGAACACCACCAGGTCGCTGGCGCGGCCGGGATGCAATCTCGCGATGGCCGTACGAAAATTATTGTAGACGTGCGGCATCGGCGGCGTGGGCCACGGAACCTGGCGCTTGACCGCGCCGGTGCGGCCGTCGGCCATCACCAGCCATTCCTTGCCGTCCACCATGCGCCAGTGGATCACTTCGGCGTGGCCGTCCCCGTCGAAATCCCAAATCGAGCCTGGGGCCTCGAACTGGCCGCGCAGGCGGGCGCCCTCTTCGGGCGCGTCCCAGTGCCACAGTTCCCGGCCCGCGTTGTCGTACATGTAGGCGGAGTAGTTCGGGGTAAGCACCAGGAAGTCCGGCTTGCCGTCGCCATCCACGTCGCCGAACTTGACGATGCTGGCCGCCGGGATCTTGTAATCCTCGAGCAGTTCCACCTCTTCGGGAAGCTCCAGCGGGCGCAGATCGGCTTCGGAGAAATCCGGATTCCGCGAGAGGACGATGGTATTGAGAGTGGGGCGCGGGTTGATGTTAGTAAGCCGGATCTCGACCGTGCCTTTCCTGAGGTCGAAGGTGTTGCTGGGGCTCCACGCCATGGGGCCGCCGCCGAAGGTTCCCTCGGCGAGCTTGCCGTCCACCGAAACGCGGAAGCCGCTCGCGCCCGACCCCTGGGCGCGCACGAACAGCCGGTACGCGCCGGGCGAGGGCACGGCGATCTTCGCCACGGCTTCTTCCTTCGATCCGAGGTTCAGAATGCTGTTGTTGAACAGCCATCCGGCGTCACTTGCGCCGAAGCCGCCGCCCATGGTATCGCCGGCGGGGATCTGGTGGTAGAACTCCGAGGCGTCCACCACAATCGTGCCCGGCGGCTGATGCGCGGGCGATGGCTGAGCGGGCGATTGCGCCGTGGCCACGGCCGCAAGCATTAGGGGAAGCAGCCGTTTCATTGCACACCCTCCGGAAACGAAAAAACCGGGCGGATGTCCACCGGGATATCCGCCGCCGCCGCGAGCGCGCTTTTCAGCTCGGCGGGCATGATGTCGTACTTCTGGAACCAGGCTTCGGCGCCTGGGCGGTCGCCGGCGGCCTCCATCCGCAGGAGTTCCCGGGCGAGCGCTGCGATGGCGCCGGGCATGCGGGCGTAGTCGATGCGGTAGCGCCCGGCGTCGAGCGAGAGCGCGCCGTTTTCCACCAGGTAGTTGAACTCCATCATTTCGGCGCGCCCGTGCGCTTCGCCGGCGCCGAAACGCAAGGTCCGCAGCAGCCCGCCGACGTAGGATGCGTAGACCTCTTCCAATCGTTCCTGGGGCACGGCCTGGTGCTCCACCAGCCACGCGAATCCAAACATGCCGACGGTATCCGCCTTGGCCTCCTCGAGCCCCGAGTAGGCCGGCCCGATGGCCTCGTTGATTTCGATTTGCCGGCCGTCCCGGTGGGCGAATGCCGGCCCCAGATCGTGGGCGATTTCGTGCATTAGCGAGCCGGTGAGGTAGCCATCGCCGGAAACCTTGGCCGCCTGCTCTGGCGCCATCAACTTCCGCGCCACGGGCAGGATCACGTAGTCCACGCGCGCGTCGCCAAAGTTCTTGAAGAAGATCTTCTTCGATCCCTTCTCCTGGTGCAGGCGCGGATCGTTGGGCAGATTGTCGGCCACGGCCTGGTAACCGTGCAGCAGGTCGCCCGCGCGGAAGGGCGCGTCCATCACCTCCATGGGCGTGAGATGGCCGCGCTTGGACGGGCGGTCCGCCGCATCCACCGGCAGCGCATCCTGAATGTCGGGCACGTACTTCTCGAACACCGCGAGCTTGCGGGATTCCTCGTCGTTGCGGATCAGGATGGACGCGCCGAACGAGGTCTTCACGCCCAGCAGCCCGTCGTCATAGGTTTCATAGGGCGCGAAGATCGCGTCGAACTTCGGCTGCTTGAGGTCGAGCCAGGCCAGGTCGCTCTTGTAGTAGTCGTCGGTGAGGAGCGCATCGGCGCGGAGGCGCAGAAAACCGGCAAAGGCCGCGTCATCGCTGAGCGCCGCCGCGTCGCGCAGGGCCTGCGCCATGGGCTGCAGGAACTGGCGGTAGGCGTCGTGGTATTTCACGGCCACCAGCCGGTCGCCCTGCCGCTTCACGACCGTGTAGGGATCGTAAATTGCGGCCTTGTCCTCGGGGTGAAGCCGGAGGTATTCGTCCAGTTTGGCCCGTGTGAGATCGTGCGGATACCACTCGCGCCCCGGCGGCATCGGCATTTCACCGAGGAAAAAATGGTTGCCGTCGATCAGGTCCCAGCGGCCCCCCATCACGCCCAGCAAGCTCTTCAAGGTGGCGTCGCGGGTGGTTTTGTAAACCTGGAGTCCGCCGTAATCGCTCTGCCGCCAGTACACGCTATCCAGCAGTTGACAGGCCTCGACGAGTTTTTCGATCATGCGGCGCTCGCGCGCGGAAAGCCCTTCGGCATGGAAGGGCATCTCGACGGGCTTCCAGCGGGCCAATCGCTCCGCCTCGTTGTGCAACGGCCTGCCGCCGGCGTTCTGCGCCCCGAGGGCGGCCGCGCCCGCCAGCAGAACGGCGGCCAGCCAAAGATATCGCGTCATTCTCTCCACCCTTCTCTTCGGCGGCAGCGGCTTCGGCCGCGGACGGAACGGCTATCCGCTGCCCGGCCAGCCCGCCTCGGCCAGTCCGCCCCTGCCAGTCCGCCCCGGCCAGTCCGCCCCGGCCGGTCCGCCCGGCCAGTCAGCCCCGGCCGGTCCGCCCCGGCCAGTTCGCCCCGGCCAGTTCGCCCCGGCCAGTCAGCCCCGGCCAGTCAGCCCCGGCCAGTTCGCCCCGGCCAGTTCGCCCCGGCCAGTTCGCCCCGGCCAGTTCGCCCCGGCCAGTTCGCCCCGGCCAGTTCGCCCCGGCCAGTTCGCCCCGGCCAGTCCGCCCCGGCCAGTCCGCCCCTGCCAGTCAGCCCCGGCCAGTCCGCCCCGGCCAGTTCGCCCCGGCCAATTCGTCCCGGCCGGTCCGCTCCGGCCAGTCCGCCCCGGCCAGTCAGCCCCGGCCAGTTCGCCCCGGCCAGTCCGCCCCGGCCAGTCCGCCCCGGCCAGTCCGCCCCGGCCAGTCCGCCCCGGCCAGTCCGCCCCGGCCAGTCCGCCCCGGCCAGTCCGCCCCGGCCAGTCCGCCCCGGCCGGTCCGCTCCGGCCAGTCCGCCCCGGCCAGTCAGCCCCGGCCGGTTCGCCCCGGCCATCCCCGGCATTTGGCGAAACCAGCCGCCAGCTTCCAGTTTATCGATTCGGCCCCCCAGGACCCGAACTCCTCCGGAGCGCGCGGGCGCCGCCGGTCACCCGCCGCCCGCCGTCGAGCCCCGTTTCGAAATTACGGTTATATCCTAGCACTACCGAACTGATTTCGATATTATGAAATGTGGCCATGAAGCGCGGGGAATCGGTTCGGGGCGTGCGTGCGCCGCGGACCGCGGCGGCGGAGCCGGATAAGGATAAGAAGAGTCGCGGCAAGGATCAATACTTCTCGCGCGCCGTAGCCAAGGCGCTGGAGACGCTCGAAGTCCTTCAGACCGGCAATGGACCGATGGCGCTGAACGAGGTGGCGCAGCGGATTCAATTATCGAAGACCTCCACCTTCCGGCTGCTGCGGACCCTGGAAGCGTCCGGTTGCCTGGCGGCGAGCGAGCGGGGCAGGTATGCCCTGGCGCCGGGAGTTCACTCGGTGGTCTCCACGCAAACCGTGGCGCGGTTGCTGCGCGCGGCCGTCCCCCGGCTGCGGCATCTGAGCCGGCAGTTGCGGGAAACCACCAGCCTGGCGGCGCTGTTCGACAACCGGATCGAAGTGATCGCGGTAGTGGAGAGCCCGCAACCGCTCCGCATGAGCAACATCGTGGGCCACATTCTGCCGCCGCACGCCAGTTCGCTCGGCAAGGCGATTACGGCGCATCAAACCGACGAGCGGCGCGAGAAGCTGTTGCGAAGCTACGGGATGTACCGGTTCACCGAGCACACCATCACGGATCGCACGGAGCTGGACCGGGAATTCGCGCGCGTGCGGGAGCAGAGCTTCGCGGTTGACCTGGAAGAATCCGTGTACGACGGCCACTGCTTCGCCGTTCCCATCTTCGGCTCCGAGGGCGACGTGGGAGCGGCCGTCAGCCTTTCCTTACCCAAGTCGCGGGAGCGGGATGCCGAACACCGGAAGGCGATTCTGGCGGCGCTGCGGGCCACCGCCGACCAGATTGCGGCCGATCTGCGCGGCGATTGAATCGAAGTTCTCCGGCGCGTCTCCATGATCAAGAACCTGTTTCGAGGAAGAATCCGTTGGGTGTTGGTGGCGTGGATGTTCGTCATCTGCGCGGTTGCCTATCTGGACCGGGTGAATATTTCGGTCGCCGGCGGCCACATAGAGCGCGATTTCCATCTGACCCCCGTGCAACTGGGCTGGGTGTTCAGCGCGTTCCTGTTGGGATACGCGGTCTTTCAGGCGCCCGGCGGCCGCATGTCGGACCGCTTCGGGCCGCGCCGGGTGATTGCCGTGGGGACCCTCTGGTGGGCGGCGTTCACGGCCCTCACTTCGTTCGTTCCCTCGGGCATCGCGGGCATGTTGGCGGTGCTGATAGGCGTGCGGTTTCTGCTGGGGCTGGGTGAGGCGGTGATTCTTCCGGCTTTCAACCGGGTGGTGGCGTTCTGGATTCCCTCCCAGGAGCGAGGCCGGGCGAACGGGTGGATTTTCGCGGGCATTGGAGCGGGATCGGGCTTCGCGCCGCCACTGAGCACCTGGTTGCTGCTTCACTACGACTGGCGATGGGCCTTCCGCGTGTGCTCGCTGCTGGGACTGGCGACCGCCGCGGTTTGGTTCCTGATCGCCCGCAACCGGCCGCAGGAGCATCCCTGGGTGGAACCGGCGGAGGCCGAGCACATCCGTTCGGGCCTGCCACGGGAGACGGCGGCGGCCGCCCCCGCGGCTCCGTGGCGGAGCATTCTCGGCAGCCGCGATGTGTGGGCGATCACCGCCAGTTATTTCGCGTACGGGTACGCGGCCTACATTTATTTCACATGGTTCTTCAAATACTTGAACGAGGTCCGCGGCATGGACCTGAAGCACACCGCCTACTATGGAATGCTCCCGTTTCTGGCGATGGCTTTGGGGTCCACGGTTGGCGGCTGGATCAGCGACAGCCTCTCGAAACGCCTCGGCAAGCGCGTGGGACGCTGCCTGTTCGGGGCGGCGGCCATGGCCCTTTCCGGGTGCTTCATCGGGCTGGCTATGCTGGCGCGGAGCCCGCAGCTCGCCGCGGTCGTTCTGGCGGGCGGCGCCGGAACGCTGTACCTGGCGCAGAGCGCCTTCTGGTCGGTATCGGCCGACCTGGCGGGTAGCTCGGCAGGGTCGGTTTCAGGCGTGATGAACATGGGAGCGCAGATTGGCGGCGCGGTAACCGCCGTGCTGACGCCGCTGATTGCCGGGCATTTCGGGTGGCCGGCTTCGTTCCTGGCGACCACCACCATGTGCCTTGCCGGAGCGGCCGCCTGGCTTCTGGTGAACCCTTCCGCGAGCCTGAAGACGCGAACCGCGTCCCTCTAGGTCTTCGACCGTGTGATTTGGCGCCTTGGCGGGGAACCACTCTCCTAGAAGCCGTGAAGAAATCGGCCGGACGGCCGGGTTGACAGACGAAAGCGTCTGTCCCACATTGCACTCGAAGGACTTGCAGCGAGGTGGGGCAGGCGCTTCCGCCTGCCAACCGATTCCTTCACAGCTTCTCACCGCCGCGGCTCCGTACGAAGCCGCCGGCGGTTTCGCGCCGGCACCGAATCTCGCGGAGATCTTCGACCGCCGGATGGGGCGGGGCGGCGTCAGAACTGGAACCGAGCCACCACCTGGCCGTTTCGCGACCCGCCAGGCGAAGCCGAGTTCATGTACCCGAAGCCGGACGTGCGGAACGCCCGCGGCATTCACCGCTTGCGTGGCCAAGGCGTTGCTCGCCGACGGGCCGGGGACCCCAATGCGGTTGAATATGTTGAACAACTCCCCGCGGATCTCGAGATTCATCTTTTCCCAGATGTGGAAAATCCGGCCCAGGCCGGCAGTTTCATTGGGGCTGCGCCGGCCGCGGTAATCGCTGTAGTAGGGGGCCGAATAGCCCCACTGCCCAGCGGCCGGATCGGACCATGCCGCCGGGTTCAGTAAGAACTGCTTGTTGGGATCGACGTGGCCGTTGGGGTCCGTCAGGAACAGCGGCACACCGGGACGCGGTTGGACAAGGTGCTGCGGAACAGCAAGGTGCTGAGGTTATTCTGCGCCCCGGGAACCGCAATCAGGCCGCCGTTCTGGTACTGCATCACTCCGGAGAGGGTCCAGCCGCCCACCAGCGCGCGCACGATGCGGTTCGATCCCAGCTTGGGGAACACGTAGTTATACGAAAGCACGAAAACATTCGGCAGGTCGGAGGCCGAAAGAGCCTTCAGGTTCGGGCGGTTGAATTGATCGTTGATAACCCCGCCGCCATTGTAGTTTTCCGCTTCCACGTCGAGCGTCTTGGACCTCGTATATGCCCCGGTGATGGAGAGACCATGCGAGGTACGCTTGGTGACTTTCAGTCTGCAAAGCGTCGTACCAGGTGTCGCCCAATGGCGCCCAGTCCTCCACCAGGCTGCCGAACTGCGGATACGGCCGCAGGCTCTGCGCCACGGTCAGCCCCGTCGGGAATCCCGTGTACGGCAGTTTGTTGAATCCCCGCGCAGTGGCGGCCGCCGAACTCACCGTGGACGTTAGCAACGACCGGTCGGTCGCGTTGGTGATATCCAGGCCGAACGAGGCGATGCGCTGCGGAGTCAGCGCGTTCAGGTCCCAGTAACTGCTCGACTGGAGCCAAACGCCATGGTTGCCCACGTAGGCGCCCTCGACGGAGATGTTCTCGGTGACCTGGCGTTGCACCGCGACGTTCCACTGGTTAATCCGCGGCGGCCGGCCGGCGTTCCGATCCATATACTGCGGAGGGTTGTTGATCTGGCCCGTCTGCGGCCGGATTCCCGGGCTGTAGTTCACGGCGAAAACGTCCGCCAGGTTGTACACCAGGCCTTTGCCGAGCGTGGTAGCGGGCTCCGCGAAGGATGTCGTGGTGAAGCTGAGGCTGTTCCAGCCCACGCCGACCGCCCCAGGCCCGGCGCCATCCGGCGTGTTGCCGTACGAGATGCCCCAACCGAGCCGCACCACCATCTTGGAAGCGAACTGGTACGCGAGGCCGATTCGCGGGCCCATCGCAAACGGATAGGTAGTCGTGAATCGGCAGTTACACCGTCCCGTCCCGTTGCCTTCAAAAATCGTCCCGCCCAGCAAACCTCCGGCCGTCGGGTTGGCGATGGTCGGCCCGAACATGCTGCTGCGGGCGAACACTTCCTCCGGCGCCTGCTGGTAGTCCCACCGGATACCGTAGTCGAGGGTCAGTTTGCGGGTGATCTTCCAGGTGTCCTGGATGTACAACGCCATGGAGGTCTTGGTGTAGTCGGGATCCTGCGTGGGGGGGATGCTGGCGCTATCCACCAAGCCCAGCAGGAAACTGGCGTAGGGGAGTCCGATATTGGCGCCGCCGATATTCGTGGTCTGGAGGTAGGGAAGAGCCGTTTCGTTGCCGCTGAAAGAGTAAGTGGGAGCGGCGACGGAATTCTTATTGATCGCCGGGTCCTTTCTCCACTGGACACCGGCCTTGAAGGTATGGTTGCCGCGGACGTTGGTGGCGTTCAGGACCACCGTGGGCTTGTCGGCATAGTTAACGACGGGTGCGCCCACGCCCATGCCATAACTCGTGCTGAAGCCTCCCTGGGTGGTATTCCCGATGCTGCTTATGGTCGGAAAGCCCGGTGTATAGCTGCCGTTCAGGCCGATGCTGGATGGCTGAAAGGCGAGGGAATCCGGCATATAGTTGTCGTCGTGGACGCCGCGCACGAAGCCCAACCCGGCGTGCAAAACCAGCGTGGGAGTGGCCGTGTAGTCATAGTGAAGCTCATAAGTGTCGGCGAAAATCTTGCGGTTGCGCTCCGAGGTGATGGGCGTCGGCAGGCCATCCATGCGGGCGTACGAGAAGTACAGATAGTCCGACGCATAGAAACTGAGCTTCGACTTGCTGCCGAAATACTGATCGATCTTGATGCTGGGGATGTGCCGCTTTTCGGGAGACACAAACTGTTGCCGCCAGTTGTTGGCTATTCCGGCCCTGGTGGGATCGGGAAGCCAGGCCTGGATCTTCAGCGCAATCGGGTCGAGGCGCGCAGTGGGGATGACGTTATTCGGGAACGGCGTGCGGGTCAACTGGCCATTCACGGTTTGTTCCGTGAGCGGATCGAAGATCATATTCTCACTGATGGATCCCCCCGCCGGGTTGGTGCCCAGCGCCGCCCGCGCCGTGAACGCCTGGCTGAAATCCCCGGCTTTCATCTGCGCCGTGGGCATGGTTACGTACGTATCCGTACCGCTGTAATTTCTGTACAGTTCCAGGTTGGCATAGAAGAAAGTTTTGTTCCGGCCGTTATACACCTTGGGGATGACCACGGGGCCGCCTATTGCGCCGCCATAGTTCCTGGCCCGCGACCTGGGCCTGAGGAGGTGCCCGCCGGGGCCGGAACTACTGTACGGCTTGCCGGCTCCGAGATCTTCGTTGCGAACGAATACGAACCCGACGCCGTGGAGCCCGTTGGCGCCGCTCTTGGTGGTGAAGTTGTAGAGGCCGCCGGTGATCTGGCCGAACTCGGCGGAGAAGTTACTGGACTGCAACGTAAATTCCTGCAGCGCTTCCACCGCCGGCTGCTGCTCCAGGGTGTGGGACGGATCCTCGTTCGCGTTGGTGATGTCCTGGCCGTCGAGGAGCACCCTGTAGGAGGTGGCCGGCGAGCCGTTGACCTTGATGTTGGCCGAACCGGCGGGGGCCGTCGTGCCGCCGACCACTCCCGGCATGATACTGGAGAAACCGAACGGGTCGCGCATGTTGGTCGTGGTGTTAGGCATCGCGTCCACGCGGTCCGTGCTCAGGTTGTGGCTCAACTCGGCGTTCTCGGTTCTGAGCAATGCCGCATCGGCGTTGACGGTTACGGAGTCCGTAGCCGCGCCCACCTTGAGGACGATATCGACGCGCAGGACCTGGACGACCTCGACCGTGATGCCGTGCTGGATGTACTTCTCGAATCCCGGCGCCGCTACGGTCAAATCGTAAGTACCGGCGAGGAGTGAGACGAGCGCGTAGTTGCCCGTCGGGGTGGTGACCGTGTCATACTCCGCTCCTGTCGCCAGATTCCTGGCGTGAAGAGCCGCACCGGGGACGACCGAGCCAGTCGGATCGGCGACAGTCCCCGTGATGGTCCCGCGGTCGTTTTGGGCCGCCGCAAGGAGCGCCATCATCAGAACCAGGAACGTCAACCGCACGAGGGAACTACTGCGCGTCAGGTGGGAACGCATGAAAAGAACCTCCTCGATCTAAAGTTTTGGCGGATGAAAACTTCACCCCACAACTCATCTCCGGAGCGGCAGCGCGCTTTCGGACGACCTCAACACACGGCGAGACGGATAAGGCAAAATTATAGGGCTCGGGTTGAAACCTGTCAAGCCAAAATTGAAATGGCATAGCGGAAAATGGGTTTAGGCGCCTTGATTTTGCAGCCGCGCGGCGCTTACAATCACACAGTCCGAAAAGAGGATCTTGCCATGGAACCGATTACGCGAAGAGCCATCCTGACGGCTGCCGGTTGCGCCGCCGCCGCCCCGCGGGCAGTTGCCCAAGGCGGGAAGTATCCGCGGGATCTCACGAAGGAAGACGTGGACCGTTGGATGACCGAACTTTCCAACTGGGGGAAGTGGGGGGCGGACGACCAGGCTGGGACCGTCAACCTGATTACGCCCGCGACGCGCAAGGCCGCGGCGGCGCTGGTGCGCGAAGGCGTCAGCGTCTCGATGGCGCTGGACGCCGATCTGCCCAAGGAAGGCTCGACGGGCGGGCCGCTCCCCGGCATGGGCGGCGGCCCTCCCCGGGGCGGCGGCAACCCTCCACCGGCGGGCGGCGCTCCGGCCCCGGGGAGTGCGCCCGGCGGCGCTCCAGCCGGCGCTCCACCCGCTCCCGGCAATGCGCCAGCCGTGGCGGGCGTTCCCCCAACGGGGCGCGGCCAGGGCGGAGGCATGGCGGACCGCCCCACCTGGACCCTCACCAGCCGGCCTCCCGGGCCGGAGCCGCGCGACCGGGCGTCGTACGTGGTGGACACCATCGCGGTTTCCTACCACGGCAACAACACCACCCACCTCGACGCGCCCAGCCACATGTACTACAAGGGCAAGGTCTACAACGGGTTTCCGCAGACCAGTTACACCGACCGTGGCGCGGGCAAAGACGACGTCATGTCGATGAAGAACGGCATCCTGACGCGCGGTGTGCTGTTCGACATACCGAAGTTGAAGGGCGTCCCGTTCCTGGGCGACGAAGAGGCGATCTTCGTGGAAGACCTGGAAGCCTGGGAGAAACAGGCCGGCCTGCGCGTGGGCGTGGGCGACGCCGTGCTGGTGCGCACCGGGCGCTGGGTGCGCGTGCGCGAGAAAGGTCCGCTGGATCTGAACCGTGCGACGCCGGGGCTGTACGCTTCGTGCACGAAGTGGCTGCGGGAGCGCGGCGTAGCGATCCTGGGCAGCGACGTGGTGCAGGACGTGCGGCCCTCGCGCGTGGAAGGCGTGAACCAGCCGATTCACCAGATAGGGCTCATGGCTATGGGGATGCCCCTGATCGACAACGCCGATCTGGAGGCCGTGGCGGAGGCGGCGTCCCAGCGCAAACGGTGGACCTACTTGTTCACCATGAATCCGCTGCGCGTGCCAGGGGCGACGGGCGGCCCGGTGAACCCCATCGCGACGTTCTGAGGGGGCGGTTTGACAGCGAACCTGTCAAAAGTGATTTGTAAGTAATTGAAAATGCGGTACTTGCTGAAACGCGTGACAGAGAACCTGTCATTTTGCTTCGCGATGGCGGCGCGATGCCCGGCCCCGCTTCACTGGAAAGCTACCACGCGGCCGGGCATCCCATTTTTGTTCGACGCCGTCTCCGCATCGCGGAATCCGCGTCGGCCGCGCGGCCCGGAAGTGGAAAGGCACACCCGGCTCGGCCGTGACCTTGCCGGCTCCCGCCGTCCGGAAGAGCTTCCCAGCCCCTCCGCTCCACATCCCGGACGCACCGGAACCCGAGGTTGTCGTTCCTGTTGTCAGGTTCGTTCCCGTTCCGGTTGGCGGCGCGCAGGTTGTTCGCTTCATTGTTGAAGGACGCCCCCCGCACGCGGTGGCCGCGCGCCCCGGTCGAACGCAAACCGCTCCAGCGTCCTCTCGCGCAACAACCAGGTGTTGCCGAAGGACGCGTGAGCGATCCATGCCCGAACACTCTGTTGCACCCTATCCCATTCGATCGCGCCGGCGGCAAAGTCCCGCTGGAGCCGTTTCATCCGCCGCCCGAAGCGAACCACGTTGCCGCGCACTAACCGCTCCCGGCCGGGAAACAGGCGCCAGCCCAGAAACGTCACGCCTTCGGCGCAGCAATGAATCCGCGACTTGCCCGGATGCAGCGTCAGCCGCAATTCGCCCAGCCGCTCTTCCATGGCTTCGCGCATGGCCCGCAGCCGCCGCTTGTCGCCGTCGAACAGCACCAGGTCGTCCACATAGCGCGCCCAGACCGCCGGCCGCAGTTCCTGCTCGATCAACCGGTCCAAGCCACTCAGATACACGTTCGCAAAGAACTGCGACGTTTGGTTCCCCAGGGGCAACCCCCGCCGCCGGGCGAAGGGCGTGAACAGGTCGTCGCCCTCGAAGTACCGGACTACTTCCTCTTGAGGATTCGAGCCGGCGATGATACGCGCCGCCAGATCGAGCGTCGGCTTGCACTTGATCACGCGCGCCAGTTGCCCGTTCAGAATCTGGTGGTCGATGGAGGCGAAGTACTTCCGCACGTCGCACTTCAGCACGTAGGGGAACCTTCGCGCCCCTTCGCGAGCCCGCTCCAGGGCCTTGTGCGTGCCCATACCGGCGCGGCAGGCGAACGAATGGCGCGAGAAGCGGCGCTCGAATATGGGCTCCAGCACCCGCGTGAGGGCGTGGTGCACGACGCGGTCGCGGAACGGCGCCGCGGAAATCCGCCGGGGCTTGGGATCGAGGATCGTGAAGGCGCGGTAGCCCCCCGGCTGATAGCTCCCTTCCAGCAATTGGCGCCGCAGCCGCATCAACTCGGGCTCCAGGTTCATGCGAAACGCGGCCACGTCCGGCCGTTTCCGCTTGCCTTCCGAGGCCGCCTCGGCCGCGGCCAACAGGTTGGCGAAGCTGGTCAGTTCCGGCCAGAGGCCGCCCACCCGCTTCATGCCCTGGTCGCCGCCTTGCTCCAGCCACCCACCATGCGCCCGATCTCGTCGAGCTTCTCCGCGCTGAACCCGTAGGCGTCAATCGACATGAGTTTCAGGTCCTTGGCCATGCGCAGCAGCAGCCGCGTGGAGTTGACCTTCCGGCTGGCCTGGTCGAGCAGCCCGGCCTTGTCGCGCGAATAGGCGGCCTCCACCAGCGAGGTCAGCAGGTCCAGCCCGTTGGTGGTCAACCGGTCGCCTACCGTGAACCGGTGGGCCCTCGGAAAGTTCTCTACTTTCGGCAACAGCCACAATACGAAATCATACGCCTTTCCGACCGCCACTGGCACGCCTTCATCCGGTTTTTTCATGCGCTCCCCCGAAAAAAATTTCGAGACCGAGGCTCCGCCTCGGTCAAGGAAAAAGGAAAAAGAACCAAGCAAACTTATTCCCGGACGCACCGGAACCCGAGGTTGTCGCCCCTGAAGCCAGGTACGACCCCGACCCGGCTGGCGGCGCGCAGGAAGACCGCCTCAACGCCGAAGGACGCCCCCCGCACGCACTTTCTATCCTTGTCGAAATCGCTACGCGTCCACTCCAAAACGTTGCCCGCCATGTCGGCCACGCCTTCCGGGGTGTCGCCGTCCGGGAACATTCCCACCGGAGTAGGTTCACCGACCATCATGTTGAAATTCGCCCGGTACTCGTCGGGTTCCCCCACTTCCCACGGGAAAATGCGTCCCTTGGCGCCGCGGGCGGCGGCTTCCCATTGTTCCTCGGTGGGCAGCTTGCAACCCGCCCACGTGCAATAGTCTTGCGCCTGCTGCCAGGTCACCCCGGTCACCGGGCGGCTGGGATGCGGGCTTTGCTCATCCCACTTGGGCGGCGGCTCGGCACCCGCATCCTCCAGGTACTTGCCGTATTCCCAGACCGTCACGGGAAACCGGCCGATTTGAAATCGGCCGAGCTTCACGGATTTCTTCGGCAGGCTCTGGTACGCCTTCGAATCGCCGCCGATGGGGTACGTGCTGCCGGGGATTTCCTTCCAGTAAGCTGCGTCCCACGGCATATACAACCTAGCCTGGCTCGCCTGGTCCAGCGCCTCGGCGGCCGCCACGCGAGTCTTCAGACCGATGCCCTTCGCCCCGCCTTTGTTGAAGATGGCCATGACGGCTGAGCGCAACCCGGCGTATTGTTCGGCGGCGGGTCCGCTCAACTCGTATTTGAATGGCAGCACGTCCGCCAGCATGTTGCCCAGCACGCCCGCCGCGTGCGCCTTGCGATCGAGTTGCCCCTGCGACACGGCGTGGCGTGCCAGATCTTCGAATAGCAGGCTCAGCCGTTGTTTGGCATTTTCGGCCATGCACCCGGCCGCCAACCGCAAGACCTCCGGCCCTTCGGCCGAATAGAGCATCTTGCGCGCGAGGAGAGGAATCTGCGCATCGGGCAGGTCCGCCATCGTTCGCGCCGCCAGATATTCCTGGAAGCTGCGGTGCCAGAACGCGATCTCTCCGCTCTGCAAGGTGACAATGCCGCTCTCGATTTGCGCGTGTTCCAGGAACTGGCGCATCGGCGCCAGCGAACCTTTCCCTTGCGTCAGCAGCCCGGCGGCGTCACCGATGCCGATGGACAGCTTCTGTCCACCCTTCCATTCCTGCATGCCCAGAGCCAGGAAGCCGAACCGCTCCAGCAGCACGTCCTTCGGATACTCGCGGCGGCGGTCCGCGGCTTGCTCGGCCAGCCAGTCCAGAATCTGCTCGTACAGTTTCACACGCTGTTCCGGCAACCGGTGGCGGCGGAAATGCAGCACCGCCAGCGAGGTCAGCATCAGCGGGTTGCCAGCCAGGTGGCGTATCGCCGGAACCGCCACTGCCGGGCGCAGTTTGTCGTAGTAGGTTTGCGCGGCGGCTTCGTCGTCTCGCTTGAGCCAGCGGCACCACTGCAGCAGAAAGCCGTCGATTCCGGAGTCGTCAAGATCGTCGATTGCGGCGGGTTCGAACCCTCCGAGCGTGGTCCTGCCCTGGTGCGCGCCGGGGCGCGTGGTGACCACGATGCGGCAACCGCATTGCCCCGCGGCCCCCAGGATCGTGTTCACCATGTCCACCCGCCGCTCATGGTCGCCCGCCTCGTCCAGGCCGTCCAGCAGCAGCACGGTATCCGCCTGGTTGAGTTTGTCGGCGAAGAACGCCTCGTCCAGATCCCATTCCTTGTGCGACGCAAGGAAATGCGCGATCCAGCGCGCGTCCACCGCGGTGGCAGGAGCCGCGCCGCCTTTCGGCGTGTTGGCAATGTACTGATCGAGTTCGCGGATGCGCACCCAGATTGGGAATCCCGCTAACCACAGCAGGTTGGCCGGAGGGCCGCCGGGCCGGCACAACATCCACGCCAGCCAGCGGACGAAGGTGGTCTTGCCGCAGCCGGGCTTGCCCTCGATCACCAGCCTCCGGTTGCTTCGCAGGGCCTCCTCCAAATCGATTGGATCGGGTCTTTCCATCGCGCCCTCGCCCTTCGCCGCGCCGGCCGTGGTCAGCCGGATGAACAGCGTATCGATGGCGGGCGGCGGCACTTCCTGCGGGGCGACGTGAAGCTGGCTCAACTCGATGGAGCGTGTCTTATCGCGCAGCGAGGCGATGTACTTGGCGGTGTTCGCCTGGTTCGGCTGGAGCTTCTCGATGAGGAGCGAATACGTCTGCTGCTCCTTCTCTTCCCACTTCGGCACGCGGGGGTCGAGTTCCCATGCACGGCGAATGACGGTGCGGGCGGCCGGGTCTATGCGTAGGATAGAGAAGTTGTTGCGGTACTCGTGATTGTCGTAGGCCGCCCCGCCCGCCAGCGACTGGGCGCGGCCCTCGTACCGGGTTGCCGGCTTGATGCCGCCATGGGTGTGGCCGGAAAGTACGACGTGCACTCGTGCGGCGAGGTAGCCATAGGCGTCCGGGCGGTTGCCGTAGGCATCGCGGTCGGCGTCGGCCAGCGACGCCTGCGGATGGTGCAGCACCGCCACCGTGACGGGCGCGGTGTCGTAATCGTCCGGGTTCATGAGCTGCATGGATTGGAGCTGCGGCAAGCCGAGCCACAACCGGCCGTGGTCCGTGGCGCTGTCGCGGCAGAACCACGCCGAGTTGGCGCAGACGAAGCGGAGACCGCGCAGGTCGAGAGTTCCGGCGAGGTGGTTGGGCGCGCCGCCAAGCAAGGGCGCGGGGATGCGGAGGTCAGCGGCGAACTTGACGAAGGCTTCGAAGGGGACCGCGAATCCCCTGGCGAGGCGCCCGGGATTGAGGAGATCGTCGGCGCGCTTGGCGTCCTGCGTGCGGCGTTCGAGATACATGGCGGCCTCGCGATCAATGTCGTGATTGCCGGGGCAGACGATGCAATCGGCAGGAGTAAGACCGGTGGCGGGGAACAGTTTCTCCGTGAGCCACTCGGCAAGCTCCGGGTAGCCGGACGGCTTGCCTTGCCAAGTCAGGTCGCCCGATATTACCAGGATGTTGGGCTTCCAGGCGGGCTTGAGGCCGCCGACCGTCTTAACAAGGAGGTTGAGCGACTCCGCGCGTTGGGCCCGCGCCAAGGCGTCCTTGTCGTAGCCGAAATGCAGGTCCGATAGGTGCAGTAGGTTGGGCATGAAGACCGGCGCTTATTTTACCGCAGGGTGCACATTTGTGGGGCAGGATGGTATCCTGCGGCCGAGTGGCACTCGGCCTGCGCGGCCTTGTGCAAAAGCCGCCCCAGGCTGAATGCGATCCCACCGAGGTTGCCAACCTGACCCACATGCCGGCAAGCCGCAACCGAATCACGCGGGAAGTTACCGGCTTCCGTGGGCGATTCATCGCCCGGGCAGGCGAGCTTCGCTCGCCGGGCCGATTGCGGGTGCCCCCTGGGCGGGGCCGCAGGTTGACAACCTGCCCCACATAAAACCGTCGCGGTGCGCGAAGACTTTGACAGGTAGTAGTACAACACCGTCGCGGTGCGCGAAGACTCTGACAGGTAGTAGTACAACACCGGCGCAATGCGCGAAGGGCTGGGTGGATAGTAGTATAAGGCCGCTTACAGTTTGCGCAGCAGCACTAAGACTACGTCGTTCTCGCGCAGCGGGATATCCTTGATGAACGTGCCTCCGGGGTGCTTCATTACCCCCTGCTGAACCGGCGCCCCACTTGCGCCCTGCCGCAGCGCGTCGGCCTGCGCACGGGTAAGTTGATCCGGAGCGCCCAGGTCGAGATACATGGTGTACGCGTCGTTCACGCGGTAGCCCGTCTGGTAAACCTGCAACGAGTAAGTTCCGGCGGGCAGGTTGCCGACGCGTAGCGAGGCGGCACCGGCGGGCTTGGCGGGTTGTTCGCGCTTGTAGAAAACCTGGTCGTTCATGCCCTCGGGCGGCGTGACCGGCGTGAAGTTCCAGAGCAGCGCCTGGACGCCGCCGGCCGGGTCGCGGCAGACCCACGAAGAGTCGTCGGCATTGGCCAGTTCCTCCGGACCGAGCTGGTTCAAAAATCGGAACGCGTAGTAAGCCGGTTTGCGAATGCCCTGATAGTTCAGAAGGCCGAAGCCGCCGTGAAAGGGCGTCATGCGCGGGCCGTTCTCCTCGAAGATGTCGGTGAAGACCCAGTAGGACATGGAATCCACCGACTCCTGCGCGCCCTTGATCTTATCGAGGATAAACGCCGCCTGGTGATACTGATCGTGCACGTAGTCGGTCGGGGTGTAAGCCGAGCTCCATTCGGTGAAGTGCAGCGGGAGATCGGGCAGCGGAGAGTTGCGGATCAGCTCGCGGGAATGCACCATGCGCGCGCGAACCGCCGTACGGTCGCCGTCGAGCACCGTGCCCCGCGAGCCGGTTTCGTCGAAGAAGCCTTCCTTCACGCCGTAGGCATGGGTAGAGATGAAATCCAGCGGCACATGCTCGCGCGCGCAATATCGCAGCAGTTCTTCCTCGAACCGGTACGGGCTGGCCGAAGCGGGTCCGCCCACGCGATACTCCTTCGAGACGCTCTTCACGGCTTCGGCGGCGGACTTATAGAGCTTGAGATACTCGGCCAGGTCGGCGGTCCAGAACGGCGTTATGTCGGGCTCGTTCCAGACTTCGAAGTACCAGGTCTTCACTTCGGCGTCGCCGTAGCGCTCGCGGAAGTGGCGCACCAGGCTGGCAACCAGCGCGCCCCACTTATCGTAGGACTTAGGCGGTGTGATGTTGCCGCGCCACCAGAAGACGGTCTTATCGGCGCTGGCCAGGTCGTGGGGCATGAAGGCCAGCTCCACGAACGGCTTCAAGCCGATCCGCGGCAGATAGTCGTAGAGCTTGTCCACATACTGCCAGTTATAGATTGGAGTGCCGTCGGCGCGCTCCCGGTAGACGCCCATGTCGTCGTGCAGCAGGCCGTGCATGCGGATGTAGCGGAAACCGATTTCCTTTTCGACGAGCGCGAGCTGCTCCTGCCAGTCGGCGCGCAACCCTTCGTTGGCGCGGCCGGCGCCGATGCACTCCTTCCACACGGTGCTGTGCGGCCCGCGCACCTTGGTGAAGTCCACCGCGAGGACGCGCGCGGGCAAGCCGGCCGGACCCGGCTGGGCGGGAAGGGCGCCGGCCACGCCGATGAGAAACGCCGGAATGAACAGAAACGCGAGCTTCATGTGAGACACCTGCTTTCGCGAGATTCGGCGACTTCTCAGGATACCAGGGCCGGGGAAGTGGGGGTGAGCGCGGGCGCCTCCGCGTCCGGATCGGCGGCCCTGCGCCTACAGCGCCTGTTTGAGGCTTCGCCGGGCTGGCGATTTGGTGGCATCATAGAGTCATGTCAAAGGCACCAGTGGAACATGGATTCTCGCTGGCTATCGAGTACTTCCGTGAAGAGGATGGCCGCTGGCTCGCGGACATTCCGGCGCTTCCTGGCGTGACCTCCTACGGGCGCACCAGGAAGCAGGCCACCGTCGCCGTGCAGGTGCTGGCGCTACGTCTGATCGCAGACCGCCTGGAACATGGCGAAGCGGTTCCTGGCCCGATGAACGTGTCCTTCATTGCCGCCTGACAAACCCATCCCGGACTGGCCGTCCACCAAGGCGAAGCGCGCATTAGCGGCGGTGCTTCGAATCGGCTGGCGGATCAAACGCCACAGCGGGAGCTCACATCGCATCCTGGAGCGCGCAGGCTGGCCCGACATTCTGTTTGCATATCATGATCGCGTCACCCTCGGGCCGGCGGCGATGAAGGTGCTGGCTAAGAAGACCGGCCTGATGCCCGGCAACCTGTAACGCTCCCCCGTCCGGGTTCGCCGGACCGCATCGCTTCCGACAACGCTGGCGGTAAGTCGATACACAGCCCGGAGGCTGCGGCACGCCAACCAGCGACCCACCGGAGCCCTCTCCCTCGTAATCAGTCGTTTCAACCGGCTTCGCACGAATCCGGTCCGCATAGCCGGCCCTGCGCCTACAGCGCCTGTTTGAGGTCTCGCCGGTACTGTTCGAACGCTTTCCGGCCCGCCGCGGTCAGACGCAAAAGCGTCCGCGGCACCTTCCCGCGATAGGTCTTCTCCACGTCGACGTAACGAGCCTCCTCCAGGCGGGAGATATGGCTGGAGAGCGTGCCTTTGTTCATACCGGTTTCGTGTTGCAGATAGAGAAAGTCGGCCCGGTCCACCGCGAACAGGAGTGCGGCAATCATGAGCCGTCCCGGTTCGTGAATCACCCGGTCGAGCTCGGCAATCGCGCGGATCTGCTGGTTCATCGACCTTCCTGCGCGGGAGCTTGGGTGTGGCGAAGATACAGCCAGAGACCGATGCCGCCCGATAGCATCAGCAAGGCTCCATCGATTCCGAACGTAAGCCAATAGGCGCCCACCGCCGTGGCCGGTATGGCCGAAAACACACTGACATGGTTGGCGAAGGCCTCCACCAGTTCCGCCGGAAGCGCGGCAATTACCAGCGGAGCGGCCACCATGGCGCCGAAGGTCGCCCACCTCCAGCGCGCCATCCTGGCGTACGGGATATAGAATGCGGCGATCCCCAGGCCTATCAGGCAAACCGGCGTTGCGATGTGCCAGTGCCGCCGCGATGCCACAAACAGCCCCACCGGTACCAGGGCGGCGACGGCCGCCGCGATCGCCATCGGAACCCACTGCTTGTCGCGACGATACTCGACATACCCGGTCCGCCGGTACGTGATGCGGTTCTTGATGGCTTTGCTTCCGAAGTGGGTGATGAAGCACATCACCGCCACGAAGATGAAGAGCGTGTACATCCGATGCCATACGGCGCCCTCTGGCGTGTGCATCTGCAGCCACGCCAGCAGCGTCCAGGCTAAGCACATGAAGCCGATACAAAGTTCGGTCACGCCGTCGATGTTGTCATAGAGCTTCGGGAGTTTCAGGAAACCTTCGACCTGACTCATACTCGTTCCTTCAGCGGATGGTTGCATGGCAAGCTCCTGTTGTTCAGTACGCCTACTAGTTTGCAACGCCAACCGCAATTTGTCAATAGGGGAATACTCGACGGCGAATCGATCGCCCGCTTCCATTCACGGTTGCCGCTCGCTCAGACGCCGGTCTATGAGGCGTACCGGCGCCCCAGCGCGCCTCATAGGCCGGCCGGACTTACCCGCGAAGGTAGGGCTTCATGAACTGGTCCCAGTAATCGCGGATGACCTTCTTACCGGCTTCGTCGAGCGGGACCGCGGGGCCGCGGTTTCCGCCGCCGCTGCCGCGGCCACCACCACCCATGGCGGCATCGCTCATGGGGATACGCCGCGTCTTCGTGGATTCCTTGAAGATGCCGCGCATCACCATCAGGTAAGCCGAACCGTTGACGATGGTGCCCCATGCCTGGATGCGGGCGAACATGTCGTATGCTTCCCGGTGCTTGCCGGCGTGCCACAGGTCGAACGCCGCGGCGAAGAAGTCGCTGAGATCCACCGTGGGGCAGTGGCCCAGGAAGCCCAGGCGCATCTCGTCGATCATGGTGCGGACGCCGTTGCCGGAAAATACCGCCAGTTTGCCGTTCGTGCGCTGGAGAATCTCGGTAACCCGGAGCAGGGGATTGCCCGATTCGTCCTTAATACAACGCATGGTGGGGACCTGCCTGGATAACTCGACTACCAGGTCCACACTCATCTCGCCCCGGGTCTGCACGATCAAGGGTAAGTCCGTCGCCTTGCCGATGGCCTTGTAGTACTCGATCATCGACTTATCGTCAGTCCCGTGAGGCAGAGAGATGATGCCGTCGGCGCCGGTCTTCTCCGCGTGTTTGGCGTAGGCGATCGCCTTATCGACGTTGTTGTCCTTGTCCTGCACGCCGATGATCAGCGCCGTCGTGCCGCCCTTGCCGGCGGCTAGAATGGCCTCGGCGCCATCGAAGCGTTCCTTCTCGGACAGCGCGCTCCAACCGCTGGCCATCTGCGGCCAGGCGAAGCCGTGGACCTTGTAACGGTTGCAGAACTTGATTTCGTTCGGAGGCACTCCAGATCGAGCTTGTCGTCCGGGGTGGTGGGCGTCGTGCCAATGGGAAACAGGCCGCGGAGCGGTTTCGTCCCGGCGGAGTAACCGCGCCGGGCCAGAGTCAGAGCCAGCGCGCCGCCTGCCAGTGTCTGCAGAAACTGCCGCCTGGCGGGAGCTTGTAAGTCGTTCTCCATCGAATTATCTCCTTCCGACCTTAACGGTCGATCCTCTTCATGATTTTGTCGAGCTCATTGCGATCGATCGGATAGCCGAGTCCCGGCTCCGTCGGCGCGAGAACGTACCCATCCTTATCGATGCGGATTTTCGGCTGGTAGGGCCGGTCCGCCGCGGTGACGGGATGGGGCATTTCGAACCAGAAGGCGTTGGGCATGGCCAACTCCAGGTGAAAATGCACGGCCAGATCGGTGGGGTTGCCCCAGTTGTGCGGCGTGCATTCCAGGTTGAAGGCGTCGGCCAGCATGCCGACGCGCATGGAGCCGCTAATGCCGCCCACGTTATCGGCGATCAGGCGCGCCACGGTGAGCGCGCCGCGGTGGATATACTGGGCGAAATCGGCGATGGAGAACAGAAACTCGCCGACGTGGATCGCCAGATCGAGCTTGCGGCCCAGTTCGATCAGGCCTTCGATGTCGGTGGTGGGGATGGGGTCCTCGAACCACAGGTAATTCAACTCGTCGAGCACGCGGCCCACTTTGAGGGCCTCGAAGAGGTTGTAGCGCTGCACCGGGTCGTGCGACAGAACGAACTCGTCGCCCACGGCCTTGCGGATGGCGCGGATCTCCTCGATGTGGCCGATGTAGGCGGGAATCGCGGGTCCGTCTTTGTGCTGCCCGCCGCCGGGATGGATCTTGTATCCCCTGTAGCCCTGCTCCTTGGCGGCGAGCGCGTCGGCGACGTAGTCTTCGATGCTGGCGAGGTGCTGGGAGCTGGCATAGGCCATGATGCGGTCTTTCGTGCCCCCCAGGATTTTGTAAATGGGGCGGTTGACGGCCTTGCCCAGGGCATCCCACATGCAGATTTCGGCCGCGGCGGTGTAGAAGTTGGGCCACGTGCCGCCGCCACGGTTCATGGGACCGATGCCTCCACCGCCGCCACCCGCCGCGGGGCGTCCGCCAGCTCCACCCGCTGCGCCGCGGCCGCCACCGCCAGGCACGGCCGCGGCCGGCGGGCGCATCGTGGTGCGGTTGCCGCTGAAGCCGAAGGATTCCTTCATGCCCGAAGTGGCCGTGATGGCGGGCAGCAGATCGACGATGTTCTTTCCCAGCAGGGCGGGTTTGGCCCATTCCAGCCAGTTCGCCGTCAACCCGCGGTTGCCGATGGTGTAGTTCCCTTCGTGACCGCTCTCGGTCACCACCGAAAGGATCTCGCCGGTCTCGCTGGAGTTCAGGCGGCGAAAGCCGGAAACGTCCGCGACATAGACCTTCACTTCCTTGATGGTCAGGTCGGGAAGATCTCCCTTCTTGACTCCGGCCGACTGCGCAGCGGCGTGCGGCGGGTCGGCGAGCACCGCGGCCGCGGCCGCGGTGACGCCCGCGGAAGTTCCGAAAAACTGGCGGCGGGACTGCTTTCGATCAGACATGGTTCGTTCTCCTTCTCTCATTCGGGCAACGCACACGTTGCAGGCGAGGCCACGGGCAACCGGCTGGTCTCAAAGTGGCACGGCGTTCGATCCTCATCTGCGCGAGACCATTGTGCCAAACTGTATCGAATTGCAAAGTGTTCGTCAATCGCCCCGTTACGGATGAGTCAAAACTGAATTGGATCGAGCAAAAATGAAACCCGGGGGCGGGAGGTTTTCGCGCGCACCGGCACGGCGCCAGCCACGTGAACTACGGCTTCGGCAGGAGCGACAGCACGCCTTTGCTGGGGCTCGCGATGACGTGCGCGGCGACGAGCCGGCCCAGTCCCTCGACCTTCGCCTTGCCGGCGTCGATGGCCGCGGTAACCGCCGCCACATCGCCCTTGATCAACACGGTGATGTATCCGCCGCCCAGCTTTTCCCGGGCCAGCACTTCCACCGAGGCGGTTTTCAACGCGGTGTCGATAGCCTCGAAGACGGCGGTGAACCCCTGGGTTTCGATGAGACCCACGGCGAAACTGGATTGATCGTTCATATCGTTCTCCGGTATCTGGACGGTGGACTGTTCGATGAGGGGGCTGAATTCCGGGGGGGCCTGCCAGGCGGCGCGCGAAAGCTCCGATGGGCCGGGGATGATGTGCGCGATAACCGGCATCCCCATGGCTTGGGCGGTTTCTTCGGCGGCGCGCGAGGCGGATTCGATATCGCCCAGCCGCCCGCACAGCTTCATGGTAACGCCGGGACTGTCGTTCAGCTCGGTTTCGAGCACCCGCACGCCGGCGCACTTCTCCATGGCGTCGAGCACCACCATCGCGGGCGACCAGCCGCCGATCTCGATGAAGGCGAGCGAGTCGGTCAGAAGATACCCCGTTTCTCAAGCTCGCGCATGACTTCGAACACCACCTGTCCCACCTTGTCGGCGCCAATCTGCTGGATGCGCGGCGCGCACCCGGAGGCGGGGCGATCCACCAGCTCGAAATCGGCCAGAATGCACTGCAGGACGGCGGTCAGAGCGGTGCGGTCGGAGCGCTGGGCGCCGGTCTGGGGCTGCCGTCCGCGGCCGAAACGGAAGCCGCGCAGTTCGGCGGCGGCGCGGAACCCGTCGGGAAACTCGAACGGGTAGAGCATGGCGTCGAACAACTCGAGGATGCGGTACTGCCACTTCATCGCCTCGTCGAATTTGCCGGCCCGCGCCAGGTCGTACATGCGGCGGGTCACTTCCGGCACGGCGTTGCTGGAAGCGTGGGTGCCCCCGTCGCATCCGATCATCAGCATGGGGACCAGCACGGCCTCCCACCCGGTGAGAAACGTGAAATCGGGACGCTGGGGGCGCACGGCGGAGATCATGCGCATCATGAAGGCCAGGTCGCCGGAGGAATCCTTGATGCCGATCACGCGGGGAAACTCGAGCGCCAGCCGGCGGATGGTGGGGACGTCGATGGGGCTGGCGAACATCGGAATGTTATACAGCGTCAGGTCGATGGGCGAGTGCCGCCCGATCTCGGCGAAGTAGGCGTACACCGATTCGGGAGTCAGCTTGTAATAGAACGGCGCTACGATGGCGACGGCGCGCGCCCCCAGCCTGGCATAGGCCTCGCAAGCGCCCAGCGTCTCCTTGACGTTGGCCTCGGCGGCGCCGGCGAGGGTGGGCACGCGGCCGCGCGCTTCATCGACCACCACCTCCACGATCCGCCGCCGTTCCTCCGGCGTGAAGCGCGTGAACTCTCCCGTCGAACCATTGGGGTACAGGCCGTGGACCCCGCGGTCGATCAGCCAGGAAACGAAACGGCGCAGTTCCTGCTCGTTGATCTGGCCCCGATCGTCCAGGGGAACCAGTAGCGGCGTGAAGATTCCTTCGAGCTTGGTCAATCCATTAGGATACACGGTGGCGCCGTGCCGCGCATTACGGCGAAACGCGTTTCAGTTTTGTGGGGGGATTTCGGATACCGCTTCGGCGCCCCGGCCGGGTGGTACAGTTGACAGGCATGAGCGAACTTCATCGAAGAGCGTTCCTGAGTTCCGCCGCCGGCGCCGCGCTCGCCTGCGCGGCACAGCCCGTGGAAGCTCAAGCGGCGGCGATTCCCATCGTCAACTGCCACATCCATCTGTTCGATCAAACTCGCCCGCAAGGCGCTCCCTATTCGGGCGGCCGGGGAAATGCGGAGCCCGCATTGCCGGCGCGCTATCGCAAACTGGCGTCGCCGCTGGGAATCGTGGGAGCTATCGAGATTGAAGCCAGCCCGTGGATTGAAGACAATCTCTGGGTGCTCGAAGTCGAAGAGAAAGACGCTATGATGGCCGGCGCCATCGGCAATCTTCAGCCCGACAAACCGGAGTTCAAGGAATACCTGGATCGTTATCGCAAGAACCGGCTGTTCCTGGGCATCCGCTATGGCAATCTCTGGGGTTACGACCTGGTCAAGCAGGTTGAGAACCCGTCGTTTATCGCAGGACTCAAGCTGTTGCAGCAGGCCGACCTGACGCTGGATACTGCGAATCCCCGGCCGGATCTGATCGAGGCGGTCATTCGCGTCAGCGACAAGGTGCCGGGGCTGCGGATCGTTGTCGATCACCTCCCTTCGATGATGGGGCGCCTGGACGCGAATGCACGGATGGCCGTCGAAGGGAACCTGAGCGAATTGGCCATGCGGCCCTCGATTTACATCAAGGTTTCCGAAGTAATGCGCATGGTGGACGGCAAGCCCGCAACCGATCCGGCGCTTTATAAGCCTCTTCTCGACCGCCTGTTCGAGACCTTCGGCGAGGACAAATTGCTCTTCGGCAGCGACTGGCCCAACGGACCGGCGGTGGACAATCTGCCGGCCATCGTGCAGATCGCGCGCGACTATTTTCAAGCCAAGGGTCAGGCGGCGGCCGAAAAATATTTCTGGAAGAACTCGGTCGCGGCGTACAAATGGAAGCGGCGCGACCCCAGCCAGCCGCAACCCGGCGGCCGCGCGTAGGGTGCTCGCCGCCGCCGGGTGGCCGCGCGTAGGGCGCTGGCCCGCTGCCGGGTGGCCGCGCGTAGGGCGCTCGTCCGCCGCCGGGAGGCCGCGCGTAGGGCGCTCGCCCGCCGCCGGGTGGCCGCGCGTAGGGCGCTGGCCCGCTGCCGGGTGGCCGCGCGTAGGGCGCTCGTCCGCCGCCGGGAGGCCGCGCGTAGGGCGCTCGCCGCTGCTGGGAGGCCGCGCGTAGGGCGCTCGCCGCCGCCGGGTGGCCGCATCGCGCGGCAGGATGTAACCCTGGAAGCGGCGCCGTCGTCTTCCCCTGGAGACAAACCCATGTCAACTCAAACCAATCCGCGCAGGAGTTTCCTGCGGCTTGCCGGCGCGGCAGTTGCCGGCGCCCCCTTGGCCGTTAACGCGGCCCCGGGAGCCGCGCACCCCGCTCCCAGTTCCCCAGCAGCCGGAATCCTCGATGTAAGGAAGTTCGGTGCGACAGGCGACGGAAAGACCCTGGACACCGCCGCTATCAACAAGACCATCGATGCCGCCGTCGCCGCGGGCGGTGGGACGGTAATCTTCCCCGCGGGGAACTATCTTTCGTACTCGATCCATCTGAAGAGCAACGTGACGCTGCACCTGGAACCGGGCGCGACGATTATCGCGGCCGATCCTCCCGCCGCGGGCGCCGCCGGATTCGATCTCCCCGAGCCCAATGAGTGGGACATGTACCAGGATTTCGGCCACAGCCATTTCCGCAACAGCCTGATCTGGGGCGACGCCATCGAGAACATCGGCGTCACCGGAACGGGCCGCATCTGGGGCAGGGGCTTGAGCAAGGGTTACGGCCCCGGCGGGGACGCCCATACTCCGGGGGTGGGCAACAAGAGCATCAGCCTGAAGAACTGCAAGAACGTGCTGCTGCGCGATTTTTCGATTCTTCACGGCGGCCACTTCGGCATTCTGGCCACGGGAGTGGAGAACCTGACGATCGATAACCTCAAGATCGATACCAACCGCGACGGCATGGACGTGGATGCCTGCCGCAACGTGCGCATTTCGAACTGCTACGTGAACTCGCCCTGGGACGACGGGATCTGTCTGAAGGCCGATTACGCGCTGGGCCAGGCCAAGCAGACCGAGCACGTCACCATCACCAACTGCTACGTCAGCGGATGTTGGGAAGAAGGCACCATGCTGGACGGCTCCTACAAGAAGTTCGGGCCGGACGTCCGCGGGTCGGGCACACCGGCCGCATCAAATTCGGAACGGAATCGAACGGCGGGTTCCGCAACATCACCATCTCAAACTGCGTGTTCGAAGGTTGCCAGGGGCTGGCGCTGGAGTCGGTGGACGGGGCCATTCTCGAAGACATCACCATCACCAACATTTCGATGCGCGATATCGTCAGCGCGCCCATCTTCCTGCGTTTGGGCAACCGCATGCGCGGTCCCGACAACACGCCGGTGGGCACGCTGAAACGGGTGATCATCAGCAACCTGGTGTGTTCGAACTGCGTCTCCGGGCTGGGCTCGGTTATCAGCGGGATTCCGGGCCACCTAATCGAAGACGTGAAGATCAGCAATATCCAGATTCTGCACCAGGGCGGCGGGACCAAGGAAGACGCCGCGTATCAACCGCCGGAGTACGAGGACATGTATCCCGAGCCGACCATGTTCGTGGGCGGTCCGCGCTCGAGCGGACGCGGTCCGGACGGAAAATGGCGTGCCGAGGGGGCGGGCCGCGCATTCGACGGGCAGATTGGCGCCGCCCCTGGCGCGAGGCCCGCGCAACCGGGAGCCGCGCCGGCGGCAGCAGCGCCGGGTGCGCCCGCAACGCCCGCGGCACCTGGCGCAGCCGCGGCCGCACCGCCCCCGCGGCCAAGAGGCCCGGTCCATCACATGCCGTCCCACGGATTTTTCGTGCGCCACGTGAAAGGCATTCAGTTCGATAACATCGAGATCCGCGCCGAAAGGGACGACCTGCGGCCGGCTTTCGTGCTGGAGGACGTGAATGGCGCGGACTTCTTCCGGATCAAAACACCGCAGACCGCCGGAGTGCCGGAGTTCGCGCTCCACAAGGTCTCCGATTTCGCGGTCCACATGTGCGACGGTGTGCCGGATACGCAACTGAAGGCCGCCGAAAACGAGACCCTGTAAACCGGGGGCCCATCGGACGAAAGCGCCTGTCCCACGTGGCCGTCGAACGGCTGGTGGGGCAGGCGCTTTTGCATGACAACCGTTATTCCGGGTGGGACCTAAACCTGGGCGATCAGCTCGATGCCTTCCTTCGCACCCTTATTACGCGAGTACTTCCGGTCGGCCGGGTTGTTCCAGTGCTCATGCACGCCGAGGCTCGACAGAGTGCCACTGCCGTCGGGGTTGTAAACCGTGCCGGACGGGGGCTTGGCCGCCTGGGCCGCTTCGTGGAGGTAGTTATCGGCGCTCCCGCGGACCTGGGTAGCGCGGGGCTCGCCCCGGAGGATGTCCAGCCCCACGGAGTCGATCGCCACGGGGTCCTGCGACACGATCATGCTGGCGGCCCAATGGTCGTCGAAGGAGGCCCACTTAAATACGCTGCCCTCATTGTCGGTAGCGGTATACAGGCCGTCCAGGATGTAAAGCATGGTCTTGCCGCCGAGATGGCGGTGCCCCACCAGGTCCACCAGGGCGTTGTAGGAACCCACGGGCTGGGTTCGCAGGACGCTGTTATGCAGGATCCTCGGCGACCAGCCGCCATCGTTCGGAAAGTGGATGGAGCCGAAGTGGTTCTTGGCGGTCAAGGTGACGCCGGCCATGCCGTGCGGGCGCAGCAGCGCCATGTTGATCATGTACTTCGACTCGGTCACCTCGCGCGCAAAACAGCCGGTTGGCAGATCGCCCTTGGCGAAGTGGATGGGGTTCGCCATGTCCGGCGTGGGGGACATGCGGCCGCCCAGTTTGTAATCGTCGCCGACCAGAAATTTCACCGCCTGGTACTCGGGATTGGAATTCGCCCGGATCCGGGTGTAGATCGGTTGACCGATGTTGCGAATGCCGGTGACATCGTAGATCATGATGTCCGCGCCCTTCACGCCGGCGGTTTCGATCAGTTCGCTGACCAGGGCAACCACGGCCTGAGGGCTGGGCAAACCATTTTGAGGAGGCCTGTTAGGCCGTCCGCCGGGTCCCCCCGCGGGAGGTCCGCCGGCCGAGGCCGGAGCCGCCACGGCCCACTCCGGAGAGCGGTCCTGGTTGCCGTTGATCTTGATTGCGATTCGCTCCCCTGGACGATATCCGGAACCGCCCAGCTTGCGGGTTTCGTTGAAATTCCGGAAGAGCGCATCCCATGCCTGCTTGTCGTTCTTCCGTCCGGTCAGATTCTGGACCAGCCGGGAAGCCATGCCGTTGACGGCTTTCTGATTGGTGTTGGCGTCATCCCACCAGCGCCCCGTCGTGCCGTCCCAAGTGGTGGCGCTGGCATCGCGCACCCATACCACTCTGCCTGGGTAGATCCCCTTCCCGACGCCGATCGGGCTGTTGACGTCATCGGTGGGCTTGAAGGGTTCGGATGGAGGCATCCCACCCCGTTGCTGGGCGAGCGCACCAAACGGCAACACCAGTGGGAGACGAACCAGGCCGGCAGCCGGAACCGCGGCGAGCGACCTTAAAAAGCACCTTCTATCCATGAGACTTCCCCTTTCCGATTTTTGTATCGAGGGCAGTGCCCGTAGTGAACGGCGCTCGGGCGGGCGCCGCCGTTACAGGTTGGCATTCCAGCGGAGCCTTGCCCGTATTGTAACCGCATGCAGTCCGCCCGTAAACCCGCTGGGAGCGGTGGGGTGCGGGAGGTGGAAGTGGACGCGGCGCCGGGCGCGGTTGTGGGGCGGACGCCCTCGTCCGCAGCCGGCCCCCTGGCCGGCTTCCCGCCAGTGGCAAGCACTTGATTCTGCGAGCGAAGAGCGGACCAGTGGGCTCAGCCGCGGGGGTACCCGGGTCCGCCGCAGGTTGCCCGCCCCGCATCAAGCCGGCGAATCCACTTCTACCTCGCGCGCCTGAAGATGCAACCGCGTACACGCGAACCGCGGGGCCGATTTCGGGCGGAACCACCGCCCGCGGCGGAACATTTTACATTTCGAAAATCTGGTTGCAGTTTCAGTTCGGGACGCCCGTCGCGCTCTTTGGCCTGGAAATTGCTTCAAACTGACAAACAGATCCGAAAGTGGGCGGCGTTTTATTTTGCACAACATCCGTTTTGATAAATCCGCGTCTTCCATAATCCGTATTTGGATATGTGCAATTGCGTCAAGAAGTAGCGTTCCTGAGGGGTAGGTCCTCTGTTTCGCAGTGCGAAATATGGACATACCTCGGAAATTCCCTTGGCCAGTGCGGTTTCTTCTGTTATCCTTGCCACCGGTTCAGGGAGGTTTCTCGCCATGTCGAATTGGCTACGTCGTCAGTTGTTTATTTGGGCCCTAGCGGCTTGCCTGCCGCTCCTCGCCCAGGAATTTCGCGCCGGAATTTCGGGTCTTGTCAAGGACGCCCAGGGAGCGATTATGCCGGGTGTGACCGTCGAGGCGCAGAATCTCGGCACCAACGATATCACCCGCGCCACCACGAACGAGTCCGGGCTGTATTCGTTCCCGGTGCTGCCGATGGGTACCTATCGGTTGACAGTCGCGCCCGCGGGGTTCGCGAAAGAGGTTCGGGACAATCTGGAGCTGCGCTTGGGCGACCAGGCGCAACAGGATTTCGTCATGAAAATCGGCGTGGTGAACGAGGTGGTCACGGTTTCGGCCGGGACCGAGCTGTTGCAGACCTCGCCCACCGATAAGGGCCAGGTAGTGAGCGAAGAGAACGTGCACGACATCCCTTCGGTAGCCCGCAATCCATTTTTGCTGGGCATCGAGGCGGCGGGCGTGCAGTTCGACATCGGCGCCAACCAGCTTAGCCGGTCGGCGCGGCCCTTCGACGCGGGCAACAACGTGGCGGAGAGCATGTCGATCAACGGCGGACTGACGGGATCGAGCGACCTGCTGCTGGACGGCGTGCCCAACACGGGTGTGGAAACCGGTTCCAGCGCCACCAACCAGGGCTTCGTGCCGACTCCGGAAGCGGTGTCGGAATTCAAGATGCAGAGCAGCAATTACGATGCGCAGTACGGGCGCACCTCCGGCGGCACCATGACGGTGAGCATCAAGAACGGCACCAACAAACCGCATGGGGCGGTCTACTGGTTGAACAAGAACACCGTCGACGAAGCCAACACCTTCGATTCGAACCGGGCGGGCCGCAAGCGCACGGCGTTCAACGAGAACAACCCCGGCCTGGAATTCGACGGGCCGGTGTACTTGCCGCACATCTACGACGGCCGCAACAAGACCTTTTTCATGTATTCCTACGAAATCTGGCGCGACTCGATTCCGGCGCCCTCCACCTATACGGTGCCGCAGCCGGCCGCTCTGCAGGGGAACTTCAATACTACGCTGCAAAGCAATGGCACGCCGATTTCGATTTACGACCCGACCACTACAAACGTACAGACAAGCCCCTACGCCCGGACGCCGTTCCCCGGCGACATCATTCCGGCCAACCGCATGAATCCGGTGGGGGTCGCGATTGCCAGCTACATCCCCGCGCCCAACATTGCCGGGCAGACCAGCAACCTGATCACCACGCCCAATCAGCGCACGGACGCCTATGACTCCCACGTGATTCGCGTAGACCAGGTAATTAACGACCGGGAGCGCTTCTTCTCGCGTTTCGTTCGCGGCTACCGCACCGAAGTAAACGGCACGGGCGGCTTTGCGGGGCCGGCCGGGGCGGGGAACGCCTACTCCGACGGGCGCCTGAACCAGGGCGGCAACTTCGACCTCACCAGCGTGCTCTCGCCCTCGACGGTGCTGACTTCGCGCGTGGGGTATTTCCGGCACGACCTGTGGATCACGCTGTATGCCAGCGGCTTCGACCCGACGAAGTTGGGCTTCCCGTCTTATCTGTTGCAGACGCTGCCGCCCTACTTCCCCACCATTTCACCCAGCGGCTACCAGGCCTTCGGCGCCGCGCGTAGCGGCGGTAACCAGTTCACCGAGAGCAGCGATTGGTCCTGGGCGGAGATCGTGAACCGGACCATCCGCCGGCACAACGTGAAGTGGGGCGGGGAGTTCCGCTCCATGTTCTACAACATCAATTCACCCACCACCAACTTCGGCAACTACTCCTTCAGTGCCGGTTGGACCCAGCTTAACGCAACGTCCTCCAACGCCGCCTATGGCAACTCGATCGCGTCCATGCTGCTGGGCATGCCCTCTGGCGGCAGCGTGCCCATCAATCCGGCGTACGCGTATGGCAACCGCTATTATGGCGTCTTCGTGCAGGACGACTGGCGCGTCACCAACAAGATAACCCTGAGCTACGGGCTGCGTTGGGACTATGAATCGCCCATCACCGAGCGCAACAACCAGATGGACGGCCCCTTCAACCTCAACGCCACCAGCCCGGTGCAAGTGACGGATCCGTTGCAGCCGGGCCTGGTCCTGAAAGGCGGCATGACGTTCACCGGCTCCGGCAACCGGATGGCCTACTCACGCGACCTGAACAATATTCAGCCGCGCGTGGGCATCGCCTGGCACCCGGCGGACAAGACCGTGGTTCGGGCGGGCTATGGCTTGAGCTACGTAGCCACCTTTACCGCGGCCCCCGGGACTGGATTTGCGACCTCGACGTCCTACAACTCCACCCCCGACGGCGGGATTAATTTTTCCGGCAACTACCTCAACAACCCATATCCGGCCGGAATCCTGATGCCCAGTGGCAGCTCGTTGGGCCTGTTCAACCTACCTGGGGAACTCCGTCAGCTTCGTGGACCCCAACCGCGTGATTCCCAGGGTGCATCAGTTCTCCGTGAGTTTGCAGCGCCAGTTGCCCTTGCGCTCGGTGTTGGAAGTGACTTACGCGGGCAGCCGCAGCCAGCAACTGAATACCTCATATAACGTCAACGGTCTTACCTTGGCGCAACTGGCGCAATACGGCGGCAACGTCGTCGCCGGCGTACCCAACCTGGCGGATAGTTGCTCGGCAACATCGACGACTTGCCCCTATGCCAACCCGTTCTACGGCAAACTGCCCGCCACGAGCAGCGTGGGCGCCAACGCCACCACGACCCGGTCTCAGTTGCTGCTGCCCTATCCGGAGTTTGGGAGTCTCACCGAATCCAATATCCCGATGGGCTTGAGCTGGTACAACTCGCTGCAGGTCCGCTTCGAGAAGCGGCTGTCGCATGGCTTGAACGTGTTGGTCAGCTACACGCACGAGCGGTGGCTGAACGCGACCGGGTGGTTGAACGGCCAGGAGCCCGTCACCCAGACTCCGGACCGCGCGCTGGCCGGCCAGGATACGCCGCACCGCATAGTGATCAGCGGCAACTGGGCGTTGCCGCTCTTCGCCCACACGCATGGGATCGTGGCTCAGTTCCTGAAGGGCTGGCAGGCCAATGGCATCTTCATGCGCGAAGTGGGCTTCCCGCTGGGAGCGCCGAGCGGCTTCTACTCCACGGGAATCGACCCCAGCCTGAGCAACCCGACCGAGACGCGGGCGTTCAATACCTGCGTCGTGCTGGTTTCGTCGTCGGGCGCCCTCTCCCGCTCCAACTGCGCCAGCACCACCGAGGCGGCCGCATTTTGGCAACAGCAGTCCAATACGTTGCGCACGCTTAGCAGTACGCTCCCCAGCATCCGTCCGCCCAAGGTGCCCAACGCCGACCTGTCGCTGTTCAAGGCGTTCACGCTGCACGAGAACGTGAAACTGCAATTCCGCGCGGAAGCGTTCAACGCCACCAATTCACCGCAGTTCAACACGCCGAGCACCTCTCTGACATCGACCTCGGCGGGTACTGTAACTCTGACGCAGATCAACGACTCGCGCAACGTTCAGTTGTCCCTGCGGGTGCTGTTCTAGAATTCGTGCCCACCGCTCCCCTACGGCCGCGGCTCCCACTGGAGCCGCGAGTGTAGGGGGCGGTGTGTGTGTTTGAATCGGCCGTTTCCTGGCGGGCTCCTGGCGGTGGCGCCTTTTCTGTGTCGCTCTATACATTTGTTGTAGTACAATGGCAGCCAGGGGTTTCGCAGTTGGAGGTCTGAATTTGTCGATTTGGTGGGCCGGCGATCGAGATCTCGGGTTCAATCCCGCCGCCTGTGTTCTGGCGGTCGAGAATGTGCCGTCCCATATACCCGGGAGCCTGCTACTTCGCTCCCTGAATACCGATACCAACGATCCCCCGCGCCGCACGGTGCGGGGTTTGCCTTGAAGGAGGCTCGATGCTACGTTTGCTTCATGGACTGAACCGCGCCCTGGTTGTGTGCGCGGTGTTGCTACTCGCCGGAACGATCTGTTTCGCGCAGGAATCGCGCGGCAGTATCACCGGCAAGGTTCTCGATCCCGCGGGCGCGGTCATTCCCGGCGCCAAGGTCACGATTACCGACGTGGGGACCAACGTCTCCAGTGCACTAACCTCGAATTCCACCGGTTACTGGGAAGTCAATTTCCTGACTCCCGGAGAGTACTCCGTGACGGTGGAAGCGGCTGGCTTCAAAATGCTGAAGCAAACCGGTATTACGCTGGATACCGGGAACCGCCTGGCTCTCGATATGAAGTTGGAAATCGGAGACACCAGCGTTTCCGTCACGGTGAACGCCGACGCGCCGCTGCTGAACAGCACCACCGCCTCCACCGGCCGCGTGCTCAACACGCAGGATATGGCGGACCTGCCGTTCGGGCAGATGAACCCGATGGTCTTGCAGGCCATGGCCGCCGGCATGATCTTCACGGGCAGCCTGCAGCCCGACAATAACCGCGCCCTGGACCACGCCTCGACGGCCAATTACGCTTCGGGCGGTCTGGGCACCGGCCTCAACGAGTTCCTGCTGGATGGCAACCCGACCACCGGAACCAACGGAGGACGCTCCGGTTACGTAGCTCTCTCCGACGCGGTGGACGAAGTGCGCGTCGAGACGTCGCCGTTCGACGCTTCCATGGGCCATGCCATCGGCGCCTTCATCAGTCTCACCACCAAGGCTGGCACCAACGTGGTTCACGGGGGGGGCGCCTGGCAGATGCAACAGTTCCGCTGGAACGCCACCCCGGAGTACACCCGGGCGACCTGGTTGGCCGGCGGATCCGTCGGGCCTGAACAGCAATCCGGCAAGGTCTCGACGCCCGGTTTCACGTTCGGCGGCCCGGTTTACATTCCCAAGGTCTACAACGGCAAGAACCGCTTCTTCTTCTTCGTATCCTACTACCACATGACCAGCCTGGCTCCTCCGACCTCGACGCCCAACTATACGGTGCCGACGCCGGCGGAAATCGGGGGCGATTTTTCGGCCCTCCTGAAAGTGCCGACCAATGCCTCCACGTACGTCGTCTACGACCCGCGGTCGGGAGTGACGGTGAGCGGACACGTAACCCGCACGCCTTTCCCGAACAACGTATTGCCCGCGTCGTTGCTGACCAACCCAATGAGAAAGTTCTGGGACCAGATCTACCCGCTGCCCAACAATAACCCCAGCGTGGGCCCGGACGGCACCAATAACTTTTTCGACGGCAGCCAGGGCAACAACGACTGGTTCCCCGATTTCCTGAACCGCTACGACTACGTGATCAGCGACCGGCAGCGCCTGAACGGCAAGTGGTATTTCAACCACCGCTTCTCCGATCAATACGACTGGGCGCACTCCACGCCGCTGAAGAGCGTGATGTCGAACGGCCTGTTCCGCCCCACGCGCGGAGGCAGCCTGGACTACGTTTACACTATCGGCGCCAGCAACGTGCTGGACCTGACGTTCAGCCTCACGCAGTATTCCGAGGGCGACAAGAAACCGATCGATTACATGTACAAAGCCACGGACGCGGGGCTGCCCGCTTATATCGACCAGAAGGCCGCCACTACCGATCAGGACGTTATGCCCTGGGTCAATATCGCCGGCATGACCGACGCCACTTCCACCAGTTTTGTGGGAGCCCCGGGCCTGAACCAGCGCGGCACCACCGAGCAGTTGGCTCCCAAGATGACCACCATCAAGGGCAAGCACACCTTCAAGTACGGCGCGGAGATCCGCCGCTATCAGTATTCGTCGGTGGGTTCGGCGCTGACCACCGGCGCCGGGACCGGTTACTACCAGTTCAGCAACAACTACGACAAGCTGGCGGACAACGTCTCCAGCAGCGCCACCACCACCACCGGATTGGGTTATGCGGCGTACCTGATGGGCCTGCCCAACTCGATCACCCTGGACACCAACGACAGCGGTTTCTGGAGCACGCCCTACCAGTCGGCATATTTCCAGGACGATTTCCGCGTCACCTCGAAACTGCGCCTGGGATTCGGCCTGCGCTTCGAGAACGAAGAAGGCAACAAGGAGCGGTTCAACCGCGGCCTGGTGGGCCAGTACGATTTCAGCGCGACTCCCCCGTACGCTTCGGCCGTGCAAAGCTCTTACGCCAGCCTGCTTTCCAATCCGGCGAACGCCAGCAACGCAGCCGTGCAGACTCTGGCGGCCGCCATGCCCGCCAGCGCCTTCAACATGAATGGCGGCGTCCAGTACCTGGGCGTGAAGTACAACAACTTCACCCAGGGAACGAAACGGTTCCTGCCGAATGTCAGCCTGGTCTACCAGATAACCCCCAAGACGGTGCTCCGTATCGGGACCGGGTGGTTCAGCGATACCTATAACGTGATGAACACCCGGCCGGGACAGAACGGTTACAACCAGACCACCTCGACCACCATTACCACCGACAACGGACTGACGTTCTGCTGCGGCGCCAACAATGGAGCCCAACCCAACACCGGCCTTACCGGCACGAGTATCCTGAGCAACCCGTTCCCGGTCCTCGCTAACGGATCGCGGTGGGTGATGCCTTTCGGTAATACTCTCGGCGCCGGCATCCTGGACGCGCAGGGCTACACCAATACCCCGCGCGACTACTCGCCCACCTACGAGCAGCGGTATTCGGTAGCCGTCCAACGCCAGATCTTCGGCAACGACATGGTCGAGGGCTCCTACAACGGCGGCTACGCTCACCTGCCCATGACGCGCAACCTGAGCTACCTTCCGGCGCAGTACTGGAATTTCTTCGACGTCCGCAGCGCGACGACGGATACCAACATGACGGCCACGGTGGCCAATCCGTTCCTCGCCGCCGTTCCCTCCATTCAAGGCTCCAACCCGACGCTGGCCAACTACCTGAGCACCGTCGGCAACTTCACGGCGACCACCTTGCAGGTGCAGCAACTGCTGCGCGCCTATCCCAACGCCGGCTTCGCACTCAACCAGGCCAACTACTGGCGCGCCCAGGACGTAGACAACGAGATCCGCGTTGTCTATCACCGCCGCGCGTGGCATGGCATTCAGTCGGATGTCCAGTATGCCCACATGTGGGGCCGCCAGCAGTACCTGGAGAACCAGTTCGATCCCTCGCCGGAGTGGCAGTTGAATTCCAATATCCGGCCCAATCGTTTTGTCTGGACCACGGTCTTCCAGTTGCCCTTCGGGAAGGGCAGGCAGTTCTTCACCCAAGGCCCGCTGAATCCCATCCTGGGCGGCTGGACGCTGAGCTGGACCTACACCTATCAAAGCGGCGCCCTCATCAGTTGGGGCAACGCGTTCTACTACGGCAGCGTGGACCAGGTGGTTGCGGCTCTGGACGAGAAGGATACCCACTCGCAGTACCTCAAATGGTGGTACGCTCCGGCCGCGACCTGGCAGGGAACCACCGCTCCGCCTTCCACTTTCGTGGGCTTCGAAGGCCGCTCGGCGAATCAGCCCAATACCTACAGCGTGCGCATTTTCCCGCAGTACATCGACAGCCTGCGGAACGACCCCATTCGCGACTGGGACGCCCGAATTCTCCGCAATATCAAGCTCTACGAGAGGTTGAGTCTGGAAGTGGCGGTGGATCTCCTGAACGTCACCAACCATACCCAGTTCGGAGGGCCGAACACTACCGTGACCAGCGCGACGTTCGGACAGCTTACCAGCCAGGGTAACTCCGGACGCATCATTCAGTGCAACTTCCACGTCAGGTTCTAGCAGCGAACGTGGCACCTTAGCACCGGCGGGCTTTTGGGCCGCCGGCTTCCCCGGTAGGGCAGGCTTCATGGCTTGCTCTGCCGGGGTTTCTGTTTTGTGGGGCGGACCCCCTGTCCGCGCGGGACGCCCCCGTCCCGCATCCGGAACGACGATATCGGCATCTTGTGGGGTACGAGCAGGCCGACGCGGGGGCGCCGGCCGCGGACCAGGGGGTCCGCCCCACAGCCTTACTTGCGCTTCCAGCGGACGCCGCTCTTGGTGTCTTCGAGGACGATGCCCTGGTCCAGAAGCTCCCGCCGGATCTGGTCGGCGCGCGCGAAATCGCGGGCCTTCTTGGCTGCCGCCCGCTCGGCGATCTTCTCTTCCACCTGGGCGTCGGTCAGCTCCCCGGCATGCACGGCGGGTTTGAGAACGTCGAAGATGGAGTCGAAGCGTTCCAGGAACCCCAGCGCGCCCGCCACATTGCCGCGGCGGAACTCGCCGGCGTCCATGGCGCTGTTGGCGTCGCGCACGTACTCGAATACGGCGGCCAGCGCTGCGGCGGTATTGAGGTCGTCGTCCATGCCGTCGCTGAAAGCCCGGGCGGCAACGGCTGCGCGGGCGGTCATCGGCTCGTTCTCGCCTTCGGCGAAGCCCTCGGTTTCCAGGCGGAGCTTGAAATTGCGCAGGCGGTCGATGGCCGTGGCCGCCGATTTGAGTCCGTCGAAGGTGAAGTTGAGCTGCTTGCGGTACGGCACCGACGCCAGCAGGTAGCGGATGGCTTCCGGCTGGTAGCCGCGCGCCACCACGTCGCGCAGGGTGAAATAGTTGCCCAGCGACTTGGACATCTTCTGTCCCTCCACCATGAGGAACTCGGCGTGCAGCCAGAAGCGCGCGAACGGTTTGCCGGTGAGCGATTCCGACTGGGCGATTTCGTTCTCGTGGTGCGGAAAGATCAGATCGACCCCGCCGGCGTGGATGTCCAGCGTATCGCCCAGGTACTTGATGGCCATTACGGAGCACTCGATGTGCCACCCCGGACGGCCCGCTCCGAGGGGAGTCTCCCAGAAGGGCTCACCCTCCTTGGGCGCCTTCCAGAGCGCGAAATCGCGGACGTCGGCCTTCTCGTACTCGTCCACGTCCACCCGCGCGCCCGAGAGGTTGCCGCTGAAATCCGTGTGCGACAACTTGCCGTAGCCCGGAAACGTGGAGATGCGGAAGTACACCGAGCCGTCGCTTCGATAGGTGTGGCCGGAGTCCCCCAGGCGCTGGATGGCGCTCGCCATGTCGTCGATGTGCGCGGTGGCGGTGACCAGGCGTTCCGGGCGTTCGAGGCGCAGCGTGGCGCAGTCTTCCAGAAAGGCGTCGGTATAGACCCGGGTGTACTCCGCCAGGGTCTTGTGCTGGGCCATCGAGTCGCGGATGATCTTGTCGTCCACATCGGTCACGTTCATGACGTGATCGAGGCGGAATCCGCTGGCGCGCAGCCACTTTCGCAGCAGGTCCACGAACGTGAACGTGCGGAAGTTGCCGATGTGGGCATAGGCGTACACGGTCGGGCCGCACGTGTACATGCGGACGACGCCGTCATTGGCGGGAGAGAAGCTCTCCACCTGCTGGGTCAGCGTGTTGTAAAAGCGCAACGGCATAATGGGCGGGAAATCTCATCGTAGCAGATGCCCGCGCCCGTGCCGGATTTTGTGGGGCGGACGCCCCCGTCCGCGGCCGGCCCCCTGGCCGGGCTCTCGCCAGTGGCAAGCACCCGATCCTGAGGCCGAAGAGCGGGACGAGGGCGTCCCGCGCGGACCGGGGGGTCCGCCCCACGCGGCGCGGCTAATTCGCCGTCGGCGTCTTCGAGGCCTTGTCGACGATCACCGTATCGACCGGCGCCTTACGGCGTTCCAGTTTGAGACCGAGGTTCTCCAGGGACGCCGCCAGCGAGTCGGCGGTGTTGCCGTCCAGCATTTGCAAAGCCTCCCGCGGAAGCGACACGCCCGCCGAAACCGCCGAGCGGATCAGCATGGCGCGGTAGTCCTCGGGCGTGAGTTCCAGCACGAAATCGTAGGCCCCGGTCAGGCCGGTCATGTCGACCACGGGGTCGGTTTCATAGCGCTCCAGCGAAAGAGCGACTTGCCCCATGGTCAACCGCTTCGCCTCGAACCGGTTGTTCGCGAAGGTGTAGTACGATCCCTTACCGAAGCTCACCGACACGCCCGCCGGGCCGCCGGTCGCGGCCACGTCGATATTCGATCTTCCGGCAGCCGCCTCGGAATCCGGCGGCAACTCCTTCAGCTTCACCCCGCCCTTGGCGGCCACCAGTGCGAGCACCGGCAGTTCCTTGGAGCCATGGTGCAGCGCGAGCTGGAACCGGTCGGCGAGCAACGCCTGGAGCATCTCGGGAACCTGTTCGCGCTTGGCGCCCTCGGGCAGCTTGGCGGAGATATCGAAGCGCTCGGAAGCCATCCAGTCGGGGCCTTCCACCTGGTAATGCCTCACGCGGTAGGCCATGCCAAGAAGGTCCTTCAACGACGCGTAGCTGAACCTCACCTGGGCGCCGTCGATGTGCAACCCGACGTTGACCTGCATGTTGGCGCCGGGTTGCTCGGCCGGCTTAATGGACGCCACTTCGAATTCGGGGCGCGGCGCGGGAGTCTGCCCGAAGGCGGTAAGAGACACAAATGTCGAGAGGGCCAGCCAGTGAACGGTTCGCATATTCGCTACTACGATCTTACCCGAAGAAAAGATCCGGCAATTTTCTCATAGCCAGTTGAGATCCGCGTACTTCTCGCCGGTCAGGTGCAGGAACAGCGCTTCCAACGACTCGAAGTCCCGGCCGTCGTGGTGGATTGCGCCGTCGCCGGCCAGCACCGTGATGTCGCCCTGCCAGACCAGCTTGCCCGGCTTGGTGACGATGGCCACGCGGTCGCACAGCCGCTCCACCGTCTCCAGCACGTGGCTGGTGATGAACACGGTGCGGCCCTGTTCCGTGAAGCGGCGCAGCCACTGCTTGAGCAGCGACACCCCGGCGGGGTCGATGCTCTCGAAGGGCTCGTCGAGGAACAGCACGTCGGGCGAGTGGATCACGGCCGCGGCGAAGGCCACGCGCTTGCGCATGCCGGTGCTGAATTCCGCCAGCGTTTTGCGGGCGTCGGTCAGATCGAGGGCGGCCAGAAGTTCGCCGACGCGGCGGCGCACGTCGGATTCCTCCAGCCCGTACATGCGGGCGACGAACGCCAGGAACTCGTGGGCATACAGGGGATCGAACAGGCCGAGCGTCTCGGGCATCACGCCCATGCGCCGCTTCAGATCGGCGCTCTCGGCGGTGAACCGGCCGCCCAGAATCTCGACCGAGCCCGCGGTGGGATCGAGAAGGCCGGTAAGACAGCCGATGGTGGTGCTCTTGCCCGATCCGTTCGGTCCCAAAAACCCGAACATGGAACCCTGGGGCACGCTGAGAGACAGGCCGTCCACCGCCAGCGTCCGGCCGTAGCGCTTTACCAGATTGGCGATACGGATCGCGTCGGATTGAGAAGTCATCGAGTTAAGCCTTACCTTCCAGCACCGCCAGCAGCCGTTCGCGCCGCGCCGGGAACACGGCGCTGGCGCCGCGCAGGGACGCCCAGTAAAATGCCACCGCCAGTGCCGCCGGGGGAAACGTCAGCCACCAGTTGGCGGTGGACACGGCCGGCCCCAGCACCACCGGCAGGATCAGGCACGGCAGCAGGGTACCCATCATGGCGATGTTGCCGGCGAGCGACAGGTCGTTCCCCAGGCTCTTGTCGTAATCCCCGCGGCGCGGCCCGTACAACGAGGTCCACAGGCCCACTCCGTGGAACGCGAACAGGACGGTGACGGCGTTCACCACCGGCATGAGCACCATGCGCGGGTCCAGCGGGTGTGGCGCGAAAACCGCCCAGAGGATGGCCGCGGGAGGGATCATGGCCGCGCTCAACAGCACGGCTACGTAACTGCCCGCGCGCAGGCTGGCGGCCGGATCGGTGGGGAACAGGAAAAAACGCCGGAACGCCCCGCCAACGTATCCGTACTGATTGAGTGCGATGCGCGACGTGCCCAGGAAGGCTACCACGGGAAAGACGCACAGCGCGGCCGCGAAGCGGCTTCCCACCCCTTTGCGAGCCTGGCCCATATTGTAGATGAGGAAGGCGGCCATGGGTATCGAGAACAGATACATCATGCGGAAGCGGTTGCAGCGCAGGTAGAACCGCAGCCAGTGGCCCACCAGGGGAGCCATGCGCGGACCGAACAGCGCACTCAGGCGGTCCACGGGGCCGCCCCAGGTGGCGCGGCTCCCCGCCGATTGGCGCCGCGCGATGGGACGGCGCTCCAGCGCCACCAGCGCCGCCGCCAGGCCCACCGCCCAGGTGGCGATCAATCCCAGGCCAAGGAACGCTTCCGGCCCGTGGTGCGTCATCGCCGCCGCCGCGCCGAACGGCGGCGTATAGCGCAGCGCGGCGGCGGCTCCATCCCTCAGCGCCGAGTGCTTCCGCAGCATGGACAACAGCAAGCCGGGCAGGAGCGAGAGCGCCAGGACAAGCCCCAGCACGATCATGGAGCCCGACCGCGTGTTCATCAGGCGCTCGATCCACACGCCCACTACGCGCGTCAGCAGGTAGCCGCACACATACAGCAGCAGCGCCGCCAGGGCGCCGCACCAGAACGAATACGTGCCGAAAACGTACAGGCCCACCACCAGGCCGGCTTCCAGCGCGAGAATGAAGACCCAGAACGGGTCGGCCAGTCCCAGGAAATGGCGCGCCACCAACCGCTCCCGCCCGCGCAGAGGAAAGCGCCGCAACTCGGCGTCGCTGAACACCGCGTTGAGGCCGAATCCCATCAGCACGGAGCCGAAAACCGCATTCACGAAGAGGCCCGAGAGCACCCCTCGCGCCATGCGCTCCGCCTGGCCGCTGCGGATGGCCAGGATGCCCGCGGCTACCCCGCCCGCCGCCATCACCGCGGTCACCAGCACGGCCAGCAGGAATCCGATGGCGAAGAGCGCGATCTTGCCGTTGCGCGAGCGCGTCCTGGCCCACATCAGCTTGTAGCGCAGCCGGATCAGGTCGCCAATCCGCTTCCAGTTCATTGCGACTGCTCCTCCAGAGCCATCTTCATAGCCGTCAACCGCTCCACCAGCGGCCGGTACTCCGCGGCATACCGCTTGGACCGGAGTTTCATGCCCACCGCGTAACCGGCGAAGGGACCCAGCGTGGCGGCCAGGTGGACCGCGATGGAATGGGCCGCGAACAGCAGGTTGATGCCGACGCAAATCGGGATCATCTGCGGCCAGAAAAGCCGGCGAAAGAGAGCGTTGGGGTCGCGCAGCCGTTCCAGCACGCTGTCCACGAACCCGGCCGAAGGCCTGGTGAAATCCAGGCGCGCTATCCCTAACTGGCTGCGCCAGTCCGTAATGAGCACCGTAAGCGCGCCGCCGAGCAGCATCGCCGCCCCGAGGACCGCGAGCGCCGACGGCCCCGCCAACGACAGGCATAGCCAAACCAGCCACACCACCACCACGGCCTTGAGCGAATAGATCAGGTTCTGCCGCCGGGCGAAGCGGCGCAACGCGCCCTTCATGCCGTGCGAGTCTACCGCGGCGGCCGCCGGCTGCGGCTGGCTCCGCCACAGTTGCTGGAGTTCCTCAAGCCGCGCCATGGCCGACCTCCGTCGTCATCTGTTCCAACGTCTGTTTGATGCGCGAGAGCTTGACGCCCACGTAGTTCACCGTGATTCCCGTGATATCGGCGATTTCCCGGTAGCTCAGCCCTTCCAGCAGCAGCGAGACGATGAGGCGGTCCTGGTCGCCGAGGCGGGCAATGGCGCGGTGGAGCGCGTCCAGGCGCTCGCGCCGTTCCAGGTCCTGGTGAGCGCTGGCGCGCTGGTCGGCAACGTCTTCCAGCGCTTCCGACGGCCTTCGTTTGCGGCGGTGGATGAGGGCGGTGTTGACCGCGATGCGGTACAGCCAGGTGGAGATTTTGGCCTCTGCGCGGAACGACGGCAGGCTGTTCCAGACGTTGGTCATGATTTCCTGGAACAGGTCGTCCACCTCGCTGGCGGAACTCAGGTATCCGTAGCACAGCCGGCGAAGGCTGGCCCGGTTTCCCTCGAACAGTTCCACGAATAGCCGTTCGCGCTCCGCGTGATTCATCTGGACTCAACCGGTTAGATGCTTCGCCCGCGAGTTTCTTACACTCCCGGCGGCGATTCTCCGTGCCTCACCTCTATAAGTTGCAGCAATTGTGGAAGCGCATCGGCCGCCGGCTGGGTACTGAGCTTGCTCTGTCTTAAGTTATGGGCTGGTACAGTCTTGCTCGGGGCGGATGGATAAGGGGACGATGGCATTTCGGAGGGGGCGGTATGAAATTATGCCATCTCGCGCTTGCCATAATGGTTGCTGTGCCTGCCTGGGCGGGCGCCATCGTTTATAGCAGCCTGCCCGCGCCGTTGCCTCCCAACCAGCCTTCCATTGGCTACGAGGCCAGTGGTATCTCCGAGTTTGGCGACCTTGTCCAACTTGCAAACGGGCCGGCCGATCTCCTGTCGGCCACCGTGGGGATGAGCGATTGGGCGCCGGAGTCGGATTGGAGCGGCGACATCGGCCAGACGCTCGGCGGATCGACGCTGACTTCGGCCGGCTTCGACATAGACCTGACCCTCAACCTTTACGACGTCAATGCCGGCGATTCCGTAGGCTCGCTCATCGGCTCCTACACGGTCGACGCATCGATCCCCTGGCGCCCCGCGCCTGGCGGGGGCTGCCCCAACAACGGCTGGCTCGCTTCCGATGGATGTCATAGCGGCTCGCTCTCGACCGTGACATTCGAACTGCCCAACGTTTCCGTGCCGGATGAGTTCATCTATGGGCTCGCCTTCAACACCGCGGATTATGGGTACTTTCCCACCGGCGTCGATGGACCTTACGAAAGCCTGAACTTCGCCGTCACCTTGTCCGCCCCCTCGGCAGGCTCCAACCCGCAGGGTGGGCAAGGTTATGCCAGTGCTGCGTCGCCTCCGATGAGCTCTACCGACACCGGCGGATACATCGGCGAGATCGAGTTCGACGCGGCGCCCGAGCCCGCCAGTACGACGCTGGCCGGCCTCGGGTTACTCGGCCTTTGCCTGGGCCTACGCCGCGGCCGCCGGCGCGCGCGGTAGCGCCTACCTCGGGCGGATCACTTCGGCGTTTACGTACGGGCGCAGGGCCTCGGGAACCACCACGCTGCCGTCCTTCTGCTGGTAGTTTTCGACGATGGCCACCCAGGTGCGTCCCACCGCCAGGCCGCTGCCGTTCAGCGTGTGCACGAACTCGCTCTTCTTCCCGCTGCGGAAGCGAATGCCGGCGCGGCGGGCCTGGAACGCCTCGAAATTCGAGCAGGACGAAATCTCCTTGTACCCGTTCTGCCCCGGCAGCCAGACTTCGATATCGTACGTCTTGGCCGACGGAAAAGCCGATGTCGCCGGTCGACAGCACCACCGTGCGGAAGGGCAGGCCCAGCCGCCGCAGGATGTCTTCGGCGTCGGCGGTCAGCTTCTCCAACTCGTCGTAGCTGTGTTTCCGGGCGCGTGAACTTCACCATCTCCACCTTCTGAAACTGGTGCTGACGCGGATGATGCCGCGCACGTCGCGGCCGTAGCTGCCGGCCTCGCTGCGGAAGCACGGCGTATAGGCGCACAGGCTGATGGGCAGCGCCGTCGGCCTCCAGGGTTTCGTCGCGGTAGATGTTGGTGACGGGGACTTCGGCGGTGGGAATCAGCCAGAAATCCTGGCCCTCGCACTTGAACAGGTCTTCCTTGAACTTGGGCAACTGGCCGGTGCCGAACAGGCTGCCGGAGTTCACCATGAAGGGCGGCAGCACTTCGGTGTAGCCGTGCTCGCGGGTGTGCACGTCGAGCATGAAGTTGATGAGCGCGCGCTCCAGTTTGGCCCCCAGGTCCCAGTAGAGCGCGAAGCGGGCGCCGGTGATTTTGGCGGCGCGCTCCAGGTCGAGGATGCCCAGATCCTGGCCCAGGTCCCAGTGCGCCTTGGGTTCGAAATCGAACTCGGGCGGCTGCGCCCCACGCGGCGGACTTCGACGTTATCGCGCTCGGACTGGCCCACCGGCACGGATTCGTGGGGAACGTTGGGGATGCCGGCCAGGAGTTGCTGGAATTCCTCGTCGAGCGGCCTTCTTCTGATCGTCCAGCCCGGCGATCTCGGATTTCCAGGCGCGCACCTCGTCCTGCAGGGCCGTCGAGTCGCCGCCCGCCTTGCGCAGCGCGCCGATCTGCGCGCTCTGGGCGTTCACCCGCGCCTGGAGTTGCTCGGCCTGCGAGATGGCCGCGCGGCGGCACCGGTCGAGTTCGCGGAATTGGTCGAGATCGGGCGGGTTGGAGCGGGTAGCCAGACGCTCCGCAATGCGGTCGAAGTTCGCCCGGAAATAGGACAGATCGTGCATGTCCCTCCATGCTAGCAGCCCCGGCCGGGCGTTTGCAGATTTCGGGCGGCAGTGGTCCGCGATGGAGGAGGGTTCCCTATTCTTCTTCGTCTTCCTCGACTTTCACGGGATCAAGGTCTTCTGCCTCGAAAATCTGACGGCAATCCAGACACTCCACGTAGTCCACGCCGTCTCTTCGGGCAATCATCTGGGTGCGGGTATGCTCACACGCGGTCTGCATAATGCAACGCTTAGATGAAGTTTATTCTATCCGGGCGCGAGCGCTTGTCAAGTCCCCCCAAGCGGGGGTGTCCGCCCGCTCCCGGCGAAAGCGATACAATCCGGGTTATGCCGTTCCCCGTCCACCGCATGCGCCGATTGCGCGGCTCCGAGGCCTTGCGCAAGCTGACCAGCGAAACCCGGCTCCATCCGGGGCAGTTCATTCTGCCGCTGTTCGTCTGCCCCGGCGAGGGGGTGCGGCGGGAAATCGGCGCCATGCCGGGGAATTTCCAGCTTTCGGTCGACGAGTTGGTGAAGGAATGCGCCGAGGTTGGCGGCGTTGGGGATCGGCGGGGTGATCCTGTTCGGCCTGCCGGAATCCAAGGACGAAATGGCGTCGGGGGCGTACGACGACAACGGGATCGTGCAGCGCGCCATCCGGGCCATCCGCCAGGAGACGCCCGGCCTGCTGATCGTGACCGACGTTTGCAACTGCGAATACACCAGCCACGGGCACTGCGGATTCATCAAGGACGGCGGCGTGGACAACGACACCACGCTCGAATGGCTGGCGCGCACCGCAGTATCGCACGCACGCGCGGGCGCCGATATCGTGGCGCCATCCGACATGATGGACGGCCGGGTGGGCGCCATCCGCAAGGAACTGGACGCCGACGGGTACGAGATGACGCCGATCCTGGCGTACTCCGCCAAGTTCGCGTCGGTATTCTACGGGCCGTTCCGCGAAGCCGCCGAATCGGCGCCCCAGTTCGGCGACCGCCGCAGCTACCAGATGGACCCGGCCAATGGCCGCGAAGCCATGCGCGAGATCGAGCTGGACATCGAGGAAGGCGCGGACATGATCATGGTGAAACCGGCCATGCCGTACCTCGACCTGATCCGCCAGGCCCGCGACCGCTTCGACGTCCCCATCGCGGCCTACCAGGTGAGCGGGGAGTATTCCATGATTCACGCGGCCGCCCGCAACGGCTGGATCGACCTGGAGCGGGCCATGATGGAGAGCCTGACATCGATCGTCCGCGCCGGAGCGGGCATTGTGCTCACGTATTTCGCGAAACCGGCCGCGCGGCTGCTGGGGTAGGCGGACGGCGGCTAGGGCTCCGGCCGTGTGATTTGGCGCCGTTGCCGGAAACCACTCCAGGCCCGGAGGGCGCCCCGTCGTGGCTCCGAACGGAGCCGCGAGCGTCAGAAACTGAGAAAGAACCGGTTGGCAGGCGGAAGCGCCTGCCCCACCTACGTGCAAGTCTTTCGGTGGCAATGTGGGACAGACGCTTTCGTCTGTTAGCCCAACAGCCCGCCCGATTCTTTCACGGCTTCTCAGCGAGCGGTCTCGCGGCGGCGCGGTCGGGGATCGCCGGGTTCCTCAGTGCGCTCAGGCATCGTCGCCGACGGCGGCCGGGTGATCGGGCGCCCCAGTACTTCCCGGATTTTGAGTGCCAACTGGCTGGGGCTGAATGGCTTCCGGATGAATTCCGCATCTTGTCGCGGAATCCCCTGTGGGATGATGGCGTCGCCGGCGTAGCCCGATATGAAGAGCACTTTGATATCGGGCCAATGTACCGCCAGCCAGTCCGCCAGTTCGTGGCCGCTGGGGCCGGGCATGACCACGTCCGTCAAGACCAGGTCGACGTCCTGCAAACCGCTGTCGCAGATCATCTCCGCCTCCAAGGCGTTTTCCGCCTGGAGTACGTGATAGCCGTAAGACCTGAGGGCGTCGGCCGCGAATTTCCGCACCTCCGCCTGGTCCTCCACCACCAGCACCGTCTCCGTTCCCCTGGTGGCCGCCACGGGGACGGCTGCCGGCGGCCCGGCATCGCCTACCGCATTCTCGACCATGGGCAGATGGATCCGGAAGCTGGTTCCGCGGCCAAGTTCGCTCGCGACGTCTATGAATCCCCCGCTCTGCTCCACGATACCCAGAACCATGGCCAGCCCCAGCCCGGTGCCTTTGCCGGCTTCCTTGGTGGTGAAGAACGGCTCGAAGAGGTGGCGGCGCGTCTCCTCGTCCATTCCCGTGCCGGTGTCGCTTACCGCCAGCAGGGCATACCTGCCTCGCCGCGCCCCCGGATGCAACCGGGCAAAGCTTTCATCCCATTCCAGGCAGGCCGTTTCCAACCGCAGGCTGCCGCCGCCGGCCATAGCGTCCCTGGCGTTCACCGCCAGGTTCATGACGACCTGCTCCAGTTGATGCGGGTCGGCGCGGACCATGGCGGCCTCCGCCGACAACTCGACGCACAGCTCCAGGTCCTCGCCCACCACGCGGGTCAGGATCGACCGCATGGCGGTCACGACGAGGTTGAGATCGAAAACCTGCGGCTGCAGCCTCTGCTTGCGGCTGAAAGCCAGCAGTTGCCGAGTCAATTCGGCGGCGCGCTCTCCGGCCTTGTGGATCTCTTCGAGGCTGTCCCGGCTCGGATCGCCGGGGAACATGGCGTCCAGCAGCAGCCGGCTGTAGCCGTTGATCAAGGTCAGCAGGTTGTTGAAATCGTGGGCGACGCCGCCCGCCAGACGCCCGATGGATTCCAACTTCTGGGCCTGGAGCAACTGGGCGTGCAGATTCTTCCGCTCCTCCTCGGCCTGCTTGCGCTCCGTGATATCGCGGCAGAAGCACAGAATCGGGCCTTCCGGCAGCATGGCCGAGTGGATCTCCGCCTCCACCACCGTGCCGTCGGGCCGGCCAATCCGGCAGGGGCGCATGACCGGAACGCCTTGCTCCAGCAGATCCAGAGGAAACGGACTGCCTTCAGGCTCGACCGGCGAGAGAATCGACGTCATGGAAGCGCCCAGCAACCGCTCCCTGGCGATGCCCGTGAGAGCCGATGCCTGCCGGCTGACTTCGAGAATCGTGCCGTCGCGGCCGGTCACGAAGATGGCATCCGCGGCCAATTCGATAAACGAACGGTACTTTGCCTCCGAGCGCGCCAACTCGCGGTTGGCGGCGGCCAACCGATCGGCGCTGGTGCGTATCGCCGCCAGGTTCAGCCGGGCATCGCGTGCGAGCAACCCCCCGATAAAGGCGATTGCCAGCAGGGTGAGATCGACCGTGATAACCGTAAGGTAGTCCGTAGGGCTGTGCACAATGGGCACCCACGGAACCAGGCCATGGATCTCCGCCACGCCAAGGACCGTGACTGTCAGCAGCGTGGCGGAAGCCAGAAGCAGGTAGTCGACCGCCCTGAGCAACATCACGGCAATCACCAGCAGGCCAGGGAAACCCAGCATCGCGATGCTACGAAAACCGTCGCGGGCTTCGGTTACCAGGAATGCGTTGGCAAAGAGGGCTCCAAACACGGCGAGTCTTACGGCCCAAGCCCACTGTCCGAAATAGTTCAAGACCAGAGCGGCCAGCGCCGTTAACTCGCCGATGACGAGGGGAGCCAGCCTATAGCCAGCCCCCCAACCGGTCGAGCGGACAATGCCCGCCGCGAAGGCGAGGGACGCGACGACGCACCCGTAATGGATGCTTACGGCGTGATGATCGCCACCTGAATCGCCCGTAGGCCGCGGGCGCCACCAAGCTCCGGACATGCGGGTTGCCCCCTTGCTGGGAACGCCGAAACTTCCCTTTGACGAGTCTACACCCGACCGCCAGCCGTCGATCCCCGGGGGTGCATCCTTCGGCTCATCGGCGGGGGTGGCCAGAGCAACCGCTGCCGGACGCGCTACACTGGCGGGTGAGGGAGGGACGCGTATGTCACTTCGACCCGTGAAACGGATCGTCCAGGCCAAGCCCACGGTGGAAGGCGCCGGCGTCCACCTTCGCCGCGCGTTCGGTTTCGGCGACACCTCCGATTTCGATCCTTTTCTGCTGCTCGACGACTTCCGCAACGACGTGCCCGCCGATTACCTGGCAGGCTTTCCGTGGCACCCCCACCGCGGCATCGAAACCGTCACGTATGTCCTTGCCGGCACCGTGGAGCATGGCGACAGCATGGGGAACCGCGGCGCCATCGCCGCTGGCGACGTACAGTGGATGACGGCCGGCCGGGGGATCATTCATCAGGAGATGCCCAAGGGCGATGAAGCGGGCCTGATGCACGGCTTCCAGTTGTGGGCCAACCTGCCCGCGGAACTCAAGATGACCGCGCCGCGCTACCAGGAAATCAAGGCCGCGGATATCCCCGAGATCGCCGACGACGACGGCACGCGGGTGCGCATTGTTTGCGGAAGTTTCCGGGGCGCCAGGGGCCCCGTCGACGGGATCGCCGCCGACCCCACTTACCTGGATGTGTCCGTGCCGCCCGGCTGCCGCAAGACCTTGCCGGTGGAAACCACGCGCCACGCCTTCGCCTACGTCTTCGCGGGAGACGGCAGATTCTGCAATGCCTCCGGCCCTCTGGCCGTGCCCACCGAAAGCGTCCGATGGGCCGACACGGCGCCCCCGCCGGAAACCGGTAACCGCTCGCTGATTCTCTTCGACCGCGGCGACGAAGTCACGGTGCAGGCCGGCGAGCAAGGCATCCGCTTCCTGCTGGTCTCGGGAAAGCCTCTCCAGGAGCCGGTGGCCTGGTACGGCCCGATCGTGATGAACACGCAGGAACAACTCCGCCAGGCCTTCGAGGAACTCCAGCAGGGGACGTTTCTGAATAGCGGGAAGTAGAACCGGGCCGTGGGCCAGACGCTTTCGTCTGTCAGTCCGGCCGCGGTTGGGGGCGGGTCGCGCCGCCTCACCGGCTGGTATCATCTTCACTAGCGCACTTTTGCGCCCTGGGAGACTCCTGTGAATCGTCGAACTTTTCTGGCGGGATCCGCCATGGCTGCCGCGGCCGCCCAAGCGCAGAGCGTCCGCCCCGCCATCCCCATGCGCCGCGTCTACTCGCTCAACCGGAACTGGCTGTTCCGCAGGAGCGCGGTTCCGGGCGCCGAGTCTCCGGGGTTCGACGAGAGCGGATTCCGGCGGGTGACGCTTCCGCACAGCAACGTCGAGCTGCCATGGCACAGCTTCGACGACAAGGACTACGAGTTCGTATCCACTTACCGGCGCCACTTCCGCGCGCCCGCCTCCTGGAAGGGCAGGCGCGTGTTTATAGACTTCGCCGGGGTCATGACCGCCGCCAAAGTGGCCATCAACGGCTACCGGTTCTTCGAGTACAAGGGCGGCTACACCCCGTTCTCCTTCGAGTTGACGCCGCATTTGAAGTACGATGCCGATAACCTGCTGGCGGTTACGGTGGATTCCACCGAGCGGCCGGACATTCCGCCGTTCGGCAGCGCCATCGATTACCTGACGTTTGGCGGAATCTACCGCGACGTGGCTTTGCGCGTGACGCCGCAGACCTGCCTGGCGAACGTATTCGCCAAGCCGGTGCGCGTGACGTCGGCGGAAGCCGGCATGGTGGTTCGTTGCTTCCTGGACGGCCCGGTCGACAAGCCCATCGCGATCACAGTCGAACTGCGCGACGGCGGCCGCGTGGTCAAGACCGGCGCCGCCACGGCGGATGCCGTGGCGCCATACCACGAGGTGGTTCTGGAGGGCCTCGGCGGCATCGAGCTGTGGAGCCTGGCGCATCCCAAGCTGTACCCGGTGACGGCCAGGTTGGACAACGGCGACTCGTATACCACGCGGGTGGGATTTCGCGAGGCCGGGTTCACCGACAAGGGCTTCTTCCTGAACGGCGAGCACATCAAGTTGCGCGGCCTCAACCGGCATCAGACATACCCGTACCTGGGCGGGGCCATGCCCGCCAGGGTGCAGGCGCGCGACGCCCGCATCCTGCGCCAGGAGTTGAAGTGCAACATCGTGCGCACCTCGCATTATCCGCAGTCCCCGGCGTTCCTGGACGCATGCGACGAACTGGGCCTGCTGGTGCTGGAAGAGATTCCCGGATGGCAGACCATCGGCGATGCGGACTGGCAGAACCTGGCGGTGGACAACGTGGACCGCATGATCCGGCGCGACTGGAACCACCCGTCGATCGTCCTGTGGGGCGTGCGCATCAACGAGTCGGCGGACAATCACGACTTTTACACGCGCACCAACGAACTGGCGCACTCGCTGGACGATTCGCGGCCAACCGGCGGCATACGCTATCTCTACGACTCCGAACTGCTGGAAGACGTCTTCACCATGAACGATTTCGGTTTCCCGTTGCGGCCGCCGAACCACCGGGCGTATCTGAACACCGAGTTCAACGGCCACATGTTCTCCACCAAGCGCTTCGACTCCGTGGATCACGTGGCGGAACACGTGCTGCGGCACGCCCGCGTGCACGACCAACTGGCCGGCGACGACGGTTACTCCGGCGGCATCGCATGGTGCGCCTTCGATTACGCCACGCACGCCGGTTTCGGGTCGGGCGACCGCATCTGCTACCACGGCGTCAGCGACATCTTCCGCATCCCCAAGCCCGCCGCGGGATTCTACAAATCGCAATGCGATCCCGAGGAAGAGGTGGTGATCGAGCCGGGCTTCTTCTACTCGTGGGGCGACCGGGGAGGAGGCAACGGACCGGGCGTGGTGCCGATCTGTTCCAATTGCGATCACCTCAAGATCTTCTACGGCGGCAAGTTCCATTCGGAGCTGGACCCGGACCGCGAGACCTACCCTCATTTGAAGCACCCGCCGTTCATGGCGAAGCTGACCGACCTGGAGTTCCGCGGGTGGGGCGACCTGATTATCGAGGGCTACATCGGCGGCAAGCTGAGGGGCACCCGAGTGCTCTCCGCCAGCGGCACCGACGACCTCCTGGTGGTGAAACCCGACGACTCGGAATTGGACGGCGACGGCCGCGACGCCACGCGCGTGGTGCTGGCCGTAACCAGCCAGCACGGGGAACTGCGCCCGTTCGCCACCGGAGCGATCCAGCTTGCGTTGACGGGGCCGGGCGAGATCGTGGGCGAGAATCCCTTCGCGCTGGCCGGCGGCGCGGGAGCGGTGTGGGTGCGGAGCAAAGAAGGCGCCGGGGTCATCAAGCTTGAGGCGCTCCATCAGTACCTGGGGAAGCAGACGGTGGAGATCCGCGTGCGGGCGGTGGAAGCGGAGATGGTTTAGGGGGCGGGCGGCCCCGCTGCTACGGCCGGCCCGCCGGAAGCACGCGGAACCGGCGCCGGCCTTCTATTCGATACGTGTCAAAGTCCGCATGATCCACGGTGAAGACGGTCGCGAGAGCCTCACGCTTCGCGAGATACACCAGAGTTGCGTCCGCAAAATCCATAGGGCGATCCGAATAGCGGGACATCAGCGCTTGTATTTGCGGGAGTTCCGAATCCTCGATCGCCGCCACGACGATGGCGCCAGAGCGCACGAATCGCCAGGCGGCCTCCATCTCATGACGACTGTCGCCAACCAGATGAAATAGTTCGGTCAGCACCGCTTCGGAGGTTAGCAGAGGTAGCCGGAGTTGCTCGAACGCATCCACGCAGATCCGGTGCCAACGATCCGTTCCGTCCAGCAGCGCCAGAATAGCGCCCGTATCGATCAGAGCGCTAGCGGCCACGGCGCCCCCGCAGACGCTGACGCACAGCTTGGCGTGCGTTTTCCGAACGATTGGCGATGCCGCTGGCGAAAGCCCCAAAGCACTTCGATGCGGCATGATGAAGGCGAACTTGCTCCTCATCCCCTTCAAGTTCCGCGCCGCCTTTGCCCAGCCAGTCGCGGGCGGCCAGATCGAGAACCGCGGAAAGCGATATCTTCCGCCGCTGCGCTTCGCGCTCCAACCGGGTCTTGAGGTCGGTCGAAACCCGCCAGCTATAGACTTCGTTCTTCATGCACTACATTGTAGTGCATTCCGCGCTCCGCGGGATAGGGCGGATACGGCCAGTTGAGATCACAGGGGCAATCGATGCCTGCCGTGGAACCTCGCCCCCCGGTCCGCCTACGGTTGCTCCTGGGTTTCGCGGCCGATGCGCGCGACCTGCTGGAAATCGGGCCCTCGTTCCGGGACGCCATTCTGGCGGTCTGCCAGCCGGGGAGCGCTACTCGATGATCTCTTCCACCGCGCCCGGCAGCGGCCCCGCCATATCGCGCAGCTTTTCGAACAGGGCGTCGTAGAGTTGCGCGTAGGCTTCGAGCGAGGGATCGCTTCGCCGCGGAGCGGCAAACGTGCGGCGCATCTGGCGCACGGCCACCAGCAGGAGCTTCAATTCTTCGTCGGTGAATCCGAACGCTTTCGCCATAGCCGTCCCCAAACCATCCAGAGTAACCCGGCCAGCAGCGCGGCCGGGCTGAGAACGCGCGCCACCCGCATTTCGGCGCCGCCATCCCACAGCAGTTCCACGGTACAGGGTCCGCTGCACCGCGGTTCGATTACCATCTGTCCCAGCGGGTCGGCCCAGGTCTTGCGCGGCTCGCCGTTGACGCTGGCGTTCCAACCCTCGTCCCACGCCACCTGCACGTAGAGCAGCAAATCGGGGCGAAGGCCGGCGGAGATGGAAGCCGCGCTGGAGTTGCGCCACTGGAATTGCGCGGCGGGCAGAGCCGGGTCGTCGAGCGAGGCCAGGAACGGCTCCAGCGGCTTGACATAGTAGGACGGCGGCGCTTCGCGCACCAGGTCGGCCGGGCGCAGGGCATGGGCCAGCGACTGGTTGGCCCGCGGCACCGCGTAGATCACTTCCGGGCCGTCGCGCCACAATTCGCGCAGTTCGTGCAGCTTCCCGGGGTGAGAGTAGGGATGGTAGAACTCGCCGCTCGCGCGGTCGCCGCCGACGATGGCGTCGCACCCCAGAGCCTTCAGCCAGGCCACCGTGTTTTCCAGTTTGTCGCCGGCGTAGATCTGGTAGTTGACGTCCCAGAGCAGTTGATTGCGCAGGCCGTTTTCGAAACCGCCGACGATCATGGGCGTGTCGCTGAAGGCATTCATCCAGAAACCGATGGTGCCCGGAGCGAACACGCGCCGGCCGGGCATACGGTCGCCCAGCCAGTGCGAGATGCGATACTCGGCCGTTTTCGAGATGTCGATGGGCTTCTCCAGTTCGCGGGCGCGGCGGTGCTGGTAGACGATGACCGGCAGGCAGGCCAGCGCGATGGCCACCCAGGCGTACTTGCGCACCGCCGGCCACCACGCTCCGCGGAAATGCGCCGCCAGCGGTTCGGCGGCCAGCGTGACGGTGAGCCAGAAGGCCAGGTCCATTTCCACGTGGTACCGCTCCGGCTGGGGAATCATCTTGATGTGCAGCCAATAGGCGCCCAGCGTGACCACGGCCATGCCCCACAGGAACATGAGGCCGAAGCGCACGCGCGGCTCGACGCTCCAGCGGCGCAGGATCCAGGCCAGCAGCAGAACGCCCGCGATCAGGGCCGCCGCCAACATGCGTTCCGGGCCGGTGGACTCCCAGCCCACCAGCTTGGGCGCGTTGGTGCGGATGGTGCGGATGGTGGATGGCGTGGCCCAGGGCATCGCCAGGGCATAGGCATAGCATCCGATGGCGGCCGCACGCAGCCAGCGCGGAACCGGGGAGATGCCGCGCGCGCCGTCCCACCCGGCCAGCAGGTAGCAGCCCACGGCGACCGCCAGCGCGAAGGCGCCGATCCAGTTGCTCAGCACCACGCCGGCAAGCGCCAGGGCGGCTGCCAGATAGTGGAACGGACGCCGCTTTTCGAGCGCTAGGTGCAGGGCTCCGATAGCCAGCGCGAAGACGAGCAGCGAAGCCAGGTGCGGTCCTTCCCCGTAAGGGACCAGGGTGATGAGGCGGCGGGGGCCGAACCATCCGCCGGTATCGGCGCGGATTTCGCGCACCAGCCAGCAGGAAGGCGACAGCAGGGAATACAGCAGTCCTCCCGTGAATGCCGCGGCGCGGCCCGCGCCCAACCGGCGAGCCGCCCAATAGAGCGCCACGGGTCCAAGCGCGTACACGGTAGCCACCACTGCGTGATACGCCAGGCCCGCGGAGATGTGGGCGATTGAGGCAACCGCGGCCACCACGGCGTGGAGCAGCGGCGGGTAGCTATCCGGGAAGGGAACGCCGCCATACCACAGCGGAAACCAGTGGAGTTCGCCCGAATGGCCGGCGATGTAGCGCGCCAGGCCGATGAAGGCGCCTTCGATGGAGCCCATCTGGACGGTGTACGCCGTGCGGAACAGCCCGATGGTGATCCAGGCGTTGACGGCGAAAAGCGCCAGCGCGGCAGCCGCGCCTTTCCATTTGTCGTGGGGCATGGGAAAAGGGGTCAGACCCCTTTATTATCCACTGGAACGGAAAAGGGGTCAGACGCCATTTATTTTCCCGCGGGCAGCGGGGCATCGCCGGGACGCATACGGATCTTCAGGGTGTCGCCGTCTTTAATCAGCGACGGCCCGCTGGGGAAGGTCGCGCAAAGCGGGAATTCCAGGGTTATAGCGGGAAACGTCGGGTGAGGGGCCAGCGGCACAACCACCGGGATAGGAGCGACCGCGTCCAGGTTCTGCCGCGCCATCCGCATGGCCGTTGGTGCGGCTGCGACGACAACCTTGGCAGCTTCCTGGGCTACCGCCAGTGGCGCCACCGCGGCCATGGCCAGCAAGATCGTACGAATCATGAGCCCTCTCTCAGAAGCTGAAGCTCAATCCACCCTTGAGGCTGCGTGGAGTTTCCACCAGCAGGATACGCTGGCCGTCTATGGTGTAGAGCGGCAGATAGCCCTGCGCCAGCATGTTGCAAAGCTCGGCGGTGGCTTCCACGCGGCGCGACAGGCCGGGGATGGGCTGGCGGATGAACACGTTCAGTCCCGGCATGGGGCGCAGCGCCTGGGTGCTGTAGACGTTCCCGGCCATGGCCCAACGCTGGTCGCCGGACCACTGGTAGCTGATGGTGAGGCGCGTGCCGGCATACGGGATGGCGGCGGCCATACGCGCGGTGGCGGCGTGCCTGCGGCCCATGTGAATCATGGAGCGCAGATCGTCCGGATCGTCGCCGGCCAGTTCCCGCCCGGCGGTGGTGAGCGCGCCGGTGGAACCGTAGGTCAGGCTGGCGTTCAGATTCTGTCCGAGGTTCTGGGTGACGGACGCGGAGTAGCCCGAGCTGTGAAAATTGCCGGCGTTGAAGATGGAACTATTGGAGAACAGATCGGGCATCGCGTCGGATGTCGAGAACATGCCGGAAGGCGCCACCATCGAAACCGCGGCATTCATCACCGACTCGCGGTACGCCGACAGACGGTAGGTCCGCGAGCCGGCCTTGCGCGAGTAAGCCGCTTCGAATTCTTCGCCGCGCTGCAACCTGGCGCGGCCGCCCAGCAGCGAAAAACGCGGGAACAGGCTCAGCGTGTCGAGATTGCGCTGCAAGTCGGCATCCTCGATGCCCGTGCCCGCCAGATCGTGGCGCGCATTGCCGGAGGTGTAGGCGAACTCGACGGTCTCATCCTCGGAGAGCCGGTAGGCGAGGCGGGCGTAGGGGCTGACATAGTTCAGGTGGGAGAGGAAGGAAACGTAGTCGAGCGTGGAACCGTACTGCAGCGTCACGTCGTCGGAGAGCTGCATGCGATCGTCGAAGGACGCGGACATGGTGCGCACCATCGGCATGGCCGATTCCTGGCCCGGGAGGGCCGCGGCGACGCGTTCGGGAAGCATCATCTGGCGCATGGTGATCGAAACTTCCGGCGTGCCTCCGGCCAGGTAGCCGCTGAAGCTGGTGCGGAACGCCGCGGCCGGGACGCCGGTCTGCGCGGCGTAGCCCAGGTTGCCGCTGACCAGGAGCTTGCTGGTGCCGTACAGAGCGGTGGCCAGGGCGAAGGTGGTGCCCAGGTCGGCCTGGCTTTCCCCGCCGGCCGACAAGGCGCGGTCGCCGGCCGAAACCCGCAGGATCCCCCAGGTGTCGCCGAACATGGCGGCGCGCTGTGCCTTCTGGCCTTCCTGCGCGATCGCTTCGGCGGGGTCCGGAGGCAACGTCCCTTCCGGAGTAAAGCGGAACACCGGCCGCGTGGCCGGCGCGCTGCGCAGCACCCACTTCCACTCGTCGGTCATGGGACTGCCGTTATCCAGTTCGGGATACGAAATCCGGATCGAGCTGAACAGCGAGCTGAGGCTGACGGTCAGTACGCTGCGTTCGCCGGCACGCACGGAAATGTCCCTGCGGACGGCCGGATCGTAAGGAAGCCGCGTGACGCGCACGGAATACAGGTCGGGTGTGAGGTCCGCAAACAGGAACTGCCCCCGCTCGTCGGTGCTGACCTTGAAAAGGAATCGCTCCTGGCGGTTATAGAGCTGAACGGCGGCGCCCGGCTTGGGCGTGCCCAGGGTATCGCGAACGATACCGGCGATGGCGCCCGGAAGCCTGGCAAGGTTGGCGGCGCGGGCGGCTTGGGGAACGGCCAGACAAGCCAAGCCCGCGACCAGCGAGCGAACCGCACTGTGCGCCCTCATCCGAAACATCCGTGACGCCTTCAAGGCCGCTGTACGACTTTAGATTAGCGTAAATCTGGCATCAGGTGGTGTAAACACCTGGTTCCGGTTCTTGTCCGTAATCGTTAACCGAATCGAGTACTGCCCCGGGGCCAGCTTGCCAAGGGGCAAACCCTTTTCGATTGTCACCTGGGTCGACGAAACGTTCTCCAACGCCGCCAGATCCTCCGAATAATCGATGACTTTTTCGTTGGAACCGTTCTTAATCAGTTGATACTGTATCACACCACTCGGCTTGTGGGTGGTGTCGTCCGCCCCCAAGTGATAGAGCTTCATGAAGATCCAGAGCTTTTCGTCGCGTTTGAAGATGTCGTCCATGCGCGGACGCACCTTGGAATCGCCGATCACGAACATGCCCGTCCCGATGCTCTTCATGGGGACCTTCTCGAGGCTGTCGGCAAGAATCAGCGAACTGGCGCTGAGCTTGTCGGGATCCAGGCGCGGGACGGTGATGGCCATTTCGACGTGCCCGATGTTGCCCGCGGTGATATCCTTCACGATCACCTGCAAGCGGAACGTGCCGGGCATCACGTAAATCGCTTTCTGGTAAATGGACTGCTTGGCGGCCTCGGTTGCCAGGTACTGCGTGGGGCTGGTGACGATGGTCTCTTCCTCGAAGTTCTGAATGGGCCGGCGCGTCATGGAAGTGACGCGGCCCTGGATTTGCACCACGGCTTTCTGGAAGCCGTCTTTGTTGGTGAATTGCAAATCCTTGTTGTCGAACTCGACAGTGACGTTGGTCTGCACGGAGGCGTCGGTGATGGGGAAGAAATCGGTCCTCACCCGCATCGGCAGGACGTTGTAGTTGATCTTCGAGGTGACTTCCGTTTCCAGGTCCGGGAACTTGATCTGCGGCGCCCTCTGCAAAGCGGCGTACTTTTCCAGGCGGGTGAACTCGTTCATGCTCTCGGGAGTGCCCCCGAACGCCTGGCCCAGGTGAGTGCCGTCGGTATTGTTAAAGCGCTGGGTCTTGTCGGAAAGGCCCATCTGCTCCATCAGGGTGAGACCGGCGCCGGGTACGTAGAGCAGCGCGTCCTTTTCCGAGGGGTCCATGGTCATGCGGAACTCGCCCGACATGGTGGGGTCGACGAATTCGATTTCCACGTTGGTGCCGATGCCCTCGATGTACCGGTAGCGCCAGATCTGGAAGGGGTAGGTGGACGTTTCGCCGCCGCCTTCTTCCGGCGGCCGTTCGTAGAACCCGCCCGAGGAATGGTCGTCGATTTCATCCGCGGGACCGTACTTGATATAGATCTGGCCGCGATCGGTGCGCCACCCCGGAATGCCCGACGCAAAACGCTCGTTGGCGTAAGCCAGGCGGCGGTAGTGCTCCTCTTTGAACTCGTTCTCGACGGTATCGGGCGTGGGATCGCGGCGCAGCCAGAAGTTCTCGATGAATTGCTCGCGCTCTTCGTCGGTTTGCAGCCGCTTGAAGGCGGACCGCTCTTCATCCGTGATGATCCAGGCAACGTCCTCGTTGAGCCATCTGCGGTAAGGCGTTTCCAGTTCCTTGCGGAGCCCCGCTTCCTTGCGCTTGCGCTCCTTCTCGCTCATGGGCTTCGCGTTGGTTTCGCGGACCTCCGGAGCGGGTTTTTTCTTCGGATTCTTCTTGCTGTCCTCGGTTTGCTGGGCCGCCGCCCAGAGGCCGACCAGCACCGACAACGAAATGCAGGAAATCGCCAGGCGAGTCACTCTCATACGGTTCACTGCTTTCGGGACAGGATTGGTTTCAGCCGACATCTATTTTAAATCCTATGGTTTGGATGGTCAATCCCGTGAACCCGCGGCGCCAGGTGGCCGGTTTCGGCACAGGTGACGGCGCCCCACGGGATGGGCTCCGCAGTCGTCGCGTCCTCCGGAATTCCAGCCAATTGGGGAGTCCCGCAAAAGCCATTCACACCCAAATGCACTTTATCTGCGTCCTGTTATCAGTGGCTTGCAGCGCGGAGAATGAGAGTCGAGGATATCTCAACGCTATTGTGAAGGAGGCAAGAGGGAGTTCGGTCCCGCCAGTTCACCTGCAATCCTCAACATCTCTCCCCTGGTTCCCACCCGCTCCATGAGAGCGTCCTCCACCCACTCCGGATTCCCTCAACCATACTCCCGGAAGCCCACGCGCGGCTACTTCCGGCTCCCGCGCTGCGGATTCTTCAACTGCGACTGCCGGGCCTTGGTCTTCTTCCGCTTGGGCTTGCTGATAATAAAGGTGCCGCTGCCCTGGTATTCCGCCTTGTAAAGCTTGTCGTCGGCCAAAAGGATTCTCCTCGGGGTGATTTGGATTCGATGTCTTATTGTAGCGCGACGCCGGCGGGAACGCCGTCTGCCTGGCGGGACCGGTCAAGCGTCCCGCATCCTCGCGCGGGCGGTTCGCCTGCGCCGCATGTATCCTGAAAGGTATGGCGCGAGTCCGGCGAGCGGCGTGGGCGGTGGTGGCGGGCCTGCTGGGGACTACGTGGGTTGGCGCGCAACCGGATGCCGGAACCCGCAACCTCTGCAGCCAGGTGCCCGACATTGCGCGCAGCCTCACGCGGATATCCGGAATGAAACTGATGCACCCGGTTCCGTGCGCCTTTATCAGCAAGGACAAGATCAACGAGTTTCTGAAGAAGCGGGTGCGCGACAGCGAGAGTCCCGAAGAAATCCGCGTCGAGGAAATGGTGCTCAGGAGATTCGGCTTCGTGCCCCCGGGTTTCAACCTCGCCGACAACACCGTGGACCTGCTCACGGAACAGGCCGCGGCGTTCTACGATTACAACAAGAAGAAGCTGTTCATCGCCGAGACCACGCCGTCGGAGTCGCAGGATACCGTGCTGGCGCACGAACTGGCGCACGCCCTGGCCGACCAGAGTTTTCACCTGGCGCGCTACATCCGTCAGGGACGGAAGAGCGACGACGGCTCGACGGCGCGCCTGGCGGTGATGGAAGGCCAGGCCACCTGGCTGATGAACGAATATGTGGCGCGCCGCTCCAGCGCGCCGCGGCGGGACTCGCCCCAGGCCGCGGCGCCGAGCGGCAACGACACTGCGGACGGGCACTATCCCGTGTTCGACAGCGAGCCTCTCTACCTGCGTGTCACCCTGGTCTTTCCCTACATCCAGGGGATGCAGTTCCAGGCCGCCGTGCTGCGGCGCGACGGCCAGGAGGCGTACGCCGAGGTCTTCCGGCACGCCCCCGTTTCGACGCAGCAGATCCTGCACCCGGACAAGTACTTTGCCCATCTCGATCCGACCGACCCGGAACTTCCCCATCCGCGCCTGCCTCCGGCGTACAAGGAGCTGATTGGAGGTTCGCTGGGCGAACTCGAACACAGCATTCTGATCGAACAAGTTGCCGGCGAGGACACCGCGCGCGACCTGGCCCAGCATTGGCGCGGCTGCAATTTCCAGTTGCGGGAGAATCGTAAGACCAAACGGGTGGTGCTGCTGTATGCCGTGGAGTGGGATACCCAGGAGAACGCCCAGCGGTATCTCGCGGTCTACCGGCAGGCGCTCGGGAAGAAGTGGAACAAGTTCACCGTGGCCTCGGAAACCGCCGATTCGGTGGCCGGCGCCGGCGACGAAGGCGGGTTCGAGCTCCGCCGCGTGGGCGCCACCGTGACCAGCGTGGAAGGCTTTCCTCCCGCGGTAGACTGAAGGACCTCGCGCGGGCGGCGGCTCACTGCTCCCGGCCGCCACTTTCCGCGGTCAGCCTGGCAAGCACCCGATCCAGCGATTCCGCGCCGGGCAAGCTGCCTTGCGCCATGCCAGGGGCGCCGCCTCCGCGGCCGCCCGCCTCGGCGAGCGCGGCTTTGAGGAGCTTTCCGGCGTCGATCGCGGCATCCGCGGAAACCGCCAGCAGGACCGAGGGCGGATCGGCCAGCGCGGCCAGAAACACGGCTTTGGGCTGCGCCGTGAAACTCTGCGCGATGGCGCGCAGATTTTCCAGGACGCCGCGATCGGCCCGGCGCGTGACACGGCGGAAACCGCCGGCGTCCGGGGCAGTGGCCTGGTAGATCTCCCGGCCCTGGCAGGCGGCCAGCTCCAGCTCCAGTTTGCGGCGCGCCTTGTCCTGCGCGTGCGCTGTCTCCAGTTGGGCGGCGGCCAGGACGGGGACTTCGTCGAGCGGCGCCGAGAAGATCTGCGCGGTTCTGGAGAGGGCTTCGTAATCGGCGCGCGCGCGGCGGACGGCGCGGTCTCCACAGAGGAACTCCACGCGCACCATCTGGCGGACCTTCTCCAGTTTGCGCAGCAGCACGGCGCCGATTTCGCCGGTGGATCGCACGTGGGTTCCGCCGCAGGCGCTGCGGTCGAGATCCTGGATGGAGACGATCCGCAAGGTTCCCTGGCGGTCCGAGACTTTGCGCAGACCCTGCGCCTGGGCGGCGTCTTCGAAGGCGATGGCGACCGGCCGGTTTTCACACACGATCCGGTTGGCGTCGGTCTCGGCTTCCGCGGCGGCGCGGGGATCGACGTGGCCTTCCAGGTCGATGGTGGAACTCTCGGCCCCCATGTGGAAGCTGGCGGTTTTCAGTCCGTAGCGCGCTTCGAAAACGGCCGAGAGAAGGTGCTGGCCGGTGTGCTGTTGCATGTGGTCGAAGCGCCGCAGCCAATCGATGGCGCAATCGATGGCGCGATCCGCGGAGGAGGCCTCGAGCGGCGAAGCAAGCCGGTGGACAATGCCCGATTCGTCCTCGATGACGCCCACCACCGGGATGCCGGCGAGTGTGCCGGTGTCGCAGGGCTGGCCGCCGGACGTGGGGTAGAACGCGGTGCGGTCCAGCCGGACGGCCAGGCCGTTGTCAGCGAGCGAGGCGATGTGCGCCGTGAACCGGCGCAGGTAGCAATCGGTGTGGTAGAGGCGTTCGGTCATGGAGAGATCCTATTGTACTTCGACCGATCTTCGTGATACTCCTAAGGGTGTTGGAGCCAGGTTTGCGCGTGGCACTTCGCTCAGCTCCAGGCGCAACCGGACGGGCTGCGGCCGTCCGGGATGTATGGTGCTGGAGCCGAGGCAAGGCGGCGCCTTTGTACCTTGTTTAAGCATCCCGATGCATCCGGACCCGACGAAAGACAACCACGAGCCGATTGCCGGCTGGCAGGCGATTGCCGGCCATTTGCGCGTCGAGAAGACCACCGCGCAGAGGTGGGAGCGCCACAACGGACTGCCGGTGCATCGTCTTCCCGGAAAACGAGGCGGCGTCTACGCCCGGGCGCAGGAGCTGGACGAGTGGCGCCTCACCAACGAGCAGGAACACGCCGCCGCGGCGGCGGCCGCGGACACTCCGGCCGCGGACGGACTGGAGGCGGAGACCCCGGCCGCGGCTCCCCTGAACGGCGCATGGCTTGACGAAGGGCGCGCGCACGCGCGGCGCGTGGAGATCTCGGACGAGGTTCTGACCCTGCGCGTCCCCTTGCGCTGGAAGTGGTGGTGGGCGGCCGGAGTGGCTCTCGCCGCGGTGATGGTCTGGGCGGCCATGGCCTGGTTCCCACGGACCCCGCCGGCGGCGTTCCGGATGGAGGGCGCAACCCTGGTGGTGACGAACGCATCGGGGCGCGAGTTGTGGCGCCATGCCTTCCCGGCAGCTTTGCGGCCGCAGGACCCACGGCTCGGCCGCAACGCGTGGTTGGGCGAACTGGCCCACGGCGAGCCGTTCCGGGTTTTGTTTCCGCTGGAGCCGCCCGAAGGCGGCGCGGATGCAAGACTGTCCTGTCTGGATCCGCGAGGACGCGCGGAGTGGGAGTTCGTTCCGCCGGCCGGATTCGAAGTCGAGGCGTTCCGCGTGTTTGCGGCGAAAGACCGAGACCAGTCCCGGATTGTGGTGAGCAGCGCCGATCCGTGGGAGTCCGCCAACCAGGTGGCCTCGCTGGATGGGAACGGACGGCTGACGGGGCAGTACTGGCACGCGGGGCGTCTGGGGTACGTTGCCGATGCGAACCTGGATCGGGACGATCCAGTGGACGTGCTCCTGAGCGGCGTGGACGAGGCGCACAAACAGGCCACCATCGTAGGGTTCGACCGGCATCGCTTCGACCGGGGCGCCATGCCCAAGCTGGTGGTCCTGTTCCCGCGAAGTTGTCTGGCCGAGATGCTGGGGCCTTACAACCGGGCGTGCGAGATGGTGTGGCGGGGCGGCATGCTGCGGGTGAAGGTGCGCGAAGGCGCGTCGGAAAACTCGCCGTCGCTGATCTATGAATTCGACCAGAGCATGAGACCGCGGAGCGTGGTGCTTTCGGCCGAGTACCTGGAGCGGCGCCGGGAATTGGAAATCGAGGGCCGATTGAATCACTCCTGCGAAGGCGAGGCGGAGCGTTTGCTGGATGCGGTGCGGGTGACGTGGCGGGGCACGCTGGGGGAATAGGGCGCCGCGGCCAGCATGGCGAGGATGAGGATACACCAGGACCCCAGCGCCGGGCGCGAGAACGGGTAGTCGACGAAGGCGTGCAGGAAAACCGCGACCGCGCCCAGCCCCCAGATGGAGCGCCACGCGGGCCGGAGCGACCAGACCAATAAGGTGAGCATAAGGACGCCGAAGGGGATGCCGCCTTCGGCCGCGAACTGCAGCCAGTCGTCGTGCGCCTGGTTGGCGAGAGTGCCGGGATCCACGATGGCGTAGTAGGGGTAGACGGTAGCCCAGGTCCCCAGTCCGCAGCCGGTGTAGGGGTGGTCGGCGACCATGTGCAGCGTGGAGATGGCGAATTCGCGGCGCACGCTCATGGGGTCGGGCTGCCAGAAGCGGTCCCACACGTGTCCCCACCCGGCCACGGCGGTGAAGACGGCGAACAGGATGGCGGCCCGCAGAAGAGCCGCGCCGATAGCCCGTCCGCCGGCCATTCCGCGGGCGGCCATGAGGGCGGCGACGGCCAGGATTTCGGCGGTGGCCAACACCGTGCCCGCGCGCGACGCCGAGGCGATCACCGAGGCGTACATGGCGGCGGCCATGGCGGAGTAGAGCAGCGAGTCGCTCCGGCTACCGAGCGCCTTGTATAAAGCCATCGGCAGCGCTACCTCGATGAATGCGGCGTAGTGGTTGCGCGAGAGTATCGGGCCCATCACGTTGGGGTACTCGGTGGGGAACAGCCACAGAACCTTGCCGCCGGAAGTGAAGGTCTGAATGGTGGCCCACACCGAGACCAGGAACGCCAGCCACAGCATGGCCGAGCGGAACCAGCGGGCGGCATCGGTCTGTTGGAAGAGGCAGAAACCGGTGAGGAAGACGGCCAGGAAGGTGGTCCACTGCACCACGGCCATTTTCGTGTCGAAGGCGTAGGCGGTAAGCGAGGCGCCCACTTGCACCAGTCCCCAAAGCACCGCCGCGGCCAGGGGAATGGCCGGGTAGGGGATGCGCGCCGGCGGACGGCGCCACAAAGCCACCGCGCACAGCGCGAAAATGCCGGTCTGAAAGATCGTGACGGGCCAGTGAGCCGGAACCCAAAGCGTCAGGATGGCGAAGGCGAAAAGCGCGGCCAGAACGATGTGCATGCCAGCGTACCGCTCATTGTACGCCGGATCGGGGAGGGGGGCTTACGCGGTGCTAAACCGACGCGCAGAACCGGCTTTCCCCAGACCGGTTGGGCGCCCGGTTGATGCCAGTCGCGCATTTTCCCGGCCTGGCTTGCTATAGCATGGTATGAGAGAGTGATCGGTGAGCGCACGGCCGTTTCAGTTCGAGTGGGACGAGGTCAAGGCGGATGCCAATGTCCGCAAGCATGGCGTCGCCTTCGAACTGGCCTCCACGGCGTTTCACGACCCACGCCTTCTCACCGTTGCCGATTTGGAGCACAGCGGCTCCGAGGAGCGCTGGTTCTCCGTCGGCTGCGCCAGCAACGGCGTGCTGCCGGTCGTCTACCTTTGGTCCGACGTCGATGCCGCCGCGACCAACATCCGGCTGATATCGGCGCGCAAATCGACACAGGCCGAGAGCCGCCAATATCGGGAGGGCTTATGAGCAATCAAACAATCGAGGACTACGACATGCCGGCCGAGATCGACTTCAGCAAAGGGGCTCGCGGTCTCCACCATATCCCCCCCGGCGCCAGGGTGTTGATGCCGGCTTCCATCGAGAAGAGCGTCTGGACGTACTTCTCCGGCAAAGCCGAGCAGCGGGGCGTCCAACTGTCGGAACTCCTGACCGAAGTGCTGAGGCGCGATATCGAAATCAATGAAGCGCTGAAGTAGGGCTTCTCAGGGACGGCGAGGGGCCCGTCCGGCAGGGCACTCCGGGTGCAACTGGAGCGCCGGAGAACAGCCTGGCAGGTCGATAGCTGGCGCTACTGCCCGTGGGAAATGAGTTTCAATCCCGGCACGCCCAGGTAGTCGCAGCGATTGTGCGTCACCAGCGGGACGTCGTGCCGCAGCGCGGTAGCGGCGATCCAGGCGTCGGCGCATTCGATCCGGCAGCCGCGCGCCTGCGCGGCTACGGTCACTTCCGCCCACATAGTGCAGAGCCGGCGGCTGTACGGCAATAGCACAAATCGTTCGAGATATAGCCCCAGCCACTCGCGGCGCGCCGGTCCCCACCTGAACTGGATGGCCCACCGATCCAGTTCCGCCACCGTCATGAACGAAATCGGGAGGGTGCGCCCGGCGAGGTCCGGTTCGTAAAGGGCGCCGATTGGATGGTTCTTGAAGATGAAGGAGGCGACGTCGGTATCGACCACCACACCGGTCATGCGGCGGGACCCGTCCGCTTGTGGCCGCGCCACTCATGGAGCGCGGCGAGAAATTCCTCGATGGGCTCCTCTTCCGGCCAGGGGTCGCCGTGCAGGACGGACAGGTCCGCAATCGGACCCGTTCCCTGTTGAGCGATTATCTCGTCCAAAAAGGGGTCGGCGTCAAAGTTGTAACGAGGGTCGTTGGCTCTGTCCATCTTCGGCCTCCGCATTTCGAGTATACCCGCCCCCACCCGGCCCGCACCCGCCGTGCCCGAGTTTTCATGCCGTGTTCACACCAGCGTAACCGGGAGGGCTCACGCTGTCAGGTATGCCGGCTTCCGTGTTACGAATTCCCTTGCCGCTCGCGCCGATTCTGCCCGCGGCGCTGCGCCAGTGGACCCGGCCGCTGGAGCCGGCGCTATATCGTCTGCTGGTGCCCGCCGAGGTCTCGAGCGGCCTGGACCGGGCGCGCTCGAGCGGCGCGGGCGCGCACTTCGCGCGGCGGTTCCTGCAGCTTCTCGACATCCGCTTCGCGCTCGATGAGGGCGATCTGGCGCGCTTTCCCGCTACCGGGCCGGCCGTAGTAGTGGCCAATCATCCCTATGGAATCGCGGAAGGCCTGATCCTGATGGCGCTTCTCGACGGCGTCCGCCCGGATTACAAACTGGTGGCCAACTCGATGCTGGCAAGCGTGACCGAAGTGCGGGGGCAGACGATTCTGGTGAACCCGTTCGACGCGCCGCAGGCCAACGCGCAGAACCGCGCGCCCTTGCGCGAGTGCATGGACTGGCTTTCCGCCGGGAGTCTGCTGGTCCTGTTTCCGGCCGGCGAGGTGGCGCACATGGATTGGCGCGAGCGCGCCGTCACCGATGGGCCGTGGAAGCCGGCGGCCGCGCGGCTGGCGATGCGCGCCGGGTGGCCGGTGGCGCCGGTCTTCTTTGCCGGGGTGGTTTTTGCGATGCTCTTCCGGCAGGCCAAGAGACCGGAGCAGGCGCTGGCCTACAACACGGCGGGCGCCATCTACCTGGCCTCATGGACGCTGGCGGCGCGAGTGGCCGCGCGGCGGGTGGCCCCATGACCGCCAAAGGCGCCGCGCCGGAACTCTACTGCAGCCAGATGGCGATGGGCGCGGAATTCGCCGAGCCCACGGCCAGCAGCACCGTGTTCTGGCCGGAGGGCAGGTTGATCGGAACTACGGCGTTCACCTGCAGAACCCCAACCTGCCCCGGGGCCGCGCCCGAAAACGCGATGGCGGCCGTGTCTCCTCCCATGGTAAGCACCACGGGCTGCACGGAGCTGGCGTAGGGAGCCGCCGCGGGAAGGCCGGCGGTGTTGACGCCGTTCCTCAGCCCTTCCCCGGTTCCATAGAGGGTGACGGTGGAACCCCGCGCCGCGGGGTTCGAGGCCGAATTGGCGGAGCCGTCCTGGTTCATAACCTGCGGGAACAGTCCGGGCGCGGCATTGGCCACGGGGACGTTTGCGGTTCCGGCGGTCTGGCCCAGATACAGCACGGCGACTTGGGTGGTGGAGTTGCTCCAGACGGAATAGGGAACCTGTACGGTGACCTGGCTGTACTGCGCGCTAAGGACCGGAGCGGCTACGCCGCCGAAATCCACCTCGGTCCCGGCCACCAGGTTTGGCATCAGGCCCGCGGAACTGAGTACCCCGTACGCGGCGGATTGCGGGCCGAGTCCCGCCCCGATGATGGTGACGAGTTCCCCCGGCGCCACTGCGCCCTGCGCCATGCTGGCGGTGTTCTCGACGGCCACGACTGGAGCCTGCGCGGGCTGGGTGGGCGTAGTGACCGGCGCCGGCGCCGTGACCGGTTGCGCCACCTGCGGAGTCAGCCGGCGGACTCGGCTGTTCCCCGAGTCGGCCACGTACGCGTTGCCGGAACCATCCACGGTGACCGCGAAGGGGCTGGAGAGCTGGGCGATCCTGGCCGATCCGCCGTCGCCCGAAAACCCGGGGGCGCCGGTCCCCGCAGTGCCGTGGATGAGGCCGTCCGCGGTGACCATGCGAATCCGGCTATTGCCCGTATCCGCGACGGAAATGTTGCCGCTGCCATCCACGGAGATGCTCAGCGGTGAGTTCAGCGCCGCAGCCATGGCCGGGCCTTCGTCGCCGGACGCTCCCGGCAGGCCCGTGCCAGCCACAGTTGAGATGATTCCCGCCGGGGTGACTCTTCGGATGCGGTGGTTCACGGTGTCGGCGATGTACAGGTTCCCGCCCGCGTCGGTGGCGCACGCGGTGGGCGTGTTGAGGTGGGCCGACCGCGCCGCCCCCCCATCGCCCGCAGCCCCGCCTCCAGGGGTCCCGTCGCACTGCCCGGCGTAGACCACAACCAGCCCCCCCGGCGCCATCTGCAGCACCCTGTTGTTGCCCTGGTCCACCACGTAGAGGTTCCCGCCCAGGTCGTAGCAGGTGCCGGTGGGGTTGTGCAGCACTGTCTGGAGCGGTGCGGAGACGCACGCCCCGACTCCGGAGGCCCCCGTGCCGATCAGGGTCGAGATCAATCCGCCCGTCACCTTGCGGATGCGGTGGTTGCCCGTGTCTGCGATCACCAGGCTGCCCACTGTGTCCAGGGCGACGCCGCGGGGATTGTTCAGATTGGCTTTGAGAGCCGGGATCCCATCCCCGTTATAGCCCTGGATTCCGGTCCCCGCCACCGTGGCGATCGATCCCGAGGGTGTCACCTGCCGTATCCGGTGGAAACCCGTGTCGGTTATGGAGAGGTTGCCGGCGTGATCCAAGGCCAACGCCGAAGGGGCACTAAGTATGGCGGAATTGGCCGGACCGCCGTCGCCGGCCTCCTGTGTGGGGCCGGTGCCCGCTACGGTGCGGATGATGAGCGACCGGTCCACAGAGCGAATTCGCGTGGAATCCGCGATATACAGAGTGCCCGACAGGCCCACAGCCAGATCGAGGACGCCGGTCAATTCGGCGGATGTCGCGGGCCCGCCATCGCCCGTGTAGCCCTGCACGAAGCTTGCTTGAAACGCCTGAAGGCTCAGCACGCCGGCAACAGCGCTCCACGCCCCGGTCTGCGCGTACGAAACGACCCCCGCGCCGTCACTGAGATAGAGCGTCGAATTGTTGTCCATAGCCAGTGCCAGAGGCGACAATTTCAGGGATTCGGGGACCGCTAGCGTTAACATGATGCCGGTAGCCAGCGAGATCTTGTGGATACAGCTATTCCCTGTGTCGGCAATATACAGGTTTCCGCTGCTGTCCGCGGCCAGGCCGGCCGGGGACGACAATTGGGCGTTGGTGGCAGGACCGCTCTCGTCGTTAGAACCCGGGACGCCGGTTCCAGCAACGGTCCAAATGTTGCCCGTGGTGTCCACCTTGCGGACGCGGCCAACGTCGAATTCGGAGACGTAGAGATTGCCGACCGAGTCGATGGCCAGATTGCGGGGACCGAGCAGGGGAACGCTGGTGGCCGGCGAGCCGTCGCCCGCATCAGCCAGCGTTCCACCGCCCGCCACGGTGGAGATGGCGCCATCGGGTGCGATGCGGCGCACACGGCCATTCCCGTAGTCGGCAATGTATAGGTTTCCCGACAGGTCGGTGGCCAGCCCGTATGGGGTTTTCAACTGCGCGGCGGTCGCGGGTCCGCCGTCGCCGGAGGGCCCAGCGGTTCCTGTACCCGCAAAGGTGGTGATGATCCCGCTGGTATCCACCTTAAGTATTCGGTTGTTACTCGTATCCGAGAGGTACAGATTCCCCAGACGGTCGGCTGCAACCCCCTGAATGTTGTTGAGTTGCGATGCCGTGGCGGGTCCGCCGATACCGCTGACCGGGGAACTGCCTGCAACGGTCTCAATGTTGTACACCGGCTGCGCGTCGGCAGGGCAGGCCAGGATGGCCACCAGCAGAGCCATCGGCCAGGAAAATGCGAGTTTCATGGGGGTCCGTCATTTGGTGGTTCCGGAGCGCATATATTCTCACCTGAAGCCGAAAAGAGAATTAAAGCCATGCAATTCCCGAGTTTCCGGAGGTCGTCGGCGGCCCTGGTTCTGGCAGCCTGGGGAGCGGCCGCGCAGCCGTATGGCGGCGCCATGCGTCCCGAGGTTCCGGCGGGCCACAGGATGGTGCAGTTCCGGTCCTATCCCGGTCCGGAATTGCGCGCGGAACTGCAGAGCCGGGGAGTTCGGGTGCTAGCGTACGTTCCGCCGTCGGGCCTGCTGGTTTCGAGCGATGGCGCCTGGGAAGCGCGCGGCCTGGAGCTGCTGTGGGCGAGCGCGGTGGAGGCCTCGGCGAAGGTCAGCGGGGAGTTTGCCGGAGAGCCGGCCGGGGCGTACCTGGCGATGTTCCATCGGGACGTGGCTCCGCTTCTCGCCCGGCGCCTGGCCGAAGAGGCGGGACTGCAGGTTCTGGAGAACCCGGATCTGCTCCCCGGCCATCTGTTGCTGGCGGGCTCCCGGGAGCGCATGCGCAGCCTGGCCGGACGCGACGAAGTCTGGCACGTCGTACCGCCCTCGGCGGATCTGCTCGCGCGCAGGCGCGTGTACGGGTGTCCCGGTCCCATCTCCGAAGCCGGGCCGGTCGCCGATTACGTGCTGGAGGGAACCCAATGGCCCGCCGACCCCTCGGGCGCGGTGGTGCTGACCTACTGGTTCGATAACGTGACGGGGAAGCTGAGCGAAAGCGTGGTGCGGGCAGCGGTGAACAAGGCGTTTCAGGAGTGGGCGCAATACGCCAACGTCACCATTGCCGAGGGACAGCAAGCCGGAGCATCGCGCGCCATCGACATCCTGTTCGCCACCGGTGCGCACGGCGATGCGTATCCGTTCACCAGCGCCTCCATTCTGGCGCATACCTTCTATCCGGTGCCCGACAACCCCGAGCCGCTGGCGGGCGACATCCACTTCAACGACGTGGAGGCGTGGGACGCGGCCAGCGGCATCGACCTGTATTCGGTGGCCCTGCACGAAGCCGGGCACGCCCTGGGGTTGGCGCATTCGAGCGATCCCAACGCGGTGATGTACGCGTACTACCACGTGGCCTCCGGCCTGACGGCTGACGACATTGCCGGCATTCAGGCGCTGTATGGCAAGCCCGCCGCGGCGCAGCCGCCCACTCCGGCGCCGCCCGTTCCGGCGCCGCCCACGCAGCCTCCCGCGGAGCCTGGGGGCGGAGGGGATAGCGTTCCGCCGTCGCTCGCGATCGTGTCGCCGGGTTCCACCATGGTCTCGGCATATTCGTCTTCCATCACGGTCTCCGGGACGGCGTCGGACAATGTCGGAGTGGTCACGGTCACCTGGAGCACGTCCAGCGGCAGTTCCGGGGTGGCGTCGGGCACCACCAGTTGGTCGGCGATAGTCCCGCTGCTGATAGGGAATACCACCGTGACGATGCGGGCCTATGACGCCGCCGGCAACTACGGCTGGCGCTCGCTCACCGTGGTGAGGGTGGATTGATACCCCTGTCTGCGATCTCCAAAGTCAGATTGTCCCGGAAGTTCTTCTAGGGAGGCCCTAATACTTTATGCAGTTCGGGTCGATAAAACCATTGGAGACTGGATGCCGACCATGCATGGGCACCACCCAAGAACGTTCCCGAATCCCAAGGACGAGGCTCGCGGCGGGTGCAGCGCCGACGAGATGCAGGCCACCCTGCTGGCTCTGGGGCAGGCCGTGGAGCAACGGGACGAGCACACCGGAACCCATTGCAGACGGCTGGCCTGCCTGGGCGTCGCCATAGGAATCCGCATGGGGTTGGACCACGACAGCCTGGTCGCGCTGTATCGCGGCGGATACCTGCACGACGTCGGCAAGGTGGGAATCCCGGACGCGATTCTGCTCAAGCCGGGAAAACTGACGAGCGAGGAATGGGTCACGATGCGCAGCCATACCACCCGCGGCGAGGAGATCTGCTGCCATGTGAGATCGCTTAGCCCGGTCCTGCCCATCATCCGCCACCACCATGAGCGGTGGGACGGAACGGGCTATCCGGATGGCTTGAAGGCGGACCAGATTCCACAACTGGCGCGAATTCTCCAGGTGGCGGACATTTACGACGCGCTGACCAATCCCCGCCCGTACCGCCAGGCGTGTTCACCCAATGAGGCGCTCGAGATCATTCGCGACGAAGCCGCTCGCGGATGGCGCGACCCGGAAGTGGTGCGGGTTTTCCTGGCCCTCTATGAGGAAGTGCTTTCGCGGCCCGCTGACGATGGGGCCGCCGATGACATGCGGACGTCGCTGGCCAACCTGGACCTCTCCGTAAGACACGCCTTCGCGCCCGGAGACGGCGTGCTGCTCCCCACCACTCTCCACTGAGCCCGGAACCGCTTCGGCTCAGTGCCCGTACTTCTTCTCGCCCGCTTCGATTCGCACCGCCAGCCGGTTCTCCGGAGGCGGTAACGGACAGGTGGCATACGGCGTGAACGAACAGGGAGGGTTGTAGGCTTTGTTGAAATCGAGCACCACCCACCCGTCGCGCGGCTTGTCGCTGTATAGAAACCGCCCGGCACCGTAGGTTTCTTTACTGGCAGTTTCATCGCGGAAGACGTAGAACAGTTGTTGGGCATCCGGGCTTTCCAGAATCGGGTACAGGCGCAAGTGCTTGCCGCCCAACTCGAATTCCGCGTAGCCCGGGCACTCCGAAGGTTCAGTCTGGCCCAGCACGTTCAGGATGGGGATTTTCCTGGCGGCCGCCACCCACCGGGCCTTCACGCGCCATGCCGGGCTGGCCGGAAAGTACTCCAGGCCGTGGAACTGCCGGCGGTACGCGCTCTCGGGATCCTTGAGACGGATGCCGAACCTGTCGCCGCGCTGAATCACGAACAAGCTGAGCCGGCCTACTTTGACCGCGCCGGTGTCGGAATCGGGCGTCACCTCGCGCGTGGTCCCATCCATGGTGAGGGTGACGCGCCGGCCATCGAAGGTGAAAACTCCCGCATGTGCCGGCCCGTCGGGAAGCGCGATAGCGGCGTCCGGAGCCTTCCCGAAGGAGTTGGCGCCCGGATGCAGCCAGAACAGCCCGGCCACCGTCAGCCATCCGCCATCCGCTGTGAGCCTGGCTTCGCGGTCGTGCCGCCACAGGGCGATCTCCGCCGGATAGGACGCCTGGAATGCGGACACCGCCAGTACGGCGCCGATGGGAAGCGCCAGCGCCAGCCGAACCATCGTCAGCCTTCCCGCGCCGAAGCGATCAACTGCTCCAGCATGCCGGCGAATTCCTCGCTCTTGCGGTCCACGCGCTGCTTGAACTGGCCGAGTTCGGTCTCGAGTTGCCGCAGTTTATCGGCGAGATGCAGACAGGCCAGCACGGCGATGTGGGTGGAATCGGCGTTGGGGGCGCGGGAAGCGATAGTGAGCATCAACTCGTTCACGCTGGCCGCCACCCGTTCCACCTCGCGCGGATCTCCGGCCGTGCGCAGCACATACGGCCGGCTCAGGATGGTCACGCGAACGGACTGTTTGTCGGGAGGTTCCACCCGCGTCTCCACACTGGAACGGCTAACTGGCGCCCAACCGGTCGATCTGCCCCAACAGCTTCTCGATGCGGGCGCGCACTTGCTTGCGTTCCGCCTGGAGCGCACTAACCTCTTCGGCCAGGCGCTCCTTGCGGGCCCTGGCTTCGGCGGCCTCGGCGAGCGCGGCCTCTTTTTCCTCGCGCAACCGCGCCACCAGTTGGATCGCCAACTGGATGCGCTCTTCCAGGTTGCTCAGGGAGTCCGATTCCCGCCCGGCTGGCGTCATGCCGTCTCCAACGCCGCCTTGGCCTTCTCCACCAACTGCTGGAATCCTGGCTCGTCATGCAGGGCCACGTCCGCCAGAACCTTGCGGTTCAGGTCCAGACCGGCGGCCTTGAGCCCGTGCAGAAACTTGCTGTACGAAATACCGGCGGCCCGGCACGACGCGTTGATGCGGACGATCCACAGCGCGCGGAAATCGCGCTTCTTATTCTTGCGTCCGACGTAAGCGAACTTCAAGCCGCGTTCCACCGCTTCCTGCGCGGCGCGGTACAGCTTACTCTTGGTTAGAAAATATCCGGATGCCTGCCTCGAGCGTCTTTTTTCGCGACGCGCGGCGGTGAGTCCCACGTTTTACTCTGGGCACGTTTTCATCTCCTCGTTCGGTTCCCTATCGACTGGCGGATCGGGCACGTGCCATACGCGCCGTCCGCGCGAATCGCTCCCTAATACGGGAGCATGCGCTTCAAAGCGGGCTGATTGGCCTCATCGGCGACCACGCTTTTGTGAAGCTTCTTCTTGCGTTTGTGCGGCTTCGAGGTCAGGATATGCCGGCCAAAGGCGTGACTACGAACCACTTTGCCCGTGCCGGTTTTCTTGAACCGCTTAGACGCACCCTTATGGGTCTTAAGCTTAGGCATAGAAATCCACTGATGTCCTTGGAACAGGTAGACGAGTGAATTATAGCACGGCGGGAGGCCTATGCAGGGAATGGCCGGTGTTTGAGACAGCGGCGGCGGTGAGGCGGCGGCGCCGGAACGGGGGCATTCTCCGCGACTTGCTATACTCAACAGTCATGGCCGTTCGCGGCCAGCGCCTCACATGCGAGTAACAGTCATCGGAACCGGATACGTCGGCACGGTTACGGGTGCGTGCCTGTCCTACCTGGGACATCACGTCACGTGCGTAGACACGGACGGAAGCAAGATCGCCAGGCTGTCTCGGGGCGAATCGCCCATCTATGAGCCTCACCTGGAGGAGATGCTGGCGCTCGCCGCAAAGCGGGGCGGCATTCGGTTTACCACGGATCTGGCCGAGGCCGCGCCCTCGAGCGACGCGATCTTCATCGCCGTCGGCACTCCGCCCCTTCCCAGCGGCGAGGCCAACCTGGCCTACCTGGAGGCGGCCGCCCGCAGCATCGGCGCCGCCATGGACGGACGCCGCTTCCGCGTGGTGGTCAACAAGTCCACCGTGCCGGTGGGCAGCGGGAACCTGGTGGAAACCCTGGTTCGCGAAGGCATCGGCGAGGTGCGGCCCGGCGACCAGGGCAACATACGGTTCGGCGTCGCCAGCAATCCCGAGTTTCTGCGCGAGGGCAGCGCGGTGGCGGATTCGCTCTACCCCGACCGCATCGTGGTGGGCGCGGCGAGATGCCGAGACCCTCGACCTCATGCGGCAGCTCTATGCGCCGCTGGTGTCGCAGAGTTTCGATCCGCCGCCGGGCGTGCCGCGGCCGGCGTCCGTCACCAGCGCGCCGTTGGTCGCCACGTCGCTCACCAGCGCCGAGATGATCAAGTACGCCGCCAACGCGTTCCTCGCCATGAAGATCGGTTTCGCCAACGAAATCGCCAATATCTGCGAGCGGGTGGGCGCCGAGGGCACCGAGGTGATGACCGGAATCGGACTGGATTCCCGCATCGGCGCGAAGTTTCTCAACCCCGGCGTGGGCTGGGGAGGCAGTTGTTTTGGCAAGGACGTGCACGCCCTGCTGCACACGGCGCGCGAGTACGGGTATGAGGCCCGGCTGCTGCAGGCCTCCCTCGACGTCAACGCGGCGCAGCGCGGCGCGGTGATTCAGAAGCTCCAGGAGAAGCTCTTTATCCTGAAGGGCCGCACCATCGGTTTGCTGGGCCTGGCCTTCAAGCCCGATACCGACGATCTGCGCGACGCGCCCAGCCTGACCATCGCCGAGCGTCTGCTGCAGATGGGCGCGCGCGTGAAGGCGTACGACCCCATCGCCATGCCGGCCTGCCGCCAGCAGTGGCCCGATCTGAAGATCCGCTATTGCGAGAGCGTGCAGGAGCTGGCGGCCGGGTGCGATGCCCTGGTCCTGGTAACGGAATGGGATGAATTCCGCAACCTCGACCTGGTGGCGCTAGCGCCCCTGACCTCCGCGCGCATCCTGGTGGACGGCCGCAACGCCATTCAGCCGGAGACCGCCATCCGCGCGGGCTTTGATTACACCGGCATCGGCCGCTCCGTGCGTCCGCGCGGCGCGTAAGCGGACTGAGACACGCGGACCGTCTCGCCGACGGCGAACTCCCTCCGTGCGTCCGCGCGGCGCGCAAGCGGGTTGACACCGTTTGGGGGGCAGGCTGGCGCCGCGCGGGGCGCCCTGGGCAGCCGACAATCGGCTCACGCCCCATTGCCGTCATGAAGTTCAGGGTCGCGCCGCGATGTATTGTGGAACGATCCCGGCGCGTGCTCGTCCCATGACGGCTAGATTCCGTGCTGTCGCGAAACCGCTCGCTGACGGTAGCAGCTCCGTTCGGAGCTGCGAGCGTGAGGGAGTGATTCCCCGCAAAGCCACCGAACCATACGGTCAAAGACCTAGGTCTTCAACCGTGTGATTTGGCGCCTTTGCCGGGCCGCTCGCTCACGCTCGCGGTTCTGTCCGGAACCTTGAGCGAGTGGCCCGGCAAAGGAACAGTATCTTGCGGTCATCGCACTAGTTGAAAGCCCCAAGCATGTAGGCAATGAGGAGAATGACCAGGATGGTGCCTAAGCCGACGCCCGCACCCCCGCCGTAACCCCAGCGGCTATGGCCGTAGTATCCACCACCAAGCCCTAAAACCAACAGTAAAACTACAATCAGTAACAACATTGTGAATCTCCTTTTCCGTCGAACGTTAACCGGCTTCTGGCCGATTTACTTCCCGAAAACCTTTTCAACCTGTCCAACCCCTTTTTGAATCTTTCCGGCGAGGTTCTCCGATTTGCCTTCAAGCTCCAAATCGGGATCGTTGGTGACCTGGCCGGCCGCCTGTTTGACGGTGCCCGTTACTTTATGAAGCTCGCCTTCGATCCGGTCTTTCGTGCCTTGTTTCATAGCTCTCCCATCCTTGTTTCGATCGTTTCAATTCGTCCTCGCGCAAACGCGAGGGGGCCTCAATTCGACGAAGTGGCCTTTTGGTTCTTGATCTGCAGTTCATTCACCACTTGCCAGACGTTGGGAACCGAAGACGCGACCGACTGGGCCAGCGCCCGCCTGGATTGAGAGCCGACGTCTCCCGTCAGCGTGACGACGTGATTCTTGACGTCGTACTTTACGCTCTCGTGAAACTTGTTCTGGATGAGAGCGGCATCCAGGTTCTGCTCGATGCCTTTGTCCAGATCCGAATTCATGGCGTTGGCCTCGCTTTCGGAGCCCTTGGGAACCACTGCAACCTGGTTCGACACAACTTCTCCGGCGGCGAAGGACGTTGCAATGGATTCCGCCTGGGTCTTATCTCCGTAAGCTGCGACGTGTCCGCCCAGGGTCACTACGCCCTTCCCGCGATCCTGACTTACGGAAACATCCTTGAGGCCGGCCTGATCCAGCGCCGTGCGGATGTTGCTGGAAACGTGGCGCGATTGCAGGTATGTTTGTGAACATCCGGCAAACATCCCGGCGAGCAGCAGCGCCAGCGATGCGGAGTAAATATTGAGAGTCTTCAAGTTCAGCATCCTTTCCCGATACCAGGCATGGTATAGGCAGATTGGTGGCCAATCCCGTAACGATGGGAACATGAGCTGCAATCTCGGAGAGCGGCATCCAGGTGCAATTCTTGCCTTCATACGGCAAGAAGTTCCGCAGGATGGCGCGCCCTTCGCCACCGGCTTCGACGCGCATCGGAGAGGAAGCGATCGGATTGCGGCGGCGGCGTCGGGCAGCCGCACGCCGCGCCGGGCGAGCCCCGGCAATAGCTCGGGCTGGGCATCACCCTCGCATTCACCGTTTGCGGCCCATGCACTCAGCGGGCGCAAGGGTCACCCCACGCGTCCCCCGAGTGCCTTGCGCGAGGAAGGCGGGGAGGGTGGCGAATTCCCTTCGCCGACGGGCCGCTCGCGACCCAGGCGGTAGCCCGCTCACGGCTCGGTGCATGCCGAGAAGCGTCACCGGCCGGCACCGGCCACCGGTTTGGGGCCAGCGCGCCTGTAACTCCTCCACGCGGCGTTGCGCCAGGGGTTTTCGGCTCTTAAGCGGAGATTCGGGGCGCCAGCACGTGAATTAACTTCAGTTAGCATCGCGCCGCGCGCCGCGACTGGCTAGAATAACTGCCCCATGGCTGCCGTATCGGATCGCTTGCAGGAAGGGATCTCGATGATCGTAACGCTGCACCTTTCGGCGATGCTTTTCGTCGATCGCGCGCAGCTCAAAAGCCGCCTGGTGGGGATACTCGGCTACGCGAAGAGGGTCGTGGCGATCTGGAGTGGGCCGGCAACCGACCGGACCTCCTACATGATAATCTTCCCGTGGATCGTCCTCACGGCGGCGGGAGACTTCGTATGGCCCTCCGCCGCCCACCAGCACGTGCCCTGGCAACCGTGGCAGAGAGTGGCGTTCGGCGTGTTCGCAGTGGTGGTGTTGTCGTTTGCGGTCCTCGCCACAATGCGGCTGAAGCGGTGGGGGCGTTAGGCGGGGACGTTCCAGGTTTCGAGAGGCGACCTGTTCGACAGCGTCAGAAAGATGTGCAGGAAAGCCGGCATTTTCGCGTGGATCGACCCGCGGGTCTACGTTTTGCCGGACCTGACCCAGGCTCAACGATTCGCTTTGATCGGGACCGCCGTCCTGGTGCCCCGGCAGCTTCTGGATTCCATGAGCCGGCGCGAGATGGATGCGCTGGTGGCGCGGCAGTTGTGCCGGCAGTCGAAACCGTACTACTATCCGCCGTTCTGGACGCTGCTGGCGTGCGATGTGGCTGCCGTGGGTTTGGAGGAGTGGCTGGCGCCCAGTTCCGGCATCCGATGGGTGGCCGTACTGCTCGTTGCTCGCCGCGCAGTTGGCCGCGCTGGCGAACTATCTGCCGCGCGCGCTGGCGCAGGCAGATTTCCGCGCGGCCGAACTGGCCGGCGATCCCGAGGCGCTTTTGTCCTCGATGGCCAGTCTTGCCAGGTTCAGCGGGATTCCCGCGGACGAAGTGTCGATTCAGGAGATCGCGCGGTGCAGCGGCGTTTCCCGGGAGCGAATTCCGGACTTGCTCGCCGAAAGCGCTGTCCCCGCCGAAGACCGCTATCCTACCACTGGGTCTTACATGATTACCGGTATGCAATAGCGGACCGGGAGCCGAAGTCAATCGACTTGATAACCCCATCGACGCCCGGCGTGCCGGCCAATGGGCGGGCGTATTCGGTGCGCACGGGAACCTGCCGCGGTTGGGGGCCACGGGCCAGGATCGCCAATCCTCCGCCCTTGTCGTCCGTCCCCGCGTTTTCGCAGGCTCTCGCCAGGACGAAGTGCCGCATTCGCGAGAGACACGGGCTAACTTCAGATAATGCCAGCCGGGAGACGATGCCAGTCATGCGTCTCCGGCGGTTATCGCCCTATCATGCGCCGTCCGCGCCTGCCCGGATTCACCGCTCCACCTTGGCCTCTAACTCCGCCCATCGCACGTATAACTCCTCCACGCGGCGCTCGGATTCCCGGAGTTTCTCGTAAGACTCGGTGAGCCGGCGCGGGTCGGTCGCGGATGCCTGCATCTCCCGCTGCCAGCCGCCTACTTCGCGCTCGGCTTCCAGAATCCTCGCTTCCATCCCGTCCCACTCGCGCTGTTCCAGATACGAGAGCTTCTTCCTGGGAACGTCCGCCGCCGCCAGGGCCGGCGCGCGCGTTTCCTTTGCGGCGGCCTTCTCCGCCGGCGGCTCGCCGCGCCATGCCTCCCACTGCGAGTAGTCCGCGAAGACACCGCCCTCGCCGCCATCCAGCCCGACGACCGCGGTGGATACGCGATCCAGCAGGTAGCGGTCGTGACTCACCAGCACGACCGCGCCCGGGAAGTCGAGCAGGCTTTCCTCCAACACTTCCAGGGTGGGGATATCCAGGTCGTTGGTCGGTTCGTCGAGCAGCAGCACGTCGGCGGTCTCCAGCATCAGTTTGGCGATCATGACGCGCGCCCGCTCGCCGCCGGAGAGCCTGGCCACCGGCATCTCCAATTGCTCTTCGCGGAACAGGAAGCGCTTGGCCCAGCCCATCACGTGGACGGGCCGCCCGCGATACGTCACCGAATCGCCCTCGGGGCACAGCGTCCGGCGCAGGCTGGTGGCGGGGTCGAGGTGCGCTCCGCGGTCCTGCGCGAAGCTCACCGTGCGCAAGGCCTCCGCGCGCCGCACGCTGCCTTCGTCCGGGCCGAGCCCGCCGCCGAGGATCTTGAGCAGGGTGGTCTTGCCGCTCCCATTTGCGCCCACCAGGCCGATGCGCACGCCCGGCGAGAGCGTGAGATTGAGATTACGGAACAGCCTGCGGCCGCCCAGCGTTTTGCCCACACCCTCGGCCTCAATGAGCCGCCTGGTCTTGCGGTCGGAGGCGGTGAAATCGATCTGCGCCGTCGCCGCGCGGCTGCGCGCCGTCACCGCCGCAAGCTCTCCGATCAGCCGTCCGGCGGCGTCGATACGCGCCTTGCTCTTGGTGGTCCGCGCCTTGGGCCCGCGCCGCAGCCACTCGACCTCGCGCCGCACCTTGACGGCCAGCGAGGCTTCGAGCTTCTGCTGCGCCTCGAAGAATTCTTCGCGCCGTTCCAGAAACTCGCTGTAGTTTCCATTGACCTGGAACGCGCACTGCGGATACGCCCGGTTGACCTCGGCCATCCGGGTGGCGACGTTCTCGAGGAAGTAGCGGTCGTGGGTGACCACCAGGCAGGCATTGGCGGAAGCGAGCGAGCGCTCCAGCCAGAGAATGCCGTCCAGGTCCAGGTGGTTGGTCGGCTCATCCAGCAGCAGCACGTCGGGAGAAGTCACCAGCGCCGCCGCGATGGCGAGGCGTTTCGTCCATCCGCCGGAGAGCGATGCCGCCAGCGCCTCGGCGTCCTCGAACCCGGTGCGGCTCAGCATCATGTTGGCGCGCGTGGTCTTCTCTTCCTCGTCCAGCGCCAGGGGTGCGAGCGCGGAACGAAGAACCGAGGCGGGGGTGTCGCCGGCCGCGAATGCCGAATCCTGTGGAACGTAGGCCAGCCGGACGTTGCGGCGCGCCGCCCTCTCTCCGGCGTCCGGCCTATCCCGTCCCGCCAGGATTTCGAGCAAGGTGGTTTTGCCGCTGCCGTTGGGCCCGATCAAGCCGGTGCGGTCGCCGTCGGAGAGGCTCAGCGAAAGATCTTCGAACAGGACGCGCGCGCCATACGATTTGCGCACACCGGTGCAACTCAGCAGGACGGGCATGTTTCTCCAGGATGGCACACCGAGTCAGGAAGCCGTGAAGAGATCGGGCGGGCTGCAGGGTTGACAGACGAAAGCGTCTGTCCCACATTGTTAGTCCGCGGGGATCCGCTCGGGCTCGGGCCTGGGGCCAAAATCCCAGCCCAGTTCGCCGAGCACGGCGCGCACGCGATGCCAGTACGTCTTGGTGGTGGAAAGCACCAGCATCGCCAGCACCAGGCCTGCCGCCGCAAGCATGGTCTGCGGCACGGTCAAATTGTTCTTCAGGAACCACAGCCCGCGGCCGTAAACCAGTTCGATGTGCACCCAGTACACCAGCAGGGAGGTGATGCCGAATTGGCGAACCCAGCTCCAGCCGCCGTTCGAGCCGTAACGGGTCCAGACGAAAGCCGCCGTCACCAGCAGCAGCGTGACTCCCAGCTTAGTGAGCGTCTGCGCGGGGCTGTTCAGCCAGAACTCCGATTTGGCGTAGAGCGTGTACGGCGCGCCGGCGAAATACTGGCCGGCCAGCACCAGCGCGCCGCCCGCCAGGGCCGCACCCTCCATCAGGCGATGGGCGGCATCTTCCTTGACGACGCGGATCAGGCTTCCCATGCCGATGCCGAAGGCCAGGTACCCGCCCCAGGGGAAGAAACTGAACGAACCGTACCCCGGGGCGATGTAGTCGCGCACCAGGAACGGAACGCCCGACCAGCCGATCTGCGAGACCAGCGGCGACGCGAAGGCGATCGCCAAGCCCAGCGCCGCGCAGATCCACGCCCGGTGGCGCGTGCGCGCCAACGTAGTCACCGCCATCAGCGCCATCGAGAACCCCATGCAGTTGAGGACATCCACGCGGAACAGGTCCTGCCAGGCGGCCGGAAATCCGAAAATAAACAACTGCAGGCGGAACGCGAATGCCAGCAGGAATAGGTACCGGGAACGGCCGAGAGCGGTCAGGAACCGTTCGCGCGGCGGCATCCCCTTGCGTTCGGTGCTGTCCATCAGGAAGGCCAGGGTGACGCCGGTCAAAAAGAGGAAGATGGCCGGCGGCATTCCGCCCACGAATTGCGACAGCGTGTAGGCGCCGCCCGGCCGCAGGTCCGGCTTCAGGAACGAATCGAAGGCATGCCCCTGGAGCATGATGATGGCGCCTACTCCGCGAACCCAGTCGAGATAGTGCAGCCGGTTGGAACTGGCTCTGGTCGGCTTCATGGCTAAGGGGAGTGGCGCTTTCCGATGGTGGCGTCCTTGTGGGCGTCCTTGGGGATCTTCAATTTCAAATCCGCTTCCGTGACCCGCGTCCGCAGGTCGATCTGGGTAAACACCGCCAGGTTGTAGTTCTTGCCCGGTTCGTAGAATTTCTGCTGCACCGCGATCCCGCTGGAGTCGGCGATCCACAGTTCGATCTTCTTGAAGTGCTGCAGCATTTCCTTGTCCTTGGGCGTCAGCTCGATGCGTTGCGCCGGCTCGCCGGCCGCGGTTTCCGGTCCGAGGTAGCGGACCGAATAGGCCGACTGCAAGTCCTGCGATGCGCTGCCAAATCCCAGAAGCAGGAGTTGTTCCACCATGGGTTTGGTCTGCTTGCCGATGACCACGGCCTGGGTGCTGTTCGTCTTGGGATAGTAGATCTCCGCTTTGGTCCCGTCGATCGTCACCTGCTTGGCGTCGGGCGGTTCAAAGTCGAAGCGGATCTTCAGTTCGTGCGGCTTCAGGCGCAAGACCATGATCTTGCCGCATTCGGTGCTGCTCTCGTCGATCACCGCGGTATAAGCCGTCTTTTGCACGCTGGCGGTCATCCACTTGAAGGCCAGCGACGTCCGATCCATGCGGGCGAACACCGCCTGCATGGGATCTTCGGCGCCGGAAGCGCCGCACGGCGTTCCACAGATTGCCACCAGTGCGCCGGCCAGCATCGCAACCGGCCGCGAATAACGCATCGAATGCCGCTCCTTACTCAAATGACGTTGGCCCCCCGTGGAAGGATACACATCCCCCAAAACCGGACATGCCCGATCATGGCCGGGTGAATACCGTATATCCGAGGGGCTCGTCCTCCGAATCCAAGACCCGTTCCACCCGTGTGACCGTCAGACGGCGGTCGCCCAGGCTCTGCAGCGAGGGAGTGACAGCCGCGGGGATCTGACTTTCGGAGACTCCCGCCACCAGGCCGGCGGGCACCCAGTACTTGGAGCCTCCATTCTCCTTCCGTAACAGGAAGATGTTGCTGGCTTTCGGAATGCGCGGCTGGTCGCGGAAAAAGTCGCGGGGAGTGAGGAAGATGAACGCGAGGATGATGCCGACCATCACGTCGAATTGCCAGCTAGCGCGCGGGTAGTCCCACAAAACAAACCGCTTAAACATGTGACACAGACATTTTAGCAGGTTGCCGCGGGGCCTCCGCGCAGCCGGGCACCGCTCTCAGTACCCTTCAGTACCCCAGGTGCTTGTCCACCACGTTGGCCAGCGGCTCGCCCCTGCGAAACCGTTCGAACTGGTCAAGGAATTGCCGCATGGCCCGTTCCAGCCAATCGGGCGTGTGATCCGCCGAATGGGGCGACAGCAGCACGTTCTCCAGCCGGTAAAACGGGTGGCCGGGCGGCAGCGGCTCCTGGTCGAAAACATCCAGCGCCGCCCCTTTGATGAGCCCCCGCGAGAGCGCCTGGGTCAACACGGCCTCGTCGACGACCGGCCCGCGCCCGACGTTTACCAGCACCGCCTCGCGCTTCATGGCGGCGAATTCCGCCGCGCCCATCATGCCCCGGGTTTCCGGCGTCAGCGGGGCGGCGATCACCACGTAGTCGCACTGGGCCAGCATCTCGCAGCGGCTCTCTGTGGGGTAGATCCGCTGAGCCAGCGGATCCACGCGGCCAGGGGGCGGGGCGTGCCGTTTCAGCGCCAAAACCCGCATGCCCATGGCCCGGACCCGTGTGGCCACGGCGTGTCCGATGTCGCCATAGCCGACGATCCCGACCGTCTGGCCCTCGATACAAGGAACGTCGAACTGCTCCCAGACACCCGCCGCCTGGTTGCGGGCCAGGCGCCGGAAATCCTTGGCGAAATACAGGATGGCCCCCAGCACCCACTCTCCCAGCGACGGGCTGAACACCCCGCTCGCGTTGGTCAGCGCCGCCAGGTGCGCCGTCAGCTCGGGAAACAGCAGGTCGTCGAGCCCCGCCGACCGGGTATGCACCCAGCGCGCCGCTGGAGCCATGGCCAGCACTTCGCGCAATAGCGCGCGCGAGCCCGACCAGTTGAAGACGACCTCGGCTTCCGCCGCCGATCTTTCGAAAGCTTCCGCCGAATCGCCGACGGCGATGTGGGTCTCCTCCGGCAGTGCCTCGAGCATGGCCAGGAGCCGGTCGGCTGGGTTCGCCAGGACCAGGAGCGTGATATCGTCCATGAGGAGCAAGCTATCACATGTGCGGGCCGCTGGCTGGGGAAGCGTGGCGCGTTGAAAAGGAGGTTGCCGCCGGCCGTCCCTCACCCGCTGGCAGACGATTCCGGGCGCGTTTGAGTGCTGGCGAAGCTGTCGAGCTTCTGAATCAGCAGCGCAGGAGATGCCATCATGGGCCAGACCGCCCAGCGCGGCAGGATCGGCAGATGAACCAGGCGGGAAGGCGTATTCACCGTGTGCTCGTAGCCGGTGTCCACCAGCCGGCCGAATTCGCGCCGCACCTGTTCGATGCGCGCGGGACGCAGTAACAGCGCCACCAGGGCGTTACCGCCCCAGCGGAAAAGCCGGTCCTCGGAGGGGAGTTGCTGCCGCAGCGTCTCCGCATAGTGCCGCAGGATCTCGTCGCCGATTTTGTTTCCGAATCTCAGGTTCAGTGTGGTCAGGCGGTCGACCGCCAGCACGCCTACGCACGCGGGAGTATCCGCCGCATAGGCCCTCAGGATCGCTTCCTCCGCGCCCGCCCGGTCCGGCAAGCCGGTCGTGGAATCCAGGCTGGGGTTCGCGGCTCCATGCCGGCGCTCGACTTCATCGAGGACGGATCTCAGGCAATCGGCGAGCTTCGACTTGATTTCCCGGACATCGTCGGCATGGCCGGCCGTGTTGACCATCCCCCGCAGAATCTGTACGACGCGTAGCAGCGTCTCCTCGGTTGGATTACCCACCAGGGCCAGCTTGTTTGTGGTACCCACAACGTACTCGCATAGTCTATCGGCGGTATCCCCCGATTTCTGTAGGCTTCAATTTCGCGGTGATCGAACCGATATGATCCACCAGAGGAATCCATCGTGGACTTGCGGTGCTGTGCGGAAGGCTGTGCCTACTTGAAGGACCTGGCGGAGTGCGCCGAGTTTCCCGCCTTACGCCGGCTGACGGCGACGGTGGAGCACCTGTTCCATGTCCCCGTGGCCTACATCGCGCTGCTGGGACGGGGCGTGGACGTCGCCCGGCGAATCGGTTCCGGCCAGGAATACTGGCCGTTTCTCAACGCCCTGCCGAAACCCCGCGTGCTCGACGCGCCCCTGATCGTGACGGACACCGCGGCGCGGCCGCCCGAGGGGCTGGATTGCCGGGACCTGCGGTTCATCGCCAGTTCTCCGCTGCGGGCGGCCGACGGCATGCCGATCGGCGCGCTGGTGATTGCCGACCGGAGTCCACGGCCCGGTTTCTCGGAAGCCGACGTGCAAGCGCTGGCGGGGTTGGCGGAGTTGCTGGCCGCTAAAATCGAACTGCGCACCGTCGTCTGCCACGCCCTCGATTCCGAACTCTCCCGGTGCGAAGCCGAACGCCGGTTCGAAGCCATCGCCAACGCGGCGCCGGTGCTCATGACGTGCAGCGACGCCGACGGGGCCTGCGAATTCGTCAACCTGGCATGGCTCGAGTTCACCGGAAGAAGCCTGGGCGACGAGCTCGGGGACGGTTGGCTGGATCCCATCCACCGCGACCACCGCGAGCGACTGCGGCAAGCCTACTGGACGGCCTTCCAGGCGCGCCGCCCGTTCCGGAGCCAGGCTCTGATGCGCCGCCACGACGGCGAGTACCGCTGGGTGCTGGGCCAGGGGGCCCCACGCTTCCGCGAAGATGGCGGTTTTGCCGGCATGGTCGGCTGCGTCGCCGACATCACCGACGGCCACGACGCCTTGCAGGAGGCGCGGAAGCTGTCGCAATGCGCCGCCGCGATTGCCGGCGCCGCGGGGCTGGCGCATTTCATCCTCGACCCCGACGGCCGCATCGAGGGCCTGTGCCCGCGCGGCCAGAGCATGACGCCACCGGGTGAAGCCGACCTGCGCGGCCAGTTCCTGTGGGACATCCTTCCGCCCGCCGACGCCTCCATCCGCTGGGCCGTGCAGCGCTCGGCGTGCAGCCGCACCGCCGTCTCCGTGTACGTATCCGGCCGCCGCTGGAGCTTCACTCCGCTGACCGAAGAAACCGGCGGCGTGATCGGTCTGGCCGCCATACTTCAGACGGCGCAAGTGGAAGCGCCGATGGCGGTGTGAGAGTGGCGCGTGTGGCCGGAAGTCGTGGCGCACGCCGGGCGAAGTGGGCGCGAAGTGCCGGGCGCTTGCTGGACCGTCTGGCCGGTAAGGCGGCGCGGACTGGGGATTGACGGAAGCTGAAGCGTTTCCCTTCCGTGATCCTCCAGGGAAGGGGAGTTCGCGGGAGTAAGCGCGCTCGTTTCTTGCGCAATAATTCCCCATTTGCCTGCTGGCCTTAGCCGCTAGCCCCGCCAATTGGTCCATACTGGAAGAGCACGGCAAATAGCGGGCCAAAGTCCTTTGTCGGGTTGTATTCACCCGCAGGAGAGTTTCACCATGGAATTAGCGGCATTTATCCGGTCAAACGAGGACGTCATCGTCGCGGAATGGGAAGCATTCGCACACGCATATGTCCACTCCGCCGCACATATGGACCGGTCCGCGCTGCGCGATCACATTAAAGGCCTGCTTCGGTTCATTGCAGACGATCTTGAGACCCCAGAAACCGAACGGGAGCGGAGCGAGAAAGCCAAGGGACAGGGCCCGAAAGAGGGAGGAGCGCTTGATAGCGCCGCCGAAACCCACGCTGCCCTTCGGTTTACGGGAGGCTTCGATACGATCGAGATGATCTCCGAGTTTCGCGCCTTGCGTGCGAGTGTGATCAAGCTGTGGAGATCCGAGTGGGCTAAAGCCGACGCCGCGGACATCCTTCCGGACCTGCTGAGGTTTAACGAAGCCATCGACCAGGTTATGACTGAATCCCTTGGCCGTTTCACCGAAAAACTCACTCGTTCCGGAACCCTGTTCGTCGAAACGCTTGTTCACGATTTCCGCAATCCGCTCGCGGCAGTACACAACTCTGCCCAGGCGTTGTTAGCGAGACGCAAGCTTGACGACGAGCAGGCCAGCCTGGTGTCCCAGATCGAAACCAGCGCCTCCCTCGTCAACCGGCTCGCTTCCGACCTGATCGATGCCGTCCGCATCCGTCTCCTCGAGGACCTGCCGATTGCGCCCGCGCCGATGGATATAGGAACCGCTGTCCAGGAGGCCGTAAAGGAAGTTCAGGCCACGCACCCCGGCCGAAGGATCTCGGTCGAAACGTCCGGCGACCTTGAAGGGGATTGGGACCGCGCCCGCGTCGGGCAGGTTTTGTCGAACCTGATCGGCAACGCGGTCCTGCACGGATCGAGGACCTTTGCGATTGACGTTGCGGCGAAAGGCGCGGGTCACGAAGTAGTCCTTTCCGTTCATACCGAGGGCGCTATTTCCCCCGACGCCATCGCCACCGTTTTCGACCCGGTGCCGCGCGGTGAGGATGAGAATCCGATCCAAAGCGAGAAAGCCAGGCTCGACCTCGGGCTTTTCATTGCCAAAGGAATCGTGACCGCCCACGGCGGCAAGATCGCCGTGACATCGAGTAAAGAGGAAGGAACCACCTTTGCAGTGCATCTTCCCCGCAAGAAGAGTAAACTGTGAAGGTCGGAGCCGGTCCTTTTTTCAGGCGCTCAGTATACGTTGACCTTGCGAATCGGAAAGGGGCGGGCGCGAGCAAATGAACTCTTTCGCAAGAGACTTTCCTATCGTTTGCGTAGGCGGCTCGGCCGGCGGCTCCGCCGCCTATGTCGAGTTACTAAGACATCTGCCGCCCGGGACGGGGGCTGCAATAGTCGTCGTTAATCACATAAGAGAAGCGTCCGCGACGCTCCACAACATCCTTCCTCACTCCACAAAACTGCCGGTGGAGCTGATCACGGAAGGCTTGCCCATTCAGCCCAATCATGTCTTCATCGTCCCGGCGAATTGCGACCTATACCTTGTGGGTGGAATGTTCCGTCTGACGCCAATGTCAAAACCCAAGGGATGGCCCGACGTGATTACGATCTTCCTGCGTTCTCTGGCGCAAAACTGGGGTGGAAAACTAGTCGCTGTGATTGTCTCCGGCCTGGATTCGGATGGGGCAAAAGCGCTAAGGGAAATCAAGGAAGCCGGCGGCATTACTATAGCACAGGCGCCCGACACAGCCGAGTGGTCGGATATGCCCGTGAGCGCCATAAAAACCGGGTATATAGATCATACTCTCCCAATCGAGGATATCGCTCGGAAGATTGCGCAGATTGCGCACGAGTTCCCGGGGAAGACAAAGTGAGCGTCCGGTTCGGATTATAGCGGCGGAACAACTCATCGACGGTTTGCTCCGCTCCCGCGGAACCACGAGTTCTGTTTTCGCATAGATGAGCCGGCCGCGACGATCATGCGCAGTGCCCCGGCCCCGATTACCGGAAGTGGCCATTACGGGAGCCCGAACCGGGAAGTTTAAGCCTGCCATCCAGCACGGGATAGGTCCTGGTAAACGCCGATAACGGGAATTGGAACCAGTGAAACTCCCCCCAATCCGCCCGCACACGCCAACCGCCGGGTTTCTATATCACGCCCGCCCCCCGGCAGTTTCCCTCTCCGCACAATCCCGGAATCCGCCTCCATTACTGGTGGGCAGCACGAACTCCGCATCCGCGCCGTCACCCTATTGGCGCTGGAAGACGAGGATGATCGTCTTTTGGCCTGGCCTCACGACGCTGGCCGTCATGGTGCCATCCGCGGCGAGGGAGTAAGTTTCCAGAGTAACTGCCCCGGATTCGGTGGTCGTCACCTTCAAGGCATCGCGATCCCATTTGGTCTTACTCTTGAGGTCCTTTCCGGTTTTGATGGTGGCGTTGTTCTCGGCGTCGGTAACGTCGCGGTAGAAGAAGGTCTCGGTGGCGCCTTCATACATAAAGCTGCGCTCGACGATGATGATGCCATCCCGCTCGTTGATCGTCACGGTGCCGGTCTGAACCACGGGTTGGCCGGCAAAATCGCTCCTGGCGGGCACCAGCGTCCAGGTGCCGTTCATAGCGCTGTGGTCGCGCGCGAAGGCGGAGCACGCGAAAAGCAGGGTCGTCAAGACCACGCAAGCGATCATAGTAGTTGAGTAGGTTCTCATGGTTTCTTTCCGGGGGCTGCCGCTCGCGGCGGAATCGAATCCAGCCTTGTAGAGGTTAGAGCACGCGCGGTGCCGTTCATACGAAACCGGTGACGCGGTTGGAATCCGTGGGTCCGGCGAAGGTCGCCAGTGGAATGCGGGTTTGGCAACCGGACTGGCGGAGCAAAGGCTGCACTCGTGGCGGCGGATTCTGCACCGGGCCGGTGACCAAGACCACCGAAACAGCGCCCGCGCGCCGGCGTTCCCCAGCGTGATGCCGCCAATCGCCAGCAGCGTCTTGGCGATCAGCGGGAGGGTTTGCCCCTCCGGCGCCCAGGTTTTACGGAACTCAGTGAGCCGCGCCACGGCCTATGATCGCGCGGCCATTAACGGGGATTGCCTCTTAATGAAACCAGCGCCATCCATTCCACCGGATGGGCGCAAACGGGCAGATTCGGTTCGAGTATGCCGGACTCAAGGCCTTCGGATAGCGCAGCCGCGCGGGTTCGCCGCGCCTACTTCGCCATTTCGGTCTTTTCGTTCAATTCGCCGGCTTCGATGATGTACCGGCACTCGAGTCCCCTGGACGGCCGAAGGCCGTTGATCCGTATGAACACCGATTGTGCCGGCGATTCCGGACTGTCGATCTCGGTCAGCAATTCGCCCGTAACGAACCTCTCGCGCCGGCGCGATGCCATCAACTGCGCCTCGAACGCTTGCGTCACCCTGCGTTTCGTATTCAATCGCGTCTCCTCGACTCCACCCGTCCTCGACATGCCCGGCCGCCCGGCGAACCTCACATCTCGGCCAGAGCGGCGGCGCCGCTTTCCACCGCCGCGGCCCGATCCTTGCGGCGGATCGCGCGCACCATCAACTTAACGTGCGGAATCGCACGGGCCGCCCTTTCGTAAACCGGCACCAGCGCGGGCGCACGGTTGGCGGCATCGGCGCGGTAGCCTTGATACCGTGGACGGGCCATCTGGTGAATCTCGTACAGGCACTCGCCACCCGACTCCACGTGGTCGTCCCATCCACCCTGGTCCGGGCTTCGCAACGATTGCAGCATCCCGTGTATCAGAACCTTGGTGCTGTCGTATAGCATAAGATCGAGTCTCTCCATTTTCAGGCTGGTTGCGTTCCCGAGTCGGTTAGGCGTCGGGGTAAACCGGGGGCGGGTGCGAGACTGGGTAGTGTAGATTCCCATTGTACCACTCCCCGGTCCATGCTAAACTTAATGCTGGATTTGATGATCCTGCCGATTCAAGGCCGACCTGTCTAGCAGTTCTCGCTAAATCTGTCCTCCTTCCCAATTAGCCGCCTTCAAATCAGAAAGGACGTTAAGAGAATGAAGAACATTTTCGTAGGAAATCTCAGTTTTGCGGCGACGGAGGATACTATCCGTTCCCTGTTTGAAACTCACGGCTCGGTTGGACGCGTCAACATCGTCACGGACCGCGACACCGGCCAACCCAGGGGTTTTGGATTTGTCGAAATGGCCAACGATGGAGAAGGTGAGAAAGCCATCGCGGCGTTGAACGGGACGGATGTCGACGGTCGAACGCTCAATGTCAACGAAGCCCGTCCCAAGGCCGAGCGGTCGGGTGGCGGCGGCGGCGGCTTTGGCCGGAAGCGCTGGTAGGCGCTACGATCGCCTCCATTCGGGCCTCGCCTGAGGCCCCGTTATTCCCGCTCCGGCCGGTTCGAGAGTCGCCCAATCGGCCGGTTTCCTATAGGATCGAGCTCGACTACGAGACGGTCCCGCCGCTCGCTCCGCTGCCCCGCATCGCTTAGCTCGAATGTGAATCCCGAGGGAGCGTGCTCTTGCAGGAATAGGTTCGGAGATCGCAAGTGCTGCGCGAGATCCGCGTGGATGTTGGCGGTCTCCCCCACATAGATCCAATGGCGCGCATCGGAGAGACCGTAAACGCCCGACGCCGGCGGTGCGTTCTTGTTGACCGACATCGCAGTGAAGGAGCGGTTTCCATGGTTGTTAAATGGCACTGTCTGGTTTCTCCTGCTTGAAATCCCGCCGGGCTACCGGGAGCCCGCCGGGTTCTTTTCCCGCGTGTTCCCGCTCGACGGTCCGCCCCTCGCCTCCCCACCCGCGGTTCGGGTAAACCCAGAAGAGTATTCGATGGCGCCACGACTCCGGCGGCTCAAGGCGGCCCGGACTACGCTGCCCTTGCGCGGAGTGCATCGAGACTGGATTGCTCATCGCCCCTCCTGACAAGGCCGGAAGCCCCGCCGGCCGGTTCCGCGTCCATCGAGTATGTGGGGATGTCGTGGAGCGACACTGTAACCCTTCTGTAATTGGCCAAGTCTTCGACCGCGCAGTTTTGCGCCTTTATACGCGACCGTTCACAGCCGCGAGCGATAGCGCCAACTCACTCGGTCATGGATCTGGGCTAAGAAGGAAAACCCGGCCGAATCGACTTAGTTCGAATCGTCCGTGGATTGGGCGGGAGTGCTCAGTCAGCTTTGAATGTAGATGAACCGTATCCGCTTGTCAAGAAGAACCCGCGCGGCCGGCCGGGTTCTGCCCGCCGCGAAAAGCCGGGTCGCCGTGAAATCCTGCGAAAAATTTGCAACTATTCGCGACTTTGTGGGCGGTGAACTGATATACTTCCTTCGGGCCTGAGTGTTGTGGCCCCGTCCAGGGATTCCTCGCATGTTTCTTGCGGGCCCTGAAATTGCCGCCTTTGCCGGTTCTCGCCATCGATTCCGGACCGCAATCCCGGTAGCCAGCCCTTAGGGAAGGTCCGGCAGACAGGAAGGAGCCGGCCGTGAGCCAGTCGTTCACATTCATCGATGCCGCCGGGAACCAGGCGCAATACACGGTGTACGAACGCGATCGCCACGACGAATTTTACTGGTCCACCGACCACGGGGACCATGGATTCGCCCCCTCATACCTCCAGGCCCAGGATCGCGCGAGAACCGTCCTGAAGGCCAGCATGGCGGTCAGACGAAGATCCGGCCAGGCACACCGCTAGCTGTCCTGGTTTTAGCGCGGGAATCCGGGCATGAAGTTTGCCAGACGAGAGGAGAGAGACTGCATGAGACCGAACGAGCGGACGGAGCCCGGCTCCGCCCTCACCGCTCCGGGCGCCGCGCCCGAGACTCCGTCAGACGCGCCTTCGATACGAATCCTGCTCTACTGCCCCGACAACGGCGTGACCCGGAATTTCATGCCGCACCTGTGGATGTTCCTGCTGCAGTCGCTCACGCCGCCGAACCACGAGGTGCGGCTGATAGACGGCAATACCCAGCCTATGAGCGACGGCGAACTGGTGCGCTATGTCGTCGAGAACAAGATCGGCCTGGTGGGGATCGGCGCCATGACCCGCATGATCGCCAAGGCGTACCGCGTCGCCGATGCGGTGCGGGGCGCCGGCGTGCCGGTCGTCATGGGCGGTCCCCACGTGACCGAGGTCCCCGATGAAGCCCTCGGCCGGGATGGCGGCGTGCGGCATGCCGACGCGGTGGCCCTGGGCGAGGCCGACGAGACCTGGCCTCGCATCGTGGAAGACGCGGCCCGCGGCGCATTGAAGGAAGTCTACGCCCCGGTGGATGCGCTTGGGAAGGACCGCAAGCCGAGTCTGGACAAGTACCCCGCCATCCCGTGGGAGTCGCTCGATATCGGCCAATTCAACCGCATCCCCAACGCGGTTCGGGCGTTTTTTCACCGGATGCAATGGGGCTGGGAGACGTTTCACATCATTCCCATCGAAAGCGGGCGCGGCTGCCCGTATGGCTGCGAGTTCTGCACCGTAACCGGGTTCTTCGGCGATTCCATCCGCTTCCGGTCGAACCAGAGCATCGTGGACGAAATGCTCCGGCTGAAGGCGCGCGCGCGGCGCTCGTCGGGGGAGATCGCGGTTTTCTTCGTCGACGATAATTTCGCCATCAATGTGAAGCGCACCAAGGCGTTGCTGCGCGACATCATTGCGGCGGGCGCGCAACTCTCGTGGGTGGGCCAGATCAGCGCCAATCTTCTTCGCGACGAGGAACTGGTGGACCTGATCGCGGAATCCGGCGGCAAATGGATTTTCATCGGCATGGAGTCGCTGGACCCGGCGAACCTCGCCAGCGTCAATAAGAGTTTCAACAAGCCGGGCGAGTTTGCCGAGGTGCTGCGACCGGCTCGCCAAGCGGCACGTCTACGCCATCACGTCCTTCATTTTCGGGCTCGACAACGATACTCCCGGCGTCGCGGGCCGCACCCTGGAGCAGATTCGCGATTGGCCCCCGGGGCTGCCGGTATTCGGACAGATCACCCCGTTCCCGGCGACTCCTCTCTATAAGCGCCTCGAGAGGGAAGGCCGTTTGACGCGGCCCCGGCACTGGCTGGAGTTCGCGCCGTTTCAAATGGCGCACACGCCTCTCAGGATGAGCGTCCCCGAAGTGCAGGCCGAAGTCCGCGGCGCCTGGTTGAACTCCTATAGCGCCGCGGCCACGGCCAGGGCGATCGATTCCATGTCGGGCGAGCCGGTTCCTTACAAGATCAGCCACATGGTGGCGCGGATATTCTTCCGCGGGATTTACTTCCCACCGAAGGGCGCGTGGGGATGGCTGAAGGTGATCGCGGCAAACCGGGGTTCAATCTTCCGCATCGTGAAGGACGCCTTCATCCGGTGGAACGGAACACCGCCTTCGCGGGAAGCCGGCGGGGTGGGCATTCGGGAGATCGCGCTACCGATCGAGGACGCGGCCGATCCGAACTGAGGGTTTCCGCGGCGCTCTACGTGGCGCCGTTGGAGCCGGATGGATGATTCGGGATTCAAGCCGCTTTTTCGACGCCCACCACCAGGCGCTTTCCCAACGCCTCGAGCGCTTCCCTGATTCGCGGCAGCTTGGTGGGGTGTCTGGGATCCAGCATACGCCGCACTTCCTTCTCGTCGCAATCGAGTTTTCGCGCCAACTGCACGTTGGACATTCCAGCCTCTTGCATCGCAAGATAGAGGGCCGCCTTCGCTGCCATCTGCGCCGGTACCGGGACTGGCCGCTCGCCCCGCGCGGCTTTGGACGCCTTTGGAATCTTCCCCCCGCGGGCAATCCTCCCGGCGATCGCCTCCTCCAGGCAATCCGCCGCCTGCCAGACCGCGTCCTTGTCTCCATTCCCTTGTGTGATTGCCTCCGGGACGTCCCGGAACGTGACCACCAGGATTCCCGGCTTCTCTCCTCGCTCAAATTTCGCTGGGTACACGAACGTCCGCACGGCTGCCTCCTTACTCGATGTCTTTCCGGCTCAGGCCAAGCTGTCCGAGCATCTTGTGATAGGCGCGTTTGTCGATCTCGTCCTTCAGGTCGCGCACCGTGGTCATCTCCGGCCCATAGTAGAGAAGTCCGTGGCTGCCCTTGCCGCGATGGGCCACAAACCGGACTTCGACATGACGCGTTTTGCCCAAAGCGTGGATGCGCCGCACAAACTCGTTGCCTCTCACTGTCTCTAGTGTCGGACAAAAATGTCCTAGCTGCAAGGAGGATTCCTAGCGGCAGGGGCCGCCCGGGGAACGTATGGGTCGCGATCAGCCTGTGGGCAGGCCAGCCCAAGCCGCACCGGAACTTGCGGAAACAGGTTACAGTGAGCCTTTACCGGAGGATGAGATATGGAACCTGGGAGCGCTGGTGCGACGGCGCTGGAAGCGGATTGGCGCCGGATTCTGAGGGATCGTCTGCCGAGTTACGGCCACCGGAACTGGATTGTGGTTGCGGACGCCGCGTATCCGGCGCAATCCAGTCCGGGGATCGAGACCGTGGCGACCGGGGCCGGGCAAGTCGAAGTCCTCGAGGAAGTACTCGACGCTGTCGCCGCCTCGCTGCACGTGCGGCCCATCGTCTACTGCGACCGGGAACTGGAATATGTGGCGGAGGCCGATGCTCCCGGCGTCGATCGGTATCGCGCGCGCCTGGCCGAACTGGCGCGCCATTTGGATTGCAGGTTCCCGCCCCACGAGGAGATCATTTCCATGCTGGACCGGGCCGGCGCCACCTTCCGCATCCTCATCCTCAAGACAACGCTCGCGATCCCTTACACCTCGGTCTTCGTCAATCTGGATTGCGCCTACTGGACCGCCGAGGCCGAGCGAAGGCTACGCGCTTCCCTGGCGGCCCATCCGGCGTTGCCTTCAAACTCCCGGTGAAGCCTCTCAAGGGGGCGCCGGGCCCCCCAGAAGCGAGGCGTTCTACTCGGCCTTGCGGTGGCGGCGGCGCAGCACGATGACCGCACCGAACAGCACGACGGCTACCGCGCAGACTATGCGAATGGTGCTCGAATCCATAGCGGGTATCCTTTCTTGTTCCCTTATCGGCCGCTACATGTTTTCTATGAACGGAATCAGATCGCGAATCAGGTGAGTGAGCACCGGGCCCACCGTCACCGCGAACAGCGACGGCAGGACGCAGAAGAATATCGGAAACACCAGCTTGACGGCCAGCTTCGATGCCCGTTCCTCGGCCCGCTGCCGGGCCATCTGGCGTAAGTAGTCGGCGTGACCGCGCAGGCTTTGCGCGATGCTCGTGCCGAAGCGGTCGGTCTGCACCAGCACGGCCACCAGCTTCTTCAAGTCTTCCACCCCGGTCCGGTCCGCCAGGTTGTGCAGAGCGTCGGCGCGGCGGTTGCCGGCGCGCAACTCCAGGTTCATGACGGTGAACTCGTCGGAGATCTCCGGATGCGCCGCCAGCAGTTCTTTGGCCACCTGCAGGGTGGTCTGGTCGATGCCCAGACCCGATTCCACGCAGATCACCATCAGGTCCAGCGCATTGGGCAGCCCTCTCTCGATGGCGTGCTGGCGCCGCCCGATCCGCCACAACAGGTACTGCATGGGCGCAATGTAGCCCATCGCCACGGCCGCCCCCACCCCCAGCGCCGCGTTGGTCGTCTCGGCCCCGGCGCGCATCGCGATCCCCGCCGCCGCCACGCCGAACGCCGCCGCCGCCACCGTCCGCGCCCCCTGAAAATAGCGCGGGGCGCTGGGATGGCGAATGCCCGCCCGCACCAGCCGGCGCTTCAACAACGGCAGTCCCTTGGACGACGCCGGCAGCGCCGCGCCGATACGGCTCACCAGTTCGCGCCAGATGAGCGCCGGCGAGGGCACCTCCTTCGGCACCAGGCGCGGCTCCGGCGCCAGCCGCTCGAGCGCCCGCGCCCTACGCTCGTCCAGCAGGATCGCGAGCGCCGCCGTCCCCGCGGCGACCAGCAGAAATACCGCCACCGTGAATACCTGGACCATGTCGTCACACCTCGCTCGGTCACGCCTCGCCCGATCACACCTCGAACGTCACAATCTTGCGGATAATCAGGTAGCCGATCAATTGCAGCCCCAGGGCGCCCGCCATCAGCTCGTGGCCCATCGGATCGTCGATGAAGAATCGCGCGTATTGCGGGTTGACCACGAACATCAGCGCCGCGACGGCCATGGGGATGGCCGCCAGAATTCTCCCCGACATCAGGCCCTGGGCGCTGACCGCGCGGATGCGCGCCCGCAGTTTGAAACGCTCGCGGATCAACTGCGCCAGCTTATCCAGCAGTTCCGCCAGGTTCCCGCCGGTGCGCTTCTGCAGCAGCACCGCCGAGACGAAGAACTGCACGTCCATCGACGGCACCCGGGAAGTGAGCTTGCGCAGCACGATATCCAGAGGCTGCCCCAGGTTCTGCTCCTCGAAGACGCGGCGGAATTCCGCCCCCACCGGGTCGCTGAATTCCTTGTGCGCCATCTCGATGGCCACCGAGTAGGCGTGCCCGGCCCGCATCGATCGCGAGATGAACTCCAGGCAGTCGGGGAACTGGCCCTCGAATTCGAACACGCGGAGCCGCGCCTTGCGCCGCACATATGCGAGCGGCAGGCTCCCGGCCACCGCGCCCGCCGCCAGCGCCGCCAGTGGCATGGAGTTTCCCAGGAACAGCGTGACCCCCGCGAAACCGCCCAGGAACAGGCCCAGCGAGCGGTGCAGCAACCCCGCCGGTCCCCACTTGAGAGCGGCGGTTTCCAGCAGCCGCGCGGCGGCCGCTTTGAGACGCAGCCTCTCCAGCAGCCGCGCCGTCAGGCGGCCGCGCGCTTCGCTCGCCGCCGCGATCAGACGCGGCTGCCCGCGCCGCCCCTCCGCCGGCGCTTCGTGCGCGCGCGTCCCCAACCGGCGCACCGCCACCGCCGCGTCGCGCCTTTCCATCCGGCGGGCGGCCAGGGAGTAGGTCAGCACGCCGGTCGCGGCGGTCAACAGAAACAGGGTCAACATAGCGGGTCTCCGATCTCTATCGCTTCCTCGATCACGTTCAGCGGCAGGCCTCCGTCCGCCCCGCCCGGCGCCCCGAGCGGCATGCGGTTCCCCGCCGGCCGCCACGCGAGCGCGCCGCCCCCCGCCCGAGCCGCGCCGGTGCGCGAGCGGGCCGGCGCCCCGGTGGCGGCGGTCAACAGAAACAGGGTCAACATAGCGGGTCTCCGATCTCTATCGCTTCCTCGATCATGTCCGGCGGCAGGCTTCCGTCCGCCGCGCCCAGCGCCCCGAGCGGCATGCGGTTCCCCGCCGGCCGCCGCGCGGGCGCGCCGTCCCCCGCCCGAGCCGCGCCGGTGCGCGAGCGGGCCGCCGCCCCGGTGGCGGCGGTCAACAGAAACAGGGTCAACATAACGGGTCTCCGATCTCTATCGCTTCCTCGATCATGTCCGGCGGCAGGCTTCCGTCCGCTGCGCCCAGCGCCCCGAGCGGCATGCGGTTCCCCGCCGGCCGCCGCGCGGGCGCGCCGTCCCCCGCCCGAGCCGCGCCGGTGCGCGAGCGGGCCGGCGCCCCGGTGGCGGCGGTCAACAGAAACAGGGTCAACATAACGGGTCTCCGATCTCTATCGCTTCCTCGATCATGTCCGGCGGCAGGCTTCCGTCCGCCGCGCCCAGCGCCCCGAGCGGCATGCGGTTCCCCGCCGGCCGCCGCGCGGGCGCGCCGCCCCCCGACCGAGCCGCACCGGTGCGCGAGCCGGCCGGCACGCCGGTCGCGTCGGTCAACCGGAACAAGGTCAACATAACGGGTCTCCGATCTCCACCACCTCGTCGAACATGTCCAGCGGCAGCCGTATGCCGGCCGTCACCAGCTTCTCGTTGAACTTGGGCAGAATCCCGGTGGCGCAGAACCGGCCCAGCACCTTCCCCGAGGGCGCCAGGCCCCGCTTCTCGAACACGAAAATGTCCTGCAGCGTGACGATGTCCGTCTCCATCCCCGTCACCTCCGTAATGTTGGTCACCCGCCGCGACCCGTCGCTCATCCGCGAGCATTGCACCAGCACGTGCACCGCCGACGCCACCTGCTGCCGGATGGCCGTCAAGTGCATGTTGGCGTTGGCGAGGGTGACCATCACTTCCAGCCGCGAGATGGCGTCGCGCGGCGTGTTGGCGTGCACCGTGGTCAACGACCCGTCGTGGCCCGTGTTCATGGCCTGCAGCATGTCCAGAGCCTCCTCGCCGCGCACTTCGCCCACGATGATCCGGTCGGGCCGCATGCGCAGGCTGTTGATCAGCAACTGGCGCTGGCGCACCGCGCCCTGGCCCTCCAGGTTGGGCGGCCGCGTCTCCAGGCGCGCCAGGTGCGGCTGCTTAAGCTGCAATTCGGCGGCGTCCTCAATGGTCACGATGCGCTCCTTGGGAGAGATGAATACCGAGAGCGCGTTCAGCAGCGTCGTCTTGCCCGCGCCCGTGCCGCCCGAAACCACCAGGTTCAGCTTGGCTTTCACCGCCGCTTCCAGCAGTTGCATCATGCCGCGCGTCAGCGAGCCCCGCTCCACCAGGTCGTTGGGCATCAGACGGTCCGTCCCGAAGCGCCGTATGGAAAGCAGCGGACCGTCTACCGCCAGCGGCGGAATGATGGCGTTGACGCGCGACCCGTCGCTCAAGCGCGCATCCACCATGGGGTTGGATTCGTCCACCCGGCGCCCTACCTGCGAGACGATCTTGTCGATGATGCGCAGCAGGTGGCCGTCGTCGTGAAAGCGTACGTTGGTCAGCTCCAGAATCCCCTTGCGCTCCACGTACACCTGCCGGTGGCCGTTCACCAGGATGTCGCTGATCGTCGGATCGGCCAGCAGCGGCTCGATCGGACCCAGGCCGAAAACCTCGTGCAGCACTTCGTCGCTGATCTGCTGTTTCTCGCTGGCGGCCAGCAGGGTGGGCTCTTCCTGCACCATGGCCAGCACGGCGGCGCGCACCTCCGCGCGGATGCGGTCGTCGTCGATGCCCGCCAGAACGTCCAGGTTGATGCGCTCCAGCAGCTTGCGGTGCAGCGTGAATTTCAGCTCCTGGTACTCCAGTTTGAAGGCGCTGGGGTTGGCTGCGTTGCGCAGCAGGCGCTGTTCCCAATCGGTTTCCGCTGGCGCGGACCTCCCGGCGGCGGTCATTTGGAATCGCTCCCCCGGGACAGGATCTCGATCGTCTTCACCTTTCCCTGGATGACTTCCATCTCGTCTCCGGCCGGCCTCGGCGCCACCGTCACCCGCGGCGGAGGCCGCACCGCGGGCTGCGAAACCGCCACCACCCCGGCGCGCGGCCTCGCTGGCTGAGGCGCCGTCTCCGCAATCGTCTCCACCGGCGGCAGCCCGCCATACAGATCGCGCAGCCGGCTGCCGGTGGTGGCCACCGCTTTCTCGTCGGCGGAATTGCGCAGCACCAGTTGCACGTGCCCGTCGCTGTTGGCCAGCGTCAGCGCTTCGGCGTCGTGCGGGCTCACCAGCAGCGTGACCACCGGCACCTGGATCGACTGGCTCTTGCCGTCGGTCTGGATGGTCTGCCCCGCCGAGAGCACGCCGACGTTCTGCAACACCGTGCGCGTCACCGTTTCGGCCTGCATCGCCCCATGTCCCGTCACCAGAACGTCCACCCGCATGCCCGGCAGGATGAACCCGGCCACCCCCACCACGTCGTTCACGCGCACCGACAGGGCGCGCATCCCCGCCGGAATCAGCGGGGCCAGCCCGATGCCGCTGCCCTTGGCGGCCAGGCGCGCTTCCACCACCGGCTCGTCCGGCTGGATGGGGCTGATCACCGGCCGGTCGACGACATCCTCCAGGCGCGCAAACGCCCCCGCCGGGAAGAGATTCTCCGGCACCTCGCGCAGGCGGACCGAATCGCGCGCGATGGAGGCGCCCACGGGCAGGGGTTTGGAAGCCACCACCTCCAGCCGTTGCGGCCCCGCGCTTCGCCGCTGGCCCGCGCCCGCGGCCAGGCGGTAGAACAGCGCCGAAACCATCAGGGCCCACAACAGGCTGGCCGAAAGCACAATCGAAAACCGCCGATCGAGACGCATCATGAATCTCCCCTAACCCCACCGGCCCAGGGGCCCAGTGCCGAATACTCTTCCCGCTGCCGGGTATCCGCGCAGATTGTGGGGCGGACGCCCTCGTCCGCAGCCGGCCCCCTGGCCGGCTTCCCGCCAGTGGCAGGCACTCGATTCCGCGGGCTGGTAGCGGGACGAGAGCGTCCCGTGCGGATCGGGGGGGCCGCCCCACGTCGCACTTCCCGCGCCGGCCACCGTTCTCCCGGTCATGGCTCGCGCCCCTGCCGCGCGTAGAGCGCCGCCACCGAATCCCGGTACAGCAGTCGCCACCCGGGCTCCCGGTCGAGGACCGTGCTCAGCGCCCAATCCCGCGGCAGCAGCGCCAGGGAGAAGCCGTACCGCCCGAGCAGTTCCCGCCAGCCGTCTTCGGCCGCCATCAGCGTGCGGTACTCGCCGCCCAGCGAGGCGCCATAGAAGTCGCTGCGTCCGTCGAAGAAAACCCTCTCGCGCGGATACAGGCGGAAGATCAGGTAGTCGGCCCATTGATCCAACGTCAAGACGCGAGGCATCTCCGCGGGCGGCGCCAGCCACCGCGCGTTGCGATCCACCGCCAGCACCGGGAAACGCGTGTCCGGGAAGCCGGCCCCCGTGCCCGCCGTGAAGAACGCCAGCGCGGCCGCCGCCGCCGGCAGCCACGCGCTGAAGCGCCAGCGCCGGCCCAGGTCCTGCGACAACTCCCACAGGATGCGGCCGGGCGATTGCGGGCGCGCGCCTTCGGAATTCCGGCGCCACCAGGCGGCGCACGCCGCGGCCGCCACCGGCGCCGCCACCATGGCGAAGAAGGGAACGTGCCGCGCCGAGCGCAGCGCCGCGAAGCCCCAGACCAGCACCAGGGCGGCTTCGAAGCGCCCCGCCCGCCAGGCCACCGCCACCGCGCCCAGCAGCAGCAGGGCAAACACCACGGTGCCTTCCGTGCGGATGCTCGGCGATTGAAACTCCTCGACGTGATCCAGGATCCAGGAGGAGTTCAGGTAGCGAAAGATGTGTTCGTGCAGTCGCCAGCCGTAGGGGTTGAGCAGCGTGGCCGCCCCCGCGGCCGCTGCCAGCATTGCGTACCGCACCCGCCCGCCCGCGGGCCGGCACGCGGCTGCCAGCCCAAGCGTGGCCGGCAGCATCGCGAACCCCGCGTGCAGGTTGGCCCACAGGGCCGCCAGCGGAACCAGCGTCCACACCCGCCACCCCGGATGGCGGCCGTCTTCCTCGACGATGCCGAGCGCCACCGCATACAGCAGGATCGAAAAGACGTGCGGCCGCGCCAGGTAGTGGATGCTGGAGGCGCTGGCCGCCGCCAGGGCGCCGGCCAGCGCAATCCACAATCCCGCGCCCCGGCGGAGCATGCGGGCGAACACCACCGCCGCCGCCAGTGCCAGCGCCAACCCCGCCATCGCCGCCACGGCTCCCAGTCCGCGCCAACGGTAACCGAGCGCGAACAGCGCGTCCGACCCCCACTCCCAGGCGAACCACGGCTGCCCGGGTCGGCTGAAGGAGAACGGATCCGCCACCGGGACGCGGCCTGTCCGGAGCGCCAGTTCCCCGGCGCGGATGTGCCAGCCAGTGTCGCCGTCCAGGAGCAGCGATTGCAAACCCGGCGGCCGCGCGAAAACCGCCAGGAACAGGGCTACGAAGAAGACGTCCGCCAGCGATGGCGTCAGCCACCTGCGGACGAAGCCCGGCGGCGCGGCGGATGGTCTGGTGGGAGCCATGGGTTCTCGTAGTTCTCATCGGCCTTCCGAGCCGGCGCTTGAACCGGCGCCCCTGGCGCCTTGGCGATTCGCCTCCCGGGCGGTTCATCTTTTGGGGGGTTCCGCCGATGTGACCAATGGAGGGATATGCCCGCACCGCCGAACCGCGCCGCCACCACCGCCTGGACGCCGCTGGTGGTGTGCCCCCATCCGGCTATGGCGCAGCGCATTCTGGCGGTATTGCGGGAACTGGCGCTGCTCCCGGCGGCGACGCTCGGCGAGTACCCCCGCATGGGCTCCGTCGCCCTGATCGCCCAACAACACGCCTGCGACATCTGCTTCCTGGACGTCGCCAGCAATCCCGAGCATGCCCAAGTGTTGATCTCCGAACTGGCGCCCGCCGTGCCGGTGGTGGCGCTGCACACCCGCACCGATGCCGATCTCATCCTGCGCTGTCTGCGCGGCGGGGCCTGCGAGTTCCTCACCGACCCGGACGCCGGCGTCTTGCGGAACCTGTTCGCCCGGCTGGGGCGCGTGCGGGCGCTGGCGCCGGAACCCGCCGGCGGAACGGTGTACACGGTGATTCCCGGGAAGGCCGGCTCGGGGGCCAGCACGGTGGCTGTCCACCTGGCCATCTATCTCGGGGCGATCGGCGCCACGGTCCTGCTGGTGGATGGCGACTCGCTGTCGGGCAGCGTGGCGTTCCTGCTCAAGCTGAAGGCCGAGTACCACCTGGGCGACGTGTTGCGCGACTGGAAGCGCATGGACCAGGACCTGTGGGCGCGGCTGACGATTCGCGCCTGCGGCATCGACGTGCTGGCGGCGCCCGCCAATCCGGCCGTCCGGATCGAGGTGACTCCGCAGGCGGCGGGCGAACTCTGCGCCTTCTGGCGGGAGCGCTACCAGGTGGTGGTGCTCGACCTGGCGGACGCGCGGGCAGCCGCCGAGACGGGGTTTCTGGGACTCTCGGATTGTATCCTGCTGGTGAGCGGCAACGAACTGGGGTCGCTGTCGGCCACCCGCCGGGCCATGGAGTACCTGGACCAGTCGATGGCCGGCCGCTCGCGCCTGCGGCTGATCCTCAACCGCTGCTCGCCCTCCCGCGGCTTGAAGCCGGAAGACGTCCGGAGCGCTCTCGAAATCGAGCCTTATGCCCTCCTGGACGACGATTGGGCCACCCTGCAGACGGCTCTGCTGGAGGGCCGGCCGGCGCCCTTGTCCGCGCGGTTTTCGAGCGGCGTCGAAGCCCTCTGCCGGCAGCTTCGCCACCAGGGGGCTTCCGGCGGAAACGGGAAGAGGAACGGCTCCTGGCTCTCCCTCCTGCGCCATCGGAAATAGGGCCGGCTCGGTCAAATAAGGGCCGGAACTAGGCGGTACAGCCAATATCGGAAAAACCGGTCCGATAGTACTTTTGAACAAAGGAAAATCGTCATGAGAACCTTTTGGGCGCACTTCTGGTGCGACACACAGGGGCAGGACCTGGTGGAGTACGCGCTGGCAGCCGGTATGGTTGCCGTCGCCGCCGTGGCCGCTATGCCTGCGTTGAGCGCCGTGGTCAGCAACGTGTTTTCGAAGATCGGCTCGATGATCGCCGCAAACGTGACGTAAGAGCCGGGAAAAGGGAAAGGAGCGAATATCATGAAACGAATCAAGGACCAACTACTGAGGCTGCGAATCTGGCAAGATACCAGCGGGCAGGATCTGGTGGAGTACGCGCTGGCCGCCGGATTGGTGGCGGTTGCCGCGGTGGCCTGCATGCCGGGCCTCAGCGGCACCGTCAACAACGTCTTCACCAAGATCGGGGCGATCATCAACGCCAGCGTCAACACCACCGGCAGCTAACGGCTCGTTCCGGAACGAGTGTGCCGGCCGGCGATCGGGAAGTCCGGAAAGGCATACTGGGCCGCCGATGAACGCCGGGGAACGCGGCTAAGCCGGTTCTTTTCGATCCGCGTTCCTCGGCGTTTGTCGGCGGCCAATCGTCTTCTTACCTGCCAGCGACGCCGCCCGCTTTGGGGCGGCTCTTTCAAACTTCCGCAGGAGCGGTTGGCAGGCGATGGAGCCGGCTGTTTCCCGGCAGGCCCTAAGCCCGTGGCAAGCTCCGCGCACCGGCCCACGCGGCGCTTGCCAAGGGCCCTCCGCCGCCGGCACATTTCTTCGTGCCGCGGCCTTTGAGGCAGATTCGCGCGGTCCGGCGATCTGCCTCTTTTGTCTCCCGTCCACTCCTCCGGGGCTGCCTGACGCCTTCACCTCCGGGTCCGCCCGCCTTACCCTCCTACTGCACCACGAGCTGGCGAGCCGTGCCCGTCAGCGTCAGCGGGCCTCCGGCGAGCGGGAGAAACACCGGCGTGATGGCGTATGACACAGCCACCTGCACCGTGCTTCCTGGACTGTTATTGGGCGTCCAGGTGACGGTCACAGTCAGAGCGTTGGTATTGAGTGGCGTGGCGTATTGCCGGGCTATGGTCTGGATGTCCGCGGCCGTCGCCGCGTGGCCGCTGGCGCTGCCCCGCACCGAGGCATATCGCGCCGCCCGCTGCGCCGCGAACGATACGGAATTGGAGATCAGCCCGGTGAAGCCCACTTCCATCATCCCTCCCATCAGCACGACGAACGACAGCAACACCATGGTGGACTCGATCAGTGTGCTCCCCCGCCGCGCGGCCCGTTTCGCCGCCGGCCGGCGGTGTCCTATCGTGGATATCCTCATCGCAGAGCCCCCCTCATTGCACCCGCATGCTGACCTGAGCGGCGGCGGCGCCCGTAAACCCCAACCCGGAATAGCTGAAAATCGCCGACGTCGTCGCCTGCGCGTTCACCTGCACGTAGATCAGCATGTTGCCCGCGCAGCTTCCGGAGCAGCTCACCGCGCCGCCCCCGGGACATTGGCACGACCGCACGGAGGAGACCGTCATGCCGCCGATATCCGGCGCCGAATCGATGGCCGCCGCCTGAATGCCGGTGGTGTTAGTCGAATTCGCGGCGCTGGTGCTCGCGTACGCCGCTCCCGCCCGCGCGGCCGCGGATACCTCGGTCGCGGTGCGCAGCGATCGGCCGTAATCCAGCGCCACGGCCAGCAGCAGGAGCAGCAGCGGCATGGCGAGAGCGTACTCTACCAGCGCAATTCCCCTCCGCCGGGAGCGCCGGGCCGCCTGGAAAACCGCATGTGGAGCGGGGCGGGGCATGGCTATTCGCTCAGCGCCACGCTGCCTTTCACCGGCGATCCCGTGGTCAGCGAGGAGTAATCGTTATTCAACGTCGCGCCTCCCGAGAAGCTGATCTTCTTGCTGATCAGAATGGTGTATGCCGTGCCGGTGCCCCCGGAGTAACTCAGCGCGGTGGTCGGGAAGTACAGGGTGCCGTTCAATATGGCGCTGGCGCCGCCGGAAAACGAGCTGGCCGCACCCGACGCGATGCTCCGGTCCTGAAAGAACAGAATCCCGGCGAGCGAGCCGCTGGTGGGCGCCGACAGGATGTCGTGCGTTCCCCCGCTGAAGGAGATGCCGCCGTAGCTGTAACCGGAACCGGCCGTGTTGTAGAACGTGACTCCGGCGCCCGAGACGGTACATCCGCCGCTAAGCTGCAAGCCCCCGCCTTCCAGGATGTAGGTTCCCGGGTTGAAGACGACGTCGGCGCCGCCGCTGACCGAAATCCCGTTGCAGTACACCCCCGGCGACAGGGTCTTCGTGGCGCCGCCCGAGACGCTGTAATTGGTGTAGTTGCAGGCCCCCACGGAAGGCGCCGGAATGTTGGCCAGCGGGTCGTTCACCGAGGCGGCGCCGGTCGTGGGCAACGGCGAGATCGACGATCCCCCGCTCAACGAGTAATTTCCCACCACCGAAATCGAAGGGGCCGTAAGACTGGTGCCTCCGCTGACCGACATGGCCGTGGCGCTGCTGGAATTCACCTGCACCGCGCACTTACTGGTCAGTTGGACGCCGCCCGAGAGCGAAAACGCGGAGGATGCCGTGGGGTCCAGCGTGAACAGGCAGCCGCCGCCGTTGACGGAGCCCTGGCGCGCCACGCCCCGCGCTTTCACCGCGATCGACGCGAATCCCAGCAACCCCATGAAAATGGGCGAGGCGCTCCCGGTGACGATCGCCTCGACCGCCGTCGAATCGGTGGTATAGTTGCCGCTCTTGGGCGGGTTGTTGATAGTGATGGAGACCGAGTTCTGGCCGTCGGTGAACCCGTTCAGCGCGGCATCGTTCTTGGCCGCGGACGCTACGTTGGCCGAGCCGTTGGCTTTGATCTCCTGCGCTCCGCCCACCGCGGCCGCATCGGCGGCGCCCTGCATGCGCGTTTTGATCAGCTCCAGGTATCCGGCGTCGATGGCCAGGCCGATGCACTCCATCAGCACGGCCGTTACTACGGCCATGGTGGTCAGAACGAAGCCGCCGGTGCGGCGTTTCGGCCGGACTGATGTGGCGGGTCGCATGGCGCCGGGTCTCTCCAGCTTTGACGCTAGCAACCATGGAGAATTCCCGGAATCGGGCAGCCGTCTTACCGGGGCCGGTTTTTCCACTCAGCGCGGATACGGACTTGGGGTAGATCGGCGGAGACCGCCAGGGCGCTCACCTGGCCAGCCGCAAGACGTGGTCCCGGTGCTGGTCCAGCGGCAAACGGAGCACCTTGCTCAGCGGCGGCGATCGCACGGGTTTTCCACCGGCCGGCACCTCGATCCTCCAGGTTTTCAATCGGTCCGCTCCGCCGCCGATCCTGATCCAGTCGAACAGGTAGACCTGGCAGCGGCGCCGAAACCCCGGAACCTCCAGCCTGAGCTGTCCATCCGCGGGCACCGGGTAATCCTCGATGCCGCCGGTTTCGAGACGCACCGCGTACCGCCGCGGCGAATCGGCGGCCAGTCTCAGCCCTGGCAGCGAAGGCGCGGCAGCCGCCGGCATCCGGTACGCGCATGCGGAGACTCCAACGGAGACGAGGGCCAGCCACGCGAACGGCCATCCTGGCGGGTGGCGTCTAATAACCGCCGCTACTCCACCACACTCGCCAACTTCGATGCGGCGATGCGCTGGTCGGAGGTCACCAGCCGCAGGCGGTGGACCCGCGCGGTCGCCACAATCGCGCGGTTGACCGGGTCGCGGAGACTCCCGCCGAGGGCGGCGACCTCGGCGGCGATTTCATAGGTGAGAGGCAGCAACTCAAAAAACGGGTTCGCCTGCAGAGTCTCGAAGAACTCGCCCAGCCGGATGTTCAGCCGGGGCTTGATTTCGCTCGCGAGAAGGGCGATTTCCAACAAGCTAACGGCGCTGAAGGCGACCGGCTCCCCGCCTCGCTCCGCGTTTTCGATCGCGCGCCGCTGCGCTCGCGACAGCTTTCCTGGCTCCATCAGCCATCGAACCAGAATGTGGGTGTCCAGAAGGAAACGCGGTTCCAAGTGCTGGCTCCTAGTCGCGGCGGAGGCATTCCCAAAGCGACAGATCGGGAGTCACGATATCGCCGACGATCTTGCCCCTGCCAACCCATGAGCCCTTCGACGACTTGAACGGCTTTCTCTCCGCCGGCCCGACGACCGCCACGGGCCGTCCCCGTTTGGTTACCGTGATGCTTCCCCCGTGCCGGTCCACTTCATCGAGAATCGCCAGGCATTTGGCCTTGAATTCGGTCGCGCTGACCACCCGTTGTTCCATACGATTCCAATTCTACCAGGAAAGTGGTCATCTGACCACCCAATGGAGCGGGTTCCCGCCGCCGGCGCGGAACTTGCTAGACTGGCGTTCCATGGACGAATTCCGCTTGATCGCGCTCGACCCGGGCCACTTTCACGCCGCCCTGGTGCAGAAGGAAATGTACCCCGGGGTCTCGCGGCGCGCCACCGTGTACGCGCCGCTCGACGGCGATCTGATCGAGCATCTGAACCGCGTCGCCCGCTTCAACCAGCGGCGCGAATCCCCCACCTGTTGGGAACTCGATATCTACGCCGGCCCCGATTCCCTGCGCCGCATGCTGCGTGACCGGCCCGGCAACCTGGTGGTGCTGTCGGGGCGAAACGGCGCCAAGATCGAACGCATCCGCGCCTCGCTCGACGCCGGTCTGAACGTGCTCGCCGATAAGCCGTGGATCATCCGTTCCGCCGATCTGCCGCTGCTCGAAGCCGCGCTCTCCACGGCCGCCGGCCGGGGGTTGCTCGCTTTCGACATCATGACCGAGCGCTACGAGATCGCCTCCCTGTTGCAGCGCGAGCTGGTCAACGATTCCGAAGTCTTCGGCGAGGTCCTTCCGGGAACGCCCGAGGAGCCCGCCGTCCGCATGGAAAGCGTGCACCACATTCTGAAGCTGGTGGCGGGAGCGCCCAACCCGCGCCCGGCCTGGTTCTTCGACATCCACGAACAGGGCGAGGCGCTCTCCGACGTGGGAACGCACCTGGTGGACCTGGCGCAGTGGACCCTGTTCCCCGGACAGGCCATCGACTTCCGCGCCGATATCCAACTCCTCGCCGCCAGCCGCTGGCCGACGCACATCACCGCCGACGAGTTCCGCCAGGTGACCGGCGTGCCCGGCCCCGCGCTCGACTATTACTGCAACACCGGCTTATCATACGCGCTTCGCGGAATCCACGTCAAGCTCGATGTGCTGTGGCGTTGGGAAGCGCCCGCCGGCTCCGGCGACACCCACTTCGCCGTCTACCGGGGATCGAAATCGAGCGTCGAAGTGCGGCAGGGTAAGGAGGAGAACTTCCAGCCCGAGTTGTACGTGGCGCCCCGGCACTCCGGCGTGAAGGCCGCGCTCGCCAGCAGAATTGCAGCCCTCGCCGGCCGGTATCCCGGCATCGCCGCCGAGGACCAGGGAAACCGGTGGCGCGTCGCCATCCCCGGCGCATACCGCGTGGGCCATGAAGCGCACTTCGCGCAGGTGACCCGGCAGTTCTTCGACTACTGGCGCAACCCCGAGACATTCCCCGCCTGGGAGAACCCCAACATGCTCGCCAAGTACTACACCTGCACGAAAGGGGTCGAACTCAGCCGCGAGTCGCGATAGGCAGCCGCGCTTCGCGGGGCTGGCACGGTCGTTTCGGAGCCGGCCCTACGAGCAGGCGGCTTCGGGGGGCGCGTTTCTCGCGGCGGCGCGCGAAGACTTACGCCATCTCCTGAGCTGCGGCCGGTTCGAAGTAGGATTGCGCCAACTCGGGTTTCTCGCGGATCGCCTTGCGCCAATGGGAGCGGGCTTCCTCCTCCTGACCCAGGTCCATGAAAGCATGGCCGAGGTTCAGGAGAGCTTCGGCGAACTGCGGATCCTCGGCCAGCGCCTGCTGGTAGAAACCGACGGCGCCCTGGGCGTTGCCGCGCCTCTGGCAGATCAGGCCGGCATTGTAGAACAGTTCCGGCGAGTGTTCGCCGAGTTCGATGAGCCGCTGGTGCAGGGTGAGGGCCTCTTCGAAGTCCTGCTGATCGAGCGCCAGGGCCGCCAGACCGCGCACGGCGTCGGAAGAGTCGGGACGCAGCATGAGGGTCTCCTCGAAACAGCGGCGGGCTTCGGCGAGCCGCGAGGAGCGGGCGAAGGCGATGCCGGAGTTCAGCCACGCTTCGGGCCAATCGGCGCGCCGCGAGAGACACTCCTGGAATGCCTCGGCGCTGGCCTGGTAATCGGCCGGGCTCTGGCCGCCCAGCAGGCGCAGATACCCCAGGCGGAAGCGGGCATCGCCATATTCGGCGGCATCGCGGCCGATACGCGCGTAGAGCTTCTCGGCCGATTCGCGTTCGCCCTGCTGTTCCAGCACCAGCGCCAGGTTCCACAGGACGCCGGCCTGGCTGGGGTCGATCTCGAGCGCCTTCTCGTAGCTGGCGCGCGCCCCCGCGAGGTCGCTCAGTTCCTGCCGGGCGACGCCCAGGTTGAGGTGGGATTGCAGCGAACTGGGATTCAGCACCGCCGCCTGCTCATAGGCTTGGGCGGCTTTCTCGAAGTCGCCGAGTTTGTGATAGGCCACGCCCAGATTGAACCAGTTCTCGAACCGGTCGGGGGCCATTTGCGAGAGCGTGTTGCAGTAGCGCGCGGCGGTCGCAAAGTCGCCTTCGGAGAAGGCCAGGGTGGCCATGGCCTCGGCGGCCACGGGCGAATCCGGCTGCAGTTCGATGAGCATCTGCGCGTAACGCCGCACGGAGACGTGGTCCTTCTTCTCCAGGAACATGGCCACCAGGTTGGAAACGGCTTCCTCGCAGCGCGGATTGCGGGCCAGCACCTTGCGGTACAGCTCCACCGCTTCGGCGGGCCGTCCGGTCTGCTGCAGCGCCACGCCCTTGCCGAACAGCGCCTGTTCGTGATCGGGGAACAGGCTGAGGTACTTCTCGATCGGCTCCAGGGCCTGGGCGGGGCTGCCGGCATGGATCAGCGAAATTCCCAGCCCTAGCAAGGCCTCGGCGCGCGTAGCGTCGGCTTCCAGGGCGCTGCGGAACGCATCGGCGGCCGGCCTCCACTTCTGCAGGTTGCCCCGGCAGACGCCCAGGTTGAAGTGCGCGGTGCGATGCGAAGGATCGGCGCCCGCCATCTTGGCGTAGGTGGCCGCCGCGGCTTCGTAGTCGCGCATTTCATACTGGATGTGGCCCAGGGCCGAGAACAGGGAGGGATCGTTCTCGCCTCCTTCGATGGCTCTTTCCAGCAGCCGCGCCGCCATCTCCAGTTTGCCCTCGAGGTGCAAGGAGACGGCTTTCGAGAGCGTACGGCTGGCGCGTTTCTGCTGCTTGCCGTCCTCAATTGACATCACGCCTTCCGGCATGGCGGCTCGGCGGCTCGGTTGGGGCGCTACAGGCTCCATGTCTGCATTCTCCGTTCTGCGAAATGCGGGGCGGCGTGGGATGCGAGGCTGCGCACCCGGGAGCGCCGCAGGGTTACGATTGCCGCCATGCCCAATGCCTCGGCGGGTTCGACAGGCGCGTCCGGACCATCCCGGCGCGGACGGCCGTAAGGCTCCTGGGGCCGCAACCCGGCGGTCCGCATGCTCGGCGAGCCGGAAACATACGCGCAGACCCGGCCCAGGAAATCCTCGTTCCTGGAAACTCTCATCCAATACACACGGGCTTTCTCGCCGGCCTCGGCGAAGAATCCGACTCCACCGGTGGAGGGCGCGTCATCGGTCCAACTCCCGACTTCCTGGCCGTCCACCGATGCGGTGAAACGGTTGCCCTTCACATCCACCAGCACCTGCATCGGACGGCTGTTGTGCACCATTATGTTGAGCGGGGTCTCAGTGTATCCGACCTTCTTGCCGGCCACCACGGCGTAATGCGCCATGGCGACCAGGGGACGGCGTCCGGGTTCCACCAAGGTGACCTTCATGGCGTAATAATTGCTGGTGTCGCGCGCGCGCATCACCCAACCGATGCTCTGTCGTTCAATCTGGCCGAAGAACTCCAGGGTGTAATCCGTGTAGCTCATCGTGGGGCGGAAAACGGCCAACGGTCCGGGCTGCACGTAGCCGTCGGCGGATCGGGTCCAACCGGGCGACCAGGACTTCGCGCCGGCACCCCAGGCTTCCATTCCGCCGCGGAAACTATCGCTCCAGGAGACCGCGGCGCGGTCGGCGATGGCGTGGCGCAGACGCGAGACCGGCCCCGACGGCTCCCGCTGCCCGGCAGCAACGGCGGCCGCGGCCGGAACTTCGTTCAATGCCACTTCCGGAGTGGCCTCGCGTAAGCCACGGCCGGATCCGCCTTCGAACAAGAACCAGATGGCGGCTCCCAGAAACAGCCCGGCGGCGATCACACCGATCGTGTGACGCGTGTGCTTGCTGTCGGCGATCTGCCGCACCTTGCGCGGCATAACGGCGACCTTCTTGAAGCTGAACTTCGGCGCCGGGGCCGGCGGCGTCAGATCCTCCCAGCGATCGAAGAGCGGCCGCACGGCCAGCCGCGGGCGGATCACCGCGATTACGGGCGTAAGCCACTGCACCTGCTTGGCAACTACCCCGGGCTTGGGCCGGCAGTGGAAATCCAGCGCGGCGAAGGATGCGGGCGGCAGAGCGGCGGCGGGCGTCCCAGCCAGTTCTCCGGTGAAGGGCTTGCCCGCGGAAACCCGCGGATGGAAGCGCGCGGCGACTATCTTGGGCGCCACCATCCGCGCCGCCGCGGGAGCAATCGCCGCTGGCCGCAACCTGCGGTCAGGCTCGGTGCGCCATCCCAGCCGCGCGCGTCCCGAGACCGCGGCCATGGCCGGGAACAGGACGGAGAGTAGCGGCAAACCCAGCGCGGGCACTGGCATGCGGGGTTCGGCGGCCGGCCACGCTTCCACTGGTTGGGGAGCGGGGGCATCCGCCGCACCGGCGTGCGCGCCCCGCAAAGAATCCTTGGCCTGCCACGCAGGCATTCCGGGCAACTGCACGCCGCTGGCGAGAGTGGTAACTACAACCATGCCCGGGGTCGCATCCACCAATACCGCCTCGGGTTGGGGAAGCGGCAGCCACGACGGACACCCTGGAAGCTGCGGCGCCACGGCGGGCGGGCACGATTTCGTCGCGGACTGCATCGCAGGCGCCCGCGAAGCCAGTGGGATGGACTCCGCGATGGAAGGCACTGCCATCCGAGCCACCAGCGCGGGAGGCGCGGATGTCATCCATTCTTCGCTCGCCGGCGGTCCCGGAACGGTTTCCACGAAAGGCGCCGGCCGTTCGAAACACGCGGTGACGCTGAACCGCGGCAGCCGCTCGCCGGGCTGGAAAGGCAGCAGCGCGGCGCCAGTGCGCGGCTGTCCGGCTTCGCTGGAAACCTCTCGCCGCTTGCCCGTTTCGATGAGCGTGGCTGGGCGCGGACGGCGTGCCAGCGCGGCGATCGATGTCAGACCCTGGAACGCAGGGAGAGCGGCCGGCCAAACTGTGGCCGCGGCCTCCAATGCCGCGCTGGCAACCACTAGGCGCGCCACCGGCGCCGGCTGAAGCGATGGCGCCGCGCCGCCCAGGTCGCTGGCCCGAAGAGCGGCTGCTTCCCGCAGGCGATCGAGATCCTCGTTCGCCGTCATCGCGAAGCCCGGCAGTTTCAGAGCTGTGATGGCGGTCTCTAATGCGGCACTGGCGCCCACCAGACGCGCCACCGGCGCCGGCTGAAGCGATGGCGCCGCGGCGGCCAGGTCACTGGCCCGAAGAGCGGCCATTTCGCACACACGTCTGAAGCCGCTTTCCGGGGCGATGGCGAAAGACGGGGACCGCGCACCCAACCTCGACGGCCGGGGCCAGACGACGGATCGCCTTGTGAGGGCGGCGGCCGGCGCGACCTCGGCGGCGAGCGCCACAAGTTTGCGGCTGCCACCCCTCGGCAGAGGAATCTCCACAGGCCAATCCCGCCCGAGGCACGGTTTGCGCCGCGGAAGGCGAACCTCGTTCACACCAGCGCCCCATTCCAGATTGTTGCCTTCGATCGGAGACAGCAGCATGACGAACCCGGCAACCGGCGCAGGGGGCGGTTCGGGCATCTTGACGGAGCCATGCGCGTTGGACTGGAGATCTTTGTGAAGCTGGCGATGCGCCGGGCTGCAGAATTCCTCCCTTCGGAGAAATCTGAGGGGTCCGCTCTGCTTGCCACACACTGGACAACTCACGCCGGCTTCACCACCTGGGCAGTTCTAGTACTGCCCGTAACAATTATACCCAGTCAAGTTCTGCAAGCGACCTTTTTCTGAGCTTCGTTTCCCTTGGATTTGGTTAGGCTTATCCGTATAACTAAGGTTAATTCCCGATATCCGTGCCCACCCCCCTAACTTCCGGTCTGTGCGAGACTGCTATCGTGACTGATCGAAATCTGGTGCTCGCGACGCTGAGCCTGGCATTGTGCGCTTTCGGACAACGAACGCCCGCCACTCCCGAGGATCTGTGGCTGTGGCGCACTGCTGGCGATCCGCAAGTCAGCCCCGATAGCAAGTGGGTGGCCTATGTGGAGGAGTGGAACGATCGGGAAAGCGGCGCCGTCCGCGCCAACGTGTGGCTGGCCTCTGCGAACGGCCGGGACCGCTACGCGTTCACCCCCGGCCCGTGGCGCGACAGTTCGCCGCGGTGGTCGCCCGACGGCAGCCGTCTCGCCTGGATCTCCGGCCGCGGATCGACGCCTCAGATCTACGTGCGGCGCCTGAATTCCGACCGCGACCTGCAACTCACCACGGTGGCGCCGGGCGTCCACAGCATGGCGTGGTCGGCGGACGGGAACTGGATCGCTTTCGTGGCCGAGGCCGATGGGACGGCCGCCGCGCCAGGTTGGGCTCCGCCTGCCCTACTGCCGCTGCTGGCGCAAGGGCCGGCGAAACAAGAGCGGGTTTTCGCGATCGGCTCCGGCGGCGGCCCTCCGCAGCAGGTTTCGAGCGGCGCGTTTCAGTATTGGGGGGAACCGGCGTGGATGCCGGACGGGCAGTCCATCGTCGCCGTCGCGGACCACAGCGCGCTTTACTCCCTCCGCCGGGCCGACGGCGTCATGAAGCAACTGACGCGCGATCCCGGCTGGTATGAAACTCCGCTGCCCTCGCCCGACGGCTCCAAGATCGCCTGGCTCATGACGAGCGCACAGCCGCGCAACTATTCCGTGCGGCATCTCTTCGTCATGAACCCCGACGGCAGCCGCGTCCGCCCCCTGGCCGGCGCCCTGGACCGCGACGCCGCCCATCCCCAATGGAGCAACGACTCGCGCACGCTCTACTTCGTGGCGGACGATGAAGGCTCGACCCATGTTTGCGCGGCCTTCAACGATGGCAGCCTGCGCCAGGTCACCAAGCGGACCGAGCGGCTGAGAGGATTCTCGCTGGGGCCGAACGGCCGCGCGGCCACCGTGCGCTCCACCGCGACCGAGGGCGGCGACGTGGTGACCTTCGCCGTCGATCTTCCCGGCGGCGTAGCCACCTTGGCCTCGCCCAACGATCACCTGCTGGCCGAACGCACTTGGGAAGCGCCCGAGGAGATTCACTACGAGTCCGCCGGCCGGAGCATTCAGGCCTGGCTGGTGAAACCGCCGCGCTTCGATGCGTCCAAGAAATATCCGCTGCTCGTCGACATCCGCGATTCCCCGCGCGCCATGTACGGCGCGGAATTTCAGTTCCGGGCGCAGGTTTTCGCCGCGCGCGGCTACGTGGTGCTGTGCGCCAACCCGCGCGGCACGCCGGGCTACGGAGAGACGTTCGGCGAGTTGCTGCGCAGCCGCCACCCCGGCGACGATGCCGAAGACCTGCTGCGCGGTGTGGATTTCGTCGTCTCGAAGGGTTCTATCGACACCGCGCGCATGGCGGTGGCGGGTGGCCTGGTGGCCGCGTGGCTGATCGGGCACACCGACCGGTTTGCCGCGGCCGTAATCGAGCGGCCGATCGTGGACTGGACCGCCGACGTGCTGCTATCGCCCGACGGCCCGCGCCGCGCCGCCAACTGGATGGGCGGGTGGCCGTGGGACGATCCGGAGCAGTATCTCAGGCACTCGCCGGTCTTCTTCGCGGCGAACTTCCGGACGCCCACGCTGGTGCTGGCCGGCGATGGCGACTTGGAGAGCGAGGAGTTATACCGCGCTTTGCAGATGCGCAACGTGAAGACCGCCATGGCGCGGCTGGGGGACAGTCCCAGGGACCGCGTGCTGGCGATGGAAGCGGCGCTGGCGTGGTTGGGGTGGTAGGGGCGGGAGGCCGTGCTAGCGGCCGAAGACGGCTCCTATCTGGGCTCTGAGCGCGGGGCGCCTGCCGCAACAAGTGTTAACTATCGAGCTTCGAGGAAGGCACGCATCATACGGTGCGGCGCAACGATGCTATCATGAGGCCAGAATGCGGCCGGCTTCCAACATTCTCATGGCGACGCTGATTGTGGCGGCGCTGTTGTTCGGGAACTGCCTGTCATGTCCGCAAATGATGATGGCGGTGGCGAGCCACCAGCCGGGACACGGATGCTGCCATCGCCCATCCCCCGCTAAGTTCGATTGCCATTCGCAGGCGCTCAGCCATTTCGTGAAGGCGCAAGGCGCAAGCCTTACTCCGATGTTTGCCTCGCTGGGTGTGGCGCCGGCGCTTGCGGCGGTACCGGCGCTTGCCCGGCCAGCCGTCGCGCCTTGGCTCGCGGCGGATGTGCCGCCGCCTGACTTACTCTCCTTGCATTCCCTGCTTCGCGTTTAGATTTCCCTTTCACCGGTTACTTACCCAAACAGGTTTGGTGTCTTATCCTCGACGTCGCGTTGCGTGGCGGAAGCCCCGCGCGGAGTGAGGCCGGCTGTCTTCGGGAAAGACGGAGTTGGTGAATGGACATGAAGGTTCGTCATTGGGTTTGGCTTTGGCTGGCGCCGCTGGCAGGCGCTCAGCCCCTATCTACGCTGGTGGAAGAAGCGCTACGCAACAACCGGGAGATTCTGGCGGCGCAGAAAAAGGTGGAAGCGATGCGGCAACGGCCGGCGCGCGAGAGCAGCCTGCCGGATCCCAGTCTCTCGCTGGGGTGGGCATCGAACGGCCGCCCGTGGCCGGGGGCGGGACTCGGCGTGAACGCCACCAGCAACCTCGGCGTGATGGTCTCGCAGGAAGTGCCGGCGCCGGGCAAGCGGAAGCTGCGCGGCGAGATCGCGGACAAAGAGGCGGCGGCGGCCTTTGACGAATACCTGGTCACGCGGCTTCGAGTCGTCTCGCGGCTCAAGCAGGCCTATCACGAACTGCATCACGCGGCGGTAGCCATCGGTTTTGTGGACCGCTACCAGGAACTCCTCGAGAACATTCTGCGCATTTCCGAGGCGCGCTATGCGGTGGGCCGCGGGGCGCAGCAGGACATCCTCAGAGCGCAGACGCAACTGGCGATTTTCGAGACCGGGCGCGTGCGGTACGAGCAGGAACGGGAGGCGCGGCAGATCGAGATCGACGCGCTCCTCAACCGGCCGCACGGCGGGCGGATCGAGATCCCGGCGGAGATGACGGCGGGAGAGATGCCGGCGCCGCTCGAAGACATGCTGGCGCAGGCGCGGGCGCATTCGCCGCTGGTTGGGCGCAGCCGGGATGTGGTGCAGGGCAACGAACTGGCGGCCAGCCTGGCGCGCAAGGATTACGCGCCGGACTACACGATATCGGGCGGCTACTTCAACCAGGGCGGAATGCCGCCGATGTGGGAGGCGCGAGTGGATTTCAAGCTGCCGGCGTATTTCTGGCGCAAGCAGCGCGCGGCGGTGGGTGAGCGGGAAGCCAGCGCCAGCCAGGCGCGTCACGAGTACGCGGCGGCAGTGCTGGAGACGGAGGCCGGCATCCGCGAGCAATATAGCGAAGCGGCGGCGGCGCGCAAGCTGGTGGACCTGTACGAGAAGTCGGTGATTCCCGAGGCGCGGCTGGCGTACGAATCCGCGCTGGCCGGTTACCAGGCCGGGCGCGCGGACTTCATCGCGCTCTTCACCAGTTTCACCAGCGTGATGGATTACGAGCTGATGGACCACGAGGAGATCATGCGGTTTCACGTGGCGCTGGCGAAGCTCGAAGAATTGACGGGGGTGGAGTCGAAATGAAACCGACGTTGGTGGTGTTGGTGGCGGCGGCGGCTTTTCTGGGCGGGCTGGGCTATGAACGCTGGCGCGCGAAACCGGCGGCGCCGGGATCGGCCGAGCGAAAGGTACTTTACTGGGTGGACCCGATGCATCCCTGGTACAAGTCCGACAAACCGGGGATCGCGCCCGACTGCGGCATGAAGCTGACCCCCGTGTATGCGGGCGACCAGTTGCCGAACCGCGCGGCTGCCGACGCAGTGCAGGTGTCGCCCGAAAAGCAGCAGTTGATCGGCGTGGAATACGGTACGGCCGAATACGAAACCACCGCCGATACGATTCGCGCGGCGGCCCGGGTGACGCTGGACGAAACCAGGATAGTGAAAGTGCAGACCCGCCTGGAGGGCTGGATCGGACGTGTGTTCGCCGATTTCACCGGCAAGTACGTGAAGAAGGGCGACCCACTGGCGACCGTGTATAGCCCGGACGCGCTGGCCACCGAGCAGGAGTATCTGCTGGCGCTGCGAGCGCAGCGCACCATGCGCGAAGGGGCCATGCCGGAGATGGCGGCGGGCAACGACAACCTGGTGGCGGCCGCGCGCAAGCGGCTGGAGTTGTGGGACATCTCCGGCCAGCAGATCGACGAAGTCGGGCGCACGGGAAAGCCCATCGAGAACCTGACGGTCTATGCGCCGGCTTCCGGGTACGTGACGGAGCGCAACGCGTTTCCCAATTCTCACGTGACCTCCGACACAGTGCTGTACACGCTGGCCGACCTTTCCACCGTGTGGGTGGTGGCGGACGTGTTCGAGTACGAAGCCGCCGGCGTGCGGCTGGGCCAGGCGGCCACGTTGACGCTCGATTACATGCCGGGGTGGACGTTCCATGGCAGGGTGAGCTACATTCTGCCGGGCGTAGACGCGGCGTCGCGCACGCTGAAGGCGCGGATCGAAGTCGCCAATCCCGGCGAGCGGCTCAAGCCGGATATGTACGGGCAAGTGGAGATTCACACGGGCGGCGCGCGGCGGCTGATGGCGCCGGAATCGGCGGTGCTCGATTCGGGTGACCGGCAGCAGGTTTTCGTGGACCTCGGCAATGGCAACCTGCAGCCGCGCCCGGTGCGCGTAGGAGAGCGCGTGGGCGGCAAGGTCGAGATTCTGGAAGGACTGCGGGCGGGCCAGCGCATCGTCACCTCGGGTAACTTCCTGCTCGATTCGGAAAGCCAGTTGAAGGCGGCCAGCGGCGGGACGGCGAAATGATTAACGGCTTGATCGAGTTTTCGGCGCGCAACCGGTTTCTGGTGCTGTTGGTGGTGGCCGCGGCGGCGCTGGGCGGCTGGTGGTCGCTCGGGTCCATTCCGCTGGACGCGATTCCGGATTTGAGCGACACGCAGGTGATCGTCTACTCGAAGTGGGACCGCAGCCCGGACATCATCGAAGACCAGGTGACCTACCCGATGGTGAGCGCCATGCTGGGAGCGCCGCGGGTGAAAGACGTGCGCGGGTTTTCCGATTTCGGCTACTCGTACGTGTACATAATTTTCGAGGACGGCACGGACATTTACTGGGCGCGCTCGCGGACGCTCGAATACCTTTCCAAGATTCAATCGCGGCTGCCGCGGGGAGTCGAGACCGAACTGGGGCCGGACGCGACCGGTGTGGGCTGGGTGTTCCAGTATGCGCTGGTGGATACGACGGGGCGGAACAACCTGGCGCAATTGCGCTCCACCCAGGACTGGTTTCTGCGCTACCAGTTGCAGGCCGTGCCGGGTGTGGCGGAGGTGGCGCCGCTGGGCGGATTCGTGCGGCAGTACCAGGTAAACGTGGATCCCAACCGGCTGGCCGGGTATGGAGTAGGCATCGACAAAGTGGTGGCGGCCGTGCGCGCGGGAAACAACGACGTGGGCGGGCGGCTGGTGGAATTCACGGGCCGCGAGTACATGGTGCGCGGGCGCGGCTACGCCCGCTCGGCGAGCGATCTGGAGCGGGTTTCGCTGGGAGTCACCGCGAACGGAGTGCCGATCCTGCTGCGGGATGTGGGCTCGGTGACGCTGGGGCCGGACCTGCGGCGCGGCATCGCGGATCTGAACGGCGAGGGCGAAACGGTTTCCGGCATCGTGGTGATGCGGCAGGGAGAGAACGCGCTGCGCGTGATCGAGCGCGTGAAGGCGAAGCTGAAGGAACTGGAGCCGGGCCTGCCGCCGGGCGTTAAGGTGGTGACGGCGTACGACCGTTCGGAGCTGATTCTGGCTTCGATCGACAACCTGAAGCGCACGCTGATCGAGGAGCTCATCGTGGTGGCGCTGGTGATCCTGATCTTCTTGTGGCACGTGCCCAGCGCCGTCATCCCGATCGTCACCATTCCGGTTGCGGTGCTGATTTCGTTCGTGCCGATGCGGCTGATGGGGATCGACGCCAACATCATGTCGCTGGGCGGAATCGCGATTGCGGTGGGAGCGATGGTGGATGCGGCCATCGTGGTGGTGGAGCAGACCCACAAGAAACTGGAAGCGGCGGACGCGAGTTGGAGCGCCGGCGATTACCAGCGGACGATTGTGGCGGCGGTGAAGGAAGTGGGCGGCCCCAGCTTTTTCGCGCTGCTGGTGATCGCGGTTTCGTTCCTGCCGGTGCTCACGCTGGAAGCGCAGGAGGGGCGGCTGTTCAAGCCGCTGGCCTACACCAAGAACTTCACCATGATCGTGGCGGCGGTGCTGGCCATCACGCTGGACCCGGCGCTGCGGCTGCTGTTCTTCCGCAAACAAGGCTTCCGCATCCGGCCGCGCTGGCTGGGCTGGATCGCGAACGGCGTGCTGGTGGGCAAGATCCATTCGGAAGAAAAACATCCCATCAGCCGCGTCCTGATGCGCCTGTACGCGCCCGTGGTCGCCTGGAGCCTGCGCTGGAAGTGGCTGGTGCTGGCGGGCGCGGTGGCGCTGGTAGCGGTGACGGTGCCGGTGTACCAGGGCCTGGGCTCGGAGTTCATGCCGCCGCTCGACGAAGGCTCGCTGCTGTTCATGCCCACCACGCTGCCGGGGATCTCGGTCGCCGAGGCGGGCCGGCTGTTGCAGATCGAGGACCGTATCCTGATGCGATTCCCGGAAGTGGAGCGGGTGCTGGGAAAAGCCGGGCGCGCGGAGACGCCCACCGATCCGGCGCCGCTTTCAATGATGGAAACGGTGGTGACGCTGAAGCCGAAATCCCAGTGGCGGCGCGTGGCGACCTGGTACGACCGGTGGCCGGAGTGGATGAAGCCGCTGTGCGGGCGCATCACGCCGGATCGCATCTCGACCGGGCAACTGGTGGACGAAATGAACGGCGCACTGCGGTTTCCGGGCGTGTCGAATGCCTGGACGATGCCGGTGAAGAACCGTATCGACATGCTCACCACGGGCGTGCGGACGCCCGTGGGGATCAAAATCTTCGGCCCGGACCTGGCCGGGATCGAGCGTATCGGCATGGCTATCGAACCGGTGCTCGCGCGCGTGGCCGGCACGCGCAGCGTGTTCGCCGAGCGGGTGAGCGGCGGATACTTCCTGGATTTCGATTTGAAGCGCGACCAACTGGCGCGTTACGGCATGAGCGTGGACGATGCCGAGGCGGTGGTGATGTCGGCGATCGGCGGCGAGAACGTGAGCACGGCGATCGAGGGGCTGGAGCGGTACCCGATCAACGTGCGTTACTTCCGCGACTCGCGCAGCTCGATGGGCCGGCTGAGTCGGGTGCTGGTGCCGGCGATGGGCGGAAAGGCGCAGATTCCGCTGGCGGAGATTGCGACGCTGAAGCTCTCGAGCGGCCCCGCCATGCTGCGCAACGAGAACGGCATGCTGAGCGGCTACGTTTACGTGGATGTGGCCGGACGCGACGTGGGAAGCTACGTTGCGGCGGCCAAGCAGGCGGTGCGCGAGAGCGTCACTACGCCGCCGGGTTACACGCTGGCCTGGAGCGGGCAGTACGAAGCCATGGAGCGGGTGCGCGAGCGGCTGAAGGTGGTGCTGCCGCTGACGCTGTTCCTGGTCGTTCTGCTGCTGTATCTCAACACGCGGAGCGCCGCGAAGACCGCCATCATTCTGCTGGCGGTGCCGTTTTCGGCGGTGGGCGCCATCTGGCTGCTCAGCTTGCTGGGCTACAACATGAGCATCGGGGTGTGGGTGGGGTTGATCGCGCTGATGGGCGTGGACGCCGAAACGGGCGTGTTCATGCTGCTGTATCTCGATCTGGCATACGAGGAGCGGCGGCAGGCGGGACGGATGCGAAGCCAAGCGGACTTGCGCGAGGCGATCACCCACGGTGCGGTAAAACGCATCCGCCCGAAATTCATGACGGTGGCCACCATGTTCGTGGGCCTCGCGCCCATCATGTGGTCGCACGGCACGGGCGCGGACATGATGAAGCGCATCGCCGCGCCCATGATCGGCGGCATATTTACGTCGTTCTTATTGGAGCTGGTGGTGTATCCGGCAATTTACGAGGTTTGGAAATGGCGCTCGGTAAAAAGACAGGCGGTTTGATTCTGGCGTGGGCAATGGCCGCGGCGGCGGCGCAGTTTCCCATGCGGCACCGGCACGTGCGCGGCGGCTGCGAGGGAACGCTCGATGTCAGCGAGGCTGGCGTGCGGTTCACGGGACCGAAAGGCCACGCGTGGCAGTGGCCGCTCGACCAAATCCGGCAATTGGAATTGGCGCCAAACCGCATTGTGGTGGTGAGCTACGAAAACGGCAGGCTGCCGGGGGCCGAGCGCAGTTACGAATTCAGCGGCGCGGTCCCCGCGGCCGAGCTGTATGCGCTGCTCAAGGATCGCATGGACCAGCGGTTGGTTGCCGAACTGGCGCCGCCGCCGGGCGGCGTGGCGTGGACGCTGCCGGTGAAGCACGTGGCGCGCGCGGGTTCGCAAGGGGTACTCGAACTGGCGGCGGATACCATCGCGTATCGCACTCGGGCGTTGGACGAGTCGCGCACGTGGCGGTATACGGATATCGCGAGCATCGCCAGTTCCGGGCCGCTTCAGTTGACCATCACCACGTTCGAATGCGCGCCGGCGCAATACGGCGGGCGCAAGGATTTCAATTTCGAATTGCAGCAGGCCATTTCCGAAGACAGATTCAACGAGCTGTGGCTTCGAATCGAAATGAAGAACGGCAGGATTCCTTAGGAGAACTCAAATGAAGAAAATCATCGTGACGATATTCGCTTCGGCGGCGCTGATGCTGGCCGCGGATCGGACGTTTACCGGTACCATCACCGACAGTATGTGCGGCGGCGACCACAAGGCCATGAACATGGGCTCGGACGAGAAGTGCGTGACGGAGTGCGTACGCGCCGGAGCCAAGTACGCGCTGTGGGACGGCAAGCAGACGTATGTTCTCAGCGATCAGACGGGCGCCGCCAAATTCGCCGCCAGGAAGGTAACGGTGGCGGGCACGCTGGACGCGACGGCGAAGACCATTCACGTCAGCTCGATCATGGCGGCGAAATAGAGGGCGGCCGGCCAGGCTGCGCCGGGTGAGTTGATTGCCAGGGGGGCGACTGATTATAATCGCTTGGCACATGCAATCTCCCCGGTGGCCCACTCTCGTCGCGCTGGCGCTGGTGCTGGCCGGCACCTTCCGAATCGCTTCCACCTGGCTGGTTTTCAACCACATCATCGACGAGCCGGACACGCTGGCGGCGGGGATGGAGTACCTGAGCACCGGCCGCTTTCTGTACGAGGACGTGCACCCGCCGCTGGGCCGCGTGGTTTCGGGCATAGGGCCGTTTCTGGCGGGAGAACGGTTTCATCCGGGGCCGGAATCGTATTTCGAGGGGTATCGGATACTGGGGCACGGCCGGCATTACGACCGCACGCTGGCCCTCAGCCGCGCGGGCAACCTGATCTTCTTCTGGATCGCGTCGGCGGTGGCGTATCTGTGGGGGCTGCGCGCCGGCGGACCGAAGGCGGCCGTGATCGCGACCTTGTTGTTCACCACCCTGCCGCCGATCCTGGGGCACGGGGGCCTCGCGACCACCGACCTCGCACTGTGCGCCATGACAGCGGCGGCGGCGCTGGCCTCGCTCCACTGGGCCGACTTGCCCACCCGCGGCCGCAGCGTGGCGCTGGGCGTGCTGACGGCGCTGGCGTTCGTCTCGAAGTTTTCGGCGCTGCTGTATCTTCCATCGGCGTGGGCGCTGATGTGCGCGTGGCAAATGGCCTCCGGGCGCCGCGGCCCGCGGTGGCTGGCGGGCGAGCTGTGGACGCGGCGGCGGGCGGTGGCGCTGGCGGCGGCTGCCGCGGCACTGACGGTCTGGGCGGTGTACGGATTCACGTTCGCGCGGGTGGAATTCCTGCACCTCCGCTTGCCGGCGCCGCGGTTCTTCTCGGGGATCCACGCGGTCTGGATGCACAGCCAGCGCGGCCACCCGGCGTATCTGCTGGGGCGGCGGAGCGCCACCGGATTCTGGTATTACTTCCCCACGGTGCTGGCGCTGAAAACGCCGCTCGGGATGCTGGCGCTTCTCGGCCTGTCGCCGTTCCTGGTTGGCGATCGCCGCCGGGCCGCCGGGCTGGCGGCGGCGTTTTCGATCGCCATTGTGCTGATTTCCATGCGCGGCCACATCGACCTGGGCGTGCGCTATCTGCTCCCGGTCTACGTGGGATTTTCGGTGGTTTGCGGCTGCGCCGCGGCCGATGCGCGTGGTTGGGCGGCCAAGGCGGCGGTGGCGGGGTTGATCGTGTGGCAGATCGTCGTGGGCGACCTGGCGCATCCCGACTATCTGGCCTGCACCAACGAGATCGCCGGTAGCCATCCGGAACGGTTTCTGGCCGATTCGGACGTGGACTGGGGCCAGGACATGAAGCGCCTCGAAGCGTTTCTGGAAAGCCAGCACGCGACGCAAGTGACCTTCGTGCCGTTCAACCGCACCTACCCCATGGCCGGGCACGAGATGCTGCCGATGGCGCCGGGCGAAACCGACCATCCGTCACCCGGTTGGAACGCGGTGAGCATCACCATCTGGAAGGTGTTCGGGTACCCGAAGTGGGCCGATGCGATACCGCCCCAGCGGCGGATTGGAAAGTCGATTCTGCTGTGGTATTTCTGAGAGGGTTTTATGTGGGGCAGGCTGGCAGCCTGCTGCGGACCCCAAGGGGGTACCCCGTCAACCCGCCTTCCGACTTGTCCACCGGCTTCGCGGCCGAGAGCGCCTGTTCGCAGTTTGCCGCTCTGTCGGGCAGGCGGCGCAGTCTACAGAAAAAGCTCCGCTGGCGCCCGGAAGAACTCAACCAGTCTGCGGATATGCGCCTTGCTGGGCTCGCGCTTTCCGCTTAGCACATCGGACGCCACGCTACGCGACCCGAACACCGGCAGCAGGTCGGCCTGGCGGAGCCCGCGCTGCTCCATGAGGAAGCGGATCATGGCGTGCGGCGGCAACTTGGGCAGCGGGTGGCGCCGGTCGTCGTAATCCTGCACCAGGCGCGCCAGGAGTTCCGCCAGGGCGGTCTCCTCCGGGCTGAGGTCGGGGCGAAAGGCCAGGCGCTCGAGGGTCTGCGCCATGCGGTCGAATTCCCGCTCGTTGGCGATCACTTTGGGAAGCGCCCCGGCGCACAGTTCGCCGTAGCGCGCGGGGTTCAATGCTCTCAGGCCCATTTCTTCCACTCTATCCGGTCGTGCATTCCGCGGCGAACCTGGTTCCCGGTTTTAGCCCCTCGCCCGAACGGAGTATACTGTGAAATCAGAGGGATGTGCATGAAGAAATATGGGAAATTCGCCGCACTGATCGCCCTGGTGATCGTCGTGCTGGTGTGGGTAGGTTGGAAGGGCACGGCGGAAACCAAGACTTACTACAAGACCATCGCCGAACTGAACCAGATGGGTCCGCGGGCATACGGACAGCGGTTGCGGGTGGCCGGCGACGTGGCCACCGGGTCCATTCAACGCGTCGGCGGCGGCGTGGAATTCGTCCTCGAGCAGGACAAGACCACGCTGAAAGTCGTGTACACCGGCGCGGATCCCCTGCCCGATACCTTCAAGGACGGCGCCCAGGCGCTGGCCGACGGCAAGTTGGACAAGGACGGGGTGTTCCGCGCGGCGCGGATCCAGGCCAAGTGCGCGTCGAAGTACGAATCCAAACCAGGCCAACTGGCGCCGGGTCAAGCCGCTCCAAATATCAACGCCGGCAAGAGTACCATCTAACTAGAGGGGAATATGGAAAATCTGGGTTCGCTGGCCATTCTTCTGGCCTTCTGCGGTGGCGTTGTATGCCGCCGCGGCCTCCGTGGTTGGGCGTCTGAAGCGCAATCCGTTTCTCCTGGTCAGCGGTCAACGCGCCGTCTACGCCGTCTGGGTGCTCATCACGCTGGCCGCGGGGCTGCTGGTTTACGTCCTGATGGCCGGCGACTTCCGCTTCGCCTACGTGGCCGAGCACTCCAACCGCAGCATGCCGATGCTCTACAAGTTCGCGGCCTGGTGGGGCGGACAGGAAGGCTCGCTGCTGTTGTGGAGTTGGCTGCTGTCCACGTACGCGGCGGTGGTGGTGTTCACCAACCGGCGCAAGCACCGTGACATCCTGCCGTGGACCGTCGGCGATCTTGTCCGCGGTGCAGCTCTTCTTCCTGGCGCTGAATAATTTCATCGCCAACCCGTTCCAGCATGCTGGCGCAGGACGGGCTGATCGTCGCCGCGCGCGACGGGCAGGGCTTGAGCCCGCTGTTGCAGTATCCGGCCATGGCCATCCACCCGCCCATGCTGTACCTGGGCTACGTGGGCTTCACGATTCCCTTCGCCTTCGCCATGGGCTCGCTGATTACGCGCTCTCCGGGCGAGGCGTGGATCCACACCACGCGGCGCTGGACGCTGATCGCCTGGCTGTTCCAGAGCACCGGCGTGATGCTGGGAGCGGCCTGGGCCTACCACGTGCTCGGCTGGGGCGGCTACTGGGGCTGGGACCCGGTGGAGAACGCTTCGCTGCTGCCGTGGCTCAGCGGCACGGCGTTTCTGCACTCGGTGATGATGCAGGAAAAGAAGGGCATGATGAAGGTGTGGAACATGGTGCTGGTCTCGGCCACCTTCTTCCTGTGCATTCTGGGGACGTTCCTGACGCGCTCGGGCGTGGTGCAATCGGTGCACGCGTTTGCGCGGTCGGAGATCGGGAAGTATTTCGTCGGCTTCCTGGCGGTAGGCATCGCGGCCACCATCTACCTGATCCTGGACCGCCTGGACTATCTGAAGAGCGAATCGCAGCTTGAGAGCGTGATCTCGCGCGAATCCAGCTTCCTGTTCAATAACCTGGTGCTGCTGGCAAGCTGTTTCGCGGTGCTGTGGGGCACGCTGTTCCCGGTGATTTCGGAAACCCTCACCGGCGACCGCATTTCGCTCGATGCCGACTGGTACAACCGGCTGATGGTGCCCATCGGCCTGTTCCTGCTGCTGCTCACCGGGCTGGGGCCGTTATTCGCCTGGCGGCGCACGTCGGCGGAGAGCTTGCGGCGCAACTTCCAGTGGCCGGGCGTCGCGGCGGTGGTGCTGGTGGGTGCGCTGTTCGCCGCCGGCATGCGGCATCCCTACGCCCTGATTTCGTTCGGATTCTGTCTCTTCGTGGCGCTGACGGTGAAGGTGGAGTTCTACAAGGGCGCGCGCGCCATCGCCGCCAAGAACGGCATGAACCTGCTGCGCGCCACCGTGGAGCTGACGCATCGCAACACGCGCCGCTACGGCGGGTACCTGGTGCACCTCGGGATCGTCCTCATGTTCGTGGGCTTCACCGGCCACGCGTTCAACCAGAATGAGACCAAGGAACTCAACCGGGGCGACCGCATGACGGTGGGCGCCTACACGCTGCGCATGGTGGACCTGCAACAGGGAGACAACCCGAACTACGCCTGGCACCGCGCCATCATTGAGCCATCCAGGAACGGCGTGATTCTGGCCACGCTGGCGCCCGAGAAGCGCTTCTACAAAGCCAGCCGGCAGAGCACTTCGGAAGTCGGCATTCGGGCTCGGCCCAACGAAGACCTCTACCTGAATTTCGGCGGCATGTCGGACGACAACCAGCGCGCGGTGATTCAGGCCTACGTGTTCCCGCTGGTATCGTGGATCTGGATCGGCGGGCTGGTGCTGATCGGCGGTACGCTGGTGTGCCTGGTTCCGAGCAAGGTGAGGCGGGAGTACCCGCGCACCTCGGTAGTGGGCCAAGTCGAGGTTACCAAACATGAGCCGGCTTAGGGCACTGCCTTATGTACTACTACCTGTCAAATTCTTCGCGCGCCGCGACGGTTTTATGTGGGGCAGGTTGTCAACCTGCGGCCGATTGCGGGTGCCCTCTGGGCGCGGCCCGGCGAGCTGGTCTCGCCTGCGCGCCAGACGATCCGGCCCCCGGCAGCCCGGAATATCCCACGCGGTTGGGTTGCGGCTCTGCTGCTCTGCGGGGCAGGCTGGCAGCCCGCGGCGGGTTGGTAACCCGCCTGCCCAGGTTTGTACGGGGCAGAAGGGCGAGCCGCGCTCGCCGGGCCGAGTTCCACTCCGCCGCAGGTTGCCAACCTGCCCCACAATCTTGCTCCCGATCCTCGCTCTACTGATGATCTTCACGGCCGCTGCGCAGACCGCCTCCGAAAAGCCCAGCGCGGATGTCCGCCGCGTGGCCATGCGGCTGGCCTGCCAGTGCGGTTGCAAGGATTCCGTGGCATCCTGCAGCATGCTGGAGTGCGGTTTCTCCAAGCCGGCCAAGGAGCGGATCGCGCGCATGCAGGCCGTGGGCATGAGTGACGACCAGATCATCCGGGCCTTTGTCCAGGACTACGGTCCGGGCATCTACCTGGCGCCGCCCAGCGCTTTCGGTTGGGTGGTACCGTATTCCGTGGCCGGGTTGGGTCTGGTGGTAATCTGGCTGTTCGTGCGAAAGTACTACCAGCCCCGGCCTGCGGCCACAACCGGCGCGCCGGAACCGGAAGACCCGGCCCTCGAGAAGTACAAGGACCAGATCGAGAAGGATCTGGCCGATTTGGAGTAGCGGACTTTGGCAATCATCGTAATAGCCAGTGTGATCGCGATCGGCGTCATCGCGTTCGTTCTCGTGGTGGGGCCGCGGGACATTCCCGAGCCCGAGCCGGTATCGCCGTTCGCGCACCTCGACGAGCGCAAGGCGGCCATCTACGAGAACTTGCGCGACCTGCAATTCGAATATCGCGTGGGCAAGCTTTCCGGCGAGGACTACCAGAACACCAAGCGGGATTTGCAGAAGGAACTGGCCGCGGTGATGGCGGAAGCGGACCGCATCCGGAGCGGTTTCCAGCCAACGGCTGCCCCGCCGCCACCTGCGCCGGTTGCCCCGCCGTCCCCCAGCATCGCACGCCGCTTCGTTTGCCCCAGTTGCGGAACCGCATTCCCGGCCGACCTGAAATTCTGCGGCGAGTGCGGCAAGCCCATGAAAGCGGGCATCGCATGAAGCCGCTACTCGCGTTTCTGCTGCTGGCGTTGCCGGCCATGGCGGCGGTTACCGGCACGGTGGTCAATCGCACCACCGGACAGCCGCAGGCCGGCGCCACGGTGGAGCTCAACCGGCTGAGCGAGAACGGCGTCGAGCCCATTGGCGAGGCCAAGTCGGACGACCGGGGCCGCTTCCGCTTCGACCGCGACGCGCAGGGCCCGCAACTCCTCCGCGTGGCGTTCGACGGCGTCACCTACTTCCGGACGCTGCCGCCGGGCGCGCCCTCGACGGACATCGCGCTCGATGTCTACGCCTCGTCGAAGCAACCGGGCGCCGCCAAGGTGTCCAAGCACATGCTGTTTTTCGAGCCGTCGGCGTCCGGCCAGATGGCCATCCAGGAAACTTTCATTTATACCAACGCGGGCAAGACCGCCTGGCACGATCCCGGCAAGGGCGAGTTGCGCTTCTATCTGCCCGCCGCGGCCGCCGGCAAAGCGCAGGTGAGCGCCACCGCGCCGGGCGGGATGCCGATTCCGGCCGCCCTGGTTGGTACTTCGTCCGCGGACGTCATGGCCGTGGATTTCGCCATCAAACCCGGCGAGACGCGCTTCGACGTCACCTACACGGTTGCTTACACGCCGGGCGAGCCGTACGAAGGCAAGGTGGCGACCCAGGACGAGAACACTTACCTGGTCGCGCCGCAGGGAGTTACGCTGGCGGGCGGCGGGTTGAGCGATCTGGGAACCGAGCCGCGCACGCAGGCCCACTTATTCGGACTCCCCGGCGCCACTTACAAGATCACCCTGACTGGTGTGGTGGCCCCGGCTCCGGAGCCCGGCGCCGCGGCTACGGACGAGCCGGACAATGGACCGCCCATCGAGGCCATCCCGGCCCGCATCTACGGCAACGTCGTGCCCATCCTGGGGCTCGCGCTGGCCATTCTGGCGGTGGGCTTCGCGCTGCTGTACCGCAAATCCCCGGATCTTCCGGCGCCCGCCAAGGAGGCCAATGAGCGCGGTCGCCGTTGACGGCGTGTGGAAGTTCTACGGCGACTACCCGGCGCTACGCGACATCCGCCTGGAAGCCGCGCCGGGAACGTGTCTGGCGCTGATCGGACGCAACGGGGCGGGGAAGACCACGCTTCTGCGCATCATCGCCGGCTTTTCGCGCCCCGGCCGCGGCCAGGTGCGCATCTTCGGCGGCGAGCCGCGCGACACCGCCACGCGGCGCCAGGTGGGCTTTCTCGGCCACGGCATTTCGGTCTACGACGAATTGTCGGCCATCGAGAATCTGACGCTCTACGGTCGGCTCTACGGCCTCGCCGACCCGCCCGGCGCCGCTCGCGTTTGGCTGGAACGCACCGGCCTGGCGCGCGTGGCCAACGGGCTGGTGCGCGAGTTCTCGCGCGGCATGCGGCAGCGCCTGGCGGTGGCGCGCGCCTTCCTGCACGAGCCGCGGGTGCTGCTGCTGGACGAACCCTTCACGGCGCTCGACGATAAAGCCATCGCCGTGCTCTCCGGCCTGCTCCGCGAAGCGCTGGCCTCCGGAAAGACCGTCGTCATGTCCACCCACCAGTTGCGGGAAGCGCTGGAACTGGCTTCGCACGTGGCGCTGCTCGTGCGCGGACAACTGGCCTTCCACGGCGCGTCGACGCCCGAGATGGCGGCCGACCCGGGATACGTATACGCGCGGTATGGCGAGGGCTGATGGGATTCTTCCGCCAGGCCGGGGTAATTGCCGCGAAGGACCTGCGCGCCGAGCTGCGCACCAAGGAAGCCATCAATTCGTCGTTGGCCTTCGCGCTGGTGATCCTCCTGATGTTCAGTTTCGCCTTCGACCCGCTGGCCGACACCACGCGCGAAATCTCGGGCGGCCTGTTGTGGATCGTGTTCGCGTTCGCCGGGACGCTGGTCTTGAATCGCAGTTTCGCGCGCGAGCTGCCCAACGATTGTCTGGACGGCTTGATCGCGGCGCCGGTCTCGGGCGCGGCCCTGTTTCTGGGGAAAGCGTGCGCCAGTTTCCTGCTCGTGCTCGGGGTGCAGCTTGTGTCGCTGCCGGTTTTCGGCGTCTTCTACAACGTGCCGTGGACCCGGCAGTTTCCCGAACTTCTGCTGGTGCTGGTGTTGGGCACCTGGGGGCTGACCGTGGTGGGGACGATTTCGAGCGCGCTGACGGTCAACATCCGCCTGCGCGAGTTGATGCTGCCCATGCTGACCTACCCGATTCTGTTCCCGGCGCTGTTGGGCGCCATGCAATTGACCGCCGGCCTCGTGGCCGGCAATCCCATTGGGCCGGACGAATACGGGTGGCTCAAGATGATGGTGGGCTTCGACGTGATCTACACCGCCGTATCGCTGGCGCTGGTGGAGACCATTCTGGTGGGCTGATGCGCGAGGACGTTCTCTATTACATCCCGCTCGGCGGAACGGCCGCGCTGGCTGCGGTGACGGCGCTGATCGCCAGCATCGGCTTTCTGCGGACCCGCAATTTCCGGTTCGACTCGCTCGCCCGCGCCGCCATCGAAACGCTTCTGGCGTTTCTGGCCGCCGGCATCGTGAGCGGCTGCTTCGTCATCCACTCGGCCTCCGGCAGGTGGTGGACCTGGGACGCGCGCTTGACCGCGGCGCTGGTCTGCTGGCTACTGTTCGCCACTTGCCTGATGCTGCGCCAGGCCGTCGAGGAGCCGTCGCGGCGCGCGGCGTTCGCCGCCGTGTGGACGGTTTTCGCGTGTCTCGACGTGCCGCTGGTGGTGGCCACGGCCGCCTGGTGGAAACCGGGGAAGGCGCTGCCAATCGAGTGGACTTGGGGGCTGTTCGGGCTTCTGGCCGCCATAGCAGTGGTGGGAGGGCTGTTCACCGTGGTGCGCGCGCGGCAGGAAGAAGCGCGGCGCGAACTGGATTCCCGGCGCCGCAAGGCGTTTGAAAGTTGAGAAACCGCCGCTTCCCGTCGGGCGGCCTTGGGTGGCACCTGGGACCACCCGCTCCCCCTGAATTGGCTCGACTTGAGCCATTCTCTCCTCGTAAGTATCTGATTCCATGGACTCGGCTGATTCCCAGTTGGATCAACTTGATCCAACTCGGGACTGCGGACACCAGTCAACGGTGGGCGCGGTTGACGCGGGTGGGCACTGAGCAAGCGGGGAGGCCCGTATCTTTACATCCGTAACGTGCCGGTCAATCCGGATACGTTAGGCAGATTCTCCGCTTTCAGAAATTTCCCCAACTCGCGGGCGATTCGCAGCGGCGCGCGCGGGTCCCAGAACGTAGCTGTCCCCACCTCGACCGCTGTGGCGCCGGCGATGAGAAACTCCGCCGCGTCCGTGCCGTTCGCGATGCCGCCCATCCCCACAACCGGGATCTTCACCGCCTGCGCGGCCTGATACACCAGGCGCAGCGCGATGGGCTTGATGGCGGGGCCGGACAGCCCTCCGAACCCCGCGCCGATGCGCGGCCGGCGCGCGCGCGCGTCGATGGCCAGCGAGATGAAGGTATTGACCAGCGAGATGGCGTCGGCGCCGCTTCGCTCGGCGGCCCGCGCCAGGGGCTCGATGGCGCTCACGTTGGGCGACAACTTCACCATCACCGGGCGGCGCGCCACGCGTTTCACCGCCGTCACCACTTCGCCCAGCAGCGCGGGGTCGCTTGAAAAGTAAATGCCGCCGTGGCGGGTGTTGGGGCACGACACGTTCAGCTCGTAGCCTGCCAATCCGGCGTGGTCTTCCAGGACGCGAACCACTTCCGCGTAGTCGTCCACCTGGTAGCCGAAGACGTTGGCGAAGACGGCGGTGTCGAGCTTCGCCAGGGCGGGAAGCTTCTCGGCAACGAAGGCGCGCACGCCGATGTTCTGCAAGCCCACGGAGTTGATCATGCCGTCGGTGGCTTCGGTCACGCGGGGCGGCGGGTTGCCTTCGATGGGCTCGCGGGAGAGGCCCTTAACCACGAAGCCGCCGAGCGCGTTGAGGTCAAGCTGGCCGGCGAATTCAAGACCATAGGCGAACGTGCCGGAAGCCGCGAGCACGGGAGTGCGGAGCGGGATGCCGCAGAGTGTGGTGGCGAGACGGGGATTGGGTTGGGTCATGGGTGTTTGTGGGGCAGGTTGGTAACCTGCGGCCGAGTGGCACTCGGCCCGTGCGGGGCAACCAACCGCCCCCGGCAGTCCATGGCGGCCCGCGTGATTCGGCTGCGGCTCGGGTGTTCTGTGGGGCGGATTGTCATCCCGCCCTGTTCTGGGGCAAACGCGGCGGCCAGCCGACTCGCGCACGGAGCTCCGAGGTTGGCGGGCGAGTCGATCGCCCGCGCAGGCGAGCTGCGCTCGCCGGGCCGATTGACAATCGGCCGCAGGTTGACAACCTGCCCCACATAAGACCGTCGGCGCGCGCGAAGGAGAGGTAGCAGTTCCGCCGCCCTCATGGCAGGAACGCCTCGCCCAGCACGCGGCCCACGCTCGAAGACGGCGCGGCCACTCCCATGGCGCGGGCCAGCGTGGGCGCGATGTCCACGCTCTCCACGGGCGCTTCAAAAACTCCGGCGCGGAACTGCGGCCCGAAGAAGCACAACGGCACCCGGACATCGTAGGCGTAGAGCGACCCGTAGGAGATGCCCCGGTCCTGCCCGTAGTCCTCGACATACTCGGGACGGTAGGACAGCATGACGTCTCCGCTGCGCCTGGGATGGAAGCTGTTGGCGAAGCGGCGCGCCCATTCGTCGTGGGTGGAGCAGGCGCCTCCGGCGGTATAGTAGCCGGCCACCGGCGCCAGGTCAAATGCCGCGCGCGCGGCGGCCAAACGCGAGGCTTCCGGTTCTCGATCCACGGCCGCATCCAGGTAGAGGAACGGGTAGAGGTACTTGCGCACGTGGCCTGCGCCCGAAGCCGCCAGTGCCTTGTCCACCGCCTGCGCTACGGTTTCGCCGTTCACCGCCATGCGGGCGCGCGCATCGGCGGCGGGCATGGGCGGCGCGCCGTGAGCCCCGGCCAGCACCAGGTTGTAGCCACCATCCCCCACTGCCCGGCCCAACTGCGCCAGCAGCGCTTCGATGCGCTTGTCGAGCTGCAGAATCATCTGCGGCATGAGCGGCGACCGGCCGCCCACCTCGTAGCCCAACAGCTCGGAAGCGCCGCAGAGGACGGTGACGAAATCGAACGTGCTTCCCTGTCCCAGCCGCTCGCGCACCAGCATCTCCCCCAGCAGGTCGAACTGGGCGCTCTGGCTGAAGGGCGAGGCCAGGTACAAGGCCAGGAACTGCTCGGGATGGGCCGGGTCGAAAGTCAGGGTCCGCAAGGGCGGCGCTCCCTGGCGTGCGCCCGCCGCCAGCCACTGTGCGTCGTGCGCGTTTTCCGCGGGCAGGAGGCCGCTTGGTGGCGGCAGCCATTCGGGCGTGTCGCCGCTGGCGGCGAACCGCCCGTGCTCGTCCATCCAGTAGATGCCCGCTTCGGGTGTTCCGGCGAACAAGCGGGCTTGCGCGGCATCGAGCGAGAGTACCGCAACCCGCGTGCGCGGCTCGGCCGCCACCTGCGCGCATAAGGTGGTGGCCAGCAGGGCGTCTTCGGAAGCCGGGACCGGTTTCCGGGCCTGGCGGTCGTACCAGGATTCCGCCACGATGCCGTGCTGCGAGGGCCAGCTCCCCGTAGCCAGGGTGGCGAGGGTGGTGCTGGGGAAGGTGCTGGCGGCGTGACGGCAGTCGGGAAACCAGGCGCCCTTATCCAGCAGGCGTCTGAGCCCGCCGGCGCCCAATTGGGGGCTGACTCCGTCCAGGTACTCGGGGCGGAATTGTTGGACCACGATCAGCACCAGGAGCTTCGGACGGGATGGGAGGGCCAGCGCCCGGCTGCCCGCAAGGCCGCCGAGGAGGCACGTACCAAAACGGCGGCGGCAAATATCCATGCACAAAGAAGTGTATCAGAGCCGCAAGTAGTGGTATATTGTAACGTTCGATATAACGACTTCTGTGCCCGGGGAGCGCCGCTCTCCGGCCCGAGAGGAAGGTTCATGAAAGAGGACGAGAGCATTCTGGGGTTGGCGGCGATCCGCCGGAATCGGGGCGTTTCGCTGGAGCAGATAGCGGAATCGACCAAACTCAGCGTGCGGTTCCTGGAGGCCATCGAGCGCGGAGACTTCCGGAAACTGCCAGGCGGCATCTACAACACCAGCTACATCCGGCAATACGCGCGCGCCATCGATTACGACGAGGCGGTCCTGCTGGCGTTCTATCGCCTGCAGACGTCGCCCGCCGCCGCGGTCGCGGCGGCCCACGGCAAACAGACGGTCGGCGGCTTGCGAGCCGCCTCGACATTCTCGAGATTGTAGACCGCGTACCTCACGGATGCGACCCTTCGTCGTGGCGGGAGCCTGCGAAAACGCGGGGACTGACGACTCTGTCCCAAGGCGCGCACCGTCTCCCGAGAAAGCAGCCTGTCTCTCCTGCGCCGCGTGGACGGAGCCGTCTGTCCCCCGGTGTTTTCGCCCCCTCCGAGTACTTTCGCTCGTCCCGTGTCAGAAATGCGGGCTGGACCGCCGCTTCCGGTCCGGTCAGGTCTTCCGGGCAGCCAACCGCGAGGCGAACTTCGCCACGTTGATGGTGGCGCGTTCGTGCGTGCCCTCGCCCACCTTCTCGGCCTCATTCCAGGCTTCCACCCGGAAATGAATGCGCCGGCCGTTCACGGCGGTTACTTCCACGCGAAACTCCACCGCCGCCCCGATGGGCGCCGCCGCCAGGTGCCACACCTCGATGTGCGTCCCCACCGTGTCATATCCCGGCGCGAGCAGGGGTAGCACGGTATCGCGGCAGGTGCGCTCCATCACGCCGATCATGTGCGGCGTGGAGAGCACCCTGGCTTCGTCCATACCTAGAAAATTGACCACCACTTCGCTGGTCACGAGGAGCTTGCGTTGGCCCTTGGTTCCGATCATGGTCTAGCTATCAGTTCAACACATTCGCGGGTCGGCGGGACACTCCCTCACCCTACCAGCCCCGCCAGCACGCCCCGCATGTAGCTGAACGAGCGCTGCACTCCAGGCATGGGATTGGCGCCGTTGATCTCGTACTCCAGGTTTACGCAGCCCTGGTAGTTCATCTTTTTGAGCTGCTTGAAAATCGCCGGGAACGGCATGATTCCGTCGCCCACGTCGCACTGGCTGGCTTTGTCGGTGAAGCTCTCCAGATCCTTGGAGTGCATATCGAAAAGGCGTTCGCCGGCTTCGGCGATCGATTTCACCACGTCCACCCCGGTGCGCGCCGAGTGGCCGATGTCCATGCACAACCCGCAGCGGCGGTCCAGCGGGCGGACGGCGTCGAGAACGGATTGCACCGTGGGAAAGTGCTTGTCCTCGGGTCCGTGATTGTGGATGGCGATGCGGATATCGAACTCCTTCACCAGGCGTTCCACGATCTTGAGGTTGTCGTGCGTGGGCGCGCAGACCATCATGGGCAGGCCCGCGGCCCTGGCGTACTCGAAGCTGTGGCGGAGGCCCTGCTCGGTCGAGCGCGCGGGGCTGTTCATATCCACGTTGCCGCCGCTCATCACCCGCAGGCCGGCATCGTCGAACTCCCTGCGTCCGGCGCGCACTTCGTCCGGCGGGGCGTCGATCTTCAGGTGCACGTCCTTGATGCTGATCCACGGGGTCTTGACCGCCTTGATCATTTCGATGGTCTTGGCGCGGTCGAAATTGCGGAAGGTGTAGGTGGCGATGCCGAGCTTGATCCCCCAAGGCTCGGGTTCGATGGCGGCGGAGGACGGTTCGACAGCGCCGGCGGCCAAACCGGCCAGCCCGGCGGTTCCCAGGAAACTGCGGCGCGTGGCAACGATCTTCATGGCGATTCTCCCCAGGGGAGATGCTAGCGCATTGCGCCGGCCCTTGTGGGGCAGGCGCTTCCGCCTGCCAACCGCGCACTCGACCAGGGCCAGTCGCCTGGGCACGCTGCCAGTCCAGCGCTGACCGGGTTGTGCTCCACGTAGCGCGCGATTCGCTCCAGTTCCACCTCGTCCCGCACGCGATGGTCGAAGGATTCATCTTGCCAGAAGGGCTCCCCGGTTCGGCCCAGAATCAAGTTGGCCTGCCGGGCTGTGGAGCCTTTCAGCCAGCGCGTGATCACCGGCAAATGGGTCTGGGGCCGCAACAGCACGTGCACGTGATTCGGCATGATGACCCAGGCTCCGAGCCGATAGAAATTCCTTCCAGTGTCGCCGTATGACAGGGCACCGGCCACCACACGCGCCACTCGGTCATCCCGCAGCCAAACTGGTCCGAAGGCAGCCTTGTCCGCTTCGCGGTCCAAAGCGAGAAAGGCCCGCCCCGAAGATCGGGTCGTGGGGCCATGGCTGTCGTTTGCCAACCGCCGAGGCAGTCGAACCTGGGGGATGGACCCGGACAATCGCCAGGTAACGAAAAGGAATCCCGCCTCGTTCAGATCGGGGTGCCAGTGAGGGAGCTTTCTGCGGTAGAACATAACGGGTTGGCAGGCGGAAGCGCCTGCCCCACATTTGGTGCCTGCACAGGCGGAAAATCGCTGAAAAATGTACAGGCATCGAAGGCAGGTTGCCAATCCCACATCACCACAGCAGCTCGGCGCGCATGATGGTGACGGCCTGGCCGCCCAGGATCACCCGGTCGCCCTGCAACCGGACGCGCACCACGCCGCCGCGCGCCGAGGCCTGAAACGCGGTGAACTCGCTCTTGCCCAGTTTGGCGGCCCAGTACGGAGCCAGCGCGCAGTGGGCCGAGCCGGTGACCGGGTCCTCATCCACTCCCGAGCCCGGAGCGAAAAAGCGGGAGACGAAGTCGAAGCCGGCCGCCGACGATCGCGCGGTCACGATTACGCCGCGCACGGGCACCTTGCGCAGTTCGCTGTGATTGGGCTTGAGCGAGCGGAGAGTCTCTTCCGAGTCCACCTCCACCAGGTAGTCGAAGGCATTCCTGCCGGCCCAGGCGGCGTGGCCCAGACCGAGTGACGTCAACAGGTGCGGAGGCGGCTCGGCCGCGGCGGCGATTTTGGCGGGGAAGTCCAGCTCGATCCAGTCGCCCCGGCGATCGGCCAGCAGGCGCCCGCTGCGCGTGTCGAAGCGGGCCTGCCGGCCGGCGGGCAGATGGCCGTCTTCCCAGAGGACGTGCGCGCTGGCCACGGTGGCGTGGCCGCACAGGTCCACCTCCACGGCGGGCGTGAACCAGCGAAGCTGGAAGGCATCCTCGCGCGGGACCAGGAACGCGGTCTCGGAGAGGTTCATCTCGCGGGCGACGTCGCGCATCCATCGGTCGGGACGGGGTTCGGGAAGAACGCAGACCGCCGCCGGGTTGCCGGCAAACGGACGGCTGGTAAAGGCATCGACGGTGACGATGCGGATGGACATGCTTTGAGGGTAGCGCAGGCGCTGGGGCTTCAGGCCAGGAGCACCAGCCGGATCCACAGCTTCAGCAATTGCAGGAACGTGGTGGCCAGGGAGCGGAGGCGGAAGAACTGGGAAGAGCCGTGCCGGCGCGGATAGTGGTGGACGCCGGCTTCGGCCACTTCGCACCCGCTCATCTCCAGCTTGCGGACCAGTTCGACGCAGATGGTGCCGCTGGTGGAGGTGAGATGAATCCTGTCGAGCAGATCGCGGCGGATCAGGCGGAAGTCGCAATCGATGTCGCGGATGCGGATGCCGAACAGGTGGCGGGCGCAGAAGTTGTAGATGCGTCCGATCCAGATGCGGTGGGCCGGGTCGTGGCGCTCCAGCTTGTAGCCGTTCACCAGGCCGGTCGCGGGGCCTGCCAGCTCGATCAAGCGGGGTATCTCGCCGGGATCGTACTGGGCGTCGCCATCGGTGTAGAAGACGAAATCCTTCCGCGCGGCCGCGAAGCCGCTGCGGAGCGCGCCGCCGTATCCGCGGTTCTCGGGGTGGGTGACGATGCGCAGCCGCGGGAAGAATTCGGCGGCGAGCGTGTCGAGAAGCTGGGCGGTCCCGTCGCGGCTGCCGTCGTCCACCACGATGACTTCGTAATCGGCCACGTGGGCATCCAGCACCTCGAAGGTCCGGTGGAGCAGCGCGGGCAGCGACGGCGCGTCGTTGTAAGCCGGGAAGAAAACGCTGAGCGAGGGGAACTTCACATCTTCTCTCCCAGGAGGAGCAGCGACTGTCCGGCGGGGAAGCCGCGGCCTGCGCCCACCCAGCGCGATTCCACGGCCAGCGCGGAGTACAGCAGCCGGTCCAGCCACCCGGACACGGGACGAATGCCGCTCGATGCGGGCCGCCGCAACAGCGGCTCCCAGAGGCGGAACTTGGCGAGGGCCACGGGCAGCAGGAGCGAGTTGACATACGTGCAGCGCAGCACCCGGAAACCGGCGGATTCCGCCATCGCGACGATGCGGCGGCGGGTGAAGCGCTGGCGTTCGAAGGCGAAGGCGGAGTGGCGGCTGCGCAGGATGTCCAGCGAGGCGGCGCGCAGGGCGAGCAGGCCGCCGGGGGCCAGCACGCGGGCGAATTCGCAAGCGGCCAGCCGCTCGGCGCCGGGCGGAAGATGCGGCAAAACGTCCACACACACCACCAGGTCAAAGGATGCGGCGGCGAAGGGAAGGTTGCAAATGTCCGCCTGCACGGGGCGCTGGACGCCCATCCGGCGCGCGTGCGACAGGCCCTCCCAACTGATGTCGGCGGGAACGATGGGCCAGCCGCGTTCGGTCTGCAGCATCCGGGAGAAGTATCCGGTGCCGCACCCGGCCTCCAGGGCGCGCGTGACCGGGCGGCCCTGAAGGTAGGGGTCGAGGAAGCGGAAAAAGATGTCGCGCATGCCGCGATACCACCAGAAGTTCCGCTCGCAGCCGGCGATGTTGGCGAACTCCGCCGGGTTCATGAAGCCGGGCATGTTTGTGTGGGGGATGCCGGAGAGCCGGGTGGCTCCGCGCTCCCGGCGTCAACCGCTCCCTCAGGGTCTAAGCTCCCCTCGGGATCGGGTGTGGAGGCGAGGAGGCGCTCGTAGACGGCGCGGGCGGCGCGCTGGGCGGCGATCTTCTTGGTGCGGCCTTCCGCCTGGCCGGTCCACTCCTTGCCGGCGCGAACCTCGACCGTGAATGTCTTGGAGTGCTCGGGACCGCGCTCGCGAACGATGGTGTAACGGGGCTGCGGCAACTTGCGAGCCTGGGCCAGTTCCTGAAGGGCGCTCTTGAAATTAGTGATGGCCGGCTGGACGTCGGTGCCGGCGTCTTCGTCGCTGGCGATAGGCGCATCCAGAATGTGGCCCGTCACGAAGCTGCGCGCGGGCTCGATGCCGCCATCCAGGTAGATGGCGGCGATGAGGGCCTCAAGCGCATCCACCAGCAGGGTCTTCTTGGCGCGTCCGCCGCTCATTTCTTCGCTGCGGCCCAGATCGAGATAGCTGCCCAGATCCAGGCGCCGGGCTACGCCGTGCAGATGGGCCGCGCTCACCAGGTGGGCCTTCAGGCCGGAGAGGCCGCCTTCGCGGGACTGGGGATTGCGCTCGACCAGGGCTTCCGCCGCGAGGAACCCGAGCACCGAATCGCCCAGAAATTCGAGCTGCTCGTTATCGTCGAGGGGAGATCCCTGGCCGGTGCGCGCTTCGTTGGCAAACGAGGTATGGATTAGTGCGCGGCGCAACAACTCCTGGCTGGAGAAGTGGTACCCGATCCTGGACTCCAAAGCTGCAAGCTCCGCGCGCATGAACCGCAGCCGCTACTTTGCCGTGGCCTTGGCGGCGATGGCGCTGGCCCTGATGCCCTTAGCCGCCGACTGAATTCGCGGGTTGAGGTTGGGCTCGGCCAGGATCTGGTCGCAGACCGCGATGACTTCGTCGAGCTTGCCGCCTTGTAGCAGCGCGTTTGCCAGATGCACTTTGTAGGCCGGCTCCGGCGTGCTTGCGATAGCGGTCCTGAACGTGGCCGCGGCGGAATCCCAGCTCTTGCGGGCCGCGAAAACCAGACCGAGATCGTCCTGGGCCTGGGCGGTTAGCTGCTTTTTGTAGCCGTCCCACGCCGCGTCGGGGACCTGTGGCGGCTTCGGCTGGGCGGCTACGAGTTCGATGGCCTGGTGGGCGCTGGCTTCGGCCTTGGTGAGCTTCTCGTCCCTGTCGAGGTCATGCTCGCCGGTGTGCTTGGACAGAATGTCGGCCAGCATGAGGGTGGCATTGGCCGCCTTGGGGTTGGTGGCGATGGCCTGCTCGGCAAAGATCTGGGCCTTGATCCAATCGCCTTTCTGCTGGTAGGCGTCGGCTTCGCTGGTGAGCACCGTGTCTTTGAAATCGGTATCGGGGAACCTGGTGAGCAGGTCTTCGCAGGTTTTGATGATGGCATCCAGATCGGTGCCCTGGACCGCGGCCTGCAATGCCTGCAGCGCCTGCAGCTCGGCCTGGGATTTGGGCGCGGGGCCCTTGGGCGCCTGCGCCGGAGCGGCCTGTGCAGCCTTGCCGGCGGGTTGGGCGAGCAGGCCAACGGCGCCGGCGGCCAGCAGAGCGGCGGCGAGAATCGTTCGTTTCATGATGTGAAAACTCCTTCTAAGGTTTCGGAATCTGTTGCAAAGCATCGGAGGCGGCCTTCCGGGCCTTTTCGGAAGCGCCGGGCAGGCCGAGGGCCTCCTGAATCAGTTGGATCCCGCGGCCCCGGTCGCCCGCGGCGACGGCGAGCCTTCCCAGATAGTACAGCGTCCAAGCCTTATCCTGAGGCTCGGGATCCAGACCGAGAGTCTTTTGGAATAACTCCTCGGCGGTTTCGGGGTCGTTCTGTAACATCGCAATGCGCGCCAGCCCATACCAGGATTTGGCGTGCAGCGGCTTTTGATCGGTCTCCTGCAGGGCGGCGAGGAACAGCCCTTTGGCCTTGTCCAGCCTGGCCTGATCCACTGGCTTCGCCACCAGCAGGCTCTCGGCATCGTCGAGCATTTTGACCGCGCCCTCCAGCGCCGGCAGCTCCGGCTGGGCCACCTGGATGGCGGGGCGCTCGGAGGGCCTGCCGTTGAAGTCGACGTTGGCCAGACGCGCCTCCTCCTTCAGCATCTCAATGCCGCCCACCATGCCCGGGTAATACAGCGTCATGGCCTGTTCCTGCCGTTCATACTCCGGCAACTGCTCGGCGAAATACGGCGTCAAAATGTAGCCTTCGTGGAAGGCCTGGTCGACTTCCCTGGGGTTACGATCGAGCCGCGACTCGGTAGCCTTGATCAGGCACTCGGAAACCAGCAGCAGAAAATCCTGCCTGTAAGCCTCGCCGATGGCGGGGGCGCGGCCCAGGTGATCGGCCAGGGGTTTCTTGCGTTTCAGAATTTCCTGGTAGTGCGTGGCCAGCGGTTCGAGACTGTAATGCAGATAGGCGTGGCGGATGTCGAAGGTGCGCGGTTCGGGCATCTTCGCCCCGGCCGGCGGCGTGGAGGGCCCCACGATCACCGTGTACTCATTGCCGTAGCTGCGCGTAGCAACGTGGTTGGGGGCTTCCAGCAGATCGATGAAGACCTGAAAATGGCGGTACGTGACGCCCGAGGATTGCTGGCGGAGATAGGCGTTGACTTCCTGAACGGCGTTGCTGACGGGGCTGTGGTACAGCGCGATGTATTCGTCGATGGGGGGCTGGGAGCGCTGCCACAGATCGGCGATGCCCGCTTCCTTGTAGAACTTGGCGATGAGCGGCGAGAATTCGAGCAGGGGCACGACATCGGGCGGCGTCTCCACCTGCCGCAGCTTGATTTCGAAGTTCGGCGGAGGACCAGCGGTGACCCCGAAGGAGATGTACTGGCTAAGCTCGGCCTCGTCGTCCGACATGTGGTGGCGCGTCACGAATTCCCGGATAGCTTTCAAGGACGGGATGTTGCGCTTGGCGAGTTCCTCGCGCAGGGCCAGGCGGAGCGGGTGGCTGTGGGCCAGACCCGCATCGTAACCGGCCGCATTGATAGCGGCCATAACGGTGAAGAGTGTGGGGCTGCTATCGAGTTGGCCCATCGCGGGCTGGTCGGCGCGAGCCACGGCGGCGACCGCCAGCAAGCCTGAAACCACGAACCGGTTCAAAGAGATCCGCCTAAACAAAACTCAGTTTAGCGTACTTGGGGTGAATGGGGCACGCGCGTCATTTCCAGCCCAGCAGGAGGGCTTCGACGACAGCAACCACCGCCAGGCAGGCGGCGATGCCGGATGCCAGCAGCATGGCGCGGCGCTGGCGCCGGGACCGGCGATCGATGGCGGCCAGCCAGTCGCCCTGATCGGCAGTGAAGTGGGGCCGCATCGGTTGCTGGTTCAACATATCGGCTGGCCGGGCATGATTCATTAGCTTCCGCCAGCGGGGTTGACAGACGGAAGCGTCTGTTCCACGTTGCCGCCAAAGGAGTTACCGGTAGGTGGGGCAGGCGCTTCCGCCTGCCAACCCGTTCCTTCACAGCTTCTAAGCGAGCGGGCGCCGGCGGCTGGAATGGCTATTCGCTGGCGGGCACTTAGGAGACCGGTCCGGCGTCCGCCATGGATGCGCCGCAGGCCACCGGAAGCGCATCATATAGCTATGGCGACTAAAACCGTGAATCTGCCGGTTCGCGGAATGACCTGCGGAAACTGCGCCCGCGGCGTACAGCAGACCCTTGCCCGAACGCCTGGGGTTGTCCGGGCGGCCGTGGACCACGCGCAGGCGTCGGCGCAGGTGGAGTACGATCCCGAACGGGTCACCCCGGAGGATCTGGCGGCGGCGGTCCGCGAGCTGGGCTACGAAGTGCCGCTATGAGCCAGGCGCCCGCGGCGGACGCCGCCCGTGTGGATTTGCCCGTCTCCGGCATGACCTGCGCCGCCTGCGCCCGGCTCATCGAACGCACGCTGGCCAAGTCCCCGGGCGTCACGCGCGCCGCCGTAAACTTCGCCTCCCGCACGGCCACCGTGGAGTACGACCCGCGGCGCGCGCGCGTCGCCGGTTTCGTCGAAACCATCGAAGGCCTGGGCTATGGGGTTCCCGATACGGAAGTCCGCCCCGGCGCCGGCGAACCGGACTACCGGCTTCGCTTCGTGGTGGCCGCCGGCCTGGCCGCGCCTTTGATGGTTCTCGGCATGACGATGGCCTCGCCGTGGCTGCAACTGGCGCTGGCGCTGCCGGTGGTGGTGTACTCCGGCGCGCCCTTCTACCGGGCGGCGTGGAGCGCGCTCCGCCACCGCGCCGCCAATATGAACTCGCTCATCGCGCTGGGCACCGGGTCGGCGTTCCTTTACTCGCTGTACGAAACGGTGCGCGGCGGAATGCACGTCTACTACGAGGCGTCCGCGGTGATCATCGCCCTCATTCTGCTGGGCCGCATGCTGGAAGCGCGCGCCCGCGGCAAAGCCTCCAGCGCCATTCGCGCGCTGATGGACCTGCAACCGCCCACCGCCCGCCTGTGGAGGGACGGCGTGGAAACCGAGGCGCCGGTGGAGCAGGTGCAACCCGGCGACACGCTGACCGTGCGGCCGGGCGAACGCATCCCCGTGGACGGCGTCGTGTTGGCCGGCGAATCGGCCGTGGACGAGTCTCTGCTGACGGGCGAAAGCCTGCCCGTGGACAAGCACGCCAGCGCCGCGGTTTTCGCCGGGACCTTCAACCGCTCCGGCAGCTTCCGCTACCAGGCCACCCAGGTGGGCCGCGGCACCCTGCTGCAGCGCATGGTGGAACTGGTAAAGGAAGCGCAGGGTTCGCGCGCCCCGGTGGCCCGGCTGGCCGACGTGGTGAGCGGCTACTTCACCGTGGGAGTGCTCATCGCCGCGCTGATTACGTTCGGGGTGTGGTTGTTTCTGGGGCCGTTCTCGACCGCCATGGTGAACGCCGTGGCGGTGCTGATTGTCGCCTGCCCGTGCGCGCTGGGCCTGGCCACACCCACAGCCATCATGGTGGGAACCGGACGCGGCGCGGCGCGCGGCATCCTGATCAAGAGCGGCGAAGCCCTGGAGATGGCCCACGGCGTGCGCTGCATCGTGCTCGACAAGACCGGCACCGTCACCCAGGGCAAGCCGCGCGTGGTGCGCGTCGCGCCCGCGGCGGGCCTCACGGAAGACGAACTGCTGCGGCTGGCAGCATCGGCCGAGCGGCCGTCCGAGCACCCCATCGGCCGCGCCGTGGTGGAAGCCGCCGCCGCGCGCGGCATCGCGCTGGAAGAGGCTACCGGTTTCACGGCCGAAGCGGGACATGGCGTGCGGGCGCGCGTGGGCGGGCGCGAGGTGGTAGTGGGCCGGCCGGGCGTGACGGTGACCGTGGACGGCGCCGCCGCCGGCTCGATCGAAGTCGCCGACGCCATCAAACCGGAAGCCGCCGAGGCCGTGCGCCGCCTGCGCGCGCTCGGCCTGGAAGTGTGGATGCTCACCGGCGACCGCCGCGACGTGGCCGAAGCCATCGCGCGCGAGGCCGGGATCGAGCACGTGATCGCCGAGGCGCTGCCGGCCGGGAAGGTGGACGAGATCCGCAAGCTGCAAGCCGGCGGCCGGCGCGTGGCCATGGTGGGCGACGGCGTCAACGACGCGCCCGCCCTCGCCCAGGCGGACCTGGGAATCGCCATGGGATCGGGCGCCGACGTGGCCATGGAAGCCGGCGGCATTACCCTGCTGGGCGGCCGCCTGACCGGCGTTCCCGACACCATCGAGCTGGCGCGCCGCACCATGCGGACGATCCGCCAGAACCTGTTCTGGGCCTTCGCGTATAACACGGTGGCGATTCCGGTCGCGGCGGTGGGGCTGCTCTCGCCGATGTTGGCCTCGGGGGCCATGGCGCTATCGAGCGTGACGGTGGTGATGAACAGTCTGCGGAGGGGGCAAGGGCGGCGCTAAGAGGAGATCTGGCGGCCAATTTCCCAGTGATGGCCGAAAGGATCCACCACCCGCCCCACTCGCCAACCGTGCCCGTCTCTTACCGGGTAGATCTGGGATGCTCCGGCTTTGAGCGCTTGCGCAAAGACGACATCCGGGTCCGCGACAGTGAGGATGACTCGAACCGAAGATCCACCGATAGACTCGGGGCTGAAGTTACCATGCTCCGGAGACTCATCACCCAACCAAAACTCGGCGTCACCAACCGAAAGCCTGGCCACCACGCTTCCGCCGTGGCCATCCAGGCGATAGACCTCCGCAGCTCCGAATGCCAACTTATAGAACTCCACTGCTTCCGCGCTCCGCCGAACCGACAGCCAGGGTGCGATCGAACTCATGTGTCCCTCCCGCGAGTCATGTAAGCTATGCGATTGATTGTGCCTCTTTCACTCCGCTGGCGGTCCAATCACTGGAACGCGACCGTCAATGCGTTGGAAGCTATCCCGGCCACCGAGACTATCAAATTCACGGTGCCGGTCCCGGCCAGGCCGTTCGGCAACGTCACGTTGACCTGATCGAGGCCGACATACGTGGGAGCCGCTCCGGCATAGGCGGCGGGTAAGGGTCTGGCTGCCGATTCGCACAGTAACATCGGAAAGCGCCGCGCGATTGCGAATGCCCGTGCCATAGAGCACCAGCGCCGTTTGATCGCCCGGAGCGCCCAGCTTGATGGGCGCCGTGGCGCAGGTTCCCGGCGCGCAGGGATAGTTGTACGAATAGCCGATAGTCTGCGTGCCGTCCGCGTGATTGGTGACCACCTCCGCCGCCGCCGGGCCCTTGCCGTCGCCATTGGCGGAGAACAACCCAGGCGCCACGGCTGCCAGCATCACCGTGCTCTGGATGCCGCCAGACGGCGCGGCGATTGTCAGGACCGCCGGCCGGCGTTCACGCCATCGGGGACCTGCGCGTTGATCTGCTGCGGGCCGGCGTAGAACAGCGGCATCGCAGCCTGCGCTCCGGTGTTGCCGGTGATGGAGACGCTGGCGCCGCCCAGCGTGTACGGGAGCGGCAGCGAAGCGGCGGACGCGGCGATGGCGGCGAGGTTATTGCCATTGCCGTAAATGCTCACGATCGATCCCGGCGCAACCGGCGCCGTGCCGCTCGCCGCCGAAACCGTCACCGGCCAATTCACCGGACCGATGGCCGCCGCGTAGGCTTGCCCCACGGCGCTCAATTGCCCGGCCCGCATGGCAGCCGAGGCCGCCGCGTTTATGGCCGTGGTCTGCTGGGCGGTGGTGGCGTTGCCGTACTGGTTGTAGTCCAGATAGGCGAAGAACCAATCGAAGGAGAACGGCGAGAGATAGTCCAGGTTCTTCCAGTATGCCAGCTTGACTAACTCGCCGAGAAACTCGGAATCGAGCGGCTCCCAGAAACTGAAGTTATCGTAGGGATCGCCGCTGAGCGCCTGGATGATGGCGAACTCGCTGCCCTGCATCTGCGCGTCCGTCACCTTCTTCAGCCACGCCTCGGAGATAGCCACCCGCTTGCCGGCGGCGCGCGCGGCGTCCAGGTAAGTCACCGTCAGCGGCAAAAGATTCAGGTTGGCTGAGTAGACGTGCAGGTCGATGTAATCCGTGCCCGCGCCCAGCAACGCCTGGAGATAGGCGCTTCCGTTATTCTGCCAGTTGCCGATGCCGGCTCCGATCAGCGGTTTGCCGCCAATGCCGGCGGCGCGAAGCAGGCTGGTGATGGTCGCGATTGCGCCGGCAAACTCCTGCGCCGTGTATTCCGCGGAGAGCCCCAGCAGCGCCGCCTGCGTGTCGGGTTCGGAGCAGAGATTCAGCCAGTCCGGCTGCACCTGCTGCGCAATCGTCAGGGCGTTCTGCCCCCACCCGGCGGTTACCTGGGCCTGCGAAAGCGTCGCGTAATACTGGGTGAGCGGCAGATCGGTGGCCACGCTGGGGAATAACACCGATGCTTCGATGACTACCTTCAAGCCCCGCTTGTGGGCTTCCGACACGAAGTTCTGGTAGAACGCCACTACTTGGACGTAATCCTGCGGGTCGCCATTGTACTGGTAGAACGGCTGATACAGTATCGGGAACCCGATGCAGGTGGTTACGGACTGCACGCCCACCAGGGCAAAAGCGTTCAGTTGGGTCAAGACCTGCGCGAAGGTCCCGGGGGCGAGCAAGGTGGCCGGCCCGCGATTGCAGTCGGCGGTGGTCAGCTCGATGCCGAAAGCGACCGGGGTCTTGACCCCGTTCCATCCCGCGGTGACGGTGGTGTTGAAGTTGTCCAGCTCGCCCTGGAGCTGGTTGCAGGTGGCGCTCAGGCTTGCCGGCGCGGAGGAGCATTGGGCGGCAAGCTCGGCCGGCGTGCAGGCATAGCAGCACGAGACAGAAAACAAAATACCGCTTCATGTGTGGGTAAACCCGCCGGATCCGGAAAGTTTCAGCGGCGGCGGCAAACATTCCCTGCTCTAGCGCCGTCACGCGCCGTTCCTGCGATTCGCGGCGGTGAAGGGCATGCGGCGCGGGACGAGGTCGCGGTCCACGCCCCACGCTGGCTTTCCTGGCGATTGAAATGGAACCTATCCTGTCCGAACACCCGGATGAGGGGGTGGCGGGGTAGCGGCCGTATCGCCGGCATAAGCCAGTAGTCTGCGGCAAGAAGAGTGGCGAGTATCTCAGAACGGCAAAATGTATGGCCACCGATGAACACGGATAAGCAAAATGCGTTCATCTGTGTTTATCTGTGTTCATCTGTGGTTAATTGGTTCTGAAAACGTCTCCAGCGATGTCCGACGAGATGGAGACGGCGGGATTCCGGCCGCGCTAGCACCTCTCGATGTTCAGGTCGACCGCCGCGAATTCCTGGGCGTGCCACTCGCCGCCCTCCCGCTCGTAGCCGGCTTCCAGCAGAATCTCGTCCAGCGTGCCCATGCCGGCGCTGGCGGCGAGGAAGCCCCGCACCGCGTCGCGGATGTTCTTCCGCGCCTCTTCATCGGTGGACCCGCAACTCGACACATCCAGCGCCGGCACATAGGCCACGTACATCGGGCCCTCCCTGAAAATGTGCGTTGTGAAGGAAAAATCCGGCATGCGGTGCACCCCCCGTCTCATTCATTCTGGAACGGCCCGGCAGCGATCGGCGTGTTGCTGCAAAGATGTCTCCGCCGGCGCGCCGGTCAACTCATCCATTTCGATGGCGCGATCCCACTGCCTTCGATGATGGCCTTCATGGTCCCGAGCGGAAGAACGCGTCCGCTGCGGTGGGCCACGATGACCTGTTTGCCGGTACCTGGATGCCGCCATTTCCGATGGCTGCCGGAAGCGCCAACCATCGCAAAGCCGTTGCGTCGAAGAATCCCGATCATCTAGTCTGAAGTGAGCCTCGGCGCCCGGCGCTCACCCAACCTTCACCTCTAGCAGCCTGGCACTCTCCGGCAAATCGATCTCTCCTGGCGCCAGATAGAGCTCGATAGCCTCCCGGATGTTCTCGCTGGCCTCCTCCTCGGTCTCGCCGGCCGAGGCGCAACCGGGGAGTTCGGGGCACACGGCAGAGTAGTCGCCGGTCTCGGCATCGCGTTCCAGCACGACCCTGAACGTCATACCCACAGTATAGGCCTCTCACCTGATGACCGCAAAACGGAGCGGCGGAGACGCACGCCTGTCAGGGCCTGCCGTCCGGCTCCCGGGGGCCATTGATAGGCTTCGGGCCCGAGCCGGTTGGCGCGTACTCAAGGGCTACGCGTGAGACCAGGCGGCGGTGAAGTTCTGCGCCTGCCGGAATTCACCGCACACCGGGCCTCATGGCACCCGATACACGTCCCGCCATCCACCGGTAGGCAACGCCACCCCGACCACCGAGCCCACCAGCGCTCCCAGCGGCGTGTATACCGCCTTGCAGGAAAGCGGCCAACAACCCCTGAGGTCCATAAACCCGTGGCTGTTCTGGGAATCGGCGCCGGCCCCTATGGCCAGGCCGGCGCCCGTTCCAACCGCCAGCCCGATGAGCGTGTTGCGCCCGCGATGTCCAGGCCGCTTCAGCGCGACGCGCCGGATATCCTCCCGGGCGAGCGTCTCCTGGCTGGCCTTCGTGTTCATCGACAGTGACTCGGGAGTCACGCCCTGCGCGAACCCGCGCATCGTCTTCCCGGCCGCCAGGGTGACACGGATCTCCGCTCCCGTGACAAGCTGGTTCAGGTTGGCCCAATTGGCGATGGGGTTGGCCTGTTGGGCGGCAGCGGCCGCCGCAAGAGTCGCGGCTAGTTGGGCGGCCCGGAAGATGTGCCTCGGTGTTCCGTTCATTAAAAGGACTTTCGCACCCAAAACTCGTTAGCCAGTCAATCATACTCCGCACACGCCGGGATGACCTACAGTATCAAACGGTCAGTATCGAAAGGTCAGTTGACCACGGCGACGCACCGGTGACGCTCAGGGCAGACCGGCCGGTGGGCCCGCCGGCACCGTCTCACCGCATATAGAACAAACTCAACCTCGGCAGCCCCGCCTTCTCCAGCAGACTCCGCTCCAGATACTGCTTCTCCAGCATGGTCAGCTGCTCGGCGGTCATCTTGCCGCGATAGGGCCGCAACTGGCGGTCGAGTTCCTGCCGCGCGCTCCAGCGCCTGCTCCTCGGTCTGCCGCGTGCGCGCGCCGGCGATCATCTTCTCTTCCAGCACCGTCAGCCGCCGCTCCAGCGATTCCAGGTCGGCGAAATGCTCTTCGGCCTCGGCGGCCAGGGTGCGCAGCGCGGCGGCGGTGTCCTCGAAACCCGGCGGGCAGCGCGGCGGCGTTGCGCTCCAGATACGCGCGCAGTTCCTCCAGCGAAAACGGCGGCGCGGTTTCCTTCCGCTCGCGCGCCGGCGCGCGCTCCGGCCATGATCTGCGCTTCGGTGAGCACGGCCTGCGCGCAGAAGGCCAGCGAGTTCACCATCTGCGTCTTCACCTTGCGCGCGCGCCACTTCTCGAAAGCCGCGTCGATGCCGCGCAGCACGGCTTCGAGCGGCACCTCGGCGTTCTTCCAGCTCTCCACCAGCGCCCAATCGAGCGGCGAGAGCAGGAACAGACTGGTGCCCCGCGCGCGCTGAAAGTGCTCCTCGATTTCGGTGAAGTAATTGAAGTAGTTGTGGCCTAAATCGGATGGTTGCGTTCCCAGATCATTTGCAGGCCTTCGAGCGTGAGGTGCTCGTCCACGCGTCTTCAGGTACCGCGAGCCGGCGACGATCATGTGCGCCTGCCCGCCGGTGGCCACCGTCACGGTCTCCGGCCCCATCTTTTCGATGATGCGCTCCAGGATGCCGTCGATCATGCCGATGGCGCCGAAGTACAGCCCCGACCGCATGCTGGCCACGGTGTTGGTGCCCACCACCGATCCTTGGGCGGGCGGAAATCCACCAGCGGCAGGCGCGCGGTCTTGCTGAACAGCGCGTCGATGGCGATGCCGATGCCCACCGCGATGGCGCCGCCCAGGTATTCGCGCGTCCTTCGAGATCACGTCGAAATTGATGGTGGTGCCGAGGTCCACGATCACGCACGGGCCGCCGTACTTGTAGAACCCGGCGACGCCGTTCACCAGGCGGTCCGCGCCCACTTCGTAGGGGTTGTCGTAGCGTGATGGTCAGGCCGAGGTTGGTGCGCGGCCCCACGAACATGGCCTCGGTGTGGAAATAGCGCCGCGCCATGGCGGCCAGCGTGGCGTCGATGGGCGGCACCACGCTCGAAATGATGATGCCGTCCACGCTTGCGATATCCAGGCCCCTCGGGCAGGAAGAGGTTGCGCAGCAGGATGCCCCACTCGTCGGCGGTCTGGTCGTGAACCGTGCGCAGACGCCACTGGCACATCAGTTTGCGGCCCTCGAAAGCGCCGATGGTGATATTGCTGTTGCCCGCGTCAAGCGCCAGCAGCACGTACGCCTCCCGCAAGCACCAGGGTATCGGTTCCATCGTCCTTGCGCACGATCAGGAACCCTGCCGGAGTCCAGGCCCGCGGTGGTGCCCGCCACGGCGCCATCGGGCAGCTCCACCGTGACGCGCCGTCCCGCGGCGTAGCTGGACGCGCGCGCGAACAGCCGCAGAACGGTCTCGGGCGGCTCGGCAGTGAACGCGTCCACGGCGTGCAGCAGCACGATCAGGAGGTCCGTGGGCGGGATCTCGCGGCCGGCCGTCATGCGCAGCGAGGTGGCCTCCGCGGCCAGTTCCGCCGGGAACGAGGTGCTGGTTCACGTTGATGCCGATGCCGGCGATGGCCGCGCCGTCCACGAGTTGCACCAGGATGCCCGCCACCTTCTTGCCGCCGAGCCATCACGTCGTTGGGCCAGCGCAGATCGCACGCCACGCCGGTGGATTGCGCGATGGCCTCGGCCGCCGCCAGTCCCAGCGCCAGAGTGAGCACGGGCGTTGGCTTCAGCACCATCGAGCAGTAAATCCCCGCGCCGGCTTCCGAGTGCCAGAGTGGCCGTGGCGGCCCTGCCCGGCGGTCTGCTCGTCCGCCAGCACCACTGCGCCGGTACGCAGCCCCGCGGCGGCCCGCATGGTGGAATCGAGCGTCGGGTAGTGGACGATGGTGCGGCCGGGGAATTCGCGGCGGAGTTGGCCGAGGTCGATTTTGTGGGGCAGGATGTCATCCTGCGGCCGGTTGTCAACCGGCCCTGCCGGCGGCGGACAGGCTCCGGAAGGCGGGCTGACAGCCCGCCGCAGGTTGACAACCTGCCCCACAACGGCTGGCGCGGAACTGGGATCGCAAACAGCGTTGCGGCCGGGATCGGCTGCGGAAGGCTCCGCCGACGCGGATTCCTGGGGCTGGCTGGCGCTCTCTTCCAGCTCCAGCCGGAAACTGATATCCACAGCGCGCGCCGAATGCGTGATGGCGCCCGCCGACACGAAATCCGCGCCGGTCTCGGCGTAGGCCCGCACGTTCGCCAGAGTGATGCCGCCCGAAAGCTCCACCTTGGCGCGGCCGCCGATCTCGCGCACCCACTCGCGCGCCTCCTCGGGCGTGAGGTTGTCCAGCAGCAGGTGCTCCGCGCCGGCCTCCAGCGCCTCGCTGCAGCTCCTCGCGCGTGCGGACTTCGATCTCGATCGGCAAGCCCCGCGCCGCGCGCGCTCTCCATGGCCTGCCGCACGCCGCCCGCCGCGGCGATGTGGTTGTTCTTGATCAGGATCGCGTCGAACAGGCCCATGCGGTGGTTGGTGACGCCGCCGGCCGCGGCCGCCCGCTTCTCCAGCTGCCGCAGTCCGGGAGTGGTCTTGCGCGTATCGAGCACGCGGCAGCCCGTGCCTTCCACCGCGTCGGCGAACGGCGCGCGCGGCAGTGGCCACGCCGCTCAGCCGCTGCAGGAAATTCAGCGCCACGCGCTCGCATTCGAGCAGCGTGCGCGCGCGCCCGCGGACCGTGGCCAGCACGTCGCCCGCGGCGCACCGGTCGCCGTCGCGCTTGAGCACCGTCAGGTTCGTCCACGCCGCCGCGCTCCCGGTAAATGACTTCCAGCAGGTCGAGCCCGGCCACCACCAGCGGCTCGCGCGCCAGGAATCGTCCGCGCGCGCTGCGAGCTCGCCGGCACGCAGGCCTGCGTGGTCACGTCGCCCGCGCCGATATCTTCTTCGAGCGCCCGGCGCACCGTTTCGTCGATCATACCGCCCCGTCGAGCTTCTCAACCTGCGCCTGGTAATCGGCCAGCTTCTTGCGCATGCCCTCCACCACGTGCGCCGGGGCGCTGCCCAGGAAGGCTTCGTCGCCCAACTGGCGCTCCGAATTGGCGATGTTCTTCACAAGCTGGTCGCGCTCTTTCGCCAGGCGCTTGCGCTGCGCTTCCTGCTGCGCCTGCGGCACGTGCAGCACCAGGTCGAACTCGGCGGTGGAGCGGATGACGGCGGCCTTCGGGAGCCGCGCCTGCCGTGAATTCCAGCTTCACATTGGCCAGCTTCTGGATGGCCTCGGCGTTGCGCTGCGCCGTTTCGAGCGCCGCGCGTGCGCGAATACAGCACGCCCTCGAGCTGCTGCTTGGGGTCGAGCTTGGTCTCCGCCCGCAGGGTGCGCGCCATGGTGACGATCTCCTGCAAGACGCCGATCTCGCGCTCCGCCGCGAAGTCGGTGACTTCCCGGCGGTATTGCGGATAGCCGGCGAGGGCGATCGATATCGGCCGTCCCGCGCCGCCCGCCGCCAGCCGCTGCCACAGCTCCTCGGTGAGGAACGGCATGGCCGGATGCAGCAGCCGCAAGCGCGGTCTCGAAGGCCGCCAGCGTGTTGCGCCAGCCCGGCGTGAGGCCCGAATTCTCGCGGAAGCGCGAGCTTCTTCAGCTCCAGGTACCAGTCGCAGAATTCGTGCCAGAAGAAGTGCCACAGCACCTGCGCGGCTTCGTGGTAGCGGTACTGCTCGATGGCGCGGTTCACCTGCTCGGCGCAGCTGTTCAGGCGGCTGAAAATCCAGCGGTCTTCGATGGGCGCTTCCACGGTATCCGGGTCCGGCCATCCGGCCGGAACTCCTCCAGGCTTTCGGGCACCCACGGCTCCACGCCGCGAGCGCTCCATGTTCAGGAACAGGAACCGCGCGGCGTTCCAGATCTTGTTGGCGAAGGCGCGCGAGCTCTCCATGCGCTCTTCGGTGAGCACGATGTCGGTGCCCGGCGCGGCGCCCTTGCAGCAGCGCCATGCGCACGGCGTCGGTGCCGTACTTCTCGGTGACCACCAGCGGATCGATGACGTTGCCCTGCGTCTTCGACATCTTCTGCCGCTCGGCGTCGCGCACCAGGCCGTGGATGTAGACCTGGCGGAACGGCACGTCGCCCATGAATTCGATGCCCAGCATGACCATGCGCGCCACCCAGAAGAACAGGATGTCGAAGCCGGTGATGAGCAGCGACGTGGGGTAGAAAGTCGCCAGGTCCTCGGTCTGGTCGGGCCAGCCCAGCGTGGAGAACGGCCACAGGCCGGAGCTGAACCAGGTGTCGAGCACGTCGGTGTCCTGCGCCAGGTCGCGCCGATCCGCAGCGCGGGCACGCCGCCGGCGCTTCGCGCGCCACCACGATTTCGCGGCACTCCTCGCAGTGCCACGCCGGAATGCGGTGGCCCCACCAGAGCTGGCGCGAGATGCACCAGTCGCGGATGTTGTACATCCACTCGAAGTAGGTCTTGACTCCAGTTGGCCGGAATGAACTCGATGCGGCCCGTCTCCACCGCTTCGATGGCCTTTTCGGCCAGCGGCTTGGTCTTGACGAACCATTGCGTGGAAACCAGCGGCTCGACCGGCGTCTTGCAGCGGTCGCACTTGCCCAGGCTGAGCGGATAGTCTTCGATCTTCACCAGGATGCCGCGCGCTTCCAGGTCCGCCACCACGCGCTTGCGGGCCTCGAAGCGGTCCAGGCCGGCGTAGGCGCCCGCCGCGGCGGTCATCGCGCCGTTCTCGTCGATCACCTGGATCTTCGGCAGGTTGTGGCGCCGGCCGGCTTCGAAATCGTTGAGGTCGTGCGCGGGCGTGACCTTCACCACGCCGGTGCCGAAGGCCGGATCGGCCAGGTCGTCGAGGATGACGGGGATCTCGCGGTCCATCAGCGGCAGCTGCACGGTGCGGCCGTGCAGGTCGAGGTAGCGCTGCGTCCTTGGCGTTGACGGCCACGGCGGTATCGCCCAGCATGGTCTCGGGCCGCGTGGTGGCCACGGTCACGGACGCGCCCGTCGACGCCGTTCACGGGGTAGCGGATGTGCCACAGGTGGCCCGGCACGTCGGCGTGCGCCACTTCCAGGTCGGAGAGCGCCGTGTGGCAGCGCGGGCACCAGTTGACCATGTACTCGCCGCGGTAGATCAGGCCCTTCTCGTAGAGGCGCACGAAGACTTCGCGGACGGCGCGGGAGAGGCCGGGGTCCAGGGTGAAGCGCTCGCGCGTCCAGTCGCAGCTCGCGCCCAGGCGGATCATCTGGCGCTTGATGGTGTCGCCGTACTGCGCCTTCCATTCCCACACGCGCTCCTCGAATTCCTCGCGGCCCAGGTCGCGGCGCGTCGAGGCCCTCTTCGGCCAGCTTGCGTTCCACCACCATCTGGGTGGCGATGCCGGCGTGGTCGGTGCCGGGCAGCCACAGCGTGTTGTCGCCGCGCATGCGGTGCCAGCGGACGGTGACGTCGATTTCGGCGTGCTCGAGCATGTGGCCGATGTGCAGCGACCCGGTCACGTTGGGCGGCGGAATGACCAGCGAAAATACCTTGCCGGGCGCCTTGGCGTCGGCGCGGAAGATGCCGGAATCGATCCACCACTGCGCCCAATGCGGCTCGAACCGCTGCGGCTCGTACACTTTGTCGATTTGCATGGGAAAGTTCCAGTGTAACAAGGGAGGCAGCGCGGGTTGGAGATCGCCACGCGCCCGCTCCCGAAGCCGCACAGCCGGCCGGCAAGGCGAATCCGCCGCCCCGGCCGCCGGCTATGGCGGGAACAATCCGGACGTCCCATGTTTTATTCACAGCTTTAGCACATGGCACCCTGCGTAAATGCCTGGTAACCGGACTCCAAAAAGATGTTGAAAAGGGCTTCCCGCGAGGAAATGGGACTGGAGTTCAGCCGCCCTCCCGCGTTACAACAGGAGAGTCCATTTGGGCGGCTGCGCAGCCATGTAGGCAAATCTCGGGGGAGGTAGCCGGCTGACTGCGCAGGCCGTCCTGAGGACCGCAACCACAATCGCCCGCCGAGCCGCGCCCTCCGCATGAAACCCTACAGCCGAGGTTGCCCTCAAACGGCGCGCCATCGATTGAACCCGCCGGCAAGCGGCCGATCCCGCCATGTGGGACCATAGTGGGTGAGGACGGACGCGGCGATGAAGGCTCTTGAGTTCGAAAGCCGGCTGGCGAACAAGGACCGGATCCAGCTTCCCCCGGACGTGGCCCGGCAGATTCCGGAAGGATCGGACGTGCGGGCGATTCCGTTGTTTGGCACGAACGAAGACGAAGACTGGCGGCAACTGAGCCTCCAGCGATTCTCCGCGGCCTACGCCGATGAGGACGCCGGCTACGAGAGGCTGCTCGATGCGGCTTCGCCCCGGTGATGTTCTTCCGATCGAAGTGCCGTTCCATCAGGCGCACGGAACGAAGGTCAGACCGGCAATCGTAGTTTTGGATTCCGGCGATGAGGACTTTGTTGCCGTGCCGGTAACATCCCGGGTGCGTGCCTCCGTCCACCGCGCGTGTCCACAAAATGCCGTCCTGCCCAAGACGAACATCCGCCGCGCCGTCGGAAGGCTGACGACAGACGGCCTGGACGCTTTTCGCGGGCCGGCGCCGCCCCTTCACACCCCGTTGGGATGCCGCCGCGCGTGCTTCACCATGTGCAGGAAGCGGCGCGCCAACTCGTGGATGCGGTCCGTCTGGCGGCGTTCGATGGCGTCGCGCGGAATCAACTCCCCGCCGATTCCCAGCGCCACCGCTCCGGCCTGGATGAAATCGCCGGCGGTGTGCTGGTTGACGCCGCCCGATGCGATCAGCGGCACTTGGGGGAACGGGCGGCGGAGCGCCCGGATGTAGCTGGCGCCGCCCACCGGGGCGCAGGGGTAGATCTTCACGAAGTCCGCGCCGGACTTCCACGCCAGGGTCACTTCCGTGGGCGTCAGTGCGCCGGGGATGACGGCGACGTTCCGCCGCGCGGCCAGGTCCACGATCTCCCGGTCGAACCCGGGGCTGGATAAGAAAAGCGCGCCGGCATCCAGGCATTGGCGGGCATCCTCGGCGGTCAGCACCGTGCCGGCGCCGGCGACGATATCCGGCTGGCTGCGGCGCAACTCGGCAATCAACTCGATGGCGCCGGGGACCGTGAGCGTGATTTCGACAATCGGGATGCCGCCGCTCGATACCGACTCCACGGCGTAAGCGGCATCCTCCCGGGAGGCGGCGCGGATGGCCGGCACGATGCCGATGTCTGCAATTCGAGCGCTAACTTCGTCCCTGTTCATGGTCCGGGAAGCCCCTATCTCGGATAGACGCGGAAATCGTCGAAGTAGGTGACGGAATCGGCCACGGTCCACAGGCCGACCTTCCCGGCGCTCCCGAAGGTACGGTCGAAGCCCTGCAGGATGCGGCGATGGTCCAGGTAGACCTGGAAGCGGTCGCCGCGGGCCGAGACTTTCAGAATGCTCCAGGCGTTGGCGGGAATCTCATGTGGCGCGACGAACGAAACCCGCGTGCGCACCCCGTTGCGGACCTTATAAACCACCACGTTGCGGGTCAACGAGTTGACGCGGGCGAGGTAGTAATTACCGGGATCGCGATAGCGCCACACCACGCCGCCGGCCTGATCTTCCTTGCCGGAGACGGGCTTGATGCGCACACTGACGTCGCCATCCCTCAGCGTGACGTTGTCCAGGATAGCCAGCGGGCAGCGGTCGGCCGAGCCGGTGGAAGTCTGGGCCAGTACGTAGGGCTGGGTGGGCGCACTGCTGTCCTGCAGAATCCGCCACTGCGGGGGAGCGCCGCCGTTGGTCATGGCCACCGTCCAGCCGGCCGGAGCCCGTCCGACAGTGCCGGAGTCGAAGTTAACCACGGTACCAGCCGGAACCATCCAACCCAGCGAAATCAGTAAGGCCAAAGACTTCATAAGCCGCGCGTCAGGGCACACGGCACTTCTACCCTGTCACCCCATTATCCCACTTGTACCACGGCTCAGCGGCCGTGGCGTGTCTGCGTGTTCCTAATACATATCGGCAGAAACGGCCAGCGCCTCAGGAAGAATTCGCCGTCTGCCTCCAGGTGTTGAGCAGCGTCGCAAAGAGGATCAGTCCGCCGCCGCACAGCGCCCACACGCCGGGCTTCTCCCCGTGGACCAGCCATACCCACACCGGGTTCAGGGCCGGCTCGATCAGCAGGATGGCGGTGGCTTCGAACGCCGTGACATGGCGGATGGCGCGCGTCAGACAGTAATACGACAGGCCGATCTGCGCCACGCCCAGATACAGAATGACCGCGACATCGGCTGCGCCGGCGGCGGGTACTGCGGCGCGGGCGCCCAACGCCATGGGCAGCGCCGCCAGGAATGCCAGGATGTTTCCCAGCGCCACCGTCGCCAGGCCCGAATCGCCGCTCGGCCGGCCGCGCCCCAGCCAGCGCAGCCCCAGCAACATAAAGGCATAGAAGACTCCGGAACCGAGCGCCAGCAGATCTCCTTCCCGCGGCGACGGCGCGGTGCGAACCGCCGGCTCGCGGGCCACGAAAAACAGCGCCAGCCCTCCCACAATCGCCACGATGTAGGCCGCATCCGAGCGCCGCACTTTTTCCCCCAGGAGCCACGGCGCCAGCAACAGCACATACAGCGGCGCGGTGGATTGCAGGAAAATGGCGTTGGCGGCGGTGGTCAGGCGGTTGGCCAGCACGAACGCCACCAGCGTGGCGGCATAGGCCGCGCTCACCGGGACCATTCGCCACGCCCAGCCGCGGCGGGCTTCCGGCAGCAACAGCAGCAACGCCGCGGCGGCCACCCCCGAGCGGAAACTGGCGATCTGCCACCCCGTGAGCGCCGCCGCCTTGATGGCCACGCCGCCGGTGGAGAACAGCACCGCCGTCGCCACCAGCAGCAGACGATTGCGAACCGGGGAAGCGTCCATCTAGTGGGGCGGACCCCCCGGTCCGCGGCCGGCCCCCTGGCCGGCCTCTTGCCAGTGGCGAATACCCGATCCTGCGAGCTGGTAGCGGGACGGGGGCGTCCCGCGCGCGCCAGGGGTCCGCCCCACTAACCCACCGCCCGCGCGGCGTGGTAGGAACTGCGCACCAGGGGGCCGCTTTCCACGTGAGAGAAGCCCATTTCGCGGCCCGCGCGGCGGAGTTCGTCGAACTCATCCGGCGTGACGTAACGCGCGATTGGCAGGTGCCCGGGCGAGGGTCTGAGGTACTGCCCCAGGGTCAGAATCCGCACTCCGGCGGCGCGCAGATCGCGCATCACCGCCAGCACTTCGCCGGCCTCCTCGCCCAGCCCCAGCATCAGGCCGCTCTTGGCGGGCGTCAAGGGCGCGATATCGCGGGCCCACGCCAGCACCGCGAGCGACCGTTCGTAGCGCGCGCCCGGACGCACCTCGCGGTACAGGCGCGGCACCGTCTCGGTGTTGTGATTGAAAACGTCGGGCGCGGCTTCCAGGACCGTCTCCACGGCCGCCCGGTTCCCTTGAAAATCGGGCGTCAGGACCTCCACGCCGCAGCCGGGGACGCGACGGCGGATGGCGCGTAGGGTGAGCGCGAACAGTTCGGCGCCGCCGTCTTCGCGGTCGTCGCGGTCGACGCTGGTGACCACGGCGAAGCGCAGTCCCAGGGCCGCGGCGGCTTCGGCCACGCGGTTCGGCTCGTCGTAATCCACCGGCAGGGGCGCGCCTTTTTCCACCGCGCAGAAGCCGCAGCGGCGCGTGCACACATTCCCCAGAATCATGAAAGTGGCCGTGCGACGGTTCCAGCACTCGCCCACATTGGGACAAGCCGCGCTTTCGCAAACCGTGTGCAGGCGCAGGCGGCCGATGAGGCCCTGCAACTCCCGATAGTTCCCGCCCGAGGGCGCGGGGGCGCGCAGCCACTTCGGCCTCTCGCCAGGGGATGCGATGGATACCAGCACTGGAACCTATTGTAGACGCTCGTTGAGCGGCGCCTCGACGCCCACGCGCGCGGCGGCCTTGCACAGTGCGCCCCAGCTTGCCTCCGTAAGGGGAATGCCACCAGCCCGGCGCTCGGCTTCGGCTCGCCATTCCGGATCTCCGGCCACCAGGACCTCGTCGTACCCCGCTGCGGCGGGCGTCGATTTCATCAGGTTCACCAGGTGCTCGACGCGGGCGGTGAACTCCCCGATCGGCATGAACCGCGCAATGTCGATGGCCAGGAACGTCTGGCTGGTGCGCACCTTCTTGTCGAGGTTGCGGAGGGCGCCCACCTCATCGGCCATCGCGCCGCCGCTCAGCACCGAGCACAGAATCTCCACCATCATGGCCAGGCCGCTGCCTTTGTACCCGCCCAGGGGCGTGAGCAGGCCGCGGTAGGCCGCTTCGGTGTTGGTGGTCGGCACGCCTTCGGAATCGAATGCCCAGCCAGCGGGGATCTCCGGCCGGCCCTCGATGAACGCCTTATAGATGCGGCCGGCGGCTACGGTGGATGTGGCCATATCGAGGAGGAACGGGCCGGGGACGGACATGCAAATGGGGTTGGTGCCCAGTCGGCCCCGCTTGCCCTGCCACGGCGGCACGATGGAGGAGGCGTTGCAGATCGCGATGCCGATCTGCCCGGCGTCGCGCATTTTTTGCGCCCACCAGGCACAGGCGCCGAAATGGTTGGATTCGCGCGCCGAAACCATGCCGATCCCGTGCTGCCCGGCGATGCGGATGGCGTGTTCGCAGCAGGTGTGGGCCACCCACTGTCCCAGCCCGTTCTGGCCGTCGAAGGTGAGGCAGCACCCGCTTTCGGAGACAACCCGCCCGTCGGCGAGGGGATCCATCCCGCCGGCCAGCAACTGCTCGACGTAGTAAGGGACCAACTGGACGCCGTGGGAATCCACGCCGCGCAGGTTGCAGGCGACCAGGGAAGTGGCGGCGATCGACGCCTTGTGGGCGGGTACCCCCGCGCCGGCCAGGATGCGCTGGGCGAAACCGGTCAGGGTGGGGGCGGCGATGACAAATAAGTCCTTTGGTCTCATATGAAAAAACGATACTGAGCGAACGTTCGCTGCATGGATTGTAACGCATCGCCCAAGGGGCCTGGAACTTTTTGCGGTCCGAAGGTGTCTACTCTTTTGCAAGACCGGAGTTTTCCTGATAGCTTGAAATCAGGATGAATACGAGGCTCCCAGTGGCCACGTCAATCTTCTTGGATCTGAGCGGGGATCGGCCGGCGGATGGTGCGGCGGAAAGCGAAGACTCCCGCCTCGTGGAGGCGCTTCGTGGCGGCGAGGAACAAGCCTACGAAGAGTTGCTCACCCGGTTCCAGCAACCCGTCTACGCTTTGGCCCTGCGTCTTCTGGACGACCCGGCGGGAGCCTCCGACGTGGTTCAGGAAGTTTTCCTCAAAGTGTTCCGGAGCATCGCCGGCTTTCGCGGACAGAGCACTTTGAAGACGTGGATTTACCGCATCACCGTGAACGAGGCGCATAACGCCCGCCGGTGGTTTTTCCGGCATCGCCGGCGCGAAGTGGATCTGGACTCCAACCCGGATGACACGCGCGATTGGAAGGAGAACATTCCCGACGAAAGCCGTACGCCGTTTGACCAGGCGTTCGGAAGCGAGCAGCGCCGCATGGTGGAAGCGGCGCTCGAGAAGATCAACCCGATTTTCCGCGAAGCCGTCGTGCTGCGGGACATTTCCGACCTCAGCTATGAGCAAGTCGCGGAGATTCTGGGTGTTTCCCTCGGGACGGTCAAGTCCCGGATCCTGCGGGGGCGCGAAGCCCTGCGGGAGGAGCTCGCAGGCAGCCTGGAACCCGGGCCGGCGCTGCGACTGGTGCCCCAAAACGGCCGAGTGATGCTATGAGCTGCGAATACGTGCAAGAACGGATCTCTCCACTCCTGGACCAAAAGGTGGCGCCCGGGGAGCGGGAGACGGTGTTGGCGCACATCGAGTCCTGCCGGACGTGTGGCGCGCATTACGAATCCCTGCAGAATTTGCGTGCCGCGCTGCGCGGGGTGAATGCGCCGCCGGTGCCGGCCGACCTGCGCCAGAAGCTGCGGGTGCTGGCATCGCACGAGCGCGCGCGCCGGCTGTCCCGGTTGACCGTCGAGGCGCGCCTGGACCACTGGACCGCCCGCATGCGCCTGCTGTTCGACAACATCATGCGCCCGTTCGGCTTGCCGGCGGCCAGCGGACTGGTTTCCGCCGTGCTGCTGTTCGCGCTGCTGGCTCCCAGCCTGAGCTTCGCCCGGCGCGGAGGCGCCGACGATCCTTCCGGCGTGGCCACGGATGCCCAACTCACCGCGGTGAACGCCGCCGGCGATGGCCCCCAGATCGAAGATCCCGATTCGTTCGGATCGAATTACGAAGCCGTGCTCGAATTGAAGATCTCTCCCGATGGCAAGGTGTGGAACTGGTCGGTGATGCAAGGCTCCCTGAACTCCGAGTTGAAGGATATGATTCTGTTCTCCCGGTTCCAACCCGCCACGTACTTCGGCCGGCCCACCTGGGCCAGGGTCACGATCTACTACCGGCACAGCTTCACGTACATCGTGCGGGGTTGACGCACCGAGTGGCGCGGCCCAGGCTGGGACAACATTTTTTGATTCGGGAATCCGTGCTGAACCGCATCGCGGTCTCCGTCTGCCCGGAGCCGCGGGATCTGGTAGTCGAGATCGGACCCGGCCGCGGCGCGCTCACCCGCAAACTCCTGGAACGCGCGGCGCGCGTGGTGGCCATCGAAGTGGACCCGTATCTGGCCGATCGCCTGCGCCAGGAGTACGCCTCGGAACCGCGCCTGGAAGTGGTGGAGGCGGATGTGCTAGCCACCGATCTGGGGCGCTGGGGTGGCGCCGCGATCGCCGGCAACCTGCCCTATTACATTACGTCGCCCATCCTGGAGCGCGCCCTGGAGGCACGCCCGCCGCGCGCCGTCTTCCTGATTCAGAAAGAAGTGGCCGTTCGCCTGGTGGCCCGTCCCGGGAGCCGCGACTATGGGTACCTGACGGCGCGCACGGCCTTCTTCGCCCGCGCCCGCCTGCTGTTCGAGGTGGGTCCCGCGGCCTTCCATCCGCCGCCCAAGGTGGATTCCGCCGTGGTGCTGCTCGAGCCCAACCCCGCGCCCGCGGGAATCGCCGACGCCCAGGCGTTCCTGCGCTTCGTGGCCCTATGTTTCAGCCACAAGCGCAAGACCCTGCGCAACAACCTGGCCGGGGTCTACGGCAAGGAAGTGGTGGACGGGTGGCCGGAAGCCGGGCTGCGCGCCGAACAGGTGGAGTTGGGGCGGTTCGTGGAGATGTTCGGACGGTTGGGCAAGCCTTAGTTTCCCGACCGCGTGATTTGGTGCCATTACCGGGCCGCCCGCTCACGCTCGCGGTTCTGTCCGGAACCGCGAGCGTGAGCGAGCGGCCCGTGGCAAAGGAACAGTTTCTCGCGGTCAAGGCACTAGTTCCCCGAGGGTCTTTCCGCGCCGTCGACGACCAGAACCTCGATGGGGAGCCTGCGCGCGTCCAACCTAAGCCCCACCTCTCGTAATGCCGTGAAGACGGAGCCCACTGCCGCCGGTGTCGCAACTCCGCCGCCGCTGTCGGGTTCGTCCTTCAGTTCACGATTGCCTTCTTCAAACCGGAGCTTGAAATCGTAGTGCCCCTCGATCTTCGTCTGATCCAGCACCGGAAGCCCGAGCTCAAGCAGCAATGCCTGAGCCAGTCCGTCCATCGTGACGCCGCGCGCCCAGATTTCACCGCTGCCCATCTGGATTACGTCCGGGGGCGCTTCGGTCATCGGCGCCGGGAGCTTGGGTCCGCTCTTGTCCACGCCCAAAACGTAGCCGGCCATGGTTCTGATTTCACGATGCAGCCTCAACCGGAACCGGTCCGCCAGCAACGTTTGAAGCATGGATTTGATCTGGCGCGGACTCGAAACACTCCCGGCCTTGGCCTGAACGTCATAAGACTCGGCTTGAGCCCACGCCGGGCCGCCCGCCACCTGGTAGTCCCGTACGTCAAATGCCAACATGATGAAACCCTTCAGCGAATCATGAGTCGTAAGACTGCCCGGGCCGATTCGGAGTGGCAACCCCATACGGCTCGTGTCGCTGAGCTTGACCGACGCCACGTCGAATGCGAGTGGAGGCGCCGGCGGAGTCCGCGGCTGTGCGTAGGTCCGGTAGACTTCCGCGGAGGCGAACCACAAAATGGCCGATGGCGCCGCGATTCGCACCAGCCGCCACATAGCGCGGCGTTTCATGTTCTCCGGGTATGATTGCACTTCCGTGAGCCGTTTGCTCCGGCCCGCCGTGGGCCAGATCGGAAACGCGCGCTTGCGCGATTCTCAAAAGCGCCTTCGCCGGCGCCTGGTTCAGCCTGCGCCCGGTGGGGACCCGGTTCCCCTGGCGGGCGATTTCCGCCTATGCGAGCCGCCTGCTAATTACCTTACTACGGCGTGCCCGCGCGGGTCACTGCGGCGGCGGAATGCTCAGGATCGCATCCAGGGCCGGGTCGTCGCCGTTCATGTACTGCTCGAAAGTCAGCCCCGTTTGGATATCCGGCACCAACGTGGGATCGGTGTCTTTGGCGTTTTCCACGCCGCTTGAGTAACTCACCCGAATGCCAAAATACGGCAGCCCGAAATCTCCCCTGCGCAGCACGAACCGCGGCATCCCGCCGGTGGGCTCTCCCACGAAAATGGCGGCGGTCTCGTCGCGGAAGAAATCGCTGGCCTCCATCGCCGCGGAGAATGTGGCCCGGCCTACGATTACGTACAGTCTTCCCGGCTGGTTGAACCGGCTGGATCGGATTACCTTTATCCAGGGGTCGAGGATCGTGGCGAGGCCTCCCGTGTTGTTGCGCATGTCCACGATCAGGCGCTCGACGCCATTGCCGGCCAGCGTCCGATTCAACTGCGCGAGAAAGTCGGCCGAGGCCAGCGTGGGGTCCTCGTTACAACTGTTGTACTGGAAATAGACCGTGGCGCCTCCATCGATGACCGTCGCCCAGTAGTTCTTGTTGGGCTGCTGCCGGTACAGAGGCAGGGCCCCCCGGTACGCCTGGATCATTGGCGGGAACTGGCTTGGGGACAATGCCTGCACATCGGCGCTGGCAGTGGTGGTTGGCGGGGGCCGGCGCCGGCCGGCGCCGGCGCGAAGATCCCCCCGGCGGGAAACCTGGATCTGCGCGCTGTCGGTCGAGTCCGTCACTCCCGTGCCAAACAAAAAATCGGTGTTGGGCAGTTTGCTTAGCGGAATCAAATATTTCGTCCACGAGTCATTATCGTGCGGCACCAGCGCGGTCAACTTGCTGGTCGCCTCGTCGATACTGAGTCGCCCCACCGAGACGACACGGTCGCCCAGCAGAATCCGATACTGCTCGGGCGCGGCGGTGATGTAGATTCCGTCGTCGAACCAGTAGAACGATAGCGGCAAGTAGCGAAAAGGCGGCGGATAGGGCCACTCGAGATCGGTATGGGGAATCTCGATCGACGCCACCAGCGCCTGAATTCCGGTGCGGATCTGCGCGTCCGTCATGGTTGGGCTATTGCTCGAAAGCGCCGCCGCGTTGGCGTTGAAATCGCTCAGGCCGATGCCGGGAAACGGCAGAGAATTGAAGGTCTCGATCTGCTGCGTGAGAGAGGCCACATCGTCGCTCCAGGCCGAAGCGGGCGGCTGAACCGGGAGGAGGACGCCCAGCGAAAAGTCCCCACTGGCGCCGCCGGCGCCGGTTGCCTGAGCCGGCGTGAATAAGCCGCCCGTTCCCGTCAAATACCCGAAGGCCTGGCCATCGTTCCCCGGCGGATTGCCGATGGCGCCCGCTCCCAGCGTTGGGCAGAGGTACGACTGAGCATTCGCGGTGACGGGGGCCACGCTCAGCCAGTAACTCCCTGGCGCCAGCGTGAGCGACAACCCATTCACCTGGATGAGGTACACGTGGCTGCCATCGACGGTAGCGGCGGTCTGAGTTTGAGTGGCGGGGTTTCGTCCGATAGCCACCAAAGTGCCCCCATTGCCCACGGACATGCCGCTGCGAATCTGCCACACAGCCTCTGTCACTCCGGTGGAAGTCATCTGGCTGTGCGCGAAGACTCCCGCGATCGTCCAACCCCCATCGGGCACCACGAAGTCGTCGAAAAGAACCGAGTACGACGTTGAGGAGATGTACCAGTTGCTCTGGCTGGGTATCCCCGGCTGGCAGTCGCCGTTGTACCAGCCCACGGTTCCGCTGGGCACCCCCTGCGCGTGCAAGGAGGCACAAGGCGAGACAACCATCAGCAATCCAGCAAGAACGATCCCGATCCACTTACGTGATTTCCGCATGCATGGGCTGCCTGGACATGGAGCCAGCCGGAAGCTCCATATCGCACTAGCACGTCCCATATATTCTATACCGGGCGGGACACTCGCTGGCCATAGGCATTTCGAGTCATGGCTTCAACCCGCCATGTCCGGGAACAGCCCCGGCATCCAGCGGGAAGCCAGCCGAGCGGAAAACGCCAGGCGCAGCGGCGCGCGCGAGCTGTCCGATCTCAGCACTCCCTTTTCCACCAGCGCCGAAACCATCCGCCGGGCCTGGCGCGGGCCGGTGCCCACTACCGCGTCCGCATCGGCTCGTGGCAGTTCTCCGCGATACAGCACGGCTTCCAGAATGCTTCCGGATTTGGGCGGCAGGGCGCCCAGCCGGATCTCCTCGTCCGCCCACTGCATGATGCGCGCGCGCAAGCGGTCGGGCTGGACGAGGCTCTCCATGAAGTCCACCTGGTCGATGCAGACCGTCAGGAAGAAGCGGGTGAATGCCGCCAGGGCCTCCTCGCTCAAGTTGCCGCGGCCGTCCAGGTCGTTGCGGCGCGGGAGGTCGCAGTTGGCCAGCAGCGCCTTGTACTCCTGAACTCTTCGAGCCAGACCGCGCGCCGCGCTCCACACCGCGCCGGTATCGAGCGTGTCCAGCAGAACCGCGTGCGACATCAGCCTGGCCACGCGGCCGTTGCCATCCAGGAACGGATGAATCCACGTCAACCGGTGGTGGGCGGCGGCGATGGCGAGGATCGACTCGGTTTTGCCGAGACCCCCGTACACCTCCGTGAAGCGCTCCAGGAAACGCGGCACCGCGCCGGGACTGATGGCGACGTGCCGGCCGACCACCACGTCGCGGCGCCGCAGTTCGCCCGGCGCAAGGCGGAGCCGTTCCTTGGTGGCCGGGTCTTCCACCCACATCAGATCCTCGGGCAGCAGTTCGCAGAAGCGGCGATGGATTTCGCGGATGCCCCCGGTGGTGAGCGCGCGGCCGCCCTTGATGCCGCCGCCATCGATCCACGCCTGGACGGCGATGTGCGCCCGCGCTTCCATTTGCAGATCGCGCTTGTTGGTGTCGTGGCTGTAGTCGTCGCGGAGCGCCCGTTCGATATCGACGGGGTGGGTGTTGTGCCCCTCGATGAAGTTGGAGTAGTAGCAGTTCATGGCCCGCACCAGATCGGCGAGCGAAGCCAGCAAACTGGAGGGCAGCGAGCAGCGCAGGCCGGCCGCTTTCTGGGCGAGTTCGAGCGCCAGATCGGTCAAAGCGGCGCGGTGGCGGGAATCCCCGCCGATCAGCAGCGGCTCCATCTTGGGGGTCATCTCGCCTCTGTCGGTCGCTTTTATGTCCGCTTCCATGTCCGGTTAAGTTTGGCACTGTATAGCAATAATGTCAATAGGTTGAGACATATTGTGGGGAGGCTGTGTCCTGGTAGATGTCCACATTTGTGTCCGCTGATCAGCCGCCCTTTCGGGCGTCCCCACCCGGCGCCAAGCTATGATGGATCTGGAATCCATGGAGCCCTCACCCGCACGGCGACGTAAGATGCCATCCTGGGCGCCGCAGGCATTGGGCTACAGCCTTTCCGCGGGGTGCCTGATCTGGGTGCTCCACGGGTATCCCGTCAACGACCTTCTGCCGGCCATCCGCTCGCTGGATTGGAAGTGGGTGGCGATTGCGGTGGTGGCCGATCTGGGCGTCTACGTGTGCCACGCCTGGCGGTGGAACACGCTGCTCAGCCCGGTGGTCCGCCTGGGACTCTGGCGCACGGTGCAGTCCATCTACATCGGGCTGTTCGCCAATGAAGTGCTCCCTCTGAGGGTGGGCGAACTGATCCGCTGTTACCTGCTGGCGCATTGGAACGGGCTGCGGCTGTCGCTCGGTCTGGCCTCGGCGGCGGTGGAGCGGGTGATCGACGGGTTCTGGATGCTGGGTGCGTTTCTCATCGTGGCCTCCTTCGTGAAAGGGATTCCCCGCGATATCACCATCCTGGTGCAGGGATTGGGCGGGTTGCTGCTGGTGTGCGCGGCGGCCCTGATGTGGACTATCCTCCGCAAGCGGCAAGCCGCGCCCGTCCTTCGCGAGAGCCGTTGGTCCTCGGGGCTGCGGCATGTCGTCGAGGGGCTGCACCTGATGGGCAATCCGAAGACCTTGAGCGCCAGCGCGCTGATCAGCCTGCTGTATCTGCTCATGCACATGTTCTCCTACTACGCTCTGATGAAGGCGGACCTCTTCGACTTCTCCTTCTGGGCGGCCGCGGGTATCACGGTCATCATCCGGCTGGCCACGGTGATACCCAACGCCCCGGGGAATATCGGCGTGATCAACTTCGCCTGCGTGGTTGCCATGCGGCCATTCGGCGTCGAGAAGAACGACGCTGCGACGTTTTCCATCATCCTTTTCGGCGCGCTGACGGTGCCGCTGCTCATCGGAGGGGCGGTGGCGACGGCCCTTGCCGGTCTCAACATCGGCGAACTGCGGGACCGCGCCAAGGCGGGGCTCAAGCGGGCCAGCGGCGCGGCGGCGAGGTAGGGCACGCGTCGGCTTACCCCATCGCCTCGTGGTGCTTAGACTCGCTATAATTATTGAATGCTGACGCCCACCGAAAGAATCTGGCACAATGGCCGCTTGATCCCCTGGGAGGACGCCACCATCCACGTACTTTCGCACGTGGTGAGTTACGGCAGTTCCGTTTTTGAAGGAATCCGCTGCTATTCCACACCGGGCGGACCGGCGGTGTTCCGTCTGCGCGAGCACGTCCGGCGGATGGTGGATTCCGCCAGAATCTACCGCATGGAAGACGTCGGCTTCACGTCCGATCAATTGTGCGAGGCCATGCTGGAGGTTGTGCGGGTCAACAGGATGGAGTCCTGCTACATCCGCCCCATCGTCCTGCGCGGGTACGGCGAAATGGGAGTGAACCCCGCCAGAAACCCCATCGATGTGTATATCGCCTGCTGGAACTGGGGCACGTACCTGGGCGCCGAGGCCCTGGCCGAAGGCGTGGACGTGTGCGTTTCGAGCTGGACGCGCATCGCCCCCAACACCCTGCCGACGCTCGCCAAGGCGGGCGCGAACTACATGAATTCGCAGCTCATCAAGATGGAAGCCCTGGCCAACGGCTACGCCGAAGGCATCGCGCTCGACAGCCACGGCTACGTCAGCGAAGGTTCGGGCGAGAACATCTTCGTGGTGCGCGACGGCCGCATCCACACGCCCCCTCTGGGCGCATCCGTGCTGCCCGGCATCACGCGCGACTCCGTGCTCACGCTGGCGCGCGCCGCCGGCATCCCGGTGGTCGAGACCATCGTGCCGCGCGAAATGCTGTACATCGCCGACGAAGTGTTCTTCTCCGGCACGGCGGCCGAAATCACGCCCATCCGCTCGGTCGACCGCATCACGGTGGGCCAGGGACGCCGCGGACCGGTAGCCGAACGGTTGCAGAAGGATTTCTTCGGAGTGATCGACGGCACGGCGCCGGACGTTCACGGCTGGCTCACGCCCGTCCACGCGCCGGCGGCGGTGAAATAAGGGTCCCGTATGGCGGCGCGGCGGCCAGTCCGGCGCAGGCCGCTACAATAGTCTTTCATGCCCGAATTCGATGTCGTCGGAGTTGGCCTGAACGCTACCGACACGCTGCTGCTGGTCCCGCACTTCCCGGCCTACGCCGGCAAGGTGCCCTTCGAGGAAGAGGTCGTCAGCCCCGGCGGACAGGTGGCCAGCGCGCTGGTGGCGTGCGCCCGGCTGGGGCTGCGCGCCCGGTACATCGGCGCCATCGGCGACGACGAACGCGGCCGCATCCAGCTTGAGAGCCTGCGGGGAACGGGGATCGACATCGAGCACGTCCGCATCCGCCCGAACTGCCCCAACCAGTCGGCCTACATCGTCATCGACCGCTCCACCGGGGAGCGCACGGTGCTGTGGCGGCGCCCCGACTGCCTGCGCATTTCGCCGGAGGAGATCCCGGCCGGGCAGATCGTCTGCGCGCGCCTGCTGCACATCGACGGGCACGATACTCCGGCGGTGGCCCACGCCGCGGCCATCGCGCGGCGGCACTCGATCCCGGTGACGGTGGACGTGGACACCATCTACGATGGCTTCGACCGCGTCCTGCCCAACGTGGATTACCTGGTGGCCAGCTCCGAGTTCCCGTCCAACTGGACCGGCCTGCGCGATCCCTTCGAGGCGCTGGCGGCTCTGCAGAACGAATATGGCATGAAGGTGGCGGCCATGACCCTGGGGGCGCACGGGTCGCTGGCCAGGGTGGACGGGAAGTTCGTGTACGCCCCGGCGTTCGTGGTGACGTGCGTGGACACGACCGGCGCCGGGGACGTGTTTCACGGGGCGTTCTGTTATGCCGTTTTGCAAGGCATGGCGATGCCCGAGGCGCTGGAGTTTTCCAACGCCATGGCGGCCCTCAACTGCACGGCCCTGGGCGCGCGCGGCGGCATCCGCGGTATCGGGGAAGTGCGCGCGCTGATGGGGGCGGGCGCACGGCGATCGCTTCCGGAAGTGGCCGCCCGCGCGGCGGCGTCATCCAGCTAATGTTCATCATTCCCATCAAGGTTTCGCAGCGCAGCAATGCCGTGCCGGTGGTCACCGCGCTGATCGTGCTGGCGAACGTGGCCGTCTTCCTGCACCAGTTCTCGCTGGAATGGGCGGACCCGCGGCTGCTCAACCAGTTCATGCGGCTGTACGCGCTGCGCCCGGCCTTCCTCTGGTCCCATCCATCCACCCTCGTCACCTCCATGTTTCTGCACTCCGGATGGGTCCACATCGTGGGCAATATGCTGTTCCTGTGGGTGTTCGGGAAAAACGTGGAGGACGAGCTGGGGCACTTCAAGTACCTGGCGTTTTACCTGGCCTGCGGCGTGGTGGCGGGATTGGCCCAGGTGGCGTTCGACCCGTTTTCCCACGTTCCCATCGTGGGCGCGAGCGGCGCCATAGCCGGCGTGATGGGCGCGTACCTGATCAAGTTCCCGCGGTCCTACGTGGTCATGCTGTTCTGGGTATTGTTCATCTTCACGTTCGACCTGCCCGCCTGGCTGATGCTGATCTACTGGTTCCTGCTGCAGTTGATGGGCGGTTTCGGCAGCATCGGCGATTCGGAATACGCGCAGACGGGCGGGGTGGCATTCTTCGCGCACGTGGGGGGATTCATGGCCGGCATCGTCCTGATGCGCCTGCTGGCGAGGCGCCCACGCCGCTGGGGGGCGGACGGCTACACTGGGTAGAGATGCCATGAATCCTCAAGAAACCCCCAGCGCGCCGGTGAATCTCGACGTGCTGGCCATTGCGGCCCATCCCGACGACGTGGAGCAGACCTGCGGCGGCACGTTGATCCGCATGGCCGAGATGGGCTACCGCACCGGCATCCTGGACTTGACGGCCGGAGACATGGGCACGCGCGGAACGCCCGAGGAGCGCATTGCCGAATCGGAAACGGCCGCGCGCCATTTGCTGGCAAGCTGGCGCGGCAACATGCGCATGCCCGACGCGCGCCTGGAAAACGTTCTCAGCGCGCGCATGTCGCTGGCGGTGAAGATTCGCGAGCTGCATCCGCGGGTGGTGATCCTGCCCTACTGGGAGGCGCGCCATCCCGACCACTACCGCTCGGCCGAGATGGGCTTCGAAGCCTGCTTCCTGGCCGGCTTGAAGAAGCTGGACGAGTACTCCGCGCCGCACCGGCCGCAGAAGATCCTGTATTCCAGCCTGTATGCCGACGTGAAGCCGTCGTTCGTGGTGGACATCAGCGCGCAATTCGAGCGGCGCATGACGGCCCTGCTGAGCTACGCATCGCAGTACGGCTCGGCGATGGAGGGCGCGGCGCTGTTCCCGGACGAGAGGGAGATCCGCGACCGCCTGGGCGCCATCGCGCGGTTCTACGGCAACCTGATCGGCGTGCGCTACGGGGAGCCGTTCGTGGTGAAGGAAGCCATGCGCATCGACGACATCGTGGCCATGCCGGTGCGCTCCATCTGAGGGCGGCTGCGCGGCGACGGTGCGGGCGTACCCGCATTTCAACCCCCGCATTCCGGAACGGAGCTATGAAACACGCAAGCCCGGCGATTTGCAAGGCTTCCGGCACCCATTCAACAATCATGGCTCGTGGAACGGAAAAGGGCGGAAAGGCGAAAGTTCGATAGAATAGACAGCGTGCGCATGACGCAAACGGCAGCGGCGAGAGCGAAAACGGATTGACGCGGTGCGAGCCACATGAAGAACAACCCTCTGCCCCGATTGGATGACCGACCAGATGTTCGGGAACTGCTCCTACCGCACTGTAGGCTGGCTCCGGGCGATCTCTGGACAGATCCGGTTTCTGGTCACAAAGTTGGTTGCCTCGACTCAACAAGTCCCGCGAACATCGCCAAGCTGATGGACGGCAATACAGCCAGGCTTGCTATCCACGATCCGCCCTATAATCTTGTCGCTTTCAAAGAGAGAACTAGCGCCGAATTCACCGCGTGGTGCAGACGGTGGGTACGAAACACATTGGATTGGATGGACCCGGACGCTTCGCTCTACATTTGGCTTGGAGCGGACCAAAAAGAAGGGTTCCAACCGCTGCCTGACTTCATGATTATGATGCGGTCGCTTCCAGTGAATACACGCAGCTTCATCACCATGCGGAACCAGCGCGGCTACGGCACGCAGAAGAACTGGATGGCTGTCCGGCAGGAACTGCTTTACTACACGACGGGGGATCCGCCATTCAATGTAAACGCAGAATACACCGATATCCCCAAGATTCTTCGGGGTTACTACAAGAAGATCAACGGCACAGTCACTGAAAACATTGAGCGGAGTAAATCTGAGAACATCCGCGCCGGTAACGTGTGGGTGGATATTCAACAGGTTTTCTACCGGATGGAGGAGAACGTTAGCGGCTGCTACGCTCAGAAACCTCTGAAGTGTATTGACCGAATTGTCAGGGCATCGTCAAACGTAGGACATCTGGTAGTTGATTTCTTTGCCCACTCAGGAACTACGCTCCTGGCTTGTGAAGTTTCCAAACGGCGCTGCTTCACAATTGACACGGACCCGGTTTTCTGCGAGATCACAATCCGGCGGCTTGAACACTATCGCGAGACTGGTCGGCTAGGTTGGCAGAACGGCCACGCATTCGAGAATAATATCCATGTACAGTTTGAGCCGGTTCCAGAGGATCCGTTCAGCGCGGAACCGTTGGCGAATGAACCTCATGAGCAAGTGAACAACAACACATCACGTCGGCAACGCGGAAGGCCGCCGAAAGCGAGCCCCCCCCCTATCGCTCAGACCACACTTTTTTGATTATGGAAGAACTCAAACAGGAGTTGAATCGGCTGATTGCGACGCTACCAAACGAAGTCGAGTTCCGTCGAAGGCTGGAAGACCTGTTCTCCGTTTATCCGTTCAGCGAGTACGAGTACATTATTTCAGCATTGCTGGGCGCCGACAGGTTGACATTTGACGACTACGTCGAACTGCGAGACGCTTACATGTCAAGGAATCGGTTTCTCTACATCTTTGAGATTAGCGCTCCGCGGGGGTTCGGTGAGGCTTGGGTTCAGTGAGGCTTGGGTTCAGGGTCATCTTTCGGAGTTGGTACCGGACATGGTGAAACCATCCAAGAAGTTGGATGAAGGTTACAGTGGCGAATACGATTTTCTTCTTGATGGAATAATCAAAATCGAAGTCAAAGCGTCACGCGCCGTGGATTTCGACACCACTGAGCCCCTATACGTAAAGGCGCTGGCTACGGATTCACCCAAGGACTTTGACATGAATTTCCAACAGGTGAAGCCTGCTTGTTGCGACGTATTCATTTGGTTAGGTGTCTGGCGAGACAGAATTCGTTATTGGGTGCTGGCGTCAAAGGAGGTTTCCGGCAATCAGTATTACTCTGGCGGCCAGCACCGTGGAAACATCGGCGAGGGCCAGTTGCACGTCAGGCGGGACAACATTAGGGAGTTCGCCGAGTACAAAGCAGAATCGAACAGTTTGCTACAAGCCATACGTGACGCTTACAAACGGCAACGTTCCTCTTAGTTTAGAGCGGGTCGGCCCCTGCGCCGCCCGTAGTTCGGCGCGGAGCAGGCCCGAATCAATACTCGCTCGGCAAAAGGAACGTCGCCGCGCCGCGGTCGGCTCCTGTGACAATCCAGCGTCCCGTGGCGCCTCCGCCTACTGGGGGACCTCGGCCGCTGGGGATCTGACTGGATCCACGACGCTGGCATGCGGGCGCTCTGTGCAGCCGCCCGGCCGCGCGAGCGCCTTGTTACACTTTTGTGTACGCTGTTTCACGTGCGAGGCATGAGACTTGATTAACGGAAAAAAGATTGTCGTGGTGCTGCCGGCCTATAACGCGGAGAAAACGCTCGAAGTGACGGTCCGCGAGCTTCCCGAGATCGTCGATGAACGCATTCTGGTGGACGACCATTCGAGCGACGCCACCGCCGCCCTCGCCCGCACGCTGGGCCTCACGGTGGAGGTGCACCCCCGGAATCGCGGCTACGGCGGCAATCAGAAAACCTGCTACGCCAAGGCGCTCGAGACCGGCGCCGACGTGGTGGTGATGCTGCACCCGGATTACCAGTACAACCCCCTGCTGGTAACGCCCATTGCGACCATGATCGCTTACGGCGTCTACGACGTGGCGTTGGGGTCGCGGATCCTGGGCGGCGGCGCGCTGCGGGGCGGCATGCCGCTCTACAAATACGTTTCCAACCGGTTTCTGACGGCCTTTCAGAACCTGATGATGGGCGCCAAGCTGTCGGAATACCACACCGGGTTCCGCGCCTTCAGCCGGCAGCTTCTGCGTACGCTGCCGCTCGATCGAAACTCCGACGACTTCGTCTTCGACAACCAGATGCTGGCCCAGGCCGTGCTGGCCGGGGCGAGGATCGGCGAAATCTCCTGCCCCACGCGCTACTTCCCGGAAGCGTCGTCCATCAACTTCCGCCGCAGTTCCATCTATGGCCTGGGAGTGTTGAAGACCTCGGTGCTCCTCCGCCTGGCGCGATGGGGCGTGTACCGCTCGAAGATCTTCGGTTTCCCGGCTCGGCCGCCCGCCAGCGGGCTGATGTGATCCACTACCACCTGTAAGTCTCTTCGCGCGCCGCAACGGTTTTTTGTGTGGAGCAGGTTGGCAGTCCGCCTCCGGACGCCCGTACACAATTCCCCGCCGGCGATTGGTCACTGCCGGTAGATCACCCGCGCGGGCAAGCCGGCGCCGCGGGCTGTCAACCCAATGCCACATGTTCATCCCGCGGCGGAACATCCGCACAACTTGTGGGGCGGACCCCCCGGTCCGCGGCCGGCGCCCCCGCCGGCCTGTTGGCACCCTGCAAGAAGCTGCTACCGTCATTCCGGATGCGGGACGAGGGCGTCCCGCGCGGACCAGGGGGTCCGCCCCACCTGCAGCAGGATCGCTGCCACGAGGGGATTTGCAAGTAATGGAAAATGCTAGGCTTGCTGAAATCTGCGGCACGATTCCCGCCATTTTTCGCCGAATTTCTGGCCTTCTGGCGCAACGCCGCGCCAGGGGTTATAGTTGGTTCCATACGAGGAGGTGATCCGTGATTCGTTCCGTACTGTGTCTGGGACCGTTGGCCGCCTTGCTGGCCGCGCCCGTGTTCGCCGACGAGGGGATGTGGACTTTCGACAACCCTCCCACAAAGCTCCTGCAGGAGAAGTATCGTTTCACGCCCACCCAGCAGTGGCTGGACCACGTCCGTCTGTCCTGCGTTCGCTTGAACGACGGCGGATCGGGCTCCTTCGTCAGCCCCAACGGCTTGCTGCTGACCAACCATCATGTGGCGCGCGGCCAGCTTCAGAAGAATTCCACCAAGGATCTCGACTACGTCAAGGACGGCTTCTACGCCGCCACTCCGGATCGGGAGATGAAGTCGCCGGATCTCGAGGTCAACGTTCTGGTGAGCCTGGAGAACGTCACGGCGCAGGTCAACGCGGCCGTCGGGAAAGCCAAGTCGCCCGGCGAGGAGTTTGCCGCGCGCAAGGCCGCCATCGCCGGACTTGAAAGCGAGAGCCAGCGGAAGACCGGCCTGCGGTCGGACGTGGTGACGCTCTACCAGGGCGGCGAATACTGGCTCTACCGCTATCAAAAGTACACCGACGTGCGCCTGGTGTTCGCTCCGGAGCAGCAGACCGCGTTTTTCGGCGGCGATCCGGATAACTTCACCTATCCGCGCTACGACCTCGACATGGCGCTCTTTCGCGTCTATGACAACGGCAAACCGCTTCAGACCAAGGAGTATCTGAAGTGGAATGCCAAGGGCGCGGGCGACGGGGAACTGGCGTTCGTGGTGGGCCATCCCGGTTCCACGCAGCGGAACGACACCATGGCCCAACTGGAGCTCGAGCGCGACACGATGGAGCCGGCGATCCTGAGGCTGTACAAGGATCGCATTGCCGTGCTGCGGCGCTACTCCGCGCTGGGGGCGGAGCAGGCACGCCAGGCCGCCTCGCTGATCTTCAATTACGAGAACAGCCAGAAAGCGTTCCAGGGCCGCTACCTGGGCCTGCTGGACAAGGCTGTCATGGATAAGAAGCAGCGGGAGGAAAACGATTTCAAGGCCAAGGTGATGGCCAATCCCGAATGGAAGGCCGCCTACGGCGGAGCGTGGGAGGCGATCGCCCAGGCGCAGGCCAAGCTCGCGCCGCGCGCCACGGAGTTGCGCTTCCGCTCGCTGAACTCGGGGCTGGCCCAGTTCGCCATGCTGATCGTGCAGTACGTCTCGGAGATCAAGAAGCCGGACGGCGAACGGCTGGATGGCTATCACGATTCGCAGTTGGATTCGCTGCGTTTCGGCATGTTCTCGCCCGCCCCGGTGTACCCCGCGCTCGAAATCGCGCGCATGAGCGGCGCGCTGGAGCAGGCGCTGGGGGAACTGGGCGCTGGCGACGCGTTCGTTCGTGCCGCGCTCGGCGGCCGCACTCCAAAGGACGCCGCGACGGCCGCCATCACTGGCACCAAGCTGGCCGACCCGGCGTTTCGCAAGCAGCTTGTCGAGGGCGGCGAAGCTGCCGTGGCCGCCTCCACCGACCCCATGATCGCGCAGGCGCGCCAGCTCGACCCGATGCGCCGCGAACTGGTCAAGTGGATGGAGGACAACGTCGCCAGCGTGGAGCAGCGCTCGGGCGAGCAACTCGGCAAGGCGCGCTTCGCGGCGTACGGTAAGAACACCTATCCCGACGCCACCTTCACCCTGCGGCTCTCCTACGGCGCGGTGGAAGGCTACCCCATGAACGGCACCAAGGCGCCGTCCAAGACCACCATGTTCGGGCTGTACGACCGCGCCGCCAGCTTCGACTACAAGGACCCGTTCTACCTGCCGTCCCGCTGGCTGGAAGGCCGCGACAAGCTGGACCTTTCCACGCCGCTCGACTTCGTCACCACCAACGACATCATCGGCGGCAACTCGGGATCGCCCGTGATCAACCGCGCGGGCGACATCGTGGGCCTGATTTTCGACGGTAACATCGAATCGCTGGTGGGCGATTTCGTGTACGACCCGGCCACCAATCGCGCCGTGGCCGTCCACACCGCGGGCATGACCGAGGCCTTGCGCAAGTTATACAACGCGCCGGCGCTGGTGAAGGAGTTACTGGGAGAGTAGGTCCGCTGGTTAGTCCCGGCGCGTCAGCCGGTCCTTGAGGAGCGCGAACACGCGCGCGAAATCGATGCCCGTGGCCAGCGTCACGGGCGTGGCATCGGGCGCCAGGCGGCGGTCCAGCGGCACGGTCGCGCCGTAGAACTTGTCCCATACGGTCACAACGTCCAGGTACCGCGTTTCCCACTTGGTTACATAGCCCGGGTCCAACAGGTAGGCCGCGGCCAGCGAATCCCACAGGTATGTGACGGCCTCGGGGTGTTTCAGGAAACCCGGGTAGCGGTTCCCCAGGTCCTCGCGGAACAGGTCCGCGATGGGCGTGTGCGCGCCGGCGATCCGGTCGAATTCCGCCTTGTGGATGGGCGCGGTGTTGCACACGTCCAGCGCGAACATGATCTTCTGGGGGATGCGCGAGCGCAGCACCATGCGGGCGGCTTCCGGATCGAACCAGAAGTTGAACTCCGCCGCGGCCGACGCGTTGCCCGGCACGGCCACATTGCCCCCCATGAAGACGATGCGCTTGATGCGGGTCTCGATGGAGGGTTTCATGCGCAGCGCCAGCGCGATGTTGGTCATAGGGCCGGTGGCCAGGACGGTGACCTCTCCGGGGCGGCGTTCGATTTCGGAGATGAGGAACGCCACAGCGTTCTCCGGGCGCGGGCGCCGGCCCGTCAGCCTTGCGCCGGGCGCGGGCTTCACATCGGCCGGGTTCTCCGCGAACGCGCCGGTGAACCCGAGCGGTCCCCACCGCCGGTTGAATTCGCCCGCCATTGCGGGGCTGTGCAGCAGGGGAGTTTCCGCGCCAGTGTAAACCGCGACCTGCGGGCGGCGCAGCAGGTCCAGGATGTGCAGCGTGTACTCGGCGCCCTGCGCGGGCCAGACGTTTCCGGGCGTCAGGGTGACGCCCGCGACGGTCACCCGGTCCGGGCTGCGCAGCAGCATCACCAGCGCCGCGCCGTCGTCGCCGAAAGCGCCGGAATCGGTATCGAACACCACCGTCTCGGGTCCCGCGGCCCACGCGGCGGAGACAACGGCGAGTAGGGCGAGCCAGCGCATCGATCCCACTATATCAAGCGGACGGCCGGGCAGACTTCAGTTCTCGGTTGGAATCCGCTTGATGTGGCCGATTACGATCCGGTCCAAGGGCGCCAAAAGGTCTAAAGAATAATGCCCGCCGGCCGAATCCTTTCGCCCGCTTGACGGAAACTAGAGACAGCGGCGGCTTTCCATCGCCAGCGGCGACACTTATGACCGACCCGGAATTCCGCACCGCGTTCCACGGCCACAAAGACGTCCTCTATCGCTTCGCCTACCGCATGACCGGGTCGGAGGCGGCCGCCGAGGACGTGGTGCGGGATTGTTTCCTGGCCCTGTGGCGCAATTCCGCGGCCTACCATCCGGACCGCGGCACGCTGCGGGCGTTCCTGCTCGGCGTGGCGCGCAAGCTACTGCTGAAGCGCTGGCGGCGCGAGCGGCCGCATGACGCCCTGGAAGACGACTCATCCCTGTGCCCTCCGGCCGACCTGGAAGGCCGGGAGCGCGCCGAGCAAGTGGCCCGCGCCGTGCAAATGCTGCCGCCGCTGCAGCGCGAGGCCGTGATCCTGGCGGAGTTCGAAGACATGCACCTGGACGAAATTGCGCGCGCCACGGGGGCGGACATCGCAGCCGTGAAGTCGCGGTTGCACCGCGCGCGGCAGAATCTGCGGCGTTGCCTCGCGCCGCTGCTCGAAGAGAAAGGCACGACCCATGGAACCTGACGACGATCTTCAGCTTCACAAACTTCTGCGCGAATGGGAAGCCCCCAACGCGCCGCCGTCGCTGGAGGGCCGCGTGCTCGGCCGGCGCACCTCGTGGTGGCGCTTTCTGCTGACCGGGCAGATCCGCGTGCCGGTTCCCGTGGGCCTGGCGGCGGTGGCGGCACTGATCGCGATGGGCGTGGTGGTGGCGCGCGAGCGCGTTCGCGGTGCGGCCCGGCCGCCGGTCCCCGAGCCCGCCCGCGCCATTTTCAACTTGAAGGATTTCCGGCCCGTGCAGAACGCCCGGGTGCGGGTGATAAGGAGCGGCTATGCGAGTGAGTGATCTGCTATTGGTTTGCGCGGTGGCGGCTTTGCCGCTGGGCGCCCAGGTGATCGCGACCAGCGAGAGATGGCACGGCGTACAGATATACTTTGACGCAAAACTGGAGCCTCCGCCGGCGCGCACGACCGACCCAGCCATCTTGCGCCGGCTGGAACGCGAGGTCAACGGTGGCGTGATCTGCGGCGACGGCGTGCATCGCTTTTGGAAAGATGACGAACAGAAGGTATACCTGGGCTACGATGTGTCGGTCGAACCCGGAAGCGGCCCGCAGGTCTTCCAGTTGCGAATTGCACCGCTGTCGCTCGCTCCCAAGGAGATGGCGGAGTACGGGTTTCCGGAAGCCTGGACGCGGCTTTCGCTGCCCAAGTACCCCATGATTCCCGCAGTGCGGGTTGGCGACACCGTGGCCTTCGACCTGGTGGTGAACCCCGCTACCGGTCAGAAGGTCGTCGACTATCTCACGCTGCAGCGCACCAAGCCCCCGGCGCCGCCTCCTCCACGCGATTTCTCGGTTGCCGATGCGGACCTGAGTGTGGTCAATCCCCGCCTGACGATAGACGGCGTTCCGGTGGAAGCCACGGCGGACCGCGCTGCCGCCATGTCGGACCCCGCCGTTTGGTTCTATCTGCGGGGCCACGGACGGTTCACGCTGTCGCTGGTCCCCAAACCGGAGCGGGGTTTCCAGAAGACCGGCCAGGTCTACTTCAATGTTCTTACGTTTCGCGACGGTGCCGTGGAGTACCGCATCGAGTGCAGCCAGCGCATCGCTCCCGGCGAGGGAAGCTACAACGTTTATGTACGTCACGAGCCGGCGTGGGCGCCGCCGGCGGACTACCCCGATCCGTTCTTCCTCGGGGCTGGGCCTATAACCATCTCGCACGCCAAATAGCCTCGCGCTTACTTCCAGCGGAACAGTTTCAGAGCCAGCGCGAAACACCCTACCAACCACACCGTCAGCACGCCGGCCTGGGGCGCCACCTGCGCCAGGCCCGCGCCCTGCAGCATGATGGCGCGCAGAGCGTCGATGGCCGCCGTCAGCGGCAGCGCCCGGATCAGCGGCTGCACCGCGTCGGGAAAGCGTTGCGCCGAGAAGAACACCCCCGACAACACCCACATGGGCATCATGGCCGCGTTCATCAGCCCCGAGGCCGCTTCTATGGTGCGCACGCGCGAGGCGATCAGCAGACCCAGCGCGCAGAAGCTCATCGACCCCAGCACGCACAGCCCCGCCAGCACCGCGAGCGACCCGCGCACCGGCACGCCGAACGCCAGCGCGCCGAACCCGAGCACGGCGGCAACCTCCACCACCAGCAGCGCCAGCCGCGAGAGTATGAACGACAACAGGTAGTACCGCCGCGGCATCGGTGTGGCGATCAGCCGCTTCATCAGCTTCTTGCGCCGCGCGTCCACGATGGCGAATCCCATGCCCCAGATGGCGCTGCCCATCAGGTTCATGCCGAGCAGCCCGGGCACCAGGAAATCGATGTAGCGCGAGCCGGGTTCGCGCACCAGCGAATCGGCCGCACGGACCGGATCGGCGCGGCCCGCCGAACGCTGAATGGCCGCGTCGGCCAGCATGCGCGCCGTGCGGCCCTCGGGATTGGTGTCGTCGAACCGGTACGTCACGCCCGGCGACGCCGCGGTCACCTCGAGCGCGGCCTTGCCGGCGCGCATCTGCTCCCCGGCTTGCGCGGCGGACAGCAGCCGCACGTCCAGCCCACGCTCGGTGCGCAGCGCGCGGGCCAGATCGGCCGATGGCGTCACGATGCGGATCACCTCCGCCGGCCGGTTGCGGAAGGCGATGCCCAGTCCCGCGGCCAGCAGGATGGGGAACACGAAAACCCAGAACAGCGCTTCCGGTTCGCGCAGGAATTCGCGGAAGCGAACCAGCGTCAACTGGGCCAGCGGGTGGTCCCAGACGGATCGCTCACTCATCGCGCAGGTGCCTCCCGGTCAGCCCCACGAATACGTCCTCGAGCGAGGCCGAGTGCGTTCGCAGCTCGGTCAGCGGGACGTTCTGGCGGCTCAGCTCGTCGAGCACCGCCGGCACCGCGCGGTGCAGCTCGGTAACCATCATGCGCACGCTGCCCCGATCCTGGCGGACGTCGCGGACTCCCTCGATGCGCTCCAGCGCCGCCTGGTCCAATCCGCCCGCCGCGTCTCCGGCCGAAAACTCCAGCAGGTGCTCGCCGCCGATGGATGCGATCAGCTCGCGCGGCGTGCCCTGCGCGATCACCTTGCCGTGGTCCATGATGGCCACGCGGTCGCACAGCCGTTCGGCTTCGTCCATGTAATGGGTGGTGAGCAGAATGGTGCGGCCGGAGGCGCGGAAGCGCTCGATCAGGTCCCAGAGCTGGCGCCGCGCCTGGGGGTCGAGGCCGGTGGTGGGCTCATCCAGGAACAGGAAGTCGGGATCGCCCACCAGCGCGCAGGCCAGGGCCAGGCGCTGTTTCTGGCCGCCCGAAAGCCCGCCCACGCGCGATGCGGCCTTCTCTTCCAACTGCACGCGGGCGATGACCTCGCGCACCTCGGGCCCGCGGCGGAAGAAGCTGCGGAACAGGCGGAGGGTTTCCGCGACCGTTTGTTTGTCGGAGAGCTGCGTATCCTGAAGCTGGATTCCCAGCCGCTGCCGCAGCTCATCGGCCTGCGCGGCCCAGGTGAGGCCCAGCACTTCCACCTCGCCGGAGTCCGCGTCGGTGAGCCCTTCGCAGATCTCGATGGTGGTGGTCTTTCCCGCTCCGTTCGGCCCCAGCAGCCCGAAGCACTCGCCCGCGCGGACCTCGAGATCGAGGCCGTCCACCGCGACGATGTCGCTGAAAGCCTTGCGCAGATTGCGGACGCGGAGCGCGGGTGTTGGCGCGGGCGGGGACATAGGTTCAGTATCGCATCCCGGTTGGGGGCGGCAGGCGAGTGGGTTACCCGAACAGTTCGGCGTGGCTGCCGGTGCGAACCAGGATCAGTTCGGCCTCCGTCAATCTGTAGAGCAGAAGCCAGTCGGGCTGGACGTGGCAGTCCCAGTGCCCAAACCAGGTGCCGCGCAGGGGATGCGGGCGGCAGCGGGGAGGGAGTGGCTGCCGAGTCTGGAGCAGGTCTACGACCTCTTCCAGTTTGTCCAGGTCTTTGCCCTGCTTCTCAACCCGCCGCAGGTCCTTCTCGAACGCGGTGGTGGTGAGAAGGACAAGAGCCATCAGATCAGCTTCCTCAACTCACGGAACGAACGATAGCGCTTCAGCGCGGCAGGATCGTTGGCCTCCCTCATCGCCGCGGTCGTCTGAGCGTTGGGAATCGCGATGGGAAACGGGAGCCCTTTATGCAACTCGACCTGCTTCAAAAAGAGCCGAATCGCTTCCGTAGTCGAGATGCCGATTTTAGAGAAGACGCGCTCGGCCGACTCCTTCAGGTAGGGGTCGATTCGGGCGTGAACCATCGTGGTCTTCGCGGTTTCCTGTCGCATGATATGCTCCTTACCCAGTGTATCTCAATTGAGACCTGCGTGGATCGGTGCTTCCACCTCCCCCAGGGCCGCCTTTAGGCGGCGGAGCGTGGCAGGACTTCCTTTTCGATTTGCGGCCGGATGTTCCGCTCCGCGACTTCCAGATCGTACGCGCTCTGGAGATTCAGCCAGTACTGCGGCGACGTGCCGAAATAGCGGGCCAAACGCATGGCGGTGTCCACGGTGATGGCCCTCTTCCCGTTGACGATGGCGCTGATCCGGTTCATCGGCACCCTGAGCGCGCGCCCCAGTTCGTTCAGACTGACGCCAATCTCATTTAGTTCGTCCCGAAGTAACTCGCCCGGGTGGATGGGCGGCAGTGTCTTTCTGCGATCCATAACTCTCTCCCTCTTAGTGGTAGTCCACGATCTCAACGTCGTGCGCATTCCCATCGCGCCATGAGAAACAGATTCGCCAGCGGTCGTTGATCCGAATGCTGTGTTGTCCGGCCCGGTCGTGTCTCAGCGGCTCCAGCCGGTTGCCACGGATGGCCCCCAGATCAGCCAGGCTGGTGGCGGCATCGAGCCACCGCAGGCGTTTGCGCGCCTGCTCTTCGATCCCCCGAAACTTCCGGCTGCCAAATCCCTCGTGGATCCCCTTGGTCTCCGGGCATCGGAACGAACGGATCATACCCATTAAACATACTACGTGCAGCGTACTGGGTCAACTGGCCGCACCGGTGTCGCGGCGCTCGCCGGTTCGGGGGCGCCAAGGCCGAGCGGCGGATTGCGGCCACTCCCGCGCGAACGCGGGGACTGCGCCGCGGAGAAAACCGGGGGACAGACAGCGAATTTCCGGTAAACTGCGCCGGAAACTCGAAGTCTGTCCCCTTTCGCCGCCGGATGTGAGTTAATAGATCGATAGGAGGGAACCGGTACTATGAATCGAAGAGAAGCTATGAGCCTCTTGGCCGTGGCGGGAGTCGCCACCACCGTAAAGGGCGCTCCGGACGGAATTCCGTTGCGGCCGCTGGGCAAGACCGGCGAGAAGGTCTCGGCCATCGGACTCGGCGGCGCGCACCTGGGCCGCGGGGACGCCGACGCCGCCACCCGCGTCGCCCGCACCGCCATTGACCGCGGCATCACCTTCATGGACAACTGTTGGGATTACGGCAAGGACGGCGAGTGCGAAAAGCGCATGGGCAACGCGTTGCGCGACGGCTACCGCCAGAAGGTCTTCCTGATGACCAAGTTCGACGGCCGCACCAAGGATGCCGCTGCTAAACAGATCGACGAATCGCTGGCCCGGCTGCAGACCGACCACATCGACCTGATCCAGTATCACGAGAACATCCGCATGGAGGACCCCGACCGCTTCTTCGCCGCGGGCGGGGCGCTGGAAGCGGTGCTGGAAGCCAAGAAGGCGGGAAAGGTCCGCTACATCGGCTTCACCGGCCACAAGGACCCGGCCGTGCACCTGCGCATGTTGGAGGTGGCGGCGGAGCACAAGTTCCATTTCGACTCCTGCCAGATGCCGCTCAGCCTCATGGACCACCACTTCCGCAGCTTCGGCCACCAGGTGTTGCCCAAGTTGGTGGAACAGGGCATCGCGCCGCTCGCCATGAAGACCCTGGCCGCCGGGGCCATTATGCGAAGCAACACCGTCACCGCCATCGAGTGCCTGCACTACGCGTTGAACCTGCCGGTCGCGGTGGTGATCACCGGCATGGACACCCTGGAACGCGTCAACCAGGCGGTGGAGGCCATGCGCACGTTCAAGCCCATGAGCGAGGCGGAGGTGGCGGCGCTGGCGGCCAAGACCAAGGACGCCGCCATGACCGGGAATTTCGAAGGGTTCAAGACCGGCGCCGGGTTCGACGGAACCGCGCGCAATCCGCAGTGGTTGGGGTAACCGGCCGGGCCAACGGCGGGTGCATGCCCCACAAAGCCGCAGGCCAGCCGCCCGGTATAATCTAAGGGTGCGAACTCTCTGTATTGCGCTCGCGATGTTGTCTCTGGCCGCGTGCAACCGCGGCGCCGATACCAAGGAAGCGGTGCGCCAGGCGGTGATCGACCACCTGGCGGCCAGGCAATTCAACATGCCGGGAATGTCGGTGGAGGTGACCTCCGTCCAGTTCAACGGCGCCCACGCCGATGCCACGGTCTCCATCGCGCCCAAGGGCGGACCGGCGGGCGCGGGAATGACCATGCCCTATAAGTTGGAGCGGCAGGGCGGCAAGTGGGTGGTGATGGGCGGCAGCGGAAGCGCGCACCCGGGCGCGGGGATGCCGGGCTCCGGGATGCCGCCGGGCATGTCCAACCCGCACGGCGGCGCCATGCCCGCGCCGGACGACCTGCCGCCGGCCGGGAAAAAGTGAAGCGCGTCGCCATTCTGGGCGGCGGTCCGGCGGGAGCGTTCGCCGCCGAACAACTGGCTTCAGCCGGCCTGCGGGTGCAGTTGTTCGACGAAAAGCTGGCCTGGGAGAAGCCCTGCGGCGGCGGCTTGACTTACAAGGCCTATAGCCGCTATCCCTTTCTGATCGAGAATTCCACGCCCAAGCGCATTGTCCGGGAGACCGTGCTGGCCGCGCCCAAAGCCGGCGATATCCGCATGACGCTGCGCCATCCGCTGGTGATTTACTCGCGTTTCGACCTCAATAACATGCTTCTGGAGCGCGCCGGGCAATGCGGCGCGGCCATCGAGAAAGCGCGCGTGCTGGAGATGTCGCGCCACGGCTCGGGCTGGCGGTTGCGCACCAGCGCCGGAGCGGCCGAAGCGGATTTCTGCATCGTGGCGGCCGGCGCGCGCAACCCGCTGCGCGGCGTGGGCACCGAACTCCGCGCGCGCGACGCCGTGGCGCCGCTGGGCTATTACGTCCCCGGCGACCAGGCGTGGATCGACGTCCAGTATCTGTCCGGCATGGAGGGTTACATCTGGGTGTTTCCGCGGTGCGGCCACCTCTCGGTGGGGATTTGCGGCAAGGGCGAGCCGGCTTCCCGGTTGCGCCAACGGCTGGAAATCTACATGACGGAAAAGGGACTGAGCTGGAAGGACGCCCGGTTCTACAGCCACCTGCTGCCGTCGCTCGATGCCGGCTCGTGGTGCGGCAACCGCGTGGCCGGCGAGGGCTGGATGGCGGTGGGCGACGCGGCGGGCCTGGTGGACCCCATCACCGGCGAAGGCATCTACTACGCCCTGCGCTCGGCGGATCTCGCGGCGCGGGCGCTGACGAACGATTCCCATTCCCCGGCCGAGAAAGCGGCGCACTACCGCCAACTGTTGCGAAGCGATTTCATGGACGACCTGGAAGTGGGCTCGCGGCTCGCCAGGCGGTTCTTTGCCGGACGGTTCCTGGGCGGATCGGTGCCCGCGCGGATGATCGAGTTCGCGCGGCGCAGCCCGCGGTTTACGGACATCGTCCAGGACCTGTTTTCCGGCCAGCAGTCCTACCTTGGCTTGAAGCGGCGGCTGTACGAAAATTTCGCCGGAAGCTTGTACGATATCGGCATGAGCCTGGGCTTCAGCCGTGCGGTGGCGGCCAAGCCGTGAACCCGACTATGTCTCACTCCAGATCCGAAGAACTGTTCCGCAGGGCGCATCGAGATCATTCCCGGCGGCGTGAATTCGCCGGTGCGCGCGTTTCGCGGCGTGGGCGGAAACCCGCTGTTCCTGGCGCGCGGCCAGGGCAGCCATGTCTTCGATGTCGACGGCAACGAGTACATCGACTACGTGGGCTCCTGGGGACCGCTGCTGCTGGGCCATCGCCATCCCGAGATTCTGGCGGCGATCGAGCGGGCGCTCGAGATCGGCACCAGCTTCGGCGCGCCCACCGAAGCCGAGGTCGAACTGGCCGAAGCCATCCGCGACGCCGTGCCCTCGATCGAGATGGTGCGCCTGGTGAATTCCGGCACCGAAGCCACCATGGCGGCCCTGCGCGTGGCGCGCGGATTCACCGGCCGCGACCTCACCATCAAGTTCGAAGGCTGCTACCACGGCCACGTGGATTCGCTGCTGGTGAAGGCCGGATCGGGCGTGGCCACCCTGGGCATCGCCGATACTCGGGGCGTGCCCGCGGCCTTCTGCGACACCACCATCGCCCTGCCGTACAATTCCGCCGAGCGAGTGGACGACGCCTTTCGCGCGCACCCCGGCCGCATCGCGGCGGTGATCGTGGAGCCGGTGGTGGGCAACATGGGCTGCGTGCCGCCGCTGCCCGGCTATTTGCAGGCGCTGCGCGAGATCACCGCGCGCCACGGCGCGCTGCTGATTTTCGACGAGGTGATGACCGGCTTCCGCGTGGCGTTCGGCGGCGCGCAGCAGCTCTACGGCATCCGCCCCGACCTGACCACGCTGGGCAAGGTGATCGGCGGCGGCCTGCCGGTGGGCGCATACGGCGGGCGCAAAGACATCATGAGCATGGTGGCGCCGGCCGGCCCCATCTACCAGGCCGGGACGCTCTCGGGAAATCCGCTGGCGGTGGCCGCCGGACTGGCCATGCTGCGGCATCTGAAAGCGCACCCGGAGATCTACGGCCAGTTGGAACGGCGCGCCGCGGAGCTGTGCGCCGCCGCGCCGGCGGGCGTGACGGTGAACCGCGTGGGATCGATGTTCACGTTCTTCTTCACCGATTGGCCGGTCACCGATTGGGACTCGGCTGCTAAGTGCGACACGGAGCGGTTCGGCCGGTTCTTCCGCGGCATGCTGCGTCGCGGCATTTACCTGGCGCCCTCGCAGTTCGAAGCGGCGTTCCTGTCGGCGGCCCACACCGAGGAGGATATCCGGCGGACGGCGGCGGCCGCGCGGGACGTGCTGGCCGCGGTGTGAGGGCCGGCGGCCTGGCGCGCGCCGGCGCACTCTTCGGCGTGGAATGCGGCGTCACGTCGGGAGGGATGGGCAATACGAAGCCGGCCCCGTTGCACATCTCGCCCCGGCCGCAGCGGTCGCTGACCAGGGGCGGGATGCCGTTCACGCCTACCGGCCGGCCAGCACGCCATCTGCGCCATCCCGCGCCGCGGGCGGCCGGCGGAGTGGGTCGCCACTCCTTCGAAATCGGGCGATGCGCGGGCACCCGGCCTACGCCGGGCCGCGGATTCCAGCTTCCTCTACCCTGGCCGTGACTTGAGTCTAGTCACGCAGAAATTGTAACTACTTGAAACGGTGTAACTTAATAATCGGTCATGACTTGACTCAAGTCACGGCCGCCTCACAACTTCAAGGTCTCACACGACTCGCGAAGTGCCGGGTTTTGGGATTACGGGAAGCTCATCCACGCTGGCGGCGGACGCGATTCGACGAGGAACGCTGATGGCCCGGCGGCATTGGATTGTGGGCGGGCGCGGAGGGACGACGGTTTCCCGACTCGTAGAGTCGTGCGGCGCGGTCCATTCGACCGAAAGATGCCCTGCTGACGGTGCGGCCGTCGCATAGGTCCCGCCTGACGCCGTAACGTAGACGAATGCGGGCGGCTTGACGAGTCGCTCTCCTGGTAAGGCCTATCCCCGGGTAACGGTTGCGGAGATTTCCAATCTCTATTCGACCGCGCCAGCGCAATTCCGAAGGCCAAGTTCCGCCAACCTGCGTCACCACAAGACGCGCACGGCATACTGTTCAATCTCCTGGTCGGGAGTAAGAATCGTCATCCCATGCACGATGGCCTGCGCGACCAGCATCCGATCGAACGGATCCGAGTGGGGCCCTGGCAGCCTGCCTGCGAGGAGAGCGGATTCCTCATCGATGTCCAGTGATGCGATGCCGCTCGCTTCACGGATCTTCGGGATAAAAATATCCGGCCTTTCAGGAAGGGGAAGGCGCCCGGCAGCGTGTTTGATGCCGATTTCCCAGGCGGAGGCCGTGCTTAGGTAACGTTCGTTGTTCCGATCCAAAAATACCGCCGTAGCGGTCTTGCTCAGCCGCGGGGATTCCGAAACGATCCAGAGAAAGGTGCAAGTGTCCACCAGAATTTTCATGGTGAGAGGAACCGTCACTCGCCACTGAGAGCTCTTAGGATCTCGTCGGGCAAGGGCTCAAAGAACGCATCGGGAACCACGAATTCGCCCCTGGCTGCGCCGATACGCGGCGTACGGACCCCCGGCTTGCGAAGCGATCGGAGTTCCGCCACCGGCTGATTGCGGTTGCAGAGCACCAACGTCTTGCCGGGCGTCAGTTCCGCTAAATAGCGCGACAGATTGGTTTTTGCATCGTGGATGTTGACTCGATTCACAACTATATTGTGAACCATGAAGTGAACTAAGTCAATTGCCGCGGTGCGTTCGCGGATCGCTATGGTCATGCGCTTTGATGGTTGATTATCCTCCCTAACGCCGTAACGATCATCCGGGCCAGCGGGTGTGTGGTCCGCCACTTTGGAAAAAGCGCCCAGACGGGTCTGGAGAAAGGGCGCCTACGCCACCCAACCACTCCTGTCGCGAAAGCCCCATGCCTCCAATGGTGAGGCGGGGCTAGCAGTTAAGCTGCCGACCCGCCGAGCTCTATGTATCGTCCCCACGGGCAGAAGAGCCGAAGCGCCGACAGTGCCCGAAGGAACCTCAAGTCCCGCCCGCGAGCGCGCCGCGCGCCGCATCACCGCCCGATGGCGCGCCGCAGCCGGCGGGCGGAGAAGATCGCCACCCCGAAGAACGCGGCGCAACTGATCAGCACCACGGCCAGCCGCCGGCCGGAGGAAAGCTGCCCCACGGCGGGACCCGCGGGCTCGGCGAAATCCAGCCAGACGTTCACGCGGACGGTGGCGGGGTGGCTCTCGGAACGGTTGTCCAGGACCATCACGTAATCGCCCGGCTCGCGCACCTGGTAGCGCAGGCTGCCGGAGCGGCCCGGTTCCGACATGGCCAGCACGCCGGCCGAATCTTCCTTGCGCAGCCGCTGCAACTCGCCGCGGCGCAGCAGGGCCATGCGCACGCGCTGGGAACCCGACTCCACCGCGAACGCGGCTTCCACCAGGGCGGGCCGCTGGCGCAGGTCGATTTCAAATTGACCCCAGTCGCGCGCCGGGACCTCGATGGTCTGGCTGGGAATCACTTCCAGGCGCGTGGCGGCGGCAAGCAGCAGAAGCAGGGCAAAGGTCATCGGGGGCGGGCCAAACGGCTACAATAGGCCCTATGAATGCCAGTATGGCACAGCCGCCGGGAGGCTCGGCTCCCCGTGGACTCGCTTGAACCGGCGAGTTGGAAGAGCCGCCTGAGCTGGGTTGGCGCGGTCCCGCTCGCGGCGCTGTTCGCGATCTCCGGCGTCTGGAAAATCACCAGCCCGCAGGACTGGGCGGCGCGCATCCACGAGCTTGGCGTGCCGCATGCATCGAGTCTGGCGGCGGCGCTGGTGGCGGGCATCGCGGAGACGGTGGGGGCGGTGTGGATCCTGGCGCCGCGCTTCCGGCGATGGGGCGCCATCCTGATCGGCCTGTTGCTGGCGGGGTTCATAGCGTACTTCGCCGTCAATTATGGAGCGCTGCGCGGCGCCGATTGCAGTTGTTTCCCGTGGGTCAGGCGCGTGGTGGGGCCCGGGTTCTTCGCGGGCGACCTGGCGATGCTGGCGCTGGCCGTGCTGGCCGGCATGGGGGCGCGGCGGCCGGCGGGCGCGCGGCCGGCGGCGGCGATTGTGGCGGCGGTGACGGTGTTCGCGCTGGTTTCCTACGGCGTGGAAACCCAGCGCTCGACGGGCGCGCCGGCTCCAGCGGCCGTGACGGTGAACGGACAACCGTACGCCATCGAGCGCGGCAGGTTTTTCCTGTTCTTCTTCAACCCCGCATGCTCGCACTGCGCGGACGCTGCCAGGCGCATGGCGCAACTCGAGTGGAAGGACGCCACGGTGATCGCCGTCCCCATCGAGCAGCCGCAATTCGCGGGGCAATTCCTGGACGAAACCGGCCTGCGCGCGGTGGTATCCACGGATTTTCAGAAGATCAGGCAGGCGGTCGGATACACTTCGTACCCCTACGGAGTGGCGGTGGAGAACGGCCGGCAGAAAGCCCGGCTGACCGGCTTCGACGCCCCGGAGCCGGAGGCGGCGCTCCGGCGGTTGGGATTCGCTCACTGAAGGGCAAGTAAACCGCAGGACAGACAGCGAGTTTCCGGCACACTGCGCCGGAGATTTATGTCTCTCCCCGAAGCGGCATAAACTGGTATCCAGTGAACATTCTCATACCTAACCTGGGCTCGACGTCGCTCAAGTACCAGGTGCTTGTCATGCCGGAAGAGACAGTGCTGGCCAAGGGCCGCGTCGAAAGGGTCGTGGATTACCGCAGCGCCATCGCGGAAATCTCCACCAGCGGGGCGAAGATCGACGCCATCGCGCTCAAGGCGGTCCACGGCGGGCCGAACTACCGCGGGACATTCGTGGTGGACCAGGGTGTCGTGGACGCGCTCCGCCAGTTTCTGCCGGCGGCTCCGGCGCACAACGCGGTCTACCTGACGGCCATCGAGGCGTTCGGCGAGGCCATGCCGGGCGTGCCCATCGTGGCGGCCTTCGAGCCCGAGTTCCACTCGACCATGCCGGAGCACGCGCGGCTCTACGGCGTGCCGGGCGCGTGGCTGGACGAGGGCGTGGTGAAGCTGGGGTTTCACGGCGCGTCGCACCAGTACATCGGCGAACGCGTGGCGGCGATGCTGGGCCGCCAGACGCGGCTGGTGAGCTGCCACCTGGGCGGAAGCTCGTCGATGTGCGCCATCGACGGCGGCCGGTCGGTGGACACCACCATGGGATTTTCGCCGCAATCCGGGTTGGAGAACGCCACGCGCCACGGCGACCTGGACGTTTTCGCGGTGCTGTATATGATGGAGCGCCACGGCTGGGGAACGGAGGAAGTCCGCCGCCAATTGGCCAAAGGCGGTGGGTTGGCGGGGCTTTCGGGCGTGGCGGGCGGCGACGTCCGCGACCTGGAAGCGGCGGCGGCGGACGGCAACGCGCGCGCGCGGCTGGCGCTGGAGGTGTTCACGTACGAAGTGAAGAAAACCATCGGCGCGTTTGCGGCTGCCATGGGCGGGCTGGAGGCGGTGGCGTTCACGGGCGGGATCGGCGAGAACTCGGCACCTCTGCGGGCGGCGTGCTGCCAGGGGCTGGAATTCCTGGGCATCCGCATGGACGCGGCCAGGAACGAATCGGGCGCGGGCGACCGTGTGGTGTCGGCCGGCGATTCGGCGGTGACGGTGCTGGCGGTGGCGACTAACGAAGAGGTCGTGGTGGCGCGGCGGGCATTCCGGCGGTTGACGGCGGCGTCATGAGAACGCTCGCTGTTTGCGCGTTGCTGGCGCTTTCCACCAGCGCTTTTGCGCAAGGACCGCTGGAGTTGTGGTACCGGCAGCCGGCCACGCGCTGGGTTGGTGCGCTGCCGGTGGGCAACGCGCACCTGGGCGGCATGATCTTCGGCGGCGTGGCGCACGAGCGCATCCAGTTCAACGAACAGACGGTGTGGAGCGGCGAGCCGCACGACTACGCGCACGCGGGCGCGTACCGCTACCTGGGCGAGATCCGCCAACTGCTCTTCGACGGCAAACAGAAGGAAGCCGAAGACCTGGCCATGCGCGAGTTCATGAGCGTACCGCTTCACCAGCGCGCCTACCAGGCGTTCGGCGACCTGCTGTTGGACTTTCCAGGCATTCGGGAAGACGGCGTCACGGGCTATCGCCGCGGCCTGGACCTGGAAACGGCGGTGGCCAGCGTCGAGTTCACCGCGCAGGGCGTAACTTACAAACGCGAGATCTTCGCCAGTTACCCGACCAAGCTGCTGGTGGTGCGCCTGACGGCCAGCCGCCCGGGCAGCCTGTCCTTCACCGCGGGTCTGAAGAGCGCGCACGCGGGATCGGCAAACCAGGTTCTGAGCGACGGCGACCTGACTATGACCGGGCAGGTGGAGGGCGGCGCCATCCGCTTCCAGGCGCGCCTGATGGTGGACGCGCAGGGCGGGCACCGCGAGACGCGCGACGGCAAAACGGCGATCACCGGCGCCGATTCCGCCACCGTGGTGCTGGCCGGCGCCACCAACTTCGTGAACTTCCGCGACGTGTCCGGCGACCCGGCGCGGCACAACGTGCAATTTATGGTCTGGGCCCACACTATGACCTACGACGCCATGCGCGCCCAGCACCTTGCCGATTACCGGAAGCTGTTCGGGCGGGTGACGCTGGATCTGGGTGCGTCCTCCTCCGCGGCAGCGGCCAAGCCCACCAACGAGCGCATCCAGGCGTTCGCAGCGGCGGGCGATCCGCAACTGGCGACGCTGCTGTTTCAGTACGGGCGGTACCTGCTGATTTCCTCCAGCCGTCCGGGCGGCCAGCCGGCCAATCTGCAGGGGCTGTGGAACGAGTCGAACAATCCGCCGTGGGAGAGTAAGTACACCGTCAACATCAACGCCGAAATGAATTACTGGCCGGCGGAAAGCGCCAACCTGGGGGAGTGCCAATGGCCGCTATTCGAAGCCGTGAAGGACCTGGCGCAATCCGGCGCGGTTACCGCCAGGGAGCAGTATAACGCGGGCGGATGGGTGCTGCATCACAACTTCGACCTATGGCGCGGCACGGCCCCCATCAACGCTTCCGACCACGGCATCTGGCAGACCGGCGGCGCGTGGCTGGCCACACACCTGTGGGAGCACTACCTGTTCACCGGCGACAAACAGTTCCTGCGCGACACCGCATACGGGCTGATGAAGGGCGCGGCGCAGTTCTTCGCGGACACGCTGGTGGGTGACCCGAAGGGCGGGCGGCTGATTACCGGCCCGAGTAACTCGCCGGAGCAGGGCGGCCTGGTGATGGGCCCGACGATGGACCGCGAGATCGTGCGCACTCTCTTCGGCGAAGTGATTGCGGCGAGCCGCATTCTGGGCGTGGACGCGGAGTTCCGCGATAAGTTGACGGAGTTGCGCCGCCAGATCGCGCCGCTGCAGATCGGCCGCTACGGGCAGTTACAGGAATGGCTGGAAGATAAGGACGACCCAAACAACCAGCACCGGCACGTGTCGCATTTGTGGGCCGTGTATCCGGGCAGCGAAGTTACTCCTTACGGAACGCCGGAGTTGTTCCAGGCGGCGCGGCAATCGCTGGTTTTCCGCGGCGACGCCGCCACGGGCTGGTCGATGGGATGGAAGCTGAACCTGTGGGCGCGGTTTCTGGACGGCGATCACGCCTACAGCATCCTGCGCAACCTGGTGACGCCGGCTATCGACGCCGACGCCGCGCACCCGGCCGAGCGCGGGGGCCTGTATCCGAACCTGTTCGACGCGCATCCGCCGTTCCAGATCGACGGCAATTTCGGGGCGGCCGCGGCCATCGCCGAGATGCTGCTGCAAAGCCACGATCCGCACGCGACGGAGCTGAGCCTGACCGCGGCGCAAACCGGCGAGATGGCGTTCATTCACCTGCTGCCCGCGCTGCCAACGGCATTTCCGAACGGCAGCGTGACCGGCCTGCGCGCGCGCGGCGGAGTGGAGGTGGGCATCGCGTGGCGTGGCGGGAAGCTGGTCCAGGCGACGCTGAAGAGCGACCAGGCGAAGAAAGTGACGGTGCGGTACGCGGGCAAGGAAGTGGCGATGGAGTTAGCGGCGGGACAGGTGAGGGTGGTTAGTGGGGAGTTGAGGTAGCCTGCTTGCGCGGTTCGTCGGGCGCGTAGACCGTGAAAACAATCCGGGCACCGAGTTTGGAAACCGATCTCACCGTTTCGGCCGCGACTGCGAACTCGCAGCAGTGGGGCTGCGCCGCTGCCTGCACGCCGACGTTGAAGTCCCTGACTTTCGCGCCATTCCACAGGTCGCGTTCCGCCTTTGGGAGCGCTTCGATCAGGGCACAAAAGCCGCGTATGGCGGAGTCGGCGGTCTTGGCGATCTTGGTCAGCTCAAGGTGCGCGCAGAAGGTTCGCTTGTCACGTCCTACGTACAGGGCGTACGCCTTGTTGCCCAGGATTGTCACGAGCGGCTGGAGGTCGTGCTTCAATCTCGCGTCGCTGAACCGGTCGCGCCGCTAACGCGAGAGCTTCGCGAATGTCCGGCTCTTCGAGATACGGAAAATCGGCGAGCAACTGCTCGACCGTGCGGCCGGCAGCCATCGCAGCCACGATCATCCCGACGGTCACACGCATGCCACGGATGCACGGTTTGCCGCCCATGACGCTGGGATTCGCCGTAATTCGCTCGAAGCGTGCCACGTCCCGATGATAGCGCAAGCAGGTGGGAATAGACCTCATGCGAATCCGCGCGAGCCAATTCGGTCGTGGCGTTGTACCATAAATACCGTGAGGCGGATTCACCTTCATCTCGACGACGTTCCCCGGGCCGCGCTCGACGCGCGTTCGCGAAGCCCGCACACGACTGTCTCCGAATCGATCCACGAGGCCGTCCGGGGGGGCTCCCGCGGGAATCAATACCGGCGGACACGCGCCATGCAAGCGTTTGCCGGCGTTCGCAATCATGCCCAGGACGCTTCCAGCGCCGTGGACGAGGTGCGCAGCCTCCGGCGCGGCTCCCGGCTCGACAGGGTTGCCGCAGACTGAGCGTGCCGGGGAGTTACGCCGGAGTAAGTCCCAGCCCCGGCTTGCGCGGCAGGATTAACTTACCATTTTCTACAGTTACACCGCGGAACGGGTCGTTGGCGATGAGCAGGTTGCCGTCGAGATCGGCGTAATCCACCAGCGGCGAAAGGTGCGCGGCCGCGGTCACGGAGACGGAACTCGAAATCATGCAGCCGAGCATGGTGCGCATGCCCAGGCTGCGGGCGATGGCGATCCAGCGGTAAGCCTCCAGCATGCCGCCGCTCTTGTCGAGCTTTACGTTGACGCCGTCGAAGCACTCTTTCAGCTTGGGGATGTCGGCGGCGCGCTGGCAGGCTTCGTCGGCGATGACGGGGATGTGCACGCGGGCGCGCACCCAGCGCGTCTCGTCCAGCATTTCGGCGGGCATGGGCTGTTCGATGAACTCGACGCCCTGCCGCTCCAGCCAGTTGATTTTGCGGACGGCTTCCTCTTTGTCCGTCCAGCCTTCGTTGGCGTCCACGCGCAGCGGCTTATCGGTCACGGCGCGGACGGCTTCGATGGTGGCCTCGTCGGTGGCCAGGCCCACCTTCACTTTCAACACCGGGAACTCCGCGGCCTCCCGGGTTTTCTGGCGGGTGATTTCGGGGGTGTCGATGCCGATGGAAAACGTCGTGACCGGCGCGTCGTGGGGGTCCAGTCCGAAATAGGAGTACAGCGGAACGCCCAGCCTCTGGCCCACCCAGTCCATGAGCGCGATATCCAGCGCCGCCTTGCCGGCCCAGGCGCCGGGGACGCGCCGGAAGATTTCGGCCATAATCTTCGCGAACTGCATGGGGTCGTTGCGTAGCAGTACGTCGCGCACGCTCTCGGCGGCCTGCCGCGCTCCGGCGGCGTCCTCGTGGTAGCGCACGATGGGCGCGCCTTCGCCGTGGCCGGTGATGCCCTCGCGCGTGAAGGCGGTATGCAGCGTGTCGCGGTACTGGCTGGACGACATGGTGGTGGTCCAGGTATGCCGCAGGTTCAGGCGGACGATCCTGGTTTCGAGCGCGGGCGGCGCGGGCGGCGCGGGAGGCGACGGCTGCGCGGCGGAAGTGGCGGCGGAAACCGCGGCGGCGGCTTTCACGAAACTCCGGCGGTTCATGAGGCTCCTGTTCCCCTTCAGGGTAGCGTGCCGCGGACGCCTAACGCGGCCGCACCGGCGTGCGGGGGACGGATACCGGCAATCCGCTCGGCGAGGGGAACGGGTACAAGTCGGGGGTGACCACCACCTCCGTGGTGAACACCAGTGGAAGGCCGGACACGCCGGGATAGGTGAGTTCGACGAAGAACGCGGTCCACCCCTTGGCCGGCGCCGGCACGGTAGCGGTGTAGACTCCGTTGTCGCCTTGCAGTGTGGTGCCGGTCCACGCCGCCCCGATGGTCTCCAGGCGGAAATCGCGAGCCGAGGGGTTCGAGGCGGACCAGAGCGACACGCTCGAAGGAGCGTCCACCACCCGCACCACGATGCTGCCGCCGTGCGGGTCGCCCCTCCAGGTGAAGCGCGGCCGGGGAGAGTTCTGCAGCACGGCGTGGTACCAGGCCAGCAGATTGTTGGCGGTGTCCACCGATACCAGGCTGTGATCGGTGTTGGGAATGTAGCGCAGGTACTTCTCGCCGGGGAGATCGGGGAAGTAGAAGCGCGGCGAATCGGGCGGGAAGAACTGGTCGCCGGTGGAATGCACCTGGAAGCTGGGCAGGGCCAGCCGCCCCGCGTACCGGTAGGGGTCTTCGATATCGAGCAGCGCATCCATCTGGGACGTGCCAAACCAGCTCATGATGCCGGCGTCGGTGTAATCCTGCATCGCGGGCGCCCAGAAACCGAAGTCGCGATACTGCGCGGTGAACACGTTCTCGAAGTTCAGCGTATCGATGACAATCGGGGCGACGGCGATCACGCGCGGGTCCACTATGGCGGTGCTCCAGGTGGTCCAGCCGCGCTTGGAGCCGCCGGCCACCACGAAGTTCTTCACCGTGACCGCGCCGCTCGACAGGCTTCCGAGAAAGGCCGTGACGGTGTCCATGGCGCGCACGGCGGCCTTGGTCATGGGGAGGCGCGCGGGCCAGTAGTCGTCCCCGCCGTTCAGAAACTTGTTCCAGGTGTAAGCGATGATGGCATCCTCGGTGCGGGGCGTGGACTCGCCGGCGAAGAGCAGCGGCTCGTTGGGCACCTGGCCGAGATCGGCGAACACCGAACCGGCGCCGGCTGCCTCGGCCAGGGTGGCCGGGTCGGGCGCGGGCGGTGAACTGCTGTTGGATCCGCCGTCGATGAAAAGCAGCGCGGTGGTGGTGGTCACCTGGTCGGGTTTGTAGATGGTCAGCCAGTGGTGCCACACGGGCCTGTCCACCTCGGCGGCGGTGCGCCAGGTCTGCGAAACCATGTCGAGCTGGTAGGCGGTCAAGCCGGGGTATTTCAGGGTGTTGACCAGGGCGTAAGAGTAGGAGGCGTCGGGCGCGGCGACGTAACGGTCGAGCGCGGTGTAGTCGCTGGCTTGCGCCAGAGGCCCCAGGACGAAGCAGAAAAGCGGCAAGTGGCGGAGTCGCATGGGAAAAGCTCGCCTCAAATATAGCAGGCAGGCGAGGGGCGCCGGCACGCGGGCGGCGGCGGGGCGGCAACCGCGCGGTACCGCCGCCGGCCGGCAAAGCGCCCGCGGTAGGGCGTGGTAGAATTACCCTTACGGCTGGCGTATGGCGTCTCGCGGCTGGCCGTATTCGCGTTGCGGCGATGAATCGCAGATCGGCTCCCTAGCGTGCCACGTGCGCGTCGGTGTGGCCTGAAAAGGACAGTCCGCGTCACCGGAGAGAATCGTGTTTCGCACTCGAAGAGATTTCCTTGTCGCCTCGACCGGGGCAATGGCCCTACTGCCGCCTTTTGGTCATGCAACTGCAAGGTGGGAGGACCGGAATCCGTGGGAATGGACGCCAGAGGATATACAGACCGTCCTGAATCACTCGGCATGGGTCCGGGAGGTGAGCCTCGAAATCAACCCTCCCGTTGAGACGCCCGGCCACCCGAAGCCGAAGAGTTCCCGGCCGAACCATGGCGTGGCGACCGAGTTCAGGGCCGTGGTCCGCTGGGAATCCGGGCTTCCCGTCCGCCTGGCGCGCAAGACCGCTTCTCTGCCGGATAAGGGCGTGGGGCAGTATATGTTGAGCGTGAGCCGGCTGCCGCTGGAGTTCATCGAGCAATCCTCCGGCAACGGAACGATTCATCGCGACCAGGGAGCGGGGCTGGACAAGACGGCGCTGGCCGAGCGGGTCGCCAAGAGCAGTTCGCTGCAGCGCAGCGGGAAGGACGCCATACCCGCGAACCACGCGGAATGGGTGGAATCCGATTTTTCGCCCAGAGTCGTCATTTTTTTCCCGCTGAGCGAGAAACCCATTCAGCCCGAGGATCGGGAGGTGGACCTGGTCAGCCAGATCGGCGCTCTGGTGGTCCGGGCCAGGTTCTCCCTTAAGGAAATGGTCTACCGCGACAGGTTGGAGCTTTAGCGTGAAACTGCGTTGCGGCAAGCAGGCCGGAGGATTTGTAAAGTTTTGTTGCGTGGCGTACTCGCCGCGTTCGGCGGGCCGTCCACCGGCTTCGAGCGGGAAGAGTTTCGTGGGGTTCGCCGTCCGGGTGGCATTGCCGCCCTCCGGGTGCGTAAGCTCGCAAACAGGGGGTCAAAGCTAGGTGTTGTTCAGAATTATCGCGGCTGTATTGGTGTTGTTTAGCGGCTTCGCCGCACTCGCGCAGGACACGGCGACGCTCACCGTCACGGCCGTGGATCCCAGCTCCGCGGTCGTGCCCGGAGCCAAGGTGACTCTCACCGATTTGGGCCGCGGCGCCGTCAGGCAGGCGGAAACGAAGGACACGGGCTTCGTGATCTTCGACTTCCTGCAACCCGGCACGTATTCCCTGGAGGCCGTCAAGGCGGGCTTCGACACCTACCGCGTCGACCGCCTGACGTTGCAGGTCCGCGACCGCCAGACCTTTCGCGTGGAGTTCCGGGTCACGGCGGCGGCGGGAACCAAAGTGGAAGTGATGGCGGCGGCCGAGGCCCCTTCGAGCGACGTTGGGCAAGCCGTCTCCCTGGACCAGACGTTTCTCCAGAACCTTCCCGCCAACGGGCGGAACGCCGAATCGCTGATCCTCATGAGCCCCGGCATAACCACCGCGGCGGGCGGCCGGAGCGACGGAGGGTTCAACGCCAACGGGCTGCGCTCCAACACCAACTACTTCACGCTGGATGGAGTGAGCCTGAATCAGCCCACGTCCACCGACACGGGCTTCGGCGGCTTCCGGGGCGGAGGCGGCGGGGGACCGGGCGCGGGCGCGGGTTCGACCGAGATGATCTCCATTGACGCCATGCAGGAAATGAAGGTGCAGGCGTCGGCCTTCGCGCCCGAATTCGGCCGCTCCCCCGGGGCGCAAATCGTGATGACCAGCCGCGGCGGCGCCAACGGCATTCATGGTTCGCTGTTCTACTACAAGCGCAGCGACAGTTTCGACGCCAACGACTGGTTCGCCAATGCCGGCGGCTACCCCAGGGGCAGGGAACGGGAGGACCGTCCCGGCGGGACGTTGGGCGCGCCCATCGTGAAGAACCACACCTTCTTCTTCGTCTCCTACGAGAAGCTCAAGCTGCAGGCGCCCGAGTCGGTCATCTCCGACGTGCCCGACGTGCCCACCCGGTTGTCCGCTCCACCGAATCTCCAGCCCTTTCTGAGGGCGTTTCCCATCCCCACCGGCGTGGACCTGGGAAGCGGTTCGGCCGAGTATCGCGCGGTTCTCTCCAATCCCTCCAATAGCAACTTCACCACCGTCCGCGTCGATCAGATTCTCAATCCGAAGACCAACCTGTTCCTGCGCTTCAGCTTGACGCCATCCAGTTCCAACCAGCGCGGTTCCCAGGAGTCCACCCCCAACGTCATCACCGAGCGGAGTTCTCACGCCGAGCTCTTCACCGCCGGAATGACTAATATCCTCTCCGGCGGCGCGCTCAACGATCTGCGGCTGAATTACTCCAGAACCTCTACCAGCGGGTTTTCCGAGATGGATAACTACGGCGGCGCCGTGCCGCTGACGAATTCGCTGGTATTCCCCAAGGGCGTCACCGGCGATACCGGTTCCTTCAACCTGAGCATTCTGGGATACGCCGGCTACTCCTACGGGGGTCACACGAGCAACGATCAGGGGCAGGTGAACGTCGTTGACAGCCTGACCAGGGTGTCCGGCAACCACAGTTTTAAGGCCGGCGCGGACTACCGCGAGCTGCTGCAAACCAATTACCGGGTTCCCTACAGCGTCGGCGCCTCCTTCGATGGCCTGGTTTACAGCGACTACGCTTTTCTAAGAGGCGTGGCGCTGAATGGCCAGATCAGCTCCAATGTGGGAACCGTGTACCCCACCTACACCAACTTTTCGCTCTACGGCCAGGACACCTGGAGAGCCACGGACCGCACCACCATAACCTACGGACTCCGCTGGGACGTGAATCCCGCCCCGACCACGCGTCAGGGGCCGAAACCCTTCGCCCTGTCGGACTCCAACATAGCCGGAGTTACCCAGAACGAGCCCATTTATCCCACGCGCTGGTTGGACGTGGCCCCGCGCTTCGGGATTGCCTATCTTTCCGACGACACACCCGGACACGAGATGATGCTGCGCCTGGGAGTCGGGCTGTTCTACGACCTCGGTTACGGCGCCATCGACGCCGCCTTCGGCTCGGCGCCATACTCCAACGTGGAAACCGTCTCGGGCGTGAGCTTCCCGTTCACGGCGGTCGAACTGGTTCCTCCCGTTCTGCCGCCGATCCGCCCGTATGGACAAGTTACCACCGGCGATTCGGCTTTGAAGGCTCCCGTGGTTCTCCAGTGGAACGGCACTTGGGAAAAGAGCTTCGGCTCGGGGAACATTGTGAGCGTCGGCATCGTCGGCACCCGGGGCTACCGGTTGATGCGCATGGCGACCGAGCCCTCGTTCACCGCCGCCTACGATATCCTGCGGCTGCTGAGCAACGGATCGTCGTCGGACTACAATAGCGGGCAGGTTCAGTTTCGCAAGCGGCTCAGCGCCAGCTTCCAGACGCAGCTCAGCTATACCTGGGCCCGGAGCGTCAACAGCTCGTCCACCGACGCCGGATTCGGCGGCGGTTTCGCCAGCCTGTATGGAGCCGGCGAACACGGTCCCAGCGATTACGACGTTCGCAACAACCTGAGTTTCTCGGGCTCCTGGCGGCTGCCCGCCCCGCGCGGCCTGGCTTTCTATCCTCTGCGGCACTGGTACCTGGACTTTGTCGCCGCCGCCCGCAGCGGCCTTCCTTTCGATATCCAGGGCGTCAGCGCGGCCACCAGCGGAAGCGCCGGCGCCGGCCTGTTCGCGGAAGTGCGGCCCAATCTCACCGGCTTGCCGATCTGGACCGACGATCCCAAGGTGCCCGGAGGCAAACGCCTGAATATCGCGGCCTTCAGCGTGCCCACCGGTTATGCGCAAGGGAACCTGGGAAGGAACGCGCTGCGCGGATTCGGGTTCGCCCAGTTGGACCTTTCGCTCCGGCGCATGATTCCCATCACCGACCGCTACCAGATCGGTATCGCCGCCCAGGGGTACAACATCCTCAACCACCCGAACTTCGCCAATGTGTCTCCTCTCGAAGGAGCTAATATGTCCAGTCCGAATTTCGGGATCGTCACGCAGATGATGAATCAGGCGTTCGGCGGCGGCGTGAACCCGCTCTTCCGCTCCGGCGGATCCAGGTCCATGGAGCTTTCGTTGCGTTTGCAGTTCTGAACCGGGGAAGATTATCGATGACCTTCAGTGTTGTTTCGAGATTCGCTCTTTGCGCCTGCCTCCTGGCCGGGTTCTCCCTACTAGCCCAGGACGACGATTCCAGCCCAACGGTCAAGCGCCCCTCCATCGGCGTACGCGCGGAGTATTATGGATCGCGCTTCTTTACCACCGCGGCCGCCACCGAGCACACCACCACGCCCATCGCGGATTACAATTTCAGCGGCTGGGCGGGAACCGGCAAGTTCGCCATCGCGCCCACCGTGGAATACCGGTTGAAGAACCGGCTCTCCCTGGGAGCGGAGATGCAATTCCATTACGCGCAGTATTCGCAGACCACCCAGATCCGCACCGGCGTGGTGAATCCCAACTCGAGCGTCAACGACCGCAAAGTGACCACCTTCGTCGATTCCACCAAGGCCGACTATTGGGACGTGCCGCTGCTGGCCCATTACTACGGCCTCCGCAAGAAGGGACTCCTCACCAAGTCCTATCTCTCGGCCGGCCTGGAACTCCGCCACGTGGGCCGGGTTCGCACCGGCAACGAGATTACCAACGCGGACGGCACCACGGCTTACAACGAGAACCCGGACTCGCCCCGGCACATGAACGATTTCGGAGCGGTGCTGGGCGTGGGCCTGCGTTTCGTCGACGATTTCAAGGTTAAGGTGGCTCCCGAAATCCGTTTTGTCCGTTGGAGGGGATCCACGTTCGAAGGACCGGCCTTCCGTTCGCAGGTGAATGAGCTTCAGGCCGGCTTGGGCATCTCGTTTTAGGGGTGTAAGGGTACACGGAATATGCGATCCAAGTTTCTGGCGATTTCGCTCGCGGTTGGGTTGGCGGTCTCCATCGGCCGGACTCAGTCGGTTGTGAGCACGCTTCTCGGCGTCGCGCCGGACGACGTGCAGGCCCTCTCGGCGCTTTTGAACACGCCCACCGCGGTCGTGGCCGACACGCACGGCAATGTGTTCGTCGCGCTGAAAGGCTCTCACCAGGTGGTCCGGATCGACTCCAGTCAGACAGTGTGGCTGGTGGCCGGCAACGGGGCGCTGGGTTCGAGCGGCGACGGCGGCCCGGCCAAATCGGCCGCCATGTCCTCGCCCTCGTCTCTCGCCGTGGATGCGGCCGGCAACCTGTACATCGCCGATCCGGCGCTCAATCGCGTGCGGGTTGTCGGGACCAACGGCGTGATCAACAACTTCGCCGGCACCGGCCAGACCGGGAGCGGCGGCGATAACGGCCCGGCCACCGCGGCCACGCTCACCTCCCCGTCCGCGATCGCTTTCGACCCGAGCGGCAACCTGTTGATCGCCGACACCGGCAATAACATCGTCCGCATGGTGACGCCGGGCGGAACCATCTCCACCATCGCCGGCAATCGGGGCAAGGGCAACGGAGGAAACGGCGGACTGGCCACCCACGCCTCGCTCAACACACCGTCCGGCGTGATCGCGGACAACTCCGGAAATGTCTACATTGCCGACACGGGGAACGCCTGGATCCGCGTGGTGACGCCCGACGGGAACATCAACCGCTTTGCGGGCTACGACCCCTCCACGGCGTCGCCGTTCGGTGGAGGAGATCCCACCATCGCCCTCAATGCCACGCTGATCAGCCCCACCAGCATGGCGCTGGATTCCTCGGGCAACCTGTATTTTGTCGAGTACGGCGCTCCCCGCGTGGAGCGGATCACGACCGACGGTCACATTGCCTCCTATGCCGGGACGGGCACCGGGGGCAGTTCGGGTGACGGCGGGCTGGCGGATTCCGCCAACCTCAACGTGTTGGGGATTTGCACCGATTCCAAGAACGATCTCTACCTCGCCGACGGCGTCAATAACCGCGTGCGGTTTGTCACCCCGGGGAGTTCCCCCATCATCAATACGGCCGCCGGCAACGGCATCGCTTCCTATACTCCGCGCGGAGTAGCGATCCATCAGGGCGTGCTCTATTTCGCCGACAGCGGCGCCAACCGGATTTGGGCGTACAATGCGTCGAACCGGACAGATCTCCGTGATTGCCGGCACCAGTCAGGCCGGTTTTTCGGGCGATACCGGAGCGGCTACCTCCGCGCTCCTAAGAGCCCCTCTCGGCATCGCTTTCGATGGCTCCGGCAACCTCTACATCGCCGACACCGGGAACAACCGGGTGCGCGAAGTATACGCATCCAACGGGACCATCAATACCATCGCGGGGAACGGCACCGCCAGCACTACCGGGGACGGCGGTCTGGGGGTCAACGCCACCATCAACCAGCCCGCCGCGGTCGCGGTCAACGCTTCCGGAAACGTCTACATCGCCGAGCGGTCGGGCGACGTGGTGCGCGAGGTGACCACCAACGGACTCATCAATACCGTGGCCGGCACCGGAATCGCCGGCTCTCCAACCTCCGAGACCGGCGTCGCCCTGCAACAGAGTTTGAATCTGCCCCAGGGCTTGATGCTGGACGCGGGCGGCGGTCTCCTGATCGCCGACTCCGGCAATAACCGCATTCGCCGCCTGACCAAGGACGGCGCCATCACCACCGTGGCCGGCAGCTCCAACCTCGGTGGCAACACCGGCGATGGCGGCGCGGCGACCGCGGCCACCTTGCGGGGCCCTTCCGCCGTCACCGTCGATTCCACAGGCAACCTCTACATCGCGGACACCAACAACAACACCATCCGGCGCGTGGACACCAACGGCGTGATCTCGACCGTCGCCGGGAACGGAACCGCGGGTTACAACGGCGATGGGAGTCCGGCTACCGCCTTCGAACTGAGCGGGCCAACCGCGCTGGTCCCCGGTTCCAGTTGCAACCTGTTTATCGCTGACACCGCGAACCAGAGAATCCGCCAGTTGTGGCCTGCCGTCAATTTCACCGTAGCGTCGAATCCTCCGGGCTTACAGGTGGCCATCGACGGCCAAACGGCCACCGCGCCGGCCGTGGTGGGACTGCTGCCGGGAACCAGCCACCAGCTCGGCGCTCCCAGCCCGCAAGCCGGGTCCGCCGGCGTGCAGTACCTGTATTCCGGGACGCAGCAGATCAGCGTTGCCTGCGGACAGGCGAACCAGACCGTGACGCTGAACTTCCAGACGCAGTACGCGTTGACCATAGCCACCGATCACGGCGGCACGGTCGCGCCCTCCGCGGCCGGGTGGCAGAACGCCGCCGCCGGCGTGACGCTGACGGCCGCGCCGCAGTCGGGATACGTTTTCTCCGGTTGGGAAGGCGATTGCTCGGGCGCCGGCTCATGCCAGCTCGTGATGACCGGTCCCAAGAGCGTGAAAGCCGACTTCGCGCCCGCCGCGGTCCAGAACCCGGCCGTTGCGAGCGGTGGCGTGGTGGGCGCCGGCGGGAGTATTCCCGCGGTGAAGGCACTTTCCCCGAACGGGCTCGCGACCGTTTGGGGGACCGGTTTCGCGCCCGCGGGAACCTCTAATGCCCAGTGGGCGGCCAACCTGGTAAACGGAAACGTCTCCACCGAGATGGACGGCGTGTGCGTTCTGGTGGGGTCCACCCGGGCGCCGATCACCTATCTGTCGCCGGGCCAGATCAACTTCCAGACGCCGCAGGGGATTCAGCCGGGAACGGTCTCCGTTAGCGTCGCGACCGCCTGCGGCGCCCCCAGCCAGGTTCAGAGCGCCGCGCAAACCGTGCCCTCGCAGACCGCGTCTCCGGAGTTCTTCTACTTCACAACGACTACCTCCGGCCAGAACCCCATCGCCGCCGAGAACGCCGTCACTGGTGTGTATGTGGGAGCGTCCGGGTTGATCCCCGGCGCCACCTTCGTTCCCGCCAAGCCCGGCGACATAGTCGCCCTGTACGCCACCGGCCTGGGGCTCACCAATCCCGCCTTCGCGGCGGGCGTATTGCCAAACACCGCGGCTTGGGCCGCCGGCACTTTCCAGATCGCCGTCGGCGGGGTCACGCTGCCCGGTTCCGCCGTGCTGTACGCCGGCGTGGCGCCCGGCACTCCCGGCGAGTACCAGATCAACATTCAGTTGCCCGCCTCTACTCCCAACGGGAATTTGCCCGTGGTGATGACGGTCAATGGAATCGCGTCGCCCGCGGGCGCGTACATCACGGTGCACAACTGAGCGCGGGCGGCGATGATCGCGGGCGCGGAGCCACACGCTTGATCCACTGCTCCGCCGTTCCCCGCTTGTCGTCGAACCGCCAATACAAAGAGCGGTAGCCCCTCAGCGATAGGCTTCCTTGCGGTTGCGGACGCGGAGGATATCGAGGCAGTCGCCGTAATCGTGAAAGCGGACGCGCCAGTCTCCGACGCGGAGACGAAACTCCGGTGGATGAATACCTCGGAGTGCCTGCACGTTGCCGGCGCCGGTGGCGGCGAAGCGGTTGATGGCCCCGGCGATGCGCAGGGCAACCGCGCGGTCCAGGCCGGCCAGATCGGCTCGGGCCTGGGTAGAGACCACGATGCGCTTGGTCACGAGGGGTCCCGGTAGTTCCGCACTTCCTCCATGGTGAATCCGAGTTCGGCGACCACCTGCTCGAAGGGAATACCTGGGTTGTGCTCGAGCCACTCGTGGGCTTCGGCCGCGGCGCGATCCTCTTCTTCGGTGACCGGTTCGTCGTCGATGGGCGCGTTGGCAAGAGCGCGGGAAACCGGATCGAGCATGGCTTCCAGCAGTCCGCGGACGGCGGAGACTTGCGCATCTGGCAAGCGATCAAGGTAGGAATGCGCCTGCCGGCGTTCCTGCTGAGAGTTGGAATCCATCGGCTACTTCCTTTCTGAGCCGCTGGAGGGTGACTGCCAGCGGCGGGCTTCGTGCTTGAGGATCGTGCCTTCGAGCAAACTGCGGTTGCTTTCGTTCTTGGCTTCCCACCTGTAGCCCCAGTAAGCGCCGTTGCCGCGCTTGGGACTGGAGCGCTCGGTCTTCCTGGCTTCGTAGCCCATCAGCGGTATGCCTCCCTACAGAGCGGCTCCTTACCCATCTCGTCCCAATCGTCCATGTTCAAGCCAAACTCCGCCAGCACTTCCTCATGCGGGATCGGCTGGTTGTGTTTGAGCCATTCATCGGCGTCGGCGACGGCCTTGCGCTCGGCGGGACTCAGGGTGTCGCGGTCTTCCTCAAGAGAGACCATGGTTTCGAGCAGATGAACCACTGCCGCGAGCGGGCCGGGGCCGAGTTGATCGAGCAGGCGATGGGCGTGGTTTACGTCAGCGGCCATGGTGTTCTCCCAGGCTACGACTCCAGTATATTCGCAGCGGCGGTGTTCCGGATACGGAGGTGACCGGAAACGCTCCGCCGCGCCACCCCCGCGCCGCCTATGCGATCCTGTACGAAAGGAGGGCCACCGCATGAAACAGTGGAGAACCGCCGTGTTCGGGACCGGCTTCATGGGGCGCGTGCACCTGGAAGCCCTTCGCCGCCTGGGTTCGGTCGAGGTCTACGCCATCGTCCATCCGCAAGTGGAGAAGGCGCGGCGCCTTGCCGAGCAATTCCCGGCCGAGCGCGTGGAGGCGGACTATCGCAAGATTCTCGCAGACCCCGCCGTCAACGCGGTCCACATCTGCACCCCCAACGCCCTGCACTTTCCCATGGCCATGGATGCGCTCGAAGCCGGCAAGCACGTCCTCTGCGAAAAGCCGCTGACCACATCGACGGCCGACGCCCGCGCCCTGGTGGCCGCCGCGGCCCGCTCCGCACGCCGCAATTGCCTGTGCCACAACCTGCGCTACTACCCCATGGTGCAGCAGATGCGCGCCTTGCGCGAGGCCGGCGAGTTGGGCGAGATCCTGGTGGTGCAGGGCGGCTACTCCCAGGATTGGCTGCTCTACGACACTGACTGGAACTGGCGCGTGGATTCCGCCATCGGCGGCCCGCTGCGCGCCATGGCGGACATCGGCACTCACTGGTTCGATATGGCCGAGCACGTCGCTGGCCTCCGCGTGTCCGCCTTGTGCGCCGACCTGCAGACCTTCCACACGGCTCGCCAGCGCCCGCGGGGCTCCGTCGAAACCTTCGCCGGCAAAACGTCCCAGACCGGCGGCTGCGAGACCGTCCCCGTCTCGACCGACGATTTCGGCTCGGTGATTTTCCGCATGGGCGAGCGCGCCCGCGGCGCTATGACCGCCAGCCAGGTTTCGGCCGGATGCAAGAACCGCCTCGGCATTGAGGTCTTCGGCTCCAAAAGCTCCGTCGCCTGGAACCAGGAGCGGCCCGACGAGCTGTGGATGGGGAACCGCGATGCCCCCAACCGGGTCCTCATTAAGGACCCGTCCCTGCTGCTGCCCTCGGCCCGGCCGTACGCCGACCTCCCCGGCGGCCACAGCGAAGGATACGACGACACCTTCAAGCAGGTCTTCCGCCGCTTCTACGCATCGTTCGAGGAGCCCGCGCAGGCGCCGGAATATCCCCAGTTCCGCGACGGCCTGCGGCAGACGAGCATTCTCGATGCCGTTCTGGAGAGCCACCGGACGCGCGCCTGGGCCGGCGTCGCGCCGCCGGATATCGACTGATTTGGAAACGAGGTAATCCGCATGCGAGTCGGAGTCTTCACGCCGCTGCTTTCCCAGTTGCCCCTGGACGAGGTTCTCAAGAAGCTCAAGACCAAGGGAATCGACACGGTCGAGCTGGCCACCGGCAACTATCCCGGCGACGCCCACTGCCCCGTCGCCATGCTCGACGACGCCGCCGCGCTCGACGCATTCCGCCGCAAACTGGCCGACCACGGCTTCTCCATCAGCGCGCTGAGCTGCCACGGCAATCCCCTGCATCCCGATGCGGAACACGCGCGGCGCGATGCTGAGGTGAACCGCAAGACCATCGAACTGGCGGCCCGGCTGGGTGTCCCGGTGGTGGTCGATTTCTCCGGCTGTCCCGGCGATTCGCCCGCCGCCAAGTACCCTAACTGGGTGACCTGCCCCTGGCCTCCCGACTTTCTGGAAATCCTCAAGTGGCAGTGGGACGAAGTGGTGGCGCCGTACTGGACCCAGCGCGCCGCCTTCGCCGCCGAGCACGGCGTCCGCATCGCCATCGAGATGCACCCCGGTTTCGTGGTTTACAGCCCCGAAACGCTGCTGCGCCTGCGCTCCATCGCCGGCCCCGCGCTGGGCTGCAATCTCGACCCCAGCCACATGTTCTGGCAGGGCATCGACCCCATCGCCGCCATCCCCCTGCTGGGCGATTCCATCTTCCACGTCCACGCCAAGGACACGCAGATCTACCCGCGCAACCTGCCGCTCACCGGCGTGCTCGACACCAAGCCCTACACCGATGAGCGCCGCCGCGCGTGGATTTTCCGCGCCTGCGGCTACGGCCACGGCGCGGAGTGGTGGAGCGAATTCATCTCCACGCTTCGTATGTACGGCTACGATTACGTGCTCTCCATCGAGCACGAAGACAGCCTGCATGTCGCCCGAAGAGGGCCTTACCAAGGCCGCCGATTTCCTGAACGCCATCGTGCTTCGCGAGCCGCCCGCCGCGCCCTGGTGGGTGTAAGTGCCGGGAATTGTGATTCCTTCCGGCAACAATTGTGCCGTTTCCGGAGTCATTAGTACATGCAGACTTACTCCGTCACGGGCCGGTGCGGCCGCCTTGCCGCACTGTGCACCTGCGTCACAGCCTTGGCGTTCGCCGCCGACCCCGCACTGACGATTTACAATCAGAACTTCGCCGTCGTCCGCGAGACCTTACCGCTGGATTTGAAGGCCGGCAACAACACCGTACGATTCTCCGGCGCAACCGCGCAAGTGGAGCCGGATTCGGTCATCCTGCGCGACCCGGCGGGCAAGCGGGCCGTGCAGGTGCTGGAGCAGAACTATCGCAACGATCCCGTGTCGCAAGACCGGCTGCTCGACCTTTACGAGGGCAAGACCATCGAGTTCTCGGTGCCAGTCGGGGATGGAACCAATCGCCTGGTCCGCGGCAGGATCGTGCGCAGCGGCTACGTGCCGCATTCCCAGGCCAACCAGATGGGTATGGCCCCGGGCGGCGCCGGGCAGCCCATCATCGAGGTGGACGGGAAACTCCAGTTCAGCCTGCCGGGGCAGCCGATTTTCCCGGCCCTCGGCGACGACACCATCCTCAAGCCCGCGCTCGACTGGATTCTCCACTCCGCTCAGCCCGCCAGGTTCGACGCCGAGCTGAGCTATATTTCCGGCGGCATGAGCTGGTCGAGCGATTACAACATCGTCGCACCGGAGACCGGGGATACCTTGGACCTGGTGGGCTGGGTGACACTGGACAACCAGAGCGGCAAGCAGTTCGATCGTGCCCACATCAAGCTGATGGCGGGCGATGTGAACAAAGTGCAGCCGCAGTACCCGGTGATGGCTAAACGGGCGTTCATTGGAGGCGGACTATCGGATGCGGCCTCACCCCAGGTGACGGAGAGGGCCTTCGAAGACTACCACCTCTACAGCCTTCCGCAGCCGGCCACGCTTCACGACCGCGAGACCAAGCAGGTGGAATTCCTGCGCGCCTCCGGCATCCAGTCCAAACGGCTGTATATCTACGATGGCGCGCGCTTCGACCAGAACTATGCCAACTATCAGGACCTGCGCCAGATTCAGAACTACGGCGCCCAATCCAACCCGCATGTGTGGATCATGCGCGAGTTCGCCAACAGCGAAGCCAACCACCTGGGAATCCCGTTGCCCAAGGGGCGCGTGCGGTTCTATCGCCGCGATCAGGACGGCCAGGTGGAGTTCACCGGGGAAAACGAGATCGATCACACGCCTAAGGATGAGACCGTGCGCGTGTACACGGGGAACGCCTTCGACATCACGGGCGAGCGGCGGCAGACGAAGTACGACTTGCGCTACTTGTCGCCGGGCGGCTGGCTGGACGAATCCGTCGAGATCAAGCTCCGCAATCACAAGAAAGAGGCAACCACGGTTCGCGTGGTGGAGCACCTCTACCGGTGGCTTGGGTGGACGATCACCCGGGAATCGGCCCCGCATCGCCAGGTGGACAGCCGCACGGTGGAATACGAGGTGACCCTGCAACCCGACGAAGAGCGTACGCTCACCTACACCGCGCACTACGCCTGGTGAGGGCGCCTCGGTCGCGGGGGTATAATCACTGGTGACCACGACCGGGACCGAGCCCTGGCCCCGGCCTTCGTCGAACAGGAGAAATCGCCGTGAGAACACTCGCCGTCTGGTTGGGCGCATGCTGCCTCGTCGTGGGCGCCGCCCTTGCCCAACCGCCCGCCCAAAGAACCTACCAGTATCCGTTTCAGGACCCCATGCTCTCCATCGAGGAGAGGGTTGACAACATCATCTCCTTGCTGACCCGTGAAGAGAAGATCGACCTCCTGGGCGCCAACTACTGGCTGGGCAGGACTACGCCGTCCGTCACCCGCCTGGGGATCTACGGCTACAATCAGGCGGAAGGCCTGCATGGGTTGTCGCGAGGCAAGTCGCCCAATGGCATCCCCACCACGACCTTCATTCAGTCCATCGGGCTCGGCGAAACCTGGGATCCGGCGCTGCTCGAGAAGGCCGCCGGCATCGAGGGCTACGAGGCGCGCTGGCTCAACCAGACCGAAAAGTACAAGCGCGGCACATCCGCGTCCCTGGTCATCCGCGCGCCCAATGCGGACCTCGGCCGCGACATCCGCTGGGGCCGGAACGAAGAGTGCTATGGCGAGGACGCGTTCCTCAACGGCACGCTGACCGCCGCGTTTGTCAGGGGACTCGAGGGCAATAATCAACGGTACATACAAACCGCCGCGCTGTTGAAGCACTTCCTGGCCAACAGCAACGAGAACGGCCGCATGCGGACTTCTTCCGATTTCGACGAACGGCTCCTGCGCGAGTATTACTCCGTGCCCTTCCGCATGGGCGTCGAGGCGGGGGCGCGATCCTACATGGCCGCCTACAACGCCATGAACGGCATCCCCATGACCGCCCAGCCGATCCTGAAGGACATCACCATCAAGGAGTGGGGCGTGGACGGCATCATCGTCACCGACGCGGGCGCGCTCGATGGCATGGTGCGGGGTCATAAGTACTTTCCGGACCTGCCCACGGCCGCGGCCGGCGCGGTCAAGGTGGGCATCAACCAGTTTCTCGACGGCATTTATAAGGACTCCATCACGCAGGCCCTCGACAAGAACCTGATTACCATGGCCGAGATCGAGCAGGTTATGAGAGGCAGCTTCCGGGTGATGATCCGGCTCGGATTGCTCGATCCTCCCGAAATGGTGCCTTACACAAAGATCAAGGACGGTCCGGAGCCCTGGACCACCGACGAGAACAAGCTGGTGGCCCGCCAGACCACCCAAGAGGCGGTGGTGCTTCTGAAGAACCGCGGCAACCTGCTGCCTTTGGATAAGTCGAAGCTGAAGTCCATCGCGGTTGTCGGACAGCGCTCCAATGATGTTGCCTGGGACTGGTATAGCGGCGCGTTTCCCTACGCGATTACTCCGCTCGAAGGAATCAAGAACAAGGTCGGCCCCGACGTCAAGGTGAACTTCGCCCTCAACAACGACAACAATGCGGCCGTCGAAGCGGCCAAGGCCTCCGATGTCGCTATCGTCGTCATCGGCAACCACCCCACGTGCGATGCCGGCTGGGCCAAGTGCGAACCCCTCAGCGACGGCAAGGAAAGCATCGACCGCCGGTCCATCGACCTGCAACCGGTGCAGGAGCAGTTGATCGAGGATGTCTTCAAGGCCAATCCGCGAACCATCGTCGTGCTCAAGGCCAGCTTTCCGTTCGCCATCAACTGGGTCCAGCAGAACGTGCCCGCCATCGTTCACATGGCCCACAACAGCCAGGAGGAAGGCAACGCGCTGGCCGACGTTCTCTTCGGCGACTACAACCCCGCCGGCCGGCTGGTGCAGACCTGGGTCAAGTCCATGGACGATCTTCCGCCTATGATGGATTACAACATCCGCCACGGCCGGACATACATGTACTTCAAGGGGGAGCCGCTATACCCGTTCGGTTATGGGCTGAGTTACACCACATTCGCTTATTCGAATCTCCGCACCGATGCGCCGCGCCTGGCCAAAGACGGCATGGTTACCGTCAGCGCGGACGTGCGCAACGCGGGACAGCGGGACGGCCAGGAGGTGGTCCAGTTGTACGCGAGTCACCTGGGCTCCAAGGTGGAGCGGCCCATAAAGGAACTCAAGGGATTTCAGCGCGTCGCCCTGAAGGCGGGCGAGACGAAGACCATCCAGTTCCTGCTCCGCGCCAAAGACCTGGCTTACTGGGATGCGCCGAAGAAACAATGGGTGGTCGAGGACGACAAAGTCAATTTGATGGTGGGCGCTTCTTCGGCCGATGTCAGGCTGCAACAGACCATCGGCGTCGGGACGGTGCAAAAGTAACTCGAGGTTGCCGTGTGGGGCGGACCCCCTGGTCCGCGGCCGACGCCCCCGTCGGCCTTTTGCACCCTTCAAGAAGCTGCTGCCGCCATTCCGGATGCGGGACGAGGGCGTCCCGCGCGGACCAGGGGGTCCGCCCCACAGTACATTTGGCAGGTCACGTGCTGGCACAACCGCATGAACCAGCAAGCCAATGAGCAGTTTCGAACGTACGCTATCGCTCCAACCGCGGAGCAGGGCGGACAGGCGGATTCAGGGGGGCAGTCCGGAGACACTCAGGGATTGCCGAATCTCGCCGAGGCAGGCTCGGAGAGCGTTGCAGAACTCCTCGAGGAGGGGCAAGCCTTCGAGGCCGAAGCAATCGGAGGTGTAGAAAATGCACCCGACCCGGACGTCGCCGAAGTTCACACGAAACAGGTCCCCGAGGACGATGTGCCTTCGGAATACCTGGGCATAGACTAGTGCCTTGACCGCGAGAAACTGTTTCTTTGCCACGGGCCGCTCGCTCACGCTCGCGGTTCCGGACAGAACCGCGAGCGTGAGCGAGCGGCCCGGTAATGGCGCCAAATTACACGGTCGAAGACCTGGCCCGGGTTTCTCAGTGCCGGGGCATCCGGTCGTCGCGGAAATTCGCGAAAACGCAGGGACTGACGACCCCGTCCCAGGGCGGCACAGTAGCTCGCGAAAACACCGTGCCGTATCTCGCCGCGTGGACGGAGCCGTCTGTCCCCCAGTGTTTTCGCCTCGCCCGGGGACTTCCGCGTATCTCGTGTGAGACGTGGCGACCAGGGAGCGGGCGCCTGCCCCGGCTCAGGCACCCATCTGTTTTTGAACGGCCTCGATACCAAGCGCCGGGTAATCCGTATATCCCTTTTCCCCTCCGCCGTAAAAGGTAGACTCATCCGGCTCGTTGAGCGGCGATGTCAACCGGAACCGCTCGGGAAGGTCGGGATTGGCGAGGAACAACCGCCCGAACGCCACCGCATCGGCTTCGCGGTCCGCCAGGGCTCGCGTCGCCGTATTGCGGTCGAAGCCGTTGGCCACGATCATCGGCCCATGGAACTCCCGCCGCAGCGCCGCCAGGTCCACCTGTGCTGCGCCGTGCCGCATGTCGTCTTCCGTGGACACGATCACGTGCGCGTAGGCGAGGCGGAAGCGATTCAACTCGCGCAGCACGTAGCTGAAGGTTGCCAGCGGGTTCGAATCGTGCATGTCGTTGAAGACGCCGCCGGGCGAGAAGCGAATGCCCACGCGGCCGCCGCCCCACACTTGTGCGACGGCTTCGGCGACTTCCAGCGTCAGCCGGGCGCGGTTGGCCACCGAGCCGCCGTATTCGTCGGTGCGCCGGTTGGTGCCATCGCGGAGGAACTGATCCAGCAGATACCCATTGGCATTGTGAATTTCCACGCCGTCGAAGCCGGCGAGTTTGGCGCGTTCGGCGCCGGCGGAGTACTGCGACACCACGCCCGGCAACTCCCCCGTCTCCAGGGCGCGCGGCGTGACGTATGGCTGCATGCCGGTCTCCGTGAGCGCCTGGCCGGACCGCGGAGCGATGGCGCTGGGCGCGACCGGTAACCCGCCGCCCGGCTGGAAGCTCGGGTGCGAAACCCGGCCCATGTGCCAGAGCTGAAGAAAAACGCGGCCACCCGCACGATGCACGGCCTCGGTGACGCGTTGCCAGCCGGCCACCTGCTCACCGGTGTAGATGCCGGGCGTGTTTGGGCAGCCCGTGCCCTGCTGGGAAACCGCCGTGGCTTCCGTGACGATCAGGCCCGCCGACGCCCGCTGCGCATAGTACTCAGCCATCAACGCCGTGGGTACCCTGTCCCGCCCGGCGCGCATCCGCGTAAGTGGACACATCACAATGCGGTTGGGCGCATCCACCGCGCCGAAACGGACGGGAGTGAAGAGGGTTGGTATATTCATGATTGTCCTTATTGTCCTTATCGTCTCTAAGTTGTGCGTTCACGTCGCAAGCCGGGGATACAATCGGGCGCCAATGAAGACCAGCACCGTGGTGGTCAGCAGCATGACGGCATAATCTTTACCCAGGCTGAAGGTGCTCGGGCTGCCGGTCAGCATAAACGTCCGCAGGGCGTCGACAACATACGTCAGTGGATTCAGATGGGAAATGGTCTGCAGCCAGCCGGGCATCATGGAAGTGGGGTAAATCGCGTTGCTCGCAAAGAACAATGGCATGGTAAGCACCTGTCCGACTCCCATGAAGCGTTCGCGCGTCTTCACAATGCACGCGATAATGAGCGAGAAGGTCGAAAACAGCGTCGCCGCCAGGACAACAACCACCAGCATATTGAGGAGCGCCAGCGGGTTCCAATTCAGTTTCACTCCGAGCAGCAACGAGAGGCCGTAAACGACGAAAGCCTGCGACAGAGTGCGGATACCGGCGGAGAAGCCCTTGCCAAGCACCAGTGCCGCGCGCGGCGCCGGGCTGGCCAGGAATTTCTGGACGATGCCCAGGTCGCGCTCCCAGATGACGTTGATGCCGTAAAATATGGCCACGAAGAGAACGCTCTGCGCCAGGATGCCGGGAGCGATGAAGTCCACATAGGGAACGTTGCCCGTGTGCATCGCCCCGCTGCGCGAAAACACTTGTCCGAAAATGAGCAGCCAAAGCGCGGGCTGGAGAGCGCGGGTGACGAGTTCCGTGAAATCGTGGCGCAGCTTCCGCAGCTCGAACTCGGTGATGACGAACGTCTTCTCGACGAAGCCGGTGACAGGGTAAGTGAAAGCGGCGGTCATAAAAGTGGCTTATCCAAGGCGCTGGGCCGTAGCCCGCTCGGCGGATACGTCGCGGAAACTGCCGCCGGACTCGACGGCGCTTCCGGCATAGCGGGCGAAGACCTCATCCAGCGTGTGAACGCCGCCGCCAAGCGAGGCCTCCAGTTCTTTGCAGGTGCCCAGTGCGTCCACCTTTCCCAGGTGCATAATGGCGATGCGGTCGCAATAACTCGCCGCCTCTTCCAGGTAATGGGTGGTGAAGAACAGGGTCGTTCCGTAGTTAGTCCGCAGATCGACCAGATGTTTCCAAACCGCGTCGCGGGCGATCGGGTCCAACCCGACGGTCGGCTCATCGAGGAACAGCACCCGCGGCCGGTGCAGCGTGGATTGGGCGATTTCCAGGCGCCGGACCATGCCGCCGGAGTATTGGCTCACCAGGCGGCCGCCGTCGGCGGTCAGGCCCATGAACTCCAATGCCTCCCGAATGCGCGCCTGCCGCTCGCCGCGTGGCAGATCGTAGAGTTTGGCGAAGATGAGCAGGTTTTCGTAACCGGTGAGCGATCCGTTAACGGAAACCGCCTGCGGCACATAGCCGATGGCGCGGCGAACATCGACCGCTTGATTTGTGATGGAGAAGCCGGCCACGTGCGCCTCGCCCGAGGAGGGCGGCAACAGCGTGGTGAGCATTTTGATAGTAGTGGTTTTCCCAGCCCCGTTGGAGCCGAGTAAGGCGAACACCTCACCGGCGTTGACCGAAAGGGTGAGTGCATCGACCGCCGTGAATGCCCCGAAACGCCGGGTAAGCGCTTTGATATCCAGGACGGTTTCGCTCAAGTTAGCGCCACCACCATCTTGCCCGCGTTTTGCCCGCGGAAAAGCCCGATGAAAGCGCCCACCGCCTGGTCGATTCCTCTCACGACCGTTTCCTTGTGGATCAGCTTGCCGGCTTTGAGATAGCCGCCCACTTCCTTCTGGAACTCGGCTCGACGGTCCAGCGAATCGGAAACGATGAGACCCTTCATGGTCAGCCGTTTGGTGATCATATTGAACAGATTGCAAGGCCCGGGCCGCGGCTTTTCGTCGTTGTAACCGGAGATACTGCCGCAGGCGACGATCCGTCCGTGCACACGCAAAGCCGCGAGCGCCGCTTCGAGTGTTTCGCCTCCGACATTGTCGAAATAGACGTCGATTCCGTCCGGCGCCGCCATGTTCAATTGTCCGAGGATAGGACCGGCTTTGTAGTTGAAGGCGCTATCGAAGCCGCAGTCTTCCCGCAGAAACCGGACCTTCTCCGCCGAACCCGCCGATCCGATGACCCGGCAGCCGCGCAGTTTCGCCAGTTGCCCCGCCACATTGCCGACGGCGCCCGCCGCTCCGGAGATATAGACCACGTCGCCGGCTTTGACCTCGACCAGGTTGAGCCCGGCCCACGCGGTCATGCCCGTCATGCCCAGGGTGCCAAGGTAAACCGAGAGCGGAGATATCTCGCGGCTGACCGGATATAACTGTTTTGGCGAAGCGATGAAGTACTCCCGCCAGCCAAAGTTGGAAAGGACCGCATCGCCGTGCTTGAATTCCGCGGCGCGCGACTCGACAACTTCGCCGACTGCGCCGCCGTCGAGCGGCTTACCCAACTCGAACGGAGGCACATACGACTTCACGTCGTTCATGCGGCCGCGCATGTACGGGTCCACCGACATGAAGAGGTTACGCACCAGCACCTCTCCATCCTTCAATGGCTCCAGTTCGGTCCGCGTCAGAGTAAAGTCAGCCGCGGTGGGAATCCCGTCGGGGCGGGAGACCAGGCGAATTTCCCGGCTGGAAAGGTTTGACATGGTCTATTGGAATAGCGCCTGTTGTTACTCGAGGGCCACCTGCTCCCAGGATCTGTCGGGATTGAACCGGGTCATCTGGCGGGCCACGATAGCCGTTCCGGCGCCCAAATCCTTCTCGTAGACCACTCCCTCGTGATTGATGAGAAGAGTCCCGATCCCCGACACGCCATATTCCGCGGGCCAGGCGACCAGGGCGAAGCCGCCGATCATCTTACCGTTCACCACATAGTCGAAGGCGCCCCCGGCGGCGTCCGGTCCCTGAGAAGTCAACACTCGAAAGTAATACCCGTGATACGGTTCGGGTTTCTTGCCTACCGTGGACTGGCTGGCGGCCGCGGCCGCGGCGAAGGCTTGCGAAACCAGGCTATCGGGAACGCTCTCCGCATACAGCCCATCCTGCTTGCCCGGTGTGGCGGCGATCTTCTGCGCATATTTAAGGGTATGGTCTCCGTCGCGCGGCCCCGCGGCGTATTCCATCTGCGCCTCCGCGTATCCCCGGCAAACCTCCATGGCGTTCAATTCGTTCCTGCCGATCCGGCGTGCCAGAATCTCGAGTCTCCCGCCGGCCGAATCGAGATGCCATTTTCCGTCCGTGCGAACCACGGCAACCGGAAACGGCCACTCTTGCGCCCCCACCGTAAAGGTAACTCGGTTAGGCGCCAGGCTGTCTTCCTCGAACTGCAACTTCTCGTGAGCCGAGCGCGCAAACTCGGCGCGAAGATCCTTGTCTTCCACCGGATCGCCGGATTCGACGATGTCCCTGCCATCGGGTCCGAAAAGCTGGAGAAGCGCCGCCGTGTCATTGTGCTCGGCGGCGTCGATAGTGGCCTGAACGGCCTCCTGCGGGTTCGCAAATGTCCGCTGGCCGTCCTTTGGAGCGGCCTGCAGTAGAGATACCCCCAACGCCAGGCCGGCGGCCAGGAGCCACGCGGTCCGCGCCGGGCCGTTCTTCGAGTCGATAGAGTTGATTTTCGCCATGATTCCCTCCGCTCCTATCTGCGTCCACCACCACCGCCACCGCCGCCCCGGCTCGGGGCTCCTCCTCCTCCACCACCGCCCCGGCTCGGCGATCCTCCTCCGCCGCGCGGGGCGGCGCCTCCGCCACCGCCGCCGCCGCTCCGGGCGGGCCCGAGGCTCGAATATCCGTGGTCGCTCTGCGTCCGCGCCGCTGAGCCGTCCCGAACGCCGCCGAAGGCGCTACCGTTCCTGCCGGGTGCGCTCGGGGCGACTTGCCGGTTACCCATTCGCTGGGCTCCGGATTGGGCCGCGGCGCCCCGGGCCTGCGTCTGTGCGGCTGGTCCGCGCTGTTGCAAAGTCTGGCGCACGTTGCCTCGATAGCGGCTGGCCAGCGCGGCGTTGGAATACGGCACACCCTGGCGATGCGAGGCATCGTGGGACCATTGGCTTCTTCCACTCAGGCTGGCGCTGCCTCTCGAGTTGAAATTGTACCGGTGAATGAAGCTGTTATTGACAAACATGTTGTGGCCGCCCCAGCCGGGTTGCCAGCCCCAGCCGCCCCAACCGCCCCAGCCGCCGCCAAAATAGAATCCCATCGGGATGCCCATGCCGAAACCGAAGTAACCGCCCGGGTAATACCAGCTTGCGTACGGATAATACAGAGCCGGTCCCCAGATGTATGCCGGATCGTATTGCGGCAGGTACATCATTTGCGGATCGGCGGGCTGGATCTGGATGACGGGTTGCCCGGAGCCGTTGACGGTGCTCACGGTTTGCTGGCTGGTCGAGGCCAGTTTCCCCGCCTGCTGCGCCTTGAGCCGCATTCGCTGCACGGCGTCCATCACGTCGTTTTGCTGGCTCAGAAACGCGTTTCCAAGATTAGTGATCCAGGTGACATCCTGGTACAACCGTTTGACGAGGTCCGGAAAAACCACCAGGGCCTGTATGCTCGGGTCCCAGTTCTGTTGCTGGGCCGCCTGGGTCAGAGCGGCGCCCGTGAGCCCCGGGTTTCGCCCGAGCCACTGTGCGGCTTGGACGAGTTCGAGCGGATAGGTGGACGCCACCAGGATCTGGCCTACCAGCGGATCCGGGTAGAGTGCGATCGGCGCCACCAGATCGTCGAGTTGATCGGCCGCCAGCGCCTGGCTGGGAGGCGGAAGTTCCGGAGGTTTTTGGGCGTGCAGCAGTGCGCCCGCCGGCGCAAAGAGCAGTGCGGCGCAGAAAGCCGCCCGCATGGGGAATAACGATAAGGAAGAGCGCTTCATGGGTTCCGATCCTCTCGATGACGCATTCACTTCTGGATACTCTCGCAGCGGCCACGCAGTTCTTGCGCGGCGCGGTGCCAGTCTTCTTCCGGCGATCCCTCCGGACAGCCTCTGGCTTGCCACAGCGCATGAGCCAGGACCGCTATGTCCTCGTGCCCGAACATCGCGATGCCGTGTTCGTTCAAAAGGCTCCGGTGCGCCTGCTCGGTATGCTGGTGAGCCTCTTGGGAGTGCTCCAGAGCACGCCTGGTGCGCTCCTGCCCGGTTTCGTGATCCTGTTTCTCGTGGGCTTCGGCGGCGCTACGGTGGGCGTGCGCGGCGGCGTCGTGCAACTCGGCGGCCCGTTGATGATTTTCGTAATGCGATCCGTGGTTGTAACGAGTAGACATTTAGAGACTCACTATCTCCCCTGACTTGCAGTGGGCTTCCTTCGCGAGTTTGTACGCGTGATCGGAGTACTCCAACGCCCGCTCCGAATGCCAGGTTGCCGTGGAGCAATCCCCTTTTTCGTTATGCTCCGCGGCAGTGCGATGGGACTGCGCCGCCAGTTCGTGCAGCTCGGCGGCTTTCCGGTGTTCTTCGTGCATGGGCGTTCCTCCCGTGGAAACGTAGGCAACCACTTCCCATTTGCACGATTCGGGCCAATCCGTCGCTTGTGGCCCCGCGCCGGCCCAGCCTCGATAATCGGGTAATCCGGCGGCCGATTCGGCCGCAACCGCGCCCGGACCGTTTGGCGCCGCTTTGCCGGCCGGCCTCCAAGGTGCGAACTTTGCCTTCGCACTGGCAGATTTTGCACCTTGGAAGGCCGGGCGTCATACATGCGCCCTACACCGGGGCGTACCCGCAACCTATGGCGTGGTCACGCGTTTGGCGATTTCCGGCCCCAGGCGTTTGAAGTGCTTCACGTTCCAGGTGTAGATCGTTTTGGCGCCGGCCTTGAGCGCGCAGTGGGCCAGCACCGCGTCATAGATGCCGCCGCCGGTCACCGCGGCCGCCGCCGATGCTTCCACGATCTCGAAGTATTCGGCTTCGGTCAGCGCGACAAGGCTGAGCCTGTCGCGGATGTTGCCAAGAAACAGCATGGCCTCGTCGGGCGTGGCACGGTTCTTTCCGGGCATGCCCGTCAGCGACGCATAGACCTCCGCCAGGCTGTGAGCGGCGCAACACGCCTCGTGTTTCCGGTAGCGAAGGAAGAGCTCGATGCTCGAATCGTGGTGCTCGTGGTCGCCGTAAAACGCGGCCACCAGCACGGATGTATCCAGGAACGCCCTCACCGCGCATCCCCGCGATTGTTCCGGTCGCGCCGCCCGCGACTCTCGCGCAGCACCTCATCGGCGACCGCGGCGGGAAGAGCCTCTCCGGTCCGGAACACCCAGACTCCGCGTTCTTTCCGAAGCGGGGTAGAGGATCGCATGGGGCGCAGAGTGACGGTTTCGCCTTCGCATCCAAGCTCCAGTGTGTCGCCGGACTCCAGATGCAGTTCGTCGCGCAGCGTCTTGGGAATCACGACGCGGCCTGTCCTGTCGATTGTCACGGTGGTCGTCACGATGGCTCCATTGAATGGGTTATTCCCATTGCCAAATGGCATTCTCTAAGACCATCATCGCATGGAAGCACGCCCGGCGCCCCGCACCGCCCCCGGCTACGGGTTAAGTGCGACATGGAAGTGGATTCGCTGGTGTGATGCGGGGCGGGTTGTCAACCTGCGGCGGGTTTGTAACCCGCCTGTTGGCGTTTGTACAAAGCCGGCATTGGGCCGATTGCGGGTGCCCCCTGGGCGGGGCCGCCGGTTGAAAACCTGCCCCACAAGGGCGCTGCGGGCCTTGCGCTCGCGTACGCTCGGATTCGAGCGGTTTTGCGGGCGAATCCCGCCTCTTCCCCCCCCCGGCCACCGCAGCGGAGCGTTTTCCCTCTCCCCGCCTGCTATCATGGAACTTCATGCCCCAAGCCCCACCCACGGTGGTCATTGTGGGCAGGCCCAACGTCGGAAAGTCCACCCTATTCAATCGGATTACCGGACAGCGGCGCGCCATTGTCGGCGACGAGCCCGGCATTACGCGCGACCGCATTCATGGGCTTGCCGAACACGACGGCCGGCGCTTCGAGTTGATCGACACCGGCGGCATCGTCGTCCACGACCAGGAGTATATCCCGGCGCAGATTCTCCACCAGGCGGAGGTGGCCTTCCGCGGCGCCGCCCACATCATCTTCCTGGTGGACGGCCGCGCCGAAATCACCGGCGCCGACCGCGACCTCGCCCAGATGCTCCAGCGCCTCGGCAAGCCGGTCTCGCTCGTCGTCAACAAGGCCGAAACCGCCTCCCAGCGCGAACTCTCCGGCGAGTTCTACGAACTGGGAATCGCCGACGTCTTCCCCATCTCGGCCGAGCACGGCACCGGCATCGATGCCCTCCTCGACCGCGTCACCGAAGGCATCCCCCGCGCCACCAGTGAAGAGGACGAAGCCGCCGCCGGCCTTCCCGAGGCCATCAAGGTGGCCATCATCGGCCGGCCCAACGTGGGCAAATCCACGCTCCTCAACGCCCTTACCGGACAGGACCGCGCCATCGTTTCCCCCATCGCCGGAACCACCCGCGACGCCGTGGACGAAACCGTGACGCGCGATGGCGTGGACTACGTGTTCATCGATACGGCCGGCATCCGCCGCAAGAGCAAAACCACCGCCATGGCCGAGAAGTTGAGCGTGGTCATGGCCCGCCGCAATATCCGCATGGCCAACGTGGTCCTGCTGCTGGTGGATGCCACCGAAGGCGGCGTGGGCCTGGACGCCACCATCGCCGGCTACGCCCACGAAGGCGGCCGCGCCCTGATCGTCTGCGTCAACAAGTGGGACGAGGTGACCGGCCAGAAGGGCCAGAAGAAGAACGAATTCGAAGCCGAGTTCCGCGACCAGTGCAAGTTCCTGGACTACGCTCCCATGGTCTTCCTCTCGGCCAAAACCGGCGCCGGCCTGGACAAGCTGTTCCCCTTGATCCGCCATGCCTTCGCCTCCTTCACGCAACGCATCTCCACGGGCGAGTTGAACCGCTTCGTGGAGCATCTGCACTTCGAGGAACGGAAGATTTTCTACATCACCCAGGCCGGCATCCGCCCCCCCGAGTTCGTGGTGTTCACCAGCCACGGCCCGGCGCTGCACTTCTCCCACGAACGCTACCTGATCAACCAGATCCGCCGGCAGTTCGGCTTCCGGGGGACGCCGGTCCTGTTGAAGACCCGCGCCAAAGGGTCCCGCCGATGAGCCGGACCCAACGGTTTGTGGAAAACGCCGCCGGCGGGCCGTGCACCAGGGGCCGCGGAAGAAATCGCGGCGGCGTTTGCCTTTACACGGCACATCCTTATAGACTAGAGAGGCAGTACCATGAATTTTATATCTGATACAGGAGGGCGGCCATATGTGGAATAAACAGCGGAATGACGAACCGCCAAAGCCAATCATTCCCACGCCTCATGCCCCGATGGCGCCAAGTCCCGTCGAACCGAAGAAGGAGACTGCACCCATGTCCAGCATGTCTGGTGGACGATTCGAGCCGGAACCCCGTGGCGGAATTGCCACGATCGGCAAGTCCGTTAAGGTTGTCGGCCAGATCTTCAGCAAGGAAGACCTGTACGTGGACGGCGACCTCGAGGGTTCGGTGGAAGCCTTGGAACATAAGCTGACGATCGGCCCCAACGGCACGGTCCACGCCGGAATCAAGGCTCGCGAGGTTCTGGCGCTCGGAACCATTCACGGCAATGTGGAAGCCACCGAGAAGATCGAGATCCGCAAGGACGCCAAACTGGTCGGCGATATCCGCACCGCGCGCATCATCATCGAGGACGGCGCGTACTTCAAGGGCAGCATCGATATCGTGAAACCCGAACCCGGAAAGCCTCCGCACAAGCCGCCGCAGCCCGCGCCTGCCGCAGCCACGGTGGCCGTCCCGGTAGCGGCTTCTCCGGGACCGGTTCCGGAAGGAAAGCGCTAACCCGCGGGTGCCCCAACGTTGCTGCCTGAAAAGCTGAGGAGCCTGTTGCGCGGTGTTCGGGGCACTCCGCCATCCTCGGGTTCGTCGCGGGGATCCGCTTCGCCGCGCCCTGGTGTCATGGCACGTTCTTCCGCCGATCAACCGATTGTCACGGTCCGCCCCAGCCGCGGTCTGGAGGAGTTCTTCAGCTACATCCGCGGCCAGTCCGGACTCCGCATCCTCGATCTGGGCAGCGCCAACCAGCAAAACGTCACCTTCATCACCAACCTGGGTCACCGCCTGTACTCCGAGGATTTTCTGCGCATCCTGCACGAAGTTTTCGGCTCCGAGGACACCGTCGACCAGTCCAACCCCGGCCGCATCGAGTACTTCCTCAACCATGCGCTGGACTACGGCGAGGGGCAATTCGACGGCGTGCTGGTCTGGGACGTCCTGGAATACCTGACTCCCACGCTGCTGACGGCCGTGGTCGACAAGTTGCACGCCATCGTTCGCCCCAAAAGCTACCTGCTGTCGGTTTTCCACTCCGACGACAAGCTCGACGCCGTGCCGCGCTACACCTTCCGCATTCAGGACCTGAGCCAACTGCAGGTGACGCAGCACGGGATGCGCCGCCCCGCCAGGCTCTTCAACAACCGCGGCCTGGAGAAGCTCTTCGTCCGGTTCGATTCGGTGAAGTTCTTCCTCACGCGCGACCGCCTGCGGGAAGTGATCGCCAAGACGTAGGTCTTCGACAGTGTGATTTGGCGCCATTGCCCGGCCGCTCGCTCACGCTCGCGGTTCCGGACAGAACCGCGAGCGTGAGCGAGCGGCCCGTGGCAAAGGAACAGTTTCTTGCTCTCATGGCGCTAGGGGCGGCTGGGAGAACCCAGAACCTCGGATGCCTGCTGGTCCGCCTCCCCAAGATCGCTTTCCGTGGCCGCCGATTCGAATTCGTACCGTTCGATGGCTTCGCCGAGGATATCTCGCGCCTTCCTGAGTTTGCGAGCCCCATACATAGCGCCGGCGAAGAGAAGCACGCCCGCGGCGGTGTCCTGCCAAGGCCGGAGCCATCGCCACTCCAAGTAGCCAACCGTCGTCAGGAGTGCCCACGCCAGCAGAGCCGGGCCAATCCACCGGCGGATTCTCACGCTGTAGCTGCGCCGCTTGCCGCAAATCCATGCCGGCGCGGTTCTGACTCGTTCGACGCGCAGCATTTCGCGCGCCCGCCGGTCCGCCTCGCTGAGCGCGGATTCGGTCAGGTCCGGGCTCGCCTCGTACCCTGCGATGGCGGCATTGAGAGCGTTGGCAGCGGCCCCGTATCGCCTGGCGCGCTTCTCGAGTTTAAAGTGGACCAGAGCCGCAGAACACACAAGGCACACACCCAGAGCTTCCTTCGGCCCGAGCCAGTACACCACCCACGTGCCCAAACAGCCTAGCCACAGAAGCGCCGTCGCGCACACCCACATCCAGCGTGCTCGCTGGTAGCCCTTCGCCCGATCCCGAATCCGCTGCGGAGCCGTTCGCGTTTCCGTAAGACGCCTCCTATCGGCCCGACAATACCTCGGATGCGCGCTGGCCGGCCTCGTCAAGAACGCTCTGCGTGGCCGCCGATTCGAATTCGTACCGGGCCATGGCTTCGCCCAGGATCTCTCGCGCCTTCATGAGTTTGAGGGTGCCGAACATGGCGCCAACCAGGGAGCCGATGAAAACCGCCAGCACAAAGGGAAACCCCCAAGGCCGGAGGAGCCATCGCCACCGCCAAGAGAGGGCCATGATCGGGAGCGCCCCCGCGAGCGGGACTGGGATGAGCCACGCGAGAATTCCCAGCGTGCATCGGCGCCGCTTGCTCCGGATCCCCGCCGGGGCGGTCCTGATTCGTTCCACATGCAGCGTCTCGCGGGCCAGCCGGTCCGCCTCGCCGAGGATGGACTCGCCCACCTCCGGGCTCCCTTCATACTGCGCGATGGCGGCGTTCAGAGCCTTGACTGCCCTCCCGTAACGCTGGACGCGCCGTTCGATCTTCAGAAACTCCAGGACGAGGTACGCGCAGAAACACACGTACCCCACGACGAGCCACGGCGTGCCCTTTGGCATGAAGATGCTGACCAGGAATGCCACGCAGCAAAGCCACCCGAGCACCATCGCCCACGTCCACCTCCGGCGCGTGCGCCGGTAGCTGGCTTCCCTGTCCCGAATCCACTGCGGAGCCGTGCGCGTTTCCATAGGACGCCTCCTGACCGAAGCTACGGCATGGGCTCGCCGCGTCCGCTCTTGCCGGACAAGACCTCGGATGCCCGCTGGCCGGCCTCGTCAAGAACGCTCTCCGTGGCCGCCGATTCGAATTCGTACCGGGCCATGGCTTCGCCCAGGATATCTCGCGCCTTCATGAGCTTGCGGGTCCCGATCATGGCGCCAACCAGGAAGGCGACGAAAGCCGCCAGGAACGCGGCGGCGTGCCAGGGCAGGACCCATGGCCACCGCAAGCGGGCGGCCGCGGCCGAGAGCGTCACGGCGAACATGGCGGGGCTGATCCACGCGAGGATCTTCAACCGGCAGCCGAGCTGCCTGCTCCGAATCCATGCAGGCGCGGTTCTGATTCGTTTGATCCGCAGGATTTCACTTACCCGCTGGCTGGCCTCGTCAAGCATGGAGTCGGTCCGGTCCGGGCTCGCTTCGTACCGTACGATGGCGACATCCAGAGAGCGGGCCGCCGCCTCGCAGCGCCTGGCGCGCTTGTCGGGCCGCAGAAGCAGCAAGGACACAAACAGCGTGGGACAGATCAGCCCCAGGCCGTTCCACCAGGTGATGTCGGGGATGAGGCAGCAGCACATCGTACCCAACCAGCCCAGCCAACCCAGGACGTTGACACACAGCCACATCCCGCGCGCGCGCCTGCAGCGCTTTTCCCTAACCAAAATCCACTTCGGAGCCGTTCGCGTTTCCATAAGACGCCTCCTGTCAGTTCAGCAAAACCTCGGATGCCCGCCGGTCCGCCTCCTCAAGATCGCTCTCCGCCGCCGCCGATTCGTATTCGTACCGTTCGATGGCTTCGCTCAGGATACCTCTCGCACCCACGAGTTTGCGAGTCCCATACGTGGCGCCAACGAAGAGGAGAATGAAAGCCGCCACGACAAAGACAGCATGCCAGGGCCGGAGGAGCCATCTCCACCCCAGGAGGAGCGCCACGGCCGGGAGCACCACTGGGAGCAGGGCCGGGCTTAGCCATCGGAGAATCCTCAACCTGTAGCCGCGCCGCTTGCTTCGGATCCACGCCGGAGCGGTTCTGATTCGTTTGACATGCAGAGCTTCGTACGCCCTCCGGTCCGCCTCGCCGAGCACCGAGTCGGGCACATCCGGGTCCCCTTCGAACCGCGCGATGGCGGCTTTGAGAGCGAAAAAGGCGATCTCGTAACGCTGCGCGCGCTTCTCGGGTTTCAGAAATCCCAAGGCAATCCAAGCCGCGAAGAACACGTACCCCAACGAGTTCCACAAGGTGGTGTGGGCAATCCAGAAGCTGGCCAACCAGGCGGCCGCGCATAGCAACGCGAGAAGCCCCACGCCTCCCCAGCGCCGGCCTGCGCGCTTGTAGCGCCGCTCTTTGTCCCGAATCCACCGCGGAGCCGTTCGCGTTTCCGTACAGCGCCTCCTATCGGTACTTGCCCGTCACCCCGTTCCAGCGCACTTTCAACGGATCCAGAAAACCCTTCGCCCCGAGCAGCATGCTGACTTTGGTGCCGGGTGCGTCGTTCCACCGGATCGGCACCTCCAGGATAGGGTATCCCAGCCGCCTGGCGATGTACAGCACTTCCACGTCGAAGCCGAAACCGTCCAGGCGCTGGCGTTCGAAGATCCGGCGCGCAGCCTCGGTCTGGAACAGCTTGAAGCCGCATTGCGTGTCGCGGAACGGCAACCCCGTCTCCAGGCGCATGAGCAGGTTGAAGACGCGGCCCATTCCCTCGCGGAAGGCGGACTGGTGGACCCCGACGAGCGACCGGTCGAGCGCTCGGCTCCCGATGGCGCACGCCGCTCCCGCGGCTTCCACGGCGCTCCACAGCGCTCCCAGTTCCTCGATGGGCGCGGACAAATCGGCGTCGCTGAACAGCGCCCATTCGCCCCGGGCCTCCAGCATGCCGTGGCGCACCGAGTAACCCTTGCCGTGGTTCCCGGGATTGCGGAGGACGCGGACGCCGGCCGCTTCGGCCACCGCCGCGGTCGAGTCGCGGGAGCCATCGTCCACCACCACGATCTCGGAAAACTCCCAGGAACCGGCGGCCAGATACCCGCGCACCGTGGCCAGGGTGGCGGGCAGCCGCTTCTCTTCGTTGAAGGCCGGAATGATAATGGAGATTGATCGTCGCAATCGAAGCCTTATAATAACTGGTTTACCGCGCCGGTTACCGGCCGCGGAACGGGGAGACTCATTTTGTCGCTGGAAGACGACCTGCTCAAGCAACGCCTGACGCGCATTCGCGAGATCGAAGCGCTGGGTTACCGGCCCTACGGGCGCCGCTTCGACTTTACCCATACGGTTCCCGAGATCGTGGCCGGCTACGGCCCGAAGACCGCCGAGGAGCTGCTGCCCGAGGTGCGCGTCCGCGTCGCCGGGCGGCTGATGACCTTGCGCCACATGGGCAAGGCCGGGTTCGCCCACTTACAGCAAAACGGCGAACGCTTGCAGATCTACGTGAAGAAGGACGCCGTGGGCGAGCGCGACTACCAGCTTTTCAAGCTGCTGGACATCGGCGACATCGTGGGAGTGGAGGGTTATCTCTTCCGCACGCGCACCGGCGAGTTGAGCATCCACGCCGAGCGGCTCGAGTTCCTTTCCAAAACGCTGCTTTCCATGCCCGAGAAGTGGCACGGCCTGGAAGACGTGGAGATGCGCTACCGGCAGCGCTACCTGGACCTGATCGCCAATCCCGAGGTGCGCAAGGTATTCGTGACGCGGGCGAAGATTATCGGCTCGCTGCGGCGCCAGTTGGCCGAGCGCGGGTTCATCGAAGTGGAAACGCCCATGATGCAGCCGCTCTACGGCGGGGCGGCGGCGCGGCCATTCGTGACGCACCACAACACCCTCGACATCGATCTCTACCTGCGCATCGCGCCCGAGTTGTACCTCAAGCGGCTGGTGGTGGGCGGCCTGGAGCGGGTCTTCGAGATCAATCGCAACTTCCGCAACGAGGGCCTCTCGAAGCACCACAACCCCGAGTTCACCATGCTGGAGTTCTACCAGGCCTACACGGATTACCAGGGCCTCATGGACTTCTCGGCGGAATTGCTGCGGCAAGTGGCCTTGGATGCGACCGGTTCGACCGTGGCTGAGTTTGGCGGCGAAAAGATCGATTTCGGTTCCATCCGCCGGCTCACCATGCGCGAGGCGGTGGTGGAGCACTGGGAGGGCGATGGCAAGCCCACGCTCGAAAATGTGGCCGATCCCGAATGGCTGCGCCGCCATTCGGACAGGCCGACGCCGGGCGAAGCGCTCACCGGGCTGTTCGAGCGCCACGCCGAGGAGCGGCTCATCCAGCCGACGTTCATCTACGACTACCCCGTAGAGGTTTCGCCGCTCTCCAAGCAGAAGCCCGAAGACCCCACGATGGTGGAACGCTTCGAGATCTTCGCCGCGGGAATGGAAATCGGCAATGCCTTCACCGAGCTGAACGATCCGCAGGAGCAGCGCCGCCGTTTCGAAATGCAGCTCTCGATGCGCGAACGCGGCGACGAAGAAGCCCACCAGATGGACGAGGATTACGTGCGCGCGCTGGCCTACGGCATGCCGCCCACGGCCGGCGAGGGCATCGGCATCGACCGGCTGACCATGATCCTGACCGGGTCGCGCACCATCCGCGATGTGATTCTGTTTCCGCTGCTGCGCCCCGAGGGCCCCATCGATCTGGTGGCCCGCATGCGGGAGCTGGATGGGTAGTGGGGAAGGCTTTCAACCCAATGCCACATGCCACTCCCGCAACCGGACATCCGCATAGCACGTGGGGCGGACGCCCCCGTCCGCGGCCGGCCCCCTGGCCGGCCTGTCGCGAGCGAAGTGCGGGTCCAGGGCGTCCCGCGCGGACCAGGGGGTCCGCCCTACATGCGTAAGCTGACGCAATCCCGCTTCGAGCTGTTCGTGGCCGCGCGCTACCTGCGGGCGCGGCGCAAGGAAGCCGTGATTTCGGTCATCACCGTCATCTCGGTGGCCGGCGTGGCGGCAGGGGTGATGGCGCTGGTGATCGCCCTCGCCGTGACCAACGGCTTCCGCAACACGCTGGAGCGCAACCTGCTGGGCGCCATGGCGCACATCGATATCGAGGAGAAGGGCAGCGACGGCATTATCGGCTGGCGCGAATTGTGCGGCCGTCTGCGCAAGATGCCGCACGTCACAGCGGTATCGCCCTCGCTCTATACGCCGGTGTTGATGACCGGCGGCGTGCGTCCCAAGGAAGCCGTGCTGAAGGGCGTGGACGTGACGGCGGAGATGGCTGTCAGCGACGCGCTGCGCCATCTGAAGGAGGGGTCGGTCGAGCCGCTGCGCGACCCCCAGGCGCGGCCGCCGGGGGTGATCGTGGGCTCGCAGTTGCGCGACGATACGGGGCTGCAGCTCAAGGCGGTGGCCACGGTGGTCAGCCCGGAAGGCCAGTTGACGCCCATGGGGCCGGAGCCCTCGATCCGCAAGTTCCGCATCGCCGGCGTCTTCGAGACGGACTTCTACGAAATCGACGATTTGTGGGCGTACACCTCCATCGAGGCGGTGCAGAAGGCGCTCTCGCTGGACGACGTGGTCAACCAGATCGAGCTGAAGGTGGACGACCTGAACCGCGCGCCCGAGATCGCCGCCGGAATTTCGAAGGCCATCGGCCCGCACTATACGGCGACGGCGTGGCAGGAGAAGAACCACGCGCTGCTGAACTCGATGAAGATGGAGCGCATTGTGACGGCCATCGTCATCAGCCTGATCATTCTGGTGGCCGCGCTGAACATTCTCATCGTGCTGGTGATGATGGTGATGGAGAAGTACAAGGACATTGCGATTCTGATGTCGATGGGCGCGCGGCGGGAGCAGATCCGGCGGATCTTCATGCTGCAAGGCGTGTTGATCGGGGTGGTGGGCAGCGCCATCGGCCTGGCGGCCGGCTACGCCGCGTCGCATTTCGCCGACAAATACAAGCTGTTCCCGCTCGAGAAATCGGTCTACGCCTTCAGTTTCGTGCCCTTCGACGCGCGCTGGACGGACGGCGTCTGGATTGCGGCGCTGGCGATCCTGGTAAGTTTCCTGGCCACCATTTATCCGGCGCGCGCCGCCACGCGCATCGCCCCGGTGGAAGTGCTCCGCTACGAATAAACCCGGGGACAGACGGAACGTTCACCAGGTTTTCGCTGCACGGGCCGCTCAAGCCAAGCGTGCCAGCACCGCCTCGAACAGCCGCTCGCAGTTGGGAGCGGCCGTGCGAACCCGGTCGGGGCGGATCGACTCCAATAGCTTCGGAGCGTGCGCGGTCTTGTGATAGGCGCCCTTGTTCGTATTCCTGGTGGCGGCCTTGAGGCCGTTCACAAGGTCTCTCTTTGGAATCTCCTCGACCTTCGGGTTGGCCTTCAATGCACTCACCTGAAACTCCGCCCCATAGAATTCGGCCAGCTTGTCTTTGTCCGCATGGAACCAGGATTCCATCGTCTCGACCATCCAGAAAATCGAATCGTCGCGATTCGCCGGCAGCGGTCCTTCGCTGTCCTTCAGAAGGATGTTCCAGGCAGTGGGGTGGTTCCTCTTGGCGATCGCGAAATCGCGATCCGGCTTACCCTCCGCTGCGATCAGACGCAGGCCCAAGCGTTTCTCCCGAGCCTTCACACGAAGCTCGTCGAAAAACGCGTGGAACCCCGGCTTGAGCGCCGGATCGCCTTCGTAGTAGATGCGGATCTCGTTCACCAGCGGCCCCCGCCGATTTCGCCTTTGCGCCAGAGCTGGCCGAGGGTGTAGTGCTCCAGCCAATCCTTCAGGTCTTCCCGGGACAGGCGCCGCATCTGCGTGCCGTTCTCCGGATCGCGTTCGCAAACCAGCACTGTTTCCGGCCGGTCCGTGAGCGCGTCCACCAGGGCCTCGGAATGGGTGGTGACGATCAACTGGGTCGTCTGCGAAGCTTCCACGAGCGCTTCGGCCACAAGCCGCATGGCGTCGGGATGAAGGCCGGCCTCCGGTTCTTCGATGCACAGCAGCGGCGGCGGCTTGGGATGGAACAGGGCAGCCAGAAGGGCGAGGAATTTCAGCGTTCCATCGGACATGCGGATGGCCGACAGCATCTCGGATAGCCCGGTTTCGCTCAGGAAGGTCTTCGCCACGCCCTCGCCGACGCGTACTTTCACATCCTGGAACCGCTCGCAGAAGCGCGCGAGATAGGCTTTGATCCGCTCGTGGACCCCCAGAAAATCCAGCTCATGCAGAACCAGCGCGAGGTTGTCGGCGCCGTCCAGTAGGGCGTCCTTCGGCGCCGATGTGGAGATACCGTAGCGGGCTTGCGATTGCGGGCCAGTGCGAAACTCGCGGAAGATCCGTATCTGGGAGAAGTGGTAGCCAACCGCGGTTACGGGGGTCGTGTCGAGCGGGTTCTTGTACTGCGAGAGGGCCGATTCGCCGGGCGGGGCGGCGGCTGTGGAAACTCCGCCGGGCACGGATTCCAGATCCAACGCCAGTTGGTTATGGCCGCGGACCAGGTACGCCCTGGAGTGGTCGCCAGTCTCAACCCGCTCGCCGAAGATCGCCAGACCGCCGTTCGAATCCGCGTTGAATTCCAATTCGTAGGCCACCGGCTCGGGCGTCCAGCCAACTGAAAGCGTCAGCTCGCACTTGATCGACGCCGGCGCAAACGGGGAGCCATTCGCCCCCAGCCAAATCCACTGCCGCGCCCCGCCCCCGCGCTGAATCGCCGCCGACAGGCTGCTTGGCGCGGCTTGCAGCAAGCCGACCACCTCAATCAGATTGCTCTTCCCGACCGCGTTCGGGCCGATCAGAACGTTCAGCGGTCCCAGTTCGACCGTGCAGTCTTTGAAAGACAGAATCTTGTTCAGGACCAGCCGCTTGATGAGCATGGCGTATCGCCTTAAATCTTAGCGGATTTCCCGATCCCCGGGCGCGCCCTATGCCGCCAGCACTTCCAGGTCGTACATGCGCTGGCGCAGATCGCGGGCCAGGCGCTGGATGGTCTGGCGGTCGCAGCCGCCGCGGTCGGCTTCCTGGCAGACCTCGCGCAATTCGGCCGTGATCTCGTAGGCGCGCCGCTGGAGCGCGCTGACACGCTCGCAAATCGGAATCCGCGGGGCGGGCTCGATAGCCCGCTTCGGCTCGCGCTTCGGCGCGGCCGCCTGGCGCAGGGCTTGCACGGCGGCGGTGACGCGCTGGGCATTCTCGCTGGTCAACGCGATGGCTTCGCCGTTGTGTTCGATGGTCTTGTCCTTGACGGCGTGCGCGATGGCGCGGTAACTCTCGGGCGAGATGCGCACGATCCGCGACACGTCGAAATAGGACTGGCCGAATTCCTCGAAGCGGCGAATGATACGGTCCGCCTCGGCCTTGCTGATGCCGAGATACTCCGCGCAGAACCGCGACCAGTTCACCTTCTTGAACCGGTACATTTTCTCATCCCGCATTCGCCGCAGGCACGCGGCATCGGCGGCCGAACAGCTATCCGCAACCCGGCTGAACGCACTGCGCTCGCCCAACAACTGGTTGAGTTCGGCTTCGCCCGCGTGTCCGGCGGGCATGCGTACTAACGTCTTTTTCAATGGACTCCTCCATGCCGTTGGATCAACTTGATCCAACTTTGGCTTGCATTCTATTGAATCTAAACAGGCATGCTTCAGGGAGTTGGATCAAGTTGATCCAACTCCCTAACTCCATCTAAGCAGACGCCCCCCGCGAAACCGGCCCCGCCGCGCCAGGCCGTTTCCCGTATCCATAGGACACCCCGCGACTTAGGGCCCCAAAAATATTTTCCGAACTGGTGTGAACGATAATCGGCCGGCCGGCTAAAGGCAGGAGTGGGATTCTTCTTCTTGGTTTCCGCTCGCCGGCGAAGCGCGAAAGCCCGCCTTCAACGCGTAGCGGACGGCCGTCGGCAAGCACTCGCGGCAATTGGGAGCCCGCAGACCGCGCAACGCCGCATGCGTGGCGCTGTTGTCGAATATCTTAGGGCAGGTGAAATAGGGAATGTAGTGCGGAAACCGCCTCCAAATCGGCGGAACCTCGCCATTCGCGGGAAACGAATTCTCCCTGGGAGGCAAAAACCGCAGCGGGCCCGGCCGGTATCTTCCCCCCTCGCAAACCGCACGCTCCCTAAGATAGATCTCGACTAATTCGCCCAGCGACAAGGTGTTCTCGGGGCCGGCGGTCAGGTGGAACGTCTTATTGGCGCTATCCCTCGATTGTGCCAGCCGGACGATAGCGCCGCAGACATAATCCACGGGCGCAAGGTCTAGTTGGAAATCGGGCTGGCAGGGAAGCGAGTCCAGAAGGCCGCAATGAATCAACTGTAGTAGGTGATAGATGCCCTGGAACCGGTTGGTGCGCCCGGTACGCGAATCCCCAACGACGATACCGGGACGGTAGACCGTCACGGGCAGGTCGGCGCCGGCCTTGCGCACCGCGCGTTCCGCCTCGAACTTGGACCATTCGTACCGATTGAAGAACTCCTGGCCGCGCTCGAGTTCGTCCTCTCTGATGAAGCCCGTCCGGGTGCCCGATACATAGGCTGTGGAAAGGTAATGCAAGCGGACCGGATTGCCCGCTTTCCGGACGGTTCGGGCAAAGGCAACTACGTTTTCCGTCCCCAGCAAATTGGTCCGGCGGGCGTCTTCCATCGTCTGCGAAAGACTGGTGCATGCGGCGACGTGATAGATTTCGCCGATCCGGCCAATCAGGTCCCCGCGGTCCGCGCCGAGACCCAGGTCGTCGAGCATGATATCGCCAGCGACCGGAAAGACTCTGCGCGCGTTTTCGCGGCCGACGGCAGCGTGGACCGGGAGCATGCGAGCGCGAACCTCCCCGGCGCTTTGAGCGCGCAACAGGACGTGAACCGCCGCGTCCGGACGCGCATCGAGGAGATAGCGCAGGAGGTCGCCACCGATTGCGCCGGTCGCTCCCGTGAGGAATATGTCCATAGAGTGGTTCGCTTGACGCGCCGGGAATCTGGCGATTCCACTCATTTTACTACGGCGGGCGAGGTTCCCGCTCCGCTGCGCGCGCCCGGCCTCTTTCGTCGTACCCTTACTGAGGAGGCGCCATGCCGAATCCCGCTCCCGCCCGTCCCCACCGCGTCTGTCCCTGGTGGCTTGGCTACCTGCTGGCCAGCCCCGTGCGGAAGATCGCCTACCGGCCGGGCAAACTGCTGGCTCCGCACGTCCGCCCGGGCATGACGGTGCTCGAGCCCGGACCCGGAATGGGCTTCTTCACCCTGGAACTGGCCCGCCTGGCAGGCGATTCGGGGCGGGTGGTCGCCGTGGACATCCAGCCCCGCATGCTCGACCGGCTGCGGCGCCGCGCGGCCAAAGCCGGCGTTTTCGACCGCCTGGACGTGCGCCTGGCAGCGCCCGAATCGCTGGGTCTCGCGGACCTGGCGGGCGCGGTGGATTTCACCCTGGTATTCGCCATGGTGCATGAGATGCCCGACGCCGCCGGGTTCTTCCGCGAGGTGGCCCAGGCGTCCAAGCCCGGAGCGCACCTGCTTCTAGCCGAACCGTCGGGACACGTCACGGCCTCGCAGTTCGCCGCCGAATTGCAGATGGCCGCCGATGCGGGATTCACGCGCGTGGGCGAGCCCACCGTACGCGGCAACCACGCCGCGCTGCTCGAACGGGCGGCGTCCTGGTAGCGAGGTCTTACTTATCGATCCCGGTAGCCCTCTCGCTGCGCCGCGGCCGCAACCGCGATTCCGGCGTCACGCGGCCATGTCTTCGCCGCCCGGGCCGGGCGCCTTAGCGGGGCGAGGTCCGGGCCGAGGCCATACATGAAGCCGTGGTCCAGCCTGCCCGCAAGGTCCCGGCGGACGGCCGACCGCAGGGAACGTCTCAGGCGGCGGGCCCGCGCCAGGCGCTTGATCCCGAGCCACAGGTCGACCAACAGGGTGCAAGCGGCCAGGGCAACCACCAGGATCGGGATGGAATGGGCGTCGTACATGTTCCCGCCGTTTAGCCGAAGCGGTCCCAAGGACCGCTTCGGCACGCTCCGAGACCGGGGATATGCGGCGCTTGCCGCCGCCGCGCCATGGCTGAACTACCGGGCGGCCGCCCTCCGTTGCCGCTCGCCCTCAGTTTGTCGCGGTGTCCCACCGGTCTCTCACACTGGATAGCGTGAAAACCCCGCCGAAGGGGACATGGCGGGTGACGGGCACTAGTGCCATGACCGCAAGATACCGTTCCTTTGCCACGGGCCGCTCGCTCAGAAGCTGGGAAGAAATCGGCCGGACTGCCGGATTGACAGACGAAAGCGTCTGTCCCACATTGCACTCGAAGGACTTGCAGCGAGGTGGGGCAGGCGCTTCCGCCTGCCAACCGATTTCTTCACAGCTTCTCACGCTCGCGGTTCTGTCCGGAACCGCGAGCGTGAGCGAGCGGCCCGGCAAAGGCGCCAAATCACACGGTCGAAGACCTGGCGGTTTGCGGGGCGGGGGCGAACGGGCCGGGTCAAATTCGGAAGGCCGCGTCCCGCCCCACCAGAAAGTCGACCCGCGGAGGTTGCACTCCCAACATGCGAAACAACGTGGTCACCTGGCCGCGATGGTAACTCTGGTGATGCAGCAGATGCGCCATCATCCGCCACAGTGGATAGGTCCACGTCTCGCCCCGCGTACTTACGCAGGTCAGGGGACGGGCCAGAGCCTCCTCGTCCAAACCGGCCAGATACTCGCGGAGGCCGCGTTCCACCGCGCCCCACCGTTCCACCACAGCCTCGACCGCCGGAAACTCGCTGGCCGGAATCATCGTCCTGGCGGATCTCCCTTTCCAACGCTCCAGCCAGAGCCACTCCACTGCCAGCATGTGTGCCAGGGTGTCGCGCAGCGATGGGAAGCTGCCTCCCACGGGCCGCAGGAACTGCTCCGCGGTCAACGGCGCGCACGCCCGGAGCTGGCGGTCGCGCGCCCAGTAGTTATGGTCGATTTCTTCGCGGAGGATCGGCAACAGTTGCATAGGGTTTCCAGTTCAGTATCGCCCGGCGGCCGCTTACCTCGCATGCATCAGGATTGCGTAGCCGCTCCATAGGAAGGCTATCGCGCAAAGGGCGATGGCCGCGTTGTTCCAGTGGATCCCGCGGCGGAGCACCGCGTCCGCGGGATGGCGCGGGTCAAAGGACACCCGCACACGCGCGCCCGCCGGATAGGGCGCAATCACTTGCTCCGCCCGCTGCCGGTTCCCGCTCCCTCCCTGCCCGCGGCGAAGACACATTCCCCGATACGGAACCCACCCACTACGTACTCGTACTCGACCTGTGGCGAGAACGCCTCGCCTTCGTCGAACCGGTCGACGCGGACAAACGACCGGAGAACTCGGCCTTCCACCCGCGGCCAGCGTCTGCTGGCGGATCCCTTCACGACGTTCCGGATCGCGACGCCGGCAAAGAATGCGCCGGCTGCCGAAGGCACCATTGCCACGATGTAAAGGAACGACATTGCGGGAACCCTGCCAACGGTTACAGCACTTCCTCCGACCAGCCTTCGAGCGCCTGTTTCAGCCGCGTCATGAACTGGTCGGCCAGGGCGCCATCGATCAGGCGGTGGTCGAAGCTGAGCGAGATGTGGCAGATGTGCCGGATGGCGATGGCGTCGTCGATCACCACCGGCGTCTTGTCCACCGTGCCCACGCCCAGAATGGCCACCTGCGGCTGGTTGATGACGGGCGTGCCCATCAGGCTGCCGAAGCTGCCGAAATTGGTGATGGAGAACGTGCCGCCGGTGACTTCATCGGGCTTGAGCTGGCGCGAGCGGGCGCGCGCGGCCAGGTCCACGATGGCGCGCTGCAGGCCGAGCACGTTCTTCTCGTCCGCCGCGCGGATCACCGGCACGATCAGGCCGCCCTCCAGCGCCACCGCGATACCGAGGTTGATTTCGTTGTGATAGACGATGTTCGTGCCGTCGAGCGAGGCGTTCAGCAGCGGATACTGGCGCAGCGCCGCCACCGAGGCGCGCGCGATGAAGGGCAGGTAGGTGAGCGAGAAGCCGTAGTTGGCCCGCACGGCGGCCTTGTGGCGTTCCCGCAGGCGCGCCACCAGGGTCATATCGACGCGGTGCACCGTGGTCACGTGCGCCGAGGTGCGCTTGGACAGCAGCATGTGCTCGGCGATCTTGAGGCGCATGGCGCTCATCGGCTCGATGCGGGTCCTGGCCTGGCCGGCGGGCGGCAGGGGCGCGGCGGGGGGCGGGGCTTGGGGCGCGGCGGGCTCGGGCACAGGCGCGGCGGGGGGCGGGGCTTGGGGCGCGGCGGGCTCGGGCACAGGCGCGGCGGCGGGCTGGCCCATGTAGGCTTCCACGTCCTGCCTGGTGATGCGCCCGCCGGCGCCAGTGCCGCGGATGCGGCTGAGATCGAGATTGTGCTCGCGCGCCATCTTGCGGACCAGCGGCGAGAGCGGCCCGAGGGCTTCCACCGGCTCGGCGGCCGGCGCGGGCGGTGCGGGCGGCGAAACCGGCTCCGACGGCGGCGCGGGCGCCACGGCCTCTTCGGCGGCCGGCAGGGGCGCGGCCACGGCGGCGCCGCCGGCTTCGGCGATGCGCGCCACCACGGTGCCGATCCCCACCGTCTTGCCTTCCTCCACCAGAACTTCCGCCAGCGTGCCGGCGGCGGGCGAAGGGATCTCGGTATCCACCTTGTCGGTGGAGATCTCGAACAGCACCTCGTCGCGTTCCACGCGCTCGCCGGGCTTCTTGAGCCACTTGGTCAGCGTGCCTTCCACAATGCTCTCGCCCATCTGGGGCATCATTACGTCGGTCATGGTCAGTTCTCTCTTTCGTGAAGCGGGGCGGCGGCCAACTCCGCCGGCGCCGCCGGAAACGTGCGTTCGAAGTGCCCACTCACGCGCCCGGAAACCTCGCCGAGCGTGGCCTGGACACCCAGTTGGGCCATGGAAGTGACGGGCATCGCAAGCCCGCAGGGAACGATGTACTGGAAGTAGCTCAGGTCGGTCGAAACGTTCAGCGCGAAGCCGTGCGAGGTCACCCAGCGGCTGATGTGCACGCCGATGGCGGCGATCTTGCGCCCGTCCACCCACACGCCGGTCAGCTTGGGAATGCGGCCGGCGGCGATGCCGAAATCGGCCAGGGTGTCGATGAGCACCTGCTCGACGGCGCGCACGTACGCGCCCACGTCGCGCTTCCACTCGCGCAGGTCCAGGATGGGGTAGCCCACCAGTTGGCCGGGGCCGTGATAGGTGACGTCGCCGCCGCGGTCGGTAGAGTGAAACGCGATGCCGGCGCGCGCCAGGACGTCCTCGTGCGCCAGCAGGTTCTCCGGATGGCCGTTGCGGCCCATGGTGATGGTGTGCGGGTGTTCGAGCAGCAGCAGTTGGTCGCCCACCAGGCCCAGCTTACGCCGCGCGGCCAGGCCGCTGCTGCAATTCCAGCGCCGCGGCGTAGTCCATGCGTCCGAGTTCCCGCACGCGGCAATCAGGCATTGATGGCAAGACCGTAAACCGCGTTGAACGCCTCGCCCACGGCTTCGTAGAGCGTGGGATGCGCGTGAATGGCCTGCATCATCGTATCCACCGTGGCCTCGGCTTCCATGGCCGCCACGGCTTCGGCGATCAGCTCGTAACCCTCCGGGCCGATGATGTGGACGCCCAGAATCTCGCCGTAGCGCTCGTCGGCCACCACCTTGACGAAGCCCTCGTGATGGCCCAGGATGGTGGCGCGGGAATTGCCGGCGAAGGGGAAGCGGCCCACCTTGATGGCGCGGCCCTGGGCGCGCGCCTGCGCTTCGGTGAGGCCCACGCTGCCGATGCCCGGCTCGGTGTAGGTGCAGCCGGGGATGCGGTTGCGATTGATGGGGACGGCCGGCTTCCCCGCCATGTGGGCCACCGCGATCATGCCCTCGCGCGTGGCCACGTGGGCCAGTTGCGGCGTCCCGGCCACCACGTCGCCGATGGCGTAGACGCCCGGCTCGGCGGTCTGCTGGTGGGCGTCCACCAGGATGAAGCCGCGGTCCAGTCGGCCCGCGTGTTCTCCAGGCCGATGGCTTCGGTGTTGGGCTTGCGGCCCACGGCCACCAGCAGCTTTTCGGCTTCGAGTTCCTCCCGCTTGGCGTCCCTGGTGGTGAGCGCGAGCGCCACGCCGGAGCCGGTCTTGCGGATGTTTTCGGCGCGCGCGCCGGTCTCCACGCGGATCTTCTGCTTGCGGAAGCAGCGCTCCAGTTCCTTGGAGACGTCCTCGTCTTCCACCGGAACCACGCGCGGCAGCATCTCGATCACCGTGACGTCCGCGCCGAAGCGCTTGAAGATGGATGCGAATTCCACGCCCACGGCGCCGGCGCCGATAATGACGAGGCTCTTGGGCACGGCGGTGAGGTTGAGGATCTCGACGTTGCTGAGGATGAACTCCGGGTCGGGCGCCAGGCCCGGAAGCATGCGCGCTTCCGAACCGGTGGCGACAATGATGTTGCGGGCATCGAGGGTTTGCGCGCCGGCTTCGGAGGTCACCTCCACCTTGCCGCCGCCCCGCAGCGTGGCGTAGCCCGCGATGCGCTCGACCTTGGCGCGCTTCAAGAGCATCTCGACGCCCTTGGAATGCTTGCCGACGATCGAGTCCTTGCGCTCCTTGACCTTGGGGTAATCCAGGCGCGGGTTCTCGCAGCGGATGCCTTCCTGGTCGCAGTGTACGAAGCGCTGCCAGACATCGGCGGTTTGCAGGAGCGCCTTGGTGGGGATGCAGCCGACCAGCAGGCAGGTGCCGCCGAGGCGCGCCTGTTTCTCCACCAGCGCGGTCTTCAATCCGTATTGGCCGGCGCGGATAGCCGCGGAGTAGCCGCCGGGACCACTCCCGATGACGATCAGATCGTAGGACACGATTTCTATTCTACCTGTTGAGGCGTTGTGGGGCCGGTTGGCAACCTGCCCCACAGAACGCTTTACCATGGAAGAATGAACCGGGTGGCAACTCTCGTACTCCTGGCCGCGGCGGCGGGCCTCGCGCAAACCAAAGCTCCGCAGAAGACGGCGGCCCCGCAGCAGCCGGACAAGTGGCCCATCGGAACCCTGAAAGTGGAGGGCAACTCCAACTACACCGCCGAACAGGTGCTGGCGGTGGCGGGGCTCAAAGCCGGCGGCGTGGCGGAGCGGCGCGATTTCGAAACGGCGCGCGAACGGTTGATGGCCACGGGCGCGTTCGAATCCGTGGGTTACGCATTCGAGCCGGACGGAACCGGGAAGGCGTACGTGGTCACGTTCCGGGTGGCCGAAGCCATGCCCGTGTTTCCGATCCGCTTCGAGAATCTGGGAGCGCCCGATGCGGAGCTGCTGCGGGTGCTGGGCGAGCGCGATCCGCTGTTCTCGGCCGCCAAAACGCCGGCCGCCAAGCCGGTGATGGAGCGGTACGCCGGGTGGCTTCAGGAGTTTCTGGCGGCCCGGGCCGGCGCGGACGGGAAGGCTCTGAAAGTGGCCGGGGAAGTGGCGCAGTTGGCGCCGGGCGAACTGGCGGTGGTCTTCCGTCCGGCGGGCCCGCGTCCGGTGGTGGCGCGCGTCGCCTTCGAGGGCAACCAGGTGGTGACGGAGCGCCTGCTGCAGGAAGCCATCTGGCCGGTGGCCATCGGCACGGCCTGGACGGAAGCCAACTTCCGCGTGTTGCTGGATTCGAGCGTGCGCCGGTTGTACGAAGCCCGCGGGCGCATCCGCGCCGCGTTCCCCAAACTGCGCGCCGAATCCGTCGCCGACGTGCAGGGCCTGAAGGTGACGGTGACGGTGGACGAAGGCGAGGTGTACTCGCTGGGCCAGGTGCGGATCGCCGGCAACCCTCCGCTCGATCCCGACAGCCTGCTGCGCTCGGGCGATTTCAAAAAGGGCGACATCGCCAACTTCGACCGCGTCGGCGAGGGCCTGGAGCGCATCCGCGTGGCGCTGACGCATGCCGGGTACCTGAACGCCAAGACCTCGACCAGCCGCGCCATCGACGACGCCAAAAAGACCGTGGACGTGACCGTGACCGTGGACGCCGGCGAGGTCTACAAGATGGGCAAGCTGGAGATCCAGGGCCTGGACCTGAACGCCGAGGCGGAGATGCGGAAGATCTGGACGTTGAAGGAAGACGGCCCGTTCAACCCGGACTATGCGGACTTTTTTCTGAAGCGCGTGCGGGAGGACGGGATGTTCGACAATCTCGGCGCGACGAATGCGGAGGCCAAGCGGAACGAGAAGAACCACACGGTGGATGTGACCGTAACGTTTCGCGGAGCGGACCCGGCCCAAGGCGTCAAGGGGCGGCGCGGGGGCCGGGGCGGGTGGTAGCGGGCGCGGCGGGTGGGGCGGGTGGTAGCGGGTGCGGCGGGTGGTAGTGGGCGGGGCGGCCGGGGCGGTTGGTAGCGGGCGCGGCGGGTGGGGCGGTTGGTAGCGGGCGCGGGGGCCGGGGCGGTTGGTAGCGGGCGCGGCGACCGTTCGTGCGGACACGCCGAGCGCCGTTAGCCACCCCTACGGGGGCGGTAAAGAATACCCGCGATTTGACGATATGAATGCGTGGGGATACGCGATCTGCGCTCACGGACGATGGCGTGCGCCGCGCTGTTCCTGCTCAGCATTTCCGGCGGCTACCCCCTTGACGGCGAGCCACCACGGGTGCGGCAGGCAGCGCTTCCCACTTTGACCACGGCTGCCGCCGTCCACGGGCTTACCCCCGCGGAGGCGAAACGGCGCTATCCGGTGCGCCTGCGGGCGATCTGCGTGGTTTGCTTTGCGGATTGGCACGGCTTCTTCGTTCATGACGGGGTGAGCGGAGTCTATGTCGAGACCAAGGACCAGGTCCTGCTGGGCGACCGGATACGCCCCGGGACGGTGCTCGATATCGAAGGCGTCTCAGGTCCGGGCGACTTTGCGCCGGTGGTGGATCGGGCTCTGCTGCGCGTGGTTGGAGAAGGCACGGTGCCGCCCCCGCGGCGCGTCAGCCTCGACCGCCTCTCGACCGGCGTCGAAGACGGGCAGTGGATCGAGATCGAAGGCACGGTGCGGTCGGCCGACACCAGCAACACGATGCTAACCCTGATGGTGGCATCCGGCCAGTTGCAGGTGGCCGTGATGACGCCAAAATGCAAGGATTGCAATTACCTTCGGCTGATCGACGCCAGGGTCCTGGTCCGCGGCACGACGGGTCCGCTTTTCAATCAGCGGCGCCAGCTTGTAGGGGTCGATATGTACACCCCGAGCCTGGACGAATTCCAGGTTCTGGAGCCGGCGCCCGCCGACCCGTTCGCCCTGCCGGTGAAGGCGGTGCGGGACGTATTCGCGTACAATCCCAAGGCCGGTCCCGATCACCGGATTCGAATCCGCGGCGTGGTAACTGCGCGGTGGCGGGACCGTGCAGCCTTCATTACCGATGGCGTCCAGGGGGCCGGCGTCTTCGACGTGCAGACGAGCTCGCTCAATCCGGGCGACATCGTGGATGTGGTCGGGTTCCCGGCCGTGGGCGACTACACTCCCTCCATTCACGAGGCGATCTTCCGGAAGCTGGGTTTGGGACCGCCCCCAGCGCCACGCCCCGTTTCGGCCACGGAGGCGCTATCCGGCGATTTCGACGGCGATCTGGTTCGCATCGACGGACGCCTCATCGCCCAGAAGCGGATCACGGACCAGGACACGTTCCTGCTCGATTCCGGAGGCACGCTGTTCTCGGCCATTCTGCAAGCCGACCCGGCCGACGCCAGATTGCGCGGCTGGCGCGACGGCAGCCAGGTCCGGCTGACCGGGATCTGTACCATCACCGATACCCAGGCGCTGCGGCATTTCCGGGTGCCCACGGCGTTTCAAATCCTGCTGCGCTCGCCCGCGGACATCGTGGTGCTTCGGCTGCCGTCCTGGTGGACGCTTCAGCACGCGCTGTACGCATTTGGCGCCGCGGGGGTGGCCGTGCTGTGCGTGCTCTTCTGGGTGGCCGCCCTCAAGCGCCGCGTGCAACAGCAAACCAGCACGATTCAGGCGCAACTGGAGGAGGCGGCAGCCCTGAAGGCGCAGGCGGAAGCCGCCAATCTCGCCAAGAGCGAATTCCTGGCCAACATGAGCCACGAGATCCGCACCCCTATGAACGGCGTCCTGGGCGTCACCGAACTGCTGCTGGACGCCGAGACCATGCCCGAGAAGCGCACCTACCTGGACATGGTCAAGAACTCGGGCGAAAGCCTGCTCACCATCATCAACGACATCCTGGATTTCTCGAAGATCGAAGCCGGCAAGCTGGACCTCGACCCGGTGGATTTCGATCTCCGGGCGCTGCTCGACCAACTCATGAAGAGCTTCAGCCTGAGCGCCAGCCAGATGGGGCTGGAACTGATCTGCCACGCGCCGGACGTTCCCGCGATGGTGGTGGGCGACCCCACGCGCCTGCGCCAGGTGCTCACCAACCTGCTGGGCAACGCCCTCAAGTTCACCGCCGCCGGCGAGATCGTGGTGCGGGCCGAGGTGGAAAGCCGGGCCGCCGGCGCCGGCACGGAGCCCGGCGCGGAGCCCGGCGCGGAGTCCGGCGCGGAGCCCGGCACCGACGCCGGCACGCAGCCCGGCACGGGGTCCGACGGGGACGCCGGCACGCAGCCCGACGCGGAGCCCGGCGCGGGGTCCGACGCGGACGCCGGCACGCAGCCCGACGCGGAGGCCGGCGCCGTGGCCGTTCACTTCTCCGTGCGCGATACCGGGATCGGGATTCCGCCCGACAAGCAGCGGCAGATCTTCGAGCCGTTCTCGCAGGCCGACACTTCCACCACCCGCAAGTACGGCGGCACCGGCCTGGGCCTGACCGTCTCCCTGCGCCTGGTGGAACTGATGGGGGGCCGGCTGTGGGTGGAGAGCCAGCCCGGCCGCGGCAGTTGCTTCCATTTCACGGCGCGCTTCGGCGTCTCGAAGAAACTGCGCGACACCCCGCCGGCCGAGCGGAACCTGACGGACGTGCCGGTTCTCATCGTGGACGACAACGCCACCAACCTCCTGGTTCTGCAGCATACCCTGGCCAACTGGGGCATGCGGGTGAGAGCCGAGGCCAGCGCCCGCGCCGCCCTGGCGTTTGCCAGGGCCGCGGCGGATGCGGGCACGCCGCTGCCGCTGGTCATCACCGACGCCCACATGCCGGAAGAGGACGGCTTCGATCTCGCCCGGCAACTCCGCCAGACCCCGCGGCGCCCCGCGCCGGCGATCGTCATGCTGACCTCCGCCAGCCAGCGCGGCGACGCGGCACGCTGCCGCGAGTTGGGCCTGGCGGCGCACCTCACCAAACCGGTGAGCGCCTGGGAATTGCGCCAACTGATCTGCGCCGTGCTGGGCCACGAAGTGGAAGACCGCCCGGCCGCGGAGGGCTTGCCGGACGACCTGCGCGCCCCGGCCAGCCGCAAGATCCTGCTGGCCGAGGATAATCCCATCAACCAGGTGGTGGCCGTGCGGATGCTGGAAAAGCGGGGGCACCGGGTTACGGTGGCCGCCAACGGGCGGGAAGCCGTAGCGGCCTCCAGGCGCGAGCCCTTCGACCTGGTCCTGATGGACGTGCAGATGCCGGAAATGGATGGCTTCGAAGCCACCGCCACCATCCGCCAGGCGGAGGAGGCGGCTGGCCGGCACCTGCCGATCTTCGCCATGACGGCGCACGCCATGAAGGGAGACGCGGAACGCTGCCGCGCCGCCGGCATGGATGGCTATCTTCCCAAGCCGATCCGCCCGGCGGATCTCTACGCCCTTGTCGAGGGCTGCCCGCCGGCGCCGGACGGCCAGCCCACGGGCGCTTCAGCGGTGGTTTGAGGCTGGCGGGCGCGGCCGGAGGCGATGGCCTCCCGGTTCTCAGACGCCCACGAGCTTCGGGCCGCCTTGCAGGACGGCCGCCGGGCAGCCGTCGCTCATCAGTTTGAAATTCTCGACGAAGCGCGCGGCCAGCGAGGCGTACTTGCGGTCGTAGTCCTCGCGACTCGGCCAGGACGCGGCCGGGTCCAGGATCTGCGCGGGGATGCCGGCGCACTCCGTGGGGACTTCGAAACCAAATACCGGGTCGGGACGATACTCCACGGCGTCCAGTTTTCCGGTGAGGGCGGCGTCAAGCAGGGCGCGGGTGTGGCGAATGCTGATGCGCTTGCCCACGCCGAAGGGTCCGCCGGTCCAACCGGTGTTCACCAGCCAGCAGGTGGCGCCCATGCGCAGCAGCCGGGCTTTCAGCATCTCGGCGTAGGTGTACGGACGGTGGACCATGAAGGGGCCGCCGAAACAGGTGCTGAAGGTGATTTCCGGCTCGGCGCCCATGCCGATTTCGGTGCCGGCGATCTTGCTGGTGTAGCCGGAAATGAAGTGGTAGATGGCCTGGTCCGGAGACAGCCGCGAGATGGGCGGCATGACGCCGCTGGCATCGCACGTCAGGAAGATGACGTTGCGCGGATGGCCGGCCATCTTGGCGGGCAGGTAGTTATCGATGTAATCCAGCGGATAGGCGCCGCGGGTGTTCTCGGTGAGGCGGTCGTCGTTGAGATCGAGGCGGCGGGAGGTGGGATCCATCACCACGTTCTCCAGGATGGTGCCGAAGCGCCGCGTGCAGGCATGGATCTGCGGTTCGGCTTCGGCCGAAAGGCGGATGACCTTGGCGTAGCAGCCGTCCTCGAAATTGAAGATGCCGTTCTCGCTCCAGCCGTGCTCGTCGTCGCCGATCAGGTGGCGCGAGGGTTCGGCCGAAAGCGTGGTCTTGCCGGTGCCGGAGAGTCCGAAGAAAAGCGCCGCGTCGCCGTCCGGTCCCACGTTGGCCGAGCAGTGCATGGGCAGCACGCCGTCCAGCGGCAGCAGGAAATTGAGCACCGTGAAGATGGTCTTCTTGATCTCTCCGCCGTAGCCGGAGCCGCCGATGATGGCCAGCCGTTCCGAGAAGTTGATGATGATGAAGGTCTCGGTGCGCGTGCCGTCGATGACGGGCGAGGCCAGGAACGAAGGGCGCGCAGATCACCGTGAACTCGGGGACGTGGCGTTTGAGCCTCTTCGGTGGCGAGGATCTTCACGAACATGTTGCGCGCGAACAGGCTGTGCCAGGCCTTCTCGGTGACGATGCGGATGGGCATGCGGTAATCCGGATCGGCGCCGGCGTAGCAATCCTGCACGAACACGTCGCGGCCCTGCAGGAAGGCCTGACATGCGCGTCAGCAGGGCGCTGAACTTCTCCGTGCTGAAGGGCCGGTTGTATTCGCCCCACCAGATGCGGCTTTCGGTGGCGTGCTCGCGGACGACGAACTTGTCGGCGGCGGCGCGGGCGGTGTGTTTGCCGGTGGTGACGACCACCGGTCCGAGGTGCGAGAGGCGCGCCTCGCCGCGGAACACGATTTCCTCGTACAGGGCCGCCGTCGGCAGGTTCCAGTAGACCCGGTGGAGGTTCGAGAGGCCGTGGTTTCCCAGGCCATAGGAGCTGGCCAGTTTGCCGGCTTCCGCCTGCGCGGGGGAAACGAGATCGACGTAGGGGTTCATCGCCAGTCCCTCACGATCTTGCGGTCGCCCAGGAACATCTCGTTGGGGGCGTTGGGATCGAGCGCCCACTTGATGCGTTCGATGCCTTCGGTGATTTCCTTCATGGTGCCGCAGAAGCTGAGCCGCAGATGGCCTTCCATGCCGAATTCCTTGCCCGGCACGGTGACCACGCGGACCTTGTCGAGCAGCAGCCGGCAGAGCTTCTGCGAGTCCTTCTCATAGGCGCTGAAATCCGGGAAGCAGTAGAACGTCCCGGCCGGTTTGGTGACCCTGACGCCGGTGAAGGCGTTCAGGCGCTTGACCATGACGTTGCGGTTGTTCTGGAGCGTCAGGCGCAGGCTCTCGATGCAGGACTGCAAACCGTTGAGCGCGCCCACGGCGGCCCACTGGGACGGCGCGGCCGGTCCCGAGGTTTCCTGCGACTGGATGTTGGTCATGGCGCGCACCACTTCCCGGGCGCCCACGGCCCAGCCGATGCGAAAGCCCGTCATGGCGTACATCTTGGATACGCAATTGATGACCACGAGCTTCGAAGTGTCCAGGCTGAGGTCCTTGCTGTATTTGTAGCAGTTGGACGGCGTGCGGTCGTCGAAGATCAGGCGGTTGTAAGTGTCGTCCATGATGAGGTAGAGGTTGCGCTTCTCGCACAACTCCACCACCGCGGCGACGAACTCCTCCGAATAGATCGCGCCCGAAGGGTTGTTGGGGCTATTCAGAATGATGGCCTTGGTGTAAGGGCCGACCACCTCGGCGATTTCGTCGATGGTGGGCTCGAAGCCGCCATCGCGCGCAGTGACCGGGACTGGCACGCCGCCGGCCAGCTTGACCATCTCCGGGTAGCTGACCCAGTACGGCACGGGGAAGATGACCTCTTCCTTGGGATCGAGGATGGCGTGTAGCAACACCATGATGGACTGCTTGGCGCCGCTCGACACGATGACGTTCTCGGGCGCGGCCAGCCGGCCGTATTGTTCCTCGGTATAGCGGATGACCGCCTTCTTCAGCGCCGGGATGCCGTCGGCCGGAGTGTACTTCACTTCGCCGGTCTGCAGCAGAGACGAGCAGTTGACGATGGCGTCGATGGGCGCCTTGCTCTTGGGTTCCCCGCCGCCCAGGTGGATAACGGGCTCGCCCTTTTCCCTCAGTAAAGCCGCCGTTTCATTGAGCTTCAAAGTCGGCGACTCGGAAATACACTTTGCCAGTTGGCTCAAACTCATTGCGTTGGTCCTTCGGATAGACTGGTCCCGCCGGTTGGTGCGGGGATCTTTACCAGTATACGGCCTTGCGATCCGATTTGGGGAGGCCCCCCTGGGGACGGGTGCTGAGCCGGCGGTTTTCTCGAAAGCGGGAGTTCCCGTCAGGGTTTGGATACTGGCACGCCGGCGCCCAACACGGAAGACCAGGTCTTCGACCGTGCGATTTGGCGCCGCTGCCGGGCCGCTCGCTCACGCTCGCGGTTCCAAACGGAACCGCGCGGCGTCGGGGAGTGGCCCGTGGCAAAGGGACAGTATCTCGCGGTCACGGCGCCAGAAGGAGAGTCGTTCGAACGAACGGCTTGAGCTGGCGGAGAGGGGGGGATTCGAACCCGATCAGCTACAATCCCGTCCGTAAGTTGCAGATTCGCAATTGCCAAACCCGCCACGGTTGCCATGAATGCCAGGACGCCTTGTCCGATATTGCCCGACAGCCCCCGAGTTTGTGGATCGCTGGAGCTGCCAGGGCTGTCCTGCGGCTCCTGGGCGCGCACCCTCACCCCGTGGGTGGGTTCTTACAGAAGGTCGCGTATCTCCATCAACCTGGCCTGCACTTCGCGCCATTCCGGATAGGCTCCGTAGCAGAGCACACGGCACTGCGCTTCGTAGGCCGCGCCGATCGCGGCGGCCAGGCCGGCGGGAGGAAAGAGGGCATCACTCCGGGCGAAGCGCATCCCGTCAGGATAGAAATAGCTCCGCTCAAAATGCTCCCGGCTGATCCGGTCGTAGTTCTCCTTGATGGTGGCGTACTCGTCGGACTTCAGCATCGCGCGGACCTCATCTCGGGCCGCCAGACAATAGAGATCGTAATAGTGGCGGGCATAGCTGCCAAGCGCACGCCCATCGCGCTTGAGCAGTTCGACTTTGCCGTGAATGGCAAACATCTTCTCGACGAATGTGCGCCGGAAATGCAGCAGCCGCATCGGGAATGCGGCTTCGTCCTCGGCGCCGAGCGACAGCCCCCTACTCCGCAGGAATCGCGCGAGGTAAGAACTGATCTCCACAACAGAAGTGGGTTCGCGACCGCTGGCGGTGCCAGCCTCCAGCAGAACCCGATTGGCAACTTCTCCGGGACCGCCGAAGCGCTGGGCGTAGGCGAAGCGGTCGTTGCGCCCGAAGCCGCCGATAGTTTGGCTTTCGCTTTCGACGAACGTGAGCGCCGGATGGGTCGCGACGGCATCGCGCATCGCTTTGAGTTTCCGGTCGATGGCGTTCTTGCCGAGTGGTGGATCAAAAGCGCGCGGATCGAGGAAGATATCTATATCTTCGGAAAAACGCTGAATGAGGTTCCAGCCTTTCGAAAGGCTGGTGCCGCCCTTGAAGATGATGCTGTTGTCGTCGTGGTTGTTCCGGCGGCTAGTGGCCGCAATGGCGCGCAGGGCCTCGGTGGCGTAGTAGTCCTTTTCGATGATGGCGGTGCGCAATCCCTGAGCGCCAAAATGTTCGGCCGCCTGAATGATCGCCTGCTCGAAATCAGGATGCTCGAAGAGTCTCATTTGGGGCACGTTGCTTGCCATAGGCGAGCATGCTTAAGCCCAGCAAGCAAGCCGAAATCAAAACGGGAAAACGGATTGAGCGACGAGCGCAGGCGCTTGAGCGAAGGCGCCGGCTTGCCAAGCTGTTCGCCGATTGCTCCGAGCAATGCCCGAACGCGGGGAGGCTCGGTCGCGGCAACCTTGAGGAGACGTTCAAATCGTCCCTTCCCGGCCAGCAGTGCAAGTGTACGCTGGATGGTCTTTTCCGGAGACAATTCGCTTGTGCTCCCGGCATGCCGCAGGAAATCGAGGAGCGCGGCATCGCCATCAGAGAGTGTGGCCCAGGCCTCGGGCCGGCGCGTATGAATGACGGCATCGCCGCCCACGAGTTTCCGGGGAAGGCTGAGCGAACTCGTGGCCATCTCCGGCCGGCCGGTGGTCTGCGTCGTGAAGCCAAGAAGATTGGCAGCGGCAACTCCAGAGGGAAAGACAGCTTTGCGCCGGGAGGCGAGCTTCAGCATTTTCGCAGGATTGGGACGGCTCTTGCCGAGGGCCGTTTGTCGCGGGCGATAGTAGACGCCCTTGCTCAAGCGTTCGATCGCACCTTCGCGCGCCAGGCGCGAGAGCGTCTGCGCGGCGGCGGTGAACGGGACATCGCGAAAGTCCTCAAGACGCCAGACGCGCTCGCCGCCACGCTCGATTTTGCGGCGGATTTTGGCCGTGATCAGTCGTGAGGTGGGCGGCGGTTTCATCGGTGTCTCCATGGTCCGAGTCTGGCCTCTCAAGCCCAGCATGTCAAGTTTTTTTGCTAAAAAACGTGACATCTGAGGACGACATAGACAGCTAACGATTTGAATAAAAACGGCTTGTCTGGAAGAGCAGGAGCACCGAAAGCTTGCCAGCGCAATCTGATCTCGTAGCGCCGACGCGCAAGAAGCCGGGGTGCCGCTTGACGCTGTTCGGAAGTCCAGGAATCGGCGGTCACGTAGCTGGTGGCTACGGCTTTCGCCGCTTCCTATTCCCAACATCCGGTGTTCTGCCGCTTGAATGTTCCCTGCAGTGTGTCCGAGGCGAAAACGGGGCATTCGCAACTCTTCCAACCCTTCTTGCGTTCGTCGTATTCGCTGCTGCCCGACTCCGCAGAGTGAGAGCGGCATGCCGCCATTCTACGCCAGCTTGCCCGACGAAAATGGGGCTTGTCTACAAACCGAAAAAGACAAAGTGGCGGAGGGGGGAATTCGAACAGTAGGCCGTTTTTTGCCATCTGCAAGCTATGGATGACAGGTTGCCGCGGTTGCCATACGCCACGGTCGCCGGAGCGCGTTGCCCCGTTTGCCCCGTGGCGGACCCTACTTCAGGCATAGGTCTACCTCGCTCAATCGGTCTTCCTCTTGCTCTTGAACGAATAGCTGAACGCTGCCGGGGTCATCCCAATCGACTTCCCGAATCGCTCTGATAAGGTCGCTGAGTTCGAGGTGGTTGAATGCGCCAGGGTAAATCTCGCACTCGAGGATTTTCGTGCCCGCGTACCATCCACGGGGCAAGGATTCGTCGCCGCACGATCCGAACTTCGCCCCCGACTGAAAGGCCGTGTTCAGTTCGGCGACTCGCGCCTTATCCCCTACGGAAGTTTTGAACACGAAATTGGTGACTACGCTCATAGAATCATCTTATCCGTGGCCGGCGTTTGCGGAAACCCTCATCCTCGATATGACCTCTGGTGGTCGTCGGCACCTTGCCGGGTGTGCTGCCAAGACAGTGCCCATGAGAGGGAGCCTGAATCGGTATAGTTCCCCCCCCAATTCCTTCGGCGCAGAGGTATAGTCCGTAGCGATCAGACAGTCAACGACATTAATGCGTTCTCTGTTTCGGCGAGATTCGCAAGAAAACCGAGGGGGGGGATCATCGCCCCGAATTGCCCCGTGGAGGGCACGCCCCACTCATAACTCCTCGAAACCAGAGGAGCGGGAATGGCGGAGAGGGGGGGATTCGAACCCCCGGTAGAGCTTTTGACCCTACGACGGTTTAGCAAACCGCTGCTTTCGACCACTCAGCCACCTCTCCGCGAGATGTGGGGGTCTTCAGGAGCATGGTAGCACAGTGTTCCGGCACACGGGCCGCGGTTTGGGACACGCGGTTGTGTGCGGGTCTGCTACAGGGCTTCCGTCTTGACTTCGGTAAGGGAAAAATCGGCGCCCTTGAACAGCAGCGGCTCGTCAACAAACTTCGCCAGAGCATGGGCGAAGCAGTCACCGAAATTCAGCTCCGCCGGGTGCCGGCCTTTTCCAAAATCCCGGTATGCCTGCCGGGCCATTTCCGCCTGCTCGAAATTGACGGACACCACCTCGATTCCCGCGCGCCGGATGAACCGGTCGAATTCTCTGCGCGCCAGCGCGTCCCCGCGGTTGTCGATGACGACGGCAGCTTCCATATAACTCGCGGCCGACATGCGTGGCCGGGCAGCCAGCTCGATTGCGCGCGTGTAGCGCTCGGCGTCCTCCTCAGCCAGCAGGATGGCTATTACGGCCGAAGTATCGATCACCATGGCATCGCCGTCAGCGGGGAAGCCCGCGATCGTCGTACAGCATTGCCGCGTGGTCGCTGGAGGCCATCGCTCCGCGCAGGTGGGAGGCGCAGCGGACGCCAATCTTCAGCAGCTCGCCGCTGAGTCCAACTCTTGCCCGGCGCCGCTTCTCTCGCTCCAACTCTTTTCGGATTGCCTCCTTGACGGCTTGGGATAGGGACGTGCCGCGCAAGCCAGCCAATTCCGCCGCCATCTTATGAGCGGCCTCGTTCTTGATGTTCAGCTCCATGTTCAACCGTGGTAGACCTTTCTTCCAGTATTCCGCCACCCGATCCACCCCGGACGCGGGCCGGGGCGCAATGGGCGCGGCGGCGCCATGTGCCGTCACTTCCCAGACGGGTTTTCGGCGGCGGCGCGCTGCGCCAGATCGCCAAGCAAAGGCAGCGAAAAGGGCGCGCCTCGCAGGGTTTTGAGCATCATGAAGATCGAGGCGGCCAGCAGAACGATCTCAAACAGCCGGGAGATGGGCAGGAACGGGACGATCAGAGGGTCCAGGGGGGGAGCGCCAGCTCGTCGACCAGGTAGCCCACGAAGAGGTACAGGCCCTGGAACGCGTGGAAGCGGGCCACGCCGTCGTGGCGGAACTTGCCGACGGCCAGAACCACGATGCACATGATCCCACCCAGCCAGGGAACGTAGCACAGGATGGACGCTTTGCGCGGCGAGAGGCGGGTGAGCATGCCCGCGCCGCGGGCCGGAGCGGCGTCCCCCGCCTGGCGCTTGCCGCATCCGGCGCAGAACACGTCGGCGTCGTTTAACCGATTTCCGCACTGGCTGCAATATGGCATCTGTCAGTACATACGAGACTTGGGGTGCGGCGGTTCCCGGCCGGCGGCCGCGGGGACGCTTCCCCAATGTCCCGATCCGGTCCATGCTACCATTTTCGGCGTGAGAAAACTGCTTCCCGTCCTGTTGGGGGCGCTCACCCGCTTTGGGGGACACGAGCGCGGAACTTGCGCCGCGGGGCAAACCGGGGACAGAAAGGGAATTCCCGGCAACCCGCGCCGGAAATTCATTTCAGTCCCCGGTTTGCGGCCAAGAAGGGTGAGCGTCCTTCTTTTGGCGCTGGCGTGCGCCCGGGCGCTTCCGGCGGCGAGGAACCTGGAGATCTACGCGATCGAACGTCGAGGGCGGGCAAGCCACGCTATTCGTGACTCCGGCCGGAGAGAGCCTGCTGGTGGACACGGGTTGGCCGGGGCCCGACCACCGCGACGCCGGGCGCATCGCGGCGGCGGCCAAGGCGGCGGGTGTCCGGAAGATCGACTACCTGCTGATCACCCACTACCATAACGACCACGTGGGCGGCGTGCAGGGGCTCGCCGGGAAGTTGCCCATCGTTCATTTTGTGGACCACGGCCCGCAGACCGAGACCGGCAAGGACGCCGAGATCCTGTACAACGAGTACCTGGCGTTCCGCGCAAAGGGCCAGCACATCCTGGCCAAACCCGGCGACACGCTCCCCATCAAGGGAATGGACGTGAAGGTGCTTTCGTCCGCGGGGCAGGTGATTGGCGCGCCGCTGGCCGGGGCCGGCGAAGCCAATCCGGCCTGCGAGGGCTATGTACGGCCGCCCGCGGACAAGACCGAGAACGGGCAGTCCGTGGGCGTGCTGATCGCATTTGGCGAGTTCCGCATGGTTGACATGGGCGACCTCACCAAGGACCGCGAATTCGACCTGGTGTGCCCGGTGGACAAGATCGGGCGCGTGGATCTGTACCTGGTGTCGCACCACGGCATGCCGATGTCCGGCTCGCCGGCGTTCGTGCGGGCCCTCGATCCGCACGTGGCCATCGTGAACAACGGCCCGCGCAAGGGCGGCGACGCGGCAACCTGGCAGACCATCCGCGACACGCGAGGCGTGCTGGACATCTGGCAACTGCACTACGCCATGGGCGCCGACAAGCAGCACAACGCGCCGGACACGTTCATAGCCAATATCGACGAGGCGTGCGAGGCCAAGTGGATCCAGGTGAGCGTGCAGAAGGACGGCACGTTTCTGGTGGTGAACAGCCGCAACCGGTTCCAGAAGATTTATACGAAGAAGTAGGGAAACCCAAAAGGCGAGGGCGCGAGAACCGGGGGGCGGATAGCGAGCGGCAAAACCGGGGGGCGGATGGCGGGGCGCCAAAACCGGAGACAGCGACCGGGGCGCCAAAACCGCAGACAGAGAGCGCCAAAACCGGGGGGCGGATAGCAGCGCGTAAAACCGGGGGACAGACAGAGAGCGCCAAAACCGGGGGACAGACAGCCGTTTTTCGCAAAAGGCGCGAAAAACGGAGTCTGTCCCCGAGCTACTGCTTCTTCGCCGGGGGCTGGCCGGGGTCGACGGTTTCCCTGGTCTTGTCGTCGGGGACCGGGGGGGCGTCGGCGTCGCCGAAGCTGATGGTCGATTCGGCTTCGTACTTGCGGTAGATGCGGAACTCGTTCTCGTTCTTCTCCAGGAAATCGCGGGCCGTGGCTATCACATTGCCCTTCAGCGGCAGCAGGAACGGGTGGCCGGAGAGCTCGACGTAATCGTAGTCCAGCGTGGATTCCACGTGGCGGATGGGAAAGTCGGGCGGAATGGTGTCGGCGACGGAAGTTACCCGCATGATCTTGTGGGTTTCCTTGTCCACTTCGACCAGCCCATGATATCCCACCGTGATGTCCAGGTTGTCTTCCTTGACGCCGATGTGATATTCGGAATTCGACAGCGCCACCTTGTAGCCGAACGCCATCACGCGCTTGCCGCGCAGCGTGCCCCAGTGGTCCCATTCGAAACGGGTTTCGGTGTGGCGCTCGAAGATCTGGCGCATCATGGTTCCGAAATCGCCGTAGGACGTGGCGCCTCCCAGTTTCTTGTAATCCACCTGGGTGGGAGTGTTGTTTTGCAGGATCAGCTTGTAGTCTTCCTTCTGCTGGAAGTAACTGAGGCGGATGGTGAGCTTGTCGAGTTGCTGCCAGCGGGGCGAATCGCCGGCGGCGCCGCCGTAGCGCGTGCCGGGGAGCGGCGCCCCGAAGCGCGTGGTCACCTGGGTGCAGATGAAGTCCGGCAGGTTGCGGCTGTAGTTCAGGGCGTACTCGCGCACTTCGTCCAGGATGGCGGCCTGTTCTTCGGACGATGGCGGCGGAATGGGCTTGGGCGGAAGCGGCGCCACCACCGGCTTGGCCGCCGTCAGGCTCTGCGACTGGTCGCGCAGCATTTTCAGGCGGACCAGGGTCAGGGGCCCGATCTTCATCTGGCCCTGGAGATCCTCGATGGCGCGGTCGTCCAGGCGCTCAGTCATCTTCACGTTGGCCAGGAACCCGGCCAGGTCCCGGTCGGTGTATTTGTAGTCGGTGGAGTTGACGGCGTTGCGCAGAAAGGCGGCCAGTTTCTCGACCGTCATGGGTGTCAGCGAGGCCGCCGCCAGGCACAGCGAGAACACCATAACCAGACTGCCGAAGCGCATATAAGACCATTTTCGCATGGGAAGCCCAGTGCCCCTATTTGGCCGGCGGCGGGGCGGCGTCATCGAAGGTGATGGAGGAATCCGCGGTGTATTTGCGATAGGCCTGGAACTCCTTGACGTTTCTGGAGAGGTAATCCCCGGCGCCCATGCGGACCTCGACCTGCGACGGCAGCAGAAACGAAAGGCCGGAGATGGTCTGATTTTCGTAATAGAGCGCGTCCGTGGCGCTAGCCAACGGGAAATCCGGCGGGATGTTCACGGCTTCGACTTTGACCCGCAGAATGGCGCGGGTTTTCGGATCGAACGTCCACGCGGCCGCGGTAGGCGGTGACGATCACCCGGCCGTCCACTTCCAAGCGGTATTTCGACCTCTCCAGCGGGACGGAAAAATCGAAGCCCATCACCAGTTGCCCGCCCAGGCGGAACCATCCGGCCCATTCGAAGCGCGCCGCGGTGGCCGGTTCGAAGATCTGCCGCATCATACTTCCGAAATCGCCGAAGGATTGGGAACCTCCGAGGCTCTTCATGTCCTGGGTGGTGTAAGTGTGGTTGTGCTCGATGACTTTCTCCTCTTCCTTCTGCTGGAAGTAACTCAGGCGCTTGGTGATGGTGTCCACCTGCCGCCACTCGGGCTCGGAGGTGGACGCACCGCGCCCGGCGCGCGCGGGGGCTTGAAAGCGGCGCTCCATCTCCAGGCACACGAAGTCGGGCAGCTTCCGGCTGTAATCCAGGGCGTACTGGCGGACCTCGTCGAGAATGGCGGCCTGCTCTTCGGCGCCGGGCACGGGGGGCATCTTGGGCGCGGCGTCAGAAGCGCCCGGCGCGGCTTCGGCCAGGGCCTTGGACTGGTCGCGCAACTTGTGCAAGGCGTCCAAGGTTTTGGGGCCGAACAGCGCCTGGCCGCGCAGGCTTTCGATGACGCTGTCATCCAGGCGGCCGGTGAGCTTCACCTTGGAAAGGAAGCCGGCCACGGCGGCGTCGCTTTCCTTGGAGGTAGCGGGGCTGCGCAGCCACTCCAAGAGCCGGGCGACGGTCATGGACTGGGTCTGGGCCATCAGACCGGCTGCCAGCAAGGCCAGAAGAAAGCGCAACCGCATGTCCCCATCTTCCCATGCCGCGCGAAGCCGCGAACCTGTGCGGGCCGCGCCGCAGCGTGAAGGGGCGGCACATGGGGCGGCGGCGCATCACGGGCGCTTGCGTAGCCAGAGGTAGCAGTGATTGCCGATGCGTCCCGCGCGGCGCGTGCCGACGAGCGGCAGGTCCAGATACCGCAGCGGAAACAGCAGCCATCCGAGCGCGCCGTGCGCCACCACGCGCCACGCATGCCACGGCAGCAGCAGTTTGACGTACTCGATGGTGAACACCAGCATGGTGGCCGTGGGCCCGGTGCGCCAGCCTTCGGCGACGGGTTCGAGCGGGCCCGCGAGTTCTTTGAGCCCGTCCAGCGTGAAGCGGCGATAGTCACGCGGATACTCGTGGAACGGATGGCAAAAGGGCGTGACCAGGTGGGCATACCCGCCGGGCTGGAGCACGCGATGGATCTCCGCCAGCACGCGCTCGGGATGGCGCACGTGTTCGAGCACCGCGTCGCACTCCACGCGCGCGAAGACGCCGGCGGGGAAGGGAAGCGATTCGGCGTCGGCCGCCACGTGGACGCCGGGCATGGCGACGAGGTCCAGGTTGACGTATCCCGGCGGGGTCCGCCCCGCGCCGCCGATATAGAGGTTCCAGCGCCCCAGCGGAAAGTTACGCGGCTCTAGCGGGTTCATGAGGAACGGCGCGGGCGGCGTCAGCCAGCGGCGCAACCGGCCACCGGCGCCGCGGGTGCGGTAGACCTGTTCGAGGGAAGCGGTGTCCACTGTCGGGCAGGATAGCGCATTGCGGGGGGCGGGCGGTTGGTATCATGAAGCTATGGCCCTGGCCTACGAGTTCGATAGCCCCGAGTTCGACGACGCGGTGGCGGCTGCGGGGCACCAGGCTTTCCTCGATACGTTGGCGGCCGGGCTTCCGGTCTTCTACCTGGACGACGACGGCATCGATGCGATGCAGTTGCCCGACGGCCGGAAGTTCGAGATCCGCTGGATTCCCGGCGCGCCGTCCGGAGAGAACTACGAGATCGTTCGCGAATTGACGGCAAACGCCGCGTAAGGCAGCGTGCCCACACTAACCGTGATCGCGGGCCCGAACGGCTCCGGCAAGTCCACACTCACGCAGAGGGTAGAATTCGCGGGGCGCGACCGGCTGCTGGACCCCGATGCCATTGCCCGCGGATTGAATCCGTTGAACCCATCCGCCGCGGCCATTGCCGCCGGAAGGGAAGTTCTGGAACGAACGGCCGACTATCTCAATCGGGGGCTGAGCTTTGCGGTCGAGACGACTCTTTCCAGCCGCAGCAGGGTTGACCTGATCCGCGAAGCCAGGTCTCGCGGGTATGAGACCCACCTGCTGTTTGTTGGACTGGGGAGCCCGGAACGGTGCATCACACGCATTCGGAACCGGGCGGCGCGAGGAGGCCATTTCGTTCCGGATGCCGACGTGAGGCACCGGTATGCCAGGAGCGTTGCCAATGCCGTTGACGCGCTCCGATTGGCGGCTACCGCCAAGTTCTATGACAACTCCGGGGGCGGCCATCGCCTCGTCCTGGTAGCGAATACCGGTGTCGTGGTGTGGCGGGCGAAGGTTGTTCCGGAGTGGGTCAAGGTGTGAATCGGCCTGGCTGGCTGTGGAGTGAAGCTATGAACTCCTTGTGGGTGGAAAACGGGCCATGGACCCGGCCCGCCGCGACGTCGGCCAGCCCTCCGGCGATCTGCGCACCGATGAAGCGGCGCCGAGCGGGCGTGCACTCGTCGTCGGAGCCGCGAGCGGGGTACCCACTTGGGGTCCCGAGCGATTTCGCAGCGCTGCCGAGTCTCGCGGTCGCGGAACCGGGAAGCTTGCGAAGGATAGTGATCACCCCGCCCGATACCTTAAACTCGAGTTCCTGGCCGCCCTTGAAACCGGCCCGCCGGCGGACCGACAAGGGCACCACGAGCGGCTCTTTGTTGCTAACGGTGACGGTCATGCTCGCTTTCAGTGTAGGGCGGTGGGTGCAATTCGTCAAACGCGGGCGCAGCATCGTAGCTCGCGACATACTCGCAACGCGTCGAGAAGATGAAGCTGAGCGCGGATAAGCGGCCGCTCCGCGTGGGTGAGTCCCTGACGCTGGGCGGCATTCCGCCAGAGGCGTTCGAGTACCGGCTGGGGTCGCGGTCGGCGCTGGAATGGGCCATCGACCAGTACCAGGTGAAGGGCGAGAGCGACCCGAATCGCGAGGACGATCCCGGCTACATCGTGCGGTTGGTGGGCCAGGTGGTGCGCGTGAGCGTGGAGACCGTGCGGATCGTGGAGGCCCTTCCGGATTGGCGGTAGGGGCGCGCGGTCAGGCGCGCTTGGCTTCCCGGCGGATCCCCTCGGCAATCCACATCCTAAGCAATGTCTGGTAGCCTACCGACTTCGCCTCTGCGATGTGCTTCGCGGCGGCGATCTGTTCCGGAGCCAGGCGAAGCGAGATCGGGGACTTGGCGCGCGCGTGACGGTCGCGAATCTTCTCCGCCAGCGCGGGCGACGGTTTGGCCTGCGGGGCCTCGGGCAATTGGTCCCACACACCCGCGACGGAGTGGGTGTCGGAGTAGTCCGCGGCTTGCCGGTCGGAGGCGAACTTCGGTAGCGGCGGCTTTGCGGGGGAAAGTCTCTTTTTCATAATATTCATCCACCTACTTGCGGCGATACAACCGCCGTTCGCCTGCTTCCATGTCCCGGGCTGTGATCACTCGCACCAGACCTCGGGACAAGCGCCGGAACACGACGAAGGCCAGGCGGCCGTCCAGGTCTCGCCCAGGGCGATGTAGCGGCGCTGGCGCGTTCGCCTGATCTTGTGGTCACTGGCGAAAACCTCTTCCACCTCTTCCGGCGTGGACCCGTGCCTCTCGATGTGGAGGGCGTTGTCATCGTCCCACTCAAAGCCGGAAACGACCACCGTTTTATCGTAGCAGTTTGTATATACAATGCGCCACGGGGCCAAGGTGCGGGATGCGCCCGGATATCGGCGGCCATCAACGGCCACTGTGCGGGCGTCGGAAGGCGGGTTGCCAACCCGCCGCAGGCTGCCAGCCTGCCCCACATAACACACGGCATGCTATCCTCACCCTCGATGGCCCCGCGTTCCGACTCCGCCCGCCGCTGGTTCGTGCGCGGACGCGTGCAGGGCGTCGGCTACCGCTGGTTCGCGCAGCGCGCGGCCGACTCGCTGGGGCTTTCGGGCTATACCCGCAACCTCGACGACGGGCGCGTGGAGGTTTACGCCGTGGGGCCGGCCGCCAAACTGGAGAAACTTGCCGGCCTGCTCTATACCGGGCCGCGCTGGGCCGACGTGCGCGGGGTTGAAGAGCAGGAGGCCGGCGTGCAACAATACGGTTCGTTCCTGGTCGAACCCTGATGGACTATCTCAAATCTCTCATCCGCGAGATTCCGGACTTCCCCAAGCCCGGCATTCTCTTTTACGACATCACCACCCTGCTCAAGGACAAGAGTGGGCTTCGCGGCGTGATCGACGGCCTGGCTGCCCACTACCGCGATGCCCAGGTGGACCTTGTGCTGGGCATCGAAGCGCGCGGCTTCATCTTCGCTCCGGCGCTGGCCCATGCGCTGGGCGCGGGCTTCGTGCCGGTGCGCAAGCCTAAAAAGCTGCCCGCCGAGTGCCTCACCGTCACCTACGACCTGGAGTACGGCAGCGACAGCCTGCAGATGCACAAAGACGCCGTCCAGCCGGGCAGCCGCGTGCTGATCGTCGACGACCTGCTGGCTACCGGCGGCACGGCGGCGGCGGCGGCGCGCATGGTGCGCGAGGCCGGCGGAGAGATCGCCGGGCTGGGTTTCGTCATCGAGCTGACGTTTCTCAACGGGCGCGGCAAGCTGGCGGGGTACGACGTCTTCTCGCTGCTGCAGTACGACAAATGAGCGCCACCCGCAGCGCCCGCCTGCGCGCCCTCGCCAAGATCAATCTCGATTTGCGCGTGCTCGCGCGCCGCGCCGACGGGTACCACGAGCTGCGCACCATCTTCCAGACGATTTCGCTGGCCGATCGGCTGGAGATCGCCTTCACCCCGGGCCGCAAGTCGTCGGTCGAACTGGCGGACGACAACATCCCCAACAACCTGGTGGTGCGTGCGGCCCAGGCCGTGATGGACACCGTGCGCCGGGCCGGCCGCGTGGAGATGCGCCTCACCAAGCGCATTCCCATGGGAGCGGGGCTGGGCGGAGGATCGTCCGACGCCGCCGCCGTGCTGCTGGCCCTGCCGGTGCTGGCCGGGGGCGAAGTGGCGCTCGCGGATCTGTGCCGGATGGGCCGCGAACTGGGCAGCGACGTGCCGTTCTTCCTGCTGGGCGGAACGGCGGTGGGGGTTGGCCGCGGCACGGAGCTGTTTCCGCTGCCCGACGCCGCGCCGCGCGAGGGCGTGCTGGTGGCTCCGGGCATCCACGTTTCGACGGCCGAGGCGTACGGTCTGCTGAGCGCGAGTTTGACAACCGAGTTACAAGAAAATAAAATGGTTAGTTTCCAGTCGCAAGCGTGGGAGTGGGGGTGTCGGCAGCCGGCAGTCAACGATTTCGAACCGGTGGTTTTCCGGCGGCACGCCCGGCTCGCGCGCCTGAAGAAGCGCCTCGAACAGAGCGGGGCGGTTTCCGCGATGATGACCGGCAGCGGTTCGGCGGTGTTCGGGTTGTACCGGACGGCGGAAGAGGCTTCCCGCGCGATGGCTTCGCTGCGAGAGAGAGAGATGGCTGGAGGAAAGGGTTTTCGATTTAGCCTCGTGAGCCGCGCGCGCTATCGTTCCATGTGGCGGCGCGCCCTCGACGAGCACATAGGCGCGAACGTATGGCCGCTCCGAAGCCGATACTTGCGATGACTCACGACCGTCTCCAGATTTTCACCGGGAACGCCCACCCGGAACTGGCCCGCGAGATCTGCCACAGCCTGGGCGTCAAACTGGGCGCCGCCACGGTGCGGCAGTTCGCCGACGGCGAGATCCATCTCCAGATCCAGGAAAACGTCCGCGGCGCGGATGTTTTCATCATCCAGCCCACGTGCACGCCGGTGGACCGCAACCTCATGGAGTTGCTGCTCATGATGGACGCGCTCAAGCGCGCCTCAGCGGAGCGCATCACGGCAGTGTTACCCTATTATGGGTACGCCAGGCAGGACCGCAAGGACCGGCCGCGCGTTCCGATTTCCGCCAGGCTGGTGGCGGCCCTGCTGGAAACGGCCGGCGCCACCCGGGTTCTGGCTCTCGACCTGCACGCGGCGCAGATTCAGGGATTTTTCGATATCCCGGTGGACCACCTGTTCGCCACGCCGGTGATGATCGAGTATTTCAAGGCTTCGCGCGCCACCGGTTTGACGGTGGTGTCGCCGGACGCCGGTGGTGTGGAGCGCGCGCGGGCTTTCGCAAAAAGGCTCAGTGCGCCGCTGGCCATCATCGATAAGCGCCGCGAGGAAGCCAACGTAGCCGAGGTGATGAACGTGGTGGGCGACGTGGCGGGGCAGCATTGCCTGCTGTTCGACGATCTGATCGATACGGCAGGCACGCTGGTGAAGGGCGCCGAAGCGCTCCTGGAGAAGGGCGCGGCCACGGTTTCGGCCTGCGCCACGCACGCGGTGCTGTCCGGCCCGGCCGTCAGCCGGATTCAAGCCTCGCGCCTGAAGGAAGTTGTGGTAAGCAATTCGATCCCGCTTTCGGATGAAGCGAAGAGGTCGAGCAAGATCCGGTCGCTCTCGGTAGCCAGCCTGCTGGGAGAGGCCATCCGGTCCATCCACGAGGGCGGATCGGTAAGCCGGTTGTTCGTTTGAAGGCCCGAACATCGAACCCACGGTAACCGGGCGCCGCAAGGTGGCGGCCGGCCAACGGACTTCGACCGGGCTCAAGGAGATTTCGAGTGAGAAAAGACATTACCGTTTTCGCCGAGGTGCGCGCCTCGCGCGGCAAGAATGAAGCGCTACCGTACGCGCAGCGCCGGAAACATTCCGGCGGTGGTGTACGGGGCTTTCCAGGACCCCGTCAGCATCGCCGTCAATGCCCGCGAGATTCTCAGGATAGTCCGCGGCACGACCGGCTACAACACCATTTTCAACCTGTCCATCACGGGTGTCGAACTCACCCCGGTCATGGTGGTCGATAGCCAGGTGGATCCCCTCAAGGGCAGCCTGCTGCACATCGATTTCAAGCGCATCGATCTGACCAAGCGCATCCGCGTCGCCATCCCGGTGCATACCGAGGGCGAACCGGCGGGCGTCAAGGTGCAGGGCGGATTGCTCGAAGTCATCACCCGCGCGGTGGAGATCGAGTGTCTGCCGGACGAGATTCCCGAGAGCTTCACGCTCAACGTCGGCGAGCTGATGATCGGACAGAGCGTCCGCGCGTCGAACATCGTCCTGTCGGGGTCGATGAAGCTGGTCAGCGCAGCCGAATCGGTGGTGGCGCACTGCGTGGCGATGCGCGCCGAAGAGGTTGCCCCAGCCGCCGCCGAGGCGGCAGTCGCCGCTCCGGAAGCCGCCGCCCCCGGCGCCGCCGAGCCCGAGGTTATCAAGAAGGGCAAGAAGGACGAGGAAGCTCCCGCCGAGGAGAAGGGCAAGAAGAAGTAACACGCCATGTTCCTGGTGGCCGGTTTGGGGAACCCGGGCGAAGAGTACGCGCATACGCCGCATAACCTGGGATTCCTCACCGTGGACCAACTGGCGGAACGGCACGGCATCCGAGTTACTCGCCGGGATTCGCGGGCGCTCTGCGGGGTGGGCGAGATCGAAGGGCGCGAGGTGATGCTGGCCAAGCCGCAAACGTTTATGAACCTCAGCGGAGGGTCGCTTGCGCCGCTGATGGAAAAGCACTCGATCGGGCCCGCCGATCTGGTGGTGGTTTACGATGAGCTGGACCTGCCGTGGACGGCGCTGCGAATCAAGCCGAAAGGCTCCGCCGCCGGACACAAGGGAATGAAATCGATTGTCGCCGCTCTCGGGACCAGCGACCTGGTGAGGGTGCGGATGGGAATTCATCCGGGCCGTCCCATACGGGATGGCGCGGAGTTCGTGCTGGCCCCGTTGGGCCGGGCGCGAATGAAGGAATTGGACGACTTCGTGGGCTACGCGGCCGACGCGGTTCGTTCCATAATCGCCGAGGGCGTCGCAATGGCCATGACGAAATTCAATCGTCGCGCCCCGGGCTTAAACGAAGAGGAAGCATGAGGATTTACGAAGAGTTGTTCATAATAAAGCCGGATGCTCCGGAGGAAGAGGTCGACCAGTTCGTGGAGAATCTGCGAGTCCAGTTGACCACTGCCGGGGCCACCGTCGATAAGATCGAGAAGTGGGGGAAACGGAAACTGGCCTACAGGGTCGGTAAGTTCCGCGAAGGCTTTTACGTGTTGTTTCAGTTCACCGCCGAACCCAATTCCGTCAAGGAACTGGAGCGCCGCCTCCGGGTTTCCGACGCGGTGCTGAAGTTTCTGACGGTGCGCATCGACGAGACGCTGAAGCGCCTGGAGAAGCGCAAGAAGGATCGCGACAAGCGCTCGGCCAAACGCGCCGCTTCCGCGCCCGCGTCCCCGGCGCCATCGCAACCCGCGCTTCCCGGTGCGCCCCAACATACGGAAGGAGCGCCGGCGATGCCCGGCGTGCCGAAGGAGGCTTAAGCCATGCCGGAACCCAAAGGAAGACCAGGCAGCGCCGCGCAGCGGCCCACCGGCGGCGACAAAGCCGTCGCCACCCAGAAGAAACAATATTTCCGCCGCAAGAAAGTTTGCCGTTTCTGCGTCGAGAAGATCGACGACATCAATTACAAGGACACGAAGCTGTTGCACGCCTTCGTCGCCGAGAGAGGCAAGATCGTTCCGCGCCGCATTTCGGGCGTGTGCGCGCCGCACCAGCGCCGCCTGACGGATGCCATCAAGAAGGCGCGCAACATCGCCTTGCTGCCGTTCGCGGCGTCGTTCTGACGCGGGGAGGAAATCATGGAAGTCATTCTGAGAGAAGATATCGAAAAACTGGGCACCCGCGGCCAGGTGGTGAAGGTCGCGCCCGGTTACGCCCGCAATTTCCTGCTGCCCAAGCGCCTCGCCGTGGCCGCCAGCGGCTCCAACAAGAAGATCGTGGAACAGGAACGCCAGGCCCATCTGCGCAAGGAAGCCAAGCTCAAGGTGGATGCCCAGGATCTGTCGAAGATGCTGACCGGCGTCAGCGTCACCATCACCCAGAAGGCCGGCGAGAACGACCAACTCTTCGGTTCCGTCACGTCTAAGGACGTGGCCGAAGCCCTGGCCGCCAAGAACTACACCATCGACCGCCGCAAGATCGTGCTGGACGAACCCATTCGCCAGTTGGGCGAGTACAAGATCCAGGTGAAGTTGCACCACGAAGTTAGCGCGGAGATTACGGTGGTGGTGGCGAAAGAAGAGTAACAAGCACTTTGGGCCGCTGATGAACGCAGATAAACGCGGATAGCACAAGTCTTGCTTATCTGCGCTAATCTGCGTTCATCGGCGGCCATTTGTGTTTTTGGCTTAACCCGCCGCAAAGGGCCGCTACGATGCCTGGAGCTTGGGTTGCCGACAAGCCCGGAAGTGGATAGTCTAGGAATATGAGCAGGCAAACAGCCCAGCTTCTAGACGATTTCGAGGCGTTGCCAGAGGACGAAAAGCGGGTCTTTACGGTGGAGTTCTTGCGGCGCGCAGTGCCGTTCGATTCCGGGGCTTTGGACGATTCGGAGGTCGCTGACGCCGCCGATCAGTTGCTGGCCAGCCTCGAATGACGCCGCTTCGGGGCGAGGTCTGGCTCTTCGATCTCGGGATGGCCGAGAAGGTTCGTCCCGCCCTGGTGATCAGCGTGGCCTTCGGAGACGCGGACCGCGCGCTGGTCACCGTGGTTCCTCACACGACCAGCCTTCGCGGATCTCAGTTCGAGATTCCGGTCAGTGTCCCATTTTTGAAACCAGGCGCGTTCGTCGTGCAAGGCGTTTCCACGTACCCGCACGTACGAGCGATCCGAAAGCTGGGTGTGCTCAAGCCGGAACAGTTCCGCCTGGTGTTTGCCGGTGTCCTGCGATGGCTTGGTCAGGTTCACCTCTCCGAGCCATAGACCGTGCTCGAAGAAACGATCTCCGCCGCCGGCCTCGCCAGCCGGTGCGGTAAGCGGAGGCGTCCGAGCGGTTCCGCTTGTCGCGTTTGAGGACGGGCGGCAAGATCATGCCTTCCTACCGCGATTTCCGTTACCATGAACGGGTGCCGCGCTCCGCAAGCGCAACTTGGCATTGGGTCGATGCCATCGAGTCCGGAGACTGGCGAAATCCGGGCGAACTGAAGGGGACGTTTGCGTCGGTCTCCTTCGTGGGCGGCCTCACGGTGTTCAACGTCGGCGGCAACAAGTATCGCATCGTGGCGTTTGTCCACTACCGGCAGCAAATCGTCTATATCAAGGGTATCGGCGCCCACGAGGAGTACGACAAATGGGGACTCTAACCGCATCCATCGACGTGAAGCGCTACGGACGGCTGTTGGCCAAGGCCGTGCCGCGCGTCATCGCCACCGAAGCGGAGCACGAGCGCGCGCTGGCCATCGTCGAAAGTCCCTGATGGAAAAGGGCGAGCGCAACATGACCCCCGAAGAAGACGCTCTCCTTGACCTGCTCGACAAACCTGGTTCGCGATTACGAGGCTTCCAGGTACCGCCGCGGCCCCGGTCCACGCCCCGCGAGATGGTGGCGTTCCTCCTGGAACAGCGCGGCCTGAAGCCCAGCGACCTTTGGCCGGTGATCGGGTCGAAGGGCCGGGTCTCCGAGATCCTGGCGGGAAAGCGCGGCATCAGCAAGGGGCAGGCGAAAAAGCTCGCGGAGTTCTTTTGCGTGCGGGCGGATCTGTTTCTCTGAGCCGGAGCGCGCCGGCGACGCGGGTATTCGCCGCGGCCCAACTCCACACCCCACGGGATGGTGGCGTCCCTCGTGGAACGGCGCGATCCGAGCCGGACGGCCTGTGGGCGCTCCGTTGGGCAGTGGGTGGCGGCATGGCCACCTGGCCTCACGGTGCCGTGCGGAGGCTGGCTGGTATATACTCAGTCGCAGAGACGAAACCAACTGAAACTCTGGTCGATATCGAGGGTCCTATGAGCAGCGGCCGTAATTTTCCCGTTCGGTCTCTTGTCTGGTCTGTGGTGATGGTCGCAGTCGCCGCCGCCAGCGTCTACCTGTCGTATGAACTGGTCGTCAAACCGCGGCGGGCGCTGCAGGACCAGATCACCGAGCAGAAAGGGGCCATTCTCAAGCTCGAGCAGGAGAAGCAGCGCCTCGAAACCTACCTGAAGATCCTGAAGCGCATCGACCGCCGCGCGCGTGTCGAGGTTCTTCGACAGGCGAAGGACCAGCAGGGGAACCTGCAAACGACGATCCGGTTCACCGAGGTTGACGACGCCGGCAAGCCGGTCAATGTCTCTCGAGAGATGACTCTGCCGGGGCAGGAAGTCTATTTTGACACTTTGGTAATCAAGTTCGACGACCACTTCATCGAGCAGGGCGACCCTCTCAAGGGCGGGGCGCTCATGGTGTTTCGCCGGGTCTTCTCCAGCACCATGCGGGCCGAAGATGGCTTCGTCATCGACAAGGACGGCCAGGTGCCGGAGGTCTACGCGGAGCGGCAAGCGGCCAGCGAATTCGAAAGGGATCTCTGGAAACGCTTCTGGGAGCTTGCCAACGACGAGAAACTGGCGAAGGAGCGCGGCGTGCGGGCTATCCACGGCGATGCGCCCTACATGCGTCTGGAGCCCGACCGGGTGTACGAAATCTGCCTGAGGTCAACCGGAGAAGTGATCATCACGCCCGGAACGCGCGTGGCGACGCCGCAAGCGAACCCGTAGGGGCCGCCCACATTGGCCGGCTCACTCCGGACGGCCCATCGCCCAACTGCCGGCGAAAGGGCGAGCGGCGTGGCCGCAAAGAGGCCGCCACCCTCGCAGGCATCGGCCTCGACCCGGACTTCCGCCGGATCGAATCTGCCCCGGTCGCTTCCGCAGCGCGAATCTGGTATTATCTCACTGCGCGGGCTCGTGCAGCCCGGCTTGAGGTTCACTATGCCTTGCTTCGTCCTGCTCTGCGTTCTACTGTTTCCGCGCGTCGCGCTGGTGTTGATGTGGATCTACTCGACCTACCTGCAGCATGCATTCCACGGTAGTCTGGTGCTGCCGGTACTCGGCTTCATTTTCCTGCCGCTTACCACAATCGTGTACGCATGGGAAATTAACAGCGGCATGCCCACGACGGGAGTCAATCTTTTGTGGCTGCTGGTCGCGGTGATATTCGACCTGGGCGGGCTGGGCGGCGGCGCGCATCGCCAATGGCGGCGCTGAGTCGCGCTGTCGCCGGCAAAGGAAAGTCGCTTTCATGGCGCCGGCGGGAGATCGGAGAGATGCGCCGGGTTACGATGCCTTGGGCCGGATCAGCTCCGGTATCTGCTCGATAGCCTGCGCCAGGTGCGTGAGCAATCGATCCGGTTGGGTTCGATCGAAGCGCGCCTTGGCCTTTTCCAAGTCTCCATTGAATCCCCAGACTCCGATTACAAGCTTGAGTTTGGGAAAGCGATCCCGAATTAGTTTGCACATCGTCCGCGCCGGTTGAAAGGCATAAGGCGGCAATGCGGAGATAACCACGACGTCGTCTTGCCTTCTCTCAATCAACGCCAGCACCTCCGCGGGGGAAGCGAGGGCGATCGGAAGGGACAGAGCCGCATGGCCCGCCTGCTCCAGGAGCTGCGCCAGCATAGCGGCCGTGACCTCATCGGCCCGATCGTTCGCGGGAAGGCAGAGCACCGTGACGCCTGGACGCTCCGCCGGACCCGATTCCGCCGCGGCATCCTCGGCTGGGGATGAACCGTGCCCCGGTTGGTGCTCCGAAAGCTCGGCAATCATTTCGTTGATGCTGAGAAAGAGAAACTCTTCCCTGGCTGTGTCAATCGCCCCTTTGTGGCGATCCTGCTCGGCCAGGCTCAAAGCGGGTATGAGCACCGAATCGTATAACTCCGACAGGGATTTTTCTTTCAAGAACCGGTCCACGATAGCCTGCGCCTCCGGCTGGTCCATCGCCAGCAAACGCTGGTAGATCTGAGCTTCCGCCCCCAGAGCCACTTCATCCCCCAGCAGGGTATGAAGAAAAGAGAGTTGAGGAACGTAGCGGCCCAGCACAACGACGCAAACGGTGAGAGGCGTAGACAGGATGAGGCCGGCGGGTCCCCACAGGATTGTCCAAAAGACAGCCGCCACCAGCAACGCCAACGACGAGATTCCCGTGTTTGCCCCGTAAAGCCACGGCTCGACGACGTTGGCAGTGATCAGTTCTAGGCCGGCAAACAGCAGGAACACCAGCAGCGGCGGCACCCAACTGTCAAAAGCCGCCAGCGAGAGTGCGATCGGCAGCGCGGCGGCAACCATCGTGCCGACATACGGCACGATGCGGAGAATGCCGGCGAGAACTCCCCATAGCGCGGGATTCGGCACGCCAATCCAGTACAGGCCGAATCCGAACAGACATCCAAAGCCGGCATTGACCAGAACCTGCATCAACAAGTATCGGCTGACACGTTGCGCCGCGTCGTTGAGCGCTTGCGTCATGATATTGATCCGGCCGAGTCCAACCAGCCGGAAAAGACGCTGTCTCAAGTCGAATCTCTTGATCAGCATGAAGATCGTGAAGATGAGGACAAGTCCCGTCAGCGCCAGAGGCCGAAGAACGGGCTGGACCAGATCGCGAAGGTATTCCAGTCCATTTGCGGGCTGTTGCACGATCTGTACGGGCACAGGAGGCGCGGGAGTACTCGGCGCAGCGGGCAGATGCCGATTCCGCGCCGGAGAAGCCGGGCCCGGGGATGGCGCCGCCGGCCTGGAAAGTTCGCTTCCAATTTCCCTCAAACTGTTGGCCGCAAGGCCTAAGGGTCCCTTCGTGGGAAGGCGAAGCGCTTCCATCTTGGCCTGAATGTTCTGGCGGTACCTGGGAAGATCCTCGGCGACGTCAACGAGCTGCATTGCGACGATCCAGGCAACGCAGCCGGCCGCCGCCACGGTTACCAGGACGGTCACAGCGACGGACGGTACGCGGCCGATGTGCGATCTTTGCAGGAGCGCGACCACAGGGCTCAAGACGAACGTCAGAGTGAGAGCAAATGCCAGGGGGATCAAAATTTCGCGGGCTAAGTACAGCGCCGCGATCGTGCCAAACAGCATGACCAGCGCCCACTTGTTGGAGCTTGGGAGATGGCGATGCGATGCGCCGATGGCCACCGGCGCCGAAGCACCATGCCAGTCAGCCGCGCTGGTCGCGGGACCTTTCGCGGGGCGCCTGCGGAAGAACGGGTTCGAGAAGAAAGCCATGTTAGAAGCCCTTGGGGCATTCACATCTTGGGACGATACTGAGCTCTTCGACTCGACCCAAGCCGATGCCGGAGAGCAAGCCCAGGCGGACGGGGAAGTCCGAGTCTTCCGCGTGAAACTTATCGGGCACCGGGCTGCTCGTCAATTCATAGAAACCGGCGATTTGGCCAGTCATGTCGCCGCAAGGGCATCTTAGCAGCATTCACCGAGCAGTATTCACCGAAGTGTGACGGCTGCCTGGCAGCTTGGGTCGCATCGACCTCCTGACGAACCCGATCCGCGATTACGATGCTTCACGGAATCCGCCGCGGCCCCGGTCCGCGCCCCGCGGGATGGTGGCGTTCCTCCTGGAACAGCGCGGCCTGAAGCCGAGCGCCCTCTGGCCGGTGACCGGGTCGAAGGGCCGGGGCTCCGAGATCCTGGCGGGAAAGCGCGCCGTCGGCAAGGGGCAGGCGAAAAAGCTCGCGGGGTTCTTTCGCGTCCGGGCGGATCGGTTTCTCCGAGCCGGAGCGCGCCGGTGTCCCGGGCGGCATTGGCGCGCGGCGCATCCCCGCCGCTGGTCCGGGGAAGCCGTTCTTCCGGCGTTACTTCTGAACAGCCTGGGGCGCGCGGCCCGCGGCCGGCTGGCTGGTCACTTCGAACTTCATCGGGACGGAAATGTCCCAACCAGCCCGCGTCAACTGGTCGACGCTTCTGACCAGGGTTCCGTTCAGCTTGACGTTCTTGAACAGGATCGGACCCACGTTCGTCCCGGAAATCTTGGCGGGCCGGCTGGGCGTATAGAATGTGCAATTCTCGAAAACGAAGTTCGTCAACGGCGAATCCCCGCCGTCGATGTAGATCTGCCCGCCGTCATGCTCCCACGTGCAGTTGATGAAGTGGAAATCGTCCAAAGCCTGCTTGCTGCTCGCCCTGGTGGGATAGCCCCGTCCCGCAAAGTACGCAGGCGTAAACTGAATCCACACGGCGAACTTGTTCTGGGTCGAAATGAAGTTCACGTCCTCGAAGCGCACGTGTTTGACCGCCGGGATAGAGCCATACCCGAGGACCAAACCCGAAGTGTAGCCGTAATCCACGAATCCCTTCACCACGACGTCCTCGAGGGCGGCGCCCGCGCCGCCATAGAAGGCAAAAGCATCGTCCATGGTCATGGCGAATCCGTTTTCGATCAGGATATGCTTGCTGCCTCCGGTGAGGTCGTAAGCGTCGTCGTGGTACTGCTGCTTGCGGCTGATGAGCTTGATGTTCCTGCTGGTGAACCCATCGGTGTTAGTAACCGTCACGGTCCAATACGAGGACCGGAGAAGGAACAGATCCTGGAAGGTTACGTTCTTGCAGTTGGAAACCACATAGCCCTTAACGCCGGACCCATGAGGGTCGTTCACCAATCCCTCCGGCGTTCTGGCGTGCCCGTCACCGGTGTCGGGTTGGATATCGTGCCACAACCACGGATAGCCCTGCGCGTCGACGGTTCCCCGGCCCATGATGCTGGCATTCTCGACATTCTCAAAGAAGAACAGCGCCCGCTCCCTCCTTCTCCCGCCGGCCCCTGTCGCGGGCGGCAAGACGTAGTCGGCATTCCTGGTGGACCCCTTAATCGCGGCTCCGGCCTCGACGTAGAACTTGACGTTGCTCTTCATCGCCACCAGGCCCGTCAGGTAAACGCCATCCTTCGGGAAAAAGAGCACGCCGCCCCCGGGCCTGGCGGATACGTCGCCAATGGCCTGGTTGATCTTGGCGGTCTCGACGGTCTTACCGGTATTGTCGATCTTGTAGTCCATGATATTGACCACGTTCGGATCGCCGGGTTTGGGAGCGTTCGCCTCGGGCGGGTCGGCGAAAAGCATCAATCCGGTGCTGGAGAAAAGCGGCTCTTCGTTGATGAAGACGACCAGATAACGCGGCCGGTCGAGATCGAAGCTGACCGTATTGCCCTTGATCTGCGGCTGGATGTTGAAAGCGAGCGGCCTGATGAAGCAGGTGCGCACATCCCTGTCGCTAATGAGCGAGGTAATCGTGACATGCACCTTGCCGGTCATGCTGAAACTGGCGTAGTCCATCCAATTGAACTGGTTGAACGTCGGATAACGATAGGCGAACACGGGCTGGCCGTCCACCGTCACCTTGTAGGCCAGGCTCGGCGATGCGCCCGGATACGGGGGCGTAGGGACGGCCGCGGCGAAGCTGGCCGCCGGCCAAAACATCGAAAGCATCAGAATCGGGACTGCGAATAATCTAGGCGCCATAGTGTTCCCCACCTATGGTACCGAAAGTAGTCCAGCCCGGCGCAGCCTCTAATAGGTAGTCAGCGAGACGCGCAACACGACGGGCGTCTCGCCAAAGTAGAGGCCGTTGGTCTCACCCCCTCGTCCGCCCCAGGTGCGAACGTGCTTGAAGGCGCCGTCCTCCCAGGCTACCTGCTCGAGGCGGAGGAACTGCCGGTGCCGCCAAATGCCCTCGATCAGGGCGGACGGGGTCTCATCGGTCCCCGGGACGACACGCTGCGACTTTCTCTGCTGCTCGGTGCCGGCGGGACGGAAGTCGATGCGGCAGAAGTATCCGGCCACCAGGAACTGATTGTCGGTAAGTTGGGCCACCAGAATGCGCCCGGCGGGCTTGGGGTTATCCGCCGGCGGATTGGAACCACCGCGGAATGTGCCGAAGGTGACCTCCGCATTCCAGCTTCCGAAAGACAAAATCTGCCTTGGCTTACCCTGCTCTTCCGCCACCGCCTGGAGCTTGCCCTCGAAATTGAGCCGGGCAATCTCGCGCTGCATTGGACCGATCAAGCGGAAATTCATTCCCCAGGAAGTCAGGAACTCATCCACCGGCTTGAATTCCTCCCACGCGTTCGGGTTGCCTGCCTTTGCGGCCTGGATTCCGGCTTGCGCACCCAGGAGGGACGGCGTGGTAACATCGGTGGCCGCCGAGAATCCTATGGTCTGCAGCCCAAGTCCCGTGAAGAAATAGCGGGCACAGTTGGGACAGCCGGTTTCCGGCAGATACAAGGGATTGTCGTTGCGGTGATAAAGCTCCAGAGCTTTCACGTATGCGGCGGGATTGTTCTGGTAATCGTCGGGCCCCAGAATATCGATCGCTGGAGCCGCGGCTTTCCAGATGCCCAGCACGTTGTCGGTGGGACCGCCGCTCTCGTAGGAGCCGGGAGCGCCCGGCAGGCCGGCGGGACCCGGATGCAACGGGTCGCGCAGGGCCGCGTTGGCCACCATGGGCAGCGGATAGACGGCCTTTCCCGCCTCGGCCACCTGCCCCACGTATCGGGCTACTGCCCAGGCATTGAAGTACTCGTCCGCATCGGGACCAAAAGCCTGCTCCCAGTTCGGAGATGGAGAAGCGGCTGCTACATGCATAGCCTTAAGAACCTCAGGCGGAACGGGAGCTGCGAAGTACTTCTGCGCGGCCGGGGAGTAATCGCGAACCGAGTTCCAGTTGCCGGTCTCATTCTCCACCTGCACCATGATTACCGTGCGCTGGGGATCGGCTTCCTTCACGTGTCCGAGCAGAGCCGCAAAGGCGCGCTTGTCGGCATCGAGCGAAGCGGTGGCGAAGGGTGAAGGCGAGTCCACTGCGTGGCCGTTGCTGTCGAGCGCGTGCGCATAGCGGGCGGGGTCCAGCTTCATCCAGTCGGGCATATAGTGCGGATGGCCGTTCTTGTAGGTCCCGAACCAGAGCGGCACCAGGCGAACGTCATGCTGGCGAGCCTCGGCGAGGAGCCTGTCGATCACCGCGTAGTCGTACTGTCCAGGCTGTGGTTCAAAATCCTCCCAGTAGACGGGTATCTCGACGGTGTTGACATGCATGTATTCCAGGGCGCGCCACACGGTTGGCCGCGGGGGCCAATCGCCCATGGTCAGATCCTCGATGCCCATGATCAGAAACGGGGCGTCGTCTACGAATAGAGCGAAGCGTCCGTTCTTCTCGACGATGCGCGGCAGCGGACGGACCTGGGTCTGGGCCTGGAGCGTTGCGACGACGAGTGTAGCGGCAAGAACCGCCACCGCGTAGCGCAACATTGCGGAGGTGATATTCATCTTGTGCGTGCTCCTGCTTCACGGCGGACGAGGGTGCTCTCAATGCCGATGTAGCCATCGTGCCGGAGCCCCGGCCGAGGCCAAGTATCAGCTTACACGATCATGGACGCTGGACAATGACCATCTCCATCGGCTGGCAAGCCCCAGACCCGGTCCGGACTTAGGAGCGGAAGGTTCCGTGTACTGCGCTCCGCGGCACATAGACGGGCGCACCGGGCGCTTCTCGTCCAGGTCCCTGGCACTGCTTTCGGTCTTCCGGCGCCCGGATCGTAGCGCGGGCGTTCTTGTGGAGCCGGCGCCCGTGTATGGTGGCGAGCCTGTGGCCGGCGCCTGATAACTCGGTGCAACTGGCAGGACTAAGGGAGACCGGCTGGGTGTATACTGAACAGGATCTGGGAGTCCAAAACGAGAATCCCGGATAACCAAGCTCCTACGAACAGTAAGCCTCTCGCCGGGGGGCGATCTGGCGGCCGACGTTCCCGGCCACCGGCACTCGCCTCCGCGGTGTAGGCGCCGGTTGCTCCGACAAGGAGAAGAAAGAGATGAGAAGACTGTCAGTCGCAACATTACACCCGAAATGGGCGGTCGCGCTTTGCCTTCTTGCCGCGGCGGCTCGGATGGCCGCTCAGAACCCACAAAACCAAATGCCAGGCAAACCGGGCTTCGAGAATGACCAGGTGGTCGTCGATCCGCCGCAGACACCACCGTGGCCTGGCGCAGGTGACTCCGGAACTGACATTCCCAAGGCCTGTGCGACCTTGCCTCCAGCGGACATGGCAAGGTGCGGTGAAGCCCATAACTGGCACAACCACAAGCTGAATCGCGTGATGATCTACCTCCAGACCGGCGGGGAGCGGCTGAATTTCCTGGACGGCAGCACGCAGGTGCTGAAGTGGCAGACGGGCACGGTCCTTTGGAGCCCGGCACTCGGGTTTCACTACTCGGATGCCCATTGGTCAACCGGGCCGGGGCCAACGGCTCACTTTATCGCAATCAAGAAGCCGGGATATCCCGGCAAGGTGGTGGGTACCGCTCTCGACCCGTTGCGGGTTGATCCCAGAGACTTCACGCTGGTATTCGAGAATAGCCAGGTTCGGGTGCTCCGTTTGAAAGTGGGCCCACGGCAGAGCGTGCCGATGCACGAGTACAGCCTCGGCCATCTGGTCGTTTGCATCACGGATCAGAACGTGCGCGAGACCTCGCCCGAGGGAAAGGCCGTGGTCACGCAGCACAAGGTGGGGGATTTCAATTGGGACGGCCCCTCCAAACGGAAGGTAGACAACCTGACTGACAAGCCGCTCGAAACGGTGGTCGTGGAATTAAAGACCATTTACTGATCCGGGGCGCCCTGGCCGTCGCAGAGTAGTTCCCGCGGTTTCGGTAATGACCTCTCTGCCGGCCAATCCCGACTTCACCCAGGAACATAGCAAAGCGATTGAAGGACAAGCCGATTGGCCGGTGAATGATTTGTTCGCCTTCCGGAATCTTCAGCCCGGCTGTGTTATACAGTTTGGGTGCATCAGGCGTAAGTGGAGAGATCTTCCTCTCGCGAAGGCCGATTGCGGCCCAGGTTTGGCGGCAGGTCCAGCATCGGGCCTCGCCACTCCAGCATCCGGTCCACGTCGGCGTGCGTCCGATACTTCCTTTGGACGTCGGCGATCCTGGCGCCAAGCACGTCGATCTTGGCTAAATCGTATTGACCAAGGCCGGCCTGGTAGGAGTAGTTGAGATAGCCGGGCCAACTGGCATCGATTCCCATGCACTCCAGGCTCACGCGATCCACTGCCAGGAAATCCGTCGAGGCCAGGGCGATGCGGTGCGGCGGCGAAAGCGGGGTGCCCGAAGACGGACCGTTCCCTTCCATGCCCTCGAATCCATCCACGATCCCGACTCCCCAGTTGGGGAGCATGCGCTGGGCGGCGAGATACATATTGTAGTTGCCCGCCCGGATGCCCACGTGAAACTTGCGCTTCTCGCACTGCAACCAGGTCAGATTCGATCCGATAGGCACAGCCAGCGGCGCTCCCATGACCACGTTCTTGATCGACAGGGTTGCGACCACCATGTTGTGCGTCTTCATCACCGCCGAGGAAATGACGAATGCCTCCCGATCCAGAAATCGGGCGCCCAGCCGGATGGGGATCAGATGCATGTCGTAGTCCATCCCGTACATGAGCCCGTAGCGGCACTCCTCGTTGGGAACCTCAAACGTCAAATTGAGGGGCTTGTACTCGGCGAAGACCTTGTCCCAACCGAACTCACTGACCGTCTGCTTGCCCGGACTGTCCGCGGAATCTCCAACCACCACGGGACCCTTGAAGCGGGGAGCCAGGTAGTCGAGGATTCCTCGCAAGGCATCGGGAGAAGTGGAACCAAGTTGTCTTGCAACCGGATCGACGCCATTGAGTTTGACGAAAACGTACTTCTTGGCCTGGAGAGCGGGCCGGATCTGGTCGTCGATCGCCATCAGCGCATCGTAAATGTTCCTGCGCCGGCTTTCCCCCTTGATCAGGGACACTTTGGAGCGGCGATCGAAATAGACGAACTCCTTGGCGGCATCGGCAGTGCCCAGGTGGGGGTCGTGCTGCGCTCCCGGCGGAGGCAATTTCGGGGGCGGCGCAGAGGTCTGCTGCGCATTCAAAGCCAGCCCCTGGGCGGCCGCAATCGCCCCCGCGCGGGCGAAGAAAGATCTGCGTGTAACTGACATGGGCCACTGATCTCCTTTCGAAATTTGGCGACCAGCCCCAGTATACTGCCATTTCCGGGTTATCCAGTGCGTTCTTCAACGAAGCCGATACGATTGAGGCCCACTCCTCGTGGCGTTCGCAGCCACGGCCTGGGCGGCGCTTTCTAGGTGAATTGGCAGCACTTGCGGGAACGGACAGCCGGAACGCGAAGGGTTTGCCGGAGTGGTCTTTGCAGCACCCGCGGCCTCCCGGGTGTCTTGAACCGCATGGCGCTTTTCTGCCGGCCCAACAGCCTGTGGGCCGCCCAACATGCAACTCGGACGGTCATAAGGATGGCGGCAGGATGTATACTGAACAGAACCTGGGAGTCCATAATGAAAACTTCCGGGAAAGAGGGCTCCAACCTGGGGTGGGGGCTACAACCCAAGGTGGCAGGTCAACAAGAGATGAGGTGACTCATGAGGACACGAGGATTCCTCAACGTTCTGCTGGCGGCGATGGCCATCGGTGTTTTTGCCTGCAATGGGAGCGCGCAACAAGTAACTATGACGGTCGACGCGACCAAGACGGGTGCGCCCATCTCCCCATACATGTATGGGTTTTTCACGGAACTTCATGAGGCCAACAACGAGGGCGGCTTTTGGGCCGAAATGCTCGGCGACCGGAAGTTCTTCCATCCGGTGGACTCCAGCAAGGACCCCGATCCTGCCCCGGGGCGCAGGAGAAGGGCCACGGCGGCCAGGTGGAGGCCCCTGGGTCCGGACGAGTTCGTGGCGATGGACCGCCAGAAGGTCTACGTGGGTGAGCACAGCCCCGTGGTAAAGCTGGAGGGCGCCACGCCGCATGGGATCCAGCAGGCGGGCCTGGGACTCCGGAAAGGGAGGAAGTACTCCGGGCGCGTGATCCTGGCGGCCGATCCGGGGGCGGAAGTGAAGGTCAGCCTCGTCTGGGGGCCCAATCCGGGCGACCGGCAGACCATCCCCATCAAGCCGCTGGGAACCGAATACGCCAAGTTTTCCCTGAGCTTCACGGCCGGGGTGGACAGTGACGACGCCCGGCTGGAAATTGTGGGAACCGGGAAAGGGACGTTCCACGTCGGCGCCGTGTCGCTGATGCCAGCGGACAACCTGAACGGCTATCGCGCGGATCTGATCGCCAGGATGAGGGAGATCGGGCCGACGATGTTCCGCTGGCCGGGTGGGAATATGGTCTCCTCCTGGGACTGGCGGGATTCAATCGGCGATCCCGACAAGCGGCCCCCGCGCCTGAACCCCGCCTGGAACGAAGTGCAGCAGAACGACCTGGGGATCGACGACTACATGGTCCTCAACAAGCTGCTCAACATGGAGCCGTACATTTGCGTGAATGCCGGTTTCGGCGACGCGCATTCGGCCGCTGAAGAGGTAGAGTACGTCAGCGGTTCGGTTGGTACGCCGATGGGCAAGTGGCGGGCCGCCAATGGCCATCCGGAGCCTTACAAGGTGATCTGGTGGAACATCGGCAATGAGATGTGGAACCCACAGCAGATGGGCTTCATGTCTGTCGATCATTACTGGATCAAGCACAACATGTTCGCCGTGGCGATGCGGCGGGTGGACCCGCACATCAAGATCGTGACGTCGGGTGCGTCGCCCATTGAGACCAGCCAGAGCCACGCGGCGCTCGCAATCACCGGAAAGCACATTGCCGCATTCGGCGGGCCGGCGGACTTTACCGGCGCCCTGCTGGCGCACTCCCCGGATTACTTCGATGCGGCCGCCGAACACATCTATCCCTCCCCGGCGGACCAGGCCTTCGATGCCGGGAAACAGGACTACGTGAAGGTGGACGAGCCCCTGGTTGCCCGCGCCCGGAAGATTGCCAATGCCGTCCGCTGCGTGGTCGAGGCCTGGGAGGAGTACCAGCGGCGGTTCCCGGCTCTCAAGATGGATCGATACCCGGTCGCGCTCGATGAATGGGTGTCCGAATGGATCGGAGAACGCGGAATGGACGCCCCCGGCAATTCGATGTTTGCGCCCCTGGCTTGCTCCCAGGCGATGCATGAGATGTTCAGCCACTCGAACATGTTCATCATGTCGGCGTACACCGCGGCGCCCCAACTGCTGGCCATCGGCAAGACCGATGCGACGGTGCGGCCGATCGGGCTGATGTTCGAACTCTACCGGCGGCATTTCGGGACCATTCCGGTTGGTGTGACGGGGAACTCTCCGCAACACGAGGTGAAGGGCACGATCTGGGTGGACAAGCCCAAGGTCTCCTCGGGCAGCGATACCTATCCGCTGGATGCCGCGGCCGCCCTGACGGCCGACAGGAAGGCCCTGACCGTGGCGATCGTGAACCCGACCGAGTCCGAGCAGCAGATCGATGTCGCGATCAAGGGCGTGACGGTTCAGGACAAGGGCCGGTTGTGGCGAATCGCCGGCGCGGACCTGACCGCCGACAATGAGCCCGGCAAGCCGCTGGTGGTGGACATTGTGGGGAGTCCGCTGACGGGAATGCCCGGCCGGCTGACGGTTCCCAAGCTCAGCATGAGCATCTA
>CAWCVR010000016.1:0-299710 GCA_963799105.1 Bryobacterales bacterium
TGAAGTTCCACTTGATTTCTCCGCCGGTCGAGGGGCTGGCCTGCTTGTCGGTGAGGAATTGGTACAAGGGCGCTTTGTCCTCGCCGGCCACCGAGATCTTGGAATACATGGGGAATGTCACGCTGTACTTTCGGGTACAGAAAGCCTTGATCTCCTCGTTGGTGCCGGGTTCCTGCGCCCGGAAGTTGTTGGCCGGGAAACCGAGGACCACCAGGCCCTGGTCCTTGTACTTCTCGTAGATCGCTTCCAGGCCGGCGTACTGCGGCGTATATCCGCACTGGCTGGCCACGTTGACGATGAGCAGCACTTTGCCGCGGTATTGCGACAGCGGGGCCGGTTGGCCGTCGATGGAATTCAAGGTGAAGTCGAGCGCGCCGGAGGCGCCGAAAAGCGAAGCTGCCATGATGGCTCCTGTAACCAGAAATTTGCCCATATCCTCTGGGATGCGGCGGCGCCGGGAATCGATTCCGGCAGTTTACGGGAGTTGCGCGCCGCCGCTCAGCCGGCGAAGCGGTAACCCACGCCGCGCACCGTGCGGATATAGCGGGGATTCCGCGGATTGTCTTCCAGTTTATGGCGCAGCCAGGCCACGTGCACGTCGATGGTCCGCGAAGAGACGCCGGGTTGATACTCCCAGACGCCTTCCAGCAGTTCGTCGCGCGAAACCACTTTGCCGCGGCGGTCCACCAGAAAGCGGAGAAGCTCGAGTTCCTTTCCAGCGAGGCTGACGGGGACGCCGGCTTTGAGCACCACGCCCTTCTCAAAGTCGGCGTCTATATCTCCGGCCTGGAACCGGGCGACCGGGGCTTTCCCGGATTTGCCAACCCGCCGCAGCAGGGCTTCGATGCGGGCCAGCAGTTCGGGCGGTTCGAAAGGCTTGGTGAGGTAGTCGTCGGCCCCCAGCTTGAGCCCCACCACGCGGTCGGTGAGCTGCGTTCTGGCGGTGAGCATGAGGATGGCGACGTCCTTCCCGCGCTGGCGCAGATCGCGGCAGACATCGAAGCCGTTCTTGCCGGGCAGCATGACGTCGAGCACCAGGAGATCGAAGGGTTCGGCGAGCGCCCTGGCCAGCCCGCTGGGCCCGTCGGAGGCGGTCTCCACCTGGTAGCCCTCGCCTGTCAAAAGGTCGCTGACGGTGAGCGCGAGGCCGGGGTCGTCCTCCACCAGCAGAATGCGCCGCGTCATCCCGGTGCCTCCGCGGCGGCGGCGGGAAGGCGAACGATGAACTCGCTGCCTTGCATGGGCTCGCTACCCACTGAGATGGTACCGCCGTGCGCTTCCACGATCTTTTTCGAAATGCTCAACCCCAGGCCGGAGCCGCGAATTTGGGCGTCGCGGGCGCGGGCGCCGCGAAAGAACGGGTCGAAGATGCGGTCCCGCTCGGAGCGCGGGATGCCGGGACCGCGGTCGGCGACGCGGATCTCGATGGCGTCCGGACCGGCCGGCGAGGCCGTCACGCCGATCCAGCGCTCCGCGGCGCCGTCGCAAACGCCGTACTTGGCCGCATTGCCGATCAGGTTGGCCAGCACGTGAGACAGCGCCGCCCGGTCGCCCAGCACCATGGGCAACCCGGCCTCGACGCGCTTCTCCACCGTGCAGCCGGAGCTGGCTATAAGATCCTTGGCGTTCTCGATGGCGGCGTCGATAAGATCTTCGGCGGACACCGGCCCGGCCGCTTCGATCACATTGCCGGCTTCGATGCCGGCGAACCGCAGGATCTGTTCCACCAGGGCGTTGAGGCGTCCGCTCTCCTTCTGTATGAGAGCGCCATAGCGTTCCACCTGCTGCGGCTGCGAGGCCAGCTTACCTTGCAGATTGTAAGCCGCGGTGTGGATCACGGTGAGCGGCGTGCGCAGCTCGTGCGAGACGCCGGCGACGAAATTCATCTGCAGCTCGGCCAGGCGCTGCGCGTGGCGGGTGTAGCGGACCAGCGCGGCGACGGTGGCCATCATGAGAAGCAGCACCACGGCGGTGACGGCGAGGTTGGCGCGCCGCGTGCGCGAAACCACCGCCTCGAGCGAGCCGGCGCGGTGGCGGACGCTCATCTTCCAGGCGCCGCGATCCGGCGGTGGGCCACCGGGGCGAAAGCCGGGCGGCGGCGGACCCACGCGGGAAAAATCCACTCCGACTTCAAACAGGCCCACGGAAGCATCGGCGGCTCGGGCGATGTTCGCCGACTGGCCAGGGTCCGATTCGTAGACGACCACGGGCGGCGACGTCCGGGTAGTCACGGTGACCTGGTAATCCGACTCGCCCCCGGCTCCCAGGTGGCGGCGGACCAGTTCGGGGATCAGCGCCTCACGCACGAATCGGGGATCGAGTTCGAAGGCGAGCCAGGCGCCCTCGCGGGGCCCATTGGGCCGCCGGTCGCCGCCTCGGAAAACCGGCATCACCACGGAGTAGGCGTCGTCGGGGAACAGATCCCTCGGGAAACGCGCCGGGAGGCCTAACCCGCCCTGGCTCGGTTGCCACCCGCCGCTGGACACATCCAGATAACTCGCTTCGATGCCGGCCGGGCTGGGTGCGACCAGCACCACCGAGCGCAGCAGGCCGGGGTGCCGGGCGCCCGCCTTCCACTGGCTGAAGCGGGACTCCACTTGCCGCGGCAGGGAAGCCGTGCCGGCGGGCATGAGCGCGAACGAAGTGGACCGGATCTCGTCGTCGAAGTCCTGGCCGAGCCGCATCAGGCTGGCTTGCAGGCTTCCCTGCAAGCGTTGGCGCGCGGCCACGCTGACTTCGCCGATCCATCGGTACTGCAAGAAGCCCAGCGTCCCGCACAGCGCGAACATCAGGCACAGCACCAGCCACGAAAACCAACGCCGGCTCTGGTTGGACGGAGCGCGCATCGCCTTCCTTTACACTACGCCGCGCGGGCTTAACACGCCACCGCGCCCGCGTAAAGACTAAGTTAAGAACGTTAAGGATGGGCCCCGGCGGGAAACTATCCGCGCCCGAGTTGCACCTTCTCACTTGTAAAGGATCGAAACCACATGTCCGCAACCCGAAGGCGCAATCTCATCGGACGCATGGCCGCCGCCTGGCTGGCCACCGTCACGCTCATGGCCGCCGAATACCACGGAACCATCCAGGTGGCCGGGTTGCCGCTTCCGGGCGCCACGGTCACGGCAACGCTGGGCGACGCCCGGGTCTCCACCACCACCGACGACCGCGGCGCGTTTCGCTTCTCCGGCCTGGCCGATGGCGCCTGGGTATTCGAGGTCCGCATGCTGGGGTTCGAGACGATCGCGCGGGAAGTGGGTGTGACCCCCGGGGCGCCGTCCCCGCAGTGGGAGATGAAGTTCCTCTCGGAGAGCGCCCTGCTGGCCAGCCTGGGCGGCGGCGCGGCGACCGCTCCGGCCGCGCGGCCGGCGTTCCAGCGCATGGGCGTGAGCCAATCGACGGATGCGACAACGATGGCCAGTGCCACGGCCGCCGCGTCGCTGAAGACGGATGAGATCGCCGACCTGACGCAAAGCTCCGCCAATTCCTTCATCGTGCAAGGCAGCATGAGCACGGCGGTGGGCATGGGCGCCATGAACGATTGGGGGCCTCCGGGCGGCCCGGGTGGTCCGGGTATGGCGACGGGGATGGCCATGGCGGCCGGACCGGGAACCGGCCCGGGCGGCGATGTTCCCGGAGGAGCGGCAGCAACGGCCGGCATGGCGGGCGGGCGCGGTGGACCCGGCGGCGGGCCTCCGGGCGGCGGCGGACCCGGTGGCGGCGGACCTCCAGGCGGCGGTGGACCCGGCGGTGGCGGACCCCCAGGCGGCATGGCCGGCGGACCGCCGCCCGGCGCGCCGCCCTGGATGAACATGGCCAACGCGCGGGCGTTCGGCAACAACCGCAAAGATCCCCGCAACATGTATATGCTGGGCGCGAATCTCAGCCTCGACAATTCGGTCTGGGACGCGCGCACTTACTCGGTCACGGGCGCCAACGTGGCGAAACCGGCCTACGCCATCGGACGCGGCGGCGTGATGTTCGGCGGCCCACTGCAGATCCCCAAACTGGTGAGCACCGACAAGCACGTCATGTTGATGGTCAACTACGAGTTTCAGCGCAACCGCACCGGCAACACCTCCAACCCGGTCAACATGCCGACGGCGCTCGAACGCAGCGGCGATTTCTCGCAAACCACCGTGCAGGGCGCGGCGGTCGCGATTTACGACCCATCGAGCGGCGCTCCCTTCGCGGGCAGCCGGATTCCGCTCAGCCGCATCAGTTCCACTGCCGTCAGCCTGCTGAGCTACTTCCCCGCCCCGAACCTGCCGTTCGCCTCGCGCAATTACGAGGTCGGGCTCAACGGCCTCAATAAGTCGCAGAATCTTAACGCGCGGCTCGCGAATATCAGGATCGGCGCGAAAGACCGGTTGAACGGCGGCTTCGGGTACCAGACCAGTTCCAGCATCAGTCCCAACCTGTTCCAATTCGACGACACGGGCGAGGGCAGCGGGCTGAACGCCAACCTGGCGTGGTCGCACACGTTCACCGCCAAGGTGACCAACAACCTGCAGTACAACTTCAGCCGCATGCGGCAATTGTCGGAGCCGTACTTCGCCGATAAGACCGATGTGGCGGCGCAACTGGGCATCGCCGGAACGTCCGGGAGCCCGTGGAACTGGGGCCCACCGAACCTGGGCTTCACCAATTACGGCGGCCTCAGCGACGGCAATTACTCGCTGAACCGCAACCAGACCAGTGCGCTGGGCGAAAGCCTGAGCTGGGTCCGCGGCACGCACAATCTCAGCTTCGGCGCCGACTACCGGCGGCAGCAGTCCAACCAACTTTCGGATTCCAACGGCCGCGGCAGTTACTCGTTCGACGGGCAGGCAACCAGCCTGCTGGTAGACGGCGTGGCGCAGAGCGGCACCGGTTACGACCTGGCCGATTTCCTGTTGGGGACGCCCACATCGAGCTCGATCCGCTACGGAAACGCCGATAAGTACTTCCGCGGTTCCACATCCGACTGGTACGTGAACGACGACTGGCGAATCGCCAAACGCTTCAGCGTGGTGCTGGGCGTGCGCTGGGAGTATGCCACCCCGATGACCGAACTGTACAACCGGCTGGTCAACCTGGCCATCGCGCCCGGCTACTCCGCCATCGGCGCGGTCGAGCCGGGGCAGGCCGGGTTGCCGGATGCGCTAATCCATTCCGACCGGAATAATTTCGCGCCGCGTCTTGGCGTTGCATGGCGGCCGTTGAGCAAGGGTTCGCTGGTGGTGCGCGCGGGTTACGGGCTGTACTATAACACCTCGGTATACAATATCATCGCCGGTAACATGGCGCAGCAGCCGCCGTTCGCGGAGACGCTAAGCGTGACCGGTTCGGCGGCCAATCCGCTGACTCTGCAAAACGGCTTTGCGGGCTCTACGGCGCCGGCTAACACCGGCACATACGCGGTGGATCCGAATTACCGCGTGGGCTACGCGCAGACCTGGAACCTGACGGCGCAGCATGACCTGCCGTTGTCCATGTTCGCGACCATCGGCTATCTGGGCACCAAGGGCACGCGGCTCGACCAGCAGTTCATCCCGAATTCGGTGGCGCCCGGCGCGGCGGTATCGCTCTACCCGCACGGCTACACTTACGAAACCTCCGGCGGAGACTCCATCTACCATGCGGCGCAGTTCCAGTTGAACCGGCGGTTCCATAGCGGTTTCATGTGGCGGGCGTCGTACCAGTTTTCGAAATCCATCGACGACGCCGGCACCGGCGGCCGCGGCCAGGGCAATACGCCGCTGGCGCAGAACTGGCTCGACCTTTCCGCCGAGCGCGCCCTCTCGGGCTTCGACAACCGGCACAACCTGAGCCTGAATTTGCAGTACTCGAGCGGCATGGGAATGGGCGGCGGCACGCTGTTGAGCGGCTGGAAAGGCGCGCTGCTCAAGGACTGGACGGTAAGCGCCACGCTGAACGCCCACTCGGGCAACCCCTCCACCGCGACCGTGGGCGGGAGCAACTCGCAGGTGAGCGGAACGGCGGCCGGCAACACCCTGCGCGCGGACGCCACGGGGCAGTCGATCACAGCCGCCGGGCAGACGTTTAACATGGCGGCCTTCACCGAGCCGGCGGCGGGCGAGTGGGGCAACGCGGGGCGGAATACCATTCCGGGACCGGCCATCTTCTCGCTGGACGGATCGGTGAGCCGCGTGTTCCGGTTCGGTGAACGGCACAGCGTAGATTTGCAGGTGCAGACCCAGAATATGCTCAACCGCGTGACCATCACGGGCTGGGGCACCATGCTGGAATCGAGCACTTACGGCCTGGCGACCAACGCGTCGGCGATGCGGAAAATCACTATGAGTTTGCGGTTCCGGTTCTAAGGCGGGGGCGAAGGCATATGGCCACAGATGAACGCAGACGAACACCGATAAGCAAACCAGGTCTTCGACCGTGTGACTTGGTGCCATTACCGGGCCGCTCGCTCACGCTCGCGGTTCTGTCCGGAACCGCGAGCGTAAGCGAGCGGCCCGTGGCAAAGGAACAGTTTCTCGCGAGCTGCGACGCTGTTGTGGGGCAGGTTGTCAACCTGCGGCCGATTGTTAATCGGCCAGCGCGGGCGATCAACCGGCCCCGGAAGTTCGGACCACCTCAACCTGGTTTCGTGGCGGCTCCGCCGCGCCAGGTTCATCAGCGGCCCGATCCGGTCATTTGGAGCGGAATTATGAAAGCCCTCATAGGAACGATTCTGGCGGCGCAATTGACGCTGGCGGCACAGCAGGCCGCGCCGCCATCCACACCCAAGAGCGTGGTGCAGTTTCAGACCACCACCCAGCTTGTCGTGGTCAACGTGGCCGCCAAGACCAAGAGCGGCGCGCCGGTCACCGGCCTGAAAGCCTCCGACTTCACCGTCACCGAAGACGGCAAGCCGCAAGTCATCAAGGTCTTCGAATACCAGCAAATGGACGACACGCCGCTGGCGCCGCCGGCGCCGGCCCTGGCGCGGCGCGAAACCGGGACGGCCGTTGCCGCGGTGAGGCCGGCCGTCGCGGCTTCCATCGCACCCGCCAAAGCGGGCGAGATCAAGTATAAGGACCGCCGCTTGCTGGTGCTGTTCTTCGACCGCGCCGGGATGGCCGTCGCCGAACAACTTCGCGCGCAACAGGCCGCATTGCAGTTCCTGAACACAGAGATCGCGCAATCCGACCTGGTCGCGGTGATGACCTACTCGACCGACCTGTCGGTGCTTCAGGACTTCACCGGCGACCGCGACCTTCTCACCAAGGTGGTCAAAGCCATCCCCATCGGCGACGTGGGCATGTCCAACGGCTCGACCGGCAGCGATTCCGAGGGCGATACCGGCGCGGCCTACACCCAGGACGATTCGGAATTCAACATCTTCAATACCGACCGCAAACTGGCGGCGCTCGAATCGGCGGTGAAGATGCTGGGCGGACTGCCCGAAAAGAAAGCGCTCGTGTATTTCGCGAGCGGCATGACCTTGACCGGCATCGACAACCAGGCGCAACTGCGCGCTACGGTCAACGCGGCCATCCGCGGCAACGTGGCGTTCTACCCGGTGGACGCGCGCGGCCTGGTGGCCCAGGCGCCGTTGGGCGATGCGACCCAGGCCTCGCAGGGCGGCCAGGGCATGTACTCCGGCAGCTCCATGCGCAGCGCGCAATCGGCCTCTCAAGGCCAGCAGGAGAGCTTGTACACGCTGGCGTCGGACACCGGCGGCAAGGCGCTGCTGGATAACAACGACCTGTCCGCGGGAATCGTGCAGGCGCAGAAAGATATCGCCAGTTACTACATTCTCGGTTACTACAGCGGCAACGCCGCGCTCGACGGGCGCTACCGGCGCATCAAAGTACAAATCGGAAGTAACCTGACGGCCAAACTCGACTACCGCAGCGGCTATTTCGCGTCCAAGGAATTCAAACAATTCACGTCGCAGGACCGCGAGCGCCAGTTGCAGGAAGCGCTGATGCTGGAAGATCCGGTGACCGACCTCACACTGGCGCTCGAAATCGACTATTTCCGCCAGGCCAAGGACCGCTACTTCGTGCCCGTCTCGGTGAAGATCCCGGGCACCGATATCGAGTTGGCGCGGCGCGGCGGCGCGGAAAGCACCCGCCTCGATTTCATCGGCGAAATCCGCGACGCCCGCAACATGCTGGCCGGCACGGTGCGCGACGAAATCACGGTGAAGCTGAAGGGCGATAACTCCGGCCAATTGACGAAGAAGAATCTGGAGTACGATACCGGTTTCACTCTGCAGCCCGGCGCCTACACGCTGAAGTTCCTGGCGCGCGACAACGAAACCGGTAAGATGGGCACCTTCGAGACTAAGTTCACGGTACCCGACCTTACCACGGAGACCAGGCGTCTGCCTATCAGCTCGGTGGTGCTCAGTTACCAGCGCGAGAAGGTCTCGGAGGCGGTGGCGAGCGTCGAGAAGAACAAGAAGCTGATCGCCGCCAACCCGCTGGTCGAGGACGGCCAGAAGCTGGTGCCCAGCGTGACGCGGGTGTTCCGTAAGGACCAGGAAATGTACGTCTACCTGGAAGCCTACGAGCCCGGCGCTGAGAAGACCCAGACCCTGGTGGCCACCGTGAGCTTCTTCCTCGGCGGCGTGAAGGCGTTCGAGAGCGAGCCGCTGAAGTTGTTCGACGGGCTGAATGCGAAATCCAAGGCCGTGCCGCTGCGGTTCAGCGTGCCGTTGGCGAAGCTGCAGGCGGGACGGTACACCTGCCAGGTCAGCGTGGTGCAACCGGCCGCGCAGAAGTTCGCGGTGTGGCGCGCGCCCATGGTGCTGCTGCCGTAGGAGGTGGGGCGGACGCCCTCGTCCGCGCGGGTCCCCCTGGACCCGCTCTTCGCTCGCGGAATCAAGCGCTTGCCGCCGGCGAAAAAGCCGGCCAGGGGGCCGGCTGCGGACGAGGGCGTCCGCCCCACAAGCGGCACCGTGCGATCATAGAGGCGGGAAGGGTTCGGGTAATGACTCTAAGACTGGCCGCCGCCATCGCCATCTGCCTGCCGCTGGCTGCCAAGCAGCCCAAGCCGGACATGTCCGTGGTCACTACGGAACACGTGGAGTTCGCTCCCGGCGGCACGATCCAGGTGAGCGGTTCGGCGGGCGAACTGAATATCGAAGGCTGGGACCGCGCGGAAGTCGAGATCACCGTCACGCGTTCCACCTACCGTACGGATACGCCGCGGGAGCAGGATCTCGCCCAGCGCCAATTGAACGCCATCCAGGTGAGGGTGGACCGCAAGAGCCCCACCGAACTGGCCATCCACACCGCCTTCCCGAAGCGAAGCTTTTGGGCGAGAGCGGCGGGCCGCCGGCCCGACGTTCAAATGGACTACCGCATTCGCGTGCCGCGCGATTCCCGGCTGGAGATCCGCCACCGGGGCGGCGACGTGGTGATCTACGATGTCTCGGGCGCCATCGAGGCCTCCGTGCGCACGGGAGACATCCTGATGCAACTGCCGGGCGCCGGGCAATATTCGTTTGACGCCCACTGCCGCAGCGGCGGCGTTTCCTCCGACTTCGCCGGGAGCTACCGCACCCGGCTTGACAGCGAAAGTTTCGTCCAGCCCGGGCCGGCGGCGGCGACGCGCGTGCACTTGCGGGTGGGCACCGGCGGCATCACGATCCAGAAAATGGCCTCGGCGGAGCCGCAAACAATCGCCACGCCGCCGGCCGGCTCCTCTCCTACAGATCGGCGCGGTTGATCAGCACCACCACGCTACGGCCCTGGAGCGAGTAAGTGCCTCCCGTAAGCGGCGCCTCTGCGCCGGGATCGGCGATGTCCAGCGGGGGCGCGAGCGCCGTGTCCACCACCCGCAGCCAGCTTCGGCCCGGCACGGCGGGCAGATCGAAGTCCAGCGGGTCCCAGTACATGTTCAGCATCGCGTGAATGTCCGGCTCGCCGTCGAACCCGCCCAGCGTCATCGCCAGCGTCCGCGCCTCCGGATCGTCCCACGCGGGACTCGCCAGCTTCGTCCCGTGCCATGTCACGTCGGCGACGCCGCGTTCGTTCACGGCGCCGGTAAAGAACTGTGCCTGGCGCACGGCTGCGTGATTCAGGCGAAATTCGATCATGCGCTGCCAGAAACGAAGTAAGTCGCCGTTCTTCTCCACCAGCGTCCAGTCGAACCAGCTCGTTTCGTTGTCCTGGCAGTAAGCGTTGTTATTGCCGTTCTGCGTGCGCCTGACTTCGTCCCCCGCGGCGAACATGGGTACTCCCCGGGAGAGCAGCAGAATGGCGGCGAAATTGCGCACCTGGCGGTTGCGGAGCGCTTCCACCGCGGGATCGGCCGATGCGCCTTCCACGCCGCAATTCCAACTCACATTGCCGTTAATGCCGTCCTGGTTACCTTCACCATTGGCTTCGTTGTGCTTCTGGTTGTAAGAGACCAGGTCGTTGAGGGTGAACCCGTCGTGGCAGGTTATGAAGTTGATGCTGTTGATTGGCAGTTGGCCGCGCACCTGGTATAGGTCGGAGCTGCCCGCCAGGCGGGAGGCAACCGCCCCCACCAGGCCCGGATCGCTCTTGACGAAGCCCCGGATATCGTCGCGATAGCGGCCGTTCCATTCCGCCCAGCGGTCGCCCGGAAAGTGCCCGATCTGGTACAGCCCGGCGGCATCCCAGGCCTCGGCGATCACTTTCGAGTCCGCCAGTTCGTCGTCCAACTCGATCTGCCATACCACCGGCGGATGTTCGCTGGGCAGCCCATCTTCGCCGCGCGACAGGATGGATCCCTCGTCGAAGCGGAAGCCATCCACGTGCGCCTCACGCACCCAGTAGCGCAGGCATTCGACGATCAGCTTCTGGGCGATCGGGTGATTGCAGTTGAAGGTGTTTCCACACCCCGTGTAATCCATGTAATACTGCAAATCCCAGGGCACCAGGAAGTAGTATGTGCGGTTGTCGATTCCGCGAAACGAGAAGGTAGGTCCAAGCTGATTCCCTTCGTCGGTGTGATTGAAGACGACATCCAGAATCACTTCGATGCCGGCTTTGTGCAGCGCCTTCACCATGTCGCGAAATTCGCGCAGATGGCTGCCCCTCTCGGGGCTCACGCAGTAACACGACTGGGGCGCGAAGAAACCCATGGTGCTGTAACCCCAGTAATTGCGCAGCGTCTGGCCATCCACCACGTGCAGCACGGCGGTCTCATCGAAGTCGAAAACCGGCAGCAGTTCCACCGCCGTGACCCCTAGATCCTTCAGATACGGGATCTTCTCGACGATGCCCCCGAAGGAACCCGGATTCCGCGCCCCGGAGGAGGGCGAGCGCGTGAAGCCGCGGGCGTGCATCTCGTAGATGACGGTGTCCTGCGGGAGATGGTTCAGGGGCCAGTCGCCTTCCCAATCGTAGCCGGAGGCGTCGATCGCCACCGAGCGCATCGAAACCGCCGCGTTGTCGTCCGGCCCGCAGGCGGCGGCGCGTTGCCACAAGTTGTTGGCATTGCCCCTGGCGTAGGGATCGATCAGCACCTTGTTGCCGTTGAACCGGTGTCCGGCGCCGGGGCTGAACGGTCCGTCCACGCGGTAGGCGTAGTGCGCCCCGTGACCCAGCCCGCGAACGAATGCGTGCCAGAAGTGAAACGTCTTGTTCACGTACGGGTCCAGGCGGATCGTCTGACACGGCTGGGCCGCGTCGTGCGATGCGAACAGCAGCAGTTCCACGCCGCTGGCGTTTTCCGAAAACAGCGAAAAATTGACGCCTTCCGGCGTCACGGTCGCCCCGAGGGGATGCGGCAAACCCTTCTCGACCGTTAGTGGGATCTGAGCGGAAGTGGCCATTCGTCCAACCTATCAGGTTCGGAGACCGTGCGGCGGGTTGACACCGTAAGTGTGCGATAAATTACACCGGCCAGTCAAAGGACGCGGCCAGGCCAAACCAAGCCGGCGAAAACCCACCTTGGACAGGCTGAAAGCGAGTAATATCGGAGCTATAGCGGAGCACCAGACAAGGAATGAGCTTGGAGTCCTCGATGCGTGGAATCGATGAGCCGGGAGGAAGCAAGAATGTCTCGATGTAGTGTCCTTATCTCCATGGGGCTAGCGATCGCTTTCGTGATGCCCATTCCAGCGGCCGACCGGCGCGAAAAATACAAGCAGCCGGATATGCCGAAGGAAGAACTTGCGGACCTCGCCTTTTCGCCCTCCAGCGAAGTGCATGTGACGGCCATCGATGGCGTCGAGGTCAAGGCGGCAAATGTTCTGCGCGAACTCGACCAGCATGAATACCTCACCCCCGGTTTTCACTCGCTGTTAGTGCAGTTTTCGGGGGTGGGGCCCATAGGGGGAGTTCGGTTCGAGGTTCGGTCGGAGGGGTCCCCGCTCCTGGTGGATTTGAAGAAGGGACACCAGTACGTCGTCGTCCCGTGGTATTTTGTCGATGGAAATCCGATGCATTTCGGCTTCGATGCCTGCGATGCCCGGAATGCGCTTTTCAAGGAGTTCCCATATCAGCCAGGGAACTATCCATGCTTGAGCAACATCTACTTCGAACTCTACGACACCACCGGCCTGCCCCCCGGGAATAGGTTTGAGAAGAGAGACCGCGAGCCGGACATCGCATGGCTTGTCGCTCCGGCCTGGGTCTACGATTCCAAAGCGGTTGGTGGGCGGAGTGTTCCGAAGACGTTTGTCGAGTTGGACAAAGAGATCGCCAGCCATCCGGACGATCTCTGGGTGCATCGGCGCCGCGAGCTGGCGGAGCTTTGGAATCCCACTCCCGATTACGGCAGGGCCCTCTCGGAAGCGTCCAGGGTGATCGAGATCGATCCTCGCCTGGCCCAGGGTTATCTCGAGCGCGCCTGGGTTCTGGGGCTGAAGGGCGGCACGGACGCCACGTTTCCGGATGTGAACAAGGCAATCGAGATCAAGCCGGAGTTTCCGGCGGCTCTGCGCCTGCGAGCCGATGTGTGGACGGCCAAGGGCGACGCGGACAAAGCTATGGCGGACTATTCGCGCGCCATCGAACTCGACGCCTGCAATATCTGGAGCTATTACAGACGCGGGAATCTGTGGTTACAAAAGGGCGACCTGGACAAAGCGCTGGACGATCAAAACCATGCAATTGGAATATCTCTCAAGTTCGCCCCCGCCTTTGCCTCGCGAGGGACGGTCTGGCTGCGGAAGAACGAACTGGACAAGGCCATCGCGGATTTCAACGCGGCCATCGTCATCGACATCAAATCTTCCGCCGCATATCTGGGCCGCGCGCAGGCCTGGCTTGCGAAACACGACTACGATAAAGCTATTCTCGATTGCTCCTGGGCCGTCAAGATAGACGGCCGCAACGCGCTCGCCTACCTGGGGCGGGGGACGGGCTATCTGATGAAAGGCGATGCCGACAAGGCTCTTCCGGAATACGACAGGGCCGTGGAGCTTGCTCCCAGTTCCATGGAGACGTACTTCTCCCGCGGCGGCGCGTGGCTCCAAAAGGGAGACTTCGATCGCGCCGACCGGGACTTCACCGAAGCGCAGCGCCGCGCGCCATCCGATGCCCGGGTCAGCGAGACTGCCTGTTCGATGCTGGCGCAAAAGGGCGAGCGGGCGCGCGCCGCGGACGATTGCGTCATGGCCGCCAATATCCGCTTGGCGCAGAAGGACCCGAAGAATGCCGTCCTGGCCTGGAATGCGGCCCTCACTCTGGCGCCCGGCCGGGCCGACGTGCTTCGCTGGCGGGCGGAGACGTTCGTTCAGCTCGGTCAATTGGACCAGGCTATCGCGGACTACCAGAAAGCTCTCACAATGACGCCGGCGCAAACGGATTGGGCTCACCGCCTTGCCGAGTTGAAAGCCATGCCGCGGCCGCCTGCCGCGACGCCCGGCCGCCCGTAGACGGGGAAGCCATCGTTTACTCCGCGGGCTGCTGCTGCGACAGACAGTGCAGCGAGCCGAAGCCCAGGATCATATCGACGCAGTGGATTCCGACCACCGCGCGGGGGCGGAAGAGCTCTCCCAGGATGCCGAGGGCCACGCGGTCGTTGGGGTCGTTGAAGGTGGGCACGAGCACGGCGGCGTTCGAGATATAGAAATTGGCATAACTCGCCGGTAAGTGGCAGCCGGCGAAACTGAGAGGCGCGGGCATGGGCAGCGCCACCACTTCCGGCTTCGAGCCGTCTTCCAGCCGCAGGTCCTGGATGCGCTCCCAGTTCCGGGCGAGCATCGGGTAGTTGATGTCCGCCGGGTTTTCTTCGCGAATCAGCACCAGGGTGCGGGAGTTGACGAAACGGCAGATGTCGTCGATGTGCCCGTGTGTGTCGTCGCCGGCCGGCCCGCCGGCCAGCCAGCAGACGTTCGCGACGCCCAGATACTCGCGCAGGGCGGCCTCGAAATCCGCGCGGCCCAGACCCGGATTGCGCACTTGAACCTTGGGATCGAGGTAGCACTCCTCGGTGGTGAGCAGCGTGCCGCGGCCGTTGACCTCGATGCCGCCGCCTTCCAGAATGAATGGCCGCCCGCCCGCCTGCGCGTCGAAGAGGCGCTTGCCGAGATGCCTGGCCGCGGTCTCTGGCACGCGGCGGTCCTTCTGCCAGTCGGCATACTTGGCCCAGGCGCTGAAATGGAAGTGCACGATGGCGGTTTCGATCTTGCGGGCCAGGCACCGGCGGACGAAGAGCGGTCCGCTGTCGCGCGTCCAGCCGCGGTTGGTCGGATGCACGAGGAACTCCACCGCCGCCATGTCTGCGCCGGCTCGACGCAGATAGCGCGCGGCACTGGTGGCTTCCTCTTTCGACCGCACCAGCACCCGCACCGTTTCGCCGGCGGCGATTTTGCGCACGATCTCGGCGTAGACCCAGCGGATAGTGCCGAGCTTGCCGGGCCAGTCGGTGGGATGGTGCGGCCAGGCGAGCCAGGTGGCCTCGTGCGTCTCCCATTCGGCGGGCATCGAGAAACCGAGAGAGGCGGGACTCCGCCGGGCCGGCGGGCGCGATTTGGGCATATGAATCGAGGATAGCCGGAAGCGCCCGGCGCGTCTAATGACCGGTTACAGGTTCTTCTCGAGAACCTCGCGAATCGCGTTGTCGTTGAACATGCCCTCGGCGCCCAGCGCGTAGGCGCAGTGCATCTCCAGGACGCCGCCTTCAAAGGCGATCTTCATGGCCGCCTTGTCCTTGACGTTCTTGAGCTTGACCAGCTTCAGCCCGTCGCGGACGGCGCTCTTCCCCATGTCGTCCAGGCAGATCGACCGCAGCGCCATGTTGAGCCGGTGGCAGGAAAGGTTGTCGATGAAGTTGAGCCCCTGCGCGTCGTCGGCCAGGCTGTCCCAATCCACCTCGTAGGGAATGGGCGCGCCGCAGATCTCTTCGATCTCCTTGACCCGCCCCGGAAACGTGACGTCCTGCAATTCCTTAATCTTGCGTCGTTCGTTGAGTCCCATGGGCATGCCACCGCCCGGCCCTCTCGGAATAGGGACCGGATTCTCCGTTTATAGCAGAGATGCCGGTACGGCGTACGGCCTCGCGGGTGCTTAACCGTTCCGGGGGCACGACGAGCGCAGAGGTCTCGCCGTGGGGCAAACCGGGGACAGACAGCGAATCTCCGGCAGACTGCGCCGGAAATCCGAGTCTGGCAACGGTTTGCGGGCGTACCCGGCCTCGCGGCGCCCGCGCATCAGCGGATGGCGCCGAGCACGTCCAACACATGCTTGAGGCGGCGGCGGCTAACCGGCAGACGTTCTCCGTTCCGCAGTGCGACTTCGGCGTAACCGCCGGCGAGCGGCAGAACCTCGGCTACGCCCGCGATCCGGACGACATGTTCGCGGGAAATGCGAAGGAACCCGGCCGGATCGAGGCGCCTCTCCAACTCCGCTAAGGTCACGTCCATCCAGCAGCGTTGGCCCGCGGAGTGGAGCGCGGTCAGGCCTTCGTGGATCGAGAAGTAGTCGGTCTCTTCCTCGGCGACCACCCGGTAGCGGCCGCCCTGCTTGACCAGGAAGCGGGGTTGCGGGAGCGGGCGCGCGCGGATCAAGCGGTCGACGGCCTCGTCGCGGGCGGGAACCACGGTCTGGCGGACGCGGTCCAGAGCCTTGGCGAGCCGCACGCGGTTCACCGGTTTCAGCAGGTAGTCCACCGCGTGCACTTCAAAGGCATCCACGGCGTACTCGTCGAACGCCGTGCAGAAGACGATCTTCGGGCGCGGCAGGGGAAGAGACGCCGCTATATCGAGCCCGCTGCAGCCGGGCATCTGGATATCGAGAAGCACCAGGTCCGGATGCAGCTCCGCGATCCTGCCGATTGCCTGCTCGCCATCCTCGGCTTCTCCGGCAATCCCGATGTCCGAGTGCGGAGCCAATAACTCGCGAAGATGATCGCGCGCCGGCTGCTCGTCATCCACCAGCAGGACGCGAATCATGCACGCGCCCCCTCGCACGGGACCGGCGCGCGCTGTGCCGGGAACTCGATCGCTACCACGGTCATCGAGTCTTCGCGGCCGATCCGCAGCGCTCCGCGATCCCCAAAATAAAGGTGCAGGCGGTCTTCGATGTTGCGCAGTCCGAAGCCCGCCCCGTTGGCGCCAGGCGCGCGAATCCCGGGCTTGAACCCGTTTCCGTTGTCGCGGACTTCCAGCAGCAGCCTGCCGGCTCGGCATTCGCCGCGTATCCGGACGATTCCCGCTCCCGGCACCGAGCAGACGCCGTGCTTGACGGCGTTCTCGACAAGCACCTGCATCACCATGGCCGGGACCATGAACTGCTGCGCCGCTTCCTCCACGGCGATTTCGATCTTCAGGCGGGCGCCGAAGCGCGACCGCTCGACATCCAGGTAGGCGGCCACGAAGTCCATCTCATCCGCCAGGCGCACCCATTCGTTCTCGGAACGGCAGAGCGTGTAGCGGAACACTTCGGCCAGTTGTTCGACGGTTTCCCGGGCGCGCGAGGCGTCCCTCGATATCAGCCCCGCAATGGCGCCCAGGGAGTTGAACAGGAAATGGGGGTTGATCTGCGCCCGCAGCGCTTTCAGCTCCGCGCGGGTGGCCAGAATCTGCAGGTCCTTCTCCCGGCGCTCCTGTTCGATCTTCTTCTCACGCAGCCTCTGATTATCCAGGAGGATCGAGAACTCGCTGGCCAGCGAATTCAGGAGGGCGATGTCGGCGCCCATAAACTGCGGGATGCGGGGTCTGGACGCCACCTGGATGGATCCGCATACTTGGCCTCCCACACGAATGGGGGCATGCATTCCCGCCCCGTCCGCGGGCGGCGCGGAAGCGGGCAGAGAGATCCCAGCCACGGAACCGAAAACCTCGTCCAGCGCCCGCTCCGCGCTCTGCGCCAGCTCCTCTTCGGTGATGGCGCCTTCGAGCCCCGCAAGGAACCGGGTCCTGGCTTCCGCCGGGGTGAACCGCCGCTGGAACAACGCGGCATCGATCCAGCGCAGCCACTTGGCGCGAAGCCAAGGCACGGCTGCGACGGCGGGCCACATACAAACGATGAACCATGGGAACGCGCCACGCCCGGCGAGAAAGGGAATGGCCGGGAAGATCCACCAGGCCGAATACACCGCGACCAGAACGAAGTAGGCGAACGAGACTTCCTTGATCAGCACGTCGAAAGTCAGCGGCTGAACGTAGTAAGCCAGAACGAACAGCAGAGAGCCGGGAATCAGGCTCTCGAATGCGCTGAGCCACATCGGGTCGCACGCCAGTTGCGCCAGGTGGACGGCCCCAACCAGGACAAAACCCGCCGCCAGCCACCCAGCGAGTTTCCGCTTCACTTCCGGGGCTCCGGAATGCCGGGTCTGCCAGATCAGCAGCGCAGTCATTGCCGCCGAAACGCCCAGGACCGCGCAAAAGGAGGGGAAGGACCAGAGGCGCAAGCCGCGGCACACCGGAACGCAGAACGGAGCGATCACGGTGAACGCCAAGCCGGCGGCGCAGGCCAAATAGAGGGCGATCAGGCCGAATCTCCACCACGCCACCCCGCGCAGGTTTCTCCGCTCTTCGTGGAAGAATACGGCGACGATCAAGGGCGGAACGGCGAGGTCCAGCCCGTCATGAATCGCCCAATGAAAGTCCGAAATGGGCGGCATCAGCGGCTGCACGCGAACGTTCATCACATAGATCAAGGCTACGTCGAGGACTAACAAAGCAGTCCGCACGCCTCCCCAGATCCGGGCTCCGCCGGCGCAGTCGCGCAAAAGGAGCCAGGCGCAGGCGGAGAAGCCGACGGCGTTCCATGCGTACACCAGGAGCCTGATGTGGTGCAGCACGTCCGTGGACGGAGCCATCGGCCTCCTGTTAGAACTCCAGCGTAAAGCCCGCCGTGGGCAGAATCGGCATGCTCGTACCGCGGTACCAGCCAACCGTGCTGGAGTACACGAATGGCGGCACCACATAGTAATAGTAGCGCCAGTTCGTACGGTCCAGCAGGTTGGCGATTTCGACGTAAACCGTCACCTTGACGTGCCGCAGCGTGACGGCGTCGCTCACGCGGCAATCCAGGCGCTGGTAGGCGGGGAGGCGAACCCGGTTGGGATACTGGCTCAGTTGAAACGGCACCAGGCTGCCAGGCCCCAGGCTGAGATTGAGCGGTCCCTGGAAGTAGCCCGGCAGCGGGTAACCGCTCCCGTAGCGGTAGCTGGCGCTCACGCTGATGGTGGGTGTAATCCGGGAACTGCCGTACGCCGCGACCGTGTTCCGCTGGTCGAAATCCCCCCAGAAGCTTAGGTTCGTACCGGGCTGCCAATACTTGGTGTAGGAGCGCGAGTAGCTGACCCAACCCGAAAAGCGGTTCGCGCTACGGCGCTGCACGGAGATCTCGACGCCGCGGGCGTAGCCTCGCAGGGTATTGTCCAGCACCGGGCCGGGCTGCGGGAAATCCAGGCCGCCCCCTTCCCAGGGAAACAGGCGGAAGTAGGTCTCCGGCGAGTAGATCACCTGGCTCTCCTGGCGGTTGTAAGCTTCGGCGTGAATGCGCAGTTTGCCGGTGAGGAACTGATCGAGTGCGAGCACCGTGTGCGTGGATCGCTCGGCCCTCAGGCCCGGCGTGCCGAATTCGCCATACAGATTCTGCAGGCTGGGGAACTGGGCGTATTGGCCGGCCGAGAGAGAGCCGCGTCTGGGCGATGGGCGCGAAAGTAATGGACGCGTGGGGCAGAAAGACGCTCTGCCGCGTGTCGCTGAAACGGTCCCAGCGGCCGCCCGCCTGAAGCGTCAACCGGTGGTGCAGGAGATCGGCGGCATCCTCCGCATATCCTCCGGCCTGCCAGCCAAATCCCGAGTAGTCCGCCACCGGAGATAGATACGGGTTATAGGCCCACGCGGCATAGTTCCAGAGCGACATTTCCAGATACCGTTGGTCGCTGCGCCGGTCCGAAACCCCGGCCTCGAACCGGTTCCAGTTGCCGAACTGCCGCGTAACATCGCTGCGGACGGCGTACTGGCGGGATTCCGTGTCGATGGTGGTCTGGTTCTTGGCATTGCGGTCGAGTTCGAAGTCGTCGTTCCAGGAGGCCTGGGTCTGAACCAGCGTTGCCGGCGAGGCGATCCAACTCCAGCGGAGGCTGGCGAGGTCGCCCCGGCTGTGCCCTCGCGTGAAGTAACTGTCGTTCTCGCCAAACACGTCCAGGAGACTCCGCACCACCCGGCTTCCGCCCCAGTACGCGGTCAGAGCGAGCTTCTGGTGAGCGGTGAGGTCATAGGTGAGCTTCCCCTCCACGTCCTGGTAGCCGAGGGAGAGGCCGTTCGAAACGTTCAGCCGGTTCAACAGGTATTCGAGGTAGCTCTTGCGCACCGAGATCAGCCACGACGCTTTCTTGGACTTCCCCAGCGGGCCTTCGGAAGTGATGGACGTGCCCAGGAAGCCGGCGCTCGCGCGCGTCTGGATGCGGTCGCGGCCGCCATCGCGCATCTCGACATCCAGGACGGCCCCGGTCCGATCGCCGTAACTGGCCGGGAAGGCGCCGCTCATGAGGGATGTGGATTCGATCAAATCGCCATTGAGGATGGAGATCGAGCCCATGTCGCCCTCGTCGCGCACCGCGTGGAACGGCCGTTCCACCAGCACGCCATCGAAGAACACGCCGATGTGATCGAGGCCCGCGCCGCGCACCGCGAAATCGGCGTAGAAATCCAGGTTGGCCGATACGCCGGGCAGATTGTGCACCGCGCGCAAGGGATCGTCCGCCAGCACCGTGGACAGATTCCGGATCTCCGTGCTGTCGAGTGAATACTGAGTGGGCGCCGCGGCCACCACGGGCGCGTACGGGCCGGTGGTCACGGTGACATGTTCGCTGTGTTTGAGCGCGTCCTGACCCAATAGAAGCTCCAACTCCAATTCCGCTCCAGGCGCCACTTCAATCCGCGTCTTCAAGAGACCGTATCCCACGGTGCTGACGGTGAGTTCCACGCTCCCCGGCGGAACGTCGCGGAGCTCGAATCTCCCGTCATGCCCGGTAGTGGCGGAGATGTTCCGATCCCGTACCGAGACCACCGCCTTTTCCATGGCTTCGCCGGTTTTGAAGTCGATCACTTTTCCGCGGACCGTGGCGGGCTGCGGGGCGGACTGTCCAGATGCCGGCGGCTGTGCGATATCGAACAGAGCGCACAATAGCGCGGTTGCCGCCAGTGTCCCGAGTCCTCCGAAATTCATGCAGAATCTCCTTTCAATTAGCCTTTCATAGATTGTGTACGGAGATGGGTGAGCGGCGAAGAGACTTCCCTGGACCGGTCGGATTCCGACCGGGAGCGGCAGCCCACGGGCCGGGAGTGATGGAACCGCGGACTCCGTCCGGCCAACCGAAACCGTGAGAAATAGGACAGTGGCGCCTGCGGCTCGTACAGCACACCCGCGAAGGGAATGGCTCCGGTTGCGGGATCGCAAAGGAGCAGCGCAAAGGGCCGGCCGCTCCCCCCGCCTTCTTCCGCATGCCGGGCCGCATGCCTATGGGTGCCATCGGGACGGCCGCGGCCGATCTGCGGGCGTTGGCTTCATCCAGGTTCAGGACCTGGCCGGCGGGGACGTCCTCGAGCACCTGCTTCTTGCCCCTGAGCCACTCGATCTCCAGGCGCCGGGCAGCGGTTTCCTTGCCGAGTCCGACATACAGCCGCATGTTGCTGGTGCTCAGGTAGCTGCCGTAAGGGTTGATCTCGCGAAGCCGCGTCACCGCCGGCGGTGATCCGCACTTTGGAGCCGAGGCCGAAACGATTGCTCTCCCGTCCGCGCGCTTTGATGGCCAGCCAGTGATTGCGGTTGCCGCCGTCGTTGCGGTACCGCAGAGCGGGGCCGCCGCAGTCGGCGATGACGAGATCGAGGTCGCCGTCGTTGTCGAAATCGGCCACCGCGGCGCCGCGGCCCACGTGCTTGATGCGAAACGCCGGTCCGCTCTCGGCCGAAACGTCTTTGAAGCGGCCGCCGCCGGCGTTCTGGTAGAGCAGGCCGCTCTGCCTGTAGCTGAGCTGAGGGTCGTAGAGTTCCACGTTGTCGGTGACGTGGCAGTTGGTGCAGAAGATGTCGAGGAGGCCGTCGTTGTCGAAGTCGAACAGCTTGGTGCCGAAGGCCAGGGTCAGGAAGCCCGATTGCAGTCCGGCTTTGAGCGTCACGTCCTCGAATTGCAGTTTGCCGAGGTTGCGGTAGAGGGTGTTGTACTCCCGCGAGAAGGCCGTGAGGAAGATGTCCGGGAGCCCGTCGCCGTCGAAGCCGGCGATTTCGGTGCCCATGCCGGCCATGGTCTTGCCGTTCATATCGAAACCGGTTCCCGCGGTGTAGGTGACGTCCTGGAAGGTTCCGTCGCCCTTGTTGTGGTACGGGAAACTGCGCACGCCGTCATTGGTGACGAAGATGTCCGGCCAGCCGTCCAGGTCGATATCGCCCACAGCCACACCCAGCCCCTTACCGGCGCGGTTCGCAATGCCCGCCTTGACGGAGACGTCGGTGAAGGTTCCGTCATGATTGTTGTGGAACAACTGGGCCGGCACGCCGTCGAACTGCTGGGGGTCGCAGTACATGCGGTATCCTTCCTGCTTGTAGCCGCAGTAAGGCGCGTGCTTGACGTCGTAATCCAGGTAACGCACCACGAACAGGTCTAGGTAGCCATCGCGGTCGTAATCCACCCAGGCCGCGCTGCTGCTCCACCCGCCGCCGGCGACGCCCGCTTTGGCGGTTACGTCGGTAAACGTTCCATCGCCGTTGTTGTGGAAGAGTTGGCGCGAGTTGTAGCCGGTGACGAAGATATCGAGGAAGCCGTCGTTGTCATAATCGCCCACGGTGACACCGGTGGCGAACATACCGTTGCCGGCCACACCCGCCTTGCGGATGACGTCCTCGAACTTGCCGTTGCCGAGGTTGCGGTAGAGGACATTGCCGGGGGAAGGCCTGTCGTGGGCGAGGTCCGCGCCGTTGGCGAAGAACAGATCGGGAAAGCCGTCGTTGTCGAAATCGATCCACGCCACGCCGGAGCCGAAAGTCTCCGGCATGCGCCACCCGACCAGCGGCACGGCGCTCGGAACGCTGGGCTTGATGACGCCCTTCTCCACTTCCGACGGCATCAGCGGAACGTCGCGGTAGAAGATCGGCGCGCCCACCGGGTCCGGTGAAGTGGAGATGTGGACATGGGCTCGGGCGCCGTCGGGCTCCGTGATCGTCACCGTAGCGGGATGGCCGGCGGAATGCGCCTTGATGGCCGACCAGGCCGCCGGAAGCGGCTTCCACGTGTGAGCCGCCGCCTGCTCCGGTGTGAGCCTCGGCAACTGGTTCGATTCGGCGATGCATAGCGGATCGATCTCGCCGATGCTCGGGGGTTCGCCGCGAGCGGTCAGACGCATGGCGGGCGCGCCGTCAGAGAACGCAATTTCGATTTCCCATGCGGTGGCGGAGGCTTGCGAATCCCGCCAGAGGAAGGTCGGCGAAGCGAAATCCGGCGGGAAGACGGATCCTTCTTCCGGATAGTCGATCGCGATGCGCGGCTCCTGCGGAGCCGGCGTGGCGGCTAAAGACAGCAGAGCGAGAAGCGCGAACCTGGGCGTGCACCGCGAAAGCTCAGCCATCATTTGGCGGCCTTCGGGCCATCCAACTTGTCCGCCAGGGCGGCCTGCTCGACGGCATGCGTGCCGTCCCCCAGTTCCTGGTACAACCCGGCGAGTTTACGGTGAACGGCGGCGCGGCCGGAGTCCAAGGCGAGACAACGCAAGTACGCCGCGATGGCTTCGCGCGGGTTGCCTTTGGCCGCATAGGCGCGCCCGGTTTCGAAGTGTATGTCGGCCTGCAGTTGCTGGTAATAGTGAGACGTGGGGAACGTCTTGCCTGGCGGCAACGCCTGGCGCAACGCGTCCAGCGCCTTGCCGCTTAGCCCCTGGGCATTGTAGAGCTGCGCGAGATTCAGGTAGGAATCCGAGCGCGCCGGATCGGGCGCGATGGCTTTGCGGCACAGATCATCGGCCTCGCGGTAGCGTTTTCGTTGGGTGCAGAGAGAGCCCAGGGTCAGGTAAAGCTCGGGCACCACATAGGGCGATTGAATGGAAGCTTCCAGCTCCCCGATAGCCTCGTCGTCCTTCTTCAGATCCATGTATGCGAGGGCCGCATAGTAGTGTACCGTGTTCATTTTCGGATCCGCGGCGAGCGCCTGGCGATGCTACTCGAGGGCGGTCTCCGGATTGCCGAGTTTGCGCTCCGCCTCCCCCAACAGCGAGAGGAAGTGCGACACCCCGGGCCGGGTCTTGAGGGCCTCTTCGAGTTCCCCCTTGGCCTTGTCCGGGCGCCCGGTATCGAGGTATACCTTGGCCCGGTAGAAGCGTGCCCAGACCAAACTGGGATCGCGATCCAGCGCCTGCCGCAGTTCGGCCTTCGCCTCGGCGATCATGCCGGGCGAATGCAGGGCAAGATGAGCCTCGCCAAGCAGCATGTGGGCCGAGCCCGACTGAGGGTCGATGCCCACCGCCCGCCTGCAATCGGCGATGGCCTCTTGAGCCTGGTTGCGCTGCAAGGCCTCCGAGCAAGCCTTCAGATGGACCAGCGCTTCGGAGCCTATCTGGGGCCAGAAGAGCAGGTACGCAACCAGGACAGCATGCTCCGATTATGGCAGGATAGGGCAGACACGGGAACGGGCCATGGGGCGCCGCGCCACGGACGGGTTACGGGCGGAGGGCTTCCCCCCGAAGCCTGATAAAATCGTGAGGAACCCACATGGCCAAAAAGCAAACCCCTCATCCCTCGCACGACCGTTATCGCAAAGACCTGACCGAGATGCCGGAATGGCTGAAGAAGAAAACCTGCCCCAACCGGGCGAAGTTCCTCTCGGGCAAGCGCATCCAACCGAAGAACCTGACCGGCCAGGAGCGACTCGCCGACCTCATCGATAACGCCTTCCTGGCCTACAACGGCGCGCGCCTCCGCGAGGCCTGCCAGCTCTTCACCCGGAAGATGCTGTCCCGCGACGTGACCATCGGCATGAGCTTCGCGGGCGCGCTCACGCCGGCCGGCCTGGGAGCATCCTCCATCGTTCCGCTCATCAAGGCCGGATTCGTGGATTGGATCGTGGCCACCGGCGCCAATCTCTATCACGATCTGCATTTCGCGCTGAACTATCCCGTCCGCATGGGCGATTTCCGCATGGACGACACCGCCCTGCGCGACAACGACATCGTGCGCGTCTACGACGTGCTGCTGGGCTACAGCGACTGCCTGATGGCCACCGACGAGATTCTGCGCGAGATCCTGGTTCAGCCCGAGTTCCAGAAGGAAATGGGCACCGCCGAGCTGCATTACCTGCTGGGGAAGTACGCCGCCGAGTGGGAGCGCAAGGCCGGTCTCCAGGACGTCAGCGTGCTCGCCGCGGCCTATCGCGCGGGCGTGCCCTGCTACACCTCGTCGCCCGGCGATTCCACCATCGGAATGAACGTCGCCGGCGTGGAACTGCGCGGCAATAAGCTGCGCCTGAACCCCTCCATCGACGTGAATGAGACCACCGCGTTCGTGCTGGCCGCGAAGCGCGGCGGCGGACGAAGCGCCGTGGTGCTGTGGGGCGGCGGCAGTCCCAAGAACTTCACGCTGCAAACCGAGCCGCAGATCCAGGAAGTGCTGCGCATCAAGGAATTCGGCCAGGATTTCTTCCTCCAGGTGACCGACGCGCGCCCCGATACCGGCGGCCTGAGCGGCGCCACGCCGAGCGAGGCCGTAAGCTGGGGAAAGGTGGACCCCGACCGCCTGCCCGACGCGGTGGTCTGCTACACCGATACCACCATCGCCATGCCGCTGCTCACCCACTACGCCCTGGCGCGCCACAAACCGCGCAAGTCGCGGCGCCTCTACGACCAGCGCGGCAAGATGATGAAGGCGCTGACGCGGGAGTACTTCGCGCACAACAAAGTGAAGATGCTCGACGGCAGCGACCCGGTGCTCGACTAACTCATGACCAAGCGGGAACTGCTCGCGATTGCGCGTAAGTACGGCACGCCCGTGGTGGTGATCGACCACCGCGCGATCCGCCGCAACTACGCGAATTTCCGGCGGCATTTGCCGCGGGTGCAGGCCTACTACGCCGTGAAGGCCAACCCGGCGCCCGAGATCGTGCGCACGCTGTACCAGGCCGGCGCCAGTTTCGACGTGGCCTCGCTTCCCGAGTTCCTGCTGGTTCACCGCAACATCGAGGGCCAGCCGGCCAGGGAACGGCAGGATTTCATCTGGGACAAGATCATCTACGCCAACCCCATCAAGCCGAAGGAAACCCTGCAAGCCCTCGACCAGTACAAGCCGCTGATCATTTACGACAACCCGGACGAGTTGCGCAAGATCAAACGGTACGCTCCGCATGCCGGGCTGGTGTTGCGGCTGCGCGTGCCCAACACCGGCTCCATGGTGGAGCTGTCTTCGAAGTTCGGCTGCGATCCGGGCGAGGCGGTGGACCTGATCGCGGAGGCCTTCCGCATCGGCCTGGTGGTGGAGGGGCTGAGCTTCCACGTGGGCAGCCAGTGCGCCAATTTCGACAACTTCGTGCAAGCCCTGAACATCGCCGCGGCGGTGAGGCGGGAGGCCCTGGCGCGCGGCCACGAGATCAAGATCCTGGACATCGGCGGCGGCTTCCCGGTCGCCTACGACGCCCGCGTAAAGCCGCTCGGTCCGCTGGCCAGGAAGATCAACGCCGAGATCGGCCGCCTGTTTCCCAAGGACATCGAGATCCTGGCGGAGCCGGGGCGATACCTGGTGGCTACCGCCGCCACCGCCATCGCCCGAATCATCGGCAAGGCGTTTCGCGACGGCAAGACCTGCTACTACATCGACGACAGCGTGTATCACACTTACTCCGGAATCGTATTCGACCACTGCCAGTATCGCCTCAAGGCCTTCAAGACCGGCGAGACGGAGATGTCCACGGTCTTCGGACAGACCTGCGACGGCATGGATACCATCGCCCAGTCCGAGGAATTGCCCAGGCTGGAGATCGACGATCTGATTTACTCCGAGGACATCGGCGCATACAGCAACGCGTCCGCCACGTGGTTCAACGGCTTCGCGCCGGCGCAGGTAGTGCACGTCAACGAGTGACCGCCGCTATGTGGGGCAGGCTGTCAGCCTGCGGCGGGTTGTCAACCCGCCTTCCGACAATTGCCCAAAGCCCGCCACCGAACCGCCGCCGCAGCCTGCCCGCCGCATGCCATCGGGTGCGCGACATAGAAGTGGGTTCGCTGGCGTTGTGTGGGGCAGGTTGTCAATCTGCGGCGGACCCCAAGGGGGTACCCCGTCAACCCGCCCGCCGGTAGCCTGCGCAAAGGCCGGCATTGGGCCGATTAACAATCGGCCGCAGGCTGCCAGCCTGCCCCACAAGGGCGCTGCGGGCCTTGCGCTTGCCTACGCTCGGATTCGAGCGGTTTTGCGGGCGAATCGCCCCACGCCCACTTCCATGTCGCGCACCCCATGCCATCCCCCGCCCCAACCCGTCACCCGCCGTGTTGTACCATAAGGAACTACCGCATGAAGGACCTACTTGAAGCGCTGCAGCCCGGTGAACTGGACTGGCGGTTGGCGCAGGCGATCGACCCTACCCGGCTTCCCGCCCACATCGCCATCATCATGGACGGCAACGGACGCTGGGCCAACCGCCGCCGCTTGCCGCGGGTCGCGGGCCACAAGGCCGGCATCGGCCCGGTGCGCTCCACGGTGGAAACCTGCGCCCGCCTGGGCGTCAAGGTCCTCACGCTGTACGCCTTCTCGATCGAGAACTGGAAGCGGCCCCGGCACGAAGTCGAGACCCTCTGGCGCCTGCTGCGCTACTACCTGCAACAGGAACTGCCGGAACTGCAGAAGAACGATATTCGCCTGCAGGCCATCGGACGCCTGGATGCTCTGCCCCCGCAGGTGCGCCGCGAACTCGAGGCCGGCGTGGAAGCCACCGCTCAGAATCGCGGGCTGCAGGTGAACCTGGCGATCAATTACGGCGGCCGGGCCGAAATCGTAGATGCCGTCAACGCCATTCTCGAAATGGCGCGGCTCGACGGCAGCATCGCCACCCTCAAGGTGGACGAGGACCTGATCGCCGGGAATCTCTATACCGCGTCCTCGCCCGATCCCGACCTGCTCATCCGGACTTCCGGGGAGATGCGCATCAGCAATTTCCTGCTGTGGCAGATCGCCTACGCCGAGCTGGTACGTCACCGAGACGCTCTGGCCCGATTTCACCCGCACCGACCTGCTGCGGGCCGTCCTGGAGTATCAGAAGCGCGACCGCCGCTATGGCGGGCTTAGCGCCACTCCGCTCGGGCCGTGCCTCGTCGACAACTCCGCCGAGGCCGGCGACCGGCATCTCATCCAAGCGCTCCGCCCGTCATGAGGAGGCTGCTTACCGCGGCGGCGCTGATTCCCGTCATCGTCTATGTGGTGCTGTTCTCCAACCCCTGGGTCTTCCTCGGTGTGGTGGCGGCCGTCGCCTTCCTGTGCTACCGCGAATACGACACCATCGCCGCCAGCTACGGTTTTGGCGCGCCAGGCCCCTTGGGCTACGCCATCGGGGCGGCGGTGCTGGTCTCGAGAGCCCAGCCGTGGTCCTGGCTGTCGATCGTTCTGGCGGCCCTGATCGCATCCGTGCTGGCCATGCGCGCCAGGGACCTGGCACATGCCCTGCCCCGCGCGGCCCTGCTGCTGTTGGGCGTGGTCTACATCTTCGGCTGCTGGAAATGCGCCATTGAGTTGCACGCCGTTAGCCCCCACCTGCTGATGTATGCGCTCATCGTCAACTGGGCGGGCGATGCCGGCGCCTATTACGTCGGCAAGCGCTTCGGCCGCCACAAGATGGCCCCGCGCGTGAGCCCCAACAAATCCTGGGAAGGCGCCGCCGCTTCGGTAGCCGCGTCCATCCTGGTTGCCGTCCCATACCTCTGGTACTTCGTGCATATCGGCGGCAGCGCCCCCATACCGCTGTTCATTCTGCTGACTGCCGCGGCCAATGCCGCCGGCCAGATCGGCGACCTCGCCGAATCCGCCATGAAGCGCGGCGCCGGCGTGAAGGACAGCGGCGCCCTGCTCCCCGGCCACGGAGGCCTTCTCGACCGCGTCGATAGCACGCTCTTCGCCCTGCCGGTGATTTGTGCGTTTGTCGCGCTGATGGCCGTCAGCATCGGCGGCCACTAGAGAACAAGTGCGGTTTGTGGGGCAGTTTGTTAACCCGCCTCCTAACGCTCGCACAAATGCCGCCCGGCCTTCGGCCATAATCCGTCCGTAAGCCCGTAGCCACCGGGTCCGCTCCCTGACGGTCGCGCTTCCGATTCGGCTCGGTCGCACCAGCCCGGCGCGGGGCCGCGGATGGCGGACGCGTGGCTGACCGGGCGGTTCGTTGCGGGTCAGAGCGCTTACGGACGGATTACGGCCTTCGGTTCCCACTTCCATCCCGCCTGAACCGGACTGCTATACTAATGTCCGGCATCCTCCAGCATGAGTCGGGCGGCCTGGCTGTTCATCGGTCCGCTCACCGTCCGTCCCAGATGGCCTTTGCCGGGAAAGGACGAAGACGTGCAACCGGGTTCTTACGGACAACCCGCGGATACTTCGACCTCTTACCCGGTCCGGGACGAGCCTGAGTCAGCCGGCAAGCCGGAAGGGTCGTAACTCCCGTGACAGTTGGATATCCCTCGGAGGTTCCCCGATGAAGTCGGGAAGAAGAGTGGCCATTCTGTCGCCCGTCGCGTGGCGAACCCCTCCCCGGCAGTACGGCGCCTGGGAAACCGTGGCCGGCAACGTTGCCGAAGGGTTGGTTGCCCGCGGCTGGGATGTAACTCTGTTCGCTACCGGCGATTCCGTCACGTCCGCCCGCTTGCACTCCGTCGTCGCGCGCGGCTATGAAGAGGACCCCTCCATCGACCCGAAGGTGGCCGAGTATCTCCATATTCCCGAAGTGTTCGAACACGCTTCGGAGTTCGACCTCATTCACAGCCATTACGATTTCATGGCCCTGGCATACAGCCGGCTGGTAAAGACTCCGGTCGTCACCACCATTCACGGATTCTCGTCGCCCCGCATTCTGCCCGTCTACCGCAAGTATCGCGACAGTTACTTTGTCTCCATCAGCGATTCCGATAGGTTGCCCGGGCTGAACTACGTTGCGACGGTTTATAACGGAATCGACCTCTCGCTGTATCCCTTCCGGCCGGCGGGCGGCGACGACCTGGTGTTCCTGGGCCGCATCCACCCCGACAAGGGCGTCCACCTGGCCATTGAAGCGGCTCTCCTCAGCGGGCGCCGCCTGGTCATCGCCGGCATCGTTCAAGACGTGGCCTATTTTGAGGAGCGGGTCAGACCGCACCTCGATGGCCATAACATCCGTTACATCGGGCCGGTGGACGTCGCTGGAAAGAACGAGCTGTTCGCGCGGGCCTACGCCCTGCTGCATCTCAACACGATCCCCGAGCGGTTCGGACTGGTGCTGGCCGAAGCCAACGCCGCCGGAGTGCCGGTGATCGCCATGGACCTGGGATCCTGCCGCGAAGTCGTCGCCGACGGCGTGACGGGCTTCCTTGCCGCCAATGTCCCGGAGGCCGCGCGATGCCTGGATCGCATTCCTCAAATCGACCGCGGCGCCTGCCGCCAGCGAGTCGAGCAGCGCTTCTCCATGGCCGCCATGGCGGCGGAATACGAACGCGTGTACCTGGCCGTCCTTGAGAAGGAAGAGAGGAAAATGGCATGAAGCCAGACATCGTCAGACGATACCCGGGTAACCCCATTCTCACGAAGGCCGCGATCCCATATCAGGTGGAGACCGTTCACAATGCGGCCGTGGTGAAGCATGACGGCGAATACATCATGCTCTTCCGGTCGCATCTTCGCTCCGGCCGGTCGATTATCGGCCTGGCCCGCAGCCCCGACGGGTTCCGCTTCACAGCCGACCCGCGGCCCTTTCTGGTTCCCGCGCGCGAAGGCCCGTTCGCGGCATATGAAGAGTTCGGCGTGGAAGATCCACGGGTAACCCGTCTGGAAGAAGACTACCTCATCACTTACAGCGCCTATTCGCGCAGCGGCGTGCGAATCGCGCTGGCAAGGACGAAGGACTTCGCCCGCGTGGAGAGAGTCTCGCTCATTACACAGGCCGATCATCGGAACGTGGTTCTCTTCCCGGAAAAGTTCGATGGTCTGTATGCGCGCCTGGATCGCCCCCATTCGGAGATCGTGCCGTGGTCCATCTGGATTTCCTATTCTCCGGACCTGTGTTTCTGGGGACGGTCCGAGTTACTCATCAAACCGGAACCTTATCACTGGGACGAGATGAAGATCGGTCCCGGCGCGCCGCCCTTCAAGACCGATCGGGGATGGCTTTCGATCTTTCACGGCGTCTTCCGCACCATGGACGGCGCCATTTACCGCCTGGGAGTCGCCCTTCACGATCTGCGCAATCCCGCCAAAGTCATCGGCGTGGGTAACTCCTGGATCTTGCAGCCGGAAGACCCCTGGGAGATGACCGGATATGTCCACAATGTGGTGTTCACCTGCGGCGCGGTCCCCGAACCGGACGGAACCGTCAAGATCTACTGGGGAGCCGCGGACACCGTGATGTGCGTGGGAGAGGCCGATATCGCCAGCCTGGTGGACCTGTGCCTCGACGACGGCAGGCCGCCGAAGTAGACCGGCTGTCCCCAGTGTTTTCGCCCCGTCGGAGCACTTCCGCATGTCGCATCTGAGAAGTTCGGCCTACATCTCCTCCCACGGTATGCCGTGGTCCGAGACAACCGCGCGGGTTTCAGCTAGCGCTCCACCACGCTCTCCTCCACCGTCACGCCCAAGCCGGGGACACGCCCGGCCGCCAGGTAGCCGCCCCCGATCCCGAGCGGCTCCTTCAGGATTTCCCCGGCCAGCGGGAACGCGTACATGCCGCCGCGTCCCGGCGGGCACCCCATTAGCCTAGCAGCCCGTGGCAAAACAGCCAATTGGCTCAAGTCAAGCCGTCTGGCACTGGCAAGTGCTTTGATTGCAATACGGGATTGGCGCAGGTTGAGCCAGCCCCGGTTTCACCACGCGCTGCTAGTGCCACATAGCTTCCCCAGTATCGGGAATTCCGCAGACTTCGTGGGGCGGACCCCCTGGTCCGCGCGGGACGCCCTCGTCCCGCATCCGGAACAACGATATCAGCATCTTGCAGGGCACGAGCAGGCCGACGGGGGCGTCGGCCGCGGACCAGGGGGTCCGCCCCACAATTTTTCCGGATGTTCGGCAGGGGGGAAACTATGTGGCATTAACCCCATTAGCCCGTTGCTCGCCGCCACACGGATGAACATGGCATCCCGTTTCACGATGGTCCGTTCCCCGCCCCGGAACGGCAGGCGGATCGGCGCACCCGGCCGCCCGGCGGCGCCGATGCTCACCGTGAAGCGGCCAGCAGCCACAGGCTCCCCGCGGCCAGCATCGGAAGCGACGAGACCAGCGGGATATGCCACCAGCGGCTCGCGTCATGTGCCTGCGCGATGGGCGTGGGCTCCATGTGAGAATGGCCCTTCCTATCGGCCTTGGACGGAGTGGCGGCCACCGCCTGGAATGGCGCCAACTTCCCACCGGTTGGCGGCGGAGCGGGAGGCCCGGAGGCCGCGGGAGGGTCCGTGGGCGCGCCGGCGGAAGGCCCGCCATCGTCCGCCGGAGGGTCTTCGTGTGGCGGAGTCTCGGCGGCCTCGGCGTTGGACTGACGCGCTCCCTTATGGCGGCGCATCCGGCCAAGGGCCAGGACAAGTTCGAGTACGGTCTCCTCGTTGTCCACCAGGCGCCGCCGCAATTCGGCGATTTCGCGATCCTTCTCAGCCAGCGCCGACTGCACGGGAGCCAGTTGTTCGCCGAGCTGCGCCGAGGAGGCGGAAGCGGCCTGAGTCGAAGATCGGTCCGCGGCTTCCAGCACCTCGCCCCGCAGATGCGCTTCCACGGCCGCGATCCGGGCTTCCATCTCCTTCGCCACGGTGTCCCGGAGCGCCGTCACCTGGCTGTTACACTGGCCCTGCACCTCCCGGAGTCGCCCTTCGACCGAGGCCGCCGCGGTCTGGTCCTTCCGCTCCAGCGTCTTCAGGCCGCTAGCGAGTCTGGCCTCCAGTTCGCCAAGCCGCCCTTCGACGGCGGCCGCCGTGGTCTGGTCCTGTTGCTCCAGCACCTTCAAATCGGCAGCGAGTCTCCCCTCCAGTTCGCCAAGCCGCCCCTCGACAGCGGCGATCGTGGACTGGTCCTGTTGCTCCAGCGTTCTCAAATCGGCGGCGAGTCTCCCCTCCAGTTCGCCAAGCCGCCCCTCGACGGCGGCGATCGTGGACTGGTCCTGTTGCTCCAGCGTTCTCAAATCGGCGGCGAGTCTCCCCTCCAGTTCGCCAAGCCGCCCCTCGACGGCGGCGACCGTGGACTGGTCCTGTTGCTCCAGCACCTTCAGGCCCGCGGCAAGTCTGGCCTCCAGTTCGCCAAGCCGCCCTTCGACGGCGGCCACCCCGGACTGGTCCTGCTGCTCCAGCACCTTCAGGCCGGCGGCGAGCCTGGCCTCCAAATCGGCGAACCGCCCGTCGAGAGCGGCCACCCCGGACTGGTCCTGCCGCTCCAGCACTTTGAGGCCGGCGGCAAGTCTGGCTTCCAGTTCGCCAAGCCGCCCTTCGAGAGCGGCGGCCCCGGACTGGTCTTGCCGCTCCAGCACCTTCAGGCCTGCGGCAAGTCTGGCTTCCAGTTCGCCAAGCCGCCCCTCGACTGCGGCAACCCCGGACTGGTCTTGCTGCTCCAGCACCTTCAGGCCCGCGGCAAGTCTGGCCTCCAAATCGGCGAACCGCCCGTCGACTTCTCCGGTCTGCTCGCGGAGGTGCGCGTCCAGGGCATTGACCACGGCCTCGAGGACTTCCTGGTCGAAGGGAGCCGGCGCGGCAGGCGCCGGGAGTGCGGCGCGCGCGGGAGCGTATTCGGCGGCGGCGATCCGCCGTTCAATCCGCTCCACACGCCGCTCCAAAAGCGATAGATCGGCGGCTGGCGGACGCCCCGCGCTGCGCGCAAGATTCACACCCACGCCGAAGGCCACGCCATCCCCAAAGGCGACGGCTATACTGCGCCAGATGGATGAACCGGGGCTGCTCGGCATATCACATAATGTACCGGAAATGTTCTGTCCAGGAAAGAAAAATCGCCGCTCTGTTTACCGAAGTGATACTACCTTCCCATAGCCCATCCGGCCGCCTGCGCCGCGGAGTTGCACGGCCTCGGCACACTGGCGTATGCGTTCCCGATGCGCGCCGGTTGCCCGGAACCGCGGTCTGACGGCGTTCACTCCAGCCGCGCTCACCCCAGCGACGCCAGCATGGCCCGCAATGCCTGGCCCCGGTGGCTGACCTCGAACTTGCGGGCGCCACCGGCCTCGCCGAACGTGCACCCGAACGGCGGATAGAAGAACAGGGGATCGTACCCGAAACCGCCCTGCCCGCGCGCCGCTTCCAGAATCAGACCTTCCACCTTGCCGGAGTAAACTCCCGCCACGCGATCGCCTTCCACCAGCGCAATCCGGCAGACGAACCGCGCGGCGAACGGAAAGCCGCCGCGTGGAAGGCCGCGCAGTTTCCCGATCAGCAGGCGGTTGTTGGCCTCGTCGGTGGCCTCCGGGCCGGCGAAACGGGCCGAGTGGACTCCCGGAGCGCCGCCCAGCGCGTCCACTTCCAGGCCGGAATCGTCCGCGAACAGCAGGCCGGAAACGTGGCGCGAGTAGTGCAGCGCCTTGCGCAGGGCGTTCTCCTCGAACGTGGCGCCGTCCTCCACCGCCGGCGGCAATTCGCGAAAGCCGGGCGGAAGTTCGATGGCCACCGGCGCAAGGCCCGCGGCAATCTGAAACTCCCGCAGTTTGCCGGAGTTCCCGGTAGCGCAATACAGGCGGATCAAAGCGGGGCTACCTGCTTCTGAAGTTCCACCAGTTGGGCGATGCCGGCGCGCCCCAGCGCCAGCAGTTCCTGCATCTGGGAGTCGTCGAACAGCGCGTGTTCCGCGGCGGCCTGGATCTCCACGAACCGCCCGCCCCCGGTCATCACCAGGTTCATGTCCACGTCCGCCTGCGAATCCTCCTCGTAGCACAGGTCCAGCAGCACCTCGCCCCGTACCAATCCGACGCTGGTGGCGGCCAGGTAGTCGCACAAAGGCATCTTGCGAATCGCCCCGAATTGCACGTACCGCCGCAGGGCCAGCGCCAGGGCCACAAAAGCGCCGGTAATCGACGCCGTGCGCGTTCCACCGTCGGCCTGAACGACGTCGCAATCCAGGATCACGGTGCGCTCGCCGAGAGCCGAAAGGTCCACCACCGAGCGAAGGGCGCGGCCGATGAGCCGCTGAATCTCGTGCGTCCGCCCCGAGGGGCGGCCCTTGACCACCTCGCGCGGCGTTCGTTTGGCGGTGGCGCGCGGCAGCATCGAATACTCGGCCGTCACCCAGCCTTTGCCGGTGCCGCGCAGGAACTGGGGCACCGAATCCTCAACGCTGGCGGCACACAGAACGTGGGTGTTGCCCAGCTTGATCAACGCGGAGCCTTCGGCCGTCTTCAGCCAGCCGGGGATGATTTCGACGGGGCGCATCTCCCCGGCACTGCGGTTATCCGTTCGCATATTTCATCACGAGAAAGACAAAAAGCAGCAGCAGCGCCATGGCGGAAATCACCAGGATGACGCACGGCAGGCCACCCTGGGGGAGCGCCGGTCTCTTATGCTTCCCCTTCGCCGGCTTGAACTTGGCCATAAGTGCGATGGTAGCACCCCGCGCGGCGCCACCCCCCACATCGGCGGGGTCCCGTTCAGCCCTCAAAAGGCGCCATACGGCCCCCGGAATTCGCACTTTAACCCGCCGGGGTGGTCCGCGGCGGCAAGGTGTCCCTAAAATGGTCCAATCATGGCAGACTTCCGGATATTGCAACCCGAAACTACATATACAGGATCGCCCATCCAGCCTCTGGTCAAAGGTCTGCCCAAGACGACGCAGTCCTTGTGCCCGGAATGCACCACCCTCATCCCCGCCCGCATCTTCGAGGACTCGGGCAAGGTGGTGATGGAGAAGCAGTGCCCGGACCACGGCCACTTCCGCGACATCGTCTTCTCGGATGTCAAACTGTACCTCCAGATGGAGGAATGGTCCTTCGGCGATAACCGCGGCTTCTCGAACCCATCGGTCGCCAATGCCACCACCTGCCCCACCGATTGCGGCGTTTGCAACATGCACACCAGCCACACCGGGCTGGCCAACCTGGACCTGACCAACCGCTGCAACCTCACCTGCCCGGTCTGCTTCGCCAACGCCAATGCCTCCGGGTACATCTACGAGCCGAGTTTCGAGATGGTGCGCGGTATGCTCCAGACGCTACGCAACCAGCGCCCCGTGCCCAACCGCATCGTGCAGTTCTCCGGCGGCGAGCCCACCATCTACCCGCGGTTCCTGGACGTGCTGCGAATGGCGAAGGAATTGGGCTTCTCCCACACCCAGGTGGCCACCAACGGCATCAAGTTCGCCGACTTTGAATTCGCCCAGCAGTGCAAGGAAGCCGGCCTCCACACCCTCTACCTGCAGTTCGACGGCGTGTGCGACGAAATCTATCGCAAAACCCGCGGCGAAGCGCTCTGGGAAACCAAGATGCAGTGCATCGAGAACGTCCGCCGGGCGGGGCTGAAGATCGTCTACGTCCCCACTATCGTCAAGGGCGTCAACGACCACCAGATCGGCGACATTTTGCGGCTGGCCCTCGAGTACATCGAATGCTCCAGCGGTATCAGTTTCCAGCCGGTGTCCTTCACCGGCCGCATCGCGCGCCACGAGCTGGAGGCCAAGCGGTTCACCCTCTCCGATTTCGCCCACGCCGTGAAACAGCAGACCGGCATCTGCGATCCCTACCAGGACTGGTTCCCGCTCTCCTGCGTGACGCCGTTCTCGAAACTGTTGAGCGCGCTGCGCGGCGAGGAAACCACCACCCTGAGCTGCCATCCGCACTGCTCCATCGGCACGTACCTGTTCGTGGACCAGGACCGCAAGGCCACGCCGGTGACCCAGTTCGTGGACGTGGGTCCGATGCTGCGCGAGATGGACGAACTGGCCCGCAAGGCCGGTGCGCGCCGCCTCCAGTTCTTCACCAAGATCGAAGCCTGGAACAACCTGCGCAAGTTCTTCCACGCCGAGAAAGCCCCCAAGGACCTGACCTTCAACAAGTTCCTGCAAACCCTGCAGGGCATGACCGACAAGAAGTACGGACGCGGCGACAGCGAAAAGGGGGGCTTCACCTACCGCACCCTGATGCTGGCCGGCATGCACTTCATGGACCACTACAACTACGACGTGGAGCGCGTCAAGCGCTGCGTGATTCACTACGCCGCGCCCGACGGCATGGTGTATCCGTTCTGCGCCTACAACTCCGGCCCCACCTTCCGCGAACGCGTCGAGAGGCAGTTCTCGATCCCCATCGAAACCAAGGAAGAGATGCACCGCATTCGCGCCGCGTCCAAGCAGCAGCGCGGCTCGCGGTCGCGGGTTCCCGAGCTGGTGGGGTAGCGGCGAAAATGGGGTCAGACGCCATTTATTAGGATGGCGCTCTGTCGTTCTGCTGGCACCGCCATTGCCTGATCAGAGCGGTTGTGCCATATTATTCTCGGATGTACGAGGCCCATTGGGTTCCACCCCTTTGGGTCTTTTGCCTTATGTCCAACAAGATTGCCGTCATGCTCGACGGCGGCCACGTCCGTGTGCACGCCAAGGCGGGTACCGCACTTCCTGAAGGGTGTGTAAATAGGTAAAAGGGGTCAGACGCCATTAGTTCTTCCGAGGCTTGAAGCGCGCGAACTCCGGTGATACCGTAGTCTGCGAAGGACACAGATATGCCTCGCCGAGTCGCGGTCATCGTAGCGGTCTCTCTACTGTGGACGGCCGTCGCCGCCAGGGCGCAAGACGTGCGTGCCGGCATCGACTACCGTGTCGAGCTCATGAGTATTCTGTTCCGCCTTGCCGGAAACAACGAATACCGCCAGTGCCGCGTTACCGCATACGACAAGGCCATCGATAGCTACTTCGCTCCATACCGCGATCACGAGGCGGTTCGATTGGCGCGCTCGCTCGGCATCGGCTTTGAAGCCCCGATGAAACTTGCCGTCAACCTGCGGGACGTCGAAACGCTGGCCGAGCGCGTCCCGTTCGACAGCGCGGGCGTTCATCTGTACGAAGGTTGGGACGCCGCCAAGGCTCGCGACTTCCTGAGCGCCGCGCGGCGATTTACCGCCGACGCCAAGTTCCAGGATTTTCTGCAATCGCAGCAACCGCTGTACGGCGCCACCAACGCCCGCCTGCAATCGTTCATAAATGGCCAGGCCGACCTCGCCTGGTTCGCCCGCTTCTTTGGGCCCCATCCGCCGGCTCACTTCGTCATCGTCCCCGGACTGGCGAACGGCGGTCCCAGCTACGCGGCCCGCGCGATCGACGAAGCCGGGACGCAGGAGATCTACGCCATCCCCGGCGTTTCGAAGGTGGACCCCGAGGGCACCCCCGTTTTCGACTCGGATTGGCGCACCACCATGGTGCACGAGATCGCACACACGTACACCGACCCGGCGGCCGGCAAGTCCGCGGCGCAGATGCGGAAGGCGGTGAACCGGATCTACGATCCCGTTGCGGCGGCCATGAAGCGGCAGTCTTACGGGACCTGGAAGATCATGCTGAACGAGTCTCTGGCGCGCGCCGCCACGATTGAATACGTCATGGAACATGACGGGCCGGACGCCGCGCGCAGAGTGATCCGCCAGGAAAACTCGCGGTCGTTTTTCTGGATGTCCGATCTCGTAGCGCTTCTGGACACCTATCGGAGCGACCGCCAGCAGTACCCCACGTTCGAGTCGTTCATGCCGCGGGTGGTCGGGTTCTTCAACGACCTCGCGCCCAGGATGAATGAGCTGACGGATCGTCTGCAACCGAAGGTCGTCTCGACGAGCATCGCGGACGGTGCGCGCGACGTGGACCCCGGCGTGAAGGGAATCGTGATCCATTTCAGCATGCCGATGGGCCGGGTCGGCCCGGCCAAGGGCTCCAAACTCAGCGGCGGGCGCTTCGATGCAACCGGCACCGTGCTCACCATTCCCGTTACCCTGGAACCGGAACGGGACTACGTGATCCCGCTGCGCTGGGTGGGAGGGCAATCCTTCCTCAGCGCGGATGGCGTTCCGCTGCCGGCTACCCGGCTCCACTTCCGGACGGGCGCGGCGTCCGCGCCAAGGCCGCCGCAATGACGCCAGGCGCGGAGACCGTGAGAGCCGCGGCCTGCGGCAGCCCTCCCGGACCGTCGCGCTTGCCGGCGGAACTCTTCGTCCTGCCTCTCGGCGAATCCGAGTTCCTTGTGTACGCGCCGCTGCGCCGCGCGGCTCTGATCGCCAATGCGGCACTCGTGCGCTGTCTGCGCGCGCCGCAGGCGGGCCAGGTGGACTTCGACGCCGCGCCCGAAATCGCCGGTTTCCTGCGAAGCTGCGGGATTCTCGGCGGCCGCCAGGAGCGCGCGCCCGATGCCTCGCCCGCCGGTCCGCCACGGCCCGTAGCCGCCACGCTCCTTCTGACCAGCGCGTGTAACCTGCGCTGCCGGTACTGCTATGCGGCCGCGGGCGATCGGCCGCCCGAATACATGCGGCACGAGACGGCGCGGCGCGCCATCGACTTCGTGGCTGCGAACGCGGCGGCCGCGAGAGCGCCGTCGTTCGCCGTCAACTATCACGGGGCCGGTGAGCCGGCCTTGCATTGGCGGCTGCTGGAAGAATCGCATCTTTACGCCCGCGAAGTGGCCCGGTCTCGCGGTTTGCGGCTGCGCAGTTTCATCACGACCAACGGCGCGCTCGCGGCGGACAAGCGCGCCTGGATCGTTTCGCACCTCGACGGCGCCAATCTCTCGTTCGACGGCTTGCCCGAGGTCCAGGATGCCAACCGCCGCTTTCCGTCCGGGCGCGGTTCGAGCGACATCGTTCTCGCCACCTTGCGGGCTTTCGACCGCGCCGGTTTTCGCTACTCCATCCGCATGACGGTTGCCGCCGAGGCCGCGTCCCGCCTGGCGCAATCCGTCGCCTTCATCTGCCGCCGGCTCCGGCCGCGGGGCATTCAGGTCGAGCCTCTCTACCGGATGGGGCGGGGCCGCGATGCCGCGGACGCGGAAACGGCGGTTTTCATCGAAGCGTTCCGCGCGGCGCGGCGCACATCCGAAAAAGCGGCGAGGCTGCTGCGCTTCTCCGGAGCTCGCCTCGGAATGCTCACCAATCGGTTCTGCGGCGTGGCCAACGACAATTTCTGCGTGTCGCCGGCGGGCAATATCAGCGCCTGCCACGAGGTGGCCGGCGAGCGTCAGCCGTTTGCGGAGCGGTTTTTCTACGGCCGTCCCTCGGCGGGCGCGTCCGGCTACGATTTCGACGAGAGCGTCTATACGGCCCTTCGCGCGCACACCGTCGGCCGCCTGGAATACTGCGCTGGCTGTTTCGCGAAATGGAGTTGCGCGGGCGACTGTTATCACAAGGCTCTGCATTCGGATCCCGCGGAGTTCGCCGGCGCGGGACGGTGCGAAGTCATCCGCGCGCTGACGAAGGACCAGATTCTGGAGAAGATCGCTTCTTCCGGCGGGGTCTTCTGGAAGGGCTAGTGCCGTGACCGTAAGATACCGTTCCTTTGCCACGGGCCACTCCCTGACGCCGCGTGGTTGCGTTCGGCCCGGAAAGGCGCCCAATCACGCGGTCGAAGAGTTAACTGGAGATAGTCCGAAATGGCCATGACAAGTAAGTAACCTGAATCGGCGGCCGTAACGACTAGTGCCTTGACCGCGAGAAACTGTTCCTTTGCCGCGGGCCGCTCGCTCACGCTCGCGGTTCTGCCCGGAACCGCGAGCGTGAGCGAGCGGCCCGGTAATGGCACCAAATCACACGGTCGAAGACCTAGCAGGTGGAATATACGGGCTTGCAAGGCCCGCGGAGTGAGGGTCCGTCATGAAAATGAGATTTGAAGATCGAATTGCCGGATTCGCCTTGCCTCCGAAGGCGCCCGGGGAAGCACCCGGCATCTCCGCCATCGAACCGGGCCCGGATGGCTGGAAGCTGACTCGCCGAAGCCTGATGGCGCTGCTCGCCGCGGGAGCCTTCGCCCGGCCTGCCCAGGCCGGCGGCGCGGCGGTTTGTGGACCTGGCGCATTCGCTCACGAGATATTGCTCGACAGCCTGAGTTTCTTCCCCAACGGCCAGACCCTGGTCAGCGCCGGGCGGGACAGCCTCGTGAAGTTCTGGACAGTTCCGGAGGGCGCTCTTTTCCGTGTTGCCACTACCGATGCAGTCCCCACACAAGTGGCCGTGAGCCCGGACGGAAACTGGATCGCCGTGGCGATGGATGCCGGCGTCCTCGAACTCTGGCCGGCCGGCGGCGGGACCCACCGTGCGTTGGTGGGACACACAGGCATGGTCAACGGAGTTGCCTTCACCCCGGACAGCAGCCAACTGGTATCGGTCAGCCAGGATTGCACCACCAAGGTCTGGTCCGTTTCGACAGCCAGGCTGCTGCAGAGCTTTGCCGACGGCACGAACGTGATGGCCTGGGTGGCCGTTGCACCGGGCGGGTATCTTGTAACCGCGGGCGCACAACTGCACCTGCGGTCGCTCTCGACCGGAGCGATCCTCAATACGGCGCCAGGCAAGGCGTTCGCCGTCAGCCCCGACGGCAAGTACCTTGCGGCCCAGGATGGAACGCGGGCATACATGTACGCGTTCCCAAGTCTGAACCCGATCGTCTCGGTGGTGGAGAACCGGAACGCGAGGTCGCTCTCTTTCAGCGACGATGGAAAGTTAGTGGCTATCGCTTATGGGGACGCGCCCGCGCGGCTGTACTACTCGCCCGGCCTGACGCTGAAGCGCGAGATGGAGCCGAACGAAGGGCCATGCATGGCGACCGCGACGGCTCGCGCCGGATTACCCGCTGCCCGGCCTGCGCCAGTTGCGGCTCCGCATCCTGGAGGAGGGACGCGAGCGGTCCCGCAGCTCCAGAACGGCTACCTCGCCGTGGCCTCCGGCAAGAGCATCCGGCTATACACGTTGCCGTCCGGCGACCGCATGCCGGTTTGTTTCATGGACCTCGCGGCATCCGCGCCGGCGGTCACCGGGACCCAATACATCGGCGGCGGCATTCTCTATACGATTTCCTGCGGGGCGCCGATCCCGCCCGGCGCCGAGTGCACCTGCAACTGCGTACCGGGCAACTGCCCGTGCGTGTACGACACCGGCTGCTCGTGCGTATCGGATGCGGGGTGCGATTGTGTTTCCGATTCCGGTTGCTCCTGCGATTCGGATACCGGTTGCGGGTGCGTCGGCGATGCCGGCTGCTCCTGCGACTCCGACTATGGCTGCGGGTGCGTCGATGACTTCGGCTGTGCCTGCGATTCCGACTATGGCTGCGGCTGCGATTCGGATAGCGGCTGCGGGTGCGATTCGGATATGGGCGGCGGATGCGGATGCGACTCGGACATGGGCGGCGGGTGCGCGGATGATTGAAGAAGCGGATGGAGGAACAGCCCAAGCGCGCTATCCCAGCTTTCGCCACCGGGCGGCAAGAGGCAGCGCTGTGGTATGAGAACCGCGGCGTTCATGGCAAGCAGTTACTCGCCGCCGTGAAGAATGGCGAAGCGGAGTATTGACCAAGGTGAAACTGCGGCAGCGGATTGCCGCGTCCAGGAAGACGCCAGCGCCGGTGGTGGCTCTGTGGATTCCCCAGGCAGATCTGGCTTTGGCTCGAAAGCAGGCCGAACGGAAGGGCCTACCGTACCAGACCTACATCAAGTCGCTGTTACACGAGACACTCACGCAGCGAGAAAAGTGATAGGTCGGGTGATGGGCCAGGAAGTTCGAACGCCGGCGTCCGGCGGATCGGCCGCCACGAAGCGTTCCCCGTCGCATACCCCCTGCGGCGTCTCGGGCGCAAGGGGAGGCACACGCAACCTCCGGCCGCCAGCGCTCTTCTACCGGGGTTGGAGCACCCACGCCGAGCTGTGCCGTTCACGCCTCAACGGATTCCCAGCGGCGCGCAAGTTCCCGGAACGCCTGCTCATTGGCGGGCCATTCGTGTAAGTTGGCTGGATCGAAATCCGCCCCGTTAGGCCACACCAGCGTCTCGGCCTCGGGGTCGATCCGCACCCGCTCGAACAGTTCGAGATTGCGCAGGAGACCGTACAATTCGCCGGCAAGAACCGGTCGAAAATCGATCGTCCGTTCGGTGTTGTCGTCAAAATCGACGCGGAGCGTGTACGGAGCAACGATTTCGAAGGACCGGACTCGACAAATCGGATGACGCATAACCACCTACCTCAATGGCTCAATGGGCGATGGCCTCCGCCCTTGCCGCAGCCGCTCCCAATCGGCGCGCAGCTCAGCTTGATGTAGCTCCGCCCACGCTTCCACCAGCCGCTGCTGCCTCCTCGGCAAGGAACCCGCGATCAGTTCCAAGGGATCGATGCCGAAGATGCCGACTTCGTCCTGGCAATATGCGTGGAAGTGAGCGGCGTGATGCGGCGATCCCGGTTCGGCAAACATGCGAATAATAATCTCGAAGAACCGGCTGAGCTCCGGAACAGTTTCATTCTACATCGTGGTGCCTCCCACAGCCCCTGTCACCTTTTGCGCGCCGAACTGAGCCTACGCCGCTACCGCCCCGCCGCCGGACGGCAACCGCGCTGCCCCGGCCACCCGCTCAAACGGCGGCTACTGCGCCGAATACCCGGCTTGGCATGATCGCAACCAAGCCTGCCTGGGGGCGCGAATTTCCCGAATGCTCAATGCCGCGCCTGCCGCGAAGCGGGTGGTAGCCAATTTGAACGTATATACGTTGCGATACAATACAGGATGGTGGCCGGCGGAATCGAGTTCGACTGGGACGACGAGAACAAGAAGCACCTCGAAGCCCACAAGGTAGCGCCCGCCGAGTTCGAGCAGTTGCTGAACAACGACCCTCTGGACCTGAGTTTCGAACCGATCGATGACGAAGAGAGGTGCCGTTCTGTCGGCGTTACGAATGCAGGCCGTCTGTTGTCGGCGGTATGGACGATTCGCAACGGCAAGGTGCGTGCCATTACGGCCTTTCCGGCTGGCGTTTCGGACAGAAGGGCTTATCTGGAGAGACCCAAATGAAGAAGCGGACGGAGGAACAACCCAAGCACGTCATGCCGGCTTTCGCCACCGGGCGGGAAGAGGCGGAGTGGTGGTATGAGAACCGCAACACTCATGGCAAGCAGTTACTCGCCGCCGTGAGAAATGGCGAGGCTCAGGTGTTGACCAAGGAGAAACTGCGGCAGCGCATTGCCGCGTCCAGGAAGCCGCCGGCGCCGGTGGTGGCGTTACGGATTCCCGAAACGGATTTGGCTTTGGCGCGGAAGCAGGCTGAGCGGAAGGGTCTGCCTTACCAGACCTACATCAAATCGCTATTGCACGAGACACTCACCGCGCGAGAGAAGCGAAGGGTGTGGTGATGGGCCAAGCGGTTGGAATGACGGCGTTCCGTGGATTACCCGGTTGTGGATGGGCTTCTGCGCAGAGTAAGCCGAATGTGATGGACAGCGTAAAGGAGATCGAGGAGGCCGTTCTGAGGCTTTCCTCGGCCGAACTCGACGCATTCCGGGACTGGTTTGCCGAACTCGACGCCGACGCGTGGGACCGGCAGATTGAGAACGACATCGCCGCAGGCCGCCTGGACGCGCTGGCGGACGAGGCACTCGCCGATCTGCGAGCGGGCCGCTGCACCCAGCGGTGAAGCACCGCGCCAGTCGGAGGTTTTGGGACTGCTACGCCCGGCTTCCGGAAGAAACGCGCCGCCTCGCCGACGAATCCTATCGGTTGCTGCTGAGCGATCCGAGGCATCCTTCCTTGCACTTCAAGCGGATTGGGCGATTCTGGTCCGTTCGGGTCCGGCTCCACTACCGGGCGCTCGCAGTGGATCATGAGGGCTGCGTGGTCTGGTTCCGGGTTGGAGCCCGCAGCGGGTACAACCGGCTGCTTGGCGCCGGGTGACCGCGAACGCCATCAGCGCGTGACACGCCCTCCGCAGCGATCCGCGACCAAGCTGTGGAAGAGTTGACGGTCCGGGACTTGAGCGACGCCGGAAGCTTCCCACAACGCCGTATCGGAACCCTAACGCTACGGTTGCCTTCAAGACCAAAGGCGCGGTACAACTGAGAGCGGCGTGTGGCAGTGGCTCAACAGTAACGCTGGGGCGGTTCAGGGAATAGCGGCCGGGATTGTTGCGGTCCTGACCGGGATCCTGGTTTGGGTTACTGCGCAGTACGTGCGCCTTACGAGGGATTTGGTGGAGGCCGGCAACGCAACGCTTCGCTCAGCGTTCTTTCCAGACCTAGACGTCACTATCGGAAGGACGTTTGGGAATTGCAATGACATTGCCGTTTGCATCACGAACAAGGGCCAGTCCCCCCTGCGGACCACGAAGGCGTTCTTGAGCGGAGGCATCTTCCCGTGGTCGGGGGACCGGGAGAGCGGCAAGATGTTTTCGACCGACTCTCCTATCGAGATACGACCTACGAGCCTGGAATGGGCGTCGGGGCTGTGCATGAGGCCGGAGGAATCTCAGTCTGCGGTTGTGAGGATCGAACCGGCCGAGGGTGTCGAGCAATCGCGTTGGGCGGCCGCAACGGAAAAATTCTCGCCGGCATTGAGACTTGGTATCGAGTGCTGCGACCTCGCTGGCAAGGTCTATTTCTATGTCATCGTCCAGCAGAATGCCCACACCTCGACAATCTACACCGAGTACAGGTCGGGCGGCGCCCAATCGATCGCGACGATTCGTCCACCGGGGTTTGTTGACGGTCAAAAGTGTCGGCAACGGCAGTAGAATCCGGTCTGTTGGTGTCTGCCAGATCGCTGGTTGTGGGGAAGTTGCGGGCTAGCGGGCATGTGAACGAGTTGGCGCTACCCGCCCATGTTGTTTGTCGGACGCATCAGGACTCACCGCCTATTCCGGGGCGCCGGCATTGAATGTCCCCGAGCCCGCAGCGATGTTTGACGGCAGTCTCGTGTCACGGTCGCGTTGCGTCCTTGATGATGGACAGGCGTCGGCGTGCGTAGTTGACAATATCATCATACGTCGCGATCTCTACGTCAGGATACCGGGACTGCAATTTCTGGCGCTGGTATCCAGATGCAAACTGTGCCGTCGAACCAATAATCACCGCGAGCCTGGGCCTATAGATTTCCATCCCGAAGCGCTCCTTCATGCTTTGGCGATTGCCGGCATCTTCGAACCAATCGCGGTACTCCAAGAGCTGGGCCCTCGCCTCCTCTACCAGTGCAGAGAATCGCTCTCTATTCTTCCTCGCGGTCACGGTCCTAGCCGTCGGCAGCTTCAAATCTACAACGACTGATTTGTGAAGTTCTCGGTCGAGCAGAAGAAAATCAGGTATCAGCGGGCCATCATCTTCCCTGGTTAGGTAGACCTGAGAAAACACCTCGCGGTGATCCCACAAACGGAGAAACTGTGAATGAAACTCAAAGAATCGCTGCAAATCCTGTTCTGCTGAACTAGGGCTGTTGATCAAATCCTCGAGCTCAAGCAGCTCGTCAGGCGTCACCGCAGCGTAGCGGTCTTTCAGGTGCGTCAGTAGCGCAAGCCGATCCGATTCACGGGTCGGGGACGCGGTCATTCTATATGTGCCTAAAACGCTCGCGGGGCGAAGCACAAGCCGCTTGTTCTCGATCATCATGAGATACTGGACGTTGTCAATTGGGCTGCGTCCATCGAGAGCTGTCAGCACGTCCCGCACTTCTGGCGCCCGCTCGATAGGCGTCCATGCTGTGTGGCCCAGTCCCCAGAGCAGGGTCTCCGCAGAGAACGTGTCGTGGATTACCATTCCCGGGAATCCGTGAGCAGGTATGGCCGCCTGGTCCAGTGTCAAGGACACCACCGCTTTGAGGAAGTGACCGGCTCCGATGGTCTTTCCGGGAGATGCCAACTCAGCAGCTCGCTCCAGCACTCGGCAAAGGCGGTTGCCTGGCCGGACATCAGCGGGAGAGCATGCTGGCGCAAGCTTGTATTCGTGAAATAGGTTGTATCGCGATTCGTCCAAATCCACGATCTGAGTCAGGACGGAATTTAGCCGGTACAAGGCAAGAGTCAGATAGGAATCTGGAAATCCGGTGTCCTCCCTAGCGAGGTCCGGATTGCTGGCGGAAACCTCTAATGCACGCATGAGTTTCTGATCGAACTCCAAGCCGTGCTTAACAAGCTGACGAAGAAGAGGCGCCTTGTCTGTGAAGACGATCATGGTATCCGCAGTGGGCTCACGGGGATGACCCAGTCCCTATTCTACGACGACCTGGATTTTGAGGAACCTGCGGCGAAACCGCTGGCTGGCGGTCATCTGGAAATCGGGAAGACTCGCCGTCCTTGGCCCGCTCTAGGTGTCCCGAAGTCCCGATATGGGAAGTTGCCTAAGCGCCTCCGGCTGTGCCAGCGCCCAATCGGAAACAGCCCAACCGCGACGATCGGCAACCCGCGGAGCCAACCCCAGTCGCGTCCGTTTCCGCCGTCCCAGTGTGACTAAGCAGCGCTCCGTCCCGTTCACGGCTGGCTTAACGAACTACTGTGCGCCGCAAGGACCGCCGCCCACCCCGCGCCCCCCGCCCTCGCTACAATCATATTCGTGCCGGGAGTCTACATCTCCTATCCCTTTTGCGCGCAGAAGTGCACCTACTGCAACTTCGCCTCCGGCGTCTTCCCGCGCGACACGGAGGCGCGCTACCGCGACGCGCTGCTGGCCGAGATCCGCGGCTACCCATGGCCGTGGCTCCCGGAAACCGTCTACCTGGGCGGCGGCACGCCCGGCAATCTCGCCCCCGATGCGCTGCGGGCTCTCCTGAACGCCATCCCCGGCAAACCCTGGGCCGAAGCCACCATCGAGGCCGCGCCCGGCTCCCTCACCGCCGAAACCGCGCGCGCCTGGGCCGCGTGCGGCATCACTCGCGTCTCGCTCGGCGTGCAATCCTTCGTCGATCTCGAAATCCGCCGCACCGGCCGCCGCCACTCCGCCGCCACTGTGGCCCGCGAAGTTGACATGCTGCGCGCGGCCGGCCTCGCCAACGTCAATATCGACCTCATCGCCGGCCTCTCCGGCCAGACCGCCTCAAGCATGGAGCGAATCCCTCGACTGGGTCGAGCGCCTGGCCCCGCCGCACGTCTCCGTCTACATGCTGGAGATCGACGAAGACAGCCGCCTGGGCAACGAAATCCTGCGTGGCGGCGCGCGCTACGGGGCCGCCGACGCGCCCACCGACGACCAGACCGCCGCGTTCTACGAAACCGCCGTCGAGCGCCTGGCGCGCATGGGCATCGAGCGCTACGAAATATCCAACTTCGCGCGGCCCGGCTTCGAGTCGCGCCACAATCTGAAGTATTGGCATCTGGAGCCCTACGCCGGTTTCGGCGCCGACGCGCATTCCTTCGATGGCCGCGCGCGCCGCGCCAATCCCGAAACCGTCGAAGAGTATCTCTCGCCCCATCGCCCGCCGCCCCAGCCCGAACCCGCCGGCGCCGACGAACGCTTCTTCGTGGGGCTGCGGCTGATGGAGGGCGTCCAGCCCACACCCGCCGAATGGTCCCGCTACGCCCGCGAAATCGACCGCTTCGTGGAGGCCGGCCTGCTCGAAACCGCCGGCCCCACGCTTCGCCTCACCTCGCGCGGCGTCTTGCTCTCCAACGAAGTCTTCCAGGAGTTTGTCATCCCATGAACGTCATCGACCTTCGCAGCGATACCGTTACCAAGCCCACTCCCGCCATGCGCCGCGCCATGATGGAGGCCGAAGTCGGCGACGACGTCTACGGCGAGGACCCCACCGTCAACCGCCTCGAGCGCCGCGCCGCCGAAATCGCCGGCAAGGAGGCGGCTCTGTTCGTCCCCACCGGCACCATGGGCAACACCATCGCCGTCAAAGCGCTCACCTCGCACGGCCAGGAAGTGATCTGCGATTCGCGCGCCCACCTGCTGGATTACGAACTGTCGATGGTGGCCTGGTTCTCGGGCTGCCTGGTCCGCGCCATTCCCACCGCCGACGGCATTCTCTCCTGGGACGACGTCCGCCCGCTCATCAAGCCGGTGAGCCCATACAGCGCGCCCACCGGCCTGGTGGAACTCGAAAACACCCACAACATGGCAGGCGGCCAGGTGTACCCGCCCAGCGCCGTGCGGGAGATCTGCGACGGCGCCCACGCGCGCGGCGTGCCCGTCCACATGGATGGCGCGCGGGTCTTCAATGCCTCGGTGGCGCTGGGCATCCCGGTGCGCGAAATCGTGGCGCCGGTGGACACCGTGATGTTCTGCCTGTCGAAGGGATTGGGCGCGCCCGCCGGTTCCATGCTGGCCGGACCGGCCGAGGTCATCGCCCGCGGCCGTCTCTACCGCAAGCGGCTGGGCGGCGGCATGCGGCAGGCCGGCGTGCTGGCGGCGGCGGGCCTGATCGCGCTCGAGGAGATGCCCGGGCGGCTGCACCAGGACCACGCCAACGCGCGCGCGCTCGCCGAAGGGCTGGCGAAGATTCCTGGCATCCGCGTCGATCTTCAAACCGTGGCCACCAACATCGTGGTTTTCGACGTCGGCGCGTCGCCGTTTACCGCCGCCGAGGTCTCCGGCCGGCTCAAACAGCGCGGCGTTCTGATCAATCCCGTCGGCCAGCGCCGCATGCGCGCCGTCACCCACTACGACGCCGATCGCGAGTCCTGCGCCCGCGCACTGGAAATCCTGGCCGAAGCAGTGGCATCATAGGTGCAGAGCTGATCGGGTTGGTCCCCTGTTTCGTTTGCTAAACTGAGCGTGTACATGAAAATACCGGTAGTGGCAAGGCTGTGCTGGGGCGGGTTGCTCCTGTTGCTCGCGGGCTTCCCTGTGGCCAATGGGCAACAGTATTCGATATCGACGGTCGCCGGCGGAGCGCCTCCTCCCACTCCGGCCGCCGCCCTAAGCACCACCATAGGCAAGCCGAACCGCGTGTTGGTGGACTCCAAGGGCAACGTTTACTTCACCGCCGGCAATTGCGTCTTCATGATCGGCGGCACCAGCCTGGCGCTGGTGGCCGGGAACTCGCGGCCCGGGTATTCGGGCGATGGCGGCCCCGCCGTCAATGCCCAACTCAACACGCCCGCCGGCCTCGCGCTCGACAAAGCCGGCAATCTCTACGTGGCGGATTCGCTCAACAACCGCGTGCGCGTGATCGCTCCCAGCGGAATTATCGGTACCTTCGCCGGAACCGGAGACGTGGGTAACGTCGGGTTTTTCGGCGACGGCGGCCCTGCCACCCAGGCCAGTCTGTTCATGCCGCTGGGCGTGGCGGCCGATTCCAGCGGAAATGTCTACATCGCCGACACCGCCCATAACATGATCCGCAAGGTCACCACCGACGGTCTCATCGCCACCATAGCCGGCGACAGCCTGGCGGGCTACGCCGGCGACGCCTATCTGGCCGTCACCTCGGAAGTCAGTCACCCCTCGGACGTCGCCGTGGATGCGGGGGGCAACGTCTACATCGCCGATACCGGCAACTCACTCATCCGCCGCATCACCACCGATGGCAACATCAACTACTTCGCCGGCGACCCCTCCGTGGTGGGATACGCGGGCGACGGCGCGGCGGCCACCCTCGCCGGCTTGATCGAACCGTATTCCATCGCGCTCGATGCCGCGGCCAACCTGTACATCACCGAGCGCCAGGACGCCCGCATCCGCATGGTGGATGCCGCCAAAGGCAATATCAATACGGTGGTGGGCAACGGCTCGCTCGGTTTCAGCGGCGATGGCGGCGCGGCCAACAAGGCGATTCTGAACCAGCCAACCGGCATCGCGGTGGATTCCTCCGGGAACCTGTACATCGCCGATTCCGAGAACTACCGCGTCCGCAAGGCCGCTAGCGGCGGCGGAAGCGGCGCCATTTCCACCATCGCCGGCAACGGCGGCCTGGCTTATTCCGGCGACGGCGGCCAGGCTATTAAAGCGCAGCTCAACTCGCCGCAGGCCGTGGCGGCCGATTCGGCCGGCAATCTCTACATCGCCGATACCGCCAACAACGTGGTGCGCAAGGTGACCGCGGCGGGCGTCATCTCGACTCTCGCCGGCAACGGCACGGTGGGCTCCGGCGGCGACGGCGCCGCGGCCACCGCCGCCCAACTGAACGCTCCGCAGGGACTCGCCGCGGATTCGTCCGGCAACGTGTACATCGCCGACACCGGCAACGCGCGCATCCGCAAAGTCTCCTCGAACGGCGCCATCTCCACCTATGCGGGCAGCGGCACGCGCCGGCTACGCGGGCAATGGCGCGGCCGCCACCGGCGCCCAGTTGAACCTTCCCATCGGCCTGGCCCTCGACTCCGCCGGCAACCTTTACATCGCCGACTACGGCAACAACGTCGTCCGCAAGGTGGCCGCTGCCAGCGGCACGATTTCCACGGTGGCCGGCACCGGAGTGCAGTCTTTCAGCGGCGATGGCGGAAACGCCACCAGCGCCGGGCTGCACGGGCCGCAGGCCGTGGCCCTGGACAACGGAGGCAACCTCTACATCGCCGATTCGCAGAACAACCGCATCCGCGTGGTCACGCCCGCCGGTTCCATCTCCACGGTGGCGGGCACTGGACTTCCCGGCTACACCGGCGACGGCCACCTGGCCACCAGCGCCCAGATCGTCAGCCCGTCGGGCCTGGTCGTGGATTCCGGCGGCGGCGTCTACATCACCGATTCCAGCTCGCTGGTCCGCAAGTTCTTCGTCGGCGGCTCCATTTTCACCATCGCCGGCAACACTACCCTGGGGTACTCGGGAGACGGAGGGCTGGCTACCAGCGCGCAACTGAACGCCCCCATGGGCATGGCAGTGGATTCGAAAGGCGTCCTCTACGTCGCCGACACCGGCAACAGCGCCATCCGCGCGCTCCAGGCGGCGGGCTTCGGCAGTTCCATCGCCGCCGTGGTATCGGCCGCCGGCAACCAGACCGGCGCCGTGGCGCCCGGCGAGATGCTGGTGCTGTACGGCTCCGGCCTCGGCCCATCCGGCCCGGCGGTTTCCGGCGCCTTCGGCAACAACGGCCTTCTCCCTACCTCGGTCGCCGGAACCACGGTCTACTTCAACGGCGTCCCGGGCCCGATCCTTTACACTTCGGCCACCCAGGTTTCCGCCATCGTGCCGTTCGGCGTCAGCCCAGGCAGTCTGTCGATTTACGTGAGCTACCAGGGCAACACCAGCGCGCCTGCGACGGTTGCGGTTGCGCCCGCCGCGCCCGCGTTCTTCACGCTGGATTACTCCGGCAAGGGCCAGGCCGTGGCGGTCAATGCGGGCGATGGCAGCCTCAACGGCGCGGCTCATCCGGCCGCGGCGGGCTCGTCGGTTCTGTTTTATGCGACCGGCCTGGGCCAGACCAATCCCCCGGGCGCCGATGGCTCGCGGGATTCCGCGCCCTACCCGCTGCCGGTTGTCCCCATCACCGCCACCATTGGGGGCAAAGCCGCCACGGTGCAATATGCCGGTGGCGCGGCGACCCTGGTGGCCGGCATTTCGCAGATCAACCTCCAGGTCCCCAGTGGCCTGACGCCCGGGCCCAACCCCGTCGTGATCGCCGCCGGCGGCGTCTCCAGCCCCGCCGGGGTAACCATCGTCACCGGAAACTAGCCGCTCCGTTGTACTACTACCTGTCAAATCCTTCGCGCGCCGCGACGGTTTTATGTGGGGCAGGCTGGCAGCCTGCGGCCGATTGCGGGTGTCCTCTGGGCGCGGCCCGGCGAGCGGAGCTCGCCTGCGCGCGAGACGATCTCGCCCCCGGCAGCCCGGAATATCCCGCGCGGTTGGGTTGCGGCTCTGCTGCTCTGCGGGGCAGGTTGTCAACCTGCGGCCCCGCCCAGGGGGCACCCGCAATCGGCCCGGCGAGCGAAGCTCGCCCTGCCTTTTTCGCCCCGCCCGCCCACTACCCCGCGGCCGCCGCGCTCCCCCCTGCCAACTCCGCCAGAATGCGCAGGGCGACTTCCTTGCCGTGCTCGCCCACTTCGCCAACCGGCCCCGCACACGAGGGACACCCGGCTTCGCACGCGCAGCTCCGCAGCAGTTCGCCGGTCTTGGCCAGCAGGTCGGGCGCGAGCCGGAATAGCGGGCCGCTCTGCCCGATGCCTCCGGGGTACGCGTCGTACAGGTACAGGTTGATCTCCTCGCTCTGCGCCACGCCCAGGTCGCGCGGATCGCACATCAGCAGCAGCGCGGCCACCGTGCGCAGCGCATTGCCCAGGCCGCCGACGCCGGCCCGCCGTTCCTCCGGCGTGAATTCCGGAAGCCTGCCGGCCAGGAACGCCGGCGGGAAGTGCAGCCAGAAGGCGGTGGTGTGCATTTCCTGTCCGGGCATCGGAGAGCTTGCCCGGCGCCCACGTTTTCGTTGGTGTAGAACTTGATCTTCTTGAAGCCCACAATCTGGCGGTTGACGCGCACGTCGCCGTGCACGCGGCGCGCGGCGTGCAGGTCAGCGCGCCGCGCTCCGAGCTCCTCCAGCGCGCGAACCTCGGTGTAGTCGATGGCGTCGGTGTAGTAATCGCAGTCCACGCGCTTGACGTAGGCTTTGCGCTCTTCGTAATCGAAGCGCTCCACGTGGTACTGGCGCGCCTCGTGAAGGTAGATGGCCTTCTCGTGCAAGGTGGTCAGCGCGGTGGGGAACGACACCTCGGCAATCGCCTCGGGCTCGCCGGTGGTGTCGACCACCACGAAGTTGTCGCTCGAGACGCTGCGCAGGCTGGTGGCATCGGCCGGGTAGGTGTCCTGGGTCCAGTGCCAGGCGCCGGCGGAATGGTGCAGGAAGCCGGACTCCTCCAGGTAGCCGCAGATTTCGGCGGTGGCGTGCCCGCCGAAACTTCTCGCCCTCGGCCAGCGGCAGCTCGAAAGCCGCGCACTTCAGGTGGGCCAGCAGGATCTCCAGATTGTCGGGGTTGATGTAGGCGTGCTCCGGCGAGCGGTCGAAGAAGTAATCGGGATGCTCGACGATGTACTGGTCGAGGGGCGCGCTGGAGGCCACCAGCACGGCCGCCGACGCGCCCTGGCGCCGTCCCGCGCGGCCCGCGCGCTGCCAGCTCGAGGCGATGGTGCCGGGGTATCCGGCCATCACCACGGCGTCCAGCGACCCGATGTCGATGCCCAGCTCCAGCGCGTTGGTGGCCACCACCGCGCGGATCTCGCCGTCGCGCAGCCGCCGCTCGATCTCGCGGCGCTCGCGCGGCAGGTAGCCGCCGCGATAGCCGCGCACCGTTTCGGTGGGCATGCGTCCGCGGTCGCAGGCGTCCTTCAGATAGGTCACCAGGATCTCCGTGGCCAGGCGGTTGTTGGCGAACACCAGGGTCTGCAACTGGCGCTCGATGAACTCCAGCGCCACCCGCCGCGTTTCGTCGATGTAGCTGCGGCGGATGCCGAGCTGGCGGTTGACCACCGGCGGATTGTAGAAGATGAAGTACTTCTCGCCGCGCGGCGCGCCGTTGCGCTCCACCAGCTCGAAGCGCTCTCCAGTGAGCGCTTCCGCCAGCTCGCGCGGGTTGGCGATGGTGGCCGAGCAGCAGATGAACTGCGGCTTCGAGCCGTAGAACTCGCAGATGCGCTTCAGACGCCGCAGCAGGTTGGCCAGGTGGCTGCCGTAGACGCCGCGGTAGTAATGCAGCTCGTCGATCACGATGTAGCGCAGGTTCTCGAAGTAGCGCGCCCAGCGCGTGTGGTGCGGCAGGATGCCGCTGTGCAGCATGTCCGGGTTGGTCAGCACCACGTTGGCCCGCTGGCGGATGGCCTTGCGCGCGTCCTGCGGCGTGTCGCCATCGTAGGTGAAGGCGCGGATTTCCGCGCCCATCTCCTCCACCGCGGAGTGGAACTCGTGAAGCTGGTCCTCGGCCAGCGCCTTGGTGGGGAACAGGTACATGGCGCAGCGCGCCTTCGCTCCGCCAGCAGCCGGTTCAGCACCGGCAGGTTGTAGCACAGCGTCTTGCCGCTGGCCGTGGGCGTGACCACCACCACGTTTCGCCCGGCCTGGATGTGATCGAAGGCCTCGGCCTGGTGCGAGTAGAGCCGGGTGACGCCGCGCGCCGCCAGCACCGCGCCCAGGCGCGCATCCACGGCGGCGGGGATCTCCGCGAAGCTGCCTTCCGAGGCCGGCTGGTGGTGGATGGCGCGAACCGGCGAATCGGGGTCCTGGTGCCGGGCGCGGAACTGCGAGACCACCGCCTCCAGCGAGGGCTGCGACCGCTCGGACAGCTCGTGAGAGAACTCCGGGAAACTGAGGGACTGGTCCATACGCACCTTCGCCTTTTCTTTGCTATAGTACAGCGAATGTGGGGCAGGTTGTCAACCTGCGGCGGGTTTGCAACCCGCCTTCCGACGCTTGCGCAAAAACCGCCCAACGACTTGAGCCAGCCGCCGGGCCTAGTTTCCGCTTAGATCAGCCGCTGGCCGCAATCCAGCGATGTGGTGGTTTTCAGCCATGCAAACCCATCCCAGCGAAGGGGGTAAGTGTTTCCCCTTAATGCACTTGGAGTTTGGCCGGGAACGTGCCTCTTCCATACCAGGACGCGGGTTCGAAACATGGGCGCCGCGCCAACGGAGGTAGAAGAATGAAGGATACGAAGCTCCACCCGGCAGTTCGGCAGACCCTAGGCATCCTGTGCGTCCTGCTTTTGCTCGTGTTCCCAACCGGCGTGCTCGTGGCACAGCAGGCCGCGCCGCCCGCGCAACCTTCGCCTCCGCCACAGCCGCTCTCGCCAGATCAATTGGATACCCTGGTGGCGCCCATCGCGCTGTACCCCGATCCGCTGTTGAGCCAGGTACTGGCGGCCAGCACCTACCCGCTGGAGGTTGTCGAGGCGCAGCAATGGCTGCAACAGAATGCGGGTTTGAAGGGCCAGCCACTGATGGATGCGGCCCGGCAACAGAATTGGGACGCCAGCGTCCAGGCCCTGGTGGCCTTCCCGGACGTGCTGGCGAATCTGAACAAGGATGTCGCATGGACCACCTCGTTGGGCAATGTCTTCCTGGCTCAGCAGTCCGACGTGATGGCCGCGGTGCAGCGGATGCGCACCCGCGCGCAAGCCAACGGCAAGCTGTCTTCCACTCCCCAGCAGACGGTTACCACCGAGACACAGGGCGGGCAGACGGCCATTGAGATCGCGCCCGCCGATCCCCAGGTGATCTACGTGCCGCAATACGACCCCATGTATGTTTGGGGACCGCCGGCGTGGGGCTATTATCCGCCGCTCGGTTACTACGGATACGGTTTTGGATTCGGCCCTGCCATCGACATTGGATTCTGTTTCGGCGGTTGGGGCGGATGGGGCTGGGGCGGCTGGGGTTGGGGCTGGGGCCCGAACTGGTTCGGGCGCTCCGTGTTCGTCAACTACGGCTTCTTCAACCACTACGGTTTCCACGGCGGGTACGGCGCCGGCGGGTTTGGCGGCAGGACCGCCTGGCAGCATGACGCGAGCCACCGTTTGGGGGTTGCTTACCCGAACAGCCGGCTAGCCGGCCGGTATGGCGCCGCGTCGCTCGCTTCGCGGAGCGCGATGGCCAGGTCCGGCAGTTTCAATTCGCCCCGTCAGGCCAGTGCCGGAAACTGGAACCACTTTGGATCATCCGCGCCGCAGGGAACCCGCGGCATGGCGCCGCAGAGCGCAGGCCGGGCAACCGAGGGCCAGTGGCAACACTTCCAGGGGTCGCAGCGGAATTCGGCCCCCGCACAGCGCTACTCGGCCCCCGCGCAACGGTATTCGGCTCCAGCGCAACGCTATTCGGCTCCGGCGCAACGCTATTCAGCTCCGGCACAGCGATACTCCGCTCCCGCGCAGCGGTATTCGGCCCCGGCGCAGCATTATCAGTCTGCCCCGCGCTCGTCCGCTCCCAGCTATGGCGGTGGCGGCGGATCGCGCAGTTCCGGCGGTGGTGGCAGCTCGCGCAGTTCTGGCGGCGGCCATAGCTCGGGCGGTGGATCTTCCCACAGTGGCGGCCACCGCTGACGAGCCTGCCGCAAGCTAGTGTAGGGCGGACCGGAATCCTACCCTTTCCGGTCCGCCCGCCAGAGACCGCTGTCGAATTCCCTGCCGTTGTACTCCCCTTCTTACTTCAGCGCGCCATAGATCATTTCGCGGTAATAGCACTCCTTATCCTTGTCGCCCAACTTGAACCACACATCCGATAGCTTTAGATACACTCTGCCGTTCGCCGGGCTGCTCTTCACAACCTGCTCGTAGTTCTGCCCGGCCAGGACATAGTCGCCCGCGAAAAAGTGGGCGTCGCCTCGCCGCTCCAGCCAAAGCGCGGGATCGCCTCCATGACTCTTCACGACCTCCGCCGCGCGCGCCGCGTACAGTTGGGCCTCGGTGTAACGGCCTCTCCACAACAGGACATAGTAATACTGCTCAGCCAGTATCCCGGCCGTGTCGCCGGGGCTGGCCAGGAAACCTTCGGCCGATGGCCGCAACCAGATCTCGGCGTCGTCGAGGTCCTTTCGCGCCATGCCCAACAGCGCCGCGATCAGCCCGAAGCGGACATCGTCGCGCCACTGGGACTGCGTGCGGATCCAGCCCTGATCGGCGTCGCTCCATCGTCCCAGCGCGGCCGCCGCCAGCACGCCGGACACTGCATACACGCGAGCCTCCGGGGCCTGGCTGGCGGCCTCCTCGAAGAGCGGGACCGCGGCCTTGTGCTCGCCCTCCGCCCACGTGGTGCACCCTCGCCGCCAGGTTTGGAGCGCCCGCAACCGGCGCCCGGTATCGGCGGGCAGACCGTCCGGGACAGCTCGCCCCGCTCCTCCGCGCAGCGCCGCTTGCAGCCAATTCAGGGCGCCCTCCGCTTCCATGCGGCGGATGTCCGCCACGCCGAGCCCCAGATCCGCCAGGTCGATCGCCGGCAAACAAACCGTATCGGCCGCCAGGCGCTTTCGCTGATCGTCATACAGGTCCACGAATAGCTTTCGACGCCCCGGCGCCACGAACGGGCCCGGCGCCGCGGCGCTGTCCGCGGCAATCCAGATGTCGTCCACGTAGAACACCGCGTTCGAGTTATTGCCAAATGGACTGCTCACGAATGAGTACTTGTAGATGCTCGACCCGGGCGCGTTCATCACGTTGGCCTGGCCGGCCAGCCGGACCGCCGGCTTCTGCTGAAACTCGCTGCGTATCTCAAGATCGTAGGTTCCGCGGTCCACATAGTAAGTGCAGCGAACCAGGTACCAGACAAAGGGATCGAGTGGCAGCAGATCCAGCGTCTTCTGGCCGCTGACCTGTTGCAGTACGCCTTTCTCGACCTTCAGCCAGAATCCCAACCCGTTCTTCGTCTCGGTGAAGTGGGCGTGCCCGGCGAGCGCGATGTTGATAGGCTCCTGGGGATTGGTCACCAGCAGCGCAAACTGGAAGTACACGGTCCCGTGCTCCTGCAGCGGAAAATAGCCTTGCAGCTCGGGAAAATCCGAGTCTCCCGCCACCGAGCGGATTTCGAGCGACCGGTATCCGCTGTATTTGTATTGGCCGCTGACGCGGACGCTCCCCTTGGTGCTCTGAACTACGAACAGGGTGTCTGGACCGGTGGCAAGATCTTCATTGTCGAAGGAGTAATCGACCAGCGGAGTCGGGCCCTGCGGTTGTCCGAATGCCGGAAAGGCGAGACCCAACACCAGCAGCGGAATCCATGTTCGTAGCATGGCGCGACCCTCGCCCCAGGGTACCACCCGATAAAGGGCGCAACACAGAAGAGACGAGAACCCGGAAGCCGCTTCCCGTCCCACACGGAACCGCGAGCGTCAGAAGCCGGGAAGAATCGGTCCGGCGCGCGAATCTCCGAATCGGCCGAAACAATTTCCGCGCCCAGAGGCCCCACATTCGATCGCGGAGGGCGGGGGATAGATTTTGGATGCCTTCGAGAAATTGCGGATTTGGCTCATTCTTGATTCTTTCACGGCTTCTCAGCGAGCCGCCCGAGTAGGGGAAAGCCCACCGGCACACCGGCCTAGGCCTTCCACCGTGTGATTTGGCGCCTTTGGCTGGCCGCTCGCTCGCGCTCGCCCTTCCACAGGGAACCACGCGGCGTGAGGGAGTAGCCCGTTGCAAAGGAACAGTATCTTGCGGTCATGGCGCTAGGTGCCGCTCGCGGCCTTTCGTCGGGCCTGGATGGCAGAGAGACGCGCCTCTGCATCACCAATGCCCTTTTTCAGCTCCGCAGGAGATGGCGCCAATCATCACAGAAGTCACTCAGACCATTGGGCGGCCGACACGCACGGCGGGGGTGCCCTCCGGGCCCTCCGAGGGCCCGGCCGCCCGCAACGTCGTCAGATTCCCCCCAAGTCACGCTCGTAGTGTAGTCTTTCTCTATACTGCGGCTCGGACGAAGGGCTGATCGCGGGCCGCGTAGCTGTATCATGGATGTGGGAGGAAGCGTGGTCTTTCGGCGCGGCGCGGCTGCGGCCGCCATCATTCTGGTTTCGGGGCTGCTTTTCCGCAGTCTGGCGCAGGAGCCCGGCAGGGCCGGCTCGGCGCAACCGGATACGCGGTTCAACCTCGACGTCAACCGCGTGGAGGCTACCTTTTCGGTAACCGACCGCAAAGGCCATTTCGTGGCCCTGACCCGCGACGACCTCCAGGTTTTCGACAATCGCCGCGAGCAGAACATCCTGGAGTTCTCGGCCGAATCGGAGTTGCCGCTGCGGCTGGCTCTGCTGCTGGACGCGAGCGGCAGCGTACACGACCGCTTCCACTTCCTTCAGGACGCGGCCATCGGCTTCCTGACCGCCAGCCTCAGACCGGGCCACGACCAGGCCCTGCTGGTCAGCTTCGATGTTACCCCCGAGGTGGTTTCGGAGTTTGACGGAGACGTGGACAGGCTGGCCGGGAAGATCCAGGGGCTGCGCGCCGGCGGCGCCACCTCGCTATATGACGCCATCGACGTAGCCGCCCGGCGAATGGCGGAGGCCTCGCGGAGAGGACGGTACCGCTTCGCCATCGTCGTCTTCAGCGACGGGGAGGACAATCAGAGCCGGCTGACGCGCCAGCAGGCGTTGGAGGCGGCGCAGCGCGCCAATGCCGTGATCTTCGCCGTCTCGACCACCGACCAGAGCGTCCCCACCCAGGGCGACAAGATCCTCAAGTTCCTGGCCGCGGAGACCGGCGGCGCCGCGCTCTTCCCGTTCAAGGTCGAGGACCTGGCGCGCTCCTTCGATACCATCGCCAAGGAGCTGCGCCACCAGTACAACATCCTGTACCGGCCGGAGCCGTTGGCCGCCGACGGCCAGTTTCATGCGGTGGAGATCCGCTTGAAGCAGCCCAAGGGCGGATTCCTGGTGCGCGCCCGCAAGGGCTACTACGCGCCGCCCGCTCCCGCACCGCCGGGCAAGTGACGGCGGGAGCCCGGTGGCGGCCGTCGCACGGAACCGCGAGCGGGGTACCCTCTGGGTCCCGAGCGGCCCGAGTGGGCGTCCTTCACCCCACTTTCCTACGCTCCTCCCGCGCGCCTCGCTGGGTGTCGCCCTTCCCCTCGCCGGCCGGGCCGCTCGCTTACGCTCGCGGTTCCGTGTGACGGACACTCCCCCGCCCCACCGTGTATCCTAAACGGTTAAGGACCCGACGCCGGACTTCGGCATTGCACGTGCCGTAGCCACAGGCGCGCTCCCACTATCATGCGATCCATCGATTCCCATACGCCCTGTATCCTGATCGCCGACGATCAGCCGGATGTCCTCGAGGCCCTGCGCTTCCTCATCAAAGGCGAAGGCTACCAGTCGGAGTCCGCCAATTCGCCCGCGGCCGCCATCGCAGAAGTCGAGTCGCGCGACTTCGACGCCGTGCTGATCGACCTCAACTACACCCGCGACACCACCTCCGGCGAGGAAGGGCTCGATCTGTTGCACCGCATCCAGGACCTGGACGCCACCCTCCCGGTGATCGTCATGACGGCCTGGGGTTCGGTGGAACTGGCGGTGGAAGCCATGCGCCGCGGGGCGCGCGACTTCATTCAGAAGCCTTGGGACAATGCGCGGCTCTCGGCCATTCTCAAGACGCAGATCGAGCTCGGCCGGGCGCTGCGCAAAGGGCAAAGGCTGGAAGCCGAGAACCGGGCGCTGCGCGCGGAGCGGTTCCCGCAACTGATCGCGCAATCGGCGGCCATGCGCCCGGTGCTGGACGTGATTTCGCGCGTGGGACCGTCGGACGCCAACGTGCTGATCACCGGCGAGAACGGCACCGGCAAGGGGCTGGTGGCGCAAACCCTGCACTCGGTCTCGCTGCGCTCGGCGCGGCCGCTGGTGACGGTCAACACCGGCGGCCTGGCCGAAGGGCTTTTCGAAAGCGAGTTGTTCGGCCACGTCAAGGGCGCCTTCACCGACGCCAAGAGCGACCGCGTGGGGCGCTTCGAAATGGCCGAGGGCGGGACGCTCTTCCTGGACGAGATCGCCAACGTCTCGCTGGGCTTGCAGGCCAAGCTGTTGCGCACGCTCGAAACCGGCGACTTCGAGCGCGTGGGCTCCTCCAAGACCCGCCGTGTGGATGTGCGCGTGTTTTCGGCCACCAATGCCGACCTGGGCACGGCGGTCGCCGAGGGCCGCTTCCGTCAGGACCTGCTGTTCCGGCTGAACACCATCGAACTCCGTCTGCCGGCGCTGCGCGAGCGGCGCGAGGACATTCCGGTGCTGGCCGCCCACTTCCTGCGGCTGCACGCGGAACACTACCGCAAGCCCATTACCGGCTTCGACGAAAGCGCCATCAAAACGCTGCTGGCGCACGGTTGGCCGGGCAACGTCCGCGAGTTGGACCACGCCGTGGAGCGGGCCGTGCTGATGGCCCAGGGCGACACCATCCGGCACGGCAACCTGGGGCTGCGGAGCGGCCGCGAAGGCCCGCCGCGCCTGGAGGAGATGAGCCTGGAGGACGTGGAGGCCCTGCTCATCAAGAAAGCCCTGGCGCGCTTCAACGGCAACGTCAGCCATGCCGCCGGCGCCCTGGGCCTGAGCCGCAGCGCCCTGTACCGGCGGCTGCAGCGGTACGGCCTATAGGTGTATCCCGTGCGCCCCGCGGCGATAATAGAAAAATGATCCGCGCCACCAGCCAGTCCGCCCCGTACCAGACCCGGTTCTCCGACGGCGAACATGAGGGTCTCGCCGATACCACTCCCGCGAAAGGCGGCCAGAACTCCGGTTTCCGGCCACATGACCTGCTGGAAGCGGCCCTGGCCAGTTGCATCAACATGACCGTGCGGATGTATGCCGATCACCACGCGATTCCGCTGCGGTCCGCGACGGTGAGGGTGAGCCTCGACCGCAGCCATGCCGAAGAGGTTGTCTTCCGTTATGAAGTGGATGTGGATGGCGAACTGAGCCCCGCGCAGAAGGACAGGTTGTTCCACGCGGCCCGTGCATGCCCGGTCAGCCGGACGCTGTCGAAGCCAATCCGGGTCGAGCCTGGCCCCGGCGCGCCAGGCGACTAGGTGGCCACGTGAAGTCCAGCGCCGAATCTTCGGCTCCCCGGCACAAGGATGCGCTCCTCGGCCACCAGGCGCGCATCGTGCTGCTGGCCGTCCTGGCCGGGCTGCCGGGTTCGGTGTCGGCCCTGCTGCTGCTGTGGTGTTGGACCGGGGAGCACTCGGCGCGCACGGAGTGGACCCTGACGGTGGCCGTCCTGCTCGGCTGGATCGGCTTTGCGATGGCGGTGCGGGAGCGCGTGGTCTTCCCCCTGCAGACGGTGTCGAACCTGCTGGCCGCATTGCGCGAAGGCGACTACTCGGTTCGCGGCCGTTCCCCCCGCGCGGACGACGCCCTGGGCGAGGTGATGCGCGAGATCAACACCCTGGGCAGCACGCTGCGCGAGCAGAGGCTGGGTGCGCTGGAGGCCACCACGCTGCTGCGCACCGTGATGCGCGAGATCGACGTGGCCATCTTCGCCTTCGACGAGCACCGGCGGCTGCGCCTGGCCAACCGCGCCGGGGAGCGGCTTCTGGCGCAGGCCCCCGAACAACTGCTGGGCCGCTCCGCCGCGGAACTGCATCTCGACATGACACTGGACGGCCCCGATCAGACCACCTTGCAGGCGTCGTTCCCCGGGGGCGCCGGACGTTTCGGCGTGCGCCGCACGCGCATCCGCGAGCGCGGGCTGCCGTTGGAACTGGTGGTGATCTCGGACTTGACGCGGGCCTTGAGCGAACAGGAACTGCTGGCGTGGCAGCGGCTGGTGCGCGTCCTGGGCCACGAGCTGAACAACTCGCTTACGCCCATCAAGTCCATCGCCGGCAGCCTGGCGAGCATCGCCGGGCGCGACCCGCTGCCCGAGGACTGGCGCGACGACATGCGGCGCGGCCTGAACGTCATCACCTCCCGGAGCGAGAGCCTGAGCCGCTTCATCGGCGCCTATTCGCGGCTGGCCAGGCTGCCGCGCCCGCAATTGCAACCGCTCGATGTGGCCGCCTGCGTGGGCCGGGCGGCGAGCTTCGAAACCCGGCTGCCGGTGGAAGTGGCGGCGGGGGAACCGGCCACGGTGCCAGGCGATCCGGACCAGTTGGAACAGGTGTTGATCAACCTGCTACGCAACGCCGCAGACGCGTCGCTGGCCACCCGCGGCAAGGTCTCCGCCGGCTGGCGGCGCGATGGCGCCATGCTGGAGATCTGGGTTGCCGACGAAGGGCCGGGACTCTCCTCTACCGCCAACCTGTTCGTTCCGTTCTTCACCACCAAGCCGGGAGGGTCGGGCATCGGACTGGTTCTGAGCCGGCAGATAGCCGAGGCGCATGGAGGAGCCCTTATGTTGGAGAACCGCGCCGACCGCGAGGGCTGCATTGCGCGGTTGCGGCTGCCGGTCTGAGATCCCGCCACCTTCTCGGAGGGCATCGGCCGGCTAACTAACGACAACTTTTCGCGGCGTGCGCTAGCTGCTCCAATAGAAGGTGCCGGATTGTCGCCATGACCGCGGAATTACCCATGATACTCACCGCCGAGACTGAAACCCCAACTCCGCTTGAGCCGGAATCGCTCCAACAGACGGGGCTTCCCGAGTCGCTCGTCGAGCAGCTCATTCTCAAAATCCTGTATTTCCGCGGCGAGCTCTTCGGCCAGGATCTCTCCCATGCCATCGGCTTGAAGTACAGCGTGATCCAGGAGATTGTGGAGTCGCTGAAACTGCAGCACCTGGTGGTGGTCAAGCGCTCCATCGGCATGGGCAATGTGGGCGCGTTGCTGACCCTGAGCGAAGCCGGCCGGGGGCGCACCCGTGAGTACCTGGAGGCGAACACTTATTCCGGACCGGCGCCGGTGCCCCTCGAGCAATACACCGAGCTGGTCAAGCAACAGCGGCCGAGATCCGGCTGGCTGACCAAGGAGGCGCTGCGCCAGGCGTTCCGCGGCATGGTGATCACCGAACGCCTCTTGTCGCAAGTGGGTCCCGCGGTCAGCGCCGGCAGTTCGCTGCTGATTTACGGGAAGCCCGGCGACGGCAAAACGTTTCTCATGGCTTCGCTGAACAACCTGGACGCGGTGCAGGTGTTCGTGCCCTATGCCCTCGAGTGCCAGGGCAACATCATCCAGGTCTACGACCCGGTCTACCACGAGCGGCTGGAGGACGGTACTCCGTCCGTGATGGCCGTCTCGGCGGAGCGGTCCCACGATCGCCGCTGGCTGAGATGCCGGCGGCCGTTCATCGTCTCGGGCGGCGAACTGACGCTGGACATGCTCGATCTGCGGTTCAATGAGACATCGAGGATCTATGAAGCGCCGTTCCAATTGAAGGCCAATAACGGCATTTACCTGATCGACGACTTCGGACGGCAGCGCGCCACGCCCACGGAGGTCCTCAACCGCTGGATCGTTCCCATGGACCGGAAACTGGACTACCTCAGCTTCCTATCCGGCGGCAAGATGACCGTTCCGTTCGAGACCTTCCTGGCGTTCTCCACCAACCTCAACCCCGCCAGCTTTGGAGACGAGGCCTTTCTGCGGCGCATCCAGTACAAACTGTTGATGCGCGGGCCGGCGCTGAACGAGTTCGTGAAGATCTTCGAGGAGTACTGCGACGATCACAACATTCCCCGCCCAGACGGCGTTCTCGAAAGCTTCATCGAACGGCACTACGCCCGCACGGGTAAGGCGTTCCGGCGCTGCCACCCGCGCGACGTGCTGATCCACGCCGTGAACCTGATGAACTTCGAGAAGCTCCCGATAGAGCTGACCGACCAGCTCCTGGACCGCGCCTTCGACAGTTGTTTCCTCAGCGAAGAGGACACCGCGGTTCCGGCGGAGGCCGCGATTCTCCCATCCGTTGGCCGGACTTGCCTGGACCACTGGGCGGAGAGAGGGGCCTGGATCGCCACGACCTTCGGCTGCGTCTACTATCTGGCCTCCTTCCGCGATTTCACCGTGGAGGGATATCGGGATGAAATCTCGGAGCAGGAATTTGGCGTCGAAGAAACCTCCCGCACCCTGGCCGTGATGCACCAGCGTGCGTTCCAGGTTTGGATGCAGTTGACCTTGGACCAACAGCGAAACGACTTCGAGCGCTTCCTGCGGTCCGCCGAGGGAAGCGCGGCAAACCTGACCCCGGATCGCATCGACGCGTTCGCCGTCCTTGCGCCCGTTCGCGCCAGTCTGGACGAAACGGCCCTGTTCGTGAGAAACCTGGCGGCCATCATCACCCCCGCTGCGCCTCCGGCCGAGGCTCACGAGGCCGCCGTGAACCGGAGTCCGGCGGCGTAGCTCCGCCCGGCAAGTATCCCCGCGCCAGACGGGGCAGGCGCTTCCGCCTGCCAGCCGGTTCTTTCACAGCGAGGAACTCTGCGATTGGATGTGAAACGCGGCCGGTGGTCGCCACCGGCCGCCGGTCTACTTCTGGGCTGCGAAGGTGATGCTGATGTGCGTCTCGTTCTCGACGGGTGTGCCGTTCAGCAGCGTAGGCTTGTACACCCACTGCATCACGGCCTCCTGGGCCGCCTTCTGCAGCATCGGCGGGCCTTTCAGCACTTTAACGCCTTTGACTTTGCCATCGATGCCGATGGTGGCCACCAGTTCGACCACGCCTTTTTGGCCCATCTGCTGCGCCATCTTCGGATACTCGGGATCGCGCTTATACACCAGCACAGCCTGGCTGATCTGGCTTGCCGCGGCCTTGGATGAAGGTGGCGGCGGCGGGGCAGCCTGTCTGGGAGGCGGAGGTGCAATACCAGCGAGATTGCCGCCCGGCAGAGAAGCCGCCTGCGGCGCGGCGCCGGCGCCGCCAACGCTAGGAGCGTCGTCGGGCAGGGCGCTGGAGAGGTCCCTGGTGCTGGCCGGACGAATCCGATTGCCCAAAGCGGCCGAATCGAACTTACGCGTGGCCTTCTCCGCCGCCACGGGAGTCTCCTCCGCCGCGGGCGTGGCAGCGGCTTCCGCGGGAGTCTCGCCCTTGGCTGGGGTGGAAGGCGCCGGCTTGCCGGCATTGGCGGCCGTCTTTGGGTCATCCATGGGTGAAGGACGCGGGTGCAGCACGCGCTGGCCGCCCTTGCCAACCTCCACTCCCTTCTCGTCGGTTACGGTCATTGCGAAACTCACGTCTTGCGTCTGTGGCGAATACACAACACCCAGACCGCTGGTGAGCTGCTCGCGGTCAATCTCGTAGTTCTGGTGGTTGTCGCCGTCGAACACCTGCAGCACGCCATGCTTGCCGTTCTTGGCGCCGTACGAGTCGCGGTTCCAGGTCAACAGCAGGTCGGGTCCGGAATGTTCCACGCGCAAACCCAGATCGGTGGTATCGGAAGCCGCCGACGGGACCCGGGCGGCCTTATGGAACCCCGGATACAGCATATAGCCCCCGCCCAGTACCGCGGCCAGCGCCACCACAGCCACCGCCCACACCAGTTTGCTTCCGCCCCCCGAGGATGGGGCTTCGGCGGGAGCCGGCTCGGCTTCCGCAAAAGTCTTCGGTAAAGCCAGGTCGCTTCGCCGGGGAGCAGGCTTCTCTTCCGCTTTCTCCGCTTTCTTCTCTACCTTTTCAACCTTTTCAACCTTTTCCGCCTTCTTCTCGGCGGGTTTCTCCACCTTCTTCTCGGCGGGTTTTTCCGCCTTCTTCTCGACGGGTTTCTCCACCTTCTTCTCGGCGGCGCGCATCACCGGCTCGGCCGGCGGTTTGGGCGCCGGAGCCGGAGTTGGCGGCTGCACCACGGGAGCGGGTTGGGACGCCTGGACGGCTGGCGCCGGCTCGGGAGCGGGCTCGGGCACTGGCACGGCCATCTCCCGCCGCGACGCGATGGGCACAATCTGTCCGCGAACGGGCGGCTTCTGCGAAGCCTCGGCGGCGGCGCTGGCGGTCTCGATCTTCGGCGGAGTCGGGCAAGCCGTGAGCTGCGAGGACCGGAACGGAAACTCCAGGTAGCTGCCCTCCGTGCGAATGGCGCCGTTCTCGCGGATAAAGATGGCGCCCGTCGATGCCTTGCTGGCAAAAGGCCGCACCAGCAAGGCGAACTGCTGGGCCTCGCGGAATCGCGCGTCGAGGAAGGCCACGTCGTCAGGGTCGAGCGAGAGCCCCTTCCGGGTGTGACTACGGAAGTACCCCACCACGCGCGGTCCGGCGCCACTGCCGTATTGTTCGATGACCCGTTCGAATCGCCCCATGTCCGATTCCGACAACCGGTACAGCGGGCCGCGGCTGTAGTCGCAGGACACCAGTTCGAAATTCTCGACCACAACCACCAGGGGAGCCCCCTGAGCGCCCCGGCCCAGTAGCAATCCGCCGATCTCCGAGCCGCGCGACGTCAGCGAACGGAAATTCTCTACGACCAGACTCTCCAGCCGGTCGATCATCTCGAACGGCAGATACACCGATACAGGCTTCTGCGGGACTTCCCAGAGGTAACCCGGCCGCGAGGGCGACTCGGCAGGGGTACGTTCCACTCGCGCGGTAGACTCGATCATGGCTATTGCCTCCGCCGGCGCCAGGCTTCCGCCAGCGCCGTCTCTGGGAAGATTTTACCGGAAATCGCACCCGAAGATTCAAGAATTTTTGCCGTATTAACCAAAATCAACAGGGTACTTGCAGTAACATCAAACTAGAGTTAAAGCTGTTTATATCAACATATTAACCTTAGTTATCAGGTGAATGTTCTCACCATTTATTGTGGTAATTTCGAAAAATTTTGCCTATAATTTAGCCGAAAATGACTGGCAGGACTTGCCAATTCTGCGGAAAGCCTCTCGGCCGGCTTAAGGCCGCCGGCGACGAGTATTGCTCCAAGGAGCACCGCAATCAACACCGGCTCCGTCTGGGAATGGACCGGTTGATGGAAGCCAACAAGGTGGCCAGCCTCATGCGCCGCCGGGAAAGCATGAAGCCCATCAACCTGGTTCAGCCGGAGAGCGCGTCCGCGCTCGACAGCCGCAGCTTCCCGGCGGCGCAGATCGCCACCACGCGCAGCCCGGCGATCGACTTCCGGCCCGTGCCCGCCGCCCTGGTCGTGCCGACCATCATGCATTCCGCGCCCCAGTGCCTCGCGCTGAGAGGACACAGTGTCGCCGGAGTGTCCGTCCAGCGGCTCATGGATAAGAATGGCACCCAGATGCGGCCTCGAGCCCTGGCGGTTCCGCGAAGCCCGCGCAGGGTAAGTTCCAAGGTGGCCGTGCAGCAGGCGCAGTTGACCATGCTCCGGCAAGGCGTGGCTCCGCAGCAGGTCGGCCGGCGCCCCTTCAACGCCCTTCCCATCAGCAGACGCAAACCGGCTTTCGGCAGATCGCTGCTGCAGCGCCGGCCGGCAATTGCCCGGCCGTTTGTCCAATCCTGCCGGGTACGTACCCTGGCCGTCGACATGCTCGTCGGCAGGGATGCCTGGAAATCCCAGTCTAAGGGGTTCCGCCCGCCTCAACTCCGCAAGCGCTCGGTGGTCGTCGCCCCGAAGAGCCGGAGTGCGCTCGATTGGAACGACGACCCGCGGACCCTGGAATTGGGGCGTCTGTTCCCCGCCCCGCAGCCGCCGCTGGCCAACCAGTCGATGCCCGCTCGAGAGCCCCGCTACCCCACGGCGCCGGAGCTGTTCACGAGAGGGGGCCGCGAGTGGCCGGTGGCGCGTTCTCCTATTGTCCAGGATACCTACCAACTCGATATCGCCCCGCTCACCTTGCGCGTGCCGGGAGTGCTGTTTAGCAGCACCCCCCTGGAGGCTTCGCTGCGCTGCGAATGGTACCGCAGCTCTCCAGCCATGAGTTCGGGCTACTCCAAGGACAAGGATAAAGAGAAAGACAAGGATTCGCCGCGCGGGTCGGCCGCGGCCGCGGCCGCCGAAACTTCCAAAACTCCGAAGCCCGCCGACCTCCGCCTGGAAGAGCACTTCGAGTCCGGTTGCGGCAACTGGGTGGGCGATGTGGCGGATTGGCGCCTGGATGCGGCCGGAGCCCGCACCGGGTCGCTGGCTCTGTTCGCCCCCTCCATCGAGTTGGTCGACTACGAGTTGGAGTTCCTGGTTAGAGTCGAGAAGAAGAGCGTTACCTGGGTATTCCGTGCGTCGGACCTGACCGATTACTATCGCGCGGTTCTGCGCGTCAACCCCGAGGGCGGTTATCTGTTCGAGCGATCGGCGGTGATCGCGGGAGTGCCGGGACCGGTGGTGACCAAGCCGGTGACGGTCAGCAGCAACGCGCGGACGGCGCTGGCCGTTCGTACGGAAGTTCAGGGCAAGGACTTTGCGGTCTTCCTCGAAGGGCAGGCCGTGGACCGTTGGAGCGACGACCGGCTACCCATGGGGGGAGTCGGCTTTGGAAGCGCGCCGGAAGACCGTGCGCGACTGTATTGGATGAGGCTGACCTATTCGGGCGGCCCCGGCCTTAAGGATGGAAAGCGATGAGTACGACAGTCATTCGAAGCGTGAAGGTGCCAAGCCCCCGGCAGACCGAACTGGAGGTGTTGGACAAAGATGGAGGACCCGCGCCTGCAAAGGGAGGATTCCTGGCCCGCGCCGTCGCGCTGCATCTCGCAGGCCGGCGGGAGGAAGCGCTGCAGCAGTTGCAGCGTGCCATTGCCGCCAATGAGGCGTCCCCCGAGTTGTACCGCGCCATGGGCCACATCCAGTTCGAACTGGGCGCGTTCCAGGATGCCGCCCGCAGTTACCGGTCCCTGGTCCAGATGAAGCCGCAGTACGCCACGGGATGGTTCAACCTGGCGGTCTGCCACGAACGCATGGGCGCCTCCGACAATGCTTGCGAGGCGTTCCACAAGGCCGTCACTCTCGATCCGTCGAACTTCGACGGCCATCTCGGTTTGGGCGTGTGCCACCTCCGCCTGGAGGATCCCAAGTCGGCGCTGTTCGCCTTCGAACGCTGTCTGGAACTGACGCCCGATCACCAGGACGCCATCTTCGGCAAGGCCGCCTCGCTCCAATCGATGGGTCATGCCGACGATGCCTCGAAACTCTATCAGCAGATCCTGGAACGCGACCCGGACTCCGAGGAATCGCTCTCCAACCTGATCCTCATCGGCATGGCGAAGGAAGACTTCGACATGGTCCGGGAGTACTCGGAGCGGTTGCTGGATCTTCGTCCCGATTCCACGGTGGCCCTGGAAGGACTGGCGGCCTGGGCTTGCGCCGCCGGCGAGCATGCCCTCACGGCCAAGTTCTGCACCCTGCTGGTATCCGCCGTTCCCGGCCACTTCGAAGGCTGGTTCAACCTGGCGCTGGCGCATCAGAAGTCCGGACGGTGGGAGCAGGCGGCGGAAGCCTACGAGGAAGCCCTCAAGCTGAAGCCGAAATCGCCGGAAACCCTCACCAACCTGGGTATCGTGCAGGAACAGCTTCACGACCTGACAGCCGCGCGGGCCACCTATGAGCGCGCCATGCAGGCCGCCCCCGACGCCCTTGCCCCGCTCTGGAACATGGCCCTTCTGCTGGAGCACAACGATCAGCCGGAAGAAGCCGAGCGCTGGTACAAACTTGTGCTGGAAAAGGCCCCAAAGGAAGAAGAAGCGCGCTTCCGCCTGGGATATCTGCGGCTGCAGCGGTCGGATTATCGCGGCGCCTCCGAGGCCTTCGAAGGCTGTCTGAAGTTCCGGCCGAACTGGCCTGAAGCCTACGCCAATCTGGCCCTGGCCTACATCGGCCTCGAGGAACGCGAACGCGCCGAGCGCATTTACGAGAAGATGCTCGAGAGCGACTCCAAGAACGTCGATGCCCTGCGCGGGCTGGCCGCCCTGGCCATTCACTCCAACGACTTCGAATCCGCTCTGGAGTATCACGTTCGACTGATCGACCTCGGCGAAAGCTCCCCCGAAGTGCTCTACAACACCGGACTCATGCATGAGAAGAACGGCCGTCTCGACAAAGCCGTCGCCATGTATCGCGAGGCCCTGGCCCAACAGGCCGATATGCCGGAAGCGCTCCTGAACCTGGGGCGCATTCTGGAAACTAACGGTAGGTCCGATGAAGCGCGCTCCTGCTGGGGCAAGGCCCTGGAAGCCGAACCGGCACTGGCGCAGGGATATTTCGGGCCTGCAATCGAGTAAGCCGGTCTTCATGGCCAAGCCATTAACGGCGCTGTTGGAGTTTTTGGCTTGGTTCACGTGGCTTGCCTGTTTCGCCCTGTTCCAGAACGGGCTGTGCGCCAGGTACCCCCGCATCCGCTCCGTTTGCCGCAAGGCATACGCGTTCACCATGATCCTACCGATTGTGGCGGGCATCTGGTTGATGGTGCGTTCCAGCGCTGGAGCCGATCTGTTCGCCGTTCTCAACCGTGCGTTTGGCGCGGGAGTCTTCGCGCAGACGTTCCTGCGATCGGTGGTGCTGTTGAAATGGCTGGTAGCGAGCGGCATCCCATACCACGTCGCCATTCCCGCCAACGGAGCCGCAACGGCCCTGTACGCCGAGGGCGAGATGGTGGCGTTGGCGGGAGTGCTCGGCCACTCGCTCCCCCTCCAGTCCGCCGCCCCGGAAGACAACCCGGAAGTTCCGCGCAACGCGAAATGAATGCTGGGTTAACGGCTGCCCACCGGCGGATGGACCACGCGCAGGCCACCGTTGGCGATCTCGACTCCCTTCTCATCGGTTACGCTCATCTGGAAACTCACGTCTTTCGTCTGCGGCGAATACACCAGGCCAAGACCGCTGGCGAGCTGCTCGCGGCTAATCTCGTAACTCTGGTGGCTTTCGCCGTCGGACACCTGCAACACGCCATGCCTGCCGTTCCTGGCGCCGTAGGAGTCGCTGTTCCAGGTCAACAGCAGATCGGGCCCGGAATGTTCCACGCGCAGCCCGAGAGGTGAAGGACCAGGCTGCCCCGCCTGCCCCGGGGGCGAATCCGGTGAATCCGTTTGCGGCCCGCTAATCATGAAACTCACGTCGATGGTGGTTTCCACCTCCATCGGCTCTCCGTTCAAAAGCGTCGGCTTGTATCGCCACTGCCGCACGGCTTCCATCGCCGCCGGGGCCAGCAGCGGATGGGCCGGCGGAATCACCTCCAGGCTCTGAACGGCGCCATCTTTCGCGATGATGGCGTGCAGGTGAACCACACCCGAGATCCGCGCCGCCTTGGCCAAGTCCGGATACGCCGGCTTGGGCCCGTAGGTGAGCAAGGCGGCCTCAACGTTACCGCCGACCTGGATGCGTGACGGCGCTCCCTCCAGCGGGGCTGGAGATATGGCGTCCGCGGAGACCGTCACGATCAGGGTCGTCTCGCCATTGTGGGTCTGCCAAGTGACCCGCAAGTGTTTGTCGAAAGCGCGGGCCGCCGCCGTGATCCTGGCCACCGCTTCGAACGAACAGGCATCGCCCACATGCACCGGCAGGGCCGCCAGCAGGTCGTTGCGCGCCTGGTCGGACAGCCCGCGCACGTCGATCCTCACGATGTGGGACGAATTCAACCCCGCCACGGCAGACGCGGCCCGCGCTTGGCCCGACCCCGCCGGCTCCGCAACAGTTGCGTCCGCCGCCCGGTCCGCCAGTTCCGCGCGCAGTTGCGGAGTCATCCCGTGCGCAGACCCCGCCGCCGCCGGCTCCGGCGCCGGGAGTTGGAAACTTACCGTTACCGTCCGCGTGCCGCCCGCCGAATCCTTGGCGAAATGCCAGTTCAGCACCGATTCCAGCACGGCCTTGCGCAATTCGTCCGGCCCGCTGACGATGCTCGCGTCTATTACATTGCCGCTCGAGTCCAGCCTCACCTGCGCCGCAACCGTTCCCTGCACGCCCTTTGCGGCCGCCTCGGCGGGATACCGCACCGGCGCACGGTGCAGCAGTTGGGCGCCGTTCAGTTCGACCGTTATCCCCGGGCCATCCGCTACCATCTGCGGCTCGGCCGCCAGCGGAAACGCAGCCGTTACGAACCAGCTCGCGGCGGCCAGCAACACCAGCCCCGCCGTCAACGTCGATATCAATCTCGTCCTGGACATCCGAATCTCCTTCACCACCGCCATCACCCTTTGTTTGAGATGCCGCTTGCGCAGAAACAGCGGAGCCGGCGCCAGGTCCGGATCCATCCGCGCGCCCGCCACCGCCAGCAGCGCGTCCACATACTCGTCGCGCGCCTGCGTCCGTTCCACCACTTCCCGGTCCACCGCCTGCTCGCGCGCCAGTTGGATCTCGCCCAGCAGCCACCAGATCGCCGGATGGAACCAGAAAACGGCGCGCACCAGTTCTTCCGCCACCGTGAACGCCCAGTCGTGGCGCTCCACGTGCAACGCTTCGTGACATAGCACGGCGTCCCGCATCGCCGGCGCCAGTTCTTCGAAGTTCCGCGGCAGGAGCACCACCGGAGACCGCAACCCGAACGTCACCGGGCTGCCGATGTCCTCGGAGATGCGGTATTCCGGCCGTGGGCCGAACGCCATCGCCGGGCCGCGCCACAGCGTCGAGTGCCGGCGGTAGCGCCGCAGCTTCCCGAACCCCACCATCAGCCATCCAAGCCGCGCCAGCGCGCCCGCCGCCAGTATCAGGAGCCCGATCTCACCCGGCGCCCAGTGCCTCCCGGTCCGGGCCATCGGCACGGGCGTCACCGCAACCGCCGGAGCCACCGGCGCCGCCGCCGGAGTACTCACGGTCACCGTGGCCTGCTTCCACGCGCGCGTCTGCGGCAGCACCAGGCAAGCCACCAGCAGAAGCTGCCAGTAGGCCAGCCGTGCCTTCGGCGCGGCCGTTCGCAAGAGCGCCGGGATCACCGACGCCACCCCCACCAGCAGCCCGATCTGCAGGCTGTACGCCACCAGGTTGTCCCACACCAGTGCCGTATTCATGGCTTCCTCCGCAGCATCGCGATCTCTTCCAACTCTGCCCGCGTCAGCTCGTTATCCTCCACCAGGTGCACCAGCAGCGGCTGGGCGCTCCCGTTGAAGACCCGGTTGACGAATTCCTTCACCATCGCCCCGATCACCTGCCGCTTCGGCTGCGCGGGCCGGTAGACGTATGCCCGGTCCACCTCGGTCTTTTTCAGATACTTCTTCCGCTCCAGGATCTTCATCATGGTCATGACCGTGGTGTAGGCCACCTTTCGCCGCTCCAGCAGCGTCTCGTAAACTTGGCGGACGGTGGCGCTGTCGCGCTCCCACACGATCTTCATGATCTCCAGTTCCTGTCCGGTTAATGTGCCGCTCGGATGCCGCATACTAACTACTTAGTACTAAAGCCCGTGAATGTCAAGAAAAATCCTCCAGCCTTGTGTGGGGCACCGTTGAAAACGCCGGGCCACCGCCGCGCGGCTCCGTTCGGAGGCACGACCGGGAGGGAGTGGTTGCGCGCATCCGAACCGGGTTTTCATTGCCTTCCGTGGGCCGCAGGCCCATGGCGACAGGTTGGCAACCTGCGGCCCCGCCCGGGGGCACCCGGCAATCGGCCCGGCGAGCGAAGCACGCCCGCACTCTCGCCTGACCTGGTTGCGGCGATGCCGAGATGCGTGGCAACCTGGCAACCCGCCTTGGGCGCTTGCCAACAGCCGGCGTCGGGCCGATTGCCGGCCGCCTTCGGGCGCGCCGGGCCTGGCAAGCGCCCGCCGCGGCACTCACTCTCGCCTTGAGAACCCGCCCCCGCGTGCGGCGGCGGCCGCTCAGCGGTTATAATCTCCAGTCGGAAGGAGATTCTGCAATGAAGCTGCGATTCGCCGTGCTGCCGCTGGTGGCGGCACAACTTGGTTTTCTGGTGGCCGCCGAGGCCCAGCAGAAGAGTCCCGACCATTGGGTGGCCACCTGGACTACGGCGGAAACCCTGGTCCGGACACAGCCTCCGGCGGCGCCCGCCGCGCCGCCCAGGAACGCTCCGCTGGGGGCGCTGGGCTTTCACAACCAGACCGTGCGCATGGAGGCGCGCGCCAGCATGGGCGGACGCCGGCTGAGGGTCAAGATCGCCAACGCCTTCGGCGCGGTACCGCTGGTGGTGGGTGCGGCGCATATCGCCGTGCGCGGCAAGGATTCGGAAATCGCCGCCGCCTCGGACCACGCTCTTTCGTTCGCCGGCAAGCCGGGCTGCACCATCGGACCGGGGATCGTCGAGATCAGCGATCCGGTCGACATGACCGTTGCCCCACTGGCCGACCTGTCCGTGAGCCTCTACTTCCCTGGCGAAACCGGCCCCCCGGCCGGCCATTCCACCGGGCTGCACTACACCTACATCAAGGACGGCGACGCAACCGGCGACGCCTCCCTGGCCGATGCGCAGAAGACCCAGCAGTATTACTGGCTAGCGGGCATCGATGTCCTGGCGCCCGCGGGCGCGGCGGCGATAGTCGCTTTCGGCGATTCCATCACCGACGGCGCGCGATCCGAAATCGAGACCAATCACAGTTGGCCGGCGCTGCTTGCGGCGCGGTTGGCAGCCAACAAATCGACCGAGCGTGTGGGCGTGGCCAACATGGGGATCGGCGGTAACCGCATTTTGCGCGACATCACCGGTTCCAGCGCCCTGGCGCGCTTCGATCGCGATGTGCTGAGCCAGTCGGGCGTCAAGTGGGTGATGATTCTCGAAGGCATCAACGACATCGGCCACGGGGCCGGCACGCCCGCCGAGGCGGTGACGGCCGAGGAGTTGATCGCCGCGCACAAGACGATGATCGAAATGGCGCACGCTCACGGCATCCGGGCCATCGGCTGCACGCTGACGCCGTACGAAGGAGCGTCCTACTCCACCCCGGCTGGCGAAGTCATTCGCCAGGCCCTGAACGCCTGGATCCGCAGCGGCGGCGCCTACGATGCGGTGGTGGATTTCGAAGCGGCCACGCGAGACCCCGCCAACCCCAAGCGCTTCCGAGCCGAGTTCGACCCCGGCGACCACCTTCACCCCAACAACACCGGCTACGAGGCCATGGCCAACGCCGTCAACCTCTCGATCTTCGGCGGAAAGAAGAAGTAGCGCCGGGTGCCGGCGTCAGGTGATCCCCGGAAGCCGTGACTGCGGGCGGCGGCACGGGCTTCCCGTGCAACTTCCCGGCCCAGCGTCAGAATTGTGACGGAAGAGTTTCTTTTGGCACAGTTCCAAACCCGGCGTTCTGGTACCCCTGGTACCCTCGATGGCCGGATGTTCGGAACAAGCGCCTCGCTGCGTCCGCCCGCGAAATTTAAGTGGCTGAAAAAAAGGCAATTTCGGTTAAAGTAGAGTATAGATCGACAATGATTATGGCTCCAATGCCGCAGCTAAGCGGCGGGGAGCGCCGGGCTCTGGATTTAGCCCGCGTGCTCCTGGTACATGGCGAGTTGGCGCCCCGCTTAGCACTACAAACCATACTGCAGGCCGGTGGATACTCCGTGGATGTGGCTGCCAGTCCGTCCGAGGCGTTCGCCAAGCTCGATGAAGGCCAGTACGAGCTGGTTTTGAGCGGTTCGGAGTTTGGCTCGCGCCACGGCCGGAACGTCTTGTCGTATGCCCGCGTTAAGCCATACCATCCGGCAACCGCGGTAGTGACTTCGTACGAGCCGAGGATCGGCAGACGGCGGTCGAAGCAACTCAACCACGAGGTGGCGATCTATACCGAAAACCTGCCCAACCTCCTGGGAGAGGTGGCGGAACTCATCGGCGTCCGGGCCAGCCGCCGATATCGCCCGCTCCACCACACAGTTTGACCCGATCCGTTCAACTCTATCGGACTAACCGCCCCCTCACTGCACGGCGATAGACACGGTCTGCGTGCCCGGTGTGCCGCCCAGGTTGAACGTGACGGGGACCTTGTCGCTTGAAGCAACCGCCGGCACCACCACGTTGAACTGATAGAGGCCGACGAAGTTGGGCGCCAGACCCTGGTACGTCACACTGGCCTGGGTTCCGCCGATGAAAACCTGGAGCGGCAGCGCGAGCGTATTGAATTTCTGCACGATTTGGCCGGCCGAAGTGTCGCCATTCACGCTGCCGAATCCGATGCCGTACAGCGTGATGGTATCTCCCGCCTTGGCGCGCTGCGAAGTGAAGCCGGAGACCGCGCCGGGCGGAAAAACGTACGTCGTGGTATTGCCGAAAACCGCCCCCAGGTATTGCGTGCCGTTGACCAGGGCCCACGACGGGGCGTACAGCCCGGGTTGGGTGGCGTTCACGGTCACCGAATACGCCGTGCTGCTCCCGTAGGCGGTCTTCACGATGAGGGACTGCTGCCCGCTGGGGACGTTCGAGGGAACCTGCACGTTCACCTGCCCGCCGCCGATGTAGCCGATGAACGCCGACTGGCCGCCGATGGTGACCGTGGTCCCGTCCAGGGCCGTGGGCGCGGCTAGGCCCACGAAATCGCCGCCGCTCCATTGGCGGCTGTCGATCGCCAGGTTGGAGCCGTAGATCTCGATCCACGAGCCGGGGGCAACCTGCGGGAAAGCGCCGAATTGGCCGGCGCTCTGGACACCACCGACCGTGGGCGGGTAGGGCGTCAGCATCCGAATGACGTTATTGCTCGAATCGGCGACATACACCTTGCCGGTCGAGGAATCCACTGCGACTCCCGTCGGAAAATTCAGCTTGGCGTTGGTGGCGATGAACCCGTCGCCGGTGTACCCGACCCCGGTGCCGCCCGCGATGGTATGGATGATCCCGTCGGGCGTGATCTCGCGGATCCGGCTGTTGCCGTAGTCGGCGATGAAAATGTCTCCCGAGGTGTCCAGGGCCACACCCGAAGGCTGGCGGAGCTGCGCACTGGTGGCCGGCCCGCCATCGCCCGAGTTGCCCGCGGTTCCCGTCCCCGCGACAGTCGAGATCTTGCCATCGGTCCCCACGCGCCGGATGCGATTGTTCCCGTTGTCGGCGATATAGAGATTGCCCGCCGCGTCCACCGCCAAGCCGTAAGGCCGATAGATGCTGGCGTTTACCGCCGGGCCGCCATCGCCTCCATATTGATTGAATCCCGTGCCGGCGTACGTGGCGATGTTCCCATTGGCGGCGTTCACCACGCGGATCCGGTTGTTCCCGCTGTCCGAGATATAAACATTGCCCGCCGCATCCACCGCCACCCCGTACGGCTGGTTCATTTCGGCGTTGGTGGCCACGCCGTTGTCGCCAAAGAAACCCGAGCTGTTGTTGCCGGCCACCGTTTGGATTGTGCCATTTCCAGCGTAAACCTCGCGTACCACTTGATTCAGCAGATCGGCGATGAACAGGTTGCCTTGAGTGTCGAACCACAATCCGTTCGGGCTGCTGAACAAGGCGTTGGCGACAGGACCGCCGTCACCGCTGAAACCGGGGTTGGCCTTCCCGGCCATGGTGGTGATGATGCCGTTGGTGATTTTGCGGATCTTGTTGTTATTGCTGTCGGAAATGTAGATGTTGTGCGACGAATCGACCGCCACGGATACGGGAGCATTCAGGAATGCGTTGGTGGCCGTCCCGCCGTCTCCGGACGAACCGGCGGTGGTGGAATAGGCGGTGCCGCCCGTTCCAGCGATGGTGGTAATGGTGTAGGAGCCCGGCTGCGCCAGAAGCATGGCGGGCAGGAGCAACCACGTGACTCTGGCGGCGAAACTTCCGACGGAATTGCGAGACACTACAAACCTCCCTGGTGGTACGAGACCGCTTCGAGTACTGATTGGACGCGCCTTCGTCAATCGGCGTTACAGCCAATCACCGCTCGCGGCGTTCCCATGCGGGCACATTCAAATCCTAGCAAACACTCCAGATCCGCGTCCATCGCTGGATTGTAGGAGGGGGCGCGCGGAGATGCGAACACAATCGCTCGCAAAGCCGCGAAGCCCGCAAAGAAAACACCCGGGTTCTTGGTTGCGGGCTGTGCGTGACGAGTTGTTCCTTCCGCCGAACTTCCGACGGGAGCCCTAGTACTACTGGGTCATAAAAAACGTCGCCCAATATTTGCCGAAGGCATCCGGAGCCTTGTCACTATTGAGTGTCGCCGCTCGTGGCCGGCTTTCAGCGGAACGCGAATTTGGTCGTTCCAGGGCCTCGCGAAACCCGCGCCGGCAGGAGGTTTAGCAATTTTGTGACCCAGTAGTACTAGTGGCTGCGTCCGCCGCCCGAGGAACCGTGTCCCGCCGAGGAGGAAGCCGCCGCGGACGACGAAGTGGATCCCATGGAACTGGACGGCGCGGCGCTCACCGACGATACGGAGTTCGAAACCCCCGAGTTCCCAATGGAGGAAGCCGGCGTCGTGCTGTACGGCACCGAGCTATAACCCGAGTTTCCGCCGCTTCCGCCGCCGGAATACACCGGCGGATGGTAGTAGGCCTGCCCAACCGTGTACGGACTCCAATACCGGTAGCCATAAGGGCTGTTGTAGGTGCCATAGCAGGGAACGTAGGTGTACAACCCATACCACGGATTCCAAACCCAGCCGCACGCCCCCATTCCCATTCCCATTCCCATTCCCATTCCCATTCCCATGCCGAAACTGAGTGTCGGCCGCGTGGAAGCCGACTTGGCGGCCGACGGATTCGCCATCGCCAGCACCATGGCCCGATGGCCGCTCCAGCGGTCCAGCGAGTCGGTATCCTCGATATCGAACTTCTCGGCGGTCGCGGTATCGCCCGCCAGGCTGATCGCCTTGCCGCCCGGCACCATGATGGCTTCCACCGTCTCCGCGCCCAGCTTCACATCCGCCAGACCTTTGAAGACTCTCAGCCGTCCCGGTTCGGCGTCGAAGCGGTAAATGCCCATCTTGGATACGCCCACCGTGCCGGATTTGCAAACCACCGTCACGGCCGTGTCCTTCTCGACGTTGTCGGCCTCGACCACGGCGGAGCCGGCGACCAGTTCCAGCCGCGTGTCGATCAACCGGTTGGTAAGCATCTTCAGGGAACTGTTCTCGCCCAGGCGAAGCACCACTCCGGGGGTCAACAGCACCTCGGCGCGTCCATCCTCCGTGCGCAACGTGCCGTTCTCCTTGATCTGCGGAAAATGGACGGTGGAAAACTCCAGCCGCTCGTTCTCCAGGTAGACCTTGCCTTCGAGATACGCCACCACGCCGGACTTGGCCGAAGTCACCGGCTGCGCAAGCGCCGGCCCAATTCCCAGAGCCAGAAGCACCGCCAACGGCGCCAGACTGCGAATGGACTTCATAATCACCCCGCTATGTTCAGCTTGAAGGCGATTCGCCGGGTTGTCAATATCCCCGGGGGTAGCCATTTAGGGCCGGTGGCCAAAGTCCACGGGAATTTACAGGCGAACGATGCGCTCCGAGTGGAATCCCTTGAGCGCGTTGCGGGTATCCACAATCAAGGGCGCCCGCTCCACCAGGGCCGCATAGTCGAAGGAACTGTGGTCCGTGACGATCACCACGCAGTCGGCGTCCCCGGCCGCTTCCTCCGGCGCCGATTGCAGCGCGAGCCCGTCCAGCGCCACCCGCGGCACGTGCGGGTCGCTATAGCTCACCCGCGCCCCGCGCCGCTGGAGTAACAACATCACGTCCAGCGCCGGGGATTCCCGCAGGTCGTCGATGTCCCTCTTGTACGCCACCCCCATAATGTGGATGCGCGTGCCCTTGACGGGCTTCCCCAGGTCGTTGAGCGCGTTCTGCACCTTGTCGGCCACGAACTGCGGCATCTGTCCGTTGATGTACCCCGCCAGTTCGATGAAGCGGGCTTCGATGCCCGCCTGCTTGGTCTTCCACGACAGGTAGAAGGGATCGATGGGGATGCAGTGCCCGCCCAGCCCCGGCCCCGGGTAGAACGGCATGAAGCCGAACGGCTTGGTGGCCGCCGCGTCGATCACCTCCCAGACGTCGATTCCTATGCGGTCGCACATCAGGGCCATTTCGTTCGCCAGGCCGATATTGATCATGCGGAAGGTGTTCTCCAGCAGCTTGACCATCTCCGCCACCTGCGTGGAACTCACCGGCACCACCCGCTCCAGCGCCTGCGCGTAGAACAGCCGGCCCATCTCCGTGCACGCCGGCGTGACTCCGCCCACCACTTTCGGGATATTGGCCGTCTGGTATTGCGGATTGCCCGGGTCGACGCGCTCCGGCGAGAAGCACAGGAAGAAATCGCGCCCCACTTCGAGCCCCGTCTTCGACAGCATGGGCAGCACGACTTCGTCGGTCGTGCCCGGGTATGTCGTGGATTCCAGGATCACCAGCATGCCCGCGTGAAAATAGCGGGCGATCTCCTGACAGGACGAGACAATGAAGCTCATGTCCGGGTCCTTGGTCTTGCGCAGTGGCGTGGGGACGCAGATGTTGACGGTATCCAGGTCGCGCACCGCCGCGAAATCGCAAGTGGCCCGCAAGTGGCCGGACTCCACCAGCGGCGCGAGCACGGCGCTGGGGATATCGCCCACGTACGAATCGCCCGCATTCACGCGGCGGACTTTCTCCTCGCTGATATCGATTCCGGTAACGTGGAATCCAGCCCTGGCGAACTCGACCGCCAGGGGAAGGCCCACGTATCCCAACCCGACCACGCCCACCCGCGCCGTATGGGCGCCGATCTTTTCCGCCAGAGATATTTCCGCCATCAGACGCCATTCTCTCACACTCGCCATTGTGGGGCAGGCTGGCAGCCCGATGCCACATAGTTTTGCCGCTACCGGACATCCGCACAAGTAGTGGGGCGGACCCCCCGGTCCGCGGCCGACGCCCCCGCCGGCCTGCTCGTGCCCTGCAAGATGCCGATATCGTTCTTCCGGATGCGGGACGGGGGCGTCCCGCGCGGACCAGGGGGTCCGCCCCACGAATTCCGCAGAACTCCCGATGACGGTAAAACTTATGTGGCATTGGGCTGGCAGCCCGCGGCCGATTGTCAATCGGCTCGCGGGTGGCCATACAAGGCACACGTTGGCATCCCGCGCCCCGTCCGAAGGCGGGATACCATCCTGCTTCACATCGCGCCAGCGCATCCCCCGCTATGCCGCGCCCGCCAGAAGCCGCGGAGAATCGAGCCCGCGGCCACAATCGCTCGCGGGTGCGCAAATCACGCACGAGAGGCCTGTCTTGCCGGCTCGATCCGCCATCCCGCCCAATCGATCGGGCGCAGGCGCCGCGGCTGGAGTTCACCATGCGGCCCAACTGGCCGGCCGGAATGCACAAATGGCGCGCGCAGTGAGTCTGTTGGTACGTTTCCCTACGTTGCGCTCCGGCAATATGACCCGATTCTCCGGAAAATCGCGCTTGTATCACCGGAGACATTCCATGCGTACCGCGAGCGACATTGCCGATTGGTGGGACGAGCAACACAAGATATCCGAGAAGGCGCTTGACCGTTTCGTCAACGAGTATCCTGGCCTGTTTGGCGTAGTGGTGGCGACCGCCGTGGCTACGGCCATGGAAGTGGGCAAAGGCACGGTTAACGTTTTGCGCTTCGGCGAAGGGATAGCGGAAGGCACCGTGGGCAGCGTCGCACAGGACGCACTGCGCGCTCTCTCGATTGTCGGAGCGGTTGGCAAGGGCGCCAAAATCGTCAAGGAAGTGGTGTCCAGGAGCCGCATGATGCAGCTCATTGTCGATCCGGGCGGGCGATCGGCGGCTCTGGGCGGCGGTGGACGCTGCGTGTACGTCTCCGCTACGCAAGCGCTGCGCGAGACCGGGCAAAAAGCGTACGCGGCGGTCAACGATCTGGCGGGCGGACTGGGGTTGACACTCGACGACCTGGGCACTTCCAGCGGCACGCAAATGCGCACGTTTTTGACGAAGCTGAAGGCCAGGATCGGACCGGTGCTGAGCGCCAAGACCTGGAACGACGTTGAGCGCGCCGTGCCGCACGATGGCGGCGTTATGTCCTTCGGAGTGAATTTCAGTGGCGGCGGTGGGCATCGGCTTTATGCATTCCGCGACATGTTGGGGCGGGTCAAGATCATGGACCGTGGCGGCCAAGGAAATCTGCCCAAGGTCTTCGACACGTTGGACGAAATTGTAAAGCGGTACGGCAAGACCAGCGTCGCCAAGTTCAACGTGGTATTCGAGATCAAGGATCTGTTCCTGAAATTCGTCGGGCCGAAGGGCCTCGCCACGCTGGCGATGGAGGTCCTGGCAACCACCGCGGGCGATGCCGAGAACACGGCGGACCTGTTTCAGGCCTATAAGCAGGAGCCGGAGGCGCGGCAAACCGGGCAACGAACCACCATAGTGATGGATCCCATCTACATCAAGGCCGGTGAGCCGGTGCCCGGAGGGTTCTATACCGTGAAGTCCGGCGACTCTCTGTCTAAGATCGCGCAGCGGGCTTATGGCAACATGATGAAGTTCGGCGCGATCTACATGGCGAACCGAAAGACCATCGGACCGAACATGAACCTGATCCAACCCAAGCAGGAGTTGTGGATACCTGTCCTGGAGTCCGCCGCGAATGCGCAGTAATCCGTGAATACCAGATCGGTACGGTGACGAGACGGGCTCCGGAACGCCTGCGGGAACGGATACCGGGCCGCGGGCTGAGGGTGCGGGATTGTCGTATGCGATGCTTGGCGTGGCGAACCCGCCGCTATAGCGCAACACGTCGTCCGCACTGAAGAACGACGCGAGGCTCACCTGCACCCCGGCGCCGTAGGCCGGCCCGGTGGACACACAGAACGCGGCGGCGGCGGCTATCGCCAAAACCGATCGGAAACCGTTTGCCGGTCTGAGCAGACTCATTCTCTCCTTCCTGCTATTGGCCAGGATTTCTATTCCAAAGCGTCCCAACCGTTGCCCGGGAAACAATACTATCCCCCTGTTCATGTCAATTCGTGCTTATTAGTATCCTGAACGGCGAGAATGGCCCAATCGTTTCCCGACGATCCATGCGGCTCGCCGAACGCTTCAGGATGGGATGAAGTCCGTACCATCGAAGGGGACCGTGCCGAGTGATCTGGCACGGGATGGGGAACGGCGATTCGGGCGGCGGGCGAGCGCGGCGGGACGGGCGTCCATGGCATACTGGCTGCTGATGCGGAAGGTTCTGATCGCCGGGGGCGGACTGGCGGGACTATCGGCGGCGGCGGCTTTGGGGAGCGCGGGCTTCGAGGTGGAGCTGTTTGAATCGAGGCCATTCCTGGGCGGGCGGGCCACGTCGTACGCGGTGCCCGGCACGGAGGGCGAGGCGGCCGAAACGATCGACAATTGCCAGCATATTCTGCTGCGCTGCTGCGTCAACCTGCTGAACTTCTACGAGCGGCTGGGAGTGCGGGAGCGGATCCGGTTTTATCGTGAGTTTTTCTTTCTGGAACCGGGCGGGCGAATCTCGGTGCTGCGGCGGGGGCGGTTGCCGGCGCCGTTGCATTTCGCCGGTTCGTTCGGGAAGATGCCGTGCCTAACGATAGCGGACAAGATCGGCATTGCGCGGGCGATGCTGGCGATGCTGCGGGAACGCACCAGGCGCGGGGACCTGGAACGGATCAGCATGCTCGACTGGCTGAGACAGAAGCGGCAGACGCCGCGGGCCATCGAGCGGTTCTGGCGGCAGGTGCTGGTGAGCGCGGTGAACGAAGATCTGGAGCGCATGGCGGCGGTTCACGGGTTCCGGGTTTTCTGGCTGGGCTTTCTGGCGCGTGCGGACGCCTCCGAGATGGGCGTGCCGTCGGTGCCGCTGGGGGAGTTATACTCTGCCGTGGCTTGGAGGGCGATGAGCCGGGTGAGGCTGCATCTGCGGAGCACGGTGGAGGGGATCGAAGAAGGCGGCATGGTTGTGGGGGGCGAGCGGGTGCGGGGCGACTACTCGATATGCGCGCTGCCCTTCGAGCGGCTGGAAGCGGTGGGTCTGGCGGCTCCGCCGTTCGAGCATTCGCCCATCACGGGAGTTCACCTGTGGTTCGACCGGGAGATCACGACGCTGCCGTACGCGGCGCTGCTGGAGGGGACTATGCAGTGGATGTTCAATAAGGGCGGCGGCAAGTATCTGCAATTGGTGGTGAGCGCCTCGCGGGATCTGACGCGGCTTTCGCGGGGCGAGATTGTGGAAATGGCCATGGGCGATTTGCGAAAGTACTTTCCGCGGGTTGGGGAGGCCCGGCTGGTGAAGGCCCACGTGGTGAAGGAGCAGCGCGCGACGTTTTCGGCGGCGCCGGACACGGAAGCGCTGCGGCCGGGGGCGGAGACCGGGATTCCGAACCTGTTTCTGGCGGGAGACTGGACGCGAACGGGCTGGCCGGCCACCATGGAGGGAGCGGTCCGCAGCGGGTACACGGCGGCGGAGCGGGTGGCGCGGGCGGCGGGCGAGCCGGCGCGGTTTCTGCTGCCGGATGTGGGGTGAGGGAGGGCCGGCGGATGGGCGGTCGAACCGCTACGGGGCAAACCGGGGGCCAGACATGGCTTCCGCGAGAGCGCGGTCGAGTTCGGCGGGCTGCACGGGTTTCATGACGTAGCCGTCCATGCCGGCCTCCAGGCAGCGGTCGCGGTCGCTCCGCATGGCGTGGGCGGTCATGGCGATGATGGGCAGGTGCTGGGGGTGCGTCTCCCGCCGGCGGATCTCGGCGGTGGCTTCCAGGCCGTCCATCTCGGGCATCTGGACGTCCATCAAGGCGAGATCGAAGGCGCCGGTCAAGGCGGAGGAGACGGCGGCGCGGCCGTTGTCGACGACAGTGACGGTGTGTCCGCGATTTTCGAGCAGCCGCCGGGCTACCAGTTGGTTGACTTTGTTATCCTCCGCCAGGAGAATACGCCAGGCGGGACACGGATTGGCGCCGGGCCCGGGGGTTTGGGGCGGGCTGGTGGGATTGAGGACCGACGCCAGAGTGGCCAGCAGCAGGGATTGCTTGGCGGGCTTCATGAGAATGGCGTCGACTGCGGCGCTTTCGGCAGGGCTTCGGCCACCGCCGGGGACCGGTGAGGTGAGGGCCACGATGCGGAGGGGCCGCAGACCGGGAGACTGGCGGATGCGGCGGGCGATCTCGAAGCTATCCGCCGTGGGAGCGTGCAGGTCGAGTATGGCGACGGAGAAGGGCGTTCCGGCGGCGGCGGCGTCCTGGAGCGTGGGGATCACGGCGTCGTCGTCGGCCACGGTTTCCGTGGGGATGCCCCAGCCGGCGAGGGTTTCGAGGATGTTCATGCGCCGCGCGTTCAAACCGACGGCCACCAGGCAGCGGACGCCGTCCGGCAGAGAGACGGGCGGTGGGGCGGCGGGGCCGCCGGCGCGGGCGAGTTGCGCCGTGAAGTGGAAGACGCAGCCCGGTCCGCCGGATATGGGAGGGCAATCGGTGCGGGGACTTTCGAGCCAGATTCTGCCTCCCATCAAGGCGACGAGGCGGGTGCAGATGGTCAATCCCAACCCCGTGCCGCCGTACTTCCGGGTGGTGGAACTGTCAGCCTGCTCGAAAGGCTGGAAGATGCTCGTCTGCTTCTCCGCGGGCACGCCCACGCCGGTGTCCATGACGCGCACGTGGAGGGTCACCTGGCCGTCCCGCTCGTTGGATTCGACAGCGACGTTGATCTCGCCCGAGTCGGTGAATTTGACGGCATTGCCGACCAGGTTCACGACCACCTGGCGGAGGCGACCGGCATCCCCGTGGAGGGCGTCGGGCACGTTGCGGGAGAACCCATAGGTGGGTTCCAGACCTTTCTCGGAGGCTCTGACGGCGACGGTCTGGAGGGCGTCTGCGATGCAATCGCGGAGGCTGAAATCGACCGGCGACAACTGGAGTTTGCCGGCTTCGATTTTGGAGAAGTCGAGGATGTCGTTGAGGATGGCGAGCAGGGAATCGGCGGAAGCGCTGGTGGCCATGAGGTACTGGCGCTGCTCGGGGGACAGTTCGGTGGCCAGGGCCAGGGCGGTCATCCCCATGACACCGTTCATGGGGGTGCGGATCTCGTGGCTCATATTGGCCAGGAAATCGCTTTTGGCGCGGCTGGCGGCCTGGGCGGATTCGAGGGCCGCCTGGGCGGATTGTTGTGCGCGGCGCAGTTGGACGATCATGCGGCCGCGCGCGCGGTAATGGAAAGCGGCCAGCGACACGAGGGCGAGGATCAGCGCCGTGCCGAGGAGGGAGGTGGCCAGGAAGCCGGATTCCCGATACCAGGGGACCAGCACGGCGAAGTCGAAGCCGGGAGGGGTGGGATCGGCATTGCCGTTGCGATCCATGGCGCGGACCTCAAAGCGGTGCGGGCCGGCGTGCAATCCGGAAAACGAGGCTGAGTTGCCGGGGACGAAGGGGCTCCAGGGCCCGCCGTCCAGGCGGTGAGAGAACAGCAACCGGTCGGCGGGCGTAAGCTTCCACTTGTCGGCGCCGGAGAACACGAAGCGGGCGTGGCCGTCCGGGGGCACCTCGCGCTGGTTGTCGGAGGCTGCCAGGAAGGTGCGTGGAGGGTCGGTATCGGCGTCCGGATGGAACCGGGAGATGCCGGCGGTGGTCCCAGCCCACAGCCGGCCGCGGCGGTCCTCGATGACGGCGTAGGCCATGTTGGAGGGCAGGCCGTCGTGGTCGTCGTTGGCGATCCAGACTCCGTTCCGCCAGCGGTGGACTCCGGTACCCGAGGCCACCCAGACGGTTCCGTCGCGAGCTTGCCGGATATCGCGGACGAAGTCCAGGCCATCCTGGAGAACGTTCCAGGATTTGCCGTCGTAGCGGAACACCTTCTGGCGGCCGCCGGCGATAATGGCGCCGTCCGCCGCCGGGCAGAGGCTGAAGCAGGCGTTGTCGGTGAAGCCTTCGGCGGGGCCGATACTGCGGAACCGGCCGTTGGCGTAGCGGCCGAACCCGCCGCTGCCGCCGATCAGCAGGTCTCCGCCGGGCAGTTGGTAGATGGCGCGGATTACACCGAGGCCCCACTCGGGAAGCAAACGAAGATACTCGCGATACGCCTTGCCATCGAAGATGTGAAGCGAAAGCTCCTGGGTACCGGTGATGCGGGTGCAGATCCAGACCGAGTTGGCGTCACGGGGGAGCACGCGTTGCATGGTCTGGCCGGCGGGAGGCGGGATCTCGCGGAAGCCGGGATGACGCGGATCGAAGGCCAGCAGGAGATTCACGCTGGGCGTGGCGACCATGACGAGCAGACCGCCGCCGGGAGCGGGGGAGATTTCGGTTCCCTGGGTGGCGCTGCTCCACCTGGGCGGCAAGGAGTACTCTTCCCAGGCATCGCCTCGGAGGCGCGACAGACCGGTCTGGGAGAGGAACCAGAGAGAGCCATCGAGGTCCTCATAGGCGCCCTGGACTCCGGAGCGGACATGCGCCACTTCGGGCGGAGTCCGCCAGAGAGAAGGCGAAAGCCGGGCCACGCCCTGGTTGGTTCCAATCCAGATAGTGCCCCCCGGTTGGGTGACGACGGTAAGGATATTGCCCGAGAGGACGCCTTTGCGGTCCTGGGTTTCGACGCATCCGCCCAGCAGGTGATGCAAGCCGTTGGGATCGTGCAGCCAGAGGGTGCCGGCGGCGCCGGGCCAGCCGCGGATCAGGCCCTTGTCGCTGCGATAGACGATTTCCCATCGTTTGCCATTCAGGCGCGCCAGCACTTTGGACTGGCCGGCTTTGCGGGTGGCGACGACGTAGAGCGATCCATCGTCGCCTTGGTAAGGCTCGACGGCATTTTCCAGGCCCAGGGAAGCGAATTCGTACTCGGTCCAGGGGTTGGCGCCGGGCCCCGCCCTTGCGACGCCGGTTTTGCCGAGGACCCAGAAGCCGCCGTTGCCGCCGGCGGAACAAAGGGCGCCAAAACGGCCGAGGCGGGTGTCTTGGGCGCGGCGGATGACGCACTGGACGCGGGTATCGAGGTCAAACTGGCTGATGTCTCCGGCCCGCCTGAGGAGGACGCGAGTGGGGCTGAGGGGCAGGATGGATTCGGAGAAGACGGGATGGGAGATCCATTTCCGGTTGGCATACTCCAGCAGGCGCCCGGCATCGTCGCTGGCGATCAGGGAATCGTTGCCGGTGGTGGAGAACCAGCGGCCCAAGGTCTTGGGAGCGGGCACGCCGCGCGCGGTGTAGCCATCGAGAACCGTGACCCACTCGACGCGTCCGTGGCGGATCCAAACCCGGCCATCGGGAGCGACGGAGATATCCCCGGAGAAGGATTCGGCCATTCCGTCCGCCAGATTCCAGAAGCGCCAGCTTTCGAGGCCTTGCCCGGAGAGGGATGCGGCGCCGAGCAGCAGCGCGGCGACCGCGCGGGCGTAAAAGAGATGGCGGAAGGCCATGGTAGACGGGTGCGGCATCCTCCTCATCCATCCTTCCTTATCGGCCGGAAACCGGAGAAGCGGGGATGCACGCGTAGGGTGAACCGGGGAAAGTTCCAAAACTTCTTCGCGCCGTGATATATTCAGGACAAATCCATCCGAGAATGGAAACGTTGGATAGGGCCCCTCACGGGGAACGGGGATAGGTCGTAATGTGCGGGATTGCGGGGTTTACACGCCTCAACCGGGGCGGAAGCCGGGGCATGGCGCGCCGCCTAACGGAAGTTCTCTGCCATCGCGGGCCGGATCAGCAGGGGATCTTCGAAGGCAGCGAGGCGACGCTGTGCGCGGTACGGCTGAAGATCATCGATCTGGGCGGCGGCGACCAGCCCATGGTGAGCGATGACGGGGACACCGTCATTGTGTTCAACGGGGAAATCTACAACCACCGGGAAATCCGAACCGAGTTGGAAGGGATGGGGCACCGGTTCCGGTCGAACTGCGACACGGAAACGGTGTTACGGGCCTTTCTGGCATGGGATACGGCGTGCTTCGCGCGGCTGCGGGGGATGTTCGCGATGGCGTTGTGGACGGAATCGCGGCGGCGGCTGGTGCTGGGGCGCGACCGGGTGGGGATCAAGCCGCTGTACTATTGCCGGCGGGGCGGCGAACTGTATTTCGGCAGCGAACTGAAGGCGATTCTGGAGCACCCGGAAGTACCGCGGAAGCTGGATCTGGGGGCGCTGGACGCGTACTTATCGGTGAATTACGTTCCGGGGCCGCACACGCTGATCGAAGGCATCCGCAAGCTGCCGCCGGGCTATTTTCTGGAATGGCGGCGCGGCCGGACCTGGATGGAGCCGTGGTGGCAGGCGCCGGGGCGGGGGGCCAGGCGGAGGTCGTTCGAGGACGCCAAGGCGGAACTGGACGGGTTGCTGCGGGACTCGGTGCGGGAGCACCTGGTGGCGGATGTACCGCTGGGGGTATGGGCTTCCGGGGGCCTGGATTCATCGACGATTCTGCACTATGCGGCGGCGGAGAGCGGGACGCGGTTGAAGACGTTCTCGGTGTCGTTCAGCGGGCGCAGTTTCGACGAGAGTCAGTACTTCCGGGAAGTGTCGCGGATTTACGGAACGGACCACCACGAATTCGATTTAAACGCGGGTGTGGACTTGCGGAGCGCGGTGGAGGACTTCGCCTTCTATTCGGACGAGCCGAGCGCGGACGCGGGCGCGTTGCCGGTGTGGTACCTGTCGCGGATGAGCCGGCGGCACGTGACGGTGGCGCTTTCGGGAGAAGGGGCGGACGAACTGTTCGGGGGCTACCTGACGTACCAGGCCGACCGGCTGGCGCGTCCGTTCCGGGCAATTCCGGGCGGGATGCAGCGGCTGATGCGGGGGGTGCTGGACCGGTACGTTCCGGTGTCGGACGAAAAGATCGGCCTGGAATACAAGCTGAAGCGCTGGATGGAAGGGGTGGGACTGGACGCGGACGAAGCGCACTTCTTCTGGAACGGCACGTTTTCGGCGAAGCAGCGGCGAGAGATCCGGCCGGGGTCGAACGGCAACGGGTTGCGGGCGCTGGTGGAGCGGCTGGGGCTCGAGACGGACAGCCGGCTGGAGCGGTATCTGCGGATCGACCAGAACTACTATCTGCCGGACGACATCCTGTACAAGACCGACCGGATGAGCATGGCGCACTCGCTGGAGGTGCGTCCTCCGTTCCTGGACCACCGGATCGTGGAGTTCGCGGCGGGTCTGGCGGCGAGCCACAAGATCCGCGGTTTCACGCAGAAGCGGATTCTGAGAGAGCTGATGCGCGGGAAGCTGCCGGCGGCGGTATTGAACCGTAAGAAGACGGGTTTCGATATACCGGCGCACGACTGGTTCCGGGGAACGCTGCGGGGCCTGTTGCTGGACACGCTCTCGGAAGAGGCCATCGGAGCGACGGGAATCTTCGACGCATCGGCAATTCACTCGCTGATACGCGATCATATGGAGAGGCGCATCAATGTCGGATACCACCTATGGGGCCTGCTGACGCTTTTCCTGTGGATCAAGAGATGGAAGGTGGAGGTTCACCCCCCCACGGAAAGCAACCGTACGGGGGGGAGCCCGGTCTTCGCTATCAGATAGCCGTCGCGCTGGTGGCGGCGGCGATATTCCTGGGCTGCATGGTGAGCCCGCCGTCGCTGATGGACGACGTGGACTCGGTGCAGGCGCAGATTGCGCGGAACATGCTGCAATCGGGCGACTGGGTGACGGCGCGGCTGGACGGAATCGCCTACCTGGAGAAATCCCCGCTCAAATACTGGATGATCGCGGTCTCGTACCAGGTGTTCGGGGTACACGACTGGGCGGCGCGGATCCCGATTGCGCTGGGGACGGTGTTGCTGTGCTGGGTGACGGCGCAGTTCGGGGCGTGGGCATTCGGACGGCGGGCGGGGATGTACGCGGGAGTGGCGCTGGCCACGTCGGTGGGTCTGTTCCTGTTCACGAGGATACTGATCCCGGATGCGATCCTGACGCTGGCGGTTACGGTGGCATTGTGGGGCCTGCTGCGGGCGGTGGACGAAGGGGAAAGACGCCCCGGGTTGTGGGCGATGGCGATGTGGGGCGCCATGGGGACGGGATTGCTGCTGAAGGGGTTGATCGCGGCAGTGTTTCCGGTGGGCGCGGGATTGCTGTACCTGGGGCTGACGGGGCGGCTGCGGGCTCGCGAGACCTGGGTGCGACTGCGGCCTGGGCGGGGAATCGCGTTGTTGCTGCTGATAGCGGCGCCGTGGCACGTGCTGGCGACGATGCGGAATCCGCCGTACCTGGACTTCACGATGCACAGCGAGCGAGGCAGCTATCGCGGGTTCTTCTGGTTCTACTTTTTCAACGAGCACGTCCTGAGATTTCTGAACCGGCGATATCCGCGGGACTATAACACGGTGCCGCGGGCGCTGTTCTGGCTGTTCCACCTGCTGTGGCTGTTTCCGTGGAGCGCGTATCTGCCGGCGGTGTTCAAGCTGGACTACCGGAAACCGGACCGGGCATCGCAGACGCGGCTGATGGCGGCGTGCTGGACGGGCTTCGTCCTGGTGTTCTTCACGTTTTCGACGACGCAGGAGTACTACTCGATGCCATGCTACCCGGCGCTGGCGCTGCTGCTGGGGTCGGCGATCGCCGGCGGGGACAGGATTCTGAAATGGGGGACCAAGGCGCTGGCGGTGGTGGCGACGGTGGCGGCGGTGGCGATCGGCGCGATCCTGTGGATGATACGCGGCGTTCCGGCGCCGGGAGATATCGCGGCGGCATTGACGCAACAGGCGCAGGATGCCTACACGTTGTCGCTGGCGCACATGGGGGATCTGACGTTGAGGGCGTTCGCCTATCTGCGGCTGCCGCTGGCGGTGGCGGGAATCGCGTTTGGGATTGGGGCGTTGGGCGCATGGCTGAAGCGGAGCGGGCGGCAGGCGGTACCGGTAGCGGCACTGGCGGCGATGATGGTGCTATTTTTCCACGCGGCCAGGATGGCACTGGTGGTATTCGATCCCTACCTGGGGTCGCGCGCGCTGGCGGAGGCGCTGCTGAAGTCTCCGCCGGGCGAGTTGATCGTGGACGACCAATACTACACGTTCTCGTCGGTGTTCTTTTACACCAATCGCAGGGCGCTGCTGCTGAACGGGCGGGTGAACAACCTGGTATACGGGTCCTATGCGCCGGATGCGCCGAGGGGCGTGTTCCTGGACGACGGGGAGTTTCGGGAGCGGTGGCTGGAGGCGGGGCGGTATTACCTGGTGGCGGAAGGTCCACAACTGATGAGGTTACAGAAGTTAGTGGGCGCGGGCAGCCTGCACACGGTGGCGTCGAGCGGAGGGAAATTCCTGTTCACAAATTTTTAGAAACTATATTTCGCTTGTTTTCAGCGACATAGGTAGACGGCTCCGGCTTGATGGAACAAGCCGGATGTTACTCTCAAATCGGGAAGAAGGTTGCACGGCTTCGCGGGGCTCGCGAAGCCGTTTCTATTTTGGGGTGACATCATGGGCAGAACCACAACGACTAAGGCCGGCGGTATCAAAAGATCGGCCACGGGGACTTCCGACCCCATCGCAGCCTGCAAGAAGTGCAAGCGGTGGCAGGAGATCAAGCAACGGATGCGGGTGGCGAAGTTTATCGAGAAGACCGTAGACAAGGTCGAACTGAAGCTGGACAAAGGGGAGATCAGCCCGACGGTGGCGGAGTACCTGAAGCTCTTGCAGTTGGAGCAGGAATGGGAGCAGCAGGAGTTGGGAACAGAGGGGCCGAAGGAGATCAAAGTCACATGGGTCGGACCCGTCGCGACGTCGAACTCCGAGAAATAGCCTACGATCCGCTGCCGTCGCAGAAGCGGTTTCACGAGTCCGGGGCACGGTTCAAGGGATTCTCGGGACCGATCGGGAGCGGTAAGAGCCAGGCTCTGTGCCAGGAAGCGATCCGGCTGTGTTATCTGAACCCGGGAAGGATGGGTCTGCTGGGAGCGCCGACCTATCCGATGCTGCGCGATGCGACGCAGGCGACTCTGCTGGAGATACTGGAGAGCAACCGGATCCCGTACGACCACAACAAGGCGGAGAACACGCTGACGCTGAAAGACACGTGGTCGCGGATCATCTTCCGGCCGGTGGACGAGTTCGAGCGGCTGCGCGGCACGAACCTGGCGTGGTTCGGATTGGACGAGCTGACGTACACGCAGGAACAGGCGTGGCTTCGGCTGGAAGGGCGTCTGCGGGATCCGAAAGCGGAGCGGTTGTGCGGATTCGCAGTGTGGACGCCCAAGGGGTTCGACTGGGTTTACAGGAAGTTCGTAACCAGTCAGAACGAGAACTATAGGACGATTCAGGCGGCGCCGTCGGGAGAACCGGTTCCTTCTGGAGAAGATACCGGACTTTTACGCGCGTCTGGAGGAGAGTTACGACGCGAAGTTTTACGCGCAGGAGGTTCTCGGGGAGTATCTGCACTTATCGGGCGGGACGGTATACACGGCGTTCGAGGCGGCGAATCACGTGACGGACCTGGCGGTGGATGCGAATCTACCGCTGCTATGGACGCTGGATTTCAACGTGGACCCGATGAGCTCGTTGATCGTGCAGACGGATGGAGGGAAGGTGAGGGTGCTGGACGAGATCGTGATCCGGAATGGAACGACCGAGGAGGCATGCGCGGAGTTTCTGAAGCGGTATCCGAGGCACGATGCGGGATTGATCGTGTACGGAGACGCCTCGGGGTATCAGCAGCAGACCACCGGGTGTTCGGATTACCAGATGGTGCGGGACCACCTGCAAGCGAACTCGGCGATCAAGACACGGTACCGGGTGCCGAAGTCGAATCCGAGCGTGAAAGAGCGGATCAACCTGATGAACGCGAAGCTGCGGTCGGCGTCGGGGGACATCTCGGTGCTGGTGGACAGGAAGTGCAGGGAACTGATCAAGGACTTTGAGCAGGTGGCGTTCAAGGCGGACACGTACCAGATCGACAAGGATCGGGACCGGCAGCGGACGCACTTGTCGGACGCGCTGGGCTACCTGATCTGGCAGGAATGCAGACCGCTTCCCGGGGTAGGGGAGCGACGGGGGCAATTGTACTGATGATACAGACGATAAATCGGGAACATCCGGAGTACATGGCGCGGAAGGCGACGTGGAGACGGTACCGGGACCTATACGTTGGGGGAGACCAATTGCGGGAGCGCGGATCGGAGTACCTGGTGCGCCGGCAGAAGGAGCCGGGCGCGGTTTACCAGGAGCGTCTGGTCCGGCTGTTCTATGAGAACTTCATCGGAAGCATCATCGACTGGTACGCGGCGACGCTGATGCACCGCGAACCGGTGGTGCAGATGGAGCAGCCGGGCGGCGCGGCGGGGGGGTTCTACAACACGTTTTTCGCGGACTGCGATTTGAAGGGGACGCGGCTGAGCCAGTTCTTCCGGGAGCGGTTCACGCAGATGCTGGTGTGCGGGAGCAGCTACGTGGTAGTGGATTTCCCGCGGGCGGCGGGACGAGCGGCGACGCGGGCGGAGGAAGACGCTTCGGGGCAATCGCGGGGATTCCTGGTGGACTACGGCGCGGAGGAAGTAATCAACTGGAACCGCGACGAGAGAGGCGGGCTGGAGTGGGTGGTGATCCGGAGTTCCTGCCTGCAGCAATCGAAGGTCACGGACGCGAAGTGGGAGAAGGAAACGCGGTGGGTGTACTACGACCGCGAGAACTTCCGGATCTACCGCAAGGCGGGGGAGCAGAGCCCGGTGGAACTGGTGGATGAAGGACGGCATTGCCTGGCGCCGTTGGGACGGGTTCCAGTTTTCGAGATGAAGGTGACCGAGGGGCTGTGGCTGATGAACAAGGCGGCGCTGCTGCAACTGGAACACTTCAACAAATCGAACGCACTCTCTTGGGCGCTGACGATGGGGCTGTTCGCGATGCCGGTGGTGTACTCGGACCACGAATTCAAACAGGTAGTGGGGGAGACGTACTATCTGCAACTTGGCAAAGACGACCGGTTCGGGTGGACGGAGCCGGACGGGAAAGTGTACCAGATCGCCGCGGACAACCTGGATCAACTGAAGGACGAAATCTACCGGGTGTGCTACCTGATGACGCAGGCGGGGAACGCGAGCGGGGCGGGGGCGCGGCAATCGGGATTGAGCAAGCAACTGGACTTCGTGGCGACGGAAGAGGTGCTGCGGGCCTACGGAGCGGTGGTGAAGGAAACCATGACGCAGGTTCTGGGGGCGGTGGCGGCGGCCCGGCAAGACGACGTGTCGGTTGGGGTCACGGGACTGGACGATTTCGACATCGACGAGTTTGGGACCGAGCTGGAGGACGCCAAGAACCTTCTGGCACTGGGGATCGGGAGCGCGACACTGACGAAACAGGTATTCAAGCGGCTGGCGCTGAAGTACCTGAACGACGCGCGGCCGGAGGTGAAGAACCGGGTAGTAGAGGAGATCGAACAGACGGACTACGGGAAACCGGGCGGCAGTACAGACCCGGCGCCGCGGTAGGCAGCGGACAGCAGACAGACGGGAATGTCAGCAGGGGGCGGGCCGGCAAGTGGCCCGCCCCATTGCTTTTTGGGAGGTATATGGAAGGAATCGACGTGCAAGCGATCGTTCGGCAGGCGATTCAGGAGTACGCCAGCAACGAACAGGCGAAGAGCGAGCCGGCGTACAAGGCGGAACTGCAGGAAGAGCGCAAGCGCCGGGAGCAGATGGAGCGGCGGCTGAACGAGATGGCGGAAGAGAACAAGCGGAGCCGGACGAAAGCGGAAGAGGCAGAGCGGAGTTCGGCGGTGCGGGCGGAGTTGCAGCGGCTGGGAGTGGCCAAGATCGACCTGGCGTTCAAGGCGGTGCAGGACGGGATCGTCCGTAGCGAAGACGGGCGACTGGTAGCGCGAGGCGAAGCGGGAGAGGTACCGGTACGGGAGTATCTCTCGGCGTTCGTGAAAGAGAATCCGGAGTTTCTGCCAGCCCGGATTGCGGGAGGAACCGGGATGACGGGGAACCTCAAGGCGCCGCAGGCCGGAAACGAGTCGGTAAGTATCGATCGAATCCGTCCGGGCATGAGTGCGGAAGAGATGCAGCGGGTACGAGAGGAAATCGTGCGCGTGGCGTCGCAGACCCTGCGGGGACTGTAGAGAACAGCCGGCCGGAAGGCGGGCACAAGGACAGGAATAAGGAGAAAGAATGGGAGCAATTACAACAACTAACGTCGCGACTGCGATTGTCAAGCTGGTGGCGGCGGAAGCTCTGCCGGTGCTGGTGGGGAACCTGGTGATGGGGAACCTGGTGAATCGCGATTACGAGCCGGCACTGGCGCAGTCCGGCGACACGATCAACGTGCCGATACCGCCGCAGATGGTGGCGAACAACATCAGCAACAGCCTGGGCGGTACGGTGACGCTGCAGAACCCGACGCTGCTGAACGCGCAGATCGTGCTCAACACGCACGCGGAAGCGACCTTCCAGATTCCGGACGTGACGAAAGTGCTGGCGGTGCCGGACCTGTTGAAGATGTACCTGCAGCCGGCGGTGGCGGCGATCGCGCAGAAGATCGAGGGCGACCTTCTGAACCTGTACGCGGGATTCTCGTCGAACACCGCGGTGGGCACGGCGGGCGTGGCGATCACCGAAGCCACGGTTGACGCGGCTGAAACGGAGCTGTTCCTGGCGAAGATACCGCCATCGGAACCGAAGTACATGGTGGTGGACGCGGCGTCCTACTCGACGTGGCGGCAGATCCCGCGTTTCAGCGAGTACCAGACGGCGGGCGACGCCGGACTGCAAGCGCTGGTGAACGGCTCGATCGGCAAAGTGAAGGACTTCTACGTGTTCCGGTCGCAGTTCGTGCAGAAGACGACCGCGTCGGGCACGGTGAACACCCACAACCTGGCGTTCACCAAGGACGCCATCGGCCTGGTGGTGCGGCGGCTGCCGCAACCGCTGCCGGGGACGGGGGCGATCGCGGAGTACGCCGAGATGGGCAACTTCGGCATGCGGGTGGTGATGAGCTACCAGCCGGACACGCTGGCGCAGCAGTTCACGGTGGACGTGCTGTACGGCTGCGGCATTCTTCGGAACGCGGCGGGCGTACAGGTCAACACGTAGGTTGCGGAAACAGTGAAGGCGGCTCCGTTCAGGCTAGGGACGGGGCCGCCGGGGTTTGACGGGGCGGATGCCGGCGCGCTGGGTGGCAGCGAGGGCGGGCGGAAAGGCGGGTTACAAACCCGCCGCAGGTTGAAAACCTGCCCCACAAAGAACTGACAGTTAGGAATACAAAAGGCGGGGGGATGGAATGGATTTGAGGGCATATTTCCAGAAGATACGAGACACGGCGGCGAAGTATCCGGACAAGGACCTGGTGATTGTCAGCCGCGCGACCGGGGACGGCGGCAAGTCAGGCGTGTGGACGGAAGTACCGAAGGACGTGGCCGCGATGATGGTGGTTGAAGGGACCGCCGACGTAGCAACGGCGGACGTTGCGGAGGAATACCGGAAGACGGTGGCGGCGGCGAGGCGGCAGGCGGAAGAACAACTGGCCGCCACGAGAGTGCCGTTGTCGCTGGTCACGACCGCGGAACTGCTGCGGCTGCGGGGACCGCAGAACCAGGACTCATAAGATGGCTCTGTTCACGGACGGCGTTCCTTCGACGGTAGACGATCTGGCGGCGCTGGATTCGCAACTCCTCAACGTGGCCCACGTGGAGGCGATCGATGTGACGCAGAAGCTGACCCTGGCACAAATCGACCTGGGTCTCGAACTTACGACGCTGCTTACAGCGAACTCATACAACGGTCAGTGGTTCTGGGTAACTCCCAGGCCGAACCTGGGTTCGGTGGTAGTGACACCCCCGCTGAAGCAATGGCACGCATACCGCGCGCTGGAGATGGTGTACAGCGATGCGTACTACAGCCAGCTCAACGACCGTTACGGGGGAAAGCGCGACCAATTCCACAGAATGGCCAAACAGGCGTACGACAAACTGAGGGAGACGGGATTGGGCATCGTGACGGCGCCGGTTCCAGTAGCAGCGCCTCCGAGCGCGGTGGCGGCGCCATGCGGGGCCGGCGGCAACCTGCCGGACGGCACTTACTTCGTGGCCATGACGTGGGTGAACGGAGTAGGAGAAGAGGGCGCGGCCTCGGAAGCGACGGCAGTGACGACGGCCAACAGCACGTTTCTGGCGCAGGCGGGCGACACTCCGCGCACGGCAACGGGATGGAACGTCTACGCGGGAACGGAGCCGAGCAACCTGTTCCTGCAAAGCGCGGCGGCGGTGGAGGCGGGAGTGTCCTGGGTTCAGCCGGGCGCGCTCAACACTGCGGGACGGCAGCCGGGGACGGGGCAAGCGTGGAATTACCTGCGGCCGATACCGCGGGTGATGCAGAGAGGTTGAGATGGCGGGAATCGGAAGCCGAGCGGCGGCGGTGGTAGTGAAGCTCCTATCGTCGTCAAGCGGAGTGAGCGCCTACCTGGGAGATCAGCAGGATGGCGGACCAGGAAGCGAGACGGCGCCGGGCCGAATACCGATCCGGGCGCAGAACGTGGCGGCGGACCTGGCGGAGCTAGGCGAGGCGGTCCGGTATCCGGCGATTCAGGTGTACTGCGAGAAGGTGGTGAACAGCCTGACGGAGAAGTTCCGGACGTTCTCGGGGACGGCGCAGATGGCGGCGGAAGTGCGGCACTCGCAGGACCGGTTGCAGGGTCTGCAGGAGGAATTGGAGGCATGCGCCGACGCATTGACGCGGGTTCTGGACGGGAACCGCGGGGACTGGGGTTCCGGCATGTACTACGCCGGGGGTTATCAAGTGGCATTCGGGGCCGTGAAACACGGCGGAAAGAACTATATCCAAGTGGCTAAGGTCACTTTCGAGATTGGAGTGAGCATCAGCTAGTATGGCCTACATATCTTCAAACGCGAACCGCTTCTACACGGCGCTGGAAAGCGCGTACGGAAGCGTGGCGACAATCACGGCGAGCAACCGGATCCCGGCGGTGAAACTGACGGTGCAGAACCAGCTCGAGACCACCAACCGGAAAGACAAGACAGGCAGTCGAACTTTCCCAGGCTTGCCGGCCGGCGGGCGGCGGCGGACGGCTTTCGAACTGCAGACGTACCTGACGAGCTGGCAGAGAGCGATCGGCGGGGGGCCGGCATACGGCCCGCTGTTTCAGGCGGCGTTGGGCGCGGTTCCGCAGCAATTCGCGGGCGGGACGGTGGCTTCGGCAACATCCGCGGGGCGAGTGGCGTTCGGAGCGGCGCACGGACTTAGCGTGGGACAGGGAGTGGCGGCAGGCGGCGAGTTGCGATTCGTGGCGGCGATCGTGGATACGGTGACGGTGCAACTGAACGCGCCGTTCACGACGACGCCGGCAACGGGGGCGACGCTGGGGGCGTCGATCACGTACAGCCCCTCGACGGAACTGCCGAGCGCCACGATATTCGACTACTGGGACCCGTTGACGGCGGTGCAGCGGTTTCTGCCGGGGGCGGCGGTGGACCAGTTGGAGATCCGGGTGAACGGCGATTTCCACGAATTCCGCTTCAGCGGGATGGCGCAGGACGTGGTGGACAGCAGCAGCTACACCTCCACGGTGGCGGACGGGCCAAGCTTTCCGGCAGAGCCGGGGTTGCTGGCATTCGACTATTCGGTGGTTCCCGGGAACCTGGGGCAGGCATGGCTGGGCAGCACGCCCACGCAGTTCTTCACGATCACGAATGCCTCTTTGGTGCTGAAGAACAACCTGGACATGCGGATGAACGAGTTCGGATCGAGCCTGCCGCTGTGCATATCGCCGGGACAACGGACGGTGACGGCGGCGGTGGATTTGTACAGCCAGGACGACACCGCGACGGCTGGTTTGTACCAGGCCGCCAGACAGCAGTCGCCGGTGAGCGTGATGTTCCAGTTGGGCGAGGCGGCGGGCCAGGTGATGGCGGTGTACCTAGATAGCGTGATTCCCCAAGTTCCCGAGTTCAACGACGGCAAGAACAGACTGCAATGGCAGTTCCGGCCGTCGCGGGCGCAGGGCACGGTAAACAACGAGATCGCGGTGGCGTTCGGATAGCCATGACCTACGAAAGCGTTCGCGAGGTGGAGTCGGCGATCGCGCCGGGAGTTACGTACGTGGTGGCGCGCATGTCCTTCGCGCGGCGTCTGGAACTGATGCGGCGGATACGGGACCTGGCGGGGAAGAAGGAATTCCTGGACGCCGGGGAAGATGCCGGCGGGAAGATGGACGGGGCGCTTCTGCAGGCGGAGATCGAGCGGAGTTACGTCCTCTGGGGATTGCGCGAGGTTCGGGGGCTGACGGTGGACGGCGCGGCGGCGACACCGGAGCGGCTGGCGGAGGACGGACCGGAGAACCTGTTCCGGGAGGCCCTGGGGGCCGTGCGGGCGGAAACCGGACTGACCGCGGCCGAACGAAAAAACTGATTGTCGCCTTCCACTTCCAGTTCTCCAACCAGGCCGGATGGAGGTGCGACACATGCAGGAAGTCCGGCCTGGAGAAGAGACGGCGATGCGGGTGGCTGGGCGGGAGCCAAGAGCCGGGCGGGGCGCCGGTGTGGGCGAGGAACGGCGTGGTAGTGCACGAGTGTCCGAGATCGCACATCACGGCGGAAAGCGAGTGCCTGGTGGAGGAATACCTGGTGCGGCGGCGACTGGGCGGCCTGCGGTTCTCGGAACTGACGGCGCGCCAGGCCGAGGCCTTTCTGATTCTGGAGAAGGCACTACTGACGGAGATGAAGCATGGCCAACAAGACAGACGAGCGGTTGCTCGATAGCTTCAGAGAGGCGTCGGGGAGGCAGACGGGCGGCCTGGAAGATCTGCGAAGCGTCGCCGGTGGACTCACGGAGGCGATGGGGGAATCTACCGCGGCGGAAGTCCGGGAACCCACGGAGGCTCCCGGCGCCACGGGTGTCACGAAGGCGATGATGGAGGCCTCGGGGAGGCAGACGGGCAGCCAGGACGATCTGCGGAGCGTTGCGGACGACATCACGAGGGCGATGGGGGAATCGACCGCGGCGGAAGCGACGCCCGCAGCCGCGGGCGGGAACTCCCCTACGGCGCAGGGGCAGACGAGCAGCGACCTATACGCGGAATCGGGGACGCCGGTGGGGTCGAGCGAGCACAGCAGCAGCACGACGGACACGGGAAGCGGGTTCGGGTCGTCAATCGGGTCGATCGCCACGACGTTTCTGGAGAGCGGCTTGGGGATCGTTCCGCTGGTCACCGGGCTGATGGGGCTGTTCGGTGGTGGATCGACTGCGCCGCCGGCTCTGGAGAAGTACTCGATGCCATCGTCGATCGCGTTCGAGAGCGCCGATACGGGGAACGGCCTGAGCGCTTCGGACTTCGATCAGATGGGCACGCCGAGACTATACGGCAGCGCCGCGGATTCACCGGACACGGCCAGCGGCGGGGCAGCGGCAGGTTCGAGCGTGGCGGAACAAGGCGGCGGGACTTCCGGCGGCGGAGGGAACGCGGCGGGGCCGCAGATTTCGGTCACGGTGCAGACGATGGATGCGCAGTCGTTCCTGGACAACAGCGACCAGATTGCGCGGGCGGTGCGGGGTGCGATGTTGAATCTCAGCTCGATTAACGACGTAGTCAACGAACTCTGAAGATGGCCACCTTTCCAAAATTGAAAACCCATGCCGTGGCGCAGTATCCGGCTTCGCGGGCACTGCGATACCAAAACCAGACCGTGCGGTTTCTGGATGGGACCGGCCAGCGATACCGGGACGCGAGCGGGCCGCTGCATCGTTGGGTCATCCGGCTGAGCGAACTGGACGAGGGGGAACTGGCGGAGATGGAGGGATTCTTCCTGAGCAACGAAGGACAGTTCGGGAGCTTCGTCTTCGTGGATCCGTGGGACGGCACCTCGTACCCGAATTGCAGCCTGGGGAGCGACGAACTGGATCTTACTGCGGTTGAGGAGATGCAGGGGCAGACGAGTCTGACAGTGGTCGAGAACCGGACATAGATATGTTTCCACAACTGCCGACGGGAGCGCTGAGCCAGTTTCCTCTGCGCAAGCGCCGCCTGGCGCGGACGGTACTGAACACCACGGCCGACGGGCGAACGATCAAGCTGCCGGACATAGCGGCGCAGACCACGGAATGGCAACTGCAGTATGCCGGGCTGAGCGACGCCGAAGTGGCCACGCTGGCGGGGTTCTTCGCCGGGATGGAAGGCTCACTGAACGGATTTACGTTTCTGGATCCGAACGGGAACCTGCTGGCCTGGAGCGACGATCCGAGCCAGGTAGAGTGGCAGAAGGCGCCGTTTCTGACGCTGACCGGCGGGGGCGCCGATCCGGCCGGAGGGACGTGCGCGTGGCACATCGTCAACTCCGGGGCGGGCGGGCAGAGCCTGTCGCAAACGCTGAACGCCCCGGCGGTATATATCTACTGTCTGAGCGCGTTCGCGCGGGCGGCGCAACCGACGGAGATGACGCTCCTGCTGGGAAGCTTTCGCGCAACGTGCATGTTAGGAACGGACTGGAACCGCTTCATGATCGCCGGCACGGGGGACGCGGAAGCGGCATCGGTCAGCTTCGGCATCGAACTGCCGGCGGGAGCGGCGATCGACCTTTACGGTCCCCAGGCGGAACCGCAGGCGTCGCCATCGGCGTACAAGACCAGCACGACGGGCGGGATTTACGAGAACGCCCACTTTCGAGAGGATGCCTTCACTTACACTTCGACCGGCGTGAATCGTAACTCCACAACCGTGAACATCCAGTATGCAAACCATCTCTGAGATCAAGGAACTGGCGATAACCGACACGCCGATCATGGTATTCGACTGCGTGCTGGCGAGCGGCGTTACGGAACACTGGAGCACGCACGCGGTGACGATCGGCGCCACGAGTTACGCCGCGCGAGTGCTGTCTCACAGCGCGTTCGACATTCAGACGGCCTCCGACCAGGGGGTTGACGGGAGTCCGAAGATCTCGCTGGTGCTGGCGAATGCCGACTCGCATTTCTCGGAGATCGAGCGCGCCACGGGGTGGAAGGGCGCCAGTCTCACGGTTGGATTCCTGTTCTACGACCTGCGGAACAACGTGCCGCTGACGGACACGAGCGCGATCTTCCAGGGCATTTGCAACCCGCCGGACCAGATCAAGGAAGCGACTTTCCGCTTGTCGGCAATCAACCGGATGAGCCTGCAGAGGCTGCTGCTGCCGGAAGTGCGGATCGAGCGGAGATGTCCGTGGACGTTCCCGGCGACGGCGGATCAGCGGAGCGAGGCGGTGGATGGGGGAGCGGACGGCAAATACTCGCTGTACTACCGCTGCGGTTACTCAGCCGATATTTCGGGAGGCGCGGGGAGCCTGAACGGCGAAGCGCCATTCACGTCGTGCGGGTATACGAGACCGGACTGCCAGGCCAGGGGCATCCCGCAGCGGTTCGGCGGCATCGAGTACGTGCCACCGGTGATCGGGGTTCGCGGGTACGGCAAGGACTGGACGACGTCGGCGCTATCGGTGAACCAAGCCAGGTACAACGACTACGTGCCGATGGTTTACGGAACGGCGTGGATCGAGCCGCTGGTGGTGTTCGCCCGAAACGACGGGAACCTGACGCGGATGGAGGTGCTGCTGGGGATCGGGCAGATTCAAGGCGTCCTGACGGTGCTGGTGAGCGGCGTACAAATCCCGATGGGGGTGGCCGGCCAGAACATGACGGGAACGGGCTGGTACAACCTCATCACGCCGGGCACGCGGGATGGGGCGTACGACATGAATTTCACAAACTCGGACGGGAGCCCGGCAGGCGACCCGTACGGGAGCATGGCTTACGTCTCGGTGGTGGTGCCGAACCAACTGAATGACGGTAACTCGCTCGCGAGCGTGCAAGTGTTGATGCAGGGGCTGACGGTTCCCACTTATGCCGCGGACGGGACTTACATCAGCGACCAGTTCTCGAGCAACCCGGCATGGATTCTGCTGGATGTGCTGCGGAGGAGCGGCTGGACGGCGGCCGAGATCGACCTGACGAGCTTCGCCGCGGCGGCGGCCTGCTGCGACGAACAAATCGAATCGACGGACTTGAACGGCAACCCGATTACCCTGCCGCGGTTTCAATGCAACGTCGCAATACAGAAGCGGAAGAGCGCGGGCGACGTGGTGCGAGGCGTTCGGAATGCGGCTCGCCTGTTCCTCACGTATGGACCGGGCGGCGTGCTGCAACTCCAGGTGGAGAATTCGCTGCCGTTGCAGCAACCGGTGCAGAGCGGGTACACGAACGGCACGGAATCGCTGGGCGGAGGGTGGCCGGCTTACGAATTCGGGGACGGCAGCAGCGGAGTATCGGGCATATTGAGGCGAGAGAACGGCGAGCCGAGCGTGACGATATCGTCGCGTAGCATCGCCGACACTCCGAACTGCTTCACGATCGATTACCAGGACGGATTGAACGGCTACCAGCAGGACAGTTACACGGTGGTGGACCCGGACGACATAGCGCTGGCGGGACAGCAGGTCACGGCGACGCTGATGGCGATCGGGCTGCCGAACTACGACCAGGCGGCCCGGATACTGCAGTTCACGCTGGATAAGTCAGTCAGGGGAAATACTTACATCCAGTTCGACACCAGCATCAAAGGGTTCGGAATCAAGCCCGGTGACGTAATCACGGTCACCTACCTGAATCAAGGGTTCAATCGCCAGCCTTTCCGGGTCTTGAAGATCTCACCGGCGACAAACTACCGGACCTGCACGATTACTGCACAGATTCACGACGACGCGTGGTACGCGGATACCAACGGACAGTCCACATCCGCGTGGGGGGTGGTGCAACAGGGGAGCGCGGGAGTGGGAGTGCCGCGGCCGCTGATCGGCAGCACGATCGATGCGGACGGCGACATGCAGTTCGGGGTCTCGGAAAGCGACACCACCAGCAGCGACGGCGCCATAGACATCAGCCTGTCGGTGAGTTTCGTCGCGCCGGCCACTTCGAGCAGCAGCGGAGGCACGGCATGCCCGGGCGTGCCACTGATCGACCTGGTTCCGACGGTGGGCACGGGCGGGACGTTGCCGGGCGGCGAGACAGTGTACTACGCCGTCTCGGCGGTGGACAGCGCGGGTGACGAAAGCGCGCTTTCCTTCATCGTGCAGGCGGTGGTTCCGCAAGACGACAACAGCGTAACACTGACGGGGTTGAGCTTCGCCAGCGGCACCAGCGGGTTTTGCGTGTACCGCGGGGCGACTCCGGCGAACCTGCTGAGAATCGCGTCGAACCAGCCGGTCGCTGGCACGTTCACCGATGGCGGCCGGAGCGACGAGCTGATCTCGCCGCCCGACGTCAACTTCGACCACGCCAATTTCTACTGGCGTATGGAACAGGTGCCGGTGAGCGGCGTGACGATCCACTCCCCCACCACGGTTGGCAACGGGACGCTGCAGATGACCGTAAACGCGTATCGAGGGATGACGGCGCGGATCACGAAGGGATTGGGCGCCGGACAGGAACGAACCATCGCGGCGAACGACTTGACGAGCGTGACGGTGTCGCCGGCGTGGACGGTGGAACCGGACGCGACCAGCTTTTTCGCAGTGGCGGAAGCCGGCTGGCACTTTGCGGCGCTGACGAAGAGCAGTCCGGTGCAGTTCGCGGTTCCGAACCTGGCGGGCGAGGTGGTCGAGATAACGGGACGCGCGGCCAATGTCAACGACGTGGAATGCTCTCCGCAGCTCTCGGTGGTAACCCGGTGGCAGATCGGCGGGTCGGGGAGTTCGGATGCCGATGTTCCGGGGATTCCATTCTTCGGACTGAGCTCCGGCCAAAGCGAAGGGACGGTGGAACTGAGCGGCGTGTCGTTCGCGGACCTCACGAATACACAGACGGTTTCCTCGGCCACGCTCACGATGTACTACTGGGATGAGCTTCAGGGGGCGCCAACGACGGTGCTGGCAGGCGCGCTGGGGACGGCGGACACGGCGCTGAGCCTGAACACGCCCGGGACGGGTGTCGCGGGGACGATTCTGCAGATTGAAACCGAACTGATCCAGGTAACGGCTGTGGCCAGCGGTGGTATGCAATACACCGTTCAACGGGGCGTGCAGGGGAGCCAGGCAGCAACACACATCGTTGGCACACCGATCTACCACCTGGCGGCCAAGACCGCGATCGCACCATTTCCCGAGGGTTTTTTCGGCAGCCCCTACTGCGGAAGCTGGAACTACGCGATCCTTTTGCCGGACGTGCGGGTGGCGAGCGGGCAGCTCTTCGCGACTAATTCGAGAGGAAACAGTCCGACGGCCAATGCGCTTCTGACACATTCGGCGGATAGCGGTCTGCGGACGCTTTCGGGCGGGCAGTACTCGATTCAAGTGGATGGGTATCTGGCGGTGGATCAATCCGTGGCGCCGGCGCTGATCGTGGATACCGCGCGGTCGGTGCGGGACGTGTTCGCCATTCTCGGCACGGGCGCCGACGCTCCGGTGGAACTGCAGTTGAACGTCAACGGCTTGGCGTATTGCCAAGTGACGTTCGCCACCGGCTTAACGCTGTCGAGCGCGGTGGACGGCAAGACGCTACCTCCGCTGGCGGCGGGAGCGCAACTGACGCTGTCGGTGTTATCGGTAGGACAGGTGCTGCCGGGATCCGATCTAACCCTTCTGATCAGACTCTAATGAACGGCCAACTTACCAAGCTGCGGCCGGACCGTGACCTGCAATGCTACTTTCTGCAGCCCTCGGCGATCGCGGCGCTCAGCCAGACCAGCGCGACCGGGTTCACGGTATCGGGCTGCTGGCGGCAACAGTTCGACTGGGCGGTGATCGAATGGAACCGCGACAACGTCTTCGAGCACCCAACCCTGCGAAACCTGCCGGATGGCAACCTCAGCGGAGTGCAACTGAGTTACCGGGAGACCCGGACCAATTGTATCCCGATGGATTCGACTCTGTATCCCACGGTGGACTGGCCCTATTTGAGGGTCTGGGTCGATTCAGGAGCGTACTTCGGGGCGGCGGAGACGGTTTACCGGGTAAAGCTGGCAAGCCACGCCACGCCAATCGACAGCTACACTCCGGCTACCGCGCAGATGCAATTGCAGGGCACGCCGACCGTCGGCGATTACGTTCAACTTGCGTGGCTGGACCAACACTTCTACTACCAGCTTGCGACCGGCGACACGTTGGACATGGCGGCGAATAACCTGGCAGCCGCTATTACCGCGGGCCAACTATCCGGGCAGGTCACGGCGACGTGCAGCGGCACGCTGATTACGCTGACGTATCTGGGCCAGCCGGGCTCGAATGGCAATCGGGTGGGGGTGTACGGCACGGTGTATGGGGCGGGGACGCAGTCGTGGACACCGGCCTGGACGACGTTCAGCGGGGGCGTGTCTCCAGCGGCGTGGCAGATCGATCTGGATTTCAGCCATCTACTAGACATCAACGGGACCACGATACCAACCACCGCCGTGCGAAAGCTGCGCTGGACTTATGCGGCCGACCTGCAACCTGAGAGCTTCCGGAGAAGTGAGTTCTCGGTGGCGGTGGCGGAGTGGCAGGTCACCGGGACGAACCTGGAGTATAGCGTCGCGGGACCTGGAAACCGGAGAATCGAGGACAGTTCGTCCGCGGTCTCGTATCAAGGGTCCTGGGCAAGCGGGATCGGGAACTACTCGGGCGGATCGATTAACTGGACGACGGCGCCGGGGGCGTCAATCACGTGCTCGTACACGGCAGCGGCGCAACATTCGCTGTATCTGGGCACGAGGTGCCTGAGCGGCGGCGCGCCGGTCACGGTGCAGATAGACACCTGTCCGGCGGTTCCCGTCAACCTGGAACTGGCGGGCGAGGACGTGTTGACGCGAGTTCCCTTGGGAACGCAAGCCGGCGGGGTTTCGCACATCGTCACGGTGACGCACAACGGCGCGGCCGGGGCGAGCTTTTATTTCGACTTCCTGGAGATGGCGTATCCCACAACCGATCTGCCTGCGTTTGCGACCGTGCCGACGACCAGTCTGGCCACCGATTGGGACACGAATCACTCGCTGGCACTCGGGCCGGAGCGGACGGCGTGGCTGATCCAGACCCTCGGTTTTCGCGATAGGGTGAATCACTACGCGGGCGCGCTGTGGTTCTACGAACTGCGTGGGTCGGGCCAGGAATTCGCGTCGGCGACAGTTACCTTCAGCGGGACGCCGGAATTCGCGCCGGGAGCGATCACGGAGCTGGATCTGGGGCCGACGGCGATCCAACACACGAACCTGCTGGGCGACACGGCCGAGTCGATTGCCGCGTGCCTGGCGCTGCTGGTGAACGAGGGATCCACGGGTGTGTGGGCCAGCGCGAGTGGCGCGACATTGACCATCACGTCGCGCCAGATCGGGCTTCAGGGAGACAGCCTCACCATCTCCGTCGAAACCAACAGCCAGGTTTTCACGGGCCAGAGGAGTGGAGCGACGCTGACCGGCGGGGCCGACGGCAAGTGGGTGACCGATCTGACGGCGGCGCCGCGGCTCAATCGCGCCGCACGCGATTGGAACGCGAGTTTCTTCACCGCGCTAATGGGATATGGGATCGAGGTCACGACATCGTTCAGCATGGAACTGGGGAACGGCGACGACACGACGGCGGCGGCCATCGCTCAGGTGTACCCCGACGGCGAACCGGTATGGGTGAGCACGCCCGCGCTGCAGACCAATTTCTCGCCGCAGAGCACGGCGTTCTGGCAGCAGGCGTACGCGGACATGGCCACAGTGATGGAAAGCGCCGGCGTGACGCCGTACCTGCAGTTTGGCGAGGTCCAGTGGTGGTATTTCGCGGGCGCCTCGGGGATGCCCTTCTACGACAGTTACACCACCAGTTCGTTCCAGCGTACCTACGGGCGCGCGATGGCGGCGATCCTGAGCGAAAACGCCGACCCCAGCGGTCTCACGGACGAATGTGCGTTCCTGCCGCAACTGATCGGCGCGTTCACGAACACGATCATGGCGTTCGTGCGGCAATCGTACCCAACGGCGCTGTTCGAGGTCCTGTATCCGCCGGACGTGAACGATACGGCATTGAATCAACTGATTAATTTCCCGCTGTCGGCCTGGACTCCGGCGAACCTGGCGTGTCTGAAGACCGAGAACTTCACCTATACCGGCGACCGGAATCTGGACAAGGCCCGGCAGTCGATCGAGTTGCCGATGCAACTCGGATTCCCTCCCGGTCAGGCGAGCCATCTGACAGGGATCGGCGACTACACCGCGCCCTGGGCGAAGGAGCGGCGGCTGGCGATCGGCGCGGGGGTCGAATCCGTGGTTCTGTTCGCTCTCGACCAGTTTTGCCTGATCGGTTATGGGCTGCCGCTCAGTACGGGGCCCCGGCTCGCGCGGTTTCAGGGCGCCTGAACTGCGCGGGGCCGATCTTCGATCAAGCCCTTCTCCAAGGCGAGATACCCGCACCCTACTACAACCAGGAACATCGTCAGGTACTCGCTGTCCCCCAGGTTGTATTCGACCACTCCATCCACCATGGTCGCGAGCACGATGGCGATGCCCCCGTGCAGCAGGAACTTGCGGGTACTTGGTCCGGGAGCCAGCCGCCGAAGGCCGCGCCAGAAATCGACTACCACCTGAACCAGCAGCCAGACCATCATCAGAGCGGTGGGAATGCCGCGATCGGCTGCGTACTGCAGGTAGACGTTGTGGACGTGCTGGTAGAAACCCTCCGGAAGCGGCCTGGGAATATCGGCCGGAATGTACTCCTGGAAGTGAAACTTCGGGCCGTCGGGGCCAAGACCGAGCAGCGGATGGCGCTTGATCATCTCAATCCCGGTGCGCCACACGATAACGCGGAACGTGTTCGAGTCGGAGCGTTCCGGCCGAATGATCGACCTGACGCGATCCCCGACCACCGGCGTGAATAACAGGGCCGCGACGACCACCGGCACCAGCAGAATCAGCTTCCGCCGCCAGAACCACACCAGGTACAGTCCGCCGAGAACCGTGGCAAACCAGACACCGCGGGTTTCGGCGAGAACCAGCGCGATTGCCAACAGGGCCGCACAGGACACCCAAATCCACAAACGCTTGCCCGCGGGCGGCGCGAAGAACAGGAACGCCCCCAGCATCAGCAGGATGAACATCTCCTCCTCGGAGAACGTGTTCCAGTGGCTCATGAAGCCTGTGATGCGTTCGGTGGTGTAATACGGTTCGAAACTGACGCCCGCCTGCCGCGCCTGTTCGAACTTGTAGACGAACTGCGCGGCTCCGAGCAGCGCGGCCGCGGCGCCCAGCACAGCCCACGTCAGAAAGAGCCAGCGCACCACCACGCCATTGCGCAGGCACGAGTAAACCACCAGGAGCACCAGGAAGACGAGGAACTTCTTGATCTGCGGCCGTCCATGGACGATCTCTCCGGAGCAGGCCAGCGAGATCAGCGTTCCGAGCATGAATAGACCCAGCGGAAGCTTGATTGGCGGCAGGCGTAGTTTCTCGCCGGACAACAGCAAGCAGGCCACGGCCGGCCATAGCATCAAGGTCTGCGAAATCCAGATGCTCAGAACGATGGAGACGGCCGCTCCGAACGTCAGCCAGACGGCGGCCTGCGTCAGGCGGGCCTCCCGTGGACTGGCGCCCGGCCGGACGTCCACGAATCTCGGCAATGTCATGGTCTGGCTCCGCGCGGCTCTTCAGAAATCCCGGATGGCAAGTCGATGTCTCTCCCGAAGGGAAGTCGTATTATAGCCGACGAGCGGAATTGCCCGCGCAGGTGCGGGCACTGCATGATGCGCGTTTTCGGGTTGCGCGCCATCCGACTCCGGTGACGCACAGAGGGACGAACCCGGCTTTTCCGCGAGGCGAACATCGCATTCCCGCCGCGTCCAAGGTATCCTGTACGTTTATGCCCATTCTGCAAGTGATCGTCCTGGCGGTCGTCCAGGGACTCACCGAGTTCCTGCCCGTCAGCAGTACCGCGCATCTCTACCTGACGTCGAAGATCCTCGGCTGGGACGATGGAGGCTTGACTTTCGATATCGTCCTGCACATTGGAACGCTGCTGGCGGTGTTCATCTACTTCTTCCGGGACTGGGTGCAGATCCTGGCGCAAGGGTTCGGGATTCGCCACGGGAACGACGAGGAACTGAAGCACAACCACATGCTGCTCTGGCTGCTGGCCATCGGCACCATCCCGGTGGGCATTGCCGGGCTGGCGTTCGGCAAGCAGGCCGAGACCGTGTGGCGCAGCCCGTACGTGATCGGCGTCATGCTGATCGTGGTCGGAATTCTGATGGGGTATGCCGAAAAAGCCGGGCAGCGGGTTCGCGATCTTTCCTCGCTGAACCTGCCGGACGCGCTGGGAATCGGCGTGGCGCAGGCCCTGGCGGTGGTGCCCGGCACGTCGCGGAGCGGCGTCACCATCAGCGCGGGGCTGTTTCGCAACCTCTCCCGCGAAGCGGCGGCGCGGTTTTCTTTCCTGCTGTCAACGCCAGCCATCGCCCTCGCCGCCGGCAAGGCGTTGTACGAGCTGCACAAGCACGGTGGGATGCATGCCCTGCTCGAAACCAACGTCCTGGTGGGCATCTCGGTCAGCGCGGCGACCGGCTGCGCGGTGATCGCCTGGTTTCTGCATTATCTGCGTCGCAGTAGTTTGCGGCCGTTCGTGTACTATCGCATTATTTTTGGCATAATAGTTCTTGCTCTGGCTTTCATCCGCCGGCCAGCGTGATGAAGCTACTATCGCCGACGCAACACCGCAGGCTCAATGAAGCCACGGGATTTCTGCTTCTCTCATTCGGTTTAGCGATCCTCCTGAGCCTGGTCTCGTACCACGCCCAGGACCCATCGTGGGATACCGCCTCGGAATCGCACCCGCTGAATCTCGTCGGTTACCCCGGGTCGTACCTGGCCGATCTGTGCCTACAGAGCCTTGGCGCGGCCTCCTTCGTGCTTCCGCTGCTCATGTTCGTGCTGGCCTGGAAGTGGATTCGCTCGGAGGCGCTCGAAGCGGGGCTGGCGAAGATAGTCGGCTCGATCCTTCTCACTGCGAGCCTGTGCGCGGGGTTGTCGTTCGCGCCCGTCCGCATCATGGGCGGGACGGCGCGCATCGGCGGCATGGTTGGCTATGCCCTGGCAAGTTCCCTGGTGAGCGCCCTGAACGTAGCCGGCGCCCTGGTGGCCGTCGCGACAGTGCTGGTGATATCGGTGTACCTGGTGTCGTCGTTCACGCTCGGCCGTCTGGCAGCGTGGCTGGCGGCGCCCGCGGCATGGCTTGGCAAGCGCCGCCAGGCGTGGCACGACTGGCGCGAACGAATGCGCGCCCTGGCTTTCGAACGCGCACGGAAGCGCGCGAAACTGCGGCTCGAAAGGACTGAAGCTAGGCGGGAGCGCAAGGAGAGCAAGAAGAAGGCGGCTCGGGTGCCCGGCGCGCCGAAGACCGTGGAAGTTGCGGACCCGGCCCCGGAACCCGCTGACGAGGCGGCCCACGCGGAGTTCGAGCGTCTCTTCGAGGACGCTCCGCCATGGGAAGTTGCCGAGCCCGAGCCGGCGAGTTTCGCCGCCGCCGGGGAGCCCGCCGCCGAAGAACCCGCGCCGGAAGCGATCCCGATCTGTCCGGTGGAAGACCTGCCGCCCGTGCCTCCGCCCATGCCGGCCCCGGCCGCCTGGACCACGCCGGCGGAGCCGCGCTCCGCCGAACGCCCCCGCACGTTCTACCAACTGCCCCCCACCGGCCTGCTGAACGAGGTCCCCGGGCGCAGCGCCTACGACGAACAGGAACTCAAGGAAACCGCCGCGCGCATCAAGTCCAAATTCGACGAGTTCAATGTCTTCGGCAACGTGGTGCAGATCAACCCCGGCCCGGTGGTGACCACCTTCGAGTTCAAACCCGAGGCCGGCATCAAGTACAGCCGCATCACCAACCTCACCGAAGACCTGTGCCTCGGGCTGCAGGCGGAATCCATCCTCATCGAGCGCATTCCCGGCAAGCCGACCGTGGGCATCGAAGTCCCCAACACGCGCCGCGAACTGATCGGGTTGCGCCAGATGCTCGAGTCCGAGGAGTTCGCGCAATCCCACTCGCACCTGACCATTCCGCTGGGCAAGGACATCAACGGCCGAATCCGCGTGGCCTCGCTCGAAGCCATGCCCCACCTGCTGATCGCCGGTTCCACCGGTTCGGGCAAGAGCGTCATGATCAACTCCATGATCATGTCGATCCTGTACAAGGCCACGCCCGAAGAGGTGCGCCTGATCATGGTCGATCCCAAACGCGTGGAACTGGGGATGTACGAGAACATTCCCCACCTCCTGACGCCCGTCATCACCGATCCCAAGAAGGCCACCAACGCGCTGCGCAATGCCGTGCTCGAAATGGAGCGGCGGCTGCGCCTGCTGGCGGAGTGGGGCGTCCGCAATATCGACCAGTACAACAAGAAGGTCCGCAAGATGCAGGAGGAGCCGCGCAGTCTCTTCGATGAGCAGGAGGGCACGCGCGAAGACTGGAATCTGCTGCCCTACATCCTGATCCTGATCGACGAGTTGGCGGACCTGATGATGATCGAAGGCCGCAACGTCGAGGAGAGCGTGACGCGGCTGGCGCAGATGGCGCGCGCCGTGGGCATGCACCTGGTGCTGGCCACGCAGCGTCCCAGCGTGGACGTGATCACCGGCCTCATCAAGGCCAACTTCCCGGCGCGCCTCAGCTTCCGCGTGGCGACGCGCGTGGACTCGCGGACCATCCTCGACGTGATGGGCGCCGAACACCTGCTGGGCAAGGGCGACATGCTGTTCCTGCCGCCGGGGTCGTCGCGCCTCACGCGCCTGCACGGCGCCTTCGTGACCGAAACCGAGATCAACCGCGTCATCGATTTCTGGAAGGCGCAGGCGCAGCCCGAGTACGACCAGTCGTTCCTCATCGCGCCGCCGGCCGAAGAGGAGGGCGACGCGGCGGAACCGGCAGACGAGAATCAGGACCCCATGTACGAGGAGGCCGTCCGCCTGGTCCTGCAGATGGGCAAGGCCTCGACGTCCACCCTGCAGCGCCACCTTCGCCTGGGCTATGGCCGCGCCGCGCGCATCCTCGACATGATGCAGCGCGACGGCATTATCGGCCCGCCCGACGGCAGCAAGCCGCGGGAAGTGCTGAAACGGCCGGACTGGTTGACGGAAATGAGCCATCAGCCATAAGGCGTCACGGGAAGCCGGACGCCGAAGGCTCAGGTGCTACACTCAGAGGAAAGCCATTATGACCGCAAAGGAAAAGGAACGGAAGAAGCCTCTGCCTCCGCTGGGGACATGGGCGCCGGCCGTCGCTCTGGGCTGGCTCATTCCCGGGGGCGGACACTTTCTGTTGAGACGGCCCGGGCGCGGAGTTCTGCTGCTGCTCGCCATCACCGGCATGTTCGTGTGCGGGCTGATGATGCGCGGCTACATGTTCCAGCCGCAGACCGGCGATCTGCTGACCACGCTCATCAATACCGGCGGGTTTGTCGGCGACCTCTGCGGCGGCCTCCTGTACCTGCTGACGGTCGCCTTCGGGTATGGCCAGGTGGACACTCCCGGTCACGTCCACGACTACGGCACCAAGTTCCTGGTGACGGCCGGCCTGCTCAACCTGCTGGCCATGGTGGACGCTTTCGAGATTGCCGCGGGGAGGAAAGACTGATGAAGATGAACCTCTCCCACTTCGAGGCCGCGTTCCTGTTCGCGCTGTTCACATCGGTGGTGTTGGGCGTGGTGACGCGCAAAACCGATCGCGACCGCCTGCACTACGGCATCTACACCTTCGTGTGTTTTGCGGTGGCGCTCTTCGGCCTGGGCTGGCTGATGTACCTCGGCCACCGGTAAGACCGCTGCGCGTGCGGCGGCCGCCATGGCCTATTTCGAGCTGTAGGTCACGTTTACGGTAGTCGGGCCGGCGCCGATGATGGTCACCGCGATCGTATGGTGCGTGCCCGGGTCGTTGAGTTTGATCACCGTCCCGAATCCCGAAGCCACGGTGGCTTCCACCTGCATGTTCATCTCGCGGGCCTTGCCTTCGTAGAACGATTGAACCCTGCCGGCCGAATCGGGCGTTGTGAAGGCGATGTTGCCCGCCTCCCCGTTTTCGCCCGAAGCCGTCACCGAGAATCCGCCCTCCTTCGCGGTGGCTCCGGGGTAGGCCGGTACCCAGGAAGGCAGCTTGGCGGCGGCATTGCCGCTGAAATCGAGCGAGGTCGTCTGGCCGTTCTCCTTGACGCTCATCTTGAAGTGGCCGTTCTTGACGTCGTCGAAGGTGAGGGTGTCCACTTTGCCGGTCTTCTTGTCGCGCACCGTGATGGTGCCGGCGCTGTCGTCGGTGCTCAGGACCTGGATGTCGGGATTGGAGGCGGCGGCCAGCTTCGAGATCGCCAGCCCGGGATTGTTGCGCAGGAGTTCGGGATCGAGGCCGGCCTGCTTTGCCTTGTGCACCAGCAAAGATACCCCCACCACGGCGCCCAAAATGCCGAGCACGATCAAACTGCCGACGATGGCGAGTATCCAGACAATCGGGCTGGTCTTCTTCGGCCCCGGCGGCGTGCCCATAGGCTGGCCTTGATAGGGTTGAGCCTGGTACGGTTGCGCCTGGTAAGGCTGCGCCTGCGGCGGTGCCTGGTAGGCAGCCTGCGGCTGAGGCGGTTGCTGGGGTTGGGGAGGTTGCTGCGCCACCCCCTGGCCGGGAGCGCCCGCCGGCGCGCCACATCGTCCACAAAACGAGCCCGTCACCTGGGCGCCACATGTTGAACAGAATGCCATGATTCCTCCAAGGGTTTTTCTACTGTACGCCAGATATCGTCCGGGCGCAATGGAGTTGGGCGGTCCGTGTGGGAAGCAGTACCATCGGCCGATCTGCCGCAGCCGCAGCACCATGGAATGGCGGGGCCGGGCAGCGCCCGTGAGCAAGCTCGACTCCACCGCCGCTTGCGGTGCCGTCCCCGAGCTTCCCGACAAGCGGACCAGTTTGTCCGGGTTCGACTTCTAGTAATACCTTATCTGCTGTCCGTAAACCAAAGTAGCTAAATGTGTTGGCAGATCGCCATCAGTGCCCTCTGGTGCTCGGATGCAAGGTCAGGCTGGGATTTGCCCAGCCTTGGTGCCAGCCTGCGATTTCGCGACGGAATTCCACCTGTTGTATTTGATCCTAAAGGGCTTAACTGACGTACGCCAGTCCGCAACCCGCTAGCCCGGTCGGCCACTTGTGCCCGCCCGGCTCCAGCATGCCGCAGTTGCTGGGGCGTACGCCGGGCGAAAAAACGCTCATTTCTCGATAACTATCATTAAGTACATGAATAGCTTACATCTATAAATCTAACCCGCTTCTTTAGATAGAGCCCGGTAACCCGTGAGGAACTGTACGTAACCGATGGCGAGCCGCCGCGCGCCCGCCCGCCTACAGCAGGAATTCGCCCTCGGCCACGATCTCCGCCGGACCCGTCAGATAGACGTCGTCCTCCAGCCGGAGGTCGATCGGCCCCGCCGGCGTCAGCACCCGAACCGGAGATTTCGCCATGCCGCGGACCACGGCCGTCGCCGCCGCGCCGGTCGACCCGGTGCCCGAGCTCATCGTCTCGCCGGCGCCGCGCTCGTAGAACCGGACGTCGATGGTGTGCTCATCCACCCCTTTCAGAAACGACACGTTGGTGCGGTTGGGGAAGTGCTTGTGGCGCTCGATCTCGGCGCCCATGCGCCGCCAGTCGAACTCGAAGTCCTCGACCGGCACGGCACACTGCGGGTTGCCCACCCACAGCAGCGTGACGTCGCGCGGGCCATCGGCCAGCGGCAGGTCGAAGCGCCCGGCGGAGATCTCCGGACGGCCCATGTTCATCTCGAACTCGTAGACCAACTCGCTGCGCTGAAGAACGCGCAGGGTCTTCAGTCCCGCTCCAGTGAGCACGCGGACGACTCCGGTGGCATAGCCGTGGCGGATCAGGAAGGCGGCGGCGCAGCGCGTCCCGTTGCCCGAGATTTCGGCGGTGCTGCCGTCGGAGTTGTAGAGTTCGATGGCCCCGTCGGCATCGGAGCCCACCGGGGGCGTTACCAGAATCCAGCCGTCGGCGCCCACGCCCGTGTGCCGGTCGCAGATGGCGCGCGCCAGGGCGGGGCGGTCCGGCTCGGGCGCGTGGGGCCGCCAGGTCAGCAGGAAATCGTTCTTGGCGCCGTGGGCTTTGGTGAAGGGGATCTTCATTGGGCTACCGGTTCCACCACCACGGCCGTGCCATAGGCGAGCACTTCGGTTACGCCGTTCATGATCTCGGTGGCGTCGTAGCGCACCCCCACGATGGCGTTGGCGCCCAACTCGGAGGCGTGCTGGATCATCAGATCGAAGGCGTCCTGACGGGTCTGTTCGCACAAGCGGCTGAACAGCGTGATATTGCCGCCCACAATGGTCTGCAGGCTGGCGCCGAAGGTGCCCAGGATGGAGCGCGAGCGAACCACGATACCGCGCACGATGCCCAGATTCCGGCGGATGCGACAGCCGGGCAGTTCGAAAGCGGTGGTTACAGCTTCATGAGATACCACAATTGCCTCCTCGATCAGCGCCGGAAGATCTGAATGGCCGGCGCTCCTTTCACCAGGATGGTCTTCTCCAGAGTATAGTGGGTTCCGGCGCGGCTCATCGGTTGGATGGCCCGCCACATGGGATCGTCAACGCGCAGGACGGCCCAACCCTGCCGCAGGAACAACTCGGGGCGCCGGACGGCGGCGAGCCAGAACAAGGCGTTGTCGCCGGTGAAGGTGTCGCGCAGCGGGATCCCCAGGCGCCGATAGACGCCCGTCACATCGCCGAACGACGTCAGGATGCCGGCGCCGGAGCGATAGCGCGGCCCCAGGTACGCGGCGGTTTCCTCCGTCCAGGCGAGCCGCGTCTCGGAATTGACGCGCGACTCCTCCCAAACGATCCAACTCTTCGGCTGCGGATGCATCAGCCAGGGAGCCGTGGCGGCGGCCACCAGCAGGGCGGCTACGAGACCGCGCGCGCGGGCCGGGGCCAGTGTCACCAGTCCCGCCGCCGCCACTACCAGCAGGGGAAGCGCCGCCAGTCCGTAGCGCGTGTTGTACAGGCTGAACGGCGGCAGCGTGGGCACGAAGATGGGGGTGCCGGAGGAATGCACGCTCCAGACGTAGAAGACGCCCGGCAGCGCCAGCAGCCCGAGCGGCCAGAATTTCCGGCGCCACAGGGTCGCGGCGGCGCCGCCCAGCGCCAGCAGCGGCAGAACGGAGCCGGCGCACAGTTGCGCGGCGGTGCGGAAGTAGCGCCATGCGTCCGCCCAGTCGTTCATCCCGGGATACGGCAGGCCGCGCTGGATGGCGCGCGCCGAATACGGGCCGGAGAAAAAGTCCCAGGGGGATCCACTCAGCCACCAGTTGTGTCCCAGCCAGAACAGCGGGCCGAGGGCCGCGAGGGCGCAGAAGAGGAGCGCGGCGCCAATGCGGCGGCTCTTCCCCACCAGGAGGAAGTAAGCCGCGACGAACGGGATGAGGAACCATCCCTCGTACCGTGTGAGCGTTCCCGCCAGCGCAGCCAGCCCCGCGCCTGCCGCCGCCCACCAGCTCGTTCCTTCGGCGAAGCGCACGCTGCAATAGAACACGCCCATCAGGCAGGCCAGGAAAATGGCCTCGGTCATGGCCGTGGATTGCAGGCACATCAGGTTCGGATTGAGCGCTGCCAGCGAGGTGGCCACGAGCGCGGCGGCGGTGGAATCGAAGATGCGGCGCACGGAGGCGAATAGCAGCCATCCGGCCAGCACGAAGCTCGCCGCCGAGGGGATGGCGCCCGCCAGGCCATTGCGCCACAACCCGTCCATCCGCGCCAGGGGCATCGTCAGCCAGTGCGGAAGCGGCAGCCACACCGTGCCCACCTGGTCATAGCCGGGGGTCAGGTTATCGGTGATGCGGCGCGCAATGTTGAGGTGCGCCTCGGCGTCCCCGTAGAAATATTGCCAACCGTGGGAGTGGAAGAACCAGACGGCCGCGGCGCTCCACGCCGCCAGGGCGAGAACCACCCATGCGCCGGCGCCGGGGCCGCGGGTTGCGCGGGCGGCGGCACGGCTAGCGGCCTTGCCGGCGGCGGGCTTCGAACGGCTGTCTTTCGATGGTCGCATTCAGGTTCGATACTAGCGCGGTTCGGGTAACCGGTTGGCGGGCAACGCCGGGGACGCCATCCTGCCCCGTATGGCGGCGTGAGGCAAACGAGCGACGCGGGACGCTGTGGGCTTCCTGGGGCGGTCCATCACCCGCGCAGGCGAGCTTCGCTCGCCGGACCGATTGAAAATTGGCCGCCGGCTGAATGCCTGCCCCACAGAGCAGCAGAGCCGCAACCCAACCGCGCGCGATATTCCGGGCTGCCGGGGGCCGGATCGTCTCGCGCGCAGGCGAGCTCCGCTCGCCGGGCCGCGCCCAGAGGGCACCCGCAATCGGCCGCAGGCTGCCAGCCGGCCCCACATAAAACCGTCGCGGCGCGCGAAGAATTTGACTGGTAGTAGTACAGTAACCGTCGCGCCGCGCGACGAAGTGGACAGGCAGCGGTACATAAGCGGCCGGCTAGAAGGTTGTGCAGTTCGCGAACTCCTGGTAGCGCGCGTCGATTTCGTCGCGCCGCAGCGCGCGGAACCGGTCCACCCCGAACTGCTCGCAGCAGAAACTGCCCATCACCGAACCGTAAATCACGGCGCGGCGCAGTTCCGCGACATCCGCGTCGCTTTCCGGCACGCCAATTCCCCGCCCCGCCAGGTAGCCGATAAACCCTCCGGCGAAGCAATCGCCGGCGCCGGTGGGATCGACGAGCGTCTCCAGCAGATAGCCGGGCGCCCAGAAGTGCATGCCGCGCCGGAACAGAATGGCGCCGTACTCGCCGCGTTTGATCACCAGGGTGTGCGGACCCATTTCCAGAATGGCGGCGGCCGCGCGGCGCAGGTTCCGCTCCCCGGACAGCAGTTGTGCCTCGCTGTCGTTGATCAGCAGGAAATCCCATTCGCGGATGGTCTCCAGCAGCGCGGGGCGGAAATCCTCGATCCAGTAATTCATGGTGTCGCCGCCGGTGAGCTTCAGCCCGGGCATCTGCGCGCGCACACTCTTCTGAAGCGACGGCTGGATGTTGCCCAGGAACAGGTACGGCTCCGGGCAGTAGCTCTCCGGGAGCGTGGGGTTGAAGCCGGCGAACACGTTGAGATCGGTGCGCAGCGTGGCGCGATCGTTCATGTCGGCGGAATAGACGCCCTGCCAGAAGAACGTGCGGCCGCCGGCGACGCGGTCGAGACCCTGCAGGTCCACCTGGCGGGATGCCAGGAGCTCGGAATCCTCGTGGGCGAAGTCGTCGCCTACCACGGCCACCAGCTTGACCGGAACGAAATAGCTGGCGGACAGGGAGATATAGGTAGCCGCGCCGCCCAGCATGCGGTCCACTTTGCCGTGCGGCGTCTTCACGCTGTCATATGCGACGGAACCTACTACGACGAGTGACATATCAGCAAAGATTGTAACAGTGGGGCGGCAGTCCGGGTCGTACCTTCCGTACCGGGTGCATGCTACTTTTCGCCGGGAAAAATCGTGCGGGTCAAGTCTTCCTCCGGCTTGGGGCGTGCCGCGATCCACCCAGCCACGGCGGCGGCTGCTGCCATCAGGACCCAGACGCCGATATCGAGCGCATCCACCGGATGACGGAACATCACGCCCGCCAGGCACAACCCCGTCCGGATCAGCCATCCGGTGGGTTTCGACCGCTTTTGCCAGCCTTCGCGGACGCCCACCAGGGCGCGCGCGGCCATCGCGGCGCACCCAATCCCGATGAGTCCCAGCACGGCCCGCAGGAATTCCATGGATCCCGGCATGACACCAACATGCCGCAATTGGCGGCCGCAAGCAAGTTGCGAGTGGGTGGCGAGGCCTGGCGCGCAACTGGTGGGCGGGACCGGGGATGGCCGCGGGCGGTGGCGCGGCCGGCCGGCGGCGGCGTGACCCGAGCGCGGCTGGGCTGGCGCGCAGCCGGTGGCGCGGCTGCCCGACGGCGACGTGACCCGAGCCCGGCTGGGCTGGCGCGCGGCGGGTGGGAGGGACCGGGGATGGCCGCGGGCGGTGGCGCGGCTGCCCGACGGCGGCGCGACGGGAGCGCGAGTGGGCTGGCGCGTAGCGGGCGGGCGGGACCGGGGATGGCCGGCGGCGGTGTGACCTGGGCGCGGCTGGGTTGGCGCGTAGCGGGTGGGCGGGACCGGGGATGGCCGGTGGCGGTGTGACGGGAGCGCGAGTGGGTTGGCGCGTAGCGGGCGGGCGGGACCGGGGATGGCCGCGGGCGGTGGCGCGGCCGCCCGACGGTGGTGTGACGGGAGCGCGAGTGGGCTGGCGCGCGGCGGGTGGGCGGGACCGGGGATGGCCGCGGGCGGTGGCGCGGCTGCCCGACGGCGGCGCGACGGGAGCGCGAGTGGGCTGGCGCGTAGCGGGCGGGCGGGACCGGGGATGGCCGGCGGCGGTGTGACCTGGGCGCGGCTGGGTTGGCGCGTAGCGGGTGGGCGGGACCGGGGATGGCCGGCGGCGGTGTGACCTGGGCGCGGCTGGGTTGGCGCGTAGCGGGCGGGCGGGACCGGGGATGGCCGGCGGCGGTGTGACCTGGGCGCGGCTGGGTTGGCGCGCTGCGGGCGGGCGGGACCGGGGATGGCCGCGGGCGGTGGCGCGGCTGCCCGAGGGCGGCGCGACCCGAGCGCGGCTGGGCTAGCGCGCAGCCAGTGGGCTGGACCGGGGAAGTTCCAGGATACCGGGGGCAGGCTGGTCTCGCGCGCTGGCGAGCTTCGCTCGCCGGGCCGATTGAAAATCGGCCGCAGGCTGCAAGCCCGCCCCACAAAGACCGGCGCGGCGTGCGAGGAACTGGATGGGTAGCCGTGCAGGAGCGCGCCCGGCTTGCGGACGGTATATACTCGCAATGGAGGAACACCGAACCAAAATGAAACGCCTCGTTTGCGTACTCTTGACTGCTGCCGGGCTTGTAACCGGCGGCCTCATCGCCCAGGACCGTCCGTGGTCCAGAAGGGCCAGCACCGTCAGCCCGGAAGCCAATGCCAAGGAGGTTTTCGGCGGCAAGGCCGTCAGCATCAATTACTCCGCGCCGTCGCTGCGCGACCGCCCCATTTTCGAGATCATGAAGAACGACCCGACGATGCCGGTATGGCGGGCGGGCGCCCAGGATGCCACGCTGCTGCACACGGATGCCGACCTCGACCTGGCCGGCATAGCGATGCCCAAAGGCGAGTACACCTTGTATGTTTCGCTGGAGGACAAAGCCAAGTGGCAACTCGTCGTCAACAAGCAGATCCACCAGTGGGGCCGGTCGTACGACAAGTCGCAGGATCTGGCCCGGGTCCCCATGACTATGGGCAAGCCGTCCGCCAAGGTGGAGACGCTGAAGTGGAGCGTGACCGGTTCCGGCGGCAACAAGGGCGTAATTCAACTGGAATGGGAGAACTACTCGGCTTCCGTTCCGTTCACGGTGAAGTAGGCGCGGGCGGATGCCGCGGCCGGAGGGGACGGGCGTTCCGCGATGGGCTGGTCTCATTCGCCGGTCTCGAAGCGGTAGCCCACGTCGCGGACGGTCTGTAGGTACGTGGGGTTGCGCGGGTCGGGCTCGATCTTCGCCCGCAGCGTGGTCACGCAGCGGTCGATGCTGCGCGGGGTGACGAACACCTGGTTGCCCCACACGGCGTTGAGGATATCGTTGCGGGCAAGCGCCCGGCCCGGGTTGCGCGCGAGGTACTCCAGGAGGCGGAACTCGCGCGCGGTCAGTTCCACTTCCCTGCCCTCGCGAAACAGGCGGTGCGCCTGGAGGTCGAGCTCGTGCGCGCCGAAGCGGCACACACTCTGACGCACCGCGTGGCGCCGCCGCAGGAAGGCGTTGACGCGCGCCACCAGTTCCTGGCGCCGGAACGGTTTGGCGACGTAATCGTCGGCTCCCAGATTCAGGCCCAGCACCACGTCCTCCTCCTGGCTCTTGGCGGTCAGCATGATGACGGGCGTATCGAGGGAGTGCTCACGCATGGCGCGGCAGATCTCGTAGCCGTTGACCTTGGGCAGCATGATGTCCAGCAGCACCAGGTCGGGCTGGGCGGAAAGCGCCAGTTTCAGGCCGGCTTCGCCATCGGAGGCGGTGAGCACCTGGCAGCCGCGGACCGCGAAGGTGTCGGCGAGGCCGCGCAACAGGGCGGGGTCGTCTTCGATAATCAGGATGCGGCTTCCGTTCATGGCATGACCACCGAAAACGTGCTGCCCTTGCCGGGCTGGCTTTCCACCTCGACCACGCCGCCGTGGGCGCGCACGATGAAATCGACAATGCTCAGGCCCAGGCCGCAGCCGCCGGAAGCGCGCGCCAGGCGGCGGTCCACCTGGTAGAAGCGCCGGAAGATTTTCTTCCGCTCGCGGGGGGCGACGCCGATGCCGTTGTCCGCGACCGAGAACACCACGTGTCCATTTTGGCAGGAGGCGCGCAAGGCGATGCGCTTCTCGCCGGGGGTGTACTTCCAGGCGTTGTCGAGCAGGTTCAGGAGCACGGTGACGAGGGCGTCTTCGTCGGCGCGCACCGGCGGGAGGTCCGGGGCGACCTGCACTTCGAAGCGGCAATCGGGCGCGCGGAGGCGATCCTCGGCGGATTCGACCACCGCTTCCACCAAGCGGGCGGGCGAGACATCGCGGATATCGAATTTGCGCAGGTTGCGCTCCAGGCGCGAGAAGGTGAGGAAGTTGCCGATGAGGCGGCTGAGGCGCAGGTTCTCGCGGGCGATCATTTCGAGGTACTCGCGGGTGCGGCCCACGGGGCGCTCGTCTTCGAGGAGAGTCTCGACCAGGAGGCGCACGCTGGCGAGCGGCGTCTTCAGCTCGTGCGATACGGCGGCCACGAGGTCGGTCTTCAAACGGGCCAGGCGCCACTGGCGGCGGAGGGCCTGGGCGGCGGCGAGCGCGGCCAGGGCCACGAGGGCGATGGCCAGCAGGGCGATCCACAGGTAGCGCGAGGGGCCGGGCGATACGGAAACGGCTCCGGCCACGAACGGATCGGTGATGCGCCAGCCGGGGAAACGCGGGCCGATAGAGGTCCAGCGGTCGGAGGATGTTCCCGCGGGTGAGGCGACGTTGAAGACACTCTGGCTGCCGCCGGTGAGGTTGCGCATAGCGGCGAGTACGGTGGCGGTGTGGAAGAGGGCGATGGCGCGGCCGGAGGGTCTGCCGAGCTTCCAGAGGTCCGGCAGGCCGGCGGGCTCGAGGGCGCCGGTCGAGGCGCGCGGTAGTTGGGCTTCGAGGAACTGGGCGGCGAGGCGCTCGGCGGCGTGGGTGGGGAAATCGGGTGGCTCGGCGGGCGGGTTGGCAGGCGAAAGCGCCTGCCCCACTTTGGCGGTGTGGGTGGGAAAAGAGGAAGGGGCGGCGATGTCACTGGGGAAAGAGGATGGCGGGGCGGAGGTGGGCAACTCGTCCATCAGGAAGAGGCGCTGCGGGCCGGGGATCGGGAGGGATCGGTAATCGGCCACCAGGGCGTGCAGGCGCGCGGCGGCGGGAAGGTAGCGGGGGTCCGCGCGGTCCATGAGGGTGAGGGCGAGGAGTTGCTCGTCGGCGGCGATGAGGCGGCCTTGGGCGTCGATGCCGCGCATCAGGCGGCCGGCGGTGAAGTGGGCTTCGATGGCGCGGATGGCTTCGGCTTTGGCGCCGTTGCGCAACAGGCAGCGGACGGAGGCCTGCATGGCGCGGGCGGCGACGCTCGCGTCGGGATCGGACTGGGAGATGGCGGCGTAGGAATCGGCGGCGCCGGAGTAGAATCGCTGGCTCTCGATGGAGCGGGCGGCCACCCAGTCGAGGCGGGTCTCGAGCGGATCGGCGCGCAGGGCGGGCGCAGGCGAGGGGTAGGCCACGGAGCCATCGGGGTTCAGGACGATGACGGAGTCGGCCAGGCCGAGGCGGACGGAGCGTTCGAAGGCGGCGGGGGCGGGGTTGGAGGAGGCCTCGCGGTCGAGGTCGGAGGCGCGCTTATCCCAATCGGCGTCGAGGCGGCCGCGTGCCAGTTGCAATTGGCCGCGGTAGGCTTCGGAGAGCCTCTGGCGGGCGGCGTCGCGCTGGTTGATGACGGCCTCGTTCATGAACCAGAGGACGCAGGCGGCGGGGGCGGCGACGCCGAGGGCCAGAAACAACAGCACGAGCCAGCGACTGTAGTCGTGGCCCGTGCCGGCGAATTGGGGTCGGAGGTTCACGGGGTCAGGGGATGCGGATGGCGTCGATGATGGGGTCGAAGCGCCAGCGGAGGTTCGCGATGGCGTTCGGAAGCATGCCCTCCGAGAGTTCCACGATGGCATTCTCCGTGCCGATCCAGACGATGTAGACGGTATACTTATTCGGGTGGTCCGCGCCGGGGGGATACATGCAATCGAGGAGGCCAGTGAGAACCTGCTGCCCGCCGACCGCGTGCGTCCGCAGACTTCCAGGCCGGAGCACGTAATCGTCGATCGGGTTGAAATGGCGCTCGGCGGTTTTCTCCTCCAGGAGGCGCTGGAGGGCCCGCGGGATATCGGCGGGCGGCGTGTGAATGTTCCGGGACGTTACGGAAATTTGCCCGAACGTCGGGCAGATCAAGGCTTGCGGTGGTGGACTTGCCCCAACCTACAGTGATGTTCGTCAGCTTGGCGCCTGCCGCTTTGGCGATCGCCGCCAGGGCATCCAACACCGGGTCCTGGGGTCCCCACACCTTTACCAGCTCCGCTTCCACGGTTCCGGACTGGAACTTCACCAGCGGGCGCGCGCCCTCGACGCCGATCCAGAAGGTCTGGCCGATGGCGGCGAAGGCTACCTTGTAGCAGTTGAACTTGCCGGCTGGCGTCGAGACCGATTCGATGCCGGTAACGGCCAGCTCCAGTGGGCTGGAAGCGTATGAATTGGAGGTGACCGGCAGCTTGGTTTTGTATCCTACGGCCAGCGGCAGGCGGCGCATGAGGAAGACCGACTGCTCGACATCGGTTGCCGGGCCGGTGAAGGGGACAACGAGCGGGTCGCCGAGGTCATCGTTGGAGGTGAAACGGGTACCCCCAAAACCCCAACTGCTGCGGGACTCCTGCGCGGTAAGGCTCATGGTATCCCGGTCCAGGTAGGCGCGGATACCACGGGTGGCGTTGGAGGTCTTGAGTTCCCATCCAAGAACGACGGATTGCAGGATCGGCCCGCCCCACGTGTCACGGTTAGCGTTCACCTGCGCGCGCTGGTTCTCGGCCGCCCAATGGGTCCAGGCATCGGCGGAGTAGTACAGATACTCGCCGGTCGCGACGCCGGCGCGTTTGATATCGAGCTGGGCGCACTCGCGATCGCCCCAGGGCTCGGGGAGCAGCGCGGAGGAGGCGGGGATGAGCTTGCGGGCCTTGGCGACCAGATCGGGCATGCCGGGGAAGTTGCGTTCGAGGGCCGCGAGTTCGCGGGTGGCGGCGGCGCGGTCGCCCTTCTGGAGCATGCACAGGACGAGCTGGTACTGCGCCTGGGCGGCGAGGGGTTTGTTGGTGGAAGGGGAATCGACCACCTGGCGGAAGATGGCGATGGCGCCGTCCAGGTCGCCGGCGGCTTCCTGGGCGTGGATACCTTTTTGTAGCAGGTCGGAGGCGGATTGGGCGCTGGCGGGAAGGCTGAGGAGCAGCACCGCGGCCGCCGCGGCCAGGATGTGTTTGGTTGTCATGGTCTCAAACTAATAGCCCAATGTTACCCAATTGTTACGGCGGTGTCCTAGTTCGGGCCGGGGGATGTGGGCGGGGTGGGAGGGCGGTGTCCTAGCGGCAGTTTCCCGGAGGAGGCGGGCGGAGTTCCACGGACGGGGCGAGAACCCTGGGGACAGAGCGCGCTGTCCACGCGGCGACAGGCGGCGAGGCGTTCTGGCGGGAGTGGGTGGCGCCTTGGGACGGAGTCGTCAATCCCCGGGTTTTCGCAGACTGGGCTGGTTGCAGGCGGGACGAGGCTGGGTGACGATTCGAAGCCAAATCCAGCGGGCGGGGCCAGCGGCGGGGCTGCCGCGGGCGGGATGAAGCCGATGATGGATTCCTGATCGGCGGGCTTGGGCTGGGGCTGGGATGCGGGTTGGGGTTCGGGATTGGGGCGGGCGGACTGGAGGCGGGCGAGTTCCTTCAGGGCGCGTTGGAAGTTGCGCTGGAGGGAATCGAGGCGGCGCTGGAGGCGGGCGAGGGTTTTGTCGCGGCAATCGAAGGCGCGACCGAGGTCGTGGGTGTCGTCGCCGTTGCCGTATTCGTCGATGTGGGAGTCCCAGAGGCCGGTTTCGGCGCGGCGGAGGCGGCGGAGAATCCACTCGGAATGGATGGCGATGTCGAGGAGAGCTTGCTGCTCGGGGGAATCGGGCTGAAATTGGGAGTGGAAGGCGGCGGCGAGGTCCTCGAGATCGGACTGGCGTTCACCGATGATGATTTGGGATTGGGCGTAGAGGCCGGACTGGGTGTGGTTGAGGGAGGAGGCGGCTTTGCCCGCAGGTGTGCGGGGGCCGGTGGATTTTTGGGAATTGCGGCGATTGGCTTCAATTTGGAGTTTGGAAGACATAGGCGCTCCTGCCTCGACGGTAGCAGGCGAAGCGGCGGGGATTGCGGGGCGCGGCGGGGGCGAGTGATTGGAATCAGTGGGTTAGGCTGAGAAAAAAAGTGGAAAATAGATGTGAACGAGGTTTTGGGGCGGGAGCGGAACGGGGCGCTTCACGCTTGACGAGTTGACGGGAGGGGTCCGACCCTATTGGCGTCTTCACCGATATGGTGTAATGTGGTGAAGACGGTGAGTGGCACAATGGCGGTGAGAATGGGAGATGGGAGAAACATGAAGGCGCAAACCGCGGCAGCCGTCAGGGCGTCGATTAGTTTTCCGCCCGACGTTTACGAGACGCTCGAGGTCATCGCCAGGGAGAAGAAGGTGTCGCTAGCCTGGGTAGTGCGCGAGGCCGCGGAGAAGTATATCGCTGACAAATGGCCGCTTTTCGGGGGCCCCAAGGGTGAGTGACGCGTGTGGATAGCCTTTCTCCCGCCGAGCGGTCCGAGATCATGGGGCGGGTACGGTCGAAGAACTCGCGGCCCGAAATCTTCGTTCGCAAGATCGTCTTCGGCCTTGGCTATCGATACCGCCTTCACGCCAAGGATTTGCCCGGACACCCGGACATCGTTTTTCGAAGACTCCGAAGGGTCATTTTCGTCCACGGCTGCTTCTGGCATCGGCATGCGGCGTGCGCTCTGGCGCGCCTGCCCAAATCCCGGCTGGACTTCTGGCTATCGAAGTTGGAGGGAAACAGGAAACGCGACGAAAAGAACAAGAGGGCGCTTTTGCGCGATGGGTGGAAAGTGCTGACGATTTGGGAGTGCCAGCTCAAGCGCTCCGGACGGCTGACCGGCCGGATACGGAGGTTTCTCAATGCGTAGTGTCGAGTTGTTTGCCGGCGCCGGGGGCCTGGCCATTGGCATGTCGAACGCCGGATTCCACCACGCCGCGGTAATCGAGTGGAATCACGACGCCTGCGAGACGTTTCGGGAGAACCAGCGGCACCGGGCGCGGTCCGTGCGGGAATGGCCGCTTTACGAATGTGACGTAAAGGAATTCGACTACGGCAGGCTGGGCGACATCATGGTCGTGTCCGGGGGCCCGCCGTGCCAGCCGTTCTCGGTGGGTGGGAAACACCGGGGCTATCTGGACAAGCGCGACATGTTTCCAGAGGCGGTGCGCGCTGTGCGCGAACTCCGGCCGAAGGCCTTCATCTTCGAGAACGTGAAGGGCCTCATGCGGGAGACGTTCGCCGACTATTTCGAGTACATCCACCTTCAGCTCGCCCATCCCAGCTTCACGCGCCGCAAAGCGGAAAGCTGGATGGAGCACCGTGGGCGGATCGAACAGCATCACACATCGCGGCGGGAGCGGGCCGAGTACAACGTGGTCTTTCGGCTGCTCAATGCAGCGGACTATGGAGTTCCGCAGCGCCGCGAACGAGTGTTCTTCGTCGGGTTCCGCTCCGATCTTGGCGTGGAATGGAGCTTTCCGGAGGGTGACTACTCGGAGAGCGGCTTGCTGCGCTCGCAGTGGATCACGGGCGAGTACTGGGAACGGCATGCTGTCCCAAAGCGCGAGCGGCCGCGGATCACAGATCGCCAAGCCGCTCGCGTGGAAAGACTCCGAAACGAGAACTTGTTCGATTCGGATAGGTTCCCGTGGTCCACCGTCCGGGATGCGATCGGCGGTTTGCCCGATCCCGAGAAGAGGTTGCCGAGCGGCGTGAGGAACCACATACTCAATCCGGGCGCGCGCAGTTATCCGGGTCACACGGGGAGTCCGCTGGACGAGCCCGCGAAAACCCTCAAGGCCGGCGACCATGGCGTTCCTGGCGGCGAGAATATGCTCGCGCGTGTAGACGGGTCTGTGCGGTACTTTACGGTACGGGAGGCCGCGTGTCTTCAGACCTTTCCCGAGGATTACACGTTCCCCGGCGTTTGGAGTGAGGCGATGCGGCAGTTAGGCAACGCCGTCCCGGTTCGCCTGGCCGAGACTGTGGCGCGGTCCGTGGCTGAGACCCTACTGACCACGAAGGAGCAGACCTAGCGAATGCCGACACCATCGGGGAAAATCGAGCGGTTGGCGGTTCAACTGAGGGAACTGTCCGAGGAGCTGGCGGCGGAACAGGCATCAGAGCTTGCGGCGCCGCGTGCGAAGAGGGTTCGCGAGACGATCAGCGTGGCGTACGAGAAGCTCGGGAAGTTGATTGAAGACCTCGACCCGGTCAAGCAGCCAGGCTTCGTCTTCGATCCATCGAATCCGAAGATTGCCGGCCGAATCGCCGGCATCACCATGATCGCCCAGGCCCGCAGGCCGCTCGCGAATGTCGATCGTTTCTATGGCTCCGGTGTTTATGCGATCTACTACAGCGGCAAGTTTCCCGCCTACGAGGCGATTTCCGGGCGGGAACATCCGATCTACGTCGGCAAGGCCGAGCCGGCCGATCGGGAGAGCAAAACGGCGGTCGAGCAGGGAGACAGGCTCTCGGGACGGCTTAACGAGCACCGGAAGAACATCGCCAAGGCCGAAAGGACGTTGCGGCTGGAGGATTTCGAATACCGCGCTCTCGTGGTGCGGACGGGATTGCAGAGCTCGGCCGAAGGTTACCTGATCGATCTTTTCAAGCCGATTTGGAACAACGAAGTCGGAATCTGCTACGGGTTTGGCAAGCATGGCGACGCGCCCGAGACGCGCGCGAACCTCCGTTCGCCCTGGGACACCTTGCACCACGGCCGAGACTGGGCTCACCGCGATCCGAAGATGAGGGATGCACGGGCGGCGGAGCGGATCATGGAGGACATTGCGCGACATCTCGCGGAGCATCCGCCGCTCAGGTCTATCGATGAGATTTTGCGTCGATTTCTGGAGGAAATGCGAGCGGCCTCCTGATGCTCCGTCTGAGGAGCGGGGCGCCTGCTATCTCAGTCCGGCATCGCCACAGCAAGCTGCCTGCTGCCGGCGTCATGTTCTATGTGCGAGTATCTCGCTTGATCGTGGAAGGGCGCCCGCGTTGTTTACATTCGGACATAAGCAGAGATCTCAACACCCGCTCACTAAGGGGTTTTCCCTAGTCCCCACGCAGAGCCGCTGTCATTGTTGTCCTTGACAGTACGTACTTTGGAGTTACGCTAGGAGTACATCCTTTTCGCGCGGGCGCCAGGTTTCCGTTGCGCGGGCTGGTGTATCTTCTTCGAGGCCGTCATGAATATCTTTCCGAGTTCCAGGTTTCTCACACTCGACGTTGGAGAATCTCATGCCGGCTTTGCGGCGGGCATTCGGAGCAGCCCGAACGCCGACTTCTGGGTGTTGCGGGACTCGCGCAAGAGCCAGCCCAAGTGGTACGTACTACCCGCGGTTGGATTCAGCGAGGAGACCATCGGTCTTCTCGACGAAGAGGAGCACAAGAAGCGCCTCCGGCAGTACATGCGCAATCTGCTGCGCAATCTTCCCGAGGCACAGACAGTCGCTTTCAAACCCGGAAAGGTCGACTGGATGCAGGGAATTCGGCCGGAGAAGTCCGGTTATCAGCTCGCGCTGAAGCGTGGGACGCCCATCTGCATTGCGATGCCCAAGGATTCCGCGAAACTGCACCCTCGACAACAGAAGGCCGAAATCGACCTTGCGAAGCTGTCGGACAGCCTGCCTGGAAGCTTTCGTGGGAAGCCGGAGGGCAGAAGCTTCCCACTCCGCATCCGGAGTGAATTCATGCCCGAGATGCGCGTTACTCGCAGCCTGACGGGTCTCACAGATGCCAAGGTGGAAGAACTGGTATCGAGCACCGGCCCAACCGAGCCGGCGCCTCCCTCCGGCCAGGCGCCAACCGGCCCGGAGGTTGCCGGCGCGCCGCCTGAGCACCCGCGGGAGCCGGCCAAGGTTGCTTTCGCGGAAGCGTTTCCGTGGATCACGCCCAGCTCCGAGCACGTGGTGCAGCGCAAGGCCTTCGATGTCGAGGTCGCCCTCCGGCTCACAGCGGCGCCCGGCGTTCAGGGATCGGTGATGCTGCCGAAACAGGAAGGCAAGTTTACACTGGATGTCCACTTACTCTTCGAGGATCAGTCGGCGTGGGACAAACTGGAGTTCAACTGGACGGAGGCGACAACCAAGCCCGCGAAGTTTCCCGGTCTGATCGCACCCAAGTATCGCGGTAGCGCGGAGCAGCCGGATTTCAGAACGATTCGCGTCAACTTCTATCTCAACAATCGCTGGTGCGGCGAGGGATTGAAGAACCTGGAGATACTCTCTCGGGCCGAAGCGCCGCTGGCGGACGAAATTCCCGTGCCGCCCGAACCGGAATGGCGCAAGTACCTGAATGTCGTTTCCACCACCGTTGCGCCGCCGGACCTGCTGGTCCGCATTCAGGAGATCGACAAGGACAAGTATCAATGGTCGTTTCTGTCGCCGCACAGGAATTATCAGAACATCCCCGCGGCGGAGTGCCAGGCGCGCTTGAAGGACGGCGCCGAGCGGTACGTGAAATTGAATTTCGAGCCTCTCGCCAACTTGACTCTGAACGACTTGACCAAGGAGAGGCTCGAGGGCACCTGCAAGCATATTTACGACGACACCCCGAAGGCATTTAAGGATGTGTACTGGGACTTGTACCATGCGGCTGAGAAGGACCCCAGGATCAAGCTCGAAACCATCCAGTTCGTCAGTGACGAGCCCTTCGTTCCGTGGGAGATTATGCTGGTAGCGGATGACCTTCGGGCCCCTGGCATTGACGCGGAAATTCTGTCGATCCGGCACGCCGCGGGGCGCTGGGTGGCCAGCGAATCGTCCCAGCTTCGTTCCCGCATATCGCTCCAGGAGATGGCGATATTCGCCAGCGATTACAAGACGGTCCCGGCGGTGCAGAAGAAGCTGATCTGGGCCGAGCAGGAAGCACAGGACTTGGTTTCGGAGTACAAGGATAAGCCAAAAGCGGTTCGTCACGGCCTGCTGTCCCCCGAAGTCGTGGAGTTTCTGAAACAGGGAAAAGCTCAGGTAGTCCACTTCTCCTGCCATGGCCGCATGGATCAGCAGACTCCCAGCCTTTCCGCGCTGCTGCTGGAAGACGACCCGGCCAACTTTGTGCCCGACGTTGTCACCACTCCGGCCAGCCAGCACGGTATCGGCAGCCAGCATCCGCTGGTATTCCTCAACGCGTGCCAGGTGGGCGGCACGGGAGCGGAACTGACTTTTGTGACCGGCTGGCCACAGGCGTTTCTGGCCATGGGTGCATCCGCGGTGATCGCTCCACTGTGGAGCGTGGGCGATAAGTCGGCGCGCGACATCGCCCTACAGTTTTACAACCTTGTGATCGGGGCTAGCCCGATCTCGCTGGGCGCCGCCTTGCAGAACATTCGCCGGCAGTTTAAGACAAACAACCAGATGACCTATCTCGCCTACTTACTCTACGGCGATCCCACATACGGTGATTTCGGTGGATTGAGCCGGATCGGAGGGTTCCGTGTCCGGTTCTCTGGAGACCGCGGTATGAGCGTCAGAATCGAATTGCAATCGAGCCCGGAAACGTTGGAAATCCCCGCCAGCGGGATCAGACTGCGCGCGCCTGGACTGTCCGGCAGCATTACCTGGCACGGCGCCCGCGGAGCCGCCGACCTGCGAGCCGAGACGGCGGAAACGCCACTCTTGGCCGACGCCCTGGCGGAGGCCGGGTTGGAGGACCGCCACACACTGGAAGTGGATGCCCCCACGCCCGCACGTCCCCCGGGATATGAGCGCGTCCTGGCTGCCGACGTGGCTCCCGACGAACTCGAAGTCGGTGTGCCCGCGGGAGACGACGAAGCCCAGTTCGTCCTTTATACCGATGAGGATGGCGTAACATCGATACACTTCTCCGCCAGGCCGGAAGTCGCGGCCGAAGTATCGGACGGACGGGGGACGGCGGCGCGCGAAGACGTCTTCCGCATCCCGCTGAGACAGCCCGTGGGTGCGGCGGGAGAACCAGGCCAGAGCCGCTTCATCGGCGGTTTGACGCGCAAGGTCATCAAGATCGTCGCGCGCAAGGTACTGGGATCCGTTGCGGGCAAAGCTATCTTCCGGGCGGCGCAGTTATGGGAAGATAAGTGCCGCGCGGAGCAAGGGTTTCACGGCGGCGATGTTCGGCAGATGCTGCAGAGTGCGGTCCTCCCCATCCGCGATTGGGGCGCGCTTTCCGGCAAGAAGGCGTTGCTCTTCGTTCACGGGACAACCAGCACGACGGGCGGCGCCTTCCAGGGTCTCAACCAATTCCCCGATGTCGCCCAGGAGTTGTACCGCCGGTACGAGGGGCGGGTGCTCGGGTTCAATCACCACACGCTGACGAAATGCGTCGCCCGGAATGTGGCCGATCTGTACGGTCAACTTCCTCCCGGCGACTATCTCTTCGACATCGTCAGCCACAGCCGCGGAGGGCTGGTGGCGCGATCGCTCCTGGAACTCGATGCCGCTAACATGGGAGCCCTCCTCAAGGAAACGTGGAGCCCGCCCGGTGGGGTCCGGTTGAGCGTCGATAGGATCGTTTTCGTCGGCACGCCGAACGCCGCGACGGACCTGGCCGATCCGCAGGATGTGCCCGCGGTGCTGAACCGCCTGGCGGCGATCATCGGGTTACTGAAGGATGCGCCGCCGGTGCTGGCGTTGGGCGCCGTGCTTTCCATTGCATCCGGCGTCGCGCAATCCCTTCTGGAAGGCGTCAGCGGCTTGGGAGAGGCTGGTCTGAAGTCCTTGCCCGGTCTGGCGGATATGGCTCCCGGCTGTGAGTTCCTGAGCGACTTGGCGAACGCCGATCCGGCCCGTTACTGGAGTGTCCAGGCGCAGTACCGGGCAGATGGAGGATTGATGGCCGCACTGGAGAACAAAGGTCTGGACATTGTCTTTCACGATAAGCCAAATGACCTGGTGGTGCCCACCGATGGCGTGTCCCAAACCACCAACTTCCAGCTCACCAAACTGAGTCCGCCCCACGTCTGGGCCTTTGAGCCCAAAGACGGGGTGAATCACGTGAACTATTTCTACCAGAGAGCGACCTGGGATTCGATTCTTGGGTTTTTGAAGTAGATAGGGTCTCCCATTCCGCCCCCGGCCGCGGACTCCGTTTCCGACCGCTTCCCACATCCTTTCGCCATCTACCCCCCTGGGAGTTCGCGGTGCATGGAGCGAGTTTCAGTAGGCGCTGCCGAGGCGCTGAAATCGCGGACGGTCCTCCGGCTCGGCGATGCGGCGCGGGGCGGCCGGGCCGGGCCGTTTCACCCCGGAGAAGCAATCCGCCGGCGACTGCCGTTCAGTTCAAGGGCCCGGAGCTGAAAGGCGAGCGGCCGCGCTGATTGGCGCCGGCGGACAGGAGTCTTAAAATGGCAAAGGCGGCCGCGGGTGACGCGGCCGCCTCCAGTTGGCGGGATGCCTGGGGTTAACTCTTCCTGGCGGGTCGTTCCACTTGAAGATTGTTGGTTACTGCGCCGAAGCCCAAACCGGCGCCCGAGGCGCGGATGCCGGCGATGTTCTTCTCGAAATCCGTGGCCACCACGCCGGTCAGCGTGACGTGGCCGTTCTCCACGATGATGTGTACCGGCGGCAAGGCCATACTGGCGTACTGCCGGAACGACGGGTCGCCGTAGATTGCGCGCGCCACCTGCAGCCGCAGACGATTGTCGAAATCCGACAGCGGCAGCACTTTGAGATCGTCGCTAACGCCGGCGACGCCCGGAATGCCGCGGACCAAGCGCTCCATGTCGGCCTTCTTGTACGGCTGGCTGACCGCTCCCATCAGTTCCACCTGGCCCTCGGACACGCGAAAACTTACGTCGTCCCAAATGGTGTACCGCGGATACATGACCAGCTCATGACGGACCTGTTTGGCGAGATCCGCGTCGCTTACCGTGACGGCCGCTCCGGCGGAGCCTGCGCTCAACGCCAATCCCGCGGCCACCAGGATTTGTCCCAGAATTCCTTTCTTCATTTTTCCCTTCCTCCTGCTTATAAGAACGTACCGCGAGGCCCGCAGGTTTCCGGTGCGAGGCAGGATGCGGGATGGGTATTTCGGGCTATCGCCTTATGCCGTCTTGTCCCTGGCGTAGCAGACGGTATTCAGCCCGCATTCCGCGCACTTCGGATTGCGGGCCTGGCACAGTGCGCGGCCGTGAAGGATCAACTGGTGCGCGAACAAAATCCACTTCTCCCGCGGAACGATCTTGATCAGGTCCTGCTCGATCTTCACCGGATCCGAGTTCTTCGTCAGGTCCAGGCGGGCGGAAAGCCGCTGCACATGGGTGTCCACCACGATGCCCGACGCGATGCCGTAAGCCGTGCCCAGCACCACGTTCGCCGTCTTGCGGGCAGCGCCGGGAATGGTGAGCATCTCCTCCATGATTCGCGGCACCTCGCCTCCGAATGCCGAAACCACCCGCTGGGCCGCTCCCACAATGGACTTCGCCTTGTTATTGAAGAAACCGGTGCTGTGGATGTCCTGCGCCAGCACTTCGAGGCGCACCGCGGCGAAGTCGTGGGGCGTGGGGTATTTGCGGAACAGGCCGGGCGTCACCTGGTTGACGCGCTTGTCGGTGCACTGCGCCGCCAGGATGGTGGCCACCAGCAGTTGCCAGGGGCCGTCGTGGGTCAGCGCGCAGGCCGCGTTGGGGTACAGCGTGTCCAGGCGGAGTAGGATTTCCGCCACCCGCTGGCGGCGTTCGGCCGCGGTGCGGGGGCGTTTCCCGTATGCTCGTAATTGGGAATGCGCGACAGGCTGCTGCTGCTCGCCGGGGCGTCGGTTGCTTTTGGGGCTTCGCTCGGTTCGGGCTTTCATTTCGACGATTATGCCATTTTCTCCGACCCGGCTTTGACCTCGCCCGGCGGATGGCTGCGCCTCTGGGGTCTGAGGCAGACGCGTCCGCTCACGTATCTCACGTACTGGTTGAACTTTCAGGCCGGCGGCACGAACCCGCTGGGCTATCACGCCGTCAACCTGGCGCTGCACCTGGCGGCGGTGCTGCTGGCGTTCGAATGCCTGCGGCGATTGCTCCCCGCGCGAGCCGCCTGGCTGGCCGCCGCCATCTTCGCCATACACCCGCTGCAGGCCGAAAGCGTGGACTACATCTGGGGCCGAAGCATGGTGCTGGCGTCGCTGCTGTGTTTCGGATCGCTGCTGGCCTGGATGTCGGGACGGCCGTGGACGGCGGTGGCGTGTTTCGCGGCGGCCTTGTTGGCGAAAGAGGAATGCGCCGCATTCCCGCTGGTGCTGGGATTGCTATGGGTTCTCCGGAGGCAGGCGAATCGCCTGCCCCACAAAAGCCCCTGGCCGATCGCCGCCATGCTCCCGCTCTCGCTGGCCGCCGGATTGCGCGTGATCTACGCCGCGGCCGTCACTTCGGGCGCGCAAGCCGGCACCCAGGCCGGCGTCACGCCCGCGAACTACGCCCTGGCGCAGGGCGTCGCGATCCTGCGCTACCTGCGCCTGCTGGCGATCCCCTGGGGATTCACCATCGACCCCGATATCCGCGTCCCTCCGCTGTGGCTCGGCGCGCTGGCCTGGGCGGCCCTCCTGGCTCTGGCCATCCTCGCCTGGCGCCGCCGCGCGACTTGGGGACTGTGGCTGCTGGCCGGCTTCGTCCTGCTGCTGCCCAGCTCCTCCGTATTCCCCGCGGCCGACCTGGCCGCCGACCGGCGCATGTATCTGCCTCTGGCGGCCTTCGCCGCCGCCGCCGCAATCCTCCTGAGCCGCATCCGCTTCACGGCCGTCCCCATCGTGGTGTTTGCCGTGCTGCTCGCGGCCAGCGTCCTCCGCACGCAGACCTGGATGTCCGACCAGGCGCTGTGGCGGGACGCCCTGGCGCACGCTCCGCAAAAGGCGCGGCCGCGGATTCAACTGGCCCGCTCGGTGTCCGCGCCGGAAGCCCTGCGGCTGCTGGACGAGGCGCGCCGGCTGGCGCCCAACGATCCCGCCATTGCCGCCGAAACGGGCAGGACGCTGCTGGCCGCGGGCAACCCCGCCGCCGCCCTGGGCGAATTCGGACGCGCCCTGGCGCTCGATCCACGCGATGCCGGCAACTACAACAACCGCGGCGTGGCGCTGGCCGCCCTGGGACAAACCGATGCCGCGCGCCGCGACTTCCAGCGCGCGCTGGCGCTCTCGCCCGGCCTGGCTACTGCAACAGAGAACCTCCGGAAAATGGAGGGGCGGTGATCTGCACGTCGGTGACCAGGTACTGCCAGTCGGCCAGTTCCACGGCCGGTTTGGTGGTGTCGAGCGGAACGGTCAGTTCCCGGGACGCGTAACCCTTCAGGTCGGTGGCGAAAGTAAAGCTGCCCTGCGCGTCGTCACTGCCGCGGCGCGCATTGCTCCACAGCGTGACCTTCCCCGCCAGGCCGGACACGTCGGCGGGCGAATGGTTGGTCACCAGGAACATCACCTGGATGACGTTTTTCTTCCTGGCGTCCTCCTGATAGCGCACTCCGGAGATCTCGATATACTTCTGCAGCGGGTGGACCATGGCGGCCTTGCCCGCGGCGGTTTCCACGTTCCCGCCGGGAGCGGAGGGAGTAGCCGCGGAACTATTCCCGTGCGAGGATACCGCCCAGTAGACCACCAGTCCGATCCCCACGAAGCCCGCCGCGAAGAGAATCGTCATCAGCCAGGTCGGCAACCCCCTCCGCGGCGCGCGCGGCTCACCGCGCGGGCCGACGCGAAACTCGTACTCCGGCGCGGCCGCGGGCGGGGCCGCTGGTGGAGGAGGCGCCATGGCCGGCGCGGGGGGGCCCGGGGCTGGCGGAGCGGCGGCCCAAGGCTGGGGCGCGGCGGGTTCGGGCGGCGGCCCGGCAGCCGGCGTTTTCTTAGTGCAGTCGGGGCACTCGTTATAAGCGGGGGGGACTTCGCGCCCGCACTGCGGGCAGATCCACGTGAACATGTGAGCGGTCTCTCCTTTACTGTAACGCCGCACGTCCCGAATGGGTTTCGCGGGATTGGGATGGGGTGAGCAACCGCACACCGCGCGGCGGGCTGCCGCCGTGTGGGACCGCAATCCGTCCGTAAGCCCGCAGCCACCAAGTTTGCACCAGGCCGGCGCGGGGCTGCGGATGGCGGACGCTTGGCTGGCCGGGCGGAGTACGGTGGGCCCCCGCGTCTCACTCCCGCGATAAAATGGATCACACCCATGAAATCGCCGCTGGTCTATTCGCTCTGCTTCTTCCTGTGTCCGCGCCCGGGCATCCCGGCCGACGCGCCTCCGCTGCGCGGGTATTCCGCCGGCTCCGCGCGCGCCGAGCGCGACTGGGAAGCCAGGTTCCGCGCCATCCCCGATCCGGCCAACCTGCGCGCCTATATGCAGCGCATGTCCGCGCGGCCGCACCACGTCGGATCGCCCTACGACAAGGACAACGCCGAGTGGCTCCTCGCCAGGCTCCAGGAATTCGGCCTGCGCGCCTCCATCGAAACCTTCGACGTGCTCTTCCCTACCCCCAGGGAACGCGCCGTGGAGATGCTGGAGCCCAGCCGCTTCACGGCCGCGCTCGAAGAACCGGCCGTCCCCATAGACCCGACCTCCGCGCAGCGGGCCGAGCAACTCCCCACTTACAACGCCTACTCGGCCGATGGCGACGTCACGGCGCCGCTGGTGTACGTGAATTACGGCGTGCCCGCCGACTACGAGGAACTCGACCGCATGGGTGTTTCGGTGAAGGGCGCGATTGTGATCGCCCGCTACGGCGGCGCCTGGCGCGGCACCAAACCCAAGGTGGCCGCCGAGCACGGGGCCGTGGGCTGCCTGATCTATTCCGATCCGGGCGATGACGGCTATGCCTCCGGCCTGGTTTTCCCCGCCGGCCCCATGCGCCCCAGGGACGGCGTGCAGCGCGGCAGCGTGATGGACATGGTGGTCTATCCCGGCGACCCGCTGACTCCCGGCGTCGGCGCCACCCGCGACGCCAGGCGGCTGCCTCTGAGCGACGCTGTCACGATCACAAAGATTCCGGTGCAGCCGCTTTCCTACGCCGACGCGCGGCCGCTGCTGGAAGCGCTCGCCGGCCGAACCGTGCCGCCCGCATGGCGCGGCGGGCTGCCCATCGCCTACCACGTGGGTCCGGGGCCGGCCAAGGTGCATCTCAAGCTGAAATTCAACTGGGACCTCAAGCCGCTCTACGACGTGGTGGCGCGCATACCCGGCGGCGTCTACCCCGACGAGTGGATCATCCGCGGAAACCACCATGACGCCTGGGTCAACGGCGCCGAGGATCCGCTGTCCGGCACGTCCGCGCTGCTGGAGGAAGCGCGCGGTCTGGGCGCGCTCGTGCGCCAGGGATGGAAGCCCAAGCGGACCATCGTCCTGTGCTTCTGGGACGGCGAGGAGCCCGGTCTGCTCGGATCGACCGAGTGGGCCGAAGCGCACGCCGCCGAGCTCGCTACGCATGGCGCCGTGTACATCAACTCCGACGGCAACGGGCGCGGCCAATTGCAGGCGTCCGGATCGCACACCCTCGAGAAGTTCGTCAACTCCGTGGCCCGCGACATCCAGGACCCCGAGGCGAAGATCTCCGTGTGGGATCGCTGGCGCTTCTTCCGCATCGCCGCCGCCGGCGCCCCGGCCGATGGCGCGGACCGCGAAGACCCCCGCCACGGCGCCGACCTGCGCATCGGCGCGCTGGGCTCGGGGAGCGATTACTCCGCCTTCCTCGACCACCTGGGCATCGCCTCGCTCGACCTCGGGTTCGGCGGCGAAGACCGCGGCGGCATCTACCACTCCATCTACGACGATTTCTATTGGTACACGCATTTCTCGGACACCGATTTCGTCTACGGCCGCGCGCTGGCGCAAACCGCCGGCACCGCCGTCATGCGCCTGGCGGACGCGGACCTGCTGCCGCTGGATTTCGACAACTTCACGGCAACGGTGGGCCGCTATGTCCGCGAGGTGGAGAAACTGGCGCACGACCAGCGCGACCGGGCGGTGGAGCGCAATCGCGAGATCGACGAAGGACTTTTCGCGGCTGTCAGCGACCCGCGCACGCCGCTGCTTGCTCCGCCCAGGGAAACGCCGCCGCCGTTTCTGAATTTCGCCCCGCTGGATAACGGACTGGCCGCGCTCGACCGCGCTGCCGCGCTCTACAGCCGGGCGCTCGACAAGGCCGCGGCGATGCGCGCGGCTCGGGCGCCTCGCTCGGCGGCGCGGATGCGCGCCTGATGGCCGTGGAACGCGCCCTGATCCTGAATGACGGCCTGCCTGGCCGGCCGTGGTACCGGCACCAGATCTATGCGCCGGGCCTGTACACCGGATACGGCGTGAAGACGCTGCCCGGCGTCCGCGAGAGCATCGAGCAGAAGCAGTGGAAGCGCGCCGAGGAACAGATCGCGCGGGTGGGCAAGGCGCTGGAGAACGCGGGCCATGCTATCGAAGTGGCGGCGGGGGAACTGGGAAAAGCAACTGGCAGTAAACAGTAAAATGGTGGACAGGCCCCGTCCAGCGGAAGCCGTCCCGCTGTGCCTGCTCGTCACTTCAGGCCGCTCCAGTCAGCAACCCACCAGCCGATCATACTCAGCGTGCGTTCCGATCCAAACCCAGGTGATCGTGTCCCCCGTCCGCTTGCCAAGAGCGCGGTAATGCTCTCCCACCCGAACGCTGAACCGGTCCGTGCTTCCCTGCAGTCGGCGGAAGTGGAGCGATGGATGACGAGGGTCGCGGCGCCATAGATCGTAATTCCTGACGGCCAACTCCTTGACGTCAGCGGGCAGCGCAAAGAACAGCTCCCAGAAACGGGGAGTGGCGACAGAGTTCACGTACGCTGCGGCCAGGCGCGAGGAAGCCCCTGCGCCGATTCGCTATCGGCTTCTTCAAACAGAAAATCCAGTTTGCCGGCGGCGGAATCCCGGTCCATCTGATCGTCCCAGCGGGCTTGATCGAGCGCCCGGAACCACTCGACGATTCGGCGGTACTCTTCCGGCGGCAAGCGGTCTATCGCGGCTTCGATTTCCTCAACCCGGTCCATACTTGCAGTCTATCATCGCCAGCGCCCGACGCCCTTCAGCCATCCTCTCGCACCGCCCAGTTGTAGACTCAAAGCATCATGGCCGATCGCACCCGCGTGTTCTATGACAGCCAATGCGGAATCTGCCAGACCTCCGTTTCCTGGCTCCGATTCCTCGACCGTCGCCGCCAGCGAACCGAGTGCGTCCCCATGACAGCCGGCTCCGTCGCGCGGGCCGGGCTCGATCCGGACGCCTGCGCGCGCGAACTCCACGTCGTGACGCCCCATGGCGTGCTGGCCGGGTGGGATGCGGTGGCCCATCTGGCGCGCCTGTTCCCGGCGACGTGGCCGATCTGGGCGTTGGGCGCCGTGCCTCCTTTCCGGTGGCTAGGCCGGCGTGTGTACGGCTGGGTCGCCAGGCGCCGGCACGTTCTCGCCACGTGGCGCGGCGGGCCGTCCGGGAGCGGCTAAGCCGCCAGCACCGGCTCCTCCACGGCCTTGAACTCGCCGTGCCCCGCGGCGTCGCCCTGGAGCCGCACCACCACTACGGTGCGGTCGTCCTGCCGACCGCGGCAGGCGTGGCGATCAGTGGCTTCCAGGATTTCTCTGGCCAGATCGCAGGCGCGCGCGCCGGGGTGGCGCTGCACGATCCGCAGGATGCCCTTCTCGCCAAATGCGCCGCCGTCGCTGTCGCCCGCATCGACCACGCCGTCGGTGTGGGCAATCAGCAGGTCTCCGGGTTCGAGCGGCAGCGTCCTGTGCCCGTACACCGCGCGGTCCGTCAGACCGAGGACGGTTCCCGTGCTCTCCAGGCGGTGGACGCGCCCGCCGCGGCTGCGGACCAGCAGGGCCGATTCGTGGCCCGCGTTTACGTACTCAATCTGGCGGCGGTCCGGGTCCACGCATGCATGGAACAGCGTCGCGAAGAAGTCGCCCGGCGAGGCTTGCCAGAAGGCGCGGTTCAAATCGCGCACCATGCGGCCGATGCCCAGCGGGCCGTGCACGGCCAAGCCTCGCAACAGCGCGCGCAATCCGGACATCAGGATTCCAGAGCCTGGCCCTTGGACCGAAACGTCGCCCACCGAGACCGCCAGGCCGTGTGGAGCGAGGGCGACGAAGTCGTGGAAATCGCCCCCGGTGTCCCGCACCCCCCGGCACTCTCCGTAATAGTCCAGCCCCTGAACGCGCGGCAACTGGGAGGCGGAGTGGTTCCCCTGCGCGTCGCGCGCGGTTGTGAGCCCGGCGCGCATCCGTGCAGGGTTCGCGGGCGGAGCGGGCGGTCTCCTGGCAGCGCGCCGAAAACGGCCAGCGAAGTTCTGGTTGTTCATACTACAGTGGACGCTCGCCGGCGGAAAAGCGGCCAGTGCCATTCTTGTAGTGGTGTGGTGTGCCGTTCACACCTTAAAAGAAGTTACGCTCGTTAACTTCGTCGCTTGCGGCTCCATTCCGACACCAGCCTGCCGTCCCCGGGGCTCGCCGTGAAATCGGTAGGCCGTGTCTCACCCTCGGCCACCAGGCAGGTTTGCAGCCTGTCGCCGGAGACCTTGTATATGCCGTGCTGCCGAAGATCCGGATACTCGATGGTCTTGCTGGCGGAGTCGGCCATGAACCGGCTCTTCATTACGGGCCGGCCGCCCACAGTGAGGGTCGTCGTGTTTCCGCGAAACTCGCGCTTGGCGGCACCAACGAAACGCGGATCCATCGGCTGGCCGTCCTGCCGGCACGACACCATGAACCAGCCGCCTTCCAGTTCCGCCACGGGTTCGGCATGCTCGTCGGCCGCGGGAAGCTTCTTCTTCGCGCCGCCGCGGCCGCGCCTGAGGATCTCCAGGGCGTGCCCGGACCCTGGCGCGGAGACGAACTTCGTGGGCCGGGTCTTCCCGGTCAGTCCCAGGCAGATCTTCCACGTGTCGCCATCCAATTCGTAAATCCCCAGCGATCGGTTGCCTTTCTCCGGCCCCGAATCGAAGATCAGATCGAATGTTTTGGGACTAGCCGACTCATCGACCGCCATCGTCCCGGAATACTCCGCGCCCATATTCAGGCTGGTGAACCTGCCGCCCTTGACTGCGATTTGCGATCCAACCGCCGGATACTTCTCTCCGTCCATCTCCAGCGAGACGATATCCCAGGTCCCCTGTAGTGCCTTCATGTCCGGTTTCATACGATCGACGCACCTCCTCCTCCATCTCTCCTGAGCACGTATTCTACACGCTAGACCGCTTGAGGGAGAAATACCGAGGCGTGCCTGTCCGCGGCACTCTCCGAGCGATTTCACCTCGCTCCGGACCGTCTGCCCGGCCTGTTCCCACGCTGAACGAGGCAAAGCCCGGCAGGCCTTTGAGTATGGTATTGGAACGGAATGGAACGGATTTGGGGAATGGGGGTCTATAAGCTACTGAAAAAATGGTGGCCAGGGACGGAATTGAACCGCCGCCGCCAGCCATTTCAGGGCTGCTTACCGACTCCGTCAAGCGGTTTGGAATCAGCGTAAGTTACTGCTGTGTAGTGAGTTGCTGAATGCGACATTTGGGATGGCGCAGGCCATTTTCGCCTGTTTTCGCCTCTGCGATGTTCCCGTATCGTTCCCCTGAATCACTCACGATGTGGTATAACTGTCATACCACTCTGCCATGCGATTCCAGTTCAGCAGGGCCAAGAGCGAGGTGCTGAGGCGCAACCCGAAGCGAGGCATTGGCTTCGAGGAAGCGGAAGAGGTCTTCGCCCACCCGTACTACCAAGACCAGCGCTCGGACGATCCGGAACAGTACCGCGCAGTTGGCTGGGTCGGTGATCGCCTGTTCACGGTGATCTTCGAGATCAGGGAAGACCGCCTGGGCGAATACTGGCGCCTTGTGACGCTGTGGCGCTCAACGCAAGAGGAGCGGGAACTCTATGAAGAAAACTCGTGAAAGCAAGAAGGCCCCGTCGGCCGAGTCCATCGCCAAGATGGCGGACCGCGGCCAGGACGTGTCGCGGTTCTTCACGAACCGCGGCAAGATGATGCAGCCCATTCAGCGGGTTAACGTGGACTTCACCGCGTCCGTTCTCCAGGAACTCGACCGGGCCGCGGCCGAACTCAACGTGAGCCGCCAGGCGGTGATCAAGGCGTTCGTCCGCCAGGCGCTGGACCAGCATCACCTGGCGCAGAGGGCGCGGATAACCAGTTGACGGCTCCCGGTGAGACCGATTGGTGTGGCGCTCATTGAGGCCTGTCCGCTCGGAGCTGCCCCGACAGCGTCCGCCTCGCCCTGGCCAGTCGCCACTGGCACATCCCGCCAAACGGGCGCTGGCCAATTCTTCAGTGATTGGGCATAGCCGGCTTTGACAAGACACTCCTCCACGGAGACGATCGGGAGAGCCCGAGTTCCAATCAGCGGTCCATGCGCAATGAGGCGGTGGTTCTCCTGCCGGCTCATGGTGACAGAGCGTTGTCCAACGTGGATTGGGAGGGTTTCTACTGTGGCCTCATCAGTCCGATAAACGCTGGTCTCCAACGCCGCACTTTGAGTGCCTTCCTTTGGCGTAGACCCGCTGACGGCAGCAAAGAGGACACGGGCCAACTCTGAGTCATCCGAGATGGAGTACGCCCAGGGTCTGCAAGCGGATACCCCTGTCTCATTATCGATATGAAGAGTCCTCCAGTTTCTCGGCGATGCGCGGATCGTTGCTCAACTCGCAGCTCACAATCTACGCCATCAGCCGCACCGGTTCCGGCGCTTTCCTGCGAGCGAGCTTCTAGCGAACGGCGGGTCCGTCGAGGAGGTAGCTGGAATCCTCGCGGATAGCCCCGCCACAATCCGCCGCCGCTATGTGAAGTGGACTCCCGAATTCCAGAGCGGTCGGGACCGCGTGATTCGGTTGCTTCACGGCACAAAACTGGCAAAGGCGGTCGAACAGGCCGGCAGGCGCCGATTTCAAATAAGTCAGGGTGGCGGCTAGGGCGGATTTGCCCCGGCGGCGGCGTTCGCGACGCCATGCATGGACGGAAAATCGCATGATACGGAAAGCACGCGCCGCGCGCCGCCCGGCTCAAGCCCAATACCGTTCCTCTAAGTCGTGGCGCAGGTTGTCAAGCCATTTGGCGCCCTTTCCCTCATTTACTCCCCGTTCCGGGGCCAGCTCGCCCGGCGTCCCACTCAGGCGCCTGCCGCGCCCGCGTGATTTTCCGTGAATCGGCGGGCTTCGCCGAAGTTCGCTCGCAGTGCACCGGAAGCAGGACCACACCCAGCCAGAAACTCTTGATAGCCTGCACGACGCTCATGAACTGGTCCAGATCCACCGGCTTCACGATGTAGCAGTTGGCATGCAGTTCATAAGCGCGAAGAACGTCCCGTGCCGATTGCGATGTAGTCAGCACGACTACGGGAATCGGCTTGAGGTCGGGGTCCTCCTTGATCTCCGCCAGCACCTCCAGTCCGCCTTTCCGGGGAAGATTCAGATCGAGCAGAATCAGGTCGGGACGCGCCGCTTCGGCGTACCGACCCTGCCGTCGCAGGAACGCAATGGCTTCCTGGCCGTCCTTGACCACGATCAGGTTGTTGATCACCCTCCCTTCGTTCAAAGCCTCGATGGTCAGGCGCACATCGCCGGGGTTGTCCTCCACCAACAGGAGCTCGACCGGTCTAGCCTGCATTTCAGGCGTCATTGACCCTCAACCGGAATGCTGAAATAAAAAACCGATCCCGCGCCCGGTTCCGAAGTCACCCACAGGTGGCCGCCGTGACGCTCCGCGATCTTCTTGCAGATCGCGAGGCCGATCCCCGTGCCCGGGAATTCCGCGGCCGTGTGGAGGCGCTGGAAAATCACGAAGATGCGGTCCAGGTGCTGCGGCTCGATTCCGATGCCGTTGTCCCGGACGGAGAACACCCATTCCTTCGCGCGCCGTTCCGCCGACACATGAATCCGCGGCGGCTCCCGGCGCCGGAACTTGATGGCATTCCCAATGAGATTCTGAAACAGTTGCGTCAGTTGTCCCGAGTCCGCGCTCACTACCGGCAGAGGATCGAATGTCACGTTCGCATGGCTCTCTTCGACGGCGGCCTTCAGGTTCGAGAGCGCCTGCTTCAAAGCGGCTTCCGCCTCGACCGGTTTGAACTCGCGGCCCGTCGTGGCGACCCTCGAGAACGCCAGCATGTCGTTGATCAGTTGCTGCATTCTCTTTGCCCCGTCCACCGCAAAACCGATGAATTCGTCGGCATTCGAATCCAGCTTTCCCTTGTATCTTCGCGAAAGAAGCTGCATGTAGCTGGAGACCATCCGCAACGGCTCCTGGAGGTCGTGCGAGGCGACATAGGCGAACTGCTCCAGCTCGGTGTTGGAGCGCTTGAGTTCCTCGGTTCGCCGGAGCAATGCCTGCTCGGCCAGTTTGCGCTCGGTGATGTCCAGAGCCACGCCAACCATGCGGGTCGGTTTGCCCTCCGCATCCCGCGACACCAGATGCCCGCGGCCATTGATATAGCGGACGCCGCCGTCCGGCAGGTTGACGCGAAACTCCAGGTCGGGCGGTCCCAGCCCCGCCATACAGTCGCTCATCCATGTTTGCATGGAAGCACGGTCGTCCGGGTGAATCAAAGTCAGAAACGTCTCGTTAGACAGCGCAAAGGTCTCCGGCGAGACCCCAAAGAGACGATACGTTTCGGGCGTCCACACCGTCACGCTCGTTTCGCCTTGCAGCCTCCAGTCCCAACTGCCGAGATGGGCGATACGCTGTGATTCGGACAAAAGGTCTTCGTTCGCCCGCAAATCCTCTTCCGCCCGTTTCCGGTCGGTGATATCGCGGGCGAAAACCAGACCTCCCTTTTCGCCCTCATAGGTGAAGGGCACGGCGAACCCCTCAATGTCGAGAACCGTGCCGTCGAGCCTGATATACTTCTGTCTCCACGGGGGCAAGTCCATCCCCAGTTTCTCGACCTGCCGGATTCCTTCAGCCACGGCGGCGCGAGAATCCGGGTGGATGGTGGGCATGACCGGCTGGTTGAGGAGCTGGGAAGCCGACGTGGCGCCAAACAACCCGAGCGCCGCCGGATTCACGTACCGGAAGCGGCCGCCCGTCGCCACGAAGATGGCCTCCGGCGCGAATTCCACGACCCTCCGGGAATTCTCCCGGCTCTCCCGCAATGCCTCTTCCGCCCGCTTGCGGCCCGTCATGTCGCGGATGACCCCGACCGCACGCCATTCCTCTCCCTTTTGGACGGCAGACAACGAGAGATCGATCGGGAACTCGCTTCCGTCTTTTCGCCGCGCGGTCAGTTCCCGCATGGTGCCGATGGCCGCCCCTTGTCCGGTTTTCCGAAAGGCGGGAAAGCTCTCCTCAAAGCGCTGCCGGAGACCGGCGGGGGCCAACAGATCGTGAACCGGTTGGCCCAGCATCTCAGCCGCGGTGTAACCGAACATCCGTTCGGCCGCCGGGTTCCAGAGGATCGCCCGGCCTCCGCCGTCGATCATGACGAGGGCGTCCAGGGAACTGGCGCACACCGATCGAAGAACTTCCTCCCCGTCGCGCAGCGCCTCCTCGATCTCCTTGCGCCTGGTTACGTCGAGCATGACGGACCGCATGCCAGTCGCCTCACCCTGGGCGTTCCGAATCGGCACCTCGTAAATCTCAAGAGTCAGGTGACGGCCATCGCTGCGAATGTGGTCGCGCGGGAAGGGGGCGAGCGCCTGCTGCCCCGACAACTTCCGCTGGAAAACCTCCCGGCTTTCGGATGGCGCGCCTCGCGAAACGAATTCAAAGATGGGTCTGCCGAGCATCGCGCTGGCTTCAACCCCCAGCAGCTCGCACTCAGCCTGATTGACCCGACGCACGTTCCCCTCCCGGTCCAACTCGTGGTAGGCTACCGGCCCTTGCTCGAAAAGGTCCCGGAATCGCCGCTCGCTCTCGATCAACCGGGACAGAGGCCGGCTGAAGCCAAGGGCATCGAGTTGCTCTCTCAAGGGAAGGGGCAGGTCGCGCAAACACGAAAAGTCGCTTTCCTCCTGTGCAGCCGAACTTTGCGCCTGTTCCTGGTCAGCGCCTTGCGTACCGGTTTGCGCCATTAGTAGTCCTTGTCAAACCCGAAGGTCCGGGGCGGTCTGGAATCGAGAAGGGCGCGGAGGGCAGCCCTGCTTCAGGCAGGCCGGAAGCGCTTTGCGGCCGGCATGCGGAACGACGCGCCGGCGGATCTTGTCGGGCTCGTGGACCTACTCCACCAACCGGAGGCATTCGTGAGCGGAGAAACAAAGGGAACCTCTCAGTTACACTACGAATATTCCACAGGAGAGGGCAGAACACAAGAGAAACGTGATAGCCGCACTGCCGTTGTTGGCCAGCCGTAGGCAGGCCCGTTACCGTGGGATCGTCGATCCGTATTTGATTCCCGCGTTCGGTTTTTTTGCCTGCGAGAGCTGACACCACAGCATGCGGAGACCGGGAAGAGCCTCTCGCTGGAGTCCATCGACAAAGTCCGGGACGCGATGTCCAGCGTTCCGGGATCGGCTGCAAAGTACGGGTATTCGATTACGAACCCCGCTGAGGCCCTCCAAGGGCCGCCGGCGAGGCGCGGTTCACGAATGCACAAGCCGTTCGTTCGGTCCTAGCGGTTTTCCGCGTTACCCGGACTGAGTCCTGGAAGGACGCTGGATTGCGGTCAAAAACCGTCAAGCGAAATCCGGAAGGACCGCGCCCCGTTACTTGATGTCGTCGAACTGAGGGGGCACGGCGAACTTTCCGGTGCGATCGATGAAACCCCACTTCTCACCGAGCTTCACGGCGGCCCGATCGTCGCGAAAGATGTGCGCGGCCTGGAACTGCGGCGGGATGCGGACAGCCCCAGTCGTGTCGATGTAACCCCACAAGCCATTCTGCTGGACGGCGGCGAGTCCGCCGGAGAAGCGGCCAGCCGCCTGGAAGGGACCGGGAATGACGATGCGGCCTGTGCGGTCAATGAAGCTCCACTGGGGATGCTCGACCATGTGGGGGTTCTTCGGGGGGCCGCCTTCGGGAACAACCATGGTCTCGGTGTTGACCGCGGCCAGCCCCTCGAAAAAGGACTGGACCCTGACAAAGCCGGGCGTGCTCAAACGGGTGCCGGAACGATCGATGTAGCCCCACTGTTTCTCCGCCGGGTGGGCCTGATGGTTAGGCTTACCCGAGGATTGCGAGGTGGAGGGGTATTCCGCACCGGCCAGACCCTCGGAGAAGTCTTCGACAGATTGGAACTGCGGTTTGATCACCTGGGTGCCCGTGTGGTCTATGAAGCCCCATTCCGCGACTTTTGATTTTGCCCCACCTGGCACATGCACCGCGGCGAGGCCCTCGGCGAAAGGATGCGCGTGGAGAAAGCTCGCGGCGATCGCCAGCTTCCCGGTGGGATCGATATACCCCCAGCGGGTATCGGTTAACTTCGCACCCGGCGCGGCGACGGCGGCCAGCTTTTCGCTGAACTTCTGGCCCGCCGCAAAGTCGGTATGGATGGCGACCTTGCCGCTCTTGTCGATGTATTCGACGCGCGACTCGGGAGTGCAGGTGACCTCGTCCGTGGGTCTGCCGGCGGCACTGGACACGATGGACGTTAACACCGCGCCAAAATCGCAAGAGAAGCGGGCCGATCCGGTGGCGTGTCCAGCTATGGCCAGGCCCTCGGAAAACGGGCCGCCGAGGGTGTACTCGGTGGGGATCAGCGTCCGGCCCGACTCGTCGATCCAGCCGTAGCGGTACTCCCTGGTGGCGAAAGTCGTGTTTAAGGTGGACATCGGAAGGGATGAAGTCCCGTGCTTCGTGACGACTGCGATCAGGGCGCGGCCTTCGGAAAACAGCTCGGCGGAATCGGACATGGGCGCGACACGGAATCGTCCCTGCGAGTCCACGTAGCCCCATTGGCTCCCCAGTTTGACCGGGTGGAGGTACGGGGAGGCTGGAGTTTCGGTTGGCGGTGGCGCGGCGGGCGCGGGAGCCGGCGGAGCGGGAACGGATTCCGGCGCGGCGGGAACGGGAGCCGGTGGAGCGGGAACGGATTCCGGCGCGGCGGGAACGGGAGCCGGTGGAGCGGGAACGGATTCCGGCGCGGCGGGAACGGGAGCCGGTGGAGCGGGCGCGGATTCCGGCGCGGCGGGAACGGGAGCCGGCGCGGCGGGAACGGGAGCCGGTGGCGCGGGCTGAGCCGCCAGCGGCGCCGCCGCGGCCAATTGAGCGTCCATGGCCACCGCGGAAGCAGCCGTCACGGTCACGCTGCGCTGCCAGGATATATAACCTTGCTTTTCGACAACGATGGTGTGCTCGCCGGGGTCGAGTTTGAGCGTCGAAGGGGTGCTGCCCGCGTAGGCACCATTGACCTGGATATCCGCCCTAGGGGGCGTTGAGGTGATGGTCACCGCGCCGCGGCCGGACGGGGCGGGCGCCGGCGCGGGTGGCGGAGGAGGCGGAGCAATCGAGGCCGCCTCAGCCGCGCCTGGCGTGGTGGCCGCTGGAGCCGTCGCAGCCGTGGCGGATGTCTGCCCGGCAGCCGGTGGCGCGGGCGCAGGTGCTGGACCGCCTTCAACCACGATATCCTTGCCCGTCTCGAGGCGGGCAATGCGAACGATTTGCGTCCAATCGCTGTCACCGAGTAGCAGCTCCACCTGGCTGGCCGAGCCCTGCTCGTCGAAATTGATGAATAGATGGTATTGCACGCCCTTGGGTACCAGGAGCGCTCCGAGGCCCCATGTCAGGGCGCCCACGGCAACCTTCTTGCCGGTCTGCGAGGTCTCCGCCCGCCAGTAAGACATGCGCGCGATCTTGTCGTAGGGGATGTTGGTTACCGTCTGGTGCGAATCGCGTATGGCGATGAGCTTCCGGCCGGATACGAAGGACAGCTCCGCGCTCTCAACGGCGCCGTTCTTCCCTACCAGCTTCACTTTCTTGAAGCTGAGATTGGACTGGCCCACGCATACGAACGCGCCCAGGGCCAACAAGGTCAGAATGCCGTTACGAAATCTCATGTGCACCTCTGCGGAATGAATTGCGCGCGGCGTGGGCCGGCGTTGGGTTAGGGGGTTTTCCCGGCGGGGGCGCGGCCTTGGCGTGCGGCGGCGGGGCAGGCGGGGATTCCGGCGGCGGTGGCGCCGCGGGCGCCAACTCGGCATCCACGCTGATGGCGGAGCCGGAGGTCAGTTTCAGACTGCGCTTCCAAGTCGTGAATCCGGACAACTCGATGGCGATGGTATAGTCGCCGGCGGCGAGCTGCAGCTTGGTGGGAGTCTTGCCGGAAACATTGTCATTGACCCGGACGGCGGCGCCGGGAGGAGTTGAAGTGACGGTCAACCATGCCGGTTCCGGACCGGCCGGGAGTGGCGGTGCCTTTGCGGCCGGCGCGCGGTCCTGGCTGCTGCCGGTCAGCGAGATACGGACGCTGCGGCAAACCGGGGCAGCAGCCGTTCCGTGGCGGGCGCTGGTATCTGTCAGGCAGATGTCGGTAACGCCGTATCCGGGCTGGTTGGCGATGTGGTAAAGGCACCCCATCCCAGCCCACACCACAGCCGGCGCCGGTGCTTGAACGACCTGCTGGGCCTTGATCTCGTAGCGGTCGCCGGCGGCCGCTTTCCACGGCAGGGAAACCTCCGGCGGGTCCAAGGTGGCAATGGAGTAGCAATTGGCAGTGCAACTGCTTCTCGATCCCGAGACCATCCCGTTCGCGCAGCCAGGGGGCCAGGGCTCAAGTGTTGTGAACACCAGGTTGTAGTCGCCGGCGGGGACAAAGATGCTGGGGGGGGCGTTGGTCCAGATCGATCTTGTGGCCGCGCGCGGAACCACCCACCCCGGCGTGCCAGCCGCGACGATCCTGGCCGGCCAAAGCAGGACCTGCCGCAACGCGGGCGGGAAATCGAGACGGGCGTAAGACCGCTTCTCTACGGCCGAGAAGTTCAGGAACTGACCCTGAGGAAAAACCAGATCCTCAGCCCGTACCGGCAGGCAGGCCAGCAAGAAAAGGGCGGGCAAGGTCACGGTGGGCTGGATCTTCCGGCGGCGCGCCGTCGCCATCGCCGCGAGTGCCACCATCGGCGATACGAACCGCATGCGAATCGTGCCTCCTTCAACCAACCATCCGCACGGCCCGTAACACTTCCCCCCCGCGCCGCTTCAACTCTGCTTGCAGGATCTCGACTGCAATCGCCAATTGCGGGTCGCGCCCCGCCAGGAAACCCTCCGGAGTGCTAGCCACCCAGACATCTGGCGGCACGCCGTAGCTCTCCACATTGTACCCCCCCTCGCACGGTCGGGCGGCTGCCGATCCTCGCTGTAGACAAAAGATAGAAAACCGTCCAGCGCGCGGAGCCAGTTTCGTTCTTGAGGCATATGGCTTGGCTGCCCAGGCGGTCCTACGCAACCTGGGTCTTCGACCGTGTGATTTGGTGCCATTACCGGGCCGCTCGCTCAGAAGCTGTGAAGAAATCGGCCGGACTGCCGGGTTGACAGACGAAAGCGTCTGTCCCACATTGCATTCGAAGGACTTGCAGCGAGGTGGGGCAGGCGCTTCCGCCTGCCAACCGATTTCTTCACAGCTTCTCACGCTCGCGGTTCCGGATAGAACCGCGAGCGTGAGCGAGCGGCCCGTGGCAAAGGAACAGTTTCTCGCGGTCACGGCACTAGGTAAGGATGGTGGGAACCGATCCTCGCGATAGACAGTCTTTAATGCGGCATTCTTCGAACGGGACCTCCCGGAGTGGCAACTCAGGGCGGTAGAGAGGCTGGAAAACCTGGTGAACCGAAAACGGGATTGGGACAAAGTGGGACGACCGGCGCTACTGACAAGCTCGCAAGTGATTGAAAAAATGGTGGCCAGGGACGGAATTGAACCGCCGACGGCAGCCTTTTCAGGGCCTCCTACCGAACAGGCGAAGTGGTTTGAAATCAGCCGAACTTGCAGAAAGCAAGGCATTTCGAAACGAGAAAATCCGGGACCGTGTAGGACGATGTGGGCCAGTTCCATCGCGTGAATGTTCACGTATGGTCCGCGCAGAGGGTCTCCGAATAGGACCACTTGTGAACTGGTACGTGCGCACTGGCATGTCAACCAAAAATTCGGCATATCGCGCCGTATCGTCAGGGCGTAAACCGTTTATCCTTCGGGCTGCTTGTATCCCTGTAGAGGCCTGGAGCAAGCTAAGACAGTGATTCTCCGTAGGGGCCGGCCCCGGCGGCCATGTCCGGCTCCGGCCATGAGGTCCAAAAACGCAGGCGCCTGGAGAGTCTATGGGCTTCATCCTAAGAGTGAAAACCCCGCCTATCGCCCCGCCGCGGCTCCGCGGATAAGAGCCGCATAACTCAAGTCACAACCATATTCCGCCAGAATGGCGGTACAATCGGGAGGATCACGGTGCCTCACCCTAACGGTTGAGAGGCGTTCATACGTGGTCGGCGGCCAGCCGTCATTTCGCATTGGTTCTTGTCGCCTGACAGAGGGATGCGGATCGGGCCTGGGCGCGTCGGGCCTTTCCGAAGGAGGACCATCTTGGCTGCTACAGCGATTCGATCTCTCGGGTTGTTTTTCCTCATTTTGGGCGCGGCCCCCGCGGCTGAAAGAGGGTGCACTTCCAATAATGGCTTTAGCCTTGGGGAGCATCCGGCAAGGCCATCTCTTGGCATACGGCTCTTCAACCTCAACGTGCGCCCCGAGTTTCCGATGCGAACCATGGAACACCTCAGGATCTATCTCGCCGAAACGTTTCGAGCGCGCCTCTCAAAGTCGGGCTACTTCGGTTCCGTGTCTTCGCTTGCCGACGATTCCGACTCCACGCCCGACCTCACGATGGTCGGTGCATTTACCCATGCCAGCATTGGGACGAGCGGCTTCAGCCTCATGCAGATACTGACGAAGCAGACGTTTGACGTAGCATCTTCCGTGAACGTAGTCGGCGGGATACTTAAGGCCGGTAACAAGGAACCGGCCACGACATTCGAGTGCCAAATGGCGTGCTGCCAGTCCGCGGTGGCCGATCTTCCAGCGCCACTGCACACGGGCGTTGGGAAGAGCGAACTCTCGATCGCGGCGATGGCGGACGAACTGGAGAAGGTTTACTCGCGCATGGAGAAGATGCGGGTGCGCGGGAAATGATCGCGGCGCGGGCCTCCATTTTGTTTCTCCTGATCGGCGCTCTCGACGGTCAGGATGCCGTGCGGTGGCAAGAGCTTCCGACGCCGAATGTCCGGAGAATCCTGGTTGAGATGGATTCCGGGAGTTTTTCGGCCAAGGCCTCGGATGGGCTGCGACTGCGCGGCGAAGCGCACTCCGCAACAGCCGAAGGCGACAGGCAGTTGGACCTGACGGCGATGGCAAGGCTGGAGGGCTCGACGCTGGTGGTGAGGGTGCCTGAGGGACAACCCGCCAGCCCGATTCACCTTGCCCTGGAGGCGCCGAAATCCATGACGCTCACCGTTGTCGGCCACTCGCTTTCCGCCAGAGCCGAAGGTTTTGAGTCGGGACTGACGATCCGGACTTTCTCGGGAGACATCGATGTCCTCAATGCCATCGGTCCAACTTCGCTAGACTCCGACTCGGGGAACATCGGCGTCAACCTGCGCGCACAGCCGAGAGCGGATTTCCACGTTCGGACCGGCGAAGGGAGTGTGAAGTTCACGCTGGATGACGGTCTGTCGTTGAAGGCGGTGCTGCGTTCTCCCAAACGCATTTCCTGGGGCACCGGTGCGGTAACTACCAGCGGCGGGCTTGATCGCTCATTGGGTCCTGGCGGACCGCTGATCTATGCATCGAGTAACACCAATACCGTAACGGTTAACTTGCTGCCATCCGAGCTGCCGGGCGGCGGCGCTCAATCCGGAGTGCTTTTCCGATCCGACACCACCTGGGTCTACATGAATGTGATTGTCAAGGACCCGGTGGGCCGGACGATTCCGGACATCGTGCAAGAGAGATTCATTGTTACGGATAACGGCTTGCCCGTTGAGTTGGGCCACTTTGAGACGGCGACGGAGCCATTCCACTTGCTCCTGCTGTTCGATGTCAGTGCGAGCATTAAGCCGCACGTTGGGCTGATCCGGGCGGCGGCGGCGCAGTTTATCCGGCATGCCCGCAGTGGGGACGAGTTCGCAGTCGCCGTTTTCAGCTCGGCGCCGCATCTTGTCCAGACTTTCACTTCGGATGCCGCGCAGGCGGAAAAGGCGCTGGATGCCCTGAAGCCGGCGGGAGGGACCGCTATCTATGACGCTGTCAACACGGCGATCACGGACTACATGAGGGGAACGGCGGGACGAAAAGCGATTGTGCTGTTCACCGACGGCATCGACAACAGCCTTTTCGGAAAGGAGTTCGGGTCGTCCCACTCGTTCGAGTCCCTTCTGAGGACCGTGAAAGACTCGGACTGCCTGATATACCCGATTTTTGTGCAGCCTGTGCCGGAACGGCGGCAAGTGTCATCGACGCCGAACGCGGCGCCCACAAGCCTTCCGGAGCTTCTGGCCAAAGCCAACGGCCCGAACCCGCAACTATACTGCGCAAGCGAATCGAACCCGGCGGCGCACGCGGCTCCATGCCCGTTCGATGCATACGAGATCATCGCCGCCGGCAGACAACACTTACAGCAACTCGCCGAAGAGACGGGAGGCCGGTTTATCGGACTGCGTGAGATTGGGAGCCTATTGGACGCCTACAATCAGATTACGGCGGATCTGACCACGGTTTACACGATCGGATTTTCAGTAAAGCCGATCGACAATAACCAGTGGCACGCCCTAAAAGTACGGGTCCGCGACACGCCTCCTGGAACCCAAACCCGCGCTCGCAGCGGCTATTACTCTCCGGCGGCAAAGTAACTGGGCTTGCGCCTTCGGGCCCACACAGCCGGCTCCGATTACTTCGCGGGAGAGAGCTTTTTCGCCGCCTCGGTTCGGGCAATCAGCACCTTGCTGGATGAATGCAGGTGAGAAATTCCGGTTCGACTCGATTTCCGGCGCCGTCCCGCCGATTCGTTCCAATACGTGGATCAGGCTCGATCCGTCGTACCCGGCCTGGTTGGCGTATTGCATAGCCAGCTTGTCGGCTTCGAACTCGTATTCATCCTTATAGCCATGATAGAAAGTGCTCAGCAGCAAAGCCCCGCCCCGGCAAGTTCCCATGGAAACGGCGTTGGAAACCAGCCCTGCAAGCTGCATGCCTCCGTTGTCCACCACCATCAGCTTCATGGTAGGCGCCCCTTGCACTATCAACCGGTCGGTCTTCAGGGGACCGATCTGAACGCTTGTCGTTCTGCCGGGCGTGGTTCCCACGGGCATGTAGGTGTTCATCGAGCTACCGATGGCATTCTGCACCAGAACGCCGACGTAAATCGCCGCCGCCTGAGAGCCGGCGTACAGCATGATTTCCCAAAACTTCTTGGTACGTACGGACATTTCGGTCCGCATCAAGTGATGCTCATTGACATGCGCGATTTCGTGCCCCAGGACAACCGCCAGTTCGTCCTCGGATTGCAGGTGCCTCAGGAGGCCGGTGGTGACGTAGACGTGCCCGCCGGGAGCGGAAAACGCCGTAACATCGGCGCTGTTGAGCACATAGAACGAATAGGCGAAGCCCGGTTTATCCCCGGATGCCGTAACTATCTTTTGACCGATGTCGGCGACGCGCGCGCAGACGTCACTGTCCTCATACAGGGGCGTGGTGTCCCGCATGATGGCATCGATCTGATTCCCCCGCGAAATATCCGACCCGAACGCCGGGCCGGATAGAAGCAGCGCTAGTATGGCCAACGGTTTCATTTCGTTCCTTTCCTGTCAGTAAGCCAAGTGACACGGTCTTTCAGGAATAACTCAGTCCCAATTCTGTCGGCAATCAGCTTGAGTTCGCCGGTGGATTCCTCCGCCGTCTCCTGTGCGTTGGGAATGGACAACGACATCCGCGTGCCGGAGCCCACGGAAGCGAGTTCAACGGCCACCGCGTGCACCGCATACCTTGTGCCGGTCTGGGTGCTGTGCGCAGCCAGAAAATCGATATCGCCCGCTTTGCGCTCGACCCGGATGACCACTTGGCTCTGGCTAATCACCTGGAGAGCGGCCTCCCAGGCTCGATCGAGCGAGACAGGCAATTCTCTAATTAGACGAAACGGCTCTTCGACGCTCTTGGGCGGGGCGTCGATTCCAAAAAGAACGTTCCAGAACTCCAGTTTTCCCCGATAGCCCGACCCCACGGCGACCGGGACATCCGCCGAGCCCCCGACTTTGGCTTCGATCGCATGAAGCAGGGCGCGTTCGAGCTGACCGTTCGATGCAAGCGGCACGGGAGACAGGCTGCCCGATTCGACGACCAAGGTTCGGGTCCGGATACGCGTACCGGTGCCCGAAGGTTCGAACCATAACGTGACATGGGAAGCACCGGGATAGTAGTGCTTGGTCAGGCCCGACACAAATCCGCCCAGCTCGGCGCTCGGAATCATGAGAGACACGGTGAGCATGGCCGGCTGCAAACTGGAAGTATTCAGTTTGAGCAGATTCGCCGCTAAGACGGTTTCAACAGCCTTGGTCGCGACCGTTTCGGGCGGCGCGTCCGCGATTACCCGAGGCGCGGAGTCCTCGCCGGCTGTCAGCCACTTGCCGCCCTTCTCGATACCGTCCAGAATGTGCCGCTCAATCCGACCGTTGGAGTGGGAAAAGAAGCCTCCGCCGTTCGGTGCGGCGCGGACGTAGAGGCGGGTGTCCTTTTCTCGTTGCGAAATCCAAATCGTCACATGAAGCGTCAGCGGCTGTTTCTCGACGTTTTTGGCATCCAAAACGAGATTCTTCGCGTCGGTTGCGGCGAGAGGCAAGCTGAACGCCACCAGCCGCGAGGCGGAATCGATGGTGTTGACGATGACCGGGGCGGCCTTCACCAGCTCGACGCAGTTGGTCCATGCGGAGTCGGCATTCAGACTTACAATGCGGCTTCGGGTGAGGACGTACTCGGAGTCCTGCGCCAGCGCGACGGCCGCAAGGCCTAACAGGATTGCGGATTGAAGGCCAAGGTGCTTCATTTGGGATTTCGATTTTCCGTTCCAGTTCCACCTACGCCGAGCAACTTGCGCGCTCGTTTGATTCTCTCCGACAAGGGCACGCGATGGTGGATGTCTTCGTACTCGGGACCGATTGCGATGTCTTTCCTCAATTCGTCCACCCGTTGAGCTACAGCATCCTTGGAGTACCGGGCTTGATCTTCTTCGGGCAAATCGTACAGCAAGAAGCGGTCGTAACAGTGCACGGCTTCTTCGCTTTTTCCCATGGCTTCTAGGATGGTCCCCTTCTCCAGATAGGCCTTCGCGAGATGGGAGTCGAAGTTCAGCGCCCGGTCGAAGTCCGGCAGCGCCGCGGTATGATCGCCTTGCTGCGACTCGATGAATCCTCGGTTGAAGTACGCCAGGGCGGAGCGGGGATTCAGCGACAGAGCCTTTTCGAAATCGGCCAGGGCGGCTGGATTGTCGCCGCGGGAAGCCAAGACCGCGCCCCGGTTGAGATACGCGCTCTCCATGGTCGGATTGGCCTCAATCGCCAGAGAGTAGTCTCTGATGGCGTCGGCCAGGCGCAAAAGGTCGCGGTTGCAGTTCCCACGATTGAAATACGCCTCTGCGAAACGAGGGTTGATGCGAAGCGCTTGGTCGAAATCCCGGATGGCCCTTTCATGGCTGCCATCGCCGCCGCGGGCCACGCCGCGCAAGTTATAGAACTCCTGGATCGAAGGCTCTTCGTCGATGATGTTGTCCAGAAGCGCGATGGCGGCTTCGTAGCGTTTCTGTTCGACCAGAAAGAGGGCCTGGTTCCATTGCGTAAGAATTGCGGTAGCGACGGTGGAACCTTGCGCATACGAGATACCGTTGGGAACGCCGCCGCTGAACTCCATTTCGAATTCCCAGATGGCATTCGAACCGGGACGCGCCGCCAGGACCAGTTGGCGGAAAGCCGCAACGTTGCCATGGGCGAGGTCCGCGGCGATCGAAGCCATGGTCACGCCCCCGGAGACGCGAAGGCCGAGGCGCTCGTCCTTATGTTCAAGTACCTCAATCTCGGTGCGCGTTGTCACAACCGGGACGGCATAGCCGAAGAGGAGATACTCCAGGCCGGGCAGGCCCGCCAGCTTGGGAAGCCCGGAGGCCAAACCGGCGAGCTTGGTGAGAGATTCCAGCCGGGCGAATACCGGGCGAGCCAGACCGATTTCCTCGTAGTGATCCTCGAAGGAGCGAGCGAAGTCGGCCGAAGGACGGTCGTAAAACGCGGCCAGGTTCTCGACCTTCTCGCCGCCCACTCGCGCGAACAAAACTTCCGTGAAAATCCCGGAACGGAACTGGTCCAGGAATGCAACGCCATTCACGCCCCGCACCAGATTGACCTTGTTCAAAGCCGGACGATACCAAAAACGGGACGAGATCTGGGTTCCGCCGGACGTGCGCGATTCGACCGCTACGAGGTCAAAATAGGTTTGCAGCCCGTCGACCGGCAGGACCTCGATCTTCATCCCGATTCTCTTCATTAACCAGTCGGCTTCAAAGCAGGTTTGACCGAACGCGGTGTTCTGAATGCCGCCGAAAAACCTGACATCCTGGATGGTGGCGCCGTCGGGCGTGCCGCGAGGGTCGATCGTCACCGAAGGGTCCTTGGGGCCGTAAAGAAATCGTGCCCTCACGGCAACGGCCAGGTCGTCCAGGGTAATCGGCGGAGTCTTCGGGTTACGCTCGCCGATGAGAATCCAATCGGAAGTTTCGCCGTCGCACAAAAAGGCCAGCGGCCGGTTGATTCCGCCCAGATAGTAAGTGGGGGGATCGCTCGGGCGGAAATCGGTGCGCGCCTGCTGCGCCCTCTTAGCCACGTCAAGGGCGCGGCCGACCGAATAGGCAACAAGGTGCTTAGTCGCCGTTGCCGCGGGGACGCTTCGAGATAGAGCCAGCGCTCCCACAGTCTCGATGAATTGGCGCCTGTGGAACCGCATGTCTATCACTTTGCCTTAGCGGGTGGGTCGTTAGTCTTGGCAGCTTTGCCTTTAGTTTTGGCATCGTTGCCGTTAGTGTCCGGCGGCGGGGCATTCGTGGTGGTTTGCTTGTCGGCGCCGGTTTGCGGCCCGTTGCCGGATGGAGGATGCGCCGAGCCGCTCTGGCCGGAGAAATCCAGATCGTCAACTTCAACCAGGTCCACTGTCATGTCAATGCCTCCGAGCTTGGGAACGGCAGACATGGGTAAAGCCGAAGGTAGAACCCCGACCTGCTGCGACAAACCTCCCTCTCGAAGAGTATTCGTTAGACCGACAGGCTGTGAACGTGGCGGCGATGGCGGCGGGTTGTAGACCTGGGGCCCACGTTTCACGATTCCCTGATCGTACACAACCGGTGCGGGTGGCGTTGCGTGGACGGAAAGTTCCGGCTGCGGCGTGATCTGTGCCGGGCGCTCGATGTCCTTGATCGCCGGCGGATTATAAGAAACACTGTACGAGAGGGAGGTCCGAGTGGACTCGGTGGATGTCATGGGGTCCATTGGATTGAAGGTACCGATCCGCGCGACGCCGCCGGTTCCGGCGATGAATTGCCCCGAGTTGGTGGTGAACGAGAACCGGCTCCGGGTGACGGGCGCGTCACGGAACGGGTCGAAATTGCGAGGCGGCCGCACGAGAGAGTCGTACCGATCCAACTCCGCGGACGAGAAGCCCGCGTTGAGCGCGGCCGCCCGCCCACCCATCCATTCGCTCAGTGTCGATGTCGTCTGCTTGCGCGAGACTGCCTGGGACCACTGGTCCGCGATCTGCGCCCGCGCGCCGGCTCCAACGGCGAACTGGAACAGCGGCATTGTCCATTCTCTTGCGGATTCCCTGGCCACCCTGACCAGTGTTTCAGTCCCCGAGGCCATGTCGGCATTTCGGAAAAGTGCGAGGCCGGCCCCGTACGCCAGTCCGTTGGAGATGCCATCCACTAAGTGGGTCATGTCGCTTACAGTCCAGGGTGCGGTCACGGGACGTCCCATGCGCGACGCGCCGAGACTCACAAACTCCGCGGCGCCGGCACCAATCGACACACCGATGCCCGCACGCAAAGTGGCCGCATTGCCCAGGGTGTTCCACTGCTCTTTCAAGGCGGTGCTCGCGCCAGAGTATGCGGCATCCAGCAGTTTCGTTCGCTCCGTCTCGTCAGGCAGCCAACTTCCCCGTCCGATTTGGGACGCGGCCACAGCCGCAACATCCGAGACCGGAGTTGTGAACTCCAAGCCGCGGGCGAGGTTTTGCCTAACGTTCCACCATTGCCGCACGCTCATGCCGCCGCCCAGGTCCGCTAGCTTACCGGCCGCTTCGCTGAGTCCCCAACCCGCGAAATAGGCGCTTTGTTCGAATGTGTGCGAGGCGAGGAAGTTGACGTTCCCGTGCGTCGATGCATCCATGTCGTGCGCGATTCCGCCAAGAAGGTTCAGCCCTTGACTGGCGGCGCCCCAGCCGAGATGCGCGGATGGATTCTCCCGCATCAAATCCCTCGTTCCCCCGGCGATCGTACCCGCGGTGTCGAGACGGTTCGCAAGCGCGGTAAGGCCTCCCCCGGGACGCCCGGTCGAAGCGAGTGCCGCCGATGAGGTCCGCGTGGCGTTGACCGCGTCTAGAAGGGCTTGCACACTGTGGGTGCTATAGTTACCGGTCCACTGACCCGAAGCTGGCCGGACTGTTTCGAAAGTTAGCTGCCGGCCGTATTGATTGGCCAACGGTAATGCGGAAACAACGTCTCCTTTGGTTCGAAGGTTCCACAGATCTTCCCGGGCAATAGTTGCCTGGTCGCCCCTGTGCCACGAGTCGATTCCATTCAGAGGAGCCGCGTTAAAGACGACGGCTTTGACTCCAGTTTCGAGATTCGCCTCTTGGGCGATGCCGCCGCCAAGCGAGTGTCCCGTGAAGGTCAGACTGAGATTCGGGTTCCGATCCTTCTCGGCGACTTGCTTCAGCGCAAAGTCCAGGCCGTCGCGGTATTGCGCCGTCGCCTCCGGACCAACGAGGCCCTGAGAAAGATCGGCGGCCGCTCCCGCAAGATCCTTGGTGCCGACGAATGCAACCATACGCTCGATATTTCCGCCAGGAAGGTTGCGCTGCCACACGCCCACGTGCAAACCACTCGGGAAGTCTATTTGGGTCGGAATGCCCCAACCCTCCTGGCGTAGCGTTTCGACCAGTTGCTGATCGTTTCCGTAGGCTGCAATGCTCATCCTGCCCGCATCGTCGATGACCGGGTACATGTAGTCCGGAATTCGGGCGGCAGACTGCGCCGGCAGCGTCTGCGCCGTCAGAAGCAGCAGACTCACCGATGCCAGCCAACGCGTGCAGGATCTCATCGCCTACTCTCCTTTCGGCGCAGGCCCACCCATTTTCAGGTCGTCGAGACTCTTGAGGTCGAAGTCCTTGAGGTCGAACGTGATTTGTACCTGGCGCCCGTCTACCTCGGTGTGCAACTCGGCTACATCGTCAACACTTTGAAAGAACGGCGTGCCATCGGGGCGCTTGGTGGGAAACACAAGCAGGACCGGATGAAAGGCGCGGAAGCTAGAGAACGCTTGCGCGATGCGCTTTTCGTCGAAGACCATGTACGACGCGATCTTGTCGTCCAGGAACTGCGAGGGCAGAAGCTTATCGTCGCCGCTCCTTCCGTGGGTGAGATAGGTGGCGCTCTTGATCCGTTTGGCATCCCACAAGAACGGAGCTGCCGTGGCGTGGACGTCGAAGGTAGCCAGCAGCACAACGGCGTCCTGGTCCACGAATGGTTTCACCGGCTCCAGGTCCGTAAGCATCCCGCGTTTCAGATCGTGAGTCTTGAGGATTGCGGTCTGTTTCATCGAGGGCAGGAAGCGGGCGTGCGCATCGAAGCAGGCCTTGGTGAGCCAGAGGACATCCACTCCTCTCGACCTCGCCTGGTGACTTCTGACGATGAAGCTGTCGATCTCATTCAGGAAGTCTTTGGGTTGCCAGTCCGGCTTCTCGCGCCAGGAGCGATTCTTGGCCTCGCTCTTGCCTGTGATCGGGGAGCGGTCCGCATCCTTCTCGACCTTGGCTTCCATCTTATCGAGCTTGGTCTTTCCTTCCTTGCCTTTCAGCAAGCTCCCTATCTGGCGCGTTACCATCGCCGACACAAACCTGGCATTCTGCCTGGCCAGCTTATCGTTAGCGCCGCCGAAGTCGAAAGGGCCGCCGGGATTGAAGACATTGCATTCCCAGTCGCTCAACACGGGGCGGCTATCGCCGGCTCCGGCTCCGAGAATTCGCCCATTGACCCGCATCTGCCCCATACTGCCAAACCCGCCGATGAAATACCGGCCGGCGCGGCTGCCTCCGTTAAGGCCCAGGAGGTTTCCCTCAAGCACGTAATCCGCATTCGATGGCGAATCCGCCGTGACCATGGAAACGGCGGAGAAGTACTTCTCCTTCTTAAGGTCCTTCTGGAACTGCTCCAAGAGAATCTGACGAGGCTTTTCCAGCGGGCCGGCGTTCGACCCGACGCCGCCTCCGCCGACTTCGAAAACGGCTACGCCGATCTTTCGGCCCGCGACGAAAGCATCCGCGTCGTACACGTTCAGGATGCCGCAGCCGCGCATCTGAGCGTAAACATTGCAGGCACCACCAACGAGAGTGGCCAGAGCAAGGAACCTGCAGCCCAACCGTATCGAATCAACCATCAGCTCCTCCTACGCAGCATAAGAGTATAACTCATTACATTTGCGCTCATGGACAATTTCGTGGAGGTCCAGGATGTTCGCGGATGGTTCGCGGCCCCAAATGGTGCCTATGTGCGGCTTCTCAGCTATTCAATTTGCTCGCAAAGGCCGGATCGAATGCGCGACGCCAGCCGTTTTGGGGCCAGCCTGTCCTAAGTTTGCTTCTCGATTGAATCTAAAGCGCTTACTCTTAACGTGCGAACCAGGCGTAACGCCAGAGAATTCGGCGTGATCTTCGTAAAGCACTGATTTTGAAATGGTGGCCAGGGACGGAATTGAACCGCCGACGCCAGCCTTTTCAGGGCCTCCTACCGAATTGGCCAAGTGGTCTGGAATCAGCGGATGCGATGGATGGAAAGAAGCTTAAGGCGAAGACGATTCAGGATGGCGTGGGATGGTTTGGGCCATTTTGGGCTCCTCGACGTTCGCGTATTGTTCGCGTGCCATCCCGCCAGATCCAGACGGTAAACTCCGGCGAGGATGCTGCCGCTTTGTCTCCGTGGGCCAGAAGCTCCACGGACCCGCACTGCCGCTACGCCGGAGCAAAGACCCCTCGCTTGCAGCGGTTGGGCTCGGGGGAATGGACCGCCAGTGATGCAGCGGTGCGCGAAAAGCCGTATTGTAGTTCCAGAGATGCCCATGACGTTTGAACCTCGCCTGGACATTCTGCCCGAATCCCAGCGGCGGTTGTGGCCGGAGCTGGACGCCGTGCCATCGGACTTCGTGCTCTACGGCGGCACCGGCCTTGCACTTCAACTCGGCCATCGGGCTTCCGAAGACTTCGATTTCTTCTCGTCCTCGGGTTTCGATCCGGACCGCTTGCGCTCCCGGCTGCCGTTTTTCCGAGACTTGGATGCGGCGGATCCAGCCGCTTGGGTGCACCGCAAGCGAGATAATCTGGAGGCATTCGTGGACCGGGGCGGTGTAGTCAAAGTGGCATTCTTCGGCGGTTTGGACACACTACAACGCGTGGAAGACCCGCGCCGGGCGAACGGATCGCACGTGCTGGTTGCGGCGCCCGTTGACTTGGCGGGCATGAAGATGCGAGTCATTCAAGTGCGAGGAAGTTGGAAGGATTACGTCGATATCCACGCTCTGGTGTCGCACGGAATCGACGTGCCCACGGGCTTGGCGGCGGCCAAAGCCATCGACCGGAGTTTCGATCCGATCACGAGTATTCGGGCTTTGCAGTTTTATGGCGACGGGACGCTGAATCGCGTCCCAGCCACCATGCAGCGGGATCTAACCCGCTGGGCACAAACGGTTGACCTGAGCAAACTACCGGTCCTCCAGTCCAAGCGCGGTCTGAGTCCAGGAGGTCTGGAGAGATGACCCTAACGGCCCCATATTCAGCCGAATTGATTCGAGTGGCCAGGAAAGTGGTCTGGTACGACAGCCCGGAGGAAACGCTGGCCGATCTGCCAACATTTCTGACCCATCTGATGGTTTACGGCTCGTCGGCGGATCTCGCCGTGGTCGAGCGTTACGTGCCATTGGAAGAATTCAGGAGGGTGCTTGAAACCGCGCCGGCCGGGGTGTTTACCAAGGAAAGTTGGCAGCGATGGCACGAACGGTTTGGACTGCCAGTGCCGCCCCTGCCGCGGCGGCGGTTCCCGGACGGTTCGGTAGGTCCGGAAGCAGGAGACTTCCTCGGGCGGTAGGGGGGCCGGGAGTCTCATTTTCGATCAGCCTGTTTGAAACGGGACAACTGTTTTGGCAACCGGACAGTTCGTTGGTCACCGGATGTACTGCTTACCCAAGATGCCGGAGAGCGCCGACACCGGCCGCGCCCTTCTGGCCAGCCTCAACCAAGCCGTTGCGTGCGCCAGGAGCGAGCGCGTTCCGAGCATCCGCGTCACCTACGTCCACGTGGATCACCCGGCCCCGACCTCGGACCTCAGGAGCCCAGCCTCGATCATCGGACTTCACGCGGACTCTGGCGATGTTGAAGCCCCCCTTGACGTATGCACATAACGTGCGTACACTATACTCGTGAGCTTCGAATGGGACGAAGCGAGCAAAGCCGGGATCAACTTCCGCAAGCACGGCGTCAGGATGCCCGAGGCAATTCCGGTTTTTGACGATCCCTACGCCGTCACGATCGCGGATGAGGAGTCCGATCCCGGCGAGCGGCGATTCGTCACGCTCGGCATGGGAGCGGCAGGCCGCGTGCTCGTCGTTGTATATACATGGCGTGGTGAGAACATTCGGATTATTTCCGCGCGCCCTGCCGAAGGGGACGAGCGCGAGGAGTGCGAGGCCGAACGATGAAAGAACGATACGATTTCAGCAAAGGCAAGCGGGGCAGAGTCCTTCCGCAGGAACCTGAGCCCGAGGGCAAGACCCGGATCACGATCCGACTCGACCAGGATATCGTGGATCGCTTCTTTCAAATGGCGGAAGCGTCCGGCGGCGCTACTGGCTATCAGACCCTCATGAACGCAGCGCTTCGGGAGTACCTCGACGGGAAAGCGCCGAGATTCGAGGAGACGCTGCGACGCATTATCCGCGAGGAACTGAAGTCGAGCGCGGCGTAATCCGGGTCCAGCTACAGCTTGGATGCCGGCCTCTTCCCATTTACTGAAAGCCGTCGCCCACATTCCGGTGCGTTGGTTTACTTTTCCGCTTCGAATCCGTTCTTTCCGGAATTGGACAAGAAGGCGCTCAATCCCGCCGCAGCCCTCGGAACCGCCCGGACCTCCCGCGGAATCGGCAATGGAGCCTGCACCACCTCAGAGTTCATTGGGCGACAGGAACGTGTCAAGTGCTGCGTCCGGCCCGGCGACCGCGTGTTCGAGCACCAAACACATTTGATTGCGCTGCGCTCAAAGATTGGGCGAAGCAATAAGGCTCACGGAATCGTGGTTTGAAGCTCCCAGGAACCCTCTCCGTCATCTTTGGCGAAGCAGATCCAGCGAAGAAGGCACCTGGGCCATGCCCTGTGTTGTTTCCTCCGTCCCGGCCTCGCATTGATCTTGTACAGCGTCACCCTCTTGATGTTCTGTAGCTTTGCGCTCCCCACCGTAAGAGGGCAATCTTCAATCACCGCAGTGTAGGAATGCAGAAAAGCGGGCCAGCGCTTTGTCACAATGGTGCTTGGTAGATTGTATGCGGCCAGGACCCTTGCAAACTCATCCTTGAACTGGCGTAGGTTTACGATGTCAGCAATCGCCCTTTCAAGATCCGGTGGCAGAATCCCATTGGCGCAACTCAGAGTACAGGCTTGGTCAAATAGCTGCAAGATGCGCTGCGCTCCTGCCCTGCTCAACGTAGTGTGCAGTGCCCAATCGCAAAAGAAGCGGAGTGTAGGGTATTTGCCTAGCTCATCCTGTAGCTCCAGAAGCTTTCGAGTCTCCACCAAAATATAGACGATGCGAGACTCCGTTAGCGGACCTCTGCTCGACAGGTGATGAGTGAGCTTTTCTTCGATGGCCGTTCTGCCCATGTGACTTCACTGCCTCCATTGCCAGAAGCTGGGCCGTTTCGCTACTCCCCGGATGATGCGCCGAAAGGTGGCCCGCTCACTGTTTCCGGTCATCGGCCATGAATTCGTCTATCGCACTGGCAGCGTCGGGCCACTCGACCTCGCCCAAGCGTCCCTTCACGGCACCTGTTGGCGTTACGCCCTTCACTCCCTTCTGCAACGAACCCAGTTCTTCCCCGGTTTGACCGTCGTACAAACGGCGCTCTAGGTAATCCACCTCATACCTTGCAAAAAACTGATTCGCTGCCCTTGCGCTTCTCGTGGAAAGCATCGCCAGGGCACGAAGGTTAGGAGTGACACGAAGTTCAACGTAACAGCGGTTCGTCTTCGGATCGTAGTGCGAGAAGTGTTCTTGCGTGAAGGGGTACGGAAGGTCGTCAGCCGTCGCGCCCTGAATCCCCGTAAGATCGTACTCGCCGTTTATCTTCTCGCCAAGTTCGGCGCACTTCGTCCTGAGATTGAAGACTTCAGTGGCCGTTGGTTTTTGGAATGCAGGTTCATCCGTGCCAACAGGCTTGGGTGTGGGCGGCCTCTGACAGCCGGAACACAGGATAAGCACAAACAGAATCAACGGCACATCCACGAGCCCAGTAAGCGTGCGTCTCATCGGTTCTCTATTTCTTGTCACTCCCGTGAGAGACTCGGCAAAACCTCCACATCATTGGCAAACTACCTTGTTTGGTCATCGGCCATTCGAGCGCCAATTTCCGTGTTAGCGGCGTTAAAGGAGTCAGGGCCGGACAAGAACATGCGATCATCGACCCAAGAGGACATGTAAAGGGCGACGCCAGCGCCTTGGATGCGGAGTTCCCCAGGTTCGTTCTGAGCCGTTTGAGTGCCGATGTGGGCTTGCTGCGGCCACTTTGGAAGGGACTGGGGTGACGACGACGATGGTTACGACGCTTACGGTGATTACGGCTGCGGAGCGATTCCGTGGTTGAACCGAGAATGGCAGGGCCGAAAGCTACCCGCCCCGCCCGAAACCTGCTCCCAAAACACGCCCTCATTCCACGGAGGCAAATCCGATGACCCAAGAGTCTTGGAATGAAGCGCAATGAAACTGAGCTTTGGAGTGTCTGGAAACTATTGAAAGTATGGTGGCCAGGGACGGAATTGAACCGCCGACGCCAGCCTTTTCAGGGCTGCGCTCTACCAACTGAGCTACCTGGCCAGGGAGAAACCCCAGTGTAGCAACCCTCCCGCGCTCTCCGCAATACCAGTCCCGATCCCGCCCCGGCGCACCGCCGCGCACCCGCTCATGGTATAATCATTCATTACAACGAATAAACAGACAATGAACCCAAAAGTCGGCATCGTCGGATATCGCGGCTATAGCGGAGCTGAACTGGTCAGCCTCCTGCGCCGCCACCCGTCCGTCCAGCCCATCCTGCTGGACCACCGCTCCGAGGACGGCGCCCGGCCGCCCATCCGCCATTCCAGCCAACCGGTCCGCCTGCCCTGTAGTCCGGAATCCATTACGAACGAAGGACTTGCCATCGTCTTCCTGGCCACCCCGCCGGAAGTTTCCATGGAACTCGCCCCAGCCATGCTGCAGGCCGGCGCGCGCGTCGTGGACCTGAGCGGCGCGTTCCGCCTCCGCACCCCCGAAGCCTATTCCACCTGGTATAAGGAGCCCCACACCCAGCCGGCCCTCCTGGCCGAGGCTGTCTACGGCCTCCCGGAAATCAGCCGCCACGGCATCGCCGGCGCCCGCCTCCTGTCCAACCCGGGCTGCTACCCTACGGCCGCCAATCTGGCGATTGCCCCCCTTGTCCAGGCCGGCGTGGTGGACCGCGCCGCCGGCATCGTCTGCGACGCCAAGAGCGGCGCCAGCGGCGCAGGCCGCAAGCCCAGCCTCAAGACCGCCTTCTGCGAGGTCACCGGGAACCTCTCCGCCTATTCCATTCTGCGGCACCGGCACGTTCCCGAAGTCCTCATGGTGTCCGGTCTCGAGGAGCGCGAATTCAGTTTCACGGCGCATCTCCTGCCCGTGCACCGCGGCATCCTGGAGACCATCTACTTCCGCGCCATCGGTGTGGAACGCGCCGAGGACCTGCTCGCCATCTATGAGAAGCGCTACTCAGGCGAGCCCTTCATCCGCCTGTACGAACCCGGCCAGGCCCCCGACCTGCGGGCCGTGGCGCACACCAATTTTTGCGACATCGGCGTCACCTTCGACGCCCGTAGCGGCCGCGCCGTGGTGGTCAGCGCTATCGACAACCTGGTGAAGGGCGCCGCCGGCCAGGCCATCCAGAACATGAACCTCATGCTGGGATTCCCCGAAACCGAGGGCCTGCTGTGACCCCGCGCCTCCCCGTCCTGGTCAAACTCGGCGGCACGCTGCTGGATTCGGCGGACTCGCGCCAGGCGCTGGCGGCGCAGATCGCGCGCGCCCGCGAGCGCGGCGTCCCCATCGTGGTGGTTCACGGCGGCGGCAAGCAGATGACCCGCTATCTCGCCGAACGCGGCATCGAAAGCCGCTTCGTCAACGGTCTGCGCGTGACCACCCCCGAAGCCGTTGACGCCGTGCTCAAGGTGTTCACCGGCAGCGTCAATCACGAACTGGTGGCCGCGCTGAACGGAGCGGGCGCGCTGGCCGTGGGACTCTCCGGCATCGATGCGTTGCTGGCCGAGGCCGAACCGATGGACCCGGCGCTGGGGGCGGTCGGCCGCGTCACCCGCTGCAATCCGGCGCTCGTCCAGTTGCTGTCCGCCAACGGCTACGTGCCGGTGGTCGCCTGCGTGGCCGGGGACCGCCGCGGACAGGTCTACAACGTGAATGCGGACCAGATGGCCGTGGCCTGCGCCGCCGCCCTGGGCGCGGGCCAACTCATCTTCCTCACCGACGTGGCCGGCGTGCTGGACGCCTCCGGCCGGGTGCGCCCCGTGCTCACGGCCGCCGAAAGCGAAGCCCTGGTCGCGGCCGGCGTGGCCACCGGAGGTATGCAGGCCAAACTCAACGCCGCCATCGCCGCGCTCCGTTCGGGGGTGGAGCTGGTACGCATCGCCCCAGGGGCGGCCGGGAACGTTCTGGATCGCCTGCTGGAAGGCGAGCCCATCGGCACTCGCATGACCCTCGCGGAGGTTGCGGCATGATCAGCGGTCTTTACGCCGACGCCTTTGTCGAACCTCCGGACGCTCCCACGAAGTTGCGCGCGCGCAAGGCGGTGATGCACGATATCCCGCTCATTCTGGACCTTATCAACGCCTACGCCGCGAACGGCATCATGCTGGCTCGCACCGAGTTCGAACTCTCCGAAGCCATCCGCGATTTCAGCGTGGTGAGGCAGGGCGAGACGCTGCTCGGCTGCGGCGCCCTACATTTCTATACGCCCACCATCGGGGAAATCCGGTCCCTGGCCGTGGACGATAGGGCCAAGACCAAAGGGGTCGGTCGCCTGCTTGTCGAGGCGCTGGTTGAAGAAGCCATGGTCTACGAACTGGACGCCGTATTTGCCTTCACGTATGTGGTGGATTTCTTCTGCAAAGTCGGCTTCCATGTGGTGGAACGCGGCGCTCTCCCGCTAAAGGCTTGGAAAGATTGCATCCGCTGCCCCAAATTCCAGGCTTGCGACGAGGTTGCCGTGGTGCGTCTTCTCCGCCCTGAACGCGCGGTCGAACCGCAACCGCAGTCGCGGGCCGACTCCGCCGGGACCGCCGACGATCAGCTCATCCGCATCCCCGTACCCCGAATTCCATAGTCCCTTTGCGCGCTCGGGAGTACCCCCAAAGTAGGGATTTGGTTATTCCCCCCAAAAAATCCGCTCGAATTGTAGGTTTCCTGGACACATTCTCGGGTAAAATCAGCTTAACGGATAAAGCGACCTTATAATCTGCGATCCGATTTCGTGTGAGGCGATCATGAAAGCACAAACGGTTGACGTGAAATCTTCGACTGGACGGGTCCTGTGTTGCACGGTTTTTCGGCCGGGTGGGAAGAAACTGCTGGCTAAAGGTCATGTAATCAGCGATGAAGACGTCCGGGTTCTGGAATCCGAAGGCATGGAGTCCATCTGGGTGACCGAACTGGAAGACGGCGAAGTGAGTGAGGACGATGCCGTCTGCGCGGTTGCCAGTGAAATGGGATGCGGCAGCTTTGAAATCCGCCTGGCGGCGGGTGGCCGGGCCAATCTCCTCGCCACCGAGAATTGCTGCGTGCTGGTGGACGACGAACTCCTGAAGCAGATCAACTGCACCTCCAGCGTGGCTCTGGCCACTGTCTTGAATTTCAGCTATGCGGTGTCCGGCCAGCGCATCGCCACGGTGAAGAGCGCGCCGTTTGCGGTTTCGAAGGAGCAGTTGGAAGCGGTCAAAGGGATACTTAAGGAACGTGGACCCATTCTGCAGGCCCGCCCCATCCGGAATCCCAGTGTTGGGGTTCTCTACACCGATCCTCTCAGTGGGGAACGGGCCCGCCAGTTGTTCGAGAATATCATGCGCCAGCGCCTGGAGCGCTTCGGCGTGAACGCCAATTTCGTTCTGGCCTGCACGGAAGACGAAGCCTCGGTGGCGCGCTGCCTGCAACACCTGATGCGCTCCAAGCCCTGCGTCATCCTGGTGGCTTCCACCACCGCGCCGGCCGGCCCCGAGGACGTAATCGGACAGGCAATGACGCGCGTGGGCGCCCTGGTGGAGCGCTTCCTGGCGCCCGTCGAACCGGGGAATCTGCTGCTGCTGTCCTATCGTGACGATGTGCCGATTATTTCCGCCCCTGGCTGTTTCCGGTCCGCCAAACCGAATGTGGTGGACCTGGTGCTGCCGCCGCTGCTGGCCCGCTATCACGTCACCGGATGGGAAATCGCCTGTCTGGGACACGGCGGCCTGCTGGCGTAGGGCCGGGGCAAACAAGCTCCTCCACGCCTGCGATTCGAAACCTCCGATCGGATTGCGGGCGCTCTAGCGCCGGACGCCCAGATTTTTGGGCGCCCGGCCTTTTTTTGGGACTACACCATGCCCCGCGCCCGCAGTTCCCCCTCCAACTGCGCCGCCGACTGGAACTGCACGGCGTCGATCCCCAGCCGCCGCGCCGCCTCGACATACTCCGCGATGTCGTCGGTGTAGAAGCACTCCTCCGCGGGGCACCCCGCGCGTTCGATGGCGCGCTCGAAGATCTCGCGCCGCGGCTTCATGGCGCCCACTTCGTACGACAGAATGACATCGTGAAAATGCCGCACCAGCGGATAGGTCTCGCGAATCATCTTAAAGTGAATGGCGTTGGTGTTCGACAGCATCAGCAGGCGGTAACGCGAGGCCAGACTCCGCAGCAGGCTCTCGGGGATCAGCGTTTCGGTGAAGATGGAACTCCAGATCGCGCAGAAGCGGTCGTACTCGATGTCGAAGTCGAGAAGCCGCGCCATGCGGGCTACGAAGTCGCGCGGTTCCATCAGCCCGGTCTCGAAGTCTTCCACCAGGTGGGTGGCCGCCAGGCGCCTGTGAATCTCCTCCGCGCTGTACGGGCACAGCGGTTCCATGGCCCGATACCCGCGGGCGAAATCGAAATTGACCAGCACCCGCCCCAAGTCGAAGATCGCCGCCCGGTGCATCAGTGCCCTCTCCGCCGCCGGGGCCGCGGCCATGCGCCCGCCACGGCGACGCAGGCGCCCAGCAGCAACCCGCCCGCAATCTTCATTTCGCCGGGCGCGAAGTGGTACCAGCTAAACACGTAGCCCTTCAGCAGCAACACGGCCACCACCAGGCTCCATAGGAAAAACAGCACGGGCGTCTTGTCCCCCAGCGCCAGAATCAGCGTGAGCAGGCCGAACAGCGATCCGAAGAAGAGGACGAAGATCAGGGTGTCGCCCGTCCACGGCAGCATCGGGAAATTCAGTCTCCCCGGGCCGGACGACAGCGCCATGCCGGAAGTCGCCAGCAGGAACGCCACCAGCAAACCGTGGAACAAATAACTGAAGACGCGCAGCGGCAGTCTGAGAGCGCTCAATCGCCGGCCTCCCGATGAATGGAATACGCCATTTTACCAGCACTTGGCGTGCCGTTAGGTCTCACCGGGGACAACCGCGTGCGCGACGCAGAAGTGGATTCGCCGGGGTTGTGTGGGGCAGGTTGTCAACCTGCGGCCGAGTGGTACTCGGCCCAATGCCGGCAGTTGGTCAAGTGCCGGAAGGCGGACTGCCAGTCCGCCGCAGGATGCCATCCCGCCCCACAAAGGCGCGCGGAGCCTTGCGCACAGGTGCGCTCGGATTCCAGCGGTTTTGCGGGCAAATCGCCTCCGGGCCCACTTCCCATGCCGCGCACCCCGCAATACCCGTGCCGGCCGCTCCTGGCGCAGGGGCGCCCCGTCGCGGGTCGGGTGCCCAGCGGAGCCGCGGCCGTTACGTGCCGGGAAAAAACAACTTGTCTCGCAAAGGCGCAACGCCGCAAAGAAGAACCCGTTGGCTTCCTTGGCGTGCTATGCGGCTCTGGGTTCTTCACGGCTTCTGAGGGAGCGGAGGCCTGCGAGTGGAATGGTTATTCCGCGACAGGCGGCTACCGGCCCGCCGGCTTCACCCGCGACGGCCGCATCTCCACGCGGCTCACCATGGTGCGGGCGGGCATGCGCAGCACCAGCGCGACGGTTTCGGCCACGTCCGCGGGGGCGATCATCCAGGAGGTGTCGCCCTGCCGCTTGGCCGGGTCGCCGGCGAATTCGGTATCCACGCTGCCCGGCATGATGGAGCAGACGCGGATGCCGTCGTTGCGGTGGTCCAGCATCAGGGCTTCGGTGAACAGGTTCAGCCCGGCCTTGGCCGCGTTGTAGCCCGCGCCGCCCGAGAACGCATTCTTAGCGGCCAGGCTGGAGATGTTGACGATGAATCCGCCGCCGTGCCCGATGAGCCGCGGCAGCGCTTCCCGCGCGCAGTAGAACGCGCCGTTGAGGTTGAGGTCGATATTGCGGTGCCATTCTTCCGGGGTCATCTCGCCCACCTTATGGAAGACGCCCTCGCCGGCGTTGTTCACCAGGATGTCGAGCGGGCCGAAGGCTTCGTCGACGGCCTGGAAGAATAGCCGGACATCTTCGATGCGGCGCACATCGGCCGGGTACCCGAAGATCCGGCCCAGCGGCTGCATGGCGGCGACGGCGCGGTCGACGGCTTCGCGCGTGCGGCCGCAAATGGCCACCGACGCTCCCTCGCGCAGAAGGCGCTCGGCGATGGCGCGTCCGATGCCGCGCGTGCCGCCGGTGACGATAGCGGTTTTCCCGGATAAGCTTTCCATGAGGTAATTCTACGCCGATGGCGCTTCACCAGCGGACGCTGACGCGGCTGCCATCGTCGGCATCGAATGCGGCGAACCCCGGTTTGGCGACGAGCCTGCTCTCAGACTGGGCTTTCCGATGGAGGCACCACAAGTCCGTGCAGCCCTGCGTAAACATGGGAAGCCGCGGCGCCGTCCAAGGCGCGCAGCGCGAAACGTACGGGTAGGGAAATTTCTCAGATGGCCGGAGACTGACGCTGTACGAGTCACGCCGGCGCGGAGAGTTGACCGTCACATACAGCCACCCACCGCGGACGAAAAAGTGAACCCACCCCGACGACCTTTGGCCGTTGACCGTCACCTTCGCGATTGGATCGAGTAGGAACACGGCTGGCGTGCCGCCAACCAGAGACTTGGCGATCATGACGCCCAGAAGCACAAGCGGCACCAGCGCAATCCCGCGGACCGTCTTCACCGCCGTCCGCAGCCAGCGCCGCTCGCGCCACCGGATCGCCATGAGCCGATTCTACACGCCCATGCCGGCTCCGGCTCCCCGCCTGTTAAGATAACCGTAGACATGGCCTCCAGCGCGCCCACCCCGTTGCGAAAGCTCCTGGAAGAGCGCTTGCGGCAGTTGATCGTCGATACCGAGCACGTTTTCGCCGAAGCCCGCGACCGGGCCGGCCGCGACATGGCGGACGAACTGAACCAGGCGGTGCGCCGCATCCGCCACTCCTCGGACCTGGAAGACCTGGGCGCCACGCTGCTGGAAGCCGCGACCGTGTTCTGCCCGTTGGTGGCGCTCTTCGGCGTTTCCGGCGACTCGGTCGCGGGCGAGCGCATCCGCGGCGTTTCCGAAGCCGCCGCCCGGGAATTCGACTCGTTGAGTATTCCGCTGGCGTCCGCTTCCGCTTTCGCGGGCGCCATCGCCAGCCGCGATCCAGTAGCGACGGCCACCACGTCCGGAGAGGTTTCGGGAGAACTGGTGGAGTTGCTGGGGCACACCCCGCTGGGGCGCGCATCGATCTTCCCGGTGGTGGCGGGCGGCCGCGTCACCGTGCTGCTGTATGCCTGGGGAACCGTTCAAGGGCCGGCAATCGAGCTATTGACGCAGGTGGCGTCCTCGGTGTGGGCGGCGCTAACTGAGCCGGCCGTTCCCGAACCGGTGGCCGCGGAACCGGCCGCGGGCGCGCTGGTCTCGATCGGGCCGCTTCCAGCCGCGGCGCCGGCCGAGCCCAAAGCGGCTGCCCCCTGGGACCGGCTTCCGCCGGAGGAACAGCGCGTCCACCTGCGCGCCCAGCGCTTCGCCCGCGTGCAGGTGTCCGAGATGCTGCTGTTCCAGCCCGACGCGGTGCAGAGCGGACGGGCGGCGCGCGGCCTCTACCGGGCGCTGCGGAGTGAAATCGACGGCGCGCGAGAGACCTTCCGCGCGTCGTTCTTCGTGCCGTGCCCCAGCATGTTGGATTACTTGCACCTGGAACTGGTGCGGACCCTTGCCAATGACAACCCCGAACTGCTCGGTGGCGACTATCCCGGTCCGATCGTATAGCGTGCGATCCCTGGCGCTGTGCGCGGCCCTCCTCGCCGCCGGGGCCGCATGGACGCAATCCAGGCCGGCGTCCAAGGCGGTTTCGAAGCCCCCGTCGAAGCCGGCGTCCAAAGCGGAGGTTGCGCCGCCGGCGACTCTTGCCACGCTGGTGCGCGCCTGGCGCGAGTCGCCCAACCCGGCCCGCCGCGCGGCGGTGGTCTCCTGGGAAGTCTCTCACCCCAAGGAACGGGCGGCGGCCGAGCTGGCGCTGGGCGTGACGGCATACGAACTGCGGGACTACGCCTCCGCCATCGCGGCGCTTCGCAAGGCACAACCGGGATCGCCCCAGATCGCCGATTACACCGCCTACTACCTGGCGGCCGCGCGGGTGGAGTCGCGGGACTTCGGCGGCATCGTGAAGGACCTGGCCGCGGTCTACAATTCCGCGATCGCTTCGCCGCTCTCCGCCAGGGCGCGGCTGCTGGGTGCGCGCTCACTCGTGGGCGCCGCGCCCGCCGACGCCGTGCGACTGCTGCAAGAGCATGCCGCGGAGTTGCCCCAACCGGAGGGGGACATGATTCTGGGCGAGGCCCAGCAGGCCGCCGGTAACCTGGCCGGCGCGGTGGAGACCTGGCAGCGGGTTTACTGCCAGTACGTCACGGGGGATGGCGCGGCGCGCGCGGCCAACGCCCTGGCAACGTTACGCGCTGCCATGGGCGCTTCATACCCCGCACTCTCGACCCGGCAGATGCTGCGCCACGCCGACCGGCTGATGGAAGCCCGCGAGTTCGCGCAGGCCCGCACCGAGTACCGCGCGCTGGCCGAACGCGCGTCGGGGCTGGAACGCGATACCGCGCGCGTACGCCTGGGCGCCGTCGATTACCTGGCGGGCAAGTCGCCCACGGCGGCTTACTATCTGCGGCCGCTCGAAGTTGCCGCGCCGGAGGCCGACGCCGAGCGCCTCTACTACCTGGTGGAATGCGCCCGCCGGGTGGACGACGACGGCGAGATCCACCAGGCACTGAAAGGGCTGGAGAGCCAGTCCCCGAAGTCCGCTTGGCGGTTGAAGGCGCTGGTTGCGGGCGCAAACCACTTCCTGATTTCCAACCGCGCGGACGAGTACCTGCCGCTGTACCGCGCCGTCTACCAGGATTTCCCCGACGATCCGGCGGCGGGGCTCAGCCACTGGAAGGTGACCTTCGACGCCTACCTGCACCGGCGGAGCGAGGCCGTTGCGCTTCTGCGGGAACAGTTGGTCCACTATCCCCGCAGCCCGAATGCGGGGGCGGCGCTGTACTTTCTGGGCCGCGCGGCCGAAGAGCGGAAGGACATCCCGGAGGCGGCGGCCTGCTACCGGCACTTGGTGAAACTGTTCGAGAATTACTACTTCGCCATGCTGGCGCGCGATCGCCTGCGGCGTCCCGAGCTTCACAGCGCCGCGGCTTCGCCACAGGCCAGCGCATTTCTGGCCGGCCTGGCGCTGCCCGTGGCCCAGCCCGTGCCGGCGCAGCCCGCGCGCGAGACCGCGCTGCGGATCGAACGCTCGCGCGTGCTGCGGGCCGCCGGTTTGAGCGACATGGCGGATTCCGAGCTGCGCTTCGGCGCGCGCTCCGGAGGACAGCCGGCGCTGCTGGGAATGGAGGCCGCCGGCGCCGCCGATTCGGCCGCCGAGGCGTTGCACATTTTGAAGTTCATGGCGCCGGACCATCTCGGCATTCCGCTCGCGGCAGCGCCGCGCCGCTTCTGGGAACTGCTCTACCCGCTGCCGTATCGGGCGGAGATGTTCGCCGACGCTCGCGAGCGCGACCTGGACCCGTACCTGGTGGCCGGGCTGATCCGTCAGGAATCGGAATTCAGCCCCGCGGCGATCTCCTCCGCCAAGGCCTATGGGCTGATGCAGGTGCTGCCGGTGACGGGACGGCGGTACGCGCGCATGGCCGGGGTTCCGGGGTTTTCGACGGCGTTGCTGAAGCAACCGGCGGTGAACCTGAAGATCGGCACCATGGTGCTTCGCAAGATGCTGGACGCGAGCGGCGGGCATGTGGAGCAGACGCTGGCGGCCTACAACGCCGGCCCCATGCGCATGGCCGAATGGGTGACGTGGAATTCGCCCCAGGAGCCGGCGGAGTTCGTGGAGTCGATCCCCTTCACCGAGACGCGGGAATACGTGCAGGCGGTCCTGCGCAACGCCGACATGTACCGGCGGCTGTATCCGTGAGGTGGGTGCAGGCGCTACCCGCTGCCAACCGCGAAACCACCGGACAACCCTTGGCCGGGGCCGGAGTCCGGCCCCGGATCAATTGTAAGTATCTGAAAACAGATGGTTTAACGAAGCCCCCGGGGCCGGAGTCTGGCCCTTTGGCGGCTCGACCAATCATGTTCCTGGCAGCCAGCGACCCCGGCCCTATGCACGACCAAGCGCCCTGCTCCGCTCCGTTGATTGAAGAAGCTGGAACACGGCGACACGCTCACCGTTTGGAAGCTCGACCGGCGGGGCCGCAGCTTGCGCGACCTGATAACGACGCTCGACAGCTTGCGCGATCGCGGCGTGACATTCCGATCGCTGACGGAGGCGATCGACACCGGCACGCCCACGGGCCGCGCCATGCGGCAGACGATTGGCGTGCTCGCCGAGTTGGAGCGCAGCCTAATCGGCGAACGGACCCGCGCCGGAGTGAAGGCCGCGCAGCGCCGGGGCGTGAAATTCGGGCGTAAGCCGAAGCTATCCACCAAGCAGATCGACCACGCCCGGAAGCCGATCGACGGCGGCCAGCGCCGCGAGGGCGTGGCCGCACTCCTGAACGTGGACCGCACTACCGGTCAGGCGTAATTCCTCTCCGGGCGCAAACCGGCAGCCAAATCTTAGGCGACACGTCTCCGGCTTGTCGGCTTTGGCCGCGGATCGTCTTCGGCAATGCCGGACAGAACCACTGGCGCACGGTCGGGAAACTCGGCGACCAGCGAAAGATTCCCGCCCATGGCCTCGACCGTTTTTCGGAGCGTGGACAGCAGGAGATCGCTGCGCTTTTCGAGGCGCGAAACACTGTCCTGGGTGACCCCAAGCGCCTTGGCCATCTTCACCTGCGTGAGCTTGCGCGCGTGCCGCAGTTCGCGCAAGGTCATTTCCTCGGCAATCAACTCAGCGGCGCGGGCCTCGACCTTCTTGCGTTGGGCGGGGCTCAGTTCCTTCATTTTGTCCTTCAGCGTGATTGGCATGGCTATGTCCCCTTCTTCTTCGTTCGTGACAGGTGCTCATCGAATCTCTCGTCGGCCTTTGCTATGAGCTGGCGATAAAATCTCTTCTCGCCGCCGCCCGACTTGTCTCCCGCGATGAGAAGGACCGCGTTGCGTTTCGGGTCGAACGCGAAGGCTACGCGCCAGACGCCGTCTGCCGCGTCAAAGCGCAACTCCTTCATATTCGCGTGGCGCGAACCCTTGAGCGTATCGACGCGGGGCCTGCCGAGCCGCGGGCCAAACCGCTCCAGCAACAGGGCGTGAGCGCGTAATTCATTCCGCACGTCATCCGGCAGCGCGTCGAATTCGGGATCGAAGTCCTTATGGAATTCAACTTCCCACTTCACTCCGATAGTATGTCATGCAGATAATATGTTGTAAAGAACATATTGCGCTCCGGAGCCCGTTTCAGCGGGCCGGGGAAAGAAGAAGCCCGCCGAACAGGCATAATTCTCTCCGGGTGCAAACCGGCAGAGACGGGCCTTCTTCAGCCCGGAAACCTGCCGGTCACATGCGCCCGCGCGTCTTCGCCGCTCCATGCGAGCCGTTCGCCACTTCCCCGCCCTCTCGGGCGGCGCGCGCGCCGGACGCCATCCCCTTTCTTGAAAGGTTCCAGCGCGCGAGCCGCAAGGTTCGCAAGGATCTCACATTTACAAACGGACAGGCAGACGAAGCCCTTCCGGTCCGTTGCCAGCACCTCGGCCGTCCTCCGGCGTTCACCGGCCTTGATGAGCTTCTCTTTGCGCCTGCCCTTCTCGACCCGGACGGCCTCTTTCCAGCGCACCACGTCGCCGATGATGAACTTCCCGCCGCGGGGTATCCACTTGGGCATCGAACAATTCCCTTCCCTTTTGTATCGGGAGGAATGCTTGTGCCTTGACCGCGAGAAACTGTTCCTTTGCCACGGGCCGCTCGTTCACGCTCGCGGTTCTGTCCGGCACCGCGAGCGCGAACGAGCGGCCCGGTAATGGCACCAAATCACACGGTCGAAGACCTAGTGTGGTGCGGGTGCGCGGAATGACCGGTATTTCCGGGGCAACGGCCGGGGCAAAACGGAAGGACATGAATGGTTGCGGATTTGGTTTGCGGGCAGTTTCCCAGCAGCCTCTGGCGTGACGGCAGAATGCGCAGGATTTCGGACGCACCACACTGGTTGGGACTGGCGCTTGGCGCTCCCGGACCTGCCGGCGCGGGCGACCCCGCACTACGCGGCCGGAAAGCTAGTTGGGACTGGCGGGATTGGAGTCCCAGTTCTTGCTCTTGAAGATGCCGTTCACCATGGCCAACAACGGGCCGGCCTTGGCCTGTTGTTCCTTCTCCAATGCCTGGTAGATCTTGCCGACGGCCCGCAATTCGATTTGCGCCATCTGAGTCTGAGCGGCGGCGTACTCCTTGATGGCCGCGTCGATCTCGTCCTGGCTCTTTCCGGCAGCCACCGCCTGCGCGATGGCCTGGCGGCCTTTGATCATCTGGTCGCGCACGGGAACGGCTTCCTTCTGGCTGTCGTCCATAATGCCCTTCACTTGCTTCTTCTGGTCCTTGTTCAAGGCGAGAAGCGTGGAGATGCGCTCCATGGGGGTGGGCGTCACACGGGGCATCCCGCCGCCCATTTCGCCGCCACCGCCACCGCCGCCGCCGCCGGTGCGGCTGCCCATCCCGCCCATTCCCTCTTCACCAATGCCACCGCCGCCACCGCCGCCGCCCTGCGCGAAAGCCAACGTGGCGGCCAACAACCCGCTGAATAACAGTTTCTTTATCATGGCTATCCCCCTCTACTGGCCCCTTCTTCGACCGCCCCCGCCCGCGCCGCCGCCGGACCTGGTGAACATTCCCGCCATCACCTCGTCGAAAACCTGCTCGGCGTTCTTCTGCTGATTGGGCTTCAGCAAGGCGTAGATCTTGCCGTAGGCGGTGGCTTCCACGCCGTCCATCTTCCCCAGAACGCCGGTGAACGCGGCCAGCAACTTGTTGTAGTCGTCGCCGCTATCCTTGCCGGTCACCATGGCCTGGGCGATCATCTGGCGTCCGTTGACTATCTGCTGGCTCAACGTGCCGGCGCTCTCGGCCGCGGTCTTCAAGATGTCGTCGACCTGGTCTCTCTGTTCCTTGGTCAACTTGAGCTTTTCGGCGATCTGGTTCTCCTTGGTCTGAGATTGCGCCCGCGGCATGCCCATTCCCATATCGCCGCCCCGGCCGCCACCGCCGCCACCCCGCTGGGCCGCCACCAATCCGGCGGTCAGCAACGCCGCGAGTACCACTCTTCCTAGCATGAGATCTCCTTCCACAGCGGGCGCTCCTCTCTCGTGGGAACAGGAGCGCCGAATTCGAGCAACTTGCGAACGGCTAAACATAGATTAAATCACGATTCATCGCGCCGGACCACTGGCCCGCAGGGGTGGTGAAACCGTTATGGGAGACACGGGGGAACGCGGAGCCCTCGCCGTGGGGCAAACCGGGGACAGACGGCGAATTTCCGGCAAACCGCGCCGAAAATCCATGTCTGGCCCCGGTTTGCGGCGGCGTCTCAGGCGGTGGCCTGGCCGGCGATCTCCTCCAGCCCGCGCTCGCGAATCTCAACATCGCGCATTATGAACTTCTGGATCTTCTTGGTGATGGTCATGGGGAAGGAATCCACGAACCGCACGTATTGCGGGATCTTGAAGTAGGCGATCTTGCCGCGGCAGAATTCGCGGATCTCCTCGGCGGTGGCCTCCTGGCCGGTCTTCAACTGCACCCAGGCGGCCACGGTTTCGCCCAATCTCGCGTCGGGAATGCCCACCACGTAGACGTCGGCGATCTTGGGAAACGAGTGCAGGAAGTCCTCCACCTCGCGCGGGTAGACGTTCTCGCCGCCGCGGATGATGGTTTCCTTGGCGCGGCCCTTGAAGCTGAAGTAGCCGTCGGGGCGCATCACCGCCAGGTCGCCGGTGTGCAGCCATCCCTCGGGGTCCACCGCCCCCGCCGTCGCCTCGGGGTCGGCGTCGTAGCCCTTCATCACCAGGTAGCCGCGGGTGCACAACTCGCCCTGCTGGCCAATCGGCAGGCGCTCTCCGGTCTTCGGGTCAACGATCTGGACTTCGGTGTTGGCCAGAGCCGTGCCGATGGTGGCGGCGCGCAGTTCCAGCGGATCGTTCACGCTCGCCATGGTGATCACCGGGGACGACTCGGTCTGCCCGTAGGGAATAGTCATGCGGTGAATGTTCATGCTCTCCGCCACGTGTTTCATGAGCGCGATAGGGCAGGGAGCGCCGCTCATGACGCCCTTGCGCAGAGAGCTGTAATCCAGGCGCGAAAACTCGGGATGCTCCAATTCGGCCACGTACATGGTGGGGACGCCGTAGAGCACCGTGGCGCGCTCGTCCTGCACGGCGCGCAGAGTGGCCAGCGCGTCGAAGCCCGCCGCCGGCAGAATCAGCGCCGCGCCGTTGACCAGCGCCACCATGGCGCCGATCACCGATCCGAAGCAGTGGTAGAGAGGCACGGGCGCGCAGATGCGGTCCTCTTGGCTGCAATCGAGCGCCAGGCCGATGGCCATCCCGTTGTTGAGCAGGTTGTGGTGCGAGAGCATCACGCCCTTGGGATTGCCGGTGGTCCCGCTGGTGTACTGAATGTTGGTGACGTCGTGCCGGGAAACGTTGTCCTCGGGATAGTCCGCGCCATTGGCCAGCATGGCGTCCCAGGACTCGTCTCCCAGCCAGATGTCGTGTTCCAGGGGGACGTCCCCGCTAGCCCGCGTCTCGTTGAGGATCTCGCGATAGTTGGCGCGCGCGTCCTTCTCGTGCAGGAACAAGGCGCGGATGTCGCTCTTGCGCAGAACGTAGCCGAGGTCGTGCGAGCGGTAGGCCGGGTTGACGTTCACCTGGATGACGCCGGCGCGCGCGGAAGCGTACATCAGCAGGATCCACTCCACGCAGTTGCCGGCCCAGGTGCCGAGGCGGTCGCCGGGGCGGAGTCCGAGGCCGGCGAGCCCGCGGGCGGTGCGCGTCACCTCGCGGTCGAGTTCGCTCCAGGTGAGGTGCACGCCCTGGTGGCAGACCACCAGCGCCTCCCGGTCGGGAAACTTGCGGGCGGTGAGCGCGAGTTGCTGGGAAATGGTGTATTCGATGAGGGGCACATCCGGCCCTCGCTTGTAGCTGAGGCCGGCTGTTTGGGCTATGGGTACGGGGGTTTCGGGCACGAAGGGACAGTGTAACGTATTTGGGCGGGAAGCGGAAAACCAAGGGCTGGTCGGGGTAACGCTCGCGGCCGCTACCGCCGGAATGCATCGCGGGTGCAGCGCATGGTGTTGGTGAGCGAATCCCGCGGCAGAGCGCGGACCATGGGATTGATCGCCCATCCGAGGCCGAGCGGGACGCCGCGGCTCAGGGAAATTGCCTCGCATTCCACGTACGTGCCGCCGTCGCGCTGTTCGAAACGCCAGTAGGAGTCCAGGCGCCAGAGAAACCCGTGGTCGTTTCCCGGGGGCCGTTCGCGTTCGCCGCGGCCGCCGGGATTCTCGACTTCGGCTATTCGCGTGGTGTGCGAACGGCTGTAGTAGCGGGTATCGCCGATACGGATGTAATGAACGTCGTGCTGGGTGTTCAGAACTATGGTAAGCACCTTCTTCTTGAGCAGGCGCATGTACACTTTAAAATCGTCTCCGTTGCGGCTGAGCAGCTTCGAGTCCATCACTTCCGGCTTGAAAGAAACCTTGTCGCGGTCGTAATCCTGCACCATCGCGATCACGGCGTCGAGAGTCGCGCCGGGGATGTAAACGGCGCCCACCCAGTCGTGAATCAGGCCGTCGGGAATCTCGACATCGCCCTCGCCAGCCCAAGGTTCGGCCAACACTTCCCCGCCCCGCAACTTGCCGTTGGCGTCCTTGACGCCATCCGACCAGAGGAACTGGGGGCTCCGCGCCTGCCGGTCCAGACGATCCTCGGCGGTGCGCACGTAGTTATCGAAGGCCCGCAGGGTTTCGGGTTTCAGCTCCACGATTCCCACGTCGGACATGGGGACGAGTAACCAAGCGAGACACACAATGCGCCATGACATCTGTAAGTATGATACCGAATTAGAAGAAACGGTCCGGATATGGCGAAAGCGGAATTCAGCGATGCCAGCCGCGCCCAGGTCAGTTTTCTGGCGCCGCTGGAAAAGAAATGCCTCGTCTGGCTTGCCGGGCGCGCTCCACGGTGGATCAATTCGGATCACCTGACGGCGCTCGGTTTGGTCGCGCTCGCGGGCGCGGGGTTGGGCTACTGGTATGCGCACTGGCGCCGGCTCGGTTTGGGGATCGTGATTGTGTGCCTGTTCCTGAACTGGCTGGGGGATAGCCTGGACGGGACGCTGGCGCGGGTCCGCAACCGCCTGCGGCCGCGCTACGGGTTCTACGTGGATCACATCGTAGACGCCTTCGGAACGTTGTTCCTGCTGGGCGGCCTGGGCCTTTCGGGCTACATGAGCCACGGCGTGGCCGCGGGGCTGCTGATCGTCTACTTCATGCTGAGCATCGAGGTCTACCTGGCCACTTATACGCTCGGAACGTTCCACCTGTCGTTCTGGAAATTCAGCCCCACCGAACTGCGCATTCTGCTGATGATCGGCAACATGGCGCTGCTGTGGAGGCCGTGGGTCCACTTGTTCGGCGGCGAGTACCTGCTCTTCGACGTGGGCGGCGTGATTGGAATCGCGGGCATGTCGCTGATGCTGGTAAGCGCGGCGGTGCGCCACACCATCGAGCTGTACCGCCTCGAGCGGCTGCCATGAAAGCGCCGAGGTTTCTGGGCCGCTGGCTGCGCTTCAACGCCGTGGGCGCCATCGGGATTGTGGTGCAGACCGGGGCGCTGGGCGTGTTCAGGAGCGTGCTGGGCATCCCGCTGCTGGCGGCCACGGCGCTGGCGGTGGAAACCGCGGTGCTGCACAATTTCGTGTGGCACGAACACTGGACCTGGAAAGACCGCACCGCTTCGCACCGGGGCGCGCTGGGCCGCCTGGTGCGCTTCAACCTGAGCAACGGCCTGATATCGATTGCCGTCAACCTGCTCTTCATGCGGGTTCTGGCGGGCCGTTTCCACATGCCGTATATGGCCGCCAACTTCGTCGGGATCGCCGCCGGGTCGCTGGCGAATTACCTGGCCAGCGACAAGCTGGTGTTCGGCAAGGAGCGGACGTTTAGTGGGACCACGCCAGGACCGGACTAGCGGCGGGAGACTGGTGGATGCGCGCTGCCTCAATCAGGCGAAACCCTTCGCCAATCGCGGCGGAAGTGCATTCGGCGCAGCGCGGGGGAACGCGGTCTATAATGAAGGTGACCAACCTGTAAGCGCAGCTTCCGACGATGCTAGCCTTCGACCCGAGCGAATCACAACCGGTCCAGGATGAGATGGTCGGCAGCCCGGGGCGGGACCTGTCCGAACTCGTACCCAAAGAGGTTCTCCCGCTCAGGAATCCACAAACGGACATTCCCAGGATCGCGAAGGACGCCGGACTCCTGCGATTGATCGAGGAGTCGGTCCAACGCATCCCCACCCGTCACGAACTGCGTCTGGGTGACGCTCGTGCGATGGACGAACTCGCGCCGGAGAGTGTGCACCTGGTAGTGACGTCCCCGCCATACTGGACTCTCAAGGAATACCGGGATTCGGAAGGGCAGATGGGGCACATCGAGAACTACGAGGAGTTTCTGGGGGAACTCGACCGGGTCTGGCGCCATTGCTTTCGAGCACTGGTGCACGGTGGCCGGCTAGTTTGCGTTGTTGGCGACGTTTGCCTGTCCCGCCGCAGGAACAACGGCCGGCACACGGTTGTTCCGCTTCATGCCTCGATTCAGGAGCATTGCCGGCAGATCGGTTTCGACAACCTGGCGCCGATCATCTGGCACAAGATTGCGAATGCGGCCCACGAAGTGGAGAACGGATCGAGTTTTCTCGGCAAACCGTACGAGCCCAACTCGGTCATCAAGAACGACATTGAGTTCATCCTTATGGAGCGCAAGCCCGGCGGATATCGCACCCCCGATGTCGCGACTCGGGTACTGAGCGTAATCTCCGCGGAGAACCACAGGAAGTGGTTTCAGCAGATCTGGGAGGGCGTAACCGGCGCCTCGACCCGCCATCACCCCGCGCCCTATCCCAACGAGCTTGCCGAGCGTCTCATTCGAATGTTCAGTTTTGCCGGCGACACGGTGCTGGACCCTTTCCTGGGCACCGGCACGACGGCGATAGCCGCGGCCAGGACAGGCCGCAATAGCGTTGGATTCGAAGTCGATCCGCACTACTTCGACCTGGCGCAGAAGCGGGTCTCGAACGAGACCTCCTCTCTGTTCAGCAAGACCACGGTCACCGCGCTGAAGGCAGAGGCGACTACGTGAGCCTCAGTCCCAAGCTGAGGGCGCGGCTCCGCGCCGCGGTCAAGCAGTTCTGGACTACGCGAGAAACCCAGGCGCAAAGACAGGGAGCGGTGTCTGGCGCCAAGGACGCCGGGGCTCGGTCGGCGGTGACGGGCGGCGCGCAGATGAACGGCTTCGTTACTCTCGTTCGCGACCTGCTGTGCGAGAGTGGCCTCCCCAAGCCGCACGTATAGTGCGAAAGGTGCATCGAGATTCCCGGGTGGTATCGCCCCGAGAAGAAATGGGATCTGCTGGTTGTCGCCGACGGCCGATTGCTGGCCGGGATCGAGTTCAAGTCGCAAGTGGGCTCGTTCGGCAACAACTACAACAACCGCACGGAAGAATCGATCGGCAGCGCGGTTGACCTGTGGGCGGCGTATCGCGAAGGGGCTTTCCAGCCTTCGGCTAGGCCTTGGCTGGGGTACTTGATGCTGCTGGAGGAGGCCCCAGGTTCGGTCGCTCCGGTTCGGGCCCGGGAGCCGCACTTCAAGGTATCCCCGAATTCAAGGACGCGTCGTACGCGAAACGTTACGAGGTGCTGCTGACAAAGCTCGTCCGGGAGAGACTTTACGACGCGGCTTGCTTCCTGATATCGAGCGCGGAGGACGGAGTGCGCGGCGTCTATCGCGAACCCGCGCCCGAACTCAGCTTCGAGAACTTCGTTACCTCCCTCGTAGCGAAAGCAATTGCGGTGGCCAGAACAAGAGAGTGAGTTTGATAGGGAACGCAGCAACATGCCCAGAAAAGCGGCGGCGAAGAAGACAGCCTTCGGAGCGGATCTGATCGAGGGGATGAAGCTGGTTGTGGCGCACCAGCGCGGGAAGATCGAGCTCGACCAGGTCTGGCCGAAACCTATTGATGTGAAGGCCATTCGCAAGGGCGTGAAGATGTCGCAGGCTGAATTCTCGCGGGCCTATGGCATCGGGAAGCGCGCGTTGCAGGAGTGGGAACAGGGCGGGCGTCAGCCGGACTCGGCCGCCCGCGCCTATCTGACCGTCATCGCGAAAGAGCCGGCGATGGTGCGCAGGGCGCTCGCCAGCCGGTGAAGCGCGTTGTACGCTGGAGTCATGCCCGCGCCCATTGAGGATCGGATCGGCAAGACGCCCGGCGTGTGCGGCGGCAGGACCTGCATCAGGGGCCACCGCGTCCGCGTGCTCGATATCGTTGCGTGGCATGAGCACCAGGGCATGACACCCGACGAGATCGTCTCCCACATTCCGACCATTACCCTCGCCGACCTCTACGCAGCTCTGGCCTACTATTTCGATCACATGGACGAGATTCAGCGGGAGATGCGGGAGGAGCGCGCCCTTGTGGAGGGATTTCGCCGCGGTCATTCCTCGCTGCTCGCTGACCCCTTGCAAACGGCAAGGGGGCGGAATACAACGGGCTCATGAGCATTGCTGCCGGATTGACCGCCGCCAAGGCTGGCTTGGATGTAGCCAGGCTCTTAATGGACAAGCTCAACGGCCCGAGTGTGGATGCGTACGCAGTGCGTTCGATGGTCCAAGAGATGCCGATCCATGTGGTGAATGCGCAGGCTGCACTGGGAGAAGCCCTCGCTGAGAACTCGGATCTGCGGGAGCAGCTTGGCAACCGAAAGGCGTTGGAGGCCCTCGACGCCGATATGGAATATCTTACCGACGGCGGTTTTTACGTACGGAAGTCGGAAGCGGATAGAGGCTTGATAGGCTACTGCCCACTCTGCTGGAAGAAGGATGGCGTCACGGTGCCACTGCAGAGATGCGAAGATCCAGGCCGGTATCGCTGCGAACTTCATGGGACGTCCTTCAAGACGAGTGAGTACCGGGCTCCGAGGTGGTAGTGCCCGCACCGCGAAGGGCCCCAAAACCGCCACGCGCGTGGCGGTTTTTCAAAAGCTAATCTACTGATTCTACACCACTTACAAAACCAAAAACCGCTACGCGTAGCGGTTTTACGGCGCCGGCTCCACATGCACCAGCACGCCCGCCACCCAGTCCAGCGTGGTCAGCACCCGCTGCTGAACGCGGTGCGCCAGCTCGTGCGATTGCCGCACGGTCATGGCGGGGTCCACTTCCAGGTGCAGGTCCACGTGGTAGCGCATGCCGGTCTTGCGGGCGAAACATTTCTCCACGCCGCGCACGCCGGTCTCCGCCAGGGCCGCGGCGCGGATCTGCTTCATCAGGCGGTCCTCGGGCATGGTGTCGATAAGCTGCATGGCGGTGTCGTAGGCCACACGCACACCGGCGGAGATGACGATCAGGCCCACCACGAATCCGCCGTAGCGGTCGGCGTTGGGAAAACGCGCGGGGTGCGTCAGAGTCAGCCCCACGGCGATGAGCGCGGCGATGGCCGACACCGTGTCCATGGCGTCGTTCCAGGCATCGGCCCTCAGGGCGGCGCTTCTCAGCTTGCGCGCGAAATGAAATTTGGTCAGGGCCATGACGGTCCTGGCCAGCAGCGAGGCCACCAGCGGCCACACCACGTAGGCCGCCAGCACCTCGCCCGGACGGCCCACGCGCTCGATGGCGTGGAACGAGATGAGCGCGCCGCCGGCGGTGAGGATGAGCCCGATCAGCAGGCCCGTCAGAATCTCGATGCGGCCGTGGCCGTAGGGATGGTTCTCATCGGGCGGACGGGCCGCCAGCGTCAGGCCGAGCAGCACGAAGCCGGACGAGAATACGTCGCCGGCCGATTCCAATCCATCGGCCACCACCGCCGTGGAATGGCCCGACAAGCCGGTGACCACCTTGACGATGGCCAGCGTGCCGCTGACCGCCATCCCCAGAGCCGCGATGCGTTGTCCGGTTGCATGCGAAGGGTCAGGCGCGAGCGGGGTCGCTGCCATCGGTTGCGACGCCCAGCTCGGCGAAGGCGGCGGTGGCCCGCGCGGGGTCGAACTTGCCGTCGCGCGCCAGCCGCGAAAGCGCGGCGGCGGCGATCGATTCGGCGTCGATTTCGAAATGCCGCCGCAGATACTCGCGGTTGTCGCTGCGGCCGAAGCCGTCGGTTCCGAGCGTCTCCATGCGGCCCGGAAGCCAGGGGGCGATCTGGTCGGCCACCACCTTCATATAGTCCGAGGCGGCCACGATGGGTCCCGCGGCCGAACGCAGCGCCTCCGCGACGTACGGCGTGCGCTCGGGCTGGCCGGGATGCAGGCGGTTCCAGCGCTCCACCTCGAGCGCTTCGCGCCGCAGTTCGTTGTAGCTGGTCACGCTCCACACGTCGGCGGGCACCTGGTACTTCTCGGCCAGGATCTGCTGGCGCCTTGCAGCGCTTCGTTGAGGATCGGGCCGCTGCCGAAAAGCTGCACCACGGCCGTGCCTTCCTCCGCCGCGCGGAAACGGTAGATGCCCCTGCAGGATGCCTTGCGGGTCCAGTTCCGCGGGCATGGGCGGCATGGGGTAGTTCTCGTTGTAGAGCGTCAGGTAGTAGAAGCGGTCTTCGCCCAACTGGTACATGCGGCGGATGCCGTCCTGCACGATGATGGCGATCTCGTAGGCGTACGCCGGATCGTAGGCGGCGCAGGTGGGCACGGTGCTGGCGAGCAGGAGGCTATGCCCGTCCTGGTGCTGCAAGCCTTCGCCGGAGAGCGTGGTGCGCCCGGCCGTGCCGCCGCACAGGAAGCCCTTGCCGCGCGCGTCGCCGAAGGCCCAGATCAGGTCGCCCACGCGCTGGAAGCCGAACATGGAGTAGTAGATGAAGAACGGAATCATCTCCACGCCGTAATTCGTATAGGCGCGTCCCGGCGGCCGTGAACGAAGCCATGGAACCGGCCTCGGTGATGCCCTCTTCCAGAATCTGGCCGTCCTTCGATTCCTTGTAGTAGAGGAACATTTCGGCGTCGTGCGGCTTGTAAAGCTGGCCCTGGCTGGCATAGATGCCGAACTGGCGGAACAGCGACTCCATGCCGAAGGTGCGGCGCCTCATCGGGGATGATGGGCACGACGCGTCCGCCCCAGTTGCGGGTGCTTCATGAGCAGCGTGAGCACGCGCACGAACGCCATGGTGCTGGAGACTTCGCGGCCGGCCGAGCCTTCGAGCGACTCCTTGAAATAGTCGAGCGGCGGGGCGACGAGGCGGCTGGCGGGCGCCTTACGGGTGGGCATGTACCCGCCCAACTGGCGGCGCCGCTCGTGCAGGTAGGCCATTTCGGGGCTGTCCGCGGGCGGCCGGTAGAACGAGGCGTCGTGCGCGGCCTCCTCCGGGATGGGAATCTCGAAGCGCGAGCGGAAGTGCAGCATCTCCTGCTCGTTCAGCTTCTTCTGCTGGTGGGTGATGTTGCGGCCCTCGCCGGCCTCGCCCAAGCCGTAGCCCTTGATGGTGTGGGCCAGAATCAGAGTGGGCTGGCCGGTGGTTTCGACGGCCGCTTTGTAGGCGTTGTAGACCTTGCCCGGATCGTGCCCGCCGCGCCGCAGCTTGAAAAGCTCGTCGTCGGTGAGGTGCGAAACCAGGTCGAGCAGCTCGGGATACTTGCCGAAGAAGTGCTTGCGGATATAGGCGCCGTCCTTGGTGACGTAGGTCTGGTATTCGCCATCCACGACTTCGCCCATGCGCTTTTGCAGCAGGCCGGTGGCATCGCGGGCCAGCAGGGCGTCCCAATCGGCGCCCCAGATGAGCTTGATGACGTTCCAGCCCGGCGCCGCGGAAGGCGGCTTCCAGTTCCTGAATCACCTTGCCATTGCCGCGCACCGGACCGTCCAGCCGCTGCAGGTTGCAGTTGATGACGAAGATCAGGTTGTCCAGCTTTTCGCGCGAAGCCAGGGTGATGGAGCCCATGGATTCGGGCTCGTCCATTTCGCCATCGCCCAGGAACGCCCAGACCTTGCGCGGCGAGGCGGCGATCAGCGCCGCGGTTTTCCAGGTAGCGCATGAAGCGCGCCTGGTAGATGGCGTTGATGCGGCCCGAGGCCCATGGAGACGGTGGGGAAGTTCCAGAAATCGGGCATCAGCCAGGGGTGCGGATAGGAGGAAAGACCCGGCTGTTCGCGCAGTTCGTGGCGGAAATTCCGCAGGTGCTGCTCGCTGAGGCGCCCTTCCAGAAAGGCGCGGGCGTAGACGCCCGGCGAGGCGTGGCCCTGAAAGTAGACCAGGTCGCCGGGCTGGTCGCCGTAGCTGGCGTGGAAGAAGTGATTGAACCCCACTTCGAGCAGGGTGGCCAGCGAGGCGTAGGTGGAGATGTGGCCGCCGATGCCGGGGTCGTACTTGTTCTGCCGCACCACCATGGCCATGGCGTTCCAGCGGATGAGGCTCTTGATGCGGCGCTCCATGGCGCGGTCGCCGGGATACGGCACTTCGTCCTCGGGCCGGATGGTGTTGATGTACGGGGTGTTCAGATGGACGGGCAGCTCGGCGCCGCTGGCGCGGGCCTTTTCCGTCAGTTTCTCCAGAAGATATGCCGCGCGGTCAGGCCCCTCGACCTCGAGAACCTGGTCCAGCGCTTCGGTCCACTCGGCCGTTTCCCGCGGATTCAGGTCCACAACCCGCTCACTCAGTTTCTGGTGCATGTATGAATCAATTGTACCGTGGAGGGGAGCGCAATTCCCCCGCCGCGCGCCCCACTGAACCGCGAGCGTCAGAAGCTGTGAAGAAATCGGCCGGACTGCCGGGTTGACAGACGAAAGCGTCTGTCCCACATTGCACTCGAAGGACTTGCAGCGAGGTGGGGCAGGCGCTTCCGCCTGTCAACCGGTTTCTTCACAGCTTCTCAGCGAGCGGCCCGAACGAGAGGAACGCATTGCAGGCCGGCGGCCTGTCTCTTGCTCGGGCCGCTCGCTTACGCTCGCGGTTCCGGGCCGGACGGTAAGCGGAGCGCAAACCGCCCGGCCAAGTGCGGATACAATGGAAGCATGGTCAGACTGGAGCACGTACTGGATTCGTGGAAGGCCGTGCGCGAGGATACGGCCGCCGCGGTGGAAGAGTTTCCGGCCGGCGAGTTCGGGTACCGGCCCACCGCGGATGTCATGACTTTCGGCGAGACTGCCCGCCACATCCTGCAGGCCGGACATGCGCTGTCGGGGCTGCTTCTGAGCGGGGAGGAATCCTTCGCCACGCCGGATTTCCGGGCGAAGCTGGCGCCTTACCTGCCGGATGTTCCGGAGGATGCCACGCCGGCGCAACTGGCGGCGGCATTGCGGGATTCGCTGGAGCGGAGGGCGGCGGAGCTGGCGGCGCGTCCGGCGGATTTCTACGCGCACATCGTAACCCGCATGGACGGGCAGAAGGTTACGCGGCTGGAGATGCTGCAAATGTTGAAGGAACACGAACTGACGCACCGCGCGTACTTGTTTCTGTGCCTGCGGATGAAGGGCCTGGTGCCGGCCACAACGCGCCGCCGGATGGCGAAATCGGCCGGCCGTTAAAAAAAACCGGCGGCGACCGGTAACCGGACTTGCCAACCGGGCAACCTATCGGATATCAGTAGTATTCTGGGAGGAATTTGAATGGCGGCGGACGATCACGGGATACGGTGCCCGGCCTGCGATGGCGCGATCGACGTGGATGAGGAAGATGTCGACGAAGGCGACACCATCAGTTGCGACGAGTGCGGCGCGGACCTGAGAGTCGTGAGCACGGAGCCTCTGGAATTGGAATCGGCCGACGAGCTGGATGAGGAAGAGGAGGACGATGAGGTTTTCGTGGAAGACGAGGACGAGGAAGAAGGCGAGGAAGACTGGCGGTAGCGCGATGTCCCGGCGCGGATGCTTCCTGGCGCTTCTGGCGGTGCTGCTGCTAAGCGTGCCGGCGGGGTTCGCCCAAAGCTCCAAACCGAAAAAGGGGGAAGCCCAACCGCGGTCTCTCACGGGAATCGTGACCTTGTCCGACGACAAGCCGGCGGCCCGCGCCGTGGTGCTTCTGGAGAACACCAAGACGAAGGCGATCGTCTCCTTTTATTCGCAGCAGGACGGCTCGTACTTCTTTCACGATCTGAGCCCGGACGTGGACTACAAGGTCAGCGCCCGGCTGGCGGATGCGATCAGCTCCTCGCACACCCTGAGCGCCTTCAACACGCGCAAGGACGTGGTCATCAACCTGAAGATCGAGAACAAGAAGTAGCCCGTGGGAGCAGCCTGGTGGCGGACGCCCGCCGCCGCTCACATGTCGATGCGCTCCCGGACGTGACGCCTGACGTACCAACAGGGACTGGCGCCCATCTGCGGGAACAGCGAGTGAACGCAGGAGCGCGTTTCCGGGTCTTGCAGCACGAACTCCGTCTTCCCGCTTTTCTGCGGGATGGCGTAGTAGGGATGCACCCGCACGGAGCCGAACGCCGGACGATTTCCCGGGAAGCGGTAGCGCACCGAAAGGTAATCCCCGGTATAAAGCAAGACTGCGCCGAGCGCCGATGCGATGAGGATTCGCCGGAGGATTGCCACCGCTCACCAGCTTAGCGAATGGCGGCGGCGATGCGCGAGGGGGTCGAGGCGGCGGTTCCGGCGGCGCCGGAGCGGCGCACGCCGCAATCACCTGGTCGCGGCGGCTGGCGGCAGAAGCGTGAAGTTGCAGTTCGGAGTGGTGTTCGCCGAGCACGACAGGATGCCGCGGCGGGGAATCCTGGCCGCTCCTCCATCGGGGAGCACGGGTTCGTACGGGATCTTGCGCAGCAGGCTGGCGGCCGGCTTGAGGGTTTCGTCGCCGCTGGCGAACTGCAGGTCCTCGATGCCCTTGGCCGAAAAAAGAACGAAGAAATCCGCGGTGCCTTTGGCTTGCGGGAGGCCGGGCACTGGCTTGGTGCGCATCTTGGAGACTTCTTCCTCCAGACTGGTCATGAGCCGGCTAGGAGGCCTGTCGGGGCCGGCCCTGGCGGGCGCCTCCGCGCTCAACGCCACTAAGCGTTCGCGCGCGTCCAGGAGATTGGGGTTGATGGCAAGCGCAAGCTGGTAGGCGTGGATGGCCTGGTCCGTCTGGCCCTGCCGCTGGTAAATCTGGCCAAGATGATGGGCTGCCGTGGCGTGCTGTACCAGCATCCAGTCGGCATACACGAACTTGCGGGCCCTCTCGATATCGCCCAGGCGGAAGGCCGCCCATCCCACCGAATCCCAGGCGGCGCCGAGCTCCGCAACGTTCTTGAGATCGGCGTCGGTCAGCGATGCCAGGGTCACGTTCTTCAAGGCGCCCTCGAGATCGGCCACGGACTTTTCGACCATCTCCTTGCCTAAGGCCACTTCGACGCCGGCATTGACAAGCAGGTAACCGGCGTTATTGGATTGCGATGCGGTGAGCCCGCTCCCGCGCATCTTCGCGAGCATTGCCATGGCATCGTCCTTCTTGCCGCCGTACAGCAGGACGTGAAACAGGTTCATCCGGAGGCTGGTGTTTCCTGGGTTCCGGCCGATGGCCGCCGTCAGCGGATCGACGGCTTCGAGATAGCGCTTGTTGCGAATCAGCAGCGACACCAGCCCGTTGAGAGCGGTGAGATTGCCGGGAGTCGCCTGAATCTGACGCCGCCGCGCGTCGATTTCCTCGTCGAGCCGGCCGGCGTCGTGCAGCAGCGAGATGAGGTATGGATAGGCCGTGTCGCTGGAAGGCGTGACCTCGAGTTCCTTCCGCAGCGCCTCGATGGCTTTGTCGTTCCGATTCTGGCGCCCGTAGAGATAGGCGTACGCCGCCCACAGGCCGGGCCGCCGCTTATCGGCCTGCTCGGCCTGCGCCAGCAGTTCCTGCGCTTTCTGAAACTCGCTCCGGTCCGCCGCCTCGATGGCTTGCTTGATGAGTTCGGCGGACCGGGGATCGTTATGGGCGGAAGCCGGCGGTGCGCCGGCAGGCACGTCCGCGCCGGCCAGCACGATCCTGAAATACCGGCTCTCATCCTTGACCACGGCCCTGGAAAAGCTCACGTACGCGTCCCAGTCCGAAGGAGCTATCTTCTGTTTCTTGAAGTGGATCACACGCTCGGCCGAGATAACTCCCTTGTCAACGGAGTATGTGGAGGTGTACTCGGCAAACTCTTCCCGTAAGCTGGCGCCTTCCGGCGCTCTCGCGGAGAAGCCCGAAGGCAATTCCAGCGCCGCCCGGTATACGAACTTATCCGCCACGCCCAACTCCACGGGTTCGGAAGGCTGTCCGGCATCCGCCGCTTTGGGCAGGGCAGCGATTGGCAGGGGGGCGATAATCAACCGGTTGTTCCAGTCGGAGTAATCCTTGCGCGCGTACTCATAAGAGATATGCAAGGGAGCTTCGGTCTCGTTGAGTTGCGCCAGATCCACGTCGCTCACCGTGCCATCCATGCCGACGCTCTTCGATACATACTGCGCAAGTGTGGCCCATTGCGCCGGGCCGATCGAGCGGAACGCCAGCTTCAAGAGCACCCCCGTGTCGTCGCCCAATGCAAGATCGAAGCGGCCCGTAAGGGTTCCGTCGCTGGCCAGGTGCGCCTTCATCTGGGAGACTTCCTCCGTCGGGGCAGGCGTCGACTCGGGCGTGGTGGCCAGACGCGGATCGCCCGAACCCGGCACGAGGAGGGCCTGCCTCCCGCGCAGGAGGGAGAGCAGCATTCCGTACGGAGCCACCTCGGGCGTAGTGTCGAGCCAGGTGGGCGAGTCCCCCGATGGCACATAAGTGATCACGTGGTTGAACTGGCCGGGCGAGGGCACGGCGGGGTCGAATTCGATTCCGGCGCCGATCAGCGCCGGCCATGCCTCGATACCGGCGGCCGCAAGCAGCGCCGCCAGCAGGGTGTGTTTGTCCTTGCAGTCGCCGTACTGGTTGGCCAGCACCTCGCCGGCGGAGTGCGGCTCATAGCGGCCGCTGCCGAAGGATACCGAGATGTAGTGGAACTTGGTGGAGACGAACTCGTATATGGCGCGTAGCTTGCCGGCATTGGTGGAGATACCTTCGGTCAGTTCGGCGGCCTTGGCGCGGATCTCCGGAGTCGGCTCCACTTTCGGTTTCTGCAGTGCGGCGTACCACCGGCCAACGTCCTCCCAACTCTGGAAGGTGCTGAGTTGAACTGAAGGGCGTTTGCGGATGGCGTTGCCCTTGAACGCCGGCTTCCGATCGCGCGGCGGGCGATGGGACGTCTTCCAAACGTAAGTCTTGAGTCCGTCTTTGTCACTTACTTCGGGTTCGTTCCCCGGGCTGGCAAGCTTGAGGGGCCGGCCCGCGGGGACGGTGACGCGGAGGGTCTCTTCCAGAACGGGGCCGTCCTTGGTAAAGTTGTGCGCATACCAGAACTCGCCCGGGATCTCGGCCTTGGTAGTTACTTTCCGCACGCGATATTCCAGCACGTCGCCTACGCCCAGGGCTTTCACGGGTATCTGTTTTTCGCGCAGATCGCTGTAAGTGGGCGCCAGGCGGGTGACGGCGGTGGGCAGGTCCTGCACGCTGGAATCCGGGGTGGACACCTCGCCGCCGTCGGGCTTGCGGACGCGGATCTGAACGATCTCCACTCGCTGGTTGGCGCCACGGTAGGGGAGCGTCAGGACGCCGAACCGCTGGACTCCGGCCGAGGACTGAATGCGGACGCGCATCGCGGTTTCTTCCTGCCCGGTGCCATCCGCCTGGAATGCGACTTCGGTTGTCAGTTGCTCCACCACGAAGGCTTCGCCGGGGTAGTCCGGCTCAACGGCAGCGGGCGCCGGCGGTTGCGCGGCGGCGCCGAGGGCGAGGAGCGCGGCGAGGATGGCGGGTGCAAACGAAGATGGAGTGTAGCGCGGCATGGGAAACCTGAATTGTAATCGTTCGCGGTTGCACCGGCAACCTGCGGCAGTGCGGCCGTTATGTGGGGCAGGTTGGTAACCCGCGGCCGATTGTTAATCGGCCCGGCGAGCGGAGCTCGCCCACCGGCCCCAATGGTTCGGACCATCCCACCCGATCTGATTGCGGCCCCTTGCGGGCGTCGGAAGGCGGGTTACCAACCCGCCGCAGGCTGCCAGCCTGCCCCACAAACAACTGTGGCGGCGCTAAGAACTGGACAGGAAGTAGTAAACAGCGGCCGGCTTACCGCCAGGAGAGCTGGCTGGATTCCTGGTGCTGGAACGCCACCGAGACGCTGCCATCGGCGGCCTTCTGAACATCTAGCTTCCGCCCGTTGCATTCGGCGCTCTCGGGTCCGCCGAATCGCCAGCGAAGGGTCACGCGCGCCGGCTTGCCGGCGATCGACATACCCTTCGAGTCCGCGCCCGGCGTGACGGAGCGGCCTTCGAAATCGACGATTCCCCGCAGTCGCTCGCCGGGATAGATCTCGTATACGCGGCGGTCGTCGAGCGCCTTCACCTTGGGGTCCTTGACCTCGGCCCGCGGGACCAGCGTCATGACGTCCTCGGGGATGCGGGGAAGAATCGCGCCCTCGCGAACATACAGCGGAATGCGGTCGAGCGGCGCCGCGGCAACCACGGTGCGGCGGCCCGGCAGACGCTTTCCGGACCAATAGTCGATCCACGCGCCTTCGGGAAGATACACGGCGCGCTCGGAGACCGGACTAAGTACCGGCGCCACCAGCAGGTCCGGCCCGAAGTAATACTCCGTCTCGGCAACCCGCGCCTCGGGGTCGTCCTGGTGCATCAACACCAGGGCGCGCATCATCGGCAGGCCGTTGCGGGCGCTCTCCTGCGCCGCCGCGTAACGGTACGGGAAGAGGCTCATGTGAAGCACGGAGTAGAGTTTGAAAATGCGCAGCGCTTCGAAGCCGTAGTCCCACGGCCCCAGATTCATCGCACTCATAACTTCCATGCCTGGCGAGAAGGCGGAATACTCGGTCCAGCGCGCGAACAGCACGTTGTCGCCGTCATAGCGCGCTTGCTTGTTATAGCCGCCAAGGTCGGTCATCCAGAGGGAAATGCCGCTCATGCCGGCGTTGAGCCCGGCCGTGACCACGGTTGGCAGGCCGTTCTCGGTCGAGAACGTGGCGTCGTTGTCGCCGCCCCAGAAGAACGGCTGCATGTGCGCGCCCGTGGTGCCGCTGCGCTGGAACAGCACCCAGTCCTTGCCCTTGCGCGCGGTGAGCGCCTCGGCCACCGCGTGGTTGTAATCCACCGCGTAGCGGTTGCGGATGAGGCGCTGGTCCTCATGGCTGAAGTACTTCACGTCGCCCACGAAGTTACCCTCTGCGTCGTCGTCCTTGAAGCCGTCGGCTCCGGCGGCGATGGCCTTGCCCACCTGCCCCTGCCACCACTTCTTAGCCGCGGGATTGGTGAAATCGATCAACGAGCCCTGGCCTTTCCACCACTGGCCTATGTAAGTGGACCCGTCCGGCCGGTGGAGAAAGTAACCGTTCTTCTCGGCCTCGGCGAAGTTAGTGGCGAGAGGCGGGATCTTATCGGCGAATCCCTCCTCGCCCGGCTTGTTGGTGGCGTTATCGATCCACGAGGTGTGCCACAGCACCAGCTTGTACCCTTCGTCGTGAATGTGCGCGATCATCTTCGGCGCGTCGTCGAACTGCTTGGGGTTGAACTCGTAGGTGTTGTAGTTGGTGGCCCAGGGGCTGTCGATAAGCATCACCGACGCCGGCAGTTCCAGTTCGCGATAACGGTCCACGTCTTCATCCACTTCCGCCTGGTTGCGATGATAGTCGCGCGCCTTCCACGGCGCGAACGCCCAGTACGGCGGAAGCTGCTGACGCCCCACGAGGGCGGTGAAGCGGTCGAGAATCAGCGGGAACTTCGGCCCCTCGATGAGCACCACGCGCAGGCGATCCGCTACTACTTTGATGCGGATGCGGAACTTCCCGGTAGCATTGATGTCGAAGGTGGCTTCGCCGTAAGTGTCCAGCCACAGGCCATAACCGCGGAGGCTCATGAAGAACGGGATGGGCTGATAGGTGTTGCCGCCCTTGCTGGATTCCGAATCCACGGAGTTATTGCGGACGATACTGTGGGCGTGGTCGAGCCGGTCGAAGCGCTCGCCGAACCCGTAGACGCTGCTCTGGTCCGCCAGGTCGAACTCCCACTCGCCGGGAGCAGGCGTTGCGGCGGTGATTTCGTTCACGCCCTCGGAGAGTTGATTAACGGCGATTCCGTTGGCCGCTGAGATTGGCTTGCCGTCGAGAAGGAAGCGGTCGAGCGCGATGGAATCGGGCTTCCCCGCGGCGCCGGGAAACTGGAATTCGAGCGCGGTGCGCCCCGCCGCGGTCACGGCTTTCACACTGGCGCTGGCTGCCGGAGGGGCAATCCCGGCCAGGAAGGCGAACGCACCCGCCAGAATGGAGATTCGGTTTGGCTGGTTCATGAACCTCTATTCTCGCCGCTTGGCGGGGCATTCACAAGCCCCGGCCCGCACGCCGGCCCACACGCTCGTACCGCCCCGCGACCGCTCATCACAAACTCCGCCGCGCGCCGCGCCGCCCACGGCATGATCGCACTATGCTAAATCGGAGTCGGAGTTCCCCGACGAACATGACCATGTGGAGACGCGCGGCGGCCGTGCCGGTGTTGCTCCTGTGCGCGGCCGGCGCGCTGCACGCGCAGGGCAGCTTCAGGTATCGACCGGAGGTCTTCGACCGCGTGAAGGCTCTCAAGCCCATGGATTATGCCAGGGTCTACACCCTGAGCGCTGGAGGAAGACCCTTGACTGGCAAGCCGTACGACTTCCTGCGGCGAAGAACCCCAGAGGAGATCCTGGCAAGCGGGTTGACGGTTGACAGCGGAGACATCGCCATCGTCACCGTGTACTTGGCGCAGAAACACGGCCTCGAAGCGGAGTTAGTCGATTCGGCTGAGATATCGACGCAGACGCTGGAGTACGGCTACTCGGGAATCGCCGTGGTCGCGGTGCGCGACCCCGAAAGCGGCACGTGGGCGCGCATGGACGCGGCCACTGGGTCATTCCACTTCCCGTTTCTCCCCGCTGATAAGCTCTTGTACGGAGACCACTGGGTCGGCTTTCGCGGCCGTCTGGCGGATTACCCCGTGCACGACCCCGAGTCGCTGAACAAGTTCTATCGCGACACGCTCAAAACCATGCCGTCCGAGGTTCTGAACAAACACCTGTATCGATTCCGGTTCACCGTCGATTCGTCGCTGCTGAATCCCAACGGTACGTACCGGAACCCGAATCTCGGCCGGTTTCTGGCCGACAACGGAAAGATCCTGGCCGCGCATGGAGTTCATCCGGTGCATGAGATCGCCATCCGCCTGGTCGCCGGCCTCCGGGGTGCGGAATCCTACCTGGAGTACTCCGACGACAAAAAAGAATGGGTCTGCTTCCTGGGGCTGGAGCACCCGTGCGGCTTGCGCCTGGTTACGTATTTTGAGTGGCGGCTGAACTACGCCCAGGAGAATGACCAGTTGCACGCCGGCGCGGCATCCGCCGCTCCGGCCACACCTCCCAAACCAACCGGGCTGGCAACCTCGCCCTGGTTGCTGTGGGCCGGTTGCGGAGTCCTGTGCGCCGGGCTGCTGGCGGTGCTGGTCTGGCAGCGGCGGCGGCTGGCCGGCTGGGAACCCGTTATGGCGTTCTGGCTCTGCCAGTTGCTGGGGTGGGGCTCGCTGCTGGGCATGGCCGCGATGGGCGCACGCCAGCGCCCCGAAGTTGCGCACGATGTGCTCATCGGTGGGGCTGCGTTATTCGTGACGGGCCTGCTGCTCGGTGGACTATTTCGCCGCGAGATCCGGCGGCGCCGCTGGTTAACCTTCACCAACAGGCGGATGTTGGGCCGCCTTTCAATCGCGGTGGTCGTGCTTGCGACGGTTCAGTTGGCCCTGATCCATGGCATTTCCCTGATGTTCCGGGATCGGCCGCGAACGGCGGGCGACTGGCTGGAGCCTTTGGCATTCACAGCCGCGCTTTGGGCCGTGTGGACCGCCTTGTACGTGCTGCTCACCGGGCCGCGGCGCCACCGCGAAGCCGAAGTCCGCCTGCAACTGGCGCTGCGCGAAGCCGAATTGCGCGCGCTCGAAGCCCAGATCAATCCCCACTTCCTTTTCAATTGCCTCAACTCCATCCGCGGCCTGGTGATCGAAAACCCCGCCATGGCGCAGGACATGCTGACGCGCCTCGCCAATATTCTGCGCTACAACCTGCGCCGCGATATCGAACACACCGTGCCGCTCGACTCCGAAGTCGAGATCGTGGGCGACTACCTGGCGCTGGAGTCCGCCCGATTCGAGGACCGCCTGCGGGTGCACCTCTCCATCGACCCGGACGCCGGAGGGGTGCAGGTTCCGCCCATGCTCCTGCAGACGCTGGTCGAGAACGCGCTGAAGCACGGCATCGCCCCGCTGCCCGCGGGTGGCGATCTTCTCATCCGCGCCGCCATCGCGGGAGACTCGGTGGTGATGGAAGTCGAGAACGCCGGCCAGATTGCCGAGTCCGCGCCCCAGGCCACGCAGTTGGGCCTCAACAACATCCGCGAGCGGTTGCGCATCGTCTACAACGGGCGCGCCAGTTTCGAACTGAAGAACCGCAACGGCCGCGTGGCGGCGACGGTGGTGATACCCAAAACCGTATGAAAGCCCTGATCGTAGACGACGAACGCCTGGCCCGGGTGGAGTTGCGCCGCCTGCTGCGGGCGCATCCCGAAGTCGAGATCGTGGGGGAAGCCCGCGACGGCAACGAAGCCTGCGATCTGGTCCGCAAACTCTCGCCGGACCTGCTGTTCCTCGACATTCAGATGCCCGGCATGACTGGCTTCGAGGTTCTCGAGGCGCTCGACGAGGTGCCGCAGGTGATCTTCACCACGGCCTATGACGAGTACGCCATCAAGGCCTTCGAGGTGAACGCCCTCGATTACCTGATGAAGCCCATCGCGCCCGCCCGTTTGGCCGCCTCGCTGGCCCGCGTGCGCCCCGTTTCCGGCGTGGCGCGCCTGGAGCAGGTTTTCGTGCGCGACGGCGAGCGCTGCTGGATCCTGCGCCTGCCCGAGATCTTCCTGCTGGAATCCGAAGGCAATTACACGCGCTTGCATTTCGGCAGCGAACGGCCGCTGATTCGCCGCTCTCTGAACGCGATCGAGGAGCAACTGGACCCCGTCATGTTCTTCCGCGCCGACCGCAAGCAGATCCTCAACTTGAAGTGGATCGAAAAGGTCGAAGTGGCCATTTCGGGCGGCCTGCTGGTGACCCTGCGCGGAGGCCGGACGGTGGAGATGTCGCGGCGCCAGTCCGCCCGCTTGCGCGAGGTGCTGAGCCTGTAGGCCGCCTAGCCGTTCGTCCACATCTGTTCTCGTTTTCGACTCCTATTCTTCCCTATCACTCTCAAGAGTTTGGATGATATACCGGGAACGGGCCGCTATACGTACTGTTACCGGCGGTACCAGACACACACGATGAATCGTGAGATGGGCCGCGCCGTCACGACACTGATGATCGAGAAACCTATGACTCGTTCCCGCATGGCGTTGCCGATCGTCCTTCTCATACCGCTGGTGGCCACGGCGGCTGAACCGGGCCTCAAGACGGAGTTCATCGGCGGGACCTTGCCGGGTGTGCATTCCCGGTCCACGGCCCGGTTGGATCTCACGCAGGCCGAGTCGCTGCGATTCTCCGCGGGGAAGACCGAGTTGAACATCCCCTACCGCAGGATCGGCACGCTGGAGTACGGGCAAAGCGTGAGCCGGCGTTATGCCGAAGCGGTTCTCATCTCGCCCCTGCTGCTGCTCAGCAAGTCGCGAAAGCACTTCGTCACCATTGGGTACGAGGACGCCGACGGCCAGCGGCAGGCGCTGGTCTTCCGCGTGGACAAGGGCGATATCCGCACGGTGATGGCCGGCCTGGAAGCGCGTAGCGGGCAGCGGTTCACGTTCCAGGACGACGAAGCGCGAAAGGCGGGGCAATGAGAGCGTTCTGGGTTCTATGGCTCGGCATGGCGGCGGCGGCCGGCGCCGAGGGTCCGGCCCCGCCGCCGGAGACGGAAGCGGCGGGCCTGCGCCAGATGCTGACGATTCACCGTGTCTTCGTAGACCGGCTCACGGGAGGGGAAACCGCCGCGCAGATGCGCGACATCCTGATCAGCAGCCTGGCGGGCGCCGGGTTGTTCGTCCTCACCGAGAAAGAGGAGAAGGCCGACGCCGTGGTTCGCGGCGCGGCCGAAGACCTGGTATTCACGGAGGTGCATACCTCCTCCGACGGCATCAACGCGCACGCCAACCTGGGAACCCGGGCGGGCTCCGGAGCCTACGCGCGCGGCAACCAGGCGGGCATCGGCGTCGGGGAGAACGAGTCCGAACACTCCGCCGAACGCCGCCACGAAGCCATGGCCACCGTGCGCCTGGTGAACAAGGACGGCGACGTGATCTGGTCCACCACCCAGGAAAGCCTGGGCGGCAAGTTCCGCGGCGCCAGCGCGGATGTGGCGGAGAGGATCACCTCGAAGCTGAAAGACGATTTCGAGCGCGCACGAAGGCTGAAGTAGGGCGCTACCGCAGCAGATCCTCGAGCTGGATCTTCGCGTCGGTCTTCGCGTCGCGGTACTTCACGATGACCGGCGTGTAGATCGAGATGCCCCAATCCTTGCCCGGTCCACTGGTGATGGCGCGCGCGCCGGAAACGATCACGGCGCCTTCCGGGATCACCAGCGGCTGCTCTTCCGTGGCTTTGTGGATGGCGCCGCGCACCAGGTCGTAGACGGGCGTCGAGCGGTTCAGGATGGTGCCCGTCCCCAGCACCGCGCGCCGCTTCACCACCGTGCCCTCGTAGATGCCGCAATTGCCGCCCACCAGGACGTCGTCCTCGACGATCACCGGCAGCGCGCCCACCGGCTCCAGCACGCCGCCGATCTGGCTGGCCGCCGAGATGTGAACGTTGCGGCCGATCTGCGCGCAGCTTCCCACCAGCGCGTGCGAATCCACCATGGTCCCATCGTCCACCCACGCGCCCACGTTGATGAACATGGGCGGCATGCAGGTGACGCTCTTGCCCAGGTAGCAGCCGTCGCGGATGCTCGATCCGCCGGGGACCACGCGCACGCCCGCCGACAGGCCGAGCTTTCTCAGCGGGTAGGTGGATTTATCGAAGAACGGCGCCTTGGGATCGAGCGGCGCGAGCCGGGCCGAACCAGACTTGATGCCGCCGCCCTCGTAGATCATCGGCACCACCGTGCCCATGCGGAAGCCCAGCAGGATGCCCTTCTTGACCCACGCGTTCACGCGCCAGCCGGTGGGCGATGCCGGGTCGGGCTCGGCGGCGCGCACCCGGCCTTGGTTCAGCGCGGCCTTGAACTCGTCGAACAGCTTGCGGTGCGCGCGCGTGTATTTGGCGGGCGGCTGGTCGTAGAGCCGCTCGATGTCAGGCTGTAGCATGAACCTCCCCGAGCAGTCCGGCCGATTCCAGAACACCCTCGATCCTCGCCAGGTTGGCCGGGCTGGGCGGGACCAGCGGCAGACGGTACACCGGCGTCAGCAGGCCCATCAGCGCCATGGCGGCTTTCACCGGAATCGGATTCGACTCGACGAAGTTGACGTTCATCAGGGGCAGGTAGCGGGCCTGGATGGCGCGCGCCGAGGCGAAATCGCCGCGCCGGCAGGCGTGCGTGAGTTCCGTCATTTGCGCCGGAATCTCGTTCCCCACCGTCGAGATGACGCCGCGGCCGCCGAGGGCGATCACGGGGATGGTGACGGCATCGTCGCCCGAGAGCACCTTAAAATCCGCGGGGACTTCGTGCACGATGTTGGCGATCTGGGCGAGGCTTCCGGAAGCTTCCTTCACGCCCACGATACCGGGAATGGCCGCGAGCCGCGCCATGGTGGCCGGTTCGATGTTCACGCCCGTGCGCCCTTGCACGCTGTAGACCACGATGGGCAGCCGCACTTCCGCCGCAATGGCCCGGTAGTGCTGGAACAGACCTTCCTGCGAGGGCTTGTTGTAGTACGGCGTAACGGAGAGGATGCCGTCCGCGCCCAGCGCCTGAATCTCGAGCGCCAGCTCGATGACCTCGCGCGTGTTGTAGCCGCCGGCGCCGGCCAGCACGGGGACCTTGCCCTTGGCTTCTTCCACCACGATCTCGACTACGCGCAAATGTTCGGCACGCGTCAGCGTGGGGCTTTCGCCGGTGGTGCCGCACGGCACCAGAAAGTCGATGCCGGCGTCGATCTGCCGGCGCGCCAGACTTCGAACCGTCTCTTCATCGAGGGACAAATCGCGCCGGAACGGAGTTACCAGCGCTGTCCCGCATCCAGTGAACATGTACCACCTCCCGGGGAAAAACACCTATTAGCCACAGATGAACACAGATGAACACGGATAAAACCAACCTTCTTCTTATCTGTGTTCATCTGTGTTCATCTGTGGCTTATCCTGCTTTTGGCCTCACACCTTCAGCCAAACACGATCTCCACACCGGGGCGGTTGGCCACGCGCGCGGGCGAGCTTCGCTCGCCGGGCCGATTGACAATCGGCCGCAGGTTAACAACCTGCCCCACAAAACAGTATCTCTCCAAACTCGTGAAACCCCCGCTTGCCAACCACCCACTGGGCGGCCTTCAGCGCGCCGCGGGCGAACCCTTCGCGGCTGCGCGCGGTGTGGCGTAGCGTGATGCTGTCGGCCGGGGAATCGAACCCGATCTCGTGCGTTCCCGGGTGCGCTCCGGCGCGGTTCGACGAAACGTCGATGGGCCGCCTGTAGCCGGCCTTCCGCATCTCCTCGACCAACTTCAACAGCGTGCCCGAGGGCGCATCCTTCTTGGCCGAATGGTGAATCTCCCAGGCCCACGAACCGTACTCCGGATAAGCGGCCAGCAGGCGGGCGGCCTCCGCCACCAGGCGGAAAAAGGCGTTGACGCCCACCGAGTAATTGGGACTCCAAACCGCGCCGATGCCATGGCTTTCGACGGCGTCCCGGACCCGGTCCATCCGCTCCTGCCAACCGGTGGTTCCGATCACCAGGTTGACGCCGAGCGAGGCGATACGCTCGGCGTTCTCGGCCACCGCGGCGGGAATCGAAAAGTCGATGGCAACGTCGATGCCGCGGAAGTTCTCCGCCGTCAGCCCCTCGAAACGGCTGTTGTTGAACTCGTCCAGCTTGAGGGCCGTCTCGAAACCGTACTCCGGCGCAAGCTGCTCGACGAGCCGGCCCATCTTTCCGTAACCCACGATGGCGATGCGGCGCGTCTCAGGCATCGGCGCCTCCATTCGGTTCGAATACGGCGGGGTCGAGCGAGGCGAAGAACTCTTCGTGCAGCGCCTCCACCGCGCGCCCGAGGTCCGCCTCGGCGATCGCGAAACTGAGATTCAACAGCGACGCTCCCTGCGAAATCATGCGGATATTGAGACCCTCCATCGCCATGAACGTGCGCCGGGCCACTCCGGGAGTATAGCGAATGTTATCGCCCACCAGGCAGACGATGGCATGGTCGCGCTCCACGTCCACCTCGGCGATCTGCCGGAGCTCAGCGAGGATCTCGTCGAGCCGCGCGGAATTGTCGATGGTCAGCGATACGCTCACTTCCGAAGTGGACACCATGTCCACAGAAGTCTGGTAGCGGTCGAACACTTCGAAGATACGCCGCAGGAAACCGTGCGCCATCAGCATGCGCGTGGAGTGAACGTTCACCAGCGTGATGTTGCGTTTGCAGGCGATCGATTTGACCACGTTCGAGCACGGCACCGCTTCGGTCACGATGCGCGTTCCCGGCATTTCCGGGCGCCGCGAATTCAGAATGCTCACCGGAATGTTCTTCTCCATGGCCGGGACCACGGTGGCCGGGTGCAGCACCTTGGCGCCGAAATAAGCCAGCTCGGCGGCTTCGGCGAACGAGATGGTCTTCACGCGGTGGCCGCCGGGAAAAATGGTGGGATCGGCGGTGAGCATGCCGTCCACGTCCGTCCAGATCTGGATCTCCTCCGCGCCGATTCCCGCGCCCACGATGGACGCCGTGAAATCGCTCCCGCCGCGCCCCAGCGTGGTGGTCACTCCGTCTTCGGTGGAAGCGATGAAGCCGCCCATCACCACCACATTTTTCTCCGCCAGCGGCACAACCGTGGCGGCCAGCCGCGCATAGGTCTCCGCGAAGATGGGCGCGGCTTGCGTATGGCGCTTGTCGGTGACGATGACGCGGCGCGAATCCACGTGTTCGGCCGGCATGCCGAAATGGCGGAAGGCCAGGGTGACGATGTAGCTGGACAGCCGTTCGCCATAACTGGAAATGGCGTCGATCGAGCGCGGCGTCAGTTCGCCCAGCACCGCCAGGCCCTTCACCAGCTCGGTGAGTTCCTGGAAGTGGGCGTCGAGCATGCGGTCGAGCTCGGCGCGATCGTCGAGCGGCACTACCTGCCGGGCTTCGCGCGAATGGAAGTCCCGCAGGTCGTGAAGCTGCGCGATGTACTCCTCGCGCTTGCCCTGGATGGCGGCATCCGCGATGGCCAGCAGCTTGTTGGTGGTCTTGCCCATGGCCGAGACCACCACCACCGGGCGGCGAGCCTGGCGCTCCCGCACGATCCCCGCAACGCGGTCGATGGCGGCTGCCGACTCCACCGACGTGCCGCCGAACTTCATCACGATCATAGGTCGAGCATCCCTTCCGAGTGCATCAGCTCGGCATTGAGCACCGCGGCTCCGGCCGCGCCGCGCACGGTATTGTGGCCCAGGCAGACGAATTTGTAATCCAGCACCGGGCACTCGCGCAGGCGGCCGATGGACGCCGTCATGCCGCGCTCGCGATCCGCGTCCTTGCGCGGCTGCGGGCGGTTGGCTTCTTCCAGATAGATAATGGGGCGAACGGGCGCGCTGGGAAGCCGGCGAGACTGCGGCACCCCGGTGAACGCGTCGATGGCGTGGCGCAGGTCGGCCAGCGACGGCTTGGCGGAGAACTCCACCGAAACGCACACGGTGTGGCCGTCCACCACTGGCACGCGGTTGCAGTGAGCGCTCATGCGGGCGGGCAGCGGCTCGATGCGATCGCCGCGCAATTCGCCCAGGATCTTCTGCGTCTCCTGCTCCATCTTGGCTTCCTCACCGCCGATGAAGGGAATCACGTTGCCCATGATATCCATAGACGCGACGCCGGGGTAGCCCGCGCCGGAAATCGCCTGCATGGTGGCGGCCACGATGCGCGTGATGCCGAACGGTTTGAACGCGGCCAATCCCATGGTGAGCACCACGGTGGAGCAGTTCGGATTGGTGACGATCTGCCCTTTCCATCCGCGCGCCTTCCGCTGGCCGGGAACGAGCTTCAGGTGATCGGGATTGATCTCCGGCACCAGCAGCGGCACATCCTGCTCCATGCGATGGTTGCGCGAGTTCGACACCACGACGTGGCCCGCCTCGGCAAACGCGCGCTCGATCTCGGTGGCCACACTCGCGTCCATGGCCGAAAACACCAGCTTGGGCGCGTTGCCCGGCTTGGATTCCTGCACCGTGAGATCGGCCACCGTATCGGGGGTGCCGCCGGCCAGGTGCCAGGTCATGGCATCGCGATACTTCTTGCCGGTGTTGCGGTCGCTGGCCCCCAACCACTTGAGGTCGAACCACGGGTGGCCTTGCAGGAACTTGATAAAATGCTGGCCCACCATGCCGGTGGCGCCCAGAATGCCTACTTCGATGCGGTTTTGCATAAGTGCCTTACGATGCTCCGATAAATGGAAATGGCCTCGACCAGTTGCGCCTTGGAAACGCATTCTTCGGGAGTGTGCGCGACGTGAATGGAACCGGGGCCGATCAGAAACGGCTCGCCCCACGCGCCGCCGAACGCGGGGATGTCGGTGGCGAAGGCCACCACCGTGGTTTCGATTCCGGGGATGGCGTTGAGCCGCAGCGCGGGAATCTCGATCACCTCGCGCAGTTCGGCGCGGCCCTCGACGGCGGCCGCCAGCGCGCTCTTGATTTCCGCGGAATCGCCCACCAGGCGGATCATGATGTCGGCGTGGGCTTCGTCCGCCACCACGTTGGGCGCGCGGCCGCCCGCCAGCGTGCCGATGTTCAGCGTGCTCGGGCCGAGCACCGCGTCCACCGGCAGCGGAATGCGGCGAATGGCGGCGAGCGAGTCCACCAGTTTGTGAATGGCCGAATCGCCCAGCTCCGGGTAGGCCGAGTGCGCCATCCTGCCGGTGGCCGCCACTTCGTAGCGTAACGCGCCCTTCGAACCCAGCGCCAGTTTGTTTTCGGTGGGCTCGCCGTTGACGATGTAGCGCGAGCCGCGCCCGTCCCGCGCCGCCCGGTAGGCGCCCGCGCTGTTGCGCTCCTCGCCCGCCACGAACAGCAACCCGAAGCCGCGCTCGCCCGCCGCGAGCAGCCCTTCGACCGCGTGAATCATGGCGGCGGCGATGCCCTTGGCGTCGCAGGCGCCGCGCCCGAAGATGTGCGTCGCGCTTTCGCTCGAGGCGAAGAACGGAGGCACGGTATCGATGTGGGTGGACAGCGTGACGGCGAGCGGCTCGCCCCATTGCGCGAAAACGTTGAAGCGCCGCGGCTCCGCCTCCACGCGCTCCACCGTGCCGCCGAAACGCGCCGCCAGGGGCGCGAGGTAGTCGTAGAGGAAGTTGCCGACGGCCTCTTCGTTGAGGGTGATCGATTCGATATCGACCAGCGCGCGTGTGAGTTCGAAAACGTTCATGCGGCCACTTTTGGGGAGGAGGCGAAAGAGAAGAACCCACGCCTGGACTGCGAGCGTGTGTCGTCCCCGATAGCGCTCCACCCGCCTGGGAAACGGGTGACAGTGAGCGGGTCTTAACCCGTCTCCCCAACCGGAAGGAATTGCGCTTTCCATCCCGGTTTCGGCGGAACCACCGGCCCCTTTCGCGCGGGCTTCCGAAGCGAAATCGGAAATCCAACCCGGCTACTCCTGGCCGCCGCACCTCTACCGTGAAAAATTCAGGATAGCGAAGCTGGAGATGTCTAGTCAAATCGGCGCGCGCCTTGGCAGTGGATTCGCCGGAGTTGTGTGGGGCGCACCGGGAGTCGCGCTTCCGTTGTATTTACAATGTCATCACGATCATGTATACTGATTGTGTAGACATGGAGGACGCGATGCCCGGTGTGGCGGCGAAAGACGGGATAAGGCGCGGCGAGACGATCAACCTGCGCGCCAGCATGAAGCAAAAAGTTCTGATTGACCGCGCGGCCGAGGCGCTGGGGCGGAGCCGGTCGGATTTCATGCTGGACTCGGCGTGCCGGGAAGCCGAGTCCGTGCTGCTGGACCGGCGCTATTTCGCATTGTCCGAGGAAGCGTTCGCGCGCTTCACGAGCATTCTCGACCGGCCGCCGAAGGATAATCCCGGGTTGCGCCGGCTGCTTCGGACGAAAGCGCCTTGGGACCGATGAGCGGCGCCGCTCAGATCGGCTCGCCCGAGACACTGTCTTCCGCGCACGATCTCTCCGCGTTCGACTCCGGCGAGCCGGCACTGGATGGCTGGTTGCGCCGCCGCGCGGAGCAGAATCAGACGAGTGGAGCTTCCCGGACTTACGTTGTCTGTGCCGGAAGGAAGGTCGATTGGATATTACACGCTCGCCGCGGGCGCCGTCGCCCACGCCGAAGCTCCTGGGCGAATCCGGCGCAATATGCCCGACCCGGTTCCGGTGATGGTCCTGGGGCGTCTGGCGGTCGACAAGACGTTTCAGGGCCGAGGTGTGGGCACCGGACTCCTGTGCGACGCCGTCCTGCGCATCGTCCAGGCGGCGGAAATCGCCGGCATCCGCGCCATTCTGGTTCATGCGATTTCGGAGAATGCGAAGCGCTTCTATGAGAAGCACGGATTTGTAGCGTCACCAGCCGATCCGCTGACCGTGATGATAACTGTGGCTGAGGCTTCCAGATTGGTGGGCCGCGCGCGATAGATGGCGGCCAGATCCGATTGGCCTGTCGGCACCCTCCACAGGGCGCGCGTTCCGGGCTCTCGCTCGGACGCCCAAACCCGATCCGTGAAGAGCTCGGCGCGCAGTTCGGATTCGGGAATGGGTCGGCACGCCTGGGTGTAGATGGCGTGGAGGGTGCCGCGGTCTATCTCATCATGGTTGGGAAAGAACTCGCAGCTTTGGCATCAGGCTACTGCTTCGAGTTCCATGGTGGCCAGGATGGCCGGGTTGCAGGAAAAACCGAGCGCAGCCAGATCTTCACCCTCAAGGTGGAGGCCGATAGCCTCGCGGATGTTGATAGCCAGTTCGTCCAGAGTGGGCGCCTGCGTGACCACCGGCAGGTCCAGGCACTCGGCCACGAACTGGCGGTCGCCCTTGCTGATGCGCACCTGAATCGTTCGTTTCATCGATGTGGCCGCCTCAGGTTCCAGTATGCACCAGCGCGACGGCCGCCGCACGATTTCACACAATATTCACTTGATTCGGGAGCCTTTTCATCCTATGATCGTAGGGCGAATAAACAGCGAACATCCTAAAGGAGGATACGCATGCCGATCATCGATCTTTTGTTGCCTGAGTTCGACCAGGAAATGGCCAACACACGCAAGATGCTGGAGCGGGTGCCGGACGACAAGCTGGGCTGGAAGCCGCACCCAAAATCGTCCGATCTGGCCGCTTTGGCGAGCCATGTCGCCACCATGGTGAGTTGGGCGGCGGACACGCTGACCAAGGACTCATTCGACTTCGCGCCCATCGGACAGCCGCCCTTCAGCCCGCCGAAGGCAAGCTCGACCGCGGAAATGCTGGCCTGGTTCGACAAGGCCGTGCCGGAAGCCCGCGCGGCGCTGGCGGGCGCGACCGACGAACAGTTCATGCAGCCGTGGTCGCTGCTGGCAGGCGGCCAAACCATCTTCACGATGCCGCGGATTGTGTGCATCCGGAGCTTCGTGATGAACCACACAATCCATCATCGCGCGCAGCTCTCGGTGTATCTGCGGCTGCTCGACGTGCCGGTTCCGGGGATGTACGGCCAGTCCGCCGACGAGCCGAAACTTTTCTGAGGATCGCGGCCAATTAGGGCGCTGCCGCCGCTTCCGGTCGCGGCCGCCAAAAGACCGCCCCCAGCGCCGCCGTGAGCAACTGCACGGCAACCATCAGGCCTACGCAAGCCGGCCATCCGCCCCGGCTCCAAAAATGCCCCGGCAACTCCGACCCGAAGCTGCCGCCCAGGTAATAGAACATCACGTACAGCCCCACGGCCGCCGCGCGCGCTTCCCGCGCCACCGTCCCGATGTAAGTGGAAGCCGCGGACTGCGCGATCCACGCCCCCGTGCAGCACATAGCCAGACCGGCCAGCACGAATGCGAGGTGCGGCGCCAGCGTAAGCGCGAGTCCCGACGCCGCGATGGCCATGCCCATGGTCAGCGCGAAACGGTGGCCCAGGCGGTCGATGGTGCGGCCCGCGATGGGCGTGAAGATGGCGCCCGCCAGGTAGACGGTGAACACCAGGCCGAGCGCGCGGGTGCCCAGCCGGAACGGCGGCGCCGCGAGGTAGAAGTTCACGTAGGTGAAAGCCCCCAGGAGCGTGAAGAGAACGCAGAAGCCCACGGCGAAGGTGGCTGCCAGGCGCGGGTTGCGAAGATGCCGCAGCATGGCTCGGGCCATCTCCCTGGCAGGGCGTGGTTGCGCCGCGCGGCTTTCCGGCGGAAGCCACTTCCACATGCCGATGGCGCCCAGCAGGGCCAGCACCCCCAGGACGACAAACGACCATCGCCACGAAGTCTCCGCGGCCACGAGCGCGGCGATCATGCGGCCGCTGAAACCGCCCAGAACCGTGCCGCCCACGTATGCCGCCATGGCGGAGCCGGCGCCATCGGCCCACTCTTCGTTGATATAGGCGACCGTGACGGCGAAGATACCCGGCGTGAAGATTCCCTGCCAGAACCGCCACAGGAGCAACTGGTTCAGCCCGTCCGCGGTGGCCGCCAGCAGCGTCGGGATGGGGAGCAGCAGGGCGCTCCACACGATCACGCGCTTGCGCCCGAAGCGGTCGGCCAGCATGCCCACCAGGGGAGCGGCCAGCACCACCGCCAGGGTGGACGCGGATATGGCGCGCGTGGCCGCGTTGGCGGAGACCCGAAACGCCGACGCCAGCAGGGGCAACAACGGCTGCGGCGCGTAGAGTGTGAGGAAGGCGCAGAAGCCCGCGAACTCCACCGCCAGCGTGCGCTTGCGCCTATCCGCGCGCGATGCGCCGGGTGCGCGCGCCCCCGTTACGGGTGCAACATCAGACATCAAGCTCCCATTATTACTTAGGACCAGGCGGGAAGCAGTTCCTCCCATCGCCCGCGGTGCGCGACGCGAAAGCGGACGCAAGGACAGGCGCTCCATTGTGGGGCAGGATGGCATCCCGCGGCCGATTGTCAATCGGCTTCTTGACGGGTGCCAGCGGGGCGACCGTGTGCAAGCGTCAAGAGGCGGGCTGCCAGCCCGCCGCAGGTTGCCAACCTGCCCGACAGCTTCTATGCCGCGCGCTCGTGGCTCCGGGCAGGTTCCGCCGCAGGCGGGCGGCGGCAGCACAGTTGTGCGCGGCTCCCACACTGCCGGAGGGCGCGGAGCGTGCTAAGATCCCGATCAAGGCATCTATTCGTGAAACACAAACTTGTCTTACTGGCACTAGCCGCCGCCGGAGCAGCCTTGGCACAAACGCCGAAGGTGGCGCTGATCAACCTGGAGCAGGCGCTGGTCTCGACCACCGACGGCCAGAACGCGGAGAAGAAACTGGACGCGCAGTTCGCTCCCCGCAAGGCGGCGATCGACCAGAAGCACAAAGAGCTGCTGGCCCTGCAGGACAAGCTCGACAAAGGCGGACAGAGCGAAGAGGAGCGCGGCAGGCTGGCGGGCGAGATCGACCAGAAGGGCGACGACGTGGACAAAGAGACCACACAGGCGGACGCCGACCTGGCGCAGGCCCAGGACCAGGTACTGCGCGACCTGGGGCCGAAGCTTATGGCGGTGGTGGTCCGCTACGCCAGGCAGCACGGGTACGACGTGGTGCTGGACGTCAGCACGTCGGATGTGCCGCGGCTGTATTCGGAGAACTCAACCGACATCACGAAGGACGTGGTGGACGAGTACGAGAAGAGCGCTACGAGCGCCGTTCCGGAGAAGAAGTGAGGGGCCGCGTCGCGGTCGAACCGGTATAATTGGAGCTTGTTCATGAGGTGACCGAATGCGGATCGATCCCGAGGATTTGCGCCGCCACTATGAGTCGCTCTCCGACGAGGGGTTGCTCGACCTGAACCGCGACGACCTTGTCGATGTCGCGCGGGGGATCTACGACCAGGAGATTGCGCGCCGGGGCTTAAACGGCCCGCGAGAAGCGGAAGAGGAGCCGTATGACGGCGGCGCACTGGACGACTTGCAGGACGAAGCCGGGGATGCCGCCGGCGCATACGGTCCCGATAGCGAAGACGGTCCGCCGCCCAGTTGGCTCGAAGACGCCGGGTGCGTCTGGTCGGCGTTTGTGCGCCCGGGATACGATTACGCCGACGGCGTCGCGGAGGTTCAGGCCGCTCTGCGAGCCGCCGGAATTCCCAGCCGTACCGTCGTGAAGCCTCCGGAACCGGAGCCGCCCGCCCCACCGCGCAGCCTGTGCTCCGTGATGGTTCCCGGGGATCTCAACATGCGCGCCTACAACGTGATCGAGCGGGAGGTTTTCAACCCGCAAAGGGAAGCCGATTGGCGGACCCACCTGCAGGCGCTCTCGAACGAAGACCTGCGCGCGTTGAAGCCGGACGATTTCTGCGGCGCGCTGCTGGATCACGCCGAACGTCTGAAGCGAGCCTACCTTGACGAAATCGCCCGCCGGAAGGAAGAGGCCGCGGCACGGTAGCCGGGGCTACGGCTTGGACAGCGGCTCCGTGCCTTCGCTCAATATCTTCAAGTAGGCTTCGTAGACGAACAAACGGCCTCGCCGCTTGCCGGTGCGCTCGCGCAGCACTCCAAGTTTCCGCAGGTGGCCGACGCACGCGTTCACGGTGGGGAAAGAGATGCCGGTCTTCCGCACGGCCGTCCGGATCGAGAAGATCGGGGTGGTCTGCACGTGCTGGAAAACGCGCAGCACGCTGGCCGCCGGCCTTCCCAGCGCCTCGATCTTCTTCCGGTCGGAATCCAGCAACGCGCGGATGCGGCGCGCGGAACTCACGGCCTGGTCGGCGGCTTCACCCACGCCTCTCAGGAAGAACTCCATCCACGCCTCCCAGTCTCCCTTTTCGCGCACCCGCATCAGCAGGTCGTAGTAGGTCTGGCGGTTCGTTTTGAAGAACAGGCTCAGGTAGAGAATCGGCTCCCGCAACGCCCCGGCGGCGCACAGCAGGAAGGTGATGAGCAAGCGGCCCAGCCTGCCGTTGCCGTCCAGAAACGGGTGGATGCTTTCGAACTGGACGTGAACCAGTCCGGCCCGGATGAGCGGCGGCAGATCGGTTCGCTCCTCGTGGAGGAACTTCTCCAGGGCGCCCATGCATTCCATCACCCGCTCGGGCGGTGGTGGAACGTACGCGGCGTTGCCCGGGCGCGTGCCGCCGATCCAGTTCTGAGTGCGCCGGAATTCTCCCGGCTCCTTGGAACTGCCCCTGCCGTGGGAAAGAAGCACCTCGTGGATCTCGCGAATGAGCCGCAGCGACAGCGGGAACCCGCTACGCAGGCGGATGAGCCCATGCTTCAAGGCGGCAACGTAGTTCGAAACTTCCTGCACGTCCCGCATCGGCACGCCCGGCGCTTCGTCGTTCTCGAAGAGCAACAGGTCGGACAGCGACGATTGCGTGCCCTCAATCTGGCTCGAGAGCAGCGCCTCTTTTCGAACATAGGTGTAGATGAAGAGATCGAGGTCGGGCAGGATCGAGGCCATCCCGTCGAGCCTTCCCAGAGACTGGTTCGCCCGTTCCAAGAGAAGTTGCAGCCCGTCGAAACGCACGGGAGGATCGGGTGGAAGGGGTGGCGGAATGAACGCGCGCACCACTTCGCCGCCCACTTCGTGCCTGAGATACCTGCCAAGCCGTCGATTCGAAGGCTTTCTCACGCTTGACGGCGATCCTTTAATTACGGTTTTCACAATTAAAGGATACGCTTATTTGCGTAAATAAGGAAGAGGGTCCTACGGCTTGGCCGCGTCTTCCACCCGCAGCTTCGCCAGCGGGCCGCTCACCCGTATTTCGCGCGAGCCGTTGGTGAGGAGTACGATCACATGGCCGTTCTCCTCGGTGGCGCCATTGCCGGTGTAGGTATCCTCGGCGTCGCGCAGGCTCACTTCGGACAGGTGGACGCGCGGGCCGGAGGGAGCCCACGTCAGGTGGAAGGCGCCTTCCACAGCATGGAGTGCCTCCGGCGCGCCCAGGTCCCAGCCGGCGCCCGTAAAGGTTCCGTCGGAGGTCAGGTTCGTCAGCAACTGCGAGTCCGATCCGAAGCTCTCGAGGGTGCCTTCCGCGTCCAGCTTGCCGGCAAGATAGTCCAGCCCTTTCAGCCTGGCGTCGAGACGGTAGGACGGGAGCACGCTGCGCAGGTTGATGCGCAGACTGCCGGAGAAGGCAGCGCGGTCGACGGTGGCCTGAATCCCGTCCACGTTCACACGCTCGGCCACCCACAGCAGACGCCCGCGCAACCCTTCGAAGCGCAGCCCGGCCAGCGACAGATCGCCGATCTGCAGCGTGCCCTCCACTCCCCGATGGCGCAGCCAGTCGGGCAGGCGCGACCGGCCGAAGGCTTGCGCCAAGAGGCCGGTATTGCGCCGCAGCGTGGGCGCGAATTCGGCTTCCAGATCGGCGGCATCCACGTCGGCGGCGCGCACGTGCAGGCGATGCGGGCGCGCCGCGGCGGGCTCATAGCGGTAGTCGCCGGTGAATGCCAGCTTGCCGGCCCGGGCGGTCACGCGATCCAGCGCCACCCGCGCGCCATCGATCTGCGCGTGCGCCGACGCCAGTTCGAGCGGATCCGCCAGACCCGGCACCGCCAGTTGCGCATCGCGAACGTCGAGCGAGCCGGTCCAGCCGGCCACAGGGCCTGCCTGGGGACAACCGGTCCAGTCGCCGGTCACCGCACCCTGACGGTCGCGGTTGGCGCGATCGAATCCTGACGAGCACTTGGGCTGCGTGGCGGCGCCCTTGACCGGCGGCGCGGGAGCGGGCGGCGCCGTCCGCGGCTGCGGCGGCTGATAGCGGTAGTGCAACTGTCCGCTCCAGCGGCCCGCAACGACCTGTTCGAGCCACGGCACGGCGGCCAGCGCCACCTGCGCGCGCAGCGTGGACACGTCCATGGAGTCGGCCGAGATCGCGAGGTCCAGCACCTGGCGGTCCATGGCGTAGTCGGCTTCAATCCGCGCCTGGTCGTTGGCCGTGCCCACCAGGGCGGGCGCAAGACGCACGTGGTTCCGTCCCACCACCAGGTACGCCTGGTCGAAGCTCAGAGGCGGGGAATCGGGAATGGTGAGCGCGGCGTCGTGCAGTGCCAGTTCGCCTTGAAAGCCGCCCTCGCCGGAGTAGCCGATGGCGCCATCCACCGTGCCCGCGAGTTGCAGCTTGGGCGGAATCTCGGCACCCATGTGGCGCGCGAGTTCCATGAGCGGCGCCAGCGGAAAGCGGTTCCCGCTCACCGAGACGCCCCAGCGCGGCTGCGTCAGGTAGTTGCCGGCGCGGAAGCGGACCGTGAGCGGCGCCACGGTGTTGGCTTCGGACGTGGTATCGAGTTCCAGTTGCTGCGTCACCAGGCGGAGCCGCCCGCGGATCTCGAGCGGCCAGCCCTGGCCCTTGGGTGGCATGAGATCCCAGCGGTGGACGTCTTCGATGAGCAGCCGCCCCTGAATTCCGATGTCGTCGATGGGACCGCCCAGGTGCAGGCGCGAGGACAGCGTTCCGTGGACGCTGCCGCTCGCGCCGCGCACGAGCGCCGTCAGTTCGCCCAGCCCGGTGCGGTCGAGTTCCAGGTCGAGATCCACGCGCTCCGGCTCGACGAACCACCGGCCGTCCACTGTGAACGATCCCAAACCCCACGCCGGACGGTCGGTGCGCGCCAGTTTGGCCGAACATTCCACCCTCCAGCCGCGCCCAATGGAAACGGGCGGCGTGACATCCAGGTCCGTCCCGGTCAGGTAGAAGACCGACTTCTCGTCCCCGAACTTGAAGTGAATGCGGCTGTTGCGCACATGAATGGCGGGGGTGTTGCGCAGCAGAGACGGGCCGACGAAAGCGGCGAAATTCCAGCGGCCCCACTCCGCCGCCGGGCCGCTTTTGGCGAGGTTGATGCTGGCGTCATCGAGGCGGATGGAGGAGATCACGAACTTGCCGCCCACCAGCGACCAGAGGCTCGGCCGCACTTCCATTCCGCCACGCACGTACGCCACGGGCTCGATGCCGATGGACGGGTCTTCGTAGATGTCCACCTGCTCCACGTACAGGGCGGGGCCGCGGAGGAGGCTGAACTCCACGGGTGTGAGGAACTCGACCTTCCTCCCCAAGGCCCGTTCGAGCGACCCCTGCAGGCGCTGGCCGTAGCGGCCGGCGCTGCGGTACAACGCGACGATGCCGGCAGTCGAGGCCACCGCCAGCGCCAGTGCGGCGATCTTGACCGCTTTGCGCCGCGGCGGCGTCATGCCGGCGCCCCCAGGAGCCGGGCGTAGTCGTCGGGGTTGTCGATATCGGCCGCCACACCCGGGTCGTCCACATCCAGAAACTCGGTCTCGGCGGCGTGAGCGCGCACCACGTCGCGCGCCGCGCCGTCCTCGGGCAGGGCCAGAAACTCGCGCACCAGGGCGCGCGAGAACCAGATGGGATGGCCATTCCGGCCGCGGTAGCGCGGAACCCGCAACCGGGCGGCGCCGGCGGGCGAGAGCAGCCGGCCGACGGTGGCAGCCGAAACCGCGGGGTGGTCCACCAGCGTGAACAGCACGCCCGCCGCTTCGGGAGGCACCATGCCCAGGCCGCATTGCATCGAACTGGTCTGTCCACGCATGTAGATTTCGTTGCGCACAAAGATCGCGGGACGCCGGGCGTGGGTCTCGATCTCGTCCGCCGCCGCGCCGAGCACCACAATCACCGGCGAGCACACGCGCTCGAACAGTCCCACCAGGGTATCGAGAAACGTCTCTTCGCGAAACCGCAGCAGCGCCTTGGGCCGCCCCATGCGGCGTGACTCGCCGGCGGCCAGAATCAGCCCCGCCGTGCCGCCCGGACCGGTCACTCCGGCAACGCCGCGCGCGACGATTCGCCAAACAAAGTCAGCGACAGCGAGCGCCAGTTGGAGGCGGCGTTGCGCCGCACCGCGATCATTTCCGCCGCCACCGAAACGGCAATCTCCTCGGGAGAAATGGCGCCGATATCCAGCCCCATGGGCGCGTGCAGGCGATTCGAAGGCTTCGCGCGGGATGCCTTCCTTCCCCAGTTCGCGAACCACGTTGAGCACCTTTCGCTTGCTGCCGATCATGGCGATGTAGCGCGCGGGCGTGGAGATGGCCAGTTTGAGCACGCGCATATCGTCGCGGTGGCCGCGCGTCACAATGATCACGTAGCTGGTCTCGTTGATGGGCAGGGTGGGGATCACCTGCTCGTACTCGCCGGCGTGGACCGCTTCGGCTTCGGGGAAGCGCTCGCGGTTGGCGAAACTCTCGCGGTCGTCCACGATCACGGTCGCGAATCCCGCCAGGTTGGCCACCTTGGAAAGGCTTTTCGAAATGTGGCCGCCACCGAAGATGAAGGCACGCGGCAGGGGCAGCACCGGCTCGACGAAGACCTCGATCTGTCCGCCGCAAATCAGGCCGTTGTCGTACGCTGCGTCCTGCCCGAGGTTGAATGCGAGGCGTTTGGGCTTTTCCGTTTCAATCACCTCCCGCGCGGCGTTCCAGACTTCGGCTTCGACGCAGCCGCCGCCGATGGTGCCGGTCATGGACCCGTCGTCGCGCACCAGAAGTTTGGCGCTCTCGTAACTGGGAATCGACCCGCGCGCTTCGACGATGGTCGCCAGCGCGCATTTCCGCCCGAGGCTGCGCAGACGCACCAACTCCTCGAAAACGTCCATCACCCAGCGATTATAACGCGCGAGGCAAGCGGGACGCGGCGGTTGGGCGGCAGCCTTCCGCTATAATCGGTCCTGTACGGACTCCGCACATGCCCTCTATCATCGGCGACCTGGCAGACAAGCTCTTCCTGGGGGCGATAGCGCTGGGGCTCGCCGCGCTTTGCGCCTGGCTCATGTACCGCAGGGAATCGCGGAACCGGTTCCTCTGGACGAGTCGCAAACCTTCCGGCAAGACCGAGGCTGCTCCCGATGGTCCCAAATGATCCCGAAACCCTCCTGGCCAGAAACTGCCAGGCGCTGGAGCGATCGGTTCAGGAGAACCCGCAAAGTGCGACGGCCTGGAGCGGTTGGGGGCGATTGCTGGCGCTGCTCGCCGACAGGAAAGTCGGAGCCGAAGCCGATCGGCTCTACGCCCAGGCGGATGAGAAGTACTCGGCCGCGCTGGCCCTCGATGCGTACGATATGGAGGTGCTGTCCAGGCTTGTCGTGGTGCTGTGGGACCGTGCGGTCCGGATGCCCGGACACCAAGGCCGCCCACTCCTGATTCGCGCTTGCGGCCTGTGCGAGCGGATGGCCGGGTACCCCGGCGGCGGCCCCGAGCGAAGCCGCACGATCCACCGCATTGCCTTCTACAACTGGGGCGCGACGCTCGTCGTGCTGGGCCGGATGGCGGGACCGGACGAGGCGGATGGCTTCTACGCCGAGGCGGCGGAGAAGTTCTCGGCCGCCTCGGCAATCGATCCGGGCGATAGAGAATCCGCGCTGGAATGGGCTAAATGCCTGCTGCAAATGGCGAGCCGGCGCCCTGGGGAAGCGGGACGCCAGTTGCTCCTCCAGGCCCGCGATACATGCGCGGAACTCGTCCGCGGCAATCCAACAGACGCGTACAGTCTGGCGGGCTGGGGCTGCTCGCTTATGTGGCTGGGTGCGCGGGCGCCCGTCCTGGAGGCGGAGCGGCTCTACCTCGAGGCTGAGGAGAAGTTTGGCTTGGGCCTGGCCGGCGCCCCAGGCAACGAATTCCTCCTGTTCCATCTCGCAATCGCCATCAGACAGCGCGCTTGCATGTACGACGAGGAACGCGGCAACGAGATCCTCGAAAAGGCGAGCCGATGGGTGGAGGCGGCGTTGCGCCAACACCGCACCCACTTCTCTCTCCTCGCCGCTTGGGCATCCATCCTGTATGTACGCGCCGAGCGCACGCCCGGCGCGGAAATCGGCCGGCTGATGGATGAAGCGGCCCGGCTGTTCGAGGCGGCCGCGCCAAAGGTTGGCCGTCCGACCGAGATTCTGGGTGGCTGGGGCACGCTCCTTTCCGCGCAGGCCTGGCTGGCGGACGGCGCGGAGTCCGTTCGGCTCCTGGAGGAAGCCAGAAAGAAGTTCGCGGAAGCCGAGTCGCGCGCCCCTGGATCGGCGGCATACGAGTTGGCCGGCGTATCGGCGCGGCTGGGCGAGCCGGACGAGTGCCGGCAATGGCTGGAGAAAAGCCGCGAGCCCGGAATCCGGATCAGTGCGGATCGAATGGCACGCGACCAGGCACTCGCCGGCGTCCGCGCATGCGACTGGTTTGGCCGGTTGCTGGCGAGATAGGCGGAGTCCGGCACGCCACGGTAAGGACGCTACAATATCCAGTCTCATGGGCGGCTTCGATTCGCAGAAGGTAGTGATCGTAGGCGGCGGCATCGTCGGGCTGGCGGCGGGCTTCAAGCTGCTGGAACGCTTCCCCGGGGCGCGCCTCACGGTGATCGAGAAGGAAACCGGCGTGGGGCGGCACCAGACCGGGCACAACAGCGGGGTGCTGCACTGCGGTCTGTACTATAAGCCCGGGTCGGCGAAGGCACGGCTGGCGGTCACGGGCATCCGGGAGATGGTCGAGTTCTGCGGGGAAAACGCCATTCCGCACGAGATCTGCGGCAAGCTGGTGGTGGCCGCGGATGAAAGCGAGGTGCCGCGGCTTCGCGACCTGGAACAGCGCGGCGCGGCCAACGGCCTGGAAGGATTGCGCTGGCTCGACCACGGCGAAATGCGCGAGATCGAACCGCATGTGGGCGGCGTGGCGGCATTGCGCGTGCCGCAGGAGGGCATCGTCGACTACGCCGCGGTGTGCGCCGCGCTGGTGGGGAAGATCGAGGCGCTGGGCGGGCGCGTGGCCACTGGAGCGAAGGTCGAGCGGATTGAGCCGCGCGCGCCGGGGTGGGTAGCCGAGACGACGGCGGGCGCCTTCGAAGCCGGGTTTCTGATCAACTGCGCGGGCCTGTACTCCGACCGCGTGGCGCAGATGGCGGGCGAGCGGCGCGAAGTCCGCATCCTGCCGTTTCGCGGCGAGTACTACCAGATCCGCCCGGACCGGCAACACCTGGTGCGCCACCTGATCTATCCCACACCCGATCCGCGGTTCCCGTTTCTGGGCGTGCATTTCACGCGGCTGATCCACGGCGGCGTCGAAGCCGGCCCGAACGCGGTGCTGGCGATGGCGCGCGAAGGGTACCGCAAGACCGATTTCAACGCGCGCGATCTGTTCGACGCCCTCAGCTACGGCGGGCTCTGGCGATTTCTGCGGAAGTACCCGTCGATGTGCTGGTACGAGCTGCGGCGGTCGTTCAGCCGGGGGCTGTTCTGCCTGTCGCTGCAGCGGCTGGTGCCGGAGATCCGGCCGGGCGACCTGGCTCCCGGCGCCGCGGGAGTGCGCGCGCAGGCGATCGCCCCGGAGGGCGATCTGGTTCAGGATTTCCGGCTGATCGCCCGCCGGAACGCGCTGCACGTGCTGAACGCGCCCAGTCCGGCGGCTACCGCGTCGCTGGCGATTGGCCGGGAGATCGTGGCGATGGCGGAACAGGCGGCGGGATAGCGGCACGGGCAGTTGCCCAGGCGTCACGGCTTGCGCAGGTAGAGAAGCGAAACCACCAGGCTGAGAACGAGCGGGACGAACGAGACGCCGGCCATCCACAGCATCGGCGGGGCCGGGTCCCAATCCGGATGCCGCCAACACAAGACAAGGTTGACACAAATGGTCAGCTCTCCGGCGGCGATCATCGACCAGCCGGCGAATCGGTTAGCCCGCACTTCTCACACGGGACAAGCGGGGGTTGTCGCCGCGGGGCGATAACATCGGGGAAAGACGGCTCCGTCCACGCGGCGCAGGGGGGACACGGTGCTTTCGCGGGAGACGGCGTGCGCCTTGGGACGGAGTCGTAGGTCCCCGCGTTTTCGCGGATTCCCGCCACACGGAAGCCATACATTCGATTCGGCGGAATCATCCCGAGGGCCAACGGCGCGGCTACTGTCACAAGGAGGATGGGCAACCCGTAGGCCACCACATGGACCATACCCGGAAGTAGATGGGTGGGTGGCGAATGCAAATGCCCAACCGGCGCGGCACTAGCCACCAGCCGCGACCCGCCGAGGCATGGCTTCCTCCGCGGCCGCGCCCGCCGGGAGATACGTCCGCACCGGCTCGTAATTGCCGGACTCGGCGGCCAAGCGGACACACCGCTGCTGAAACCCCGCCAGCTTCTCGGACAACCGCGGGATTCCATCCAGCCGGCGCAGGATTTCACGCTTCGCCCGGAGAACCAGCTCCATATCCATCTCGTTCATCCGCAGCAGCCGTTCGTACAGGTCCTTGCCCCAAAGACCTTCCAGATACTCGCCAGACCTCGCCTGCACGTGGCGCGGGGTCCGGCTGACGTTCTGTGGAACGTACTCCAGGCGAAGGGCGGGAAATGCGGGACGCAGATAATACTCGGCAACCACCAGGCTCTCGTCGAACATCTCCACGAGTCCTGGAATGGCCATGTCGCGGATCACCGCCGTCGCCCGTTCCAGATCCTGCTCATCGGCTGGGCGTGTGAATATTCCGGAGTTCGCCAACTGAGTCACCTGGACCTCGCTCACCTGGTGGGGCGCTTCGTTGATGAGACGCGTCACGAATTCTCGCGGAGTATAAGATCTCGCCCAGCGGGAGTATGGATCGTCGGAGTTGGTGCGCCGGAATTGATTGTAAAGTGAATGTAATCGATCCAACGGATGCCGCAAGAAACAACAATCGAAGAATATCGCCCCGCGGCTAAGTGGCTTGGGATAACGCAAGTGATGACTGGATACCGCGGTAACGCCCGGATGCCGGCGCAGAAACTCTAATAGGTCGCGGGCATCCAGAACCGCATCGGAGCCGTTGCCGTGGAGCGTCGCGAACCGTCCCGAAAACTCGCGTTCGAGGATGGATTCGATGGTGGTGCCGCCATTCTTGAAGATGTGGTAATGGACCACCACGCGGCGGGACTGCATCACCGGTACGCTGACGTCCAAACGCATCTTAATATGAATTAACGCGACTACACTAGAAAGGTTTCGTTTTGGGCATGAAACAGCCCTGCGGAGCCGAGAGTGAAACGTATGGCCGATCACAATTCGGAACGGGCTCGGCACTTACCCCGCGCTCGCCGGGCCCGCGGCGAAGCAGGCCAGGCGGCACAGTCGGCGAATTTCGCGGAGACCCGCTGGGTTTGACGCGCTCCAGCCAGCCGATGCCCCGGGCCATGGGGAGCAACCCCGCGGAGGAGAATGTGCGGCTCTTGACGGTCAGGCGGCGGCCTCTCACGGCATTCGACGCCGCCGAGCATGCTGGAACCGTGGCGAGTGAACCCGATGCCCCGGGCCATGGCGAGTAACCCGCGGAGGAGAATGTGCGGCTCTTGACGGTCAGGCGGCGGCCTCTCACGGCATTCGACGCCGCCGAGCATGCTGGAACCGTGGCGAGTGAACCCGATGCCCCGGGCCATGGGGAGCGACCCCGCGGAGGAGAGTGTGCTCTCATGACCGTCAGGCGGCGGCCTCTTGCGTCGCGGCACCCGGCTTACCAGACGGGGTCGAGACGGCCCAAGGTGGCGGCGGGCGCTGGCGCGCGGGCCGATGGCGTGGCAATCGTCGTGCACAGGTCTGCTGCGTGCTTCGACGGGTTTTCGTATGTGACTGCAACCAAGACTGTTCCCGTTGGCGGGGTTTCCGTGATCGTGCCCTGGGCTCACACCGGTGTGACGATCCGGCACGACCTCCGAAGCCCTTGTAGCGCCTGCTATAATCGAGGCTTACACTGAAACCGACAGTTAGGACGCGTCTGCTGATATAGGCATGAAGGGAATCTTCGTATTCATTCTTGGGGCGGCCACGGCATTCGCCGCCGATTTTGTAACGGGACAGGCTGCCAGGCTGGTGATCGGGCAAACCACATTCACCGCCGCGGATCCCAACTCCACCAACAGCGTGATTGGAGCGGCTGGCGGCGTCGCCTATGCCGGCAACACGCTGTTCGTGGTGGACGACAACCGCTTGGGCGCGGCGCCACCCAACAACCGCGTTCTGGTGTTTTCGAACGTCTCCAGCGCGTTTCCGCGGCCAACCGACCAACTGCTGCCCAACTCCAAGTGCCCGGTTTGTGTGGGACAGGCGGCCGTGGTCCTCGGCCAACCGGATTTCGTGACCACCGCAATGAACCTGACGGCCAACCAGGCCAATCTGCGGCAGCCCACCGCCGTGGCGTCGGATGGCGTGCACCTGGTAGTGGCCGACACCAACCACAACCGCATCCTGATCTGGAACCGGATCCCCACGAGTAACAACGTCCCCGCGGATGTGGTGGTGGGCCAGACGAATTTCGCCTCCGTCGGCATCCCTCCCAACAACACCCCGACCGCGAGTTCGTTGCGCGGGCCACAGGGCGTGTGGATTCAGAACGGCAAGCTGTACGTGGCGGACACTCAGAACAACCGGGTTCTCATCTACAATCGCATTCCGACGGCAAACGGCGCCGCGGCCGACGTGGTTCTGGGGCAGCCGAATTTCACGACCTTCGTACAGCAGGACATCACCCAGCAGAAGAACTCCATCGCCGCCAACACCATGTTGAATCCGGTTTCGGTGACCACCGACGGCGTCCACCTGTTCGTCGTGGATTTGGGCTATAACCGCGTGTTGCTCTGGAATTCCATACCCACCACCAACCAGGTTCCGGCGGACGTGGAGATCGGCCAGCCCGACATGGTCTCGGGCATCGCCAACAACGCCTTTTCGGGAAACGCCAGCGCCACCAGCGGAGACGGCTACATAGAGGCCCCGGTTCTATGCACCGTGAGCAGCGGCACGGATGCCAGCGGCAACCTGACCTACCCGAATTACTGCAATGCCACCTTGAACTTTCCGCGCTTCGCGCTATCGGACGGAACGCGGCTGTTCGTAGCCGATGGCGGCAACGACCGGGTCCTCGAGTTCGAGACGATTCCCACCGCCAACGCGGCTTCGGCGAACGTCATTCTGGGCCAGGTGGGCGGGACCATCGACGAGGCCACCGATGCGGCGGATTCGTTGAACACGCCCACGTCGCTGGCCTGGGACGGCTCGAACCTGTATGTCGCCGATCCGTACAACCGGCGCGTCATGGTGTACACGCCTTCGGCGAATCCGCTGTCCTACCAGGCACTGGTGAACTCGGCCAACACCAACGTATACTCCTCGGGCCAGATCACGATTGGCGGGACGATCAACGCCGGCGATGTGATCACCGTCACGGTGGTGGCGGCGCAATATGCCTACACCGTCAAGGCCAGCGATTCCCTGGCGACGGTGACGGATGGCGTGGCGGCCGTGATCAACGCATCGAACGATCCCAACGTGACGGCGTTGGCGGATGAGACCGACGACATCGTGGTGCTGCACTCCATTCTGCCGGGTAGCCAGGGGAACAGCATCGCTTATTCGACCTCGCTTTCGACCAGCGCCAAGATCACGGCCTCGGCGGGAGCCACCGGCACTCTGGCGGGTGGCGGCAACGCGGCCAGCGTCGCTCCGGGAACGCTGGTGACCATCACCGGCACGGGTCTTTCGGCGGGCACGGTGTCGGCGGACTTAACGCAGACGCAGCTACCCACCACGCTGGGCGGCACGCAGGTGTATTTCAATGGCATCCGGGCTCCGCTGCTTTTCGTTTCCCCGACCGAGATCCATGCGCAGATTTCATGGGGCTTCGTCGACACCACCAGTGTGAACGCCTATGTGCGTTCGGAGATGCCGGATGGCAGCGTGATGGTGACATCGCCGGTAGCGGCGACGATCGTCCCCGCGAATCCCGGCATTTTCGGGCAGCCGGGTACGTCGAACCCGGAAGTGGGCATCGTGTATCACGCTTCCAGCTATGCCACGGGCGTGGTGTCCGTCGACGGCTCGGTGGCGGGCGGGGACACGGCGACGATCACGATTCAGGATCGAACGTACGCGTACATAGTGCAGGAGTCGGACACGCTGGTCACGGTTCGCGACGCCCTGGTGGCGCTGATCGGCGCCGATCCGTATGTGAAGGCGCAGCCGGCGGGTCCTTTCCAGCGCATCATCCTGACCGCCAAGTTGCCCGGGCCGGACGGCAACAACATCACGTACGGCGCCACCTCGGGGAGTGACGTGGTGATGACCGCTTTCGGGTCGCAACTCTGCTGCGCCAACGTAAAGGGCAGCCTGGTGACGGCCAACAATCCAGCGCTGCCGGGGGAATTGATCATGGTGTACGCCACCGGTCTGGGCCTGCCGGTTCTGAACCCCACCCTTCAAACTCTGCTGGCCGACGGTCAACAATACCCCGTCAACGGTCCGGTCACGATCCCCCCTGGCGATTCCGCGCACTTTGTGAGCGGCATGGCGGGCGGCAGCACGGCGGACGTGCTGCAGGTAACGGTTCTGCCGGGCTCGGTGGGCGTGTTCGAGGTATTGCTGCACCTGAATGCCAGTCTGCCGAGCAATGCCAACACTGCCCTGACCATCGCGCAGAACATCTACGTGAGCAATGCCGTGGCGTTCCCGTTGTACAGCACGACAGGGCAGTAGCGGCAGACAGCGGATCGGCTGCGCTGGCCGGCATAGGGTCAAACTGTGCGATTTCCCCCTGAGACCACCCTCAGCCGAGGGTGTGGGATGGGGCTTTTCCCACAAACCGAGGCGTGGGGGTGGTGGAGGGGTAGAGACTGCCTACAAAGAACACAAAGGGCGCGAGATTCCTCCCGCGCCCCGGTGGGTGTTGCGCGCCCTGTTCCGCGCTAGGCAGCCAGAAGCTGGTCCATGGTCTCGCCGGATTCGGTCTCGAATTCGTGACGGTCGGCGGCTTCCTGGCAGCGAATGCAGTACTTGGTCCACGGTACCGCATCCAAGCGTTTGGGCTTGATTTCCTCTTCGCAGTGGAGGCAGATCCCATAGCTGCCGTCGGCGACTCGCGTGAGTGCGCCTTTCACGTTGCGCAACAAGTTCGATTCGCGATCCAGGTTGCGGATTGCCAACTCCCGCTCTCCGGCGAGCTGCACTTCATCCAGAGCATCCGGTGTTTTTTCGATGGCGATGTCTTCCCGGTTTCGAAGTCCGGCAGAAAGTTCCACCTGTCTGGCATCCAGCATCGCTTTGTATTTGTCGAGTTCGGTCTGTGTCATTGGTCCATCTCCCTTCCTTAGCCGAGATTTTTCTTTTGTTTCTTCTCTTTAGCGCTTCGTCATCCGTATCAGTATAGACGGAGTTTCAAGCCAAAAGTTTCACCTTGGCACTACCCTCTTTTTGGGCATCGGTTCGCCGTATCTGCAAAATCGACGTCCGCACGAGACCATTCCTTAGCAATTTAAGTGCCAAACAGTTCCGACGCTCCAAAGTTGGCTGGTTCCTTTAGGGCCAGCGCCATTTTCTCTGTGCTTATCGGCGGGATGATACCATTTCTCTAGGAATGTACCTGGAATGACCGTGACGAATCCCGCTATGCGTGTCCGCCCAATTCATCTTGCCTGGGGGTTAGCCCTCCTGTTTTTCGCGGCCGGTCAGCCGTTCATTGACCGGGCCGGCGTGGAAGCCGATGAAGCCCTATTCGTTTCGCCGCTGCTGTCATCCCCGCAGCGCCATCTATCTTCGCCTGTTCCACCACCCCTGGCCGGTGCTGCTGATGTCCTACCTCGGGACTCTTAAGACGTTGATATATAAGCCGATTCTGCACGTTTTCGGGAACAGCCTGTGGGTCCTTCGGGAACCGGTCCTCTTGGCGGGGGCGTTCACCATCATGCTGTTCTTCCTGCTCTTGCGCAGAGTATCCGGGGAGCGGGCGGCGCTGATTGGATGCGGCCTCCTGGCCACGGATTCAATCTATTTGCTCACCAACTGTTACGACTGGGGACCGGTGGCTCTCCAGCATCTGCTGTTGTTAGGCGGCGCGCTGCTGGCGATGCGCTTCTGCGAGACCAGGCGGCTCCTGCCCCTCGCCGGCGCTTTCTTCCTGTGGGGCCTGGCACTGTGGGATAAGGCATTAGCGGTGTGGATGCTCTCCAGCATGGGACTGGCCGCCGGGCTGATATTTCCACGGTACCTGGTGGGCCTGATGACACGCCGCCGTGTCGCTATAGCCTTACTGGCCTTCATTTTGGGAGCGTTTCCCCTGCTCTGGTTCAATTGCCAGCCGAAGGCGAGTACATTCCAGGGAAACTTTACGCGCGATGAACATCCCTTCCGCAAATTGACCAACCTTTTATACACGATGAACGGTGAGGGCCTGTTCGGGTGGATGATGCCGTTCCATAACGATCCGGTTCCCGCCCCGCACGCCCCCAACAGCCGTTTGATTGCCGTCAGTGCCAATATATCGTCACTTACCGGGCACCCCGTCTGCGACTGGATGATCTACGCGCTGGGGATGGCGTTACTGCTGACACCTCTGACGCGCGGCCGCGATCTGCGCGCCATCCTTTTCTGTCTTGTGGTTCTGGTGGGAACCTGGCTGCAGATGGCGCTGACGGCCAACGCGGGAGCGTCGGTTCACCATACGATCCTGCTTTGGCCTTTGCCCCAGGCAATCGTGGCGATCGCCCTGGCGGCAGCATCTCGCCGGCTGGGCCGGGCCGGCAAACCAGCACTGGCGGTGGTGGTGGCCGCGCTCATGATCTCCAACGCCCTGGTTCTAAACGAGTACTTCGCGGTCCTCTGGCGCAGCGGTCCCCTGGCGGGGTGGACGCGGGCCATCCTGCCACTTTCCGCCTACCTGAAGAATACGCCCGCGCGCTCCGTGTTCGCCGCCGATTGGGGCATCCTGGAGCCGTTGCGCTTCCTGAACGCGGGCAAGCTGCCGCTCGAAAACGGCGCGGACCCCATCGCCAAGCCGGCGCTAGATCCCGAGGACGAACGGCGGCTGATCGCCATGCTGGACAGCCCCGACCATCTGTACATTTTGCACACCAAGGAGGCCGAAGTGTTCCCCGATGTGCGGGACAAGCTGCTGCACTTCGCCTCCGGCCACGGCTACAACTGCGAGGTGCTGGCGCGGATCCCGGACGGCTACGGCCGGCAGGTGTTCGAGGTGTGCCGGTTCTCGAAAGCCGGGCCGGAGTAGCGCCGGACTACTTGGATTCCAGAGCGACGGCGGTGACCACCACGCCCAGGTCGCGCTTGTCCGGGCCGCCGGGCGTCATCGACTTGTCGAGCTGGAAGTACACGATCATGTCCGCCCCCCCAAACAGGCTGGCCGGCACATCCCGCCGATAGGTGTAATTCCCCGCGGCGGAATAGGTCTCCGGCGCAAGCGGCGAACCTTCCACGGATGCCGACAAGGCGATGGCAGGCGATTTCTCGATCACCGGCGGCGGCAAGACCAGCTCCAGGCGCAGCGTCGCGCCCTTCTGCGCCGCCCCGGCAGGGGGCTTCAGTTTGACGGAGAACTGCCTGGCGGTCCAGCGCCACGCGCCCGCCTCGACCCCGTAGAATCCATCGAGCAACTGTCCCGCGGTGCGCGGATCGCTCATGTTCACCCTGGATTGCAGGGGCGGCTTCCGGAAGAACTTGCAGCCCGCCGGCGCGACAGCCAACGGAGCCAGACACAGCAGGGCGGCCGCCAGCGAGCGGACGGTCCGGTTCGTAAGGGATAAACGAGTCATCAGTCTCCAATTCTCTCTAATTCCACCAGACAACTGTAAAACGCCGGTCCGCCGCCGGCATCCGTGAGCCTGCCGGACACCACCGCGTTGACATTGCGCTTGCCTGGCGCGCGCTTGCCCCAGCGCACCGAGCGAGCGCAGACTACGCCAGCCGGAACGGTGTCATCCACCTTGGCGATGAGATCGCACGACCCGCGGCCGTTGAAGACCCGCACCGGGTCGGCGGTGCGAATGCGGCGCGCGGAGGCGTCGGCGCCGCTGACGTGCACGGTAGCCGTCCCGAGGTCCACCGCGTCGCGGTACCCGAAGGTGGAGTTCATGCCGCCGTCATTCTTGGGAGAGATCAACTCCAGCGGGTACAGACGGCGCAACTCGGGGTCGCCGCGCCGCGACTCCACGGGCGGGGTGTAGTCCAGGCTTTCCGCGCGGAAATGGCACTTGCCGTCGGGGGTGCCGAAGCCGCCCTGGCGGAAAGGCAGAAACGGCTCGCCTTCGGGGCTCACGCGCAGGCGCACGGAGTGCTCGCGATCCAATTGCTCCAGGGTGATGCCGGCGACAAAGGGGTGACGGGAATCGAGCAGGGTACGGATCATGTCGTCCTCGGTGTCGCGGAAACACGGGTCGTCGAAACCCATAAGCGAAGCCAGTTCGCGGAAGACCTCGACGTTGGAGCGCGTCTCGCCGGGCGGCGGCAAGGCCGGCCGTGCGAGTTGCAGGTAATAGTGGCCGTAGGCCAGATAGAGGTCGGTGTGCTCCAGGAAGGTGGTGGAGGGCAGGAGGATGTCGGCGTAATCGGCGGTATCGTTCTGAAACTGTTCGAGAACCACGGTGAACAGGTCGTCGCGGCGCAGCCCTTCCAGCACCTTGTTCTGGAGCGGCGCGATGGCGGCGGGGTTGGAATTGTAAACCACCAGGGCGCGCACCGGCGGATGGTCGAGATCCGACAGCGCCGACGCCAATTCCGACATGTTCACAAGGCGGGCCTCGCGGCCGAGCGCCCGCTGCTGCAGATCGGGGCGCTCCAGGCCGGCTTCGTTCAAGTGGAACGCCTGGGAGGTGGAAAGCTGAATCCCGCCGCCGGCGTGGCGGAACGATCCGGCGATCACCGGCAACAACGCGATGGTGCGCACCGCCATGGCGCCGCGCTCGCTGCGCTGCACCCCGTAGTTCAGGCGGATGACGGCGGGCGTGGTGGTGGCGTACTCGCGGGCGAGCTCCACGATTTGGTCCGCGGCGATGCCAGTGAGTTCGGAGGCGCGCTGCGGCGTCCATTTTTTGACACTCTCGCGCAGGGTGTCAAATCCGCTGGTGTAGCGGGCCACGTAATCGGCGTCGTGCAGATTCTCGGCCGCGATGACGTGCATCATGGCCAGCGCCAGCGCGGCATCGCTGCCGGGGTGGATAAAGAAATGTTTGTCCGATGCCGCACCGGTGCGGTTGCGATGCGGATCGATGGTGTAGAGCCGGGCTCCAGCGCGCCGCGCCTCCATGACGAACGGCCACAGGTGGACGTTGGTGCCCAGGATGTTGGCGCCCCAGGCGAGGATCAGTTTCGAATGGCGGAACTGCTCCGGCTCCGTGCCATATCGCAGGCCGAGTGCCTCGGTCATGCCCGCGGCGCCGGTGGTGGAGCAGATGGTGCGATCCAGCCGCGACGCTCCCAGGCGGTGGAAGAAGCGCCGGTCCATACCGCTGCCGTTGAGCAACCCCATGGTACCGGCGTAGCTGTAGGGCAGGATGCTCTCAGGCCCGCTTTCGGCGGCGATGGCCTGGAGGCGCGCGGCGATGGTCGAGAGGGCTTCGTCCCAGCCGATGCGCTGGAAGCGGCCTTCGCCCTTGGCGCCGATGCGTTTTTGAGGATAGAGCAGGCGCGCGGGCGAGTATTCGCGCTCCAGGTACTGCGCCACCTTGCCGCAGAGGAACCCGCGCGTGACCGGGTGAGTGGGGTTGCCGCGCAGTTTCGTCCCGCGTCCATTTTCGACGGTGACCAGGAGCGAGCAGCAGTCGGGGCAATCGAGCGCACAGACAGAGTGGCGGAGTTCAGCCATTTCCCTCGATTATACTGTGGGCTGGGGATTGACATGAATTTCCGGTGCAGTTTGCCGAAAACTCGCTGTCCGTCCCCGGTTTGCGGGGCACTCGCCGGGGCCGGCTACTTCCCGCCTTTGGCGGCCTGATACGCGTCGCGGACTTCCCGTATCTGGCGGGCGTGAGTTTCGACGTGAGTGCCGAAGGCATCCAGCATCTGGAGAAGCGTCTTGGGGCCATAGAGGCTGTGGTTGCCGGCGCGTTCGAAAGCGGCTTCGGGAACGCTCCGCAGCAACTCGTGATTCTCGGCGCGGAGACGGCGGAAGGTTTCGAGCGACTGTTTGGGTTTGCGCCGCGCGTAGTCCAGGTTGACGGCCCACAGTTTCTCGTCGAACCAGGTCATGACGGGATTGTCCTCGGCCAGGACCTGGCGGATACGGTGCGCCGCCACGACCTCGGAATCGGCGAGGTGGGCAACGATCTGGCGCACGCTCCATCTGCCGGGCGCGACGAGAAAATCTTCTTCCTCGCCGTGGACGCCGGTCAACGCCATAGCGATGATTTCGGGACCGCGGCGGAATCGTTCTAACAGGGCTGGGATATCGGGCATGGGGGCTTCCGGTACAGGCGATTATACCGCGCCGGCCGAATCTCCTACAATGGAGGGCGCATCATGAAACTGGCGGTTGGGGCGCCGAAGGAGGTACGCGCGTGCCGGGGACACTCATCGACGGGCCGTTGTTCGCCGAACCGGGCGGGTTCGACCGCGAGGGTCTGGCGGCGCGCCTGCGGTCGCTGGCCGAAAACCGGATTCTGATCGGCGGCAGTTCCTGGAAGTACGAAGGGTGGATGGGGCAGATCTATTCCCGCGAGCGGTACCTGGCGCGCGGCCGGTTTTCCAAGCGGCTTTTCGAAGCCGAGTGCCTGCGGGAGTATGCGGAGACGTTTCCCACGGTGTGCGGCGATTTCGCCTTCTACCAGTTCCCAACGGGGGACTTCTGGCGCAACCTGTTCCAGCGGGCGCCGGAGAGCTTTCAATTCGCGTTCAAAGTGCCGGAACAGATCACCTGCAAAGTGTTCCCGATGCACGCGCGTTATGGGGCGCAGGCCGGCAAAGACAACCCGTCGTTCCTGGACGAGCATCTGCTTAAGGAGATGTTCCTGCGACCGTTGTGGCCGTACCGGCGGCGGACAGCGGCGCTGATCTTCGAATTCGGCGCGTTCGGGCGGCGGAGTTTCGCGGAGCTGCACGAGTTTCTCGATCGCCTGGATCCGTTCCTGGGGGCGCTGCCGCCGGAGTTCCGGTACGCGGTGGAGATCCGCAATCCGGAATTCCTGGAGACGGATTATTTCTCGGTGCTGCGCGCGCGGGGCGTGGCGCACGTATACAACGCCTGGTCGCGGATGCCGGAATTGCGGCATCAAATCGCCATACCGGATTCGGCGACCGCGGACTTTCAGGTATGCCGGGCGCTGTTGCGCCGCGGGCGGGTGTACGAGGACGCGGTGAAGACCTTCCAGCCGTACACGCGGGTGCAGGATCCGAATCCGGAGGCGCGGGAGTCGATGCGGATGCTGATCGGGCGGGCGCGGGAGCGCGGGCGGTGGCTGTTCCTGTTCGTGAACAACCGGCTGGAGGGGAATGCGCCGGCGACGATCCTCTCGCTGGTGGAGCCGTGAGGGTCGCATGGTATACTGTGATTTCCCAACCGTTGGGCCCGTAGCTCAGTTGGTTAGAGCGCTACCTTGACACGGTAGAGGTCTGGCGTTCGAGTCGCCACGGGCCCACCACTAACTCATTCAAAAGACTGGCCAGATGAGCGTCCAAGTGGGAGGCGTCAGTCCGTTTTTCCCGCGCAATTCCCGCACAATCTGCGGGAAGCAGCCTCGTGGCGACCCTCTCGACCGCTGCGCCGCGGCGGACCAGCGAAGGCTTGACGTACAGCATGGTTGTTTCGACCTTCGCGTGCCCGGCCTGGTCACGCGTTTCAAAGGCCGTCGCGCCCTCCTCGGACAATACCGTGAGGTGCGTTCGACGGAAGGTGTGCCATCCGAATCCCTCGAAATACAAGCCGAGGGCTTTGACCACTGGCCGCAGCTCGTAGCGGAGGACCGAGCGCTCGTCCAACGGCTGCCCAGCGGAATGGAACACGAACGAATCAGGCGGCGCCTCGGCAGGTTGCAGGGATTTGTACCGCTCGATCAGAGTGCCCATCGGCAGGTCGCGCCGTGAGCTCCGCGTCTTGGGATTGCCCTGCTCGCCCCGATAATTGCGCTCGCGGACTTCGATGACTCCCCGGCGGAGATCCACGTACTTCCACTTTAGGCCGAAGATCTCCGATGTCCGCATCCCCGTCACGACGAGCGTCTCGACAATCAACCGAACTTGAGACCCTCGCGCCAGAGCCTCGACCACTTTTCGCACTTCGTCGTCAGTCAATGCACGATTATTCCGCTTCCACTCCTTTTCCCCGATCTCGGTCCCGGTGACCGGATTCGGCTTGAACCAGTACTTCCATCCGGCAGCGCACGTGAAGAGGCCCGAGAGCAGATTCTTCATGTCGCTGCGGCTCCACCATGACAGGCCGTCCCTGCGTTTTTCCGTCAGAAAGGCTTGGAGCCGTTCGGTTGTGATGTCGCACAGCCGCAACGAACCGAAGGCCGGAAGAAGATGCGTATCGAACAAGCTGGAGTACTTCTGTTGCGTGCCCAGCCCTAAGTTCGGCATGAAATCACGCCGGTAGAGGCTGACAAAATCGCGGAAGGGGATCTGATCCCGCAACGTGAACACCTGGTTGTTCACTTCGACAACCAGGCCGTCCCGCGCCCGCTCAGCTTCGCGCTTTGTCATCTCGTCGCAGTAGCCCAAGCGCCGCCACTTTTCCTTGCGTTCGAACTTCTTCGTCTGCTCGTCGTAAAGCCGCACCCGATATCGCAGGTACCAATAGGGGCGCGCTCCGTCCTGCCGAAGCACATTCGGCTTCTGATACTCGCGTCTTGCCATTCGTTCTCCTGAGAATGGCCCGACGAAGGTTGACTCGCCAGCGAGCATAGCACGGACGGCCCCTATAAGGTATGAGGGTTTTGCGGGGCGGAATCTGTCAGACCAAGTGCAAAAAGCAGGGGACCACAGGGGAGAGAGATCGTCGCGGAGGTGTTTCTCTCAGCCGCGGCGAACGGCGCGGCGTCGGCTGTGGTGGCCTCGACCAGACTCTGAGAAACGGGGACCACGGCCCGCCGAGTGGCTTCGCAAAAGCGGACTCATGGCGTGCATCGCTTAGTCCGGGGGTGAGTCCGGGTCAAAGTCCGGATGCCGCCGACCTAAGGGCAGCCGTGCATAGGCGCTTCCCGGTTCGGCGTGGGTGGCCCGTTGGGAGGGGCAAAAGGTGGGAGCGACCCCGGTTCTGGGCGGCCTGAGCCGCCCAGAACGCCACTCCGCCGCCTTCGGCGCTCCGGGGGTCGCTCCCACCTTTGCCAGGCCACCATGGACGCTTTTCAAACTTCTCCGCTCAGTGACAACCGGCTCCTCGGCTCCGGCGGGATGAGTTTCACGGTTGGCGAGAGTCGGAAGCATTTTGGCCACAGCCTTAGCACCTCTTGGATGTTGCAGGCCGCGGGGACGTATGATCGCCATAGCGCCGGATGACTCGGGTGGCACCGAACCAATGGGTCGTTCAGGAGCTCTGGCCGGCCGGCAGCCCACACCCATCAGCCAGCCGAAGGGGGTAGATAATGGGTGCCATGAAGTTGGACGGGATTGGGTTGCGTATGCCCGCTAGCGGGGCGAGTGCTTCGTGCTGCCCCATAACCAGCACGGGTCTGCTGTGCCTCAGCGTACTTGGATGCGCTCTCTCTTGTTCGCCCGCCTCGAACAGCGCGCGTTCGACCACCCTTGTCGTTGGGCTCCGTGAGGCCGCGAGGCACCGACCCGCGCCTCCAACCATCCGTTCCCCGCTGTTTCATAACCTCACCATCACGCTGTGGCTGCACGTCGATCCGCGGGGCCGGGTACTTGATGTGCGCGACGCCGAAAGGAAGGAACTACGTGCCGCGGCAATCCAAAACGCAGCCCGCAACACACACTATGTTCCATTCACTCGAAACGGCGAACCCCTAGACGCCTGGGTGCAGGACGAACTTGCACTCGCTCCGCCCGAGGAGTTGCCTGAACGTGCAGTGCCCTTTCCCAAGATCTCGGATCCTGCCAAGACCTCCATCCAACTATCCCGTTCCGGCTGCTTTGGTCCATGCCCCGCCTATGACATAACAATCCGTGGAGACGGAGCGGTGTCCTATCGTGGCGACCTGAACGTCTCCATCCTGGGCGCGCACTTTTCCCACGTTGACGCCGCGGAGGTTCTTACTCTTCTCGATCGCTTCCGCGCGGCGAACTTCTTTGGTTTGAGGGAAAGCTATCGGGCGCATGTTACCGACTCGCCAACCTACCGGCTCTCGGTCAATCTCGAAGGACGGGTCAAGGCCATTGAGGACTACGTCGGCGAACGGGTTGGCATGCCTGCCGTGGTCACCGAACTGGAAGACGCGGTGGACACGGTCTCGGACTCCGCCCGCTGGGTGACCTCTAGCCCCGGCACTCTGGAGGCCGTGCGGCAATCCGGCATTGGGCTTACCTCGCCGCAAGCTGCACGGATGCTGCGCACGGCGGTCAGAACCGGCGACCTGATCACTGCCAAGCGCCTCATAGCTGCCGGTACGCCGGTTGACCAGCCGGCTCCCTCCCGGGGGTCGCCGTGGCCGGAGCCTCCCGGCATCTCGATTCTCGAACTGACCGCCTGGTCGGGTGAGCAAGGCACCCAGCTGGCGATGCTCAAGACCCTGCTTGCCGTGCCCGCGCTGAGCGCTGACAAAGGTTCCAAGCATCGGGCGCTCGCTGAAGCCGCCAACAATGGCTGCGTCGGCTTGGCCAATGCTCTGATTGACGCTGGCGCCGACCCTTCCGCACGATTCATCCGCAGCTATGACGATCGCGATCGAAGTGAGACCTACCTCATGTTGGCAGCATCCTCCGGCGTTTGGGCCATGCTGGACGACGCTTTGGCCCGCCCCCACGACATCCACGCCGTCGATGAAGACGGTAGCACAGCCCTTGTTTACACAGTCACCGCCGCCCCGCCGATGGAAGACGTCTTCCCCCTTGTTGATCGTCTGCTCGCAGCCGGGGCCGATCGCTCCGAACTCGACCGCACTCTGCTGGATACATGCAATCCAAACTGGATCGCCGGCCTCGTCGCACGCGGCGGCAATATCAACGCCCGCGACGCCAAGGGCAATACTCCGCTTTTCCAGTCATGCACACCCGAAGGAGTGCAAGCCTTGCTTGACGCCGGCGCTGATCCCACTTTGCGTAATGCAGCGGGCAAGACCGCCATTGAGGCAACCTACCCACCCCAGAACGGCGAAGAGGACTCCCGCGCCGCGGTTATCCGCCGCTTTCTGGCACAACATCCAGCGCCTAAGCACAACTGAAGCTTATGGCTGCCAACCATGTGGATGTGCCCTTATCGGGACGATCATTGTCGGACGACCCCAACCGGCGGGCGCGCCGATGCGGTCAGGTTCACGTATCACGCGCGACGCGCGGATGTGGCTGGCTGGATTCCGCGTGGATCGTCGGCGATCCGGCGATAGTCCGTACAGCGGATTCCGCCTGCAATGGAAGACCGCGAGAGAGTGCGCTCCCCCCGTACGTGGATTCAGTTTCATCTTCCTGCCTGCGGTGCCCTGCGGCGCTGAGGGCAAAAGCTGGGAGCGACCCCCGGAGCGCGTAACGCAAGCGGAGTGGGTGATGGGGCGGCCCAAGCCGGCCCAGCACCGGGGTCGCTCCCAGCTTTTGCCCGACCCCGCCGTCGACCCCGTCTCTCGACGGAACTGTTACGAGCGTCACGACTTTGCTTCTCTTCAAGCGTAACCAGGAGCGGAACCAGACCCGGAACGGCCCATACGGTGCCGCGTTCCGCCTCATTTCGCCTATACCAGCCCCATGAAGTCGGGGGGATGTGGCAGCGGGCACGTCTCAAAACGCCATCATTCGGCGTGACCAGGTTCGGATAGTTCCCTACAGCTGCATGGCCTGACTTACGCCGCGCCTACGGGTGCAACACCAGCCCTGCAAGCCGCGCGGCGCAGATCGTCATCGAGCGTGGCAAGCGGCAAACCTTCACGGATCGCCAGTTCCAGATAGGCGGCATCGTAGGCGCTGATCTTGTAGGTTCGAGCCAGCGGCAAGATCTGCTGGGCAAGCCAGGTGGCGGGGCGGTGCTCGATAGCGATCGGTAACAGCCGTAACCGCTCCAGGAACACGGCCTGCGCCGCCGCGTCCATCCGACCGCGACGCTCGGCAGTGCTCAGAACGCTCGCAACTTCGAACGGCCACAGCGCCGGCACAACCGCCTGGACGGTCTCGAGTGATCTGAGAACAGCGACGGTATACGGCGTGGACTCGCCTTCAAAAGCCCAGCTCAGGGTCATTGAAGCGTCGAGGACGAAGGAGCCGGTCAATATTTGTGGCCCTCATGGATGAGGACCCGAATGCGCTCGCCAGGGCCGAGGGTGAGGTGGTATTCCTCCCGAAAAGCAAGCATCGCGGCGACGGCTTGGCGCCGGCGCTCGCGCTCCTCCTCGGAAGGTTTGTTTGCGGCGCCGGTGGTGGCCTCCAGAGCCCGCTCCACGACTTCCTCGGGCGAACGGCCTACACCGCGAGCGAGCGCCGCTTCCAGCAGCTCCTGCCCGTGAGGTGTGAGGTTGACCGTCATCGATACCAGTATACGCTGAGAGCCGCGGGGCATCTCGGAACCGTTGCGGGAGCTGAGTCAACCCCGTCGAGCCGTGGGTTTTTCTCCCGCACAATTCCCGCAGAATGCCGAATTCCCGCAGAATTCCCGCACACTTCTGGGGCACACTCAAAAAGCTAAGTCATTTGTTTTCAGCCGCCAGTTCTGTCAGAACCGCCCTAAGCACCCTTGACACGGTAGAGGTCTGGCGTTCGAGTCGCCACGGGCCCACCATCCACCAAATTGAAAACAAGGGCAGTAGGCTCTACGGGCACAGCGGCGCGTCGGCCTCACCGCGCCGGTTTATACTCTAGAGCAGGGTGAGCATCTCACGCGCGCTCGATTTGCGAGGACTCTTCTGGGGAGCGGTACTTCTGGCCGCCTCCAACGCCTTCGCTCTCGACCCGCACAAGGGACTCACGCAGTACTCCCGCACTACCTGGACGCAGCAGCAGGGGCTTCCCCAGGACACGGTCCGCGCCATCGTGCAAACCGCCGACGGCTACCTGTGGGTGGGCACCGACGAAGGCCTGGCGCGTTTCGACGGGTACGAATTCACCACCTTTCGAAAGGACAGCGGCGACCTGCCCTCGAACTCGATTACCACGCTCGCGGCCACCGCCGATGGCGCCCTGTGGATCGGCACCCCGAACGGCCTCACCCAATACCGGGACAAGCGATTCCATACCTACACCACCAGATCGGGGCTGCCTGACGACGCCATCACGTGGCTGTATCCCGACCATGGCGGAGCTCTCTGGATCGTGGCCGGGGAGTACCTGAGCCGCTTCGCCGGCGGCAGGTTCACCAACTTCGCCCCGGGGCCGGATCTCCCCGTGGCGGCCGTCCGCCTGGTGTGCGAGGACCGGAGCCACGACCTGTGGGTGGCGGGCTACGCGGGCGTGGGGAAGCTGGCGGGCGGGAAGTTCACCGTGGCGATCAACAGCGCGGCGCTGGCCGGCGCGATCGGCACCAGTATGGCGGTGGATGTGCGGGGCACGCTGTGGCTGGCCGGCAACCAGGGGCTGCTGCGCCGGTTGCCGGACGGCCGGATGCGCAAGTACGGGACGGCCGACGGCCTGCCGGACTTGCGTCTTCGCACCGTGCTGCCGGACCGCGACGGCGGGATCTGGGTGGGAAGCGACTCCGGGCTGGCGCGCCTGGAAGGCGACCGGTTCATCGTCACGCCGGCCGAGGGAGTCCACGAACGAACGCAAGTACGGTGCCTCTTCGAGGATCGGGAGGGCGACCTGTGGGTGGGCACGAGCACCGGCCTGATCCGCTTGCGGGACGACATTTTCACGGTCTACGGGAAGAGCGAGGGACTGCCCAGCGACCAGCCAACGGTGGTCTTCCAGGACCGCGCCGGAAAGATCTGGGTGGGGTTTGGCGACAGCGGCCTGCTGCAGTTTTCCAACGAAGGCGGTTCGCAGTTCTCGGTACGGGAGGGCTTGCCCGGCGAGCAGGTATTCTCGATCCGCCAGGCGCGCAACGGAGACCTGCTGATCGGCGTGCATGGGGGGATGGCGCGGATGCACGGCGAGCGGTTCAGCGCGTTCACTCCTCCCGATCCGTTCTCCCGGGTCAACGTGTACGACGCGATGGAAGACGCCGCCGGAGACGTGTGGCTGGCCACACCGGGCGGGCTGATCCGCATGCACGGCCACGCGGTGGAAACCGTGATCCCCGGCGGCCCGGTGCTGGTGATGGGCGTATCGACGCTGTGCGAAGCGCGCGATGGCGCGGTGTGGGCGGGCACCTTCGGCAAGGGCCTGTGGCGAATCCGCGGCGCGGAGCAACGGCTGTACACCAGCGCCGACGGGCTCTCCAGCGACCAGATCCGCACGCTGTACGAGGACGGCGAGGGGACGCTGTGGATCGGCACTTTCGACGGCGGCCTCAACGAACTGCGCGACGGCCGGTTCCGGAGCTTCACCGAGCGGGACGGGCTGCTGAGCGACAACATCGCCCGGATCACCGACGATGGCGAGTCGCTGTGGCTGAGCACCACGCGCGGCATCTGCCGCGTCTCGAAACGGCAGTTGCGGGACCTGGCGGCAGGCCACCGGCGCTCGCTCGATCCCACCAGTTACGGGGTGGAGGACGGCCTGCGCAGCGCGCAGTGCGCGCCGGCGAATCCAACCGCCGGGGGCGGAGTGCGAACCTCCGACGGAGAACTGTGGTTCACCACCAGCCGGGGCCTGGCGGTCTTCGACCCCGGAACCCAGCCGCAGCCGCGCCTGGCGCCGGTGCCGCGCCTGGTGGAGATGACGGCGAACGGCGAATCGGTGGACCTGGCGACCGCCGCCAAACTGCCCCCGGAAAGCCAGCGGGTGGAATTCCGCTATACGGCGCTGCACCTGAGCGCGCCCGAACAAGTGCAGTACTCCTACAAGCTGGAAGGCGTAGACCCGGACTGGGTGCGGGCCGGAAGCCGGCGCACCATCAACTACAACAGCCTGCGCCACGGCCACTACCGGTTCCTGGTCCGCGCGTCGCTGGCCGGCGGCGCCCCCGCCGAAGCGCCGTACGATTTCAGCGTGCTGCCGCATTTCTACGAGACGGTGTGGTTCCGCATTCTGGCGGCGGCGCTGGCGGTAGCGGCGGCATCCGGACTTTACGGGCTGCGGCTGCGGCAGATCCGCTCGCGGTTCGCCCTGGTGCTGGAGGAGCGGGCGCGGCTGGCGCGCGAGATCCACGACACGCTGGCGCAGGGTTTCGTGGGGATCTCTTCGCAGCTCGACGCGGTGGCGATGTGCCTGACGGATGAAACCTCAGCCGCGCGGAAGTACCTGGACATGGCGCGCAAGATGGCGCGTCACAGCCTGACGGAAGCGCGCCGCTCGGTGATGGATCTGCGGAGCTCGGTACTGGAGGGGCAGGATCTGGCCTCGGCGCTGGAATCGGGCGCGCGGGTATGGACGGCGGGCAGCGGAGTCGCCATCGCGGTAGACGCGGGCGGGCCGCCCGCCAACCTTTCGCAGGCGATGGAGCAGCATCTTCTGCGCATCGCGCAGGAGGCAGTGACCAACGTGCTGAAGCACGCGGGGGCGACGAGGATCGCAATTCATTTGCGCACCGGGGAGCGCAAACTGCGGTTGCGGATTGAAGACAACGGCCGGGGTTTCGAGGAACCCGACGTGTTCTCGTCGCTGGGCGGCCATTTCGGATTGATCGGGATGCGCGAGCGCGCCGAGCGCCTGGGCGGCGATTTGCGCCTGGAGAGCCGGCCGGGCGTTGGGACGGAAGTGGAAGTGACGGTGCCATTACCATGAGCGAGCCGATTCGAATTCTGGTGGCCGAAGACCACCTGGTGGCGAGGGTTGGCGTGACGACGATCGTCAACATGCAGCCCGATATGAAGGTAGTTGCCGAGGCCTCCAACGGCCAGCAGGCCGTCGAGATGTTCCGCTTGCACCGGCCGGACGTGACGCTGCTGGACCTGCGCATGCCGGTCATGGGCGGCGTGGAGGCGGCCGCTGCGATCCGCAAGGAGTTCCCGGACGCGCGCATGATCGCCCTGACCACCTACGGCGGGGACGAAGACATCCGCCGCGCGCTGGCGGCGGGCGTGCAGGCGTATCTCACCAAGGACGTGCTGCACGACGAACTGTTGAAGGCGATCCACGCCGTGCACGCCGGCCAGGCGTACCTGCCGGCGGCGGTGGCCGCCTCGCTGGCCGCCCAGATGCCGCGTCCGGACCTGAGCGCGCGGGAGATCCAGGTGCTGGAACTGGTCGTGCAGGGCCTCGCGAACAAGCAGATCGCATACAGTCTGAGCATCGCCGAACACACGGTGAAGAACCATGTGAAGAATATCCTGAGCAAACTGGGCGCGCAGGACCGCACGCAAGCCGCCACGGCGGCCATCCAGCGGGGGATTATTCACTTGCCGTAGAGGCCCGCCGGGTTGACAGACGGAAGCGTCTGTCCCACTTCGCAGCCGAACGTGGGGGGTATGCGCCGCCGCCTGCCAACCGATAGCCCAAAAGGGCTAGTGTGGTCCGGGCGGCGTCTCCATCGAATATCATGGAAGTACTGCCCGCATGTGGATAGTCCGACTCGCCCTAAGGCGTCCGTATACTTTCGTTGTCGTGGCCCTGCTGATCGCCATCCTGGGCGTGACGGCCATCGTGTCCATGCCGGTGGACATTTTCCCCTACATCGATATCCCAGTGGTCAGCGTGGTGTGGAGCTATCAAGGCCTGACGCCGGAGGAGATGGAAAAGCGGGTAGTGACGTTCTTCGAGAGGTCGATGACCACTACCGTCAACGACATCGAGCACATCGAATCGCAGTCGTATAGCGGCGTGTCGGTGATCCGCGTGTACTTCCAGCCGAACGCCAAAGTGGAAATGGCCCTGGCGCAGATCACGGCGCAATCGCAGACGCTGCTGCGCATTTTTCCGCCGGGCATGACGCCACCCAGTGTCATCAAGTACGACGCCTCCAGCGTGCCCATCCTGCAACTCGGGTTGGAGAGCAAGACGCTGAGCGAACAGGAACTCTTCGACCTGGGACAGAATTTCATCCGCACGCAACTGGCGACCATTCAAGGGTGCTCCGTGCCGCTGCCCTACGGCGGCAAGAGCCGCATGGTGATGGTGGACCTGATGCCGGAGCAGCTTTACGCCAAGGGTCTGTCTCCGGCGGACGTTTCGGCGGCGTTGGGCAATCAGAACCTCATTTTGCCGGCGGGCACGGTGAAGATCGGCGCGACGGAATACCAGGTGCGGCTGAACAGCAGCCCGCGCGTTCTGGACGACATGAACAACCTGCCGCTCAAGGTGGTGAACGGCGCAACGGTCTATGTGAAAGACGTGGCGCAGGTGCGCGACGGCTACGCGGTGCAGACCAGCATCGTGCGCACCAACGGCACCCGCGGTGCGCTGCTCACGGTGATGCGCAACGGCAAGGCGTCCACGCTGGCGGTGGTGAACAACGTCAAGAAGACGCTGCCGGGGATTCTGGCCGGGCTCACCTCGGCCTTGCAGGTCCGGCAGTTTTTCGACCAGTCGCTGTTTGTGCGCGCGGCCATCAACGGCGTGGTGCGGGAAGCCATTATGGCGGCGTGTCTCACCGGGTTGATGATCCTCATGTTCCTGGGGAGCTGGCGCAGCACGGTGATCGTGTGCATCTCCATCCCGCTCTCGATCCTGGTGTCCCTGATCGTGTTGAGCATGATGGGCCAGACCATCAACGTGATGACGCTGGGGGGCCTGGCGCTGGCGGTGGGCATCCTGGTGGACGACGCCACGGTGGAAATCGAGAACACGCATCGCAACATGGCCATGAAGAAGCCGCTGGTGCGGGCCGTGCTGGACGGGGCGCAACAGATCGCCGCGCCGGCTTTCGTCTCCACGCTCTCCATCTGCATCGTGTTCGTGCCGGTGCTGCTGCTGACCGGCGCCGCCAGGTACCTGTTCACCCCGCTGGCGATGGCCGTGGTGTTCGCCATGATGGCGTCCTACTTCCTGTCGCGAACCTTGATCCCCACCATGGTGCACTACATGCTGCGGCCCGAGCTGAAACTGTACGCGCGGGGCGAAGGCGGCGAGACGGCCGGGGGCACGGGGATCATCTGGCAGTTCCACTACTTCTTCAACCGGCGCTTCCAAGCCATGCGCGCGTCCTACACGTCGCTGCTGCACTGGTCGCTGGACCACCGCGCCCCGGTCCTGATCGGGTTCGCGGTGTTCGTGGCGGGGTCGCTGGGACTGGCGGGATTCGTCGGCCGCGACTTCTTCCCCGTGGTGGACTCCGGGCAGATGCGCCTGCACGCGCGGGCTCCGGCGGGGACGCGTATCGAGCGGACCGAAGAGATCTTCAGCGACATCGAGCGTGAAATCCGCGACGTGATTCCGCCGCGCGAGATTTCGACCGTGATCGATAATATCGGCGTTCCCACCGGCGGAATCAACCTGGCGTTCGGCGACAACCCGACACTGGGCCCGGGGGACGGCGACATTCTGATCTCGCTCAACGCCGAAGAGCACGGTTCCACGGCCGAATATACCGACCGTCTGCGGAAGCGGCTGCACCGGAAGTTCCCGAACGTGACGTTCTTTTTCGAAGCCGCCAACATCACCAACCAGATTCTGAATTTCGGGCTGCCGGCGCCGATCGACGCGCAGATCATGGGACGAAACATTGCCGCCAATTACCGGATCGCGCAGGATCTGGAGTCGCGGTTCGCGCGTATTCCGGGCGCCGCCGACGTGCATATCCACCAAGTGGTCGACTATCCCGTGATCGAGGTCAACGTGGACCGGGACAAAGCCGGCCAGGTGGGCCTGGCCCAAAAGGACGTGAGCAACAGCCTGCTGATCTCGCTCTCCTCCAGCAGCCAGGTGACTCCCACACAGTGGTTGGACTGGCGGACCGGCGTCACCTATTCGGTCGCCATACAGACGCCGCAGAGAAAGATGGATTCCCTGGCGGCGCTGATGAGCACGCCTATCACGCCGCTGATCGGCGGCGTTAACTTCACCACGCCGACGTCGCAGGCGGGGGTGGCCGGCGCGGGGAACGCCTCCGTGGGCGCCGGTCCCAGCCAGTCATCCGCGGCTTATGGCAATCCGGGCGCCGCGGGCGGCGGGGCGCAACTGCTTTCCAACCTGGCGGCGGTGGGGCGCAACGTGGCGCCGGAAATCGTCAATCACTACAACGTGCAGCCGGTCTTCGACGTGTATGCAAACGTGGACCGGCGCGACCTGGGCGCGGTTGGAGCGGCGGTCGAGAAGATTCTCGCAGACGTTTCGAAGAAGCTGCCGCGCGGCACCACCATCGACCTGCGCGGGCAGGTGGCGACCATGGAGAGTTCGTTCTACCGCCTGGGCATCGGCCTGGTGTTCGCGGTGGCGCTGGTGTACCTGCTGATGGTGGTGAATTTCCAGTCGTGGCTGGATCCGTTCATTATCCTGATGGCCCTGCCGGGAGCCTTGGCGGGGATCGTTTGGATTCTCTTCCTGACGCAGACCACCTTCAGCGTTCCGTCGCTGATGGGCTCCATCATGTGTATCGGCGTGGCAACGTCCAACAGCATCCTGATGGTGGTGTTCGCCAACGACCAGCGGGAGGAGGGCATGGATTCGCGGTCGGCGGCGCTGGCGGCGGGGCACACGCGCATCCGCCCGGTGCTGATGACCGCCAGCGCCATGATCATCGGCATGTTTCCCATGGCGCTGGGAATGGGCGAGGGCGGCGAACAGAACGCGCCGCTGGGCCGGGCGGTGATCGGCGGCCTGGTGCTGGCCACCATTACCACGCTGTTCATCGTCCCCATGGCGTACAGTATGCTGCGTACCAAACCCCCGGTGGACCATGAACGAAGGATCGTCCAGGAGGAGCGGGAACACATTCAGGGTGAGTGGAATGTCCCCGAGGATTTGCAATGAACGAGATTCAAAGCCACGAAGAACGGCTGCGCGCGGAAGTCGAAGATTTGAAGCGCCAGTTGGCGGAGCAGAAGCGGCTCATGGAGCATGGCCACGCCCCGGAGGCGAGGAAACCGTCGGGGCGTGCCCTACTGGTGTTGGTTCTGCTCGTGGGAGGGTTGTGCGCGGCCGGGTATTACTTCGGATACCTGCCGCGCGAGCGCCGCGAACTGGGGCTGGCCAACGAGGCGCGGACCGCGGGCAACGCTCTGCCGGTGGTAAACGTTCAGACGGTGACGCGCGCGGCCGCGAAATCCAGCCTCATGCTGCCGGGCGACATCCAGGCCGTCACCGAAGCTCCGGTTCTGGCGCGGGCGTCGGGCTACATCAAGAAGCGGTACGCGGATATCGGCGACCGCGTGACCGCCGGCCAGCCGCTGGTGGAGATTGAAGCTCCCGAGCTGGATGCTCAGATCCGCCAGGCGAAGGCGGCGGCGGACCAGGCCAACGCCGCGGTGGAGCAGGCTCAGGCCAGCATGCAACAGGGAACCGCCACCGAGAGCCTGCTGAAGATCAACGCCGACCGCAACCAGAAACTGGCCGACAAGAATATCGTCTCGCGGCAGGACAACGACACTTCGCGTTTGCAGTACGCCGCGCAGCAGGCTACCGTCGAGGCGCTGGCTAAGGCGGTGTCGGCGGCTCGTAGTTCGGCCGACGCCGCCCGAGCCAACCTGTCACGGCTGCTCGACATGCAGGAGTACCTCACGGTGCGCGCACCATTTGCGGGCGTGATCACGTTGCGTAACGTGGATACCGGCGCCCTGGTCAACGAAGGCGCCACGCTGCTATTTCGCATCGCGCAGACGGAGCGTCTGCGAATCTATCTGAACGTCCCGCAGTCCTCCGCCGCGTCCATCCACGCCGGCCAGCCGGCCACCGTGACCATTCCCGACCTGCCGGGCCGCAAGTTCCGCGGAAGCGTGGCGCGCACGGCCGACTCTTTCGACCCCGCGTCGCGCACGCTGCTAGCCGAGGTGCAGGTGCTCGAAACCGGGGGGCTGCTGCTGCCGGGCATGTATGCGCAGGTGGAACTGGGAGTCGAGCGTCTGGCGCCGCCGCTCTCCATTCCCGCCGACACGCTGGTGATGCGCAGCACCGGGCCGCAGGCGGCGGTGGTGCGCCCCGACGGCACGGTTCACTTCACTCCCATTCAACTGGGCCGCGATTATGGCGACCATCTGGAGGTTCTGGGCGGTCTGGAGGAAGGACAACTGCTGGTGGTCAATCCCAGCGACGTCATCCGGGAAGGCGTCAAGGTCAAGCCGGTGCCGGCCGAAAAGCCCGCCGCGGAAAACCGGCCCTGACCGGGCGGCGCGTGGAATCTCATGACCATGTGGAAATCAATTCCGATCTTCTCGCTTGCATTTCTTCTGTGGGCGCCGCCGGGCTGCGCGCAAAGCCGCGCCGCGAGCCTCGACAACTCGCGCCGCATCCGCGATCTGCTGCGTGCGGGCACGCTGTACCTGTCGCTCGAGGACGCGCTCGCGCTCGCCATCGAAAACAACCTCGATGTGGAACTGCAGCGCGCCGGTCTGCGGCAGGGTGAAACCGAACTACGGCGCGCACAGGGCGGCGGCGTGGTGCGTGGCCTGGGCTACACGCTGGCGGAAGCGCCGGCGGGCGTGGGCGGACCGGTCAGCCCGCTGGTCACCAACCGGGCCGTGGCCGGCAACGCCACCAACGGGACAACGGTCGCGGCCAACGCGCTGGAGCTGGGCGCGCTGGGTGCGCCGCTGGTCAACTATTCCGTGCAGGGCTCCGTGCCGCAATCGAGCGGAACGGCGGTTCCGGTTCTCGACCCCTCCGTCACCGGGCTGTGGAACTGGTCGCACCAGACCACGCCGGAGACCAGCTTCCAGAGTTACGACGCCAACACCCTGGTGGCCAACGCGGTGCAGGCCAACGCAGGCGTGCAGCAGGGTTTTTCGACCGGCGCTCAGGCCGCGCTGAGCTTCAACAACCTGCACCAGTCCCTGAACTCGCTGACCACCGGCTACAATCCGTTCACCGGATCGAGCCTGGCGTTCACGGTGACGCAGCCGCTGCTGCGCGGTTTCGGCGTGGGGCTGAACCGGCGCTACATCCGCATCGCCGCCAACGAGCGGAAGATCGCCAGCCTGCTGTTCCAGCAGCAGTTGATTCTGACGGTATACGGCGTAATCCGCCTCTATACCGATTTCGTGGCACTGTACGAAGACGTCAAGGTGAAACAGGAGGCCGTGGCGCTGGCCGAGAAGCTGCTCTCGGACACGCGGGCGCAGGTGGACGAGGGTGCGCTGGCGCCCATCGAACTCTCCCGCGCCAACGCCCAGCTTTTTTCGACGCGCCAGGACCTGATCAACTCCCGCGGCCTGCTGCAAGAGCAGGAAGCCATCCTGAAAAACGTGCTGACGCGCGCCGGGGACCCCGACGTGCAATCGGCGCCCGTGATCCCGACCGACACCCTGACCATCCCCGCCCAGGACGAAGTGCGGCCGATCCAGGACCTGGTGGCCGACGCGCTGGCCCATCGTCCCGACCTGAGCCAGGCAACACTCCAGGTGGACAACTCGAACATCGCGCTCGAGGGCGCCCGCAGCGCCACGCGGCCGGAGGTTGACCTGGTGGGAGTCTTGCAGAACAACGGCCTGGCGGGGCCCGGCACGGGATACGTCGTCAATCCGAACCCCTCGTTCGTGGGCGGTTATGGCAGCGTGTTGGGGCAGATTCTGGCGCATGACTATCCCACTTATGGGATCGGACTGCAAGTGACTCTGCCGATTCACAACCGCATCGCCGAATCCGACCTGGCGCGCGACGAGTTACAGGTGAAGCAGTCCGAGATCCGCGTGCGGCAGTTGCAGAACCAGGCGCGCCTGGAAGTGGAGGACGCGGTGATCGCCATGCGCCGCGCGCGGGCGTCGTACGAGGCGGCGGTGGAGGCGAGCAAGTACCAGCAGGAATCGCTGGAGGCCGAGCAGACGAAATTCGAAGCGGGCGCTTCGACCGTGTTCTTCGTGAACCAGTACGAGAACCAGGTGGCGCAGGCTAAATCGGCGGAAGTGGTGGCGCGCAGCTCGTACGTGAAAGCCAGGGCCGCGCTGCAGCGGGCCACGGGGACGATTCTGGACGAAAACCGGGTGGAAGTCGAGGCGGCGGTGAAGGGGACGGTGAGGTAGGGGGGCGGTGTGGTTGACTTCTATGACCGTCTGATGGCGATCATCGAGAGACATTTCTTCGTCGGCCAGGCTCTATATGGCCGGCGCGATTTCTTCCCTGACGGTTCCTTCGTGACCACCCAGTGGTTTGCCTTCATGTGGGTCCCCCTTGTCCCCATGTGGAGCAAGCGGGTCTCGGTTTACCGGACCAGCGTGAATGCCGTCCGCGATCCCACCGGGTGGTGGGTGCACGACGTCACGGCGCCGAATCTCAAGCAGGCGCTGTGCGTGTATGCCTGGTGCGCCGCCATGATCGCCCCGGTTCTACTGTGGGGCCGGTTCCAGGACGATCTCGCGAGACTCCTCGGCGACGAAGACAGGGCGGCGGGTCTATGCCTCCTGGCGCTCGCTGTCATCGGCTCGCTTCCGTACGTTCTGCGGCGCCTGGCCAAGAGGCTGAAGGCGCGGGAATGGGAGCGCGCCAGGTTGGGGCTCAGTCCGCCGCTGCGGTGATCGCACTGCGGCTCCCATAAATATGGGATAATGGCCCAGATGAAGACAACCCTGGAAATTGCAGACCCGTTGTTCCGGCTGGCAAAGGCGACCGCGGCCGAGCAAGGGATTTCCTTGCGGGAACTGGTATCCGAGGCACTGGTTGACAAACTGCGCACCCGAGGCGGCACGGACAAGCCGTGGATGAAGGGCTTCGGCAAACTGCGCGGCCTCCACGCCGAGACGGTGCGGATCAACCGGATCGTCGAGAAGGAGTTTGGCCAGATCGAGCCTGAGGACTGGCGGTGATCCTCGACACCAACGCCCTCTCCGCGATGGCGGACGGCGACGCGGCGCTGGAGCCGGTTCTTCGCCGGGCTGACGAGATCGCGGTGCCCGCGATCGTTCTGGGAGAGTACCGGTATGGCATCCTGGGTTCGCGGGACCGGGCGCGATATCAACGGTGGCTGGCGGAGATGATCCCGCACTTCCGGGTGCTGGCTGTGGATGCGGGAACAGCCGCGGCCTACTCCGAGGTCCGCCACGAGCTCAAGCGCATCGGACACCCGATTCCCGCAAACGATCTATGGATCGCGGCCCTGGTCCGGCAGCACTCGTTGCCGCTGGTGAGCCGCGATGCGCACTTCGATTTCGTGCCGGGAATGAAGCGGGTGAACTGGCAGGGCGCGCCATGCGCCCTCAAGGCAGACTGGCGCAGTGCGCCATGCGGATTGCCGGCTCTGCGCCGCCGGCAGGGAGGCCGATCAAGGGCCCTCGCTACCTGGGCGCAGGCGCCTTCCTGCAAATGAAACTCCGGCTCAAAGGGCAGATGGACGCCGGAAGACTGCCGTCGTCAACGCCAACCATAATGTGCAGATACTCCCCGGTGTTCTCCAGAAGCTCCACTTCCACCTGGTACATCTTCCCATCGAACTCGACTTCATACGCCAGCGGCGGATCCTGCAACCCGGCAACCAACTGTTCACTGGACATGGCAGTCCAACGCTCCATTTCGGAATCGAGGACCTTCCGCCACTCTTCACGCCGGCTCATGTTCTTCCCCGCCCGCTGGCCCGCTTACTCCACCGGCTTGGCCGGCGTAATGCTTAGCGCCGCGCCGTCGTACGGACAGTTATCGAATTCGAACGCCTGGGCGCGCCCGCACACGGGGCAGTATCGCAGGAGTTTGGGCAGCGGATGAATCGCCTTCGACGAGAGCCACGCCTCGCGGAACGCGACCATCTCCGGCGTCAGCGTGCGGCCGGCCAGCTCGTAGGGAACGATCCGCAAACCGGGCGGCGCGGCTAGCACGAGGTCCACTTCCCTTCGGCCGGCGCGCGTCTCGGCGCGCACGCGGATCTTGTCGCCAGGCTCGTGCCGCGCCAGGATAGCGTCCAGTTCGGCCTGCGTCTTGGCCGCGTGGCCGTCCCACTCCACAACGCGGTCGCCGCGGTCCAGCCCGGCATCGTACAGCGGTGAACCGCGCAGCGTGGGCTCGTCCAGGGTCATGCCGCCGCCCGACCAACTGGCGTTCCGCGCGCCAATCCACACGCTGTTGCGGCCGACGCGCTTCTCCAACAGCAATCCGGCGCGCTCCAGCAGCCCAGCATAGTCCATGGGCTCCTTGCCGTAGATGTGCCGGCGGAAAACTTCGGCGGCGAAGTCCGGGCTGCCAGTAGCGGTGGCCAGCGTCCGCTCCAGGTCCTCGAGGGTGTAGGGCTTGTCGATGTCGGGATGCTCGCGCCACATCTGGCGCATCCAGTCGTCCAGCGACTTGCCGGGGAAGCGCGCGCGGATGGCGAGGTCGATGCCCAGCGCCAGCGCCTGGCCGTAGGTGTAGTAGGAGATGTAATTGTTGGCGGCGTTGACGGGGTCGACGGAGACGGCGGCGTCCACGAAAGGCGCCTGGCGGCTCATGTCGATCGCGTTGGAGACCAGCCGTCCGGGCGCGGTGAGCACGCTGTTGACGGCGCCGGTCTGCGAGCGGGCGAAGCGGTCGAGGCTTTCCAGACCGGTCCGCTTGAGCGTCAGCGTGCCATAGTAATTCGTAAAGCCTTCGGCGAACCACAGTTCGCCGGACATGTTGGCGCGCTCGTAATCGAAGGGTTCGAGCGACCGCGGCCGGATGCGTTTGACGTTCCAGGAGTGGAAGAACTCGTGCGCGACCGAGTCGGCGGCATCCGCGCCGGACGTGCGCAAATCCAACCGGCCGGTGATGGACGTGGAGTCGCGATGCTCCATTCCGTCGCCATCGACATAGGGCAGGTAATCGACCAGGAAGGTGTAGAGGCCGGTATCGAACTTGGGGAATGCGCCGAAGACGCCTTCTTCCTCGATGGTGATAGCCTCGCAGATGCGGGCGAACGCGGCGGCCTCTTCGTCAGTGCCCTGGTGGTGCAGCGCCAGGCGGAAGAGGGCGTCGCCCACTTTCCAATCGAGCTCGGTGTGGCGGCCGATCTCGAGCGTGGCGTCCATCAAGCGGTCCATGTTGGGCGCGGTCCAGGCGCCGTCGTCGCGGTGCGCCAGTTGGGTGGCGACCGTCCAGCCGCTGCCTTCGGGCACGGCGACCGTCAACGCGGCGGGGGTGTGCTCGAAGCCGTGCGCCCACACGAACGTGGCCGGCGGGTTGAGGTGCGCGTGCGTGGAGTCGATGGCGGCGTAGGTGCCGTCGGCGCGGTCGCCGAACAGGGTGTATTCGACGACGATGGTCCCCTTGTGCCCGGCCACGTTCCACTGGTAGGGCGAGGGGCGCGAGAAGTCCAAGGCGTGGCCCTGGCCGTCGGAGGCCCTGAAGTTCGAGACGTTCTTGGCGAACTCGTGGAGCGCGTAGCGCCCCGGCGACGACCGGCTCATCACCACTTCGAGCACCGGCTGCGGAACACCAGAGAACGTGGCGCGGATTTCGGCCTCATGATGCGCGGCGTTGGGGAAGCGGATCTCGTAGCGAACGCCCTCCTGCGCCAGAAGCGGCCACGCCAGCAGCAACAAGAAACCTGGGGACAGACGGAACGTTTTCCGGTTTCCGGGCGAATCTCCGCGGCAAGGTCTTCGGCCGTGTGATTTGGTGCCATTACCGGGCCGCTCGCTCACGCTCGCGGTTCCGGACAGAACCGCGAGCGTGAGCGAGCGGCCCGTGGCAAAGGAACAGTCTCTCGCGGTCAAGGCACTAGGTGCTGTCTTATCAGCCCGTGCTTCCGGAAAACCTGGTGAACGTTCCGCCGTCTGTCCCCGGGTTTTCATTCGAACCCGACCCGCCCGATGGCGATGTCTGCCACGTAGAAGTTCTCGCCGCGGACGGCGCATCCGGCCATGCGGCGCAGCATGGCTAGTTGGCCGACGTGCGTCAGCGCATCGGCGATCGGTCCCTGGAAGAGCCGTTCCATGGACGGCGGGAGCGGCGCTTCCGCGACGCGCTGGTCGAACGCGGCCAGAGCGGCGAAAAAGCGCGCCACCTCCTGGTCCCAGGGCAGCGGCGCCGAGTCATGCCAAGCCTGGCATCCATTGGCGATCGACAGCGCCCAGTCGAACAGGTCGCCCATGTGGGCCAGGATCTCGACCGGCGTGCGCGACGTATCATCGGCGCGAAACGAGGCGAAGTCGGATGGCGCGCCGCCGAGCGCCTTGCCGGCGCGGTAGGCCAGCGTGGCCAGCGTGTGGCGGAGAAAAGGCGTCATGAGATCCTCCCGAAGTCGATGAAGCCGCGCCGCGGATCGGCTGCCAGCAGCGAGACGCGCAGGCGGTCGCCCACGTCCAGCCCCTGCTCGCCGCGCATTAGCCGGCCTTCCACCGGCGGATCGAGCACGCGCACGAAAACGCCCTTCGGCGTCACGCCGGTCACCACTGCCGAGAAGCTTTGGCCCACGCGGTCTTGCAGCGCCGCGGCGGCCAGGCGCTTGTTCATGTCGCGCTCCACTTTGCGCGCGGCGTCTTCCCGTTCCGTGCAGGCGCGGGCGATCGCGTCCAACTCCGCGTCGGAATACGGCGCCGAAGCGTGAATGCCCTTCAGCAGGCGCTGCGTCACCAGGTCGGCAAAGCGGCGATTGGGCGCGGTGGAGTGGGTGTAGTCGTGCGCGGCCAAGCCGAAATGGCCCTGTTCCTCGCCGCCCGGCCGCATGAGCACGTACTCGCCCGGCCCCATGAGTTTCAGCACGGAAAGCGAGACGTCGGGGTAGTGAACCGGGTCGGCGTCCTTGCGGCGCATGAGGAACGCGTTGAGCGCTCCGGCGTCGGGCTCGGGCGGCAATTTGTCGCCGTACTGCCCGGCCAGTTCCACGATGCGCGCCCAGCGCTCCGGCGCCTTGACCACGCGGCGGATGGAGGAAACGCCCGCACCACGCAGCGTGCGCGCCATCACCTCATTGGCGCCGATCATGAAATCCTCGATCAGGTGCGCGGCGCGGTTCGACTGGCGGGCCTCGACGCTCTTGACGTTGCCGTCGGCGATCACCACCTGGCTCTCCTGCCGGTCGAACGTCAGCGCGCCCAGCCGGTGCCGCGCCTCGCGCATGGCCACGGCGGCTTCGTCCTGGAGCTTGATCTGGTCCGCGAGACCGGCCATCGCCGCCACCTTGGGCGGTACCGCGGCCGTGCCCTCCAGCCACGCGCCCACCGCGCTATAGGTGAGCTGAGCGCGGTTGCGCACCAGCGCCCGGTAGACGCTCTCGGAGGCGATGGAGCCATCGGCCGCCACCAGCATCTCGATCACCACAGCGGCGCGGTCCTGCCCCTCGTTGAGCGACGTGATACCGGTCGACAGCCTCTCTGGCAGCATGGGAAACGTGCAAATGCCGGTGTAGACCGTGGTGGTTTCGCGCTGCGCGTGGATGTCGATGGGCGTTCCCTTGGCGGCCACGGAATCAACGTCGGCGACGCCCACCAGCACGCGGATGCCGCCGGCAGTGCGCTCCGCCCACTCGATCTGGTCGAGATCGCGCGAGTCGTCGTTGTCGATGGACGACCAGGCGAGCGCGGTGAGATCGCGCAATCCCGCGGCCGGGCGTGCATCGAGAGTCTCCAGTTGGCGCTGGACTTCGGGCGGGAAGTCGGGTTCGAACCCGCGGTCGATCATTTCCTGGCGCGCCGCAGCGGCCAGGTTGAACTCATCGTGAGGCATAAACTTTGAGCGTACCACCGGAGACGCCGCCGGCTATGGCCGCGCCAGCTTCCACGCCAGCAGCAGCCATGCCAGGATGAACGCCGCGCCGCCGATAGGCGTGATCGCGCCGAGCATGCGGACTCCGCTCCACGCCAGGACGTAGAGGCTGCCCGAGAAGATCAGGATGCCCGCCAGCAGCAGCCAGCACACCCACTCCGCGCCGGACTTCGACATGGCGCCGGCTCTCGGAATCAGCGAAACGATCAGCATGCCCAACGCATGCACGAAGTGGTAGAAGACGGCCTTCTCCCAGACTCCCATGCGATACTCGTCGAAACGGTCCCTGAGGCCATGGGCTCCAAACGCGCCCAGGCCGACGGCTAGTGCGAGAAGAACGGCTGCGATTGCGCTCCAGTTCATCGGACTTCTCTCATTGCGCCCCAGGATAACAGAGGCGCTGGCGACTCTCCGGGCAGCTAGGTCTTCGAACGTGTGATTTGGCGCCATTACCGGGCCGCTCGCTCACGCTCGCGGTTCCGGACAGAACCGCGAGCGTGAGCGAGCGGCCCGTGGCAAAGGAACAGTTTCTCGCGGTCAAGGCACTAGCCCGTCCCGCTCCTCCCCGTGGGCTCCCTAAGCTGAAACCCGTAGATCGCAAGCAGACCATCGGCGAGGGGTTCACCGTGGGAGATCGAGCGGCTCATGCAGTGGGAACCGGGAATGCAGTGGCTGGGTGGGTTGGAAGGGGTCAACCGCCGCACATCGCAAGCCAGCGGCTCGGCCAGTCTGACAACGGTGTCGCTGGCGAACATCAGCACGCGCGCCCTGACCGGCGTTGACCACATATGCGGCATCGAAGGCGTGTGGTATCCGCCGCTTTGGAGCAGTCCGTTCAAGCGCAGCGCATACCTGGGAATGTCCCGGATCGCGGCCGAATAGGAACGAATGGAATGAGAGCCCGGCCTATCGAGCGTGTTCGCCGGAAGAAGGACGCAGAGAGAAGTGGCCTCTCCAGGCTTTGAGCGGAATCCTGACTGCCGTGGTCAAGATGACGATTGGCCAACATACGAGAACCGCAGTCAGGCCGGCTAACGTGGCTATGGCAACGTCAACCGAAGCACGAAAGCCACTAGACAGCGAAGCGATCTGAGGTTCCATAGACTACTGAACGCTCCCAGTCCGAAAAAGTTGCGGCGCCTGGGCTGGATCGGCGCCGTTCCCGCGCATTGCGCGGCCGGAGTAAGTGATCTTCCGTACAGCAACGCACCAGCCCTACAGGTTATCCCCCAGACATCCGATACTCTTGCAGTGCCCGGAGAGAATGTCCATCCCGAAGCCCAGTTCACCGGCCGCCAGCGCCGGCGCCTGAATCACGCACGCGAGAACGGCTACCTCAACGCCGCCTGCCGTGATCGCCAGGAACTGCTTGCCGCCTACGCCCGATGGTGCTGGCGCCTGCGCATCCCCGTGGTCTGGAGCGAGCGTTGCTCGCCCCGCTCCCGATATGGCCACGTCCACCTGGACCTGTTCACCACCCCATACCGTCTCACTGCCGACTGCCAGGCCGACATGCAGTCCCTCACGCCGCACGTTACCACTTCGCCGCACGACGCGCATTGGGAACGGATTCCCCTGCGAGACCTCGACCGCATCGCCGCCGCCATCTTCCGTGCCTCCGTCCGCGCCGATAACCATCAGCCGAATCGCGCCCAGCCGCCGGTCCGCCTACCGGCGGCGAAGGTCCTATGCTTCGACCAGCCCCGCGCCGCGTCTGGATGAGGCCAAGCAACGTCGCAACAGGGAGTTTCTCGCAATGGTCGTGCCGGACAACGATACTCTTGAACCACGGGCCATCACGAAGCCGTTTGCACGCGCATGCCGAACGTCGTCGCCTCTTCGAGTTGCGCGAGCTGGGACTGCAGGCGGGCGCGGTCCGAGCCACTGACCGCGGGCAGCAGACGGCCGATCTCCGAACAAAGCCGTGTCAACTCCTCGTAAGCTCCGCCTGCTCCACAATCCGGATGCCAAGCCAACGCGAATCCACGCTCTAACCGGCTGGTGATCAACGCGGTTAGCTGGCGGTCCGTAAGGGCGCGCAACTCGGCAAATCTTCTGTTCTCCGAAGTCTGGGGTCTCATCATAAAGAATCCCTACTATTTACTTAGACGTTGGAACCCAGGCTTTTGGGCCAAAAATCCGGGGGATTCTTGCGAATCCTTTGGGTTCAGCTTGCTACGGACGTTCCATTTCGCACATTCCGCGGCAGCAGGGCGCCCAACTATCCCGCGGCGGAGCGCACACGGGCCGCCACGCCATCACCGCGAATTGCTCCAACACTTCCAGCGGGACCTCGGCCGCCCCGAGTGGCGCAGCAGCGTCACGGTCCACGGCCTCGGTGAAGAACCTGAAATCTTCCCGGATCGGGCCGCTGTCCAACTGGGCGAGGCGCGCCACCTGGCTGCCAGGGCCGGTGCCGCGCTGCCGCCGCCGGGAGTCGCCGCCGGCTTGGCCAGAGCATCCGGAAACTACGGCACGCCAGCCGGTTTGGAGATGGCGGCGATGCGGTTCTCCAGAACCAATTCCGGGCGGAAGTTCTCAAAGCGCAGGAAGTAGCCGGCCGCCATCTCCAGAGCTCTTCCCGGAATCAGCCCTACGATCTCGCTGCCCACCACCTCCACGCCGTAACGCGCAGCCTCGCGCTTCACCGCTTCGAACACCACGTGCAGGGGAGTCCGTTCGAAGTCCGTCAGGTTGATCGACACCTGTGCCAGGTTGCGCGACGCCAGCATCACGCCCATGGATTTCACGCAGGGGAAGCCGCCGCTGGACGCCCGGATGGTCCTGGCGATGTTACTGGCTACACTCACCTCCGGCGTGCCCAGGTTGATGTTGAAGGCGATGAGGAAACTGCGTGCGCCGACGACGGTGGCGCCGGCCGTCGGGTGGCAGACGGGATCGCCGATATCTGGATTGCGCTCCGCCAACGTGCCCATCTCCCGGGCCAACGCCTCGAACTGGCCGCGGCGGATGTTCTCCAGGTTGGCGCGGTCGGGCCGCCTGGCCGCCGCTTCGTAGAGATACACCGGGACCTTCAAACGGCTCCAGATTCGCTGGCCCAGGCGTTCGGCCAGGCGCACGCAGTCCTCGATGGTGACGCCCTGGAGGGGGATGAAGGGCACCACGTCGGCCGCGCCGATACGCGGGTGCGCGCCCTGGTGCCGGGTGAGGTCGATGAGTTCCACGGCCATTTCGACGCCGCGAAACGCCGCCTCGACCACCGCGGCCGGCGGACCGGCCAGCGTGATCACCGAACGATTGTGGTCGGCATCCGACTGGCGATTGAGCAGCGCCACGTCCGGCACACCCAGCATGGCCCGCACGATGGCGTCAATCGTGGCCGGGTCGCGCCCCTCGGAGAAATTCGGTACGCACTCTACCAGTTGTCCGGACATGTCTCAATCGGCGTCGATCCGCGGCGAGCCGCACTCGGTGGCGCGACCCACGGCACCTTCCAGGATACTCTGGCGCGCCATGCCGGGCTGCGGCGAGGCGGCAGCAAACGGCGGGGCAACCCACTCCACAACGCCGCGACCGCGAGGAATCAGTACTTCGGCACGCTGGGATCGACCTTGTCGCTCCAGGCCAGAATGCCTCCCACCAGGTTGCGCACGCGTTGGAACCCGGCCTGACGGAGAACGCCGCAAGCCCGAGCGCTCCGCCCGCCCGACTTGCAATGGACTACTAGTTCCGCCGCCGGGTCCAGTTCGCCGATGCGCTTGGGAAGCTCGCCCAGCGGAATGAGCTTCGATCCAGGAATGCTGCAGAGCCTGTACTCGTGCGGCTCGCGCACGTCAACCAGCACGAAGTTGTCGCCGCGGTCGAGTTTCGCCTTCAATTCGGTAACGCCGATCTCCCCTGCGTTCATCTTCGTCTCCTGCCCGGGCGCCGCGCTTGCCGGAGCCGGCACGCCGCAGAATTGATGATAGTCGATCAGCCTGGTGATGGTGCGACGATCGCCGCACACCGGGCACTCCGGATTCCTGCGCAGACGCAGCTCGCGGAACCGCATCCCCAGCGCGTCGTAGAGCAGCAAGCGTCCCACCAGCGGCTCGCCGATTCCCAAAATCAGCTTCACGGTTTCCGTCGCCTGGATCAGCCCGATGGTCCCCGGCAGAACCCCCAGCACGCCGGCCTCGGCGCAACTCGGCACCAGGCCGGGAGGCGGCGGTTCAGGGTACAGGCAGCGGTAGCAAGGGCCGCCGGGGTAGGCGAAGATGGTCGCCTGCCCCTCGAAGCGGAAGATCGACCCATACACGTTGGGCTTGCCCGAGAGCACGCAGGCGTCGTTCACCAGGTAGCGCGTGGGGAAGTTATCGGTGCCGTCCACCACCAGGTCGTAGTCCTTGAGAATCTCCAGCGCGTTTTCGCTTGAAAGCGCGGTTTCGTGCTTCGTCACTCGCAACTCCGGGTTGATCGCCAGCATCTTTTCGGCGGCCGAATCGAGCTTCTTGCGGCCCACGTCGCGCGTGGAATGGATCACCTGGCGCTGCAGGTTGGTCAAGTCCACCACGTCGAAATCCACGATGCCGATGCGCCCAATGCCGGCCGCGGTGAGGTACAGGCCCAGCGGCGCGCCCAGTCCGCCGGCGCCCACCAGCAGCACCTTGGCGGCCTTCAGCTTCTGCTGGCCAACGATTCCCACCTCGGGGATGATCAGGTGCCGGCTGTAGCGCAGAATCTCGTCCCTGGTGAGCGATTCCGCCCCGGTGGGCGAGGCCATCGCAGTCGAGCCTCCGGCGATTGAGGGCACCAGCGAGATGGTGTCGCCATCGGTGGCCGGCGTGTCGCTCTTCGAGAGGTAGCGGATGTCTTCGTCGTTCAGGTACACGTTCACGAAACTGCGCAGCTTGCCTTCATCGGTGAAGATCTGCTTGCGCAGGCCGGGATATTCGGTGGCGAGCGCGTCCAGGACCTCGCCCACCGTGGCGCCCGCGGCGCTCACTGCGTCCTGTTTCCCGGTGAATTGCCGCAGGGGCGTGGGGATCAGAATCTTGGCCATGTCAGTAAGTCAACTCCTCTTTCGCCGCCTCGGTCCGCTCGAAGTCAGGCAGCCAGCTATTGGCGTGGTGGAACTCGCCTTTCCGAATGGAGAGCACCACGAAGGAATACCACGGGCACGAGTTCCGCAGGTCCGTTTGGGAGAAGTACGCGTCGCAATCGGGGTGCGAGTGGTAGATGCCGATCAGGTCCATCTTCCGCTCGCGCGCCGCCCGGTCGGCCGCCAGCAGGTCTTCGGGGCGCAGTTCGTAGCGCGCCGTCTGGGCGCCATCGAAAGCGTTCTCGAGCGGCAGGGCGGCGAGCACCAGCTTCCCATCGCCGTCGATCGAGCCCAGCATGGCGCCGCAGCATTCGTTGGGATAAACCTCGCGGGCGTGCTTCACCATGGCCTCCCAGGGGTCGGGCGCAATGTGCATCATGGCTCGTTCCAGAAGCGCTCGCTGAGGTACTTGTCGGCGTTGTCGCACAGCAACGTGACGATCACGGCCGGCTGCTCGCGCTCCGCCAACCGGCGGGCCAGCACAGTCGCGGCATGCACGTTGCAGCCCGACGAGATTCCCACCAGCAGGCCTTCTTCCCTGGCCAGCCGGCGCACCATGCGGTAGGCGTCCTCGGTCTCGATCCACAGGTTGCCGTCGGCCAGTTTCTCGTCGTAGATGCCCGGCACGATGGCGGTGGGCATGTGCTTCAATCCCTCCAGTCCGTGAAACCCGCTGGAGGGTTGCGCGGAGTAGCACTCGACGTGCGGCAGATCGCGCCGCAGCCGCCGCGTGACGCCCATGAACGTGCCGCTGGTGCCCATGGCCGCGACGAAGTGGGTAAGCCGTCCACCGGTCTGCTGGACGATCTCCGGCCCGGTCCCGTCGTAGTGCGCCTTCCAGTTGGCCGGGTTGTTGTACTGGTCCGGATAGAAGTACAGGTCCGGGTCGGCCCGATACAACTCGCGGCACAGGCGGATGGCGCCGTCGGAGCCCTCGGCCGGATCGCTGAATACCATCTCCGCGCCGTACGCCTTGACGATGCGCTTGCGCTCCTCGGACACGTTGGCCGGCATCACCAGTTTCACTTTGTAGCCGCGCTTCGCGCCGATCATAGCGTAGGCGATTCCCGTGTTGCCGCTGGTCGCGTCCAGAAGCACGCGGCCATGATTCAGCCTGCCCGAGCGTTCGCCGTCCAGCACCATGTTGCGCGCCGCGCGGTCCTTCACCGACCCGCCCGGGTTGAAATACTCCGCCTTGACGCAGATCTCGATATTGGGGAATTCGAGCGGGATCTTTTCCAGGCGCAGCAGCGGCGTATGACCGATAGTCGAGAGCAGCGATTCGGCGTGGAAGCGCGCCGGATTCGGTATGGGAAGCGGACTGGCCATCTATATAGATTTCGATTCATCCCCGAGGCGCAAGGATGCAGACATTGCATGTACCTGCAACCAAAGGGATTATTTCCGGTGGACTCGGGTCCATTATACCATCACCCCAAAGCCAGTCAACAAAGTAGAGAAGGCGAGTGCGCGACACAGAAGCCCGGAATTCGGCAGCCGCTTCCTGTCCTGCCCGGAACCGTAAGCGTCAGCGAGCGGCCCGAGCCGGGGACGGGTTCAACCAACGTCCGCCGGTTCTGAAGCCCAGAACTCGGCAGCCGCTTCCTGTCCTGCCCGGGACCGTAAGCGTCAGCGAGCGGCCCGAGCCGGGGACGGGTTCAACCAACGTCCGCCGGTTCTGAAGCCCAGAACTCGGCAGCCGCTTCCTGTCCTGCCCGGAACCGTAAGCGTCAGCGAGCGGCCCGAGCCGGGGACGGGTTCAACCAACGTCCGCCGGTTCTGAAGCCCAGAACTCGGCAGCCGCTTCCTGTCCTGCCCGGAACCGTAAGCGTCAGCGAGCGGCCCGAGCCGGGGACGGGTTCAACCGGCGTCCGCCGGTTCTGAAGCCCAGAACTCGGCAGCCGCTTCCTGTCCTGCCCGGAACCGTAAGCGTCAGCGAGCGGCCCGAGCCGGGGACGGGTTCAACCGACGTCCGCCGGTTCTGAAGCCCAGAACTCGGCAGCCGCTTCCTGTCCTGCCCGGAACCGTAAGCGTCAGCGAGCGGCCCGAGCCGGGGACGGGTTCAACCGGCGTCCGCCGGTTCTGAAGCCCAGAACTCGGCAGCCGCTTCCTGTCCTGCCCGGAACCGTAAGCGTCAGCGAGCGGCCCGAGCCGGGGACGGGTTCAACCGGCGTCCGCCGGTTCTGAAGCCCAGAATTCGGCAGCCGCTTCCTGTCCTGCCCGGAACCGTAAGCGTCAGCGAGCGGCCCGAGCCGGGGACGGGTTCAACCGACGTCCGCCGGTTCTGAAGCCCAGAACTCGGCAGCCGCTTCCTGTCCTGCCCGGAACCGTAAGCGTCAGCGAGCGGCCCGAGCCGGGGACGGGTTCAACCAACGTCCGCCGGTTCTGAAGCCCAGAACTCGGCAGCCGCTTCCTGTCCTGCCCGGAACCGTAAGCGTCAGCGAGCGGCCCGAGCCGGGGACGGGTTCAACCGGCGTCCGCCGGTTCTGACGCGCGGGCTGTTGCCAGCCGCAAAGTGTCGCGTGAGCCGGGCTGGCATGCCGCGGTTTGTCCACGCCGCCCGGACCGCTTGGGGATCTGCAGCCAGATGGGCTGGTCCGGAAGCTCCATGACTAGAATTACGGGGACGTTACTCTCTCATGTAAAGTGCACGGTATTGCAAATTGGAGAAACTGACGGCTTCTCACGGTCGCAGCTCCGTGGGGATGGAGATCGGTTGCCGGGTTCTCGTCACTTCAATCTTGCGCACCCACGGGCCTTGCGGGTCGACTGCGGAATCACAGCGGTTACACTGGAAGCAGAGAGGACGTGATGCGGGCAGTCTGCGCGGGTTGGGGCTTTCTGGTGGCTGGCGCGCTCTGGGCGCAGCCCTACGTGATTTCGACCGTGGCCGGCGGCGCCACGCCAGCCACGCCGTTCCCAGGCATAAGCACCGGGATTTACGAGCCGGGCGGCCTGGCGGCGGATGCCGCCGGCAATGTCTACTTCGCCAGCCTGAATTATGTGTTCCGGATCGGCCGGGACGGAATGTTGACACGCGTGGCCGGCACTCCGGCGGCCGGGTTCTCGGGAGACGGCGCGTTGGCCGTCAACGCGCAACTGTCGAACCCCTACGGCGTGGCCGTGGACGGCGCCGGCAATCTCTATATCGGCGACACGGGCAACAACCGCATTCGCAAGGTCGCCCCGAGCGGCATCATCACCACGTTCGCGGGCACGGGGATCAACGGAACCACCGGCGACGGCGGGCCGGCCACGCAGGCGCGGATCGACCTGGGCTCCGGCGCCGTCATGGCCGCCGACAGCGCCGGCAATCTCTACTTCGGCGGGTATGAGGGCAACCGAATCCGCAGGATATCGCCCACCGGCACCATCGGCACGTATGCGGGCAGCGGCGTGAACGTAGCTTCCGGCGACGGCGGGCCGGCCATCCAGGCGGCCATCCAGGATCTGGTGGGCATGGCCGCGGATGGCGCCGGCAACCTGTACATCGCCGACAGCATTTGGGTTCGCGAAATCTCCGCAGCCGGCATCATCACCACCATCGCGGGTGAGGGAACCTATGGCGTCCCCGGCGACGGCGGGCCGGCAATCAACGCCGACTTCGACTTCCTGGAGAGCGTCGCCGTGGACGCGAGCGGCAACCTTTACATCGGCGACGACGACAGGATTCGCAAGATCACTCCCGACGGGATCATCCACACCGTGGCGGGCACGGGGACCGCGGGATACGCGGGCGACGGCGGCCCGGCGCTCGCCGCCCAACTGCACATGCCTTTGAGTCTGGCCACCGATGCCGGCGGCAACCTCTACATCGCCGATGAAGAGAACTACCGCGTCCGCATGGTCTCCGCCGCCGGCACAATCACAACTGTGGCGGGCAACGGCAGCTTCGACTTCCAGGGCGATGGCGGTCCGGCGGCCGCCGCGCCGCTGTCAGCCACGCTGGGAATCGCCGTGGACGCCGCCGGCAGCCTGTATATCGCCGATGCCGGGAACAACCGCGTCCGCAAGGTGCTGGCCGATGGGACCATCGCCACGGTGGCGGGCACGGGCGTGGCGGGCTACTCCGGCGACGGAGGGCCGGCCACCGCGGCGCAACTCTCGAACCCCCGCGCAGTCGCCTTCGACGCCAACGGCAACCTTTACATCGCCGACGAGGGCAACTACGCGATCCGCAAGGTCGCCCCCAACGGCACCATCACCACGGTGGCGGCCAACTCCAGTCTTGGCTATATCGGCACCGGCGGGCCGGCGGCCATCGCCACGGACAACTCCGGCAACATTTACGTCAACACCAGTCTGGGCCAGTACGTTCGCAAAGTCTCGCCGGGCGGCGTGGTGACGCAGTTGCTTTATGGCGGACCGCTCATGGGGGGCGGGCCGTATTTCCAGTGGCCTTCGCAGTACTGGGGCATGGCGGTCGACCTTTCCGGCAACCTGTATGCCGCCGACGGCCCTTACTCCCGCATCATCCGCCTAACGCCCGATGGGACCGTCACCACCCTCTCCGGCGCCGCGGGTTCCGGTTTCTCCGGCGATGGCGGACCGGCGGCCGGCGCACAACTCAGCCTGCCCCTCGGGCTCGGCCTGGACGGCGCAGGCAACCTCTTTGTCGCCGACTCGGCCAACAGCCGCGTTCGCGAGATCTCGGGCGGCAACATCGACACGGTGGCAGGCAACGGCACGGCGGGCTACTCGGGGGACGGCGGCCTGGCCACCGCCGCGCAACTGGGCGGGCCAACCGGCGTGGCCGCGGACTCGAACGGCCGGATCTATGTGGCCGACGCGGGCAACCGTGCCATACGCCTCCTGCAGCCCCAGGATCAGGTGGGACCCGTGACCATCCACGGCGTGAACGTGGTGTCGGGCGGCGCGGATATCGCGCAGAACGCCTGGATCGAGATTCACGGATCGGGACTGGCGCCAGGCGACGTAGGCTCTGGCGGCCTGCGGTGGGACCGCGCACCCGAGTTCGCCTCGGGCGAAATGCCGGCACAGCTCGATGGAGTCGGCGCCACGGTTGAACGGAAAGCCGGCTTATGTGTATTGGATCAGCCCCGCGCAGGTGAATGTGCTCACGCCCCTCGACCCGGCGGTAGGCCCGGCGCCGGTCGTGGTGACCAACGGCGCCAATGCCAGCGCGCCGTTCATCGTCAATCTGAAGCCGCTGGCGCCCGCATTCCTGGTGCGGGGCGCCACACCTTACATCGTGGCGCAGCATGGCGACTGGAGCCCGGTGGGGCCGGTGTCGCTGGCGACACCCGGGTACCCGTTCGCCCCGGCCAAACCGGGCGAGATAGTGGCGTTGTATGGAACCGGTTTTGGCCTGCCCGCGACATCCCTCGCCAGCGGCTCGGCGACGCAGTTCGCGCCCCTGGCAAGTTTGCCCGCGATCCGGATTGGCGGCTTATCGGCCACCGTGCAATATGCCGGAGTGGTGAGCCCGGGGCTGTACCAGTTCAACGTGGTGGTGCCTATGTCGGCCGCCGATGGCGACGACCCGGTGACGGCAACCTACAACGGCGTGAGCGCCTTTGGCGGAGCGATACTGGCGGTCCAAAAATAAGCTTTGCTGCGGTATAGGCTGCGCGTTCGCCGCGCACCCCGAAACGGTCAAACCGCAGGATCCGCTCTATGATATCTTTCGGAGGCCATTGTCGTGAATAGCGAAAACAGCATCGAGTTGCTGAACAAGTCCGTGGCGGACGAACTGGCGGCGGTTCACCAGTACATGTACTTCCACTTCCATTTGGACGATCAGGGCTTTGCGCCCCTGTCGAATCTGTTCAAGCGCACGGCCATCGTCGAGATGGGACATGTGGAAGCGCTGGCCGGGCGGATTCTCTTTCTGAAGGGCGATGTCCTGATGGCTGCTTCCGGTCCGGTCGAAACGATCGCCGATCCCACCGCAATGTTGTCCAAGGCCATCGAAATGGAACAGGGAAGCGCCCGCGATTACAACGGTTTCGCGCAGACCTGCGGGGCCAACGCCGACGCCGTCTCGAAGCAACTCTTCGAGCACCTGGTAGCCGGCGAGGAAGGACACCAGGACGGATTCGAGCGGCAACTGGACAACATCGCGCGCTTCGGCCTCAGCTATCTCGCGCTGCAATCCTTTGGCGCCGCGACGCCGCCCCAGCCGGCGTAGACAGCCAGCATCCGGGGCAGTCCGGCGAGGCGCCGGTTTGGCGGCTCGCACCCGCCGGCCGGTCGCGGTTCACGCCCGGAACGGGAACTCACAGGATCTCGGAGATCAACTGGCCGGCCGGCACTGGATCCGGCTGGCCGTAGGCGGAGGATTGCTTCTGGTCATCCAGTTGCTGCTGGGCGGCTTGCTCCATGGCGGCAGCCTGTGCAGCCACCCTGCGGTCCTGGTTGGACGGGTCCGCCGGGGCATTGGCAGCGGCCTCGACGGTACGTTCCTTGTCGATGGTTTTCTGCGGATCGGAAGGATCGGGGGCGACATCCAGGCTGACCTCGCCGCCCACGGCATACAGATTGCCGTCCGGCCCGATGGAGTAGGTGTAGGAAGGGCCGCCTTTGGCGTAAGGTCCCGCCGCTGCCAGGTGGGCCTGTTCGTGCTGGCGCACGTGGCGATCCGTGACTTTCAACTGCGCGACCGCGGCCTTCTGGCCGGGTGTCAGTTTGTTACTGCCATGCGGGGGGGGCGCGGCCGCGCCCGGGCCATTCGCAGCGGTTCCCGAACCCAGCCCGGAAACTCCGGATACTGTCACTATCTCTCCTTATCGGCCGGGGATGACGGACACGTAGGGTGCCGTGGAGGCTGGAGTTTCCCGCCGATTCCGCCGATAAGGTTCCTGATGATGAAGTGGATCTGTGTTTTGGGAGTCTCGGCGGCTCTGGCCCAAACACCCGCCACGCCCGCACCGGCGCCGGCGCCTCAGTCCGCCCCGCCGGCCAACGCCGCCCCCGCGAACGCGACTCCCAAAGTCGAGCCCGCCGCGCAGGCGCCGCCTCTTTCCCCGGCCGAGGCCATGCGCGCTTCCATCGAGAAGCAACGCGCGGCTATCGAAAAGCAGCGCGAGGCCGTGCGCCAACAGGCTGAGTCCGCCGGGGCCTGGCTCAAGCCCGGAGATCCTCCGCCGCCAGCCGGGGACGCTCCCGCCGCTCCGCAGGCCGATTGCGAACCGCTGGCCGATGCCATCGTGGCGCCGCTCATTGAAACCACCGCCAAATCGCAGGAGATCCAGCCGGAGCTGTTGCGCGCGGTCATGGAACGGGAATCCGGCTACCGCCCCTGCGCCATATCTTCCAAAGGTGCGCAGGGCCTTATGCAACTGATGCCCGAAACCTCGCAGGAACTGGGCGTGGGCGATCCTTTCGATCCGAAAGAAAGCGTATCCGGCGGCGCGAAGTTCCTGAAACAACTGATGGACAAGTACAAGGGCGACCTCTCCAAAGCCCTGGGAGCCTACAACGCCGGACCCACGGCCGTAGACGAGGCGGGCGGCATCCCGGACATCCAGGAAACCAAGGAATACGTGGACGCCATCCTCAAGAAGCTGGGCGCTATACGTGCTGTCCCGCCGAATGACCCGACGCCCAAGCCCACTGGAAATTGAATCCGCCCAACTGCCCCGTCACGTCCAGCACTTCGCCCACGAAGTATAGGCCAGGCGCTTTCCTGGCCTCGAACGTCCGCGACGAAAGCTCCGCGGTATCCACGCCGCCCGCGGTGACTTCCGCCTTCTCATAACCCTCGGTGCCGGCCGGCTGCACCCGCCAGGCGTGCAGCGCGCTCGAAACCGCCTGAATCTCGAAATCGCTGAGCCGCGCCAGCGGTTTCGAGCCCGGCAGCACTGCCGCCCGCAGATCCAGCCAGCGGTCCGCCAGCCGCTTCGGCAGGAAGCGGCTCAGCGCGGTCCGTAACGCTTGCCGAACGCCGGCGGCCCGCGCTTCCCGCAGCACCGCGATCAGGTCGGTCCCCGGCAGCAGATCGATTTCCAGCGCGTCGCCCGGCTTCCAGTAGCTCGAAGCCTGCAGGATGGCCGGCCCACTTAACCCGCGATGCGTGAACAGCATCCTCTCGCGAAATCGCCGGCCGTCCACTGCCGCGGCCACCTCGGCCGCCACCCCGGCCAGATCGCCGTAGTCTTCCCGGTCCGCGGGTGAGAACGTTAGCGGGGCGAGCGCCGGACGGCATTCCACCACGTCCAGGCCAAACTGCCTGGCCACTTCGTACCCCAGCGCCGTGGCGCCGATTTTGGGTATCGACAACCCGCCGGTCGAGATCACCAGGGATGCCGCGCGCCACGAACCCAGCGCCGTGTCCACCCGGTACCCTCCGCGGCCGGGGTCCCGGCTCACCCTTCGAACCGCGCAGCCGGACTCCAGGCGCACCCCGGCCGCCGCGCATTCCGCTTCCAGCAGCTCGACGATTTCCCGCGCGCTGCCGTCGCAGAACATCTGCCCCAGGGTCTTTTCGTGGTACCGGATCCCGTGACGTTCCACCAGCCGCACGAAGTCGTGAGGCTGGTACCGCGCCAAAGCCGACTTGGCGAAGTGTGGGTTCCGCGACAGAAAATTCTCCGGCGCCGTCCGCAGGTTCGTGAAGTTACAGCGTCCGCCGCCCGAGATCAGGATTTTGCGCCCCATCCCGCCGTTGTGTTCGATCACCACCACCCGCCGTCCGCGCTTTCCCGCTTCGATGGCGCACATCAGCCCGGCCGCGCCACCGCCGATCACCGCCACGTCGGCGGCGTGGACCGATGTTTTCAAACCCCGGGTTGCGGAATCGGGCATACTGTCTATTGTTACCTGCTGCTATTCTGTCTCACACGGAGGCTGCCATGAGCAGAAGAGTGTTGATTGTGACGGGCGACGGCGGCGATAGCTTTGAAGCCCTGTATGCCTGCCAGCGGCTGCGGGAGGCCCGCTGGGAACCGGTGGTCGCGGCGCCGTCGCGCCGGCGATTGCACATGGTTTTGCACGATTTCGAACCCACCTGGGAAACCTACGTCGAGCGCCAGGGCCATTCCGTGGAGGCCGACGTTGCCATCACCGCCGTGGCCGCGCGCGAGTTCGCCGCCCTCATCCTTCTGGGTGGACGCGCCCCCGAGTACCTGCGCAACGATCCCAGCCTGCTATCGCTGGTGCGCGAGTTCGCCCAGCACGACCGCTACGTTTGCGCCATCGGCCATGGGATCCAGATTGTCATCGCGGCCGGCCTGATCCAGGGCCGCACCGTCACCTGCCACGCCCACGTGCGCATCGAAGTGGACCGTGGGGGCGGAGTTTACGTAGCTAAGCCCGCAGTCCGCGACGGAAAGCTGATCACCGCCCAGACGTGGAAGTGTCATCCCGAGTTTTACCAGGAGCTCTTCGCCTGCCTGGATCGCGAGTGACGCCGCCTATCTCGCGCAGCACATCGGCGCGGAGACAGGACGCAGCCCGGCTTCGGTGACGCCCGCTCCCTTGGCGGCGCCGCCGGCTCCGGGTTCTTCGCGCGCGAAGTAATTATCCTGCTCCAGCCGGCGGTACACATCGCCGGCAATTCCGGCCGCCAGCGAGCCGATGGCCGGCCGGCCGCCGGTCAACAGCACCACCACCACTAGCTTGCGCTTACCGGTTTCGTTGTACGATCCGAACCACCCCAGGTGCCGGGAACTCTCGTCGCTGCACGTGCCCGTCTTGCCGGCAATTGGAGCGTCTTCCCGGGCGCGGTGCGCCGTGCCGAAATCCACCGCCCCGCGCATGCCCGGCTCGAGGATCGGAATCGACTGGCCGATGTCCAGGCGCCGCTTCACCCGCGGAACCAAGCCGGCCGCCTCCGCCGCCGTGCGCGGATATTGCAGGTAGTACAGCGTCCCACCGTTGGCCACGGCGCTCAACAGCGCCGCCAGTTCGAGCGGCGTCTGCTGAATCTCCTCCCCGAAGCTGGTCAGCATGCCCACCCCGCCGTTTCGCGGGGGCGCCGACGGATAGTGCCCCGGTTGCTCGCCGGCAATGTTCAGTCCGGCCTTCTCCCCGTATCCGAAGAGGTGCGCATAGTAGCTCACCTTGGGAAAGCCGAGTTGTTCTCCCAACGTGGAGAAATAGAGATTGTTGGAGTGCGCCAGCGCGTACGTCAGGTCCATCTTCCCGAGCCCGTCGAGGCGCAGTTTGGTGGCCGGCTCGATGACCTTTTCGCTCAATGCCGCCAGCGCCACCGAAACCTTGATCGTGGAGCACGGTTGAAAGCCGGAGCTCAGCGCGACTTTCTGGTGCACCATGGAGAGCACCCGTCCCGAACCCGAGTCCACCACCACCACGGTACCGTTGTAGGGCCCCAGCGCCGCCACCGCGGCCCGGCGGACATCCAGATCCTCGGCATCCACATTGTCGCCTTCGGTGGAATCGGCATAAGTCGGTTCCGTCCACGGACCACCGCGAATCACCGGCTGAGGTGGCGCCGGCAGAGGCTTCGGCCCCATCGCCGAACCAGCCGGCCCCTGAACCTGCGGCGTGGACCTGGCCGTCTCGGCCAGCGGGATGGCCGCGGCAGGCAGCACCCGGCTTCGCGCCATGGGAACACGCGAAACCGCGTGGGGGAGGGCTTTCAACTTCGCCTTGACCGGTGCGGCCGATGACGCGCCAGAGGCGGCCAGCACCGGTATCAGCCCGATCCAGGCAACCAGCGGCGTTTTCAACATCGAGCGATTGCGCAAACCCGTCATATACACTTTTCCATCAGGGCGGAAAATACGCAAACCAAAGCCAGAGCGCGAATCGAAAAAGCCGGCCGGAGCAACCGGACTTCTTGATTTTGAAACCCCCAAGGGTCGTTCGTCAAGTAGTACGTACTCATTTTAACATAAGGGTAAGAGCACACACCCCATGAATCGACAGAAACCGCAGGATTCCACATACTCTCCGCTCCGGGTCTTGCAACAGCTCATCGCCGGCTGCCAACTTTGTCCGCGCCTCCGCGAGCACTGCACCCACATCGCCGTGGTGAAGCGCCGCGCCTACCGCGATTGGGACTACTGGGGCAAGCCGGTTCCCTCCTTCGGCGATCCCAAGGCCCGCATTCTCATCATCGGATTGGCTCCCGGCGCCCACGGTTCCAACCGTACCGGCCGCATGTTCACCGGCGACCGGTCGGGCGACATTCTGTTCCGCGTGCTTCACCTCTGCGGCCTGGCGTCGCAGCCCGCCGCCAGTTCGCGCGACGACGGCCTCACCCTTTCCGATCTCTATATCACCGCTGTCGCCCGCTGCGCGCCGCCCGGCAACCGGCCCACGCCCGAGGAGATCCGCAACTGCCGCCCGTACCTGGAGCGCGAACTGGATCTTCTGAACCGCGTTCGCGTGGTGGTGGCGCTGGGAAGAATTGCCTTCGATACCTATTTGGACGTGCTGAAAGCCCGCGGCGTTGCCCCCAGCCGCGCGCCCTTTCCGTTCGGCCACAACCGCTGCTTCACCACCGCGCCCGGCCAGCCCCGCCTGATCGGCTCCTACCACCCCAGCCAGCAGAACACCTCGACCGGCAAGTTGACGGAGGCGATGCTCCTGGACGTGTTCAGTCAGGCGCGGCAGTTGGCCGACGGAGGGTAGCGGGGCGGTTTGCGGAAGTTGACGGCGGGCGGATTCGCAAATTCCACGAAGTCCCAGGACTTTCCACCCGGTGGCCGGGCGGTTCGGGAACGCGCGCTGCAAGGAAAGAGTGATATAGAATGCAAGTGCCTGCGAAGCGGCTGCTATGACTCCACCATCTACCGCCAAGGACGACCCAGCCCCGTCCGGCCTCACCGGCGATGAGGCTCACCGGCGACTCGAGAAGTTCGGCCCAAACGCAGTGCCCGACACGGCTCTCAATCCATTGCGCAGGGCGCTCGCCAAGTTCTGGGCGCCGGTTCCGTGGATGCTCGAAGCTGCGATCGGGATCGAGGTTTCGCTCGGCAGGCATGTCGAGGCCGCGGTCATCGCGCTACTTCTCGCCTTCAACGCGGCTCTCGGGTTCCTGCAGGAAGGGCGCGCTCAGGCCACTCTTGCCGCGCTGAAGTCGCAGCTCGCGCTGAACGCGCAGGTCCGCCGCGATATGGCTTGGACGACCGTGGCCGCGGCCGGATTGGTGCCTGGCGATATCGTGAAGCTGTCGGTTGGCGCCGTGGTTGCCGCCGATGTCCGGCTGACCGAAGGATCGGTGCTGCTGGACCAGTCCATGCTCACGGGCGAATCCGTCCCGATCGAAGCCGGCGCCGGGTTTGAAACCTATGCGGGGGCGCTGGTGCGGCGCGGCGAAGCGGTAGCGGAAGTCACGGCGACCGGAACGAGCACCAAGTTCGGACGCGCCGCGGAGTTGGTCCGCACGGCGCACGTGGAAAGTTCCCAGCAGAAGGCCGTGCTGCGAGTGGTGCGCAATCTCGCCATGTTCAATGGCGGCGTCATCGCGATCCTGGTGGGGTACGCCTACGCTCTGAAGCTGCCGGCCGGTGAGATCGTTCCGCTGGTGCTCACGGCGGTGCTGGCGTCGATCCCGGTAGCGCTGCCGGCGACGTTTACGCTTGCGGCGGCGCTTGGCGCGCGGGCTCTGGCACATCTGGGGGTCCTTCCAACGCGGCTCTCCGCGGTGGATGAAGCGGCCAGCATCGACGTGCTGTGCGCGGACAAGACGGGCACATTGACGCGCAACGAGCTGAAAGTGACCGCCGTACGCCCCATGCCCGGCTTTGACGAATCGCATCTTCTGGGAATGGCCGCGCTGGCCAGCTCGGATGGCGGTCAGGATCCGGTCAACGCCAGCCATTCGCACCGCCGCCTCCCAGGCGGTGGCCCCCGATCTACCGAGGCTGAGTAAGTTCGTGCCCTTCGATTCCGCCACGAAGATGGCCGAGGCCACGGCCGTGGACGCGGGCGGCGGCACGGTGCGTGTCGTGAAGGGAGCCTTTGCCGCGGTCATGGGCGTTGCGCAGGCATCGTCCGATGGGTCCATGGCAGCGGACCGACTGGAGGCGCAGGGCTTCCGCGTGCTGGCGGTCGCGGTGGGTCCGCCGCGGGAGGTGAAGCTGGCGGGAATGATCGCTCTCAGCGATCCGCCGCGAACGGATTCGGCGGCGCTGATTGCGGAGTTGCGCACGTTGGGGGTCCGCACCGTGATGGTGACGGGCGATGCCCCGGCGACGGCAACGATTGTGGCCCGCGCGGTCGGTCTGGATGGAACGGTCTGCCCACCCGGACCGATCCCCGATGCTGTACGGCCCGAGGATTTCGCGGTCTTCGCGGGTGTCCTTCCCGAGGGAAAGTACGCCCTGGTCAAGGCGTTCCAGAAGAGCGGCCACACGGTCGGTATGTGCGGCGATGGCGCCAACGACGCGCCGGCGCTGCGCCAGGCGCAGATGGGAATCGCGGTATCGACGGCGACCGACGTTGCCAAGTCGGCGGCCGGCATCGTACTGACCGAACCGGGACTCGGCGGCATCGTCGCTTCCGTAAAAGAAGGCCGCGTGACGTTCCAGCGTATCCTGACTTATGCCCTGAACTCGGTTACCAAGAAAACCGTGCAGGTGCTTTTCCTGGCGGTAGGTCTGGTCATGACCGGACACGCGATCCTGACTCCCATGTTGATGGTTATTATCATGCTCACCGGGGACCTACTCGGCATGTCCTTGACGACGGACAACGTGCGGCCGTCCCCTATGCCCAATACGTGGCGGATCGGCGAATTGACGTTCGCGGGTGTCTTCATGGGAGTTGCCGAGTTAGTGTTTTGCACCACTATGCTGGCCATCGCCAGGTTTCGCCTGGGCCTTGGAATCGAAGCGCTAAGAACCACGGCCTTCGTGGCGATTGTGTTCGGAAATCAAGCCACGACTTATGCCAATCGGGAACGCCTGCGCCTGTGGTCCTCGCGTCCCAGCCTGTGGCTGATCGGATCGTCCGTAGCCGATGTGCTGATCGCCTCGGCGCTGGCGGCCTGCGGCATTGGGATGACTCCTATGCCTGTGTGGGCCGTGGGAGGAACGCTCGGGGCGGCAGCGGTCTTTGCACTCCTAGTGGACTTTGCCAAGGTCCCGGTGTTCAATCGCCTCAAGATCGCTTAGGAGGCCGTGGCAAAACAGCCAATTGGCTCAAGTTGAGCCGTCTGGCACTGGCAAGTGCTTTGACTGCAACACGGGATTGGCTCAAGTTGAGCCAGCCCCGGTTTCACCACGGGCCATTAGGGAAGCCCGGATCTAATGCACTCCAGCCGGCGCGCGAGATGGATGCCGGCATACGGCCGTCACGCGGGAAAGGCGTCCGGCGGAATGCGCCGCGCTACCGGCGCGTTGCGATCATCGCATTCTCGACCGCAGCCTGATGGTCTCGCCATCCACGGCGAACCTGCCGTATCCGCGATGGTGGATGGTCTTTGCATCCTTCTGCGCCGGGTCGGTCCAGGCCTTGAGCACCTCCAGGATGAAGAGATTGTACCGGTTCACGAAACGCGTATCGGCCACCCGGCATTCGAGGTTGGCAAAACACTCCGCCACCAGAGGCGCCGCCACGCGCTGGGCCGGCGCGGGAGTCAACTCGAATCTCTCGAACTTCCGCACGTCCCGGCCGGAGCAGTTGCCGACGGCCACGACGGTGGGCGCCAGTTTTAGCGCCGGGATGGCGATCACGCACTCCTTCGTGGCCCGCAGTGCGGCAAAGCTGTGGTTGGCGCCGCTGACCACGCAGGCAATCAACGGCGGCTCGAACTCGACCATCATGTGCCAGGAGAGCGTCATGACGTTGGCGCGCCCCTTGCGGGCGGTCGTCAGCAGGACTACCGGACCTGGCTCGAGCAATTGGTAGACTTTCGACAGCGGGAGATTCTTCATCGCGGTACCGTGCGTCATCTATTGTAGATCCGCACCCCGGCGCCAGGCGTTTCCACAAAACCCTTGACTTCCTGTCCTTGTGCATATATATATGAGTTGATATCGATATGCGCCATAAGCAGCCCACTCCCGAATCGTTTCTTCCCCTGAAGCCCAACTGGTTCCACGTCCTGCTATCCCTCGCCGATGGCGAACAGCACGGCTACGGGATCATGCAGGAAGTCCTCGACCGCACCGGCGGCAAGGTCCGCCTCTGGCCGGCCACACTGTACGGCACGCTGAAACGGCTCCTCGACGCGGAACTCATCGAAGAATCCGATGTCCGGCCGGCGCCGGAAGCCGACGACGCGCGCCGCCGATACTACAAGCTCACCTTCTTCGGCCGGCGCGTGCTGGCGGCCGAAAGCCAGCGGCTGGAGGATCTGGTGCGCGTGATCCACTCCAAGCGCACCCTGTCGGAGGCGGAATCGTGATTCCTTCCGTGCGCCCCGTAGCCATCGGACTGCGCCTGTACCGCGCCTTGGCCAAGGCGTTCCCGGCGATTCCGGAGCGGCAGAGCGAGCTTCGCTCGCCTGGCCGGTTGACAACCGGCCGCAGGTTAACAACCTGCCCCACATCAAAGCAGGAGGCGGAATTGTGAAATCCGGCAACCCAACGGCCATGACACTGCGCCTGTACCGCGCGCTGGCCACCGCGTTCCCGTACGAGTTTCAAAACGCGTACGGCGACGAACTCGTGCAGGTGACCGAAGAGGCGGTCGAGCCCATTTGGCGCCGCCATGGCGTGTGGGGCCTGGTGCGTCTGCTGGCCGACATCGCGCTGCGCATTCCAGTCGAGTACGCCACGGAGTTCTGGGCCAACGTCCGCTACGGGTTGCGCATGCTCGGTGCGTCGCCGGGATTCACGGCGGTGGCGGTGATTTCGCTCACGCTGGGAATCGGCGTGGCCACGATGGCTTTCAGCGAAATGCACGGACTGGTCGGGCGCGACGTCCCCGCGGTACGCCATGCGGACGAACTGGTGGTGCTCAGGCAAATGGCTTCGTTCCCGGACTACCGGCGCTACCGCGAGCGCGGCGACCTGTTCGCAGGCACGCTGGCCTATCGCGCGCCGGTGCTTTTCGGAATCTCGCTCGGCGGGCACACGGAGCGAACCTGGGGCCACCTGGTAACCTCTTCGTATTTCGCGACGCTGGGCGTGCAACCTGCTCTGGGCCGCGTGCTAAACGCGGACGACGACCAGCCGGGCCGCGCGCCGGTGGTGGTGGTGAGCTACCGTTTCTGGCGCAACCACCTGGGCTCCGACCCGGCGGCCATCGGCAGGCCGCTCACCATCAACGGGCAACCGTGCACGCTGGTTGGCGTGGCGCCGGAGGAGTTTCAGGGCGCATCGCCCATGATCCTGGTTGCCGACGTATGGCTGCCGCTCTCGGTGGGCGCGGCGGTGGCGCCGGAACTGGCCGATAACGTCCTCGAACGCCGCGACCTGGCGGTCTTCCTGGTGGTCGCCAGGCTGCGCCCAGGCGTCCCGGTGGCGCGCGCGCGGGACGCGCTGGAAGTCATGAAGCGGCAGATCGACGAGGAGTTCAGCGATCCCAACCGGGATGCGCCGGGGCGGCGCGTTGGAATGGCGCCGGGCGGCAAACTGCTGCCCATGGAGAAGAAGGACCAGTCCATGTTCAGCACCTTCTTCATCGTCCTGGGCGGCATGATCCTGCTGATCGCCATTTCCAACGTGGCCAACATGATGCTGGCGCGCGCGGTGGACCGCCGCAAGGAGATCGCCGTGCGGCTGGCCATGGGCGCCGGCCGCGCCCGCCTGGTCCGGCAGTTGCTCACGGAGAGCCTGCTGATCGCCGCCGGGGCCGGGGCGCTGGGGTTCGCCTGCGCCGCGTGGCTGATGCACGCGGCATCCGCTCAGGACGTGATGCGTCACGCCATGCCCATCACCTTCATTCTCGCTCCGGACTGGCGGGCCCTCTGGTTCACGCTGGGGGTGAGCGTGTGTGCCGGCCTCGGGTTCGGCCTGGTACCCGCCTTACAGGCCACGCGGCCGGATTTGACCTCGGCGCTGAAAGAAGGCGGCAACCTGCGCGTCCGCCGGTTCCGCCGTCTGAGCATGCGCAACCTGCTGATGACCGGCCAGATGGCCGCATCGCTGATGAACCTGCTGATCACCGGTTTCCTGGTGGTGGGCTACGGCCGGATCTCGAATACCGAGGTGGGATTCGACCCGCGCAACCTGTATCTGGTTTCGCTCGATCCGTTGCGCGACGGTTATCCGGCCGCCCGAACCGCGGAGCTTCTCCAGAAGATGCTGGCCCGCGCCCGCGCGCTGCCCGCGGTGACGGTTGCGACTCTGGCCGATACGACGCCCCTGAGCATGCTCGGCAAACCGTTCGTGCCGTTCACGGTGGATGGAATGGACGGCTCGAAGGAGATGCATGGCGCGCGGCCGTTCACGGTGGAGATAGACTACCTGGACACTCTGGGCGCGCCGATCGTCCTGGGACGCGGTTTCCGGAAAGAGGACGCTTCCGATGGCGCCACGGCGGTGATCGTCAGCGAAAAGCTGGTGCAGGAGTGCTGGAAGGGCGGCGACCCGCTGGGCCGCCGCATCGAGGTGGGCGAGGCGGGCCCGCCCACTTTCGGTATCGTGGCGGGCGGGGGTGGCAAGCACCTGGCCGGGAAGGCTCGCGCGTTCGAGGTGGTGGGAGTGGCGCGCAACATCAGGGACTCCGTCAACTCCACGGCGGATTCCTACCCGACCATCTACCGTCCCCTTCAGCCCTCCGATTACTCCCATCCGCCTATGCAGGGCTGGACGCTGGTGGTGAGAGCCAGGCCGGGCGTGGATGTCCTGACCCAGGTGCTGCGCGAGATCTCGGGCGTAGATGACCGCGTCAAACCGTTTCACGCGCGCAGCATGACGGAACAGATCGACGGCTTCATGGCCCCGGTCAGGGGGGCGCTTTGGACGTGCGGGTGCATCGGCATCTTCGGCTTGATCCTGGCATCCGTTGGCCTGGCCGGTGTGACGGCCTATTCCGTCACGCAGCGGCGCCGGGAGATTGGCATCCGCGTCGCTCTGGGGGCGCAGCGCTCCGACGTGCTCGGCCTGGTGATGAGGGAAGGAGCGATTCTGATCCTGATCGGCGCCGCCATCGGGGTGGCCGCCGGAGGTGCCGGGCTGCGGCTTCTTTCCGCGGGCCTGTCCGCTGTCGCCCGGACCGCGGGAACCAGCATGTCCGATCCGGCGCTGCTGGTGGGCCCGCCGCTGTTGCTGGCGGCGGTGGCGCTGATAGCGTGCTACCTGCCGGCCCGCAAGTCGCTGCGCATCGACCCGGCGGTCTCGCTGCGGGAGGACTAGACCGGCGCCGGCCACACGATTTGGAATAATAGACCCATGTGTGGAATCGCCGGTGATCGGACATGGCCAGGATGCGACAGTTTGCGGCGGCGCTGATTCTCGCCGGCCTCGGCATGTGCGCCGCCGTGGCGCAGCAGCAGGCCGACCGTATCGTGATTGAGAAGGCCAAGCGCGAGATGACGCTCCTCAGCCACGGCACGGTGCTGCGCTCGTACAAGGTGGCCCTGGGCCACAACCCGGTGGGGCCGAAAACCCGGCAGGGCGACATGCGTACGCCCGAGGGGATCTACACGATCGACGCCCGGTATGCTCACAGCGAGTATCACATGGCGCTGCACATCTCCTACCCGAACGCGGCCGACCGCGCCCAGGCCAGGAGACTGGGCCTCAACCCCGGCGGCGACATCTTGATCCACGGACTTCCCAACGGCCTGGGTTCCATCGGGAAAGCGCATCGGCTGTGGGATTGGACCAAGGGCTGCATCGCGGTCACCGACGGGGAGATCGAAGAGATCTTTCGCCTGGTGCCGAATGGGACGCCGGTGGAAATCGGGCCGTAGCGGCGCCGCCCACATGATCTGAAATAATGGACATATGTGCGGAATCGCCGGTTACGCGACGGGGAAACCCGCGGAGAGCGCCGAGTTGGCCGTCCGCAAGATGATGGCTGCCATGCCGCGGCGCGGGCCGGACTCCGAGGGGCTGAACGCGTGGCCGGGAGCGGTGCTGGGCCACAAGCGGCTGGCGATTCTCGATCTCAGCCCGGGCGGCCATCAGCCCATGCTCTCCGAGGACGGCAATACCGGCGTCGTCTTCAACGGGTGCATTTTCAATTTCCAGGAGATCCGCGCCGAGCTCGAAGGCACGCGGCCAGAGGTTCCGCTCGCAATGCGATACCGAGGTGCTGTTGCGGGGCTACCGCGAATGGGGCATCGACGCGCTGGTGGAGCGGCTGCGCGGCATGTTCGCCTTCGCCGTGTGGGACTACCCGCGGCGGCGGCTGACGCTGGCGCGCGACCGGCTGGGCGTGAAGCCGCTGGTGTATGCGGCGGGCGATGGCGAGATCGCGTTTGCGTCCACCGTGGGGGCGCTGCGGTCGGCGGGGTTCGGCGGCGCCATCGATCCGCAGGCGGTGATGGAGTACCTGGAATTCGGCTACGTCACCGAGGGTCGCGCCATTTACCAGGGGCTGCGCAAATTGCCGGCGGCCGGCATCCTGGAATGGAGCGGCGGCGAGGTGCGCGAGCGCCAGTACTGGAAGCCGCCGGAGATCGACGAGCGGTCGCGCGTCACCTTCGAGGAAGCGGTCGAAGAGACCGAGAGGCTGCTGGTGGAAGCCGTGCGCCTGCGGCTGATCTCGGACGTGCCGGCCGGCGTGCTGCTTTCCGGCGGCATCGATTCCACGCTGGTGTGCTGGGCCATGCGGCAATCCAACGCCAACATCAAGGCGTTCACCGTGCGCGCCGCGGGCGACGCGTCGGATGAGAGCGCGGCCGCCGCCGCGACTGCGCGGATGCTGGGCATCCCACACGAAATCGTGGATATGCCCGATCGGGATTTCGAACTGGACGAGTTCACCGAGGCGTTCAGCGAGCCGTTCAGTTGCCCCTCGGCGCAAGCCATGCTGTGGGTCTCGCGGCTGGTGAAGCCGGCGGCCACGGTGCTGCTGACGGGAGACGGCGGCGACGACGTGTTTCTGGGGTATCCGTTCTTCCGCCACGCCTGGTGGGCCGAGCGCGTGGCACGCGGGCTTCCAACCGCGGCGGCGCCGGCAGTGCGCGGGCTGAGCCGGCTGATTCCCCAACGGAGACTGCGGCGGTTCGTGGAGTACGCCACCGGTGGGATCGGCGCGCACATCCGCGCGCACGACGGGCTGCCCTACTACGGCGCGCACGCCATGCTGGGCCAGCGGCTGGCGGAAAGAAGCCTGCCGTGGCGGGAGATTCCGCCGTCGCTCGCCTCGGGACGGCGCCTGCTGGCGGACGTGTTCCACCACCACCTGGAAGCCCAGTTCAGCGGAGAGTTCCTGCCCAAGGTAGACGGCGCGACGATGCACTACTCCATCGAAGCGCGGGGGCCGTTCTTGGACCAGAAGATCTGGGAGTTCGCCGCGGCGCTGCCGCCGGAGGTGCGCTTCCACGGCGGCGCGCTCAAGGCCGTGCTGCGGGAGATCGTGCGGCGGCGCGTGAGCCCGGAGGCGGCGGCGCGGCCCAAACAGGGGTTCACGGTGCCGGTGGAGCGGTGGCTGGCCACTCGCTGGAGCGGCATGCTGGACCGTCTGCGGGGAGAACCGCGGCTGGAGCGCGACGGATGGATCCGGCCGGGCTCGCTCTCGGGGCCGGTGGACGAGGCGGTCGCCAGGCGGTGGGTGCCGGTGCAGATCTGGCACCTGCTGGTGCTGGAGCACTGGCTGGAGAAGAGCGGCGAAGGGTGAGCCGGCGGCCGGCCCGGGGCCATTCACTTCGCGCCGAGCGCCTCGGCGAACAAAGCTTCGTAGCGGTCGAGAACCTTTTCGGTGGAGTAGTTGTCGATCACCCGCCGGCGGGCGGCTTCGCCCATGCGCGCCCGCAGCGCCGGATCGGAGAAGAGCCGCGCCAGCGCGCCCGCAATGGACGCTTCGTCCTGCAACGACGCGTGCAGGCCGTGGACGCCGTCGTCGATCAACTGGAGATTGGCGGGAATGCCGCTGACCACCGAAGGGAGGCCCGTCGACATGGCTTCGGCGAGCGAGCAGGGGAAGCCCTCGTTGGACGAAACCAGCGCGAACACGTCGGATGCCTGGAGCCACTGGGAAACCTCGGGGATGGCGAGGCGTCCGGTGAAACGGACCCTCGGGCCGAGACCGAGGGAGGCGGCGAGGGTCTGCAAGCGCTCGCGCTCCGGGCCGTCGCCCACCAGCACCAGCAGCGCCCCGGGGAACTGCTTCGCGGCGGCGTCGAAGCCGCCCAGCAGCGAACCGAGTTCCTTCTCCGGCGCCAGACGTCCCACGTACGTAGCAACCGGCGCCTCGGCCGGGACGTCCAACCGGGCGCGCAGTTCCAGGCGCCGTGACGGCTGGCAGGGAGAGAATTCGGAAGTATCGACGGGGTTGGGCATCCACCGCAACTGTTCCGGACGGAGGCCCGCCGCGACGGCTTCCTCCGCCATGCCGGGGTTGAGGATCATCACCTGCGGCACCCACTTGCGGAGCCAGCGCAACTCCAGACGGCCCAGGAACGACTGCCGCATGGCGGTGATCAGGCTGCTGCCGGAGACCTTCATCACCATGGGCTTTCGCAGCAGGCGCGCCATCGGAAGTCCCGTGGCCAGATGTAGGCCCTGCATGAGGAAGTAGACCAGCCGGTACTCGCGGCGCTCCTTCCAGAGCGTCCAGGCGACGCCCAGCGCGAAGACGCGGTCGAGGCGCGGAGGCACGCACCCGCGGCCGAAGATGCGGACGGGGACGCCGCCGGGGTCGGTCCATTCCGCGGCGCCGGGCATGGCCGGCAGACCCGCGCAGAGGACCTTGACGCGATAGCCGCGCCGCAGGAGCGCCCCGCAGACGCGCTGCGCTTCCATCTCCGAACCGCCCAACACCGGAGGGTAGGAGTAGCTGACCAGCAGCAGGGAGATGGGAGGTGCGCTCATGGATGGCGGCTGTGCCTCAGATTGTAGCAGGCAGGCGGCGGGGCGGACAGGCGTACACTACAGGCAGAGACTCGGAGACCCGATGCCCTCCACCCCGGAGTACACGGTCCGCGACCAGGACCGCATGAAGCGCGCCAAACGATATTTCGAGTGGCAATACCGGCTGGCGCGGGAGCAGTTGGGCGCGCGCGTGCTGGAGGTCGGCTGCGGGCTGGGCAACTTCACCGAACACCTGGCGGACCGCGAACTGGTGGTCGCGATCGACGCCGAGCCCGATTGCATTGCGGCGCACCGCGCCCGGTTTGCCGGCAGGACGAACCTGGTCAGCCTGTGTGTGAACGTGGTATCGCCCGAATTTCCGAAGCTGCGCGAGCACCGTCCGGACTCGGTGGCTTGCCTGAACGTGCTGGAGCACGTTCGCGACGACGCCGCGGCGCTGGCGCACCTGGAAGCGGTACTGCCCAAGGGAGGCCGGGTGGTGCTGATCGTGCCGGCGTTCGAGTCGTTGTACGGGCCGATCGACGAGAGGCTAGGGCATTGCCGGCGGTACAGCAAGAAGTCGCTGGCGGGCGCGGCGGAGCGGGCCGGATTCCGGCCGGAAGTGCTCCGGTATATGAACTCGGCGGGCTTTTTCGGGTGGTGGTTCAACGCGCATGTGACAAAGAGGACCGCGCAGTCGGACGCGCAGATCGCGGTTTTCGATGCGGTGATGGTGCCGGTGTTGAGGCGGGTGGAGCAGTGGATGGAGCCGCCGGTGGGCCAATCGATCTTCGCGGTGCTGCGAAAATAAACCGGGGACAGACGGAACGTTCACCTGGTTTTCCCAAAAACGGACACCATGCGCCAAGCCATTTCAATGACTTGCGCGCTTGGATGCCGGAGAAACCTGGTGAACGTTCCGTCTGTCCCCGGGTTTCCGGGTTTCGGGTTCTACGCCGACTCGCGGAGCTTGTCGAGGAAGTGGAAGAGCGCCACGGCTACGATGGCGTTCAACACTCCGAACATCAGCCACTCATCGATCTTGAAGGCTGACTGATGGCCCAGGAACATGTGTTCCAGTATCCAGTACGACACCTGATGCACCAGGTAGAAGAAGATCGCCAGCAGAAACCGGATGACGGCGTGGTCCACGTCCAGGCGCGCGCCCACGGAGGCCGCGACGTAGCCTACCCAGGTGTTCACGATGCCGTACATGCCGAGCGGATTCTTGGAGAGCGAATCCTGCGCCAGGCCCACGATGGCGCCCGTCAGCAGTCCGCTGATCTGGTTGCGGCGCATGAGGGCGAAATAGATCACCACCAGGAGCGGCATCTCCAGGAATTTCAGAAACTGAAAGAAAAGCGGTATGTAGACCTGGAACAGGATGGCAGCCAGGGGCACCACCAGCATGACCCAGGGGCGAAAGCGCGAAACCTGCCCTTCCCGCTGGCTGCTCAGCAGAATCCGGCCGCTGGAATAACTCATCAGTCCTGTTTGCCTCCGGGCGAAGCGCCCGCGGCCTGATTGGCCCGGCGAGTGCTGTTCGAGGCCGCCGGCGGCGCGTCGGCGCCCGGCGCGGACGGAGCCGGCGGCAACGGGTTCTTCGCGTTGAAATCGGGGATCTTGCCGTCTCCGCTTCCAAACGGGTGTCCCTGCGACTCGCTGATGGCCTTGGCCTGGGCGCGCGCGCGGTCGGCTTCCGTGCCGGCGGCGGCCGGCGAAGCGTTCTCCTCGGGCTGCGCGGAGGGCGGCGGCGAGGGGTTGATGTACACCGTCTGATTGGCGGGCGCCTCGGGGATGTCCTGATGGACTCCTTCCACGATGATGAGCACGTCCTCGGGCACGCCGCGCCGCAGACCGCTGGGCTCCGCCCAGATTTCCTTGAATGGCTGCCCGTTCCTCACCGACTTCACCACGCCCACGGGAAAGCCGCGCGGAAAAATGTGGTCGTCGCCGGAGGTGAACAGCACATCGCCGGCGGCGATCTTGTCCTCGAAGGGAACGTAGTCCACCTTGCACATCGGCTTTCCCTGCCCTTTGAGGACGCCGCGCACCTGGCCGTTCTGCGTCACCACTCCGGCGGCAAAATCCTGATCGTTGATCAGGCCCACCATGGAACTCATGGCATAAACCTTGAGCACCTTCCCCACAATGCCGTCCGGGGTTACCACGCCCATGCCGCGCTCCACACCCGAGACGGAACCGCGGTCCACCAGGACGGCGTTCGAATCCGAGCCGGCGGCGGAAGCGAACACCGTGGCGGCCACCGTCCTGGAGGGGATGCGGGCGGCGAAGGTTTCGAGCGCCTTGGCGCGGTCGGCCAGGTTCAATTCATTCTTCAGAAAAACGTTCTCCACCTTCAGCCGGTCGACTTCCGAGTGCAGGCCGCGGTTCTCTTCGCCCGCGTCGCGCAGCAGCACGTAGTTCCTGATGAAGCCCACGCTGCTGTGCCGTCCCCATTCCAGAATGCGCGCAACCGGGCTGACGGCGGTGACGGTCCAGGAGCGAATCACGCTCACGTTCTGATCGTTCTTCACCTGAACGGCCAGCAGGAGGAGCTGGGCGAAGATCGCCAGCACCAGGACCGTAAAGCTGCGATATCGGTTCAGCGGGGATTCCATTCCCGGTCACCGGTGCGCCCCGCCGGGTTCCCGCCCGCGAGCCACACCTACTCTAGTCTATCGAAATCTTGCGCAGCAGCCGGAAATCGCTAAGCATTCGGCCGGTGCCGAGAACCACCGACGCCAGCGGATCGTCGGCGATGGACACCGGCAACCCGGTCTCCTCGCGGATGCGCTTGTCCAGGTTCTTCAGCAGCGCGCCGCCGCCGGTGAGCACGATGCCGCGGTCGCTGATGTCGGCGCTCAATTCCGGGGGCGTCCGCTCCAGCGCCACGCGAATGGCGTTGACAATGGTGGCCACGCATTCCGAAAGCGCCTCGCGAATCTCGCTGTCATCCACGGTAATGGTGCGGGGCACGCCCTCGATGAGGTTGCGGCCCTTGATCTCCATGGTAAGCGGCTTATCGAGCGGGAAGGCCGAGCCGACCTCCATCTTGATGGTTTCCGCCGTGCGCTCGCCGATCAGCAGGTTGTACTTGCGCTTCAGGTACTGCATCACCGCGTCGTCCATCTCGTTTCCGGCCACGCGCACGGAACGGGAGTAGACGATGCCGGAGAGCGAGATCACCGCCACGTCGGTGGTGCCGCCGCCGATATCCACCACCATGTTGCCGGAGGGCTCGGTAATGGGCAACCCGGCGCCGATGGCCGCCACCATGGCCTGTTCCACCAGGTGAACTTCGCTCGCCTTGGCGCGATATGCCGAGTCCATGACCGCGCGCTTTTCCACCTGGGTGATCTCGCTGGGCACGCCGATGACGATGCGCGGATGCACCAGCATTTTGCGCCCGTGCGCCTTCTGAATGAAATAATTCAGCATGCGCTCGGTGACTTTGAAATCGGCGATGACGCCATCCTTCATGGGCTTGATGGCGACGATGTTGCCGGGCGTGCGCCCCAGCATTTCCTTGGCTTCCTTGCCGACGGCTTCGACTTCACCGGTGGTCTTGTTGATGGCGACAATCGAAGGCTCGTTCACCACGATGCCCTTGCCTTTGGCATAGACAAGGGTATTGGCGGTGCCCAGATCGATGGCGAGGTCCGACGAAAACAGACTGAATAGAGAGCGTAAGTTCATCTATATAAAGGTGGTGCGCTTCGGGAAAAGACAAGCTCGCGGGCTTCGAGCGACGCCTCCTGCATGGTAACACAGCGCCCTGCCGACAATTGTCTATCGGCAGCCGCGGGTGTGAGCTATAGCCCTCATCGCGCTCCGGCCGCCCGCCGCCGCGCCCGTCCGGCCGGTTTACCGGGGTTGCCGAAGGCCGTGTGGCGCGAATCCGAACCGAAGATGGCGCACGCGGCGCGCGAAATGGAACGGGCGGTTTTGCGTTTTGCCGCCTGCTATGGGTATACCGTCCGGGCGAGACGCCACGTGCCGGGCCGCCGCGAAGCTCCTGGCGACCTCGATGGGCGTTCTTGGGCGGCATGGCCAGCGAACCGCGCGCCAGATCGACGCGGCCCGGCGGACACTGTGCCTTCGCCGTCATGGAGTCGCGCTTCTCGACGCGGCATCTTGGGGTGGAACTGCATGCCCGGTTCCGCCGCCAGCTCGCGCGCGGCCCCAGTCTCCTGCTGGAAGTGTCCGAACACGTGAACTGCCAGCGCAGAAGCGGTAACCCCGTCCGGTAGTCCGGCTTGACCGGCCTGGTGTGGCGGATGTGACCGAAGACGCGAACGGCAAATCGCTCCACGCCCCGCGGCGCTCACCCGCCGGCGAGATCCAGGTTCACGCCGTTGACGGCATGCGGCGCGACCCTGCGTTCCCGGGTAATGCGCAAGATAGGGCGAGTTGGAGACCGAGTAACGTCCCGCGCGCCAGGGTTGCCATCGGGCGGGGCTCCGAGTTGCCCCGGGTTGAGGCGTCCGGCGCGGCGGCGGTTCCTCCGCTGGCCGTGGGGAACGATTCGCGGGCTAACCGGCAGTGCGCGGTTCCTGGCGTGTACGCGCTCGCCCTGATCCGGCATAACTGGCCCTTTGCACCGAAGTCGCCCGGCGGGAGTTCACGCGGTCCAGGGCCGGTAAGGGCAGTTATATGCGCGACAAAGCCACACTAACATACAATTGGCGCTAAATATATAAAATTAAACGACTCGATGTTTTTCTAGTATCGAAAACTATAGAACCATGAGAATCGAAAAGAATTCCGAATAGGCACACGCAACATAATGTTTTCGGCATGTATGCGGCGAACCAGGATCAGATCAACGGGGAAAAATTATAAACCGTTCAATAAAAGATCCAAAAGCTACAGCGGCTTGGATAGCATACAAACACGGACACGTTGATTCACCTACGCCCGGCAGAGAATCAGCCAGGTTCGGCATCAATCGCCAACCTCTGGTTGTGTCAGGTATATGGATGCCGCAGTAAGTGGTTGTGACACCCGCCGCCGCGGCGGCATACTGTCTTTCGAGAACCGTACCAGAAGTACCACGGCGACTTGTGGCGGCAACCGGTACTATCGAATAGGACCGACAAGTGGTCGATGACAAGCCTGAAACAGCGGATGGCGAGGCCGGTCGGACGGCCGGTCAAGCACACCGGCTACTAATGACTATTGCGCCCCAAGAGCTATCTGACGCTGGGGATTGAGTGTCTGCACTTGCCGGCCGGATAGGGGCGGGCGGGCAAACAGGTCCATGGGAGGAGGCCGGCTGGCTCTTTAGGGAGCCGGCCGGAGTCATTTGAGAAAAATAGTCCTCAGAGTACCCACAACCGCGTGCTGTTTGGTGTACAATTCAAGGTGGCTGCGAAGCCATAACCGTTAGTCCGGAGGAACTTGATGAGACGCTTGTACTGTATAGCCGGAGTTTTGCTGCTTCTCGCACTGATCAACCCGTACGCCGCAAAGGCGGATACGGTGGGGGGTTTTGCCTGGTCCGGCACAGTTGGAGGCATTCCGGTGAGCGGCACTGCCTTGTTTATCGTGCAGGGGTCGGCGTCGCCATACAACCTGGAGATTATCCTGTCCGAAACTTCGACGACGACCCCCACCAGCGCCGATGATGCGTTGGCCGGTTTGGACTTTACCATAAGCGGTCAGGGCACGACGGCCCTCGTGATGAGCACCGCGGCTTCGGGCGCGGCAGGCATGTTCACTAGCAGCGGCAATACCACTGGCAACAATACGGCCGGCACCAATATCTGCGCGACCGGCAGCTACAATGCGGGAGCGCCGCCCGCCGGCTGCAACGTCACCGGCGGTTGGGAAGCGGGATACACCGGTACCGGGTTTACTGGCGACACCAACGCTCACTGGGGCATCGGAACCACCACATATACTGGCGGCGCCTACATCGCCGGGGACGTGGGGCTTGACAACTACGGCATAGATCCCACCGTCGGCGATGGCACTGGTGTCGGCAACTACCCCTTTGTTGACGGCACAGCGACGTTCGTCCTGACCGGTGTCGTTCTTGCCAATCCCACGATCTCCAACGTTGCCGGCGTGTATGGGGCGGACGTGGGCGTGTTAGCTGGCAGCTCGATACCGGAACCGGGTACGGTCGCTACCTTTGCGGGCGGTTTCCTGCTTCTCGCGTTGGCGCGGCGCCGGCGCCAGACGCGCTAACGATCTGATCTTTGCCGGTTTGTTTGAGACGTACACCGTGCGCCGGTCAGTGCCGGCGCTTCTCGCACGGGTGAGTGTATGTGTCCAGTAACTCCCTCCGGGTTCCTGGACGGTCAGTTCCTTCTCATATCCCGGTAGATGGGCTCCCGGTTTTCTGCGCCGGGAGCCCATGCCGTTTTGCCCTTGATCGCGAGATCCCGTTCAAGCTTCAGTAAGTGGGCGCAGATCCCCGCGGTCATACTTTGATCGGATACGGCTTGCGTTTCCGCCGTCCGTGAGCGGTGAGGAGCGGCTGGAGAGATGGTCGCAATTCCGCTCCAATCCCAGTCGAGTTGGTCCCACCGAGGTTCGGCGATGGCCATGGCGCCGGCTTGAAGGTCATCCACGCAGTGGTTGGCCGTCAACCTCGACGGGTCGAGCCGGGCTTCAAACCGCGGCGGTTTGGGATATCGGGCGCCCAGCCCGGCGGCTCCTCCCCGGCTGCGCCTGGATCCGGATATGGCAGGGGCGGACGGATTCTCCACCTGGCGTGGCTTCCCGGGTGGTTAGCGGTGGGTGCGTCAGCGAGTTCCCGCCGGTTAGTTCTTCGACATGACCAGCACGAACCCGTCGCTCGATCCGCCGCCGTAGCTGCCTTGCGAGGGGTTCGGCCAGACCGGCCACAGCCCTTCCGTGGAACCCACCACGTAGGCAGTGCCATCGGATGCCACGGCCAACCCATAACCGACGTTGACGTTCTCGCCGCCGATGTAGGTCGAATACTGGAGACCCGCCTCGCCGGATACGCCGGGCTTCAACTTGGTGACGAAAACGTCGATTCCCTGCCCCCACTGGGCCTGCGGCGCGTTGAGGGTGGTCGGGAAATCTCCCGATAGAGTATAGCCGGTTACGTAAACGTTGCCGGCCGCGTCGCCCCCGACGGCATAGCCCACGTCGCCATCGCTGCCGCCGAGGTACGTGGAGTACAGGACGAAGCCCAGGGCAGCCGGGTTCACTACCGAGACGAACGCGTCGCCATTGCCGCCATACACGCTCTGCACCGAATCGCCGGTCACCGGGAAATCGCTCGACATGGTGTAACCGGTCACCAGCAGGTTCCCCACGGCGTCCACCGCGATGCCGCGCGCCTCATCCAGGTCCGACCCGCCGAAGTACGTGGCATACACCAGGGACTTAGAGCCGCTTTGTGTCAAATCCATCAGACCGAGGACCATGTCCACGGCCCCGGAAAGCGAGTTTTTATAGGAGTAGCCGGCCATGGGGAAGTCCGGCGACTGTGTATTGGCGGCGAAATAAACCTGGCCGGGAGGCCCCGCCGCCACGATGGCCTGGCCGACATCGTCGTTCTGTCCGCCGATATAGGTGGAATACAGCAGGCTCGCACTGTTGGGATTCAGTTCCGCGATGAACGCGTCCTGGCTTCCGTATTGGATCGTGGCGTATGCCGAACTGGTCACCGGAAAGTCAGTGGACCTGGCGGTGCCGATGACGTAGATGTTGCCCAACGCGTCCAGGGTCAGGCCGCCCATGGAGTCGCTGCCGGTAGTGCCGCCGAGATAGGTGGAATACAGCAACGAACTGCCGCCGTAGATGTTCGGGTTCAGCTCAAACACGAAACACGCGGTGTAGGTGCTGGCAGGGGGGGCGGTCTGAAAGGCATTGCCAGCGGTGGGGAAGTTGGCGGAATTGGTAGTCCCGGCCACATACACGTTGCCATTCGAATCCACCGCCAGTCCCTGTGCAGTATCGACATTGGCGCCGCCGACGTAGCTGGAGTAAACCAACGCGAAATTGCCGGACGCGGTGGTATCGATGATGGCCACAAAAACGTCGGTCACGCCGGCGTTGCCGTTATTGTAGGCGCCATTGAGTGTCGGGAAGTCGGTGGAGGTGGTCTGCCCGGCGACATACAGGAGACCGGTGGAGGACAACCGCACGGCGTCGATCCGGTCGGACGCCGATCCGCCCATATATGTGGAGTAGACGATTACCGGGTCGATGACCAGCTTCCGCTTGCGGTCGTATCGCTCCAGGCGGACGCCCACCACGTTGCCGGCGAGCAGCACGTAGCGGCCAGACACCAACTGGCGGGCGGCGGTGGCCGGGTCTTCCTGGTAGATCGCCGGACGCTGCTGAATCAGGGTTCCCGCGGCGGTTTCCACGGCCAGGTCGCCCGCCTGCGTGATGCGGAGACTGCCGGCGCCGCGAAACTCCAGGCGGATGGCGCGGGGATCGGCGCCCGGATCGAGCACGAAATCGTATTCCAGGCGGTTCCCGCTGCCGTAGTAAACCACGTCCACGCCGGGATACACGGCGCGATACCGGACCCGCGCGTAGTTGGCGATGCCGGTGTGCCAGTCCTGGCGGGACCCGATGAAATAGTCGGTGCGGGCAGCCAGAGGGTCGAGACCTTCGATGACGGGGGACGGATTGGAACCGGGAAGCGAGATCTCGAGCCCGCGCGCGTTGGCGAAGGCGACCACCGGGCCGGACTGGGTCAGCGACAGGTTCAAGCCGCTGGAGCGGGCCCGGTAGCGGACGGAGGAATCCCACTGTCCCTGGTTGGCTTCGAAGCGCAACGGCAGGCGGGCAAGGGCGGCTTGCCCCTGCGCCACCGGGACGGGCGACGTGGAGACGTGCGAACGGCCGCCCGCCCAAATGGACGATGCGGCGCAGATGAGGCAGCCAAAACGCGTAAGACGAACCATATGATCTGGAAACGCAGAGAACCGGCGAACTTCTATTAAAGCACGCACCGCCGTCCCTCCGCAGGGCTGAGCCATTTGTTCACAGGAGAATCCGCGCGGCCACAAGCCGCCGTCTCCAAACCGGCCATTTCCCGCGTGCCCGGCGGGCGCGCCGTTAGACAAGCACGGCAGCCGCCAAACCGGCCGCGGGAAGCCACGAAAAACCGGTTGGCAGAGGGAAGCGCTGCCCCACACCCTATGGGCGCGGAGCCCGCAATAGGGCGACGGCTTCCTTCGCCTTTTCAAGCAGCAGACCGTGCTCGCCGCCGGCGCCGACGAAGCGCATTCCGCGGTCGACCCACGCCCTGGCCATGGCCGCGCTGCGCACCTGGATGCCGGGGACCACGCCATGCCGGTTGCACTTCTCGACCAGGCGCTCCACGGTGGAGATCAGCAGCGGGTGTTCGAACTGGCCCGGGATGCCGAGCGAGATGGAGAGATCGGCCGGCCCCACCATGGCGATGTCCAGCCCCTCCAGAGAAAGCAACTCGTCGGCGCGGTCCATGGCCGTGGTGGTTTCGAACTGCACCACCGCCAGGATGTTGCGATTCTGGTGTTCGATGATTTCGCCGAAGCCGCGCGCTTCGTAATCGATCATGGTGGCATTGACGCCGTAGCCGCGCCTGCCTTCGGGCGGAAAGCGCATCCAGCTCAGGGCCTCTTCGAGAACGCGGGGATCTTCCACCCGCGGCAGGATGATGCCCTGCGCCCCGCAATCGAGCAGGCGCGCCACCAGCGAGTACAGCAATTCGGCCACGCGGACGATGGGGGTAATGCCCGAGCCGTTGGCCGCGACGATCATGTCGTGGGCGGTTTCGAGGTTGAAGGACCCATGCTCCAGGTCGATGAAGACGTAGTCGAAACCCGCGGCGGCGAAGGTCCGCGCGATTTCCGGGGAACGGTAAACTTGCAGCGCGCACCCCAGCACCGTTTCGCCTCGGGACAACTTTTCTCGCGTGAGGTTCACTCGCATGGGCATCCGCTCCCGGCGGTTGGGACCGCCTGGATTCATGCTAGCAGGCGATGCAGGGGAGGCGAAGCGCCGCGGGTGGCTTCCCACCGGGCGAAGTTTTCTCTAGAATCGAACTATGGAAATCACCTGGCTTGGACATGGCTCATTCCAGTTTCGCCTCCCCTCGGGCCAAGTAATTCTGATGGACCCCTGGATCGACGGCAATCCGGCATACCCCAAGGGGTTCGAGATCGCCCGCGCGGACACTATCTGCGTCACCCACGGACATTTCGACCACATTCACGACGTGGTGCCCCTGGCTAAAAAATTCGACGCCGAAGTGGTGGCTATTTTCGAATCCTGCGCCTGGCTGGAATCGAAGGGCGTCCGCAAAACCCGGCCGATGAACAAAGGTGGGTCGCAAAAGGCCGGCGATGTCACCATCACCATGACCCACGCGGTGCATAGCTGCGGCATTCTGGACGATGGCAAGATCCTGTATGGCGGCGAAGCGGCGGGCTACGTGCTGCGCTTCGCCGACGGCCGCGCCATGTACTTCGCCGGCGACACCAATGTTTTCTCCGATATGGAACTGATCCGCCAGCTCTATCACCCGGAACTGGTGGTGCTGCCCATCGGCGATCTGTACACCATGAGCCCGTACGAAGCCGCGCTGGCCTGCCGGTTGCTCCAGCCGAAGAGGGTCATCCCCATGCATTTCGGCACTTTCCCGCCGCTCACCGGCACGCCGGAGCAACTCCGCGAGCGCACCAGCGGTCTGGATATCGAGGTGTGCACGCTCGAACCGGGCGATCCCGTAGAGTGGTAGCGGCCTTGCGCAGCTACTGCGTCAGAAACTTCGCCAGGTCGTCGATCGCTTCGGGGGCGACATGGCCGGGCTTTCTGTATTCGTCCTCGCTGCTTTTGCCGACGCCAGCCATGAACAGGTGGTTGAGCGCGGGATAACTCTTGAAGGCGGCGTCCTTGCGCCCGGCCAGAACCTTCTTCCACTCCCCGAAGTCCGTCATCGGAACCTGGAAGTCGCGTTCCGCCGCCAGCACCAGAACCCGGCCGGGGAACTGCTTCACCAGCGGGCCCGGATCGTAGGACCTCAAGTCCAGCCAGTAAGACACCGGCAGTCCGAGAATCGGCGGCCCGTCGGCGTCGCCCTGGTCCAACTTCTTGATGCGCGCCGCGGCGACCTTGATGCCGGTCAGATACTTCTCGGGTTTTGCCGTCGCCACCGCCTGGTCGACAAACAGGTCCTCCAGGGGACGCTCGTTGGCCGCGAACAGCACCATGCCCGCCAGCTTGCCGTCGGCTTCGGCGATGCGCGGAGCGGCGTAGCCTCCCAGTTCGTACCCCAGGATGAAGACCTTGCTGGGATCGACCTCGGGCGCGGTGCGCACGAGCGCGGCTGCTTTGGCCGCGTCCTCGATAATGTCGTCGTCGAGCGTATACGGATTGCCCGACATCCTCGAGGCGTATTGTTTGAGGCGCTTCTCGTACCGCACCGAGACCACTCCGCGCGCCGCCAGCCCTTCGGCCAGGTCTTTGAACACCTTGTTGGTGAAGGCGGTCTCATCGCGATCGCGCGCGCCGGAACCGTGCACCAGCACCACCGCCGGATACGGCCCTTTGCCGGCGGGCACCGTCAGCGTGCCGGGCAGCTTCCATTCGCCGTCGCCGACCGTCACCTCGCGTTCCTTGAATGCATCCGGCTGGGCGTACGGCGGGTGCTGCCAAACCGGGTCCGCGACGCGGAATCCCAACTGGCCGATTTCGTTCGACGCGTTCACGAACACCATGAAGTTGTACCCTTGCGCGGCGAACTTCACCGGTATGGTGACAATCTTCACCGGCCCCATATCCCTCACGGAGGGCTCGCCGACCGACTCCACCGCGCCCCAGGACGGCTGCACGCCGAGTCTGCTCAACTGCTGTTCGGTGGCGGCCTCGCGGTAGGCCCGGGCGAACATGGGCTGCAAGTCCGAATACTTTTTCGCCAACACCAGGTCGAGGGCTTTCCGGGCCACCGCCGTGGGGTCCTGAGCGGGTTGAGCCACCAGCAGCGCGGCCGCAAGCGGGAGAACTAGAAGCGTCGAGAGCACGCGGATATGCATAACATCTTCATGATAGCCGCAATGTTTGTGCGGCTGAAGCCGCCTGGGTCGTGAAGACTGGGCTCCGTCAACAAAACATTCCGGCGATGTCCTCAAGGCTGTAGCGGAACTCCTCGATCACGTTGAAGTACCACCCCGCGCAAGGGGGTACCCGACACAGGAAAACCACTGATATTGGGTGGGAATTTGGTACCTTCGGTACTTTATCGCACAGGCTTTTCCGCTCAAGATCGTACTTCGGAGGTTTTATGACCCCACAGTCCAACACGCTGTTTTCGGTCTGCCTGTACCTTGCGCTGTGCGCCCTGAACTCATGGACAGCCCGGCGGGCGCGCAATGCCCGCCGCTCCCGCGAGGACGAGGGGATTGTCCTGTTGCGCCCCAGCGAAGCGGTCTAGTTGCAGGCCGCCGGTCTCACCGCCCCCTCTCCACAAGCCTTGGCTTGCCGGGCGCCATCCCGGCGCTCTTCAGTTATTGCTTGTAGCCTTTCCTGAGTTCCCGCTCCGCGCGCAGCCAATCCTCCAACTCCGACCCGTGCTGCCGGCCGCGCGCTTCCCAATACGAATACGCCAGCCGGGCGATCTCCCCACGATCCGGCGTGCGCGCTTCCACCAGGAGAAGTTTCTTCGATTCCAGCCAGGTGCGCCGCTCCGGGTCGAACAGGCGCGCGGTGAACGTGTGCGCGGTAGAGGGTATCCGTCAAGAAGGGCATGGGGTCCAGAGAATTCACTATACAGCAAAGCGCGCGGAAATCGCACGGGCCGCTCAACGCCGCCGCAGTAAACTCTTCGCTGGCATCCGACAGGCTGGCAGCCCGTGGTGAAACCGGGGCTGGCTCACCATGAGCCAATCCCGTGTTGCAATCAAAGCACTTGCCAGTGCCGTACGGCTCAACTTGAGCCAATTGGCTGTTTTGCCACGGTCTCCCAGCGTCTCCAGCCAGTACTCCAGCCATCGGATGCCGCACCGTTGCGGGGAACCATTCTCTTGTAGTGGTGGCTCTGCCCGGAATCGCGGCCGGGTTGCTCCCTGTATCCGGCGCGGTCTGGCGTTACCACCACATCTCACGGCCGGGGCACCAGATCGATTGTCCGCGAGCCGTGGCGGCGCGAAGATCCCGAACGGGAGTTCGCTGGGGCTGGTGCCGAATGTGCGGAAACATCGGGAATGCCTCGAGCCATGGCTAGCGGGAACTCGAAGGTCACCACTTCGCATTCCTCCGAAACCCACACGTTGTGGGTCAGGCGGAACTCCAGCAGATCGCTGCATCCCTGTCCAGCGATACGGATCGTGTCTCCCTGCAGGCTGAGCAGAACACCATCTTGAGTAGAACCATCAGTACGTCGGATTCTGATCATGGGGTCCTATTTCCTTCTACTATCAACCATGCGGGGAATCCGGTTCGTTTTCAAGGTAACGCGGGTACCGGGTTGGTACCGTCATACTTACTAAAACCATTAACCACTACTTACTTTGGTGGGATCTTCCGGCCACTTATGTTTCGGATAGCGGCGCGACAGCTCCCGACGGACCTGCGGATAGAGCCGGGACCAGAAGCCGGGCAGGTCGGTGGTTGTCTGAACCGGGCGCTGGTTGGGAGCCAGCAGACGAATCACCAGGGGCACAGCCCCGCGCGCCACCGCGGGCGTAGAGCGCATGCCGAAGAAATCCTGAAGGCGCGACGCGATCCACGGCGGCTGGCCGGGGTCGTAGTGTACGCGCACCTGCCGGCCGCCGGGTACCCGGATCTTCTCCGGCGCCACCTCGTCCAGCAGCCGGCGGGAGGCGGCATCCATAGCGTGATCGAGCGAGCGCAGCAGGCCGCCATCGCGGCAAGCGGCTTCCAGCTCGGCGAAACTCTTCAAGCCGACCGCCAGCCGGCGCAGCGCTTCGGCCATGCCAGGCTCCGCCACCGCGGCGTGGTGGGCGGCGAAACGGACGCGGCCGAGCCAGGCTTCCGTATCCTCCAGATCGGCAAAACGGGCGACGCCAGCTTCCATGGCCTTGTCCGCCAGCAGGGCGGCGGCGGCCTCGGCATCGGGCGCGCCGCGGCTCTGCTGAATCGCGATCTGGCCGAACCTCAGCGCCTCGACGCTCTCCACTCGTTCGGCGGCCCGGTTCCAGACCACCTCGCTCGAGGCGCTGACGCGGTCCGGGAACAGATCCAGCAGCCACTCGGGTTCGATGGCGCTGGCCATGCGCACCAGCGGCGCCTGCCGGTCCTGGCGATCCTCGGCTTCCACGGCGATCAGGAACTCGGCCTCGGTGACGGTGCTGGAGGGCGCCAACTGCGCCGGGCCTCCCACCGCCAGTTGCAGGTCGCTGCCACGGCGCCGCCGCGCCACGCGATCCGGAAACGCCGCCAGCGCGGAAAGCAGCAGCGCGTTCTCATCGCGCCCGGAAGCCTGCCGCGGCGGATTCACCATGCGCCGCACCTGCCGCACCACCTGCGCGGTGTGCGCCTCCCATGGCGATTCGAGCAGCACCAGCAGGTCGGAGCGCGTAGCGTGGCCGGGCCGCGCGGGCAGGCGCGCGCCGGCGCTGAGCAGGGCCGCCACCGTGCAGCCGTCCTCGGCAACGCCGCGCCGTTCGGCCTCCACGATGAGCCGCGAGAGGCGCGGATGCAGCGGATAGCGGGCCATCTGGCGGCCCACGCCGCCCTGGGCGCCCAGTTGCCGCAGCAGCTCTTCGGCGTGGCGGACGCTCCCGGCGGGCGGAGCGTCCAGCCAGTCGAGCGCGCCCAGACCACCGGCACCCATGGCCTCGAGCAGCAGGGCGGCCGGTGACAGGTCGGCGCGCAGGATCTCCGGCGGGTCGTGAGCGGGGAGGCGCACGAAGTCCTCCAGCGGGTACAGGCGGATGGCGCGGCCCGGACCGGTGCGTCCCGCGCGCCCCGCCCGCTGGTTGGCGGACGCCTGGCTGACGCGCGCCACGCGCAGCGTCGGAAGTCCGCTCCACGCGGAATGCGCACTCACGCGCGCCAGGCCGCTGTCCACCACGGTCGCGACCCCGTCGATGGTAATCGAGCTTTCGGCCACGTTGGTCGACAAGATGACCTTGGTGCATTCCGAGGGAGCGACGGCGCGGTCCTGCTCCTCGGGAGGCTGATCGCCGTGGAGGGGCAGCACCGGCCATCCGCGCCGCCGGGCGAGCGCGGCGCAAGCCGTCTCGGCCCGCCGGATCTCGAAGGCGCCCGGCAGAAAAACCAACACGTGCGCGCCGGGGCGCGAGGGGGGCAGGCGTTCCAGCGCGGCGGCCACCTGCTGCTCCAGCGGAGCGGCGGAATGCGGCGTGTACTCGATCTCCAGCGGATATTCGCGGCCTTCCGCGCGCATCACCCGCGCCCCGCCCAGGAATGCGGCCACCGGCGCCGAGTCGAGCGTGGCCGACATGGCCAGCAGCCGCAGATCGGGCCGGCGGCCGCGTTGCAGGCGGCGCAGCAGGGCGAGCGCGAGATCGCCCTCCAGATGGCGCTCGTGGAACTCGTCCAGCACCACCGCGCCCACGCGGGAGAGCGCCGGGTCACTCAGCAGGCGCCGCGTGAGCACGCCTTCGGTAAGGAAGCGCAGGCGCGTGCGCCGGGACGAGACGTCTTCGAAGCGCACCTGGTAGCCGACGGTTTGTCCCACCGGCTCACCACGCTCGGCGGCCACGAATCGCGCGGCCAGCCGGGCGGCCAGCCGACGCGGTTCGAGCACCAGCACCTCGCGATCGTCCAGGTCCAGAAGCGCCGGCGGGACACGGGTGGTCTTGCCGGCGCCCGGGGGCGCTTCCAGCACGAGGTTTCGCTCACGCTGGAAATGCCGCAGGATCTCGGGAACCAGGGGGTCGATGGGCAGCGGCACGAAACTTCATCTTGGCACAGGTGCGCTGCGCGGCAGGCTGCCAACCCACATCGCACCGGCGGATCCGGTTGAACCTCATGCACACCGTCTCCGTGGGGCGGTCAGGCCGCGGGCGGCACTGTTCTCCACGGCCTGCCCGGTGACGCGGGACAGGTCCTGGGCATCTGTCCCTGGCGCGGCTGCGCGCCGGGAGCCGGTT
>CAWCVR010000017.1:0-245739 GCA_963799105.1 Bryobacterales bacterium
GTAACCGGCCACGCTTATTGCCCGCGTAGCGGGCAGTTTTTCTCACACTGACGCCGGTCTTCCCCGGCGGCATCGCGACCGCTTGACGGCGGCCAGCCTGCACAAACCACCAATCCAGCGCTAGGATGTCGAAGTGTGTGCGGGAGAGTTCCAAAAGCCTCACAGCCCGGACCCTCCCGCCAGAGCAACCCCGGGAGTTAGCGCTCCCTGAAGGCCGATCCTACAATGCAAATCCTACACCCTTTCGCCGGGTCCGTGGCGGACTACCTCGCGCAGCTCGACAACCCGGATCAGTACCGCCCCCATCAATGTCCACTGTGCCATGCCAAACATCCGCTGGCGGCGCACGGTTTCTACACGCGCACCATCGCCGATTCCACGTTCGAAGGATGGATCCGCGTGCGCCGCTATCTGTGCGAGTCCTGCCGGCGTACCGTATCGTTGCTGCCGGACTTCGCCTTGCCGTACTTGCGCTTCAGCCTCACCGTGATCGCCGCGTTCCTGGTGGCGCGGCTGGTCCACGGCAAGACACTCGGGGAAGCGCTTCCGCCGGGAGCGCCCTATCAGCGCGGGCAGTCGTGGATCCGCCGTTTTCGCGCCCAGGCCGCAGCTCTCGCGGCCGCGCTGTCCGCGCTTGCCGATCCGCCGCCCGCGCCGAATTTCGTGGCTCGTGCACTCGCCATGCTCAACGCGGCAGGGTGGATTCCCGCGCATCGTTTCCTGTTCTCCAGCCTTCGACAACATCTGCTGGGCTGGTCCCGTTCGCTCATTCCCGGCGGCCGCCACGCCGCGATCCCGCCCGCCGCCGCGCCCGCCTGAGCGTCCCCACACACCATTTGTCTGGAACCGGACCGCTTTTCGCCCTACGCTCGAACCCAAGGAGAAAGCAGTCACCCGATGCCCGACGACAAGACCGAAAAGACCGCCCTGTTCCGCTATGGGCTCATTGCACCGCTGGTGCTGGAAACCCTCCCGCGCGGCGAACTGACACGCCGCGCCCAGGAGGTCGCCTCGCGTCTCTACGATATTCCGAATTCCACGCGCCGCCAGGTTTCGGTGGACACCTTGCTGGAATGGACGCTGCGCTACCGGCGCAACGGCCTCACCGCGCTCATGCCCAAGCCGCGCGAGGATCGCGGACGGATGCGCGCCATCCCCGACGCCACCGCCGCGCTCATCGAACGGCTCAAGCGCGAAAGCCCGCATCGCACCGGAACGGCCTTGCTGAACCACCTGGCCCTGGCCGGCGATCAGGCCGAAATCTCACCGTCCACGCTCTATCGATTCCTGCGCGCCCGTGGACTCACCGAGCGCCAACTGGTGCTCGACAAAGCCACCGCGCACAAGAAGTACGAAGCCGAGTTCGCCAATCAGATCTGGCAGTCCGACATGCTCTTCGGCCCGTGGGTCGAGCGCGCCGGCGGCGGCAAGATGCAGGTGTTCCTGCAGGCCGCGCTCGACGATGCCAGCCGCTTGATCCCGCACGCGCAGTTCTATCCCAACCAGGGCCTCGACTCCTTCCTCGACTGCCTGCGTCAGGCCATCGCCGCGCGCGGTCTGCCTACTCGTCTCTATATGGACAACGCCAAGATCTATCGCTCGCCGCAACTGTCGCGGATCGCCGCCTCCATCGGCATCCTGATCGTTCACACGCCGCCCTATCAACCCGAAGGCCGCGGCAAGATCGAACGCTTCTTCCGTTCCGTGCGCGAGCAGTTTCTCTCCAACCTCGACCCCAAGGCTTTGCTTTCGCTCGATCAGTTGAACGAACGACTCTGGCACTGGCTCGATACCGTCTATCACCGCCGCGAGCACAGCGCGCTTCAAACCACCCCGCTGTTGCGCTGGCAACGGGACATCGCGCAGGTGCGGCAACTGCCGCCGGCCACCGACATGCGCCGTCTGTTCTTCCATCGCGTCGACCGCCTGGTGCGCCGCGATTCCACGTTCCTGCTGCGCCATCGTTTCTTCGAAGCGCCGCCTTATCTGGCCGGCAAGAAGATCGAGGTGCGTTTCGATCCGCTCGATCTGGCACAGTTGGAAATCTACTGCGCCGGAAAGCCGGAGGGCGCGGCGCGTCCGGTCGATGCGGTGGTCAACGGAAGGACCTACCGGTAATGTGGGAATCTTTCTTCGGCTTCAAGAAGACGCCGTTTTCCGACAACCCGGACGGCAAGCAACTGTTCGCATCGGCGGCCTGGCAGCAAGTCAAGACACGGCTCGAGTTCCTGACGCGGCATCCCGGCGTGGGGTTGCTCACCGGCGAAGTGGGCGCCGGCAAATCGACAGCCGCGCGGATCTTCACCGCCTCGCTGAACCCCAACCTTCACAAGGTGCTCTATGTTCACTTCTCCTCCGGCACGGCGCTCGACCTGTTGCGCCAGATCGCGCTCACTCTCGATCTGGAGCCCGCGCACTTTCGCGGCGACCTGGTCCGCCAGATCGCCGAGGCCGTCGTACGTCTGAACCAGAGTAAGAAGCAGCATCCGATTCTCATCTGCGACGAAGCGCACTTACTGCCACATCCGGCGCTCGAGCAGTTGCCGCTGCTGCTGAACTTCGACATGGACTCTTCGCGTTATCTCACGCTGCTGCTGGTCGGTCAGCCGCTGTTGCGCCGGACGCTTTCGCTGCAGATGCATGAAGCCTTGCGCCAGCGCATCGGCACGCACTATCACCTGGAGGGACTTTCGCGCGAGGAACTCGACGCCTATCTGGCGCAGCAACTCAAAGCCGCGGGCGTGACTCAGCCGTTGTTCGATGACACCGCGCGCCAAGGTCTCTATCAGGCCACCAAGGGCATTCCCCGGAAAGTGAACAAGTTGGCGGCGGCGGCATTGCATCTGGCGGCCGCGCGCCAGGCTCCGCTGGTCGACGAAGCGATCCTGCTGGACGCCACCGCCGAGGCGTTGCTATGAAGTAACGAAGCACCGTATCGATCTTCCGTCCGGGGTCGCGCCTGGGCGGAGCCCAAGGCCGAGGCGACGGGCTGGCTCCGTTACTGATCGGCACAACAGAACCCCCGGGCAAGTCTCGGGGGTTTTGCTTTTTGTGGTTGACATCAGGGTGGTGATGTCCCCGAGCTGAGGCCTTGGGCATTAAACGCGAAGATCGCCGTAGGCGTTCCCTATTGTTCCGCCGAGACGCTCCGGCGCCACATGGCCCGCCAATAGCTTGACCAACTCGCCGGAAAACAAAGTGAGAATCTCGGGGGGAAAGATCGTGACCCGTTACATCAAGAAACTGCGTCTGCGAGGGCAGGCGGAACAAAGGCCAGGTGGGGCCAAATGAGAGCATCAAAAGGGGCCAAATCAAGTTGACAAACGCAATCGCGATCGTGACCGCCAATGGCCAACCGAGGACATTGCGCAAGCTGCAGGAAACAACCACAGGCAGTACCCAAACACAAGGCTTGCGGATCCACGCCACAAACATAGCGACGCACAGTTCTGACATCGTATGCCTGATCTGAAACTGCAGAGTGCCGTTCCCGGCTTGCTCTTCCATGAGTCCCAAAATGGTAGCACGAGCACTTGAGGGGGCGCGCGCTACTGCACCTTCACCTCGAACGACCGTGACGCGGTCTCGCCGTTCGCGCTTTCGGCCGTAAACGCGTAGCGAGTGGTCTTCGCCGGGCTGACGTTGAAGCAGCGGCTGAGGGACGGCCAAACGTCTTCGACCGGCGGATCGAGCCGCACCGACTTGGCATTCACCACGCTGTAGCAGAGGAGCGCGCTCGCGCCGCGCGTGATCGAGGGCGTTCCGTAGAAATCGAGGATCTTGAGCTGGTCGCCGTACGCCATCAGGGGGTCGGCCTGTTGCGGGACGGGCCGAGGGGGCAATTGGGAAGCGTGCCTCTGCCAGACAATCCAGCCGGAGTAGAGCAGCAGGAGGAGTACTGGAACCCACGTGATGCGGAGGATTTTGCGGAGCACGTGTTTATGGTAACGCGGCGGTAGAATAGGGGTGGTATGGCAGGCTTAGATGAGGGCGTGGAAGGGCTGGTCGACTACTCCGAGGAAGGCGTGGATTTGACGCTGATCCGCTTTGCGCTGTCCATGACACCGGAGGAACGCCTCCTGGATATGCAGGACTGCGTCAATTCTATTGATGCGATTCTGGAGCAAAATGCCAGGTCTTGATTTTCTCGCGCTTCTCCAGGTGCTGGCACGGAACGAGGTCGAGTTCATTGTCGTCGGCGGCATGAGCGCGGTGCTGCAGGGTGTACCGACCGTTACGCGCGACCTGGACGTGGTATATCGGCGCGACGCCGCAAACATCCAACGAACCCTGGCTGCGCTGCAGAGCCTGGACGCCCGTTTCCGTATCCGCCCGGATCTTTCGCCCAACGCTTCCCATCTCGAATCGACGGGGCACAAACTCCTAAACACCAAACTCGGCCGGCTCGACATGCTCGGGAGCATCGGGCAGCAACTTACATACGAAGACCTCATCGAGCACACGGACGAAACGCAGGTCGGCGAGTTTCGTGTCCGCGTGCTTCAGCTCGAAACCCTCATCTCCATGAAGGAAGAACTCGGCCGCGAAAAGGACCTCGCCATGCTACCCACCCTCCGCGCCACGCTCGCCGAAAAGCGCCGCCTCACCAAATAATCTGCCCGTCGCGCATGTTCACTGTGCGGTGCCCGTAAGCCGCAGCCTCCGGGTTGTGCGTGATCATCAGAATCGTCTGCCCCAGCCGCTCGTTCAGCCCGCGCAACACTTCCAGCACAGCCTTCGAGTTCTCGCTGTCCAGGTTGCCGGTGGGTTCGTCGGCCAGCAGAATGGCGGGATGGTTCACGATGGCGCGGGCGATGGCGATGCGTTGCTGCTCGCCGCCGGAGAGCGCGGCGGGTTTGTGGTCCAGGCGCTGCGCCACGCCGAGCAACCCCAGCACTTCCTCGAATTGGCCATCCAGCGGACCGGTATTGCCGGCGATGAACCGCGCCACCGCGATGTTGTGGCGCGCCGTGAGGTTCGGCAGCAGGTTGAATTTCTGGAAGACGAAGCCCACCGAGCGTTTGCGCATCCGGGTGCGATCGGCATCGGTCATCGACGCCAGGTCCTGCCCAGCCACGCGCACCTGGCCCGCGGTGGGCGGCGTGAGACCACCGATGATGTGGAAGAGCGTCGACTTGCCCGAACCGGAAGGTCCCACAATGGAGAGAAACTCGCCCGCCTGGACGGTGAGATCGACGCCACGCAGCGCCTGCACGTCCACCTTGCCGACGCGGTACACCTTGCGCAGATCGCGGGTTTCGATGATGGGGCCGTTACTCATAGGAGAGCGCCTCGATGGGGTCCTGCCGGGCCGCGCTCAGCCCGGGGTACAGCGCACCCAGGCCGGCGCCCAGCAGAGTGATCAGGCCCGCCGTGGGCCACCAGGACTGCACCACGATCATGGGAATGGAAGCCGGCACCAGCGTCCGCACCAGCCAGCACGCGCCGAAGCTCATGACGATTCCCAGTATGGTGCCGCCCACGCCCAGCAGCATGGCTTCGGCTTCGATGATGGTCAGGATGAATCCCTTGGTGGCGCCCAGCGACTTCAAAATGCCTATCTCGCGGGTGCGCTGCAGCACCGACATGTACATCGAGAGACACACCACGCAGAATCCGATCACCACGCCGATTACCATGATGACCACGGTGAATTCCTTCACGCCGCTGATCTTGCCGGGCGTATACATGGCCACGTACTCCTCCAGGGTGTTGATCTTGTAGCCCGTTTCCAGGGCGTTCAATTCCTGGACGACGGCGTCGATGTTGGTGGGGTCGTCCACCTTGACGTAGATCTGGCCGACCTTGCCGGTGGCCGCGTCCAGGTCCTGGAGCACGTTCAACTGCACGGCGATGCGCGCCAACTTGCCCGCCTCGATCACGCCTACGACGTGCCAGGCGTGATTCAGCAGCGTCACCGTATCGCCCACGGTCTTGTGAGCCTGCGCGGCGTAGGCCTCGTCGATCAGCATGTCGTCGGGGCCTTTGAAAGGGCCGCCCCGCTTGTACACGAAGCCGCCGCTCATGCGGTCGAATCGCGGCAGGTCCACGCCGGTGACCACCAGCGGCGGATCGATGGAATGGTTGAGCACGCCCACGGCCAGCTTCACGTGTGGCTGCTCTTCGATCTTGGCCACCACCTTCTCCGGAATGGGCGCGCCGCTGAAGTTGACCACGCCGGACGCCGTGGAGGCGCGAATGATGATGTCGGCCCCGGTGTTCTGCTGGCGCCGCTGCGAGTCCTGCAACAACCCCTGGGTCAGCCCGACCAGGGCCAGGATGAGGGTGACGGGTACGGCCATCAGCATCACGCTGAGCAGGCTGCGCATCGGACGGTGTTTGAGGTTCTCCAGAACCAGGCGGCCCGTCACGGGTTGGTTCCTTGGGGCTTCCGGCCGATCACCTTGAGCGTAGTCCCTTCGGGCTGAGTGAGCACAAATTTATCATCCGATACTCCCTTATTGATGTCCATCTTGACCACGTCGATGGTGGCCCCGTACTCTTCGCGCGGGCGGTGGATCTCGATGTGCTTGGGGAACGGGACGTTTTCGAACACGTGCCACTGGGAATAGCGGGCGTCGGTGACGATGTTGCCGATGGAGTCGTAGACGATCTGGCGGGCCAACCTGAGGTCCAGGCGATTGAACCAGATGGTGCGGCTGAGCACCAGGCGGCCATGGTCCTCGTGGATCAGGTGGAGGATGTAGTAGAAGTACTCCTCGTCGGTCAGGTTTTCCATGAGGACCTTGTCCGCCGCGGGATCCAGGGGATGGACGAGAATGGCGTCCAGGAAGTGCTGCGGGCGGAGGTTTTCGAGCTTCTTATCGGAAAGCGTCTGGATCTCGTTCGGCCCGACGGTGAAGCTGTTGTCCTTGGGCACGTAGAGCTTGAAATCGGCGCCGTTCGACACCATGTCGAAGGCCGTGGTGCGGATCACCGGGTACAATCCCACCAGGTGGAGATCGGCGGGCTTGCGAAAGTAGAGATACGCGCGGACGTCCTTATACTCCACCATCTGGTTCTTTTCGGAGCTTCCGACCAGGGCCGCCATGTCCACCGTGGCGCTGAAATCGCGCACCGCGTTGTACTGCCGGGCGACGCTGTCGAGCAGGGACTCCTGATCGGCCAACTGCAACTTCTGCGTGGTGCTGCCCCCTTTTCTGGCGATGGCAACGTGGTGCGAAATGCATGAGGAGAGCCCCGCGGAGAGCAGGCAGAGCAGTAGCCGTGCGACATGGACAGGCCTGGACCGCATTTCCCCATTGTAGCCATAAGCCGCCGGCCTTCCACCGATCGGGCGACTGGGGGTTGGGGTGCGCGGAAGTGAATTTGCCGACGCCATGTACTACTACCCGTCAAATTCTTCGCGCGCCGCGACGGTTTGATGTGGGGCAGGCTGGCAGCCTGCGGCCGATTGTTAATCGGCCCGGCGAGCGGATCTCGCCTGCGCGCGAGACGATCCGGCCCCCCGGCAGCCCGGAATATCCCGCGCGGTTGGGTTGCGGCTCTGCTGCTCTGCGGGGCAGGTTTTCAACCTGCGGCCGATTTCCAATCGGCCTCTCGCGAGCGTTTGCCAATGCCCCCCAGGCGGGCTGCAAGCCCGCCACAGGTTGAAAACCTGCCCCACAAAAAACCGGCGGCGTCCGCCTGTGATACGCTGTGAATTCCACCGCTCCCATGCGTAATGTCGTCATCATCGGCTCTGGCTGCGCCGGAAACACGGCCGCCATTTACACCGCGCGGGCGAACCTGAAACCGCTCGTGGTCAGCGGCCACGAGGCCGGCGGTCAACTCTCGCTCACCACCCTGGTGGAAAACTTCCCCGGGTTTCCCGAAGGCATCGACGGGCCGCTCCTGGTGGAGAACATGAGGAAGCAGGCGCTGAATTTCGGCGCCGAATATGTGGATGGGGCTGTCATCGACACGGATCTCTCCGCGCGTCCCTTCCGCATCTCCGTCGAGGGCGAGTGGATCGAATCCCGCACGCTGATTATCGCCTCGGGCGCGTCGGCGCGCTGGCTGGGCCTGGAATCGGAACAGAAGCTGATCGGCCACGGCGTGAGTTCCTGCGCCACCTGCGACGGGTTCTTCTACCGCGGCAAGAAGATCATGGTGGCGGGCGGCGGCGACTCCGCCATGGAAGAGGCCAATTTCCTGACGCGTTTCGGGAGCGAGGTGGCGCTGGTCCACCGCCGCGAGGAATTCCGCGCGTCGAAGATCATGCTCGACCGCGCGCGCGCCAACCCCAAGATCAAGTTCCTCACGAGCACCGTGGTGGAAGAGTTGTCCGATGTGTCGAAGCAACTGGTCACCGCGGCGCGCCTGCGCAACGTGAAGACCGGCGAGCGGTGGGAACAGCCGGTGGACGGCTTTTTCGTCGCCATCGGCCACATTCCCAATACCGAGGTGTTCAAGGGCCAGATCGAGACCGATCCCGACGGCTACATTCTTTCCAAGGGCGGCGCCCGCACCAGCATTCCCGGCGTGTTTCATGCCGGCGACGTGCAGGACCGCGCGTACCGCCAGGCCATCACGGCGTCGGGAGCAGGGTGCATGGCCGCCATTGAAGCCGAACGTTACCTGGAAGCGGAAGGACACTAACTCTCATGATCGAGCGCGTATCTCCGGCTGGAGTTCCCAGCCCTCGCGGCCCGTACTCTCCGGCAGTCAAAGCCGGCGGATTCATTTACGTATCCGGCCAGATATCGGTGGACCCGGCCACGGACAAGGCGCATCTGGGCGACGTTGCCACTGAGACGCGCCAGGTGCTGAAGAACATCGAGACCAATCTGGCGGCCTGCGGCGCAACTATGGCCGACGTGGTCCGCTGCACCGTGTATCTTACGACCGTCGCGGATTTCGCGGCTATGAACGCGGTCTACGCCGAGTTCTTCGGCAACGCCAAGCCGGCGCGCACCACCATCGGCGTGGCGTCTCTGCCGCTGGCGGGGGCGAAAGTGGAGATCGACGCGATAGCGTACAAGGCGTGAGGGGCGGGCGGAGCCACTGCGGCCGCCCCAAGCCCAGAATCGCATCTCTTCCCGCTGACGGCGTCGGTGGTCCAAGCGGTATGATGGACCGGAAGAATCTCCAGGAGCTTTCGAAGGTCAGGCTGCAGGAGGCGACGGCCCTGCTCAAGCTGGGGCACTTCGACGGCGCATACTATCTGGCGGGATACGCGGTAGAGTGCGCGATCAAGGCCTGCATTGCGAAGGGAACTCTGCGTTGTGAGTTCCCGGACAAGAAGAAGGTGGAGTCCAGCTACTCTCACAACTTTCGGGATCTACTCAAGGTTGCCGGCCTCGAGGAAGCGCGCCTGGAGCAACTGGGTAGGGACCCGGAATTCCGAAAGAACTGGGAGCTTGTCCAAACCTGGTCCGAGCAGAGCCGGTATCGAAGGCATCGCCCGGAATCCGCGCAGGCGCTACTGGGAGCCGTTGGCGACAGGCGGCACGGAGTGATCTCATGGATAAAGCTGAAATGGTAAGCCTGGACATCGACAGGGGGGCGGCGCTTCTCGACGCTCTTGACCGCGCCAAGCTGAAGGTCGGCGTGGCGCTTTGGGCTCATCTGGCGGAGTACGACGATTGGCGGCTGGTTGTTTCCGCGCGCCGGTTCGATTCGCTCGACCTCAGGGATGCGTATGGCTTGCTCATCGACTCGCTGGATGCCGCAGGTTTCACGCCGCGGACTACCCCGCCGGTTATGATCCTTCCAATGGCCGATCCTTTTGTTCGGGAGTTGCGCCAAGCCTTCGCCAAGACCAGGAGCGTTGAAGGAATGCGCCTCGGCGGCCAGATGATTGGCGACCGCTTCGTGCAGGATGCGTACGTCTACCGGATTGAGTAGCGTGGGACGTGTCGATCGTGAGGTTGCGCATCCACACGCAAGACACTGGAAAGCGGAGGGTGGCGGCTGTGACTCAGCACTCCTATGAAGAGCTTCGCGGAATCGTGATTGACATTCTTCTGAAGCGGGAACGCGTCAGGTTCGAGCCGAGTCAGTACAGACATCTGGAAATAGGCGTCGCAGAGGTGTTGGACAGGCGTTCGGGACCGGTGGGCCAGCGTCCTCCCTTCGCATCGCCCGAGAACATTCCTTTCGAGGGCCATGACCGCGAACTGGTCCTGGATGTCTTTTGGGATCTGTTCAGGCAGGGCTTCATCACGCTCGGCGGAGGAGGCAGCCAGGCTTGGCCTTTCTTCCGGCTGAGCTACTTTGGTGAGCGATCACTTGCGACACAGAGCCCTTATCGCTTTCACGACACGTCCTCATTCATCAATCTGGTGAAGACAGAGGCGCCTGACATCTACATCGAGGAGGCCGTTGCCGCGTTCTACGCGGACTGCCTGCTCTCATGCTGTGTGATGATTGGCGTCGCAGCGGAGATCGAATTCCTCCGTCTTGTGGATGTGGCCGCGAAGAGCCCGGCGCACGGTCCATCATTTGCAGCGGTCTCCAAACCGCATGCGATACGTCAGAAGATCGTCAAGTTTCAAGCTTGTCTCGGGCCTTTGGTCAAGTCACTTCCCCATGAGGCGGTCGAAGACCTTGACGCGAATTTCGGCATGATCCAATCGGTTCTGCGCATCGCTCGCAACGAAGCTGGCCACGCGGTTTCAGGAACTCCGCAAAGAGAACAAGTCTATGTCCACATGCAACTGTTCGTGCCATTCCCTAGGCAAATGAAGCGCCTGCGGGATGCCCTGCAGTAGGCCATCGCCCGCTACCCCAACTTCCCCAGAAACTCCGCATTCACCTTGGCCTTCACCGTCCGCCGATCCAGCCCCAGCCGCCGCGCGGTTTCCTCGTAACTGCCTGTACGGTGATACACCATCGTCACATACTGGCTCAGCACCTCTTCGGCCGTAAGGCCTCCGCCGCGGATCTCGGCAAGGAGCGTTTCCACCGGACCCTCCATGGTCCGAACCGACGGCCGGTAGTTACGGCGGATCAGCACATTTTTCACGCACTGCTCTAACTCACGGTAATTGCCCGGCCAATCATATTGGATTCCGAGTTTGTTTTCGATCCAATCCAGCACCTCGCGCGCCAGTTCGGCTGCTTCCTCGCCCACCACACGCCGCGACATGTGCAGCACCAGGTCGCGCAGCACGCCCGGGGAATCGGCCAGTTGCTCGGCCAGCGACGGCGTCACCACCTGGTCGGAACAGAGGCGGTAGTAGAGATCCTCGCGGAACCGCCCGTCGCGCATCAGCGTGGCCAGGTCGCGGTGCGTCGCGGTGATCAGCTTGCCGCGGAACTGGCGGCCGGCGGTGTCGCCCACCGGATGGAACGTGCGCGTCTCGATCACCCGCAGCAGCTTCACCTGAATGGCCGGGTCCAGGTCGCCCAGCTCGTCCAGAAACACCGAGCCGGTTTCGGGACACGTTTCGAGCCAGCCCTTGCGGTCGCCCACGGCGCCCGTGAAGGAGCCGCGCCGGTGGCCGAACAGTTCCGACTCCACCAGCGTCGGCGAGAGCGCCGAAATGTTGATGGCGAAGAACACCTCCGCGCCTTCATCGGGAAACGCCAGGCGCTGGTCGTCGAAGGGCAGGTAGCGCGATTGCGCAATGGCCCGCGCCACCAGTTCCTTGCCGGTGCCGGAGGGGCCGGTAATGAGCGTGGCGAACTCGCCCATGCGGGCGAACAGCGTGCGCCGGTAGCGCCGCATGTCGTGGGTGAAGATGGATTGCCAGATGGACGCGCGCAACCGCGCGGCGGGCAGCGAACCGCCGATGATGTCGCGGAACACCTGTTCGAACGCCCGCTGGATCTGTCGGAAGCAGGCGAAGGTGTGGCGCGGCTCGTGGCCGCTGGGAAACCGCACGCCTTCGATGCCCAGGAAGTGCCGCCAATCGGCCAGGAACTGGTGGTAGAAGCTCCATCGCGTGGCGTCGTTGCGGACTTTTGCGCCGAACCCGGCGTCGAAGAACGACTGGTAGTAGCGGTGGTAGATCAGAAACACGGCCGCGTCTTCATAGAGCGCCAGGTCGTGAGCGGAGGCTTCCGCGGATTCGGCCAGGCCGGCGCGCATCTGCCCGGCCAGCGTCTCCAGGCGCGCCACGATGCGGGACACGTTGGCGCGCGGCCGCTCGGGGTCGTCCACCGGTTGGCTCCAGACCGCATCGCCTTCCACGAAATCCAGGCCCAGGGCTTCCAGTTCCCATTCCACGCGCTCGGGCAGGAACGGGTTGCAGTAACCCAGGCGCGAGACCGCCTCCAGAAAGGCGCGTTGGCTGGTCGAGAGGAGTATCATCCAACCTTATTGTACATTTTGCGTACGCCGCATATACCTAAAATGTGCGACAAGCCCGCGTGACTTCATTCACCGCTCCCCTTAAACTATTGAGACGATGCCTCTTCCGCATCGCGGCGGCGGCGGCAGGCTACATGCACTCTCGACGCCTTCGAAGGGATCCAGATCAATGGCTCACGGCGGCTACAAGGATGTTCTGAAGAGCGGCGGCTTTCAGGCGTTTCTCTGGACCCAGTTCCTGGGGGCGTTCAACGACAACGCCTATCGCATCGTCGTGTCGCTGCGCGCCGTCGATCTGGTGCAGAACCCGGCCGTGCGCGACCGCTACCTGGCGGCCGCCACCGCGCTTTTCGTGCTCCCTTCGCTGTTCTTCACGGGGTATGCCGGCCACCTGGCCGACGCTTTCAGCAAGCGCAAGGTGCTCATCGCCGTCAAGGCGTTCGAGATTCTCATCATGGCCGTGGGCATTCTGACCTTGCGTTCGTCCAGCGTGCCCTGGATGTTCGTGGTTCTTTTCCTGATGGCCGTGCACTCCACGGTCTTCAGCCCCGCCAAGTACAGCATCGTGCCGGAACTCGTGGCGGAGAAGGACCTTTCCCGCGGCAACGCCCTGCTCGAAATGAGCACCCTGGTAGCCATCATTCTCGGCATCGCCGGCGGTTCGTTCCTATATAAGGAGTGGAAGGCGGAGGCCTGGAGGATTGGCGTGGTGCTGGTGGGAATCGCCGCCGCCGGGTTCCTGGCCAGCCTGCGCATCACGCGCGTGCCCGCGGCCGGCGCCCGCGAGCGGTTCCGGCTCAACCCCTTCGCGGAAATCGTCATCGGCACGCGCCACCTGCTGCGTGACCGCCCGCTGTGGCTTTCGGTCCTGGGCATCTCCTACTTCTGGTTCCTCGGCGCGCTATATCAATCCGACCTGGTGGACCTGGGGAAGGAGACGCTGCACGCCAGCGACGGGCAAGTGGGCCTGCTGCTCGCCTGCATTTCGATGGGGATCGGCGCGGGCGCGATGCTGGCCGGACGGCTCTCCGGCGACAAGGTGGAAATCGGGCTGGTTCCGCTCGGCTCCATCCTGTTGGGCGGGTTCTCCGTGGCGGTCTGGATGGCCAGCGGAACCTATGCCGGCGCGCTTGCCGCCCTGTTCCTGCTGGGGGCTGCCGCCGGCCTCTTCTTCGTGCCGCTCAACGCCTTCCTGCAGGACCGCGCCGGGGACCGCGAAAAAGGCCGCCTGATCGCCACCAACAACATCTACAACACCATCGGGATGCTGCTGGCCGCAGGCGTTTTCGTGGTGTGCCGCAACGTGCTGCACATGACGCCGCAGAGCATCATTTTGACCTTCGGACTGGTGACGTTCCTGGTCACCATCTACATCGTCACGGTGGTCGACGAGTACCTGATCCGTTTCCTGCTCTGGATGCTGACTCACACGGTTTTCCGCATTCGCATCGTGGGGCAGGATAGCGTGCCCTTCCGCGGCCCCGCCCTGCTGGTCTCGAACCATATGTCTCACGTGGACGGCTTCCTGGTGGGCGCCTGCGTGCAGCGCTTCATCCGCTTCATGGTGTGGAAGCCCTACTACGACATGAAGTCCCTGAACTGGTTCTTCCGCAAGACCCGGGCGATTCCGGTGGGCGGCTCGCCGCGCGACATGGTGTACGCCATCCGCACCGCCCGCCGGGAACTCGCGGACGGCCATGTGGTCTGCATCTTCGCCGAGGGCGCCATCAGCCGCACCGGCAACATGCTGCCGTTCAAGCGCGGCATGGAGAAGATCGTCGAAGGGTCGGACGTTCCCATCATCCCCGTGCATCTCGACCGCCTGTGGGGCAGCATCTTCAGTTTCGAGCGCGGCCGTTTCTTCTGGAAATGGCCCAAACGCGTGCCCTATCCCGTCACCGTCTCCTTCGGTGCGCCCATGCCGGCGGCATCGCCCGCACACGTTGTGCGTCAGGCCATACAGGAACTCTCGGCCGCCGCGGTGGCTCATCGCAAAACCCGCCGCGATACCCTGGGCCGCCGCCTGGTACGGACCGCCCGGCGCAACTGGAGCCAATTCGCCATGGCGGATTCCAGCGGCCGCGAGCTCACCTACGGCCGCATGCTGGCGGGCGGAATTCTGCTGGCACGTTGGGTCCGCCGGGTCTCCGCGCGAGAAGAAAGGATCGGCATTCTGTTGCCGCCCACCGTGCCCGGCGCCCTGGTGAACATCGGCGTCACCCTGGCCGGACGCATCCCCGTGAATCTGAACTTCACCGCCGGACGCGATGGTATGGCCGCCGCCGTCCAGCAGTGCGGTATCCGCACCGTGGTCACTTCGAAGGCCTTCCTCGCGAAAACCAGGCTCGATGCCATGCCCGGCGCGGTCTACGTGGAAGACATCCTGGCCGGGGTGAGCCGCCTGGAGCGGCTGCGGGCGCTGCTCGCAGCCCGGTTCGCTCCCGCGCGTCCGATCTGCGCCAAGGCCAGCCCTGATTCACTTGCCACCGTGATCTTCTCCAGCGGCAGCACCGGACAACCCAAGGGAGTCATGATTTCGCACTACAACGCGCTGGCCAACATCGAAGCCATGGCCCAGGTCTTCCGGATCGGTCCCAGCGACCGCATCGTGGGTGTCCTCCCGTTCTTCCATTCCTTTGGCTTCACCGTTACCATCTGGTTCCCGTTCATCGCCGGCTGCGGTGTGGTGTACCACCCCAATCCGGTGGATGCCAAAGCGGTGGGTGAGTTGACCCGGAAATACCGCGCCACCCTGCTGCTCTCCACCCCGACCTTCTGCATCAACTACACACGTAAGTGTTCCGTCGAGGATTTCGCCAGCCTACGCTTCGTGCTGGTGGGCGCCGAGAAACTGCGCGCGCCCATTGCCGCCGCCTTCCGCGAGAAATTCGGCCTCGAGCCGCTGGAGGGCTACGGTTGTACGGAGATGTCCCCGGTGGTGGCCGTGAACAGCCCCAACTTCGACGCCGGTAGAGATACGCAGGTGGGCAACAAGCCGGGGACGGTGGGCCATCCTATGCCGGGCGTGGCGGCGCGGATTGTCGACCCGGTGACTTTCGAACCCCTGCCCGCCAACACCGAGGGCCTGCTGCTGGTTGGTGGTTCCAACCGCATGTTAGGCTACCTGGGCCAACCCGCGCGCACCGCCGAAGTCTTCCGCGGCGACTGGTACATTACCGGCGACATCGCGCGCATTGACGACGAAGGCTTCCTGCACATCACCGACCGCCTGTCGCGCTTCAGCAAGATCGCCGGCGAGATGGTGCCGCACATCCGCATCGAGGAGGCCATCGCCGCCGCCATCGGCGATGCCCCATGCGCCGTGACCGCAGTGGCCGACGACCAGCGCGGCGAGCGCCTGGTGGCGATGTACGTCTCCCCGGGCATCACACCCGCGGACCTGTGGCAGAAGCTCGCGGCCAGCGCTCTGCCGCGGCTGTGGCTGCCCAAGCCGGAGAACATTTACCTGGTTGAGAACCTGCCGGTGCTCGGTAGCGGCAAACTGGACCTGCGCGGCGTCCGGAACCTGGCGCAAGAGCTGACGGCGCAGGCGTAACCGAATCCGGCAACTCACGGAAGGAGCTTTGTGGAACTCATTGGAGTACTCATACTACTGACCTTAGTCGGCCTGCCGGTTGCGGGCGGGATCTGCGGCGTGATTGCCTTGCGCCGCTTGAAACGGGCGGAGGACCGCGTCATGGAGCTTGCGGCCAAACTCGACGCCCGCGAGTTCCGGGCGCAATTCGTGGCAGCGCCGGAACCGCCCAGGCCCGCGGCTCGGCCGGCACCGCCCGCACCGCCGCCGCCGGCACCGCTGCGCCCCGTCGAGCCTGTTCCCGCACCGCTGCGCCCCGTCGAGCCTGTTCCCGCACCGCTGCGCCCCGTCGAGCCTGTTTCCACGCCGCCGCCCGTCAAAGCTCCGACTCATATAGTTACTAAACCGACGCCTCCGCCACCAGTCGCCGTTCGGGAGCCTGAGCCGTCGCTCCGATATCCGACACCTATAGTTATTTCGGTGCCACCGCCAGTTCCGGCGTTCGCGGCCACTGCGGAAGCCGCTGCCGCCGCCGCGCGGCGAGGTTCCAGCCAGGACTGGGAAGCCATCCTGGGAGGCAACTGGTTCGCCAAGTTGGGTGCGCTGGCGGTGGTGATCGGCATTGCGCTCCTGCTCCAATACTCGTTCACCCACATGGGTCCGGCGGGGATCGTCTCCATCAGTTTGGCGGGCAGCGCAGCGATGCTGGGGGCCGGAGTGGTCGTCGAGCCGCGCGAACGGTACCGCATCTTCGCCCGGGCGCTCATTAGCGGGGGATGGGCCGGGCTGTACGTCACCGTATATTCTATGCATGTAGTATCTGCGGCGAAGGTCATTGACAACCCCTACCTCGCCGGTGTTCTGCTGATCGCCGTGGCCGCTGGCATGATTGTGCATTCTCTGAAGTATCGATCTGAAATCGTCGCCGGGCTGGCCTATTTCATCGCCTTCTTCACCCTGGTCATCACCCAGATCACGTCTCTGTCGCTCATCTCGCTCATCCCCTTGGCAGCTTCCATCCTCTTCATTGCGCACCACTTCCGGTGGTCCAGGATGGCGCTCGGCGGGCTCGTCGCCACCTACCTCACCGTGGCCTTGCGGCCCGATACCGGCGCACCGCTGTGGGAAACGCAAGCCATCTTCACCGCCTACTGGCTGCTGTTCGAAGTCTTCGACATCCTGCAGGCCGATTCCTGGCTGTTGCCGCTCAACGCCGTGGGTTTCCTGGGTTTGTCACTGATGAAATGGCAGCGCGCCGATCCCGAGCACATCTGGAGGCTGCTGGCCGCCGTAGCCGCCGCCTACCTGGTCAGCGCCGTGCTGCGCGCCCGCCGGGGACGATGGCAGGGCGCCGTCGCTCTGGCTGCCGGTCTCGCAGCAGCCGCCATTTTTCAGCGTCTCGACCACCAGTGGGTGGCTTCCGCGCTGGTGGTGGAAGCCGAACTGTTCTACTTGTCCGGAATCAGACTACGTTCGTCGTACTTGCGCTGGCTGGGAACGAGCCTCTTCGCCGTGGAAGCCTGCCGGCTGCTTGCGGACGTGGGAAATCTGCCGGTGGACACCTGGGCGCCGGTAGCCGCGCTCGATGCCGTGGTGTTCTACGTCAACCGCTTCGTCTGCGCGGCCGACCTGTTCTACGGATACGCCGGAGCCGTGGCCGTGGCGCTGGTCGCCGGGTTCAAAGCGCCGGACAGGTACCGGGGCTTCGGGTGGCTGGCGTCGGCCGTCGTGCCATTTGCCTTCGGCTGGTGGCGGCGCCTGGCCGACATCCGCCTGCAAGGCTACCTGCTATGGGGTCTGGGGCTGATCGGCGTGGAGATGGCCTTGGACCCATTGCCGCTATCCTCGGCCGCCGCCGTGAGCTACGGGCTGGCGCTGTGTGCATTGTGGAGCAAGGACGACCGGATGGGGCCGGAGGAACGGGGGGCGCTTCGCCTCCTCGGCTCGCTGGCCGCCACCGCCGCCCTGGCGGCACTGGCCTCGGACGTGGTAGGTGACCGTTATCTGGGGATCGCGTGGATCGCTGTGGGTGTGGTGCTGATGGAACTGGGCATCTTCGGCTGGCCGGCGGAGATCCGCCGCTTCGCGATGGGGCTCGCGGCCCTGGGCGCCGGGTGGATGCTCATCAACGACATCGTCCCGCTGGGAAATCACGGCCCGTGGATTCCTCGCCTGCTGCCCGCCGGCGCGTCGCTGCTGGCGTACTGGATCGCCTGGCGCTCGCGCGAAACCGATGGGCCGGTTCGGATCGTCGCGGCCTGGACCGCTACTGGATTCCTGGCGGTTTCCATGTGGGCCGCGCTTCCGCCCGACGCCGTGGCCGCTTGCTGGGCGTTTTATGCGCTGGCCTTGCTGGCCGCCGGTTTGCGCTGGAAGAAGCCGCAGATCAGCGGGCTGAGCTGCGCTCTGGCCATCGTGGCCTACTCCTGGTGGGCCGTGAATCTCCTGCTGCTGCCGGCCGGCGCCGGTCTTTCGGCATCCACGCTGGCGGGCTGTGCCGGCACCATCGCGTGCTACTACGCCGCCCAACTGCTGTCCCCACGCGGCCACGTCATTCGCCTGTACACCTCGCTGCTGGCCACCACCCTGACCTCGCTGCTGCTCTACCAGCACGTCTCCGGCCGCATGCTGACCATCGCCTGGGGCATTCAGGGCGTGGCGCTTCTCGCCGCCGGCTTCCCCTTACGCGACCGCATCCCGCGCCTTTCCGGCCTGGTGATCCTGCTGGCCTGCATCCTGAAACTCTTCGTCTACGACCTGGGCTACCTGGAGACCCTGCCGCGGATCCTCTCGTTCCTGGTGCTGGGTTTGATCCTGGTAGGCGTGTCATGGGTATATTCGAGGTTTCGAGAAAGGTTCACGGGAGAGATCTAATCAGCGTCCCCGGCTCGGCCGAAGATGCAGCGCCTTCCGCGCCGTCGTGCTGAGCGGGATCTCATCGAGCCTATCGGTGGGGAACCATCCGTATCCATATCCGTGGCCCGGGCTTCGGGCGCTCGCCAGGAGCACCTGGAACGTGTACCGGTAGTGGGTGATCGAGTGGCGGAATTGACCGCAACAGTTTCCGACCCGGGCCGACGGCAGGTCTTCGGGCGAGGGCAGTTCCCAGAATCCCGGCATCCGGCCAGCGGAGTTGGAGCGCCGATGCAGCAGGACCTTGCCGCCCCGGCGCACCAGCAGCAGCGTTGCCTGGATGCGCACCGGGTCCCGCGGGCGCGATTTGACGGGGAGTTGAGTCTCGGCGCCGGCCTGCCGCGCCCCGCAAACCGCCGTCAGCGGACACTGCGGGCACAACGGTTTTCGGGGCAGGCAAACCGTCGCGCCCAACTCCATGAGCGCCTGGTTGAACGCGCCCGGCCGCGTGGGATCGAGCCACTCCTGCGCCACCGCGCGGAACCGCGCGCGGGTGCGCGCCGAGGCGATATCGGCGGCATCGTTTTCGACGCGCGCCACCACTCGCAGCACGTTGCCGTCCACCACGGCGTGCGGCAATCCGAAAGCCATGCTGGCGATGGCCGCGGCGGTGTAGTCGCCCACTCCCGGCAGGGCGCGGATGGCGTCGTACTCGCTGGGAAACCCTCCCGCGGCCACGATCGCCTCCGCCGCGCGTTTCATATTGCGCGCCCGCGAGTAGTATCCCAGGCCGCTCCACAGGGCCAGCAGATCGCTTTCCGCGGCGGCAGCCAGGGCTTCCACGGCCGGAAACCGCTTCAGGAACTTCTCGTAATACGGGATCGCGGTCTGGGCGCGGGTCTGCTGCAGCATGATCTCCGACACCCAGATGCGGTAGGGATCGGAGGCGCGCCGCCAAGGCAGATCGCGATGGCCGGCGTCGTACCAGGAAAGCAGTCTCCCGGCGATCACTCGATCACGCGCAGCCATTCGGCGACCACGGCAAAATCCTGTGGCTCCACGTCCCAGGCTTCGAACTCGGGATTGAGCGGCTCCAGGCGGATCCGTTCGTGGCGCCACTCATCTTCGCCGATCTGCACCTTCTTGCTGGTGTACCGCTTGACGGTGTAGCGGGCGGTCTCGTCCAGCACGCCGGAGCGCTGGATCAGCAGGATCTTGTTCTGGCGCGAGCCCACCGGATTCAAGCGGAACAGGTTCAGGCTGCCATCCGGGATGCGAGGCTCCATGGAGCGCCCCACCACGTGAGCCACGAACAGGTCCGGGCTCATCCGCAGGCCCTCGGGCGCGCGCACCCAGTCTTCCTCGGCGGATTCCATTTCCTCGCCCAGGCGTCCGGCCGCGGCCCGCAGGCTATAGAGCGGGAGATGGGTCCGGAAGGGCTGGACCGGGGTCTTTTCCACATGCTCGTCATACAGCCTGTCGAGCACGCGGGTGAACGCGTCTACCGCCACGGTCTGCCGTTCGCTGACACGTAACACATTGGAAAGAGAGTCTTCCAGGGCAGCCAAGGTAGATGCCGCTCCGTTCTCTGAGAGGCGGCTGCGGAGATCGTCTTCCAGGGCCGCGAAGACTTCGGCGTCTTCCGGATCGGCGAGATTCTCGAACCGTTCCCGAAGCCGCACCCACCCGCGATCGGAGGCCGGATCGATGAGGATCAGGCCCACCGCCAGCGGCGAACGTCCGGGCAGAGCTGCCTCCAGGAGCACATAAGCACCCTGACGGCTACCGGATATCGTAACGACACTTGCCGGCATCGCGTGGCCAGTCTCCATCCTACTCTACCTTATCGGAGCAGAACAGCCATTCGTCCGCCAACGGGCCAGGGAAGTGAAACAAGGCAAAAGATGTCTAGCCGCTGATGAACGCGGATAGACGCGGATGAACACGCCGCCTTGCTTATCCGTGTTAATCCGCGTTCATCAGCGGCCCAAAGGCCTTTCTTCCCCCCCCAGCCATTAGCTATCCACGTTTCGCGGGGCGCCGGCGTCAAATCTGGTGTGAGATTGGTTGGGCTACTGGCCGGTTGGCTGGCGGTGTCGGCATTCGGGGCCGACGCCGGGCTGACGCGTACGCTGGCAGCCGTCGAAACCCGTTACAATTCCGCCGCCACGTTGCAAGTCCTTTTCCATGAAGACTATACGCCTCCGGGCAGGCCGCACCGGTCGGAGAGCGGCACGCTCACGCTGAGCAAGCCGGGCCGGATGCGCTGGGAGTATTCCGAGCCCAAGGGCAAACTCTGGGTGTCCGACGGCAAGAGCGTGTCCATGTACCTGCCGCAAGAGAACCGCGTGGAACGCTCGCCCCTCAAGGAGTCCGACGACCTGCGGGTGCCGCTCGCGTTTCTGCTCGGCAAGTTGCATTTTGAGAAGGAGTTCCGCAGCTTGCAGTCGCGTCCGGAAGGGAGCGGCGTGCGCATCCTGGCGGAACCCAAAAGCGATACCTTGCCGTACTCCCAAGTGGAATTCGTGATCTCGGCCCAGAACCAGATCCGCGAAGTGAAAGTTACCGGATTTGATAAGTCCATTCTGCTCTATAGTTTCGAAGAAGAGAAGATGAATCCTCCGGCGGACCCGAAGCTGTTCCGGTTCGTCGTTCCCGCGGGCGCCGAAGTGGTGGAGAACGGACAATAGGCCGATGGCGGAATACCTTCTCAAGTACGCCGATGGCCGCGGGCAGATTCACCAGCAGGTGACCCTGGCAGGGTCCGAAAGGGAGCTTCGCGAGCGCTTCTCGCAACAGGGCTTCCTGATCTACTCCATCAAGCCACGGCCGGTGGCGGGCGTCACCGCCAGCCTCCTGGGCCGGCGCAGGAAGCTGAACCTGGAGAAGTTCCTCATCTTCAACCAGCAGTTCGTCACGCTCATCCGCGCCGGCCTTCCGATCCTGAAAGGCCTGGACCTGCTGGCCGAACGACTGACGGATCCCCGGCTGGGTCCCCACATCAAGGCGGTGCGCGACGAAGTGCGTAACGGCACGCTGCTTTCCGAGGCATTCCGGCAGCGAGGCGTGTTTCCCAAGATCTACGTCACCTCGGTGATGGCCGGCGAGAAGAGCGGCAGCCTGGTGGAAGTCCTCGACCGGTTCATCGTCTACCAGAAACTGGCGCTGGCGGTGCGCAAGAAGGTGATCGGCTCGCTGGTTTATCCGTGTGTGCTGATCGTGCTGGTGATTTGCCTGGTGATCTTCCTGGTCACTTACGTGGTGCCGACGTTTGCCACCCTGTACAACAGCATGGAAGCCACCCTGCCGGCGATGACCACCTTCCTGATTAGCGTGGGCACGTTCGCCCGCAACTATATCCTGGTTGGCTTCGGCGCCGTGGTGGCCGGGGTGGCGCTGTTCCGATGGTGGGCGCGGCGGGAGGCGGCGCGCGAAACCATCGACAGGCTGAAGCTAAAGGTGCCGGCTTTTGGAGACATCTGGCTCAAGTACCAGGTGGCGCAACTCTCGCGCATTCTGAGCACCCTGCTGACGGGCGGTATCCCGCTGGTCCAGGCCATGGAAACCGCCGCCGATTCGCTGAACACCCCGCTGCTGAGACGGGCGGTGGAAGGCGCCGGGAAGAGCGTGCGCGAAGGCCAGCCGCTGTCGGCCTCGTTGAAGTCCACCAAAATGTTCCCCGGCCTGTCTCTCGACATGATCGAAGTCGGCGAATCCACGGGCGCGCTGCCGCAGATGCTCAACAGCGTGGCGGAGTTCTTCGAGGAAGACGTCAACACCCGCATGCAGGTGGCCCTCTCGCTGATCGAACCGGCCATCATGATGGTGATGGGTTGCTTCGTGGCGTTTGTTTTGATCGCCCTGTATCTTCCTATCTTTTCGCTGGCGGATTCGATTCACTAGGAGCCTATGGCGAGCGTCGACAAAACCCGAATCGTCGATCCGGCGGCGGAAGCCGGACAGGCGCGCGCCATGGCCGAGCGCTACCGCTGCGAATACGTCGATCTGCATGAGGCCGCCATCGATCACGACCTGTTCCGGTCGATCCCCGTGGACCTGATGTTCCGCTACAACTTCGTCCCCATGCAGGCCTACGACGGCACGCTGGAGATCGCCCTCGCGGACCCGCGCGGGTTGACCCTGATCGACGAACTGGCGGTGCTGCTCAACCGCAAGCTGCGCGTCAAGGTGGCCACGCTGTCGCAAATCGCCGAGTTGCTCAAGAAGACCGAGCAGTCGCAGCGCGTGCTGGAGGAAGTCACCGAGGGCTTCGCTCTCGACGTGGTGGCCGACGAAGGCGATTCCGACGAGACGCTCTCCATCGACAAGCTGACCAGCGGCGACAGCGACATCGCGCCGGTCATCAAGCTGGTGGATACCACCATCTTCAACGCGCTGGAGCGCCGGGCGAGCGACATTCACATCGAATCGCGGGACCAGGAAGTGGCCATCAAGTACCGCATCGACGGCGTGCTGCACTACGCCATGCCGCCCATCGCCAAGGACTGGCAGAGCACCATCATTTCGCGCATCAAGGTGATGAGCGAGCTGGACATCGCCGAAAAGCGCGTGCCCCAGGACGGCCGTTTCCGCGTGCGCTACAAGAACCGGCTGATCGATTTCCGCGTCTCCATCATGCCCACCATCCACGGCGAGGACGCCGTGCTGCGCGTGCTGGACAAGGAGTCCATGAGCGAGAAGTTCTCCAAGCTGACGCTCGACGTGGTGGGCTTCTCCGAGGCGGATATCGTCAAGTTCCGCCGCTACATCGCCGAGCCGTACGGCATGGTGCTGGTCACCGGCCCCACCGGCAGCGGCAAGACCACCACCCTGTACGCCGCCCTCAGCGAGATCAAGAACGACGAAGACAAGATCATCACCATCGAAGACCCGGTGGAGTACCAGATCAAGGGCATCACCCAGATCCCCGTCAACGAGAAAAAGGGACTGACCTTCGCGCGCGGCCTGCGCTCCATCCTGCGCCACGACCCGGACAAGATCATGGTGGGCGAAATCCGCGACCAGGAAACCGCCCAGATCGCCATCAATTCGGCCCTCACCGGCCACCTGGTGTTCACTACCGTGCACGCCAACAACGTGCTGGACGTGCTGGGGCGCTTCCTCAACATGGGGGTGGAAGCCTACAATTTCGTGTCGGCCCTGAACTGCATCCTGGCGCAGCGCCTGGTGCGCGTGATCTGCGAGCACTGCAAGCGGCCGGTGCGCTACCCCGATTCCATGCTGGTGGAGAGCGGCCTGAATCCCGCCGAATGGCGCGACTTCGCGTTTATGGAAGGAGCCGGCTGCTTCGAGTGCGGCGGCACGGGGTTCCGCGGCCGCTCCGCCATCCACGAGCTGCTGGATCTCACCGACCGCATTCGCGACATGATTCTGGCGCGGCGTCCGTCCTCGGAAATCAAGCGCGCGGGCAGGGAGGACGGGATGACCTTCCTGCGGGAATCGGCCGTGCTGAAAATGCGCGCCGGCATCACCACGCTGCGGGAAATCAACAAGGTGACGTTCATTGAGGGATAAACCGTGCGGCTGACCAGGATCGAGAATCTGCTCCGCGAACCTCCGCCGGCCATGGCCTTCGAGATTTCCGAAGCCGGCATTGCCGCGGCGCGCATCGGCTCGCGGGCCGAAATGGAGTTTCAACCCCTGAAGAAGGGCGCCCTGGAGGTTTCCCCGCTGAAGGAAAACGTGGTCGATCCGGACGCCTTCACGGCGGCGGTGCGGGCGGTGGCGGGGGCGCAGGCGGCACGCAAACGTAAGGACGTCGCGCTCATCCTTCCGGACTACTCCATCCGCCTGGCGATCCTGGATTTCGACGAGTTCCCGTCCGGCCCCGAGGAACAGCTCGCGCTCATCCGTTTCCGTTTGAAGCGCAGCGTTCCCTTCGACGTGGAATCGGCGGCGTTGAGCTATTTCGTGCAACCGGCCAGCCACAAGAGAATCGAGGTGGTGACGTGCGTGGCGCCGCTCGAAATCGTGGCGCGCTACGAAGCGCCGTTTCGCGCGGCCGGCATGAATCCGGGGTTCGTGACCACTTCCGCGCTGGCGGCCCTGGAACTGGCGCCCGAGGCCGGCTTGAGCGTGGTCGCCAAGATCTCGGGCAACATACTCACGGTGCCGGTGCGCGACAAGGGACAGCTTCGCATGGTGCGCTGCCTGGAATTGCCCGCCGGCACGCTGGAAGATATCGCCGCCGTGCTGGTTCCCACCTTCGTGTACATGGAGGACAACCTGGGCGGCCGGCCCGACAAGCTGTTCCTGTGCGGGTTCGGAGCGGAGACCACTGACGCGGCCCGCTATTTCGAGGACGAGTTGGGCGTGGCAGTGGAGCCTCTGCGGTCGCCCCTGGGCTTGCCAGGGGAGCACAATGCCGGGCTGCTGGGATACCTGCGGAGCATCTCCAGGGACAACTGAGCGACCGATGAAGATTCCCATCAATCTCGCCAGCCAGCCGTTCCGCCGTGACCGCGCCATGCTGGCGGCGTCGTCGGCCGTAGCCGTGGCGCTGGTGGCGACGCTCGGCGGGCTGATCTACCTGTATATGATGGACCGCGCCCAGAGCGCCGAATTGCGCCAAGAATTGAGCCGGCTGGACCGGCAGGTCGCCGCGTCGGGAGCCGAGCAGGCGCGGCTGGATGCGATCCTGCGCAAGCCCGAAAACTCGACCGTGCTGGACAATAGCGTGTTCATCAACACCCTGCTCTATCACAAGGGAATCAGTTGGAGCCGGCTGTTCACGGATCTCGAGAACACCATTCCCTACGACGTGAAGCTGATCTCGCTGGTGCCGTCCATCAACTCGCGGAATGTGGTGGTACTGGACATTTCGGTGGCCGCCAAGGAACCGGTGGCGGTACTCGAGTTCGCCAAGGCCCTGGAAAAGTCGGCGGTGTTTCGCGATGTGAACCCCCACACGACGCAGCCGCCCACCCAGGCGGAGCCGTTTTATAAGGGGCGTGTCACGGTGAATTATGCCCAGAAACTTTGACCTGCACCGCGGCCTGAGCCTGCGAAACCCGCTGAAGGATCCCCGCGTGGGGATGCGCGTCCTGATCGGTCTGCTGTTGCTGGCCAACGTGGTGATGGCGGTCGTGGCCTTCCATCCCTTCGGCGGATCGGCCGAGGACCTGGCCAGGCAGCAAGCCGCCAGGGAAGCCCAGCTTGCCGCTCTGAACGCGCGCATCCGCAACACCAGGCAACTGGTCAACAAGGTGGAAGTGGCGCGCCAGGCCGGCGACGGGTTTCTGGACAAGTACTTCATGGACCGCCGGACCACCACCTCCGATATCTGGAGCGAACTGCAGCGCATCGCCGCGGAAAGCGGCGTCGACCTGCAACAGGGGACCTTCGATCTCAGCGACATTGAAGGCAGCGACACCATCAAGCAGATGGGCGTGCAGGTGGGCTGCGAGGGCAGCTATCAGAGCCTGACGAAATTCGTGAGCATGCTGGACAAGTCGCCGCGCTTCCTGATTATCGAAAGCATCCACGCCGCGCCCGTGCAGAACGGCCAGAAAGTGAACGTGACGTTCAAAATCGACACCTTCACCATAGACCGGGAGGGCGCCGACTCATGAGGCTGGCGCCGCCAATGTGGGGCAGGCTGGCAGCCTGCGGCCGGTTGTCAACCGGCCTTTCCGGCTTTCCATCGGCGCCGCCGGCGGAAGCGCCTGGTTCGCGGAGCGCGGTGGCGGCCGGCTGCAGGTTAGCAGCCTGCCTCGCATCGCGGCATCGCCGCAACCAAGCCAGGTGGGATTCTTTGGACTCCGCGGGCCGGCTGACCACCCGTGCGGACGAGCTTCGCTCGCCGGGCAGGTTGACAACCGGCCGCAGGTTGCCAACCCGCCCCACAAAATCTTCGCCGCGGGCGAAGAACCGGACAGGTAGCAGTACAAAGGCGGCGCTATGAAACTGGGGGCCGAGAACAAGAAGCAGGTCTACATCCTCATCGGTCTGTCGGTCGTGGCGGCGTACGTCGTGTACAGCACGTTTCTCTCCGGCCCGCCCTCCGCGCCGGCGCCGACGCGCGCCCGAGCGGTGGCCGCTCCCAACGCGGCTCCCGAAGCCGAGGTGCAACCCGCCGGGCCGCCGCGGGCTCCATCCGCCTCCGGCCGGAGCGACGAATTCAAGCCCAAGCTGAGGTCCAAGCGTCCCGAGGAGCGCATCGATCCGACCCGATTGGACCCCACCCTGCGGCTGGATCTGCTGGCCAAACTGCAGGAAGTGCCCGCCCCCGGCGGCAGCCATAACCTGTTCCAGATCGCTCCGGCGCCGATGCAGGCGGCGCTTCCCACTGGCCTGGAACCGGTTGTGCCGAAGAAGGCCGTCATTGGGCCGCGTCCACTGCCTCCGCCGCCCCCTCCTCCACCTCCTCCTCTGCCGCCGCAGGCGGTGCCCATCAACGTGAAGTATTACGGCTGGGCCGCGCCCAGCGGGAGCGAGCGCAAGCGGGCGTTCTTCCTGGACGGCGACGACGTGATCGTCAAGGCGGAAGGCGAGTCCATCAAGGGTCACTACCGCGTGGTGCGCATCGGCCCAACGTCGGTGGTGGTGGTTGACACCAACGACAAGCTGGAGCAAACCTTGAAGAAGGTGGAGGATGCCTCGGCATGAGACGGCGAGCCGGCAGAACCCGAAGACAGCGGGAAGGCGGCTTCGCCCTGCTGCTGGTCTTTCTGATGGCGGCGGTGATCGGCATCACGCTGTACATGGCGCTTCCTCGCCTGGCCTTCGACGTGCAGCGGCAGAAGGAACAGTTGCTGGTGGAGCGCGGCCAGCAATACCAGATCGCCATTCGCCGGTATATGCAGAGGGGCATGAAGCAGGGCGTGAACCAGGTGGTCGGGCCGCCCTGGCCGGCCAGGATCGAGGATCTCGAAAACACCAACGGCCGCCGCTTCCTGCGCAAGCGCTACATCGATCCCATGACCGGCAAGGACGAGTGGCGCATCATCCACATCAACAACGGCGTTCTCACGGATTCCATCAACAACAAGCCGCAGCAGAACAACCAGCAGCAGGAGGGCCTCAGGCCGGGAGGCATCGCCGAGTTTGCCGGCATGGGTCAGATGCCCGCCGGCCCATCCGGGGTGAGCCCGGCGCAATTGCGCAAGCGCCCCAGCGACAGCGCGGGCACTGGTGGCGGTCTCACCGGCGATCCCAGCCTGCCAGCCAACGCGGCGGGCTCCGGGGGCGCGGTGTTTCCGCCGGTTGGCCCGGCGGCTCCCGGCCTGAGCCCCGGTGTGCAGCCCGTTCCCAATCCGGCGCAGGTACCACCGCAGCCCGGCGCGGGTCCATCGAGCGGCAGCGGCAACTGGGGCCAGAGCAGTTCTTTCGGGTCCAACACGCCTCCCACCGGCCAACCGGCGTTCCCGGGACAGATCGGACCCCCCGCGAATTCCAATAACCCCGGCGGTTCGCCCTATCCGGCGGGGCCGAACTTCAACGGCAACCCGCCTTTCTTCCCGCAACCGGGCACGACCCCGGGCGGACAGTTCAGCCCCCAACAGTTGATAGGCAGCATACTGACCCAGCCCCGCCCGGGCGGCATGCCGACGGCCGTTCCTAATTCGAACAGCACCATCGGCGGCGGTATCGCCGGCATCGCGAGCAAGCTGGACGACGATTCCATCATGGTGTGCGGCGATCACACCAACTACCAGGAGTGGGAGTTCATCTTCGACCCATCGAAGTGGAAGGCGCCGGCCGATCCGAGAAAGGTGGTGGTGGGCACGCCCGCCGGAAACAACCCTTCCACCAGTGCCACACCCGGATCGGGCACGAGCCAATCTTCGCAGCCCAATATGGGTGGGCCCGGCGGTCCAAGCGCCAGCCCGGCAACCGGTCAGAACCAGAACCGGACGGGCATATCCCAAGGCGGAAACGCCGGCGCCGTCTGCGGCATGGAATCGCGTCCCGGAACCCAGTAGAGGGGCTCCGCGTCCGCCTGTTATCCTACGGTTTGACGGACCATCCGACGAAACGCGTGGTCGTGGCCATTGACGGCCCGGCGGGGGCGGGCAAGAGCACCATCGCCAAACGCCTGGCCGAGCGCCTGCGATTCACCTATATCGATACCGGCGCAATGTACCGCGCCGTGGCCCTGTGGGCGCTCCGCCAGGGCGTCGGTCTCGCCGACATGCACCGCCTGGAGCAATTGGCCCTGGCCGCCGAAATCGCGCTCGACCCCGGCCGCATCCGGCTCAACGGGGAAGACATTACGGAAGCCATCCGCACCCAGGAAGTCGCCGGCGCCGCCTCTAAAGTGTCGGCGATCCCCGGGGTCCGCCGGGCCATGGTGGCCAAGCAGCGGGCCATCGGCGAACGCACCAGCGTGGTCATGGAAGGCCGCGACATCGGCACCGTGGTGTTCCCCGGCGCCGAGGTCAAGATCTACCTGGATGCCGACCCCGAGGCCCGTGTCCGCCGGCGTCTCGGGGACCTTCGCGCCCAGGGCGACGGCATCTCCGAAGCGCAACTCGCCGCGCAGATGAAGGAGCGCGACCAGCGGGACAGCACGCGCCGCGACGCGCCCCTGGCGCAGGCGCCGGACGCCACATACCTGGACTCCACGCCGCTTTCCCTCGAGGAAGTGGAGGAAGCCATCCTGCGCATCGTGCGCGCGCGCATCACCAACGGAAAGGACTTCAGTTGAACGATCTGCTTATCATGAAGTTCGGCGGGACCAGCGTGGGCTCCGCCGATCGCATGCGGGTGGCGGCCCGCCTGGCGGCCGAGGAACGCCGTAAGCGCCCCGTGGCCATCGTGGTCTCCGCCATGTCGAAGGTCACCGACCTGCTGCTCGATACCATGCGGCACGCCGAAGCCGGCAACCAGGCGGCCATCGATGCCGCCATCGCCGCCCTGCGATCGCGCCACGCGGAAGTCTGCCGCCAGTTGCTTCCCGAAGCCGCGCAAGCCGGGACGCTCGAGCGCGTCCACGACATCATCGGCGATTTCGAACGCATCGTGAACGGCATGGCCATGCTCAACGACCGGCCGCCGCGCTCGGTGGACGAAGCCGTGGCGGTGGGCGAGCGGCTGGCGGTTCTGCTGCTCACCGCGTATCTGAATGCCGAGGGCACTCCGGCCGCGGCCATCGACGCCGGGGACGTGGTGGTCACCGACGCGGTCTTCGGCAACGCTTCTCCGTTGATGGAGCCCACCCGCGAAAAGGCGCGCGCGGTGCTGAGACCGCTGCTCGGTCAGGGCACGCTTCCGGTGATCACCGGTTTCAACGGCGCCACCGCCGACGGCCGGCCGACCACGCTGGGGCGCGGCGGATCGGACTTCTCGGCCTCCATCGTGGCGGCCGCCCTGGACGCTTCCGAGTTGTGGATCTGGACCGACGTGGACGGCATCATGAGCGCCGATCCGCGTCTCGTGCCGGACGCCGAAGTCCTCGATGAAGTGACTTACGCGGAAGCCGCGGAACTGGCCTACAACGGCGCCAAGGTGCTGCATCCCAGGACGCTGGCGCCGCTGGCGGAACGGAAGATCCCGGTCTGGAGCAAGAACAGTTTCGCTCCCGGGAAGCCGGGCACGCGCATCGTCTCGGCCATTTCCGAGGAAGCCGCCCGCGGGGTGCGCGCCGTCACCTCGATGGCCAACGTGGCCCTGATTTCGGTGGAACCTTCCTCGCCCGAGCTCAGCGGGGTGCAAGTGATGGCGCGCGCGCTCGACGCGATCGCCCGCGCGGATGTGGAAGTGCTGGTGGTTTCGAGCTCCAGTTACCGTCAGAACTTCTGCTTCCTGGTGCGCGGCGAGGAACTGGACCGTTCCCTCCAGGCCATGGAGTCGGCCTTGGCTCTGGAACTGGCTCACGGTTATGTCCACCCCATCCAGGTGGATCGCAACGTGGGCCTGTTGGCCGCCGTGGGCGAGGGCATGCAGGGCAAGCCGGGAACGGCGGGCCGCATCTTCTCGGCGATCTCGCGCGTCCAGGTGAATATCATCGCCATCTCGCAAGGTTCGAGCGAACTCACCATCGCGGTGGTGGTGCGGCGGGACGGTCTGGAAAGGGCCGTGCGCGCGGTGCATGCCGAGTGCGGTCTGGGCGTGCGTCCTCCCGTTCCGGTCTTCCGGAAACTGCCGCGCCGCAAGCGAAACCCCGGCGAGGCGCCCGAATCGGCATAGTCGCCGGCCAGCTTCACCTTCCGCGTGGTTGGGGACAGCGGACAGGGATAGACAAGTCGAGGAACCTGGGAGACCCGGCCGGGGCGGGGGAAGAGTGACCGGAGCCGACCCTCCCGCACCGCACCGGCGCGCGCCGGATCAGCCCGCCGTCCCCGCAGCCAGGGATTTCCGCGCCGTCTCCAGGCGCTCCAGGTCCGCGCGGAGTTCGGGCGCCCGCTCGTTGCCGCCGCCCTCCACCAGCCGTTCGACCGTGCCAAGCAATTCATCCAGGCGCCGCCGGGCTTCTTTCTCGACACCCCACAGCGCGCCATTGAGGCTGCTTTCCCACTGCGTGCTGAGCCGGCTGAGGTTCTGGTAAACCAGATACGAGACGGTGCGCGAAAAATGGCGGCGAACGATGGCCTTGATCGCCCACACCGGCAGAATGGGCGATAGCAGTTCCCAACTCCTGTCGAACACGCGCCCGATTCTGATATCGGGTGTCGAGGGCTCCGCGACCGCGATCTCGGTTTCCGTGGTGCGCAGAGGCACGCCGAACGCCCGCATGGTGCGTTCCGACAAACGATCCCGGAATTGCTGAAGCGCGCGGAATGCCTGCTTCTGTACTCTGTGCAGGGGCGCCAGAAACGAACTGTGCTCCTGAATCGAAAGCACCGTGAGTTCGTCGCGCAAGGCGCCCGCCAGCCAGTCTTCGAAGGAGCGAAGCATGGTGGCGAGGCTCCTGGTCCATTTCGGAAACTCGCTTTCGAAGGCACCCAGCAGCCTGCGCTCCAGGCCGCTCTGGTGCGTCTCCAGCCGATCGCTCACCATGGACCGCGTCCGAGCCGCCGCATGTTGCACCACCAGCCGGATTGACGACTTCACGTCATCGACGATCTCCTTCTCGCCGATTACCTGCTGCTTCAGCGCCTGGCGCTCCGACTGGAGCATGTCCGCGGACTTGAGACTCAGCGCCAGGTAGTCCCCGCATTCCCGCAGGAGGGTGTCCATTTTCCGAATCACAATGGACTCGCGCTCTTCGGCCAGGCGCTCCAGGGTTCCGCTCACCAACTCGGCTTCCAGTGCCTCACGGAACCGCTCGAAGCCGGGCTTGGTGGAATACGGGAAGACCCGAGGCGTTCCCCGAAAGTTCTTGGCAAGCTGCGTGCGCACGTATTCGACCACTTCAGCAAGTTCCGGCTCGCTCAGGAGGTCGGCTTTGGTGAGCAGCACGCCGACTTTCGGCGTGTACTTGTGAAGGCTCTTCAGCAGGTCGATGTCGCGCTGTGACAGGGGCGGGTCGACGCTGACGGCCACCAACGCAAGACCCACATTCGGCAGCCAGTCCAGGGACGTTTGCGTGTTGTGGGCGAGCGCGCTTTCGAGGCCCGGCGTATCGACGAATTTCAGGCCCCGGAACCGCCGCAATTCCGGCAGTTCCACGGTAATCAGGCCGACCTGCCTGGTATTCTCCGGGTTTTCCTTTTCCGAGATATAGTCTGCGATCCGGTCGAGCGGAACCTCGGGGTCGCGGCCATCCAGGTAATGAACTCGCGCCTCGTCGCGGGCGCCGTAGCGGAGTTCGGTGACCACAGCCGTAACCGGCACGACGCCCACGGGAAGGATGCCGCGCCCGATGAAATGGTTCAGGAAACTGCTTTTGCCGGCCTTGAACCGTCCCAGCACGGCGACGCCGATCTCGTCCTGTCCCGCCGCGGCCCGCACGCTTGCGAGAAGGCCGGAAAGCGCGGAAATCCCGTAGCGCGCCGCCACGTCGGCCGCCAGGAGCAGGGCCGGCGGAAACGGGGACTGGGCGCGCGCCGTCGGTTTCGGGGTGGATATCTTTCGCCCTCAGAATCATAGCTCCTCACAGGTAGGAGCAATCATTCCCGAGCACGCTCGAGACGGTTGATGGTGGGCTCCATCACCAACGGTCTAAACACAAGTATACTTCGTTGCACCTGTTACCGGATGCTGCTGCCGCGGGCATCCCGACTGAGGATATACTCGGCTATCGGCAAATGAACACGCCCACGCATGTTCGCTGGTTGACCCGCAATGTCGTTGCCATCGGGCTCCTCAGTCTGTTCTCGGACATGGGCCACGAGCTGACGACCGCCGTGCTTCCTCTTTTTCTAGCCACGTTTGGTGGCGGCGCGGCGGCGCTTGGCGTCATCGAGGGGGTTTCCGACGCCGCTTCGAGCGTCTTGAAGCTTTGGATGTCTTACTACTCGGACCGCGTGGGGAAGCGCAAGCCGATTCTGGTGGTGGGCTATCTGGTCACGGCCATGATGGGCGCCTTCGCGTTCGTCACCGCGTGGTGGCAGTTGCTGGCCATCCGGGCGATTGCCTGGATGGGACGCGGAGCGCGCGGGCCTGTCCGCAACGCGCTCCTGTCGGAAAGCGTGCCGCCCGAGGCTCACGGCCGGGCCTTCGGATTCGAGGGCGCAATGGACACGCTCGGCGCAATTCTGGGACCTGCGATTGCCCTCTCGCTCGTGGGCGTCATTACTCTTCGGCACATTTTCCTGATTGCATTCATACCTGGCGCGATCACGGTCTTCATTGCGTGGTTTGCGATCCGGGACACGCCGAGAATGCCGCGGGAACATCTACGCCTGTTAGCGTCCCTGCGGGATTTGCCCCCGGTGTTCTGGCGTTTCGTGGGCGCCGTTGGGGTATTCGGCCTCGGCAATTTCGCTCACACCCTGTTGGTTTTGCGTGCCGTGTCCCTGCTCACGCCCCGGTATGGGCCGGTGGTGGCGGGCCGTTACGGGATCGCCCTCTACATTCTTCACAATGTTCTCTACGCAGCCGTCTCGTATCCCGTGGGGGCGCTTGGGGACCGCGTGAACAAGAAGACTCTGCTCGCCGCGGGCTACGCCATGTTTGGCGCGATGTGTCTGCTGTTTCTTACTAATCCGACCAGCATCCCCATGCTTGCCTTGCTATTCATTCTTGCCGGAGTCTATGTCGGAATCGTAGATGCCATGGAGCGTGCGCTGGCGGCCGACCTGTTGCCCATCGGGCAGCGCGGCGTGGGATACGGTGCGCTGGCCACGGCGAATTCGTTCGGCGATCTGCTGTCGAGCGTCATCGTAGGGCTGTTGTGGACCCACGTCTCGATCGCAGCCGGGTTCGGCTACGCCGCCGTGCTGACGCTGGCCGGAGCGTTCTTCCTGCTGCTCGTGCCTACCCGCGAACGGCGTTGACCGGCCGCCGACGGCGCAGACCCGCGAGCTTGGGTTATGTTGAAGGAGAACCTCCATGAGACTGACCCTTGCGCTTCTCGTCTTGCCGGCCATCGGTACGGCCCAGACTATCGGTTTCGATTCCGACCAGCCGGGCTCGGTGCCGCCTGGCTGGACGGTCGCCATGACTCACGCCGGCGGCGCGCCGAAATGGGAGGTAATGAACGATCCCAGTGCGCCCAGCAAGCCCAACGTGCTGGCGCAAACCTCCAGCGACCCTGCCGATGGGCGTTTCCCGTTGGCCATCTTCGATAGAGCCTACTTCCAGAACGGTGAGTTGAGCGTGAGATGCAAGGCGGTATCCGGCAAGGTGGATCGGGGCGCTGGCCTGGTCTGGCGGTACCGCGACCCCAAGAACTATTACCTTGTCCGTGCCAATGCGCTGGAGGACAACGTCGTATTGTAAGGGTGCAGAACGGACAGCGCACGCCACTCGCTCCGAAGGGCACTCCGGCCGGAACCTACGGCGTGAACCGCAAGGTCCCGCCGATGACCTGGAACACGCTGCGGGTCACGTTCAACGGGCCGCTGTTCACGGTATATTTCAACGGCGACAAGCTGTTCGATGTGGAAGACTCCACGTTTCAGGCGGCTGGCAAGGCCGGCCTGTGGACGAAGGCGGACAGCGTCATCCATTTCGACGACTTCGAGGCGATCGGGAAGTGAGACGCCCCCCTATGAAGCTGACTCGCCTTCCGCTTGCCATCGCTCTGCTGGCACTGTCCGCCTTCGCCCAGAAGGCCGCTCTGCGCGGCCGCGTGACCGACGAGAGCGGCGCCATTGTCCCAGGCGCGAAGGTGAGCCTCTCCGGCCCGGCGGGTCCTGCCAGAACGGCAGTGTCCGGACGCGACGGGGCGTACTCATTCGCCGATCTTCCGCCTGGCGGCTACACCGTCCAGACGTCCGCGCCTGGGTTGGTGCTTCGCTCTCCGGCGAGCGTCTCCGCGGTGGCCGGTTCCCAGACCCTGGACCTGGTGTTGAGTGTTGCGGTGGAGAAACAGCAGGTGACCATCGAGGAGCACGGGGCGCCCACGGTCAGCACGGAAGCCTCGGCCAATGCCAGCGCGATAGTGATGAGCGGCTCGGACCTGGACGCGCTCTCGGACGATCCCGAAAACCTGGCGGCCGACCTTCAGGCCCTCGCCGGACCGTCCGCGGGGCCGAATGGCGGGTCCATCTACATCGACGGATTCAGCGGCGGCGAACTGCCCCCCAAGAACTCGATTCGCGAGATCCGGGTCAACCAGAACCCCTTCTCTCCGGAGTACGACCGGCTGGGCTTCGGGCGGATCGAGATCTTCACCAAGCCGGGGACCGACAAGTTCCGTGGGGACCTGGGCTACAACTTCGCCAATGACAGATGGAACTCGCGCAACGCCTACGCGGCCCAGAAGGCGCCGTTTCATTTGAACGAACTGCGCGCGTCGGTTAGCGGCCCTATCGGCAAGCGGGCCTCGTTCAACCTCAACGCGAATCGGGATTGGACCGATAACGGAAATGTCATCAATGGCGTGACCCTGGATCCCCAGACGCTGCTTGCCGGCCCGTATACCGGCGCCTTCCTCTCCTCCTTGCGCCGCACCGGATTCACCCCGCGGATCGACTACCAACTCGGCGCCAACCATACTTTGACGGTGCGCTACACCTACGGGCGCGATGACGTGCGGAACGCCGGTGTCGGCGGTCTCAGCCTGGTTTCGCGCGGATACCATAACGTCGCTCCCAGCCAAACCGTGCAGGTAACGGAAACCTCGGTGATGGGCGCCGGCGCCATCAACGAGACCCGCTTCCAGTACTTTCACCCCACCAGCGCTTCTCAGGCGAACTCCACCGGCTATGCCATTCAGGTCCTGGGCGCGTTCAACGGCGGCGGCAATCCGTTGGGCCGTTCCACCAACACTCAAAACAGCTACGAGTTTCAGAATAATACGTCGATCCTTCGGGGCGCTCACGCCTGGAAGTTCGGCGTCCGGTTGAGAGGCGCCTCCGAAACCAGCGTTTCGCCGCAGAATTTCGCCGGCACATTCACTTTCGGCGGAGGGCTGGCGCCCGAGTTAGGCGCCGACAACAACCCGGTCCTGGATGGCTCCGGCCAGCAGGTGCTGGTGAACATCAGCTCGATTGAGAGCTACCGGCGGACGCTCCTTTTTGAGCGGTCGGGCTTCCCTGCCGCGCAGATCCGGCAACTCGGGGGCGGCGCGACGCAGTTCAGCATCAACACGGGGAACCCCGCGATTGCCGGTAGCCAGGTCGATTTGGGCGCCTATGTGGGCGACGATTGGAAGGCCAGGTCGAACCTCACGCTGAGCCTGGGGCTGCGCTACGAGACCCAGAACAATATTCACGACTGGCGCGACTTCGCTCCGCGAATCGGTGTGGCGTGGGCGCCCGGCGGAGCATCCGGCAAGTCGAAGCCGAAGAGCGTGGTCCGCGCCGGATTCGGCGTGTTCTACGACCGCTTCGGATTGGGCAATACCCTGACGGCGCAGCGTTACAACGGCGTTGTCCAGCAGCAGTACATCATCGCGAATCCGGACTTCTTCCCGAATGTCCCCACCGTCTCCTTGCTGACGGGCCCGGTTCCACCCAGCTCGATTCAACAGATCAGTTCCACCTTGCGCGCTCCGTACCTCATACAGTCCGCCGCCGGGTTCGAACGCCAGATGCCGCTGAGCACGACGGTTGCGATCACCTACGCGAACTCACGCGGGCTGCACCAACTGCGCTCCCGGGACATCAACGCCCCCCTGCCTGGGACCTACGTGCAGGCGGCTCCGGGCAGCGGGGTCTTTCCGCTGGGAAGACCGGGCCAGGTGTTCCTGATGGAGTCGGCCGGTCTGTTCAACCAGAACCAGTTGATTGTGAACGCGACCACGAGGGTAAACCAGAACTTCTCGCTCATGGGATCGTACATGTACAACCACGCGATGAGCGACACCGATGGGCTGGAGACGTTTCCCGCGGACCCTTATAGCATGGCGGGGGAGTACGGTCCCGCCGCGACGGACATGCACCATCGCGTATCCCTCGGTGGAACCGTCGCTCCCAAGTGGGGTATCCGCTTCAACCCCATGCTCACGGCGAACTCCGGACCGCCCTTCGACATTACCGCCGGACAGGACCTTTATGGCGACGGCCTTTTCAATGCGCGGCCTGGAATCGCGGCGAATCCGAACAAGCCCGGCGTGGTAGCGACCAGGTACGGTCCGCTCGATCCCAGTCCGGCAGCGGGAGAGATGCCGCTCTCCCGCAATTTCGGCCGCGGGCCAGGCCAGATCATGTTGAACCTGCGGATCGGCAGAACGTTCGCGTTTGGGCCGACGCGCGAAGGGCCGGCAGCGTCATCCGGCAGCGGCGGCCCGGGCGGTCTGGGCGGCGGCGGGCGTGGGGCGCCATCCACTCCGTTCGCCATGGGAGGTGGCGGCGGCCCGAGCGGCGGCACTCCATCGGCAAACCGGCGCTACAGCCTGACGATCTCGATGCAGATGCGAAACGTCACGAATCACAACAACCCGGGAGCGATCATCGGTAACATCACGTCGCCCCTGTTCGGACAGGCCAACCAACCCGCCGGCTCAGGGGGTGGTATCTTCTCGGAGAACGCCAACAACCGGCGCCTGGAGTTGCAGACGCGATTCACCTTCTGAGGAAAAAAGGGGTCAAAAAGGGGTCTGACCCCTTTTTCTCAATTACCCGGACGGCGTGGCCGGGCAGGATCGCGGTTTCGAGGTCCACGGAATGCATCGCCGCGCGCCAATGCGCGCCGTGAGTTCGACGGCGAAATCGAATGCCTTGCGGGCGCTATCGGAGCCGTCATGTGCAATCAGGATTCGCTCGATCATGTTATTCACCGCGCAGCCTCCGTTTTGGGCAACAGGTGTTTGGGCATGAACCACGTATTCGCGATCATCGTCGGTATGACGGCGCTGGCAATCACGGTTGCCACCAGGTACGAATACTGCGCCCCGGTGATGATCTGGTGATTAAGACCGAACAATGCCGAGATGGTGCCGAACGTCAGTCCGGTGGACATCATCAGCGAGTAATAGAGCCCCTGGTGCCCTTCATGGTTGAACGCCCGGACAGTGGGAACCAGCGGGACCATTTTGCTCACCATCTTGGCCGCGAACAGCGCCAGAAAGGCGAGCGGTGTGGCGATGAGCGCCGGCACGGAAACCAGCGCCCCGGCCCGAATGAAGTAGAACGGAGTGAGAAGGCCGAACGTCAGGGTTCGCAGACGCCGGATCAGAATGTGATCCTTTCCCACCGTTCCGGCGAGCACCATGCCGATGATATATGCCGGCAGGACCGCCTCGCTGCCGGCCCACGCCGCCAAACCGCCCATCCCGAACAGCAGAAACAGAATGTACTTGGCTTCGAGCTCCGAAACCCGGCCTCCGTACTTCCGGAAGAACCACGGAGTGACAAACGGCAGCGCCGCGAAGACGACTACGCTGGCGGCAACAAAGATCAGCGTCCGCATGGTGAACGGAGCGAAGATGAGGCCCAGCGCGATTACGGTTCCGAGATCGTTCACGAAACAAGCCGCGAGAATGCCTTTTCCGAAATCCGTCCGGTTCAAGCCGAGTTCCAGCATGACGGCATAAACCACGGCAACGGACGTTGTGGACAGGGCGACTCCGGCCAGCCAGCTCGCGGGAACGGACCACTTCAACAGGAAGTGCGCCACCGCCGCCGCGCCCAGAAATGGCGCGATGAAGCCGACCAGTCCCACGACCATGGACTCCTTCCACTTTGTGCGGAATATTCCCGGATCGAGCTCCGCCCCCGCGAGAAACGTGAGCACGATGGCTCCGGTCCCGGCCAGAAAACCGACCCAGGCGGACTTGGCTCCCAGCACTTCGGTGCCGATCAGAGCGCCAATGACGAGTTGCGCAACCGTGCCAACCACGATCTCCGAGAGCGCCGTCGAGATCCTGAACCAAATCGATAGCAGCGTGGCGATCAACGCAAGGATCAGCCAGAGCGCCGCTGAAAACCAGACCTGTTGCATACCGGTCTCCGATATTTAGATTTAGCTGAAGGGATTCGGCTTGGAAGCCCCTACAGCAGTTGCTGCCGCAGGAGTCATTGGCCGCTTGGGAGCGACGGTTTGGCGAACTCCACCGCCTGATTCGAGAATACACGAAAGAGCGGAATGCCCGCAAGCCGCGTTGGTTTCTGGCAGCAGTCTCGGAATTGGCGCGAGACAGAAATGGGGGCAGTGGAGTGGATGTGGGTCGCGGGGGGGGCAGCGTTCCTACTGGCCGTCGAACGACGGGGGTCTCCTGGCGGGGCATGACTCCACGGGAAGAGGGTCGAGTTGTCAAAGAGCAACGGAGCGGTGCCAGCCGTCCGCACGGCGTGGGCGTCAACCGGTGTCGGGCGGACTGCTGCTCCCCAAGCTCAACCAGAGATAGGTGAACAAGTCCATGGCGGAGCGCACGCCATGCTCGCCACGGTGCAGGTAGCGCAACCGGTAGAGGCGTTCGATCACCAGGGCCAGTGCGGTCAGCAGCCATACGATCAGGATGCTGTTGGGATGGTGATGGCAGATGTGCTCCATGCCATAGCGGTTCTTGCCGTCGTTGAAGCCTTGATTCTCGATCTCCCAGCGGCTTTTGGCCATGCGGTAGAAGCTCAGGCTGCCCAGTTTGGCAATGGAGAAGTCGGTCAGCCATTCGGCTTCGACGACGGTGCCGTCGCGTTTGTGCTGGTGGTAGCGCAGCACACGCACGGCAGGCCAGTCGAGGGTTTCCCAAGGGGCGAAGTCATCCGCGTCCCAGACCTCGACGCGGTCGTGTCCCACCTGGTACACAGCCTGAGGTGGTTGGCCATCGAAGCGGGCGCGCACGGCGGCGGCCAGCAGGGGCAGGTTCTCTTTGAGGCGTGCCACAACCGGCAGTCCGACATCCCCGGTGGTGTGCAGGAAAGGGGCCGTGGCGTAAGCGCCGTCTCCCACGACATAGTCGGCAAAGCGCGGTCCCAGGTGGGCTGCCGCGCGCCGCAGCAAGCGCTGTGCGGCGGCATACTCGCTGTCGCCCGGTCCGTAGGGCTCCACATCCACTGGCAGTGTTAAACCGGTGCCCACCACACTGATGAGCACAAAGTGATGCAGCGAGCCGTGGACCTCGCCCTTGGGATCCTTCACCGGGTCGCACAACGCGCAAGGCTCTTTGTACGTACGTCCCGCGCCTGTTCCGTCCAGCGCCAATCCGATGAAGGGGCTGTTTTCGAAGGCCTTGTTGCGCTTGGCCTGGTGGAGCGCGGACGCCAGAGCCAATCGCGTCGTTTCAGGGTCCATGCGCTCGGTGCAGTAGGCCAAGGCGTCATCCCCGAACCGACCTTTCAAGCTCAGTTCCGTGCGCACCGGGGAATGCGCCAACCATTCCAGGCGCAAGAAGCTCACGGCGCGCAGAATATGTCCGATCACCACTGCCCAGACCAGATCTCGCGCGGGGATGTGGGGGTGGACCCGGCCGTCGCCCGGCCGGTGGAAGTAGGACTTCAGACCCAGACAGTGACAGGCGTAGTTTTGGATTTGGCGAACATGCGGTCCCTTCAACGGGGCTGCTGCTTGCGCCGCAGCACGAGCAACTCGGCGTTGGCGGCGAGGACCTCGCGCAGAGCGTCCTGAAAGGCGCGGCCGGCCGCGACGCGCTGGCGGACGTCGTCCACCCAGTCTTTGGGAATGCGCTCGACCCGCTTCTTACCCGCGGCCATAAAAGTCAGCGACCAAGCGGGGTGGCCGTCTCCCTTGGCGCAATGGCAGGTGGGCTTCCCGCAGCGGGTATGGCTGACGGACAGAGAGCCCGGAAGCAGATCCTGGGGGAGTTGGAATTGGCGAAGCAGCGCAAATTTGCGTTGGCGGAGGCGGGCAGCCTCGGGGCCTTTGGGTTCAAACTCCATCTTGACGTAATACTACTACAAGAACAGTCGCAGTGCAATGCAAATTAGCGAGCGCGAAAATAGGCGGGTTCTGAGACAAGCTACGTCCGAGCCACCCTGTCCCGTCTTCTCAATGGCTTATCGGATTCTGCGTTATTGAGGTTCCGAAACGGCTGGGTTTCTGGTGGGGCGGACCCCCTGGTCCGCGCGGGACGCCCTCGTCCCGCTCTTGGCTCGCAGAATCAAACGCTTGCCACTGGCGAGAAGCCGGCCAGGGGGGGGCCGGCTGCGGACGAGGGCGTCCACCCCACCAAGCCGCAACGCCCGCTGCATGCGCTCTACAGTAGAAGGAGGCGCCCGGACGCCATGAAGCTCCTCATCGTTTCCGACATTCACGCCAACCTCGAAGCGCTCGAAGCGGTCCTCGCGGATTCGCATGACGAGCTATGGGTGCTCGGCAACCTGGTGAACTACGGTCCGAATCCAGGCGAGGTGGTTGACCTCATCCGCCGGAATGCCTCCCTGGTGGTGCAGGGGAACCACGATTATGCTGTCGGCAACGGCGTGGACCCGCGGTGCTCCACTGCCTTCCTGGAGATGGCGCGCGCCATGCGGAACTACACGGAGCCCCTCCTGAACGCGGATCGTCGGGCGTTCCTGCGCAGTCTTCCGCGGACTGCGGCGCGCACAATCGACGGCTGTCGATTCTTCCTCTGCCACGCCACGCCCACGGAGCCGCTGTACACATACCGTCCCGCCGAGCCCGCGCTGTGGGCGCCGGAGATCGGGGACTTACAGGCCGATATCGTCCTCACGGGACATACGCACTTGCCCTTCACGATGAACCTGGATGGCGTGCGAATCGTGAACCCCGGCAGCGTGGGACAACCGAAGCACGGCGTGCCCGTAGCCTGTTATGCCATTTGGGAAGACGGCCATTTGTCTCTTCGGTCTTGTCCGTATCCCGTCGAAGAGACGGTCCGGAAGGTCCTCTCGTTACCGGTCCCGATGGAGATTCGCAGCCAACTCGCGGCGGTGCTGCGCACTGGATCTCCACCCGGCTGAAGCGCTTCGCCCGCTGCGAAGACTGCATGATCGCAAGCAATCTTTGCACCGGGCCGCGTGCGGCTGCTGCCGCCCGTCTCTTCCGGGCCGAACCCGTACAGTTGGCCATACCACTGCGGGCTGCTTGCCCGGGAGCGTGACTTTCAACACCGGCCTTTGCATGAAGACAGCGTGCGAGCCAGAGTCCCCCACGGGGATCCAACCGTCCCCTTCGGGGCGAACGCTGCGCGGGTTGGACTGGTTGAATTTCCTTCTCGCCGACGTGCAAACCGGGGTCGGACCCTTCCTGGCGATCTACCTGGCGGGATATGGGTGGAACGAGCAGCGCGTGGGAATCGCTCTCACCGTTGGCGGAATCGCCGGAATCCTGACCCAGACACCGGCGGGCGCGCTGGTCGACCGCCTGCGGTCCAAACGCGCGTTGATCGCCGCCGGCATCGTCGCGCTGGCGATGGGGGCGCTGCTGATCGCGCTCGTGCCAACCTTTTGGTCGGTGATGTCGGCCCAGGTTTTCATCGGCGGGACATCGAGCGTCTTCGGTCCGGCCATCTGTGCCGTTTCGCTCGGGATCGTCGGACGCACCGCATTCGACATCCGCCAAGGCCGCAATCAGACGTTCAACTCGGCGGGGAACGTGACCGCCGCTGTGTCGATGGGCCTCCTCGGCTACCTCGCTTCCGACCGGAGCATTTTCTTCTTCGTCGTGGTTCTGGCGGTCCCCACGCTTCTCGCCCTGCTTCTGATCAGGCCCGCAGAGATCGACTACGACGTTGCCCGTGGCGCGGACGGCGGCGGGAAAAGCGGCAAGGCGCATAGCGTCCGGGTGCTGTTCCGCGACCGTCCACTGGTCGTGTTCCTGGTTTGCGCCGTGATGTTCCATTTTGCCAACGCCGCGATGTTGCCGCTGCTGGGTGAGATGCTGGCCAAGGGGCACGGCCGTAGCTCGATGATGTTCATGTCGGCGTGTGTCGTGACTACGCAGCTTGTCGTCGTGTTGCTGGCCTCCTGGTCGGGGCGGAAAGCGGGATTGTGGGGCAGAAAGCCGCTGCTGCTGGCCGCATTCGGTGTGTTGCCGGTTCGCGCCGTGCTCTACACGCTCACCCCGAACACCGGTGCGCTGGTCGCCATCCAGATTCTGGATGGCGTGGCGGCGGCGATATTCGGCGTTGTCTCGGTCCTGGTGATCGCCGATCTCACGCGGGGCACGGGACGATTCAACTTCACCCTCGGGGCCATCGGCACGGCGGTGGGCATCGGCGCTGCGCTCAGCCAAGCCGTCGCCGGTTCCATCGTCCATCACTTTGGTTCCAGTGCGGGCTTTCTCTTCCTGGCCGCGGTCGCGTCGGCGGCATTCGGCATTTTTTATCTCTTCATGCCGGAGACACGCGATAAACTACTTCTGAATCCAACCCTATGAGCACTATTCTTCTGCTGGTTTTCTCGAATATCTTCATGACCTTCGCCTGGTATGGGCATTTGAAATACGGCCACGCCTGGCCGCTCTGGAAAGCGATCGTGGTCTCGTGGGCGATTGCGCTGATCGAATACTGCCTGGCGGTGCCGGCCAATCGGCTCGGCTATGTCCACTTCTCGGGATTCCAGCTCAAGATCATTCAGGAAGTCGTCACGCTCGTGGTCTTCACCGGGTTCGCGATCCTGTTCCTGAAGGAGAAACTCGCGTGGAATTATCTGGTGGCGTTCGTTTTTCTTGCCTTGGCCGCGTTCTTCGCCTTTGCGTTTCGGGCGCCCGGACCGGCCGCCTGAAACGGCCGGGATTTCCGCCGGGCTGAAGTCCGCGCCTTGCGATATAGTGAAGGTTCGCGAGTTTGCACGGTGATGGAGTCTCACCGGGAACCGTCTCAACTTCGTTGAGTCCGATAGCTCCTACCCCAGTGGTAGGATCTGTTTCAGTCAATAGCCAGTCATAATCGTCAACAAGGAGTCATGCATGACCGAGATCGTTGAAGTAAGAGGCCGCGAGATCCTGGATTCGCGCGGCAATCCAACCGTGGAAGCGGATGTCGTCCTCGTCGACGGCAGCATCGGAAGCGCCGCCGTGCCATCCGGCGCCTCGACCGGTGAAAAGGAAGCCGTCGAGCTGCGGGACGGCGACAAGACCCGCTACGGCGGCAAGGGCGTCGTCAAGGCCGTGGACAATATCAACGGCGCGATCCGCAAGGCGGTCATCGGCCTGGACGCCTCGGATCAGCGGGCGATCGACGCGGCTATGATCGACCTCGATGGCACGCCCAACAAAGCGCAGTTAGGGGCGAACGCAATTCTCGCGGTGTCGATGGCGGTGGCCCGCGCGGCTGCGAGCGCTCATCGCTTGCCGCTGTACCGGTATATGGGCGGCGCCAATGCCAGCCTGCTTCCGGTCCCCTGCATGAACGTGCTGAATGGGGGAAAGCATGCCGACAATACGGTCGATTTCCAGGAGTTCATGATCGCGCCGCACAATGCACCGTCTTTCAAGGAAGCCATCCGCAAGGGCATGGAGACCTTCCACGCGCTGAAACAGGTGTTGCGCGGCAAAGGCTATAGCACGGCCGTCGGCGACGAGGGCGGATTCGCGCCCGACCTGAAATCGAACGACGAAGCCGTGGAGTTGATCCTGGCGGCGATCGTGAAGGCCGGCTACAAGCCGGGCGAAGATATCTCCATCTGCCTCGATCCCGCAGCCAGCGAGATGTGGGACGACGGGAAATACGTCCTCTTCAAGTCGACCAAGAAGGCCATCACTTCCGAGGAGCTGATCGGAATCTGGGAATCGTGGGTGAATCAGTATCCAATCGTGTTGCTCGAAGACGGCATGGGCGAGAACGATTGGGCCGGGTGGAAAGACCTCACCTCGGCGCTGGGATCGCGGATTGAGCTGGTTGGCGACGATATATTCTGCACGAACCCGCGAATCCTGCGGGAAGGAATCGAAAAGGGTATCGCCAATGCGGTGCTGATCAAGCTCAACCAGATTGGTTCGGTGACCGAAACCCTCGACACCATCGAGTTGGCCAAGCGCTACAACTACCGCTGCTTCGTGTCGCACCGTTCGGGTGAGACGGAAGACACCTTCATCGCGGACCTGACCGTGGCAACGTCGGCGGGACACATCAAGACCGGCTCCGGGTGCCGCAGCGAACGCGTCGCCAAGTTCAATCAGTTCCTGCGCATCGAGGAGCGGTTGGGAGAGCAGGCCCAGTTTGCGGGGCGCGCGGCTTTCGGCCGCTGAGCGAAACCGCCGGAATCCCGCACGCACCATCCGCGCAACCCGGGAAATCGCCGGTTGACGCTCGCGGCTTCGTTCCGAGACACGACCGCCGTCAGCCCGTGGTGAAACCTCCGAATCTCGCAGGCAGTTCTTCCTGCTGGACTCGTTGGCGGTTCGCGTAAACGGCTGGTTGCCGCTCTTCCCTGCCAGCCCAGGTTCACGCTTGAGCGAGCGCAGGGAGGCGATCGTCCGGCATGACCGGAATGAGCGCGGAATCCCGCGCTGTCGCGAACGTCCTGCTTGCGCACCGCAGAAAGATCTGCCGGCCCGTCAGGATCGCGTCTTCCCATACCGCTTCTGAAACCCGGTGGCTGTGGAAGCCGGTCTACGCCAGCAGCCGTCCGCGGGTGAACCGTGGTTCGCTATCGTAGCGGCAGAGCCGGCGGCTAGCCGCGCTGGCAGTGGGAACCAGCCGGGAGACGCGGAATCCCCGCGGTCCCGCTCCCTTTCCTTTCCGAACTCTGTTGCGGCTGCCTGCCCGGCCCAACGAATCCCATGGGGCGCCTGGGCGGCGCCGGCGCCGCTTGCAACAGCTTTTGCAGCACGCTCAGAACGGCTTGCAGATCGGCATCGTGCTTGCCCACCTTGCGCTCGATCGCCTCGATCTTCCGGGCCAGGTCCTGGTTGGTCGCGAGCATCTGGCGCAGATGCACGAAGGCGCGAACCACCTGAATGCTCGCACGCGCTGCCACGCGGCTCCGCAGGACATTCGCCAACATCATCGCTCCGTGCTCCGTGAACACATACGGCCGGTACTTGATATTCCGCCCTCGCTTCAAGGTCGCAATTTGCGACCTTGAATCCAGCACCGAGTTCCCTTCCTCCAGCGTCAACTGAAACGGGAAATCGTCCGGGAACCGCTCGCTATTGCGCTTCACCTGCTCATTGAGGCGCTTCACCGGCACGCCGTAGAGTGCCGCCAGATCGCGATCGAGCATTACCCGGCGGTCCCGGAGAATCAGGATTTTGCTCCCTATGACTTCGACGGGAATCGGTTGCAGGTGCAGTTTCGGCATGTGCTCCTCTAAACGTAAGAGGCCAAACGCCCAAAGAGTTCGCATAACTTTTTCGTCGGCGTCCCCGGCGCTGCCGCATCCCTTCCCTCGCTTGCCGAATTCCGGGAGCGGTGCTGAAGTATTAGAGATGCGTCGCGCCCCACTATTCCCGAGTCTTCTCTCCACCATCGCGTGTGCGGCTGCTGCGGCGCCTCCCGCGCTCATGCCTCTGCCCGCCGTCCTCGCTCCCGGTCCGGGGACGCTCGCGATCGGCCCCACGTTCAGCGTGGCGCTCTCGGGCGCCACCGATGCCCGGCTGCCAGCCGCCATCGACCGGTTCCTCTCGCGCATCGCGCGGCAGACCGGCATCGCCATGCCCGCGGCCAAATCTGCCGATCCCAGCCGTGCCGTTCTCCGCGTGGAATGCGCGACCGCCGGCCCCGGCTATCCCACGCTGCGCGAGGACGAATCCTATACGCTGGACGTCAACCCCGATGGCGCCCTGTTGAAGGCTCCCGCGGTGGCCGGCGCCATGCACGGTCTCGAGACTTTCCTGCAGTTGGTCGCGCCGGGCGTGGGCGGCTTCGAGGTCCCCGCCGTGCACATCCAGGATCGTCCGCGCTTCCCCTGGCGCGGCCTCATGCTGGATTCCTCCCGCCATTGGATGCCACTCGAAGTCGTGGAGCGCAATCTGGACGCCATGGCCGCGGTCAAGCTCAACGTGTTCCATTGGCATCTCTCCGACGACCAGGGCTTCCGCGCCGAGAGCATCCGGTATCCGCGCCTCCAGGAACTGGGTTCCGACCGGCTGTATTACACCCGGGACCAGTTGCGCCACATTGTAGCCTACGCGCGCGACCGCGGCATCCGCGTGGTGCCGGAGTTCGACATCCCCGGCCACACCACCAGTTGGCTGGCGGCCTACCCCGAACTGGCCGCCGCGCCGGGGCCCTACGAGATCGGGCGCGATTTCGGGGTCTTCGACGGCGCCATGGACCCCGCCAACGAATTCACTTACGCCTTCCTGGACGGCTTCATCGGGGAGATGGCCGCCATCTTCCCGGACCCCTGTTTTCATATCGGTGGCGACGAGGTGAACGGCCATCAATGGAAAGCCTCCGATTCCATCCAAGCCTTCGCCAAAGCCCACAAACTGGATGGCGCCAAGGGTCTGCAACTCTATTTCAATCAGCGGGTTGAGAGGATTCTGGCGAAGTATGGAAAGACCCCCGTGGGCTGGGACGAGATCCTCGACCCCGGCCTGCCGGCGGGCACTGTGATTCAGTCCTGGCGCGGTGCGGATTCGCTGGCAGAGGCGGCCTCCAAGGGCTTCGGCGCGATCCTATCGTCGGGCTATTACCTCGATCATCTGAGATCCGCCAGCTTTCATTACGGCGTCGACCCACTGGCCGGCGCGGCGGCGCTGCTCACCCCCGAGCAGCAGGCCTCGATCCTGGGCGGCGAAGCCTGCATGTGGGGCGAATTGATCGGCCCGGAAACCGTGGACTCGCGGATCTGGCCGCGCATGGCGGCCATCGCCGAGCGCTTGTGGTCGCCCAGGGAGGCCGTCGACGTGGATTCCATGTATGCCCGCATGGAGGCCGTCAGCCGCATTCTGGAGTTTACCGGCGTGCGGCACCGCGCCAATCTTGAGCCCATGCTGGCGCGCCTGGCGGGCGCCGGACCGCTGCGTCCGGTGTGGACCCTGGCGGAAGCCGCCGAGGCCCTGGGACTGGGACCGCGCAACGCCCGCCTCTACACCACGCTGACGCCCCTGAACCGCTTCGTCGATGCCGTGCCGCCCGAGAGTGAGAGCATCCGCGCCCTGGAACTGGCGGCCAAACGGGTCGCTGCCGGCCCGCCGGCCAAGGCCGATGTCGCGTTCCTGCGTGCCCGGTTTACCACTTGGGCGGCCAACCACGCCCAATTTGAGGCGACGGCGGAAGGGAACGCGTTTCTGATGGAATTGATGCCGTTTTCCAAGGACTTGGCCGATCTCGGAGACGCCGGCTTACGGCTCCTGGACTCTCTCACGGGAGGAACCTCCGTGGATGCCGCGTGGCTGGCTCAGGCGGACACCCAGTTGACCCGTTTGCTGGCTGAGCGCGGAATCCCCGCCCTGGAAGTGAAGCTGGCCGCCGCGCGTCCGGTGAAGCTGTTGTTCGATGCCGTGACGAGGTCCAACCCGATTCAGACAGATTCCTGTAACTCACTGAATAAACATGTCTTGCATGTCCAATAGCTCTAAAGGGCTATACTAGAACAGCCCTAAAAAACTCGGAACGCGGGTAACACCTGCTTATGCCGGTTCGTCGTTCCAATGGACGGACTAGAATTATAGTGGAACCAACTGCATGAACGAAAAACTGTCCTTGCCGACGCTGCCGGCGGAAAACGCGCCCGGAGTCCCGCGCAAGTCCAAGCGTGGCTGGATATGGCTGATTGTCCTGACCCTTCTGGCCGTCGGCGCCTACCATTTTTGGCCTAAAGGAACGGACGCTTCCGCCGGCGCGACTCCACCCGGGACAACCGGAGGCAGGAAGGGCCGTGGCGGCGGCCTTGCGCCGGTGGTGGCAGCCATGGTGCGGCGCGGCAATATCGGAGTTTATGTCACCGGACTGGGTACCGTGAGCCCAATCAACACCATCACCATCAAGTCGCGGGTGGATGGCCAGTTGATGAACGTCAACTACCAGGAAGGCGAACTGATTCACCAGGGCGATCCGCTCATCGAGATCGACACCCGGCCCTACCAGGTGCAGTTGGACCAGGCCACCGGGCAGCAAATGCGCGACCAGGCCCTGCTCGACAACGCCAAGGTCGATCTCCAGCGCTATGAAACGCTGTTGCAGCAGAACGCCATTCCCGAACAGACCCTGGCCACTCAGAAGTCCATGGTCGCCCAGCTTGAAGGCACGGTGAAGGCGGATCAGAGCCAGATCGACTCGGCCAAGCTGAATCTGACGTATTGCCACATCACCGCGCCCATTACCGGCCGCATCGGACTGCGCCTGGTGGACTCCGGCAACATCGTGCACGCCAGCGACTCGGGCGGCCTGCTCGTGATCACCCAGGTTCAGCCCATTAGCGTGGTGTTCACCATCGTCGAAGACAAGCTGCCGGAAGTTCTTAAGAGATGGCACGCCGGACAGCAACTGCTGGTGGAAGTCTGGGACCGCGCCGATCAGAAAAAGATCGGGACGGGAACGCTGAAGACCGTCGATAACCAGATCGACCCCACCACCGGCATGATCCGGCTGCGGGCTGATTTCCCCAACGCCGACGAGTCGCTGTTCCCCGACCAGTTCGTCAACGTGCGTCTCCTGGTGCAGGAGAAGCAGGGAGTGACCCTGGTACCCTCGGCCGCGGTGCAGCGCACCTCGACCACCACCTACGTTTACCTGGTCAAGCCCGATTCCTCGGTCACCGTGCGCCAGTTGGTGGAAGGCGTGTCCGAAGGCGATGCCACGGAAGTCACCAGCGGCCTCGATCCGGGCGACGTGGTGGTCATGGCTGGTCTCGACCGGCTCAACGAAGGCACCAAGGTCACAGTGCAGTTGCAGGCGGAAGGCGGCCGGGGCCAGGGCCGCGGGAACGCCAAAGGCGCGGGCGCGCCGGGTCCCGGCACCGGAAACCCTGATGGGAGTCCGGGCGGGCGCCAAGGCCGCGGGAACGCCCCAGGCGCGGGCGCGCCGAGTCCCGGCGCCGGAAACCCTGACGGGAGTCCGGGCGGACGTCATGGCCGCGGGCGCGGACGCGGCGCCGAGGGTCAAGCGCAGTGAGTCCGTCCCGGACATTCATTCTCCGGCCGGTCGCTACGTCGCTCCTGATGGTGGGCATCCTGCTGGCGGGAGCGGTGGGCTACACCCAGCTTCCGGTTTCGGCTCTCCCGGAAGTGGACTATCCCACCATTCAAGTGGTCACCTTCTACCCGGGCGCCAGCCCGGACGTGATGGCGTCGTCGGTCACCGCTCCACTGGAGCGCCAGTTCGGACAGGTGCCCGGGCTGCAGCAGATGACCTCCACCAGTTCCGACGGGAGTAGCGTCATCACCTTGCAGTTCAAGCTCAGCCTGAGCATCGACGTGGCCGAGCAGCAGGTGCAGCAATCCATCAACGCCTCGGGGACGTTTCTACCGGCGGACCTGCCGTCGCCGCCCATTTACAGCAAGACGAATCCGGCCGACACGCCGATCCTCACCCTGGCGCTCACCTCCAAGACGATGCCGTTGTCGAAAGTCGAGGACTTGGCGGACACGCGCCTCGCGCCCAAGATTTCGCAGCTTCCGGGCGTCGGCCTGGTTTCCATTTCGGGCGGCCAGAAACCGGCGGTGCGCATTCAGGCGAACCCCACGGCCCTGGCGTCGTTCGGCCTCAACCTGGAAGACGTTCGCAGCGCCATCATGGCGGCCAACGTCAACCAGGCCAAAGGCAATTTCGACGGTCCGAACCGGGCCTATCAGATCGGCGCCAACGACCAGATGCTTTCCAGCGCCGACTACGCGCCGATGGTGATCGCCTACAAGAATGGCGCTCCGGTCAAATTGAGCGACATCGCCAAGATCTTGGACGACACCGAAAACCGGCGGCAGGCGGCATGGATGAACGAGGTCCCCGCCGTGATCATGAACATCCAGCGGCAGCCGGGCGCCAACATCATTTCCGTGGTGGACCGGATCAAGGTCCTGCTGCCCACTCTCACCGCCACGCTTCCCAAAGCCATTCAGGTGAGCATCCTCACCGATCGCACCACTACTATCCGGGCCTCGGTGGCGGACGTGCAATTCGAATTGATGCTCACGGTGGGGCTGGTGGTCATGGTGATCTTCCTGTTCCTGCGCAACCTGGCAGCCACCGTCATTCCCAGCGTCGCCGTGCCGCTTTCGCTGGTAGGGACGTTCGGCGTTATGTATCTGCTGGGATACAGCCTTAACAACCTGACCCTGATGGCGCTGACCATCTCGACCGGCTTCGTGGTGGACGATGCCATCGTGATGATCGAAAACATCTCGCGCTATATCGAAGAGGGCCTGCCGCCCCTGCAGGCCGCGCTCAAGGGTTCGGCGCAAATCGGCTTCACCATCGTTTCGCTCACCATTTCGCTGATCGCCGTGCTCATCCCGCTGCTGTTCATGGGCGACATCGTGGGGCGGCTGTTCCGCGAATTCGCCGTCACCCTCAGTGTCACCATCCTGGTTTCGGCGGTGGTCTCCCTCACGCTCACTCCCATGATGTGCGCCAAACTGCTGCGCCACAAACCGGAGCATGTCCAGGGAGCCCTGTACCGCGCCTCCGAGCACGCCTTCAACTCGGTCATCGGCTTCTACGGGAGGACCCTGCAATTCGTGCTGCGCTACCAGACCGTCACCCTGCTGGTGGCCATCGGAACCCTCGCCCTGACCATCAAGATGTTCATGGATATCCCCAAGGGCTTCTTCCCGATTCAGGACACTGGCGTGATTCAGGGCGTCTCGGAAGCCTCGCAGACGGTTTCGTTCGAGGAGATGTCCAGACTGCAGCAGGATCTGACTCAGGCGATCGTCAAGGACCCCGCGGTGGAAAGCCTGTCGTCCTTCATCGGGATCGACGGCACGAACACCACCCTGAACAGCGGAAGAATCCTCATCAACCTGAAGCCGCTCGAAGAACGCGGGCTCTCCGCCAGCGACGTGATCCGCCGCATCCAGCCGCAATTGGACGGCGTCGCCGGCATCACCCTGTTCATGCAGCCGGTGCAGGACCTGACCGTGGAAGACCGCGTGAGCCGCACGCAGTTCCAATACACCATGGAGGATCCCAGCGCCGACGAGCTCAACGCCTACACCCCTAAAATGCTGGAGCGGCTGCGCGAATTGCCCATGCTGCGCGACGTGGCCAGCGATCAGCAGGTGCAGGGACTGCGCACCGTCATTTCGATGGACCGCGCCACCCTGGCGCGCCTGGGCATCACGCCGTCGGCCGTGGACCAGACCTTGTACGACGCCTACGGCCAGCGGCAGGTCTCCACCATGTTCACGCAGTTGAACCAGTACCACGTGGTTCTGGAAGTGGAGCCCGGTTTCCAGAAGAACCCGCTGGATTTGCGCGACCTGTTCATCCGGACCGGCAATGCCGGGGCGGCGGGGGTGGTCTCGGGTGGAAGCTCGGGCACCACCGCGACCGGCGGCGCGTCTTCGGCGAACGCGGCTGCGGCCGCGGCGGCTTCGACCAGCGCCAGCACGGGGGCGACCGCTTCGTCGTCCGGCAACAACTTGTTTGGCGCCGGGCCGATTGCCTCGTCGGCGGCGTTTCCCAACGGCGGACAGGTTTCCTTCGCCGCGTTCAGCAAAACGGAACTCACCAGCGTGCCCATCACCGTGAATCACCAGGGCCAGTTCCCGGTGGTGACGCTGTCGTTCAACCTGGCGCCCGGGGCGTCCTTGGGAGACGCCGTTTTGGCCATCAATAAGGTCAAGGACGATCTGGGTCTGCCGGCCAGCATTCAGGCCGACTTCCAGGGGACGGCCGCGGCCTTTCAGGCCTCCCTCGCCAATGAATGGATGTTAATTCTGGCGGCCCTGGTCACCGTCTACATCGTGTTGGGCGTTCTCTACGAAAGCTACATCCACCCCATCACCATTCTCTCCACACTGCCCTCGGCGGGCGTGGGCGCGCTGCTGGCGCTGAATTTGTGCCACAACGATTTCAGCGTGATCGCGCTCATCGGCATCGTGCTGCTCATCGGCATCGTCAAGAAGAACGCCATCATGATGATCGATTTCGCCCTGGATGCCGAGCGCAAGGAGGGGATGCCGCCGCTCGAAGCCATTTATCAGGCCTGCCTGCTGCGCTTCCGTCCCATCATGATGACCACCATGGCGGCGCTGCTGGGCGGCGTACCGCTGGCATTGGGAACGGGCACCGGTTCGGAGCTGCGAAAGCCGCTGGGTATTGCCATCGTGGGCGGCCTGATCTTCAGCCAGTTGCTCACTCTCTACACCACGCCGGTGATTTATTTGTGGTTCGACCGCCTGGCGCAGCGCTTCCGCCGCCATCCGGCACACCATGCGGCCGCGGGGCCGGAACCGATGATGGCGGACTAGGCCATGAGCATATCCGAGCCCTTCATACGGAGACCGGTCGCCACCACGCTGCTGACCCTGGCCATCGCGCTGGCGGGCGCGGTGGCCTTCCGCATCCTCCCGGTTTCTCCGCTGCCGCAGGTGGACTTCCCCACCATCAGCGTCAACGCCGGTCTTCCGGGAGCCAGTCCGGAAACCATGGCTTCCTCGGTGGCGACGCCCCTGGAGCGCCAGTTCGGCCGCATCGCCTCGGTGACGGAAATGACGTCGTCGAGTTCGCTCGGCAGCGCCGGCGTCACCCTGCAGTTCGATCTCAACCGCAACATCGACGCCGCCGCGCGCGACGTGCAGGCCGCCATCAACGCGGCCCGCGGCTACTTGCCCGCTAACCTGCCGAGCAACCCGGGCTATCGCAAGGTCAATCCGGCCGACGCGCCCATTCTCATGCTGGCTCTCACCTCGGGCATCCTGTCGAAGAGCCAGATCTACGACGCCGCGTCAACCATCATGGCGCAGAAACTGTCGCAGGTGCCGGGCGTGGGGCAGGTGATGGTGGGAGGCGGTTCGCTCCCCACCGTGCGCATCGAGCTGAATCCCCGCGCCCTGCACAAGTACGGCATCGGCCTGGAGCAGGTCCGCACCATCCTCAACAACTACAACGCCAATACGCCCAAGGGCCATTTCACCGACGGACTCAAGCTGTGGGAGGTGGGGGCCAACGACCAGATCTTCAACGTGGCCGATTACCGGGATCTGGTCATCGCCTATAAGAACGGCACCGCCATCCGCGTCTCCGATGTGGGCAACGCCGTGGATTCGGTCGAGGACCTGCGCAACGCCGGCTATTTCAACGGCAAACCCTCGGTGTCGATCATGATCAACCGCCAGCCCGGCGCCAACATCATCGACACCGTCGACCGCATCCGCGCCATTCTCCCGCAACTCAAGGCCGCCATTCCGCAGAGCATCGACATGAAGGTGTCTTCGGACCAGACGGTGACCATTCGCGCCTCCGTCCGCGATGTCGAAAGGAGCATGGGGATTTCCATCGTGCTGGTCATCCTGGTGGTCTTCTTCTTCCTGCGCAGCTTCCGCTCCACGTTCATCCCCAGCGTCGTCGTTCCAGTCTCCCTTATCGGCACTTTCGGCGTTATGTACCTGCTGGATTACAGCATCGACAACCTTTCGCTGATGGCGCTCACCATCTCCACCGGCTTCGTGGTGGACGACGCCATCGTGGTGATCGAGAACATCACGCGCTACCTGGAGAAGGGCCTGCACCCGATCCAGGCGGCTCTGAAAGGCGCTTCGGAGATCGGGTTCACGGTTTTGACCATCAGCATTTCCCTCATCGCCGTCTTCATTCCGCTGCTGTTGATGGGCGGCGTCGTGGGTCGCCTGTTCCACGAATTCGCCGTGACGCTTTCCATCGCCATCGTGGTGTCCATGGTCCTGTCGCTGACCGCCACTCCCATGATGTGCGCCCACATGCTGAAGGAGCACGTCGCCCACGGCTGGCTGTACCGGACCGTAGAGCGCGGTTTCAACGCCGTGGTGGCCGCCTACGGAAGGGCCCTGACCGTGGTGCTGCGCCACTCCTTCATCACCTTGATGGTGTTGCTGGCTACCATAGCCCTGAATTTCTATCTCTACGTTAAGGTGCCCAAGGGGTTTTTCCCGCAGCAGGACAACGGGCGTCTGGGCGGCCAGATCATCGCCGACCAGTCCACTTCATTCCAGTCCATGAACCGGATCCTCTTGCAGATGGTGAACATCGTGGCCGCCGACCCGGACGTCGACATCGTGAACGGGTTTACCGGCGGCTCCAATTCGGCGCGCATGTTCATCAATCTCAAACCCCTCAGCGTGCGCAAGACCAGCGCCGACCTGGTGATCGCCCGCCTGCGGCCGAAACTCAACCGCGTGCCCGGCGCCATGCTCATCCTGCAGGCCAACCAGGATATCCGCGTCGGCGGGCGCATGAGCGCGGCGCAGTATCAGTTCACCATGCGCGGCGACAACCTCCAGGACCTGGTGGATTACGCCCCCCGCATGTACCAGCAGTTGCGGACGATCCCGATCATCGCCGACGTCACCAGCGACCAGCAGGACCGCGGGTTGCAAACCCTGGTGACCTACGACCGCGCCACCGCGGCGCGCTTCGGGATCTCGCCGCAACTGATCGACAACACGCTCTACGACGCCTTCGGCCAGCGCCAGGTCTCCACCATGTTCAAGCCCATGAACCAGTACCACATCATCATGGAGGCGGCTCCCGAATACTGGCAGGATCCGGCAATCCTGCGGGATATCTACGTGCGTTCGCCCAACGGCCAGCAGGTTCCGTTGAGCGCGTTTGCGCGGTTCGCACCCACCACCGCCCCGCTATCGGTGGCGCACCAGGGTCTGTTCCCGGCCGTCACGCTCTCCTTCAACCTGCAGCCGGGAATCGCCCTCGGCGACGCCGTGGACGCCATTCAACAGGTGGCCGGCAAGGTGGGGTTGCCGCCCACCATCCAGACCTTCTTCGCGGGCACGGCGAAGGCCTACAGCGACTCGCTCGGCAGCCAGCCGGTCCTCATCGCCGCCGCTCTCGCCACCGTCTACCTGGTGCTGGGCATTCTGTACGAAAGCTACATCCACCCCATCACCATCCTCTCCACGCTGCCCTCGGCCGGCGTGGGTGCGCTGCTGGCGCTCATGTTGACCAAGACGGATTTGAGCGTCATCGCCATCATCGGCATCATCCTGCTCATCGGGCTGGTAAAGAAGAACGCCATCATCATGATCGATTTCGCCCTGGCCGCCGAACGCCTGGAAGGCAAGAGTTCCCGCGACTCCATCTTCGAAGCCTGCCTGCTGCGCTTCCGCCCCATCATGATGACCACCTTCGCCGCCATGCTGGGCGCCGTCCCACTGGCCATCGGCACCGGCACGGGCGCGGAATTGCGCCGGCCGCTGGGCATCACCATCATTGGCGGCCTAATCGTGAGCCAGGCTCTCACGCTGTTCACCACCCCGGTGGTCTATCTCTACTTCGACCGCCTGCAGCACTGGTGGACGGGCCTGCACCTGCGGGGCCGCCGTCCCGAGGACCCGATCGGCACGGAGGCCTGAGATCTCGAAAGTGCATACCATGCAGAAACGCGACGAAATGCGGCACACGCTTCCCGCCCGCTCCACACTCCCGGCCCTGGCGTCCGCCGTGGCCGCTCTTCTCCTGAGCGCCTGCATGGTCGGACCCAACTACAAGCGTCCCGCCGCGCCCGCGCCGCCGGCGTTCAAGGAGCAGCCCCCGCCGGATTTCAAGGAAGCCGGCGGCTGGAAACCCGCTCAGCCGAGCGACAGCCTGTTGAAGGGCAAGTGGTGGGAGATCTACAACGATCCGGCCCTCAATGCGCTCGAGGAGCAGGTGAGTCTCTCGAATCAGAACCTGGCCCAGGCCGAGGCCGTGTACCGCGAAGCGCGCGCTTCCGTGCTCATCAGCCGCGCCGCGCTTTCGCCCACGGTCTCGACGGCGCCTGGGATTACCGAGTCGCGAACGGGAGGCGCCAGCGGTGCCGCCGCGGGCTTGAAAACTCTGCTTTCTCTGCCGCTGGATGCCGCCTGGGCTCCCGACCTGTGGGGCAACATCCGGCGCGGAGTCACGGCCGCGGCAGCCAACGCCCAGGCATCCGCCGCCAACCTGGAGAACGCCCGCCTGCTATACCAGTCGGAACTGGCCCAGGACTATTTCCAACTGCACGGACTGGACGGCGAGGCCGATCTGCTCCAGCGGACGCTGCAATCCTACGAGGAGTACCTGAAGCTGACCCAAAACCGCAAGGCCGGCGGAATCGCTTCCGACCTGGATGTTGCCCAGGCGGAAGCCCAACTCTATGCGACGCGGACGCTACTCCAGGACCTCGGCATTCAGCGCGCCCAACTCGAGCACGCCATCGCCGTGCTGATCGGCAAGCCTCCCGCCGAACTGGCGATTGGCAGCCAGATTCTGAAGAATCCGCCTCCGCCGGTGCCGATCGCCGTCCCCTCCGTCCTGCTGGAGCGCCGGCCCGACATCGCGGCCAACGAGCGCCAGATGGCCGCCGCCAACGAACAGATCGGCATCGCCCAGGCGGCGTTCTATCCTACGCTGTCGCTCAGCGGCGCCCTGGGGCTTCAGAACAATCGGATCACCACATGGATCAGTTGGCCGGCCCGCTTCTTCTCGATCGGAGCGACCATGGCCGAGACCGTCTTCGAAGCTGGCCGTCGCCGCGCGGTGGTGGCCCAGAACGAAGCCGCCTTCGACGCCACCATCGCCGCCTACCGCCAGACCGTTCTGAGCGCGTTCCAACAGGTGGAAGACAACCTGGCAGCCCTGCGCGTGCTCGCCGAGGAGAGCCAGACCGCCGACCAGTCGGTCACTTCCGCCGAACGCGCGCTGACGGTCTCCACCGCGCAGTATAAGGCCGGCACTACCAGTTATCTGACCGTGATCCAGTCGCAAGCCACGGCGCTCGCCGCCGAACGGACGGCCGTCGATCTGCTGACCCGGCGTCTCACCGCCAGCGTCCTGCTGGTGCAGGCGCTCGGCGGCGGCTGGGAAAGTTCCCAGTTGCCCACGCAGAAGGACGTTGCCGCCAAAGGCAACTGAGGGTTCGCGGGCCGCGGGCGCCTGCCGCTGGTGGCCGCCTTTCGATCGCGCTGCGTGACCCCGCCCCGCATTCCGCGGGTGTGCCTTCCATCCGCCGCCTGACCGGGCTTGCGCGCCCTCGCTCGGCGCCGCATCCGCTGGGCGCCGGCTGGGACGGCGGCATGCCGATGGCGCCGCAGGCCGTAGCTGTGGTAGAGATCCGGCTCGTTGCCAATCTCCAGGCCGGAGAGTACGTCGCTGGCGGTCTGGTATACGTAGGCGGCTTCGTCGGCGTCGGTGGCGGGATCTCCCTTGCCCAGGTCCAGAGAAAACGGCACTCGCCAGCCCACCGCGCGCGCGAACGCGAAGGCGCGGTCGGCATCGCTCGAGGTGATGACGCTCGACGAAGTCAACGCCGTGCGCTGCCCCCGCATCCAGCCCGTGAGCCGATCCACCGAATTCCCGCCAAACCGGACCAGCCCGGGTCCAAGCTGCGCCACCATCCGCTGAAACACGGCGTTCTCGGCGGGAAAACCGGTGGCGGACGTGAGCGAACCGCTCTCGAAGCTGAGGCCCAGGTAGCCGCTGGGAATCGCGATGCCCGGCGATTCCGGATGCGCCACGATGGCGACCGCCGTCTGAGCCCGGCACACCGGGGCCGCGGCCAGCGCACAAATCCACGCGATCCATATCGAACTTCCAGGCGGAAGCGGCCTCACACCTGCCATGGTATGAGCTTTGCCGGCGAGATGCCAACACCCCGTGCCATTTGGTTCCCTGCAATACCATTCCGTCTATAATGGAAGTGCCGGACCGGCCAGCGTAGCTCAGTCGGCAGAGCAGCAGTTTTGTAAACTGCGGGTCGGGGGTTCGATTCCCTCCGCTGGCTCCACTCCGTTTCTCAGGGCGCCACCTCGATATCGGGAACGAGGCGCGGAAGGATCGAGTCGGAGACCAGGTCTGCGAGTTTCTCTTCCGCCAGCACGTCGGGCACGCCACGGACGTGCTTCGACTCATCCTCGACGCCGATAAAGACCACACCGCGGGCCGTGTTCGCGAAGGCAACCGGAGTCTTGAGAATGCCCTCCGGGGACGATAAGTCGCGCTTGCATTCGAGGGTTTTCCCTTCATTGCGCTTCGGCAGTTCGACGAGGTTCACAACTCCGCATTCCACACGGAAGCACTCCGCACAGCAAGGCTTCCGAGTATGTCGAACGCCGTCAACGGCAGGCTCCCGATCGCAGGTGGGCCAGCGAATCGCCTGGGCTCTACAACCACCCCTTCTGCCGCGCCGGGCGGGCGGCTGCGGTGCGATTGGCGGCGCCCGATGCGCCTTCGCCACACCCTGACGGGAAACGCGGCCGCGGTGCAGGCGGTTATCGACGCGGGCGCGCGGATCGTGGGGCAAAAGGGGATGCTGGTGAACAAGGTGGCGATCCCGAGTCCCCGGCCGGAACTGCTCAACGAGACGATCTGAGGATCGCCGGGCATTCCGCACGGCAGCTTCGCTTCCCCCGGCCTGTAGCCACGGTTCGGGACGGAACTCCCTGGGCTGTTTCCACACTGCCCGGGAACCCGCAATCGGATTGCCCGAAGTTCCTCACGAACAGCCTTTTGAGCCCTTCCGCGCTCCACCACCTTCGCAAACGGCGGAATCTGTGAGACTTGGCGGATCGCCCAATCCGCTATGCGAAGTTCCTGGGAGGGGAACCACCACGTTGCGACGGCGCGCCCATTATGCTATTTATGGGTTCACGTCGGACAATTTGATCCAACTAGGAGCCGCCCTGCTCGCGTAGCGACGGTCGATCATAGGTCTCTTCAAAAGGATGGCATCTCGTGGAAGCTGTCAATCGTAAACTCATCCGTCCGTCTCTCAATGAAATCAAGGAGCAGATCGTGCCACCGCGCCGGGCGCCGCAGCAGAAGAAGCCGGTCCCTCCGGATCAGACCAACGCCGAGAACTTTTACTACGTGAAGCAAATGCAGGCGAAGACAGCCATGGTTTTCGTGCTTCGCGACGGCGAGACCCTGCACGGGGTCATTGAGTGGTACGACAAGTGCTGCCTGAAAGTGAACCGCACGGAAGGGCCGAATCTGCTGCTCTACAAGCCGGCCATCAAGTACATGTACAAAGAAGGCTAGGCCGTCCTCCTTTTGTTCCGGCAGTGCCCCGTTCCGCTGTTCTGGGGATTCCGCCGTGTGGACGGCTGGCAACTATCCACGGGAGCCCCGTTTGCTCCGCAACTCCAGTCCTTTCAACCGCTTCGGCCCTCGCATCGCGAACTTTCGAAACTGTTGGGGGGCCGTGATGCGGCAGCCTGTAAACGCCGATCTGTTATCGTAGAGGTGGCCCTCTGCCATGCCGTTTCATATTCAGCCATTGCGCGAGTTTCTGGTCCGGCCGGCGCTGCCGGCTTCGCTCTCTCGCCTGGGGGAACTGGCCTACAACCTGCTCTGGGGTTGGGAACTGGCCGTGCGCTCGGTGTTCCGCCGGCTGGACCCGGTGCTTTGGAGAGATTGCGGATACAACCCCATCCTGATGCTTGGCCGGGTGCCGCAGGCAACCCTGGAGAGGGCGGCGGCCGATCCGCGATTCGTGGCGCTCTACCGAACGGCGTGCGACACTTACGATGCGCGAGTGCGCAAGGCCGCGCATTCCCCGGACGGCAAGCTGGTGGCCTACTTCTCCGCCGAGTATGGGCTGACGGAGTGCCTGCCGGTATATTCCGGAGGACTGGGAGTTCTGTCGGGCGATCATTTGAAGTCGTCGAGCGACCAGGATTATCCGTTGATCGGGCTGGGCCTGCTTTACCAGCAGGGATATTTCCGTCAGATGCTGAACCCCGACGGTTGGCAGCAGGAACGCTATCCGACGAACGACTTCTACACCTTGCCCCTGATGACGGTGAAGGACGCCGGTGGAAGGGACCTGAAGGTGTCGGTGAAGCTGCCGACAGGCGAGGTGCAGATTCAGGTCTGGAAACTGGGCGTGGGCCGCATCGCGCTGTACCTGCTGGACACGAATATTCCGGAAAACAAGTTGCCGCAGGACCGGGACATCACCGATTCGCTGTACGGCGGCGATATCGATACGCGTATCCGGCAGGAGATCGTCCTGGGTATCGGCGGCATGCGGGCGCTGCAGGCCATGGGCCTGAGGCCGACCGTGTTCCACATGAACGAAGGCCACTCGGCGTTCCTTGCCCTGGAACAGATCCGCGGGTACATGCGGGACCACAGTCTGAACTTCGACGAAGCCGTGGTAGCGGCGCGGACAAGCAATATCTTCACCACCCACACGCCGGTTCCGGCGGGAATCGATTTGTTCGAGCCGGGGCTGATGTACCACTATTTCTCGGGGTACTGCTCCGAGGTGGGGATAGACTTCCAGCAACTGATGGCGTTGGGCCGGCGCAACGTCAACGACCGCGACGAGCGGTTCTCCATGGCGGTACTGGCGCTGAACTTGTCGGTGTACCGCAACGCGGTGAGCCGGCTGCACCGCCAGGTGTCGCAGGAGATGTTCCACGAGCTGTGGCCGCAACTGCCGGTTTGGGAGGTGCCCATCACCTCGATCACCAACGGCGTTCACGTCCCAAGCTGGCTGAACGGCGACATGGCGCTTCTCTACGACCAGTACCTGGAGCCGGACTGGCGGCAGCGTTTCAACGACAAGGGCATTTGGGACCAGGTGAAGGATATTCCCGACGAGGAACTGCTGGAGGTGCATCGGCGGCGCAAGCGGCGGCTGGTGAGTTTCGTGCGGGCGCGGCAGCATTCCTCGGCGGTGCGCCGCCAGGCCTCCGCGTCGGAGATCCGAAGATCCGGGGAAGTGCTGGATCCCAACGCGTTCACCATCGGGTTCGCGCGGCGGTTCGCCACCTATAAGCGCGCCACGCTGCTGTTCCGCGACGTGGAGAGGCTGAAGCGGATCATCCTCAACAAAGAGATGCCGGTGCAGATCGTGATCGCCGGGAAGGCGCATCCCAAGGATCAGCCGGGGAAGAGCTATATCCGCGAAGTGGTGCAGTTTTCGCACGACGCGGAGCTGTGGAAGTACGTGGTCTTCGTGGAAGACTACGATATGAAGATCGCGCGCGAACTGGTGCAGGGCGTGGACCTGTGGCTCAACAATCCGCGGCGCGGCGAGGAAGCCTGCGGCACCAGCGGGATGAAAGCGGCCATCAACGGCGTGTTGAACCTGAGCATTCTGGACGGCTGGTTCGACGAAGCCTACGAGAACTCCGGCGGGTGGGCGATCGGCGAGCGGGACCAGTACTCCGAGGATCAGGACGCCCTCCACGCCAGCGCCATCTATTACCTGCTGGAAAACGAGATCGTGCCGATGTTCTACGACCGCAAGGAGCAGACTCCGCGGGAGTGGATGCGGCGTATGAAGCAGTCGCTGACGTACATCACGCCGCACTACGACTGCCGGCGCATGGTCCGCGAGTACATGACCGAGCTGTACGATCCGGCTCACGAGCAGCACATGCGGCTATTGAGCGGAGACTATGCGCTGTTGCGGGAGAAAGCGGCGTGGGACAAGAGGATCCGCGAGGCCTGGGATAACGTGAGGTTCGTGGAAGCGGGACCCGGCCCGGTGGGATCGGTAATCAGCGGGCGGCCGGTGCCGGTGCGGGCGGCCATCGACCTGGCGGGACTGGAGCCCAGCGACGTGCAAGTCGAGGTGGTGATCGGCAGCGTGGACAACAACGGTCACCTGGAAGAGACCGAGGTGGTGGTGCTGCCGCCGGTGGAGCGGCACGAGCGCGTGGCGGTGTTCGCCCGGGACATCGTGCCGGAGCGCACCGGCCGGCTGGGCTACGCCCTGCGCGTGAGCCCGAATCACTTCGACGATCCCCTGGCGCGGCCGTGCAATAGCTTGCTCAAGTGGAGCTCGGTAGGGTAGCGGCGGCGGGATTCCGCACCGCTCCCTGTGCCATCATGGAAGTTCCATCGGACCATGGCTGCCCTCAAGACCCTTCCTCCGACCGTACTCATTCATATTGCCAAACTGTTGAATGTGCCAATGAAAGGGTTCACCGCCGTCATCGAACTCCTCGACGACGGCGCGACGGTTCCCTTCATTGCGCGCTACCGCAAGGAAGCCACCGGCAATCTCGACGAAGTCCAGATCCGCGATATCCAGGAGGAGCTCGAATACTTCCGCGAGCTGGAGGATCGCCGCGAAACCGTGCTCGCCTCCATCCAGGAGCAGGGCAAGCTGGCCGCCGGGCTGAAAGCCAAAATCGAAGCCACGCTGGAGAAAGCCGAACTCGAAGATCTCTACCTGCCTTACAAGCCCAAGCGCCGGACCAAAGCCTCCATCGCGCGCGACAAGGGACTCGAACCGCTCGCCCTGTACCTATGGGAGCAGGTGGACCCCACGCCGCTCGCCGAGATCTCGGCCCGGTTTGGCATTCCGCCGGAGGAGGCTCTGGAAGGCGCGCGCCACATCGTCGCCGAGATGATTAACGAGAACGCCGCCTTCCGCAAGCGGGTTCGCGCCATGATGATGGCCGAGGGCCGCGTCACCAGCCGTGCCATCGAAGGCGCACCGGACCCCGAAGGCAAATTCAAGATGTACGCCGACTATAGCGAGCCGGCCGCCAAGATCCCGTCCCATCGGATGCTCGCCATACGCCGCGGCGCGAATGAAGGTGTGCTGACGTTTGAAATCGACCTCGACCCCGCCGGCCCCATCGCCTGGCTGGCTTCGCAGATCCAGCGCGTGCCAGGCGAATGGACGCCGCACCTGGAGCGCGCCATCGAGGACTCCTACAACCGGCTTCTCAATCCCTCCATCCAGACCGAAGTCCGCCTGGAACTCAAAGACCGTTCCGACGAAGAGGCCATCAAAGTCTTCCGCGAGAACCTGGAGAACCTCCTGCTCGCGCCGCCCGCCGGCCGCATGACCGTTCTAGCGCTCGACCCGGGCATCCGCACCGGCTGCAAGATCGCCGTGGTCGACGATACCGGCATGTTCCTGGAACACGCCGTCATCTACCCGTTCGAGCCGCGCAACGATGAGGCCGGCGCGCGCAAGACGCTGGCTGCGCTCATGGCTCGCCACAACGTGCAGGCCATCGCCATCGGCAATGGCACCGCCTCGCGCGAATCCTCGGCCTTCGTGGCCGGCTTCCTCCGCGACGCCGGCCTCTCCGGCGTCTTCAGCGTCACCGTCAGCGAATCCGGCGCGTCGGTCTACTCGGCCTCCGACCTGGCCCGCCAGGAGTTTCCCGATCTCGACCTCACAGTCCGCGGCGCCATCTCCATCGCCCGCCGCCTGCAGGACCCGCTGGCCGAGCTCGTCAAGGTGGACCCGAAGGCCATTGGCGTGGGCCAGTACCAGCACGACGTGGATCAGCGCCGCCTCAAGCAGAGCCTGGAGGCCACGGTGGAAAGCTGCGTCAACCGCGTGGGCGTGGATCTCAACACCGCCTCATGGGCGCTGCTGCGTTACGTGGCCGGCATCACCGAACGCACGGCTTTGCACATCATGCAATACCGCAATGAGCACGGCCGTTTCCGTTCGCGTCTCGACCTCCGCGCCGTTCCCGGGTTCGGCCCCAAGACGTTCGAGCAAGCCGCCGGCTTCCTGCGCATCCGCGGCGGCGATCAGCCGCTCGATATGACCGCGGTCCACCCCGAGTCGTACCCGGTGGTGGAGAAGATGGCCGCATCGCTGGGCGTCACCGTGGCCGGCCTGATCGCCGAGCCGGGGCTCATCGAGAAGGTGAAGTTGGAAGGGTTCGCCACCGAAAGCGTCGGCATGTACACGCTGGGCGATATCCGCGAGGAATTGCGCAAGCCCGGCCGCGACCCGCGCGACAAGTTCGTGGCCCCGCACTGGCGCGATGACGTGAAGGACATCGCCGACCTGCAACCCGGCATGGTGGTCGAGGGAGTGGTCACCAACGTCACCCGCTTCGGCGCGTTCGTGGATGTCGGCGTTCATCACGATGGGCTGGTGCACGTGAGCGAACTGGCCAACCGCTACGTGAAAGAAGCCAGCGACGTGGTGAAGGTGGGGCAAATCGTCAAGGCGCAAGTGCTGAGCGTCGATTTGAAAGCCAAGCGCATCGCGCTCTCCATGAAGGCTCTGGAGGCTCCCGCCGCGCGGCCCAAGCCGCAGCCGAAGAAGCCCTCCCTGCAAGACCAGGTGGCAAGCTTGCAAGACCGCTTCCGGACGAAACGGTAAACTGCCAGGATGCGGCAGTATCAATAAATGCGGCAGATCTTGACATCTGCCGCGTTCCGGGGTAGAATCAAACCGTGGAAACCTATTCTGCACGGCTCGAAAAATCCGGCCGGATCCTGATCCCGGCCGCTGTCCGGCGCACCCTGGGCCTTGCGGAAGGCTCGATGGTGGTGGTGAAAGTGGAGCCATCCGGGGCAATCGGAATCGTCTCCCGATCCCAGGCGCTGGCCCAGGCCCGCAAGGAGCTTCGGAAGCACATCCCGCCCGGCCGCGATCTGGTCGAGGAACTAATCCACGACCGCCAGAGGGAAGCCGCCGAGATGGACAACGTTGAGGCCGCACGCTCGTGAAGGAGAAGTTCGTGTTGGATGCCTCGGCGCTGCTGAGCATCCTGCTCGACGAGCCCGGGCAAGCCAGCGTGAATCGGATCTTGGACCGGGCGCAGATCCACGCCGTAAACCTCGCGGAAGTGATTGCACGGCTGGTGCGGGCTGGGACGCCGCCGGAGAAAGCCATCGAGATCCTGGCCGGACTCTATCTGGAAGTGGACGAGCGATTCGGAACCGCGCAAGCCGAGTTTTGCGGCACTCTGCTGGGGACGCGCCGCGACCTCGGGCTATCGCTCGGAGATTGCGTGTGTCTGACAGCGGCGGCGGTGTCGGGAGCGGTAGCGGTGACGGCGGACCGCCGCTGGAAGGAACTCGTCGGCACGACGATACGGGACGCGGCCATCCGGGTCGAGTTGGTCCGGTGACGCTACTACTGAGGGTAGTAAGCTGCCTTCCCCGCAAGGACGCGCCCGCTGCTCGATTCGAAACGGCACCTCGACGTGGCCTTCGCACCATGGGGATACCATACTGTCCGGCCCGGTCGTGCCCCGAAAAACGAGTGCCTTGAGATCGCAATACGATGAGCGCGGATCGATCTCCATGCCGCGTGGTACTGCCTCCCGAGCAGCTTGAATAACAGGCTTTAGGTCCAGCAACACTTCGCCACTCGGCAAGACGACGAAAAGGTCCTCGGCAACGTCATGATGCATGCCGCCGCTGTCGAACCTCACGCTGAGGACACGTTGACGTCCAGCCGGCAGGATCTTCGAGGGAAACAGTGTTCCATTTGGCACCTTCTCCTGCACAATGATCTCGTGGACCTCGTGGCGCGGCGTTTCGACGAGGACCGATCTCATGTGGGGACCTGGGTAGTCGAGGTCGAAGAGGTACTCCATATCGTATATGGTGAATGCACCGATCTTCCCGACGAGCCGCAAATTGGTACGAGTCTTTGAGCGCTGTTCTAGGTCAGCACCGGAGGGTTCGTCGCCGCACTTGGTAACCCGGTCATTCTTGTCACCTCGCAGGCAGGGGTCTACCCGGAAGTACCGCAGGTCGTGAGGAGGCGGCGAATCGTTCCCCCCTCCCTCAAGTGTCTGGACATACCGCTTCCACTGGGCAGGCGCGGCGGAAACGATTAGCATCGCGCATAGTGCAACGCGAATCGCCATAAGTCACCCTACTGGCGTCTCGCTTCGCGCTGCAGCCCCTCGTGCACGAGCATCTTCAGCAGCGTCTGGTATCCGATCCCCTTATGCTCGGCGATTTCCCGGGCTTTGGCGAGATCCGGCGCGGGCAACCGCAGCGCGATCTGGACGCTGCTCGCGCGGTTCAGGCCAGAGACGAGAGGCGAACCCTTGCGTTCCCTGGCAGCTCCAGCGGCAGACTGCCGCTTTAGAAACGCCCGGCCCTCAGCGCCAGCCCACCATTCCGCTTCCTCGTCCTCGTTCAGGAACCTGGGCATCTTCGAAGCTACCAGAGTTCGCTTGTTTGGTTCACTCATCGCATTATTCTCCCCGCACGCGACGCTCCAGGTAGTCGCGCTTCTGGCCGGCATCCAGGTCGTAGGCCGTGATCACACGAATCTTGTCGCCGCGTTCCGTCAGCACTATCGCCAGCAGACGGTTGCGTTCCGTTTCTCCGTAATACACATAGCGGGGCTCGTCATCCGCGGTTTGCTCATAGATCAGGATCGGCTCGCGAGACAACGCCTCTTCCACTTCGGCCGCCTTGACCCGGTGGGCCCGGATCTTCTTCAGGTTGCTGCGATCCCAGTCGAACACCATTCCAATTGTATATGCAGTGCATGACCAATGGCACGATGAGGCTCACGCCAGCCCCGACCGCACCAGCAGCGCGCGCGGGTCCGGCTCCCGGCCCATGAAATCGCGGTACAGCACGGCGGGGTCCTCGCTGTCGCCCCTGGCCAGAATGCGCTCGCGGAATTGGGCGCCCACTTCGCGGCTGAAGATGCCCTCGGCGCGGAAACGGGTGAACGCGTCGGCGTCCAGCACTTCGGCCCACTTATAGGAGTAATACGCCGCGCCGTAACCCACCGGACTCGCAAACAGGTGGGTGAAGGCGGCCATCATGGCGTGTTGCGGGGGCAGCGGCGCGGGGCTGAATTCCTGGAGCAGGCGCCGGCTGTAGGCGATCGGATCGCCGTCGCGCGCCGGCTCGTAGCGGGTGTGCAACAGCAGGTCGATGAACCCGAAGCCGAGCTGGCGCATCTGGGCGTTGGCGGCGCGGAAGGTGCGCGCGCGCTTCATTTTCTGGAATAGGGCCTCGGGCAGGCGCTCGCCGGTTTCCCAATGGGCGGCGAAAAGGTCGAGCGCTTCGCGTTCCCAGCACCAGTTTTCCATGATCTGCGAGGGCAGCTCGACGAAGTCCCAGGCCACGCTGGTGCCGGCGAAACTGCGGATTTCGACGCGGCTGAGCAGGTGGTGCAGCAGGTGCCCGAACTCGTGGAAGATGGTCTCCACCTCGCGGTGGGTCAACAGCGCGGGCCGGCCGCCGATGGGCGGGGTGAGGTTGCCGCAGATCAGCCCCAGGTGCGGGCGGAATTCGCCGGGCGCGGGGCCGCCGGTGATCAGCGCGTCCATCCAGGCGCCGCCGCGCTTGTTCTCGCGCGGGTACCAGTCGGCATAAAAACCGCCGAGGAAGGCGCCATCGGCGTCGTGAACGTTGTAATAGCGAACCTGCGGGTCCCAGGCGGGGACGCCGGCTTCCTGGGTCACGCGAATGCCGTACAGCCGGCCGGCGAGCGCGAAGAGGCCGCCGGCCACGCGCTCCAGCGGGAAAGTACGGGCGGAGGGCTTCTTCGTCGAAATCGTAGAGCGCGGCGCGCTGCTTTTCGGCGTAATAGGCAACGTCCCAGGGCTCCAGCTCGGCAGCCGCGGGGCCTTCGACGGAGCGGCGGAATTCGAGCAGCTCCGCGTTTTCGGCGCGGAAACGGGCTTCGGTTCTGGCTTTGAGGTCTTCGAGAAAAGCCAGGGCCCGGGCGCCGTCGTGGGCCATGCGGTCTTCGAGTACCAGGTCGGCGAAATCGCGGAAGCCGAGAATGCCGGCCTTGGCGCGGCGCAACTCCAGAATGCGGGCCACAATGGGCCGGTTGTCGCGCTCCGGCTCGGTGGCGCGGACGGTAAAGGCCTCGTAGAACTCGCGGCGCACGGCGGCATTGTCCAGGTAAGTCATGACCGAAAGATAGTCGGGCGCCTGCAGGGTGAAGCGCCAGCCATCGAGGTTTTTGCGGGCGGCGCTTTCGCGCGCCGCGGCGATGGCGGTAGCGGGCAGCCCGGCCAGATCCGCCTCATTGGGGAAAACGCGTTCGAAGGCGTTGGTGGAATCGAGCACGTTCTCGCCGAATTTGGTGGTGATGGTGGTGAGCTCGACGTCGATCTCCTCGAGTTGCTTCTTGCGGACCGGGTCGAGGTCGGCGCCGGCCCGGCGGAACCATTCGACGGTCTTGACCAGGTAGCGGCGGCGTTCTCCGGCAAGGGCGGCGCTTTCGGGAGTTTGCGCATAAGCCTTGATCGCTTGCCAGAGCCCGGCATGGAGGGCGATTCGGGAACGGAACGCGCTGACCTCCGGTTGGACGGCGTTCCACGCGGCGCGCAGCTCCGGGTAGGTGGCCACGGATTCGAGATGGCCAACCACGCCCATGGCGAAATCGAGCGGCTCGGTGAGCGTGTCGAGCGGCCGCAGAGTGTTGTCCCAGGAGCGCTCGCCGTCGGGCGCGGCGATGGCTTCGAGGCGCGCGCGGGCGTCGCCGAGCAGGCTGGCCGCAGCCGGTTCCACGCAGGCGGCGCGGATGCAATCGAAGGGAATGCGGAAGCGGATCTCGAGAAGCGGATTGGTGTCGGGGGAGCCCATTTACCCGATCGTATCAGGCGCGGCGGCCTGGATGCAGGAGGCCATCCGGAGCGGCCGCTGGAGCGGGTGGTACGGCCGCCGTGAGATTCCCATGAGCGGACGGCCTGGAAACGGCTACCATATAGATGGATGGCTTCGGATCTGAGATGGGACCAGGGCGTGATTCCGGCCGAGGAACGCCTCAACGTATTTGCGCTGGTGATCTACATACCCGGTCCCCTGGGATTGTTCCTCGACGAGCTTCGCAGGGATCTGGTGCCGGATTACGATCCGCACGCACACGTCAGCGTGCTGCCGCCGCGAACGCTGGCGGTGGGGTGGCAGGCTGCATCCGAAGAAGCCGAGGCGCTCACCGCCAGCCGCGCGCCTTTTGAGATCGAGCTGACCGATGTGGCTGTCTTTCCCGTGACGGGTGTGGTCTATCTCGAGGTCGGCCAAGGCGGCGACGACCTGCGGCGGATGCACGCCGCCATGAACGCCAACACACTGGCGTTCCAGGAGCCGTTCGCCTACCATCCCCACGTCACCCTGGCGCAGGAGTTCCCCACGGAAAGCGTCGCGGAGGTCCGCGAACTGGCCGCGCGGCGCTGGCGAGACTACCCGGGCGCACGCACCTTCCTCGCCGAACGCGCGGTTCTTGTGCAGAACACCTTGAGCAATCGCTGGCTCGACCTCAGGGCGTGCCGGTTGGGGTCGAAGCCGTCCCCATAGCGGCCGTCCATCAGCCGGCCTGGTGTGAGGCGGCGTGCCATGGGCCGAGCGGGGCCGGAAGCGGAATTCCCGGCCGGCACCGATTCTTGAGATGTCTGGTCGCGGGTGCCACTACTTAATTCCAACGTGCCTGCCGATAGAAGAGAAGTCGGGACGGTGCGCGTTTTGGTGGACTCGTGGAAACTATTGCGATTTGTGATACGGAAGCGATCGCGATCGAGGGGCTCCGCAGCCTCCTGGAGCAGACGGAGGGGTTGCGCGTCATCGCCGCCGAAACCTCGCTGACCGATGGCATGGATGCGGTGCGCGATTTGCGGCCCTCCATCTTGCTGGTGGATAAGGCATTCGGCGCGCATGCGATCATCGATTGGCTGGCCATCTTGCGATCGACTGGGCCGAAGGCCTCGGTGATCGTGTGGAGCGGCGTGATTTCGCAACCCGAGGCGCTGCGCTTTCTGCAGGCAGGGGCGGCGGGGGTGGTGCGCAAGACCGCGCCGCTGGCGACCATCATGAAGTGCCTGCGAACGGTGGCGTCGGGCGCCAACTGGATGGAAGAGGATTTGCTGTGCGAGACCGACCGGCCGGTGCGGATGGGGCACTCGCCGCTCACATCGCGCGAATCCCAGGTGATGGAACTGGTGGAGCGCGGATTCAAGAACAAAGACATCGCCACGAACCTCGGCATCCGCACGGGCACCGTGAAGATTCACCTGAAGCACATTTTCGAGAAGACCGGGATCCGTGGCCGGTATGGCCTGGCGATATCGGGTCTCAAAGAGAAGGGCCTGCTGACCAGGGTGTCTCCCGATTGACGGACCTTTGGGCACAAGCCGGCCGGCCTGCGCGCGCGACGTGAGCGTGGACGCCGCGCGATCGCCTGCAACGCGGCGGCTTGCGGCCAACTTCCGTGAGTCGATACCGGTAGGTTTTGGGGGCCTTGTGGATCAACCCGTGGGCACGGAGCAGGCGGAGCTTTCGAGTGATAGCCGCCGGGCGCCGCCGCGGCGGGCGCGCGCGAAGGGATTGCGATTCCGGATGGAGATCCGCCGCTGCCAAGCGTATGGGCCGCCATGCCGATCGACCGTCGGGCCGCCTACCGCGCGGGATTTCACAGGAGTGGCGATCTCCCCGGCAACCCAACCCGGAGCCGGCCCGGTCAGGCCAATCTGCTTGCCTATGAATCGCAGCACACATGCGCCGGAGAAGTTCAACAGACTCTGGCGCAACGGCAAAGGCTCCAAGCGCGCCAGACTCCCCGGGCGGAACAGAGTATCCGCGGCCCATTCACAGGGAAACGCACTCCAGTAAGATTTTCCGGAAACCGCTCACGACTTTGTCTCAACGTCCTCAGTCAAAAATGTCCGGATCCTCGGTTCCGCGCCTCACTCCGCGAAGAAGAGCGATTCAGCTGGACCGGCGAGGCGCAGTCTTCGAGGACGGCTGATGGGCCTGTTCCGCCGGCAAGTGAAGTTGACAGCAAGTGGCCGCGCCGTAACGCTGGATACGCGCCTCCCGCCGGATTTCGGAATTGAACCTCCCGGTGGGGCTGTGGTATGAATACCGCTATGGCTTACGTGATCGCCGAACCTTGCATCGGAACCAAGGATACCGCCTGTGTGGACGCATGCCCCGTCGATTGCATCCACCCAAAGAAAGACGAACCCAACTTCTCGGAAGCGCCGCTGCTCTACATCGACCCCGTGGAATGCATCGACTGCGGCGCCTGCGTGCCGGTCTGCCCGGTGTCGGCGATTTTCGCGCTCGACGATCTTCCGGAAAAGTGGGCCGAATTCACGGCCAAGAACGCGGCCTACTACGGACGGTAGACGACGCTGGCGGTGTCGGTTTCCCACAGACGGACCGACGCCAGCCTGACGCCTTCCCGCGTCCTCAGGCCGGCGGAGACTTCCTCGTAGATATACCGGGCCATGTTTTCGGCCGAAGGATTCAGCGCGTCGAAGGGCGGAAACTCGTTCAGCCACTGGTGGTCCATGCGGTCCAGCACGGCGTGAACGATGCGTTTCAGCTCGACGAAATCCACCAGCAGACCGATCTCGTCCAGCGTCGTTCCCTCGACCGACACCTGGCAGCGGTAGTTGTGCCCATGCACGTTTTCGCACTTTCCGCGGTAGTTGCGCAGGGCGTGGCCGGCGGCGAAGGTCTCGTCAATCGTAATCTCAAACATCGAAAAACTTCTCCACGTCTTCCAGACGGGTGGTGAATCCGTAATCCGGCAGGCTGTCGAAGAACACCTGCCCGTAACGCTGCCGCGTAATGCGATTGTCCAGCAGCACCAGCACGCCGCGGTCGCTCCTGGCCCGAATCAGCCGTCCGAATCCCTGTTTCAGCGCGATAGCGGCCTGCGGAACCTGGTAATCGTAAAAGGGACTTCCCCCCGCTTTCCTGATGCTCTCGGTGCGGGCGTTCACCACCGGGTCGGTCGGCACCGCAAAGGGCAGTTTATCTATGATAACGCAGCTCAACTGTTCGCCCGGAACGTCCACGCCCTGCCAAAAGGCCGCGGTGGCGAAGAGCACGCAATTGGGGGTGGAGCGGAACTCCTCGAGCAGCGCGCGCCGCGGGCCGGTGCCTTGCAGCAGCGTGGGATAGTCGATAGCCATCGACACGTGGTCATGGATGAGGCGCATTTGCTGGTAGCTGGTGAACAGCACGAAGGCGCGCCCGCGGCTGTGCTCCAGGATGCGCGTCACCTCCTCGGCCGCTTCCCTGGTAAACGCGGGGTTGCGCGGTTCCGGGAGGTGCTGCGGAACGTAGAGCAGCACCTGCTTGTGGTAATCGAAGTGGCCGGGGACCACCAGAGTGCGCGCACCGGAGACTCCCAGGCGCTTCTGGATGTAGTCGAAGCCGCCCGCGACGGCGAGCGTGGCCGAGGTGAGGACCACGGTGTCCACCTTGGAGAACAGGCGTTCGGACAGCAGGTTCGCAACCTCGATGGGCGTGGCCTGCAAGAAGCAACCGCGCCCGCGCCGTTCCACCCAGAAGACGAAGTTTTCGTCATCCGCCTCCATGACGAAGTGCATGGCCCTGGAGAGTTCGCCGGTCCGGCGGGACAGGGGAATGACCTCGTCGGGCGGGTTTTCGAGCAGTCTCAAGTGCGTGCCGACAAGCTCCAGCGCGGTCAGCATATCCGCGTAGATCTCCTCGTTCTCCTCGCGGAAGGACTCGCGGCCCTGAAAGGCGGCGCGCCGTTCCGCCTCTCCGAACAGGCTGAAGAACCGTTCGGTCAGTTCCTCCAGGCGGTCCAGGATGCGGTCCAGTTCCGGCGCGCCAAACTTCTTCATGCGCGCCACCGCCGAAATGTCGCGGCGCAGTTCCTGGAAGCGGTAATTGCTGACGGACACGCCGAAATACTGCCCGGCGACGTCTTCGATCTCGTGCGCTTCGTCGAACACCACGGCGTCGTAATCGGGCAGGATGCCGCCGTCCCACTCCTCGTTCTTGAGAGCCAGGTCGGCGAAGAACAGGTGGTGGTTGACGATGACGATGTCGCTTTCGGCCGCGCGCTGGTGCATCAGGGTGATGAAGCAGCGCTGGAAACCGGGACACTTCTGCCCGCTGCACAGATCCGAGCGGGCGTCCACCTTGGCCCACACGGTGCTGGATTCGGGCAGCGTGCGGATCTCGGCGCGGTCGCCGATTTCGGTGGTCTTCTCCCAATCCTGGATGATCTGGAAATCGACCACTTCCTCCAGGCCGGCGAGCACCGGCGCCTGGGCGGCGTCGTAGATCTTCTGGCGGCAGGCGTAGTTGTTGCGGCCCTTCATGTAGGAGACCTTCAGCGGCCGCGGGAAGTGAGACTGCAGAAACGGGACGTCCTTGAAGAAGAGCTGCTCCTGCAGATTCTTGGTGCCGGTGGAAACCACGATACGTTTGCCCGAGAGCAGCGCGGGGACCAGGTAGGCCAGGGTCTTCCCGGTGCCCGTGCCGGCTTCCACGATGAGATGGCGCTTGTCTGCCAACGCGGATTCCACGGCTTCCGCCATTTCCACCTGGCCGGGGCGAAACTCGTAACCGGGGTGCCATTTCGAGAGCGCGCCGTGACGGGAGAAGAATTGTCGGGCGGTAGCGCCGCGGGCCTGAGTCGAGTTCACAGCTTTCAGTTTACAGTTGACGGGCCGTGGCGGAGGAGGCGCGAGAAACCGGGTGCCTGGGGAGGCTGGCGGAACTCAGCCCGGAGGAAGGGCACTCGACGCAAGTTGCATCCATAGTGAGATAGCAGTTATTCTGGCGCACGGGAGAGCCGACTCCAAAATGCCGCATCGAACATGTCCGCGCCATGGGGCCGATCATCCATGCACGTGCGCGATGGGCAATTTGTACCGGTTCGTCGAGCCAGTTCTTCTGTTCCTGCTCGAAAGGAAGGGACGATCGTACGGATACGAGTTGGCGGCCGAGTTACAGGAACACGCGTTGACCGATGCGTCCATCGAAGCGGCCGCCCTCTACAGGACGCTCAGGCAGTTGGAGCGGAATGGCTGCGTCACTTCCGAGTGGGACGTCACGGGCGCCGGGCCGGCCAAAAGGGTCTACTCGCTGACGCCGCACGGGCGGGAACACATGGCGGAGTGGATTACCGTTCTGGGCCACCTGGGCCGGTCGATGACCCGCTTTGCGCGCATGGCAGGGAAGCGCGTTCCCGGCGAGTCGGAGAACGCCCGCCGGACTCCTCCCCGCCGCTCCGGGAAGCGAATTGCGAAAACGCCATAGCAGAGGCCCCCTACCCAACGATGAATACCGCCGGACAGGCGGGGACGGCACGGTTTCGTAGTTGCATCTAGATGTAAGTTGCATGTAGTAAGCAAATGTTGCTATGCTGCCGTGTGGGATCCCGGATCCAATGTGGGGAATATGCGGCGGTGCGGGGAGCCCTTCGCCAGCACCGGCTGCCAGACTCAAATGGAGACTGCTATGAAGATCGACGGCGCCGCCGGAACGCAAGCCCGTAGCGGCGGGAGCCGGCCTGGCCTCCGGGCACGGCCGCAGGACGGATGCGTGGTTTGCGGCAAGGAAAACCCGTACGGGCTGCGAATTCGCTTCGTGCGCGAGTGCGACGGCGCATATTCGGCGGACTGGCGGCCGACGGCGAACTGGGAGGGGTTTGCGGGCATCGTGCACGGTGGAATCGTCGGCACGGTTCTCGACGAGGCAATGGCCAAGGCGGTCGCCGGGATGGGCTACGAAGCGCCGACGGGCGAACTGAGGGTCAGGTTCCGGCGTTACGTCGAGGCGGGCGAGGACCTGCGAATTCGCGGCTGGGTTGCCGGGAAGGTCAAGCGACTGGTGATGGCCGAGGCCACGCTCACGGCCGCCGATGGTTCCGAACGCGCCCACGCATGGGCCCGGTTTCTGCTGCTGCATGGGCCGGAGACTACCAAACAGAATTAGGAGAACCTCAAATGAAGATCGCCGTACCGAGCAACGATGGAATTGACATTTCCGCCCACTTCGGACGCTGCCGCCAATTCCTCATTTTCGAAACGCAGAATGGGCAAGTGAAGCTTATCGAGAGCCGCATCAATGGGGGATGTCATGGACACGGCGGCGCATCGGGCGCCGCGGAACCTCAAGGTCACGCCGGCTTCGTCGAAGCGTTGCGGGATTGCGAGACGGTGCTGTGCGGCGGCATTGGCGCGGGCGCCGTCGAGGCGCTCCAGGCGTTTGGAATATCCGTGGTTCAGGTGGAAGCCGCCGGCAGCGCCGAACGGATCGTCGCCGAATTTCAGGCTGGCGCCCTCAGGCCGGCGTCCAGTGGCATGTGCCAGTGCCAGCACTAGACTCGCGTGGGAGAGATGTTCAGGCGCACTGATCGCGCTCCGGTGTGTCGTTCGAAAGCGCGCCGCGACGGGAGAAGAATTGTCGGGCGGCGCCAGTCGCGGCGCGTGTAGTGCCAGCCTTAGCTTTCCGCTGGTGGCAGATGACGCTCCAGGGCGCGGGCGTCGTGAAGAACGCGGACCACTTCGACCACGCCCTCGCGGCGGCGATAGCCCAGGAAATGCCGGGGTTTTCCGGCCGTGCCCAAACTGCTCCGCGCCAGATCCGGCCGCGCTTGAGACCCGGGCCTCTGCTGATCGGCCGCAACGTCGTGAATCGCCTGTCTCAGAAGGTTCCGGTAGGGCATGGCCGCGCGTTCGCCAAAGCGCTCCTGGCGCCACATCAAGGCATCACGGATGTCGCTTTGTGCGGCCGGAGCCAGGACGACTCCCAGCGGCCCACCGGACTCAGACATGATCGCCGTTTCGAGCGAGTGCCGCCGAGGCTTCCTTCCCGAGCCGATCAATGTGCCAGTCGAGGTCGTCCATGGATTGGAACTCGATGCCTTCGCCGCGATCGATCTGGTCCAGCCCTTCCTTTACGGCGCCGCGCAGCCACTTCAGCTTGGCTCGCTCTTCCCGCTTCATGCGCCACCTCCCACCAGGCCCGCGCGACCTCCTTAGTGCCCCACCAGCGGCCCGCCGCCCTGCAACGAGTCGGCCTTGCTGAACCGGCTCCAGTTGAGCCCGTAGAACGCCACCAGCCCGAAGCAGACCATGGGCACGACGAAGCCGCGGGACATGTTCCACTTGTCGGCCACGGCGCCCATGAGTTTCGGCAGAATGGCGCCGCCCATGATGGCCATCACGATGAACGAAGACGCCTTCTTCGCCCGCGCGCCCAGGCCGAAAATGCCCAGCGCGAAGATGGTGGGGAACATGATGGACATAAAGAAGTAGCTCGCGAAGACGCAAATCACCGAGAACCACCCCAACTTGAGGACCACCAGCAGGGTCATCGCCACGTTCAGTAGCGCGTACAGACCCAGCATCTTGTGGGCGCTGAATTTCCGCAGCAGGCCGGCTCCGGTGAAGCGGCCTGTAAGGAAACAGGCGAAGCCCACCGACGCCAGGTTCGACGCCCCCTGGTCGCTAAGATGCAGAATCCCGTTCTTGCCGGTTTCGAGCCAGCCATGCAGAAACCCGCCCGCCCACGAAGCCGGCATCGCCGGCAGCTCGCTGGTCATGTAGTTGATGAAGAAACTGAAGATTCCCGCCTGCGCGGCAACATAGAAGAACTGCGCCAGCGTGGCGCCCGTAAAATGCGGATGCGACCAGATGCTGTGATGCGAAATCTTCTTCGCGATCGGCGCCAGCAGCGCCGCCGCGGCCAACAGAGCCACCGTGCCGCCGATCTCCAGGATGGCATTCACCCGGTGTTCGCTCACTTTCAGCGAGGAGAGGATCACCCACAGGATCATGCCGCACGCGAAGATCAGCACCGCCGCATTCAACCACAGCAGGGAATAGACCAGCCCGCGGCTGAACTGGCGCTCGGGCCCGGTGGCCCCGGCCGCGGCGCCGCCGTTCTCGTCGAGGTGATAGTCGTCTTCGGCCTTGATGTCGGGCACTTCCGCGAAGTAGAAAACCACCGCGAGCACCACCACCGTCACCGCGATGGCGGCATAGGGGATATACAGCGTCTGGCTTCCCGTGCTCACACCCGCCGCGTTCTTCGAGTAGAAGAACAATCCGCCCACGATCGGCCCGAAGATCCACCCGACCCCGTTGCACGATTGCGCCAGGTTGATGCGCGTGGCCGCGTACCTTGGATCCCCCAACACCGTGGTATACGGGTTTGCCACCGTCTCGAGAAACGTCAGGCCGGCCGCAATGACGCAGACGCCCAGGAGGTACGCCCAAAACTGCGCGATGTGCGCCGCCTGAATGAACCAGAAGCCGCCCGTCGCCACGATCAGCAGCCCGGCGATGATGCCGCCCTTGTATCCGAGTTTGCTTGCCAGCCAGCCCGCCGGCATCGCCATGAGGAAATAGCCGAGGTAGTGCGCGAACTGAACCCAGGCCGATTGCGACTTGGTTAGCCCCAGTTCGTCCTGGAAGTGCTTGTCCATGACGTCGATCATTCCGTTGCACAAACCCCAAAGCAAGAACAGGGAGCTGACGAGCATGAACACGAAGGCCAGGTTCTTCCCGTCGGTACCGATAAAGAGGCGCTTCTTTTCCGTACTCATATTGGTGATCCACGATTCTAGCAGGGTGCCGCGGCGCCTCAGAGAACCCGGTCCAGCTTGCGCCGCAATTCGGCCGCCAGGCGGGGATTCACCCCGCCGGTCGAGACCGCCACCTGCACGCCGCCACGCTCCACGCGCGCCGGCACCAGGAAGCCGCACTCCGCGGCGCTATCGGCGATGTTGGCGGGTATTCCCCGCGCCCTGGCCGCGACCGCGATGCGATGGTTGACGCGGCGGTCATTCGTGGCCGCGAACGCCAGAACCGCGCCGGAGAGGTCGGAGGTTCGAAACCGGCGCCGCACCAGGCGCACCGGCAGGCCGTCGAACGCCGCATCGCACAGCGGGGCTACCACGGTGACGCGCGCGCCGGCATCCAGCAAGCCCTTGGTCTTGCGGAGCGCAACCTTACCCGCGCCAGCGACCAGCACGGGTCGGTCCTGGAGGTCGAGAAAGATGGGGTAGTGCCGCAAGTTCCGAATGTAGCACCATGGGGGGCCGCGGCCCCAGCCCGAGGCTGCTCCGGCGGGGCGAAGACACTGGGGACGGATGGCTCCGTTAACGCGGCGCAGGGAGACAGGGTGCTTCCTCGGGAGATGGTGCGCGCCTTGGGACGGAGCCGCCAGTCCCGCGTTTTCGCGGACCCCCGCCGGACGAAAGGCCACATCCGTGGAAATGCGGGCTAGGTCTTCGACCGTGTGATTTGGCGCCTTTGCCGGGCCGCTCGCTCAGAAGCTGTGAAGAAATCGGCCGGACTGCCGGGTTGACAGACGAAAGCGTCTGTCCCACATTGCACTCGAAGGACTTGCAGCGAGGTGGGGCAGGCGCTTCCGCCTGCCAACCGATTTCTTCACAGCTTCTCACGCTCGCGGTTCCGAACGGAACCACGCGGCGTTAGGGAGCGGCCCGTGGCAAAGGAACAGTATCTCGCGCTCATGGCGCTAGCCCAGCCTGGTGGCCACGGACTTCGCCTGCAGGAACAGCAACAGGTAATCCGGGCCGCCCGCCTTGGAGTCGGTGCCGGACATGTTGAAACCGCCGAACGGGTGTGCCCCCACCATGGCGCCGGTACACTTGCGGTTGAAGTACAGGTTGCCCACGTGGAAGCGCTCGCGCGCCTGGCGCAGGTGTTCCGGCGTGTTCGAGAAGACGGCGCCGGTGAGACCGTACACCGAGTCGTTGGCCAGATCGAGGGCGTGCTCGAAATCGCGGGCCTGGGTGACGGCCAGCACCGGGCCGAAGATCTCCTCCTGGAAGATGGCGGCTGCGGAATCCACGTCGGCGAAAATCGTGGGGGCGACGAAGAAGCCGCCGTCGGGGACGCCGGCATCGCCCACCACCATGCGCCCTTCCCGCTTGCCGGTTTCGATGTACTTCAGGATAGTGCGCCGGGCGCTTTCGCTAATCACGGGGCCCATGTAACTGGCGGGGTCGTCGGCCTTGCCGACCTTGATACCGAGCGCTTTGGCCGCCAGGCGCTCGACGAACTCGGTGTACACGGCGGCATGCACGATGGCGCGCGAACAGGCCGAACACTTCTGTCCCTGGTAGCCGAATGCGGAGACCAGCACGCCGTCCACGGCCTTGTCGAGATCGGCGGAGGCGTCCACGACGATGGCGTCCTTGCCGCCCATTTCCGCGATCACGCGCTTGATCCAGAGCTGGCCGGGCCGGTGGCGGGCCGCCAGTTCGTTGATGCGCAGCCCCACGTCGCGCGAACCGGTGAAGGAGATGAAGCGCGTCCTGGGGTGCTCGACGAGCGTGTCGCCCACCGCCGCGCCGCTGCCCACCAGGAGGGTGAAGCTGCCTTCCGGAAAGCCGGCTTCCCGCAGCACCTCGGCGAACTTGAGGGCGATGGTGGGGGTTTCGCTGGAAGGCTTGATCACAACCGTGTTGCCGGCCACCAGCGAAGCCACGGTCATCCCCGCCAGGATGGCCAGCGGGAAATTCCATGGCGGGATGACCACGCCCGCGCCGAGCGGGATGTAGATCATCTCGTCGCGCTCGCCGGGGAGTTGCGACACGGGTTGCGGCCCGGCCAGAAGTTCCATGGCATTGGCATAGTACTCGCAGAAATCGATGGCTTCGCAGACGTCGGCTTCCGCCTCGGTCCAGGTCTTGCCGGCTTCGTAGACCAGCCACGCGTCAAATTCGAATTTGCGCTGGCGGACGATGCGCGCGGCTTCGCGCAGCAGGCTGGTGCGTTCCGCCGCCGGCGTGCGGCTCCATTTCGGGAAGCAGGCGTGCGCGTTCTCCACGGCGCGCGCGGCCAGTTCGGGAGTCGCCCTGTGGTGGACGCCAACCACCTCGCGCGAATCGGACGGATTCACCGAGGCGAGCAGATCGCCGGTGGAAAACCACTCCCCGCCGATGCGCAGGGCGTATTCGCGTCCGAATTCGGCGCGCACGTTGGCGAGCGCAGCTTCCATGGCCTGCCGGTTGGCGGGCGTGGAAAAATCGGCGTAGGATTCGTTGCGGAAGTCCGCCAGGGATACGGGTGCCATGACTTCATGGTAGTACCGGCGGGGCAGGGCGGCGGTCAAGTGCGCCGATGGGGATTGGCCGCATCCCTGCGCGCGCTGGGCTACGGTTGGCCTCAGGCGAACACGTCGGTCGTGCCCGTCTCCGAGGCCGGTTCGGCGAACAGACCCTGCACCTGTTGCAGAGCCAGCGCCTGGTTGTTGATGGCGGACTGCTCTTGCGCAGTAGCGTCCGTCAGATCGGCGGAGGCGACGCCGGGGAGCACATCGGTTGCCGATGGGGACGTGGCGGAGGAGGCGACAGGCAGCGCGGGCAGCTTAGTCTGGGAGGGCTGAGAGGTGCCGAACAGTCCGTCCACTACTTGCGTTTGGAGGGCGGCCATGCTGAGACTGACCACATCCCGCGGCTGGGCCGATTGCAACTGGGCCGGCGACATCTGTGCCGCCATGCCGGAAAGTGGACCTCCCGGCTGCATCAGGTAGGACAAGCCGCTCAGCGAGTTCGTGACGGACCCCATACACCTTTCCTGAGTTTTCTCTTCGGCCGGATTGCGCGTTTCTTTAATGTTGCAACTGGTGGGGAACGCCACACGTTTAAGGGAATGAATGCCAAAAAGACAAGTGTGCGCCTGGATGGCGCTGGTTGCCGCCGGCGGCGCGGCGCTGATGGCCGGGGAGCAGGTGTGGAAGGTCAAGCGGATCGCGGAATGGAGCGTGGAGGAAGCGCGGCAGGTGCTCACCGAGTCGCCATGGGCGAAGACCGTGACGCCAGCGCCTGGTGGATCGGGCGCGGGCGGGCAGCAGCGGTCTGGAATCAGCGCGGGCGGCATGGGGATCGGCGGGATGGGAATGGGGCGGCGCGGCGGCAGGGGCGGTGCGGGGCGCGGGTCGAATGACAGCGGAAGCGCGGACTCCGGCCCGATGCCGGTATTGACGCTGCGATGGGCCAGCGCCATGCCCGCGATCGCCTAGTGCCTTGACCGCGAGAAACTGTTCCTTTGCCACGGGCCGCTCGCTCACGCTCGCGGTTCTGTCCGGAACCGCGAGCGTGAGCGAGCGGCCCGGTAATGGCACGAAATCACACGGTCGAAGACCTAGATCACTGTCGAAGTCCGACGCTTGAAGTGCCCGTAAAATGGGCATTTTCTCGAAAAGCGTCACGCTCAAAATCTGTAGAATTTGGTAAAGGCTCGCCTCCAGCCCCAGGCACTTGCGGACAATGGCCACCAGCACGCAGACCGAGACCGCAATCCGGATTTGCGTCTTCTCAGCGTTCTCGCTGGTGCCGTAGAAGGCCTTGATCCGCAGGTGCTGCTTGATCCACTTGAACAAGAGTTCCACCTGCCAGCGGCACTTGTAGATCATGGCGATAGTAAGTGCTGGGAGCGTGAAGTTGTTGGTGAGAAACTTGAACCGCTTCCGCGTGTCCACATCGAGATAACTTACGCGCCGCAGCGTCTCCGGGTATGCTTTCGCCGAATCGATGGCGGTCAGAATGACAGTGTGATCGGAGCGCACGCCGGTGCTCTTGTCCACCGGATGCGAGTAGCGGCGCTGGAGTCGGCATGTGGGAGTGGGCCTGCAACGACCAGGGCGGGGAGCCGCAGCTTGTAATGGCCTCGGCCGGCGACATCCCCACCCAGGAAGCCCTGGCCGCCACCGTGCTGCTGCGGGGCGAATTCCCCGACCTCAAGATCCGCTTCATCAACGTGGTGGACCTCTTCAAGCTGCAACCCAGCACGGAGCATCCCCACGGGTTGACGGACCGCGATTTCGATTCGCTGTTCACCGTGGACAAGCCGGTCATCTTCAACTTCCACGGCTATCCCTGGCTGATCCACCGCCTGGCGTACCGCCGCACCAACCACCACAATTTCCACGTGCGCGGGTACAAGGAGAAGGGCAATATCAACACGCCCATGGAGCTGGCCATCAACAACGAGATCGACCGCTTCAGCCTGGCGATCGACTCGATCGACCGCGTTCCCGAACTGCAGCGCGTGGGCGCGCACGCCAAGGAGAAGTTCCGCAACATGCAGATCGAGTGCCGGAACTATGCCTACGAACACGGCATCGACAGCCCCGCCATCACCGGCTGGAAGTGGCCGGAGTAGCAGCGCGGCCGCGGCTCCGCGACAGCGGTCCTGTCACGCAAATCAGCAAGTCTTTTAAATAGAATAGCTTACGAAAGCGAAATGACAGGACCGCTGTCAAAACCGGCCCCGGCGGCGGCTCCTCGTTCGTGGCAGGCCCCGGATCGCGCCGCGAAGAGCGGGACGAGGGCGTCCCGCGCGGACCAGGGGGTCCGCCCCACGGCCCTAACTCGGGTGCGGTACGCCCAGCACGCAGCGCACCGTGTCGCGCGCTATCAGCAGCTCTTCGTCGGTCGGAATGGTCCACGCGGCCAGGCGGCCTCCGTCTTTGCTGATCTGTCTTTCGCGCGGCTCGGTCTGCCGGTTCCGCTGGTCGTCCACTTCGAGGCCGGCCCACTCCAGCCCCTGGCAGATGCGCGCGCGGATTTCCGGCGAGTTCTCGCCGATGCCGCCGGTGAAGACCACCGCGTCGGCGCCGCCCATCGCCGCCAGAAACGCGCCGATATACTTTCGCGCGCGGTAGCAGAACACCTCGATGGCCAGCCGCACGCGCCGGTCGTCGTGCTCCCGTAGTTCCTGCTCGAGCGCCCGCATGTCGTTGGTCAACCCCGAGATTCCCAGCAGCCCGGACTGGGTATTGAGCAGCGACTCCACTTCCTGGGTCGATAACCCTTCCTTGGCGGCGATCAGGCCGACGATGGCGGGGTCCAGATCGCCGGAGCGCGTTCCCATCACCAGGCCCTCGAGCGGCGTCATGCCCATGGACGTGTCCACCGGGTGGCCGGCGCGGATGGCGGCCGCCGAACATCCGTTGCCCAGGTGCAGCGTCACCACGTGGGTTTGCTCGCGCGTCAGATTCTGCAGCGTTCGATAGCGGTACGTCACGTAACGGTGCGAGGTGCCGTGGAAACCGTAGCGGCGGATGTGGTGCCGGCGGTACAGGTGATAGGGCACGGCGTACAGATAGGCGAAATCAGGAATGGAGGCGTGAAACGCCGTGTCGAAAACGGCCACCTGCGGCACCGCCGCGCCGAAAATCTCGCGCGCCGCCAGGATGCCCTTGATGTTGTTGGGATTGTGAAGCGGCGCCAGGTCGATGCAGTCCTCGATGCCCTTCAGCACCGCGTCGTCGACGATGGCCGATTCGGTGAACCTCTCGCCGCCATGCACCACGCGATGCCCCACCGCGTGGATGTCGCCCAGGCTGTGGATCTCGTCGATGCCCGAACGGTCCGATGCCAGCCACCGCAGCACATAATCGAGAGCGGCCGAGGCGTCGCGGAGGGGCGCAGTGAAGATCTGCCGCGGCCCATCGCGGTGCTGCACGGTGATGACGGCTTCGCCGCCGATGCGCTCCACCTGGCCGCGGCACAGGCGCTCGTCGCGCCCCGCGGCGATACGTTCGGCGTCGGTCGAGATCACCTGGAATTTCAGACTGGAGCTGCCCGCGTTGAGAACCAGGACGTTCATAGCAGTTCCGAGTGTAGCGTGTGCCGCGGCGGAGGGCGAGCGGGCGGCGTTTGGCCGGACCGCGGAGGCGGCCCATAATCCGTCCGTAAGCCCGTAGCCACCGGGTCCGCTCCCTGAGAAGCTGTGAAGAAATCGGTTGGCAGGCGGAAGCGCCTGCCCCACCTCGCTGCAAGTCCTTCGAATGCAATGTGGGACAGACGCTTTCGTCTGTCAACCCGGCAGTCCGGCCGATTTCTTCACAGCTTCTGACGCTCGCGGTCGCACCGGCCCGGTGCGGGGCCGCGGATGGCGGACGCATGGCTGGCCGGGCGGTTCGTTGTGGGTCAGAGCGCTTACGGACGGATTACCGGCGCGGCGCCGGCGCGAATCGGTTTATCATTGCATAAACAGGAGTGTCACCCACGCAATTCACCTGCAATGTCTGCGGCCAGCGCGGCCGGCCTCCGGAAAGGAGCCGGGACGCCGAGGATTCCACCTGCTCGCGCTGCGGCTCGAACGTTCGCACCCGCGGGCTTCTGCGGGCGCTTTCGCAGGAGCTTTTCGGCGCCAGCCTGACGCTCGCGGCATTTCCCCGCATCAAGAGCGTGCGCGGCATCGGTATCGGCGATTCCGAAATCTACTCCGAGCGCCTCGAGGAGAAGCTCGGCTACCATAACACGTTCTTCCACCGCGAGCCGCGCCTGGACATTGCCCATCCACCGGAGTCCGAGTTCGGCCAATACGATTTCGTTATCTCGAGCGAGGTGTTCGAGCACGTCGTCCCGCCCGTCGAAGCGGCGTTTCAAAATGTGTGCCGGCTGCTGCGGCCCAACGGCGTATTCGTCTTCACCGTACCGTATTCGTTGAAAAAGAGCACCGTCGAGCACTTCCCGGAACTGCACGAATATGCCATCGCGCGCTTGGGCGATCGCCACGTGCTGGTCAACCGGACGCGGGAAGGCACAGTCCGGATCTACGAGAACCTGGTGTTTCACGGCGGCCCCGGCTCCACTTTGGAAATGCGGGTATTCTCGGAAAGCGATCTCAGGCGAATGCTCTCGGGCGCCGGCTTCGGCGAGGTGCGGATTTACGGCGAAGATTACCCGGAGTTCGGCATCGTTCGCGACGGGCCCTGCTCGCTGCCGCTGGCCGCGCGCAAGGGGGAGTTTGCGTTCGGCGTGGATGCCGCCCGCGAGTTGCTGGAGCAGTGGAACGGGTTGATGCGCTCGCGATGGCTGCGGCTGGGCGCGAAACTGCGGCTGTTGCGGGGGCGCTGAGCCCCGCGCCGCGCGCCCGGCGCGGCTTGCAGCCGTCGCGCGGCGGGAGTATGCTCCCAGGTAGAGGGACTGTCATGAAGATCCACTTGGCAATCGGACTATTGTGTCTGTTCGCCACCGCTACGATGGCTCAGCGCGGCGGCGGTCACACTGGCGGCGGATCCCGCGGAGGATTTGCGGGCGGCGGGTATCGCGCCGGCGGCTTCGGCGGCGGGACTCACGTCGGCAGCTACGGCGGGTTCGGCGGCTACGGCGGGTTCGGCGGTTACCGCGGCTCTTACGGCTACCGCGGATTCTCGTTCGGCCTCGGTTACTACCCCTGGTATGGCTACAGCTATTGGCCGGGATATTGGGGCGGCTCTTACGGCTATTCCTACCCGGCGGTTTACGACTACGATCCGCCGCCGCAGGCGACCGTGGTCTACCCGCCTCCGTCGCAGCCGGCGTACAACCTGTACGCGGCTCCCGCCCAGGGCGGCTACGACCAGTACGGGCAGCCGGTTGCAGCGGCGCCCGCCCCCGCGGCATCCCCAGCGCCGGCGCGGTCGCCGATCTACCTGATCGCCTTCAAGGACCACAGCATTCAGGCGGCGGAGTCTTATTCCGCCGGCGGAAATACGCTGCACTACGTCACCCTCGAGCACCAGGAAAAGCAGGCGCCGCTCGACAGCGTGGACCGCGCCCTTTCGGCGCAGTTGAACCGCCAGCGCCAGGTGGCTTTCTCGCTGCCTGACCAGTAACTCCGGAGGCCCGCGGCGCGCTGCCGTCCGCCCGCCGCGAGCCGCTTGAGAGGTTCGGTTCTTCGGAGCTTATCGTCCGATTCCAACCCCCGGTTGCGTTTCATATTTTGTTTGATTTAGAATCACTCCACCAAGACTGAATGCAACCGCGCGATGCGCCGGACCGGGGAGGTCGTCATGAAGCCGTTCGTAATTGCCGTCGGGGTATTCGTAGCGCTCAATTCCGCGGCCCTGTGGGGCCAATCCAGCGACGCTTCCGGGGACCGCGCCGCGCTGGCTCGGGCGGCGGAGGATAACAACTCACCGGCGCTGGAGGCCTATGCCGGGTACCTGGATCGCTACGGCAACCCGATGGCGCGCCCGGTCTACGCGCGGCTGGCGGAAGCCCGCAAACGGGCGGGCGATACCGCCGGGGCGGCCGCCGCCGCGCGCCGGCTCGCCATTCTGGATCTGCTGGCCGGCAACCGCGAGGCGGCCGTGCGCGATGCCTCCGCCGCCGGCGCCGCGCTGCCGGGCGTGGCCGCGGCGGGGCAGTCCTGGCCAACCGCCGTCATACCGGGACCGATGCGGCCGTTCGCGCGCATGGCGGCGCTTTCGCCCTATGGTCCGCCCGAGGACATTCTGCCAGCCCTGGCGCGCAACGTGGTGACCGGCGGGTACTCGGCGTCGCAGGGGAATGAAGCGCTGGAACAGACGGAGTACCTGAAACTGGTGCACCGCTACCTCTCGCAGGCGCGGGAACTGGAAAACCTGGCGGGTGAGCCGAAGGTCATCCGCGTGCCGGCTTGCGATGCGCCGGTGGTCGCCGACCTGATCCGCATTCTGGGCTTTCGCATGCGCGGCGGCTGCGGATCGGACGTGGTGCTGGAAACGGTGAACGCGGCGCGCGCCTTTCTGACTACCGACTCCGGCTTCCCCTTGAACCAACTGGAGGAAGCGTTGCGCACCAACCGCCCCTTCACTTACGACTTCCATCCCACGCCGGTACCGGTGCTGTTCGGCCCGGAGTACTGGATGGCCGGGGCCAAGGGGTCGCCGGATTTCATCGAGAATTTCATCTCCGACCCGGCCGTCTGCCGCCTCTACCTGGGCTTTTCCAAGCTCGACCCGGACACCGCCGAGGCCCTGCGCAAGGGCGGCTCCTTTACCCACTGGAAAGCTTTCGCGCACGTGCTGGACTTTTTCGGCGGCATGTTCGAAATCCGCGACGGAGCGGTCGTTCCTCCCGGCGGCGCGCGCGCCGCCGGGGCGTGGACGGAACTGGTGGGCGTGCCTCCCGCCCGCGGCGCGGAGTTTCTGGACAAGCTGGTCACCAAGGACGACGGGTGGCTGTGCAGCCTGTATGACGCCCTGGCGCGCATCCGCGGTCCGGTGCGCGACTACCTGACCGACCCGGCGCGCCTGAAGCGGTTCTACGCGGCGGTGCGCGGCCGTGTGACCAGCCCCGGTCCGGCGCGGCCGGTGTTCCGGGCGAACACCGACATGATGCTGCTCACCACGCGGCTGCAAGTGGCCGCCGACGGCAAGCCGCACATTCCGGGCGGCCTGGACGTGTGGAAGAGCCTGTTCGCCAGGGACACCCAGGGCAAGTACGACAGCAAGCTGGCCCGGCAGGCCACCAACTGGAAAGAGCCCGACGACCTGATCGAGGCGCTGTTCGCCCTGTGCCGCAAGCAGGTGGAGAACGAGCCGCTGAAGATCTTCATGGCCATCAGCGACGTGGACCGCAACCGCGCCGAGCCGCTGGCCGCCGCCACGGTGGAGCGGCTGGTGCGCGGCTACCGCGCCTACGGCAACCAGTACACCGTGTTCACCGAATCGCGGCGCATCGGCGACAAGTCCATCCTGCAGTTCCTGGATACCGCCGATGCCATCGCCCGCATGCACGACGTGGGCGACCGCGGCGACAGTGCCGGCTCCTTCCAGTCGCTGATGAGCCTGTGGCAGATCCTGGTGCGCGAGGGCGCCATCCCCGAGGACCGGGCGGACGCGGCTTTCACGGGGATTGCGGCCGCGTTCGCGCAGGTCAGGAGTAGCCGCGATTGCTTTGCCGCGGCGCAAACCGGCGTGAACCTGCTGCTGGGCGGCCAGGCGACGGCGGGGGAATCGCAGACGCGAATGGTGGATCTGCTCACGGGAGCGAATTCCAGCGACACCGATGCGCGCGAGGAGGCGCGTCTGGACTTCGAGCGCATTCTGGACGCGCAGCGGGTGATTCCACTGGATACGCTGCTGCAACTGGCCGGTCACCTGGAGGGCGATCGGAAACTCCCGCCCGCCCAGTTGAACAAACTGATCGCCCGCGCCAGCGAGTTCCGGATTCCGCGGCCGCCGCTCACCTCCATCGAAAAGAACGCCCTGGGCTTCGGCTACTGGAGCGACAAGCACCTGGATGCGGAGCGCAAGTTGAACCTCAAGGCCGCCATCGAGAAGGCCGCGGGCGACGCCGCCAGGCTCAAGGAAGTGGCCGGGCTGCTGGCGCCGGCCATGCGCGACACGCTGCTGGCCTTCAGCTATGCCTATTATGCGCCGCCGGGCGCGCAGATTCTGTACACCAATCCGCTGTTCGTGCGCAGCCACGATTTCATAGGCGGCGAAGGGCAGCCGCGCACCTGGCTCGCCACCCAGCCGTACGGCTCCGGCTGGCCCTCTAACGGCGGCGGCCGTCTGGCGGGGTCGCTCTCCACCCTGCCGTATGCGCTGGCCGAAGCCGAGCAGAATTTCCTGGTTCCCACCCACACCCAGGCGCTAATCTGGGGCGACCTGGTTCCGCAAATGATGATCGGCGCAAAAGTGCCGCGCTGGTGGAACGTCACGCCCGCCCAAATGCATTGGGTGGCGCTGCACCTGCGCTACGGGCGCGAACTGCTGGCGGAATCGGCCCTCGACGCGCAGGTGCGTTCCGCGGTCCTCGCCGCGCTGGCGGAGCTGGCGGCGCCGGCGCGCTGGATCGAGGTGCGCCGTCTGCTGGAAGCGGGAGATGTGGCCGCGGCGGCGGACCTGGTGACGCCGTCGGAGTCGTTCTCGCTGGCGCGCGAGATGGCGCGGCTCCCCCAGGCCAGCCGGTCCCCGCTGCTGGCGGAGTTGCGGCAGATCGCCCAGGACCAGCCGCGGGAGGCCAGCTACGCGGCTATCTCGCGCGCCTTCGGGACGCCCAAGCCGACGCTCACCAATTCCTACCAGCCGGAACTGCTTAACCTCCGGACTTTCCCCGCGCTGATGGGCTATTCCAGCCGCATCCTGGCGGAGAGTTGGGAATCCAATACCTTGTATTGGGCGGCCCTGGCGGACGAACTGAACCTGCCGCCGGCCGAGTTGAACGTGAAGATCCCCGAGTGGACCGGGATGCTGGCGGAGCAGATCTTCGCGTCGCATCTGGAGGACTGGCCGGCCGTGCTGGATGCGCTGCGCGCGGTGGGATCGGGGGTGCGCGAGCGGCAGCGCGCGGCGGCCAGGGAGCGGATCGGCGGACTCGAATAGGTTTCCCGCGGGTAAAGAAGATGACACTCTCACGACGAGGATTCATTGGAGCGGCGGCCGGGGGGCTGTGGCTGCGCGCCCAGGAGCAGCGCCCGGTTTTCCGGGTGAAGGTGGACATGGTGGTGTTGAGCTTCCAGGTGACGGACAGCAAGAACCACTACATCAACGGTCTCAAACCCGCCGATTTCCGCATTTACGAGGACGGCATTCCGCAGCGCATTTCCATCTTCGCGGAGGGCACCGGCGCGCCGCTCGGGATCGCCGCCGACGGCTCCGTGCAGCCGCTGAACGCCGCCCCGGCGGACACCCTGCCGGGCATGGACCGGCCCGACGCGTTCGTGGGCACCAACGTCTTCGTGCTGTTCGATACCAGCAACTTCATGTACCGGAGTTTCGTGTACGCCGAGGACGCCATCGACGACTTCCTGCGCGGACTGGACCACGCCGATTCGGTGGCCGTGTACACCTTCAGCCGCAACCTGTCGCGCGCCGCCGTGCTCACCCACGAGCACCGCGAAGCCATCGCCGGGCTGCGAAACGCGGTGGCGGGCGACGATACGGCCTTGTACAACTGTCTGCTGCTGACCCTGCGGGACGCCGCCAAAGTGCCCGGCCGGAAGGTGGTCATCGTATTCTCGAACGGTCCCGACAACGCCAGCATGGTGGCGCCGGACGACGTGCGCGTGGTGGCCGAGAACGAAGGCATTCCCATCTACGTGATCTCCACCGCGGAAGTGAACAAGGACCCGATTTCGAGCGGCGTGTTCCGCAGGCTGTCGGCGAACACCGGCGGCAAAGCCTATTGGGCGCGCACCTGGCAGAAGCAGATGGAAGCCTTCGAGGATATCCGCGAGGACATGAGCAACTCCTACACGGTGACGTATTATCCGGCGGCCAATCCGAACGAGGGATTCCGGCGCATCCGCGTCGAGATCTCGAGCGACCCGGGGAAGAAGTTCCGCGTGCGCTGCCGGCCGGGATATCAGCCGGGCAGGACGTAGGGCGGGCGGGGCGGCGGCATCCCTATGGAGCGGTGCACCACGGAGTTCTACGGGTGCGTGCGCGGTGTCAGCTTGGATGACAGTTGGAGCCGCCCGGCCTGCGCGTGTTACGATGAGTCGCGATGCATCGGGTCGTCATCGACACGAACGTGTCGGTTTCAGCTCTCTGATCGAGGAGGGGCGCGGCCTTCAGATTGATCGACCTCCTCGGCGATCCGCGATGGCGGCCAATCGTCTCGGATTGGCGGACTGGATTGTCGATAGCATCGTTAACACGTTTTGCCGGCTGGGCTCGCGGCAAACCGTTCGGTTCCGGCTGCGTCCGGTCACTCAGAGATCCCGACGATGAGTTTCTGTTGGAGCTTGCGGCGGCGAGCCAGGCCGACTTCCTCGTCACCTACAACGTCCGCGACTTCCGCGGGAGTGAGGTCTACGGGATTCGACCCGTGACACCGGGCGAGTTTTTGAGGACAATTGGAGCATGGCCGCGAGCAGGACCATTTCACTTCCCGAAGAACTCGTCAGCCTGGCGGAGGAGTCGGTCGCCCGGGAACATGTCTCCGTCGAGGAGTTTGTCTCGGCGGCCGTGGCGGAGCAGTTTGCGGGCGCCGAGTACTTGCGGCGCCGCGGCGAGAGGGCATGCGACGCGGCGTTCCGGGCGGCGCTCGATCGGATTCCCGACGCCGAGCCCGAACCTCACGACCGTCCGCGGTAGCTTCGTGCGGCGGCGTTCCGGCGTCTGGCAGGCTTCCGCGGCCAGGCAGGACAACCAGGAGCCGGAAGCGATATGATCGCAGATATGGAGCCCCTGCATATCACCGAAGGCGACCTGGCCAGGGACGTGCGGTCGATTCTGCAACGGGTCGAGACCGGAGGCGAGGTCATCATCGAGCGCGACGCCCATCCGGTGGCGGTCATCCGCGCGGCGGAACCGCTACGCCGCACCATTTCCGAGTGCATCGCCCTGATGCCGGCAGACTCCGCGGCGACTATCGATTCCGACTTCGCGGGAGATGTCGATGCGGCCATCGCCGCCCATAGAGAGCCGCTGGAGCCGCCCGCTTGGGACTGATGCTGGATTCGACGGCCGCCGTCGCTGCCGAGCGCCAGGGCAAGAACGCCCGCCAACTGCTCGAAACCGTGGCGCTGGAGACTGGCGACGAAGGAATCGCCGTTTCGGTCGTTACCGTGCTCGAACTCGCTCACGGCATCACACGCGCCGACACGGCCGCACGCCGCGAGCGGCGGCAACGCTTCCTGGACGAGTTGCTGGCCGGCGTGCCCATTCAGCCGGTGACGGTTCCGATCGCCCTCCGCGCCGGACAGATCGACGGCCATAGCCAGGCAAAGGGCGTTCGCATCCCGCTATCGGATCTGCTGATCGGGGCAAGCGCACTGGAACTCGGATACCGTGTGGGGACGGCCAACATCCGTCACTTCCAACTGATCCCCGGCCTCAAAGTCATTCACCTTTAGGCCCGTTCCGAAACAGCCGCTCCCGCCGCATCTGCGAAAGCGGCGAAGAAGGATGGGCTCGTCCGGGTTCGTCAGCGACCAGAGACGCTGTGGCGTGTCATCCGCGGCAAGCCCGCCGGCGCCACAGCAACGCCATGGCCACCAGGCCCGAACCCAACAGGAGGAAACCGGCCGACTCCGGCGTAGTATCGTAGATGATGCCAAACCGCTGAATGTCCGGATCGTCCGGCATCCACTATGAGCAGCAGCTATCTTTAGAGGACACCACTCACCATTGGGTGCGAACAGCAGTACGTACTTCAGTATAGGGGTCCGGGGTTTTCCCGAGGACGGCCCCCGGCGCGTCCGCCTGCTACCATATGATGCGAATTCGCTATGCAACGCTCCTTGCCTCTCACCAATCGGCGGGACTTCCTGCGCGCCGCGGCGGCGGCCGGAACCCTCTGGCGGGCCTCGGCGCAATCGCCCGAAGCCCATATCGATATCCTGCTCGATGAGCCGGTGGGCGCCATCGCGCCGGAGATCTACGGGCACTTCGTGGAACACCTGGGCGGCGTGGTCTACGACGGCATCTGGGTGGGCGAGCGGTCGCCCGTGCCCAACGTCAACGGGCTCCGCAAGCAGCTTGTGGATGCCCTCAAGAAGGTGCATCCGGGCGCGATCCGCTGGCCGGGCGGCTGCTTCGCCGACCAGTACGACTGGCGCGACGGCACGGGCCCGCGCGGCAAGCGGCCCCGGCGGACCAACTTCTGGGTGGACGCCTCCGAGGGCTGGCCCAAGGGCGCCGCCTCCGGCGGCCCGCAGAAGTTCGAGCCCAACGAATTCGGCACGGTGGACTTCGCGCGCTTCTGCAAACTTACCGGCGCGCAGCCGTACTTCGCCGCCAACCTGCGCAGCCTGCCGGCGCAGGAGTTCTGGCGGTGGGTGGAGTACTGCAACTCGCCGGCGAAGTCCACCACCCTGGCCGATCTGCGCGCGGCCGATGGGGAGCCGGCGCCGCTGGGCGTGCGCTACTGGGGCGTGGGCAACGAGTCATGGGGCTGCGGCGGCAACTTCGATCCCGAGGACTACGCCACCGAGTTCAACCGCTACTCCGCCTGGCTTCCGGGCTACGGCGCGCCGCTGGCGCTGGTGGGCAGCGGGCCCAACGGCGGCAATGTGGACTGGACGCGCCGCTTCTTCGCCAAGTGCGCCCGCCTCGGCACCCTGGGGCGCCTGTGGGGATGGGCCATGCACCACTACTCCTGGAACGCCTCGGGCGGCCTCACCGAAGACTGGGTGCGCGCCAAAGGCGATGCCCTGCGGTTCGACCTTCAGCAGTATTACGACATCCTGCGCCAGGGCGACGAAATGGAATCGCTGATCGCGGCGCACTGGGCGGTGATGGCGGAGAGCGATCCCGGGCATCGCACCAAGCTGGTGGTGGACGAGTGGGGCGCCTGGTACTCGAGCGGCACCGAGCCCTTCAGCGAAGCGCTCATCGGGCAGCAGAACACCATGCGCGACGCGGTACTGGCGGGCATGACGCTGGACACCTTCAACCGCCACGCCGATAAGGTGGGGATGGCCGCCGTGGCGCAACTGGTGAACTGCCTGCAGTCGCTGTTTCTGGCGCACGAGGACAAGTTCTGTGTGACGCCGACCTACCACGTGTTCGACCTCTACTCGGCGCACCAGGGCGGGCGCTCGGTGCGCACGGTGGTGGCCGCGCCGCAGACGCACTTCACCCGAAATGGCACGGATGTTGCCATGCGCGGGTTGAACGGTTCGGCGTCGGTGACGGGCAACCAGCTCACGCTGACGGTGACCAACCCGTCGCTCGACCGGCCGCGCGAGGCGGAAATCTCGATTCGCGGCGGAACGGCGCGAGGGGCCGCCGGGATGGCGCTGGCCGCCCCCGATCCGCACGCGCACAACAGCTTCGAGGATCCGCGCGCGGTCGAGCCTCAAGCGGTGACGGTGACGCTCAAAGGCGCGGGGCTGGTCCACCGTTTCCCACCGGCCTCGGTGACGAAACTGACCTTCACGCTGGGGTAGGTGGGTCTATGTACTACTACCTGTCAAATTCTTCGCACGCCGCGACGGTTTCATGTGGGGCAGGCTGGCAGCCTGCGGCCGATTGTTAATCGGCCCGGCGAGCGGAACTCGCCTGCCAGCCAGGAACATCCCGCGCGGTTGGGTTGCGGCTCTGCGGCTCTGCCGGGCGGGTTTTCAACCCGCCCGGCGAGCGAATCTCGCCTGCGCGGGGCGCCAACGTGTCCCGGACGCCCGCGACCTCCCGCGCGATGCGGTTGCGGCTTGCTGCTGGCGAAAGGCCGGCCAGGGGGCCGGCCGCGGACGAGGGCGTCCGCCCCACGCCTCCACTTCGCGTATCATTATAGGCGGCTACAACCGATGCTCTCCAGACGCGCTTTCACTAAGGCTGCCATAGCCGCTCCACTTCTCGCGCGGGCCCAGCAGGCTCCCGGCCGCGCGCGCATCAAGATCGATACCGACCGCGTCATCTCCCAAATCGACCCCAAGCTCTACGGCAATTTCGTGGAGCATCTGGGCCGCTGCGTGGACGGCGGCGTGTTCCAGGAGGGGTCGAAGCTCTCCGATGCCGACGGATACCGCAAGGACGTCCTGGAGGCCGTCAAGGGGCTGAAGGTCGGGCTGCTGCGCTGGCCGGGCGGCAACTTCTCGTCGAACTACCATTGGAAGGACGGCATCGGGCCGCGCGACCAGCGCACGCCGCGCCTCGAAATGGCCTGGGGCCGCGTCGAGAACAACCGCTTCGGCACGCACGAATTCCTGAAGTACGCCGAAATGCTGGGCACGGAGCCGTATGTCTGCGCCAACCTGGGCACGGGCACGTGGGAAGAGGCGCAGCAGTGGGTGGAGTATTGCAACTCCGCCGAGGACACCTCCATGACGCGCCTGCGCCGCGCCAACGGCCGCCAGCAGCCCTGGAAGGTGACCTACTGGGGCCTGGGTAACGAGATGGACGGCCCCTGGCAGATGGGCCACCGTAGCGCGGAAGACTACGGCAAGTTCGCCCTGGAAGCCGCCAAGCTGATGAAGTGGACCGACCCCAACATCAAGCTGATCGCCGCCGGCAGCTCCAACTTCGGCCCCGATGCGGATTGGACCGGCTGGAACCGCACCGTCCTCGACTTCCTGAAGAACCACGCCGACTACCTGTCCCTGCATCTGTACGTGGGCAACGCGGAAAACGACTTCGGCGAGTTCATGGCCAGTTCGCTGGAACTCGACGACCGCATCAAGACGGCCGAAGGCACCATCCGCGCGGCGCTCTCGGGGTTGCCCCGCAGCCGCCGCATCTACATCGCCTGGGACGAGTGGAACGTGTGGTATCGCGCGCGCAACGGGGCGGCGGAACGCGGGCGGCGCGCCCTCGAAGAGCGCTACAACCTGGAGGACGCGCTGGTGGTGGCGACGTTCCTGAACTCGTTCCTGAACCACTCGCACATCGTGAAGATCGCCAACCTGGCGCAACTCGTCAACGTGATCGCGCCCATCTTCACCAGCGACGAAGGCCTGTTCCTGCAGACCATTTATCACCCGCTGCGGCTGTTCGCCAACAACAGCAAGGGAACGGCGCTGGAACTGTTCGTGGACAGCCCGAAGTACGCGAGCCGCCGCTTCGGCGACGTGCCGTATCTGGACGCCTCGGCTGCCTATGACAACGGCACGCTGGTGCTGAACGTGGTCAACCGTCACCGCGACCAGGCCATCGACGCCGAGGTGGAAGCCGAGGACAAGGAGTTCTCCGGCAGTGCGGCCATCACCGAAGTGAACGGCCCCGATATCAAAGCCGAGAACGATTTCGGCTCCGTCAAGGTCCAACCGGCGGAGCGCACCGCGGCGGCGCGGGGGAGTAGACTCGCGCTGCGGTTCGCGCCGCACTCCTACACCATGGTGAAGGTGCGGCTGGGGTGAGAGCCCGGCTTCAGCCCCGGTCCACGCGCTGGTAGCCGGGGCTGCCTGCCGGCCCGTTCCTCCGGCGGATTCCGATGGGCCGGCCTACTGGCCGAGGCGCCGCAGGAGTTCCTTGATATCCTTCTCTTCCGGGGCCGGGGGATTCTCGCGCAGCGCGGCGTTCAACTCGCGCGTCGCGGCCGCCCTGTCGCCCTTCTGGTTATAAGCCTGGCCGAGGTGGTAGCGGAAGGTGGAGGAGTGCGGATTGGCGCGGACGAGTTCCGCGAAGATATCGGCCGCATTATCGGGGAGGTTGCGCTTCAGGTAAATCCAGCCCAGGGTGTCCGAGATCTCGGGGCGGTTCGGGAGGAACTGCTTGGCGCGCTGGGCCAAGGTCTGGGCCTCGTTGAGGTCGCCGCCGTGCTCCGACTCCAGATACGCCAGGTTATTGAGCGCAATCGCGTTATTGGGATCGATTTTGAGAGCGACTTCGTAAACCTTCTTGGCCTCGGGCCACCGGCTCGCCTGATCGAGCACCAGGGCCAGGTTGCTAAGCACCATGATGCTGTCGGGACTGATCTCGCGCGCCTTCTCCAGGCTGGCGATGGAATTCTCCAGGTCGCCCTTGCGGCGATAGGCCTCTCCCATGCGCAGCAAAACGTCGGCGCGCTGTTTGGATCCCTTTTGCAGGGAATCCGCAACGCGCTGATAGCGCTGGATGGCGATGTCAAACCGGCCGGTTCTGGCGGCCGTATCGGCCAGGGCCACCTGCAGGTCGAGCCTGGCCGGTGCTTTGTCGGCTTCGGTTTGCAGCGTGGCCATGGCCTGGTCGCTCTTGCCCTGAACCATGTAGGCCTCGGTGAGCCCCAACAGGCCGCGTGGATTGGCGGGGTTCAGATCGTAAGCCTTGCGGAAGGTGGTTTCGGCGTCTTTGTATTTGTTTTCGACCAGGTCGAGCTGCGCCTGTTGGAACAGGACGTTCGGGCGAATTGGGGTTGCGCGCCTGGAGGGCGTCCAGCATGGCGTGGGCCTCGGGATATCTCTTGAGGTTGACCAGCGCCGCACTCCAGATCAGCCGGGCGGTCAGGTTGTTGGGGTCGACTGCCAACGCCTGTTGCGCCGCCTTGATAGCCGCGGGGTACTCCCCGCGCACTCCCATCAACTGCGCCATGGCGAGGCGCGCCCCGAGATAATCGCTCCGGATCTCGATCGCCTTGGCGAACTGCTGGCGGGCCTGTTCCCATTCCCGGCGCATGGCATAGGCGCGGCCCAGGTTGTAATGGGCCACGGGGTTGTCGGGAGACTGCGTGACCACCTGCTGCAGTTCCGCCTGCGCGCGGAGGATATCGCCCTTGTCCAGTTTGAGCGAGGCATCCAGGCTCTTGGCGTCGGGATCGTTGGCGTTGTTCTTCAGAATCTCGTCGTTGATGGCGGCGGCTTCGGCCCGCTTGCCCTGGCGCAAAAGCACTTCGATGATGTGCTTCTGGTAGTCGGGGCGCCGCTTGGGATCCTTGGCCATGCCGTCGCCATATTCGCGGATGGCCGAATCGTAGTCGGCCAGCCAGAGGTAAAAGTTGCCGACAGCTATGTAGGCGTCGGCGTACTCCTTGGCGTGCGCCTTGATTTCGTCCAGGGTCTTGATCATGTCGTCGTGGCGGTTCTCGGCGCGGTACAGAAACGCCAGTCTCTGCAGAAACAGGAACTCCTTGGGATTGTTCCGGTACCCTTCTTTGAGCACCTGCTCGGCGACATCCGCGCGTCTTTGCCGGACCGCCAGGTCGTAGAGGCTGAGGTAGGCCCTCACCTGCGTCTTGTCGGAAGCCAGCACCTTGCGGTACATCTGCTCGGCGGCCGGGAAATTCCCCTCCAGGCCGTAGACGCCCGCGATCTCCTCCATCACGTTCACCTGACCGGGCTTGATGGAGTCGGCCTTCTGGTATTCTTCGAGGGCGTCGTCGAGCAGTTTCTTCGCTTCGTCCCGGCTTCCCGTCCGCAAGGCATCCATGGCGCGCACGGTTTGCAACTCGGCGTTGAGATGGTGGCCGTCGAAGGAGTTGGGGTCGCGGTCCAGCAGCAGCTTGCAGTTCGCCTCCACTTCGGCCTGGAGTTGCTTGTCGCGGCCGCCTACGGTGACGAAGATCGCAGAGAGCCTGACTATGGCGTCCCAGCGTTCCGCATCGTTGGGACCGAGGAACTCCAGGGCTCGCCGCAGGGAGCGGACGCCTTCCTGCAGGCTGTTCATCTTGAGGTACGTCAACCCCAGGCGGTAGTGGGCCTGGCCGAATTTCCTGTCCTTTTGCAGCGCGTCGCGGTACATCAGGACCGCTTCCTTGTACTTGCCCTTTTCGAAGTACTTGTTCCCGCTCTCGACGTAGCGCTTCTTGGCGACGTTGGGATCCCGGTTGCACGACGAAAGAGCCAGCAGGGCGGCCGCCACGACCACGAGAATACGTATCACGCGCATGAATTCCTCACCTCACTGATTGTCTTACATATTATGACAGCCGCGCTGCCCGCGCCGGCAACCGCGTTCCCGCCCGGCGCCCGGACGGGCCTCTAGCGGTAATAGTATCACCCAAGTCAATCCGCCTCAGTCCACATAGACCAGCGCCACATTGGCGCCGGTGGTGGGGCTGGCGGCGCCGCCGATTTCGAGAGTCACGGGCAGGCCGTTGCCGCTCAAGTGGTCGCCCGGAATCCGGCAATCGATCTGATACACGCCGATTTCCCCGGGCGCCAGCCCGCTCCAGTCCACAATCACACCCGAATTGCTTATGGTGGGATTGCCAAAGAACAAGGTCACGGGGGCGGTGACCGCCAGGGGACTGGAGGGCGACGGGACGCCGGCCGTCACTTTCCCGCCCGTGGTCACTCCCAGTCCGGTGGCGAAGATAGTCAGGGGTTCGTCGCGTGTGGCCGGGTGATCCTGGTCCACGCGGACGCCGTCCTGGTGGAAGATCGCCGCTCCCTGCTGATCGACAAAGACCGCCGGGGCATACCTGGCCACCGTCACATTCACCGCGCTCGACGCCGTCTGGCTCGCAACCGAGCGGATCACCAGCGGGTAGCTGCCGGCCGCCAGGGTGGGCGGCACTTGCGCGTTGATCTGCGTGGCGGAGGCGGCGATCAGGGGGATGGCCACATTGTTCAGGGTCACGCACGCGCCCCCCAGCAACGTGGGCAGCGGCGTGCTCGAATAGACCGCGTTGGCCGCCAGGTTTTTGCCGAAAATCGCCAGTAGCCCGCCGGGCGCAATCCGCGCCTGGTAGTTGGCCAGATTGACTACCCCGCCGGAGGAAACCTGCGGCGCGGCGGAGGCGGCGGGAGTCAGCGGGATGACGCTCAAGCCCGACGCGGTGAGCGCATAGACCGTGGCGCCGGCGGCATCGTAGGCCATGCCGCGGCCGGGAACGTTGACGCGCGCCGCGCCGGTCACCTGGTTCAAGGGTCCTTCCAGGGCGTTGGCGCTGGCGGTGGCGGACTGCGAGGAAACGCTCACCAGTTCCACCAGGCCGGCATCGCCGGGCGCGGTGGCGGCGTTGGCGCGGATGGGGGTGGAGAAGCGCACGAAAGACTGCGCGTTCACGGCGGCTACCGCCGATACGGGGCGCGTCGTGACGGCGGTGGGAGCGGCGGGGCCCGGCAGTCCGCCGCCGCCGGTGGCGCTGGTGGAGACGATGGTTAGGGAGGAGTTCAATTGCAGCCCGTCGACCAGGAAATAACTCCCGTTGGGCCCGGCCGACGCCGCGCCGAAGTAGGTGGAGGTAATCGGCGTGGACACGACCTGGCGCGTGGCGATGAAATCGTCGTCCGATGCGCTATACAGATACCCGGCCCCTGAGCCGGCGAGCAGCAGGGCGTAAGACCCTTCGGACGAAGCCACGAAGGACGCCTGGGCCGGTGTGGAAACCGTCGTGGCCGTCCCGAAAACCAGCGGATTGAGAATGCGCGGCGTCACCGTGTTGCCGGCCACCTGCCACAGCGAACCGTCGGACATCATCACCTGCGGGCCGTGCTGGGTGGACACCACCAGCAGCGGGGTCAGAATCGCCAAAGTGGATCCGAAGGGCAGCGGCGGGAAAGCCACCGTGCCGGTGACCGCCAGCTTGCTCACGTCCACCACGGTGAGGAACTCGCCGCCGCTATTGGCGACATAGAGCGTGTTGCCGTCGCCGGCCAGCGCGATGGAGCGCGGCAACTGGCCGGTGGGGATGGGGGTCAGAAACTGCTGCTGCTGGGTGTCGAACACTTCGATGCGGTTCAGGCCCGGATTGGCGATGTAGAGCCGCGGGCGGGCGGGGTCGGCCACCAGGTCGGTCAGTCCCAGGCTCCCCGCGCCGGTGTCCACGGGGACGATGTTGCCGCGCGCTTCGGCATTGCGGTTGTTCTGGTAGATTCGCACCGCGGGGATGATATTGACGGCCTCGGAGGATTGAATCAGCAGTTGGTCCGGGGCGGCCGTGCCCAGCGTCCTGCTCACGTTGGGGTTGATCTGGGCGGTCAGGTCCGCGCCGTAGGATTTGGCGGTGGTCTTGACCTGCACCGAAGTGGCGGTGCTGGCGAGGACCTGGGCGGTGACGGCCATGCGGCTGCCGCCCGCATTGCGCACGGATATGACCGCCGAGTTCTGCGCCGCGGTGACGCCGCACTGGTCGGTGGCCAGCAGGGCGACATTGGAGTCCGGCACCGCGATGGGGGAAGTCTGCTGTACCGTGCCGATGGGTAACTGCATGAATCCGGATTCGGAGATGGCGTAAACAGCCGCGCCATCGGAGGTGATCGCCAGTTTGCCGCTCAACTGTTCGGGAAGCTGGAAACCCAACTGGACGAGCAGGTTGTCCGGACTGTTGACCAGCAACTGGCTGGTACCAACCTGCGCCGCCGGGCTCTGGACGGGAACGATGTTGTATGCCGTGAGGAGGCTTTTGCCATCGGGTGTGAACACCGCTCCGCCCTGCGCGGTCTGGGTGGAGAAATTCGATCCGGCGGCGAAGGTGAACGGCGCATTGTTGGCATTCTGCTGTCCCAGCACCAGCAGGGACGTGGCATCGAAGAGGATGTTGCCCGAAAGCAACCGCGAGCCGTCGGGCGAAACCGCCAGAATGGCAGTCGGGGGCGAAGCGTTCGAACCGCTGTTGGCGATGGTGCGGGAGCGCAGCACCGTGGCGGAGGCGACGTCATAGACCCAAACCGCCCGCGAGGCGGCCTGCTCGTGAACGCCGACGATGGTCTTGCCGTCGGGCGTGGCCGCCATGCGGCTGTGCCCCGACAGGTAGGCGTTGTCGCCGGGCGGCGGAAGCGTGGGGACGGTGGGCGCGGCGGGCGCCACCACCAGCGCCCGCAGCGAGTTGGCGGCGGTGGCGTTGGGGTCGTAGACGCTCAGGATGCCTTGCCCGGTGGAGGTGCCGATGGTGCTGATCAGGACCTTCTCGTCGTAGCCCACGGCAACCGCTTCCGGATTGGCCGAGAGCCTCACGGTCGCAACCCTGGCCAATTGATTCAGATCGATGATGTCGAGCGCCGCGCTGGTGTAGCAGGCGACATAGAGGTATCGGCCGGACCGGGACATCGCCATGGAGAGCGGTACGGGGTCCACGGCGATCGACGAAGTTCCCGGCGCGAGGCTGGGCGGCTTGGTGGCGGTATTGTAAACCTCGACCGTGGGCGGATTGACTGTGGGGTTCAGGAGGTAGAGCCGGTTCCGGGCCTGATCGATGGCGATGTCCGCCAGGGGCGCGGTGTGGGGCACGACAACGCCGAACGTCGCCGCCATGGCCGGCAATCCGCAGAAAGCTAACGCGAGTAGGCAACCGGGAGCCGGCGAGCGGCACATAGGCTTTGGAGACCAATATAACCTATGGCGGGGCGGCTTGGCGCGGCGGGCGCGCCCCGCATCCCGCCGGCTACGTGGCGCACTTCCGCTGCCGTGCGGCGAGCACAATCCTGGCGCAAGCCTCCGCGTCCGATTCGGCCCGATGGTGGACCAGGGGAATCCCCAGCGCCCGGCAAACGCAGTCGAGCCGGGTGGGGTAGATGCCGAATACGGCTCGGGCCATGCGGACGGTGCACTCGAAGGGGATGCCAGGGGGCGTCAAACCGCTCGAGCGGCAACAGGCCTCCAGAACGCCGCGATCGAAGCTGGCGTTGTGCGCTGCCAGGAAGCGGACTCCGCGCATCCAGCGATCCAGTTCCGGCCAAAGCTGGTCGAAGGCCGGAGCGTCCCGCACCATGTCCCACGTGATGCCGTGAATGTACGTGAAGACAAACTCGCGGCGCGGTGGACGGATCAGGCTGGAGACGCGGTCGACAATCCGGTTTCGCTCGACTCTGACCAGCGCCACGGCGCAGGCGCTGTCCCGGCCATAGTCCGCGGTCTCGAAGTCGATCGCGGCGAAGCAGTCGAGTTCGCCCGGCGACGATTTACCGCTCAACAGGCACCTGCTCTACGATCTCGATCCCGAAGCCTTCCAGCGCCACGATTCGCCGCGGGTGGTTGGTCAGCAGGCGGATGGTGTGCAGCCCCAGGTCGGAAAGAATCTGCGCTCCCAGGCCGTGCTCGTGCTGCAACTGGCGTTGGCCGGCGTCGCTCTTGGAGTGTGTGAAATCGGGGTCGTGGGACACCAGGCGCGGTTCGCCGTAGTTGACCTGCTCGATGCGGAACCCGGGGCCGGTTTCGTGAAGGTAGACCAGAACGCCCGAGCCCTCGGCGGCGATGGCGCGCAGGGAACCGCGGACCAGCCGGGAGCAGTCGCAACGGACGCTGCCGAAAACGTCGCCATACGCGCAGCGGGCGTGCATCCGCACCAGCACCGACTCCTTGCCGGCCACGTCGCCGCGGACCAGCGCCAGGTGGTACTCGGGGGCCATGTCGCTGGTGAAGGCAACCGTGCGGAACTCGCCGAATTCGGTCTCGAGGGAGCCTTCGGCCACGCGGCGGACGAAGCGCTGGGTCTTCATGCGATAGCGGATCAACTCGGCCACGGAGACCATCTTCAGGTGGTGGCGGCCGCAGAACTCCTTCAACTGGGGGACGCGCGCCATGGTGCCGTCGTCGTTCATGACTTCGCAGATGACGCCGGCGGGAGTGAGGCCGGCGAGGCGGGCGAGGTCGACGGACGCTTCCGTCTGGCCGGCGCGCACCAGGACGCCGCCTTCGCGGGCGCGCAGGGGGAAGACGTGGCCGGGGCGGGCCAGGTCGCCGGGCCGGCAGTTGGGGTCGATGGCCGTCAGGATGGTGCGCGTGCGGTCGGCGGCGGAAATGCCGGTGGAGACGCCGTCGCGGGCGTCGATGGACTCGCAGAAGGCGGTACCGAAGTTGGAGGTATTGAGCGGGCTCATGGGCGGCAGATGCAGGTGGTCGCAACGCTCGGGGGTAAGCGCCAGGCAGATGAGGCCGCGGCCGTAAGTCGCCATGAAGTTGACGATCTCGGGGGTTACGGCTTCGGCGGCGACGGTGAGGTCGCCCTCGTTTTCACGGTCCTCGTCGTCCACCACGATCAGGATGCGTCCGGCGCGGATCTCCTCGATGGCTTCGGGGATGGAAGTGAAGGGCATGGACTCATTGTAGCGGCCCGGTGGGGCGGACCCCCTGGTCCGCGCGGGTCCCCCCGGACCCGCTACCAGCTCGCAGGATCGATCGCCAGTAACCAACAAGAGGCCGGCCAGGGGGCCGGCCGCGGACCAGGGGGTCCGCCCCACAGCGGCCGCTCCCCCGGTTGCTAAACTAGTTGTTTCGGGGCTTGAAATTCCACCATGACCTATTGGTTGCGGTTTCTGCGCTACACGCCGACGCTCAGTCTCACCGGGATCGTCGATCTGCTGGTGGTGGCCGTGGTGGTGTACCAGTGCCTGATGGTGGTGCGGGGAACGCGGGCGGGACACATCCTGGTGGGAATTCTGGCGATCGTGTCGCTGTACGCGCTGGCGGCGTGGGCGGGCCTCGAAGCCCTCCGGTCGGTGCTCGACACCATCGTGCCGTTCCTGGGACTGGCCATCATCGTGCTGTTCGCCTCCGAGATCCGGCGCACGCTGGCGCGCATCGGACGGAAACGGTGGTTCGGCCTGGCGCGGGGATATCGCGTGCCGGAGGCCGTCAGCGAAATCCAGATGGCGGTGGAACTGCTCGCGCAGCAGCAGGTCGGGGCGCTGATCGTGCTGGAGCGCGATATCGGGCTGCGCACCTTCATTGAAAGCGGCGTGCGGCTGGACGCCCTGGTCTCGCGCGACCTGCTGCTCTCCATCTTCCAGCCGGGACCGCCGCTGCACGATGGCGCGGTCATCGTCCAAAAGGACCGCATAGCGGCGGCGGCCTGCTTCCTGCCGCTGACCACGCAGCCAAACCTGGCGCGCAAACTGGGCACGCGGCACCGCGCGGCCATCGGTATCACCGAAGAGAGCGACTGCCTGGCGCTGGTGGTATCCGAGGAAACCGGGCGGATTTCGGCGGCTTCCTTCGGCGAGCTCGCCGGCGGGTTGACGGTTCCCGAGATGATGGAGCGCATCCACCATCATTTCGGCGCGGCGCGTCCCACCGCCGCTCCGCCGGAGGAGTTTCCACCCGATATTCTGGTGGCTTCGGCCCGGCCGCCGGCGCCGGAGAAGGCGCAGCAGGGAAGTGTGATGGAGCCATGATGCGGGCGATCGGGAAGCTGGGCCGGCTGGTGGTGAGGAACTTCTGGTGGAAGCTGCTGGCGCTGGCGGTCGCCACGGTGTTGTGGGCGATGGTGTGGAACGAGCCGGAGCTGTCCGCGTTTCCGGTGGTCCCGGTGGAGTATAAGAACCTGCCGGACGACATGGAATTCAGCGCCGAGCCCGTCAGTTCGGTCAAGCTCGAATTGCGCGGACCGTCGGGAGAGCTGAGCGGCATGGCCGGAGCGAGCGGAATGCATCCGCAGGTGATCCTCGACCTGTCGAGCGTGGCGCCGGGGGTTCGCACGTTCCCGGTCGGCGGCGGCAACGTGAAGCTGCCGCGCGGGGTGCGCATGGCGGGCTCCATCCCTTCGCAGATTCGTCTGGAGTTCGACAAGCGGGCGACGCGCGCGGTGCCGGTGGAAGTGCGGATTTCGGGAAACCCCCAGAGCGGATACAAGGTGGCGAGCCAGGAGGCCGACCCAAAGCAACTGACCATCGTGGGTCCGGCCGGCCGCGTGGCCGCCGTCCGGTCGGCGCTGACCGACAGCGTGGACGTGTCGTCGGTGGTGGGGTCCGGCAGGTTTCACGTGAACGCGTTCGTGCAGGATCCGTACGTGCGATTTCAATCGGAGCCGCAGGTTACCGTTACCATCACGATGAAGCGGTAGGCGGCGGGCAGACTGGTTTCCAGGAGAACGATTTGGCGAAACGGCTATTCGGTACGGACGGCATTCGAGGCGTGGCGGGAGAGTTCCCGCTGGACCCGCGAACGGTGTTCGCTTTCGGCGAGGCGCTGGGCGAGGACGTGACGGCGAACGGCCGCGGATCGGAGGTGCTGATCGGCGCCGACACCCGCGAGTCGGGGGGCTGGATCGCGGCCCTGGTGGCGGGCGGCCTCGGCCGGCGCGGGGTGCGCGCGCGGTATGCCGGCGTGATCACTACTCCGGGAGTGGCCCGGCTGACGCGCACCGGGCCGTTCGCCGCCGGCGTGATGATCTCCGCCTCCCACAATCCGTACCAGGACAACGGCATCAAGGTTTTCACCCACAGCGGATTCAAGCTGCCGGACGGCGAGGAACTAGCCATCGAGGACGCCCTGCTGCGGCTGCGCGGCCATGAGCCCGAGCCGCATCCGGCGCCGCTCGAAGTGGACGAGGATCTGGATCGCCAGTACCTGGACTACCTGCGCTCCACCGCGGCGGTGCGCTTCGACGGGGTGCGGCTGGTGCTGGATTGCGGCAACGGCGCAGCCTGGCGCCTGGCGCCGGAACTGTTCCGGGGACTGGGCGCGGAAGTGGCGACGGTGGGCGCGTCACCCGACGGGCGCAACATCAATCTCAATTGCGGCGCGCTGCATCCGGAGAACCTGGCGCGCGAGGTGGTGGAGCAGCGGGCGGATTTCGGCGCGGCGTTCGACGGGGATGCCGACCGGGCGATCTTCGTGGCGAAAAGCGGGCGCATCGTCAACGGTGACGGCGTCCTGCTGGCGGCCGCGCGCGCCTGGAAAGCGGCCGGCCGTTTGACCGGCGATACGGTGATCTCGACGGTGATGGCCAACCTGGGACTGGAACGGGCGCTGGAGTGCGAAGGCATCGGCATGATCCGGACTCCGGTGGGCGACAAGTACGTGCTGGAGGAAATGGTGCGCCGGGACGCCGCGCTGGGCGGTGAGCAGTCGGGCCACGTGATTTTCCGCGAGTACGCCACCACCGGAGACGGCATCCTGACGGCCCTGAAACTGTTCGAAATCGCGCGCCTGGCTGGTACGGGGCTGGACGAGCTGACGGCCGGCCTGGAAGTCTATCCGCAGAAGCTGGTGAACATCCGCGTGCGCGAAAAGCAGGGGCTGTTGGAGCACCCGGCGGTGGCGCGCGAAATCCGCCGGGCGGAGGAAGCGCTGGCCGGTTCGGGACGGGTGCTGGTGCGCTTTTCGGGCACCGAACCACTGGCGCGGGTGATGGTGGAAGGCGCCGACGCCGGTCAGGTGGATACGTTCAGCGCCAGTATCGCCGGGGTGATCCGCGAGACGCTGGGCGGGTAGCGGGCTTGCCGGGCAGCGGCCCCGCCCTACCGTTGAGTCTTGTTACACTTCTGCAACCTTTCGCACCGTGGGAACGTCACTCAAGATGTAGTAGTTTTTTGATTGGCCTGCCGTGCAGTTTCTCGCGGGCCGGCCGGCGGGTGTTTTCCTCCGAGCGCTCGCCGGCATTTGTCCTTTTCCTGGAACTCGCCGCGGGTTCTACACCCTTCTCAATACCATGGCGGAATTCTTGCTGCCGAAGGCGATGCAATTGGCCACGGCGTGCTCGATGTGCAGCTTGCGTCCGACTTCGGGAACGTAGTCCAGGTCGCAATTGGGATCGGGTTCTTCGATGTTGATGGTGGGCGGCACTACGCCGTCGCGCATGGCGAGCAGTGTGGCGGCGATTCCGGCGGCGCCGCAAGCGCCTTGCGGGTGGCCGATGAGGCTCTTGAGCGACGAACCGGCGAGCTTGTAGGCGTGGCCGTCGAAGGCCAGTTTCACGGCGCGGGTTTCGATGCGGTCGTTCAGCTCGGTGGAGGTGCCGTGGTAGTGGATGTACTGCACGTCAGAGGGCTGGATGCCGGCTTCGTCCAACGCCATGCCGATGGCGCGGGCGGGCTCCTCGCCGCACTCCTCCAACCGTACGCGGTGATACGCCTCGCAGGTGGACCCGTAGCCGGCGATTTCGCCGTAGATGTGCGCGCCCCGCGCACGGGCCCGCTCCATGTCTTCCATCACGAAGAACCACGCGCCTTCGGCGATCACGAAGCCGTCGCGGTCGCGCGAGAACGGGCGCGAGGCGCGTTGCGGCTCCTGGTTCCAGCGCGTGGACATGATGCGCATCAATTGAAAGCCGCGCAGGATCAGGGGCGCGATGGGCGAATCCACGCCGCCCGCCACGGCGGTGTGAAGCGACCCGCGCTGGATGTGGTGGAAGGCGTAGCCGATGGCGTCGGTGGACGAGGTGCAGCCGGTGGAGACGATGTGGCTCAGGCCGCGGAACCCGAAGCGCATGGAGACTTCGCTGGCCAGGGTGCCGATGGTCCCGGTGGGAATGGTGTAGACGCTGCACTGCTTCTGGTGGCCGGTGTAGAAGAGGCGGTACTGCTCCTCGGTGAAGTCCTGGCTTCCGCCGCCGGAGCCGACCATGACGCCGATGGCGCGCAGTTCGTCGCGGGTCATGGCGCTGGCGTCAAGCCCGGCGTCTTCGAGCGCTTCTTCGACGCTGGCGGCCGCCAGGGGGACGGCGCGGGAGACGTGGGGACGGTCCTTGACTTCGACGTACTTCTTCTCGTCGAACTCGTCGGGCACTTCGCCCGCCACCTGCACTTGAAAGGGCGAGGGGTCGAACCGCGTGATGCGCCTCACACCGCTGACGCCGTTTCGCGTGGCTTCCCAAAAACGCTCGCGGCCAATGCCGTTGGGGCTGACCGCCCCGATTCCCGTAATGACTACCCGATGGATGGATTTCACTTTGCCTTCAGTCTTGTCGTCAGTATAGGCTGGATCTTATGGACGAAACTCCGCTCGCGCCGCGCGCATCCAAACCATCCGGCGGACTGCTGGCCGCGTGGTTGGCAGGACTTCAGGGCGGCATGCTGGGCGCACTGTGGATGCTGGTCTGGATGGGCGCTAGCTCGGCGTGGCAGCAGCGCAGCGTCTGGACGGCGGAGAACCTGTTCGCCACGGCGTTCTACGGCGGCTCGGCCATCGGGCCGGGCTTCGGGCGCGGCACCGTCAGTGGCCTGGCGTTGTATCTGCTGCTGTACAGCCTGTTGGGCGCGGCGTTCGCGGCGGTGGTGCGCGGGCGCCTGCCGCGCGGGAAGATTTTGCTGGCTGCCGTGCTGTATGGCGCGGCGTGGTACTTCGCGTCGTTCCACTGGCTGTGGAAGACAGCTATGCCGCTGGTATTCCTTCTCCACGCCGAGCAGCCGACTTTCCTGGGCCACTTGATCTACGGGACCTTTCTGGGACGGTATCCTATCTACCTGGAGCCGGCCCGCACAGGGGCGCCAGGGGAGGCTACCGAAGCACTGCCGGCCGCACCCCCCGCGGAACCGTCCGCTACGCCAGTTCCAACTCAATCTTCTTTGCCGCCGGGTCCAGCTTGACGATGCGGAAGCCGCGGATCTGACCGGCTCGCGCCGGCTCCCGCCCAGCCGGGCCGCCCGGCTGCCCGCCCTTCCACTTGGCCGCCAGCATGGAACTGAGCGACGAGAGATCCGCCTTGGACTCGGCCGGTTTTTCTTCCGGCTCGGCGGTCTCCGCCGGCACCCGGCAGGCGGCCTGAATGCCTTCACCCAGTTCGACGCGCCCGCGTCCGCCCGAAACCTCGGTCATGCGGCCGGTCACGACGTCGCCTTCCTTGTGTTCGGCGATGTACTCGTCCAGGCCGGTGGGCACCAACTGCTTCATACCCAGGCGGAGGCGGCGCTTTTCGAGATCCACTTCAAGCACCTGGGCCTTGACCACCTGGCCCACCTTGAGGGCGTCCTGGGGAAGGTTGATGCGCTTCTCGGCGCTGATGTCGCCGACGTGGATCATGCCCTCGATACCGTCGCCGAGCTGCACAAAGGCGCCAAACTTGGTGAGGCTCACCACCGGGGCTTCCACCACCGAGCCCACCGGAAACTTTTTCGGGACTTCGGTCCAGGGATCTCCCAGGGCCTGTTTCAGGCCGAGCGAAATGCGCCGTTCGGCCTGGTTCACGCCCAGCACGACCACGTCCACGCGGTCGCCCTGCTTGACCACGTCGGAGGGCTTGCGCGCCTTTTTCGACCACGACATTTCGGAGAGGTGGATCAAGCCTTCGATGCCCTTCTCCAGTTCCACGAAGGCGCCGAAATCGGCGACGCGCGTGACCGTGCCGGAGATGCGCTCGCCGGCTTTGTACTTTTCGCCCACCAGGTCCCAGGGGTGCGGCAGGAGTTGCTTCAGGCCCAGGGAGATGCGCCGCTTGGCGGCATCCACCTTGAGGACCTTGACTTCCACTTCCTGGCCAACGCCGAGCACGTCGGAAGGTTTGTTGACGCGGCCCCAGGAGAGGTCGGCCACGTGCAGCAGGGCATCCACGCCGCCGATATCGACGAAAGCGCCGTAATCGGTGAGGCTGCGGACCGTGCCGCGGAGGGTCTCGCCTTCCTTGACCTCGGAGTAGCGGCGGTCCTTGACGGCGCGCTCGTCTTCCTCGAGCACGGCGCGGCGGTCCACCACCACGTCTTCATCGGCCACGTCCAGCTTGATGATGCGGCAGCGGATCTCCTGGCCGACCAGCTTCTCCATCTCGGGCGCGTCCTTGGCGCCGCTGCGCGAGGCCGGCATGAAGGCGCGCACGCCCACATCCACGCTGACGCCGCCCTTCACCACCGCCGACACCACGCCCAGAATGGCCAGCTTTTCGTCGAACGCTTTCTGGAGCGACGACCAGTCCTTGGGCCGTTCCACCTTGAGCCGCGACAGCTCGTAGTAGCCTTCGGCGTTGCGTCCCTTGATACTCACCGGTATCCTGTCGCCGGGTTTGACGGTTTCGCCGGAGCTCTGGAAGTCCGCCAGAGGGATCATGCCCTCGATCTTGTAACCGATATCGAGGAACACGTGTTCGCCGGAGACCGAGATGACGGAGCCTTCCAGGCCTTTGCCGCCTTGCTCGGCCCTATGCGAATGAGCGCGCTCGTATTGTTTGAGAATATCGCCGAACGACTGGTCCGGCTCGGGGTTGGGCTGGGAATCGGGGACGGCGGAGCGATTCGGGTCCAGCATACTTGGGTTGGGCATGAGACGTTTCCCAACTATTGTGGCATAATCCCGACAGGGATATCAGCCCATGTCCGCCCATCCGGCTCTTCGATGGCTCCGCCACATCCGCCCGCACGACCTGGTGTGGGTGGCCGTGTTCGCCGCGCTGGTGCCCAGCGCCAGGTTCGGCGACGCGTGGGAGATTGTGCCGCTGTTGTCGCTGGGAGTGGCCCAGATCCTGGAGCCCCGCGTTCCCGCCGAGCCCTCGACGCGCAGCCGCGTCTTCTGGATCGTCCTGAAGCTGGTTCTCGGCTTCCTGCTGATCGCCTGGAGCGGCAGCATCAACACCCCCTTCTGGATCGTTCTGGCGTTGCCGGTGGTATCGGCGGCCACCTGGTTCGGGCTGGCGGGCACTATGCTGTTCACAGCCGCCGCTTCGGCCGCGTACCTCTTTTTCCTGCTCTTCGTGAAGGATCCGTCGTCGGAAATCAGCGTCGATCTGCCGCTGCGGGTGGCGTCTCTCGCCATGATCGCCAACCTGGCCAACATCCTGGCCCAGGAGCTTCGCGAGCAATCGGCCAAACAGCGCCGCGCGGCGGAACAACTCTCGGAGGCCATGGCCCAGGTGCGGGAGGCCGAGGAAGCGGTGCGGCGAAGCGACCGCCTGGCCGCGCTGGGGCAGCTCTCGGCCGGCCTGGCGCACGAACTGCGCAATCCGCTGGGCACCATCAAGGCGTCGTCGGAAATGCTGTTGCCGCGAGTGAGCGCGGAAAACGAAGTGGCGCGCGAGATGGCCGGGTTCATCGCCAGCGAGGTGGACCGCTGCAATTCCCTGATCACGCGCTTCCTGGAGTTCGCCCGGCCGCTGGGCGCGCGCCTGGAGACGGCCGACCTGGCGCAGATCCTGGACCGCGCCGTGGCACAGGTGGAGCGCGAGGCGCCCGGCGTCGCCATCTACAAGAACTATGAGCCCGAGATCCCGCCGTTCCCCATCGACGGCGAAATGATGGAGCGCGTGTTCTACAACCTGGTGCTCAACGCCGCGCAAGCCACCGCCGCCGGAGGCGCGGTCACGGTGAAGACGCGCGCCGCCGGAGGCGCCGCGGAAGTGGCCGTGATCGACCGCGGCTCGGGCATCGCCCCCAAGGACATCGATTCCATCTTCAACCCGTTCTTCACCACCAAGCCGCAGGGAACCGGACTGGGGCTGGCCATCGTCTCCAAAATCGTCGATGGGCACGGCGGTAAGATAACAGTGGAGAGCGAGCCTGGAAAGGGCAGCATCTTCCGCGTGCTCCTTCCCATGGAGCGCGGTCCGTCCGCACCCGCCGCATGAAGAAACGCATTCTGATCGTAGAGGACGAAGAGAAACTTCGCCGTGTGCTGGAGCTGCAACTCGCCTCCGCCGGTTTCGACATCGACCAGGCGGCCACGGCCGAGGACGCCCTGCGCGTGGTGGACCGCGCCGACCTGGTGCTCACCGATCTCAAGCTTCCCAAGATGAGCGGCCTGGAGTTTTTGGCGGTCGTACGCCGCCAGAACTCGCAAGTCCCGGTGGTCATGATGACGGCCTTCGGGAGCATCGAGACCGCGGTGGAATCCATGAAGGCCGGCGCCACCGATTTCCTGCTCAAGCCGTTCTCGCTGGACCATCTGATGCAGGTGATCTCGAAGGCGCTGGAAGTGCGCGCGCTGCGCGACGAGAACCGCCAGCTCAAGGCGGAACTCGGCCGCCGCTACGAATTCGACAACATCATTGGACGCAGCGCCCCCATGCAGGAGATCTTCTCGACCATCGAGCGCGTCGCGCCCACCCGCGCCACGGTGCTGCTGGCGGGCGAAAGCGGGGTGGGCAAGGACCTGATCGCGCGCGCCATCCACTTCCACTCGCCGCGCCGCGACCGTCCGCTGGTGAAGATCGACTGCACCGCCATTCCCGAGAACCTGATGGAGAGCGAGCTGTTCGGCTACGAGAAGGGCGCGTTCACCGGCGCGCAGACCTCCAAACCCGGCAAGTTCGAGCTGGCCGACACGGGCACGGTGTTCCTGGACGAAATCGGCGACGTGCCGCCGGCCATTCAGGTGAAGCTGCTTCGCATCCTGCAGGAGCGCGAGTTCGAGCGCCTGGGCAGCAACGTGACGCGGCACATCGACGTGCGCGTGATCGCGGCCACGAACTCGGATCTGCGCGCCGCCCTCGAGCAGGGCACCTTCCGCGAGGATCTCTACTATCGCCTCAACGTGGTACCGCTGAACATTCCGCCTTTGCGCGAGCGCCGCGCGGACATCCCGTTCCTGGCAAATCATTTCGTTCACAAACTGGCGCCCGACGCCGGTTGCCTGGTGGAGTCCATCACCGATGCCGCCATGGACAAGCTGCTCGGGTATCACTGGCCGGGCAACGTGCGCGAGTTGGAGAACGTGATCGAGCGCAGCCTGGTGATGGCCACCGGCAAACAGCTCGACGCGGGCGGCATCAAGCTGGAAGCCGCGCCGCGCCCGCGCGCGCCCAACGGCGGCGCGCACCTGCTGCCCGAGGGATTGACGCTCGATCAGTACGAGCAGGACATCATCCGCGAGGCGCTGAAGCGCGCCGACGGCAACAAGAGCCAGGCGGCGCGCATGCTGGGGCTGACGCGGAATGCGCTAAGGTACAGGCTGACGCAGATGGGGCTGGAGGCGTAAGGGAGCAGCGTGGCGCACGGACTCGTCCGTGCCGCGTCGCCACTTTTGGCGACGCCCGGCGGAGCGTGCACCAGTCGCCATGCGTCGCGATGAGTCGCGACGCGGCACGCTGAAGCGTACGCCACACGCACTACTCTGGAAAGAGTATCTTAGACAGGAGGACTTACGAATGGCGAAACTCGATTACTACTCAGTGGTGGTTCCCAACAAGCCGGGCAAAGGCGCGCACCTGCTCGGCGTTCTCAAGGAAGCGGGCGTGAATTTCGTCGCCGTCTGGGGCTACCCGGTCGGCAAGAGCAAGGCCAGGTTCGACCTGGTTGCGGAAGATCCGGCGGTACTCAAAAAGGCCGCCAAGCAGTTGAAGATCGATCTCGGCAAGAAGCGGACGGCATTCCAGATCACCGGCGCGGACCGTCCGGGGGCAGTCGCGGAAATCCTGGCCAAACTGGCGGAAAAGAAGATCAACGTCGAAGCGGTCCAGGCAGTTTCCGCCGGCGCCGGAGTTTTTGGCGCGTTGCTTCAGGTGGATGCGGACGACGTCAAGAAAGCCGCAAAGGCGTTGGCGTAGTGTCCACGAAATAGCTGGACGCATCGCATTCCAAGGTATTCGTCGAACTCCGTCACCGAGCGCGTGTTTGGGGCCGTCTTCGAGGTCTCAAACACCCTTGGCGCCGGCTTTCTCGAGAAGGTCTACGAGCGTGCCCCGCTCAGGGAACTCGGCCTTCGTGGGGTCCGGGCTACCGCGTCGGGGAATACTCTACCGAATTCCGCGTCGAGGACTTGCCGGTGTTCGAACTGAAATGTGTGGAACGCCTTTGCATGGCAGGCTTCGACCCGTGCCCGCGTAACGGCATGACCCTGGCGATGGCGCTCCACCATATCCACGCCGCGCCACCCCCCGCAAACCGCTGAACCCCATAGTCCCGCCGGTGCAAAGCAACGTTCACGGTTTCGTCACCGGTTATTCACAATTCCCCTCTATACTCGCAATTCCGGCTATGAAACTCGCAAACTCGAAGCACACCGCGGCCCTGTGCCTTGTGCCGCTACTCATGATCCCGATGTGCCATGCGCAGGGGGATGGATCGGAACTGGACAAGCTGAAGACCAGGCTGGCCGAACAACAACGCCAGATCGAGTCTCTTCAGAAGTCCATGGCCGAAACGCAGAAGACGCTCGAGAGCATTGCCAAAGCCTCGACCAAGCCCGCCGCCGACGCCGCGGCAACCGCTCCAGCCGCGGCTCCGGGTTACCCCAGGCTGGGCGGAGATCTCGCCAGCGCCAACCCGGTTCTGGCCCCGCCGCCACCGCCGGCTCCGCGCCCGGCGTTCGCGCCTCCGGCCGATGCGGCCGTTTCCTCGCCCCTGCAAATCAAGATCGGCGACACCACCATACAACCCATCGGCTTCATGGATCTCACCGGGGAGTGGAAAGACAAGAACGCCGGCGGCTCGATTGGCAGCAGCTTCGGCAGCATTCCCTATAACACCGCCGCCACCGCCAAGCTTTCCGAGTTCCGCTTCAGCCCGCAGAACTCGCGCATCGGCTTCCGCGTGGACGGCTACTGGAAGGGCATCCACTTCATCGGCTATAACGAGTTCGACTTCCTGGGCACCAGCGGGGGAAACAACATGAGCGTCAGCAATGGCGCGTTCGTGCCGCGCATCCGGCTCTACTGGCTGGACATGCGGAAAGGACAGTGGGAATTCCTTGCCGGCCAGAGCTGGAGCATGTTGACTCCCGGCCGCAAAGGCATCTCGGCGCTGCCGGGCGACCTGTTCTACTCCCAGGTGATCGACGTGAATTACGTGGCCGGCCTGACCTGGACCCGCCAGCCGGGCGTGCGCGTGCTGTACCACCCGACCGATAAGGTCACGTTCGGCCTCTCGCTGGAGAATCCCGATCAGTACATGGGCGGATCGAGCGGCGGCTCGACCACGGTGCTTCCCTCGGCGTTGACCGGATTGGCGGCTACCCAGCTCGACAACCAGACCAACGTGCAGACGATTCCCAACCTGGCCCCCGACATCATCGCCAAGCTGGCCTTCGATCCTATCTCCCGCGTCCATTTCGAAATCGCGGGAATCGAGCGGACCTTCAAGACCTGGAACACCACCACCGGCACGCCGGCCTCGGGCCAGTACTCCACCAAGGCGGGCGGCGGCGGCGCCATCAACGCCAACTTCGAGTTGGTGAAGAATTTCCGCCTGGTTACGAACAACTACTGGAGCGACGGCGGCGGCCGGTACATCTTCGGCCAGGCGCCGGACGTGGTGGTCCGCTCCGATGGCAGCGTGAGCCCCATCCATTCGGGCGGCATGGTGCAGGGATTTGAGGCCACGGTTGGAAAGTTCCTGCTATACGGCTACTACGGCGGCATCTACGTCGGCCGCAATGTGGCCATCGACGCCAACGGCACGAGCCTGGTGGGCTACGGATACCGCGGCTCGGCCAACAGCCAGAACCGCGCCATCCAGGAAGTCACCTTCGGTTTCAACCAGACCATTTTCAAGGACGCCAAACTCGGCGCCGTCAACATCATGGGCCAGTATGCGTACCTGACGCGCGACCCCTGGTACGTGGCCACCAATGCTCCCAAGGCCACCCACGACAACACCATCTTTTTCAACGTGCGGTACACCCTGCCGGGCGGCGCGCCGAGCGCCAAGTAGCCGTCCGATTTCGTGGCGCGCGCCGCGGCGCGCGCCACATCCTTCGGGAAGTAAACATTACAGAAATCGCGCATTTGTAATACGTCTGAAACTGTTTTGTAACATTTGCATGCCAACGTAATGGAGGAAGAATCGATGACGAAGTGGAAGACACTGATTTTGGCCACAGCCGCTGCTCTCAGCTTGGCTGGCATGGCCGCCGCGCAGTCCATCAATGCCGCTGGAGCGACATTTCCGTACGTGATTTATTCGAAGTGGTTCGAGGAGTTCCGCAAGGCGCATCCCAGCATCGAGATCAACTATCAGTCGATTGGCTCTGGCGGCGGCATCCAGCAACTAACGGCCGGCACCGTGGATTTTGGTGCATCCGACATGCCGATGACGGATGAGCAGATTGGCGCTCTCAAAGTGAAGCCGCTCCACTTTCCGACGGTGCTCGGCGGGATCGTGCCGGTTTACAATGTGGCCGGCGTCAGTCAGGATCTGCGGTTCACGGCCGAGACGCTGTCGGGGATCTACCTGGGAAAGATCTCGAAGTGGAACGATCCCCAACTCGCAAAGGACAACCCAGACGTAAAGCTTCCGGCTGACGACATCGTGGTGGTGCACCGTTCCGATGGCAGCGGCACCACCTTCGTATTCACCGACTATCTTAACAAGGTCAGCCCGCAGTGGAAAGGCCAGGTTGGCGCCGGCACGTCCGTCAAGTGGCCGACCGGCACGGGCCAGAAGGGCAACGAGGGCGTCGCTGGAATGGTCAAGCAGACTCCCGGGTCGATCGGCTACGTGGAACTGATTTATGCGTCGCAGAACCACATAACCTACGGCATGCTGCGGAACTCCGCGGGCACGTTCCTCAAGGCCGACACCAACACCGTGACGGCGGCTGCCGCGGGCGCCGCCAAGAACATGCCGGACGACTTCCGCGTGTCCATAACCAACTCTCCGGGCAAAGACGCCTATCCGATATCGAGCTTTACCTGGCTGCTCATTCCGTCCACCATTTCGGACGGTGGCAAGAAGAAGGCCATTGTCGATTTCCTGAACTGGATGCTGACGACCGGCCAGAAAGATGCCGCCGGGCTGGGCTACGCGCCCCTGCCCAAAGAAGTAGTTGCGAAGGAAACCAAGCAGATCGCGCTGATTAAGTAACGGCCATGGCTTCTTCGACGATTCCGGCCGGCACGGCAACGCAAACTCGGGGAGTCTGGTCGCGCCTCCGGACGGGTGACGAGATTGCGCACCTCGTCACCCTCCTTTTCGCCGCGAGCGTCGTCTTGATGACGCTTCTTCTCCTGATCGGTTTGTGGAAGACTTCGGGACCATCGCAAGCGAAGTTCGGATGGAAGTTTCTGGTCTCCACGGACTGGGATCCGGTGGCGGGCAACTTCGGGGCGCTGCCTTTCATTTACGGCACGGTTCTGACGTCCGTGCTGGCCCTGTTGATCTCCGTGCCGCTGGGCGTCTCGGTGGCTATCTTTCTTTCGGAACTGGCGCCGCCCAGGCTGGCGAATGCCTGCGCATTCATGGTGGAGTTGCTGGCCGCCGTCCCGAGCGTGATTTACGGTTTGATGGCCATTTTTACCGTGGTGCCCGTATTGCGCGAATACGGGGAACCGTTTCTCAAGCGGCACTTTGGATATCTACCCTTCTTCCAAGGGCCTATGTTGGGAATCGGGTTCCTGGCCGCCGCCCTGGTTCTGTCCATCATGACGATTCCCTATATCATCGCCATCTCGCGCGAGTCTCTCATGGCCGTTCCGCGCGATCAGCGCGAGGCAGCGTTGGCGCTCGGAGCTACGCACTGGGAATCCACGTCGCAGGTGGTGGTTCCCTACGCCCGCCTGGGGATCTTCGGGTCGGTCTTCCTCGGGCTGGCACGGGCCCTGGGCGAAACCATGGCTGTCACGATGGTAATCGGCAACGACCCCAGCATCCACGCCTCGCTATTCGCCTCCGGCTACACCATCGCATCGGTTCTCGCCAATGAGTTCACCGAGGCCACCGGCAAACTCTACCAGAGCTCGCTGGTGGAATTGGGCTTGGTGCTGTTTCTCATCACCATCATCGTGAATGCCCTGGCTCGTTTGCTGGTGATCGCCACGAGCCGGAAAGGCACGGTTCACACCGCATGACCCGGCTCGGTTACCGGAAACTCGTCAATATGGTCATGTTGACCTTGACGGGCGTGTCCACCTTGGTTACCGTTTCCGTGCTGTTTCTGATCCTGGGATACCTGGTTTGGAACGGGGGCACCTCCATCGACTGGAACTTCCTCACCAAGCTACCGCTTCCCACTGGCGAGGTCGGTGGGGGCATGGCCAACGCCATAGTCGGCAGCTTCATGATGATCGCCATTGCGGCGGTAATCGGGCTGCCGATCGGTTTCCTCGGCGGAGTTTACCTGGCGGAGTTCGGGGGGAAAACCTTTTCTTTTGCGGTGCGCTACATGGCCGATCTGTTGAACGGCGTTCCTTCCATAGTCATCGGAGTTTTTGCCTGGACCATCGTCGTGGTTCCGATGCACCAGTTCTCGGCCTTGGCCGGAGGGTTCGCTCTCAGCATGATGCTGGTTCCCATCACTCTGCGCAGCACGGAACAGTTTCTCGGCGAGGTGCCGCGGGCGCTCAGAGAGGGCGCCTTGGCCCTGGGCGCGCCGAAGTGGAAGGTGGTCGCCACCGTGGTGGTGCCCGCGGCCACGCGCGGTATTCTCACGGGAATGCTCCTGGGCATCGCGCGCATCGCCGGAGAGAGTGCGCCGTTGCTGTTCACCGCCCTCAATAATGCGTTTTGGGCAACCGGCATCACCCAGCCCACCGCCTCGCTTCCCGTCATGATCTACACTCATGCGCTTGCCCCGTACGACGACTGGCACCGGCAGGCATGGGCGGCCGGCCTGCTGCTGTTGGGCGGGGTGCTGGCTACAAATGTCGCGGCCCGCTGGATTCTGGGCCGGGGCAACCCGGCGTAGAAGGGATGACCCAATATATGGACACCATGCCCGAGTCTTACATTCCCAAATCGCATCTTCCCTCGCAGTCCAGCGAGCCGAACGGGTCCGCGGCCGCACGGCAGCCCGCTTCCGTAACCAAGTTTTCGGTCAAGAAGCTGGACTTCTATTACGGGAATAAGCAGGCCCTGTTCGATATCAACATCGACATCCCGGAGAAGCAGATTACGGCGCTGATCGGGCCTTCCGGCTGCGGAAAGTCGACCTTCCTGCGCACGCTGAACCGCATCAACGACATGATCCGGCACGCGCGCGCGCAAGGATCGGTGACGCTGGATGGCGAAGATGTGACGGGTGTGGACGTCACCAGCCTGCGGCGCCGCGTGGGCATGGTGTTCCAGCGGCCCAATCCGTTTCCCAAGTCGATCTTCGACAACGTGGCCTACGGCATCCGCGTCAATGGCCTGAAAGCCGGCGGCTCGTTGAAGGACAAGGTGGAGCACAGCCTGCGGCGCGCCGCGCTCTGGGACGAGGTGAAGGACAAACTGCACGAATCGGCGTATTCGCTTTCCGGCGGCCAGCAGCAGCGCCTGTGCATCGCGCGCGCTCTCGCCGTGGACCCGGAAGTTCTGCTGCTCGACGAGCCCTGCTCCGCGCTCGACCCCATCGCCACCGCCAAAATCGAAGACCTGATGTTCAGCCTGAAGAACCAGTGCACCCAGGTGATCGTCACCCACAACATGCAGCAGGCGGCGCGCGTGGCGGAATACACCGGCTTCTTCCTATTGGGCAAACTGATCGAATTCGACCGCACCGCGGTGATCTTCAAGCGGCCGGCAAAAAAGGAAACGGAAGACTACATCACGGGCCGGTTCGGGTAAGCGGAGCCCAGGCGGAATATCATGCTTCATTTTCGGGAAGAACTCGAGGAACTCCAGAACCGGCTGCTCGAAATGGGCGGCCTGGTCGAAACCGCCATCCACAACAGCGTGGATGCGCTGGTGGATCGCGACGAGGAGAAGGCCAAGGAAGTACTCTGGGCCGAGGCGCTGATCAACCAGAAAGAGATCGATATCGACGACCTGGCGACGCGCCTGCTGGCGCTGTTCCAGCCCATGGCCCGCGATCTGCGTTTCCTGACCTCCGTCATCAAGATGAACAGCGACCTGGAGCGCATGGGCGATCTGGCGGTGAACATCACCGAGGGAGCGCTCCGGCTGATGAGCGAACCGGCGGTGCGTCCGCTGGTCGACATCCCCAGGATCGCAGGCCTGGCCGAGAGCATGGTGCACCGCGCGCTGGACGCCTTCGCCAAGCGCGATGCCGAACTGGCCCGCCAGGTGTTGCTGGCCGACGACGAAGTGGACCGCCTGCGCGACGCGGTGTACGAGGAGCTGCTGCAGTTCATGCAGGAGGAGCACTCCACCATCAACCGCAGCGTGTCGCTGATGTTCATCGCGCAGAACCTGGAGCGGATTGCCGACCACGCCACCAATATCGCCGAGGACGTGCTGTTCCTGGTGAAGGGAATTGACGTGAGGCACCACGCGGAAACGAGGGAGTAAGCTCCGGCCGGCGCGCACCCCTGCCTTGGGCGCAGGGGGTCGGGCGTTCCAATCGCCCCGCCCCGACCAATAGAATCAGTAGTTTAAGCTTTCATGTCGCCCTCGATTGGTTCGCCCAGTGATGTGAACACAGCTACATTCTTGTCTGCATTCGCCCGGGCTGGATCGCTGGAGGGCCCGTCAATGGCGTGTTTCAGCGCCGCGCACTCCTGCTTTTCCGGCAGGAGCGCGGTGGCCCTGGGTACAGTTCGCCAATGCGTCTTGCGACAAGATTCATCCGGAACCCGGGTGCCGGGCTGGCGGCTTTCGGCCGGGCCGAGACCGTGTGGTCGAGACGGCGGAGGCCGAGCCATGCGGGGGCGCAGTGCTTCCGCGACGTCCGCGAAACCAGCGTAGAATAGAGGCATTATGACTAACCATGTGGACGCGGTTTACGAAAACGGCGTGCTTCGGCCACTGGGACCTCTACCGTTGGAAGAACACCAGCGGGTTAGGGTCACGGTTTCCAGCATTTCAGACGACGCCTTGGCGTCCCTGGTAGATCAGAGTTTCTTGGAGCAGGCGCGCCGAGAAGTCGCAGGCGTGGACCGCATCCCCACCCATGAGGAAGTGCTCCGAATGACGGCGTTGGATGCAAGTTCCTGGTCTGAGGCGATCACTGCGGAGCGTGAGGAGCGGTTCTGAAGGCGGTGAACTACTTCTTCGACTCCAGCGCACTAATTAAGCTGTACCACCCAGAACTCGGCTCCGAGCGGGTCGCGGCCATGTTTGGCTCGGCGGACCGACGCATCGTCATCTCCCGCCTCGCTGGAGTCGAGTTGCACTCCGCTCTGGCGCTGAAAACCCGCACCGGCCATCTGGACAGCGGCAGATCCGCGCTACTGCGAATTCGATTTCTGAATGACGTCGCAAGCGGCGCAATTGCGCTCGTCGCGTTTAGCGAACCCCACTACCCGGCGGCGGAGCGTCTTATTATCCGATACGGCGACCGGAAGGGTCTGCGGACCTTGGACGCACTCCAGCTTGCCGTGGCGTTGGACGTGCAGCATCATGTCGGGCTAGACGCGCTGGTGGCCGCGGACAAGGCTTTCTGCGAGGTTGCGGCTCTGGAAGGCCTCGCCGTGCTCAACCCGGAACTACCCTGACGACCGGTGAGCGGTTGACATGAGGCGCGACGAGGAAACCCAGGCGGCGTTGGAAGCGGCACTGGCAGAGAACAGACGTCTCCGCGCCGAAGTCGACCAGCTTAAAGAGGAACTCGTCGAATTCTTGGCTCCAGCGCCCGAGCCCGCCTCTAGCGATTCCGGCGCGATCCCGAGCCTGCCAAGCGCCTCTGGAATTGGCGATATTGCAGCGCCCGCAATCCGTAAGGCCTCCGCCCCAGGAAATGCCTGCCCGACCGTGGCGCCGGATGGGGCGCGATGCTGCGCATTATGATCGAATGAGTATACTGATGGGTGCCTCATGTCTGACCCCGGACAGAACCCACTGACGATCAAGCGGCTGCTACGCCCGCACCTCAGATCCCTGTCGCTGGGCGTACTGGTGGTGGCCGGCGGCAGTGTCGCCGATCTGCTGCAACCCTGGCCGCTGAAGATCATCATCGATACGGTTCTGAAGGCGCGCACCTCCAACAGGGCGTGGCTGAACGGTGTGGTGGTGGGGCTTGCCGGAAGCGACCCGCTGGCAATCCTCCGGCTGGCCGCGCTGGCGGTGCTGGCGATCGCGGCCCTGGGCGCCGCCTGTTCCTATGCCGAGAAATCGCTCACCACCACCGTGGGGCAGAAGGTGCTGCATGAGATGCGGCGGACGCTCTTTGCGCAGATTCAGCGGCTTTCGCTGGCGTACCGCGACCGCCATCAGACCGGCGACCTGACCAGCCGCGTGACCGGCGACATCGATTCGGTGCAGAGTTTTCTGGCGTCGGGCCTGCTCGGCGCGCTGGTCAGCGTGTTGACTCTGTTCGGCATGATCGGCGTGATGTTCTACATCGACTGGAAGTTCACGCTGATTGCGCTTTCCATCATGCCTTTGATGTTCGCGGTGGTGTTCACCTACACGCGCAAGATCAAGAAAGCCTCGCGGGCGGTGCGCAAAAAAGAAGGCGAGATGGCCTCCATCATCCAAGAGGTCTTCTCCGCCGTGCGCGTGGTGAAGGCCTTCGCGCGCGAGGACTATGAGCAGCGGCGCTACGAAGTGGAGAGCATGGAGAGCGTGGGCATCGCGCTGCGCGCCCGGGGACTGAAGGCCAAGCTTTCGCCGATGGTGGAGATGCTCGTGGCCGGCGGCACCTGCATGGTTCTGTGGTTTGGCGCGCGCATGGTTCTTGACGGCAGCCTGTCGACGGGCTCGCTGGTCGTCTTCGTCCTGTATCTGGGAAAGATGTATAAACCGATGCAGGAGCTTTCGAAGATAACCGATACCTATACCAAGGCGGCGGTGGCGTGGGAACGCATTCAGGAAGTGTTGCAGACCAAGCGGGACATAGAGGATTTGCCGGGCGCGGTGCCCGCTCCGCCGTTCCAGGGCAGCATCGAATTCGACCACGTCGCCTTCGGCTACGGTCCCAGGTTGCCGGTACTCCACGACGTGAGTTTCCTCATCGGGCCGGGAGAGATGGCGGCGCTGGTGGGCCCGACCGGTTCCGGAAAATCGACCATCACCAGCCTGGTGGCGCGCTTCTACGATCCCACCGCCGGGGTGGTGAAGATCGACGGATTCGACATCAGGCAGCTTCAGTTGTCGACGCTGCGTCGGCAGATCGGCTTCGTGCTGCAGGAGACGCTGTTGTTCCACGGGACCATAGCGACCAATATCGCGTATGGCAAATCGGGCGCGACCATGGACGAGATCGTGCACGCCGCGGAACTGGCCAATGCCAGCGAGTTCATCGACAAGATGCCGGACGGATACGACACCGTCGTGGGTGAGCGCGGGGTGACGCTTTCCGGCGGGCAACGCCAGCGCATCGCCATCGCGCGGGCGCTGATCCGCAGCCTTCCGATTTTGATTCTGGACGAGCCGACAACGGGGCTGGATGCGGAGTCGGAGCAACTGGTCTTCGATGCGCTGGACCGCTTGTTGGAAGGGAGGACGTCGATTGTGATCGCACACCGTCTGGCCACGATCCAGCGGGCGGACAGGATTTTCGTGATCGACGACGGAGCCATCGTGGAGACCGGCAAGCACGATGAACTGCTGGCGAAGGGTGGCGTATACTCCAAGCTTTATGGCATCCAGTTCCGCGTGCGGGAGCGGGCAACCGCGGCAGCGGCCGCCGGCGCGGACTCGTAGCCGGGCGGCGCCGTACCGTGGCGGCCTATGGGATCGCCGCCCAGTCTTCGATCTGAAGCCCCGCAATGCGCCCAAATTCGCGGACGTTGTGCGTTGCCAGGACGTGACCACGCGCCGAGGCGATTCCCGCAATGAGCACATCGTAGGCGCCTATCCGTTCACCCCGGCTTTCCAGGTCCGCCCTGATGACGCCAGATCGTTCACCCGCGTCCTGGTCCGACTCCACCAGTTGAAAAGCGGAGCAAAACTGCCGGCATAGGCCAATGCTTTCTTGCGGTTTCCGGCTACGCAACGCTCCAAACATCAGTTCGGCAACGGTCACAGTCGAGAGAAAGACCGCATCCCGATTTCTGGAAGCCAATTGCTCAGCCACATGAACATTGCGCCCGCGCAGCAACTCGATGGCAATGTCAGTGTCAAGCAGATAGGGGGTCACAAACCGGCTCGGTTTTCCACCGGCGGCTGGGCGGAGCGTTCCAATTCCGGCAGGCTTCCAATCAGCTCCGTGAATAGCTCCGCCGGCCAACCATGCTGGACGGCCTCATCCACCACACGGGTCGGCACGGCGGCGTGCAGTGGCGCTTCCCCGCACCCGGCTTGTGAAAGGTCGTGGATGATCCGCGCCACCTCGTCCACTTGTTCCGGACGCAGCCTCTTGAGTTCCGTAATGACTTCCTCCACTGACGCCATACTTCTACCCTACGCCACGTAGCGCAGGAAATCCACATTGTGGTAGCCGCCGAGACGAATCGCTATGCTGCCCTTAAGTGAACCAGAACCGTATTGTCCCTACGGCAGAACCACCAGCGGCGCGCGCAGGAATTCGAACTTCTTTGCCGCTTCGTCGATGACGCTCACCTGGCAAGTGTATCGGCCCGGCTTGAGCGTATTCAGTGGAACCTGGAACTGCACCGGCAGCGTGCCCTGGCGGGTTGTCGAGAGGGTGCCGATTTCGACCGGCGCCGACTCGAAGGCCTTCCGGCCCTGGCGATAGAAGCTTACCACCGCCACCACGCGCGGCTTCTTGGTGTCTGCCTGCCGCGCGGGATCGTAGACTTCGAAATAGACGTACAGGTTCTGCTCCCTAGTGAGGACGCGGGTGATGCTGGGAATCAGTTTCTGTCCTTCGTAGACCAGCGGATGGTTGACCAGCAACTTTTGATTGGCGCCCGCGCCGATGGCCTCGGCGATGGGCTGGCGCTGTCCGCTCCAGACCACCGAACTGACACGCAGGCCCTCCCGATCCGCATTCAGGTTGGGAATGGTGAAGTCCGTCTCGAAAGTGCCCATCTTGCCGCCCTGGTTTTCGCGCGCCAGGAACTTGAGGCGGTACTTGCCGGGCGATAGCGTAAATCCCGTGTCGTATTGGATGTTTTTGCCGGCGAGCTGCGCGGCGCCCACGCCCATTTTGACCTTAATGGTGTCGCGCACGTTACCCTTGACCTGCCCTCGGGCGTCGGTGACCTGGCCGACGAAGTCGAATTCCGTGGTATCGCCGGCGCCGCGGCGCGACAAGGCGATTTCGCTGCCGGCGATCTTGACCGCCACCGGAACGAAGTAATGGTCTCCCACCAGCCGGAAGTAGTTGATCTCCAGAGCCAGCGGCAGATCCGTCACGGGATCGCCGAGCAGCAGCGCCTCCTGCAGTTGCCGCTCCTTATCGGCGGAAGTCGATTTGTTGAATTCCATGCCCGAGAAATACCCGTTCCGGTAGTCAAGCTGCGCCTGGTACTGCTTGGGAACGCTCACCTGCACGCGGCGGAATCTGCCGTCTTCCACGGGATTGGTGTCGTAATAACCGAGCACATAGTAGCTGCCGAGGTCCTGGTGGGCCTCCTGGATGCCCAGGGTGAGGTCGTTGGAATCCAGCAGCGCCTTGCCGCCGGTGTCGTCGGCGAGCGTGAACAGGGTTTCCTGCTGGTCGTTGAACTTGGTCTTCTGCGTGGTGATGGCCTGTCCGGTGAACACCTGCGTGCCGCGCGGGGACGCCTTGCTGGCATCTCCGCCCGGAACCAGCGCCATCAGGCCGCGCACATCGATGGGATAGAAAGAGACGTTGGCGCGAATGGCGGCGTTGACGGTGGATTCGAGCTGCGAGTGGTTCTCGACGCCCGTCTTCGGGATGCCGGCGGAGAAGTAGACCAGCGCCTTTTTCTCGGGCAGCGGAGCCAGCATGCGGACCGCGGATTCCAGGCCCATCAGTTTGCGGTCCGTGTTAAAGACGTTGAATTCGGTTTCGTCGGCAATGAAGGCGGCCCCGGTATATTCGCCGCTGTTGGGGTCGCCGGTATCCGCCTCGATGGCAAGTTCGCTGGCCTGGCCGATCTGAAAACTCTTGATCACCTGGGTCAGGCGGTCGCGGTCGGCGGTGAAGTCCTGCGCCACTTGAACGGTAGCGCCCAGGGTCATGATGGACACCATGTCCGACGGGGTCATCCGCTCCGCCAGAAACTTCAACGCGGCTTCCTGCGCCCGGATCTGTTCCTGGGGCTGCATGGAAGAGAAATCGAAGAACAGCACCAATAGGCGCTTGTCCCGGTATTGGACTTTGCCCGCCGATTGGACATTGATGACGTTGGCCTGGGCTGCCATCGCGGGAGCGGGAGCGGAAGGGGAAGCCGGAGCCGCCGCCAGGACGGCAGGTTGCGCGGTCTCGTCGGCGATGCGTTGAAACTCGAACACCGCGATCTCCCGCGGTTTGCCGTTTTCCAGCAGCGTGAAGTCTTCCTTCTTCAGATTGCCGAGGGCCTTGCCGTCCTTGCCGCGAACGAAGACATCCACTACCACCAGCTTGGTAGTTGTCTTGAACATGGCGATCTCCGGTTGCTGCCCGGCCAGGCAGGTCGTAAGGAAAACCGTTGCCGCGAGCCTGTACATGCTGGATCTCCTGGTTAGAACTTGTAGCGCAAAGTAGCCTTGAAAGTACGCATGGGCAACGCCGCGGTGGGCAGGCCATAGTTCAAGGCATTCAGCACCGTGCCGAAGTTGGAGTAAATCGCCGTATTGGTGACGTTGGTGGCGTCGATGCGGATCTCAATGTGGTTGCGCTCGGTAGCGTGGAAGGAGCGCGTGAGCGAAAGATTCATGGAAAACCGCGACGGCCCCGGAATGGTGTTGCGCCCCGCGTCGCCGAATGCGCCCAGCGAGGGCGGCGCGAATGCCGCCTGGTTGAAGAAGCCGGTCCCGCCGGAGACACTGACGCCGGTGGCGTCGGCGCGGCTGGCCCCGAAATTCCCGCTACCTCCGGAATCCGACAGGCTCCCCAGAACCCGCGCCGTGTAGGGCAGTCCGCTCATGGCGGCGATGTTTCCCGACAGGATCCACGAACGCAGGACGCCGGTAAGGGCCGGGCTGGCGAGGGGCACGTTCTTCCCCACCGGCGACTGCTCCGTGAAAGCCAGATTGAACGACTGGCGTTGATCGAAAGTGGAGAGGCCGCGCTCGGCCCGCAGGTCGTTGTAGTTCTGCGCCACCACGGCGGCGCCGCCCCCCAGCACGGACGCATCGTCGATCGACTTGGAGTACGTGTACAGTCCCTGAATGGAGAGTCCCTTGCTTAGTTTGCGGGTGAGCCGAGCCTGCCCGGCGTGAAAGATCGAATTGCCGTCGGACGATTCATAGGTGAAGCCCACGGCGTCGCCGATCAAACGCCGGTTCTCGGCGGTCAAGGGCGAACCGGGAAGCGCGCGGTTGGGCGCGGTCTCCACGTCGAGCCGCGTGCCCTTGGTGCCCATGTAGCTTAATTCCAACACCCAGGCTTTGCTCAAATTCTGTTCGAAGGCGAAATTCCAGGTCTGCGCGTAGCCGTCCTTGTAATACCGGTCGATGGCAAAACTGTTGTTGATCGTCTTGGTGCTGGCACTGGTGAAACCGGTGGCCAGGCGCAGCGCATAGTCCAGGCTGGCAAGGATCGAGTTGTTCTGGGCGAATGGCGGCTGGGACGCAAGATGGCCCGGCAATTCCCCGTAGGCGGAGCCGTTGTAGAAGATGCTGTATCCCGCGCGCAGAATAATGTGTCTCTTTGGGGTAGGGCGCCAGGCAATCGCCCCCCGTGGAGAGAGATTCTTCGGGTCGCTGTCGATCAGCGCCCGCGGGAACGCACCGGTGTAAGGTCCGCTTTGTCCCGGCGTGACCACCGCGGCGCCGGTGATACCGGGCGCCAGATCCAGGTTGGACATGCGGTCGTACTTCTCGGTGTACGGCGAGAAATACTCGTAGCGCAGGCCCAGATTAAGCGACAGGTTGGAGCGGACCTTCCAATCGTCCACCACGTAAGCGCTGGACGCCGACGAGCGGAAGTAATTGGCGGGGTTTCCATAGCGGACCTTGGCTTGGTTCGGAAAACCGAAGAGGAAATCCGCAAAATCGAAGCCGGTGCCCGGCAGCAGGCGCTCGTTGTTGTCGAAGCCGCTGGTCAGCAGACCGGTGAACGCGTAGGAGCCGCGGCCGTACGCATCGGTGGTGGCGTTGCTTTGAACGCGCCGGTATTCGCCGCCGAAGGTCACGCTGTGTACCCCGCGCACCACGGTCACGGCATCGCGCAACGCGGATGTCTGGTCGCGCTTCACCAGCGCGGTGCCATCCGTCATATTGCCGAAGTTGGTGAAGGTGAGATTGGGCGGGCCGTAGTTGATGGGGTCCTGCGAAGTACCCTGAATGCCCATGGCGGCCGCCACATTGGGACCGTAGGCGAACTGTGGGACGTAGTTCGAGCGGTTCCGGCTGAACGCCCAGTGAAAGGCGTTGATGGCGCGCGGCCCGAAGTTATGCGTCCAGCCGGCTTCGGATTGCCAGCCGAACCCATCCAGCTTGTCTTCGAAGCCGTAGAGCTGCGCCTGGCGCCCGTTGCGGCTTTGCATAGCGAAGCTCAGGCTGAAGCGGTTCTTGTCGTTCAAGGTATGGTTGAGCTTGACCGAGAAATCGCTGGTGTTGAGGGGCACCGCCTCAGTGATCCGGTAATTCTGGACGCCCCCGGGCAGGTTGGGCAGCGGGATGTAACCGAGCAACTGTGTAGCGATCGGGTCGATGCGGCTGGCAGGCACGATGTTGCCGGCGAGCGGCAGATGGCTGATGGGATCGTAGAGCACCAGCGGTCCGGCAACCGTGGGCTGTGTAAAATTACCGCTCCGCTGACCGGCGGAGGGGACGGTGTCGAAGTTGGCGTATGGCGTCTGGCCGCGCACAAGGGCAAAATTGAGGAAGAAGGTGGTCTGGGGGCTGCCCGGGAGCGGGCCGCCGGCGGCAGCGCCGAAACGGCTCTGCTGGTACCCTGGCTTGTTCAAGGGCTGGCCGCTCAGCGAGTACGGGCTGGCGTCGAATGCCGAGTCGCGGAAGGTATAGAGGACGTTGCCCTTAATCTGGTTCTCCTTCTTGGTGGCGCCGAAGCTGCTCACCGTGTCGCTTAGGGACTTCTTCTTCTTGGCCTTCTTGGCGGCTTTCCTGGCGCGGTTTTCGCCAGGCGCCAGGTCGCCTTTGGCCTTCTTCTGTTTCTTGGCAATCGACTGATCCCGGTCCAACTGGTCGAAGAAGTTCTCCTGCTGAACGGATTGCAGTCCGCCACTGAGGCTTCCGTTCACCAGGAAGGCTTCATTGACATCGGAGCCGCCCATGGGCTGGGCAATGGGAGGAGCCGCGGCTGCTTCCATCTGCTGCTCGATCTGCGCCCGGCTGTCGGCCTGCGCCTCCACATCCACCGTCCGGAACCCGGCGGCTGGCGCCGTGGCCGGGGTTACGGCAACGCCCACAGCCTGCAGTTCCAGGTCGAAATCCAGCACCGATGCCCCGCCTATCACGGTCCGTTCTTCACGGGCCGGCGAAAAGCCGAACATCTCGGTTTGAAACACCCACTTACCCAAACCGGGAAGCTCGAAAACATACATGCCACTCTCATCGGTGGTGGTCACCAGCTTCCACTGGTCCAGCGATGCTGTGACGGTAGCGCCGGGAATGGCCTTCTTACCGGAGCGGACGTAACCGTGGTGCTCGCTGCCAAACAGAGTGCTGGATATGAGAAGGGTAAGAAAACCGCGCAAGAGCCATTCCACAGAACTGGCACTCAGCACATGCATGGCCAGATTGGAAGCGGGTTCCCGGCTTCACGCCGGCACCGGCGGCAGAACCCTGGTAGTTCCACCCTGCTGCGTCGAATCGCCCATGCGAAAGCATGGCGATCCTGCCTCAGGGGAATCTGAAAGTCCATGACAGGCAAAAGTAATGCACTTGAATGCAGCTTTTGCCGGTATCCGCGTAGGCGCCTTATGGCGTGCCGTGTATTGGCATTTGGCCATGCACGTGCGTTGCGAAAACTGCCGGTTTCCGCCTTGTGACGCCGGCACGGAACGGATCGAGCTCGGGCTGTGAATGTAGGAGGGATTGCGGTGGCATTCCAAAAGCTGCTCTTGTTGGCCACGTTGTTCGGAGTGCAGGCAACCGCGCTGGCCCAGACCCCGACGACGACGGACTTGTTCGACGGCAGCGTGCTTCACGAAGTCCGCGTGACCATGCTGGACGCCGACTGGCAGGCGCTGAAGGCCGCCTACCAGACCGATACGCCGTTCAATGTCGGCACCTTCCAGTGGACGGGCGCCGGCGGTCTGACCGCCTCGGTCGGCAATTTCCAGATGCATAACCGCGGCCACGGCAGCCGCAACCCAATCAAACCGGGGTTGCACCTGACCTTCGATGCCAACGTCAAGGGCCAGACTTTCCTGGGTCTGACCGCGCTCGAACTCAAGCCCAATGTCCAGGACCTAAGCATGCTTCACGAGCGGGTGACCATGCTGTTGTTCGGTCGCATGGGCATCCCATGTTCACGCGAGGTTCATTCGACCTTTTACGTGAATGGGGAGTATATGGGCGTTTACCTGCTGGTCGAGTACCCGGACACCAGTTTTCTGACACGCATCTTCAACGAGAACACCGGCTACGAATACAATTACGTTCCCGGCGACTGGGCAACGGGTATCCTCGGTAGCGGCTACCATTTTGAATACCTCGGCCCCGATCTTACGAAATATGCGTCGGCCACCGTTCCAACGCCGTTCGACCCCGAGACCCACAGCAATGCGCCCGACACCGTGACTTTGGAGGGGATGATCCGGACCATCAATCAGGAGCCGGATGCCACTTTCCTTTCGGCGATGGCGCCTTATCTCGATCTCAAGCTCTTCCTCAGCCACATTGCGGTGGAGAGTTACGTGGCGGATTTCGACTGTATTCTCGGCGACGCATTCGGGATGAACAACTTTCACTTCTACCGGTTTGTGAACCAGCAGTTGTCGCAATTCATCCCTTGGGATAAAGACAGCGCGTTCAGTTCGACGGCGCGGCCGGTGCTGCAGAACGCCAACCAAAACGTGCTCATGCGGCGGCTCATGGCGATCCCCGACTACGAGAATTACTACTTCGAAGCCCTGGTCAAAACCGCCCTGATGGCGACGGAGGGCGGCTGGATGCAACAGGAAGCCACGCGCGAGTACAACCAGATCCAGCAGGCGGCTTACGCCGACACCAAGTTCAAGCTTTATGGGGAATGGGGCTACGGTACGCCCACCACGAACGATCAATTCGACGCCGCGGTGGCGTTTGTCGAGGCGTTTCCCCCGGTGCGGATGCAGTTCATTATGTCTGACATCGTGACTCAGGGCTACCAATTGCCCTCCAGCTATCCGAAGCTTGCCGACGGCGGTGTAGTGAGCGCCGCCTCTTTCGTGGCCTCCGTCGCGAGGGGCGGACTGGCGAGCATTTTCGGTTCCAACATGGGAAACGGCGACAACACCACGGTCTACGTCAACGGCCTTGCCGCCCCGGTGTTTTACGCCTCGCCGGGCCAGTTCAACGTGCAAGTGCCCTGGGAAACTACCGGGATGGGTTCGTTCAGCATGATCGTGAACGGCACGCCCAGCAACGTCCAGTCTGTTGGCGTGTACATCTATTCTCCGGATGTCTTCATGGTTTCTCCTGCTCAGGCCGCGATTACTCACGCCGACGGCAGCCTGGTATCGTACGCTAGTCCCGCGGCTGCGAATGAAACGGTGGTTGTCTACTGCACCGGATTGGGGCCGGTAAGCGGCGCCATGGTTACCGGGGCACCCGCATCATCGACCAGTCTTCAACCCACGACACCGCAGCCAGCGGCGGCCACGGTTGGCGGCATTCCCGCAACGGTGTCCTTCTCCGGCCTGGCCCCGGGATTCATTGGCCTGTACCAGATCAACGTGCAGGTTCCCGCAAACGCGGCTCCTGGCTCGTTCCTCAACATCGGCATCGGTGGAGAAATGGCGCCGGCGGTGCCGCTGCCGGTCAAGTGACGCTCAATCGCCGTGGCCGGCGCCGCGGATCCGGCGGTTAGCCGGCGGGTGTGAGCGCACGTTTGATGTGGTAGGGTTTGTTGCCGAACTCGTGGATCCGATGCAACTCCTCCAGACTCTTCAGGTATTTCAGCATTTCGCGGCGCACCTCGGCGGTCTCCCAACCCGGGTAGTGCTTGGCAAGGCTCGCACAGAAGAACTCCACGAAGCCCGGCTCCCCACCACCATCCTGTTTCTTTTCCTTGCCGTTCTTCTTCTCTTTCAAGCGGAACGAGGCCGCCGGTTTGGGGGCGAAGCTGAATAACTCCTCGATCCACTCCCTGGGCAGACCGGCGGCGACACCGAATGCCATGGCGCTTTCCACGTAGGGCGCGGCCACCACGGTGCGCCCTTCCTTCAGCGTGGGCTCGATCTCCCAGCGCAGGCGGAACAGCAGGTCGGAGGCGTATAAGAGCATCAACACTCTGGGGGTCGGCGTGAGGTTCTTGGCCTTGACCATGCGCAATTCGTAGAACGTGTTGGAAGCGTCCCAGAGGCTCCAGGCCGGGTCGGCCGCTCCGCGGCACAGACGGGCCAGACGCTCGGCTTCGGAACGCAGCATCACGCCATTGGTGCCATCCAGCGCGACCAGGCGTCCGCGAGGCCTCTTGTCCTCGGCGCTCTTCCGGCGATCCTTCTTACCGTTCTTCTTTTGCGGTTTCGCCATTCGGGGCTCCCGCCCTGGCACTTAGCCACGCCAGCACCGCTTCCGTGTTCCACTCGCCCCAATTCCTGCGTTTGGCCGTCATGAACATCTGCCGGATTTCGCGATGCTGCTCCCAAATCGATTGCCGCGCATCCACCTTCAGAAACTGAAAGATCGTGGAGAGCGCTTCGAACTCCTGGATCACACGGCCCAGGAATTGGAGGTGACTCTCTTCCGGGTCCGCGATATTCGTTACGTCCTGCCCAGCCGCGTAAAAGCTCGGCATCTTGGCCCGGCCGCGGTCGGATGCAGCCTCGGCGGACAGCGCAAAGTAGAAGACCTGGTCGGGCCAGAAGAGCGGCAGGTATGCGTTCAACACCCAGTTCAAATCGAGCCCACGCGCCGAGTCGCGCGCCACCGCCGTGTACAGGAACTGGTCGGCCACCACGACCTTGCCGGACCAAAGCGCGGGCAGGATCTCGGTATTCAACTGGTGCCGGAATGCCGCCGCGCTCAGAATGCAATACTCCTCAGGGCTTAAGGAATGCGCCAGCTTCCGGGCTTTCAAGATGGGCGAGATGAGGTGCGAGGAGTTCCACTTATAAGTCACCACATCGTGCCCGACGCTGCGCATCCAAGCCTTAAACAGCTTGCGCTGCGTGGTTTTCCCGGAGCCATCGGGTCCTTCGAACGCCACCAGGAAGCCGCGGTTCTTGTCCTGCCGGCGCAGGAGTTCGCGGAGTCTCCGGTCTTCCGCCGCATCGGGGCACTGAAAGGACATCTCTAAACCAAATATACCTTACAATCGGAGGAGACTGGACTTTAGCATGATGAACTCGCCTGGTGGCATCGCTCAAGAACGGGACCAGGTGATTCTGGCGATCAAGCAACGGCGCGAAGCCGTGCTTCAGGTCATCCGCTCCGCGCGCGAGCGATTGCTGATCTCGGTGTTTCGCTGCACCGACGTCGCCGTGCTGGACGCCATCGGCGAGGCATTGAACCGCAAAGTGGGCGTCCGCTTCCTGATGACGCCCCGGGCCCGCGGTTGGGAAAAGAGGCTCAAAGCGTTGGGCACCTATCTGGAGAGCATGGGCGCCAAGGTGCATCCGTATTCGGACCCGGTGGTGAAGTATCACGCCAAGTATCTCCTGGCGGACGATGGCCCCGCTTTGATTACCTCGCTCAACCTGACGGCCAAATGCTTCGGAGCGACCTGCGACTTCATTCTGTTGACCTACGACCCCGGAGTGGTCGCCGGCCTGCGCGAATTGTTCGAGGTGGACTGGCTGGCGCCGCATTCGACGCTTTCCTCGCGGGTCAATCCACGCCTGATCGTCGGCCCGGAACGGGCGCGCGCGCAATTCACCGCGCTGCTCGGTAGCGCCAGGCGCTCGATTCACATCATCGATCACAAACTGGACGATCCCGCGATGCAGGCGCTGCTGAAGTCCAAGAAGGCGCAGGGCGTGGACGTGCGGGTGCTTGGCCAGGGGAACCTCGGCGGTCTGCTGGCGCACGGGAAACTGATGATCGTCGACGGGCGCATCGCGGCCATCGGGAGCATGGCGCAGACGGCGATGAGTCTGGACTTCCGCCGCGAAATCGCGGTCACCGTGGAAGAACCCAAGTGCGTACGCAAACTGAAGGACTTTTACCGCCTGCTGGCATCCGGCCGCGAATTGATGGACCCGGCTGAGGCCAACGTTTTTGTCAGGGTGAAAAGAGGCCGAAGGCCGGGCGGCGAAACTTCGTCGTGATCGAGCATGACACGGCTTACATCGGCGATAAATGGCGTCTAGGTCCTGTCGCTCCCGGTTTCCCCACAGCGCGCTCCACCAGGAGGACCGGCAAAGAGAGATCGCCCGATTGGCGTGCGAATGGGATTAGGGCACACCCCCGGCGGGATACCGGGAAAACAGAGGCTGAACAGTTGAATCGGACCTGCCGCCGGTGCGATCCCCCCGGCACCATACCACCTGCCGGAGACGGTCGAGAGTGCGAAGGCCTCCACAACCCGTGGAACCAAGTCCTCCCGGAAACGCAGAATCATGAGGTGTTCCGAGTCGCCTGCGCCATTCGCGGGGATTGCGCCACATTTCGTGGCCGAGTCGAGTTTTTGCCAGTTCGCGAAGAGATCCAACACTCTCTGCCCCCGCGCCGAAGAGGATTGCGGGAAATTGCGCTGCCAGTACCACCCGCCATCGCCCGCTGGGTGACCATGACCATCGGGAAAAACACGATGAGGATCAAGTTCGCCATAACAAGCGAGTAATCGCCGCGACAAAGCAAGAAGCGGGGAAGCCAGATAAAAGGGCAACTGAATTCGGCGGCCCATTGATCGAGGCGAGTCGCGCGGAACGAGTCTTTGTAACGATGGGTGCTCGCGGCGCCGCACTGGTGATGTCCAAGAAGGCTTGTCGGCGCGAGTCGGGAATCCGGGACTGTAGATGATTCCGTAGCTGCTCAAAGCCTCCAGGCACGACAGAGTTCAACAACCTTCGACAGGGCTTTTCTATCTGGTTGAAACGTAAGTATTTGAAAACAAAAAACTCTCCAGGAGGACCGGACACCGCCTTGGACGCTGGGGGTCGGGCGTTCAAATCGCCCCGCCCCGGCCAGTTCTGAACGGCATCGCTGTTCAGGTCCGGACTGCTTTCGTGGCGTACGCGAAACCAGCGTAGGACAGAGGCATCATGACCAACCACGTGGACGCGGTTTACGAGAATGGCGTCCTGCGGCCGTTGGGACCTCTGCCGTTGGAGGAACACGAGCGCGTCAGGCTCACGATCTCCAGCATTTCGGACGATTCCTTGGCCTCGTTTGTCGACCGGAGTTTCTTGGAACAGGCGCGCCGGGAAGTCGCGACCGCGGCCCGCATCCCCACTCACGAGGAGGTCCGCCGAATGACGGCGACGGACTCCAGTTCCTGGTCTGAGGCGATCATGGCCGAGCGCGAGCACCGGTTCTGAAAGCGGTGAACTAGTTCTTCGATTCCAGCGCGCCGATCAAGCTCTACCATCCGGAGATAGGCTCCGGTCGGGTTGCGGCTATCTTTGGCGGAGCCGATCGGCGTATCGTCGTCTCCCGCTGCGCGGGCGTTGAGTTACACTCCGCACTGGCGCTGAAAACGCGCACCGGTCATCTGGACAGCGATGGGTCTGCCGCCCTGCGCATCCGCTTTTTCAATGCTGATGTTCATCGCGCAAAACCTGGAGCGGATTGCCGACCACGCCACCAATATCGCCGAGGACGTGCTGTTCCCGGTGAAGGGCATCGAACGTCCGGCACCACGCCGAGACCAGGGCGTAGCTATGGCGTAGGCTTCTCGCCGCTGGCATCGCGCGCAGCATGCCGCGCCGGCGGTAAGGCTCAAACGGGGCCTCACCTCGGCCAGTCGTCGAAGCTCCGGATGGTTTCGATAACCTCGGACTGTTCGCCCTCGCCGAGGCTGTTATAGAAGGGGAGCCGGACGAGACGCTCGCTGACCGTCTCCGTCACCGGACACTGGCCCGGCCGCCCGCCGAAGCGCAGCCCCATAGCGGAAACGTGCAGGGGAACGTAATGGAACGCCGCCAGTATGCCATGGCTTTTCAAGAATGCGATCAGCCGCCGCCGTGCGTCGAACGACGGCAGAATCAGGTAGTACATGTGGTAGGCCTGCTCGGAACTGGCCGGTACGAACGGACGTTGCACATCGTGCTGGCGGGCCCAATCGGCCAACGAGTCGTGGTACCTGTGCCAGATGCGGCAGCGCTGCGCCTGAATGTGTTCGGAAGATTCAAGCTGCGCCAGCAGGAAACCCGCCAGTATGTCGGATGGCAGGTAACTCGATCCCAGATCCACCCAGGTGTACTTATCGACCTGGCCCCGGAAATAGCGGCTGCGGTTGGTGCCTTTTTCGCGGATGATTTCCGCCCGGTCGATCAGCGCCGGATCGTTGATGACCAGCGCGCCGCCCTCCCCGCAGGTGACGTTCTTCGTTTCGTGAAAACTCTGCGCCGCCAGGCAGCCGAAAGTGCCGAGAAACCGCCCGTCATGCTTGGCGAACAGGCCGTGAGCGTTGTCTTCGACCACCGGGATTCGATTGGCCGCGGCCAGATCGAGGATGGACCGCATATCGCAACCGACGCCGGCGTAATGCACCGGAACGATGGCGCGAGTGCGTTCGGTGATGAGGCGCCCCAGCAGCCGCTCGTCCAGGTTGAGGGTATCGCCGCGGATATCGGCGAACACCGGGCGCGCGCCGCGTATCGCAAACGCGTTGGCGGTGGAGACGAACGTGAAGGATGGGACGATCACCTCGTCTCCCGGTCCGGCATTCAGCAGGAATGCCGCCATTTCGAGCGCGTGGGTGCAAGACGTGGTCAGGAGCACGCGCTGCGCTCCCAACGCCTTTTCGAGAAACTCGTGGCAGCGCTTGGTGTAAAGCCCGTCGCCGGCGCTGTGACCCCCGATGACGGCGTCAGCGACGTAATTCAACTCCTTGCCGGTCAAGCTCGGCTTGTTGAATGGTATCCGGCAGGTCATGTCATGCGGCTCCTTTTGGGCCGGCGGAGGTCCATCGGCGATACCGAAACTGGATCGGCTGTGTCACAAATCCCGGCTGCTGAAGACCGGCACGACGACGGAAACTGGAACCGGATCGCCCATGCCCCGCATTTTAACTCACCGTTGAGACCGGCACTTCCCGAATCCCCGGCATAAGTGAGGATACCGCGCGCGTATCGCCCTGTGGCGGCTCCGGAAACGGTTTTGGTGCGGCTGCACGGCCAACTCCCGGTGGCAACCCACCCGTTCTCCCGGCAGCCGGCGGATTCCGGTCTAGTCAGGCGGGCAACGCCGCAGCCGCCTCCTTTTTCTTCGGCCCGGACTCACCGCCCCTCCATGACAACCGCGGTGCCGTATGCCGGGCGGCGCATGGGTGGTCCGAACGCGTATCCTGGAATGTGCGCTTCACGCTTGACGATCCGGCTCTCGCTCGCGCCCTGGGGGCCATCCGCCGCCGTTTGCCGCCCATCGCCGGTTCGCCCATCCGGATTCAACGGGTGCGCGGGCTGCGCGACCGGCGTGGCGTGGTCCATGCCGGGAGTTTCCTCAGGGAACGGCGGATTGCCTTCGACTGCGCTCGCGCGGAGTTTCCGCGCGTCTTCGTGCATGAGCTGTTCCATTTCGTCTGGCTGCGCGCGGGAAATCCAATGCGGCTCGCCTGGGAAGCCCGCATGCGCGCGGAGCGCCGCGCGGGCGCCGGCGGAGACTTGGGTTGGTCGGCCGAATGGCGCAAACGGGCGTTGACGCCGCCAGACGTGGCCGCGCGGTCGCGGCGATGGCGGGAATACTGCTGCGAGAGTTTCTGCGACTCGGCCGCGTGGCTGTATTCGGGCGTCCGCCGGCACGGCGAGTTTCGACTGGCGCCGAGGTTCCGCGCGCGGCGCCGTGAGTGGTTCCAGCGCTGGGTGGAGCGGCGGGAATTGTCGGTATAATTGAACCAGGAAATCCGCCTGTGCTTCGACCGAGTGTCTCCGTGCTACTTTTCGCCGCCCTGGCGCTGGGGTCCTTTCTCGTGTTCCGATATTCCAGCACCCGCACGGTAAAGGCCGAGTCGATCAGGCCGGCAAGCGAACGCAAGCCGGCGCCGGACTTCGCCTTGAAGGATGCCGATGGCCGGACGGTCCATCTCTCGGACTACAGGGGCAAGGTGGTTCTGCTGGACTTCTGGGCGACCTGGTGCGGCCCCTGCCGGATGGAAATCCCGTGGTTCATCGAGATGCAGCGCGAAAACAAGGACCGCGGCTTCGAGGTGCTGGGCGTTTCCATGGACGACAACGGGTGGGAAGACGTCAAACCGTTTTTGGCCGAAATGCAAGTCAACTACCGGATCGTGATCGGCAACGACCGGACGGCGGAGGTCTACGGTGGCGTGGAGTCTTTGCCCACCACGTTCCTGATCGACCGGGAAGGAAGAATCGCCGTGGTCCACGTGGGGCTCACGAGCAGGAAGGATATCCAGGATGGGGTGGAACAACTGCTGCAGGCCGGCTCGAAGGTGGACATCGATCGCAGTATGGTGTCTGCCCTTTCTCTTCGCACAAGGTAGCGGCCACCTGACGGTGGGCGCCATCCGGAAGGTGGAGGGCAAACGGAACGCCGCCGTCGTTGCGAGGATTCCAGTGACGGTGGAGCCTGGCTTCCACGTCAACAGCAACGCCCCCAGCGAAGACTACCTGATCCCGCTCAAGGTTGCCTGGACCTCCAAGGGCGCGCTTGAAGGCGGGGATGTGGTCTACCCGAGGGCCTCCAGCGAGAAGTACGAGTTCAGCGATAAGCCGCTTAGCGTGTTCACGGGGACCTTCGAAATCGCCGCGAATTTCAAGGTGGCCGCGGGCGCTCCCGCCGGACCCGGAATGGCCGCCGGCAAGCTAAGCTACCAGGCCTGCAACGCGAGGATGTGTTTTCCGCCGGCCAAGGTCGATATTTCGGTGCCGTACCAGGTTGACTGACGGCGCCCGCCGGCCCGAAACGCATTTTCGCGCCGCTCCGTCTCATGATGCGGAGGGGTGACGGTATCGTCGCCGCCCCGCGCGGTTGCGCTGAACGCCGGTGTGTCTCTCCCGGCGACCCCGCGGGGGCGGAGCGGGGCAGACCATTTTCCTCTCCGGGTCTGCCCCGCGCTACCACGCCAGGTTTCTGCAAGGTCCGCCGGCGGCTCGGGAAGTGCGCCATCGCCCAGGCGCCAAACGGCATGACCCGCCGGGCGAGCGCGTCCGCGTAACGCCGCAGCGGTTGTCCGGAACCGCGTGGTACGCTTTGTGTATGGCCGATACGCCCGCCATCGAACTGCACGGCGCCTGGACAGTTCGGGACTGTATCGGGTTTCACTACTTCCACACGTTTCGCCGGGCCTGGCCTCTCCTCACGGTGGCCGCGGCATGCGGCGCGGTCGCTCCGGCGATGCTGGTTTTCGGTAGCAACCGGCCGCGCGCGGCGCGCCTGATCCCGTTCTCGGGCATGTGCCTGGTGTGGCTGCTGGGCATACTTCTTGCGCCTCTCTGGAAGGCGGCGCGCCAGTGGAAGGCCCAGTTGTATCTGCGAAAATGCTCGACGGTGTGGTTCGATTCGGGCGGGATGGGCTTCAAAGGGGCGGATAATTCCTGTGCCGCGGGCTGGAAGACGATCGGCTCCGTGTGGGAAACCCGGCGCCTGTTCGTGTTCTATTACGCGCCGAGTCTTGCATACCTCGTGCCCAAGCGCTTCTTCCAGGGCGCCGATGAGATGGCGGCGTTTCGCGCGCTGGTCGCCTCGGCGATTTCCCCCAAGGCTGTCGCGCCGCCCGGTCTGGTGGGACGGTGGTGCTGATTCGCTCCGGCGCGGCGCTCCGCCGGCCTATCCGCGGATTCCGCGCGCGGCCAGCACGCGCTGCACGGTATTGAGGAGCGACTGCGCTTTCGGCAGGCTCTCGACGGCCTTGCCGGCTTCCGGATCCTCGGCCCACTTGGACCGCTCGGCGGTGGTCTTGTCGAATGCCCGCAAGTACAGCTCGTACCGCAATTCCCGTTTGACGAAGTCGACATTAGCGTCGAATTCTTCGTCGGTGATGGGAATCGAGGTGGTCTTCAGGTACGCGCGGAAGCGATCCACAGTGCCGGAATCGGGCTGCCAGTTGGGGGGCAGCGTCGGCTTGGCGGCGCCCCAGTACGTGTTGCCGAAGTGCATGAAAGCCATGCCGTTGATGGTGCGCCGCTCGAAGAGGTTGTAGACGTGGGACGGATACTTCTCGTCGGGAGTGACGCCGCCGCCGCCGTAGACCTTGCGGCCGCTGTCGGTGGCTTTGATGTCCTGGGTGCTCTGGTTGTCGCCGTGGTGCGTGTAGTAGTCGTAGAAGGATGAGTGCGAGTAGTCGCGCTGGATGAGGCGTCCGCTGGGGGTGTAGTAGTGCGCGATGGTGAGCAACAGGGCGGCGCCTTCATGCAGGGGGAACTGCGCCTGCACCAGGCCCTTGCCGAACGTGGTGGCGCCCATGATCCAGGCGCGGTCGTGATCCTGCAGCGCTCCGGAGACGATTTCGGCGGCCGAGGCGGACCGTTCGTTCACCAGAACCACGATGGGGTACTTCTGGGCGGCGGCCACGGCCTTGGCGCGGAACACCTGCTCGGCTTCGGCGCGGCCGTGGTGGGATACCACGATCACGCCATCTTTTAGAAACCGGCCGGCCACGCTGACGGCTTCACTCACCAGACCGCCGGGATTCTCCCGCAAGTCGAGGATCATGCCCTTCACGCCGGCTTCGCCCAGGCGGCCCAGGTCGGCTTCCACGTCACGGGCTACGTTCTGCGCTTCGAAGCTGTCGATCTTGAGGTAGACGATGCCCGGCTGCAGCCAGAAGGCATCCACGATGCTGGTCTCGATCGCGTCGCGCGTTACCTCCACGGCGATCGGATCGGGGACGCCTTCACGCTTCACGGTGACGCGCACGTTGGTGCCGCGCGGCCCGCGCAGCATGTCGGCGACGGCGCCCGAGTCCTTGTCCTTGGTGTCCTTGCCGTCCACCGCGGAGATGACGTCGCCGCGGCGGAGATCGGCCTTCCATGCCGGCGACCCGGGAAATGGCCGGATCACCACCACGTGGCCGCTATCCATGAAGATTTCCATGCCCACGCCGAAATACTGGGCATGCATCTTGCGCTGCATCTCGCTGTATTCCTTCGGGTCCACGAAATTGGAGTGGGGGTCGAGGGTGCGCAGCATGCCCGGGATAGCGCCCGAGTAGAATAGCGTTTCCGATTTGACCGGATCGGCGAAGTTCTTCTCCACCAGCGCGAAGGCGCTCGTCACCGAGCGCTGCAGGGCCTCTACGTCGTCGGTGGTCTGGGCCGGCGCCTGCGCGCGAACCGCCGGACCGTATACCGGCGCCAATAGGGTGGCCGCCGCGACCAACACCGCTACGCTTACGCCTTGTTTCATCTTCATGATGGCTCTCACCGGACGTTCGGAAGCCGTGCCGCTTCCACGGTCCTCACCGGAATGTCTCTTCCATTCTGACGACGGCCAGTACCGAAAAGTGTACCGGAGAATGTGTTGCGTCCCAATCCTCTCCGTAGTCATTATCATAGCAGGGACCCGCGCGGGGCTGCGGGAAGGGTGGGCGAAGTTGGGCGGGGAGGCTATTCGCCCGCAAAACCGCTCGAATCCGAGCGTACGCGAGCGCAAGGCCCGCAGCGCCCCACATCATTCCAGCGAATCCACTTCCAAGTCGCGCACCCGGGCCGCTCAGCCTGGGCATCCCTGAGATTGCGCGCATGACGCGTGAGCCACTGGAGCGAAGGCTGCCCACCGGCGGGCCGAAGAACCGGGAACGCTGGCGGCTGCCTTCACTTGATAGCGATTGTGAGAGCAGCCGTCGGAGCGCCTCCGAGATACGCTTGAGCCGTCATCCCGTTAACGGACAATTGTAGCGGCACGTCGGAGCCCGTGGGAGCGTCGGCCGGCACCTGGAGGTTGATCTGCATCAGCCCCGTGAAGCCGGGTGTCATCCCCGCAAAGGCGACCGGGACAACGCGGCCGCCGATCTGCGCCTGCGGGTTGCGGACCAGGCTGTAGGGCGACGCGGTGGCAGGTTTTCCGGTCGGAACGGGGGGATCCACCAGCCCTGGCCCCGTGCCGAAGAGGATCACATAATCGCCCCGGCTGGCGGGATTGCCGCCATCGACGATGGCGCCGGTAACCGCGTTCAGGACCAGGGTGCGGCCGTTGTACTGGAAGATGCCGGGGCTGACGGCCGTCACCGGAACGCTGACCGCCGCACTGGGGGCGCCGTTATAGGTCACCACGATGCCGGTAGCGGACTTGCCGGCCACCTCATAGGGGACCTGCACGTTGATCTGATCGTTGCGCACGAAAAACAGCGGCGCCGCCTGGCCGTCGAAGGACACGCTGACATTTCCCAGCGCGGTTGGCAGGGCTCCCGTGGCGGGATCGTATCCGGTGTTGGGAACGCCAACTGAAGGGCCGAGGTTGCTTCCAAAAATGGAGACGATTTCCCCCGGAGCCACTGCGCCGCTGAGGTAACTGCCCACATTCGCCACGCCCGCCGCGGTGAAGGACGGGCCGAAGGCGATCTTCGTCACGAAGCCATCGGTCAATCCGCCGCCATAGGCCTGATACGGGTTCACCGTGGGGAAGTTCGAGTACGCGTAACCCGCTACGTAGACCGCTCCCGCCGAGTCTACCGCGACGCCGCAAGAAACCTCACTTCCGCCGCCGAGGTAGGTGGAAAAGGCCAGCGTGACCGCCCCGCTGCCCCCATAGGCGTTCAGTTCGGCTACGAAGGCATTCCTTGTTCCATGCAGACTCGTCTGGTAGGCGTTGACCTTGGGAAAGTCCGTGGACGCGGTCACACCCGCGATGTAGGCTGCCCCGGTCGAGTCCACCGCAATGGCGTAGGCCAAGTCGGTCGCACTGCCGCCAAGGTAGGTCGAATAGGCGAGTGCAACCGGTCCGCCGCCGTTGTAAGGTTTCAGCTTGGCTACGAAGGCATCTCCGTCGTACAAGAACAGACCTCCAGCACCCCCATAATGCGCCTGGTAGGGGTTGGCCGTGGGGAAATCGCTGGAATCGGTGGAACCTGCGACGTAGGCCGCCCCGGCCGCATCCACCGCTATGGCCCAGGCATAGTCGTATTTGCTACCGCCGAGGTAGGTCGAGTACGCCAGCGTCACCGGGCTGCTGCCGCCATTAGCGTTCAGCTTGGTCACGAAGGCATCGGTTGTTCCGCGAAGGGCTGTCTGATAGGCGTTGGCCGTGGGGAAGTCGGTCGAGTAGGTGTAGCCAGCCACATAGGCCGCCCCGGCGGCGTCTACCGCGACGGCGATGGCGGTCTCATCATTGTATCCACCGAGATAGGTCGAGTAGGCCAGGGTAACCCGTCCGCTGCCGCCATAGGCGTTCAGCTTGGTTACGAAGGCATCGCCCATGTAAGCGCCGCCCCCGAAACTCGACTGGTAGGCGTTAAGCGTGGGGAAATTCCTGGAGCCGGTTTCGCCCACCACGTAGGCCGCCCCGGCAGCGTCTACCGCGATGGCGTGGGCAGCGTCTTCGCCGCTGCCGCCGAGGTAGGTCGAGTAGGCAAGCGCGACCGGGCCGCTGCCGCTGTAGGGCTTCAGCTTGGTTACGAACGCGTCACCGGTGTAGGGACCACCCCCGAAACTCGACTGGTAGGCGTTGGGCGTGGGAAAGTTCGTCGAGGTAGTACTGCCCGCCACATAGACCGCCCCGGCCGCGTCCACCGCGATGGCGCCTCCCATGTCGTCGCCGCTGCCACCGAGGTACGTCGAATAGGCCAGCGTAACCGGGCCACTGCCGTTATAGGCGTTCAGCTTGGTTACGAAAGCATCGGCACCGGTATAGGTTCCACCTCCGGAATTAGCCTGGTAGGCGTTGGCCGTGGGAAAGTCCGTAGAAGTGGTATAGCCCGCCACGTAGGCCGCTCCCGCGGTGTCCACCACGATGGCACCTGGATAGTCGTAAGAGTTGCCGCCAAGGTAGGTCGAGTATACCAGCACCGGGTCGATCACCAGCGCCCGGTTTCGGTCGTAGGACGCCACCTCGACTCCTACCCTCTTGCCCAGCAGCCGGTAGCTGGCTGCCACCTCCACCCGCCTGGCGCCGACCTGTTGCCAGACCTGCGGCCTGCGCTGCCTCAGCTCGCCCAGACGCGTCGCCAGCACCAGGTCGCCGGATTGATCCACCCGCAACTCGGCCCCTTCATAGGCCAGCCGGATCTGCCCCGGATCCGCCCCCGGCGCCACTTCGAAATCGTATTCCACCTGCCGCTGGTCCCCGTAGTAGACCAAGTCCACGCCCGGGTACACCCGCTTGTACTCGACCCGCGAGTAGTGCGGCACCTCGGGCCTCCACTTCGCCGGATCGTTTCCGATGAAGTAGGCGCTTATACCCGGCTGCCGCTCCAGCCCCACCACCGGCGCGTTGGCCGCGCCGCCCTCCATTCTCATACGCACCACCGCCTGCTGCACCACTGGTGCCGGCTCGTGCCGGCGCGGCGAGCCCTTCTCGCGCCGCTCGCTCCGGCTCAGAACCATGACCGCTTCCCCGGCGGTCAGGAACATCGTGTAGCCACCCGCACGAGCCAGGAACCGCACCTGCGCGCTGGTCTGCCCGAGGTTCGGCTCGAAGCACAGCGGAAGCTGCGCATACTGATCGAGAACCCGTGCTTGCTGCACGGCTGCCGGGAGCCGGAATGCGTCCGGCTGCAGTGGGGCGCCGCTGGGGACCGAAACGGAGCCACCGGCGAGCAAGAACGGCAGCGCGCACGCGAGCGCCGCGCGATACCGTAGAAGCACTCTCATGACTGACCTCCAGTGTTCGATAGGCTGGCCTGCGGTTCGGGAAGAACGCGAGCGGCTCTCCGAACGGACCTTTTCAAGAACCGCCGGCGGAATGCGATATGGGACATTTCTTCTCCTCTTGGGTGGTGCCGTTGTCGGGCAGGGTTCACCCCCGCCGGAGACCAAGCCCACATAAGGGGAACAACGCCGGGGGGTCGAGTTCCACGCGGCGGGCGGCTTTTTTTCGGGGGGAGGGCCGGCGGCGCGCTAGTACGCCCCCACCAGCACGAACGGCGCCCAGAAGTAGGGATTGCGCCAGGCGGTGGGCTCCGCGCGCAGCATCTCCAGCTTGGCCTGCCGCAGCGCCTCGGCCGGCCGCTCGCCCGCCTTCATCCGCCGGTAGAAGCTCTCCATCAGGCGGCCGGTGGCTAGGTCGTCCACCTCCCACAGGCTTACCGCGACCCGCGCCGCCCCGGCGTACAGAAACGCCCTCGTGAGTCCCACCACGCCTTCGCCCGTGACCAGCTTCCCCAACCCCGTCTGGCAAGCCGAAAGCGTCACCAGTTCGGCGTCCAGATCCAGGTTGAATATCTCGTTCAACTGAAGGACGCCGTCCTCTTCCGGGCCGCCGGGGGCGAGCAGCAGCCCGGAGCGCGCCGGTATCTGCTCGTCCACCACGCCGTGGGTGGCGAAGTGCAGCCGCCTGTACGATGCCAGGTCCTCGCGCTTCAGCGCCGCCTCGCTGGCGTCGGCGCCCAGGCGCATCCGCCGCAGCCCCGGCGGGAACAGCGCGCTGATGGCCTCCACTTCGGCGCGGGCGGCGGGCAGAGCGGTGAACTTCGCCCCGCGCACGGCGTACACTCCGCGCACGAGCTCGCCGATTTCCGCCGGCTTGCCCGCACGGCTCGCAGCCGGCTGGAGCACGGGATCGCCGTAGGCCAGCAGCTCGCGCCGCCCCACGGCCGGTTTCTGCGTCGCCTGTGCCATCAGGCTGGCGTATACCGTGACCGACGGGGCGTAGCCGATGGTGAAGTCCTCGATCAGGAATCGCGACTGGGCGGTGCCGCCAGCCACAAGCGCCTCGAAGGGAAGGTAGTGGAGGATGCCGTCGGGGACGATGGTGAGCCGCTGGCCGGGCTTCAGCCAGGGCCCGAGCGGCGCCACTAGCAGGGCGTACAACCGGCGCGCGCGGCCCTCGAAGTCCGCCGCCGTCCGCCCCCGCGGCCGGCGCTCCAGGTCCTGGCGAAAGGCTTTCACTTCGCGCTCGATCTCCGCCCGCGGCGCCAGCCGGACCATGCGGATTGAGGCTCCCGAAATCAGCCAGGCATGCGACCGCTGCGCGCCCAAGGCGTATTCCACGATGGCGCCGCCGCGCGCCGCCACCGCCTGCGCCTCGAGCGCCGAGCACGGATCGGGATAGCGAAGCTGCTGGTAGGCGGGATTGCTCTGGCGGATGCCGGCCACCCACTGGGCCAAGTTCCTCTCGGCGGTCTCGATGGCCCTGCCGTTTTCCGGCGAGGGCCGTTCGTCCATGACGCGCGTGGCGGCCGCGATCGCATTGAGCAAGGAAGCCTGGCGCTGGGTCTGCTCCGCGGTCAACCCCTTCGCGATTTTGGCCCGCGATTCCACCAGCAGATCGAGGAACGAGCGCGCCCGCGACCGCTCGGCGTATTCGAAGGCCAGGAGGCCGTATCCCGCTCCCGGCTCGCACTGGTCGAGTCGCGAGAGAACGCCGACGATCTCCTCGTAGACCCTCCAGTTCTCCCGCAGGAACCCGGCGCGCAACTCCGGGGACGGGATCTGGGTGCGCATCGCCTCGATCGCCTCGATAGCGGCGCGCAGGTGCCCCAAAGCCGCCTGGTAGTCGCCCCGCCGCTGCGCCGTTTCCGCCAGACCGCGCCGCGCACCCGCCACCACCGCGGGGCGGCCGGTTGTCGCGCCGATGGCGAGCGAGCGGGCGAACGCCGCCTCGGCCCCGGCCGGATCGCCCGCGCGGAGCTGGCAGTCGCCCATCTCGCTTAGCAGTCCCGCTTCGAGAGTCCGGTTCTGGCCCGCCTGCGCCAGCGCTACTGCCGCCTTGGCGCTCTCGACGGCCTCGCGGTAACGGCCCAGCCGCTTGTAGGCGCCGCTCCGCACCGCCAGCGCCTCCATCTCGGCTTCGGGATACCATACCCGCCCCGCAAACTGCCTGGTCTCGTCCAGGTAGCGAAGTGCTTCCCGCGGCTGGTCCATGGTAAGCGCCAGCCGGCCCAGGCTGATGAGGATCGACTCCTGCTCGGAGAGGTCCTGGTGCTCCCGCGCCTGGCGGAGAGACTCCAGGAAACTGTCGCGGGCGCTCGGGAAATCGCCCAGCGCGGCATAGGTATCCGCGATGTTCCCGAGCCCGGCGCCGGCCTGCCACTGATACCCCTCTTCGCGAAAGATTCGCACCGACTCGGTCTCGTACCCGAGGCGCCGGAAATAGTCGCCCATGTCGCCATAGACTGCGCCCAGGCTTCTCAAGCCGAAGGCTTCCCGGAGCCTGTCGTTGGCGCTGACGCCGTAGGCCCACAGGCGTTCGAAACACTCGATCGCTTCGGCAAAGCGGCCTTGCCGGCGATAGACCCCACCCAGCTCGTACGCTGCCGTGCGCGCTCCGGCCGGGTGCCCAGCTTCCTCATAGAGGGCTGCCTCGCGGGTGAATGCCTGGATGGCCCGATCCAGGTCTCCGCTCAACTCGGCGTCGTGCCCGGCAATGGTAAGAACCGCCTCCTCCCAGATGCGGGAGTGCGCCTGGCGCGCCGCGGTCAGGCAGCGGTCCTCGACTTCGCGGGCGCGGGCGGCGTCTCCCCGGGCTGCATAGGCCTGCGCCACGCGGACGCTCTCTCCCAACTGGCCTTCGGGATCGCCGAGCTGCTGGTAGATTTTGAGCGCCGCGCTGGCGTGTTCGAGCACGGGTTCCGTGGCCCTGGCCGAAGCGGCCCTGTGAGCGTCGGCGATCGCCATGTGCAGCGCGGCTTCCAGTTCCGGCTGGTCCGTTCCCCGCACCCGTTCGAGCGCCGCCTCCAGCACCCGCAGCGCCTCGTCGATTCGCCGTTGGCTGGTGTAGAGCCATCCCAGCAACAGTGCGGACTCGGGCCGGTTCTCATCCCAGGGGATGAACTGCCGAAGCTCCCGCTCCGGCACATTCTGCTTGTGCGGATCGGCGAAGGCTTCCACGGCGCCCGGGTAGCACGGCCAGGCCCCCGGTTGCTCTTGCAGGCAGCGCGCGTAGTGCTCGAAGGACGAGCCGGTGGGCTGGCTCTCATCCCGATCCAACATGATCCCCAGCGCATAGTCGGCCAGTCCGTTGGCCGGATCGGCGGCCGCCAGGGATTGGAAGTATTCCTTGCCGCGCTCGGTCTGGCGGTTGTCCCAATAGGCGAGCGCCAGCGTTTCGTAGGCCCGATGGAAATCCTTGTGGCGGGCGACGATTCCCTGGAGTAGCGCGATGCCCTCTTCGGGACGCTCCCCCACCAGGCTCCAGGCATGGAAGTACTCCGCCCACACCGGGTCGGTGGGCGGAACCAACCCGCCCGGCTGGCCGCAGAGCTGCGCCGCCAGGAGCGCAACCGCAAAGCCGAACCGCATCCTCACTCCGCGAGGGTGAAGGGGAACTGGAATCGCTGCTGATCACCCTCGACCCGCAGCGTGTATTCGCCCGCCCGCAGCAATCGCCGTGGCAAGGCCACGGTGAACTCTCCGCCATCGCCGGCCAGGCCGCGCCGGGCAGCGACCACTGCCCCAGCCGCATCCAACACGGCCAGGTCGTAAGCCGTTCCCGCCCGCGCGGGCAGAACGGCGCTCAGAAGCACCATAGCGTCGGGATCGCGCGGGAGCCGGGCGGCGGGCCGGGCCGCTCCGCGAACGGGGTTCACATCCACCACCAAAGCCGCCACCAAGCCCACGGGGGCTACGGCCGCCGGCGTCCGGTCGATTCTTGCGGGCCGGCGCGTAATCCCCAGATACGCCGGGTAGGCCAGCAGCGCGGCCAGCGCGTATCCGAGCACCGGCCCGCGGAGCCAAACGGCGAGCCTGCCGGAGCGGCGCTCCCCGGCGCGGTCGAAATCCCTGGCCTTTTCGACCACCCAGTCGCAGACTCCGCAGCCGGCAATATGGTCCCGAATCTGCCGCGACTCCCGCTCGGGGCACTCCCCGATCGCGAATCGCTCCAAGGCTTCGGAACTGGGGCAATCGCCGGCTGCCCGCCGCAGCCTGCGGAGAGCGTCCTCCAGGAGCCGCTTGGGTTCCGCGCTCATCGCGCCCCTCCCTCGGTTTCTTCCCAGATCGACCGAAAGCGTTTGCGGCCGTTTTGCAGATGGCTCTTGACCCGCTTCTCCGGGCAGCCCAGGAATCTCGCGATTTCATTGTAGTTGTAACCATCCGCGTAGAACAGTTTGAGCGCCACCCGTTGCTCGGGCGGAAGCCGCTCCAGCACGGCGCGAACCTGCCCCGAAAGCGCCAGGTCGTCCGCCGTGTCATCCCCGAGGCTGGAGGAGACGTCTTCCGGGAGTGGCGCCTCGGGTCTTCGCAGGGAGGCCCGCAGGTAGTTGACGCACCGGTTCCGCGCAATTGCGAGCAGCCAGTTCGCGAAGACGCCGCCGTGGAACAAGTGAATCTTGGCGAAGGCCACGGCGAACGTCTCCTGCGCCAAATCCTCCGCCGCCGCCGGATCGCCGAGCATCCGGCGGCAACGGGTCAACACCGCGCGCCGGTGTAGGTTGAAAACCTCGGTGAAGCAGGCTTCGCTGGGAGTCGCCCTAAGTTCGTCCAACAGGCTTTCATCCACCGCTTTACATCTCTGCCTTTCACGGGCGGGCGCTCACCAGCGCCTCAGCCTCAGATGGGCCTTTGCGGAAGCATAGCACGAAACCGGCGCCGGCGTGGGCCGGTCGCCACCCTGCCGCGTGCGCGACATGGAAGTGGGCGGGGAGGCGATTCGCCAGCAAAACCGCTCGAATCCGAGCGTACGCGAGCGCAAGGCCCGCAGCGCCCTTGTGGGGCAGGTTTTCAACCACTGCTGTCCAAATTAGGTTTTGGGCAAAGCTAATTTGGACAGCAAAATGCCAGCGGTTCGGGCAAGCCGCCAGCGACAATGCCTTGAAAGGGCTGCCAGAGGGCCGTTCGAACCTGTTCTGCCAGAGAAACGGTGCGCCGATGACCGGGCCGCAATTTGGACAGCATCGGAAGGAACGAGCCAACCTGCTTTTCGAGTCTGGCGGCCTGGTATGTGGAATCAAGGGCTTAGCCTGTCCAAATGTGGTGTTTCCGCGCTAATTTGGACAGCAGTGGTTTTCAACCTGCGGCCCCGCCCAGGGGGCACCCGCAATCGGCCCAATGCCGGCTTTGTACAAACGCCAACAGGCGGGTTACAAACCCGCCGCAGGTTGAAAACCTGCCCCACATCACCCCAGCGAATCCACTTCCATGTCGCGCGTAACCGGGCGAAGGTGGGCCGGGACCCCCCCTGCGGCCTGGGCTCCGCATCGGTCGCTTCCCCCGGAAAGGCTGATAAGCACGCCGCGGGAGTCCGGCCAATCCGTTGCAAACCGTGTGCGGCTGAGGAAAACTCCTGGTACCATAAGGATGTCAATAGGGCGATCCACCGGGTTTGGTTCGGGTCGCCACAGAAATTTGGCACAAGCTCGCGCCGTATGCTTCGCGCTATCTCACTTCTCGGTCTGGCTGTCCTGTTCCTGGCGATCTCGGCCAAGCTGCGCGGGGGTGTTATGGGCCTCCTGGTGGCCTTTGTCGCCATGCTCGCGAGGTACAGCCCAATCTCCTACGTGATCTTTGGGACGGTTGTGTTGATGGCCTTCCTGATCTTCGTGAGCCGCGGCTCGCGGCCGAGATAAGCCCTTCGCCGTGGGGCGCGGCGGTTTGGCGATTTGCGGCCGTCAGGCTTTTCCAACGAATCGCTTGGATGTTCGCGTTTGCGCCGCGAAGCTCTGGCCTTACCCGATCTTCAGCTTGCGGGCCGCCAGAGGGGCAGTTTCGGATTTCGGCGCTTTGCGCTCGGACAGCGCCGTCAGTCGTTTGACTTGGTCGGTGACGCAGACCAGGAACATGGGCTGACGCGCGCTCTTCAGGAGATCGATCACCCGGTTGGAAGCTTCCTCCAGGTAGATGGACTTGCCGTCGGTGAGAAGATGGACGTCGGAAGAGGAGGACAGAGCTTCGCCGAGGCGCTTTCCCATGTCCTTTTGCAGGAATCGGAGGACGCGGCGGATCTTCTGGAGCGAGAAACCTTTCCGGCGCAGTTCGGCGATCACTGAAATCTCGACCACTTCGGCCGGCATGTAAATGCGCTTGTGCCCGTCCTGGCGGGGTGAAACCACGTTGCGTTCGTCCCACCACTGCAACTGCCGCAAGCTCACCCCGCAAAATCGAGCTACCTCGCTGCTGTTGAATCCCTGTCCCTCGGGCGATGGCGTGGGGCGACTTTTTCTGGCTTTGAACATGGCGAGTCGGTTCCGTAGCGAAATTAGGGTCCTTTTGGATTGTACATGGGCCACGGGCGGTGTCAATAGGCATCGTACCGGCACGCAATTTCCGCAGTCTTGCGGCGATCCTCGGGATTCGCGCGGCGGCCGTGTTTTCCAGGCCGAACCGCCAGGTTTTCGACCGGGAGATTCGGCGCCGCCGGGTTGCCCGATGATGCTCGCGGCTCCTTTCGGAGGCACGGCCGCAGCGGAGTGGTTCCCCGCAAGAGCGCAATATTGCACGGTCGCAGACATGCTGCCAACGGCACTTCCCGCGACCCCGTGCAATGCTCGTAGTCTGCAAACGGTGACCATGGAACCCCGTTGCGATCATCGGTGACCGGCGCGATAGAGAGGCCCCGCGCCGGAGTCTCCGATCCACCGGGCGCCCGCGACCGTGCTTCCGCGATTCGCCGGCGAGGAGTCTGTCCGGCTTCCGGCCCCGCCGGAGTGCTTCCGGCACTCGCCGCCCCGCAGGCGGGTTGCACCCGCGGGCATTGCTTGGATGCGATATGGTAGAAAACGCACACTCGCGTAAACCTTACATCCGGTGAAACCACAGAACCCGCGGAAGCAGCCGCCCGCCGTACTGGCCCTCCAAGTGCATACTGGTATGTGAGGATACTGAATTATGAAAGCACTTCTTGCCACCACCATAGTCGTGACGGGCGCTTTGCTCGCCGGCGGTTGCGCCACCAAAAAGTACGTTCGCGACACCGCCGCTCCCATCCAGGCGAAAGTCGACCAGGTGGGTGACCAGACCACTCAAAACAGCCAGCAGATCCAGGGCACCAGAAGCGATTTGAAGCAACTCGATGAAAAGGCCACCAACGGCATCAACGCCGCCAAGGAAATGGCCACTACCGCCGACCACCACGCCGCCGACGCCGATCGGCACGCGGGGGACGCCGACCATCATGCCGCCGATGCCCTGACCAAGGCCAGCGAGGCCGACGCGAAAGCGGATGCCGATATGCAGGCGCTCCGCAGCGCGGTCGCCAATATCGACGACTACAAGATGCAGACCGCCGCCGCCGTGCTCTTCGGCTTCGATCAGTACAAGCTCGCCGATACCGCCAAGGCGGACCTGGACAAGCTCGCCGCCGCCGCCAAGGCCGACAACCGGTTCTTCATCGTGGTGGAAGGCTTCGCCGATAAGACCGGCAATAAGGAATACAACGAAGCGCTCAGCCAGCGCCGCGCCGATGGAGTGGTTCAGTACCTCGTGGCCAAGGGTGACATCCCCATCTATCGCATCCACACGATCGGCCTGGGCGACCAGAAGCCGGTCGACGATGCCGACACTCGCGAAGCCCGCGCCAAGAACCGCCGCGTCGAGGTGAAGGTGTTCACCGCCGACGGTCTGGCTGCATCGCTGGGCGCGAAGTAGGAAGCGGCACCGCCGAACAGTCCCGCCGCCGAAGCAGTAGCCCTCTCGGGAAGTGTACTCGATGTACTACTACCCGTCAAATTCTTCGCGCGCCGCGACGGTTTTATGTGGGGCAGGCTGGCATCCTGCGGCCGATTGCGGGTGCCCTTCTGGGCGCGGCCCGGCGAGCGGAGCTCGCCTGCGCGCGAGACGATCTCGCCCCCGGCAGCCCGGAATATCCCGCGCGGTTGGGTTGCGGCTCCGCTGCTCTGCGGGGCGGGCCGCCGGCCGGCCCCGCCCTACATCGATGCGGGCGTAAACACCGCCCTATCCCCCCGGTCCCGAAGGAACATCCAGCGCGAAGCCCTTGCCGGCCACCTGGGGCGCCGGGCGGAACGCCCGCGCCCACAGGTACACGCGGATGAGGCTGGAAATCGCCACCACCTTGCCTCCCAGGATTGCCGACCAAAAGCTGTGGTGTGGGGCCAGCGATCGCAAGGAATGTCCAATCGCCGCTCCCGTGAACTGAATCCCCAGAGCGCCGACCAATAGCAGGAGACACTCGTCCTTCCGCCGCTGCGCCATCAGCAGGAACCACAGCGCAAGATCCAGAATGGTGGTGCCGACGTTCAGATCGCGCGTCCAGGGAGTCATCCACAAACCCACGCCAATGGAGGGGTTGTAGTGCACCCAGAACGAGATTCCCACGAACAGAATCGCGCCCCCCGCGCAAACCGCGAACATCAATCTGCGGGACTGGAGATGGGCGCTGGCGCGGAAGATCAGGCTGATCACCACCACGAAGGTGAAGAACTCCAGGAACACCTCTCCGCGATCGTAGATCCTGGCGCTCCACGACCGTGCGGCGGGGGTCCCGTGGAAAGAAACTGCCCAAAACGCGGGAATTTGGGCCACCCACACCAGGAACTCCGCGATGACGAAAGCGAAAATCAGCGGAAACTGCCGCCACTTCCCGCGCAGGAGCCGGGTGATCACCACGGCCTGGAGCCAAAACCAGATTAGTGCCTGGACGGAACTGAGCACAGCATTCATGCTGTCTCAATTCTAAGCCGGGTCGCGGCGCGCGTGCAGAAAATTGTTGGCCGAATTACTTGCCCGTGGCACGGACATCGTACGGATCGGGCGGATCGAACGGACCGGCGTTGCCCGTGGCGCGGACGTTGTACGGATCGGGCGGATCGAACGGACCGGCGTTGCTCGTGGCACGGACGTCATACGGATCGGGCGGATCGAACGGACCGGCGTTGCTCGTGGCGCGGACGTCATACGGATCGGGCGGATCGAACGGACCGGCGTTGCCCGTGGCGCGGACGTCATACGGATCGGGCGGATCGAACGGACCGGCGTTGCTCGTGGCGCGGACGTTGTACGGATCGGGCGGATCGAACGGACCGGCGTTGCTCGTGGCGCGGACATCGTACGGATCGGGCGGATCGAACGGACCGGCGTTGCTCGTGGCACGGACGTTGTACGGATCGGGCGGATCGAACGGACCGGCGTTGCTCGTGGCGCGGACATCGTACGGATCGGGCGGATCGAACGGACCGGCGTTGCTCGTGGCGCGGACATCGTACGGATCGGGCGGATCGAACGGACCGGCGTTGCGCGTGCCGCGGACATCGTACGGATCGGGCGGATCGAACGGACCGGCGTTGCTCGTGGCGCGGACATCGTACGGATCGGGCGGATCGAACGGACCGGCGTTGCTCGTGGCGCGGACATCGTACGGATCGGGCGGATCGAACGGACCGGCGTTGCCCGTGGCACGGACGTCGTACGGATCGGGCGGATCGAACGGACCGGCGTTGCGCGTGCCGCGGACATCGTACGGATCGGGCGGATCGAACGGACCGGCGTTGCTCGTGGCGCGGACATCGTACGGATCGGGCGGATCGAACGGACCGGCGCTGACAGTCCCGCGATATGCAGCGGGGGCAAGCGGACCCGCACTGGCAAGCGCGAGTGCGAACAGTAAAAGGATTGCAACCACCGCGAACTTCGTCTTGAGAAGGTCTAGCATTGAGAGCTCCTTTGCCAGTAGCCGCCCTGACCCTGTGGCCGGGCATCACAAACCCGGGATTGAGATCGGATGCGCTGGATTTTATGGTTCTCCAGAAGTGTATCCGACCTGCCGTCTATCTAAGTAACGATAGTGCGGGCGCTACTAGTACTTTTAGTGGGTATTCGGCTATTTGGGTATCGGGTATATACCCTACGCCCTTGCCACTATGTATGCAATCTCACTAAGAACGGCGGAGGGCGCGCTCGCGGAACAGCCCGTCGGGACGGAGAACCGGTGCGCCGGGATAGTCCAGGCGCAGGTCGGCGGTTACCTCGTCCAGCATGGCCCGCGTGACTAGCTTGCTTTCGAGCGCGAAGGCGGTCAGCAGGACGTTATCGCAGATCGAGTTGATGAGGCGGGGAATTCCCTGAGAACGAAAGTGAATCTCCTCGATCAGTTCCGGGGATATGATGGTCTGGTCCCGGAGGCCTGCCCGGCTCATGCGCGAAGCGATGTAAGCGGCGGACTGTGGCAAATCGAAGCCGCGCAGAGTGCAACGGAGGGCGATCCGCTGCTTCAGTTGACGGTATTCCGGGTTCTCCAGCTTGGAATCCAACTCCTGCTGGCCCGACAGGACAATCTGCAGCAGCTTGCCGCGCCGGTTTTCGAGGTTTCCCAGCAATCGGATTTCCTCGAGTACGTCCCACTCCAGATTGTGCGCCTCGTCCACAATCAAAACCGTGTTCTGCCCCTTGCCGGCGTGGTCCAACAGCATATGATTGAGGGCCAGCAGGACCTCGGTCTTGGAGAGCCGGTTGGCTGGCAGGTCGAAATCATATGCCAGCAAGTCAAAGAACTGCTCCACGCTCAGACGGGAATTGAAAAAGGAGGCGAAGGCGACATGCTGCTCACTGAGGTGGTCGCGCAGGCACTCGAGCAAGGTGGTTTTGCCGGTACCGACCTCGCCCGTCAAGACGATGAAGCCCTTCCGGCTCCGGACACCGTAGATCAGGTTAGCCAACGCTTCTTCGTGCTGCGGGCTCCGGAACAGGAACGACGGGTCCGGGCTCATGTTGAACGGGTTTTGCGAAAAGCCGAAGAACGCATTGTACATAAGGGCGGCAAACAGCCGGGATCTTGTAGCAATCTTAGCATGGCCCCGCGAATTACCGCGGCCTTATGGCGCCGGACTTCTCCGCTTTCGAGCCCTCGGCGGGCCTCGGGAAACTGCCTTCGCGAAAGCGGAATTACGCGCGCTGCGATGGGGCCGGGCTGGCGGGCGGAACCGGCGGCTTCTCGCCTCCCGCGGCCTTCTCGCCGGACTTGGCGGCGGATTTCAACGGGCTGATGAGGATGTGCGCGTTGCGGCCTTCCAGGCGTGGCAGGCCCTCGACGCTGCCGTGCTTGGCAAGGTCGCCGGCGAACCGCATGAGCAGTTTCTTGCCCAGGTCGGCGTGGGCGATTTCGCGGCCACGGAACTGCACCACGGCTTTGACGCGGTTGCCTTCCGCCAGGAACCGGATGGCGTGGTTCATCTTGAAGTCGTAGTCGTGGTCGTCGGTGTTGGGGCGGAACTTCAGTTCCTTCACCTGGACCACATGCTGCTTCTTCTTGGCGTCGTGCTGTTTCTTTTTCTGTTCGTACTGATAGTGTCCGAAATCCACGGCCTTGGCCACCGGGGGAACGACGTTTGGCGCTATCAGAACCAGGTCGAGGCCCAGTTCCTGCGCCTTGCGGAGGGCGGTGGATGTCGGCATCACTTCCGTGGTGCCGTCGGGAAACACGGCGCGTACTTCACGCGCGCGAATGAACTCGTTTACGTTCTCTCTGCGGTTCTGCCTGCGGGGAGGGAAATTTCGTCCAGGATACATGTGTCAGATTCGTTTGGATTTTCGAAGGTAAGCGGACTCGGGCGAAACGCCCGGAGGGACGCTCTCATGGAGAGCCGAAATGGTGCGCACGTGAGGCAAGCGTTATTTACGTCAGTTTCAGTGTACACCAAAACGGCGTGTTGGGTAGCGCGAAATGGCCGGTTGCGTCCGGCTCGCATCCGCAAGGCGGTAAGATTGATCTGATCTCATGATCCGCTGCCCTTCCTGCTCCCGCGAGTCGGCCGCCGGCGCGCGCTTCTGTTCGTGGTGCGCCGCCCCGCTCGACGGGACGTCGTCTGAAACCACCCCCATGCAAGCCCCGGGTTCGCATCCAGTTTCTTCGTCGTCTTCCCAGGTGGACGAAGGACGGTTCCTGCCCGGCACCGTGATCGCCGGCCGCTACCGCATCGCCGGACTGCTGGGCCGCGGCGGAATGGGCGAGGTCTACCGCGCCACCGACCTCACGCTCGGCCAGTCTGTGGCCCTGAAATTCCTGCCGGAATCCCTCGGCCGCGACGAGCGCGCCGTGGCGCGTTTCTACAACGAAGTCCGCATGGCCCGCCAGGTTACCCATCCCAACGTCTGCCGCGTGTATGATATCGGCGCGTTCGAGGGTTTGCATTACATCTCCATGGAGTACGTCGACGGCGAGGACCTGGCCAGCCTGCTGCGGCGCATCGGCCACCTGCCGGCGGACAAGGCCCTGGAAACCGCGCGGCGGCTGTGTGCCGGCCTGGCCGCGGCCCACGACAAGGGCGTGCTGCACCGCGACCTCAAACCCGCCAACGTGATGATCGATGGCCGCGGCCAGGTCATCATTATGGATTTCGGTCTGGCCGGCCTGAGCGAGCAATTGCAGGCCGACGCGCGCAGCGGCACGCCGGCTTATATGTCACCGGAACAGCTTGCCGGCACCGAAGTCACCGTGAAGAGCGATATCTACGCTCTCGGCCTGCTGCTGTACGAAGTCTTCACCGGCAAACGCGCGTTTGAAGCCGCGTCGCTGATGGAGCTGATGCGGCAGCAGGAGCGCGCCACGCCGGCGTCCATCGCCACCGTGGCCAAAGATCTCGATCCCGCGGCCGAGCGCGTGATCCTGCGGTGTCTGGAGCACGATCCGCGCCGCCGTCCGGCCTCGGCGCTGGCGGTGGCGGCGGCGCTGCCCGGCGGCGATCCCCTGGCCGCCGCCCTGATCGCGGGCGAAACGCCGTCGCCGGAACTGATTGCCGCGGCCGGCGAAACCGAAGGCTTGCCTCCACGGGTGGCAATGGCCTGGCTGGCGGCCGCGCTGGCGGGAATAGCCATCGTAGGCTGGCTGGGGGTGCGTTTCTTCGTCACCGCGACGGTGCCCCTGGACGATCCGCCTGAAGCCCTGGCCCGCGACGCGCGGCATCTGCTGCAAAGCTTCGGGTATGCCGCGAAGCCGAAGGATGCGGCGTGGGGCATGAGCTACGACTACGGCTACCGGTCCTACCTGGAGCGGCACCGCAGCCTGGCGGCGCACTGGCCCAGTCCCGCGGTGGGACTTTCCCCGCTGGTCCAGTTCTGGTATCGCGAGAGCCCGTGGCCCATGACCGCGAGCTACGGCATGGCAACCGCCGTCGATTTCGGCAACCCGCCGCTGGACGTTTCCGGCATGGCCCGCGTGCTGACCGATGCGCAGGGCCATTTGCGCCAACTCGAAGCCGTGCCGCCGCAGGTGGAACCGCCCGCGCCGCCGGCCCCGCCCTTCGACTGGAGCGTGCTCTTCCGGGCGGCGGGGTTGGCCCCGGTCCAATTCCAGGCGGCCGAGCCGGAGTGGACTCCGCTGGCGAACTGGGACGCCCGCGCGGCGTGGCAGGGCACCGACGCCGCCACCGGGGCGAAGGTGCGCGTGGAGGCCGCGGTCTGGCGCGGGCGGCCGGTGTTCTTCCGGATCGTCAACCCGTGGAGCGGTCCCGAGCGAATGGTGGACCCCAGGTGGTACGGCCCGGTCTGGCTGTTCACCATGGTGTACCCGGCGCTGGCATTGTTCAGTGTGTTTGCTTGGAGGAATTTCCGCGCGGGGCGCAGCGACCGGCAAGGAGCCTGGAGCCTGACGCTACTGTACTTCGTCAGTCTGTTCGGCGGCACGGCGCTGGCCGCTCATCATGTGGCGGCCATGGCCGAATGGGGGCTGATTTGGAATCTGCTGGCTATGGGCGGGGTCAATGCCGCGACTGTGTGGGTGTTCTACTCCGGAATCGAGCCCTGGGTGCGGCGGCGCTGGCCGCAGATCCTGATCTCCTGGACGCGCTATACGACGAAGGGGCTTCGCGATCCGCTGGTGGGGCGTGGAGCGCTTTTCGGAGTCGCCTTTGGCTGCCTGTCGGCGGCGTTCACGCTGCTGCAACATGCGCTGCACGGCTCCAGGGGCGAGCCGCTGTTGGGTCATTTGAGCGCCCTCGGCAGCCTGCGGCTGGCCAGCGCCTCGTCGCTGTGGGCGCTCTCGGGCGCCCTGATGAACCCGCTGGAGATTCTCTGTCTCCTCTTTGCGATGCGAATCGCCCTGCGCAAGGAATGGGCCGCCGCCATCGTCTGCGTGCTGGTGTTGGGACTGATCGACGGTACGGGCACGAACTATCCCGCCGCGGATTTGACCATCGCCATCCTGCAAGCCGGCCTGAGCGTGTTCGTGTTGCTGCGCTACGGCCTGGTGGCGCTGATCGCGCTCAGCCTGGTCAGCGATCTTCTATTCATGGCGCCGCGCACGCTGGATTTCTCTCAGTGGTACGCCCCTATGGGCATGTTGCCTCTGGTGGCGGCGGCGCTCATCGCGGTTTACGGGTTCCGCGTTTCCCTCGCCGGCCGGCCGCTGTCCACCGGCGAATTGGAATGAGCGCCGATGCCGCCAGCCGGCGCTTGCGTTGGCGCCCCTTGGGCCGCGCCTCGGACGGCGAGCGTCGGCATCCGATTAGCGGCTGCCGAAGCGCGCCATGCCCGGGAAGTGTGCATGCATTCTCCCCCGTCCTTTGTGGCTCATTTCCGAGTGGCATGAAGTGGCCCTTTGGAGCCGGTGGGGGCGCGCCCCGGCCGGCAAAGCGCTAGAATCGATCTGATCTTATGACCCGCTGCCCTTCCTGCTCCCGCGAGTCGGCCGCCGGCGCGCGGTTCTGTTCGTGGTGCGCCGCCCCGCTCGACGCGACGTCGTCTGAAACCACCGCCATGCAAGCCCCGGGTTCGCATCCAGCATCGTCGTCTTCCCAGGTGGACGAGGGACGATTCCTGCCCGGCACCGTGATCGCCGGCCGCTACCGCATCGCCGGGTTGCTGGGCCGCGGCGGAATGGGCGAGGTCTACCGCGCCACCGACCTCACGCTCGGCCAAGCCGTGGCCCTGAAATTCCTGCCGGAATCCCTCGGCCGCGACGAGCGTGCGGTGGCGCGTTTCTACAACGAAGTGCGCATGGCCCGCCAGGTGACCCATCCCAACGTCTGCCGCGTATACGATATCGGCGCGTTCGAGGGTTTGCATTACATCTCCATGGAGTACGTCAACGGCGAGGACCTGGCCAGCCTGCTGCGGCGCATCGGCCACCTGCCGGCGGACAAGGCCCTGGAAACCGCGCGGCGGCTGTGTGCCGGCCTGGCCGCGGCCCACGACAAGGGCGTGCTGCACCGCGACCTCAAACCCGCCAACGTGATGATCGATGGCCGCGGCCAGGTCATCATTATGGATTTCGGTCTGGCCGGCCTGAGCGAGCAATTGCAGGCCGACGCGCGCAGCGGCACGCCGGCTTATATGTCACCGGAACAGCTTGCCGGCACCGAAGTCACCGTGAAGAGCGATATCTACGCTCTCGGCCTGCTGCTGTACGAAGTCTTCACCGGCAAACGCGCGTTTGAAGCCGCGTCGCTGATGGAGCTGATGCGGCAGCAGGAGCGCGCCACGCCGGCGTCCATCGCCACCGTGGCGAAAGATCTCGATCCCGCGGCCGAGCGCGTGATCCTGCGGTGTCTGGAGCACGATCCGCGCCGCCGTCCGGCCTCGGCGCTGGCGGTGGCGGCGGCGCTGCCCGGCGGCGATCCCCTGGCCGCCGCCCTGATCGCGGGCGAAACGCCGTCGCCGGAACTGATTGCCGCGGCCGGCGAAACCGAAGGCTTGCCTCCACGGGTGGCAATGGCCTGGCTGGCGGCCGCGCTGGCGGGCATCGCGCTCGTCGGCGTGCTGGCGGCGCCGTACTACCTCACCGGCAAGGTGCCCCTGGATGTCCCGCCGGACGCCCTGGCGCGCGACGCCCGCCATCTGCTGCAAGGGTTCGGATACGCCGCCAGACCCGGGGATACGGCGTGGGGCATGGATTACGACGGCGACTATCAGGACTACCTCAAGGGGCGCCATGACCTGGCGGCGGCGCGCTGGCGCAATCCGGCCGCCGGACAGCCCCCGCTCATCCACTTCTGGTACCGCGAGAGTCCGCGGCCCATGATCGCGCATATCGGCTTCAACACCATAATCGATTACACCGACCCGCAGCCGGACGTCTCCGGAATGGTCCGACTGCAACTGGACACCCAGGGGAGGCTACATCGGCTAGAAGTTGTGCCGCCGCAGGTGGAAGCTCCCGCGCCGCCGGCCCCGCCTTTCGACTGGAGCGCGCTCTTCCGCGCGGCCGGGCTGGACCAGAACCAATTCCAACCCGCCGAACCGGAATGGACTCCGCTGGCAACCACCGACACCCGCGCGGCGTGGACCGGCATCGATGCGCCCACCGGGGCCAAATTGCGCGTCGAGGCCGCGGCATGGCGCGGGCGCCCGGTCTTTTTCCGCATAGTCGGCCCCTGGAGCAAGCCCGAGAGAATGACGGACAATACGCCGGGCGGCGTCTTCGCGGTGCTGGTGGTGATCTACCTGGCGCTGGCCGCCGCCGGGGTGTTGGGCTGGAGGAACCTGCGCTCCGGGCGGGGCGACAAGCAGGGCGCCACAACTCTTGCGCTGCTCTACTTTGGCGGCATGGCCGGTGGCGCCGCCCTGGCTTCGCACCACGTGGTAACCATTGCCGAACTGTCGGTTTTCTGGCGGGTGGTGGCCTATGGCGCCATCAACGCCGGCGTGGTCTGGCTTTTCTACATCGCGCTGGAGCCCTGGGTGCGGCGCCGCTGGCCGCACGTCCTGATCTCCTGGACGCGGTACACCGTGAAAGGCATTCGCGATCCGCTGGTGGGCCGCGGGTTGCTGTTCGGTGCGGCCTTCGCCTGCCTTTGGGCGGCGCTCACTGTGCTTCGGCTGCGGTTGCACGGCCCCATCGGCGAGCCGCTGATGGCTGCGCTGGACCCCCTCAGTGGGCCGCGCTTAGCCGCTGCGGGCGCTTTCTCGGTGCTGGCGAGTTCGCTGTTCTTCCCGCTCCTGACGCTGTTCCTGCTGTTCGTTCTGCGAGTCCTGTTACGCAAGGAGTGGGCCGCCGCCATCGTCTGCGCGCTGCTGATGGGACTGATCTACTCGGCGGGCACCGCCTATCCAGCGGTGGACTGGACGATCAACCTCTTGCAGGCCGGCCTGGGCGTCTTCCTGCTGATGCGCTACGGCCTGGTGGCGCTGATTGCCGCCGGCGCATTGACCAGTCTCCTGCTGGACGTCCCGCGCACGCTGGATTTTTCCCTTTGGTACGCCCCCATGGGTATGGCGCCGCTGGTGTTGGCCGCGCTGATTGCCGTCTACGGCTTCCGCGTTTCGCTCGCCGGACGGCCGCTGTTCAAGGACGACCTGGAGTAGGGCCGCCAACGCGCCAAGACGCTTGCCTTGACGGCGCGCTTCGATTATACTAATCTCAATAGACAATGGTACGTTTAACGGCAAGCCCGTCCCCGAAGCCCTTCGCGGCGCCCGTCCCACCCGCCGCCTGCTATTGTTGTCTCTCTCGTTAACCCGGCGGCTCCATTTTTCATTTCAAGAGGACAGGAACATGATCAAGTTACGAGGCGGCATTTATATATTGTTGGCGGCGGCGTTGCCGGCCGCCGCGCAGACCAGCTCCGAGGCGCAGGACCAGAAGATCCAGCAACTCGAGCGGAAGGTGAACGAGTTGGACCAGAAGCTCCAGCAGGCCGCCGAAACGGCCCAGACCGCCGCGTCCGTGACGGCCGATACCAGCGGGTTCACCATCAAATCGGGCGATGGCAACTTCCTCCTCAAGATCGGCGCGGACCTGCAGGTGGACAACCGGACGTTCCTGGGCGAAGGCAGTCAGCCGTTGCTGGATACCGCCCTGTTGCGGCGCGTCCGCCCCACGTTTTCCGGCACCGTTTACAAGTACGTCGATTACATGTTCCGGCCCGACTTCGGTCAGGGGCAGACGGTCATCTACGATGCCTACGTGGAACTGAAGTACTTCGACCGGGCCAAAGTCCGGGTGGGCAAGTTCAAGCCTCCGGTCGGGCTGGAGCGGTTGCAATCCGACGACGACACCAACTTCGTCGAGCGCGGCCTGCCCACCCTGCTGGCGCCCAGCCGCGACATCGGCTACCAGATCTCGGGCGACGTGGTGATGCGCCGCGTGGCCTATGCCGTCGGAGTATTTAACGGGGTTCCGGACAACGGCCTTTCCGACACCGCCGTCAGCGATCACCGCGACTATGCCGGCCGGCTCTTCTTCACCCCGTTTCAGCCTGACGCTCACAGCCCGCTGGCGGGCCTTGGCGTGGGCATCGGCGCATCCGCCGGCAACGTGGACGGCCAGGCGCTGCCTTCCTACAAGTCTTTCGGCCAGAACAGCTTCATCTCCTTCGCATCGGGCGTAACCGAGGCCGGCCACCGCACCCGCCTGGCGCCCGGTGCGTATTACTACCTGGGGCCGTTCGGCTTGCTGACGGAGTACGGTCTCACCGAAGAAGGATTGCAGAAAGGCGCCGTTCGCCGGGACATCGCGTATCGCGCCTGGCAGGTGCAAGCGGCGTTTCTCCTCACGGGCGAGAAAAAGGGGTTCACCAGTCCCACGCCCAGGAAGGCCTTCGATCCGCGTAACCACGGCTGGGGAGCCGTCGAACTGGCCGCGCGCGTAGGGGACTTCAGCGCGGAGCCGGGGCTTTACAACTACGGTTTCGCGTCCGCCGCCACCGCCGCGCGGCGCGCCCATGAATGGGTGGGCGGAGTGAACTGGTATCTGAACCGTCTCTTCCGGACGTCCCTGGACTACGGACACACTAACTTCGGCGGGGGCGCAACGGCCGCCGCCGGCGGAAACAGGCCTTCGGAGAAAGTCATCGTACTCCGGTTCCAGGTCAACTTCATTTAGTAACATGACAACGGGATTCGGTGCCGCCGCGAGACCGCTTGCCGACGCTCGCGGCTCCGTTCGGAGCCACGGCCGTCAGGGAGCGGTCCCCGGCAATAGGGCCAGGAGATCCACAATGAAACCCACACTACTTACTTTGCTTCCGGCCCTGATGCTGGGGTCCGTCCTGTTCGCCGCCGGGCCCGTCAGACTGCTCAACGTGTCCTACGATCCCACGCGCGAACTCTACCAGGAGATCGACGCCGCTTTCGCCAAACAATGGAAAGCCAGGACCGGAACGGACGTGCAAATCAGCCAGTCGCACGGCGGTTCGGGCAAGCAGGCTCGGAGCGTCATCGACGGGCTGCCGGCCGATGTGGTCACGCTAGCCCTGGCATACGATATCGATTCCATCGCCGAACGCGCGCACCTGCTCCCCGCCAACTGGCAGTCGCGGCTGCCCAACAACAGCACGCCGTACACCTCCACCATCGTATTCCTGGTGCGCAAGGGAAACCCCAAGCACATCCGGGATTGGGACGACCTGGTGAAGCCCGGCGTCTCGGTAATCACCCCCAATCCCAAAACCTCCGGCGGCGCACGCTGGAGTTATCTGGCGGCCTGGGGCCAGGCTCTCAAGAAGTACGATGGCGACGACCGCAAGGCGGAGGATTTCGTCGCGCGCCTCTACCGCAACGTTCCCGTGCTCGACTCCGGCGCCCGCGCCTCCACCACCACCTTCGCCCAAAGGGGCATCGGCGACGTGCTGCTCTCCTGGGAGAATGAAGCCTTCCTGGCGATCGACGAGCTGGGCAGGGACAAAGTCGAAGTCGTCACCCCGGCCGTCAGTATTCTGGCGGAGCCGCCCGTCGCGGTGGTGGACAAAGTGGCCGCCAGGCATGGAACGGCCGAAGCCGCTAAGGCGTATCTCGAGTTCCTGTACACTGAGGAAGGGCAGGAGATCGGGGCCAGAAACTACTATCGGCCGCGTTCGGCGCAGGCCATCGCCAAGTACCCGAATCGCTTCCCCAAGGTTCAGTTCTTCACCATCGATGAGCTTTTCGGCGGATGGCAGAAGGCGCAGAAGCGCCATTTCGAGGACGGCGGCGTCTTCGACCGGATCTATTCGGCCGGAAAGTAACCTGTCCCGGCGAAGAGTTCGCTCGCATGCGGCTGCTAACTAACTTCCGGCGTCCCAGCGTCCTACCCGGCTTCTGGCCGGCTTTCAGTTACTCGGTCCTGTACCTCACTTTGATCGTCCTCATTCCGCTGAGCGCCGTCTTCCTGAAATCGGTCTCCTCGGGCTGGGGCCAGATGTGGAAGGCGATCTCGGCGCCCAACGTGGTGGCTTCCTATCGTTTGAGTTTCGGAGCCTCGCTGGTTGCGGGCCTCGTCAGCGTGGTGGTGGGATTCCTGGTGGCGTGGGTGCTGGTCCGCTACCACTTTCCTGGCAAAGCCCTGGCGGACGCCCTGGTCGATCTGCCCTTCGCTCTGCCGACCGCGGTTGCGGGCATCGCGCTGACGAGTTTGTACACCGAACACGGCTGGGTGGGGCGCTACCTTGCGCCGCTGGGCATCAAGGTGGCGTTTACCCGGCTGGGCGTGGTGGTGGCATTGACGTTCATCGGGCTGCCGTTCGTGGTGCGTAGCGTGCAGCCGGTACTGGGCGATGCCGACCGGGAACTGGAAGAGGCCGCTTCCAGCCTGGGCGCGACTCGCTGGCAGATTTTCTGGCGCGTGATCTTTCCCATCGTCCGCCCGGCTCTCTTGACCGGTTTCGCCCTGGCGTTCGCGCGCGCTCTGGGCGAGTACGGCTCGGTGATCTTCATCTCCGGTAACCTTCCCATGAAGACGGAGGTCGCCCCGCTCCTCATCGTCACCAAGCTCGAACAGTACGATTACGCCGGAGCCACGGCCATCGCCTCCGTGATGCTGGTCGCTTCCTTCCTCCTGCTTCTGGGAGTCAACGCACTCCAGCGGCGCACCCGCCGGTTCATGGAGACGGAATAGCCGCCATGCCGATTCCCTCCGCGCCCCCCGCCAAGGCTTTGAGCCCCCGCCCCCAACCGCAAGATCCCGCTCTGGCGCGCTGGGGCCTGACTGCCTTGGCCCTGGCCGCGCTGGGATTGTTCATCGTGCTCCCGCTCGTCGCCGTGTTCGTCGAGGCGTTTGCCAAGGGCGCTTCGGTCTATCTGGCGGCCATCCGCGAGCCGGACACGATTTCGGCGATCGAACTCTCGCTCCTGGCCGCCGCCATCGCCGTGCCGCTGAACCTGGTGTTCGGACTGGCGGCCGCCTGGGCGGTGACGAAATTCCAGTTCAAGGGCCGGAATGTCCTGATTTCGCTGATCGATATTCCCTTCGCCGTGTCGCCCGTGGTCGCCGGACTCGTTTACGTTCTGGTTTTCGGCGCGCAGGGATGGTTCGGCAACTGGCTTTCCGCGCACGACATCCGCATCATTTTCGCCGTGCCCGGAATCGTGCTCGCCACCGTGTTCGTCACCTTCCCCTTCGTGGCGCGGGAGCTGATTGCGTTGATGGAGTCGCAGGGAACCGAGGAGGAAGAGGCGGCGCTGGTGCTGGGCGCCACCGCCTGGCAGATGTTTTACAAGATCACTCTGCCGAATATCAAATGGGGCCTGCTGTACGGCGTGGTCCTGTGTACGGCGCGCGCGCTGGGGGAATTCGGCGCGGTCTCGGTGGTTTCCGGGCACATTCGCGGCGAGACCAACACGCTGCCGCTGCACGTCGAGATCCTCTACAACGAGTACAATTACGCCGGCGCCTTCGCGGTGGCGTCCTTGCTCAGCGTGGTCGCCGTGATTGCTCTGGGCCTCAAGAAGTTCCTGGAATGGAAGACCGGGCAGGAGAGCAAATGAGCATCGAGGCGGCGCACATCAGCAAGACCTATGGGAGCTTCGAGGCGTTGAAGGACGTCAGCCTCCGCATCGAGCGCGGCGAGCTGGTGGCGCTGCTGGGGCCGTCCGGTTCCGGCAAAACCACGCTCCTGAGGATCATCGCCGGCCTCGAAGTGCCGGATAGCGGCGCCATCCGCCTGAACGACGAAGACGCCACCAACGCCGCGCCGAGCCAGCGCCGGGTGGGCTTCGTGTTTCAACACTACGCCCTGTTCCGGCACTTGACGGTATTCGAAAACATCGCCTTCGGGTTGCGCCTGCGGCCGCGCGCCTCGCGTCCTTCCGAGGAGCGCATCCGCGGCCGGGTGAACGAATTGCTCCAGCTCATTCAATTGGATTGGTTGGGCGGCCGCTATCCCAACCAATTGTCGGGAGGCCAGCGGCAGCGCGTCGCCCTGGCGCGCGCCCTGGCCGTGGAGCCGCGCGTGTTGCTGCTGGACGAGCCATTCGGCGCCTTGGACGCCAAGGTTCGCAAGGAACTGCGGCGCTGGCTGCGCCGCTTGCATGACGAGCTTCATATCGCCAGCGTGTTCGTGACCCATGACCAGGAAGAAGCCCTGGAAGTGGCCGACCGCGTGGCCATCATGAACCATGGGCGGATCGAGCAGGTGGGCACGCCGCTCGAGGTTTACGATAACCCCGCCAATTCTTTCGTCTACCAGTTCATCGGCGACGTCAATCTTTTCCGGGAACGGACCGAGCCGGCCAATTTGCCGGCGGATCTTCACCTATCCACGGCCGCTTACGTGCGTCCCTACGAGCTCGAAGTGTCGCGCCACACGGGCGCGCCGAACGGCGCCGTCGTCGCCACGGTAAGTTATGTCGGAGCGGCCGGCCCGGTGGTGCGGCTGGAACTGCGGCGCGAGGACACCGGGAAGTCGCTGGACGCCGAAATCGGCCGCGAACGGTTCCGCGAACTCAACCTGAGCGTCGGCGACAAAGTGGACGTCATCGCGCGCAACCTGCGGGTGTTTGCCGACGAACTGGGATCGCAAGGGGCGGGGATTTGAGCGCCTGCGCCGCACGCCCGCGCACAGCTAGGTCTCCTGCCGTGTGATTTGGTGCCATTACCGGGCCGCTCGCTCACGGTCGCGGTTCCGGACAGAACCGCGAGCGTGAGCGAGCGGCCCGTGGCAAAGGAACAGTTTCCCGCGGTCAAGGCACTAGGTCTCCGGCCGTGTGGGGCGGACCCCCTGGTCCGCGCGGGACGCCCTCGTCCCGCATCCGGAACTTCGATATCGGCCCCTTGCAGGCCACGAGCAGGCCGACGGGGGCGTCGGCCGCGGACCGGGGGTCCGCCCCACAATTTGTGCGGATGTTCGGTAGCGGGAAAAGTATGCGGCATTGGGTTGTCAACCTGCGGCGGACCCCAATGGGGTACCCCGTCAACCCGCCTCTGGACGATGGCACAAAGGCCGGCAGTAGGCCAATTGCCGGGTGCACCCCGGGGCGGGCCGCGGGTTGCCCGCATCTTCCCGTGAACTCCGCGCCCCGCGCCAGCGTAATCGATTGGTATGGGAACTCTGGCGTTCGACCTCCGCTACGCATTCCGCCTGCTGGGGAGTAACCGCTGGTTCACCGCGGTTGCCGTCATCACTCTGGCGCTGGGGATCGGCGCCACCACCGCCATCTTCACCGTCGCCAACGCGGTTCTGCTAAAGCCGCTGCCCTACTCCGAGCCCGACCGCATCGTGAAGCTCGGCCGCCTATTCCCGGACGGCTTGGGAGATGCAACCTCCATTCCCAAGTTCATGGCGTGGCGCGCGGGCACCCATTCCTTCTCGGCCACGGCCCTGTACGGGCTGTTCGGGCAGGCCATGAACCTGGGCGCGGGCGACCCTCCGCGGCAGGTCCGCGGCTTACAGGTTTCGAACGGCTACTTCGAGGTCTTCGGCGTGGCGCCCGTGCTGGGCCGCGGCTTCACCCAGACCGAGGATCTGCCCGGAGGCGCCAGGACGGTGGTCCTCAGCTATGGCATCTGGCAAGCCGAATTTGGCGGCGACCGGAGCGTTCTCGGCCGCGTGGTGATGCTCGACGGCGAGCCGTACGTGGCGGTGGGCGTGTTGCCCAAGGGCTTCCAAGCCGACCCCGAAGCCGACGTGTGGGTGGCCCTTCAGGCAGATCCGAACAGCGCCAATCAGGGACATTACCTGGCGGCGGCGGCGCGTCTCAAACCGGGCGTCAGCCTGGCGGCGGCGCGTAGCGACATGCAACTCGCGGGGGAACGCTTCCGGCGGGAGAATCCCAAGTGGATGGACAAGACGGAAAGCGCGGGCGCGATGCCCATGCGGGAAGCCACGGTGCGGGAAGTCAAGACGGCGCTGGCGGTGCTGATGGGCGCGGTGGTGTTCGTGCTGCTCATCGCCTGCGCCAACGTGGCCAACCTGCTGCTGGCCCGCGCGGCCTCGCGGCAGCGGGAGATGGCCGTGCGCGCGGCCATAGGCGCCAGCCGCTGGCGCGTGCTCCGGCAGTTGTTGACGGAAAGCGTGCTGCTGGCCTCGCTGGGCGGCATCCTGGGATTCGGCCTGGGCCAGTGGGGAGTGGGCGCCTTGCTGAAACTGGCGCCCGGCAACATTCCGCGATTGATGTCCGCGGACGGTCTCGAAGCGGTTGCGCCCCCCATCGACTGGCGCGTCGCGCTCTTCACCGTGGGACTGGCGCTCTCTACCGGAATTCTGTTCGGGCTCTTCCCCGCGCTGCACGCGTCCAACCCGGACCTGGCGTCCAGCATCAAGGAGGGCGGCGGCCGCGCGGGCACCGGTCTGCGCCACAACCGCGCGCGTAGCGTGCTGGTGGTCTCCGAAGTGGCGCTGGCCCTGGTGCTGCTCGTGGGCGCAGCCCTGCTCATCCGCACCTTCGTGGGCCTCGGCGCGGTGAAGCCCGGCTTCGATCCGCACAACATCCTCACCATGCAGACCCCCATGGGCGGCGGCAATTACAACACCACGGCGAAGGTGGACGGGTTCGTGGTCAACGTCTGCCGGCGCATCGAAAGCCTGCCGGGCGTGGAGGCGGCCGCTTCGTCCGTGACGCTGCCGGTGTCCATGGGCGTGGACCTGCCGTTCAATATCGTGGGAAGGCCCCCGGCCAAGGGAAGCCAGTACAACGGCGACGAGCAATGGCGCTCCGTCTCGGAGCACTACTTCCAGGTGTTCCGCATCCCGCTGCTGCGCGGCCGCGGGTTCCGCCAGGCCGATACCGCCGGCTCGGCCCACGTGGTGGTGATCAACGAGGCCATGGCCCGCCGCTATTGGCCGAAGGAAGATCCCCTGGGCCGGAGCATCGTAATCGGCAAGGGTCTTGGGCCGAAGGAGTTCGAAGACCCGCCGCGCGAGATCGTGGGCATTGCCGCGAGCGTGCGCGAGACCGGGCTGGACGCGGCCGATGTGGGCGTGATGTACATTCCCCAGAGCCAGGTGCAGGAAGGCGTCACGGGGCTGTTGAACCAGATGGTGCCGCTCAGTTGGGCGGTGCGCACGGCCGCGAACCCGCTGCAGATGCGCACGCCGGTGGAGAAGCAATTCCGCTCGGTGGACCCGGCCATGACGCCCACCCGCGAGAGAACCATGGAGCAGGTGGTCGAGAAATCCGTGGCGCGCCAGAATTTCAACATGCTGCTGCTGGGGATCTTCGCCGGCGTGGCGCTGCTGCTGGCGTCCATAGGGATCTACGGCCTGATGGCGTACGGCGTGGAGCAGCGGCGCCAGGAGATTGGAATCCGCATGGCGCTGGGAGCGGATGCGGGCCAGGTGCTCCGCATGGTGATGACGCAGGGCATGAAGCTGGCCGGCGCCGGCGTGGTGGTGGGCCTGGGATTGGCCTGGGCCATGACGCGCTTCCTTGGCAGCCTGCTGTTCGGCGTGCATGCCACCGACCCGGTGGCCTTTGGATGCGTGGCGCTGCTGCTGACGGCGGTGGCGCTGGTAGCGACGCTGATTCCGGCCCGCCGCGCCGCGCGACTCTCGCCCAACCAGGCGCTGCGCTACCAGTAGGGCGGACCCCCTGGTCCGCGGCCGGCCCCCTGGCCGGCCTTCTCGTACCCTTCAAAATCCCGATACCGTAATTCAGAAGGCCCCGGGACGGGGCCGTCCCGCGCGGACGAGGGCGCGTCCGCCCCACAAGTTGCGCTATCGTGATGCCAATGCCCAAACGATTCTGCGTCTTCTGCGGTTCCAGCCCCGGCGCCCGCCCGTGTTATGTCGCGGCGGCGACTTCGCTGGCTACACGCCTGGTAGCCCACCGCATCGCCATCGTCTACGGCGGCAGCCGTGTCGGGCTGATGGGCGCGCTGGCGGATGCGGCGCTCGATGCCGGGGGCGAGGTGATTGGCGTTATCCCGCGATCTCTGGTCGACAAGGATGTGGCCCACACGCGGCTCTCGGATTTGCGGGTGGCCGGCTCCATGCATGAGCGAAAGGCTCTGATGGCCGATCTGTCCGATGCCTTCATCGCCTTGCCCGGCGGCTACGGCACGTTCGAGGAGTTCTGCGAGGCGCTCACCTGGACGCAGCTTGGCTTGCAGCGGAAGCCCTGCGGAATTCTGAACGTCGAAGGCTACTACGATCCCCTGTTGGCCCTTTTCGATCGCGCCGTCGCGGAGCGGTTTCTAAAGCCGGTGCATCGCCAGATGGTGGTTTCCGACAGCGACCCCGAATCGCTGATCGTCCGCCTGCTCGGGCAGGAGACGCCTCTGGCCGATAAGTGGATCGATCGGAAGACGACGTGAGGGACGCGGCAATTGCCGGATCGAGGGTGATCTCGTGAAGCTGATGAGGGCCAGTTCGGAAGCAGTCGTGCTAACCGGCGGCTGAGTTGACGATTCTGTTTCCAGGCGAACCTAGGGCGGCGTGCCTGACGCGCCGGGTTCTCTCGAACGTCCGGCATGTCGTGTTTCAATCCACGCGCCCCGCGCGGGGCGCGACCCGCGCCTGTGACTGACCCAGCGCGCGGAAATTGTTTCAATCCACGCGCCCCGCGCGGGGCGCGACGATCTTCAAAAACGTGTACAGCGGATGGTGGTGGTTTCAATCCACGCGCCCCGCGCGGGGCGCGACCGGACGCCCAGGTGGAGGCCAGCGCGGCGTTGGTGTTTCAATCCACGCGCCCCGCGCGGGGCGCGACGGGTTTGCTTGATCCGCCAGACGCGTGATCCGAAAGCGTTTCAATCCACGCGCCCCGCGCGGGGCGCGACGACAGGCCTACGAGAGCGAGTCACATTCAGAATGTTTCAATCCACGCGCCCCGCGCGGGGCGCGACCCAGGCCTCCGGCGCCCGGTGTTTCGTTACGGGTTTCAATCCACGCGCCCCGCGCGGGGCGCGACTCTTTATCCAGGCGACAGGGGGCGGCAGATGAGCGTTTCAATCCACGCGCCCCGCGCGGGGCGCGACGCGCACGCCACCAGGTAGAGCACGCAGCGGGGCGTTTCAATCCACGCGCCCCGCGCGGGGCGCGACAACGGCCTCGGGACTTTCGCCTTTAACGCCTCGTTTCAATCCACGCGCCCCGCGCGGGGCGCGACCATGCCTACGAAAATCTGATAGTGTCTCCTGATGTTTCAATCCACGCGCCCCGCGCGGGGCGCGACATGACTCATCAACTCACGCGGCAATCAGCGCGCGGACGTCGGCGTAGGCCTGATGTTTCAATCCACGCGCCCCGCGCGGGGCGCGACAGCCTCGGCAAGCCTCGCGATCACGGCCGCGTCGCGACGATCAGGCTATTTCGCACGTTTCAATCCACGCGCCCCGCGCGGGGCGCGACATTCAGTGAGCACGCCGCGACCGGCGATGGAGGTGTTTCAATCCACGCGCCCCGCGCGGGGCGCGACGAGCATCGGATGCTCTGCGCGATGCGAACTGATGTTTCAATCCACGCGCCCCGCGCGGGGCGCGACGCGACGATGCGAGCGGAGATGCGCGTCCACTGAACGTTTCAATCCACGCGCCCCGCGCGGGGCGCGACGCGCAGGATCTGCTGGAAAAGCTCGCCGAGCATGTTTCAATCCACGCGCCCCGCGCGGGGCGCGACACGTGGTGGAAGTCGGAGACTGGCCGATGCTGCTGTTTCAATCCACGCGCCCCGCGCGGGGCGCGACCCCTGAGCGCTGTTGAGGGTGCCCGTGGTGTTGGAGTTTCAATCCACGCGCCCCGCGCGGGGCGCGACTGTATCGTTCCGCAGCCATACGCCTGCGCGGCGACTCGCGATGCGCGCGATGCGATGTTTCAATCCACGCGCCCCGCGCGGGGCGCGACTCCTGCCAACAAACCATCATGCGGTGGATTGCGGGTTTCAATCCACGCGCCCCGCGCGGGGCGCGACTTGACGCGCGTCTATCGTTATCCAACTGCACCTGTTTCAATCCACGCGCCCCGCGCGGGGCGCGACATGACCACCGGCGAGGACGGCGAGATTTGCTTAGTTTCAATCCACGCGCCCCGCGCGGGGCGCGACGACGGGTTTGCGTTCCGGGTCAAGATCCAAGCGGTTTCAATCCACGCGCCCCGCGCGGGGCGCGACGCGATGGCATGCCGACGACGACGCTGCGCGCGGTTTCAATCCACGCGCCCCGCGCGGGGCGCGACCCACCGGGAACCAGATCTTCATCGAGTCGTCTAAGTTTCAATCCACGCGCCCCGCGCGGGGCGCGACAGGCCGACTCCCGGACTATGGCTCTCAATGCCTGGTTTCAATCCACGCGCCCCGCGCGGGGCGCGACCATCGCGAATAGCGGATGCGGTCAGACCTGCATCGTTTCAATCCACGCGCCCCGCGCGGGGCGCGACATCCGCTGGCCGGCGCGCTTTGACGTTCCCGGATGTTTCAATCCACGCGCCCCGCGCGGGGCGCGACGATGGGTCGGCTGATCAAGTCGGTCGAGCGGCTGGTTTCAATCCACGCGCCCCGCGCGGGGCGCGACCCGGGGATGGATGCACGCTTGCATGTGCCGCCTCGTTTCAATCCACGCGCCCCGCGCGGGGCGCGACTGCTGGCGGGCCGCTTTGACGCAGTCCGTGTTTCAATCCACGCGCCCCGCGCGGGGCGCGACCCGCATCGTTTTTTGCTCTTCCAGCCGCCGTTGCGTTTCAATCCACGCGCCCCGCGCGGGGCGCGACCACGGCACAAGCATCGTCACGCTCCGAGCCGCACGTTTCAATCCACGCGCCCCGCGCGGGGCGCGACCATTTTGCGACGGACACGGCAACTCTACGCCGAGTTTCAATCCACGCGCCCCGCGCGGGGCGCGACATCGACCAGCGAACGATCGTCCGCCGATAGTGCCGTTTCAATCCACGCGCCCCGCGCGGGGCGCGACGTCACCGCCTATCGATTTTTGCTACAGCCGCGAGGTTTCAATCCACGCGCCCCGCGCGGGGCGCGACCATGCCCCGCGGTAGGGCTGTAGCTCATCGGACGTTTCAATCCACGCGCCCCGCGCGGGGCGCGACTGCGCCTGCGACGTAACTGGGTTGTGTTGCGCGACGTTTCAATCCACGCGCCCCGCGCGGGGCGCGACGCCTGACTGCTTCGACCCGGCCAGAAATCGTTTGTTTCAATCCACGCGCCCCGCGCGGGGCGCGACCACTGCCTGATTCGACGTGGATCGACCACAAGCTGTTTCAATCCACGCGCCCCGCGCGGGGCGCGACGCGACAGCTTGACGGTGTTCCTGTGCTGGGACGTTTCAATCCACGCGCCCCGCGCGGGGCGCGACATCGGTCGTAGTGTCCATACTAGCACGCGGTCGAGTTTCAATCCACGCGCCCCGCGCGGGGCGCGACGCGACTTCGCTCGCATGTGCGATCCGGTAGCCGATGTTTCAATCCACGCGCCCCGCGCGGGGCGCGACGTCCAGCATGGTTCGTCCTGCGACGCGCTGCGTCGGTTTCAATCCACGCGCCCCGCGCGGGGCGCGACGAGCGATCATGCCGCGCATCGCCGAGTGGGACGTTTCAATCCACGCGCCCCGCGCGGGGCGCGACTCTACGACTTCCAGCTTGCTGACGCATAACTGGGTTTCAATCCACGCGCCCCGCGCGGGGCGCGACGAGTTGGAACACGGCGTCATCCGCCTGGCGTTGGGTTTCAATCCACGCGCCCCGCGCGGGGCGCGACTCGCGATTCGCCGCCGGGGTCGGCCGCGTTCCGCGTTTCAATCCACGCGCCCCGCGCGGGGCGCGACCTACGAGGACGGAGAGACGACGATTGACGGCGGTTTCAATCCACGCGCCCCGCGCGGGGCGCGACCGAGCGACGCAGCTCGGACATCGTCCGTGAGTCATGGTTTCAATCCACGCGCCCCGCGCGGGGCGCGACGCCGCCACATGGCGCATCACGCCGCCGCGCCAGTGGCTGTTTCAATCCACGCGCCCCGCGCGGGGCGCGACTCCCGCGCGCTCCAGCCACTCAGCGGGCACTGCGTCGTTTCAATCCACGCGCCCCGCGCGGGGCGCGACCCGTGGTGGCTACGTGACGTTGCCGCCGCGTGCGGTTTCAATCCACGCGCCCCGCGCGGGGCGCGACGGGATGGACACCTGCATCCGTGGGCGACCCGCGCTGTTTCAATCCACGCGCCCCGCGCGGGGCGCGACGACATCCTTTGCCAGGTCCCCGTTCCATCGTCGGTTTCAATCCACGCGCCCCGCGCGGGGCGCGACCTGTGACGGGCGACCCACCATCAACGGTGTAGGTGTTTCAATCCACGCGCCCCGCGCGGGGCGCGACTTCCGGCAATACACGAGCGAGCACGATAGACGTTTCAATCCACGCGCCCCGCGCGGGGCGCGACCCCGATGTCCTGCATCCATCGCGTCCGGCAAGCTGTTTCAATCCACGCGCCCCGCGCGGGGCGCGACCGATCGCTGGCTGACGGTGGTTCAGCGCCGCCGGATCTGCGATCGTTTCAATCCACGCGCCCCGCGCGGGGCGCGACCGTGTCCGACTCAACCAATTGAGCCGTCTATCTTTGCACAGCACTTTCCGCGAACCCATTCCCGCACAGGCCGCAGCCCACCCGCAAACGATCCGTGAATGACGGTAAGTATCCCGAAGATCGAGCTTTATCCATCACCGCGAACCTCCGGGCCGTTTCCTGTGCGCTCCACGTTCGCGTTCTTCATATTACCAGCGGCCCCTGGGGATCGTAAGAAGGCTTCGCCCCCACGTGCTCCACCCTCCGCTTCCAATTATCCCCCAGGAAATAGAACCGCAAACTGTCCGTCGCTTCCTCGATCTCCCGGATCAGATCGGCTCGCACGCTCGTCCACTTCGCCGCATCCACCAGGCACTCGAAAACCGAGTTCTGCACCCTCTGGCCGCAGTCCTCGCACACCTTTGCCACGCGCCGCAACCGCCGCCGGCCCTCGGGGTCCTCGGTGTTCACATCGTACGCCACCACCACCAGCATCATTGCCGTTTCCTCGATTCACCTCCACACGAAGCTCGGATACCCGTCCAGATCGCCGCGAATGAACCGCGCCAGCAGCATCGCCTGGACGTGCGGCGTCAGCCCGAACGCCACTCTTTCTTGCAGAAAAGGGTGCAAAATCTCCTCCTGCTTCCGCTTCTGATACGCCACCAGCACCTCCTTCCGCGTTGCGTCGTCCATCACCACCCCGCCGGCTTCGGTCTTGCGGAAGCCGCCTGCCTGCACCTGGCGCCGGTTGACCAGCGACAGCGCCAGCCGGTCGGCGATCACCGGCCGCATCTCCTCCACCAGGTCCAGCGCGAGCCCCGGGCGCCCCGGCCGGTCCAGATGCAAATAGCCCACCGCCGGATCGAGCCCCACGCCCTCGATTGCCCCCGCCGCGTCGTGCACCAGCAGCGTGTAGAGGAACGACAGCAGCGAGTTCATGTTGTCCAGCGGCGGCCGGCGGTTCCTGCCGTGAAAGAAGAAGTCCTCCTTCGACGCCGTAATCAGGTGGTCGAAGACTCCGAAATAGACCCGCGCGGCGTCGCCCTCGTGGCCGCGAATCTCCTCCCGTCCGGCGGCTTCGGCCACCGTCTCAACCAGTTTTCCCAGCCGCCGCGCGGCTATCTCCAGATCGGCCGCCCCGGCGCCGTCCGGGTAGTCGCGCAACGCCCGTTGCAGCACGGTGCGGCAGTTGGCGATCTTGGCCATCACCACCGCCCGCGCCACGGCCGCCGCGCGCTCCTCCTGGTCCGCCCACCGGTACTGTTCGCGCCGCAGCAGCACGTTTCCCGAAACCGGCCCATCTACGCGCGCCAGGAAGCGGCCGTGTTCGGTCAGAAACGCCAGCGCCACGCCTCTCTCGCCGCACAGCCCCATCAGGAACGGGCTGCACGACACGTTCCCAAAGCAGACGATGCCGCCCAGCGTGTGGATGGGCACGCGCAGTTTGGTCTCGTGCTCGACGCGCACGTCCACGGCCTCGCCGTCGCGCGCCAGATAGGCGCCCTGGGTGGTCACGTATAGCGTGTTCAGCAACTGCTTCATGGAGTCGTCTCCTCGTCGCGCAGCGCCCGCGCAAGGTACCGTTTCACCGCGTCCCGTTTCGACACCGCCGCCGGCAGGCACCGGCCGATGAGGGAACAGCGCTCGCACTTCTTGGAATACACGGCCGGAGGTGTGGCCCTGGCCGCGTACAACTGGTGCATGCGGCGAGCCAGTTCCTCGGTCTGGGCGCGCAGGGAGCCCGAGAATTCGATAGCCTTCCGCCGCCGCTCGGCGCCGTAGAAGAGCGCGCCGCTTGGGATTTCGACGCCGAGCATTTCTTCCAGGCAGATGGCCTGCGCGCAGAGTTGGACCTCGTCGCAGGCGTCCGCTTTTGGGCGTCCCCGCTTGTACTCGACGGGGAACGGCCGCCACCATCCTTGGCGGCCGTCGAGCGGGGCGCCCTGCGGCGGGCCGGCCGGCACGCGGTGGAACTCCACGGCGTCGGCCTGGCCGCTCAGACCGAGGCGAAGCGAGCGGAGGGCCAGGCCGCGCGCCGTGACGAGGTCCACGCGCGTCTCGGTGCCCGCGTCGTGGACCCGGTCGTGGAGGAGCCGGCCCTCCGCCGTCAGCCGGTTCTCCTCCCACTGCTGCTCGATGTGGATCAGCCCCCACTGGCGTTCGCAGAACAGCAGGTGCTGGAGGCCCGAGAGCGGGAGAAGATCGTCTTCAGAGAACACCGGTTTAGTTCCCGGACGTTGTTTCGAGCGCGGGATCCTTGAGGGCAGCGAGTACCGAAAGCGTCACGCCTACAGGCTCCTTTGAGTAGACGCCAGGAACTCCTTTCAATACCCCGACCTCCGGAGCGGTGATGGCGGTCGCATAGTCGCTGAATTGTCTCGCCGAACCGCCGCACGGCTTTACGGAAACGAGATCAAAAAGACGGTGCGCTGGGGCGTTCCCCCGCTCGCTCTCGTGCGTGAACACGTATAGCCCGCGAACGCACATCTCGCCGCGTGCCGCCGAGCGGTCGAATGTGAAGAGATCCTGAAGCGCCGTCCAGAAGTCTGCGAGATCCGTCTCCGTCACCACCTGTTCCTTCCTACTCTGCCCAAGCAACGGGTTGAAAAACCCGTGCATGCGGTAGAGTCCGTAGGGAACGATCGCCTTTCGCCCCATCTCGGTCTGCTTCCGCGCCGCATCGGAGGGTTTGGTGATTGCGATTCGCGTGATCGAGAGATCGCGCGGTTGGATCGGATCAATCGACCGGGCGAAGGTCATCTGCATGGGTCCGCGAACCTGCCCGGCATTGGTCCCGACCGTCAGCACGGCGCCGAACATGCGGATGTCAAAGTACCCTCGTATCATTGCATCCCTCAAGGTGGCTCGCGACTGGGCAGTGAGTTTGACATTCTTGGATCGCTTCGCGAGTTCCGCCGCTATCAGGGGAATCGCCTTCTTGACCGCTTCTGACTCCACGCCCTCCGACGCCTCCTTCTCGAAGGCCCTCTTCTGAACTGCGTCACCCGAATACGTGATCACCCTCGAGTCCGGATCAAACTCGAGGCCTTCATAACTGAGGTCCGTGAGCCAGTCCGCCAGTTCGCCGTCCTCGGCATCGAGCAACGGCTTGAGCTTGTCGTCTTTACTCAAATCCAGTTCCACCGCCGGCAGGGCATGCTTGCCGCTCTCATCGCTAGCCGTCCGACATAGCGTGTTGAGCGCAATCCCGCTCTGAATGAAAATGGGCCGATCGAGAACCGCGGACACGTAGTCCCTGACCTTGCGCTTGATGCACACGTCGGTAACGATACCGTGCATGGTCTCCGGGTCCACGCGTGGCATATTGCCCGCGTCTGGGTCGCCATTCGGATTGCCGTTCGTGACGTTCAAAAAAGTAAACGAAATCGTGCCGCTTTTTTGGGTCGCAATAAAGTTCGCTCATTGGCTTCTCTCCGTGTCGGTGTCTATCTTTCCAGCGGGTGCCGGCTCGCGTCTGAGACGGGCCGCGCGGAACGACGCGCGCTGTACGTAGAATCCGAGAGCGAACTCGCCCTGCTGGCGCAAAGTAAGAGTTGCTGGAAAACCACCGCGTTGGTCGATTCCCTCAGTGACGCTCTCGAGTGTTTGCTCAAGCTCCTCGTAGCCGAATCCGGCTTTGCGGATCTTGGGCATGTGTGCCTGGGTGGCCTGTTTTAGAAGGCTCCCCAGGGTTGTCGATGGAGATGTCGAGGCCCCGCCGTAGAACCGGTCCACAAGCGTGGCGTTGATCCTCCAACGGGATGCGCGCAACTGCGCCTCCTCCAGTATCGCTAGAAGCTGGCCGCAAAGATGCTGGGCGCTTCGCCCTTCGATGTTGACAGATTGCAATGTGATCGCCTCCTCGGTTCCGTAAGTAAGTACGAGCTTGATCGCAGCGGCCTGCGCCTGTCGCCACGCTTCGAATTTGATTTCATCTTTCCTTCCTGGGCGCACGGGGACACGGAATCGCCGAACAGCGAGTTCGAGTAGCTCGGGGGGCGGCACCGCACCCAGGTAAGCCGTCCGAACCAGACCCCGGACGAGGTTCACACTGTCCGCGGCGCTCCGGGAGTTCCATGGGCGTAGTCCCCGCAGCATTCCCTGAATTGGGACCCTGCCAAGAGTAAGACCGTCAGCCGATATGATCGTGCGTGCGTCGTCGTAGCGTTTCAGCTTTTGGCACACGGCGTCTAGCGAGGTATCGATCCAATCACGTACGACCAGCCGGCTCTTGTTTGGGGAAAGCACGGCAACGTAGAACCGCGTCCTGGCAATCTCAAGCCCGTTGGCTGAAGCCCGCCAGGGGAGTCCGTACAGCGCATCGATGTGGGACGAGTCCGGGGGTGGGCCCTCCCGGTCTTCACCCCTTGTCATCGGTTCTGCCAGCGCCGCTTCAAGATCGAAGTTCAGTTCACCGCTTGGAGCTTCGGGAGGCCTGCTCAGCCAGAAAACCGCAAGCTGATTCTTGAGCGGGGACTTGCCCTCACCTCGGCTCTCGTCGCGCGCAAGGACGCGCCTGTGTCGCGGGGAATCCGCCAGGAACTGGAGCACGGAACTCGCGGCCGCCGCGCAGTCGAAGCACAGCGGGCTATTTGCAGTCTGCTTCTTGCCGAACGAATCGAATGCTGAGGCATTGAACGAGGAGATCGGGCAACTGTACAGTCCGAACAGCGTCACCTGCCAGGGAAGTACCCGCAGGACGGGCTGGTGACGGCCGCAGACGGCACAGTAACCGGGCTTCCCCGAGTATTCCTCGCGGAGATGGTCACGCCAGAACCTCTGCATCTCGGCGCGCTCGAACGGATACTCAGATGGCCCGACACGGAATGCAACCAGGTCCTTCGGTTTGACGGCGCTAAGGACCTTCTTCTCAATTACACTGGCCGGCACCGGCCAGTGCAGGTGCAGGAACTCATAAACCCGCAGAGCATCGGCATCGCCAGTTGCGTCTACGGCCCGCCGGAGGACGTCCTTGAAGCCTTTATGCTCGGAGATCCCCCTGTCGATGGCGTTCGGTGCCAACAGGCCGAGTGCATACTTGGCATTGTCAACAAAGAGCGCAGGCTTGAGGTTGCTCTCAGACACCTTGCCGGACCGCTCGCCGCGAACGGGCACGAACTTCTCGATCTCGAATGAACCCGTCAAATCCGCCTGCGCGGCCCCTTGGCAGAGGTCAACCACCCATCGGATCTTCACCCGCTCGTACCCGATGGGTGGCAACTCCTCGAATCCTGCAGCGGACTCAACCAGTGCCCTAAGCATTTCCGCCCTCCAATGCGTAGAGCCGCTTGTACTCCCCCCCTGAGACGGAAAGCACCCCGCGCTGAACCGAGGCGTTGAAAAACAGCGGCACGGCATGGCCGGTCACGATCTTGCGTTCTTCGCCCGAACCGTTCCAGAACTGGAGCTCGGACTCCCCGCCCTTCACATAGGCGATCTCAAAAAGCATGTTGCCGAGGTCGAGCGTCAATCCTGGGTTCTGACGCTCACCACAATCATCGTCACCAGGGGGCTCGAACGCCGCCGCGAACTCGCGCGTTCCCAGGCACGGTGTGTGGTGGCACTGCCCCTTCTCGATGTGCCTGTTGATTTGGTCAAGGTATTTTCCCGGCTTCGCCTCAACACTTCGCAGCACGAGTTCCGCCCGGATGACGTACGCAACGTCCTTCAAGATCAGGCTGGTGCGTTGTTGTCGCGCGTGCTCAACCGTAATGGGCGTGTGCGACTGCCTGTCGGCAATCTCATTACGCAGGATCGAGACTTGCGTTCCGAGCTTCAATATGTGGATCTCACGAATCTCATAGCGGAACTCCGGCTTCCAGAAGATCGCCTCCAGAATTCCGCGCGCCGCGCTCGGCGTCGGTACGGTGTAGCTGACCCGCTCCACCTTAAACTCGGGCCGCGAAAAGCAGGCGTAGTCCCCGAAAACCTTCACCGCCACTCCCCTAATTGGTCTGTTCATTTCCACCCCGCGTCATATGATGAGGTCGCTCGGGTCCACGGCGTCGGGAACGATCCCGCGGACCTCATCGTAATCGCCAAGCCAACGATACAGGCCAGTGTCGAGCAACTCGAGGAAGCCGTCCCTCTCGAAGCCAGGCACCTGCCACAGAAACAGATTCACCACATACGGCTGCAAAGCTCGCCAGGCATCTCGCGAAGGCGCGAATTGCCATTGGCGGAGCTTCGACTCCGCCTCGCCGTACTGCACTACGGCAGAGACTGTCGGCTGAATGAACCGAAAGCGATCCGCCGTCTCCGGATAATCCAGGGCGCGCCGAAACCCCTGAATGCCCTTCTCGTCGAGGTTCGCGTTCGAAAACACAAGCTCAAAGTACTCCGTGTACAACCTCGGATCGGAAAGCCCCGCCGGACCGTCCCTTGCAAGCAGACGTTCTGCCACCCTGGTGCCCGCCTTGTATGTCCCCCGTGGCATCGAGCCGTCCCGCGGCTCAAAGATGATCACACGCCCCGGCTCAGACCGCATTCCGTGGCGATTGCACCGCCCCGCAACCTGGACAATTCGGTCCAGTGGCCCCATGGCTCGATACACCAGGGGGAAGTCGAGGTCTACGCCGGCCTCCACCACCTGGGTGCATACGGCCCGGACCCGGCCTCCCTTCAGACGCGACTCAATGTCGCTCAGCACACGGCGGCGGTGCGCTCCGCACAAGAGCGTCGAGAGGTGAATCACGTCCGGTGTGTCGCCCAGCGCATCCAAGAGGGCCATCGCGTCGCGCCGGGCGTTCAGAACAACCAGTACCTGAGACGCATCGCTGATCTCGGCGGCCAGGTCTGCCCAGCCCTGCGGCTCCCTGCGCGGATCATACCGGACACGCGACTCGAGAGCCTTGAAGTATCGCGGGTACTGGGGCACTATTTCTGTCGGATCGATGCCTCCCAAACGTCTCAAAACCGGTGTGCGCTCGTAGGCAGGTTGCGTGGCCGTGCATGACACGACGGTACACCCGTACTCGGCCACGAGGGTTCGCAGGCCATCGAGAGTCGTTTCGAGCAACTCCACAGGAAGAGTCTGCACCTCGTCAAGCACGACCACCGACTTCGCGAGGTTGTGCAGCTTACGAACCTTGCCCGGACGCCTGGCAAACATGCTCTCGAATAACTGCACCGTTGTGGTCACGATAATCGGTGCATCCCAGTTCTCGGTCGAGAGGCGGCGCCGGGCTGCGTTCCCACTTTGGGATTCGTCGTTTTCCGGTTGCTCCATTTGACTGTGATGCTCCAGGACCGCATCATCGCCGAAAATGCTTCTGTACTCCCGGGCGGTCTGGTCCGTGATGCTTGTGTAGGGGACCGCAAAGACCACTCGTCTGAGCCCGTGTTTCAAAGCGTGCACCAAACCGAATGCAAGGCTGCTCCGGGTCTTCCCACCTCCCGTGGGAACGGTCAATCGGAAGAAGCCCGGCTCCAAGGTCGCGGCGTCGAGACAGCACCGATAGACCTCCGCCCGGATCTCGTTCACCGGAGTCGAGTCCTTCTCAGCTCTCGCCAAAACCCCGTTCTGGTTGGCAAGGAAGCAGGGCCACAGGGTGTCGAGAGTTGGCCAGTTCCCGCGAGCGCCTGCCTTCTTCGGCTCGAAGTGCTCCTCTGTCGCAAGAAAATCGGCGTCGGCAAGAGCGGACAGCAACATCCGGATGCGGAACTCGCGGCTGGTATCGCAGAGGTTCAAGCTCTCACGTTCCAGTCGAGGCAGGACACGGGCATCGCGCAGCGTAACGGCCAGCTCTTTCAATTCGACCTGCTGCGACTTGAGAAACTCCTCTAGTCTCAGGCTCAGATCGCCCACACCCGCCAACCCACCGTGGTGCCCAGCGATGGGCAAGCAGAGCTCCTTCCAACTCTCCAGGTCGCCCTGAACTTTGTACACCACCCAGTATGCAAGGGCCGCGCCCCAGATAGCATGCGGTGGCCCTGATGTTTCTTTGCTGCCCGCTTCGAGCCGATCCAGATAATTCTGGAATGCTTGCTGCGCCTTCCCAGCGTCGTGGAGCCGTCCCAGCAGGCTTCCCACACGCCCATTTTCGAAGAGACCAGCGAATCTGCCAGCCATTGCGGCCACGTCCGCCAAATGCTCACCAAGGTAGTCCCGACGTCCCAGGACCGAATCCGTGTGGGCACGGAGTAGGTGCCAGTTCCCGATCAAGAATCCTCCGGTGCCTGAATAGTATCACCTTGCAGCGCGTGCAACTCACAAGTTCGGCATGTGAAGGGAAACCACGCCGCCGCGCACCCCCCCTGCTACACTGTCCACAGGCATGGCTGCCAACATCGCAGCGGCGATTCCAATTAGTGCGTGGGCCGACCACCCGGGGGTGCGCGACTGTCTCCAGTGGTTCACCCGCGAGAAGCAGTGGATCAGCGAGGTCCACCTGCGGCTCTGCCGCGTCCCCGCCCTAACCTTCATGGAGCAGGAGCGCGCCGCGTGGTTCCTCGACCAGTTCCGCGACCTCGGCTGGGACGCTCACATCGACCGCGCCGGCAATGTCGTCGCCTCCGCCGGACACAGCCCATATGTGGCGCTGACCGCGCACCTCGATACGGTCATCGCCCCGCGCAACAAGGACGAGATCGCCGTCGAGGCCGACGGGCGGTTCCGCGGGCCGGGCGTTGCCGATAACGGGGCCGGCCTGGCGGCGCTCCTGGCGGTGGCGCGGATGTGGAATGCCGGCTTCAAGCTTCCCGAAACGCCCCACGGGCTGCTCCTGGTGGCCAACGTGGGCGAGGAAGGCGAGGGCAACCTGCTGGGTATGCGGTACCTTTGCAAGCAGTCGCCGCTGGCCGGGAAGGTCGCCGCGTTCCTGGTTCTCGATGGCGTGGGCACCGACCACATCACCAACCGCGCCCTCGGCAGCCGCCGTTTCGAGATCCTCTTCCAGGGTCCCGGAGGGCATAGCTGGAGCGATTACGGCGTTGGGAATCCGCTGCACGCGCTGTGCCGCGCGGTGGCGCTGTTTTCGGAAACGCGCATCGACCCGGCGCCCCGCTCGGCGTTCAACGTGGGGCTGATCGAGGGCGGGTCGAGCGTGAACGCCATCCCGCAGACCGCCCGCGCCAAGGTGGACATCCGGTCGGAGAGCAACCAGAAGATGGACGAACTGGTGGACCTGCTCGCCTCCGCCGTGGACCGCGCGCGCGACGCCGAGAACCAGCGCGCCACCGCCGGCAAGGTGTCGTCCAAACTGAAGGACATCGGCTCCCGTCCGGCGGCCTCGATCGAGGAAAGCGCCGCCATCCTGCAGGACATCCGCTCCGTGGATGCGCACCTGGGAATCCGCTCCCACCTGGATTGCTCCTCCACCGACGCCAACATCCCGTTGTCGCTGGGTCTGCCGGCCGTCGCCATCGGCGCGGGCGGCGCCGGCGGTGGAGCGCACACCACCGAGGAATGGTACCGTCCCGACGGCCGCGACCTGGCCCTCAAGCGCATCTTCCTCACGCTCCTGCTGCTCCTCAAGGACCCCGGCCATTGAAAAACCCGGGGACAGACGGAACGTTCACCAGGTTTCCGGAGAGTTCTGAAGCGGAACGGCCCCTGCGCCGGCGGGCGGAAGCGGCTCTGGCGGTCAATACGGTGGTCTGGGGCGCAACCTTCGTGTTGGTCAAGGCGGCGCTGCACGATGTCTCGCCGATCCTCTTCCTCGCCCTGCGATTCTCGCTGGCCACGGCCGCGCTGCTGCTTCTCTTTCGCGGCGCCCGGAAAACGCCGCACGCCTGGAAGACCATCCGGGCGGGGGCGCTGGCGGGCGTCTTCCTGTTCTCCGGATACCTGTTTCAAACCCTGGGGTTGCGGCTGACCTCCGCGCCCAAATCGGCGTTCATCACGGGGTTGATGTCGGCGATGGTACCAATCCTGGCGGCATGCGTCTATAAGGTGAGACCCCAGGTTTCCGAGGTGGTTGGCGTACTGGTGGCCACGGCCGGACTCGGGTTGCTCACGCTGCAAGGGAGTGTCGCTTCCATCGGCACGGGCGACCTTCTCACGTTCGCCGGCGCCATCGGGTTCGCCGCCCACGTGGTGACGCTGGGTCATTTTTCCGGGCAGATGAGTTTCGAACTGTTGTCGCTAAGCCAGATAGCCGCTGCCGCCGGGTTGTCGTGGGCACTGGTGTGGATCGAACCGGCCCACCTGGTGTGGCGGCCGGCCGTGGTCTGCGGGATACTGATTACAGGGTTGCTCTGCACGGCGCTTGCGTTCACCATTCAGGCATGGGCCCAGCGGCACACCACCTCGACCCGGACGGCGCTGATCTACCTGCTGGAACCCGTGGTTGCCTGGGTGACTTCGTATGTTCTTGTGGGAGAGGGCTTGGCGGCACGCGCCGCCGTGGGCGCGGCCCTCATCCTGGGTGGTGTGTTGTTGGTGGAATTGAAACCGTTCGCGTCGCGGGCACATCCATCAAGTTAGAGGCCGCGGACGGGAAGATACACACAGGATGTTTCCGACTGCGTTTCCAAGGAGTTCAAAGTCCATGAAATTCGTCGATAAGTTGCGCACACAGAAGTTGCTTTCGTTTACGTTGATCCTCTTCACGCTGGCGTTCGGGATCGTCATCGGCACGCTGGTTAATTCCGGCGTGAGGGCGGAAAAGGATGGTAACGCGGCGCCCGGCGCCACGCCGCTGGTCATTCCAGCCCCGGTGGCGCTTTCCAATGACTTCGCCCCCGTCGCCAAACAGGTAGAACCCTCGGTGGTGCACATTCAGACCGATACGATCCCGGAACAGCGGCCCCAGGCCCGGAACAACGGTGGTGGCCGCCGGCGTCAACAGCAGCAGGCGCCCGACGAAGACAACGGCGGGATGGATAACTTCTTCCGGTTCTTCGGAAATCCCTTTGGCGGCCAGATGCCCCAGGCGCAGCGGTCGAGCGCCTTGGGTTCCGGCGTCGTGGTGGACAAGGCCGGCTATGTCCTGACCAATAACCACGTGGTCGACGGCGCCACCCGGATCCGCGTGAAGTTTATGGACAGCCCCAAGGAATACGTCGCCACGGTGGTGGGCGTGGACGAAGCCACCGACCTGGCGGTCATCAAGGTGGAACCCGGGCACGAGTTCGTCCCCGCCAGGATCGGCAATTCCGACGCCGTCCAGGTGGGCGACTGGGCCATCGCTATCGGGTCGCCATTCGGCTTCCAGGCCACCGTCACGGCCGGCATCATCAGCGCCAAGCAGCGCGACATCCCAGGGGATTCCTCGCAGTTCCAGCATTTCCTGCAAACCGACGCCGCCATCAACCCGGGCAATAGCGGCGGACCGCTGCTCAACATGCGGGGCGAAGTCATCGGCATCAACACCGCCATCGCGTCGCAGTCGGGCCACTATGAAGGCATCGGTTTCGCCATGCCCATCAATACGGCCGCGAAGGTGTACAACGATATCATCAAAAGCGGCAAGGTGACCCGCGGCTTCATCGGCGTCAACTACGGCACCGATGCCCGGAAGAACGAGGCGCTGCTCAAGAGCGCCGGCGTGAGCGAGGGAGTCTTTGTGGACTCCGTGCCATCCGGCGGGCCGGCGGAGAAGGCCGGGATCAAGGAGGGCGACGTCATCGTGTCGGTCAACGGCAAGACCGTGCGCGATGGCACCGAACTGGTGAACATCGTTTCCAACACCCCCGTGGGCACCGCGGTGACCTTGGGGACGGTGCGCGAGGGCAAGCGGAGCGACTACAAGGTGGTGGTCGCCGACCGTAGCCAGGCCCTCCCGGATCAATCCGGTAGAGAGCAGTCTCCCGGTTCCAACAGGTCCGAAGGCACCGCCGTCAGTTTCGGCATGTCGGTGCAGCCGCTCACCGACCTGCGCCGCCAGAACCTGGGCGTCAAGGAGTCCGGCGGCCTGGAAGTCATCGACGTGGAACCCGGTTCCTTTGCCGAGGACATCGACTTGGCCGCCGGCGATATCCTGCTCTCCATCAACAACAAGCCCCTCAATTCCGTGCAGGACCTGAAGGAACAACAGGCCAGGTTGAAGCCCGGCGACGCCGTCGCCTTCCGGGTCTTGTCGGCCGGCAGGGACGCGTTCGGACGCCGCGGCAACTGGACATCCGCCTATCGGGCTGGCGAATTGCCCGCCAATCCGCGATAACTGCTAGTACTTCTCTCGGGGCCGGGCTCTCACCCGGCCCTTTTTTTGTTAGTAAAATGGAAGTTCACCGATGCGGAACTTCCTATGTTGCGCGGCCTCAACCGTGGCTCTGATCCTGGCTGCGAATGCCGCCGACACCGCCGCGCCTAAGCCGGCGGCGGCCGCCGGCAAGACCACCGCGGCCCCTGGCGCAACTCCCCGGCAGGTTACCCCCAGGAAGCCGGCTGCCACTGCTGCGCGGCGCTCCGTCACGCCCGGTGCCCCCAAACGTCCCACCACCACGTGGCGCAATCGCCAGGCCACGCCCACGCCCGAACGCTACAAGGAGATCCAGGAGGCCTTGGCCGCCAAAGGCTATCTGCAGCCCGAAGACGCCAGCGGCAGGTGGGACCAGGCGTCCGTGGAAGCGCTGAAGAAATTTCAGGCCGATCAGAAACTGGATTCCACCGGGAAACTCAACTCGTTGTCCCTGATCGCCCTGGGCCTGGGCCCGAAGTACGAACCGCCCGCGCCCGCCCCGCCGCCCGCCGAGTCGCACTGAAACCTGCGCCGCGATGTGGCGCTACTCCGCGAAAACGTGGGGACTGACGACTCCGTCCCAAGGCGCTTAACGTCTCCCGAGGAAGCGCCGAATCCCCCGTCGCCGCGTGGACGGAGCCGTCTCTCCCCCAGTGTTTTCGCCCCACGGCGCGAATCGCGAAAACGCGGGGACTGACGACTCCGTCCCAAGGCGCTTACCGTCTCCCGCGGAAACGCCGAATCCCCCCTCCGCCGCGTGGATGGGGCCGTCCGTCCTCCGCTGTTTTCGCCCCGTCCGAAAACTCCCGCTAGTCGCGCGGCGCCAGCCGTTATCGCAAAAGGAAAGCGCACGGCTCTCCAGCCATACTGCGAGAGCCGTGCGCTTTCCGCCGATCCTTACTGGTACGTGGGTGTGCTGCCGATCCCCAGGAAACTCCCGAAAGTGCTCGGGATAGTCGATCCGTTCGCCTTCAGCGTGGGCGAGAACGTGGCGGACTGATTCCCGGAGGCCACTTCGAGAAGACCCGAGCTGCCGGCGGGGGTGGCCGGCAACTGGCTGAGAACCGAAGCGGGCACGGTGAACGTCTTCTGTCCGGCAGTAGTGAGACAGATGAAGTCGGTCGTGCTCGTAACTTGGTTGGCTCCTGTGCCGCTGGTAGTGGAGGAACCGCCGATGATCTCCACCATGTCCGACGCATTGCCGCCGGTCCAGTTGAGAGTCAGCGGCGAACTGCGGTTGACCGTGGTGGGCAACGGGCTGGACAGGGTGAGCGCAGAGGCCAGAGTGAGCGAGGTGCTGAACGACCCGACGTCGTTGCCGCCGGTGCCGCTCAAGCTGTAGCCTCCCGCTGGAAGCGAGAAGCTCGTCTGGCCTGGAATGCTGAAGCCTTCCGTATTCGATATCGAGTAGCTATTGCTGGTCTTGGTGAGGACCTGATTCGTCAGGCCGGAACCGCCCGGGCCGGTCACCGTAACCGTGCCGGCGTCCAGGTCGGTCAGAGTGCCGGTCGAGGTGGTCGTGCCGCTCGATGTTCCGTGAATCACCTGGCAGCTTCCTTGCTGGATGACGGACACATTCACCGAAGCGGCGGACGCCAGTTGGAACCCGGTGAGCTGCGTGAAACCTCCGCCAATCACGTCCGACTTTACGGTGCCGATCGACGGCTCCGTTATCGTGAACTGCGTGATCGAGAAACCGCCGGTAGTGATCGTTCCCCCCTGATCGAGGCTCTGCAACTGCGCGGTGGTATAACCGGTCATGACACAGGCGCTAGAACCGGTATCGGGCGCGATGGAGATCGACGTGGGCGCGCTGAGAACGCCGTTCACCGATATCTGCAAGGTCGCCGCGCAGCCCGTCGCAATGTTTGCCGGCAGGACGAAGTTGATTTGATCCTCCCCCGCATATCCGGCGCGTCCGGCGAAGGCCACCGGAATGGCGACGCCGCCGACGATGGCCTGAATATTCAGAGTCTTGCTGAAGTCGAACACGGGCGAAGTCGTGTTATCCCCCGCGGCGTACGCTCCCAGACCGGTACCGTAGGCGATCATATACTGTCCCGGTTTGGCCGGAGAATAGGTGATGCCGTTGAGCGTACCCGTGGTCAAACGGTTCAAATCGTATTGCACCGCCGAGATGTAGTTCTGAACCACAGCCAGCCCGGTGCCGGTGTTGTCCTGCGTGAAGAGGCCAAGCTTGCTGGCCACCACCTGGGCCGCGAACGGGGCGCTGACAGTACCATTGGTGACGGTCACGTTGTAGTTGCCGACAGCCACGGTGGATGGCAGAATGCCGGCGAGCTGGTTCACACCGCTTTGGTTGTAGAGGTAGACCAGATACACGTCCGTGCCCGTGCCGCCCGCCACCGGCGTGAAGGTGACCTTGACGCCGCCCGAAACCGTGGGGCGCGGCGGCGCGAAGGGCGTGTACCCGCTGGCCGAGAGGCTGGTGCCCTTGACGATGAAGATGCTGCCCTGAGCGATGTTCGGCGTGTTGCTGGCCGCATCCTGCACGGCGGTGATAGTGGGCGGGGTGGGCAGAATGGTGCCGCCCGTCGCGAACGTGCCCGCGCCGCTGAAGCTCAGAGCAAACCCGCTGGCCCCAATCGAACCCGCTCCCGGAAGGCTTGGGAACGAGCCGTTGGCTCCGCTGTAGGTGCCCGTGCCGCCGGTGACGGTGGCCGAAGCGGTGCCGTTGCCCGACAGCATCGCTACAGGCATCGTGAATACTCCCGTAATCGTACCGCCGCCACCGGATAGCGTGATGGTGTAGGGTCCGGAATAGCCCGACGCTGAAGCGGCGAGCGTCGCGGAAAACGTTCCGCTCCCAACGCCGTTCGTCAGGCTGGCTGTTCCGGTGGCAGTAACGCTCGTGCCGATGGCGAGGGTCGCATTCACCGTCAATGTGGTGCTGATGGTGGCGGCCTGCGCTCCGGCGCAAACCAACAGGGCTAAGGTGGCACTGGCCACGGCGTGAAGTAGTCTAGACATCGTCTCCTCCGTATATCGGGGGCGCGGTTCTCGCCCTCTAGTACAGGATACGCGGATTTGTAGCGCAAGAAGGGTCATGCGGATGTAAACAATCGCACAGTTCGACAGCGGCGGCCTCCGGACCGCCCGCCGCCCCGCCCGGCGAATCGCACTGACTTGACCGCCGCCGCCGCAACGTGGCGCGAATCCGCGAAAACGCGGGGACTGACGACTCCGCCCCAAGGCGCGCACCGTCTCCCGACGAAGCGCCGCATCCCCCTGCGCCGCGTGGACGGAGCCGTCTCTCCCCCAGTGTTTTCGCCCCACGGCGACAGTCCGCGAAAACGCTGGGCCTAACGACTCCGTCCCCAGGCGCGCACCGTCTCCCGAGGAAGCGCCGCATCCCCCCCTGCGCCGCGTGAACGGAGCCGTCCGTCCTCAGTGCTTTCGCCCCGTCCGGGAACTTCCGCTTGTCCCATAGCGCCAGTCGTTATTGCAAGGAGGTTGCCTGGCGGATCGTCGGTCGCGACAGCCCGTATGGGACCGAACATCGCCAGGGAATCGCACGGCCCCCCCGGTACGCCGGGACGAAGCCGTGCGATTTCCGCCGACACCTACTGGTACAACACCATCGGCCTGCCGATCTCGACAAAGCTCCCAAAGGTGCTCGGGATAGCCGATCCGTCCGACTTCAGAGTGGGCGAGAACGTGGCAAGGTAACTGCCGGAGTACACTTCGAGGATAGTCGTCTCGGTTCCGGTGCTGGCCGGCAACTGCGTGAGAATCGAACTGGGCACGGTGAAGGTCTTCTGCCCGGCCGTAGTGATACAAATGAACTCGGTCATGTTGGTAACCTGGCTGCTTCCCGTGCCGGTGCTAGTCGAGGAATACCCGAAGATCTGCACCTGATCGGACGCGTTGCCGCCCGTCCAGTTGAGCGTCAGGGGAGAACTGCGGTTGACCGTGCCGGGCAAGGGACTGGACAGAGTGAGCGGAGAGGGGGAAGTGAGCGAGGTGCTGAACGTGCCAACGTCGGCGCCGCCGGCTCCGTTCAAGGTGTAGCCTCCAGGCACAATCGCGAAGGTCGGCTGGCCCGGAATGGTTTCGAAGTCCGCGTTATACACGTAGTAGGAAATGCTGTTGTTCGTGGATATTTTGGTGAGGGCCTGGTTGGCCAGACCCGAACCGCCCGGGCCGGTGACGGAAACGGTGCCGGCATCGAGGCCCTTCGAACTGCCGGTGGAAGTGCCCGTGCCGATGGAGGTCATGTGAAATACCGTGCAACTTCCTTGCTGGATTACGGACACATCCACTTGTGGGGGGGCGGACGACAACTGGTATCCGGTGAGCGTGTTGAATCCTCCCTCAATCGCATCGGACTTCTCGGTGTCGTCCTTGTTGAACAGGGTGGTCTGCATGATGGCGAAACCGCCGGTGGTGATGGTTCCGCCCTGATCGAGTTGCTGCAACTGCGCGGTGGTATACCCGGGCATGACACAGGCCGTGGAACCGGAACTGGGCGCGATGGAGAGCGACGTGGGCGCGCTGAGAACGCCGTTCACCGAAATCTGAAAGGTCACCGCGCAGCCCGTCGCAATGTTGGCGGGCAGGCTGAAGTTGATTTGATCTTCCCCCGCGTAACCGGCGCGCCCGGCGAAGGCCACCGGAATGGAGACGCCGCCGACGATGGCCTGAATATTCAGAGTCTTGCTGAAGTCGAATACGGGCGAGCCCGTGTTATCCCCCGCGGCGTACGCTCCCAGGCCGGTACCGTAGGCGATCATGTACTGTCCGGGATGGGCGGGAGAAATGGTCCAGCCGGGGAGCGTGCCCGTGGTCAAACGGTTCAAATCGTATTCCGTCGCCGAGACGTAATTCTCGACCGAAGCCAGGCCGGTGCCGGTGGAATCCTGCGTGATAAGTTCAAACTTGCTGGCCACCACCTGGGCCGCGAACGGGGCGCTGACAGTACCGTTGGTGACGGTCACATTGTAATTGCCCACAGCCACGGTGGATGGAAGAATGCCCGCGATCTGGTTCACACCGCTTTGGTTGTAGAGGTAGACCAGATACACGTCCGTGCCCGTGCCGCCCGCCACCGGCGTGAAGGTGACCTTGACGCCGCCCGAAACCGTGGGCCGCGGCGGCGCGAAGGGCGTGTACCCGCTGGCCGAGAGGCTGGTGCCCTTGACGATGAAGATGCTGCCCTGAGCGATGTTCGGCGTGTTGCTGGCCGCATCCTGCACGGCGGTGATGGTGGGCGGGGTGGGCACCACGGTGCCGCCGGTCCCGAGCGTGCCCGCGCCGGAGAAGCTAAGGGTAAACACACTCCCGAGCGAACCCGCTCCCGGAAGGCTTGGGAACGAGCCGTTGGCTCCGCTGTAGGTGCCCGTGCCGCCGGTGACGGTGGCCGAAGCGGTGCCGTTGCCCGACAGCATCGCTACAGGCATCGTGAATACTCCCGTAATCGTACCGCCGCCACCGGATAGCGTGATGGTGTAGGGTCCGGAATAGCCCGACGTTGAAGCGGCGAGCGTCGCGGAGAACGTTCCGCTCCCAACGCCGTTCGTCAGGCTGGCCGTTCCCGCGGCGGCAACGCTTATGCCGATGGTAAGGGTCGCATTCACCGTTAATGTGGTGCTGATGGTGGCGGCCTGCGCTCCGGCGCAAACCAGCAGGGCTAGGGTGCCACTGGCCACGGCGTGAAGTAGTCTGGACATTGTCTCCTCCGTAAATTGGGGGCGCGGTTCTCGCCCTCTAGTACCGGATACGCGGATTTTCCGCCGAAAGAGGCTCGCGCGGATGTAAACAATCGCACAGTTCGACGGCGGCGGCCTCCGGACCACCCGCGCCTGGACCCACGGGTGGTAGTACAAAGGAACGTTATACTGTGGCGGGGGCGGGTGCGAATGTGGCCCCGAAGGAGCGAGCATGCGGGCTTTCCGGTACTTGGCGGTGGCGGTGTTGGGTTGGGCGGCGGCGGCGAATGCGGCCGATGCCGACTGGTGGAAGAACGCCGTCATCTACGAAGTTTATCCGCGCAGTTTTGCCGACACCAACGGCGACGGCATGGGCGACCTCAACGGCATCACCGCGCACCTGGACTACCTGCGCGGCCTGGGCGTGGACGCGATCTGGATCACGCCGTTCTTTCCGTCGCCGCAGGTGGATTTCGGATATGACGTTTCCGACTACGTGGCTATCGACCCGCAGTACGGGACCATGGCGGACTTCGACAAGCTGGTGGCCGAGGCCGGGAAACGCCACATCCGGGTAATCACGGACCTGGTGGTGAACCACACCTCGGAGCGTCACCAGTGGTTCCTGGAATCGCGCTCGTCGCGAAACAACCCCAAGGCGGACTGGTACGTGTGGCGCGACGGCGGGTGGTTCGGGCGGCCGCCCAACAACTGGCTGTCGATCTTCGGGCACAGCGCGTGGCAGTTCGATGCGGCGCGGCGCCAGTTCTACTACCACGCGTTCTATAAGGAACAGCCGGATCTGAACTGGCGGAACGCCGAGGTCCGCAAGGCCATGTACGACGTCATGCGGTTCTGGATGAAGCGCGGCGTGGCGGGGTTCCGGCTGGACGCGGTGCTCCAGTTGTTCGAGGACCCGCAGCTTCGCGACGAGGCGGTGGGGCAGGGACGGGCTCCCAACGGCGACCCCATCGAATCCCGCCAGTACACCGACAATCTGCCGGAGGTACACGACGTGCTGCGCGAGATGCGCAAGGTGACGGACGAGTTTCCGGGGCGGGTCCTGATCGGCGAAACCTACCTGCCGAACATCGAGGAGCTGGCCAAGATGTACGGGCGGGCCAACGACGAAACGCAATTGCCCATGGACCTGCAATTCATCATGCACCCCGACTTTTCGGTGGCGGGCTTGCGGCGCAGGCTGGGCGAGGCCGAGGGGCGGCTGAACGGCAACCTGCCGCTGTTCGTGAGCGACAACCACGACAACCGGCGGAGTTGGGACCGCCTGGGCGACGGGAAGCACAACGAGGAGATGGCGCGGTTGCTGGCCACGCTGCTGCTGGCGCCGCGCGCCACGGCGCTGCTGTACTACGGGCAGGAACTGGGGATGGCGAACAACGATCCCACGCGCGTGGAAGACGTGCGCGATCCCATCGGGAGGATGGCGTTTCCGGCGGTGAAAGGCCGCGACGGCGAGCGCACGCCCATGCCCTGGGACGGCTCGGCCAACGCCGGTTTCACGACGGGGGCGAAGACGTGGCTGCCGGTGGGGCCGGACCACGCCTGGCACAATGTGGCGGCGGAGTCGGGCGACCCGAAGTCGCTATTGAACTATTACAGGACGCTGATCCGGCTGCGCCGGGAGAACCCCGCGCTGCGCGACGGGGGGCTGAAGATGGTGGACGAGAACAACGCGAGCGTGCTCTCGTTCCTGCGGCAGAGCGGGACGGCGACGGTGCTGGTGGCGATGAACTTCAGCGGGCAGCCGCAAACGGTACGGTACGAGTTGGGCGGCACGGGGAAGTTGCGTACGCTGGCGAGTTCGTATGGAGCGGCGGAAACGGCGAGTGCGGCAGCGTTGGCGCTGCCGGCGTTGGGGGCGTATGTGGGGGCGGTGCGGTAGCGGGGGCGCGTCCGCTGCGGTCTCTACGCAACGCGAAGTTCGGCCGTGCCGTGCTTTCCTGGAAAACAAGACATGCCGAAACTCCTCCTGATTACCGCATCTTCGGATGGGATTCGCAGAGCGCGAAGGTCACGCTTCCTCAATCTCCAGCAGATTACCATGCCGTATCTGGCTGCCAGGGCTCCTTCCGATTGGCAGGTATCTCACGTCGATGAAGAGGCCGAAGACATCGACTGGACGGAGCGACCCGATGTCGTGGGCATTACTTTTCACACGCCTGGCGCTTATCACGCCTACGGTCTTGCGGCCCGATTCAGGTCGCGAGGCGCGTGCGTGGTAATGGGCGGCCCGCACGTGACGCTGCTGCCGGAGGAGGCCGGCCGGCATGCTGACGCGATCTTTGTGGGAGAAGCCGAAGGCCTTTGGGAGGAGTTCTTGAACGGTTTCGTAGCGGGGACCTATCGCCGCGTGTATCGGCCTGCCTGCCCGGCGTCTCTGGATGGCGTCCCCATGGCGCGCAAAGCGCTCTATCATCGGAACGACTTCACGAACGGCGTCCTGTTTGCCACCAGGGGATGCCCGAACCGCTGCGATTTCTGCTCCATTGTCTTGATGTACCGGCACGGGTTGCGCAAGCGGCCCATTGCAGAAGTTGCGGCGGAATATGGTTCTTTCCCCGGGAAGAGGATTGTCTTCTGGGACGACAACATCGCAGCGGACACGGAATATGCGAAAGAGTTGTTTCGTGCGATCGCGCCCTATCGCAAGTGGTGGAGCAGCCAGGCTACCGTCCATGCGGCCCAGGATGACGAATTTCTGGACGCGGCTGCCAGGAGTGGGTGCAAGCAGTTGTTCCTCGGCCTGGAGTCGGTCTCCCAGGCGAGCATGAAGGAGGTACGCAAAGGGTTTAACCGAGTGGACGATTACGCCCACATCGTCAAACGCGTCCATGCCCATGGGATAGCCGTTCAGGCCGGGATTGTTTTCGGTTTTGACAACGACACTCCGGCGATCTTCAAAGATACTCTCGATTTTCTGGAAGACACGGGCGTTCAGAACGCGACGTTCAATGTCCTGACGCCATATCCGGGCACGCCGCTCTTTGAAAGGCTGGACGCTCAGGGGCGCATATTGACCAGAGACTGGCGGAAGTACAACGGACGCACGGACGTGGTGTTTCAGCCGAATCAACTGAGCGTTCAAGAGCTGCTGGCCGGATTTCGGTACGCGAATCGGCGATTCTACTCTCTCCCCAGTGTGGTCAAACGCCTGTCGAGATCGCCCGTCCAGATATGGTGGACTCTTCCGTTGAACCTGGCGTATGTGGTTTCGTGGGCCAGAGCGCAATGGGGGATCTCGCCGTCACGTTGACCGCATACCGGGCAACGTGCCGCGGAGGCCCTCCGCGGCGCCGCGTCTAAGGCAAGCCGTGCCCGCGCCGCCGCGCGCCCGTGTGTGCGACAGTAAGACTACGGTGAGAAAGCTCTTTTTCTGGAAGCTCAAGCGGCGCGAACTGCAATTGGGAGACCGCACGTTGCTGATGGCGGTCCTCAACGTCACACCCGATTCCTTCTCGGATGGCGGCAAGTACCTGGAACCCGACCGCGCGTTTGCGCGCGCCATGGAACTCGAGGAGCAGGGCGCGGACATCATCGACATCGGCGCCGAATCCACGCGTCCCGGTTCGGCGCGCGTTACGGCGGCGGTGGAGTTGCAGCGCCTGATTCCGGTGCTGAAGCGCCTGCGCGACCACCTTGGCATTCCGATTTCGGTGGACACGTACAAGGCCGAGGTGGCGGAGCGCGCGCTGGAGCTGGGCGCCGAGATCGTCAACGACCCGTCGGGGCTGACCTGGGAGCCGCACCTGGCGCGGGTGGTTTCCAACCACGACGCCGGCCTGGTGCTGAACCACATGCGCGGGCGGCCGGAGACCTGGGAGAAGCTGGCGCCCCTGCCCGACCCGATCGCCACCATCGGCCGCGACCTGGAGGCCGCCGTGGGGCGCGCGCGGCACGTGGGCATCGACAAATCGCGGGTGGTGGTCGATCCCGGCCTGGGCTTCGGGAAGCGCCGCGAGCAGAACGCCTTCATCCTGGCGCACCTTGGGGAATTTGCGCCGCTGGACCTGCCGATACTGACGGGTCCGTCGCGGAAACACTTTCTGGCTCACGAGTCCGCGGAAGAGACGTGTTTTGCCACGGCGGCGGCGGTGACGGTGAGTATCCTGGGCGGCGCGCACATTGTCCGCGTACACGACGTGCGGGAGATGCGGGCGGCCGCGGGCGTCGCCGACGAGATCTTACGCGCCCGGCAGAGTTCGTAGTGCCGTGACCGCGAGATTCGGTGCTATCGCGAGACCGCCCGCTAACGCTCGCGGCTCCGTTCGGAGCCACGACCGCGGGGGAGTGGTTGCCCGTAAAGGCGCCAGACCACACGGTCGAAGACCAAGCCCGGATATCTCAGCGCGCCCCAGAGGCGCAGATCACCAGCGGGGGAAGGACCCACTCAGGTAGTTGTTGGTAGGACTTGATAGCTTGCGAGCGTCCGAGACGGGAAACCGGCTAGGGCGAAGCCTCGCGATAAAGCCCACGGAAGGTGGGTGAGCATGGAACCAAGTGCCCATGGGTATCGACCGAAGCGGAGCGCGCAGGAAGCAATCCAGGAAGTGCATGGGCTGCTTTGTGAAGGCTATACGGATGTCGTCAACGCCGATTTGTCCAAATACTTTGACACGATTCCGCACTCCGAGCTTCTGCAATGCGTGGCGAGGAGAATCGTTGAACAAGCACATGCTGCATTTGATCAAGATGTGGTTGAAGGTGCCGGTCGAAGAGAAGGATGAAGCGGGGAAGAAGAGGCTAACGGGCGGCAAGGAGAATGAGCGCGGCACTCCGCAAGGAGGTGTGATGACGGCCTGAACGCAAAAGATAACATGGGTCGGGTTGGGCCGTCGGTGGCGGCTCAGGCGCGTGAGGCGCCCTCGGTGCTCCACTCGGATCGGGCGCGGAATTCGGCATCCGAATCGAGTGTCGAATGGTGATCGTTTTCCGGCCCACGAGAACCTCCTTCACCAGTAGTCGCAAAATCTTCTGTCGCTCGGGCACGTCCAGCGTCTCCGCCCGTGCCTGCAATCGTGCATGGAAATCGGCGAGCGTTTCGACCAAGCGTAGATACTTGGCTTGATCGCCGGCGACCGTCTCCAGCGACTGCAGTTCCGACTTAATGGCTTGGTCCCGCTGCCGGAGTTCCGGCATCCGGCAACGAAGTTGTTCCAGACTCACTAGGCTTTCCTGGTAGGCCGTCAGCAAACGGTCCATGCCCTTCGCCAGTCGTGCATGGTCTCGGCGCAACTGATCTTCTCGCTGCTTCAACGGGTCGGCGTTTCTGGCCGCTTCGAGCCGGCGGTTCAACTCATCCTGGATGATGCTGGGATCTTCCAGCAACCGCACGACCTCCTTCCAGACCACTGCATCCAACTGGTCCTGACGAACCGGTGGATTGTCGCAGACGGCGCCTTTGAGATGACGATACGCGTCGGAGCCAATGCAGCGGTAGTAGTAGAGCCGGCGTGCGGAGGTTTGCGTTGAGGTGCGATAGAGCCCGTAGCCACAGCGCTCACAGACCAGCATCCCCTGTAACAAGGTCGGCTCAATCGTGCGCCGGGGCGAATGCCGTTTGTTCTGCTCCAACTGCTCTTGGGCCAGCGCGAAGGTCTCATCGCTGACCAAGGCGGGAACGGCAATCTCGATCCAGTCCTGGCGCGGCCGTTCGTGATTGGCGCTATCCCGGCTGGCCAACCCGTTGCGTTGCCGCAGCGGTCGCGTGATTCGCTGGCGTGGACGAAGCTCGGTCTTGCCGTAACATGCCCGGCCTCGGTACGCCGGGTTGCGCAGCAAACCCCAGACCGTAGATCGCTCCCAGCGTGTCGTCTCCGTCCTGGTCGGAACCTGGCGTTCGTTGAGCATGCGAGCAATCGCGTTGATGCTGAGACCTTGCTGCGTGTACACCTCATACACCTGGCGCACGACGGCGGCTTCGGATTCGACGACTTCGTAGTATGCCGCCGCGGTGTCGCTCTTCCTCACATAGCGGTAACCGTACGGGGCGCCTGACAACACGTTGATCGATCCTTGGTGAGCACGGTGGCGCTTGCCGCGGCGACTCCGCGCGGCGATCTGCGCCCGTTCATATTCGGCGATCATGCCCTGGAACTGCACCAGCAGTTGATCTTCAGGAGTGGAACCGGAAGGCGCCTTCAAGAAGACCAGTTCCACCCCGCAGCGCGACAACTCTTCGGCCAGCAGGACTTGATAGGCATACTTGCGGCTCAGCCGGTCGGGCGAATAGACCAGGGCCACCTCGATGTGCCCCGCCGCCGCCAAGTCTCGCAAAGTTTCCAGGCCTGGCCGCAGCAGAGTGGCGCCGCTGTAGCCTTCATCCTGGAAGCGCCACTCGGGTGGAACCAGGTATCCATGGCTGCCGGCATACTCTTCCAGTGCCGCCAATTGGCTGCAGATCGTGTGGTTCTCTTTCTGGCGGTCCGAGGACACACGGGCGTAGATAGCGGCCGGTCGCGTCATTCAGAACCTCCTGCTCGCCGCTGGTTTGTCCGGTAGCGGCTCCGGCTGCCGGCCGGACTCTAGCGGGCATGAGCAGCTCATACGCCTGCGCCAGCTTCTCTGGCAACAGCCGATCAAATTGATATTCCAGCCGTAGCGTTCGTTGTCGATCCGGCGGCCGGTCAGCCACGACCTCCCCCGCGACGCAGTACCGCCGAGAAGGCACGGGTGGCGATCTCGCTCAAGGTCAATCCGGTGGCGGCGGCGTAATCGCGGAGTCTGGCTACCAGACTGCGCGAGAGTTTGACGGTGAAGGAAACTTTGACATCGCCGACAGGGACAGGATGCTTGAGTTGCTGGGCCTGTTCGAGATAGCGATAGGCCTGGCGCCTGGAGATGGAACAGTCCCGGGCAAGGCGCTCGGCGGCCTCGGGTAAGTGTTCGTGTTCGCGCAGCAGGGTGCGAGCCAGATTGAGCCGCTCGGCTATCTGGGCATCGCTGGAGCGGGCCATATGGCACATAAATACTCCTGTTTATGTCACAAGTCAAGAACTTTCTCATCCCCTTCTGTTCTCCTGTTGCTTTCGATACGGGGCCACCCGCTCAAACTGGAAGTTATCTTTTGCGTTCAGGCCGTCGTCTCGCCCTTGCTCAGTAACATCCTTCTGACGCCGTTCGATCAGAAGATGAGGCGCAAGGGATATCAGCTTACGAGGTACGCCGACGACTGGGTAGCGACCTGCGAGTCGGCAGCAGAGGCGCGGGCGGCGGTGGCCGCGGCGCTTCGGATTCTGAACGAACTGGGCGTGCAGATGCATCCGCAGAAGACGCGGATTGTGCACGTGCGGCAAGGGTTCGAGTTTCTCGGGTACAAGGTCAAGCGCGGAGGAGGGCAGCTACGTTTGCCGCCGGGCAAGATCCGCAGTGGTGCTCAATCGGGGGCGTTGTACGCTATCCCTCGGGAGAAATCGGTCCGACGTTTCATGGATCAGGTGCGCGCGCTTACCAGCCGGCGCGTGCCGCTCAAGACCAAGGAGTTGATTGAGGAACTGAATCCTGTGTTGCGGGGATGGGGCCATCACTACAAGCGAGCCCACGTCCAAAAGCTCTTCCACAGGCTCGACGGCTGGATCGTGCGGCGCATTCGGTCGCATCGCTTCAAGCGGTGGCGGAACGGTGGCTGGCGACAGTTGCCGGAAACCAAGCTGAATGGCGAGTACGGGCTGGTGAACTTGATTCAGTTGATTCCTTCGATTGCATCTCGGAAGCGTGAGTCTTCGTGAAAGCTGTATGCGGGAAAACTGCACGTACAGTTTGAGCGGCGGACGGTGGCCAGCGCGCAAGCGCGCCACCTCCGACCCGACAGCGAGGAAGCGGGTAACGACCGTGGAGCGAAGGGGTCTCACTGGAAGCATGACATCTGTAGGAAGGAGAGCCGCTTGGAAGAGATTCCCGTTACGGAACAATGGCAGCATATCGAAGCCCTGGAGGAACAGGCGAGCGGAGACGGACTGCCAGACAAACTCTCTTTGCTGAGACAGAAGCTGAGCCAAAAGGCCAAGCAGGAGCCGAAGTTCCGGTTCTACGTGTTGTATGACCGGATCTACCGGCGCGATGTGCTGGAGGCGGGCTGGAAACGGGTGCGAGCCAATCGGGGCGCGCCTGGGGTGGATGGCGTGAAGATCGAACGGATCGAAGCGTCGGAAGCCGGGGTGAAAGGATTTCTGGATGAGATTCAGGAGTCGCTGCGCGCCAAGACCTACACGCCGAAAGCGGTACGGCGCGTCTACAGACCAAAAGCGAATGGGAAGCTGCGGCGCAAACGGCATGCCGGACTGATTTCACGCAAAGATGCCAAGACGCAAAGATGAAGCGCACGCCACCCACTACTCCTCCGGGATAGGCTCAGTGCTTCTCGGGCGCCGGTCCGAAGTAACGGTAGTGCCCGATGATTTTCCAGTCGAACAGGACATCTTCCATCTTGGGACCTTCACCGATGTTATGGACCAGCATGTAACGTCCGCTCTCCAGTGATTTCTGGTCCACCACAATTCCGATGTGCGTCACGTCCCCTCCAAGATTCCACGTGACTAAGTCGCCGGGCGAGTAATCTTCCGCCCGGCTGGTGATCGCCAGGGTCTTTCCTTTGCGAACAAAAAACACCATGAGGTTGGGCACGCGCCGGTGATCGATGTTGGCATCCGGACGAAAGGCCAGCCACTTCAACTTGCTTGGGTACGCGGAGAAATTCCGCTTCATGTCTTCGTGGACTTCTTTCTGCAGATCCACTCCCACGGCGCGGTACGCGCGAATCACCACCTCCGCGCAGGTCCCCGTATCGGCAGGCACGTCTCCGCCGGGATACGGAATCTTCACGTAGGCCGGATCGTAGCGCACCACGTGATGCGTCTGCTCGATGGCCGCTGCCACCATCCGTTTGAGGAGTTCCTGGTGGGTATCCGCCTGGGCCAGCGCGGGGAGCGCCGCAAGCGCAACCAGCGCCAGGATTCGTGTTTGTGAGAGCAAATCGCCGCTCATGCGAGGATTCTAGCAGTTGCCGGCTCCGCGGATGCCCGGAATCGCGCCGCTCCTCAGGTCCTGGCAGAGATCGCGGAGATTCTCCTCCAGCTCCGGTAGCGTCTCGCCTTGGGTCAGGTAATCGGGAAACTCGACTAAGCACCCGAGCCACATGTCGCCGTCTTGCCAGTGGACGTAGTGCGCGGTGTTCATGAGATCATTCTACGTCACGAGGGGCGCCGAGACGGGCCGGTAGCTCAGTTGCGCGGGACTGCAACGATCCGGGCCCACTGCGGTTGCCCTGCCGGATCGAACTGGCGTGGCCCGTTCCAGGTGGACAGCGCAGTCGATGCTGGCGGATCATGGATTAGGTCAGCCAAATGAAGGAAGTCACCGCCATTTTCGATCACTATCGCGTGTCCGCCCGGTCAGTCTGGAACACTGCGTTCTGGCCCGATCCCGATTTCCGGGATTGGGATTTCGTTGAGCAGTACCAGTCGGTCGAGAGAACACTGTTCGATGCGCTTGTTCTTGCCAAGCTGGACAAGGAGATTCCCGCGGACGACATCTTCAGGAAGCCGATTTCTTTCTTTCGGGTAGCGCCCGCCTCTCCCTCGGTTCCCATCATGGTCCAGCGTCCCTGCCCCGAAACGCGAAATCGTTATTGGGACGACCCGGTCGATCGGGTCTCGGCTGGCGAGGTCGAAATGCACTTTCTGGCGTTTTTCGATTGGAACCAGTTGGACTATCGGGACCTCAAGTATTATCACGTCCGGATTGCAGCCTTCGAGGAGCAGCCTAACTTGGTTGGGCGAGAGGCACTCATCGATAGACAGTACGTGAGTGTGTTTCTGGCGGAGGAGTCGACATGACCGGCGGAGCCAGCCCCCTACCCCTCGTACTCCATCACCACCACCGTAATATCGTCCGACTGTCTTGCGCCCTCCGCGAACGCGCTCACGGCCTCCTGAATCGCATCGTGAATCGCGGCGCAGGATTCTTGCGCGTGGCGCGTCACGATCTCGCGCAGGCGTTTCTTGCCGAAGAACTCGCCTCGCTGGTTCTGCGCTTCGGTCACGCCGTCGGAGTAGATCACGATCTTGTCGCCGGGCTGCAACGGCTCAGTGGCAACCTCGAACGTGGCTTGCTCCAGCAGTCCGACCGGCATGGCGGTGGCCGCCAGCTCGGTCGAGATTCCGCCATCGCGCACCAGCATGGGCGGGCAATGAGCCGCGTTTACGTAACTGAGCGAACCGCCGCGTTCCACCAGGCAGTAGAAAATCGTCGCGTATTTCTCGCCGCTGGTGCGGTCGATCAGGAAGTGGTTGAGGCGTTCCATGCGGCGTCCCAGGACCACCGAGTGGTCGGTGGCTGTGATGAGCGCGCCTTGCAGCAGGGCGGCCAGCAGCGCGGAGCCCACTCCCTTTCCGGAGACGTCGGCCTCCACCACCGACCAGGTCTGAGCGTTCACCTCGGTGACGTCGAAGTAGTCGCCGCCCACTTCATGCGAGGCCACGCTGCTTCCGGCGACGCGCAGCCAGCCAGTGGTCGGAAGCTTGCCGGGCAGGAGGCTCTGCTGAATGGTGCGCGCCAGGTTCAGCTCTTCCTCCAATTGGTGCTTGCCCCGTTCCTCTTCCAGCAGGCGAGCGTTCTCCAGCACCGTCGAGGCCTCGATGGCCAGCGTTTGCAGCAGCTCGCGGTTGCCGGCGGCCAGGTCCGCGGCCACCACGCGCGAATCCATATAGAGCACACCCACGGTCTCGTTGCCCGCGGATAAGATGCTGGTGGCTTCGCCCAGCCCGGTGCGGATGCGCACCAGCGGGACGCAGATGACGCTGCGCAGATCGAGATCGGAGACGCTGTTCTGCGGCTTCGTCTGGCCGGCGGCCAGCGGGTCGAAGTTCATGGAGAGCAATTCCCGCCGGTGCTGCAGTGCGTGGTGGATCACTTCGCGGGGAACGCGCAGATCGCTCTCACGCAGCTTGTGGCCGCGCTTGTGCCGCGCCACGCGCGTCTCCAGAGCGTCGCCCTGGCGCAGGAGCAGGAAGCCGCGTTCGGCGCCGGTAATGGTCAGGGCCGTGTCCACCACCGAGACCAGGACGTCGTCGACCGAGAAGGAGCTCTGCACCGTGCGGGCGAGGTCGAGGATGGCGCGCAGCTTGGCCAGGTTGTTCCCGAGGCCTTGCGGATACGCGCCCGATTGCGGGGCGCCGACGTGTTCCAGAAGCCGCTTCAATTCCGCGCCGTCGGGGGTGAAGATCAGTTGGTAGGAGTCCGGCGTGCCGAATTCGATACGGTCGGAGTTGTCGAGCGTGTGCCGCGCGATGCGATTGCCGTTGACGAAGGTGCCGTGCGTGCTGCCGCAATCCTCAACCACTAGGCGATCGCCGACGGCCGAGATGCGCGCGTGGATGCGCGAGACGCGGCTGTCGCGGATGACGAGGTGGTTGTCCGCCATGCGGCCGATCTGAAAGGGAAGCGGATCGATGGGCGCGCGGGTGCGGTGGCCGCTGGGGTCGACGACCACCAGCGATGCAGGCGCGGGTCCCGGCGCGATGGCGGTTTTCGTTCCCATTTATGCGCGCTCGGAGCGTGCGCGCCGGGCCGGAGCCGGTTTGGCGGGCTCCACCGGCCGGTCGCGCAGTTCGTCCAGTTCGCGCGCCCGCAGGGTCTGGCAGTGCGCGCAGTAGCCGCCCACCTCCGTCCGCGCCAGCAGAACCTGGAAACCGGTATGGCTTTCGATCTGTTTGCGCAGGCGTTGCAGCGGTTCGCCGAAGAACTCCTCCACCTTGCCGCACCGGAGGCAGATGACGTGGGCGTGCGCCTGCTTCAGGTGGGTTTCGTAATAGTGCTGATCGCCCCCATAGTGCATCAGGTCGAGTTCGTCCACCAACCCGCCCGTCTTCAACATCTTCAGCGTGCGGTAGACGGTCACGCGGTTGATCCTGGGGTCCTTCTCTTTCGCCAGTTGGTAGAGGCGCTCGGCGTCGAGATGCTGTCCGGTCTTGTCGATGAGTTCGAGCAGGATCTGGCGCTGGCGCGTCAGGCGGACGCCTCGCTCTTTCAGCGAACCTTGAATGGAGTCGAGGGCCATATAGGGGAGACTCCTCGATTCTACCGAAACCCGGGGACAGACTGAACCCGGGTTTATCGGAAGGCCATGCCGGCGAAGCTTACCACGCTCCGCTCGTCGATATTCCATTGTTCGTATTTCAATAGCTCGCCCCGAAGCCCCGGCGCCGCCTTTAGAAATGTGTAGAACGGCGACGACCCGCACCACTTCAGGTCGTCCCGATTCGGCCGCACCAGGTCCCAGAAGCCCGCCGCGTCCGATGCCTCGATCCGCGACATGCGCTCCCGGTCGCGCTCCCCCACTTCGCTCATCACGCCTTGATCGGCCACCGCCGCGAACCGGTCCTGGTACCGCGCGCCCATGTGCGCCATGTCTACGCCGAGAATCCAGAACAGCCGCTTGCCTTCACGCTCCCGCAGTTCCCCAAGCGCCTCGATGAACCGCTTCACGCCGTCGTCGTCTTCCGGGTTGCCTCCGAGGAGCAGACTCTTGGCGTACGGCCCGCACAACACCGGCAGGATGCGCACGTCCGGCCCCAGGACGTGCTGCAGAAAGATCACCTGCAGCTCGACGGTGTGCTCGAAGGAATGGCAGAAGTCTTCCATGTCCACGGCGGCGCCGCCGCGCGCGGCCAGCCAGTCCACCAGGCGCGTGTCCGCCGGCGCGTCGCCCAGCGGCGTTCGAAAGGTCTTGCGCGTGAGGCCGAACCGTTCCGGCTCGCCGTAGTGCGAGGTCGCCAGGATCACGAACGTGCGGTCGCGGTGCTCGGGCCCGAGCATCGCATAGGCCGCGCGATACGATTGCCATCCGCCTTCCGGGCTGACGTGCGGCGCCGCAATGGCGAACACATCGCCGTCCGCCGGCGCGCCGGCTTCGCCGTCCATGTAGTGCGCCATCGTCTGGCACAAGGCCTCCCGATCCGCCGGATAGGCCAATCCGGCATGCGAGGCCGCACGCACCGGCTGTTCGGCGAATTGCCGTATCCGCTCGGTGCGCATCCGCTCGAAGGTCTCGTCTTCCAGGAAGCCGGCCTGGCTCAAGGTCTCCGTCAGGCGGAGAGCGATCGCGCTCACCTCCAGATCGCCCGTCGCGCGCACCAGCATGGCCCGCAGATCCAGCTCCGTGTGGCTTCCGTCGAAACACTGAAGGCATTCCACCAGCACCGGCGGGACAATCAGCATGGCGTCGCTGAAACGGTAGGGGTCGCGAATGAACAGCCCCGGCTGATCGGGCGCCGGAGACGGCATGAAATCCAGGGTCGGGCGCAGGCGGGCGAGCGGTTGGGACACGATCCATCGTAACCCAGCCGCGCCGCCGTAAGGACGATCACACCACGCAGGATATTTGCCGCCGTGCGCCGCCCGACCGGCGGCCTCCGGGGCCGAAACTCCGCACGTGCCTTGCCGCCGAAGGCATGACGATGACGGGAGCCTCGTGGAGAACTTCACCCGACAGCGCGCGCCGCGTCAGCCGGATCTTCAAGGTCCGCTCGATATTGGCGATGTCGCTTCGCTCGATGCGGGCGGCAAAGGTGGAAGCCACGCCGCGGGTGCCCATGCGTCCCGTCCGTCCCACGCGGTGAATGAAGTCTTCCGGGACCTGCGGGAGGTCGTAATTCACCACGTGAGAAATGCCATCCACGTGGATGCCGCGCGCCGCCACGTCGGTGGCCACCAGCACGCGGTAGTATCCATCCTGGAACCCTTTCAGCGCCTGGTTGCGCTGGTTCTGGCTGCGGTCGCCGTGGATGGCCGTGGCCTTCACGCCGCCCTGCGCCAGCCGCTTCGAGAGCCGCTCGGCGCCGCGCTTGGTGCGCGCGAACACCAGGAACGAGCCGGGCTCTTCCCGCAGCATGTTCTCCAGCAGGCCCTGTTTGCGATCCTGCTCCACTTCGTAAACGAAGAGGTCCACCTTTTCGGCGGGTTTCGTGATGGAGTCCACTTCGATACGCACGGCATTGCGCACCTGCGTGTCCACGAGGTGGCGGACGGAGCTTTCAATCGTGGCCGAGAACAGCATGGTCTGGCGGTCGGCCGGCGCCGTCGCCAGGATTCTTCGCACCGTGGGAAGGAAACCCATATCGAGCATGCGGTCGGCTTCGTCCAGCACCAGCATGCGAACCGCTCCAAGGTCCACCAGTTGGCGGCTCAGAAAATCGCACAGTCGCCCGGGGGTGGCGATGAGCACCTGAGCCCCCTTGCGGATGGAATTCAGTTGGGTGCGCTCGCTCATGCCTCCCACCACCACGGTGGCGCGGATACCCGTGCCGTGCGCCATCTTTTGAAAGGTCTCGTCGATTTGCATGGCGAGTTCGCGGGTCGGGGTCAGGACCACGCCGCGGATGCCCGCCGGCGCCGTCTGCTTTTCGAGCAGTTGAATCATGGGCAGGACAAACGCGAGCGTCTTGCCGGTTCCGGTTTGCGCGGTGGCAACCAGGTCGTTGCCCGCAAGCGCCGGCTCGATGGCCTGGGCTTGGACGGGCGTGAGTTCGGTAAAGCCGTGCTTACCGAGATTGCGCTTGAGAAGCGCGGAGAGGGGGAGTTCGGAAAAAGTTTTCATCTATCGATTTGCGGAGGAGAACCTGCGTGCCGACTACCGGCTAGGGGAGAAGGTGTTGCGGATCGACTTCCAGTAGACTTCATTGTAGCAGTTCCGGGCGCGCGTCGTGACGCAACCTGCCGCCGCCGCACCCTCGCCCCCTAAACCGGCCCGAAGTCCCGCAAGTGGCGCAGCAGTTCCGCAACATCGACGGGCTTCATCAAGTACGTGTCGCACAAAGCCTGGAAAGATCGAATCACCTCACGTACGCCCTCCACGGCCGTGGTCATGACGATCTTCGCTCCGGTGGTGGAGAGAATGCCGCGCGCCTCTTCGAAGGCGCGGATTTGCCTTACCGCCGCGGGACCGTCCAGTTCGGGCATCAGGATGTCCATGCAGATCAGGTCGTACGCCCGCCCGCTGTCCGTGGCCATCCGAAAGGCCTCCACGGCTTCTTTTCCGTTGACGGCAACGTGACACTCTCCGTACCGGGATAGGAATTGCCGCAGCAGAAGTCTGGCGGTGAAATCGTCTTCAACGATCAGTGTCTTCATGTTTCCAACTGCGGACTGAGATCCTGGCCGAGCCACCCGGCCGCCTGCAACGCGATTTTGAGCTTCTCGAACTCCTCAGTTGCGCGAGGCAGGAGGGCGCCGGCACATTTTAGATCGCCCGCCATGGCCGCCCGTTCCATCTCCGACGCCCGCGCCCGCAAGCCTCCCGCCGAAACGGAGGCGGCAGCCCCCTTGATCTTATGGGCCTGAGAGCCTGCGCCCGGCGCATCCGCCTCCGAAAGCCGCACGGACAGCAGCGCGAGTTGCACGGGGCAGTCTTCGAGGAAACCCCGGATAACGGCGCCGGCAAGTTCCCGATCGTTCATCAGACGGCTTAGAAAGCTGCCTTCGTCGAAAACCGGGGCTGCCGTTTCCGTGGGGACGCCCGCCGCCGGGAGCCATTTCAGAAGCAGTTCCCTGAGCCGGTCCATCTCCACCGGCTTGGAAAGGTAGTCGTTCATTCCCGCGCGAATGCATCGGTCGCGGTGACCCGGCATCGCATCGGCCGTGAGGGCGACGATCGGGATGTCCGCTCTTCCGGACGCCCGAATGCGGCGAGTGGCTTCGTATCCGTCCATTTCCGGCATCTGGCAGTCCATCAGGATCAGGCCGTACTCTCCGGCCTCGAGCGCGCGAATCGCTTCCATCCCCGTGCCGGCCACATCGGCCGTGTATCCCAGCTTGCCGGTCAGCGCCCTGGCAACGGTCTGGCCCGTTGGATCGTCCTCCACAACCAGGATTCTTGTTTGCCGCCCGGAGGGATTATGTCCGGCGGCCGGCAGGCATGCGGCAGAGCACCCGCCAATCCCTTGCGGTTGGCGGCGCGGCGATGGCGTGGGCCGTCCGAACGCCGCCGTGAACCAGAAGGTCGAGCCTGCTCCCTCGTCGCTCTCGACGCCTATTTCGCCGCCCATCAGTTCCGCCAGTTGCCGCGATATCGCCAGGCCAAGGCCCGTGCCGCCGTACTTGCGGGTGGTCGAGGCATCCGCCTGGACGAATGGCGAGAATACCGCCGCCATCCGCTCCCGCGGTATTCCGATACCCGTGTCGGCAACCGCAAAGCGGACGGTGGCGCCGCCGGCGGTTTCGTGGTCGAGCGTCACCCGGACCGCGATCCCTCCCCGCTCCGTGAACTTGATCGCATTGGCGATGAGGTTGATCAGTACCTGGCGCAGCCTGAGGGGGTCGCCCCGGACAAGCGATGGAACCTCCGGCGCCGTCTGGCCGTCCAGAGCGAGTCCCTTCGCATTGGCGCGCACCGCCAGCATCGAGATGGCGTCGCTCAGCGCGGAACGCACGTCGAAGTCCTTATCTTCCAGGGTGAGCTTCCCGGACTCGACTTTCGACAAGTCGAGGATGTCGTCGATGAGCGCCAGCAGCGCTCGCCCGCTGGTCTGAGCCACCTCGGCATAGTGCCGCTGCTCGCTGGAAAGATCCGTGGTTGCAAGCAACTGGATCATTCCGATGACCCCGTTCATGGGGGTGCGGATCTCATGACTCATCGAGGACAGGAAGTCGCTCTTGGCGCGCGTGGCGGCATCGGATCGATCCCTCTCCGCCTCCAGGGCCTGGTAGCCCCGCGCGTTGCTGATGGCCAGCGCCATCATGTGGCCAATGGCGAGGGCCGTCGAGAGGTAGCGGTCTTGCCACTCCGGGAAAGCCACGCCCTCCAGCTCGAGCACGCCGAACTCCGCTTCCCGCCGCCGGATGCGGATACGGAAACCGCGCCCGCCGGGGATCCAGGATGCGTCCGGCAAGTCTCCCGCCCGCGCCTGGCCATGGAAGACCGCGCTCTCGGGTGCGTAAAGCATCCGGCAGAGATCCAGCCCCTGGCGGATCACTTCGGTCTCCGAGCGGACCTCGGTGAGGCGGTTCATCAGGTCCAAGACCATGGCGGAGTGCGCCCGGACGCGTTGCGCCTCCGCCCGGGCCGCTTTGCGCGCGCCCTCGGCCGACTCCAGACGCCACCGCAACACCCGTTCCGTGGCCCATAGCCGGAACATGTCCAGTCCCACGGGAACGCTGGACGCCGGCAGCCCCACGAAGCCGGCCAACCGTTCGAGATGGGCTCCGGCATCCGGGTAGAGGCCCGAGTCGAGCAACCGCAAGCCGCTCATCGACTCGCCGAAAAAGTCACGCGCCGTCGCCCGGTCGAAGCCCCACTCGCGCACGCGCTCCTCCCAGTGCTCCAGCCACCCGGGACTCAGCACGTACCTGCCGCGGCTCTGGCAGCGGTCCACGTAGGGTTTCCCCGCCAGCAGGTACAGGCATTGGCCGGTGTCGGCGATCTCGATGCGGGAGGGATCCGGGTTGGAGGCGGCCAGGCGCCTGGCGCAGGACCCTCCCGCCACGCACATCTTCCCGAAAGGCCGTTGCGCGGGGCAGCCGCCCACAACCGTGTCCCAGCCGAGCTCCCGCCCACCGCATGCGGAGGGATGCACGCGGACCGCGACGTCCTCGAATCCCGCCGCGCCGGCGATGGACTCGGCTTCCCGCCGGAAGCTTTCGCAAACCGCCAGGACGAAGGTTGGGCTATTTTCCATCGCGCCACGGGAGAGGATATTCCCCCCACTGCCTGACGGCTTCCGAAACCGCCATCAAGGTGTCGCCGGAAACCTGCCACGGAATCTCGCCGTGGTTGTCGGAAAGAATGAACCCGCCGCCCGGAGCGGCCTTCGCGATGGCCTCCTTCACCGCCGCCTCCGCTTCCGCCGGCGTCCAGCGCCGCATCTCGATGCCATTGAGGTTTCCAATCACCGCAATCCGGCCCGCGCAGGCGCGCTTCACCTCCGAGAGATCCTCGAGCGCGCTCACCCCGATGGCGGCCGTCCCGGTTTGCGCCAGCAGATCGGCCACCGGCAGGCAACGGCCCGAAGCCAGGTGCGTGGCTGTCGGCCCCGCGATGCGCGCCAGCGTGCGCTGGGCGATCCTCCAGCCGGCGCCGCGATATACCTCGGGAGGCGTGATGGTGGGCGACGCCAGCGGGTCGAAGTAGCAGATCGCGGTGGCGCCCGCCTGAAGCTGCGCGTTGGCCCATTCCACGCAGAATTCCTGGTTGATACGCCACAGGCGCTCGATGGCTTCCGGCTCCTCGATCTGCCAGTCCAGGTAGCGGTCGAACCCCAGTTGCATCACCGGCAGCGAGTACGGCGAGACCGCCACGCCGATCACCGGGACCTCGCCCGCGGCTCTCTCATGCAATCCCGAAATGGCGTCCAGCACTTGCCGCAAGCGCGCGCAGTCCGCCACGCGCGGCGGCTCCAGGCCGGCGATCTGCCCGGCGTGGGTGACAATCGGCGCCTCCGCGTTCGGCGGCCCGTCCTCGAAGAAGCGCGTCTCGCCGCCCCAGGCTTCCATCTCGATGGCGGCATAGAAGAGCGCGCAGTAGCAGTCGTGGCCGTATCTGGCCCGCAGCCGCGACTGGCCTTCCACAACGTGGCGCGCTGAGCGGAAGTATTCCCGGAGCGGCAAGCCCAGTTCCCGGGCGCCGTGCAGGCTCAGCAGCAGAAACAGCGGCACGCGGTCGGGCTCCCGGTGCCCGAGAGTGGTCAGAACGCGCTCCATGGATGTAACCGTGGGACTCATTGCTCGCCTCCCAATAGACGCCGCGCGATGGCGACGGCGTCGGATGCGCCATAGCCCACCGCGTCGGCGCCGACCTCTTCCGCCAGCCTCCGGTCGAGGACGAACGGCGCTCCGCCCGCGACCACTTTCACCGCCAGGCGCGCCGCGCCGAGCGCATCCACCAAGTCCTTGACCCGCAGGGCGGAACGCAGCATGAGGGTGGAGACCAGGAGTATCCGGACGCCGTCGGCCCGCGTTCGCTCGACCAGTTCCTCGACGCTCAATCCGGCGCCGTAGTCTCTAACCGGTATGCCGCCGGCCCGCAGGACGGACAAGACGATCCGCTTGCCCAGTGCGTGCCGGTCCTCCAGAACGCCGATGGCCACCCGGGGCTCCGAACAGGCGCCGTTTCCGCCCTTGTCCGGCATGAGGGCATCGATGAGGTCCTCGCAGATCCGCCCGCTCATGTAGACTTGCGAGAGGGCCAATTCGCCGGACTCCCACAGAGCGCCGATGCGCTCCAGGGCGGGCATCATCAGGGAATCGAGCGCATGGCCGAGCCCGGCGGGCTGGCGCGCCGATTCCAACACCCGCTGCGCCGCCAGCCGGTCGGTATCGAGCAGTGCCTCCAGAAAAGCATTTCGCATGGGCAGTACGGCATCCGTATGCGTCAAATGGAGTCGTCCTCTCGCATTTCAGACCGTCTAGTTACTCATCGGCAGATTCAGCGATGAGGAATAGACTGGATGGACCTGGAACGGGCTCCCCGGCACGGGAACCGCATGGGGGGCCGAGGGCACACTGGCTTGTGCCTTGTGGGGCAGGCTCTTACGGCTTGTTCAATTCCGCGATCAGCACATCCAGGCCCTTGCGGTACAGTTCGGTCAGCCGGATGGCTTCGGCGGAAGGCGGCAGGACGTTGCGCAGCTCGGTTTCATCCAGGTTCTGGCGGCTGGGCACCCAGACCTTGCCATCGGCGAATTCCACCTGGCTGACAAAACCCGTCATACCGCGGATGTCCAGCGGCTGCCCGTCGCGGGACAGCTTCATGGAGGCGTCCTGGGCGAAGGCCGCGGTCTTGCCGGCCGCCAACTGAAGGTCGGGCTGCGAGGAGGGAACCGACGCCGCCAGGTACTCGCGGCCCGACGGGTCCTTCACCAGCCATCCGACTTCCACGTGGCGCACCGCCGCCGCGCCGCGGTTGCGCACCTGGATGCGGGGGGCGCGCACCTGGTTGCCCGCCACCATAGCCGTGCCGTCTATGGGTTCCACCGGCGCATCCGGGAACGACACGAAAGCGAACCGCTCGCTGCGCTCGCCGGCCGCCAAAGCCGCCGAGGAGGCGGCCGGGCCGCGCTGCATCGTGGGCCGGTCCAGCCGCGGCCGGTCCATCTCCTGCAAGATGGCTTGCTGCAAGGCGGCGCGGCCGGCGCGCGCCAGAATCCGCTTGAAATAGTCGCGGTCGCGCCGGGCTTCCATTTCCCAGGCGATCATGTCGCGGCGCGAGTGCAACTGGTCGGGGCCGGAGAACGAGAGGTCCTGGAACAGCACGCCGTCCAGGCTCACTGCCACCAGCGGGCCGTTCCCGAACGACGTGGGACGCACCAGGTGCTGCACGATGTGGACCGGAAACACCTCGCCGGGCGCGATATTCAGCCGCGGAATCGACATCGAGGCCTTGCCGCCCACGGTCACTTCCTGCGAGACCACGCGCAGGGTGATGCCGTGGATGCTTTTCGAACTGGTATTGCGCATGGTGAGCAGGGCATCCAGGTCCACCATGATGGCCCCGCCGCGCGCCGTGAAGCGGGAATCGCGCGGGTCCAGCGCGAGAAACGCGACCGGCGAATCCTTGGGAAGGTCGATCGCGATGGCCGTTTTGGGAAGCGCGGTTTCCTGCGCCAGCGCCGAGGCCGCGCTCAGCACTCCGATTCCCAACCACCATATCGCCGCTCTCGCTTCCATGGCTCTCACCATTCCCTTCTGATAGTCACGTCGCCGGTGAGGGGATCCACAAAAGTATCCCCTGTGGAACCCTCCGCATTCGCCGAGTAGCTCACGTCCTCGATCCGGGCGTCGCGCTGGCCGGCCGCGGTGGCTTCGAGCACGGTTCGATTCCCGGACACCGGAGGTTTCCGCAGCCACAATCCGGCGGCCGCCACCACGGCCAGGCTGGCCAGCGCGAGGGCCGCGCGGAAACCGGTGAATCGCCCCCTGCCTTCGGCTTGCGGCCGCTCCCCGCCCACGCATTCGCCCGCCGCCAGACCCAGGCGGATGTTGGCCCGCATCTCCGCCTCCAGCCGGCTCCACGGAATCTCCGGCATAGCCGACATGTCCGCCACCATCCGCCGCATTCCCTGAAACGCCGCAATCTCTTCCTGGCAGATTTCGCACTGCTTGAGGTGGCGCGCACAGCGCCATCGGGCGACCGGGCCGAGGTCCCCGCCGGCGTGCAGCGCCAGCGTCGCTTCGCTGGGGTGGTTCATGGCTCTCATCGCTTCCGTCCTTCCACGTACTTCTTCAACTTGTTCCGCGCGTTGGCGATGTGCGAACGCACGGTAGCCTTGGAACAACCCAACCGGCGGGCGACTTCCTCCGCCGGCAAATCCTCCACGTCGCGCAAAATCAGCGCGGCGCGCTCGCGCGGGGTCAGCAGGCGCAGGCCATCGGCCAGGTAGTCCCGATGCTCGCCCCGCAACACCATGGTCTCCGGACTGTCCGCGTGGCTCTGCGGGTAGTCCTCAATCTCCGTGAACTGCACGCGGCCGCTGCGGCGGATGAAATCGATCGCCGTGTTGGTGGCAATTCTCGATAGCCATTGGACGGCTTTCCGGTCATCCTTCAACTGCTCCTGCCGTTGGAGCGCCTTGATGAACGTTTCCTGGGTCAGATCCTGGGCGTCGGCGACATTCCGGACGATCCGGTAGATTTGCAGAAAAACTCGCCGCAAATGCTCGGAAACAAAGCGGTTCTGTCGATCTAGGAGCTCCAGCCCGGGCTCGACGGCGTCGCTCATCAGGCTCGCAACTTCTGCCGTTCTCACAAGTTCCTAACCTTATGACGCCGAAACCCGGAAAACGTGCAAAGGATTCACAGGTGTGGGCCAAACCCGGCTCGCCGGATTCCGCCGATCCCCCCGCAGACGATTATACAGAAGGCGGCGCGCAGGCGTGCCGGATGGAAGCGGGCCGGGCGGCCGTTGCCGGCGGCCTACAACTTCTCGCGCGCGATTCGCGACCGGCTGCTCAACGTGGCGGATCGCGTGGGGGGCGCAATCCTGGCCGAGGTACGTGCGGCGCAGACAGCAGCGCGAAGGGCAACCGGAGCTTTCACGCCAGGCGTGATTGCCAGTTCTCTCCGCGCCGCTTTGGGATGGACCGGTCGCGGCGAACAGTCGGGAGCGCTTCCTCGATCCATGCCAGTTCCGCATGCGGGCAGGCTGCCGGCGCGCCCGGAGCCGCGGCTCAGTGCTGGATCGGAATCACCACCGGACCGGGCGGCGAGGAATTGATGCTCGACGGCGAGGTGATCCCGTTGACGGTGATCGAGATGGGGTACAAGCCTGGCGGGAGCGAGGCAAAACTCTGCGGCACCGTGAAGTTGACCTGGAATTCTCCAACCGCCACCAGCGCGGCGGCGTCCGCCTGAACCGTGATGGTGCCAATCGTCACCATCACGCCGCTCAGGAACGTCGTGGAAACCAGAGTGCCAGCGGGCGACGGAGCCAAGCCGGTGGCGTAGAGTTGCACCGAATCGCCGGGGACCGCGTTGCGGTACCCGGCGCCATTCGCCGGATCGCCGGTAATCTTGCCATCCAGGAAAACGCCGATGGCGTAATTCGTTCCGTTCACGGTATAGGGGAAAATCCCGGGCGAGTTGGCTGCGGCGGCGGCGGAGACGGAATTGCTCGTCTGCCCACCGGTGACGACCTGGACGGAGGCCGTGCCCGCGATTCCCGCCGGTACCTGGAAACTTACCTGCGTGGGACTGATGTAGTACACGGCCGCAGCCTGGCCGTTGACCTTCACCTGCACGCCGCTCAAGTTGGTGGGGAGTCCGTTGCCAAGGCCGGTGAAATCGGATCCGGCCCAGATGCGCGTGGTGGCGCTGAGGTTGGTGCCCTTAACCTGCGCCCAGGATCCCGGCACCAGCCCTCCGGCAAGATAGGTCGCGCCATTGGCGAGAGTGCCGGATAGCAGGGCCGGCTCTACGGTTGGCGCGATCTTGGCGACAAAGCCGTGATAGCAGCAGCCGCTGTTGCTGGCGGTCGTCTGGAATGCGCCGGGAGTGGTAATCAGGTTCGGGCCGGCGTCATTGCCGGCAAGGTATATGTCGCCGGCGGAGTCGACTGCCAGCCCGGCTGGATTCGAGGTGTCGCGCCCGCCCGAACCGATATACGTGGAGAACAGCAGGTTCGCGCCGGTGGGGTCAAGCTCGGCCACGACCACCTGCATGTCTCCGCCGTTTCCGGCTTGCTCAACGGGATTGACCAATGGGAAACCCTGTCCGGCTTGCCCCATGATATAGACGTTCCCGTTCCCATCCAACTGGATGGGTCCCGTAAAGAATAACGCGTCGCTGCCATCGCCTTTGGCGTCTCCCACAAAGGTAGACCAGAGGATGGAGGTGCCGTAAGGATTCAGCTTAGTGACGTGGGCCGCCGCGCAGTTCTGCCCATTCGGACCGCAGACTGTCGAATAAACGCCGCTCGTCACGGGAAAATCCTTAGAATTGGTATATCCGACGACATAGGCATTGCTGGCGCTATCGATGGCGATGCCGCTGATGTAGTCGCCTGTATTCCCAGTTTTCCCGCCAAGGTAGGTGGAGTAGGCCAGGGTTACTCCGCCGGCGGAAGTGACGGGGCTGAACTTCGCAATGAAGCCGCGCCAGGCTTGCACGTAGGTTGCTGGGTTGCCTAACGGAGCACCGGTGGGCTGAATCACGCCGGCGGTTGTCGGCAGGTTGCTGGCCTGGGTCTCGCCGACCAGATAGAAATAGCCGTTGGCATCCACCGCGATCCCGGTGGCATACGTATCGCCGCCGCAGCCAATTACACACTTGAAATTCGTGTCGCCGAAGAGACTGGAATAGAGCAGGTGGGCGCCGCTGGGATCGAACGCCGCAACGAAAGCGAATTGGGGGTCGCCTCCGATAGGTTGGGTGCCACCGATTACCGCGCCGCTGGTTGTTGGAAAGCAGGATTGGAACGTATAGGGAATGCCCGTGTAGCAGTCCTCGTCCTCGTTGCCGGCAATGTAGGCGCGGCCGGCGGAATCCACGGCAATGGCGGTTGCGTATGCCCACGAGCCGTTGCCGCCAAGAAACGTCGAGTACACAAGGCCCGTTCCGGTGGGATTCAGCTTGGTCACAAATGGGGACGCGTTAGAGGTACCGCAGTTGGAGGAATTCTGGACGGGCGCCCCTGTGTTATTGGCGGCTGGGGAGCAGACTGTCTGGTACGCTCCGGCGGTCACCGGGAAATCGGGCGAGTCTGTCTCACCGGTCACGTAGGCATTGCCACTGGAGTCCACCGCGATGGCGTAGATGTAGTCATAACCGTTGCCGCCCAAATAGGTGGAATAAACCAGCGAGCTGCCATCCGGACTGAACTTGGTTACAAAGGCCGAAGGCCATTGCCCGGGAGGGACGCCCGTCACTTTCGCCGGAGGCGCGCTTTTATAAGGGTTTTTCGTCGGGAAGTCTATCGAGTAGGTGTAGCCCGTCACATACGCACTGCCCGCGCTGTCCACCGCGATACCCTGCGACGTGCCGACCTGAAGGTTACCGGGTCCGGTGGCAAGCCCGATGTGATCCGTGGCGGTCCCGGCAAGATAACTGGCATAGCTCAGCACCGGATCGATGATCAGCGCCTTGGAATGGTCGTAGCCGCCGAGCTGGAAGCGTACCAGGTCCCCGGCCACGGCGAACCACCCTTCGACGCTGGTCTTCTTATCTCCATCCAGTTGGTACAGCACCGGTTTCCTGAAGCTGGCCGGGCCGTTGGGCGCACTCAGAGCCAAATTGCCCTCCGCGTCGACGCTGGCGCGGGCGCCGTCGATCCGCCAGGCGATGCGGCTGGGGTCGGCCCCGGGGGCGACCACAAAATCGTACTCCAACTGGCGCTGATTGCCGTAAAAGACCAGATCCACGCCGGGGTAGATCTGGGGGTACTCGACCTTGCCATAGGTGGGGATGCCGGAGCGCCAGTTCTTCGGGTCGTTACCGATGAAGTAGCTCACCACGCCGGGCTGCGGGGTCAGTCCTATTGCGTCGGACTTGGCATTTGCCCCGATCAGGCTCATGCGCACGGTGTCGGCGGACGCGGCTCGCGGTGTTTGCCCGGGCGCGGCGGCCGATGCCGGCTGTTGCCGCTCCAGGTTCAGGACGACCTGGCCCGGAGCGAGGAAGAGCGCGTAGCCGGAGCCGCGCGAGAGAAACTGAACCGTGGCGGCCGACTGCCCCTGGTTCGGCTCGAAACTCAATGGCACGCTCATGAGCTTCGCTTCGGTGTGGTTGGCGGACAGTGGGAGAGAGCGCGGGCTTTCCGACGGGGAGACGGGCGCTCCGGGACCGGCCTGCCGGGAAGCCGCGGAGGCGCGCGGCCAGCCCAGACCGAAGGCGATCGAAACTACCGCGAGCGCGGTTATTGCCCGGCGCGCGCACGCCCGGAGTGCAGCCGAAGACCGTTCACTTGTCATACTCGTTGTCCCTCTCTGTCCTTTCGCAATGGCGCGGGCAGTTCATCAGCCAGGATCGCCGATCTTGACTTCCCGGCCACCATCAAGCATAACTCCAACCGTCCAATCGCAGCCGTAGTTCTCAAACGGTCATACTGAAGGCGGCGCGGAGGCCGCCGCAGAGAGATGGAGCGCGCGGCGGTCCGGGGATGAGGGTCCGTTTTGTGCGTTCGCACAAAAAATACGACTTAAGTCCTTTGCTTTCGCTTGATTTTGTGCGAAACGCACAAAATTTGGCTGGCGGGCGTTCCCAAAACGTGTTGCCGATACCGCGGCGACGTCCTGTCGCGACAGCCTCGCGGGTCCGGTGGCCCCGCAGCCGAAGGGTTGTGGGTTCGTGTCCGGACTGGGGAGCCAACAGAAATCGAGTTCACAAATGTGGGGGGTTTGCGGGCCAATCTATTTCAACACTCGAACCAGCCCGTATCGCCGGCAGTTCCGGCAGCGCGGTCCCCGGACCGCGTCAGGATCGGCGCTCCGCCATCTTGACAGGGCCGCCGGTTACGCACTTGCTCATGATGTTGCGGAAGCGGGTGCGGCTGATCTGGTGATCGGCCAGCAACCGGCCGTTGTAAATCAGGGCGAAAACCGCGTAGGGGGTTGGCGCATTCTGGGCATCGCTGCACGACTCAAGGTCTACCACCGTGGGCCTGATATGGTACTCATTCTCCGCCGTGTCAATGATTTCGGCCGCGAATTTCGCGATGTGCGGACACTGGCCCGATCGGATGATGGTGAGGCCCCGGCTGTACTGGCCGAGTTTCCGATCCCAATCTTTCTTGAAGGCCGGGTTGACGGCGCCACTATCGAACTTCCGAACAAGCAACTGGTAGTCCGGCGGCGCGGTATCGACGGGTTCGAAGCCATTCGCCAGGAACAGGCGGCGGTCGGCCAGCCACGGACCGTCCCGGACCATCACAGCGGCGCCGCGCATGCCGGCCTTTCTGGCGTCATCCAGGCAGGCTTCGACCATGACGCTCCCCCAGCCTTTTCGTTGATGCTGCCTGACGAAAACCCAAAGGCAGTGGATAAACATGTAGCCGCCGGCTTCCACACCACGCCATGCGAACTCGCCCGGAAGGTATTCGATATAGCCGCAGGGCTCGTCGTCCGGGGCAAGAAGCATCTTCGTTCGCAGACCGAACCTGGCGTTGGCTTGCAGCCAGCAGTGCTTCTGCTGGCGGCCCGGATGAGTGGGGCTCTTTATCCCGCAGCAGGGCAGTGTGTCGAAGCTGGCCGCATCGACATCAATCAAGCGAGGTCCGCGTATCAAGGGAGACCGGCCTTTCGTGGTATCCGTCACCTCCACTGTACTCCTCCGCACCCGAGTTCGAAACGTGTCCAAGACGGTGCAGGCCGGGAACGGACAGGCGCCGGCATCCCCGCGGCTCCCGGCTTCACTCAGACGGGGCGAGTGGGGCGCTGGTGCGTCCAGCCCGCCTGGCTACCCGGACGAGCAATAGGTTACGGAAACAGGGCGTTCCGGGTCTGCCGGTCCCTAGTCAAGCGATTATACTGAAGGCGGCGCGGAGGCGCCGGGACGGAGAAGTGCCGCGCGGCTGTGTGCCGGGCTTTGGGACCTCCGGCGCGGACTGGAGGGCCACGGATCTATGAAGCTCGCCGAGGGAATGCAGCGCATCGGAGTGGAGTTGGCATTCGAGGTCCTCGTGCAGGCCCGCGCGCTGGAGGCTCGGGGCCGCAGCGTCATTCACCTGGAAATCGGCGAGCCGGATTTCCCCACGCCGCCGCACATCGTGGATGCCGCCAAGCGGGCGCTGGACGAGGGCTGGACCCACTACGGCCCCACGCTGGGCGATCCCGAGTTGCGCGCCGCCATCGCGCGGGATGTTTCGCGCACACGCGGGATCCAGGTAGGGCCGCAGCATGTCGCGGTGGTGCCGGGCGGGAAGCCGATCCTGTTCTTCGTAATGATGGCCTTGCTGGAACCGGGCGACGAGGCGATCTATCCCGATCCGGGATTCCCCATTTACGAATCGATGATCCGCTATTTGGGCGCCACGCCGGTTGCCATGCCGCTGGAGGAGAGCCGCGGGTTCTCGTTCGACCTCGACCGGTTCCGCGACCGCCTCGGCAACCGCACCAAGATGGTCGTGCTCAACTCGCCGCAGAACCCCACCGGCGGCGTGATTCCGCGCGCCGACATGGCCGCCATCGCCGGCCTGCTGCGCGAGAGGGACCTGATCGTCCTGAGCGACGAGATGTACTCGCGCATCCACTACGGCGCGGAGCCGCCGGCGTCGATCGCGGAATACCCAGGAATGCTCGAGAAGACCGTGATCCTGGACGGATTCTCGAAAACCTACGCCATGACCGGCTGGCGCATGGGCTACGGCGCGATGCCCGAGTGGCTGGTGGAGGCGGTGCGCAAACTGATGGTGAATTCCAACTCCTGCACCGCCAGCTTCACGCAGCGCGCCGGCATTGCGGCGCTGGAGGGACCGCAGGATTCGGTGGCGCGCATGGTGGAGGAATTCCGCCGCCGCCGCGACGCCTTTTGCGCCGGCCTGAACCGGGTTCCCGGTTTCCGCTGCGCCCTGCCCGGCGGCGCGTTCTACGCCTTCGCCAACGTGGCGGGGACCGGTATGAAATCCAAGGAACTGGCCGGCTACCTGCTGCATGAAGGCGGCGTGGCGTGTGTCGACGGCGGCGCATTCGGCCCGTACGGCGAAGGCTACATTCGCTTCAGCTACGCCAATTCGCTCGCCAACCTGATGGAAGCCGTCGAGCGGATCCGGAAGCTGGCGCCGCGGTGGACGCGGGATTGATGGCCCGGTGGGGCGCACCCACGGAACCCGCTTCGCGTGCGCGAAAAGCCGGCCAGGGGGCCGGCTGCGGACGAGGGCGTCCGCCCCACAACTACTGCAAATTCGCAGTCACCGGCGCCGAGGTCCCCTGGGCGTTGGTCAATGTCACCGTCACCGAAGTTATGCCCTGCGGGCTGCCCGTCACGTTGAACGGCTGCACGAAAGAGAACTGGCTGCCGTAGGGCGCCGCCGCCGCGCTCGCGTACCACGCGGAGAACAGGCTGGTCACCGCTATCGGCAGCGAAGCGGTTTGCAGGTTGGCGCTGGCAGGGGCGGCAAACTGGAAGTTCGCCTGCGTGACCTGGCGCGGCGTCGCAAAACCGATTACCGTCACGGTGAAGCCGCTCGAGTTGCGGACGGCCGTAACGCTGCTGATCGAAGGCGCGGCCGCCGCGATGCGCACGGTCTGTTGGGGAGCGGGCGGAGACGTGATGTTCTGCCCGGCGGCCGAGAGTTGCGCCGTAATGACGATGGCGCCCGCCACGGTTCCGGTCTGCAACGCCGCACTGCCCACCAGCGTGGTCGTTCCAGCGGGGACTTGAATCACCACGGTGCGCCCGCCGGTGGAGAACTGCACGGCGGGATCGTCGGCACCCGAATCCGGCGTGAAGACCAGCGTCAGCGTGACGGTGACCGGCACGGGATAAGCCGACGCCATCCCCACCTGGACGCCGGACTGCGTGCCGGGGTTCGCCGTCGCCGGAAGGTTGCTGAAATTGAGGGCGGGCGTGGCCGGCAGCACGACCGTCAGCGTGAAGGTCTGCACGGCCACGGTGCCGGCCGCGTCGGTGACAGTCGCCGCCACCACCGAGACGCCCGGCGCGGTGGGAGCGCCGGAGATGGTTCCGCCCGCGGACATGGTGAGCCCGGCAGGCAGGCCGGTGGCCGACCACTTGTCCGATCCGGCGCCGCCCAAAGCGGTCAGCGTCACCGAGTAGGCGGATTGCACCGTGCCGTTGGGAAGCGACGTGGTGGCGATGGAGATGGGCGCGGCGGTCACCGTGAGGTTGAAGCGCGCGGAGGCGGTGACGCCCTTGGAATCGGTGACCGTGGCCGTCACGGTGGTATTGCTGGCTGCCGCGGGAGTGCCGGTCAGTGCCCCGCTCGCCGAGGCGGTAATGCCGGAGGGCAACCCCAGCACCGTCCAGGTGTAGGGAATGTCGCCGCCGGTGGCGGTCAGCGTCGCGGAGTACGCCGTCCCGGCCACGCCCGCCGGCAGGGTCGTGGTGGAGATGACCAAAGGCGCCGGCGCGATGGTCAGCGAGTAGGTCTGTTTCGCCTGGTTGGGGGCCACGGGAGCGGTCGCGATGAGCGTGTCTGTGGCCGTCACGGTGACGGTGAACGCGCCGTCGGCCGTGGGCGTGCCGCTCAGCAACCCATTGCTCGACATGGAGATGCCCGCGGGCGTTCCGGTGGCCGTCCAGGTATAGGGCGGATGCCCGTTGGCCGCATAGAATTGCACCGAATAGGCCACCCCGACTTGTCCGTTGGGCAGCGCTGTGGTCAGGATAGCCAGCAACGGGGGAATGATCGTGATGCTGAACGCCTTGCTGGCGGTGGCGCCGCTGGTGTCCTTGACGGTCACCGTGAAGCTGTAGGTACCGGGAGTGGCGGGCGTGCCGGTCAATGTGCCATTGCTACTGAATGTCATGCCCGTTGGGATGTTCGCGCCGGTGCTGAAGGTGTAGCCCGGGTAGCCGCCCGTGGCGGCGAAGACGATAGTGAGCGGGGCGCCGGCGGGAGCGTTGCTCAATGCCCCGGTAGTGATGGTCAACGACGGCGGCGCGATGGTCAGACTGAAACCCTGGGTGGCGATCGCGCCGGCGGAATCCGCCACTTGCAGAGTGAACTTGGAGCTTCCCGGCGTGGTGGGCGTGCCGCTGATGGCGCCATTGGGGTTGAACGTCAGCCCGGCGGGCAGCGTGCCGCCGGCGGCCGTAGGCGTTCCGCCGACCAGGCTGAAGGTGTAGGGCTGCACCCCGCCGCTGGCAGTGACAACGAACGTGTAGGGCACCCCGACCTGGCCTGCCGGAATCGGCGGCCCGGCGAATGAAAGCGGAAGCACCAGCGGAGGACCCACGGTGAGCGAGAACTGTCCGCCGGCCGTCTGCCCGGTGGAATCCGTCACCAGGAGCGAAACCGGATAAGTGGCCGCGGTGGATGGTGAGCCCCGGACTTCGCCCGTTGCCGAGTTGAGCGAGAGGCCCCCAGGCAGCCCGATTGCCGTGAAGGTCAGAGGGGGGAAACCGTTGGCGGTCTGAAACGTGAAGTCGTAGAAGATGCCCGCCGTGCCGCCCGGCATGGACGTGGAGAGCACGCGCAGGGGCGGAGCGATAGTGAAGGGGAAGGCCGGCGATGCCGAAGCGGCGGGGTCCGTGTCGATCACGGACACGTTGACTACTCCGGCAGTGGCGACCCACGCGGCGGGAACGGGGATCTGCAGTTGCGTGTTGCCGATGTACGTGGAATACACTACGTTGCCGTTGAAGAGCACAGCCGGATTCTCCCCCATGTATGCGACGAACCCGCTCCCGTTGATGGTGAGCGTAAACGTGGCATGGCCGGCGGCGACGCCGGCGGGAGAAAGCGATGTGATGACGGGACCCGTTATCGTAAATACCACCGACGGAGTAATCATAGGGTTGCCGGCGAAGGTAATCACGTAGACGATCACGCCACCCGGTTCCGACACCATGGCGGCCGTCACCGGGACTGTCAACTGGTTTCCGCTGACCGTAGCCGGCAACGCGAGACCGTTCCAATACACACTGTACGTGTAGGGGCCGATGGGCAGGCCCGCGACGGTGACCACCAGATTGAACCCCGGGCTGCCCATGGGCACGGAACTCGGGCTCAGGCCCGAAATGGTGCCCTGGGCCGATGCCGCCCGGACGCCGGCCAGCGCCAGCAGCACGATGACGAACCCACCTGCCAGAGCGCGCAAGATCTTCTCCCAACGTGCTTCACCACTCAACCCGTGCATGTATCACCCCCGCAGAGTAAAACACCTCATGATGAACCCGGAAGCGCCCCATTATCAAGCCATCGGCTTTTCGGAGGCCGCTTTCATGTTCGATTGTATACGCTCCCGAGGCCGGCGGGGCTAGCTGGAGTGCTCCAGCATTTTGGGGAGCAGGGCGAACGCGGAGCCTGTCCCGTGGGGCAAACCGGGACCGGACAGCGATTTCCGGCCAAGTGCGCCGGAAACTCAAGTCTGGCCCCGGCTTGCGGAGGATGGGACGCCCTCGCCGCATCCCATTAGCGGAGCGTGACAATGGTGGCGCCCCAGCCGCCGGCCTCGGCGGGGGCGTCGCGAAAATCGGCAACGAATTCGGTGCGCTCCAACACGCTCCGAACCATCTCCCGCTGCACCCCGATGCCGCGGCCGTGGATGATGCGCAGGGCCTTTAGCCCCAGACGGTGTGCTTCGGCCAGGTACTCCTCGACAACCGGGGCGGCGTCGCGCGGCGGAACGGAATGCAGATCGAACACATCGGTAACGGGAATGCGTATCGGATCGCCGCCAGGAGTCATCGGAAAGTCCCCCACAAAGTAAAAGCCCGGTCAACCGAAGCCGACCGGGCCGATACGATTACCGCGAAGCAGCGCACCTGACGTTAAGCGACCTGTTGAGACCGGTACTGGCTCATGATCGCTCCCATCTGATCCTTCAACCGCAATTTCAGCTTCTTCAGCCGGGTCTCCTCAATCTGCTCTTCGAGCGTGAGATGGGAGAGTGCTTCCAGGGCATCCAGCTTCTGTGCGTATTCCGAGTGTTGGCTGGAGAGACGCTGAAACTCCTCGTTTGTTGCCATCAGATGCGCTTTCAACTCTTCTTGCGCGTTCCGTTCCATATGGGGCAATTCCTCCCAGTGAGGTTGCCGCGCCGAGCGGGTTGGTTCGGACTGGAGGCTCGGTGGGTAATCTCTTCGTGATGTGATGAAGGACGGCATCACCGTCTACCGCAACCTTAACATGAATGAAACTTCATGACAATAGCCGCTTCGGGGGGGAAATCGTAGTAGCCCGACCGTCGGTTAACCTCCTTAAATCCCATGGACTTATAGAGGGTTAGGGCGGCCGCATTAGATGCTCTTACCTCCAGGTAGGCTCCGCCGGGAAACTCCGCCAGGAAGGCTAGTACCAGGGCCTTGCCGACGCCCTTCCGACGGAATCCAGGCGCGACCGCCAGGTTTAACAATTCCCCTTCGCCCAGGCCCAGCGGCCGCGACACCAGGAAGCCGGCAATCCGGCCGGCGTCGACGGCCACCCAGAAGCCGTAGGCGAGGTAGTCGGCGGGATTCCAGTGAGCCGCTTCCGGGCTGGCGGACTGAATCCCGGCGACGGCGGCGAGGTCTTCTTCCAAACCACGCCGGATTGGTAGCATAGTTGCAGTATGCCGCATGGGCTGATGGCGCTGCTCTTCTTTCTGTCGCAGCCTTTCTGGGAGGCGAAACCGCCCGAACGGTGGACCGACGAGGAAATCGACACCGTGCGCCATGCCAGCCCATGGGTGCAGACCGCCGGACGGGACCCGGAGATTCTGGTCTACCTGGCTACCGCCGCCCCCATCGAGGAAGCCGAAGGCGAATTGCGTCTGCGCGCCAAGAACCCGTTGGCCGAACCCGATCCGGACTACGCCGACTTCCTGCGGCTCAACCGCGAGAAAGTGCTGGTCCTGGCGATTCCGTGGGGCCAGGCGCCGCGCTTCGGCACCGAGGCGGAGCGGAAGCGCATGGTGGAGGAATCCGTCATGCTGGCCGGCCGCCGGACGTCGCAACTGGTGGGCCATTTCCCGCCCAACAGATCCGACCCGGTGCTGCGCCTGGTGTTTCCGCGCGAGGTGCGGCCAACCGACAAGTCGGTACTGTTCCGGCTGTATCTCCCAGGCATCTCGTTTCCCGAGCGGGAGGTCGAGTTCCGCATCAGGGACCTGATGTATCACGGCAAGTTGGAGATGTGAGAGGGGCGGCGCGGGCGCGCCGGCCACGCTCTGCCGCGGGCGGAGCTGGGGCAGGGCAGCGGCGCATCGCCGAACATATAGGGAGGTCATGTCGCTCCACAGTCAGTTGTTGCGTTTTGTGGTTGCATCGTATACAATCGATACATGGCCACGCCTAAGCCTAACGCAAAAGACCCATCCGGCGGTGACACAGTCGTAATTTCATTCCGCGCTCCACGTGAACTCGTCAGTCAACTGGACGACATAGCGAAAGGCGACCAGCGCAGCCGCGCTAACTTCATTGTTCGTATCTTGACCAGTGCGGTGACCCTCGAACCGGCCATAAGCGTCATCAAGGAGCTTCAGCCGCGGCTCGTTGAACTCGCTGAGAAAGACCCAGATGGCCTCCAGACCGAATACTGGCGAGGCGCAATGGGCGGCGCTCGCTCGATGCTGGCCGCGTTCTTCGGCAAGCGAGCGATGCGCTGGGTAAACCAGCGAGTTAGAGAGCAGACCAACTTGCCCATGCCAACCATCATTCCGCTCTCGGATGATGGAAGTCGCTACGGATTCGACACAGAGGCGGATGTTTACTGAGCACATGAGCCGGCTCATCCCGGCCATTCGCCCACCTGCCACGCCTGAGCTTGCGGCGCTCATCGTCGGGACAGGGAAGCCCGGCGTGCGGCGCTTCCTCGAATTCTTCACCACTAACATCCCCAGCCGGAACACACGGGCGGCATACGCGCGGGCTGCCGGGGATTTCCCGCGCTGGTGCGACGGGCAGGGGGCTGACACACTCGGGCGCGTCCAGCCCGTGCATATCGCCGCGTACATCGAGCGGTTGCAAGGGGAGCGGCCAGCGCCGACCGCTAAGCAACACCTCGCTTGTCTCCGAATGCTGTTCGACTGGCTGGTAGCGGGCCAGGCGATACCAACGAGCCCCGCGCACTCTATCCTGGGGCCGCGTCATTCGGTGAGCAAGGGCACGACTCCGGTCCTGTTCCCCGAGGAAGCAACCGCGGCGCCTACCAGCATGGATGTTTCAACCGTTGTGGGTCTGCGCGACCGCGTCGCCATTGCGGTGATGACCTACACATTCTCCCGGGTCGGGGCCGTCGTCGCGCCCGGTGTCGGGGATTACTTTCCGCAGAAAAAACGCTGGTGGCCTCGGCTCCACGAGAGAAACGATAATGTCAATGAAGCGCCATGCCACCACAAGTTGGAAGAGTATCTGGACGCCTACATCGAAGTGGCAGGCCTGCGCCGCCGCCACAAGGGGCCGTTGTTCCGCTCGGCGATTGGCAAAAGCGGCGCTCTGACAGCCAAACGGATGTCGCGCACAGATGTCTGGTACATGATTCGCCGCCGTGCTCCTGACGCCGGCATCGAAACGCCAATCGGCTGCCACACCTTCCGCGCTACCGGGATAACCGATTACCTTAGGAACGGCGGGCGCGTCGAGGTCGCGCAGCGCATGGCCGGGCACTCGAACGCCAAAACAACGGGCCTTTACGACCGACGCAACGATGACATCAGCGTGGGCGAAGTCGAGCGGATCGGGATTTGAAGAAATTGATCACAATTAGCGTCGTTGCTTTGGCGGCGGTGGCACTCCGGCAAGCCGTCTTCGCGCCAGACCCGCTAGGTCGAGGCCGATACGAGGTGGTTGACCGGATAGATGATCCAAAGTGTTCTGAGCATGACTTCGCCTGTAGAGTCGAGGTGGTTTTACTACATGACGGGCACAGGCTGTATGCCACGGCTCTGGACTACAAGGCCGGCGTCAATGGACAAATACTTCATTGCAATCTCCACGTGGGGGAAACGGCTAAGTGCAAGTTCTTTGCTGACCGTAACTCAGAGGATGCCGGAGGCTATGATTTAATTTGTGGCAGCGAGCTATGGCACGGTCGGCTGACAACCACTGGCGAAAATGAGCTCTTGACAATCCACAGGGATGAGCTTCAATAAGTTCCCTATGAGAAGCGCAAGGGCCTGATTTCATGGCCTTCGGCTTTCGTCTCAAAACTTACCCTTTTTGAGACTTATTGGAGTCGCCGAAAACACGCTGTTCGAACGAGGTCAGTGTGCGTTCGCTGAACCCTAAGAGCATAGCAACGCCCAAAACGACGAGAGTCTTGATGCCTGCACCGGGCGGTGCTGGGGATACGGTGCAAGCGTTTAAGGCATCCGTGAAAGTTTGGTTTTGAATCGAGACAGGAAAAAGGCCCCATGCAAGCAATGCACAGCCTACAAGGCTTGCCACAACGCCGATGGCAATTCGACTCAACACCCGGCGACCGTAGGCCTCGAGCTCGCCAGCAAGGCTAACGTCGAGTGCTGGCATCTTTGCCATTACGCTGACGCTACTACCTGCCGCACCCGGAAACAACAATCCAAACAGCAGCAACGGCGAAAATCGATAAGCATAGTGCAGGGCTAAGACAGCCAGCAGCAATAGCACCATGGTTGCCACAAAAAGCACGCGGGTATAACGCTGCATCCTATCCTCGTATTCGTCTATGTAATCTCCCCAAGACTCTCTTTCTGCGAAGAGGGTATATAACGCGCTTCGAGCGTCGTGCAGATCGGTGGCGGCCAGCCTTGGGGCAAGAGAGTCACGCAGTTTGTTGATCGCGGCTTTAGGGACGCCCCACCCCTCTATTTGATCAATAACCAGATTGCCTTCATCCTGTATTTCCGTAGCTGGGCAGATATAACCGGCAAATACGGCCTGTAGTCCTGCGTCGTCGATCAAATCTTCTAAATCGTCCGTCTGAGCTGCACGTTTGGCACTCTCCTCGAGTTCCGTTAGACGTTTCAGCACCTTGTCCAAGAGTTCCTTATCGATAGCATCGTCGACTCTGCGAGGACGTTGTGCCATCAGCTCCACATACAGGCGCTCACCAGCAATATCTGATAAGGCCTTGACGCGGCGTCCTTCAAGTTTCCATTGTTTATGCCAGCCGGGTAGCCACCACCACCACCATTTACGCATTCAAAGAAACCTCCGGGCGAGGCTTACGCGCTCCCCTGTGCCGAGTTTACCGCACTCCACAGCATCTCGAATGCACGGGGGGATGTAAAGGATGATTTGTGAGAAACAGGGGCTAGCGTTTTGGGCATGCGCTTTTGGTAACGCTTCCGGGAAAGAGATTTGCCCCGGCCCTTGCTGCTGCGGCCCTTGAGAGATGTGTTGATCGTCGCGGTAGTCGTCATCAAGTTGCCGCACAACGAACACGTTACCGGGTCGTTGTGCGCGCCGTACCCAAGCATCTGACCGACGAAAACCGACTTCTCTATGCCGAACGCGGAACATTCGCGGTTCGAACATTTGGCCTTGGTGTTCATGACCCCTCGCCTCAAAGTATAGCGCTATCGAATCGATGCGGTACTCTCCGGGCGCCTGCTTCAACACAAATCCGAGGACTTCCAGTTCGTCCCAATGCGATTTGAAACGGCGAAGCGTTCACCGGATAGATCCGCGCGGTTTAGCCTTTGGGGGCTCTGCTTTTGAGGCCTTCGGCTGCTGGCTTTTCGCCGCATTTTCGATTGCCTCTACGTCGGCAAGGTCTTGCCGTCTGCCTGCGGCGCGTTTTCCCGCGAGCAGGTCTTCACGGGAAATGAAGTTCGCCCGCAAATTGGTTTCCTCGTCGAAAACTTCTTCCACCCGCCGCGACCATGCGGCGTCAAACTCGACGCCCGGCATTGCCGTGAGAATGTCAACGCCGACCGGCTCGCGCCCCATACGGAAGAACGGGCCGGGTTCCGCAAAGTCGGCAGGGGTCAGGCCTGGCAGCGGCGCACCGAATTCAGCTAAAGCCTCGAAAACGGCCTTTGCGTTTTCGGGATCGGCCTTAACCAGAATGTCGAGGTCTTTGGTTGCGCGGGGCTGCGCATGGATTGCCACGGCATAAGCGCCAACGACAAGGTACTTAACGCGGTGCGCGTTCAAAATGGACAAGAGTTCTGAGTAGTCTGAAAGCATCGGGCTTGAACCCCTTCAGTTTGTATCCTTCCTCGGTGAGTTCCGACACAGCGGCGACACGCTCATGCACGGGGCGGCTCTGCCAGTAACGATACTCATCCGCCTTCATCTCGTCGAAGTCCCCGAACTTGTGGATGGTCTTGTCCACGCTTCGTTTGTACCACGTGAGGGGCGGCACATCAATGTCCTGCCGGCTTCGCGGCCGACCGCCTGCCGGCGGCGACGTGCTGCAATTTTCCGATTTTGTTTGTACATCATGCCGCGCCGTCGTCGGCGTCGTCCTGTCGGGCCACGCGCGAGCAGGGGGGCTGGCACCGCGTTCCGGACTTAGCGTCGAGCGGAAAAGCGCGGCCAATTCGAAGCGATCCATCCGGTGATCGGCAATTTTGATGAGGGATTCGTAGGTCTGCTGTTCGGGCAACCGGCTGGTTTCCACGCCGTTGCGCTCAAGAAACGCTATTGCAGCCGCCCCGCCTGTCCGCTTATTACCGTCCCAGTAGGGATGGTCGGCAACGATGTGGTAGGCATAGGCGGCGGCAATCTCGTAGAGGTCGCCGCCGCCAACGTGGTACGTCTGTTGAGGCTGATTGACCGCCGATTCAACGAGGTGCTCGTTGAGCACTCCGTGATGGCCACCGTAGCGCTCTATCGCCTCGTAGTGAAGAGCGTCGACCTCTTCGCGGGTAAGGAATCTTGGTTCCTGCTCAGGGCTCATGTCCGTCAACGGTTAGCGCTGACGGTCGTGCTCGGCGAGCCGGCGGAAGAGGCCATCGTGAAGAGCGAACACCTTGCGCGTCACCTTTTCGAACTCTTCTTTGGAAGCGTCGCGGATGCCGGAAGACTTCCCGTTCACAGGCGCTTCCTCGCCCTCCGGCTTTAAACCCACCGGCGGCTGCACAATAGTGCTGAGCTCTGTGTTGACTTCCTTTTCCATGGCGCGCCTCTCTTTCTATCGTAGCCCAGAAACGTACCTGAAAACTGCGGTGGTTTCAACCAAAACGATCTCTCGGCCGGTCACAGCCTTTAAGTCGGCTGACCGGTCGCGATACCGATAACCGGCGCCCGGGGCGTTCCGGCGCGTCGGGAGAAGCCGCAAGCACCGGGCTACGTCCTCGCGGCGCTCCTGTCTCATGCCGGCTGCAATCCACAATTCCCGCTCGACCTGGCGGCGCTGCAGGCCATCGCGAAACGCCCGCGCCTCGGGGCTGCGCATCGAGCAGGGCGCTATACTCGCGGTCGTTGATCCAGTGGCGGGTTTGAAATTGCAGCTCTGTGGGTGGTTGTCGGTTCGCTCATGGGCCGACTGGGCCTGCTCGGTGAAGTGATTATGGTATTATGGCGTTATGGCCGCCAGAAAGATGACATTCTCGCTTCCGGAAACGCTGGCCGCCGAGCTGATCAAGACCGTCGCGGCAAGGGAGAGGTCCCGCTATGTCGCCGAAGCGCTGCGGGCGCGGTTGCGCGATCGGGATGAGGCGCTGGCCCTGGCATGCGATGTGGCCAATGGGAGTGAAGACGTTCTTGCGATAGAACGGGAGTTCGACGCCGTCCCAGGCGACATCGTCGAGCCGTGGACAGATGCCCCGTCGCGGTGAGGTCTGGTGGGTCCGGCTGGAGCCCACGCTCGGCTCGGAGATTGGGAAGACCCGCCCGTGCCTGATTCTCTCCGCCAATATTCTCAACGAACGCCGCCGTACCGTCGTGGTTGTGCCGCTTTCGTCGTCTCCCAGACCAAGTCCGCCAATCCTGGTGCCGGTGGAGTGCGCCGGGCGGCGGGTAGTGGCCGTGACGGACCAGATCCGCGCCGTCGCCAAGGAAAGGCTGCACGAGCGCTTGGCCGAAGTTTCCGCCTCCGATCTGCTGGCCGTGGAGACCGGCGTTCGCCGCATACTGGAACTGGGCTGAGGGCGCCTCGATCCATCAGGGCAAATTGCATTTCGGCCTCTCACCCGCCAAAATGGATTCTAAGCCGGTCTTTCTGGGTTTCTTCCGATCGATTCGAGGTACGACGATGAACCTGGTTGTCAATGGCGATCCCCACCCGCATAACGGCGCTGGAACCATCGCTGAATTGCTGGCGGAATACCGCCTCGCGCCCGCCATGACGGCTGTCATGATCAACGGCGAAGTGGTCCGGCGAAGCCAGTGGGGTGCGGTACGGCTGTCGGAGGGCGACGCGGTGGAGCTGATCGTCGCGGCGGCGGGAGGTTGAGAGATGGACGAAGGTTTCCGGTTGGGCGATCGCGTTTTCCGGTCGCGGCTGCTGCTGGGCACGGGCAAGTTCTCCGGCGCGGATACGATGCTGAGCGCGGTTCGCGCGTCGGGCGCCGAGCTGGTCACGGTGGCTTTGCGGCGCTTCAACCGGGAGCGGCCGGACGACGATCTCTGCGCCCCGCTGGCCGCCCTGGAAGGCGTGACGCTGGTGCCGAACACCTCCGGCGCCATGAACGCCCGGGAAGCCGTGCGCGCGGCCCTGCTGGGGCGCGAGATCACCGGCAGCCCGTTCGTGAAGCTGGAGATCCATCCCAATCCCCACCACCTGCTGCCGGACCCCATCGAGACCTTCGAAGCGGCCGGGCTTCTGGTGAAGGAAGGCTTCTTCGTTCTGCCGTATATGCCCGCGGACCCGGTTCTGGCGCGGCGTCTGGAAGACATCGGCTGCGCCGCGGTGATGCCGCTGGGAAGCGCCATCGGCAGCGGACAAGGGCTGGCGACGCTCTCCATGCTCCAGGTGATTATCCGCGACGCCGGGGTTCCGGTGATCGTGGACGCCGGCCTACGCTCGCCCTCGGAAGCGGCCGCGGTGATGGAGATGGGGGGAGACGCCGTGCTGATCAACAGCGCCATCGCCGCGGCGGAGAACCCCGTGCTCATGGCCGGGGCGTTCGCCATGGCAGTGGTGGCCGGCCGGCAAGCGCGCAGGGCCGGCCTGATGGCCCGCAGCGAAACGGCGGTTCCCACCAGCCCCGCCGGCCCCCTGACGGCGTTTCTGGCGGGGGCGGGAGCGGGCTCGTGACCTCGCCGCTTCCCGCATGGAAAAAGGGGTCAGACCCCATTTTCGCGGGGCTCGTGACCTCGCCGCTTCCCGCGTGGCTGGACGTCTCGCCGTGGCTGGACCTGGTCCGCCGGGCGGACCGTGGCATGGTCGGGCAGGCGGTGGCGGCGGCCAACCCTGGCGTTCGCGAGTTCGCCATTTTGCTGTCGGACGCCGCCGCGGAGGAACTGGAGACTCTGGCCGCACGGGCGCAGGATCTCACCCGCCGCCACTTCGGCCGCACCATCAGCCTGTACGCGCCGCTCTACCTTTCCAATTACTGCCCGGCTCAATGCGCCTACTGCGGATTCGCGAGCGACCGTAAGATCCGGCGGCACAAGCTGACTTCCGCCGAGCTGGCCGCGGAAGGCGCCGCGCTCAAACGTCTGGGTCTGGAAGAGGTCCTGTTGTTAACCGGGGACCGGCTCGCCACCGCGGGCTATGAATTCGTGCGCGACGGCGTGGAGAGCCTGGCCTCGCAGTTTCACAGCGTCAGCGCGGAAGTGTTCGCCATGTCCGAAAGCGAGTATGCCGGACTGGCCGGGGCCGGATGCACGGCGGTCACGCTGTACCAGGAGACTTACGACCCTACCCGCTACGCGCTGCTGCACACGTCGGGTCCCAAGGCCGATTACTCCGGGCGTCTGGATGCGCCGGCGCGGGCACTCGCGGGCGGCATGCGCTCGGTTGGGCTGGGCGTGCTGTTGGGCCTGAGCGAACCTCTGGAGGACGTGCTCCGCCTGTTCTGCCACGCCGCCTGGCTGCGGCGGCGGTTCTGGAGCGGCGGCGTAGCCATTTCGTTTCCGCGCATCCGGCCGCAATCGGGAGACTACGCCGCGGACTTTCCGGTGAGCGAGGGTCTGCTGGCGCAGATCGTCTTTGCGTTTCGCATCGCCATGCCGGAGACGCCGCTGGTGCTTTCGACGCGCGAGAGCCCGCGCTTCCGCGACGGAATGGCGGGCGTGGGGATCTCCAAGATGAGCGTCGCCAGCCGCACCACCGTAGGCGGCTACGCCGAGGGCGCCCTGACTTCCTCGGCGCAGTTCGAGATCGAAGACCACCGCGGGGTGGACGAGTTCTGCGCCATGCTGCGCGCCAAGGGACTCCAGCCCGTCTTCAAGAACTGGGACGCCGTTTACCGGGTGGGACGGGCCTCCGGGCTGGCGGCCGGGGCTCATGGCTAACGTCTTCGGTCTCTACCTGGTCCTCACCGAGCCGGCCGCCGGGTATGAGCGCGCCGCCGACGCGGCCATCGAGGCCGGGGTGAGGTATCTGCAACTGCGCATGAAGGGGCGTCCGCGGGAGGAAGCGATCGAGATGGCGCGGCGTCTGCGGCGCATGACGGCGGGGAGCGGCACGCGTTTCATCGTGAATGACGATGTGGAGACCGCGCGCGAGGCGGGCGCCGACGGCGTCCACTTGGGCCAAGACGACCTGAGCGTCGTGGAAGCGCGGAAGCGTTGGCCGGTGGCGGGCAGGGTATTCGGCCTCTCGACGCACAACGAGGAGCAGGAAGCGCGCGCGCTGGCGCTGGCGCCGGATTACATCGGCGTGGGCCCGGTATTCGCTACCCCTACTAAGGAGCGGCCGGACCCGGTGTTGGGGATGGAGCGCATGGGCCGCATCATCCGCGGTTCGCCGCTGACCGCAGTGGCCATCGGCGGCATCGACGCCGGCAATCTGGCGGAGGTGCTGCGCCACGGCGCCGTGAACTTCTGCGTGGTGCGGGCGGTGAACCAGGCGCCCGACCCGGCTGCCGCCATCCGCCGCCTGCAAGAGATCTGGCGCGGGCGGTAAGAGGCGCGCGCCGCAGGGCGCCTCAAGTTGGCAGCCCTTCGCCATCCCATCGCTGGTTTGTGGCATAATTGTGGCATATGAGGACTACCATCGAGCTTCCCGATGAATTGCTGACGCTGGCAAGAAACAGTGCCTCCGTCAACGGGATCTCACTCCGGCAGTTCTTCATTGAAGCTGTCCAGTCCAGACTGGCTCCGGAAAAGCGGAAGCTTCGAAAGGCGCCACCCGCTATAGGAGATGCCCACGCGCCTGGCATGAAGGCACTGACGCGGGAGCAAATCGATGAAGCGATGTTTGGCTGACGTCAACGTCCTGTTGGCGCTGCTGGTGCGCCACCACGAACACCACGGTCTGGCGTTGCGTTGGTTCGACGGCCTGGCGCCGGGAGAAGCGGTCCTGTGCCGGTTCGTGCAGTTGGCGTTGGTGCGTCTGCTGGGGAACCGGACGATCATGGGGAACCATGCCGTTTCCGCTTCGGCGGCATGGGACCTGATCGCAGAGCTGATGGAGGACGAGCGGCTGGAGTTCGTGGCGGAGCCGCCTCTGGTCGACGCCGTACTTCCGAAGCTGTTGAGGTACGCGACACCCACCAACAAACTCGTGGGAGACGCATATCTGGCGGCGTTTTCTATCGCCGGGCAAATGGGGCTGACCACCGTTGACAAGGGCTTCGAGCAGTTCAGAGACGTCGACCTCCGGCCGCTCTCCCCTTGAGATCCAGTGCCAACGGCCAGCCGCTGGTCTTCGGCAATCGGGTCCTTCCCGCTCCGCCATAGGTTTATTTCTTCGCCGCGCTACGGAACCGGCTGGACGAACAGAACCGGGGGCAAGCGGTGGGATGGCTGACGGAAGAGTGGTGGGTTCGAGTCCGGCCTGGGGAGCCAATTCAATCCACAAAACACCCGCGCGGCTTCAACGAGTTGCAAGCGTCGAGGGGCAATCCCCGTTGTGGATTCGAACTGCCGGGCGGGCAACCGGCCCGGCGGATGTGCCCACCACGCCTGGTTCCGAACCCCAACAAGTTGAGGATCTCGCCTTCAGCACCGGGCGATAGGTACCAGTTTAGATTTCCTGATTTTTCTGTCCCGTGTTACCAAGGGAACACGGTGGACGATACTGGTTGCGGCGATCAGTTCGTCAGCGGGATCGCCGGTGAAATCCAGTTTGGTCGATCTCTCACAGACCGCCAGATCCAGCGGCCAGACTTGTACCCGGGCGAATATCCTCACAAACTCGGCCGACCGAACGTCAATCGCAATCCTGCCCAACTGTGCCAGCTTGGCAACCTCCCACAGCACGATTGCCGATATGCCCCATGGTTCGGAGGCCAGCAGTTTCCGTTCGGCAGGCGTCAGCGAACCGTCCAGCGCGAACAGAAGAATATGCGTGTCAAGATTCAGCATTCCACCCGATTCCAGTCGAGAAGACGTCGCCCGTCACCTTCATCCTGCCCTCCATGCTTCCGATCAGAGCAGCGCAGTCGGAATCGGCCGGGATCACCCGTGCCACGGCTTTTCCATGTTTCGTCACGACGATGCCGTCAGGACCCAGGTGGTCGAGCAGCGAAAGACACTGCTCCTTGAACTTCGACGCGCTGATCTCCATCATCGATCCATTATAGTCAAATTTATTGACCGGTCAAAGATAATGCCTATAGAAAACAGATCCAGTCGAGCCTCCGAACGCCTCACACAGCCGCAAGTGCTCGAATCCGTTGGAAGGCTGCCCTGACAGCAGGCGGCGGATCGGCCGCGGAAGTTCGAAACGCGTCCGCGACGGGGGCGCATCGTGTTCCTCGTCTTGCGCTCCCCGGCGCGGCGCCTACATCCGCGGCGCGTAGTAGCCGGGCCGGACGCGCACCAGCAGTTCCTTCCGGCCCTTCACCCGCAGTTCGAAGGTATGGAACAGGCCGTCGGTGGTGAGGGGTTCGGGACGGTACAGAATGATGTACTGGTGGCTCAGCTCGTTGTGGATGTTCTCGAAGGACTGCTCCAGGTCTTCCACTTTAAAGGGGAAGTAGGCGCGGCCGCCGGTTTTTTCGGCGAAATACTTGAGCACCTTGTCGCCATCCAGATCGCTGCGCGTGGTGTTGGTGGAAATGGTGTAGACCACGGTGTCGGCGCGCTGCGCCATTTCGAGAGCCTGGTCGCGGGTAAAGTGGCTCTGGTTGTCTTCGCCGTCGCTGAGGATCACGATGGCGCGGCGGAACTTGCTCTTGGGCTGATCGAGCGCCAGTTTGTCCCGGCAAGCGAAGTAGATGGCGTCGTAAAGGGCGGTGCCGCCGCCGGGGCGGAGGCCGCGGATGGCCGCCACGAGCTTGCCGGGGTCGCCGGAAAGGTCGGAAATCAGTTGCGCGGTGGAATCGAAGCTGATCACCATGCCCAAATCGAGGTGCGACCGCATGACGCTCTGCACGAACTGGCTGGCGGCCTCCTGCTCGAACTTGAAGCGGTCGCGGATGCTGTTGCTGGTGTCGATGAGGATGCCGAGCCGCAGGGGCAGGTCGGTTTCCGCGCTGAATTCCTGGACGATCTGGGGTCTCTTGTTTTCGATCAGCTCGAAATCGTCCTTCTGGAGGTCGGTGACGAAGCGGCCCTTGTGGTCCATCACGGTGAAGAGCATGTTGACGCGGTTGACGTCCACGGAAATGCGTGCGCCCGGCTCTTCGGGTGGGGCTGGCGGGACGGGGTTTTGCGGAGCGGCCCACAGAGCCACCAAGGCGCCGGCGGCCAGCGGAAGTCCCCAAAGTCTCATATGTCCCGATTATACAGTGGGGCGGCGGGAGCGCGGACGGGAAAGCCCGGCGGCGACGCGCGGCGTGCGGCCGGCTGCGCTTCCGCGCTTCTATTTGACCCAGACGTTGAAAAACGCATAGGCGTTCCCCATGCTGAGAGTCACATACGTCAAGCTCTGCCGCGGCGCAACGAAGTTGACCTGGAGAATGCCCGCTGCCATGCCCGGCGCCGCGCCGGCAAAGGCGACCGGCAATCCCGTGGGGTTGGCCGGGTCGTCGGTGAACGGCTGGATCTGGATCGGCGCGGCTGGGGCCGCCAGCGGTGCGGCGTTGACCTGGCCATCGCGGCTCGGCGGATTGGTCTGTCCCGCGCCGGCCAGATAGAGGATCATCGTTGAGCCTGCGTGCGCCGGATTTGACGCGGAGTTAGGAGAGAAATCCCCATTGAACACCCCGAGGATCTGTAAGACCGTGCCAGTTACGGCGACCTGGACCGGATTCGACTTGACGCCGTTGTTTTGAACTTGAATCGTGGTGGCCGATTTCGTGGCCAGTTCGAAGGGCGCCACCAGATCGATCTCCTGGGCGCTCACCCATAGCAGCGGCACGGGCGTTCCATCGAACGTGACCTCGACTCCGGCCACGGTGGATGCCAGGGCTCCCGACTGGATTACGCCGGGCGTGGCCGTAGCGGGGCCAATTTGTCTGCCGAGAATCCGGATCGCCTCTCCCGCGGCAATCCCCGGAAAACCGGATGGATATGGATCCGTTGACGGGACCACGCTCTCCACGGAATCCAGCGAGATCGGGGGCGGCGTGGGATCGATTTTGGCGATGTAAACGGCCTGGGTCGCGGTGGTGGCATTGGAGGCGGCCGTGCCCGCCGCATAGGCAAATCCGGAGGAGTCGGTGGCCAGGCCGGCGACCGGGTCGAAATAGGTCGAGAACGGCAACTGCGTGAAATCCGCGCTGAACTTGCCGATGAATCCCTGCCCGATACCGATCTCGAACGGACTCACGGTCTGCGGTGCGCTGGGGTAGTATTGCGCCCCGCCCGAAATCCACGGCTCGCCCGCGGAATCCACCGCGATCGACGACGGGGAAAGGCACAGCGCCCCGCCAAGGTAACTCAGACGCTGGACGGAATGCGCCTTGGGGTCCAGCTTCAAAACGAAGGCACTGCCTTGCGGCCCCGGGAACGAAGGCCCAATGGTGAAGACCGGGCACGAGCCGCCTGCCTGCGATTGGAATGCTCCCGCGGAAGCCGGCTGGGACAATCCCAAACTTTGGCCCGCGAGGTAGATGTTGCCGGAGGGGTCGAAGGCGATCGCGTTCAAAGCGTCGTAGCCCGTTCCGCCGAGGTACGTGGCATAGTCCAGGCCGCCAGCGGGATCAAAGCGCGCCAGGAAACCGTCGTAGAGTCCACCACCGAATTTCGGCTGCAAGGCGTTGGAAGTGACCGGAAAATCCGGCGAGAGGGTCGCTCCGGTTTGCAGGCGCTCGGGCTGCGCATCCAGCGCCACGCTCGTGGCATACGTTGCCGGGGCGAGCTCCGGACTATTCGCGTTGGGGCGACTGCCGCCCAGCAACGTCGATCAGATCGGCGACTGCCATGGCGGCGATCCGGGTCACGAATGCTTCGCCCATGTTGAAGACGGACGTAATGCAACCTGGGTATGGTCGGAGTTTGGAACGCGTTCGCCGGTACCGGGTAAACTGCCTTGCGTCAACCCCGCGATCACCGCACTCCCCGCATTATCCACCGCGATGCCCCGAGGCCGCCCGCCTCCCAGCAGCGTGGAGTAGACCAGTTGGCCGCCATCGGGGCTGAGTTTGGCCACGAGAGCCTCCGGGAAGCTGGCCGGGGTCATCTTGAAACTGGCGCCCGTGGTGGGGAAATCCGGCGAGGATGTGTATCCGGTGATGTAGGCGCTGCCTGTTCCATCCACTCTGATCCCGCTGGCGGTGTCGCCTTCGCCTTCCGCCCAGGATACCGTGGAGTACAGAACCTGGCTGCCATAGGGGCTGCGCTCCGTGACGAACACGCTGTTAAACGTCAAGGCTCCCCGCAAAACTCTCGAGTCCGCCGCGAGGCAAAAGAGAAACTGCGGGTTGAACTGATAAGGCAGCGATATCTGCGACCAGGTTTGCCCCCCATCCGTGCTGCGGAAGAGGACATACGTGGTCCCCGTTTTGGCAGTGTACTGGCTGCCTCCCGCGTACAGCGTGCCTGGATTCCGCGGATCCACCGCAAAAGTGCCAATATACTGCGAAGAGGTGGCGGAACTCAGCGCCGGCAATACCATGGTGAGCGTCTGGCCGCCATCGGTGCTGCGCTGCAGTCCAAACGCATTGAGCATGTAAAAAGTGGTCAGTGGATTGCCCGGCGCAATCGCCATGGCCCATGGATGTTTTCCACGCCCTGGCTGGCTTCCCCGCGGCCCAGGTGTTCCCTCCGTCGGTGGAGCTTAGTAACTCGCCGATAAGTGCCGCCCACGATCGCCCCACTGGGTGCAATCGCGAGGGACACAATCGGGTTGAATACCGCCGTATCGCTGGGGGCGCTGAGAACCTCGGTCCACGACTGACCGAAGTCGGTACTGCGGTACAGCGCTCCCGGATAGTTGGTCGCGGCCAGCACCACTCCGGGCTGCGACGGACTGGCGGCGACCGTCCCGATTTGCGTGACCGCAATGGACCCGTTCGTCGAACCCTGCCAACTGGTGCCGAGCCGTCGGTGCTGACGAAAATGCCCTCCGAAGTCACACATACAGCGTATTGGCCGATCCGGCATCCACCGCCAGGGGCGTATACCGGGTTCGCGAGCAACGCGCCGGCAGTCTCGGTCCAGGATGTCCCGCCATCGGCGGAGCGGGAAAATGCCGATGGGCGTCACCGCGTATTCAACATTCGGCGAGGCCGGAGCGGCCACGATCTGGGTCACGGTGCTGGCCCCGGCAGCGACGGGGAGTTCCAGGAATTGCCCGCCATTGGCCGTCACCGTGAGCGGCACCGAGCCCATGTGGCTCTGGTACGCATTTACCACTCCCAGATCGGACGAATCCGTGGTCCCGGTGATATAGAGGTTCCCCTGCGCGTCGCGGGCCATTCCCGCGGCGTAGCTCACGCCGCTCCCGCCGAATGGCGTGTCGAAGACGAGTTGCGAACCGATCACCAGCGGAAGCGCGTGGTTGTAAGCGCCCATGTGGAAGCCCACGTGATTCGCTTCGTCGATCGCATACGACGCCTCCACCAGTTGCCGCTGTCCCGCGGCCGTCTGCCAGGCCACCGGCCTGGCCTGGCGGATCCGCTCCGCGCCGGCATCCAGAACCAGTTCCCCGTTCCGGCCGATCCGTATGCCGTCAATCCCGCCGAACACCAGCCGCACCACCCCCGGGTCGCGCCCGGCGCCGATTTCCAGATGGTAATCGAGGCCTTCCCGGTTCGCTTGAAACACCACGTCGATGCCGGGATTGACGCCGCGCCAGCGGACGCGGCCGTATAGATCGTAGGATGCCCTGAAGCCGCGGCCGAGGAGATAGTTCGCTTTACCCGGCATTCGGTCGAGCGCTTCCAACGACGATCTCGGACTCGCGCCGGCCACCGACATGCCCACTGCATGGCCGCGTAAATTCAGAACGGCGCCGCCGGTGGTCACCGACAACGCATAGCCCGCGCCCTGCGCGACGTATTCCGCCTTACGTGCTTCAAACGCCAGCACTCGAGGATTACTCGCAGTGGTGTAACTTGCGCCAAAACAGGAAAGCGTCAGGAGTGAACAAGCGATAACGCGCACGGCTCTTCTCCAAAGCGTGACGCGGGAACGCTAATCCGATGGTAGCACCGGGAGCCCGGCCGGGAGATCCATCCACTCTTCCAGCTCGCGGGGCAAGGGCGAGACCACCACCACCTCTTCACCCGTTGTAGGCTGATGGAACCGGATGGGTGCGCGTGCAGGAAGTAGCGGCCGAGCGGCGGCTGGCCCTCCACCTTGGCGGGCGCGCCGTAAAGCGTGTCGCCCGCCACCGGGTGGCCGATGCTGGAAAGATGCACGCGGATCTGGTGCGTGCGGCCGGTCCCAATGCGCACGCTAGCAGCGTGAACCGGTCCAAACGTCGCAGCACGCGGCACTCCGACCAGGCGGCGCGGCCCTCGAGCCGCGCGGTCATGCGCGTGCGATGCACCGGGTCGCGCGCGATGGGGCGCTCGATGCGGCCCGATCCTCCTGCACGCGGCCATGCACCAGCGCCAGGTAGATCTTCTCCACCTGCCGCCGGAGAACTGCGCGGCCAGTGGCGATGGGCCGCGTCGTGCTTGGCCACCAGCAGCACGCCGCTGGTGTAGCGGTCCAGGCGGTGGACAATGCCCGGGCGCAGATCGCCGCCCACGCTGCGAAAGCGCGCCGAAGCGGTGCAGCAGGGCGTTCACCAGCGTGCCCGAATGGACGCCCGCGCCGGCGTGCACCACCATGCCGGCCGGCTTGTCGATGGCCACCAGGTCGTCGTCTTCGTAGAGCACCGTGAGCGGAATGTCTTCGGGCGTGGCGCGCAGGGGGGCAGGCTCGGCCGGGGCCACATCCACGGTCTCGCCCGCGCGGAGCAGGTAGGAGGGGCGGCGGAGCGGCCGTCCACCAGGACGCGGCCGGCGCGGATCCACTCCTGCATCCGTGAACGGCTGTACTGGGGCAGCCGCTCGTGCAGCAGCTGGTCGAGGCGCGTGCCGGCGTCGCCCGGCTCGGCGGCGAGGCGCAAGGCTGGGGGCGCCGGCTCAGTCATCGGCCTTGTGCGGCCGGGTTCGTGCTTCCGTGCCGACGCGGCCTGCTCTCGGCGACCGTCCGCCGCCCGGGCACGGCGGTCGTAGAACTGGATCCGGCAGAAGCGGCAATGGTACAGCTTGCCGCCCAAGAGCCTCTCCACCAGGTTCACGAGCCGGTGTGCATCGGGTCGATCTGGTCGGGCTCTTTCAGCTGGACAGGCGGTAGGTGCCGCATTGCGGGCAGCGGGCATACGGGCCGAGGCGGTATTGAAAACCGCGCGGGAGGTACTCCTCGCTATGGCAACCCTTGCACTCGTAGATGGACGGTAGCTGAAGCGTTCGAAAAGAGTCCGGTGGACACGCCGCAACCGCCCTCCGCACTGGCTGCATTTGCGCATTCCTGGCCTAGTTATAGCGCAATTGCGGAACGGGACAAGCCGCGCCACAATAAAGAGATCGCCCTTTCCGCTCAGATCCCACTATGCTGGACCGGATTACCGTGCATGGCGCGCGCCAGCACAACCTGAAGAACATCGACGTCGAAATTCCGCGCAACAGCCTGACCGTGATCACCGGGCTGAGCGGCTCGGGCAAGTCGTCGCTGGCGTTCGACACCATCTACGCCGAGGGCCAGCGGCGCTACGTGGAGACGCTTTCCACCTATGCGCGCCAGTTTCTGGACCAGATGGAGCGGCCCGACGTGGATTCCATCGACGGCCTGAGCCCGGCCATCTCCATCGAGCAGAAGACCACCAGCCGCAGCCCGCGCTCGACCGTGGGCACCATCACCGAGATCTACGATTATCTGCGCCTGCTGTACTCCTCGATCGGCATGCCGCATTGCCCGGTGTGCGGCAACGAGATCTCGCGCCAGACCACCGAGCAGATCCTGCAGCACGTGCTGGCGCTCAAGCCCGAGGACCGCATCATGGTGCTGGCGCCGGTGGTGCGCGGCCGCAAGGGCGAGTACAAGAAGGACCTGGAGAAGCTGGCGCGCCAGGGCTTCGTGCGCGCGCGCATCGACGGCGTGCTGCGCTCGCTCGACGAGGAGATCCCGCTCGACAAGCGCAAGAACCACACCATCGAAGTGGTGGTGGACCGGCTGCTGGTGAAGCCGGGGATCGAGAAGCGCCTGGAGGCTTCCATCGAGACCGCCACCAAGCTGGCCAACGGGCTGGTGCTGATCGCGGTGGTGAACGGCGAGGAGCGGCTGTATTCGCAGAAGCTGGCCTGCACGGAGTGCGGCGCCAGCATTCCGCAGCTGGAGCCGCGCTCGTTCTCCTTCAACAGCCCCTACGGCGCCTGCGAGGAGTGCCACGGGCTGGGCAGCAAGTGGAGCTTCGACCCGGCCAAGGTGATCGTGGATCCGTCGAAGCCGCTGCTCGACGGCGGGCTGGGTCCGGGCGCGGGTTCGTGCGCGATGCAGCAGCGGCTGGAGGATGCGGCGAAGAAGCGCGCGCATCAACCTGAAGAAGCCGTTCGAGGAGCTGCCGGCGAAGACGCGCGCGACTGCTGCTCGAAGGCGGCGACGGGTTTCGCGGGCATTCTGGGGATTCTGCGAGGAGTCTACGAGGAGTCCGCCGGAGGGTTATCGCGAGTGGCTCACGGAGTACATGTCGCCGGTGGAGTGCCCGGCCTGCCAGGGCAAGCGGCTGCGGCCCGCCAGCCTGGCGGTGCGCGTGAAGAACTTCTCCATCGCCGAGTTCACTGCGCTGCCGGTGGCGCGCGCGCTGGTGACGGTGCGCAACTGGGAATTCGAACGAGCGCGAGATGCAGATCGCCGGGCGGGTGGTGGACGAGATCCGGCGGCGGCTGGAGTTTCTCTCGGCGGTGGGGCTGGATTACCTGAGCCTGGAGCGCTCGGCGGCCACGCTGTCGGGCGGCGAGGCGCAGCGCATCCGGCTGGCGACGCAGATCGGGTCGAAGCTGCGCGGCGTGCTGTACGTGCTGGACGAGCCTTCGATCGGGCTGCATCCGCGCGACAACGGGCGGCTGCTCGACACGCTGACGCATCTGCGCGACATGGGCAACACCGTGCTGGTGGTGGAGCACGACGCCGAGACCATCGAGCGCGCCGATTACGTGATCGACCTGGGCCCGGGCGCGGGACGCCTGGGCGGCGAACTGGTGGCCGCGGGGACGCCGGCGGCGATCGCGGCGCAATCCCGGACTCGCTCACCGGGCGCTATCTTTCGGGCGCGCTCGAGATCGCGGTTCCGGCCGAGCGGCGCGCGCGCCAACGGGAAGAAACTGGTGATTCGCGGCGCCGCCGAGCACAACCTGAAGAACATCGACGTGGAGATCCCGCTGGGCCTGCTGACCGTGGTGACGGGCGTTTCGGGCAGCGGCAAATCGACCCTGGTCAACGAGATTCTGTACCGCGCGCTGGCGCAGGAGATCTACGGTTCGCACGAAGAACCGGGCGCGCACGACGCCATCGAGGGCATCGGCAACATCGACAAGGTGATTCGCATCGACCAATCGCCGATCGGCCGCACGCCGCGCTCGAATCCCGCCACCTATACGGGGCTGTTCACGCCCATTCGCGATCTGTATGCCATGCTGCCGGAATCGCGCGAGCGCGGCTACAAGCCGGGGCGCTTCAGCTTCAACGTGAAGGGCGGACGCTGCGAGGCGTGCCAGGGCGACGGGCTCAAGCGCATCGAAATGAATTTCCTGCCGGACGTTTACGTGACCTGCGATGTTTGCCGCGGCCGGCGGTACAATCACGAAACGCT
>CAWCVR010000018.1:0-39640 GCA_963799105.1 Bryobacterales bacterium
AACTTCCGTTTGCTAAGTTTCTCTCCCTGTTGTAGTTGACGCCATCGCGCGTTCTCGCCGTCGCCGTATCCCAAACATTCCGTGGTATTTGCGTCCCGCCCGGTTTCTCCGGTTCGACGTAGTGCAAGCCGGGGCTCGCTCTGAACCATGTGGTTAAAGCGTTGGCCTCTCTCAACCGCGCGAACTCTCCAGTTTCTCCGTAGACACCTCCGGTTTCCGTTGACAGCCCTGTTGAGAGATGGACCCCTGTCTGCGCCGCTTTCGAACCGCGCATCGCGGTCTCAGAGAATCGGATGTGCTGACCGCCTCCGAAAGGCGTCGCGCCGAAGGCCGGTTCGTACGCCATTGTCACTCGCCAGTCGATGAGCGCGTCTGTCCTCTGTCCTCGTGCAAGGTCCAGTACGAGGCGTGCCGGTTATAAAAATCTGGAGTCGCAGCGAGAGCACGGCTGGACGCTCTTGGCCGACGGTTTGACGGCAACGGCCACTCCGGAGCGTCGCTCGACCGTCCGGCGCCGAACCGATGCTTGCTCTCGTTCGGCGGGGAGGTGTCGATCAGGTCTTCGTTCACCGCCTCGATCGGCGATCCAGGGGTGTGCGCCACTGCGTGACGCTGCTCGACGAGTTCCGGCGCCTCGAAGTGGGACTCGTGATCGTCACCGCTCCCGAACTCGGCCACTCCGCTCAGGACAACTTCATGCTGAATATCATGGCCTCGTTCGCGGAGTTCGAGCGCGAGCTAATTGCGGCACGCATTTCGGACTCGCGGGCGAGGTTGAGAGCGCATCACCTGCGCTTTGCCGGCGGTATCCCGTTCGGCTACGAACCCGACTCGCTCACCAAACAACTTGTGCCCAACGACGAAGAAGAGGCAGTGGTGAAGTGGATCTTCGCGGAAGCTGCCGCCGGCAAGAAGCCATCATAGATTGCCGAAGAAGCCAATTGCCGCGGTTATCGCACGAAGGCGACAAACGGGTGCCCCGGCGGACCGTGGACCGCGCGGCAGATCGTGGCGACCTCCAATCTTACGGCATTCCCTGCCTGAAGGGAGCGGCGCGGCCGCAGCCTAGTCAGACTACGCGAGGTGAAGGAGGTATTGGAGCGCGCGCCGCGCCTACAGTTGAAGAGCCACTGCCTGGCCCGAATACTGTACCGTCTTGTCCGGGTGCTCCGTAACATCCAAACCGGCGCCATGGTCTTTTCCCACAACCGTCACATGGAACGTCCGCGATCTCAACATGCCCGGAAACGTGCCTTCCCGCGCATCGATCTTGAGCTGGCGTTTGGCATCGTCCCAGTGGAACCCGATGGTCGCATAAACGCCCTTCTCATAGTTATAGTTGTCGTTCTCGTCCTCGTACAGGGTGAAACTGCCGTCGGCGCCGGGATAGATACGCAACTCGAGGGGGTCGGCCCGTTTCTCCGTGGCGTACTGCAGGAACGGCCCCATCGGCAGGATAGACCCGGCCCGTATCATGAGCGGCATGGTGCCGATGTCCGCGTTGGCGGCGATGGCGGCGCCGCCCGCAAGGGCCTGCCCGGTCCAGAAATCGACCCACCGGCTGCCGGCGGGCAGGTACACGCTCCGGGTCCTCGGCCGCGGCTCGGCAGGGGCGGCCTCGCGTGCGTGGATCTCGGGGGTCTTCCAGAAAAGGATGGCTCGAAAGGCCCCATTGGCGCTGTTGGAGGTCTCGAACGCGAAGTCGTACTCCTTGCCGGATTCGAGGTTGACCGGAACGGTGTAGGACTCGACGGAGTCGAAGTTATGAGGAACTTCCTTGCCGTCCAGATAGAGCCGCTTCGGTCCGAAGGCTTTCATGTCGAAGCGGTACTTCCCGGTTTGCGGGGGAATCAGCTTCCCTTCGAAGCGCATCGAGAACGAATAATCCGGGATGAACGCGGGCCATCCCGAGTACCAATCCAGGTTGACGCCCGGCTCGACGTCCTCGTGGCAGAGTTTCTTGAACTCCGCGTCGCAATAGTACTTGACGGCGAGCCCCGGCTTGCCGTCCTTCGTGCGGAAGCTGGCGGGCGCGACCGGGATGGCGCTCTCCATGGGGCGGTGATCCATGTAGGCGGTCACCGGTGCGGCCATGATGGCCGGGCCGAACATGAACTGATCGCCGATCGAGTAAGTCTTCCGGTCGGCGGGGAAATCCATGGGCAGCCCGCGCATGATCGAGTAACCATCGTGGGTGACGCGCCAGCCGAGAGAGTAGATATATGGCAGCAGGCGGTATCGCAGATCGTCGAACTTCACCAGCACGGGAGTGTACTCGCCGAATTGCCAGGGCTCGCGAGGAGTATCCGAGCCGTGGGAGCGGAAGATGGGGCAGAACGCCCCGAACTGGAACATGCGGGTGTAGAGCTCGCGGTAGGCGGGGTCCTCGCCGCCATTGGTGAACACGCCGCCCTGCGCCCCGATCATGAACGCGCCGATATCCAGCGTCCAATAGGGAATGCCCGACATACTGTGGTTGATCCCGGCCGATATCTGGTTCCGGTAAATGTCCCAGTTCGCCCCGATATCGCCAGACCACGTGGTGGCCGCGGCCCGCTGCTGGCCCGCGAAGGCCGACCGGGTAAGTATGTAGACGCGCTTGCCGGACGTCTCCTTGCGTTGGTTTCTGTAAATGGCTTCGGTATCGACCAGGGGATACGTATTGAGGTATCTGGCGAAACTGCCCAGGTAATTGCTCCCGGCTTTCTTCATCCAGTACTCTTCGGCATCCTTGGTGAGCGAGGTGGCGATGTCGGGCTCGGTCGAGTCCATCCACCAGGCGTTGACTCCCTTGGAAAAGAGCCCCCGATTGGCATACTGCCAATACAGATCGGCGGCCGCCGGGTTGTAGGCGTCAAAGTACTTGAACCCGGCCCATCCAGCCATCGGGTACAGGAATCCGCGGCGTTCCATGTCCTGGTAGATGGCCGAGGCGGGTCCGAGACCGCCCCAGATCGACACCATGAGATGGAAGTTACGCTGGTGCAGGATGTCGATCATCTCCTGGGCGCGGGGGTAGGTCTTCTCGTCGAAGACCATGCCGCTCCACATGTCGTTGCCGCCCCAGTATTGCCAGTCCTGCACGAGGCTGTCGATGGGGATCTTGCGGTCGCGGAACTCCTGGCTGACGGCCAGCAGCTCGTCCCGGGAGGCGTAGTGCTCCTTACTCTGCCAGTAGCCGAAGGCCCACTTACCGTACATGGGGGCCTGCCCGGTAAGCTGGCGGTACCCGGCTATAACCTGGTCCAGGGATGGGCCGAAGAAGAAGTAGTAATCGATGTTGTCGGCCACTTCGGACCACAACGAGGTGGCGGCCGGATTGTCGGCGAAGACGGTCTTCGAGTAGTTGTCCCAGTAGACCCCGTAGCCGGCCGTGGAGACGAAGAAGGGCGTGACCGATTCGGTGTTGGATTGCACCAGGTTCACGGTCCGTCCGCGCGTGTTCACTTGCCCGGACTGCTGTTCGCCGAAGCCGTAGATGCCTTCCTCGGGCGTCAGATGGAAGTTTTGGCGCACGCTGAACGCGGCCTTTTCGGCTTCGATCCCGCAGGGGGTGAAGACGGCCGCGCCACGCTCCTCGAACAGCGCGCGGTTGCCGCCGTCGAGATAGCGGATGGCGCCATCGCTCTTACTCACCCGCAAGCCGAGCGGGCCCAGGCTCAGCGAGATTTCGCCGGCGGTCTCCTCGATTCGCACGTTCAGCTCCGGCACGTCCTTCTGGATCACGACGAGGCTGGCCTTATCCGGCTTGCCGCCCGCGGGCCATTTCACCACGCGGACGGTGCGGTCGGCGTAAAACTGGACGCGCTCGTTCACGCCGCCGGCCGCCAGTTGGACGCCGTTCCGGACGCGCTGCACGGCGGGCCGCGCGCCGGCTCCGGCCCCGGGGAAAACGCTCGCGCAGAGGACCAGGCAGGCGGCCGCGGCCGGTGAAGCGGAAAAGGGAGATCTTGTTTTCATGGTTGCTTGTTCGCCTCGCTCGCGATTTCTAACACCAGACAGTATAGACGGTTGCGCGGCGGCCGGCGCGCGTCGAATTCACTGCATGTCGAATTCACTTCATGCCTCATTGCCGACCTCAAGCGCGAGGATCTGGAGCTGCCGCTATCCTGACGGCGGGGGAAAGCGGCCACACCGGAGAGCTATGAAAACCGCACGAATTGGCCCAACAGGCTGCTGATAAGTGGGGCTTCGCAGGTCCACGACAGGGTCTCGAGGACCTATCCAGGGTTGAACTGGTCTGAAGAAGGTTGCGGCGGGGGCTCACAGGGAGTCGCCGGACCGGCGGCCGGCGTCCCACCCGGCCGCCCGCAGGCAGCCTGCGCCATGAGGTTTCGCATCCGAACCAGGTTGTAAGCCGCCGCCGCGAAGGTGAACATCCATCCGACTCGGTCCGGCCCCCGGAACCGGGTCTTGTCCGCCAGCAGTAGAGCAGCCAGGTTCTGCGTCCTGAACCGACTCTCCCCCTCCCGGATGAGGCGTGCCGTGAGGCTCTCCATCAGTTCGCCAAGCCGGACGGCCGCTACGGGAATCCGCTTCGCGAGGAGAACGCTGCTGCGATCGATGTTCAAGTCGTCGACTGCCGTAGGGGTGAGTCGGCACGGCTTTACGCGCGGCTGCCGCACCTGTTCCGCCAATTCATGCGGCGTTTCTCAAACCGGAAAATTCACCCGCCGGACGTGCGTCCATCGCGTCTTAGTGGCAAAATGGGAATCTTAGATACTTGATACAGGGTACGCAACTTATGAGCAAAGCCTTTGTTCTGGCCTCGAGTGCCGCCGCGTTTTTGTCGTTTTCCGCCGCGGCCGGCGGCAGGCCGCCGTTGCCTGCTACGGAGCACGTTGCCACCTCCTATTACGTCTCTCCTTCTGGTAACGACGCATGGCCGGGGAGCCCCACCCAGCCCTTCGCCACGATTCAATTCGCGGTGGGCCGGCTGATGGCCGGGGACACGCTCTACGTTGGCGGCGGGGACTATCACGAGACCGTCTCGGTGGGCAGCTCGGGAACTGCCGCTGCGCCCATCACAATCCAGGCCGCCGCCGGCGAGCGTCCGACCCTGATTGGGGCCATGCCCGTTGCCGGGCCCTGGGCCGCTTACTCGGGCGCCATCTACAGGGCTCCCTGGCCCAGCCAGCCGACGCAGGTCTTTGGCGCCGGGCGGCTGCTCAACGAGGCCCGCTGGCCTAACACGCCCGTCGAGGACTTCGCGGACATGACTTATGCTCTGGCCGATTCCGGCACCGAGGACTACATCACGTCTTCCGCCCTTCCCGGTGTTGACCTGACGGGCGCCTGGGTCCGCGTCATGGCCGGGGAGGCCTGGGTTGCTTACGACCGCCAGATAGTCTCTCACGACAGGGCATCGGGCAAGCTGACTTTCTCTTCGCCCATCAACGCCATTTCCGAACTGATACCGCGCCGCGGGAACCACTTCTTCGTGTTCGGAATGCTGGAGCTGCTGGATGCGCCCGGTGAGTGGTGGTGGGATCCCAACCAGCGGCAGCTATATGTATGGATGCCCGATGGCGCGTCCCCCGAGGGCCGCACGGAGGCCGGAGTCGCCCCTGCCGTGCTGGATCTCAGCGGGCAGTCCTACATAACGGTGAGGGGCATGGCGGCGCGCGGCGGCTGGTTCAACCTCCGGAACAGCACCAATTGCACCGTGCGGGACTTCCACCTGATGGCGCCGAACTGGATTCGCACCTTCGACGGCTTCGCGGTATGGCCGCAGTTCCTGGGCGGTGTGGATGTCTCCGGAACCGGAAACGTCCTCGATGGCGGGTTGGTGCAGGAAGCCGGGCGCAGCGGGATTCATATCGCCGGGAGCGGCAACACCGTCCGGCAGGTTACGGTGGAGGACCAGGGATGGAACTGGGCCAACGAGGTCGGCATCAACTCGTACGACGGGAACCAGGCTCTCGTCGAGAACAACACGGTCCGGCGGTCCGCCACGGCGGGTATCTTTCTCTCGCCCGGTTCCCGCGTGTTGGACAACCTGGTGGAAGACGCGTGCCTGTTCGTCGAGGACTGCGGGAATGTGTACACCTGGAGCATGGACGGCCAGGGGACCGAGATCGCCTACAACGTTTTCATCGGCAACCACGCCCGTTGGGGCAGCGCCATCTACCTGGATGCCGGAAGCCAGAACTTCCGGCTGCACGACAACCTGGCGGAAGCGATCGCCTGGAACGGCGTCAACATAACGGGTGTCAACGATATCGAGAACAACACCTTTGTCGACATTGGGCACCAGGGCATCAGCTACGTTCCCGGCGCGGCCGCGGTGGGCGCGGATTGGTCGGCGGGCAAAGCCCTGCACAATCAGTTGGGAGAGCCCTTCCCGCTATTTGTCGGGCTGGCCCAGCCGGTTTCGATCATTCCGGACTACGGCTTCTACCAGGCTTACACGCCGCTGGCGCCGCAGCCGGGGACGCGACGCGTGGAGATCGACTGGTCCCAACTGGCTCAGCCGGGATGGAGCCAGCAACAGGTTCCGCTGGACCTGTCCAAGGTGGACAGCATCCTCTTTGGGTTCGATCCGATAGTGGGGAGCTTCAATTACACCATCGGCAACTTGCGGCTGCTTCCCGCGGGAGCGACCGGCGATACGGGTGCGGTGCCTGTCACCGGAACCACATGGACCGCCTCATCTTCCGGCGGCTCGGTGTGCACACTTACCGCCTCCGGGCCATTCACCTGGGGAGCCTCCGGGTCCAGCGCCCTGAATGGGCAGAACCTGCTGATCGCGCCGTTGCCGGCTGGCTTGACGAACCTCACTGCCTACCGCGGGCTGGCCTTCGAGCTGGCCGGAACAGCCTCGCGCACCTACGACTTCCAGGGATACTTGGATGTGGACAACGGCCCCGGCGCGGAGCCCGGCCGCGGCGCCACTTTGCCCGCCGCAGTGGGCGCCGCGCCTCGCGGCCTTTCCACTCGATGCCCGTTGTGGATGCCCTCGGCGGGCAGATCGCCGGATTGTCCATGCGGCCGCGATGCCCGCGGTTGCGAAGCCGGGTTCAAAGATCGCGCCTGGTAGTGGCGGCCAGGAACGCCAGTGCCGGCGTTTATTCGGGCTAAAACTGCTGCGACGCTTTGCCCAGGCGCACCTGCGCTTTTTCGCGGCGGCCGCTGCGACACGCGGTGAGACTCAACGGCGTGAGCGGAACACGAACGAATGGCCACCGGGAGGGTCCTGCCCGATGACCGCCCTCGCCCGCTCGGCCCGATCCGAGGTGCATAGCTTCCGTCCGCGGAAGTCCGGGTATTGCAAGCGCGAGGGCCCCCGCATGCGCCGGCATGGCAATTACTTCTGGACTATAAGGTCCGAATATTGCATAATGACGCTCTATGCGACGCTCCATTGGCACGTTCATTGCCCTGTCACTTCTGCTGTGCCTAAGACCGCCCTGTTCCCATGCACAGTATGCCCCCCACCCGCAGGCGTATTCGCTGATCGAGTTCAACGGCCTGCTCGGAATTCCCATGACACGGGAGATCTCGCGCGACGGAACGAAGGTTTTCGTCGACACGACAACGCCGCCGTCGAGGCCGGGATCGAAGGGCAGCCACACTCGCACATTTTGGGACCTCGAACGGCATGCCAGCTACACCTGGGATCCCGCCGACACCGCTCGGCCCTGCGGGCCAAGCGTCTTCGACGGAGACGGCAACTGGGGAGATCCGTTCGTGACGTCGTCCTCCATGACGGGTGAGATGATCACAGGAGGGGCCAGGAAGTCCGGCACCGAGACAGTCAACGGTATCGCCGCCGACGTGTTCGTTATCTCCAGCCCCCAGGCCCAGGGCAAGGTATGGATCGAGCCGAAATACGGTATGGTGGTGCGGCTCGACATGGGCATGGGCAACAGCCCGGTGGAGAAGAAATACGAGGTGAAGAGCCTGAGCCTTTCGCGGCCGGCATCGTCGGTGTTCGCCCTCCCGCCGGCGTGCTCGGCAGCGATGACGAAGCCCCTGCCGAAGACCGAGTCCCAGATCAAGGCGGAAGTGACCGGCAATCGCAACGACGATTTCCTCGACAACAACTCCGATTATCCGGACCCCGTGGCTTCGAAGAACTCCTGCACGGTGCTGTTCCGCGTGGTCCGCGAGGGTACGCTCGAGCCGGTTCGGAGCGGGTTCCAGGTGGCGCTGATAACCGGGGATGTGGTGAACCACCCGCCCCGGCTGGAGATCGGATTGGGAACCGACGGACGCGCGCACTTCTCCGCGTACGAAGTCACTGGCCAGTTGCGCGATGGCGTCCTGCGTATTCCCAATGCGCCCAAGGACTTCGAAATCTACCTGCACATGATCAACGCGGACGGCGGCGGCCAATCGCTCATACACCGCGAGTGCTTCAAACCGGAGCAGGTCCTGCTCGCCACTGTCCCCGCAACCAAGGGCAAGCCGGGCGATCCGCCGGTGCTGTCGCACTGGTTGTGGGTGAAGTCGGGCCCGTTGGCGACGGAGCCGGGCGCCGCTTCGGCTCCCGCGCCGGCGGCGGCGCACCCCAGATCTCTGCCGCCGGACCCGTCAAAGTGACCGCCGCCTGGTGCCCGAAAGCTACACGGGTCCGTGCCCCAGCCCGATTCAGTTGGTAGCCGACATCACCACCAATGGTCCGGGCACCGTCTGGTACAGCTTCCTGTCCGGCGCCGTGGCGAAGAAGACCCCATCGGAAGGCACCATAGACTTCGAGGCGGCAGGCACCAGGTCGATCACTCTGGAGGGCACGATCCGCGATACGCCCCGCGTTCCCGAAACCAGAGTGCTCGCGGTGATCGAGGACGAGCAAGGCAGGCACGGACCGCAGACCACCCGCTCGGAAGATGTGCCTTACAATCGCACCTGTCAGGCGAAATGACGCTGTGCGGATCAAATCACGCAAGGCATCGCCGGCGAGAACGCTGTCGCCGATCGCAACACGTTCGAGGGCTTCGGCGCCCTGGGACGCTATGACGGCGAGCGCCACTCCCGCAATGAATCAGAGGCGCTCCATGCGCGGCGTGTCACGCTACGCAAGATTGCAGGCAACAGCCAGTGATCCTGTTTACGGCGGGAGACGGCGGCCTTACGGGCGGACAAGCATCTCGATCCACAGCCGCATTGTCAGATCGTGCCGCTCAATGGTCGCCAGGTATGGGCGAAGTTCCGAACGATAACGCCGTTCCAGGGCCGCGAGATCAAGCGGTACTGCGCGAGCCAGGAATCTCACGTCCTCGCGATCGCGAGCCGAGTTACGCTCCAACTTCGACAACGCCGGGGCGTAAGGGTCGAGCCCCCGGAATCGCAGGCGCCGGCAGGCCCCGTTCAGCGTATCCGTCTGACGAACCCCACCTTGACACCGCCGGCGCCAGCTACCCCTGCCGCGCCGCCCACGCCGCAGGTGTAAGCTCGGCGAGCCGGTGGATGTTCACGTCCGCGATGCCGGGGAGCACGCCGGCCAAGTACTCCCGGATCGGGATCTTCAGTCGCCGGCAGGTCTCCACGATGGACATGATCGCGGCCACCTTCGGCCCGGCGTGCTTGCTCCCCACGTGAATCCAGTTCTTCCGCTTATGCGCACGTGCGCATAAGCGGAATTATGTACGGGCGATGATTATGTGCTGTCCGCAGTTGTCGTCCGCGGCCTGAGGTACTGGGACAAGTAGTGAACTGCACATAATTCCTACAAGCCTTGCAGAAAGCGGAGCAGCCCCTCCGGCGGCTTGTACAGAACCTGTTTTGCAGCGACCGGCCGCACAAGCTTCAGCGCCTCTTCCTTCATCTTCAGGTCGGCTTCAACATAGATGTGCGTTGTAGCCGGACTCTCGTGGCCGAGCCAGAGCGCGATGAGCGTGATATCGACGCCAGCTTGCAGAAGATGCATGGCCGTTGTGTGCCGAAAAGTCTGCGGTGAAACTCGACGCTGGACCAGGCTGGCGCACTTTCCGACGGCGACTTTGGTGGCGCGCTTCAGACGATCCGTGATCGCCGACCGTGTGAGCGGGCCGCCGGTGGCAGTCGGAAACAGCGAGCCGCCCGGTGCAGGATCGATTCGTGAGAGCCAACGACGGATCTGAACTGCGGTGGCCGGCCAGATGGGCACGGTTCGATCCTTGCGACCTTTGCCATGAAGACGAACCATGGGGCTGCTCTCCAGAGTCACATCGGCAACCTTGATGCCACGTGCCTCCGACACGCGGGCTCCGGTGTTGTAGAGCGTGGACAAGAGAACTTGATCTCGTTGTCCCGCCCATGTGGTTGGATCGGGAGCGTTAATGATCGCCTGCACTTCTTCTCGCGACAGGAATCCGACCAGAGGCCGAGTGCATCGCTTCATCGGAATGGCGAGGGCACGTTGGATCATGGCGAGGCTTCAAAACAGCATCAGTTGCTCGCCTCCGAGCGAACCATAGTTGAACCGCAGAACGTTCGCCTCTGCCACACGGTCCCAGTGTTCGCAGATCCAGGTCAGCTCGCGTGCGCACGCGTCCGGCTCCACTACCGCGTCCAGCAGCTTGTACAGTAGCTCGTATGCCTCGGCCAACCGCCGGGCGGCGATCAGACTGCGGGCGTATTCCAGGGTCTGCGGCGTCTCGAGAATCGTCACCGCGTCGAGCGCGACTGCCGTCGAGGTGCGTCCGCCGGCTGTCAGTTCGGCCGAAATCCCGGGGCCCGGAGCGTCCAACACCACCAGGCAGCGGCGCGCCCCCAGCAGATCGCGGATGCGGCCGCAGTTGTCCTCCGCCGTGCCATCGAGTGCGATTCCGAGCTGATGGCCCAACTCTCCCGCGGCCTGCGCCAGCGTTCGGCCCTGGCACGGCACCCACAACACCGCTTCGAAGTCCTGCTCCGCTTCGCGCGCGAACCGCGATGCGTCGGCTCCGCTCGCGAGCGCCGTGCCGCCCCGATCGGCCAAAGTCGAGTACAGGTTTTCCAGGCCGCTGGAGAACTCCGTGCCGGGCAGCGTGGCTGGCTCGCGCTCCCGTTGCCAGAACCAACGCTTTAGCAGCCGCCGGGCAGTCAGCGGGTTCGTGGTCCCGTCGATGAAATTCCGGCGCCGCAACAACGGCGGGAAGGAACACTCGTGCAGCAGCACGGTGACCACTTCAACACCGCCGCGCCTGGCAGCATCGAAGAGGACCGGCTCCCACCGTTCCCGTACCCAGCGGGCTGGAGAGGACATCGGCGAGAGCAGCAGCACCAGGACATCGGCGGAGAGCCCCTCCTCCGCCTTCGAGATCAGGTCTCGCTCTCCGCCAATCAGACCATCATCGACATAGCAGGTAAGATTACAGCCGAACTCCAGGAACTCGGCCAGTTGCGTTGCGGCGTCATAGTCGGCCCGCGCATAAGCGAGAAAGACGGTTTTCAAGCGCTGAGTATAACGCGAAGAACACCGCTTCGCGGTGATAACTACCCTGAAACGCGCCTGCTTCTGCGGACCCGCCTTCCGAACCAGCGCATCGGCGACTCGTGGAAATGCCGCCGAGCGACGCGCCCAAAAACCCGCGCTCCGGGATGCAAACGCCCGAAGAGGTCGGGTTGACCGCCCAACGCGGCATACTTTTCCCACTGCCCGACATCCGCACAAGTAGTGGGGCGGACCCCCCGGTCCGCGGCCGACGCCCCCGTCGGCCTGCTCGTACCCTGCAAGATGCCGATATCGTCGTTCCGGATGCGGGACGAGGGCGTCCCGCGCGGACCAGGGGGTCCGCCCCACGAATCCCGCGGAATTTCCGATGCCGGGAAAGGTATGTGGCATTGGGTTGACCGGTCCCCGCCCGCCGTAGAATGGTGGGATGATCGCCTCCATCAATCCGGCAACCGGCGAAACCCTGCGCGTGTTCGACCCGCTCACCCCCGCGCAAATCGAAGACAAGCTCGCCCGCGCGCAGGCGGCGTATCCGCGCTACCGCCAGACCACGCTCGCGGATCGCGCCCGCTGGCTCACCCGCGCCGCGGAGATTCTGGAATCCGAACGCGACCGCCTGGGCCGCATCATGACCCTCGAGATGGGCAAACCCATCGGCGCCGCGCGCGCCGAAGCGGCCAAGTGCGCCACGGCCTGCCGCTATTACGCGGAGGAAGGCGCGCGCCTGCTGGCCGATGAACCGGTGTTCGCCGGCCTGGCGCAGGCGTTCCTGCGCTACCAGCCCATCGGGCCGCTGCTGGCCGTGATGCCCTGGAATTTCCCCTTCTGGCAGGTCTTCCGCTTTGCCGCCCCGGCGCTCATGGCCGGCAACGTTGGGCTGCTCAAGCACGCTTCCAACGTGCCGCAATGCGCGCTCGCCATCGAGGACATTATCCGCCGCGCCGGCTTTCCAGATGACGTGTTTCAAACCCTGCTGATCTCGTCGGACCAGGTCGGGCCGCTCATCGACGATCCGCGCGTCAAGGCCGTCTCCCTCACCGGCAGCGAGCCGGCGGGCGCGGAGGTGGCCGGCCGGGCGGGGCGCCGCATCAAGAAGACCGTGCTCGAACTGGGCGGCAGCGATCCGTTCATCGTCATGCCCAGCGCCGATCTCGGCCGCGCGGTGACGGCCGCGGTGGAAGCGCGCACCGTCAACAACGGCCAATCCTGCATTGCCGCCAAGCGGTTCATCGTGGACGCGGGCGTTGCCGACGAGTTCGAGCGGCGCTTTGTGGCGGGGATGCGATGCGTTGCGCGTGGGCGATCCCATGGACGAAGCCACCCAGGTGGGACCGCTGGCCACACCCGCCATTCTGGACGCGCTCGACCGGCAGGTGCGCCGGTCGGTCGAGATGGGCGCGCGGCTGCTCACGGGCGGGCGGCGCATCGAGCGGCCCGGCAATTTCTACGCGCCCACGGTGCTGGCCGATGTCCCCGCGGAATCGCCCGCCTACCGCGAGGAACTCTTCGGACCGGTCGCCGCGCTCTTCCGCGCGGGCGGCATCGACGACGCCATCCGCCTGGCCAACGACACCGAGTTCGGCCTGGGCGCCAGCGTCTGGACCACGGACGCCGCCGAGCAGCGGAGGTTCATCGATGAGATCGACTGCGGCATGGTGTTCGTCAACGCCATGGTGGCATCCGATCCCCGGCTGCCCTTCGGCGGCGTCAAGCGCTCGGGTTACGGCCGCGAACTGGGCGCGTTGGGGATCCGCGAGTTCGTAAATATCAAGACGGTGCGGGTGGCGTAGGCCAATCCGGCGAAACGAGAATTCATTGTTGGACGGCGATGACATCCCCCGATGGCGTGGTTGCTCCGTTGTAAGTGCAACTAATCGGATTGTTTCCACTCTGCGCGCCGGACGGGATCGTGAGATTCAACTGGTACAATCCGGGACTGATCAACGTCACAATCGCGCTCGCCGGCAGCCCGCCCACCTGGCACGACGGCGCCGATGGGAGCGATCCCGATTGACTCGACGATCCGTTGGTCAGCGTGTTTACCGGCAGGCCGAAGCCGATCGCATAGATAATGACCTGCTCGCCCGGCTTGGCGGGAGTGGTGTATCCCGGGTACAAGCTCGCCGAGCCCAGCAGACTGTAGTCCAGGTGGGTGGCAATCACCTGGCCGAGCGCGTTATACAACAGGAACGTCGGGACCACGGCTTTCATGTTCGCGGTGAACGTAGTGCTCACCCCGGTCCCGCTCGTCACCACCACGGGAACCGGCCCGGGCGTGTTGTCCAGAGGCGTGAGCACGTCTATCTGATCGGTCGCGCATGCTGGATCGGTGGTGGCGCTGCAAAAGAAATAGACGAAAGCCGGTTTTCCGTTGACGGTCACGCTCACCCCGTTGAGGTTGGTGGGCATGCGGCCGGAGGCGAAGTCGGGGGCGTTGCTCCAGATGACGCCCGCCGCCGCGGTGGTCGAGGGAACCAGGTTCGCGCCCTTCACTTCGATGAACGTGTTCTGCGCGATATCCGTCCCGCCCCATGAGGTATTCACCTTGGTGATGGCGCTCTGGAGCGGCTCCCCCGGGGCCGATTCCTGCACGGAAACGCCGCCCAGCCAGACCGTATTGGGGATGATATTCCCGAATTCGAAGGACAAGGCGACGAGTTGCGAGACAGGCGCCACGACGGAATACGAATACGCGGTCACCGCCGTTCCCACCGTCGCCGTGGGACCCAGGTAGACCGTGTTCGTGCCGCCGACCTGCTGAACCATCAGCGGCAGGCTTACCTGCGCGCTGGCCCGAGCTGAGAATTTGACCGTATAGGTGAGCCCTTTCGTCATGTTGAATTGCTGGAGGAACTGCAGGTGCCAGGCGGTGCCGGTGGATTGGGATACGCTCAGGCGCACCGAGGCGGTCCCGTCAATCGGGTTGGCCGTGTCCGCCACCGCGGTGCCCACGGCCCCGGGGTCATAGCTATTGGTGGACCAGTAAGTCAGGCCGGATTCGAAACCGCCATTCAGAATCCTCTCGATCGTGTTGGCGGTCGCCACGGCCGGGTTCGAGGAGGCGCTCAGATTGCCCGCGCGATCCATCGCCGCAACCGTGTACGAGTATGCCGTGCCAAGCGCCGCAGCGCCATCCACGTACCCCGGGCTGAGCGCGTAATCCAGGAAAGCGCCGTCGCGATAGATGTAATATCGCGCGATCCCGGATGGATCCTGCGGGGGCGTCCAGTTGAGCCCAATGCCTCCGGGCGCCCCCGCCGCGCTGAGGTCCGTCACCGCGGGCGGAGGGGTCGAGTTGTTATACCCGAGCAGTCTCCGGAACGCCGTTTCGGAACCGGCGTTGAGCACCACCGGATCGGCGAGCGCGGGTATATACAGGTTGCGGACGTAAGTGGCGGCGGTGGTCTCCAGGCGGCAATCGCCCCAACTGGCCAGCGATGGCATGTCAACGGGCCAGTTCCAGTCGATGTAGTTGAACTGCTTCACCATCGGGTTGGATTGCAGGTAGTTGAAGAAGTTCGCGAACCAGCCGTTCCAACTGGCGGCGCCGTTCTGCGCGCCGATAGTTGCGGGGGTCGTTTCGCCCATCATGACCGGCTTCTTGTGCGCGGTGGCTTGCGCCAGAAAACCGCTGAGGGCGGCGCCGGTGAAATCAGTCCCATTGAAGATGTTCATTCCGAACCAATCGACATACTGGTCTCCGGGGTAGTAATCGAAATAGTTCGTGACTCCACTGATCGACGCGTCCCAAACGGTCGCGACTTCCAGGTTGGCCGCGCGAAGCGCGTTGGTGATGCGGATAAACGCCTGCTGGTAGGGCACGGGCTGGTAGCCGTTCCACGTGGTGCCGTTGAACTCATAGCCGATGCGGAGATAGACCGGCACGGCGAGCCGCTGGAGCCCCGTCACCAGGTTGGCTATCTGAGTATCGTAGGCGCCCGCCGCCACCTGGGCCTCATAGCTCCCCGACACGCCGTTGGTCACGCCGGTCGTCATGTTCAAGCCGACCTGCGGGATGATGAAGGCGTTCGGATAAGCCGCCAGTTGCGTCTTGAGGCCGTCGGACCAGTTCGAGGCCAGCCCTTGCAGGGCGATGTAGTACATGTACACCATGGGCTGGCGGCCGGCCGGGAACAATCCCCGAATACGCGGCAAATGCCGCTGCGCTCTGGCCGGCTCCGTGCATCAGGGCTCCTTGCGGCTCCAGCCTGGCTCCGAAATTGGACCGCGGCGTGTAGCTCTGAGCCTGTAGCCCCCCGGCGGCCGTCAAGAAACAGAAAACCGCAAAAAGAGATTTCATGTCGAATACCTCGCAGACGTTAGAAACACGCTTCATCTTCGCTCCAGCCGCCCGCTACCGGCCATCTGGAGCTTACCTCATGTACCTTTCATAGAACGAAGCGACATCGGAAGGAAAATTGACTCACGCCGGACGGAAAAGGCCAGGGCGTGCTGCAAATTTCGTCACGGCGGTGAGGTGTTCGTGGTCAAGCTCGACGGCCGGGCCTCCAGAGCGGTCCGCGCAACGAAATGCGCGCTCGCCGCGGGGTCATAACGGCTTCACGGAAGACTCTTCCGCATTTCGATCACAAAGGGATGCCCGGCGAAATAACTGCCGTAGGCCAACTCGGCGGCGCGCAGGCCCTGGCGCGCAACCTCGGCAGCCTCCCGCTCTCTTCCCGAGGCGCGCAACAGTTCCATCAGGCGAACGCAGATCTCGACGCTCAGGTCGGGCTGGCGGCTCATCTCCTTTTCCCGCGTGGCGAGAGCCGAGCGCAGGTGAGTCTCGGCCACGGCTTTCGATCCGAAACGCGCCTCGACCATCCCGGCCCACAGGTTGTTGCGGATGCGGTCCACCGGAGCGGCCGTCACGGACTCCAGGCGTCCCTCGACCGAGCGCAGGCGGGCCAGCGAGGCCGAATTGCCGGCGAGGGCTTCGTAGGCGGCCAGTTGCAGCGCCAGTTCGTCAGGCTGCATGAAGGCGGCGCGCTTGCGAACAGCCAGGTCCAGCGCCTCGCTCATCAGCGCCACGGCCTCCGGGTAACGGCCGCGCACGTCGGCTGCGAACGCGCGGGCGTAGAGCGTGGACACGATTTCGATGGGCGGGTCGCCATTCCCCCGCTGCCCCGATTCCGCTTCCGACAGCAGCAATTCGCCACCGACCAGATCTCCCTGGCGCAGCCGCAGCAGTCCGATCCGGCTCCTTGCGATAGCCACTTGAGGGACGGTTCGCTCCTTAAGCGTGCGCGACCAAAACTCCCAATACAACCTCTCGGCTTCCGGCAAAGGCTCGCCGGCGCTTACCGTCATGAAGGCGGTATCGTGCAGCGCACCGCCCAAGCAGTCGAGGCCGCCGGCGCGGCAAATCGCCAGGCTCTGGCGGCATGCGGACAGCGCGTCTGCGAAGCGGCCCTGAAAGTTGAGGGTATCGCACAGGTTTACGTAGATATTGCCGGCCAGCAAAGGAGAGCCGCCGGGAATCCGCGCGAGCGCCTTCAGCCCCAGCCGCTGTTGCGCTTCGCCCTTGGCCGGTTCGCCGAGCATGCCGTAGGTGAGGCCGAGCGTGTTGCGCAACTCGGCTTCCGCCGCGGGATCGCCGGCCAGTTCCGTGCCCAACCGCCCGGCGGCGTTATCCAGGATGTCGGTGAACTGAATCGCATCGTGCTTCCCGTGCAGCGGACTGAGCCAGAACGAACTGGCGGAAAAAAACGTGTTCTGGGCGAACTGGCTGACCCGCTGCGCGCGCGCGGCCTGGGCCCGCGCCTCGGCCGATTCGCGCACGCTGACAGCGGTGAGGCTCACCAGCGCAATCACCGACAAGCCCGTCACCGTCACCGCCAGCCGGTTGCGCGCCGCGAATTTGCGCGCCGCATACCACGATGAGGGCGGCCGGGCGTGAACCGGGCGCCCCCGGCGGAAGCGCTCCAAGTCCTCCCTCACCTCCCGCACGCTGCCGTAGCGGCGGCCCGGTTCGCCATCCAGCATCTTGAGCAGAATGGTGGACAGATCGCCCTCGAGATGGCGCCGCAAACGCTCCCGGCTTACCGAGCGCGCCGCCGCCGCGGCGTCCGAAACCGCAGCAGCCGGAGCCGTGGCCGCGCGTCCGCGCAACACGCGCTCCATGCCGTCCCCGGTCGAGAGTGGATCGCCGAACGGCCATGCGCCCGTCAGCATCTCGTAGAGGATAACGCCGAGCGAAAACACGTCGCTGACGGTGTTCACCATCTCGCCGCGAACCTGCTCCGGGCTGGCGTAGCGCGGGGTCAGAACGGCGAACTGGCTGACCTTACCCTCCGGATCGCGCGACAGTTTGGCGGTGCCGAAATCCAGGAGCTTCGCCGTGCCCTCGGCGGTCACCAGAATGTTGGCGGGCTTCAAATCGCCGTGAACGATCAGGTTGCGGTGCGCGAACTCGACCGCATCGCACACCTGGAGGAACAGGCGGATGCGCGCCTCGACGGTCAACTTGCGATAGTCGCAGTAGCGGTCGAGCGGCTGGCCCGCGACGTATTCCATCACCAGGTAAGGGTCGCCCGTTTCGCTCACGCCGCCATCCAGCAGGCGCGTGATATTGGGATGGGCGAGCGAGGCCAGCAACTGCCGCTCGTTGCGGAACGAGCGCTCGAATTCCTCGCCGGCCAGGTGAGCGGCCATCACTTTGAGCGCCACGGTCTGATCGAACTGCCCGTCGTCGCGCCGCGCCAGATACACCGCGCCCATGCCGCCGCGGCCCAGCAGCCGCTGGGTCCGGTAGGGACCGAAGCGCTGCCCCGGCGCAGGCGGCGGGGCCGTGGACTCGCCTCCGGCAGCCGCGCTCAGTTCGCGATTCCGGCGGTCCGCGGCGAGCAGCGAGCGGACCTCGTCGCGCATCTCCGGATCGAACCCGGTTTGCGCAACCAGCCACGCTTCCCCTTCGGCTTCGGGTTGTTGCAGAGCGGAATGAAACAGTTCTTCGACGCGCTGCCAGAACGAATCCATGTGCATGCCCTCCGGCCCGGAGGCGCTACGTTTCGGGCCGCAGCTCGCGGCAAAGCCAGGCGCAAGCCAATCTCATTTCGCGGTCCACGGTGGCCTTGGACAGGTCGAGGATCTCCGCGGTTTCCTCGGCCGTGCAGCTCAGGTAGACGCGCAATTCCAGGATCTTCGTCTTGCGGGGATCGATCTCTTCCAACCGCGACAACGCCCGGTCCAGATCGAAAGCGTCTTCTTCCCGCGCCCCGAGCCATCCGAGTTCCTGCGTGTGCGGAAGCGCCAATTCGGCCCGCCGCTTGTCGCGGCTGCGCGCCTTGGCGTGGTCGGTGAGAATCCAGCGCATGGCTTTGGCGCAAAAACTGTAGAAGTGCTCGCGGTCTTTCCAGCCGGCCAGTTTCGCGCCCTCTAGCCGCAGATACAGTTCCCCGACCAGGGCGGTAGGCTGGAGAGTGTGATCGGGCCGCTCACGGCGCATGCGCGCGCCGGCCATTAGCCGCAGGCGATCGTAGGCCAGGGGCAGTAAGTCGCGGAATGCCTGGTCGCGCCCGTCGCTCCACTGGCGCAACAACCGGGTAATGTCGCCGTCGGCGGCAGCCCCGGCTTCCATGCCTTGGTTCATTTGGGTCGGCCGATACAGTGGGTATCATATCAATTCCTAAGTGGGGCGGACGCCCTCGTACGCGGCCGGCCCCCTGGCCGGCAACCAGCGCGCGCCGCCCCTCACGCCCCTAATTCTTCGCTTTGATAGAGACGGTCACGTCCGGGCGGCTCAGGACACCGCCGATTTTCAATTGCAGCGGAACTGCCCCGTTCACCGGGGCGTCGCCCGGTATCTGCAGGTTCACCTGAATCTCGCCCGTATAGATGAGCCCCACCCAGGCGGGCGTGACTTCCTCCGTGCCGATCATGACCGTCACCGGGCTCATCGGAACCGGCCATTGCCCGCTGGCGATGACCGCGCCGTCGGTAGAGGCGGGAGTCACCTGGCCCTGGCCGGTGGCCCAGAACACTATGTAGGAGCCCTGCGCCGCCGGGTTCGCGGCGCTGTTCCAGGTCGAGTCCTGGGAGTTGACTACCCACGCCGGTCCGGGTCCGTACTGTGTGGTGAAAATGCCCGGCGAGGTTGCGCCAACCGGCACGGTGAGGGACCCTTGTGCGCCGTTGTAGCTCACCTGAACCGTGGTGCTCGATCCGCCGATGCCATAGGGAACCAGGACATTCAACTGCGTGGCCGAGGCATAAGCGAGATACGCTTCGACGGCGCCGAACATGACCTTCACTCCGCCCAACCCCTTCTCTTCGCCGCTGGCCGCCTGGGACAGCACGCCGGTGGTGGGCCCGAGGCGGCTGCCGTAGATGGACAGGTACTCACCTGGCACAACCGGGCCATTTACTCCGCTGGCGGCATTGGCGGTATGGTCGATAGCCGGCACATTTCCGACGGTGAAGTTCGCCGTTACCGTGCCGGCGCCGCTTACTACCGCCTGCACGCTGGCGGCTCCAAGCTGCGAGCCGAGCGTGACCGTAATCGAGGCGCGCCCGTTGGAATCGGTGGGCACGATGGCCGCCGATACCGACGCGTTGGTGGGTTTGAAGAGCACGTTCACGTTGGAGAGGGACAGCGCGGCGCCCTTGGCATCGAGCAGTTGCACGACCAGCGGACTGGGCAGCGCGGAACCGGCCGCGCCGCTTTGGTTGTTCCCGGAAAGAAGGCCGACCGATTGCGGAACGGGGCCGGAACCCACATACACATGGAAGGTATAGCTTATCGCCGGGCTGGCGACGTTTGCAGTTACCGTGCCGCTGGTGGTGCCGAGCTTCGCGAGAACTCCGGTGACTCCGGTGCCGTCTGTAAGGCCCGTCGCCGGTGAAGCGAAGGTGACGCCGCCAGTGGCCGTGAACGCCACCTGGTAACCGGCCAGCGCCAGTTGGTTGCCGTTGGCGTCCGCCAGGTGCACGTTGAGCGGCAGGGGAAGCACCGAGCCTGCCGCGCCCGACTGGAAGTCGCCGCCGTCCAGAGCCAGTTCCGCGACGGCTGGCTGAAGGACGTTGAGGTTGAGCTGAGAGATCCACGCGTCGCCGCAGCACGCTGAGGCCGGGTAGGCCGGATTGTCTCCGCCATTGGCCGGCTGCAACGCGCCGCCGCTCACCGGGAAGTGCTGAGAGAATGTCTGACCCGTCAGATAGGCGAAGCCGTTCGAGTCCGTCGCCATGGCAAAGAACTCGTCGTCCGCTTCACCACCGAACAAGATGCTCTCGATGAGCCCTCCCGCCTTGGTTGGGTCGATGCGGATCACGAAGACGTTGTTGCTGCTGCCGATGGCCTTGTAGGGAATCGGCGAACCCGGAGTCATGAATGGGCTTCCGGAACGAGTTCCGCCGGCGACCACGAAATTGCCTTGCGGGTCCAGGGCGCAACTTTGCGCCCAGTCCTCGTCGCTGCCGCCGATGAAGCTCGAGTAGGTCAGCCCGGCGGCGCCTGCGATCGCCGGGTTGATGCGCGCGATGAACCCATCTCCGTTGAAAAGCATCTCGGATGCCAGCCACCCGGGTTGGGCGGATTGCATCGCGGTTGAAGTTACCGGCAGGTTGGAACTCGTTCCGCCACAGAACACCACCTGCCCGGAAGGATCCAGAAAGAGTTTGTTCACCTGCGAATGGCCGCTGGCGCCATTATAGAAGCTGCCGTAGGTCAAGCCGGCCGATCCGGACTGCGTCGTGTCGATCCGCGCCAGGTATGCGTCCGCACCGGATCCCATGTACTTGGCAAGGAACGCGTTGCTGGTGGTGGGGATGTCCGATGAAGTGGTGTACCCGCCGATCCAGGCGACGCCCGGCTTCTCGACGGTGATCGCGTTGGCCCACTGCACGCCGCTGCCTCCCAGGTAGGTGGCGTACAGCAGCGTTCCGGCGCGGTCGAAGCGAACCATCTCCATGCTTTCGGAGGCGGTGAAGGAAGCCTGGATGGCTCCCTGGGTTCCCGGCACGGCCGCCGGTCCGGCAGCAATCCCCACCGCGTAGACAGCGTCGGCGGCATCCAGAGCCACGCCGGTGAACCAGTTTGGGGAACTGCCTCCATAGTAGGTGGAAAAGACCAGGGACTGGCCACTTGGCGCAATCTTGGTGAGTACCCCCGCCGCGCAGGGCACCGGAATGCCGCCAGTCTGGCAAGACCATGCCGGGGCGATGTTCGGCTGAGCCGCATTTACGGTTGGGTAATTGGTGGAGCTCGAAGAACCCGCGGCGACGATGTTGCCGCCGGAATCGATCGCCAGACCGTACAAAACGGTGGCGCCGGTAACGTTCGGGTTCGTATGATTGTCGCCCAGGAAAACCGTGAAGAGGAGCTGGGTTTTGCCTCCCGCAACCGGCGCGAACTTGGTTATGAAGGCGTTCTGGCTCACTTTGGGAGCCTGCCCATAGCTGGGGCCGGCGCCGGCGGGAAAATTGGCGGAATCGGTCACGCCGGCCACGTAGATGTTTCCAGCCTTGTCCGTCGCGATCGCGTTGCCGACGTCCGCGCCGAAGCCTCCCAGATACGAGGTGTAGGCGATCACCGGGTCGATCGTCAGCGCGCGCGTGTGGTCGTAGGGGCCGGTTTCAAACGAGACCGTGCGGTCGCGGTGGATTCGAAACCGCCCGCCGATCTCCCGCGGGCCTTGGGCCGACTCCTGATAAATGCGCGGGCGGCGCCCGGTGAACCATCCGTTAACGAGAAGATCCCCTTCCGCGGTTACCGACAGCTTTCCGGCGCCGTCGAAGCGCATGCGAATCCGGGAGGGATCGGCGTTTGGAGCGATCGCGAAGTCGTACTCGAGAGCCGTCCCCGATCCGCGAAACACGAGATCCGTGCCGGGGTACACGCCACGGTAGCGGACCTTGGCATAATTGCCGACGCCGGTTCTCCAGCCCCGCGGATCGCTGCCCAGGAAGTAACTGGAAGTCGACGGGAGCAACTCGTCGCCGAGTGGTTCCGCGTGCCGCCCGCCAACCAGGGCAAGGCGGATGATGGGCCGGCCGGCAGTGGCGAACTCGATTCCCGCGGGGGTCAGCCGGAGCCAGCCTCCGGATGTCTGGGCACGATACTCGCCCGCATCCGGGCCGGGCTCGAACAAGACGGGGCGCACCACCGGCGAGACCGCCCCGCCCACCGGCGTGGTTCCGGTTGCGCAAAAGGCGCCCTGCACCGAGAGCAGCGCGGAAAGCAGTACCGGAAATTTCACAAGATATCTGGTTGTCATGATCTACCTCTCATATACGAAGCGACACCGGAAGGAAAACCGACTCACGGCGCCGGAAAAAAGTTGGCACCCGGTGGCCGTCAAGTTGAAGCTGACCGACGTGGTTGACAAGGCGATTACGGGAGCGGCCGCGGGTTGCACCACGCGGATGCGGCGGTTGGCACTGTCGGCAAGATATAAGCCCGCATCCCTCATTGGACCGCCAGGTAGAGCGTCTGCGTCCCCGCCGTCCCACCCACCTGAAACGTCACCGGCGCCGCATTGTTCGCCGCGATCTCTGGCACCACCACGTTGAACTGATACAGCCCCACGTAATTCGGCGCGAGCCCCGCGTACTGCACCGTGGCCGGCGCGCCGCCAATGGAAATGCCGAACGACGGCAGCGCATTCTGCTGCTGCACGATCTGCCCTTCCGGAATCGACGGGTTCACCGGACCGAATCCCACTCCGTAGAGCACAATCACGTCTCCCGCCTTGGCCGGAGCCAATCTCATCTCGCGGTCCACGGTGGCCTTCGAGAGGTTGAGAATCTCCGCGGTTTCCTCGGCCGTCGAGCTCAGGTAGACGCGCAATTCCAGGATCTTCGTTTTGCGCGGATCGATTTCCTCCAGCCGCGACAGCGCCCGGTCCAGATCGAAAGCATCTTCTTCCCGCGAGCCGAGCCATCGCAGCTCGTCCGCGTGCGGAAGCGCCAATTCGGCCCGCCGCTTGTCGCGCAGGCGCGCCTTGGCGTGGTCGGTGAGAATCCAGCGCATGGCTTTGGCGCAAAAGCTATAGAAATGCTCCCGATCTTTCCAGCCGGCCAGTTTCGCGCCCTCTAGCCGCAGATACAGTTCCCCGACCAGGGCGGTAGGCTGGAGAGTGTGATCGGGCCGCTCACGGCGCATGCGCGCGCCGGCCATAAGCCGCAGGCGGTCGTAGGCCAGGGGCAGTAAATCGCGGAATGCCTGGTCGCGCCCGTCGCTCCACTGGCGCAACAACCGGGTGATGTCGCCGTCGGCGGCAGCCCCGGCTTCCATGCCTTGACCCATTTGAATCGATTAGTGGAGCAATCATCATACCAAGTTCCCGTAGCTAATTCTTAAGTGGGGCGGACGCCCTCGTCCGCGGCCGGCCCCCTGGCCGGCTTTTCGCCAGTGGCTAGCGGCTGATTCGGTGAGCTGGTAGCGGGACGACGGCGTCCCGCGCGGGCCGGGGTCCGCCCCACGGCGGCTACACCGCGCGCCTCCGGATGCCTCGGCGCAGCAGGAATGCTCCCGCGACGGCCAGCAATCCGGCCAGCAGGAACAGGGCCCACTGGGACAGCGTGGGCACGGAGATCGGCGTGGGAGAACCGTCGAGCTCGTAGACCTGCGACGTCAGCGTGGTGTTGGTGGTGGTCACGGTCTGGGCGATGGTCACAAACGAAGAGGTCAGCGCGTGAAAGTCTATCACGCCCGGCGGGAGGCTGACCTGTTCGCCGCCGGTGCAGCCGGTCAGAACGGGGTAGAAGGACGTGGAAGTGCTCGCGGGTGGGACGGAGGCGGTCTGGCAGATACCAAGGCTGCCGATAGCGACGACTTGCGGCCCGACCCGCTCCAGGACTCCCACGTATGCCTGGGTCGCCTGCCCGGTCTGAACGGTGTTTGTGGCGGCGCTCGTCGATTGCGTACTGCTCAACTGCGTGGGACCCGCGAAGTACAGCGCGCCCGCCTGTGTGAGCACGCTCTTCGCCTGCGTGATCGCAGTCTGGATGGAAGGGTCGGTATATGGGACGTTGAAGGTCTGATCGTAGAGGTACGCCCCGCCCAGCATGCGGGCTTTCAGCTCGACCTTGTACGTGTTGGCCTGCTGGGTGACGTTGGTGGTGTTGTACGCATCGATCTCGGCGGTCGAAACTGTCCAGTTGGTGTCGTACCACGAGCTCAGGGAGACACCGACGAAATCGCCCGATGACGAGCCTGGATCCTTGAAAATGTCCAGCTCGACCGTGTCGGTGAGGACTGCGCCGCTATCCACATATCCTTCCGCGGCGCCGCGCCCAACCGACCCGCCCAGGACGCCGGAGGCCACCTGGACGCCGTTTCTGAGCAGGACCCAGTCCTGCGGCTGGGAGCCGACCCGCGCGTTCCAAACGAGCATTGAGAGGAGGGGATCGAGGGAGCCCGACACGGTCAACAGCAGGCTTGCGTGAACGCTCGAACTGTCGCTGGTGCGAACCACGATCGAACCTGCCGTGACGTTCGGGGAGCCGGAGCCCGGGGTTGGGTCGGCCCCAAAGAAGGACGATACACAGGAGTTGGCCTGGAAGAACGCGGGCGCGAAATTCCCAGCGCTGTTCGAAGGCGCCCATGCGGGAACCGTACACCCGAGCGTTCCGTTCCCGTTCCAGTTGGCAGTGAGCGGCAGCGCCGTCGCGCCCGCCGCGTAGGTCCAGAACGCGTTCGGGTTCCCGATGGAGGTGGAGAACATCATCGCCACGTCCAGCTGCGCGTTCAGCGCCCCCGCCGCGGCAAACAGAAGACAGAGAATGAGAAAAGTCTTGGTCATGTGCACCCTTTCATATACGAAGCGACACCGGAAGGAAAACCGACTCACGGCGCCGGAAAAAAGTTGGCACCCGGTGGCCGTCAAGTTGAAGCTGACCGACGTGGTTGACAAGGCGATTACGGGAGCGGCCGCGGGTTGCACCACGCGGATGCGGCGGTTGGCACTGTCGGCAAGATATAAGCCCGCATCCCTCATTGGACCGCCAGGTAGAGCGTCTGCGTCCCCGCCGTCCCACCCACCTGAAACGTCACCGGCGCCGCATTGTTCGCCGCGATCGCCGGCACCACCACGTTGAACTGATACAGCCCCACGTAATTCGGCGCGAGCCCCGCGTACTGCACCGTGGCCGGCGCGCCGCCAATGGAAATGCCGAACGACGGCAGCGCATTCTGCTGCTGCACGATCTGCCCTTCCGGAATCGACGGGCTCACCGGACCGAATCCCACTCCGTAGAGCACGATCACGTCTCCCGGCTTGGCCGGCGCGGAAGTCACGCCCGCAATGGCCCCCGCCGGCGCCACATAGTTGCTCCCATCGATTGCCACGGCGTACTGCAACCCGCCGATCTGGAAACTCGCCGGCGCCAGCAATCCGGGAACGACGGCTCGGATCGTCAGATTGTAAGGCGCGCTCTTGTTACCACCGGCGGTCACCACCAGTTGCTGTGTTCCAGCCGCAACATTCGGCACCTGTACGTTCACCTGTGTGGGGCTAATGTAGTCTAAGAACGCCAATTGGCCGCCGATGGTCACCGAAGTTCCATCCAGCACAATGGGCGCATTCATGCCGTTGAAGTCGCTTGCCTGCCAGGACCGCGAATCGGATGCCAGGTTGGTTCCATAAATCTCGATCCAGGAGCCGGGCGCGGCGGATGCGAATTCTCCGAACGCGCTCGCGCTCACTACGCCGCCACTGGCGATCGCTGGCGTACCGGAGCTGGTTTGAGCCTGATTTGTCAGGTTGAACACCGCCAGCGTACCGGCTCCCGATGCGCTCGCCGTAACGGTATAGCTGCCTGCAACCGCGTTGGCCGTGAAAGCGGGCGCCACGGCGACACCCGCATTGTCGGTGGAAACCGTCGCCGATGCCTCGAAAGTGCCGCCGGCGCCTGTCGCCGGCACGGCGAAAGTTACCGCCGCGTTCGGCACGGGAGTCCCGCCCGCAGTGGTCACGGTAGCCTGCAAAACCGTGCCAAATGGCGTATTGACCGTTGCGCTCTGCCCCGAGCCCTGGCGGGCGGCGATGACGATGGGCGGTGCGCCGGCGAAGAGGGGGGCGGAGGAAAGCGAGATGGTGCCATCGCCATTGGCGATGGTGATCATGGCAACTCCAGGGGCCGCGTTCGATGGAACCTGAAACGCCAACTGCGGCGGCGTCCCGGCGACGTATACCAACGGCGCAGGCCAATCGACGTTCGCGCCGTCGGTGACCGTCACGGAGGCTCCGGAATCGAAGGGGACCGAGCCAGTGGCCACCGCGACGGTTCCGGGCGTGAGGGTGGGTGCGTAGCTGGGCGCGGCGACGAATGCGGCGTTCTGGGCCCCGGCCTTCCACGGCGCCTTGGTGTGGTCGTAAGCGCCGATATCCGGGGCGGATCCCGAGTAGCCGTTGGTATAGGGCGGGATCGCCAACCCGGCGCCGATGGCCGGCGAGGTGGGCTTCAACTGGAAGTTGTAGGCCGCCGCATCGACGAATTGGGGGTCGGTGCCAGGAAGGATGTTCTTGGTCATCACGGCCCCGACGGGGTCCGCCGTGATCGGGCCAACAAAAATATTGTTTTCGATTGTCGTTCCCGGAAGGTTATCGGCGCCGTACGGCGTAAAGCTGGTGATCGTGCCGAGAAAGGTGTTGTTGTAAACACCGGAGTTCGCTGCCTTCAATTGGAGAGCCCAGGGGGTGTTCCAGACCACGTTGTGATGAACGACAAAGTTGCTGGTATTGTCATCGAGATAGATCCCCGCCACCCAAGGGTAGGAGTTTTTCAGGAGCAACCCATGGCCGTCGTGACAGAGGTTGTACGCAATCTCGGTCCCACCCCCGTTGGAAGTCCAGGTGTCTGTGCATCCGACGTTGTTTGTCTGGAGGCCATAGTCATGGATGTCGTTGTGAATGATTCTTCCCGCTATAAAGTAATTATTCGCGTAGGGGTCAGTTTGAATCCCAGCCCTTGAACTGTTGTAAATCGTGTTCCATCCGATGATGACACCTTCCGATGACGCGTAACCACTCTTAACGGACTCCGTCTCAACCACTGATCCGTACCCCGTATCGTGAATCGTGTTGTTGAAGACACGATGGCCGTTGCCATTGATCAATACGCCGTTGCCCGCGCTCCAGGCGAGGGTGCTATTGCGAAGAACGCTGTTCGCGCCCTGCAAAAGGAAGCCCGTGGTATGAGCCGGCCCCCCGCCCTCGGTATCGACCGAAACCTGCGAGAGGTATTGAGCCGTCAGCCCATCCAGCACTAAATACTGGCTGGTGGCGTCCGACGTTATGCTCGATGCAAATATGCCGATTCCCTGGACTGTGATGAACGAACGTCCGCTAAGGTTGAAGGAGAATTGCCGCCTCTTGGCCTCGACCGTATGCTGCGCCGGATTGTCCGTGGCGGGCGTCCAAAAATAAAGCGTAGAGCCGGCGAGGAACCACTCTCCAGCGGAGTCGAGCTCACCAGGCTCACCCGACAGGTAGTAGGAACTCCCTTGCGACGGTACTAACGTAGAACCCAGAAGGTAGAATTGAAACGAAAGTTGGTTCTTCGTGGAGCCGACGACGGTTCCGGTTTGCCACCACCAGGACGGGCCCAGGAGCGCGTGAATCGTGGCACCGTTCCAGTACCCATCCGGCCGCGCCGGCAAATTCGTATCCGTAATCGTGCCCGTCGAGTTGTATACGCCGCCATCGCTGCCGGCGCCGCCGGGTCCGCTGTTGGTGTACGACCCACCACTCGCCGTCGCGACCGTCGGATGTGAGAAATCCAGCGTGGTATTCGGCCACTGCGCCTCGATCATCATCTGGCCATCTAGGAACACCTGATTGGCGCCGTTGCCAAGATCCCACGACATGGGCGCTTTGTAGATGCTCCCACTCGACAGGGTCCACGAACTCGCCGGGATCACGTCGGCGCCGCTGACGGTCACCGATTCGCCGTTGTACGGCATGTACGTGATGGGCGCATTCTGGGTCCCGGAGTTCGCCGGTGTCACTGTCTCACGATAGATTCCCGCGCGGATGAACGCCGTGTCTCCCGCCGCCATGACCGAAGCGGCTTTCTGAATAGTCAGGAACGGTTGGCTGAGGGTTCCAGGGGAACTGTCGGAACCGCTTGGGGAGACATAGTAGTCGGCCGCCAGGGCTGGGGACGGCCCCAGTAAGCCCACAAGCCAACTGAGCCCCAACAGCGAGCCGGCAGATAGAATGCGCCGGAACAGATAGGTGATGGTGGTTCCGGCTTGCGTCTGGCCGAAGGGGGCTTGCCCGCACGGCAGCGCGGCAAGCAGCGTGAGAGAGTTTCGGAAGCTTCTGGTCGTCATAGTGCATCCTTCATAGAACGAAGCGACACCCGAAGGAAAACTGACTCACGGCGTCTGAAATAACCGGAACCTTTGCAGGCAACGTGGCCAGCCGGCTGTGATAAACCGCACCAAGCCTGCGCAGCGGTGTCCAGGAAGGTGTGGATCGATGGGCGTGCCGCGGCTCCCTCACCTCGGGCCTTGGGGCTCACCCGAAACCCCGTCTCGCTGCCCGCGAATCCACCCGCGTACCGCGAGGAGCTGTCCGGAGCGGCCGCCGCGCTACCCGCTCCGTCGGCATCCACGGCGCCATCCGCCCGTGCGCCGGCATCCGGACCGCCGATGCCGCGGAGGCGCGGGGATTCATCGCCGGGCTCGAGGCCGGCATGGCGTTCGTGAATGCGGCGGTGGCGTCCGGCTGTGACCGCGAGCCGGGCGGGTGCGGGTGGCGAGGGTCCAGGGCCGCGGGATTCGGCGCTCCCGCCAGGTCGCTGGCTTTCGAGGGAGCGGCGGCCGGCGATTGAAGTGGTAATCCCGGGCGGGCATTTCAGAGAGCGGCAGCCGGCGAATGGACCGGATCTTCCCGGGCAGGCATCTCAGCGGCGGGCGGCGGGAGGGCCAACCGGCCCGGAGCGGGCGCCGGGAGGGCCAACTGGCCGGGTGTGCCCTGTGAGGCTTCCGGCCGCGGAGCGGTGGCAGTGAGCGGCAGGACGGCCCAGAAGATGCTGCCCTGGCCCTCCTCGCTGCGCACGCCCACCGTTCCCCCCTGCGCTTCCACGATGTGGCGGGTCAAAGCCAGCCCCAGGCCGGTGCCCTGTTCGGCCTTGCGTCTGTCGGGGGCCTGCTGGAATTCCTGGAACAGGAGGGGAATCTCATCCGGCGGGATTCCGATACCGTTGTCCTCCACTTCCAGGCGGAACGACGCCTCGTCTTCCGGCATCAGGCGCACCCAGATCTGGCCGTCGTGGGAGGTGAACTTGACGGCGTTGGAGAGGTAGTTGTACACCACCTGCTTGAAGCGCGAGGCGTCGAGGAACGCCTCGGTATCCGGCGCCAGATCGAGGGTGAGGGACAGGCGCTTCTTTTCGGCCAGCGGCCAGATCACGTCGCGGACCTCCCGGACCAGTTTGCCGACGTTGCACGACTCGGGGCGGAACTCCGTCTTGCCGGCTTCCACCTTGGAGAGGTCCAGGATGTCGTTGATGAGATGCAGCAGGTGATGGGCGCTGCTGAGGATATCGGAGAGGCACTCCTTGTGGCTGTCGGAAATCGGGCCGAGCCGGCCGTCGTGCATCATCTCCGAGAAACCGATGATGCCGTTGAGGGGCGTGCGCAGTTCGTGGGAGACGCTGGCCAGGAAGCGGCTCTTGGCCACGGTGGAGGAGCGCGCGGCGTCCAGCGCGCGCACCAACTGCTCGTTCTTGTCGCGCAGTTCGGCGGCGTACTCTTCCACCTTGCGCGCGGCAATGGCGGCTATGTTGCGCTCGCTTACGTCCATCAGGGAGCGGCAGGTGCCGGTCACCTCGCCGTTATCGGAGCGGATCAGGTTCTCGCGGATCTCGACGGCTATGCGGGTATTGTCTTCGAGAAGGCAGGCGCATTCGAAGGGCCCGGTTTCGATGCCCGAGCTCACGCGTTCGATCAGCCTGGCGCGGACGGCGTCGCGCTGGGCGGGATCGACGAATTCCCAGGCGCGCCGGCCCAGGATCTGGCTGGGCGTGCACCTCAGCAGGGCGCAGACCGCCTGGTTGAAGCGGGTCACCACACCGTCGCGGTCGGTCTCCTCGTAGGGGACGGGAGCGTTCTCGAAGAGGTCGCGGTAACGGCGCTCGCTCTGGCGCAGGCTGCGTTCCCGGGCGCCCAGCAGGACCGCGGCGTCCTCCAGTTGGCGCGCCAGGGAGGCGATTTCATCGGAGCCGCGAGGAAAGGGTTCGAGCGTCAGGCCGTGGGCCAGGCGGCGGGCGTTCTCCTCGACTTCCTTGATCCGCCGCACCATGCGGCCGGCCACCAGCAAGTGGAAGAACAGAGCGCCCATGGGCCCGAAGAAGCCGCATGCCACTATGGCGCGGAAAAGCTTCTGGCGGGCCAGGTTGCCCTGGTACCGGGCGCCGGCGAACTGGCGATCCTGCTCGGCGCCGAGCACGATGAGCCGGCTTTCGAGGCTGGCCACCAGGTCCTGGCTCTCGCGGTTGCGCGCGGCCAGGGTGGCGGCGTCCATGCGCGGCCCGTAGGTCCGGAGGTCGTTCGCAAGGGCCAGCAGCCGCTGACCAAGGCTGGAGACTTCCCGCAAGGCGGTTTCGGTGGCCGGAGTTGCGGCAAGCAGAGGCGGGACGGCGGCCAGCCAATCCCGCACCCCCGCGTCGGCTGCCTGGCAGAGCGCCCGATGGCGGTCGTCGGGCTCCGCCAGAAAAGCGTCGAGCGCGGCCTGGGCATCCAGCAGGGAGGTCTGAAGCCGCGCCACCGCGGAGCGGGCGTCATATGCGCGGGCGACGGTCAGTTCGGTGGCACGCAGCTCGGTTTCGGCCCAGTAGATGGCGAATATGGCGACGAACAGCACCGCCATGGGGAACACCAGGGCGCCCACACCCTGGGCACGCAGGGATACCCGCGACCACCTTCGCCAAATCGATGGGGCGCCGTCTTTTGGGTCTGGCATTGTAATATCGGCGGGAAACCAACCGAACAACTCATTGTAGGGCAACAGATAGACGCAGCGTAAGGTTACAGATAGGTACTAGCAGTTATGGCAGCGGGTTAGCCGGGGCGTTCTACGTGTGCTATGACTAGAACTGGTATGGATCGTATTGGGCGATACAAGGTCGTCAGAGAGTTGGGCCGTGGCGCCATGGGGGTGGTGTACCACGCCATCGATCCGAACATCGGGCGGCCGGTGGCCATCAAGACCATCCAACTGGGCGAAAAGCGCACCGCGGAAGAGCAGGAACGCCTGCGGGAGCGCCTTTTCCGGGAAGCGCGATCGGCGGGTATCCTTTCCCATCCCGGCATCGTCACCATCTACGACGTGGAGCAGCAGGACGACCTGGCGTACATCGCCATGGAGTACGTGGACGGGCCCACCGTGGATCAGTGGCTGACGGAGCAGCGATCGGTGCCCCCGGAGTGGATGTTCAGCATCCTGGCGCAGACCGCGAACGCCCTCGACTACGCCCACCAGAAGGGCATCGTTCACCGCGACATCAAGCCGGCCAACATCATGATCGCCGCCGACGGGACTGCCAAGATCACCGACTTCGGGATCGCCAAGATCACGGCTTCCGAACAGTTCACCATGACGGGATCGATCGTGGGGACGCCGCACTACATGTCGCCCGAACAGGTGCAGGGGCTGGCGGTGGACGGCCGGTCGGACCAGTTCTCGCTGGCGGTGATCGCCTTCGAAATGCTGACGGGCGAGAAGCCCTACACCGGCGAGCATCTGACCACGGTGGTGTACAAGATCGTGGCCGAGGACCCGGTGCCTCCCCACCGCTTGAACCCCACGCTGAGCGGACCCATCGACGCGGTGGTGCGGCGTGGCCTGGCGAAGAAGCCGGAAGGCCGCTACCGCACCTGCCGGGAGTTCGCCGACGCGCTGGAGAAGGCGTGCGCCGCCACCAAGGGCTGGAGGGCCATGCCGCGCGGCGGAAGCGCCAATGCGCCCACCCTGGCCAATGGCGTCAAGCCCGCGGTCGAGCTTCCCCCGGCGCGGCGGCCGGACCGCGGCGATTCCAGGACGGGCGAGATGGCGGTGCGGCGGCATTCCGGCTTCGGGCCTTTCCTGATGGCCGTACTAGTAGCGGCGGCTCTGCTGACATTGATTGGGTTGCAATATAAGGTATGGACCGGGTCGAAAGGCGTGGGACAGAGCGCGGAAAAGACCGGGGAGCAGCCGGCCGCCGCCGCCGACCAGGCAGCCGCGGCGGTGCCAGGGACGGCGAACCCGGACGACAGCAAGCCCAGCCCGCTACCGGCGGCGGGGGATACGGCCAAGCCTGCCGGGGATGGAGACGCGCCGGGGACGGCGCCGAAGACGGAATCGAATACGCCGCCGGCGGAGACCGCGGCCAAGACCGATTCGGCCGCGCCGCCCGCTCCGCCCCAGCCGGCGGAGGCCGGACGAAAGGCCGCGCCGGCGACCCCGGGCCAGGCCCAACCGGTTCAGGTGATCACCAGTCCGGGAGGCGCCACGGCCATCCTGGACGGCCAGCGGAGCACGGCGTGCTCTACTCCGTGTTCGTTGACGGCCACTCCCGGCCGGCACACCATTTCGGTCGCCATGCCCGGCTACCAGGTGGAGCAACACGATGTGGAGGTGGGCACGGGTCCGCTGGAGCTGGCGCCGATGATCCTGCGCGCGCCCTACGGAACGCTGATGCTCTCCAGCGTGCCCGAAGGCGCGGCGGTGACGGTCAACGGGAAGCGCATTCCGCAAGTCACCAACACGCAGTTACAACTGGCGCCGGGGGCGTACCGGATCACGGTGGAGAAGGACGGCCGGCAGGGAACCGGAACGGTGGACGTCCACAACGACGAGATCCGCACGCTGCGAATCATTCTGGGGCAGTGAGCGAAATCTCCGGCCGCGGCGTATCGCGCCTCTGCCGCGGGCCACTCCCTTGTGCCGCCCGGTTCCGCCGGGAGCCGCGGCCGCTTCCGCGCCCGGTCCGACCGCCGTCACTGCCGGCGCCCGGTCACTCAACTGCGCCTGGCTCCGAACGCCCGCCAACAGTTGAGCGCCCACGGCGCCGCGGCCCGAATGTTCACGCCCTCACAACGGTTCGTAGCACTTGCGCGAGGGAGCGCACTCGAACGGGTCCACCACCTTGCCGTCCGGACCCAGGCAATTCGACGTGTGCAGACACCACAGCGAGGTATCGTCGCTGGTATCCTCGGCGGGGTTGCGCTCGGCGTCGATGTACAGTCCTTTCCAGCGCAGATTACAGCATCGATTCCGGCTGACTTTGCGATTCGTTCCCGGAAGTTCCATAAGTCTATGCCTTCCCGTGCGCCGCCAGCAGCGCGCGCTTCACCGCCGTCCTGGCCAGCGTCACTTTGTACGCATTCTGGCTGAGCGGCTGGGCTCCGGAGACGGCCATCTTCGCCGCCGCTTCCGCCCCCGCCTCCGTGAACGGCTTGCCGGCGAGCAGTTTGCCGGCCTCCGCGGCTTCCCACGGCACTGGCGCCACGTGGCCCAGCACGATCCGCGCCGACGCCACTACCGCGCCATTCATCTTCAGCGCCACCGCCGCCGCCGCCAGCGGCCAATCCAGCGCTTCCTTCTGCCGCACTTCGTACGTGGCGCTCCGCCCCACCGCCGCCGGAACCAGGATCTCCGTCAGGATCTCGTCCGGTTCGAGCACGATCTCGCGCGTGTCCTCGTCCTTCGGCGTGCGGAAGAACCTGGCGGCGTCCACTTCGCGCGATCCCCTGGCCGACACCAGCCGGACCTTCGCCCCCATGGCGATCAGCGCCGGGGCCAGGCTCGACGGGTTCACGAAATAGGCCGGGCCGCCGCCGAAAATGGCGTGGTACCGGTTGTCGCCGTCCGGTATCCGCGAGTGGCCGTTGTCCATGGCCAGCAGTCCCATCCCCTGCCGGTAGTACCAGCAGCGCGGCCGCTGGCACAGGTTGCCGCCCACCGTGCCCATGTGGCGGATCTGCGGGCTGGGAATCGCCTCCGCCGCGTCCGCCAGGGCGGTGTATTCGGCCTTCACCACCGCGCTCTTCGCCAACTCGTCCAGGGTGACCAGCGCGCCGATCCGCAACCCGGCGGCGGTCTTCCGGATGCCTTCCAGCTCCGGAATGTTCTTGATGTTCACCACCCGCTTGGGCGTGTGCAGACGGTCTTTCATCAGGCCGAGCAGGTCGGTGCCGCCCGCCAGCACGTCGGCCTCGCCCCACCGCGCTCCCAGCATCGCCACGGCTTCGGAAACGCTACCCGGATTGCCGTATTCGAAGGATTCCATTACGCCCTCCCTTCCAGCGCGTCGATCACGTGTTGCGGCGTCATGGGAATCTTCGGCACGCGAACGCCGATGGCGTTCGCCACCGCATTGCCGATGGCCGCGCAAATCGGAATCGCCGGCGGCTCGCCCAGTCCGATGACGCCGCGCTTGTCGTTCTCTTCCCGGATGTCCAGGTACACGCGGATATCGCCCACATCGGCGATTCCGGCCAGCTTGTAGAATTCCATATCGGGATTCAACATCTTCCCGGTCCGAGGGTCCATGATGCGCTCCTCGAAGAGCGCCGTCGAGATGCCCGCGATGATCGCCCCGTGCACCTGGCTTTCCGCCAGCCGCGGGTTGACGATCAGGCCGCAATCCTGCACCGCCGTGTAGCGGTTGACTTTCACCACGCCCGTCTCCACGTCTACCGACACGTCGGCGATCTGCACGCCGCAAACACCGCCGGTGGTCATTCCCGCCGCGTCGCCGCGCGCCGTGAACACACCCATCTCGGAAATCGACGCCGTGCCCAGCTTGCGGCACGCCGCCTCCCAGGTCAGGCTCTTGCCCGGCGTCCCCTTGACGCGAATCCGCCCGCCGGCGGCTTCCAGTTGGTCGGGCTGCGCGCCCAGGTCCGGCGCCGCCGCCTCGAACAGCTTGGCCAGCGCGTTTACCGACGACCGGCGGCTGGAGGTGGAAACCCCGCCCACAGTCGTCGATCCGCCCGACGAGCCGTCCCGCGGCAGATCGCTCGATCCTATCAGCAGGTTGATCCGGCTCATGGGCAGGCCCAGCGTCTCGGCCACTACCTGCATGATGATGGTGCGCGTGCCGGTTCCCAGGTCCTGCGTGCCGATTTCCACCCGCACGCTGCCGTCCGGGTTGATGACCGTGCGGCACTGGCTGGCGTGGCCGCTGCCCTGCCAGGTGGCGATGCCCAGTCCCAGGCCGCGCTTGAGCGGACCCGCTCCGCTCTCGCCGCGCGCATGCCACAGAGTATTCCATCCCGCCATCTCCCCGGCCTTGGCCAGTTGCAGGCGATAGGTGTCCTGGCGCGCTTTGGGCGCGTAGGGCACGGCCTTGGCGAATACCTCCATCGGATCCAAGCCGGCCTTGGCCGCGAAATCCTCGATGGCCGAGCAGGTGATGTAGGAAGCCTGCTGGTTGCCCGGCGCGCGCCACGCCCGCGAGGGTCCGCCGTTCACTCGAACGGAGGTGTGGTTCCTGCGGGAATTGGGGATGTCGAAGACGTAGGGAACGTTGTTCGGCATGGTCAGGCCGGCCACGCCGCCCGAACCCCAGGTCTCGCCCTGCCAGCCGGTGATGGTGCCGTCCTTCTTGCCGGCCACCTTGACCTTGGCGAACAGCGAGGGCCGGTTGCCCGCGATGGTCTGCTCCGTTGCCCGGTCGAGCCACAGGCTGACCGGCCGTCCGCCGGCTTTCTGCGACAGCCGGGCGCCCACCACAGCCCACGAATCCGGGCTGAACTTGCTGCCGAACCCGCCGCCGATGTAATCCATCTTCACTTTGATGTTGGTCGCAGGGACCTTCAGGGCCTGCCCCAGCTCGCCGGCGTAATCGGTGACGTCCTGGGTGGAAGGCCACACCTGGATCTGGTCGCCCTGCCACTGAATCACCTGCCCGTGCGGCTCCAGGCAGCAGTGCGTCACCACGGGGATTCCGTATGCGCCTTCGGAAAGCACTTCGGCTTCGGTGAACGCCTTGTCGGGATCGCCCTGCATCCGCTCGCCCGCCTTCTGCGCGTAGGCCGCCGGGATACTGGCCAGGGCGGCATCCAGCACGTTGTGCGGCAGCACTTCGTAATCCACCCGGATCAGGCGCAGCGCATCCCGCGCCTGCTCCTCGGTGGTAGCCGCCACGGCTGCGATTTCCGCGCCCTGCCACTGCAACTCGGCGCCGGCCTCGGCGACTACGTACACCGACTGCACGCCCTCGGCCTTCTCGGCGGCGCTGGTGTCGATGCTCTTGAGCCGCGCGTGGGCGTACGGGCAGGTGAGGTACGCGCCGTGAAGCATGTCTTTCAGGTTCAGATCGGAGCAGTAGCGGGCGCGCCCGCTGGACTTGACCGGCCCGTCCACCCGCCTGGGCCGCGTGCCCATCGCCGTCCGCGTGCTCATCGGCGGCCAACTGTAATCGGGAGTGTCAGCCATCTTTCTTCCCTCCAGCCGAGGTGGTCATGGTCTTAGCCGCTTCCAGCACCGCCGCCCTGACGCCCATGTAGGTGCCGCACCGGCACAGGTTCCCGCCCAGCCCGCGCTTGAAGTCTTCCACCGCCGGGTGGGGGTGTTCTTCCAGGAAGCCCTTCGAAGCCATCACGAACCCCGGCGTGCAATAGCCGCACTGTTGCCCGTCGTTGTTCCAGAAGGCCGCCGAGACCGGGTGCAGCCTTTCGGGGCTGCCGATGCCCTCGATGGTTTCGATCTTCCTGCCCTGCGCATCGATCGCCAGCACGGAGCAGCTATAGACCGTCTTGCCGCCCAGCATGACCGTGCAGGCGCCGCAAGTGCCGCGGTCGCAGACCCGCTTGGCCCCGGTCAGGTCCAGGCGGTTACGCAGCGCGTCACACAGGGTCACGCGCGGCTCTACCTTGAGACTAACCGGTTTTCCATTGACGTTGAGCGTGATTGAGACCGCGCCCGGCCCCGCCACTTTCGCCGGCGCCGCCGCCCGCGCATCCCGCTCCAGCAAGCCCGATCCCAGCGCGCCGCCGCCCAGTCCCACTCCGCCGAGGAACCCGCGCCGGGAGAACCCGCGCCTCGCTTTGCCGGTGCGTTCGGAGTCTTTTTGAGAACTCACTACGTACCCTCCTCTCGTGCCACTCCTTTAGAGACTCTTTCAGAGGCTTGGGGGATTCGCCAATTGTGGCATTTCTCCGCGTCTTCTCCAGACTGCCGTTGCCCGCCGGCCGGAGCCGCCGGGGTGAGATCCGAGGCCCCTGAAGTTGGGTCGTATCGGGCGTATTCCCGCTGCAAGCGGCTGATTTCATGGACCCGACAGTCTCCGGACTGGCGCGGTGCTGCAAGTTGAAAGGATTCCCTAGAAAACTTCAGCCGCTAGCTTTCTGAAAAGCCGGGGGTTAGGTCTGCCGATGGCGTCACGCAAACTGTCAGGCCCAGACGCTCCAACCGATGGACCAGTCGCTTGGCCGTGCGCTCGGGGTGCAGTCTGTCGAAGTAATCGTCCCCCAGATCTTGATACGGCGCTCCGGTCTTCAGAATGCAATATGCGATCACCACGATCTTATGCGCGACGGCAATCACCGCCCGCGCCCAGCCGCGCCTGGCCTTGACGCGGTGGAAGAAGGCTCGCAGGTATCCCCGTTTACAGCGCGAAGCGGCCCACGCCGATTGTGTCAGGATCCGCCGCAAATACTTGTTGCCCTTCTTGGTCCGGCCGCTCAACTGCTTGCCCGCGCTTTCGCAGCTTCCCGGACTCACCCCCGCCCAACTCGCGCAGTGGTCGGCGTCTGGGAACACCGACATGTCGGGACCCATCTCCGCAATTAGATGCCATGCCGCGATCTTCTCCACTCCCGGAATCGTCGCCAATGCATCCACCCGATCCGCGTACGGCTGCATCCGCCGCGCGATCTCAGCCTCCAACTCCTCCACTTGCCGGCTAAGAAACTGATACAGCGCATAGTGCGTTTTCAGCATCGTGCGATGGAACTCGTTGAAGCAGCCTTTGAGCGATTCCTTCACCTGCTTTTCCTTCTTGCGCAGTTTGCCCTTCACTTTCCAAGCCAGCAACTCGGGCGAGTCCCCGCCTGCAATCATCGCCTCGATGATGCACCGCCCCGACAGCCCCAGCAGATCGCTCGCTACCGAAGAGAGTTTGATGTTGGCGGTCTCGAACAGGTCGCGAATCTGGTTATGCGACTCGCCCCGCTGCTGGAGCAAACTGAGACGATGGCGCAGCAATTGCCGCAACTCCCGAATCTCGTGCGGCGGCACGAAGCTGGGGTCCAGGCGGCCCTAATTTCCGTGTCTCAGGCACGGGGTTCAGTCCAATGTATCCCCCGCCCTCCGCGATCGAATGTGGGGCCCCTGGGCGCGGAAATTGTTTCGGCCGATTCGGAGATTCGCGCGCCGGACCGATTTTTCCCGGCTTCTGAGGGAGTGGTTGCCGGCAATGGCACCGAACCACACGGTCGAAGACCCAACGCGTTATCCGGAGACCGTCAAGAAGGTAAGGGTATCTACTCGGAATGGGAATGCGGCTTAAAACGATACCGGATGACGCTTGTCAGAAACTCCCGCGTGAGGCGGCAGTGAAACCTGCGCGCGATCCGGATTGGCACTTCCTGTATCGCCTCGACGGTAATGCCGCTCGCGGCCACCATGCGTCCGAAGCGAGCCAAGGTCATCTTGTTCAGGCCACCGTCCGTTTCGCCGAATCGCCGCGCCCCGTCGCTCTTGAAGTCCGCGCGCCACCGGCACAAAGCGGTCTCGCTGAAAACCAGGTGCGCCCAAGGAAAAGTGTTCAAGCTGAACAGATGTCCGCCGTAGGGATGAAACCATGTGTAGCCGAACTGAATCCATATCCTGCCATCCGGCTTGCAAAGCTCCGCCATTTTCCGGAGTATGCCGGCGGGTTCCATGAAATGCTCGAAGGCGTCGATGGACATCACGATGTCGGCTTGGCTGTCCGTCGTCCTGGCAAACTCGCAGATGTCGGTTACGCCCTTCTGGGCGGCCAGTTCCCGCGAATGCCGGAGTCCCGCTTCCTGCACGTCCAAGCCGATCACGCGCGCCGCCCCCGCCAGGGCCAAATCGACCGCGTCGTACCCGTCGCCACTGCCGAACTCGATCACCGTCTTCCCGCGAATCGAATCTACGAACTCATCGCCGAACAGTTCCCTTACCCGAACCACTCCAGCGGCCGGGCGCGGTGTTTGAGCCGATTCGGTATTGCGGAAGAACCGCTTCAAGAAGCGGTATTGCAGCCGGTCCCAGAGCGCGAGTTTCCATTCGTCGGACGCAACGGCGCGCTGTGGCTCCGTCTCCTCACCCATTCATGCGATTGTATTGCATTTCCGCGGAACTTGTCAACGATTTT
>CAWCVR010000019.1:0-130691 GCA_963799105.1 Bryobacterales bacterium
CAGACGTAATCTTCGCCGTTGTTGGCTGACATGTCACCCATCGGCGACCATCTCAAATCGGTCATAGCTGACGGCTCGATCGGTTCGAGCACGCCGTTGTCAAATCGGTAAGTGTTCATAGTTCGATCCTCCTGATCTGCTTGCTGACTAATCCCTTCTCGGTTTGGGCTGGCTCGCCGGCGCCGAGACCTTTTTTCGCAATTTGGGCCAACTTGTTTCGCAAGTTAAAGCCTTTCGAATCAGCTTCATTCGCTTCGTACGCTTTTTTCGCAGGCATATTTACTTCTGCTTCCGGCCGCCGCAGGACCGGGTGGCTGTGGATATCTGTCTTCATCTCCAGGTACCTTAGAGAAATAAGCGAATAAAGAGAACAAAGCTGAAAGGAAAGAAGATCCTCTGCGAAAAAAGGATGCCAGTTTTGCGAAATAAGTCCGCTCATCGGGCTTCCTCGGTGGGAGCTTCCTGCCAAACTGCGTGCCATCTCTCGGCCGGCCGCCCCTTCGTTTTTTGAAGCTCGAAGCGCGCCAGACCACGGTTATGCAGCACCGTCAGGGCGCGGCTCAACTCGGCCACGGATTTGTGCCGGTCAAACAGGGCAGCGATCTCGGTGCGCGCCAACCCAGCGGGAGCCGCCCGGAGCGCCCGCAAGATTTCGTCGGCGGTCGGATCGCCCAAGGCGTCGCCGAAAATATATTTCGCCGAATCGTCGCAGTAGCGCCAGACCTCCAGCGCGGCGATGAGATGCTCCTTGCGAATCTCGCCCGCGCCATCCAGCAGCGCGTAGATGAGCGAGAGCCGCAACGTCAAGGCCGCGGCGCGCGCCGTACAGGCGCCGTACATGCCGTGGCGCTCCTTGGTCAGTTCGCCATAGATGCCGGCGTCGGGCTTATCATCGTAACCCCAAATGTCGGAGGCGTCGGCATCCCGGCGGACGGGGCCTTTCACGGCATAGTGGATCCGGTTGAAGTCCTTCTGCAATTCACGGAACGGCTCACTCTCGATGACTTCCCACATCCGGCCGCCTTCAGGCAAACACTTGGATCGCCGCGAGCAAGCCCACAGGAAGCGGTTAGCGAAACCGTTGTCCATCTCGTCGACGAGCATGGCGCGGAGCAGCTCTTCCTTGGTGATGTTGCCAACGATGCTGATGTGCGCGCCGGTCGCCTTGGCCGGGCTGTTCTTCACCATCGAGTTGAGATTGCCCTTATCGAACGCGGACCGCATCACCGGACTGAGCGTGTTCCCCTGCCGGCGCATGGCCTGAAGCGCCCCGAAGAACTCCGATTCATGCACTAACAGGCGTTTGTCCTCGACGCCGGGATCGACAAGGACCTCCTCATATTCAGCGGGCTTCCCTTTGCCTTGACTAACCTTCTCGCGCCGGTAGATGGGATCGCGCACGCACCATATCAGACCCTCACCTGAAGACAGGCCCGATTGAATGGAGCGCACCCAATCCTCGTCAATGCCTTTGAAGAAGAGTTGCGCCGGGCCAGAAGCCGATCCCTTACGGCCAGCGGCCGTTGGACCCACGCCGCAGCCGAAGAGATTTGGATAATGCTGATCGGCTCCCGCCCAAACGAAGGCATTCCGCCCAAAGATGTTCCCAGAGAAGATCAAAAACTGCACGAGCATGAACGATGGATCAGCTTCCGTGTGCGGCTCAACCAGGCGCACGAAACGCTCGGCGATTCCGTAATATGCGTCTTCGCCAAGCGGCGCTGGATACGGCGCCATGCGCTGAAACATCGAGGCCGCGTTATCCTCCACGCGGGCGCTGCCGGAGTCCGGCTCCCCCGAAGTGGCAGAGACAGCGCCGGGAGCGGGGAACTGCGCAAGAGCAGAGCTGACATCGGATGATTCCAGGTGGCTCCGAAATTCGCGCCACCCACGGCCCTGGCAGCTATTGTGAAAGCAGTGAAAGCCGAGCGTCCCATCGGCGCCTTCGAAGACTGCGGCACCCTGATGGGACGGATTTCCGAGACAGTCTGCCAAAACGAATTTCCGACCGCCTTTATGGGGGACTGCAGGCTGGAATTCTACACCGTGTTCTATAAGGAGCCGTTCCACGTCGAAGGTTCCCCGTTCAGGCCGCTGCGGCATCGCCACCACACGCGCGGCCGACTTTTCCGGAGCCTGGGCGGCCAACTGATGCAGAAGCTCGATCGGGACTGGAATCAGCGATGAAGGCGCTTCCAGAATTCGCGATACCCGGTGCGGCCGATCCGCGGTGTTGTCGCCCTTGCGGGCGGTCGTGCCGTACACCTTGAAGATGCGCGCGGCGTTATACACGCCTTCATCGACTGCGACCAGATCGGTGTTGAAGCCGGCAGCCAATGCCCGGAGGCAGCGCTTGACCAAGTCGGTGGCCTCGGCGTCGTTGGGCAGCTCGATTGGATACAGCAGGTGGGCGCCATTGCCACTATCGGCAAAGATGGGCTCCGGCCACCCCTCCGCAGCCAACGCATCGCGCATTTGCCGGGCCAAGTCCAGCGCGGCGGCGTGTTCGGCATCGCTGCTGGAAATTCCCGCAGGTCGCTTGGGATCGAGGTCCACCGGCAGCCAGCGCCGGCAGACGATGTCGGCGTCGCTGGTGGTGTACTCCACATACTTCTTGAGTTTGTCGTCAGCGCGGGCCAGCAGCGCGGGGTTTACCGGATTGAGGGTGCGATAGACGCCGGGGAAGTGGAGCGCTTCGAGCCCCTCCACCTCCTGAGCCATGCGTTCTGGGTCTGAGAAGTACCCGGAGATCGTGCGATTGCGGCCGGCCTTCGGCACTCGGACCTCGCCAACTTCGCCCGGGCGGGACAGGTAGCGAATGGCACGCCGGATCTCATCGGCCACATCGCCGGTCACGTTCACACCGGCATCGGGGATCGCATCGAGAGTGCTCACAGCGACCTCTCCGGTAGCGGCTTAGGTAGGGCCAACTGCGGCAGCGATTTCATGCGCTCCGCAAATTCGGCGATGCAGTTGAGTTCGACCTGCTGGACCCCAACCTGACGCTGCCAGAGCGCCTGGTCCACCAAGCTTTCCACGGCGGAATTGACCCGCCGGCGTAGCTCCGCGGCAGGGAGCGCATCCAGTTCCACAGTTGCTGCGTTGGCGCCGAACTGGCGGCGGAACGATGCCGCGCGGCTGTCGGTCATCTTGATGGTTTGGGGCGGCAGGTTGAATGCCGCGATATCCTCTCTGTGGATCGCCAGCCGGAGCATCCGGAACGACTTTCCGCTGGCGGTTTCGGCACGGCGGTGGATGTCTTCCTCAATCACATGGCCGCTCGGGTCGTGGTTGCCCAGGAAGAACACCGCGATTTCCTGTGGGATGTCCTCAAAGAGCATGCCCACCTGCCCCGCCATCCCGGTGCTGCCGAAGCCATGGCATACGCGCAGCGTGACGCCCCACTGGTCCGCGACCGGCCGGATGACGCCCAGGATGGTAGCCTTCTCGCTCCATATCTCGCAGTAGTTCGGCTGGCCCTGCCAATTGTCGCGACGGTAGCCGCGCTTCACGGTCTCGATGTACTCCGTCGCATCCTGCCAGACGCTGACCATCTCCGGCTCTCGCGTCTCGTCCAGCATGAATTCGGTTGGAATGGAGTAGGCCGGCGGAACCTTGCCGGTGCCGCCGGTTTCCAACTGCCAGGCTCGATATGCATGGCGAGCAATGGTGGTGGCCCGGCTCAGCCGTTTGTAATCCGCTTGGGTGTTCTGGTAGGAGATTTCCTTCCGGCAGAAAATGGCGTAGTGAGCCTGCCGCAGGGTCTGCGGGTGATCCTGCTCCAGCAGCCTGAAGACGTACTGGATCAGTTCTTTGGTGCTATTTGACAATCCGCGCATATTTGGACCTGTCCCAATTTGCTTACGCAACCTCCCCGCTGCCGGTCATCGGCACGGGGTTACTCGTGTGCGCCGCAATCCACTTCAGGAGTTCCGCCCGCGGCACCCGGATGGACCGGGACACGCGCACAGTCGGCAGGATTCCGCTGGCCATCCAGCGATAGGCAAGCGCACGGCTGATGCCGAGCGCCTCGGCTACCTCCATACCTCGCAGGAGCAGGGGATGTTGTTCGGTCGTCTGTTGCATGACACTTTGCCTCCGACCGTATATAGGCACTATAGACTTGCTGTATGTCTTGAGATGGCAAGACTGGCCGTTTTGCTGGGATATGTCTTGAGATGTCCCTAGTAGACCGGCATGCGGGACCGCAGCATGGAGAACCTGGCAGTGGGCACTACCGTTTCCGCCGGCTTCGCAGGCCGTGACTCGCGTGCTTCACGCAGGAGCCGAGGCCCGTCGTCCCAGAACAGGCCGCGATAGCCCTGCTGGCTCGGCACAGTGCTCGTGGCTGCGTGATGCTCCCGCGTGTTCCGCATTCTGCCGGGGGAGGGCTGCCGCAGGCATTCCAACACCGGCCGAATATGGGCGCAGGGCTCGCCAACGAAGCGATAACCAACTCCATGGGCAATCTCCGCCAGTTCTTCGGGCAGGTCGCATCTCTCAACTTCGGCGAACTGATCACCGCGTGCACGAAACACAGGAACGAACCCACGAAGCCAGTCCCGGTACACGAACTCATCCACAGCAGCAGCTTCTGCGGACTCGTCTGCATCGCCCGTCAACTCTGCCGCCTGCGCCTCGAGTTGGATCCCCGTCTCCGCATCGCGTTCCTCAGCCTTAAGGTGTCCAGCGGCGCTGGGCACGCCAAGCGCGACTCTCGTATCCCGTATCGCCTTGTGCCGCCCTTGCTGGACGTAGCGCTGTTCTCGCAACTCATACCGAATGAAGCGGATCATCGCCGTCTTGCAGTTCCTGGCGATTCGCTTATCGAGCGCCAGCCCGCTGGCTTGCTGCCGGTCAATCGTGCGGATCACTTCGGTGTAGCCGGTTTGCAGTAGATCGGCTTTTGGGATTGCAGAGTTTTGCCCCGCCCGGAGAAGCGTTCCCGTGATGGTCTCGACCACGATCATGTGCTGCTTGATCAACTGTACTCTCGCGTCCGTCCCGGCCGGCTTCCATGCCGCTCCCCATACGCGACGATAGAGTTCGAGGTGTTCGGCCTCGGAATAAGGCTTCCATCCTCGGATCTTGCCCTTGCGGTTTTCAGACGAACCCATGGTCTACTGACACGATATTAGTCCATTGACATGCGCCAAGCAAGAGAGTACTGTATGACTTGAGATGGTAGACAAGAAGTTCCAAATACCGGGCGATGCCAATGGAAACCTCGGAAAGCGAGTGCCGTCCGGCAAAATCCTGGTGCCTGGCCAGATCTGGCCTGAGGGAGACGGGAGCCGTTGGATTCTGGCTGGTCACGCCAAACTCCGCGAGCCGTCACTGACAATGCTGAACGAGTTCCTGGCGCTCCACGAATCCACCGGTCACGACTCCATCTTGAAATTCGAGCATGAGTGGGGAGTGCTCGCGATGACGGGGGGCAAGGGAACGAGCCGTCCCTGTGCTGAGGCGCAGCCTGAGGGCTTTGATCCGCATGATGCTTGGCGGTACTTCTCGCGGCGGGCAACCGCGGTACTCCGAATCTCCGACGCACTAAAGAATGGCAGGCTGGGGGATCTGGCGGACTGGGGCGTCATCGCGGCCGTGCAATCGAGTGGCGAGGCCCCCGGCAGGGAAACGCTAAAGGCCGCAATTGACCGGCATAAGTACGGGATGGGTTTCGCTTCCGATATCCCTCGCGGAACACAGAAGCGCGCCCCAGTGGATCAGGGTCGCGATATCATTGCTGGCGAAATCGAACAGTGGCTGAGCTTTTGGAAGACGGGTCGCATGAGGGGCCTTTCGGATTTCACATTGCAGTGGAGCCCCGATGCCCAGAAGTGGGAGCTTCAAATCGACTACCACGGCTATACGTTCGCGGCGATTGCACTTCAGCTTGCCCTCTATGTCGCCGATGCCGATAGCTTGTACATCTGTTCTGGGTGCAGCCGGCCGTACATCCGGGACAGGAAACGTCCCAAAACAGGATGGGCGAACTACTGCGAAACATGCCGGGCGAAGGGCTTGGCGTTGCGTCACGCGAGCGACAGAAAACGCGAGAAGCAGGCCGAAGTGAAACGCCTTGCCGCCGACGGTCTACCGCCAGCCGAGATCGCCGCCCGAGTGAACAGCGATCCGGAAACGGTACAACGCTGGTTGAGGCCCGCGAAGAAGGTAGAGAAGGGTAAGTGAAATGGCGAAACACAGAGGACACGGTGAAGGTTCGATTTACCAACTTCCTGATGGGCGCTGGCGCGCTGCCATTAGCCTCGGTTGGCGCAAGAAGGAAGATGGCCAGCCGGTTTGGAAACGAAAAGTAATCATCGGAAAGACGCGCGGTGAGGTATCCGAGCAATTGAAGAAGGAACTCCGGGACCAGCAACGCGGGCTGAACATCGACCCCAGCCGTCAGACCGTCGGCCAGTTCCTTTCGCACTGGCTGGAGGATGCTGTCAAACCCTCCGTGCGGCCGAAGACGTACTGCTCTTACGAGCAAATGCTCCGCAATCACATCATCAAGGCGATCCCTGAGGCACAGTGGAAGGAGAAGGAACTGGATGTGGTGCCTGGCCTCGGGTCCGCGCTGCTCACGAAACTGACACGCCAGGAGGTCCAGCGATACCTGAACGACAAGCTGAAAGCCGGCAACTCCCCGTCGCTCGTGCGCTATCTTCGGGCGGTGATGCGGATCGGACTAAACCAGGCACTGAAAGACGAATTGATTGCCCGCAATCCCGCAGCACTGGCGAAACCGCCGCGCGTGGAGAAACGTGAAGTCGTCCCGTTCAACCCTGAGCGGGCCGGCCGTTTTCTGAAAGCCGCCCAGGACCATCGGCTCGAGGCTCTTTTCACGGTTGGATTGGCGGTCGGTCTCCGATCCGGTGAATGCAGCGCACTTCGGTGGAAGGAGGATGTGGATATGGCGGCCGGCACGCTCACCGTCCATCACACGCTCCAGCGGCAAAAGGGAGACGGGCTCGTCCTGGTGCCGCCGAAATCGGACAAATCCCGGCGGACCATCGAACTTCCCACAGTCTGCGTGACTGCGTTGAAGAAGCACCAGAAACGCCAGGAGGGCGAGCGCCAATGGGCCGGAACCAGATGGCACGACACCGGGTACGTCTTCACCACCACTATCGGGACTCCGATCGACGACCGCAAGATCCTCCGCGAATTTGATGCTCTCGTGAAAGCCGCGGGCCTGCCCAAGCAGCGGTTCCATGACCTGCGCCACGCCGCCATTACGCTGCTTGGCGCGCAGGGCGTCCCCCTGAAGGTGATCGCCGAGATTGTCGGGCACAGTGACATCCGGCTCACGCAGAATGTCTACCAGCACGTGTTCCAGCCTGCCAAGCGCGAGGCCGCCGACAAGATGAATGCGTTGCTGGAGGAAGCAGTGGCAAAAGCACCTGCCGGAAATGGTTTTGCCACCAGTATTGCCACCAAACCGGCAGCAACCACTCTGAATTAGCCCGCAAGTGTTTGAGAAGTTTGGAGCCACCCTCCGGGCTTGAACCGGAGACCTGCTGATTACGAATCAGCCGCTCTACCAACTGAGCTAGGGTGGCCCATCCTCTTGATTCTAGCCACTGGCGGGGATTTCCGCAACGCGCAGCGATCCCCCGCTCCGGCGCCCGGCATAGCGGACTTGGTTCCGGTTGCGCGGCGCGGCTATGCTTGTCTCATGGGACGGTCGCCTAACCCACCGCGAGACCGGCGTCGGACGCTCCCGCGCTCTCTCCTGGCCGCCTCGCTCGCCGCCCTTGCGCTCTCCTGCCGGTCCACCGCCCCCCCGGCCGCCATCGATCCCGTTATGGCCTCCTGCGTGCCCCCGGACACTGTGCTCCTGGCCGGCCTCAACGTCGCCGAGATCCGCTCTTCGCCACTCCGCGACAAACTGCCGCTGGTCGAGCCGTTCCTCGAGCCGTACCACGAAACCACCCAACTCCTTCTGGCATTCGACGGCCAGGATCTCCTGACCATCGCGCGCGGCCCCTTCCGCACCGCACCGCCCTCTGGCACGCTGGTCGAGCGCTCGCTCGCCGTCTCCGGCCCGACCGCCGCGGTCCGCGCAGCCATCGCGCGGCGCCAGCGCGGCTCCGGCGCCCCGGCCAGGCTCGTCGCCTTCGCCCGCTCCGTCGCCCCCGGCAGGCCGATTTGGATCGTCGCGCGGGGCGGCGTCACCCTGCCCCTCACCGGCAATGCCGCCAACCTCAACCGTCTCCTGCGCGATTCGGAATTCGCCGCGGTCACGGCGGCGCTTGGTCCCCGGATTCGCGTCGAGGCCATCGCCGTCGGGCGCACCCCCGAAGCGGCGCGCGATGTCGAAGAGACGCTTCGCGCCATCCTGGTCATGATGACCATGGCCGAAAAGCGCGGTTCCGGCGCCGCCGCGCTCCTCGGCGCCATCGAGATCGGCCGCCAGGACCGCACCGTCCACGCCGGCGTCTCGGCCACGCCCGAGGCTCTGGGGAATCTGCTGGAGCCGCTGTCGAGGTAGCGATATGGACCGCGTGAGAATCGACAAATGGCTCTGGGCCGCCCGCTTCTTCAAGACGCGCGCGCTGGCCTCGCGGGCCTGTGAGCTCGGCAGGATCGAGTCCAACGGGCAGCCCGCCAAGCCTGCGCGCGAGGTCCGCGCCGGCAATCTGCTGCGCGTGAAAAACGACGGCGGCGAGTTTCAGGTCGAAGTGCTAGCCGTAAGCGACATGCGCGGCCCGGCCGTGGTGGCGCAGACGCTCTACCGCGAGACCGGGGCGAGCCGCGAGTTGCGCCTGAAGCTGGCCGAAGAGCGCAAGGCCATGCCGCATTTCGAAGCCTCGCGGGAAGGCAGACCGTCGAAACGCGACCGCCGTCAAATCGGCCGGCTGCGGGACAGAGAGTAATCGCCCCTCACTCCTCACCCGCTCCCGCCCTTCGCGCCCACGCCACCACCAGGCGGATCTGCTCGTAGGTGTACTCCGCCGGCAGCGCCTCCCGCAGCGGCTTCAGCCATTGCGGCCCCAATCGCTCCACCGCTTCCCCGATCGCCCGGTGCGCCTCCTCGCCCACCCAGTCCACCCGGTACTCCAGCCGGCCCTTTTCCACCAGGTCCGCCACCATGTTGACCACCGTCGATACCTGCCGGCCGCGAATCCCGGCGATCTCCTCGAACGTCTTGCCCTCCGCCAGCAGCCGCATGGTCTCGTCGGCCGGCGACGCCTGCGCCGTCTCCCGCGCCACGGCCCGCGCCCCGTTGCGAAAGGCGTCGAAGGCTGCGAATATCTCGCTCCCGTAGAGTTCGGCCTTGCGCTCCCCGAAGCCGCTGACCCCCAGCAATTCGCGCAGATTCGCGGGCTTCTTCCGGCACAGGTCCACCAGCGACGCGTCGCTGAGCACGATGTATGCCGGCACCGCGGCGCGCTGGGCCGTGCGCTGCCGCCACTGCTTGAGGAAGTCGAAGAGATCGCTGTCCGGTCCCGGTGCCACGCGTTCCACGGCGATTTCCACCGGCGGACGCGGGGCCGCCGCCACGGGCTCCATCGCACCCACCCGCTCCGGCTCCATCTTCCGCTTCGCCCGCTTCTTCTTCTTCGCCGCGGCCGGCTCCTCCATGGGCGCTCTCAACCAGTCCGGCACGTTCCCGCATACGTCGCACATTTCGCAACGCGTCCACTTGGGCGTTTGCCCGAAATGGGTGCAGATTTGCAGGTGGCGGCAGACGCCGCTCTCCACGAAGCGCCTTATCGTGCGATACCGCTGCCAGTTCCGCTCCTTCTCGGCCGGGTCCTGCAGTTGTTGGATGAAATACGTCAGCAGCCCCACGTCCTTCGGCTGCCACAGCATCACGCAGTCCGAAGGCAACCCGTCGCGGCCCGCGCGCCCCGCCTCCTGGTAATACTGCTCGATCGATTTCGCCAGCGACGTGTGGATCACCGCCCGCACCGCCGGCTTGTTGATCCCCAGGCCGAAGGCGATCGTGCCCACCAGCACGCGCACTTCGTCGTTCATCCAGCGTTCCTGGTTCCTGCGCCGCGGGGCCGTCTCCATCTTGCCGTGATACGGCACCGCCGGGATCTTGCGGTCACCCAGATAGTCCACCAGCTCTTCCACCTGCGCGATGGTGGGCGCGTAGACAATCACGCTCTCGCCGGGGTACGACCGCAGGGCCGCCAGCAGCAGCTTGCGATGGGTGTGCTTGTCGCACTGGTGCGTCACGTAGCGCAGGTTGGCGCGGTGAAAGCTGGCGATGAACTTGTCCGGCTCGCGAAGCTGAAGCTGCTCCAGGATGTCGTGCCGCACTCGCCGCGTGGCGCTGGCCGTGAAGGCGGCAATGGGCAGGAGCGGGAAATCGCGCCGCAGCGCGCTCAGCATGCGGTACTCCGGACGGAACTCGTGCCCCCATTCGGAGATGCAGTGCGCTTCGTCGATGGCGAAAAACGCCAGCGGAACCTGCCGCAGCCAGTCCACCGTATCGCCGCGCGCCAGCCGTTCCGGCGAAAGGTAGAGCAAACGGAACGCGCCCTGCGCCGCGGCCCGCATCAGCGAACGCTGCTCGTCCTGCGGCTGCGCGCTGTTGATGAAGGCCGCCGGAATTCCCATGTCCCCGAGTTGCGCCACCTGGTCCTGCATCAGCGCGATCAGCGGCGAAATCACCACCACCGTCCGCCCCAGCGCCAGCGCCGGCAACTGGTAGCACAGCGACTTCCCGCCGCCCGTCGGCATGATCACCGCCGCGTCGCGCCCCGCCATCAGGCTTTGAATGATGCGCTCCTGCATGGGGCGGAACGAATCGTAGCCCCAATAGCGCTTCAGGGCGGTGTGCAGAGGATCCACGGCTTGTTGAGTCGAGTGTAGCATTGATCTGTGGGGCGGACCCCCTGGTCCGCGCGGGACGCCCCCGTCCCGCTTCTTCGCTCGCAGAATCAGTGCTTCCCGATGGCGAGAAGCCGTCTAGTAGCCGACCCGTTCCCCGGCCGCTACGCGTTTTCGGCCGCCCCAAAAACTCGTTCACACCCATTTCCCACTTCCTCTCACCCTCTAACCACTGCGGGTACCCCTCGGCCGTGATCGCTATCGCCAACCGGTAAACCCGCTCCGTGTTCCCATGTGGAACGGCTCCGGCCGCGCCCCTTCAGTCCCCAGTCCTCGAAGCCGCCTCCGCCGGAAGCGACGCCATGAAGTCCCGCAAGCCGACTCCTCCGCCGGCCCCCGATACCTTGCCGCCTTTTGCCGCGCGTCGGGCTGCAACCGATGCAAGAGGCTGTTCCGCCCCGCCAGCGCGGCTTTGTTCGCGGAGTCGCCAGCGACTTTCCTGGCGACCTCCTTCCAGTCCACCATTCTGCCGATAGCCGCCGCCGCCGCGGCTAGGCTCACTGGGTCCATGTCCTAGATCATACGCCTGTGCCCTCTTGGAATCCTCTGGTTCCGGGGGGAGAGAACTCTAGGCAGAGGCCCGGGCGCGTCAATCCTTCACGCCTGCGCTCGAATTCACATACCAGAAGACGCTACCCTAATAAGCCCTGCAGTTCGAGCGGAAGCTGCCGTGGATGCGCCTTGGCGGCGATGGCCCTTCCACAGCCGGTAAACCCGAGTCGTATTCCCCAGCGGAATCTCGCCGCCCGCGACCGTGGCGTCCAACCGCTCGGCCCGCCTGCAGGCGTCGCACACGGATGCCTGCGGATAATCCGCCTGCATGAGTTTCGTTTTGTTGTACCGCCCAAGCTTGGCACGCAACGCCGCCTCAACGTCCTTCGCCGCGGGCAGCGCATCCAATCCCGTTTCCTCCACATGATGGAGCAACAACCACAGCTCGAACGAGGGCTTACTCAGTGCGACGTTCACGCCGCAATCTCGGGCTCTCTGCAAGGCTGCCTTAAAGCTCCCGAGGTGCGCACCCTGCGCGTAGTGATCGGTGTCCAGCAACATCCAAAGCTCGTCGTCCTCCTCCGCCTCTTCCCGAAACGCCAACAGGCGCTCCAAGACGTCGGATGCGGCACACCTGCCATCGGGTGTTTCCACCACATGAACCTGAACGCGCGTGAATCGGAAGAAATCGAAATACTGCTTCGGTGCGTACGTATCGTCGCAGGCGACGATAAACAGGCGAGTGTCCCGCAGGTTCTCTGGATCGCGGGTAAGCGGCCGCGGTTGGTGCGGATTGAGGCTCACTCGACCTGCCCCGCCTTCGGCAACAGATGCTCGACACCCCCAAGGAACGGAATCGCTCCAAAGCGGCCCTGCAGATAACCCTTGCGGATGTCGAGATCGTTGCGAACCTTGAAATCCAGTAGCGAGTACAACCGGGTCGCCGCGCTCTGGTCCTTCTCCGCGAACCAGATCTCGTCGCGGCGCAGCAGATCCTGGTCCAGCAGGTTCGTCTCGTGAGTGGTTACGATGATCTGCCGGAAACCTCCGCCACCTAGGAAGGACCCCAGGAACTCCCTAACCAGCATTGGATGCAAGCTGCGGTCGATCTCGTCGATAAAATAGACACCAGCCGCCCGCGGGCTATGCAACAGGGGGACCAGGTTGAGAAGCCTGCGGGTGCCATCGGACTCTTCAGCCAACTCCAGCCGCACGGCTTTCCCCGCCTGCTGCTCATGCGCCGCCTGGATGCTGATCCGGTAGAAATGGCCACTGTCGCGCCCGACCACGGACTCCTTGCCATCACCCGCCGTTCGCAGCGAAATGGTTTCTCCGCCCTTGGCCAGGTTGTCGAGCACCTGGTAGGCCACGTCATCATTATCGAGCAACCGGAAGCCCATATCACCCACCAATCCTGGGAGGTCGTCCTTCGGGATCTCCCGTCTATGAACCTCCAAACCGTCCACTCCGGTAGATGCCGACTTGAGATAGCAACCTGCAAACTCCCGGAATTCCGGGTCCCTATCCAGCCGGGCCTCAAGTCCCCGATAGGGCTCGCCCGGGCCAACCAACGTCAGGCCCTTGCTGAGCCACACGACAACCTCGGCCAACTCCTCGCCGAATTCACCCATCCCCAGTGTCGCTATGACCGTAGCCAGAAACGATTGATTCCCGGGTCCACCGACCGTCGCCAGGGCCTTCACCTTCTCGCCGGCGTCCTTGAGGCCGGCCGCGTCCACGGCCACTCTCCCTTTTTCGTCCGTAGTCCGCTCGTAGAGCGGCTTCTGCCGATTTCCCACAACCTGGAAAAGCCACTCTTCCGTGATCCGCTCGTCGTCAACCTTGAAACCGAACCGGTACAGCCTATCCGCCACGATGAATTGGAGGTCGAAGTCCGACGTACCCACCGCCGGGTCGCCGAGCCGGAACGCTTCCCGTCCCGTCCCGCTATTCCTACTACGGGGGTTCAACGCAACCGTCTTCAGGTACCCGAGCGCCTTGAACAAGTTTGACTTCCCCGCGCCATTCGCCCCGTACAGCACCGCCGCTCTGAGCACCCGCTCCTTCGAATCGGGAATCGGAACCGCGTGGTCGTCATGACTGCCCGACAAGCGGTTGCTCGCGACCATCGAAAGGGTTTCCTCCGACGCGAAAGACCGGAAGTTGGAGACCGAAAAGGAGGCAATCATAGCATTCTCGTGATGGAATCACACTATAGCACCAGTATCCTCCAAAAACCACCGCAAAACTGCCGAATATGTGTGACGTTTCCGCAGGTCCCCATTTCCACCCCCTCCCCGCAACCCGTTCACCGCAGAAACCGAATTATTTTCACCCCTAACCCCTTTCCCTCCAACACCCACCCCGCCATCCCCCCCGGTTTCCCCAATCTCGCCTGCTACCTTCGGGGCAGGAGCACCTATGTCCTCCCAACTCCAAATCGAAGCAAACCGTCGCAATTCGCAGAAATCCACCGGCCCCCGCACCACCGCGGGCAAAGCCACTTCCAGCCACAACGCCCTCGGCTCCGGCATCTACGCCGAATCCGAAACCATCCGCGACGAAAACGCTTCCGATCTCGAAGCCCTCGCCGCTTCCTACTACGACCGCTTCCACCCCGGCGCCCCCGAGCAGCGCGCCTTCATCGATGTCCTCGTCCACTCCGAATGGACCCTCCGCCGCCTCCGCCGCGCCGAAGTCCCCCTCCGGAGAACCACCGCGCGGCCGTCGCGCTTCATTTCGGGTTCTACAACTTCTGCCAACTTCGCGGCTCTCTCCGCGTGACGCCTGCCATGGAAGCGGGGATCACCGGCCACGTTCGGAGCGTGGCGGAACTCCTCAGTTAGCAGAGCCTTGCGCCTACCTGGTACTATCTCCTTTGGAATTAGGTGTTTAGCTGTATTGACGATATACCCTCAAGAATCTACCATAGCGATTGTAGCGCTCGTGGTATATTTAGCGTCTATACTAGCGAAAGGAGAAAACGCGGCCATGGCTGTCTTGGCAAACACCCCCGAGTCTGTTCTCAGCCCTGTCGATATTCCGCCGGGCGAACAGCGCGAGATCAAAGAATTGTACCGTAATGCCTTGCTAAGCGGCAGTCAGGCTCAACTCGTCAGCCCTACCGGGCAAAGCCTGAGACTCCCCCGGCAAGTTTACAGTCTGCTGACCCAGATCCTCAAGGATCTGAGCGAGGGATCGTCTGTTGCCATCATACAGGAAAGGGCAGGACTTACGACTGTTCAAGCGAGCCGCCTGCTTGGCGTATCTCGTCAGTTCTTTGTGAATACTCTGGAAAAGGGCGACATTCCGTTCCATATGGTAGGCACTCACAGGCGCGTCCTTGTCAAAGACCTGATGGATTACAAAACTCGGCGTGATCGAGCGCGCCGGGACATCCTGAAACAGATGGTAGAATCGGAACTAGAAGCTGGAGTGTACGAAGTGGTTCCGGATGATTTCTCTGGTCAATGAGTTCTCCGCTGTCTTGGACACCTGTATCTTGCTTCCGATCTCGCTCTGCGACCTCTTTCTGAAACTCGCCGAAGATCCGGCCTTTTACAGCCCAAGATGGTCGCAGAGCATACTCGACGAACTTGAACGAAACCTCCGAGGCCCGAAGTTCAACTTGCCCGCTGAAAAAGCGACATACCGTATTGCGTGCATGGAGTCCGCCTTTCCTGAAGCGATGATATCGGGATGTGAGGTTGTTTCGGATTCAATGCCGATCACTCCGAAGGACCGGCACGTACTCGCCGCCGCCGTGTGTGGACATGTAGATGCTATCGTAACGAGTAATCTGCGTGATTTTCCCGTTGCAGTATTACGCGGGTTCGGGATTGAGCGCTTGAGCCCAGACGATTTCTTGCTCTATCAATGGGGTCTGGACAACAACGCGGTTCTTTGCCGGCTGGAAGCCCAAGCTATTCAGTTCAAGAAGGACTTGCGCTCCCACATGGCGTTGTTGGCCAGGATGGTCCCAAAGTTTTCTCAGGCGGTGACAACTTCATTAGACATAGGACAAGGCGGGCCGAAGCTTCTGTCTTGACAACCGCCATCAACCTATTGCAGTGCGTCGTAACTCCCGCTGGGTAAGAATGCGCTGCCCAACAGGGGTCTGACGTGATTTTCCGCTGTCTTTGCGGAAAATCGGGTCTGACCCCTTTGGGCGCCGGCCGCGGGGCGCCTTTGACGCCTGCCTGAAAACTCCCGCGGACGGTTTCGGCCTGAAAGTGCAGGAATCCAACAAACAGTTCTACTGCCTGGCAACCTGGACTTTGCGTTTCTAAGGGCCAAGCACAGGCGTTGAACGAAACCGCCTCGCGGCATCGCGCACCCCCGAGGCATCTCTCCCGATCAAGCCTGTGATTTCGACGGGTTGACGCCGCCCCCGCTCAACCACAAGCCTATCCACCCGCCTCCGGAATCGCCCTCCTGCACCCGTCCTCCGCGCCGGCGGCTTCGCCCTGACCTCACTTGCCTTCGCTCTGGGTACCCACCCGTGCCGCCAACGGCGCCCCTCAAACCCCGATTTCCTTCTTATCCGTGTTCATCTGTGTTCATCTGTGGCCCATTGGTTTTGCCGCCTTTAGCGGAGTTTTCAGTGCGCTACGCATCGGAGCGCGCCATGGCGGTAATCGCGCGGCCGCGGCAGTCACCGGCGTGCTCCCCCTCGCAAAGCTACGTGGCGGCGCCAACGATGGCGACGACTTCGGAATCGTCCTTCCACCCCCGCGCCAACTCCTCCACCGCCGCCATCCGCACAGCGAAGTTCTCGACGGAGCGGGCGCGGTCCTTCAGCCAGGGCAGCGTCTCGGAGTCGTCCTTCCACCCCCGCGCCAACTCCCGCACCGCCGCCATCCGCACGTTGTCGTCCTCGTCGGAGCGGGCGCGGTCCTTCAGCCAGAACAGCGTCTCGGGGTCGTCCTTCCACCCCCGCGCCAACTCCTGCACCGCCGTCCTCCGCACATCCCTGTCCGTATCGGAGCGGGCGCGGTCCTTCAGCCAGCGCAGCGTCTCGGGGTCGTCCTTCCACCCCCGCGCCAACTCCCGCACCGCCGCCATCCGCACAGTAGAGCTCTCGTCGGAGCGGGCGCGGTCCTTCAGCAAGAACAGCGTCTCGGGGTCGTCCTTCCACCCCCGCGCCAACTCCTGCACCGCAGCCACCCGCGCGCCGTTGCTCTCGTCGGAGCGGGCGCGGTCCTTCAGCAAGGGCAGCGTCTCGGGGTCGTCCTTCCACCCTCGCGCCAACTCGTGCGCCGCCGCCCTCCGCACAATGGAGCTCTTGTCGGAGCGGGCGCGGTCCTTCAGCAAGGACAGCGTCTCGGGGTCGCCCTTCCAGCCCCGCGCCAACTCCCGCACCGCAGCCATCCGCACAGTGGATCTCCCGTCGGAGCGAGCGCGGTCCTTCAGCCAGGGCAGCGTTTTGGGGTCGTCCTTCCACCCCCGCGCCAACTCCCGCACCGCAGCCCGCCGCACAACGGAGATCTCGTCGGAGTGGGCGCGGTCCCTCAGCAATGGCAGCGTCTCGGGGTCGTCCCTCCATACGCGCTGGAATGCATCGCCGAAAGAGTCAGCATCCCGCACTTCTTCTTGAGATAGTCCCCGTAGCCGGCAAGGTCGTAGCCGGGTGCGAAGCGCTGGTCGAAGCTGTGCGCGTCCTCCTGGAGCGCCAGGGCGAATTGCTGGCGCAGTTCGGCATCCTGCTTCATGTACCGGCGGATCGCCAGGCCGTAACTCTGCGCCACGGACTGCCAATCGAAACCCTCCGGAAGCGGGTCGAATCCCGGGCCGGACCACATCCGCTCCACCGGAGCGAGATCGACGGTCTTGATGTCGGGATCCAACCAGCACGCAATATCGGCCGCCGCGGGCTCGATGAGGCGCCGCAGTTGGTCGCGATAACCGGGGATAGCCGCCGTGAGGGGGCAGTTGGCGTCGAGTTCCTTGAGGAATTCCTCGATGAAGAGCTCGATCGCCTGCCTTGCCGCTTTTTGGCGTGGGTCGGGCTGGAGCCGATGCAGCAGGCTGTCCCGGCCCGCCAGCGCAGCCTTGTTCGCGGAATCGCCGGCAACTTTCCCGGCAACCGCCTTCCAGTCCACCATTTTGCCGATAGCAGCCGCAGCCGCCGCCAGGGTCACTGGGTCCATGTCCTAGATCATACGCCCGTGCCCACTCGGAATTCCGCGTTCCCTAGAAAACTTCAGCCGCTAGCTTTCTGAAAAGCCGGGGGTTAGGTCTGCCGATGGCGTCACGCAAACTGTCAGGCCCAGACGCTCCAACCGATGGACCAGTCGCTTGGCCGTGCGCTCGGGGTGCAGTCTGTCGAAGTAATCGTCCCCCAGATCTTGATACGGCGCTCCGGTCTTCAGAATGCAATATGCGATCACCACGATCTTATGCGCGACGGCAATCACCGCCCGCGCCCAGCCGCGCCTGGCCTTGACGCGGTGGAAGAAGGCTCGCAGGTATCCCCGTTTACAGCGCGAAGCGGCCCACGCCGATTGTGTCAGGATCCGCCGCAAATACTTGTTGCCCTTCTTGGTCCGGCCGCTCAACTGCTTGCCCGCGCTTTCGCAGCTTCCCGGACTCACCCCCGCCCAACTCGCGCAGTGGTCGGCGTCTGGGAACACCGACATGTCGGGACCCATCTCCGCAATTAGATGCCATGCCGCGATCTTCTCCACTCCCGGAATCGTCGCCAATGCATCCACCCGATCCGCGTACGGCTGCATCCGCCGCGCGATCTCAGCCTCCAACTCCTCCACTTGCCGGCTAAAAAACTGATACAGCGCATAGTGCGTTTTCAGCATCGTGCGATGGAACTCGTTGAAGCAGCCTTTGAGCGATTCCTTCACCTGCTTTTCCTTCTTGCGCAGTTTGCCCTTCACTTTCCAAGCCAGCAACTCGGGCGAGTCCTCGCCTGCAATCATCGCCTCGATGATGCACCGCCCCGACAGCCCCAGCAGATCGCTCGCTACCGAAGAGAGTTTGATGTTGGCGGTCTCGAACAGGTCGCGAATCTGGTTATGCGACTCGCCCCGCTGCTGGAGCAAACTGAGACGATGGCGCGGCAATTGCCGCAACTCCCGAATCTCGTGCGGCGGCACGAAGCTGGGGTCCAGGCGGCCATCTTGCAAGTACTCGGCAATCCGCTTGGCGTCCCGCCGGTCGCTCTTGCGGCCCTGCAATGCTTTCACCTGCGCCGGATTCACCAATAGCAGACGGAAACCGTGATCTTCAAAAACGTTCCACACCGGACGCCAGTAGACGCCCGTCGATTCCATGGCGATTTCGGTGACCTTCAATTGCTTCAGCCAGACCCGCATGCGTGTTAGATCGTTGCGAAAGGTCATGTACGTCTTGCGCGCCGGAGTCCCATCGCCTCCGTCCGGCGGCAAGACGCAAACCACGATGGTGTCTTTGTGGACGTCCATTCCACAGCAACGGCGGTATACTACGTTCGACATAACGTCCTCCTGCCGCCGCAGACGAGGGACGCTGGAAGAAAGCGGACTTTCCCTGGCGGGCTTCCCACCTTGCGGCAGGAGCCTCAATCGTAAATTCCCAAAACGCGCCCCGGCCATATTCACGCACGGGCTTGCTGACGCCAGAACGGAGCCGGTCTATATCGCCTCGGCGGACCTCTCCAGGATCTCTCTACTGGCGCCCGTCTTCATCCCCGTAGGTGCCGAAGCGTAGCGCCGCCAATTGGCATTCACACCGGATCCCGCATTATTTCGCCTCCTAACCCCTTTCCTCCCAACACCCGCCCCGCCGCCCACCCCGGTTTCTCCAATCCCGCCTGCTACTCTCATGGTCGAAGAGCGCCTATGTCCTCCCAACTCCAAATCGAAGCGAATCGTCGCAATTCGCGCAAGTCCACCGGCCCCCGCACCCCGGCCGGCAAAGCCATCTCCAGCCACGACAGCCTCGGCTCCGGCATCTACGCCGAATCCCAAATCATCATCGGCGAACGCCAGTCCGATTTCGAGGACCTCGCCGCCGCCTTCCATTCCCGCTACCACCCCGATTCCCCCGATCAGCAGGCTCTACTCGACATCGCCATCCATTCCGAGTGGATCCTCCGCCGCCTCCGCAGCGCCGAAACCGGCCTCTGGGATTACTACATCGACGATCACGACTTCGGCGCCGATACCACCGGCCTCGGCCGCGCCTTCGATTGCAACGACAGGACCTTCGCCCGCCTCCAGCGCCGCCTCGATTCCCTCCAGCGCAATTTCCAGCGCGCCCTCAAGGAACTCAAACACTTTCAAGTAGATAGGCCCGCCTCACAACTCCATGCCCACCCCCCCGCCCAGCCCCAGCCACTGCCCGCCACCCCCACCCAAATTGGCTTCGTTTCGTCACCCGTCCAACCCCAACCTCCCAATCCCGCCACCACCCAAATTCTCCCGCCACCGTCCTTGACCCAACTCCATGCCCAGCCCCCCGCCCGGCCCCAGCCACTGCCCGCCACCCCCTCCCAAATTGGCTTCGTTTCGTCACCCGTCCAACCCCAACCTCCCAATCCCGCCACCACCCAAATTCTCCCGCCACCCTCCTTGACCCAACTCCATGCCCAGCCCCCCGCCCAGCCCCAGCCACTGCCCGCCACCCCCTCCCGGATTGGCTTCGTTTCGTCACCTGTCCAACCCCAACCTCCCAATCCCGCCACCACCCAAATTCTCCCGCCACCCTCCTTGACCCAGCTCCATGCCCAGCCCCCCGCCCAGCCCCAGCCGCTGCCCGCCACCCCCACCCGGATTGGCTTCGTTTCGTCACCTGTCCAACCCCAACCTCCCAATCCCGCCACCACCCAAATTCTCCCGCCACCCTCCTTGACCCAACTCCATGCCCAGCCCTCCGCCCAGCCCCAGCCACTGCCCACCCCCTCCCAGATTGGCTTCGTTTCGTCACCTGTCCAACCCCAACCTCCCGATCCCGCCACTACCCAAATTCTCCCGCCACCCTCCTTGACCCAACTCCCTCAATGTGTTATTATTCATTCGAGTGAATAATCATTCACGCGAGAATGCCATGACCCAAGCCTTCGCGCCCAGCCGGATACTCAAAACCAACGCCTCCGACCTGCTCCGCGATCTCGACCTCACCGACGACGAGCTGGTGTACCTCCTCGACCTCGCCGCCCAGGTCAAACTCGCCCCCCAGGACTACGCCCACTCCCTCGATGGCAAGTCCATCGCCATCCTCTTCGAGAAACCCTCCCTCCGCACCCGCGTCACCTTTGAACTCGCCATCCGCGAACTCGGCGGCGCGTCGGTCTTTTGCGAGGGCCCCATCGGCGTCCGCGAGCCGCTCAAGGATATCGCCCGCAATCTCGACCGCTGGGTCCATGGCATCGTCGCCCGCGTCTTCTCCCAGGCCACCGTCGAAGAGTTGGCGGAATGGTCCCGTGTCCCCGTCATCAACGCCCTCACCGACGCCTACCACCCCTGCCAGGCCCTCGCCGACATGCAGACGCTGCGCGAACACTTCGGCCCCCTCAAGGGCTTCAAGCTGGCCTTCGTCGGCGACGGCAACAACGTCGCCCACTCGCTCATGCTTTCCGCCCTCCGCATCGGCATGGACTTCTCGCTCGCCTGTCCCCAGGGCTACCTGCCCAACCCCGACATCGTCGCCGAGGCCGAGGGTCTCGCCGCGCTCTCCGGTGCCGCACTCATTATTACTCACGACCCTGCCAAGGCCGTCGATAGCGCCCACGCCGTCTACACCGACGTCTGGGCTAGCATGGGCCAGGAACAGGAGGCCGTCAAGCGCAAGAAGGCTTTCCACCTCTTCCAGGTCAACGACGCCCTCTTCGCCCTGGCGCGCCCCGACGCCGTTTTCATGCACTGCCTCCCCGCCAAGCGTGGCGAAGAGTGCACCGATTCCGTCATGGAATCCCCGCGCTCCGTGGTCTTCGATCAGGCCGAAAACCGCCTGCACGCCCAGAAGGCGCTTCTTCTGATGATGCTGACCTGATAGCCTGAAAATCGGACTTATGACTAAACCTAAGAAAGTTGCACTCGCCTACTCCGGCGGGTTGGATACCTCCGTTATCATTCCGTGGCTCAAGGAGAACTACGGCTGCGAAGTCGTCGCCGTGTGCGGCGATATCGGCCAGGGCGGCGATGAGCTCTCCGGCCTCGAGGAAAAGGCCCGCAAAACCGGCGCCTGCGACGTCCATGTCGAGGACCTGCGCCAGGAGTTCGTCTCCCAGTACCTTTGGAAACTTGTCCGCTCCGGCGGCGTCTACGAGTATAAGTACCTGCTCGGCACTTCCGTCGCCCGCCCTTTGCTCGCCATGAAACAGGTCGAGGTCGCCCTCGCCACGGGCTGCGACGCCCTCGCCCACGGCTGCACCGGCAAGGGCAACGACCAGGTGCGCTTCGAGCTCACTTACAAGGCGCTCGCCCCCCACCTGCCCGTCATCGCTCCCTGGCGCGAGTGGTCCATCGTCTCCCGCGAGGATGCCATCGAATACGCTCGCCAGCGCAACATCCCCATCTCCGCTTCCACCACCAAAATCTATAGCCGCGATCGCAACATCTGGCACATCTCCCACGAGGGCGGCGCACTCGAAGACCCCGCCAACGCCGCGCCCGACGAGATCTGGATGCTCACCAACAGCCCCGCTCAGGCGCCCGGCGAGCCCGGCGAGGTCACCATCGGCTTCGAAGCCGGCATCCCGGTTTCGGTTGACGGCAATAAGATGAAGGCCTTCGAGTTGCTCGAAGCGTTGAATTCGATCGGCGCCAAACACGCCATCGGCCGCATCGACCTGGTCGAGAACCGCTTCGTCGGCATGAAGTCGCGCGGCTGTTACGAAACCCCCGGCGGGACGCTGATCATGTTCGCCATCCGCGAACTCGAAGCCCTCACCCTCGACCGCAACACGCTCCACTACAAGCAGCAGCTCGCCCTCGACTACGCCGAGATGGTTTACAACGGCCTCTGGTTCACGCCCCTCCGCGAATCCCTCGACGCCTTCTTCGAGAAGGTCTCCGAAACCACCACCGGCGAAGTGAAGTTGCAACTCTACAAGGGCAACATCCAGCCGCTCTCACGCACCTCGCCCTTCTCGCTCTACTCCCTCGATATCGCCAGCTTCACCATGGGCGCCAGCTACGATCAGAAGGACGCCCTCGGCTTCATCAACCTCACCGGCCTCCCCATCAAGGTCCGCGCCGCCCTCCAGAGCAGGTCCAAATGACCCCCCGTTTGTCCCACTACCCTTCCGGACTTTCGCGCGCCCTGGCCCGGTCTGATGTACTACTACCTGGCAAATTCTTCGCGCGCCGCGACGGTCTTATGTGGGGCAGGCTGGCAGCCTGCGGCCGATTGCGGGTGCCCTCTGGGCGCGGCCCGGCGAGCGGAGCTCGCCTGCGCGCGAGACGATCTGGCCCCCGGCAGCCCGGAACATCCCGCGCGGTTGGGTTCCGGCTCTGCTGCTCTGTGAGGCAGGTTGTTAACCTGCGGCCCCGCCCAGAAGGCACCCGCAATCGGCCCGGCGAGCTGGTCTCGCCTGCCTACGCGATCAACCGGCCCCTAAGGCTCGGGGCCTCCCGCCCCGCCATGTGGGGCAGGCTGGCAGCCCAATGCCACTTAAATAGGCAAATGGACCACCCTGCATTAATTGCGGGGCGGGCAATCGTGCCCGCAGCCGCCTTTCAGGCGGCTTTTTCGAGCCTTCGCAAGCCCTACAAGCGAACCGGACGCCGGCTGAAAGCCGGCGGCAGCCAAGATTGGCTGTCCCACAATTTCTGCCGAACGGTACGCAAGGCTTGTTTAAGTGGCATTGGGCTGGCAGCCAGCGGCCGATTGCGGGTGCCCTCTGGGCGCGGCCCGGCGAGCTGGTCTCGCCCTCCAGTCCGCCCAACCCTCCCCGGAGCCCCCCAATGAAACTCTGGGGCGGCCGTTTCGAATCCGGACCTTCCGAAATCTTCGAGCGCTTTTCGAACTCGCTCGATTTCGACCGTCGCCTGCTCGACGCCGATGTCCGCGGCTCCCAGGCCTTCGCCCGCGCTCTCGAACAGGTCGGCATTCTCACCGCCGCCGAGCGCGCGCAAATCGTCGATGCCTTCGACGCCATCCTCGCCGACTCCCGTTCCCCCGCCTTCTACGAAGGTGCCCACGACGAAGACGTCCACACCCTGGTCATCCGCAAGCTCAAGGAAGAGGCCGGCGCCGTCGCCGACAAGATCCACACCGGCCGCAGCCGCAACGAGCAGGTCTCGCTCGACCTCCGCCTCTGGCTGCGCGAAGAGTGCGACGACCTCCGCGCCCTCCTCTGCGGCGTCATGGGCCGCCTCCTCGGCCTCGCCGAAATGTACCCCGCCGCGCTCATCCCCGGCTACACTCACATGCGCCGCGCCCAGGCCGTCCTCTGGCCGCACTACCTGCTGGCTTACTTCGAAATGTTCGCCCGCGATTGGGAACGCTTCGGCGACGCCCGCCGCCGCATCGACCTTTCGCCCCTCGGCTCCGGCGCCCTCGCCGGCAGCGGCTTCCCCTTCGACCGCGAAGCCATTGCCGTCGATCTCGGCTTCGGCGGCATCACCCGCAACAGCATGGACGTCTCCGCCGACCGCGACTTCGCCCTCGATTTCCTCTACGCCTGCTCCGTCACGATGCTCCACCTCAGCCGCCTCGCCGAGGATTGGATCCTCTATTCCAGCGAGGAGTTCGGCTGGCTCTCGCTCGGCGACGATGTCACCAGCGGCTCCAGCCTCATGCCGCAGAAAAAGAATCCCGATTCGCTCGAGTTGATCCGCGGCAAGAGCGGCCGCGTCATCGGCTGCCTCACTTCGCTCCTGGTCACCATGAAAGGCCTGCCGCTCACCTACAACCGCGACATGCAGGAAGATAAGATGCCCATCTTCGATGCTGGCGACCAGTTGGCCGGCTCCCTCGCCATGATGAGCGCCGTCATCGATTCCGCCCGCTTGAATCCCGCCCGCCCCGCCGCCGCCGCCGAGGAGAGCTGGGTCGTGGCCACCGATCTCGCCGAGGCCCTGGCGCGCGCCGGCACGCCCTTCCACCAGGCCCACCAGATCGTCGGTCGCTTTGTGCTACAAAGTGTCCGCGCCGGCCGCAGGCCCGCCGATTGGACCGCCGAAGAGATGCAGGCTTTCGCTCCCGAGTTCACGCGCGAGTGCGCCGCTCTGCTCCGTCCCGAACAGGGCCTCAAATCGCGCGAATTGCCCGGCGGCACCGGCCGCCTGGCTGTCGCCCAGGCCGTCGCCGCCGCCAAACTGCGGCTCGGAGAAATGATCGTATGACCAAATCCTATCGTCAGGGCCAGATCCTCAAGCTGATCCGCGGCAAGCGCATCGGCACCCAGGAAGAGCTGGCGCAGGAACTGAAGAACCTCGGGATCGCCGCCACCCAGGTCACCCTCTCGCGCGACCTGCGCGACCTGCGCCTCGTCAAAACCCGCGAAGGCTACCAGGAGATGGCGCCCGAGGAAATCGGCCCGCAGTTCTCCATGCTCGCCGCCGAGTTCCTCAAGGACGTCCTCCGCGCCCAGAACCTCGTCATCCTCAAGACGTCCCCCGGCCACGCCAACTCCGTCGCCGTCGCCCTCGACAACCAGGGCTGGCCCGAAGTCATCGGCACCGTCGCCGGAGACGACACCATCCTGATCGTCACCCCCGACAACCCCACCGCCGAAGCCGTCCAGGAGAAACTCCTCGAACTCCTCGAGCGCACCTAAAAAGGGGTCAGACCCCTTTTATGCGCGGCTCCGCGGCCGCGCCCGATCGGCTACACTGTGACTTGTGGCGCACGCACCCGTCGGTGCCGCGTCGCGACTCTTCGCGACGCCCGGTTGCCCACGCGCAAAGGCCCCGTACGTGCATCGCCCATGACGCCATGCCTCTCCTCCGTCTTACCACGCTCCTCTTCGCCCCGCTCCTGTTCTCCCAGACCGGTGTTACCGTCGAAGGCACGGTCCTGAACCGCGTCACCCACCAGGGGATCTCCGGTGTCTCCGTCACCCTCGACCGCGGCACCGCCGGCCTGGCCTACCGCGCCGTCACCGATTCCTCGGGCGCTTTCCGCATCCTCGACGTTGACCCCGGCGACTACCTCCCGGTTTACGAAAAGCGCGGCCTCTCGGTGGCCGATGCCTCGTCCAGCCTAATGCACATCGCCGCGGATGCCGTCCCCATCCGCCTGCGCGCCGAGATGGTCCCGTGGACGCGCATCGCCGGCCGGGTCCTCGATTCGCACCTCCAACCCGTCCCGCGCGTCCGCGTCACCCTGGTCCCCTTGCGCGCCGCCCGTGGGACCGTCGGATCCGTCGCCACCACGGATGACTCCGGCGCTTTCACCCTCGCCACCGAGGCCGGCATGTACCGCCTGCTGGCCGATCCCTACCAGTCCGACGGCCTCCGCCGAGGCGGCTTGAGCGCTCCCGCCCCGCCCTCTTCCGAGTCCGCGCCCCGCGCCTGGGCGCCCACCTACTACCCCGCTGCCGCCGGCCCGCAAGCCGCCCAGCCCATCGCCGTGTCCACCGGCGCCGACCTCTCCGGCTTCGACGTCCACCTGCAATCCGTCGCCCTCTTCCACGTCCGCGGCGTGGTCCTTGACACGCGCGGCGTGCCCGTCCGCGGCCTCGCCGTCAAGCTCGTTCCGCCGCCCGCCAACTGGTGGGAACCCGAGGAAGCCGAGGTACTCTCGACCGAAGGCGGCGCCTTCGATTTCCCGCGCGTCCGTCCCGGCGACTGGTACCTCACAGCCGAAGTCGAACGCGGCGAGGCGTCTCTCATGGGCTTCGCCACCGCCCTCGTCAGGGACGCCGACGCTTCCCCCGTCTCCGTCCGCCTCACCGAGCCCTTCACCGTCGTCGGCAGGGTCGAGGGAGCCAAGGCGCGCACCGCCGATGACCTCTGCGAAACCACCAGCGTCTCGCTCATTTCCACCGGCGTCGCCCGCGACGCCTCCGGCGACGCCCAGGAGAACGGCTCCCTGCGCATCCCCGAAGTCTACCCCGGCCGCTACAAAGTCGAGGTCTGCGGCGTTGCGGCCGGGCACTACCTGGCCAGCGTGTTCCTCGGCGGCCGCGATGTCCTCGGGCAGGAGTTCGCGCTCGCCCCCGGCGCCCCGCCGCTGCGCGTGGTCTTCAAGGCCGATGGAGGCTCGGTGCGCGGCGCCGTGAGCGAGGGCGAGGGAACCACCGTCGCCCTCGTGCCCGCCGATGAAGCTCTGCTCGACACCCTGTTCATCTCGACCACCACCGCTGGCGCTGGCGGCCGCTTCGAGATCGCCAACCTCCGCCCCGGCGAGTACCACGCCTTCGCCTTCGATCGCATCGGCGATGCCGACGCGCTCACCGACCCGGTCTTCATTCGCAGCCTCGCCGCCTGGGCCACCTCCGTGCGCGTCGAACCGAACCGCGCCACAGCCGTCGATCTCAAGATCGTGCGCTGGCCCGAGTAATTCCCAGGTACATCAGCAGCGCGGCACTCGTGCTCCACTGCGACACCACCGCCAGCAGGCTGTCGGTCAGCGCCATGCCCAGCCGCAGCCGCAGCACGCCGCCCCACGCCAGCAATTCGACCAGTCCGAGCGCGGCCACCACGAAGAAGATCCGCCAGCCGCGCCCCGCGCTCAGCTCGCGGCTCCGGCCCAAAACGTCCCCCGTGCGGTTGCCCTCCACGGCCACCACCACCTCGGTGAACGCCAGCCTCACCATCGCCACGACTCCCGGGACGACCAGCAGCAGCGTCCACAGCGCCACCGTCACCTCCATCTTGAAGCTGTTCCACAGGCTCTTGCCCCATAGCCGCCAACCCCACCGCAGCGATTCGCCGATCCCCGCCGGCCGCCCTGTCCGTAGCCTGGCGACGAGCAGATACACCACCGCCGGCGCCGCCAGCGCGCCCAATACCAGGTCGCTAACCGCGCTCAGCGCATAGGCCGTTACGCCGCCCTCCGCCACTTCGAGCGCCCAGCACAGCCACTCGAGCGCTAGTTTAGCCGGGAGGAAGACCATCAGCGTCACCGCCGCCACACGCGGCAGGTTCCCGAAGTACAGCGCCGCCGAGCGCGCCAGCAGTTTCGGCGCCGAGTCGAACGCCTCCGCCGCAAAGTCGATCCTCAGGTAGCCATTGGGGAAGTCGCGCTCCATGCCGGTGCTATCCCGAATTGTAGCGGAGACTCGCGGCTACTCGTACCGAAGTGCCGTCAGCGGATCCACCCGCGTGGCGCGGCGGGCCGGCAGGTAGCACGCCGCCAAAGCGGCGGTCAGCAGCATCACGGCCACGGCGGCGAAGGTCGGCGGATCGGCCGGGCTCACGCCGAAGAGGAAACCGCTGGCCAGCCTTGCCACCGCGACCGCGCCGGCCAGTCCCGTCGCCAGTCCCGCCGCCACCGGCGCCAGCCCCTGCCGTGCCACCATCAGCCGCACATCCCCGCGCGAAGCGCCCAGCGCCATGCGGATGCCGATTTCGTTGGTCCGCCGCGCCACCGCGTGCGAAACCACGCCGTAGACGCCGATGGCCGCCAGCAGCAGAGCCGACACGGCGAAAACCAGCACCAGGGTCAACTGAAAGCGGCGCTCGGCCAGCAGGGCGTCCACTACCTCGTCAATGGTGCGCAGCCGCGGCGCGGGCAACTCGGGGTCCAGGCCGCGAATCGCGCCGCGCACCGCGCCGGCAATCGAAAGCGGCGGCGCCGCCGTGCGCACCACCAGGGCGACGTCCCGCCGGGCGAGTTGCCAGTAGGGCACGTACACCGTCGGATTCGGCGCCTTGTGCAGGCTGGAGCGCACGTCGCCGACCACTCCCACCACTTCGATCCATTCGGCCTCCACGGAACCCAGGTGGAATCGCATGCCGATGGGATCCAAATTGGGCCACATGCGCCGCGCCACCTGCGTCGAAATCATGGCCACCACGCGGCTGCGGTCGGATGGCCCGAACAGGCGGCCGCGGCGCAGCGGGACTCCCATGGCGTGGAAAAAGTCCGGAGTGACGCCGCGGTAGTCCACCCAGGGCCGATCCGCGGCAGCGCCAGCCGCGCCTTCCACCTCCATGTCGGCGTTGCTGCCCTCGCCCGAGAGCGGCCCGCAGTTGCTAACTCCCGCTGCCACTACGGACGGCATGGCCTGGATGCGGTCCAGCAGCGTCTCGACGAAGGCCGCTCGCTTTTCGTTGCCGGGATAGCGCGAGGCGGGGAGGCTCAGGTTCAGGGTGATGGCGTGATCGGCCTGGAATCCCTTGTCCACGTTGGTGAGGCGGACGAAGCTGTTGAGCAGCAGCCCGCCCACCACCAGGCACAGCGAGCACAGCGCCACTTCGGCGGCAATCAGCAGGCGCCCCAGGCCTCCGCCCTGACGTCCCTCGGTGATCGCCAGGCTGCCCGATTTCAGCGCCGCCTGCGGATCGGTGCGGGCCATCCGCCACGCCGGCAGAATGCCGAACAGCAGACCGCTGGCCACGGCAGCCAGCGCGGCGAACGCCAGCACCGTGGAATCGAGGCGCACGTCTTTGAGGCCCGGCAGTTCGAGCGGAGCCTTGACCAGGATCGCGGCCAGCGCCCATCGGGCCAGCAGCACGCCCAACGCGCCGGCCGCCACCGCCAGCAACAGGCTCTCCGTCAGCATCTGTCTCACGATGCGGCCCACGCCTGCCCCGATGGCGGCGCGGATGGCCAATTCCCGCCGCCGCGCCGAAGCTCGTGCCAGCAGCAGATTGGCCAAGTTCACCACCACCATGAGCAGCACCAACCCGGCGGCGGCCAGCAGCAGCGTGAGGCTTTCGCGCGCCCCCCCGGTCATTTGGTCCCGCAACCCGGAGATCAGAACGCTCAGCTCCGGCCTCTCCGGCAGGTCTCTCACGATGCCGGCCTGAATGGCGTTGAGATCGGCGGTCGCCTGGGCGCGCGAAACGCCGGGCTTCAACCGGGCAACGCAGCCGAAGTTGTACTCCGCCATGATCGCCAGGTCGGGATCGGCGATGGCGAACGGTTTCCAGAAATCGGCCTCGGCTGGAAACCGCCAAATGGCCTGGAGATCGCCTTCCGACGGAACTCGAATTCCCGCCGGCAACACGCCGATCACCTCGAACGGCCGGCCGTTGAGCGAGATCTTGCTTCCCACGGTGGCCGGGTCGCGGTGGAAACGGCTGGTCCAGAGGCTGTTGCTGATCACCACCACGCGGTCGCGGCCGGGCTGGTCTTCGTCCTCGCGGAACGTCCGGCCCAGTTGCGCCTGGATGCCCAGCATCGGAAACAGGCTCGCCGAAACCCGGCCGCCGGTGAGGCTCAGCGGATCGCCTCCGCCGGTGAGAGTGTAGCCGATACTGCCCACCAGCGCGAACTGCTCGAAGGCGCGGCTGTGTTTCCGCCATTCGCGGAAGTGCCACGCCGTCACCGGCAGGCTGGGTCCGTACTGCGCGAACCTGGGAACCACTTCCTCGATCGCCACCAGCCGGCCGGGCTCCGCATATGGCAGCGGACGGAGCAACACCGCGTTGAAGACGCTGAAGATCGCCGTGGTCGCCCCGATTCCCAAGGCCAAGGTCAGCACCGCGATCGCGGCGAATCCCCGATTGCGGGCCAGCGTTCTTAGGGCATAGCGCAGGTCGAACAACATATGAATCAGCATACGCCGGACCAGGAGAAAGGTTAGCGCCGCCCGGTACCGACGGCTATCGGTACGTGCGATCGTTCACGTTAGAATGGACTATGGATGCCCGATATCCTCAATGGCAATCGCGTTCGCGATGAGATCCTCGCGGAGTTGAAACCGCGCGTCGAGCAGTTGGCCGCCCAGAGCCGTCCCCCGGGGCTGGCCGTCGTTCTGGCGGGCCACGACCCGGGTTCCCAAATCTACGTTCGCAACAAGGTCAAGGCCTGCGCCGCCCTGGGTATCTACTCCGAGACCATCACCCCGCCCGACAGCGTCACCACCGAGGAGTTGCTCGAAGTAGTCCGCCAGTTGAACGCGCGGCCGGAGATCGATGGCATCCTGGTGCAGCTTCCGCTGCCGCCGCAGGTGAATTCCAAGCGCATCCTGCTCGAGGTCTCGCCGGAAAAGGACGTCGACGGCTTCCACCCCATCAACGTCGGCAACCTGGTCGCCGGGCTCCCCGGGCCGCGCGCGTGCACGCCCGCCGGCATCCTCGAAATGCTCAAGCGTTACCGCATCCCCCTTGTGGGATGCCGCGCCGTGGTGGTGGGCCGCAGCGACATCGTCGGCAAGCCCGTGGCCATGCTGCTGCTGCACGAGCACGCCACCGTCACCATCTGCCATTCGCGCACCCGCGACCTGCCGGCGGTGTGCCGCGAGGCCGACATCCTGGTGGCCGCCATCGGGCGCGCCGCCATGATTACCGGCGACTTTCTGAAGCCCGGCGTCATCGTGGTCGACGTGGGGATGAACCGGCTCGACAAGCGCGAGGACGTGGCGCGCATCTTCCGCAACTCGCCGGAGAAACTGGCCGCCTTCGACGCCAAGGGCAGCGTGCTGGTGGGCGACGTCGATCCGATCGACGTGGTCGAGAAGGCCGCGGCCTACAGCCCGGTGCCTGGAGGCGTCGGGCCGCTGACCATCGCCATGCTCATGGCGAATACCGTCGATGCGGCCGCGCGGCGGGCGGGAATATGCTGAAGGTAGGACTGACCGGCGGCCTGGCCTGCGGGAAGAGCTTCGTGGGAGACAGGCTCGCCGAGTGGGGATGTTTCCTCATCCAGGCCGACGAGCTGGGGCATCAGGCGCTGGCTCCCGGCGGGGAAGCCTACGACGCGGTGATTCGGGAATTCGGGATCGACATTGTGAACGGCGGAGGGCACATCGACCGCAACCTGCTCGCCGCCCGTGTCTTTAATTCGCCCGAGCGGCTGGCGCGTCTGAACGCCCTGGTGCATCCGCCCGTGATGCGCCGGGAAGAGGCCCTGGCCGCCGAATACGCCGCGCGGGAGCCTCACGGAATCTTCGTGGTGGAAGCCGCCATCCTGATCGAAAACGGAAGTTACAAGCGCTTCGACCGCATCGTCCTGGTGACCTGCCGGGAAGACCAGCAGGTGGAACGGGCCATGCGGCGCGAAGGCTCTACCGAGCAGGATGTGCTCGCGCGCATTCGCCGCCAACTGCCGCTCGACGAGAAACGAACCTTCGCGCATTTCGTCATAGATACATCCGGGGAGAAGGAAGACACCGTGCGGCAAACCCGGGCCGTACACGTTGCCTTACGGAGAATTGCATCATGAGAGCTCTGCGACTGTTTCTGTTGGCCACTTTGCTGGCGGCCGTCTACATCATCGGACGCTACAACGTGGGTCATCTGCTGCCCAACCACGACCCCAGGGGAGTCTGGACGGAGCCCGCCGCGGCCGCGGCCGCCTCCGGTTACTCGCCCGAGGAACAGAACAACATCGACATCTACAAAGGCGCTCGCGAGGCCACCGTCAATATCACCTCCCAGGTATACCGCCAGAACTGGTTCTTCCAGGTCTACCCGGAAAAGGGCACCGGCTCGGGGTTCATCATCAATGCCGACGGCGAGATTCTCACCAACTATCACGTCGTCCGGGGCGCCGCGCAATTGACCGTCAAGCTGATGGACCAGAAAGTCTACAAAGCCAAAGTGCTGGGCACGGATACCCGCCACGACCTGGCGCTGATCAAGATCGAGGCCGGCCGCAAGCTGCCCACCCTTCGCCTGGGCGATTCCGACGTGCTGGTGGTGGGCCAGAAGGTGGAAGCCATCGGCAATCCGTTCGGCTTCGACGGCACGCTGACCACCGGCATCGTCAGCTCGCTCGGCCGCGACATCCAGACCGAGGACGAGAACCTCGAGGGCATGATCCAGACCGACGCGGCCATCAACCCCGGCAACAGCGGCGGGCCGCTGCTGGATTCCCACGGCAACGTCATCGGCATCAACACCGCCATCTACGGACAGGGCAACGTGGGGATCGGCTTCGCCATGCCCATCAACCGCGCCAAGATCATGCTGACCGACTTCCAGGCGCACGGCCGCGTGGCGGTGCCCTGGCTGGGCATCAAGGAGGTTTGGGTATCCGGGGATCTGGCCGAGATGCTCCATCTGCCTGCCAAGGGCGGCCTGCTGATCCAGGAGGTCGAGAACGGATCGCCGGCCGCGGAAGCCGGTTTGCGCGGCCCGGGCCGCGTGGTGGTGGTGGGCAACACCTACCAGTTGGGTATCGGCGGAGACTTGATCGTCGCCGTGGAAGGCCACACCGTGGACACCGCCGACGCGCTGCGGCGCGCCATGAACAAGAAGCAAAGCGGCCAACTATTGACGCTGACGGTCTACCGCAACGGCAACAATGTGGAAGTGAAGGTCACCCTCGGCGAGGCGCCGCAACAACTGTAGCCGTGGAGCGGGCCGCCCACTCACGGCGGCCGGTTCTCTCAATCGTCGGCCCCGCGCTTCCAGTAGAAATAGAATGGCAGCCCGAGTGCGATCATTCCGATTCCCATGATGGATTCGCGCGGAGAGTCGTGCAGCGTGGAAAGCACCAGAAGAAACGCCACCGCCACGAACAGGATGGGGACCACCGGATAGCCGAGCGTACGGTACGGCCGTGGCAGATCGGGACGCTTCTTGCGCAGAACGATGACAGCGGCCGTGGTCATGCCGTAGATGATCCAACTGGCGAACATCACGTAGGTAAAGAGCTGCCGGAATCCGCCGGTGAGCACCAGCAACGCGCTCCACCCGCCCAGCATCGTTATGGATACGCCAGGGGTGCGGTATTGCGGGTGGACGCGCGCCACCGCGCGGAAGAACAAACCGTCCCGCGCCGCTGCGTACGGCACCCGCGATCCGGTCAAAATGGAGCCGTTGAGGGCCGCGAAGATGCTGATCATGGCGGCTATGGCCACCACGCCGGCGCCCGGTCCGCCCAGTATCCGGCGCATCATTTCGCCCGCTACCCGCGGGCTGTTTCCCACCTCGGCGGCACTCAGAACGCGGAAGTACGCGGCGTTCACGAGCAGGTAGATGACGATTACCGCGATGGTCCCGCCCACCAGCGCGCGGGGCAGGTTCTTTTGCGGATCGCGCACTTCCGAAGCCACCATGGCCACATTATTCCAACCATCGTAGGCCCATAGCGCCGCCACCAGCGCGGCGAAGAAACCGGCAACGGTCACCGGGCCGGAGATGGCCGCCGCCGGCGCGTGGGCATGGCCGAAGCCCAGTCCGGCGACGACGATCAGGGCGATCAGCCCCAGCTTGACGGCTGTCACGGCGACCTGCACGTCGCCGCCCAGTTTCACGCCGTAATAATTCAGCCAGGAGAGCGCCAGAATCAGCGCCATCGCCAGCAATTGGCCATAGCGGAATTCGAGCGGCCCGCCGTGGGGTCCAAGCGGTAGCGGCAGGGAATAGAAGACCGTGTCCAAACCGGGGAAGAAGGTCGTCAGATAATAGAAGAACCCGGTGGCCAAAGTCGCGATGGAGCCGCCTTTTCCCACCCAGGTCTGCGCCCAGCTATAAAGGAAGCCCCACATCGGCCCGTAAGCCTCGCGAAGGTAGGCGTATTCGGCGCCGGCCTCGGGCAACGCGGCGGCCAGTTCGGCGTAGCTGAGCGCACCGGCCAGCGAGAGCAGCCCGCCGAATACGAAGACGACGAACACCATCCTCGCCGAGCCGACGCGCAACACCATATCGTGCGGCACCAGGAAAATGCCGCTGCCGATGACCGTCCCCACCACAATCGACGCCGCGGCCCAGGGCCCCAGGTCGCGCTTCAGTTCATGCCTGACGTGCTGTTCCATACGGATTCCGCCTTCACCGGCCGTTCGAACAACGATCCTACCAGCCCCGCCGAGAACGTCACAATCGTCCCGATCGGCACGTACCAGGTCCAGGCCACGCGCGTCCACAGGGCGACGGAAGCCACCGCCAGGAGTCCCGCGGCCATTCCCGCCATGGCCGCTCCCTCGCGCGGTTTGCGCGTCAGCACGCCCAGCAGAAAGACCCCCAGCAGCGCGCCCGACGGAACGGAGCCAATGGTCAGGCCCGTCTCCAGCACCGATTTCCTGGAATAGCCCGCGCCGATGGCTACCGCCAGCAGCACCACTCCCCAGAAAACCGTCGCCACGCGAGCCAGGCGTAGCGCCTTCCGCTCGCTCATGCCCTTGGCGGGCGCGTGGAAGAAATCCACCACCACTGTCGAGGACAGCGAATTCAGGGCGGCGCTGAGGTTGGCCATGGCGGCGGCCAGGATGGCGGCGATCAGCAGTCCCGCGAGGCCGTGGGGCAGGCGGTTCCAGATGAAGTCGGGATAGATGCGGTCCAGCCGGCCGGGCGGCGCGGCGTGACTGTCTCCATAGAAAACGTACAGGCCCAGGCCGATGAACAGGAAGATCGCGAACTGGAACAGAATCACTACCCAGCTTGCCAGGAGCGCGGCGCGGCTCTGGGCCTGGTCGCGCGCGCTCAGCAGCCGCTGCACCATGAGCTGGTCGGTGCCGTGACTGGCGGTGGTCAGGAAGCATCCGCCCGCGAGGCCCGCCCAGAAGGTGTAGGTGCGCGAAAAGAAGGCCATGTCCGGCGAGAATCGGAAATCGAAAACGGTGAGCTTGTGAGCGGCGCCCGCCACCGCCAGAAGGTGTTCCCACCCGCCGGGGATGCGGCCCAGGATAGCGGCCAGGCTGAGTATGGCGCCCGCCACATACAGCGTCATCTGCACCACGTCGGTCCAGATCACCGCGGTCATGCCGCCTTCGAAAGTGTAGAACAGCGTGAGGATCACGATGAGGGCGATCGAGGGGACCTCGCCCGAGCCGAGCACGATGGAAATCACCAGCGAGACGGCGAACACCCGCACGCCTTCGGCCAGCGCGCGCGTCACCAGGAACACGCCGGCCGCGAGCTTGCGGATGCGCTCTCCGAAACGGCGCCGCATCAACTCGTACGCCGTGAACATCTCGCCGCGAAAATAGTGCGGCAGAAAAACCAAGCAGATCGCGATGCGGGCCGCCAGGTAGCCCAGCACCAGTTGCAGGAAGCCCAGGTTTCCGCCAAACGCCAGGGCGGGCGTGCCGATGATGGTCAGCGTGCTGGTCTCGGCCGAGACAATCGACAGGCCAATGGCCCACCATGGCGCGTTGCGGCCGCCCAGAAAATAGTCTCGGAGGCTCCGCTGGCCTTTGCGGAAATGCGCCCCGAACCAGGTGATTCCGGCCAAATAGCCGACGATGACCGCCAGATCGAAATAGCGCATGGAAACCAGGGAGCTACCAGCATAGCGTTGATCTGCTATCATTTGTGATTCGGAACCTGGCGAACGCCGGCGGAGTCCAATGGTGTGGCGCCACGGGCATGGGCGCCGGGGTTGCGAAACTCGGAATCGACCGGTAACAACGACGAAACATCCGGAAACAGGCAGGAGGCATCGGTGCATACTCTTCAGAAAAGGTTCAGGGCCATGGCGAGCGCCGCCATTTTGGCCGCGGCTATCGGAGTGCCAGTATTGGCGCTGGCACAGGAGGCGGCGAAGCCGGCTTCCCAGGTGGACAAACCGGCGGCGCCGGTGAGGCAGATGAAGGCGGACGAGTTCGACGCGTACAACGCCGCCCAGGTGGACCTCGGCAAGACTCCGCCGGATTTCGCCAAGGCGATCGCGGACCTCGACTCCTGGAAACAGAAGTTTCCCAAGTCCGATTACGCCAACGAGGGTAAGGCTGCCTACGTCCGCGCTTACGCAGGCGCCGGCCAGACCGCCAAGGCCATCGACGCGGCCGGCGAACTTCTGTCCGGCGATATCGACTCCCTTTTCCCCGACCCCAAGGGCGGCCCCGCGGCCGTGCTGGGTGTCCTGCTCACTGTGTCGCAGGCCGTCATGCAGACTCCCGGCGCGACACCGGACGAGCTGGCCACTGCCCGCAAGGCGGCCGAGTTGCTGCTGAAATACAGCCGAAAGGCGGAAGGCTACTCCGATGCCCAGTGGGCGCAGTTGCACGCCCAGGTGGATCCCATCGCCAAACAGGCGGTCTACTATGTCACCGTGGCGCCCGGCGTCGACGCCTTGACTAAGAAGGGCTATGACGCCGCCGAAGCCGCCTTTCGCAAAGCGCTCCAGGCCTATCCGGACAACGCCACGGTGGCCGCCAACCTGGCCGCCGCGCTGGTGGGCGAGTATATCGCCCAGACCCATCCCGAGAAGTTCCCCGAGGCTCTGTACCTGTATGCCCGCGCCACCTCCCTGGATCCCACGACCGGTAGCGTAACCAAGGAATGGCAGACAGCTACCGCCAAGTCTCTCACCACCTACTACACCCGGTTCCACGGCAGCGACGAAGGCCTCGCCGATCTGAAGGTTCTCGCCGTGAAGTCTCCCACCCCGCCGCAGGGATTCACCGTGAAATCGAGCGCGGAGGTCGAAAAGGACAAGCAGGACGCCTTCGTCGCCGCCCATCCCGACCTGGCCCGCTGGCTGGACGTCAAGAAGGCCCTCACCGATGGAGGCGAAGCGTACTTCAAGGACAACATGGCGGACGCCCAGATGCCAAAGCTAAAGGGCAAAGTTTTGGAAGGCAAGCCTGCCTGCAATTCGAAGTCGCTGATCGTGGCGCTTTCCGACGAAAAGACGCCAGAGGTCACCCTGCTACTCGACACGCCCGTCAAAGGCAAGCCCACCGTGGACGTCGATATCACCTGGGAGGGCGCCATAGCCAAGGCTTACGCGGCAACTCCGTTCAACCTGACCATGGAGATGGAACAGGCCAAGATCGAGGGCCTCGAGAAGACGCCCTGCGCTATCGTTCGGCCTCCGGCCACCAAGAAGGCCGCTCCTCCCGCCGCCAAGAAGCAGTAGCCGGGAAAAAGGGGTCAGACCCCTTTTTCCCGCTATAATGCCCTTTATGGTCAAGGGCATTGAACACACGGCGATCGCATCGCCCGACCCGAGCCGCCTGGCTCAATGGTACGTGGACCACCTGGACTTCGTGGTCAACTATCGCTCCGGCAGTTCCAAAACCGTCTTCGTGAAGGCCGCTGACGGGAGCATGATCGAGATCATCGAGTCCCACAACCAGGCTTCCGCTTCCCACATGAAGGACGCCGGAATCCGGCACCTGGCCATCGAGGTCACCGATCTCCCGGCTGAGTACGCGCGGTTGCGCGAGCAGGGCGTCGAGTTCTCGAGCGAGCCGCAGACCAGCGGCGGCAACACGGTGGCCTTCTTCGCCGACTGCGACGGGAACATCCTGCACCTGCTGCATCGCGAGAAGCCGCTGCCGTAACCTCAGATGCGACTGTGGCCTCTGATCGTGTGTGGGGCGGCCGCGCCGCTCTTTCTGCTGCGATTCGGCGGCATTTCCGATCCGCTTCCGTCGCTTCCCCGGATCATGCTTTGGGCCTGGGAGAGCCCGCAGGACTTGCGCTTCGTCAGGCCCGGCCAGGCTGGAATTGCGTTTCTGGCCCGCACCGTGTGGTTTGACGATCACCGCGTACGGTCGCGCCCCAGACTCGCGCCGCTGCGCTTCACACCCGGCACGGACCTGATGGCGGTGGTGCGCCTCGAATCGGCCGGACGCGGCCTCCCGCCGCGCGCCGATGTGGTGCGCGAGACCATGTGGGCCACGAAGACTCCGGGGATACGCGCCCTGCAAATCGATTTCGACGCCCGTGAAAGCGAGCAGGAGTGGTTCGCCGGGTATCTGCGCGACTTGCGCCGCGAGCTGCCGAAGGACCTGCCCCTGACCATCACGGCCCTGGAGTACTGGTGCGAGCATGAGCGCTGGATCGGCAGTCTGCCGGTTGCCGACGCGACTCCGATGTTGTTCCAGATGGGGCCCGAGGACCGGCGTCTGCCGGAGCGTTTTCCCGCGAGCGTTTGCCGGTCGAGCGTGGGCGTGTCGATGGACGAACTGCCGGTAAGAGTCCCCAAGGCGAGGCGGCTGTACTTCTTTCACGCCGGGCCGTGGACAAGGGAAGCCTATGATGCCGCGGTGGCGCAGGCATGGAGGTGGTGGCGATGAGGTTCTGGCAGGTCGGCTTGGTTGTGGCGGCGGTGCTGTTGATTGCAACCCCGGAGGGTCTGGACAGTTGCGGTATCGGGCCCCCGGCGACGCTGTTTGCCCCGACGACGGTACCCGGCGACATGGCGGCGTTCCGCGCCGGAAGGATCGGCGTCCTCAGACGGACCTTCCGCCAAGCCTACTTGGTTGCGGCGTTTCGAACCGTGTCGGGGGCGCCGCTGACGGATGCGGAAGTAGATGCTCTGGATCCTCTGTTCGTTTCCCGAAACGAAAGGTATCAGCGCAATGGCGCGTTCTCCCCGTTGTTCACTTCCGGCCGCGATGCCTGGGACGAACAAAGAGGCGGATGGAAAGGCGGGACCGCGGCGCCCGCCATCGAACCCTACAAGCAGATCAACGGCAGCGGGCTGGTCTATTCGTTTCCAAACTGTCTCGATCCGGCGTTCGCCGTGGCTGCCGATACGATGAAGTACTTGCGGTCGATTTGGGGCGAGAACGACCCGCGGACGGTGGACTGGGTTCACGCGCAGGACCAGGTATTCGCCGACTGCTCCGGAACCGAGGGGGTCGAGATTCCGGAGCCGGCGCTCGCCGGCGCGGATCCCCTGCTGGCGGCGCACCGGCGCTACCAGATGGGCGGGCTCGCAGGGCAATATGGATACCGAGCTGCCGCCCGAGCAGACTGCTGGACGGACAGGACCGCCGGGCCATAGGTGAGGCAGTGGGCAAGCCGCTTGTCCGCGGTCCATCTAATGCGACATGGACGCCTTTCGCGAAGCCAAGACCCGCATCCTCGCAGCCCTGAACGACCCGCGGGACGAGGAATGGCGCGACGATGGGTTGGCGTTGCTGCGTCTGTGGCAGATGCGCGTCGAGCCTCGGGCTCGTCTAGCCGAACTCACCGCGGAATTGATGCACCCGCGCGATGAGGACCCGACACAATCCATGACCGATTTCCTGTACATCGTGAACAATCGCCGCAACGGCACCGGACGCGCCTGGTTGCCGGAGGAACTGGCGGACGTGGAAACCACCAACGAATTGGCGGCCTGGGTAATGGACCTTTCGGAGAAACCACCGGCCGATGCGGGGGGCCGCGCGCTTGAGTGGTGGCGGAAGACGGGCAAGCCCCTGTGGCTGATACCGGCTCTGATGAACGCTCAAGAGAAGGACCGGGCCGAACTATTGGCGGCCGCGCGACAGGTTCCGGCCACCGGCCCGGCCTGGGAATCCATCGCGTACTACGTCGTCTCCGGCGAACTGGCTCGCGGACACGAAGAAACTGCGCGGATCTGGGCGGACCGTGCACTGGCCGAAAACCTGCAAATCGCTACCCGCAACCTGATCCTCGAGGAAAGAATCAAGATCGCCCGCGATTTCTCCGAGTTCCTTCGAAGCGCGCTGCGGCAGCCCGAACCGAAGGTCGTCCTGTACGATGGATTCGAGAACCGGGCCGAACCGGCTCCGGACTGGGCGTGGAGGCGGGTGTTCGACGAGGACGCCACTCGGGTCTTCAACACCCAACTGCCGCTTTCGCTATGGGTAGACGCCAGCGGCGACAAGACCCTGCCCCCGAATCTTCGCCTGGCGATCGCACAGTGCGGCTGGGCCAGAGCGTTGCTGTTGGGAAGAGCGGACGAAGACGGAACGCTGCCTGCAGCGCTTGGTGGAATTGAATCCGGCGGCGGAGCCCGTGGCGCGCGCCGTTCTGAGCGCACAGAGCCCGGAGGAGCGCGCTTCGCAGCGGTCTACATTGCTCTGAGGGATCCGTACCTTGGGCCATGGTTGCCCGGGCTGGATTGCGACAGCCCGGACATTGCGCGCGCCCGCTATTCGCGAATCCGTACTGGCCTTGCAGGGGCGCACCCCAGCAGGCCCAGTCGAACCCAGCGCCGCTGCCGTTCCTGTCGCGCCCCCAGCAGGCGGCCAACGAAAACGAGATGAAGCAACTGAGGGCCGCCGAGCCCTGGAGCCTGGACTACTTACTCAAGCAAGCCATGGAGTGGGCGCGCAGCCACCCTGACGACCCACGCGTTCCCGAGGCGTTGCATCGCGGCGTCCGGCGCGGCTACCCGTATGGAGGCGGAACCCCGGCCTACGGCAAGACCGCCAAAGCCGCTTTCGAGATGCTCCACCAGAAATACCCCAAGTCGCCCTGGACCGCGAAAACGCCGTACTGGTACAACTGAGCGCTCTGCGCCGCCGCCGCAAGCCCCGGCCCCGTCCCTCAAACGAGCTCCAGCCGAAGCTCGCGGCCCACAGCCACGGCTGCTTTGCGCAGCGTGCTCAGCGTCACCGCATCGTACTCGGGATCGAGCAAACGATCAAGCGCGGCACGGCTGGTGCGCATCCTCCGCGCCATTTCCGCCTTGGAAAAGTGTCTCTCCTTCATGGCGGCTTCCACCTGCCGGGCGAGGACGCGCTTGATGGCAGTCGCGGTGACTTCCTGATAGACGCCTTCCTCGCGGAGCCAGCTATCGAAGGACGATCCGATGTTTTGCTTCTTCATTTGCCGCCTCCCCTTCTTCGTTTGAGCGCCAAGTCCATGTCATGTTGCGGCGTCTTCTGCGTCTTCTCGATGGAATCGTGAAGCAGGACCATGCAGCCGGGCTCTATGCAGAAAAGGACACGCGCTATCCGGCCATGCCGCAAACCGCTCCGGACCTCCCACAATTCACGCCCGAGCGAGCGAACCAGCGGCAGGCCAATCGGCCACGAAAACTCAACGTCCTTGATGTCTTCGCCGATCGCCTTCCGGTCTTCGGGCTCAAGGCCCTTCAGCCATTCGCGCACTGGCTCGCGTCCATTCGAGCGGTAGAAACGCGCCGGCAGGCGCTTCAGACCCGGCTACATAACATGCTGTATCAGTTTTGGTACGCGTCGTCAACCCCGCGCCGCTCTATCGCCTACACCACCACCCGAAACGCCGATTCCGTCCGTTCCACCGGCCGGTACAGCGTGTCGCGCTCCACCGGCTCGCGCCCGGCCTTGCGGATCAAATGCAGCAGTTCCGCGCGGCGCAGGCCCTGCTCGGTGGTGGCGCCGGCATCGTGGTAGATGCGCTCCTCGACGATGGTGCCGTCGAGATCGTCGGCGCCGAAGCGTAGCGCGATCTGGGCGATCCGCGGCGTCATCATCACCCAGTACGCCTTGATGTGCGGGATGTTGTCGAGCATCAGGCGCGCCACGGCGATGTTCATGATGTCGGCGAAACCGGTGGTCCTGCCGATGTGCTGGAGCGCCGTGTTATCGGGGTGAAACGCCAGCGGAATAAAGGCCACGAAGGAACCGGTTTCGTCCTGCAACGCGCGCAGGCGCGCCAGGTGGTCCACGCGGTCCTCGTCATTCTCGAGGTGGCCGTAGAGCATGGTGCAGTTGGAATGCAGGCCCAACTGGTGCGCCGTGCGGGCGGTTTCCAGCCACTCGTTGCCATCGATCTTGTGGTCGCAGATGATGCGCCGCACCCGCTCGTTGAAGATCTCGGCGCCGCCTCCGGGCAGCGAATCCATGCCGGCGTCGCGCAACCGTACCAGGGTTTCGCGGATCGCGATCTTCGTGCGCCGGGCCAGGTAGGCGACCTCCACCATGGTGAGGGCCTTCAGGTGCACTTTCGGAAACCGCTGCTTGAGGCCGCGCAGCATTTCGCAATACCAGTCCAGCGTCAGCTCCGGATGCAGGCCGCCCACGATGTGGAATTCGGTGACCGCCTCGCTCCATCCCTCGCCGGCGCGCTGCCACACCTCTTCGAGCGACATGGTATAGGCCTTGGGGTCGCGCACGCGCTTCCCAAAGGCGCACAGGCGGCAACTGGCCACGCAGACATCCGTGGGGTTGATATGGCGGTTGACGTTGAAATACGTCACGTTGCCGTGCTTACGCTCGCGCACCAGGTTGGCCATGTAGCCCACCGCCAGGATGTCGCGGGAACGGTACAGCGCCAGGCCGTCCTCGAACGACAGCCGCTCGCCCGCTTCCACTTTCTCGCGGACGGGAACCAGACCGGGATCGTCGATAACAACTTGCATGGTCAAACGCCGGGTTTACAAAAGATAATGTCGGCCGCCCAAAAAACAAAGAATAGCACGCTCACGTAGCCGTTCATGGTGAAGAATGCGGCATTGACCTTCGACAGATCGTTGGGTTTCACCAGACTGTGTTCGTAAATCAGCACGCCGGCGATGGCGGCGACTCCGGCCACCGACAGCGCACCCAGATGCAGATCGCGTACCAGTACCAGAAGACAGACCACCATCGCGGCGTGCAGCGCCTGGGCCACGCGCAACCCTCGCGCGATCCCCAGAACCCGGGGCACGCTGAACAGCCGCTGCGCGCAGTCGAATTCGTAGTCCTGGCAGGAGTAAATGACGTCGAAGCCGGCCGTCCAGCAGGTGACGGCGGCGGTGAGCCACAGAATGCGCGGATCGAGCGAACCGCGGACCGCGATCCACGCCGCCGCCGGCGCGATACCCAGGCTGAACCCCAGTACCAGGTGGGAGAGCGAGGTGAATCGCTTGGTGAAGGAGTAGCAGAACACGATGGCGAGCGCCACCGGGGAAAGCTCCAGGCAGAGCCGGTTGAGTTGTCCGGCGGCCGCCACGAACAGCGCCGACGCGGCCGCCACGAAGGCCCAGGTGAATCCCCGGCTGAGCAGTCCGGTGGGCAGGTGCCGCATGCGGGTGCGCGGATTGCGCGCATCGATGGCGGCGTCCACCAGGCGGTTGAAGCCCATGGCCGCGCTCCGCGCGCACACCATGGCGGCGATAATCCACGCGAGCGTTCCCGGAAAGCCCCACGCGGACGCCGCCGGATGGCCCGCCGCGGCGCGCCAGGCCAGCAGGGCGCCGGTCAGGGCAAAGGGCAGGGCGAATACCGAGTGCTCGAACCGGATCATGTCGAGCGTCAGCCGCAGGCGTTTCCAGATCATGGGTCGGACTCTCCATTTTACCGTCTGGTACGATCGGGTAAAATTACGGTAACGTTACCGGCGGTCCGCATGATAAAGTCTTGACTGGACGACCGGGCTCCGGAGGATTTTTCGGGCATGTTGGAAGCCTTCGCAATGTCGGATATGGGTTGTGTCAGAACGAACAACGAAGACTACTGTCTGATCGAGCCGGAGCTTGGCTTGTACGTGCTGGCCGACGGCATGGGCGGCGCGAAGGCGGGCGAAACGGCCTCGCGAATGGCCGTGGAAGCCGTCTCGGAAGCTATGTTGTTCGTAACTCACCGCGATTCGCAGGTGCTCCTTCGCGCGGTCGAGGAAGCCAACCGGCGCGTGCTCGAAGCCTCTCAAAACGATGCCAGCCTGGAAGGAATGGGGACCACGCTGGTGGTGGCGCTTGAAATGGACGATGGCATCTCCATCGCCAGCGTGGGCGACAGCCGCGCCTACCTGCTGGACGACGACGGCTTCCGGGCGATCACCGAGGACCAGACCTGGGTGAACGAAGTTGGCCGGCCGCTCGGGCTGGGCGAGGAAGTCCTGCGCAACCACCCCATGCGGCACGTCCTGACGATGGCCATCGGGGCCAGTGCGCCGCTCACCGTCCACTACTACGCCGTCCCGTTAGCTCCGGGCGCTATGCTGCTGATGTGCAGCGACGGCCTGCACGGCGTGGTGGAGGAATCGCGCATGGAAGAAATCCTGCGCCAGGGCCGGGACGGCACCCCCCTGATGGAAAGCTGCCAGCACCTGATCGAGGCCGCCAAGGAAGCCGGCGGCCCCGACAACGTCACCACGGTGCTGCTGAGGAAGAACGGTTCGCCCGGAACTGTCGATTTGTCCTGAATTCGCCGTCGCCCGGCTCCTTGGAGCTTGACGGGCGCGGGATTGGACAGGGTGATCGGCAGCCGGTTCGCCCCCGTCTCTTCGTGTTACGATGTGCGCAGATGTCCCAGGGGAATCGCGCGTCGCTGACTTACCCGGTCCTGGCCGGTGTCCTGGTCGCGGCGTTCATGCTGCAAAGCCTCTGTGCCAGTCTGGAGAAGAGTGCGGTGTTCGACGAGCCGCCGCATATCGCTTCCGGGCTTTCCTATCTGGAAGCCAGGGTGTTTCATGGCAACCCCCAGCATCCGCCGTTGCTGAAAGAGATGAGCGCGGTTTCGCTGCTGCTGGCCGGCGTGCACTGGCCCCGGAGTCCGATGGCGGCGCGGCTAGTCGAAGGCGGACCGGCCAACCAGGACCTGGAATGGCCGATCGGCAACGACATCCTCGGCTCCAACGGGCCGGACCGCGTGCTGTTCTGGGCGCGGCTTCCCTTTATCCTGCTGGGCGGGCTGCTGGGCGCGCTGATCTTTATCTGGGGGCGGGAACTTGCGGGCGAGCGGGCGGCGCTGTTCGCGCTGTTCCTGTATGCGTTCGATCCCACCATGATCGCGCATTCCAGCCTGGTTACCACGGATACCGGGATGGCTGCGTTCACCGTGCTGTTTCTGTTCACCCTGTGGCGCTATATCCAAGCGCCGGGCCGCTTGCGGCTGGTGTGGTGCGGCCTGGCGTTGGGGGCGGCGCTGGGATCGAAGTTCTCGGCGGTAGCGCTGTTGCCGGTGGGCGCGGTGCTGCTGTTCGCCGGCATGTGGCGGAGCGGCGGGCCGGAGGAGCCCGCGGCGGAGGCGGGGCCGAACAGTCCATGCCCATGCGGCAGCGGGAGAAGGTACAAGAAGTGTCATGGCTCGGGCGGCCGAGTGAAGCTGGCCGCGCCGCTTTCCAGGTTGGCGGCCCGGACGGTTGTCAAGGCCGGCGCCGCGTTTCTGGCGATATTCGCGGTCGCCGCGGTGGCGATCGAGGCCACTTACTTGTTCTCCAGTGACCCCTTCCTCTACCTGGAGGGACTGCGCCTTGTGAACGCCGACCACGTCGCCGGCCATGGCAACTTCCTGCACGGAGTGCTGAGTGACGACCGCTTTCCGAGTTACTTCGCGGTTGCCTACCTGCTGAAGGAGCCGCTGGCGGCGGTGGCGGCGGCGGCTATCGGGTGGGTGACGCTGATGCGCAACAAGAGCATGCCGCTGGTATCCAAGCTATTCCTGCTGCTGCCGCCGGCCGTGTTATTCGTGGCTTATACCATCGGCGCGGACCAATGGGGCGTGCGGTACATCATCCCCGCGCTGCCGTTCGCCTTCCTGGCAGGCGGCATCGGGTTGGCGGCGCTGCTGCGGAGCGGACGGATGGGGGCGCGGCTGGCAGCCGGGGTGTTGTGCGTCTGGACGGTGGTGGCGGCCGCGGGGATCTATCCGGATCACCTGTCTTACTTCAATGAGATGGCTTGCGCACTGGAAAGTCCCGGCCAGATCGGCCTGGACGGCGGCAGCCGCTGCGGGCCGCTGTGGCTGGACGACAGCAACGTCGATTGGGGACAGGGGCTGAAGCAACTGCGCGGCTGGCTGCAGGCGCACCGGGAGAAGCGAACCATCCAGCTATGCTATTTCGGCAGTCTTCCGCCGGAGGACTATGGGTTGAAGTATGAGAGTCCGGGGGCGGCGGCTTTCGCAGCGCGGCCCAAACCGGGCTTGTACGCCGTGAGCGCGCATATCGTGGCGCGCGCGCCGGCGCTGGGGGTGGTGTGGATGCGGCAGCTCCGGCCGAAAGCCATCGTCGGTCACGCGTTTTACCTTTTCGACGTTCCGGACAATGAAGGCAGGGGATCCGAATAGCCATATGCCCGGCTACTTACACCCGCGCGACGAGATTCTGCAGGCTATGGAGCGGATCTATCGCTACCGCATGACCACCACATCGGGGGGAAACCTGTCGATCCGCGAACCCAACGGCAACGTCTGGATCACGCCCGCGCGCCTGGATAAAGGCGCGCTGCGGCGCGAAGACATCGTCCGCGTGCGCCCTGATGGCGGCATCGACGGAACCGGCCGGCCGTCGTCGGAGCTTCCCCTTCACCGGGAAATCCACCGCCGCCGCCCGGAGTTGGCCGGGATCGTGCACGCCCACCCGGTCGCCCTGGTGGCCTTCAGCCTGGTGCACCGCGTGCCCGAGACGCGGCTCTTCCACCAGTCCCGGCACGTTTGCGGCGAGGGCGGATTCGCGCCCTACCAGCTTCCCGGCAGCGCCGCCCTGGGCGATTCCGTCGGCGCGGCCTTCGAGCGAGGATACAACTGCGTCATTCTGGAGAACCATGGGGTGGTCACCGCCGGCCTGACGTTTCAGGAAGCCTTCCGCCGGTTCGAGACCTTCGAGTTCACGGCCAAGACGATCATCAAGGCCAGCATGCTGGGAGAAGTCCGCGTGCTCACCGATGATCAGATCGCGCTGGAGCGGCGGCGGCCGGTCGCGGGCGGCGAGTTCGTGCCCGATGCGCCTTCGAGCGAGGAGGCCGAAGTGCGGCGCACGCTCGCCCATTTCGTTCACCGCGCCTATCGCCAGCGCCTGTTCATCAGCACGCAGGGAACTTACTCCGCACGCCTGGACCGGTCGACGTTTATCATCACACCGGCGGAAATGGACCGCGGCACTCTGGGCGCCGGCGACCTGGTTCTGGTGCGCGGCGGACGGCACGAGACCGCCAAAGCGCCCAGCCGCGCGGCCGGACTGCACGAGGCGATTTACCTCCGGCATCCCGAGGTGGGCGCCATCGTCAACGCCTACCCGGTGAATGCCACGGCTTTCAGCGTGACCGGCGCGGAGTTGGACACGCGCACCATCCCCGAGAGCTACGTGGTGGTGCGCCACGCCGGCCGCGCGCCCTTCGGTCTGCAATTCGAAGTGCCCGCGGAACTGGCCGGGCGGCTCTCTCCGCAACAGCCGGCCATGATCCTGGAGAACGACGGCGTCCTGGTGACCGGCGCCTCGGTGCTGGAAGCGTTTGACCGGCTGGAAGTGCTGGAATCGACCGCCGAAGCCATCATCAACTGCCGCGCGGTGGGCTCGCTGCATCCGCTGTCCGGCGACGTGACCCGCGAGTTGGATGAGGCGTTCTTCGGAAACGGTTGAGCCTTCCGTCTCCGCTCAGTGGTTCTGACTTGGTTGCTGGATTGGCCGATTCGGCCGGAGGGTCAGCCGTGTCTGCCCTATCGTGCCGCCTGGTTGGCCTCGGCGGGCCGGGCGCTACCGCTCCACGTGGCCTGCGTCCTGGAAGGCGGTTGACTGGCTATACGTCGATGCCGTATAGTCATAAGCGTGATCGCCGAAATCGTGAGCCTGCCAGGATACGAATCCCAGGCGTCGGCGCTCCTGAACGAGGAAGAGCGGATGGCCATGGAGTTCTTCATCGCTTGCGCGCCGGAAGGCCACCCCGTCATCCCGGGGACCGGCGGCTTCCGCAAGGCTCGCTGGGCTCAACTGGGCAAGGGGAAGAGCGGTGGCGTGCGGCTGGTCTATTTCTTCCTATCCGAACCGGGGCGCATCTACATGGCCTCGATTTACGCCAAGTCGCGAAAGGAGACTCTTTCGGCGGCCGATCGGAACGTGCTCGCGAAACTCGCTTCACAGATTAAGAAGGCAGCCAAGGGAGGGCAATGACGATGAGTGTACGAGCTGGGAACGCCGGAGCCAGTCGGCGGACCAAGTTTGGGTTGGCGCTGGAAGAGAGCGCCAAGCAGATTCTCGCTCACGTGAGAGGCGAGACGAAACTGCCGACACGGCGAATCTTGCTGCCGGATGAGGTCGATGTGAAAAGTATCCGCAGCCAGGCGGGAATGTCGCAGGCCGAATTTGCGCGCGCGTTTTGTATCAACCCAAGGACCCTCCAGGAATGGGAGCAAGGCCGCAGAAAGCCCGACGCGACCACCCGCGCCTACCTCGCAGTCATCGCCAAGAATCGCGGGGCGGTGTTGGACGCGCTGGAGCGCTAATCGCCGTTTGCGGCTCCGCTGCCTGCCGAATCGCGGGAGGGCGCACCCTGCGGGCTCGGAGCGAAACGGCCAGGAGTGAAATGGATAGGTGGCACCTGCCAGGCACACCCGGTATACTTAGTGCTGTCCGAAGCTCGTGGCATCTGGACGCGAATATGCTCGGAGAAATCTCGAAGATCCTGAACCAGCCTCCGTGGTGGCTGGCTTCGACACTCACCAGTCTCGTCGGGGCGGTCGTAGGCTTCTTCAGTGGCCTTGTTGGGCAATCGATCGTTATCGATTGGGCCGGTCGGCGAAACATGCGGCGTGTGTTGTATCGCGACCTCACGCAGATGTTCTGGGCCGTCGAGCAGTTCATGGGCCAAGATGTAACCGAGATCTGCGCACCGGCAGGTCCGGACCCCTTGCGGTGGCGGCAGGACCAGATGCGCAGGTATCTGTCCTTTCTCGGAGAGAAGTACTGTCTGGGGAATCCCGCAGTGTACGTGCAGTTGCCAGAGCGCTTCGCGAGTATGGAGCTTTATCCACTGTTTCATGGCCTGTTGGAAAAGCCTGCCGATGCGGTTCCCCTCAACACCCGTAGATTGCGTGTGGTGTTCGCTGACTACGTCCACCGTGGAACCCTGAAGGCCAAGCACTTCAGGAGGTATCTGAGCAATAAAGAGAAGGCCCTGAGGCTCCTATCCGCGCTCGATGAATACCGGAGAGAGCACGAGGATCAAATGCGGCACATCGGAGAGGCGAACTCCTGAACCTGCGATGTGTCCCGTCCGGGCACCGCTTCGGTAAGGGCTCACTCCGTCGCTTCGCCCCCGTGCCGGAGGATCCCCGCTCCCTACTGCGCCACCTTCACCGGGATCGCCTGCGTGAACCTTGTAATCGTCTGGCCGCCCGCCCGCATGAAGCCGCTGATGATGATATCCTGGCGCAGCCCGGGCTTGGCGTCCTTAGTGGCCGCCACCGCTATCGTAACTTCGTCCTTATCCGGAGTTACTTGAATCGACTTAGTCGAGATGGTGTTGTTCGCCAGTCGCACCGCCCCAATCGTGACGGCGTTGGCCGCGCCGGGCCTGCGCCGCACCTTGACCACGAAGGGCGTCTCGCCGCCGGGCTTCACTTCCAGCGCTTCACCCGGCGGGACCTCGGCCGAAAGCGTGAACGCGGCCGGCGGGGTCACGGCCATCAGGAGCCGCGGCGTGGTGAGGTAGTGGGTGTAGGCGAAGGCTTGCATCACGGCTTCGGCGGTTTCCGCCCGGCGGCGCACGGTGTCCGTGCCGACGGTCGCGGTCCCCACGATCACGGGCGACACAACACCCGGTGCGGCGTCGATGGGCGCGGTGATGGTCAGGCGGCCCTCGGTCTGCCCGGCGGGAATCACTCCCTGGCTCGCCAGAAAGCCCGGCGGCAGGTCCTCCACCGAGAGCGCGATGTCGCCCGCGAACTCGTCGCGGCGCAGCGCCGTCACGGTGATGGCGGCGGTGTCGCCTTGCCCCAGGCGCGGATTGTCCGGCGTCACCCGCAGAGCGAAATCCGGTTTGGGCGCGGCGATCAGCAGGCGGTAGGCGTACTCTTCGCCGCCATTGCCCTGCACGTCGCGCAGGCGCAGCGAGTAGTCGCCCGCGGCGGGGAAGGTGTAGACCAGGTGCGAATCGGCGTGATGGGTCAACTGCGATTCCAGCGGGTCGGTCCAATCGTCGTTCTCGGCCACCGCCTCGCGCTTGGCGTTGTACAGCGTGAGGATGGAATCGAGCGGCGAATCCAGGCGGCGCGCCATCACCTCCATCAGCAGTTTCTGCCCCTTGTCGGCATGGAAGACGTAGTAATCGGAATCGCCGGGATTGGCGATGCGCCCGTCGATGGCCACCGGCGCGGTGACGCGCTGCGCCTGTTCGGGCGCGTGATTGGAATCGTTCGCCGCCACCGCCGGGAGATCGCTGGGCGCGAAGGGGATGGCGCCGACAATGACGTGCATCACGCGCGGCGCATCTGATGGAACACTGACGCGGGCGGCGCGCTCGGGCAGGTTCGCGCCGCGCAACTGGACGTTGATCGTGGAGCCGCGCCGGCCGCCGAGGGGAAAGACGCCGCTGACGTACGGAACCGCGCCCAGCGTGAGGCGGTAGACGAAATCGGCGCGGCCGCGAAAGATGATGTCGCGCACCTCGACGATGTAGTCGCCGTCCTGGGGCGGGCTGAAGAACAGAACGGGATCTGGCTTGAATCCGAAATCGTCCGCGTAGCGGATCTGGCGGCCCTCGGAGTCGTAGATCGCCAGGATCGGGTCGAACCAGCCGGGCACGGCGTCGGCGATGAAGGGCAGCAGGCTGCGCGCCTCGACGGCACAGACCAGGGTCTCGCCGGCGCGCGCGTGGAACTGGAAATAGTCGCGGTCGCCTTGCAGAATCTGGCCGTTGATCACCACCGGCAGCGACGCGAGTTTCTGCGCCTGCGGCCTGGTGGAATTGGGTTCCACCTCGTTGATCTCGGGCAGCGTGCCGACCATGAAGCGGGCTCGGTTCGAGACGCCGCCCGAGTTGCGCAGGCGGAACTCGCGCTCGCCGGGCTCGGCGCTCTCGGCGATGGCGACGGAAACGCGCGCCTGGGTGGCGGACTTGGTTTCGAGGACGCGTCCGGTGACGCCGCCGCCGGTGACCATGACCTCCTCGGGCGCAAGCCCCGTGCCGGTGACGGTCACCTCGACGGTGTGGCCGCGCTGGCCGCCTGCGGGGTAGATCGAGGCGACGACCTCTTGCGGCGGCTCGAGTGGTGGCGGCGGCGGAGCGGGAGCTTTCTTGGCCGGCGGCGATTGTGCGGCCGCGGCGAGCAAGGCAAGACTGGCGAGCAGCAGCAGCCGGGGGCCGCGATGCCGCCCGGGCCCCAAAGCGGGCGCCTCGCTCGCGGCTCTGTCGGAGCCACGAGCTTGAGAAGCTGTGGAACAATCGGTTGGCAGGCGGAAGCGCCTGCCCCACCCTGCCCGCAAGGCCTTCGGCAGCAATGTGGGACAGACGCTTTCGTCTGTCAACCCGGCCGTCCGCCCGATTCCTTCACAGCTCCTGAGGGAGTGGTTCCCCGCAACGGCGCCAGACCGCACGGCCGGAGATCCGCTCATTTCGGCTCCTCCGCCAGCGTGAAGAGAGGCTTGTCCGTGGCGCCCCAGATCTTGATGGCTCCGTCACCGCCGCCGGTCGCGTAGCGGACGCCATCGGCGGCCGGCGCCACGGCGTAGACCCAATCGGCATGGCTCGGGCGCGTGGAGATGGTGTTGCCGCCGGTTCCAATCAGGCGCACGGTGTGGTCGGAGCAGGCGGTCAGAATCCGCGAATGCGGCGGCGCGCCCTTGGCCGGCTTGGGCGCGTTGAAAAAGGCCACCGCCAGCGGGACGCATCCACCGGTGTCGATCGGGCGGGTCTGCGTCAGCGTGGCGTGAAGGTTGGGCCGGTTGGGGTCGGGCTCCACGAAGGCATTCTGCGGCTTCCAGGTGCGGATGGCGTGCTCGTCGTCGCCGGCCACGGAGAACGCCAGGAAGTCGCCTTCGGGCGCGAACGCCACGCCGGTGATGGGGCCCGCGGCGGGTTCCGGCAGCGCGAAATCGGTCTTCCAGGTGGAGGTGAACCACACCCGCACGCGTTGATCGGCGCCGGCGGTGGCCAGCAGTTTGCCATCGGGACTGAAGGCCAGGCCGGTGATCCAGCCGGTGTGGTCCGAAAGCGTGGCCACCGGCTTTGCGTCGGCCACGGTCCACACTTCCGCGAGGTTGTTGGCGCCGCCCGCCGCCACGAGTTTGCCATCCGGGCTGAAGGCCACGGCGAGCAGTTCGTCCTCGGCTGTGGCGAGAGGAGTGACGGCACCGGTGGCGAGGTCCACCAGGACCGCCGCGCCCGACTGGCCGGCCATGCCCCCGGCAGCGGCCAGCAGTTTGCCATCGGGGCTGAAGGCCAGGGCGCGAACGCGTCCGGGCAGCCTCGCGATTTTGCGGGCCAGTTTCCCGGTGGCGCCGTTCCAGACCAGGGCCTGGTTGTAACCGCCGGACACCAGCCACGCGCCATCGGGCGAGAAGGCCAGGGCCGTGACGGGATCGAGGAGCGGCTGCGCGGAGAGAGTCAGCCAGAACAGCAGCAGCAGGGCGAGGGTTTTCATAGGCCGGCGCTGGACGAAGCACGGGTTTCCGAGAGCATTCAGGTCACCCGGAGATCTATTGAGTCCTTGCATGGGCTTTGTCTATTTCATCCAAAGCGGCAGCAGCCGCCTCCCTGACCGGATATGTCCACTCTCCAGTTTTCGAATCCCGCCCACCGACGTATTCATCGGCAAGCGCCAGTTGCCGCAATGTGCGGATTACCTCGGCGTCGCCTCTAAAGTACTTCAATGCACCGGCAGCAGATGTGCGGATGGCGGGCTCCCTATCTAGAACCGCCGCCAACAAAGCCTGACGTATTTTCCCGATGCTAGCTTCACCGAGGTGGCAATGGCCATTCCCATTACCCTCTATGAACTTGCCGAGAGTGTACACAGTGCTATCCCTTAATAGCGGATCCCCTAGCTGTGCAAGCACAGGCTCTACGGCGAGTTCACCGAATTCAGCCAGTGTCGTCAACACTCGTGGTGCCACGTCGGTCACCTTGGTTAACGCTCCTATCGATCGAGCGTCTTTGAGCTGAACGACAAACAGTGTCAAGTCGATGTAGTAATCCCCGTATGATTCGTCCAGCCCTTTGCCGGTGCTCTGGTAATGATGCGCTGCGAAGTCCGCCTCCCGATTCAGCCAGGAGATTACTTCCCGCTTCGCTGCATCCTCCAGTTTCGGAGCTGGCGTTTTCTCGTACGCCTGCAACTGCGTATATCGCTGTGACCAGCCTGAAAACCAAGTGGAATCCGCATCGATAGCCAGAGCTTGACCTGGCAAAACGCTTCCGGTGGAGACTAAGACGATCAAAAGGCCGCGCGCGATCGGCCCGCAGCGGGTTACCAACCTGGTGGGCATAGGCACCTCGTCACATAATCTCCGTGAGCAACCCGCCGCTGGGCATCGCGCCGCCGCCGGCGGGGCTGACGTAGGCCACGCAGCCGTGCGGGTGCGGGAGCTTGCCGTGCGGGTCGATGCCCAGCAACTTGTAGATGCTGGCGGAGAGATCCCAGGGATACACCGGGCGGTCGCGGACGGCTTCGCCGCGGGCGTCGGAGGAGCCCACTACCCGGCCGCCCTTGAAACCGCCACCGGCCACCACGGCGGAAAAGACCTGGCCCCAGTGGTGCCTGCCGCCGAACCAGGGCGGCTCGTTGGCGACTCGCGGCGTGCGGCCGAACTCGCCATACCAGGTGACGATGGTAGTAGGCAGGAGGCCGCGCTGCGCCAAGTCCTCGAAGAGCGCGGAGACGGCGGCATCCTGAATGGGGAGCTTGCGGCGCATGGCGTCGAAGTTGTCCTTGTGGGTATCCCAGCCGCCATCGTTGATGGTGATGAACGGCACGCCGGCTTCCACCAGGCGGCGGGCCAGCAGGCAGGACTGGCCGAACTGGTTGCGGCCGTAGCGGTCGCGGACGGCGTCCTTCTCCTCGGTGAGATCGAAGGCCTTCTTGGCGTCGCCCAAAATCAGGCCGTAGGCTTTGCGCTGGAACTCGTCGAGGTTGCCGTAGCGATCCAGGCTGTCGGCTTGGCGCGCCAGCGCGTCCACGGAACCGAGCAACGCGCGGCGCTCCTCGATGCGCTGCGGCGTCACGCCCTTGGGCGGCGCCAGCCCTTGCACGCGGAAGTTGGCGGAGTTGGGGTCGCCGCCCGGGGCGAAGGTCTTGTACTGATTGCCGAGGAATCCGGCTTCGGAAAATCGGCCCAGGGGATTGGTGAGGGTGATGTAGGGCGGCAAGCCGCTGGAGGCGACCGCCTCGGCCTTCTCATACCCCACGATGGCGCCTACGGCCGGGTAGACCAGCTCGGTGGTGGGCATGGTCCCGGTCTGCATGATGTAAGCCGCGGTTTCATGGCCGTTGTTATTGTGAGTCATGCCGCGGATGATGGTGTACTTATCCGCCTGTTTGGCCAGCATGGGAAGCAGCGTGCCGATCTGAATACCGGACACGTTGGTCGGGAGCGCCCCGCGCAATGGGCCGGTGAAATCCTCGCCGGCCGAAGGCTTGGGGTCGAAGGTATCGGTCTGCGTGGGTCCGCCGGCCATCCAGAGCTGGATGACGCTCCTGGCCGGCCCCGGCGCGGCGCGCAGCCGGAACCAATCGGCCATGCTCAACCCGATCAGGCTGGCGGCGCCGACGCGCAGAAAATCGCGGCGCGCCGGTCCGCTGGGGGTAAACTCGGCTGTTCGACCTCGGATATCTAGCATGAGTTAGTCCTTAGTAGGGCGGACCCCCCGGTCCGCGCGGGTCCCCCTGGACCCGCTTCCGCGCGCGAAAAGCCGGCCGGGGGGCCGGCTGCGGACCAGGGGGTCCGCCCCACATTATTAAGTGGCGGCATCAGTGGTTGAATAGGAACTCCTTCGCGTTCAGCACCGCCCAGGCGACATCCTGCACGGCTTGCGCGCGTGCGGCTTTTCTGGCAGTCAGGTATTCCAGGACGCGTTTCCGCTCCTCATCGGAAGGGAAACGGGAAAGCGCCGCCAGGTAAAGTTCGTCCACGATTTCCGCGTCGCTTTGTTTCGAGGCGAGCAGCCGCTTCAGGCGCGGGCTGCTCGATAGCTTGCCTTCCAACTGCTCGGAGTTGAGGAAGTAGAGGGTCTGGCGCAGGGTCAGGACGCTGTCACGCTCACTCTCGTAGGGCGTGTCGCGCGGCGGGCGGCCGAACATGTCGAGGAAGGCGCACTCGGTGTTGCCGTCGGAGATCTGCGTAGCGCGGGTGTCGGAAGGCCAGTTGGAGAACGGCTCGGGAATGATGCTGCGGAACGGCTCGTTGGTTTCGGTGAACTGCGAAACCGCGTCGAGCATCTGCTCGGCCGAGAGACGCCGCGCGGCGTAGCGCGAGAAGTGCGCGACATCGGCGGCGTTCCACTGGTTGGGCTCGGAGGAAAGCTGGTAGGTGCGGGAATTCAGAATCAGGCGGTACATGTGGCGCAGGTCGTAATGGCTGTCCACCAACTCACCCTCCAGGAACGCCAGCAGTTGCGGATTGGTGGGCGGATTGGTGGGCCGCATATCGTCGGGTTCGTTGACGATGCCCGTGCCCATTAGCCAGAACCAGATGCGGTTGACGATGTTGGCGGCGAACCAGGGGTTGTCCGGCGCGGTGAGCCAGAGGGCGAAGCGGATGCGCGGATCCTCTTCGGGGCCGACCTTGACGGGCTCGCCCGAGGGCACCCGCGGCTGGACGACCTGACGCGTGCGCGGGTCGCGCAGGCTGGCCTTGAAATCGAGGTAGACGATCTCCTCTTTCCATTCCAGCGTGGACTTGTAATTGACGCGGCCGAACCAGGCGCCGAAGGCGAGCGAGTCATCGGGCGTCCAGGTTTCGTAGGGATGGCTGTGGCAGCGGGCGCAGCCCAGGCGAGCGCCCATGAAGACCAGGGCCGCGGACTCCGCCACCGTGCGAGGGTCCTTGTTGGCGACGGCGCGCACGAAATTCGCCGGACCCACGCGGAAGTTGCTGCCGGTGGCGGTGATCAGCTCGCGGGCAAACTGGTCGTAGGGCTTGTTTTCGGCGAGGCTCTGGTGCAGCCACTGGTAGTAGACCGCGACGGCCTTGGGCCATACACGCACCGGGTATTCGCTCTTGATGCGCAGCAGGTCGCCCCACTTGAGGCTCCAGAAATCGTTGAACTCGTCGCGCGCCAGGAGGCGGTCGATCAGCCGGGCGCGCTTTTGCGGGTCGCCGTCGGCGAGGAACGCGCGGGCCTCGGTGGGCGTGGGCAGGATGCCGATGGTGTCGAGATAGACGCGGCGGAGGAACTCCGGATCGGTGGACAGTCCCGATGGGGGAATGCCCATGGCCGCAAGCTTGGCGTAGACCAGGTCGTCAATCCGGTTGTTGGCCTCGAGCGGCGGGAAGTTCACGGGCGGCGTTTGGGGAACGGCCACGCGCAGGACGGCGGCCTTGCGGAGATAGGTGACCACGATGACAGCGTCGCCAGTGCCCGCGGCCTTCACTTGGCCATCGGCGACGGAAACGACCCGGGGATCGGAACTGTGGAAGACAGCTTCCGCGGTGACGTCGCGAACGGAGCCGTTGGCAAAGGCGGCAGTGGCGAGCAGGCGCTGGGTCTCGCCTTTGCGGAGGGTGCGCTCGCCGGGGTAGAGGGAGAGCGAGACGATGGCCGCGTCGGCATCGGAATCCCAGGAAGCCCCGTGGTCCAGCCAGGAAACGAGGATGTCGTACCCGCGGGAGTTGGGGGCGAGCGGGGCGCCTCCCGAGTGCGGCACGGTCGCGGCGGCTTTCAAAAGGACAAGGCTCTGGCGGGGCTCGGTGCGGTTAACGCGGCGGCCGCCAGAGAGGTGGACCAGGGCGTCGTAGTCGGCTTCAGGCTCGCCACCGAACAGGGAGAGCTTGAGCGACCCCTGGCCGCGCTGCGCGCCGTGGCAGGCGGCGGAATTGCAGCCGGCCTGGCGAAGGACCGGTTCCACGGAATTGCGGAACGAAGCCAGTTTCCGGCTGGCGTTGGTGACGGTCACGCGGAGCTTCCGCTTCTGGCCGGCCACCGAAAGGGAGATGACGGTAGCGCCGTCGCGAACGGGGGTGACGAGGCCGGACTTAGTCACCGCGGCGATTTTGGAATCGGCCGAGCGGAAAGTGGTCCCAGGGGTGACGTTGCGGCGGGAGCCATCGGCGAGAATGCCGGTGACGACCAGGCGTTGGGATGCCCAGCGGCCGTCCAGAGAGAAATCGCCGGGGGCCATCTCTATCGAGGCGAGCTTGAGTTTGGGCGGCCCGGCGGCGGTCGAAACGGCGAGCAACAGAACTCCGCCCGCCAGCCGGAGCCGGAAGGTGGAGTTGCGGCGCATGGCCTACGCCCTGGGTTCCGTGCGGAACATGGCAATGGCTTCGATTTCGATCAGCAGTTCCGGCCGGCACAGAATCGCCTGGATTCCGGTGGATGCCGGGAGGGGGTCGAGGCCCTGTTCCCGATAGAAATTAGTGCGTTCCTCGTTGAAGGCCGCGTAATCGCGTTCGATGTCGCGCAAATAGCAGGTGGTACGGACGATATCCTTCCAGGTGGCGCCTTCCGCACGCAGCAGGGCGGTGATGTTATAAAAGGTGCGGCGCATCTGCGCCCGGAAGTCTCCGATGTGGACACTCTGGCCGTGTTCGTCGATGCTGGCGGTTCCGGAGATGAGGAGGATGGTTAACCCCTTGAGATCGATGCGCATGCCGCGCGAAAACGAGCTCGGCTTGCCATAGTCGTAGGCTTCGTTGAGGACGCGCAGGTTGGTGATGGCGCGTTTTTCCACGGGTCCCGCGACAAGCTCTTTGAGGAGTTCAGCTTCCAAGGTCATGACTATCATACCCGAATCCCGGGGATAAGTTGCGGGCGGCGCCATTGGGCATTGGCCGCAACGCTTAACGGTGCGCGGCCGGGCCGCAGGCGAACAGCCGGACCATCCGGTTTGCAAATAGCGGCTTCTCCTGCCACACCCAACTCCGCGGGTCGCGCCAGGCCGGGTCGGTATCCTTGGCCACCAGGACGTTTATGGGCAGACTGCGGCAGGTGTCCGCGATGGCCGCCGGCGCCGGCTGCCCAGGCGCCGGATATAGCTGGTGGAGGATGGCCAGGATTGGCGCACACATTGCCGGGTCGCCACCGACGTTCGCGGCCCGGCATCGGTCGTCGTCGGCCACGATCTGCCGTTCCGCATAGAGGTACGCCGGGGTATCCTGGATATTCACGTCAGGATTGAACTGCATCCGGGCATGGGGAGCCGAGTTCCGGGCCAGCCATTCGTAGGCCTCCCGCTGCGCATAGTTGCGCTCGCCCAGATGGCGGTCGGGAGCCATCCATTGTAGGGTCGAAAGCACGCCGCGGTCCGCCAGCACCGGATAGAAGCGCAGCAGCGCCAAGTCGTAGACCACACCCGTCATTCCCAACAGTCCCAGCACACCGAGCAAGCGCCGGACGGGAACGTCGAGAGGGCCGGTTGCCCCGGTGATCACGTCCACGGCCCAAAGCACCAGCACGAACTGCGCGATCAGAATGCCGCGCCAACCCAGGTCGTTGGCCCACGTCACCGAGGAACGCAAAAACGAGCTGATCAGAAGGCTGGTGGCCAACATGATGACGGCCGCCAGTTGCGCCCGCGAGAGCGGCCGCGGCCGCCGGTTCCACCATAGGCGCCCGGCGGCAAAGAAGAAGCCCAACTCCAGGAAGTAGTTCACCGGAAGCATGGCCAGGTTCGTCAGGGACAATCGCCACCCGTGCGTGATTCCTACCGATCGGAGAAGCGTCACCATGGGAGAGAACGGCCGTACCGCGAACACCAGGAGCGGCCCGCTAGCGCCGCCTTCCGTACGGGAGAGGCCGAGCAGGTATGGCGCCGCGCAGACCATCGCCACCACGCCCGCCATGACGCACGTCGCCGTTTCCGGCCACCACCTCCTGGCCGCCGTGACGAGCGTCCAGACAGCCAGAAACACGCCGAAAACGAGGGTCACGTGGATGGAAAGGCCAACCGCCGAAGCGAGCGCCAGCCCGGCCACTGCGGCGTGGCGAACCCGGGCGCTCTAGGCCGGCTGCCGCGCTCCCTCCCACAACAGCAGAAACACGGTCATGCACACTACCAACCCGGCCAGGTGGTGCGCCACCCAGATAGCGGTGGACGGAAATCCGTCCACCTGTTCGTTCCACCAGTCAATACTCGGGAGCACCGCGCGCGTCATGCCGAGCGCCTGGAGGATCCAGCCGACTGACGCGGGAAGAATGTCGAGGCCCGTGACTCCCAGCAGCAGGATTCCGGTCAACGCCCGGCGGCGGAAACTTTCGGGGCCGCGGTAGAAGAGAATGCGGAACGTAAGAGCCACGAGCGCCATCATGCCGATGCCGCACCACGCCACGCTGGCGAACCACGCGTGTTGCGGGCCGATTGCGCCGCCTCCGGCCCGCTCCACCAGGGCGCTCGGAATCATCCAGAAATAGTGATACCGGAGGAGCGCCGGCCGCCCGGGGAAGTAGAAGGGATTATGCGGCGGAATGCCCGATGCCAGCGAGTGGATGATCGCCGCGCGATATCCGGCATCGCGCGCGGAAATCGGGTAGTAGTCTTTGCCGCCGAATTGCAGGTCCACCACCGAAAACAGCGCCACCGCCATCCAGACCAGGATGATGGCCACCACCACGGCATCCTTGCGGGAGAAACGGATAGGCCGCGCCGTCCGCCAGCCGCGCGCCACCACAACTGCGAAATACAGCCAGGCGGCTCCGTACATCGCCCACACCAGGCGCGCCGATCCGAAACGTTCCACCAGGTAGGTGGCAAGGGGGCAGACCGCCATCCCCAGGCACAGGCCGAGAGCGGCGCGAAAAGCCGGCGTCCGGCGGCGAAACTCGCAGAGATCCAGCAAACGGGCGAGCGAGTATCCGGGCACGGCCACGAAAAGCGGGAATAGGCAGACGGCCAGCAGGCTCCGGAGCAGATCGGCAAGCATGAAGTGGTGGATTGGCGGCATGACAGGTCTCGATCAGATTGCCTCGTACAGCGGCGGCGAGCCGGGCGGACGGGTCTTCCAGCGCCGGTGAATCCACAACCACTGGTCGGGGTACTCGCGGACCACGGTCTCCAGTTGTCGCTGCAGCGATTGCGTGTCGCGCTCCGCGTCGCCGGTCATCGCGACGGGCGGATAGAAGCGCAATACGTAGCGCCGCTCACCTTCCATCCACAGGGCGAACCCGGGAATCACCGCCGCCCCGCTGCGCCAGGCGATTTTGGCTGGTCCCGTGGCGGCGCAGGCCGGCACGCCGAAGAAATCGGCGAACACGCCGGAATCGAGCGACGCGTTCTGGTCGATGAGCACGCCCACGGCCTGGTTGGCGGCCAGCGCCTTGAGGATGGCGCGCGCGGAGTCCTTCTTGAATAGCGGGCGGTTGCCGCTGAGGGCGCGGCGGCTCTCCACCAGGCGGTCGATCAAGGGGTTGTCGAGCGGCCGCGCCACCACGTTCATAGGCCCGGTGAGCAACCCGTGCGCGAACGCGCTCAACTCCCAGTTGCCCAGGTGGGCGGTGGCGAACAGCACGCCCCGGCCGCGCTCGATGGCCGCCTGGAAATGCTCGGCGCCCTCGGCGCGGATCCACTGGTCCAGGTTCTCGCGGTGCATGGACGGGAACCGGGAGAACGTCACCAGGATCCGTGCGATGGAACGGAAAACGCCGCCGGTGATCGCGGCGCGGCGCGCGCCATCGAGTTCCGGCATGGCGAGCGACAGGTTGCGGAGCGCCACCCGCCGCAACCGGGGAACCGCCAGGTCCAGCAGCCGCGCGTAGAAACGGGCCAGTCCGTGAGCCACCCGCAGGGGCGCCCATTCGAGCGACTTCACCACAGCCAAAGCGATGGCGTATTCGGCCCGGTTCCGGAACGCGGAGCGGTGGCTCATGCAAAACGCATTGTAGCGTGGGGTGGGGCGCTCGAAGCGAAGCCTACGAAATCGACCGGGAGTACATCTCGAGCAGGTCCGGGTTCTCCCGGAACCACTCGACGGTCCTGCGGAGTCCGGTCTCCATGTCGACACGGGCCTTCCACTGCACTTGCTGCCCGATAGCCTCCGGAGATCCGACCCATGAATTCGTATCCCACGCCCGCGATTCCATGCTCGACCACACAGGCTCCGCCGCAACCGCCAGCAGTTGCCGCACCAGAGCGACGACGGAGGCCACCGTGGATTGAGTTCCGCTGCACACGTTGTAGACCGATCCGCGCGGCAAGCCGGGGTGCGCCGCAACCTGAAGAACAGCCTCGACGGCATCGTCAACAAACACGAAATCCCGCGCCACCGCCGGCGAGACCAGCGGGGGCAGCCGCCGCTCGAAGCCGGATACGAGCAACGTGGGGATCAGGCGGGACGGCTCCTCGTAAGGCCCGTACACCGAGTACAGCCGCAGAGTGACGGCATGCAATCCACGCTGCCGGGAAGTGAACTGCGCGTAATGCGTGGCAGCGGCTTTGGTAATGGCGTAATGACTGTTGGGCTCGATGGCTTCGTCCTCGCGGGCGGGATGATCCTTGAAGCCGTACTCGGAGGACGAGCCCGTTTGCACGTACGCCTCGACGCCCATCGCGGCGCAGGCGTCCAGCAGCGTGACGGCCGCCATCAGGTTCGTCTCCACCATCGCGCCCATCCCGGTTTGCGCCGGGTAGGCTCCGAAAGCGGCGAGGTGAAAGACCCAGTCCGGGCGAATCCGGAGCAGCGCCTCGCGTGTGCCGGCGGAGTCCCGCAATTCCACGGGGTGCATGCGAACGTCGCCGGCGATATCGCGTAGCCGCCAGGGCCGGTAGGAGGGCCGGACCAGCAGGTGCGTTTCATGGCCGTCGCGCACCAGGCGCCGGGCCAGGTTCGCGCCCACGAAGCCGCTGGCTCCGGTAACCACGGCGCGTTTCATCTCCGCAGCCCGTCGAGCACGGTGCGGACAATGCTCTCGCAATCCAGCCCGTGTTTCCGCCAGCGCTCGGCCTGGACGCCGGAGCGCCCGTCGGGCGACGTGCGAACCCCCATTGTCGTCAGGCGGCACGCCAGCCCGCCGCCAGCGATCGCGCCGGCCACAAACGCGCCCAATCCGCCGGAGAGCGTATGCGCCTCGACCGAGAAAGCGGTGCGGAAAGACTGGAGTATGCGTGCCAGGTCCTCGTCCGGATCCGGGCTGAAATTGGAGACGACGGCGACGGTTGTCCGGATGCCGGCTTCGGCGAGTCGCTCCGCCGCCGCGGCCACTTCCTGGACGATCGAACCCATGGTGACGATTACGGTGTCGCCGCCTTCCCGCAGCACCTGTACCTTGCCCAGTTCGAAACGGCCGTTCAACCCCGCCACCAGGCGATCGTCCTTCCCCAAACTGTAATACACCGGACCAGGATGGCCGGAGGTGGCGCGAATGGCGGCCGCGGCCTGCTGAGAGTCCGCCGGGATGACGATAGCAAGCGCGGGCAAGGTCCGCAGCGCGCCAATGTCCTCCAGCCCGTAATGAGTGGGTCCGGAATGGCCGTAGTCGAATCCCATGCCCATGCCCACGATTCGCACCGGCAGGCGGTGCGCCACCGGCCCGTTGCGGATGAATTCGAATGGCCGGAGGGACGCGAACGGCGCGATCGAATAGACGTATGGCCGGAATCCCGCTTCGGCCAGTCCCGTCGCCACGCCGATCATGTTCTGCTCGGCGATGCCGGCATTGATGAAACGCCCTGGAAACCCGTCGCGAAAGGGCTCCAGCGCCATGTACCCAAGGTCTCCCGTCATCAGCAGAATGCGCGGGTCCCGGCGGGCGAGATCGCACAACGTCTCGACGAAGGCCTTCCTCACGGCGTACGCTCCAACTCGTCCAGGGCGATGCGATACTCGTCGTCGCTCATGGGCAGGTAGTGCCAGACCACCGGTTCGGTCTTCAGGTGAGACTGGCTGAGGGGCACGCCGCGTTCCATGTAGGAAACACCCTTGCCAAAGGTCGTCTTGGCCACCAGAATCGTGGGCGATCCGGTGGACGACTGAACGGAGAGCGCGCGGACCAGGTCCGGCACCGAATGTCCATCCACCTCCTCGCAGTGCCATCCAAAGGCTCTCCACCGCTCCGCGAAGTTGGGGATGTCGATGACGTCGCGCGTGCGGCCGAACGCCTGCTGGCCGTTGCAATCCAGAATCGCCGTCAGGTTGGCGAGGCGATGGTGAGCCGCGAACATCGCCGATTCCCATACCGAGCCTTCGTTGCACTCACCGTCGCTGATCAGGCAGAAGACGCGGCGTTGCGCGCCCTGCATCCTTGCCGCGAGGGCGGCTCCCGCGGCGAAGGACAAACCCTGGCCCAGGCTGCCGGTCGAAAAGTCCACACCGCGGAGCGCCGCCTCGGGATGCACGCCCAGCAGCGTGTCCGCGCCGCAATACGTGTCGAGGATGTCTTCGGGAAGCCATCCCTTGAGGACCAGAGCCGCGAACAGCGCCAGCCCCGCGTGGCCCTTAGCCAACACGAAGCGGTCGCGCTCGGGATCGTCCGGGGTGCTGGCGCGGAGCACGCCGGAGTACAGAGCGGCCAGAATCTCTACGACGCACAGGCAGCAACCGATGTGCCCGAGGTTCGCCCTCTTGGATCGATCCAGGATCGCGCGGCGGAGCGCCTTTGGGTCGATACCTTCCGCGGCCGTCCGTATGGGATGCTCCGGCATGAAAAAGTCCCAATTTCGACCCCTTCAGGCTATCATTTTGCGCAGAGCCGGCGTGCCAGACCCGCCATCCCTCCGCTCCGGTTCCGCCACGATTCCACCCCAACCTACAGCGGCTTCTGCGCGATCATGTATAGATTCCCCAGCGGCAGGCGGAGCGGAATGCGCCCGAGCCGTGTCGCGCCGAGCGCCGCCAGAAGGGGTCGCTTCAAGGCGCCCGGCAGCGGGACCAGCCTCGTCAGGTAGCTTACGGAGTAACGGTTCCAGGCGGCTCCGGTCTCCATCGCTCGAAATCCGAGTTTCGAGAACAGTTGGCCGATTGTCGCGGGACTGTACAGGTAGGTGTGCTCGATATCGATAATCGGGCTTCGGTCTTTCATCCATCGCGACGAGCGTGCATCGGCATTATGGTTCAGGCAGAGCACCAGGCCCCCCGGCTTGAGGATATGGAAGCAGGTTTCCACGATTCCGGCTGGATCGAAGAGGTGATCCAGCACTTGAAAGAGGCAGATCGCATCGAAGGACCCCGCGGAAAACAGGCCGGGGCCCATCATTCCACACACAATGCGGGGACGTATCTCAGGCCGGGCGAGTTCGATGGCCGCCCGGCTCGGCTCGACGCCGCGCACCTCGCGGTATCCCCGGCGCCGGGCCTCTTCGAGAAAAAACCCGTTTCCGCAACCGATCTCGAGAAGGGAGTCCTTGCGAACGCCGTACGACTCCAACCGGGCCAGATAACTTCCGTAGGTTTGCGCCAGGCTGGCGGTTTCTTCGCTGTACTCGAAGCTGCTTCGGCCGTAGAGACCGCTTATCGCATCGGGATCGGCCACCGGGTCGGATCTTACCAGACCGCATAAGTTGCATCGGACGATGCGATAGTGGATGCGATCCGGCAATCGCCTCGCGGAGAACACTTCGGGCGAGAATGCCATTGCGTCGAAGTTCGCCGGATACAACTCCGTGGCGTCATTCCGCGTTCCGCAGATCGCGCACCGGGCGGGGCGAAGCTCAATGCGCATCGGACTCGGATTCCCGCTTCCCGCCCGCGTCCTTGCAAGACTTGGGCGCATTCAGGATGCGATCGACGATGTGCGTGGGGCGCCGCTTTACCTCGTCATAGATATGCGAGAGGTAAAAGCCGATAATACTGAAGCACAGCAACTGTATGCCACCCATGAACAGGATCAACACGATCAGGGTGGTGAACCCGCTCGGAACCATTTGGGGGTGGATCAGACGCATCGTCACCTGGGCGAGCGCCATCACGGCGGATATGAGGACGATCGCCAGCGCCAACGCCGTCATGAGATCGATGGGCGCGTAGGAGAAGGAAAAAATGGCCTTCCTGGCCCACGCCAGGTTGCCGAGCAGGGAGTTGGTCGTTCTTCCGAACATCCGCTCGGGCCGGACATACGGCACGCCGGTCTGCCGGAAGCCCACCCACGCTCGCAGTCCGCGAAGGAAGCGGTTGTTTTCGGGCAAGCTGTTGAGGGCATCGACCACGCGGCGATCCAGGAGCGAGAAATCTCCGGCATCGAGCGGCATGGGGATGTAGGATGCCGCGCGAAACACCCGGTAGAACAACTTATAAGAGGCCTGCAGGAACTTAGTCGCTTCCCGCTTGACTCGCACCCCGTAGACCACGTCGAAACCCTCCTGCCATCGCTGGTAGAAGCTCTCGATCAATTCGGGCGGGTCCTGCAGATCGCCATCCAGAAGAACTACGGCGTCGCCCGTGGCGATCTGCATTCCGCTGGTGAAGGCGTTCTGCGATCCGAAGTTGCGGGAATGCCGGATGACGACGACGTTTGGGTCGCGCGCCGCAAGCTCCGCCAGGACTTCATCGGCATTGTCCGGGCTGCAATCGTTCACGAAGACGATCTCGTACTCGACGCCGATTTTCTCGCAGACGGCCTTCAGGCGTCGATACATGATGGGAACGGCGGGCGCGTCGCGGTAGCAGGCGATGATCGGAGAAAGCTTTTTCGGCACCTGACGCTCCCTGGATCCCGGCATTCGGGAAACCCGTCCTCCATACTTGCGGCACGCCGGCCGGGTGTGCGGCGCCCCCCTGCCAAACAACCAGAACATTCTAGTATATCCATGGGCGGCGCGGCCCGAGCGGATCCGCCCGGGGTGGCGCGATGCGGGGCGCCGGGCCTTGCGCGTACCTACGCTGGGATTCGGGCCGCTTTGCGGGACAATCGCCTCTGCGCCCACTTCGACGCCGCACACCGCGGCGCTGCCGCGCAAAGGCCCCGAGCGGTCCAGTATAATGTACCTTTGCGCCGCCGGGCTCCGCCTCGCGACACCGATTCCATCTCCATGGCCAGTGTACATTCCACTCCCCGGCGTCAGAGCGCGCGCCGCCTCGTGGTGGCGTGTCTGGCCGCGTGCGTGGGCGTTATCGCTCTCGATTCTCTGCTGTTTCGCACCGGCTTGTACACCGCCATTCTCGAGCCGGATTCGTCTACGGGGCTCTTCGAAATGGTCCTGCGGCGCAACCTGGATGCGCAAGAGCACCACGGCAACCGCATGGTGGCGACCTTTGGCAATTCGCGCTTCGCCTGGTCGCCCAAGGTGGTCGACCAGCGGCCGGGACCCCACAAGTATGTGCTTTGCGACGCCGGAGTGGCGGGCAGCGACGCGCGGGCCTGGTACTACATGATCCGCGATCTGGATCCCACCGCCCGGCGCTACCGCGCGCTGGTATTCGGAGTAGACGATTACGACGACGAGGACCGCTTCTACAATCCCAGCGACGACATTCGCGACCTGCACTACGTGATCGAGCGGCTGCGCCTCTACGACGTGTTCGAGTTTGCGCGATCGTTCGACAGCCGCGAACTGCAATTCGCCGCTCTCCGCGGCGGCCTGCTCAAGGGGATCGTCTTCCAGAACGACCTGCACGCTTTCCTGGCCGACCCGCGGAAACGGTTGGAATACGTCAGCCTGTGCGACCGCTTTCGGAATATGTGGGTCTACAATTTCGAGGAAACCACCAACAGCATGGCGGGCCTCGAGATCGATTGGCAGACTCTGAAGGTGACCTTCCCTCCGGGCCTAAACGACGACCAGATCGCCACGGTAAACAGCTTTCTGGCGCACCAGCCAGAGCCGCAGATCGGGCGCATTGCGGCGTTCCAGCGGACCTGGTACGGGCGCATCATCGACCGCTACCGCGGATCGCCAACGAAAATCGTCTTCCTGCGGCTGCCGCGCGGGCCCATTCCGCGGCCGGACAACCTGACGCACAAGCTCAGCTCCTCGATTCGCGAGTTCGCCAGCCGTCCCAACGTGATCCTGCTGGACGAGCACGCTTTCGAATCGCTGGAGCATCCCGAGTTATTCCGCGACGGGATGCACCTCAACCGCGAAGGTATCCGCCAGTTCTCCTACATGTTGGAGGACGAAATCACGCGGGTGCTGGATGGGGCCGGGAAGTGAACTGAGATGCTCTTCAACACCACTCACTTCTTCCTGTTCCTGGCCGTGGTGCTGGTGCTGTTCTACTCGAGCCCGCGGGTCCTGCGGCGCTACATCCTTCTGTTTGCCAGTTACTTCTTTTATGGAAGCTGGAACGTCAAGTTCATCCCGCTGCTGCTGACTCTGACGGCTATCGACTACACGGCGGGCATGTGGATCGAGCGAGCGCCGCAAGGACCCCGGCGCAAAGGCCTACTGATTCTGAGCCTGTCGGCCAACCTGGGGTTTCTGGGCTTCTTCAAGTACTACAATTTCCTGGCATACAATCTGTGCTTGCTGCTGGGCAAACCCACGAGGAGCTTTTTCTGGGACATCGTCCTGCCGCTGGGCATCAGTTTCCACACGTTTCAGAGCATGTCGTACGTGGTGGACGTGTACCGCGGCCAGCAGAAGGCGGTGCGCGATCCCATCGACTACGCGCTGTACATCTGCTTCTTCCCGCAGTTGGTAGCCGGCCCCATCGTGCGCGCCCACGATTTCTTCCGCGACCTGCTCGACTGGCATCCGCCCACCGGCGACGACGTGTCGCAGGGCCTGTTGCTGGTGTTCTTCGGCCTGACCAAGAAAATGGCCTTCGCCGACCAGTTCGCCAAAGTGGCCAACGACTATTTCGCCCACGTGGCCGCCTATCCCGGATGGCACGCCGCCTGGAGTGGGGTGATCGCCTTCGGCATGCAGATCTACTTCGATTTCTCGGGCTATACCGACATGGCCATCGGCATGGCGAAGCTGTTGGGCTTCCATTTCCCGGTGAATTTCCGTAGACCGTACCTGGCGGGCAGCATCACCGATTTCTGGCGGCGATGGCACATTTCGCTCTCGAGCTGGCTGCGCGACTATCTCTACATATCGCTCGGCGGCAACCGCAAGGGCCACTGGATGACGTACCGTAACCTGATGATCACCATGTTACTCGGCGGCTTGTGGCACGGGGCGAGTTGGAACTTCCTGATCTGGGGCGGATACCACGGTGGACTGCTGGCCGTCGAGCGGGCCGTCCGCGGCGACCGGCCGATCAGCGACAAGTGGACCTGGCTCTATCCTCTGAAGGCCGCGCTGACGTTTCTTCTGGTGATGATCGGCTGGGTGTTTTTCCGGGCGGCCGACTTGACGCAGAGCCGCCACGTGCTGGCGCAGATGTTCTCGAAAGCCTCCGCCCACGGCCTGCTGCTGCCGTGGCACATAGGGTTGATTGCGCTGGCGCTGGTGCTGGCCGTCGCCGAGGAGAAGCTGGATTGGTTCGACCGCGTGGCCAAGGCGCCGGCGCTCGTTTACGCATCCGCGTTCGCGCTGATGTTCTTCTGCCTGGAACTGTTCGGCGTGATCGACGCGCAGATTCCGTTCATCTATTTCCAGTTCTGAGTGACCGCCGCCAAGTGCCCGGCATCTGGTCCCTCACGGAACCGCGAGCGTCAGCGAGCGGCCCGTGCGGCGGACGAATCCACCGAGTGTCTGCCGGTTGTCACGGGCGGCCTGCTTCGGGCCACTACACCTCGCGCGAGAAGGACCGGCGCCGTGCGATTCCTCCACGCCGCTCGGGCCGCCCGCTGACGCTCGCGGTTCCGGGCGGTGTCCCGGCGTCCAGCGCGGCCGGCCGGCTCCGGGGACCCGCCCAGCATGTATGATGAGGGGTCTATGCCCACCGCTCCCCACACCGAATCGCACTTCGAGGCCTCGGAAACGGTCCGCGACGTCGTCATCGGAATGGCCGACGGCCTGACCGTGCCGTTCGCCCTCGCCGCGGGACTCTCCGGCACGGTCTCGCAACCTGGCATCGTGGTGATCGCCGGCCTGGCGGAAATCGCCGCCGGCAGCATCGCCATGGGCCTGGGCGGCTACCTGGCCGCGCGCACCGACCGCGACCATTACCTGTCCGAGCGCGCCCGGGAATACCGCGAGACCGTGGAGGTGCCCGAGCGCGAGACCGACGAGGTGGCCAACGTCTTCCGCGGCTACGGCATGGCGGAAGCGGACCTCGCGCCGGTGGTCCACGCCATCTGCTCCGACCAGAAGCGCTGGGTGGACTTCATGATGCGCTTCGAGCTGGGGTTCGAGGAGCCCGACCCCAAGCGCGCGCGCAACAGCGCCGCCGCCATCGCCGCGTCGTACATTGCCGGCGGACTGGTGCCGCTCACGCCCTACATGCTGGCGGGCAACCTCTACACCGGGCTGAAAATCTCGGTGGGCGTCACGCTGGCGGCGCTGTTTGCGTTCGGATATGTCAAAGGCAGGCTGACCGGGATTTCTCCGTGGCGCGGCGGTCTGCAGACCGTGACCATCGGCGGACTGGCTTCCGCCGCCGCCTTCGGCCTGGCCAGGTGGATCGGCCATTAGGCCGGCAGGCCGCCATGCGGGTACGATGGATATTGGGGCGCGAGCCGCTCCCGACGAGTCGACATGCCCACAAGGAAACCAGCCCGCCGCGCGGCCTACCCCGTCTTCCGGTTGGAAACCTGGGAGGCGTTTCTCGAACTGGTCTCGCATCCGCCTTACTCCCACTGGGCGTTTCGCGGCGAGCGCGACGAGCGCTGGCCGCTGTATCAGCTCGCTCTCGCGGTACCTGCAGAATTCCGGCGTCGCCCCGGCGGCTTGGAGCGAGCAGGAGGCGCGCATTCTACGCATCTTCAAACGCAAAGCCCACCAGTTCCTCGACAAGCCGCCGGACTGGGACGACGACTTCCAATGGCTGGCGCTGATGCAGCACCACGGCGCTCCCACGCGGCTGATCGATTTCACCTGGTCGCCCTACGTGGCGGCGTTCTTCGCGCTGGAGCGCACCGTAGGCGATGGCGTGGTGTGGGCCATGAACCCGGCGCGCGTGGATAGCAGCCGCGCGTCCACTCCGGTTCGCACCGATCCGCGCTTGAAGGGCAATTTCCAGCGCCACTTCCTGAAGGGGAAGCGCCGTTTCATCTGGATGGGCGAACCCCACACCATGAACCGCCGCCTGATTGCGCAATCCGGCACGTTCGCCGTCCCCGGCGTGCTCGATGTGGCCATAGAGGACATGCTCACCGACGCCGACCAGGAGAACATCCTGGCTAAGTGCGTTCTGACCCACGCCGTCCGCGAGGTGGGCATGCGCGAGTTATACCGCATGAACATCACTTATGCGACGCTGTTTCCCGACCTGGACGGTTTGGCTAAGTCGATGGGCTACGAGTTGGAGTATCACTGGGCGTACAATCCGCGTACCATGGAGAAGTATCATACGTAGGGGGGTATGGTACAATCGCGGCATGTCGTGGACCAGGAAAAGCAAAGGGACCACCAGAGTTGGATACGAGAACCCGAAGGGACAGACGGTTCTCCGAAGAACGAGGAAGCAGGGTACGGACTATCTGCAATATGTGTACGTGCTCAGGTGCGGCCATTGCAAGACCGAGTACGGCGCGAACGGATCTGACGTACATCTTAGAAACTGTCCAACATGCCAAGGCGGAGCGCCGGGCTTGCCTTACTAGATACTCGGACTGGCCCGCTACCCAATGGACGCAGCCATCGCGGCCACGCCCGGCTGAGTTTGCCCGGAGGATGCCACTGAACTTGACATGTACGGCAAATTGGCGTACATTAGGTACTGGAATGAGAGGTGCTCCATGAGGGTTCAGGAACACAGCCGGACATCCAGGATCGAGGCTCGAATTGCGCCCGAGGCCCTCGCAATCGTCCGCCGCGCGGCGGAGTTGCAGGGGCGCTCGGTCAGCGATTTCGTGGTCGCCGCCGCGCAAGAGAAGGCCCAGAAGGCGGTGGCCGACATCGAGACAATCCGGCTTTCGCGTGAAGCTCAGGAGCGGTTTGTGTCGCTGCTGCTCGATCCGCCTCCTCCGGCGGACGCGCTACTGCGCGCGTTGAAACGTCACCGCGCCCTGATCGTGGAGTAGCGGTGAAGGAGCTTTGCCGGATCGAGCCGCTGTTGGGCGGCCACGACCGTTCGCGGTTTTCCAGTGGGTCTCCCCCGCTCGACCGGTATTTTCGCGAACAGGCCTCACAGGACGTCAAGCGGCGCATCGCGGCGTGCTTCGTGGCGTTGAGCGTTCAGACCGGCGAAGTAGCCGGTTTCTACACGCTCGCGGCGGCCAGTGTTGGCTTGAGCGCCTTGGCCCCCGACATTGTTAAGAAACTGCCCCGATACTCCGTGGTTCCAGCCGCACTGCTGGGGCGACTCGCTGTGGACAAGAACTATCAAGGCAAAGGACTCGGCGGCGTCCTCCTGGCGGATGCAGTGCTTCGAACCTCCCGGGCCGAATTGGGTGTGTTCGCCATGCTCGTAGATGCCAAAGACGAAGCGGCCCAGCGTTTCTATGAGCATCATGGATTCGCACTGTTGCCGGGCGCGGATCGCCGCTTGTGCCTCCCGATCACGGCGGGACTGCGGTGGTTCGAAGGGCGAGCAACGCAGGCTTGACTTTTGCCGGGGCGTCCGGCTGGCTCCAGCTTGCATTTGGCCCGCGCACCGTCGGAAAATGATCCGATGCACTCACGACGAGCCTTCCGGCGTTTCTCCCTTCTCCTTCTTCTGGCCGTAGCCGCCGCGGCGGCCGCCGACTCTCCGCAGCCGGCGCCGAAGTACGACCTCGTGGATGGCCACCTCCACTTCCTCAGCTTCGTCCAGGAAACCGGCGGCATGGACGCGTTCTTCAAAGCCATGGACGATACCGGCGTAGTCGAGTCGGCGGTGATCGGCATGCCCGTCGTGAAGAAGTGGGACGAGGGCGATGACCGGCGGCCCACTTACTACCTGGACAACGATGCCCATACCTATTGGTACAGCGCGACCGACTTCCTGGTGGCGCGGGCCGTGCTGGAACTGCCGAAGGAGAAGCAGGCCCGTCTGCATCCATTTGTCTGCGGCTTCAACAGCGCCGACCGGAACGCCGTCGATCATGTCGAGCGCATGCTGGCGGCCTACCCCAACTTCTGGCAGGGCATCGGCGAAGTTTTCCTGCGGCACGACGACCTGACCGCGCTTACCTACGGCGACGTCCCGCGCGCCACATCGAGCGGGTTTGGCCGGTTGCTGGACCTGGCCGCGGCGCGCGACCTGCCGGTGCTGGTGCACAGCAACATCGGACCGGCCTGGCTGGAGCAGCCCGACTATCTCGGCGAGATCGAGTCGGCCGTCCGGACGCATCCCAAGACTCGCATCATCTGGGCGCACGCCGGCATCAGCCGCCGTATCGTCATCCCCAATCACACGGAAATTCTTCGCCGGATGCTGGGTCAGTATCCCAATCTCACAATCGACTTATCGTGGGTCATCTTCGAACAGGAACTCGCGCCCGGCGGGGTCTTGGACCGGAGATGGGTGAGCCTGATCGAAGAGTACCCCGGCCGCTTTGTGATCGGCTCGGACACAGTCGGCTTCTTCGACCAGTACAAGCCGACCCTGCAGCGGTACTATCTGCTGCTGGATGCGCTCCAGCCGGGGACCGCGCGCAAAGTGGCCCACGACAACTTCCTGGCCCTGCTCCCCGCACGCCGTTAGGTCTCCGGCCGCATACCACGCCCTCACGGCCGCAACTCCGCACGGAGCCGCGCGCGGAGTACCCACTTGGGGTCCCAAGCGGTCTCGCGATGGCTCGAAATCTCGCTGCGCGGTAGCCGCACGGTTGCCCCGCGAGACTCGCCGCTACCGCGGATGGCAGGCAAACAAGCGGACGAAATCGTTCTGGAAAATGGGAGTGCCGGCCCACACCCAACTGGCGCGGTCACGCCAGGCTGCATCGGTATCCTTGGCGACAACCGCGTCAATCGGCAGGCCGCGGCACGCGGATTCAAGCACCTCCGCTCCGCCGCCCGCGAACAGGCCGGAAGCGATCGGCATCAGCGGGGCGCATTCACGTGGATCGCCGCCATACGAAGAGGCGCAACCGGCGCCCAGGGCGGCCGTCTGGCGGTGGCCGTAAGCGCCATAGAAAGTATCCTGATAGAAGGGCTCCGGGTTCTGCTGGATCACGGCCGTCTCGGGGGTTCGGGCGCGGAGCCATTCGTAGGCTTCGCGGTTGGCCGCGGTGCGCAGACCGAGAAGCCGGTCGCTCGCCAGCCAGGCGATCTTGGGAACCTTGCCGGCATCCGACAGCACTGGATAGAATCGCAGGATGGCTAGATCGTAGATCACGCCCGCCAGGCCCAGGATGAGCATCAGGCGGACCAGCGGGGTGCGCGACGCGCGCTCCGACAACACGTCCGCGGCCCACAACAGCAGCACGAACTGGGCGGGCAGAAAGCCGCGCCAGGCCAGATCGTTGTTCTGGATGATACTGGACTTGACAAACGTGCAGATCAGAATACTGGTGGCCGCCATGAGAAACGCGGCCAGTTCCGCGGACGTGGCGGGCCGCTTCCGCTCTCGAAAGCGGACCCAGACCATCCGGCCCGCCACGAAGAAGACGCCCAGCTCGATAAAGTAGTTGAGCGGCAGCGACAGGAAATTGGCGATATGAAACTGCCAGGGCCGATCCAGCCCGAAAAGCCGCAGAGCCAGTTCCGCGGGCACGAACTGGCGGACCGTGAATGCGAACAGGCGCGGAGCGGGGCCCAGGGAAAAGGAATCCGTCAGGCTGGCGAGAAAGGGCCGGAATAAAGCCGCGGCGGCGACGCCCGCGACGGCCAGCGTTTCGGCTTCCCGCCACCGTTTGCGAACTACCGTCACCACCAGCCAGAGCCCCAGGAAGGCGGCGAACACCATGGCGACGTAGATTCCGCAACCGGCGGCGGTGGCAAAAGCCATTCCGGCGATGCAGCCGGAGACGATGCGTTGCAGCCGCGGCGCTTGAGGCGGGAGACTCCACACGATCAGGAAGCCGGTGAGACAGGCAACCAGCGCGCAGGTGTAGTGCGGCTCCCACAGCATGGTGTAGAGAAAGCCGTCCACCTGCTCGTTCCACCACTCCACGGACGGGGATATTCCGGCAATGAGACCGGCGCGGAAAAGCCCCACCATCGTCAGCGCGGGCACGATATCGAGGCCGGTGACGGCGAGCAACGCGATGCCCACGCGGCTGCGGCGCAGATGACTGGGGCCGGCGGAACCGAACAGCCGCAGGTAGAGCGGTATCAGCGACATCAGCCCAATGCCGACCCACAACGTGCCGGCGATAAACGCCTCCCGGGCGTCAACCAGCGGCGCCCCCAGGCGGTAGACCATCCCGCAGGGGATCATCCAGAAGTAGTGGTAGCGGAGACCGGCTGCGTGGCCGGGAAAGTAGAACGGATTTCGCGCGGGAAGGCCGAACGCGCCGATGGAGTGGGTGATGGCAATCCGCACGGAGTAGTCGAAGTCGATGATCGAAAAGTAGAGGCGGCGCCCGGCCGGAAGGTCGGCCAGCGACAGAAAAGCAACCGCCATCCACAGCGCGATGAAGGCGGCGAACGGCCACAGCAGCCGGAGGTCGAACCCGGCGAGAGGCTTGGCCTTACGCCCCAGGGCGCCCGACAACAGGGCCGCGGCGCACAAGACGGCATAGACGAGCCAAACGCCATTCCAACCAAACCATCGCCCCAAGGTATACCCGAGGATGGGGCCGGAGGCGAGCGAAACCGGCACGCTCGCGGCGAGGCGGAAGGGCAGCAACCGCGTGCGAAACCCGAATACGTTCGTCAACCATCCGATGGCGTAACCGGGGAAGAAAGCCAGCAGCGAGAACAGCGCAAAGCCCGTCGAGATCCCGATCAGATCCGACGTCAGGAAGTGGAAGGCAAGCCCTTGGCCGGGAGTCACGCGATCACGCTCCGGTCCCGGCGGCGCGGGTTCGGGAAGACCGCTTACCCCCGCCACACCACCCTGCGGTTGCCTTTCGTTTGGCTCTATCCGGGATTCCCATTTAGGCTTCTAGGCAGAGTATACATCAACCGTCTTTTCCGTCCGTCCCGCCGCGCGCGGGACGATCTGCCGGGGGCGCCGGCGCACACCCCGCGGCGCGTGGTAGTAACGCGGCCCGGTAGCCGTCCGCGCCGCCGCGCGCGGGACGATCCGCCGGGGGCGCCGGCGCACACCCCGCGGCGCGTGGTAGTGACGCGGCCCGGTAGCCGTCCGCGCCGCCGCGCGCGGGACGATCCGCCGGGGGCGCCGGCGCACACCCCGCGGCGCGTGGTAGTGACGCGGCCCGGCAGCCGTCCGCGCCGCCGCGCGCGGGACAATCCGCCGGGGGCGCCGGTCCACACCCCGCGGCGCGTGGTAGTGACGCGGCCCGGTAGCCGGGCGTCTCCGGCGCTCGCGAACCCGTGTCCCGCGGGTAGCCCGCCGCGGCGGCGTTGTGCCAGACTGGAATTTCGCGCCGAATGCCACGCCGCCCGGAACAATCCGCGATCTACGAGGACCCGCCGCCGCAAATCGCCGGGAGCCCGATCTATTGCCACCTCGAGTTCCTGGAGAAGATGGAACAGAACCACTCCAACACGGTGGGCAGACGCGCGGCGCTCCTCATGCACCGGTTGCACGTCAACCAGGCACGGCCGTACTACAAGCCGACGCAGGGGGGGAACCGCGGATGGCGCCGCTCTCCGCTCGGCGGAAATCGCGGCAGCCACTACTACGCCTGGTGGGCGCCCCGCGGCGCGGCTCCGCTCGCCGGTCACCCCGAGTTCGCAGCGGCCGGCGAGGGATCGGTGTTCCTCCGCGACATCCGCCACCACGACGACCATTCGCCCCTGCATCCGCAGTCGCTGAACACGAATTACCTTCCCATCGAACTCAGGGATCTGCGGCGCGAGGCCCTGGTGCCGGCGCCCTGGACCCAACCGCAGGCCCGCTTCGCGGACGGGCGGCAGAAGATCCGCATCATCAAGGGCTCTCCCGGAAGCGGGAAGACCACGGCCCTGTGGCACGCCGCCGACGTCGCCGGCCGGAATGCGGTGCTGTACATCACCTACTCGAATGAACTGGCGGCGCTGGCCCGCGAGCATTTCGACCGGTTCGCTCCCGGGAGCAAACGGTTTCACGTGGTCACGTACTGGCAGTTGCTGCGCGAGATTCTGAAAAGCGAAGCGCCGTTTCAACCGGTGCGGCGCGTGCGCGGCGAGTTCGTCAAGGAGATCTCCGGTTTCTCCGCCACCATCCTCGGGCCGTGGCTCAATGAAAAGGCGGCATTGTACGACGAGATGCACGCTCACCTGATCGGCGCCTCGCTTCCCATTCCCGTGGGGCGGTTCCCCGGTTTTCCCGACCGGCGGATCACCGCCCGGCAGTATCGCGACCTGCGGGAGCAGACCATTGGACGGGCCGCCGCCGAAGCCGTCGTGGAAGTCGCCGAAACCTTGCGGCGGCGCGACGCCCACCCCGTGGAGCGCTTTTTCGGCGAACTGGACCTGGCGTGGAAGGCGGCACAGCGCATCCGGGCCGGCGGCGCCGGGGCCTTCGCGGAGTTCGATTGCATCGCGCTCGACGAAGCCCAAGACCTGACTCCCATCGAGGCGCTGCTGGTGGTCGAGCTGGCCGCCAGCCTGGGCCGGAACGCCTCGCTGCTGGTGGCGGGCGACGAGGCGCAGACCGTGCGGCCCACCGATTTCGAATGGGGCTGGTTCCAGGACCTGATCCACCATCGCATCGAGTCGCCGCAGGACTTCAAGCTGCAGGTCAACCTGCGGAGTCCGGTGCGCATCGCCACGCTGGTCAACCGGGTGTGGGATCTCTACGGCGCCATCGCCAAACAGGAACGGCCCTCCGGCTCGGGAATCGCGGAAATCGACGACAACGCCGGCGACCAGGTGATCCTCTGCACGGCCAAACCGGGGCCCGAACTGGACGGATTGCTGCGCGTATTCGGCGAGCGCGAAGGCCTGGCCATCATCACCCCCGGCGACGAGATTCCGGCGTATGTCCCCGCCGAACTGCGCGACCGCGTGCTCACGGGCTTCGAAGCCAAGGGCCTCGACTTTCAATCGGTCTGCGTGCTGGACGCCGGGAAATGGGTCGACCGCGTGTTGCAGACCCGCGAGCGTGGGCGCGGCCTGGAGTTGGAAGACCTCAGCAAGCGCCTGGCGATCGACCAGTTGCGCGTGGTGCTCAGCCGCCCCTCGGAGCGGATCTTCTGGCTGGATGTCAGCCCCAGCGACCGCGTCCTGGACCACACGCGCAACATGCTTTCGTTCCACGGCAACCCGGCCTACCCGGTGGTGCCCGATGTTCTGCTGAAAACCCTGGAAGAGGACGCGCTCGACCTGGAGGAGCGCGTCCGGTTGTGCGAGCGGGACGCGCGGCAGTTGCTGGAGGTCCGGCCCGCTATGGCCTGGTCGCGCGCCCGTCAGGCCATCGCGCTGCTGGGCGAGCACGGCGGCAAGTTTTCGGTCACTGACCCGGCGGCGCGCAAATCCGCGCAGATGACCCTGTGCCAGGTGGCGCTGACGCTGGCCATGCGGCGCGTTTCGCTGCCCTCCGAAATGGGCCGCACCGACCTGTTTCGCCAGGCGGCCGACGCCGCCGCCTCGGCCTACCTGGCCGGCCTGCCCACTCTCATCGACGCCCTTGCGGCTCACGAGCGGAATTACGGCGAAGACAAGCTCTCGACGCTGATGCCTCTTGCGCGGTGCTTGTCCCACTACCTATCGGCGGTCGAACCGTGGCTGCTGCTCGAGCTCCAGCCCCGCGCCCCCGGCTGGTTGCAATTGCTGGAAGACCGTATCGACCAGATCCCCGACATGGGCCACCTGCTGCTTCCTCCTCTTTACGATCTCTTCACCCCCCTGGAAGCCGCCGCGAGAAAGGCGCGCCTGCGGGAACGGACCCTCCGCGCCATGCTGCGTTTGGGAATGTACGCTCCCGCCTTGAAGATGCTGCGGGAAGCGCCGGACGCCGACCCGAAGCTCATCGGCCAGTGCCTTGAAGGGCTAGGTGAGCTGGAACTGGCCGCGGCCGAATATCTGCGCGCGGGCAGCCCGCAGGAGGCATTGCGCTGCTACCGCGGCATACCGGACTTCGACAAGGCTCTCGAACTGGTGGACCGGATTGGCCAACACCCCGCCAGGGAATCGCTGCTGTGGATTCGCCGCATGCGCGATTTGGCCGCCCAGCGCCCGCCGGATTTCACCAAGGCCGTCCTTCCGGCGGAGAAGAAACTGCTGGAGCAGATTCTCGAAACCAGTCTTGGGGCGTCGCGCAAGAAGCCGGCGGCCAGGAAGGCGGCTGCGAAGAAACCCGCGGCTCCACGCAAGAAGGCCGCGCCGAAACCGAGAACCCCGCGCACCGAATTGTTCTGAGCTGCCAGCCCCGGGTCTGGGTCCCACACGGAACCGCGACCGTAAGGGAGCGGCCCGGCCAGGGCACGGATCCACGTGGCGCGGCGGGCTGCCGGCGGTTCTCGGGCCGCTCCCTGACGGTCGCGGTTCCGCGGTGCGCGACCGGCCCCGATTCTCCCTCCCACACCCGAAATCGGCGAAAATCGGTATAGCGAGGTACCGTCAAACATGCCGCAATCGAGCGACCTCTCCCGCCGCGATGTCCTCAAGGCCGCTGCGTCCGTGACCGCTGTCGCCGCCGCCGTGGAGGGATCGCCCTACATTCGGACAGTCCACGCCGCGGGCGACAAGGTGGCATACGGATTCATTGGAACCGGCAGCCGCGGCTCCTACCTGTTGGGCGGCCAGTTGCCCGAACAGCAGCACCTCAGGACCATCGAAACCGGGCGCTGCGTCGCCATCTGCGACAACTGGGACGTCAACCTCAAGAAGGGCCTCAAGGCCGCCGGCCGCCCGGTGGCAACGTACGCCGATTACCGGCAGTTGCTGGACCGCAAGGACATCGACGCGGTCTTCATCGCGGTGCCGCTGTACGAGCACTTCCGCATCACCCGCGACGCCCTGCTCGCCGGCAAGCACGTATTCTGCGAGAAGAGCCTGGTGTTCAAGGCGGAGGAGATTCACGAACTGCGGGCGCTTTCCACTTCGCGCCCCGGCCAGGTGCTCCAGACCGGCCTGCAGCGGCGATACAGCCAGTTCTACCAGGCGGCCAGGGACATGATCCGCCAGGGCATGCTGGGCAACGTGACGCACATCCGCGCGCAATGGCATCGCAATTCCAACCAGCGGCGGCCGGTGCCCGACCCCAGCCTGGAGCGCAAGATCAACTGGCGCATGTATCGCGAGTACTCCGGTGGCAACACCGCCGAACTGGCCTCGCACCAGATCGACGTGGCCGATTGGATGTTCGGCGCCACGCCGGAGATGGTGATGGGCCTGGGCGGCCTGGATACGTTCAAGGACGGCCGCGACTGGTACGATAACATCGCACTAATCTACCAGTATCCCGGCGGGAGAAAGCTGACTTACACCTCCATCAGCACCAACGGCCACCTGGATTCGCTTCAGGCGCAGCGCCAGGAATTCGGCGAAGTGATCATGGGCACTGCGGGAACCATCGAAATCACCGTCGGCGACGACCGGAACCCCTGCATGGCGCTGTGGTACCGCGAGCCCGCGCCGGTCAATACCGGCACCATCACCAAGGGCTCGGCCGCCCCCATTCCCACGAAGGCCGGCGCCACTATGATCACCGCCGCCGGCACGCGCGGCGTGCCGCTGCTGCTGCCCAGGGATTCCCCCGAAGCCGCCGACGCCTTTCTCACGCGCGAAGCCAAGTTCGCCCGCCGCTGGCTCTACGCCAAGGGCATCATGCTCCCCGAGGAAGACTTCAACCCCGTGGACACCGAATTGCGCGCCTTCTTCGAGTGCTGCAAGGACCCGCTCCACAAGCGGCCCAAGGCGGACCTGACAGCCGGGCTGAACGACTCCACCGCCGTGATTCTGTCGAACCTGGCCATGGACGAAGGGCGCCGCGTCTACTTCACCGAGATCGACCAGATGGGCCGGGGCGAGCACAAAGTAACCGCCACGCCGAAGCCGGCTACTGCTGGCTAAGGGCGCTATGTACTACTACCTGTCATAGTCTTCGCGCGCCGCGACGGTTTTATGTGGGGCAGGCTGGCAGCCTGCGGCCGATTGTTAATCGGCCCGGCGAGCGGAGCTCGCCTGCGCGCGAGACGATCTGGCCCTCGGCAGCCCGGAATATCCCGCGCGGTTGGGTTGCGGCTCTGCTGCTCTGTGGGGCAGGCTGGCAACCTGCGGCGGGTTGGTAACCCGCCTTCCGGGGCGTTAATCGAGACCGCCCGGCGGCAGTGCGCCGCTTGCTCATCCACGCGGGCGAGCTGCGCTCGCCGGGCCGAGTACCACTCGGCCGCAGGTTGCCAACCTGCCCCACAAAACCTGTCTCTCTTACCGTCCACTGTGCCGTCCCTTCCACACGTGAAAGTTTCCCCCGCCTCATGGAATCTTGCTTATAGTCCCAACTTCTAGAAAGGAGTTAGTCATGCTAAGATCCGGTGGCTTTTTGTATCTCGCCGCGCTTTTGCCTCTGGCCGCGCTTTGGGGGCAGGATACCCATTCCCCGGGATGGATCGTCATCCCAACCAACGAGTACACCGCGCTGCGGGCGCGAGCTTTCCCTGTCGAGCCGGAAGCACCTCCGGCGCGTATCGAAATGACGCTGACACGCGTCGATTACGATCTCAAGGTCGAGGGTGAGTTCGTCAGCGGGCGGGCGCTCCTGACCGTGGACGTTCTCAAGGAAGGATGGGTGCGGGTGCCCATCCCCGCCGGCTTGCTGGTTCGGCAGGCGCGGCTCGACGGCAAACCGCTTTCGCTCATCCCCGCCGGCTCCCCAACCAGCAGCCAGTTGTCCGCCGTTTTGTCGCGGCCCGGCAGAGCGGTGCTGGCGCTGGAGGTGGCCTTGCCCGTCTCGGCGGCCGCCGGAGAAGAGAAGCTGGCGCTGCCCTCCAGTTCCTCCGGCATCACCAGCGCCACCGTGGCGCTTCCCCGGCAAGGCATGGATCTGACCATTTCCGGGGGCGTGCTGTCCTCTAAGTCGGACACCGCCGAGGGGGCGCGCTGGGTGGCTTACGGACGTGCCAACGAAGCCCTCACCTTCACCTGGCGGCGGAAGACGGAGGATCACCGCGCCGCCGAACCGCTGCGCTTCCGCGGATCGCTCACCGAGTTGGTTGGGCTAGGCGAGGACGCCACCTCCGTCTACGCCGAGGTGGACGCGGAGGTGGTGCAGGGCGAGGCCGCGCAGTTGCGCATTCAGCTTCCGGCGGCGGTGGCCATCAACCAGGTTCTCGGCGCCGCGGTGGGCGATTGGGAAACCAAGGACGGCGTCCTCACCGTCCGCTTCCTGGAACCCATCGATAAGACCACGCGCTTTCTGATCTCCGGCGAGACCCGGCTGCCCCGCGAGGGCGCCATCGAGATCCCGGTGCTGCGGCTGCTGGATGCCGAGCGCGAATCCGGCGGCGTGGCCGTGGAAGTGCAAGGCGCGGGCGAAATCAAGGAAGTGAAATCGGGCGGGCTGGCGAGCGCCGACGCCTCCGAGTTGGGGCAACTGGTCTCCACCCGCCAATCCCCGTCGCTGGCCGCATTCCGGTTCCTCCCGGGCGGAACCGGTGGCGACCGCTCTCTCAACATCCAGGTGGCGCGCTATACGCAACAGGCCGTGCTGACGGCCAACGTCGAAGAGGCGCGCTACCGCGTCCTCATGACCAGGGACGGAAAGACGCTGCTGGAGGCCCGCTACGCCGTGCGCAACACCCAGCGGGACTTCCTTAAGGTCACGCTGCCCGCCGGCGGCGTGGCGTGGAGCGCGTCGCTGGCCGGCAAGCCCGTGCGGCCGGCCAAGGGTCCGGATAGCAGCCTGCTGCTGCCGCTGACGAAAACGCAAGCCGGCGAGGAAGCCGCGCCGTTCGCCGTTTCGCTGACGTACTTGGTGCGCGGCGCGGCGTTCGCTGACCGTGGCCACGCGAGCGTCGCCCTGCCGGCGCTCGATCTGCCCGTGTCGAAGAGCGGCGCGGTGGTGTACTCCCCACCGGGTTTCCGCCTGACCGCCGAGCCCGGGCCGTTCCAGACGCAGAGCTACGACAGGCCGTCCTCTGCCGCGTTCGGCGGTGCGCCTGCCGCCGCGCAGCCCAGCGCCAATGCCGCGCGGCCAAACGCGCCGAACCAGCAGCAAGACATCCTGCAGCAGTTCAACTCCAACGCGGCGCAATCCGCCAGCCAGACGCTGGTGGACAAGTACAAAGCCAAGTCCGAAGCCCGCACCGGCGCCAAAGCGCTGCCGGCCGGGCTGGCATTCCCGGCTTTGGGAGCTTCCATTTTCCTGGCCTCGGAACTGACCGCCGAGAACCAGGCCCCACACATCGATCTGATCTACCAGAACGAGAAAAAGGGAGGTGTGAAATGAGGTTTCATCCGCTGGTTGCCGTGTTCGCGCTGCCGGCCATTGCCTTGGCCCAGAACGGAGCCGCCGCATTGCCGGCTCCTGGAAATGTCGCCCTCCCGCTGGACGAGTACAACCACATGGTGGAGCTGGCCGGCAAAACCGTCAAGAAGCCCGATGCGCCACCGGTCGCCTATGCGCTGAAGAGCGCCGTGCTGAAACTCCAGGCGGGCAACGAATCGGTCTCCGGAACCTTCGATCTGGAGGGCGAGGTTTTCGGCAAGTCGCCAATCTCCGTGCCGCTGGTCTCTGGCATGACCATTTTCGACGCGCAGCGCCAGGGCAAGGACCTGCCGCTGGAACAGGCCGCCTCGTCCACGCAAGCGGTTCTGCCGCCGGGCGAGTTCTCGGTCACGCTGCGCGCCGGCCTGCCGCTTCGCATCGAGGCCGGGAGCGCCGCATTCGCCCTGTCGACGCCCGCGGCCGGCTCGGTCCTGCTCACGCTCGCGATCCCGGGCGACCGGACCAACGTCCACCTCGGTCCCGGCGTGATCACCAGCCGCGCCTCGAGCGGCGGACAAACTACCATAGAAGCCACCCTGGCGCCGGGCCTCGCCGCGTCCATCTGGTGGGCGGCGCGGGAGAGCGTGGCGCCGGTGGCCCCGCGCGAAGTGCGCTTCCTCTCCGACGTCAAGACGCTGGTCTCGGTCAGCGAGGCCGCGATCAACCTCGTGGCACTGGTCGATCTCACCGTGGTGCAGGGCGAGCCGGGGCGGTTCGAAATCGAACTCCCCGCCGGTTACGGCATCACCGGAGTGACCGGCCCGTCGCTGGATTCGAGCGACACGCAGCCCGGCGTCCTCGCCGTCAAGGTCCGCAACGCCACCGTCCGCAGCCACCAGTTCCTGATCTCCATGGAGAAGAACATCGACGGCGCGGTGAAGGCCGAGGTCCCGTTCGTCACCGTGAAGGCCACGCAGCGGGAGACCGGGGAAGTGCTGGTGGAAGGCGCCGGCAGCCTGGAACTGGCCGCCAAGGAGAGCGGCGCGCTGAAGCGCATGGACCTCAAGGAGACCAGTCCCTTCCTGCGAACCCTGGCCCACGATTCGCTCGCCGCCGCGTTCCGCTACCACCGGCAGGCGGCCGAAACGCCCGGTCTGGCCCTGGAGTGGGTCCGCTTCCCGGACGCCTCCTTGCCGCCGGCGATCGGGCAGTCGGCCACGGTCACAACCGTGGTGACCACCGAAGGCCGGTCGCTGACCGAGATCAAACTGGTGTTGAAGAACCAGTCGCAGCCGTTCCTCAAGGTGGGGCTGCCGGCGGGGACCAATATCCTGTCGGCCGAAGTGGCGGGCGAGAAGGTGAAGCCGGCCGAAGGCCCCGACGGCCAGCGCGTGCCGCTGCTGCGCCCGGGTTTCCGGCCTGGCGGCGAGTACACCGTGTCGTTCGTTTTCCTGCACGCCGGGATGCCGTTCGCCAAGAAAGGCGGATCGGAGCTGACCCTGCCGAAAATGGACATGCCCGTGGGGCTGGTGAACTGGGAGGTGTTTTTGCCGGCCAAGTACAAGGTGGCGGATTTCGGCGGAAACGTGATCCCGGCGGCGCTGGTGGACCGTGCGGGATGGGACCCCGCGGCGGGGGAAGGCGCGGTGGGGTTCGGCGCCCTCGCGCCGATGGAGCCTCGGCAATACGCTCCGCCGGCCGCTGTCATGGCCCTCACAACCTCGGCCTCGGTCTCATTGGCGCCCGGCATGGTCGGCGGAGCGGTCGCCGATTCGCAGGGCGCGGCGATCACGGGAGCGCAGATCACCGTGAAGGACTCCGGCACCGGGCGTTCCCAAACGACCAGGACCGATGCGAGCGGCCGCTGGGCCGTAGCCGGCTTCTCGTCCGGGAGATTGACGGTGACCGCCGACGCGCCAGGTTTCAAGCGCCAGGTTCGCCAACTGTCCTACTCGGCCGATAACCCACAGGGGCTCGATACCAAGCTGGATGTGGGCGCCGCGTTGGAGACTGTAACCGTGGAAGCCTCGTCAGCGGAGGTCTCCAATTCCATGGGCAATTCGCGGTTGAACACCCGGACAATGATGGACCTGCCGGTAACCGCGCCTCCCACCAACGTCCTCGACCTCAAACAAAAGGTTGCGGGCGTGCTGCCCATCGCCATCGACGTGCCGCGCACCGGCACGTCCTACCGCTTTGTCAAGCCGCTGGTCATCGACGAGGAAACCACCGTGACCTTCACCTACCGCACCAAATGATTTTTGCGGGGCAGGTTTTCAACCAAACCTGCCCCACAAAGGCGCGCGCTGCCTCTCCAAATATCGATACGATGGTCTAATGATCAAGTCCTCGCTCGCGGGAGCCCTTTTGTGCCTCGGCCTATCGGCCTACGGCCAGACGTCCCCAGTGTTCAACATCCTGGACTACGGCGCGAAGCGCGACGGCTCGGCGTCCAGTACCGCCGCCATCCGCGGCGCCATCCAGGCCTGCGCCAAAGCCGGAGGCGGCACGGTGTGGATCCCCGCCGGGACCTACGTTACCGGCGCCATCGAAATGGTCAGCAACATGACCTTGTATGTCGACACCGGCGCCACGGTCCGCTTTGTGGCCAACCGCCAGGAATATCCGCTGGTGGAGCACAGCCGCTATGAGGGCGTGGAAACCCGCGCGCCCGCGGCCAACATCGGCGGCTACAAGCTGGAGAACATCGCCATCGAGGGGCACGGCACTCTCACCGCCAGCAACGCCGATTGGCTCGCCCTGGTGCGCGCGGATGCCGCCGGCCGCGCCGCCTGGAGCAGCCTCCTCGAACTGCTGCAGAAGCCCGAGCCGATTCCCGCCGCCGTGCGCGCCGCCTCCGAGACTTTCCTGCGCACGGATTTCATCCGCCCCGTGGAAAGCCGCAACGTGCGCATCGAAGGCATTCACATTATCGGCTCGCCGATGTGGGTGATTCACCCGCTGTACTGCGAGAACGTGACCATCCGCGACGTGATGGTGGAGAGCTATCCCGGCTCGAACACCGATGGCGTGGACATCGACTCCTGCCGCCACGTGCGCATCTCGGATTCCTATTTCGATACCGGCGACGACGCCATCTGCCTGAAATCCGGCAAGGACGCCGACGGCCTGCGGGTCAACCGTCCCACCGAGGACGTGGCCATCACCAACTGCACCATCCACCGCGGGCACGGCGCCGTGGTGTTGGGCAGCGAGACCTCCGGAGGGATCCGCAACGTGGTGGCCAGCAACATCGTGTCCGTGGGGACCGACCGAGGGATCCGCATCAAGAGCACGCGCGGCCGCGGCGGTGTGATGGAGAACATCCGCTTCGACAACTGGGTGATCGAGGATTCGAAGTTCGTGGCCATCCAGGTGACTAACTTCTATACCAGCGCTCCCGAGGAGCCCGTCTCGGCGCGAACTCCGATCTTCCGCAACATCGCCATCAGCCACGTCACCATCAACCGCTGCCCGGTGGCCGTAACCGTTGAAGGCCTGCCCGAGATGCCCGTCGAAGGGCTGCGGCTCACCGACATCGTGGCCAGCGCCAAGGAAGGGCTGCGCGCCTACAATGCGTTGGGGCTGGAGTTGCAGAACGTGCGGATCGACCCCGAGGGCGGCGTGCCATTCCTGATCCGCGATTCCCGGCAGGTGGATCTGGACGGCGTTCAGACACGCAAGCCCAAACCGGGAACGCCGGTAGTGCGGCTCGACCGCGTGACGGGCGTCACATTGCGCAACAGCGTCGCGTGGCCCGGGACCGCGACGTTCCTGAGCGTCGCCCCCGGAGAGACATCCGCAGTCTCGCTCTTGGCCAACGATCTGGCCGCCGCGGGCGTGGCCATAAAAGAGGAAGCAGAGGACCTCTGGAAATCGATTAGCAAACAGCCCGACCGGTAGAGACCGGTGGCCTTATGAAGACGTTGCGTGTAGTGATCCGGAGCGGGTTGGTCCTGGCGCTTTCCTTGGCCGGTTTCCCGCAGGCTCCCGATGGGTCGCCATCGTTCGAGGTGGCTTCGGTAAAACGGGCCGAGACAGGCGGCTCCACAGGCGGACCCTTGGCCGCCATGGTTGCCGGTATACCCTCGTTGCGCGGTGGCCCCGGTTCGGACGACTTGGAGCGCATCTCCTACTCCAACACCAGCCTGAAGCTTCTCCTTATCCGCGCCTATGGTTTTGACCGCTTTCAGATCGTTGGCCCGGACTGGATCGGCACCGATAGGTTCGATATCGTCGCGAAGGTTCCGAAAGGCGCCACGAAGGAACAGTTCCGGTCGATGCTTCAGAACCTGCTGGCGGAGCGCTTCCGGATGAAGGCGCATCGGGAAACCAGGACACTCCCGGTGTACGCCATGGTTGTGCATAAGGGCGGACATAGGCTACACGCCGCCGAGGGACCCGGTGAACCGAGCTTGAAGCATATCAATCTCAGCATGGAGCAGTATGTGAAGCTGTCGGAGTCGCAGGCGCCGCTACCTCCGAGACATATTGCGTGCAGGAACATGACGATGGCCGACTTTGCCGGCCAGTTTGGTGTTGATGACGGTATCGACCGGAAGGTTGTGGACGAAACCGGACTTGCCGGGGCCTTCAATTTCGATCTGGAGTATTATGGCTCCTCATCTGCCGTGGCCGACCTCGGCCCGAAGGTTTTTGAGGCGTTGGAGCGGCAGCTTGGGCTGAAGCTGGAGCCGCGAAAAGCGCCGGTGGAGATTCTGGTGGTCGACAGCGCTTCGCGGATTCCAACCGAGAACTAGCCTGCCGAACCGGCCTGGGTTTTCGCCGCTGTCTCCGCGTGCCGTCTGCGCGCGGCGCCGGACGCGCCAACGCCGTGCTACAGTGCCCCATAGGGAGAATCAAGATGGCCTGCAAAACGCCGAAGAAAGCTGCCAAGCCCGCGCCCAAAAAGGGGAAGTAGCGCCTCACCGAGCGCCGTCTCACGCAGGGCCGCGGCCCGCCGCCGTTGCGGAGCCGCGGCCGTGAGCGACGTACAAGTGGATTCGCGCGCGTAGGTCGGGCAACCTGCCTGGGCGGCATTGGCAGACGTTCGCGAGAGGCCGATTGCCGGGTACCCCTTGGGTGGGGCCGCAGGATGCCATCCCGCCCCACAAAGGCGCGGCGCGGCCATTCCGGGTATCCTATAAGCTGCTATGGCCATAATCGCCGTTGCTGGGAGAAAAGGCGGCGTCGGCAAGTCGACGATCGCCGGCAACCTGGCGGGTGAGTTCGTCTCCATGGGGTACGCCGTGGCCCTGCTGGATGCCGACCCGCAGCACAGTCTCGCCGCATGGGCCGCTCAGGGCACGGGCGTGCTGGCGGCTTGTGTCGAAGCCGTGAAGCGCGGCGATCCCGATGAACTGAAGGCCCGGACGCGCGCCGCCGAGAAGGCCGCCGACCTGGTTCTGATCGACACTCCTCCCGGCATGCCCGAGGTTACCGCCCAAGCGCTACTGCTGGCCGACCTGGCGCTGCTGCCCTGCGGGCCTTCGCCGCTCGACCTGTTCGCTTTGAAGGAAGCGCTGTCGCTGGCGCTGCACGCGCGGGCCGTCCGCGGGTCCAAGAAGCCGCGCATCCGGTTCGTCCCTTCGAAGGTTCTGATGGGCACCACACTGGGACGCGGGCTGGTCTCCTCGCTCGAGAAGATGGGCAAGAAGGTGCTGCCGGCGATCAGCCAGCGGATCGCCCTGGCGCAAGCCGTCGAAGTCGGCCTCACCATCGGCGAATATGCTCCCGGATCGCCGTCTCACGAGGAATTCCATCAACTGGCCAAGGCGGTGGACAAGATCGTGTCGCGGTAAGCGCGGTGCGGGGCGGCCGCCTACCTTCGGGTCTTGTCGGGCGGGAAGTACCACAGGTAGGTGGTCTTGCCCACCTTCTCCGTGGGCGGGATGCGGTCGGTCCAGAGCTGCAAATCGGGCTCCTGGTCTCCCAGCCCCAGCCGCTCGGCCTTCCAGACCGTGAAGCTGGCGGCGTTCCATCCGGGAGACGGAAATTCCGGGTCCACCGGCTCGATGTGCGGGAAGCCGTGGTAGGCTTCCAGATACGCGATGATGAACGGGTTGTAGGCCACCTGGCGCGCGCCCACTTCCTTCAACCGTTTGGCGAGGCGCTTCATGTCCTGGCCCCAGTCCAGGTCGGAATCCACCAGGATGTTCTGCGGCTCGGCGCCGGCCAGGAAATTGAAATAGGGAAGGTAGTCCGGGTGCGCGAATGCCGACGTTGCGGCGTGCCACAACAGCAACGCGCCCAGCACATAAGGCGCCCACTTCACGGCGCCGATGAGTTGGAACATGCGGACCGCGGCGGCCGCCGCCACGATCGAGAAGCCCGCATAAACCGGCAGGATATGGCGCACGCCGATGTTGATGTGGCTGAACAACGCGAAGACCAGGATGCCGAGCGAAAAAGCCAGCGGCAAACCGATCCACGGGTTGGACCGCGCAGCCTTCGGAGAGCACAGGGACGCGCCGAAGAACAGCAGCGCCAGAAACGGAATGGGCGTCTTGACCGCCAGCGCCACCGGAAAATAGTACCAGAACCCAAACTGGCTGCGCTGGCCGAAGAGGTAGGCCATGTGGCCCTTCCGGTCGTGCTCCATGACGCTCTGAATGCCGTCGAAGAGAGATGGAGCGGGGACCTTCATTCCCAACAGACCGGAGTAGCCGAAGGAGAAGCGATAGCCCGCCCAGATCACCGCGAGGCCCACCAGGCCCGCCAGCAGCAGGGTCCACACGCGCCCCCGGATGAGGCTCAGGACGCACCCCAGACTGGGGCGCCGGCACCACCATGCCCATAGCAGGCCAGAGGCAAAGGCGCACGGCAGAAACGGCAGCGAGGAGAACTTGGAAAGCACCGCCAGGCCGGTGGCCGCGCCGAAGCAGGCGGCCCGCACCGCGGTGGGCTTCTCGAACCACCACGCGCCGCAGAAAAAACTGGCGGCGGTGAACGCGGTGAGCGCCATGTCGGTAGTAGCCAGACCGGCGTGCGCCAGCACCGTCGGCAGGAACGTGAAGAGGAACGCCGCCGTCACCGCCTCGAGCGGGCCATACGTCTTGCGCGCCCAGAGGAACACAACCACGGAAGCCACCCAGAAGAACGGCAGAATGCCGAGGCGGGCCAACGCCAGAGTGCGGTCATACTGGCCGCCGTAGTAGAGGATGATGGCGCCTTCCATCTCCTTGGCGTCCTGGCCGGTGGTGCGCCGCCCCGCGAGGTACGGGCCCACGGCCGAGGCCACGCGGGCCAGCGGCGGATGCTGGGTTTCGTAGTGGTACGTGCCCTTGTCGAGCCACTCCATTCCGCAGGCGATGTGCGAGGGCTCGTCCACGGTGTGGTTGAAGACGGTATAGGTGGCGGCGATGCGGAGCGACGCAATCGCCAGCAGGATGGCGAGCGTGAGCGTGGCGTGCCGCTCGACCCAGGCGACCGCCCCGCGCCACCTGGCGGTTTCGACCGCGGCGGGTGACGCGGCCTGCTCCTGGGGTTTGCGCTTCGATTGTTTCTTGCCCAAATGCGTGCCCTGGCCGTAGTGTCAGATCTTCTGCAACCGCCGCAGCGTGTACAACTCCGGCCTCATGTTTTCCTTTTCGAGCCGTTTCCAATCGTCGGTGACGTTCAGCAGTTTGCCGCTGATGTGGTTGCTCCGCTCGGAGGCGAGAAACAGAGCGAGCTGAATCTGCTTTTCCGGGGCGAGGCCTCCGGTGATGCGCACCTGCCTGGCCTCGTCGTACTCCCTGACACCGGCGCGTTCCTCGCCGGCGCTCAGGACTTCATCGGTCATGTGGGTGTAGGCGTCGCCCGGGATCATGCAGTTGACCTGCACATTGTGGTCGCGGACCTCGTCCGCCAGGCACTCGACGAAGCGCACCACGCCCGCTTTTGACGCGGCGTAGGCGCTGAAATTCGGCCGCGACTGCGCGGCGCCGGCGCTCACGATGACGATGATCTTGCCGCAGCGCCCTTCGATCATCCCGGGAAGCACGGCACGGCAGGCGTTGGCCACGCCCATGAGATTGGTTTCGATGGCCTCCGCCCAGGCTTTGGGCTTGGCGGAGACGAACGGCCCGATAGGTCCCTGGACCCCGGCGGCGGCAACCAGGATGCCGGGAGGGCCGAATTTCTGGCGCATGAGATTGACCGCGACGGCCAGTTGATCCGGTTCCCGGACATCCGCGGGAAGCCGCAACACCTCGCCGCCCGCCTGTTCGATTTCCAGTTTGGCGAGGTCGAGTTCGGCCTTGCTGCGGGCCAGCAGGCCGACGCGCAACCCGGCTTCGGCAAAGCCCATGGCCAGCCGCTTGCCGATACCGCGGCCCGCGCCGGTAATGAGGACGATCTTGTCTTTCAGAATGCCTGGCAAAGCTCAATTATAGGACGGAGCGGCCCGGGAAAGACGCGTGCGGGTTTGCGGTGCTAGCGCGCCATCCAGCCGCCGTCCACCACCAGCACGTGGCCGTTGACGTAGTCGCTGGCGGGCGAGGCCAGAAACACGGCGGTTCCGCCCACATCCTGCGGCGTGCCCCAGCGGCCGGCCGGAATGCGATCCAGAATCGACTTGCTGCGCACGGCGTCCGCGCGCAACGCCGCCGTGTTATCGGTGGCCATGTAGCCGGGCGCGATGGCGTTGACGTTGACGTTCTTGGGCGCCCATTCGTTGGCCAGCGCCTTGGTCAACTGCGCCACCGCGCCCTTGGCCGCGGCGTAGGACGGCACCAGGATTCCGCCCTGGAACGAGAGCAGCGAGGCGATGTTGACGATCTTCCCGCCGCCCTGCGCCAGCATGTGGCGGCCGGCGAACTGGCAGAAGCGGAACACGGCGTTGAGATTGATCTCGATCACGTCGGACCAGTTCTTGGCCGAAAACTCCGCCGCCGGCTGGCGCCGGATGATGCCGGCGTTGTTCACCAGGATGTCGATGGAGCCGAGCTCGCGCACGGTGGTGGCGACCAGATCCTCGCAGACCTGTGCGTCGGAGACGTCGCCGATGGCGACCACGGGCCTGGCGCCGGCGGCGCGCACGGCCGCGCAAACGTCCTCGATGCCGCGATTGTCGATTCCGTGAACCACCACGTTGGCGCCCGCCTGCGCGAAGGCGATGGCGATACCGGCGCCCAGACCCACCTGCGACCCGGTCACCAGCGCATTCTTTCCCTGCAAACTAAAAAGATTCTGAGTCATCAACGGCATTATAACTGGCGGCGCGGGTGGGGGCGGATTGGGAGTCGGCCCTGGGGAGACGAAAGAGGCGGGTTGACAACCCGCCGCAGGCTGCCAGCCTGCCCCACATAAAACCGGTGCGGCGCGCGAAGAATTTGAGAGGTAGTAGTACATTACTGAGGGATGTGAAAACTCAGCGAGTCGTGGGCCTTGGGCTGGATGGCGACGGCGACGGCGGCGGCTTCCAGCGGGCGCAGGAAATCCGGGTCGAACCAGGAGTTGGGCTGCACGTCGTCCCAGGCCAGCGCCTTGTAGTCTCCGGGCGCGAGGTCTTTGAGATGGTAGCGGCCGTACTGATCGGTGGTGGCGCTGTAGAAGCGGTCGGATCGCTGCCGCAAGGCCGCCTCGGGAATCAGCACGACGGTGGCGCCGGGCACGGGCTTGTCGTCGCTCGCGAGAACGGCGCCTTCGAGCGCGCCCACGTCGTCCGACAGGGCGATTTCGAGTGGGATGGCTCCGCTGCCCGAAACCGTGAGACCCTCGCGCAGTACGTCGGCCGATCCGCTGCGCATGCTACGTACGTACAGGCTGGAGGGAAGACCTCGGAATTCGACGACGTAGCGGCCGGCGGCGAGCGTGGTGGATAGGCGCTGGTCTTCGACGAACCTGGTTTCGCCCACGCCGTGAAAGCGAAGCGAAGCGGATTTCAGCGGGGTCTTCCTGTCTCCCTCCATGGTGTAATGAGCGTTGACGGTTGCGTCGGCGGTCAGGTTAATGCGGAAGTCGTCGATGTCGCTGTCCGTCACGTCAAGGCGCGGGGAGGCGGAGTAGCCGTCCGCCGGCGGCGATGCGTCGGCACGGACGGTGTACGAGCCTGCCGGCACCCTTTCGAACACGTACTCGCCATGCGTGCCCCTGGTGGGGAGCAATCCTCTGACGAGGCTGGAGTAGTCCGCGTATCCCGTGAATTCTTCCCGGCTGGAGGAAAGCCAGCATCCCGTTCTGAATCCGGCCGGAGCCGCGATGCGAACCGTCACGCGGAAAACGCGCGGCCGCGGGATGACGATATCCAGGCCGGTGACATGCGCTCCCAGCCCGACTTCCACGATGGTGGCCGCATCGGGATCCTTGACTCCCGGGTAGAAGGAGTCCACAGGCTTGCCGAGCACCTGGAGTTCGGCGCGCACGTAGTACTTACCGGGGTCAAGGCCGGCAATTCGAAATTGGCCCAGGTCGTCGGTGTCCTTCTCGTCGGCATCATAGAAGGTCTTCCCGTCCGATCCGAATCGCACGGCCCACATCGAAACGGTGACGCCGCTGAGCGGTTCGCCATCGGTGTCGCGAACCGTGCCAGCCGCAACGGAATACGGGAACAGCTTCAACGCAACGTCCTTGATCTCCTGTCCCGCCTCCAGCGCGATGGCGGTCTTGCCGCCGCCGGGGCGCCGGGCGCCGTACCAGGTGTCCAGATAGCCGTTGCGCGAGCCGGTGAGGAAGTAGCGGCCGGGGTCCAGGCCAGCGATGGTGAAGTTGCCCTTGGCATCGGTGACGGCGGATGCCGTTGGCATGGAGTGGTCCTCGCCGCTGGTGTCCACCCACACGTCCACTTTATTGAGCGGCTGGCCGGTGAGGGCGTCCAGCACCGTTCCGGAGATGGTGCACTTGTCGGGCGGGTGGTCTTGGGGGGTAAGGAAGAGGGCGAGGAGCGGGTTCAGGAAGAAGGCAAGGAGGAGGATTAGATTGGACATGGGAGCGGGTCTTTGGAGGGCGGTTCGGTGGACTGGTCTGGGGGCCGAGTGCCACTCGGCCGCAGGTTGCCAACCTGCCCCACATTACACAACCTCCAGGATCAGGCATTTGAGGTAGTGGGTTTCGGGGACGGTGAGAAGAATGGGATGGTCCTGGCTCTGGGTACGCCGCTCCAGGACGCGGAGGGTACGGCCGGCGTCGAGCGAGGCTTCCGCCACCAACTCGAGCAGCATGGCCTCGCTCACGTGGTGGGAGCAGGAGCAGGTGACCAGCACGCCGCCGGGGGCGAGCAGGCGCAGCGCGCGCAGGTTGATCTCCTTGTAGCCGGTGGCTGCCGCATCCAGGTTGTGCCGCGATTTCGCGAAGGCCGGCGGATCGAGCACCACCATGGAAAACTGGCGGTGGGCGGAAGCGTACCCGGCGAGCAGTTCGAACACGTCCGACTGGCGGAACTCGACGTTGGCGATGGAGTTGGCGGCGGCATTGAGGCGCGCGATAGCGAGGGCGGGCTCGGAACTGTCGACGGCCTCGACCACCTCGCACCTGGCGGCGAGGTGGAGCGCAAAGCCGCCGGTGGAGGTGAAGCAATCCAGCGCCTTGCCGCCGCGGCCGTAGCGCGCGGCGGCGCGGTAGTTCTCGCGCTGGTCGAGGAAGATTCCGGTCTTCTGGCCGCGCAGAAGATCGGCGTGCAGCGTGAAACCGTCCATGCCGACCGTCACCGAGTCCGGCACAACGCCAGAGAGCGTGGTGGTCTCGAGGGGCAACTGCTCCTTCAGCCGCACGGCCGCGTCGTTGCGGAGAGCGATTCCGCGCGGATGGAAGATCTCCTGGAGGCAGGAGGCGATCTCGTCCTTGGCCGCGTCCATGCCCTGGTCCAGGGTCTGCATCACGAGGTACTCGCGGTAGCGGTCCACGATGAGCGCCGGTAGCAGGTCGGCTTCGCCGTGGACGACGCGGTAGGCCTCCGAGTTCCGCACCACCCGCCGCCGGTAGTCCTCCGCCGCCCGCAAACGCCGCATGTAGAAATCGCGGCCGACCGGTTCCACGTGGCGCGAGAGCATGCGGAGGGCTATCTGCGATGCGGAGCTGTAGTGGGCGACGCCGAGGGGCTGTCCGCGCGAGTCGGCCACCTTGACGGCTTCGCCGGGCTGCGCGCCGTCGCGATCTCCGATATCGGAGCCGAAGATCCACGGATGGCCGGAGGCGATGCGCCCGGCGGCCTTGCGGTTGACGCGGACTTCGTTCATAGGACGGCCTGCAAGCGTGCGATGCGATCCGCGGTGGGTGGATGGGTGGAGAACTGGTTCATGGGGCTGCGGGCGGTGGCGGGCGAGGCGCCGTACTCCCGCGGGCGCGCCATGCCGGCCAGCATGGAGCCGATGAGGATGTCGCGGTGCAGCACGCGGCCCAGCTCGTGCGCGGCGACGCCCTCGAGATCGCGGCCGTCCATCACTTGCAGGATGCCGGCGGTGCGCGCCACCGACGCGTGTTTCGGATTCCGCCCGGCGGCGAAGGCGTTGGGCGACTGTCGGGGAATCACCCAGAGGCGGGGCATGGGCAACCGCATGCGGTGCGAGAGACGTTCGACGATGGGCGCGATGCGGCGGTAGATAGCGGGGTTTTCGGAGGGCGTCACGGGCTGCGCGGAGCAGGACATCAGGGCGATCTTTTCGGAGAAGAAGTAGCCGGCGAGCTTCATGTTTAGAGGCCGTTCCGGCCCGGCGCTGAGCGCGGCAAGGAGCAGCGCGGGTTTGAGAGCGTTGAGTGTCATGCGTCTACTAGCCGGCGGCTTTGGCCGGCACCTCCAGAGGGCCGAGTGCCACTCGGCCGCAGGTTGCCAACCTGCCCCACAAAGCTACGATACCGCCGCGGGGGCAGGCTTGGAAAACTCCAGTCCCATGCCATCGGCGGCGGCGTCCACCAGCAAGGTGTCGCCTTCGAGAAACTCGCCATTGAGCAGCTTCAAGGCGAGGGGGTCCTGGATGAGGCGCTGGATGGCCCGGCGCATGGGGCGCGCGCCATACCGCGGGTCGTAACCCTCGGCGATGATGGCGTCGCGGGCGGCCGCGGTCACTTCGAGATTCACCTTGCGCTCCTTCAACAGTTTGGCGACGTTGTCCAATTGGAGATCCACGATGCGTTTCAGGTGGTCCTTCGACAGGGCGTTAAACACGATGATATCGTCAACCCGGTTGAGGAACTCGGGCCGGAACTGAGACCGGAGCGCTTCGCGCAGCCGTCTTTTCATGTCGTCGTTCCTATCGTCTTTGGCGTGCACGGAGAAGCCGAAGGCGTTCTTGTCGAACATTCCGGTGCCGATGTTGGAGGTCATCACGATGACTGTGTTCTTGAAGCTGACGGTGCGGCCCTGGCCGTCGGTGAGGCGGCCATCGTCGAGGATTTGCAGCAGCAGGTGGAAGACGTCGGGGTGGGCTTTTTCGATTTCGTCGAACAGCACGACGGAATACGGACGGCGCCGCACCTGCTCGCTCAACTGACCGCCTTCCTCGTAGCCCACGTAGCCGGGAGGGGCGCCGACCATGCGCGCCACGGCGTGCTTCTCCATGTACTCGGACATATCCACGCGGATCATGGCCTTGTCGTCGTCGAACATGTATTGGGCCAGGGCGCGGACGAGTTCGGTTTTGCCGACGCCGGTGGGGCCGAGGAAAATGAAGCTGCCGATGGGGCGGTTGGGATCGCTCAATCCGGCGCGGTTCCGGAGGATGGCGTTGGAGACCAGGCGGACGGCCTCGTCCTGCCCGACGACGCGGTCCTTCAAGCGCTCGGGCATCTGCACCAGCTTCAGGATCTCGCCCTCGAGCATGCGATGGACGGGAATGCCGGTCCACTTGGCGACGATGCGGGCGATATCGTCCTCGCCGATCTCTTCCTGAAGCAAGGCGTTTTCCTTGACGGCTTCCTGTTCCTGTTCGGCGGCGGCGATGTCCTTTTCGATCTGCGCCCGGCGCCCGTAGCGCAATTGGGCGGCCTTTTCCCAGTCGCCGGCGCGGCTGGCCTTCTCTTCCTCCTGGCGCAGGCGGTCCTGCTCTTCCTTGAGCTCGCGGACGCGGGCGATGGCGCCCTTCTCGCGCTTCCAGCGTTCCTTGAGGCCGGAGGCTTCGGCGCGCAGGCGCTCGAGTTCGTTCTCGACGCCGCGGAGGCGTTCGTGCGACGCGGCGTCGCGCTCCTTGCTGAGGGCGAGGCGTTCGATTTCGAGGTGGGAGATGCGCCGGTCGAGGTCGTCGATCTCGATGGGCATGGAGCCGATCTGGAGGCGGAGGGCGGAACCGGCTTCGTCGATGAGGTCGATGGCCTTATCGGGCAGGAAGCGGTCGGCGATGTAGCGGTGGGAGAGCGTGGCGGCGGCGAGGATGGCCGAGTCCTTGATGCGGACGCCGTGATGGATTTCGAATTTCTCCTTGAGGCCGCGCAGGATGGCGATGGTATCGTCGACGGTGGGCTCGCCGACCATGACGGTGCGGAAGCGGCGCGCCAGGGCGGCATCCTTCTCGACGTACTTCTTATATTCGTTGAGGGTGGTGGCGCCGATGCAGCGCAGGTCGCCGCGGGCCAGCGCCGGCTTGAGGAGGTTGGCCGCGTCGATGGCGCCCTCGGCCCCGCCGGCGCCCACGAGGGTGTGGAGTTCGTCGATGAAGCAGACGATTTCGCCCTGCGAATCGATGATCTCCTTCACGACGGCCTTCAGGCGGTCCTCGAATTCGCCGCGGAACTTAGTGCCGGCGATCATGGAACCGAGGTCGATGGCGGCGAGGCGCTTGCCCTTCAACTGGTCGGGCACGTCGCCGCGCACGATGCGCTGGGCGAGGCCTTCGACGATGGCGGTCTTGCCGACGCCGGGCTCGCCGATGAGGACGGGGTTGTTCTTGGTGCGGCGGGAGAGCACCTGCATGACGCGGCGGATTTCGTCCTCGCGGCCGATGACGGGGTCGAGCTTGCCCTTGCGGGCGGAATCGGTGAGGTCGTGGGCGTAGCGTTCGAGCGCCTGGTATTTGGACTCGGGATTCTGGTCGGTGACGCGCTGGGTGCCGCGGACGGCTACGAGGGCGCGGAGAATGGCGTCGTGGGTGGCGCCGGCGCGGTCCAGGAGTTGGCCGGCGGGGTCGTGGCGTTCGTTGGAGATGGCCAGGAGGAGGTGTTCGGTGGAGACGAACTCATCCTTGAAATGGGCGGCTTCGTCGAAAGCGCGCTCGAGCACCTGGTTGAGGGGCTGCGAGAGGTACATGCCGGGAGTCATGCCGCCGCCGGTGGCAGGGAGCGTGCTCAGCATGCGCCGGGCTTCGGAGAGAATGGCGTCGGGCTGGACATTGCACTTTTCGAGCACGGGGCGGACGATTCCTTCGCGGTCTTCGGAGAGGGCGACCAGGACGTGCAAGGGGAACAGGACCTGGCCGTCGTTCTCGCCGGCAATCGCCTGCGCCTGCTGGAGGGACTCCTGAGCCTTTTGCGTAAGCCTGTCGATGCGGAACATTCGGTCTCCCCAAAAAAAACGGGGACCGGGGATGACCCGGCCCCTCTAACCAGATTAGATGCAATCGGCGCTTCCGGTGTTACCCGGCCTTACTGCGTTTTCACCGCGACCTTGATCTGCCGCGGCTTGGCGGCTTCTTTCTTGGGCAGTTTCACGGTCAGGACGCCGTTGGAGTATTCGGCCGCGATGTTTTCGGTGTCGAAGGTATTGGGCACGGCGAAGCTGCGGACGAAGGCGCCATAGCTGCGCTCCATGCGATGGTAGCCTTTGCCGGCATCCTGCTTTTCGAACTTGCGCTCGCCGGCGATGGTCAGGGTCTGGTTTTCGACATGGACATCGATTTCCTTCTGTTCGACATCCGGCAGATCGGCCTTCAGCACCAGTTCGTTCTCCGTCTCGTAGATATCGACAGCGGGAGACCACGGCCGGTTGGCGGGCTCGGAATTCATGCGGGCAAAAGCGTCCTCGAAGAGGCGAATATTGGCTAACGGATCGAATTGGGTGAGTGACATCGTCATGTGCTCCTTATCTAGTATTCATCATAAAATATGAGCGTGCAATTGTCAAGCACAATTTAGCATAATCCTGGCAATCTTGTACGATGTCATTAAGCCATTATTTTACTGTTAGTTGGAAGTCAACAACGAGCGCGAGCGCATCTTCGGTCACCCGCACTTCGGATACGCGGAAGTCCTTCAACCCACGTGGATAGGCTGGCAGGACATCCCGATTCTCGAGCGCCTGCTGAAATTCCGAAGCCAGCGGATACCGGAAATCGTGGCCCAGGCTCCCGGCCAAGGCGGCGCACACCCGGCGGATGTAGTAGCCGGTCTTGCCGTCGCTGGTGACGGACACGCCGGTGAGGGTGACGAAGCCGTCGCGATATTGCGGAGTACCGAGGATGACGACTCCGAAGGCATCGCCGAGGCCGACGCACTTGCCGAACATGTCGAGCGCCGATCTGCCGGTAAACCGCGCGCGGATGCGCAGGCGGCCATCGGCGCTTTCGATGCGGGGGCGCTCGAGGTAGGCGAAGTTGCACTTGTCGGCGCGGGTGCCGTGGACGTACTTGCGGCCGTCCTGAGTGAAGACGGTTTCGGCGAGCATGCGCTCGAGGGCGCCGAACCGGATGTGCACTTCGACGGCGCGGGCGGCGGGGATGAGGGAGGCGGCTAGCATGGAGAGGCGGGCGAGAGTGCGGAGGGGCAAGCCTCCATTATAGGTAGGGTGCGGGGCGGGGTGGTTTGGGGCTGGGCGGCGGCGGCGGGGGGTGGGACGGCGGGTGACGAAACGAAGCCAATTTGGGAGGGGGTAGCGGGTAGTGGCTGGGGCTGGGCGGGGGGCTGGGCCTGGAGTTGGGAGGCGGGCCTATCCACTTGAAGGCGCTGGAGTTCCTTGAGGGCGCGCTGGAAGTTGCGCTGGAGGGAATCGAGGCGGCGCTGGAGGCGGGCGAAGGTTTTGTCGTTGCAATCGAAGGCGCGGCCGAGGCCGGTGGTGTCGGAGCCGTAGTCGTGATCGTCGATGTAGTAATCCCAGAGGCCGGTTTCGGCGCTGCGGAGGCGGCGGAGGATCCACTCGGAATGGATGGCGATGTCGAGTAGAGCCTGCTGGTCGGGGGAATCGGGCTGGTAGCGGGAATGGAAGGCGGCGGCGAGGTCCTCGAAATCGGACTGGCGTTCGCCGATGATGATTTGGGATTGGGCGTAGAGGCCGGAGCCGAGGGCGTTCTGGCTGGAGGCGGCTTTGCCCGCGACGGTGCGGGGGCCGGTGGACTTTTGCGAATTGCGACGGTTGGCGTCGATTTGGAGTTGGGAGGACATAAGCGCTTCTGACTCGAAGGTAGCAGGCGGGATTGGAGAAACCGGGGTGGGCGGCGGGGCGGACGTTGGGAGGAAAGGGGTTAGGAGGCGAAATATAGTGGGGTTCGGTGTGAACGGGTTTTTGGAAGGCGGCGGGTGGGAGATCAATAGTGATAGCGAGCCTGAAGAAACCCGATGCTTTCGCCGCCGACCCGGCACACCAACCGGTGTTCCTGGGTGATGCGCCTGGACCAGCAGCCTGCCAGCAGATATCGGAGTGGCTCGGGCTTGCCGGGACCTTCGAAGGGATTTCGCAGCACGGCCTCGACCAGATCGAATACCCGGATTGCGGTGTTGCGATCGGTCCTGACCCAATACCGCAGATCCTCCCGGAACTCGGAATGGAAGATGGCGGCCCGGTCAGCGTCCCGCTTCACCGAGGATCTCTCGCCGCAGTTGGGCGGCACTTTCGGGCCTGGCTTTGTGCCGGCCGGTGCGATGGAGCGCGGCCAGCAAGCGCCGGGCGTTGCGCGGCGACCGGAGGAGGTGAGCGGTCTCGATCAACCCGGCGAGTTCGGCAGCCGGGATGAGAGCGACGTCGCGCGAGCCTCTGCGGCGAACGATGACGGTTTCGCGCTGGTCCACGACTCGATCCAGAACGGCGGCCAGGTTTTGGCGCAGGCTGGTATACGTGGTCTCGGCTGGCATGGGCGGCCCTGTTTCTATTGTGCAGGATTCCTGTATGAGAGGCGGGATTGGAGCGGCGTGTAGGTGCGCGAGGTCCGGCGCGGCCTTGTGGGGCGGGTTGGCCGCCGGCGCGGGCGAGACCAGCTCGCCGGGCCGATTGCGGGTGCCTTCTGGGCGGGGCCTCAGGTTGACAACCTGCCCCACAGAGCAGCAGAGCCGCAACCCAACCGCGCGGGATATTCCGGGCTGCCGGGGGCCGGATCGTCTCACGCGCAGGCGAGCTCCGCTCGCCGGGCCGCGCCCAGAGGGCACCCGCAATCGGCCGCAGGCTGCCAGCCTGCCCCACATAAAACCGGCGCGGCGTGCGAAGAATTGGACAGGTAGTAGTACATAAAACCGGCGCGGCGCGCGAAGAATTTGACAGGTGGTAGTACATAAAACCGGCGCGGCGCGCGAAGGATTGGACAGGTAGTAGTACAAGAATCGGCGCGGCGCGCGAAGGACTGGACAAGTAGTAGTACATGTCACCGGCGCGGCTTGGCGGTGATGGCGCGGATGAAGTCGGCTTCCTGCTGGCGGTACGGTTTGCCATCCTCGTAGAAGATGTCGTGGAACCAGACTTCGGGAGGATGGTCCACATAGGGGTGCTGCCAGGAATCCCACGGGAGGTAAGTCTGCGTCCGGCCCTGCACGAAGCCCCAGTTGATGGCGGCGACCTGATACTTCTTCGCCACGGGCAGGATGCTCTCGAAAGTGCTTCCACGGGGGCGCGCCATGTACTCGGTGCAGAGGATGGGGCGGCGGTAGCGCATGAGGGACTTGATGCGGAGTTCGAACTGGTCCGCCGGGTCGTAACTGTGGAAGGAGACGATGTCCGAATTGGTGAGCTGGATCTTCGCCATGGGGCTGAGTGCGACAGGCGAGGACCAGTCGCCTTGCCACAGGCCGCTGGTGAGGGGCTGCACCGGGTGCATGGAGCGCGCCCATACGAAGACGCGCGGCAGCAGCGCGAGCACGCGCGCGACCTTGTCGGCGGGGTCGCGGTAGCTGCCGCCGTTGGTGTTATCCGGCTCGTTCCAGAGGTCCCAGGCGAGAATCCGCTGGTCGTTGGCGAAGGCGCCGACCACGCCCTTGACCCAGGATTCGAGGCGCGAATACTGCGCCGGATCGTCGAGTACCGCGGCGCCGGGGCTCTGGACCCAGCGGGAGTTGTGGACGCCGGGCCGCGGCTCGGGTTGCGCACCGGCGCGCGGGTTGGGGTCCCAGCAGGAATCGAAGAGCACCAGCATGGGGCGGATATGGTGGCTGTCGGCAATTCGTAGAAACGCGTCCAGGCGCTGGCGGAAGCTCTCGGGATTCCGCTGCCAGAGCAGATCGTGGAGGAAGACGCGCATGGTGTTCATGCCGATGCTCTCGGCCCAGCCGAGTTCGGCGTCGATGCGCTGGGGATCGAAGGTCTCGGCCTGCCACATCTCCAGTTGGTTGCCGGCGCTGGCGGGGATGTAGTTGCTGCCGACCAGCCACGGCTGCTCGCGGTACCACTGGGCGGCCTGTCCCGGGGACCACGGTTTGGGCGCGGCCAGAAGCGTGGCACCGGCCAGCAGGGGTATGAGAATCCGGGCGAGTTTCGTTGGGCGCATGTTGTCCTCAGTCCGATGGTACAGCGGGGCGATGGGCTTTGCCGGTAATTCGTTCGAGGCGGATGCGCACGACGGCGGTGCGGGAGCCGTGAGCGGCGATGGTGTTTTCGGCCTCGGGCGTTACGGCCCCGCAGAAGCGGACGGCCAGAAGGTCCAGGGCGCGCCGTTTTTCCGCGGGATCGGTTACCACGGCCGCGCGGCCGAAGGCGACGGCGCTTTCATAGAGCGTGGACAGGGCGTGGGGCAACACGGTGGCGCTAGAGACGGCGCAGAAGGAAACGCGATCTTCGTGGGCGATGTTGTCCAGCTTGTGGCCTTCGAGGGCGCTGTGAAAGTAGAGGGTGTCGCCGCTCAGCACGTGGTTTACGGGCACGGCATACGGCCAACCATCGGCGCCCAGGGTGGCAAGCACGCCGTGCTCCGCGCGCGCCAGGATCTCGCGGGCCTGATCGGCGGTGAGCGCGCGGGCGCTACGCCGGATGTCTCTGAAAGCTGGCATCAACACAGGTTAGCAGGGGTGCGGGCGATGCGGCGGGGGCGAGCTTCGCTCGCCGGAGCAAAGTAGAAATGTCCTATTTTCGCGCGCACCAGCCAGTACACATCCTGCCATTCCCTCCTCCCAGGAATTCTCTGCGCATCGCGGCCTGGCGCCGTCAAGGCCGCCTGCCTTTGCGCCGGAGGGAGGCCTTGACGGCTGGCCGCGATGCAAGACAATGACGCTGGAGGGAATGGCAGGCCCCATACGCATTAGGGCCGAAGCGTCGCTTTGCGCCGAAGCAGGACATTTCTACTTTGCCACGACAGCGGGCGAGCTTCGCTCGCCGGGCCGATTAACAATCGGCCGCAGGTTGACAACCTGCCCCACATAGCAGCAGAGCCGCAACCCAACCGCGCGGGATACTCCGGGCTGCCGGGGGACGGATCGTCTCGCGCGCAGGCGAGCTTCGCTCGCCGGGCCGCGCCCAGAGGGCACCCGCAATCGGCCGCAGGCTGCCAGCCTGCCCCACATAAAACCGTCGCGGCGCGCGAAGAATTTGACAGGTAGTAGTACAAGAATCGTCGCGGCGCGCGAAGGACTGGACAAGTAGTAGTACATAAAACCGCTAGAAGAGGAAGGGGACGAAGCGGCGAGTGCGGGCCGAGTAGGCGGCGTAGGGGGCGCCGAAGGCTTCGAGATTCTCCCGTTCCTCGGCTACGGCGGTGGCGATGAGAAAGCCGCTTGCGCCGAGCGCCAGCAGAATGCCAGCGGCCGCGGACGGGTCCTTCAGATAAGCGCACCAGGCGAGCGCCAGCAGCGACGCATACAGGGGGTGGCGGATGAAGCGGTATGCGCCGACCGCGACCAGCGTGGTGGTGTTTTCAAAACCAATGTTGGCGCCGCGGGCGGCGGTGGGCGCCGGCTTGCCAATCAGGCGGAGCAGGCGGAAGCCTTCCATCGCCAGCCCGATCGAGAGAGCGCCGAGCGAAAAGGACACCAGTTGGCGGGCGGAGAGCGGGTCGCGAAAACACAGAGGGGCATTCAGCAGGACGAGGGCCGAGAGGAGCTCGAACGCGAAGAAGCGATAGAAGCCGTGAGAGCGCGGATTCCGCAGCGACCGCCAGGACAAACGAACGATGGCAACCGATGCAACCAGGAAAATCGCGGTCCGTAGCAATTCGCTCCTCCTATCGGCGCGCGTGGGCAAAGCTGGTGTAGCACCTTGCGCCGCCCGGAGTCAACCACGGCCGCCGGCCCGCGCCGTGACCGGTCGCGGTGTTATCATTCGGCTTCCGTAGGGAGAGCGGACACACCTATGCACGCAACCGCCGCCGGGCTCCTGCTGCTGGTTCTGGCTGGAGCCATGAATGGCAGCTTCACCCTGCCTATGAAGTTCACCAAGAGGTGGGCCTGGGAAAATACCTGGCTGGCGTGGACCCTGTTCGCCCTGGTCGCGTTCCCGGTCGGGCTCACCCTGCTGACGATTCCGTCGCTCGGCCAGGTGTACGGCAAGTCGGGCCTAGCGCCGGTGCTGATCGCGGCCGGATGCGGGGCCGGTTGGGGGATCTCGCAGGTCTTCTTCGGCCTGGCGGTAGATTCGGTCGGCATCGCGCTGGCGTTCTCCGTAATTTTGGGAATCTCGACGGTGGTTGGGTCGTTGATCCCCTTCTTCACGGACGCCAGGTACACACCGTTGAGTTCCCAGGGCCTGGCGATACTGGGCGGCGTGGCGCTGGTGGTGGTGGGCGTGCTGATCTGCGCCAAGGCGGGCCGCGAGCGCGAGGCGGCTCTGGGCACGGGACTGCGGCAGGGCAAGGCGTCGGTGGGGCGGGGGCTGCTGTTCTGTCTGTTCAGCGGCCTGGGATCGGCGCTGGTGGGTCTGGGTCTGCAATATGGCCAACCGGCGGCGAAGGCAGCGGCGGATCTGGGCGCCGGGCCGATGTTTAAAAACATGGCGGCCTTCATGCCGCTGATGGTGGCGGGGGGAATTCCCAACGCCATTTATTGCCTCTACCTGATGAAGAAGAACTCGACCACAGCGCGACTTAGGTTGGCGGGAACGGGAAGTTACTGGTTGCTGGCCGCCCTGATGGGCGTGGGTTGGTTCGGCAGCACGGTGATGTACGGCATCTCCGCGGACAAGTTAGGAATCGTGGTGGCGTGGCCGGCGTTCATGTCGCTGATCGTCATTTCGGCGATGATTGTGGGAGTGGCCACGGGAGAATGGAAGGGCAGCGGCAAGGGTCCGTTGCGCATCATGTTCGTGGGCCTGGCGACACTGGTAGTGGCGATCGTGGTGTTGTCGCAGTTCAAATCGTAAGATCCGAGTGCGGTGGAGAGAGAATGCCTGAACCGATGACGATTGGCGTGGATATCGGCGGTACCAAGGTGGCCGCCGGACTGGTGGATGCCAGAGGAGAGATTACTCACAAGTCGCGGGTGCCGATAGTGGCGACGGGCACGGCCGAGGCGGCGTTTGCGTGCGTGAAGGCCTCGATTGACGAGATCTTCGCCGCGGCTCCGGGCGCGCGCGAGGCGGTGGCGGGCATTGGCATCTGCGCGCCCGGTCCGCTCGACCCGTTCCAGGGGATCATTCTCAATCCGCCCAACCTGCCGTGCTGGCGCAACTTTCCGCTGGCGGCGGAGACGGCGAGGGCGTTCGGAGTGCCGGCGCGGGTGGATAACGACGCCAACGCGGCGGGGCTGGCGGAAGCCATCTGGGGCGCGGGGATCGGCTACACCAACGTATTCTTCGCGATTGTGGGCACGGGGATCGGGACCGGCATCGTGTTCGACCGGAAGCTGTACTACGGGCGGACGGGATGCGCGGCCGAGGGCGGCCACGTCACGATCGACTACCAGGGGCCGGTGTGCGGGTGCGGCAAGCACGGGTGCATCGAGGCCTTCGCGTCGGGTCCAAACATTGCGAAGCGGGCGCGGGGGAAGCTGGTGGCCGGGGCGAAATCGAAGATCCTGGCGCTGGCGGGCAGCGTGGAGGCGGTGCGCACGGAACACGTGGGCGAGGCATTCGCCGCGGGCGACCCGGTGGCGGAGGAGGTGCTGGGGGAGACGGCGCACTTTCTGACCATCTGGCTGGGCACCATCGTGGACCTGCTGGAGCCGGACGTGATGGTGATTGGCGGCGGGGTGGCGCAATTGATGAGTTCCTTCTTTGCGAGGATGAGCGCGGGGCTGCCGGAGTGGTGCGTCAACAAGCGGGCGGGGGAGATTCCGCTGGTGCTGGCCAGATATGGGAACGATGCGGGGATTGCGGGAGCGGCGGCGTTGTTGAAACAGTAGGCGGCGGGGGCGACTGCGAGATGCGGTGCGCGACGCGAAGGCGCTCTGGAGCGGGCGCGGGCGCTCCGGTTGGCGGCGGTTGCGGGAGGCGGGGACGTTTCGCCAAGCGGACTCTTTCCGAGTGGGCGACCAACCGGCCGGAGGCGAGTTGTCCGCTTCCTAAGGCCGCGGCGCTGGGCGTTTTCGGAAGCGGCTGGGCTTGGCTGTCGGTGGATGGTGGAAAGGGCCTGGTGCTGGACTCGGCCCCCAACCAGGACAGTCCTCTGCTGGCGGGCAAACGTCCGCTGCTGGGCATCGATGTGTGGGAGCACGCCTACTACCTCAAATACCAGAACCGCCGGGCGGAGTACCTGAAGGCGATTCTGAACGTGATCGATTGGGACTTCGTGAGCGCGCGCTACGAGGAACTGGCCAAGTAAACCCGCTACCGGGCGGCGCGCGGCGCGGGGCGGCGGCGGCTGGCGATCAAGCGGTATGCCAGCAACAGGCCCACCAGGGCCGCGTAGAGCAACGGCAGGCGAATGTCCGACTTCACCAGCCAGTAGTAATGCACCACGGCGGCGGCGGCGCTGACGTAGACCAGGCGGTGCAGGAGTTGCCAGCGTTTGCCGCCCAAGCGGCGAATCCAGCCGGCGGTCGAGGTCACGGCCAGCGGGGCCATCAGCAGGAACGCGGCGAAACCGGCGGTGATGAAGGGGCGCTTGCCAACGTCCTTCAGCATCTCGCGCAGCTCGAAATCCTTGTCCAGCCAGAGGTAGGTGAGGAAGTGCAGACAAGCGTAGAAGAACGCGAACAGGCCGATCATGCGGCGGAAGCGGATCAGGTCGGGCAGGCGCAGCAGCTTGCGCAGGGGCGTCACGGCGAGGGTGGCGACAATCAGGCGGAGGGTCCAGTTGCCGGTGAAGTGCTGAAGAAACTCGACGGGGTTGGCGGTGAGGAGCTGGTTCCACGCGCGCCAGGCCATCCAGGCGAGCGGCGCGAGACCCAGCGCGAAAACGATGGCCTTGGCCCAGCGGGTGCGCATAGGCTCAGTAGTTCTTCCGCAGGTCCATGCCCTGGTAGAGGCCGGCAACCCGATCGCCGTAACCATTGAAGGGGAGGGTAGGCCGGCGGCGGAACTCGCCCAGGCGGTGCTCGGTGGCCTGGCTCCAGCGGGGATGGTCGACGGCCGGATTCACGTTGGAGTAGAAACCGTATTCCGAGGCATTGGACAGGTTCCAGGTGGTAGGCGGCTGCTTGTCCACCAGGCGCACCTTGACGATGGACTTGATGCCTTTGAAACCGTACTTCCACGGCACCACCACGCGCACGGGAGCGCCGTCCTGGGGAGGCAGGGCTTCGCCGTAGAGGCCCACGCACAGCATGGCCAGCGGGTGCATGGCTTCGTCCAGGCGCAAGCCTTCCACGTAGGGAAACGGGATGCCGGCGTAGGCCGCATGGGGCATCTGGGATTTGTCGAAATAGCTCTCGAACGCCACATAGCGGGCCTTTTCGGTGGGCTGCGCCTGGTTCAGCAGCACGCTGAAGGAATAGCCCACCCAAGGCGCCACCATGGACCAGCCCTCGACGCAGCGGTGGCGCGAGATGCGCTCTTCGAGTGGGGCGAGCTTGAGGATTTCGTCCATCGAGAACTTGCGCGGCTGCTTCACCAGGCCTTCCACGGAGACGGTCCAGGGGGTGGTGCGGAAGCCCGCCGCCTGGTCCGCCACGGCTTCCTTGTTGGTGGAGAACTCGTAGAAATTGTTGTAGTGGGTGATGTCCTTGAGCGATGACGGCGGATCGGCGACGCTCAGCGGGCTCCTGGCGAGGCGGTCGAATTTCGCCGCCGCGCGGGCGCGCGCCGAGGGCGAGAGCAACTCGCGGCCGGCCAGGAAGGCGGCGGGCAGGGACGACAGGAATCGGCGGCGATCGAGGTAGACGCGCCGGGGAGTGATCTCCGAGTAGCGCAGACCCGCGGACGATTTGACGAGCATCTGGTTGGACCCCCTCCTATTGTGACGAAAGAGGGACGACGCCGGATTCGGTATCTTGCGGGATTTTACGCCATCAGACCGTGGTCCGGACCGCGAACAGCGCTTCGCCGTATTCCACGGGCTGGCCGTTGATCACCAGCTTGCTTTCCACCACGCCCGAGGTTTCCGCCTCGATCTCGTTCATCAGCTTCATGGATTCGATGATGCACAGAACCTTGCCGGGCTGGACGCGTTCGCCCACGCGAACGAACGGCGGCGCACCGGGCGAGGGGCTTTCGTAGAACGTGCCGACGATGGGGGATTTCACCAGCGCCAGGCTCGGATCCGGCTTGTTTTCGCCGGCTTTCTCCCTGGCCGGCTCGCTGGAGGGCGCGGCGGGCTGCTGCACGACGGCGGGCACGGAATGCGGCGCCAGAAACATCTCCTGCGGAGCGGCGAACCCGGCGCGGCGGATGCGCACGCGGTTTTCGCCCCGCTGCACTTCCAGTTCCGCTATCCCGGTTTCCGATGCGAGATTGATCAGCTCGCGGATCTCATCGACGGTCATCAATGGTTGAGTGTAGCATTCCACGGGGTGGGGCATGTTAGCCGGGCGGGGAGACTACGCCGGAAGGCAAACGGAGTCCCGCAGCACCTGGAGCGTCGCCTCGGCCGCGGCCGCCCAGGAAAAATCCGCGGCGCGGCGCGGACCGGCCTCGGCCAGCCTGCTCCGCAGCGTCTCGTCGGTCGCAATCCGCAGCAGCGCTTCCGTCATGGCCGCGGTGTCCAGGGGGTCGAACCGCAGCGCCGCATCGCGCACGATGCCGTTCAGGGGCTCGATGGCCGAACAGGCGGTGGGCACGCCGGCCGCCATCGCCTCCAGCACGGGCATTCCGAAACCCTCGAACCGCGATGGGTAGACGAACGCCCAGGCCCGCGCGAAGCGGTCGTACAGGTCGGCGCGCGGGATCCAACCGGGGAACTCCACGGCATCGGCCAATCCCAGGGAGTCGCGCAGACGGTGCAGCGGCGCGGTGAAGAAGCCATGCAGACCGCAAACCACCAGGCGAAAGCGGGGCTGGCCGCGCCGGAACTCCGCGAAGGCCCGCAGCAGCCCATCCAGGTTCTTGTGCGGGTGCAAGGTGGAAACCGCCAGGAGAAACGGCTCGGGATGGCGGCGGCGGGAGATCTCCTGAAACGCCGGGTCCACGCCGTGCTCGATCACCGAGAGCTTGCCGGCGGGCAGGCGGTAATAGCGGCGCAAATCGGCGGCCGTAGCCTCCGACACCGCGATCAGGCGGCGCGAAACCTGGGCCGACCAGAAGAGGCAGAAGTTCCAGAACGGCAGATCGAACCAGCGGAAGTACTCGGGATGTCGCTTGTGCTGGAGGTCGTGAAAGACCGTCACCTGCGGGCACGCGCACAGCAAGGGCGCCGTGAAGCCGGGGTTGAACATCACGTCGAGCCCGGTGCGCAGTGCGGCCAGCGGCAACCCGGTCTGCTCCCACAGCAGGCGGGCCGGACGGGATTCCGCGCGGAGGGCTGCGGAAGCGTGGTGAAGTTGGGCGCGCCGGGAACCAGCGTGGCGCCGGTCTCGCGATTGGTGAAGACGAAGTACTGGTTGCGCCGGTCGATACCGGCCAGTGCACCGAGCAGGCTCCGCAGGTAGATCTCGGTGCCGCCGACGCCTCCCGGGATGAGGTAGAGCGCATTCACGCCGATGCGCAGGGGTTTCATGGGTGTGGTTGGCGCGCAACTGAATTCGGTTTCGATCAGTGCCTCCCCGCCGCGCACGCCTCGGCCTGGGGCAGGTACCGCATGGCCTCGCCGTTGGCCGAATCGCCGGGAACGGCAATCTTGAGCGCGGTTCGAAAATCCTCCACGGCCTCGGCGCAGTGGAGAGTTTTCAGATGGATCTTGCCGCGGTCCACGTAGAGGAACGGAAAGTTCGGGTCCAGAATCTGCCCCGTGGCCAGAGCGTCCAGGGCGTCCTGCCAGCGCCCCATCTGGGCGTAGGCCTCGGCAATCTGGGTGCGCGCGTGCGCCGAGTTATCCATCTTGACCGACTGCTCGAGTTTCTCCAGAGCCTTTTCCGGCTGCCCGGTGTTCAAGTAAGCGACGCCCCAATCCAGCAGCAGGTCCCAGTCCGCGGGAGCGAGCTTGGCGGACTGCTCGTATTCGCGGATGGCGTCGAACCAGCGTTCCTGTTCGAACCATACAAACCCCAGGTGGAAATGCGCGCGGGCGTTCTCGGGAGCCTTTTGAACCGTGTCCTTCCAGAACGCTTCATCGCCGGCCCACACCGCCGCGCGAGTGTGCGTGCCGATGGCGCAGGCCAGCACCACCGCGGAGCACAGCAGGGCCAGCATCTTGCGCTCCATGCGGACGCGGCTCAGCAGGTCCACCGCGATGAGCAGCAGGCCCAGAACCGAGAAGTACAGACGCCGTTCCGCCAGCGGGTCCTTGATGGGGATGATGGAGGAAGTGGGCGCCATGAGGAGCAGGTACACCAGAAACCCGTAAGCCGCCAGCGGGAAGCGGCGGCGGTAATGCCAAGCCGCCCCCGCCAGCGCCAGCAGCACCGCCAGCCCGGCGATGGCGCCGTGGTCGAGGATGGTTCTCGAAACCGGAAAATACCAGTCGGCGGTGAGGTTGACGGGAAGCAGGAACTCCTGGACATAGACCAGCAGTGCGCGGAACTGGGTGAAGAGATATTGATACCACTTGATGTCGAGGCCGAACCCGGCGCCGCTGCCGTGGACGATCAGGTTCCACGCCAGCGCCACCGCCACGGCCGCGCCCGCCGCCATGGGCAGGTACAGCTTCCAGTTTCCACGGATGCCCTGGAAGGAGAAGCCGGGGTTCCACCAGAAATCCGTGAGCAGCAGGAGGGCCGGCAAGACGGCGGTTTGTTCCTTGGAAGCCAGCGCCATGATGAAAAGCAGGAACACGCCGGCCACCGTTCCCCAGGAGATCTCCGGCTTGCGGCGGTACAGGAACAGCGCGAAAGCCGCCAGGGTCCACATGGTGCTGAGCGATTCCGAACGGCCGGCGGTGTAGGCCACGGCCTCGGTCATGGCCGGGTGCAGCAGAAAAACTCCCGCCGCAAAACCGGCCAGCAGATTGCGCCGCGCAGCCTCCGCGCCGCTCCGCTCCAGAAACCGCCGCACCACGAAAAACATCAGGCCGCCGGCCGCCAGGTGAATCAGCAGGTTGACCACGTGGAAGCCGTATGTGGACCCATCCGGCGCGATCTGCCGGTTCAGCCAATAGGTCAGCATCAGGACCGGGCGCACGCGGTTCAGCCAGAAGAGAAGGCCCGGTGGAGACGCCGGCTGCGCATAGAGCAGCCCGGTATCGTCGAAGATCCATACCCCGTGAAGGGCCGGACCGTAGGCCCAGAAGACCAGCACAACGGCCGCCGCCGCCCAGGCCCAGGGCTGCCAGCGCCATTCCGGCGCCCCCGTTTTGGCCGCGGAGGCGCTGGAGCGCTTGAGACCGGCTGCTTTTTTCGGCTTCATGGTTCCCGCTGGGATCTCACATAGTATTCCAGAATGGCCACGCGCTGGGCCAGGGCGATATTATCGTCGCGCAGGTGCGAAAGGATCACCGAGAGGCGGAACACCATGATCAGGAAGACGCCCGCGCCCATCAGGAACAGGGTGAGCGGCGTATCGGGCAGCCCGCTGAGACGGCGCAGAAGATCCAGCAGCGGGCGATTGCGCGACAGCACCAGCATGGCCGCGGCCGCAATCAGCCAGGTGACCGAGTATTCCGGGCGGATGTGCGCGCGGCGCACGGAAACCAGCACGATGGCGAGCAGCAGCACGCTCAAACCGGTGGTGACGTTCAAGAGGTGGTCCATTATTCCTCCTTCGGGGCCGGCTGCTGGCGGCGCCGGCCTTCGAATCGCAGCACGTTGACGAAAACCCCCAGCAGCACGTGGACGATGTAGTAGAGCGATCTCGCCGCGGTGATGGAGGATCGCCCGGCCAGCCGCGGCCGCATCCGGCAGGGCACTTCCTCGAAGCGGAACCGCTTGCGCTGCAATACCACCAGGGCCTCGATTTCGGGATACTCGAGCGGGAAACTGCGGCTGAACAGGTCCAGGGCGCGGCGGTTGACGCCCACGAATCCGGAGGTTGGATCGTGCACCGGCTTGCCCAGAATGGGCCGCAGCACCATGCGGAAGAAGCGGATGCCCAGCGACCGCACCGCCCCGGTCCGCGATTGGTTTTCCCCGGCGAAGCGCGACCCGATGACCATCTCGCATCCCGAGGTCTTGAGCCGGTCGAGAATGCGCGGGATGTCGCGGGCGTCGTGCTGGCCGTCGCCGTCCACGCGGATCACGTAATCGAAGCCCAGCTCATAGGCCAGCTTGTAGCCCGCCTGCACGCAGCCGCCCAGGCCCAGGTGGTGGGGCAGGGCGAGCATTTCGGCGCCGGCCCGCCGCGCCACATCGAGCGTGGAATCCAGCGAACAATCGTCGATCACCAGCACCGGCGCGCCCGGAACGTGGGTACGCACGGAGATCACCACCTCGGCGATGGCGCCTTCCTCGTTGTAGGCCGGAACGATCACCAGCAGGGCACCGGGCTTCGAGGGACGCATGGGGTTGGGACGCGCCGCGCCGTTTCCCGCGCGGGCTCCGCCTGGGCCGCTTTGCGCCTGGCCGCTCACAACCGGGCCACCCTTCTGGCGCTGATGGAATGGCTGGCAATAAGTGCGCGGAATACCGCCGGGGTGATGCGGGCGTTCCCCTGGATTTCGCGCCGCTCGCGCCACAATCGCCAGGCGCTCCCGAGCACGGCGGCATGGGCGCGGACCACGTACCAGATCATGCGGAGACCGGCGTTTCCCTCGGCGCGGAAGCGGGCGGCGCTGCCGCGGCCCCGCAGAAGATACCACACGTGCCAAAGATACCGCGCCAGCGACACCAGCGGCACCGCCGCCAGCATGCGCCCCGGAAAATTTCTGGCCACCACGAACAGGCGGTTGCGTTCCACGTAGTAGGCTTTGACCTTGGAAGCGCGCCCGGCCGAATGCGAATAGTGGTGCTCCACCACGGCACCGGGGACGTACAGGCACTTCCATCCAGCCCAGCGCGCCCGCAGTCCGAGATCGGTGTCCTCGCAATAGAGGAAGAAGGAGGGGTCGAAGAGGCCGATGTCGTCGAGCATGGCCCGCCGGTAGAGCGCCGCCGAGCCGCTGGGAAACAGCGTCTCCTCGGCTTCCGGGAAATCCTCGGGCAGCCGGCCGTGGCCGCGCTGCTTGCTCGATCCGTCGCGCGCCACCAGCATGGCGGCCGAATCCAGGCGATCCTCGCCGAAGAGGCGCACCTCGGAGGCGCACATGCCCGCATCCGGCCGGGCCTGGATGGCGGCGACCAGCCTTTGCAGCCACTGCGGGTGGGCCACGGCATCGTCGTTGAGCACCGCCAGGAAGGGCGCGCGCGAAGCCTCGAAGCCCTGGTTCACGGCGGCTCCGAAACCGGCGTTCCGCGGGTTCTCCAGGATGCGAACCGCCAGATTCGGGTTGGCGCGGCGCGCCCGTCCCTCACCGCCGTTGTCCACGACGACCACTTCAAAATCGCGCAGCGTCTGGCTCCCGAGCGATTCCAGGCACTCCAGAAGCCTCGCATCCGCGGCCAGCGTGGGGATCACAACCGTCACCAGGAAGTCAGGCAAACATCAATTCTACCCCTATAGGTCAAGGCCATGCCCGGCGTCCCCGGGTTCGCGCGCGCGGCAAGCGGCCCGCGCGGCAAGCGGCCCGCGCGCCAACCCGGCCGCGCGGCTCCCGCCGGTCGGCCGGCATTTTCGCAGCCCCTGACGCTGCCGGTTCCGGGCCGGGATATGATGACGAGCGAGAGCACCATGCGGTTCGGACCGATCTTGAAACGCAGCTTCTACGAGCGCGGCAGCGTCGAGGTGGCGCGCGGCCTGCTGGGCAAGGTGCTGGTGCATGGCGGAACCGCCGGCATCATCGTGGAGACGGAGGCCTACCCCGGCGGCGGCGACCTGGCCTCGCATTCCGCGCGCGGCGTCACCCCGCGCACACGCGTCGTCTTCGGGCCGCCCGGGCACGCCTACGTCTATCTCATCTACGGCATGTACGAGTGCCTCAATCTGGTGGCCGAGCCGGACGGCACGCCGGGGTGCGTGCTGCTGCGCGCGCTCGAGCCGGTGGCCGGTCTGGAACGGATGCGGGAACGCCGTCCGCGCGCCCGGCGGGTGGAGGATCTGGCGTCGGGGCCGGGGCGGCTGACGCTGGCGATGGGCATCACCCGGGCCCACAACGGCGTGGATGTGACGCGCGGTCTCCTGGTAGTGCGCGAGCCCGCCGTGGCGCGGCCCGTGGAGATTGCCGTCACCAGGCGGGTCGGAATCCGCCATTGCGCCGATAGCCCGCTGCGGTTCCTGATCGCGGGCAGCCCGTTCGTAAGCCGCCGAGCCGCGCCGGAAACTCAGGCGCGCCCGCAGGACTTGTAAAGCTCCATCATCAGGCGCATGTCGCGAAGGCCCTCTTCGCCGTCCGATTTGGGCGTCTTGTCCCGCAGGATGCACTCGGCCAGGTGGTCGGTTTCGAGCGCGAACTGCGCCGGGTCGCGGTATTGGCTGGCCTGGTCGATGGGCGCCTGTCCATTGATGCGAGCGGCGAAGCGCAGCCCGTCGTAGTTGAAGGCGGGTTCCATGTGCAGGGTGCCCTTCGATCCGCGGACATGGAAGTACCCGGGCATCGCCACGCCGTAGCTCGTCTGGCAACTGGCCACCGCGCCGGATGGGAATTGCATGCTCCAGGCCACGTGCTCTTCCACCTCTTTGAAGCGCGGGTCGCCGTCCACCACGGTCATATTGCCCTTCAGACCGGTGGGCTCCTCGCCGGTGAGGTAGCGGACGGCATTGAGGCAGTAGATCCCCACGTCCATGAGCGGGCCGCCGCCGGCCAGCTTGCGGTTGAGGCGCCACTCGCCCGGCGCGCTGTTATAGCCGAAGGCGCTCTCGATGGTGTGGATGGCGCCCAGCCGGCCTTCCCGAAGCCACTGCACGGCCTGCAGGTTGAGCGGCTCGTAGTGGCAGCGATAGGCGATCATGAGCTTTTTGCCGGCGCGGCGGCAGGCCTCGATCATCGCCTCGCCATCGGCCACGCTGGTGCACATGGGCTTCTCGCACAACACGTGCTTGCCGGCGCGCGCGGCGCGGATGGTGTACTCCGCGTGCATCGAGTTCGGCAGGCAGACGATCACCGCGTCGATGGCTTTGTTTTCGGCCATGGAGTCGTAGTTTTCGTAGCCGTAGACGCTGCCCGCGGGAACGCCGTACTGCGCGGCGAACTTCTCCGCCTTTTCGCGATGCCCGCTCACCAGCCCGGTGATGCGGGTGTATTTGGACAGGCGGCTGGCTTCCATGAAGTGCCCGGCGATGCGGCCCAGGCCGACGACGCAATAGCCGACGGTCGGCGGTCCCTGAGCCAGCGCGGACGGGACCAGGCGGGCAGCGGCGGATGCGGCCGCCAGGCGGACTAAATCGCGACGGGTTGGTAGCGGCATGGAGTCATGGTATCCGAGCCGGCCGAAGCCCGCAAGACCCAATCGGAAAGATTTACCGGAGGAGGGGAGATCTTGTGCAGGCGCGTGGGGCAGGGCGGAGGCCCCGCCCCACGAAGGGTTGGCGATCAGAAGAACAGCTTCAGACTGAATTGAAGGACGCGGGGCGGCGAGATACCGGAGCTGGGAGCATTGTACAGTTCGCCGAAGGCGGCGTTGTACGAAGTCTTCATCTGGTAATACTGGTATCCCTGAGTGGTCGTGATGTCGTACGACGCAGCCGCCGCGCTCCAGAAGTTGGCGGGCAGCGGAACGGTGTAGAAACCGTTCGGCAGCACGCCGGCGGAGTTGCGATAGGCATTGACGTTGTTGATGATCTGGTTGTAGAGGTTGTACCCCGGCGATCCGGCCGTCGCGCTGTACGCCGGCTGGCCGTTGGCAGCCGCCCAGGTGTTGTATGCGGATGTGGTGAGCGTCGCCGTGCTGGGCTGGCTGCTGGTGAAATCCACACCGCCCGCGTTGTTCGGGTAGGTGCGGAAGATGGGGTGGTTGAAAACGTTGTTGGCGTCCACGCGGAGTTGCAGTCTCCGTTTTTCACCCTGCCCGAGCCGGAAGCTCTTCTGGACGGACATGTCGTAGGAATTCGCAAAAGGTCCGCGGGCGCCATCGAGAGTGCGCGGCGCGGTGCCGTACTGGCCCCACACCGGCCGCTCGAAAGCCGACGGGTTCAGGTACGGCTGGCAGGAGTTCCCGGTCGGGCAGTTCATGTTGAACAGCGGGTTGAGCAGGGGAACGCCGGGGACGAGATTCGGCCGCGCGGTATGCGTTTCGGAGGGGTCTCCGAGGCCGTTGTTGTCGGACATCGTCACGGATGCGGGGAAGCCGCCGTTCATGCGAACTTCACCGCTCCAGGTCCATCCGCCGATCAGGTAGTCCAGAGGCTTCCAGAGGTTCGTCATGTACGTGCGCCCACGCCCGAACGGCACGTCGTAGATGAGCGTGTTGTTGAACAGGAACCGTTGGTCGAAGCTCGACACGCTCCGGTCCAGGCTGCGCGAGGCGCCGAAGGCAACCAGTCCGTCGACCTGGCCGCCCACGTTGGAGAGGACGTTCTTGTCGCCGCCGGAGCTGGATGAGTCGTCGATCGCCTTGCCATAGGTGAAGTTGTGCTGTGAACTAAAGCCGTGACGGCCGTGGTGGATGAGGGTGACCGTACCCGCCTCGCGGTGGCTGTTGGCGGAAGCGTCATACCGCATGTACATGCTCGAGAAACCGACGAAGGGGCTTTCGAGAGTACCCGGCTGGACCTTGATGACCGCGCCGTTGGTGCCGACCCGGCCCAGCGGATCGTTAACGGAAGCCGTCCCCGAGGCGATGTTCTGCGCCTGCTCCACATCGATCAGGTTGAGATTGCGGGGATCGATATTCTCTCCCGGCTCGAACAGGTGCGTGCCTTTCAAGCCGAAGTAGGAGACTTCTATCGAGGTGGTGGAATTCGCCTGCCAGGCAACCGTGAAGTTCCAACTCTGGATATTGGGGGTATGGAAATTGTTCGATACCGCATAGCCGAGGCTTCCAATGCCCAGGCTGCTGTTGGCGGTTGCGTTGTATAGCAAGCCGTTCGACGGCGCGCCCACCGCCTGAGCCGGGGTGATGGGGTTGAGCACTGGCGGGTTCTCGCCCAGCCGCAAAATGTAGTTCGTGTTGGTCTGTCCCGAGGTCGGGCTATAGGCGCTGGTGGTGTTGCTGAAATCGGGCGAAGGCATGCGGTTGGAACCGCTCAGAGGTGCGTGCGAGAGGCCGTAGCCGCCCCGGATGGTGACCCTGTGGTCCGCCAGGAACTTGGGGCTCCAGGCGAAGCCGAAACGCGGCTCAAAATCCCGGTAATCGGGAGGCACCAGGTACCGCGAATTGCCGCCGCGGCCCGAGTAGGCAAACGGAGGCACCAGTACGTTAGTCAGCGTGTTGCCATCGGCCAGCACCATGGGGGTGGGCACGGGGAAGGATTGCGCCAGGTCCGGACGGAAAACTCCCTGGTTGTCGTACTTTTCCGTCCTCGGCATTTCGAGGCTCCAACGCATGCCCAGGTTCAGGGACAAGCTGGGCGCGACCCTCCAGTCGTCCTGAATGAACGCGTCGCCCTGGTTCCACCGGTAGTAGTACGGAACCGTCGCGTTCCGCATGGTGATCCCGTTGGGAACGCCAAGTTCGAAGGAGGCGAACGAATTGCCGCCCGTCGTGGTATTGGCAGCGCCGGCAGAATTGGTCTGGTAGGGCTGAAACGTGTACACGCCGCCGATAGCCGCATAGATCGGGATCACGTTCTGCTGCGCCTTGGAAACGTCGCCACCGAACCGGAGAGTCATCTTGCCCACGGTCTTACTCACGATGTCGGTGAGCGCGTACCGGTTCTCGTGATCCAGGTTATCGGTGGATCCCTGTCCGCCAATGTCGGGCAGAGAGGGCAGGCCGCCATGGAACAGGCTCGGCAGCCCCAACTCGGTGTTGAGGTTCTCCCCGGTCTGCAGATCGTACTGGGGCGGGACGGTGACGCTGAAATTGCCGCGCGTGAAGTTCAGACGCAGATCGTTCAGCATGGTCGCCGAAATCGTTCTCAAGTAGGAAAGCACCGCCTGCTTGGCATAGCTGTAATCGGCCTTGTCGGAGGTTGGAACGGTCGGAGTAAACTGCGTCTTGATGATCGGCGTGGAGGAGAACCGGAAGCTGAAGTGGTCCTTGTCCGTGACGAGTTCGTCGATTTTGAACATCCACCGTCCTTCGAACGCGCGGAGAAGCCGCGGGTTCGGCGAGTTCATCACCGCGCCGCTCGATCCGATGTAGAAACCGCTTGGCTCCGTGTAGTACTTCAACGTCTTCGTGTAAGTCGCATCGATCATGGACGGCGGAATGACGTTGCCCGGGAACGGCGTATAGGCCTGGCCCGTGGCCGGCACCGGATTGGCGGTGAACTGATTGTTGCTCGCCAGCGCATACTGGTCGTACATGGCCGGGTCGTTGCCGTTGCTCTTGAGGTTGAACTGGTTGGCCACGTTGACGGGCAGGGTGCCCGAGGTGGTCACGACGGTATTGCTCCAGTCTCCCGCGCGTTCCGCGTCGGTCGGCAGCAACGCGTCCTGCGCCAGGAAGTCGCGGCGCCAGTTGGGCTCGTACGCCGCAAACCAAAACGTCTTATTCCTGCCGTTGTAAACGTGCGGGATGTAGACCGGGCCACCGATCGCAAAAGAACCGTAATTAAACTTCTGCGTAGCTGGAGACCGGTTGTTCGTCGCCAGCGTGAACGGTGCGGCGGCGAAATCGGGGTTGCGGTTCTGGTACACCGCCGTGCCGGTCAACTGGTTCGTGCCGGAACGCGTGGTGGCGTTGATGATGCCGCCGCCGGTGGATCCGAACTCGGCCGAGAACGCGCTGGATTGAACCGTGAACTCCTGCACCGTCTCGGGCGAGAAGCTCACCATGGTGCGCGCCAGGCTGATACCCGTGTTATTGACGCCATCCGCCATGTACTGGGTGGTCAGCGGCCTGCCGCCGTTGATGCTGAGTGCGCAACCCGGACAGGTGGTGACGCTCACCAGCAAGCCGTACTCGCTGCCGGTGTCGCCCGAGGTGTTGGCCTGGGTCAGGGTCAGATCGAGCACGCTGTGGTTCACCATCGGCAGATCCTGGATCTCGCGCCGGCTCACCACGCTGTTGGTGGTTCCGTTCTCGGTGTTGATCATAGCCGAGATGGCCTGAACTTCCACCGTGCTGGAGACCGCCCCGGTCTCCAGCTTCAAGGTGACGCTCGCAACCTGCGCCGTGTCGACCTTGACGTTATCCATCACTTCTCTCTTGAAGCCCGCGGCTTCGGCTGCGACGCTATAGACCACGGGATCGAGGTCAAAGACGCCGAAAGACCCGATCGAAGACGTCTTGGTGCGCATCTCCTGATTGGTTCCAACGTTCCTGATGACGATGGTGGCGCCCGGAACCGCGGCGCCCGAAGCGTCCAGGACGGTGCCGGTGATACCTCCCCGGTTCGTCTGTCCGGCCAGAAGGCCGGCGCACAACAGAATCACGCCGACAAAACTGCGGATCTTCATAACTACCTCCAGAAGCAACAGGTTCAAAAGCCGCACCAACGAATAGCGGAGTGCACCCAAGGCCCGATTCCTCTCCCCCCGCAGGAGAGATTTCGTCTATCGTTTCACTTTTCACGTCCGGATGCAAGCACTTTCACGAGGACCGGATACATGGTTCATTTTGCAGGACTTACGCCCCTTTGAGGACGTTTTCCGGCGCCTGGCGGAGGACGAGACGGGGATCGGCGTTTCAAAATTGCCTGGACGGCCGGACCTCAATCCGGCTTCGCTCCACATTTGGGCGAACTGCGCGCCCGCAAGTTGCGCTGAAACCCGTGCCGGGGCGCGGATCGCGGCGGCGCCGCATCGATGACCGCACCGCGCACACCGCCGGGGCGTCCACCAGGCGCGGCCTCATCCCGCGCCCTCCGGCGCTGCCGTCGGGATGCCCCAATTCACCCGCGGCGCGGCCATGGACCCGGAGCGCCACGGTCCAGCCCCGGCAATGACGCCTTGACGATAGTCGTTATAACAACGAGAATGGTCTGGTGAGCGGGAAACTGGCGGCCGAGCTGCGGCAATCCAAGCCTTTTGCCTCCGTCGAGGAGGAGGCCATGCTGAACCTCGCCCGCACGCACGAATTCGTTTCTCAGCGGATGGCCGGGTTCTTCAAGCGGTTCCAGCTCACTGCGACGCAGTACAACATCCTGCGGATTCTGCGGGGCGCGGGGACGGACGGCATCAGTTGCTCCGAGGCCGCCGCGCGAATGGTCACCGCCGATTCCGACATCACGCGTTTGCTCGACCGGCTGGAAGCGCGGAACCTGATCGCGCGGGAACGCAGCCGCGAGGACCGGCGCGTGGTGATGACCCGCATCACCACCGATGGACTGGATCTGCTGAAGACCATCGACCAGCCCCTGGCCCGGTTCTTGCATACGCTGGCGGGGCACGCCGGGCATGAGAGACTGCGGCAATTGATCGGGATTCTGGAATCGATCCGCCAGGCTTGAACGGCTTTTCTTCGGCCGCCCCGGCGCCGGTGTTCAACACCCGGCGCGGCGCGGGAGTTGGGGAATCTTCTCGAAGTGCCGGTCGCGCGTGACCAGCACCAGGTCGTGCTCCAGCGCCAGCGCGGCGATCCAAAGGTGGTTGTCGGGGACGGGAGTGCCGGCGCGTTTGAGCTGAACGAACAGACGAGCGTAGTGTTCCGCGGTCTCGCGGCCGGGCAGCAGGACTTCCACCGTCGGCTTGGCCAGCAGCGCTTGCAGCAGAGCCTCGTTGCGGCGGTGTTCGGTGCCCCCCAGGAAGCCCGCCTTGATCTCCGCCAGCACGATGAGCGGAATCCAAACCTGTTCGCAGGTCCCCAACCACTCGGCCAGTGCGGCGTCACCCTGGAAGAGATCGGTCAGGCGGTTGGTGTCCAGCGCGGCCCTCACTTCCATTTGTCCCAATCGATCCGGCGCTGCGACTTCAGGATCTCATCGAAGCCCGCGTCCGGTGTCCAGCGGCCCACCAGGTCGGAGAAATCGGCGCGCTGGCGGTGGCCGATGGTTGACAGCGTCAACTCGTCCAGAATCAACTGGTTGAGGCTCTCCTTCCGGCGCGCGGCCTTCTGCCGAAGGGCGCGGTCAACCTCCGCCGGAACGCCGCGAATCGTATACTGAAGAGGTTTTGCCTGCTGGTTCATGCCTGCATGATAGCACTTTGTGCCTGCACCGCTCAGCCCAGCCGCTTCAGGATGGCATCGACATCGAAGACCGAGCCGCCCCAGGTGCCGCCGCTGGCTTCCTGCAGCGCCGCCCACAGGCGCGTTTCGGGCGGTAAATCGGGATCGGCTGCCAGATCGGCGGGGTGCGGCCGGCCCGCCAGTTCCAGGCTTCCGGCTACGGCGCTGCCATCCACTACCAGATTGACCGACCCCTCCAGGTTCACGCAATCGATCGCAATTTCGATAGTGTCGCCCTCGCGCACCTTCGCCAGCGGGCCGCCGGCCAGCGCTTCGGGCGTCACGTGCCCGATGCAGGCGCCGGTGGAAACGCCGCTGAAGCGGGCGTCGGTGATCACGGCCACGTGCTTGCCGTAATCCAGGTAGCGCAGCGCGGCGGTGATCTCGAAAATCTCCTCCATGCCCGAGCCCATCGGCCCGCGGCACATCAGCACCAGCACGTCGCCGGGGCGGATGGCGCCGTCCTTGATGGCCGCGATGGCGGCTTTCTCGGTGCGGAACACGCGCGCGGGGCCGGTCTTGCGGTAGACGCCATCGGCATCGCGCACCGCGGGGTCGATGGCCGTGCTCTTGACCACCGACCCTCCGGGCGCCAGGTTGCCGGTGGGAAACGTCACCGTCGAGGAGATGCCGCGCCGCCGCGCGCTGTCGGGGTCCATGATGACGTCGCCGGGGTCGATGCCGTCACTCTCGCGCAGCACCCGCCGCAGCGCCGCGCGGCGTTCGGATTGCTCCCACCAGTCGAGCACGGCGTCCAGTTTCTCGCCGCTGGCGGTGAGAACGCCGGTTTCGAGCAGGCCGGCGCGCCGCAAGTGCAGCATCACCTCGGGAACGCCGCCCGCCAGGAAAACCCGCACCGTGGGATGGCCCACCGGCCCGTTGGGCAGCGCGTCCACCAGGCGGGGGACCTGGCGGTTGATGCGCACCCAGTCGTCGATCACCGGGCGCCGCAGACCCGCCGCGTGGGCGATGGCCGGCAGGTGGAGGATCAGGTTCGTCGACCCTCCGAAGGCCGCGTGCACCACCATGGCGTTGCGCACGGAGGCGTCCGTCAGAATATCGCGCATCGCCAGGCCGCGGGCTTCGAGCGACAGCACGGCGCGGGCCGAGCGGCGCGCCATGTCGATCCAGATGGGGTGTCCGGAGGGCGCCAGCGCGGCGTGCGCCAAGGTCATCCCCAGGGCCTCGCCCACCACCTGCGAGGTGGCGGCGGTGCCCAGAAACTGGCAGCCGCCTCCCGGGGTGGCGCAGGAGTGGCACAGGGCTTCGGCGGCGGCTTCGGCGGTCATCTGGCCGCGCGCGTAACGCGCCCCCACGGATTGCACCTTCCCGGCGTCCTCGCCGCCTTCCGCCAGCAGGGTCACGCCGCCGGGCACCAGGATGGAGGGCAGCGCGGGCATGGCGGCCAGCGCCATCATCATGGCCGGCACTCCCTTGTCGCAGGTGGCCACGCCGATGACGCCGCTGCGAGTGGGCAGCGAGCGGATGAGGCGTTTGAAGACCGAGGCCGCGTCGTTGCGGTAGGCGAGGGAATCGAACATGCCGGTGGTGCCCTGGGTGCGGCCGTCGCAGGGGTCGGTGCAATAGGCCGCGAACGGAATGGCGCCGCGCGCTTTCAGCTCCTTGGCCGCGGCGTCCATGAGCAGGCCCACTTCCCAGTGGCCGGTGTGATAGCCCAGGGCGATGGGCGTGCCGTCGGCCGCGCGGATGCCGCCGTGGGTGCTGAGGATGAGGAATTCCTTGCGCGCCCAGTTGGCTAGGGTCCCAACCCATGCCGGCGGATTGCGCCCAGCCGAAGAGCTCGCCGGCGGGGCGGTGCAGCAGCATCTCCGGCGTGACGGGCAGCGTGCCGGCCGGGCCGGGAGCCGTGGTGCGAACCGCGTAGAGAGAGGAGTCTCCCGAATCGAGAAGTTCCGCGAGCGTTGAGGGCATCATGGGAAGTGTAGCTGAAGCGGGGCGGGAGTGGGCGACGGGTCGAGTGGGCATCGCTCGCCCCGCGGGCCGGCGTTCTTCGTCCCGCCGGCCACCGCTTCCTTAGAGGCTGTGAAGAAATCGGTTGGCAGACGGAAGCGTCCGCCCCACCTTCGACGGCAATGTGGGGCAGAGGCTTTCGTCTGTCAACCGGACAGTCCGGCCAATTCCCTGGCGGTTCGTGAGGGAGCGGCGGGCACGGTTGCTTGGGGCTGGCGTCAGATGGCCATCGCGGGGAACTTGCCGCGAAGCTGGGCCAGCAGGATCACGGCGATGTGCAGCGCGTGGTCGAACTCGCCGCCGGCTGTCGCGCGCAGCAACTCCGGCACGGTGAGCGCCACCACCTCGAGACCCGCTTCCGGTTCCCGGCCTTCCACGCGGCTGAGACCGGTGGCTACGCAGGACCAGATGCGGTTTCCCAGCCGGCCGGTGTCGGGCAGCATGGGCGTCAGCACTTCCACGTCCGCGGCCTGGTATCCGGTCTCTTCCAGCAGTTCGCGGAGCGCGGCTTCCGCGGGAGTCTCTCCGGGGTCAACCAGGCCGCTGGGGAGTTCGAGCGTCCAGCGCTCCACCGCCGGCCGGTACTGCCGCACGCACAACACGCGCCCGTCCGCGGTGAGCGCCACGATCGCCGCGTAATCCGGAAGGCGCAGCGAGTAGTACGGCTCGTCGCCTTCATCCATGGTCTTGGCCAGCAGATCGAACCACTGGGTGTGAAAGACCGCCGCGGTGCGGATGGGGGATTTCGGCTGGCTCACAAGTTCACGCTCACGGTTTCCTCGAAAATCGCCGGCGGAAGCTGGATGCCGCCGACGCGCAGCCGCTCCAGGATCTTGGGGGATACGCCGGTGGCGCGAAACCGTCCCTGCACTTTGCCGGCGTCGGTCACGCCTATGCGTTCGAAGGCGAAGATTTCCTGCAACTGCACCTGGTCGTCGTGGACTCCCAGAACTTCCGAGATGCCGAGGATCTTGCGGGTGCCGTCCTGCAGGCGCGACACCTGCACCACCAGGCGGATGGCGCTGGCGAGTTGCTGCAGGATCACGCGCGTGGGGATCTCCAGGTCGGCCATCATCACCATCGTCTCGAGGCGCGAAAACGCGTCGCGCGGGGAGTTGGCATGCACCGTGCTCATGGATCCCTCGACGCCCGTGTTCATGGCCTGCAGCATGTCCAGCGCCTCGGCCCCGCGGCACTCGCCCACGATGATGCGGTCCGGGCGCATGCGTAACGCGGTGCGCAGCAGGATGCGCTGGTTGATGCCGCCCTCCTTGTTCAGGTTCGGCGGGCGGGTTTCGAATTTCACCACGTGGCGCTGCTGGAGTTGCAGTTCGGCGGTGTCCTCGATGGTGACGATGCGCTCTTCCTCGGGAATGAAGCGCGAGAGCGCGTTCAACATGGTGGTCTTGCCGGAGCCGGTCCCGCCGGAGATCAGAATGGTGCTCTTGGATTGCACGCACGCCGCCAGAAATCGCAGCATGCCGGGCGTGAGCGTGTTGTACTGCAGCATCTCCTCCTGGGTGATGACGTGGCGGCCGAAGCGGCGGATGCTGAGGCACGGCCCGTCCAGCGCCAGGGGCGGAATGATGGCGTTGACGCGCGATCCGTCCTGCAGGCGGGCGTCCACGATGGGCTGCGCTTCGTCGATGCGCCGGCCCACCTGGGAGACGATCTTCTCGATGATGTGCAGCAGGTGCCCGTCGTCCTTGAAGCGCACCGCCGATTCCGACAGCTTGCCGTTGCGCTCGATGAACACCTTGTCGTAGCGGTTGACCAGGATGTCGCTGATGGACGGTTCCTTGAGCAGCGGTTCGAGCGGCCCCAGGCCCAGCACCTCGTCGAGCACCTCTTCCACGATCCGGCTCTGCTCGGCGGTGGTCATGGGCACGCGCTCGTCGTCCAGCAGGCGCTCCACGACGCGGCCGATTTCCGCGCGCAGGCGGTCCTTGGGAATCGAGGAAACGCGCTCGAGGTTGAGCACGCCGATGAGTTTGCGGTGAATCTCGCTCTTCAGCTCGAAGTAGCGGTCGGCGCTCCGCGAGGCCATCGAGAGCGATCCCCCGCGGGCGGGCAATGGACGATTGGTCGGTCCCACGGCGTCTCCTGGCGTTCTCCCCCGGCGCGCGATGCCGCGCTTCCGATTATATCGCGGGTCTCATCGCGGGGCCGCCGCGGCCGCCTCAGATCTGGTAGTCCACCACGTAGCTGTCGCGCGACTTCTTGGGAATCACCTTCACGTTCGTGGCCTCCAGGACAACCAGCGAATTCGCCGGAACGCTGGAGGTGAGGAAGACGCTGGCGCCGATGGTGCTGCCTTCTCCGACCACCGTGTCGCCGCCCATGATGGTGGCGCCGGCATACACCGTCACCCGGTCCCCGAGGGTGGGATGACGCTTCTGGCCGCGCAACGCCTGCCCCGCGGCGAGCGATTTCGCAACCAGGCCCACGCCTTGATACATCTTGACGTGGTTGCCGATATCGGCCGTCTCGCCCACCACCGTCCCGGTGCAGTGATCCACGAAGAAATGCGTGCCGATTCGCGCCCCCGGATGGAGGTCCATTCCGGTGCGGGTGTGCGCCCATTCGGTCATGATTCGCGGGATGAGCGGGATGTTGTCGAGATACAGCTCGTGCGCCAGCCGCTGCACCGCAATCGCCTCGATGAACGGGTACGCCACGATGACTTCTTCCTTGCTGGACGCCGCGGGGTCGCCGTTGTAGGCCGCCTCCGTGTCGGTCTGGAGCAGTTCCCGGACTCGCGGCAGGCTGCCCAGGAATTTGAGGGTTAGCGTGCGCGCCAGCTCGCGCGGGTCGGCGCCAGCGAGTCCCGCGGGCGGGGCGTATTCCAGGCTCTTCCCGATCTCGGCTTCCAGACGGCCCAGCACGCTATCCAGAAGCGCGGTGGTGACAACTTCGATTTCCGAGGAGTGGATGGGCGTCTCGTCGAAGAACCCGGGGAACAGCAGGCGCAGCAGATCGGCCGTGATCTCGGCGATGGCATGCTTGGACGGCAGGTTCTTGCCGTCCACGTGGTTTATGCCGCCCGCGCAAGCGTAGGACTCCATCAGGCGGTCGGTCAAATTGGCCACTGGCAACGGCATCGGGCGCTTCTCCGGAACAAACCAGTTTACCAGTTCACGCACTCGGGTCCGGCGCGCCATTGCGGCTCGCCGCTCTAAACTCTGTGCGCCGGCTCCGATTCGAAATCCCTCCTATGCCCCTAAGCCCGTTTGGCATATACTGAGTTAGAAAGCTCGACAGCTCCGACTTCCGCAGCACCCTGCCTCGCTTCACGCCGGGGGCTCTCAAGGCGAAAGCGCGGTATCAGTCTGGGAGATTGCCCGCAAGTACGCGCGGGGCGGAATCTCCTTGCCGTCGCATCCCTCGACGCTGATCCCCGCGGTTCGCGAAGAATCGGGCATCGCGAGTCTGTCCCTCACCGAAACCGACGCCCTCGCGGCTGAGAAGCTCCAGATGTTCCACAGAGATCCCTTCGACCGCATGCTGATCGCTCAGGCGCTCATGGGCGGACTTGCGATCGTCACGCCGGATCGAGCCTTTGAGCCTTATCCCGTGCGGGTGATCTGGTAAGGGCTCACCGCGATCTTGGAAATCCGGCTCCCCGGTCCGGACACGTTTCGAACTTTCGCGGCGGAAAACCTGGTCCGCTCGAACCGGGTCAACTTCTTCGTTGACAAGAACATCAGCGTCGAAATGGGCCTCATCTCCGGGTTGGGTGCCCAGAGTCGCATTTTCGCCAATGGACTGGCGGTGTAATTCCCGACACACGCAAGTTAAACTTGCTTAGCGATACCGGCCTGTCTCAACACTGCGTTGGCGGTGTGCCGAGACAGGATCTTCCCGTCTACAGGAAAACGCCGTTGCGTGATTGGGCTGTACCAGATTTCATGGTCACCCCTTCCCGGTCGCTCAAAGTGACATCCATACGCACGGAGAATCTCCTTCACGTGCGGGGTGTAGCTGGCCATCCGAAGGTCAGGACTTCACTATCTTCGTGTTGGTACAGTACGTGGAAACTCGCGGTCCGGTCGTTGCGGACGCCGTTCAACTCCAGCAACTCGGGGATAAGAGTCCTTAGTTTCTGAACCAGAACATTAGGCGAATCGGCCTCGGCAACAAGGCCGGGGACATCCTCGCTCTCGGCAACCCAGACGCCAGCCTCGCCGTCCCATTGCGCCAGCACCTCGTAAACGCCTTGCAGGGTTGACTCTTCCACTGCTCATATTTTATCACCGCCCGCCATTGCCGCAATGCAGTCAGTCTGGGAGATTGCCCGCAAGTACGCGCGGGGCGGAATCTCCCTGCCGTCGTATCCCTCGACGCTGATCCCCGCGGTTCGCGAGGAATCGGGCATCGCGAGTCTGTCCCTCACCGAAATCGACGCCCTCGCGGCTGAGAAGCTCCAGTTGTTCCACAGAGATCCCTTCGACCGCATGCCGATCGCTCAGGCGCTCATGGGCGGACTTGCTATCATTGCGAAAGGAGAATTGACATGCCACAGTTCGGAACGCCCTTTTCAGGGTTATCAAACGACAGGAAGCTCACGGATGAGGAGCTCATCAGAGCAATTCGTTTCATGGTGGCCGGAGAGTACGAAGCGATTCAGTTGTACATGCAACTTGCCGAGTCAACCGACAACAAGCTCGCCGTGGAAGTGCTCAAGGACATAGCGGACGAGGAACGTGTACACGCTGGAGAGTTTCTGAGATTGCTCCGCGAGCTTGCCCCCGATGAAGAAAAGTTCTATGCCGAAGGGGCAAAGGAAGTAGAAGAAGAAATCGAGAAAACGAAAGTAAAGGGGTGAGCCCCTCGCGCCACGGTCGGGAAAGCACTCTTGAACTCATCGAAGCCGCCGAGGGATTTCCCAATCAGGTCCATCAGCCGGCCGGGCGATTTCTGCGTGGCTCCCCAGCCCGGACACGTCCCGAACTTTGCAGCCTCAGACGCGGTCCGGTCGAACCATCCCAAGCTCTTTCAGGCCAATAACATCCGCGCCAGGTCGGCACGCCCGTCCAGACTGGGCGCTCAGAATAGACTCTTCTCGAACCGTTCGCGGATGAAGCTCCCTGGTAGCGCGTAGGCCGGTCGCGATCGCGACGGATGGGAGGGCTGCGGCAATATCGCGGTAACGCGCACCAGCCTCCCTTGGCGGTGCTGACAAGGGCGTTATCGAACTATGGTGGGTCGAGGCCCACGTGTCTCAAAAGTTGTAATTTGAGACAGTTGCCGAGATCAACAAAATCAGATCGGCCAGATCTCCCCGAGAGCGTTGGCTGAGCGCTCCCCTGGCCATGACATCGCTGGCGATGTGATACTATAGGTGATTGCGACTGACCGTTGACACCGACGTTGTGATCGCTGGCATGCGAAGTCCCACAGGGGCATCGGCAGCCTTATTGGGGCTGCTGCTCGAAGGCAAGGCCTCCTGGCTCCTGAGCGTTGCAATGGCGTTTGAATATGAGGTGATTTGCATGCTGGCGGAACACCGCCTGGCCGCGAACGCAAGTGAGCGGGAAGTACGAAACCTGCTCGACGCGATTTTTGACGTTGTCGTGCCGGTCGAGGTCCACTACCAATGGCGGCCACAGTTGACGGATGCAGGGGACGAAATGGTTTTGGAGGCAGCGGTTAACGGTCGGGCCGATGCAATCGTTACGTTTAACGGTGCGCACTTCAAGAGTGTGCCCGGGCGGTTCGGAATCAAGTTGTGGAAGCCTGCGGAAGCGCTACGGGAGATCGGGAAATGACACCCAGAGTATCGACGTTTTCTTTGCGGCTGCCGATCTCGCTGAAGGCAGCGGTCGAGCGGATGGCAGAGGCTGACGGAACCAGCATGAACCAGTTTCTGGTAATGGCCGCAGCGGAGAAACTGGCCGCGATCCAGACTGCGGAAACCTATTTCGCGGCTCTACGGGGGCGCGGTAATCTCAGCGAAGCGCTGGCCTTCCTGTCGCGTTCCGGCGGCGAACCGCCTCGCTCCGGGGACGAAATCGACGCCTGACCGACCCTCGGCCGTGGCTGCGCAGCACGGATGCTACTGGTCTAAAGGCTCCCCAGTCTGGACACGTTTCGAACTTTTGCTGCCTGAAACACGGTCCGCTCGAACCACCCGAAGTGCTGTCGGGTCAACAACCTCCGCACAAGACTGGCACACCTATCCAGACTGGGCACCCAGGGTGGACTCTTTTCGAACGGCACGGTCTCCGCATGAAACTTCCGGATACCCGATCCACTGCGGACAGGCCGCTCATGTACGCCCGCGCCCATTTCTTGAAACTCAGACGCCGATTCGACAGCAGAACAAGCTGCCCAATTGTCCGTCTCTCACTTAGACATGACACGGAAGCTCGTTTTCGGCTTAGTGGGCCTGGTGGCCCTTCTCCTGGCAATGCTAATTTGGCTCAGAATTCGTCCGCGCCCGGAGAATCAACTGCCGGGCAAGTTTCCCGAGGAATTGGTTTTCGTTCGATCGGCGGACGACGCTGTGAACGCCGGCGTGCGGTTTACGCCTCCAAAGAACTCCGCCAAGCCCATGGCGATCATTTGGGTTCACGGTTGGGGATACTGATGTATACTACAGAGGACTTCGGATCGGAGGAGACCCAATTTGCGGCGCAACGTTGGGTAGATCTTCTCCGGCACATGATTCCGCCAGGACTGGCCCAATCGGCGAGAAAAGTCTACCGTAGAGGAGCGAACGATGAGATCGATCAAGTATTCACTGTTGTGCTGCGCGCTGCTGAGTCTCGCGGGCGTTGCGCAATTGCGCGCGCAGGACAGAATAGGCTGCAAGGATTCGCCCCTGATCACACGCTTCCCGGGAAGCACCATCGGGAACTGCAAGAACGCGGAGTTTGATCAGGACGACTTCCCCCTGGCCGGTCACAAGGATAAGCACGTGGAAGGCGAGTTTCACTTCCTGTCTTACACTCCGAAGCCGGATGTAGTAAGCGCCATCCAATTATTCCGCAATATTGAAACTGCACTCAAGGCCGCCGGTTTCATCCTGGACTACGAGGCTTCGCCCTCTATCATTACAGCCCATCACGGCACTACCTGGTTCTACCTGAAGGAGCACATAGGCAACAACGGGATGGTCTATATGTATGATGAGACGCTCGTCACGGAAAAGCAGATGACGCAAGAAGTCACGGCCAACGCGGCTACGCTCTCCAGCGAACTGACGGCAACCGGGCACACCATCGTCCCCGGCATCTACTTCGACACCGGAAAGGCCGACGTGAAACCGGAATCCGACGCCTCGCTCAAGGAAGTCGCCAAGGTGCTGCAACAGAATCCCGCACTCAGGCTCTACGTAGTGGGGCACACGGACAACGTGGGAACTCTAACGTCGAACGTGTCGCTGTCAAACCAGCGCGCGGCCTCCGTGCTGAAAGTTCTCACGACGCAGTACAACGTGGCCGCCAGCCGGCTACAGGCTTATGGCGACGGGCCCTATGCGCCTGTGGCATCGAACGATTCCGATGACGGACGAGCGCGAAATCGCCGCGTCGAACTGGTAAAACAATAAACCGCGGCGCCGAAAGACTGTCGAATGAGAGACGGTCGGCGTCCGCATGGTCTTGATCTTGTGCCCGGCCGCGCTCGCGTCGGCGACTTGGATTGTCGGCGCCACTCGGAAGTTGGACCGAAGTAACTCCCGCCTGCTCGCCAAGCGCCTGCCAACACCGGCCAGATTGGGCCGCTAACACGATGGGGACAGATAAACCGCCTAGTCGTACAGTGGCCCCACGCGGGCCAAAAATGTGGGAAGTTGACCGGATTACGCGCCGAAAACGCCGAAGATCTGGGCCACTCGGCGTGTGACCGCCTTCGGATTCCGAGGGATAGGGATCAGCGTCCCAGGCTGATGTCGATCACGATTCCGAAGCGGGTTCGAATCCTTGATGGGATCACCGATCCATTGGGTGGCTCCAGAGAAAAGCTTTGTGGGCGCGCGCTATGAAATCAATCAGATAGGGCGAGCTTCGGGAATTGAGAATT
>CAWCVR010000020.1:0-97620 GCA_963799105.1 Bryobacterales bacterium
TAAGAACGTGAAGCGCTGGCATGGCGGCGACCAGCGGGAGCGCTGGGTCGGCTCGGGACTGCTGGTGGCGCAGAAGCAGTTCCGCCGCATCATAGGGCACAAACAAATCCCGGCGCTAGTCCGGGCCCTGGAAGTTCAAGAACCGTCCAAGTCCGGAGTTGTGAAACGGCGCAAAGCGTCGTAAAGTGGGCTAAACGGGGGTTGCGACTTTCAACGGAACTCCGGGCATTCCCCACCTGCCTGCGGTTCCCCTCTACCGCGCTGTCCACGGCACTGCTCTCCGAAGTGCAGCAGATTGTCCCGCTGGTGCACATCCGCGTGCGCGAATCCGCGGTCGCTGACATCTACGTCTCCGACCGTCGCGTCACGGTGGGCGGGCAGCTATACCTGCCGCGCCTGATCGGAATCGGCGAGCCTGGCTCCAACGTCCTGATTTCGCAGGACATCAAAGGCACCTCCGATAACGTCCGCTTCACCTTCGGCAATGGCGACCGCGTGATGACGCAGCTCGCCAACGACACGGACCTGAAGTACGCCGAGATCGACCTCTGCCTTTTCCATGTGAACTCCGGGATTCTGCTGCAACTGTGGAAGGGTGTCATCCAGAATTTCACGAGCGATGGCACGCCGATCTTCCCAGTCACCTGCTCGGACGGGTTCTTCCAGATCATGAACCAGTACCCCGAGCGGCAACTCAGTCGCCAGTGCTGGAAAACTTATAACGATGGCGTGAACTGTCCGTGGGCCACGAAGGGGCGCAGCGCCGCGGCGGTGACGGCGGCGGGCGGCGATCCCACGACGTGCGACTATTACCTCGAATCGGCGAACGGATGCCAGGTTCACGGCATGGCTCCCTACTTCGGCGCGCACCAGGCCGACCCACAGGGCGTAGTCATCAAGGACGATTCCACCGGCTTCCTCGGCTTCGGCCGCAACACAGTAACCGCGACTTCGATTGTTTCGGACACGATCTGGGGTCTGGCGCTGCCTGAGATCTGGTGCAACAGCGGTGGGAACCCGCTGTTTGCCTTCCTGGCCACGGCCCTGATGGTGGATTACCGCGACGAATCGGGCTACGCCGACTCGCTCGGCATACTCAGCGCGGGGCCCTCTCGGCGGATTCACCGCGTCGATGGTCGTCACGAACGCGGAAGGATACCGATGCGTTGTGGCGCCCATGGTGGATGGGTACTTGTGGCAGGGCCTCAAGCTCGACGGCAATACGATGTCCCACTTGGGAAAGAGCCGCTGCACCTGCTCCGCATCGGCCAGCTCCAGCGGACGAAGTTCCAGGCGAGGCGTCTCTAGCGGAAGCACCATGCGGAAGTGTTAGCAGAGCGGGGGGCGGGGCGATTCGCGGTCAGCGGGTGAACAGGACCACCCGTGCGCGATGCCCTTTCGAGAGCTTCTCATCGCACGTGTAGAGGACCGAGCCCGTCGCTTCGGCCAAAGCGATATACGCGGCGTCGTAGGCCGTGAAGTTGTGGCGCAGTTCCCAGATGCGTCCCAGCAAAGGCAGGTGCGAAAAGCGCTCGGCGGGAAGTGCCGCCAGACCCGTGAGCAGCTCCTTGCTGCGGCGAGAGTCGATCCGGCGGCCCGCAACCAGGTTTCGAAGGGCGCTGGTAACTTCAACGTCCAGCAAGTGCGGGGCCAGGAACGAATCTTCGCTTCCTTCCAATTCGCGCCTCAGGGAGGCGGCCAATGCGCCGTTGGTGAGGAGTTCCACAACCACCGACGCATCCAGCACGATCATCGCGAATCCCGCAATTCGCGCACGATTTGAGCGGCGCTCCGCCCCCCGGGGATTGGCTCCGTCTGGCGGGTCAGTTCCAGCCACTCCCGCATGGTCGGCCGCTCGGCCACACGCTCCAACTCCCGCTTGAGGTAATCGGAGAGGCTCATGCCCTCCCGCGCGGCGCGGACTTTCAGGGTGATGTGTAGCCGCTCGGGGACGTCTCGGATCTGAATCATCGTGGACATGCTTTAAGCATACACACATGTGCGGCACATGTCCAGGGGTGGGGCGATTCCAAACTGCCTGCTGCCTCCGGGAAGCGGAGGACGAGGGATACCCTACCTCCTCGGCTCCGTAATCCCCAGCTCCGTCAGCACCTTCGGATTCGGATCGTCCGTGGCCAGCAGGCTGTGGCAGGCGCTGCAATCCCCGTTGATCGAATCGCCATTGGCTGCCGTGTGGCCGCCATCGTGGCAGCGCCAGCAGCCGGGGAAATCGGTGTGTCCGATGTTGACTGGATACTTGCCCCAGGTTACGTTCATCTCGGGGAAGATGTTGCGGTTGTAAATTGCCAGCACCTCGGCCGACGACGAAGTTATTTCCGCCTGCCGCGTGGCCCAAACCGCCGGGTAACTCTCCCGGTAATACTTGGCGAAACCGGCGGGAATGCGCGCGGCGGCTTCCTCGCGGCTGCGGTAGGTGACCTTGAGGATCTCGAGCGCGGTCTTCTTGGCGAACGGCAAGGCGGGCGAAACCAGGCCGGCGTTCATGGCCTTGTCGAGCGCGCGGTCCGGCAAATCGTAGCTGTGCGACGGGCGGTTGTGGCAATCCATGCAGTCCATCTCGCGCACCGGGCCGTTGGCCGCGCCTTCCGGCTTGGCGCCGGCGGCCAGGTACCTGGTCTTCTTGCCGTTGACCTCGTACTCCACCCAAGGAATGGTCTGGCGCGCTTCGTCGCTGTGCGCGTAGTGAATCGTCACTCCCTTGCCCAGGTGCGTGCCGTGGATGCCGATGCCGCGGTTGCCGCCGCCGATCTTCATCAGCAGCACGTTCTTGGTCAGCGTATTGGCCTCGTCCGCGGCATACTTGGGAAACACCAGCAGGCGGTCTTCGCCGTACTTCTGCGGCCAGTGGCACTCCTCGCAGGTCTCGCGCGCGGGACGCAGGTTGTGGACCGGAGTGGGAATCGGCCGCGGATAGGTGTTGAACGCCACCGCGAAAACCTGGCCCACGCCGCTCAGCTTGCTGCGCACGAACCAGCCGGCGCCGGGTCCGATGTGGCAATTCACGCACGCCACCTTCGAATGCGGCGAGTTCTGGTAAGCCGTATACTCCGGCTGCATCACCGTGTGACAGGTAAGCCCGCAGAAGGTCACCGAGTCCATATAGTTGATCGGCGCCATAACTGAGCTGGCTGGCGATGGCGATGTTGATTACCGTGGTGGCGCCCACGAAGTAGGCCAGGCGGCGCAGTTCCAGGTTCTGCCAGTTCAGTGGCGGGAAGTAGGGCGGATAGATGCCCGCGTGTCCGGTGCGCACCCGCTTCCGCCAGATGCCCAGCGGGATCATCGCCAGGCCTCCGAAGAACGGCACGGGCAGCACCATGAAGACCAGTATCCCGATGTACGGGCTGCCGGCCTCGCCGCGCAGCGTCACCGGCAGCAGAAACAGCCAGAAAACGGTTGCGGTGGTGACCAGGATCACGCCCGCCAGGCTGATCCAGTTACTCGATAGATAGATGAGGGGCGAGAGCCATCCGCCGAGCTTTCCATGGTTGGGTGTCATGTCGGTGTATCAGTCTTCGGCCGCGGCGCCGGCTTCCGGGTCCTCGTCCGCGCCGTCTTTCTTCACACCGCGGCCCGTCAGGAACGCGGTATTCAGCGGGTACACGTCGGGGTCGAAAATCACCGAGTAGAAGTGCCAGACCACGATCGCCAGCGATGCCAGCACGGCCTCGTAGAAATGCACCGATGTCGCCACGTCCAGCCAGGTCTTCGGCAAAAACGTCATGGCCAGGTTGTTGGCCCACAGCAGCAATCCACTTCCCGCCATAACCACCGCGCCCCAAACCACCGCCCAGTATTCGGACTTTTCAATGTAGCTGTGGGCCGAGCGTTCGGGGGGAACGTCGCCCAGGCCCAGGTTGTAGGCGAAACCCGAGAGCGCCTCGCGCCCGTCGCGCATCTTGGGAACCATCTCCATCCAGTGAGCGCGCAGCTTGCGGCTGACAATGAGCGAAACCACGTGGGCGAACGCCACGGCCAGGAACACCACGGCGGCCATGCGGTGAATCAGGCTGCGCATGGAGCGCGCCCCTTCCATGAGCAGCAGCGGGCGGGCCCACCACTGGTCCGGGTACTTGAGGGCGAAACCGGTCCACACGAGGACGATGAAGGAAGCCGCCATTACGGCGTGCTCGAAGCGCTCGAAGGGCAGCATGCGTAACCCGCCGTGGGCCGCCGTGGAGCGCGCAGCCCCCTTTCCGAAGCGCAGGCGGATCAGCTTGCGAATCCAGTCGCCAGCCTGGTGCAGCAGCATCAGCCCGATGGTGACGGGGATCATCAGCAGGTAGAACTCGCGCACCACGCGCAGCACCGCGGGTTCGGCCGCCCCCTGGGATACGTGCACCTGGCTGATGGCGAACCGCGAGCCCGCGCCCGGATGGCACTGGCCGCACGTCTTCGGCAGGTTCTTCGGATTGATGGTCGATTTGGGGTCCGAGGACGGCAGGATGTTATGCACTCCGTGGCAACTGGCGCAGTTGGCAACCGTCAGAGAGCCGGCCTTGGCCGCCAGTCCGTGGTAGGAGGAATCGAAGCTCAACAGGCGGTCCGAGGGCAAGCCGAACTTGCGCGTCAGGCGGACATCCCCGTGGCAGCTTCCGCAGGTATCGCGAATGTGCAGGCCATTGACCGGAGAGGCTTCGCTGGTGTGCTTGAGGATCTTGTGTTCGCCATGGCAATCGGTGCACAGCGGCGCCTGGGTGACGCCCCGGGCCAGCGCCTGGCCGTGAACGCTGGCGCGGTATTGCGCTACCACCTCGGCATGGCACATGCCGCAGGTATCCGGCACGGCGGCGCGGAACGCCTGCGATTTGGGCGGCAGCAGTTCGTGCGCGGTGCCGTGACACAGGATGCAATCGGGCGCGCCTTCGTTACCGTTTTTGCGGGCCTGGCCGTGTACGCCGCTGGCGTACTCGTCGGCCTGGCCGGGATGGCAGGTCAAGCAATCCGGCTGGGGGATATTGGCGGGATGGGGATAGGTTTCGTGGGAATCGTGACAGATGTCGCAGGGCAGCCCCGCGTGCGCGCTCTTGGCCAACTTCGTCCCCTGATCGTGGCAGGAAGCGCAGTCCACTTTTTTGGCGGCGTCCGCGGCGCGAAGATTGGCGCCGGCGGCCCCTAGGAAAAGGCCCAATAAGGCGGAACCGAGCCGTAGGCCCAGGCAGGAAAGTGCCCGGTTCGTCATCGTTTAGTTTACGCTCCTATGCTGGAACTGGCAGTCCACGTCTGGTAGAAGTATACGCCCGCCAGAATCAGGCCGAAAACCAGTGCGATTATGGTGAGAATTTTGCCCCACTTGTCGATCTGCTCGATCTTGCGGGCAACGCCCGCCTATTCCTGCATCACGCCTTCCTGTACGGTGTCCGGTTCCGCCACATGCAATGAATCGTCCTCATGGCTCGACACCACTTTGCGCCAGGCGAGCAAAACCATCACCACCACGGCCAGAACGATCCGGACAATTACGAACGGCATCATATGACTGTTCCTAGCAAGTCTCCCATGTTCGGCTCTATAACGGGGTTTGGAGTTTGGGACCGGTCGGGGAACAACCAGCCCAAACGCCGGCCACCGTTCTGGTATGGCCGCGGCTCTGAACACGGCTCGGAGCAGTTACCGTCTGACAGCGGCCGGCGAGGTCGTTTCGAAATGGGATCTGAGGGCGGGTCCCGGCGGCATCGCCCAGGAGTGGAATGCGGCTCAAACGGGCCGCCACGGTGCCCTGCCCGTCCGCACAAACGCTGCGAACCCGCTGTCGGACTACGGCCCCCAATTCTGCCAAGCCAGGTTCCATATCACCTTCCCCTGCTCCGGAGTCGAAGGCACTGCACGCCAATGTCCATGGCACGTGGGCGCTAACTCATTGAGTTTTGCAACGCCTCAGCCCCGCAGACTGCCTCTGTGGGGACATTGGCGCAGCATCGGAACTGGAAGTGGGGGAAATCTCGCTCGCACTGGCGGAGGCGTGGAAGTTCACGACACGCAGCGCCGCAGCCATGATGGCCAGTAAGACGGTGCTGATGGGATCGTCCGGAGAGATGACGGAGACAATGCCGGCTTCCCACGCCTTCGCCAGAGCGCGGGGATTCTTGCGGGCGATCAAGACAATCCGTTCGGGATTGGACAAGGGGAGGGGCAGTTTCGCAAAAGCAAATTCGTCCAGCACCAGAACACACTGTTGCGTGGCGTCCGGATCGCTGACGGATTCGACATGCCAGGCGCAACTTCGCGACAGGGCTTCCCGAACGGCCGTGGCGTACGGACCGTCCGTGATCGAAAGCTGGACTGTCTGCATGGTGGACAACTCCCGCCCCCACTCGCCCAAACGCTACTTCTTCTCGACGTAGCCGTCCAGGGTCTTCTTCTCTTTGTAATACTTGCCGGCGTCAGTCAGATTCGCTTTCATGGCGTCTTTGTCGCCGGACACCTTCTGATGGCAGTAGATGCAACCCTTCTTGGTCGCGGACGCCGCATCCCTGTTGCCGTACGAAGCCGTCGTGCAAACCAGGAAACCGCCCAACAGGATGACAGCGGGCGCAATGATCTTCAAACGGGACATAAAGCCTCCAAACTGCGAAGTAGCAATTGCATCGCCACCCCGCCATGCGGCCAGTTCCACGGGGTTTACATCGAAAAGTCCCCCTATTTGGTGGGGGCAATTCCCCCGCTGGCGCCCGGGGTTGGGCCAATTAACCCAAGAATGGGCTGGTATAATTGGGTCAGCGCAGGCTAAATGTCGAAGCTCACCCCAGGTTGGCAACAAACGAGCGTCTTGGAATTGGTGTTCGACCAGCTCTCCGACGCCTTGGTCTTGTACGATCCGGAATTCCGCATAACCGGCGTCAACCGGGCCGCCGAGAAGCTTTTCGCCATGGCTTCCGAGGAGATGCTCGGCAGGCACTGCCAGGAAGTCTTCAAGTGCTCGCTCTGCGAACCCGGCTGCGGTGTGCTGGTGGGCTTGAATCAGACCCCGGCCGCGCCTAACTGCACGGTCCGCCTGCACACCGATAACGGCATGGAGCGCCTGGTGGTCATGCGCACCAACCAGATGTTCGATGGCGAGGGCCGTCTGACCGGCGTGGTGGCCACCATCAAGGACATCACGGAGGAAGCCGCGCCGCAGAAGCGCGAGGTCATCGCCGAATCGGCGCCCATGCGCGAAGTGCTCAATTTCGTGCGCCGCGTGGCCGCCAGCGAAGCCACCACCATTCTGCTCGAGGGCGAAAACGGAACCGGCAAGGACCTGGTCGCCAAGACCCTGCACTACCAGAGCCTGCGCCAGTCCGAACCCTTCATCGCCATCAACTGCGCGGCCATTCCCGAAACCCTGCTGGAAAGCGAACTCTTCGGTTACGAAAAGGGCGCCTTCACCGACGCGCGCTCCCAGAAGCGCGGTATCTTCGAACTGGCCGATCGCGGGACCCTGTTCCTGGACGAAATCGGCGAAATCCCCCTCATGCTCCAGGCCAAACTTCTGCGCGTGCTGGAAGAGCAGAGCTTCCGGCGGCTGGGGGGATTGAAGGACATCAAGCTGGACCTGCGTGTGGTGGCCGCCACCAACAAGAACCTGCGGGAGGCCGTCAAGGAAGGCGCCTTCCGCCAGGACCTCTATTTCCGGCTCAACGTCATCCAGATCCTGATTCCGCCGCTGCGCGAGCGCGCCGAAGACATCGTTCCGCTGACCCAGTTCTTCATCGAGCACTACAACCGCAAGTTCAAGCGCAACATCGAGGGCGTGAGCGAGGCCTCCGCCAAGCTGCTGGAGATGCACGATTGGCCGGGCAACGTCCGCGAACTCCGCAACGCCATCGAGCGCGCCATGATTCTGGAGGAATCCGCTCTCATTACGCCGCCCAGTCTGCCGCTGGCCATTTCCCGCCCGGATGTGGTTGTATCCATGGCCGTGCCCATGGGGTCGGAGATTCCCACCGACGGTCTTTCCCTCGAAGACAACGAGCGCAGCCTGCTGGTGCGCGCCCTGGAGAAGACCAACGGCAACCAGACCCAGGCCGCCCGCCTGTTACGGGTCACGCGCGACACCCTGCGCTACAAAATGAAGAAGTTCAATCTGCGGTAAGCCGGCCGCCAGGAGCCTCCGGCCGCGCCCACAGTGGATTGCGGTCCCGTGGAATCAATTGCTTGCGCGCCGCCGCGGGTGTCGCTTTCCGCCCTGGTCCAACCCCTGAGACGCTCCCGCTCTACAGGTTTATCGACGGCCATCCGATATGAGGACATGGAGGCCGTGGATTTCGATCCGGGCGGCTATCTCGTCTTCCACCTGGGACTATGCAGGTTACTGCCGAAAACGTTGGCGCCATTTCAAATTCTTCCATGTGATAACGGTGCTCCGACCGGCCCTCGCCGGTCCCGCCGGACCGATAACTAAGGGCAACGTCAATTTCCTGTCTAAATACGGCATGGTGTGCCGCTTATCAGTCCTCGAATATTGAGTTTGCCGGCACGATTGCCTGACGCCGGCAGTTCGATCGAGAGGCTGTCGAAACGTGAAGGTTGTCATCCTGTGCGGCGGGTTAGGTACCCGCCTGCGCGAAGAAACCGAGTTCCGGCCGAAACCCATGGTGGAAGTGGGGGGCCGGCCCATCCTCTGGCATATCATGAAGACCTACGCCCACTATGGTTTCCACGATTTCGTGCTGTGTTTGGGCTACCGCGGCAACACCATCAAGGACTACTTCCTCAACTACGAGGCCATGAACAACGACTTCTCCATTTGTCTCGGGCAGAAGTCGCAGATCCGCTACCACGGCTCGCACGGCGAACAGGGCTACAGCGTCACCCTCGCCGATACCGGCGTCAACAGCATGACCGGCGGCCGCATCCACCGTATCCAGCGCTACATCGAGGACGACACCTTCCTTTTCACCTATGGCGACGGGGTGAGCGATGTGGACATCGGCCGCGTCGTGGAATTCCACAAGAGCCACGGCAAGATCGCCACCATCACCTCCGTATCGCCGGTGTCCCGTTTTGGCATGCTCGAACTCGCTCCCGGCGACCTGGTCCGGAAGTTCGCCGAGAAGCCCATCTCCGACGGCTGGATGAACGCCGGCTACTTCGTGCTTAACCGCCAGGTCTTCGACTACCTCGGGGGAGACGACTGCATCTTCGAGCATGAACCCCTGGAACGCCTCGCCGCCGACGGCCAACTCATGGCATACTGCCACCGGGGGTTCTTCTACGCCATGGACACCTACCGCGAATATCAGCACCTCAACGAACTGTGGGACAGCGGCGCGGCGCCGTGGAGGGTGTGGGCTTGACGGGCGGTTTTTGGCAGGACCGCCCCGTGCTGGTCACCGGCGCCACCGGCCTGGTGGGCAGTTGGCTGACCCGCCGCCTGGTGGACGCGGGGGCAGGCGTGGTCTGCCTCGTCCGCGACTGGGTGCCCGGTAGCGAACTGGTCCGTTCCAAGATCATCAACCACGTGAATGTGGTGCGTGGCGATGTTCGTGATCGCGACATCCTGGAGCGCACCATCGGCGAATACGAGACCGACACCGTTTTTCATCTGGCGGCCCAGACCATCGTGGGGATCGCCAATCGCAACCCGATCTCGACGTTTGAAAGCAACATTCAGGGTACGTGGAATCTGCTGGAAGCCTGCCGCCGCTCGCCCGGGGTCCGTTCCATCGTGGCGGCCTCGTCCGATAAGGCCTATGGCGACCAGGAAGTCTTGCCGTACAACGAAGATACGGCGCTGCGGGGCCGGCATCCGTACGATGTCAGCAAGTCCTGCGGCGATCTCATCGCGCAGACGTTCGCCCACACGTACGGGCTGCCGGTGGCTGTGACCCGTTGCGGCAACTTCTACGGCGGGGGCGACCTGAACTGGAACCGCATCGTTCCGGGCACGATCCGCTCGGTTCTGCGCGGCGAGCGGCCGGTTATCCGCTCGGACGGACACTTCGTGCGCGACTATTTCTACGTGGAAGACGGCGCGGCGGCTTACATGCTGTTGGCCGAGGAACTCCACCGGCGCCCCGAGTTGCGCGGCCGGGCATTCAATTTTTCCAACCAGAGCGAAGTCACAGTCTTTGATCTGGTTCGGCGGATTCTGCGCGCCTTCCACTCGCCGCTCGAACCCGAGGTGCTCGGCCAGGCTTCCAACGAGATCCGCCGCCAGTTTCTGAGCGCCGAACGCGCCCGCGCGGAACTGAACTGGTCGCCGCTCTTCACACTCGAAGAGGGCCTGGAGCGCACCATTTCCTGGTACCGTGAGTTCTTCGCATGAGCCAGCCCAGCCGGGATCCGCGTACCGGGCAACTGCGCCGCCAGATCCTGGATCTGGTGGGCGAGTATTGCAGCGAGGCCTTCCAGGCCAAGCCGTTCCTGCCCGGCGATTCCGCAGTGCCCGTCTCGGGCCGAGTGTTCGACGCCGCCGAGATGCGCCTGCTGGTGGATTCCGCCCTCGATTTCTGGCTCACCACCGGCCGCTACGCCGCTGAATTCGAACGCTCCTTCGCGGGCTGGTTCGGCCTGCGCGAATGCGTGCTGGTGAATTCCGGGTCCTCCGCCAACCTGCTGGGGGTCACCGCACTCACGTCGCCCAAGCTCGGCGCCCGGCGCCTGACTCCCGGCGACGAGGTAATCACGGTTGCCGCCGGGTTTCCCACCACCGTCAATCCCATTCTGCAGAACGGCCTGGTGCCGGTGTTCCTCGACGTCACCGTGCCCACGTACAATGCCGACGTCGCGCAGTTGGAAGCGGCGCTCTCGCCGCGCACGCGAGCCATCGTCCTCGCCCACACTTTGGGCAACCCGTTCGATCTCGATGCCGTCACCGCTTTCGCGCGCCGCCACGGCCTGTGGCTCATCGAGGACTGCTGCGACGCCGTGGGCGCCACATACCGCGGCCGTAAGGCCGGCACTTTCGGCGACCTGGCTACGGTCAGCTTCTATCCCGCCCACCACATCACTATGGGCGAGGGCGGCGCGGTGCTCACCGATCAGCCGCTGCTGCGGACGCTGGTGGAATCTTTCCGCGACTGGGGCCGCGATTGCTGGTGCGCTCCCGGCTGCGAGAATACCTGCGGCAAGCGCTTCGACTGGCAGCTTGGCGATCTCCCCCACGGCTACGACCACAAGTACACCTACTCGCACATCGGCTACAACCTCAAGATGACGGACATGCAGGCCGCCGTGGGTGTGGCCCAACTGGAAAAGCTGGACGGCTTCATCGCCGCCCGGCGCGCCAATTTTGCCCTCCTGCGCGAGGGACTGCGGGACGTTCGAGGAGTTCTTCGTCCTGCCCGAGCCCACCGAAGGGGCGGAGCCGAGTTGGTTCGGGTTTCCCATCGCGGTGCGCCCCGGCGCGCCATTTTCGCGCAACCAGGCGACGGGGTACCTGGAAGCGCGCAAGATCGCGACGCGCCTGCTGTTCGGCGGCAACCTGATTCGCCAGCCCGCGTACCGCGACAGCCAATACCGCGTGGTGGGTTCCCTGGACAACACCGACTTCGTCATGGACCGGGTGTTCTGGATCGGACTGTACCCCGGGATAACGGCCGGCATGATCGATCACACACTCTCCGCGCTGCATAGCTGCGTTTCGGGAGCCGTGCATGTCTAATCCCCTGTCGGCCGACCTGGATCATGTGTTGGCTCATACTGAAGGCCTTTGGACCGCTGTCCGGGGGGAACGGCTTTTCGTCACCGGGGGCACGGGTTTCGTCGGAACATGGCTGACCGAGAGCCTTCTCTGGGCGAATCGCAGACTGGACCTGGGAGTTTCCGCGGTGCTGCTTACGCGCAATCCCGCCGCTTTCGCGGAGCGCTCGCCCCACCTGGCCGCGGACCCGGCTGTCGAGCTTCTGTCCGGCGACGCCGCGTCATTTGCATTGCCGGCAGGTCCGTTCCCCCTAGTCATCCACGCGGCTTCGACGGGAGACTTCGACCGGGATGTGGCCGCCACTCGCCGCGTCCTGGAACTGGCCCGTTCCCGCGGCGCCAAGCGTCTTCTGTTCACCAGCTCCGGCGCGGTCTATGGGAAGGTCCCGCCGGAATCGTCACCGGTTACGGAAGAATATCCCGGCGCGCCGCCCACTACGGATGCCGATTCCGCGTATGCACAGGCCAAGCGCGTCTGCGAGTTTCTTTGCGCGAGCCATGCGCGGCTCCATGGATTTGACGCGCTGATCGCACGGTTGTTCGCCTTCACCGGGCCATACCTGCCGCTCGACCGGAACTACGCGGCGGGAAACTTCATACGCGATCTGTTGGCCGGCGGACCGGTGCGGATCCTGGGCGACGGAACGCCCTACCGTTCCTACCTCTACGCCGCCGATCTCGCCATCTGGCTGTGGACCATCCTGTTTCGCGGAAAACCGGCGTATCCTTACAACGCCGGCTCGCCGGACGCAGTCACGATTGCGGAGTTGGCGCGGCTGGCGGCGGCGGTCACGCAACCCGCGACGCCCGTCCAAATCGCCTGTAGGCCGGACGGAACGCCCCCGCACCGTTACGTCCCGGATACCGGGCGGGCCGAACGGGAACTCGGCTTGCGTCCCTGGGTTTCGCTGGAAGAGGGTTTGCGCCGCATGTATTTCTGGTACGGTCAACGTGCCGCTTCGGAGACGATCCCGCGATGATCGAGCTCGCCGACTACGTCATTCAGTTCTTCGTCAACCGGGGCATTCAAGACTGCTTCCTGATCTCCGGAGGCGGCATTATGCACCTCCTGGATTCCGTGGGCCGCCATCCGGCCATGCGCTACTACTGCAACTATCACGAGCAGGCCTGCGCCATCTGCGCGGAAGCGTACGCGCGCGTGACCACGCGCCCCGGCCTGTGCCTGGGAACCACCGGACCGGGCGCCATCAACGCCCTTTCCGGAATGACGGCGGCGTGGGTGGATTCGGTCCCGCTCATTCTGCTGGCCGGCCAGGTGCGCACCAATATCATGGCCGACTACGGCAAGGTACGGCAGGTGGGCCCGCAGGAAGGCAACACCGTCGCCATGGCCAAACCGGTGACCAAGTACGCCGTCACCGTCAAGAATCCGCGGCGCATTCGTTATGAACTGGAATGCGCATTTCACCACGCGACCAGCGGACGGCCCGGACCGGTCGTCCTGGAGCTTCCGCTCGAACGTCCAGTCCGCACGGATCGACGAGACGGATCTCGAACCCTATGCGGCGCCCGCCGCCGCGCCCGAACTGGCGTCGAAGTTGTCCGCGGACGTAGCCGCGGTCATCGAAGCCATTCGCGGCGCCAGGCGGCCGCTCTTCGTCGCGGGAAACGGGATCCATTATTCGAATTCGCGCGAGCTCCTGTACGAACTCCTCGACCGCACGCGGATTCCGGTCGTCCTGCCGCTTACCGCGAAAGACCTGGTGCACGAATCCCACCCGTTGCAAATGGGAGTCTTCGGTCCCAGCGGCCAACGGCGCGCCAATTTCGCGGTGCAGAACTGCGATTGCCTGATCGGCCTGTCCGCCGGCCTGAATCTGCAGAAGACCGGCTTCGACCTGGCTGGATTCGCCCGGAACAGCCGCAAGGTGTTCGTCAACGCCGACGAAGGGCAACTGAAATACCAGTCCATCCGGCCCGACATGGCCGTTCACGCGGACATTCGCGACTTCCTCACCGAGTTCCTCCGCCAGGCGGGAACTCCGGATCTGAGTCCGCCGGCGAACTGGATGGAAGCCTGCCGCCGCTGGAAGAGCCGGTATGCGGTCATGACCGCCGATTATTATCGGGACCCTCACCACGTGAATACCTACGTCCTGATGGACGTGCTCTCGGACGCCGTCGCTCCCGAAGATCTGGTTGTCACCGGCAACGGCACCGAGGTGGCCAGCTTTTATCAGGCATTCAAGATCCAGCGCGGACAGAGGGCCTTTAACCTGGGCTGGGGCGCTTGCGGGTGGGATTTGCCCACCGCCATCGGAGCCTGCATCGCCGGAGGCCGGCGGCGTACCGTTTGCGTGACGGGCGACGGCGGCGTTCAATGGAATATTCAGGAGTTGCTGACCATCCGGAATTACCGGCTCCCCATCAAGATCTTCATCGTCAACAATCGAGGCTACGCCTGCATTCGTGCCACCCAGAAGAACTTCTTCGAGGGAAGACTGGTCGGCGCCGATCCCGCTACGGGAGTTGCCAATCCCGATTTCGAACACCTGGCCCGCGCCTACGGCATCTCCTATTCGAGCATTCGGAACAACGCCGAACTAAGCGCCGGCATCGCCTCCGTGCTGCGGAGCGAAGGTCCCGAGATCTGCGAACTCAACGCCGCCGCCGATCAGGGGATCTCTCCTCGCGTCTCTTCCTTCCGGCGCGCCGACGGGACCTTCGAGTCCCGGCCCATCGAAGACATGGCGCCGTTCCTTCCGCGCGAGGAGGTCTGGGAGAACATGCATCTCTTCGACGAGAAACCGGAAGGCGCCGGCGCCGCCTCCGCGGAGAACGGGTAGCCATGTTCGGCAGAGACGTATCCGGCCTGTTCGTCAAGCTCGCCGACTCCATCGGCGATGCCATGGCGGCGATCGACCGCAGCGGACGTGTAAGCATGGCGCTGGTCGTGGACGAGCAGCGCCGCCTTATCAACACCATCACCGATGGCGATGTGCGGCGCGGAATTCTGGCCGGACTGGGTCTGGATGCCCCGGTCTCGGAACTTTTCGAGATCAAGGCGCGAACGCCCTACCCCAAACCGATCACGGCGGCGATCGATACCGATCCCGGCACGCTGATGCAGATCTTCCAGCAGCGCTCCATTCGTCAATTGCCTCTGACGGACCAGAACGGAGCGGTGGTCGATATCGCCATCCTGAGCGATTTCCAAAGGCTCGCCCGGCAATCGTTTGGGGCGGTGGTCATGGCCGGCGGAGAGGGCGTGCGGCTGCGTCCATTGACCGACGATACGCCGAAGCCCATGTTGCCGGTTGGCGGCCGGCCCGTGCTCGAGCGCATTGTCGAGCAACTTCGCGGCGTAGGCGTGCGGCGGATCCATCTGGCGACCCACTACCAGGCCGAAAAAATCGAGCGGCACTTTGGCGCGGGGGAATCCTTCGGCGTGGACATCCGGTATGTCAAGGAAGACACGCCTCTCGGCACCGGCGGCGCGTTGGGGCTGATCGACGTTCCCGATGAGCCCGTACTGGTGATCAACGGCGACATCCTGACCCAGGTGGATTTCCGCGCCATGTTTGCCTTCCACCAGGAGCAGCGGGCGGAAATGACCGTCGCCGTCCGCCGCTACGACGTTCAGGTCCCCTACGGCGTGGTGGACTGCGACGGCGTGAATATCCGCGCGCTCCGCGAAAAGCCCCAGCTCGGCCTTTTCGTGAACGCGGGGATCTATCTGCTGGAGCCTTCCGTATTCCGCCTGATCGAGCCGCAACAGCGCATGGATCTTACCGATCTGGTGGTGCGCGTGATCGAAGCCGGGCGAACCGTGGTCGGCTATCCGATTTGCGAGTACTGGCTGGATATGGGCCAGCACGAAGGGTACCGGAAAGCCCAGGAGGATGCGGCGGCCGGCAAGCTGCGTCAACGGCTCGATAAAGAGTAGTACACTGATCTCGCCAGATGCCACAACTCGAGATTTCAGGCCGCAAGATCGGACCCGCATTCCCGCCCCTGGTGATTGCCGAGATCGGCATCAATCATGAAGGGAGCCTGGAAAAGGCCATCCGCATGGTGGACGATGCCGCCGCGGCGGGCTGCGAGTGCGTGAAATTCCAATCCCACGTCATCGAGGACGAAATGATCCCCAACGACGTGGTCCCGGGCAATGCCAGCGAGAGCATCTGGAACATCATGAAGCGCTGCGCCCTCTCCAGGGACGAAGAGATCGCGCTTCGGCAGCGCGTGGAATCGAAGGGCCTGATTTATTTGTGCACCCCGTTCTCCCGCGCCGCCGCCGTTCGTCTGGAGCGCATGGGCGTCGCGGCTTATAAGATTGGTTCCGGCGAGTGCAACAACTACCCGCTCATCGCGCATATCGCCAGTTACGGAAAGCCGGTGATTCTCAGCACTGGTATGAATGACCTCGACACCGTCGCGCCCGCCGTCGGGATACTGCGCCAGGCCGGCGTGCCGTTCGCACTCCTGCACTGTACGTCGATGTATCCCACTCCGTACAACAAGGTCCGGCTGGGCGCCATCGGCGCTCTCGCGGACCGCTTTCCCGATGCGGTGGTCGGTCTCAGCGACCATTCCCTGGGCAACTACACCTGTCTGGCCGCGGTTGCCTTGGGAGCGCGGATCCTGGAGAAGCACTTCACTTCGGACAAGTCGTGGCCCGGTCCGGACGTGCCGATTTCCATGGATCCACCCGAATTGCGCGACCTCGTGCTGGGATCCCGCGCCATCTTCGAGGCCTTGGGCGGGAGTAAGGAGATTCTGCCGGAAGAGCAACCTACCATCGACTTCGCCTATGCATGCGTGGTTTCGATCCGCGGCATCGGTGCGGGCGAACCCTTGACCCGGGAAAACGTATGGGTCAAACGGCCGGGAACCGGGGAAATCAAAGCGGTCCATTTCGAGTCCCTGCTCGGCAGGAAACTGAGGCGCCCCGTGCCCATCGACGCGCAACTCCGTTGGGAGGATCTGGAATAGCCCCATGGAAACTCCCGCCCCGCGGCGCAAGATCGCAGTCTTCACCGGCAATCGCTCGGAATACGGGCTGCAGTTCCCGATTCTTCGCGCGGTGGCGGCCGATCCTCGTCTGCAACACTTCCTCCTGGCCGGCGGCTCTCACCTGTCCGCTGAATTCGGCCGGACCGTAGCGGAAATCGAGGCCGATGGATTCCTCGTTCACCGTCAGGTCCGGGTTCCAGTCCGTCCACCGTCGCCGGCCTATACCGCCTGCTCCATTGCCGACGCTATTCAGGCCGTGAGCTCGATTCTCGCCGATCTCGCGCCCGATTTCGTATTGATCTATGGCGACAGATTCGAGAGCTTCGCAGCCATGGTCGCCGCCACCCAGATGAACGTGGCATCGGCTCACGTGGAGGGCGGCGACTATACCGAGGGCGGAGCATTGGACGATTCGGTTCGCCACGCCATGACGAAACTGGCGCACCTGCATTTCACCACCAATCGCGAGGCCGCCGAAAGGATACTGCGGCTTGGCGAGGAACCGTGGCGGGTGTTCAATGTCGGACTTCCTACGCTGGACCTGGCGCGAGAAGGCCTTTTCGCGCCTGCCCGAAGAACTGGTCAGCGAATTCGACCTCGATCTCTCCCGGCCGATCATCCTGTTCTGCCAGCATTCCATCGCCACGGAGCGCGAACAGGCCGTCGCGCAGGTGCGGCCTTCGCTGGCGGCGCTATGCGATCTCGTGGCGGAGGGATTTCAGGTTGTGGCCGCCTACCCGAACAACGACGCCGGTGGAGAGGCCATCGTTCACGAACTCCTCCGGTTTCGGAATCTCGGGCTATCCGGCGTCCGTGTGACGGAGAGTCTGGGACGCAGGCGGTTTCACGGCCTGCTGAACCTGATGGGCAACGCGGGGCGCGGTGTGCTCGCCGGAAACTCGTCGGCGGGAGTCAAGGAAACGCGGGCCTTCGGCTGCCCCTGCGTCAATATCGGCACGCGGCAGCGGGGCCGTCTGCGCGCCGCCAACGTCCTGGACGCCGGCTACGATGCGGCCGCCATCGCCGCCGCCATCCGGCGTGCCGTCTGCTGATGCGGAGTTCCGCTCGCTGTGCCGGACGTGCGGGAATCCTTACGGCGAAGGCGACGCCGGGCGCCGCATCGCCGAAACCCTGGCGACGGTGCCTCTCGACGCGGCGCTGCGCCGTAAGAAGATGACGTACTAGCGGAGGATTTGCATGCCGTTCATCAGTCTGATAGCGGGTTGTTACAACGAGGAGGACAACGTCGGCGAGTTGTGGCAGCGGGTAACTCGTGTGATGGCGGACGAACTTCCCGAGTACACCTACGAGTTCATCCTGATCGACAATGCTTCCACCGACCGTACGCCCGAGGTTCTGCGCGGCATCTGCAAACAAGACAAACGCGTGAAGGTGATCTTCAATAACCGCAACTTCGGCCACGTTCGTTCCGGCTATCACGCGTATCTGCAGGCCTCGGGAGCGGCCATCGTCGCGCTGGCTTCGGATTTGGAAGATCCCCCTGAGATGATTCCCCAGTTCGTCCGCAAGTGGGAGGAAGGCTACAAGGTCGTCTTGGCGCAGAAGAGCGGCAGCGAAGAATCCGCGCTGTTCTCTCTCGTCCGGAAGTCGTATTACTACATTGTCAACCGGCTTTCCGAGACGCCGCTGGTCAAGAGCGTGACCGGCTTCGGGATTTACGACCGCCGCGTGATTGAAGACATCCGCCGGATCGGCGACCCATATCCGTACTTCCGCGGCCTCATCAGCGAGTTGGGTTACAGTCCCTACCTGATCCCGTTCCATAAGCCGGTGCGCAAACACGGAATCACCAAGAACAACTTCTACACGCTCTACGACCTGGCCATGCTGGGGATCACCAGCCATTCCAAGGTCCCGCTGCGGGTCGCGACGTTTGCCGGATTTGTGGTCGGCGTCATGAGTTTTCTGATGGGGTTCGCATACCTGATCTATAAGCTGGTGTTCTGGAACCGATTCACCGTCGGCATGGCTCCGATAGTGATCGGCATCTTCTTTCTGGGCGCCGTACAACTGTTCTTCGTCGGCATTCTGGGAGAATACATCGGGTTCATCTACACCCAGGTACTGAAGCGCCCGCCGGTCATTGAAAGAGAGCGGCTGAATTTTGACGAAGAGCCGGGTGACGTGCCCCAGGGGACCGTCCATTCGCGGCCGGATGGATGAGGTTCGATGAGTGACCGGCGATGCGGGGATGCCATGGGGCGTCAGGTAACCGTCCCCAGGCACCATGCCATGTGTCCTTTTCCCGACCGGCTGTCCACGACGTAGGCGCCTGCCGCGACGACCGCGAACCCGCAGGAACGCATCAGGGTGGAAAGCGATTGCTCCGTAAAGTAGTTGATATGCTCGTGCATCATGTAGAGGCTGGCAGGGCGGACAACCGATAGCGCCAGACTGGGCCGCGTCAGAGCCATGATGCCAATCTGCGCGATCCGCCTGAAGATCCTGGACAATTGGAACGGCGATTCGCAGGGCACTTCCAGAAATACCATGCCCCCGGGAGGAGTCGCTTCCAGAATCTCTCCCACCAACCGGCGCGGGAACCCGACGTGTTCGAGCACGTTGGAGTTGATAATCAGGTCGGCTTTGCATCCGGCTGGATCGGAGGTTGAAGTCACCCCGTCAACCGCCGGTATGCCGGAAATGTCGTATACGAAAGCCGCGGCGTCGTCTACCAGCCCGTGAACCAGGTCGCCACGGTTGCCGCCGTAGTCGAGGACGCGCCGAATTCCCCGTTTGCCGGCGTGCTCGCGAATTATTGCGCCAAGTGCCCGCCGGCGGAGTTCGTAAAAACTGGACGAGCCCAGGTCTGAATTGAAGCGTTCGGTATACCAGGCCTCGGAGGCGTGGCGCATCCGTAGATATTCCTCCGAGCGGTAGCCGGCATAAAGACGGCCCTCCTCGGCGTCGTTGAGGCGTGGGTTGTAAAACGTGAATCCACAGGCCCTACACTGGACGACGTCTACGCAAAACGGTGGCCGGTCCCATATCCGTTTGGCCAGAAAGGGGGCCACCAGGGCTCGCTTGAGCCGGTGAATCTCACCATCGCAAATTACGCAGTTGGGAGCCTCGATCATCTCGTTTCTACTTTCCCGAACATTCGGACCGCTGCTGCTTGGGGTTTGCGTTCGGCAACCCCGCCTTGCTATCGAGTCTACACGTTGCCACCATCCCTCGGCTGGACCCTCACGCCGCCTGCGGCAAGTTGACTTCGGTGCCGGCAAAGCTGCGCCGATCAAATGCTTGACACTGCCGCCCGAGTCGCCGCAAGCTGGGATTGTGCTCCCGGGCCACCCTCGGCAAGGCAATGACAGGTTTTGAAGAGGTGATCGATTGAAGGCCGCATCCGAACTACCGACCTTGCCGGAGGAGAGCGTTCGTTTCCGAACGTGCCCTGTCTGCTGCGGAAAGATCCAGACGCTTGTATTTGCTCAGGACCTGACGGTTCCCGGCGGATGGTGGAGCTACGCGGGGTACCGGGTGGTTGCCTGCGGGCGTTGCGGGTTCCTCTACGCCGACCGGAGCCTCGCTCAGGGAGCCTTGGATAAGTACTACGCCAGCGTCCACTATAAGGTGGGTTGCGAAAAGGCGGCCACTGCCGAATGGAGTGGTTGCCTCCCGTCTCGCCTCCAGGCCACGGTCGATTTTCTTGCTCCCTATTTGGAGCCTGCTTCTCGTCTCCTGGATGTCGGATGCGGGAGCGGTGAACTTCTGCACCTCCTGAAGACGGCCGGGTTCGCCAACGTTCGCGGGATCGATTCGTCCCGAGCGGCGGTGGAAGCCGGCCGTGCCCGTTACGGCGTCGAGATCGCATCGGGCAGCGTCTTCGAGTGCGGCCAGGGGGAGTTCGATGCCGTGACGGTTTGTCACGTGCTGGAGCATCTGACGGCTTTGCCAGATTTTTTGCTCAGGCTGTACAGCCTTGTGTCCCCAACGGGAATCGTCTACGTGGAGGTGCCGAACGCCGAGGACTTCGAACGATTCGCGGATCCTAAGCAACCCGGGGACTGGATGTACATTCGTGACCTGTTTACGCATTTCGCCCCGGAGCGCGTGAATTTCTTCTCGCGTTCGTCCCTGCGCAACCTGATGCGGCGGTTCGGTTTCGTCGAAGTGCGTTGCCAGACGACTGCTTTTGGGGCCATCGCCTCTCTCTGGCGCCGCGCGAATGTCGAGCGGGATACCGAAACGCCGCCACGCGTAATGAGTTATGCGCGCGCATCGCACGAGCTTCAGGCTCAGGCAGTCGCGCGAATCCGGCTGACTCTGGGATCGGAGCCGAAGATCCTGGTTTGGGGAGCGGGACTGCATACCCAGCGTCTGCTCGGGTCCGGGATCCTCGATGCCGGCGCCGTCGTCGCGTTCATCGACAGCGATCCGGTTTATCGCGGCAGTACTCTGGCGGGCAGGCCGATTCTTTCGCCCGCTGAGATCCCTGCCGGTATTCCAATTCTGATTTCGAGCTACCGTGCCGAGGAGAATATCGTGGCAGCCGCCCGTCGGATGGATCTTTCCAACCGTCTGATCCGGCTGTACGCCTGACCGGTTGCCGACCGCCCGCATCCATCCAACACTTGACACCGCCCCGCCAACCACCCGAAGCTGAATTGTGACGCTCGAAGCCTATCTTGCCGAATCGGCCGGCGTAATCCGTGCGGCCGCCGACGCCGTCCCTCAGGCCTCGATGGATGCTGCCGTCGATACCATCGTCGCCGCGCTGCGCCAGGGCAAGCCGCTGCTGGTCTGCGGCAACGGCGGCTCGGCCGCCGACGCCATGCATCTCAGCGGCGAACTGACCGGCCGCTTCCTCCGCGAACGCCGGGCGCTCAAGGCCTACTGCCTCAGCGCCAATCTTTCCGTTCTCACCGCGTGTGGCAACGACACCGGCTTCGAGACGGTTTTCTCCCGCCAGGTGGAAGCTTATGGCGAAGCGGGCGCCGTCCTCATCGGAATCAGCACCTCGGGCGCTTCCGCCAACGTGGTGGCCGCGTTCCGGCAGGCCCGTTCCATGAAGATGCACACCGTCGCCCTCACCGGTGAAGGCGGCGCCGCGCTGGCCCCGCTTTCGGACCATCTGCTCGCCGTCCCCTCGCGCCGCACCCCGCTCATCCAGCAGGCGCACGTCTGCCTGTATCACTATCTCTGTATGAAGATCGAAGAGCGCATGATGGAGGCGCTCCCGTGACCGCCATCGGCATCGTCACAGGCCGCTACCGCTACCGGCACATCCGCTCGCCACTGCACGCGCTCTGCCGGATCGAACTCTTCCGCACCCAGGAAGCGGTTCCCCCCAAGTGAGCCGCCCCGCCATCCGGCGCCTGCTGTACTGGCTGGCAGCCATCCTGGTCTCCGCCGTCCTGTTGTACGGCGCTCTGCGCGGAGTCGACTGGAGCCGCGTGTGGAACCTCGTCGCCCACGCCGATCCGCGGTACCTCGCGGCCGCTTCGGCGATCGCGTCGTGGTCGTTCTTCCTCCGCGCGCTGCGCTGGCGCATTCTCCTCAACGCGGAAGGCCGTCTTGGCGTCGCGACCGTCTTCTGGGCCAACATGGCCGGCTATCTGGGCAATAGCTTCCTTCCCGCCCGCGCCGGCGAGGTGATCCGCAGCGTCCTGATCAGCGGGCGGAGCGGCCTGGGCAAGACGTACGTCCTCACCACCGCCCTCAGCGAGCGCATGATGGACGTGATCGCGCTGGTGCTGTTCAGTTCCATCGCGCTCTTGGGCGTCAACCCCAAACCCGCCTGGATGCGGGACGTTTCGGGTGGCATGACGATCGCGGCCGCCGCCGGCGCGTTGTTCGTGATTGTCCTGCCGCACTCGGGCGGTTTGTTGGAATCCATCGTGGAGCGCATCCCCCTGCCCGCTTCCCTCCGCGCCGGCCTGCTCGGATTGATCGGGCAGATCCTCCTGGGAGTGCGCGCCTTCCACCATTGGGGCCGCCTGGCCGGATTTTCGGCCCTGACCGTGGCGATCTGGGTCTCGGACGCGCTGTGCACCATCGCCGGCGCCCGGGCGCTCGGTCTGCACGTCACCTTCCCCGTAGCCGTGCTCCTGTTGGCCGGCATGGGCCTGGGCAGCGCGCTGCCCTCCACGCCAGGCTACGTGGGAGTGTATCAGTTTGCCGCCGTCTCCATCCTCACCCCGTTCGGCATCTCGCGCGACGGCGCTCTCGCCTACAGCCTGGTGGCGCAAGTCCTCAGCTACCTCCTGGTCCTTGTCTGGGGACTCCCCGGACTCTACCTTCTGCGCCGCAAGCCGCCCGCGGACCTGCCCGCTGCGCCGTAGGACGCTCACGCTTCGGCGGCCGCCGTGCGCTGACGGTCGCGGTTCGCACGGTTGTGTCGTGACAGGCCCGTTAGCTAGACTCGTCACATGGCGATTCTCCAAGGGTTGAGCGTGGGCTTGCTGGTAGCGTGCGGCGTGGCTTTTCCGCAGCAGGGCGATATCCCCAAAAGCTTTACCGCCCCCGCGGCCGGCTACGACTACGTCAAGCGCGAGGCCATGATTCCGATGCGCGACGGGGTGAAGTTGCACACCGTGATCGTCGTGCCCAGCGGGGCCAAGAACGCGCCGATTCTGCTGACGCGCACCCCCTACAACGCCTCCCGGCGCGCCGCCCGCAACGACAGCCCGCACATGCTGGCCACCTTGCCGGAGGGAGACGAGGTGTTCGTGCGGGACGGCTACATCCGCGTCTTCCAGGACGTGCGGGGCAAGTACCAGTCGGAGGGCGACTACATGATGACGCGCCCGGTCCGCGGGCCCCTGAACCCGGCGACCACCGATCACGTCACCGACGCCTGGGACACCATCGACTGGCTGGTCAAGAACACCCCCGAGTCAAACGGGCGCGTGGGCATGATCGGCTCCTCCTACGAAGGCTTCACGGTGGTGATGGCGCTGCTCGGCCCGCACCCGGCGCTGAAGGTGGCCGCGCCGGAAAGCCCCATGGTGGACGGCTGGATGGGCGACGACTGGTTCCACTACGGCGCCTTCCGCCAGGTCAATTTCGACTACTTCACCTACCAGACCAGCCAGAAAGGCGAAGGCGAGCCCATTCCGCGCGGCGCTTATGACGACTACGAGGCGTTCCGCCGCGCCGGTTCGGCCGGCGCCTACGCCCGCGCGCACGGCCTCGATCAACTGCCCTGGGCGCAGAAAATCGCCGAACACCCGGCCTACGACGCCTTCTGGCAGGGCCAGGCGCTCGACAAACTCGTGGCCCAGCGGCCGTCGCCGGTGCCCACGATGTGGATTCAGGGCCTGTGGGACCAGGAGGATATGTGGGGCGCTATCCACTGCTATCTGGCTCTGAAGGCCAAGGGGCAGACGGATCACAACTACCTGGTAATGGGCCCCTGGCGTCACAGCCAGGTGAACTACGACGGCTACAACCTGGGGCCGCTGAAGTGGGAAGGCGACACCGCGCTGCAGTTCCGGCGCGAAGTGCTGAAGCCGTTCTTCGACCGGTATCTGAAGACCGATGCGCCCAAGGCCGATACGCCGCCCGTGTTCATCTTCAACACCGGGGAGAACCACTGGGATCGTCTGAAGAGCTGGCCGCTGGCCTGCGAACGGGAATGCGCCGCGCCGCTGGCGCCGCTCTATTTGCAGGCGGGTTTCGGGTTGGGATTCGACAAGCCGGTGGCCGGCCCGGCGGCCGCGGATTCCTATGTGTCCGATCCAGCCAAACCGGTGCCCTACGTGCCGCGTCCCGTGCGCTTCGCCGATTCCGACCGCTGGAAGCAGTGGCTGGTGATGGACCAGCGCGCCGTGGAAGACCGCCCCGACGTGCTGGTTTACCAGACCGGCTCGCTCGCCGCGCCGGTGCGCATTGCCGGCGCGCCGGTGGCCGACCTGTTCGCCTCTACCAGCGGCACCGACGCCGACTGGGTGGTGAAACTGATCGACGTCTACCCCGACGAGGTCCCCAGCCAGCCCGAGATGGGCGGCTACGAACTGGCGGTTTCCATGGACATCTTCCGCGGCCGCTATCGCGAAAGTTTCGAAACCCCGTCGCCCATTCCCGCGGGCAAGCCGCAGCGCTACCGCTTCGTCCTCCCCAACGCCAACCACGTGTTCCTGCCCGGCCACCGGATCATGGTGCAGATTCAGTCGAGCTGGTTCCCGCTCTACGACCGCAACCCGCAGACCTACGTGCCGAATATCTTCTTCGCCAACCCGGAGGATTTCGTGAAAGCCACGCAGTCCGTCTTCCGTTCGACGGATCGGGCCAGCGCGGTGTGGCTGCCGGTGGCGCCGTAGGGCCTTGCTTTGTGGGGCAGGTTTTCAACCACTAGCCCGAAGTTCCCGCTCCCGGTGAGCGGGAACTTCGGACTGGAATGGTTGGCGCACTCTCCGGTGCGCACAGAGGTGGGCATGAAAAGCCGGTTTGGGGATGATGCCCTGGCATACGCACCGGGCGGATGGGCCCGGAGACGACGCGGCTGGCTCCGGCGGCCGCCGAGGGCGCGGGGCATCCGCACATGCAACCTTGCCCGTTGTGCGATCCGGCAAAGGATTGCAAGGGTGAGGCCCACGGTTGGTTGCATCGTTTCGCACTGATCCGCGTGGTGGGCGCCGGTTTGACACAGCCGGTGGTGGCGCGCCTCAAGGAGAACCTCCCCCTGCTGGCCGCCGCCGTGCGCGTGCCGGGTTACCGCCAACACAAACCAAATGGCACGGTGGTCCAAGCCGATGCCATCGCCAGCCAAACAGCATCCTGATCGAATGGCTGTCGATCGCGCTGGCCTTGGCGATCGCAGGCGGCGCTCCGTTGCTTTTCGACAACTCGACCGCTTTCCCGTGGAGCCATACCCCGCCAGGAGCCCGTCGTCGCTCAACCGTCCACAGGAATCCGCCTCCCCCCACGATTCAAATCCGCTCCACTGCGCCGATTCCCGTCTCAAGGAACTTTTCCCATACTGCCGGCCCTTGCCCAACACGCACCCACGGCGCCCGTTAGAGCGCTATACTATCCGCCATGCCAGACCAAATCACAGATCCCTTGCTGCTCCAGGCGGCATTGATCGGCTTGCAGCAGATGAGAACCGATCTTGACGGCAAAACGTCCGATCTTCGGCGCAGGCTCGGAATGACGGCCGAAGCGGGAAATGCCCAGCCAAGCCCGAAAAAGGCCGCCCGTAAGAAGCGGAGACTAAGCGCAGCGGGAAGGGCCAACATTGTCGCCGCTCTCAAGAAGCGGTGGGCGAAACTCCACAGGCAGCAGGAGCAAGCCCGTATCGCTCCCAAAGCCGCTCTAAAGCGGAAAGCGAAATCCGCAACGGCCAACACACTTGCCAAGCGCGCGGCGAAGAAAGCCAGCGCGGCGGTGAAGAGGGCTCGCGGGCGGAGCGGGGCGGCCAAAGGAAGCGCACGCCGGCTGCGCGCCAAGACGGCGGTGAAGAAGACCGCTGAGGCGAAACCGGCGCCGGTCACAACGCCGGAACCCACGCCCCCAGTGACACAGGCTTAATCCGAAGCCGGAAAGCGGAAGGCGCCCACAGTAAGTGCCGGAACTGTGTCATGAGGCGTAAAATGCCGTACCTGGCTGCGTCCGGGCACTGTCTCATAGAGGATCAGCGATGAATCGATCCGGTTTTTCCGGCGCTTTCGGCACGCTGCCTGCCGCGTTACTCCTCCTACACGGGGCTGCCGCCGCCCAGGAGCAGAGGCCATCTTACTATCCGGAAAGACCGCGGGACGGCAAGGCCGTGTACCTTTTCAAGGACAGCTTTCCGGTGCATGCGGACGGGATCGGCGACGATTCGGTGGCCATCCAGCAGGCCGTCGATCGGGTACGAAGCGCCGGCGCGCAGAACCCGCGTCCGGGCGGCGGGATCGTCTTTGTCCCGGAGGGGCGCTACCGGCTGTCTCAAACCATCTATGTGTGGCGCGGCATCCGGCTGATCGGCTACGGGAAGCGCAAACCCGTGTTCGTGCTGGCGAGTAATACCCCCGGCTACCAGAGCGGCACGGGCAAGTACATGATCCACTTCGCCCACCAACCCGGAGAGCCGGGACAGCCCGTCATCGACGGCAATGAAGGCACTCTGTATTCGGGACTCAGCAATGTCGATATGGAGATTCAGGACGGGAACCCCGCCGCAATTGCGGTGAGAGCGCATTTCGCCCAGCATTCGGCGCTGGCGCACGTGGATTTCCGGATCGGCTCGGGGCTGGGCGCGGTGGAAGAGATAGGCCATGAAATCGAGGATTGCCGCTTTTTCGGAGGCGAGTTCGCAATCCGCACGGCGGTGACCGCGGCCGGCTGGCAATCGCTGGTATTGGACTCCGAATTCGTAGGCCAACGGTCGGTTGCCATCGAGACTCATGAGGCCGGCATGACGGTGATTCGAGACCGCTTTCGCGACGTTCCTTATGGAATTCGAATTCCCGTCGCGAGGGTGAGTCATCTCACGGGCGAGTCCACCGAGAAGCTCTACGTGAAGGATTCGCGGTTCGAGAATATCAAGGGGGCTGCGTTATGGGTGGCGCGCTACTACGACCCCAAAACGCAGGTAAACGTAGACGACGTGGAATGCGCTCGCACACCCGTGTTCCTGGAGTTCAATCCGTTCGTGGGCGGCCTTTCCAGGATACCGGAGGAGAGGTTGAAGATCCCCGGCGAAGCGGGCGTGTACGCGATTCGTAGTTTATCGCACGGGCTGCGCGTCGATGTTACTAACACCAAGGAGCCGGCGCGCAAGCGGGATACGGCGGTGGAACGAGTCCCGCTTTCTTCAATGGCTCCGATCCCGGCGAAGGACTTCCCGGATCTACCGCCGCAATCCTCCTGGGCGAACGTGATGGACCTGGGCGCCAAGGGCGACGGCACCTCCGACGATACCGCCGCATTCCGGAAGGCCATTGCGGAGCACAAGGCAATTTACGTCCCGCAGGGGTCGTACCGGATCTCCGATACTCTCACGCTGCAACGGGACACCGCGCTGATAGGGTTGCAACCGGCGGAGACCCGTTTGATCCTGCTCCCCTCGACCCCCGGGTTCACGGACGCCTCCCAACCCAAGCCGGTGATCCTGGCGCCGAAAGGTTCCGCGCCGATCGTCTCGGGCATCGGAGTTCTGTTGCAAAACGCCAACGAGGGCGCCGTCGGGGTGAAGTGGATGGCCGGGACCGGCTCCTACATGGACGACGTCACTATCAGCACTTCACGAACCAGGACAGGCTCGGAGCAACTCCGCGGTCTTTGGATAGCCGAGGGCGGCGGCGGAACCTTCAAGGGCATTTGGACTCCGAGCGAGTCGGCCACCGCCGGCCTGGTTATTACAGACACCGCCACCCCAGGCACCATGTATCAGATGTCGGTGGAGCACCACCGAAAGGTTGAGATTGTTCTGAAGAACGTGAGTAACTGGACGTTCTACACGATACAGACGGAAGAGGTAGGAGGCGACGAGGCCACGGCTTCGATGGAAATGGAGGGTTGCCAGCACCTGAAGTTCGTGAACTACTTCATGTATCACAACTCCGGGACCAACACGCCTTTCCAGTACGGCATCAGAACCTGGAATTCTAGCGACATCGTGTTCCGCGGGGTGCACAATTTCAGCGGTGGGCCGTTCCCGTTCGACAACACGCTGCTGGACACGGATTCCGGCGCGCTGGTGGCCTATCCCGAAATCGCGGTGCTGCGAGTGAGGTAAGCGGCGCAAAGAGGCCGGCCTTACTGGACCCGCGCCCGGCGCAGATGCGTCAACAGGAGATATCCGAGAACGATGGCCGCCAGCAGTGCGGCAATCGTCCAAGTCAGGTTACCCAGAACTCCGTACAGGGACATCACGCGATCGCTGAAGAACCGCCCCAAAGAGATGAAGACGGCCGCCCCGGTGATTTCGCCCAGGACGTCCCAAAAAAGGAACCGGGGCCATGGGTAGCCGGCCGTGCCGCTGGCCAGGTTGATCCAGGGTCCCAGGGGACTGAGCAGCCAGCGGGTGATAAAGATGCCGAAGCCGCCCCAGGCTTTCACTTTGGCTTCCATGGCCTGGAGGTTGACGCGCTTGCCGAATAGGCCGCTGAGCTTAGTCGCGACAGCCGGCCCTCCCCACCGGCCAATGGCGTAGCCGGCCTGGTCGCCGAGGATGGACCCGGCGCTGGCCGCGCCAATGGCCCACCATAAATTCATGGCGCCTTGCGAGATCATCGAGCCCGCGACAATCAGAAGGAGCGTGATGGGCAGCGGCACTCCGATGGCCGCAATGGCCACGATTCCGAAAAGGGCCGGCGCGCCGTAGAGCGAAACCGCCGCGAGAAGCTGATCGGTCATCGCGGTTGGCCGCCGGGTGATTGCGCGGCGGCTTCAATGGCGCGTTCGAGTTGGGCCATCAGTTCGGGAACGGGGCGGTTCAGGTCGCGAGCGATGTGGCGAACCGATCGCCGGTCGTACGGCTGCCGCGGAGGAACCCCGATGGCTTGAAACAGTACGGAGGCGGGGAGGTGGTGGGCATGGGCGATAAATGGGACCGACATCCATTCCCGGATGGGCTCACTGGCGGTGTGGATCTGCCGCATCTGCCGGCGAGCCCTGGAGGCGAAGATGAAAGTGCCTGCGATCGCCAGGATGAAGGCGAGCCCAACAGCCAGGGTGCGCTGCCACGTTTTCCCCACAATTCAATATAGCCGAGGCCGGCGGGACACGGCGCCATCGACGCGGAAATTCGACGAAGTGTCCACGGGACTGGCCCCTTGACGGCAGCAATGGAGGTATTCTTTCTGAAGTGGCGCTTGCGGGATGGGCGCATCCGGCGCCGGCGCGCTGGACGGGGACACGGCACAATTTTGAAGGAGTCTCATATGAAAAAGGTATTTCGCACGCTAGCTATCGTTCCGGTGCTGGCCGCTGTCTTGCCGGCCCAACGGCCCTGGCAACAAGTTACGGTGCCGTCGTTACGCGAGGCCGCCGCCAACTTCAAAGCGCCGCCCCACGAGTACGGCGCGATTCAGCCGTTCGCCAGTTGGAACGGCGCCGACCCCAAGGAAGTCAGGGCCAGGATCGTCCGGGATTTCGACCGGCTCTCGGCCAATGGCATCTTCGTGGTGAATCTTTCGCCGGGACGCGGCGAGCCGAAATACCTTTCGCCGGAGCACATGGACCAGGTGAAGTTCACGGTCCAGGAAGCGGCCAAGCGGGATATGAGGCTGTGGATCCAGGACGAATCCGACTACCCCAGCGGATTTGCCGGCGGCAACATCAGCAGGCAGGTTCCGCAACTCGGCATGCAGGGCATCGTGGCCGATATCCGCGTCCATGTGGTGCCCGGCCAGACTCTCACCATGCCGGTGCCTGCGGACACGCTCGGCATCATGGCATTGAAGACAACGCCCGATACTACGCTGGCAGGCGTGATTCCGATTCCGGTTCCCGCGAACCTCCAGCTCAAGTGGGTCACGCCGGCCGAAGGGTCGACCCCGAATGAGCCGCGTTACAACTGGGAGGTGGTCTTCGTGCGGCACGTTTACGTCAGTTCGCCGACGCGGAACTTCAATCGCGAGGACGGGACCCGAGCCAAGGACGCCCTTTATTCCCTCATCGACTACCTGGATCCGGAGGCCACCCGCGCCTTCCTCAGGATCGTGCATGAAACCTACCGGCAGGCGGTCGGCGATCAGTTCGGCAAGATCGTGCTGGGGTTCTTCGGCGATGAGCCGGACTACAGCAGCTCCATTCCATGGACTCCCAAACTGCTGGAGGAATTCCAGGCGCGGAAAGGCTATGACCTGAAGCCCTACATCCCCTCGTTTTTCACCGGCGGCCGCGGGCCCGACGCGAGCGACGAGACGCGGCGCGTCAGGGCCGACTACGCCGACGTGTGGAGCGGCATCTTCCAAAACAGCTTCTTCGGAGAGCAGGCCGACTGGTGCAGGAAGTACAACGTGGAATACCTGGTGCACCTGAACCACGAAGAGACCATGATGTCCCTGGTTCGCAGCGAGGGCGACTATTTCCGCGACAACCTCAAGGTGGAGGTGCCCGGAATCGATAACCTGGACCAGCTTGTGCCAAGACTGGTTCACGTTCCGGATGGGACGTGGAACGTCAACAACAACTTCCCCAAGCTGGCCTCTTCGGCGGCACACCTGTTCGGCAGGCCAAAGGTCTGGGCCGAAGAAGGCGGCGGACCGGGCATCGACGGCAAGTACCAGATGGATTTTCAACTGGTGAGGGGCGTCACCGCCCTGCAGATCCGCGTTCCGGTGGCGCGCGGTCCCGGCGATCCCTCGGTGGCTGCTCCTCCGCCCGCGATACCGCCGCAGGCCCCGATGATCGCGTGGTACGCCAACCGGGGCGGCTATTTGATGGCCATCGGGCGCCCGGCGGCGCAGGTGGGCCTGTACCATCCCGCCAACAGCATGTGGATGGGCGACCAGGATGCCGACCGCAGCACTACCAAGCTCGGCTGGCAGTTGTTCGAACACCAGGTGGACTGGGATTACTTCGACGAACAGTCGCTCAGCTCGGTGGCCACTATCGAGAACGGCGGATGCCGCAATCTCAGCGGCCAGCTTTACCGGGCCATCGTGGTTCCGTCCTCGACGGTGATCACGCGGACCGGTCTGGCACGCTTTCAGGCCTACGTCAAAGCCGGAGGCAAGGTGATTTTCGTAGGCAAGACGCCGAGCCTGGTGCTGGACAAGACGTTCTTGGACGCCAAGGACACACCCGACCTGAGCTTCGCCACGCTCATCGAGCCCTCGGGCGACATCACCGATCGCGTGCTCGCAGTACTTCCCAAGCCGGATGTGAAGCTGGACGCCGCGTTCCCGCGATTGACGTACACCCACCGGAGCTGGCAAGACGCCGAGATGTACTACTTCTTCAACGAGAGCGACAAAGAGGAATCGCGCGTCGCCACCATCGCCGGGCGCGGCCAGGCGCAGGTGTGGGACTTGGGCACGGGCGAGATTCACGCCATCGCCGGCGCCACCGCCGGCAGCGATTCGGTGAGCGTGCCGCTGCTGTTTGAACCCTACGAGGCGAAGGTGATCGTGGTGGGGCCGCTTCCCGCCGGGGCTTCCGCCGCGGCGCCTGCCGTTACTCCCGGCGCCCCGTTGCTGGAGGTGGCCGGAGACTGGATGGTGGACCTGAAGGGCCAGCAGTTGACCACGCCCCTGAAATCGTGGGAGGACCTGGGCACGCAGTCATTCGCCGGCCCGGCCACCTATCGCAAGCAGTTCGACGCTCCCGCGGCGCCCGCCGGGAAACGCGTGTTCCTGGAAATCGCCGATGTGCACGATTACGCCAGGATCAAGCTGAACGGGAAGGAATTCGAAGCGCGTGCCTGGCAGCCGTATCGCTGGGACATCACCAGCGCGCTGAAAGCCGGCTCCAACGACTTGGAGATTGAGGTGAATGCGACGGCCGGGGGCCGCGGTTTTGCGCCTCCACCGCCGGCCGCCGCGCCAGGAGCGACAGCCGCGCCGGCTGCGACCGGTGGACGAGGAGGCCGGGGAGGTCGAGGCGCTTCCGCGGGTGCGGCCGCGCCACCGGCTGCCGCTGCGGGCGGCAGGGGGCGCGGCGCGGCGCCGCCGGTTTCGGGTTTGCTCGGGCCGGTCCGGCTGGTAGCGCGCTAAGGCAAGTCTGTCGCGAGGCGGACCCGCACCCCGCCTCGCGGCATGTCGATCGTCAGTTCGCCATTCCGCGGCGCGGCGTGGAATTCTGCCGCCGCCGGTGGTATGCGGCCGACCAAAGGGGATACGAGGCGCCCACGATATAGGCGACTACCGCAACGCCAATCGGAATCGCTCCGGAACGCACGAACTGGCTATACCCGTAAGCAGCCAGAGGCAGATAGACCGCCAGCCCGGTAATAACGCCGGGAGAGTAGGTGTGCGATTTGTAGCTGGCCCATACATGCCAGCAGCCGTTTGAACACAGCAACGCGGATATAGCCAGCCAGTAGGCGATGCCCAAGGGCGTACGTCCAAGAAGCGCGGCGTTGCAGCAGGTTGCCAGCAACGCGCCGTTGACAATCACGAGGAACCGGGGAGTGATCTTAGAGGGTTCGGCTCTGTATCGTCGGTACCAGGCTTGGAATCCTCCCGGGACGAGGAACTCTTCGGAAATATGAAGGCTTGCCGCAACCAGCGGCGCCCATGGCAGCCAGTCCATCACGTTGAATTACGCCATCCGGTCCATGAGGGTTCCGCCAATCCTACTTCAAGGCGGCCAGCGCCGTCCTGGCGCCCAGCAAATCCGGGCTGATCTCGACAGCCTGAGTCAGTTCCGCCTTCGCCTTGGCCGCATCGCCGAGGCCCATGTAGCCGAGGCCGGTCAGGTAATGCGCGTTGGCTGACTGAAGGCGCGGTGGCTGTGCTCCGCGGCCGGCTTCCGTGCCCGCCGATTGCTTGAGCGCCCTCTGGCCGGAATCCACCAGGCTCTGGAACATCGCCTTGGCCTTTTCGGCCTGGCCCAGTTTCTGAAAACACAGCGCCTGGTAGTAGGATTGAGCGCCGCCTGCGACAGCGCCGCCACCGCCCGCTCCGCTACGACGCCCTGTGCCGGATTGCGCCGGGGCCACGGCCTTGTTCCAGCTCTCCGTGGCCTTGGCCTGGTCGCCTAAGCCTTCGTAAGCAAGCCCCGTCAGGTAAGCGGCTTCAGCGTTGCGGGGGCCGACTGTGCCAGGCCCGCGCATGGGAAGGTTGTCGGGCACCGCGAGGGCGGTCTCAAAATCGGCGATCGCCTCTTTGTACCTCTTGGCGGCGAGGCTCTGCTGACCGCGCAGGATGTGGGCGCTGGCCCAGTGCTCGGCCACGTTGAGGTTGGCTCCCTCGGCAACGGCGAACTTCCGGCCGGTCATCATCTGGATGGCCTCGTCGTACTTGCCCGCCGCCACCTTGAGGGCCACGGCGCGGTTCTGCGCGTCGTCGCGCTGCGCGACCACGTCCCGATTCTTCTCAAACAGCGGAAGACGCTTCTCGATCGGCGTGCCGGCAGCCTCGTACAACTCATCCAGCTCGGCGAAATGGATGGCGTACTTGCGGTCGAGCGAGACCGCTTTCTCCAGCTCCGCGATGGCCCTGCCGATGTCGGCCATGGGCTTCTGGTGTGCGTAGGCTATGGCCAGGTTGCGATGGACGATGGCGAAGGATGGGTCGATCGCCTCGGAGGCTTCCCACAGCGCGGCGGCCTCGGACGGCTGCCAGTCGTACAACAGATTGCCCAGATAGTAGGGGGCGCGGGCATCGCGCGGGTTCGATTTTATGGCGGCCCTAAGCACGTCGATGGCCTCGCTCTGGAAGGGGAAGACGTAGTCCGGCGGCATGCTCATGGCCAGCTTGTAATACTCGGACGCCCTCGGCGCCTGGCCCAACTGATCCGCAAAGTAGCCCAGGTAGTAGTACGCCATGGGGTGGACCTTGGACTTATTTGGGACGGCGGCGATCACTTGCAGGAGCACGTCCGTGCCGTCCTGCCACAAGCCGGCGTCGAGATACTCGGCGGCCGTCTCCTGGGCCGTTTGCGGATGATCGATCATGGTGGAAGCGAAAGTCTTCGCCGCCGTGGGGTCCTTCGAGGCCAGCCAGCGTTCCGCCATGGACCGCACGTCGAGCGGATCGATCCTGTGCGCGGCCGTGGCCAGCAATTGCGTGGCCTCCTGGGAGTGGCCGGTATGCCGCAAGACGGCGGCCTTCAGGTTCTGTGCCCGGATGTTCAACGCATTGGAATCGATCGAGCGGTTGACGAAGTCGAGGGCGGCGGCCATGTCGCCGCGCGCGCAGGCGATCTCGGCCAGCGAATAGTAGCCGGAAGCCTTCCAGGCCTGGCTCCACGTCGCCTTATAGAAGTTGGTGTAGGCCTCGTCGGTTTTGCCCTCAGCCTTCAGAGTGGCCCCCAGGTAGTAGATGGCCTCGGCATCCTTGGGAGTGGTGAACTTGTCGGTGAGGCGCGCGATGGCGGTGCGCAGATACTTCTCGGCTTCGGCGTACTTCGCCTTCGAGTAAGCGGTAATGCCAAGGACGGTGTTGACACGGGAGTCGCCTGGATCGCGGCGGAGGGCTTCTTCCCAATAGGGCATGGGATCGGTGACCGGATCGTGGAACTGCTGCGCGCGGAGACCGATCAGATAGAGTTCCTCGCTGGTTTTGACGTCGGCCGGCGCGGGCGGATTCGTCACACCCGGAGGGGCCGTTTCGGGCGTCAGACGGACGGGCGAATAGGAGACCAGTTCCTTGCCGCCGTCGGAAATGGAAGCGACCAGATCGTGCTCGTCAACGCCGGCAGGGACGGCGACCTGCTTGGTGTAGGGCTTGCCCGGGTCGATGGCCACGGTCTCCTGCAGCAGGATCTTCTCACCCGCCCGGAGCGTGACCTTCGCCGCGGTATGAGCCGAGGTGGTGTAGAAGCCCATCTTGGCGGTTCCGTTGGCCACGTCCAGGTTGACGGCCGCATCCAGATTGGCCTTCTTCACGCCGCCGATGTCTCGGAATGGGTACCAATTCATAGAGAACGAGCGGCCTTCGTAGGGCTGCAGCCAGCTATAGTCGGGTTGGTTGTCCGAATAGGCGCCCGCCATGAGTTCGATGTAGGGGCCGTCCGAATCCGTAAGGTTGGCATCCCAAGTGCGAGCGCCGGCATTCGTGCCCCACTGGAAGAATTTCTTCCCCGGCACGATGTTATGGTCTGCGACACTCATGGTCCCGGCCTGCTTGCCGTGGTCATAACCGGCGAAGAAGTCGTCCTGGTAGTTCCAGGCGAAAATCGAGGTTCCGGAAGCGTGGTTCTTCCACCAGCTTACGTCAACACCCTCGTCGTTGATCGGCCACTTAGTGAACTCGCGCTTGAAGTGGCCGGTCCCCAGTTGCGTGCTGGGCGGGAAGATGACCTGGTACTGGTCATTCACGTGAACCGCCACGTTGGCGAAGCACAGCATGGTGTTCACTACGGGAGTGCGGTTCAAGATTCGCACCGACGCCTCCAGGTAGGATTTGCCCGGCCTGAGCGTGTAGCCGACCGCCCATTGCATGCGCTGGCGCACTTCCAGTTCGCCGATCCAGACGGTCTTACTGCCGTCCGCGTTTTCTTCCAGCTTATACTGCACGGGAAGGAAGGTGGTGGCCCGATGATGGTGGTTGATGTTCCACTCCACGCCGCCGGAGATCCAGGCCCCGATGATGCTGATCAGCGTGGGTTTGATGACGTGCTGGCGGTAGATGAAGTTGTAATTGTTAGTCTTGTCCACACCTTCGAGAATGCGGCCGCCGATCTCCGGGAGGATGCCGATGCGGAGGTACTCATTCTCCAGGTAGACCACCTTGTAGGTCTTGTCCGCCTTCTTGCCCGTTAGGATGTCGTACATGGGGTAGGGATAGACCGGCGCCTGCGCCCCCTGCGATTGCCGCCCGAAGTAGAACATGGGGTTGGGCTCCGGGTCTCCGGCCAGGTAGGTGGGGATGACCATGGTGGTCTCCCGGACCGTCACTCCAGGGGAGCCGGCGGCGGCGAGCGGAACGGACGCCGCGAGGAATACCACGCAAAGCGCTAGCAGCGCGGATAGACGAATTTGGCTACGCATCATAGAAGTTGACCTCCAAACGGACTACTGCACCTTGGCTTTCTGGTTGAACGGCGCGGACTTTCCCGAGTGCACCTGCAACAGTCGCTGGTGCGCGGCGATGACACCCTGGAGAAAGTCGTCCGACGCCCGGTCGGTAACATCCAGGTACCCGAAGCTGTAATTCTCCCCGTCCATCCGCCCGGTAACCGGCTCGTCCACCCAGGCGAACCAATGCGCTCCCACGAAAGAAGGCATGGACGCCATCTGCTCCATGTAATAGCGGTAGGCGATGCCGCGTTCCCGCTCGTTGGCTACCTGCATCAGGGCCGCGGCCCGTCCCGCGGTCGGGGTCCCGAAGTGAAATTCCCCGATCAGCAGGGGCTTGCCGGTGAGCTGGTACAGTTTCGCGATCCACGCGCGGTCCGGCACGTACTCGTAAATGTTGTGGCTGTAAACGTCGAATAGCCGTCCCATGCGGATAACGTCGTCCGGTGGCAGCGCTCCGAAGCGGATGCCCAGGTTCAGGTGGTTGGGATCGTACTTGCGGGCGGCCTGGTTGGTGATCTGGAGTTGGTGCTCGAAGGCCGCCAGCACGAACTCCTTGCGGCGCGCGGGGGTATCGCCGCCCGCCAGAAACGCATGCAGCTTGCGCTGGGTTTCGGTTTCCCTGCCGGCCAGGATCATGTCGACGAGTTCCGTCTCCCGGCCCGGCCAGGCCGGCTCGTTGCCGATGAAATAGCCCAGCACATACGGGTCGTCCTTGAGCGGAGGCATCTGCGAGGCGGCGAGGGAATCCGCGCTGCGGGCAAACTCCTCCGAGTAGACGTCCGGCATGCCCATGTACACGGGTGCGGTCTGGGCGGCGCGCAACATGGCGGCATAGGGCATCGGCTTGTCTTTCGAGAGGGCGCTCCGGCCCGTGTTCAAACCCCAGGCCTCCGCGCGGCGCACGGCCATCTCGTTGGCCTGCGTGTCCCAGTTGGCGCCGTATCGCCGCACCAGGTTCCATCCGTAGAAGTCTCCCGGCCCCGGGCGGCGCCCCGAACTGGCCGCGGGAACGTCGGCGGGAGGCTCGGCGGCGTAGTAGTTCTCGCGGCCGGCTATGCGCGTGCCGCCTCCATAGCTTCCGAAGCCATTGACCCCCGTGGACAGGAACAGGTGCCCGTCGGGATCCACGAACCACCACTTGCCATCGATCTGCTCGACGCGGAAGAAGCCCGTCGCCTTGGCCTTCGTGCTGGCAAAGCCGCCGTACTTACAGTAGCCGAATTGGCCGGGGCGCAGGGACTTAGCCTCGCGGTCCCACTCGCCCTTCAGTTGCTCCAGGCTCTTGATCTTGCCCGGATACTCGGCCGGAATCCACTGTCCGAATTCATCCACCACGGGCAGCTTGTCCAGGATCGTCGAGCCGGGGTCGTCGTTGGCGAGGTGAACGTTGCGGATATCGAGCGTGGGATTGCCCACCGGCGCCACCATGGCCACGGCCAGCGATTGCACGGCCTTGATCGAGCCGAAGGGTCCCACCACCGCCATCCAGAACGGGGCGCGCGCCTTGTTGAAGACCGCGGCCAGATCCTGGCCTTCCTGGCTTTGGCTCTGGAAATAGGCCAACGGTACGGCCGCGCGAATCCAGACGCCGCCTCCGAACTGGTGGAAGCGCATGGCCCGCATCCCGTCCGCGGTGTAGAGCCGCAGCAGGAAGCGCTGCGGAGTGGAGGACTTCAGTTCCATCACCAGGAACTTGTACGAGGACCAATCCGATGGCAGATCCGGGTTCAGGTCCTTGATGGCCCACTTGTGCTCGGATACCGGAAAGTCGTGCATCAGAGTGGGAACGTATTCGGTGGCGAACTTCTCGTGCGTGCGCGCATTGGAGTCGAACACCACGTGCTGGACGCCATCGCCGGCCACGCCGGACGGGGTGAATAGAATCGGCAACGCCAGAATCAGGCTGGGAATCGTAAGTCGCATTTTCGTTGCTCCTACGCGGCGGATATCTTCAGTGCAATGACATGATCGCAAGGCTTGGCTGGCGGCATCCGCACCTTCAGGCCTTCGGCCTCCTGCGTCCACAGGAGCTTGCCGTCAAAGCCCAGCAGCGCCACGTGGGCCACCTTCATGCCGGCGCTGTTGGCGCCCAGCGGCTTGATGACCGCATCCTTCTCGGGCCAGCCCATGACGAAGGCGTAGATCGTGTTTCCCTTGGTCGTGAAGCGCACATCCTCGGCGGTCAAGTCCTTGCGGCTGTTCTCGTTGAACCGCTGGCCCGGCACCGCGGCGGACTTCGTGCCAGGGCCTTCTCCGAATATCTTCCACGGACGGGTGCCATGAATGCCTTCGCTCGCGACCGCCATCCACCTGGTGATTTCGTCCAGAGTCTTCAGCTCCGTGGCATCCAGCGCGCCGTTGTTGGGCAACGGGAAGTTCAGCAGCAGGTTGCCGTTGCGGCTGACGATATCCACCAGCATGTCGATCACCCGCTTGGGCGTCTTGTACTTGCCTTCCGTGAGATAGGTCTTGTCGTAGTGGAAAGTACCGAGACAGGTGTCGGTCTGCCAGGGGTTGGCTGAAATCCCTTCCGCCAGGCCCCGCTCGATGTCCATCACGCAGGTCCCTTCCACGCAGTCCCGCCGGTTCTTGCTGGTGTAGATGGACTCGACTTTGCCCCCGTTTCGCAGCGCGCTCGCGTTATACAGGTGCGCCACCAGGTTGAGGCCGTATTCCTCGAACATGATCCCCCCGTCGGTATAGAGCATGTCGGGCTCATATTGATCGATCAGGTCCTTGATCCGTCTGTAATAGAGCTGCTTCCAGGAGTCCGGCGACGTAAGGGACATGCCGAGCGGGGTCAGTTTGGAGTAGTCGTAATCCTTAGGAAGGGCGTGGTAGAGGTCCGCGTACTGCGGATCGGCGCCGTCGTAGGGCACCCCGGCCAAGGGACCGGTTTTGTCGCTGGTGTGCGCGGCCGCCATCCAGTTATAGCTGAAGCCCAGGTGCTCGCTCACCGCGAACTTCATCCCCTGCTTGATGGCGGCCTGCCTGAAGAGGCCGACGATGTCCTTCTTCGGTCCCGACGCCACCGCGTTCCACCGCGGCTGATACTTCGAGTTCCACAAGTCGAAGTTATCGTGGTGGACCCCCATGCTGCAGAAGTACTTCGCTCCGGCATTCTTGTAGAGCTGCATCAGATGATCGGGATCGAACCTGTCGGCCTTCCAGGTGGCAATCACGTCCTTGAAGCCGAACTTCGACGGGTGGCCGTAAGTCTTGACGTGATACTCGTACTGCCGTTCGCCCTGAAAGTACATGCGGCGGGCATACCAGTCACCGTACTCCGCGGCCGATTGCGGCCCCCAGTGGGCCCAGATCCCGAACTTGGCGTCCCGAAACCAATCGGGCACGCGAAATGCTTTCAGCGATTCGCGCGTGGCCTGAAACGGGCCTTTGGCAATCTCGAATCCCGGCGTCTGGCCGGCGGCCCGCCGCCACGGCACTGCCCCGGCCGCGCCCAGCAAGCCCAATGCGGTTCTTCTGGAAAGTCTCACGATATCAGTCCTCTGCCAACCCACGCGCTCGGCGCGCTATTCGGGCGCCTTTACGCTATATGTCCGGTTGAGAAACGTCTTGGGGATCGGAACGACGCAGATGTTCAGGCTCCGCTTATCCTTGGAAATCAGGGCGGACTGAACCTCGATCCTGGTGCCATCCGGATGGAAGGTGGGGTGAATGTGATCGGCGCCGTGGTTCTGGGGACCGGCCAGCAGGTTCATCTCGCCGCTGTGCCGGTCGTAGAGCCAGATCTCAAATTCGAAATCGTCGCTTACGGCCCAGCGGCCGTCTGGCGATCCGCCAACATGCCAGTCGGAGTGGCCGGGCGCCCAGGCGGGAACCTGCCCGACAAGGCGCATCTCCCGTGTCCGCAGATTGACGACGCCCACGCCGGTGGGATGTTCGAACGTTCCCGCGATGCCCCAGTCGGAGGTGGGCGTAGCGCTTGCTATCGAGCGGTGGCCGAGCACGGCGAAGACCACCTCATCCTTGCCGATAAAGGCCTCGTGGGTGATCCATTCGTACGGCGCCTCCGGATACATCGGCCGCATGCCGGTCCCATCGGACTTGATGAACCAGGTCCGCTGCGGCGCCTTGCCGCCGGTTTCCCAGGAGAAGACGATCTCGCCGGGCACCCACGGGTTGGACTGGGTGTGGCCAATCTGGAAGCCGACATTGACGATCGTCTTGATTTCCCCCGTCTTGAGGTCCATGCTCCGCAGACCGCTGGTGTTCTGGCGGAAGCGCGGACCGAACCCCGGCTGGAGTGTCAACCCTTCGGACAGTTGAGCGGTTTCCGGCCCGTTCACCCTGAAGTACAGGAAGTCGTCATTGGCATCCACGGCCATGTCGCCATCGAACTGAAGGGTTCCCGGGACGATCCCGCAAACACGCTGGTAATTCGCCGCGGGTTTTACGGTCCCGGCGGCAACATCGGCGAAGAGCTTGGCGAGATCGATTTCGAGAATCCGCCGCGGTCCGCTAGGCATGCGAGGGCCTCTGCCGCCTGGGGCTTGGGCATCCGGGGGACCGCCCGTGGGCTGTCCGGGTCCCCGGCCCGCGCCTTCGGCTCCGCCCCGGCCTCTGCCACCCGGGCCTTGCGCGTCCGGCGGCGCGCCGGCCGGCCGTTCCTGTCCCCGGCCTGCGCCTTCGGCCGGGCCGCGACCCGGGGCTGGGCCTCTGCCGCCACCAGGGCCGCCTTCGAGGACGTACAACTTCATCGTCTTGTTGCCGGCGCAGAGCATTCCCTGGAAGCCCGTCTCGGTGACCTGCACAATGAGCCCGGTCTGTTCGTTCACCGCCAAGGCCTGCGAGCCGGTCTCCCGCACTCCCCGGAAGATGAGCCACTTGCCATCGGAAGTCCACTGCCGATGCGTCTGATAGATCTTGGACTGGTGGTAGACATCCGTGCTGGTCAGAAATGTGAGCGGAAGACCGGTGACCGGGTCGGGGACGATCTTCTTTTCGGATGGCCAGGTCCGGCCCATTTGCGCAAACGCCGCGGAGGCGGCAAACAACATGACGACGGCGAAACAAGCGGTGGTCTTGATCTTTCCAGAGTGCATGAAGGGCTCCTTTTTGCTCCCGAGTCCGATTAGTATAGCTCCAATCGCCGCAGGCCGATTCTTATGGCAGACTCGCGGGGTTGCTACGCCTCCGCCGCTGCCCCTTCGATGCGGATGGCATGGCCCACGAAGGCAATCACCACTAAGCCCATCGCATTTGTCATCATTGCAGTGGTATCCTGGGATCGATACCCCTAAAGCCGCAGTTCATGACGGAGCGAACCCTCACCCACTTGCAGGCCCTGGAAGCCGAGAGCATCCACATTCTGCGCGAAGTGGCAGCCGAATTCCAGCGGCCGGTGATGCTGTACTCCATCGGCAAGGACTCGTCGGTGATGGTGCGCCTGGCGCAGAAGGCCTTCCACCCGGGCGGAATTCCGTTCCCGCTGCTGCACGTCGATACCACCTTCAAGTTCCGCGAGATGGTGGAATTCCGCGACCGCTTCTGCCGCGAAATTGGCGCGCGGCTGATCGTCCATACCAATACCAAGGCCATCGACGAAGGCGCCAACCCGTTCCGCCTGGGCACGCAGAAATGCTGCGGCCTGTTGAAGACCCGCGCGCTGCTGGATGCGCTCGCCGAGGGCGGTTTCGACGCGGCGTTCGGCGGTGCGCGCCGCGACGAGGAGAAATCGCGCGCCAAGGAGCGCGTCTACTCGTTTCGCGACGCTTTCGGCCAGTGGGACCCGCGCAACCAGCGGCCGGAGCTGTGGAACCTCTTCAACGCCCGGATCAACAAAGGCGAGAGCATCCGCGTTTTCCCGCTCTCCAGTTGGACCGAATTGGACGTGTGGCACTACATCCACGTAGAGAAGATCCCCATCGTGCCGCTCTACCTGGCGAAGGAGCGGCCCATGGTGGTTCGCGGCGAGGCGCTGATTCCGGTGGAGCATGACATCCCTCTGCTGCCCGGAGAGCGGCCGCAAATGGTGATGTGCCGCATGCGCTCGCTGGGGTGTACGCCGTGCACCGGGGCGATCCGGTCGGAGGCCGACACGGTGCCGAAGATCATTGCGGAGATGATCGGATTTCGCCGCTCGGAGCGCGAGAACCGCGTGATCGATCACGACCAGGACGGCTCCATGGAGCTGAAGAAACGCGAGGGCTACTTCTAGTGGCGGCCGCCGGCACGGACGAACGGCAACTGGCGGACTGGCTGGAAGCGACGGCGCGGACCGAGCTGCTGCGCTTCACCACGGCGGGCAGCGTGGACGACGGCAAGAGCACGCTGATCGGCCGGCTGCTCTACGACTCCAAGGGCGTTTACGAAGACCAGCTCGCCTCGGTGCGCCAGGCCACGCGCAACCAGACCACCGGCGGCCTGGACCTCTCGCTGCTCACCGACGGCCTGCGCGCCGAGCGCGAGCAGGGCATCACCATCGACGTGGCGTACCGGTATTTTTCCACGCCGCGGCGCAAGTTCATCATCGCCGACACGCCCGGCCACGAGCAGTATACCCGCAACATGGCCACCGGGGCGTCCACCGCGGACCTGGCGATCGTGCTGATCGACGCGCGCTACGGCGTGCTGCCGCAGTCGCGCCGGCACGCCTACCTGGCATCGCTGTTGGGAATCCGCCACCTGGCGGTGGCGGTGAACAAAATGGACCTGGTGGACTTTCGCGAGGACGTGTTCGTCCGGATCCGCGAGGCCTTTACGGCGTTCGCGCGGCGGCTGGACGTGCGCGATATCCAGTTCATTCCCATGAGCGCGCTGCGGGGCGACAACGTGGTGCGCCCGAGCGGCCGCATGCCGTGGTACCGGGGGCCCAGCCTGCTGCGTCACCTGGAAGCCGTGCCCATCGCGAACGACCGCAATCTCGCCGACATGCGCTTTCCGGTGCAATACGTGATCCGTCCCGACCTGAGCTTCCGCGGCCTGGCCGGCCAGGTGGTGTCCGGGGTGATTCGCCCCGGAGACGCCGTCACGGTATTGCCCAGCGGGCGTAGCAGCCGCGTGGGTGAGATAGCGACCTGGGAGGGCCCGCTGGCGGAGGCCTTTGCTCCGATGTCGGTGACGGTGTGTCTGGAAGACGAACTGGACGTGAGCCGGGGCGACATGCTGGCGCCCGCCGGCAACCTGCCGCACTGCGCCCGCAGCTTCCAGGCCACGCTGGTCTGGATGAGCGACAAGCCGCTGGAAGCGAACCGGCCGTATCTGCTCAAGCACACCACGCAGACCGTGCCGGCGCGGGTGCGCGAGATCCGCCACCGCGTGGACATCGAAACGCTCGAACCGGTAGCCGCCGTCCGGCTGAATCTCAACGAGATCGGGGTGGTCACCATCGAAGCGCAACGGCCGCTGTTCTTCGACGTATACCGCCGCAACCGCGCCACCGGCAGCTTCATCTGGATCGACCCCATCGGCAACGAGACCCTGGGCGCCGGCATGATCACGGGCGGGGTGGCGGCCGCCCAACAGCGTAGCGCGGCCGTTACCGGGGCGGAACGCCGCGAGCGCAACGGCCACGCGCCCGCGGTGGTCCTGACCCTGGGCGACGAAGAACTGGCGCGAGTGCTGGAGCGCCGCTTGTTCGACCGCGGCTGCCAGGTGTACGTATTACCGGGCGAAGCCGGGGAGCCGGAAGTGCGCGCCCTGTACGCCTGCGGCGCGATCTGCATTGTGGTGCTGGCCGCCGCGGAGACTGTCGCGCGGTTGAGCGACGTGGCCGTTCGCGCCGAGGCCGGCGAGGACAGGGACCTGGCCGTGGAGGACCTGTTTCAGCGCCTCACCGGCGTTCCGCGAACGCTGGAGACGGAACGCGAGCATCCGCAGGGCGACGGCATCTGAGGCGAGCGCAGGACTACCACGCTTGCCGCCGGCGCGACGGCGACGGCTAGTGCCGTGACCGTGAGAACCTGTTCCTTTGCCACGGGCCGCTCGCTCACGCTCGCGGTTCCGGACAGAACCGCGAGCGTGAGCGAGCGGCCCGGTAATAGCACCAAATCACACGGTCGAAGACCTAGTCCCTCCGCACTGGCCCTCCACCCACAAGGATTCAGAATCCGCCAAATCGTGACACCTTCCGGGAAAGACTGCATCTCTGCCAACAGAAGCGCCATGCAGAGTCGGCTTTTTCTTATGCGAACCAGTTTGCTCTATCTACTCACCGTCCCCCTATGGGCACAGGACCCCCTGTCGCTGCGGGAAGCCGTCCGGCTCTCCCTGCGGGAGAACAAGGCGATCGCCGGCGCAACCGCGGGACTGCGGGCATCGGAAACCCGCATCGCGCAGGCCCGCGGAGGGATGCTTCCGAAAGTCAACTACTCCGAGAGCTTCACGCGCAGCGATAACCCGGTCTTCGTCTTCAGTTCGCTGCTCACCGAACACCAATTCGGTGTCGAGAACTTCGCGATCGGTGCCTTGAACCGGCCGGACTTTCTCAATAACTTCCAATCCCAGATCACGGTGGACCAGCCGTTGTACGACGCCGGCCAAACCCGGAATGCCGTGAAGTCGGCCGGATTGGCCCAGAAGATGTCGGGGGAAGAGCAGCGGCGGGTTCGGATGGAGGTCATCTCCGGGACCACGCGGGCCTATTACGGCGCCGTGCTGGCGGCGGAGATGCTGAAGGCCGCGGAGCAGGCGGTTCGCTCCGCCGAAGCCGATCTCGAGCGCGCCGATGCGGTCCGCGCGGCCGGGATGTCTACGGATGTCGATGTGCTGTCCATCCGGGTGCACCTGGCCGCGGTGAGAGAGCAGCGGATTGACCGGGCCGCGGACGTGGATGTCGCCAAGGCGTCGCTGAACGACGCACTCGGCCTCCCGCTGGACACGCCTCACACGCTCTCGACGGCGCTAGAGGCGCTCGAACTTCCCGATCTGGCGCTCGATGGGCTGGAGCGTTCGGCTGCCACTTCCCGCCCCGAAGCGCGCGAGACCAACCTGGCGACGCGGCTGGCGCAAGCCCAGGCCGACGGCGCCCGCGGCGCGATGCTGCCGCAGGTCGGCTTCCGGGCCGCATTCGAGGCGGATAGCCAACGGTTCGTCGATCGCGGCGGGGCCAACTGGCTGGCAGCCATTTCGCTTCGCTGGAACCTGTTCAACGGGTTGGCCGATAAGGCTCGAATCGCGGAAACCGCCCAGTTTGTGGAGCGCGCCAAGTCCGATGAGCGGCTGGCCGATTCGGCAATCCGCTTGCAGGTGCGGCGCGCCTACGCCGGCCTCAAGGCGGCCCAACAGCGCATCGAGGTCGCCAAGGCGGCCGTTGCCGAGGCCGAGGAAAGCCTCCGCATCACGCAGAACCGGTACGAAGCGGGGATGAACAACGTGACCGACCTGCTGCGCACGGAAACCGCCGTGCTGGAGAGCCGCACGCGATACCTGGGCGCCATCCACGATTCCCGGATTGCCGCCACCATGCTCGAACTTGCCGCGGGACGTCTCGACGCGGATTCGGAGGTTTTGAACTGATGAAGCCCTATTTCACGTTACTGCCGATCCCGCTGCTTCTGCTGGCATCCTGCGGAGGCGAGCCGCCACGCCGCACCGCGCAATCGCAAGCTGCAGCGGTGGCCGTGCAGGTGGCCGCCGTTACGATAGAGGACTGGCACGCGAGTTACGAGGCCACCGGAACGGTCCGCGCGCGCACCACGGCCACGATTTCGAGCAAAGTGATGGGCTACGTGCAGCAGGTGGGTGCACAGGTGGGCGACCATGTTGCCGAAGGGCAGCCTCTGATTACGCTGGACGCGCGCGACCTGGAGGCGGCCCTGCGCCAAGCCGAGGCCGGCCGCGCCGCCGTCGAGAGCGCCATCCCCGAACTGGAGAATGCCACGGCTGCCGCGAAAGCCAACCTCGATTTGGTGCAGGCGACATTCAAGCGCATGGAAGAACTCGCCAGCAAGAAATCGATTTCCAACCAGGAGTTCGATGAAGCCTCGGCGCGGCTCAAGGCGGCCCAGGCGAACTACGACATGGCGCGCTCCCGCCGCACCCAACTGAATTCCCGAATGGGGCAGGCGGAGCAGGAAGTTCGCACCGCCGGAATCATGCGCGACTACGCCAAGCTGGCCGCGCCGTTCTCGGGCGTGGTGATGTCCAGGACCGTGGAGCCGGGCAACTTGGCGGTGCCGGGCGCGCCGTTGCTCTCCATCGAGCAGGACGGACTGTACCGGCTGGAAGCGTCGGTGGACGAATCCAAACTGGCCTCGGTGCGCGCGGGCCAGGCGGTGGAGGCGGTGATCGAAGATCGCAAAGTGAGTGCGCGCGTTTCCGAAGTTGTGCCCTCGGTGGACGCCGCTTCGCGCACTTACACCGTGAAGCTGGATCTCCCCGCGATGCCGCGGTTGCGGACCGGCATGTTCGGACGGGCCATCTTCCCGCTCGGCATGGAAAAGGTGGTGGCGATCCCGGCTGCCGCCGTGATGGAGCGCGGCCAGTTGCAATCGGTATTTGTAGTCGAAGACGGCGCAGCCCACACGCGGCTGGTCACAACCGGACGGCGCGCCGGCGATATCGTGGAAATCCTCTCCGGCCTGAACCCCGGAGAGAAGGTCGTGGCGCTGCTGGTCCCGGGTTTGCAGGACGGCGTCAGGGTGGAGGCGAGGCAATGACCGACGCCCGCCGCCTGGGTCCCGCGGGGCGCGTCGCTCAGGCGTGGATCTCCTCCAAACTGACGCCGCTTCTGATCTGCGCCGCGCTGCTCACGGGCGCGTTCGCGGTGTGGAAACTGCCGCGCGAAGAGGAGCCCCAGATCATCGTGCCGATGATCGATGTGTTCGTTCAGATGCCCGGCGCTTCGGCGCACGAAGTGGAAGAACGCGTTACGCGGCCGATGGAAAAGCTGCTCTGGGAGATTCCCGGCGTCGAGTACATCTACTCTACGACGAGTCCGGGCATGTCGATGGCGATCGTGCGTTTCTATGTGGGCCAGGACGAAGAGAAGAGCATCGTCCGGCTGAACCAGAAGCTGTTGGCCAATTTCGACCTGATCCCGCCGGGCGCTTCGCAGCCACTGGTGAAACCGCGCTCCATCGACGACGTTCCGATCCTCGCGCTCACGCTCTCCAGCCGCCGGTACGGCGATTTCGAATTGCGGCGGATCGCCGCCCAGCTCACCGACACCATCAAGCAGGTGCCGGACGTCTCCGCCGTTACCCTGATCGGCGGGCAGCGGCGCGAGGTGCAAATCGTGCTGGACCCGGCAAAACTGGCGGGCTACCAGATGTCGCCATTGCAGGTAGTGGGAGCGCTCGGGCTCGCGAACCGGCGTCTGCCTTCCGGCGAATTCGACTCGGGAAACCGGGAATACCTTCTGGAGACCGGCGAGTTTCTGCGCACGTCCGAGGACGTTCGCAACGTGGTGGTGGGCGTGGCGGGCGATAAGCCGGTGTTCGTGCGCAATGTGGCGGAAGTTACCGATGGCGGCGCGGAACCCACCGAATACGTTCGCATGGTGAACGCGGCGTCGAAGGAATCCCTGCCGGCGGTGACCATCTCGATCGCCAAGCGCAAGGGCACGAATGCGGTGGAGGTTGCAGGCAACGTGCTGCGCCGCATCGAGCCGCTGAAGGGCGTGACGATTCCCGCGGACGTGAGTGTGGACATCACCCGGCAGTACGGCGAGACCGCGGCGGAGAAGTCCAACGAGCTGCTGCTGCACATGCTGATCGCGGTGATCTCGGTGAGCCTTCTGATCGCCTTCGCTTTGGGGCGGCGCGAATCGCTGATCGTGTTCCTCGCCATCCCGGTGACGCTGGCGCTCACGCTGGCGGTGTTCTATCTGTACGGCTACACGCTGAATCGCATCACGCTCTTCGCCCTGATCTTCTCGATCGGCATTCTGGTGGACGACGCCATCGTGGTGGTGGAGAATATCGTCCGCCACTGGCGGATGCCCGCGAACCGTGCGCGCCCGCCATACGAAGTGGCCATCGAGGCTGTCGACGAGGTGGGCAATCCCACCATTCTGGCCACCCTCACGGTGGTCGCCGCGATCCTGCCGATGGCGTTCGTGGGCGGACTGATGGGGCCGTACATGCGGCCCATCCCCATCGGCGCCAGCGCCGCCATGGTCTTCTCGCTGCTGGTGGCGCTGATCGTGACGCCTTGGGCCGCGGTGCGGATTCTGAAGCCGTCGGCGGCGGACTCGCACGGGGAGCGCGAGGATCTGGTCACCAGGATGTACCGCCGCGTCATGGGTGCGATTCTGCATCGCACGCTTCTGCGCTGGGGGTTTCTTGCCGGAGTCGTCTGCCTGCTGCTGGGGTCGGTCTCGCTGTTCTACTTCGAGTTCGTCAAGGTCAAGATGCTGCCCTTCGACAATAAGAGCGAGTTCCAAGTGATCGTGGACATGCCCACCGGGACCACGCTGGAGGAAACGGCGCGCGTGGCCGGCGAGTTGGCCAGAGCCGCGGCGGACCAGCCGGAGGTAGTCAACCTGCAAACCTACGTGGGCACGGCGTCGCCATACAACTTCAACGGACTGGTGCGGCATTACTATCTCCGCCGCGGATCGAACGTGGCCGACATCCAGGTGAATCTGCTGGGGAAAGAGGACCGCAAACTGCAAAGCCACGAGATCGCCAAGCAGGTGCGGACGCGTCTGCTGCCGGTTGCCAACCGCCTTGGGGCGCGCATCAAAGTGGCCGAGGTGCCGCCGGGTCCGCCAGTGCTGCAGACCCTGGTGGCGGAAGTCTACGGACCGGAGCAGGAGGGCCGCATCGCCATCGCCAGGCAGATCCGCGATCTGTGGAACCGCACCGCCGGAGTGGTGGATGTGGACTGGTATGTGGAGGATGACCAGCCGCAGTACCGCCTGATTGTGGACAAAGAAAAGGCCGCGCTCGACGGCATCTCCGAAGACGAGATCGCCCGCACGGTCGAGGTGGCGTCGGCGGGATATCAGGCCGGACTGCTGCACGCCGAATCCGAGAAGGAGGACGTGCCCCTGATGGTCCGGCTGGACCGCGCCAGCCGCTCCGGCATGGAGCGCATCCAGAACGTGAAACTGGCCGGCCGCGCGGGCAGGCTGGTGGCGATCGGAGAGTTGGTGAAAGTGGAACGGGTTATGGAAGAGAAGAGTATCTACCACAAGAACCTGATGCCGGTGACGTACGTGACCGGCGATGTGGCCGGCGCGATGGAAAGCCCCGTCTACGCCATCCTGAAACTGGGGCCGGAGATGGACAAGTTCCGCGCGCCCGAAGGCTATGCCATCGAGCAGCACATGGCGGCACTGCCCACCGATTCCGGCCGTTACTCGATGAAATGGGATGGCGAGTGGCACATCACCTACGAGGTATTCCGCGATCTGGGGCTCGCGTTCGCGGTGGTGCTCATCCTCATTTATGCGCTGGTGGTGGGATGGTTCCAGTCGTTTGTGACACCGCTCATCATCATGGCGGCCATTCCGTTTTCTCTGGTGGGCATTCTGCCCGCGCATGGGATGATGAACGCCTTTTTCACGGCCACCTCGATGATCGGGTTCATCGCCGGCGCCGGGATCGTCGTGCGGAATTCGATCATCCTGGTGGATTTCGTGGAACTGCGCTTGCGGGAGGGCATGGCGCTGGACGCGGCGGTGATCGACGCGGGCGCGGTGCGCTTCCGCCCCATGCTGCTGACGGCCGCGGCCGTGGTGGTGGGGGCCGCGATCATTCTCTTCGACCCCATATTTCAGGGCCTGGCGATCGCGCTGATGGCGGGCGAGGTGGCCTCGCTGGCGCTTTCGCGGATGACCGTCCCAATCGTCTACTTCATCGTGAATCGCAGGAGGAAAGTGGTATGTGCATCGAACGGTATCTCCGCTTGATCGCGGGTTTCTTTGTGATGGCCAGCCTGGCACTGGGCTACTGGGTACATCCCGGCTGGTTTCTGTTCACCGCCTTCGTGGGGCTGAACCTGTTTCAATCGGCGTTCACCAACTGGTGCCCGGCGATCACGCTGCTGCGGAAGCTGGGGGTGCGGTCTTCCGCGGGCGGGAAGTGCTGAGGGTTTCCGTGCCGGTCACCCCTGCGGCTGGCCGGCGGTCCGCTTGACCCACTTATAGGCCTTGGTCGAATTCCGCCAGAAGTACTTTTCGGACGCGGCCTGTCCCTTGCCGTTGAAATACTCCTGGACGATTTTGAATCCCACCGGAACCGGCAGCCACTGATCGCCGTTCGGCCAGTCGCTCCCGTAGAGCACCCGGTCGAAGCCGAAAACGTCCACCACTTCGTCGATTCTGGGACGGTAGAAATCCAGGTCCACGGGGATCTTGTCGCCTTCCACCTTGCGCAGCACCTCGGACACTTTCACGTAAACCTGCGGCCGGTCGCGGAGCGCCTTCATGCTGGCGTCATAGGAGGCCTGGGCGGCGGGTTCGGTGGGCCGCAGCATCTGCGGCAGGTGATCGATGACTATGCGCAGATTCGGGACCCGGTCGCTCACCCGCACCACATTGGCCAGCAATTCCACGCTGGGATTCGCCGTGTCCATCACCAGGTCCGCATCCGCCAGGGCCTTCAGATCGGCGATGAACTCCGGCCGGTCGACTTGCTGGCCTGCCCGCCCGCCCAGCCCATACCGGATGCCCCGGAATAGCGGGTTCTTGTGGAACCGCTCAAGCTGCGCCCTGAATTCGGGCGTTCCGGGCGTCAGGTGCCCCACGGTGCCCACCATGACGGTGTCGTCCTTGGCGACGTCCAGCACCCACTGGTTGTCCTCCAGCCAGGCGCTGCACTCGATCTCAATCGCGCCCACGATGCCCAGCCCGTCGACCACCTTGCGGTATCGCGAGGGCAACGAAGGCATGTACATGACCTGGTGCGCCGGGACGTCCTTGCGAGGCCACGGCACGCCTTGCGGACGGGTCGGATCGAAGAGGTGAATGTGGGTGTCGATGACGGGAATGGAGGGAGCGGGGGCCGGCGCTGGCGTCCGCAAGGGCAACGCCTGCGGCAACGCCGAGAAATGTTCGCCGATTCATAGCGCCATTATAGCCACGCGGCGCCGGAGGCGGCGCATCTTAGTGGGGCAGGTTGTCAACCTGCGGCCGATTGTCAATCGGCCTGGTCGGCGAAAAGGCGGGTTAACAACCCGCCGCATGCTGCCAGCCTGCCCCACATAACGCCGAGGAATCCACTTCGGTGCGTCGCAGGCGAGCGGCGAACCCGCCTGAACCGGTTCTATGCGCGGAGCGGGATTACGCGCGCTTGGAGAGCACCTGGGCTTCGTACTTCCGGACTTCGTCGAACCAGGCCGCTCCCACGGGCACGCCCTTCTTGGCGCAGTAGAAGTCCCAAACGGCCGCCCAGGGCAGGGATTTCATCTCCTCGAGTTTCACCAGCCGTTCCGTGAAGTCCATTCTCAGTTCGACCTTGCGGAGGGCGGCGGTGGGCTCCAGGAACGCAATCAGGAGAGCCTTGAGCATGTTGCGGGTGCCGATCACCCAGGCGGCGACGCGATTGATGCTGGCGTCGAAGTAGTCCAGCCCGATGTGTATCCGGTCGAGTTTGCCGCTGCGCACCAGTTCCTTGGCGATGGCTTGCAGTTCGTCGTCGAGAATCACGACGTGGTCGCTGTCCCAGCGTACCGGGCGGCTGACGTGCAGCAGAAGGCCCGGGCAGAACAGCAGCACGGACGAGATCTTTTCGGAGATGACTTCGGTGGGATGGAAGTGCCCCGCATCGAGCGTCAGCAGTTTTTGGCGCGACACGGCGTAACCCATATAGTATTCCGCCGAGCCGGCCGTATAGCTTTCCGCGCCGATGCCGAACAGCTTGGCTTCCACGGCATCCAGGTGCAGCTTGGGGTCGATCGGTTCCGCGAAGATCTTGTCGAGCGAATCCGACAGCCGCTCGCGCGGCGCCGTGCGATCCACCGGAATGTCCTTGTAGCCGTCGGGGATCCACACGTTGGTCACGGTGGTGGTTCCCAGTTGCCGCCCCATTTCGGCGCCGATCTTACGGCAGGCGATGCCGTGTTCGATCCAGAAATTGCGAATGGCCTTGTCGGGATGCGTCAGCGTGAAGCCATCCGCCGCCTTGGCGTGGGAGAAATACGTGGGGTTGAAATCCATGCCCAGGCGCTTGGACTTGGCCCAGTCGATCCAGCCCTGAAAGTGCTTGGGCTGCATCTCGTTGCGGTCGACGAACTTGCCGCCGTTTTCGAGGTAGCAGGCGTGCAGGTTCAGGCGGTGACGGCCGGGAACCACGCTGAGCGCCTTCTCGACATCGGCGCGGAGTTCGGCGACGGTGCGCGCCTTGCCCGGGTAGTTGCCGGTGGCCTGAATGCCGCCGCCCGACAGTTGCGCGCCCACGGTTTCGAAACCGCCGACGTCGTCACCCTGCCAGCAGTGCAGGGAAATCGGGATCTTGGCGAGTTTCCGCATGGCGGCATCGACGTCCACGCCCAGAGCGGCATACTGATCTTTGGCGATCTCGTACGCCTGTGTGACTTTCTCGTCTTTCATTCGGCTACTACCTCCTTCTTCTTCCGGACCCCATCCCCGACCGGGCTGGTAGTGGTCCCGCGGAACAACCAGTGTAAGCCTTGAACGGACCGGCTGGCCCCCTACATACAGTAACACCCGTTTTCGGGGGGTGGGGCGGACCCCCCGGTCCGCGCGGGACGCCCCCGTCCCGCTTTTCGCTGGCGAAAAGGCCGGCCGGGGGGCCGGCCGCGGACCAGGGGGTCCGCCCCACAACGGATAGCGCATTGCATGCCGGGCACAAAGGCGATACGATCTGAGCTTCGGGTATGTTGCCGCTGGCGCCGCTGGTCCCGGATCTTCTTGCTTGAAGGGTCCGGGCGGCCGTAGCGCTTTGCACGTGGCGCCGAGTGGCATGGACGGGGCAAGGAGAACCCATGCAATCTGTCGCAGTGACCGCCGCAAATCCGGCGATCGGAACTCTCATTTTCGCTATTGGCGGCCTGGCTGGCGCCGTATTCTACGTGCCGTTCAAGAAGGTTAAGGACTGGGCGTGGGAAAGCTACTGGCTGGTCTACGCGGTCTTCGGCCTGGTGATCGTGCCGTGGGTTTTGGCGCTTACTACGTCCCCGAACGTATTCTCCGTGCTGGGGGCCGCACCGAAAAACGAGATGATCTATTGCACGGTATGCGGCGTGATCTGGGGGTTCGGCGGCCTGACCTTCGGATTGATGATCCGCTACCTGGGCGTGGGCCTGGGATTGGCAATCGGCTTGGGCCTCACCTCCGCCACCGGCACGCTGATTCCGCCGATGCTCAAAGGACAGGCGGCCATCCACGACATGTTTGCCACCAGCGCCGGCCTGACCTCGGTGGCGGCGGCCCTGGTATCGCTCGTGGGCATCATATTTGTGGGCATGGCCGGCAGGTCCAAGGAAGGAGAACTCCCCGAGGAGGAGAAAAAGAAGACGGTCGCCGAGTTCAACTTCAAGAAGGGCATTCTGGTGGCCATCTTCTCCGGCCTGACCAGCTCGGGCATGAGCTTCGGGCTGCAAGGCGGGCCGGGCTTGCAGAAACTGGCTCTCACGACCGCCCCGGCGACATCCATCATCTGGGCCGGAATGCCCGTGCTGGTGGTGGTTCTCTTCGGCGGTTTCCTGGTGAATGCGACCTATTGCGTGATCTTGAATTTCAAGAACAAGACCGGCGGCGACTACGTGAAGCGCACCGCTCCCATCCTGCCAAACGTCTTTTTTGCCGGCGTGGCGGGCGCCATCTGGTGCTGCCAGTTTATCTGCTTCAAAACCGGCGAGCCGCAAATGGGCGCGACGTCCTACATCGGCTGGGCGGTGCTGATGGCCAGCGCCATCTTCTTCAGCCAGATTCTGGGCGTGATCCTGGGCGAGTGGAAGGGCACGAGCAAGAAGACGATCGGTCTGCTCGTGGTGGGTCTGGTGCTGCTGATGGCTTCGGCGGCCGTTGCGGCCTACGCAGGTTCGCTGAAGGCGTAACGAAAACACGGGCCAGGGAGAGCAGTGATACAATGCTCTCCCGATGGCAACTTCCAGGTCGTGGTCTGTTTTCCCGCTAGGGAACCGACGTTACCTTTGCCTGCTTAGGGCCTTGCTTTTCGTCCCACTTTGGCCCGCCGCTGCCGCCTCCCTCACAGGGAGTTTAGAGCGGGTGACGGACCAGTCTATTACCGTCCTTCTTCCGGACGGCCGTCTGATCGACGCCAAACTTCCGGCCGGCGAGGCACTTTCCAGCAGTGTACTGGTCGCAAAATTGGTTTTTGGCGACCAGGTGACGATAGATTGCATATCCATACCGCAATTCTGGGACGAAGCGGCAAACCCGCCGCTTTCGCTGGAGCTGAGAACCCTCCGGTTTCTTAGGCGGGCCAAACCTGGGGAAATGACCCGGGCGATCCAATCCCCCGACTGGCGCCGGCCTGGCAATCTTCTCCACCCGCCGCCAGGCGATGTGCCGCCGCCGGTAAAGCCGATGCCGGCGCCCGCGGCGTCCCTTTCAGACAATACTTCCGGCAATCCTCTAGCCATGCTGGAAAAGGCCAGGGCAGTGAACCTCGACCGGGCAGCCCATCTGCCCAACTTCATGGCGGATGAAGAGGTGGATTGTTCCGCTCAGCCTCCCTCCGGGTCCGCATGGATTCCAACGGCCACGATCCGATCGGAAGCTACATTCAGTGGCATGAGTGAATCCCTGCAACGGGTCGGGGCAGACGGTAAGCTCGTTCCGGCGAAGGGCATTGCGCCGGGATGTATAGGCTGGACCGGAGGCTTCGGCTCCTACATCAAACCCATCTTCGACCCGGACTGCGGCACCACCCTCACTTATTCAAAGACGATCGGCAAATCCGGCAAGCAGTATCTGGTCTATAACTTCAGCACGCCGCCCGAAGCACTGTGCTTCCCGCTTTCTTTCTCCGGTATCGAGAGGGCCTATTCGGCGCACCAGGGCACTGTTCGTATCGATATGGCAAGCGGCGAAATGGTTTCCGTCTCAACGCGAGCCCGCGGTTTCCCCGATGCCTACCCATTCGCGGAAATCGAGGAAACGGCAACCTGGGATACCGTAGATATCAAAGGCGAAAGCTATCTGCTTCCGGTCTCCTACGAGAAGGTGATCTCAAGGCGGAGCGGCGCAATCAATCGTGTGTCGGCAACCTACACCAAACACCGGCACTTCGAAGCCGCCACCAAAATTACATACCAGTGAGCCAGCCTGCCAGGGGAGACGCTTCGCGCGAGCTTCAGTTGCTCGCCGGCCGGGGCGGACCATCCGGCCCGCCCCGCCGAGCCGGAGCCTCTGGTTTGTGCCGCGGGCTACTCCAGGTAGAACACTTCCTTGAGCATGGCGAAGCGCTCGCCTTCCTGCAAATCCGGTACCGGCTCCCAGAGCGGCTTCATGAACTCCTGCCAGCGCTGGTTCACGGGATCCTTGTCCAGTTCGGCGAACGCTTTGTCGAGATCGTCCACGCGCAACACCAGCGTGAGGTCCTGTCCCCGGCGGAAAATCGAGTATTCCGAGATCCCGGCGGCCTTGATCTTGGCCAGGAGCTCCGGCCAAACGCGCGTGTGCTCCAGTTCGTACTCCTCGATCTTGTCGGCCTTGATGCGTAACTTGTAAGCGTAGCGAGGCATAGATTCCTATCGGAAGCGATCGGCGCCGGAATGACGCCATCGGGTTCCCCGTATGGTATCGCTTGATTTCGCGATCCGTATTATCGATAATCCATGTGCCGCGGCCCTCCGGTCAAAATCTTTCGGAACTCGGCATGCCAGTTTCGTAGTGCGGAACCGGCGGCCGCGTGGCATACGGGCGCAAGTTGCGCATTCAGCAACGCTTAACTATGAAACACACAATGCCACGCGGGTCGATATTTGGAAATTGGCGTTCCCGGTGTTACACATGGAGAAACATGGCGGATCTACTATGACAACCCCAATGCTTTTGAAACGACTGGTTTTGGTTGCACCGTGCCTGTTGGGCATAGGGCTCCTGATAGCGGCGGCCGACGCGCCTCCTCCGATCGCCGGCCTCAAGCAGGCCTTCGAGAAGCCGCCCGCCGATGCCCGCATGATGGTGCGCTGGTGGTGGTTCGGCGCAGCGGTCACCAAGCCGGAGCTGGCCAAGGAAATCCGCACCATGAAGCAAGGCGGGTTCGGCGGGTTCGAGGTGCAGCCGGTCTATCCGTTGACTCTCGACGATCCCCTGCACAACCTGGTCAACTTGCCATACATGTCGGACGGCTTCCTGGACGCTCTGAAGTTCGCGGCGGAAACCGGCCGCGCCGAGGGAATGCGTTTCGACCTCACCTTGTGTAGCGGTTGGCCATACGGCGGCCCGCACATTCCCATCGGGCAGGCATCCGGCCGCCTGCGCATGGATCGCGTGGAAGTGAGCGCCGGCGCCGCCAAGGTTGAGATCCCCAAGCTCGCCGATGGCGACTCGTTCGTGGCCGCGTTCCTGGCCAAGGGGAATGGCCGCCAGTTTTCGCCCGAGGGCATCCAACGCCTCACGGACGTGTCCGGTTCCACGGTTCGCTTGCCGCCGGGCAGCGAGGCCGGCGTGGTGCTGTTCTTCATCGCCAGCCATACGCGCCAGCAGGTCAAGCGGCCGGCCGTGGGCTCCGAGGGGCTGGTGCTCGACCATTACAGCCGCGCGGCTCTCGATCTCCACCTCAAGACCGTCGGCGACCGCCTGATGAAGGCGGTGGGCCCCAACAAGCCATACGCCGTCTTCAGCGACAGCCTGGAGGTTTACGGCGCCGACTGGACCCCGGACCTTCTGAAGGAGTTCCAAAAGCGCCGCGGCTACGATCTCGCCCCGTATCTCCCCGCCCTCGCCGGCGACATCGGCCCCAACACCGCCGCCATCCGGCACGATTGGGGACAAACGCTCACCGAACTTTCCGAGGACTACTACCTCAAGCCGCTCACCGAGTGGGCCCACAAGAACGGCACGCTGTTCCGCTCCCAGAGCTACGGCATCCCGCCCGTTCGCCTCTCCAGCAACGCCCTGGTGGATCTGCCCGAGGGCGAAGGTTCGCAATGGCGGCGATGGACGGCCACGCGCTGGGCCTCTTCGGCCAGCCATCTGAACGGCCGCCCGGTAACTTCTTCGGAGACGTTCACCTGGCTGCACTCGCCGGTGTTCCGCGCCACTCCGCTCGACATGAAAGCCGAAGCCGACATCCACTTTTTGAACGGCATCAACCAGTTCATTTGCCACGGCTGGCCCTATTCGCCTCCCGAAGCCGGCGAGCCCGGCTGGCGATTCTACGCCGCCGCGGTCTTCAACGATCACAATCCCTGGTGGATGGTGATGCCCGATGTGGCGCTCTACATGCAGCGCGTCAGCTTCCTGTTGCGGCAGGGCCGCGCCGCCAACGACATCGCCTTGTATCTGCCCACCGACGACGCCTGGGCCGGTTTCACCCTGGGCCGCGACCTGTCCGTCACCCAGTCCATGGACCGCCTGCTCGGCCCCAACGTGATTCCGCAGATTCTCGATGCCGGGTACAATTTCGACTTCATCGACGACGGCTTCATCGCGAAGAACGGCGTGACTCACAAGATCCTGGTGATCCCGGGCGTGGAACGCATCCCGCTGGCCACCCTGAACAAACTAAACGAATGGGTTCGCAAGGGCGGCATCGTAATCGCCACGCGGCGCGCCCCATCGCTGGCTCCGGGCTTACAGGAGGCCGAAACCGATACGCCGAAGATTCGCGAGCTGGCGCGCGCCATGTTCGAAGGCGAGAATGCCAGGCGCCTGGTGACGGACGAAAGCAAGCTGGGCGAAGCGCTGCATGGCGTGCTGCCGCCGGATGTCGCCGCCGCGCCCGAAATCGGCGTGGTGCATCGCAAGCTGGATTACGCCGACATCTATTTCCTGGCGAATACCAGCAACCACGCGGTGGCGTCGCAGGCCGCCTTCCGCATTCAGGGTCTGGACGGCGCGTGGTGGGATCCCATGACCGGAAAGGTCACGAAGGCTGAGGGCGGGACGAACATCGCGCTGAATCTGGCGCCTTACGAATCGCGTGTGCTGGTGTTCTCGAGGGACCGTGTGGCGGCCACGCCAGCGGCCACTGCGCCGGCGCCCGCTCCGGTGGATCTTTCGACCGGCTGGGCGTTGACCTTCGCGGGCTCGCCGGCCGTGAATCTCGACACGCTCAAGTCCTGGACCGATCTGGACGGCCGCAAGTTCTTCTCCGGCCAGGGGACTTACCAGCGTACCGTAACCGTGCCGCAAGCCATGCTGAGTTCCGGCCATCCCATCTATCTCACGCTGGGCGAAGGAACCGCGGTAGCGCCAACCGGCGGCCGCGGCGGCAGCGGCATGCGCGCCATGTTCGAAGGCCCGGTAAAGGAAGCCGCGGTGGTCTCGGTGAACGGCAAGCGCGCCGGCGCCGTGTGGTCCGCGCCCTTCGAAGTGGATGTGACCGGCCTGCTGCACGCCGGCGAGAACCACGTGAGCATTGTGGTGGCCAACCTGGCGCTCAACGAAATGGCCCAGGGACCGCTGCCCGATTACAAGGAGCTGAACGCCAAGTACGGCGAGCGGTTCCAGGCGCAGGATATGCGCTCCGTGCAGCCGATCGAATCGGGGCTGATGGGGCCGATACGGTTGGTAGCAAGATAGTGCGATGCCGGCTCGGCGATCCCTCCGCCGGGCGCACCGGGGAACTTTTCGCTTCCCCGGTGCGTACATGCGTAAGGTAGTTCAAGGAGATCCTCATCGTGAACCGAACCTTACCGATCGCGGGCCTCATCGCCGTGGCGGCGCTTGCGGCACACGCGCAGAACATCGAGGGCGACTGGCAAGGCACGCTGAAAGCCGGCCCCGCCGAGCTGCGGCTGCTGGTGCATCTCACCTCCGATGGCAAAGGAGGGTTCCTTGGCACCCTGGACAGCCTCGACCAGGGCGCCAAAGGGATTCCCATCACTTCCGTCTCGCTGAAGGCGTCAAAATTGAATTGGAGCGTCAGCTCCATCGGGGCGTCGTACGAAGGCACCCTCAGCGCCGGCGGGACGCAGACCCGGGGAACGTTTATCCAGATGGGCCAGGCGTTTCCGCTGGACTTCAAGCGTGTGGCGGCCGCCGCCGACGCGCCCGCGAAACCGTCGGCGAAGCCGTCCGACATCGATGGCGCCTGGCTCGGCACGCTCGAATATAGCCAGGGCATGACGCTGCGCGTGGTGGCCCACATCGCCAACACGGCGGATGGCCTGACGGTAACCATGGACAGCCCGGATCAGGGCGCGACCGGCATTCCGGCGATTATCACCCGCAACGGCGCCACCGTCAAGCTGGAGGTCAAGTCCGTGGGCGCGGTCTTCGAAGGCAGGATCGGCCAGGGTCTCGACGCTATCGGCGGCACGTTCACGCAAAATGGATTGCCCCTCCCCCTGACGCTCAAACGCGTGCGTGAGGGCGCATCTCTGGAACTGGCCCGGCCGCAGAATCCGGTCAAGCCCTATCCCTACCGCGAAGAGGATGTGACCTACGAGAACCCGGCGGCCGGCATCCGGCTGGCGGCCACGTTCACGATTCCGCAAGGCAAAGGCCCGTTCCCGGCCGTGCTTCTGGTCTGCGGCTCGGGTTCGCACGACCGCGACGAAACCCTCTTGGGCCACAAGCCGTTCCTGGTTCTCTCCGACTACCTGACGCGCCAGGGCATCGCCGTGCTGCGGGCCGACAAGCGCGGCGTCGGGAAATCGGGCGGGAACCCGGCCACGGCCACCAGCGCGGATTTCGCCACCGATGCCGAAGCCGGGGTCGCCTGGCTCAAGACCCGCGCGGAAGTGGACCCGCGCAACATCGGGATCCTCGGCCATAGCGAAGGCGGGGCCATCGCGCCCATGGTGGCGGCCCGCCACCGCGACGTGGCGTTCATCGTCATGCTGGCCGGCCCGGGGGTGCGCGGTGACGAACTCCTGCCGGCGCAGGTCATGGCCGGAAACGAGGCCGCGGGCATGAGCCATGAGGCGGCCGTGAAAACGGGCGCCATGGAGCGCGACGCGCTCAAGGCGATTGAAACCGAGAAGGATCCAGCCAGGCTGCGGGAAAAGCTGGCGGCGAGCATGCCCAAGGAGGAACTCGACCGGCAGTGGAATACGTTGCTGTCGCCATGGTTCCGGTATTTTCTGGAATACGATCCCGGGGCCGAACTGCGGAAGGTCGCGTGCGCGGTGCTGGCGCTCAACGGCCAGAAGGATACCCAGGTGGTCGCGAAACAGAACCTGCCGGCCATCCGCGCGGCACTGGAAGCCGGCGGGAACAAGCGGTTCGAAACGGTGGAATTCCCGGGGCTGAATCACCTGTTCCAGACTGCCAGGACGGGCGCGGTCAGCGAATATGCGCAGATTGAAGAAACCATGGCGCCCGTGGTGCTGGCCAAGATAGCGGGCTGGATTCTCCATCACCCGTAGGCGCGGTCAGTGGATTGGCGTGGATAGAAGCCGGTCGGCGAGTTCGACCGCGGAGTTCAGGTCCGGCGCGAAACCATCGGCGCCGATATCCATCCAAAGACCGGGCTTGGCGCGAAAGGCCCCGCCGCCTCCTCGCCATCTTATCCCTGGGTTCCGAGCCATCCGTCGCGCTCCAGCGTTCTCTTGAACCGCTCGAATTCCTCGACCGCCCGGGGCAGAAGCCCGCCGCAAAGATCCAACTCGCCCGCTGCCGCCGCCCGTTCCATTTCCTCGGCGACTGCGCGCAGGCCGACTGCCGAAACCGTCGCCGCCGATCCCCTCAGCGCATGCGCCTGCAAGCGTGCGCCGGGCCCATCCGTCTCGACGAGCCGCTGCCGCAAATTGTCCAACCGCGATGGGAAATCCCCGAGGAACGCCCGGATAACGGCGCCGGCGAGCTGTCTGTCTCCCAACAGCCGATGCAACAGAGCCTCCGCATCGAAAACCGCTTCCGCCCGTTCCGGGGCGGCTTGCCGGGCGGCCGGGACGGCGTCTGGGAGATCGTGCCCCGGGAGCCACTTCGCAAGCACTTCCGTCAGGCGCTGCAGGTCCACGGGTTTCGAGAGGACGTCGTCCATCCCCTCGCGAATGCACCTGTCCCGGTCGTCCGGCGACGCATAGGCCGTGACGGCGATGACTGGAACGCGCGGATTGCCCGATTCGCGAATACGGCGCGTGGCCTCATAGCCGTCCATCAACGGCATCTCGCAGTCCATCAGAACCAGGTCGTATCCACCCTGCCGCAGCGCTTCGACGGCTTCGGCGCCATTGGCGGCCGTGCCGGCCCGGTACCCAAGCGCTTCCAGTTGCGCCAGCGCCAGGGTCTGGTTGGTCGAACTATCGTCGGCTATCAGGATCCGCGCATCGTCCCGGGCGCCGATCCGTTGGCCCGCGGATTTCGGCAAGCTGGCGGATGCCAGCTCCGCACTGGACCCCAATACGGCTTCGGGCGGCCTCTCAAAAACCGCGGTAAACCAGAAGGTGGAGCCTTCGCCTTCCCGGCTCTCGATCCCGATCTGCCCGCCCATCAGCTCGACAAGTTGCTTGCAGATAGCCAGCCCAAGGCCGGTGCCGCCGTATATGCGCGTCGTCGATATGTCCGCCTGAACGAACGGGGAGAACAAGGCCGCGGCCTGGTCCGGCCGTATCCCAATACCCGTATCGGCAACCGCGAAACGAACGGTTACCTTACCGCCGTCTTCGCTCGCAGGTTCCACATGAAGCGCTACCTCACCCCGCCCGGTGAACTTAATGGCATTGGCAGTCAGGTTATTCAAAACCTGGCGCAGGCGGTTGGGATCGCCACGAAGAAGCGCCGGTGTTTCCGGGTCTATCCGAATGCCGAAGGCGAGTCCCTTGGCGTTCGCCTGGACGCGCCAGATCTCGGCGGCGTCCTCCACCGTGCGGCGCAGGTCGAAGTCCAGGCTCTCGAAGGCGATCTTCCCGGCCTCGATCTTGGATAGATCGAGGATGTCGCCGACCAGGGCCAGCAGGTTGCGCCCGCTGGCCAGGGCCACCTCGACATACCGCCGCTGCTCCGCCGAGAGGTCCGTGGCCAGAAGCAGTTGAACCATGCCCAGGACGCCGTTCATGGGCGTCCGGATCTCGTGGCTCATATGCCCGAGAAAGACGGACTTTGCCTGGGTGGCATCGAGCGCGACAGTCCGGGCTTCGGTAAGTGCCTCGTTGGCCCGCTGCAACTCCTCGGAGGTTCTTACTAATTCGGAGTTCTTGAGCTCCAACTGCTTGCTCTTTCTCGCGTTCTCGCGGCTGAGCGTCGCCAAGGCATTGTTCAACTGGAGCAAGCCGGCCTCGGGATCCCCGGCCGGACCTGGCGCGGGCACGCCCACAATCGCAAAATGCCCGTGAGACATCGGCGCCAAACCGCAATCGAGTGTCTTCGGTATACGATCCGGAGTTACGAAGTTCAGGAGTAATGGGCCGGCGTCGAGCCGAGGCTGCTCCAATCGCTGGCTGAGTCTCGCGCCGTCGGACTCGGGAAGCTTATTCCAAATAGTCTCGTCCTGGAACTCGTCCGGGCTCAAACCAAGAAGGCGCCCCATGGCATCGTTACACGCTGTGATGTGGCCGCCGGAGTCCGCGGAAACGACGTAAACATGCCGATTGCGGTCCACACAGCCGGCCATCGCCCGGCATAGTTCGTCGGTCCGTTCGCCCCACCACGTCTGCCCCCGTCCCGAACTGAGAGGTTTCCCCATGGTACACTCGCGAACCCGGATGCGGCGCCGGCCCCAGCGCGATCGAACCGGGCTGGACAGGGCCACCACAAGGCGGCCAGACGCCTGTACTTTCTCAATCATACCCGGATTACGCCGATGCGAACGCCCGCAGTGCAGGTTTTCCCTTTTCGAGCCGATAAGTGCAATTGAGCGGCTTTCGGAAGATCGGATCTACGCAGCAACGGCGATGGAACGGGCCGGTGTCGCCGCGTAGTTGGATGCCTGTGCCGGTCTGAACCATAAGACGACACTGAGTTTGAGGACGAGCGATGATCAGCCTTGATGACGAAGTGGCTGGAGAGTATCTGGCGGAGTGCTGCGAGCACATGGCTACCGTCGAGACAGGCCTTCTTGCCATGGAAAAGGGCGGAGCGGCGATCGATGAGGAGGTAGTGAATCGCGTCTTTCGGGCGGTGCATTCGGTAAAGGGAGGAGCGGGTTTCTTCGACCTGGTGAAGATCCGCGAGCTGGCGCACCAGACGGAAGACGCGCTGGCGCAAATCCGTTCCCATATCATGGTTCCCACACCGGACCGGGTCCGCGTTCTGCTGCGCGCCACCGACAGGCTGCGGGAACTGATCCAGGACCCCGCGCGGAGCAACCAGGCCGACATCTCCCAAATCCTGGACGCTCTAGCCAGGCTGCCCGCGGATCGCGCCGCTTCGGCCGGGAAGAACTGCGCTCCCTCAGCCGCCCATGCGCACCACGGCGGCCATCTGCGGGTGCTGCTGGCGGAAGACGATTTCGCCAGCCGGCTTTTGCTCCAGACCTTCCTCTCCCGCTACGGCGAATGTCATGTCGCCGTGAACGGCAGGGAAGCCGTGGAAGCGGTTCGCTCCGCCCTGGTGCGTGGGCAGAGGTACGATCTGATCTGCATGGACATCATGATGCCCGAAATGGACGGCCGCGAAGCGGTTCGGCAGGTGCGGGCTCTCGAGATGGAATTTGGCATCCTTTCGACCTATGGCGCGAAGATCGTCATGACCACGACGGTGAGCGACGTGAAGGAAGTGATCCGCTGCTTCCGGGAGCTCTGCGACGCGTATCTCATGAAGCCCATCGACCTGGCCGAATTGCTCAGCCAGATGAAGTCCTACCGGCTCATCCAGTAACCCCAGCCAGTCCATGAGCCGCGAAGCGCGGCGGAATCCACCGGGAATCGCGGCGCAGGCAACGGCCCGCGGTCTATTTCCATTACAATGTGTCTGGCCGGACAGATGTCCCCAGAACCCAATCGAGATCGAGGCAGCCTCGCGGGAGGTCCCGCGCCGGTGCTCTCGGCGGAGGTATTCAGTATTCCGCTGGAGGACTCGAAATGCATCGTCTACGCCCCTGCGCGGCGCTCGGCTTTTGTGGCGAATGCGCAGGTGGTCCGCTTCATCTCGCAGCTCGGAAAAGGGGAGTTCGACGCGCTGGCCGACCCCGATGGTTCGCTGGTGAATCTGTTGCGCGCTCTCGAGTTCGTGGACGCCGGACCGGAGAACCCACCTTCGGTCGCTTGCGCCGGCGGTCCCCAGCCGGTGTCGGTCACTCTCTTTCTGACCACGGCCTGCAACCTGCGTTGCACTTACTGTTACGCTTCCGCCGGCAACCGCCAGCCGAAGGTCATGACGATCGGGACGGCCAGGCGCGGGATCGACTTCGCCGCCGCCAATGCCGCCAGCCGGCGGGTTCCGCGCCTCGAGGTGGGTTACCACGGCGGGGGCGAGCCAACCATGAACTGGCATGTCCTGACGGATTCGTACGACTACGCGCGCGAAAAGGCGGCGGAGCTGAAGTTGGAGCTGGGTTCCACACTGGCCACCAACGGTGTGCTCAGCGATGCGCGGATCGACTGGATCGTGGCGCACCTGCGAGGCGTCACACTGTCGTGCGACGGGCTGCCGGCGGTTCACGACCAGTGCCGGCCAACCGCCTCCGGAACCGGGTCGAGCCAACGCGTGGTTCACACTCTGCGGCGGTTCGACGCAGCCAGGTTCGCGTACGGCATCCGGCTGACCGTGACCGCGGAGCACATCTCCACTCTCGCCGATTCGGTCGAGTACCTTTGCTCCGAGTTCCGTCCCGTCTCCATCCAGGTGGAGCCCGTGTACCTCCTGGGCCGCGGCGCCGCAGCCACGTCCGCGGAATCCGACGAGTTCATTGAAGCCTATCGGGCCGCCGCCGCGCGCGGGTCCGCCCACGGACGCCCCGTGCATTTCTCGGGCGCACGCGCCGGTACGCTCACCAATCACTTCTGCAGCGTCTCCCAGGACAACTTCTGTCTGTCGGCCGATGGCAATGTCACCGCCTGTTTTGAGGCCTTCGGCGAGGACGACCCTTGGGCCGGCGTGTTCTTCTATGGCCGGCCCGAGGCTGATGGCGGCGGCTACGTTTTCAACGAGGTGGTGCTCGGCCGTCTGCGCAGCCAGGCCGTGGAAAACCGCGCTCATTGCCGAAGCTGTTTCGCCAAATGGAGCTGCGGAGGCGACTGCTATTACAAGTGGTTGGCCACCACCGGTGGCGGCGAGTTCAACGGCTCGGCCCGCTGCCACGTGATCCGCGAACTGACCAAAGACCAGATCCTCGAAAAGATCGCGGCCGCCGGAGGCCTGTTCTGGCACGAACCGCCCGCCTGCCCGCCGTGCGGCCAGCCGTCCAACGGAGACTGCTGACGGCGCCCGCGCAAGTTCGTGGTTCCGGTCTCCGGCAAATGGCGCGGCGTTCCGTGGCTCTCTGGGTTGACGGCTTTCCCAAGGCTCACGCCTTGGGCATTTTCTGACGCCCTTACGGGCTGCATCTGTGCGCGTGTGTTGCGTGGCTGCATCCATTTCCATATCGCCCACCCCAGACGGTTAGGCGCGACATATAAGTGCGCGCCGGGGCGATTTGCCTGCGAAGCGGTTTGTATGTGCACGCAAGGCCGTGCGCGCCTTTGTGGGGCAGGTTGTCAACCTGCGGCCGATTGTCAATCGGCCTCTCGCGGTTGTCTGCCAATGCCACCCAGGCGGGCTGACGGGGTACCCCCTGGGTCCGCCGCAGGTTGACAACCTGCCCTACATAACGCCAGCGGATCCACTTCCACGTCGCGCGCCCACCTCAGGCAGACTGCTTGACCCGGGTGGGGATTCATGCATAATGAGGTTTGTCTATTTTCGTATAATTTACTTTTATAGTTCGAAAAAACCATGCGGCCCCTGATTCGAATGGCTCCTCGCTTCCTCATCGCTGGGCTTCTCGCGATCGGCAGTAGTCTTGCACAATCCATCTACACCACCGCGGGCAACGGTAGTCCCGGCTTCTCGGGCGACCCTGGCGCCGCCACATCCGCGCAAATCGACACGGTCTACGGCGTGGCGGTCGACACCCACGGAAACACCTACGTTGCCGACAGCCGGAACCAGCGGATTCGCAAGATCGCCAACGGCATTATCACGACGGTCGCCGGAACGGGCATAGAGGGGTCTGCCGGGGACGGCGGGGCCGCGACGTCCGCGCAGCTCTCGTTTCCGCGGGCCGTGGCCGTGGATGCCGCGGGAAATCTGTATGTTGCGGATACGGGAAACTGCCGGATCCGCAAAGTGAATTCGGCCGGCGTGATTTCGACAGTGGCGGGAAACGGCACGCCGGGTTTCGCGGGGGATGGCGGGGCGGCCACCAGCGCGCAGCTAAGCTACCCGGCGGGTCTGGCGATTGACTCATCCGGGAATCTGTACGTCGCCGATAGCTGGAATTACCGGGTGCGCAAGATCGCCACCGACGGAAAGATCCAGACGATTGCCGGCAATGGCAGCTACGGCCCCTTCGGGGATGGCGGCCTGGCGACGGCGGCGTCTCTGGGGCTGATTGAGTCGCTCGCTTTGGACACGACGGGCAATTTGTACCTGTCCGACGGTTACAACCACGTGGTGCGAAAAGTGGCGCCGGGTGGGACCATCTCGACGGTTATTGGGGGCGGGTTCGGGCCGGCTGTGGACGGCGGGGCGGCTCAGACCGCGACCCTGAAATTCCCCAAGGGCGTCGCCGCCGATTCCCTGGGGAACCTGTACGTCTCCGACAGCTTGAACGAGCGCATTCGGAAGGTGTCGTCCGCCGGCACAATCAGCACCGTTTCCGGCACCGGCGCCGCCGGCTACTCGGGAGACGGGGCAGCCGCAACCGCGGCGCAACTGAGCAGCCCAAATGCGCTTGCACTGGACCCCAGCGGCGTCCTGATTCTTTCCGACCTGTGGAACTACCGCGTGCGCAGCGTGGGCGGTGCCCCCCCTCCCGTTGTCCCTGTCATCATCTCCATATCGAACGCCGCCGGAGGGCAGGCGGTCATCGCGCCCGGAGCCTACGTCAGCATCTACGGAAACAATCTCGCCCCGAAAACGGACAACTGGAACGCCTCGATCGTCAACCAGCAACTCCCCACCCAGCTTGATGGCGTCACGGTGAGTGTGAGCGGCAATGCCGCATACGTGTACTACATCAGCCCTGGCCAGATCAACATCGTGGCGCCGGCCGCGAGCGCCGGGGCCGTGCAGGTGCTGGTCACCAACGCGGGAATCGCCAGCGCCCCGTTCAACGCCACGGCGCAGCAGGACAGCCCGGCGTTCTTCCTCTGGGGAAAATATGCCGTCGCCACCCACGCCGATTATTCGTATTGCGCCAAGCCCGGCCTGTTATCGGGAGTCTCCACCACTCCCGCCAAGCCGGGTGAGTGGATCACGCTGTGGGGCAATGGTTTCGGACCGGCCGGCGCGCCGTTGGGGAGTCTGACCCCCGGCGATAAGTCGTACCTGACATCTCCGGTAACTGCCACGGTGGGTGGCGTGAACGCTTCAGTCTATGGCGGGGCCGCGATCTTGTCTCCAGGCTATGCCGGGCTGTACCAGCTTGCCATTCAGATACCCACATCCACGCCGAACGGCGATGCGGTGGTGCGGGCCACCGTGGGAGGCGTGCAATCTCCCGACGGCGTTTTGCTCACGGTGCAGCAGTGATGAAACGCGTGCGCGGATTTGAGCGAGGTTGGCGATGAAATCGAAGGAATCCCCAGACGGGCCGGAAGGAAGAAAGGCCGATCCCCAGCGGCGGGAAACCCTGGAGGTATACGCCGTCGAGCGCGGCCGATCTGGCTGGACGCTTAGCCGGAGGGACCTGCTGAGCGCTGCCGCGGCGGCGGTCGCTGCCGTGGCGGTTTCCAGGCGCGCCGAGGCGGCGGGTTGCCCTGCGGGCGCGCTGGCGCACACCCAGTCGGTCGAGAGTATCGCCATCAGCCCGGACGGGGGGTTGCTGGCCTCGGGCGACGACGACAACACCATCAAACTCTGGTCGCTGGCGGGTGGGGCGCTTCTGAAAACCCTTGCTCCGTCCACTAGTTCGGCCGCGCTCAACTACGTGGCCGCTGTCGCCATCAGCCCGTCCGGGCGTTTGCTGGCCTCGGGCAGCGGGGACAACTATATCGACCTGTGGTCGCTGCCGGACGGGACGGTGCTGAAGACCCTTACGGGGCACACCAAGCCGGTGACCGCAGTCTCTATCAGCCGGGACGGGAGTCTGCTAGCCTCGGGTTGCCTGGACTATACCATCAACCTGTGGTCGCTGCCGGATGGGGCGGTGCTGAAAACCCTCACCACGTCTTCGGGCTTTGCGCTCTCGGTCGCCTTCAGCCCGGACGGGAGCCTGCTGGCCTCGGGCAGTGACAACAACAGTATCAGCCTGTGGTCGCTGCCGGGCGGGGCGCTGTTGAAGACCCTTTCGGGGCACGCCAACTGGGTGAACTCGGTCGCCATCGGCCCGGACGGACGGCTGCTCGCTTCGGGCGCCAACGACAGCACCATCAAGCTGTGGTCGCTGCCCGATGGAGCGCTGCTCAACACCCTGGCCGCGCAGTCGCCTACGAACTCGGTCGCCATCAGTCCGGACGGGCGGCTGCTGGCTTCGGGCAACTCGGACAACACCATCAAACTGTGGTCACTGCCGGATGGGGCGCTGCTGAAGACCCTCAGCGGGCATTCGAGCCCCGTGAAGGCTGTCGCCATCAGCCCGGATGGGCGGTTGCTGGCCTCGGGCAGCACCGACGGCGCCATCAAGCTGTGGTCGCTGCCGGATGGCAAGCAACTCCCGGTTTGCCTGATGGACCCGGCTGCAAGTCCTTCCAGCGTAAGCGGCATCGCGTACACGATTGGGGGCGTCACGTACACCCTGCCCTGCGGTTCGCCGATGCCGCCCGGCGCCGTCTGTACCTGTAACTGCGTGCCCGGTTGCTCCTGCGTGAGCTACTCGGCACCCTGCTCCTGCGTAAGCTACTCGCCGTGCTCCTGCGTGAGCAACACCTGTTCCTGCGTAAGCTACACGCCCTGCTCCTGCGTGGGCAATACCTGCTCCTGCGTAAGCTACTCGCCGTGCTCCTGCGTGAGCAACCTTGGCTGCTCCTGCAACACGGTCTGCACCTGCAACCTGGTCTGCACCTGCAACCTGGTGGGCTAGGTCTTCGACCGTGTGATTTGGTGCCACTACCGGGCCGCTCGCTCACGCTCGCGGTTCTGTCCGGAACCGCGAGCGTGAGCGAGCGGCCCGTGGCAAAGGAACAGTTTCTCGCGGTCAAGGCACTAGCGTGGATTCGACACTCTTGCGGCCGTCGCAACGGTGCGGGGCGCGCGGGCCCGCCGCGGCCCCGCAAGCTACTGCCTATCCCGCGCCGAACAGCCCCGCCATGCCCAGCACGTGGTACAGCACCAGCAGCATCATCAGAACCAGGTACGCGCGAAGACTCATCAGCGACAGCTTCACGCTGCGCGTCATCCGCATGGGGCCGAGGCCTTCCGTGTCCACCTTCCGTTCCGGTATATCGTCCAGGGGATGAACCACCAGAAAATGGTTGGCCGCTGCGTTCGTTTCGACATGATTCATTGTCGTCGTAGCCATGTTCGTTCTCCTTTTCGATACGCCCGTCATGACACCTTCGGGAAGAGGTTCGGGGCCGCAACCTGCGCGGCCAGAATCAGCGACAAGGCGAACAGGACAATGATGATGGTCCAGTTCACCAGGTTGTTCCAGGGCTTGTTGGCGTACTCGCCCAGCAGTTCTTTGTCGTTGAGCAGCAGTTGCAGGAAGATGATGGCCGAAGGCAGCATCACCCCCGCCAGCACCTGCACGCCCAGAATGATCAGTTGCAGCGGCGCGCGCGGAATCAGAACCAGACTCGCGGCGGCCGCCACGCATACCAGGTAGACCACGTAGAATCCCGGGGCCTTGCGCACGGGGAGTTGCAGACTGTGGGGCCAGCCGCGGACTTCGCCGTAGGCCCACGCGCTCGATAGCGAAATGGCCGTCGTCCCCAGCACCGCGGCGTTGATCATCATCAGCAGAATCGCGTGTTTGAAGAACCCGCTGGTGAAGAGACCGATGTCCACCGCCATCTGCGCCGGGTCCGTGAAAGTGAATCCATGCACGCGAGACGCATTGCCGGCGAGCATCATGCAACCCGCCACGGTGATGGTGATGCAGGCCCCCAGGAACGTATCGAGGCGCGCCCACCGCACGTCGGCGAATCGCAGCCGCTTATCGGCGATGCAACTCTGCTGGAAGAAGAGTTGCCACGGGGCAATCGTGGTTCCGACCACCGCGATCACCAGGAACATCAGGTCCGGCGTCAACCCGCCGGCGGGCATGGACGGCGCCAGGGAGTGGCGGATAATCTGGCCGAGCGGCGGCCGCACCGCGAACGCTATCGCAAACCAAGCCAGGTCCAACAGGCACAGGAACACCACTGTGCGCTCCCACCGGCGATAGCTCCCGCTCAATACGATGAACATCAAACCCGCGGCCGCCAGCGGCACGCCGATACGCGGGTCGACTCCCATCTTGTTCAACGCCAGGTCGATGGCGGCGAACTCCGTTACCAGGGTGAGGAAGTTCACCAGTTCCAGGTCGATGAGGGAAAACAGCCCCCACCACTTCCCGAACCGCTGGTAGATCATGGCGGCGTGACCCTGGCCGGTGGCGATGCCCAGCCGCACCACCATTTCCTGTATAAAATACGTGACCGGCAATAAGAGCAGAACGATCCACAGAAGATGAGTGCCGTATTGCGCGCCGGCCTGGCTGTAGGTGGATACCGCGCCCGCATCGTTGTCGGCCACCATAACGATGAGTCCGGGCCCGAGGACCATCAGGAACGTCAAGAGATTGCGCGCCCACTTGGATTTCACTAACCGCCCGCGCACCGGCAGAACTTCCGTCTCCAGGCCGGACGCGGGCGCGATCGCAAATTTGTTGGCCATCGAAGCACCTCCCTTTCCGCCCGCGGGCGAACGCACCACAAGCGTGACGGCGGGCGGCACGATTTCACGGCCGCGCACCGGAATCAACGGTCTTTGTGGAGATGTCGGAGAAGAAGAACTTAGCGCCCCGTGGCCGGGACGCCGGCTCTCCGCTCTTCGCGTTCATCACCGCTGCAACTTGTGGGACGGCAGCGGCCAACGCGATAGCGCAAAGCCTATCGGCCTACCGCTGGAACTCCCACGCCGAATCCTCCGCTATTCCCGCAAGGGACGGAGGCTTATCGTCGTTCGGTTCCATACACCTTTCTGGAGACGAGTCGAAGCTCAGGAGGGAAACGAAGAAACCATTTCCCCCGGAGCGGAAGAAATGGCCAACCATCGCAGAACGATTGCTGACGGATTCCCCCACTGGTCCAAGCTTCAGCACCGCGCGCCGTGAGAGATCCGAAGACCTCAGCCACGTTAGAGAAACCCTTAACCCGGGAGTCCCTGGTCACCCTCCACACAGCATCTTTGGATGCCTGAGGGCAGTGGCTTATGTGCCGCGCGGACGCCTCGCCTACCGAGGATCCATGCAAATCGGGTGAACCCGGCTCACCATCGAACCGTATCCATCCACTAGCAAACATAACGCGCGCCTCTCCGTTGAGTCAACAAAAAACTGGTGAAGATGTCTTAATCGGGTTCCACAATCGGCGGACGGGAGCGAAGCGAAACGAGGAGTGGCAAGCGCCAAAGCAAATCCACCTGTCCGGATGGCGAAATCGGCGATGCGGGGTTGGGAGACTTGCCGGCGGACCGGCCCTAGCGCGTGGCTGGCCGTCTTACCGCCCGCGCGGTCTTCACGTGCCTCCGGACGGCCTTGTTGCGGGCCTTGGCCTGCTGCTTGGCGCGCTTGCGGGCTGCGGCCGCGGCCCTGGAATGGGCGGCGGCTGTGGGCGACTGGGTTCTTGCCTCGGCGAGCGTCGCCAAACCACAGCTCAAAACTACCGCGAGAAGGACCAAACGCACTTTCATACCGTCCTCATTGTTGCATATTCTGGCTCATTGACAAGTACATCTTTAGAAAGCAGAAGACTGTAATCAGGATAGACAGGAGACCGGCGACGCGCCACAGGCGTTCCGTGGGGGAACCCATACGGCCGGGTTCGCCGGCGACATAGGCGATGCCGAAGCCGGAGGCCAGGCCGCCGATGTGGGCGGCGTTGTCGATGTGGAACATGGGCAGGAACCCGATAATCAAGATCATGCCGGCCCAGCGCAGGTAGGCGCCGCGGACGGCATCGCCAATGGGGTTGTGGTGGCGCATGCCGAGGGCGATCATGGCGCCGATCAGACCGCAGATTCCAGCCGACGCCCCGATCGAAAGCGCGGCGCTGAAAAGGGTGCTGAGCGCGAACCCGAAGGTACTGGAAACAAAGTAGATCACCAGCATCCGGCTGGTGCCGTAGATTTCATCCACCTGGGCGCCCAAATTGAACATGGCCCACGAGTTCATGGCGATGTGGATCAGGCCGCCGTGGAGAAACCCGGCGGTCACCAGGCGCCAATACTCGCCGGCCAGGATGGCGGCGGGGTATTTGGCGCCGAAGGCGATGAGGGTTACCCCGTCCAGACTCATCACCGCGTTCTGGTTGCCGGCGTTCATGCTGGCGGCCACGGTGGCGGCGTAAAAGCCGAAATTGACCAGAAGGATGAGAACCGTGGTGAAATTCCGCTGGGGAATGAAGCCTCCGATGGGCGAATCGTCGCGCAGTGCGACGGCGCGCGCGCCCACGGTTTCCTGGCAGTAAGGGCAAACGCGGTCTTTGCTGGTGATGAAAGCCCGGCAGTGCGGGCACATGCGGCGTGGATCCATCTGCCCCTATCATAACAACCGGCTTGTGGGGCGGACCCCCTGGTCCGCAGCCGGCCCCCTGGCCGGCTCTTCGCCAGTTGTAAGCACTTGATCCTGCGAGCTGGTAGCGGGCCGGGGGCGTCCCGCGCGGACCAGGGGGTCAGCTCCACCGCTTTCAATCAGCCATTCGCCGCGGGTGTAGTCTGCTACAATCGGTGATTCCTGATGGTGAAGACAGAGCGCGAGTACCGCGACGACATCGTTCAAATCGGCCGTCTGGTCTTCCAGAAAGGGTGGGTTGCCGCTAATGACGGGAACATCACCATCCGCCTGGATGCGGAGCGGATTCTGGCCACTCCCACGGCGACGTGCAAAGGGATGATGACACCCGACGATCTGATCGTCGTCGATTATCGGGGCAATAAAATCTCGGGCCGGAAGCCAGGCACCAGCGAGATCGCCATGCACCTGAAGATTTACGAGATGCGGCCGGAGATTCGCGCCGTGGTGCACGCCCATCCGCCGGTGGCGACGGGTTATGCGACGGCCGGGCGGTCGTTGAGCGACGCGCTGCTGCCGGAGGTGATTATCGGGCTGGGATGCGTTCCACTGGCGGCGTACGGCTTGCCCGGCACGCCGGCGCTGACCGACCCGATGGTGCCGCTGATTCCCAAGTACGACGCGTTGCTGATGGCCAACCACGGCGCGGTGTGCTACGGCGAGGACGTGTTCCAGGCCTATTTCCGCATGGAAACCATGGAGCATTTCGCGCGCATCGCGCTGGTGGCGGAACTGCTGGGCGGCGCCAGGGTGCTGCCGCGGACGGAAGTGGACAAACTGCTGGATGCGCGGTCGCGGTACGGAGTGAAGGCCAACAACGCCGGCGAGCGGGGCTGCCCCCTGTCGGCCGAGGACGTCAGGGCCGGCGCCAGCCAGTGCGGCGCCGGCGAGGAACGGTTTTATGTAACGCGCGCGGAACTGGTCGGCCTGGTGGATGAGGCGATCAAAACGCGCGGGGCTTAAAGGAAATTTGGAGAAGATCGCATGGGTGAAGCTCTAGGAATGATTGAAACTCGCGGACTGGTGGCCATGATCGAGGCCTGCGACGCGATGGTCAAAGCCGCCAAGGTATCGTTGGTGGGCTGGGAGAAGATCGGATCGGGGTACGTCACCGCCATGGTTCGCGGGGATGTGGCCGCCGTTCGCGCAGCCACCGACGCCGGGGCCGCCGCCGCGCGCCGCGTGGGTGAACTGATTGCCGTTCACGTCATCCCGCGCCCGCATCAGAGCCTGGAAGACGTGCTGCCGATCGGCAAGTCGCAGGCGCAGGCACAGGGCGCCGGCAAGTAGCCGGTACGGAATCGACATGATTCTTGCCCGCGTAGTGGGCACAGTGGTGGCCACACGGAAAGACCCCCGGCTCGAGGGGAAGACGCTGCTCATCCTGAAGCCGGTGTCGCCCGAGGGCCAGGACGAGGCTGGTTACGTGGTGGCCGTGGATACCGTAAGCGCCGGGTTCAAGGAGCGCGTGATTGCCGTGTCGGGCAGTTCCGCCCGCATGGCCCAGGGCTGCAAGGACACACCCGTGGACACCGCCATCGTCGGCATCGTCGACGAAGTCCACCTGGATTGACGCTATGTACCTGGGCCGCGTCGTCGGTTGCGTTTGGGCCACGGTGAAGAACCCCGAGATGGAAGGGCACCGCCTGCTGATCGTGCAGCCGCTGACTCCGGAGTTGCGGGAAACCGGCAAACGCCTGGTCTGCGCGGACTCCACCGGGGCGGGCGCCGGCGAACTGGTCTACTGGGTGCGCGGCAGGGAAGCCAGCTTGCCGTTCGCGCCGGGAGCGCCGCCGTTCGATACCGCCATCGTGGGGATTGTCGATTCGGTGCACCTGGGGCCTCCGGCCGGCAAGAAAGCGAAGGCGCCGGTGCGCGGAAAGGCGAAAGCATGCTGATCGCCCGCGTAGTGGGAGAACTGGTGGCGACGCAGAAACACCCAAGTCATGAAGGGCGCAAGCTGCTGCTGGTGCAACCGTTGAACCTGGACGGCAGCAACCGCGGCAACGCGGTGGTGGCGCTGGACGCGGTGGACGCGGGCGTTGGCGACCAGGTCCTGCTGGCAACCGAAGGGTTCAGCGCCATGACCTCGGTGGGGCGGCCGAACTCACCGATTGATATGTCCGTCATCGGTTTTATCGATCACATCGAGCTTGCGCCCGGAGTGTCGTGAGCGTCTGCGCGCGCCCGACATCACCAGCGCGGCCAGTCCCAGTTGGGCCATCCACTTTCCGATTTCCATGCCGAGATAGGTGGACTCGAGGGCGTCGAACCGGCCGCGGTAGGGCGAGGGGGCGGATTCGGGGACAAAATCGAGGAGCCGCCGCAACCCCTGCAATTCGGGAGTGACCAGGAAGCGCTGCAGGGCCACCACCACGATCAACAGCAGGGCCAGGGCCAAGGCGAATTTGTCCTCCGTAGTGGCAAACAGCAGATAAAAGAAAAACAGCAGGCCCCCCAGCAACTGCACGGTCTCCCAGGTTTCGAAGCAGGCACTGTTCAGTTCGGCGGCCTCGTAGCGCAGGAGCATGCGCGAGTCGGCTGCCCCCAGCTTGAGAATGCGGATGGCGGCGCTCGGATGGGGATCGCGGAGGGTGCGGTCGACGGCGCGGAGGTTGCCTGCGGCGGTCAACTCGAGGAAGAGTCCGCCGGCCAGCCACATGCCCAGGAGAAGACAAGTGAATGCGCGGGATCGCATGGATATCCGATTCTAGCAGGCACAGCGCCGGGCGGTTGGAGAAGTTGGATGCGCGACGCAATGTGGGGCGGACCCCCTGGTCCGCAGCCGGCCCCCTGGCCGGCTTTCCGCGAGCTGGTAGCGGGACCGGGGGCATCCCGCGCGGACCAGGGGGTCCGCCCCACATCGCGCGGCATATCCACTTCTGCGCCGCGCACCCGGAGAAGTTGCGCACGGGGCGCTCCTGGCGGCGTAGCCTGCCCACCAACGGCCGCGCGTCCCCCTCCCTCTGGGCAAAGAAACCGCGCGGTGCCCTAAAGGTCCCGCCGCATTTCGCCGATGTTCGGGGTGAGTGAGGTGGCATGCCGTTTCTGAATACGAAGAACCTGGGAGCGATTTCCTGGGAACCGGCGTCGGAAATCGAGTTTCCGTGCGGGCTTCCGGGGTTTGAAGATTGCCGGCGGTTTGTAGCGGTGCATTTTGGCCATACCGATCCGCTGATCTTTCTGCAGAGCGTGGAAGATGCCGCGCTGTGCTTCATCACCCTGCCCGTCCGGGCCGTGGAACCCGATTACCGCCTGGCGGTTGGCGAGGAGGATCTGGGCCTGGTGGGCCTGCCTGCGGACCGGTCTCCGCGCATCGGAGAGGATGTTCATTGTCTGGCGGTGCTATCGGTCCGGGAAACCGGGACGACCGCCAATCTGCTGGCCCCGGTGATCATCAACCTGAAGAATCTGAAAGCCGTCCAGGCGGTGGCGCAGGAGGGCGGCTACTCGCACCAGCATCCCCTGCCGACCGAAGAGATGGCGGTCGCATGCTGATGATGTCGCGCCGGGAAGGAGAGACCATCCTGATCGGCGATGCCATCGAGATTGTGATCGCGCACATCGGCCGCACGCGCGTGCGGGTGGGTATCCGCGCGCCGAGGGAAATGCCGGTGATCGCGCGCGAAGTGAAACTGGTGCGCGAGGAGAACCGCGCCGCCGCCGCGGCCGGCCACCCGGTATCGGCATTGACCGGGTTGGTGGCGCGGCTGCAACCGGCTCAGGAGCCTGCCACGTCGCGGCAACCGCTTTAGCGCCGTGACCGCAAGATACTGTTCCTTTGCCACGGGCCACTCCCTGACGCCGCGTGGTTCCGTTCGGAACCGCGAGCGTGAGCGAGCGGCCCGGCAAAGGCGCCAAATCGCACGGTCGAAGACCCAGCGCACACTGAATCGCCCTTCCGCGCCTCCCGGAGTGCCGCCGGGAACCCTCCGGCGGCCGCGGGAAGGCTCTCCGTGCGGCTTCTCCCGCTCCCGGTGGACTGCCTTCTTCCCCCGGCTGCCGCTGGCGCCGTTTCCCAGTCGATCTCCAACCGGGACTTCAATTCCAGCCGCGGCTCGATGAATTCGATGGTCTTGGGTCGCATCTGCTTCGCCAGCGCCACCGAAGCACCGGCGTAGCGCACCCACCCGATGCCGGTCTTCCGCGCCGGCCCTTGCGGTTGTCCAGGTCTGTGCCAAAGGGCGCCTGAGCCGCGATCTATTGGCATTCGGGAATTCCGCCGATTGATTGGCCAGGAACGTAAGACGATGCCCGATCTCATGCCCGTCCTTCGGCCGCGCCTGCCTTCCAGCGCCGAGATCCTGCCATATCTGCAGTCGATCGACGAACGGCGCTGGTACTCGAACTGCGGACCGCTGGTCACCCGATTGGAACTGCAGCTTAGCCGCCATTTCGGCCTGGAGAGCGGCGGAGTGGTCACTACGGCCAACGCCACGGTTGGGCTCACCGCGGCGCTGCTGGCGCTGGGAGTGCCCGCCGGCAGCTTCTGTCTGCTGCCATCCTGGACGTTCTGCGCGACGCCTCACGCCGCCCGCGCGGCGGGAATGAACCCCTGGTTTCACGATGTGGACCCTCGCACCTGGGCGCTCGATCCGGACGCGGTGCTGCGGAGCCTTAAGGGGATGGGCGGCCGGGTGGGCGCGGTGGTGGTGGTTTCGCCGTTCGGAGCGCCCGTTGACATGGGCGCCTGGGAAGCTTTCGAGGAACGGACCGGCATTTCGGTAGTGGTGGATGCCGCCGCCGGCTTCGACTCCGTCCGGCCCAGCCGCATTCCTTCCGTGGTGAGCCTGCACGCCACCAAGATCCTGGGCGCGGGAGAGGGCGGATTCATCGCCACCACCGGCTCCGGCCTGCGGGACCGTCTGCAGGCGTGCTGCAATTTCGGTTTTCAAGACACGCGTTCGGCCGCGCTGCCCGCCTTGAACGCGAAAATGAGCGAGTACCACGCCGCCGTGGCGCTGGCCGGTCTGGCGTCCTGGCCCGACCTCCGCCGCCGGCACACGCGCATCGCCGAATGGTACCGCCTCCACATCGGCCGCCTGGAGGGAGCGTCTCTGCAGCCGGGTTACGCCACCGGCTGGGCGGCCGGCACCACCAGTGTTATCCTGCCGCCGCGCTCCGTGCCCCGAATCGCCCGCGGCCTTCTGCGGCAGGGGATCGAGACCCGCGCCTGGTGGGGCGAGGGTTGTCACCAGCAGCCGGCATTCGCCGATTGCGCACGGGGAAACTTGTCCGCAACCGAAGACCTGGGCGGCCGCGTTCTCGGCTTGCCCCACTTCCCTGACATGGAGGAGCGGGATGTCGAGCGGGTAGCGCAGGCCCTTTCGGAAACGCTGGGGCGCCGGCGGCCAATCGCAATAGCTGGCAATCCCGCGCGAGGCATCGACCTGTACCTGGGCGGATCGATGGCCGCCTGGACCCTGGACTTCGTGAATCCCTCCGAAGTCTCCACGGTAGTTACCACCGCGGAGGAGTTGGCCGCGGCGGCCCGGCAACGCGGATTTCGCACGCTGGTTTCCGAGCGGGTTCGTATTCCCGCGGAACCGGCCGGGACGGCGGTTTCGGTTCACTACCCGCGCGTGTTCCCTCCCGAGCTGATCGGCCGGTACGAGCGCATGTACAATCTCCGGCCCGGCTTTCTGCCGTGGGGCCGGGGCTATCGCCCGGTGTTTTGGGCGTTGTGGGAAGGCACTCCCGCCGGCGCTACGCTGCATCGCATCACGGCCGGACTGGGCCAGGGTCCCATTGTGGACCAGATCCGCGTGCCCTACGCCGCCACCGATACCGGCGGCTGGTTGCATGATAGGGTTCGGGAAGCCGAACGGGACCTGCTGCGGAAGTACTGGCCGCGCATCGTGGCGGGCGAGGAGCTGAGCTGCACCGCGCAGCCGGCCGGGGGCAGTTATCACACCCGGCGGGAGTTCTTCGACCTCAAGGCCCATCCGCCGTGCGGCGGCCCGGGCGGCACGGATTTGATCCGCCTGGCCCAGGCCCTGGATGTCGCGGGTTACAGCGAATTGCCGGCCGTGCCGGGCGGAGCGGCTACTCCGGCGCCGGAGGCCCGCTGACAGGCGTCTGTTTACGGCACCAGGTGCGCCACATGTCCCGGTAGGCCGCCTCCAATTCGCGGGTGAAACCGGGCTCGTCCATAGCGGGCGACGATTTGATCGCCTGGCGGATCTTGTGGCGGAGATCCGGAAGCTTGCCCACGATTCCCGCCAGATGCTCCGCGGCTTTGACGTACTGCTGGGGCGAATCCACCACCATGGTATCCGCCAGGCCGGCCGACTTGAGAATCCAGACGCTGCTGCGCTGCACCGCCGTCCGTCCGGTCAGGGCCACCGTGGGCACGCCCATCCAAAGCGTATCCAGGGTGGTGCTGCCGCCCTGGTACGGAAACGAATCCAGCGCGATGTCCATCTGGCCATAGCTCGCCAGGTAATCGCTGAGCAAGCTGCGGTCCTGGAAATGCACGCGCTCGCGGGCGATTCCCTCCTTGGAGAACCAGCCTTGGAAACGGTCGCGCATCAGCTCCGTATCCATGGCCTGGTACTTGAACAGGATGCGGCTGTGCGGGACGTTGCGCAGGATGGCCGCCCAGACCTGGACCACGCCGGGGCCGATCTTGGCCGGGTTGAGAAACGCCCCGAAGGTGATATAGCCGCGCTCCAGGCAGGGAGCCGGCGCCACCGGGACATCCGCCGGAACGCGGAAACAGTATGGCGCGCGCGGAAGGCGGTACACGGTTTCGCTGAAGCAGTGCTCGGTGCCGGGACAAGGCATGTCGGCATTGCCCAGGTAGTAGTCCATCGTCCGCAGTCCGGTCGTGGCCAAGACCCCCAGCCAGGAGACCTGAATGGGGGCGGGCTTGCGCGCGAAGACCAGGAAGAACTCCACCGGCATGGTGTGCCCCGCCAGATCCACCAGGATGTCGATTTCATCCGCGCGGATGCGCTCTTCCAATGCCGCGCCGGATTCCGGGCAGGGCACGAAGCGCTCCGCCAGAGCGCGGAGCGAGTCCGTGACCTTGTCGGTTTTCCGGCCCACCGAGTATACCGTCACGGCGAATTGCGAACGGTCGTGGAATTCGAAGACCGGCAGCAGGTACCTGGCGACGGTGTGGGCGTACAAATCGGGGGACACATAGCCGATCCTGAGGCGGCGGCCGGGATTGGCGGTGTTGGGATGGGGCCGCGCCTCCCGCGCCAGGGGAGCGGCATAGAGATCGTTCCAGCGGCAGGCTTCGGCGAAAAGCGTCTCGGGGGTGGTTTCCGGGAGGAAGTTCATCTGGAAGATCAGGCTGCCATGGGTGCTCCGGTCGGGCGCCAGAGCCAGGGCGTGGCGGGTGCTGCGAACCGCTTCCGCGTGGCAGATGAGAGCCTTCTGCGCCAGGGACCGCGCCATGTGGGACGACCGGTCGGCGGGGAACTCCCGCAGTTTGCGGTCCGCCTCGGCCACGGCCCGCAGGAGGCAGCGGTGCCCTTGGGCGTAGTCGTTCTTCTCGAGGAACTCCATGCCCAGACCCAGCCACGCCAGGGCCAGATGCGGGTCGATGCGGAGGGCCTGGCGGTAAAGTTCCTGGGCGCGATCCCGTTCCCCGCGCTCCGCCAACGCACCGGCTTCGACCCCCAGCCTTGTGGCGGCGTCCAAATCCGGCACGGGGGCGTTGTGGCGGCCGGGCACGGCGCGGCCAGTCTTGGCTTTGGGCACTGAACTAAGGAGTGCGAGTAAGGCGGAAAACTCTCAAGAAATAGGTGTTCCGCCCGGCCAAAGCTCCGCATGGCATCGATCCAAGCCGGCTGGCGGCTGGCCGATATGGGTTTTGACCGGCAAGATGCCGGCACCAAACTCGAAAGGATTTCACCATGCTTTCCATCCAAACCAACGTAAACTCATTGATCGCTCAGCAGAACCTGAACATCAATAACGAATTTCAAAGCCAGACCATCCAGCAGTTGACTTCCGGCTATCGCATCAACCAGTCGGGTGACGATGCGGCGGGGTTGGCGGTCGCCAACCAATACCGGAGCACGGTCGCGGAACTGACGCAGGGCGTGGCCAACGGCAACGACGGCCAGGCGCAGCTCCAGATCATGGACGGCGGAATGAGCAACATTTCGCAGATCCTGGACCGGTTGAAGACGCTGGCCACGCAGTCGGCTTCGGGAACCTTCACCGGGTCCCGCACCACCCTGAACGGGGAGTTCCAGAACGACGTGTCGGAAATCGACCGGCAGGCGCAGTCCATCGGACTGAACACGGGCGGCACGTTCGCCCAGAACTTGAGCGTTTACCTGGGCCAGGGCAGCGGCAGCCAGAGCCTGACGAACGGGCAGGTGACTTTGGACCTGGCCTCCGCCACGGTGGACAGCCAGAGCCTGGGACTGAAAGGCATGCAGGTGGTAGCCGGCACGGCCGATATCGGGACGGGCTCGCCAATCCATTCGGTCAACCAGATTGTGACCAACCAGTCCAACGCCACGGCCATCCCGGGTTCCACCACCTTCGATTTTTCCGGGCCCGGATTCTCCGACAGCGGCAAGGTCGCGGTAGCGGTGAACCTGAGCGGAGTCAGCGACATCAACAGCCTGGTTACGAACATCAACAGCGCCATCGCGGGGGCCTCCAGCGGCACGTTGCCGTCGGCCCAGGCCTTGAAGAGCGCCGGCATCGTGGCCTCGGTCAGCACCGATGGCAATGGCGGCCAGGAACTGTCCTTCAGCTCCAGCACTTCGGCGTTCCAGGTGCAAGCCGGGGACCAGATGGCCAACGCCCTGATGGGCAATTTCTCCAGCGGCTCGACGGGCACGGCAGTCACCTCCACGGTGACCGGCGGAAACGCCGCCATCGCAACCACCCCCTTCACCCCCAACGCCGACGGTGTCAAGGTACAGATTGCCGGCGCCGGCATGGCTGGCCCGGTCACCATCACGTTCAGCGCGGCGGACACGAACGCGGCTTTGGCCATCAACGACCTCACCACTCAGGTTTCGAACAACTCGGCCTTGCACGCGGCCGGCATTTCGGTGAGCGGCGGGGCGAACGGCACCCCCCTGGTTTTCACCAGCGCCACGGGCGCGACCTTTAACGTGCAATCCACTGGCGATGTCAAGAATGTGCTGGGGCTGGGAAACCTCAATACCTCCGCATTGAGCTCTCCGGCGTTCTACAGCAGCATCGCGGCCGGCACCACCCTGACCAACGCCGCCACCGGAAGCGGCCTCGTCAACCTGGGATTCTCTTTCGACGGCGGGGCCACGGGCAACTCCGGACCCACCATCGTTGGGAGCGCGCTCACTACGGTGAATACCACCGCCGGCGGCATCGGCGGCACGCCACTTGCCTTGACCATCAACGGCACCAGTGTCACCGTCAACTTCTCGGCCGACCCCAACAAGGGCGCGACGGAGAGCGTGGCCAACCTGGTGAGCTACATCAATTCCACGGTGGACTCGCAGATGGGCTGGGCCAGCGGCACGAATGTCGCCTCGGTCAACGCCAGCAACGGCATCACGCTGCTCGATACGGTGGCCAACGCCAGCTCCTCGATGACCGTCACGGCCAGCACCACGTCCCAGGCTCTCGGCCTGACCACCGGTGCGATCGCGGCCGACAGCGTCACCGCCGTCACCGCCCAGGCGGCCCAGATTACGGGCTTGGCCAACATCGCCAACGCCAGCAATCAGGTAAACACCAATAACATAACCACCGCGCTCAACCTGAACGTCAATGGCACACAGGTCTTGGTGGACTTCACCAAGGACGCCAACAAAGGCACGACCGAGAGCACGACGAGTGTCGCGAACTACATCAACAGCTCGGTGAATGCAGCCATGGGTTGGGGCAAGGATGTGCAACTGGCCAGCTTCACCGGCACCGGCACCGGGGCCCAGCTCGTCCTCACCGATCCCTTCGCCAACGCCAATTCCACCCTGACCGTCACGGCCGATGGCACCGGCACAACCAATACCTCCTCTTCGTTTGTGCTGGGCCTGAGCACGGCCAATGGCGCCGTCAGCACCAGCACCGGCACGGGCGCGGTGGGCAATACCGTCACCGTGAACCTGGCGGGCGGCGACGCCACGGCCGCCAGCACCACCGGAACCCAGAATCTCAGTGCGGGAGTCAACACCACGGCCGGCCTTTCAACCGGATCGGCGAACGGGACCGGCGGCCAGTCGCTGACCTTCGCGGTCAACGGCACCACCGCGACCGCCCTGTTTACGGCCGCGAACGACGTCAATGCCTCGACAGCGGCCACCTACACCGGCGCCGGCGTCAGCAATGTGATGACGACCACGGCGGCCACCTTCACCGGCGGCGCCATCGATTCCAACGTGAATGCGGCGTCGGCGGCCCAGTACACCGGCGGCAGCATCGCTTCCAACATAAATACGCAGGCGGCGGCGGCCACGCTCTTGGGCTCCATGATCGGCGGGGGCGCGGCCACTGCCTACACCGCGGCCACCCTTACCGGCTTCGGCATCGGTGGCGATAATGTGGACGCCAGCAGTCCCTGACCCAGCCGTTACGCATGACCGTCACCAACTCCGATAACACGGACATAAGCTTTGGAGTCACTCTCTCTGGCACCACCAACAGTTCCACCCAAATCGCGGGCGACATCAACACCGCATGGGCGGCCGCGGGCGGAAGCGGTACCCTCGCCACTGCCAACTCAGGCCAGGTCACGCTGACTTCCTCGGGGACAGGAGCTTGCGGCCCAAGTCAAGGTCTTCGACGGGGATACGGCGGAGGCGGTGGGCCTGACCAGCGGCGCGCCCGTCACGCACAACGGCACGGGTCTCTCGAACCTGCAGTTGAGCGTCACCGACGCCGCTGGCGTGGCGCATAACCTCAACGTCCATCTCACGGCCGGCACCGACACCCCCGGTCAATGGGCAACCGACATCAACAATGCATGGACGGCCGCCGGCGGATCGAGCACCATCGCCGTCAATAACAGCGGCGTCATCACGCTGGCCGCCCTGGGGACCGGAGTGGGTTCGCAAGTCTATCGTCCAGGACAGCACGGCGGCCGAGGCGTTGGGCCTGACCACCAGCGCGAATGTCACCAAGAACGGCAGCGCGGCCCTCAGCTCATTGATCCTGAGCGTTACCGACACCACCAATACCGCTCACCAGATCACCGTCAATCTTGCCGGCACCAACGAAAGCGCCTCCGACATCGCGACCCAGATCAACACTCAATGGCAAGCCCTGGGCGGGGCCCATTCGTCCGAAACCATCGCTTCCGGCACGGGGGGCGGCCCACTCGTACTGACCTCCCTGGGGGCCGGTTTGGCCTCGAACGTCACGGTCAACGACAGCACGGCGGCACAGGCCTTGAACCTGACCACCACCCCCGGACAGAACATCAATCTGAACGGCGGGGGCGTAAGCCCACTGGTCATCTCGGCCACCGATGCCGCGGGTGTCTCCCACCAGATCACCGTCAATCTTACCGGCACCAACGATAACGCCACCACCCTCATGAACCAGATCAACGCTCAGTGGCAAACGCTGTCGGGCCAGGGGAGCAACAGCATCGCCAGTCTCAACGGGCAGGCCCTGGTATTGAGCTCCATAGGGACCGGCGCCAACGGGGGTCTCACGATTACCGACAGCACGGCGGCGCAGGCGCTGAACCTGACCACCCCCGGAACCAACGTCAGTAAGACCGGCACGGCTCTGTCCGATTTGAACCTGACCGTTACCGACGGCAAGGGCAACCAAAAGAACGTGGTGGTCACTGCCGCCAATTTAGCCACCCTCAGCGGGCCGCAAGGCGCCAACGCCCTGGTCGGACTGATCAACGCCGCGTGGGATGCCCTCGACGTCACCGGCACCTCTGCCCCTCTGGAGACGGGCAGCATCGCCGCCGTAGCCGGTGGGAACCAGGTCAAGCTGACTTCCCAGGGGACCGGCACGGGCGCGCAGGTCTACGTCCAGGACAGCACGGCGGCCGAGGCGCTCGGCCTGACCTCGTCAGCCCTCGGGGACGTCACAAAGAACGGCGCCAACGAAACCGTGGCCAATGTCGCGGCGTTCCTCAACCTCACGGCGCAGAAGGCGGTGGGGGCGAGCACCGCGACGCCCTACTTCACGGTGAACAACAGCAACCAACTGGTGCTGGCCTCGCAGACCAAGGGCGCCGATTCCGCCGTCTCGGTGACGGCCAGCGCCTTCTCCGCGGCGCTGGGCCTTACCGCGGACAGTTCCACCAACAAGAACGTCAGTGGCACGGCTCCCACCATGACCAGCATCCTGAACAGCCTGAACCAGGCGTTCACCGCCAACACCGCCCTGCAGCAGGCCGGCCTGCAAGCCAGCAGCGCCGACAACACGCACCTGACGATTAGTTCCTCCAACAACACCAACTTCCGGATCGACGAGTACGGCACCACGGCCGCCTCGGGTCTGGGGTTCGGCCAGACCAACGGACCTTTCACCGGACTGACCTCGGGCGCGTCCAAGGCCAGCCTGCTGGATGCCGGCGGCACGTCGGCTTTGGGCACCAGCGCCAGCACGTATCTCTCGTTTGCGCCGCTCAAACTGGGCAGCGATGCCCAGGCCGTCACCATCTCGGCCAACAACACCAGCGGAGTGTTGCAGTCCCTGACCCTCACGCTGAAAAACGACAGCACCGCGCAAACCGGCGCCACCATCGATTCGGCCGTCAGCTACATCAACTCACAACTGCAGCAGAGCAATAACCCGACTCTGCGCGGCGTGGTGGCCGTGATGGAGAACGCGGGAGGCACGGAGAAGATCAACTTCCTGAGCTCCTTGCCCTCGTTCACCGTCAGCGTGGGCAGTTCGGCCAACGGCAACGGCATCAACGGCGGAACGGCGGCCAAGTTCTCCTCGCAGGCGAACGGCACCGCCAGCAACATCTCCATCGATACCCAGGCTGGCGCCACGGCGGCGATCACGGCGCTCACCAGCGCGGTCGCCAAGCTGGGCTCCGCTCAAGCCGCCGTCGGCAAGGGCGAAAACCAGTTGAACTACGCCATCAGCCTGGCACAGTCGCAGATCACCAACTTTTCGGCCGCCGAATCGCAGATTCGCGACGCCAACGTGGCTTCCGAAGCCGCCAACCTCTCCAAGGCCCAGGTCCTGCAGCAAGCCACCATCGCTGCCATGGCCCAGGCCAATTCCGCTCCGCAAGCAGTGCTTTCGCTGCTCAAGGGCTAACTGAAACCGCTCATGGCGGGGGCGCGGCCCCCGCCCCGGGCATGAACCTTCGGGGGCCGGATCGGACGATTTGTCCGGTCCGGCCCTGGAGTCATTTATGGCCTCCAGCGTTAGTTCTCTTACATCGGCTACATCGAACATGGGCCTGACGGCGAACTCCAGTTCGAGTTCCTCGACTTCGAGTTCCGGCAGCAGTAACTTTACCGGCACCAGCCAGTATTCCCAAGACCTGCAAAACGCGATCACCCACGCGGTGCAAATCGCGGATCTGCCGATTACGTTGCTGCAAAACCAGCAGACCACCCTGACGGACCAGTCCACCGAACTGACCACCATGGACGGCCTGCTCTCGACCCTGCAAACGTCGGTGCAGTCCATCCAATCGGCCATGGACGGATCTTCCTACACGGCCGACATTTCCGATCCGACGGTGGTCGGCGCGACCCTGACCGATGGAGCGGCGGAAGGCGTCTACCCGATCGAAGTGCAGGACATTGGCTCGTATGCGTCGGGCACGACCGACAGCGACTGGGGGACACCGGCCTCCAGCGCCACCTTTAACCTGGTGGTGAACGGGCAATCGTATGCGATTTCGAGCACCGATACCAGCGCCAGCGGAATTGCCACCGCCATCAATCAGCAGTACGGCAACCTGGTGCAGGCTACGGTGCTCAACGCGGGATCGGGGAGCACTCCCAGCACGCGCATTTCGCTGCAGGCGGCCTCGCTCGGGTCGGAAACGCTGGACCTCCAGACCTCCAGCGGCACCAGCCTGTTTGGCCCATCCGGCCAATCCGTGGCCGGATCTCAGGCGGAGTACAGCATTCCGGGCACCGGGGCGGCGCCGATCTACACCAATTCCCGGCAGGTGACGATCTCGCCGGGCGTCACCCTGACACTGCTGTCGGCATCGCCGGGAAACGAGGTGGATGTCACGGTCTCGCGGCCGGATTCGACCGTGTCCACGGCGCTTTCCAGCTTCGCCGACGCCTATAACGCGGTGGTGGACGAAGTGGTCAAGCAGCGCGGCCAGAACGCCGGACCGCTGCAGGGGAGCCCGGTCCTCGAAAGCATCCAACAGGTACTCAGCCAACTCGGCACCTACAATTCTTCGAGCGGCACCGTGAACAACCTGAATGACCTGGGACTGGACCTGGACGAGAACGGCGACGGCCACCTGACGTTCACTTCCATGAACCTGGCCGCCACCGATATCGGAAACTCCACGGGGGTGGATGGGTTTCTGGGGAGCAGCACCACGGGAGGGTTTCTCGAAATGGCCACCAACGCCCTCACCAGTTTGGAAGACCCGTTCACGGGGATCGTCAAGAACGCCGAGACCAACCTGCAAAGCCAAATCACCGACATCGGCGCCAACATCACCACCAAGCAGAACCAGGTGACTCAAATGACCACCACCCTGACCAATCAAATGGCCCAGGCCGACGCCATGCTATCGACCCTGGAACAGCAGTACGACTCCATCAACCAGTTGTTCCAGGCCGAACAGACCGCCGAGCAGGAGCTGACCCTGTGAGCGAAGCGGCGCCACGCGAACCACCGGGGCCCGGCGGTTTGCCGCAGCGGATCCGCAAGGCGGTGGCATCGGGCGAGTTTCCCAAAGCCCGGCTGCTCTGGGAAGAATACGGCGAGACGTTCCGCACCGGCCGGTTGCGCGGTCCGCTGCCGCTCGGCCGGCTGGCGGAGGCGCGCGAACTCGCCCGCTGGACCCGCATGGCCGCCCTCTCGGCCCGCGCCCACGCACAGGCCAGGCTCAACCAGATCGCCGTGGCGCAGAAGTACGGATGTCCCCAGGAGCAGCCCAGGACCAGGATCATGGCGAGGTTCTAGGGCCGCGACCGTGTGATTTGGTGCCATTACCGGGCGGCTCGCTCACGCTCGCGGTTCTGTCCGGAACCGCGAGCGTGAGCGAGCCGCCCGTGGCAAAGGAACAGCTTCTCGCGGTCAAGGCACTAGGGCCGGTTGAAACCCCGCGCTGCTGGCCACCCCCACACCCAGTTGGATCAACTCGATCCAAACCCCTGCGTAACGTATTGTTTCTAAAGCCTCTCCCATTGCCGGATTGGATCAAGTTGATCCAATCTCTTGCCCGTCGGCCGCTCGGCGGCCTTATGCTGGAATGGTGGGCGGCGTACCCCCAGCTCGATCGGCTCTCATCCTGATCGGAGTCACGGCGGCAGGCGCGCAGATCGTTTTCATGCGGGAGTTGATGGTCGAGTTCCGCGGGAACGAGATCTCCATCGGCCTGGCGCTGGGAACCTGGCTCTTCTGGACGGCGATGGGCAGCGTCGCGGCGGGCAGTTTCGCGGCGCGCGCCGGGAACCCGCTCCGGCTGGTTGCGGTTCTCGAGGCGCTGCTGGCCCTGGCCCTGCCGGCCACGGTGCTGGCGGTGCGCGCCGCCGGGACGGCCATCGAGCCGGTGCCCGGGGAAAGCTTCGGACCGGGTTCCATGGTCCTGATCTCGCTCGCCACTCTGAGCGCGTGCTGCGCGCTTTCGGGCGCGCTGTTTCCGGCCGCCAGCCGGCTCTTCCGGGACCGGCCGGCCGCCGGCGCAGCCGGGTCGGCGTATCTGTGGGAAGCGATCGGCGCGGCAGCCGGGGGACTGCTGGCGGGGCTGGTGCTGATCCGCCATTTCAGCCCCCTCGAAATCGCCTGGGGATTGAGCCTCGCCAACGCCCTCGCCGCTTGTGGATTTGCGGCGCGCGCGCGGTGGCGCGGCGGTTTCCTGGTGGCCGCGGCGCCGTTGGTTCTGATCGTGTGCGCGCTCTCGGGCACTCTGGCGAGGTGGGATGCCTGGAGCCTGCGGCGGATGTGGCCGGGATTCCAACTGGTGGCCACGCGCAACTCGGTGTACGGGAACCTGGCGGTGGTGGAATCCGAGGGAGCGCGCAGCGGTTACGAGAACGGACTGCGGCTGTTTACGGTTCCCGACCCGGAGGCCGCCGAGGAAGCGGTCGACTACGCCCTGCTCGAAGCCCCGGCGCCGCGCAGCGTGCTGCTGATAGGCGGCGGCCTGAATGGCAGCGCGGCCGAGGCGCTGCGGCACACAGGCGTCGAGCGGCTCGATTATGTCGAACTCGACCCGGCCATCCTGGACATGGCCCGCGATTTCTTCCCCGACCAATGGACCGCGCTGCGGGCCGACCCGCGGGTGCGCATTCACGCCATCGACGGGCGGCTGTTCGTTGCTACCGCGACCGCGAGCTGGGATGCCATCGTGGTGAACCTGCCGGATCCGCAGACCGCGCAGTTGAACCGCTTCTTCACCGATGGATTCTTCCGGGAGGCCGCCGCCAGGCTGACCGATACGGGAATCCTGTCCTTTGCATTAGCGGGGTCGGAGACCTACATCCCCGAGAACCTGGCCGAACTCCTGCGATGCATGAACCGGACGGCGCGGTCGGTGTTTCCGGAAGTGGCGGCCATGCCGGGAGAGACCATCCACTTCTTCGCGGCCAGGCGGCGCGGGGTGCTGGCGGCGGGGCCCGAGGAACTGCTGGCGCGGCTGCGAGCGCGCCATTTGCGTACGCGCTACGTGCGCGAGTATTACATCCCGTTTCGCATGGCGCCGGACCGGGTGCGCGACCTGGACGAGCAGATTCGTCCGCTGCCGGACACGCCGGTGAACCGCGATTCGCATCCGGTGGCGTATTACTTCGATGTGGCGCTGTGGAGCAGCCAGTTCCACCAGGGGTACCGCCGGGCTTTTGGCGCGCTGGCGAAGGTCCCGTTCGGCGCGGCGGCAGGCTTTGCGGGCGGGCTGGCGCTGTTGGCGGCGGCGGGCTGCCGGCTGCTGCCCGGCAGAGAAAGGCGCCGGCGTGCGGGCGCGGGGTTCTGCACGCTGGCGATGGGCTTCGCCGCCATCGGGATGGAGATCCTTCTGCTGCTCGGCTTCCAGGCGGCCTATGGATACGTCTATACCGAACTGGCGCTGCTGATCGCGGCATTCATGGCTGGAGTGGCCGCGGGCAGTTGGCTGGGGCTGTGGGGCGGACCCCCTGGTCCGCAGCCGGCCCCCTGGCCGGCTCCTCGCCAGTGCCAAGCTCTTGATTCGGCTAGCGAAGGGCGGGACGAGGGCGTCCCGCGCGGACCGGGGGGTAGCGCGGGGCTCCGCCTGGCGGCCGTGCAGGCGCTCACGGCGCTGGTGTGCCTTGCCGCTGGAATGCCGGTCGCGTCCGGCGCGTGGTTTCCATGCATGGCCTTCGTGGCGGGATCGCTCGGCGGGTTCGAGTTTCCTCTGGCGGCGAGCCTCTTCACCGCTGGCTCAGGGCGCGGCGCGGGAACTCTGTATGCCCTCGACCTGGCGGGCTCGTGCCTGGGCGCCGTGCTGTTCAGCGTCTACTTGATTCCAGTGTTCGGCTTCCTCAGAACCGGGCTGCTGATGGCTCTGGTAAGCCTGGCGGCGGGTCTGACGGCCATGCTGTCGTTTCTCGAAGAGCGGCCGTGGTTTTCTTTTCTCCGAAGACCAGCGCGGTGAAGCGGAAGAGGTCGGCGGCGGGATCCTTCCATGTGCCAGCCGGCAGCATGGCCTTGTAGCAGACCTGCTGCAAGAAGGTGTTGCGGTCCCAGTGCTCTTCAACCGGGACCTGGGGCAGCAGCAATCCCTCGACGCCGCCCTTGCGGATGAGCAGGCCATCGAGCCCCACCTGGATTTCCTTGACGTCCAGCACCCGGCGCATGGGCGACAGGACGGAGATTTCGTATTCCAAACCGGCCAGCTCGCCGGTGGTGACGGGCCGGAAGCGCGGGTCGTTCAACGCCGCGGCGCGGGCCACGTCGCGCACCGTGAGGTACAGGGGCTTGATGGGCGCGACGTAGCCGATGCAGCCGCGCAGACCGCCGTGCAGATGAAGCGTGACGAACGCTCCCCGCTCGTGAGCCAGCGCCTCGCTCTTGGGCGCCGGGGCGTCGTAAACCTTGCGGTCGTGAACGGCGGCCTCCACGGATTTGCGGGCGATCTCCATCAGCTCGTCCTTTTCGGACTGGCTCAACGCGAAGGCTTTCTCGCGGGTGGCGCCATCGGCCGGGCCCTTCAACAAGGCCACGGCGCCGTAACCCACCACGCGGCTCTTATCGCCGGTCGCGTCGCCGGAGTTGGCGTAGTGGAGCACCCGTGCCTCGGTAGCGCCCAACCTTTCGGCGGCCATCATGGTGGCGATGATGGGACCTCCGCCGCAGGCTTCCCACACGCGGAGATCGAAGTTGCGCGACATGCTGAGGTAGTCCCACTCCCCGATGGCCGTCAGGGTCTTATGATCGGTCTCGACCGCCTGTTCGTAGGTGTGGTAGTGCGAAAGATCGCTACTGGCGACGATCAGGGTGTGCGTGCCCTGGATTAGCTTGGCCAGCGCCAGTCCCAGCGCGCGGCAGTTTTCATAGCTCTGGTCGCCCATGACGATGGGCACGATGGGGACGTTTCCCAAGGTGCGCTGCAGGAAGGGCAACTGGACTTCGAGCGCGTGTTCGGGACGGTCCGCGGTGGGGGTGTGGCCCACGCCGGACAGCTTGATGGACGGGTCCATGGCGGCGAGTTTGGCGGCAAACCCGCGGTCCACGGGAACCTGGCCGAGCGGCGTGGAATAGGCGTCGCCATCGTACACCGAGGAGAAGTCGAAGGCTTCGTAGTGAGACGGCGCGATGATCACCACGCGGTCCACCTTCCGGCCCTTGAGCAGGGCATAGGAGTACGCGGCCACCGGCCCGGAGTAAACGTATCCGGCGTGCGGCGACACCACTGCCACCAGGTCCTGGACGGGCGCGGGGGCGGCACGCGCCAGGAAATCGTCCAGCATGCCACCGAGTTCCTTGGGGTCGGCGGGGTAAAACGACCCGGCCACCGCGGGCGGCCTGACTTTCGGCGCCGCGCCGCGGCTGACGTTTTTCGGATAGATCAAGAGAATCACCAATACTAGCAGGGTGGCCGCGACGACGGCCAGAGATGGAGCTTTCATACGCGTAGCAATCCCTCCCACACACCCGGAATGGGCTGCTGGCAGAACTGGCACTTGCCCCGGTCGAGATGCAATCCGGCGATGGTGAAGCCGGCGCGCTCGATCACCATGCGGCGGCACTTGGGGCAGTATGTATTCTCGGCGGGATGGCCGGGAACGTTGCCGATGTAGACATAGTGGAGACCTTCGGCGTCGGCGATCGCCTTGGCGCGCTCCAGCGTCTCGAGCGGCGTGGGCGGCAGGTTCTTCAACAGATAGTCGGGATGGAACCTGGTAAAGTGCAGCGGGACATCGGGGCCGAGCTCGGTTTTCACCCAGCGGGCCAGTCCCTTGATCTCTTCGCCGGAATCGTTCAAGGTGGGAATCACCAGGTAGACGATCTCCAACCAGACGCCGTACTTGCGGATGGCCGCCAGGGTCTTCAGCACGCTGGGGAGGTCGCCGTTGACGACCTCGCGATAGAACTTCTGCGAGTATGCCTTGAGGTCGATCTTGATGGCATCGACGCGCCGGCACATCTCCTTGAGGGGCTCGTCCTGGATGTAGCCGCCGGAGATGACCACGCTCTTAACGCCAGAGGCGCGGCCGGCATCGGCGGCGTCCAGAACGTATTCGCAGAAGATCACGGGCTCGTTGTACGTGTAGGCGATCGAGACGGCGTGCGATTCGCGCGCCGCGGCGGCCAGCTTCTGGGGCGGCATGTAGGTGCTGGTCAACTGCTCGGGCCGGGCCTGCGAGATCTCCCAGTTCTGACACATTTTGCAATTGACGTTGCAGCCGGCGGTGGCGATAGAGAAGGCCAGCGAGCCGGGCGCGAAGTGGAACAGGGGCTTCTTCTCGATGGGGTCCACGTGGGCGCTGCAGATCCGCCCGTAGACCAGCGAGTAATACGTGCCGCCGCGGTTTTCGCGGACGCCGCAGTAGCCGCGCTCGCGGTCGTCGATCACGCATTCGCGCGGGCATAGTTTGCAGCGGATCCGCCGGGATGGCATCTTTTCGTAGAAACGGGCCTCGACGACGAACCGCGCATCCTCGGCGGCGGGCGTTCCCGCGGCGGCGCCCGCGCCGGCCGCGGCGAGCAACGGAAGTGTAACCATGTTCTTCAGCGCCTCCCGGCGATCCATGTAGTCAGATCTCCATCTTGTCGATCAGGCCCGGGTCGTTGGTTCCGAGCCGGTGCTGGGCGTCGGCGGCCCGGGCGATGTACGCCGGTTCGCGGCGGACCCCGCGCAGCGCGGGCAGGCCCTTCTCCGCGCGTTTCCGTTCGATGATTTGCCAGCCCGTATAATCCAGAGCCACCGGGTCGCGCGAGGCCACGATCCCGCGAAACGGCCAGGACCAGTGGGGCATAAAGGACGGCCCGCCTTCGTACTGCGGCGCGAGGGCGTCGCAGATGTGCAGCCGGACCTTGCGGCGGATGGGCGGCAGCATGTAGACATCGGCCACGTAAGGGTCGCCCGCGTTGGAATGATACTTATTGGGATTGTGTATGGCGCCGAAGAAGTTCTTCAGGGCCATGGTGACGCCGGCGATGCCATGATCCTTGAGCACTGGCAGATTGATCACGGCGTCGCAGGTGCGGGTGAGGGTGGTGGAGAGGAGACTGCCGGCTTCGCCGAAAGTGGCGAGGTCGCTTTCGTAGCCGGCAGTATCGTTGCCGATGTAGCGAATGCGGCCGGAATGCGTGGACGGGCGAAAGCCGGCGCTTTCCAGGTCGGAATCGAGGCGGTCCCAGACGACCAGGTCGCCCGCGCGGATGCCGGCCTGTTGCAGCCGTTCGCAGACGGCTTCTACGAGCACGGGACTGGTGGAAGCGCCGCCGCGGCCGGCCAGACAGTTCACCTTCAGGCCCACCACTTCGCCCGGCCGGACGATCTTCTTCCACGCCGCGAGCGGCGAATCGGCATCGCAGACGCCCTGCACGGCGCGGTCGAGGAGGCGCAGCAGGCGGGCGGAATCGATGGCGTTGTCGGGGTCGCGGGCGATCGCGACCTTCGATCTGGCCTGGGCGGGAACGGGACGGGCAAGCGCACCGGCGAGACAGGCGCGCAGGAGGCCGCGGCGAGTGGTGCCGGGTTTTCGTTCCGTATGCAACGTTCGCCCCCGCCGGTGGATTCGGTGATCCCGATTCCGTTATAGCACTTGGCGGGGACGGGAGTGGAGGGCAGGTGGGGCGGACCCCCCGGTCCGCGCGGGACGCCCCCGTCCCGCATCCGCAACGACGATATCGGCATCTTGCAGGGCACGAGCAGGCCGGCCAGGGGGCCGGCCGCGGACGAGGGCGTCCGCCCCACAGGTTGCGCAGATGTCCGGCAGCGGGAAAAGTATGCGGCGTTGCGCTCTGAGTCTGCGCTGTGGCGGGGCTTGCCACTATGGGATGAAACGGGGGGCCGCAACGGCAGCAGCCGGGTATATACTCGTCCGAGAGTGCCGTGCGACCGGTATCTCCGCCTCGGCTGGTCGAAGGAACCAGAGAACGGGAGTTGCGCCAATGAAAACGAGTATTAGGCTTTTAGGAGTGGCATCGGTGGCATTCTTCCTCTTCGTAGGAGGTCTTGCCGCGCAATCGTTGTCGAGTTACGTCCGCACCGACAAGCCCGAAGCCGCGATCGAAATTCGCGCCGGGCAGCAGAGTTCGTTCCGGATTCCCCGGACAGTGTACGGGATCTACACGGAGAACGTCGGCAACGAGATTTATGGGGGCGTGTCTGCCCAGCTTCTTGAGAACCCAAGCCTGGAGGACTACCACGCCAGTTTGCAGGCGATGAATTCGCGGTTTGCGGATCGGGCTTTCGTAAGCTCCCTGAACGAAGGATTGCCACTGCCCTGGCAGCCCTTGAGAGATGTCGGGAAGCGGTATGAGTCCATTTTCGGCGCCGGAGCGGCCAATTCCGATCGCTATATCTACATGATGGGCCTGCCGCACCCGGAGGCCAAGGGGTTCAAGGCTCGGATCGAAATGATCACAACCGAGGAACTCGGAATCCGCCAGGGCATCTACCTGCCGGTTCATCGGGAACTGGAGTACATGGGATCCCTGTTCGCTTCCTCGGTGGAGGGGCCTGTGCGCCTGATGGTGAGCTTCCGGCCCCGGAACAATCCCGACAAGATTCTGGCTTCCACGGAGGTCCAGGTGCCGGATGGCGGGAAATGGACGAAGCTCCCGTTCCGCCTGCGTCTTCCAGCCGGGGCCGTGAAGTCGCATGAGCTGGTGGATTTCGCGGTGTCGATGACCGGCAGCCAGCGGTTTTCTCTCGATATGATCCGGCTTTATCCGGCCGACGCAGTCGAAGGACTGTTCGATCCGGAGGTGCTCAAGGCCACCAGGGAAATGAACTTCTCTCTGGTGCGCTGGGGCGGCAACTTCATGAGCACCTATCACTGGGAGGACGGTGTAGGACCGCTGGACAAGCGCCGCACCGAGCTCAATCGGGCTTGGGGGACCATGGAATACAACGAGTTCGGGACGGATGAATTCATGTCCTTCTGCCGGCTCGCGGGGGTGCAGCCGATGATCTGCCTGAACCTGGGAAGCGGCACCAAGGAAGAAGCCAGGAAATGGGTGGAGTATGTGAACGGAGCGCCGACCACGCCCCAAGGCGCACGCCGCGCGGCCAACGGGCATCGCGATCCGTATCCGGCGACCATCTGGGAACTGGGGAACGAGCTCTGGGGAGACGACCAGATGGGGTGGCAGACGCCCACCAGCAATGCCGCCCGTTATCTGGAGTTCTACCCGGTCATCCGCAAGCAAGCTCTCCCGGGCGCGAAACTGGTAGCCTGTGGTCCCGGTGCTGACTTTACCGGGGCCTGGACCGGAGCCCTCGTCAAGAATGCCGGCAAGGATCTAAGCTATCTCAGCGTACACTACGTCGTCCATCTCAATCAGATTGTGGCCAAGGCGCCGGATGCCGACACACAGACAGCCATCCCTCTGGCCCTCCCGATCGGGATGGCGAACCTCTTGAAGCCTATCCGGGCGCAGATCGACGCGGATCCGGCCACCAAGGGCCGGGTGGGGCTGGCATACACGGAATGGAACTGGGGAGGCACCGGGCCATCCTCGACCAACATCGGCGGAGCGGTTATGGGCGCGGGTTGGATGAACATGATGCTGTCTCAGGCCGATTTTGTGCCCATATCCAGCATGTCGGGCCTGATGGGAGGCGGAGGCCTGCGCAAGTCGCATGGCCTGGTCTGGGCCACCCCCCAGTGCTGGGCGTTCTGGCTTTACTCGCATCGCGCCGGGGACACGGTGGTGGCCACGCAAACCGAGGTTCGCCACTATGACGTTCACGACGGGATGACCAGCATGCCTGAGATTCCGGATGTTCCCTATCTCGACGTGCTGGCAACCAGGAACTCGACGAGCGGCGATCTGGTTCTCTTCGTCGCCAACCGCGATAGGAAGAACGATACTCCGACGACGCTGCGGCTGCGGGGATTCACCGCCGCCGCCCAGGCACAGGTAGATACGCTGGCCGCCGACTCGCCGCTCGCCGAGAATACGGGTGACCGCCCGGACGCGATTCGGCCTGTGACCTCGTCCCTGGCCGTGCCTGGAAACGAGATTCGGTACGTTTTTCCCAAGCTCTCTGTGACGGTCATTACTTTGAAGCGCCGGTGACCGGGCACCGTGATATGACTCCTTCAGGCGCCGGTGCTTTTCGAAAACCAAGCTTGATGAAATGCCCCCAGAACTACGGGTACGCGGATGGATTGAACCGGATCACGTCGGCGGGCGAGACGAACACGAATGGCACAAACGCCGGGTTGGGATGGAGCCAGCAGTTTGCATACAATGATGCGTGGGGGAACCGGACATTGCAGGCTCCGACGTTCAGTACCGGGTGGTCGTATCCGGCGTCGTTCGATGCGACGAACCGGGTGACGGCGGGTGCGGGCTGGACTTACAGTGCGGACTACCGGGGGAATCTGGCGTCAACGCCGGAGATGGGGACGATGACGTACGATGCGGAGTCGCGGCTGCAAACGGCGACGGGGCCGTATGGGACGGCCGGCTTCGTGTACGACGGGGATGGGCGGCGGGTAGTGGCGACGCACGGCGGGACGGACACGGTGTACGTGTACGATGCGATGGGGCAGTTGGCGGCGGAGTACGGGGGGCCGGCGACGGGGAACGGGACGGAGTTTCTGACGCAGGACCATTTGGGGAGCACGCGGCTGGTGACGGGAGCCGGGGGCGCGGTGGTGGAGCGGCACGATTATGCGCCGTTTGGGGAGGAGATTCCGGCGCAAGGGTGCGGGCTGCCGGTGGGATCGCCGGGGCGGAGTCCGCGGTGCGACATCGCAGGGTACGGAGCGGCAAGCGAGGTGCATCTGCTGTTCACGGGGAAGGAGCGGGATGGGAATACGGGCCTCGATTACTTCGGGGCGCGGTACTACTCGGGCGTGCAGGGGAGGTTCACGAGTG
>CAWCVR010000021.1:0-11644 GCA_963799105.1 Bryobacterales bacterium
TGGCAATCTCGATGTGGCGGCCGTGGCGACGGGTAACGCCGGGGGCTGCCTTTCGCACTCCACCAATATCAATCCGCGCTCGAGTCCTTTCTGGAAGCCCGGCGGCTGACGGAACTGGCCGGCGATGCGAGCAAGACTGCGGCGCAGGACGCCAATATCGCCTCGCTGTATGCGGAGATGGGCGAGTTGGAATCCGCCGTGCGTTGGATGGAAAGCAGCCTGGAACGGATATCGGGCCGGGAACGCCGCCTCCATCTTCCCAAGCTTCAGATTCAAATGGCCGTACTGCGCGCGCAGCAGGGCCGCATGAGTGAAGCCGAACAGCTATTCCGACAGGGGATCGATGGCGCGGACGCCGCCGGCGACCTGGAACTCCACGCCCTCGGATGCAATCGCATGGGGGAGGCCTTTCTGCTGCGAGGCGAACTGACCCGCGCCGAACCCGCGCTGCTCGAAGCCTTTCGCGTGCGCAGGCTGCACCATCTGCCGCTGGACACCTCCTACCACCGGCTGGGCCGGCTGCGTCTGGCCCAGGGAGACCTGGCATCCGCCTCAAACCTGCTGGACCGCGCGGTGGAACTGGCGGTCCGCGCGCAAAACCAGATGCCCATGTGGGACATCTATTATTCGCGTGGGCTGGTCCGGCTTCAGCAGGGACGGCTGCGCGGTGCGCTCGGCGATTTGCGCATCGCGGTGCGGCTGGCAAACGCCTGGCGGGGATCGGCGCCCTCGGCCGAAACGGCGCGCATCAGCGCCGAGACCAAGCTCGACCAGGTTCCGCGCTCATCGAAGCCGCTGGCCGGCAGTATCTGGTCACCGGCGATCGGACGCTGGTCCGTGAGACGTTCGCCGCCGCCGAAGAAAACCGCGCCGCTAGTTTGCGATCCCTGCTCTCCACCGGCCACGCCAGGAAGGACCCTCCACCGGCCTACTGGGAAGCACTGGCCGCGCAGCAGCGTGCCGAAGCGGCCGCTTTTCGCAGCCCCTCCGCCGCCGCGGGCCAGGCGGTCCGGCGCGCCCGCGCCGAATGGGCGCGCCAGGAGGCATCCACGGAGCCGGGCCATGGGAACGCTCCCGCCGAACCGCCCCGCGATTTGGCGGCGCGTGCGCTGGCGGCGATGGGGCCCGATACGGCGCTCTTCAGCTTCCATCTAGGGGATCCGAATTCGTGGCTTTGGACGGTCGACCGGGAGGGCCTGGCGCTCCACCCGCTGCCGCCGCGCGCCGAGATCGCGCCCAGGTGGAAGCCGTCCTTCCGCCATCCGGGAGGATCGACCCCGAAGCCACCGCCACCGGGTCGCGCCTCTTCACGACGCTCTTCGGACAGGTGCCGCGCCGCTTCAGTCGCCACCACCGATGGCTTCTTTCGCTCGATCAGACTCTGTTCGATGTTCCCATGGCCGCGCTGGTGGAAGGTCACGGTACCGCGCGGGCCTATTGGCCGAGCGCCACGTTATCCAAGTTATCCCCGGGGCCCTGCTGTGGCTGGAGTCCTCCGCCGGTCCCGCGGCGGGGCCGCGCCCATTTTCCTGGGAATCGGCGACGCCATATACAATGCCGCCGATCCGCGCCGGCGCGCCCCGCTTCCTGTCCAGCCGGGTTCGCGGTTGAGCCTGTTCGCGGCCGATCGCGCCGCCGCGGGCGGCTTCGCTCGCTTTGCCCCGGCTGGTGGCGAGCGCGCCCCGAACTGGCCGCCTGCGCTCATGCATGGCAGGGCGAGCACACGCTGCTCGAAGGGGCCGAGGCCTCGCGCGGCCGGCTGACGGAGGAATTGCGGCGCAACCCGGCTGTAATCCATTTCGCCACGCATTTTGTGGCGTCCGCCGAAAACGCTCTCTATCTGGTGTCCGAGGGATCGCAGGCGCGAAGCCAGGCCGGAGCCATAGGCTTGATCGCTCTCAGCCTGAACCAGGCCGGCGAAACCGAACTTCTGACCGCCCCGGAAATCGCGCAATGGCAGGTTCGGGCGGAACTGGTAACGCTGAGCGGCTGCCATTCGGCCGCCGGCGCCGCCCTCCCCGGAGCGGGCCTGATGGGACTCACACGAGCCTGGCTGGCCGCGGGCGCCCGTTCGGTGGTGGGCAGCCTCTGGGATACACCCGACGACAGCGGCGAGTTGTTCGCCGCGTTTTACCGCAACCTGAGCGGCCGGCGACCCGCCGACCCCGCGCTGGCGCTCGATGCCGCGCAGCGGGAGATGATTCGCACCGGCGGCCGGCTCGCCCAGCCGCGTTATTGGAGCGCTTACTTCGTGGTAGCCAATGAATGACACTCGACTTTCATCCGACAATTCGGTCCGGAGTCCCGATCTCACGGTGACCGTTACTCCGGCTTTGGTACCCCCTTCCTGGTCCCGCCTGGTACAGCGTGTCCGGGAAGCCGAGCCTGCCGCTCTTGAGGAACTGTATGAGTTATTCTCGAAAGGAATTCGCTTTTACCTCTGGCGCCATCTGGGGCCCCAGGATCTGGACGATAGGGTGCACGACGCTTTCCTGGTGGTTACCCAATCGATTCAGAGCGGCGAACTGCGCGAGCCCGAACGGCTGATGGGCTTCGTCCATACCATCGTGCGGCGCCAGGTGGCCAGCCAGATCGATGACGCCGCTCACGCGCGGCGCAGCCATTTCTCGCAAGACGCGCTGGCCACGCTGCATGATCGGCATATCGGTCCGGAACACTGCTGTCCAAGACAGGACGGACGTGTAGCACGGTCCGCTGAGAACAAGCGTCTTGGAGGGACTCCAGTGGGTTATTTGGTTGGAGGTCTCCGGTTTGAAGTGTCGTCGCCTGTCCAAGTCATACCCAAGCCAAGGAGAGTTGCTCGGCGACCGGGATCAGAGGTGGGGTGCCCATTGGATTGTCAATCCACTGGGTCAATTCGCGGTAGGTAAACAGGTTTAGCCGCAGCATCGAGGCCAGATTGGACAGAGACCAGGCGGCTTTGGAGAGGTGGTGCAGCCATTTCAGCAGGAGCAGGGCGATCAAGGCTGTCCAAATCTGGATGCGAAGTGCGTTTTCGCTGGTGCCGACAAAGGTCTTCACGGTCAGATTTTGCTTGAGAGCTTTGAAGAACAGCTCGATTTTCCAGCGGTCTTTGTAGATCGCGGCGATGGTGGTGGCGCCGAACTCCAGCAGATTGGTCAGGAAGACGATCTCGCGCTCGTTGTCGGCATCCCACGCCACGATGCGGCGCAGTAGGTCAGGGTAGTCGGCTTGGGCTTTGACACCGGTGAGGCGGATGAGTTGGTCGGCGCGGATGTTGCGGTTCTGCGGGATCTCGCATTCCTCGACCACTTCAAAGGCGGCATTTTCCTTGAGGCGGGTGACAAAGAAGACCCCGGCCATACTCCAGCGGGCGAGCAGGGCGTAGTCGATATAGCCGCGATCCATGGCGACAATCGAGCCGGGATTCAGCCGGAAGGAATCGGCCAGTTTGACATCGCTGCGTTTGGCTTCGGTGAGCAGCACGTAGGCTGGCAGGTAGTCGTCATGATCCAACAGGACGTGTGCTTTTACGCCGCCTTTGGCACGACGGAACTTGGCCCACGGAAACAAAGACAGGCAAAGCGAGATGGTGGTCGAGTCCAGGCTGAGGAGTTTGTTCTTGAAGCGGAACTTGTGCTGGCGTGTACCCAGCCCTTGTTGGTCACGAAACCGTGCCAGCGCGGTAAAGAACAGATCCTCGAATAGAGCCGCTGGACGGTGTTCGTTGGCATAGGACAAGGTGGAGCGGCAAGGCGCTCTGGCAATCCCCACATGCACCAACCGTCCCAGGCAGCAGCCCAGGCCGTTGCAGATCTCGCGCAGCGAATCGGCGCGTCCGAGTTGACAGAACAGCATGGAGACGAACTGCGTCCAGCAGGTAAAGCCCTTGGCGTCACGCTCAGCGGCGTGCTTCTTGACGAGTGCGGCGAACTCGGTGCGGGGAAAGTGCTGGAGCAGTTGATTGAAAAGGCTTGCAACTTGTACGATTGGATTGCCCTCCTGTGGGCAGCGTTTGGCGAGGCTCCCGCCAAGGAATTGCTCGCCAACGTCAATTATAGGAGGGCACTCATTCTATTTCAGACTGCAAGAACCTGTTTTGGACAAGAGTGATTTTGGAAAGAACTTTGGAAACGGTGGGACTTCAACCCCGGAGTGAGAGCAACCGGCAAATTACAAGCGATTGGTCGCAGTCCGCCAGACTTGCCCACCGGCCAGGATTCATTTGAGAACTGTCCTGCTTTGTCGGCCGGCGTTCCGTACCCGGCACGGATGTTATCGCGGCAGCCACCCGGCCGTATCACGCGCAAACCGCCCACTGGCGACGCAACAACGAGGGGATATGCCTCTTCGCACTGGCGTAAGGAAGCGCGGCTTCGTGCGGGAGCGCCCGTGAGCTTCCGGTAAGCCTGCATGACTCCGCCTGCCGGTAATTGGTAACGTCGGTCTTACGCCCAGCAGGGGCGAGGAGGACCGGCCATGGCCGCCAAAGAACCATTCGAGATTCCAGTCGGCATGCGCAGGGTCTGCCGGCGTTTCGAGCGTTGGCGAAAAGGACACAAGGCCCGCTTGCCGATTCCAGAAGTGCTGTGGTCGGCAGCCGCGGAAGCGGCTCGGGAACATGGGGTTTTCCGCGCAGCCAAGGCCCTGCACTTGGAGTACGGCAAACTCAAGCGGATGGTGGAAGCCGGACCCGCGCCTGTGCGGCCGACGATGGCGCCGGCAACCTTTTTGGAGCTGGTGCCGCCCCAGGCCGCTGCTCTCGCCGAGTGCCTGATTGAGTTGGAAGGGCCACGCGGCAAGATGCGCATCCAATGGAGAGGAGCCACCACGCCGGACCTTGCCGGACTCAGTCGCGTGTTGTGGGAGTCGGCGTGATTCAGATCACGCCGCAGATGCGTATCCTGGTAGCGATCGAGGCAGTGGATGGAAGGAAGGGTATCGATTCCCTGGCTCGGTTGTGCCAGGAGAAACTCCAGGCTGATCCCTTCTCCGGCGGCCTGTTTGTATTCCGCAGCCGGCGGGGGACCTCGATCCGCATCTTAGTCTATGACGGGCAGGGGTTCTGGCTGGCGCAGAAGCGCCTGTCGCAAGGACGATTTGTGTGGTGGCCGAGTGGAAAAGAACCGGCCCGGCGGCTGGAAGCGCACCAGGCGCAGTTACTGTTGGCGGCGGGTAACCCGGAGACCGCAGCCGCGCCGGTGTGGCGGAAAGTGAGTTAAGAACAGTTGCAACAAAACACTTGCGTTCTGATTTCATCTCTGGCATGCTGCGGTTATGGCGGAAACATGGCGCTACCGCGGACAAGAGATCGGTAGCGAGCAGATTGTTTTCCTGCGGGAGTTCATTCGGACGCATCCCACGAGCAGCCGATGGAAGTTGTCCCGGCAATTATGCGAAGCCCTGGGGTGGAAGCAGGCCAACGGCGCCCTGCGCGACATGGTCTGCCGCGGACTGCTGCTGATGCTGGAGCGGGCCGGAGAGATCCAGTTGCCGCCGGTGCGCCGCCACATCCGAGGGCAATGCCGGACGGGGCGCCCCCGGCCGGAACCGGTGCTGATCGACCATACCCCGCTAGAAATGCCGCTGAAGGCGCTCGGTCCGATTGAGATCCAACCCGTGCGGCGCACCGCCGACGAGCCGCTGTTCAACAGCCTGATGGAGCATTATCATTACCTGGCGTATGAGCAACCCGTCGGCGAGCATCTGAAATACCTGGCCTGGGCGCAAGGCCGTCCTATCGCCTGCCTGGCATGGAGTTCGGCGCCGCGTCATCTGGGCAGCCGAGACCGCTACATTGGCTGGAGCGCGGAAGCGCGGCGGCGCAACATCCGTTTCATCGCCTATAACACGCGCTTTCTGATCCTGCCCTGGGTGCAGCGTTCCGCACCTGGCGTCGCACATTCTGGGGAAGGTAACCCGCGCCCTGTCCGACGACTGGGAACAGATGTACGGACATCCCGTCTACTTCGCGGAAACCTTCATTGATCCCGGACGTTTTCGCGGAACCTGCTACCGTGCGGCGAACTGGCAACTGCTCGGGCTCACGACCGGGCGCGGCAAAAACGACCAGACCAATAAGCCGAACCGCCCGATCAAGGAAATCCTGGGCTTACCCTTGACGCCGCATTTCCGCGAGTACCTCACCCAGCTATGACGATGAGACGCGGATCGACGTGAATCTGGACGAACTGGATCAGATCATCGATCGCAGCACGCGCGCGCCGCTCAGCGAAACGGAAGGACAGAAGCTCAAGACCGCACTGCATGCCATGGCAGAGAGACTGCTGCCGAAACGGAACACGGAGAAAACCAGCGCCGTTCTACCGCAGGATGCGGTGCCCGTGGACAAGCCGGATACCGGCGAATCTGCTCCGGTTGGTCACGGGCGCCGTGGTGCCGTTGCGTTCACCGGCGCAAACCGGGTTTCCATCGCGCACGCCGCGCTCCACGCTGGCGACAGTTGCCCGGAATGCCGCCAGGGAAAAGTGTACCGCCAGAAGGAACCGGCGACGCTGGTAAGATTCGTGGGGCACGCACCGCTGGAAGCGACCGTGTTCGAGATGGAGCGACTACGCTGCAACGCCTGCGGGCAGGTTTTCACCGCCGACGAACCGAACGACGGCGGGAGCAGACAAGTATGATGCGACGGCCGTGGCGATGATCGCCCTGTTGAAGTATGGCACCGGAGTGCCATTCAGGCGGTTGGAGAGGCTGCAGGAACATCTGGGGATGCCGCTTGCCAGCAACGACGCAGTGGGATTTAATGACTGCCGCCGCGAAACTGTTCCGGTCGGTGTTGGAGGAGTTGATCCGGCAGGCGGCGCAAGGCAGCGTGATGCACAACGACGACACGGGCATGCGGATTCTGCGCCTGACGCGCGAGCCGGGTGACAAGCGGACGGGCACCTTCACCAGCGGCATCGTATCGATGGTTGGTGCATGGACCATCGCGCTGTTCTTTACCGGATGGAAGCATGCGGGCGAGAACATTGCCGATGTGCTGAAACAGCGCGCACGCGAACTGCCGGCGCCGATCCAGATGTGCGATGCGCTGTCGCGCAACACGCCGAAGCTGGAAGGCGTCGAACCTCTGCTGGCCAACTGCCTCGCCCATGGAAGGCGGCAGTTGGTGGAGGTGGTCGATAACTTTCCTGAAGAATGCCGTTATGTGCTGGAGACGCTGCGCGGCGTTTATCACCACGACGCCCTGGCACGGGAACAGGAACTGTCATCGGAAGACCGGTTGCGCTTCCATCAGGAGCACAGCGGGCCGTTGATGAAAGGGCTGCATGAGTGGATGGAGACGCAGTTGGCGGAGCACAAGACGGAACCGAACTCCGGGCTGGGAAAAGCGATCTCCTATTTACTGAATCACTGGCCGAAGCTGACGCTGTTTCTCAAGGCAACCAGGCGCACCGATCGACAACAACATCGTGGAACGTGCCCTGAAGAAAGCCATCCTGAACCGCAAGAACGCACTCTTCTACAAGACGCTGAACGGCGCCAGAGTAGGCGATCTGTTCATGAGCCTGATCCACACCTGCGAACTGAACGGAGCCAATCCGTTCGACTATCTGACCGAGTTGCAGCGGCACGCCGAAGAGTTGAAGCGAAGCCAGTCGGAGTGGATGCCCTGGAACTACCGCGAGACGCTGGCCCGGCTCGCCACGCCCACAGCGGCGTAATATCATGATTCTTTCCTGGCCGAAAAGGAACGACTCCGGCCATGGTTGGGTGACACTCTGAAATGGCCGCCAAACGGGCCTTTCCAAAGGCAAAATCCGATCACTCTTGTCCAAAACAAATTTTGGCGGTTGGCGTCTTGGACAGGGGGGAGTGCTTGCGCGAGGCACCACAAGGCCGCAATCCACTTCGAAATGCCCGGTAATCGCCTATTTCGACACCGTCCGAGGCAATTCGCCCGCAACACGCCACCTCCGGCCGTCTTGGACAGGGTCATGAAGCAGTCGGAGACCTCAACTTGAACCTGTTGCGCGTTTTATTGAAAGCACAGGGCTTAACCCGTCCAAAACACCGATTCTGAATCTATCTTGGACAACAGTGAAATCCGATAACGTTTTTGGCCAGGCACGGAAGTCGGCGAAAATGTTCCGCGCTGGCCTGTACGCCCGCGTTTCGACGAACGATCAGCAGACACTGCCCATGCAGAGTCGCGCTCTGCGGGAGTATGCCGCTCGGCGAGGCTGGACGATCACCGTGCAGATCCGTGAAGTTGGCTCCGGCGCGGTGAAGCGAGAGGCGCGGGAGAAACTGCTGGAGGCCGCCCGCCGTCGCGATATCGACGTAGTGCTGGTATGGCGGCTGGATCGCTGGGGCCGGTCGGTCACGGATCTACTGGCAACGCTTCAGGAACTGGAGCATCTTGGAGTGGGATTCGTGTCGCTGACCGAGGCGCTGGACCTGACTACGCCCGTAGGGCGAGCGATGGCGGGGTTGCTGGCCGTCTTCGCCGCCTTCGAACGAGAGATTCTGCAGGAGAGAACTCGGGCCGGCTTGGCCCATGCCCGGCAGAACGGCAAACGTTTGGGTCGGCCAGCAACGGCAGCCGCACACGCGGCCGAGATCCGAAGACTACATCGCGCTGGCGTCGCCAAAGCTGAAATCGCCCGCCGGCTGAACATCGGACGAACTTCCGTCCGCCGCATTCTGGCGATGGGTAAGATGTAATCGTGGCGAAAACTCGAGCCCTGTATCAACTAAAGGTGACGTTGCGGGACATTCAGCCGCCTATCTGGCGGCGCATTCAGGTGTGGGAAGACACTACTCTGGCCCAACTGCACACCATATTGCAGATCGTCATGGAATGGGAGGACTACCATCTCCACGAGTTCGTAATCGGCCGCCGTCTTTACAGTGTGCCCGATCCCGACGACGACATGTACGAGCGCAAGGTGATCGATGAACGCCGCGTACCGCTCGGGCAGGTCGTGCCCCGTGTGGGGACGCAGTTCGCATATCTGTATGACTTCGGTGACAACTGGCGGCATGAGCTGCTACTGGAAGCCATCCTGCTGCCGGAGCCAGCCGCGCCCTATCCGACGTGCATCGGCGGCGAGCGCCGCACGCCTCCAGAAGACGTCGGTGGAACTCACGGGTATGAAGAATATCTCACGGTGCTGGCCGACCCCGAACACGAAGAGCATGAAAACATGCTGCTGTGGCGAGGTCCCTTCGATCCGGAAACATTCTCGTCTGTCGAGGTAAACCAGGGACTCCAGAAGAAGTTCCGCTCCCGAAAGCTGGCGAAAGCGGTCAACCCGGTCTAGAACGGGGCCTCGCCCCCGCAGATTTCCGATACTCTGCGCCGTTACGCAACCCCACCGAAAGGACACAGAGCACTCGCGCTGAAGCTCCACACCGAATCGTATTTCCTGGAGAATGCAACGAGGGAGGAAGCTCGGCAACAGAGCGACTGAAGTTCAGCTCTGTCTTCTGCGCCGCCGGTACGTGGCGCCGAACGGCGGCGACGGCATGCGGAGCGATTCCGGGCGCGCCGAGGCGTCAGAGCACGCTCGTCCGTCGCGCCGCGCGCCGCCGGCCCGGTAACGCGAACCGCGTGCGCGTCGCGCGGCCGGGCACGGGCGGCAAACCGGCGTGCGCCCGGCCCCGCCTGCACGGGGCGCCAAACCACGGCGACGGCAAGCGGAAAGATTCCGGGCGCGCGGGGCGGGTGCAAAGCAAGCGGGGAAAAGGAAAGAGGTCAGACCTTGCTCTCGGCAGTCGCCGGTTTTACGTACCTTCATACCAAAAACAGCCCTGCCGTCGTGATTCGTAACCTTGAAATTCTGGCCATCACTTCTCGCTGTGCTTTGAAGAGATCTTCTTCCGGCGGTCCGTATTGCACGCCGAATCTCGCAAGCCAATACTCATAAGCGAGTTCAGCGATTTCCCGCTGCTGCTCTCGCATGGACGAGCCCGAATGAATTGGGATTACCTTCATGCTGTTTGCGAATATGGGTTCCTTTGGCTGGAGCGCTCACATGAAGGAAGAATCCTATAAAAACAGTGGCAAGCACGTCAAGTCTGCGTTCAATGCGGTAAACCGACGTGCTTCCGGCGACGATCTGCGCGGCCCGAACCTCGTGATTTCGGCAGTCGTATTTGGCCCACTTCGGCATTTGGGCCGGCCCACCCGCGACGAAGTGTGAAAAAGCCGCTAACCCCAACAAGAAAAAAGGAAAAGCGACGACGACGTACGGCGTATCGTCGTCGGGAGGCAGAATCCCACCGAGGAGACGATTCATGCCAGATCAATGACTTAGCCTGGGCCAGTTCAAATGCCGAAGTGGGCCAAGTGCAGTTGCCGGAACCACCTCGAAGTCTGGCAGTTCCGGCTCTGTCGTAATCCCCACCCTGGAAACTGCCCTCCACCCCCAAAAACGGCCCTCCAGGGGGTGTGCAGCAACCCTACCCAAATCAGGCAATCGCGCAACGCCAAATAAAGGGCTTAGAGTAGCCCTCCGGGGTGTGCAGTAAACTTCAGGTTGCTGCACACAAGGGCCTGAAACTCTTAACTGATCTAGAGCTTACGTGCGGTGGACAGCGGACCTTCGGGAAACGTGGTGCGGACGGTGTCGGTGCCGGCGAGGCTTATTTTGCCTCTACACATTGCGCGATTTTCGTCATCCGCGGAGCCCTTTCTGACCGCAACCTGCGGCCGCCTCGAGCAACGCGTGAAGTGCCCTCGCATCTCGGTTGCAGTGAGCTTGGCACCGCAGCCCCAACCGCAGGCCATGCGCGGTCCCGGCGGACGGCCGCGAGCGGACGATCAACACTTGCCGGCGCCGGCCCAGCGCGCAATACCTGGCAGCGCCCCGAACGACATCGAGCGCAATACCCGGTGCAGATTCCCGCCCGATATTTGTATGTCGCCCTGCAGCACCGGCACCTGGTCGCTTTCATCCACCGACGACGTTTGGGTCGATTCTGGCACTCCGTGAAATGTCTCCGCATCTCAGTGCACGCGAGTTGGGCGCCGCAGCCCCAACCGCAAGGCATGCAAGGACCGACGGGGTGCCCGCCTCGGTTCTCCTTCGGATCGCTCACAGTTTCAGTGTGTCCTTTCGGTGGGGTTGCGTAACGGCGCAGAGTATCGGAAATCTGCGGGGGCGAGGCCCCGTTCTAGACCGGGTTGACCGCTTTCGCCAGCTTTCGGGAGCGGAACTTCTTCTGGAGTCCCTGGTTTACCTCGACAGACGAGAATGTTTCCGGATCGAAGGGACCTCGCCACAGCAGCATGTTTTCATGCTCTTCGTGTTCGGGGTCGGCCAGCACCGTGAGATATTCTTCATACCCGTGAGTTCCACCGACGTCTTCTGGAGGCGTGCGGCGCTCGCCGCCGATGCACGTCGGATAGGGCGCGGCTGGCTCCGGCAGCAGGATGGCTTCCAGTAGCAGCTCATGCCGCCAGTTGTCACCGAAGTCATACAGATATGCGAACTGCGTCCCCACACGGGGCACGACCTGCCCGAGCGGTACGCGGCGTTCATCGATCACCTTGCGCTCGTACATGTCGTCGTCGGGATCGGGCACACTGTAAAGACGGCGGCCGATTACGAACTCGTGGAGATGGTAGTCCTCCCATTCCATAGCAATACGATGTAGTCGAAGCAGGTCAACCAAGTAAAAAAAAAACATA
>CAWCVR010000022.1:0-19770 GCA_963799105.1 Bryobacterales bacterium
CCAGGTTGATAATGCAATCCTCTCCCGCACCCACGTCCGCGCGAATGTGCAGATTCCGGCTGGCGGCGTCGTAGAACCAGGCGCCGGCGGCCAGCGCGGCAAGCGATTCCACGGGGCGGTAGACGCGAGTTTCGAAGCTCACCGTGGCCGGGCGATCCACGTGGTGCACCACCCACTGGTAGCGCCGCTCCTTTTTGGACTCGATCTCCAGCCGCATAATGTCGGCGGCGGGCGCGGCGTGCACCTGCGAGTATTTGCCGATGTCCTCTTCCAGCAGGAAGAACTCCGCGCCCAGCTTGGGAAAGTAGTGCAAGGCCATGCCGGCGGCGCTGTCCAGCGGAACGATCGTGCCATTGCGCGCGAAGACGGGGAGCGATGGCGTCTCGACGGCGATGGTGGTCTTACCAGAAACCACCTGGTTGGTATCCAGGTTGGTCCAGATGCCCTGCGGCAGATACACCTGGCGCCGCCCGGTCGCGTCGGTGATGGGCGCGATCAGCATTTCGTCGCCCAACATGAACTCGTCGGCGTGGCCCGCACACTCGGGGTCGGCGGGAAACTGGAAGGGCAGGGGATGCCACAGGGGATGGCCGTAGTAGTCGGCCTCGGGGCCATACACCGTGAAGAAGGACTGCAACTGGTTGCGGAAGTCGCTCAGCCCCACGGCGCCAGCGGCGGCCCGCGGCACCAGCGATCCGAGTTGCCGCGCGCGCACCGTCAGGGCCGCGTCGGCGCCCGCGAACTTCGCCAAGTCGAACGAAGGGTAGATCACGCCCGACATGGCGCCCTGCACCATGCTAGTCAGCGCGTCTCGCAGTCCCGTCCACGAGGCCGCCGCGGTGTACTGCCAGGGCAGGGAAGCCTGTCCGGCGCGGTTGTGCTCGCGGAAGATCTCTTTGGGTGGCGGACCGTAGTAGAAGAAGTAATCGACGCGCGGGGCCTCGATGCGGTAGCGGCCGGCCGAGGTGAAATCGAAGCGCCAGGGGCCGGCGCCAGGATGGAATTCGCCGTAGCCGGCGGTGGAGATCAGGAACGGGATAGCGGCGGAGACGGCTTTCCCGGTGAGGTCGAATTGCGGATCGGGACGCGGCCCCAGGCCGTAGAAGCGAACGCCTGCCGGCGCCTCGCGTTCCCAGGCCACTCCCTGCCCGGACGCTTCCGGTTCGGAGAGATCCTTCATCAGGGTCTGGCCCTTCGAACGGAGAACGGCGACCAGCAGGCCGTGCTTCTGAATGACCACCTCCATCGAGTCGGAGCGGATGCGCAGCGCGCCGGGCGAATCGTCGATGTGGATGGCGACCGGTCCGCCCTCGGGACGCGGCAGCGCGGCGAGCGGCCCGGCGAGCGTGCGCCGGAAGCGGAACGTGCTGTCGGAATACCACTGCAATTCGGCGCTGCCCTGGTCCAGCGTGAACTCGACGCGGTCGCCGTGCGCGGCGAACGCCAGCAGGGTGGCCACCGCGGCTAGGGCCTGCGCGGGCATCAGAGGAGCACCACCTCCCGCTGAATTTCTCCGGTGACGCGGGCGTCGCGATCGCCGACGAACATGTCGATCTCGCTGCGCACGCCGAATTCGGGCAGGTAGATGCCGGGCTCGATGGAGAAGCAGGTCCAGGGCGCGACGCGCCGTTCGTCGTGGGTTTCCAGGTTGTCCATATTGGCGCCGCTGCCGTGCACTTCCACGCCGATGGAGTGCCCGGTGCGGTGGGTGAACCACTCGCCGTAGCCGCTCTGGGCGATCACCGCGCGTGCCGCGTCGTCCACTTCGAAGCCGCACAGCGGGTAGCCGGCGGCCTTGGCGCTCACCACGCGCTCGATGGCCGCGTCGCGGGCGGAGGTGACGATGCCGAAAACCTCGCGGATTTTGTCGGGCGGAGTATCGCCGCAGTAAGCCGTCCAGGTGATGTCGTAGTAGACGGCGCCGGGCCGGTCGAGCTTGCACCACATATCCAGCAGCACCCAGTCGCCGCTTTGTATGGGGCTGGTGACCTCTTCGGTGGGCTCGTAGTGGGGGTTCGCGGAGTTGGCGTTGCACCCCACGATGGGTCCGTCGCCGGTGCACATGCCGGCTTGGGCGAAGCCCTCGAGGACGAAGTTCTTAACCTCGACTTCCTGCAGCGGGACGCGGTTGCGCGTGCGTTCGCGAATGAACTGGAAGGCGGCGGCGCGGACGCGGTCGGCGCGGCGGCCAGCCTCCAGGTGGGTTTCCAGCGCTTCGGGCGTCCAGCGCGCTTCGAAGTGTTGGACAAGCTCGGCGGAGCTGACCACCTCGACGCCCAGGCTGCGCACCAGCTCGATGGTGCCGCCATCCACGTTGGAGACGTACGGGATGGCGCACAGGGGCGAGTACTGCATGGCCACGCGTCCGCGCCCGCCGGTGATGCGGCGCAGGGCCTCGACCTGTTCGCTCCAGCTTGAATACGGGATGCGGTCGCCCGGGAGGTCGCGGAGCATGTTGCGCTCGATGCGGTGTTCCATGCCGCGCGGCTCGCCGGTGGCGGGGATGAAGTAATACCAGCGCCGCGTGGGAACGGTGGTGGTGGGCAGGCCGAGCACGCGGTAAGCCAGCGGGTCGCGCAGGTGGTGGTCGAAGAACAGCCAGCCATCGAGGTTCTGGCTGCGGATTTGTTCCTGGATTTCTTCGAGTTGCATAGGGCTAATTCAGGATAGCCGATGGTGGCGGGGGGCTGCGCTACCGTACCGGCTCGTAGACGATTCCCGACGCCACATCGAACTTGCGGTAGTTGCGGTACTCGGCGGTGTACACTTCCTCGGGGCCGCGTTTGGTGGTTTGATCGGCCTTCACTCTCAGGGGCATCCAGAAGGGTTTTTCGTCGATGGATACCGGGCCATAGTCGACCGTGGCCACCAACCCCGTCCACTCCCGCGGGAGGTTCAGGAACCGGCGCTCGATGCGCAGCACCTGGAGCGTCTCCAGGTCGATCCAGGCCTTACCGGTGTCTCGCTGGATCATCGCCGTTCCCTTCCAGGCCGCTTGCAACAATTTCTGATCCGGCTTGGTGGCGAACTCGATTACCAGGGCCGCCCTGTCGTTGAATCTCTCCTCGCCCGTAATCCGGTAGTCGTGCACGGGAGCGAATTTCGCGGAAAAGGTCTGGTCCAACAGGGAACTGAAGCCTCCGCCGAACAGGAAAACTCCGCGGAGTGGCTGCCCCTTTCCGGCTGGTTTGCCGTTGATGGCGACGAACTCGCGGGATTCCGTGAAGGTCATTCTCCGGTTCTGCTTCTGAAGGCCGGTAAAGTGCGATTCGGCGATCGCCTCGCGCGCCAGTACGCCGTGCGCGATCGTCTGCGAATCGATCTTCTCGTCGCACACGAAATCGGGGAGCGACCGTTCAAACTGGCCAGTGTTGGTTTGCACCCGCGCCAGGATTTCCTTGACCGTCAGCGGCGTCGTCTGGGCGCCCAATACCTGGGTAGAGAGCCATGCGGCCAGCAGCGGAAAACCGGGCGCCCTCATCCCACCTCCGTGTACAGCACCTTGGCTTCCGCCGACATCAGGCTGAGATTGAAACGGATGGCGGTGGCGAAGTAATCCAGCGAACTGCGCGTGGCGAAGTACGCGGCGGCGCCCAGCAGCACCGCCGCCGCCAGCACGGACGTGTGCGAGCGGAACAGCAGCAAGTGCTGCACGGCCACGGCGACGGCCATCAGCAAGCCGCCCAGGATCATCAGGGGGAGCAGCAGGCTCTGGCGCGAGGGCTCGGGCGGCTTGCTGAACGGCACCCCGTCGATCAACCGCAGTTCCACACCCAGGTACAACGAAGCTATGGCCAGGCTGTAGGCGGTGAACAACGCGGCGTCCCGAATGCCCCACAGCCACACGGTTGCGGCCAGCAGCGCGAGGTGCGGCGTGACCACGATTCGCAACCACAGCCACGCGTGGATGCCCCTGGCGAAGGGACCGAAGGCTCGCGCGGGGGCCAGCAGAAACAGCCAGGTCCCCTTATAGTCGCTGCCGTAAACCAGAAGCGGGCAGATGAAAAAAAGGAGCACACCGAACAGGTGCGGCACCAGGTGCACGGCGGTGAACGTGCCGGAGAACGGCGAGGTCCGCCAACCGCGGGCCGACAGATACAAGACCCCGAACACGCCGGGGATCATGGGAATCAGTTGCCGCCGGAACTGCCAGTCGCGCCGCATCATGCGGGAAATGAACTCGAAGCCGGCGCGGCTGGCCTGCCCGCCGAAATGCCGCGCCACCAGTTCGCCGGTGCGCGAGCGCCGCGGCCTGGTTTGTGCGCCGGACGACCCGCCGGCGATGGCGGAGATGCGCACCAGGTAATCGCCGGAAAGACAGCGGAGTCCCATCGCCACGGCGAACGCGGACACCGCCGCGGCGGCGATGCCGATAGCAACCAGCGGCGCGGTCTCCGTGGGAATCCAGTGCGGCATGTGGACGTGGCGGAACAGGCCGCGGCCGTTCTGGAAGAGCATGAAGGCGGTCCACGGCACGACCTCGGCAACCTGCCCGGCGGCTTTCAACCGCCGTGCCGGGACGAAGCGGATCAGCCAGCCGAACACCGCGCAGCAGGACAGCGCGATCACGCCGCCGAGCGCAAACGCGGCCCCGAGATGCAGCAGCGGATAATACCAGGGCGCCCCGAGCAGCAGCCCGCCGAGCGCCGGGATGCCGTTGAGCGCGGGAACCAGGTAGAGCAGGATGCGCGCCAGGTGAGTCAGCTTGGCGGCGGTGTAGGTGGCGCCATCGATGGGCTGGTGCGCCAGTACCAGGCCTTCCACGGGATTCACCAGGCTGTTGCCCGCCTCGGAAAAGAGGATTCCCATCATCAGGAACCCCGTCACACCTATGAAGACCGCGAAGTACGACGCGACCCCCGGTTTCGTGAACAGCAACAGGACGGTCATCAGCGCGGTCATGGCGCAGAGGACCCAGGCATTGGTGCGCAGGGCGGTGGCGTTGTGGCCGAGGTGGCTCATCATCTCGCGGCGCCCGGCGAGCCGGCCGAACAGTTGCATCAACAGCCAGTAGCGGCGCGCGTCGATGCCCATGCGGCCGAGCAGGCGGCATGCGGCGGGGCCGCGCAGCAGCCGGTTGAAGGCAGCGCGAAGGGTCTTCACGATTGCATCGCCGCCACGATGCGGGCCACGCCGGGGTCCACGCTGGCCGAACCGGTGAGGCTCCGGAAAACGTCTTCCAGCGTGGATTCGTTGGTGGACGCCTTGAGGCTCGCGGCCGAGCCGTCGGCAATCAACTTGCCCTGGTGGATGATCAGCACGCGGTCGCAGACCTTCTCCACCACGTCCAACACGTGCGAGCTGTAGAGGATGGTCTTGCCCCCGGCGGCGAGCGAGGCAATCAGGTCCTTGATCATGATGGCGGCGTTCACATCCAGCCCGGAGAGCGGCTCGTCGAGCAGAATCAACTCGGGGTTGTGCAACAGGGCGGCCGCGATGAGGATCTTCTGCCGCATGCCCTTGGAGTAACTGTCGAGGCGGCTGGACCGGTCGCTGAGCAGGTTGAAAGTTTCCAGCATGGCGCGGATGCGCGCCTGCAGCGTATCCTCGGGGACGTCGTGCAGGCGCCCGGACAGTTCCAGGAACTCCTGGCCGGTGAGGCTGTCGAACAGCACGGCGGTTTCGGGGACGTAACCGATGCGCTGTTTCACGTCGATGGCCCGTGCCGGCAGGGGAAACCCGGCGACCGTGATGGTCCCGCCGCCGGGCGCCAGAATGCCCGCCATGATCTTGATGGTGGTGCTCTTGCCGGCGCCGTTGGGACCCAGCAGTCCGACCACTTCGCCCTTGCCCAGGGTGAAGGACACCTGGTGCAGCACTTCCGTGAAGCTGTAACTGAAGACGACGCGATCGAATTCCACGATCGGCGCGCTTTCACCGGTGTTCATGCCTATACAATCAGTAACACATGTTCTCATCGCGGTTTCATTGGGACACGCGTCCCAACCGTCTGACGCAATTGCTGGAGACGCGGCGGGGCGAGGGCGCGCGCATCCTGGATCTCACGGAATCCAATCCCACGCGCGCGGGGCTGAGCTATCCGGCGGGAATCGCCGCGGCCTTCGCCGATCCGGGGATGCTGGTCTACGAGCCGTCGCCGGCCGGCTCCGTGGCGGCCCGCGAGGCGGTGGCCGGCTATTACGCCGCGCGCGGGTGCGCGGTGGATGCCGGCCGCATTCTGCTCACCGCCAGCACCAGCGAGGCGTACGCCTACCTGTTCAAGCTGCTGGCCGATGCGGGCGACGAGGTGCTGGTTCCGCGCCCCTCGTATCCGCTGTTCGAATACCTCGCCAACATGGAATCGCTGGTTCCGCGGCAGTACCCGCTGCGGTATTTCGGCGGCTGGTCGATGGACCTGGGTGCGCTCGAAGCGGCCGTCACGGACCGCACGCGCGCCGTGGTACTGGTGAATCCCAACAATCCCACGGGATCGTACGTCAAGCGCGAGGAACTGGCGGCGCTGACGCGGCTGGCCGCCCGGCGGGGTCTGGCCCTGATTTCCGACGAGGTGTTTTCCGACTACGCCTTCAGGGCCGATGCCGACCGCGTGACGACGCTCGCCGGCATAGAGGACTGCCTGACGTTTTCGCTCAGCGGCCTTTCGAAAGTGGCCGGGCTGCCGCAGATGAAGCTGGGCTGGATCGTGTGCGCCGGCCCGGAGCGCCTGCGCCGCGAGGCCATGGAGAAGCTGGAGTGGATCGCCGACACGTTCCTTTCCGTGGGCGCGCCGGTGGAGTGCGCCGCGGCGAAACTGCTGGACGCCGGCATCGAGGTGCGGCGCCAGATCCGCGAGCGCACCGCCCGGAACCTGGCCTTCGCGCGGGAAGCGCTGAGCGGTTCCGCGTTCAGCCTGCTGGCGCTGGAGGGCGGCTGGAACCTGACGCTGCAAGTACCGCGGATTCGCAGCGAGGAAGAGTGGGCGCTCGAACTGCTGGGCCGCCACGACGTGCTGGTGCAACCCGGTTTCTTCTACGACTTCGAGGCCGAGGCCTTCCTGGTAGTCAGCCTGCTCACGCGCCCGGAGATCTTCCGCGAGGGAGTGAGCCGGCTAAAAAAGGGGTCAGACGCCATTTAATTTGCGGGCAGATCCTTGCGCGGCAGCTTCTCGGGGCGGGTGGCGGCGTTGTACACAAATACGGCTTCGATCACGGCCATTTGGCGCATGTCCTGTTCCTGGATGCGGTCGTAGACGTCCATGTTGGAGTGGTGCGTGCGGGTCTCATAATCCATGTCGTCCTGGATGAACTGGAAGCCGGGGAGACCCACGGCGTCGAACGACTGGTGATCGGTGCCCCCGGTATTGCGAGCGGTCACCACCCCGGGCGTGATGTCCTTGAGCGCGGCGAACCAGGTTTCGAAAACCGGCCGCGCCATCTCGTTGCCCTGCAGGTAAATACCGCGGATGCGGCCGGTGCCGTTGTCGATGTTGAAGTACCCGGCGAACCCGTCGTGCTCGGGCGTGGTCTTCATGGTGGCGGGGTCGGCGAAATGCGCCTTCACGTAAGCCTGCGAGCCGAACAGCCCCTGCTCTTCGCCGCCCCACAGCGCCATGCGGACGGTGCGGTCCATCTTGAGCCCGGTCGTCTTCAGCAGGCGCATGACTTCCATGGCCAGGGCGGCGCCCGCGCCGTTATCGGTGGCGCCGGTGCCCATGTGCCAGGAATCGAAGTGGCCGCCCACCATCACCAATTCGTTGGGTTTGGCGGCGCCGGGGATTTCGGCGATCACGTTGAAGGAATCGGTCTTGGTCGTATCGAATTCGTTGCGGATGTCGAAGGAGAGCTTGACCGGGACCTTGTGCTCCATCAGGCGGACAACGCGGTTGTAGTTCTCGGCGGTAATGGCGACGGCGGGAATGTTCTTAGTGGGATCGCCGGTGCGCGGCGCTCCGTTGTTGGCGAAGACCGTGCCGCTCTCGCCGCGGGCCGATGCGGTGATGGTGGCGAGCACGCCTTCCTCCTTCCAGTAATTGGCCTGCTTTTCCTGGAACGCCTGGCGCTCTTCGGGGGTCATGTTGGCGAGGGCGGCGAACGGGCCGCCGCGTCCGCCGCGACCGGCCGCCGCGCCGCCGGGAATGATTTCCGGGACGATGTCGGCCAGTTCCCGATCGGAGTAGCGATGCGCCAGGGGAGTGGTGGGGAAGGCGAGCTCGAGTGCCGCGGTCGAGGCGCCGGCCGCCGCGGGGGCGATCAGCACGAACTTGCCCTGCAGCTTGCCGTGCCATTTGTTCATGTCTTCCGCGGTGGAGTTCTGGGCGATTATGGCTTCACCGGTAGCGACGCCGTTGGTGCTGCCGGTCCACGCCTGCGGATACCCGATGATGGGCATGTAGGTGGGCTCGACCATGGCGCCGAAGTAGTGTTTCATTTCCCAACTGGGGATGGCCCCGCCGCGAAGGCCAGTGGTGCTCCACGGCTCCAGGTGGACGCTGCTCAGGCCCCATTCCTTGAGCTGGGTCACGGCCCACTCCCCGGCGGCGCGGAATTGCGGCGAGTTGGTGAGGCGCGGGCCGTAGCGATCCGTCAGGTTGTACATGGTGTCCATGACCGCGACCGGGGCGCGGCCTCCGCCGCCGCCGCGCCCGCCACGGCCTCCACCGCCGAACTCGGCGGCCTTGAGCTTGTGGATGACGTTCAGGTCGACTTTTTCGGGCTGCTGCGCGAACAACAGCAGGGGAACTGCGAGGGCGGGAATCGCCGCGGTGAGAAGGAGTTTTCGTAGCATCATACCGGTGGTTCGAGGATATCAAACGGCGGGGGAAATTGACACCGGTGGAAGGCGGCTGGTGGCGTGGCCGGGAGTTGCGGGGCCGGGAGAAGCCGCTTCCGGGGGCGTGTGTTAGACTCTGAAGCGGATGCACGCCCCGCCCGCCAGCGCCAATGGCGGCCAACGGAAACGATATGACCATTGACCAGGGCAAAGACAAGGTTGCGAAGCTGTGTCAGTACTTCGCCACCAACCGCGAGGTCTTCCTCGCTCCCGGCATCAACGAAGCCCACGTTCGCCAATCGCTGATCGACCCTCTGTTTGAGGCCCTCGGATGGGACGTCGGAAATCGGGCGATGACTGCGCCTCAGTACAGGGAGGTGAGTCCAGAAGACAGCCTGGAGGTGGAAGGGCACCAGAAAAACCCGGATTACACCTTCCGCGTCGGCACCCTGAGGAAGTTTTTCGTCGAAGCCAAGAAGTGCGCCGTCAACATCGGAGCGGACCCGGCGCCCGCGTTCCAGCTTCGCCGCTATGGATTCAGCGGCAAACTGGCTTTGTCCATCCTCACCAATTTTGAAGAGCTGGGAACTTACGATTGCACTACGCGACCCTACCCGAGCGACAAGGCGAGCCATGCCAGAATCCAGCACTTCCGCTACGACGAGTACCCCGACCGTTGGCGCGAACTCTGGGACGTGTTTTCGCGCGAAGCCGTCTGGTCCGGAGCGTTTGACCAGTACGCCGCCTCCAAGCGGAAGCGGGGTACGTCCGAAGTAGACGTCGAGTTCTTGAACGAAATGGAGGGCTGGCGGCTCGCGCTGGCCGGCAACATAGCTCTTCGGAACAAGAGCCTGCCCTTAGACGACCTGAATGCGGCCGTGCAGCTCACCATTGACCGCGTGGTGTTCCTTCGCATTGCGGAAGACCGGGGCCTCGAGCCTTACGAGCAACTTCTGAAGCTGTGCGAACGGCCCGACATTTACTCCCGCTTCATACGCGGCCTGTGCCGCCAATCCGACGAGAAGTACAACTCAGGCCTGTTTCATTTTCAGAAGGAAAGCGGCGTATCGGAAGATCCCGACCGGATCACACCGAAGCTGACCGTGGACGACAAGGTTTTCAAGCCGATCTTGCAAAGCCTGTATTTTGCCTACGGTTCGCCTTATCACTTCGGCGTCATGCCCGTCGAGATACTCGGAACCGTTTATGAGCGGTTTTTGGGAAAGGTGATCCGGCTTACGGCCGGGCACCAGGCCAGAATTGAAGAAAAGCCCGAAGTACGCAAAGCCGGCGGAGTCTACTATACCCCGGCCTACATTGTTGAATACATCGTTAGGCACACCATCGGCCGGCAGATCGCGGGGCGGAGCCCGGCCCAACTGGCTGGCTACAAAGACAAGCCACCGTTCCGCGTCCTGGATATGGCTTGCGGAAGCGGCTCGTTCCTTCTGGGCGCATACCAATGCTTTCTGGACTACTGTTTGAATTGGTACACGGAACACAAGCCGAGAACCCGTAAGAACGCGGTCTACGAAGACCCGCGCAACGGTCAATGGCGCCTGACGATCGAGGAGAAGAAACGAATCCTCACTACGCATCTTTTCGGCGTGGACATCGACCTTCAGGCCGTTGAAGTGACCAAGCTCTCCCTGTTGCTAAAGGTACTGGAAGGCGAAACCGACCAGAGCCTTTCCTTGAGCCAGCTTGCCTTCGGTGGCCGCGCGCTGCCTAACCTGGCGGATAACATCAAGTGCGGCAATTCCCTGATCGCCCCGGACTATTTCACTGGCAGGATGTTTCCCGACCCCGAGGAGATGAAGCGAATCAACCCATTCGAATGGAAGCTAGGCTTTCCCGACGCGATGAGCGAAGGTGGCTTTGACTCGGTCATCGGGAATCCGCCGTACGGAGCCTACCTCTACGGGCAGGATAAGGATTACCTGGCGGCGCAGTACCCAAACCAGACCTACCAGCTCGACACTTACCTCCTGTTCCTCGAAAAGGCTGTCCGCGACCTGCTGAAAGACGGAGGCGATTATGGAATGATTATTCCCAACCCCTGGCTGACGAACCTCCTCCAGGACTCCATGCGCCGATTTGTGACGGAGGCGACCCGTGTCCGGGAGATTGTCCATTTCAAGTTCCCGGTTTTTCCCAAGGTGGTCGTGGATACTGAAATCGTCCTCTTGCAAAAGGCCACGCCCGACGGCTGGGAAGCCACAGTGACGGTTGCGGAGACTCTTGACGCATTCACCTCCGGAAAGCCGTGTAAGGAGCTGCGAGATCTTCGGCACCAGCAGCGGAAGTGGCGTGAATTGAACGGCGATGTCATCAACATCTTCACTTCGGTGAGTGAGGAAGCGCTCGCCGCGAAGTGCCGAAGGACTGGCCGGCGAATCGAGTCCTTTTGCAAGATAAACGTCGGTGTCAAGCCCTACCAGATCGGAAAGGGAAAGCCGCCTCAAACGAAGCGAATAGTCGAAGAGCGGCCCTTCGACAGCGATAGGCGAGCGACCCCTCAGCACCGCCAGTATCTTCGCGGAACGGACATCGGCCGCTACCGCGTTTCCCCTGCTGAAGTCAGATTCCTCCGGTACGGCCCGTGGCTGGCGGAGCCAAGGCCAGCGGCTAACTTTGACGCGCCCGCGAAGATCGTCATGCGGCAAACAGGGGACGGCCTGATCGCGGCGTTGGACACACAACAGTTGCTTTGCCTGAACAACATGCACGTGCTGGTGCCGCGGGATGAGCAGCCGTCTGCGAGCTACCTGCTTGGTCTTGTCAATTCCAAGCTGATGAACTGGTACTATCGCACGGTGAACCCTGAAGTGGGCGAAGCGCTCGCTGAGGTCAAGAAGACCAACGTGGCTCGGCTTCCGATCCGCCCCATCGACTTCTCCGACCCGGCCGAGAGAGCGCATCATGACCGCGTGGCGACGTTGGTCGACGGGATGCTTGGATTACACCGGCGGCTTGCCGCCGCAACGTCGGCCGCGCAAGATGTCCTTATCCAGCGCCAGATCGATGCGACTGATGCGGAGATCGACCTGCTGGTGTACGGCCTGTACGATTTGACCGCTAGGGAAGTCGCGCTCGTGGAAGGACCGTAAGCGTCCGGGCCCCCAACAAACCCCAATCGCCCTGCTAAACTGGGATCAGTGGACACCCAGAACCCCGAACCGGCATCATCCGAAGTGTCTCCCGGCGCCAGCGACTCCGCCGAACTTGCGGAGGGACTGCCGGCCCGGCTTGCCCGGTTGGCCGCCGAGCGCGACCAGCTCATCGCGGAAAAAGCGGACCTGCTGGAGCGCCTGTTGCGCACGCTGGCCGAGTTCGACAACGCCCGCCGCCGCGCCGAACGCGAGCGCGCCGATTTCCTGCAGTATGCCGCTATGGAAATGGTGAAGGAGATCCTCCCCATCCTGGACGATTTCGAACGCGCCTTGAACGTGGAAACCGCCGACCGCAAGTACGCCAAGGGCATCGAACTGATCTACGGGCGGCTGTTCGAGACGCTCAAGAAGATGGGCCTCGAAGCGATCGAAACCGAAGGCCGGGAGTTCGATCCCAACCTGCATCAGGCCGTGGAGCGGGTGGAGACCGACGAAGCCGAGGACCAGGCGGTGCTGGGCGAATTTCAGCGTGGATATAACTTCAAGGGCAGGCTCCTGAGGCCGGCGATGGTGAAGGTCGCGGTCAGGCCGTAATTCAAACCCAGTGGCAAAACGAGATTACTACGAGGTTCTCGGTATTGGCAAGGGCGCGGGCGACGCGGAGATCAAGAGCGCGTACCGCAAGCAGGCGCTGCAATACCACCCCGACCGCAACCCCGACGATCCCGACGCGGAGGAGCGGTTCAAGGAAGCCTCCGAAGCCTATAGCGTGCTCAGCGACGGGCAGAAACGGGCCGCCTACGACCGCTTCGGCCACGCCGGTCTGCAAGGCGGCGGCGCCGGGCCCGGCGGATTCAATCCCGATACCTTCTCCGATTTCGGCGACATTCTGGGCGACTTCTTCGGTTTCGGCGACCTCTTCGGCGGTGGCGGCGGCGGCGGACGGCGGCGCGGCCGGGGGCAACGCGGCGACGATGTCCGCTACGACCTGGAGATCGGCTTCGAGGAGGCGGTCTTCGGCATGGGCGCCGAAATCCAGGTGCCGCGCCTGGAAACCTGCGAGCGCTGTGGCGGGTCGGGCGCGGAACCCGGCAGTGGAGCGAGCACCTGCCCCACCTGCCACGGACGCCGGGAGATCCTCTACCAGCAGGGTTTTCTTTCGGTCCGGCGCACCTGCGGCACCTGCAACGGAGCCGGCCAGGTGGTCCGCAACCCTTGCAACGCCTGCCGCGGCCAGGCGTACCAGCAGGTGCAACGCAAGCTCAAGGTCAACGTTCCGCCCGGAGTGGACAATGGCACCCGGCTGCGCCTTCCCAACGAAGGCCAACCCGGAGTCAACGGCGGACCGCCGGGCGACCTCTACGTGTTCCTCAAGGTCCGGGAGCACCCCTTTTTCGAACGGCACGAGAACGATCTGCACTGCACTATCCCGATCAACCTGGCGCAGGCCGTCCTGGGCGGTGAGATCGACGTCCCCACGCTCGGCCAACCGATCAGGCTCAAGGTCCCCGAAGCCACTGCCAACGGCACGCAATTCCGCCTGCGCAATCGAGGCGTGGCGGTCCTGAACGGCGGAGGCCGCGGCGACATTTACGTGCATATCGAAGTCCGCATTCCCGCCAGGATCACTCGCGAGCAGCGCAGATTGTTCGAACAGTTGCGCGCTACGCTTCCGGTGGACAATGCGCCGGCCGAGAAGGGTCTGTTCGAGAAGGTGAAGGACTACTTCTCGTAGGGGATCTTCGCGCGATGGAGCTTCTTGCTAGCGGAGTGCGACCCGAAATCCCGCCGTTTTCGCCCATCCCCAGGAGGTCGCTGGGAAACGCCTCAAAAACCAATTGGAGCCACAGATGAACACCGATGAACACAGATAAAAACCGTTCTTTGCTTTGTGTTCATCTGTGTTCATCTGTGGCCATTCATGCTTTTCCGTCCTGAATTGCGCCCTGGATGTTAGCGATCATCTGAAAACGTAGATTTTTGGACTTTGGCCGGGACAGAGTTGTCGAGGATGCCACGGAGCTTGAGACGCAGGTACTGGAGGTAGCCGCCGGGAGCGGGATGTTCCAGGAGTTCCTCAACGACGGGTTGGAGGTAAGCCAGTGAGCGGATTCGAGGCAGTGGTGGCACATCGGAGGGCCGCGCCTTACGGCGGAGGCAGGCCAGCAGAAGAGCGGTCTCAGCCACTTCAAGGGGGACGCCGCGGTCAAACCAGATGCAGGCGTGGCGCTGGTCCGGAACGCTGGCGCGCAACGGCGTGTCCGGCAGGTCTACGTAGAGGGTCAGCACCGCGGCGACATACAGCGCGGGATTGGAGTTGGGCTCCAGGATCGAAGCGGCGGGAGTCATTTCTTCCTCCGGCGCGCGGCGGTTTCCTGCTCGCTTTCGCGCACCCGGTAACTCTCGCCTTCGATGGCGGTGACGTCAGCGTGATGGAGCAAACGACCCAGCAACGTGACGATACAGGTCGCGTTGGGAAAGACTTCATTCCATTCTTTGAATGGCCGATTCGTAGTCAGGATGACTGGCTTGCGTTCATAACGCCGGTTGACGACTTCGTAGAGGAGATCGGCGGCCTTGTCGTCGAAGGATAAATACCCGACCTCATCGATGCACAACAGTCCCACATTGGCGTAGCCGCGCAGTTTACGGCGACGGCCTTCCGGGGACTGGCGGTGCAGTTCTTCGAGCAGCGCCGCCGCAGAACGGAACAGCACGGTATGGCCGGCGAGCACTGCGGCGTGAGCGATATTCTGAGCGATCATCGTCTTGCCCAAACCGTTGCGGCCCACCAGGATGAGATTGCGGGTTTCCCCAAGAAAATCCAGCGTCAGTGCGCGTTCGATGATGTCGCGCTCGATCTTGGTGGGCCAGGACCAATCGAAGTCGGCCATGGGCTTGAACCTCTTGATGCCGCTGATCCGCAGGCGGCGTTCCAGGCTGCGACGCGAGCGTTCAGTGGCTTCTGCCTTGGCGATCTCTTGGAGGATCTGATGAGCGGAGCAGCGGGCCTTGGTGACACGCGCGAGGAAGTCATCCAACTGCGTGGGTAGGGCGCACAAGCCGATCTGCTTGAGTTGAGAGGCGAGACTATTGTTCGTCATCATGGTCGGTATCCTGAGTGCGGGCGAGTTCATCGTAGGTCTGCAGATCGTGAGGGCGGATATCGAGCGACTGAGCTTGCGGATGGTGGCTGAGATCGAGGCTAAGCGGTGTAGAGCGAGGTTGCCGGCGGAGCAGGAAAGCCACGGAAGATGCACGTGGAGTGCCGCGTTGCAGTGCTTCGAGGATGGCTCGACGCAACGCGGTGGCGCCATACTGCTCCAGAAGTTTCATCAGTTGGGCCGTCTGGGCGCCGGCCGATTCACCCTGCGCGAAGGCTAGGTCTAAGAGCGTTTTACTCTCCGGCACGGCCTGCTCTAAGCGACCGCCGGGGGTGGAGTGGAACGCTTTGCGCTTGATTTTGATCACCGCATCCTGATGCGCGGGATCGAGCACGAGTTGGTGGCGATCATAAGTGCGCGCATGCCGCGCGATCTCGAAGGAGCCATCGAGAATCCGTACCGTGACATCGGAGGCGACCAAAGTCAGTTGGCGTCCGACCGCTTCCGGCGGGATGGAGTAATCGTTGAGATCGAAGCGCACATAGATGGTCTTGCGTGATCGTACGGTCTCGATCCGGTCGGTGGAGAAAGCGTGCAGTGCAGGAGGCAGCAAGCGGGGTTGTTCTTCGGCGAAGACGTCGGAGACCGTGCGGTCGTCGCCGCCAGGCCAGCGCCGTTGGTGCGCAACCTGGTCGCGCCAGAGCAAGGCCTGGCGATTGCATTCGGCCAGCGTGGTAAAGGTTCGGCCCGCCCAGAACGAATCGCGAACATAGCGGATGGCTCGTTCCACGCGCCCTTTCTGATTGCCGGCGCGCACTTGACAAGGCCGTGGAGCGAAGTGATAGTGCGCGCTCAACTCGATCAGCCGGGGATGAAACTGGACCTGATTTCCACGGCGTTCCAGTACGGCACTTTTTAAGTTGTCGTAAAGAATCACTCGCGGTTGTCCGGACCAGTATTCGAACGCGTGCACGTGGCCACGCAGGAAGTTCTCCATGGTTTGATCGAAGAAGAACTCCAGATATAAAGCTCTGGAATACGACAGAGTCATCACGAAGCAGGACAAGGCCCGCTTGGCACGCCCCACCATCACGTGCCCAAAGTGAGCCCAGTCAACCTGCGATTGCTCGCCGGGAAACGTATGGAGTTGCAGGAATGGTTCGCGGAACTGCGGACGTAAACGGGCAACGGTGCGCCGCAACTGCACCACACTACCGCTATAGCCGCGGTCGCGAATCATCTGGTAGATGCGCGTGGCACGCAGGCGCGGATGTTGATCGAGAGTGTGGCGAACGAACTCGATGTAGGGATCGACGACGGATACTCCCAGCGGCTTAGAGTTGTGGAAGCGTTCGCTCTCGATCGCGTTGCGGACGGCGTCTGGATGGACGCCCAATTGACCCCCCATTTCCATTTTGAGCAGTTACGGATAACCTCTTGATGGCCTCCGACGCCTTTATTCATGCGGGTTTCAACGTGATGAAGACGCTCCGGAGGTCAACACCCAATGGGTGAGAAACAAAATCAGCCATTTCAGCTCTCGTTCAACGCTTCGCTGAAGGTCGATTTCCAGGGATCGCGGGTCACCTCCGACGGCGGCCTGATTCTGGTGCGCGAGTTGGATGAACGTCTGGGCTTCGGCGAACTCATCGCCAAGCACCTGACCGATTCACGGCGCGGGAAGAACACGCAGCTTCCGCTGGCCGACCTGTTGCGCCAGTCCGTCTACAGCCGCATCGCGGGCTATGAGGATGTCAACGATGCCGAGCGGCTCTCGCAAGATCCGACGTTCCGGCTGATCGGTTCGGAGAAGATTTGGGATCGTGGCGCGGCGCTGACTTCCCGCTTGCAGACGTTCGAGACCGAGATGCTGGCCGAGGAGGAGAACTTCGCCGGGCTGGCCCGCATCAACCGGGAACTCATCGGCAAGGCGGAAGCTATCGATTCTCCGCAGCGGGTAGTGCTGGACATGGACTCGACCGAGATCCCGGTGTACGGCCAGCAGGAGCAGAGCGCCTACAACGGCCACTTCGAGTCCACCTGCTATCACCCGCTGCTGCTGTTCAATCGGGAAGGCGACTGCCTGGCGGCAAAGCTGCGGCCCGGCAACGTCCACAGTGCCGACGACTGGGAAGAACTGCTGCTGCCGGAGATCGAGCGGCAGCAGAAGCTGGGCAAGGAAGTGGTGTTTCGGGCCGACGCGGCCTTCGCCAAGCCGGAGATCTACGAGGCGCTGGAGGAGCGGGGCGTGAAGTATGCCATCCGCATTCCGGCCAACGACAGCCTGGAGCGGGACATCGCGGAATTGCTGACGCGGCCAGTGGGAAGGCCGAGCCACAAGCCGGTGGTCTGGTACAAGGGTTTTCTCTACCAAGCGGCGAGTTGGAAGACGGCGCGGCGGGTGGTGGCGAAGGTGGAGTTCCACTTCGGGGAATTGTTCCCGCGCGTGGGGTTCATCGTGACCAACCTGGAGACGGACAGCCGGGCGGTGGTGCGGTTCTACAACAAGCGGGGCACGGCGGAGCAGTGGATCAAGGAAGGCAAGCAGGCGGTGAAGATGACGCGGCTGAGTTGCCATCGGTTCCGGTCCAACGAGGTGCGGCTGTGGCTGAGCGTGATCGCCTACAACCTGGGAAATCTGTGGCGGCGGCTGGTGCTGCCGAAGAGGATCGAGAACTGGTCGCTGACCAGCTTGCAGCAACGGCTGGTGAAGACCGGCGGCCGGCTGGTCAAGCACGCCCGGTACTACTGGCTGCTGCTGGCCGAGAGCCATCTGACGCGGCGGCTGTTTGGGAGCATGGTGCGGCGGATCGACGCGCTGGCGGTGGCGAGCGGGTAGAGGGAGGCGATGGGCAGAGCGAAATCAGGCGACCAGGGGGTGAGGGTCGGAGAGGTGTTTGTGGAATGCGCTGAAAAGACAGAGCTTCCCGGTTTTGGGTTTTTGCGCCAGGCGAAAACTGCGCCTTGGGGAGGGAAAACGGCTCCCGAAGGAAAAACCGATCCCGAAGGATCGAAGGAAGGCGACTGGCTGTATACTGGCATGGTGCCGGATGCCAAAACGGAAATCCCGGTTTAAACACCTCCGAACCGGCGGCAACTCCCGTCCTGCAGTTGGCCCGCCACAATCGTCGTTCTTGACGACAAAGGACCACTGGTGTTGCCTGGAGTCGCTTCCTTTGTCCTCCGGCGCGTAACCCCGGCTGCCGGCGCTGCTTGCTCCGTCCCGCTGATCAACGTGCTCCCCAAGGGCAGGGCCCAGCGACCGAAGTGAGTCTCCCGATCCGGGACTCGCCTCTCTCGACCTTATGCCCGCAGCCCGCCTCCTGCCCTCAGGTCCACGGTAGCTGGCACGATCTCGACCCCCCAAAAAACCCTTGCATCTGTCCGTATACTGTATTGTCGTATTGAGTGCAAACGCGATGGCCGGCACCGGCGATGTCCGCTTCGAACGATTCCTTGGATTATCGAGCATAGAGAACGTTGTGTTGGACTATTCGGGCTGCCAGTTTTCGAGGAAGTTCAACAGGTCCGCCGGTTCGTCGTATACTAGGCGGCGGCGCAATCCAAATTGCAGGCTCCGGCCGGTTGGGAGGCAAAACGAAAAAGAGCGTTTTGGGCGTTGTGGCTTCCTTGGGATCTGTCTTATCGCCCCCTCGCAAGCGCAGGGGGGTGTTAGTGCCACGTTCGGCGGAGCCGGACTCTCCTGCGCCAATTCAGCCTCCCCCGCAGCTTGTGGTGGGCCGCGGTACAACATCTGGAATACGGGCGATTTCATCAGTCAGACATTCTCGGGTACCGGTCTGGCCTCAGTGAACCAGCTCTCGCTAAGCTTCTGTTCAGTTATTCGACAATCTCTCGCCCGGGATTACTGAATCCTGGACAATATGACCTCAACGGCACGCAGGTCGGAACCCTTTCGGAGACTGGTCCGGGTGTCGGCAGTTACTCCCAGACATTCAATTTCGCGAGCATAGCTGGTCCGGATTACACGATTCTGTATACAGTTCTACTGGCGCCCGGGGTTCAGGGCGGCGACGGCACGCTTGGGCTCCTTACCGAAGACGACGGCACGTCAACGGCAACCCTCGGTAATTCGGCGGCGACGCCCGAACCGTCCTCGCTGCTGATGTTTCTAACCGCCGCGGCCGGCATCGGAGCCGCAATCGTGCGCGGTAAAAACACCAGGAAATCGATGGCCTGAAAAGAGAGTGGTCATTCCCGGCGTGTAGTCCGGTTCGCAGAAGCGCGGGAATAAGCCTCAACCGGCCAGCGCCCACGGTAGAGCGTCGAGCGGCGCATGTTCGGCAGGCCGGCGACATAATATCGGGATTCGCCTTTGGCGATCGGCTTCCGGGCATGGTTGAGCGTGAGGCTCGGCCTTCGGCCAGCTTTACCCCTCGGCGTTGCGCCGCCCTAACGCCCGCGCGGCTGTGCTCCGAAATCAAACTCCGTTCCAGTTCGGCCAGCACGCCGATCGTGACCACATGGCCCGACCCGTGGGCGTCGCGGTGTCGATGGCCTCGGTGAGCGAATGCAATTCCACGCCGCGGGCGCGAAGCCCGTCCAGCATCGTTATCCGATCGCACAGGCCGCGGCCCAGCCGGTCGAGCTTCCACACGATCGGCGTGTCACCGGCTCGAAGGGCCTTGAGGCAACGCGACAGGGCAGGGCGCTTTACGCCGGCTCCCGATAGGCCCTTGTCCTCGAAGCTGCTGGAACACCGGGCGCGCTTGAGCGCGGCGAGTTGCAGCACGGTCGTCGGATCGCCGGTGCTTGTGCGGGCGTAGCCGTATATCATAACGGAATTTCGATTGACTGGCAATAGTGCCGACTTTCCAGTCAGC
>CAWCVR010000023.1:0-144186 GCA_963799105.1 Bryobacterales bacterium
ACAAAATGCGCGTTCCAGCCCTCGGCGATGACGGCAGCGGAACGGGCGCACGTAGCCGGTTGCCGGTATTGCTTGCTATTCGCATACTTGGCAGCGGCGCAGGAACTGCCCACGCCGCCGACACTTGACACGCCTCGAGGCTGAGCGCTTCGTGAAAATCACCATCGGAGGTGAAGTAGCCATGCTTGACATTCTGACCCCGTGGATCCTGTCCTGGGGTCTGAGCCCAAAATCGAGGCGTGCATGAGGAAAAAGGAGTCGTTATGAAACGTTCCGTTTGTTTTGCCCTGATTCTCTTTGCGTTGGCCTTCGCGGCCATCGCGCAACAGCAATCTGTTTGCTCCGCGAGCGTCCCTACCGTGGACGGCGCGGGCGTGGCGGGAGTCATGCTGGATGATTTGGAACACGGCATGGTATATGTCGTGTATTCCAAGACGATCCTGCCGATCTCGGCAGTGGACTGCTCGGTTGGGAATCAGATTACCCTCCCGTGGCCGGCGGCGATGGTGTACACGGGCGGAGCTCTCGCCATCACGGCGTGCATCGATCCTCTGACGGGAACGATCGGGACGGCCGGCGGCACGGGCGCGTCGGTAGTTCAGATTATCGATCCGGTGTCGGGGCAGGTAAAGTCGTTTCAAACGCCGGATTTCGATACGGCGTGCGCTTTCGGAAACGGCTTGTTGTATACTGAGTCGGGCGAGAACGACAACTACGTTTATGAATGGACGACGATCAGATCCTACAATGAGACGACGGGAACGCTCGTGAATTCCTGGTCCCAGGTAGGGATAGGGATGCCGTTTGCCCTTGCGGTCTCCGCGTCGGGAAAGGTTTATTTCATAGACAAGTTTGTAACCTAGGACTGCGCTTTTGCTACGGCGAAATGCCAGACCGAACTGGACGTGTTGAATCCCGGCGGAACCTTTACGACGCTATCCCAGTGGACGGGGCCGGCCGGGACGTCCATAATGGCGATCGGACCGAACGGATATGTCTACGTCGCGCAAATGGTGTTCGACCAGAACGGACAACAGATCGGTGGAGCAGGATTCGGCCTATCCACGGCAGCTTCATTTCCGTCATCGGATCCATGGTACATCTACGAGGTTTACCAGGGATTCTTCGGAGGCGTAAATGCCGCCACGGACACGGAGGCAATAAATCTTTCGACAACCGGTCAAACGTACTTCGGCGTTGCCGCAGAACGGCAGCCGGATGGAACCGATCTAGTCATCGCCTTGCGGAGCGGTTACCTCGATTTCTTCAAGGTGACGCCACCGATGTTGATGCATTTCGTTGCGAACGCCGGGATTTTCGAATCCCCGTCGTTCGTCCCGTCTTCACTGGCCTCGGTTGCTGTTGCTCCCGGATCGCTCATTACGATCTACGGGCAGGGACTTGGTTCCATCGGCGAGTACGATGTCGCCGATACGACCAAGATCGTGACCCAACTCGGGAACACGCAAGTGTATCTCGACGGCCATATCGCAAAGACCGTCCAGTTGCTGTTTGTGGGCTACAACCAGGTCAATGCGTCCCTCCCACGGAACCTGTCCAACGGAACGCACACGATCTCGGTAAAGAACGGATCGATGACGGCTTCCCAGAATTTCACCATCGTAGACCAGTCGCTCGCCTCGTTCATGTGGTCTCCGGATCCCACGAACCCGACGGCGACGATCCCCATTCTGACCAACCAGCAGTATCAGTTGGTCGGACCGGCAACGTCCCCGGTTGCGGCGCAGGCGAATGCGAACGACGTGCTGACCTTCTGGGCCACTGGTGGAGGACGGACCAATCCTCCCCTGGACGACTCAATTGCGGTTACGCCGTTGTCGCCGCTCTATTATCTCGCGAGTCCGCCGCAGGTTCTCGTGGACGGCCATGCCGCCATCGTGACCTACGCCGGACTCGCTCCCGGAGAAACGCCCGGACTGAACCAGATCAACTTCGTGGTTCCCGCCGGGCTTACCCCCGGTGCCCACGATCTGACGCTTGGCTCCGTAATTTATAAAGGAGCGCTCTGGATCAAGTAGCCCAACGAGCCGCCGATCCACGACTCCTTTCTCCTTTTCCTTTTCTGTACCTTTCAATTCCGCGGCATCGATGCCGCGGCCCCATTGAAGCACCAGGTCGCCATAGCCCTCCGGCCTGGCGCCCGGCAATTCCGCGGCATCGATGCCGCGGCCCCATTGAAGCCGCGCGCGGGAAAACCGGCGACAGTGGTACCATGCAGGTTCCGAAAATGGAGCCGGTTCCGCGCCCTGAGTGGGCATCCCCAATCGAGGTCGGCACTCACGTCAAGAGCTTCTATTCGGCGCTACCGGAACAGCCAACGCGGGAGGTTCTCGATGCGCTCCGGGAGGATTCCAGAGTGCTGGGCCTCTTCGCGCAACGTGCGCTTGGGCGGCTGGAGTTCTCCGGCCGGCTCCCCTCGCTGGATTGGAACGGCTCATACGATCGGCTTACGCAGGATCTTGTCGTCAATGCCTTCCGTTCTCCAAAGACATACGGCAAGGAGTTCTCGGACCCGGGGCTGGCGAATGTGTCAGAAGCCGGCAGAAATCTGGCGGAGGCGATGCAGCGCAGCTTCTATCACGAAGTCGGCCACCATATTTTGCAGATGGCGGGCCCGGAAGCCGAGCGCCAGGCGGCGCGGCTGCTCCGAAGCGGCAAGGCTTTTCCGATCTCCAGGCGAGCCGCGCAGCGCGGATCCGAGTACTTCTCGGAGACGTTCTCGGCATACCGTTTCGAGGACGCGCTTGCGGACAAGGACCCGGAGGGCTACCATATGATCGAGGCCATTCTCAGAACGGTTGGCAGAAAATGATGCCGCACGACCAGAAGCGCGATGAAGCACTGAACGCCATCGGGCGCGAATTGGACGATCTGCATCTCTCTGGCCGCCTGGACTTCGATTCGTTCAAGACGCTATTTCTTAGGGGCTTGCAAGCCGCCGGAGACGATAGGGATGACCTCGAAATGTTCCAGCCCGTAATCCAGGATCGCTCCTGGAGCGATTGGATGGTGCAGGAACTCCGCAAGTCGGCCCCATCGCGCCGCGTCGCCTAGCCCTCCGCTTTCTTCGGCATCTTCGGTCCGCACCTGGTAGGTCCGCGTGGAGGTTTCAATGGCGTAGCGCTTCCCCATCAGGTTGATTCCGATCCGGCCATGCATGGTCTCGACACGCCGTTTGGGCTCCGGATTCGGCAATTGAACTGGTTTTTCTTCTGACACCTCATAGAGGATAATGCCACATTCACCCGGCCGCTCCGATTGGCAATTCCGCGGCAGCGCCGGCGCGGCCCCGTTGAAGCGCCGAACAGTCCTCCGGCCGCCCCCTTCCATCTCCCGCCCGACCCTCCTGTGCAAAAGTAGGGCGGACGCCCTCGTCCGCGGCCGGCCCCCTGGCCGGCCTCTTTCCAAGCGAAGATCTGGACGAGGCCATTCCGCGCTCCCCGGCCCTGGCCAGGTATGTGTCATCGAACCTGCCATCTCCCGCCCGACCCTCCTGTGCAAAAGTGGGGCGGACGCCCTCGTCCGCGGCCGGCCCCCTGGCCGGCCTCTTGCCAAGCGAAGATCTGGACGAGGTCGTTCCGCGCTCTCCGGCCCTGGCCAGGTATGTGTCATCGAACCTGCCATCTCCCGCCCGATCCTCCTGTGCAAAAGTAGGGCGGACGCCCTCGTCCGCGGCCGGCCCCCTGGCCGGCCTCTTGCCCAGCGAAGATCTGGACGAGGCCATTCCGCGCTCCCCGGCCCTGGCCAGGTATGTGTCATCGAACCTTCCATCTCCCGCCCGATCCTCCTGTGCAAGAGTAGGGCGGACGCCCTCGTCCGCGGCCGGCCCCCTGGCCGGCCTCTTTCCAAGCGAAGATCTGGACGAGGTCGTTCCGCGCTCTCCGGCCCTGGCCAGGTATGTGTCATCGAACCTTCCATCTCCCGCCCGACCCTCCTGTGCAAAAGTAGGGCGGACGCCCTCGTCCGCGGCCGGCCCCCTGGCCGGCCTCTTTCCAAGCGAAGATCTGGACGAGGTCGTTCCGCGCTCCCCGGCCCTGGCCAGGTATGTGTCATCGAACCTTCCATCTTCCGCCCGACCCTCCTGTGCAAAAGTAGGGCGGACGCCCTCGTCCGCGGCCGGCCCCCTGGCCGGCCTCTTGCCAAGCGAAGATCTGGACGAGGTCGTTCCGCGCTCTCCGGCCCTGGCCAGGTATGTGTCATCGAACCTTCCATCTCCCGCCCGATCCTCCTGTGCAAAAGTAGGGCGGACGCCCTCGTCCGCGGCCGGCCCCCTGGCCAGCCTCTTTCCAAGCGAAGATCCGGACGAGGTCGTTCCGCGCTCCCCGGCCCTGGCCAGGTATGTGTCATCGAACCTTCCATCTCCCGCCCGATCCTCCTGTGCAAAAGTAGGGCGGACGCCCTCGTCCGCGGCCGGCCCCCTGGCCGGCCTCTTGCCAAGCGAAGATCTGGACGAGGTCGTTCCGCGCTCTCCGGCCCTGGCCAAGTATGTGTCATCGAACCTTCCATCTCCCGCCCGATCCTCCTGTGCAAAACTGGGAGATCATGCTTGATCGCGACTTTTTTGCCCAACTGCCCGAAGCCTTCCGCGAACTGGAGAACAGCTTCGCCACGCTGCCGGCGTGGGACGCCAGCGTTCCCGGCGCCGCCCGCGTGAGTGAGGTCCTCCGCGAATCGGCCCGGCGCCTGGGCGACAACTATCCCTACTTCCATCCCCTCTACGCCGGCCAGATGCTGAAGCCGCCGCATCCGCTGGCGCGCATGGTCTACACCCTGGCCATGTGGATCAACCCCAACAACCACGCGCTGGACGGCGGGCGCGCCACCTCGCGCATGGAGAAGGAAGCGGTGGCGGAACTCGCCGCCATGTGCGGCTTCCCGGCCCACCTGGGGCATCTTGCCAGCGGGGGCACCATGGCCAACCTGGAAGCGCTGTGGGTGGCCGGCCGGCTGCATCCGGGGAAGAAGATTGTGGCGTCGTCACAAGCCCATTACACCCACCAGCGGATCACCGGAGTCTTGCGGATTCCGTTCGCCGAGGTGGCTTGCGATGCGCGGGGCCGCATGGACCCGGATGCGCTGGAACGCCTCCTGCGGGAGGGCGATGTGGGCTGCGTGGTGGCGACGGCCGGGTCCACGGCCGCCGGAGCGGTCGACCCGCTGCCCCAGATTGTGCAACTGCGGCGGCGCTATCCCTTTCGCCTGCATATAGATGCGGCCTACGGGGGGTACTTCACGCTGGCCGCCAACCTGGCGCCGGAAACCCGCGCCGCCTTCGACCTCCTGGGCGAGGCGGACTCGGTCGTGATCGATCCCCACAAGCACGGACTGCAGCCCTACGGATGCGGCGCAGTCCTTTTCCGCGACCCCGCCGTGGGCAAGCTATACCGGCACGACTCGCCCTACACCTACTTCACCTCCAGCGAGTTGCACCTGGGGGAGATCAGCCTGGAGTGCTCGCGCCCGGGAGCGGCGGCCGCGGCCCTATGGGCCACCCAGCGGCTCCTGCCGCTGACGCGGGAGGGCGAGTTTGCCCAGGGGTTGGCGGCCTGCCGCCGGGCGGCGTTGCGGTTGTACGGGAAATTGCGGCACGATCCGGCTGTGTTTGCACCGTTTGAGCCCCAACTGGACATCGTGGTATGGGCGCCGCGCGGCGCCACCACCACGGAGGTTTCGCGGCGGTCGCGGGAAGTTTTCGAGCTGGCGGCGGGAAACGGACTGCACCTGGCGGTGGCGCACCTCCCGGTGGCGTTCTTCGCCGGGAAGTACCCCGAATTGCAAGTCGAGCAGGAACGCATGGCCTGCCTGCGCAGTGTCCTGATGAAACCCGAGCACGAAGCGTGGGTGGACCGCATGTTCGAGATATTACAGAAGTCGAAAGCGTGAAAAGTAGTACTATTAGTATGCCGGATTCAGGATGGGATCCAATCATGGTAGAACCCTCGGGCTGCGCATCCGATATGAGTAGGGAAGCGTCTTCATCGGGCGGAATCTCGCCCTGTGGCGCGCCGGAGACGAATTCCGTGCCAGGGCTGCGAGCATCCGAGAAAGACATGCAGGCCAACCGCTCGAGCGCCATCAGACGCTTGTCTAAACTGCGGCCATTCCCCGCCACCGTGCTCCGGCTCCTGTCGGTCTCGTCCGAAGCGGGATCGGCCGCCGACGATTTCGAGTTGATTTTTGGGAGCGACCCGGCGTTGGCATCCCGCCTGCTACGGGTTGCGAACTCGCCCCTGTGCGGGATCTGCGGACGTGTGGAATCGGTGCCGGAAGCCATTGCTTTGATGGGGTTGGAGGGCGTTCGGTCGCTGGCCGTCACCCTCGCCATCGGGTCCCATTTGAGTGCCGCGTACAGCACCGGGCATGTTCGGTCGGTGTGGGGCCACAGCCTCGCCACGGCCGTGATCGCCGAGACCATGGGAACGGTCTGCGGACAGGACTTGCCCCTTCTCTATACGGCGGGGCTGCTGCACGACCTGGGGCGCCTGGGGCTGCTGAACATCGAAGGTTCGCGGTATGCCGAAGTGCTCACGCGGAAGTACTTGGATGTGGGTGAGTCGCTGCTGTTGGAAGACTTGCTGTTCGGGTGTGCCCATGAAGACGCGGGTGCGTTCCTGGGCCGCTCGTGGGGATTCCCGGAGCCCCTGTGCGTCTGCATGCGGCACCACCACCAGCCGGCCTCCGAGGGAGACTTCCTGTTGCAGCAGATGGTTCAACTCGCCTGCTCCACGGCGGCTTCTCTCGGCATGGGCGAAGTGCAGTGCGAGCAGGAGAAACCGGCAGCGCTCGACGAGTCCCTGGCGGCGCGCATCTTCCAGGCTCCCGCCATGCAGCCGGAATGCCTGCTGTCGCGCATCCACGAGATGGTGGAGACGCTGGCGAGCGTGGACGCGCATCCCCAGCCCGTCGCGCAGTAGCCAACCGCGTGCCCCCCAGGGCTATTGGAACCCGCCAGAACCGCCGATCATTGCCGGTAGTAAACCATGGCGGGACCGAACCTCATCCGTGCCCTCGGTATCCCGCTGCGGTTCAGCTACAACCTGAACGGCATCGCCCACCTGGGGTCGGGGCTGGTTTCGGATCTGAGCCGCGGCGGCGTCCGTTTTCAGACCGGGAGTCCGCCGCCCGGCGGTGCGGAGGTGGAACTCACGCTCGCTTGGCCCTTCGATTTGCAGATGGTTCACCCGCCGGAACTGGTGATTCGGGGTGCGGTGCTGCGAACCGGTTCGTGGGGTACGGTGGTGCGCATGCACCATTATGGATTCCGCCCCTGCGGGGAGCGGCCGTTCGATCAGACCGCCGCGGAAGCCGGGGCCGCGCGGCAGTATCGCCTGAGCGGCCGGGGCGGGGCAGGCGGGCATGCCAGGTAGACCCATGCCCCAGAGCTGCGTCCGCGGGTTCTTCCGCTGCAACAAGCACCGCTCCGAACCGCTCAGCCCTTCCACCCGAGTGGCGTTCCCGCGCCGCTCCACCCGGTAGACCGCCGTGGCGCCGTACTCGGCGCTTAGGGCAGGCAGGGTCCACCCGGCGGCGTCCATCAACCGTATTCCACCCTGGCGGCCGATCACTATGACCACATCTTGATCGCCGCCGCCGTCGATGGCCGTCTCCAGGACGTCCTCTGCCTGCCGTAAGAACGCGCTCACAAAAAACTTATCGGCGCGGAAGGGAAGATCTTCGGCGAGATTGCCCGGGAAACCGCCCGAGGCCCGCCGGGCTGCTTCGGCGGCCGGTCAACGGGCGCCGCGTCAAGGGATTGACACGCGCGGCGTTCTTGACGGCGCCGATGCGGCCGGCGGCTCCGCGCCATCCCACCCGCCGGCGCGGCCCGTCCCACCGGCGGGTGCGCCGGGCATCCGCCTGAACCGGAGCAACCTCATATGCTGCCATGCTTTGCGGGGCTGTGCGGGGCGATTTCCCGCTCTCGCTCGCGCCGCCGCGGGACAATCCGTTCCCGCCGAACTGGGGCCGGCGGACGTGCGCCGCAGCACCAACCCAGTGGCAGGGCAATTGCCGAGTACAGGCCAATGGCCAGCGGAACCTATGCTTACAGTCCCACGGTCAACGGCGATGCCGCACGCGAACGCGAAGCCCTCGTGCTGCGGCATCTCCCTCAAGTGAGCCTGATCGCCAACCGGATCCACGGCCGGCTGCCTCGCCATTTCTGCCTCGACGACCTGGTCTCCAGCGGTGTGATGGGATTGCTGGCGGCCGTCGACAACTTCGATCCTTCGCTCAACGTTCAACTCAACACGTACGCCGAACGGAAGATCCGCGGCGCCATTCTGGACGGCCTGCGGGAGTTGGACTGGGCGCCCCGCGAAACCCGCAAACGGTCGCGGTGGATCGAAGCCGCCATTCACCGGGCCAGCCAGCGCGCCGGCCAGGACCCCTCCGAGGAGGAAATCGCGGCCGAACTCGGCATCGGACTGGACGAGTACCGGAAATGGCTGGCCGAGGTGCAATCCATCGAGCTGGAACCGCTGGAGTCCACCTCCGAAGATCGCCCCGGCGCGGACCTGCTGAACCTGGTCTCCGGCGACCCCGACCAGTTGCCGTCGCGCGTCCTCGAGCGCAGCGAGCTGGGCCGGATCCTGGCCCTGGCCATCGAACGCATGCCGAAGACGGAGCGGACGGTACTAAGCCTGTACTACTACCAGGAACTGAGCCTGAGGGAAATCGCCGCGCTCGTGGGAATGCACCTGTCGCGCGTCGGGCAACTCCGCGCGCAAGCCATTCTGCGTTTGCGCTGCCATCTTGAGAGAGTTTGGCTATCTCATCCGAAAAGGAAAGTGTAAGCGCGGTTGACCCGAAGCCGGACGCGCTATCGAGTCCGGAGAACGGCTCCGGTGAGCGACACTTTCATGCAATTCCCATGGACTGCCGAACAGCTCTCGCAATACATCGCCCTGGCCATCGGCTATGCCATAATCCTGACCCTGTTCCTCAAGAGCCGGCGCGACGTGAAGCGGTTTCACGGACAGGCGGAGGCGGCCAGCGGCGTCTCGAACCGCTCCGTGGAAGGGCAGGGGATTCGCCCCCCGGTGGAGGCGGCCACGGCACAGAGGCATCGCATGGCCGCGCGGGCCGAGCTTCTGCGGACGTACCGCCGGGCCGAAATGGCGCCGCGCATCGCCGCCCCGTTGGCAGCCGGCGAGCGGCGGTAGCGGCGCCGCCCGGGTACCAGGACCGCGAGTCCCGGCGCCACCGCGAAACCGCTAATGCCCCTTTTGGCTCAGGGGAACGAGCCGTGTCCAATCTCCATTCCAGCGCATCCGCTTGAGTACTTCCATGGAGCCATCGCCTTGGGATCTCCACAGAAGGACATCGGAGCCGCTTTCGGCAAACCACCGAGGATCCCAGGCGCGAGGTGAGGCAAACTTGGTCCCAGCTATGTAGAGAACATACTTAGCAGGATTCAGGGGATTCGGATAGAGCACTGGCCCGAAACGACCGACAAAAGCACGCCACTGGAACCGGATGGGTACGTGAACGCCGTTCCTCCAGGCATGTTCTCTGGGTGCGCTTGTGGATCGCTGCAAGTATAGCTAATGCCCACCTCGTATTCAACCGGCCCCGCAGACGACCCAGTGAAACAATCCCAAAAGCTCCTCTGCTGCGCCGACGGAGAATCCGCCGTGGCATACGATCCGGCCTGCAATGAACCGTCGCGGAAAGCGACGTGCTGGCTGAGAAAAAGGGTAAGTAGCGGGAAGACTGCGCGGAACAGCCGGGTCGGGCCCATGTTACTTGGCCTCCGTTAGACTGGAATGATCCGCCATGGCGTGCTGTGCAATCTGATTCGACCGAACCAACAGGTCTAGAATAGCTGGTGGCGCGCCGTCTGGAAGAAGCTTGAGCCATTCCCGCAGCATTCCGGATCGGGACGCGGCTCGGGCCGCCGGCACATCCCCGATCTCTTTGATCTGCTCGGAGAGCGCAGCCCGGAGAGCGGGCATAGGGTCGGCTTGGGTTCTGATGGCAGCCAGAACTAATGGGTGCGCTTGGGCAGTCTGGATGCGTCCGATAACATCAAGCAAGTCTTCGGAGTGCAGCCTCCGCGCCTCGGATACTGCGCTGATCTCTCGTGCGCTTCCCAGTGCGGTTCGGTCATCGAAGACGGCCATGGTGGCCTTCGCAGTGAGATATAGGGGCGCCGATCCATCAGAGCCGGCAGGCAGGAGTTGCTTTAACTGCCGAGTCTCGCCATTCCTCAGGGTCTTGGGAGACTGTACAGTGAGTCCGGGTACTTGAGTCAGCACCGTATCCATCAGAACATCATCGGTCCACCCTCGAAATACCTCATGGCCGTCGGCATAGCGCACAACAACCGACCCTGCGTGCGCGGTGATCGTCCTGCCGGAAACGTTGCGCACCTCGACGGTAACGCCAACGAGATTGCTGCCCGGTTCGGAACCTGTGACCACGGCTTGCACAATGAGGCTGCGATCCAGCTCGGCGCGATCCTTGTCCGCATCCGCCTCTACGGTGAGCGGGATCGAGCGGCTCTGACCGGCACCGGCAGGCGGCGGAACTCGCGTCTGCGTCCAGGAGACCGGCACGAGAACCGCCTGAATAAGCCACGCTGTCGTCTTCATTGTTTAGCTCCTATGCGAAACTGCCTGGCCCCTAAGCAAATCACGGCGACATTCTCTCATTGCGCACGAAGGCTCGCCGGTTGCTTGGCCGCAAAAGTGCTTTCTGGTGCGGCCATAGTGAGCCGCTTGATTGCCGCCTGGATGTTCTGCGGCACACCTAAGCCCTTTGCATAACACATTCCAAGAGCCGACTCGGCGGGCACATACCCCCCGGAAGGCTCGCGTGAACGCGGAGCTCGTGTGGAAGCCAGCCGGCCGGGCAATCTCCTTGACTGGAAGCGAAGCTTGCCGCAGCACATCTTCGGCCCGCCGGAAGTTGATTGATCTCAGCATCTGAAGCGGAGCCATGCCGGCCTGCTGGCGGAACAGGTGGGCAGAATGGGATGCCGATATGCCTGCCAAGGCTGCAACCTTAACGCAGGTCCCCGGCGCCGTGCCGCCGCCGGAAGATTCCATTACCTCGACGGCCCGGCTCACTCTTTCGTCGAGAATGCGACAAGTCATTTGCCACCCGCGTGATTTGAGTTGTTGACCTGGGATCTTGATCCGTCCAATACTAACAGATTTGAAACACCGCTATGTATAAGGTATTTCCTGGGTTCCATTTCGCCAATCAAACCACCGGGGCCGCTAACGCCCTTGTGGCCCGGCATTGAATAGAGCAGAGTCAAATGGCAAGAGCCTCCCGTGTTCTGAACGTTTCCATGAAGATAGCATTCGTTCTGGCGTGCGCTGCCGCTTCGCTTGATGTTTACGAGCGCATTCACACGCCTGCGACCTCAAAGCCGGAGGCTGCTGTCGCGTTTCGGCCATTGACTCGAACCGGAACGACGCGCTGTTTCATGCGAGTCTCGCGATGTTTCTCGAGGAGTCGGGGAATTGGGACCAGGCCCGCATCGAGTATCGGAACGCCGTCGCGCTGTCCCCGGAGCTCGTCGCCTCGCACCTGTTTCGCGATCTCTCCAATCGAAGGAGTGCGGAGAGCCGCGGTATCGTAGTTGATGCGATCCAAATGCTCGAAGCATCGCTGAAAGAGCCCCGGAGCCCGGTTATCCTGGCGCGCCTCGGGAGCCTGTATGGCGAGATCGGAGAGCCGGACAAGGCCCGAAGAGACCTGCTGCCTGCCCTGGCGGCTCTGCCCACCTTGCCCCTCGCGTGGGTGAATCTTGGCGACCTCTATCTGTCCAGCGGCGACCGCGTGGCTGCGCTCCACTGCTACCAGCGAGCCGTGTACTTGAATCGAAGGTTGGTTCCGCCGAATCTCAGGCTTGGCGAATGGTACTCCGCGGAGGGAACTCGGAGAACCGCGCTGATCTACTTTGGCGCAGCGGCCAGAAACTGGGATCGGGCTGTACCGGTTAAGGGGATAGCCGCCCGGAATTTCCACATGTATCGGCGATCGCGGCAACTCTTGAGCAGCTTGCTGCCTCCGTCGTTTGACCGCTATGCCGGGACTTGCGAAATTGCGAAAGCCTTTGCGGCGTTGTCCATCGGCACGCCCGAAAATTCGAGGGGTCCGGAGTGCGAGTCGAACACCGTCCCCCCATGCCGGACTGCGTTGACAAATCAGTCGCAGGTCCGAGGGAGCCACGGCCGCCGGCCTAACTCACCAGGGCGGGACCGCTCGCCCGGAAATTGCGCAACTTCATGATCGGCGTGGTCCGTTTCATGCCCAACAACTGCGCGGCGGCGGTCTTGTTGCCGCAGGTCTTCACCAGCGCGCGTTCCAGGATGCCGCGTTCGAACTGGCTGACGGCCGTCTCGAAATCCACCCACTCGGAATCGGCAACCGGCTCGTCCGGCGCTTCGAAAGGGATCGCCCGCGCGGTGGCGGGAGTGAGCAGGCCAAAATCGGCGGCGTACAGCGTCTGGCGGTCGCCGCTCATGACCACCGCCATTTCCGCTCGCGGCCCCGCTGGCTGCCGTGACCGCGAAAACTGGGAAGGAAATAAGTCGTCACGCAAAGGCGCAAAGCCGCAAGGAAGAACCGATTGGTCTTCTTTGCGGGCTTCGCGCCTCTGCGAGCGATTGTAGTTACGGCTGTGAGTTCTTCACAGCATATGAAAGAGTGGTTCCCGCAAACGCATGAAACCACACGGTAAGAGGCCTAACTCACCAGGGCGGGACCGCTCGCCCGGAAACTGCGCAACTTCATGATCAGGGTGGTGCGCTTCATCCCCAGAAGCTGAGCGGCGGCGGTCTTGTTGCCGCAGGTCTTCACCAGCGCGCGTTCCAGGATGCCGCGTTCGAACTGGCTGACGGCCGTCTCGAAATCCACCCACTCGGAATCGGCAACCGGCTCGTCCGGCGCTTCGAAAGGGATCGCCCGCGCGGTGGCGGGAGTGAGCAGGCCAAAATCGGCGGCGTACAGCGTCTGGCGGTCGCCGCTCATGACCACCGCCATTTCCACGGCGTTCTCGAGTTGACGAACGTTGCCGGGCCACTGGCAGGCGCGCAGGCGGGCCATGGTTTCCGGCCCCAGCGACTTCTCGGGCATGCCTTCCACCTGGCAGACCTTGCGGATGAAGTGCTCGACAAGCTGGGGAATATCGCTTTCGCGTTGCCGCAGCGGCGGCACCACCACCGGGACCACGTTGAGGCGATAGTAGAGATCCTCGCGGAATTTGCCCTGACGAACGCGCTCCAGCAGATCCACATTGCTGGCGGCAATCACGCGGACATCCACCGCCACGGTTTCGCCGCTGCCCAGGCGCTGAATCTCGCGGTCCTGCAGGACGCGCAACAGCTTGACCTGCAGTTCCATCGGCATGTCGGCGATCTCGTCCAGGAAGATGGTGCCGCGGTTGGCTTGTTCGAAGCGCCCGACGCGGGCGTTGATGGCTCCGGTGAACGCCCCCTTGACGTGGCCGAACAACTCGGCTTCCAGCAGGTGCTCGGGCAGCGCGGTGCAGTTCACGGTCACCAGGAGCTGGTGGGCGCGCGGGCTGGCCTGGTGTAGGGCGCGCGCCACCAACTCCTTCCCGGTTCCGGTTTCGCCGGTTAGCAGAACGGTGCAGCGCCGGGGACCGATCAGCCGGATGGTTTCGAGCACGCGCTCCATGGCCGGGCTGTCGCCCACAAGGGACGATCGCCAGGCTTCGGGAGAGGCGTCGCGTTGCCGCGCGCGAAGCCGCCGGCGCTTCTCTTCGGCGGCATTCACCAGCGACTCGCGGAGCGTCGCGGCGGTGTCCCGATACCCCATGCAGCCGTATGCGCCGGCGCGAATCAGCCGGAGCGCTTCGGTGGCGCGCATCTCGGGGTGCCAGACCACCGTGGGGAGCAGGGGATCGGCCTGGCGCAACGACTCCAGCGCGTCGGCGGCGTCAATCTCCGGTTCCACGCCGCTGAAAAGCGCGCAATCCACCGATTCCCGGCTGATCGCCTGCCGGGCTTCCGGCAGCCCCGCCACGGAAATTACGCGGAAATCGGACAGCGCTTCACGCCATTCGGATTCGAGAATGGGGATCGAGTCCGTGACCATCCACAACAGCTTTGGCTTGGCGTGGGGCATCAGTTCTGGCAGTAGCGTACAACAGATATCACCTCTCATTTCACAAGCAAAGTCCCGATATCCGAAGTTAGTACCGGACCATCCGTCCCAACGACTGTCGGGCCGCCGCCCACGCCGCGGGGCAACACCAATCGCCGTCAACTTCAGTCCGGGAATTCGGTGTTGCCGGCCAGGTGTGCCAGCAGGTCCACGCAAAGGTCCAGGGCCGGGTCGGTGCTTCGCGGTGCGAACACGTCGGGACATGTCCGCATGCGTTGCGCGATGGCCTTCAGGAGTTGCATCCGTTCGGCCTCCTGCCCCTCATCCACGTCCGGTTCGACGAAGCCGCTGCGTTCCAGTTCGGCGCTGACCTTCCGTGGGTCGCCGAGGATCCAGGCGCGCAGGAGCGCTTCCGCCAGGCTGACCGACAGCGGATGGGATGAATGTAGCAAGGTCCGCATTCGATTAACTCATCGGCGGCTCCGCGGCGGGATTCTAGCGGAATTCAATGGAAGTTTACCCGTAACTCATTCTGAAGGCTCAGGTATTTCACCGATGCACTTTCGGAAGGACGGGTGCCAGCCCCGGCCGGTCCATCGGCCCATGACTCTTACGAGCCATGATGGATCGCGGCCAGAGGTGGTGGTTTTCGGCCACCAGCCGGCTTTCCCTGGCGCATTGATGTCACTGAAACTAAAGGCATTCCTATTTGGCCTGCACCGTGCAACAGGGCCAGTGCAGTTGGGAGGTCGTGCCATGAGACTCTTGCATTCGCGGTTCCCGGCGTTAACCGGTGCGGCACTCTTGCTGGCGGGATTGTACCTGCCGGCCCGCGCGCAGGATCCGGACGATCTCAAGCGCGGAGTGGGCCGCATCAGTTTGATGAATGGCCAGGTTTCGGTGCAGCGCGGCGACTCGGGCGAGTGGGTGGTGGGGGTGGTCAACGCTCCTTTGATCGCCGGCGACCGCGTGGCTACGGCGGAGAATTCCCGCGCCGAAGTTCAGTTCGATTCCTCCAATATGTTTCGCATGGGCGCGAATGCCGAAGTCCACCTGACCGAACTGGAAGCCGCGCGCTACCAACTGGAATTCGCCAGAGGCATCCTTACCTACCGCGTGCTTCGCCCCACGGACGCCGCCGTGGAGATCGACACTCCGAGCGTCGCCGTGCGGCCGTCGCGGGTGGGAGCGTATCGTATTTCGGTGAACGATGCGGGCGAAACCCAGGTCACGGCGCGCGCCGGCTCGGTGGAAGTTTTCTCGCCGCGCGGGTCGCAGACGGTCACTACCGGCCAGACTTTGATCGCGCGGGGCGATCCCTCCGATCCCGAGTACCAGATTGTCCCCGCCGTGGGCTATGACGAATGGGACCGCTGGAACGAGGCCCGCGACCGCGCTCTGACGCAGTCCGGTAGCCCCCAGTACGTGGGGCAGGGAGTGTCCGGGACGGAAGACCTGGACGGCTACGGCGCCTGGACGAACGTGGATGGATACGGCGAGGTGTGGCGGCCCACCGTGCCCCCGGATTGGGCGCCCTACGAGTACGGCCGCTGGACATGGCTGGATTGGTACGGGTGGACCTGGGTGAGCAACGATCCCTGGGGCTGGGCGCCCTATCACTACGGACGCTGGTTCTATCAGGCCAACTACGGATGGCTGTGGTATCCCGGAATGCGGGGCGCGCGGCATTATTGGTCGCCGGGCACGGTGGCGTTCTTCGGATTTGGCGGTGGCGGATTCAACCTGGGGTTCGGTTTCGGGTTCGGCCACGTGGGATGGGTGCCCCTGGCGCCCTATGAAGTCTTCCATCCCTGGTGGGGCCGGAGTTACTATGGCGGATTCAACCGATTCGTGAACTTTACGAACGTAAATATAGCCAACGTATACAGAAATGCGCGCGTAGCGAACGGCGTCTCGTCGCTTGCCGCGGAGGACTTCCGCAATGGCCGGTTCGGCAATGTCAGCCATCCCGGTGGCGAACAATTGCGCAGTGCCGGGTTAGTGCAGGGACAGGTGGGGATCGCTCCCAGCCGGAGCAACTTGCAGTACGGGGCGCGCACGGGTGCGTTCACGCCGCGGGCGTCGGCTTCCACGCGGTTCTTCACGCACCAGCAGCCAGCCGGTGTGCAGCGGTTGCCGTTCTCGCAACAACAGCGCGCCATGGAGCAGGGAACCCGGCCTTCCGGCGTGGGCAACGACCGGCCTGCGACGGCTGCGGCCTCGGCGCCGGTGAGCCGTCCCAACGCGGCTGCGGCCGGTACCAATAGCGCCAACGAAGGGTTCCGCCGCTTCGGCGATCCGAGAGCCCAGCCGGCAAGTGCGTCGGTGACCAACGCTGCGCAGCGGTCGGCTATGCAGAACACCCGGCCCGCGGCGCAACCCTCGGCGCAGGCGCCTTCCAGCGGGTATAGAAGGTTCGGCAGTCCCGGAAGCTCGCCGCAATACAGCGCACCGCAGTACAACACGACGCAATCCCGGCCCAGCCAGCCGAGCTACAGCGCGCCGTCGCGTGAACCGGCGCCCAGTTACAGCGCGCCATCACGCCCGGCGCCCAGCTACAGCGCCCCTTCGCGCGCACCGGCTCCCAGCTACAGCGCCCCGCCGAGAAGCTCTGGCGGCGGCGGCGGAAGCAGCCGGCCTTCCGGCGGCGGCAGTAGCAGCAGCGGTGGCCATCGCCGGTAACAGGTTTCCGCAGAGGAAAGCATCAGTCAGTTTCTTCCCAACTGGCCCGGTCCCGTTCAGCGGGGGCCGGGCCGTTTTTTGGTGTGTGGTGGAGTGGCCGGGGCGGACGGTGTCGCGTCGGCGGATGCCGGGTTTGCGGTGCAAGTGGGCCGCGTGCACGACATTAGTTGACATAATATTCGTTATCGGAAACGAAACGCAGAAAAAACCCTTGCGTTCTATGTGTCACATGTGGCACAGTACAGTTGTTATGCAAGCCGCACTGATCGCCGATTCCCCGAGAGGCGGCCGATGATTCCTTTCCAATTGAACCCACAGTCGGGCGTTCCGGTCCACGAGCAGGTGGCGTTCGCCGCCAAGAAGGCCATCATCTCCGGCCAGCTTCGGCCCGGCGACGCCTTCCCGTCCGTCCGCGCCCTGAGCAAAGCCATGAAGATTCATCCCAACACCGCGCATAAAGTGATCGCGCAATTGACCGCCGAAGGGCTGCTCGACGTGCGGCCCGGCATCGGCACGGTGGTGCTCGCGCCGCCGCCCGCCACTGGCGCCGAACGCGCCCGGTTGCTGGGCCACGAGGTGGAACAGTTGACGGTCGAGGCCAGAAAGCTCGGCCTGACCGTCGCCGACCTGCACGCCGCCATAGACGAACAGTGGCGCCTGCTCCAGGCCCACGAGGAGGAACTCCAATGACCAGCCCTTTGCGCGCCATCGAACTCAGCAAGACCTTCCCGCGGGTGGACGCCCTCCACTCGCTCTCGCTCGAAGTGCCCGAAGGCGCCGTGTTCGCGCTCGTCGGTCCCAACGGCGCCGGCAAGACCACAGCCATCAAGACTTTTTTGAATCTGCACAAGCCAACTTCAGGAAACGCCGAGGTGCTAGGCGTTGACTCGCGCTCCCTTGGCGCAACCCAACTGGCGCAGATCGGCTACGTCTCGGAGAACCAGAAGCTGCCCGGCTGGATGACCGTCGGCGACTTTCTCGCCTATTGCCAGGAGTTCTATCCCACGTGGAGTGCCGACGACCTGGCCGCCCTGATCCGCCTCTACGAGCTGCCGCTCGACCGCAAACTCAAGCACCTCTCGCGCGGCATGCGGGTCAAGGCCCAGTTGGCATCGTCGCTGGCCTACCGCCCCAAGCTGATCGTGCTCGACGAGCCCTTCAGCGGCCTCGACGTCCTGGTGCGCGAACAACTTGTCGAAAGCGTCCTCGACCGCACCCCCGAAGCCACCGTCTTCCTGGCCTCGCACGACCTGGCGGAAATCGAGAGCTTCGCCAGCCACATCGCCTACCTGAACGAAGGGCGGCTCGCGTTCGCCGAGGAAAGCGCGGCGCTCACGGCCCGCTTCCGCGAAGTTCAGGTGACGCTCGACAGCCCCGCCGAGCTCCCCGCCCATCTGCCGGCCACCTGGCTGAATCCCGAGGTCTCGGGCGTGGTGATCGGCTTCACCGACTCGCAGTTCGGCGCCGGCAGCCAGGCCGAAATCCGCAGCCGGTTCCCCGCGGCGCGCGAGATCTCGGCGCGCGTGATGCCGCTGCGGTCCATCGTGCTGGCGCTCGAGAAATCCGCCAAGCCCGGCAAAGGAGCGCGCTGAGGCGATGCGCGAAATCCTGGTGATTCTCAAGAAGGATGTGCGGCGCTTGTGGTGGCAGATCGCCGCCGCGGCAGCCATGTCCGCGACAGTTGGATGGATGGACGCCCGGCGCGCCGTGGCCCAGCCCGGGATCGTGGAAGGCCTGCTGAACATGATGCTTCCCCTGGTCTGGGCCTGCCTGATCGCGCAGGCGGTCCTCGGCGAACCGCTGGTGGGCGACCGCGAATTCTGGATGACGCGCCCCTACCGCTGGCCGCGCCTGCTGACCGCCAAAGTGCTGTTCGTGGCTCTCTTCGTTCACCTGCCGTCGCTGTTAACCGACGCGGCCATCCTGGCTGCGCGGGGATATAACCCGCTCGCAGCCCTCCCGCAGTTATTGGCGAAGCAATTGCTGCTGGCCGAGGGCCTCACGCTGCCCGCCATGACGCTGGCCGCGCTGGTGAGCAACTTGGCCCAGTTCGTCATCGGGGTCCCGGTTCTGTTTGTGACCCTCACCGCAGCCCTCGGGTTTGCACAGGCCTTCCCACTGCCCCAAGCTGTTGCCCACACGGCCATCGCATTCCTGGCCGTGGCGGCCGCCGCCATCGCGCTGCTTCAGTACCGCGGGCGCCGGACCAGGCTGGCCCGCATTCTGGCGGCTTCCACGCTGCTGGCAGCGGGATTGCTGGCGGCCCTGGCTGCCGGTCAGCAATCGTTCGCCCTGAACCTGGCCGAATCCCGGGCGGCGAACACCCACGCCACCATGACGCTGGCGCCGCCCGATCCGCAAGCGGTCCACGGGCCGTTTGGCCGGCGCGTGTTCACCACATTACCCTTCAGCTTCTCCGGGCTTCCGGAATCGGATGAAGCACAGATGGCGTCGGTCTCCATGGATATCTCCGCCGCCAACGGTGTGCGCTACCACTATGACCCCCTGCGGACGGATTTCGACATGGGAGCGGGTCTCATCGCACACGGCTCGACCAGTTTGTTCCTGGGGTTGGCCCATGCCGCTTACGACCGGATCAAGGATAGCAAGGTGACGATCTCCGGAACCGCCGGCTTCGTGGTGTACGAAAGAGGCCAGGAGGTACGGTTGCCGGTCGGCCCGGCCCGGGACGTGTCGGAATCGATTCATTGCTCCAGCAACCTCTACGTGGGACCGTACGATGACGGGTCGCTGGACGTGTTCTGCGACTCGCCATCAAGGGGCGGAGTGTTGGCCGACATCGGCATTTATGAGTTGTCGAAAGGCGTGTTGCGGAAGGCTCGGCCCGCATTCGGCTCGAATGGCTCGCCGAGTCCACTGGTTGCCTGGCTGTCCCCGCTTGGGAGGCGGCAACTGTCATTCCTGGTCCCGTCCTCCTATTGGACGGGGGACGAGCTGGCGGAGAGGCCAATAGCCATAGTGCCCGAGCGCCTGGCTGGATACTCCACCGTCTCCTTCAAGGCTCCCGATATCGACCTGCGCGAGTACTCGAGGTGAAGCCATGCACGAAATACTGGTGATTCTGAAGAAAGACGTCCGCCGCTTGTGGTGGCAGATCGCCGCCATGCTGGCCATCTGCGTGCCAACCGGCTTGATGCCGCACCCCGCCATCCTCACGCCCACTGCCGCAGTTTCGTTGGAGGTCCTGCCGCTGATCTGGGTCTGCCTGATCGCGCAGGCCATCCACCAGGAGGGGCTGGTGGGCGACCGCGAGTTCTGGATGACGCGGCCGTACCGCTGGCCGCGCCTGCTGGCCGCCAAGGCGCTGTTCGCGGCGCTTTTCGTTCACGTGCCGGCGTTTTTGATCGGCGTATACATCCTGGCGGCACACGGATTCAACCCGTTCGCGGCGCTCCCTCATCTCCTGGGACAGCAACTCATGCTGGCCGCGGGGCTAACGCTGCCCGCCATGGCACTGGCTGCGGTGCTGAGCAACCTGACGCAGTTCGTCATCGCGCTCCCCATACTGTTGCTGACGGTGTCCGTCTGGGTAATTCCCCAGCCGCGCATCCCGGTTGGCCAGATCGGCCAGGCTGTCCTGGCCGTTGCCGCCGTCTCGGTTGTGCTACTTCAGTACGGGCGCCGGCGGACTGCGCTGGCCCGTTTTGTGCTGGTTTCCGGAGGACTCGCCGCGGGAGTCCTCACTGCCCTGGCAGTCGTGGGTCCACTGTTGTCCCGCTTCGCTCCCGGCACGGCCACTGTTCCCGCGCAGGTTGGCGCCGCGCCAACCGTCGGCCCGGCGCCGGGAAGCCGCATCCGGATGGCCTGCTACGGCGAGACTGGTCCGCCCAGGGTGTATGTTGACATTCCCGTCGTCACAAGCGGTTTCCCCAAAGCGGCTCACTTGGGTTTTGCTGGGCTCTCCGTCGAGGTCACGGGCCCGAACGGCGTGCGCTTCGGCAACCAGCCGCACGCCCGGGTCGCGCCGGGCACGATAGTCGAACATAAGCTCGTCGGCGACACCCAGTACACGAGGAGTGTAAGCAAGATCGAGAACCAGGTGTTTGCCGGATGGAGTTTGGGCCCGGACGGCACTCTGAAGGCACTGTCTCTTTCGATAAGCCGCGACGCCTACGACCGGCTCGCCAACGGCAAGATAACGCTCGCCGGAAGGCTCGACTTCCGGATCTACCAGGCCCCGCCCGTGCGGTTGCGCGTGGGCGAGAACCGGGAGGTGCCGGGCGTCGGGCGCTGTTTCATCCAGGGGCCGAAGACCCCCCACGACTATCAGTTGACCGTAAACTGTGAATCGGCGTCCGGAGGCGCCATGCAGGCCCGCGTCGCGCTCGAGTCGCCAGCCCAAAGCGGCCCGACGGCGCAGGAGCGGGTCATGGCGAGTACGCAGGAGCAGGTTATCGAAGGCGAGTACCCAGGTCCGGGCCAGACACTTTTGTCTCCCTTGCGCAGGGGCGTGGTGCATTTTGCGATTGATCCCTGGCGCACCCAGCCTGTAGATCAGGCCGTTGTCCTGGTGCAGCAGCTCTCGGCGCAGGGCACCGCGGAGGTTCTCCTCGATGGTATCGAACTCCCGGACGCCAGCCGGTGCCACGGGCGATAGCGGCGGCTACTCGCCGCCTTCGATGTGGGTCAGCCGCCGCTCGTGGATCTCGGCGATCCGCGCCAGGGCCCGGATGTTCTCGCCGTCTTGTTGCGCTGCCATCATCCGGCACGCCGCGGGCGGTAGCGGGGCGTGCCCGCTACGCAGCGCCTCATGCACGCAACTGCGGATTCAATCCCGCCTGCCGGTAGGCCTCCAGCAGCGCGCCGCGCTCGGGGCCGTGGAGCGGCGCGGCACAGCGTACTCCCGGCTCCATCTCCACCAGCAGGCGGAACTTCTCGCGCAACAGATCGCTGCGGAACACGCCGCCGACGAAAGCCACGTCCACGCTCTCGCCGGGCTGCCACAACTGGCCGCGCACCGCGCCCGCCAGCATGGCAAGCTGGATGGCGGCGCCGTCCATGATGCGCTGGGCCACGCGGTCGCCATCGGCCGCCGCGCGGTCCACCAGCGGTGCCAGCGCCGCCACGCGCGGCCGCGGCCACTCGTCCCCGTAGAGGCGGTGTAGCATGTCGTTGGCGCTGGCCGAACCCGTGGCTTCCAGCAGCGCCTCCAGCAGGCTGGTCGGAGGACCCCAGCCTTCTTCCGCCCGCAGCGCCGCGCGGGCGGCCTGGCGGGCGATGTCGAACGCGCCGCCCTCGTCTCCAAAAATGTATCCCCAGCCCCCCGCGCGCGCCTCGCGGCCGGCGGCATTGCGGCCGAAGGCGATGGACCCGGTGCCGGCGATGGTGACAATCCCCTGCCCGCTCGCAGTGGCGCCGGCCAGCGCCGTTACGGCGTCGGTCGCGACCAGCAATCGGTCCGCGCGCAGCATAGCCGCCAGGATCTCGCGCTTGTCCTCCGGTCCGCCGCTCATGCCAAAGCACGCCACCGCGAAGCGCACTGTATCCGCATCCAGGCCGGCTTCGCGGCAGGCTTCCGCCACGCTCCCGCGCACGGCGCGCTCCAGTTTGGCGCGGCCTTCGCCCGCGGCGGCGTGATTGCAGGGACCGGCAGTTCCCCGCCCCAAAATGCGGCCGCTTTCGTCGCCGATCAGCGCCGTGGTTGCGGATTGTCCGCCGTCTACGCCCAGGAAGAGTTTCATGGGATCTGGTACAGCCGCGCATCCTTATTGTGCGCCACCTCGCGAATGCCCCACAACTCCGCGTGCTGCCGCAGATCGCGGGTTTCGCCTTCGTTTTCAAAGGATAGCAGGTAGCCGATGCCGCGCCGCTGCAATTGTTCGATGGCCGCGTGACGCAGGTCGGGTCCCGGCTCCTCGTGCGCTTCCGGCGTGTCCGAGAGCATGCGCCACGCGCCCGGCGTGTCGCGGCCCTCCAGTTTCAGCTTCACGTCGCGCTGATCGAGTGAAGTATCGATGGAAACGCTGTCGGCCGGCTCCTTCTGGCGGAAGTTCATCTCGAACCGTTGCCCCGGCGCCAGGAACTCGCCGGCGCGCCAGAAGGTGATGGGGTTTCCGTCCAGAGCGTCAGCCGTTTCCGCGGTCGTCCGCAACGCCACCGGGCGATCGGAATCCACGACATCAGCCTCGTGAATCCGCCACTGCACCCGCCCGCTGTTCATCGTCACCAAACGCACTGCCGTCAACTCCTGCCGCGGGAACGCAAACCGGATCCTCCAATTCGGCGCCTCGGATGGATATGACGCCGCCTGTATCATCACTCCGGCAATCTGGTTCTGCTCCGATTCCCAGTTGACCAGAATCCGCCGGGACGTGTACGAATCGGGGATCGGGCGATAAGTGAACACCGTCGCTTCAGGCGGCGTGTTCCGATCCACCATGCGGGCGACTCCATAGAAGAACATGTTCTTCTCCAGGTACTCGTCCGCCGATTTGATTCGCAGCGCCTGCCGCCATGGCACTCTCGACAGGTGCCACGCATCCGGCGAGCAGTACTTCGAAACGAGCGTGGGCCACGAGATCACTGCGTGCACCACCACCAGCGCCACTGCCAGCCGCGGCACGCTCGCCAGGGCCAACATCATCGCCAGAGCGACGAACGGCAAAACGGGGATCAGAAACCGCGCGCCGATGATACTGAAGTAGTTCATCCCGAAGACCGCGGCCGCCAGCAGCAGCCGCCGGCCCTCCTTGCGGCGCAGTGACCAGAGGGCCAGTGGCGCCAGCAACAGGACCGGTCCCAGAAGTCCGTCCAGGTGCCCCAAGGTGGTCACCTGGATCGGGATCTGCCAGAGGCTGGAGAGCCCGTACGTGCTATTATTCTGTCGATAAATATCCTCGAATACTGCGGTTACATATGGATTTGGAAACCAATGATTGAAGAACGGAGCCAGCGGGTTTTGCATCCAAATGGCGTTCTTGACCATCCATGGCAGCACCATGGGAGCCGCGCACGCGCCCACAGTCAAAACATCGCGCACTTTCCGGCTTCTCCATCCGACCACGGCCAGCGCATAGGGCACCGCCGGCCACCCGGTATACTTCACCGCATAGGCGAACCCCGCCACCAACCCGATCACCACCAGTAGACGCCGGGAACTGGTTTCCTCCCATATCTGTAATAGATGGAATAAGGTGAACACCACAGATGCAAGTGCTACATCAACGTAGGCACTGGTCCCATCGACGCCGACAACAGGGCTAGCGAAGACCAGCAGCGCGGCGCAGGCGCCAGCCATCGGAAAGCCCAGCCGCCGTCCGTAGGCGAAGACTTGCCATGAGAGCGCCAGCAGGAAGGCGAAGTGGACCATCGACGCGGCCGAATGCCGTCCGAACGCAAACGCGAACAGGAACAGCATCTCGGCGCCCTCCGAGAGGCTGGCGTAGAGGTCCCAGGTGATCGGGTGGAAACCGTGCTCGCGCAGATAACGGGCCACGAGACCCAGGTGATAGCCCGCGCCATCGAAACTCGATTCCGGCGCCATCGAGTTAAAGAAATAGAGTATAAAATAGAAGGCAACTACAAGAAACAACAGGTAATGCTCTGCCGTCCTATCTCTCCAGGACAGCTTCGCCCGAGGGACGCGCAGCCCCCACGCCACCACCCCGGCGCCGCCCGCCAGGAAGACCAGCGGGTAGACCAGCCCGGCGCAACACAGGGCGAAAACCGCCATGCTGAGCACCGCCGCTCCGGCCACGAACTGGATTCCCGGGTCGCGCGTCTCCCCGGCGAGACGCCCGCCCAGCGCCATCGACACCGCCACCGTAAATGCCGCGCCAAACAAAATGGTGAGGGCCGTCACGATCCCAGATTGTAACCTTCATTCATGGCCGTGTGCGGGCACGGAGCTGCAAGTCCGGCCTCGAATCGTCATCCAGGGGCGCGCGTTCTTTGCTGCCGTCATGTGGGGCAGGCTGTCAGCCTGCGGCGGGTTGTTAACCCGCCTCTTGCCCCGTCCACAATCGCCGTACCCACGAGCCTCGCTCACACCCGCACCGTGGTGCCTCCGTCCGCATCCTGCCCTCCTTACCGCCCTTCGAAACCCCGTCCAACTCCCCGCCGCCACTCGCACCCCGCATACCCTATACTGATCCGAGGAGTTCCACCTGCTTTGAAAAAGGTCCTCATCAGTTACTGCCACCTACAAGGCGAGTGGGTCTGGGACCGCCTCCATCCTTGTCTAGTCGCCGGAGGCGCCGAAGTCCTGATCGACCGCACGCGCTTCGAAGCAGGCCTGGCTGTGTTCGATCAGATGGACCCCACGCCCCCTGGACCTCCTACCTCGTCAGCGCGCGCACCGTCGAGGTCCCGCCCTTCACCCCGCACGAAACCAGGCTCCTGCTCACCGAACCCCTCACGCACTCGCAACTCTGGAAACCGGACGCCCGCCCGTCCTTCCCGCCCGAGTTCTGGAGCGACGGCGGCATCGACCGCATCCACCGCGAGGCCGATGGCTGGCCCCACCTGCTGCAACTGATCGCCGAAACCGCCGTCAACCTGGTGAACTCCGAGGCATCCCCGCTCGTCACCCCTGCGCTCCTCGAACGCGCCCTCGACCGCGCCGTGACCAGCGGCCACATCGTCCTCTACCAACTCCTGCAAGGCGAGTGCGCCCTCCCCGGCGAATGGGACTACCTCTCCGCCTTCCGCGCTTGCGAGCAGCAGCCCCCGCCCGAGGACCCCGCCATCCAGCGCTCGCTCCGCCACCGTCAGATCGTCCGCGAGGAAGCCAGCCTCTGGCGCCTCCGCGTTCCCCTCATGGCTCGCTGGCTGCGCCTGCGCGGCTGACCCCGTCATCCCGCCCCAACCGAAGACCTCGTTCACAGCAAATCCCACAATATTTTCGCTATTAACCCCTTTACTACCAACACCTGCCCCGCCGCCCCCGCCGGTTTCCCCAATCTCGCCTGCTACTTTCAAGGCAGAAGTGCCTATGTCATCGCAACTGAAAATCGAATCCAATCGCCGCAATTCGCAAAAATCCACCGGCCCCCGCACCGCCGCGGGCAAAGCCGCCTCCTCCCTCAACCACACCAAGTCCGGCCTCTACGCCCAATCCCAGATCATCGCCGGCGAACGCCAGTCCGATTTCGAGGACCTCGCCGAAGCCTTCACCTCCCGCTACCTCCCTGGATCCGCCGTCGAACACTCCCTCCTCGACATCGCCATCCATTCCGAGTGGATTCTCCGCCGCCTCCGCCGCGCCGAAACCGGCATCTGGGACTACTTCATCGACGATCACGACTACGGCGACGGCGCCACCGCCCTCGGCCGCGCCTTCGATTGCAACGACCGTACCTTCAACCGCCTCCAGCGCCGCCTCGATTCCCTCCAGCGCAATTTCCACCGCGCCATCAAGGAACTCGACCGCCTCCGGTCCGCCCGCCCCGGACCCCAACCCGAATCCCCACCGCAGCCCAAGCCAGCCGCCCAGGAATCCGTCATCGGATTCGTCCCGCCCGCCGCCACCGCGGCGAAGCCACTCGCCCCCGCCTCATCCCCGGCCGCGTCCCGCGTCGCAGCCGCTCCCCTCCCGCCAACACCGCCCGCCATATTTGGCTTCGAATCGTCACCTAACCTCGTCCCGCTCACTAAGCCAGCCCTGCCGCTCGCCCCGCCCACTCACATCGCCCCGCCAGCCCACACAACCCAACCAGCCAGACACACCCCTCCAACCTCGCCCGCCGCGTTTGGCTTCGAATCGTCAACCAGCCCCGCCCCGGCTTTCCCCCTCCCACCCGTTACAATGGAGAAACCGTGTCCTTAACCTGTTACCTCGATGCCTTCTCCGGAATCAGCGGAGACATGCTTGTCGGCGCGCTAGCCGACGCCGGCGCAGACCCGGCTGCCATCGCCGAAGCCGTCCATTCGCTTCAGTGCGACGCCACAGTCTCCTTCGAAAAGGTCGTCCGCGGCGGTGTCACCGCCACCAAGTACAAGGTTGCCACCACCGAGACCGGCGTCCACCGGCACCTTTCTCACATCGTCAAGATGATCGAGACCGCCCGTCTTTCCGACCGCGCCAAGCGTGACGCCATCGCCGTCTTCCGCCGCCTCGGAGAAGCCGAGGCCCAGGTCCACGGCGTCCCCGTCGAGAAGGTTCACTTCCACGAGGTCGGCGCGGCCGATTCCATCGCCGATATCGTCGGCGCCTGCGTCGCCTTCGACCTGCTCGACGTCAACTCCATCGTCTGCTCTCCCCTCAACGTCGGCAGCGGAACCGTCGAAACCCAGCACGGCGTCCTTCCCGTCCCCGCTCCCGCCACCGCCCGCCTCCTCCTGGGCGTCCCCATCTACGTCCAGGGTCCCAGCGTCGAGTTGACCACCCCCACCGGCGCCGCTATCGCCGTCACCCTCGCCCAGCGCTTCGGCGTCCTTCCCGCTCTCAAGGTCGAAGCCATCGGTTACGGCGCCGGCGGCCACGACTTCCCCCACCACGCCAACGTCCTCCGCGTGTTCGTCGGCGTTTCGCTCTCCGTCAGCGAATCCCTGATCGTCTCCGTCATCGAGGCCAATATCGACGACCTCACCCCCCAGGTCCTGGCCTACGCCACCGAACGCCTCATGGAGTGCGGCGCCCTCGATGTCACCGTCCAGCCCCTCACCATGAAGAAGGGCCGCCCCGGCCACCTCCTCCGCGTCATCGCCCGCCCCGAACACCAGGAAGCTCTCGCCCAGATCGTCTTCGCCGAAACCTCCTCCCTCGGCGTGCGCATCCACACCGCCGAACGCCGCGTCCTGCCACGCACCATGACGGAAGTCGAAACCCCCCATGGCAAGGTGCGCATGAAAGTCTCCCCCGGCGGTTTCTACGCCCCCGAGTACGAGGATTGCCGCCGTCTCGCCCGCGCCTCCGGCGTGGCCCTCAAGCACATCATCGCCGAAGCCAACTACGCGTACTTGAGCAAACGCAAATGAAATACTACATCACCACTCCTATCTATTACGTCAACGCCGCGCCCCACATCGGCCACGCCTACACTACTATCGTCGCCGACCTCTTAAAACGTTATAAGAGCATGCTCGGATTCCACGCCGTCCTCACCACCGGCTCCGACGAGCACGGCGTCAACGTGGAGCGCTCGGCCGAACGCGCGGGCAAATCCCCCCAGGTCTTCTGCGACGCCATTGCCGCCGAGTTCGCCCGCCAGTGGAACGTGCTCGGCCTTCAGATCGATCATTTCCAGCGCACCACCGACCCCCGCCACGCCACCGTCGTCCAGGACCTCTTCGACCGCTGCCGCAAGAACGGCTACGTCTACAAGGGCTCCTACTCCGGCCAGTACTGCATCTTCGACAACCTTTACGTCAACGATGCCAAGCCCGGCGACCCCTGCCCGGATTGCGGCCGTCCCACCGAAACCATCGCCGAGGAGAACTTCTTTTTCAAGCTCTCCGCCTTCACCGAAAAGCTGCTGGCCCTCTACGAATCGCACCCCGATTTCATCCAGCCCGAATCCCGCCGCAACGAAGTGCTGGCCTTCGTCCGCCAGGGGCTCACCGATATCTCCATCACCCGCACCAACATCAAGTGGGGCATCCCCGTGGCCGGCGAATCGCCGCACGTCTTCTACGTCTGGTTCGACGCCCTCACCGCCTACCTCACCGCCGTCGCCGGTGAAGACCTCTGGCCCGCCGACCTGCACCTGATCGGCAAGGAGATCGTTCGCTTCCACGCCATCTACTGGCCCGCGTTCCTGTGGGCCGCCGGCCTGGAACTGCCCAAACGCATCTACGCTCACGGCTGGCTGCTCTTCGAGAACGACAAGATGTCCAAGTCGCGCGGCAACATCGTTCGCGCCGAACCCATCTGCCAGGTTATGGGCGCCGATGCCCTACGCTACTTCCTGCTCCGCGAAGTGGTCTTCGGTACCGACGGCAGCTTCAGCTACGACGCCCTGGTGGGACGCTACAATTCCGACCTCGCCAACGGCCTCGGCAACCTCGCCAGCCGCACCCTCACCATGATCCGCCAGTACCGCGATGGCGTCATCCCCGCCGCCACCGCCACCGAAATCCACGATGTCGCCACCGCTGTCATCGCCCAGACCCGCGCCGCCTTCGACGCCTTCGAATTCTCCAAGGGCCTGGAAGCCGTCTGGTCGCTGATCTCCGCCGTCGACAAGTACATCGTCCGGCAGGCCCCCTGGAAACACGTCAAGGACGCCGGGCCCGAGCATCTCAACGAGACCCTCTACACCGCCGCCGAAGCCCTGCGCATCGCCGCCGTCCTGCTCGCCCCCGTCCTCCCCGAATCCACCCGCAAGATCTGGTCTCAACTCGGCATGAAATCCTCCCTCGAATCCGTCCGCCTCGACTCGCTTCAGTGGGGCGGCCTCGAGCCCGGCCAGCCCATCGGCGAGATCGCCGCCGTTTTCCCGCGCATCGATCCGAAGGAAGCTATCGGCAGAATGCGCGAGTTGGAGGAGAGGGCGACCGCCGAACAGGCCGTCCTCATGGGCAAGAAGCCGGAAGCCGCCGCTCCGGTCGAGGCCTCCACCAAGATCCCCATCGGCGACTTCGTCAAGGTCGATCTCCGTGTCGGGCTGGTTCTCTCCGCCGAGCGCGTCAAGGGCGCCGACAAACTCATGCACATGAAGGTCGATATCGGCGAGCCCCAGCCGCGCACCATAGTCGCCGGCATCGCCGAAGCCTATCCGCCGGAGGCGCTCGTCAACCGAAAAGTCGTCATCGTGGCCAACCTCGAACCCCGCAAGCTGAAAGGCATCGAATCCAACGGCATGATCGTAGCCGCCTCCGTCGAAGGCGGCAAGCCCGTCCTCGCCGGCTTCCACGAAGACATCCCCGTGGGAGCCCGCCTCAAGTGACCCTGATCGACTCCCACTGCCACCTCGACGACCGGCAGTTCTCCGCCGACCGCGACGAAACCATCTCTCGCGCGCTCGCCGCCGGTGTCGAAACCATGCTGGCCATCGGCTCCGGCGACGGCCCGCCCGATCTCGAGTGCGCCATTCGCCTGGCCGACCGCTACCCCTTCATCCGCGCCACCATCGGCGTCCACCCCCACGACGCCTCTAAGGCCACCCCGGAGACCTTCGACTGTCTCCGCCGCCTCGCCTCCCATCCGAAGGTCGCCGCCATAGGCGAGATCGGCCTCGACTACCACTACGACAACTCCCCGCGCCCTGTCCAGCGCTCCGTCTTCGCCGCACAACTCGATATCGCCACCGAGTCCAAGCTCCCCGTCGTCATCCACACCCGCGAAGCCTGGGACGATACCGTCGCTCTCCTCCGCCAGCACTGGCGCGGCCCCGGCGTAGTGCACTGCTTCACCGGCGGCCCGGAGCAGGCCCGCGAGGCCCTCGATCTCGGATTCCACCTGGCCTTCGGCGGAGTCATTACCTTTCCCAAAGCCGAGTCCACCCGCGAGTCCGCCCTCCTCGCGCCACTCGACCGCCTGCTCGTCGAGACCGACTGCCCCTATCTTGCCCCCGTCCCCCACCGCGGCCGGCGCAACGAGCCCGCCTTTTTACTTGAAATTGTAAAGTCCTTGGCAATGATCCGAAGTGTGACCCCCGACGAGATATCCGGCGCCACCACGCGCAACTTCCGCTCCCTCTTCGGCTAGGTCTTCGACCGTGTGATCCGGCGCCTTTGCCGGGCCGTCCGCTCAGAAGCCGTGAAGAAATCGGCCGGACTGCCGGGTTGACAGACGAAAGCGTCTGTCCCACATAGCACTCGAAGGACTTGCAGCGAGGTGGGGCAGGCGCTTCCGCCTGCCAACCGATTTCTTCACAGCATCTAAGGCAGTGGCCCGTGGCAATGGAACGGCATCTTGCGGTCACGGCGCCAGCCGGGGACCGGCTCCGTTTTTCGCGCGCCCCCGCATCCTGGCGCCAACCCGCAGCGCCCCGCCGCGCGAAAAATGGCTGTCTGTCTCCGGGTTTCCGCAGCTTCCGCCCGCCGCCAGTTTGCTCCCACCCCCCGGCAACAGGTAGACTGGTTTACTTACATGAGTTTAGGCAAGCTGCGGCAGACCCTGACAGCCCAGGAGATCTTCGACCTTATCCACGACGATCTGGTCGAGGTGGAGCGCAAGCTGTCCGCCGAGTCCGTGGCATCCGTCGATACCGTCACCGCCATCGGCCACTACCTCCACTCCGCCGGAGGCAAGCGCCTCCGCCCCGCCCTGCTGATCCTCTCCGCCCGCCTGGCTTCCGGCGATTCCGCCCGCGCACCGGACACCGCCATCCACCTCGGCGCAGTCGTCGAGATGATCCACGCCGCCACCCTGGTCCACGACGACGTCATCGACGCCGCCCAGACCCGCCGCGGCCGCCCCTCCTCCAACGTCAAATGGGGCAACCACACCTGCGTCCTCGCCGGCGACTGGCTCTACATGCAGGCCTTCCAGATCGCCCTTCGCGAACGCGACTTCCCCACCCTCGACCTGCTCATCGGTCTCACCCAGATCATGGTGGAAGGCGAGCTCCAGCAGCTCGAACACATCGGCCGCATCGACATCTCCGAGCCCGATTGCATGGAACTGGTGGACCGCAAGACCGCCCGCCTCTTCTCCGTCTGCGCCCGTCTCGGCGTGCTCGCCGCGCGCGGCGGCGCCGCTCTTCAGGAACGCCTCGGCGAGTATGCCTGGAACCTCGGCATGGCCTTCCAACTGGTCGACGACGTGCTCGATTTCACGGCCCGCGAGAAGACCCTTGGCAAGCCCGTCGGCGGCGACCTCCGCGAAGGCAAGGTCACCCTGCCCCTGGTCTACGCCTTGGAACGCGCCACCCCCGCCGAGCACCGCCTCGTCCGCACCGTCCTCGAAGACCGCAGCTACGACACGGTTCCCTTCGCCCGCATCCTCGATCTGCTGGAGAAGTACCGCGGCATCGAACGCGTTCGCGAACGCGCCCGGGCCTTTACCGGCAAGGCCCGCATGGCCATCAGCGAGTTCCCCGATTCCCCCTGCCAACGCGCGCTACTCGCCGTCACCGGCCTGGTGACCGAGCGCGATCACTGAGCGGTCGCGTCCGCCACCGTCGGGAACACGGTCATCAACTGGTCGATCCCCGTAAGCTGAAACAGCCTGCCGACGCGCGCGTTCACGCCCGCCATGCGCATCTCGCCGCCCGCCTTCTTGATCAGCGTCAGGCACGCCACGAACGTGCCGATGCCGGCGCTATCCGCGTAGTCCAGCCCCGTCAGGTCGAATACCACGCGCCCCGGCGTCTGGTCGACCAAGTCCTTGACCGCCGCTTCCAGCCGCTCCACCTCGCGGCCCAGCACCAGCCTGCCCGACACGGCCACCACCACCGTCCCCGGGCTCACCTGCTTCGTTTCCACCGGCATAGGTAAAGGATACACCCTGGGCTTACTTCGCGCGACGATCGCTCAGCCACAGCAGGTCTTCCAGCAGGTAGTAGTCCCCGTAGACCAGCATGCCGTCGGCCGGCCGCGTGCTCGAGCCGTGCCGCAACGCTCCCATTGGCGACAGGTAGCGATCCGTCAGGGACTGCACCATCCGCTCGCCTTCCCGGCGATACCGCGCCGCGCGCGCCGCGTCCCCATCCAGCTCCGACAGGCGCAGCAGCCCGCCTGCCAGAATGGCCGCCGCCGAACTGTCGCGGTTGCGAAAGAGGACGCCGTCGTCGTCGAAGTCGTACCACGGCACGCCGTCTTCCGGCAGGCGGTCCAGGGCGAAGTCCGCCGCCTTCCGCGCCGCCGCCAGAAGCCGCGCGTCGCCGGTGGCGCGGTACGCTTCCGCGAACCCGTACACGCCCCACGCCTGCCCCCGCGACCACGCCGTGTCCGCCGCCAGGCCCTGGTGCGTGTGCGTGAACACCATCTCCCCCGGCGCCGCATGATTGGGGAACTCCAGCGACTTCTCGGCGGACGCGAACTTCTGCCGGCCGTCCCCGGGGTTGTAGTGCACCGACTGGCTCACCGCGCCGTCCGGCCGCACCAGCCACTCCGCCGACTTCAGGGCGTGCTGCCGCCCAAGCTCCAGCCATTCGCGGTCGCCCGTCTCCGCCGCCGCCCACCACCAGATCCGCAGGTTCATCATGGTGTCGATGATGGTGTCGTCGCCGCCCACCGACCACGAGGCCACCAGCCCCACCTTCGGGTTGTACAGCTCCTTCAGCCGCTCGGCCGCGCGCAGCCCTTCGGCGCGATACTTGGGGTTCGCCGGTGGCCTGGTAACCCAGCACCGAGGAGTAGAAGTTCATGAACCCGGTATCGTGGTCCTGCGCCGCCTGTGTTCCCATGATGAGCGAGGTCCACAGCTCCGCCCAAGTCTTGAACCGCTCGTCGTGAGTCCGGCCGTAGAGCTTCCACAGCTCCCCAGGCCAGAACCCGCCCGTCCAGAAGTAGCCCTGCTGTTCCTTCCAGACGCCCGAGTCGGCATCGCCTTCCGTGAAGAACCCGCCGGCGCCGGTGGACTTGCCGATCGTCCCGGGCTGGGCGGCTTTGGCGACCGGCTCCAGCTTCAGCGCCGTCCGTTCCGCCGCCTGCCGCAGGAGATCGATGGCCTGGTCATAGGCGCGATGCGCCCCGCCGGTGAGCGTGTCCGGCGGCGCGCTCTGGGGCGCGGCGCTCTTCGAGAGCACCTCGACCTCAGCCGGCGCCGTCATGCGGACGCCCATGTCCGCCAGATACGCCTGGAAGCGTTCGCGGGTGGGCCGTTCTGAATTCGCCGGCGCCACCGCCGTGCGCGGATCCAACGCTTCCGTCCCTTCCTGGTCCCACATGGCCGCGCCGTAGATCCGCGCCACGCCCCGCTTCGGATGCAGCGCCAACAGCCGGTTGTTCTCATCCGAGCTGACGTCGCCGGCCTGGTCCGCGGGCGCCATCACGCCCACGCCCAGGTTCTCGTCCGGAAGGTCCTTGTCCATCGACCTCGTTCCCGCGACCACCACCTGGTGTCCCCAGGTGGCCACCGCGCGAACCGACGGCTCGGCGACTTCCAGGTTCTCGGTCACGGGCTTCAGCGGGATTCCTGTCACCAGCGAGACGCCGTCCGCGTTGCCGACCGTGATGCGGTGTTCGAACCCGTGCTCGCCCGCCCACTGGGTGATGCGGCTGGCGAGGTCCACCGTACGGCCGCCCACCTTCCAACCCTTGTACTCGAGCTCGACGATCGAGCGCACCGCGCCGTCCGCCACGATGCGCCACTTGCGGCCGGCCACCTCCGCCACCGGGGTCACCTTGCCGTCCACCACGGCGCCGATCCCGGCCACGCCCAGCGCCTTGCCGATGCCGTAGATGTCGCGGCCCAGCGGGCTCTCCTCGTGGTAGCCGTACTCCGGCGACCCGAACAGCTCCAGGTACAGCCCCGGACGCCGCTTGCCCCACAGGTCGATGGCGTTGCGCGCATCCCAGTAGATGCGCCAGGCGGTGGTTTCCGATTCCCACCCCGGCCCTTCGTAGTGCGCGGCGAACCGCGCGGAGGTTCGCTTGGGGTATGGCGTCCGCAACCGCTGGATAGCCGCCGCGTCGCCGTAGGCGATGGTCACGATGCGCGTAGACCGCGGCTTGAGATCGATCTGGAACGCCAGCTCGTCGTACCGCCCGTCGCCATCCAGATCGTCGGCCTGCGACGGCAGTTCCACGGTCTGGAGCGTGCGCGCATCTTCTTCGAGGGTGGCGGCCTCGCTGGTGGTGACGATGGCGGTTCCCGCGGTGAAATCCGGCGCCACGCGTTTGAGCGCGGCCACCGGAACCACGATGTCTTCCGCCGTGCGCGCGGACGGCCCGGGGTTGGTCACCGCCAGCTTGAGGACTTTGATACGCGGGGCCTCTCCGGCAGGGCAGACCCAGACACCTAGCGCCAGAATTGCGAGGGCCGTCCGCAGCGATGGGGTCACTTACGCGAAGCTTCCAGGCCGCTGCCGCCCTGGGCATACTCCGGCTGCACATTGACAACGCCGAACTGCCGGTCCTCGACTTCCCGGTGGGCCGCCATCATCCACAGGAACCCGACCGTACCGCCCGGCGCAGACACGTTGGGGTGATAGCCCGCCGGCATGGCCACCACATCGCCTTCCCGCACCACCACCACCAGCTCCGGATTCCGCGGATCGGTGTAGACGAACTGAACGCCCCACGACGGAGCCGGCATGTCGATGTAGAGGTAGGCTTCCTCGAGCATCTCGCCGTGCTCGTGCGGCGGCCAGGACGCCCAGTTCCCGGGCTCGGTGAAGGTGACGCCCGCCACGATGCGGCCGGCCTTCACGTTCTTGCCGATCAGGATGTTCAGGTTGCGCTTGTTGGCCACGCCGCCCGTCAGGAAGTGCAGCGTGGGCTCCTTCTGGATGTCGGCGAAGCGCACGAACTGGATGGGGTACGTGCCCTCCACGGGCGCCGCCACCTCGGCCAGGTCGAAACCGTCCGGCGACGGCGTGACGGTTACCTCGCTCGCGCGCGGCACGTAGAGCGCGTCGTACTTCGAGAGCTCGAAGCGTTGGCCAGCGGCGTCAATCGAGCCGGCGCCGCGCAGGCAGATCAGGCCGGTCTCCAACCCGCCGCTGGAGAAGCTGAGCGGCTTATCGGTTCCGTCCAGGATGATGCGGCCGTAGTGCAGTTGCCGCACGGCCGCCTCGCCGGGCGCCAGCGACTTGGTGCGCCCTTTCCGCAGATGGGTTCCTCGCCGGACACACCCGGCTTCGGTGATGGGGAGAAGCGATGTAGACATTTCGCTCCCAGTCTATGCCCGCGGCAATTCGAGTGTCAACGCGCGCGTCAGCGGTCGCGGCCGAGTTCATCGGCGATCACCGCGGCCTGCTCCACGCGCGTGTTCCCCGCGTTTCGGTCCCATTGCTGCCAGCCCTGGTCGGACTGCAGGGCCTGCCGCGCTTTGGCGGCGGTCTTCTCGCGCGCGCCGAGGCTGAGATCGTCCTTGAACTCCAGAACCGCCAGGCTGTCCCAGGGGCGCCCGGCGGTGTAGCGCTGCATGTAGAAGCCGTAGCCGGCGAGGATGCCTTCCGCCGCCCAGGCGACGAGCTGAGGGCGCTCGTAGCCGTTGACGAAGGTCAAGAAGTACGCCGCGGGCGATGAGAGCCTGTACGGGATGACCAGATAGACCGGGTGATCCAGCACGGGCGGCGGCGCCTTCTCGCGCACCAGGTCCGCCGGGTAACTCTCAATCGCAGTGAGCCATTCCGCAGCCTCCGCTGCGAGTCCGGCGGGCGAGCGCCGTTCGACAAGCCCCCAGCGGAGGACGTCGTCGTACTTGCGGAAGCTCAACAGAGCCAGCATGTCCCAGTGGTCCGTGTCGGCGTAGCGGCTGAAGAGGACGCGGTAGCCGGTGAGGATGCCGGTGGTCCTCCAATGTTCGAAGTTCGCCAGCCCGCTACTATTCATCGCCTGGCGGAGTTGTGGCCGGCGGGAGGGAACACAGTGGTACTGGATGATCAGCGACATGGGGCCGGTATCCATGAGATCGTCCTGCGCGGCGAGCGGGGCGAGAATCAACAGAGGCAGCGCGAGCTTCGAAAGGCGTGTGGTCATTCCCTATCTCCCTGCTGCGATTCTAGCGCGCGGGTTCCGTGGGATGAAGGCCAATTGGAGCCATGTCCGGATGGCCACTGTTGCCCACGGCCCGTTCCCGCGGGCCTACTATGGTAAAGGTCTCGCCACCCTGAGGCCCCAGGAGGAAACTGTACCATGAACTCGAACGAATCGACCGCCGGCGCGCTATCCCGCCGCACCGCGATTGCCACTGGCCTGGCGCCGCTGCTGGTGCCCCGTCATGTGCTGGGAGGCCCCGGCTACCAGGCCCCCAGCGACAAACTCAGGATCGCAGCCGTGGGCGTGGGCGGCGTGGGCGGGGACTACGTGGCCGGCTGCAGGGACGAAGAGATCGTGGCGCTGTGCGACCTGGACCACGAGTACGCCGCGCCGGTCTTCAAGCAGTATCCCCGAGCCAGGGTCTACAAGGATTTCCGGCGGATGTTCGACAAAGAGCGGGACAGCTTCGACGCCCTGATCGTGGCCACGCCGGACCACTGGCACTCCCACCTGGTGCTGGCGGGTCTGGCCATGAACAAGCACATCTACTGCGCCAAGCCGATGACGCGCACCATCGCCGAGGCGCGGAGGGTGAAGGCGGCGGCGCTGGCCTCGAAGGTCACCACCAAGGCGAGCCTGCAGGATTCGCGTACTTCCCCGGCCCGGGCCACCACGGAGTTGCTGTTGAGCGGGGCCATCGGGCCGATACGGGAAGCCCACTTCTGGACCGGGACTCACTGCTCCAGCGGGTTGGCGAGGCCGGCGGAGGTTCAGAAACCGCCTGAGGGGATGGACTGGGACGAGTGGTGCGGCCCGTCTCCGGCGCGGCCTTACCACAAGATCTACCATTACGGAAACTGGCGTCCCTGGTGGGACTTCGGCACCGGCAACCTGGGCGACGTGGCCTGCCACGCGCTGCACGTCTTCTTCGAGGAACTCGAGATGGGGGCGCCGGACTGGGTGGCGGCCGACGCCTGCCAGTCCAGCACCATAGAAGGCCGGGTCTCGAACACCGAGTGCTCGAGCATCGCTAACTACGTGCAGTGGCACCTTCCGGCCCGCGGCAAGCACCCCGAGACGATGGTGTATTTCTACGATGGCGGTTTACAGCCGCCGCGGCCGCTGTGCATGCCCCCTGACGTGGGGATGCCGGGCAGGGGCATGATGTTCGTGGGCGAGAAGGGCGTTCAGGTTTCCGCGTTCTACGGCGGGAGTCCTTCGATACCGGACCACGTGGTGCCGCGGCCGGGCCAGCCGACGCAAGGGCTCCCCGGCGGCTGGCTTCTTCCGCTGAACCGCTTCAAGGACTTCAAGCAGCCCGAACCCTACTTGCCGCGGTGCGAGCGGCCGGACCATTACACCGAGTGGATACGGGCGTGCAAGGCCGGCAAGAAATCGATTATGCCCATCGAGCTCGCCTGCGACATGACGGAATTCGCCTTGCTCGGAGGCGCGACGCTGCGCCGCTACAGCGTGCCCGGGCGCACCTTACAGGAAGTCGCAAACGCCCCAAGAACCGATTCGGGCCGGTCGGATTCCGCGGTGACGTGGATCCCCGCTTCCAACGACGGCCATGTGCACGATCCCAATGCGCGCCCCCTGTTCAACAACGGCACGGGAGCCATGTACTGGCGAAGTTCCAAGGTGCTGATGTGGGACGCGAAGGCCGGGCGATTCACCAACGACGATATTGCGCAGGGCTTCGTTGACATGCCCTACCGCAAGGAGTGGGATTACAAGGTGTAGGGCGGACCCCCCGGTCCGCGCGGGACGCCCTCGTCCCGCTCTTCGCGCGCTGGGTCAAGTGCTCGCATTTGGAGAAGAGCCGGCCAGGGGGTCCGCCCCACTTCTCCAGCCTCGACCACCCGGTACATGCCGTCGAAATCGGCGAAATAGCATTCCACGGCCATGGACGGCTCGGCGGTGCGCACAATCTGCGCGGCCAGGCGCAAGTCGGCGAGGACGGTTTCGGGCGGGGCATCGCCATAGGCGCCGCACTCGTTGTGGCCCACCAGCACCACCAGTTGCGGCCCGTGAAGGCGCATGGAAATGCGGATCATGCGGAGCATGAACTCGCGGTCGGCTTCGTGGTCGGGCGAGGCCAAGCCCTTCACCGAGCCGGCGATCTTCAGGTGGTCCACCAGGCCCAGCCCGCGCCGCTTGAGGAACTTCCGCAACACCAGCTCGAAGCGTGCGTCGTAACACGAGACGACGCACGCATCGGCCTTGTAGACTTCCGGCGGGGTATCGAAGTGGAAAAGTTTCTCCATACCGGGTCCAGCCTCCGGGTTAAGACAGCGCCAGGACGAGGCCGTGTCCTTCGCGCTTCAAGTGCGGAGCGCGCGAGGCGAGATCGGCCAGAAACGCGTCGGGGTTGGCGGGCGAAATGCGCAGCTCCGACGCCAGACCGTAGCGGATGGCAATGCCATCGAGCGCCAGCGCCAGGCTACGACCGCCCGTGCAGGGTTCGGCCTGGGTGATGACGCCGTAAGGGATCAGGCGTTGGAACAGGGTGGCGCGGATCAGCAGCCCGCGGTCGGTGGTCTGGTACTTCTGCGGGTAGACGCAGAGCACGAAGAGCAGCAGCGCTGGGCCGCCGATCCAGTACAGGCCGGCCCCCAGGCTGGCGGACACACCGAGGAGGAAGGCGGCCACCAGCCACCAGTCGTTTCGATTTCTGTGGATCATGTTATCCGGCCTTGAGTCTGGTCTTCAACTCGGAGAGCAGGCGCTCCACCTCGTCCTGCTTTTCGAGCGCGGCGAACTTGTCGTCCACGTTATCGGCCGCCAGTTCGGAGGACGCCATGGCAGTGGCTTCGCTGTGCTGCACTTTGTTCTTCATGCGGTCGAAGGCGGCGGCGTTGGAATTGTCGCCCATGGCGCGGCCGGCGTCGGTGGCCTTGCCGAGGGCGCGGGAACGGCGATGCTGGGCAATCAGCATGTCGCTCTTGCTCTTGGCTTCGGCCAGTTTCTGTCCCAGCTTCACCAGCGCGGTCTTGAGGTTCTCCACTTGCGTTTTCTGGTCTTCCACCTGCTGCCGGAAGTTCTCGGAGACGGTCTTGGAACTCATGGAGCGCTCCACGGCCGCGCGGGCCAGGTTGTCGTCCTGCTTCTGCACGGCCAGCTCGGCGCGGCGAATCCATTGCTTCTCCGCGTCTTCGCTCTCCTGCAGCTTCTTGGCCAGCACATGCTGGTCGGCGATGGAGATGGCGACCTGCGTCTTCACCTGGAGCAACTGGTTTTCCATGTCCAGGATTACCTGCTTGATCATTTTTTCCGGGTCTTCGGCCTTGTCCACCAGGTCGTTGAGGTTCGCCCGTACCAGGGTTGCAACTCGTTCTAATAGTGCCATTGGAATCTCCCTTTCTGTGGTAGCGGCCCCTTGGGACCGCTACCTAGTTGTGTACTGCCGTCGGTCTGTTCAGTTCGTTCAGGCTTTGTCGCCCGGTTTCTCAGCCTTGTCGCCAATCAACCGCACCTTCGCCAGCAGGTCCTGAAGCGGCATGCCGGAAAGCGTTTCGAAGAGCACGGGAATCTGCGCGGCCATCTTGGTGATATCGCCCGTGATCTTGTTCAGTCCGGCGGTCTCGCCGCCGGTGGAAATCACGGTGATCTTGTCGACGTTGGCGAGCGGCGCGGCCAGGGCCTTGACGATCTCGGGCATGCTGCTGATGAGCTTATCCGCGATGGCCGCCTGGTTGTATTCCTGGAAGGCCTCGGCCTTGACGTTCATGGCCTTGGCTTCGGCTTCGCCCTTCTTGAAGATGATCTCGGCTTCGGCTTCGCCCTGCGCGCGGATGGCGGAGGCGCGGCCCTCGGCTTCGGCAACGGCGCGCTGGCGCTCGGCATCGGCCAGGGTGACGATGCGCTTGCGGGCGTACTCGGCGTCTTTAAGGACGGTGGCGATCAACTCGTTCTCGCGGCGCACGATTTCGGCTTCCTGCACCTTGGCTTCGCGTTCCTTCTCGACGATGTGGATGTTGACTTCCTCGCCGCGGACCCGCTGCTGCATGATGTTGGTCTGGATCTCGTAGCTCTTGTCGGCCGTCGCCTGCTGCTTCTTGACGCTCTCGTTGTACTCGGCCTTCTTCACCTCGAGGTCGCGCTGCGCCTCGGCCTGCTTGGTGAGAGAGAGCGTCTCGGCGAGCACCCGTTCCTGGTCGGCGCGGGCCCTGGCGATGGCGGATTCGCGCGAGGCTTCGGCGCGCCGGATGGCGGTGTCGCGCTCGGCTTCGGCGGTGGCTACGTCGGCGTCTCTCTTGATACGGGACACGTCGGGCCGGCCCATATTGCTGATGTACTCGTTCTTGTCGCGGACTTCCTTGATGGTGAAGGAAATGACCTCGAGGCCCATCTTATTCATGTCGTCGGCGCAGGTGGAGCGCATGCGGTCGCCCAGCATTTCGGGCTCCTTGACGATCTCTTCCACGGTGAGCTGGCCGATGATGCCGCGCAGATGGCCTTCCATCACCAGACGGATCAGGCCCTCGCGCTGGATGGGGTCCTTGGTCAGAAACTGTTCGGCCGCGGTGAGGATGCTTTCGGGATCGCTCTTCACCTTGATCTGGGCCACGGCCTCGACCGTGACGGCGACGCCCTGCTTGGTATAGAGGTCCTGCTGCGGGGCGACGTCGAAGGACATCAATTCGAGGGACAACCAACGGTAATTCTCCACCATGGGCAGAATCACGGTGCCGCGGGACTTGATGACGCGCGTGCCGCGGAACCCGTACACGATGATCGCCTCGTGCGGCCCCGCTTTGCGGAACAGCTTGGCGAACACGATCATCAGGAAGAACATCGCGAGAATGGCTCCCGCGGAGATCAAAAACACGTCGCTTTGCATAACGCTCTGCATGGAATTCGGCATAAAGTTTAGTTCGCTTCTCCTGGGGGCGGCAGCGCCGCCCGCCCGTTCTCTCTCACTACCTCCCGAGTTCTAATTCACCCATGGCGTCCTGCCACAGGCGCACATACGCAATCCCCTTCTCATAACGGGTCACCATGACTTCGGCGCCCTTGGGGATGGCCACGCCATCCTCGCTGCGCGCACCGGCGACGCGGCGCGTGCCTCCCTGCGAATAGATAATTTCCCCGGTTCCGCCGGGCCGGATGGAGATACTTAGCTTTCCGAGCACGCCCACCATGTCGTAATCGGCCGGGTCCAGCGGGGCCTCGCGGCCCATGAGCACCTTAGCCAGGAACCAGAACATCACCGCCGCGGCGCCGATGCCGCTGACAGCCGCAATCCCCAGCGCCATCAGAAACCAGACCGAGTAAACGTGCACCAGAATGTAACCGGTGCCGCCGAACCACGTCAGAAACGCCGCCATGGTGCCGAAATTGAAAAACGAGATGGTGGTGCGGCCGACGCGGCCCAGTTTGCCGCCGCCGGAGTCCCCGGCGTGGCCCAATTGGGTGTGCCCCAGGTGGATTCCGTGGTGAATGTGCAGGTGCGGCAAATGCAAGTGCACGCTGCCGGCCAGAAACGACAAGGCGCTGAGGCCGAATCCGACGAGGAAACAGATCAAGTAGAAATCCGACCAACTCATACATGTCTCCTAGGTTTGGCGCCGGCGGCGGGAGCTTTGAGGACATCCATCAAGCGCTCGGCCAGCCCCGGGTTCTCGAGTATCGTTCCCAGCAGGACCAGACACATCCGCGAATCGTCGTGGCGCGCCAGGGTCACCAGCGCGTGGTGCAGGTCGGCATCCTTGCGAAAGCGCTCGGCGCCGCTGACCAGCCACAGATCCACCCTGTCTTCGACCGCACCCAACTCCGAGACGAGCTCGTTCTGAAAGCCTTCCGGGTCGTCCACCAGATACCCCGGGTGTACCTTGAAAAACTTGGCGAGCAGCATGCGCGAGGAGTTCGTAAGGTGGGGACGCGCGCCGCTTTCGAGCTGCGACAGATAGCTCTGGCTGATGGACTTTCCGAGGTCCTTGCGGATGAGCCGGGAGAGTTCCAGTTGCGAGAGTTCGCGGCTCAATCCGCGCAACGTTCCCTCGACTTCCCGCAGGTACCGGAGTTTTTCTCCTAGTCTCATATCGCAATATGTGATTACTATATTGCAATCAGTGATTGGCGTCAAGTGGAAAATTCGGCTTGTTTTCAGAGGGATAGCGGGGAGCGATGGGACGAAAACACCGAGCGCCCTCTCTGTGCCCGGATTCCACCCCAGCGGTTCCGGAAGCGCCTCCTAAGGCGGAATCCCGCTAATACCGGCGCCGGATGGGGCGATGAGCCTGTAGACAGCAAATACATTGTCATACAACTCCCGCCTACCAGCGGGCTATGGCCTTGCTGTCCGAGGAATCGGAATGCGTAACAAAACGACTCTGCTTCTCTGCTCGATCATCGGTGTGCTCGGAACGGCCGCTTTCGGCCAGGCGCCTTCGCGCATCACGCGCCCGGTTGACGATACCCGGTTCATCCGGGTTTCCGGCACGACACATTCCCAGGCGAGCGCGGCCAACGAGGTTGGCCGCGCGTCCGGCGACCTGCCCATGGATCGCATGCTGCTGCAACTCAAGAGCACTCCGGAACAGGACGCGGCTCTGGAGCAGCTTCTAGCGGAGCAACAAGATCCACAATCGGCGAACTACCATCGCTGGCTCAGCCCGGAGGAGTTCGGCGAACGGTTCGGGGTGGACCAGGAGGACCTGGACGTCATCGCCGGGTGGCTCGAGGGGCACGGTTTCCGCGTGGGTGAAATCGCCAAGGGACGCCGCAGCATCGAGTTCAGCGGAACGGCGCGGCAGGTGGAGGAGGCCTTCCACACCGAGATCCATCATTATGTGGTGGATGGCGTGCGGCACGTCGCCAATGCGGCGGACCTGGCAATCCCCGAGGCGCTGGCGGGCGTGGTGGGCGGCGTGGCGTCGCTGCACGACTTTCACGCGCGGCCGCTGCACCACGTGATTGGGCGGCATCCGGCGCAGCCCGGCGGACCGGCCGCGGGCTCGCCCGGGAACCAGACCGACCTGAGCGGCGGGACTCACGGCCTCTCGCCCTACGATTTCGCCACCATCTACGACGTTGCCCCGCTGTGGAGTCAGGGCTACGACGGCACCGGGCAGACCATCGCCATCGTGGCCGATACCAACGTCAAGCTGACGGATGTGACGGCCTTCCGAAGCCAGTTCGGGTTGGGGGCCAATAACGTGACGGTGGTGCTGAACGGGACGGACCCGGGGATTCTGGGCGGCGAAGAGACCGAGGCCGACCTGGACATGGAGTGGAGCGGGGGCGTGGCCAAGGGAGCGGCGGTGAAGCTGGTTGTTTCGGCCAACACCAACGCCTCCGATGGCGTGACTTTGTCGGCGCAGTACATCGTAAACAACCGGCTGGCGCCGGTGATGAGCATGAGCTACGGACTCTGCGAGGCGGACATGGGCGGCATGAACGCGCTCTACAACAGCCTCTGGTCGCAGGCGGCGGCGGAGGGCATCTCGGTATTCGTCTCGGCGGGCGACAGCGGTTCGGCGGGGTGCGACATTCCCGAGAGCAGCGGATCCAAAGGGCAGAACACCACCACGCCGGCCGCGGGCGGTTTCGGCGTCAACGGCCTGGCCTCGACTCCCTACAACGTGGCGGTGGGAGGCACGCAGTTCAGCGACGCTACCGGCGCGTACTGGAACGCCGGCAACGATGCGCACCTGGCTTCGGCCAAGAGCTACATTCCGGAAGCGGTGTGGAACGAAAGCGGCTACACCACGGCGGGCGCGGCGGCCAACGGCCTGTGGGCGGGCGGCGGCGGGTACAGCACGATTTACGCCGCGCCGGCGTGGCAGACGGGCGCGGGCGTTCCCACGGTGGACCCGGCCGGCGGCGGCCACCACCGCTATCTCCCCGACGTTTCGCTCAGCGGAGCGGGGCACGATGGGTACCTGGTGGAGATCGAAGGCTCGATGTACCTGGTGGGCGGCACGTCGGCGGGGGCGCCGTCGATGGCCGGCATCATGGCGATCCTGGTGCAGCGCGCCGGGGCGTGGCAGGGCAATCCGAACGCGCGGTTCTATCCGATCGCGGCGCAGTCCCCCGCGGCGTATCACGACATCACGGCGGGCACAAACGCCGTGCCCTGCCAGGGCGGCTCGGCGAATTGCTCCTCCAAAACGACGGGAACCGTGGGCACACTGAACGGATTCGGCGCGGCGCCTGGTTTCGACCTGGCCACCGGGTTGGGATCCGTGGATGCGAACGCTCTGGCCATAGCCTGGGGAAGCGTCCCGGCGGGCGTGACGATCACGTCGCTCAGCCCGAACCCGATGACCGGCTCGAGCGCCAACCAGACGCTGACCATCAACGGCAGCGGTTTTGGGGCGGGCGCCAAGGTGAACCTGACGTACGCGGGCGGGCCGGTGGTGAACCCCACGATCGTCTCCGTGACCAGCACGCAGATCGCGGCGACGGTGAATGTGGGCACGACGGTGCGCACCTGGACGGTACAGGTAGTGAACTCGGCGGCCAGCAGTTCCAACGTTGCCAACCTGACGGTGGCCGCGCCGCCCGTGATCGCCTCGCTGAGTCCGAACCCGATGACGGCGTCAACCGCCAACCAGACGCTGATCATCAACGGCAGCGGCTTCGTCTCCGGGTTGCAGGTCAACCTGACGACGGGAGCTTCCACCACCGCGTACCCGAGCAGTTCCGTTAGCTACCTCACGGCCACCCAGGTTCAAGTGCTGGTGAACGTGGGCGCCACCGCGCGGGCCTGGACGGTGCAGGTGGTGAACCCCGGCGCGGTGCCGTCGAATGCGGTCAGCCTGACGGTGATGGCTCCGGCGGCGCCGCTGATCGGATCGCTCAGTCCGAACCCCATGACGGGATCGAGCGCCAGCCAGACGCTGACCATCACCGGCAGCGGCTTCGTGGCCGGCGCCACCGTGAGTATGACGTACACGGGCGGCACGGTGGTGAATCCCACGGTCACTAACTTGACCGCCACCCAGATCCTGGCGAGCGTCAGCGTGGGTACGGCGGCGCGCACCTGGACGGTGCAGGTAACCAACCCCGGCTCCCCGGCGTCGAGTGCGGCCAGCCTGACGGTGGCCGCGCCGGCCGCGCCAGTGATTGCATCGCTCAGTCCCAGCTCCATGACGGGATCGAGCGCCAACCAGATGCTGACCGTCAACGGCAGCGGTTTCCAGGCCGGGTTGACGGTGAACCTGGCGACGGGAGGGACGACCACCCCGTACCAGAGCAGCGCCATCTCGAGCGTCACGGCCACACAGGTTCAAGTGCTGGTGAACGTGGGGACGGCCGCGCATACCTGGACGGTGCAGGTGGTGAATCCCAGTTCCGGGCCGTCGAATACGGTCAACCTGACGGTGACGGCGCCGGTGACGCCCGCGATCAGCTTGCTCAGTCCGAATCCCATGACGGGATCGGCCGCCAGCCAGACGCTGACCATCAACGGGACCGGCTTCCAATCCGGCTTGACGGTCAACCTGACGACGGGGAATACCACCCTGGTGTACCAGGGCACTTTTATCGCCAGCGTCACGGCGACGCAGGTGCAGGTGCTCGTTACCGTGGGAGCCACGGCGCGCGCATGGACGGTGCAGGTGGTGAACCCGGGCGGCGCGCAGTCGAATACGGCCAGCCTAACGGTGACCACGGCGCCGCCGCCGGCGATCGCGTCGCTCAGTCCGAACCCCATGACCGGATCGAGCTCCAATCAGATGCTGACCATCAACGGCAGCGGTTTCCTGGCCGGGCTGACGGTGAATCTGGCCACCGGGGGGGCGACCACCCCGTACCAGGGCGGCAATGTCGCCAGCGTCACGGCCACGCAGGTGCAAGTGCTTGTGAACGTGGGCACCACGGCGCGCGCATGGACGGTGCAGGTAGTGAACCCGGGCGGCGCGCAGTCGAGCGCGGCCACGCTGACGGTGACCGCTCCGGCCCCGCCGGCGATCGCGTCGCTCAATCCGAACCCCATGACGGGGTCGGCCAGCGCGCAGACGCTAACCATCAACGGCAGCGGCTTCCTGGCCGGGTTGACGGTGAACCTGACCACCGGGGGGGCGACCACCCCGTACCCGAGCGGCGCCATCTCGAGCGTCACGACCACGCAGATTCAAGTGCTAGTGAACGTGGGCACCACGGCGCGCACCTGGACGGTGCAGGTGGTGAACCCGGGCGGCGCGCAGTCGAGTGCGGCCACGCTGACGGTGACGGCTCCGGCGCCGCCGGTGATCGCGTCGCTCAGTCCGAACCCCATGACGGGGTCGGCCAGCGCGCAGACGCTGACCATCAACGGCAGCGGTTTCCAGGCCGGGTTGACGGTGAACCTGGCCACCGGGGGGGCGACCACCCCGTACCAGGGCGGTAATGTCACCAGCGTCACGGCCACACAGGTTCAAGTGCAGGTAAACGTGGGCACAACGGCGCACGCATGGACGGTGCAGGTGGTGAACCCGGGCGGCGCGCAGTCGAGTGCGGCCACGCTGACGGTGACGGCTCCGGCGCCGCCGGTGATCGCATCGCTCAGTCCGAACCCCATGACGGGGTCGGCCAGCGCGCAGACGCTGACCATCAACGGCAGCGGTTTCCAGGCCGGATTGACGGTGAACCTGGCGACGGGAGGGACGACCACCCCGTACCAGAGCAGCGCCATCTCGAGCGTCACGGCCACGAAGGTCCAAGTGCAGGTGAACGTGGGCACGACGGCGCACACCTGGACGGTGCAGGTCGCGAACCCCGGCGGCGTGCTTTCGAATGCGGCCACGCTGACGGTGACCGGTCTGGCGCCGCCGGCGATCACGTCGGTCAGCCCGAATCCCATGACGGGGTCGGCCAACAACCAGACGCTGACCATCAACGGCAGCGGTTTCCAGGCCGGAGCGAAGGTCACTCTGACCACGGGGGGCACGTCCTATTCATACACTGCCAGCTATATCACCAGCGTCACGGCCACGAAGATTCTAGTGCCAGTGAATGTGGGCACGCCGGCGCGCGCCTGGACGGTCCAGGTGGTGAACCCCGACAATTCGGCGTCGACCCCGGTCAGCCTGACGGTGACCGCCGCGGCGCCGCCTCCGGCTATCACGTCGCTGAATCCAAGCTCCATGACCGGGTCGGCCAGCGCGCAAACGCTGACCATCAACGGGACCGGCTTTCAGAGCGGGATCATCATTGGGGCGGAGCCCGCCAGCGCCAGCACGGTGACGGTCTACTCGGGCGCCCTGGTCGCCGTGACCCCGACGCAACTCAAGATTCAGATCAACGTGGGCACGACCAAGCGCGCGTGGTACCTGCAACTCATGAACCCCGACGGACAGTACTCCAACGTGGGGGTCTGGCAGGTGAATTAGGGGGTGATTCTCACGTGGGACGAGCGGAAGCACCCGGACGGGGCGAAAACCCCGGGGACAGGCGGCTCCGTCCACGCGGCGCAGGGGAGATGCGGCGCTTGATCGGGAGATGGTGCGCGCCTTGAGACGGAGTCGTCAGTCCCCGCGTTCTCGCGGAGTGCCGCCGTGGGGCGAAAACCCCGGGGACGGCTCCGTCCACGCGGCGCAGGGGGGATTCGGCGCTTCCTCGGGAGATGGTGCGCGCCTTGGGACGGAATCGTCAGTCCCCGCGTTTTCGCAGGCGGCGCGGCGCTCTACGCGCCGGGTGCCAGCGAGTGCAGCGTGTAGTAGGAAATCCAGGCGATGAGGGCAGCCATCGGGATGGTCAGGACCCAGGCCCACAGGATGTTGGTGGCGATCCCCCAGCGGACGGCCTTCATGCGGTGAATGCTGCCGACGCCCGCGATGGCGCCGGCGATGGCGTGGGTGGTCGACACCGGCAGGCCGAAGCGGGTGGCCAGCAGCACCGCGATCGCCGCGCCCGTTTCGGCGCAGAACCCGCTGCGGGGCCGCAGCCGCGTCAACCGCCCGCCCATGGTGTGTACGATGCGCCAGCCGCCGGAGAGCGTGCCCAGCGCAATCGCCGCATGGGCCGACAGGATCACCCAGACATGGACGTCGAAATTCTTCTGAAATTTCGACGCCACCAGCACGCCGGTGATCAGCCCCATGGTCTTCTGGGCGTCGTTGGAACCGTGCGACAGGCTGAACACGGCGGCCGAGAGCAACTGGAGCTTGCGAAAGTACTTGTCCATCTTCGCCGGGCTGGATTTGCGGAACAGCCAGTACACCAGGACCATCAGGGCGTAGGCGGAAACCAGCCCGATCATGGGAGCCGCGAAGATGAAGGTGACGGTGAGGGGCCACTGCCCCAGGATCAACCCGTCGAAGCTGTGGCCGACACCGCGCACGACGGCCGCGTGGGCGATGGCCGCCCCGGCATACCCGCCAATCAGAGCGTGCGAGGAGCTGGTGGGCAGCCCGAGCCACCAGGTGATGAGATCCCAGACGATGGCGCCCACGAGTCCGGCCAGAATCACCCAGGGAGTCACCAGGTCCACGTTGACGAAGCCTCTCCCCACCGTCTTGGCCACGGCGGTGCCGAACAGGAAGGCCGCCACGAAGTTGAAAAAAGCGGCCCATGCCACGGCCTGCAGCGGGGTGAGGACCCGCGTGGCCACGATGGTGGCGATGGAGTTGGCCGCGTCGTGGAAGCCGTTGATGTAATCGAACACCAGCGCGATGGCGATGATCAGGACGGCAAGCTGGGAGACCGTCATGACTAGCTGTTCTTGACCACCACGTTCTGGAGGACGTCGGCCACGTCCTCGCAGCTATCGATGGTCTGCTCGAAGAAATCGTAGACCTCTTTGAGCTTGATGAGGGTGATGGGATCCTTTTCCCGGTCGAACAACTCCACCACGGAGGCGCGTCCGATGCGGTCGGCCTCGTTTTCCAGGCGGTTGATTTCGATGCAGTGTTCCATGATGGCGCCGTTTTTGGCCAGCGCGGTGAGCGCGTTGGTCAGCGAGCGGGCGCAGGACTGCACCAGTTCCGCCATGGTGATCATGTCCTGGGGAATCGGGTCGATACGGTAGGAGACCAGGCGGTGGGCCGTGTCCTCCATGCCGTCGAGCACGTTATCGAGCGCCGCGGAAATGTTGTGGATGTCCTCCGGGTCGAGAGGCGTGATGAAAGTCTGGTTGAGGCGGGTGAAGATTTCGTGGATCAGCTCGTCTCCGCGCCGCTCCAACAGGGCGATCTCGGTGGCGGAACTGGCCATCCGCGCGCTTCCCGACTGCAATCCGTCGAGCAGCAGGCGCGCGGCTTCCGAAATCACCTCCACCTGCTTCAGAAACAGATGGTAGAATTTCTCCTCGCGTGGCAGGAATCTCATAAACGATGAAATGAAGACTCATGCTAATCGCATTGCTACAGCCGCGTCAATATTCGGTTACAGACCGGTGACGATGGGCGGAAGCCCGGGGCTTGGGGCGGAGGCGTCTTCGGCGAAGAAACGCGGGTCCAGCAGGCGGCCGGTGTCGATGTTCCCCATGGCCGAGAGGATGTTCTCGAACAGGTGCGGGTGATCGATCTCGAGATTGGAGAACAGGTCGCGCAGGGCGCGGCGGACGGTGCCGGTCTTCTGCGAACAGCCGCAGGGCACCAGCGGAATGCCGCGCGACGCGGCGTAGGCGCGGGTGATGTCTTCGCGGACGAACACCAGCGGCCGGATCAGACGGTACCCGCGGTTGCGGGACGTGGTGACGGGCGGCAGCGCGCTCAGCCTGCCGGTGAAGAGGGTGTTGCGGAGCAGGGCCTCGCAGAAGTCGTCGGCGGTATGCCCGAAAGCGATGACATTGGCGCCCAGGCCGCCGGCGATCTCATACACCGCGCGCCGGCGGTAGCGGCTGCAGAGGTCGCAGCCGTGGCCGGGCTGTTCTTCGTTCAGACGCAGCGACGGCGCGTCGCGGAAGTACGTCCAGGCGACGCCGCGCGCTTTCAGGTAATCTCCCAGGGGCTCGATGGGGCGGAGGAACTTGCCCTGTTCCACGGTGAAGGCGCAGACGGTGAACTCGACGGGCGCGCGCTCCTGAAGCAGCAGCAGGGCTTCAAGCAGGGTGCCGGAATCCTTGCCGCCGGAGAGCGCCACGGCCACGCGGTCGCCGTCGCGGATCATCTTGAAGCGATGGATGGCCTCGCCCACCTTGCGCAGGAGTGTCTTTTCCAGGTCCACTAGATCGATTATAGTGGCGGCGGCGGAGGTTCCGGGCCATGCCAACCGCGTGTTTCCGATCATAGAGGGGTTACTGGCGGAGAGAGAGGGATTCGGTCGCTCGATGTGTCAATAGAATCCGCAAGTTGCAGATTCCCGATTGCCGCCACTGCCATAAATGCCAGGAATGCCGTGCGGCATCGCTCACCATTGCCCACGGCGGTCCGTAGTGCCGAGAATCGCCCGCATTGCCGCGAGCGAAAGCCATGGGGTTCGCTAATGGCAGGGAGCTTCAATGAGCCGTGAGCCACTTCATAATCCGATCGACTGGATTCCAGAGGAGGAACTCCCTGCCGCCAAGCGGTTCCTGGAGTACCCGGTGGTCAGCCCGGCCTATCGGGCGGCCTTGTCGGCTCCAACGGATGACGAGCCAGTACCGGAAGCGGACTCCGCGGCGATCGCGCGGGCGCACGACGAAGTTCTCTCTGGGAAGATCGGTTCGCATCGCGAAGTCCGGCGGGAATTCGGCTTGCGATGAGGTTCGTCTGGCCGGACTCCGCACGATCCGGGTTGCGAGCACTCGACCGGGAGACGGCCAGTCGAATCCTCCATGGCCTTACTGAGTATTCTGAATCCGGCAAAGGTGACCTCAAAGCCCTTGCCGGGGAAATGGCAGGGGTACTTCCGGCTTCGAATTGGGGACTACCGGATCATCATGGCGATAGCGCCCGAAGAGATCACACTCATCCGAGCTCGCCACCGATCTGAGGCCTATCGCCGAGTTCCCTGCCGGTCTCCGATGAACAGCGCGACGTCAGCCGCGAATGTGCCTCAAATAAACAAATCCACGCCGACATGGAAGAACTCAGCGACTCTCTTTGCCTGCTCCTTCGTCATGGGCCGTTTTCCACCAAGGATCTCCGACACCCGGCTCTTGGAGCCGACTACGGGCCAAAGATCTTTGGGGGCTAGACCGCGTTGTTCCAGCAGAAACGCAACCATCCTGTGCGGCTCGGACCTCGGTATTGGGTACGCCTTCTCCTCGAAATCGTGAATCAGGTCCGTAAGGAGTTCGAGGAGCGCGTCCTCCTCCACCGTCATGTTCCCTTCGCCCTTCTCCATCAGGGATTCGACAATGGCGAGAGCGCGTTCGTTCTCCTCCTCCGTCTTGATGACCTTCGGCACCGCTCGGGCCAGAAGTCGCCCATACCGTTTCAGGTCGAGGTCTTCAATCATGGTGCTCATAGCTTCCATTCCCCTTCGTCGTACTCCTCGTGCGTGAGAATCCGCTTGATGTAGACGATCTGGCGCAGATAGTGAACGAACGCGATCAACCGATACTTGTGCCCGCCCACATTGAACACCGTCAGATCGCCCACGAAGTCGGCGGAACCGAAGTCCGCTTTCAGCGCGCCGGGGTTCTTCCACGCCGCAGCCTGGACAGCGTTTGCCCAGTGCTGGAGCGGCTCGGCCGCCTTCGGGAAGCGCATCCTGAATTCCCGAATCCGCCGCTTGCTAACGATTCTCACACTCTAAGTTCCCATATATGGAACCAGCAGGTCAAGTGGAGTCGGTTGCCTCGCCTTGCGATCAGACCCGTTCCGGAGCGCCGGATGACCTGGTTTCACACACCAACGACCTGCAGCGCCGGCACCGCTTTGCGCCCCGCAGGCGGCAACGCGGGAAAACTCCCGGCGCGCGGGCGAGCGTGGTGCTCCCCGACCCTTGGGGCCGCGGACGCTACCAAAGGGCGAACCACGGAGAGGGATACTCTGGAACGAGGCTTTAGTTCCTTATAAGTCTTTTATTGTGTTATATATGGCGGAGAGAGAGGGATTCGAACCCTCGATAGAGTTTCCCCTATACACGCTTTCCAAGCGTGCGCCTTCAACCACTCGGCCATCTCTCCGGGTTCGGAGGAAGCGCGGCTGGCAGTCTCAATCAACCCGCGCTGGTACTGCAATCAGAATAGCATGCATGCCCGCCCTTCGACCTTCCCGCGAGCCGCGCCCCCAGTGGCGGCGGATCGCTATTGGAGGTAAGGTAGACGGAAGTTCCCATTGAGGAGACCCGTATGAAGAAGTTGACGCGAAGGACCCTGTTGCAGTCGAGTTTGGCGGCTCCGGGCGTGGCGGCGGTGGCCGCGGCGGCTACCGGAATAGAGGAAGACCAGGCGCAGTCCGCGCCGGCCGCGCAACCCGCGCCGGACGGCGGGCGGGAGCGCTTGCTGCTGGACTTCGGCTGGCGCTTCCATTTCGGTAATGCCAACGACGCGGCGCAGGATTTCAACTTCCGCGGCAACTTCTCCAAAACCGGAGGCTTCGGGCCCGCCGCCACGCCGGAGTTCGACGACAACGATTGGAAAGCCGTGGACCTGCCGCACGACTGGGCCGTCGAACTGCCGTTTCAGAACGACCCGGCGCTGGCCAGCAAGGGCTTCTATCCCCTGGGGCGGGCGTATCCGGCCACCAGCGTGGGATGGTACCGGCGGGTGTTCGAACTCCCGGCATCGGCGGCTGGGAAGCGCATCTCCATCGAATTCGACGGCGCCTACCGCGAAGCCATGGTCGTGCTCAACGGCTTCTACCTGGGCCGGCATATCGGCGGATACGATCCGTTCCGTTTCGACGCGACCGATTTCGCGGCGCCGGGCGGGCGCAACGTGCTGCTGGTGCGCGTTGACGCGACCGAGAGCGACGGCTGGTTCTACGAAGGCGCGGGCATTTACCGGCACGTGTGGCTGGTGACCACGAATCCGGTGCACGTCAAGCAGTGGGGCACGTTCGCGCGCAGCGAGGTGCGGCCCGGCGAAGCCACCGTGTCGATTCGCACGGAGGTCGAGAACCAGGGCAAGGGCACGCAGGGCGTGCGAGTTGCGTCGACGATTCTCGATACCGCGGGGAAACCCGTGGGCAAGGCCACCAGCGTACCGGCTCCCATCGCCGAGGGCGCCGGGCACGGCTTCGAGCAGCAGGTGATCGTAAAGTCGCCGGCGCTGTGGTCGCTGGAACAGCGGAACCTTTACAAGCTGGTGACCGAGGTGTTTGACGCAGCGAACGCGGTAGTGGACCGCTACGAGACGCGCTTCGGCATCCGCACCTGCGTCTTCGACGCGGAGAAGGGCTTTTTGCTCAACGGCCAGCCGGTGAAGCTCAAGGGGACGTGCAATCACCAGGACCATGCGGGCGTGGGTGCGGCGCTGCCCGATGCGCTGCAATACTACCGCGTGCGCAAGCTCCAGGAGATGGGCTGCAACGCGCTGCGGACTTCGCACAATCCGCCCACCCCCGAACTGCTCAACGCCGCCGACGAGCTGGGTATGCTGGTGTTCGACGAAACGCGCATGATGTCGTCGAACCCGGAAGGGATCAGCCAGTTCGAAAACCTGGTGCGGCGCGACCGCAACCATCCCAGCGTCTTCCTGTGGTCCATGGGCAATGAAGAGGGCGCGGCGTCGGGGGCACACGGACTGCCGATTCTGACGGCCATGAAAGCGGCGGCGGCGCGGCAGGACGGCTCGCGGCTGGTTTCCATTGCCCCAAACGGCGGCAACGATATGGGGAAGTTCGGCTACGCGGCTCTCGACGTGCAGGGCTACAACTACGCCGATCCCGCGGCGGAGGCGTTCCACAAAGCCAATCCGAAGGTTCCGGTGATGGGGACCGAGCAGGTGAGCGCCGTGGGAACGCGCGGGATCTACAAGATGGACCCGGAGCGCGGATACGTGCAGTCGTACGATCCCTACACCACCACGGGGCGCGCGTCGGCCGAAGGCTGGTGGAGTTTCTGCGACGCCCGCCCCTGGCTGGCCGGCGGATTCGTGTGGACCGGCTTCGATTACCGCGGCGAGCCGTCGCCCTACGGATGGCCCAATACCGCCTCGCAGTACGGGATTATCGACTTGTGCGGGTTCCCGAAGGACAGCTTCTACTATTACCAGGCGTGGTGGACCGCGAAGCCGGTGCTGCACCTGTTCCCGCATTGGAACTGGCCGGGCCTGGAAGGCCAGGAAATCGCCGTGTGGGTGTACTCGAACCTGGACCGCGTGGAGTTGTTCTCGAACGGGCAGAGCCTGGGCGCCAAGGACGTGAAGCGCGCCTCGCACCTGGCGTGGAACGTGAAGTACGCGCCCGGCGTTATTGAAGCGCGCGGCTTCAAGGGCGGCCAGCAGGCGATGACGGTGAAGCGCGAGACCACCGGGCCGGCCGCGCAATTGGCGATCTCGGCCGAGCGCCCGGACCTGGCCGCCGATGGCGAGGACGCCGTATCGATCGCCGTGGAAGTGCGCGACGCGCAGGGGCGCTACGCGCCGCTGGCCGATAACGCGGTGACATTCGAGATCGCCGGCCCGGGGCGCCTGATCGGCGTCGGCAACGGCGATCCCACCAGCCACGAATCCGACAAAGGCAGCTCGCGAAAGGCATTCTGCGGGCTGTGTGCGGCCATTGTGCAATCCACCAAGGCGGCGGGGGAGATCGCGGTGACTGCCACATCGCCGGGCCTCGCGCCGGCGAGCGTACGCATCCCGTCGAAGGCGGCTGGTCTGCGTCCGCAAATGGCGGCATGGGAACGCGAAGCGCCGGCGGGCGAGGGCGTGACGGGCTTGTGGCGGGCGGCATCGGGCGGAGCGCAGATCTTCACGCTGCGGCAGAACGGCAGCGCGCTGACAGGCACGGTGGAAGGCGCGGGCGGTCCGGGCGGCGGTGGCGGCGCCATTCAGGACGGCAAGGTGGAGGGCGGCAACGTTTCCTTCCGCGCCGGCAATGCCGCCTACACGGGCACGGTGAAGGGCGAGCAGATCGAGTTGCAGCGCACTGGCGGCCCGGGCAGGCCGAACCGTCCGGTGCTTCCGCCTCCGGGGTCGGGGCCGGCCATTGGGCCGCCGCCGGATGGGTCGGACCCATCCTCGCTGGCTTTCCTGGGGCTGGGCGGCGGCAGAGGGCCGCAGGGGCCGCAGACGGTGGTGCTGAAGAGGGCGAAGCGGTAGCCAGGCTCCCGGTCGAACAGCCCGGGTTCTACTTTCCAGCCGCGGGTTTGCGAAAGGTCAACGCGTAGAAGCGGCCGTTCCGGATCGATTGCAGACGGATCTCCCGCATATCCGCCGGCACCAGGCCGATGGGCGGGGTGACCGCCTCCTTGCGGTGCTTGAAATACCGGCTGGTGATCGGCGCCTACGCATAGGCGCGCTTCACGTGCTCCTCGGTTTCGTCGGCGATGAGGATGAGGCTCCCCGGCTTCGCGACGCGGATCATTTCCCGAATCGCTTTTGCCCGGTCGCTGAAGAAGTTGATTCCTCCCACGTGGAAGACGGCGTCGAAGTCCGCATTGATGAAGGGCAGACTCTCGGCATTGCCCAGGAAGAGATCGGCGTCCATTTCCCAGCGGCGCAAGTTGGTCTGGCAGCGGACCAGCATTTCGGCGGACAGATCCAGGCCGGCTTTGCTGGCGATGGCAGCCGAACACATCCCGGCCCGCGCCCGGCCGTAGCGCGCCAGCGGGCGGAGCGGCAACTGCGCTTACACATCGTTACCGGTCAGGCACCCGATGATATACTGGCATAGCCCGGAAGGCCAAAACGGAGTCGTGCATCCGGTTACCCGGGCAACACGGTTGGGAGGCAAGCGGAAAAATGCGAATGTTCCGTGGCTTGGTAAGCATGTTCGCGTTCGCTGCAATGGCAACGAGCGCTCAGACGGCTGGCGGCGCCGCGGCGGCCATCCCTCATCTTCGGAAGCAAGGCGCCGCCACGCAGATGATCGTCGACGGCAAGCCGTTTCTGATGCTGGCGGGAGAACTGCGCAACTCCACCACCCGCAGCCTCGAGTTCATGAAGCCGGTCTGGCCCAAGCTGGTGGCGCTGCATCTCAACACGGTGCTGGCCGCCGTCCAGTGGGAGTTATTGGAGCCCAAGCAGGGACAGTTCGATTTCACCCTGGTGGACGCCCAGATCCGCGCCGCGGAAACCCACAATCTGCGGCTGGCGTTCCTGTGGTTCGCAAGCTGGAAGAACGGCGCTTCCAGTTACCCTCCCATCTGGGTCAAGAGCGACGTGGACCGGTTCCCCCGCGCCCAGAGGAATGACGGGAAGAACACCGATACCCTGTCCACATTCAGCCCGGCCAACCTGATTGCCGATAGCCGCGCTTTTGCCGCCCTCATGCGCCACGTCAAGCAGGTGGACTCCCACCACCGGGTCATCATGATCCAGGTGGAGAACGAGGTGGGTCTGCTGGGCGACTCGCGGGACCGGAGCGAGGCGGCGAACAAGGCTTTCGCGGAGCCCGTGCCGAAAGACCTGCTGGACTATATGACCGCCCACAAGGACACGCTGTATCCGGAGTTCCGCAAGGCGTGGGAGGCGGCCGGAGCCAGGACATCCGGAACCTGGGAACAGGTCTTCGGCAAAGCTCCGTACACCGATGAGATCTTCATGGCGTGGAATTACGCCCGCTACGTGGGCGGGGTGGCGGCCGCGGGCAAGGCCGAATACCCGGTGCCCATGTTCGTAAACACCTGGTGCTCCATGGGGGACCGGCCGCCGGGGACGTATCCCAGCGGCGGCCCGCTGCCGCACGTGGCGGACCTGTGGAAGGTGGGCGCGCCGGCCATCGACTTCCGCTCGCCGGACCTCCACTCCACCAATTTCTCCGAGTGGGTGGACTGGTACCACCCCACGCCGGACTTCCCCTTGTTCATCCCCGAGGCCTTTCACGCCACCGGCCACTACAATATCTTCTACGTGATGGGGCAGCACGATGGCATCGGTTTCAGCCCGTTTGCCATCGACGAGCTTTTCTTCACTCTGGAACCCGGCATTATGGAGGAACTGGAACGCCGGTTCAGCCCCAACCTGGTTGACGATCTGATCTTCACGGGGCCTTCCAGAACCCGGTTGGCGCTGGCGGACCTGCCGCTGGCGAAGAGCTACGACATCATCCGGCAACTCACTCCGCTGATCCTGGAGAACCAGGGCAAAGGGAAGATGGCCGGCGCGGTGGTGATCGCCGACGAACCGCCGCAAAGGCTCGTGTTAGGCAACTACGCCCTCACGGTGAGCTACGCGCGCAGCGGGAGAGACCCCATGCCAGTGGCCAAAGGCGCTGCCGCGGCGCCGGCCCCGCCGCCCGCGCCGGCCAGGCTCGCCGACCGCGCCGGGGCTCTCTTCATTGCCGTGGGACCGGATGAGTACATCGCCGCCTCCAGCGGTCCCGGTGAACATCAGGTTCTCTTCGAACACGGGTCCCTCGATCGCCGCCATCGCGTCTATTGAAGAGGGCACGTTCGTGGATGGGCGATGGATTCCCGGGCGCAGGCTCAACGGCGACGAGAGCGATTCGGACAATGCCGTTCGCCTCGGCGGCGGCGTGATTCCCAATGGCAAGATTCAGCGCATCAAGCTCTACCGCTACCACTAGTGCCGTGACCGAAAGATACTGTTCCTTTGCCACGGGCCGCTCGCTCACGCTCGCGGTTCTGTCCGGAACCGCGAGCGTGAGCGAGCGGCCCGGTAATGGCGCCAAATCACACGGTCGAAGACCTGGTGCCACGGCCGTGAGGGAGTGGTTGCCCGTACTAACCCGAATTCCAGTAACTCGGAGGTTCGCATGATTCGACGCTTTCTCATCCCTTTTCTGCTCGCGCTCTCCTCTTCCGCCATCGCGGCCCCCGTTCCCGTCGCCGGCCGTGCACCAGTCCCCGTCGACCGCCTGCGCGCCGGCAATCCCGCCGTGTTCCCCATGACCGGCGCCTGGCGCTTCAAACTCGATCACGGCATCAGCCCGGCGGTCAAGGGCGAACTGCCGCCCGACGCGGCCGTCCCCGATTTCGCCACGCCCGCCGCCTCCGACGCCGATTGGAAGGACATCCCCGTCCCCGCCAATTGGGAAGTCGAGGGCTTTTCCATCCCCACCTACCAGGAACGGACCGGCAACCAATCCGATGACATCGGCCTCTATCGCCGCTGGGTGCAGGTCCCGGCCTCCTTTGCCGGCCAGCGCGTGTTCTGGCATTTCGACGGCGTTTACGACGGCGCCGAAGTCTTCGTCAACGGCCAGCGCGCCGGCTATCACGAAAGCGGCTTCACGGCCTTCGACATAGACGTCACCACGGCCCTCAAGCCCGGCCGGCGCAATCTCATGGCCGTCCGCGTGTACAAGAAGACCTCCTCGGGCAGCCTGGACAAAGGCGACTTCTGGTGCCTGGGCGGCATCTACCGCGAGACCTACCTGGTCGCCCTGCCGCCCCTGCATGTGGACGATGTCACCGTCGTCACTGGCCTCGATGCCCAGTACAGGGACGCCACGCTCACCTCCACGGTCCGCGTCGCCGGCCCGGCGGGCGCGCACTTCAATCTTGTCGGCGAACTGTATTCCCTCGACGGCGCGAAGGTTCCGCTGCCCGCCATGCGCCAGGCCGCCGAGGTCGGCGCCGACGGCTTCGCCACCGTCGTCCTCACGGCCCCCGTCGTCGCGCCCAGACTCTGGTCGGCCGAGAAGCCCAACCTGTATTACGCGTTCTACAGCCTGTCGCAGGGTAAGCGGACCGTGGAGCGCGTCCAGGACCGCATCGGCTTCCGCAAGGTCGAGCTCAAAGGCGGCGTGATGACGGTCAATGGCGTGCCCGTCAAACTCACCGGCGCCAACCGCCACGAGGAATTCCTGCGTCTGGGCCACGCCCTGGACGAGAACGTCCTGGAAAACCGACATCGCGCTCTTGAAGGGCGCCAACATCAACGCCGTTCGCACCAGCCACTACAACCACGCCGCCCGCTTCCTGGAACTGTGCGACGAGGCCGGATTATACGTCCTGGACGAGGTGCCGTTCTGCTGGGTGGCGCCCGAGCTGAAGGATCTCACCCGCCAATGGGCCTTCCTCTTTCGCGCCCGGGAAACCCTGGCCCGCGACAAGAACCGCCCCAGCGTGGTGGTCTGGAGTTGCGGCAACGAAAGCGGCTACGGCCCCAATGCCCAGGCGGTATTCGACTACATGAAGGGCAATGACCCCACGCGACTGGCCTTGATATCCCAGCAGGGTCTGGACCACAACGCCGCGACCGACTTCGACGATTACCACTACCCGCCCATCGCGCAGATGAAGGCCATGCTCGCCAGCCCCGCCCGCGCCAAAGTCCCGGCCATCTATACCGAAATCGGCGGCATCGAGGACCCCTGGGGCAAGGTTCTGGCCGACAACTGGGCTCCCATCTGGGCCTCCGACGGCATCGCCGGCGCCTTCATCTGGGAATGGCAGGAACAGAACCTGGCCGACAGGTTCCCCGATCGCTGGAGCGTTCCCAGCCCTGGCGCGCGGGGCATCGACCGCGCCACGGGCATCCGCCTGGCGGGCGGCGGCGGCGCCGTCACCGCCGACCGCCAGATCAAACCCAATCGCTACTGGAACCTCAAGATGGTCTATAGCCCGGTGACCACGGCCGCCCGCGAGATCTCCCTGGCGGCCGGCCAGTACGTCGTCCCGCTCCAAAACCGCTACTCGTTCACCGACCTCTCCGAACTCGCCTGCCGTTGGCAGGCACTGGCGGGCGACCGGGAGCTTGCCCACGGGGAAAGCCATATCGCCGCCAAACCCCGCTCCACCGTGGATGCCGCTTTCCCCGCCACCCCCGGCATGGACACCTTGCGCCTCGAATTCATCCACCCCGATGGCCGCAGCCTCTACGCCGCCCGCTTGCACGTGAAAGGCTACCCAGGCCCCGCCGCTCCGGCCGCCATGGCCGCCGCCGGGCCCGTCCGCCTTTCCGAGACCGAACAGCGCGTGGTGGTGGAAACCGCCGGAACCCAGTTGGTCCTCGACAAGCGCACCGGCCAGATCGCTTCCTGGCGTGCCGGCGGCCAGGATGTCGTCCTCGGCGGACCCATCCTCAACCTGGGCGAAACCATCCCCGGCCCTACCAACGGCTCCGGCGTTGGCGTGGGTGGCCGTAACCGCGGCCCGGCCTTCATCGGCAGCGCGCAGGCGCCCGAGTGCCGCAACCCCGCCGTCACGGCCAGGATGGATGGCTCGAACGCCAGGATCGAGGTGACTTGCGGCGTCTACCTGGCCGGCTCCGACGAGCTCAAGGCCCAACTCGATTACACCCTCGATGTCGGCCCCGATGCCCAGGCCGGCCTCTCCTGGAAGCTCTCCTGGAAGGCCGCCGACGCCGCCGCCCGGGAAGCCGGCCTCAAGTTCCTGCTCCCCGCCGGCGCCGATCATATGTCCTGGTTCAGCGACAGCCTCTGGACCGAATACCCAGCTGGCCACATCGGCAGCCCCCAAGGCTCCATCACCGGCCAGGACGCCACCTTCAGTTCGTCCCGGCGCGATATCCATTGGATGTCGCTCTCGGGCGCCGGCTCGCACGCGCTGGTCGCGCTGGGCGCCGGAAATCCACTGCACACGCACGCCAGCGCGGGCGGCGACGGCATCCTGCTGTTCCTCAGCAGCGGCATCGCCTCCACCGGCAGGGACGTTACCGGCGACGACATCCGCCTGACGCAGAACGCCCCGCTCAACGGTGGATTCCGCCTCCGCATCGCGGCCGGAAGATAGTGCGGGCGGGCGCGGTCGTGGCGATCGCCGCAATGCGATCCCCGGTGTGCTTCTCCGTCTCCCGAATCGCGGCGGTGGCTTCGAGAATGTGTCCCGCGCCGGTCCGCGTCTGGTCTCCGCGCACGGCCACGATGCCGCCGATCGGCTCCCGCCGAACCGACGCAAACGGAAAGGAACTCCGTTTCGTGAAGAGAACTGGCGGGATGCCGGCCCAGGAAGACTGCTGGCGGACGGCGGCCATCGTCAACCCCGCCACTCCCAACCCGCCCGGCGCCGGGCCGGAGCCTCATGAAGCTCTTCAATTGGACGATATGCATAACTTAAGGAGTTCAATAATGGTCAGTGGCATATCGAACGCGACACATACCCAACCCGTAGCCCAGCCCACCAGCGCGCCGGCTCAGAAACCGGCTCAGTCGAAACCCCAGTCCGCCCCTGGCGGGGACTCCGTCCAGTTAAGCAGCGCCGCCCAGGCCATGCTGGCCGCGCTGCAGGAATCCCGGGAGACTCCCGCTCAAACCTCCAAGGAAGCCAGCCAGGGAGATCGTCAGGCTCAGCGGCTGCTCGCCAGCCGGGCCGCGGCAAAACCGTCCGCCAAGTAACCCCATCCAGCCGGACTCCGGCCTGGGCCGCGCGCCGCGCATCGCGCCCCTCGCGTCCGCCTGCGCGACGCGAAAACGGACGCCGGGGCGGCCGCCGGCAACGCGGCGCAAGGCCGCGCGCGCGGGGCGCGAACGGGTCCGGCGGCTATAATGGTTCTTACCACTGGAGGGGAACCAATGGCCGTGAAACCCCGCCGTCAGGCGGTCGTGGTGGACGTGGGTGGCGTGCGGTGTCGGGGGCAACCATCCGGTCGTGGTTCAGTCCATGACCAACACGGATACCGCCGACGTTGCCTCCACCGTCAACCAGGCGATGGCGCTGGCTGCCGCCGGCTCGGAACTGGTGCGGGTTACCGTCAACACCGCCGAGGCCGCCGCCGCGGTGCCGAAAATCGTCGAGACGCTGGACAAGTTCGGCGTGCGCGTGCCCATCATCGGCGATTTTCACTACAACGGCCACATCCTTCTCAAGAAGTACCCGGATTGCGCCCGCGCCCTGGCCAAGTACCGCATCAATCCCGGGAACTCGGACATCGGCCGCAAGACCGACGACAACTTCCGGACCATGATCGAGGTGGCCATCGAGAACCGCAAACCGGTGCGCATCGGCGTCAACTGGGGATCGCTCGATGCCGCGCTGCTGACCCGCATGATGGACGCGAACTCGCGGCTGCCCGCGCCCAAGGACGCGCGCGAGGTGACGCTCGACGCCATGGTGGCGAGCGCGGTCGAATCGGCCAGCGCGGCCGAGCGCCACGGGTTGGGCCACGACCGCATCATCCTCAGCGCCAAGGTGAGCGGCGTCGGGGATCTCATCGACGTGTATCGCGCGCTGGCCGCGGCCTGCGACTACCCGCTCCACCTTGGGCTCACCGAGGCCGGCATGGGCGCCAAGGGAATCGTGGCCACCACCGCGGCCCTGGCGCCGCTGCTGCTGGAGGGTATCGGCGATACCATTCGCGCCTCGCTCACCCCGCCCCCGGGCGGCGACCGCACCGAAGAGGTGATGGTGTCGCAGCAGGTTCTGCAATCGCTGGGCCTCCGCAATTTCACCCCGCAGGTCACGGCGTGCCCCGGTTGCGGCCGCACCACCAGCACGTTCTTCCAGGAGATGGCCGAGCGGATCCAGACCTATCTGCGCGAACAAATGCCCCAGTGGAAAGCGGCGCATCCCGGAGTCGAGACGATGACGGTCGCGGTGATGGGTTGCGTGGTCAACGGACCGGGCGAATCCAAGCACTCCAACATCGGAATCTCGCTGCCGGGAACCTTCGAGGAGCCGAAAGCTCCGGTGTACGTGGACGGGCGGCTCATGACCACGCTCAAGGGCGATGGCATCGTCGCCGAATTCATCGGCATCCTGAACGACTACGTGCGCACGCACTACACCGCGTAGTTCGCGCACGCTATAATCGTGGCACCTCATGCCGCAGCGCTTCACGCTCGCCGAAGCCCGGAGTCTGATCCCGCTCCTGGAGCGCCTGCTCGGCGAGGCGGTGACCATGAAGGCGGAATACGACCAAGCCGAGGGAATTATCCAGGCGCTCAATGCGCGCGTGGCGATGATGGGCGGCACGATGGTGAACCGCGACCAGGCCATCGACGCCAGGGGCCGGCGCGAGGTGGCGGCCGCGCGCTTGCGCCGCGCTATGGAGCAGGTGCGGGAAACCGGCTGCGTGGTGAAGGATCTTGACATCGGCCTGGTGGACTTCCCCGCCCTGCGCCGCGGCGTGGAAGTATGCCTGTGCTGGAAGCTGGGCGAACGGTCGATCGAGTACTGGCACGGCGTGGACGAAGGGTTCCGCGGGCGCAAGCCCATCGGCCGGGATTTCCGCGATCCGCATCGCGGCAACCCGGAGCAGTAGGCCTCCATGGCGTCCGGCCAGCGCGAGATCGAAATCAAACTGCCCGCCCTCGATGCCGCGACAGCGCGGCGGCTGCTGCGGCGGGCCGGGTTTCGCGTTTCGCGCCGCAGGGTTTTCGAGGCCAACACGGTGTTCGATACGCCGGATCTGAGCCTGCGCGCGTCGCAGCAACTCCTGCGCGTGCGGGAGGCGGGCGGCGTGGTCACCTTGACCTACAAAGGACCGCCCGCGGTGGCGCGGCACAAGAGCCGGGAAGAGCTGGAACTGGAAGTGTCCGCGGCCCCTCCGATGGCCGCCATCCTGCACCGGCTGGGCTTCCGGCCGGTGTTCCGCTACGAGAAATACCGCACCGAGTACCGCAGGCCCGGAAGCGCCGGCGTGGCTACGGTGGACGAAACCCCGGTGGGCGTGTTCCTGGAGTTGGAAGGGCCGCCGCGGTGGATCGACCGCTCAGCGCGCCTGCTGGGCTTCGGCGAGCGGGATTACATCACCGCCAGCTACGGGCGGCTCTACCTGGATTGGTGCCAGCGGAACGGGGTTGCGCCGGGCGACATGCTGCTAGCGCCTTAACCGCGAGAAACTGTTCCTTTGCCACGGGCCGCTCGCTCACGCTCGCGGTTCTGTCCGGAACCGCGAGCGTGAGCGAGCGGCCCGGTAATGGCACCAAATCGCACGGTCGAAGACCTAGGCGCCGAGCCTGGGGACTGACATGAATTCCCGGCGCAGTTTGCCGGCGGCGCCATGCGGCATAATTGATCTGTGCCACCCAGCGTCTACGACGAAATCCCGTATGAGACCGCGGCCCGGTTCGAGACCCATCCGGACCGGTTGGCGGCGGTCGGCCGGCTGTATGGCATGGAGCCGGCGCCGGTGGAGCGCTGCCGCTATCTCGAAATCGGCTGCGGCAACGGCGGCAACATCGTCGCCATGGCCTATCTGCTGCCGGAGAGCCGGTTCGTGGGCGTGGACTCCGCCGAGGCGCCCATCGCCGAGGGCGAGCGGATGCGCGCGGCGCTCGGCATCGGCAACCTGACGCTGCGGGCCGGCAACCTGCGGGACATCGGCGCGGAATCGGGCGAGTTCGATTACATCGTGGCGCATGGCGTCTACTCCTGGGTGGCGGCGGAGGTCCGCGACGCCCTGCTCCGTGTGTGCCGGGAACGCCTGGCGCCCAACGGGATCGCCTTCGTCAGCTACAACACCCTGCCCGGCCGCCACGCGCGCCGGTACCTGCGCGACCTCATGCTGTTCCACACCCGCGACATTCGGGACCCCGGCCAGCGGCTGCGCCAGGCGCGCTGGAGCCTGCAATTCCTGGCGAACTCGCCGCGGCTCCCGGACATCTGGCGTCCGCTTCTCGGAAGCGACGCCGCCACGCTGCTTACGCTGGAAGACGGCGCGTTGTTTCACGACGACTTCGCGGAATTCAACGACTCCGTGTACTTCCACGAATTCGCCGCGCACGCCGGCCGCCACGGCCTCGAGTACCTGGGAGACGCCGACCCGCCCGAGATGTTCGACCCGCAAGGCCTTCTCGAATCGGTCCCGGGGGGCGTGACGGAGCGCGAGCAGTATATGGATTTCCTCAAGGCCCGGCTGTTTCGGCAGACCTTGTTATGCCACCAGGGCCTGGGGTTGGAACGCCGGCCGATGGAGGATTGCGTGGACCGGTTTCTGTTTTCTTCGCTCTGCCAAACGCTGGAGGATGGAAGGATCGAGGGGCTGCGCCGGGTTCGGATCACGCCTACCCACGAAGCTACCCGCAATGTGGCGGCGGCATTGGGCGAGGTTTATCCGCTGCCGCTGACGTTCGAGGAGTTGATTCCCTACGCGGGCAGCGAACCGAACCTGCGTTCCGTCCTGACCGGGATGGTGATGGGCGGGTTCGCCGATTTCCACGTGTATCCGTTTCCGTGCCAGGAGACTCTCTCGTCCCATCCGGCCGCCAGCCGGCTGGCCAGGCGCCAGGCGTTGGCTTCGCGTCACGTGACCAACGCCTGTTTCCGCGTGGTGGAACTGGACGAGGTCGCCCGCCATCTCATTCAGTTGCTGGACGGCGAGCGCTCCCACCGCCGGATCGCCGAAGACCTGGCGCGGATTCCCGGGGCGCCGGCGCTCGAAGAAATCGACCGGTGCCTGCCCGCCAGCCTGGAGTGGCTGGCCCGCGCCGCGCTGCTGGAGAGCTGAAAACCACGGCGGTCGGAGACTTTGAAATGCCGACCTTATCAAGGGGTGCTCCCGCCCCGCCAGATGATTCCCAGGACCTCCACAAGTTACTGGAAATAAGCCGGATGCCTCTGTAGACAAGATTCCAAGGCACTTTACTTGTGCGGGCGGTTCAACTTCGCCGTATATGCCGTATATTAGATAAGGGGCGGCGATGGCAGACGTAGTCGTAACTCTGTTGTGGGTCCAGGTGGGCAGCGCGACTTGGCTCGCGTTCATCCTGCTCCTGGTCTATCTGCGCTTTTATCGCGAGCCGTTTCTCCGCCTCTGGTCTCTCTCCTTCGCCGTGCTGGGACTTTCGCTGGCTTGGCAACTGGTGGTGCAGCCGCCTTACTCGGAGGAACTTCTGTCGTGGCCTCCATACCTGCTGGGGATGGGCCAGTTTCCCCTGATTGTGCTGGCGGCCATCAACCTGAAGCCGCCCGTCCCCAGCCGGCGCCGGCAGATGCTCTGGTTGGCCGGCATGGTCGCAGGCATGCTTGTCCTGTGCCTGGTGACGTGCAGGGTGCCCACCGATCCCCTGAAACTGGCGCGAATCCTGCGGTTCGAGAGACAAGTGGAAGGCGCGGCCGCCGGCGCCTGGTTCTCCATCGCATTTTGGCGGAGGCACTCTCTCGCCCGCACCGTGGGCGGCCGGGCGACGGCTTTGTTCACCGCGCTCTATGCCCTTCGCCACGTGGCGATGGCCATCTCCGTCCTGGCGCTTCCGTCACACCCGAGCGCGTATTCCATCGCCGGCGGCGTGACCGGCGCCATTATGCCGCTGTGCGTCGCCGCCAGTATGATCGTGCTGGCTTCGGAAGCCATGATCGCCACCACGAAGAGTCTGCGGGATAGCGAGGAACGCTATCGCACCCTGGTGGAGGCCTCGCCGGACGGCATTGTCGCCACCGATCCGGCGGGGACGATTCGGATGTGCAATCGCCGCACGGCTGAGATCCTCGGGTACGCCAACGCCGCCGACATCATCGGAGCGCCGGCGCCGATGTTCATCCCGGCCGCCGACCGGGAGCGTGTCCGCCTGGGGGCCAGCCCGGCGGTCACCGAAGGCCGGCCGGTTACTCTCGAAAGCCAGATCCTGCTTCGTGACGGGTCGGAGCGAGCCGTCGAACTGACGGCGGCGCCCTTGCGCTCGGGCGACGGCGAAATTGCCGGGAGCGTTACGATCGTACACGATGTCACGAAGCGAAAGGAGGCGGATCGCGCATTACGCCGGGAACGCGAGTTCTCCGCCCATGTGATCGACTCCGTACCCGGTATCTTCTTCGTGCTGGACCGCCAGGGGAAGTACTTGAGGTGGAACCGGAGCCGCGAGAACCCGGCCGGCGCGCAGTTCGAGCGGAGCCGCGAAATGGAGGCGCTCATCAGATTCCACCCCGAGGACCGCCAGCGCGTGGCGGAGGCGATCGACGCGGTCTTCGCCAACGGGAGCGGCGAGATGGAAGCCCGCGGCTTACGTGGGCCACAGCCAGCAGGTGCGCCATTTCTACCTGACCGGCCGGCGGATGGAATCGGACGGCGTAGCCTACCTGGTCGGGTGCGGAGTCGACATCACCGAACGCAAGGAGGCCGAAGCCGCTCGCGCGCGATTGGAATCGCAACTGCTCCAGACCCAGAAACTGGAGAGTATCGGAAGACTCGCCGGCGGCGTGGCCCACGACTTCAACAACCATCTCACCGTAATCAACGGGTATTGCGACCTGATGCGTATCGAGCATGGCCGGGGACGACCCGAACCGCGAGAGCCTGCTGGACGTGCGCCGGGCCGGCGAACGCGCCGCCACCCTGACGCGCCAGTTGCTGGCGTTCGGCCGTAAACAATTCCTCTCGCCGCGCCCCGTGTCGTTGAATCGGATCGTCTCCTCCATGGAGACCATGCTCGCGCCGCCTGGTGCCGGAGAATATCGCCCTCGCCACGGCGCTCGCCCCCGAGCTCGGCGCGGCGATGGCCGATACCGGGCAGATCGAGCAGGTTCTGATGAACCTGGTGGTGAACGCCCGCGACGCCATGCCGGAAGGGGGACGAATCCTGATCGAGACGGCCAACGTGGACCTGCCAGTCCGCCACCGGTGAGCGCGATCAGGGGATCGGCCCCGGCGCCTACGTCACGCTGGCGGTCACCGATACCGGGATCGGCATGGATGAACATACGCGGGCGCTGATCTTCGAGCCGTTTTTCACTACCAAGGGCTCGGGGAGGGAACCGGACTTGGCCTGGCGATGGTCTACGGGATCGTCAAGCAGAGTGGGGGAGCGATCGCGGTTCGCAGCCAACCCGGCGAAGGGTCGGCCTTCACGGTGTATCTCCCGCGCCTCGACGCCGAGGCCACCGAAGCTCCCGCCGCTCCCGCCGTGGAAGGTCCCCGATCCGGACGAGGCACCATTCTGCTGGTTGAGGATCAGGAGACTGTCCGCCAACTCGTCTCCCGCGTTCTGCGTTCGTCCGGCTACCACGTCATTGAGGCAGGCGACGGTCCGCAGGCATTGGCCGTGGCGGATTCCCAGGTGCGCTCCATCGATCTCCTCATCACCGACGTGGTGATGCCCGGGATGAGTGGCAGGGAATTGGCCGGGCGCCTGGCCGCCCGCCGGGAAGGCCTTCGAGTCCTTTTCATCTCCGGTTACGCGCCGAATGCGATTCTGGACGAGGGCTTTCTCGACTCCGGTGCGGAGTACCTGCAGAAGCCCTTCACCCCCGCGCAAATCACCGCCAGGGCCGGCGAGATGCTGGCGGGGAGATAGGCGCGCGATCCGGCGCGGCTGCGCACCGCGTCCGGCAGCCTGGTGCCGTGACCGCAAGATCCTGTTCCTTTGCCACGGGCCGCTCGCTCACGCCGCGTGGTCGCGTTCGGAACCGCGAGCGTGAGCGAGCGGCCCGGCAAAGGCGCCAAATCACACGGTCGAAGACCTGGTGCCGTGACCGCAAGGTACCGTTCCTTTGCCACAGGCCACTCCCTAACGCCGCGTGGTCGCGTTCGGAACCGCGAACGTGAGCGAGCGGCCCGGCAAGGGCGCCAAACCACACGGTCGAAGACCTACTCTCGTGCCGGATCGACAACTCCCGCGGCTACTCCTGCTCCACGATGGCCACGCCCCAGGGGTCGAGCGCCAACGTGCCGCCCTGGGGCACGGGACGGTTCGACAGCAATTCGGCGCCGGCGCCATACGGATAGGTCAGGCGTTGCGGCGATGGCGAGAAATTGAAGTAATAGTGGAATGGCTTTCCGGCGCGGCCGATCCCGTGTTTCACGCGGACGGGGGCGGGCAGTTTCTGGTCGGGGCCGAGTAACTGCGCCTGACCCAGGACGCGTTCGAGTAACTTCTGCTGGAGAGCGTCGCTGAGGACGGTGCCCTCGTAGGTCACGGTTCCCTTGCCGAACTGGTTCTCGGTGATGGCGGGGTACTTTCCGAAGAACGGGTGGTCGTAGTAGGCCAGGGGTTTCGCGGTATCGAGGAGCAGCATCTCCGCCCAATCGCTTACCCGGTTCCCGGCGCCGGCCTGGAACGGATCTCCTTTGAGCGGCAGGCTTTTCGCCAGGTTGGAGAACTCCTGGTAGTGAAAACCGGCGGCCTCGCGCAGCGGTCCCGGCGCCAGGCTGGAACGAACGGTCGAATACTCATCGCAGAAGCCGCTCTTCAGGGTCAGCACCAGGTGTCCGCCCGCACGCGCGTAATCCACCAGGCGCTGGAGCAGGGCGTCGCTCGCGGCATAGAGCGGCGGCACCACCACCACTTTGTACTGGCTTAGGCTGGCGGTCTCGGGAAAGACGAAGTCCACCCCGGCGTTGAGGCGGTAGAGCGCGCGGTAGAGCCGCCGCAGTTCCAGTTCGTAGCCGCCGGGGTGGCTCCAGGGCATCTCGCCGGCAGGTTGAGTTACCAGGAAAGGCATGGACTCGGTGGCGCGGCGCGAATCGTTGCTGTAGAGGAGCGCCACCGGGTGGGATGCCTGTAAGTCGACGATCCTCGAACCGATGCGTTGTAACTCGTGCGCGGTGCGCGCAACTTCGGAGTACGTGCGGCCCGGTTCCAGATCGTGCGCCAGGACGCCCTTCCAGTAAGTCTCCTGGCCGTAGTGCAGCGAGTGCCAGTGCCAGTATTCCACCATGTTGGCGCCGGTGGAGGCCATCAGGTAGACGTCCTGGCGAAGCTGTCCGTCGTAGGGCGGAAACTGCGTGCGCGAATCCCATCCAATGGTCTGGGCGTTTGTCTCGGTGACAAGGTAGTTGGTGCGTTTGAGCGAGCGCGCGAAATCGCCGCCATAACTCGACCCTTCGCCATCGTAGAGATCCTGGGTTGCATGGTAGGGGTTGATAGCGGCAATGTCCAGGTGCCGCGAGATATCGAACTCATTGACATCGGAACGGGTGGCGCCGCCGAAATCCTGGGTGACGAACTGATCGGGACGAAGTTGCTCGCGGACGAGCGAGGCCTGCCAGGCGAGGAAGCGGGTGGTCAGGGAGTCCTGGTAGCGGTCCCACTCCAGTTTCCAGCCCGGATTCAGAATGCCGCCGCGCGGGGGAAGCTCGCTCCAGTCGTGCAGGCTCTGGCCCCAGTAGACCAGTCCCCAGATCCGGTTGAGGCGTTCGACGGTCGAGAACTTTTCCCGCAGGTAGGCGGCGAAACCAGCCTGCACATTGGCTCCGGCGGTGCCGTTGGAAGTCGTCTCGTTATCGATCTGGTAACCGATGACGGCGGGGTTGTCGCGGTAGTGTTCGGTAATTTTGCGAATGACCCGCTCGGAATAGCGCAGAAAATCCGGGTTGGTGATGTCCATGTTCTGGCGCAGACCGTAAGTGGCCTTGCCGCCATCGATGCGCGTCACCAGGATCTCGGGATGCTCCTTGAACATCCAGGGTGGAATCGAGTAAGTGGGCGTGCCGAGGATGACGCGGATATGGGCGCGGGCAAGCCGTTCGACGATGCGGTCCATCCAGGCGAATTCGAAGCGCCCGTCCTCGGGCTCCCAGAGGCTCCAGGTGGATTCGCCGACGCGGACCACGTTGATGCCGGCCTGACTCATCAGCGCGACGTCTTTCTCGAGGCGGTCCTGTGGCATGTACTCTTCGTAGAAGGCAACGCCGTAGAGGAAGGTGTCCATCGAAGCGGGGGCAAAGCGCGGGGGCGGGGCTGTCTGCGCCCGGATTGCGATGGCGGCCAGGGCGGCGGCGAGCGGGATGGCGAGAGCGAGTGAAAGGCGGCGAAGAGTGGGGATCTTCATGGCCGCCTATCCTATCAGGAAGCGGGTTCGCGGGCCAGGGGCACGGCAGAGCACGGCAGGGCGCGATTGGCCTGCGCCTTGGTGCGGTGTAGCGGTGCCGTACGAAGTGGACGGGCTGCCCGGCACGCCGGTGCAGGCCCGCTATTTCGGCGAGGCATCGGCTGCGTACGCCCTCGGCCTGGTTGCCGCGGCTCCCGCGATATTCCCCCGGGGCCATCGTCAATGACTCGGGTAGCGTGAACGGACCATCCAGCCCAACGGCCGCGGGCCGTATCGTGTGTTCTATCTGACCGGAGAAGGCGAGACCGACCCAAAAGGCCGGACGGTGGCGTTCTATGGCGAGGCTCCGAGCATGGTCACGGGTGTTCTACAGGTGAACGTTTAGGTTCCCGCCGGCCTGCCCGGCGGCAACCTGCCGCTGCCGGTCTCCTTCGGCGGCATCGGCAGCCAGGGAAGGCGTGACGGTTGAGTCGCAGTGATTTCGAGTCCCGTCACTCGCTGGACCGGCGGGTGTACGGTGTCGGACAGCCCGGTCCAGGCCAGCCATCGCCAGACGTGCCGGCGGGGCCGCGCCGCCGGCGGGCTTGGCGGCTGCGGGGCTGGTGCTGACGGTGAAGTAGACGTCGAGGGGCTCCGCGGCTAGACTCCAGCCGCGCTCCCGCCCGCTCTCTCCGGAACGGCGACGCACCCTCAACTAAGTTCGCGCCAGTCTTCCTCGTTCAACTCCACCTTGTGTTTCTTGGCAGCGGACTTGATGCGTTTCCAGGCGGCGTCGCGTTCCGCGTCGGTCACCCCTTGCACCTGCTTGAAGCGGGCGATGGCGTTGCGCACGTGAGCGGCGTCATGAATGGGTTCTTTCCGTTCCTTGGGGAATGCGAAGTTCTCGTCGGCAATGTGATCGCGGCCGGCTTCTGTGATCTTGGACATACTTCTCTACGAGCAAGCTAATGGCCAACTTACCCGCGCCATCGCAGAAATGCGCCAACACCGCCGACCGATTCCAGCAAAGCCGGGTCTTCAACGAAAGTCACGGTTGCGCCGGTTTGGCGGGCTTTGGTCACCAGGACATCGGGCAGGGACGATTGCGGCGCATCTTCGCTCTTCGTTCCTCCCTCCGCTTCGGGGACCTCCGGCTCGGGATGGCCCTCATCCAGGCCGCCGCTGATGAGCAATTCGTTAACTTGTCCTTTGGCCAGGGCTTCGAGCGTTTCCTCCGGCCCGGCTACGGCCAGTCCACGACCGCGGTATTGCTGCATCAGCCGCTCCACTTTTTCCGCGGCAGTTATGGCATCCTGCTCCTGTAACTTGGCGAGAGCGGCGGTGAGGACATCGTGCTCGGAAGCATGTATGTCGAGTTTGATTACCTCCACCATGGGGACCATCTCCGGAGGCAGTAGTGCCTCGAGGAGCGGAATCGCAACCTGATCGCCAGCCAGGACGATGTGACTGATATTGTCTTCGCGGACAATCTGGACCAGGCGCTCGATCACCTCTTTGGCGTGTTCGTGGTGCGCGTTCCCCACCCGGCGCTGGTAACGCGATTGCGACCATCCACCCACCTTCACCCGATGAACCTTCTTGCCTTTCACCTCCTCGGCACCGATCTCCTGGCCAAGCCCGAACACGAAGATACGCGCCGTGTTCGTGTCCGTAAGCACGGCGGCGTACCGCGGGTATTGTCCGTCGAGATGGGCCAGATGATACAGGTGAGGCTGGTTGCAGGCGTAGACGCGGTTCTCGCTGACCGGGGCCGTTAACTGAATTGCCTCGAAGAATTCATCCGCGCCCCAACACGCGAAGATGGCGGCCCCGTTGGCCGCGGGGTCGATTTTGCCGGTTGCGTATGCAAGAATCCGCTCCACGTCGCGATCGAAACTGTTGCGTTCGGGGGAACCCGGCGCCCAGGTCCTGGAGAGAGCTTTGAACTCGCGATGAAGATGCGGCGCGGCATCGGGCGTGCGGCCGTGCCGATCCGGCTGGGTGTCCAGGTAAACGCTCAAGACCGGAAACGTGGTGGGCTCGAAGGCCACCAGCCGCGCGAGCGTCCCTTCCATGGTGCTCGCAAGCGGTTCTGTGATCGTGGATGCCATGACAGAACATGAGCACGCCACTGGCCAATAGGAGGCAATACGGAGAAATGAAGCTTTTTGCCACGACGCCGGACTTGCTGCCAGTGCTTGCGTGGTAACAGAAGTGTAATAATAGAAGTTTCATGTTCAAGATATTCGGGCGTTCTTACCCAGGAACGCATCCTCTCGAGCACCCGCTCCGCGCGCTTCTTGAACGGCAAGCCGGAACCGGAGACGAGGACGCCGCCGTAGCCTTCAATATGGTTGACGATCACCGCGTTCCAGGAGGCCGCGAGAGGCTTTTACTCGAGTCCCTGGGCTCGACCGACATCGCAGCCACGAAGTTCAAAGACGATTTCAAGGACTTCTTCAAGAGCAACATCCGGTTCACTCAAACTCCCGACTTCATATTGCCAGTCAATGCCGAGAACCGGGTACCCATCCGAACTGGTTTTGAGGGCGACGGCTTGCAGCCGGGCCTGTCTCTGGTCCGACTGCTCGATCTCAGCGGATTGGTCAGCGTGTACCGCAGGTACACGCGCCACAAATCCGGCCAATTCACCGGCTTGGAACGCGACCCGGCGAAGTTTCCTGAATGGCTGGAAGGTAAGTGCAAGGCGGGCGACGCCGCAAAGGAAGAGTTCATCGGGGCTACGCTCGACATTCTCAATGCTGACCGTAAGGCTCTCCCGTATCAACCGGTGTGGGCGGCGCTGTGGGATGAGTTCAGCCCCTATCTGAGCCACCCTGCCGGCGCCACGCGCTGGCGCCAGGCTCTCGGGCTGAAGCCTCAGACAAGCCCGCGCTGGTATGCCGTCCTTAAGTACACCGCCGGTGAAGTGGGAAGCCTGTACCGTCCGACTCAGATTGACGCCGACTGGAATTGCTATCACGCCCCCTCGGCCGGCAGCGCCCCGGTATGGAGGGGTGGGTGTACGATGGACTGTAGGGGAGAGTGCATGCTTCCGCTGAGCGAGTATGTGCACCAGCAGATCGATCACGAGCCTGAGCACTGGACGTCCGCCGGCGGGCGTGTGGGACTAGACCAGATGACTGACACGCTCGGATTCCAGGAACAGCGCCGGCGGCACCACGAACTGCTGGTGAGTCATTTCGGTGAAGCCGCGCGCCGATGGAGATGCTGAAACGAGGATGAAAGCGGAATATCCGGACAATCCGGTTGGATGGGCGCGGCGCGCCGTGGACCAATGGCTGGTCCTCGCGCCCGTCAACCGGGAAGCGAGGCTCGTCCGGTGGCTGCAGAACTACGACGAAGCGGCCGACTGGGGTGACGAGCCGTACATCTGGATTCTGAACTCGTTGCCGCCCGGAGCAGACGGAGCGGACGCACGGAAGGCAATGGCGGAAGCGATTCAGGCTGTGCTGGCGCGCCGTCCCAACGTCGAACCGCTCGGCAAGCATCGCGAGCAGCTTCTGTATAACCTGCTTCAACTTGCCGCCGCGATCTACAGGCCCAACCGGTTGTGGCAGCCGCTGCTGGAGTTGCTGAACAGGAGAAAACTGGCCGGAGAATTCCTCGGGTCCGATCTGCGCGCCTCGTTGCGCGCCGCCCTGATCGGGAATCAGGGCGACGGCCAACTCGCGGAGTTGTGGTTGAGGATGGGCAGGAACCAGGAGGACTATCTGCCGGGCACTCCGGTTCACGCGTACTACGGCGCCCTCATGCTTCCGCCGGTGGACGGGGGGCGGCCATCGCCCGTGGTGAAGGATTCGCTGTCGCTGGCTGCAGCGGATCTGGAGTCGGACTTCGACCGGCGCCGCCCCCGGTTCATGGAACTGCTGCGGTCCCTCACCACCGCGTTTCCTCGAGACAGCGCCCGTTGGGATCGCGATCTCGTCTTCATGGCCGACGAGGCTCGATGGCCGATCTGGACGTGTTCCTGCGTCAACATGTTCCCCCGGTTCACAGAGCCAGGGGAGGTAGGTATGCCTGCTCCGGTAGCGCGAACGATCCGGAGTTCTTTCGATGTTCAGATAAGCCAGGAGCTCTGGGGTGGTTGCGTGGCCAGAATGACTCTGCGGGGTGAGGCGTTGGCCTACTATGAGCGCTTCCACGACAAGTTCGCTGCGTATCTCGCCAGCATGCAGGAACAGGTCCGGTATCGCAGCGACGCGGCCTGGGAGGGGCTTTTGCACATCACCCTCGAGCGCTCCCTAAAGTGGATTGTCCCGCCTTCGCCGCTTAAGACCTTGGCGCCATTCCATTATCTGACGTTTCCGGCGCTCAATCCCGGATTCTCATCGCCAACTAGGCTGCCCACGAGCGCGATCAGTTTCTCGGGCAGTTCCTTCTTGCTGAGGTAGTGCACCGGCCGCCCTTCAAGCCGCTTCAGGTCCTTGGCCAAGTCGCCGTTGGTCAGCACAGTGAACAGCACCGCTGGCACCTCGCTGAAAGCCGGGTTTGCCCACAGGGCCTCGGCGCAACGTATTCCCGCTCTGAAGAAGCCGCCGGACTCCTCGTAATCCTCTGGAGCGCGCACCACTGTCCCGTCTTCGGCGATTTCAGTCCAGGGAAGCATGACATCGAAGATCACGACGTCCGGGCGCGCGAGCACCGTGGACTTCAGGACGGCCAGGAACTCCTGCTCTGTCTTCATCAACAGTGGCAGCGTGGGGAAGGCACTCTTGAGAACTGCCAGAATGTCTTTAGCTTGCGTCGGATCGTCTTCTACTAGCCAGATCGCCATGGGTTGCCTTTCTTACTAGAAACGGAACAGAAGCTTGACTTCCGTCCAGCCATCCGGTGTGGTTGGGAGCACTAGCAACTCCCCATTGTGCGCCTTCATCACGTGATCCACCAACCAAAGGCCCACGCCGCTTCCGGAACCGGTTACGAGCTTGGCCTGTTCGCCTCTCCAGCCGCGCTTGACGCAATTGGGCACATCTTGTGGCAGTATACGCAAACCCTTATTGCGAAATGTGACGTGGAAACGGTCGTTCTTGGAAACCCCGGCGTACACCTCCACCTTGGTGCGCGGAACAGAGTACTTGCCGGCATTGTCGAGCAGGTTGCTGACTGCATGCTCGATCAACTCCAGGTCCATCCATACCGTGCGCTGCTCCAGCACCACGAAGCCCGCCGAGGAGACCATGACGTCAATGCCGCGATCCGGATCGAGCCGCTCCTGTTCATCCCGCGCAGCAGTTTGGACCAGGGCCAACAAGTCCATGCGCGTTACCGGGCGCAGGTTAGCTAGCACTTCGCCACACTCGGTCAATTGCGCAAACATCTGGGTGCTCCACACCATAGTGCTAGCCCAGGACAGGCTGCCCCGAATTGACGCGAGCTGATCCCGAACCAGGGGCGGCAGATTGGTCTTCAGTTCTTCGCTGACTTTGCGTAACGCCGCCAGCACGGGGCTGCGCAACTGATGTGCGAGATTCTGGTATGTCCGCACCTGCCGGAGAGCGGCCTCGCGGCGCTCGCGCTCAGCCTCACGCCGGCCATCGAGCGTGCGCGCAAGATCGTGGTAGAGACTGATCTGCTCGGCAACCAGTCCGGCGACGGCCAGCGCGAGAGGCGTGAACTCGCGCTCGCCCGCGCTGGCAGCCACCAACACTCCGTCGACCGCTCCATCCGCCGGGAGCGGCGCCGCGATCATGTGCCGGATGCGCTCGCAGCTTGCCGGAACCGCCACCGCCACCGCTCCGGCCTGCGGGTTGTTGCCTGCGCGCAGAGCTTCCGCTGCCGTCAGAACCGCGGCCATATCGCCCGGTGCCAGCGGCTCTCCGGGTGGCAAGGTGGCTTCAGCCGGTCCGCCGGCGGCGGACATGTTGACCACTGCCGCGATGTCGGCGGCGATCACCGCGCTCCGCAGCACCCCCACGGCCTCCACATCAACCCCACGCAGGTTCGGATGCTGCCCTTGAAACTCGGTTTGCGCCAGCCGGTTGAGCCGGCTTACGCCCTCGGTGATTGAGCGCAAGCTGGCGATCTTCTCCGCGATCTCGCGCTGGCGTTGCGAGCTATCCCAGAACTGGCCGATTCGCGTCGCCAGCAGTTTCAACAGTTCGACATCCCGTTCCGCATAGTAATGCGGCGCGCGTAACGCGGCGCAACAGCGCAACGCCCCCAGCAGTCGCTCACCTACGGTCACGGGCACGCAGATGAAGCTGACCGGGGGAAGATCATCAATGGGGAGATCGAACCGCTTCGCCATGATATCGAGGACATGGTCGCGGTCCGACCAGGTGATGTCGGGATACCTGGCATCGAGAATCGGGCGGTCCTGCTCAAAGCAAGCCAGATCGAACACATCGACCGGACGCTGGTGCTCCAGCACCCACGGCGTCAGCCCCGGTTCGCCCGCAACGTAGCTCTTCTTCGACACGTGCTGAGAAAAGGTCGTGGCCACCACGTCGTACCGGTTGGGCGTGCGGAGCCGGTCCTCCAACACGAGCGACGTTTCAAGACTCCGAAACGCGTCGCCAACAAGGACGCACGCGCGTTGCAGCGCCTCGTTCACAGCCGCATCGCCGGCTTCCGCTGCGATGCGCTGCTCGGCCTCTTGCAGATGGAGGTCAAGCTCCCGGAGAACACCGAAGCTCACGCGGTCCCGAATCGCCTGAAACAGCCCCGGCACCAGATCCGCCATGCGGCGAGCGATATCCAGTTCGTCCGGCGCAAAGCCGCCTGGCGGCAGGCGGTAGAGATCGAGCGATCCCTTGCGGTCGTCAGGGCAAGGAATTGGGATGGCGCAAAACGAGCGGATGCCAGTGCGCTTGAAGAACGGCAGGCTGAAATCAACTCGCGGATCAATCTTCGCGTCCTCCACCGAAGCGGTCTTCCCTGCCAGCACCGCCTGCCCCGTCACGCAGCCCAGGTCCAGCTTGTACGTTGTCCAAAATGGCATCCGGCGGAACCACTGCGCCACGGCGAAGAACTCACCCACCGGAGGATCGGCCTTCAGCCGGGAACCCGGCGTCTCCTCCCACAGGATGCAGCCATCGGCGTCGAAGCTCTCGGCGATGAACTGGAGGACGCTGCTCATCCCGGCCAGCTTGGTCTGCCCGAGAGCGGTCATCACCAACTCCTGGACCCTGTCCGCAGTGGGCCGCGAGATCCCGGCGGAGGTAGCCATGTGTCCATTATTGCACTGCGAGCAAGCGCCGCCGCTAACGTCATTTTCGGAGATCCGCTGAGCCGAAGTTTGTTTCAACCCCCGGGGACGGTGGAGGGGACGCATGGGAGGTTTCGAAGCTGCTCGGCTGTTGTGCCCCACTGCCCTGCCCGGCCGTTACCAGCCGACACTTCCTCACGTCAATCGCACTCACATGGCGAATAGGGGTCGGCACCCCAATTCGGCCGCCAGGGTCCTAGTTGTGGGCCTTGTAGGCCCGTAAGGCTCGATGTCACCCTCGCGACAGGCCCCTCAACGTGTGCCCTTCCCCACCCGCCGCCGGCCTACGCCCCCACACGCACCGCCAGCATCGATACTGACCCGCCGTCCACGCCTTCCACGGGGAACTCGATCAAGTCTGCCGCCTGGCGCGCGCCCAGCACGTAGAGCAGCGGCAGGTAATGGTCCGGCGTCGGAATGGCGAGCGCGGCGTCGCCTCCAAGCTTCTGGTACTCCACAAGCTGCTGGAACTCGCCGGCGGCAATGAGCGCGCGCGCGTGCCGCTCGAAGCGCGCCGCCCAGTCGTAGGGGCCGCGCAATTCCCCGCCCCAGTCGTAGGCGCGCAGGTTGTGGACCAGGTTGCCGCTGGCGGCGATCAGCACGCCCTCCGCCCGCAGCGGCGCCAGGCGCCGGCCTAGATCGAAATGAAAGGACGCCGGCGCGCGCTGGTCGATGCTCAGTTGCACCACGGGAATGTCCGCCTTCGGGTACGCGTGGCACAGCACCGACCACGTGCCGTGGTCCAGGCCCCACGTCTCATCCAGGTTGACGGCGAGCGGCGCCAGCAGCTTGGCCACGCGCCGCGCCAGCTCGGGATCGCCGGGCGCCGGATACTGCACCTGGTACAACTCCGGCGGAAAGCCGCCGAAATCGTGGATGGTACGGGGCGCGGTCATCACCGTCACCGCGGTCTCGGAAACGTACCAGTGCGCCGAAATGGCGAGGATCGCCCGCGGGCGCGGAATCTCTTCCCCCATGCGGCGCCAGGCTTCGGTGTAGCCGTTGACGGCCACGGCGCCTGGCTTGCAAACCGCCGGGGCGGTGCTGACGGTGAGACGGATTTGGTGCCGCAGTGACGAGGCCGTGACTTAAGTTAAGTCACCAGAAAAACGTAAGTATTTGAAAATGGGAAGGTTACGAAATCCGCGTGACTTGAGTCTAGTCACGCCCCCCCATGTCGTCCTGCACCGTTCCGCTCGGCCTGGGATGCGAGGTATCATTCCTATTGTGATACGTCGGCTTTACATTCATAACTTCCGTTGCCTGGAGAACTTCGAACTACCGGTCTCAGGACTGCCGTCCGTCCTGCTGATTGGGAAGAACGGGTCGGGGAAGACCGCGGTCGGGCTGGCGCTCGAGATCTTGCAGAAGATCGGACGGGACACGAACCGGGTTGGCGACCTGGTGAAGCCGAAGGATCTCCCTGGCGGACGTACGGATGTCCCGATGCGGTTTGAGATCGAGGTCGAATTGGAAGGCAAGGTTTACGCGTACGCCATCGCCCTCGAATTCCCGGAGGGGTTCAAGGAACTGCGCGTGCTGGAAGAGAAGCTCACGGTCGATGGCAAGCCCGTTCTCACTCGCGAGGCGGCGAAGGTTCACCTGGCGGAGACGGGCCAGGAGAGGGAAGCGAATTTCCCGATTGACTGGCACTTGGTGGCCCTTCCAATCATTCAACAGCAATCGAAAAACCATCCTCTGATCGTCTTCAAGCAGTGGCTTTCGCGCATGCTCATCCTCAGGCCGATGCCCGGCTTGATCTCGGGAAGTTCAACGGGCGAGACGCTACAGCCCAATCCTCAGGTCACCGACTTCGGCGCGTGGTTCACGGGCCTCCTGCTCTACGCGCCTTCCCAATATCAGACAATCGACGAGTATCTAAAGCAGGTTATGCCGGACATGAAGGACATCAAGAATCCTCTCGTCGGCACGGACTCGCGAAGCCTCGTCGTCCAGTTCTCGAACGTTCAGGGAACCATCCAGCTTCCTTTCGAGGACCTGTCCGACGGGGAGAAGTGTTTCATGATATGCGCCCTGGTGCTGGCCGCAAACCGTGCTTGCGGCCCCCTGGTTTGCTTCTGGGATGAACCGGACACCTACCTGGCGCTGAACGAGGTTGGTCACTTCGTGGTGGCTCTTCGCAGGGCATTCCAGTCCGGCGGACAATTCATCGCGACGTCGCACAATCCCGAGGCCATTCGGCGTTTTTCCGACGAAAATACGCTCTATCTCCGCCGCGAGAATCACCTCGAGCCCACTGTCGTTCGCCCGCTCGGGCAGTTGCAGATCGTAGGGGATCTCGTCGGCGCGCTGATTCGCGACGACGTGTAGCCATGGCTGCTAACAAGTTCCTGCCACACGTCGCGGTGCTGCCCGAGGACGATCCCAACCGCCAGTTGGCGAACGGCTTCGCCCTGGATCTGGGCCGCCAGATTGAGATTCTGCCGGTGGCTGGAGGATGGGGCAATGTTCTGGATTCGTTCCGCTCGGAACATGTCCCTTATATGGATGCCCGCCCGGGCCGGTTCATGATTCTGCTGATCGATTTCGACCGCCAGGAAGACAGGCTTGACAAGGCGCTGGCCGTTATTCCCAGCCATCTGGAAGACCGGGTTTTCGTTCTCGGCGTGTGGAGCGAGCCAGAGGAGCTCAAGGCCGATCTCGGCAGACCGGGTTACGAGTCCATCGGCGAGGCGATGGCGAAGGACTGCCGCGAGGGCACCGACGCCATCTGGAGTCACGATCTTCTCCGGCACAATGCGCGAGAGGTTGGCCGCCTGCGCCAGCACGTTCGCCCGATCCTGTTCCCGCCTACGTGAAGACTACCGTCCCACTTGCACCGCCAGCATCGACACCGACCCGCCGTCCACGCCTTCCACGGGGAACGCGACCGGGTCCGCGGGTTGGCGCGCGCCCAGCACATACAGCAGCGGCAGGTAATGGTCCGGCGTCGGAATGGCGAGCGCGGCGTCGCTCCCGAGCTTCTGGTAATCCACCAGCGGCTGGAATTCGCCGGCGGCGATGAGAGAGCGCGCGTGCCGCTCGAAGCGCGCCGCCCAGTCGTAGGGGCCGCGCACTTCCCCGCCCCAGTCGTAGGCGCGCAGGTTGTGGACCAGGTTGCCGCTGGCGGCGATCAGCACGCCCTCCGCCCGCAGCGGCGCCAGGCGCCGGCCCAGATCGAAATGGAAGGACGCCGGCGCGCGCCGGTCGATGCTGAGTTGCACCACCGGAATGTCCGCCGCCGGGTACACGTGGCGCAGCACGCTCCACGTGCCGTGGTCCAGGCCCCACGTCTCGTCCAGGTTGACGGCGAGGGGCGCCAGCAGCTTGGCGACGCGCCGCGCCAGCTCGGGGTCGCCGGGCGCCGGATACCGCACCTGATACAACTCCGGCGGAAAGCCGCCGAAATCGTGGATGGTACGGGGCGCGGTCATCGCCGTCACCCCGGTCTCGGGAACGTACCAGTGCGCCGAAATGGCGAGAATCGCCCGCGGGCGCGGAATCTCTTCCCCCATGCGCCGCCAGGCCTCGGTGTAGCCGTTGACGGCGAGGGCGTTCATGGGGTTGCCGTGGCCGAAGAACACGGCCGGAAGCAGGGTGGACATGGGCGTTACGCCTGGCGGATGGCTTCGAGATCGATGGATATCTTGATGTCCTCGCCCACCAGCACGCCGCCGGCCTCCAGGGCCACGTTCCACACCAGGCCGAAATCCTTGCGGTTGATTTTGGTGGTGGCAGTGGCGCCGATGCGCTGGTTGCCCCATGGGTCCTTGGCCTCGGGCGTCGGCCCTTCCACGTTCAGAGTGACCTCGCGCGTCACGCCGTGGATGGTCAGGTCGCCCTTCACCCTCAGTTCGCCGTCCCCGGCTGCCTCGACGGACTTGCTGCGGAAGGCCATTTCCGGGTACTTCTCCACGTCGAAGAAGTCGGCGCTCTTCAGGTGGGCGTCGCGCGGGGCTTCGCGCGTGTTGATGGAAGCGGCGTCGATGAGCGCTTCGACGGCCGAGTTCGCCGGGTTGTCAGCGTCGAGCAGCAGCGTGCCCGAGACCTTGGTGAAGTCGCCGCGAACGTTGGAAATCATCATGTGGCGCACGCTGAAGTGCGCCGCCGAATGGGCCGAATCGATCTGATACGTAACCTGTGACATCGTGAGTCCTCCTAAAACAACGAATTGCTCGTTATCACAATAGATGTTGCAACGCTAGAGAAGTCGCGGGAAAATCCCCGCCGGCAGCTAGTGTACTCCGTTCCGGTGCGCGGCGGCGCCCCACCGCGGCTGCGCTGAGATATCCTGGCATCTGTGAAGCGGAGCAAGCGGTGGAATGTACCGCGCAGGCGCGCCCAGGGCGAGAGATTCCTCCGCATGGCGGGCGCCGCCGATGTGGCCGCGGCACGGGCTCTTTGGAGAGATCCGAGTGCCGATGTCCATCGGCGCTGCCTTGCCGCCAGAGCCATTGGCCTGTTGGGCGAGCACGATGCCAGTTGGTTGGCAGAGGGCATGAAGGACGACGGTTCCCCACTTGAGCGGGCGCGGTGGCGTGGAATGATGGATGCCCAGCGCCGCCGGGATCCCGAGGGGCGAGAAGGCACGGCGGAGAAGATGCGCCAACTGGGCGCGGGCTCGATTGCGGAGGTAATGGCCATCCTTCAAGACTCCTCGGCGGCATCCGATCGGCGCATTGCAGCCGCCGATGTTCTGGGAGGATTCCGGCAGCGGGACGCCGTCGACGCCCTGATCGAGACCCTGGCGGAAGGAGAGGTGAATCTGTCATGGGCCTGCATGCGGGCGCTGGTCGATATCGGCAGCCTGCGCAGAGGGCGCAGATTGATCGAGATCGCCCGCGGCGAGTATCCGCTTCCGGCGCGGCAGGAAGCCATCTACACCCTCTGGCAGATGGATGAGGCGCGAGCGGAGCCGCTGTTCATTCACCTCTCGGGCGCAGTGGAAACCGAGGAGGAGGACTTACGGGACATGGCCACGGAAGCGCTCGGGAATACCTGCTTCAGGCCGCGAACGCAAAGGGCTCTCGCGGAGCGGCTGTTCGATCCGTCGCCGTCGATCCGCTATGCCGCTCTCTGTGCGTGCAGCCTGATGAACCCGCGCTGCGGCAGTTCCCACGCTTTCCCTGGCATCATTCGCCGCGCGCTGATTGCCAAGCTCGACGATCCCGACAGCGTGGACGGCGACCGCGTCATCGCGGAACTGGCGGCTCGGTTGCTCGGTCCGGCTTCGTGTTCGGTGCAGGTCAGCGGCCTCACTTCCGCTCCCTCAGGCGCCTGATCTCTTCCAACCGCTCGCCGATGCGCTTTTCCAGGCCGCAGCCGGTGGGTACGCCATACGCATCCCAGCCAACGAGCGCTTGGAGCGGCACATCGCTGAGTCGCTGCCCCGCCTAGCGGGCAGGCCGGGCCACAAGGCGGTGGTCTGGTACAAGGGTCTTCTCTGCCAGGCGGCGAGTGGGAAGACGGCGCGTCGGGTGGTGCGGTTCTACAACAGGCGGGGCACGGTGCCGTAGCGGATCAAGGAATGTAAGCAGGCAGTGAAGATGACGCGGCCGGGCTACCATCGGTTCCGGTCCAACGAAGTGCGCCTCCGGCTGAGGGTGCTGTCGTACGGCCTGGGGAAATCCTGGCTGGATCGCTTGCCGTTTTGACGGTCTCCGGCTGGTGGACCATTCGGGGGTGCGATATGCTGGTGCCGTGCCGTGCAATAATGCGTTGCGGGCCGCCGTGGTGCTGGCGGCCATGTGGGCCGCGCCTGAGGGGACGGACGGACAGATGGCCGCGGGGCGCGAGGCGCCGCTCAAACTGGTACAGTTCTCCGCGGTGGCGCTCGACAGCCACGGGCAGCCGGTGGGCGACCTGACGGCCGATGATTTCCGGATCACCGACGCAGGGAAGCCGCAAAAAGTGGCGGTCTTTCGTCATAGCGACAGCAAGCTGCAGCAGGTGCCGCCGCTCGGTCCGGGAGAGTTCTCGAATCGCACGGCGGCCAACGTACCGCACGCTACGTTGATCCTGTTCGATCTGCTCAACGAGGACTTTGGGGCGCGGGGCGCGGCGGCGGACAACCTGGTACGGGTGCTGAAATCGCTGGAGTCGAGCGATTGCCTCTACCTTTATATTCTGACGGCGGATGCGCGGCTGTACCCTGTGTACGGCCTGCCTGGCTCGGGGCACGAGGCACCCCCGTTTGGCGGGGTTCCATGGACCAAGGACGCCAAGGCACTGGTTGACGGCGCGATGGGCAAGGTGAGTCTGTTGCGCCCGCCGACGATGGATATAGACACGCGCGTGCGGGCGACGTACCGGTCGCTGGGATCGGTGGCGTGGCTGCTGATGAGTATTCCGGGACGTAAGAACATCGTCTGGATTACGCACGGGGTTCCGATTGAACTTGGCCCAGGGACCGTGGCTGGGGACTGGCCGGTGGACTACACGCCGATGCTGCGCGAGTTGAGCCTGACGATGGGGCGGGGGAACGTGGCTATCTATCCGGCGATGCAGGTGACTCCGGGAATGGCGGCGCCGGATTCGGAGGGAGCCCAGTACAGCGGGATGGGCAGCCGGAATACGCTACAGCAGTTCGCCGACCTGACCGGCGGACCGGCGAATCCGACGAACGCGATCGGCGAGTTGGTGCGGCAGGCGATGAACGATATGCGGACGAGCTACCAGATCGGGTATTATGCGCCGGCGGAGAATTGGGACGGCAAGTTCCACAAACTGCGCGTCACGTGTACCCGCAAGGGTGTGCGGATTCAAGCGAAGACCGGGTACTATGCGTGGCTGGGCCAGTCGAGCGATGAGCAGGACGCCCTGGATGCAGCGGTCACGCCGGCGTTCGATGCGTCCGAGATTGGGCTGCGCGGTACCAAGGCGCCGAGCCCGCAAGGCGCGGGGCATGTGCACTTCACGCTGCGGATCGAACCGTCGGATGTCCGCATCTGGCAGCAGGGAGACCGGTACATCGGCCACCTGGGCGTGCAGGTAGTGGCCTATCCGGGGGAAGGCGAACCGCAGCGGTCGGAGGTCAACGCCATGGACCTGAACTGGAGCGCGGAAGACCTGGCCAATGCCAGGAGAGACGGCATCCGGTGGAGTCGGGACATTAAGCTGGAGGAATGGGTGGAGAAGGTGCGGTTTCTGGTGTTCGACCGTGAGTCGTACGCCATCGGGACGTTGACCCTTCCCGTGAAGTAGAAGATCGCTCGCCGGCCGCGTTGATCCAGCAAGCCCCACCTACGCTCTCTGGCAATTGGACGAGGCGCGGGCGGAGCCTCTCTTCATTCGACTCTGCGGCGCAGTGGACGCAGAGAAGGAAACTCCTGCCTGAGACCGCGATCGCAGAAGTCTCTCGCAAAGCGGCTGTTCCGTCCGTCTCCGTCCGTTCGCTATGCCGCCCTCGGCGCCTTTCTCTGCGTTTCTCCGGAGTTTCTTCGCCGCTCGCTCGTCGCCAGGCTCGACGACCCCGGCAAAGTGGACGACAACCGCGCCATCGTGAAACTGGCCGCCGAACTACCCGCCGAGAAGTACACGCCCCGCCTCACTTCCGCTCCCTCAGCCGCCTGATCTCTTCCAACCGTTCGCCGATGCGCTTCTCCAGGCCGCGATCCGTGGGGTGGTAGTAGCGGCGGCCGGCCATCGAGGGCGGCAGGCAGTCCATATCGACGATGGCGTCCTCGAAGTTGTGGGCGTGCTGGTAACCCTGCGAGTAGCCCCATTCCTTCATATGGCGCGTGGGAGCGTTGCGCAGGTTCATGGGGACGGGCTCGGCCACCGTGCTGGCGGCGTCCTGCTGCGCGGCCAGCAGGGCGCGGTAGACGGCGTCGGACTTGGGCGCCACGGAGAGGTAAATCACGGCCTGGGCCAGGGCGAGATCGCCCTCGGGAATCCCCAGGAAGTGGACGGCCTGCATGGCGGCGACGGCCTGCTCCAGCGCGCGCGGGTCGGCCAGGCTGACGTCTTCGGTGGCCATGCGGATGACGCGGCGCGCGATGTAGAGGCGGTCCTCGCCGGCTTCCAACATGCGGGTGAGCCAGTAGAGGGCGGCATCGGCGTCGCTCGACCGGACCGATTTGTGGAGTGCGGAAATCAGGTTGAAGTGCTCTTCCCCGCCCTTGTCGTAAAGCAGCACCTTGCGCTCGATAACGTCCTGCACGGCGGCTTCGGTTAGCGGCCCGGCGGCTGCTGCGGCGGCGGATTCCAGCGTGTTGTAGGCCTGGCGCGCGTCGCCGTTGGCGTAAATGGCGATCTGCTCGAGCAGCGGATCGGCGGCCTCGATCCCCAGAACGGGCAGGGCGCGGCGCAGCAGCGTCATGGTCTCCGGCACGGTGAGCGGGCGCAGGGCGTAGACGCGGGAGCGCGAGAGCAGCGCGGAGATCACTTCGAAGGACGGGTTCTCGGTGGTGGCGCCGATGAGGATGATGTCGCCGCGCTCCACGTAGGGAAGAAACGCGTCCTGCTGGGCCTTGTTGAAGCGGTGGATCTCGTCGATGAAGAGGATGGTGCGGCGGCCGGTGCGGCGGAGGCGTTCGGCGTCGGCCATGACGGCCTTGATCTCCTTGATGCCGCTCAGGACGGCGCTGAAGGAGATGAACTCGCTGCGGGTGGTGCGGGCGATGAGCAGCGCGAGGGTGGTCTTGCCGGTGCCGGGCGGACCCCAGAGCACCACGGAAGTGATCGCGTCACGCTCGATCTGGCGGCGCAGGGGCTTGCCGGGGCCGAGGATGTGCTCCTGTCCGACGTAATCCTCGAGGCGCTCGGGGCGCATGCGTTGAGCGAGGGGTCGCCCGAAAAAGGGGTCTGACCCCTTTTTTGGCGGAGTGGAATCGAAAAGGCTCACGGGTGGACCTCGAAAAAAAAGGGGTCTGACCCCTTTTTTGCGCTCCTTTGGCGGCGGGCCTCGTAGAGCAGGATGGCACAGGCCACGGCGGCGTTCAGCGACTCGACTCCCGAGGTGGGGATCGAAATGGCAGCCGCGCCGTCGGCCAGCGCCGGGCTGACGCCGCGGGCTTCGCTGCCAATGATCAAGGCGCAGTCGCCGGTCAGGTCGATCCCGGAAAGCGGACGCGCGGGCGAGCCGGGGCGCGGCGGGACGGCGGCGTAACGGCCGATGCCGTGCTTGTCCAGGGCGTCGCGGATCTCGGCCGGGTCGATCGCGTGCAGGAACGGGACGCGGAAGAGCGAGCCTGCGGAGGCGCGCAGCGTCTTGGGGTTGTAAGGGCTGACCGTTCCCTTGACGAAAACCGCGCCGGTAGCGCCGAAGGCTTCGGCGGCGCGCACGATGGCGCCGGCGTTGCCGGGATCCTGCAGGCCGTCGAGGACCACGACGAAGGCCGGCAAGCCGAAGCACTCCCGGGCCGGAAGGTCCACGAGAGCCACCACGCCCTGGCTGGTCTCTGTGGCCGAGATCGTCTGGAACAGGCGGTCCGGGAGCACCGCAAGCGGCACGCCGGGGTAGGCGCGAAGGCGGGCCTCGGCGTGGGCGCGCGCGGATTCGGCGGCCAGCACGTGCCGAACCCCGGCATCGCGGAGGGCCTCTTCGAGAAGGTGAAAGGTCTCGGCAACGCACCATCCCTGGGAGGTGAGGCCGCGGCGCTCGATGGCCCGCCGCACATCTTTTACGAGCGGGTTGGCGGAGCTGTTTATGGTCGCGGCCCTGGGCATGTGTCTACAATGATAATTCGAACGCTCGGCATACCGCAGATGAAACGTGTCCTATGGATCGCGGCGTTGGTGGTGGTGGCGGCAGTGGCAAGCCTGGTCGCCTACGTCACGCGGCGCATAGAGCTGCAATCGACGCGCGATGAGGCCCGGCGCGCGGACGTGATCCTGGTGCTGGGGGCGGCGGAATACCACGGGCGGCCGTCGCCGGTGTTCCGGGCGCGGCTGGACCATGCGCTGGAACTGTACCACCGGGGACTGGCGCGCGTGGTGATGACGACGGGCGGCGCGGGCGGGGATCCGGTGTTCACGGAAGGCGGCGTGGGAAGGTCGTACCTGGTCGCCCGGGGGGTGCCGTCGGAGCGGATCGTGGTGGAGTCGGAGGCTGGGAGCACGGTGGAGTCGACCGCCATGGCGGGGGAGATCATGCACCGCATGGGGTTGCGCTCGGTTATCGTGGTGAGCGACGGGTATCACATTTACCGGGCGAAGCGGATGCTGAATTTCGAGGGGCTGAAAGTCTACGGGTCGCCGCGAAAGGAAGTAATCCACGAGCCTTGGCGCGAGCGCTGGAACTATGTGAAGCAGGCGATCGGGTACTTGCTGTGGCGGGCGGGAGTGGCCATGTAGCCCACGGCCGCGGCTCCGATGTTCATTCGGAGCCGCGGCCGTGAGGGAGCGTTTGGCCGGCCCTTACTGTACGGCGACGGTGACGCTGGCCGGCGTGGTGTTGCTGCCGACGCTGACCAGCAGGGGCTGCGCGCCGGTTGGCGTGCCTGGCGGGATGGTGAAATTCACCTGCATCACACCGTAGATGATCCCCGGCGCCGACCCCCAGTATTGGATCGTGGTGGCAGGCACGCCGCTGACGGTCACGGTTACCGGCAGTATCGGCTTGTTGAGCGGATTGCCGGAGGTGTTGGCGATGGCCCCGTCGGTGCTGGCCGGGTTGGTGGCGCCTTCGCCGGTCATGTAAAGGTACACTTCGGAGCCCTTTGCCGCGGGGTTATTCGGACCGTTTATCGTGCCATCCGCGTTCACAACCGAGCCCGGTCCGAAGCCCCGGCTGTTCTGCGCATAGATGCCGGGGGCCGCCTGCACCACGTTGTAGGGCACGGCGACGGACGGGACATTCGAGTAGACCACCTGAAGATTGGTCGAAGTGCGGCCGCCGACCGCATAAGGGACCATCACGCTGGTCTGGGTGGCCGAAGCGTAGATAATCGGCGCGGCGATGCCGTCGAAAAACACCTGCGTGTTGCCCAGCGTGGTGGGAAACTTCCCGGCAGCCGTCAACTGCTGCACTACCACCAGTGTGGCGGGGCCGATGCCGGTGCCGCCGATGACGATATTCTCACCGGGTGAGACGGCCCCGGCGACCCAACTGGCGGCATTCACAACCGCGGTTACCACGGGCGCGGGAACGGCCGTTACCGTGAGGCTGACGTTGACGATCGCGGGGGTGAGAGAACTCGACGACGAGATGGTGACGGTGCCGGAATAACCGCCGGCCGCGAGAGTCTGCGTATTGGCCGAAACGGTCAGCGTGACGGCCGCGGTGCCGGCGGTCCCGCTGGTGGGATTGACGGTCAGCCATGCCCCATTATCCTTGGTGGCCGTGGTGACGGTGTACGTGGTGCTGGCGGTCGAGGTCAATTGAACCGTCTGCGGCGTGGTAGCCTGGCCGACGCTGGCGGCGAACGTGAGCGTCGATTGGCTTACGCCGAGCTGCACCGCCGGCCCCACGGTCAGCAGCACCGGTATGCTGATGGGGCTGCCGACGGCCCCGGCCGAGGTGATGGTGACCAGTCCGGTGTACGGCCCCGGCGAAAGCGAGGCGCCGTTGACGGAGATTTGAACCGTGCCTGACGCGGTTCCGGTAGTTCCGGAGGTTCCGGAAGCGCCGGCAGTGGCGATGATCCAGGGAGCGCCGTTGCCCGTGGTGGCGGCGACGGCGAACGGGACGCCGGAGGGAGTCGAACGTCACCACAACCTGCTGCGCCGCGGGGGCCGGTCCGCCGGCCAACTGGTTAAAGACAAGCGGAGTGGTGGAGGCCGTGATGCTGGCTTGCTGCACGGTCAGGGTAACCTGGATGACGATGGGACTGCCGGTCGCTCCAGGGGAGGTGATCGTCACAGTTCCGTTGTAGGTTCCAGCGGCCAGACTGCCCGGATTGACGCTGACCGTCACGGTTCCCGGAGTGATGCCGCCGCCGGCGCTGATGGAGGCCAACAGCCAGTTGCCGTTGGGCGGCGTGGTGGTAGCCGCGCTGATCGTGTAGGTGGCCGACGACGGTGTGGACACGATGGCCACGGGTTGCGCGGCGGGAGTGGCGCCACCGACGATCTGGGTGAAACTGAGCGACTGCGTAGGAGACGAACAGGACCCCGCGCAGATGGCGCCGCCGTTCACGTAGAAGGTGACGGGGATGCGGAAGGGGCTGCCGGCCGCGTTGGGCATGTCGACGTAGATCGCGCCCCGCCATGTGCCGATGGCGAGGTTGGAGGCATCCACGCTGACGTTGAAACTGCCGGGCGTATTGCTGGTGATGCCGCTGATCGTCAGCCAGTTGTACAAACCGGTGTTCACCACGACATCGAACGGAAGCGAGATCGAGTCCGTGCCCACCTGCACCACCTGCGCGGCGGGAACCTGGCCACCCTTGGTCTGGGTGAACGACATGGAGCCGTCCGCCGCCTTGGGCCAAGTGACGCTGCCTAAGGCTCTGTTGACGGTGAACTGCACCGGGATGGAAATGCCGCTATCGGCCACGGGCGTTGCGCTGAGGCCGCCAGTGGCGGAGATCGAGACGGAACCGTTATAGGTGCCCGGCAGCATCGAAGCGCTGTAGAGGACGGTGCCATTGACGGTCAGGGATGTGGGTGTCAGAGGCCCGGAGTCCAAGCCGCCAATCCAGGGGCTGGTGGCTCCCGGGGCGACGCCGGTCCTCTGAATCGAGGTGATGTTCAATTCCGAGGTAACCGGTAGAGTGCTGGCGAGGCTGAGGATGGCTTGGTTAGACGACGGGTAGTACGGCGAGTTGGGATAGAAAGAGAGCTGCACGGGCCCGGGTGGGGTGACGACCAACTGCGCCGCCGTGCTGACGTATAGCCTTACGTCTACGGAAACGCTGTTGACGGGAGATTGTGTGGAGGGATCGGTCGCCGCGATGTTGATGGTGGCGTCGAGGTACGGAGGCCACGGCTGAGCTGGAATGCCGCTGGGGTTGATCGAGACGGTAAACGAGGTATTGTCGGTGGTGCCGGAGAGAGGGCCGGTGACCTGCACCCAGGCCGCGGTGGCCGCGGGAGGCGTCACGGTATAGTTCAGCGGCGCGCCGGTGTAACTGGAAAGGTTTACGGTCTGCGAAGCGGGCGTGGATTGCCCGACCTGGTACGGGAACACCAGCGTATTGGTCGGGAGACTGGTCAGCAGGCTGTTCTGGAAAGTCACAGTCAGAACCACGGGAATGGTGATGGTGCCCTGGCCGCTGCCGTTGGCGCCCGGGATCACGGTGACCGAACTGGTGTAAGTACCCGGCGCCAGCCCGGCGGGATTCACCGAAACCGTGAACGAGCTGGGGGTGTTGAGCAGACTGCCGGGCGGCGGCTGGATGCTCAACCAGGAGGCGGTCGACGACGCCACGGTGAAGTTCACCGGCGTTCCGCTGCTGGTGCCGATGGGGACCAGGACCTGCGGCGCCGGAGTTGTGGTGCTGCCGAACTGGTACGTGTAGCTCAGCAAAGAGGCCGGCACATACAACATCGGGTAGTTCGAAACGTTGAGCGTGATGGGAAAGGACAGGCTGGTGGTTCCGTTGGGGAACAGCGCGCCGCCTCCCGGTATGGAGATCTGAATCGATCCGTTGTTGGCTCCCGCGGGCTGTGCGTCGCCGGCGGCCTGCGCAACCTGCACCGCCACCTGGACGCTGCCGTTGGCCGGAATCGTGGGGTTGGATACCGGCAGTGTGATCCAACTGACGCCGGGAGTCGACAGGCTGACACTGACGGCCTGTGGGGAGTTGGAATTCAGGGTAAAAAACTGCTGGGTCTGATTGGCTCCCGACCGCTGCCAGTTAAACACCAGGGACGCCGGGTTCACCGTGACCTGCGGAGACTGGGTGACGGTCAGAGTAATGGTGATTTTGACGGGAACCGGGTTGGCGCCTTCCGGAGTCAGGGTGAGAGTCCCGGTGAGCGTACCGGGAGTCAGGGAGGCGGCGACCGCCGCATTGAAGGAAACTTGAACGGCGCTGGGCGGTGTGCCAAACACCTGGAAGGTGTACCAGTTGTCGACACTCCCCTTCGTTACCGTCAGGTTGGTAGTATCCCCGCTAACCGTCAGCGCCGATACGGGAGACGGGTAGACCGGACTTCCGGCGGCGTACGTTCCCAGCGAAAGGCTGCTCGTCTGCCCGCCCGGGAGGCCAACGCTGATGGTGCTCATGGTGACATTGACGGGCACGGCCACGAACAACCCGGAGCCGGCGACACCGCTGACAATCATCGAGCCGGTGGTTGTGCCAAGCTGAAGCTGACTCGGGTTGACGCTGACTGAAAACGTGGCGGGCGTCACCCAGCCTCCCGCCGGAGTGCCGGAGATCGGGTTGATCCACGAATTACCGGGAGACACCGTGAACGGGATCGCCGTGGTGTTGTCGCTGCTCTTGACGGTGACCGTCTGCGAAGCGGAAGAGCTGGTCCCGACCTGGGCATAGAAACTGATTGGGTTGGGCGTGATGACGAGAGTTTGAGCGTGCGCGGCCCCTGCGGCCACCAGGGCCAGGGCGATCAGTGCGAAAGCAGCGTACCGTTTGTTCAAGGCAAACCTCCATCCATAGGCGGTCCCGAGCGAAGAGACGCCTCTAGCATATCGCGACCTGCACGAAGCGTGCCAATTGCATTCCCGCATAAAACATATTGTACTCTTTTTGTTTTAAATGCAAAAGAGTGTTCGGTTTGGCCGGAACCGGGGCCGCGGGGAACAGCCAAATCCCGGGGGCAACCCGACACAGGGATGTGACGGATGGAAACGGCGAGGCCGGTGCAGGCTTGTGGGGCGGACGCCCTCGTCCGCAGCCGGCCCCCTGGCCGGCTTCCCGCAAATGGCAAGCACCTGTTTCCGCGAGCTGGTAGCGGGACGGGGGCGTCCCGCGCTGACCGGGGGGTCCGCCCCACGATACTGGACCGGTTTCTCCCGCCGGGCTCTAAACGTACAAGTGGCGGCTCAGGATGTACTCCAGAACACGCTGGGGGACGGCGGCGGGGCGGACGCCTCGAGCCAGAGCGGCGCGGATGGCGGAAGAGGAGACGGCCATCTCCACGGTATCGAGACGCTCGACGGCGGCTTCGGGGGGCGTGTCATAGACGTGGCCGGGGCGGCTCACCACCAGGAAACGGACCGAGCGGGCTACGTCGCGCCAGCGGCGCCAGGTGCGGATCTCGGAGAAGGCGTCGGCGCCGGCGATAAAGAAAAGATCGTCCTCGGGGGCGAGCGAAGAGCGCAGTTTCTCGATGGTGTCGATGGAATAGCTGTGGACGGTGCCGGCTTCGAGCGGCGAGGCTTCAAAGCGCGGGTCGCACTCGCAGGCGAGCTCGGTCATGCGCAGGCGGTCGAGGTAGGGAGCCTGGGTGGCGCCGGCCTTGTGGGGAGGATGCGCGGCGGGGATGAAGAGAACGCGCTCGAGCTGGAAGCGGCCGGCGGCCTCGCGGGCGACCGCCAGGTGCGCTTCGTGAATGGGATCGAAGGTGCCTCCGAAGATTGCGAGTTTCACGCCTCGGCTACGTCTTCTCGATTTTGATCGAGCGGATACGGACTTCCTGCTTGGGGCGGTCCTGGGCGCCGCGGGGGACTTCGGAAATCTTCTTGACCACGTCGTAGCCTTCGACCACTTCGCCGAAGACGCTATGTTTCTTATCGAGGTGCGGGGTGGCGGCCACGGTGATGAAGAACTGGCTGCCGTTGGTATTGGGTCCGGCATTGGCCATGGAGAGAATGCCCGGCTTGGAGTGCTTGAGATCGGGATGGAACTCGTCGGCGAATTTGTAACCGGCATCGCCGCGGCCGGTGCCCTCGGGGTCGCCACCCTGAATCATGAAATTGGGAATGACGCGGTGGAAGATGGTGCCGTCGTAGAAGGGCTTACCGGTCTTGGAGCCATCGGCGAGACTCACGAAATTCTCGACGGTGCGCGGGGCTTCGCCGGCGAACAGCTTCACTTTGAAGACGCCGGCGGTGGTATCGAAAACGGCAAAAACTTGGTTGGCCATCCCTGCGATTGTAGCAGCGTGAGGGGAGCGCTTATGGCCTCGCCGCTCCGGCCGCTCGCCCGGAAGCCGTGAGAGAATCGGTTGGCAGGCTGGCGGGCCCAATGCCGCGTACTTTTGCCAGCATCGGGAATTCCGCGGAATTCGTGGGGCGGACCCCCTGGTCCGAGCGGGACGCCCTCGTCCCGCATGCGGAACGACGGTATCGTCATCTTACAGGGCACGAGCAGGCCGACGGGGGCGTCGGCCGCGGACCAGGGGGTCCGCCCCACTACTTCGGCAAACGCGTGGCGCGCCGCTATCGGAACAGGACGGCGGCATCCCGCTTCACGATGGAATGCAGCGCCAGGCGGCCGCGCTTCTCCGGGTAATCGGCGCGGAAGTGGGCGCCGCGGCTCTCCTCGCGCGCCAGCGCGCAACGTGCAATTAGTGCCGCCACCGCGTGCAGATTCCGCACTTCGGACGCGGGCGCGGAGGTTTCCAGACGGCGGCAGGCTTCCGCCAGGCCGGCAGCCTCGCGGATGATCCCGCAATGCCGCCAGGCGAGAGTCCGAATATCGGCCAGTGCGAGGACCTCCGCCCGCGGGGTGGCGGCCGTTTCCGGGTGGACCGCGCAGGAACCCCGGGGCGCACCGGCGGCTTGAGACAGCATGGCGCGCGCCGCCCGCGCGCCGAACACCACGGCTTCGAGCAACGAGTTGCTGGCCAGGCGGTTGGCGCCATGAACGCCGGTGCAGGCCACTTCACCGGCGGCGTAGAGACGGGGCAGGCTGGCGCGCCCGTCCAAACCGGTGCGGACGCCGCCCATGGCGTAGTGCGCGGCGGGGGCCACGGGAGCCGCCTCGCGTTCCAGATCCACGCCATAGCGGAGGCACGTCTGGTAGATTCGCGGGAAGCGGGCCTTCACGAAGCCGGCCTCGCGGTGCGAGAGATCGAGCAGCACGTGCGGGGCTCCGGTGGCCGCCATTTCCGACACCATGGCGCGCGCCACCACGTCGCGCGGCGCCAGCTCCAGGAGCGGGTGGTAGCGCTCCATGAAGCGCTCGCCGGCGGTATTGCGCAGATGGCCGCCTTCGCCCCGCAAGGCTTCGGATAGCAGGAAACACGGCGCTCCGGGAATCTGCAGGGCGGTGGGATGGAACTGCACGAACTCGATGTCCTGGATCTCGGCTCCGGCCCGGTACGCCATGGCGACGCCGTCGCCGGTGGCCACGTCCGGGTTGGTGGTGTGGAGGAAGACGCGCCCCAGGCCGCCGGTGGCCAGCAGGACGGCGCGCACCCGAACCGGCTCCCCGTTCAACACGGCGCCCGCGACGCCGTCCCCACCCACCAGCAGATCGCTGATGGAAGAGTAGCTGCGCAGCGTCACATTGGAGAGCGACGAGGCCTTGTTGTAGAGGACGCGGGCGATCTCGCGTCCCGTGGAATCGCCGTGCGCGTGCAGAATGCGGTTGCGGCTGTGCGCCCCCTCGCGGCTGAACGCCAGTTTGCAGCCTTCGCGGTCGAATTCCGCGCCCCAGTCGATGAGCTGCCGGATGGCCGCGGGCCCTTCCTGGACCAGGGTGCGCACGGCGGCGCGGTCGCAAAGGCCGTCTCCCGCATACAAGGTGTCGCGCTCATGCAATTCCACCTCGTCATCGTCGCTCAGGGCGACGGCGATGCCGCCTTGCGCGTATTCCGAGGCGGATTCGCGCAGGCTCTCCTTGGCCACGACCAGCACCGATCCGGCCGAAGCCAGTTCGATGGCGGCGCGCAACCCGGCCACACCGGCGCCGATTATCAGGAAGTCCGGCTGCATTCGCAAATGACGATGATAGCAGCCGCGGCGCCGCAGGGAGAGCGTGCCGCAACCTGGCCCACCCCGAGTGCACGGCCGCATGATAGACTTGCGTGGAATGCGCCCCGGCACCCTTAACCCGCTGACTTTGGAAGAACACCGCGAACTGGGCGCCGAGATCCGGACTGCCCGCGTGCGCATGCGCCAGTTATGCGACTTGGTGGTGGGCGTCTACGGACCGAACACCCAGGCGTCGTTCACGTTTCTCAGGGCTGTGGAAGACCTCGAGCGGCTGAGCCAGGACCTGCGGGCGCAGGCGATCGAGGACTGGCCGGGTTATCCGATGGACAAGCTATATCCGTGAGTTGACGGATGGTGGGGCGGACCCCCGGACCCGCCGTTTCGCCACTAACGAAAAGCCGGCCAGGGGGCCGGCTGCGGACGAGGGCGTCCGCCCCACACGGCCGCCGAGCCCCTACCAGCCGACAGGTTTGCCCCGGTTCTGTTCGTCCAGCCACTTCTGCAGCGGGGCGAAGTAGTCGCGGATGGCGCTGGCGTCCATCTGGCGCGTGCCGGCGATCTGCTCGAGCGCATCCTGCCAGGGTCGGCTTTGTCCCATTTCCAACATGGCTTTGAACTTGGCGCCGGCGGCCTGGTTCTCGTAAATCGAGCAGCGGTTGAGCGGCGAGGCGCAGCCGGCGGCCTGGGCCAACGCGCGGTGGAACTGGAACTGAAGAATGTCGGCCAGGAAGTAGCGCATGTACGGGACGTTGGCGGCGACGTGGTACTTGGCGCCGGCATCGAAGTCCAGCTCGGTGCGCCCGGGAGGCGGCGCGATGCCCTGGTACTTCCGGCGAAGCTCCCACCACGTCTGGTTGTACTTCTCCGGCGGGATTTCTCCGGAGAAAACCTTCCAGCGCCACTGGTCGATGACCAGGCCGAAGGGAAGGAAGGCAACTTTCTCGAGAGCGCGATGCAGCAGCAGGCCGATATCCTTCGAGGCGTCGGGGGCCTTGTCGAGAAGGCCGATCTTGACCAGGTACTCCGGGGTGACGGAGAGGGCGATAGTATCGCCGATGGCTTCATGGAAGCCGTCGTTGGCGCCGTTGCGGAAGGTGGGCGCCAGATTGGCGTAGGCGCGCTGGTAGAAGTTGTGCCCCAGTTCGTGGTGGACGGTGAGGAAATCCTCGCCGGTGATCTGGATGCACATCTTCAGACGCAGGTCCTTGACGTTGTCGATATCCCAGGCGCTGGCGTGGCAGACCACGTCGCGGTCGCGCGGCTTGAGGAACTGCGAGCGGTCCCAGAAGCTGGTGGGCAGCGGATCGAAGCCCAGCGAGACGAAGAAGCGTTCGCCATCCTTGACCATCTGCCGCCAGTCGGTGTCCTTCTTCTTGAGCAACGCGGTGAGATCGTAGCCCGGATCGCCCTTGGGCGGCTGCACCAGGGGGTAGACGTTGTCCCAATCCTGGGCCCAGAGGTTGCCCAGCAGCTAGGCGGGAATGGGGCCGTCGGCGGGGACGGCGTCGCCGTATTTGGCGCGCAGCCGGGTGCGCACGTAGGCATGCAGCGAGGTATAGAGGGGACGAACCTGCTCCCAAAGGCGATCGAGCTCCTTGGAGAACTCCTCGGGCGCCATATCGTACTGCGATCGCCACATGGCGCCGTTGTCCTTGAAGCCGAGTTCGCTCGCGCCCTTATTGGCGAGCGTGACATAGCGCCCGAAATTCATGCGCATGGGCCTGGCGATGGAGTGCCAGCCGGTCCAGACGTCGAGCAACTGCTTGGGATCGCGGCTTTCGGCCATGACCTTGGTGATGGCTTCGATGTCCTTGCAACTGTCGGGGCCGCTGGGGCAATACTTGCCCTTTCCGTAGGCGCCTTCCAGGCTGGAAACGATGTGCGTCAGCTCCTCGCTTTCCTTGGGGTCGGCCGGGGTGGCGATGGTGAGGGAGAGCTTCAGCAGTTTGATCTTGCGGGCGGTGACGGGATCGAGCGCGAGGCCATCGAAGCGCGTGGACTGCTTGGCGTACTCGACGGTGGCGTTGATTTCGCGCTCGTCGAGTTTGGCGGCGATATCCTCGGTGTCGTCGGTGATGAAGGTGTCCTTGATCCAGTCGGCGCGGTTCTGGTCGACTTGGAGAACCAGGAGCTTCTGCTCGGCGTCGTCGATGAACTTCCTGGCATCTTCCGGCGTCGGTTTGGAAGCGCAACCCGTCAGCAGGGCGAGAGCGAGAAGTAGAGGGATCGGAAGGCAAGTTCGCATCCTCAACACGGTATCAGATCGCGCGCCGGTTTTGCGGGCGGCAAACGGGACGTGGTAGAATGAAGAAGTCTGCGTGACCTTGCGGGGACGTAGTTCAGTTGGTTAGAACGCCGGCCTGTCACGTCGGAGGTCGCGAGTTCGAGTCTCGTCGTCCCCGCCATTCCTTTTCAACCGGTCAGCTTCCATCCACCGATTCATCTTCAACCCAGTCGGGAAACATGCCATGGCCCCACAGTCTTGACCGCAACCCTCTGCTCCCGTTACCTTTAGCTTGAAATCGGCAGAGCGCGGGCGCTGGCCGTCCCGGCTGGCCGGCGGCCCCGCGTCCCTGCCCCGGCGGCGGTATGATCGCTTTTGGCGCGTTTCGCCGCGTAACAAGTGGAAACAGGAGATCGTATGTCAGGAAAAAAGCCGAGAGAAATACCACCCGTCCCCCCGTTGCCCAGGAACTACCGGCCCGACAACAGCATCCCCGTGCGCGTCAAAGATAAGGACGACTGGGAAAAAATTGCGGCCCTACACCACATAGATGTTAAGAAACTGCTTATCTTCAATTTCAATACCACGAACCCTGACCATATCAACTACTACCTTCGCGCCAACGTGGGGTGCGATACGCCGACTGACGACAAGAAGAACTGGATGTTCACCACTTCCGCCGTACCGGGAGTGATCTATGTCCCGGACGGCCTTGGCGAGCTTTCCAAGCAATGCTTCGCCGGCGTCCGCTATCGGGTGCCGTACATTAAAGGCACGAGGAAATTCTCGTGCTGGCATGACTGCGCCCGAATGATCTACCAATACAAACATGCCGCCGACCTCAATCCGGTAGCCGATGAGTACAGGCTTGCCGGCGTGAAGGCCGGCAACGCGGCCACCTTCATCAAACTCGCCAAAGAACTGAACTTCCGGTCGTTTCCGGTACCCGATGCCGTGACCAAGGAGTTCCTGGCCCAAAAGTTGAAGATGTACGGTCCGCTCTGGGCCCCGGGAGACTGGAATGGTGAAGACCACATCATTGTCATCACGGGCATCGGCGATGACGAAGTAGTTTACTTCAACGACCCGGCATGGATTCGCACGGGTCCGGACAAGAACGACCTATTCTGGTTCAACCAACACCTGGGCCAGGTTGACGGCGTCTCGCTCATGTACCTTCCGTAGCGGCCGCTGACGGCGCTGGCCCGGACCGATGGCCCGCGCGGTGGTCGGCGAAGCGAGGACGCGGCCGGCGAAACCCTCGCCTGCGCGGCGCCTTTCCTTCGCGTATACTGGTGCCAGGAGACAAACAGTGACTGCCGCCTTCGCCACGCAGATCGAACTGGATGATCGGGGCATCGCCTGGATTGCCGGCACGAAAGTGAAGGTCACGGAAGTCGTTCTGGATAAGATCGCCTACGGATCGAGTCCGGAAGAGATCCATTTTCAACATCCGCATCTCTCATTGGCTCAGATACACGGCGCGCTGACCTACTACTACGAAAACCAGGATGAAGTCGATGAGCAGATCAGGCGCGGTTTGGAAGAGTCCGATAAGCTCGCCGCTCAAGTTTCGGATGCGGAGTTCCGGCGCAAGCTGGCCGGCCTGAAGCGATCCCGTTGAGCGTCTCCTTCTACATGGATGTACACGTACGGCGTGCTGTCACAGCCGCATTGCGTATGCGCTCGATAGACGTGCTGACGGCACAGGAAGACGGTGCGGCCGAATTCGACGACGACCGGTTATTGCAGCGGGCGACGGAACTTGGCAGGGTTCTCGTCTCGCAGGATGAGGACCTCTTGCGGGAAGGTGTGCGGCGGTTGCGCGATGGCGAAGACTTCTCCGGCATCGTGTACGCGCATCAACTTCGGATCACGATCGGCCAGATGGTGGAGGATCTTGAGCTGCTTGCAGGGGCGACATCTCAGGACGAGTGGCGGGGAAGGATCGAATACCTGCCAATCGGATGAGAGCCGCCGCCGCTACTTCCACCCGCAGAGCCGTTCCAGCGCCTCGGCCGAGCCATCGCGCAGCCAGGCGTCGAGTTGGGCGACCTCCTTCAATTGCTGGCCGCGCACGCGCGGGACGGCCACGTACCGGCACTCCAGGCCGGGCAGCGCGGTCATATCGCCCCAGAGCTTTTCGAACTGGGCCACCGGGAAGATGTCCTCCTGGCCCTTGCCCCAGCGCTTCTTCACGTCCTTCAGCGTGATATAGGTGGGCATGCGCGCGGCCATGCGGCGGGTGGCTTCGGCCAGTTTCGCGTCGTCCGCAAGCGAGGCGCGGTCCAAGCCGAAAGCGGCCAGCACGCGGTCGATATCGATCCAATACGTGGCGCTGTTGTAATAGGAAAGCTGCGATTCCACTTCCTCGTTGGGCAGCGCCATGCCTTCCACCAGGCGGAGGCGGCCGTCGACGCGCGCCAGGCCGCCGCCGCGGTCCTCCACGTGCCGCGCCACCACTTCGGTGGTGAGGGCCGCGCCCTGTTCCATGTGCCAGCCCAGCAGGGCGGGGTCGAGATCGGCGCCCACGGTGTCGATGTTGTGCACCATCAGGTAGTTCAAGCGCGGGTTCGCGTCCAGCAGCGCCCGCAGCGTGCCGTTGCGCAGCAGGTTGGGGATCTCGTACCAGTGGCCCACGGGGTGGAGGCACTGCAGCGGCAGGTTGTCGGTATAATCGTTGCCTTCGCCGGCCTGCCGCGCCCAGTCGATCAGCGTGGCGTGCAGGCTCTCGCGGACTTTCTGCGCGCGCTCGTCGAGCAACTGCTGCGGCATTTCCTCCCAGGCGAAGCGCAGGTCGCGCTCGGTGGGGATCATGCGCAGGCCGATGCTGCGGCCCGGCGAGAGCAGCACCGGGCCGGGATAGCCGTAATTGCCGCGCGCGCTGAGATGCTCTTCCATGGCGCGGTGCGTGAGGTAGCTGGTGGTGAAAATGTGCGGCGGCGGCATGCCCGCCTGGCGGCCGGCGCGCAGGCTCTTGGCGAGGTGGACCTCGACGAAGCTGCGGTGGCGGCCGCCGAGTTGGCAGAACGGGTTGAGGGCCTTGACCACGCCCGCGCCCTTGGTCCAGCGGCTGCCCACCCCGCCGGCGAACGAAACCACGGCGACGCGGCCGGCTGCGAGCGCTTCCTGGCCGGTGCGGCGGCAGGACTCGGGGATCTGCGCGGCCTCGGCCAGGTCGCCGGAGCGGACGTCTTCGATGACGGTGTTCACCGGCAGGCGGTTCTGCGCCAGGCCAATGCGGCCGGCGCGCATGTCGGCCTGGATCTGAGCGTGCTGCACGGCGTCGAAACCGTGCTGCTGCAAGCATGGTCTCCAGGGTATGGGGAGCGTCCGCGGACTTTTCCTGGCTGCGCGGCAGCAGGTGGTCGAACATCTGCTGCACCATGCCGGCGAAATCCGGCTGATTGCGGCAGGCGGCGGCGAAGTGGTCGAGTTCGGCGCGGCGCGCGGGGGAAAGCAGGCGGGCCTCGGTGCGCACCAGCGGAGGGACGGCCAGGGTATAGTAGCCGGCTGGCATGAGGGCGCGCTCGCCGCGCAGCACGGTGGACTCGGTGCCGCGTTCGTTGATGGCGAAGTCGTAGACCACCGGCTCCATGGCGAAGGGAACGGCGTGTTCCAGGCGGCGCTTGGTCTCGCTCATGATGGTCTGCAGGCGCTCTGCGCTTCGGCCTTGCGCCGCGGATGGAAGAGGAATCCCATGCCGCCGCCGCACATGCCGCCCAGCATCCAGAAGCCCCAGAAATCTTCGCCGAACGCGGCGCGTGCGCCTTCAATCAAGCGTGTGGGTGTACAGGTTTCCGGCCCACGGAATGATGGTCTGAATGGGGCCGTCGAAGTTGCGGCCGGTGGAATCGCCGATGCCGCGGATATCGCCCCGGCGCAGGCGGTCCATCACCTCGTCGAGAATGCCGATGGCTTCGCGGCGCGCCAGCCATTCGCGTTCGCCGCGCAGCAGGTAGCGCTCGGTGACCATTTCGAGGATCGGCCCCACGTCCTGCGCCATGCCGCCGTGCACCAGCACCAGGCTGTCTTCCAGCATCTTGCGCGTGGCGGGCGGAACTTCCTCGTTACTGAAGATGCGGTGGCGCGGCAGCAGACACCCGCGGCTGACGCCGAATTCGGGATCGCCCTCGGCGGCGGGGACGCCGTAGATGAGTTTGATGCCCGGCCAGACGCCGCCGGAATCCTGCCAGCCGCCGCCGGAACCGCCGATCCACTCGCCCAGAATGGCGCGCGCCGCCACCAGACGCCGGTCGGATTCCTCCAGGCCGCCGGCCAGCGTGTGGATCTGCCCGGTCGCGCGCATGCAGGCCGAGATCAGGCAGGCCAGCAGGTTGGTGGAGACGGCCAGACGGCTGCCCTTGGGGATGTCGTTGACCTTGGAGACGATCTCGATGCCCAGGCCCGGCGCGCCCGTCAGCCGGCGCAGCACGTCGGACAGAGGCTGGGTAGCGCCTTCCATGCCGGGAGGCACCAGGCCGCTGGCGATGACCGCGGCCTTGAGCAGCCCGAGGTAGTCGCGCGCGAAATCGAAGACTTCAGCCACGGTAGAGATTTCGGCGATGGCCCCCAGATCCACGCTGACCAGGCGCAGCACCGGCCGGTCGATGACCCGCAGCCAGGCTTCCACGGGAGGCTTCGGAGAGGCCGCGCCGGAGTCGCCGCGCACGCTGAGATCGATGGAAATGTTGAGGACGCGCGCGCCTTCCGGGAAATCCATGCCGAGGAAAAAGATGTCGCTCCAGCCGCTGTGGCTGAGGTCCATGCGGACGGGCGTACACTCGCGGAGGATGCGGAAGAGACCGGCGTCGCGCCGCAGCAGTTCGGGGCGCAGGCGCAGCGGATAGTCGGCGGGGTGCCCCGCGCGGAACATCCACTGGTTGCCGCGCACGGAGCGAACGCTGCGGCGGACTTGATCGGCGAGGGTCTGAAAGCCCAGGCCGCGGTAAGCGGCGGCGAGCGCGCTGGAGATGACCGCGCCCGGCCCCTCGGCGCGCTCGGCGGCCAGGAACTCGTCGATGGCCTCCTCGAAGCGGCGCTTCAGAAGATGGATGTAGCCGGCATAGGGAATCTGCGCGGCCGCGCCGGCCTGCTCGCGCAGGGGCACATGGAACCGGTGAATGGCGTAGAGGAAGAACAGCGCGCGCACGCGTTCGTAGAGGTTGTCGCTCGAGCGGCGGAAGCGGTCGAGCGCGGCGCACTCGGCCTGCAACTCCGCGAGAGGCAGGTCGCGGCAGACTGCGTCCAGCGAGCGGTCGCGAACGGCGGCGTCGCTCGAGGTGACGATGGCAACCAGGCGGCTCACTGCCGGTTTCCCGCCGCCAGTTCGCGGTCCGCCAGCAATTCGAGAAGTTGCGCCAGCACGTCGGCGCGGTCGCCGCCGCTGAGGGCCAGCGCCAGTTGGGAGGTGAGCAGGCCGTAGCGGGTACCCAGGTTGTAGCGCCGTCCGGAATCCTCGGCGGCCAGGTACTGTTCGCGGCGGGCGAGCGAGGCCAGCACCGAAGAGAATGCCACGGGAGTGCCGCCGGCGCCGTCGATGGCCGCGCCCAGAAGGTCCATCACGGTGGGCGTGAAGGCGTGGATGCCGAAGAAGCAGAGATAGTAGCCGGCGCGCAGTCCGGGGACCACCAGGCTCTGTTCGGCTTCGGTGGGAGTGGGCTTTTCGATGACGGTATCGATGCGGTAGAGCCCTTCCCGCGTGGCCAGGCGGCGCCCGGTGACGGCGCCGTACAAGCGGAGCAAGTGTTCGCGGGTGGGTTGCACGCCGGAAACCGAGCAGCCTTCGGCCTGGGCGATCTCGACGATGCGCTCGGCGCTGGCCTGGCCGGGGCTGACGTAGAGGTGGTCGCCGACCATGTGGAGGAACGGGTCGCGGCCGGCGAACTCGCGGGCGCAGTAGACGGCGTGGGCGTAGCCGAGCGGCTGGGGTTGCGCGACCAGGCGGACGGCGGAGGCGTGAACCCCGGCGGCTTGAAGGTAGCGCTCCTCGTCGCCGGGCCAGACGACCACGCAGATCTCCTCGACCTTGGCGGCGAGGGCCTGTTCGATGAGGATGCCGAGGACGGTTTTCTCACGCCCGTCGCGGTCGATGAGGGTCTGAAGCGGGAGAGCCCGCTGGTCGGGACCGGCGGCGGTGATGACCGCCTTTCGAATTCGCAAGTAGTGGCTCCTTCGGAGAAGTGTAACCGATAGCGGGGGGATGGCGGGGGAGAGTTGGATCAACTTGATCCAACTCGCTGCTGCAAGTAGCTGATTTCATTGAGCCGGCGGATTCCAGTTGGATCAAGTTGATCCAACTCGGAGCGGCCTTGCCCTATTGTAGAGGTGAACCTGAGAAGACACGAGGCCTGACTACAATGAGAGTCCCTCTGACGTTCCGAACTATTTGGAAGATCGACGCGCTGATCATCCTCATTGGGGGAGTCGGCGTTTGCCTGATGACGGGGTATGCCGGCTTTGAATTCCTGCAGAGCCGATTTCGCCCCTATCAGAAAGAGGGCGTGGTGACGGTCGAAGGCCACGCGGAGGAGCGATGGGGCCTGGGGAACTTCCTGACGATTCCGGGCGCGGGCTGCATGGTCGCGCCTCTCAACTCCGTTCAATCCTACTCGAGGTCATTAAATGAGAAGGATCTGTCCGCCGTGCGGAACTATCTTTTCCTAAATGTCCAGGACAAATCCACCCGGTGGTTAACTCCAAAGCACGACCGCCTGATCCTGTCGATGGAATGGATGGCCGCCGACGGCTCCTCTGAAAACAAGTGGGACACAGACAAGAAGCCGGTGAAGTGGCTGATCTTTCAAGTCGTTCCTTCCGACACCGACGGGGACGGCCGACTAACTGAGAACGACCGCAAGGCCATCGCCGTGGCCAACCCCGACGGCTCTCAATACGCCGAGGTGGTCCGGGACGCAGACGAACTCCTTGGCACAACCTGGATGGCCGGGGACAAACTGCTGTTGATCTATACCGCGGGCGGGAAGAGCCTGGTTTCCGAGATCGACCTTCCGGGCCGGAAGGTATCTGTGACGAAAGAACTGCCGAAGATCGACCCGTGACGGCGGCCAGGATGTTACGTGGGGCAGGCTGGCAGCCTGCGGCGGACTGCCAGTCCGCCTCTCGCGAACGTCTGCCAAGGCCGCCCAGGCCGGTTGCCAACCGGCCGCAGGCTGCCAGCCTGCCCCACATTCGGAGCCGGGGTACAATGGAACGGCTTATGAGATCGCTCCCGATTCGCACCCCCCGGCTTGCCCTCGTCCTGCTGGCCATCCTGGCCGCGTCCGCGGCGGCGCAGACCGCGCCGGACCGTTTCTATATCCACGACAAAGATACCGTGGTGTTCTACGGAGACAGCATCACGGAGCAGCGGCTGTACACCACGTTCGTCGAGACCTTCGTGCTGACGCGCTATCCGCAGCTTCATGTGCGGTTTGTCAATGCCGGCTGGGGCGGCGAGAACGCTCCGGGCGGCAACGGCGGCAGCGCCGACGTGCGCCTCACGCGCGACGTGATCCCGTACAAGCCAACGGTCATGACCGTGATGCTGGGGATGAACGACGGCGGTTACGTGGCCCTGAACGACGAGCGCTTCGACCGGTACAAGGCCGGCATGGAGCACATCCTGGACACGATGAAGGCGGTATTTCCGGAACTCCGGGTTACTCTGATCGAGCCTTCGCCTTACGACGATGTTACGGTGCCGCCGCTGTTTCCTGGGGGTTATAACTCCGTGCTCGCCCGCTACGGCCAGTTTGTGAAGGAGTTGGCGGGGCGCAACCAGATGGTAGTGGCCGACCTGAACGGCCCCGTGGTGGCGATGTTGAAGAAGGCCAACATGCGCGACCCGGCGGGCGCGAAGAACCTGATCCCGGGACGCATTCATCCGGCGGCCGGAGGGCACCTCATCATGGCGGAGTCGCTGCTGAAAGCCTGGGGCGCGTCGCCCATCGTATCGGCCGTCGAGATCGACACCGCGTCCAAAGAGATTACCCGCGCCGAGGATACCACGGTCACGGGACTTACCGTGGGCCCGACCATTTCGTGGTCACAATTGGACGGCGCCCTGCCGATGTTAGTCAGTCTGCGGGACCGCTCGTTGCCCACCGCGGCCCGGCGGGGCGCGGCCACTGTGGAACTGGCTTTGGATTCCTCCGATTTCATGGAGGCGCTGAACCAGCAGACGCTACGCGTTCGGGGTCTCGAAGCGGCGAAGTACACCTTGAAGATCGACGGCAGCGAGGTGGGCTCGTTCAGCCGCGAGCAACTGACCAAGGGTCTCAACCTGGCGGCGCTGCCCACTCCCATGGCGAAGCAGGCGCTCGGCGTCCACCTGCTGACGCTGAAGCGGGGCGACATTCACGAGATGCGGTGGAAGCAGCTTCAGGTGGCCTTGCAGGACGACAACTTGACCGGGCTGCCCGCGGTGCTGGAGGGTCTCGATGGCATTGAAGAAGAGTTGGCCGTGCGGCAGAGGGCGGCGGCGCAGCCGGTTGCCTGCGCGTACGAGTTGATTCCGGAGTAAGTGCGGACTAAGACGCGGGCCCGCTACTTGCCATGCCGGGCCGCCCGCCCCGCGCCGGCGCCGTGGCAGATCCACGCGAGCGCCAGCATGGCCAGTCCCCAGCCGCAGACGCCGCTCCACTGCCAGCGGCTCCACGCGGCGGCGGAGACGGCCGAGCCGAGCGCGCCGCCCAGAAAAAAGACGATCATGTAGATGGTGTTGATGCGGCTTCGCGCGGATCGCGACAGGCTGAAAATGCGGGTCTGGTTGGAGATCTGCATGGACTGCTGGCCCATGTCGAGCACGATCACACCCACGATCAACCCGGCGATACTATAGCCGAGAACCCAGAGCAGGGCGTATCCGGCACTTAGTAACCCGAGCGCCAGCGTCAGGGTAACCCGCGGCCCGTGACGGTCGGCCAGCTTACCCACTGGCGCGGCAATCAGGGCTCCGGCGGCGGCCACCAGGCCGAAACTTCCGGCCACGCCCGCGCCCAGGCGATAGTGCGGCGAACCGAGGAAGAATGCCAGGTTGGTCCAAAAGCCGATGAACGCGGCGAAGGCCAGAAACCCCACGGCCGAAGCCTCGCGCAGTACCGGCTGCCCGCGCACCAGGTCCCACAGCGAGCCGAGCGCCTCGCGGTAGCGCAGGGGACGGGCCGGCGTCATCACCGGCAAGCGGCGCGCCAGCAGCGGGACAAAGGCGCCAGTGGACACCGCGGCCAGCAGGAACACGGCCCGCCATCCGAACGCCGCCGCCACGGCGCCCGAAGCGGTGCGCGCCAGCAGAATTCCCAGCAGCAGGCCGGTCATGACCGCGCCGATAGCGCGTCCCCCCGCGCCGGGTCCGGCCAGTTCCGGCGCCATCGGTACCATGATGTGGGTCACCGAGGCCGCCATGCCCATGGCCACGCTGGCGGCCACCAGGACCCAGAAGGATGGCGCCAGGCCGGCGGCCGCCAGAGCCAGCGACACGGCGGCGAACAGCCTCAGGATCAGCTTCCGGCGCTCCGCCACGTCGCCCAACGGCACGAACAAGAGAATCCCCGCGGCGTACCCAAGCTGCGTGGCCACGGAGATGGCTCCGCCGGCGCCGTGGGACACGCGGAACGTGCGGCTGATTTCCAGCAGCAGCGGCTGATTGTAATAGATAGTCGCCACGCTCATGCCGCAGGCCAGCCCGAGAAAGGCCAGCGACCCGCGCCGCGCGCGCTGAGCAGCGGGAAGATCCGATGAAGAGATGGCTTCCAACGTCCAGGCTATCACCCCGCGCGGCGACCAGCTACGGCGCGACGCCCGGGTCAGACGTTTTCCGCGACAGGTTCCGGCCTTGCTTCGGCGAACCGGTAACCGATGTGGCTGTCGGTAAGCAGATAGGAAGGTTCGGCGGGGTCGTCTTCGAGCTTCTTGCGTAACTGGCGGACGAAAGTCCGCAGATACTCCAGCTCGCCCCCGTACTCGGGACCCCAAACCGCATGCAGGAGGCGCACGTGCGTAATCGGCAGGCCGGCACGAGCCATCAGAAAGTGCAGGAGGTCAAACTCTTTCGGGGTGAGGTGAATCGGCCCGCCGCCTTTGCGAACCAGCCTGCGAGGCGGATCAAGCTCGACACTTCCAATTCGGATAACCGCATCGGGATCGGCCTGGGAAGCGGACGAACGCCGTACCGCGGCCCGGATGCGAGCCGCCAGCTCGCGGACGTTGAATGGCTTGGTAATGTAATCGTCCGCGCCGGCGTCCAGCGCCGCCACCTTGTCTTCCTCACTGTCGCGCACCGTCAGCATGAGTATCCCGAGGCGCGGCAGGCTCTTCCGCATCTCGCGGCACGCTCTGACGCCTCCCATTCCCGGCATGTTGATGTCCAGGAGCACAACGTCGTATGGAGCCTCAAGCACCAGGCGCAGAGCCGCTTCACCGGAAGAAGCCTCGTCGACATGGAACCCCATTATCTGAAGCGTGTTGTGGACCGCGCGCCGAATCGAACTCTCATCGTCAACGATCAGGACCTTACCCTGCGACTGACTCATATCGTCTCCCTGTGCCACCGGGCAGTGCGAAAAAGAACGTCGTACCTGTGCGTTCCTCGCTAACCACCCAGGTTCGGCCGCCATGGGCTTCCGCGGCCTTCTTTGCGATCGACAGGCCGAGTCCGGTTCCCGAAGCCCGGTGCCGCGATTCTTCGGCCCGGTAGAATCGCTCGAAGATCCGCTCGCGGTCGGCGGGACGAATCGGCGGCCCCTCGTTATGTACGGCGATGACGATCTCTCCCAGGTTCTCCTCGGCGGTGACGGTGATGGGCGATCCCGTCGCCGAATACTTGGACGCGTTATCGATGAACTGTTCAAGCGCTGCCGCCAGGATCTCGCGGTCGCCGTAGACTTCAAGGGAAGCCGCGGCGTCGGACACACTTACCTGGCGGTCGTGAATCTGCTCGCGATACCGCGCCAGTACGTCCTCAATCAGAGTCAACACGGATATACGCCCCCGCCGAAGCCTGACCTCGGCGGCATCAATCCTAGCCATTTGAAGTAGCTTGGTAGCCAAACGATTCAGATGTTCCGCCTGCTCGTCGATGAGAGCAGCCAGTTCGAAGTCATCGGCCGTGAGGCGCCCAGTTTCAAGAAGTCCCGAGCTGGCCGTCCGTATCGCCGTCAGCGGCGTCTTGAAGGCATGGGCCAGCGCGTCTAGAACCGTCGTTCGAAGCTGCTCGGTCTGGCGCGCCGCTTCGGCCCGGCTCTCCTTCTCGAAGGAACGCGCGCGCTCCAGCGCAATGGCCGCCAGCGATGCGATTGGCACGATCGCGAGCCGGTCCAGATCCGGGCCGCGGAGCGCGAGCGCGCCGGCGGGCCTCGATCCCAGCCGCAGCACGTGCGCCCACGTGCGCTCGTCAGCGCCTTCCAGGGCGCTGTCCTGGAAGTAGGCCCTGCGCGCGAGTTCTTCGAGATCCTCCGCCCGGGAACCGGTGGCATCCAGGCGCGCCAGCGTGGCGTCGAACAGGGCCACGGATTCCGTCCCGAAGACCTCCTGAACGAGGGAGACGATCTGCGGCCCGATCGTGCGCCGGCGATCGAGAAACAGAATGCGGCGGCCCAGTTCGTAGAGCTTCTCGACCTGCGCCCGGTGCCGCGCCTCCGCCTTGGCTTGATTTTGCGCGCGCGTGGAGAGCCGGCTCACGATCAGCGCGCTTATCTCAAAGGTGGCAAGGGCGACCCAGTCCTGTGGATCGGAAATCCTGAAGGTGAGCACGGGAGGGACGAAGAAGTAGTTGAGGCAATTGACGGCGATCAACGACGTAACGCTGGCTTCCCAAAAGCCCCAAATAACCGAAACCACCACCACGATCAGAAAGTAGAGAGAGCCGGAAGTGGAGAGGTTCAGATGCAGCCGGAACGCGATGAACGTTACCAGGGCAACGGCCGCCACCCCGGCGAGGCATCCGCGCAGAATCCCTATTCGGGATTGCACGAGCTTCCAGTAACTTGTCCAGCTATCCGCCCTGGTCCCGCCGGATTGGGCGACCCACACAGCCGTGAGGTCAGAATTCCGGTCCATGGCTGCCGCCTCAGGGCAACTCCACGTTCATTATGCAAGGGAAGGCGTAAGGAAACCATATGTGAAGACATAAATAAGTCGTAAAGACCCGTCCGCGCCGGCGACTCAGTCGCCATGATATCCCGCACGAGCGTACGCCTTCATTTCCGGGACCGCGACCTTGACTCCGATCTTACGCCACTGGCCACTGCGGACGTCTCCGTGGGGCACATATCCGATAACGTACTGATTTCGAAGCGCCAAGCCGATGCTGGCGGCCGCCTTTGCGATGTCCGTCCGGCCATTGACCATGAAGCCGAGCCCGCCGGTCCTGCGGGCCAGTTCGTCGAGAAACAAAAGTCCCCGCCGTTCCTCAAACTGTGCGATGGGCTTGGTGGACGGCGCCGCCGAGCCGGCGACCGCAATGGTGTATATCTGCGCATCCGATTCCTCCGCGCGTTCCAGAAGCTCCGCCCTGGAGTGCCGGCTGTGGTTGTCCATTCCGTCGGAAATGACCAGCAACGCCTTCCGCGCATGGACGCCGGAGTGCAGTTCCTTCAAGCTGTCCCAAACGGTATCGAAGAGCGCGGTGCTGCCGCCGGCGTCTTCGAGTACGATCCGGCCCAGAACTTCACCTAAGTCCCGCGTGAACCGGGAGGAGACCTGGGGGCGCGTCGAAACGGTATTGAGAAACGCCTCGTCGGAGGGATTGGCGTCACTCAACAACGCCCGCAGAGATTCCTTGGCGGGGCCGAGGACGGTTCTCATGCTGCCGCTGAGGTCGAAGACGATTCCTATCGAGACGGGCGCATCCTCCTCGCTGAACGAGCCTATCGTCTGTCTCACTCCGTTTTCGGTCAGCGTAAATACGTCGCTTGCCAGGCCGTTGACGATGGCTCCGCGACGGTCCACTACGGTGACCGGAACCAGGACCAGGGTCGAGTCGGCGCGAAAGGCCGGAGAATCCGCGGACCGCGCAGTGCCGGCCGCGGCGACGATCATGGCGAGAACTCGCGCCGCCAGGTAACATCTTCTAAGCAACCGCATACGAAACTCCTTCCTCCTCGGGTCTAACTGGGGAACGTTGGATACTGGCCGCTCCGCGCCGGGGTGCGGCAAGGAACAGACCGGTCTCGATAATGGCCCCGCGTTCGGCATTAGTCAGGCAACACGCCTGAAACGCTTCCGGGTCGATGATCTCCATGCAACCGAGCGCCAGAGCTCGAACCGACCAGTCCCTCAGAATCTGCCGGATCTGGTGCTTCGGAACAAGGAACCGCGCGGCGATTTTCACCGAGCTCCAGCCACGAACGAAATACAGGAGCACCACCCGCCACTGCATATCGTCCGAGGGGGTCTTCAATAGCGATGGAACCCGGGACGGGAAGGAAACGATATTCCCGCGGACCGCCCGGCGCAGCGCTCCGCAGCCAGGGTACAGCGTCGTCTTCAGAACCGGCGCTCCGTAACTATCCGAGGCGTTTCGATTCTCTTCCATAACATCCATACGGAAGTCTAAACCGGCAGACATGAAGATCGCATAAGTGCTGGAGCAGTGATTACTCTAAGACTCAACGTGCCGGTACCAGGCCGGCACGCCGCCTACCTTTCAAAGCCAGGGAAACTCACATATCAAAAAAGCTGACAGGGTCCATAAAATCTTTGCATGGCGCTGTCAACTCCAGACTATGCAATGGGTTGCATGAGACAAACGGCGGCACGTGATGAAAGCCGCGGCTGTCTTCATGCCTTCCTCATGAGGCACACGGCACAATGGTCCTGATTTACAGGGCGGCAGGATGAGTCCAGCGGCAGAACAGATGCAGCCAGATCCGGAATGCAGCGGCAAGGGAAAGCTGCTGATCGTGGACGACGAAACCGCGATCCGTTGGGCGCTGCGCAAGACGCTCCAGCGCATGAACTTCGAAATCGTCGAGGCCGAGACGGGGGAGGAGGCGATCGCGCTGGTTCGCACCATCCGCTTTGACGCCGTTCTTCTGGATATCGGGATGCCAGGCATGAACGGCATCGAGGCGTGCCGGAGGATTCGTAAGCTGATGCCCCTTCTTGGAATTGTGATGCTGACCGTGAAAAACACCGAAGACGACAAGATCCAGTCGCTTGACGCCGGGGCCGACGACTACGTCACGAAGCCGTTTCACGTGGGGGAACTGGCAGCGCGGCTTCGTGCAGCCGTGCGCCGTTCACACGCGGCGGAGACCGACGATGCCGCCGCAATCAGAATCGGAGACGTTCGAACTCGATCCCGCCCGCCGGCTGGTTACAAGAGCGGGAACCCCGATCCACCTGACGCCTAAGGAATTCGAATTGCTGCATTTTCTGATGTTACACGCCGGGCTTCCGCTCGCCCACGCGCGCATTCTCGCGGCGGTTTGGGGACCGGAGTACGGCGGGGAGCTGGAGTACCTCCGTACTTTCATCCGCCAACTACGAAAGAAGCTCGGCGATAACGCGGCCTCTCCCAGGTACCTTGTCACCGATTCGCAGGTCGGTTACCGGTTCCGAACGGAAACCGGTCCGGTTGCGGGAGGCCGAGCGTGACAACCACATACGGACTTGTAACATCTTCATGCGTTCCTTATGAATCCCGTTCCATACTGGCTGCGGTAGCAGGAAGTATGCACCCATGTAGCGCAGTCACCCCGTTAGCGGAGCGCTGGAACGAGCCGCCACCATAGAAGCATGTGGCCAAGACGGTAAGGCAAGCCACCCAAGCCGGCGGCATCGCTTGCGCCAAGCCCGCGCATTGAACCGGCACCTACAAACGATCGTGACTTCAGGTACATGAAAGGATACTTATGACGAGCAACGTATTGTCTTCCGCCGTTTTGCCAGTGTGTATTGCCCTTCAACTCGCGGCGATACCCGCATCGTCTTTCGGGCAGGACGTTTCAGGCGGTGTGGGCGGGGTGGCTCGGGACTCCGCCAGTAATCAGCCCGTGGCGAAGGCCCGTATCACGGCGCACAACGTAAGCACGGGATTCGACCGCAGCGCCATCAGTGGCTCCGACGGCGCGTTCACCATGCCCGGTCTGGAACCGGGACGATACCAGGTGGCGGCGGTGGCGCACGGCTTCGCCCCGTCCACGGCCAACGTCGAAGTAGCCGCGCCGGCGACCGCCCGGGTCGATTTCCTGCTGACTGCCGACGCCGCACCCGCGCCAGCCGCGAAACCGGCTCCCGCCGCACCTTCGCTCGCCGACGAGATCGAGGCTCTGAAAGAGCGGATCGGCGAACTGGAGGCGGCCATGGCGGCTCACGCCGCGCCAGTTGAAACTGCCAAAGCCCCCGCGGCGCCGGCGGAAACGCCCGCGCCCGCGCCGGCACCACAGCAGCCAGCCGCAGCGCCAGCCCCGCCAGCGCCAGCCGCGCCATCGATCCCGGAAGCCCTGCAATCGCCCGACTCCACGCCCGGGGTGGACAACTTCACGCCGTTCGCTTATGGCGACTTTACCTGGCTCAACGGCACGCCGCGCAATAAGGACACCGTGCTCGACACCAAGTTCTTCACGCCCGAGATCCGGTTCGACACGAATTATACGGTGGATTCGAATCAACCGAAAGACCACTCTTTGGGCGGGTCGACCGAAACGTTCCGGTCCGGCGAGGTGCAGGTGGAGCAGGCTAGTTTCGGCGGCGACTTCCACTGGCAAAACGTTCGTGGCAGGGTCTTGACCATGTTTGGAATGTTCGCTACCACGACGCCACGCAACGACGCCAGCGCCGCAGTGGGCCAGTGGGATCTGCGCAACGCGTACCGATATGTCTCGGAGGCCTACGGCGGCTATCACTTCAACGTGAGCCATGGACTCAACATCGATGGCGGGATCTTCGTGTCCTACATCGGCCTGTTCAGTTACTACAACTTCGATAACTGGACCTACCAGCCGTCGTACGTGTCTTCCAACACTCCGTGGTTTTTCAACGGTCTGCGGATTCAGTGGTTCCCTACCAACAAGTTGAAGATTGAGCCCTGGATCATCAACGGCTGGCAGTCCTACGCCAAGTTCAATGGCCATAAGGGCCTGGGCGGTCAGATTCTGTACCGTCCGCACGAGTGGCTCTCATTGGTATTCAACAACTACGGCAACGGCACGGACGATCTGGGTATTCCCGGCCGCTCGCGCATCCATACCGACGACAGCGTTGAGGTCAGGTATTACAACAAGCCGGACGAAGAAAAAGGCATCTCAAAGATGGCGTTTTCCTTCACTGCCGACGCGGGTTGCGAATACGGCGCCGGCGTCACCTGCCATGGCGGCAAGGGCGGGCCGAAGCAGGCGTTTTTGGGATGGATGCTGTACAACCGGATTTGGTGGCACAAGGACACCTATGCCATCACGCTGGGTGGTGGCCAGATGACCAATCCGGGCCGTTACCTTACGCTGCTGCCGCCCATCAATGGGGCGGACGCCATTTCCGGCTCGCCCTACTTCACCGAGAATCCAGGGGACAAGGCGCATATGTGGGACAGCACGGCCACTTTCCACTGGATGCCCAGGCAGTACATCACCTGGTGGGCGGAGACGGGCTACCGGCACTCGGATATCCCGTATTGGACGGGGCGCGACGGTATCACGCCTCCGGGCGGGAATAACGGCTCGCCCTCCCAGTACGTCTGCTCCAACGGAGGGGCGGCCGGGACTAACAACCTGGCTGCGGCGTATGTGGCGTGTGGCGGACCTGGGAGCGTCTGGTTCCCGGATCTTCGCCATAGTCAGTTCACCATTAGCGCTGGCGTGATGGTGAAGTTCTAGCGGGTTGTTGTTGTTGTGAGAGTAAGTGGCAGCCGGCCCTAAGCGGATCGGGCGATTCCCTCGGCCGATCCGCCGGGTCCCGGCTGCGAATCGACCGCCCAAGGGCGGATTTGGAGGCTTATATGAAACGCATCGCTTTGACGGTTGGTGTGCTGGTAGTTCTGGTCCCCACGCTACTGTTGCTCAACGGCTGCGGAGGGGCGCAGGCGGCTGCAACGTCGGAGGCGCCGCCAACAACGAGGGTGGTTTCGGGCTTCGATGTGAGCGTCTTCTCGGTCGAACACCCCGAACAGTTCCCGATTGTCGAGGCGACGCAGCAGTCCGCGGCGCCTGAACTGGTGGTCACCGGCACGGTGAACCCCGACATTTCCCGCAACGTACCAGTTGTCTCGCTGGCGTCCGGACGCGTCGTCGAAATCCACGCCCGGCTTGGCGACACCGTGAAGAAGGGGCAGTTACTGTTGACTGTCCGCAGCGACGATATCTCCGGGGCCTTTCAGAATTACCGGAAAGCCATGGCGGATGAAGTTCTCTCGAACACGCAGTTGGAGCGCGCTAAGGACCTCTACACCCACGGCGCCATCGCCTTGAACGACCTTCAGGTCGCCCAGGACACCGACGCCAAGGCGAAAGTGGACGTGGAAGCCATGGAGGAGCATATCCGCCTCCTTGGTACCGACCCGGCCCACCCCAACGGCATGGTCGATATCTACGCGCCCGTTTCGGGAGTCATCACCGACCAGCAAGTTACAAACGCCGCAAGCGTGCAGAGCTTCTCTACAAATCCGTTCACGATCTCCGACCTGTCGCGCGTGTGGATAATCTGCGACGTGTATGAGAACGATCTTCCCAGCGTCCACCCTGGCGACATCGCCGAGGTCCGCTTGAATGCGTATCCCGACCGGCTGCTCAAGGGGACCGTCGACAACATCGGCGCGATCCTGGATCCGAACATCCGCACCGCGAAAGTTCGCATCGAGGTCGAGAATCCGGGGATGATGCGCCTCGGCATGTTCGTCACGGCAACGTTCCGCGGCCTGACAAAGGACGTGCGCTCGGTTGTGCCGTCATCGGCCATCCTGCATCTGCACGACCGCGACTGGGTCTATGTGCCCGCGCCGGACAAGAAGTTCCGGCGAGTCGAGGTAGCCAGCGGCGATCCTTTGCCGGACAGCCTGCAGCAGATCAAGTCGGGCATCAAGCCCGGTGAGCAGGTTGTGGCCAACGCCGTGGTGCTCGAACACGCGATAGCGATCAACCAATAGGCTCCGCGTTTCGCTCATCTTGCTTAGGAACTGACTGACTGATTTTCTCACCGGAGAACAACATGATCCGTGCGCTCGTAGATTTCTCGCTCAACAACCGGTTCGTCGTAATCGCGGTTGCGCTCCTGTTGACGGCGTGGGGTGTTGTTTCCTTTCACAACTTGCCGGTCGAGGCCTATCCCGACATTGCAGATAACTATGTCACGGTCATCACTCAGTGGCCCGGCCGGTCGGCGGAGGAGGTGGAACAGCAGGTTACGATTCCGGTGGAGATTGAGATGAACGGAATCCCCCATCTCTCGTTCCTGCGTTCCGAATCGATCTTCGGCTTGTCGTTCGTGATCATGATCTTCGACGATAGCTCGGAAAACGATTGGAACCGGCAGAAGGTCCTCGAACGCCTGACACAGGTGAACCTGCCGACCGGGATACAGCCGCAGATCGGAACCGATTGGAGCACCGTTGGCCAGATCTACTGGTACACGTTGCGCAGCACGAATCCCAAGTACGACCTCATGGAACTGCGGAGCATCGAGGATTGGACGCTTCTGAAGGAGTTCAAGAGCGTTCCGAATGTCGTCGATGTCTCCGATTTCGGGGGAACCGTCCGGGAATACCAGGTACGCGTTGACCCGAACAAACTGGTGTCCTACGGACTGAGTATCGGCCAGGTGGAACAACAGTTGGCCATCAATAACATCAATGCCGGCGGCAGCTTCGTGGAGTCCGGCCTGCAGCAGATGAACGTACGCGCGCTCGGGTTATTCCGCAACGTCGATGATATCGCGGATACGGTCCTGACGACTAAGAAAGGGACCGCGCTTCGGGTGAAGGACATAGCCGACGTGGCGCAAGGCCCTAAAATCCGCCTGGGGCACATGGCCCGGGCGAATCGAATGGAGGACGGAAGCATAGTCGATGAATCCGACGTCATTCAGGGTGTCGTCCTGATGCGCAAGGGCGCGGACGCGGGGCCCACGCTGGAAGCAATCCATAAGAAAGTGGAAGAACTGAACAACGGCATCCTGCCCCCCGGCGTGAAGGTCGTTCCCATGCTTGATCGCGCCGATCTGCTGCATTACACCCTTCACACGGTGATGCACAACCTGGGCGAGGGAATGATTTTGGTGACCATTGTCCTCCTTCTGTTCCTCGGCAATGTCCGCGCGGCTCTTATCGTGGCTCTCACCATTCCGTTCTCGTTACTGTTCGCCTCCATCTGGCTCAATGTCAGCGGCATTCCGGCGAATCTGCTATCCCTTGGCGCGCTCGATTTCGGGATGGTGGTGGATGGCGCGGTGGTCATGGTGGAGAACACCGTGCGCCACCTCAGCCGCCGCAAGGAAAGCGGGGAGGAGCAGAAACCGATCGCCCAAATTATCCGCGACGCCACCCACGAAGTCCAGCGCCCGGTGTTCTACGCCATCGCCATTATCATCACCGCCTACATGCCGATTTTCACGCTGCAGCGGGTGGAGGGCAGGCTATTCCGGCCGATGGCCCTTACGGTGGCATTCGCTTTGCTTGGCGCGCTGCTGTTCTCGATTCTGATTGCGCCGGTCCTCTCCAGCGTGTTCTTCCGCAAAGGAGTGCGCGAGTGGCAGAACCCCGTCATGACCTTGATGACCCGTGTCTATCGGACGAACGTGCGCTGGGCCATCAACCACCGCTGGATCACGCTGGGTGTCGGAGTCGCCGCCCTGGGCGTGTCGGCCTATCTCGCGTTCAGCGGAGTTATCGGCTCCGAGTTTCTGCCGCACCTGGATGAGGGCGCGATCTGGGCCCGCGGCACCCTGGCCGACAGCACCAGCCTGACGGAGGGCGAGCGATTCACCAACCAGGCCCGCTTGATCTTCGCCTCCTTTCCCGAAGTGACCAAAGTTGTGTCCGAGGTGGGCAGGCCCGACGACGGAACCGACACCGGGGGATTCGGCAACACGGAGTATTTCGTGGACCTCAAACCGAAAGACCAGTGGCGGCCGGTCTTCCATCGGGACAAGGAAGAGCTGATCGCCGCCATGAATCGCGAAGTCGGCAAACTCCCCGGGGCGCTCTGGAACTTCTCGCAGCCAATCGAAGATAACGTCGGAGAGACGGTCACCGGGACCAAGGGGCAGCTTGCGCTCAAGCTATTCGGCAAGGACCTGAAAACCTTGGACGAGAAGGGCGATGAGGTCACCGCCGCCATGCAGCAAGTGCCTGGTTTGATGGACCTCAAGTTCTTTCACACCCTCGGCCAGCCGAACCTCGATTTCATTATCGACCGCAGGCAGGCGGCCCGTTTTGGAATCAACGTGGCCGACATACAGGACGCCGTTCAGACGGCGGTGGGCGGGAACGCCGTGAGCCAGGTGCTCCTCGGCGAGGAGAGGTACGACGTCGTGGTCCGCTACCAGGCGCCATATCGCCAGACGGAGAAGGCCATCGCCAACATCCGCCTGCTATCTCCGTCGGGCGAACGAGTCTCTCTGGCGCAATTGACGAAGGTCGAGGTGAAGGACGGCGCCTACGACATCTACCGCGAAGGCAACAGCCGCTTCGCCGCTCTAACGTTCAGCGTGCGGGGCCGGGATTTGGGAAGCACGGTTGCGGAGGCCATGCAACGGGTCCAGCAGAAAGTCAAGCTGCCGCCAGGTTACCACCTGGAGTGGTCGGGAGAATACGAAAGCGAGAAGCGCGCGGAGGCGCGCCTGCTCATCGTAGTGCCGCTGACCATTCTGGTGATTGTCATCATTCTTTACACCATGTTCCGGTCGTTCAAGTGGGCGATGCTGATCATGGTCAATGTGGCGCTCGCTCCCCTGGGCGGTTTGCTCGCCCTGTTGGTCACCCATACCAACTTCAGCGTCTCCTCGGGCGTCGGATGTCTGGCGCTCTTTGGCGTCTCCGTGCAAACCGGAGTGATCATGCTCGAGTACATCAATCAGCGCCGCGCGCGAGGCCACACAACCGTGGATGCGGCCGTGGAGGGCGCCGTACTCCGGCTCCGGCCGATCATGATGACCATGCTCGTCGCGACGCTCGGCTTGCTGCCGGCCGCCCTGTCGCACGAAATCGGCTCCGACTCGCAGCGGCCATTTGCCATCGTGATCGTGGGCGGTCTGATTTCGGACTTACTGATGAGTATCATCCTGATTCCCACGCTGTATGTATGGATGGCCAGGGACGGGGACAAACTCCCCGAATTGGAGGCAGCCCATGAGAGCTAACTACTGCGCCGTTGCACTGGTTTGGGCCCTCGTGCCGCGTCCTGCGGCCGCCCAGACGCCCCAGGCGCCGGTAACGATCACGCTGGACCAGGCAACCCAGATGGCGCTCGCGCACAACCATAATCTGCTGGCCGCCCGCACGACGGTGCAACAGAGCGAGGCCCAGGAGATCACGGCGAACCTCCGTCCCAACCCAAGCATAATCAGCGACTGGGAATACCTGCCGCTGATGCACCCCAACGGCATCGGCTTTCTCGACTATCTCCACGACTCCACTGAGGGTGACCTCGGCTTGAGTTATCTGTTCGAGCGCGGCAAGAAGCGGCAGCACCGCCTCCAGGCGGCAAAGGACGCCACCGCCGTGACCCGCTCGCAGGTGGCGGATAACGAGCGCACACTTACGTTCCAGGTCGCCCAGCTATTCATCAATGTGCAACTCGCGCAGTCAACCCTCGATTTGGCGCGGGCGGATTTGGAGAGCTTCGAAAAAACGGTGGACATCAGCGAGAAGCAGTACAAGGCCGGCGGCGCCAGCGAGAACGATTTCCTTAAGATCAAACTCCAGTTGCTGCAATTCCAGCAGGATGTCGAGCAGTCCGAGCTGGCCAAAGCCCAGGCTCTGTCCGATCTCCGCCAACTGCTGGGTTACGAGTCCGTGCCCGCCGATTATGCCGTTGGCGGCGGCTTCGATTACCAGCCGCTGGGCGTGTCGCTCGCGGACTTACAGACCAAGGCCTTGGATAACCGGCCGGATCTGCGCGCGGCCGTTCAGGGGGTTACGGCCGCGGGCAGCCAGTACGAACTCGCCAAAGCGGACGGAAAGGTGGACGTGACCGCGTCGGCCAACTATTCGCACGTGAATGGCATCAGCGCCGCCACCTGGGCTGTCAGCATCCCGCTTCCCATTTTCAATCGCAACCAGGGCGAAATCGCGCGCACACACTACGCCATCACTCAGGCGGAACAGCAGCAGATTGCGGCACGGGGGCAGGTTCTGACCGACGTCCGGGATGCGTACGAGGCGCTTGAATCCAACGACAGGGTCGCCAAGTACTTTAAGTCCGGCTACCTTGACGTGTCGCAGAAGAACCGCGACATCAGCGAATACGCGTATCACCGCGGCGCCGCGAGCCTGCTGGATTTTCTCGATGCCGAACGCAGCTATCGCGCCACCCAACTGGCCTGGCGCCAGACGATCGCCGCGTACCTGACCGCTCTGGAACAGCTTCGGGAAGCGGTGGGAAGCCGGACTTTGCCCTGATCCGGCTCGGCCTGCACTCGATCGAGTAGAATGCAAGAAAGCGCCGTCAACGGAACTGCCTGCACCGGCCGCGGCGGCGCATAGGAGTAGATCATCGAGGCGGAGGGGGAAAATGAGTGGCTTGACGATATTCGGGCTCGTGGCTGTGTCCTCGATGTTGGTGTTCTACGCATTCGAAAAGCGGCACCACTGGTGTATCCTGGCGTTTTCCGGTTCCTGCATATTGGCTTCGGCTTATGGCTTTCTACAGGGAGCCTGGCCATTCGGCTTGGTCGAGGTCGTGTGGTCCGGTGTCTCTTTTCACCGGTGGTGGCTCGAACGCAGCGCCGCTGGATAAGGCGCCGCCCGATCCCAGCTAACCTCACCGCGCTCGCACAGCTTCGCGAAGCAGTGGGAATCCGCGCCCTTCCCCGATCCGTCGTCCGTTGCGGCGTTGCGCGCGCCATGCCGTTCCCGCGACAATCGAAGCTGTGGAGACTCGCAATCTTCGGGCGGACAGCATCTGGGCCAACGTCGAGCGCATTCGAGCGGAAGCCCCGCTGGTCCACAACATCACGAACTACGTGGTGATGAACTTCACCGCCAACGCACTGCTGGCGCTGGGCGCATCGCCCGTCATGGCCCACGCGGAAGAGGAAGTGGCGGAAATGACCGGCATCGCGCGCTCGCTGGTGATCAATATCGGAACGCTGAGCGCGCCCTGGATCGCCGCCATGTTCAAAGCCGGCGCCGCCGCCCGGCGGAGCGGGCTGCCCATCGTCCTCGACCCGGTCGGAGCCGGCGCCACCATTTTCCGCACCGAAACCGCGCGGCGCTTGCTCGACGAGCTGTCGCCGGCCATCGTGCGCGCCAACGCCAGCGAGATTCGGGCGCTGGCCAGCGACGAGCGCGCGACCCGCGGCGTCGATAGCGCGCATGCCCCTGAGGATGCAGCCGGCGCCGCCGAAGCGCTGGCCCGCCGCACCCACGGCGTGGTGGTCGCCAGCGGCGCCATCGACCTGATTTCGTCGGGGGGCACCGTGGCCCACATCGCCAACGGACATCCCATGATGGCGAAGGTCACGGGCATGGGATGCACGGCCAGCGCGCTCGCCGGCGCCTTTGCGGCCGTGAATCCGTCGGCCCTCGACGCGGCGGTGAACGCCATGGCGGTGATGGGGATCGCGGGCGAACTGGCGGCCGAGGGCGCGCGCGGGCCGGGAACGTTCATCCCGCGCTTCCTGGACGCGCTGTACCTTCTGAGCGAATCGGATATTCGCGGCCGGCTAAAGGTGCGCGAGCCGTGAAGACGCCTCGCGGTTGGGAGTTGTACCTGATCACGGATCGGGCGCTGGCTGGCGGGCGCTCCCTGGAAGCCCTGGTCGAGGCCGCGGTGCGCGGCGGAGCCACCGCCGTCCAGTTGCGGGAGAAGGACTGCTGCACGCGGGACTTCGTGGAACTGGGCAGGGCGCTGGCGCGGCTTCTCGCTCCTCTCGATGTCCCCCTGATCGTCAACGACCGCCTGGATGTGGCGCTCGCCATCGGCGCCGCTGGCGTTCACATCGGACAGCGGGACATGGACTACGCGGCCGCGCGCAGGCTCCTGGGCCCCGATGCCGTAATCGGCCTGTCCATCGAGACCGTCGAGCAGGCGCGGGCGGCGGAATCGCTGGACGCCGACTATCTGGGCGTCGGGCCGGTCTTCCCTACCCCCACCAAGGCCGACGCCGCCGCGGCCTTGGGCCTGGCCGGCCTGGCGCAGGTGCGCGCCGTCTCACGGCACACGCTGGTGGCGATTGGCGGGATCGCGGTGGGAAACGCGCGGCAGGCGATCGATGCCGGGGCCGACGGGGTGGCCGTGGTTTCGGCCATCTGCGCGGCCGGCGATCCCGAACGCGCGGCGCGGGAACTGCGGCGTGCCATCATGCGAGGGAACAAATGAAGCATGAGCTTCGTCAGGTCTAAGGGGGTCTATGCGCGCGTTGGCTTCGTATCGCGAGGCGTTTCGGGCGGCTGTCCGGAGCGTTCACTCCAGCAAGCTGCGCAGTTTTCTCACGCTGCTGGGAGTGATTCTGGCCACCACCGCGCTGATCGTGGTGATGTCGCTGGTGCACGGCATGGACGTGTACGTGGCTGAGACCGTGTCCGACATGGGCACCGACGGCTACCAGGTGCAGCGCATCCCGCTGCTCGGCGACTTCGATCCCAAGAAAATGCTGGAGCTGGACAAGAAAAACCCCAAGCTCCGCGCCGAGGAGTATCAATACATCAAGAGCCACCTCACGCTGTCGCGGGAATTCGGGATGCAGTCGTTCTCCAGCGTCCAGATCCGGTACAAGAACCAGAAGCTGGACTCCGTGGATCTCTCCGGCGTCACCGCCAACACGGCGGTGATTTCCGATATCTCCGTCTCTAACGGCCGGTTCCTGACCGAGATCGACGACCAGCGGCGCTCCGGCGTGGTCTTCATCGGCGAGGACGTGCGCAACAAGTTCTTCGCCAACACCGATCCGGTGGGCAAGACCATCTCGCTCGACGGCAGCCCGTTCCAGGTTGTGGGGACTGCCACCAAGCGCGGCTCGGTCTTCGGCTTCTCGCGCGACAATTTCGCCATGGTCCCCATCGGGACGTTCTTCAAGACGTTCGGCACGCACCCGGAGATCGACTTCAACGGGCTGGCGATCACCCACGACCGGCTGGAGGACGCGCAGGATGAAGTGCGCGCGCTGCTGCGGGCATACCGCCGGCTGCGTCCCAACCAGGAGGATAACTTCGGGCTGCTGGCCTCGGCGTCACTGGTGGCGCTCTGGGACAAACTCACCACCGTGCTGGCCACCATGGCGGTGGGCATCGTTTCCATCTTCATGGTGGTGGGCGGTGTGGTGATCATGAACATCATGCTGGCGGTGGTTACGGAACGCACCTACGAGATCGGCATCCGCAAGGCGGTGGGCGCACGGCGGAAGGACATCATGCGCCAGTTCCTGATCGAATCGTCGCTGCTCTCGGCCACGGGCGGATTGATCGGCGTGGGGCTGGCGTGGCTGCTGACGCTGCTGATCCGCGTGGCGGTGGGGATGCCCATGGCGGTGCCGCCTTCGGCGATCGTGATCGGGGTCGGCCTCACCGCGCTGGTGGGTCTGTTCTTCGGCGTCTACCCGGCTCGGAAGGCGGCACGGCTCGACCCGATTCACGCCCTGAGGTGGGAACGATGACGTTCTTCGAGATCTGGCAGTCGGCGGCCATGGCGGTCGCCACCGTGCGGGAGCACAAGACGCGCAGTCTGCTGACGGTCCTGGGAGTGATCATCGGCACGGGCACGGTAATCGCGGTGGGCTCCATCATCACCGGCGTCAACGGCGCCATCTCCGACATGGTGACGGCCTTCGGCCCCGAGACCATCTTCTCATTTCAGTTCAACCTGGGCTTCCGCGGCAATATCACCGGCGACGAGTTGAAACGCAAGAAGTTTACCTGGGAGCAGGCGCAGGCGCTCGAAGAGAGGTGCCCGTCGGTGGAGCACGTTTCGCCCTACCTGCTCAGCCCCAACACGTTCGGCCAGGGCGGGTGGGTGGACAGCGCCAAGCTCGGCAACCGCGACCTGTACAACGTGGAGATCGCCGGAACCGAGGAGGGCTACGCGCAAGGCGGCGCGCAGAAGATTCTGATGGGCCGCTTCTTCACAGACGAGGAGAACCGGCGCCATCGGCCGGTGGTGGTCATCGGCGAGCACGTTTATAAGAGCCTCTTCGTGAGCGGCGATCCGGTGGGCAAGTGGATCGAGGTGGACGGCCACCAACTCCAGGTTGTCGGCGTGATCGGGCGGCAGGTGGAGTTCCCCGGGATGGAGGACCGGCGCGTCATGCTGCCCTACTTCACCATGCACAAGATCTTCCCCACCGCCGACGAGATCATGTTCGTAATCTTCGCCCGAAAAGGCATGGTGGACCGCGCCATGGACGAAGTGGAAGCCGGGATGCGTGCGCTGCGCAAGACGCCGCCGAGCAAACCCGACGACTTCTGGCTATCGACCGGCAGCCAGATGCTCGACGATTTTCACCGCATCACCGGCACGGTGGCGCTGGTGATGGTCGCCATGAGCTCCATCGGACTGCTGGTGGGCGGCATCGGCGTGATGAACATCATGCTGGTGTCGGTGACCGAGCGCACGCGCGAGATCGGCATTCGCAAGGCCGTGGGCGCGCGCAGGAGCGACATCGTGGTGCAGTTCCTGACCGAGGCGGTGGTGCTGACCGGGCTGGGCGGCCTGCTGGGGATGACGCTGGGATGGCTGACTTCGCTGATTTTCCGCTTGGTCTTCCCAAGCCTGCCGACGTCGGTGCCTTTGTGGTCGGCGGCGCTGGGAGTGTGCGTGAGCGTGGGCGTGGGGCTGTTCTTCGGCACCTGGCCGGCGATGAAGGCGGCGCGGCTGGATCCCGTGGTGGCGCTGCAATACGAGTGACGGGGCGGCGTCTGCCTCGGGCCACTCCCTTACACCGCGTGGTTCCGTTCAGAACCGCGACCGTAAGGTTTTTCTCTATACCCCCCCTTACGCTTCCAGGTGGTATAATGAAAGTGTTTTCAGAATCTTGTATTCAGCACTTAAAGTCTTAAAATGCAACAACATCCAAAAGGTACCCACGCCCGCATTCTCCTCTCTTCGGTTTTCGGTCCCTACGCTCAAGACGACGAGTTCGGCAGCCGCAAGATCAACCCCATGGAGTTGTATCACAACCAGGTGACCCGCGAACAGGGTCCCTTTTCCCTCCGCATGTTCCACCGTTCCTGGGGCATCCTCATGATCCAGCAGAACATCTCCGCCCCCACCACGGTCCTGGACTTCCCCACCCGCAAGATCTTCGAAGCCGAGCTGCAAGCCAACGACTACGACATCGTGGGCATCTCCTCCATCATCGTCAACATCGGCAAGGTGCGCGACATGTGCCGCTCGGTCCGCCGCCTGGCCCCCAAGGCTACCATCGTCATCGGCGGACACGTCGCCGCCATCCCCGGAATCGAACACCTCGTCGATGCCGACCACATCGTCAAGGGCGACGGCATCTGCTGGATGCGCCGCTTTCTCGGCGAGGACGAAAACGCCCCCATCGAGCACCCCGAAATCGTTTCCGGCTATGACGGCCGCACTCTGGGGTGCAAACTACCCGGGCGCAAGGGCGGCACCGCCGCCACCATCATTCCTTCGGTCGGTTGCCCCATGGGATGCAACTTCTGCACCACCTCGGCTTTCTTCGGCGGCAAGGGCAAGTACCTGAACTTCTACAACACCGGCGAGGAACTCTTCGCCATCATGTCGAGGATGGAAGCGCACCTCGGCGTGCAGTCGTTCTTCATGATGGACGAGAATTTCCTCCTCCACAAGAAGCGCGCCATGGAGCTGCTCGAGCGCATGAAGGCCACCGGCAAGGCCTGGGCGCTGTACGTCTTCTCGTCGGCCAACGCCATCAGCCAGTACTCCATCCGCGAGCTGGTGGAACTCGGCGTCTCCTGGGTTTGGATGGGCCTCGAATCGCCGCTCTCCAGCTACGCCAAGCTGAAAGGGGCGGACACGCGCAAGCTCACCGCCGAACTCCGCAAGCACGGCATCAAAACTCTCGGCTCCACCATCGTGGGACTGGAGCACCACACCAACGAGAACATCGAGGGTGAGATCGAGCACGCCATCTCCCACGACACGGATTTCCACCAGTTCATGCTCTACACCCCCGTGCCCGGCACCCCCCTGTTCGCCGAAATGACCGAGCAGGGCCGCATGCTGGAAGGCGTCGACCTGGCCGACATCCACGGCCAGGACCAGTTCAATTTCCGCCACGCCGCCATCTCCCGCGAGGATTCCAAGCGCTGGCTCGACTGGGCCTTCCGCCGCGATTTCGAACTCAACGGCCCCAGCATCTACCGCATCTGCCGCACCACGCTGGAAGGCTGGCGCCGCTATAAGAACGATCCCGACGCCCGCGTCCGCGCCCGTTTCACCTGGGAAGCCCGCTCCCTGCGCGACGGGTACGCGGGGGCGCTATGGGCCATGGAGAAACACCTGCGCGGCGCCAACGCCGCCGTCAGCGAGCAGATCCGTCAATTGCGCAAGGATGTCGGCCGCGAGTTCGGCTTCAACAGCCGCATGCTGAGCCGCGCCATCGGCCCCGTCCTGTTGTGGTTCGCGCGCCGCGAGGAGCGCCGCCTGGCCCAAGGCATCACATACGAACCCCGGACCATCATCGAGCGCACCAACTGGTCCCCGGCGACGTTATAACGGCTTTCCGCCTTCCCTGCCCCGGCCGGCTTGGCCGCCCGCCGGAGACGCCGCTCCCGCCGTTACACCAATAGTCTGTCGTTCCCTCCGGCGCGAACGCGGATTGGCGCCCTCTGTGCCAGCATGATTGAGACACCTACCCCGCCCGCAATTACTGACCATCAGGGGGCGGAGAGGATGAGGCAGCATGGTAGGCAATTTGAAGCTCAACGGAGATTCCCACACGATCGAGTTGGCAGCCCTGGAGCGCAGGGAGGGCGAGCGTAGCGAGCCATCCCGTAGCGGAGGGGCTGCCAACTCGATGCGCCCGGCGACCCTGCCGGTTCCCGATCCCGAGGTCGTGGCCAAGGCCCAACGCCGCAAGTTCACCGCTGCGTACAAACTCGGCATCGTCGAGGAGGCCGGCCGCGCCACCGATCCGGGCCGTCGGCGCCCTGCTGCGGCGCGAGGGACTGTACTCGTCCCACCTGACCGAGTGGCGCCGCCTCCGCGACACCGGCGCTTTGGGAGCGCTGTCGAAGAAGCGCGGCCGCAAGTCCACCCGCAACCCCCTGGCCGAGGAGAACTGCAAGCTCAAAGCCGAACTGGTGCGAGTGAAGAAGAAACTCCACCAAGCCGAAGTCATCATCGACGTTCAAAAAAAAGTCTCGACCCTGCTGGGGATTGCGCTGCCGGAAGCAGGGTCGGCAGAGGAGAACTCGTGACGGCAGCCACCCAACTCTCGGCCGAGGTCGGCTGCGCGGCGGCCTGCCGCGCTCTCGACTTTCCGCGCGCCTCCTTCTACCGGGCGCGCGTGCCACGCCCGGAATCCAGCGCCCCACGCCCGAAACCGGCGCGGGCGCTCTCGGACCCCTAGCGTCAGACCGCCCTGGATCTCTTGCACTCGGAGCGCTTCGTGGATCAGGCGCCGCACCAGGTCCACGCCGCACTGCTCGACGAGGGCATCTACGTCTGCTCGCCGCGCACCATGTACCGCCTCCTCGATGAGCACGCCGAGGTCCGCGAGCGCCGCGATCAACTGCGCCATCCGGCCTACCAGAAGCCGGAACTGCTGGCCACCCAGACCAACCAGGTCTGGACCTGGGATATCACGAAGCTTCGCGGCCCGGTCCAGTGGACCTACTTCTACCTCTACGTGATCCTCGACATCTTCAGCCGCTACGTCGTCGGCTGGATGGTGGCCCCAGGGGAAAGCGCGAAACTGGCGGAGAAACTGATCCAGGAGAGCGTCTCCAAGCAGGGCGTCCTCCCCGGTCAACTCAACATCCACGCCGACAACGGACCGTCGATGACCAGCAAGACGCTGGCCTTGAAGCTCGCCGATCTCGGCGTGACCAAGACGCATAGCCGGCCCTACGTCTCCGACGACAATCCCTTTTCGGAAAGCCAGTTCAAGACCCTGAAGTACCGGCCCCAGTTCCCGGACCGCTTCGGCTCTCTGGAGGATGCCCGCGCCCATTGCCAGGACTTCTTCCACTGGTACAACCTGCAGCCCCACCACAGCGGCATCGCCATGCTGACGCCGCACATGGTGCACTACGGGCTCGCCGCCGATGTCCTCGACAACCGGCTACGTGTCTTGACCGCGGCCCACCAGCAGCATCCCGAGCGGTTCGTCCGCAAACCACCGCGGCCCGCTCAACTCCCGGATGCCGTCTGGATCAACCCGCCCAAACCGGCTCCGCCGGAGGGTGGATTTACTCACTAATTTATGCGGGCAGGTGTCTCAAAATCGTTGACAAGTTCCGCGGAAATGCAATACAATCGCATAAATGGGTGAGGAGACGGAGCCACAGCGCGCCGTTGCGTCCGAGGAATGGAAACTCGCGCTCTGGGACCGGCTGCAATACCGCTTCTTGAAGCGGTTCTTCCGCAATACCGAATCGGCTCAAACACCGCGCCCGGCCGCTGGAGTGGTTCGGGTAAGGGAACTGTTCGGCGATGAGTTCGTAGATTCGATTCGCGGGAAGACGGTGATCGAGTTCGGCAGTGGCGACGGGTACGACGCGGTCGATTTGGCCCTGGCGGGGGCGGCGCGCGTGATCGGCTTGGACGTGCAGGAAGCGGGACTCCGGCATTCGCGGGAACTGGCCGCCCAGAAGGGCGTAACCGACATCTGCGAGTTTGCCAGGACGACGGACAGCCAAGCCGACATCGTGATGTCCATCGACGCCTTCGAGCATTTCATGGAACCCGCCGGCATACTCCGGAAAATGGCGGAGCTTTGCAAGCCGGATGGCAGGATATGGATTCAGTTCGGCTACACATGGTTTCATCCCTACGGCGGACATCTGTTCAGCTTGAACACTTTTCCTTGGGCGCACCTGGTTTTCAGCGAGACCGCTTTGTGCCGGTGGCGCGCGGACTTCAAGAGCGACGGGGCGCGGCGATTCGGCGAAACGGACGGTGGCCTGAACAAGATGACCTTGGCTCGCTTCGGACGCATGGTGGCCGCGAGCGGCATTACCGTCGAGGCGATACAGGAAGTGCCAATCCGGATCGCGCGCAGGTTTCACTGCCGCCTCACGCGGGAGTTTCTGACAAGCGTCATCCGGTATCGTTTTAAGCCGCATTCCCATTCCGAGTAGATACCCTTACCTTCTTGACGGTCTCCGGATAACGCGTTGGGTCTTCGACCGTGTGGTTCGGTGCCATTGCCGGCAACCACTCCCTCAGAAGCCGGGAAAAATCGGTCCGGCGCGCGAATCTCCGAATCGGCCGAAACAATTTCCGCGCCCAGGGGCCCCACATTCGATCGCGGAGGGCGGGGGATACATTGGACTGAACCCCGTGCCTGAGACACGGAAATTAGGGCCGCCTGGACCCCAGCTTCGTGCCGCCGCACGAGATTCGGGAGTTGCGGCAATCGCTGCGCCATCGTCTCAGTTTGCTCCAGCAGCGGGGCGAGTCGCATAACCAGATTCGCGACCTGTTCGAGACCGCCAACATCAAACTCTCTTCGGTAGCGAGCGATCTGCTGGGGCTGTCGGGGCGGTGCATCATCGAGGCGATGATTGCAGGCGAGGACTCGCCCGAGTTGCTGGCTTGGAAAGTGAAGGGCAAACTGCGCAAGAAGGAAAAGCAGGTGAAGGAATCGCTCAAAGGCTGCTTCAACGAGTTCCATCGCACGATGCTGAAAACGCACTATGCGCTGTATCAGTTTCTTAGCCGGCAAGTGGAGGAGTTGGAGGCTGAGATCGCGCGGCGGATGCAGCCGTACGCGGATCGGGTGGATGCATTGGCGACGATTCCGGGAGTGGAGAAGATCGCGGCATGGCATCTAATTGCGGAGATGGGTCCCGACATGTCGGTGTTCCCAGACGCCGACCACTGCGCGAGTTGGGCGGGGGTGAGTCCGGGAAGCTGCGAAAGCGCGGGCAAGCAGTTGAGCGGCCGGACCAAGAAGGGCAACAAGTATTTGCGGCGGATCCTGACACAATCGGCGTGGGCCGCTTCGCGCTGTAAACGGGGATACCTGCGAGCCTTCTTCCACCGCGTCAAGGCCAGGCGCGGCTGGGCGCGGGCGGTGATTGCCGTCGCGCATAAGATCGTGGTGATCGCATATTGCATTCTGAAGACCGGAGCGCCGTATCAAGATCTGGGGGACGATTACTTCGACAGACTGCACCCCGAGCGCACGGCCAAGCGACTGGTCCATCGGTTGGAGCGTCTGGGCCTGACAGTTTGCGTGACGCCATCGGCAGACCTAACCCCCGGCTTTTCAGAAAGCTAGCGGCTGAAGTTTTCTAGGGAATCCTTTCAACTTGCAGCACCGCGCCAGTCCGGAGACTGTCGGGTCCATGAAATCAGCCGCTTGCAGCGGGAATACGCCCGATACGACCCAACTTCAGGGGCCTCGGATCTCACCCCGGCGGCTCCGGCCGGCGGGCAACGGCAGTCTGGAGAAGACGCGGAGAAATGCCACAATTGGCGAATCCCCCAAGCCTCTGAAAGAGTCTCTAAAGGAGTGGCACGAGAGGAGGGTACGTAGTGAGTTCTCAAAAAGACTCCGAACGCACCGGCAAAGCGAGGCGCGGGTTCTCCCGGCGCGGGTTCCTCGGCGGAGTGGGACTGGGCGGCGGCGCGCTGGGATCGGGCTTGCTGGAGCGGGATGCGCGGGCGGCGGCGCCGGCGAAAGTGGCGGGGCCGGGCGCGGTCTCAATCACGCTCAACGTCAATGGAAAACCGGTTAGTCTCAAGGTAGAGCCGCGCGTGACCCTGTGTGACGCGCTGCGTAACCGCCTGGACCTGACCGGGGCCAAGCGGGTCTGCGACCGCGGCACTTGCGGCGCCTGCACGGTCATGCTGGGCGGCAAGACGGTCTATAGCTGCTCCGTGCTGGCGATCGATGCGCAGGGCAGGAAGATCGAAACCATCGAGGGCATCGGCAGCCCCGAAAGGCTGCACCCGGTCTCGGCGGCCTTCTGGAACAACGACGGGCAACAGTGCGGCTATTGCACGCCGGGGTTCGTGATGGCTTCGAAGGGCTTCCTGGAAGAACACCCCCACCCGGCGGTGGAAGACTTCAAGCGCGGGCTGGGCGGGAACCTGTGCCGGTGCGGCACCTACATGGGCGTCAGGGCGGCGGTGCTGGAAGCGGCTAAGACCATGACCACCTCGGCTGGAGGGAAGAAAGATGGCTGACACTCCCGATTACAGTTGGCCGCCGATGAGCACGCGGACGGCGATGGGCACGCGGCCCAGGCGGGTGGACGGGCCGGTCAAGTCCAGCGGGCGCGCCCGCTACTGCTCCGATCTGAACCTGAAAGACATGCTTCACGGCGCGTACCTCACCTGCCCGTACGCCCACGCGCGGCTCAAGAGCATCGACACCAGCGCCGCCGAGAAGGCCGAGGGCGTGCAGTCGGTGTACGTAGTCGCCGAGGCCGGCGCCGAGTTGCAGTGGCAGGGCGCGGAAATCGCAGCCGTGGCGGCTACCACCGAGGAGCAGGCGCGGGATGCGCTGCGCCTGATCCGGGTGGATTACGAAGTGCTGCCGCACAACGTGCTGGATGCCGCCCTGGCCAGTATCCCGGCGGCCTACGCGCAGAAGGCGGGCGAGCGGATGCAGGGCGATCCCGACAAGGCGTTCACCGAAGCCGAAGTGCTTTCCGAAGGCGCATACGGAATCCCCGTGGTGACGCACTGCTGCCTGGAGCCGCACGGACAGGTGATTCAGTGGCAGGGCGACCAGATCCAGGTGTGGCCTTCCACCCAGGACGTCACCGATTACGCCGGCGAGCTGGGGCAGGCCCTGAAGGTCCCTGCGACCAACATCAAAGTGAAGATGGATTACATCGGCGGCGGTTTCGGCAGCAAGTTCAGCCCGGATTCGTGGGCCGTGGTGGGCGCCCGGCTGTCGCAGAAAGCCGGCGGACGGCCGGTCAGCCTGTGGCTCGACCGGGCCACGGAGCAGACCATCGCGGGCAACCGGCCCTCGCTGTTCGCCAAGGTCAAGGTGGCCGGCAAGAAGGACGGCACCATCACCGGCTGGCAGGGCGAGACCTGGGGTTCGGGCGGCGTGGCCGGCCTGACCATGCCGAACAACGTTCCCTACGTCTTCGACATCCCCAATTCCCGCAGGAACCACACCTCCGTTCGAGTGAACGGCGGACCCTCGCGGGCGTGGCGCGCGCCGGGCAACCAGCAGGCTTCCTACATCACCTGCTCGGCCATCGAGGATTTCGCGGCCAAGGCCGGCTTGGATCCGATGGAGGTATTCGCCAAGGCCGTGCCCTACGCGCCCAAAGCGCGCCAGGACACGTATCGCCTGCAACTGGCCAAGGCCGCCGAGATGGCGGGGTGGAATACTCTGTGGCATGCGCGCGGCGAGAGCGGAGCGGGTCCGCTCAAGCGCGGCCTGGGACTGGGCATCGCCACCTGGCAGGGCAGCGGCCACGCCAGCCAGTGCCGCACGGTCATCAACCCGGACGGCAGCGTGCGGGTGGAAATCGGCACGCAGGACCTGGGAACCGGCACGCGCACCATCATCATGCAGGTAGTGGCCGAGACGCTGGGCCTGCCCATGAGCCGGATCAACCTGCTGATAGGATCGAGCGATCTGCCGCGGGACGGCTCGTCGGGCGGATCGACGACTGTGGGCGGGGTTTCCACCTCCAGCCGCCGGTCGTCGGTAAACGCGCTGGCCAAGCTGTTCGAGGCGGCGGCGCCGGACCTGGGCGCGCAGCCCGACCAACTGGAAGCCGCCGGCGGGCGGATTCGCGTCAAGGGGACGCCGGGCAAGAGCCTGACCTGGGAGGCGGCGTGCCGCAAGCTGGGCACGGCGTCGATTTCCGAGATGGGTGTGTTCACGGCGCGCGGCGACGCGGCGGGAATGACCACCGGCGGTGTTTGCGGCGTGCAGATCGCCGACGTGTCGGTAGACGTGGAGACGGGCGTGGTGAAAGTCAACCGCTACACGGCGGTGCAGGATTGCGGCCTGATCGTCAACCCGCGGCTGGCGGAAAGCCAGGTGCACGGGGCGATCATCGCGGGCATCTCGACGGCGCTCTTCGAGGAGCGCATCATGGACCCTCGGACCGGGAAGATGTTGAATCCCGATATGGAATTCTACAAGCTGGCCGGAATCGCCGATGTGGGCGATATCCGCGTGTACCTGGACATCCGGGAAGAGAACGACAAGCGCGGCGTCATCGGACTGGGCGAGCCGCCGGCGATTCCGATTTGCGCGGCCATCGGCAATGCGGTGGCGAACGCCATCGGCGTTCGCGTGCCGAAGATTCCCATGACGCCGCAACACGTGATCGACGCGCTGGAAGGGAGGGCGTAATGGAATCCTTCGAATACGGCAATCCGGGTAGCGTTTCCGAAGCCGTGGCGATGCTGGGAGCGCGGTGGGGCGAGGCCGACGTGCTGGCGGGCGGCACCGACCTGCTCGGCCTGATGAAAGACCGTCTGCACACGCCCAAGCGGGTGGTGAACATCAAGAACATTCCGGAGCTGGAAGGCATCCGGAAGACCGCCGCCGGGTTGCGGATCGGCGCGCTGGTCACCCTGGACGAGTTGGCGAAGAGCGCGGTGGTGAAGGCCGAATACACCGCCCTGGCGGACGCGGCGGAGGCGATTCCCAGCCCGCAGATCCGCCACATGGGCACGGTGGGCGGCGACCTGTGCCAGCGGCCGCGCTGCTGGTACTACCGGCAGGGGATGGGACTGCTGGCCATGGACAACGGCCACTCGCGGATACCGGACGGCGACAACCGGTACCACGCCATTTTCGGCGGCGGCCCGGCCTATTTCGTGAACCCGTCGAGCCTGGCCCCGGCGCTGATCGCCATGGGGGCGAAGGTCCGGCTGGTGTCGGCCAAGGGATCGCGCGAAGTGGACGCCGCCAGGTTCTTCCGCACGCCGAAGGACGAGGACACGCGCGAGATCGTGCTCGAACCGGACGAGATCCTGACGGAGATCCTGGTTCCGGCGGCGGTGGGGCGGAGCGCCACGTACGAAGTGCGGCAGAAGGAAGCGCTGGATTGGCCGCTGGCGGCGGCGGCGGTGGCGCTGAAGATGAATGGCGCGGTAGTGGCGTCGGCGCGGATCGTGCTGGGCCACGTGGCGCCAGTGCCGTGGGAAGCCGCGGAGGCCGGCAAACTGCTCGCCGGCAAGCCGTTCACGGAGGCGGGGGCGGAAGCGGCGGCGAAGGTGGCCGTCTCCGGAGCCCAGCCGCTCAGCCAGAATGCGTACAAAGTGACGCTGGCCAGGACGGCGGTGAAGCGCGCGCTGCTGGCGGCGCACGGGAAGGCATAGACTTATGGAACTTCCGGGAACGAATCGCAAAGTCAGCCGGAATCGATGCTGCAATCTGCGCTGGAAAGGACTGTACATCGACGCCGAGCGCAACCCCGCCGAGGATACCAGCGACGATACCTCGCTGTGGTGTCTGCACACGTCGAATTGCCTGGGTCCGGACGGCAAGGTGGTGGACCCGTTCGAGTGCGCTCCCTCGCGCAAGTGCTACGAACCGTTGTGAGGGCGTGAACATTCGGGCCGCGGCGCCGCGGGCGCTCAACTGTTGGCGGGCGTTCGGAGCCAGGCGCAGTTGAGTGACCGGGCGCCGGCAGTGACGGCGGTCGGACCGGGCGCGGAAGCGGCCGCGGCTCCCGGCGGAACCGGGCGGCACAAGGGAGTGGCCCGCGGCAGAGGCGCGATACGCCGCGGCCGGAGACTTCGCTCACTGCCCCAGAATGATTCGCAGCGTGCGGATCTCGTCGTTGTGGACGTCCACCGTTCCGGTTCCCTGCCGGCCGTCCTTCTCCACCGTGATCCGGTACGCCCCCGGCGCCAGTTGTAACTGCGTGTTGGTGACTTGCGGAATGCGCTTCCCGTTGACCGTCACCGCCGCGCCTTCGGGCACGCTGGAGAGCATCAGCGTTCCGTAGGGCGCGCGCAGGATCATCGGCGCCAGCTCCAGCGGACCCGTGCCCACCTCCACATCGTGTTGCTCAACCTGGTAGCCGGGCATGGCGACCGAAATGGTGTGCCGGCCGGGAGTGGCCGTCAACGAACACGGAGTAGAGCACGCCGTGCTCCGCTGGCCGTCCAGGATGGCCGTGGCGCCGCCCGGACTGGTGATCACCTGAACCGGTTGGGCCTGGCCCGGGGTCGCCGGCGCGGCCTTTCGTCCGGCCTCCGCCGGCTGGGGCGGAGCGGGCGGCGCGGCCGAATCGGTCTTGGCCGCGGTCTCCGCCGGCGGCGTATTCGATTCCGTCTTCGGCGCCGTCCCCGGCGCGTCTCCATCCCCGGCAGGCTTGGCCGTATCCCCCGCCGCCGGTAGCGGGCTGGGCTTGCTGTCGTCCGGGTTCGCCGTCCCTGGCACCGCCGCGGCTTCCTGGTCGGCGGCGGCGGCCGGCTGCTCCCCGGTCTTTTCCGCGCTCTGTCCCACGCCTTTCGACCCGGTCCACACCTTATATTGCAACCCAATCAATGTCAGAAGGGCGGCCGCTACTAGTACGGCCATCAGGAAAGGCCCGAAGCCGGAATGCCGCCGCACCGCCATCTCGCCCGTCCTGGAATCGCCGCGGTCCGGCCGCCGCGCCGGGGGAAGCTCGACCGCGGGCTTGACGCCATTGGCCAGGGTGGGCGCATTGGCGCTTCCGCCGCGCGGCATGGCCCTCCAGCCCTTGGTGGCGGCGCACGCCTTCTCCAGCGCGTCGGCGAACTCCCGGCAGGTGCGGTAGCGGCCTTCCGGCTTCTTCGCCAGGCCCGCGCACCACCGCGTCGATGGGTCCGCTCAGCGTGGGGTTCAAGCGGTGGGGAGGCACCGGGTCCTCGGCCACGATCTTGTAGACCACCGTGGTCAGATGCTCGCCGGTGTAGGGCTTCTCGCCGGTCAGCATTTCGAAGGCGATCACGGCCAGCGAGAACTGGTCCGAGCGGCCGTCCACCGCCTGCCCCTGCACCTGTTCGGGCGACATGTAGTGCGGCGTGCCCACGATCGATCCCGTCATGGTGAACTGTTCGGAAGCCGTGATCTTGGCGATCCCGAAATCGGTGATCTTGGCCGTCCCGTCGGCGGCGATCATGATGTTGGCCGGCTTGATGTCGCGGTGAACGATGCCCTTCTGGTGGGCGTAGTCGAGGGCGTTCGCGGTCTGCGCCAGGATGCTGAACATCCACTCCGGGGGCACCGATCGCTGCTCCGTCAGCCACTGATCCACGGTGGGCCCGTCCACGTACTCCATGGCGATGTACGCCAGGTCGTCCTGCTGCTCCACGTCGTAGATGGTGACGATGCCGGGATGGGAAAGGATACCCGCCGATCGCGCCTCCCGGAAAAGGCGCTCCCGCAGGCGTTCCTGCTCTTCCGCGGTGCGCTTTTCGCCCAGTTGGATGGTCTTGATGGCCACCGGCCGGCCGATGTTCGGATCGATGGCGTGGTACACCACCCCCATGGCGCCACGGCCCAACTCTCTGACGATCTTGTATCGCCCAATACGATCCATACCAGTTCTAGTCATAGCACACGTAGAACGCCCCGGCTAACCCGCTGCCATAACTGCTAGTACCTATCTGTAACCTTACGCTGCGTCTATCTGTTGCCCTACAATGAGTTGTTCGGTTGGTTTCCCGCCGATATTACAATGCCAGACCCAAAAGACGGCGCCCCATCGATTTGGCGAAGGTGGTCGCGGGTATCCCTGCGTGCCCAGGGTGTGGGCGCCCTGGTGTTCCCCATGGCGGTGCTGTTCGTCGCCATATTCGCCATCTACTGGGCCGAAACCGAGCTGCGTGCCACCGAACTGACCGTCGCCCGCGCATATGACGCCCGCTCCGCGGTGGCGCGGCTTCAGACCTCCCTGCTGGATGCCCAGGCCGCGCTCGACGCTTTTCTGGCGGAGCCCGACGACCGCCATCGGGCGCTCTGCCAGGCAGCCGACGCGGGGGTGCGGGATTGGCTGGCCGCCGTCCCGCCTCTGCTTGCCGCAACTCCGGCCACCGAAACCGCCTTGCGGGAAGTCTCCAGCCTTGGTCAGCGGCTGCTGGCCCTTGCGAACGACCTCCGGACCTACGGGCCGCGCATGGACGCCGCCACCCTGGCCGCGCGCAACCGCGAGAGCCAGGACCTGGTGGCCAGCCTCGAAAGCCGGCTCATCGTGCTCGGCGCCGAGCAGGATCGCCAGTTCGCCGGCGCCCGGTACCAGGGCGACCTGGCCCGCCAGAAGCTTTTCCGCGCCATAGTGGCATGCGGCTTCTTCGGGCCCATGGGCGCTCTGTTCTTCCACTTGCTGGTGGCCGGCCGCATGGTGCGGCGGATCAAGGAAGTCGAGGAGAACGCCCGCCGCCTGGCCCACGGCCTGACGCTCGAACCCTTTCCTCGCGGCTCCGATGAAATCGCCTCCCTGGCGCGCCAACTGGAGGACGCCGCGGTCCTGCTGGGCGCCCGGGAACGCAGCCTGCGCCAGAGCGAGCGCCGTTACCGCGACCTCTTCGAGAACGCTCCCGTCCCCTACGAGGAGACCGACCGCGACGGTGTGGTGACCCGCTTCAACCAGGCGGTCTGCGCCCTGCTGAGGTGCACGCCCAGCCAGATCCTGGGCCGGCGCGCCTGGGAATTCGTCGATCCCGCCCAGCGCGACGCCGTCCGCGCCAGGCTGATCGAACGCGTGAGCTCGGGCATCGAAACCGGGCCCTTCGAATGCGCCTGCCTTCTCGAAGACAATACCCGCATAGCCGTCGAGATCCGCGAGAACCTGATCCGCTCCGATAACGGCGAGGTGACCGGCACCTGCCGCTCCCTGATGGACGTAAGCGAGCGCAACATAGCCGCCATTGCCGCGCGCAAGGTGGAAGAGTACGCCGCCGAACTGCGCGACAAGAACGAGCAGTTGGTGCGCGCGCTGGACGCCGCGCGCTCCTCCACCGTGGCCAAGAGCCGCTTCCTGGCCAGCGTCTCCCACGAACTGCGCACGCCCCTCAACGGCATCATCGGTTTCTCGGAGATGATGCACGACGGCCGGCTCGGCCCGATTTCCGACAGCCACAAGGAGTGCCTCTCCGATATCCTCAGCAGCGCCCATCACCTGCTGCATCTCATCAACGACATCCTGGACCTCTCCAAGGTGGAAGCCGGCAAGACGGAGTTCCGCCCCGAGTCGTGCGACGTCGGCAAACTGGTCCGGGAGGTCCGCGACGTGATCTGGCCGCTGGCCGAAAAGAAGCGCCTGTCCCTCACCCTCGATCTGGCGCCGGATACCGAGGCGTTCCTCGACGCCTCGCGCTTCAAGCAGGTGGTGTACAACTACCTCTCCAACGCCGTCAAGTTCACCTCCCAGGACGGCCAGATCTGGGTGCGCCTGATGCCGGAAGACGAGGCGTCGTTCCGCCTGGAAGTGGAGGACAACGGTATCGGAATCCCGCCGGATGAGATTCCCCTCCTGTTCCAGGAATTCCAGCAGGCCCCCGACAGACGCAAGGCCGAACAGGGCACCGGCCTGGGGCTGGCTTTGACCCGCCACATCGTGGAAGCGCAGGGGGGAACGGTGGGCGTGCGCAGCGAGGAGGGCCAGGGCAGCATCTTCTGGGCCGTCCTGCCGCTCACTGCCACCGCTCCGCGGCCGGAAGCCTCACAGGGCACACCCGGCCAGTTGGCCCTCCCGGCGCCCGCTCCGGGCCGGTTGGCCCTCCCGCCGCCCGCCGCTGAGATGCCTGCCCGGGAAGATCCGGTCCATTCGCCGGCTGCCGCTCTCTGAAATGCCCGCCCGGGATTACCACTTCAATCGCCGGCCGCCGCTCCCTCGAAAGCCAGCGACCTGGCGGGAGCGCCGAATCCCGCGGCCCTGGACCCTCGCCACCCGCACCCGCCCGGGTCGCGGTCACAGCCGGACGCCACCGCCGCATTCACGAACGCCATGCCGGCCTCGAGCCCGGCGATGAATCCCCGCGCCTCCGCGGCATCGGCGGTCCGGATGCCGGCGCACGGGCGGATGGCGCCGTGGATGCCGACGGAGCGGGTAGCGCGGCGGCCGCTCCGGACAGCTCCTCGCGGTACGCGGGTGGATTCGCGGGCAGCGAGACGGGGTTTCGGGTGAGCCCCAAGGCCCGAGGTGAGGGAGCCGCGGCACGCCCATCGATCCACACCTTCCTGGACACCGCTGCGCAGGCTTGGTGCGGTTTATCACAGCCGGCTGGCCACGTTGCCTGCAAAGGTTCCGGTTATTTCAGACGCCGTGAGTCAGTTTTCCTTCGGGTGTCGCTTCGTTCTATGAAGGATGCACTATGACGACCAGAAGCTTCCGAAACTCTCTCACGCTGCTTGCCGCGCTGCCGTGCGGGCAAGCCCCCTTCGGCCAGACGCAAGCCGGAACCACCATCACCTATCTGTTCCGACGCATTCTATCTGCCGGCTCGCTGTTGGGGCTCAGTTGGCTTGTGGGCTTACTGGGGCCGTCCCCAGCCCTGGCGGCCGACTACTATGTCTCCCCAAGCGGTTCCGACAGTTCCCCTGGAACCCTCAGCCAACCGTTCCTGACTATTCAGAAAGCCGCTTCGGTCATGGCGGCGGGAGACACGGCGTTCATCCGCGCGGGAATCTATCGTGAGACAGTGACACCGGCGAACTCCGGGACCCAGAATGCGCCCATCACGTACATGCCGTACAACGGCGAATCGGTGACCGTCAGCGGCGCCGACGTGATCCCGGCGAGTTCGTGGACCCTGTCGAGTGGGAGCATCTACAAAGCGCCCATGTCGTGGGATCTTGGCAACGGCGCCAATCAGGTGTTCCTAGATGGCCAGATGATGATCGAGGCGCAGTGGCCGAATACCACGCTGGATTTCTCACATCCGACGGTCGCGACGGCGAGTGGTGGGTCGTACACCAACAGCGGACCCGGCGGCGCCGGCAGCGATGGCGGCGTATACAACTCGACGGGCACGATTACGGATACGAATTTGCCGGCGCGGCCGGATGGGTACTGGAACGGTGCCACGATTCACGCGCTCCTGGGCCCGTCCTGGTGGTGGCAAACCGGAACCGTCGTCGGCTCCACGAAGAACCAACTTTCGTTTCAATTCTACCTTCTGGGTTCTACGTTAGTACCGTCGCAAGGGAGTTCCTACTACCTGTCGGGTGAGCCTGGTGAGCTCGACTCCGCTGGAGAGTGGTTCCTCGCCGGCTCTACGCTTTATTTTTGGACGCCCGCCACGGACAATCCGGCGCAGCATACGGTCGAGGCCAAGAGGCGGCAATTCTCCTTCAACCTTAGCGGACGTTCGTTCATCACAGTCCAGGGAATCGGCATATTTGCATCGAGCATAACGTCGGACGCCACCAGCCAGTATTTAGTGCTGGATGGGCTGACGGCTCAATACCTCTCGCAGGTTTCGGTCGATACCGAGGGCGGGGGGCCGGCTCATACCACGGGCTTCCTTTTGCAGGGCGCGAACAGCGTTCTTCGCAATAGCACCCTCGCCTGGAGCGCGGGCAACGGCGTATTGATCAATGGCAACGGCCATCGTGTCTTCAACAACACGATTCACGATACGGGGTACGGATCAGTGGTTGAGACGGAGTCCGTTAAGAGTGGTTACGCGTCATCGGAAGGTGTCATCATCGGATGGAACACGATTTACAACAGTTCAAGGGCTGGGATTCAAACTGACCCCTACGCGAATAATTACTTTATAGCGGGAAGAATCATTCACAACGACATCCATGACTATGGCCTCCAGACAAACGACGTTGGATGCACAGACACCTGGACTTCCAACGGGGGTGGGACCGAGATTGCGTACAACCTCTGTCACGACGGCCATGGGTTGCTCCTGAAAAACTCCTACCCTTGGGTGGCGGGGATCTATCTCGATGACAATACCAGCAACTTTGTCGTTCATCACAACGTGGTCTGGAACACCCCCTGGGCTCTCCAATTGAAGGCAGCGAACTCCGGTGTTTACAACAACACCTTTCTCGGCACGATCACCAGCTTTACGCCGTACGGCGCCGATAACCTTCCGGGAACGACAATCGAAAACAATATTTTTGTTGGCCCGATCACGGCGGACCCCGTCGGGGCCGTGATGACCAAGAACATCCTTCCTGGCACCGACCCCCAATTCGTCGATGCGGCGGCCTACAACTTCCAGTTGAAGCCCACCTCGCCGGCCATCGGCGCCGGGTTGGCGATCCCGCCCTATACCAACGGCTACTCGGGATCCGCCCCGGATATCGGCGCTTACGACCACACCAAGGCGCCGTGGAAGGCCGGGGCCCAGAACGCCGCATTCGTCGCCGCGCCCAGCTACGCACCCACCCTCACGCCCGGAACCGTCGCGGTGGCCACTGGCTCGGTCCCCTTCGATTCCGGAGCCTCCGTGACGGTCACCGACGGCGCGAACGTCGATTGGCCTGCGCCGTTGGTATACGTCGCCGGGACGCCGCCGCAGTTGGCGTTTCAGGTTCCATCGAACGCGGCCCCTGGAGTTGCCATGATCACCATCGCCAATGGCGATGGCACCATCTCGCTTTCCTCCGCCCCCCTCTTCGCCGGCGCACCGCCCATCGTCATCGCCGCCCGCCAGGGCTCGGGGCAGAGCGCAACGGTCAATACGCCATTTGGCACGGTTTTGCAGGCTACCGTGACCACTGCGGGCGGGACTCCCGTGCCGAACGCGGCGGTAACTTTCGCCGTGCCGGCGACAGGCGCCGGCGGCACTTTCGAGGCATCGGCGACGGTTTCCACCGACAATGCGGGTGTCGCCGTGGCGCCCGCTTTCACGGCCAACGCGGTTGCAGGCAGCTATACCGTTACGGCGAGCGCATCGGGAGCCGGTACGCTGGCGGTGTTCAACCTGACAAATCAGGCTCAAACCAGCTCCGGTACGCCAGCGATCGCCAGTGGCGGCGTAGTGAGCGCGAGCGCGTTCGGAGAATTCGCATCCGCCGCGCCCGGCTCCTGGATCGAGATTTATGGAACCAACCTGGCATCCGATTCGCGGTCCTGGCAGGCAAGCGACTTCAACGGCATGAATGCGCCCATTGTGCTGGATGGAACTTCGGTGACCATCGGCGGCCAATTGGCGTTCTTAGACTACATTAGCCCCACACAGGTGAACGTACAGGTGCCGAATGTTGCGGCTGGAACACAGCAACTGGTGGTGACCGCCGGTGGTAACAAGAGCGCGCCTTACAATCTGACGATCCGAGCCGTCGTTCCCGGATTGCTGGCGCCGGCGAGTTTCCAGATCGGCGGGTTGCAGTACGCCGTGGCAATCGATGGGAGCAACTATGTGGCGCCGGCGGGGGCCATTGCGGGCGTGACTTCCGCGCCGGCCAAGCCGGGAGACGTGATCGTGCTCTACGGAGTGGGATTCGGTCCGGTGAGCCCGTCGATTCCGGAAGGGCAGATCGTGCAGCAGCAGAATGCGCTGCCGTCGTTCGGCATTTCCATTGGCGGCGCGCCGGCCACGGTGCAGTACGCGGGGCTCGCGCCGAATTACGTGGGGCTGTATCAGTTCAACGTGGTGGTGCCGGCGATCGCGGCGAACAATGCGGCGCCGGTGACGTTTCAGGTGGGTGGGACGGCGGGGACGCAGACGCTCTACCTGGCGGTCCAATGAGGGATGCGGGCTTATATCTTGCCGACAGTGCCAACCGCCGCATCCGCGTGGTGCAACCCGCGGCCGCTCCCGTAATCGCCTTGTCAACCACGTCGGTCAGCTTCAACTTGACGGCCACCGGGTGCCAACTTTTTTCCGGCGCCGTGAGTCGGTTTTCCTTCCGGTGTCGCTTCGTATATGAAAGGGTGCACATGACCAAGACTTTTCTCATTCTCTGTCTTCTGTTTGCCGCGGCGGGGGCGCTGAACGCGCAGCTGGACGTGGCGATGATGTTCTCCACCTCCATCGGGAACCCGAACGCGTTCTGGACCTACGCGGCGGGCGCGACGGCGCTGCCGCTCACTGCCAACTGGAACGGGAACGGAACGCTCGGGTGTACGGTTCCCGCATGGGCGCCTTCGAACAGCGCTGGGAATTTCGCGCCCGCGTTCTTCCAGGCCAACTCCTGTGTATCGTCCTTCTTTGGGGCCGACCCAACCCCGGGCTCCGGCTCCCCGAACGTCACGGCAGGTTCGATCGTGGTTCGCACCAGCGACAGTTCGAAGCGTTCACGCAAGCCTGCTGTTGACCGTGTCGGGCTCCCTCGATCCCCTCCTCTCAATGCTCGTTTGGAACGCGCGGGTCGGCTCCCAGCCGCAGGACTGGGTCCTGCTCAGAAACGGCGTCCAGGTGGCCTCCGGCGTCCTGGGCGGGTCGGTTGGGCGCGGCGCCGCGGAAGGATATGTGGATAGCGGCGCAGTCCTCACCGACACGGTCGAGCTGGACATTTTCAAGGATCCAGGCTCGTCATCGGGCGATTTCGTCGGTGTCTCCCTGAGCTCGTGGTACGACACCAACTGGACAGTTTCGACCGCCGAGATCGATGCGTACAACACCACCAACGTCACCCAGCAGGCCAACACGTACAAGGTCGAGCTAAAAGCCCGCATGCTGGGCAGGGCGTACCTCTACGATCAGACCTTCAACGTCCCATATACCGACCCTTCCATCCAGACTGCGATCACGCAGGCGAAGAGCGTGCTCACACAGGCGGGCGCGCTGTCTTCGCGGGTCCCACGCAGTTGAGCAGTACGCAATCGACGAGCGCCGCCACAAACACCGTTCAGACCGGGCAGGCAACCCAGGCATACGTGGGAGTCCTGGAGCGGGTCGGGCCGCAAGTCGTCGCTATCGGCAGCCTTGGTATCTGCCAGACCGCCTCCGTCCCACCCGCGAGCACTTCCACGTCCTTCTACCCCGTTCTGACCGGCTGCACCGGCGGCGAACAGGTCAGCCTCCCGCCGGGCGTGATAGACTTTCACGCGCTGACCTCTTCGTTTGTGACCATCGCCCA
>CAWCVR010000024.1:0-5821 GCA_963799105.1 Bryobacterales bacterium
AGCCTGGACACGAACCCACCACGTTCGGCTGACGGCCAAACAGATGCGCGGGAATATTTCGATGGTAAATTGCCGCGGCATCGGCCGCACGTTTTGGGAACGCCAGACCGCGAATTTTGTGCGGACGCACAAAAGCTGAGCGAAAACAAAAGACTTAAGTGCCATTTTTTGTGCGTCCGCACAAAATCCGCCTCTGTCGGCGCCCTGCCGGTCACGATCACGCCGCGGGGTCAGCCCACCAACCTCAGGCGCAACCGCCCGCCCCCCTACCCCACGATGGCGTCCGCCAGGCGCGGCTGGTAGACGCAGCTGGGATCTTCGGCCAGGTAGTTGCCCGTCGATGCGTACGCGCGCGACCGCGACCCGCCGCAGATCTTCTGGTATTCGCAGATGCCGCACTTGCCCTCGCGCTGCCCGGTGTCGCGCAGGCTCTTGAACAACGGCGAGTTGCGGTAGACGTCCGTCAGCGAATCGCGCAGCACGTTGCCGCCGCTCACCGGCAGGAAGCCACTGGGGTAAATCTCGCCCTGGTGGGAGACGAACACGAACCCCTTGCCGTCGCTCACGCCGGCGGTGCGGAAGGCCACTCCCTTGGCGTTTTCGTTCTGGGTGGGCCCGTGCTCCGCCTTGATGCGCTGCGCCACGTAACGCCGGTAGTGCATGGCCTCGGTGGTCTTCACGCCGAACGGAGCGGTCTTCGAAAGCTCGTACATGAACTCGAAGACACCCTCATATTCGGCGGCTTGCAGGTCGTCGTTCTCCAGGGCGCGGCCGGTGACGATCAGGAAAAACAAACTCCACATGCGCGTGCGGACTTCCTTGGCCAGTTCCGCCATCTCCGGCAGGCGGTCCATGTTGCGGCGCGTGACGGTGGTCTGCAACTGCGTGTCGAGCCCGATATCGCGGGCGTGGCGCAGGGCGAACATGGCCCGGTCGAAGGTGCCGGGGATGCCGCGGAAATCGTCGTGCGACGCCGCGTCCGGCCCATCCAGGCTGATGGCCATGCGCGTTACGCCGGCCGCCTTGAACCCCTCGATGGCCTCGGCGGTGAGCAACGGGGTGGCGCTGGGCGTGACGTTGGTCCGCAGGCCGATCTTCACCCCGTAGCGGATCAGGTCGAAGAGGTCCGGCCGCTTCAGCGGATCGCCGCCGGTGAAGACCATCAGCGGCTCGCCGAAGGAGCGGATCTCGTCCAGCAGGCGATACCCCTGAACGGTAGTCAGCTCCGCGGGATTCCGTTCGGATTGCGCCGAGGCGCGGCAGTGTACGCAGGCCAGGTCGCAGGCCTGGGTGACTTCCCAAATGACCAGCATCGGCGATTGATCGAAGTTCACGGCAAGTTCCCCCCTGCCGTCAGGATATCAGGAGAATCTATGGCAGGGCCGCGCGCTTGTGGGGCGAACCCCCTGGTCCGCGGCCGGCCCCCTGGCCGGCCTTCTGCGCGCGAAGAGCGGGACGAGGGCGTCCCGCGCGGACCAGGGGGTCCGCCCCACAGCCACGCGCGGTTCCGGGTGAGGGGGTCCGCCCGTTACAATGGGGAGTTCCCGATGCCAACCCGCGGTCTATTCATCACCTTCGAAGGCATGGACGGCTCCGGCAAGACCACCCAGATCGAGCGTCTGGCGGCGCGGTTGCGCGCCATGGGCCGCACGGTGGTCGAAACCGCGGAGCCCGGCGGGCCGCCCATCTCGATGAAGATCCGCCGCATCCTGCTCGATAGCGCCAACCAGGAACTCAGTCCGGTGACCGAGGTGCTGCTCTATTTCGCCTCGCGCGCGCAGAACGTGGATGAGTGGATCGTGCCCGCCCTCGCCCGCGGCGACATCGTGCTTTCCGACCGCTTCACGGATTCCTCGCTGGTCTACCAGGGCCATGGGCGCGCGCTCGGCGGAGCCGCCATCGCCGAGTTGGAGCGGATCGCCTGCCGCGGCGTCAAACCGGATCTCACCATCCTGGTGGACGTGGACGCTGGTGCCAGCCTGGCGCGCGCCCGTGCCCGCAACGCCGCCCATCCGCACTGCGAAACCCGCATGGACGATCAGTCGCTGGAATTCCACCGCCGTGTCTGGGATGCGTACCACGCCCTGGCCGCCGCCGAGCCGGATCGCGTGAAAGTGGTGGACGGGCGCGCCGCGATCGACGCTATCGAACTCGAGATCTGGAACATCGTGAGCGCCTATGTTTGACGGCTACTGGGGAAACCGCCACGCCGCCGAAGCGCTCGGTCAGATGGTGGCGCAGAACCGCGTCACGCAGACGCTGCTCTTCTCGGGGCCCGAAGGCGTCGGAAAGGCCACCCTGGCGCGCCGCCTGGGAGCGCGCCTGCTGGGCCACGGAGAGCTGATCGAGAAGGACGACCTCAGCACGCTCGAGAACCGCGAGACCATCGCCGACCGCGAACGCTGGCCCGCCGAGAAGCGCAACGAAGACCCGCTGATGTTCTCCAGTCATCCGGACTTCGTGACCTTCGCGGCGGATGGCCCGCTGCGGCAGATCACGATCCCGCAAACGCGCCTGATCAAGGAACTGGCGCAGTACCTGCCGCACCACGGAAGCCGGCGCATTTTCCTGATCGATGGCGTGGACCGCGCCAACGACCAGGCCGCCAACTCGCTCCTCAAGACGCTGGAAGAGCCGCCCGATCACCTGATCGTGATCCTGACCGCGGCGAACGCCTACGACCTGCTGTCCACTATCCGCTCGCGCGCCGTGCCGTTTTTTTTCGCGCCGCTCTCACCCGGCGAGATGCGCGAGTTCGTCTCGGCCCGCGGTCTGGACCAGCCCGAGCGGCGGATCGCACTGGCCGCCGGCAGCCCGGGCCTGGCGGCGTCGCTCGATCTGGAAGCCCACGACAAGCGCCGCGCCGCCATGCTGACGCTGCTCCAGGTGGCCGCCGGCGCCGCGCCCTTCGCCCAGTGGATTCCGGTGTCGGAGACCATTGCCCGCAGTAAGAGCGAGAAGCTGGAATTGCATCTGAAGGCGCTCTACGAGTTACTGCGCGACTTACTGGTTCTGACCGAGGGCGCGGGCGAGATCCGCAACTCCGACATCCGCGGCGACTTACAAGCGCTGGCGGGGAGCGTCTCGTTCCCGTGGATCCGCAAAGCCGTGGCGAGGGTGGACGACGTGACCCAGCTTGTGCGCCGTAACATTCAGAAGACCATCGCGCTGGACGCGCTGATCGTGGCGTTAAGGGGGGAGTAAGGCGGTTGCGGACCCAGCGCGCAGCGGTATATCATTACCGCAGTGTCCTTTTTCCGGCCATCGCCTCTTAAAGTCTGCGCAGGCGCTTACGCGCTGGCCTTTGTGGCGATCCTCATCCATTTTTACCCCAGCCGCACGGATCCGCCGGAGACCATTCATTTTCAGCCCACGCCGGAACAGCAGGAATTCTACGACGCGGGGTTCGATTCTCAGCAGGCTCGCTACGAAACGATTGCGCGGCAGGCGGCCGAGCGCAACCGCATTCCGGAGAAAGTCGAAGCGTTCGTAGCGGACTACCATCTGAGCGGAGCCCACGTGCTCGAAGTCGGCTCGGGCGCGGGCTCGCTCCAGGATATCGTCGCGGATTACACCGGTCTGGATATCTCCGCCACGGTTCGGCCAAAGTATCATAAGCGCTTTGTTCAGGCCGATGCCCGGGCAATGCCTTTCCGCGACGCCGAATTCGACGCCGTGTGGACCATCTGGGTCCTGGAGCACGTTCCCAATCCCGAGCAGGCGTTGCGGGAAATCAGGCGCGTGCTGAAGCCCGGCGGTATGCTCTACCTGAGACCGGCATGGCTTTGCTCCGATCTGGCGCCGAATGGATATCCGGTTCGCCCCTATTCCGACTTCGGGCTCGAAGGAAAGCTGATCAAGGCCACCGTGCCGATCCAAAACTCGGCGGCTTTCCAGTGGATGTACTTGATGCCCATACGCGCTTCGAGATTGGCCGCGTGGAAACTGGGTAACCAGCCGACGGCGCTTCACTACCGTCCGATCGCCGCGAATTATAAGGAGTACTGGATGGGAGATAGCGACGCGGTGAATTCCATCGATATGTTCGAAGCGTATCTGTGGTTTCGAAGCCGCGGGGATGAGTGCCTGAACTGCCCGGCCACCTCGAAGCTGATCCGCGTTCCTGAGATGCCGCTGGTAATCCGGGTGAAGCCGCAACCGGATTCCAACGCGGGAGCCGGGAGAGGCGGCCTCTGAGGGGGAGTCTGGGAGGGGCTTGGGCGGTGTCGGCGGCAAGGTCTTCAGACGAGGGTGCGGCGCCATTGGGCCAGGCCTTCGATCAGGATGCGGTCGAGCCACCTCCAGAATCGCCTCTTGGCTTCGTCAACCTCCTCGATGTGGTTGATTCTGAACGCGTCGTCCGAGATCGCTGTCACCACGCCACCCGTCTCGAAGAGGCCCTCAGCCACCAAGAGTCCCCGGAATGCGGGGCCTCCCCCGTGGAAGGACACAACGATGCGGCTGGTTGCTCCTTCAGCTTCGAGACACAAGAAGACCGCCTTGTCATAGTCGCTGGCGTGGCGATGCTGCTGCAGCTTCCCCCGGCTTGCCCGCAGGTGTTCCTCAGTGGCTTCCCCGGAAGAGGCCTGGAAGTGGAACTCCTCACTACTCAGGCCTCTTATCTCGCCCGTGAGTTTGTTCGCTGCTCTGTCGAAATAGTTCTTCGCAAACACTACCAACTCAGCCGCGGTCGCTTGCGCAATGCCGCGTTGGGGCGGGACGGTCCTACCCACATTCACTAACATGTCCCGGGTCACCGCTAAAGCTTCCTCCGCGGATCGGACCGGCTTCATGTCCACCGCCCGAGCCACTGCCTTGGTTAGCGCCCTCTTCTGAATCCGCGCAAAGAACCCGACAAGCTCCACAACGTCGCCTTCGTCGGCCCGCTCCAGCGCGTCGATGTACTTCTCCCGGTCGTCCCGCGTCACAACCAGCGGGAAGTAACCGGCCTTGATGAACACCAGGCTGGCCAGCGTCCTGGCCACGCGGCCGTTGCCATCCTGAAACGGGTGGATCTGCGTGAACGCATGATGTAGCCAAGCCGCTTCAACGTGCGCGCTGACGCCGCGCTCCTCATGTGCGTGGTGAAACTCGATCAACCGGTCCATCTCGGAAGCGACGTGCTCCGGCGGGCAGTACTCGTGCATCCCGCCATCGGGGCGGCGCGGATTGTTGGGCATCCGCTTGTATACGCCCTTTTCCAGCGGCGTTTCGAACGCCTTGCCAGCCGGATCGAACACGACCACCGTGTCGGTGTTGCGGAGCAGAGCTTGGTGCAGTTCCTTGATATAGCTCGTACCCAGCGGGCGGTCGCCCTTCACGAAATCGAAGAGGCCCTCCAGGACTTCGGCGTGGGCCTGCATGATCCTCGCGACGAGCTCCGGATCGCGATTTGTGGAGTCGTGAGCGATATAGGAAGAGTCGATGCCGCGCTCGATCAGTGTCTGGGTGATGCCGCGGTCCAGCGTGTACACGCCCTCGATGATCCCGGTCTCAATCGCCCATTCCCGTGCAAGCTGGACACTGAAATCCGATACCTGTCCGGCCTCGCCGATCCGCTTCCTCTCGTCGTCCCACACCTCGCGAAGCGCTTCGAGTTCGCGATCGCGAAGCGAGTCGAGATCTCCGGGGAGATCGGCGATCTCCCTCCATTTGTATCCATTGGACACGGGGTTGCCTCCGAAACGATGCTAGCATTTCCCGTGCCGCGTTCCGGTAGCCCCCCAAGAAACAACACTGGCCGCCGATGCATGCGCATCCACCGGCGGCCAGCGTTGAACTACGAGATCAGCACTCCGTCCCGAAGTCCAGCAATACATGA
>CAWCVR010000025.1:0-87219 GCA_963799105.1 Bryobacterales bacterium
CCAAGTTCCTGATCGGTAAGGATGGCAGAGTGGTGCAGCGCTTCGAGCCGGCCGTGACTCCCGAATCTCCGGACGTGGTGTCGGCTATCGAAGCAGCGCTGAAGTAGCCGGGGCGCGCGGCCCAGGCCAAAACCGCTCCGCGTGGCGGTTTGGTTTTATGTAAGTGTATGATTCAAGTAGAGTTACAAAGCCAAAAACCGCTCCGCGCGTGGCGGTTTTGGCGTGGCGTACGCTTTAGCGTGCCGCGTCCCGGCTCTCGGGACGCCGGGTCTCCGTGCACGCCCCGCCGCGCATCAGGGCAAGCCGGGATGCGGCACGTACGAGTAGGTGCGCCACTTGTGACACACTAATCCTGTGCCCCCGCTGACATTCACCGAGGCGCGAGAAACCGTCATCCAAGCCTTGCGCGCGGCGCCCAAGCCCGCCGTCGAGGAGACCCCTCTGCTCTCCGCCATGGGACGCGTGCTGGCGGAAACCGTGTCTGCCGACCGCGATTCCCCGGCGCTTGCCCGCTCCGTCCGCGATGGTTTTGCGGTGCGCGCGGCGGATCTCCCTGGCGAGCTGGATGTCATCGGCGAGGTCCGCGCGGGCGAACGCTTCGCGGGCGAAGCCGGCGCCGGACAGGCAGTCGCCATCATGACCGGCGCGCCCCTGCCCGCGGGCGCGGACGCCGTGGTGATGGTGGAGCACACCGTCGCGATGGGCAGCCGGGTGCGCATTCCCCAGCCGGCGGAACCGGGACAGAACATCAATCCGCGAGGTTGCGAAGCGGCGGCCGGAGAACCGCTGCTGCACGCGGGCAAGCGCCTGGACTACACTGACATCGCGCTGCTCGCCGCCGTGGGGCACGTGCGCGTGCGGGTCTACCGTAAGCCGGTGGCGGCCATCATTCCGACCGGCGACGAGGTGGTCGAGGTTGGCGAGACGCCGCTCGATCACCAGGTGCGCAACTCCAACGCCTACGCGCTGGCCGCGCAGGTGATCCGCGCCGGCGGGCGGGCCGAAGATCCTGCCCATTGCGCGCGATCGCCTGGAAGACACCCGGGACGCCATCGAGCGCGGGCTGGACTGCGACCTGCTGCTGCTCTCGGGCGGCGTCTCCGCCGGCAAGTACGACGTGGTGGAGCGGGCGCTCGGGGCGTTGGGCGCGACGTTCTATTTCGACCGCGTGCTGATTCAGCCCGGCCAGCCGCTGGTGTTCGGAAGCGTGGCCGGTACGTTCTTCTTCGGCCTGCCGGGCAATCCGTCGTCCACCATGGTGACGTTCGAGATGTTCGCGCGCGCCGCTCTCGAACTGCTCGGCGGACAGGAAGACGTTTCGCTCCGCATGCCGTTCGCCCGCCTGACGCGCGAGTTTCGCCATCGCCCCGGCCTCACGCGCTTTCTGCCGGCGCGGTTGAGCGGCGATGGCGCGGAAGTGACGCCGGTCGAATGGCACGGTTCCGGCGACATCCCGGCGATGACGCGCGCCAACGCGTTCCTGGTGGCCGATCCCGGCCGCGCCGAATACGCGGCGGGCGACTGGATTCGGGTGCTCATGAAATGAAGAAGCTCTCGCACTACGATCGCGCCGGCAGTCCCCGCATGGTGGATGTCTCCGCCAAACCGGCGACGCGCCGCACGGCGCGCGCCCACGCGTTCGTGCGCATCCGGCCCGCGGTGCTGAAGAAGCTGCCGGAGAATCCCAAGGGCAATCCGCTGGAAATCGCGCGCATCGCCGGCATCTCGGCCGCCAAGCGCGCTTCCGACCTGATCCCGCTGTGCCATCCGCTGGCGCTCACGCACGCCGACGTGGAGGTGACGGTGGAGAAGCGGGGCGTGCGGATCATCTCCAGCGCCGCCACCACCGGGCAGACCGGCGTGGAGATGGAAGCTCTCACGGCCGCCGCCGTGGCCGCGCTCACGGTCTACGACATGGTCAAGGCGCTCGACAAATCCATCGAGATCCAGGATCTGTACCTGCTGGAGAAGACCGGCGGCAAGAGCGGAGACTTCCGGCGCAAGGAGGCCGGGTCCTCGACCGCGGCACCGCTTGCTGACGCGCGCGGCTCCGAACGGAGCCCCGGCCGTGAGGGAGTGGCCTCCCGCGCGCGCGTTTCCGAACGGAGCCCCGACCGTAAGGGAGTGGCCTCCCGCGCGCGCGTTTCCGAACGGAGCCCCGGCCGTGAGGGAGTGGCCTCCCGCGCGCGCGCCACCTCGCGCCGGGGGAAACATGGCTGAAGCCGCGGTCCTGACCATCAGCGATTCCGTGGCAGCGGGCGCACGCGCCGACCGCTCCGGACCGGCCGTGCGTGAACGGTTGGAACAACTGGGCTGGCGAGTCCCGTTCATGGAGGTGGTGCCCGACGACGACGCCCGGATCGGCGCGCGGCTGGCGGCCCTGGCCGATGGCGGGCAGGTGGCCGCCATTTTCACGACCGGCGGCACCGGCCTGGCTGCGCGCGATGTCACGCCGGAGGCCACGCGCGCCGTGCTGGATCGCGAAATCCCAGGATTCGGAGAGCTTATGCGCAGCGAGGGGCGCCGGTCCACGCCGCTGGCGGCGCTGTCGCGGGCGGTTTCCGGCACTCGCGGGCAGGTGCTGATCGTCAACCTGCCGGGATCGCCCAAGGGCGCGGTGGAGTCGCTGGACGCCATCGTCGAATTGGTTCCTCACGTGCTTGATCTCTTGCGGGGGAAGACCGCGCATGGGCCGATGTAAAGGGATCGCATGCGAGAGCTGATCGTTCTGGCGCTCGCCGGCGGGCTCGTGGCGGCGCAGCAACCGAAGCCCAAGCGTGGGGAGCGGCCGCAGCGCGACGAGCTGGAACGCATTGAGGAAACCATTCCGAAGTTCACCGCGCCGGTCACCAACATCCTGGTCCCCGTCAAGGTGTTCGGCGCGGACAAGAACTTCCTGACCGGGGTCCGCGGCGATCAGTTCCACCTGTTCGACAACGGGAAGGAGCAGAGGATTCACGTCAACGAATCCCTGATCCCCATCTCCATGGTGATCGCCATCCAGTGCAACAGCGAGGTGGACGCGATCCTGCCCAAGGTGGGTCGGATCGGCAACATGATCGCGCCATTGTTGCTGGGCGATCGCGGCGAGGCCGCGGTTATCGCGTTCGATTCCCGCATCCGCACCATGCGGGATTTCACCTCCGACCCGGACGGGATCGCGGAAGCCGTCAAGCGGATCCACTCCGGCAGCCTCTCCAGCCGCCTGGTGGATGCCGTGGACACGGCGGAACGCATGCTGCGGGCGCGCCCCGCGGACCGCCAGAAGATCGTCCTGCTGATCGGCGAGACGCGCGACGAAGGCAGCGTGAATCGCGGGCCGGAGACCCTCGACTACGTGCAGGCCAACAACGTGACCGTGTATCTGGTCACCATGTCGCGCGTGTTGGGGAAGCTGACGGCTCCTCCGCCGCAGCCTGCCGTAAACCCGCTGCCGCCGGCCATGACCCCCATGCCGTCGAACGTGCCGGCCACGCCCACCACCTTGATGCAGACGTACGGAACCGACGGGGCGCGCGCGGAGTTCGTCCCCTTGCTCACGGAGATCTTCAAGGACGTCAAATCCCTGTTGAGGGCTCCCGCGGCGGATATGTTCACGGTGGGAACCGGCGGCTCGAAATTCGATTTCTACCGCGGCAAGGGATTGGAGGAGGCCATCCAGCAGATGGGCGCGGAACTGCACCTCCAGTACATGCTGAGTTACAGTCCCAACAACCAGGCGGAGCGAGGCTGGCACGACATCAAGGTTGAGGTCTCCGGCCACGGCGATGCGCGAGTCAGGACGCGCCCGGGTTATTGGATGCCTTCGGAGGTCCGCTGACGGTTGTGGGGCAGGTTGTCAACCTGCGGCCGATTGTCAATCGGCCCGGCGAGCGAAGCTCGCCCGCGCGGGCGGGCACCCGGCGATCGGCCCGAGGCCGCGGTTGTGGCCGGAAACGGGCGGGTTGCCAACCCGCCGCAGGTTGACAACCTGCCCCACATCGCTTTTGCGTCCCGTTTGCCCGGCCAATGGTATCGTGGAATCTGGTTCCTTGCCCCGTGGTCGCTTTGGGGAGCACGGGCACGGAGCCGGCGGGAAGGAATAGGATGCGAAGACTCGTTTTTCCGATCATGATTTGCGGACTGCTGGCCGCCCAACCGCAGCCGCAGCAGCAGCAGCAACAGAAGCAACCGGAAGCTGAACAGCCAACCGGGCGAGGGGACATCGATTTCTACCAGAGGGTCACCAATATCCTGGCGCCCACCAAGGTATTCGACCACGACGGGCTGCTGGTCAACGGTATTCGCGCCGATCAGTTCCACCTGTTCGACAACGGCAAGGAACAGAACATCCGCGTCGACGAGACGTTCATTCCCATGTCCATGGTGATCGCCATCCAGTGTAACGGCGAGGTGGACCAGATCCTGCCCAAGGTGAACCGGATCGGCAACATGATCGGCCCCCTGATGCTGGGAACGGAGGGCGAGGCCGCGGTGATCGCCTTCGACCACCGCATCCGCACCATGCAGGATTTCACTTCCGATCCGGACAAGATCAGCGAGGCGGTGAAGAAGATCCATGCCGGGAGCCTGTCGGCGACCCTGGTGGACGCCGTGGACCAGGCCGATCAGATGCTGGAGAAACGCCCCAAGGAGCGTCAGAAGATCATCCTGCTGATCAGCGAGACGCGCGACCAGGGCAGCATCAACCGCGGGCGCGACACGCTTCAGCACCTGCAGGTCCACAACATCACCGTCTACCAGGTGACCATGTCGCGCATTTTGGGCAAACTGACGGGAACGCCGGATGAGCCGCGTCCCAACAACAACCCGCCGGCCATGACCCCCATGCCGTCCAACGTGCCCGCCACGCCGACCACCGTGATGCAGACCTACGGCACCGAGGGATCGCGGGCGGAGTTCCTGCCGCTCATGGTCGAGATCTTCCGCGACGCCAAAGCCATCTTCAAGGCGCCTCCGGCGGAGGTCTTCGTGCACGGAACCGGCGGCGCGCAGTTCGGATTCTACCGCAACCACGGGCTGGAGGACGCCATCCAGCGCATGGGCGAGGAACTGAACAGCCAGTACATGCTGAGCTACAACCCCAACAACAAGGTGGAAGGCGGCTGGCACACCATCACCGTGGAAGTAAGCGGTCATGGCAAGGTAGAAGCCAAGACCCGCCCGGGCTACTGGACCGCGGCGGATTTCCGGTAAGGCAGTTCTCGGGGGCGCGCCCGGCCTTGCGCGTACTTACGCCGGGATTTGAGCCGCCTTGCAAGCGATTGCATCGGCGTTCACTTTCGTGTTGCGCAATCCTCAGGCGGATTCCCGCTACTGTAGTGCGGCGTAATTCCCGCCGAGTAAGAATGCGCTGCCCAACAGGGGTCTGACCCCTTTTGGGCCCTGTCGCGAAGCTTACCCATTACAATCGGCGACGCAGACCACTAGGTCTTCGACCGTGTGATTTGGCGCCATTACCGGGCCGCTCGCTCACGCTCGCGGTTCCGGACAGAACCGCGAGCGGGAGCGAGCGGCCCGTGGCAAAGGAACAGTTTCTCGCGGTCAGGGCACTAGTTAATCCCCCGTCATCCTGTTACAATCTCTTGCTTCGATTCGTTTCGTCGAAGGGAGCAAGGAAGAATGAGAATCACACTCGCCGCCGTACTCGCGTTGGCCGCACTGACGCACGCGCAAACCAACCGGGGAGCCATTACCGGAACGGTCTTCGACGCGACTGGAGCCGTTGTCCCCGGCGCCAAAGTCGTGGTCACCAACGTGGGCACCAACGAAGTACATCGCGTGTCAACCTCCGATTCCGGCGACTACACGGTGCAGGATCTGGAACCGGTCGAGTACAAGATCTCGGTGGAGGCCACCGGGTTTTCGATGGCGGTCGCCGAGCGCGTCAAGGTCGATACGGCCGCCACCTCGACCGTGAACTTCCGTTTGCAGCCCGGCAATATCAAGGTCGAGGTCACGGTGGTCTCCGCCGGCGCTCCGCTGCTGAATGTGGAATCGGGAACCAGCGGCCAGACCATCACGGAGATGCAGTTCGTGAACGCGCCGCTGGCGAATCGCAGCGTGCTCGACCTGGCGCTTACGGTTCCCAACGTGACCGGCGACGTGGGCACGGAAGACCCCGGCGTCGGCTCCGGAGGCACACAGCCGGGTTACAACATGACCATCAACGGCGGGCGCGCCGGCAGCAGCCTGATGCTGGCCGACGGCGTGAACAATACCGGTGTGGGCCTGGCGCGCGCGGTGGTGAGTTTCTCGCCCGAGACGGTGCAGGAGATGTCGGTGCAGACCAATGCCTACTCGGCGGAGTTTGGCCGCACCGGCGGAGGCGTCATCAACGTCACTACCAAATCCGGCACCAACCAGCTTCATGGCACGGCGCTCTGGTATGGACGGAATCCATGGCTAAATGCCGCGCCGTACACGCTGGCGTCCACCAACCGCTCCCCCTCCACCCTGCGGGACAACGAGTTCTCGTTAGCGGTGGGCGGGCCGGTGTACATTCCGAAGCTTTATAACGGGCGCAACCGCACGTTCTTCTTCTTTGCCGTGGAACCGCGCTACCGGACCGACCACGTTCAGGTGGACGGCCTGATGGCCAACGATGCCACGCGGGGCGGCGATTTCAGCAACACCGTGCTGGCCACCAATAGCGCTTCCGTCGCCGTGCCGGCATCCGTCGCCGCGCAGTTTCCGAGCGTGAAGACGAGCACGTCGGTAATCTACCAGGCGTTCACTCCCTCGGGGACCCAGCTTACGGCGATTGCCGCGCCGTCCGGCGGCACTCTGACTCCGTTCCCCAATAACGTGCTCCCGCCAACGCTGCTCGATCCGGTGGACGTGCAAATGCTGCAGTACATTCCCAAACCGAACACCGGTTACTACATCGATCCCAGCGGCAACCTGGCCAACTACGTAACGCAGCGATTCCTGCAGGACGATAACACCCGCTACACGGCGCGAATCGACGAAAACGTCAGCGCGCTGAACCGCCTGAGCCTGCGCGCCACCATCGTGCCGATTGTCGGCAAGACCGGCTTCAACGCCGACTACCCCGCCAGCGGCAGCGCGGCCAATTACAGCGATTCGAAACAGTTCATGGTGGCCGACACGCAGATGATCTCGGCCACCGTGATCAACGATTTGCGGTTGAACTATACCCGCGGGCGCTTCAGCAATACGTTCGGTCCGCAATGGGACGTGAAGACCGGCGCTAACCTGAGCACCATGTACGGGCTTCCCAGTCTGACCCACGGCGGGCTGCCGGTCATTACGGACGGGTTGGGGACTTACGGCCAGATCGGCGAGGGCGGCTCGATTCTGGGAGACGACGTGGAAGAGCGGTACAATCTGGGCGATACCGTGATGATCAGCCGCGGGAAGATGAGTTTCAAGATCGGCGTGGACGCGACCCACGAGCTGCTGAACACCACCAACTACCTGTACTCGGCCGGCGGCACGTACAGTTTCTCGGCGAATGAAACCTCCTCGACCGGTGTCAAGGGCGGTACGGGCGGCGTTCAATTCGCCAGCTATCTGGTGGGCGTGCCGGACAGCGTGAATCTGAACGACGCGCTGCTGTCGTATTACTACCGGTGGAATAGCGGCGCGGCTTTCGTGCAGGACGATTGGAGGATAAGCCCGACTCTGACCCTTAACCTCGGGCTGCGTTATTCGCTGCAACTGCCCCGCACCGAAAAGTATGACCACCAGGGTTCGTTCCTGCCGGAGCTGGCCCAGTCGTTCCCGCTGCCGCAACCGCAGACGCTGATTACCGGGCAGGTGATCACTTCGGCGCTGGTTCCGCCGTTTGCCTTCGATGGCGTGGCCGGCCGTTCGCGTTATCTGTGGCCGGCCGATCATACGGATTTCGAGCCGCGTTTCGGCTTCGCGTGGAGCCCCAAGGTCCCCGGCCTGGAGAGTGGACGGCTGGTGGTACGTGGCGGTTACGGCATGTCTCATAGCCCTCTCAACGGGCAGAACCGGCAACCGTTCCCGAGTTTCTCGACTCCGGCCACCAGCTTCAGCGAGAATTCCGGCCAGGTCAACCCGAAGTACCCGATGCGCATGTCGAGCAATCCTCCGTACGACCCGCCACTAACCTGGTCGCAGGTGCTCAGCATCCCCTCGAACGGGCTGAACTATCTGGGCAGCATGAATTACGTAAGTCAGGGCTTTGCGATCGCTCCGAATATGAAGACTCCGTCGGCGCAGAGTTGGAACCTGAGCCTGGCATTCCGGGTCGATTCCAAGGATGTGATCGAACTGGGTTACGTGGGGAACAAGGGAACGCACCTGTTCATGAACCTGGAGAACCAGAACGCCGCTAACCTCGCCCTGGTGCAGGCATACTACGCCCTCGGCCAGAGCCCCGCGACGACCGTTGCCGACCCCCTGCAGCGCGTCAGCACGACCGGCTCCGTGATCCAGGTGCAGCAGGGCTCCCTGGGCAGCACCTTCATGGGTTTCAGCAACCTTTACACCCGTTGGGACACCTCGGCCGACAGTATCCGGCATGCAGGATACGTAAGTCTGGTGCGGCGCCCGACGCAGGGACTGACACTGTCGGCTAACTATACCTATGGCAAGTCGATCGACGACGCCAGCGACTCCGCTCCCGAAGGCGCGACCCTCAGCTCGCAGTTTACGCAGGTGAGCGGCGCCAGTTTCGGCGGCGCGCGCAGCCTGGACCGTTCCGTTTCCACTTTCGACGTGAAGCACAACCTGATGGTGTCGGCGCTCTACGACATGCCATTCGGACGCGGACGGCGGTATCTGGCAAGTATGCCCAAGGCGCTGGACGCGGTTCTCGGAAACTGGTCGATCTCGGGCATCGAGCGCCTGCGCAGCGCCTTGCCGTTCATGCCGGTGATCGAAGACAACAACCTGTTGGGCGACAACAGCTCGAACGCGAAGTATTCGACGCGTCCCGACGAGGTTCCGGGCGTCCCGGTGGTGAACCCGTTGTGGAGCCGCGGTTGCCCGTACACTACCCAGTGCCAGCCGTATTTGAACCCGGCCGCCTTCGAACGCCCGCCGGTAGGGATGTTGGGAGACGCTCCGCGCACTCTCGACGGGGGCCGCGGCCCCATGCAGAATTACTTCGACGCATCCGTCCAGAAGTCCATTCCCATTCGCGAGGGCAGGGTGAAGGTGCAGTTCCGCGTGGATCTGCTGAACGTCTTCAACCATCCGACCTTCGGTCCGGGCGCCAGCTACACGGCAGGCGACCTGTTTACCGCCGCGCCCACCACCGCCGTGATTACGGCGGCCAATTACAATACCTGGGCCGCCGCCAATAACCAGCCGCTATCCACCACCACGGCCGGCGCGGCGTTGCTCGCACAGGTGCAAGGCTTCGTGACCTCCAGCCAGACGAAGGGCGTATTGCCGGCGAATTTCTTCACCGTGCCGCTGCCCCAGGGTTTTGCCGGCATGTCCGCCAACACCTTCAATATCCTGACCCCGGACGGGTACAAGTTGTACGCTCTCAAGAATGTCGCCGACAGCGGGTTCGGCGTGTTGTCGGAGAAGGCGAATCCGCGGTACGTGCAGTTTGGGGTGAAGATATTTTTCTAGACCCGGCCCGCGCGCGCGCCCGCCCGCCCCACGCGGGCACGCTCCCCGGGGCGTCGATTGGCCTACTCGCGGCCGGGAAAGAGCAGTTTGCCGAGGATGTCGCTCTTGCCGACGTTGGCTTCCACGTATTCCGCGCCCGCGGCCGTCAACGTGTAATCCGAGTTGTCGGCCGCCGTCACAAAGCTCTTGGAGCGCAGGTACCACATGGTGAAAGCCAGGTATTCGCGCGGGAACGCCATCCGGTTTTCCAGATCGAGCAACGTGACCGCGGGATGATCCGGATCCAGGCGCCGCTGGTTGTACAACAAGGACAGCACTCCCAGGCGCCGGTTTCCCTCCGCCTCCACGCCGGTGACAAAATCCTTGAGCTCAAAAATCGGCATCGGCGCCGCCGCTTGTTTCTGGCGGCGCTCATCGTAATCGGCGCGGCAGTCGGGGTCGGACAGCACTTCGTGGGCCTTCTTGAGAAGCAGGAACTTCTCGATATCGCCGGTCTCCGGATTGTCCGGGTGAAAACGAGCGGCCATGATGCGATAGACGCGGTAGATAGTTTCGGTTTCGGCCTGCGGACCGATTTGAAGAACGTCGTAATAGTTGGGTTCTTCCGCTCGATGTGCGGTTTCGGGCTCGTACTCCGCCACCGGACCACGCACGAGCCGGATACTGTGGTTCGCGCCGTTCCGGGTGGAATTCCGGACGTAGTACTTTTCGGAGCGGGACCCGTCCCTGGACTCGATTAGAACGACGCTCCCAGGCCTGATCGAATCGAGACGCTGGAGGGCCATTTCGTTGGCCGGGGCAGCCGGTCCCCGACCGTCTGCGCCCAGGCCGGTTTGGGGCTGATCCATCGCCGAGTTGGGATCGGCGGCATCCATCCAGTTTTCCATTTTCAGCGGCGTGTTTTTCTGCATTCCTATATACTTCCGATGCCTGGCGGATAAATCGGATTCAGCCCCGATGATAGTCTCGCGAGCCGCTCCTGGCAATGGTTGGTACTACCATGACGGTTCTGGTTACGGCCCGGCGGGATACCGTGGGCCTGGGAGTTTACAGGTGCCGCAGTCCCGGTTGCCGCGATCCCGCCCCGCCGGTCGATAATGGGATGGTGGACTACACACTGATTCCCAACCTCGCCGGGGAGGTGCAGATTCCCGAGAACGGCATTCTCAGCCGCACCCTCTACGACGACCCCCACGTGAAGATCCTGGTTTTCGGCTTTGCGCCCGGCCAGGAACTCTCCGCCCACACCGCCCCCATGTCCGCCAGCATCTACATACACAGCGGCGAGGCGCGCCTCACCCTCGGCCCGGATATCTTCGAGGCCCAGGCCGGCGCCTTCGTGCACATGCCGCCGCAATTGCCCCACGGCATCTTCGCCAAGACGCCCGTGGTGATGCTGCTGCAGATGTACAAGCAAGCCCGGTAGCCCGCGAGCGGCCTCCCGCGTCGCCGTGAGCGACAATGGAAAGCTAGAGGTTCTCTCCTTATGAAAGTCGTCGCATTCAACGGCAGCGCCCGGCGAGGCGGCAACACTGCCATCCTGCTGAACCATGTTCTCGGCGAGTTGCGAACCGAGGGCATCGAGACCGAACTGGTGGAACTGGGCGGCGTAACGATTCACGGCTGCCGCGCCTGCCGGAAGTGCAGCGTCCGGAAGGACCGCCGCTGCTCGCAGGAGGACGACTTCGGCAACTCCTGCATCGAAAAGATGGACGCCGCCGACGCCATCCTGCTCGGCTCGCCAACCTACGTAACGGATGTTACTCCGGAGATCAAGGCCCTGATCGACCGCGCCTGCCTGGTTTCGGGCGCCAATGGGGGCATGTATCGCCGCAAAGTGGGCGCCGCCGTGGTGGCCGTGCGCAGGGCCGGGGCCATCCATGCCTTCGACACCCTCAACCACTTCTTCCTGATTACGGAAATGATCGTGCCGGGCTCGTGCTACTGGAACATCGGCTTCGGCCGCGAGCCCGGCGAAGTCGAGAAGGACGAGGAAGGCATCCGCACCATGAGGGTCCTCGGCCGCAATATGGCATGGCTCCTCAAGAAGCTGCATGGGAATGCGTAGTGCCCCGCCTGGGCCGCATCCCCAACGGCACTCGGCAGTGCTAAGCTACTGTCATGTTGCGGCTGGCACCCGGCGTAGCGTTTGTCGTCCTCCGGTTGGCGCTCACTGCCCCGCTTCCGGCCGCTGGCGCCGACCGCGACTTCTCCGGCAAGTGGTTTCTCGACGCGCGTAACAGCAACTCGCGCGCCCTGGCCGTCCCACCGGGCCAAGTCCTCGATGTGACACAGCAGGATATGGCCATCCGATGTTCCGTCCCCGGCGAGAATGGCGCCGCCGTCCAGTGGACCTGGCTGCTCGACGGCACCGAAACGCGCACCCAGGCCGGCCAGGACTCCTGGAGCAGCAGGGTCAAATGGGAAGGCGCCGCGCTGCTCACCAACACGATCGTCACGGGAGGCCACGAGTACACGGTGATGGACCGCTGGGAACTGTCCCGCGACCGCTCGACGCTGATCGTCACGCGCCAGATCGTCGAGCGCAGCCGGACCACGGAAGGAGAACTCCTATACGTCCGGGAGAGGCGTCCGGCGACCGCCGATGCGCCGCCCGCCGTCTCCAGGCCGGCGGACGAATCCAGCCCGCCCGATCCCGCGCCGGTTCCGGCCCCGATTCAGCGCAGGCCCGAGCCGCCACTGCCCGACGCCGGCTACATCGTCCCCGCCGGCTCGCGCGTGGCGCTCGTCCTCCGCAACAACCTCGACACCAAACACGCTCATGAAGGGGATCAGGTGTACCTCGAAGTGTCGGTCCCGGTGTACTCGGGCGGCCGCGTGGTGATCCCGCGCGGCAGTTTCGTGAACGGAGTTGTCACCGAAAGCAAGCCGGCCAAGGGTGTCAAGGGCAAAGGCCAGTTGTTCATCCGCTTCGAAACCCTCACCCTGCCGAACGGCGTGACCCGCGACTTCCGCTCGCGCCTCGGTTCGGCCGATTCCGGCCGCGGCCAGGTGGATCCCAAGGAAGGCGGCGTCACTGGAGAACGCGACAGTTCGGGCGATGCCCGTACCGTGGCCATCGGGACGGGAGTGGGAGCCGGGGTCGGCTCGGTGGCGGGCGCCGCCGCCGGACATCCTCTGGGAGGGGTGGGCATTGGAGCGGCCGCCGGTGCCGCTGCCGGCCTGGCAACCATCTTCCACGACAAGCGCGCCGACGTCACGCTCCCCCGCGGCAGCATGCTCCAGATGGTTCTCGACCGCGACCTGACGTTCACCCGCGAAGACCTGCGCTTTTAGGACCCGGGGTTTCCGGGTCACCCTACAGCACGTCGGCGAAACCGCGTTTCATGTGCCGGAAGAATAGCCCCCCAAGCACAAACACCAGCGTCGAGGAAGCCGCCAGAATGGCTACGTCCGCCGGATGCGGCCAGTGGGCATCCAGCAGCGCGGAGCGGTATACGCGCACCGCGTAGTTCATCGGGTTGGCGGAGAGCAGGAAGTGGATCTGGCGCGGAACCCGTTCCTCCGGAATCATGATGGGAGTGAGCCAGAACCAGAACGTCAACACCACGCTCAGAAACTGCGCCGTGTCGCGCAGGAAGACGTGCAGGCTGGCCATCACCCAGCCCAGTCCCACGGCGAAAAGCCCCACCAGGAACATGTAGAACGGCAGCAGCAGCAGAAACGCGCTGAACTTGTGGAGCACCAGGGCCGCCGCCGCCACCATCAGCGTCAGCGCCAGGAGGTGGCTCACCAGCGACGATAAGAATACGGATACAGGCACGATCTCCGAGGGGAAGACCGACTTGGTGATGAGGTTGGCGTGGTCCAGCAGGCTGCCGGCCGACCGCTGCACCGTGTCGCTGAACAGCAGCCAGGGAAGCATCCCCGAGAAGATGAACAACGGGTAGCTGGCCACCCCCTTGGGCGGCTCGATCCGCAAACAGACCTGGAAGATGTACACCCAGCTCAGCAGCAGCACCAGCGGATGGATCAGACCCCAGATCCACCCGATCGCCGATCCCACGAAGCGCTGCTCGAAATCGCGTCGCACCAGTTGGAACAGCAGACTGCGCCGCTCCACCAGGTTGCGGAGCAAACAAACTTCCGGGAATTCGCCTGGGCACGGTAGACTGGTATAATACTCGATTTTTCAATCACTTGCAAGCATAAGATAAGGGCTTGACAACGGTGTGCCGCTGCTGTTACAGTTTGAGTTTCGTCCAGTCGATATGTATTGAAGAGTCCCAACCGGGTTCCGGGAGCGGATATTCGTCCCGAATCTCAAGGACCCGGTCCGGAGAATTCAGTGAAGCAGGAATATTTCGTCGTGGTTGTAGCCCACTCCCTGCGCGGTCGCCTGAGGCGCATTCATATTCCCCACCAAGCCGTCTACTCCATTCTGGCTCTTGCTCTCCTGGGTTGTTTCTCCGCATTCGGTTTCGTGGCCAGCTACGCCCGAATGGCCTGGAAGGTCGCCAAGTACAACTCGTTGAGCCAGGAAGCCGATGGTCTCCGCGCCCGCTACCAGAATTTGCAGAAGGTGGTCAACCAGAAGAACGATCAGCTTGCCAGCCTTGAGTTGAACGCCCAGGAAGTCGCCATGGCGTATGGGATCAAGCAAAAGCTGGAAGGCCCCGCGGATCTCTCCGCGGAGGGCAAACTGGTGCCGACTTTCGCCGAAAGCCTGGAGGACTACAACTATCTGCGCAATGCCAATCTGCTGGCCGTGCAGAGTCACCACTCGCGCGGCTTTCAGACCAATGCCACTCCCAGTCTCTGGCCAGTCGAGGGCAATCTGACCGGTTCCTACGGCATGCGCATCGACCCGCTCTCGGGCGAGGGAGGCGAGTTCCATGCCGGCGTCGATATCTGCGCCCCCATCGGAACTCCGGTTCGGGCCACCGCCGACGGCACCGTGACGTTTGCCGCCATGGAAGGCGGCTACGGCCGCTTGATCCAGGTCGATCATGGCGGCGGCATCTCCACTCGCTACGGCCATCTCTCCAAGTTCTTCGTCTTCGCCGGCCAGGAAGTCCGCCGCGGCGAGTTGATCGGGGCAGTCGGGGCCAGCGGCCGCGTCACCGCGCCGCACCTCCACTACGAGGTCCGCACCGACGGCACGCCGATGAATCCGTACCGCTACCTGGTCAACGCCGCGAGGTTCCACGAGACGTCGCACAAAGACTTCCCGTTCTAACGTCCGGGAATTCGATCAAACCGAGGTCGACTCGCAATCGGACTGCGATCCACTGCGCGATGGCCTGTCTCTGCATGGTGCGTCCTGGAAGACGCCTTGTGCCGATCGGGTGCTGGAACTGTCCAGGCCGCCGGCGGTGGAATGCCGGGACAGAGCCAGGTGGAACAGGGGAGCCCCTGCCTGGCGGCCTGGCGGGGAAAAGACCGGGCCTGTGAAGGCGTGCGGCAAGATGTGCCGGAGAACCGCATGCGGAGTTTCAGAGTGGGTTCCATCGAAACGGGCCAGCGGAAACGCTGAAATCGCGCCATAATTTAGCTATGCGTGGATTCCTTTTTGCAGCCGCGATTGCGGCGTTGGGCATGGCTGACGGAGCGTCCCATCAGGGCGCCGCACCTAACGCCGCTTCGAAGGCAGCTCCGGCCGCCTCCGCGAGCCAGGACAGCCTGGATCCGGAAGTGATCGTTCAGAAGTTTGCCGCCAAGGAAGCCGAGTTTCAGGAGGCGCGCGGCAACTACACCTACCGCCAGACCGTCAAACTGCAGGAAGTGGACTTCAACGGGAACCCCGAGATCGGCCACTGGGACCTGATTGAGGACATCATTTTCACGCCCGAGGGCAAACGCATGTCCAAGGTGGTTTGGGCGCCGGTGCAGAATCTGCAACACATCGTGCTCACGCGGGAGGACGAACAGGACCTGCGGGATGTGCAGCCGTTCGTGCTGACCACCAAAGACGTGGGGTTGTACGACATCAAGTACACGGGGCGCGACAAAATCGACGAAATCGGCACCTACAACTTCAACGTCAAGCCGAAGAAGCTGGTCGCGGGGAAGCGGTATTTTCAGGGGACCATCTGGGTGGACGACCGCGATTTCCAGATTGTCAAGACGTTTGGCAAGGGCGTGGGCATCGTCAAAAAGGGCAACGAGTTTCCGAGGTTCGAGACCTACCGCGAGCAGATCGACGGCAAGTACTGGTTTCCGACCTACACGCGCGCCGACGATACGCTGCACTTCCCGGACGGGCAGGACCAGCGCATCCGCATGACGGTGAAGTACCAGGATTACAAGCGGTACGAGGGCAAGTCGACCATCACCTATGGGAACCCGGTGGACGATTCCAAGGCTCCGGCGCCTCCCGCGGGGACCAAGAAGCAGTAGCCGGCATCCCGTGGTACCATCCGAAGCATGCCCTCAAAGATAGTTGTCGCTCATAATGGCCCGATCCGGATCGAAGGGGAATTCGAGATCCACGATCCGGCCGGCGCGGCATTCGGCCTGGCGGGCCGGACGGCGATTTCGTTGTGCCGCTGCGGCCAGTCGGAGAACAAGCCGTTCTGCGACGGCGCCCACCACCGCGTGAATTTCTCCGACCAGGTGGTGGCGCGGGAACTGCCTCCGCCCAAGCCCAAACTGTAGGCGTGCCCGGCGTCACTCGCCGATTTCGATGTCGGGGCCCGGTTCGCTGGCTGCCTCCTCGGCGCGCGCTACGGTGTTGCGGGCCAATTCCAGGAACGCCTCGCCATCGCCGGCCGTTAGCGCCACCGGGGCGCCGGTGTCGCCGCCGATGCGGACCTTGGGATCGAGCGGCAGTTCTCCGAGGAAATGCACGCCCATCTCGGCGGCGGTGCGGCGGCCTCCGCCGGTGCTGAAAACATCGATGCGTTGGGCGCAGTGCGGGCACATCAGGTAGCTCATATTCTCGACAATGCCGAGGATTGGCACCCTCACCTGGTGGAACATGTGAACGGCCTTGCGCGCGTCCTCGAGCGACACGTCCGAGGGGGTGGTGACGACGATGGCGCCGGTGATGGGGGCGGTCTGAATGAGCGAGAGCTGCACGTCGCCGGTGCCCGGCGGCAGGTCGATCACGAGGTAGTCCAGGTCGCCCCAATCGACGCCGCGCAGAAACTGCTGAATCACGCTGTGAAGCATGGGGCCGCGCCAAACCAGGGGCTTGTCGCCGGGGTTGAGGAAGCCCATGGACATGAGCTTGACGCCGTGCTGTTCGAGCGGCTGGATGCGCTCGCCGACCGCCAGGGGCGTGCGGTTGATGCCCATCATCAAGGGGACGTTGGGGCCGTAGACATCGGCATCCATGAGACCGGTCTCATAACCGAGCGCGGCGAGCCCGACAGCCAGGTTCACGGCGACGGTGGTTTTGCCGACGCCGCCCTTGCCGGAGCCTACGGCAATGAGCTTTTTGACGCCGGGAATAGGCACTTTGACGGTCTGGCCAGGGTCTGTGGGGTTCATTGAATACTATCCTAGCAGGCGGCGGGGCGACCCCGGAAGAAACCCTGCCTTTACTTTAGGGGTGCGCGAATGGTACGCTAAGTGTCTCATAATGCGTACAGTTGACTTGATCCAGCGGAAGCGGGGCGGAGCAGAACTCACCCCTGAGGAGATTGAGTTTCTGGTGGAAGGTTACACCAACGGAGACATTCCCGACTATCAAATGTCGGCCTTCCTCATGGCGGTTTTCTTCTCGGGGATGTCGGACCGGGAAGTGAGCCGTCTCACGGAGTGCATGCTCCGTTCCGGCGACACGGTCGATCTGTCGAACATCCCCGGCGTGAAGGTGGACAAGCACTCCACTGGGGGTGTGGGCGACAAGACCAGCTTGATTGTGGCGCCGTTGGCGGCGGCGGCGGGAGTGGTGGTGCCGATGATGTCGGGCCGCGCGCTGGGCCACACCGGCGGCACGCTGGACAAGTTGGAGTCCATCCCGGGATTCCGCACCAACCTGACGGCGGAGGAATTCGAGAAGCAACTGGCGGAACTGGGGCTGGCGTTCATCGGACAGACCGACCGCCTGGCGCCGGCGGACCGCAAGCTGTATGCGCTGCGCGATGTGACGGGGACGGTGGAATCGATCCCGCTGATTTCGTCGTCGATCATGTCGAAGAAACTGGCCGAGGGAATCGACGCCCTGGTGCTGGACGTCAAGGTGGGCAGCGGCGCGTTCATGAAGAAGCAGTTGGACGCGCGGCTGCTGGCGCATACCATGGTTGGCATCGGGCGGCGCATGGACAAGAAAGTCCAGGCGCTGATCACCGACATGAACCAGCCGCTGGGCTATGCGGTGGGCAACGCGCTGGAGGTCATGGAAGCGTCGCAAACGCTGCAGAACGCGGGTCCGGCGGATCTGACCAAGTTGTCGATCGAGTTGGCGGCGCGCATGATCTTCCTGGGGAAGAAAGCCGCCACGCTGGACGACGCGCGCCGCACGGCGGAAAAGCACCTGGTGGACTTGTCCGCTTACAAGAAATTGAAACAGGTGGTGGCGGCGCAGGGCGGCAATCCACAGGCGCTCGACAAGTTCGAGCTGCTGCCGAACGCCACGGGGATGCGTGAGATCGCGTCGCCGCGCGCCGGATACGTGAGCCTGATCAACGCCCAGGACATCGGCGCGGCGTCCAACCTGATCGGCGCCGGCCGGGACAAGAAGGAAGACGCCATCGATCCGGCCGTGGGCATCATCCTGGAGGTCAAGACGGGCGAGAAGGTGGACGCCGGCTCGGTGCTGTGCCGCCTCTACTACACCAGGGAAGACCGTGTGGAAGAGGCCGCGGAGATGGTAGAGGACGCTTTCCGCATCTCCGGCCAGAAGCCCGATGAGCGGGAGCTCATTCTGGAAGTGGTTGGGTAATGGGCCGCTACACCGGAGTGCTGGGCCTGCTGGCGATCATGGGGTTCGCCTGGCTGTGCTCCACGCACAAGCGCGCCATCAAGCTGCGCATCGTGGCGTGGGGGCTGGGCCTGCAGTTCGCCTTCGCGGTGATCGTGCTGAAAACGCCCGCCAGCGAGGTGCTGCAGTCCATCAGCGGCGGCGTGAAGGCGATGTTCGGATACGCCGAAGCGGGCACCACGTTCGTCTTCGGGGATCTGGGCACGTCGAAACCGCCGATGGGTTTCGTGTTCGCCTTCCAGGTGCTGCCCATCATCATCTTCATCGCCTCGTTTTTCGCCATCCTGTACTACCTGGGGATCATGCAGTGGGTGGTCAAGGCAATGGCCATCGGCATGCAGAAAGTGATGGGCGTGAGCGGCGCGGAGTCGCTGAACGTGGCGGCCAGCATCTTCATGGGCCAGACGGAAGCGCCGCTCACTATCAAGCCGTTCCTGGCGGGCATGACCGAGAGCGAGTTGTTCACCGTCATGACCTGCGGCATGGCGCACGTATCGGGCGCGGTGATGGCGGCGTACGTGGGCGTGGGCCACGTGGAGATTCGCCACCTGCTGACGGCGGTGATCATGACCGCGCCGGCCACCATCATGCTGGCCAAGATTTTCATTCCGGAGACGGGAACGCCGGCCACCGCGGGCAAGGTGGAGATCAACGTGGAGAAGACGGCGGTGAACGTGATCGACGCGGCGGCGCAGGGAGCCGGCGACGGTCTCCGTCTGGTGCTGAATATCGCCGCCATGCTGATTGCGTTTCTGGCGTTGATCGCCTTGATGAACGGCATGATGGGCTGGACGCACGCGCATGCCGCGTGGTTCCCCGAGTCGTTGCAGAAAATCTTCGGCTGGGTTTTCGCTCCGGTGGCGTGGCTGCTGGGGGTGCCGTGGCAGGACGCCGGGACCATCGGCAGCCTGTTGGGCACGCGCCTGGTCACCAATGAAATGGTGGCGTTCCAGCAACTGGGCCCGCTGAAGGAGCACCTGGAGGCGAAGTCGTTCACCATCGCCACGTTCGCCTTGTGCGGATTCGCCAACCTGAGTTCCATCGCCATCCAGATTGGCGGCATCGGCGCGCTGGCGCCGAATCGGAAAAGTGATCTCGCGCGGCTGGGGTTGCGCGCGGTAGCGGCAGGCTCGATGGCCAACTTCATGTCGGCCTGCATTGCGGGGATGTTCTTGTGATTGCGGAAGCCAAACAAGCCATCATGAGCCGATCGAGGCTGCGGCCCGGCATCGGCGTCGTCCTGGGCAGCGGCCTGGGCGCGTTCGCGGACCAATTGACGGATAGCACGAAAGTGCCGTATGCGGAGATTCCCGGCTGGCCGGGTTCCACGGCCGTGGGACACGCCGGTACGCTGGTCCTGGGCAATCTGGGCGAAATCCCGGTGGCGGTGATGGCCGGGCGCGCGCATCTCTACGAAGGCTACTCTCCGGCGGAGGTGGTTTTCGGCGTGCGGGTGCTGCACGCGCTGGGCGTGCGGTCCATGGTGTTCACCAACGCCGCCGGCGGCATCAACCAGGAGTTGGAACGCGGCGGCCTGGTGCTGATTTCGGACCATATCAATCTGCAGGGCGTGAATCCGCTGGCGGGAGCCAACGACGAATCGCTGGGGCCGCGCTTTCCGGACATGTCGGAGGCTTACTCGCGGAAGTATCGCGAGATAGCCAAGGAAGTGGCCACGGCGCAGTGCGTGTTCATGTGCGAGGGCGTGTACGCCGCCATGCCGGGCCCCAGCTACGAGACTCCCGCGGAGATCCGCTACCTGCGGACCATTGGGGCGGACGTGGTGGGCATGTCCACGGTGCTGGAAGTGATCGCGGCCAACCACATGGGGATGAAGTCGCTGGGCATTTCGTGCGTCACCAACATGGCGGCGGGCGTGGTGCCGCATACCAGGATCGACCACGAGGAAGTGCTGGAGACCGGCGCCATGGTGCGCGAAACGCTGGTGCGGTTCCTGAAAGCGCTTCTGCCGCGGTTGGCCGAAGTCGTGTAAGGAGGGCGTGCGATGAGCGATCCGCTGCTCTTGGCGGCCCTGCTGGCCCGCGAGAACGCCTTCGCGCCATTCTCGAAGTTTAAGGTGGGCGCGGCGCTGGAAGACACCGACGGCGGCTTCCACACCGGCTGCAACGTGGAGAACGCCACCTACGGCCTGACCATCTGCGCCGAGCGGGTGGCCGTCTTCAAGGCGGTTTCCGAAGGCGCGCGCAAGTTCCGCCGCGTGGCCGTGGCCGCCGACACGGACGCGCTGACTCCGCCGTGCGGCGCCTGCCGGCAGATCCTGTGGGAATTCTGCGGCGACATCGAGGTCGTCCTGGTGAACCTGCGGGGCAAGACCGAAACGTACCGTTTGAAAGACCTCTTCCCGAAGCCATTCGATGTTTCGTACCTGTAGCTTCTTCCTGTTCATCGCCACGCTGGGCGCCGCGCCGGCGGACTGGATCTGGAGCGCGCGCTGGGTGATCACCGAAAACCCCGTGCGCCCGGTGATCGAGAACGGCGCGGTGGCGATTGCGGGCGACCGCATCGTGGGCGTCGGCACGCGCGCCGAAATCGACGCGCGCTTCCAGGCTAAGCAACGCCTGGACCGTCCGCAAGCGATCCTGGCGCCGGGGCTCGTCAACACCCACACGCACGCGGCCATGTCGCTGTTTCGCGGCATCGCCGACGACCTGCGGTTGCAGGACTGGCTGGAGAAGTACATCTTCCCGGCCGAAGCCAAGAACGTCTCGCCGGATTTCGTGCGCTGGGGCACGCGGCTGGGTTGTCTCGAAATGCTGCTGGGCGGCACCACCACCTTCACCGACATGTACTACTTCGAGGACGTGGTGGCGGAAACCGCCAGGGAAGCCGGAATGCGCGGCGTGCTGGGCGAGACCATCATCGGCTTCCCAGTGGCCGACAACAAAACGCCCGCCGATGCGCTGGCCTACACGGAACGCTACCTGGCGCGCTTCCGCAACGACCCGCTGGTGGTGGCCGCCGTGGCCCCGCACGCGCTCTACACCAATTCCGACGAGACGCTGAAGGCCTCCCGCGCGCTGGCCGACAAGTACCACGCGCCGCTGATCATTCACCTCTCGGAAACCAAAAAGGAGAACGACGACACGCTGGCCGCGCGGCACATGACGCCCACAAAGGTGCTGGACTCGCTGGGCGTTTTCGGCGGGCGGACAGTGGCGGCGCACTGCGTGTGGGTGGACGACGCGGACATGGCGATTCTGAAGGCGCGCGGTGTGGGCGTGGCGCATTGCCCGTCGAGCAACATGAAGCTGGCGAGCGGCGCCGCGCCGGTTGCGCGCATGCTGGCTCTGGGCATCCACGTGGGGCTCGGCCCGGACGGTCCGGCGGGCAGCAACAACGACTTCAATATGTTCGAAGAGATGGACCTGGCGGCCAAGCTGCAGAAGCTGGTCACGATGGACCCGCGGGCGCTACCGGCTACCGCGGCGCTCGAGATGGCGACGATTGGCGGGGCGCGGGTGCTGGGTCTGGAGGGCGAAATCGGGTCGCTGGAGCCCGGCAAGCGGGCGGACCTGATCCTGGTGCGGCTCGACCGTCCGAACGCGGTGCCGCTCTACGACGCGGTCTCGCAGATGGTGTACGCGCTGAAGGCCGATGATGTGCGCGACGTGATGGTGAACGGCAAGACGGTGGTGAGCGATGGCCGGATACTGACGCTCGACGAGAAGTTGGTGCTGGCGAAGGCCGAGGAGTACCGGGCGAGGATCGCGGCGTCGTTGAAGTAGGGGGGGCTCTGTCGAATGCGGCTAAGCTGGAACGAGATCAAGGCGCGGGCGGCACGCTTCGCGGAGGAATGGCAGGACGCCCACTACGAGCGCGGCGAGAGCCAGACCTTCTACAACGAGTTCTTCGAGATATTCGGCGTTACCCGCCGCCGCGTCGCCAGTTTCGAGGAGCCGGTCAAGAAACTCGGCGACCAGCGCGGGTTCATCGATTTGTTCTGGAAGGGCGTCCTCCTGGTGGAGCAGAAGAGCGCCGGCCGCGACCTGGCACGCGCCAAGGAACAGGCCCTCGACTACTTTCCCGGGCTCAAAGAGCACGAGCTTCCCCGCTACGTTCTGGTGAGCGATTTCCAAATCTTCGAGTTGTACGACCTCGAAGATGACACCGCAATTCGATTTGGGCTCAGCCAACTTCCCGAGCACGTCGAGGATTTCGCCTTCATCCTTGGCGTCCGGAAACGCACGTTCCGCGAGCAGGACCCGGTCAATATCAAAGCTTCGGAAATGATGGGCAAGCTGCACGACGCCCTGAAGGAGTCTGGCTATTCCGGGCACAACCTGGAGCGGTTTCTCGTGCGGCTGGTGTTCTGCCTGTTTGCCGACGACACCGGCATCTTCGAGCCCAGGGACGTTTTCTCGACGCTCATCGCGCAGCGCACCAACCCGGACGGAAGCGATACCGGCCTGTGGCTCAGCCGGCTCTTTGAGGTACTGAACACGCCGGTCAGACAGCGGCAGCACAACCTCGATACCGATCTGGCGCAGTTCCCCTACGTCGATGGGGATCTCTTTCGGGAGCCGCTGCCCTTCCCGGATTTCAATGCCGCCATGCGCTCGCTCCTAATCGACGCGCTCGATTTCAGTTGGGATGCCATTTCCCCTGCCATATTCGGATCGCTCTTCCAGTCCGTCATGAACCCGAAGGATCGGCGCTCTCAGGGCGCCCACTATACCACCGAGAGAAACATCCTGAAGGTCATCGAGCCGCTTTTCCTCGACGAGCTGCGCGGCGAATTCAAACGAATATCCGAGGGCCGCGGCGGCGGACGCCGGAAGGCGCTCGATGAGTTTCACCAGAAACTTTCGTCCCTCCGCTTCTTTGACCCCGCATGCGGTTGCGGCAACTTCCTTATCATCTCTTACCGCGAGCTACGGCTTCTTGAGATCGAAGTTCTGAAGGCGCAACGCAAGGACGGCCAGTTATCGTTGGACGTCTCCCAGATGTGCCGCATCGATGTAGACCAATTCTATGGCATCGAGCTGGGCGAGTTTCCCGCGCGCATCGCGGAAGTCGCGCTCTGGATGATGGACCACATCATGAACAACAAGCTCTCGCTGGAGTTTGGCGAAAGCTATGTTCGCATCCCCCTGAAGAAATCGCCGCACATCCTGCCGGCAGATGCCCTCGAGATGGACTGGGCGGACTTCATCGCGCCCGCGAGTTGCTCCTACATTCTCGGCAACCCGCCCTTTGGAGGCGCGAAGTATCAGAGCGAAGAGCAGAGAGCGCAAGTGCGCCGTATTGCGCGGCTCGGCGGCAGCGGCGGCACGCTCGATTACGTAACCGCATGGTTCATAAAGGCGGGCGAATACCTGCGGCGGTCGCATGCCCGCATCGGATTTGTCGCCACCAATTCCATCACCCAGGGCGAGCAGGTGGCGCAGCTCTGGCCGCTGCTTTTGGATCGCTATGGGTTGGAAATCGGCTTCGCCCACCGCACGTTCGCGTGGGGAAGCGATGCACGCGGCATGGCGCACGTGCATGTGGTGATTATCGGGTTGAGCGGACGGGACCGGGAGCCGGCCGAAAAGCGCCTCTTCAGTTACGGGGATATTAAGGGCGATCCCACCGAGAGCCGCCATGCCGCCCTGACGCCATATCTCTTCGACGCCGGCAGGGTTACAAACCGGCATCTGGTCGTGGAAGAAACCAGCCGCCCGCTGTGTGACATCCCACAACTTGTGATCGGCTCCAAGCCCATCGACGAGGGCCACTACATTTTCTCGGGGCCGGAGCGGTCGGAGTTTCTGCGCAATGAACCGGGAGCGGCCAGGTACCTTCATCCGTACGTGGGTTCCGAGGAGTTCATCAACGGAGGGGACCGGTGGATTCTGTATCTTGCCGATGCACAACCGAAGGACCTGCGGGCGATGCCGGCGGTAAAGGAGCGCATCGCGGCGGTGAGATCCTCCCGGCTGAAGAGCAAGAGCGAGGGGACCCGCAAACTGGCTGAGACCCCAACCCGTTTTCACGTGACTGTTGTGCCGTCCAGCCCGTTTCTCGCGATACCAAAAGTGAGCTCGGAACGAAGGGCCTATGTTCCAATCGGCTGGCTCGACCCTCCGACAGTGCCGAGTGACCTTGTTTTTGTGCTTCAGTGCGCCGACCTGTGGCACTTCGGCGTCCTCACCTCGGCTATGCACATGGCGTGGCTTCGCCAGATCGGGGGGCGCCTGAAGAGCGACTACCGCTACTCCATCGGAATCGTCTATAACACGTTCCCTTGGCCGGACGCTCCTGACGCGAAGCGCGCGAGAATACGCTCGCTTGCTCAGGCGGTACTCGATGCCCGCGCACAGTTTCCGGGCTCCACGCTTGCCGATCTGTACGATATCGATTCCATGCCCCCGCAATTGCGTAGGGCGCACCGCGCTCTTGACGATGCCGTAGACAAGCTGTATCGCTCCGCGACGTTCACCGGCGACCGCGATCAAGTCGAGCATCTCTTCGGGCTTTACGAGAAACTCGTCACGCCGCTGGTCGCCGCCGAACCGCCCGGGGGGCGAGCCAGGAATCGAACGTAAGATGAACGGACGAGAGCGCCTTCGAAGGCATCTCGTATGGTCGGCTATGCGTGTTTCTGGGGCTCCGCTTCCACGGCGCGCCGCGAAGGTTAGTCGTCCATCGAGGTTTTCGGCGCTCGGCCTGCCTGCCCCCGGCGGGCGCTGGCCTTGAGGAAGGCCGCGACCTCGGCGCCGTCCTTGAACGGTCCGTAGAACGGGCCTTTCTCGGCCTCGCGTAGGCGGGCATCGATCGTCTGCCGCTGCTCTGGGGTGTACTCGTCATCGGCGGTCGGGAACTGATGGCGATCGGTTCGCACTCTCATCACCGCGCCGCCGCCGTGGCCGTTGCGCCCATCGAGAGCGCTCCAACCAGCGCGAGCGCGGCCAGCACCGCCAGGAACTGCCCTAGGCCTGTGTTGTCCGGCTCCGTTTCCCAGTCGCGCGTGAACAGCCGGTACGCACATCCCATGGCAACCAGAAGCAGGATCTTGATCGAGGTCAGCCACCACAGTGTCATCACCGCCCCCAGCACCGCGGCGCGCTGCAGCCGGGTCAGCGAATGCATCCCGCGCGATCCGTCCAACTGCCAGACCGGGATCAGATTGAACAGGTTGATCACCGCGCCGAAATTCGCGATCACGCCCCAGATCCTGATGTGCGTGATGGAATAGACGGCCAGCGCCACCACCGACGCCCCCAAGCCGTACCACGGGCCGGCGAGCCCGATGCGCGCATCCGGAATGGGCGGCAAGCGCACGCCGCGAAGCCGGATGAACGCGCCCAGCCCGGGGATGAACATGGGCGCGCTGGCCGGCAGTCCGTAGTGGCGGATGGCGGTCACGTGCCCCATTTCGTGGATGTAAATCGACAACACCAGGCCCAGCGCCAGCGCCCAGCCATACATCGCCCAGTAGACGCCCAGCGAGGCGGCCATGGTGAGCAGCGTGCCGAGCTTGGTGAGCCCGAGCAACAGCAGCTTGCCCTTGCCCAACAGAAGCAGCAGCGCCGGGCCGACTCCCATCGAGGCTTTCCGCCAGCCCGGGTGCGAGGGATGCGCCTGCGCGGTCTGCTGGTCGAGCTCGTCCACGCGCGCGCGCACGCTGCGGTATTGGACGGTATCTTCGGGCAGCAGGGCGAGCGACCGCGACCACAGCTCGCGCTCCTCGGCGAACTTGCCGACGCGCCACGCCGCCTTCGCCTGCCGCGCCAGGTCCTCCAACTGCGCGGCGTGCGTCAGGCGCCGGCACTGCGGGCAACTGAGCGCGGAATCCGATCGGTCCGTACCGCACGCGGGACAGGTCATGAAGCCGGGGCCGAGTGGTAGGGGCCCATGACGAGAATCTCCGATCGCGCGGTCAATCTCCATGCCTGCCGCATGCCGATGAAGATGAGAAACAGGGTGATGATTCCTGAAAAGCCCGAACCGAGCCCGAAGAACGGCGCCGCGGCCGTCAGCAGCAGAAGCATCACCATGGCGCTGGCAAAGCCCATGCGCGGCTTGCGTGGACGTTCCGGGGCGGCGCCCGGGTCCTGGCTCCGCACCGCGCCGCTTCGTGCCGCGCCGCCCCGCGTGGCGCCGGTGGACTCGAACTTCTCGGGATGGTGATTGGCCTCGTAAATGAGTACCGGGATGTAGCTCGTCGTAATCGCAAAGTAGGTCAGGACGACGGCGAGTATCTGCTGCGGCCGGCCACCCAGCCCGTGCGAGCCGTGGCGGATCGCTTTCCCAACCATGTAGCCCACCACGATGGCCACCAGCCCGAACTCCCAGCCCGTGATGATGGCCACCGCGGCATACAGGATGCAGCCGCCCAGGGCGGCCACCGCGCCGTAAAGCACGGCACGAGCCAGCGATCTCCGCGGCGGAGCCTGCTGGAAGGTCTGGATACGTTGCGCGCACGCCGGGCACACCACCCGTCCCTGCGCATGATAGTAAGTTTCGCCGGTGGGCCGCTTGCAGGCCACGCAAAGCTGGCTCGCGGGGCCACTCGCGCCCGCCGGGGGAATCACCTCGGCGTGCTGGAACTGCAGCTCGTGCGGTGCGGGAGTCTGGTCGGGATCAGACATGCTCCACTATAGAATCCGGATTGGAAGGCTGTCAATCGGCGCCTACGGCAACGGGGCGGGACGGGGCTGGTGCGTGACACAGTAGCGACGAGGACCCGGCAGCGGCTTTCCGCCGCACACGGAACCGTGAGCGTCAGCGAGCGGCCCGAGCAGCACGCCGGCACTTCTCACGCGCCGTCCGGGGGGCGGCATCGGCAGCCCGCGCGCGAGAGCTAGCGGAAGCGTGGTGGGCTCTCCCCATCCTCGGGCCGCTCGCTGAGAAGCTGTGAAGAAATCGGTTGGCAGGCGGAAGCGCCTGCCCCACCTCGCTGCAAGTCCTTCGAGTGCAATGTGGGACAGACGCTTTCGTCTGTCAACCCGGCAGTCCGGCCGATTTCTTCACAGCTTCTGATGCTCGCGGTTCCGCGTCACGCGACCGCGTCCGCCGCGAGCCGCATGCCGTAATCGGAGTGGCGGAATTCCGGCGGGAGGCTCATCCGCGCGGCGCATCGCGCCACCTTGACATGCCGCCGCCACGCGCCGCCGCGCGAGGAGCGGCGTTTGCCGCGATCCGGTCCCGGCGGATTGGCGGCGGGCGAAACGGCGTAGTAGCCGGCGTCGTACCAGTCGCCGCACCATTCGTGCACGTTCTCGCACATGTCGAACAAGCCGTAGGCGTTGGGTTCGGCGGTGGCCACCGGTTCCGGACCGTCCTTCCAGCGGCCCGGCGGCCATGCCCGCGGCGAGTCCCCCCACGGATAAAGCTTCCCCTCCGCGCCGCCGCGCGCGGCGAACTCCCACTCGGCCTCGGTGGGCAGGCGCAGGCGCATCTTCCACTCGGCCGAGAGCCAGCGGCAGAACGCGGCGGCATCGAACCAGTTCACCGCTACCACGGGGTGAGTGGGCTGCGAAAACTCGGGCCGGTCGCGATACTCGGATTTCTCCCGCGACGTGGCTTTGCGAAAGGCGTCGTAGTGCGCGTTGGTTGCCTGAAAGCGGCAGAGCAGGAACGGCGCCACGGTCACCGGATGTACCGGCCGTTCGTCATCGCCTCCGTCGGCCTGTCCCATCGAAAAGGTTCCGCCGGCGAGGAGAACCAGATCGGCGGGTTCGAGGCGAGTCGCGCTCATCCTGTTCAATCAGTGTACTCGGGGCAGGGGAGCGTGTCGACGGGGTGGGCGGCTGTCACGGCCGCCGCGGCTTGCGCTTCCGTTTGGCTGCCGGCTCGTCCTCCAAAATCGAGAACTGCAGTTTGCGCTCGTTCCCATCCACGCGGTCGAGGACCACGCGCACGGCGTCGCCGATCGAGAATTCGCGCCGCGTCCGCTGGCCGACGATCTTGCGAACGTTCTCCTGGTACGCGTAACGGTCGCCGGGCAGCGTGTCGATCGGGACCAGGCCCTCGATGAACAGGCCGGACAGTTCCACGAACAGGCCGTAGCGGGCGGTGGAGATGATCAGCGCGTCGAAATCCTGGCCCACCCGATCGGCCATGAATTTCACCTTCTTCCACTCCACCAGCTCGCGCTCGGCATCGGCGGCGCGGCGCTCGGATTGCGAACAGTCCGCGGCAATCGATGCCAAATCGACGACCGGCCCGGCGCCCTGCCCGAGCAGGTTGCGCAGCAGGCGGTGGACGATCAGGTCGGGGTAGCGGCGGATGGGCGAGGTGAAGTGCGTGTACGTCTCCGCGGCCAGCGCGAAATGGCCGTCGTTTTCGACGCTGTAGCGCGCCTGGCGGAGCGAGCGCAGCATCAGGTAGCTGAGGATGCGCTCCTCGGGTTTGCCTTCGATCTTGGCCACCAGCTTTTGATAATGACGCGAGGTGATGTCGAGATCGGGCGAGGCCAGCACGATGTCGCGGCGCTTCTTGGTGCCGTCGCGGTGGCGGTCCACGATGCCGAATTTCTTCACCGGAATGGCGCCCACCCCCAGCGTGTAGCCGAAATGCGCGGCCACCTCCTCGAAATCCATCACGCGCTTGGGGTCGGGCTTCTCGTGGATGCGGTAGAGCGCGCCGCCGCCCGCGTGCTCCAGGTGCGCGGCCACGGCTTCGTTCGCCGCCAGCATGAACTCCTCGATGATGCGGTGGGCGATGTTGCGCGGCGCGCGCGTGACGCCGGTCATGGCGCCCCATTCGTCGAACTCGATACTCGGCTCGGGCAGGTCGAAATCGATGGAACCGCGCCGCACCCGCTTCTTGTTGAGCACCAGGGCCAGTTCGCGCATCAGCTCGAAATGCTCCACCAACGGTGCGTAACGCTCGCGCAGTGCGGCGTCGCCGTCCAGCAGCAGGTGCACGCTGGTGTAGGTCATGCGCTCGGCGCTCGCAATCACGCCGGGCGTGAATTCCTGGGCGACCACCTCGCCGCGATGGTCGATCTCGAGCAGCGCCGAAAGCACCAGCCGGTCCTGGTGCGGCACCAGCGAGCAGATGCTGGTGGAGAGCTCGAAGGGCAGCATGGGGACGGCGCGGTCGGGGAAGTACACGCTGGTGCCGCGCGCGCGCGCTTCCAGATCGATGGGCGTGCCGGGCCGCACGTAGTGGCTGACGTCGGCGATGTGCACGTCGAGGGCGTAGTTGCCGTTGGGAAGGCGGCCAACCCGGACGGCGTCGTCGAAATCGCGGGCGGTTTCGCCGTCGATGGTGACGATGGGGAGCGCGCGGAAGTCGCGGCGGCCGGCCAGTTCGGCGTCGCCGATGGATTGCGGCATGCGCTCGGCCTGCTCCACCACCTCGGGCGGGAACTGGTGCGGGAGGTGGTGTTTGCGGATGACGATCTCGACGTCGACGCCGAAATCGTCGGGGTGGCCCAGGATCTCGATCACGCGGCCGGCCGGGTTCGCGCCCTTCTCCGGGTACTCCAGCAACTCCACGTTCACCACCATGCCATTCAGCTCTTCGACGGAGGCGGCCTGGCGCGCGGTCACGCCGATGCGGTCGATGATGGCGCCGGCCGGCGGGAACTCCATGCCTTCGGGGATTTCGATCCACTGCTGGATGCGGTCGTCCTGCGGCACCACGTAGGTACCCTGGCGGCCGATGTGAAACTCGCCGACCACGGTTGGGTGGGCCCGCTTGAGCACCTTGACGATCTCGCCATCGGCGCGTCCGCCGGCTTCGATGCGCCCGATGCGCACCACCACGCGGTCGCCGTGCATGGCCTTGGCGGCGGAATCAGGTGGGATGAAGATGTCGCCCGAGACGCCCGCGACAGGGGTGTCGGAGACCAGGAAGCCGTAGCCGTCGCGGTGCATGTTGAGGCGTCCGGCGGCGAACTCGCGGCTCAGCGCGGTGACGGCAAAGTGGCCGGAGCGCTGCTCGATCAGCTCGCCGCGGGCCACCAGGCGGGCCAGCACGGTCTCGAGTTCGGTCCGCTGTTCGCTTTTGGCGCCGAGTTCGCGTACGAGTTGCTTGAAATTGGCGCGGGCGTGCGGCAAGCCCGAGATGTGGGCAACCACTGCCCGGTCTGTGATCATGTGGATGTCAATGTTGCACGGCGCGTTGTTTGCGGTTGCGGCGCTGGACCGAGCGAGAACTCATCAGTCCCGCCATGGAGGAGACAATTCCCCCAATGAGGCTGGCGATCTTTATGGTCTCCCGGAACCAATGGTGGTCGAGCAAGAGCAGCAGGACCGCCATCGCCCCATTGAACAGGACGGCAAAGCAGGCGACGCTGACCAGGGCGCCCAGGAGGGTCAGCCAGATGACCCGCGGGAACGCCCGATTGGCTTCCATGAGTACAGTATACTCGGGCCGGTGCGGGCTCGCTTCGGACGCGCGCCAAGCCCCGGATGTGGGCAAGCGCGGCCCGGTTCGCGATCGGGTTGACCCTAACGTTGAATGGCGTGGCGATTGCAGTGACGGCGCCGCTTGCCGAAGCAGCCGGCCACTACCACTATGATGACGGCAGGGAGCACCAGCCCGCGCCGTGGGGATTCCGTAAAGCTCAAGAACCGGGGTATCAGATGCGCGATTCCCACCAGCAGGGCGTAAAAGCAGGCGACGCTGATCAGTGCGCCCAGGCTCAACCAGATGGCCCGCGGGAACGCACGATTGGCTTCCATGAGAATAGTATACTCCGGCCCACAACGCGCGAAAATGCGATTTGCAAATCGCCGCCGCCGCGTTATCATGAGTGAGTCACTCCCCCGATCGAAACCCGAAGGCAGCGTGAACTCTACAAATCCAGTCCTCCTCGAAACCGATCTGGCGGGTATCGAACTCCACGGGCGCGGCAAAGTGCGCGACGTATACAGCATCGACGGGCGGCTGCTGATCGTCGCCACCGACCGCATCTCCGCGTTCGACTACATCCTCGCCACCGGCATTCCCCAAAAGGGCGCGGTGCTGAACCAGCTTTCCATCTTCTGGTTCGACTTCCTGCGCGATCTGACGCCCACGCATTTCCTCACCGCCAGCGTGGACGAGTATCCGGAACCGCTGCACCGCTTCCGCGACCAGCTCGAAGGGCGGTCGATGCTGGTGCGACGCGCCAATATGGTGGAGATCGAGTGCGTGGCGCGCGGCTACCTCTCCGGCTCCGGATGGAAGGAGTACCGCGAGCAGGGCACGGTTTGCGGCATCCGGCTGCCCGCCGGGCTGAAGGAAAGCGCGAAACTGCCGGAGCCCATCTTCACGCCGGCCAGCAAGGCGCAGACCGGGCACGATGAGAACGTGTCTTTCGACCGCGTGGTTTCGCTGGTGGGGCGGGACCTGGCCACGCGGCTGCGCGACCTGACGCTCGCCATCTACCAGCGCGCAGCCCGCTATGCCGAGACCAAGGGCGTCATCATCGCCGATACCAAGTTCGAATTCGGATTCATCGGCGGCGAGCTCGTCCTGGGAGATGAAGTGTTGACGCCGGATTCCTCGCGCTTCTGGCCGGCGGAGACGTACCAGCCGGGCGGGCCGCAGCTCTCCTTCGACAAGCAGTACGTGCGCGACTACCTGGAATCGATCCACTGGAACAAGCAGCCGCCGGCTCCGGCGCTTCCCGAAGAGGTTGCGGCGAAGACCGGAGAGAAGTACCGGCAGGCCTATCGCGCGTTGACCGGCCGGGACCTATGAATTGGCTGGATGTGGCGTTGGGCGTCGTGCTTGCCTGGAGCGTGTTTGCGGGCTTTCGCAAGGGCCTGACGAGAGTTGTGATCGGCCTCATATCGGTAGTTATCGGTATGCTGTTGGCCATCTGGTTCTATGGAACCGCGGCCACTTTTCTGCTACCCTACATCAGTTCTCGTCCAGCGGCCAGTTTCGCCGGGTTTCTGCTGGTGTTTTGCGGCGTGATCCTGCTGGGGTCGATCGTGAGCTGGATTGCGCGGAAGTTTTTGAAGGCGACTGGCCTGTCGTTGTTCGACAAGCTCCTGGGCGGGGGCTTCGGATTGCTGCGCGGGGGATTGATCGGGGTGGCGCTGGTGATGGGATTGGTGGCGTTTTCTTCGGGTGACAAGCCGCCGTCCGCGGTGGTGGGGTCGCGATTGGCGCCCTACCTGATGGATGGGGCGCGGGCCATGGTCGCGGTGGCTCCGTACGATCTGAAACAGGGCTTCCGCAAAACGTACGGGCAGGTAAAGACCGCTTGGGCAGCGGCCTTGGAACACGGGATTCGTAACGGGCGCGAGGGGGAAAGCGGAGCGCATGAAAAGTCAAATTGACAGTCTGGTGGCGCACTTGCTCAACGGCAACATCTTCCTGCAGGAAGCGATCGAAATTCTGGAAAAGGAAATGATCTCCGGATCGCTGAAGCGCAACGAAGGCAACCAGTCGGTTGCCGCCAAGCAATTGGGCATTCATCGGAACACTCTGCAGCGGAAGATGGTGGACTATGGCCTGGGCACGGGCCGCGCGCACACGCGCCGCAAGCCGGTTGCGAGCGCCGTCAGTCCGCGAAAGAGAAAGACCGGAGCCGCGTAGGGGACGCCGCGCGGATTGAGCTAAAATGGCAATCAGGACGAGGATTTCATGGCTGCCCTTCCTGACCTGATGACGGTTGAGCAATTCCGGCAATTGCCCGAAGGCGGCGAATTTGTCTACGAGTTGCATCATGGCGAGGTGGTGGTAGTGACCCGGCCGAAACCGCGTCACTGGAAGCTGCAGAAACGGTTGTACGGGCTGCTCGAGTCGAAGCTGAAGACCTTCGGCGAAGTGGCCATCGAGGTGCCTTACCGCCCCGTCGCCGAGTTCGATCTTCGCGCCGCCGATGTGGCTGTGGTCTCGCGGGAACGGTGGAACGCCATCGACCCGGATGACGATCTCCGCGGAGCCCCGGAACTGGTGATCGAGGTCCTGTCGCCTTCGAACACGCCGCGCCAGTTGCGGGAACTGGCGGCGCTCTGCCTGGCCAACGGGGCGGTCGAATGCTGGATCGTCGATCCCGCAAAGAAGTCCGTCACCGTGATCGAGCGCGAAGGCGGCTCCGTGGTGCACTCCTCCGGCGGCAGCGTCCCTCTTGCCAGGTTCGGCGCGGGCGATCTGCCCGTGGACGAGATCTTCGCCTGACCACCCCGCAACGCGCTACAGTATCTGGCGGAGGATTTCTATGATTTCGAAAAGGCTGATGCTCGCGTTTGCAATCGCGCTGGTGCTCCTCGCCCCGGCGTTTGCCGCCGATGTCGCGGGCAAGTGGACCGCCGCCATCGACACCCAGATTGGCGTTCAGAACTACACCTACGAGTTCAAAGTGGACGCCGGCAAGCTGACCGGCAAAGCCAAGTCCCAGATGGGCGACATCGACATCACCGAAGGCACCGTCAAGGGCGACGAGATCGCCTTCGTCGAAAACGCGAGTTTCGAGGGACAGTCGCTGCGCATCGAGTACAAGGGCAAGATCTCCGGAGACGAGATCAAGTTCCAGCGCAAAGTGGCCGACTTCGCCACCGAGGACTTCGTCGCCAAGCGCGCGAAGTGATTGGTTCGGGTGGCCCGTTGAGAGGCGCTGGCATCGCGGCACGGCGCCCGAACGGCGGTCGTGGGCGGCCGGGCCGATGGGGATGCGGCGAACGGATATCGGTCGAAGCCTCGTCAGGCCTCCGCCCAGCGCCGCAATCGCCCATGGTGGAAGCTTCCCGCGAAGAGTCCCAGGAGCGCAACCTGAAGGCACCAGGTTGGCGCCATGCGCCATGCCGCAAGTTGCCCGGACAGCACGGCAAGGACCTCTGTCAGTATCAGACCGCAAATCACCAGGACTGTGAGCGCCGCCACGGCGCGCCGCTCCAATGGTCGTCGATATGCCCAGATCAGGAGGGCGGTCCAGCCGAGCATCAGCGAAGCCCCATATCCCATGGCAAACCGGTATGCGCCTGAAATGTCATGGAAGCCCCACAGCAGCTTCGAAACGGGCGGCGCGAGCATCGGCACGACAGCCAGCGCGTCGGTAACCGCACCTGCCAGAAATGCAATCCGCAGAATCCTCTCTTGGTTCGGCATGTGTCCCCCACCGGCCGCCTAATACGCCAGCAGCCGCTCCATCTCCGCGGCCAGGGTCTCGGTCTGCGGCAGGATGGCGGTTTCCAGTTGCGGATGGTAGCCCACCCAGGTGTCCAGCGCGCCCACGCGGCGTACCGGGGCGTCCAGGCTGGTGAACAGTTCGTCGGCGATGCGCGCCGCAATCTCGGCGCCGAATCCCCACGCCACCGAGTCCTCGTGCGCTACCATGACGCGGCCGGTCTTCTCGACGGACGCGCGGATCGCTTCCCAGTCGTAGGGCGCCAGCGACCGCAGGTCGATCACCTCGATGCTCGCCCGCGGATTGCGCTTCTCGATGCCCGCGGCGGCCACCAGCGCCTTCTGCACCAGCGCGCCGTAGGTGACCACCGTCAGGCGCAGCCCCGGCTTCACCACTCTCGCGCGGCCGAAGGGAATCGTGAAATCCGGCCCCGGATCGGGCGAGCGGTTGTAGGCCTCGCGGTAGAGTTTCTTGTGCTCCAGGAACAGCACCGGGTCGTCGGCGCGCAGGGCGGTGCGCAACAGGCCGCTGGCGTCGAGGGCGGTCGCGGGCATCGCCACCCGCAGCCCGGGGATGTGGGTGAAGATCGATTCGCCGCTCTGGCTGTGAAAAATCGCCCCTCCGTTCAGGTATCCGCCGATGGGCACGCGGATCACCGCGGGGCACGAGAACGCGCCGTTCGACCGCCAGCGGAGCGTGGCCATCTCGCAGCGGATCTGCATCATGGCCGGCCAGATGTAGTCGAAGAACTGGATTTCCGCGACCGGCTTCAGCCCCCGCGTGGCCATGCCGATGGCGCGGCCCACCAGCGTCCCCTCGGCGATGGGAGTGTTGAAGCAGCGCCGCGATCCGAACTCGATCTGCAATCCGCCGGTCGCCTTGAACACGCCTCCCTTGCCGCGCACCTCGCTCAGGTTTCGCTCGCGGCTCGAATCCGCCACGTCCTCGCCGAAAACCAGGACTTCGGGATTCCGCCGCATCTCCCCGCGCAGCGTGGCGTTGATCAGGTCCACCATGGTCATCGGCCCGCCCTGGAATTGGGGCTGGGAGGCGAAGTCCTCCGACGTCGGGTTGACGGTTTCCGAGTACAGGTGGCGCAGCGCCGAAGCGGGCGCGGGCGGCTCGTCGCACAGGGCCTGCTGCGCGGCGTCGTGGATCTCGGCGTCGATCGCGTGGGTGATGCCGTTCAGCGTCTCGCGGTCCAGCACGCCCTCCTCCATCAGTAAGCTGGGAAACGTCACGAGCGGGTCTCGCCCGGCTTCAGCCTCGCGTTCGGCCGGGGTCTTGTAGAGGCGCTCATCGTCGGAAAGCGAGTGCGAATAGGGGCGGATCACGTGAGCGTGCAGCAGCGCCGGTCCCTGGCGCCGGCGGCAATGTTCCACGGCGGTCTTCACGGCGCGGTAGGACGCCAGGAAATCCGTGCCGTCGAACTCCTGGCGGTGCAGATCGGGAAAGCCGGCGGCCAGTTGCGACACGCTCCCGCCGGCCGTCTGGTATTCCACGGGCACGGAGATGGCGTAGCCGTTGTCTTCCACCAGGAACACCAGCGGCAGCCGTTTCAGGCAGGCGATGTTGAGCGTTTCCCAGAACTCGCCCTCGCTGGTGGCGCCCTCGCCGGAAGCCACCAGCGTAACTTCGCCGGTCTCGGGATCGCGGTACAGGGACGCCTCCGCGCATCCCGCGGCCTGCGAGAATTGCGTGCCGGTGGCCGAGGAGCCGCTCACGATGTGGTGCTGCGCATGGCCCCAGTGCGAAGGCATCTGGCGGCCGCCGGAAGCGGGATCGGCCTCCGCGCCCGCCGCCTGTTGCAGCATCTCGTAGGGGGTCACGCCAAGGGCCAGGCACAGCGCGCGGTCGCGGTAATAGGGGTAGAACCAGTCGCGGCCGGAACGCAACACCATGCCGGCCGCCACCTGTACGGCCTCGTGGCCGGCCCCGCTGATCTGGAAGAAAATCCGGTTCTGGCGCTTGAGGGCGATTTCCCGGTCGTCCAGCCGCCGCGCCATCTGCATCAGGCGGAACGCGCGGATCATGTCCTCCGGCTTCAAATCCTCGGTTTGCCCCGCGGACGCGGAGCGTTGGCTGGTGGTCGGCGAACTCACCGGTCGGAATCCCCCCTCTCAAATAGTGTAATGGATCGGCGGGCGGCAACCATCGGGGCGCCCGAAACCCGCTGGCGCCCACGCCCGAACCGCGCCATAATCTACCCATGCGCACATGGTTCGGACTGGCCGCGCTGGCGGCCGCAATAATTTCGTCCCAGGCGGCCCGCGCCGCGGACAACCAACTGACCCCCGAGGAGAAATCCGCCGGCTGGCGCCTGCTCTTCGATGGCCGAACCTATGCCGGCTGGCGCGACCCCACCAAACTGCATCCGCCGGGAGATTCGTTCACCATCGAGGACGGTTGCCTGAAGGCCGTCGCGCACCCCAAAATCGTGGAGGACCTCTTCACCCGCCAGACGTTCCAGGATTTCGACCTGGCGTTCGATTGGAAGATCTCCCCCGCGGGCAACAGCGGCGTGAAGTTCCTGATTCAGGATCACCTCTTCATCCCCGATGGCAGGGAGCGCTTTGAAGACCGCGTGAAGGCGGCGCTGCTGGCTCCGCGCGCGGCGCGTCCCGAGAAGGGGCAGGACTACGTGATCGGCTTCGAGTATCAACTCACCGACGACGCCACCAATCCCGATGCGCGCGGCAACGGTCCGAAGCACCAGACCGCGGCGCTCTACGACGTGGAAGCGCCTTCGAAGAACGCCACCCGGCCGGTTGGGGAGTTCAACCACTCGGTGCTGGTGGTGAAGGGCGGCCGCGTGAAGCATTACCTGAACGGCGAAGTGGTGGTGGAGACCAGTCTGAAATCGGCGGACGTTGCCGCCAGCATGCGGAAGCGCTGGGGAGCGGATTCGCCCGTGTACGCGCTGCTGGTTGGTCAGCCGCGCGCGCAGTGCCCCATCTCGCTGCAGAACCACGGGGACGAGGCGTGGTTCAAGAACATCAAGATTCGGATTCTGAAGTAGCCGGCTCCGTCCAGGGCGGCAGCAGCTTCACCAGCACCACGAAAACCAGCAATGGCAGAATCATCAGCGCGATGGCCGTCAATAACCCTTCGCGCGCGGCGAACTCCACTTTGTAACTGGTGTAACCGAGGAAGCTCTTGCTGAAGAGCTGCCCGCCGATCACCACGTTCCAGCGCATGGCGAAGATGCCCACCATGGTGAAGCTGCATGCTGTCACGTACAGTGCGCGCCGCCGGGCTTCCGTGAACCTCCACAACTGGGTGGCGGCCAGCAGCGCCAACGGCAGCAGCGTTCCCAGGAAGATCTGTAGAATCACCTGCGAGAACATCAGCCGCGTGTGCACCATGAAATCCAGGCTGCGGAAGCTCTCGTCGGCTTCATACGTGCGGTGCACCAGGTCGAGCATTTCCAACGTGAAGTCGATGACGAAGGTGTAAAACAGGTACTTGCCGATGGTATCCAGGCACCGCATGTCGATCGGCGTCTTCCTGAGCTTCATCGACACCACGTACAGCAGCAGCACCGCCGCGATCCCCGAAACCATCGCCGAGAAGAGAAACACGATGGGCATCAGCGGCGTGCTCCACCACGGGTTGGCCTTGACGGAACCGAAGATGAAGCCCACGTACCCGTGCAGCAGGAAGGCCGATGGGATGCCGATTACGGTGACGATGTAACCCACCTTGTCGTCGATGATGCGCGCCGCCGGGCTGACGTTCTCCGAGCCCAGGGTAAGCGCCTTATAGACCACGCGGCGGAAGCCCGTGGAAGTCTGCGCCAGGCGGACGATATCGGCACGGTACTCCAGCCAGATCTCCACCAGCAGAACCACCATCAGGTACCACAGGTACACGAACCCGAACATGGCCATGGCCGAGGACGTGTGCGGCGTGAGGTACATTTCCAGCGACCGCTCGGGGTGCCCCAGGTGAAGCTGCAACGGCAGCGGCGCCACCAGCAGAAACGCCAGCGCGGTGAGCAGTGCCAGCCGGTACGTGGGCCGCACGGCTTCCACCTTGAAGACCCGCTCGAGCGAAGCCAGGATGAACGCGCCGGCCACCAGGCCGGTAATGTACGGGTAGAGCACGATCAGCAGGCCCCATTGCAACTCCACCTCGTTGGGGTACATGAATCCGTCTACGCCAGGTATCGTCATCGTGGCTACCTCACCGACCCATCCAGGTTCTTGTAATAGACCTTGGCCCGCGTGGCCATGTAGGGCTTCAGCACTTCCACCTTGTTCTTGCGTAGAAACTCGTGGACCGGGTCCTTGGGATTCTTGAAGTCCACCAACTGGCGCGCCCCGGTGGGGCAATTCTCGCAGCAGGCCGTGGTCAGCCCCCGGGTGATGCGGTGATAACACAGCGTGCACTTATCGACCGTGCGGGTTTCCGGATGCAGGTAGCGGCAGCCGTACGGGCACGCCTGCACGCAGTAGCGGCATCCCAGGCAGTAATCCTGGTCAACCAGGACCACGCCGTCGGGGCTGACGAAAGTGGCGCCCACCGGGCACACCTGCACGCACGGCGATTCGGCGCACTGGTTGCACAGCTTGGGGACGAAGAACGCCTTCAAGTCGCCGCGCGTCAGGGGAGGGAAGCCGTTCATCGCGCCATCGGGCGAATCCACCACGGGTTGCTTGCGTTCTTCCACCTGGTAGCGCTCCACCCAGGTGCGGTAGTAACCCTTGGGGACGCCGTTTTCCCGGGAGCACCCGCGCACGCAGTTGCCGCAGCCGATGCACTTATCGATATCGATAATCATGCCCCACCAGTGGTCCGCCATCTTGTAGGCGTCGCTGGGGGCCTCGGCGCCGACGATCTGTTCGAGCGTGGCGCCCGCCGACGCCAGCACCAGTAACTTGCCGCCTATCTGAAATAAGTCACGCCGGGTGATATCCATGTTTCTCTCCTCCTCACAGGTGCGGGTTGTGTGGCTGGTGGCAGTCCGTGCACTTCATGCCGCCGGAATGTTCCGCGGTGGCCACCTGCGGGAACCAACCAGGTTTGGCCGCGTCCTTCTCATGACAGCGGCGGCACAGATCCGCCACCTCCGGCAGTTTGGGCTTGATCGACGGGTCGTTGGCGTGCGCCGCCAAAGGCCCGTGACAGGCTTCGCAGGCGACGTGGGCGTGCTTGCCGGCCTTGCGGGCATTGGCCTGGTCGTCATGGCACGGGACGCACTGTTCCTGGCCGGCGTAGGCCAGAGGGTGCTGGCGGACCAGGCCCAGCGCCGCCGGCCGGTAGTGGCCGTACTGGCCGAAGGCTTTGGGCACCACCGCGGCGCGGATCACCAGAAAGACGCCCACCCCGGCCAGCAGCACCAACGCCGGGCGGATCAAATGTCCCGAGTCCTGAAACAAGCGGCGCAAGGCCACCCCCTTTTCCGTTTACAATCCTGGCAGGAATTCAGCCCCGTGAACAGGCAATATCGGGTCCAAACGATCTGGTATGCCAGAGCCCCAACCAACACGCAGGAATGTTGAAAAAGTCTACACTTTTTCCGCTTCTTGGACACTAGGGGAAAGCAGAAGTGGGGGAAAGAACGCAGTTGGGGCAACATGGCAGGCATGCACCCGATCCCGCAGCCTCAGTGCCGCCGGGCAATCAACCACATCAGCCCGAGAATGACCACGGGAATCAGCACCATCCCCAGGTTAAACAGAACCCGCTTCAGCCAAGGCGTGCGGTGCCGCTTCCAATCGCGCAACTCCGCGCGGTCGCTCGCCGCCACCTGGTCCAGATGCTCCAGATCCCAAGCGAATTCGTTGGCCGTCGAGTAGCGGTTCTGCGGCTCGCGCTCCATGGCGCGATAGATCGCTTCCTGAAGCTGCGGCGAAATTTCCGGATTCAGTTCGCGCGGCGGCACCGGGTTGTTCACCAACCGGTCGTTCATGACGGTGAACGGATTGGGCCCCGAAAAGGGCGTGGCGCCGGTTACCAGTTCGTACAGAATCACTCCCAGCGAGTAGATGTCGCTTCGCCCGTCGCCGCGTTTGCCCTTGACCTGCTCCGGCGAGATGTAATCGGGCGTCCCCGCGATCTGCGAAAACTTGCCGAAGGTCAGCCGGCGCGCTCCGGCCTTTCCGGCAATCCCGAAGTCGATCAGCTTGATCCGGTCCTCGCCGTCGATCATGATGTTCTCGGGCTTGAGATCGCGGTGCACCACCCCGTTCCGGTGAATGTAATCCAGCGCGTCGCAAATGGCGATGATGATGGCGCGCGCGCGCTCGATCGGAAGCTTGCGGCTCTCGGCCAGCACTTTGCGCAGCAGGCGGCCTTCCACCCACTCCATCACCATATAGACCTGGCCGGGTTCGCCGTGGTCCAACACCTTCATGACGCCCGGATGGTCGAGCTTCTCGCCGATCTCGATCTCGCGGTTGAAGCGGTCGAACAGCACCGGGTCCGCCTCCATGTCCGGATGGGGGATCTTGACCGCGACCTGCCGGCCGATCCGCATGTCGGTGGCCCGATAGATGGTGGCCATGCCGCTACGCGCCACCAGTTCCTCGATGCGATAGTGGCCGAGTTGGTCGCCGGAATGCATGGATGACACCGGAGCGAAAAGCGGCACGCGGGAGATTGCAACGTCCAGCCGAACGCCTATGTTATCACCGGCGTCCGCACGAGCGCTCTCCATGGAACAACATTGTACGGCCCGGTGTATAAGGAAGGCGTAAGGAAACCGTCAGAATACCATTGTGGAAGGATTCGCTCCACGCCCTACAGGTCGCGCCCCGATCGATTCCGCTTCTCGTCCCGCGACTTGGCGATGCAGAACAAATCCATCGACAAGCCGGCCAGGATCAGGCCAAGCGCAATCATCGGTAGGTTCCCGCCGGCCGCCAGCGCGGCTGCCATCGTGCCAAAGCCGAACAGCACCGCGGCCAGCGCCAGCCCCGCGATAACCTCAGTCTCCAGTTTCCGCTCCTCTCTGCGGCGCCGGTTCGATACCGTTGCGCCGGAAGAATGCCCACCTCAATTCTAGGCACGCCGCCGGCCCTGGGCCAATCGAAAGAATTGATCGGGGGAATTGAGGTTTCCGTTGCGGGAATCCGGGTATCCTACGTCTCTGACCGCGAGAAACTGTTCCTTTGCCACGGGCCGCTCGCTCACGCTCGCGGTTCTGTCCGGAACCGCGAGCGTGAGCGAGCGGCCCGGTAATGGCGCCAAATCACACGGTCGAAGACCTACCTTGGGCGAAAGTCTTCCCTGTGGATCACGAATTCCGGATACGCGCCCGACCCAAGCTCGTATAGGTCTAACCCGTGCGGCTCGCCCTCGGCGGAAACCCGTTGCGGGTAGAACCGGTTCAGAAGCCAGTTCAGCGAGTAAGTCATCGGCAGGACGAACCCCACCAGCGTCGCCACGCCGATCAGTTGCGCCAGCCACTGGTTCGGGTTACCCGCGCGGACTCCGTTCAGCACCCAGTCGCGTGGAATTTGCGCAAACATGCCCAACGCCAGCAGGCCCCAGATGCCGCCTACGGCATGCACCGAGATCGAGCCCGCCGGGTCGTCCACTCCCCGACGGGCGTCCAGCCACTCGACCGAAAACGTGATCAGCACGCCGGCCACCGCTCCGGTGATGACCGCGGCAGCCGGACTGACGAACGCGCAGGCGGCGCTCGAGGCCACCAGGCCGCCGGTCCACCCATTGGCGCACAGCGAAGCGTCGGGCCTGCCGAAACGCAGGCGCGTGATGGCGGCGGCGGCCAGCCCGGCGGCCGCGGCGCAGAGCGTGGTGTTGATCGCGGCCAGCGTTACCGAGGCCGTGGAGCCGCCCACCAGCAGCAGACTCCCTGCGCCGTTCAGGCCAATCCATCCCAGCCAGGTCAGGAAGCAGGCAAACAGGACCAGCACCGCGTTGTGGCCCGGGATAGCCGCCGGCGTGCCGTCCGAGGCATACTTCCCATGGCGCGGACCCAGTATCCAGGCAATCGAAAGGGCGGTCAAGCCACCCACCGCCTGAATGGCGCCGGCGCCGCCCGGATCCAGGAAACCGTAACCCAGCCCCAGGTTGACGCCCAGTTGAGCCAGCCAGCCCCCGCCCCAAACCCAGTGCGCAAATAGCGGATAGGTCCAGCCTGCCAGCACAGCGGTGGATGCGCAACTGGCGCCCAATCGCCACCGGTCGCTCCCGGCGCCCAGCGGGATCAGCGCGGCAATGCCCACGCCGAACATCCGCAGCCAGGCGGCCAGCGCCGCTGGCGACGCGTCCAGCGCCAGACCGCCAAGGAAGAACGGCTCGGCTCCAATCCAGTTCCATGCCTTGCCCGCCACCGTGAACGCGTGCGCCGGCCGCCCCGGAAACCCTTGCCACGAGTGCCCGCAAACGAAGTACGCCAGCGCCGCCACCGCGACCGCCAGGACCGCGCCCAGCATGGCGTGAGCGGCGCTCCGCGAGCGGCCCAACCCCGCCTGAGTCAAAGCCAGCCCGGCGGCGGCCAAGGGTACCATGAGGATCAACGCCGCGCACAGCGCCTGCGCGATGTCGGATAACTCGGGAGCCGGTGCCTGCGTCATCTTATAGCCTCGCGGAATCCGATCGGAAGCGCGCCCGAAACGCCCGCCGGAGCCGCGCCGATCGTTTCCTTTCAGACTTGAGGATACCCGATCCCCAGGCCCGCCGGACATGGAACCGAATCGGAATATTCGGATAGCACCTATAGAAAATATCTATTTCCCTTGGTGGATCGGAAGCCCTAAACTGACATCAGTAGATCTGTACTGAAGGCCGTTCCCGTCCGCGGCGCCCTCGACGGCACGCACACTGCCTTTGCATCCGATATCCACACCAAATCATAATGGAGAAGGAACATGCGTAGAACGTATCGTGCGACGCTAGTTGCTGGAATTTTATTGGTGGGTGCGGCCGTTGTCCTGGCGGAGACGGCCGATAATCCCCCGGCTGGAGACACCCCGGCCCCCGCGCCTGCACCGGCCGCTCCGCCGGCGCCGGCGCCGCCGCCACCGTCGCCCCTCAGGCAATGGGGCACCGAGTTCAGCTTCCTGTTCGACGGGTACGCGGACGCGAACTTCAACAACCCGCCTTCCGGATTCAACGGACTGCGCAATTTCGACGTGCGCTCCGATACGCTGCACGTCAACATGGGCGAGATCACCATCGACCATGCGCCGGCTCCCGTCGGCTTTCATCTCGACGTGGGCTTCGGCGAAACCTTCGACATGATTCACGCCGGCAATCGCGATCCGAACGCCTGGAAGTACTTCAAGCAAGCCTACGTAGATCTGAAGCCGGCGTCCTTGCACGGAGTCGAACTCGACCTTGGTGAGTTCGTCACCTCGGCCGGGGCGGAAGTCATCGAAACCAACCAGAACTTCAATTACTCCCGCTCGCTGCTGTTCGCCTGGGCGATTCCCTATTCCCACACGGGCCTCCGCCTGCAATACCCGATCGGCTCGCACTTCACCGGGAGTTTCCAGGTGGTCAACGGCTGGAACAACGTCGAGCCCATCAACAGCGGTAAGACGTATGGCTTCACCGGCGCCTACGCCTGGAAGAAAGTTACCTGGAACCACAACTATTACGTCGGCCCCGAGCACCCCGGAACCACCAGGGGATGGCGCAATCTGTACGACACCAGCATTGCGGTCAACCAGACCGACAATCTTAGTTGGTACCTGAACTTCGATTACGGGCGGGACAAGAACATCGGCGCGGGGGCCAGCACATGGACCGGTATCGCCGGCGCGGCGCGCTACGCCATCGGCAAGAATTACGCCGTCGCCGGGCGCCTCGAGTTCTTCAACGACGCCGACGGGTTGATGACGGGAACCGCGCAGAACGTCAAGGAATTCACGGTGACCGGCGAGTACAAGATCACCGGCTGGCTGATGACGCGCGCCGAGTTCCGCACCGACTGGTCGGACAAAGGCTTCTTCGAACAGAAGAATGCCCCGGCAGGCTCGAAGGTCCAGCCCACGGCCCTGCTCGGGCTCATCGCATACATAGCCCCAAAGAAGTAACGGCTCGTCCCGGAACCGCGCGCGTAAGCAAGCGGCCGTCTGGCTGACCACGCGGTTTCATTACGGACCCTGACCGTCCGGCCGGGAATCCAGTTACCGGAAGACCCCCGGCTATCAGTGCGCTATTTTTCGATTCTTGCAACCATGTAGAACAACTTATTAGGAGAGAACCAATGGCAGACAACGCCGAAGTTACAATGAAACCGACTCTAGGTCTGACGGGCCTGACGATGAACGCGATGGCGCTCATCGCCCCCGGGGCCTTTCTTTGGCTGACGTTCGCCGCCCAGGGATCGGCCGGCGCCACCGCGCCGTCCATGTGGGCGGGTATCTTCTTCGCGCTGCTGCTCTGCCTTGCCACGGCAGTGTGTTACGCGGAGATGGCAAAACTTTATCCCGGCACGGGAAGTTCGTATTATTTTGCGGAGCAATCGTTCCTTAACCACGAGAAGGCCTGGCCATACGCGCGCCTGGCGAAGTTCATCGTCGGTTGGGGCTCGCACCTGTACTATTGGCTGTATCCGGGTGTGATGGTCGGTGTCATAGGAGTTCTGGTGGGGTATCTCACCGGGACCATCTGGCCGTCGTTCATGAGTGCCTCCAATCCCGGCCCCATGTTCATGATGGCGGTGGCCGTGGCGTTCGCGTTCGGAATTTCCTACATCGCCCACCGTGGCGTGAATGGCTCGACATCGGTCAACGTGGCCATCAACGTCATCCAGATCAGCGCCCTGGTGGTCTTCTCGGTGCTGGCCCTGGGTTATCGCATGAATCACCCGCCGGGGAGCGTAGCCTATCAATTCGATTCCGCTTCCGGCGACGCCTACACGTATCAGTTCGCGACCGGGAAGCAAATGGTGGACGGAAAGCCCGCGGATGTTATCCTCCGCGACTCGGCCGGCGTTCCCAAGCCGCAGCTCGACGCCGCCGGCCGCCCGGTGCCGTTCCAAATCGCCTATCCCGAGAAGGACGATAAGGGCAACTTCCTGTCGCACCCCAACGCCGCATCGGTCACGGGGATGCATAACTTCGGCTGGATGTTCGTACAGGCCACCATCGCCATTCTGATCCTGGTGGGATTCGAATCGGTGACGTCCATGGGCGGCGAGGCCAAGAATCCCAAGCGCCACATTCCGATTGCGGTAATCACCTCGCTGCTGGTGCAGGGGGCCTTCTGTTATCTCTTCGAGTACTTCGCGGCGACTTACTTTCTCAATAGCGGCTACACCATGCAAACCGCCACCGGATCGTCTGCGCCCATCGGCGACATGATGGTGGTCGTGGGTAACGCCGTCCTCGGCCCGGGCAATGGGCGGACCTTCATGTTATTCGAGGCCTTTACCGTGTTCCTGGCGCTCATCGGCACCACGCTCTCGTGCATCAACACCGGGGCGCGCGTGACTTACGCCATGGGGAAGGACGCGGAACTGCCGGATTCCATGGGAGCGCTGCACTCGCGCAATCTCACCCCGCACAAAGCCATCTGGACCCTGGCCGGGATTTCGGCCGTGGTCGGTTGCCTCACCGTCGCGGTGCTCTTCGGCGACGCCGGCGCTCTGACGGACGCTACCATCAAGGCTCTCCCGCAGGGCTTCTGGTCGAGTTTCGGCTATATGTCTCACGACACCATGGCGGCTCTTCCGAACTCGCTTCTTACGGTCACGTTGGCTTCCAACTTCGGCACCTTCCTGCTGTATGCGCTGAGTTGCGTCACCTGCATGGTGGCCTTCCACAACCACCCCAAGTTCAGCTTGGTTCGCCACCTGTTCATCCCCGTTTTCGGGCTGCTGGCGAATCTGGCCTGCATGGCGTTCTACCTGATCGGCCCGTTCATGGGTTACGGCACCAAGATGGAACCGCTACTGGCTCTCGGGTTCGCCTTGGTGTGGGCCATCTACGGCGGGATCTACTTCCTGCGTTCCAACAAGGCCAAGGGACGCACGACGATCATCGCCGACCGTTCGGAAGTCAGTGCCACGTCGTAAACTATAACCATGCTGGAACTTGAGTTCGCTCAAGCATCGGACTGCGGGCGAGTACGCGACCACAACGAGGATTACCTCGGTTGCGTACTCCCCGAAGTTCCCGAAGGGGACGGTTTTCATGGGTGGCTGTTTGCCCTGGCCGATGGAGTGGGCGGCCAGGAGCAAGGCGAGGTTGCGTCCCGCATGGCTGTCGAGACGCTCCTCGCCGGTTTTCGGAGGGCGCCGCGCGGGGAGCAACTCAGGTCGTTGCTCCCGCGTCTCGTTCAATCGGCCAATGAGAAGGTCTACGAAGCCGGACTGGACAGCGGACCGGCCGGAGCGGCTATGGCCACCACCCTGGTGGCATGCGCTCTGCGGCACGACCGCGTGGTGGTCTCCCACGTGGGCGATTCGCGCTGCTACTCGATTCGAAACCGCCGCGCCACACAGCTCACGCGCGACCATACGCTGGTCGGCGAGCAGCGCCGCCTGGGCTTGATCTCCGCCCGCGAGGAGGCCGAAGCGGAAACCCGCCATATCCTCACCCGTTCGCTCGGCAACGCCATGTTCGTCGGCGTCGAAACCAGCGACCACTTCGTTCTCAACGGCGACGTGCTGCTCTTGTGCTCCGACGGGCTGCACGGCGCCATTCCCTCAGCCTGCATCGAAGACATCGTCAACGGCAACACCGACCTGAACGCCGCCGCGCGCGAACTCATCGACGCCGCCAACGAGCGCGACGGCGGCGACAACGTCAGCGTCCAACTGATCCGCGTCAAAAACGTCGAGCGCGTCGGCATGTACCGCGGCCGGCCCTACAAGCTGGCATAGGGCGGCGGTCCGGGCTCACCAACCCGCCCCCGCCCTCCAGCATGCGGGCGGCTTCGCCAATGGCCTCCGCCAACCCGCGGGTCACCAGCCCGCCCCACCCTCCAGCATGCGCGCCACCTCCTCGTGCAGCCGCCGCGTTAACGCTTCGTGCGCCGAAACCGGCAGCCCGGCCGTCGGGATGGGGTCGCCGATGCGTAGCGCCACTTTGCCGGAGCGGATGTGTCCCGAGCCCATGGGCAGCAGGTCGCGCAGGCCCACCAGCGCCACCGGGACCACGGGCACGCCGGCCTTGATGGCGATGTAGACCGCGCCCTCCTTGAACTCCCGCAAGCCTTGTTCCGGTCTCGATCGACCGCCCTCGGGGAAGATCAGCATCGAGATGTGCGCCTGTGCCACCCGCTTCGCGCCCTCGCTCATGCTCTTCAGCGACGCTCGCGCGTTGCCGCGGTCCACCGGGAGGTGGCCCGCCCATCGCAGGTGCCAGCCGAGAAACGGGATCTTGTAGAGGCTCTTCTTGGCGAAAAAGCGGAATTGGTAGGGCAGGCGCGAAAGGATGGCCGGAATGTCCAGGAAGCTGGAGTGATTCGAGACAAAGACGTAGTTGGCGCGCGGATCGAGCTTCTCCAGCCCCTCGACGCGGACGCGGATGAAGCTCGCCGCCATCAGAATCCCGCCCCACACGCGGGCGACACGATGCGAAGAGTTGCCGCTGCGGTCGAAGAAGGAACAGACCATGGAAACCAGATCCATGACAACGGTCGCGAGCGCGATCAGCGGCGTGGTGAAGAGCAGGGAACGGAGATAGCTCATCCCGTAAAACGGCAGTGTAGCAGGTAGCGGGCCTATCCCCTGGCAGGCCGCTGTCGCCGGCGGGAACCGAGACAGCAGAGCGCCGCCGCGCCGGTCAGCCAGAGCGCCCAGGACGCCGGTTCCGGAGCCGGAGACGGGTCGAGCGAGATATTGTCGAAGCCCAAAGTCCCGTAGGCGAACACGCCCAGGCCGGCAACGCTGAACGGCGCGGAACCGCCACCGTACAGGTACCATCCCGTGGGATCGTAGGTCGCCGCCGTGGCCGGGCTGCTCGGATCGCCGAGGGACACGGAAAGGATCCGGTTCGAGGAGGTGTCGATGACGATTTGCTCCTGGTACCACTGATCCATCCCGAGTCCCACGAAGCCGGCGCCGGGGTTCACGCCACTGAGTTTGTGCCCCGCCTGGTCGAAAACGTCGAAGTACGCGTCCCAGGTTCCGAACGGGGCCACGCGAGGGAACGCGTGGAGCTGGTATCCCGTGGCGGGCGTGTACAGGAAGAAGCTGCCAATCGATTGATAGTCCGTATCGATAGAATGAACGAAGAAGTCAAAAGAGATCGTCCAGACCGATGCGCCTGCGAAAGATTCGAAATGGTTGTCCTGGACGTTCGGCCCGAGCAGGGCGATGAACTGGGCTCCGCCATCCGTGGGAGCCGGCACGCCGGTGTCCAAATAGGTGCGTACCGTGGCATCGCCGTACCCGGTGGCCGTGAACCAGCCGTCCTGCCCGTTCAGGCCGACGCCGCCCATGCTGCCGGTATAGGTGGGCGCCTCGAAGGTGTAGATCGTCCCGCCCCACGCACAGGCGGCGAATGCCAGAAGCACCGTCGCGCGGCAGGCCGGCATCAAATATTTTAGTGGCGTTGAAATCGGTTTCATCGGCTCCTCCAGCTTGGTGAATTTCGCAAACGCCGTCTCCCTACCTCAACGTGAAGTTGTTGAAGCTCCCGGGGGCATTGCTGGCGGTGATTGATCCAAAGGGAAGGCCTTTAGCCGCCGTGAACGCACTCTCCGTCTGCTGCTGGAACTGGAAATAGGCGAGGTTGCCGGCGGGAAGCGCCTGCAGCGCGTAAGGCGGAATCGTGAAACTCCCCGCGCTGGCGGCCACGTTGCAGACCGCCGTGGCGCCGTTGGTGTAGGTGCTATCCGTGGGGCTCTGCACCTCAATCTGGATGTAGGCGCCCGATGCGCCCCCACTCCAGGTAATGGGCATTCCGCTGGCACGGATCACCGGCGGGGGGATGACAATGCTCGGGGGGCTGATCATGGCCGGCGCCGCGGGGATATTGAACCCCGCGCTGAAACTGCCGATATCCGCTCCACCCTTCCCGGTAAGCGTGTATGCGCCGGGCGACAGATACGTTCCCGCCGCGCTCAGCGTTGCGCTGAACTGTCCCGGGTTCCCCGCCACGGTCTTGCTTCCGTTCGGCCCTGTCACCGTGAAACTGGATCCCGCATCCACGTCAGCCGACGTGACCTTCAGGCCGTAGTTCGAGTCCGGATTGAGCGAGTTGTAAATCATGCAGGTGCCCAGCGCCTGGTCGTCGAGGTACGACGCCATGAATGGCTGAGAACCCGCGGGAAGCGTTACAGCCTTGAGAAACTCGAATTTCGCGTTGTCCGTGTAGTACCCCGGCCCTTGGCTGGTGGGATCCCTGCTCAGCGTGACAATGCCGACGGTAACGGGTCCGGCGTTGACCATCTGTTCGAATTGCGCAGCCCCTACCGACGCCAGCGTCGCGCTGGCGCCAGTGCAGGTGCGGACGCCGCTAGCCACCGGCATCACCGTGGCGTTGCTGACCTGGCTGCCGATCTGAATCAGCAGCGGCACCGCGCATCCTGCCGGCACGTTGTTCGGCACCGTAAAAACGATCTGGTCTTCCCCGATGCAGCAGCCCGACCGGCCCTGGTAGATCACCGGGGCCTGCACTCCGCCCAGCCACAGCGTGAGCGGAACGGCCGGCATATTCTGGCCCAGGCCGGCACCGGCGGCGTCGCTGCCGCTGACCGGACCCAATCCCGTGGCCCACAGGATAAGCGTGTCCCCGGGATTGGCCGCCCCGCAGGTGGTGTTCGGCCCTCCGCAGTTGGCGGCCTTGACGGGCGAGACCAGGCTGTAGTCGGCGTAGGTGACGATGCCCGGTCCCTGGCCATTGGCGCCGACGGTGAAAATGCCCACATTACTTCCCACCACGGTAATGGGCGTCAGTGGGCTGGCCTGGCCGTTGTATATGACGGCGAGGTTTCCGTTGCCGGTGGGCGTATTCGAGGGCAGCAACGCCGCAACCTGGCCCGTCGAACGTGTAGTACATCAGCGCATTCACCGTAGTGCCGTTCACGGTCACATTCACCGAGGTATTGCTCAAGCTGGTGGATTGGAAGGCAGCCGGAGCGATGGCGATATCCGAAGGGCCCAGGTTCGTGCCGAAAACCACGAAAATGGCGCCTTGAGCGATGCCGCCATTCGGCAGGCCCTGCACGATGTTGCTGGCCGCGTTCACCACGCTCGTGATAACTGGGCTCTGGGAGGCTCGAAACGTCGGGCTGGGGCCGTTGTTGGTGTTGGCCACCCCGGTGAGGGTGAGGACCGTCCCTCCGTTGACGGTGATGCTTCCCGCGACCAGGAAATTCGGCCCGTTGAGCGGTCCGATGGGCGACGCAAGATCCCAGGATTGCAACTGGGAATTGGTCAATCCGAATCCCCCGCTCGAAGTCCCGAACGTGACCTGGCCGGTGGTGGTATTGAGAGATATGGTGACGCCGGTGACCGTCGCGGTCCCCGCTCCGGTGAAGGTTATGGAATTGGACGTCGCGGCGACCTGGTAACGGCCCGCCGAGGGGCTGGTGACGCTTGCGGTATCCGCGGCGACCGTCCAGATGAACGGGTCATTCACCTGCTCTCCCGGGGCGCTTACCTGGGCATACCCCGTCAGTGTATAGGTGATCGGCGCCGCGAAGACTCGCGGAAGCGCCGCGCAAATCAGAAGAACGGCCGATCCTGCCAATGAGTACATCCGCACAATAAACTCCTCCTGGACCTTAGCGCGACAAAACGGGGACCCAGGGATCATTGAGGCGTGATACTTTTGTGAAAGTATGGATTCCCAGCCCGCCGCACCCGGAGTGGTCACCAGGCTTCTGCTGGAGCTGTCGGGTGGAAACCGCGCCGTCGTGGATGAACTGATCCCCCTTCTCTACCATGAACTGAAACGCATTGCCGCGGCCCAACTGCGCCACGAGCGTCCCGGCCATACCTTGCAGGTCACCGCGCTGGTGCACGAGGCCTATCTGCATCTGGTGGATCAACGCCAGGTCACCTGGCAGAGCCGGGCGCATTTCTGCGGAGTGGCGGCCCACGTGATGCGGCGAATCCTGCTGGACTACGCCAAGGGGCGGGCTCGCGGCAAGCGCGGAGGGGATGCCCGCAGAACCTCCCTGGATGAGGCGCTGGTGGTGAGCCACGACCGCGCCTTCGAACTGGTCGAGATCGACGAAGCGCTCCAGCACCTGGAAACCTTCGACCAGCGGCAGGCCAAAGTGGTGGAAATGCGTTTTTTCGGAGGACTTTCGGTGGAGGAGACCGCCGAGGCCCTGGGAGTGTCCCAACCCACCGTGAAACGGGAATGGGCCATGGCCAGAGCCTGGCTGCACCGGGAGATCTCGCCCGCCTAGCGCCATGACCCCCGAGCGCTGGCGGCAAATCAAACAGGTCTTTCAGGCGGCCTTCGATCTGTCTCCCGGCGAGCGGCCCCCTTACGTGCGGCAGGCCTGCGCCGGCGATGACGATCTGCGCGCCGAAGTGGAATCGCTGCTGGCTTCGGTGGAGGCCGAGGAGTTTCTTTCCGGCGCCGCGGCCGCGTATGTTCCCGACGCCCTGGCCGACGAAGCCTGGGACCGCAACATCGGGCAGCGCATTGGCGCCTACCAGCTTGTCCGCCAGATCGGCGAGGGCGGCATGGGCGCGGTCTACCTGGCGGAACGCGCCGGAGAGTTCCAGCAGCAGGCCGCCCTGAAGCTTCTGCGCGCCGGAATGGATTCGCGCGGCTTCGTGGCCCGATTCCGCCACGAGAGGCAGATTCTGGCCTCGCTCGACCACCCCAACATCGCGCGCCTGCTGGAAGGAGGCGCCACCGGCGAGGGCCGCCCCTACTTCGTGATGGAGTACGTCGAAGGCGAGCCTATCAACGTCTACGCCGCCAGCCACGGTCTCGGGATCGGCGCGCGGCTGCGCCTGTTTCAGCAGGTCTGCGCCGCGGTGCAGTACGCTCACCAGCTCCTGGTGGTGCACCGCGACATCAAGCCGGGCAACATTCTCGTTACCGGCGGCGGTACGCCCAAGCTGCTGGACTTCGGAATCGCCAAACTGCTGCCAAGCGGCGTCCCGCGCGAGACCGAGGCGTTGACCCAGGCCGGTGGGCGGCTCATGACACCCGAGTATGCCAGCCCCGAGCAGGCTCGCGGCGAGCCCATCACCACCGCCACCGATGTGTATTCGCTGGGAGCCGTGCTCTACCAGTTGCTGGCCGGGAAAACGCCCCACCATTTCCCGACGGGCTCTCCGGCGGAGATGGAGCGCGTGATCTGCGAGACCGATCCGCGTCCGCCCAGCCAGGTTTCGGGAGATCCGCCGGCCCGCCAACTGCGCGGCGACCTGGACACCATCGTGCTGAAGGCGCTGCAAAAAGATCCGTCGCGGCGCTACGCGTCGGCGGAGCAACTCAGCGCGGACATCGAGCGCCACCTGGACGGCCTGCCCATTCACGCGCGCCCGCAAACGCTGGTGTACCGCGCCGGGCGGTTCGTGCGGCGCAACCGCGTGTCCGTGGCGGCGGCCGCGCTGGTGATGGTTTCGCTCGCCGCCGGCATGGCCGTCGCCGTCTGGCAGGCGCGCGTCGCCCAGGCGCAGAGGCTCCGCGCCGAGAGACGCTTCAACGACGTCCGCCAGTTGGCTCACACCTTCCTCTTCGATTTTCACGATGCCATTCAGGACCTGCCCGGCGCCACTCCGGCGCGCCACCTGGTGGTGGACAAGGCGCTCGAATATCTCAACGGTCTGGCGCGGGAAGCCGCGGGCGATCGGGCGTTGGAGCGCGAGCTGGCGGAGGCGTATCTGCGTGTCGGCGACGTGGAGGGCGGCACGGGAGTTCCCAACCTGGGTGACAAGGCGGGCGCGCTCGGGAGCTATCGGCGCGCCCTGGCCATCGCCGGCCGCGAGGCGCGCCGCGATCCGCGGTCTCCGGATTGGCAGCGCCTCCTGGCGCGGGCGCACTTCAGGATAGGAGACATACTGGCCCCCAACAACGACCTTGCCGGCGCCGTGCCGCACTATCGCGAAGCCGTGCGCATCTTTCAGGCGATTGCGCCGAGCATCCAGCAGGACGTTGCCGCTCAATTCGAAATGGTCAACGCCTACGAAGCGCTGGGTGACGCCTTGGGCAACCCCGGGTTCCCCAACCTTGGAGACACCCAGGGCGCCAAAGATGCCTACGGGAAGGCGCGCGGCATCGACGCGGCCATCGCCGCGGCGCATCCCGAAAACCTGCGCAGCCGCCGCGGCGTGGGCCTGATGGACATGAAGATCGGCGATGTCGAAATGGGATTGGGCAAGCTTGATGAGGGCCTGCGCAGATACCAGAGCGCCGAACAGACGCTCGAAGCCGCCGTTGCGCGCGATCCGCTCAATCCCAGCACTCGTCTCTTTCTGGGACTCGCAACCGGCAAAGTGGGATCGGCATTCGAGGCCGCCGGGCAAACCCAGGCCGCCCTGGCCCAATACCGAAAGTCCAGCGATATCCAGCGCGGGCTTATGGAAGCCGATCCGCAAAACGCAATGAACGAGAACAGCTACGCGCTCAGCCTGCAAACCCGCGCGAATCTGTTGCGCAAGACCGGCGACCGCGCCGGCGCGCTGGCTCTCTACCGCGAGGCGCTGGGAATCTTCCAGCAGCTCCTGGCCTTGGATCCGCGGAGCCCGTGGCGCAAGGATCGATGCGCCGAGACGCTGGCGGCCATCGGAGAACTTACCGCCTCAAGCGCAAATAACTAGAAGCCTGCGCGCCGCGGAATAGGTCTTCCGCCGTGTGATTTGGTGCCATTACCGGGCCGCTCGCTCACGCTCGCGGTTCCGGACAGAACCGCGAGCGTGAGCGAGCGGCCCGTGGCAAAGGAACGGTTTCTCGCGGTCAAGGCAATAGTCAGTCCCCGGATGTCCTCCACGCCTTCACGCGGCCGACCGAGCCGTCCAGGTTGTCGCGGATCTCATAAACCCAGAAGCGCTCGATGTCCCAGCCCAGGTCGCTCAGCCGGCGCGAGCGGATCTGGTCGCGGCGGCACAGCTCCCCATCCCAGTTTCGATGGTAGTTCTCGCCGTCCACCTCGATGTCCAGCTTCCGGTCGCCTTCGAACAGCGCGAAATCTAGCTGGTAGGGCGCCTCTTCGTATTGCGGAACGGGCCGCACGCCCGCGGCGTACAACGCCCTATAGAAGATCCTCTCCCAGTCGGACACCAGTTCGGGACGCGCCACCGGAGGATACTCCGGTCCCGCATCCCCGGCCGACGGCGCGCCGGGCGTGCGTGCGCCGAGTTCGCGCGAGTACTCCGCGAAGCTGGCCAGGTAGCCGACCCCGGAATCGAGCGCCGCCTGCCAGTCGCCCACCACCACCAGCTCCGAACGGGCTCGCGTGACGGCCACGTTGAACAGGTTCCCGTGGCTCTTCAGAAAACGCAGCGTGCTTTCGCCCACCCCCATGGACACCACCGGGGAAAAGAAGATCGCGTCGCGCTCGTCGCCCTGGAACCCGTGCACCGTGTCCACCACGAACTGCATCGCCGCCAGGCGCTGCGAGAGGTCGCGGTCCTGGTGCACCAGGTTGCGGATGCGGTTCGCCTGGGCGCGAAAGGGCGTCACCACGCCGATGGCGCCGTCGTAGCCGCGCTCCACCACAAGCTGCCGCACCTCCGCCACCACGGCCTCGGCTTCGGCCACATTGAGCGCCCCGCCTCCGCTGGGCCGCACCACCTTGCCGCGCACGTTGACCCAGCGCACCGCCGGCCCGTCGGCGCTTGGACGGCGAAGCCTCTCGTGGTCGGTGGCGATGCGCAGTCCGCCGCGGTAAAAATGGCGGTTGGAAAACCCGATGATGTCGCGGTGCGAACGGTGATGATCGCGCAGGTTGACGATGTCTTCGTGGCGGCACAGGCTGCGGGCCAGGTCGAACAGCGAGTTCACCGAATAGGCCCAGGCCGCGCGGCCTTCCGCCAGCCCGTGGGCGGCCAGCAGGAGCCGGTCCTCCTGGGGAGCCACCGTGCTGACGTGCTTGAGTTGCAGCGGGTCGCCGATGATCACCGCGCGCCGCGCCCGGTAGAGCAGCGGAAGCGCCGAGGCGATGTCGCACTGGCTGGCCTCGTCGATCACCGCCAGGTCGAAAATGCCCGCTTCGAAAGGCAGGCGTCCGCGCGCCGAAAGAGAGGTCACCGCCCAGCACGGAAGAACCTTCACCACCTTCGGAAACAGGCTGTAGTAGCGGCGGAACACGCGCCGGCCGGCGCCCTCGTCGTAACGGTCGCCGCTCGAGATCATCTGCAGCAGGGACACATACTCGCTCAGCAGCTTGCGCCGCTCCGGGTCCCAGCGGCCAGGCCACAGGCGCAGCCAGCACTGCCACAGTTCCAGGGAATTGTGGGCGCTACTTTCGGAGATACGCGTCAGATCGCGGGCCAGGCGGTCAAGTGGGCGCGAGGCGCGAAGCCGCTCCAGGCCCTGCCCGTAAGCCCGCACGCGGTCCGCCCAATCCAGGCGGCCGGAGAGCGCGGCGCGGAACTCGTCCCAATCGTCGAGCGTATGCTCGGCCGGAGGGTTCTCGGGAGGCGCCAGGCCCAGCCGGGCGGCGTCCGGCGCCACTTCGGCGGCGGCATCGGCAACGCGCTCGAAACGGCGCCCTCGTCCCGGTTCGCGCAGCAATCGGACCACAGCCTGCGCCGAGGATTCGCGGGCGGCGTCGATGGCCGCGGCCAGCGCCTCGCATCGCCGCCGCATCAGTGTCACCTCCGCCGTGAGAAGCCCGGCGAAACACTTCCCGTCGAACAGGCCGCGCGCCGCTTCCGCCGCCCGCTCCAGTTCGTCCACCGCGTTGCGAAGGCTCACCGCGGCGGCAATCTCGCTCCGCACGGCGGCAAACCGGGCGCGGTCCTCTTCGTGTGCGCGGTTCAACCAGGCGTACCGGGCCACCGCGTCGGGGCTTACAGACTCCGCCAGCCCCGCCGCCAGGTTCTGCGCCACCTTGACGTGGTGTTCTTCCTTGCCGAGGCGCAGCAGCAAGGGGTACGGTCCCAGGCCGTTGACGCGCGCTTCCACCACGTCCACGGCATGGTTGTTCTTGCTGGCGAACAGCACGCTTTCGCCCTGCCACGCCATGTTGGCCAGCAGCGAGGTAACCACTTGCGACTTGCCGGTGCCCGGCGGACCGGTGACCACCGTCAGCGGCGCGCTCAACCCCTGCACCACCGCCTGCCGCTGCTCGCTGTTGTGCGGCACCACTTCCAGGATGGGCCGGTCTTCGGGGGGCGGCGTTTCGCCGCTCTCGCCGCTCAGCCAGAATCCCAGGGCGGTGTTGCGGACGGCGACCTCGTCGAGCTGCATCAGCTTGCGCAACTCGATCTCGAGCCCGTAGGTGAATGGCGAGCGCGTGCCGGCGAACAGCACCGCCCGGTTGTAGATTCCCGGAGTGGTCAGTTCGGCGAGCGGCGCGCCGGTGGAAAGCTCGTAGGGATTCAGTTTCTCGCGCCAGCCCCACTCCGGCCGGCACCGCTCCAGGCGCAGAATGATCTCGTCCCACTGCGGCAGGTCGTCCTCCGCGTCGGCCAGGCCGAGTTCCTCGGAGAGATGGATGGCTTCGTCCATCACGTTGCCGCTGTCCACCGAAGGCAGGGTCTTCAGGACATCGAGGTTGAAGAGCGGAATCGCGCTGGCGGGACGGAGCGCGAGGGCGCGTTCGTCCGGGCTGTCCTCGATTGGATAGAGAAGCACCGGCTCGATCCGCATCTCCTCGGCGTGGCGCGACAGCACGGACCGGAGACGCACCGGATAGCCGGCATAGATTGTGAGCTGGCCGCGCTCCCGCCGCGCCTTCTGAACGATCTTCCGGATGGCGCGCTCGGGGCCCCAGGGCTCGTCCGCGAGGCCGCCGAAAGGAAGCCGGTCGAGCGCCGCATACCCGGCGGTCTCCGCGGCGGGGAGGCTGATGCCCGAACCGCTCTCTCGCGCCAGACATTCCAGGTAATAGCCGCAGAGGCTGGCGAGGAAAGTGCGTGGCCGGTCCGCGGGGTCCAGGTTCGAGGCCTCCGGCCGCCGCGCCTTGGGCCACCAGCGGTACCCGCTGTCCTGAACCACCGCGCTTCCCAGAAGGCCATGCAGCGTGGTGACCGCCTGCGACCGCTCGATCCCCAGTTCGCTCGCGATCTGCCGCGCCCTCAGGCCCGGTGATCTTGAGAGAAGCTCCTGGATTCGGTCGGCGTCGCTCATACGAACTCTTCAGTATCGCAGGAGTGGCGCGTGCGCGACATGGAAGTGAAGCCAAAACCCACGGAACCGCGAGCGTCAGAAGCCGTGAAGAAATCGGCCGGACTGCCGGGTTGACAGACGAAAGCGTCTGTCCCACATTGCACTCGAAGGAGTTGCAGCGAGGTGGGGCAGGCGCTTCCGCCTGCCAACCGATTTCTTCACAGCTTCTCAGCGAGCGCCCCGAGCGGCACGCCGGCCCTTGTCATGCGACGTCGGGCGGCAGGCAGCAGGCTGCGTGTGGGAGGCCGCGGGCGCCGGGCAGAGTCGTCCCCCGGTTCAGGGCCGCTCGCTGACGCTCACGGTTCCGTGTGCGACCGAGAGCGGTTGCCGCGATCTCGTCACTTCCATGTCGCGCACCCCGGCGCCGCGGCCCGCCAACCGGCTCCCCATGCCCGTGCCTTCCACCACCATGCGAGGCGCCGAGATTGGCGGGGCCGCTTCGCGCCGGGCCCTCAGTCCCAGCGGGTGGCGGCGGTGCTGCCATCCAGGCGGATGCGCAGGTGGCGATCGGCGGCTTTCTTCTTGGGTTCGACGGCGCCCGTCCGCACCGTTCGCGACTGTTTGGCGGGCGGGATCTCGACCGGTTTCTCGGGCGCCGCGGCGGCCTGTGGCTGCGTTTCGCGGCGCGCCTCTTCCTCCCTGGCGGCTCGCCGGACTTGCACCATGGACTGCTTGGCGGCCACCCGGACGCAGGCTTCCCCATCGTTCTTGGCGCGGCGCAGCAAAGCCATGACCTCCGGCGTGCCAATCTGGCCCGCCAGGTATGCGGCGGTGGCGCGGAACGCCGGGCGCACGTCCGCCATCATGTTCTCCACCAGTTTTACGCTGTCGGCCTCGCGTAGCAGGTGCAGGCCGAACACGGCGTTCCCCACCACGCGCTCGCTGGTATCCTGCAGGCACTTTCGCATGGCGACCCGCGCCTGGGGAGTATCGCTGCCCCACAAGCCCTGTAACACGCCCGCGCGAATTCCCGGGCCACCGGATTCCAGACGCCTTTGCAGCCACCCGAAGTTGCAGATCCGCCGTCCGATCAGGAGAGTCGCCTTTTCCGCCACCCCCGCGTTGGGATGATCCGTCAGATGGCTGAGCGGCAGAATCAACCTGGGCCCGATGGAGATATCGTTCAGAACTTCCAGTATCCGCGCCACCACTTCGGCGCCCAGCCCGCATGGATCCTCCCGGCGTCCCGGCAAGAGGTTGGCGAGGCGGATGTCCAGGCGTGTGTCGATGGCCGAGAAGTCGCGGCAGATCTGCAGCAGTTTCGGGAGGCTGAATCGCTCCCTCCGGGTAAGCTCAATCAGGAATATGGGACAGCCGAGCAGCCGCTTGCAAACCGTGGCGCGCTCGGGCGAGCCGGCCAGGGATTCGATGAGCCGATAGCCCGCCTGGAAGAAAAGCTCCGGGTCGTCAAGCGACGCCTGGCGCAGCGCGCTTTGGGCGTGCATGCTCCCCTCGGGAAGCTGGAGAGCTCCCTTCAGGGACACTTGCAGCGCCCGGATCGCCGAGGAATAGTTCTGCCCTGGTCCTGTGCCCATGCCGAGTCGAGCTATACGGCGTTTTCAGCTTGTGCGATTCAACAGGACATATCGGCCTCCGGGAGCGTTCTTTGAATCCCGGAGCAAAGAGAGACATGTGGGGCAGGGCATTCCGCCCCACATGGGTGGGCGGACTCTTACTTCTTCTTCCCCTGCGCCGCCACCGCATCCATGGCGGCCTTCACCTTCTCGGGGTTGCCGAGATAGTAGTGCTTGAGCGGATGCAACTCGTCGTCGAGTTCGTACACCAGTGGCATGCCGGTGGGGATATTCAGCTCGACGATCTCGCTTTCGGGGATGTTGTCCAGATACTTCACCAGCGCGCGCAGGCTGTTGCCGTGCGCCGCGAGGATCACCTTCTGGCCGGCGCGGATGGCCGGCGCGATGGTCTCGTGCCACAACGGCAGGAAGCGCGCCACGGTGTCCTTGAGGCACTCGGTGAGCGGCAGTTCGTCCTTGCCGAGACCGCGATAGCGGGGATCGCGGCCGGGGAAGCGTTCGTCGTCCGCGGTCAGCGCCGGCGGCGGGATATCGTAGCTGCGGCGCCAGATCTTCACCTGGTCTTCGCCGTACTTGGCGGCGGTTTCGGCCTTGTTCAAACCTTGCAGCGCGCCGTAGTGGCGTTCGTTAAGCCGCCAGGAGCGGTAGACCGGGATCCACATCAGGTCCAGTTCGTCGAGCGCCGTCCACAGCGTGCGGATGGCGCGCTTCAGCACCGAGGTATAGGCCACATCGAAGGTGTGGCCCCCGGCTTTCAGCACAAGGCCGGCTTCCGTGGCTTCCTGCCGGCCCTTTTCGGACAGATCGACGTCCGTCCAGCCGGTGAAGCGGTTTTCCTTGTTCCACGTGCTTTCGCCGTGGCGTAACAACACGAGTTTCGTCATTAGTAAGTCTCCGGAAAAAACCTGGGGACGGACAGCCATGACCGGGGCCCCAAAAACCTCGCTGGCTTGGCAGACTGAAGCCCGCCCTACACTGATCGGGCCGAACGCGGGCCCGGACGGGCAAGCTGGCAGCTCGCCGAAAAAGGCTAAAGCAAGCCTGGCCGCCGACAAACGCGGATAAACGCGAATCGTGAAGAACCAGTTTATCAGCGTTTATCCGCGTTCATCTGCGGCCAGCATCGTTTTTGTTACGCCACCACCACGATGCCGCCCTCGGTGACGTGATAACCCCGGGCGCGGTCCGCTTCCAGATCGAAACCGATCAGGCTGGACTCTGGAATCTTCGCGCCGGTATTGATGATGGCGCGGCGGATGCGGCTATAGCGGCCGATCTCCGCGCCCGGCAGCAAGATCGAGTACTCCACTTCGCAGTAACTGTTCACGCGGACTCCCGGCGAGAGCACGCTGTGCACCACCCGGCCGCCGGAAACGATCGATCCGGCGCTGACGATCGAATCCACCGCCAGACCCATGCGCCGGCCCTCCTGGGCGAAAACGAATTTGGCGGGCGGCTGTTGGGTGACGCAGGTGCGGATCGGCCAGCGCTGGTCGTACAGGTTGAATTCCGGGATCACGCTTACCAGGTCCATGTTGGCCTCGTAGTAGGCGTCGAGGGTTCCCACGTCGCGCCAATAGCGCGATTGTTTGTCGTTGATGTCGCGGAAATCGTATGCCACCACGCGCGAGGTCGCGGCCAGGCGGGGCAGCAGGTCCTTGCCGAAATCGTGGGCCGAATGGGGGTCCTCGGCGTCATCGTGCAGCGCGCGAAGCAGAACGCCGGTGTTGAACACGTAGATCCCCATCGAGGCGCTCACCCTCTCCGGGTCGAACGCCGACGGCGGCGGGTTGCCGTGGGTGGGCTTTTCTTCGAAGCCCACGATGCGGTACTGGCTGTCGATCTCGGCGATGCCGTAGTGGTGGGCCTCCTCGGGCGCAACCAGGGTGGTGGCGATGGTGACTTCGGCGTTGTGCTGGGTGTGCCAGGCAATCATGTCGCCGTAGTTCATCTTGTAGATGTGGTCGCCGCAGAGGATCAGCGTGTACTTCGGATTCTCCGCCTCGATGCTCTGAAAATTCTGAAAGACCGAGTCCGCCGTGCCCTGATACCAGTCGTCGTGCACCCGTTTCATGGGGGGCAGAACTTCGATGTACTCGCCCAGTTCGGGGGAGAGGATGTTCCAGCCGTCCCGCACGTGGCGGCTCAATTCCAGCGACTTGTACTGTGTTAGGATGAGAATTCGACGGACGTCGGAGTTGATGCAGTTCGACAGGGTGAAATCGATAATGCGATAGGCCCCTCCGAAGGGAACCGCCGGTTTGGCAATGTCCTTCGTAAGCGGGATGAGACGCTCACCGGCGCCTCCCGCCAGCAGGATCGCGAGAACATTTTGCATTTCAGTGTAAATCCCTGAAAAGAAAGTGAATTCGAATTATCGGCCGGTTCAAACCGGCCACGTTCGCAATTTTTGGCTTGACTTTATTTGTCAACCACCTATGATATCAGTACCTTCGGTGCGAAGTGCGGGAATATTGGTACGGGCCTCACTCCAGGTGATGCAACGGACACAACTCCAATGCGGATGCACTGAAATATTCGGTCCAGTTGGGAGGTGTATTTCGTTTGGCTGAAGTAAAGCTTCAGGAGGGCGAGACGTTGGAAAACGCCCTACGGCGCTTCAAGCGGAAAGTTCAGCAAGAGGACATCATCAAGGAGGTCAAGCGGCACTCCTTCTACTTGAAGCCGGGTGAGAAGCTCCGGGCCAAGCAGGCGCTGGCCCGCAAACGGAACCGGAAGAAGAATCGCCGGGAAGTTGAGTAGACCCCGGGCGGCGGGGCTCCCCAAGCTCCGCCGCCCTCATCCAGGTCGATGACGGGCAGGGATTCTATGGCGGAGTTTCAGGATCGCGTCCTAAAGTGCGTGGACTGCGGAGACGATTTCGTATTCACTGCGGGAGAACAGCACTTCTTCCACGACAAGAATTTCAAAAACGAACCCAAGCGGTGCAAGAACTGCAAGACCAAACGGCAAGGTGCGCCGGGCGGCGGGTTCGCCAAAACCGAAACCATGACAACCTGCTCGCAGTGCGGCCGGGAAACCACGGTGCCCTTCAAACCCACACAGGGCCGTCCGGTGTTCTGCCGGGAGTGCTTCCTCAGCAGAAAAGGCACGGCCGCGGCGGCGGCGGGAGCGGGCGGAGACTAATACAGCGCCCTCAGCCCCGTTTCTGGCGGGCTCGTTTCTTCATGGCCCAGCCGGGCTTGACCACCTGGCGGGCCCGCCCCAGCAGCAGCGCGTCCGCCGGCACGTTTTCGGTGATCACCGAACCTCAGTTTTGCTTTGCGTCGCGCCCCGGAGCGATGCGCCGCGTGCCCCTGGCAGAAAGAACTTGCATTTGTGTTAAGTCATAGCTTAACATGAGGTTGATGGATGGCGCGGAGAGTCGTCTACCAGGGAGCGGTGTTCGCGATTGCATTCGCGAGGGAAACGACCGGCTCTTGTCCTGCCCGCGAGTTCTTTGACGGGCTGAGTCTTGCCGAGAAGGCCAAACTGATGGCGCTTTTCCAACTGGCCGCCGACCAAGGGAAGTTTTACAACCCCGAGAAATTCGGCGATCTGGGAGACGGGCTGTATGAGTTCAAGTGCTTCCAAATCCGCATGCCGTTTGCCTACGCGAAGATCGAGCGAGGAATGATTCTGATCACGCACGGTTTCATCAAGAAGAAGAACAGGGCCCCAAAGGAAGAGATAAAGCGAGCCTGGCGGATCTACGGCGAAGATCAGGCTCAGACCAGGCTGGCAATTGTGCGGAAAGCGAAGAGATGAAGACCCGGCACGAAGTTCTGATGGAAGATCCGGAGTTCCGGAGACTGCTGTCTGTCGAGGCTTTGGTGGCAGAGGCATCGGAAGTGATTGCCAGGCTGATGGCCGAACAGAAGGTGAGCAAGGCCGACCTGGCAAGGCGGCTGAACAAGTCCCGAGCGTGGGTGACGCAGTTGCTGAGCGGGAAGGCCAACATGACCGTCCGCACTCTTGCGGAGGTGGTGTACACCCTGGACGCGGAAGTGAAGCTCCGCGCTCAGCCGCCCAACTGGAAGTCGGCGGGAGAACCGGCGGGGACCCATCGCCGCGCCCTCAGCCCCGTTTCTGGCGGGCACGTTTCTTCGCAGCCCAGCCGGGCTTGACCACCTGGCGGGCGCGCCCCAGCGCCAGCGCGTCCGGCGGGACATTCTCGGTGATCGTCGAACCCGCTGCCAGATAAGCGCCGGCGCCGATTTCGATAGGCGCCACCAGCGTCGAATTGCTGCCCACAAACACGCCTTCACCGATCACGGTGGGGTGCTTCAAGTGGCCGTCGTAATTGCAGGTGATGGTGCCGGCGCCGATATTGCTCCGCGCCCCAATCTCGGAATCTCCCAAGTAGGCCAGGTGGTTGGCCTTGGCGCCAGCGCCCAGCCGGGTCTTCTTCAATTCCACGAAGTTGCCGATGTGCGCGCCCGCTTCCACGTGGTTGTCCATGCGCAACCGCGCGAACGGCCCCACGTGCGCGCCGCGCTCCACGCGCGACCGGGCAATCAGGGTATACGGGCCGACTTCCACCTCGTCGCCTAACTCGGAATCCGTCACGATAGCCCCGGCGCCGATCCGGCATCCCTCGCCGATCGCGGTAGTGCCCAGTATCTGCGCGAACGGCGCGACTACCGTGTCGATGCCGATGCGCACGTCCGCGTCCACGGTCACCGTCTCGGGTTTCTCGATGGTGACGCCCTCCAGCATCAGCTCGCGCAGTTTCCGCGCGCGCAGCAGGCGGTCCGCCTCGGCCAGCTCCACCCGGTTGTTGATGCCCAGCACCTCGGCCGGATCGTCGATACCCACGGCTTCCACCCAGTAGCCCGCGCGGTTGAAGATCTCCACCATGTCGGTGAGGTAGAACTCGTGCGCCGGGTTGTCGGGCCGGATGGAGTCCACGTGTTTCCAGAACAGATCCGCGCGGTAGCAGTAAATGCCCATGTTGGCTTCGCGGACGGCCAATTGCTCGGGAGTGGCGGCCTTCTGCTCCACGATCGCCGCCACGCACCCATCCCCGGCGCGGATGACGCGGCCGTAACCGGTGGGATCGCTCATCTCGGCCGAGAGCAGCACGCCCGCTCCCTGGCCGGCCTCCGCGGCCTCGATCATGCGCTCCAGGGTTTCGGCGCGCAACAGCGGTCCGTCGCCGTAGACGATCACGAGGTATCCGTCCAGCCCGGAGAGCGCCTCGCGGCCCACCATCAGTGCGTGGCCGGTGCCTTTCTGTTCCCGCTGCTCGATGAAACCGATTCCCGGCGTCGAAACGGCGCGGCGGACTTCCTCGGCCTGGTGTCCCACCACCACGAAAACGCGCCCCGGCGGCGCCAGGCGCAGCGCCGTCGCCACCACGTGCTCCACCAGGGTCTTCCCACCCGCCTGGTGCAACACCTTGGCTTTGCGGGACTTCATGCGCGTGCCCAGGCCGGCGGCCAGGATCACGATGGTAACGGGCTTATGCATCACTCTTCATTATGGCTGGCTCGCGGCCGGCTCGCTATCCCGTCGTCCGGCTTGCCCGGCGGCCGCCGAACGCGTGGATCGTCCGCGTCCCAGCCCGCACTTCGCCGCCGTGGAGAACGCCCCGCGGGATGAGGTGCTCCTGCCCGGCTTCGAGCGGTATCCGCGTCTCCCCGACGATCAGCGTATAGCAGCCCTGGACGACGATCATGTATTCGTCGTAATCGTGGACATGCGCGGCGGATGCGGCCGTATCGCGGCAGGTCCAGAACGCCATCTGGCTGCCATCCGCCCCATCGAATACGTAGCCCTCGACGCCTGGCGTGGCTTGCTCCGCCTTTGCAATCCGGTTAGCCGGATGCTTCATGAATCCGGGGAACTCATCCATAACCGCGAATCAGTATCGCACTTTCCGGGCCGGCGCGTTACCGGGGCGCACCACGCCGCCGCCGTCCCTCCTGGGCCAACTTCATGACGGCCGCCGCCGTCGTCTCGGGATCGTGCCGGACCTTGCCGCTCTGCTGGGCCAGGTTTTCGGCCATCACCTGGATGCCCATGCGGATAATTGCGTCCGGATCGTTCTCCACGGGCATCGCCGCCTGCCTCGCGTAGCGCTTGCGCAGGGCCGGCGCGATGGGGCGGATGTTCACTACCGCGAAATCCAGGAACTTGCCGCGGGCGTGCTGGTGAATCGCGCGGATGTGGTCGGAAGCGCGGAACTCGGTGGTCTCGCCGGGCTGCCACATCAGGTTCACAAAATAGGCCTTGATGGCGGGCGATCTGCGGATGGCGGCCGGAATCCCCTGCACCAGCAGGTTGGGAATCACGCTGGTGAACAGCGATCCGGGTCCCAGGGTGATGAGGTCGGCCTGGGCGATGGCGCTGAGCGTGGCGTCCAGGGGCCGGGCTTTGCGGGGCGTGAGGCGGACCGAGCGGATACGCACCCGGCTGCGGCTGATGCGGGTTTCGCCCGTGACCCGCGAGCCATCGGCCAGCGTGGCCTCCAGCGCGACGTTGGCGGTGGTGGCCGGGTAGATGCGGCCGGCGATCTTGAGTACTTCCGAGGAAGCCCGTACCGCGTCCGGGAAATCGCCCATGATCTGCGTGAGGGCCATCAGGAACAGGTTCCCGAAACTGTGGCCCTTGAGGCCGCCTCCGGCCGGGAAGCGGTACTGGAAGAGCCGCGCCAGCAAGTCCGAGTCCTCGCTCAGCGCCACCATGCAGTTGCGGATGTCTCCCGGCGGCGGGACCTCGAAGGTGCGGCGCAGGCGGCCGGAGCTGCCGCCGTCGTCGGTGACGGTGACGACCGCCGTGATATCGACCGCCGGCTGGGCGCCGGCGCCCGGCCGTGCGTATCGCTTCAGCCCGTCCAGCAGGGCCGAGAGGCCGGTGCCGCCGCCGATGGCGACAACCCGCAAAGGTGAAGTATCCGGCATGATATGTGGTTGGTGGCGCCTACCAGCCCTTCTTCTCAGGATAGAGCAGCGCGTGGAAGGGCGGTTGGTGGGCCAGCGGCGCAAAATCCGCGTCCTGGCGGGCCATCAGGCGGTTGCGAGGTTCCAGTTCAATGGCGCGCCTGAGGCTCTGGTGAGCCTCCGCCAGGTCCCCATCCAAGGCCTGCGCCAGGGCCAGGGCGTAATGGATGTGGCCGGCGCCGGGGGACATCTTCAGCGCCTGCTTCAGGTAAGACCGGGCGTCCGGAAAGTTGCGCATGTTGAGAAGCGCCACGCCATAGTTGTAACACTCTTCCGCCGTGCCGAGGCTGGGTTTGGTTTCTTCCAGCCGCCGGTCGCATATGGATATGTGGAGACGCGCGCGATTGGCGATATCGCATCCCGCGCCTTCGGCGGCCCGCTCGAACAGCGCCCGCGCCTCGCGCAGGTTGCGCGCGTGGAACAGTTTCATGGCGGCTTCGAAACTGGCGAGCTGCGTTTGCGGACTGGGCACGCGTCTGGTGTTCCTGGGTTCCACGGGTCTCTTCATCTCGGCCATGCGGAAAATGGCGTCTGACCCCTTTTTAAATGGCGTCTGACCCCTTTTTCCCTACATCAGGAGCCCGGTGATGGCGATCACCGCGCCCGTCAGGCCGGCTATGATGCCCATCGCGGGGAACATCTTCTTCTTCGAAATGAAGTAGAGCGAGCTCAGAACCAGGGCAATTTCCAGCAGGCCCTCGCCGAAGTCGTAGCGCAAGGCGCGGTCTTCGGCGGCCTTGGCGGAGGCTTCGGCTTTCTCGGCCCGTTCCTGGATCTCCTTGGCCGTCTTATCGTACTTCTGCTTCTGCGCCTCGGACACCTTCAGGACCGCCTCGGCCCCTTCCTTCTGGCCGAACAGTCCGGCAAGTTGCGCGCCCAGTTCCACGTTGTGCAGCTTGATCTTGGTAGCCTGATAGTAGGCCCATTCGTCGTTGGCGGTGCTCTTGTTCATGATGGCCGCGGTGTGGGTGCGGTGCGAGGCGATGGTTACGATCGCCAGCGCAACCGCCAGCACGGCGGCCAGCACGCCGACCCTTTGTCCGAAAGGGTCCTTCTCATGTTCGGTTTCCTGATGGATTTCGAGTTCGGCCATAGAACTAAGGATACGCGGGTTCGAGCCGCCGCTTCAACCGGTTTCTGCCCGCCGTGCCCGCTCTTGACTCAACCGCGCGGCTTGGTTACAGTCTAGTGAACAACCATACGGTTGGTTGCCAGTTTGCATTCAGGGAGGGATCTCATGCCCCGTTCCGCTCTCTCCGGCCCGCCCGCCTGGGCCCTGGCCGCCGCGTCCCTATGGATTGCCGCGCCGCCGGTGCGGGGCCAGCAGGCGTACGTTTCGCGCTACGACCTGTTCACCGGCTACACCTTCCTCGACAGCCCGCGCGTCGGCCTGTTTGAGAACGGATTTCACGTGCAGGCCGGTTACCGGCTCCGAACCTGGGTTTCGCTGGGTGTGGATTACAGCGTCTCGGCCGGAGACCTGACGCTCACTCCGAACCTCCTGCTGCCCTCTCTGCAACAGCAATTGGGCGCGGAATTGGGTGGACTGGCGGCGGCGGGCCAGATTCCCCCCACCTACCAACTGGTGGTGCCCGCGCATTCCCGCACGCAGACCTTCGCCGCCGGCCCGCAAGTGGCGTCGCACCATTGGCGGCACGTTACGCCGTTCGTGCGGCCGTCCATCGGCGCCATCCACGAGGTGGCCACGCCGCATCCCGCCGATCCGATCGCCGCGCTGGTCGCGAACCAACTGGCGCCCGCGGGGAAGAAGACGGACTGGACCGCCTTCTACGGCTTCGGCGGCGGTTTCGACGTGCTGCTTTCCAAACACATCGCCGTCCGCACTCAGGCGGACCTCGTCTACGACCACCTGTTCAGCGACTTGTTGAAGGATGGCCGATGGACGGTGCGCTTTTCGTTCGGCCCTTGCTTCAACTTCGGCAGCAACGTCGCGAAGTGAGGCCCGGGGCGGCCCAGGGGGCGCGCAACACAAGAGTGGATCCGCTGGTGTTATGTACCACTACCCGTCAAATTCTTCGCGCGCCGCGACGGTCATATGTGGGGCAGGCTGGCAGCCTGCGGCCGATTGTTAATCGGCCCGGCGAGCGGAGCTCGCCTGCGCAGGCGATGAATCGCCCACGGAAGCCGGTAGCCTCCAGCGCGATTCGGTTGCGGCTTGCCGCTATGCGGGGCAGGATGGCATCCCGCGGCGGGTTGGCATCCCGCCTGCCGGTAACCTGTACAAAGGCCGGCATTGGGCCGATTAACAATCGGCCGCTGGCTGCCAGCCCGCCCCACAAGGGCGCTACGGGCCTTGCGCTCGCGTACGCTCGAATTCGAGCCGCGTCGCGCACCTCACCGCGCGGGGCGATTCCCGTTTCGCCGTTCCGCATGTTACCGTGCGGGTTAGGGCACCGAGAGGAGCAGACAATGAGACTTCGATACTGGATTCTGGCGGTGGTCTGCCTGGTGGGAGCGGCGGTGCTGGCTCAAGAGCGGGCCGCGCCGCAACCCCCCGCGTCGCCGCTGCTCTACCCGCCCACCTACGACGAGTGCATGCGGACCGCCAAGCCCGTGGTCACGCGCAAGGATATCTACCACGACGGCTGGATCGACCTCAATAAGAACGGCCGCAAGGACGTCTACGAGGACCCCACCCAGCCCGAGGACAAGCGCCTGGACGACCTCATTGCCCGGATGACCCTGGACGAAAAGACCGTGCAGTGCGCCACGCTCTACGGATACCACCGCGTCGTGCCCGACTATCTGCCCACCGAAGACTGGCGCACCAAAGATCTGTGGAAGGACGGCGTCGCCAACATCGACGAGCACCTGAACGGCAATCCCTACTGGAAGCTGACTCCCGACGCGCCCGGCATGGCCTTCGTGTGGCCGGCATCCAAGCACACCTGGGCGCTCAACGAAGTGCAGCGGTTCTTCATCGAGGACACCCGCCTCGGCGTCCCCGCGGAATTCACCGATGAGGGCATCCGCGGCGTCGAGCACCTGCATGCCACTTCCTTCCCCACGCAACTGGCCATGGGCGCCACCTGGGATCGCGCCCTGGTCCGCCAGGTGGGCGAGATCACCGGGCGCGAGGGATTCGCCCTGGGCTACGACAACGTCTATTCGCCCATCATGGACGTGCTGCGCGATCCGCGCTGGGGCCGCGCGCTGGAATCCTACGGCGAGGATCCCTTCCTGGTCTCCGAACTGGCCATCGAGGAAGTTCGCGGCATTCAATCGCAGGGCGTGGTCTCCACCATGAAGCACTTCGCGGTGTATTCCAATAACAAGGGCGCGCGCGAGGGCGAGGCCCGCACCGATCCCCAGATCGCGCCGCGGGAGATGGAAATGCTGCACCTGTGGCCGTACGAACGGGTGATCCGCGCCGCCAACCCGCTGGGCGTGATGAGCTCCTACAACGACTACGACGGCATCCCCGTGACCGGCAGTTCCTACTTTCTGATCGACGTGCTGCGCCGGCGCATGGGCTTTCAGGGATACGTGGTGACCGACAGCGACGCCGTGGAGTATCTCTACCGCAAGCACCACGTGGCCGCCGATCTGAAGGACGCCGTGCGCCAGGCGATCCTCGCCGGGGTGAACGTGCGCACCAACTTCCAGGAGCCCGGCGCGTTCGTTCTGCCGCTGCGCGAACTGGTCCGCGAGGGCGCGGTGCCGATGGCGGTGCTGGATGCCCGGGTGCGCGAAGTTCTGCGCGTGAAGATGCGCGAGGGCCTCTTCGACCGTCCGTACCGCCCCCTGGATACGCCCGATTCGGTGGTGCTGAACGCCGCCCACCTGGCCGTGGCCCGGCAGGCCTCCCGCGAGAGCCTGGTGTTGCTGAAGAACGACGACAACCTGTTGCCGCTCGACCCGGCGAAGATCCCGACCATCGCCATCAGCGGTCCCAACGCCGACAACCCGTACCATTCGATGGGCCGCTACGGCCCCGGCGACATGCCCGCCGCCACCGTGCGCCACGTGCTGGAGACGCGCTTCGCCGGCAAGGTGCGCGTGCTGTATTCCCAGGGCGCCGATTTCTTCGACGAAAAGTGGCCCGACACCGAGATCTTCCACGACCCGCCCACCGCCAGGGAGCAGAAACTCCTGGACGAAGCCGCCGCCAACGCCCGCCAGGCCGACATCGCCATCGTGGTGGTGGGCGACCAGTTCAACGGCGTTCCGGGGCTGCGCGGCACGGTGGGCGAGAGCGGCTCGCGCACCAGCCTCGATCTCACCGGACGGCAGGACGACCTCATCCGCGCCGTCGCCGCCGCGGGCAAGCCGGTCATCGTGGTCGATATCAGCGGCCGTCCGGTGGCGCTGAACGTGGCGAAGCGATCGAGCGCGGCCATCATGCAGGCCTTCCTGCCGGGCATGTACGGCGGCGAGGCCATCGTGGATGTCTTGTTCGGGGACTACAACCCCGGCGGCAAGCTCACCGCTACGTTTCCCAAGACCACCGGCCAATTGGAGCTCAACTTCCCCACCAAGCCGGGCGCCAACGTGGAGCAGACCGGCCGCGATCCGCTGAGTGTGACGGGGGTGTTGTGGCCGTTCGGCTTCGGCATGAGCTACACCACGTTCCGCTACTCCAACCTGCGCATATCGCCCGCGCAAGCCGCGCCGGAGGGCGAGGTGACGGTGGCCTTCGACCTGACCAACACCGGCGCGCGCGCCGGCGACGAGATCCCGCAGCTCTACATCCGGCAGTACGTGAGCAGCACCATCAATTGGGAGCAGTCGCTACGCGGGTTCGAGCGCATTCACCTCAAGCCCGGCGAAACGCGCACGGTTTCCTTCAGCCTCTCGCCGTCCTTGCTGGCGATCTGGAACCGGGAGATGAAGCGCGTGGTCGAGCCTGGGAAGTACGAGGCGCAGGTGGGGGCCTCGTCGGCGGACATCAAGCTGAGGGGCGATTTCGAGATCCGGTAATCTGTGGGGCAGGATTTCATCCTGCGGCGGGTTTTCAACCCGCCCGGCGAGCGAAGCTCGCCTGCGCGGGAGATGAACCGTCCGCTGACGCCCCCGACCCCGCGCGCGATTCGGTTGCGGTGCGGGTGTCGGAAGGCGGGTTACAAACCCGCCGCAGGATGAAATCCTGCCCCACAAAACCACGCGGTATGATGCTCTCAGAGTGGAGATTCGCCAATGCTGAGATTCTGGTTCGGACTCGCCGCCATCGGCCTGATGCTGGGCGCCCCGTTTGCGGGCGCGGCGGCGGAAAGCGTGTCGGGCACGCTTCAGATTGGCGCCGAGCGGTTCGATCTGAAGTACGTCTTCGCGGCCATGGAGCCGGTCTCGTTGGGGAGCGACGCCGAAAAGCTCACGGTCTTCCTGTCGGACGCGCCAGTGCCCGACGAACTGCGCAAGGCCACCTATCACTGGACTACCTGGGCCCAGGATCAGGCGAGCGACGGCAAGTTTCATGGCGTGACCCTGTCCATCGATCCCGCCACCGGCGTCTGGAGCGGCGGCTTGACGATGGGAGATGGTGCCTTCATCTATACCGAACGCGTATCCTCCGGGGAATCGAATGGCATCCGGTTCACAGCCGCCGGCCCGATCGGCGGCCGCGTGGCGGGCAAGGCGTCGAAGCCGAAACCGGAAAAGCCTGCCCGTTACAGCAACGAAGACTGGGGTGTGGAAGCCGAATTCAGCTCCGCCGTGGTCTTCCGCCCCGCCATCACCGGAGTCCTAACCGGCGCCGCGGCGCGCAAGAGCCCGCAATACAAAGCGGCGAAGGCGTTCCGGGCGGCCTGCCGGTCGAAGGACGACAACGCCTTCCGCAGAGCCGTAACGCCGAAGTACTGGGAATTGGTCAAGGACACGATTGACAAAGAACCACCGGAAGGGTCGATCATCGAACCCGACTTTTTCCCCCCGCTCAAGGTGACGAGAGTGACCATACGCGGCGATTCGGCCGAGGTCACACTCATGGACGGGAAACCGAAGCCGAGGCAGAGGGAAGTTCACACGGTGGAACTGGTCAACGGGGAGTGGAAGGAAGCCGACTGAGCGCCGCGCGCACCGCTCCCCTCCCGCACGCCACACCGCGCTCCGCACCGCGCGGCCCGCACCGCTCCCCTCCCGCACGCCGCACTGCGCGCCCCGCACCGCTCCCCTCCCGCACGCCACACCGCGCTCCGCACCGCGCGGCCCGCACCGCTCCCCTCCCGCACGCCACACCGCGCTCCCCGCACCGCTCCCCTCCCGCATGCCACACCGCGCTCCGCACCGCGCGGCCCGCACCGCTCCCGTCCCGCACGCCACACCGCGCTCCGCACCGCGCTCCCCGCACCGCTCCCCTCCCGTACGCCACACCGCACGCCACACCGCGCTTCGCACCGCGCGCCCAGCACCGCTCCCCTCCCGCACGCCACACCGCGCTCAGCAGTCGCTCCGCACCGCGCGGCCCGCCGGCTTCTGATATGATGCCTTTCGGAACGGAGGTGAACGGATGCTGGGATACTGGATCGGATTCGCCGGTATTGGCCTGATGCTGGGTGTAACGGCCGCGAGCGGCGCGGCGGACAGCGCCTCCGGAACGCTGCAGGTTGGCGCCGGGCGCTTCGCCCTGAGGTACGTCTTCGCGGTCATGGAACCCGACGGGGTGGCGAGCGATAAGGAGAAGCTCACGGTTTTCCTGTCGGACGTGACGGTGCCGGCAGAATTCCGCAAGGCCACCGACGACTGGGTTTACTGGGCCGACAAGCAGGCGCGCGCCGGCGCGCTGCACGGCGTGACGCTGGCCATCGATCCGGCCACCGCCGTATGGAGCGGCGGCCGCATGCTGACGCGCGAGGGGCTCGAGTTCTATTCCGAGACCGTGTCCTCTCCCGAGTTGAGCGATCTGCAATTCCAGGCGGCCGAGCCGCTTGGCAGCCGCGTGGCCGGCAAGGTGTCGATGAAGAAGGCGATGTCCGGCGCTCATGACGAAACCGGCGCCTGGCGCGTGGAAGCCGAGTTCAGCTCCGCCGTGGTGCGCCGCACCGCCGTCAGCGGCGTGCTCACGGGCGCGGCGGCGCTGAACAGCCCGCAGTACAAGGCGGTGCTCCAGTTTCTGGATGCCTGCCGGAAGAAGGACATCGACGCCATCCGCAACGCCGTGGACGCAAAGTCCCGGGAGACGTTGGCGCAGATGATCGCCGGTAACAAGGAAGAAGCGCTCAACATGTTCGCGGGGATGGCCGCCGAAACCGCCGCCCTCAAACTGAGCACAGTGACCGTTCGCGGCGATTCGGCGGAGATCGGGTTTAGCGACGGCAAGCCGGGCTCGGAGTCCAGGATGAGTCTCCGCGTGGCGATCTTCAACGGGGAGTGGAAGATCGCCGAGTAGACCCCCCGGAGCATGCCACGCAGCATTGAATCGCACTGGATCGCCGGGCCCGCGGGGCGCCTCGAAGCGCTGCTGGAGGAGCCGGAGGGCCATGCGCCGCTCCTCGCCGCGCTGGTGTGCCATCCGCATCCGCTCTACGGCGGCACCATGCACAACAAGGTGGTCCACCGCCTGGCTCGCGGATTGCGCCGCGCGGGCGCGGTGACGCTGCGCTTCAACTTCCGCGGCGTGAGCCGTAGCGAAGGCGAGCATGGGCACCTGGCCGGCGAGATAGAAGACGCGCGGGCGGCGCTCGGGTGGCTGCGCGAGCGGTACCCGGATCTGCCCTTCGCCCTGGCGGGTTTTTCCTTCGGCGCGTGCGTTATCGCGCGGCTGGGCTGCGAAATCGAGGGCGCGCGGTTCCTCCTGGCGGCGGGGTTTCCCACCAGCATGGGCGGCGCGGAGTACCTGGAACGCTGCCCTTCGCCCAAGATCTTCGTGGCCAGCGCGCACGACGAATTCGCTCCGCGCGGCGAAGTGGAAGCGCTGTTTGCGCGCGTGGCGGAACCGAAGCGCCTGGTCTGGGTTGGTGCCTCGGACCATTTCTTCGCGGGCGCGCTGGACGCTCTGGAAGAAACGGTGTGGCGGGAAACCCGCGAATATGCCATGCTGTAACGGTTCGCATGGATATAATCACCGGCAACGTGGGATGGATCGAAGTGATCTGCGGCCCGATGTTTTCGGGCAAGAGCGAGGAACTCATCAGGCGCCTGCGCAGGGCCATGATCGCGCGCAAACGGGTGGAGGTGTTCAAGCCCACCATCGACAACCGCTACTCCGAGGAGGAGATCGTCTCGCACGGCGATTTGCGGATGCAGTCGCAGGTAGTGAGCGACGCCTCGCAGATCGTCGAACGCATCGACTGGCGCTCGGAGGTGGTGGGCATCGACGAGGCCAACTTCATGGGTCCGCAACTGGTGGAGGTGGCCCAGCGCCTGGCCGACAGCGGCAAGCAGGTGATTATCGCCGGGCTGGACACCGATTACCTGGGCCGTCCCTTCGCGCCCATACCGGATCTGCTGGCGCACGCCGAGAGCATCACCAAGACGCTGGCGATCTGCGTGCGGTGCGGGAATCCCGCCAAGCACACGCAGCGCCTGCGCGGCAGCGACGACCTGATCGTGGTGGGCGCCGCCGACATGTACGAGGCCCGCTGCCGCCGCTGCTTCGAGCCGGGGATTCCCAAACAGACGGAGATGGATTTCGTGAAGGCCAAGCTGCGCGAGAAGTAGGTGGGTGGCCGGGGCGGGGGCGAAGCCGGTCGCGCAGCCCTCTCGCCACGGAACCGCCAGCGTGAGAAGCAGCGAAGAAATCGGCCGGACTGCCGGGTTGACAGACGAAAGCGTCTGTCCCACATTACACTCGAAGGACTTGCAGAGAGGTGGGGCAGGCGCTTCCGCCTGCCAACCGATTTCTTCACGGCTCCTGAGCGAGCGGCCGGGGCCGGAGTCCGGCCTTTTTGAAATCGTAAGCGCTTGATAAAAAGTGGCTTACGAAACTCGCGCGGCTGGAGTCTAGCCGTTTGGCGGTTTAGCCGGAGCGAGCGAGCCCAGGCGGTCGACGCGGCGCAGGGCAGGGAATCGCCAGGCCCACGCGGCCACGATGGCGAGCGTACCGATCCCTCCCAGAACCACCGAGCGGACCACGCCGAACCAAGCCGCGGCGACGCCCGATTCGAACTGGCCCAGCTCGTTGGATGCGCCCACGAAGAGCATATTCACCGCGCTGACGCGGCCGCGCATTTCGTCGGGCGTGGTCAACTGGACCATGGTCTGGCGCACGTTCACGCTCACCATGTCGCTGGCGCCGGCCAACGCCAGAGCCACCAGCGACAGGGGCACGCTGCGCGAAAGGCCGAAGACGATGGTGCACGCGCCGAAGATCGCCACGCAGGCGAGCATAGCGTATCCGGCGCGGCGGCGCAGCGGCCAGTGCGCCAGCGCCACGGCGGTGAGCGAACGCGCCCACGCCGGGAGCGCCGCGCAGCAGGCCCAGGCCAGTAGCGCCGAGCCGCAGGATGTCGCGGGCGTAAACCGGCAGCATGGCGGCGGCCCCGCCCAGCAGCACCGCGAAAAGATCCAGCGAGATGGCGCCCAGCACCAGCGGCGTGCGCCGGATGTAGCGCAGTCCGCCCAGCACGCTCTCCACGCTGGCCGCGGCGGGCGGCCGGACCGACGCCGGCATGCGGAGGCACGCGATCAGAATCAGCGCGCCGAGGGTTGCCACCACCGCGCAGGCGTACACCGCGACGGGGTTGCCGAAGAACCCATAGAGCGGCCCGCCGATCATGGGGCCGATGATGACCGCGCTCATGAACACCGACGCGCTCCAGGCCACGGCGTTGGGGAAGTGCTCCACCGGCACCAGCAGCGGCACGAAGGCCTGCGAGGCCGGCCCGTTGAAAGCGCGGACGGCGCCGTTGGCGAGCAGCACGGCGTAGATGGGCCAGATGCCGGCGAAGCCGTGGAGGGTGAGCGCCAGCAGCCCGGCCGAGCACGCCGCGAACCCGCCGCAGCAGGTGGCCAGGATGCGCTGGCGCGGCAGGCGGTCGGCGGTATGGCCGGCTAATAGGAACAGGAGCACGCCGGGGAGAAACTGCGCCAGGCCGACGAGCCCGAGGTCGAGCGGGCGGTGGGTGATCGAGTAGACCTGCCAGCCCACGGCCACGGCCTGCATCTCGGACGCGATTGTAATAAGGAACCGCGCCGTCATGAAGTAGCGGAAGTTAGGGTACTGAAATGAGATGCGTCCGGACACGGGTGGCTAAGTCATTATCGTATGGAAGGGGGTGGCTGGGGCTTTACCCCGCGGTTGAATCAGCGTATAGTCGAAACGTTGTGCTCGGAGCGAAGATGAAACAGCACGTCCGGCACCTACTCGCGCCGCGGACTCGAATCGGGAGTGGCGCTCACCACTGTAATGACTCCTTTCGAAAGCTTCTTTCACAGCATCACAGGTCATCGACCCCATTTCTATCAGGGCGTCCTGGCCCAATTGCCAGTTGCGGATAGTCTTATCCGTGTCCCGACCGGGTGTGGCAAGACGGCGGCGGTAATTTGCGCTTGGCTCTGGCGCACGCACATTGATCGCCAGCGCACGCCGACGCGGCTGGTCTACTGTCTGCCGATGCGGGTTCTGGTGGAGCAGACGCGGGATCTCGCCAAGGTCTGGGCTTTGAAGTCGGGAACAGGAGCGCGTGTATACACATTGATGGGCGGTGAAGTCGACGAGGATTGGGAATTCGACCCGGAGAAACCGACGATTCTTGTCGGGACGCAGGACATGCTTCTCAGTCGGGCGCTCAACCGCGGCTATGCGATGAGCCGGTACCGTTGGCCCGCCCACTTCGGGCTGCTGAACAACGCCTGTCTCTGGGCGTGCGATGAAGTCCAGTTGATGGGAAACGGGCTCGGGACTACCGCCCAGTTGCAGGCGTTCCGGCGGAGGTGGAGTACCTATGGTCCGGCCGCAGCCACATGGTGGATGTCGGCAACAGCGGATCGCGAGTGGCTGAAGACCGTGGACTATCAGGATGCGATGCGGATCGAGCTACTCGAGTTGGGGGAAGCGGACAAGGACGGTCCGCTTGGATGCGTCTATCGAGCAGCGAAGCCGATTTCGCGGCTCGACAAACTGGATCGGACGAACGTCGAAGAGTTGCACCGGCCTGGCACGCTGACGCTGGCGGTGCGGAATACGGTTGTACGTGCACAGGAGTTATTCAACTCGCTGAAGACAGGAGCCGAAGGGGAACGCGCCCCGAAGTTGATTCTGCTCCATAGCCGGTTCCGCCCGCCCGATCGCAGACGCAGTGTGCGGAGGCTGCTCGCGGCCGACAAGGTACTGCGGGGACAGCAAGCGGAATGCGACGAGCAAGACGTGGCGTGGCTTGACCAGGTGAAAGAAACCGGGCTAATCGCCGTATCGACGCAGGTGGTGGAGGCCGGCGTCGATCTGTCCGCCGAAACGCTGATTACTGAGATCGCGCCATGGCCGAGCATGGTCCAGCGTCTTGGGCGGTGCAATCGCGGAGGGAACCAGAACGGGAGGGCCAAAGTCCGATGGGTTCCGTTGCCAGCCAAGCAAGCGCCTCCATATGAGGTGGAACAACTGCAAGACGCCCGCACCGAACTTGAACAACTGACGGACGCGAGCATTGCGAACCTTGAACAACTCGGTCCGTTTCGTGGGCAGGAGTTCACGCATGTGATCCGGGAGCACGACGTGCATGGCCTTTTCTCCACGGAGCCGGACCTGGCCGGAGGATTCACGGACATTTCAGCATATGTGCGTGAGGCCGAGAGGGACACGTCGGTCTACGTCTTCTGGCGGGAGGAGCCAACCGACGACGAGCCAGCGCCCCACGCGGACGAGATCTGCCCCGTCCCCGTCATTGAGCTTCGGGACTTCCTCGAAGCCCACAAGGCCCACAAAGCCAGGGAGTGGAACGGCGACACGGAGAAATGGGAGCCCCGATACGCGAACGAGGTTCGCCCCGGCATGACATTACTTCTCGACCGCTGCGACGGCGGTTACAGCGACGACTTGGGGTGGACCGGAAACGAGGAGCACCAGCCTACGGTCGGCTATCGGCCCGATGGTGTGCCCGATGCGGAGTCCCGCGACCCCTGGAGCGTGAGCGATTGGTATCCGCTTACCAGCCACCTGCGAGATGCCGAAGCCGAGGCAGTGGCGCTGGTTGGGGGTTGCCTCGCGGGAAGCCCCGAAGAACGGGCTGTGATCCTCGCATCGAGATGGCACGACGTGGGCAAGAACCAGCCCGGGTGGAGAGACGCCGTGCCGAAGAGCGGGCAACCTGGAGCCGGTCCGTGGGCGAAGTTTCCGCGCGTGTCGGGAGCGTCGTTTCGTCCGGGCATACGGCACGAAGCTGCGAGCGCGCTGTACTGTTTCGACCGGTGGTGCGGAGGAGTCGAGGGGTGGACGGCGCTCGCCGTCTATCTGGTGGCGGCCCATCACGGCAAGGTGCGCACAGTGCTGCGCAGCCGGCAGCCAGATGCCGCGGACGTGTTCGGAGTGCGAGATGGCGACAAGTTGCCGCCGCTCGATGGCTGGCTGGAGGCGGAGTATGCGCTCAGTTTGGCGTGCCGCGTTTTTGGCGCGCCGGGCGAGTGGAGCGATGGCGAAGACGCTTTTCTGCTGGCGTCGCCAAGTTGGGTGGGCATGGTTGGCGGAGCTATTGGGACCGGAAGCGCCGGGCGATCCGTCGCCTTGTGACGCGGTGCCGATGAGCGAGCCGCGTCACTTGGGGCCGTTTCGACTTGCCTATCTGGAGGCGCTCGCTCTGGTCGCCGATGTGCGTGCGAGCCGAAAGCCTGGCGCCGGGGGCGCGAAATGAGCACGCTGCTCAAGGCCGTTCACTTCGAGGGTATTCGCGTGGACTGCCTGGGAAACTACCTGGCGGGGCTCGGCCTCCTGGCCGCGGCATCGCGCCGCTGGCCGAATGTCCGCGGATGCTGGCGCCGCGGGCATTTCGTACTGGTCGGAGAGGCGACTAGTGCGGATGCGGTGGAGCGGTTTCTGATCGAGGAGTGGAAGCCGTCGCCATATGAGAATTGGTGGGGCGAAGCGCAGAAGGCAGATACCAAGGGCAAGTCGGACCGTGCGGTTCAGGAAGTCCGCGCATCCCAGCCCGACCTGGGTAGGGTTCGCCTGCTTGATTCTCATCTTGTGGGCAGCGGGCGCAATCAGTTCAACACGGTCTTCGGAACCGGCGGCAATATCGGAAGGCGGAACTTGGCGAAAGTCTACCTGGATGCACTTGCCCTGGTACGAGGGAAAGACCAGCGGGCGGTTCGGGGCTGGCTGCGGACTGTGCTGTTCGGTGAAACGGCGGGAACCCTTCCCGATCTCGGCTCCGCGGGCACATGGTTTGTGTACGCCAACAAGACGTTCAATAGCGGTCAGAAGTGGTATCGCGAAGGGCAAATATCGCCATGGGCGTTTCTTCTGGCCTTAGAAGGGGCGCGAACGCTGCGTGGCGGAACCGGCCGGCGGATGGGATCGCTCGCGCGGCCTTACGCTGTGTTTCCATTCCTCTGCGACGCGCCATCGCCCGCCACGGACGGTGAGATCAATTTGACTTGGGCCGAATTTTGGGCGCCGCTTTGGGAGCATCCCGCGAACTGCGTCGAGTTGGAGGCGCTGATTGAGCGAGGGCTTGCCCGCGTGGGGGATCGCGCGGCGCGGTCCCCGCACGAGTTTGCGCTGGCGGCCCGATCCGCCGGGGTGGATGGCGGAGTCGCGGCGTTCGCCCGGTTTTCACTGCGGCAAACGACAAGCAGCCAGGTGTTCGAGGCAATTCCGGGAGAAACGGTGCGCGTCGCGGAGGGCGCTCCGAGGAACAGCCGTCTTCTACTACCACTGCTCGACTGGATGAAGTTTCTTCCGGAGCCTCCCTCCAGCACCCAGAGGGCGAAGTTCCGCGGAATGCGCGGGCCACTCGAGAGCGCCCTGATCCGGGTTGCCGAACAGCCGGAAGACCCCGAACGATGGCGGCTCCTTCTGCTGCTGCTCGCGGCCATCCAGGACCGCCTTGATCGCAACAGGGCGTCCCGCGAACGCTCACGCCCAGTGCCTCGGCTCGATCCAAAGTGGTTCGATGCGGCTTGGCCCACACCCACGCCGGAGATCCTGGTCGCGCGGGCTATAGCGTCCATCGGTGCAGGTTCCGAGACCCCGCTGTTTCTCAATATCGTTGGGGCCGATCAGGACCGATGGGGCAACCGCTCCTTTTCGAAGTGCCGGCCCAACCGGGCAGTCTATCACATGGGCGATCCGGCGCGCGTGCTGGCTGGCATTCTAGAAAGACGCCTGGCCGATACGGAGCCGCTCGACCCACTGCCGCTGGCCAGTGCGACGGCTTGTAGTCCCGGCATAGTCGAAGCATTTCTTTGCGGGACGATTGATCTGGGGAGCGTTTTTCGTTGGTTGCCGGCGGCGGTTCTCATCGGCTGGCGTGGCTTCAAGTGCGCCCCCCAGAGGCTCAGTGCGACATCCAGCCTCTATCTATTGCAGGCGCTGTTCCGTCCGCTGTTTCATCCGGGTGAGATAGTTCTGAACGGGAAACCCCTGTTTCGCGAACCGCCCAAGGCGACCACGGCGCGACGGCTGTTGCACTTGATTCGCTCCAGCGATTGGGTGCAAGCCGTCGATGCGGTACGTGCCCGGTACTCTGGCTGAAGGCCGGCGGACAGTCACGCCGCCAGTGGAGATCGATGCCGATGGCGAGCGAATGGCCGCGGCACTGTTGATTCCAATGCGAAACTGCGGATGTGGCCGGCGGGATCGAGAGGTGGCTGGAGTCGCGTTCCGGCAGGGCAGGAAGAGAGGAAAGTTCATGAGTGAAACGAATCGATTGGACCTTGACGAGTTGCTAGGCCCTTCCGGCCCGGCCTGTTTGATCGTGACCGCGAAACTGGCGCCGGTCGCCGATGTCAACCGTTTCCAGCCCGCAGGCTTCCCGGAGGTGGGTCACGTGATCTACAGAGCGCCGCGAAAGGACGGACGGTCCGAGGATGTTTGCATCATTGACAGTCCGGCCAGCATGGCAAATCACCTGGAAACGGTGTGCTGCCAGAGCGCGACCGACCCCGAGCTCCACGCGGACCTCGATGGCCTCCCCTACGTGGCTTGCGTCACAGACCGGGATGGCTCAGATAAGCGAGACCGCGTCGTCTGTACCTCCCTGACGGAAGGTCATCGGATAGCGTCAGATTACTTCCTGGACGGGTTACTCGATCCGCTGGTTTGGAAGGGGGCACGCAAGGAAGGGAAGAAGAAGAAGATCGAGGCGGGATGGGACGGCGAGGCATTTCGGTCTCGGCTGCGGAGGGAGTTCCGCATCGAAGAGGTAGAGACGGACAAGCGGTACTTCGTCTACCCCGACAACTGGTGGACGATCTATGAAACGATCTTCCACTACGACCCGAACTCGCTTCTTCATGGTGTGCTCTTCGCCAAGGAGCAAATCAAGATCAGTCGCATTCTCACGGCGCACCTGGAGGCGATCGGGGCCGCGCGGGTCGGACGGTCGGGTGTGAAATTCGACCGCTTGGGAAAGACCACTTCGGGGCAACCGATCTTCAGCGTGGATGAGGAGACGGCACGGGAGATACGGGCGACTTTCATCGTTGACCTCGCACTGCTGCGATCATACGGGCGCGGAGAGTTGGGGCTGAAGGCGCCAGAAAAGCGGCTGTTGCTGGATCTGGCGATCTGGAAGATCAGCCGCTTGCTGGATCACCCGTTCCGATATCGCACGCAGTGCCACTTGGAGTGTCTGTCCGTGTCGGCGGTTGCTGGAGAGCGGACAGTGACAGCGCTTCCAGTAGTGGATATCAATGCGAGCATCGGGGAGTGCAAATTCGCCGCTGGCATCACTCAGGTCTACTATCCGGCCTCCAAGTTGTTCAAGGCTGCCGTGGTCAGCCCTGCTGAGGCCAACGCACCCAACGGCGAGGAGCCAGAAGCCGATCAGGAGTGAGGATGGGGCAATGCCTTTGGTAATCGAGCAGAGCTACCCCCTGGGGCGATTTCACGCGACACGGTGGAATCAGAACCCGTTTGAAGATCCATTTGGCGAGTGGCCGCCATCGCCGTGGCGGTTTCTGCGATCATTGGCCGCTCGATGGTTTCAATACGATCGGGAGACCGCGGCTCAGGCGGATGTTCGCGACCGGCTACTGAACTTGCTTGCGCAATCTCCGCCGTCTTTCTACCTGCCACCAGGCTCGGCGCGTGGACCCGCTCTCAGGCAGTACCAGCCAACCGAGGTTGCGTGGACGGACGCGAGGAAGGAGAAGGCCGCCTGCAAGACGCCCAAGACGACCCTCGTGCCGGATCACTATCGGGTGCTGCCGGAGGATGACCCGGTCGTGTGGTTCTGGCCCGGTCTGGATCTCGACGAGACGTGCGCCCAGTTGCTCGATGCCCTGCTGGATCGCACGTTGTATTTCGGCCGGGCGGAGAGCTTCTGCCGGATGCGGCGCGTCGAACGGGCTGGGCGTTGAGGCCAACTGTTTCCTGCGCCGGAGGGATTCGGGAGGCGACTCGCCAGTCCTCGTTCCAACGCCGGGAGTTGCCCTGCGAATGGACGCTCTGCTCGAATGCACGGACGGGAAGTTGCTCGCGGAATACCCGATCCCGCCCGGAACCGAGTGGCACTTTGCTTCTCTGCCCCCGCGTCCGACCGCCGCGCCAGTTCTCATGCCGGCGCGCACCGCGCCTACCGGCGTGCATGCCATGCAGTTCGCCGTTGGTGGGCGAGTGTACCCGACGCCGGAGCGCCGGGTTTGCGTTGCCGAGCGCTTTCGGGGCAGAGTAATCCAGCGCATGGCCGAACGCGAATGAGCGGCGCTCCCCGCGCGCACTATGGCTCTCTGAGCGCGGCCCAGAGAGACGAACTTGTCCTGCTTGACCGGTAAGGATGCAACAGGCGCGGCGGTGAAGGGCCATTCTCACGCGTACTTCCTGTTGCGGCCAGACGCCGAAGGGAACCCCACGCGCCTGATCGTCTGGCGCCACGGCGAACCGTTTACAGCGGCGGAGGTCGATGCGATGCTTGAGGCGTCAGAAGCTCCAGTGAGTTGGGAAAGCGGGACACCGGACTGGAAACTGCGGCTGGTGCCGTTGCCAGAGCGGACACCCCTGCCCCGCAATTTCGGAGGACCGTCGCAGGTGTGGTCAAGCGTCACGCCGTTCGTCCCACCCGCCGGGCGGCGCCGTTTCCGCGAGAACGGACGGTTGCGGACGGGGGAAACGGTGGAGCGGGTGGCGAAGAAACTCCTGGAGGCCGGCGGATGGCCGACGCCGGGACGCATCGTCGTGGACCCGGACAAGGTGGTCTGGGTCCGCCTCCACGAAACGCGCGAACGCCGATTCGCTCGCGAGCAGACCCGCACGCCCCTGGTGCGGCCAGGATTTCATTTGCTCATCGAGTTCGCCGCGCCAGTGACGGGGCCGATCATTATCGGTGACTCCTCGCATTTCGGCTTGGGCCAGTTTGGCTCCCTTTGAAGAGTCTGACCCATGCGCTCCTCCTACCTCGTCTCCTACGACATCGCCGACGAAAAGCGCCTCCGCCTGGTCTTCAAAACCATGCGCGGCTACGGCGACCACCTCCAGTTCTCCGTCTTCGAATGCCAGTTGACCGCCGCCGACCTCGCCCGGCTGCGAGGAGAGTTGTCGGACATCATCCACCACATCGAGGACCAGGTGCTGTTCGTCTACCTCGGCCCCGCCGAAGGCCGCGGCGACCGCGTCATCACCGCCCTCGGCAAGCCCTACACGTCCGTGGATGCGCCCTGCATCGTCGTCTGACCTATGGCCACTCAGCCACTGCCGCCGCCGTCCCTTCCGGCCCCGCCCGCCCGCGAGCTGCCGGACTACCTGCCCGCCCGCATGGTCAACGAGTTCGTCTACTGCCCGCGCCTCTTCTTCTACGAGTGGGTCGAGGGCGTCTTCCGCGAGAGCGCCGACACCGTCGAGGGCAAGACGCAGCACAAGCGCGTCGATAAGGCCGGCAAGCCCCTGCCCGCGCCCGAGCAACTCGCCGACGACACCCTCCAAACCCGCGCCGTCACGCTCTCCAGCGACCGCCTCCGCGCCATCGCCAAAATGGACCTGCTCGAAATCGAAGGCGGCTGCGTGACGCCCGTCGATTACAAGCACGGCAAGCCCTACGAGATCGACGGCGCGCTCCAGATCTGGCCCGCCGACCGCGCCCAACTCGCCGTCCAGGCCATCGTCCTGCGCGAGAACGGCTACCGCGTCGAGGAGGGCGTCATCTTCTACTCCACCACCCGGCAGCGCGTCCGCGTCGCCTTCACCGACGACGTCATCCGGGAAACCGAGGATGCCATCCGCGCCGCCTGGGCGCTGGCCGAAAGCGGCCGCATCCCCCTGCCGCTCGAAGACTCGCCCAAGTGCCCCGGCTGCTCGCTCAACTCCATCTGCCTGCCCGACGAGACTACCACCCTCTGCAACGCCGCCCCCGAGGACGAATTCGGCCAACTGGCGCTGTTCGAGGAGTTGCCCGCGCCGCAAGCCGCCGCTGAAGGAGACGCGCCGCCTCATCGCCCCGCGCGCCGACCTCCGCCCCGTGTACCTCAACACCCAGGGCCTGCGAGTCGGCAAGAGCGGCGAGGTTCTGCAGGTGAAGGAGAAGGACGCCGTCCGCCAGGAGATCCGCCCCATCGAGATCTCCCAACTCAACCTCATGGGCAACATCCAGGTCACCACCCAGGTGACCCAGTTGCTCTGCGAAGCCGGAATCCCGATCTCCTACTTCTCACAGGGCGGCTGGTTCTACGGCATCACCACCGGCATGGTGACGAAGAACGTCTTCCTGCGCCAGTCCCAGTTCCGCCTCGCCGCCGAGCCGTGGTTCTGTCTGAAGCTGGCGCGGAAACTGGTCGCCGGGAAGATCCGCAACCAGCGCACCATGATCCTGCGCAACCATGTGGAGCCGCCCGACCTGGCGCTGCGCGAAATGAAGGAGATGGCCCTGCGCGCCGAAACCGCCGCGAGCCTGGATGAATTGCTCGGCATCGAGGGCAACGGCGCCCGCCTCTACTTCGGGGCTTTCGATGGGATGTTGAAGGCCGGAGACGACGCCGCGTCGCCCGCGGGTTTCCGCCTCGACTTCGAAGGCCGCAACCGCCGCCCCCCGCGCGACCCCGTCAACGCCCTGCTCTCGCTCGGCTACAGCATGTTGACCAAGGACCTCACGATTGCGTGCTACGCTGTGGGTTTCGATCCCATGATGGGCTTCTACCATCAGCCGCGTTTCGGCCGCCCCGCGCTGGCGCTGGACCTGATGGAGCCGTTCCGGCCGCTGATCGTGGACTCGGCCGTGATCAACGCCGTCAATACCCGTATGGTGACCGCTTCCGATTTCATTCGCTCCGGCGACGCGGTTGCCATGACCCCCGGCGGACGGAAGAACTTTTACCACGCCTACGAGTTGAGAATGGATACCCTGGTGACGCACCCGATCTTCGAATACCGCGTCAGCTACCGCCGCCTGCTGGAAGTGCAGGCGCGCTTGCTGGCGCGAGTTCTGGAAGGAGAAGTAGCGGACTACCCCGTTTTCGTCACGCGGTAGCCCTCGCGAGCGGTTCGGCGCCAATCGGACTCCAGGCGCCGCTCGCGACCAGTTAGGAGTATGATTCTGAGGGACTTCGATCCACTGCCGCTTCGCCGGACCGGGACAATTCCGGGTCGTCGCGTGGACCGCTCGCAACGCATTGCGCAGGTCTTTGAAAACAGAATAGGATAGAGGAGCAGCTAATTCCGCGGCATCGATGCCGCGGCCCCATTGAAGCACCATAACGTTCAACGGCCGATGCAGCTCCTCGCAATGTATTTCCGCGGCATCGATGCCGCGGCCCCATTGAAGCCAGATATCGAGCGGATCATTCGGGCTTGGGCGGCCTCATTTCCGCGGCATCGATGCCGCGGCCCCATTGAAGCCTGCGGGATGCAGAGCGCAGATCGACATCGACCGCATCCAATTCCGCGGCATCGATGCCGCGGCCCCATTGAAGCGGCGAGTCGTTGACGCTATCGCGGCACGCCCGCATTTCCGCGGCATCGATGCCGCGGCCCCATTGAAGCAGCAGCCGTGCTCGGCGCTCAGTTCGCCTGTGCAGATTTCCGCGGCATCGATGCCGCGGCCCCATTGAAGCATCTGTAACCTAGGCGCTCCGGCCTACGTCGCGCGCAATTCCGCGGCATCGATGCCGCGGCCCCATTGAAGCGATTTCGACGATCAGACGTCAGCGCGCTGCGCAATCGACATTTCCGCGGCATCGATGCCGCGGCCCCATTGAAGCCGGAACTGGCGCTGCCGATCTTCGAGCGGTCGCGCAATTCCGCGGCATCGATGCCGCGGCCCCATTGAAGCGGTAGATGCCCGTTCGGCTCTCCCGGCGACATGCTGCTAATTCCGCGGCATCGATGCCGCGGCCCCATTGAAGCACCATGCTAATCCGCATGTCGAACGAGTCTGGGCGTCAATTCCGCGGCATCGATGCCGCGGCCCCATTGAAGCCTCGCTATCTTGGATCGTCGCCCTGAGAGCCCAGAGAATTCCGCGGCATCGATGCCGCGGCCCCATTGAAGCTAGTACTGGAGCCGCTCAGCAGGCGATAGAACGGATAATTCCGCGGCATCGATGCCGCGGCCCCATTGAAGCTGTGTAGTCGAGTCAAGGTATATCTCTGCCTGTCCCAATTTCCGCGGCATCGATGCCGCGGCCCCATTGAAGCGGGTATCGGCTGGCGGCTTCAACCTGCAACGTCACGCATTTCCGCGGCATCGATGCCGCGGCCCCATTGAAGCAACCCGTACGATGTCGTCTGCCACCCGCTCTAGCGCCATTTCCGCGGCATCGATGCCGCGGCCCCATTGAAGCGCTGCATCAGTGGGTCCGTTCCATCGGAGCGCCGTAGCATTTCCGCGGCATCGATGCCGCGGCCCCATTGAAGCCGGAGCTGCGCGATCCTCGCCCGCGACGTGTCCGTCAATTTCCGCGGCATCGATGCCGCGGCCCCATTGAAGCTTCGGAAGCAGCGACCAATACGTCGGCTGGTCGTAATTTCCGCGGCATCGATGCCGCGGCCCCATTGAAGCGAAAAGCTCCGCATCCGGCTGGCCGATGGAGCGTGA
>CAWCVR010000026.1:0-8260 GCA_963799105.1 Bryobacterales bacterium
TTTCCGGGCGGGCAGCGGGCGCCACGGCCCCAGACTGCGCTTCGGACGGAGTTGAGACGAGTATCTCAATTTGAGACGAATTTTGATTTTTGAGACGATTTTATAATTTTAAGACGATTTTTTACATTTGAGACAGATTTTGCTTGACATCGTGCCGGAGGCTTGAATAAGATACAGCCTAGGGTTGCCATGCAAGATCGAAGGAGACGTTCCTCAGGTCTCTCGGACGCCGGGGCTATCGGAATGCTCGGCATCAGCCGTGCAACCTTTTACCGTCGCCTTCGGGATGGCATTCTGGAGCCACCCTGCGGGCGTCTCGGAAAGCGCCGGCGGATTTGGACCCTGTTCGAAATCCAACTGGCTCAGGAACGATTGCAGACGTCGAAGGTGCAAAAATGATCCGTCTCGTTGTCGCGAATCAAAGAGGGGGCGTCGCGAAGACCACGACCGCGCTCGTGCTCGCCCGCATCTTTGCAGACCGGGGTATGAGGGTGATGTTGATAGACACCGACTCACAGGGGTCCATCGGCACCATCATCTCCCTTCGGGCGAAGTACCATCTCTCGGATTTCCTGGTGGGGCACATCGCTCTGGAAGAGTGCCTGGTGAATGTGTGCCCGAACATCGACGTGCTGCCCAGCAACCGGCACACATCCCGCGCCGAGGATCTGATCACGGCCCAAGGCTTTCGCGAGTTCGTCTTCGAACAGATGTTCAGCCGCTACGAGCAGAACTACGATGCGATCCTGATCGACGTCGCTCCCTCGATCACGCTGTTCCAGACCTGTGCCATGGTCTACACCCGCCGCGTCCTGATTCCGGTGGCCATGGAGATCCTCAGCGTGCAGGGGGCCATGGCCAGCCTCGAATCGGCCAAGACTTTGAACACCATGTTCTGCAGCAGCTACCACCTGCCGGTCGAGACCGTGGGCATGCTTCCGGTCATGGTGGACCGGCGGATGGCGATGACGGGCGTCATTATGGACACGCTCGATCATATCGCCGAGAAGACGGGGGTGCCGCGCCTGTCTTGCATTCGGACTGACACGTCGGTGGTCAAGTCCAACAAGGAACGCCAGTTTCTGGTGGACTTCGATCCGAAGTCAAAGGCGCTGGAGGATTACCAGATCGTTGCGGACGAAGTTCTTTCAATCGTGAGACAAATGGATGCCATCCCCGAAACGCAGCAGCGCCAATCGGCTTAAGTTCACCCGCGAGCCACTGGATATCGACGACCTGATGAACGCGTCCTCGTTCTCGGGGATTCGCGACGTCATCGAGAGTCACTTTGGCAGGCCGGATGGCCCCGCCGGGGCCCTGCAGGCCTTTGAGACCGATCCCACCAGGTTGCAGTTCCTCTGGAAGCCGGAACAGGCAACCGCGTCGGTGCGGTTGTGCGCGGACCTGATCGAACTCCTGGAGCGGGAGAGTATCCGGATGTTCCGGGCCATCACCGAGCGCGGTTCCGAGATCGGCGGTGTTCTCCTGGGCCACGTGCTATCGCGCAATCCGCTTTCGGTGATTGTCGAGGACTACGAGCCTGTCGAATGCGCCTATACGCTGGGTTCGAATTTCGCTCTCTCGGGCGACGAACTGAGTGCCCTGCGAGAGACGGTGGCGCGGCACAAGGAGGCGGGCGGCTTAACCGTGGTGGGCTTCTTCCGCAGCAATGTACGCCCGGCCTGCGCGCTGCGGGAGGAAGACCTGTCGATGTTCGACTCACTCTTCCCGGAAGAGCACAATATCTTCGTGCTCGCCAAGCCGTATACGCGCAAACCCTCCCAGGGAGCGATCTTCATTCGGGAACAGGGGAGGATCCGCAGCGAAGCCAGCTACCTCGAGTTTCCCTTCTCCAAGGCGGAACTGGAGAGAATCGAAGCGCTGCAACCCGGTCTCCGGATGATCCGTGTGGCGGAGCCGCCGGCATCCACCGGCGAGCCCATCCCTGACGCAATCCTCGAGGCGCCGCCCGAGCCGCCCGTCTCCAGCAGCGAACCCGAACTGGCCGCCGTAGAGACCGAGCCCGCGCCAGTGACTGACTTCGCGAACGCGGTTCCGCCCGCGGCCCCGGAAGCTGAGATCGAACCCAGCGCCGAGACCTTCGCGCCGCCCCCGCCTGCCAGTGTCGAGAGCGCTCCATCCGACCCGGAGCCCGTCGCTGCCCAGGATTTCGCCGGCTTCGCCTTCGGAAGCGCGCCGGAGCCATCAGGCTCAAGCCGTTGGGTGATCGCCCTGGTGGCGGTCGTGATTCTGCTGGCTGGAGCCGGCTTCCTGGTGTTTACCTATAGCCACGATGCCTCGTCCGCCAGACCTGTGGCCGCTCAGCCGGCGCCCACCCTGGTCCCCAGCGTCGCTCCCCCCGCGCAGGCCTCCATAGAACTGCGGGCGGAGGTTGCCGAAGCCGGTGTGACCGTCCGTTGGGACGCCACCCAGCCGGAGGTTTCGTCGGCCAGCCATGGGAAGATCGCGTTTCAAGACGGAGGCGTCCCAACCACCGTCGAACTCAGCGCCGCCGATCTGAAGAAGGGCGCCTACACGTATAAGCCCAACGCCAACGACCTCACCATCCGGTTCGAAACCGGCCCGAGCACTTTCGGCTCGATCCGCGTCCTGGGCGCCACACGGTTCAAAAAGGTCGCCGATCCGAAGAACGCACCCGGCCATCCCCGCTAGCCCCGGCTTCTCCACCCGCCCCGCGCCGCATCTCCATGGCGCCGGGAACGGCGCGCCGGGCAGCGCCGTCCTCATGCCTCTTCCCACGCGGAGTGCTGTCGCCGGGCCACTCGCTCACGCCCGCGGTCAGGAGCCAGAACTGGCCGGCATCTTCCGTGCGCTCTACCGCGCTTGCGGACTTAGGCTATCCAGAAACAGGTATCGCCCCCGGCGTTCGTCGGGCGAGGCAGTGGAGATCGGCTTCAGGTGCATCACCTGGTAGCCGTCCTCCTCGCGGTAGACCGGCCACCGCGGCAGGCCCGCGCCATTAGGATCGCCGGTCTTCGCGAAGTTCGTCCAGTAACTGGCCAGGATGCCGGAAACCTGGCGGTCCTCGGCCGTCCACGGGAGGTTCTTCGCGGACAGCGTCCCAAACACATACTCGATCTCCCCGGCATGCGGAGCGGCGGGCACCGGTAGCGGCAGGTTCTGCTCGAAGTGATAGCGGTAGACGGCCACGCCCGGGGCCCGGGTGTGCTGCTCGATCCATTTCCAGGTTCCGAAGGCGATGAATTCGTCACCGGCGAGATCGCTGGCGCTCCGTTGGGCTTCGGCGTCGGTGGAGGCGGGGTACAGCTTCAGGAATACGTCAGCCTTTTCCCCGAACCTCTCGCGGGCGCGGGCGATGAGGTTCTCCGCCGTCGCCGGCTGGTCGCGGAAGAAAAACCGGTAGTTGCGTTCGTCGGTGTTCCACCCCGCCAGCAACGCGACGCGGTTCTGCTTTCCAGCGGCATAGATGGCTGCCACGGACTCGGGCAGATACCAGCCGTCCACGACGGGGTTGAAGCGCCATTGCACTGCCCGCGCGGCCTGCTGAACCTGCCCGGCCGGCAGGCTGCGCAGCTTCTCGATCGACGCCGTCCCGAAGGCGTCCTGGGCGAACTTCACGTTCCGCTCTTCGGCCTGGGCGAGCGGCTCCGGCCCGAGCCCGGCCCCGAAGAACGCGCCGCTCTCGCCGATGGCGCGCTGGAACAGGCCCTTGGCCAGCGGCGAGGCCACCAGGCCGCTCACCGAAAAGGAACCGGCGGATTCGCCGAAGATGGTGACATTCGCCGGGTCGCCGCCAAACCGGGCGATGTTGTCGCGCACCCACCGCAGCGCCGCCAGTTGATCGAGCAAGCCGTAGTTTCCGGCCGAATTATGTTCGGACTCCCTGGCCGCTTCGGGGTGCGCGAAAAAGCCGAAGATGCCGAGGCGGTAGTTGCAACTCACCACCACGACGCCCTTGGTCGAAAGATTCGCGCCGTCCTGGCGTGCCTCGGAAGTGCCGCCCGCCATGTAGCCGCCGCCAAAAATCCAGAGCATCACCGGCAGTTTGACGGCGTCTGGAGCCTTCCCGGCGAAAGCCGCCTCGGGCGCCCAGACGTTCAGCGTGAGGCAGTCCTCGCTGGGGCCGTTATCGCGGAACACCATATCGTCGTAGATTCTGTCCTGAGTGCAGCGCGGGCCGAATTCGACGGCCTTCCGCACGCCGGTCCACGCCGGCGCGGGCTGGGGCGCTTTCCACCGCAAGGCGCCGACGGGCGGCGCGGCGAACGGGATGCCCTTGAAGGAGCGGACCGCGCCATCCGCGGCGATCTCGCCTTCCAGGATTCCGTTGGACGTACGCACCTGAACCGGGCGCGGCTGCTGGCCGGAAACGGCGTGGGCCGCCAGCAGGATGGGGAGAAGAATCGATAGGTAGCGATTCATGGGTTTCTCGATGTTCCCATCATAGTCCCGCGCGCGACCCTCGCTCATCCCTCCCGTTGTGCCCGCATCCGATCGATCCGCGAAGCGCGCCGCGCGGCCTGGGCTGCCCAAGGGCCGGCGCGGAATCTTCCGGACAGCCATCCGCCGGCTCCCTGTGATACGCTGCCAAGCGTGACCCGCGCCACCTTTCTCGTTCTTCTCGCGCTGCCCCTGGGAGCGCAGGAGCGGCCGCTCGCTTCCCTGCCCTACACCCCCAGCCTCGAACCCGCGTTCCTCGACCGCTCCGCCGATCCGTGCGTGGATTTCTACCGGTACGCCTGCGGGAACTGGAGCAAAGTCAACCCGATTCCCCCCGACCAGCCGCGCTGGGATGTCTACGGCAAACTGCAGAACGACAACCGGCGGTACCTGTGGGGCATCCTGGAGGAGGTCTCCAAGCCGTCGCCCAACCGCACGCCCAACGAGCAGAAAATCGGCGACTACTTCGCGGCCTGCATGGACGAGGCCGCCGTGGAGAAGGCCGGCGCCTCGCCGCTCGCCCCGCGCCTCGGTGAGATCGCCGCACTGAAGAGCGTCGCAGGTCTGGCGCCGCTCGTGGCCCGCCTGCATCTGGAAACGACCGGTGATGGCACGCTCTTCGGCTTCGGCTCGGCGCAGGACTACGCGGATTCCAGCCGCGTCATCGCCTTCGCTTCCGACGGCGGCCTGGGCCTGCCGGATCGCGACTACTATATCAAGACCGACGCGAAAAGCGTCGAGACCCGCGCGCGGTACCTGGCTCACGTGGCCCGCATGCTGACCCTGCTCGGCGCCGATGCCGCCACAGCCAGCACCGGGGCGGACGTAGTGATGGCTATCGAGACGGAGTTGGCCAAGGCCTCGCTCACGCGCGTCGACAAACGCGATCCGCACAAACTGTTCCACAAGATGCCACTCGCCGAATTCCGGAAGTCCATGCCCTCGTTCGGCTGGGCCGCGTACTTCGACGCGCTCGGAATCCCCGCGCCTCCGGTGGTCAACGTGACCGAGCCGGCGTTCTACCGGGAAGTGGAAACGCTGCTGCATACGCGAAGCCTGGACGACTGGAAGACCTACCTGCGCTGGCACCTGGTGGACGCCAAAGCCCGCTACCTGTCTTCGGCCTTCGTCCAGGCCGACTACGAGTTCAACCGCAAGTACCTGCGCGGCACGAAGGAGTTGGCGCCGCGCTGGAAGCGTTGCGTCGGCCGTCTGGACTACGACCTGGGCGAGGCCATAGGCGAGGTTTTCGTGGCGCGCACCTTCAGTCCGGAGACCAAGGCGCGCACGCTGGCCATGGTCAAGGAGATCGAACGCGCCATGGAGGACGACATCGACCACATCGCCTGGATGGGCAACCAGACCCGCCAGCGCGCCCTCGCCAAGCTCCACAGCGTGGTCAACCGCATCGGCTATCCCGACCACTGGCGCGACTACGGCCCGGTCCTCATCGAGCGCGGCGACCTGGTGGGCAACGTGGACCGTTGCACCACTTTCGAATCCAGGCGGCAGCTCGCCAAGATCGGCAAACCCGTGGACCGCACCGAATGGGAAATCTCTCCCACCACCGTGGACGCTTACTACGACCCGCAGCTCAACGACATCAACTTCCCCGCCGGCGTGCTGTCTCCGCCCCTGTTCGACCCGAAGATGGACGACGCGCCCAACTACGGCAATACCGGCGCCACCATCGGCCACGAACTGACCCATGGTTTCGACGACGAAGGCCGCCAGTTCGATTTCGCCGGCAACCTCAAAGACTGGTGGACCAAAAAGGACGCCGCCGAGTTCGAGCGGCGCACCGCCTGCGTGGTGGACCAGTATTCGGGATACACCGTCGTCGACGAGATCAAGATCAACGGCAAGCTGACCCTGGGCGAGAACGTGGCCGACCTGGGCGGCACCATCCTGGCCTACATGGCGTGGAAACACGCGACGCGCGGCCAGGACCTGCAACCGGAGGCCGGCTTCACCCCCGATCAGCGTTTCTTCATCGGCATGGCGCAGTGGGCCTGCGGCGAGGAGCGGCCGGAGAACCAGCGTCTCAGCGCGCAAACCGACGAGCATTCGCCCGACCGGTACCGCATCAACGGCGTGGTATCCGACATGCCGGAATTCGGCAAGGCGTTCTCGTGCAAGGCCGGCCAGCCCATGGTGCGCCAGCCGGTTTGCCGGGTCTGGTAGCGGAACCCGGCGCGCACCCTCGTCACAACCCGGTAAACTATTGCCATCTTCCGGCGCGGTACCCTGGAGATTGCCGGAGATTATGGAACTTCGCGAAATTGCCAACACGCTGGGCTGCCGCCTGGAAGGCGATGGCAGCCTGGAAATCACCGGCGTCGCCGGCATGGAGCAGGCCGCGCCCGGGCAACTGACGTTCCTGGCCAATCCCAAGTACGCGCACAAGGTGAAGCACACGCGGGCTTCCGCCATCCTGGTTTCGGAAGCGGCGAGCGGAGTGGAGATCGCCCGCCTGGTTTCCGAAAACCCGTACCTGGATTTCGCCCGCGCGCTGGCGCTGTTCTACCAGCCGCCCAAGCCCGCCCCCGGTATCCATCCCCTGGCCTGGATTGCGCCCACGGCGACGCTGGGAGAGAACTGCTCCGTCGGTCCCTTCGCGGTTGTGGGCGAGCGCGTGCGGATCGGCTGCAACGCGGTGATTCATCCGCATGTGGTAATTTACGAAGGCGCACAGATCGGCGACGGTTTTGTGGCGCATTCCCACGCCTCGGTACGCGAATTCTGCCAGATCGGCAACCGCGTGATCCTTCAGAACGGCGTGGTGGTGGGCGGCGACGGCTTCGGATTCGCCAAGCGCGCCGACGGAACGCATTTCAAGATCGTGCAATCCGGCAGGACCGTGATCGAGGACGACGTTGAAGTGCAGACGCTGACGTCCGTGGACCGCGCCACCGTGGGCGAAACGCGCGTCAAGCGCGGCGCCAAGATCGACAGCCTGGTGCAGGTGGGCCACGCCTGCGTGGTGGGCGAGGACAACATCGTCTGCGCGCAAACCGGATTGGCCGGCAGCACCGTGCTGGAGCGCAACGTGCTGCTGGCCGGGCAGGTGGGATCCTCGGGACACCTTACCGTCCACGATGGCGCGATTGTGTACGCGCAGAGCGGAATTGGCGGCGATGTAGCGCCTGGCAGCCGCATTTCCGGCTCTCCGGCGTTCGCCGCGGGCGAGTGGCTGCGCGCCATCACGGCCTTTCAAAAGCTGCCGGAATTGCTCAAAACCGTTCGAGAACTGAAGAAAAGAGTCGAAGAGCTGGATAGGAAGTCATGACGAATCAGACGCCGCCCCATGGCGACCGACGCCCGGTCGCCTACTTGAACGAGAAGTTTCTGAACAGCCCGGATGCCCGCGCCCTGCGCATCCTGGCCGAGTTTCTGGAGCCCCTGGCCCATTTCCGCCGCGAAAAAGTGCGCGACACCGTGGTCTTCTTCGGCTCCGCCCGCATCCGCGAAGACGGTCCCCTGAGCGAGTACTACGACGCAGCGCGCACCCTGGCCCGCATGCTCACCGAATGGGCCGACCAGTTCACTAACAACAATTACCGCTTCGTGGTCTGCTCGGGCGGCGGCCCCGGCGTTATGGAAGCCGCCAACCGCGGCGCCAGCGACGCCAAAGGCAAGACCGTGGGCCTCAACATCGGCCTGCCCTTCGAGCAGTTCCCCAACCCTTACATCACCCCGGAACTGAGCTTCGAGTTCCACTACTTCTTCATGCGCAAGTTCTGGTTCGCCTATCTGGCCAAGGCGCTGGTAGTGTTTCCGGGAGGCTTCGGCACGCTCGATGAGATGATGGAAATCCTCACCCTGACCCAGACTCAGA
>CAWCVR010000027.1:0-38716 GCA_963799105.1 Bryobacterales bacterium
TGGAACCCGGACCCATCGGCGCCGCCAACGCCGTCCGCCGAGGCGTTCGCCACGTGGTCCGCGCGGCATTCGGCGACGCCGGCTTCCTGCAAGGCTCGATCTCCGCTATCGGCCTTTTCGACGTGCTTGAACATATCGAGGACCAGCATCGGTTCCTCGCTTCGGTCGAACGCTGTCTCGTCCCCGGCGGACGCATCTACATCACCGTCCCCGCGTCTCAATGGCTGTGGTCCCGGGAAGATCTGGATGCCGGCCACTTCCGCCGCTATTCGGTGGCGGACCTGTCCCGCGCCCTGCAGGACGCCGGTCTTGCGGTGGAGTTCGCCACCCATTTCTTCGGATTCCTGCCCCTGCCGGAACTGTTCGCGCGAGCGCTTCCCTATCGCCTCGGTCTCGCCGGCCCACCCCCCACGATCGAGCGGGTCCGCGCCGACCACGAAGCCGCCGGTTTCGCCGCGAACCGCGTGCTGCGGATTCTGACTGGCCGCGAACTCCGCCGCCTCCGCCGTCTCCGCACGTCTCGCTTCGGAAGCAGTTGCCTCGCCGTGGCCCGCAAAGCTGGAGACGCCTCCGGTCGAACGCTTACACCCGCGCCGGACCAGCCGGTTGCCGCGCCACCTTCCCCTCCTGATAGATGAGGTCCCCGCGCTTCATCGTCAGGTGTACCAGGTTCATCCCCAGTTGTTGCGCCAGATCCCGGTAGTCGGAGATGTTGAGCAGCACGAGGTCCGCCGGCTTGCCCCGTTCGAGCGACCCAACCCGGTCCGCCCGCCCCAGCGCGTGCGCCCCGTTGATGGTGGCCGCCGAAATCGCTTCCCCCGCCTTCAGGCCCATTTGCAGGCAGGCCAGCGATACCACCGCCTGCATGCTCAGGATCGGGGAATTCCGCGGGTTGAAGTTGGTGGCCAGCGCCACCGCTACGCCGCCGTCCACGATGGCGCGCGCCGGCGCCGGCTGCGTGCCCGCGCAGAAGGGCTCGCAGGGCAGCAGCGTCGCCACCGTCGAACAGCGCGCCAGCAGACCCAGTTCCGCCGGTTCCGCGCGCTCAAGGTGGTCGATGCTGAGCGCCCCGTTCTCCACCGCCGTCAGAACCTCGCCCGATGGCGGCGCCGGGCCGGCGTGGATCTTGCGGGCAAACCCCAGCACTCGCGCCTCTTCCAGGTAGTGAAGAAACAGCGGGTACATGGCGGGGTCCGGGTCCCATACCAGGTCGGCGTGAAGCGCCAGGCCGCGGCGCCAGATTCTCGGCAGCAGATCCGCGGCCGTCCAAATGGCTGCCGCCGCGCGTTCCAGGTCGGAAGCCGCCGCCGTCTCTGGTAGACGCATCAGGAACGTTGGCAGCACCTCTACCGGGGATCCTCGCAACTCCGCCAGCGCCCGCAGTACCTTCAGCTCCGCGGTCGCATCGGGACCGCAACCCGTCTTGACCTCCACCGTCGTGGTCCCATGGCGCGCCATGGATTCCAGATACACCTTCGCCCTGGACGCCAGCAACTTGGCGGAGCAGGTGTGGATTGCACGCACCGCGCTGGCCTGGTCCCCGGGCCCCATGCCCGCGGGCGGAAACGCCAGGTGCGTATGGCAATCCACGAAGCCTGGCATCACCACCCGCCCCGTGGCATTGATCTCCACCGCGCCCCGCGCTTCCGCCAGGTTCTCCACCCGGCGGCTGGGCCCCACTTCCTGCAGCACGCCGTCGCGGATCAGGAGCGCACCGTCGTGAATGATCCCGAGCTCGTTGAGATCGGCCCCCCGCCGGGGACCGCGAGGGCCGCGCAACGTCAGGAGTTGACGCGCGCTCCGGATGAGAATCGTCCCCGTCTTCCCGCCCCCACCATACTGTAGCATCAGTATTGGAAGCCCCCTCGTCCTTCGCCATGCGCCGCCATGATTCCACCCGTGAGACCGGATCGCCCTCCACTTTGGAGCGGGCGTTTTCCAAAGCCGGATGGGGCTCCCGGACCGAGGCCCGCGGCTGGATCCAAGCCGGCGCGGTTCGCGTGAATGGGAAGACCGTCTTCAACCCGGACCACTGGGTGGACCTCGATTGCGACCGGATCGCCCTGGATGGCACACCTCTCCGGACCACCGCCAGACACTATATATTGTTGTACAAGCCCAGAGGATTTCTCACCACTCGAAACGACCCTGACGGCCGCCCCACGGTTTACGATCTGATTGGGGATGTGGATGCCTGGCTGTCTCCGGTCGGCCGTCTCGATCTGGAGACCAGCGGGCTGCTGATCCTCACCAACGACACGGCGTTCGCCGATCGCATCGCCAGCCCCCGTCACAAGGTCCCGAAAACCTATCGGGTCAAGACCGCTCACACGTTGACCGAAGAGCAGATCGATCGCCTTCGCCAGGGCGTGGAACTGCGCGACGGCCCCACGCGCCCAGCCGGCGTGAGCCGCCTCCGGGACGGCCCCGGCTACACCTACCTGGAAATGACCATCACCGAGGGCCGCAACCGCCAGGTGCGGCGCATGATCGAGGCGGTGGGCAGCAAGGTGCGCAAGTTGGTGCGCACGGCCATCGGCCCCATCGGCATCCAGGGTTTGGCCAGCGGCCAATGGCGCCCCCTTGCCGCCGGCGAGGTTGCCGCGCTGGGAGGGAGCCGGCGGCCCCGCAAACCGGCCGCAAATCGCGCCCCACCCTGTTAAAATTGATCGTCCCGCATGCGTTCTCGTCCCGCGAGCCGTCCAACTCCCGTTCCACGGACTCCGCGGCAGCCGCCTCCCAAGCCGCTGCGGCCGGCCGTGCTCATGATCGCCGCCCTGCTGCTCATGGGATGGTTCGCCACCGCCGTGGCCAATCCCGATACCTGGTGGCACCTCGAGGCCGGCCGCTACATCTGGCAGACCCACCGTCTGCCCTCGCCCGATCCGTTCGCCTTCACCACCGCAACGGCCAAACCGGCCTACGCCGGCGAGGAAATCGTGCGCCGCTTCAACCTCACCCACGAGTGGCTGGCGCAAACCATCTTCTATCTTGCGTGGGCGGCCGGCGGTTTCCCGGCTCTGATTCTGCTGCGCGCCGCCATGCTCACGGCTTTCTGCGGACTCGCCGGTCTGGTCGCGTTCCAGCGAACCGGCGGCTTCTACCGCTCCCTGGCCGCCGCCCTGGTGACGGCTGCCATCGCCGGCAACTTCGCCGCCGACCGGCCGTTTCTCTTCACCTACCTGCTGCTGGCCATCACCATCTGCATTCTGGAAACCGCGGGCCGCCGGACCCTGTGGCTGCTGCCGCCCATCTTCCTTTTTTGGGCCAATTGCCACGGCGGCTTTTTCCTGGGCTGGGTCGCGCTGGGGGCCTACTGCCTGGCCGCGCTGATTCCCCGCGGCGCGGAACCGCGGCCCGCGGCCGCGCGCACCCTGTGGACCGCCAGCGCCCTCTCGGTGCTGGTCTCGGGCGTCAACCCCAACGGATTTCGCGCGCTTTGGGTGACGCTGGCGTACCGTTCCAGCACGCTCCAAAGCTCGCTCTGGGAGTGGCATCGTCCCCAGTTGTGGCCGCCCGATCTGTTTGCGGCGGTGCTCTTCACCGCGGCGGCGGTGCTGCTCTGGCGGTTCCGCAAGGTCCGCCTTTCCGATTGGATCCTGTTCGCCGCCTTCGCCGCGGCGTCGCTCCTGGCCATCCGCAACACCATCCTGATCGCCTGGCTGGGTCCAGCGCTGATCGCCGCCTACGCACCCTTCGCTCCCGCGCTGCCGCGGTGGGTGGAATACGCCGCGGCCGTGCTGGCGCTCGCGGCGGCCGCCGCTGAAATCGTCTCCGGCAACGCCTTTCAACTGCGTGCCGACGAGTGGCTCTACCCCAAGGGCGCCGCCGACTTCATTCTGGCCCGCCACATCTCCGGGCCGATGTTCAACACCTACGAGCACGGCGGCTACCTGATGTGGCGTCTGTGGCCCGGGCAGAAGGTTTTCATCGACGGCCGCGCGCTCAGCGACTCGCTCTTCCACGACTACCAGCGCATGCTGTACGCCCTGCCCGCCGATGCCGAAAAGAGCGGCCTCGAGTTGCTCGACGGCTACGGCATCCAAACCATCGTGGTCAACGGCTTCGAGTACGGCTCCGGCGCCATCTACCTGTTGCCCGTGGCGCTTTCGGACCCGCGGCAGACCGGGTGGAAACTGGTCTACCTGGACGACCAGGCCATGGTTTTCTTGCGCCACCCGCCGCCGGACGTGACGCCGCTCGATTCCACCTGGGCGCTCGCCGGCCTGGAGGCGGAGTGCTCCGAGCACATGGCGCGCCTCCCCGGCGAACCGGGTTGCGCGCACTATCTCGGAATTCTCTTCACGCGGGGCGGGCAACCCGAGCGCGGGCGCCGCTGGGAGGCGATCTTCCAGCAGATGGCCGGCGCCGGCCGCTAGGTCTTCGACCGTGTGACTTGGTGCCTTGGCCGGGCCGCTCGCTCACGCTCGCGGTTCTGTCCGGAACCGCGAGCGTGAGCGAGCGGCCCGTGGCAAAGGAACAGTATCTTGCGGTCATGGCGCTAGTACTCTCCCCGGTGGGAGTGAAGCCAGTTTAGCGCCGCCCACCGCAACTTCCTCCGCGTTTCCGCATTGAATCACTTGTGAAACGAAAGCGGCCGAGCGAAGGCCGCTGGCGGAGGACAGACCGATGAAGAGCATGTTACTTGGAGTGGCGGCAGCTTCCCTTTTTGCGGCCGCGGTGTTCGCCCAGTCGAGCGAAGTGGGCCAGCGCCAGGAGAACCAGCAGGACCGGATCGCACAAGGCGTGAAATCCGGACAATTGACGGCCGGCGAGACCGCCAACCTGGAGAAGAAAGAATCCGCAGTCAACCAGGAAGTCAGGACCGACCGCGCGTTGAACGGCGGCAAGCTGACGGCCGCCGAAAAGACGCAGGTGAACCGGCAGCAGAACAAAGTCAGCGGCCAGATCGCCGCCGATAAGGACAACGCCGCCACCCAGCATTACGGCAACAACGAGGTGGATGCGCGCCGCGAGAATCAGCAGGACCGCATCGCCAACGGCATCGCGTCGGGCAAATTGAACGCGGCGCAAGCTTCCAGACTGGAGAAAGGCGAATCCGCCATCAACCAGGAAGTCCACACGGATCGCTCGTTGAACAGCGGCAAACTCACGACCGCCGAAAAGAAGCAAGTCAACCAGCAGCAGAACACGGCGAGCCGGAAGATCTACAAAGCCAAAAACAAGTAGGCGGCCAACCGCCCGACCGATCGGAGGACGCGCCCGCACCCCACAAGGTGAGGGCGCGTTTTTTTTCGGGCCGCGGCCATACGCTGGCGGCGCTGGCCATGACGGTGTGGTAAGTAATTACCTTAGCGTGTCCGCCAGGTCCAATCTGACATCCTGAAAACCGTTGGCGTCGAGCGTGATCTCCTTGGCGTCTTTCAGAACGCGGTCGAGGATGGCGAAGTTCGCGATGTCCCTGATCGCCTCCCGCTCCACGGCGATCACGCGGTACGTGCCAGGCGCGAGGCCACCTATCTGAAACCGGCCGTCGTCATCGGTGGCAGAGCCGAGATAGTCCCGATAGGCCGCATCCGACAGCGGGCACTTGATCATCAAGACGGCGGCCTTGGCGACCCGATGTTCGCTGTCTCCGACAAAGCCCGAGATCGACGCCGGCTTGTCGTCCAGCAGGATCTCCAGGTTGTGAGCCATCGCCTCGCCGTTCAGGGGCAGAAGCTTGCCGGGCAACGCGCTGCCGTTGTAGCGAAGTTCCTTCACGTAAAAGCTCTTGGGCACGCCGTAGACCATCACTTTGTAGTCGCAAAGCGGCACGTTCGCCAGATGGAGCCGGCCTTCGCCGTCCGATGGAAGCCGAGGGTCCGGGGATCGTTGAGAGGCTCCGACAGGGGTAAGGAGCAGCCTGATGGGCTTGAAATCCGGTTGCCGGCTGCCTTCCGCCACCATATACCTCACATCGACGGCGACACCCGGCCCAAGCACGATGGCAGCCTCGACGTTCTTATCCGCGATGGTAACCGGCACGGACCCTGCGAGGTTCTGGCCGGGGCTCATAACCAACGCATTCAGCCAGTAGGTTCCCGGCTCCTTGCCCACCAGCAGGAAATCCTTGCCACAGGGCAGCTCGCCAAGGCCCTGATACAGTTTGCTCTCGTGGTCCGCGATGCCCTGTCCCAAGCCGACCTTCTCGCCGGGAGCGCAGTCGCCCGCCACGATCGAACCGTGAATGCGGTAGAGTGGCACCTTCTTCGCCACGATCTCGCCAACGTACGCGTGGGCGCCTGAAGCCACCTGGACCGGAGCGGCCACCGACATGTCGCCTCCGCCAGGCCAGTAGGATTCCTGGTAGCCGTGCTCCACCGTCTCCAGATCCTTCATGGTGAACTGCAGTTGCAAGCCGCTCTCCTTCATATCGGTGCGGCGGATCTGCACCACATAGTCGCCCGGCGTCAGCCCCTGAACGACGAACCGGCCATCGGCTCCGGTGATGGCATCGTGCCCGGACAGCAGCGAACTGGTTCGCTGGCGGCCCGAGTACATGGATGGCATTGCCCGGACATGCAGGTTGGCGATGGGCTTGCCAGTTTCGAAATCCACCACGCGGCCGGCCACTTCGGCTGGCCGAACCATTTGGAATTTCACCTCGCGGCGGGGGTGTTCCTTGGTCAGGCTCACCTCTGCGGACGCGTTCAGACCCGAACCGGGAAGTCCGCCGGTGCTCCAGCCGTCCTTCCTGATTTCCAGCGAGTAGTCGCCGAGCTGGTCCGCCCGCATCTGAAACACGCCGCTGGTATCGGTGCGCACTGTAACGGTGCCCTCGTGTTTGGGGCCGTGCAGGCGCATACCCTCGTCGGGCCAGCGGAAGATCTCGACCTCCACGTCAGGCACCGGGGTGTGGGTGCCCAGCTCGGTGACAGAGCCGCGAATCTCGGGTTGTGTCTGCTTGGACGGGTCGTCCTCGAATGGCGAACACGGCGCAGCAGCCGCGAGGATCGTCGCCAGGAAGAGCGTGCGCAGCATGGAATTCCTTTGGCCGGAGTCCGGCTGCCTCCAGTGTCCCACACCGAAATTAGCTGCCGGTCGCCTTCATCTGGGGAGAGGCGCTTCCGCTACGGCAACCACGGGGTGATGGACATCCGCGTCCACAGACCGCAACCGGTCCAGTTCTTCAAGCACCCTGGCCCACTCGCCGTGGTCGGACCTGGTCGAAATGGGAGCGTCAAGGTCGCGGTAGAAAGCCAGAATGTCGCTTCGGAGTTCTTGCGGCATTTCCGTATAGTTGCCCCGCAACTTGTGCAATAGTTCCGAGTAAGCGGCGTCCTCCAGTTTATATTTCCCGGCGGCGGTTAGATCTCCCACGTCAAGATTGTCATTCGGCAGCTTTAGACTGCCCGCACTCACTTCCGCAAGCAGTTCGCGATAATGGGCGATCGTCGAGTTGAAGCTTGCCATGTACATTTTCTCGGTTTCGGGCGTCAGCTTCTGAAAGGCCAGCGGCCGGAGCGGGCCCACCTTTGGCACGAAGCGCAACATAGCGGCCAGGAATTTCGACCGGATCCCCGGCCGGGTATATGTAGCGCCCCAGTTCTTTTCATAACTGGAACGAGATAGATTGTAGATGAAGTTACTGCGCGTAACGCTGGGAGTTTCCTTCCCGATTTCTTGTTTCTTAATTTGCCAGGCCACTCTGGTCATGGCCGGAAGAACCGTACCCACCGCGCGGCGATACGATCCAATCGCCAGATCGACGCTCATAAACAGAGTTTCCAGACGCATTCCATAGGTATCCTGAAACGCCCGATCAAGCACGGGTTCCGCTACTTCAAATCCGATGAAGCTCTTGAATGCGGCGGAGGCGTAGCGGCCCTTGGCGGCCTGAAAGACGTCGAACGCGAACTCCGTCTTGGCATGGGTATACGGATCGTCCGCATACGTTACCAGCTTTCCGAACTTCCGGCCAAGTTTCGGATAGAGCATGGGAACTGCCCGGTTAACGGCCATTGGGTGACCCTCGCTGTCGGCGGCATAGTGCGACAGGGCTCCCAGAGCGAACGCATACTCATTAAGGTTTTGGGACTCGCGAATCAGGTTGAGAACAAAATCGCCACTCCGGACGTAATGTGTCAGGTTGCTGAAAGACTTGGCGCCAAACGGATAATACCCCAAATCCTGAATAATGCACCCTCCGTAGGCGTATCCGTGCGCTTGCGTCAACTCGTCCACGCTGGAGGCGGGGAATCGCTTGAGCAGCAGTGGTTTGATGGCACTGTCCCAGGTCGAATCGATGATGGCTTCGTGGGTGAGAACCGAATATGAGCGGGCGGCTGGAACCTGCGTCAGGAGCAACAGCCCAAGAGCGGCTGAGGGCCAATATTTCCGGAGCCGGCGCATTGCGTCTGGTTGTGTCATGCCTTCCCTCCCAAGGGCGATGGCACGTTCGTGACCACTGTCGCCGGCGCGCGAAGTCTTGGTATTGGGCGTCCATCAGCTACGGCAGATTCCGCACGTCAGGTGCAGATATTGCACCTCGGCTCGGGTGAATCCCCGCTAACCCACTCCGGTTCAGCCGCCTCAGCGTCGGAATGGCCGGGTTCTGCTGTGGACCGTCTCGTGCTGAAGAGGAAGGACGGCCCGGCGGGCGAAAGGCATAGCTATGAAAACGGGATGCATGGAGACGGGCGGGTTCCAGGAGATCCTCCAACGGAAACAGGCCGAACTGAATCGGCTACTGCGGCAGCGCGATGAAATCTCCATCGAGACGAGCGCGGATCAAATGGATCAGATTCAGTATGCTTCGGAACGAGACCTGGCGATTCGAATCGTGGACCGCGAGTCCACCCTGCTGCAACAGGTGAAAGCCGCATTGCGGCGGATCGACGGCGGCAGTTTTGGAACCTGCATAGAGTGCGACTCGGTGATCGGCCCGAAGCGCCTCGCAGCCGTTCCATGGGCGCCGCGTTGTATCCAGTGCCAGGACGATGCCGACAGGGATGTGCGCGAGGCTCTCGTCAATGCGGCTTAATCGAGTGGTGAAAGCGGAATCCGGCTCTCGGACCATCGCGTTTCTCGGCGACTACCTGCCGCGTAAGTGCGGCATCGCCACCTTCACATCCGACCTGCTCGGGGCCGTGGCGGCGAGGCATCCCCAAAGCCAGTGCTTCGCGGTCCCGGTTAATGACATCGAGGGGTGCTATCGGTACCCGGACGTCGTTCGCTTCGAAATCGAAGAGCAGAACCTGGATTCTTACCGGTCGGCCGCCGGCTTCCTGAACTCCAGCGACGCGGACGTCGTCTCGGTCCAGCACGAGTACGGCATCTTCGGCGGGCCGGCCGGCAGCCACTTACTAACCCTGCTGCGCGGCTTGGAAGTGCCCGTCGTCAGCACGCTCCACACCGTTCTTCGCAACCCCAACGGCGACCAGCGTCGCGTGATGCGGGAATTGGTCGCGCACTCAACCCGGCTGGTGGTCATGACGGAGCGGGGACGAACCATCTTGCAGGAGGTGTACCAGGCGCCCCCGGCAAAAATCGATGTCATCCCACACGGCATCCCCGACGTGCCGTTCGTCTCCCCGGACTACTACAAGGACCGGTTTGGCGTGTGTGGAAGGAAGGTCTTGCTGACCTTCGGGCTGCTCTCTCCGAACAAAGGGATTGAACACGTGCTCAATGCGCTCCCCGGTGTCGTGGCGGAGTTTCCCGACGCCGTCTACATCGTGCTGGGCGCCACGCACCCCAACGAGGTGCGTACCCGGGGCGAAGCCTATCGCCAAGGCCTGGAGGCCATTGCCAGGGCCAACAAACTCGAGAACAACGTCATCTTCCACAACCGCTTTGTCGATCTCAAGGAACTGACCGAGTTCATCGGTGCGGCGGATCTTTACATTACCCCATATCTCGACGAAGCCCAGAGCACCTCGGGAACATTGGCTTATGCGTTTGGCGCGGGAAAGGCCGTCATCTCGACGCCGTATTGGCATGCCGCCGAATTGTTGCGGGACCAGCGCGGCATACTGGTGCCATTCGCGGACCCGGGGGCGATTGCGCGTGAGGTAAGCGGGCTGTTGCGCGATCGAACGCGCCGCAACGCCATGAGCGAAAACGCCTACAGGTTGGGCCGCAGTATGGTGTGGAGCAACACGGCGGATCTGTACATGCGCTCCTTCGATCTGGCGCGGCGGCAGAGGGCGGAGACGCTCCGCAAGCCCGTCGCCGCCAGCGGCATCGGCTATCGCCCGCACGAATCTCCCGCGTTGAACTTGAATCATCTCTACCGCATGACCGATTCGACCGGCATCTTCCAGCACGCCAGCTTCACTGCCCCGAATCTTTCCGAAGGCTACTGCACCGACGACAACGCCCGCGCACTCATTCTGGCGGTGCTGCTCGGCCAGTTGGAAGAGACTCCCGAGCGTGTGAAGGCGCTCGCCACTACCTACGCCGCGTTTCTGGACTATGCCTTCGATCCGAAAACCACGCGCTTTCATAATTTCCTGGATATCGACCGCCGTTGGCTCGACGAACGGGGAAGCGAAGATTCTCATGGCCGGGCGATTTGGGCGCTGGGCACCGCGGTGGGGCGCTCGCCGCACTGGAACTCGCGGACGATGGCCGAAAACCTCTTCGCGCAGGCGCTGCCGGCCGTGACGGACTTCACCTCTCCGCGGGCTTGGGCATTCAGCCTGATCGGCATTCACGAGTATCTGCGCCGCAAAAAAAGCGACCGCCTGGCCCTCGGCGTCCGCGAAGATTTGACCGAACGGTTGACGACGATTTTCGATCGGGTTGCCGCGCCCGGCTGGATCTGGTTTGAAGAGGGGTTGACTTATGACAACGCCAAGCTGGCTCACGCCCTGATTGTCAGTGGACGCGCCACCGGGCAAACCAGCGTGTACCAACGAGGCATGCGGGCATTGCGCTGGCTCGTGGGCGTGCAGACCTCGCAGCATGGCCGGCTGCGGCCCATTGGCAGCAACGGATTCTATAAGCGAAACGGCGCACGCGCGGAATTCGACCAGCAACCGATCGAGGCGCATACCACCGTCTCGGCTTGCCTCGAAGCCTACGGCGCCACAGCCGACCCGTGGTGGTATGAACAGGCGCAACGCGCCTTCGACTGGTTCCTCGGCTGGAACGATCTCGGGCTGGAACTCTACTCCCGCCAGACTGGCGGCTGTCGCGATGGCCTGCACCCGGACCGGAGCAACGAAAACCAGGGAGCGGAATCCATGCTGGCTTTTCTCCTGTCCCTGGCGGAAATGCGGCTCGTACAAAACACGGCGTATGGCGTACAACGACCCGGTCTCGCAGCCCAAATTGCCCAATGAAACCAATCGACGTAAAACGCAGCACCGTCACTCTGGACCCGGACCCCACCCATGTGCTGGCCCGGCCGTTTCGTTTCATGAGCGACCAGCGCTCCATTAAGATCGCCGGCCGGGTTATGGCTCTTCCCGAAAGCAGCGTCCATTCCCTGTTGGAGGGGGTTCGCGCCGAATTCGGCGACCGGCAACTGAAGATCGACGACTTCCTCCGCCGCCGCTTTGACGAGGTCAGCCCCTACCTGCTCAACGGCCAGAGGCTATCGGAAGAACGGAAGTTATTGCTCGGCGGATACTTTACTCACGAGTATTCGCTCGAAGCCGCTGCCCTGTTCAATCCTTCGATGGTGCCGCACCCCGATCAGTCCGGAGTGCCGCCCGGATCGATGCGCTTCGTCCTGAGCTTACGCGCCACGGCCGAGGGACACGTCTCCTCGATCGCCTTTCGCAGCGGACTGCTGGACGCCTCTTGTAATATCGCCATGGACTTACCCTCCCGCTACAGCATCGAGCCCATGCAAGTGCCCAATTCGACTTTTGAAAGACCGCTCTTCGAACGTAAGCTCCAGGAACTTCGTCTCATGGGCGACTTCAACCGGGAGGTTCTCAACGGCTTGCCGGACGTATTCACCATGGAAGAACTGCGCGCCGGCATCGATCGCGTATCGAGGCAGCTCCCCGAGCGTGAACGGGAAACGACGAAAGGTATAGCCAGGGAAACCCTGATGCTTGCCCAGTCCAACTACGAAGTGCAATTCGCGCCGGAGTCCGGTTTGTCCGAACGGGTGTTGTTCCCGGTTACTCCTTCGCAGAGCAACGGGATCGAGGATGCTCGCTTTGTCCTCTTCCACCAGGAAGACGGAACACACACCTATTATGCTACTTATACCGCGTACGATGGAAAAATGATCCTGCCCCAGTTTCTCGAAACGTCCGATTTTCTTCGTTTCAAGTTCATCACGTTGAACGGCCCGGCCGTCGAGAACAAAGGCATGGCGCTCTTTCCCCGGAAAGTCAAGGGCCTCTATGCGATGCTTGGCCGGCAGGACGCGGAGAATATCTACGTGATGTTCTCCGATCATCTTCATTTCTGGGATACCATGCAACTCATCATGGAGCCAACGTTTCCCTGGGAATTCATCCAGTTAGGCAACTGTGGCTCGCCCATCGAAACCGAAGCCGGCTGGCTTGTGATCAGCCACGGTGTGGGGCCAATGCGAAAGTACTGCATCGGCGCTTTTCTGCTCGACCGCGACGACCCGGCGAAGGTTATCGGCCGCCTGCCCGAACCACTGATCAAGCCCAATACAAGCGAGCGCGACGGCTACGTGCCGAACGTCGTCTACTCGTGCGGTAGCCTCGTGCATGGCGGGCAACTAGTAATTCCCTACGGGATATCCGATTATGCCACGACGTTTGCCACGATTCCGCTGGAACAAATCCTGGCTGCAATGGCATAGTTTCACGACAACGCAAGAGGGAGTCGCTCTGAGTTGGGCGGCCACCGGGGACGAGCGGTAAAAGGAGAGACAAATGGCATCCGCCATCACATCGTTTGAAAAACCCACGCGGATCGAGGACATTTTGGAGCATTTACCGATTTCCATCACCACTCAATGCCGCAAAGGTCAGGTTATCTACGGTCCGGATCGTCCCTCCAGGAGCCTTCACCTGGTGGTTGCCGGCACCGTGGCCATCTCGCAGATAGCGGAAGACGGCAGGGAGTTGCTGCTGGAACTCGTCCGGCCCTACGAGCTGTTCGGCGAGTCGGCTTTCCTCGATTCTTCTCGCCATTCCGAAATGGCCACGGCTATGGAAAGGGCCGAATTGATGACTTGGGCCGTCTCGGACATGGAAGATCTCGTCAAGAGACGGCCACCCCTGGCAGTGGCATTGGTGCAGTTCCTTGCCCAGCGCAACGCCGATCTCGCTCGCCGGATCGAGAGCTTGTCGATCGACAGCATCGAGCGGCGCCTCGCGCGTTCGCTCATCCGCCTTTCCGAGCGCCTGGGAACCCCGGAGCAGGACGGGGCCGTACGGATGATGCCGTTTACTCATGTCCTCCTGTCCCGATATGTCGGAACTACCCGCGAGATCGTCACTCAGCATATGAATCGATTCCGGAAGCAAGGCTACGTCAGCTATTCGCGGCGCGGCATCCTTCTCTATCGCGGTGCGCTGAAAACCGTGCTTGACAGGCGTGGCGTCTCCCGGGCTGCCGCGAGTAGCTAGACTATGGATGCTTTGGCAAACAACGTGCTTCACAGAAACTCCCTTGATCGAGGATGACATGACCACGCAAACACAACTTCAGTGCCGCCACAGCCTTCGCCCGTTGAGCGTGTTCGCCTTTTGCGGCCAGCCGATTGCCGCGCCGCGCAGCGAGTACATCCGGACCACTCGGAACCTGCCACCCTGCCCGGACTGCCAAAACGCCCGGAATCGCGCGGCGCGGATCCTGGGTGCCACTTATCGCCTGCCAGGCGTGACCTGGAGCAATTGATTTGTCGATTCCCTCACAGTCGTCGAGAGCGCAATAGCGCGCGCCATTCCCATGTGCGCCGCCGAGGCGCCGTGAGGATCGGCGCACCGCGCGCTGTCTGCGGGGATGCCACCAGCAGAACCTGCACGTTCCGCGGCAGAACTTGCATTTGCCGTAGCCCACTCGCTGTTCTGCAACTGGCGGTAGACTCTGCGCCCCCCCGGAGTATCCTCGCATCTCCCTTAGTCTGCAATGCCGTCGCGTTGCGACTCGCCGAACGGGAGGAGGTGGTGTTAGCCGTGCACTAGCAAATCAGTCGCAACTGCGACAGAAGAGGTAACAACATGAAATTGGTGATCGTGGCCGGTTTGGCCTTTACCACAACGTTGCTAGCGGTCGACAACGATTCTGCCAGGCGGTTGGGCGAGTCTGCGTCGGTCTTCTCGGAAGTCATGGCGGCTCCCGACAAGGGCATTCCGCAAGATCTGATCGAGAGAAGTCACTGCGTCGTTATCGTTCCCGGGCTCAAGACGGGAGCTTTCATAGTCGGCGCCAAGTACGGAAAAGGGTTCATTGTTTGCCGCAGCCATAGCGGTGAAGGCTGGTCGGCGCCCGCCGCGATTCGTATCGAGGGAGGCAGCTTCGGCTTTCAGATCGGTGGCTCTATGACGGACCTGATTATGCTGGTCATGTCGGAACGCGGGGCGGATAAGCTGCTGCAGAGTAAGTTCACTCTCGGCGGCGAAGCCTCGGCAGCCGCGGGCCCCGTCGGACGGACCGCCACGGCCCAAACCGATGTCCAGATGCACGCGGAGATTCTTTCGTGGTCGCGGTCTCAGGGCCTGTTTGCCGGTGTTGCCCTGGAAGGCGCCACTCTGCGAGAAGACCTGGACGACAACGAGGCGCTCTACGGCACGAAACTGGAGAACCGGGACATCGTGACGAACGGGATTGCCGCACCCGAATCGGCCGCTCCCCTTATGGTTCTTCTGAACAGATACCCGGTGCAGCGCTAGTGCCTTGACCGTGGGAAACTGTTCCTTTGCCACGGGCTGCCCGCTCACGCTCGCGGTTCCGGACAGAACCGCGAGCGTGAGCGAGCGGCCCGGTAATGGCGCCAAATCACACGGTCGAAGACCTAGATTCATGGCCGTGAGATCCGGTGCTGCCGTCAGACCGCTCCCTTGCGCTGGCGGCTCCGAGTGGAGCCGCGACCGTAAGGGAGCGGTTTCCGGCAAGAGGAGAACCTCACGCGGTCGAAAACCCAGTTCAATGGAATAAACACGGAGAGGACAAACGATGAAGTTCATTAGTGCGTTTCTAACGGTATGTGGACTCGTGGCGGCGCAGGCGCCGGAGGCTCCAAACCCGGTCCGGCAGTCAACCGGGAGCGCGGTCCGGATGGCCGCTGACTCAGTACCCGTCTATCGCGTCACCGTGGTGGCGCGGACCATCAAGGCGATCAACTACAACCACCGCAGCGGATCCACCAAAATCGGTTTTCTTGGAACGCCACTTCTACCCGAAGCCCGCGGTGAGGCCAGTGTGGAGAGCGAGCGCGGCGTAATCAAAATCGACGCCCAGATGGAGAAACTGCGGCCCGCCGGTGCGTTCGGTCCCGAGTATCTGACCTATGTCATGTGGGCCATCACCCCCGAGGGTCGTGCCACCAACGTTGGCGAGGTGCTCCTGAACGGGGACAAGGCGAAGCTGGATGCCACCACGGAGTTGCAGTCGTTCGGCTTGATCGTGACGGCTGAACCCTATTTCGCGGTGACTCAACCCAGTGACGCCGTGGTCATGGAGAATTTCGTGCGCAAAGATACGGCCGGGACGATTGAACAGGTTGACGCGAAATTCGAGCTCCTGCAGCGGGGCCAGTATACCGTGAACGTGAACCCATCCGAGATCAAGGCGATGAAGGCCGACTCCAAGGTTCCATTGGAGCTCTACGAAGCGCGAAACGCCGTCCGGATTGCACGCTGGACCGGCGCCGAAAGGTACGCTCCGGAGACTTTCCAAAAGGCCGTCCAAGGCTTGGATAACGCCGAGGGCTACCTGGTTGGTAAGGCGGGAAAGAAGCCCATTGGCACGGTGGCGCGCGAGGCCGTCCAAATGGCCGAAGATGCCCGCATCATTACGGTAAAGAAAATCGAGCAGGAGCGGCTGGCCAGCGAACTCCAGGCTGGGGCCGATCGCGAAGCGCTCGCCGGAAGCCAACGCGCCGCGGCAGAAGCCGACACTGCGCGCGTTACCCGGGACGCGGAGGCGGCGCGGATCGCCGCGCAGTCCGAGGCGGACCGCGTGAAGCAGGAGAACGCCGCCAAAATGGAGGCCGCTCGGATTGCAGCCGACCAGGCCAAACGCGACAATGCGGCACAGGCGGCGGCTGCCCAAGCGGCATCCGATCGTTTGAAACTCGAAAACGACGCTAAGTTGTCTGCCGCCCAGAACGAAGCGGACCGACTGAAGAATGTGCACGATGCGCAGATCGCTGCGGCGCATACCGAAGCCGATCGGCTGAAACGCGAGGGTGACGCTAAGCTATCCGCCGCCCAGACCGAAGCGGACCGGCTGAAAAATGCGAACGATGCGCAGACCGCTGCGGCGCATAACGAAGCCGATCGGCTGAAACGCGAAGGTGACGCCCAGCGGGCCAGTGCCCAGGCCGACCTGGACCGCGCTACCAAGGCGAACGCCGTGGCGCAGGCCGAGAAGGCGGAACTGCGAACTCAGCTAATGAACCAGTTCAACGCCATTCTTCAGACCCGCGATACGGCGCGCGGTTTGATCGTCAACATGTCGGATGTCCTCTTCGACACCGCCAAGTATTCGTTGCGGCCTCTGGCGCGCGAGAAACTGGCCAAGGTGGCCGGTATCGTATCCGGACATCCGGGTTTGAAGCTCGACGTCGAGGGTCACACCGACAGCGTCGGCGGCGACGAGTACAATCAGCAGCTTTCCGAACAACGCGGCGGGTCCGTTCGCGATTTCCTGATCGAGGAGGGGATGTCCGCAAGTTCAGTCACCTCCAGGGGTTTCGGTAAGACCCAGCCGGTGGCCACCAATGATACCGCCGAGGGCCGGCAGCAGAATCGGCGAGTGGAACTGGTGATCTCCGGTGACGTTATTGGCACCCAGATCGGGGCAATTGTCGCGGCCAGGTAGCCGCGAGACTGGCGCAAGCGCAGGGGCTGAGCCGTTTCCGGCAAGCCCCTGACCTCCACAACAAGGAAAACACATGTCTGAAAACAACGCCGTAGTAGCCATTTATGATACTCACTCCCAGGCCGACGAGGCATTGAAGGAACTGCAGAGGTCCGGGTTCGACATGAAGAAACTCTCCATCGTTGGCAAGGATTACCACACCGAAGAGCACGTCGTGGGGTATTACAATTCCGGCGACCGCATGATGCGGTGGGGCAAGACCGGCGCCTTCTGGGGCGGTTTCTGGGGACTCCTGTTCGGATCGGCTTTCTTTGCCATTCCAGGCATCGGGCCGGTGTTGGTAGCCGGTCCTTTGGTCGCCTGGATTGTGGGCGCGCTGGAAGGCGCAGTCGTTGTGGGCGGACTGAGCGCCATCGGCGCGGGCCTGTACGGCATCGGCATCCCCAAAGACAGCATCGTGCAATACGAGTCCGCCATCAAGTCCGACAAGTTCCTCCTCCTCGCTCACGGCACGGCCGGCGAGGTGGAAAGGGCCAGGGAAATCATGCGGACGGGGCAGCCCGTGGAGATTGGCGTGCACCTGATCGGACAACGCGAGATCGCCGCCGGCGCGGCCCGGTAGTTTCTTCCCATCGGCGGGCTGGGCAAGCGGGTAAGTGGCGCCGTACCCGCCCTACAAGCCCGCCTGTTTCCACAGCGCATCCACCCGCCGCTTCACCTCGGGCGTCATCCGAATGACGCCCGGCCACGGTCGCGTGAATCCTTCCCCCGGCCACTTCCTGGTCGCGTCGATCCCCATCTTCGATCCGTAGTTCGCGAGGCGGCTGGCGTGGTCCAGCGAATCCACCGGCCCGTGCACGAACTCGATGTCGCGCTCCGGGTCGATGTTGTTCAACGCCTTCCAAGCCACCTCGCGGACGTTCTGCACGTCCACATCCTCGTCCACCACCACGATGCACTTCGAGAACATCGCCTGCCCCGTTCCCCAGATGGCATGCATCGCTTTGCGCGCGTGCCCCGGATACGACTTACGGATCGCCACCAGAATTAGGTTGTGGAACACCCCCTCGGCCGGCATGGCGATGTCCCGCACCTCGGGCAGTTGCAGGCGCATCAGCGGCAGGAACATGCGCTCGATGGCCTTGCCCATGTAGAAGTCCTCCATGGGCGGCGGCCCAACGATCGTGGTCGCATAGATCGGATCTTTCCGCTGGGTTACGCAGGTTACGTGGAACACCGGGTACTCGTCCGCCAACGAGTAGAAACCCGTGTGATCGCCGAACGGCCCTTCGGTCCGCAGCTCCCCCGCCTCCACGTAGCCCTCCAGCACGATCTCGGCGTGGGCCGGCACTTCCAGGCCGCTGGTCTGGCACTTCACCATCTCCACCGGACTCTGCCGCAGGAAGCCCGCCGCTATCATCTCGTCCACGTCCGGCGGCAGCGGCAGAATGGCGGAGTACATGGTGGCCGGGTCGGCGCCGATCGCCACCGCCACATCCATGCGCGGCCGGCCCAGGCTCTCCATCCGGCGATAGTGTTCCGCGCCCTGTTTGTGGGTCTGCCAGTGCATCCCCGCGGTGCGCTCGTCGAACACCTGAATGCGGTACATGCCGCAGTTGCGCTTGCCGGTGTCGGGGTTCTTCGAAAACACCAGCGGCAGCGTGATGAACCGCCCGCCATCCTCCGGCCAGCATTTCAGCACGGGATAATCCAGCAGCGAGAACCCCTCCGTCCGCACCACTTCCTGGCACGGTCCCTTGGAAACCACCTTCGGAAAGAAACCGCCCACCTCGGCAAGTTTGGGCAGCATTTTGAGTTTCCCGACGATCCCCTCGGGCATGCGCATCTCCAGGAATTCCACGATGCGCGCGGCCACGTCCTCCACCGACGCCACTTCCAGCGCCAGTTCCATCCGGCGCACGGAAGCGAACGCGTTAATGAGCACCGGCATGGCATAGCCCTTGGGCTTCTCGAACAGCAGCGCCGGGCCGCCCTGCTTCACCGCGCGGTCGGCGAACTCCGCGATCTCGAGTATCGGGTCCACCTCGCAGGTGATGCGCTTCAATTCCCGTTTGTCTTCCAGCGCGCGGATGAACTCACGCAGGTCGCGGTACGCCATAACCTAAAAGTATAGTGCCATCGGCTCTCGGCCGTTGGCGCGCTTGTGGGGCGGACGCCCCCGTCCGCGGCCGGCCCCCTGGCCGGCCTCTGGCCAGTGACAGGCACCTGATTCCGCGAGCGAAGAGCGGCACGAGGGCGCCAAAAGCTGAAGGCCCAAGCCCGTTGGCTGTATCATGGAATTTCGCACCGACACCTCTCAAGGAGAACCCATGTTCAATCGAGTTGCCTTCATCACGGGCGCCAGCCGCGGAATCGGCCGGGCGACGGCTCTTACCCTCTGCCGCGCCGGCTTCGAGATCGTGGTGGCCTCGCCCGAAGTCGAGAAGAATGAGGAGGTGGCCACCGAGATCCGCGCCTGTAGTGGAGACGCCATGACCCTCGATTTCGACGTCACGTCGCCGGAATCGGTCAAGGAAGGCGTCGCCAAAGCCGTCAAGGAGAAGGGCCGCATCGATGTCCTGGTCAACAACGCCGGCATTGCCCGCGACGGTCTGGCCGTCCGCATGAAGCTCTCCGATTGGGACCTGGTCCTGAAGATCAACCTGCAGGGCGCGTTCCTGTGCAGCCAGGCGGTGTTGCCCGGAATGATGAAGAACCGCTGGGGCCGCATCGTCAATATCTCTTCCGTCGTCGGCCAGGCCGGCAGCGTTGGGCAAGCCAACTATGCCGCCTCCAAGGCCGGCTTGATCGGGCTCACCAAGTCCCTGGCGCAGGAGATGGCCAGCCGCAACATCACCGTGAACGCCGTCGCCCCCGGCTACATCCAGACTGACATGACCAGCGTCCTCCCCGAGGAAGTCAGGGCGAAGATCCTCGGTTCCGTCCCCCTGGGCCGCATCGGCAAGCCGGAGGACATCGCCAACGCCGTCAAGTTCCTGGTCAGCGAAGACGCCGCCTACATCACCGGCCATGTGCTGGCGGTCAACGGCGGGATGTATATGTAGCCGCCGGCAAAAGCTCGAAGCGCCCGTCCGCCAGCAGGTAGTACCTGCGCCCGCGCCACAGGATGGTATTGCCGAAGAATCCGCAAACCCACACCAGGAACGACGCCAGGTCCTGCACCGGGACCAACCACCATCGGCGGCGCGTCAGCGGGTCGTGCAGCACATATCCGGCCGTCGCCCAGCCCGCCACCACGCGCAGCGCCACCACGGCCAGCGCCACCGGCCACCAACCGGGCCGGGCCACCCACATTGCCAGCGCCAGCGGCAACGGGTTGGTGAAAACCTGTCCCGCGTAGCCCCACGGCCGCGACCGCCGCGTGCTGCGGCACCAGCGCAAGCGATGCCGCAGGTTGGCGGCGAACCCCTGCGCGCCGATGCGGTGCTCGATCACGTACGACGAAAGGATCACCCCCGCGCCCCGCTCGGCCGCCAGCTTCCCCATCACGAAGTCCTCGGCCAGGTAGTCCTTCACCGCGTCGAAACCACCGATTCGCTCCAGCACCTCGCGCCGTGCGGCAATTGTCGGTCCGAGAGCGAACTTCATCCCGTCCAGCATCCGCGCCACCAGCACGCCGCCCAGAAACTCGGTGTTCAGTCCCACGGCTTCGAGCGTCAACCACACGCTGCGCCCCGGCACAGCGCGGTACGGGCACGTCGCCATGCCCACGCCCGGGTCCGCAAACTCCCGGGCGATGGTCCGCAGCATGTCCGGCGTCACGCGGATGTCGCTATCCGACATCACCACCAGAGGGAACCGCGAAGCCGCCAGCATCCGGTCGAGGCTGAACACCTTGGCGTTGGCATACGGCGGCTCGCCTGTCACCAGCAGGCGCGCCGGCACTGCCGGATACCGCGCGCGCAGGCGCTCCACCACGGCCACGGCCGGGTCGTCCGCCTCGCGCACTGCGAAGAGAATCTCGAACGCCGGGTATTGCTGTTCGAAGAAGGTGCGCAGGTTCTCTTCCAACCCGTCGTCCGCGCCCGCCAGCGGTTTGAGCACGCTGATCGCCGGCCAGTCCACCGGCTCGCCGGGCCGCACCGCCCGGTAGCGCGCCGCCGCCAACACGGTCAGGACGCAATACGCCATCGACCCGGCCGCCAGCGCCATTAGAAGAAGAGCGAGCACTCACTCAATGTAACAACAGGGCGCCGGAAAAGGGGTCTGACCCCTTTTTTATTGCGCCTTCACGAACTGGTTCGGCTCGCCGGAATACGCCCGCTGGTCGGCGCCGAACTTCTTTAGGAATTGCACTACCGGGTCGCCTGGCGTGGTGATCAGAGTATCGCTCCCCGAGGGCTGCGTGGCCAGCGCCTCTTTAGCTTGGCCCTTGAGCCAGTCCGACTCCAGGTACACCCACTTCAGCGCGCCTGCCGAAGGCCAGAGCCGCACCACCAGGTGAACGGGGATAGCCAGGGCGTGCTCATCGGTGCAGACGATGTCCATCAGCTCGGCATCGCCCGCCCGCGTGAGGCGGCCTTGAAAATGCATGGGCTTGCCGTCGCCTTCGATCCGAAGAGCGTACATCGAGCCCCGCTGCTCGATCACCATCCGCCCCTTCTCGTCGCCGCCCGTGCCCTTCCAGATTCCCACCAGCGCCGGATCGTCGGCCGTCTGAGTGTCCGCCACGAAAGGACTCAACGAGATCAACGAGGAGCATCCCGTGAGCGCAGCGGCGCCCGCGAGTGCCAGAATCAGAGCCGGATAACGCATGGTCTTGTCCCCTACTAAAGCATAGCGGCATTCCGCGCCGGAGATCGCACTGCCGCCCCGCTACTGCACCCTCACAAACTCCTTCATCTCGCCGGAGTAAGCCCGTGGGTCGGCGCCGAATTTCTTCACAAACTGCGCCATGGCCTCGCTTTTCGCGGTGATCATGGTTCGATCGCCCGCGGCCCGGGTGCCCAGCACCTGTCTGGCCTGGTCCTTGAACCAGTCCGAATCCAGGAACACCCACTTCAGCGCGCCGCCATCCAGCCAAACGCGCGCCAGCATGTGAACGGGAATGGCGAAGGAGTCGTCGTTGGTGCTGGCAAGGTCCATGAACTCCGCATCTCCCACGCGCAACAGGCGGCCCTCAAAGCCGAGAGACATATCTTTGTCGTTGCCGAAGTATCGAATCGTGTAGGCCGATCCCTTCTGCCGGATCACCGTCAGATCCTTGTCGTCGCCGCCGGCGCCCTGCCAGACCCCCAACAGGTTTGGATCGCTCGCCGCCTGGTCCTCCGTCACGAACGGATCGAGCGAGATCAAGGAAGAGCACCCCGTCAGCAAGGCGGCGCCGGCAAGCGCCAGAATCAAGGCCGGATAACGCATCGTCTTTGTCCTCCATTAGAGAACAACGACATTCCGCCGCGGAAATTGCACTATTGTCTCCGAATCCTCGCCCAACGGCCCAGCGCCACCCGCAAGGCCGCGTAATTGGTCGCGGCCAGCATCAGCGCCAGGCCCGCCACTACCAGCAACACCGGCCAGAAGGCCCGGCCGGGGAACACCTCCTGCTGCACGCGGTAGATCCCAATCGCCAGAAACAGCATCCCGCTGACAAAGAAGTTCTTCATCTGGCGCGGAATGCTGGCGAAAACGAACGCACACGCCGCCCCCACCAGCAGCCACTCGAACAGGTGCTGCTCCGCGACCGGCGACGAATCGTTCAGGCCCAGCAGCCAGAGCGAAACCAGTACGTGGCCGGCGATCACGAAGCGGAAACTCCGGCCCACCATGCGCACCTGCTCCGACTGGAACCGGTCGGCCAGGCGGTCGAGCATGAAGTAGATCCCCGCATTGATCAAAAACAGATATTCTTCCTGGCCGCGCGTCCAGGGCGCCAGCCGCCGGATCCAATCGGAATACGGCTTGTGGAATCCCGCCAGGCCGCTCAACGCCGCCCACGTGAAGGCCACACCGAAGGGATAGAAATATCGCGAATCGTCGGGCTTGCCCAGGCGCTCGAAAACATATCCGGCAACCAGGAACAGCACGGCGCCGGGGATAAGGCGGAAGAAGAAGCGGCCGGGGTCGTCGTCCAGACAATCCAGCATGCCCATCCGCAGCAGCGTCGCCAGGTACAGCAGCGCGGCCATGGCGGCAAACATCAGTGAGAACACCGGCGCGCGCGTGAACCGCCGCATCGCCCAACACACCGGCAGCCCGGCCGCGAGCGACCACCACAACTGCGCGTTGGTGGCCTTCTTGGCGGCGTTCAGACGATAGAACAGTTCCAGGCCGGTGTTGCCGTGAGTCAGACCGGTGAATAGCCGCAGCTCCTCGAACGCCACCAGCATGGCCACCGGAGCCAGCAGGCAGAATGCCAGCAGATAGGCGATGGCCACGCGATAGTTGCCGCGCCGCCACGTCCGCGTGCCAATCCACGCCGTGGGAGCGGCCGCCGCCCAGACCGCCAGCACCTCCGGCACCCCGCGCAGCGAGGGATACGGGAAGAAGGCCACCAGCGCGGCGCCCACCGCCAGGATCCAGCCGCCCAGATAGAGACTCACCTGCGGCAGCGTCAGGCGGCGCACCGCCATGATCCAGGCGTCCTCGCGCTCCAGCAATCGCTCGTAGCGCTTGCGAATGCCGCTGTGTTCCGCGTCGGAAATGATCTGCTCGTGCCGCCAGTTGTCGAGGTCGCGCAGGTGCTGCCCCACGGTTCCGGTCATCAGCCGCGCGTAGGCGGCCGGCTCGGCCAGCACGGCTTCGCCCGCCAGAAAGCGCCGCAGCTCGTCGGCCATCTCGCGCGCCGATCCGTACCGGCGGGCGGGCTCTTTCTCCAGGGCCTTGAGACAGATGTTCTGCAGGTCGCGCGGGATGGCGGGATCGATGCGCCGCGGCAGCACCGGGTCCTCTTCGCGGATGCGGCGCAACAAATCGCGCGCCGTGTCGCCCTGGAACGGCGGCTGGCAGGTCAGCAGTTCGTAGAACACGCCGCCCAGGGAGAAGACGTCGCTGCGCGCGTCGAGTTGCCGCTCGCCCGAGGCCTGCTCCGGCGACAGGTATCCCGGCGTCCCAGCCACATCGCCGGCGCGGCTGAGCCGCTGCTGCGCGCCCAGGTCGAGCGCCAGTCCGAAATCCACCAGCTTCGGTTCCAGGTCCGTGCCCACCAGAATATTGCCCGGCTTCAGATCGCGGTGCAGGATGCCCCGCCCGTGCAGGAACTCAACCGCCAGCGCCACCTTGCGCATCAGCTCGGCGCGCTGTTCCCAGGTGAGCCGCGCGGCCGCGCGGGTCAGCGGAGCGCCCTCCACGTACTCCATCACGAAGTGCGGCGGCTCCTCGGCCGGCCCCAGGTTGTAGATGCGCACGATGTTGGGGTGGTTCAGCCTGGCCGTGGCGCGCGCTTCGGCCATGAAGCGGGCGCGCAGTTCCGGGTCGCCGGCGTAGCGCTCTGCCAGGGTCTTGATGGCCACCGTTCGGCCCAGCGCTTCGTCCACGGCCAGCAACACGCGGCCCATCCCGCCGCGGCCGATTTCGCCGGCGATCTTGTGCCCCGACAGGCGTTCCGGCAGCGGCGCCGATGGCTCAACCGCGCGATCGATCTCCGCCAGCACCGCCAACTCCGGCGCCAGTTCCGGCGGCACGCTCTTGGGCTTGCCGTCCAGCAGGTCGGCCAGCGCTTCGGCAAGCCGCATCTCGCGCTCTTCATCGCTCCCGGCTGGGCTCATGGTTCGGCGCCCTCGCAAATGGTCCGAAAGCGCTTTACCGCGCGGTAGACCAGCAGCGCCACGGCCTCGCGCGATTTGCCCAGTTGCTCCGCCATTTCCGCGGTGGAGAGCCCTTCGATCTTGGCCATCAGAATGGCCATGCGGTAGTCCTCGGGCAGCGCGTTCAGGCGGGCCAGCAGGCGCGCCACGGCTTCCTGCTGCGCCAGCAGACGGCTGGGAGTCTTGGTATCGAGAGGCTCGGGACCCAGCGGATTACTCGGCGACCGGAACGGCACCACTTCGCCCGCCCGCTTCTCGCGCCCCTCGTACCGCGCTCGGTCGGCGATCACGTGGTCGGCGATGGAGGACAGCCACCGCAGCAGGCTCCCCCGCGACTGCCAGGTGAAGCCGTCGATCGCGCGGAAGGCGCGCAGGAACACCTCCTGCACCACGTCTTCCGCGTCGGAGAGTTGCCGGGCTCGCGGGCCCAGCTTGAAGTGCACCAGCACGGTGAGGCGCCGGCGGTTGCTCTCGAATACTTGCGACATGGCGTCCACATCGCCGGCCTTGGCCTTCTCAAGAAGCGCGGATGTGGAACTGGGTAGGTCCATGCCGCCGCGGCAGCAGCCGCGCCCTACTTCTTCCCGCCCTGCTCGGCCAGTAGCCGGTCGATGGCGGCGCTCAGACCGTTGCCTTCGAACACGTCGCGCGTGGTGACATCGTACGGGTAGTCGAACCGGATGGTGCCGCGGCCGTCGATCACATAGATGTGCGGAAAGGTGATTTGCGGGTTCTGCACGTAGGAGAACATCATCTGGCCCGCGTCAAAGAGAATCGGGTAGTCCACCTTGTGCCCTTGGGCATAACTCGCAACCGTGACATCCTTCTCGGTTTGCGAACTCACCACGGCGACGATCTGGATCTTGGAACCGTACTGCTGTTCCACCGCGCGGAGCGTGTCCGCGGCCGCGGAGCAGTGAGGGCAGTTGGTCTGCATAAACTCCAGAATTACGATCTTGCCCCGGTAATCGGCCAGATCGTAGACCTTCATCTTGGAATCGGGCAAAGCCCAACCAGGCGCCCGGCGGGGCTGTTGGGCGCTCAAAAGCGCAGCCGTGCACAGTAGTATGGATAGAACGTTTCGCATCGATTTCACCTTAACATGAGCGGCCGGCGGCCCGCATCAGCCCGCCAGTTTCCGCAAAGACTCTTCGTACGGCGCGCGAGCCACGCCCCGCTCCGTGACGATGGCGCCGACGTACCGCGCCGGCGTCACGTCGAAGGCCGGATTCTCCACCGCCGTGCCCTCCGGCGCCACCCGGCGGCCGGCCACGTGCGTCACTTCCGCGGCGGCGCGCTGCTCGATGGGTATCCCGTCGCCCGACTCCAGCGTCAGATCCAGCGTGGAAATCGGAGCGGCCACGTAAAAAGGCACGCCGTTCTCCTTCGCCAGCACGGCCACCGGGTAGGTGCCCACCTTGTTGGCCACGTCGCCATTGGCGGCGATGCGGTCGGCCCCCACCACCACGCAACCGATGCGGCCCGATTTCAGAAAATGGCCGGCCATGTTGTCGGTGATCAGCGTCACCGGGATCGAGTCCTGCTGCAGTTCCCACACCGTCAGCCGCGCGCCCTGCAAAAACGGCCGCGTCTCGTCGGCGAACACGTCCACCTTCTTGCCGCTCTCAACCGCCGCGCGGACCACCCCCAGCGCCGTGCCGTAGCCGGCGGTGGCCAGCGCCCCGGCGTTGCAGTGCGTCAGCACCGTCTTGCCGTCGGGCACCAGCTCCGCGCCGTTGCGGCCAATCGCGCGGCAGATGGCGATGTCCTCCTCGCGCATCCGCAGCGCTTCCTCCACCATCCGCCGGCGGATCTCGGCTGGCGGCCGGCCCCCCAGCGAGCGGTACAGGCGCCGCATGCGGTCGATGGCCCAGAACAGGTTGACCGCCGTGGGCCGCGTGGCCCCGAGCATCGCGCAGACGGTCTCCATCCTTCCGTCCAGGTCCCCATCGCTCGCGTGCAGCGCCCCCAGCGCCACGCCCATCGCCGCGGCCACTCCTATGGCCGGCGCTCCGCGGATGATCATGTCGCGGATCGCCGTGCCCACCTCTTCGCTGGTGCGGCAGGTTACGTAACTCTCTTCGAGCGGCAGGCGGGTTTGATCGATCATCACCACCGCGCCGTCCACCCACTGAATCGTCTCTACCATTAGTGGTGCTGGTTCCTTTCGGCGGCCAGAGCGAGCGCCAACAGCAAGAACAAAAGGCCATTGTACGATGCGTGCATGATGACGGACGCCTTGGTCGACTTGCTGACGTGGCGCATCCACCCGAAACACGCGCCCGCTCCGCTCAGCAGCAGCGCGTGACGCCATGAGTTGCCGTATTCCCAGAAATGCAGCAGCCCAAAAGCCACGCCCGCGGCCAGGATTCCGGCCACCGCTCCGAAGCTGCGCACCAGCAGGGGCTGGAGAAATCCTCGAAACGCCAGCTCTTCGCACAGCGGGGCGATCCCCACGCCGAATATAGCCAGCAAAAGAATCGCCAGGTTACCCTGCTGCAACAACTCAGTCATGGGATTGGCCGTCTCGGGCAAGTGGATGAGCCCCCCCAGCAGGATGACCGAAATCGCCGTGCAGGCGCCCGCCGTCACCAGGTAGAGCGCCGGGATCGTAAGCGGCGCCCAACCCAGGGACCGCCAGAAGGGGCGGTCGTACTGCACGCGGAACATCAGCCCCAGCGCGCCGAACAACACGCCATAGCCCGCCATTTGCGCCAGCACCAGCACGGCCACCGACACCGGCCCCTCCGCGTGCAGATGAAATGCCGCCATCGCCGCCTTCGCCAGCAACAGGCTGACCAGCAAACTGGCCGCCGCGAAGCCGGCGAACAACATCAGGTCGGCGTACCCCCAGAACGGCTCCCGCTCGGGCGCCGGCGGTTGCGCCTCGCCCGGGGCCTCGGCGGCGTCCATCGGCGGCCGGATATCTTCTTCGTTCATCGGTTCGGGGTTATCCATCGTTCTCGATCAGGGCCGCCGCCAGCAGCGGAATCATCAGCTCGTGGTGCCCGGTAATGGCGTAGCCTTTTCCAGTCGATTGCGCGTGCGGCCGTTCCACCACGTTCACGCGGGGACGGTAATGCTGCACGAAGTCGAAATTGGCCGTCGTGAAACCGCTCAGCGGGTGGCCCAGGTTGCGCACCGCGGAGACCGCCTTGAGGAACACCTCCGGCAGCACCACCGCCGATCCCACGTTCAGGTAAGTGCCGCCCGAATCCAGATCGGCCGCCAGGGCCGCGAACAGCCGGAAATCGCGGTGGGACGCCTCGCCGATGGCCGCGCCGTCCGCCGCCGGATGGGTGTGCGGCGTGTCCGTCCCGATGGCCACGTGCACCGTCACCGGCGTCGAGTTGCGGTACGCCTGGAGAACCAGGCTGCTCTCGCCGTGCTTCGGATGGGCGCTCAGCTCCAGCCAGCGGCCCAGCGCTTCGCCCATGCCGAGGCCCTCGCTCACGCCCCCCGAAATGGCGCGGTTCATTTCGCGCCCGGTCTCTTCGGCGGCTCCGAACCGGCCGTCGGGCAGCGCCGCTTCCACGTCTTCGCTGGTGTGGCCGGCCAGCGCGATTTCGAAATCGTGGATCGCCGCCGAGCCGTTCATGGCGAACGCCGTGGCATAGCCGCGCCGCATCAGGTCGATCAGCACCGGCGCCAGACCGCATTTGATTACGTGGCCGCCCAGGCCCCAGACGATGGCGCGCTCTTTCCGCCGCGCCTCGCCGATGGCGTCCACCACGGCGCGGAACGAGTTGCCGGCCAGAATGCGCGGCAGCGACTCGATCAGTCCCCGGACTCCGGCGCCGCGCTGGTAGGCGAACGCGAAATCGGCGGTCTTCACCTTGCCGCCGCGAGCCTGCAACCCGACGGTGTGAAGGTGCTCGAAATCGAGGGGAAACTTATCGTATTTCGTCATGGGAGACTTCCACTGTTACCTGCCTGTTGCCTGTGCGCAGCCAGGACGCTATGTGGGGCAGATTGTCAATCGGCCCGGCGAGCGAAGCTCGCCCTGTTGTCCCGGGAAGCGCGCTGAGTCCGGTTTCGGCATGACGCCGTGCGGGGCAGGCCGTGACCCCGCGTGTTTGCCCCGGGCGTGTGCGAGGATCTACAGGCGGGTTAACAACCCGCCGCAGGCTGCCAGCTTGCCCCACATAACACCCTCGCGGCGCGCGAAGAGGCTCACAGGTGGTAGTGGATAACTTCATTGCAGCACCTTGCGCAGCGCCTCTGCCGTGTAGCTTTTCTTCGAGCGGCTCACCTGCTCGGGCGTGCCCGCGGCCACCACCCGCCCGCCGTACTCGCCGCCGTCCGGGCCCAGGTCGACAATCCAGTCGGCGGTCTTGATTACGTCCAGGTTATGCTCGATCACCACCACCGTGTTGCCCAGTTCCACCAGGCGGCTCAGCACGTCCAGCAGTTTGCGCACGTCGTCGAAATGCAGGCCGGTGGTAGGCTCGTCCAGAAGATAGAACGTGCGGCCGGTCTGACGCTTGCTCAGTTCCTTGGCCAGTTTGATGCGTTGCGCCTCTCCTCCGGAGAGCGTGGTCGAGGATTGTCCCAGGTGCACGTAGCCCAGGCCCACATCGAAGAGCGTTTGCAGCTTGGCGCGGATTTGCGGCAGGTTCTCCATCAGGCCCAGCGCCTCCTCCACGGTCGAGTCCAGAAGATCGGCGATGGAGCGGCCCTTGTACTTCACCTGCAGCGTCTCTCGATTGTAGCGGCGGCCGCGGCACACGTCGCAGGTAACGTAAACGTCGGGCAGAAAGTTCATTTCGATGCGTTTCAGACCGTCGCCCTGGCACGCCTCGCAGCGCCCGCCCTTGACGTTGAAGCTGAATCGGCCCGGCTTGTAGCCGCGCTCGCGCGATTCCGGCAGCATAGCATACAGATCGCGGATCGGCGTGAACAGCCCGGTGTAGGTGGACGGGTTGGAACGCGGCGTGCGGCCGATGGGGGCCTGGTCGATACGAATCACTTTGTCGATGTTCCCGATGCCTTCGATGGAATCGTGCGCCCCCGGCTCTTCGTGCGAACCGTAGACTTCCCGCGCCAGCGACCGGTAAAGGATTTCGTTCACCAGCGTGGATTTGCCGCTGCCCGATACCCCCGTCACCACGGTCAGCAGGCCGAGGGGAATCTCCACGTCGACATTCTTGAGGTTGTGCTGGCGCGCGCCGCGAATCGTCAGGTTCTTTCCGTTGCGCGCGCGCCGCGCGAGTGGGACCGGGATCGAGAGCGCGCCCGACAGATAGCGCCCGGTGAGCGAATCCGCATTGGCCGCGATCTGCGCCGGATCGCCCGCCGCCACCAACGAGCCGCCCAGGCGTCCCGCGCCCGGTCCCAGGTCTACCACGTAGTCGGCCCGCCCGATGGTTTCGGCGTCGTGCTCCACCACCAGCACCGTGTTGCCCATGTCCCGGAGATGCGTCAGGGTGTCCAGCAGCCGGCTGTTGTCGCGCGGGTGCAGGCCGATCGACGGCTCGTCCAGCACGTACAGCACCCCGCGCAACTTGCTGCCGATCTGCGTCGCCAGCCGGATGCGTTGCGCCTCGCCGCCCGATAGCGTGGCGGCCGAGCGGCCCAGGCTCAGGTAATCCAGCCCCACCGCCGAGAGAAACTCCAGGCGCCGCCGGACCTCGTCCAGCACCCGCCCGGCGATCTGCCCCTCGCGCTCGTTCAGTTCCCAGTTGCGCACCGTCACCAGCGCGCGCGCCACGCTCAGCGCCGTGAATTCCGCGATCGAAAAACTCTTTACCCGCACCGCCAGGCTGGACGCCCGCAGCCGCTGGCCGTGGCACGATGGGCATTCCGCCGGCGACATGTACTCCGTCAGCCACTCCCGGTAACCCTCGGCGGAGGTGTCGTAGACTTCCCGCAGAGCCCCCAGTATCCCCCCATCGCCCCCCGCGCCTTCCAGTAGGATCGCGCGCGATTTCGCCGCCAGTTTCTCGAATGGCGTCTTCAGATTGATGCGGTGCTTCTTCGCCAGCATCTGCACCCGTTGCTGCACCGCGAACGAAGTCGCGCCCGGTCCCAGGCCGCCATCGAACAGCGGTTTGGAAGGGTCGGCGATCGCCTTCGCAGGGTCGAAACTCCAGGCGCAGCCCAGCCCATGGCAGTCCTCGCAGGCCCCGTATGGGCTGTTGAAAGAGAACGATCGCGGCTCGAGCTGCGGAATGCTGGCGCCGCACTCGGTGCAGGCCAGCTTCTGCGAATACAGCCGCTCCTCGCCGCCCACCACCGCCATCAGCACCAGGCCGCCCGCCAGCTTGGTGGCCGTCTCGATGGAAGCCTCCAGGCGCTTCTCGATCCCCGCCTTTACCAGCAACCGGTCCACCACCACCTCGACGGTGTGGTTCTTGCGCTTGTCGAGCGAAATATCCTCGTCCAGCGAGCGCAGCACGCCGTCGATGCGCGCCCGCACGAAGCCCTGGCGGGCCAGTTTCTCCAGGTCTTTCTTGTACTCGCCCTTGCGCCCGCGCACCACCGGCGCCATCACCATGATGCGGTCCTCGGGCTTGAGAGCCAGGACGTGCTGCAGGATCTGCTCGGTGGTCTGGCGCGAAATCGGATTTCCGCACACCGGGCAGTGGGGCACGCCGATCGACGAGTAGAGCAGCCGCAGATAATCGTAGATCTCGGTGATTGTGCCCACGGTCGATCGCGGGCTGCGGTTGGTGGTCTTCTGTTCGATGGAGATCGCCGGACTGAGCCCCTCGATGGAATCCACGTCCGGCCGTTCCATCTGGTCCAGAAACTGGCGCGCGTAGGTGGACAGCGTCTCCACGTAGCGCCTCTGGCCCTCGGCGTAGATGGTGTCGAAGGCCAGCGACGACTTGCCCGAGCCGCTCAGCCCGGTGATCACGGTCAGCGTGTTCCGCGGGATTTCAACGTCGATGTTCTTCAAGTTGTGCTGGCGCGCGCCATGCACCGAAATACGGTCCAACATAGTGGGATGTGAGCGGATTGGGCGATCTCTTAATTGTGGCGCGGCTTGTACCCAATGTGCAATTGCGCTATAACGAGGCCAGGAATGCTGAAATGCAGCCAGTGCGGAGGGCGGTTGCGGCGCGTGCACCGGACCCTTTTCGAACGCTTCCGCTACTCGTCCATTTACTACTGCAAAGGTTGCGATAGCGAGGAATACGTTCCGCGGGTTTTTCAATACCGCCTCGGCCCGTATGCCCGTTGCCCGCAATGCGGCACCTACCGGCTGTCGAAGTTGAAGGAGCCGGACAGGATCGACAAGATGCACACCGGATCGATGAACCTGGCGGAAAGGCTGTTGGGCGGCAAGCTGTTCCATTGCCGGTACTGCAGGATTCAGTTCTACGACCGGCGCGCCCGGGCGGCGGAAGGCGCCGAAGAGCAGGCCGCGGCGGCGCGGAAGAACGAATCCCGGCGGCGCAAGGCCGATGACTGAGCCGGCGCCCCCAGCCCTGCGCATCGCCGCCGAGCCGGACGACGCCGGCAAGCGCCTCGACCAACTGCTGCGCGAGCGGCTGCCCCGGTACAGCCGTTCGCGGTTGCAGGAGTGGATTCGCGCCGGCCGCGTCCAGGTGGACGGCCAGATCCGCCGCCCGTCCTACCTGCTTCGCGCCCGCGAGATCGTCAACGTGGTCCCGGCGGAGCTTGCGCCTCTGCGCGCCACGCCGGAAGAAATTCCCCTGGCGGTGCTCTACGAGGACGACGACCTGGTGGCCGTCGACAAACCGGCCGGCATGGTGGTGCATGCCGGCGCCGGCGTCCATTCCGGAACGCTGGTGAACGCCCTTTTGCATCGTTTCGGCGCGCTGTCGCAGGTAGGGGGCGATCTGCGCCCGGGCATTGTCCACCGCCTCGACCGCTACACCAGCGGCGTCCTGCTGGTGGCCAAGAATGACGCCGCGCACCGCCGGCTGGCCGCCCAGTTTGCCGCCCGGCAGGTGGAGAAGCTCTACCTGGCGCTGGTGCATGGCCACATGCAGGGGGATTCGGGCCGCATCGAACGCCCCATCGCGCGCGACCCCGTGCGGCGCACCCGCATGACCGCGCGCCTCGAATCCGGCCGCGCCGCCTGGTCGGAGTGGCAGGTGCTGCGGCGCCTGGACGGCTTCACGTTCCTGAGCGTGCGCATTGGAACCGGCCGCACCCACCAGATCCGCGTGCACCTTTCCAGCATCGGCCACCCCGTGGCCGGCGACACGCTCTATGGCGCGCCCGCCAAGGTGGAAGGAAAGCCGCCGCTCAACCGCTTCTTCCTGCACGCCTACCGCATCCGGTTCCGCTCCCCGTCCACCGGCGCGGAGATCGTGGTGGTGTCGCCGCTCCCGCGCGAGTTGGGCGACTGGATGGATCTCCCGGCCGGGCTCCCGGTGCTACCATCGGATTAGCGTTCCCGCGTCACGCTTTGGAGAAGAGCCGTGCGCGTTATCGCTTGTTCACTCCTGACGCTTTCCTGTTTTGGCGCAAGTTACACCACTGCGAGTAATCCTCGAGTGCTGGCGTTTGAAGCACGTAAGGCGGAATACGTCGCGCAGGGCGCGGGCTATGCGTTGTCGGTGACCACCGGCGGCGCCGTTCTGAATTTACGCGGCCATGCAGTGGGCATGTCGGTGGCCGGCGCGAGTCCGAGATCGTCGTTGGAAGCGCTCGACCGAATGCCGGGTAAAGCGAACTATCTCCTCGGCCGCGGCTTCAGGGCATCCTACGATCTATACGGCCGCGTCCGCTGGCGCGGCGTCAATCCCGGCATCGACGTGGTGTTTCGTGGGAATCAAGAACGTCTCGAATACGATTTCGAAATCGGCGCGGGGCGCGATCCGGGCCGGATACGGCTCGCTTTCGACGGTATCGAGGCCATTCGAATTGACCCGAACGGAGACCTGGTTCTCGGCGCGGGCGCGGAGCGGATCTATCAACCCAAGCCAGTGGCCTACCAGGTTGTTGCGGGCCAGCGGCAACCGGTGGATGCGGCCTATTGGATCGACGCATCGAATCATGTGCGGTTCCGTACTGGCGCTTTCGATCGCGGGCGCCCGCTGGTGATCGATCCCCAGATCGTCTTCGACGAGCCCTTCGGCGGGAGCGGCGTGAGCACCGCCGCGGGATTGGCCCGCGACACGCAAGGGCATCTTTATGTCGTGGGCACCACGAATTCGACGGATATTGTCACCGTGAATCCGGCCCAGGGCCACCTGGGCACGGCGCCGCTGCTGGTCACCGCCGACGCGGGCAAAACCTGGAGCTTCCCATTGCTGGCAGGGGCCACCGACGTGACCGCGGTAGTGGCCGCTCCATCCGCGCCGCTGGTGGAATACGCGGTAACGCCCGCGGGCGTCTTCCGCAGCGCCAATGGCGGGACATCCTGGACCCAGACCGCCAGTGCGGGCCTCGCGAGTACGGTAACGGCTCTGGCGGTTGATTCGGGCTCCCCCAATACCCTCTACGGCGCGACTTCGCAAGGCGTCTTCGTCAGCACCGATGGGGCGGCCAGTTGGCGGGCATCGAGCAGCGGTACCAGCGTCGGGTATGTCGCCGCGATCGCCGCCCATCCCACCCAGGCCGGCACCGTGCTGGCGGGCACCATGAGTCCAGCCGCCCTGTTCCGCAGTACCGACTTCGGCCAGACCTGGACGCAAGTGCTCAGCGTCTCGCAGCCCTACGAGATCAACGAGGTCGCCTCCATCGCCATTGCGCCCAATGGCACGATTATCGCCGGGACGTATCTGGGATTGCAGATCTCCACCGATGGCGGCAACGCCTGGACCGCTGGAGCCAGTCAGGGCGTTGAGAGCAATCGGGCCCTGGCCTTCGCGCCCGGCAACCCGTCCACTTTCTACATGCTCAATGCGTCCGGACTTCAACGCAGTTCGGACGGCGGCCAGACGCTCACCATGCTGTTGCCCGCCCTCAGTTCCACCACCTCTTCGCAGTATATTGGCACTTTTGCGGTGGATCCGCGGAATCCAGGCACGCTGTACGCGGGAGGCAGCCAGTACACGGCCAAAACGGGGACCACGTATGTCCTCTTCCGCAGCACGGATGGGGGGCAAACCTGGTCGCAGATATCGCTGCCTTATCAGTTCAACCCGCAGTTTCTCTTTGTCTCGCCGGCGGACTCGAGAGTTTTCGTGGGAGCCTTGACGTTTAACAGCGTGTTCGTCACTAAGTGGAGCCCGGATGGCAGCCAGGTTCTGTACTCCACGTATCTGGGCGGAAGCGGAGGCGACACCGCCAGCGGAATCGCAGTGGATGGAACAGGCAGCGCCTACATCACCGGATACACATCCTCGCCGGATTTCCCCACCACGGGCGCCAGTTTTCAGACGACCCCGGCCAGCTTCCCGGAGGCCTTCGTGGCCAAACTCAGCCCCGATGGCTCGCAACTGGTCTACTCCACGCTGCTGGGAGGCGGGTGGCCGCGGGGCATCGCGGTGGATAATGCGGGAAGTGCGGTGATCGCGGGGTTGACGCAAGGCAGTTATCCGGTAACGGCGAACGCGTTCCAAACTGCGCCATACCCAGGTTGCATTACGTCCGTCTTCAACATGGGCGAAGCATTCGTGACCCGGATCGCCGCCGACGGCAAGTCGCTCATTTATTCGACGTTGCTGGGCGGCAGTTGCCCCAACGCGAATCGTCCGGAAGTCGCCCCGGCAACGTATGCCACGAGCGTGGCGCTGGATGCGAGCGGAAACGCCTGGGTAACCGGAGCGACCCTCTCGCCGGATTTTCCGGTCACTTCCAACGCCTTGCAGCCGAAATTCGGTGGTGGACTCTACGACGGTTTCCTGGCGCGCTTTAATCCCGCCGGCGGCCTGGACTATGCCACGTACCTCGGCGGAACGGGCTACGACGCTTTGAACGCGATCGCCTTCGACCCCTCCGGCAACATCTACCTCGCGGGCCAAAGTTTGGGATTGTCCCAGCCGGCTTCCGCGGGAGCATTCCAATCGCAGGCAGGCGGCTCGTGCCCGGTCTTCACCATTGGGCCTTCGTTCCCGGGGCCGCAAGGCAGTGCCTTCGTTTTGAAGCTGGACCCCAAGGCGCATTCCGTCCAGCGTCTGAGTTACCTTGGCGGGGCGCTGTGCCTTTCCCCGTCGTCGATCGCGGTGGATTCCGCGGGCGAGCCGTGGATTTCGGGCGGGGCGCAATACTACCCCAGCGCACCGCAGACCGTGAGTCCGTTCGAGATCGGTATCGGGCAGGGATTCATCGGCAAGTTCAGCGCGGATTTCACGCAGTTGCCGTTCTCGACCTATTTCGACCCGGTCGCCGGCCTGGCCACCGACTCCTCCGGATTTGCCTATGCGGCGGGCACGGCCGCCTCCAATGCCACCACCGCGACCCAGGCCGTTTACATCGCCAAAATCGATCCCACGCCGCCCCCGATCTCGCTGGATTCCGTGGAGAGCGTGGTCCCGTCAACGGATCCATATCCATCCGGTTTTCCGGGGATTGCAGCGGGAGAGGCGATCCGGATTCTCGGCAGACAAATTGGCCCCGCTACGGCCACGCCCGGCGTAATCCAGTCGGGAGCCCTGGCATCCACCGTGGCCGGAGTCGAGGTCACGTTCGATGGAACGCCCGTGCCGCTGCTATGGGTGAGCGCCCAGGAGATCGATCTGATCGCGCCCTTCGAACTGGCCACGAAATCGGCCACCACGATTCAAGTTCAAAACAACGGCGTCAAGTCGAATCCGGTCCAGGTCGCCGTAACTGGCACGGTCTTACAGATCCTCGGGGTGTTCAATGGGGATTTCTCTCCTAACTCCGCGTCAAATCCGGCGCACGCAGGCTCAACGATGATCCTCTATCTGGCCGGCGCGGGACAGACCAATCCGCCGAGCCGCGATGGCCAGGTCAACGCCGCACCGCTGGCGGCCCCAGCCGCGCCGATCCAGATCCAGCCGTTCACCGACGACCCGGCCAACCCCACGGGATTGCCGGTCGCCTTTGCCGGCGCGGCGCCGGGCATGGCAGCGGGCATTCTCCAGGTCAACTTCGTTGCGCCGCGGCAGAGCTTGACGTATGTGACTCTCAGCATGGGGAACGCCTATGCGTTTTTCAACGTCTGGGTCAAATCGAAGCGCGGAAGCGCAGCCGGCCGCACGCCGCGCGTCGCCGCCGGGCTTTCCCGTCCGCGCTCCCGCCGCCCCACTGTATAATCGGGACATATGAGACTTTGGGGACTTCCGCTGGCCGCCGGCGCCTTGGTGGCTCTGTGGGCCGCTCCGCAAAACCCCGTCCCGCCAGCCCCACCCGAAGAGCCGGGCGCACGCATTTCCGTGGACGTCAACCGCGTCAACATGCTCTTCACCGTGATGGACCACAAGGGCCGCTTCGTCACCGACCTCCAGAAGGACGATTTCGAGCTGATCGAAAACAAGAGACCCCAGATCGTCCAGGAATTCAGCGCGGAAACCGACCTGCCCCTGCGGCTCGGCATCCTCATCGACACCAGCAACAGCATCCGCGACCGCTTCAAGTTCAAGCAGGAGGCCGCCAGCCAGTTCGTGCAGAGCGTCATGCGGTCGCACCTCGATTTGGGCATGGTGATCAGCTTCGATTCCACCGCGCAACTGATTTCCGACCTTTCCGGCAACCCCGGCAAGCTCGTGGCGGCCATCCGCGGCCTCCGCCCCGGCGGCGGCACCGCCCTTTACGACGCCATCTACTTCGCTTGCCGGGACAAACTGGCGCTCGATCAGCCCAAGAGCAAGTTCCGCCGCGCCATCGTGATCCTCAGCGACGGCGAAGACAACCAGAGCCACTTTACCCGCGACCAGGCTCTCGAAATGGCGCAGCGCGCCGACACCGTGGTCTACACCATTTCCACCAACACCACGCGCAGCGATCTGGATGGCGACAAGGTGCTCAAGTATTTCGCCGAAAAAACCGGCGGCCGCGCCTACTTCCCCTTTAAAGTGGAAGACCTGGAGCAGTCCTTCGAGAACATCCACAACGAGCTGAGCCACCAGTACATCATTCTGTACCGTCCCGAACCCCTCACCACCGACGGCCTGTTCCATACCTTCGAACTGCGGGTGAAGGGCCGGAAGGAACTGCTGGTGCGCGTCCGGCCCGGCTACTACGCGCCGCGGATGTAGGCGCCGCGCCGGGGAGCGCAAGACGAGGAACACGATGCGCCCCCGTCGCGGACGCGTTCGAACTTCCGCGGCCGATCCGCCGCCTGCTGCGGGCGCCTTCCAACGGATTCGAGCACTTGCGGCTGTGTGAGGCGTTCGGAGGCTCGACTGGATCTGTTTTCTATAGGCATTATCTTTGACCGGTCAATAAATTTGACTATAATGGATCGATGATGGAGATCAGCGCGTCGAAGTTCAAGGAGCAGTGTCTTTCGCTGCTCGACCACCTGGGTCCTGACGGCATCGTCGTGACGAAACATGGAAAAGCCGTGGCACAGGTGATCCCGGCCGATTCCGCTGCGCTGCTCTGATCGGAAGCATGGAGGGCAGGATGAAGGTGACGGGCAACGTCTTCTCGACTGGAATCAGGTGGATGCTGAATCTGACACGCATATTCTTCTGTTCGCGCTGGACGGTTCGCTGACGCCTGCCGCAACGGAAACTGCTGGCCTCCGAACCATGGGGCATATCGGCAATCGTGCTGTGGGAGGTTGCCAAGCTGGCGACTGGGGCAGGATTGCGATTGACGTTCGGTCGGCCGAGTTTGTGAGGATATTCGCCCGGGTACCGGTCCGGCCGCTGGATCTGGCGGTCTGTGAGAGATCGACCAAACTGGATTTCACCGGCGATCCCGCTGACGAACTGATCGCCGCAACCAGTATCGTCCACCGTGTTCCCTTGGTAACACAGGACGGAAAAATCAGGAAATCTAAACTGGTACCTATCGCCCGGTGCTGAAGGCGAGATCCTCAACTTGTTGGGGTTCGGAACCAGGCGTGGTGGGACATCCGCCGGGCCGGTTGCCCGCCCAGCGGTTCAAATCCACAACGGGGATTGCCCTCGACGCTGCAACTCGTTGAAGCCGCGCGGGTGTTTTGTGGATTGAATTGGCTC
>CAWCVR010000028.1:0-10596 GCA_963799105.1 Bryobacterales bacterium
CCCTGAAACCCCCGGCCCCTTTCCCTTCGGCTCCAAGTTCCGGAACGGTCCTCGCCGTCAAGGGTTCGCTCCGCCGCGCAAAAACCGCGCGCCCTTGACTGCTCCGGGCCGTTCCGAAGAGCTTCCCAGGACAAGGGAAAGGGGCCAAACGCAAAGGCCATACCGTCGGCGACCGGCGCGCTCAACGGCCTCCCGTTGGTCGGCCTTCGGGCGTTACCACAGCTCATCGGAACAACTCAACACCACAGAAAGGAGTATCCCTCGTCACCCTCCTTCAGGCTCACGTCTGTTGGAAACAAATTCCGCTTTCAGGCTCATCTTTCGATTGGAATATGCTCATGCCGGCGTGACTCGAGGAGCACAAGAGACGCTTGGCTGCGCGCCGCCTGAATCGCGACTTGGCAGCGGAAATCCACTCCTGCCGCGACTCTCCTGACCACCAGCGGTGAGCCGAAGCCCGGAGTCAATCTAGCGATTCGCGGGCCACACGAACCATTTACAGGATAGGTCTCGATGTGCCCCGCGTCCCCGGGGCTGACGGCTACCCGTTCGAAGGCGGCCGCATCCGCCGGGTCTTTGCGCATCTTCATGACGGCCTTCGCGCCGCTCGGCGCGGCGTGGGAGCCGCTCATGTGGATTTCGGCGCTGGCGTCCATGACCATCGGAAACTTCGCGGCGCTCCGGCAGACCAACCTCAAGCGCATGCTGGCCTACAGCTCGATCGCGCACGCCGGGTATGTGCTGGTGGCGCTGCGGGCGCGCTCGGAAGCGGGCGTCGCCGGCATCCACTGTGCGACATGCGCGCCGGAACGCCGCCTGCAAGCGTCGTCTCGAACCACCGCCGCGGTGGCGCCGATCCTGTGCCTGGCTATCGTGCCGTCTGCCATATCACCCCAGTTCTCCGGAGACTGGCTGCCAACTCTACCGCGGCTTGTGGCGCCTCCAGCCGACACTCCAGCCGCCCGGCCGGAAAGCCGCGCCGCGATTCCGCTATACTGAGAGTTTCCCCTTATCTCGTACAGGAGTTCTCCGAAAAATGTTCGATCTGTTTCGCAGCCGAGAAAAGTCGGTGCGCATCGTTTTGGGCGGCGTCCTGCTGATGGTGGCGGCGTCGATGCTGTTGTACCTGGTTCCCAGCTATAACACCGGGTTGAGCGGCAAGGAAGCCGTTGTGGCCGAAGTGGGCGGCAACGACATCACCGTCTCCGACGTCAGGAAACTGATCGAGGAAACGCTCAAAGGCCGGCAGTTGCCGCCGGAAATTCTGCCCAACTACATCCCCCGCATGGTGGATCAGATGATCACCGATCGCGCGCTGGAATACGAAGCCGCGCGGCTGGGGTTCCAGGTCACGGATCAGGATGTGGCCACGGCCGTCCGCCAGTTGTTGCCGAACGAGTTGTTCCCCGACGGCAAGTTCGCCGGCAAGGAAGCCTACGCCATGGTGCTGGCGCAGCGCAATATGACCATCCAGGATTTCGAGACGGATGTGCGGCGGCAGATCCTGATTCACCGGCTGGTGGATGTCGCCGTAGAAGGCTCGGTGGTTTCCGACGTGGAAATCGAGGCTATGTTTAAGGCGCGCAACGAGAAGATCAAGATTCAGTACGTCAAGCTGGCCTCGGACAAGTACAAAAAAGAAGTGGAGCCCAGCCTCGCGGAGATGCAGACCTACTTCGCAGCCAACGCCAACCAGTACCAGGTTCCGGCCCAGCGCAGCCTGGCGATTCTGTTCCTGGATCCGGCGAAGCTGGCGGAGTCGATGACCCCCACCGACAACGAGCTCGAAGCCGCCTACAAACAGAACCTGGAGCAGTTCCGCGTTGCCGAGCGGGTCAAGGTGCGGCACATTCTGCTGATGACGCAGGGCAAGCCACCCTCCGAGGAGCCCAAGATCAAAGCCCAGGCGGACGACATCCTGCGTCAGGTGAGGGCGGGCGCCAAGTTTGCCGACCTGGTGGAGAAGTTCTCCGAAGACCCCGGCAGCAAAGCCAACGCGCCCAACCGGGAGGGCCTGGGACCCGGCGAGTACTGGGTGGAAAAGAACGGACAGATGGTCAAGGAGTTCGAAACCGCGGCGTTCACCCTGAAGCCCGGCCAGAGCGACGTGATCAAGACTTCCTACGGCTATCACGTCTTCCAGGTGGTCGAGCACCAGGACGCCCGCGTGAAGCCGTTCGACGAGGCTAAGGCCGACGTCGCGAAGCAGTGGAAGACTTTTCACTCGGAGGCTGTGATACAGACCGCTACCGACAAGGCCGAGACGATGCTTCGGGCAGATCCCACCCATCCGGAGAAAGTGGCGGCCGAACTGCACATGGAAGTGCTCCGCGTGGACCACTTCGAAGTGGGCCAGCCGGTTCCCAACATCGGAGTGCATCCGGATTTCGAGCATTCGGTGGAGGGTTTGAAGACTGGCGAAGTGGGGCAAGCGGTTTCGCTGCCCGGCAACCGGCTGGCCGTGGCCGTGATGACCGGCATAATTCCGGCCCGCCGGAAGACTTTCGAAGAGGCGCAGACCGAGGTGCGCGACAGGCTGGTCGAAGCCCGCCTCGTCACCGCTTTGCAGAAGCATGTCAAGGAACTCTACGACAAGGCCAAGCTCAACAACGATCTGGAAGGCGCGGCCAAATCGATGGGCCTCGAAGTGAAGACTTCCGAAGAGTTCTCGCGCTCCGGCAACGTGAAGGACCTCGACAACACCTCCGCCAACTACTTCCAGGAGGGCTTCCAGCTTCCCGATGGCTCCGTGTACGGCCCGATTCTGCTGACCGGCGGCACGGTGGTGGCCAAGGTGATCGCCCACGTCGCCCCCGACATGTCGGAACTGCAGGCTCAACGCCCGAAGGTTCGAGACGATATCAAGAGCCAGAAGGCCAGGGATCGCAACGACCTTTTCCAAGCCGGAGTCGTGACCGAGTTGGAACGCCAGGGAAAGGTCAAGAAGCATAAGGACGTGATCGACCAGTTGATCTCGGCCTTCGTCTCCAAGGGATGATCCACAACCTGCTGGACCTGTACCGGACGCTCACCACTCCGGACCGGCTCATTCATCTGCTGAGCACCCTGCTTTCGGGGTGGCTCGGGTATGCCGCGCTGTTCGGCGTAGTCTACTCCGAAACCGGCCTGCTGGTGGGGTTCTTCCTGCCGGGGGATTCGTTCCTGTTCACCGTGGGAGTGGTGGCCGGCGCCGGCGCCCTGAATATCGTGGCGGTCAATCTGCTTCTGATGTCCGCGGCCATGCTCGGCGATTCCACCGGATACCTGCTGGGGCGCAGAACCGGCCAGAGCATCTTCAGCCGGCCGGATTCCCGCCTGTTCAAGCAAGCCTACGTGAAGCGCACCCACGCATACTTCGAACGCTACGGCGGCAAGACCGTGGCGATCGCGCGCTTCGTGCCCATCGTGCGCACTTTCGCCTCTTTCATGGCGGGCGTGGGGGAGATGCCTTACCTGCGCTTCCTGCCCTACAGCGTGTGCGGCGGCATCGGCTGGGTCTTCCTGATGACCATGCTCGGCTACGGCCTGGGCAGCGTCCCGCTGGTGAAGCAGAACTTCGACAAAGCGATTCTGCTGGTCATCTTCATTTCGTTCATCCCGGTGTTCGTCGAGGGGTACAAAGCGCGCCGCGGCCACTGACGGCGGCCGGCCCGCGACCCCGCTACCGCTCGAAGCCCATATCGTGGGCCATCAGGAAATCCACGGCGGGCGCGGCCTCGCCCAGTTGCTACGCCTACGACAACCAGAACCGGCTGACCAGGAAGGCGACGCCCGAGGGCGCGCTATCGGCCACTTCGGACAAGTACCGGCGCACGTCCCGCTCCACCACCCGCCATCGCCCGGCGATCGCGTCCGGCGTGGGCAACTCCGCAGCCAGCGACATGGCCCGCGGCGAGCGCCCTTCCCAGCGTCCCAGCCACAGTCACTCCGCCCAGACCAGGTGCGCCAGCGTTTCCCGCACCGATGGAGAGCTGCTGCCCATCGGCCGTTCGAAATCGGCGCCGCTGAGCGAGCCGCAAACCGCAAGCTGCCGGCCGCGGGCCCAGCAGTTGTGGTCGAACAGTTCGTGAAGGGTCATCGGCGGAATCGCGTTCACACCTCCCGGCCCAGCTTGCCCGCCGCGAACAGGCGGCCATCCACCCGTCCCAGATGCGCTTCCACGGCCCGCGGCAGCAGGGGTGTGTGCGCGATCCCGCACAGATATTCGGGCACCATCCACACGTCTTCCTCCGCCGTCATCCAGTTGCGGGGGTCGAACCGCCGCAGGTTCACCGGCCGCGAGTACCGCCGGAGCGTCTTCTCGCGGCGCAGGTTGAAGTAGTGCTCGAAGTAGGACATCGCCAGTTCCCGCAGCGACCGGTATACCGGTTCGCGATACCGCAACCCGGAGTAGTTCGACTTGGCGACGGCGCCCCAGAGGCCGCGCGACCGGAAAATGGCGAGCACGTGATCGTCGTCGCGCACCGCCTCCAGATCGAGCAGCAACGGCGGGTGACCCAGCATCCGCAGCGCGGCGGCGCCGAACAGCGCGCCCTCCATGCAGTGCGCCGCGCGGTCGCGCAGCACGCGCCGCGGCGAGTGGCAGGTGGGGCCATCCGGTTCCTTGTTGTATGCCAGGCCGTGATCCAGGAAGTACTGGATCTGGCCGGGTGTCCGCAACCGCTGGAAGACGCGGAGCTCCGCGGGAGTGAAGCCGTTTGTCATCCTGGTCCAGCTTAATACAGCCGAGCGGGAACGCCGTTGTGGGGCGGACGCCCTCGTCCGCGGCCGGCCCCCTGGCCGGCTTCTCGCCAGTGGCAAGCGTTTGGTTCTGCGAGCCGAAGAGCGGGACGGGGGCGTCCCGCGCGGACCTGGGGGTCCGCCCCACACCGCATCACTTTTTCCCCGGCAATCCCGGCGGGCTGTCGTGGGTGCGCTCGCGATACTGGCCCTTCAGACTGGCCGCGAGCGACACGGCCGAGTCGCCGAACTTGTCGCGCATCTTGTCGGCGGCGGCCGTGGCCCGCGTCCAGCGGTCGTGCCGGTCCTGGTCCAGCAACCCCAGTTGCCCGCCACCCTGGTCCCAGCCCGACGCGTGAACGCCCAGCAGCCGCACGGCTTGGCGGGCCTTCCAGTTCCGCCGGAACAGCTCGCGGATCTCTTCGAACAGCTCGGTATCGAGGGCGGTCGCGCGCGCCATGGTGTGCGCCCGCGTGATGGTGGTGAAATCCTTGTAGCGCAGCTTGAGCTGGATGGTCCGCGCCTGGAGGTTGTGCTCGCGCAGCCGGCGCCCCACCTGCTCGCACAGGCGCGCCAGGGTGGCTTCCATCTTCGAGGCGTCGGCGGTGTCCTCGTCGAAGGTGTGCTCGTGGCTGATGGACTTGGGCCCGCCGCCCTCGCCGATTTCGCCATCGTACCAGCCGCCCGCGTCCAGGCCCTGCGCCTTACCGGCCAGCGCCAGGCCGAACTTGCCGAACTTGGCGGCGAGAAACGCCTCGTCGAGCCGCGCCAGGTCGCCCACCTTGCGGATGCCGTACGAGTGCAGGTTCTTCTCCATCACCTTGCCTACGCCGGGGACCTTGCGCACGTCGAGCGGCGCCAGGAACGCCGCCTCGCATCCCGGCATCACCCACAGCACGCCGTTGGGCTTGGCCTGGTCGGAGCAGATCTTGGCGACCAGGCGCGAGGTGGCGATGCCGGCCGAGCAGTTCAACCCGGTCGCCTCCTTCATGCGCTCATGCAGCCGGTGAGCCGCGCGCAGGGGCGGCCCATGCAGCCGCTCGGTGCCGGTCATGTCCAGGTAGGCTTCGTCGATGGAAGCCATCTCGACCAGCGGCGAAAACTCGCACAGCACCTGGTGGACGCGGTGGGAGTAATCCAGGTACCGGTCGCGGTGGCCCTCCAGAAAAATGGCCTGGGGGCAGAGCCGGTATGCCGTGCGCAGCGGCATGGCCGAATACACGCCGAACTTGCGGGCCGCGTAGGAGGCCGCAGAAACCACCCCGCGCTCACGCGGACGCCCGCCCACCACTACCGGTTTGCCGCGCAGCGTGGGGTCGAACAGCTCTTCCACGGAGACGAAGAAGGCGTCCATATCGACGTGGAAGTAGGTGCGCACACCTTATCGTAGCCCCCCGTTTTGCGAGCCGATGGACAATTCCCGCTCTAGTCGAGCCGCTTCGGCCCACGCCAAACAGGCACAATCCCGGCAGCGTCGTGGGCTGGCGGGGTAGAACCACCTCCGCCGACAGCCGGTTCGAGTGCGCCGGCTTCTTCAGGCGGCAACTCTACGATGAACGGCTCGCCGTCGATGTGCCATACGTCGAGCTCTGAGTCGCTGGCGAACCGTTCAAGTCCAGCGGCGCTCTCAATGATAGCCACGGGGCCGGATCCGGTGTTTTCGAATGAAACCGAAATTACGACTCTCAGCCTTCCCCCGGACCGCAAGACCATTCCGGGCTCCAGGTCCACTGCGGCGATGGGAGAGTCAACGATGTTGTATTGCCGAACCAGTTCTTCAAGACTCAGGGTCTCATGGTCCGCCATGCTGTTAGCGTAGAGGAAACAGGCATCGGCGGCAAGCGGTCGGGATCTTGGTTAGAATGGCGAAGCAGGCCTGATCGAAACCACCCACCGAGGTCTTCGTCGCCGCGCCCTCAGCTCACCGTCTTCCGCTGGAACTGCCGCAACCCAAACACCAGCAGCCCCACGTCCATCGCCGCCAGCGCGCCCACCACCGCCAACCCCGGAATGTGGGGTACTTGCGGCATCAGCGCGCCGCGCAGCCCTTCGCTGGCGTACACCAGCGGGTTGATCAGCACGGCGTATTGCAGCACCGGGGCGAACCGCAAAGCGCTCCACGGATAGTACGCGCAGCCGAACATCATCATGGGCGCCACCACCAGGGTGTACATCAGGCCGATCTGCGTCTGGCCGATGCTGCACCCCAGCGCCAGGCCGCCCGCGGCCGAAAGCAGCGCCACCAGCAGGCAAATCGCGGCGAAAACGGGCAAGTGGTCGAAGCTGATCCGTACGCCCGAGCCCATCGTCAGCCACGCCGCGGGAATCACCACCAGGCCCGATACCAGCGCCTGGATCATTCCAGCCACGATCTTTTCCACTGCCAGCCACCGCGTCTCCATGGGCGCCAGCAGCCGGTCCTCGATCTCGCGCGTGAACTGCAGCTCGGCGATCAGCGGCATGGCCACGGCCTGAATGCCCGAGATCATCATGCTGATGGCCATGATGCCGGGCAGGAGGATGCTCTTGTACTCGGCCTTCATCATGCCGCTCGAAGTGAGCACGCGGCCGAAGACGAACGTCAGCAGCAGCGGCTGCAAGAGGTTCTGCAGCAGCATGGGAAGCAGGTTGCGGCGCGCCACGTGGCCGTCGCGTTGCAGCATGGCGTAGAAGGTTCTCCAGTTCAATCGCGCAGGCTCCTTCCGGTATGGTGCAGGAACAGGGTTTCGAGACTCGGCTCGGCGATGTGGACGTCGCGCAGTTCCGCGCCGCGGGCCTGCGCCGCGCTCACCATCGGCCCGATCAGCAGGCCGCCGCTGCCGGCGTACACGTCGATTCCACCCGCCTCGGCCGCGGCCCGCACCTCGGTCACTCCCGGGAGTTGCTGGAAATCCGCGAGCAGACCCTCCGGCACGCGGTCGAATTTCAGGCGGATCAGGTAGCCGCCGGGGATCGAAGACTTCAGCTCCCGCGGGCTCCCCTGGGCGATGATGCGGCCGTGATCGATGATCGCGAGGCGATTGCACAGCTCGTCGGCCTCATCCATGTAGTGGGTGGTGATGACGATGGTTTTCCCCTGCCGGTTGTAGTCGCGGACGATGTCCCACAGCAGCAGGCGCGTCTGCGGGTCGAGGCCCGCCGAGGGCTCGTCGAGGAACAGCACCTGCGGATCGTGCATCATGGCGCGGGCGATCGACAGGCGCTGCATCATGCCGCCCGAAAAGCCGCGGACGTTCTGGTCGGCGCGGTCGGTGAGCTTGAACCTGCGCAGCAGTTCGTCCGAGCGCCGCGCCCGCTCCCTGGCGCCCTGGCGGAAGTACGCGCCGTGGAACAGCAGGATCTCGCGGGCGGTGAGGGCGAAGTCGAGATTGGGCCGCTGCGGCACCACGCCGATCAGCAACTTCGCCTTGACCTGTTCCCGCCACACGTCCAATTCGCCGATGAAGGCGCGTCCCGCGGTGGGCCGCGTGCGCGTGGTCAGGATGCCGATGGTGGTGGACTTGCCCGCGCCGTTCGGCCCCAGCAACCCGAAGATTTCGCCGGCGCGGATTTCCAGCGCGATCCCGTCCAGCGCCACCACTTCGAACTTCTTCCCGCCCTTGTCGCCGCGTCCGGTGCGGACGGAGCCGAACGAAAATCCGCCCCCGCGCGCGACCGATGTCGGAGGCGAGTCATAGACTTTGCGAAGATTCTCGAGGCGTATGCCGATTCCCATGACCTTTCAGTTTACTCGGCGCGGCCCCGTCTCCGCCTACAACTGCTCCAGATCGCGGCGCGCGTGGTCGAAGATGTCGCGCAGGCAGTCCTCCTTCTCCCGATTGCCGCGCACCCGCGCGGCGGCTTTCCACGCCACCCGGCCTAACTCCACCAGGGGCCGCATCATGGGGATCAGTTCGGGATTCATACATTGCCCGAATTCCTCCCACTTCTCGGCCCGCTCCCAGATGCGCCGCACGCCGTCCGGGTCCTTTTCCAACTCGCGCAGGCCAGCCTCGGTGAGGTGGTAGGTGCGCTTGCCGCCCACCGAGTCGCTGGCGATCAACTCCTCGTCCTCCAGTTGCTGGAGGGTCGGATACACGCTGCCGGCGCTGGCGCGGTAGATTCCGCCCGAGCGTTCGGCCAGCTCTTTCATCAATTGGTAACCGTGCTTGGGTCCTTCGCTCAGCAGCGATAGGATGGCAAGACGGACTTCGCCGGATTCAAAGAAGCGGGACCTTCCGCCGAAGGTCAGTGACGCCCACGGCCAGAAACTGCCCTGGAACGACTGTTTTTCGTGTCGCATGATATATCTTACGATATATCAGAAGCTATATCGGGCGCAAGTGATAATTTCAGGGCACCCCGACCAGCGTCACCAGTTCTTCGGGGGCGGCGTTGGCGAGTGCTTTGTCCAGTGTGGCAAGGGGGAGGCCCTTTCGCGCTGCCAGTTCCAGGTAGGACGCGTCGTGAACCGGGCGCTAGACGATGAGGCTTTCGCCCCGTCTCACGCCGTCCGGAAGTTGCGGAACAACCCGCTCCGCCACGGTGTCCAATCCCCAAATGAAGCCGCACTGCAAGTACCGCGGCCTGCTTCCGGCCGGGCACGCGGCAATCGACGTGCTTTTGCTGGCCGCCTGGATCTGGCATGCCGTGGTGGTGCTGAACCCGCGGAAAGCCTGGTCGCGCCCCCAGGGAAACGCGTTGGCCGCCTATGCCCAGAGCGAGTCGATCGGATGGAGTCCCAGCAGGCTGTCATGTTACCGGGAACCCGACCCCAGGTTTGCCCTCATTCTGACCGGAACCCTGCCCGCGGGCATCGTGTCCGTCTCCGTTCGGCCGGAAGCCGGGTGGCAGACCCGCCACAGGTTGTGGGACCCCATCTGGTTCGTGCTCCACGAGGCGGTCGCCATCCCGTTATGGTTTCTGATCGGCACGTGGATCGATAGCGGCCGTTCCGGCCTCGTCAGGCTGATGGGGTCCTACCTGGCGGGGCGCATTGCACTGGCGCTGCTCGCCATCGCGATTCCGTGGAACGGCGGGGTTTCGCTGCAAATCCTCTTCTGGCTCGGCCTGGCCGCGTACGGCGCCCTGCGGGCATCGCGCGGGCTCCTCCGCTCCGCCCGCTCCCTGGGCAGCGCGTAAGACTCCTTCCGCTCTCCCTCGGCCAGTTCCTATCGCGGCGTCTCAGGCGCCGGCCGGACGAACTGGACATGTTGTGTCGTGACGGTCTATAGTTCATGACAAGAGAGGGGAATATGATGGCCTCACTGAATCCGGAACGGAAACGGGAGTTTCTGAATCGCGGCTTTTCCCGCCGGTCGTTCGGGCGGATTGCCGCCATGATGGGCGCAGGCGCCACGGCGCTGCCGTTCTTCAACGAAGCCGCCCTGGCCCAGCTTTCCAAGGTGGACGCCCCGCCGGACGCGGTGATGATCAACGCCAATGAGAACCCGCTCGGTCCCTGCCAGGAAGCCCGCGAGGCCGTGGCCAGGATGATCCAGTATGGCGGGCGCTACCGCTATTCCGAGGCGGATCGCGTGCAGACGCTGCTCAGCGAACAGGAAGGCCTGAAACCGGACTACGTGCGGATCCACGCCGGGTCGAGCGGTCCGCTTCACCAGGCGGTGCTGGCCTTCGCGTCTCCCGCCAAGCCGTTGGTCATCGCCGACCCCGGTTACGAAGCCGGCGCGCGCGCGGCGGCATTCATCGGCGCGCGCGTCATCAAGGTGCCGCTGACGGCAACCTATGCGCACGACGTGAAGGCCATGGCGGCGGCCAGCCCGAACGCGGGCTTGATCTACCTCTGCAATCCCAACAATCCCACCGGGACGCTGACGCCGCAGGATGACATCCGGTGGCTGGTGGCCAACCAGCCCAAGGGCTGCGTGACGATGATCG
>CAWCVR010000029.1:0-11937 GCA_963799105.1 Bryobacterales bacterium
CCATAGAATCAAGAGTCGAGCCGCTAGCGCCGGTCCCAGTGGACGCGCACGCGATCATGGCCGTCGGTGGCTTCCATCTCGATGGAGCGGACGGTTGCAGTGCGATCGTCGACGGAAACGGACAGGGCGCCGTGCAAGCGGCGGTCTTCCGTCATGGCATCGATCTTGAGGCGTTCGCCGTCACGGCCGATGACGGCGCCGTTGAGCACCATGGCGCGCCCACGCCCGGTCGGGAAAGAGAGGGTGGCATGGCCGCCGCGATCGATGTCGAGCGTGACGCCGGAGAGGCGGAACGGATCTTCGTCATTGTAGACGGCGCTTCCGGCGCCGCTGCCGGCATAGTGCGTGACATTATTCCAGACGAAGCCTTCGCCGGAGCGGCGGTCGTCCGGCCCAGGCGCGGGTCCGTCGAGGATGTACCCGCCGGGACTCGCTCCGCTGCCGGCGATCCAGGACAGCCGGAAGTGATACCGGCCATAACCGCTGTCGGTATCGCGGATGCGGACGATGACGGTGAAGTTGTTGGGGCTGCCGGGCGCTTCCACCATGCGGATCTGGTTGCGCTTGTCCTTGACTTCGAAGGTGAACCCGCGGACGTCGCGGCTGGGCAAGGGCAGGTTGCATTCCGAGCCGTCGTCGCGGGCTTCCCGGCCGGACAGGGTTCGAAGAAAGACGGTGTCGCCGCGCACGGCGGCTTCGACTTCCTCATCCACCTGGAGGCGGATGTCGCATTGCCCCTTGCCGGAGGGAACGTCGCCGCGTGTCATCTGCCGGACGCGGAACTGTGAATCGGCCACGGCCGGAAGGCAGGCCAGGACTGCCAACGCTATCACCCTAAGTCGCATGAGTTCAGCATAACGCGACTGCGCACGCGGGGCTCGGGCGGGCAGGTTTACGGAACTTAACAGATGCCCCGGCAACGCGGTGGTATCGTCACAGTGAGGTCTCTCATCATGCAAAAACTCACGCTTACGTTATGCGCCATTCTGCTGGCGCTGCCGATGGGGAGCGCCCTGGCGGCGGATGTGACCGGCACGTGGATCGGACAGATCGGCGGCACCGATGGCGGCGGAATGACGATCGCGTTTCATTTCAAGCAGGACGGCGCCAAGTTGACTGGCACGGTGGATGGTCCGCAAGGCGAGCCGGTGCGGATCGACGATGGCAAAGTGGAAGGCAACAAGATCTCGTTCACGCTCAGGATCGAATTCGGCGGCGGCGGAATGAAGATCATCCATGATGGCACCATCGACGGCGATGAAATCAAGTTGAACACCAGGATGGAAGGCGGTCCGGATGGCGGCCCCGGCCCTGGCCCGATGACGCTGAAACGGTCCAAGTGAAGCGGTCGTGAATTGTAGTCCTCGGGCCTTTTTGCGCGGCAGAACGGCGGCCGGGAATGAGCCACAAACCGGGGTGTCGTCCCGGAGTTTCCGCGGCCGCCATTTTTTTGAGAACATCGGTAGGAAGACACTTCCCCCATGCGGCTATTTCCTGACCGTCCTCAATTTCGCTTTCTGCTGCGCGCCTGCGGCCTTCTGATCGGAATGTTCCTGCTGTGGTGGATCTTCCTGCTGGATCCGCTGCTGGCTTGGGTACGGTACTCGGGAGATTTGGTTCTGGGTTGGGCGCCTGGCGCGGCGGATGGGCCGCACATCACGGTCACGCCGGACGGCAACTGGATGCTGCGGCTTCCCGTTCCCGCGGCGGCGGCGGCGCGGGCCGACTTGCAGCGGATCGCGGGCGGAGGATCGCCGAACGCGCAGCCGAAGAAGATCCGCTCGTTCAAATTGGAAGTCACACGGAACAAGGTGGCGCTGTTCACGGTGGCGCTTCCGCTGTTCTGGGCGCTGATGTTCGCCGTGCCGGGGAAGAAACGGCTGCGCATGGTGGCCTACGGCAGCGCCGGGATCGCGGCGGCGATGCCCTTCACGGTGACGCTGAACGCGATGGGGGCGATTCGCCTGTATTTTCACATAGAGTCCACGCCCCTCGCCGGGTTTCTGTGGTCCGTGGCGCGATATCTGAACAGCGAGGTGCTTCCGTACGCGACACCCTTGTTTCTCGGTTTGTGGCTGAACCCGGAGTTGCGGACGCAGGTGTTCGCGTGGGTGCCGGCTGCGGAACCACGGCCGGAAGAGCCGCCGGGCCGCCGCGAAAGGAAGCGCCAGCGGCGGCGCGACGCGCGAGCTACTTAGCAGGCGCGGGTTGGCCTGCGCGGTAGGTGCGCTGCACCCAAGTCCAAAAGATCACCAGGGTGACCAGCATTATCACGCCTTCCCAGACGTAGAGATGGGTGAACTCGAACATGCCCGGATCGTGTTGTCCGATGTAAAACAGGCTGGCGATGCGGAACAGGTTGACGCCGTGGAGCACCAGCGTACCGACGAGCAGCCCCTTAGCTTTTTCGCGCCACGGCGCGGGGAAGGCCAGGATGGCGGCCCATAGCAGGACGGTGACGTTGGAAGCATTGCAGGTGTCCTCGATCTGGATGGAGAAGCCGGTGACGGGATTCCGCAGGACGTCGTGAGCGGCGGCGGCCTGGCCTCCGCATAGCGACACCAATTTCGCGCAAATGGCGACGACGCCGGCAGTGAAGGCGGTGACGGCGGACTGGCTGAAGGGCGCCAGAAGCAGGACGAAGCCGACTACCAGGCAGATTGGGAACACGATCAGGAAGCGCCGCATGCGGGCGCGCAGGGTTTGCGTTGGGTTGGCGGGGGTTTCCGGGTTTGCCATCTCCAGCCATTATCGCGAAAACCCGGGGACAGACGGAACGTTCACCCCTTTTCCCTCCTCCGGAAACCAGGTGAACGTTCCGTCTGTCCCCGGGTTTTCGGTAAGATTGAGGAAAGCACACCCCTATGACCAGCTTTGAAGAGCGTCAGAAGGCGCTCACCGGCATCCTGGAGCAACGTGTCCTCATTCTCGATGGGGGCATGGGGAGCATGCTGCACCAGGTGCCGCTCTCCATCGAGAAGGACTACCAGGGCTGCGAGAACTGTCCGGAAATTCTGGTGGCCACGCGGCCGGATGTCATTTGGGGCATTCACGAGGCGTACCTGGAAGCCGGTTCCGACGCGGTCGAAACGGACTCGTTCGGCGGCGCCAGGATGACGCTCGCCGACAATCGTCTGCAAGATCGCGCCTACGAGCTGAACTACAAGGCTGCGCAAATCGCGCGCCAGGCCGCCGACCGGTTCTCCGCCGGCGGCCGGCCGCGCTTTGTCGCCGGGTCCATGGGACCTACCACCAAAAACGTCAGCACCACGCGCACGGCGACCTTCGAACAGTTCCGCGCCGATTACTACGAACAGGCCAGGGCGCTGCTTGAGGGCGGCGCCGATTTTCTGGTCCTCGAGACGTGCTTCGATACCAGCGCGCTCAAGGCCGGCCTGGTTGCCGTGGATCGACTGCGGCGCGACCTCGGGGTGGCGATTCCGGTGGTGGCCTCCGTCACCATCGAGAGGAACGGCACCATGCTCGCCGGCCAGGCCATCGATGCGCTGTACGCCTCGATCGAAAATCACGACCTGCTGGCGATCGGCATGAATTGCGGCACCGGTCCGGACCTGATGACGGACCACATCCGCACGCTGCACCAGATGTCTTCGCATCGGGTCTCCTGCTACCCCAATGCCGGGCTGCCGGACCCCGAATCGGGGATGTTTCCGGAGACGCCGCAGTCGCTGGCGGCGCAACTGGAGCGGTTCCTCGACCGGGGCTGGCTCAATATCGTGGGCGGCTGCTGCGGCGCCACTCCCGCGCACATTCGCGCCATTGCCCAAATGGCCCAGGGCAAGCAGCCACGCCAGACGCCGGGCCGGTCGCATCGCACCTATTACTCGGGCATCGAGCTGGTGGAGGCCGAGGAGAGCAATCGGCCGCTGATCGTCGGTGAACGCACCAACGTGATCGGTTCGCGGCTGTTCAAGCGCCTGGTGGCGGAAGAAAAGTGGGAGGAAGCCACCGACATCGCCGTGCGCCAGGTCAAGAACGGCGCGCAGATCGTCGATGTGTGCCTGCAAAGCGCCGACCGCGACGAGATGCTCGACATCCCGCCGTTTTACGAGATGCTGACCCGCAAGATCAAGGCGCCGGTGATGATCGACACCACCGATCCCCAGGCGGTGGAACTCTCGCTGACCTATTGCCAGGGCAAGAGCATCGTCAACTCCATCAACCTCGAGGACGGTGAGGAGAAGTTCGAGCGCATCTGTCCGCTGGCGCGAAAGTACGGCGCGGCGCTGGTGGTGGGCGCGATCGACGAGGACAAGCTGCAGGCGCAGGCCTTCACCCGCGAGCGCAAACTGGCGGTGGCCGAGCGGTCCTGCAAGCTGCTGGCGGAGAAGTACGGCATTCAGCCGGAGGACATCGTCATCGATCCGCTGGTGTTCCCCTGCGCCACGGGTGACGCCAATTACATCGGCGCGGCGGTCGAAACCATCGAGGGCATACGGCTGGTGAAGGAACGGCTGCCGTACGTCAAGACGGTGCTGGGCATATCCAATATCTCCTTCGGATTGCCGGCGGCGGCGCGCGAGGTGGTCAACTCGGTCTTCCTGTACTACTGCGCCAAGGCCGGACTTGACCTGGCCATCGTCAACGCCGAGAAGCTGGAGCGGTTCGCGTCGATTCCCGAAATTGAGCGGCGCCTCGCGGAGGGTCTGCTCTTCAATTCGCCGCCGGTGGACGCCGCCGACGAATCGCTGCGCACCGCGCCCGAGGACTGGCGCGAGCAGACGCTCGATCAGAAGGCCGCCATCAACCAATGGCACATCGCGGCCGTCGCCGGCCACTTCCGGCAATCGGGCCAGCGCCAGAAGCCGCGCGCCGAGGACGTGCCGCTCGATACTCGTCTGGCGAACTACATCATCGAAGGCACCAAGGACGGGCTGGTCGCGGACCTCGAACGGAAGCTGGCCGAGGGCGTGGCGCCGCTGGAGGTCGTCAATGGGCCGCTGATGGCCGGGATGAACGAGGTCGGACGGCTTTTCAACAACAACGAGCTGATCGTGGCCGAGGTGCTGCAATCGGCCGAGGCGATGAAGGCCGCGGTGAGCTACCTGGAACGGTTCATGACGAAGGCCGACACGGCGGCGCGCGGCAAGGTGATTCTGGCGACGGTGAAGGGCGACGTCCACGATATCGGCAAGAACCTGGTGGAGATCATCCTCGCGAACAATGGGTACCAGGTAGTGAACCTGGGGATCAAGGTGCCGCCGGATGCGTTGATCCAGGCGTGCCGCGAGCACTCTCCGGACGCCATCGGCCTGTCGGGCCTGCTGGTGAAGAGTACGCAGCAGATGGCGATTACCGCGGCCGATCTCAAAGCGGCGGGCATCGCGGTTCCCCTGCTGGTGGGCGGCGCGGCGCTGTCGGATAAGTTCACGCGCACCAGGATCGCGCCGGCCTATGGCGAGGCCGTGTGCTACGCCAAGGATGCCATGACGGGACTGAGCCTGATGAACCGGCTGATGGATCCTGCCGAGCGGCCGGGTGTGCTGCGCAGCCACACGGCTGCGGAAGGCGCGCCGGTGCCGGAACCGGCTCCGGAGGCGGCTGCGCCGGTGGGGACGCGGCGGAGCGGCAAGCTGCGCGCCGATCTGCCGATTCCGGCGGCGCCCTACCTGGACCGCAGAGTGCGGCCGCTTGGGCACCTGGCGGAGTTGTGGAGTTACATCAATCCATACATGCTCTACGGCCGCCACCTGGGCTACAAGGGCAATTTCGAAAAGGCACTGGCGGAGCGCGAACCGAAAGCGCTGGAGTTGTTCCACATGATGGAGGAGCTGAAGGGTGAAGCGGCCGCTTTTCTGCATCCGATGGCGGTGTGGCAGTTCTTCGAAGCGGAGCGCGGCGGAAACGCTATTCACCTGTTCGCGCCCGGCGGCGCCGCGCCCATCCACACGTTTCGCTTCGGACGCCAGCGGCGCGAGGACGGTCTGTGCCTGAGCGATTACATTCTCGGCCCGGAGGAGGGACGGCGCGATCACCTGGCGCTGTTCGTGGTGACGGCGGGCGCGGGCGTGCGCGAGCGCAGCGAGGAATGGAAGCAGGCCGGCGAGTTCGTCAAGGCCCACGCCATTCAAGCTCTGGCCATCGAGACGGCCGAGGGCGCGGCGGAATGGCTGCACCGGCGCATCCGCGAGGATTGGGGATTTCCGGATTCGCCGGCGACCACCATGAAGGACCGCTTCACCTCGCGCTATCGCGGCAAGCGTTACAGCTTCGGTTATCCGGCGTGTCCCAACCTGGACGACCAGCAGGGGCTGTTCAAGCTGCTCGCGCCCGGCGAGATCGGCGTGAATCTGACCGAGGGAATGATGATGGAGCCCGAGGCCAGCGTCAGCGCGCTGGTGTTCCAACATCCCGATTGCGCCTACTTCACGGCGGATGAGGGCGAGGCGGCAGCGGCGGGGTAGGCCGTCATCCGGCAATCCGGCTGAGACATCGTGGAGCGTCCCCTCGCCTGGCGCCGAAGGGCCGGGCGGGCGGAAGCGATCGAAGCTCAGCCCTTTTGGACCATGACCGCCGTGGATTTGATGACGACCGTGACGGTGTCTCCCTCCTTTAGGCCGAGATCCTCGGCGCTTTGACGGGTGATCACGCTCTCGATCGCATTGCCGCCGACATTGACGACGACTCGAGCCATGATGTCGCCCAGGAAGATCCGCTCCACGGTCCCGGGTAATTGATTCCTCGCCGAAAGTTTCATGTCCCCTATTTCAGCACATAACCGGAGCGTCCGCCCGCGCCGGGGTGAGTTGTCTTGCATACATGACATTGGTATCCTGACAGTACATGCGCTCGATCTCGATACTCCTCTCCGGCGCCACGCTTCTGGCCGCCTCTCTGCCTTGCTTTGGACAAGCGGGAAAAGCCGAACTGTCCGGCACGATTCAGGATCCCTCCGGCCTGGGAGTGCCACAAGCGAAAGTATGCGGCCAGGAACAAGCCACCGGCGCGCAGGCCAGCGTCACGACGGACGACCGTGGAGAGTATCACCTGCTGGGGCTGGCGGCCGGACAATACGTCCTGACGGTGCAGCATCCGGGATTCCGGCCGTACCGGCAGACGGGCATCGCGCTGCGCATCGGCGACCAGACCCGGCAGGACGTGAAACTCGAAGTGGGGCAATCGTCCCAGTCGGTTGACGTGAACGCCGAAACGTCGTTGCTGGAAACCGCCAGTGGTTCGGCGAACTACCACGTCAGCCAGGCGTTGATCGAAACGCTGCCTCTGGACGGGCGCAACTTCATTCCCCTGGTGGCGCTGTCGCCGGGGGTCGCTCTGCCGGGCGGCGGGTCGCTGCTGCCGCGAATCGACGGAAGCCGGCCGCGCACCAACGAGTATCTTTACGACGGAATCAGTGTTCTCCAACCCGAACCTGGACAGGTGGCGTTTTATCCAGTGATCGACGCGATGGAGGAATTCAGGTTGAACCTCAACTCGTACTCACCGGAATACGGACGCTCCAACGGCGGCACGGTGATGGTGATCGGGAAGTCCGGCGGCAACCAGGTCCACGGGACGGTCTTCGAATTCCTCAGGAACGAGGACCTGAACGCCCGGAACTATTTTGCGCAGCCGGGCCGGAAGCCGGAGTTCCGCCGCAATCAGTACGGCCTGACGGTGGGCGGGCCAATCCGCAAGAACGGGACGTTCTTCTTCGCCGACTGGCAAGGCACCAGATTGCGCACCGGGATCACCCGCCAAAGCGTCGTGCCAACGGTGGCGCAACGTAGCGGCGTATTCACCACCGCGATCTACGACCCGGCGAACTCGCCGCGCACGCCTTTCGTCAACAATACGATTCCCACAAACCGGTTCGATGCGCTCGGATTACAGGTATTGCAGCATTATCCGCAGCCCGACGCGACGGGCGCGAACAACTTCGTATTCACCGGCGTCGAGCCGGACAACCAGGACCAGTTTGACGGCCGCATCGACCACGTTTTCAATGAAAGGCATCGCGCGTTCGTTCGCTACTCGTATCTCCGCGACAACGACAACCCGGTGCCTTTTCTGCCGGACGGCAGCGGGAATCTTACCTCGGGTGTTATCGGCCATGCCATTACGCGGGGCGATGGGATCGCATCGGAATACGACTGGACCCTCTCGCCATCAACGCTGAACCAGGCGCGTTTCGGATACACGCGGCGGGACGTGAACCAAACGTCGCTCCAGAATGGCGGCATTGCCGTCCCCGGCGCGCCGGCCAGCGCATTCCCTTCCACGCTCCCCATTTTTACCGTTACGGGCTATCAGCAGATCGGACCGACCACCGCCGCCAACACCAACTTCACAACGTCGGTCACGGAGTTTCTGGATACCTTCTCGGTGGTTCGCGGACGGCACACGTTCAAGTTCGGAACGGACCTGCGGCGCGAGGCTCTCGATATCCTCAATCCAGCGAACCCGACCGGTTCCTACGCCTTCACCACAACCGGAACGGATTCTTCCACGGGCGCCGGCGGAAACGCTCTGGCTTCGCTTCTGCTGGGCCAGGTGAACGCCTTCAGCATCGACATTCAGAACCAGGCGCTGCAGGAGCGAGCCCATATCGCGGAGTTCTTCGCGGGGGACGAATGGAAGGTCTCGAACCGCCTCAGGCTGAATCTGGGAACGCGCTACACGTTGAACTTCCCCTCGTATGAAGCCAACAACCACGGCGCCGTTTTCAACCTGAACACGCAGGTGCTTGACTTCCCGCACACGGCGCGGAACCTGGAGTGCTGCGATTTCGGGCCGCGCGTGGGCCTGGCCTACCGGCTCGGCGAGTCCTGGGCGATTCGTTCCGGTTACGGAATTGTCTGGTTCGAGCAGACCGGCATCACCACGCCGTTCACGCTGCCACAGTTCCCGTTCGTGCAGACTGTGGGGCAACAGTCGCAGGACAACATCAACCCGGCGTTTGTGCTCTCCGGCGGTCCCACGGTACGGGTCACTGCTCCGAATCCGAACTCGGGGCTGGGGCAGGGGGTTTTTGGCGTGGACCGGAACGTACGGTCGGGCTACTCGCAGCAGTGGAATCTCACTGCCCAGAAGACTTTCGGAAGCGATGTGAACTTCGAGATCGGCTATCTGGGATCGAAGAACACGCACCTGGGTTTACCGGAATCCAACCTCAACCAGGTGGCTGCGGCGGATTTGGCGATGGGATCGGCGCTGACAGTGAAGGTCGCGAACCCTTATTACGGGCAGATCCCCGCTTCGTCGTCACTGGGGCAGCCGACCATCGCACAGCAGCAGTTGTTGCGCGCCTTTCCGCGATTCACAAACGTAGCGCTTTTCCGAGACAATGTCGCCGATTCCGAATACCAAGCGCTGCAATTGAAGCTGGAGAAGCGCCTTTCGCGCGGTTTGACGTTTACCTTCGCATACACCTTCTCCAAGCTCATTGACGACGCTTCGACATACTTTTCCCAGACCATCTTTACAGGGCCCACGCTCACCACCATCGGCGCCGCCGACGCCTTCAACCGGAAGCTCGAAAGAGACGTTTCGAGCGGCGACATCCCCCGCGTCTTCTCTGCCGGCTGGGTGTACCGGATTCCGCGGTGGTGGAGAATCTCCGGATGGCAAATCGGCGGCCTGGTGCGCATCCAGGCGGGAGATGCGGTGCCGGTCACACAGGCGACCAATAACCTGTCGGCATTTGGGTATGCCGTCCAGCGGCCGATCCGGATCGGCAATCCGAATGACTTCGCGGATCGAAGCGCTTCCGAATGGTTCGATAGATCGGCATTCACCGCTGTCGGACAGTACGTCATCGGCAACAGCTCGCGAAATCCCGTGCGTGGTCCCGGGCTACAGGATGCCGACCTGATGATCGGCAAGACGTTTCGCGTGTCGGAGCGGGTCAATCTAGAATTCCGCGCCGAAGTCTTCAACGCAAGTAACACGCCGCCTTTGAACGATCCGAACGGGAGCTTCGGCAGCGCCGCTTTTGGAACCATCGCCAGCGCGGGGAATCCCAGAGATTTTGAATTCGCGGGAAAGATCCGGTTTTGAACGGTCCGCTTGCATGACTCGGCCGCCGCCACGGAAGGTGCGATAATACCCTCAGTCCAGGTGTAAGTTAGAAAGCGGCGCCGACCGGAATATGACGACGGCCAGGGAGGGACTAGGTCTTCGACCGAGTGATTTGGTGCCTTTGCCGGGCCGCTCGCTCACGCTCGCGGTTCTGTCCGGAACCGCGAGCGTCAGCGAGCGGCCCGTGGCAAAGGAACAGTGTCTTGCGGTCATGGCACTAGCCGAACTCCAGCGGGAGTTTGCACGGCGCGGGTGGAATCGCAAGGCAACCGCGAGAATCGTTGCGGAGCTGGCCGTCCACTTTCTGATCGCCATGGGCGGCCTGGCGGTAGTGGTTTTCGCCGGCAATATCTTCCTGCGCGCGGCCGGCTTGCTGGTGTCTACGTTCGGGCTGATCGGCCTCGCCACCAACACGCACACCTCCACCCACTACGCTTCCAGCGACAAGCGGTGGCTCAACCAGGCGCTGGCGTTCTTCGGCTATCCGTTCTGCCTGGCGCTGAGCGCGACCTTCTGGTGGCACAAGCACGTGGACCTGCACCATTCGGCGCCCAACGTCATCGGCGTCGATGAGGATGCCGACCTGCTGCCGTGGTTCGCGCTGACCGAGCGCGATGTCGCGGGCAGCCACGGGCTGAAGCGCTGGTACTTCGAACACGCGCAGTGGTGGGTGTTTCCCGTGGCGCTGGCGGGGAACGGCTTCCAGATGCAGTTGAACAGTTGGCTTCACTTATTCCGCATCCTGCGGCGGCGCGGCCGGCGCAAGCCGGAGCACTGGATCGACCTGGCGGCCATGTCCTCGCACTACGTGGTCTGGGTGGGCCTCCCGTGCCTGTTCTTCCCGGTGACCCACGTGCTGCTGCTGTACGCCCTGCGCATCGTGCTGGCGGGCTACGCACTGTACGCCGTGGTGGGGCCTGGACATCTGCCCGCCGAGGCGGCGCGCGTGGATCGCGGCCAGGAGCAGACCGACTACATGCTGTTGCAGACCGCCTGCACGGTCAATTTCCACACCGGGCCGGTCGGCCGGTGGTTATGCTCCGGGCTGGAGTACCAGGTGGAGCATCACCTGTTCCCCAACACGTCGCACGTGTACTACCCGAAGATCAGCCCCATCGTGCAGGATTTTTGCCGCGGGCACGGGTTGCCATACCGCAGCTATTCCTGGCCGCGGGCCGTCTGGCTGAGTTGGGCGGTGTTGCGGTCTGCGCAGCCGGTACACGCGGAACTCGAAGAGTTGCGCGGCGGCTGATGTGGGGCGGACCCCCAGGTCCGCGCGGGTCCCCCTGGACCCGCTGTGCTGTCCAAGGATGAATTGTCCGATGTGCGCAAAAGCCGGCCAGGGGGCCGGCCGCGGACGAGGGCGTCCGCCCCACTTACGGGATGCGCGACTTGGAAATCGCCGGGGTCTCAGGCGTGTCCACCTGCATGGCGTAGGCCGTCAGGCCGGCTTTCAGCAGCTCGAACGCAGTAGCCGGATCGTCGGCGAATTGAAACAGGTTCAGGTCCTCGGGCGAGATCATCCCGTGTTTCACCAGCGCCGGGAAGTTGATGATCTCGTTCCAGTACTTCGACCCGTACAGGACGGTGGTAATCTTCTTGGCCAGTTTCTGAGTCTGGGTCAGGGTGAGGATTTCCATCATCTCATCGAGCGTGCCGAAGCCTCCCGGAAACACTACCAGCGCCTTGGCCAGATAGGCGAACCAGAACTTGCGCATGAAGAAGTAGTGGAACTCGAAGCTCAGTTCCGGGGTGATGTAAGGGTTGGGGAACTGCTCGAAGGGCAGGCCGATGTTGAGGCCCACGGTCTTGCCTTTGGCGTCGCTGGCGCCGCGGTTGGCGGCTTCCATAACGCCGGGGCCGCCGCCCGAGCAGACCACGAAGCGGTAATTGTTGTTA